>CAWJVI010000015.1:0-259271 GCA_963846245.1 uncultured Acidobacteriaceae bacterium | reverse complement strand
AAGGCCTCAACATCTACCTGATGGCGCGGCAATACCTCGACACCGGCGACCCGGCCATCTGGCGGCGCGAGGAGGCGATCGCTCGGCTGTGCCGGCGGGCTGTCGAGCTCGACCCCGGTTACGCCCGGGCCTGGGCGCTGCTGGGGCTGGCGCAATCGATGCTGGCCGACACCCACGGCGGGACCAGCGACGACGGCTCGGCGGCGGCGGAGCGGGCGCTGGCGCTCGACCCGCACCTGGCCGAGCCACACCTGGTCAGGGCCAAGACGCTGGAGGCCGCCGGCCGGGCGGACCAGGCGTTCGCCGAAGTCGAGCTGGCGCTGGCGCTGGACCCTCGAGTCCCGGGAGGCGCACGGACGCGCCGGGGCGATGCACCTGACGGCGCGGCGGTTCAACGAGGCTGCGCATCACCTGCGCACCGCGTCAGGCTTTTCGGAGACCCAGTTCTCGTCGAGTCCGGCATGCTGATCAGCGTCATGGAGGCGCTCGGCGACGCCGACGGCGTCCGCTGGGCGGCCGAGACGACCCTGGATCGGGTCACCAAGGTGCTGGCCACCGACCGCAACAACGGCGGCGCGATCTCGTTCGGGGTCATCGCCCTGGTGGCGCTGGGTCAGGTCGAGCAGGCCAAGGACTGGATGCGACGCGCCCTGCTGGTCAAGCCCGACAACATCGTCATGTTGTACAACTTCGGTTGCGTGGCGTGCAAATCCTTCCACGACTTCCCGGCCGCGCTCGAGTTCCTCGAGCCGGCCTTCATGGCGCGTCCGGCCTGGACGCTGAAGATCGCCAAGGGCGATCCCGACCTCGACCTCATCCGCGACGATCCCCGCTTCCAGGCGATCATGGCCGCCGCCGAGGCGAGCGCGGCGGCGGATGGCTAATCACTTCCCCGCCCCTCGATGGGGCGGGGGCGGGGGTGGGGTGTGGCCGCGATGATTGGCGAGATGCGCAGGTCGGCGCCGGCGCCGAAAACAGCGCTTCCGTCGCCACCCAGCTTGCACCCCTTCCCCTGCCACTTCCCCATCGAGCATCGAGGGGAAGGGGTTCATGCGGCGTTTGCCTTGAAGCCGCGCCGGAAGGCCTCCAGCCGGCCCTCGGCGATCGCCGCGCGCATGCTGCGCCATCAGCGTCTCGAAGAAGGCGACGTTGTGCCAGGAGAGCAGCACCTGGCCGAGGATCTCGCCCGACTTCACCAGGTGGTGCAGGTAGGCCCTGGAGTAGTCGCGGCTGGCCGGGCAGTCGATCGTCGGCGTCGAGCGGCTCGGCGTCGTCGGCGAAGCGGGCGTTCTTCAGGTTGACCGGCCCGTCCCAGGTCCAGGCCTGGCCGTGGCGGCCCGAGCGGGTGGGCAGCACGCAGTCGAACATGTCGACGCCGCGCCAGACCGCCTCGACCAGGTCGATCGGCTTGCCGACGCCCATCAGATAGCGCGGCCGGTCGGCCGGCAGCATGCGCGGGCGCGAAGTCCAGCACCTCGCACATCGCCGCGTGGCCCTCGCCCACCGCCAGGCCGCCGATGCGCGTAGCCGTCGAAGCCGATCTCGATCAGCCGCTCGGCCGATCTCGCGGCGCAGCGCCTCGAAGGTCGAGCCCTGCTGGATGCCGAACAGGGCCTGGCGCTCGCGCGTCGCCGAACGCCGCCTTGCAGCGCGCCGCCCAGCGGGCCGAGAGCCGCATGGCCTCGGCCGCCCGCGCCTCGTCGGCCGGCCAGGCGACGCACTCGTCGAGCTGCATGACGATGTCGGAGCCCAGCAGGTCGGCCTGGATCTCGATCGAGCGCTCGGGCGTCAGCACGTGGCGCGAGCCGTCGATGTGGCTCTGGAAGGTGACCGCCTCCTCGGTGACCTTGGAGATCTTCGACAGGCTCATCACCTGGAAGCCGCCGGAGTCGGTCAGGATCGGCCGCTCCCAGCGCATGAACGCGTGCAGGCCGCCCAGCCGCGCCACCCGCTCGGCGGTCGGGCGCAGCATCAGGTGGTAGGTGTTGCCGAGGATGATGTCGGCGCCGGTCGACGCGCACCTGGTCGACCGTCAGCGCCTTGACCGTGCCGGCGGTGCCGACCGGCATGAAGGCCGGCGTGCGGATCTCGCCGCGCGGCAGTGTCGATGACGCCGGTGCGCGCCGCGCCGTCGCGTGGCGTCGATGCGGAAGGCGAGCGCGCTCATGCCGGCGCCGCCAGAGCAGGCAGGCGTCGCCGTAGGAATAGAAGCGGTAGCCGGCGTGCGATGGCGTGGGCGTAGGCGGCGCGCATGGTCGCCAGCCCCGCAGAAGGCGCTGACCAGCATGAACAGGGTCGAGCGCGGCAGGTGGAAGTTGGTCATCAGCCGGCGGCGGTGCGGAAGCGGTAGCCGGGCGTGATGAAGATCGAGGTCTCGCCGGCGAACGGGCGGATCGCGCCGTCCTCGTCGGCCGCGCTTTCCAGCAGCCGCAGCGCCGTGGTGCCGACGGCGACGATCCGCCCGCCGCGCGGCGCGGACGGCGTTCAGCGCCTGCGGCGGTCGGCGGCGCGAGACCTCGCCGGTCTCGGCGTGCATGCGGTGCTCGGCGACGTCCTCGGTCTTCACCGGCAGGAAGGTGCCGGCGCCGACGTGCAGGGTGACGAAGTGGCGGCGAGACGCCGCGCGCCTCCAGCGCCGCCAGCAGCTCGGGCGTGAAATGCAGGCCCGGCGGTCGGCGCGGCGACCGAGCCGTCCTCGCGGGCATAGACGGTCTGGTAGTCGGCGCAGGTCGCGCTCGTCCTCGGCGCGGCGGCCGGCGATGTAGGGCGGCAGCGGCATGGCGCCGCGCTGCGGCGATGGCGAGGTCGAGGTCGGGGCCGGCGAGGTCGAACGCCAGCGTCACCTCGCCGCCCTCGCCCTTCTCGGCCACGGTGGCGTCGAGCGCGGCGAGCAGGCAGGCGCGGTCGCTCGCCTCGCCGAACGCGATCCGGTCGCCGACGGCCAGCCGCCGGCCGGGCTTGGCGAAGGCGGTCCAGCGCGAGGGCGAGAGCCGCCGGTGCAGGGTCGCCTCGACCGCGACCGCCGACTCGTCGCGCCGGCGCACGCCCTTCAGCCGCGCGGGGATCACCCGGGTGTCGTTGAACACCAGCGCGTCGCCGGGCCGCAGCAGCGCCGGCAGGTCGCGCACCTGCGGTCGGCCAGCGCGCCGTCGGCGCGCGACCACCAGCAGGCGCGCGGCGTCCCGCGGCGACGGCGGGCCGCAGCGCGATCCGCGTCCTCCGGCAGATCGAAATCGAAGTCGGCCAGGCGCATGCCGCCCTCTTAGGGCATGGCCGCGCGTCGGCGAAACCCGGCGCCGGCAAGCGCCGACGCCGGCAGCGTCTCAGCGCCGTCGAGCTAGTGGTGGTGACCGCCGCCGCCGCCGTGGCCGCCGCCAGCCGCCGTGGCCGCCGCCACCGTGGCCGCCACCGCCGCCGTGGCCACCGCCGTGCCGCCGCCACCGTGACGCCGCCGCCGTGGAAGCCGCCGCCGCCGCCGCCGAGCCGCCACCGCCGTAGCCAGCCGCCGCCGCCATGCCAGCCGCCGCCGCCATGCCAGTCGGACCGGCCGGCCGCCGCGCCAGCCGCGCCAGCCATCAGCCGCCGCCCCAGCCGTAGCCGCGACGCCAGGGATAGCCGCACCAGTACCAGCCCGGTCCGCGCCAGGCGTCGTCGTACCAGCAATACCGGTGGCCGCCCCAGAAGTAGAGGCCGAACTGGGCCGGCTGGAAGTAGGGGTCGTCGCCGAGCACCGGGGTCGCCTGCGCGCTGCTGGCCAGCGCACCGCCGCCCGACCAGGGCGCCGCCGCCGCGGCCGCCGCAAGCAGTTTTCTCATCGTCTTCTCCGACTGATCGTGTCCCTACGCCTGCGCACAGACTAACGCGCGCCGAAGCCTGACTGGTCGGCTGAACGCACTAGGCTCTTCGCGTCGGCCGCCACCCGCATCGAGACGATCTTGCCCGGCGCTCGCGGCGGCTCGCCCTTCGGCAGCGCGTCGATGTTCTCCATGCCGTCGGTCACCTCGCCCCAGACCGTGTACTGGCCATCGAGGAATTCGGCGTCGTCGAAACAGATGAAGAACTGGCTGTTGGCCGAGTGCGGATCGCTGGTGCGGGCCATCGAGCAGACCCCGCGCACGTGCGGCTCCTTGGAGAACTCGGCCTTCAGGTCGGGCTTGTCGGAGCCGCCCGAGCCGGTGCCGGTCGGATCGCCGCCCTGGGCCATGAAGCCGGGGATCATAGATTCTGCAGGAAACGCTGGGCGTGATCGTGTATCAGGAGCAGGTGATGCAGATCGCGAACCGCCTGGCGGGATATTCGCTGGGAGAAGCCGACTTGCTGCGCCGCGCCATGGGCAAGAAAAAAGCGGAAGAAATGGCGCAGCAGCGCGAGCGCTTCGTGGAAGGTGCGGCACAGCGCAAATTTCCGGCGAAGAAAATCGAAAAGATTTTCGATTTGATGGCGCAATTTGCAGGTTATGGATTCAACAAGTCACACTCGGCAGCTTACGCGCTGCTGGCCTATCACACGGCGTATCTCAAGACCCATTATCCCGTCGAGTTTATGGCCGCGCTGCTGACGTCAGTCACAGGCAGCACCGACGACGTGGTGAAATACATCAACGAGTGCCGCGAGATGGGCATTGCCGTGGACGCGCCCGATATCAACGTGTCGGATGCGAACTTTACGCCGCACGGCGAAGCGATTCGTTTTGGGTTGGCCGCGGTGAAGAACGTTGGCGGCAATGCTATCGAGTCGATCGTTGCGGCGCGCAAGAAGTTGGGACGCTTCAAATCGATTTACGAATTCTGCGAGAACGTAGACTTGCGGCTGCTCAATAAGCGCGTGCTGGAATCGCTGATCAAAAGCGGCGCCATGGATTCGCTGGGCCGGCGCGCGCAGTTGATGGAAGTTCTCGATAAGGCGATGGACCACGCGCAGAAAGCGCAGCGCGACGCTGAATCCGGCCAGCACGGCCTGTTTGGCGTGTTTCAGCAGGATGATGCGGAGGCCGGCAACGAGAAACTTCCCAACGTTCCCGACTGGGATGAGCACACACGCCTGACCGCCGAGAAAGAAATTCTCGGGTTCTTCATCAGCGGGCATCCGCTGGAAAAATACAAAGACAAATTGCAAGACTTGCAGGCGCTGAGCACGGCGGACCTGGCCGGGTGGAAAAATTCGACGGGAAAAGATGAGACGATCGCGATCGCAGGAATCATCGCCAACGTCCGTGTGCTCAAGTCGAAGCGCGGAGATTTCTACGCGCAGGCCACTCTCGAAGACATGTCCGGAATGATCGACATGATTGTTTTTCCCGAGGCCTACAAACGCATCGGCGACAAAGTGAAGCTGGAAGTTCCGGTGCTGGTGCGCGCAGGCGTTCGCATTGAAGAGGGAACCAATCCGAAGATCACTGCGGCGGAGATCATGGCGCTGGATGACGCGAAAGTTCCGGTGCCGCGGGCGATTCGCATTCGCATTCCGCTGGAGACCGCCGGCGACGCCGCGGTCGATGACCTGCATGCGCTGTTTCTTGAGCGCAAAGGCGAGGCCAAAGTGTTATTCGACGTGGAACGTCAGGGAGATTTCATGGTGGTGATGGAGGCGCAGGGCTATAATGTGCTTCCGGACCGCAATTTTATTGCCCGCGTCGAACAGTTGTGCGGGCGGGGTAGTGTGCGGGTGATCAGCTAAGTCGTGATCGGTTCGCATCGTAATCAGTTAAATCGTGATTCATTAAATCGTGGGAGCCACAGAAAAAGCGCAGCAGGAACTGGAGCAGATTGAGCGCCAGGTGGCGGAGATGGAATCCGCTCGCCAGGATGACGCTACGCGCCGCGAGTTGGCGAAACTCCAGGATCGCATCGACACGCTACGGCGGGAGATTAATGTAGTGCCGACAGCCTGGCAGAAGACGGAACTGGCACGGCATCCGCAGCGTCCGCAGACTCTGGACTACATCGAGCGCCTCTTTACCGACTGGAGCGAGATTCACGGCGACCGCGGATTCGGCGACGATCCGGCGATCGTTTGCGGCATGGCTAAGTTTCATGGCCAGGAAGTTTTAGTGGTCGGCACGCAAAAGGGACGCGACATGAAACAGCGCGTCCATCGCAATTTTGGCACGCCCCATCCCGAAGGTTACCGCAAGGCGCTGCGCATCATGCAGGTCGCGGAGAAATTTAACCGGCCTATCTTCACGCTAGTCGATACCGACGGCGCTTATCCCGGCATCAACGCCGAAGAACGAGGCCAGGCCGAGGCGATCGCCAAGAATCTGCGCGAGATCGTGCGCTTGAAAGTTCCGATCATCGCTACTGTGATTGGCGTCGGCGGCAGCGGCGGAGCGCTGGCCATCGCCGTCGCTGATCGTGTGCTGATGATGGAGAACTCGATTTACTCCGTGATTTCGCCAGAGGGTTGCGCCGCGATTATGTGGCGCGATGCCAGCAAGAAAGAACTGGCGGCCGAAGCCATGCGCATCACTGCCACGGATCTCAGCGAATTGGGCGTGATTGATGACATTGTGCCTGAGCCAGAAGGGGGCGCGCATCGCGACCACGAAGCTGCGGCGCACTTGCTCGATACCAGCTTGCAGAAACATCTGGCCGAGGTGAAAAAGATTCCTCCCCGCGAATTGATCGTGTCACGATATAATAAGTTCCGCAACATCGCCCAATTTTTCAGGACGGAAGCTTGATTCCCGAAGGGGCGTCCCTCCCGTTTCAAGTCAGGTTCCTCCCGCTTCAGGCGGGCGATTTCCCGCGACACGGCTCCGCCGCCGCCGTATAATTTAATGTTTCCCTTCTTCAATCCTGAAGGCCGGAAATTCCGGGGAAGATTTCAGCTTCTTGCTTCTATCTACCCCGGGTTCGAGGGTTGGCTAGCAGCCAGAAGCTGAGCTCAGGAAGAAGAGATTCAAGCGATATGGTGCGGCAACTTTCCGCATCGTAGTTAATCGTCAAAAGGAAGGTGTTGGGATGGCCACTACCGATATTGTGCCCCAGGAATCCGCCGGAGGGTTGGGGCGCAAGCGCATCGTCAACGACATGACCATTCAGGTCGGGACGGTAAACGGCTCCGGATCGCAGAGCTCGAACACTGTTTTATTGCGCGCCATTTTTCAGATGGGCGTGCCAGTTTCGGGCAAGAACATGTTTCCCTCGAATATCGCCGGGCTGCCTACGTGGTTCACGATCCGCGCCAACAAGAATGGCTACATCGGGCGCAAGAAGGAAATTGATTTTCTGGTGGCGATGAATCCGGAAACGGCGCAGGAAGATACCATGACGCTGGCGCCGGGAGCGTGCGTGCTCTACGACGAGCCTCTAGCGCTGCATAAGCTGCGCGATGACGTCCTCTTCTACGCGGTTCCTTATGACAAGATCGTGGCCGCGGTCTGTCCGGAAGCGAAGCTGCGCAAGCTGGTCAAGAACATGGTGTATGTGGGCGTGGTGGCAAACCTGCTTGAAATTGAGATGGGAGAAGTTGAGAAGGCGATCCGCAAACAATTTGCCAAGAAAGCGAAAGCGGCGAATTTGAACCTCGCTGCGGCACAAGCTGGCTTCGACTATGCCAAAGCGAATTTGAAGAAGGGCGACGCGTTCTACATCGCACGCATGGACAAGACCGCCGGCAAAATTATTATTGACGGCAACTCCGCTGCCGCGCTCGGCTGCATGTTCGCGGGATGCACTGTTGTCACCTGGTATCCGATCACGCCGTCGTCTTCGCTGGTGGAGACGATGATCGAATACATGAAGGAATATCGCATCGGTCCCGATGGCAAAGCGACGTTTGCCATTGTGCAGGCCGAAGATGAGCTGGCCGCGATTGGCATGGTGATCGGAGCGGGATGGGCTGGCGCCCGCAGCATGACTGCGACCGCAGGTCCGGGGATTTCTCTGATGGCGGAGTTTGCCGGACTCGGCTACTACGTGGAAGTTCCAGGAGTGATCTGGGACATCCAGCGCGTGGGGCCGTCCACTGGTCTGCCCACGCGCACTTCGCAAGGCGATATTCTTTCCACCGCGTTTCTTTCGCATGGCGACACGAAGCACATCATGCTGATTCCGTGCTTCCGTGGCGGAATGCTTCACCATGGCCGGTGAAGCGTTCAATCTGGCCGAGCAATTCCAGACGCTGGTGTTCGTCATGTCGGATCTCGATCTCGGCATGAACAATTGGATGTCCGATCCGTTCGAATATCCCACTACGCCCATCCAGCGCGGCAAAGTGCTGGGCAAGGAAGATCTC
Organism: uncultured Acidobacteriaceae bacterium; assembly: GCA_963846245.1. Classification (GTDB taxonomy): domain Bacteria; phylum Acidobacteriota; class Terriglobia; order Terriglobales; family Acidobacteriaceae; genus Sulfotelmatobacter. The sequence goes on along the minus strand of CAWJVI010000015.1, from coordinate 251,033 downwards.
GACCGGCTAGGCAGTTTCGCGCGCTACAAAGACGTGGACGGCGACGGCGTTGGCTACCGCACGCTGCCCGGAACCCAGCATCCCGCGGCGGCCTATTTCGCGCGCGGCAGCGGACACAATGAGAGAGCGCAATACAGCGAGCGCGCCGACGATTTCGAAAAGAATATGGAGCGGCTGAACCGCAAGTTCGAAACCGCGCGCTCGTTCGTTCCGCGGCCCGAGCTTATGAAGGGCTACACCGCCAAAGGGCCAGTGAAGATCGGCATCATCGGCTACGGCACGTCACATTGGGGCATCACGGAAAGCCGCGACCAGCTCCGCGAAGAGTACGGCATTGAAACTGATTACCTGCGGCTGCGCGCGTATCCGTTCACTCGCGAGGTGCACGAGTTCATCGAGCAGCACGAGCGCGTGTATGTGGTGGAGCAAAATCGCGACGCGCAAATGCTCAGCCTGCTCAAGCTCGACGTGAAGCCGGAGCTGATCACGCGCTTCCGCAGCATGGCGCACATTACCGGACTGCCGCTCGACGCGCGGTCCATCACCGACGAACTGACCACGATGGAGGGCAAATAGATGTCGACCACTCCTGTTGCTGAGCCCGGATCTGCGGGACCGAAAACCAACCGCATCGGCCTGACCGTAATGGAGTACAAGGGCGGAAAAACCACGCTCTGCGCGGGCTGCGGCCACAACGCGATTTCCGAACGCATTATCGAAGCCATGTACGAGATGGGCGTGGAGCCCGAGTTCGTCATCAAGCCCAGCGGAATCGGCTGCTCTTCGAAAACTCCGGCCTATTTTCTGAGCCGCTCGCACAGCTTCAATGCAGTGCACGGACGCATGCCCTCGGTCGCAACTGGAGCGATGTTGGCGAATCGCCGTCTGATCTGCATTGGCGTAAGCGGAGACGGTGACACCGCTTCCATTGGCATCGGCCAGTATGTGCACCTCATGCGGCGCAATCTGCCGATCATTTACATCATCGAAGATAACGGCGTATACGGCCTGACCAAGGGCCAGTTTTCCGCGACCGCCGATCTTGGGTCGAAGCTCAAGTCGGGCGTGTTGAACGATCTGCCGCCGATCGACACCTGCGCTCTGGCGATCCAGCTGGGCGCAACATTTGTCGGGCGGTCCTTCTCCGGCGACAAGCGCCAGCTCGGCGCCATGCTGAAAGCCGCCATCGCGCACAAGGGAACAGTGATGCTCGATGTGGTTTCGCCCTGCGTTACGTTCAACGATCACGAAGGTTCGACCAAGTCCTATAAGTACGTGAAGGAACACGAAGAGATACTGCAGGAAGTCAGCTTCGTACCCCACTTCGAAGAAATTGACGTGGATTACGATCCTGGCGCCACTCTGCATGTGACCATGCACGACGGTTCGCGCCTGCAATTGCGCAAGCTGGAGGAAGACTACGATCCGACCGACAGGATTCGCGCCATCACGCGTCTCACCGAGGCGCATGATAAAGGTGATGTGCTGACCGGAGTGTTCTACGTCAACACCAAAGCACCCAACTTCCTCGACATGCTGAATATGGTGGATCAGCCGCTGGCCACGCTGCCGGAGTCGGTGACGCGTCCGGGCAGGGAAGTGTTAGAGGCGGCTATGCAGGAATTGCGTTAGCCTGGCTGTGTTCTCTACGCGCTCTTCCGCTTGGGCTCTCCGCTATGCTCCGGACTCGAGCCGGGCTCGGGGAAATCGGAATCCGCATCTTTTAGCATCGGGTCCTGATCGCGATGCCCCAGCTGTTTTTCCATGCCCACGTTGCCGGAAGTCGCGTGATCCTCGGCTTCCGTCGCGCCTTTGGTCTCGTCTTCGTCGCGTGTGCTGTGTGGCATCATTTCTCCTCGCATCGCGGGTGGCGATGTGAAAATCGGATTAAAAATAGTAAGACAAATCAAACCAGAGCCGCCCCCTGATACCACTTTATCACTGGTGATGGCCCTAATTTTCGTGCTTTCAGGTTTGCTGCCGCAGCGTGCCCGGGTAAAGTATAGGTGGGCAGGAAACGTTCCCCGCCACGCTGCATGCGCTTGCCGGGGAAATACTGCAACACGTCAAAGCTGGAAGGAGGTCCGATGAGACGACTACTCTCAGGATTGATGCTGGCCTTGGTTCTCGCGGCATCGGCGCTGCCGGCCGCAGCCCATGCCACGCTCACGCGCGTGAAAACCACGCATGCTCCCGTGACCAGGCACAAGGCTCACAAAGCTGGCAGGCACCATCGGTCAAAGCATCGTCGCGCGCATCACCGCTCGACTTAGTCAGATTCTCTAGCAGCTTACTCGCCGGCTCCGGCTTTTCCTGCTACTCCCAGCTTGCGCAGCCGGTCCCGGGCCTGCAGAGCCTCCGGCGAATGCGGATAGCGCTGCAGCAGATGCCGAAGTTCCGTGACGCCGTCATCCTGCTTGCCCAGTTCGATCAGCGCAAAACCTTTTTTCAGTTGAGCGGACGCGGCCTTGTTGCCGCTGGGAAAATTCTGCAGCACCAGGTCGTAGTTCTGCACGGCCTGCTGATAGTTGGCTTGCCGGAACTGAATTTCAGCCAGATAGTAGTACGCGTTCCCGGCCAGATCGGTGTTGGGATAAAACTTGATGTAGTCGGAGAACTCCTGCGTCGCCAGATCGTTCTTGGCGCCGTTGTAATCGCGTAGCCCGTTGTTGTAGAGGACGTCCGGTGGAGGCGCCGCGGCCATGGCCTGCTGCTGCGCCTGCAGTTGGGCCTGCTTGGCGGCGGTACTCTGCTGCGTCGATTGCATGTCTTCGAGTTGCTTGCTCACCTTCGCCAGCCGGATCTTCAGTTCGTCCAGGGTGTCGTTCAGTGACTGAATCTGGCCGGAGAGCTGGTCCAGCTTCGCCGTGGAATCTCCCTGCTGCTTCTGCAGATTCGTCTGTAGCGTCGCCTGCAACGCATTCAGAGCCGCGGTCGCCTTGTTGATGGCGTCGCTATCCTGTTCCACCAGGTTTTTCATCACGCCCATGCGCTCGTCAAAGCTGCGCTGCATCGAGGTCATCTGCTGTTGCAGCTGCTCGACCTGGGTCTGCAATTGGACCATATCCTTGTTGACGCCCCAGGCCGGCGCCGCCGCCAGCCACAGCACCAACATCCACGCAAGAACTGTCACCACACCGCTTCGTTTCGTACTTCGTTTCATAGAGGATTTCCCTGAATTCCGAATGCAAAATTGAATATCAAACCGGCGTAGCCCGGTCGCACTTAATCCAGTCCGCTTAACCGAGGTTAGATGAATTGAGTATCCCACAGGTAGCCAGGATTCCGCATGAAAACAGCCACAGGGGGAACCGAAGGTGCAAAGGCGAAGGGACACAACTCTCCGTCGCCTCCGTCGCGGCGCAGGCCTGCCATCAATTTCATTCCGGAGCTTCATTTCGGAGCCAGGGAAACGGCTTGGGGCCGTTCCCCGATGGCCCCGTAACTGATCAGACCCTACCTCTGGTAGACGAGGTGCCCGCGGCGGTTCTGCTGCCAGCACGCTTCGTTGCTCTCAGAACAGAACGGCTTTTCTTTTCCGTAGCTGATCGTCTTGATGCGGCTCGCGCCCACTCCAGCCGCGACCAATGCGTTCTTCACCGCAGTAGCGCGCTTGTCGCCCAGAGGCCAGGTTATATTCCGTGGATCCGCGTTCGTCGCAGTGCCCTTCCACCGTGAAGTTGATGGAAGCGTGCTGGTTGAGGAATTGAACGTCGCCCAGCACTGAGCTTTGCTGATCGCCGCGAATCTCGGCCTGGTCATAGTCGAAGTAGACGTCCTTGACGTTCTGGCTGAACAGGTCTTCGTCGGTGGGCGCTGCAGCCACCGGCGCTGGCGGAGGTGGCGGCTGTGTCACCGTGATTCGCGCGGTGGCTTCCTGGCTTCCGCCGGCGCCCTTTGCGGTCAGGTGATACGTGGTGGAATCCGTCGGAGTCACCGGCTGCGATCCGTTGGCCTGCACGGCGCCAATGCCGTCGATGGATACATCGGTAGCATTGCTGGTTTGCCAGGTGAGCGAGGCGGATTGCCCCGTCTGAATGCTGCTCGGATTCACGGACAGCGATGCCGTTGGAGCGGGCGGCGCGGGTGGTGGCGGCGGTGGCGGCGGCGCTGCCTTCTTGCTGCAGGCGCCCAGAGCCAGAATGGCCCCCAATGTAACGGCGAGAACGAACATCTGCTTGCTTGCGTGCTTCACTTTTGTTCCTCCCTACGACCGCGACATTTTACGCCGCAGTCTGACGAAGTGCGTTTATTTCCAACTCCAGTTAGGCTGCGTGTTGCGGCCGGTAAAGGTCAACTGCCGAAGTTTAGTCCCATCCGCCAGCATCATCCAGATTTCTTCCTTGCCCGAGCGGCTCGACTGGAACACGATGTGCCGTCCGTCCGGCGCCCACGACGGCGAATCGTTGCGCCCGCCGTCATGCGTGAGCTGCACCCACTGCTTGCTGGCGATATCCATCAGGTAAAGATCGAGCGCACCCGGATCTCCCGGCCCGTATTTCCGTATCCACGCCAGCACCAGAAATTGCCCGTTCGGCGCCCACGACGGCGAAACCGCGTAGCCCTGGTCCGTCATGCGCTGCTGGCCGGTGCCGTCGGTTTCCATCGTATAAACCTGCGGCAGGCCCGTGGCTCCGCTCACGTAGGCAATCTGCGCGCCGGTCTTGCGGTTCCACATAGGCGACACATCTGGACCTTTGTTGGCCGTCATGCTCCGCAGATTTGCGCCGTTTGCGTCCGCAATGTAGATTTCCGGGCTCCCTCCGCGCGACGAAGAAAACGCCAGCTTCATTCCGTCGGGCGACCACGCCGGCGAAAGATTCGTTCCCGCCCATATGCGGGAAACCGACCAGCCGGTTCAGGTCCACCGAATACATCATGATTTCCCAGCCCGTCTTGGTCAAGGAACTGAAGGCTAGGCGGCTGCCATCGGGTGAAATCCGCGGCGAAAGCGAAATCGAGCCCAGCCGCGTTACCTGCCGCTGATTCGAGCCGTCATAATCCATGACCCAGATTTCTTTTTTGCCCGAGCGGTCGCTCACAAAATAGATTTTACTTTCGGCGATGCCCGGAATGCCGCCGCCCAAACGCAGGATAATCTCGTCGGCGAATTTATGGGCCATCACCCGCGCGGCATCATCGCTGGGCGTGTCCGTATATTGCTTGCCCAGAACCTGCGGCGAACCCGTATTCTTCACGTCGTAAAGCCAACCCTGCACGGTGAGCTTCCCGCCCGCCACGCCAAAGCTGCCGAAGGCCAGCATCGCGGCATTCGGAGGCGGAGCGCTCCACGCCAGGAAGTTCACGTCCACCGGCTGCCCCGGAACCTGTAGAGGATAGAAGCTTTTCGAGACCAGTTCCACCACGCCCGACACATCCAGATCGTTCCACAACGTGTCGTTGAAAGTCTTGAGCAACGCGTCATTCTGCGGATCGCTGCTCGAGGGCTTGAAGTCGGCCACAGCCAGCCGGACTTTCTCTACGCCCAGACTCGTCCCCGTCTTGACCCAGTCCTGCGCGCGCAGAGCGGGAGTTATCACACAAAAAACCAGAGCACACGCTAGAGCGAGCAGACCGCTCCATCCAGGCCGCCCGGTCCGCAGAGACTTTTGATTCGGCGATGGTGGACGGTGCTGGTTCATCCTTGCGTGGTTCATCGGTGCGTTGGAGAAGAAACCCGAGATAGGGTCTCCATACGACAATATCGTAACCCGATATGTATTGCTTGGCAAGATTTCACTCTTCGCGCTTACCGGACACGTACCATTTCCGATGCATCGTGCTCCTTTTGGGTGCATAAAAAAATCTAAGTCAATGCGCGTCCGATACGACGAACTCTGATCCATACCACTCACATTCACTTCTTGCTGTAATCGAACCAGAACTCCACGGAAATCTTGTTGCCGGAATAGTCCGGAGGCAGCGGTCCGAACGTATCGATCCGCTGCAGCGCCCGCGTCGCCGAAATATCCAATGCCGGCACTCCGCTGGATTGCTCGGTCTGGACGTTGAAAGGATGACCATCGCGCCCGACATCGAACGTAATGTAGACCCGTTGCGCTGTCGTAATCTTCGGATCCACCTCATATCGCAGCCAGTTTTCCGAAACTTTCTGCTGGATCACATGGACGTACCACGCGTACTTCGTCCCAAAATCTCCGCCGCCGCCCGTGACCCCGAATCCGCCCTTCGCCGCTCCAGCGCTGAAGCCGCCATAAGGCCCGCTCACCGGACCACCTTCGCCGAAAGCAACCTGGTTCGTGACTTCCTCTGGCTCCGGTTGAGTTTTCTCTTTGGTCGGCGTGGGCGTGGGAGTCTTCTTCGGCTTGATCTTCGCATTCTTGCCCTGAATATCGATCGCGTCCGGTTCCTTCTCCACCGGCGTGGGCTGCGACTGCGTAACCCCCTTCGACTCGTTCGCCACCACGTTCTTAGTCGCGGCAGGATTGGCGGGCAGCGGAACCGTGCTCACCAGCGTGGCTCCAATCGCTTCTCCACCGCCGCCCGCGCCCCAGCCTGAGCCGGAGTTTCCGGTGGCGACCATGGCATAGACCAGAATCACCGCTGCGACCGCGGCATGGAAGGCAGCCGACCAGCCCAGCGCGCGTCCCCAGCGTTCGTGTTCGAAAAAAATCTCAGCGTTTGCTTCCATTTTGTTCCAGAGGCTGGGTCACAATGCTCACATTCGTGATGCCCGACTGCTTCACCGCGTCCATCACGGTGGCGAACGCGCCGAACGGCACATTCTCGTCAGCGCGCACAAAAATCGACTGGTGCCGCGGATCGCGAATCTTCTGCTTCAGTTTCTGCGCAATCTCATTAATGTTGATGGCGTCGTTTCCCAGAAAGACGCGCTGATCTTTATTGATCGTGATCACCACATGTTCCTCGGTGATTTCCTTAACCGTGCGCGTCTTGGGAACGCTGACGTCGATTCCCGACTGCAGCACCGGCGCTGTCACCATGAAAATGATGAGCAACACCAGAACCACATCCACCAGAGGGGTGATGTTGATATCGGCCAGAGCGGTTCGCGTTCGTCCGTCAGAAGCAGTGAAAGCCATCAGCGCCTCACTTCGTTCGTGGTTTGTCCCGCAGGTTGGGCCTGCATATGGTCGACCGCGTTCAGCACTTCCAGCGCAAAATCGTCGCTTCGCGAAGCGAATTCGCGAATCGAACTGCCGATAAGGTTGTAGGCAATCACCGCCGGAATCGCCGCCGCCAGCCCGGCCGCCGTGGTGATCAGCGCTTCCGAAATGCCCGGAGCAACTGCGCGCAACGTCGCCGCGCCGGCCGTACCCAATCCATGAAACGCGTCAATGATGCCCCACACCGTCCCGAACAGCCCCACAAAAGGCGTCACCGCCGCGGTGATCGCCAGCCACGGCATGTTCCGCTCCAGTCGCGTGATCTCTTCCGACGCCCCAATCTGCATCCCGCGCTGAATCGAAGTGACGTTGCGCACCAGGCCGCCCGTCGCGCCCACCTGTCTTTTGTATTCTTCGAAGCCGCCTTCAAACACGCCCACCAGCGGGCTGGGACGGAACTGGTCCGCCACTGCCGCCACATCCTGCAGTCGCTGCGCCTTGCGGAAAGCGCGCACAAAGCGCCCGCTCTGCACCCGCGCCCGCCGCAGCAAGCCCCACTTGGTCAGAATAATCGCCCAGGAAATCAGGCTGAAGGAGAGCAGCAGCACCAGAACAACTTTGGCGACCGCGCCCGAATCGGAGATCATGTCGACGATTTCGCCGCCGACGAAAGCAGCCAGCAAGGGGAGGAATGGCATGATTTTTAGTGAGGAACCCTGCCGTCAATTATAGATGACCAAAGCCCCGCCATCCCGCGCACGTACATCATTCATAACCTGATACATAACCCGGAAGGACGTGCCGAAGCATGCGCGAAAAAACTGGCAACTGACAACTGCCCACTGGCAACTGCTTTTCATGCTATCCTGCGCTCACCTCCGCATCCAAACTCGTCGCACCCAGGACAGCCTGTGCTGGTTGAACTGCGCCTCGAAAACTACGCCGTAATCGACAATGTGGCCGTAGCTTTTGCCCCCGGCCTCAACCTGCTGACCGGCGAAACCGGCGCCGGAAAATCCATTCTGATCGATGCTCTCGCTCTACTCCTCGGTGAAAAAGCTTCCAGTGATGTAATCCGCACCGGCGCTGATCGCGCCATGATTTCCGCCGTCTTCGAAGCCGAAGCCGCATCGGAAATCCCGCTCGCCAAAATTCTGGAGTCGAACGGTCTCGACGAGTCCGACGACGGCTCGCTCATCCTTCGCCGCGAAATCGCCAGCGGCGGCAAAGGACGCGTCTTCGTCAACAACCAGCCCGCAACCGTGGCCGTCCTGCGCCAGTTCGCTCCTTATCTCGCGATCATTCACGCGCAAAACGAATCCATGTTTTCGTTCGACGGCCCCGCTCGCCTGGCGCTGCTCGACACTTTCGCCGGCAGCCAACTCGAGCCTATCGCGACCGCATTCTCCGCGTGGAAACAAATTCGCACCCGCATCGAAGATCTCGAACACGGCGAGCAGGACCGCCTCCGCCTCGTCGACCTGTGGACCTTCCAGAAGCGCGAAATCGAAGATGCAAAATTGCAGCCCGGCGAAGACGAGCAACTCGAAACCCAAAAACGCGTTCTCGCCAACGCGGAAAAAATCTACAACGCCGCCATGAACGCCTTCGATCTTCTCTATGAAGGCAACGCTTCCACCAGTTCGTCGCTGCGCGCGGCGCAGAAACAGATCGAGGAACTCTCCCACTTCGAGCCTAAATTTCAGGAAGCCCTCTCCGCCATCGAAACGGCTCGCATCAGCGTGGAAGACGTGGGCGCAACCCTGCGCGACTATGCCGGCGGCATTCAAGCCTCGCCCGAACACCTCGCCGAAGTCGAGGACCGCCTCGCCCTGCTCGATCGCCTGAAGCGCAAATACGGCCCGTCGCTGCAAGATGTAATCCAATTCGGTCTGGAAGCCGCGCGCAAACTCGACGAAGTCGAGAACCAAGACGAAACCCTGCGTCAGCTCCGCACCGAACTTGCCGAAGCCGCCGCCGGCTATCTGCGCGCCGCCCGCGTCCTGGCCAAGAAGCGCGCCGAAGCCGCCCGCAAGCTGGAGAAGCTGGTCGAATCCGAAATCAACGACCTCGCCATGAAATCGGCATTCGGCATCCAGATCACGAGTTCCGAAGAGGAAGGGAACTGGACTGCCTCCGGAATCGACCAGGTCGTCTACCTCATTTCCACTAACCCCGGCGAACCGTTGCGCCAACTGGAACACATCGCCTCCGGCGGCGAACTCTCGCGAGTCATGCTGGCCCTGAAAGCCAGCGTAGAATCCGGCGCTGGAAAAAGCGCCCGTGTGGCGCGGGCACTCCTGCCCGCGACTGCCGTCAGAGTCCGGACCGCCCCCCAACGCACCCTGGTGTTCGACGAAATCGATACCGGCATCGGAGGCCGCGCCGCCGAAGCCGTCGGCAAAAAGCTCAAAGCGCTCGCCCGCTCGAATCAGGTGCTATGCGTAACCCACCTCCCGCAGATCGCCACTTTCGCCGACCACCACTATGTGATCGAGAAAAAGGAATCCGCTGGCCGCACCCGCACCAGCATCCGCGCCGTTACCGGCGACGAACGCACCGAAGAAGTCGCGAGAATGCTCAGCGGCGCCAAACTCACCGAAACCTCCCGCAAGCACGCCGAGCAGATGATCAAATCCAACGCCTGAAATTCGCTGGTAAAAATTCGCCAATCGCCAACTTTCAAAGCGACTGCAGAAACCGATGTCATCCCGAGCGCGGCGACAGCCGGGCGAGGGACCTTATGTCCGCGGATGGCATCGCTGCAGCGAACGAGAACGCCCTCTCTGTATGAGGCGTAGGTCTTCCTCGCATCCCATAACCGACCTGCGCGTTCCGTAGGGACGATACGTCGGCTAATTAGGATCGCTGGTCGATTTTCAAACTGAGCCACGACTCGCCCGCCCGATGCGCTATCGGTTTTCCGCCCCTCGCGCCTATAATGTGGCGATTTCGCGGGAGTCGTTCCCCGCATCGGAGACGCATTGCGCCTAACCCTCGACACTCGCAAGGTCGGACGCGTCACCATCGTGCGCTGCAACGGCCGCATCGTTGCCGGCAGTGAGAGTGAGTCCCTGCGCGCACACGTTGCCTGGCTCCTCCACGACCGCCGCGCCATCGTCCTGCACCTGGGCGAAGTTGCCTTCGTCGACAGCAGCGGCCTCGGCACCATGGTCCGCACCCTCACCAGCACTCGCCAGGCCCACGGGGACCTCAAGCTCTGCAACGTTCCCGACCATATCCGCAAAGTTCTGGAAATGTCGCACCTGACTAAATTATTCGATTCGCACGACTCGGAAGAAAACGCCGTCGCCGCCTTTTACCGCCCCGGAGCGCGCACCGAAACTCCCGCCCCTACCGGCCGCAGCGTTCTCTGCCTCGACCACGATGCCGACGTTCTTGCCTACCTGCGCGAACTCTTGCGCGCCGGTTACGACGTCCACACCACCAGCCGCGTCAGCGACGCTCTCATCCTGATGCGCGTCACCCATTTCGATCTCCTGCTGATCGGCCCCGCCCTGACCGCGTCCCCGACCAAGTTGCAAGCCTTCCAGGCCGCCAGCGCCAACTACCCGGTCATCGAACTGGGCACCGGCTTCTCCACCGACGACGCCGGCGTAGCCGCCGCAGCACTGCTGGAAAAAATCGAAGCCACGCTCAACCCTAAACCCGCTTAGCGCAACCGCTCCGACCTCGGATCCGGTTTCCCCAACCGATGTCATTCCGAACCCGCCGAAGGCGGGTGAGAGACCCTACGTCGGCGGGCAGCATACACCGCCGCCGGTGGGTCTGCCTACACCGCATGCACCCGTAGGCGACGCCCGCCGGCGTCAATGCCACTTCACGCGCGCGCCGATGCGATCCTCGACCAATACGGGGTCGAGCGGCTTTGGTAAACCAGCCGCGGACCCGCTTTCAGCTCGACCTCGCGGATTTCCCCACCCGCTGCTAATCCCAGCCCTTTCTTGAGTTTACGTTGACCATCACGGCACTTTTCGGTAGTTTAGTGCTACCGCCACAATGGGGAACGTGTACCCTGAGGCATACGTTCAGCTACATTTTCTCGGCCTGATTTTGCATCGAATTGCAGGTTTCTGAGCTCTTAATTGAGGGAGCTGCAAACACTTTAGGAGCGGTAAACACCAGAGGGGGCAAGCCTTTATCGTGTCGAAAGTACTCAACAACAGCTGACGAAAAAGTGGTGCTTCTGTTGAAGCCCCGGGGATTCTGCGCGGGTGTGGTGCGCGCCATCGACGTGGTACGCATTGCCCTCGAAGCTTTCGGCCCGCCGATCTATGTGCGCAAAGAGATCGTCCATAATCGCTTTGTTGTCGAGGAGTTACAGGGCAAGGGCGCCATCTTCGTCGACAGCGAAGAGCAGGTGCCCAACGGCGAACGCGTCATCTACAGCGCTCACGGCGTTTCTCCTGAAGTTCGCGAGAACAGCGTGAAGCGCGGACTGCGCATCATCGACGCTACCTGCCCGCTGGTCACCAAGGTTCACGTCGAGGCCGTAAAGTTCGCCAAAGAAGGCTATTCGCTCATACTCATTGGCCACAAGGATCACGACGAAGTCATCGGAACGCTCGGCGAAGCTCCGCTGGTCACGCAGGTGGTCGGCTCGCCGCAGCAGGTCAAGAATCTGACCGTGCCCGATCCTGACCGCGTCGCTTTTCTTACCCAGACCACGCTCAGCCTCGACGAAACCAAAGACATCATCGCCGCCCTCCGCGCCAAGTTTCCCAACATCAAGGGCCCGGCTGCGCAGGATATCTGCTACGCCACCGAGAACCGCCAGGTAGCCGTGAAGCAGGTCGCTTCTGAATCCGATCTGCTGCTGGTCGTGGGCTCGGAAAATAGTTCTAACTCGAATCGTCTGGTCGAGGTCGCGCGCAACCTCGGAACGCAAGCGCATCTCATCGACAGCTTCAACGACATCGAACCCGATTGGTTGCAGGGTGTAAAGACCATCGCGCTGACCGCCGGTGCGTCGGCCCCGGAATGCCTGGTCGAAGAAGTCGTGAAATTTCTTGCCGACAAAGGCTTCGCCAACGTGCAGGAACTTGAAGTGATGCCGGAGAATGTCCGCTTCGGCCTGCCGCCGGAGATTGTCGAAGCCATCGCCGCCGCTCCGGCCAGTTCCACCGCGAATTAGCCGATTAACGATTAGCGGATTCACGAATTAACGTATCAGCGGAGGCGCACAAAGAATGGATACGAACTCCCCCGAATCCAACTTAACCTCTGAACCACAACTTCGTTTCGGCAAGATTGAAGGCTTCGCCAGCCGCGTCGGTTTGGCGCTCGAAGCCGCCCGCAAATATCTTTTCTCCGAGCAGCACGAAGACGGCTACTGGTGCGGCGAGCTCGAGGCCGATACCACTCTCGAATCCGATTACATCCTGCTGCATACGTCTGCTCGGCACCGGCAACCCCGAGCGTTTTCACAAAGCCGCGAACTATATCCTCCAGCACCAGAACGAAGACGGCGGCTGGAGCATCTTCGCCGCCGGCCCCTCGAACATCAGTGCATCCGTAAAAGCTTATTTCGGCCTGAAGCTGGCCGGCTACGCCGCCGATCACCCAGCCCTCGCCCGCGCCCGGAAAAAAATTCTAGAAATGGGCGGGGTCACCGAAGTCAATACATTTACCAAGATCTATCTATGTTTCTTCGGCCAGTATGACTATGACGCTGTCCCGGCCATCCCGCCGGAGATCGTGCTGTTTCCCAACTGGTTCTGGTTCAACATCTACGAGATTTCCTCGTGGTCGCGTGCCATTCTGGTGCCGCTTTCGATTTGCTACGCCAAAAAGCCCTTCAAGAAAATTCCCCGCGAAATGGGCGTGGAAGAGCTCTTCGTCGGCGGCATGCAAAAATCGCGCATGCACCTGCGCTGGTCGAAAAAACTGATTTCGTGGCGGAATTTCTTCCTGTGCTTCGACCGCATGACTCACTGGTTCGAGCGCGTTCACGTCCGCCCGCTGCGCTCCATCGCGCTGAAGAGCGCCGAGAAGTGGATGCTCGATCGCTTCGAAATGAGCGACGGCCTGGGCGCAATCTATCCTTCGATGATGAACGCCATCATCGCCCTGCGCTGCCAGGGATATTCGCTCGACGATCCCCAGGTAATTCGCGCGCTCGATGAATTTGAAAAGCTCGGCATCGAGGAAGGCGACACGTTCCGCATGCAGCCCTGCATGTCTCCGGTGTGGGACACGGCGTATGCCATGTTCGCCCTGGGCGAAGCGGGAGTTGCGGCGAACGATCCGCGCATGGTCAAGTGCGCCGATTGGATTCTGCAGAAGCAAGTCCGCAACGTCGGTGACTGGAAAGTAAAAAATCCCAAGGGCCAACCCGGCGGCTGGTATTTCGAATTCAACAACGAGTTTTATCCCGACGTCGACGATACTGCCATGGTTTGCCTCGGCCTGAGCCGCGTCGAGCATCCCAACGGACGCTACCAGCGCGAGTCCGTGCAGCGCGCCATCGACTGGATTTTCTCCATGCAGTGCAAGAACGGCGGCTGGGCTTCCTTCGACAAAGACAATGACAAGATGGTCTTCCAGCACATCCCCTTCGCCGACCACAACGCCATGCTCGATCCGCCCACGGTCGACATCACCGGACGCATTCTCGAAATGCTCGCTGCCTACGGCTATGACAAAAATCATCCCGCCGTAAAGCGCGCGATTCAATTCGTTCGCGACGAGCAGGAGCCCGATGGCAGCTGGTTCGGCCGCTGGGGCGTGAATTATATTTACGGCACGGCCCTGGTGCTGCGTGGCCTCGAAGCCATGGGCACGGACCTGCATGAACCATGCATTCAGCAAGGCGCCGAGTGGCTGCGCATGGTACAGAATGCCGACGGCGGATGGGGCGAAACCGTAGGTTCCTACGACGATCCGAGCCTGCGCGGCCAGGGCGAGAGCACACCGTCGCAGACTGCCTGGGCGATTCTTGGATTATTGGCCGCCGGCGACACGCGCAGCGATTCGGTCGCCCGCGGCATTGCCTACCTGCTGCGCACACAAAAGAAAGACGGTTCCTGGGACGAGTCTCTCTTCACCGGCACCGGCTTCCCGCGCGTTTTCTATCTCAAGTATCACCTGTACCGCCAGTATTTCCCGCTGCTCGCGTTCACGACCTATGCCAAAGTGATGGAGAAGAATGGGAACTAGCCGCTAGCTATTAGCAATTGGCAGTTGGCAATTAGCAATTAGATCTGACACTCCTTGACTTGAAAGACTCGATTTAGTGGGCGCTTCTGTTCCCATGTTCTGACAGATTTTCTCTTAGTTGCATCGACCTGCATCGCAATTATCCTCTGCTCCGCACAGGGTTCCAATGAACCTCTGCGGAAGCCTCCCGCGGGTTATGAGCTCTATAGTTGGCAGGAGCCCAGCGGCAGCTGGAATTTCTGCCTCGCGCCCAGCCCCAGCGGTGTGAACATACGAGCGGATCAGGTTTTCGACAAGAAGTTTCTTCTCCGCGGGGTTAGCCGACTGAACCAGGAAATATCGAAGTTACCGATCGGAGCCACCATCTACTGGCTCGATCACACAATTCCGGAGACAGACCCAAAAACAAAAGAGAGCGAGCGCCTCAGATATCCACCGGCAAACATCATCGAGCAGGTTCGACAATACGCTGATAAATGTCATATCAAAATCGAGATGTGGCAACGAATATCTGTCTCAGAATCTGCCCGATCCCGGGCTGGCTGAATGCCAACTGACAATTTGCTAATTGCCAATTGCTGCCATGAAAATTTTCCTTACTGGCGCCACCGGATTTCTCGGCTCCCACGTCGCGCGTGTTCTGGCCGCGCAAGGCGCGGAATTACGCCTGCTTGTCCGCCCCACCAGTAACCTGAAAAATCTCGAAGGCCTCAACGCCGAAACCGCGACCGGCGACCTGCGTGATCCGGCATCGCTCGATAACGCGATGTCCGGCTGCGATACCGTATTTCACGTCGCTGCCGATTACCGCCTCTGGGCGCGCGATCCGGAGGAAATGTACCGTTCCAACGTCGAGGGTACCCGCGCCATTCTCGAGTCCGCGCGCAAGAACGGCGTTCGCCGCGTGGTCTACACATCGAGCGTGGCGACGATGGGATTCACCCGCAACGGAAATCCCGCCGACGAAGATTCTCCCGTCGCCCTCGCTGACATGATCGGCCACTACAAGCGCTCGAAATTCATGGCCGAGCAAATCGCGCTCGAAGCCGGACGCTCCGGCATGAACGTTGTCGTAGTGAATCCGACCACGCCGGTGGGCGAGCAGGATATCAAGCCCACTCCCACCGGCCGCATCATCCTCGATTTCCTGAAACGCAAATTCCCCGCCTACGTCGACACCGGACTTAACCTGGTCGACGTCACAGAGTGCGCCCGCGGTCACGTTGCCGCGCTGGAGCGCGGAAAGAGTGGCGAGCGTTATATACTCGGCGGCGAAGATCTCACACTCAAACAGATTCTCGATAAGCTCGGAGCTATAACTGGATTGTCTTCTCCGACGGTGAAGCTGCCCTACTTTTTTGCGTTCGCTGCCGCCGCGGTCGACGAAACCATCACCGGCCGAATCCTGCATCGCGAGCCGCGCGCCACCATCGACGCCGTCCGCATGGGCCGCAAGAAAATGTTCGCCAGCTCCGCCAAAGCCGAACGCGACCTGGGCTGGAAGCTCGTCCCAGCCGAAAATGCCCTGCGCCGCGCTGTAGAGTGGTTCCAAACTAATCATTATGTTTAGATGAAACGTGTGATGTTTAGATTGAACGTGTGGGGACGGGCGCCTCGCGCGTCCGCGCCGAGCAGCGCTCGGCAGGATGGCCAGATTGCCAGGCACCGTAAAAATCGCCATCGTATCCGCGCTCGAGCGCGAACTCCGTCCGCTGCTGCGCGACTGGCCCGTGGTCGAAAAACAACACGCCGGACGCACCTTCCGTTTCTGGGAGCAAGATCAAATAGTCGCAGTCTGCGGCGGCATCGGCGCCGAGCCCGCGCGCCGCGCGGCCGAAGCCGTCATCGCTCTCTACGCGCCGGAAGTCGTCTACTCCGCCGGATTCGCCGGCGCACTTGATTCCACTCTGAAAGTTGCCGACATCCTCGTCCCGGCGCGCGTCATCGATGCCGGCGACTCCAGCAGCGTCGAGACTGGCGCAGGCCACGGAATCCTGGTTACTTTCGGTGCTGTCGCGACGCCCGAGCAGAAGGTTAAACTGGGCAAGTCGTTCAACGCGCAAGCGGTGGACATGGAGGCGTCCGCGGTAGCGCGGGCCGCAGCGGCGCGCGGAGTGCGCTTCGCCGCAGTGAAGGCGATCTCGGATGAATCGGGATTTGCGCTTCCGGGGATGAATCATCGGACTGGCTTCATCGGCCCGTCCGGCAATTTTCTAACCGGCAAGTTCGCGCGCTTCATCGCGATCCGGCCGTGGACGTGGACCGCTGCGCTGCGCCTGGCCCGCAACAGCAAGCGAGCCGCAGACGCGCTGAGCGCATGGTTCGCCGAGACGAATCGAGAGCTGCCG
This sequence comes from uncultured Acidobacteriaceae bacterium, assembly GCA_963846245.1. Lineage (GTDB taxonomy): Bacteria > Acidobacteriota > Terriglobia > Terriglobales > Acidobacteriaceae > Sulfotelmatobacter. The sequence goes on along the minus strand of CAWJVI010000015.1, from coordinate 234,418 downwards.
AACTCGCGGGAAAATAGTTCTAGGAAACGATTTGCAGAAAAACAAAATGCCGAAAAATGAAGCAGCCGGTTCTGTGAACATTTCCAATCGACTATGAAACCAACGCTCATCGCGACGGTTCTCTTCTTTTGCGCAGCGGTCGTCCCGCTGCACGCTCAAAAAGAGCCCACGGTCGTGTACGCCGAGAGTTTCCGCCGTGGCGCCACTCACATCACCGATGCCAGCTTCGAGGTCAAACTCAATCCGCAGAATTCAGTTTTCTTCGATCGCATCAAAGACACTTACGGCAGCGACCGCTATCTCGTCACCATCGTGCCGGAAATTCCGGAAGGCGAAGAGCACATCATTTCCTGGCAGGTGCGGTTGACGGACCTGCGTCACCTGATCTATAACAACGTGCTGCTGGAGTCGCAGGAGCCTTCGTCCGAGCCCGGGAACAGCCTCTGGCAGCTGAATCCGAGCAGGTTCGGTGCCGTCCCGGCCAAGGCGCAGCGCATCATGAAAGTCGATGGCTTTTACGTCTCGCTGCAGGTTACCGCTTACCACTTCACCCCGCTCGAGTCTCCTTACCTGGATTCCATGACGGTGCAGGTGAAGTTCACGAACGCCGATCCCCGTACCGCCGAATCCAGCGAACCGATAGCAAGTCATTGAAAGGAGGAACGTAAGGTTTTCCTTCGTGTACCCTCGTGTCCTTAGTGGTGAACCGGGTTTTCCTGATCGTTCCGCGAACCGAGCAGTTGAAGCGAATTGGTCCTGATCGTCATCAAAGCTAACGTTATGGCTATCGCCGGACAATACGTAGTGCAGGATGGCATGCGGACGATTCCTGCCACTATGCAGGCGGCGGTCTACCGCGGCGTGAATGATGTTCGTCTGGAGAGCGTTCCCGTACCCCAGATCGGCCCCGGCGAATTGTTGTTGCGCGTGCACAGCTGCGGAGTTTGCGGTACCGACCTGAAGAAAATCGCGACCGGATCGCATTCCGCTCCCCGCATCTTCGGACACGAAACTTCCGGAGTGGTCGCCGCCGTCGGCGCGGACGTGCGCGAATTCCAGCCCGGAGACCGCGTCGTAGTTTTTCATCACATCCCGTGCCGCGAGTGTTTCTACTGTCAGCATCAGACGTTCGCCCAGTGTTCTGCCTACAAAAGAGTCGGCTGCACCGCCGGGTTTGAGCCATCGGGCGGTGGTTTCGCCGAATATGTCCGGGTGATGGACTGGATCGTCCAGAAGGGAACGGTCCGCATTCCGGACGGCGTCTCCTTCGAGCAGGCCTGTTTCGTCGAACCGGTCAACACCTGCATGAAGGGAATCGAGGCGCTGCGCCTGGTTCCGGGCGAGACGGTGCTGGCGATCGGGCAGGGTCCAATCGGCATCATATTGAGCGTGCTGGCCCGAAAGGCTGGGGCCACCGTAATTACTTCCGATTTGTATCCCGAGAGGCTTAGAATAGGTAAAAGCCTCGGACTCGAATTGATCATTGACGCTTCACAGACCAACGTGGTCGATCGCGTTCGCGAGTTGACCGAAGGGCGAGGCGCAGACGCCGTGATTCTGGCGGTGGGTGGGAATAGTTTGATTCGGACCGCGATGGATGCGGCCCGTCCCGGGGGGCGAATTTTGTTGTTTGCCCAGACGCAGCACGGAGAGGCCGTGATTGATCCGGCGGCTATCTGTGTGGACGAGAAGGCTTTAGTCGGATCCTACAGCGCCTCGGTGGCACTGCAGGAAGAATCGGTTCGTTTTGTGATGGGCCGCGAAATGGATCTGGAACAGCTTGTCAGTCACCGTTTTCCGTTGACTGAAAGCGCCCAGGCCCTCGCGTTGGCAGCTCATCCGCAGCCTTCGTCGCTGAAGATTATGATTCAGCCTGGGATGAGCTGGTAATTGGGAAGGGCACGACTTCAGTCGTGCCGCTGAGTGTTAGTAGAGGGCCGGGCTTTAGCCCCTGGGAGTATCAGGGTTGGAAGGAACCTAGCAGTGAATGGAAAAATGACCGCTGCCGTCTTGTACGGCAAAGAAGACATTAAGATCGAAAGAGTTCCGATCCCACGCGTGGGAGACGGTGAAATCCTGGTCAAAGTCCAGGTTGCGCTGACCTGTGGCACCGACCTGAAGGTCTACCAGCGGGGCTACCACGCCCGCATGATTGTTCCCCCGGCGTTGTTCGGCCATGAATTGGCCGGCGTGATCGAGGAAGTCGGCGCCGGCGTCAACGGTTTCAAGACCGGCATGCGGGTGGTGGCGCTGAACTCCGCGCCCTGCCAGATGTGTTTCTACTGCTCCAAGCATCAGGAAAATCTCTGCGAAGATCTGCTCTTCAACAACGGCGCTTACGCCGAATACATTCGCGTGCCGCGGCGCATCGTCGAAGCCAACATGCTGGTGATTCCGGCCAACGTCAGCTTCGAAGACGCTGCCATGACCGAGCCTCTGGCCTGCGTTCTGCGCGGCCTCCACGAAACTGGAGTGGAAATCGGCGACACCGTCACCATCATCGGCGGCGGCCCGATTGGATTGATGTTTGTCCAGGTCGCGCGCGCCATCGGCTGCAACGTGATTTCCGTAGTCAAGCGCGACGAGCAAGTCCAGGCCGCCAAGCAAATGGGCGCGCATGAGATCGTGCAGATCACCAAAGTCCCGAACGTGGTGGACGCAGTGCGCGCGCTCTCGCCGCAGAAGCGTGGTTGTGACGTGGTCATCGAAGCGGTGGGACGTCAGGAAGCGTGGGAGTGGTCCGTGGACATGGTTCGCAAAGGCGGCACCGTCAATTTTTTTGGCGGCTGCTCCGGCGGCACCAAAGTGCAGCTCGATACCGGGCGCCTGCACTATTCCGAGATCACGCTGAAAGCCACGTTCCATCACACGCCCGAAACCGTGCGCCGCGCCTTTGGCCTGATCGCGGCCAAGAAAATTCGTCCGACCGACTACATCACCGGGGAGGCTCCGCTCTCGCGCTTGCAGCAAGTCCTGCGCCACATGCTGAACCGCGGCGGCGACATCAAAACCGCCATCATCCCCGGCCACTGAGACCGATTGATGATTGCTGATTTTTGATTGCTGATTGAAAATCAAGACCAATTGCACGATGAGATTTTCAAGCAACAATCGAAAAATCAACGATCATCAATGCCGTCTAGCATGACCCAAACCGCCACACAACTTCCGCCGCTCGCTACGCCCGCCGCCCTTGGCTGGAGCCACCTGCCCGCAGCCTACGCCATCCCCGCGACCCCGCCGTCACTAGCCGAAGCGCAACAATACTGCGCCCACCTGGCCAGCTCGCATTACGAAAATTTCTCCGTCGCCACCTGGTTTCTTCCGCGCCGCCTGCGCCAGCACTTCGTCAACGTCTACGCTTACTGCCGCATCTCCGACGATCTCGGCGACGAAGTTGGCGACGCTTCCGCCTCGCTCGCGCTGCTCGATCAGTGGCAAGCCGAGCTCGAAGCCTGCTACGCCGGAACCCCGCGCCATCCGGTTTTCGTTGCGCTCGCCGAAACCGTGCGCCAGTTCAAAATTCCGCAACACGAATTCTCCGACCTGCTCCGTGCCTTCCGCCAGGACCAGACCATCACCCGCTTCGAAACATTCGACGACGTGCTCGCCTACTGCCGCTACTCCGCGAATCCCGTCGGCCATCTCGTGCTATACCTCTGCGGCTACCGCGACCCCGAACGCCAGCAACTTTCCGACTTCACCTGCACCGCGCTGCAACTGGCAAATTTCTGGCAAGACGTCACCACCGACTACGCCAAGGGACGCATCTACCTCCCGCTTGAAGACCTGCGCCGTTTCAACGTGACCGAAGAAGACATTTCCGCGCAACGCAACACGCCGGCCTTCTGCGCCATGATGCAATTCGAAGTCGAACGCGCCCGCAACTGGTTCGAACGCGGGCTTCCCTTAATCGCGCAGGTCGATCGTGAACTGGCCGTTGATCTCGATCTTTTTTCCCGCGGCGGCCAGGAAATTCTCAACGCCATCGAACGCCGGCGTTTCGCCGTGTTAGGCAATCGTCCGAAAATTTCCAAGCCGCGCAAGCTGGCTCTGGTCGCCCACGCCGCGCTAGGAAAACTTTTCGGTCGGAAAGTTAAGCCGACAAGTTTTGGGGTTAAATAATTTATGAGCGCCAGCGTCCAGCAAGCCGCTGTCCCCTGGACCCCAGCTCCCGCCCAGCTGGTGATGGCGTATTCCGTCTGCCGCGGCATCACCCGCACCGCCGCCAAGAATTTTTATTACGCTTTCCTCGTGCTTCCGCGCCGCAAGCGCGAAGCGCTGTGCGCCGTCTACGCATTCATGCGCCGCTGCGACGATCTCGCCGACGATCCCGCGCTGACTCTTCCCGAGCGCCGTCAAAAGCTCGACACCTGGCTCGACGCGCTGCATCGCGCCCAGCAGGGCCAGCCCACCGACGATCCCATTCTTCTCGCCCTCACCGACGCGCAGCGCCGCCACCACATCCCCGCCGGATTGCTCGACGAACTCGCACACGGCACCGCCATGGATGTAGTCGACGCTCCTGCACCAGATGCCGCGGCCCTGGAAGCCGCGCCCAGCGCGGCAATCGCCCTCGCCATCCAATACAAGACTTTCGAAGATCTTCGCGGATACTGCTACCGCGTTGCTTCCGTCGTCGGCCTGGTTTGCATTCACGTCTTCGGCTACAAGAATCCCGAGGCCGAACCTCTCGCCGAAACCTGCGGCCTGGCCTTCCAACTCACGAACATTATTCGCGACGTGAAAGAAGACGCAAGTCTCGGTCGCGTCTACCTTCCCGAAGAAGATCTTGCGAAGTTCGGCCTGTCCGCCGCCGACATTTTGTCGACTCCCGATCCCGCTCGTCTGCGCCCCGTGCTCGCGCTCGAAGCCGACCGCGCCCGCGAGTTCTACCGCTCCGGCGACGAGCTCATCCCCTTCGTCAGCGAAGACAGCCAGCCGGCGCTCTGGGTGCTCGTCACCATCTACCGCCGCCTGCTGGAAAAAATTGCCGAAAAACAATACGACGTCTTCACCGCCAAAGTTTCCCTGAGCACGTCAGAAAAACTCCGCATCCTGGGAAAAGGTTTCCTCAAGCGCATAACGTAAGCTGATAGCGATGGCGCCCGATTCCTCGCACGCTCGATGATGTCATCCCGAACGGGGCCGAAGGCCCGGTGAGGGACCCTACGATGTGCATCCATTGGCATGGTCGCTGGTGGGCGCCTTCACGACGCGTGCGGCAGGGGCGGTCCCGTTTGCGGCAGAAGAGCTGCCGACAGACGTAAGGTCCCTCACCTGGCCTTCGGCCCCGTTCGGGATGACATCAAGCGAAGTGCGCGCAATGCTAATCTCAACCAGATGACCCCCACCGCATCCCAGCCCACGGTAGCCGTCGCCGGAGGCGGACTCGCCGGGCTGGCCGCTGCCTGCGTCCTCGCCGCCGCGGGTTTCCGCGTCACCGTTTTCGAGAAGCGTCCCTTCCTCGGTGGACGCGCTTCTTCCTACCAGCACCCCGGCACCGGCGAGGTGGTCGATAACTGCCAGCACGTTCTGTTTCGCACCTGCACCAACCTCATCAATTTTTACGAGCGCATCGGCGTCGACCACGACATCCGGTGGTACGACGAAATGATTTTCCTCGAACCCGGCGGCCGCGCCTCGGTCATGCGCGCCTCCGCGCTGCCAGCCCCGCTGCACACCGCGCCGTCATTTCTGAAATTTTCTTTTCTGAGCGCGTCAGACAAATTCGCCATCGCCCGCGCCATGATTCCGCTCACCCTAACCGCGCAGAAAGATACCGGAAAATCCTTCGCTGACTGGCTCGAGCAGCACGGCCAAACTTCCGGAGCCATCGAGCGTTTCTGGAAGCCCATCCTCATCAGCGCCCTGAGCGAGGACCTCGACCACATCTCGATTTCTTCCGCCGCGCAAGTCGTTCGCGAATCCATGAAGTCGCCCGCGGCCCGCCACATGGGCGTTCCCACGGTGCCGCTCACCACACTCTACGACGCTGCGGGAGACTACATCCGCGCCCGCGGTGGCGAGTTGCGGTTCCGCACTTCGCTGGAGACTTTTCACTCGGACGGTGCGCTCGTCCATCTCGATCTCGCCGGCACCGATGCCAAAACCCAAGCCGCTTTCGACTACCTCGTGCTCGCGCTTCCATTCGACAATCTCGATCGCGTCCTGCCGCAAACTTCCGAGGCCGCGTCCCTGCGCGAGCAGATCACGCATTTCGAAACTTCTCCTATCACCGGCGTTCATTTCTGGTTCGACCGCCAGATCACCGATCTCGACCACGCCGTCCTGCTCGACCGCACCATCCAATGGATGTTTCACAAATCGCGCCTGCAGCCGATGCGCGCCGATGGTCCGGTACAGGGCAGCTACATCGAACTCGTCATCAGCTCCTCAAAATCTCTCATCGAAAAATCCCGCGCCGAAATCATCGACCTCGTTCTCGCCGAAGTCCGCGAATTTTTCCCGGCGGCTCGCTCTGCTCAGCTGGTGAAATCCACCGTCATCAAAGAAGTTCACGCTACCTACTCGCCGCGCCCCGGCATCGACGCCCGTCGCCCCATGCCCTCCACCACATGGCCGCGCGTTTTCCTCGCCGGCGACTGGACCGCCACCGGATGGCCCGCCACCATGGAAAGCGCCGTCCGCAGTGGCTACCTCGCCGCCGAAGCCCTGACCCGCGCCGCCGGCCTCCGCGATTCCAAATTCCTCGTCCCCGATCTCGCTCCGAGCGGCCTGATGCGCCTGTTCTACTAACCATCCCGTGTGTCTGATGCTTGTCTTCTTACGCGATGTCATCTTACGCAGATGTAATCCCGAACGGGGCCGAAGGCGCGGTGAGGGACCTTACGATGCGCGTGCAGCAGCATGGTCGCCGGCGGGTGCCATCACGATGCATGCAGCCGAGGCGGTCCTGCTTGCGACAGAAATGCTGCCGTCCGACGTAAGGTCCCTCACCGCGCCTTCGGCCCGGTTCGGGATGACATCACGCGGCCGCGCACTAATCCCAAATTCCCCGCACGCCGCTCCTTCGCGCCATTTAAGATTTCCCCGGCATCTCATACTTCGTAAAACAGCTTCGTAGACGAGCTTCGTAAATCAGCTTGATCAAACATGTTTCATAAAACGCGCTCCACCAAGCTGCTTACTAAACCTGTGCCCGTACAATCATTTCCGGACTATTCCGAAGAGGACCAGATGAAGATCAGGATGAAGATGAAGAAGAAAACGAACTCGCTTTCGATCATCCGCGCCCAAGCCCTGCTTCTTGCCGCGCTGCTCTCGCTTTCTGCCACGCTCGCAGCCGAGCCGGTGCCGCTGAAGCGCGTCGTAGAGCTGGCGCTCGCCCATGGCACTGCGGGCGCAGTCGCGAATGCCGACCAGAAGCGTTACCTGGCCCAGTATCTCGAGGTCCGCAACCAGTACATTCCGCAACTCATCGCCGGCGCGGGACTCGGCTGGTCTGACGGTTTCCCGCTCAGCCTCGAAGGCTCAGCGCCCTCGCTGTTCAACGTGAATGCGCAGTCCCAGCTGCTCAATCCTGCGCTGCGCGATTTTATCCACGCCGCCGGCACCGACTACAAGGCCAGCGCGCTGCGCAGCAAAGACACGCGCAACCAGATTATTCAGGATGCCGTCCTGAGCTACGCCGAGCTCCTGAAATGCCTGCGCCGTCTGGATCGCCTGCGTGAAGCCGAGTCCGCCGCAGAGAAAATGCAGATCGCCGTCGCTCAACGCGTGAAAGAAGGCGTCGACAGCGAAACGGAAGGCAAGAAAGCGCAGCTTTCGCTGGCCCGGCTTCGCCTGCGCATCGAAGAAGCTTCCGGCTCGGCTGACGTGCTCCGCGAGCATCTCGGCAAACTTACCGGCCTTCCTCCCGCCTCGATTGAGCCCGATCCCGACACGCTGCCCGCGCTCCCTTCGGCGAAAGCCGAAGAACTCTCACGGCAAGGAACCAGAGGAGCTAAACCTGGACTGAATTTGAATGACGCTGCCAGCCGCGCCGTCGACTCCAATCCCGCCGTCCAGGCCGCCGTCGAGCATGCCCGCGCTGAATATTTACGCGTGAAGGGCGAACAAAGATCTCTTTGGCCCAGCGTCGATTTCGCCGCGCAATATGCCTTGCTTTCGACTTTCAACAACTATCAGAAGTTTTATCAGCCCGGAAGCTTCCAGCCCAACAACGCGACAGTCGGCATTGCCATTCACTTTCCGTTTCTGAATCTCTCTCAGCATGCCAAGGTGCAGGAAGCCGAATCCGAAGCGGTCAAGGCGCAGAAGCAAGCCGAAGCCGCGCGCAACCAGGTCTCCGAAGAAACCCTTCGCCTCGAGCGCTCCGTCTCGCGCCTCGAAGCCGCGCGCGATGTCGCCGAACTCGAGTCCGAACTGGCCGCGAAAGATGTAGAAGTCATCCAGACTCGCATGGACGCCGGCACCGCCACGCTCCACGACCTGGACGACGCCCGCTCCCAGGCCAGCGAACGCTCCATCACCCTCGAAGACATAATCTTCGAACTCGAGCGCAGTCAGGTCGCTCTACTCCGCGCCACCGGCGACCTGGAAAAGTGGGCCATGAGTCAATAGCCGGCTCGTGCGAACTCGATTGTGTGGGCGGATGCTCTTGTTCAAGCGATGTCATCCCGAGCAGGGCCGAAGGCGCTGTGAGGGACCTTACGTCTGACAGCAGCGCCACTGCAGCAAGCGGGAATGCCCACGCTATAAGCACCCTCGAGCCCTCGCCGGCGTCCGTGCCACTGCATACGCATCGTAAGGTCCCTCACCGGGCCTTTGGCCCCGTTCGGGATGACATCGCTGTTCGGGAGGACAACGGTGTGCATTCAACCCTCCTCCCAACGCACCATTTCCCCCATTCACTGCATCCAACCTACAGTTAGGTCGATACAGGTTCCGGTTTCCCCTACGCTGTCAGTAAGATAGACTCAATAACCAAGGGCCGGGAACCTGCAAGAGTACGAGCGGAATGTGCGCGGCGGTCGCGTCAGAATGGTAAAATAGACAGATACCAACATATGCCTCTAAAAACACTTTTTCTGAATCCACCTTCCTTTGAGAATTTCGACGGAGGCGCCGGCTCCCGTTGGCCCGCCACGCGCGAAATTGAAAGCTTCTGGTATCCCGTGTGGCTGGCTTATCCGGCCGGGATGCTCGAGGGGTCGCGGCTGCTGGATGCGCCCTCGCATCACGTTTCCGGCGAGCAGACCATCGAGATCGCGAAGCAATATGAATTTCTGGTGCTGTTCACCAGCACGCCCGGATTTCCCGGCGACATTTTGCTGGCCAACGCCATCAAGGCGGTCAATCCCAAGATCAAGATTGCGTTCGTAGGTCCGCACGTGACCGTGCTTCCGGAAAAGTCGCTGCGCGATTGCCCGGCGATTGACTTTATCTGCCGTAAAGAATTCGACTACGCCGTCACCGACTACGCCAAAGGCAAGCCGCTGGAAGAGATTGCGGGAGCTTCATTCCTGAAGAATGGCAAGATCGTTCACAATCCCGATGCGCCGCAGTTGGGGAATCTCGATGACCTGCCACACGTGACCGAGGTCTACAAACGCGATCTCGACATCACCAACTACAACGTTCCGTTCCTGCTACATCCCTACGTTTCGCTCTACACCACGCGCGGTTGCCCGGCGCAATGCACGTTCTGCCTGTGGCCGCAGACGCTGAGCGGGCATCCGTGGCGCAAGCGCTCCACCGACGACGTAGCGCGGGAAATGGCGAATGCCAAGAGCCTCTGGCCCAACGTGAAGGAGTTTTTCTTCGACGACGATACCTTCAACATTCAGGCGGCACGCACCATTGAGCTGTGCGCCAAGCTGAAGCCGCTGGGCCTGACGTGGTCCTGCACGTCGCGCGTCACCACCGACTACGAAACTTTGAAAGCCATGAAGGAAGCGGGATGCCGGCTGTTAATCGTCGGCTACGAATCCGGCGACCAGCAGATTCTGAAGAACATCAAGAAGGGCGCGACCATCGAGCGGGCGCGCGACTTCACCCGCGATTGCCACAAGCTGGGCCTGGTGATCCACGGCGACTTCATCATGGGTCTGCCCGGCGAAACCCACGAGACCATCAACAACACCATCAAGTTCGCCAAAGAGCTGGACGTCGAGACCATCCAGGTTTCCGTTGCGCACGCTTATCCCGGCACCGAACTTTACGACTTCGCGGTGAGCAACGGCTTCATGGTGGGCGACAACAAGATGGTGGACGAAGGTGGTCACCAGCTGGCCCAGATTCAATATCCGGGGCTGCCTGCCGATGACATCATGTCGGCCGTGCACCGGTTTTATGACGAGTATTATTTCCGTCCGAAAGCCGTGTTCCGCATCTTAAGAAAAGCCGCGTTTGACAGCAACGACCGGAAGCGGTTGTACAAAGAAGCGAAGAGCTTTATGAAGCTGCGGTCCGCGCGCAACAAACTGGTGAAGCAACATGCCGACGAAGCAGCCGCTGCCGAGCCGGTGAAGGCATAGAGCAGTAGAGCGTGAAGCGTAGGGCGTTTGTCATATTTGTCTCGGATGTCATCCCGAACGGGGCCGGAGGCCCGGTGAGGGACCCTACGATGTGCATGCAGTGGCACGGACGCTGGCGGGCGTTGTTACGATGCGGGCAGCGCGGGCGGTCCTCGTCGGCTGTATTGATAGAGGAAACCGACGTAAGGTCCCTCACCCGCCTTCGGCGCGTTCGGGATGACATCGCAACTTCGGGTTTGCCCGAGTTTTTGCGGCGCAGAAAACGCTTATTTCGGAACCGCAAGCACTTCCTGATTTCTCGTGACCTTTCGTAAGTATCTGGTCTTGGCGGGAGTTACCGTGTTCGCGGCGGCGGGTGATTCCGTGCTCTCACACGGGATGAAACAGGCCAGCCGTGTTTCGTTGCATCATCCTCTCAGCTTGATTCTGGCCGTGCTCAATCCCTGGGTCGCGTTTGGCATTCTGCTTCTGCTGGCTTTCTTCGCCGCGTACATGAATGCGCTTTCGTGGGCGGACCTGACTTACGTTTTGCCGGCCACGTCGCTGGGCTATGTGCTGCTGGCGCTGGTGGCCAGGTTCGCGCTGCACGAGCAAGTCAGCCCGCTGCGCTGGGTGGGCATCGCGCTGATCACCGGAGGCGTGGGCTTCGTCGCCGGAGGGCCCTCGCTCACGGAGCATCCGCAAGCCGATGCGCCGTGTGAAACTGACGAGCCGGAAGCGGTGGTTCCCAGCGAGGTGGGTTCGTGAAAGAACTCAACACTGGATTCGCCGTCTGGTGCGCAATCATAGCGATAGCATCCGCGTCGGTGGTGGGCGACGTGCTTCTGGCCCGCGCCATGAAACAAGTTGGCGATGTGCACGACCTGTGGGACCGCTCGGGTCTGTGGACGGTGCTGGGCCGAGTCCTGGGTAATCCGAATTTTTTTCTCGGCGTGGCGGCGATGGCGGTTGCCTTCTTCAGCCTGCTCTTCGCGCTCTCCTGGGGAGACGTAAGCCTGGTAGCTCCCGCAGCCGCGTCGCTGACGTTCATCGGCAACGCTTTCGCAGCCCGCATATTTCTGCATGAGCACGTCGACCGCAGACGCTGGATCGCCGCCGTGCTGGTGGCCGCGGGCGTGGTGCTGCTGGCAGGGTAGAGCACCGCTGCCTCAAGCCATGATGTCATCAACCTAGATATGTCCCCAAAAGACTAAGCCAAGATGTCATCCCGAACCGGGCCGAAGGCCTGGTGAGGGACCTTACGTCGGATGGCAGCATTTCTGCGGCAAACGGGACGGCCCACGATGCATGCCGCGTGACAGATCTCGCCGGCGCCTATGCCACTTCACGCGCATGGTAAGGTCCCTCACCGGACCTTCGGCCCGGTTCGGGATGACATCGCCGTTTGGATGACATCGCAGATTAGTGAGTTCACGACAGAGCGCTCACAACTTAGAGCGCTGGCTGCTCAAGATATAGACGTAGTAGATCTTGTCTTCTTTGTCCATCGGCATATTGTGCGAGGCGTTGGCTAGCGGAGTCTGTGCGATTCGTCAGAAGAGAGTTGTGTGTTTTCCACAGCGATCCCACTTCCGCAAAACCAACGACGATGTCATCCCGAATCGGGCCGAAGGCCCGGTGAGGGACCTTACGATGCGAGTGAGGCGGCATGGGCGCGAGCGGGTGTGTCACGGTGCATACAGCGGGGGTGGTCCCCTCTACGGCAGAAATACTTCCGTCCGACGTAAGGTCCCTCACCGCGCCTTCGGCCCGGTTCGGGATGACATCGTCGTTAGTGTTGTGGAGAGATTGCGTTCAGAACCTGGAACTGTGGAAAAAGTTGTCAAGGGGGTAAGGGTGAGGTCTTTGGAGTAAGTGGCTGATTCGGTGGGGAATATATAGTTCGAAACCATGTCTCGTTTCCCCTTCTGATTTGATATTCTGGATATAGAGAAGAAAAACGAATGGCGCAGGCCGAAAGGGCTCTGCGCCATTTTTATTGCCCCACCGTCAGTGTTCCACGCGGTGGAGGGCTTCTTTGGCGGGGGCGTAGGTGTGGGCTAGGGCTAGGGCGGCGCGGAATTCCTGGGCTGCGCCGGCGCGGTCGCCTTGTTTTTCGAGCAACTGTCCGAGCATGGAGTGGGCTTTGAAGGCGGGGGCGGCTTCCACGGGAGACTGCAGGTAGCGGCGCAGCAGGCGTACAGCGAGGGGAAAGTTGCGGCCGGTGCGGAGGAGCATGCTGGCGCCGTCCATGAGCGAATCGGGACGGTCGAGCGGGCGAGACTCCATTGTGGTGAGGGCCTCTTCCATCTCGTCGATGCGGCTGGTGTGACGAAAAAAGATGGCGAGGTTCAGCCACGCGCGAGCGCCGCCGTGGCTGGCGTCGATGGCGGCGCGGTATTCGCGCTCGGCGGTGGAGTCGTCCTTGGCGCGCTCGGCGAGGCGGGCGGTGACCCAGTGCCCGGTGGCGGGATCGAGGCGCGTGATGGCTTCGGCCTGGGCACGGGCTTTGTCTTTGCCTCCGCCGACGATGCCGGGGGCTTCGAGATAAAACTCGGCGAGATCGGTGCGGGCGGCCACGTTTGAGGGATCGAGTTCGACGGAGCGCTCGAACTCAGTGTGGACTTTTTTCGCCAGGCCGATGGCGCTGAGGAATCCGGCGCGGTCGGCTTTCTCGCCGTAAATGCGGCCGAGCCACAGGTGATAAAGCGCGTTGGTGGAATCGAGAGCGACGGCGCGTTCGCAGGCGGGAATGCCGCGGTCCCATTCGTCGAGCATGAAGTAGGCGCGGCAGAGCAGGTTCTGCGATGCGGCGTCGTTGGGCGAGTGGGCGATTTGTTGTTGCAGACTTTGGATGGCATCGTCGACGCGGCCGGCGGCGAGGAGGTCGGCTGGAGATTCGGCGCGGGCTGTGATGGAGAATGCGAGGGCTATGCAGGTCAGCAGGAGTTTCATGCGACGAGGAGTTTCGTGAATGCTGAAGTTCAGTGCGGCGACCTCAGCGGCTAAAGCCGCGATCAAGACAGGTGAGTAATCGCAGCGCTGAAGCGCTGCGCCATCCAAAATCGGTTCACTCCGAAATCACACTCAGAATCTTCTTAAGGGACGACCTTCACCGATGCGCCGTCGACGAGCGGCTTGTTGCCGTCGGCGGTCAGCGCGACCACGGCGTTGTCGGAAAGTCCGGAGGTGATTTCCACGCGGGTGAGATTCTGCAATGAAATTTCGACTTCGGTGCGGCGCAGGTGGCCGTCGACAACCTGATAGACGTAAGGTTTGGTGTCATCGATGCGGAGGGCATCGCGCTGCAGTGTGAGCACTCCGCGATGCTCGGCGGCGACAACCGTGGCTCCTACGGTTACGTTAGGGAGCAGGCGCAGATCGCGATTGTCGAGCACGCAGAGGGCTTCGCCGACATGGCGGGCTCCGCTCAACTTCACGGTGGAGGGCACGGCGGAAAGCGTGCCATTCCAGATGCGTCCGGGAATCGCGTCCCAGGTGACTTCAACTTTTTGTCCAGGGCCAAGGCGGCCGAGGTCGGGCTCGTCGACAAAGAGACGCACCTGCACGCGGGTGAGATCGGCCTCCTGAAGAAGCAGATCTCCGGCCTGCACATACGCGCCTTGCTTCACGGGCAGGGAATAAACGATGCCGTCGAAAGGCGCGCGGATGTTGGATTTAGTGAGCGCGTCTTCAGCGGCGTCGTAGGCGGCCTGGGCTTCGGAACGTTGCGCGGTCACCTTGGCGATTTCGGGCGACGAGTAGCGATCTTTCTGTTTCTGCTCGAGCAGGGTGAGGTCAGCCTGGGCGCGGTGCAGGCGGTCTTCGGCCGCCTTGACTTCTCCCGGTGCGGCTGCGCCCTGTTGCTGCAGGCGGCCAAAAGCCTCGAGACTGCGCTGGGCGGCGTCGCGTTCGCTGCGAGCTTTCGTCAACAGTGCGTCGAGAGTGAGGAGCTCTTCGTGGGTGCCTCCGGTGGAGACGTCGGTCTGATCGGATTGCGCGATGGTCATCTGCGACTTGGCGTGCTCGGCCTGGCTGCGGATGTTGGCGTCGTCGAGTTGCAGAAGAAGCTGGCCCTTGCGCACGTGGTCGCCTTCCTTGACCAGCAGGCGCTTGACGACGGTCGCGATGGGAGAGTGAGCTTCGAAATAGGAAGTTTCCATGGGCTCAACTTTGCCGTTGGTGGAAACCAGGCTGCGGATGGGACCGCGCTCCACAGTGGTGACGTGCACGACCAGCGGCGCGCGGCGGGAGAAGATGGGGATGAGGACGACGGCGGCAATGACTCCGGCGGCAAGCCAGGTGTTGCGGCGGCGGCGCGCGGGATGTCCGTTCGAATTGTGGTTGTTCGATGCCAAATTCTTTTCGTGAGCAGTCTGCTAAACACCGGCCGCTTGCGTCAACCTGTTTTCTTTCAGGGCGGTGCGGGAACAATCGCAAGTAGTAATCTACCACCGCGGCGGCTCGGCGAAGAACTCCGGACGCCTGACGTGGCAGTACTTGTTTAGATGCGGCTGGGGAGGAAACCGACCAGGATGTCATCCGAACCGGACCGAAGGCCGGGCGAGAGACCTTACGACCGATGACAGCATTCCAACGGCAAACGGGAACACTTGCGCTGCACGCACTGTGACGGCACCCGCCAGCTTCCATGCCGCTGCACGCGCATCGTAGGGTCCCTCACCGGGCCTTCGGCCTGGCTCGGGATGACATCTAGTTAGGTCTTATTAGCGCTGCCGCTTACCGTGGATAACAGGTCAGCCGTTTACAATGGGCGCATGACCAAGCCACGTTACACGCTGGAGCATGCTGCTGCCGGGTTGGACGCTGAGTTTCCGGAGATTGAGACCTGGGCGAACCAGTTTCCGGGATATGAGATTGTGATTGACGATCCGGAGTTTACGTCGGTGTGTCCGAAGACGGGGTTGCCGGATTTTGGCGTGATCACGCTGCGGTACCAGCCGGATAAAGTTTGTCTGGAGTTGAAGTCGTACAAAGAATATTTGCAGTCTTACCGCAACCTGGGAATTTTTCAGGAGAATATTGTGAACCGCGTGCTGGAAGATGTGGTGCGCTGGGCGCGGCCGGTGTGGGCGGAGGTGAAAGGCGATTTTCGTCCGCGGGGAGGGATTTCGACGGCCGTGGTGGCGAGGTGGCCGCGGGCGAAGGGGCGGAAGTAGCGGGCAGCTTCTGGTGGCAATGGTGGGCGGGTCAGCGAGATGCAGCCGCAGCCCGGGGTTCGATGCGCTCGATCTCGGCTGCCTGTTCAGCCATTACGCGGCTGATTTCGTAGGCGCCCTGCAGATTCAGCCAGAACTGCTCGGTGGTACCGAAGAAGCGCGACAAGCGGACGGCGGTATCGGCGCTAATGCCACGGCGTTCCAGGACAATGTCGTTGACGCGAGGCGCGGGGACGCGCAGGCGCTTGGCCAGTTCGTAAGCGGACATGTGTAACGGCTTGAGAAATTCTTCCCGCAAGATTTCGCCGGGATGAACTCTCCAGTGCGGAGCGCCTTTCCTTGGAATGCTTTCGTGTCCCATTGGGTCACCTCATTGATTTTTCACGATCTTGGTTTCTAACTACCATGCGGCCAATCGCTAGTGATAATCCGTGATCTCGACTTCGAACGCATCGTGGCCGCGCCAAACGAAGCAGATTCTGTACTGGTCGTTAATTCGGATACTGTACTGTCCGTGACGATTGCCGCGAAGCTTCTCCAACCGATTACCGGGAGGAGATTTCAAATCTTCTAATGCCGTTGCACCGTCCAGAATGGCAAGTTTCCGTTTCGTAACGCTCGCGGGCGGAGAGCCGCGTGTTTTTCCGGTAGTCCAGATTTCCGCCGACTCCTTGTTGGCGAAAGTCTTAATCACCGCCCCATAATAACGCGTGTCGTTAATAACGTCAATCGTTATTATTGCCGGGGTTGTCCGCTGGCGCCATGCTATATTCGCTCAAACCGTGGACACGACGAAACTCCATCCGCGCACGGCGCTGATTCTGCTGACGGCGCTGAATCTGCTCAACTACATCGACCGGTCCGTGTTGAATGCGGTGCAGCCGCTGGTGCAGGACGAGTTTCATCTGTCGAAGACACAGGTGGGGTACCTGACCAGCGCGTTCCTGATTTTCTACATGTTCGCGGCGCCGTTTGTGGGGCCGCTGGCGGACCGCTACTCACGCAAGATCATCATTGTGGTGGGCGCGGTTTTCTGGAGCGGGCTTACGCTGCTGACCGCGGTTACGCACACGTATGCGGAGTTGCTGGTGCGGCATACGCTGGTCGGAATTGGCGAAGCGACGTTTGTGACCATCGCTCCGACTTTTGTGGCGGATCTTTTTGCGGAGGAAAAACGCGGGCGGATTCTGGGCGTGTTTTATCTGGCGATTCCCGTGGGCTCGGCGGCGGGATATTTGCTGGGCGGGAATCTGGCTCCGCATTATGGGTGGCGGTTTCCGTTTTATATTGCAGCGGCGCCGGGATTTCTGCTGGCGATTGCGGTTTCGTTTTTGAAAGAACCGCAGCGGGGACAATTTGATTCGCGCACGGGAACGAAAGAGACTCCGGAGCGGACAAGTGTTTTTGGATTGTTTCGCAATCCGGCATTCCTGACTGCGACACTCGGCATGGCGGCGATGACGTTTTCGATGGGCGGCATCCAGGTGTGGATGCCGCAGTTTCTTTATAGCGAGCGGCATTACACGCTGGCAGCGGCGAACTTAACTTTCGGCGCAATTATTGTGGTGGATGGAATTCTGGCGTCGCTGGCTGGGGGATGGTTCGGCGACTATCTGCTGCGGCGGATGAAGAGTTCGTATTATCTGATTTCGGCGGCCAGCATGGGGTTGGGGATTCCGTTCATGATTGTGGCGCTGTTCGTGAAGGGACGGGTGATGGTTCCGGCGATTGCGGTGGCGGCGTTTTTTCTGCTGTTGAATACTTCGCCGCTGAACGCGGCGGTGATCAATTCGGTGGGGGCGCATATTCGGGCGACGGCGTTGGCAGTGAATATTTTTATCATCCACTTTCTTGGCGATGTGCCTTCGCCGACCATGATGGGGTGGGTGGCGGACCGAAGGTCGCTGCAGACGGCGTTCGTGTTGCCCGTGATCGCGATGGGAATTTCTTCGGCCATACTTTTTTATGGGATGAAGTTTGCGCCGGCGGTGCGGAGGGATGGGCAGGGATCGTGATGGCGGCGGCAAAAAGCTTTTAACCGCTGAGATCGCGAAGGAAGGCCGCAGAGGACGCTGAGAAGGGCGTAAGACCAATTCACCACGAAGGGTACTAAGGATCACTAAGGAGAACCCAACAACTGGGGATGCATTACTTTCACTGGATTGCTGGGGTGATTCTGGCGCTGGCGTGGGTTTCTCGCATTGTCGAGGCGGCGCTCGGAATGCCCAGTGTTGCGGATGTTTCGCGGCCGGAGTGGGATCGGAATCCCGTTGCGGCGGCGGGGAATCCTCTGGTTTCGATTATTGTGCCGGCGCGGAATGAGGAAGAGTCCATTGAACAGGCGCTGAATACTCTGCTGGCGCTTGACTACGACAATTATGAAGTGATCGCGGTGAACGATCGGTCTACGGACCGGACGGGCGAGATCATGGAACGTGTCGCGGGAGATCTCCAGTCGGGAAAACTTCAAGGTCAAAATCCCCACCCTGTCTCTCCAGAGAACGGAGAGACAAGGGTAGGGCACCCGCCTCTTACTTCTCGGTTGAAGGTGGTGCATCATCGCGAACTTCCGGCGGGGTGGTTGGGGAAGACGCATGCGATGTGGACGGCGACGAATCTGGCTGCAGGGGAGTGGCTGCTGTTTACCGACGCGGACGTGATGTTCAAACCGGAAAGTTTGCGGCGGGCGCTGGTTTATGCGGAGGCCGAGAAGGCCGACCACTTGGTGGTGTTTCCGCGGATGATCATGAAACGGCCAGGGGAGTACATGATGATCGCGTTTTTTCAGACGATGTTTATGTTTGGGCACCGGCCGTGGAAAGTGGCGGACCCCAAGGCGCGCGATCACATGGGCGTGGGCGCGTTCAACCTGGTGCGGCGGAGTGTGTACGAAGCGGTGGGCACTTACGAACGGCTGCGCATGGAAGTGGTGGACGACATGAAGCTGGGCAAGGTTGTGAAGAATGCGGGTTTCGCGCAGCGGAATGTTTTTGGCGCGGATTTGATTTCGGTGCGCTGGGCAAAGGGCGCGATGGGCGTGGTTGATAACCTGACCAAGAATTTTTTTGCGGTGCTTTCGTTTCAGTGGTGGCGGACGCTGCTCTCGGCGTTCGCGCTGGCGTTCATCAACCTGGGTCCGTTTCTGGGAGTGTGGCTGGCGCATGGCTGGGCGCGCGTGCCTTATGCGGTGGCGTTGGGGTCGATGTTTTTGATTTATCTGGGGATGTCGTGGCGGTCGTCGGTGCCGCCTTATTATTTTTTGTTGCATCCGGTTAGCACGGTGCTTTTTATTTATACGTTGCTGCGGTCGATGGTGCTGACGCTGTGGAATGGCGGGATTGTGTGGCGCGGGACGAAGTATCGGCTGGAGGAGTTGCGGAAGGGGATGGTGTGAAAGGGCTTGTGCTTGGATGCTGGCGAGTTTGCTGCCTTGGGAAAGCGCTCGCTGCATGCAGCTTTGACGGGGGCTGCCGGCGCTTATGCTGCTTCAGGCGCATCGTAGGGTCCCTCACCGGGCCTTCGGCCCCGTTCGGGATGACATCACTTCTCAGGTTGTGCGGGCGACTTGGGACGTGGTGCGGCGGGCGGCGATGGTGAGAAGGAGTAGCAATGCGGCGGCGAATATTGTGTTGCCGATGCGGACCGTGCGAAGGCTGTGGGCGCCGCCGACTGCCGGGGTTTGTATGAAGGCGTGCCACGCGTAGGACAGAGCCGCGCCAGCGGCCAGCGCCAGGCGATGACGGGCGTCCCAGCCGGTGCGGTGGGACAGGACGAAGACGGCTGCGATCACTGCGCTGTCGAGCAGCAGGTAGAGGGCTACGGCCCACCATCCCCAGGAGTTTGGAACTACCAGGAAAATTGAACCTGCGGTGAGCGCGCCTGCGCCGACTAGCCACGGATTCGCGACCCATCCTTGAGTGCGGGCTGCCTCGCGGCGCGGAAGGACGAATGCCGCGGCGATCACCACGATGCAGGCGACGGCAGACACCGCGAACTGACGGGTCGACGCGATGAAGTGATCCTGCTTGATTTCGAATTTTGTCGAGGCTACGGCGGCGAGTGCGAACAAGATGGCGGTGATGGTGAGGCCGGGCCATCCGAGCCAGGGGGTGGTGGCGCGGTCGGGGACCAGGGCTTCGGCCAGGGCGATTGATGTGGAGATGCTCCAGACGGTGTGCAGGGTGAGGACGAAGATGGTCCACCAGATGCCGATGCCGAGCGCGGGAATGTAGGCGGGCTGCAAAAGATGCAGGTTCAGGTGCAGGTAGTTTGGGTTGAATAGCGTTTGGGTGGTGAAAGCCTCTTCGAGGATCGAGTAGGCGAAGGCGAGGACCAGGATGCTCGGCCATCCGCGCCCGGTGCGGCGTACGACTTCGCGGATGAGCAACGCGCCGCCGCCGTAGAGCGGGGCGAGAATCA
This sequence comes from uncultured Acidobacteriaceae bacterium, assembly GCA_963846245.1. GTDB lineage: Bacteria > Acidobacteriota > Terriglobia > Terriglobales > Acidobacteriaceae > Sulfotelmatobacter. The sequence goes on along the minus strand of CAWJVI010000015.1, from coordinate 214,338 downwards.
CCAGGGCGCCGAGCAGGTTGATGGGGAGGTCGCCTAGCAGGAATTCTGCTATCAGGGGAGCCAGGAAGAATAATCCTACGGCGGGGAGTATACGCTTGGGCCAAGGGGTGGGCATTGGTCAGGCTAGATGTATATATGCTGGGGATATTCGGCGCAAGCGGGTGGGTGGGCTTCGGGGATAGCGGCCGGGATTATGGCCTTCGGCTTCTGGCGGGGCGCTGGGCTTCGCCTCGCTGGACAGCCGAGGCGGCGGTCGCTACGTGAGCTTATTCGGGCGGGTCGTTGTCGGCGTCTGGGTTTTTGCCGTAGGTTGCGGTGTCGGCGGGGGCGGGCTTTACTTTTTTTGGTTTTTTGGAGGCGCGCATTTTTCCGGCGCTGTAGTGGCCTTGCTTTTCTACGTCGTAGTTTTTGGGTAGAGGCGGGATCATGGTGGATCCGTTGGTGAGCTGGCCGACGCGGCTCAGGATGATTTCAGCGCGGCCGTCGTAGAGTTTTACTTTTCCGTGAATTTCGATCAATTGTCCGGCGAGGCGGCGGACGTCGCCGACGTCTTTCAGGTCGGAGGAGAAGACGACTACGCTGAAGGGGCAGGCCATTTGGTCCTGGCAGAAATCGACGTAGTGGACGCCTTTGCTTCCTCCCTTGACGCGCAGGACTTTGCCGGTGACGCATTTGTCTTCGCCGATGTGGCGGGAGGCTTCCTGGATGGGGATGCAGTCGGTGCGGGCGAAGAGGGAGATGGGGAGTAGGAAGAAAAGGGCGAACTGCATCCATCGGAGCACAGTTCGATTGTATGGAGGTGGGATGCAGACGGGGCGGGACTGGACGTAAATATGTTGGCGGCTTTCCCGGAATGAAACGGGGCAGCGTCCGAAAAAAAACGCCGGACGATGTCCGGCGTTCAAAACAGAGAAGACTCTTAACATTCCGGATAGCTAAAAGCGCAACCCGGGGCTAAAGCCCAACTCGATTCGGGAAGCTCTACGCGGCGCTAAAGCGCCGCTCTTCCACGTTACCGCACGCGCCACGTTAGCGCACGCGGCAGGTTACGGCACGTGGCACCGAGTTCTTCCTGGCGATTATTTGAACGACTTTACGGCTTCGGTCTCGTCGTCTTTGACGTCGAAGACGGTGTAGAGTTTGGTGATCTGCAGCAGGTCGTTGACCTTTTTGGTGAGCTTGAGCAATTTGAGCTCGCCGTTCTGGTTCTTGGTGGTGGTGAAGGCGCTGACGAGCTCGCCGATGCCGGAGCTATCGATGTAGTTGACGTCGGCGAGGTTGAGGATAATTTTTTTGTTGCCCTTCGAAAGCAGATCGCGCACGGTATCGCGCAAGGTTACACTGCCTTCGCCGAGGGTGATGCGGCCGCTGCAGTCCACAATTGTGACTCCATCCACCTGCCGGGTACTAATCTTCATGCTCACTGGGAAGCCTCCTTGTCGCCCGCGGATGGACCGTGGACGTGCTTTATCATTTTGAGTTCGGTGCCCGTATGAGACGGGCGAATTTCAACTACATCCATAAACGAGCGCATAAGAAAGATACCGCGCCCGGAAGTTTTAAGCAGATTCTCCGGGGCCAGAGGGTTGGGGATGCGCCCGAGATCCATACCGGCGCCCTGGTCGCAAATGGTGATGACCAGATTCTCGGAAGTGCGTTCGAAAGACAAAGTGACTTTCTTATCGGGGGCGTAAGCGTTGCCATGCAGAACGGCGTTGACTGCGGCTTCGCGGACGGCCATGGAAATCTGCATGATTTCATCGTCGGAAAATCCCAGCTCTGTGGCAATACGAGTAGCCTTTTCTTCAGCGCTGTCCACCGTTTGCAGGGTGGAATCCAGCGTGTATGAGACCCTTTGCTCGATAATGCCCATAGATGAAGGGAGAATCGGGAATCCGGCCAGGCGCCCGCTTGTTCGTCCCGCTGCGCCGTTCAGGTCCTCGCCGGAGGCCCTTTTCCAGGGAATGCGGTAGTTTGCCTGTCGGGAGGGGAAATGTCAACGCTGAGCGGGGAAAGACGGAAATTAACCACTAAGGACACTAAGGAGCACTAAGGAAATCCTTTGGGCGGCGGCCTGATAAAGTTATGGCGTCATGCAGCTGCGTCAGGTGAAGCGTGGTCTTAGGATTGCCGTGCTGGCACTGGCGGGGCTGGCGGCCGCGGTTTATTGCGGAGATTATTCGGTGTTTCGGGTTCGCGTGGCTGCGAACTGGAATCCTTACGGATCGGTCACTGTGGAGCCTTACTACGCGGTTGCGCAGAAAAGTGGCAAGACGCAGTTTATTTTTCAGGCGCCGCAGCCGCAGACTTGTATTCATGCGCTGTTGCCGCACTCGGGATACGGCACATGCTGGTATTTGAGCAGGCATCCGGAGCTGAGGACGGATATCTAGGCGTGCGGATGGGGCTGAAGCCCGCACTGATTTTGAAGCCTTACGCGGCGCTGAAGCGCCGCTCTTCCACGGTATTACGCGCACGGTACTACGGGCACGGTACTTCTCGCACGGTACTTCTCGCACGGTACTTCTCGCACGGTACTACGCGCACGGTACTACACACGCGCGTGGGTTTTTCCGCAAGCTGTTTCCCTACGCTGCCAGGCATTAGTTGGGGCATGGTAAATTGAATGGCCCCGAGAAGGCGTTGACGGGGAAGGTTTCGATTGGGGGATTCATGTGGGTGAGCCAGAACAAGGATTATTTTTCAGTGCACGCGGCGTGCGCGTGCGTACTTGCGGTCTGCATATTTGTGGTCAGCGCGGTCGTGCCGACGGCGGCGACCTCGAATCAGGCTTCTTCTGCGGCTTCTTCCGACCCCAGGCTTGAGAAGGCTTATCGCTTTCAGCGGGGCGGGTGGACTTATGTGCATCTGGAGGGGACGCCTGCGGAGATTGGGTTCCAGCATGGATCGCTTTTGGCGCCGGAGATTGCGGATGCGTTGGCGGCGATCCAGCTTTTTGATACCCGGCAGACACAGCGGGATTGGGAATTTTTCCGCACGACCGCGCGCGAGATGTTATGGCCGCACATTGACCCGGAGTATCAGCAGGAATTGCAGGGCATTGCTGACGGGGTGAAGGCGCAGGGAGTGAACCTGGATGTGTATGACATTGTGGCGCTGAATGCGTTCGAGGAAGTTCCGGACTACTATGTGCCGTGGCTGAACAAGAAGAACAAGTCGGAGAAGCCGGGGAAGTCGCCGAAGCTGGTTGCTCCGGGGAATTGCAGCGCGTTTATCGCCACTGGGAGTTATACGAAAGATCATCAGATTGTAATCGCGCACAACAACTGGACCAGTTATCTGGCGGGCGAGCGTTGGGTGGTGATCTTTGATATTGTGCCGGAGCATGGAAACCGCATCTTGATGGACGGATTTCCGGGGGTGATTACCAGCGACGATGATTTCGGGATCAATGCAGCGGGGATCATGAGCACGGAAACTACCATCACGCAGTTCGAGGGGTGGGATCCGAATGGGAAGCCGGAATTTATGCGCTCGCGCAAAGCGCTGCAGTATGCCAAGAGCATTAATGACTACGTGCGCATTATCAAGGAAGGTAATAATGGCGGATATGCTAACGACTGGCTGATTGGCGACCGCAAGACGGGCGAGATTGCCTATCTCGAACTCGGATTGAAAAACACGCCGCTGTGGCGGACGAAAGATGGATATTTCGTGAGTTCTAATTTTCCGCGCGATCCGAAATTGATTCGCGAGGAGACGAGCGGGTTCGATGTGAACGATGCTGCGTCGTCGGCGAATGCGCGGCACGCGCGCTGGGAACAGCTGATGCTGCAGTCTAAGGGGAAGATCGATGTGGAGATGGCGGAGGGGTTTTTGTCGGATCATTTTGACAGCTTCGACAAAGTGGGCGGAGCTACGGTGAAGAACCAGCCTAACGAACGCTCGCTGTGCGGGCACGTGGATGCGTCTCCGCGTGGCGTGAAAGAGTGGGAGTGGACGCCGTACAATCCCGGGGGTTCGGTGCAGGGCAAGGCTACGGACAGCAAGATGGCGGCGAATATGAGTTTTGTGGCGAGGGCGGGGCATCCGTGTGGAGCGGATTTTGTGGCGGCGGATTTTCTGGAGAAGCATCCGGAGTATGCGTGGCAGAGGCCGCTGTTAAGGGATATGAAGGCGGGGCCCTGGACTACTTTTGTGGCGGGGCAGAAGGGCGGGGAGTAAGGTCCAGAGTGAGGTCCGGGCAGCAGGGAAGAATTCCGCGCGGGCTTCGCCCCACGCGGGACGGGCGGGGCGCCCGTCGCCACATGAGCAGTGGCGGGCCGTCATCGACGACGTGACTTGTGGGCGGAATGGTCGTCTAACTGGAACGGGAGGGAACTACGATGAAGGAGACGGCGCAGGAGTATACGCGGCGAATTGTTGGGTTTATGGAAGGGAAGCAGCCTTTGGCGGTGCAGGCGGCTACTGCCAAGAAGCTGGCGCGGCTGATTAAGGGCGTGCCGGCGAGCAAGTTGCGCAAACGTCCGGCGCCGGATAAATGGTCGGCGGGCGAGGTTCTGGCGCATCTGGCGGAGACGGAGATTGTGTGTGGGTTCCGCATGCGGCTGATTCTGGGCGCGCCGGGGACAGCGATTGTGGCGTTCGATCAGGATGCGTGGGTGATCAGCGGGCATTATGCGAAACGCGATCCGCGAAAGTCGGTGGAACAGTTTCGGGTGGTGCGAGAGGCGAATCTTGCTTTGTTGAAGTCTCTGACTCCGGAACAGTGGAAACATTACGGGATGCATGCCGAGCGCGGGCAGGAGACGATTGAGCATATTGTGAGGATGTTTGCGGGGCATGATCTGAATCATTTGCGGCAGATCGAGGCGATTCTGGGGAAGTGACTGAGACTTCGCTCAGGGCCGGCTCTACGCGGGACGGCCGAGGCGTCCGTCGCCACATGAGCAACCACATGAGGTGACATGCCACCGAGCTCGCAGAGGAACGTCAAAAGAGGAAAACGTAAGGTGCGGAACTAAAGTTTGAGCGGCTTCATTTGCGCTGGGAGATGCTTCGGCGGATTGGCGGTAAACAGGATATACTTAAGACACTTGACCTCGAAGACATTCCATCAAAGTCTTGCGCCTTCGCGATTGAGAGATCGAGAGGCGTATTCCTTGGATTTGCGAGCGCTCCCGGAAAACTTACTCTGTTATGCGACAGGATGCGACCTGGCAGGATCCGACTGTTCAGAATACGGGCGGTCCGGCCAAAGACGTGCATTTTGAGGAAATTCATAACGCTGTTCACGGTGGTGACACTGGCGGCGGCGGTGTTGTGGCGATCCTCTCCTGACTACCGAATGGCAGTTGAGGTGGTGGTTTCCGTCGGGGCGATCGTGCTGGCCGTGTCGGCTCTTTCCGCCCACAAGGTCATCTGGGGACTGGTTTTTCTCGGCCTTTTGGGCGTGTTCACACCTTTCCGCGGCAGCCAGTTTTCGAGCGCTCTGGTTTCCACGTTCGACATGCTGACGCTGGCGTTGTTTGCGGCATCGCCGATCATGTTTCGAAAATCGGCGATCGAGTTCAGAAAATCGCCAACAAAGTTCGTTCACTAACCCGAATCACAGGAGTTCACAATGTCCGGAATTAACGGCGACAAAGCCAGATTTCATCGGGAACGCAGGCAGAGGATCGCCAAGCGGAACCGAAATCGAGAACTCTTGAAGAGCCTGATCGAGCAGCAGAAGGCGGCGGCGCCGGCCTCCGGCGCGAAAGCCAAGGCGGTGGCGGAATGACGACGACCATGGTGGGGGCAGCGCTTTTGGAGCCGATTCCGAATGCGCTCAAGAAAAGGCGGGTGCTTCTGGTGGATGCATCGGCGACGAAACGCGAATTGCGCGCCGAGACGATGCGAAAGATGGGCATCGATGTGGATTGCGCAGCCGACATCGGCGAAGCGCGATCCTGGTGGCGGGCTGCGCTGTATAACCTGGTGCTGATGAACGTGGAAAATGACCTGGGGCACCGGGACAAGTTTTGCGATGAGGTGCGGGGTGCGACACCGCCGCAGCAACTGGCATTCCTGGTGGGCGGGCCCGATTTTCTGGCGAATTTGCCGATGGCGGAAGAAGATCCGTCTACACGCAAGAATGGGGATTACTCCAACACTGGCGATGTCAAGGCAGCTATGACTGCGGACATTGCGGGACACCTGGGGCAACGCTGGGGAATTCTGGAGGCGTCGCGTAGAATTTCGGCGGTGCGGTCGTTGTCGCACGCGCGTACCAAGGCACTGCGGGAGAGACCTGCTCCGCCACGGGATTCTGAAGTCCGGCTGCCAAAGCGGGCTGGGGAATCGCGGTCGCTGGATGATTTACTGAGAGAGGAAATGCAATGAAGAATCTTTATGTTGGAAATTTGCCCCACAGCACAACCGAAGCGGAACTGCGCACGCTGTTCGAGACTCACGGAGCGGTGGAAAAAGTGAGCGTGGTCACTGACCGGGAAACCGGGAGAGCGCGCGGTTTCGGATTTGTGGAAATGACCGATGCTGGCGAAGCCGAGAAAGCCATTGCGGCATTGAACGGAACCCAGCTCGGGGGACGCGCTTTGACTATCAACGAAGCGAAACCGAAGACAGATCGTCCCAAGAGCGGGGGCGGTGGTGGACAGCGGTTTGGCGGCGGCGGTGGAGGCGGACGGGGACGCGATGACTACCAGGGACATGCGCGCCAGCCGCGCGAGCCGCGCTGGTAAGTTCTCCTGCGGAAGTTCTGAGCTGAAGTTTTGCGGTGAGGATTTTCGCCGGCTGAGCGTGTTCGGCGACGCCTTTTCCCTGGGAAGCCAGGGGGAGATTCGTCCTGCGACGCAGCTTGCCGGAACACGATTAAGAAACTCAACACAAGAGACACTCACGATAAGAAACTATTGAGATTGGGAGACTGGGTATGCCACGAGGCCGATCAACATTTACCAAGCGCCAGAAGGAACAGACGCGCCAACAGAAACAACGGGACAAGGCCGAGCGCCGGGTGCAACGCAAGCAGGACAAGCCGGAAGGCAGCGTTGACGACATGGATGATTTGCAGGAGCACGCCAGGGCACAGGCGGCGCTGTTCAATATTGGAGTTGAAGAGCCGAGCGCGGAAGAACCTGTTCCGGATCGAGGGAACGAGCGCCAGGGTTAGAAGAGCAAGGTCAAAAGCTTGCGGGCAAGAGTGCCCGCACCACACGGGCAAGACCAACGGCAGCGGACAAGCCCGTCCGTCCTACACACACAAAACCAACATCAACGGCGAGGGGGAAGTGCGCCCACCCTGCGCTTACGATTTTTTCTTGGTTGGTTTGGGCTTTAGCGTCTTTGCGTATTCGTAGCTTAGGTCGAGATACTTCTTCAGTTCTTTTGTGTTCGCCAACAACACGGCAGGGACCGCCACGTACTCAGGCATCACGGTGCCGTAAGCCTCAAACAGCGTGGTCTTGTATTTCTTCAGGAATTCCTTTCGCTCATCCTCAGGAAGCCGAATTGCCAGGCGCGACTGGTGTAGAAGTGTGAACATGTTGCCGTTCAGGGACGTGTAGGGATTGGCTGCGCCTTTGCGTTCAATCTTCGGATTGGTGGCGACTAGCTGATCGTAGAGAGATTCTTCCGGGGAGATGGATTTTTGGGGAGTGCCCATGGTTTTCCTCGGTGGCAGAATCGAGGATACATCGAGGGATGGGGGACGGCAAAGGTCGTGACGTCCGGACGTCAAAATCCCCGCCCTGTTTCTCCAAAGAGCAGAGAAATTAAGGACGGGGCACGCGCTGAATCAAGAACAACATCAAAGGCGGGCGGGCAAGAGTGCCCGCCCCACACATTTCTCTACACGAAGACTTCGCCGGGTAGGGCGGTCAGGGTGCGGCTGGCCAGGGTGTTTTGAATTACTGGCTTTGGACGGTCGCTGGACGATGGGCCCGCTTGCATGCGTTCGATGCGGAGCTTCAGAGTGCGCTCGATGTCGCGCAGCTGCAGAATCTCGGCGGCGGCTACCAGCGTGGTGGCGTGGCCCTGGGAGCCGGCGCGTCCGGTGCGGCCGACGCGGTGAATGAAGTCCTCGGCCATTTTCGGCAGGTCGTAGTTGATGACGTGAGCCACGTCGTCGACGTGCAGGCCGCGCGACGCAATGTCGGTGGCGACGAGGATCTGATGACGGCCATCCTGGAATCCGCTTAGGGCTCCGTTGCGCTGCGACTGCGAGCGGCCGCCGTGGATCAGCGCCGCCGAGAAGCCTTCCCGCGACAGCGTTTTGGCCAGGCGTTCCGCGCCGCGCTTGGTGCGGGCGAAGATCAGAGTCTGCCCGGGCTGAGATTCCAATAGCTGACGCAGGACGTCGAGCTTTTCGCCCGGACGCACTTCGTAAGCCTTCAGCTGCACGCTTTCCGCGGGCTTGAGCACTGAACCGAGAGCGGCGCGCACGGGCTCGTGCGTGTACTCATGCACGAGGCGGGCGACGGAACTCTCCATGGTGGCCGAGAAGCACAGAGTCTGGCGGCGCGTGGGCAATGCGGCAACGATGCGCTGGATGGCGGGAAGAAAGCCCATGTCGAGCATGCGGTCGGCTTCGTCGAGCACCAGCATCTTGATGTTGCGCACGTCGGCCAGCCGGCGATCCATAAGGTCCTGCAGGCGGCCGGGAGTGGCGATAACGAGTCCGGTTCCGGCGCGCAGGCCATCGATCTGGGCCTTTTCGGATACGCCTCCGATGACCAGCGCTGCGCGGGGTAGAGCTTTGTCGCGGATGTTCTCGTAGGCTTCGTGAACTTGCATCGCCAGTTCGCGCGTGGGCAATAACACCAGCACGCTGGCGTTCCGCGAGGGCTCGCGGCGCAGCAATTCAATCGCGGGAATCAAGAAGGCGAGGGTCTTTCCGGTGCCGGTTTGGGCGGTTCCGATTACGTCTTTGCCTTCGAGTGCCGGCGGAATTGCGCATTCCTGAATTGGGGTTAAAGTGGTGAATTGAGCTGCCGCCAGCTTCTGCTGCAAAGCAGGAGACAAGGGCAGTTCTGTGAATGTAGTCATTTAAAGTTTGGTTCTTTCTGGAGGGGCCTGTTGTCACACACTCAGACACACGTCTGGAGTCTTCACGCCGCTCGCATTTTAGATTTGGCGCTGAATATAGACGGCAGGCAGGAAAAGCGGAGATGAAACTGGTCCGATGAACGAACTCAACGAGGACCACCGCGTGACGAGCAGACCGCAGTAAAAGCGTCAACCACAGTATAGCAGATATACGGCGCAGAGGAGTTACTCAAGAGTGTCTAAAGACCAGCAGCTTTTGAGCCAGGCACTACCGAAATCTGCGATGGTGCTTGGTGTGCCGCCCCCACCTCCGAGGTCTTCCCCAGATCATTCAGTTCGTTTTGGTCATGCTGCAGCGTGTCTGCGCGGTAAATCGCGGCGTCGTACATGCGCGACCGGTTTCTCGTGCAGCAGCAGCTCGGTTGCCTGGACACGGCGCTCAGCGTGAAACCACTTCTGCACCACGCTGTCATTCAGGAAATTGGCCAAGGCCAGCAGGCTCATTCCTTGATGGTGGACCATCCAGCACCGTACCAGTTGATGACGAGGCTGCCAGAATTTGCGTTTCGAGGAGAAGTCGGCGGCTTCGTAGAAGCCATAGCTCCCGAACCATCCCATGTCAGCCATTCTATGTAGATTGCGCACAGCTTCCAGCGGATCAGTATCCAGCGCGAGAAATGTTGAATAGGGGGATATCACCAGCGCATTCATCTCTTGTTTGTGCAAAGCAAGATGAGAAAGGCCGAAAGCGTAGTACTGGTAATTTCCGGCCTCGTCGAGTTTGAAATAGGCGGATTCGGAAATGCCCCAAGGAACGCCTTTTCGCGCAGCGTATGTCTGTTGCGAACGTACGGCGGCCGCCCGTGAGCGCTCCAAAAGGGTGTTGGGGTAGGAGCGCATCCAGAGCGAAGGCATTAAGTATTCGAACAAAGTTCCCGTCCAGGAGAGCAGCACCGGCCGCCCGCCATCGAGCGTATGGGTTCGGCCAAGCAGGAACCAGCTCTCCTGGGGAATATCTTCCTTGGCGATGGCGACAAAGACAGCTGTGCGAGACTCGGTACAAATCAGGTCGTAGCAAGCAGGATGCAGACGATTGGTTTCCACATCGAAGCCCACGGAGACGAGTTTGCGGTGGGTGTTGAGCAACAACTTAAAGTCCATTTCCTCGGCCAGCGTCCGCGACACATTGGCGATCATTCGCAGATCGGCGATCAGGCGCTCCGTGTTCGCCCGCGCTTTGAGAAGCTGGACGCGAAAGCGTCCGTACAAAAGTGGTGTTCTTCGTTCTTAGAGTGTTTTTAGAATGAGTCGCACTTTCGATCTGGTTCATCAGTTGGTCGATGAAGTGCGGCAACTGCTCGAGCGCGATGGTGTCCATCAGTTTAAGGTTGATGGCCGCATCGTCCCGCAATGCGGCAAACTCCGGCGAAAACCATGGAGCATATTCGTCCACTGCCTGCTGAATGCTGCGAAGCCGCAGCTCGGCTTCTTCGGCAAACCATTTTATTTCGGCGGATTTTTTGGACTTGGCAACAGTTTGGCGAGTTCGCTCGAAAACTGTCTCGGGCAAGCCGAGCATCGATTGCAGCCAATTATCGGTATTGCATTGCCGTTCGCAGGTCGAGAGCACCTTTCGTGGAAACGCATGCCCCGCCGACAGCACGCGGAGATAGTCGAGGAGTCCCTTCGATAAGCACGATTGCAATACGGGCTGGAGTAGCCGCTCCATTGATCCCTGCTGCAGAGTCCAGAGAGAAGCCAATAAGTTTCCGCTATCCACCGAGGAAACAAACTGGGGAGCCAATGGCTCAAGGGTACGAGTTTCATACCAGTTCAGGACGTGTCCGCCATGCTTTTTCAGACTCGATACCGTGGCCAATGTTCGAAGAGTCTGCTCCGCAAATTCGGGTACTGTCAGATATCCGAATTCACATGCCACTTGCCGCGCATTGAGGAGAAAGCCGATGTTGGTGGGAGATACGCGTGCCGCTATTGCGGCAGGTTGTTCCTGAACGTTGTCCGGTATCAACCAGTTGTGCTCGGCGGTGCTGTACTCGGCAAAATATCGCCACGTTTTCAAAGCCGCACGGCGAAGGAATGCTACGTCTTTAGGAGAAGCTTGCGTACGGCCCGTGGCCGGAGGACGATTCAGCCAAGTGGAAATCCACTTGCTGCAAGCCCACAGTAATAAGATTGGCAGCGCGGCCGGGAGCGCCTGCGGCCGCACCGACCATACGAGGACTCCTAACAGGATGGCGAGTAAGGGCATCCAGTTGAGATACGAATCCAAGGTCGCGCGCTCTCGAGTGGCAAGCTCGGATTCGGCCGCCGTTTCCCACTGCAAGAGCCGATCTTGCGTGACAAAGCGCCTGATCAAGGTTCGCACAACCGCATCAATGGTCAACATCGTCTGATGGGGAAGGAAGATCAACGTAAAAAGAAGATTGACGTTCGCTGTGTAGAACCCATTCAGTGCTTCTTGGGCGACAGTCAAATCGAACATAAAGAGGGCACGGAGCAGGTTTCCGCCAAACTGGACCCACGTCGGTAAGAACAAAATACAAATCGTCGCCAGCGTCCATGCCCACGACAAGCTGCCGAACACGCACCATCCAGCCACCAGCAGAAAGAATGTTGCGGGTTCCACCAGGCTGCGGCGCAAATTGTCGAAAATCTTCCACCGGGAAATGAGTGAGATGGGATTCGGGACGCGATCCACGGCTTCACCCGGCACTTGAGGAAATAACCATCCCACGATCTGCCAATCCCCGCGCAACCAGCGGTGCTTGCGGCGATTGTAAGCACTGTAGTGAGAAGGATAATCTTCAATGATCTCGATATCGCTCACTAATCCTGCGCGCGCATAAGCTCCTTCGAGCAAGTCATGACTCAAAAGAGAATTTTTAGGAAAGCGGCGGTCGAGGACCTGATGAACGGGATCCACTTCGTAGATTCCTTTTCCGGTGAAGCTGCCCTCTCCGTACAAATCCTGATAGGCGTCAGAAATCGCCCGGGTATAGATATCGAAACCCGTTTCCCCGGCGTAGATGGCTGCGAGCCGCGAGCGGGCAGTGCTCTGCACGCTGACGCCGACGCGCGGCTGCAAGATGCCATATCCGGCAACCACAGTTTTTGTTAAAGGATCGATGATGGCCTGGTTCAAGGGATGCGCCAGAGTTCCGATCATGCGGTGCGCCGTACCACGTGGCAGCTCGGTATCCGAGTCGAGCGTAATCACAAACCGGATACTCGGGAGGGTTGATAGCTTCCCAACCTTCACCGGAAAATTGTCATGTCGTTGCCGGAGCAGGTTGTTGAGGTCGAGCAATTTGCCACGCTTGCGTTCCCATCCCATCCAGGATTTTTCGCGCGGGTTGTAAGCACGATGCCGATGAAACAGGAAGAACGATCCCTGGTTCTGACTTTCGTATTTTTCATTTAACTCGTGGATCAAGTTTGAGCAGAGCGTGACCAGCGGATCGCTTTCCCGTGCAGGTTCACGGGAATCGGGTAAATCGGTGACCAGCGCGAAATGGACATGGGGATCGTGGTTTCCCAGAAACCGCACTTCCAGATTCTGAACGAGGTCCCGCACTTGCTTTTCGCTGAGGAGCAGACTAGGGACAGCGACCAGGGTGACGCAATCGTCGCGGAATTGTTTCACTGAAATCGAGTTTGGGAAGAATCTGCGCCGGCAGCACGGATGTGACCAGATAATTCATCAGCCGCACTGCGCTCTCTGAACTCGGCAAAAGCAAGATCAGCATCGAAAATAAAATCAGGCCAAGCGAAGTGAAGGAATCGGTGAGGAACATACCCGCTACGGACATGATTGCAAGCGTGAGAAGTGGTATGCCCATCAAAAAACATTCATCGGGATGGTTCCGCATGAATGCCTGTATCTTCTGAGTAAACGGGGGACGGAAGCGAGCTTTCTGATGGAGAAGCGGCATTCCCTTATCGATGAGGTAATACCCGACATGAGACTCTCGTAGAGCAACGCGCGGTTGTTCGCCGGTGCGGTGCGAGGCCTCCTCGGCCAACGCCACGGCCGCCTTCGCAACTTCCACCTCGGTTAAATCGGAATGCTTTGCGATATTGGATACCTGGGTGCGGTAAAAGTGGCGGCTTTCGTAGTCCATTCGGCCGTAGGCGCCAGCCGGGTCACGCCGCAGGATGCCGTCGACCGCCATGAGCGGTTCGAGGACATCCTTCCAGGTCGCCTGTCCAATGTCTCGCAGACTACGCACGCAAATACCCACACCCTGCAAGTCATCATTTCGTTCGCTGAGAAGGCGCTTGGCACGCGCCGCAGTCTGCTCCAGAAGAACCAGCTTAAGCGCCGAGACGATCGTCCAGAGCTCGTTTAGTTGCAAGGGTGTGGTCTGCTGAAAAACTTCCAAAAACAAAGCGAATTCCTGCTCGTTGAACTCGTAGGAAACGATCTGGAGATATCCCTCGGCGAGGGCCAGCACGCGGGGAACGGTTTGGCCGCTCGGAGTACGAACGTGCGTTATCTTCGCTTTGGTTTTGAGGAATTCGACGGTACTTTGGAAATCGGCGTACAGAATGCGGCCATTGTCGTAAAGCCAGCGGAAATCGTCGGAAGTTGGCATTTCCGGCGCCGGCAACTCCAGGGCTGCAAATATCGGCTTCAAATCATGCGCCAAAATTCGGCTACGCTCGGCAAACGTGTGCGACGAAGGAGAGTTCGGCAGCCACGCTAAGGTATGCGCAAGCTCTGCTGCCGCTTCCGGTATTCGTTGCCGATTCTGGGCCGCATGAGTGCACTCCGGCTGGCGTTCGATTTCTGCGGTGATCCCTTCTAAATGTGCATTCTGCGGCATCGCGGTATGAACTCCTATGACCCGGTTTTATCGATAAGTGGCAGCTTGCATTTCAAACATTTCTGCGTAGCGTCCCGCGAGATCTATTAGCGTTTTATGGTTACCATCTTCGGCGACTCTTCCATTTTCAAGCACTACGATGCGATCTGCCATCCGTACGGTTGAAAATCGGTGCGAGATGAAGAGGGCTGACTTTCCTGCGGTAAGGTCGGCAAACCGCTGAAAGACTTCGAACTCGCTGCGCGCATCGAGCGCCGCGGTAGGCTCATCCAGAATCAGAATTTGCGCGTCTCGAAGGTAGGCGCGGGCGAGCGCGATTTTCTGCCATTCGCCGCCCGAAAGGTCCACGCCACTTTCAAAGCGCCGGCCCAGCATTTGCTCGTAATCGAGAGGAAGTCTTTCGATGACTTCGTCGGCCATGCTTTTGTCGGCAGCCGTTTTCAGGAGCGACAGGTCATGGATGGCATCGATGCGTCCGACCGCGATGTTTTCGCGCGCAGTCATTTCATAGCGCATGAAATCCTGGAAAATTACGCCAATTTCGCGGTAGAGATCCTCGAGGTCGTACTCCCGAAGATCGATCCCATCTAAAAGAATCTGGCCTTCGACGGGATCGTAGAGCCGCGTCAACAACTTGACGACGGTGGTTTTGCCTTCCCCGTTTTTCCCGATCAGCGCCACCCGCTCTCCGGCGCGGAGATGAAAATCCAAGCCGTTCAGTACCATCCGGGAAGTTCCGGGATAGCGGAACGAAACATTGCGAAATTCGAATCCACGCACAATTGGGCGAGGAGCCGGTAGAGCATGGGGCTTGGAGCGGATGGTAGGCTGCATTTCAAAAAATGCAAGCAAGTCAGTGAGGAACAGCGCCTGGTCGGCAATGCTCGAGAGCGAAGAGAAAATCTGTTCGATGTTGGTGCTCGCCTGCACAACCGCTCCGGTCAGGAAAGTCAGCGTGCCGATAGTCAGGAATCCGGTTACGGTGCGCCAAATCACGTAGACATAGGCGGAGTAATAACCGGCGGTGCCGATCATGGACAGGAAAGATCCTGCAATCAGCCTGCGGCGGGCGAGATCAACATTTTCGCGATAAATCTGGTCTGAAAGACTAGTGAACCGTCCGATGAGGAAATCTTTCAAGCCAAACAGTTTGAGTTCCTTGGCAGCTTCCCGGCTTCCTCCCAGCACACGCAGGTAGTCGAGTTCTCTGCGGACGGGGGTTTGGCGGAAGTTCTTGGCATATCCCAGAAATGCGAAGTGACTCTCGCCGAGAAATGCCGGAATAATGCCCGCAATCAGGAAAAGCAAAAGCCACGGCGAGAACACGAGAATCGAAACCGACATGGCGGCGGCGGTAATCACCTGCTGCACCAACCGTCCGATCGACTGGATCATGCCCAGGCGGTCGGTGGCCTGCACCCGCGCCCGCTCCAGCCGGTCGTAGAAAACCGGATCTTCGTAAGCAATAAGATCCAGTTCCGCAGAGTGCTTCATCACCCGAATGCTGATGTGGCGGGTATATTTGTCCGCCAGCAAAGCATCGAGATAGTCAATTGTCCGGGCGAGAATGCTACCGATGATGGCGATGGCGAACTCTGCCGCAACCAACCACCAGAGGAGAGGCTTCACGTGCTGATGATTGGAAACGGCATAAACGATGCCGTCGATGATGAGTTTTGTGATTCCCAGCGCCGCGAGGGGGACGAGCGAGCTGATCAACCGGAACACCAGTCCCAAGGACACGACAAGGGGGCCTGACTGCCACACGATTCGAAGGACCGGGGGCACATTGCGAAGCGCCGCAAGACGCTCGCGCCACCCGCCCCAGAAATTTTGCCGATCGGCCATTTTTCAAGTCTTTTCAAATAACCAGCAACCGTACGCTGGAAAATTGCGCATTCCCTGAGCACAGCCGAATCAATTCCAGGCCAACTCGGCTGGCTCACAGTTTAATCCGACTAA
The DNA here is from genome assembly GCA_963846245.1 of uncultured Acidobacteriaceae bacterium. Classification (GTDB taxonomy): domain Bacteria; phylum Acidobacteriota; class Terriglobia; order Terriglobales; family Acidobacteriaceae; genus Sulfotelmatobacter. The sequence continues at coordinate 198,520 of CAWJVI010000015.1, read as the reverse complement.
CGTCCGAGCCATGAAGACGCTGTTGGATGAAAAAGAACGCTTTACGGTTGGTTCGGTTGATAAAGAATCTTAAGGAAGGAGGGTGACGCGATGCAAGACTAGTATTTCTTGAGCCCTGCCTGCTGCATTCCGCGCTGCGCCTCCGCGGTCTTCATGAAGGTGTCCCAGACAAACCCGGTCCGCAGATTCTCGGCCATCAACATGACGATTCCGGTGTCGATCCCGATCACATCGGAGTCATACCAGTTCTTGAGGGGATTGAAGGCGTTTACGAACCCATACCTGCTCCAGGCCAACGGGTAGCGGTTTCGGATGGTCTTCAAAACGCGCATTGTGGCTGCCGGAAGGAACGGCAGCGACCCCCCAGCCGCACTCGGAACGACCGTGCCATCAATGGGGCCGGTGGCGGGAGGTCCGCCCCAGGCAACGTAGCCATTGTGCTCGGAGTCGGAAGCCGTAATCCCCCACAGGTCGTCACTGTAATCGGAGAACTGATGCCCCAACTCCAGGCAGAAACGCCGGTGGACTTCCGTGGCGGTGACAGAATTCTGGAAATAGTCCGCGTACTTGTCGCGACGGCCGCGAAAATCAAACCACGCCTGCGAATACTGATGCACGAACAGCGGAGCAAAGGAACCGATATAGCGCATGCCGTCGTATTCGAATTTCACACGCTTCCACGCATCCCAGGTTTCCGGTCTCAGGGGATGAGCCGCCGACCCCATCCCGAGCAGGTACATCATCATCAGTTCACTGTAGTAATCCCAGCGCGAGGAAAGAAATCCGGCTTCTGGTGTCCACCCGTGGGTTAGAAGGGAAGTGTCCTCAGACAGCCAGGTCCAATCCACGCGCTCGAAAATCAGATTCGCAAGGCTTGTGAGGGTGGGATCGTGGAAGTGCTCGCGGCAGGTAAGAATTCCGCACAGGAGAATCGCAGTATCCACGGAAGACACTTCGGAGTCGAACATGCGTTCGCCTGTCTCGGGATTGGCGAAGTGGTAGAAGAATCCGCGGTGGTTGGGCAACTTCTTCCACAGGAATCGGAGAGTGGTAACGACACGGTCAACTGCAATGTCGGTGGGGACGAAACCCCGCTTATCTCCGATACAGATAGCGGTCAGACCGAAGCCGGTCGCGGCGATGCTGGAGACGGCTGGCTGGTTGGGATCGTGAACGTTACAGCGGTCCTTGATCATCCCCGTATTGGGATTGCCTTGTTCCCAGAAAAAAAGAAAACTCGCTGCCTCCAGGTCATTCAGAAATTGATCGTCTTCGGGCGACAGGACAAATGCGTCCGCAGGTTTGCCAACCGGAGCAGAGGAGTGGTCTTGCGCGACGAGGGCGGGCAGGCTGGCGGCAAAGGGTAGACAGAGACCGGTCCCCAGAATTTGACCCAGGATCTGCCGTCGCGATAGCGGGGCGCGGTTGGCGTCGGTCATCCCTGGGCGTTCCCGTTTGCGTTTCTATTTGCGTTTCCGTTGATCATGACAGGTGGGAAAAGGACCGAATACAATTAACTGCAATCACACTGAGAGAGCATAGAGACAATTGTTGCTGGTTTTGGCGCATCCGTAAAGGATGCACGTGAAGGCTCCGGCGTTGCCGCATGACAGCGGGAACGTTTCCGGCCCAGCTATCATCATATAGAGATCATATATAGAGAATGTTGATGTTGATGATCTTCAGTGGACGATTTTAAGCTGATGACCTTAGGTTGATGGCCCAGAGATGACTCATACCCGCAAAATCGAAGCCTGGATCGCTCTTCTTGTCGCCGTCGCGCTCTTGATCACACTGGCGGTGATCCGCTGGCCAAGGCGGAAGGAGATCATTCTTCAGGGAGCCGTCCTCGTACAGGATTCGGACCCTCGAAAACAAAGGCCGGTCGCTGGCGTTGCAATCTCCGCTGGTGATCTCGCTACCTCCGACACGGTGTCTGACGCTTCTGGATTATTCGTTCTCAGGTTGCGTAAACCGATTCGCAACGGGCACGCAATTGTCATCTCCTTTCGCCACGCGCAATACCAGCCGCTTTACCTGAATGATTTTGTCACCAGCAAGCTTTACGTCGTCCATCTCGTTCCGGTTGCCAACGATCTTGCCCCTGGAAATCAACCGCAAGTTAGCGTGGCCAACGTGCGGGTAAGGTACACGGTGAAGGCTTTAGACCAGCTGAATGTGGGGAGTGCAGTTAAAATTTTCGAGATTCAGAACAAGAGCAACGTACCTTGCAAGGGCGGGTCGCTCTGCTCGCCCGATGGTAAATGGAAAGCGGCCAGCGGCACCGCTACTTTGGATGCAGGCCCGGGCAATGCATTTCGTAATGCCCGATCCTCATGTATTGCGGGTCCTTGTCCATTCACGAAAATTGAGGGCGACCGCCTCTCGCAAAGCGACCAGATCGTCACGGCGACGGCGCGGGACTGGTCCGATACCGCCACTTTTCTGCTGGAGGCTGAGGTCTTCCGTCCTGTGATGAGTCAAATGGAGCACTGGTCCTATCCTGTCGTCTTCGGGGAGGGACTCTCCTTCACCCTGCCTTCCGCCGCGGAGAGCGTAAGCATTGAGGCCGAACTCGACAAGCAGACCATCATTTTCCCGCTCGGCCCCTCGCTTTTCTTAAGCTGGGCTACTTGCAATACCGAAGTCAATTCCGACAAGAGCCGAATCTACCGCTGCGCGCCCAAGCCAGGATATCGCTTTCAGTAGACCCGAAATCGTTTGATCCCAATGCTCAACAGTAGCCCTCTATGAAGGACTGCGCTACAGGACGAGGTTGCGGCGAGAGCGCGAACAACGCGGGTCGCGAAATTAGACTTGGCTGCTTAATATCCTGGCTGCTTCATATAGAGGACTGATGAAACTCTCCACCGAGGAAGAAAGCTTAAATCGTCGATCGAGCGTAGTTACTGCGGCAGACCGACCTTGCGCACCAGCTCCGCAAACCGCGGATCTGAACGCACAGGATCGAGTTCGAACTGGGTATTCAAACCAATGAGCAGCCAGTCGTGCTCCCGATACGCGGTGTCCAGCCATTGGAAGGCCCGTTCCTTGTCGCCCAGATCGGCGTAGAGGCGGGCGATCAGGTACGGAGAATAGTAGTGGGTCTTGCGGAGGGCTTGCAGGACTTGGATGGAGTGAGCTAGGGCCCCCCTCCATCCTCCAGAGCGAAAACCTTGCTCCAGCGCGGCTGCGAACTCAGCATAGTCCGGATTGCTGCTGAGTTGTCCGTAGATCTTCCATTCCTCGATCACCTGAGGGTACATTTGCTTTCCCCAGTAGGCATAGGCCAGACAGTCGTGCGCGGTGGCGAAGGTGGGGTTCTCGTTCGCCAGTTCCTTGCAGACGGAAATCGCCTCATCGTATTGCCGTGCCGAAACCCGAATACTCCCGATCACCCGGCTGATGATGGGTGAGAGCGGATCGAGCTGATGAGCGCGAGTGATTTCCGCCAGCGCCTCCTGCTCTCTGCCACCGATGGTACTGAGGTCTTCGGCGTACCACTGGTGGGCGGTGGCGTCGTTGGGGTCGAGATCAATGGCTTTCTTGAACTCCGCTTCACCTCCGGAAAAATCCCAGTCGTAGCTCATCTCGTTGCTGCCCAGGACGGCATGGGGATGAGCCAGGGACGCGTCCAACTCCAGCGCCCTGCGGGCAGCCGTATTCGATTTCGCGAGGTCTTCGTTGGGATTACCGTCATAAAAAGGCATTACGGAATAAGCGTCGGCAAGTCCGGAATAGGCAACGGCATATTCGGGGTCTTTGGCGATGGCTTGATTGAAATAGGAGACGGCGGTCTCTAGGTCTGCAGGCGTGCGCTTGTTCCAGGCGTAACGCCCTTTTAAATACAACGAGTAGGCCTGCGCATCCTGCGTGCCCTGATTGATGACCTGCTGCTTAGCTGCGGGGCTGAGCGTGGAACGCAACTTTCCGGCAACGTCGCTGGCGATTTGTTGCTGCAATGAGATGAGGTTGGCGCTCTTGCCGGTGTAGCGGTGTCCCCAGATTTCGGTGTTGTCGCGAACATCGGTCAGCTCTGTGCTTATTTCGATGGTGTCACCGTGCAGCATCACTCGTCCGCTGACCACCGCCAATACTCCGAGATCGCTGCCGGCGGTGCGCACCTCAACATCCTTCCCCTTGTAGCGAAAGACCGAGTCGCGGGACCGCACCTTGAGCTGGGGCACATGGGCGAGGCTGCCAATCAACGATTCGGTGATGCCCTCGCTGAGATAGTCGGTATTGGCATTTCCACGCTCGTTGGTAAACGGGAGCACGGCAATGGAATCGGGGCCGAGGTAGGGATCATGGGCTTCCGCCTTCGCCGGGTGACGGCTGGCTAGAGCTTTGTATGGGGGCCCGCTATGGCCGACAGAGAAATAGATTACCAATGCGGCGGCGAGCAGGAGGGGAACGATCCAGGCAGCGACTCGCGCGGCGGTCGGATTTTCTGTGGCCGAAGTGAGTCTGTTGGTGGAGGAACTGGCGTCGAGGGAGACGGCGGAGGATGCTTCGGGCTTTCTTTCGTCAAACTTCGGTTCGGCGAGCTTCTGTTCTGCAGACTTCTGTTCTGGAACCGTGGATTCGTCGATCTCGCCAGCCGTGTCATCGGCGTCCAGTTCCTGGTTTCGTCCCCTCAACCAGTCGGCTAATTCGTTGGTATAGGCAAATACGGCGCCGCGGCTGCCGCCGGGGACGCGATGGGCAGGCAGGCCGCGCTCCTTCTCCCAGCGGCGAACTGTACGTTCGTCGCGACCGAAGAAGGCGGCGATTTCTTTCCAGGAATCGAGGCGGTGATCGGGGGTTTGGCGCGCGGGGCTATCGCCCATCCTGTAATGCCCTTTAATGTCCGTTGTTGTCCGTTGCCGGAAACTGGCAGCGCCCGGCATTATACGTCGACACCGCAGGCGGTCAAAATCCCCCTTTATGGCCAGCCTGCGGCCCAATTGGGCCATTCGAACCCGGAAGCGGAATCTCGCGGTTGCCACGGAAATCTCGTCAAATCACAGCTTTGGAGGATCAAGATGCCCACGCACTGCCCCTTCGCCACACTTCTGACTAAGACTCTCACTTTTTGCGCGCTGCTGACGTTCCTGGCAGCTCTTACTGGTACTTCCTCTGGGCAGACTCCGACCACGCCAAGGTTTGTGAACGGGACCCTGGTGAACGGCGGTTCCGTAATCGCCAACTACAGCCCGATTGCCGTGCAGACGGTGACCGTCGGCGACTTCAACGGGGACGGAAAGCCGGATCTGCTTACGCTGGACAGCAACGGGAATACCGCCGGAGTAGGCATCATGCTGGGCAACGGTGATGGCACGTTTCAGCCAGTCGCGTCCATTACCACATTTCCGTGCACTCTAGAGGGCGGCCTGGCCACGGGCGACTTCAATAACGATGGTCATCTGGATTTCGCCGTCGTTTCCGGGACTAACGGGGGGGATTGCAATTTCAACCCGGGCACGCTCTGGATTTTTCTGGGCAACGGCGCGGGCGGCTTCACTCTGAAGGCTTCGTATGCTGAGCTCGGTGGTCCGGCTTACCATGACGCGACCGGCGGACTGGTAGCAGCCGACCTCCGCGGCAACGGACACTTGGATCTGCTGGCAATCGACCCCAATAATGGTATTGACGTTTTCCTCGGGAACGGCGACGGGACGTTCGTGACGCCGACGGCGGCGGTCGGGATTCCTGGTCCAGGCGCGTCCAACTCCGAGGCGGCGTGGGACGTCAACGATGACGGCAAAGTAGACCTGGTGGTCGCGTCAGAGAACGGTGGCGACGGCATTTATGTGCTTCTCGGCAACGGCGACGGCACCTTTCAATCTCCCGTGTTCTACCCGCAAGGTTCCAACTCGGGCGCCAATGCCCTCGCAATCGGGCAACTGATCAAGGGCGATCACGGAGACGTGGTGATGGGAACGGGAAACGGAGCGTACGTATACATCAACAATGGCAACGGTACGTTCCAGACTCCTGTTCTATATGGCCCCTCGTGGATTGATTCCATCGTGATCACCGACGTCAATGGCGATAAGAAGAACGACCTGGTCGTGAGTTCCTATTCTTCCTCCGCGGTGTGGTTCATGGAGGGCAACGGCAAAGGCGGTTTCACGGCAGGAGAGTCCTTCGCCACGGACGGGTACCCCAACAACGTGGTAGTCGCCGACTTTAATGACGACAAGAAGCTGGATTTTGCCACGTCCAACACCTCCGGCCAGTGGATCACCCTGGGTTTCGGCAACGGCGACGGCACTTTCCGCAGCAGCCAAAGCTACGGCTACAGTTGGAACGCCGCCATCAACGCCATCGCCGCCGGGGACCTCAACGGCGACGGCAATCTGGACATTGTGCAAGCCGGTGGCGGCACCGGGGTTGGCATTACCGTGACGCTGGGAAGTTCGCACGGCGTGTTCGGAGCGCCCACTTCGATAGCGGCCGGGTGCGGCGAGGCTAATCGCAGTGGCGTCAATTCCATCGCCCTGGGCGACGTTAATGGGGATGGCAAGCTGGATTTGGTCGCGACCAGTCTCGACGATCCTTACAACTGCTTTGAAAACGTCGTTGCAGTGTTGGATGGCCTCGGCTCTGGAAAATTCAAAACGCCGGTCTACTATCCCACCGGGGTGACGGTGCAGTCCTACAACGCTACATTGGTCGACCTCCGAGACGACAAAAGGCTGGACATTGTGGTCTCGAACGCAGACGGCAGTCTGAGTGTGCTGCTCAACAACGGCAAAGGCGTTTACGGGACGGCCACAGTGATTGCCGGCGCCAGTGGAAACGGCTCCGGAGACATCGTGGTCGGGGACTTCAACAAGGACGGCAAACTCGACCTCGCGATTGCCAATTGGAACGGGACGTCTGTTGACGTCCTGCTGGGAAACGGCGACGGAACCTTCCAGGCTCCGATCTCCAGCGGTACGGGCGTGCACACGAACGGGCTGGTCGTTGGGGACTTCAACAACGACGGCAAACTGGATCTGGCTGTCACCGCCCAGGACAACAATGGGACGCTGCAGATCCTCACAGGAAACGGCACGGGCACGTTCACGATGGGCGCCACTTACAAGTTCAATGCGTGGGTTCTGTGCTACCCCAGCGGAGGAACGAATCCTAACTGGATCGGCGCTGGAGATCTCAATCAGGATGGCAAAACAGATTTAGCCGTCGCTGTCCAATTCACCAGCTGCGGGACCGAATATAGCGGAGAGCAGAGTTGGGGAGCGGTGCTGGTTTACACCGGGAACGGCGACGGCACCTTCGATCTGGATATCGGCCCGTGGATGGGCGGTGTGAACAACTCCGGTATTGCCCTGGGAGACTTTAACAACGACGGCATGCTGGACATGGCCGTCGCCGGGAATGCGTCGTGGACGAGCCAGGAGTGGGTCACCATCATGCAGAACAGCACGCAGCCGGTGAGTGTTTCGCCGCTTTCCATCGGCTATGCCACGAGAGCCGTAGGCACCAGCGGCTCAGAAACTGTGCAGTTTACCAATGATGAAAGCACAGCGCTGGCGGTCAGCAGCGTTACGCTCGGAGGACCCGACGCGGGAGATTTCAGCGCCAAGTCGGCATGCGGCAGCGACGTGTTGCCGGGCGCCCGCTGCCTAATCACCGTCAGTTTCAAACCCACAGCTACCGGCAGGCGGACGGCGACTTTGTCCATTAAAGATGGCGCTGGAACTCAAACCGTGGCGCTGGAAGGAGCCGGGGAAGCCACCGTCCTCAGTTTCAGTCCAACGAGTGGTCCGGTTGGAACTGTGGTGACGATTACTGGAACCGAGTTCACCGGCGCGAGCAAGGTAACGTTTGATGGCGTGGCGGCGACTACTTTCACGGTGAATTCCGTGACACAAATCACGGCGACTGTGCCCACGGGAGCGAAGACTGGGAAGATCGCGGTGACGACCAACGGAGTGACCGCGAGCAGCAAGACGAGCTTCACGGTGAACTAAGCGGTCAACCAAGTGATGAGCCGAGCTTCGGTCCTACCCCGAAGCTCGGCAACCACTAATGCGTTTCGACCATGGTCTCTGCCAACTTATGCAGCGATTCCTGATTCACTGGACGCGTATAAAACATGTGGCCGCCGGGAAACTCGTGAACCTGTACGCGGTTCGCGTCACCCATGATCGGCATCTGGTCTACGCTGAGCACTGATCCCATGAACGGGCACGAGAGGTCGTTCCATCCATGCACGATCAGTACGCGCAGCTTGGGATCGGCAGCAACTGACTCGCGCAGGTCTCTCACCGCGCCCTCACGCAGGTCGTCGTTGCGCTCCCATTGCCGGTTGACGTCGTATGACAGGGCCTCATAGCGCGCATCGGTCTTCCATGCAACCGTTCGCGTGATGAAGTCCACCATGGCTGTGGTCGTCGGCGCGATGATGCTCTCGAGGATCGGATCGCCGGCCTGTTGCGTCGGGGCGTAGGGGAAAGGATCGGGCGCAGTCACGTTCGAGTCGTACACACTGCCGATTAATCCTTGCGTCCGGTGCACCTCGCGGAGATAGGCTCCAATATCGAGCCGGCCGCCGGCAAACTTCACGAACCTCGGATCAAGCCCCGTCATCTCGGTTACATGCGCAATCATCGCGTCGCTGGCAGCCGGGTCGCTGCGACCTTTCAGCAGCGCGCCGGCGTAGTCTCCGCGCGTGTACGCGATCACCTGCTGCATCGCGGCGTCAGTCAGCTTGCCTTCGGACTCCAGATGAGCGGCGGTTATTGACGGCAGGTCGATCATCCAGGGGATCGGCGACAGGTTCCGATCGCCTTCCTCCGGGTTCAGATAGGGACTCACCAGCACCAGGCCGTTCATAGCAACGCCCAGCCTTGATTGCAGATAGTGCGTTATGAGCGGCCCGCGATACCCGCCGTAGCTCTCCCCTACCAGATATTTTTTGTCCAGCAAGCGATTGTTCTGCACCAGCCACTTGTAGATGACGAGCGAGAGATACTCGATGTCCGGCTTCGGTGCATAGAAAAGCTTCTTCGTCTCCGCCTCGTCCACCAGAGAACGCGAAAACCCCGTGCCGATCGGGTCGATAAAAACCATGTCCGTAAAGTCGAGCCATGTCCCGGGATTGTCCGTCAGCGTCGCCGGATCGGAAGGCGAGTCGCCCTCATTCGCGAACGCAATATGCTTCGGCCCGATCGCGCCCAGGTTCAGATAGACGGACGAGGCCCCCGGTCCGCCATTGAGCGCGAACGTGACCGGCCGGTGCGAACCGCTGTCGCTGTCTTTGTTTTTGCCTTTCGCTTCGTCGCCTTTGGGAGTGTCCAGCGTGTATGCCGTGTACATCACCACGCCCGTGGGCTTGTCTTCCTTGCCCTTCAGCGTGATTGTGCCGACCGTGGCGGTGTAGTGAAGCGTCTTGCCACTGACGGTGATCGTCTGCGGCGCGGACTTGTCCGCGGGCAGAGGATTCTTGACCGGTTCGGCAGGTTTCGGTTCGGCAGATTTTGTCGCCGCAGGAGTTGCGCTGGCATCGTCCGCGGGCTTAGAAGATTCGCTATGCTGAGCGAATGCAGGAACAGCGAATAGCACGAGTGCGATAACAAAATTAGTGAAAGTCATCTCGGAAATGTATACCCCGCGGACTCAGTGTAGGTATCACTTGCTTGCAAGTCCAGATAGCAAAAACAATGGCGGAGAGGGAGCGATTCTATTACCGCCGTTACCTGCAAGTCACTGTGAAACCTACACTTCCGTGATAATACCCTGTGTTTGTGCTGGTTACAAGCGATTGCGATCTTCCGCTACAGTTTCTATAGTTTCCCTCATTCGCTGGAGTTCCCTGGAAAACGGTATCGGTGGTATCAGTCAGTGAGGCGAGAGACAGCTCCACGCGGGGCGTAAGTGTAAGGACGCCTCTGATGAGGGACAAACGCATAAGGGGGTGGAAGGAAGGGAGGGCAAAACTGCCACACCCCCCTCCAACTACCACCGATCTGGGTTTGACCTTGGACCAGGGCGCGCCCGCGCGCGCGAAGGGTGAGAAGCGCTCGTTGCGTCGGAGGGGATAGGGAGAGGCGACGCAGGGATGCGCGAGCATACGCGCGAGGGGTCAATGGGGTGAGCACAACACGGGAGGGAATATGCACCCTTGGCATTCCCAGAAAATCGGGTCACCTACCTTCGGCGTGAGAGCTAGGCGAAACCGCTTGCTTTCTATTCGGTAGGATGGACCTCGTAACGTGCGGCACTACGCGCGAAGGTTTTTAGAGGATGCTCCTGCAGCCGACGGGGCGTTACGTCGGCAAGCGAATCAAGTCGATTTGCCGAGCGATACTTACGCGAAGCTGACTTGCGGTTATAGGTCAACGGCGGCGGTTCGCTGATTGAAGTCAAATCGACGATGGCAACTCCGTTGCCCGTGCCGGTAATAGCAACCAAAATGCTATCCGTACCGTCATCGACCAGCGCATCGTAGTTAGGTGAGAGCGCGACCGGAAGCGAAGTGCGATTCAGCAGATTGCCGAGTTCGCCATCGAATACGTCGATGCCATTCGTAGACGGCTGGAAGAGCAGTCGGACGTCCGGGCTGAACTTTGCACCGTAAACGTCCGAGATGTTTAGGATTTCCCGATCGTTGAGGGCATAGTACGACTCCGCTTTCAAGTCGAAATCGTAGAAATATGAAGTGGCGGTGATCTGCGCCTGATTGCTCGATAGCGCCAATTCGAAATCACCTGCACAACAATTAGTCTCAAGGGACGCTGGGTGGAGGACAGTTCCTGTAGCGTCAAACCAGAAGACGTTACCTTCCTCGTTAAAGAATACGCGAGTGTTATCCGAGCTAATTGCGACTCGCAGGTACTGATCGTTCAAATCTGCCGGCCCATCGATGCCGTAATCGGTTGTAACTCCTGTGGTTGTGTTCAACAGAAGAACTGATCGGCTCCATCGGCCCCTCCGAAAACCCAATAGTAGATGTTTCCCGCATCGCTTACAGCCACACCGCAGGGATAGATAACCCAACCGTTCTGGGGGTCGATTGGGAAGGTCTTCACAGACGTTTGGTTTGTCGGATCGAAAAGGTAAATTACGCTAGCCCCCGGAGTCGGAGACGGCGAGTTTGCTGCCATCGGGAGAAAGTGCAATCCCCCACAATCGCTGTGTTGCACCTTGTGGAGCAGGGATTGCGATGGGGGGCATCCACTGCGCCTGAACGCAGTTTTTCATACATATACTCTGGATCTCAAAATGAGATTGTATTGCAATGAAAGGACTTAGAATGACAAGTACCAAGCTGTTGAAACCACAGGGTTTATCACCGAACGCCTCCGCACAGTGGGACCGCCTATCCGCGGAGTTGACCACCTCCGGGGTTGCGCTCACTTCGGCACACCGCGCACCGCGAACGCTCGCTTCCACCATAGCCGCGGACATTACAACCGATTGGAAAGAACTGCAAGCTGAGGGCACGTACTCCGTGGGGAAAAACGGAATTCAAATTCACCCCGCGGCTAAGCGCCTGGACGCGCTCCGCCGTGACTACCTCAAGGTCCTTGCGGTGCTTATACGCGGTGTGACCATCGTGCCAAACGCGAATTCGTTGGAAGACTTCCTTAACAGTAACGACTAGATACGAGATTGAGGCCTCAGAGCCTTGAGATCACTGCTCCCCAAGCTCGATTGGGGACCGAAGTAGAAGGGGCCATCGGAAAGGGCCACCCGGCGAATTACCGCCAAAGAGAAACTTCCGACGTGGCCACCCGACCACTGGGGCACCGCCAGAAGCGGCGTCCTCCGGGAATTTTGGTCATCCCGGAGTCCATCCATGTCCGACGCGCAGTCATTGTCCGATCAGATCGAGCGAATTCATCACGCCCTCACCGCCAAGGAACTCGCGGGCTTCCTCTGTGTCTCCGAAATTACAATCTACAAGCACGCCGCCGCCGGACGGATTCCTTCGTTCCGGGTGGGCACTTGCTTGCGATTTGATCCGCGAGCTGTGGCGAATTGGCTGCGTAAGATGTAGGACTCGAAGGAAATGAAATATTGCTCACGTTGACCATTCGTCCCGTTTTCGAAGAGAAGGCGGGAGGTTTCCTTCTCACTTACGACTCGTCCAGAACCTCGTCATTTAACTTTCCACAACTACGTTTCCGGATAACTTCTGGTTTACCGACCACGCACCCGGAACTATTGCCATCCTCGTGCAATGTGCTGCACGGGCTATAATTGCGCCCACGGATGGCTCTAACCTCTGGCACAAAACTCGGCCCCTACGAAATTCAATCGCCGCTCGGGGCCGGCGGTATGGGCGAGGTCTACCGCGCGAAGGATACGCGCCTTGATCGGACGGTTGCCATCAAGATTCTCCCCACTCATCTCTCGGCCAATACCGAATTCAAGCAGCGTTTCGAGCGTGAAGCCCGTACCGTTTCCTCGCTGAATCATCCTCACATCTGCCATCTCTACGATGTCGGCTCGCAGGACGGCACTGATTTCCTGGTTATGGAGTTTCTCGACGGCGAGACGCTTGCGGAGCGCCTGCGCAGGGGCGTGCTGCCTTTCCCTGAACTGCTGAAGCTTGGAATAGAAGTCGCAGAAGCTTTGGAGATCGCGCATCGCGCCGGAATCGTGCATCGCGATTTCAAGCCAGGGAACATCATGCTGACCAAGGCAGGAACCAAGCTGATGGATTTCGGTCTCGCGAAACCCACCTCACTCGGCGCAGCCGGTTCGGGATCGGCACCGCTTTTATCCGCCGCCCGGACTATGAGCGGCGCCACTCCCGTCAGCCCGCTGACCGCCGCCGGCAGCATTGTCGGCACTATCCAGTACATGTCTCCCGAACAAATCGAAGGCAAAGAGGCCGACGCTCGTTCCGACATTTTTGCGTTCGGTGCGGTGCTCTACGAAATGGCCATGGGCAAACGCGCGTTCGAAGGCAAAAGCCAGATCAGCGTTGCCTCTGCCATTTTGGAAAAAGATCCTGAACCCATCAGCGCCTCCAAGCCTTCCACGCCGCCAGCCTTCGACTATCTCGTGGCCAGCTGCCTGGCAAAAGATCGCGAAGACCGGTTCCAGTCCGCGCACGATGTGCGCCTGCAACTGAAAGGTATTTTGCAATCCCCGCAAGCGCCGACCTTCGTCACACCAGTCCAATCTCCACGAGCAGTCTTCCCGGGAGCGCTCCTTGCAGGCGCGGGTCTTCTGCTCGTCGCGGCAGGAGTCCTTTTCTATTTCTCGCAGCGCGCCAGCACGTCCCCGCTTTCGGTGCGAGCCTACATCCCACCACCGCCGGAAACCACATTTCGCGCCTCCGGCTTTGACGCAGGCCCAGTCGTGGTCTCGCCCGACGGCAAAACTCTCGCCTTCTCCGCGGTCGACGACAAGGGCCACACCAACCTCTGGCTCCGCCCGCTTGATGCCCAGCAAGCCACCATGCTTCCCAGCACCGAAGATGCCGCCACGCCCTTTTGGTCTCCCGACAGCCATTACCTCGCTTTCGTCGCCGACCGAAAACAAAAAACCATCAGCGTCTCCGGAGGAGATGCCCTGACCCTCACCGACGAGGTTCATAGCGGATGTGGCGATTGGAGTTCCACCCGCATCATTCTTTTCTGTAAACAAAACTTCGGGCCGATCTCGCAGATCGCTGCTTCCGGTGGCCAAGTCTCGCCTGCCACTCGTCTAGACAAAAATGAAATTGCAAACGAAGATCCATCTTTCCTCCCCGACGGCAAACACTTTCTCTACGTCTCCTTTCAGCTGTCTCGACCGTCCCGAATCAAACTGGGAGTTCTCGGCAAACCCGAACAAGATGGAATCGAGATTGCCCCGGGCAGTCGCGCGGTGTTTGCTTCCGATCATCTTCTGTTTGTCCGCGCCGGGCACGTCCAGGCCCAGCCCTTCAATGTACGTACCTTCACGCTATCGGGCGATCCTCAGACCATCGGCGAGGCCCGCACTTTCTCCGTCTCCCAAAACGGCGTTCTCGCCTACCACGAGAGTTCCGCCGAGTCCGAGCTCAAGTTATTTGATCGAAGCGGAAATCTGATTGGCACGCCCGGTCCGCAGGCAGTTTATTCCGATCCGCGCTTTTCTCCTGACGGTAAATCCATCGCCGTGACCATCGCGGACCCACGATCCGGTGCGGATGACATCTGGGTACTTCCCATCGCAGGAGGCCAGCCCACGCGCATCACTTTCGGACCCGATGATTATTGGCCGGTCTGGTCGCCTGATGGAAAACAAATAGCCTACGGTGTCCGTGAAAGTGGTAAGCACTCGATCCGCTGCCGCTCTCTCGACGGTCGCCAACCTGAAGAAGTTCTCTATCAGGACGACGCTTATATCAATGGCTCGCCCATCGACTGGTCGCCAGACGGGAAGTACTTGTCCCTGGATCTGGAATCGAGAGAAGGAATCTTTTCGAATTGGATTTTGCCCCTGACCGGTGACCGCAAGACCTTCCAGCCGCCCGCCGCCTCGCACATGACAGTCAGCCAGTACGACGGCCGCTTCTCTCCCGATGGCCGCTGGCTGGCTTATTTCTCCTACGAAACCGGCCGGCCCGAAGTCTACGTTGTGCCATTTGGAGCCGGCGCAAAAAACCAGGTCTCCACCACCGGGGGATGGAACACGATGTTCAGCCGCACCAACGAAGTCTTCTTCGTCTCCATGGGCAACCGCCTGATGGCCGCGCACACTGCCACGCAAGCCAATTTCCACGTCGACTCCATCGAACCTCTATTCCAACTCGATCTGCCAAACTTCACCGGAATCAGCTTCGACGTAAGCCCCGATGGAAAACAGTTTGTGGTCCAAACCACCGATCACACCAAATCCACCTCCATCACTTTGTTGACAAACTGGTCGGCCGGACTCAAGAGGTGAGCACTGCCGCGCGGGCCGCTGCTTTATCCAGCTTGGAACATTTCCTGGGTGGATGACGGGCTACCCGGAAGTTATTCCTGGTCAGAATTCAGTTTCCGCGAAGTCAGCCTCGTCGAAGGTTGAATGCGCCGGCAATCGTGAGTCTTTTGCCGACTCCTCACTGCTATCATCGTCACCCGAGGGGAGAACACAAAATGGGAGACCTATCCGTCGTTGTACGACGGTTGGACGAAGAACGCGAACGTCTGAAAAAAGAGGTCGAACGTATAGACGCGGCAATTGCGGCATTGGGAAGTGTCAGCTCCAACGGTTCGTCACGCACGATGTCTGCTGCGGCTCGTCGGAGGATTAGTCTGGCGCAGAAAGCTCGATGGGCTAGGCAAAGGGCACCGAAACCCAAGCGAACGATCTCAGCGGTAGGCCGCAGAAGAATCGCGGCCGCCCAGAGCGCGCGGTGGGCGAAGGTGAAGCGCGCAGCCTCGAAGCAACCGGCGCGGTAGATACCTATTCCCCGAGGTGTGCGAGCAAGATCTTCTAGGTACCGCCCTCATCCTATTCACTGGAGAAAGTGCAGAACCAGTACCTGTGTCGGAGAACGGTCGATGATATTCCTTCTGATCGTCGGTTCCGGTACTCTGTCCTTCGATGAACGCCGCTCATGCCAACCAGATCGCCACATCTAAAGAACGGGTGTCTCTGGCTGCACTCGCGCTCATCTTTCTGAAGCTAGGCACGACAGCGTTCGGTGGCCCCGCCGCCCATATCGCAATGATGGAAGACGAGTTCGTTCGGAAACGGCATTGGATTACTCAAGCAGTGTTCCTCGATCGGATCGCTGCCGCAAGCCTTATTCCCGGTCCGAGTTCGACAGAAGTCGCCATCTTCATCGGTCAGGCAAAGCGCGGCTGGGCGGGACTGGTCATTGGTGGCTGTTGTTTCATCATTCCAGCTGCCGTTTTGGTAACGTCGATCGCTGCCGTCTATGCACGCTTCGGGTCACTGCCGCAGGTTGAGGGTGTTTTGTACGGCATAAAGCCTGCCGTTATTGCCATCATCATTCAAGCGTCGTGGAGCCTTGGTCGCACTGCTCTTAAGAGCAAGCTCCTTGCCGTTATTGGTGTGCTCGCGGTTGTTCTTAACTCTTTTGGCGTTTCTCCGTTGATTGTCCTTGCGATTGCCGGGATTGCCTCCGGTGCGGCGGCTTCGATCGAAGGGCAAGGGGAGGCCACTCTACCTGCTATTCCTGCATTCGGGAGATTTGGTTTGTTACTCGGGACAGCAGCAGTGGCTGTTCCAGTCACCATGACTCGGCTGTTTCTCTCGTTCTTGAAAATCGGCGCCATAGTTTTCGGAAGTGGATACGTGTTGCTCGCCTTTCTTAGGACGGAGTTTATCGACCGCCTGCATTGGCTCACGGAAAAGCAGCTCATTGATGCGGTTGCCGTTGGGCAATTCACTCCCGGTCCCGTCTTTACAACCGCCACTTTTATCGGCTACTTGGTCGCCGGAATTCCCGGTGCTTTGCTCGCAACCGTTGGCATCTTCTTGCCGGGGTTTGCACTCGTTGCTATAAGCGGAAGACTGCTGCCAAAGCTTCGGCGTTCGGCATGGGCGGCAGCAACGTTGGACGGAGTAGTGGTGGGCTCCTTGGCTCTGATGGCTGTCGTCGCTTGGCAACTGGGAAGAGCCGCCATCGTGGACTGGCGCACTTTCGCTATTTTGGTCGTAAGTTTGGTTGTGGTGTTGCGGTTCCGAGTCAACTCAGCTTGGATCATTGCTGGCGCGGGCATGATTGGATGGTTTCTGCGCTAATCCGGTCCGACCTTAGATGGCTTGCAATCATGCGCTTACGCTCACAATCCGGCGCAGGATCAATGAGTGTAACAGCGATGTTACGCCAATCATCGAGCGAGGAAGCAACCCACCGCATCTCCTCTGACTCCCCAAGTTCCCAAAATGTGTTCGCTGCGCCATGCTAAGTGGTACGCCTCTTCGACAGGATCGAACACAAGAACGTAGCCCTCGTCTTCGGCCATGGTCACGCACATGCGACTCACACCCTCCCCGGTTCTTATTTCCTCCGGCGTACTGCAGATATGAACTTCCTCCCAACACGGTTCAGTTAAGCAGAGTCGCATTTTATTGAGGGAGTCGCGAATTTCGTAAGCGGGAAGTGGAACCCCTATGGCACCCGCAGGAACCTGATGTACATACGCCAAGATTTGGCGCTCCGTTTCACGCCGGACCCGTTGGAAGAAATCTTTGTCCGCTGCGTCAGGCTTCGAGTCGGCATCCGCTTTCTCCATGGCAGTATTGTAGGCGGCCGATGAGGGGTACAAATCCCAATGCGAGCAGCCCCCAACTCACACGGACGGCTGGTTCAGGATTCGCAGAATCTTCGGTGGCGATAGTCACGAAGGCAGTTTTAGCAGATGAGGTATTCAGTCACAAAGGTAATTTGTTGAAATCAGGCGATTACACTCATTGAGAATCGTCCAGACCGGGTTCAATGAGTGAAATGGAGATTTTGCAACAGCTTACTTCGTGACTATGCTGCAACCTAGAGAGCCAGGGTGTAGCTGCACCTGTACCGGCTTATGACATGAAGTGTGTCGACGGGTGTTAGTCACGATGAGTCGTTGTGCGGCGGTTACGTATCCAGCGCTCTTGACCTGTATCTCGTATTGCCCCGTCGGGACGTTTGGCATTATGAAGTCTCCACGATCATCGGTGAGGACTCCAGTTGACACTTCGGACCCGCCCTTGAGCAGATCGACCTCATCGCGAGCAATCGGTTCGTTGAAAGGACCGGTGACTTTTCCGCACACCTCTTTCACCTTAAACGTTTTTGTGGCCACACAGGTTGTTGCGCTCGCATGGAATCGGGGGAAGAAAACCAATGCCAAGATCGCTGGGATGATTAAGCGTTTCATAATTTGAGAGCTTACGCCAATTTCACCATCGGGCTAAGAAACTGTCTTAACCAGGCGATTTCACTCATTTGAGAATCGGGTCGAATGCCCATTCTGGGTCAATGATCGCTATCGAGATGTTACGCCAACCATCGAAGCGATGGCTTGTCTGGAAGTTGCGAGCAATCAGCCACTAATGACGTACAAAAGGCAGACAAATCTCGGGGTGGGATGTTTCGACCTTACAGTATCCAGCGGGTGATGCTTCTTACCTGGCTGGGCTTAGGTTAAACACCAGGGCGGCGCCGTAGCTCCGTTGGACCGGATCCGCTTGAGGCACGATCATGGGTAGCAGGGACGCGTGTTTGTGAGCGAGATGACTCATGTGCGTGTCATAGACATGGCCTCCGATAAACCAGCCCATCGTGCCCCCCGCAACGACATCTGACGCGAAGTGTTTTCGTGCAGCGATACGTGCTGCGCTCACCACCCCGGCAAGGGTGTACGCAGTTATGCCGACGATTTTCTTGTGTTTGAATTCGTGATCCAACAAAGAGGCAATGGACCATGATTCCATCGCGTGACCTGATGGGAATGAAGATCCTCCGGCCCAAAAGTCGCCGGGGTGTTTATCGTCGGGACGATCGCGACGAAAGATTTCCTTCAACACCTCCACGACAATCAGGCTGTCGAGCAGCGTTTCCGTTCCGAGAACCCCGATTTCCCGGCCTTTCGGATTGTCGCGCCATGCTCCATAAACATAAGAGCTGGCTACGATAGGAATCAATGTGTACGACGCTCCGATATTGGAAATGCGTCCACCCCAGGCAACCTGACCACGGCTGTTTTCCAAGGTACCTGCTATGCGCCTGTCGCCCACGATCAATCCTCCCGCGACAGCGATTGGCACCAGCCATTCCAGCGCATTGTGGCGATTCACATGGAGGGGGCTGGTGAAAATGTCTTTCTCGTCCAGCACGATGTTCAATGCTAGCTTTCGCAGGAGAGGCTTTAGGTGCTCGGTGTCCCCCGGATAAAAAATTCGATCTCGACGATCTTTGACGAGCGGGCCTTTGCTGTCCGCGTCATCGCTCTCTGTATTCGTATTCGCTTCGACGGTATTGGCGTCGGCGAAAGTCCATTGAGTGGTGGGAAATTGCGTCTGAGGCAGCGAGTCCTGACCCGCGCAAACCGCAGGTGCAAGAGCCACTGCAATCACCAACGTGTGCAGTAAGCCGGATGTTTTCATCGCTTCGGTTTGCGTCTCATGTCGCCTCAGGAAACCTTTGACCTGAATTGGCGAAAAACCGCTACACCCTATGGATGATTTTCGGAGCGCCGAGGCTACGCGAAATCATCTCGCTCCGCAAAGATTAACTGGGATTGTATCGCTGACGCTCCGTTGTTTCTGAAACACGCAGTTGAAATCAGGCCATTACACGTTTTGACCGCTGGTCAATGAGTGCAACAGCGATGTTACGACAATTGACACGATTCCCGACCAGATGGCGGTTCCGATAACTTCCGGTGGACCGACAAACCATCCTGAGTCGTTGCATCGGAGTGTGAGGTACAGCGACTATAATTGCCGCTAAGAGAAGATTCCGGTAAGGGCGTCCGTTGGGCGGATTCGAGCGGTCTGCTGAAACGAAATGAAGAAGATCGGGTTTATAGCAGCAATGACTCTGGTGGGACTGGCAATTTTGGCCACTCGCTACGATATGGTGGACTTGCCGGTATGGCATTTTTTTGGCGGCGGCAGAGGCCTCGACCCTACTGGGTTGCACTTGCAGGGGGAATTCGTGGAAAGCAATCTTGGCGCGGCGGAAGGCCCGGCCAGATCACTCACCGTGCGCATGATTGCACAGCAATTTGTTTTCGTTCCTCAGTGCATTGTGGTCCCTGCTGGTGTTCCCATCACGTTTCGAATCACCAGCGCCGATATCGTGCACGCGCTGAGTTTCGCGGGTACCGACTACGGCCTCAAAGCTGTGCCCGGGGCTGTCACCGAAGCAACCTTTACTTTTTCTAAGGTTGGCGAATTCAAGATCCCGTGCCAAGAGTTTTGCGGAGCCGGCCATTATGCGATGAGAAGCCGACTGGATGTGGTCCCGCGAGATCGGTTTGCCTCCTTGCTTCCAGGCGAAAGGCGGACCTGTGAGCCACGTTAGTCACGCTCCGCGCTTACGAGTCGGGGCCCGATGGCTTGGAACGCTGGTAGTGGTTCTGTTTGCAATTACTGTCCTATCGCTGGAAAGGCGTTCTTCGGCGCAGTCGCAGAATTCTGAACCTAATTCTGAACCTCCAGTTCGAGTACCCTCGAACGTGGCCTGGACGGAAGAAACCCTTACAATTGTTTTCCGGGGCGACGCCTTTCGCGGACTGATCCTTGCCCGCCGCTGCAATCATTGTCATGGCGAAGAAGGATTCAGCTCAGTTCCCGCCTTCCCCAACCTGGCGGGTCAGGACCGGTTGTCGTTCTGGAAGCAGATGCAGGATTTTCGATCGGGGAAGCGCGCTTCACCGGTAATGCAGAGCATCGCCGAGGGGTTTCCGGCGCGCGCCTCGGCCGACTTGGCTGCGTATTACGCGATGCTGCCTACCGCGAGCGATCCGCAAGACGCCCGGACGTTTCCGCGGGCTATGCAGGACGCTTCTCGAGCCTCGATCGCCATCCGCCTCATTGTTTTCGGAGATGGTCAGCGTGGCATACCACCCTGCCAGTCGTGCCACGGTCCGGTGAGTTATGTGAAAGGGGCTCCGCCACTCGCGACGCAGAACGGTGATTATCTTGAGCAGCAGCTCGAACACTTTTCGAGTGGCAATCGGGCTAACGATATTAACGTTCGGATGCGTAGCATCGCCAGACAGTTAACTGCCGAAGAAAAGACAGCAGTTTCGGAATACTACGGTGCTGGACTGGGGCCGGGAGTGAACTCAAGGTAGCAGAGGCTTGGGAAACTCAGCTGATGAAACTAGGTCATTACGCCCATACAAAAATGTCTGACCGGGGTCAATGAGTGAAATCGCGGTATTACAACAGCTACTCTTAAACTTGGTTTTCCCTCTCCTACATGCGATTATCTGACGGAACATGGTCACACCCCCTCTAGCAAAACGTGCAACCGCAGAGTTCTTAGGAACGTGTTTCCTCGTCGCGGGAGTAGTCGGCTCGGGAATCATGGCCGAACGGCTGGCTGGCGGCAGTGTTGCGCTGGCACTTCTTGCAAACACGGTAGCAACTGGGGCGATTCTTGTAGCCTTGATTTTGACGTTCGGCAGTATCTCGGGAGCGCATTTCAATCCAGCCGTCACTCTGTCTGACGCAGTAGAGCACGGTGTTCGATGGCGTGAAGTGCCAGCCTACATCGGCGCGCAGGTTGTCGGTGGCCTGACCGGGGCTGCTGCGGCTCATTTGATGTTTGGATTGCCGCTGTTTTCGATCTCACATCACGCGAGGAGTGGCCCTGCTCAAGTCTTCAGCGAATTTGTCGCCACATTTGGCTTGATGGCCGTGATATGGGGCTGTTCGCGTCTGCGGGCCAATGCCGTTCCACTTGCCGTAGGAGCGTACATCACTGCTGCGTACTGGTTCACGTCGTCAACCTCATTTGCTAATCCTGCTGTCACGCTCGCTCGCGCTGTCTCTGATACGTTCTCCGGCATACGACCCGCAGATGCGCCCTCGTTCATTGGAGCACAGGTCATCGGAGCAATAGCGGCCACATTCCTTTTTCGTTGGCTTGTGCCATCGTTACCCAAAACCGCCGAGGAAATTCTGATGCGACACGGTTCTCAGCAAGTCAAAACCTACCTGTTCGCTTGTGTTCACAATGCTGGGCGATCCCAGATGGCGGCAGCACTTTTCAACATCTACGCAGACCGAAGTCAGTGCCGGGGAATCTCTGCCGGAACGCAACCTGCCAAACATGTCCACCCAGAAGTTGTGGAGGCGATCCGTGAAATTGGAATTGACCTGAGTTACTCTAAACCACAAAAGCTGACGCCCGAACTGGCACAAACGGCGTCAGTGCTCGTGACTATGGGTTGTGGTGATGCGTGTCCTTTTGTCCCCGGTTTGAAGATCATCGACTGGGCGCTGCCTGACCCTAAAGGCCAGTCGCCTGAAGCAGTTCGGGCGATTCGTGATGATATTCACGACAGAGTAAAGGCATTGATTCGCAGTGAGTGCGCTGACTGCTGCGTCGCTGAATGTCGATAACAGGCCATTTCACGCAATATAAAAAAAGGCGCCCACTTTTGCGATAGGTTGAGATTGTTCGGATCGCCAACCTAGCGAAAAGGAGCGTTTTTATGAGGTCTCGGTGGTACACCGGACTGACTTGGTTTCCGCGTAACAGCTCGGCCAGCTTCCGCGCATCGATCCGGTCACTCTCGCTGCCATCCTTCAACAGAGTGACCTGACCGATCTTTTGTACCAAGTGGAATGTTAGTGTAACGCCTCTTTTGACCTTTGTCCGTAGTCGTCGTCGGGGGCGTGGAGATGTGGGAAACGCGAAGCGTTTTCCACATCTCCATGCTCCGGTTTTGGAATGATGGTTTGTGGTGCTGGTGGCCGGTAGCCCAGCGCTGAGTGCGGACGCTCCGTGTTGTATTCCACCCGCCATCTTTCCGTCAGAATCTGTGCCTCCTTCAGCGAGTAAAAGATCTCGCCGTTCAAGAACTCATCTCTCAGCTTCCCGTTGAAGCTCTCACAGTACCCATTCTCCCATGGGCTCCCAGGCTCGATATACAACGTCCTCGTGCCCAGCTTGCCCAGCCACTTCCGCAACTCCTCGGCAATGAACTCCGGCCCATTGTCCGAACGAATATGCTCCGGAATCCCTCGCACCAGCATCACATCTGCCAAGGTTTCGATCACCTGCGAACTTCCCAAGCGCCGCGCCGTCCGCAACGCCAAACACTCGCGCGTATACTCGTCGATCACCACCAGGATGCGCAACGCTCGTCCATCGTGTGTCATTGCTTTCACAAAATCGTAGCTCCACACGTGGTTCGCCCGCTCCGGACGCAGTCGCACGCACGAACCATCTCCCAGCCACAACCGCCCCCGCGCCCGCTGTTTCTGCGGTACCTTCAGCCCTTCGCGTCGCCAGATCCGCTGCACTCGATCCTTCCCCACCGACCACCCCGCACCCCGCAACAGCACCGTGATGCGCCGGTAGCCGTACCGCCCATACTTCGCCGCCAGGGCCAGGATCGCCTGCGTCAGCTCGTCTTCGTCCGCGCGCCGCAGAGGCAGATAGCGTTGTGTCCCGCGCCACTGCCGCACCACGCGGCACGCCCGCCGCTCACTCACCTCGTACTCTTCGCGGGCATGCTCCACAGCGCACCGACGTCGCTCCGGGCTTAGAAGTTTCCCTCCGCAATATCCTTCAGGATCTGCTTATCCAACGCCAGCTCCGCCACCAGCCGTTTCAACTTGCCGTTTTCCTTTTCCAGTTCTTTCAGTCGCTTGGCCTGGTCCATCTTCAATCCCCCGTATTCTTTCCGCCAGCGGTAGAACGTCTGCACCGTGATGGACGCTTCCTTGCAGGCTTGTGGGGTGGTTTTTCCGTTCGCGATGCCGACTTCAATCTGCCGCAGCATCGTCACGATTTGCTCTGGTTTGTACCTCTGGATGGGCATGACCTGCTTTTCCTCCAAGTGGATTCTCTCTCATTCCACCTGGTACAAATTTCGCCGGTCAGGTCAGATGTACCTATCGAGGATTGGCTGGGAAACCGGGAGCCGAACTCGATCACAATGTCATTCACTTTTCTCTGAAACCCGCTGTCCTCTACCAACGATACATAGAAATCGCCTGCCTCTCGCAACGAGTGGCCCTCTCCAATGGCAACGATAGGAAAACGATCAAAAGCATCGACGATGCCCCGAACTGCGTTTGGTGCATTTCGTTGCGTGGTCCCGGTGCCTAGCGCAACCTGAGTCTTTTTCAGCACTACTTCTGCTGTACGGGTGTCGCCTTCTTTGCTCTTGAGGTGTAATGTTCCCGTCATTTCCTGCCCAACTGCTTTCAGATCGTAAATGAAGTTCCACTCACCGCTCGTCAGCTCAGAAGTTACGACGTCGTTCTCGATGCTTCCGCTCAGGAGCGGATACTGCTCGACGGCATCGGGGCCTCCGCTACCCGTGAGCTTCTCTCCATCCTGCTTGAGAACAAAGCACTGAGGTTCTTTGTGGTCGCTTCTGGGTACACTGAAGGTTCCGGTCCACGTACCTGATACATCCGCAGCCAATCCACTCACGGTCAGCAACAGCACTGCCGCAATCTTGTTCATAATGCGGGTCATTCTAAACTCATTCCGACGGTGCCACACCACGGTTGGCGTAATATCGCGATTACGCTCATCGACCCCAGCCTGGGGTTTTGAGGGTAAGGTTCTCCCTAGAAAATTCCTTCTAACTGGTCGGCTCGCCTTCGCCTTTTGCCGGGACCCCGCAGGTGACAGACGAGGTGTAACATCTCTTGATCATCGGCCAATTGGAGGTCTGCGCTCATGACCCGATGGAGAGTTGCCTTCCTTTTTGTGTTGCTGATCGTGTGGCCTTTATCAGGACAGACGAAACCGGCGGATGACATCCGCTATCTGGTGATTCGCACAGCGGGTGGTCCTCCGGACAAGAAGTACTACGAACTGGCCAAGCAGGTCGAGATGGCTGATCGTGCTCCGGGTTACGCGCCTGGATTGATGGATATCGAGACGACGGAGCCGAGGAGCATTCGATATGGCGTGCACAGCATCTGGAAAGTGCGCGTGCTGCGTATTACCGATTCGGTGAAGGATCCTGTGTCGTCGAGAGACGTGTTCTACGCGCTGATCTATGAGCGCCATCCGGATGTTCGATTCTGCGGTGTGCGGTACGAGGTTCAGAATCTGCCGTCGGGCAGGCGGCGGATTGAGTACACCGACTGCGAGGATAAGAAGCTGTATTCGTTCGGAATGACGAAAGAGTGGCCGCGCCCGTTTGTGATTTATGAGCTTGAGATTCTGGATCGCGATGCGCTTCGGGCTGTGTGGCAGCGACAGGTTGAAAAGATTAAGGCGTACGAGCAGAACAATAAGGAGTCGCACTGAATAGTTGGCGATAAACTTACACCCATTGACCCGATGCAGGGGGTTTTGAGCGCTATCGCCTGATTTCGACAGTTAACTTCCGGTTAGCCCGTGACTCGGGGATACTCCCGCCTCCTGGTCTGTAGGAACCCTCCCCTTGACAGCCTAGGAGAGAGTTGATACGGTCTCTCCTAGACGTACGAGGAGAGACTCGTGGAAAAACAGATCGATCTGCTCCAAGGCACCCTGGATATGCTGATCCTCAAAGCTGTTTCACTCGGTCCGTTGCATGGCTACGGGGTTTTGCTTCGCATACAGCACTGGTTTGGACCCGTTTGGTAAGGTTTACTTCTTTGGACTGCGTGTTGGCCAACAGCGACACCCCCGATACAACTTGGAATCAGTGTAGGTATCACTTGCTTGCAAGTCCAGATAGCAAAAACAATGGCGGAGAGGGAGGGATTCGAACCCCCGATACCCGTTAAGGTATGTCCGCTTTCGAGGCGGATCGTTTCAACCACTCACGCACCTCTCCGGAAGCTGTTAGCCATCAACGATCAGCCTTCAGCTAAAACAGATTCCTCGCTTTCGCTTCGGAATGACGAGAGTCTGAGGAACTGACCGGCCAAACTACTAACAGCCACTGGCATCCAGCCGGCAAGACAATCAACGACTAACGCCTGTTCTTAAAAAACATTTGCAGCAGCTCGGCACAACGACCCGCCAGAACTCCGCTGGCGACTTCTACGCGGTGGTTCAGTTGCGGGTGATTCAACACTTGCAAAGCTGAGCGGATCGCGCCCGCTTTAGGATCGTCCGCGCCGTAGACCAGGCGCTTGATGCGGGCATGGAGCAAGGCGCCCGCACACATGGTGCACGGTTCAATTGTAGCAAACAGCTCGCAGTCTCCAAGACGGTAGTTGCCGAGGGCGACGCCCGCCTCGCGCAGGGCGATGACTTCCGCGTGGGCGGTGGGGTCGAAGTCGGTGATGTTGCGGTTCCAGCCTCGGCCGACGATGCGTCCCTCGCAGACGACAACTGCGCCGACCGGCACCTCGCCGGCTTCGAGTGCGCGCTGGGCGGAGCGCAGGGCTTCTTCCATCCAGAGTTCGTCGGAGGCTGTTGTTCGGGGCTGGGCTTTTGTTTTCGTTTTCAATGTTGTGCTTGGCGCTGCGAAAATCTATAAAGCGTTTTCACCACGGAGACGCTGAGACACGGAGAAGGCAAATGCAAATACTTGGAAAGATCAATAACTCTGCCGGTTTCTTCACTTTGTCATTGGAAACATTTTAACTGGTTGCTGTGGAGAGAGTGAAAATTGGCGGCGTCTCAGTTGGCCAGCGACTGCGAAGAAACCGGTCTCGCTTCGCTTGACCAGACAGCCGAGGCGGCTGTCCCCACATGAGCATTAGTGCGTTCCGTCGCTGTTGCGACGCTCGTTACAGCATGCTTAAGACCGCACGAACGGATTCCGGCACGAGCGCGTGGATAAGAGCTGGCACCAGAATTGTCACCACGGGATAAGCGAGGGCGACCACAGGGATTGCCAGCAAGGCCCAGACCGTGGGCGACAGATTGTTGAAATGGGTCTTCATGACTGCCTCACGAATAAATGTACGGAGTCGGCGGCGGAAAAGTTCCCAGAGCCGGCGGTGGATGCGGATGGAGGCAGGAGCCGCTCTCGGAGTCGCTCTGCTGGATCAGTTGGGGGTGGGGATCTGGCTGCGGCTGCGGGTCTTGGAATCTCTGGTCGCGGCGAGTTGCATCAGGTCGCGGGCGACGCGGGCGTTGTTGTGGCGGGCGACGTTACCTTCTTCGAGATAGTCGCCCAGTACCGGGATGACGCCCAGTTTCTCGATGGCGTCAAGGTCGTTAATGATTTGGCACGCGCCTTCTCGAACTTGTACTTGGTCAATAGCTCTTCGGAAACTGGGGTGCGGTTGATGAACGCATAATCGAAAAGTTGCTGCTGGGCATGGCCGTTGAGGGCGCGGATATGGTCAGCAGCAGTGAGATCCAGGCTTTCGTTGGCCTGGGTCATCAGGTTGCAGATGTAGACCTTGATCGCTGGCGAGGCCACGATGGCTTCGGAAATGCCGCGCACAAGAAGATTGGGAATCAGGCTGGTGAAGAGCGATCCCGGCCCGATTGTAATCATGTCCGCGCTAGCGATGGCTTCAAGGGTTTGCGGGATAGGCTGGACGTCGGGAGGAACGAGGAAGAGTTCGCGAATGCGTCCCTTGCTGGCAGTGATTTTGGTTTCGCCGCGTACGCGAGTGCCATCTTCCATCAGGGCCTCGAGTTCGATGTTGGAACTGGTGGCGGGATGAATGTGTCCGCGCGTTAACAGAATCTCGGAAGACAAGCGCACGGCTTCGGAAAAATCGGACGTAATGGAAGTGAGCGCGGCGAGAAACAGGTTGCCGAAACTGTGGCCTTCGAGGCCGGAACCCTTTTCAAAGCGATGCTGGAAAAGTTTCGAGAGCAGAGCTTCATCTTCACTAAGGGCGACGATGCAATTGCGGATGTCGCCGGGCGGCAGCATGTTGAGTTCTTTACGCAGGCGGCCGCTGGAGCCTCCGTCATCGCTGACGGTGACTACGGCGCAAAGGTCGCGGATCACCGCAGAGTCGGAGAGCCCAGTGGGAACTTCGGCCGGCGAAAGGACGAAACGCTTCAGTCCTTTAAGCAGGGTGGAAAGGCCAGTCCCGCCACCGATGGCCACTACGCGCAGACCACGATCACGCGCACTTCTCTCCGTGATCGGGGGCGTCCCGGTTTTTGTTTCCATCAGAGTCGTCCTTGCAGGCAGGAGCTAGACGGGTTCGTCTTCGGGGAAACCCGCGTCGGGCGAGTCCATGTCGGCGCCGGGGTCTGGATACAAGAGCTCAGTGAAGCGGGGATCCTCGGCCAGGTTGTGGAAATCGGAATCGTTGCGGGCCTGATACCGCAACTGCGGATTCAACTTAAGGGATTCTTCGAGACGGCGCAGCGCGTCTTCGACGTGGCCGGTGAGGCAGTCGAGCGCGGCAATGCCGTAGATGACGTAATCCGCCTTGGGAGCCTGCTTGTGCAGCTTCTCCAGATGCTCGCGCGCGGTTACGTAATCGCCTACGTTCATCAGCGAGACCGCGTAATCGTAGTGCTCTTCGGGGCTCTTGAATTGATTAGCGGTCGAGCGCTCCAGTTGATGGTTGCAAGTGTTGAGATGGACCGAGGCACGATCCGCCAGCTCTTTGCTGGGACCGGTGATCACCTTCTGGAAATGGGGCTTCGCCTTGTCGAACTTGTGCTCCTGCATGGCGCGCAAACCGGACTCGTAGCTCTGCAGTGCCTGCGTATAACGAGGGTCTTCCGGAGCCGCCTTCTTCGCCGTAGGTTTCTGAGCCATGTGCAAAACTCTTCCTGTACTTTTTGTAATAGGAGGCTCCTTAAGATCCAGCTTTAGAACTAGGACTATAAAGTATGACTCAAACGATGGGTCAAGGGCAATGTCAGGGCGAGTACCGTTCTGTGAGTACTGAGTCCCGGGTCCTGCGTACCCGGCAAGGCTAAGGAAATTTATCGCTCGACAACTCGGCACTCACTACTGCGTGAACTCACTATTGCTCTAATTGATCGTCGCTGCTGATTCCAGGTCAATCTGCTTCCATTCGCCTCGGATAATGCCGGCGCGGATTTGGGTAGCAGTCTTGCCCTTCTGGTGCTGCTGATAGGAGTAGTAAAGCTCCTTCAAGCAGGTAGAGCATTGCGCGCCGTGGGTACCCTCAAAGCAGCTATGGAGGCTGTTGTGACCCATGCGGTCGCAATAGCAATAGCAGGGCTGCTGATGCAGCACCGCCGGAATTTTCGCCGCCAGGTCATAGGCGTGGGTCTGGTAAGGATACTGCGCGTCGGCACCCCACAGTTGGTCTCGGGTGAGGATCGCGGGCAGCTTGGTCCCCTTTGGTGGCGGGCCAGCGTTGTACGCGGGGATGGCTCCTTCGTCCTGAGTCGTAGCCCACTGGGTGGACATGGTCAGCGCCATCAGGACAATAAAGGCAAGGGCGAGACTGCGGTTGACGAACTGCTTGCGGAACTTGCTGCGAAATAGCCGGCGTCGGTCCATAAAATCCCCGTGGATTGTTTGATTCTACTATTGTAACCCGCAGCGGAGTTGTGCTGAAAGTGGCGGTCCTAGTATGCAAACCCGAAGTTTTTCGACGGTGGCAGATCTCGGCAGCGCGGGTGCAGGAAACCCGCAGCCTCGGACGGTGCTTCTGTATACAATGGGGAGACATGGCAGAGTTTCAGGGCCAACCACAAGATTCACTGCATCCGGCAGCCGCTACGTACGCCGCGGCAGTGGCCGCGCCGGTCATTGTTGCGCCCCCGCGGACGCTGCGATGGGAGTTGTGGCTTCGCGACTTGTTCATCTCCCTGGCAATCGCCGCATTTATCATCATCTTTATCTACCAGCCGGTGAAAGTGGAAGGCACGAGCATGATGCCTTCACTCGCCGACCACGAGCGAATTTTCGTCAACAAATTTGTGTATCGCCTGGAGCCGATCGAGCGCGGCGACATCGTGGTATTCCGCTATCCGCGCGATCCTTCACAAAGTTACATCAAGCGCGTCATTGGCGTGGCGGGAGACCGCATCCACATCGATGGCGGCCAGGTCTACGTGAATGACCAGCCCCTGGACGAAGATTACGTGCCCCCGGCGTATACCGATGTGCAGTCTTTACAGGAGATGGTGGTGCCAGCGCAGAGCTATTTCGTGTTGGGCGATCACCGCAACATGTCCCGCGACAGCCGCGATTTCGGCCCGGTGAACCAGAGCTACATCTATGGCAAGGCCGTGTTCGGCTACTGGCCCATGGACAAGCTGGGCCGACTGCGGTAGCTTCGCGAATTCTTTTCACTTTAGCATTCCGTGCTTGGCCGCTGCGCGGTTCCCTGATAAAATTCTGAAAATCCACTCATTGGAGCGAGAATGCAGGCTATCCTTGCGCTGGAAGACGGGCGAGTCTTCCGCGGCAAAGGCTACGGCGCCAAAGGCGAATGCTACGGCGAAGTCGTTTTTAATACTTCCATCACCGGCTATCAGGAAATTTTCACCGACCCTTCCTACTCCGGCCAGATCGTCGTTCTGACGAATCCTCAAATCGGCAACTACGGCACGAACAGCGACGACAATGAAGCTACGCGCCCCTGGATTGAAGGGCTGATTGTGCGCGAGTTTTCCAGGGTCAGTTCGAACTGGCGCTCACAGCAAGTTGCCGAAGAATATCTGGAACAATTCAAAGTGCCGGTGCTCTCGGATATTGACACGCGAGCGCTGGTTCGGCATCTGCGCGACCACGGCGTAATGCGCGGCGTGGTTTCAACGATCGAGGCGGACGCCGATAAGTTGATCGCCAAAGCGCGGTCGATTCCGAAGATGGATGGCCTCGACCTGGCCAAAGAAGTGAGTACGAAACGGTCGTATGTGTGGGAGGTGGGTGAACGCTCGCACGAGCCCACGGCAGTGGTCGGAGTGAAAGACGAACCGGCGCGCTTCCACGTGGTGGCCTACGATTTCGGAATCAAGCAGAACATTTTGCGCAAGCTGCGTGGCGAAGGTTGCCGCGTGACGGTTGTTCCGGCGCAGACTGCGTCCGAAGACGTGCTGGCCCTGAAGCCGGATGGAGTTTTCCTGTCGAATGGCCCGGGTGATCCAGAGCCGTGCACGTATGCGGTGGATTCGATCCGAAGGCTGATGGGGCGGATGCCGATTTTTGGAATCTGCCTGGGACATCAGTTGACGGGAATCGCGCTGGGCGGGAAAACCTTTAAGCTGAAGTTCGGCCACCACGGCGGGAATCATCCGGTGAAACAATTGAAGACCGGCAAAATCGAAATCACCGCGCACAACCATAACTTCGCCGTCGATCCGGATTCGCTGGCGCAGAGTGAAGTCGAGTTCACGCACATGAATCTGAACGACTCGACTCTGGAAGGCCTGCGCCACCGGAATCTGCCGCTGTTCAGCGTGCAGTATCACCCCGAAGCCGCGCCAGGCCCGCATGACTCGCATTATTTGTTCAAGGAGTTCACCAAGATGATGGAGGAGTGGAAAGGGTGAAGATATCGTCGCTAGCGTTGGCCGTATCTTTTCTTGCGGTGCCGCTCGGGGCTGATACTTGTTTTGCGCCAAAGAACCCGGTGCCAGCAGATATTGTCTGCGGACGGGTAGCTGATCCTGCGGGCGAGTTTGTTGCGAACGTCGGGCTCCAGCTTGTCAGTAACCAGAGCGTCGTAGCCGAGGTTCACGCCGACGCGCAAGGCAATTTCATGTTTGGCCCTGTGCCGAAGGGTGAATACGATTTGACCACGAAGTCAGATGGGTGGCATCTCTTTTGGCCTGTTAAGGTCACGAGCTCGAAGGTCAGCAAGGCTTGCAAGCGGCCGCTCGAAGTCACACTTGGAATCAAGGAATGCGGGCCGTCAGTCAGTAAGAAGGGATATCGCCCAAAATTCGGGAATTGATTGAAGAAGCTAAATGCCTAAACGCACTGACATTTCGAAAATCTGATTCTCGGCTCCGGCCCCATCGTCATTGGGCAATCGGCGGAGTTTGATTATTCCGGCACGCAAGCCTGCAAGGCCCTGAAGGCTGAGGGTTTCGAAGTGGTGCTGGCCAATTCAAATCCGGCGACCATCATGACCGACCCGGAATTTGCCGACCGCACTTATATTGAGCCGCTCACACTGGAATATCTGGAAGAGATTATTCGTATTGAGCGCGAAATGGCCCCGGGTGCAGGTTTTGCCGTGCTACCGACAGTAGGCGGACAGACTGCCTTGAATCTGGCAATCGAACTTTCCGACGGCGGTGTGCTGGAAAAATACAATGTCATCCTGATCGGCGCGAGCGTCGCGGCCATCAAAAAGGCCGAAGACCGTCTTTTCTTCAAAGACGCAATGCAGCGCATCGGTCTCGACGTGCCCAAGTCCGCGCTGGTGAACAATGCCAAAGACGGAATCGAATTCGCCGGCAAAATCGGCTTTCCGGTGATCGCGCGACCCTCGTTCACGCTGGGCGGCACAGGTGGCGGCATTGCCTACAACCGCGAGGAACTGGGGGAAGTCCTCAATCGCGGCCTCGACCTTTCTCCCGTGCATGAGGTGCTGATTGAGGAATCGGTGCTGGGCTGGAAGGAATTCGAACTCGAGGTGATGCGCGACACGAAAGATAACGTAATCATCATTTGCTCGATCGAAAATTTCGATCCCATGGGTGTGCACACTGGCGATTCGATCACCGTCGCGCCCGCGCAAACGCTCACCGACCGCGAGTATCAGGCTATGCGCGACGCATCGATTGCGGTGATTCGCGAGATCGGCGTCGAGACCGGCGGATCGAATATTCAGTTCGGCGTGAATCCCGAGAACGGGCGCATGGTGGTGATCGAGATGAACCCGCGCGTCTCACGTTCTTCCGCGTTGGCCTCGAAAGCCACAGGTTTCCCTATCGCGAAAATTGCCGCGAAGCTGGCTGTAGGCTACACCCTCGATGAAATTCCCAACGACATTACGCGCAAGACTCCCGCGTGTTTTGAGCCGACACTCGACTACGTTGTCGTAAAAATTCCGAAGTGGCAGTTCGAAAAATTTCCGGGCGCGGATGAAAACCTTGGCCCACAGATGAAGTCCGTAGGCGAAGTGATGGCCATTGGCCGCACCTTCAAGGAAGCGCTGATGAAGGGCATCCGCTCGCTCGACACCGGCAAGCGCGTCGGCGGTGCCAAGATCGAGCCCAAGATTCTGACGCAAAGACTGGTAACGCCGCACCCCGAGCGGCTAGCCTACGTGCAATACGCGCTGCGGCAGGGGCACACCGTAAAGCAGATTGCGAAGATGACCTCGATGGATCCGTGGTTTCTTTATCAGCTCAAGGAAATCAACGACCAGCAACTCGAACTTGAAAAGCACCCGATGGAATCGATCCCCACGGAAGTGCTGCGCGAATCGAAGCGCATGGGATTTTCTGACGGCCGCCTCGCCAGCGTCTGGCGCCTTGAAGGTCAGGAAAAAGTTCGGCATCTGCGCAAGAAACACGGTGTAATGCCCGTCTACAAACGAGTCGACACATGTGCGGCGGAGTTCGAGAGCCACACGCCCTATCTGTACTCGACATACGAAGATGAGGATGAAGCCGCGCCCACCGACAAGAAAAAGGTGATCATTCTCGGCAGCGGTCCGAATCGCATCGGGCAGGGAATCGAGTTCGATTACTGCTGCTGCCACGCTTCCTTCGCGCTCCACGATGACGGCTACGAGACGATCATGATCAACTGCAATCCCGAGACTGTCTCGACCGATTACGACACCAGCGACCGTCTCTACTTCGAGCCGCTGACGTTTGAAGATGTCTACTCGATCTACCAGCACGAAACTGCGAAAGGCGCGTCCGTAGGGGTGATCGTGCAATTCGGCGGGCAGACCCCGCTGAACCTGGCGCTGCCGCTGAAGGCTGCGGGCGTCAACATCATCGGCACCTCGCCCGAGTCGATCGATCTTGCCGAAGACCGCAAACATTTCAACAAACTGCTCGAAGATCTCGATATTCCGCAGGCACCAGGCGTGGTGGCCACATCGATTGAAGAAGCCAGCGAAGGAGCGAAGGGCATTGGATATCCGGTGCTGCTGCGGCCTTCTTACGTGCTGGGCGGGCGCGCGATGGTGATCGCCTACGACGAGGAGTCGGTTGTCCGGTACATGAAAGAAGCGGTCGAGTATTCGCACGACCGGCCGGTGCTGATCGATCACTTCCTGGAGAACGCGATCGAAGTCGACGTCGATGCGCTTTCGGACGGGGAAGACGTGGTGATCGGCGGCATCATGCAGCACATCGAAGAGGCCGGCATTCACTCCGGCGATTCGTCGTGCGTGTTGCCCGCGGTGGATATTCCGCAAGCTCTGCTCGATCGCATGCGCGAATATACGTTCAAGTTGGCGCGCGCGTTGAAAGTAATCGGCCTGATGAACATACAATTCGCCATTCCGCGGGGCGATGGCGGTTCGAGCGGAAATGGCGCCGAGGGCGGCAAGGTCTACGTGCTGGAAGTGAACCCGCGTGCCTCACGCACCGTGCCGTACGTTTCCAAGGCCACCGGTGTCCCCCTGGCGAAAATCGCGGCGCGGTTGATGACCGGACGCAAGCTGCGCGAGTTTCTTCCGGAAAATATCGACCGCCGCGCCGATCTGGACACCGGCAACTATTACTACGTGAAGTCGCCGGTGTTTCCGTGGAACAAATTTCCCGGCGTGGATACGGTGCTTGGACCGGAGATGAAATCCACCGGTGAAGTGATGGGCGTAGCCGATAATTTCGGCGCGGCCTTCGCCAAGGCGCAGCTGGGAGCCGGGCAGAAACTGCCCACGCAGGGAACGGTGTTCCTCAGCGTCACCGACCACGATAAGCGCCACGTTGTATTTGTTGCTCGCAAGTTTTCGGACATGGGTTTCAAGCTCGTGGCGACTGCGGGCACGGCCGACGTGATCGAAGCTGCGGGCATGAATGTGGAGCGGGTCTACAAGGTGAAAGAAGGACGCCCGAACGTTGTCGACTTCATCAAAGGCCAGCGCATTCAACTGATCGTGAATACGCCGACCGGGCTGGAGCCGTGGTTCGATGAGAAAGCCATTCGCCGCGCCGCGGTGACGGCGCGGATTCCTACGATCACCACTCTCGCGGCCGCACGCGCCGCGGCCGAGGGGATCGCGGCTCTACAGCGTGGCGAAATTAATGTGAAAGCGCTGCAGCATCTGCACGCGGAACGGATAGTATCGAAGCGCTAGCGAGTTTCTTCCGATTAGGATTATCCATGCTACTTTCACGGCATTCTTCCTCCCATTACCACGCCGTTCTATCCTGACGGCAACGTGTATTTCAAAAAGCTCGAATCGAATGTCGAGCGCTATTCGCGCACCCCGGTGGCGGGCATCGTCGTGCTCGGCTCGACCGGCGAAGCCATCATGCTCTCCGACCAGGAGCGGCGCGACGTGCTGAAGTGCGCTCGCGAAGCCACCGCACCCAATAGAGTATTAGTCGCAGGAACGGCCATGGAGTCGGCGATCGAGACGCTGCGGCTCACCG
The DNA here is from genome assembly GCA_963846245.1 of uncultured Acidobacteriaceae bacterium. Taxonomy (GTDB): domain Bacteria; phylum Acidobacteriota; class Terriglobia; order Terriglobales; family Acidobacteriaceae; genus Sulfotelmatobacter. The sequence continues at coordinate 163,545 of CAWJVI010000015.1, read as the reverse complement.
AATACGCCGCAGAACTTGGCTACGACGTGGCCATGGTGCGCACGCCGCACTTTTACAAGAAGCAGATGCAGTCGGCGAATCTTCTGGCGTTCTACCGCACCGTGGCCGACCGCTCGCCTCTGCCGGTGATCGTCTACAATTTTCCCCAGGTTACGGGTTACGACATTCCCGCCGAGTTGGTCATCGAACTGGCGGAGCATCCCAACCTGATCGGCATCAAGGAATCGAGCGGCGACGTGGAGAAAGTCCGCAAAATGGTCGCAGGCACGCGGCACATCAAACGCAGCGCCACGGTGACGGAAACTTTTGATGCAGTGACTCCGCGGATGCTCGCGGCTGGACCACTCAGTTCAAACGGCGGGAACGGAGAACTCGTCCCCGTAGGAGCTCTGTCCGGTGCCGCGGGTCCGAAGCCGTCTTCGACAGCTGTGACCGTCGTTGGCAATCTGAAGACGCGGCAGAAAGAAGTCGGCTTCCAGGTGTTGGTGGGCGCTGCGCATAAACTGCATCCGTCGCTGGACGCGGGTTCTGTGGGCGCGATCCTCGCATTCGCCTGCCTCGCACCGACCGCGTGTTACGAGATCTACGCAGCATGGAAAGAAGGCGACGCTGAGTTGGCTCGCCTGAAGCAGGAGCGTATTGCCTTGGCGGCGCAGCGTGTCGGCGGCGACCTGGGCATTCCCGGCCTGAAGCACGGCATCGACTATAACGGATATTTCGGCGGTCCCTCGCGCCTCCCGCTGCTGCCGCTGACCGCGGATGTTAAGGCGGAGATCGAGCGCCTACTGGCAGATATCAGGAATTAGGCTGGTGGCAACGTAGTAGTCCTTAAGTGCTCCGCGGTATCGAGTGCGCGCCCTTCTTGCAATCACTGAACGTCTGTCATACATTACGCTGGCATATGCTGCCGCGTCGGAGTCCGCGCTTCCTTCTCGTCGTTTTCTTGCTGGCTTCCTATGGTTATGCCAAGGACCCGCCGGCACAGGTGATCGTCTGGCCGGACGCGGGTACCCCCGTGTTGCGGTTTACTTTTGCCAAGTTCAAAGAAATCGGCGGCATCGGGAACCAGCGCACGTTCATGACCGAAACGACTGCTCAGAATCTCTGGACGAAGGCTATCGCCAACGCGAGCTTCTCGCTTTATCTGTTCGACAAAACCAAGACGAGGATTGGTGAAAGTACTGTCACGGTTAATAATGTCGCGCCCGGAGAAACCGTGAAGTTTCAAACGACGATCAGCGCAGCCGGACCGCCCTCCTCGCTGGGGCTGGTTGCGAGGTACGTGCCTGCCGAGCTCGGACCAGCGGCGCCGCCGAGGACAGTTTCGATTACCGTAAACTCGGTGCCACAAGGCGCGGAGGTTAAGTTCGATGGCAACGAAATTGGGACCACGCCCAAAATCGTAAAAGTGGCCGTTGGCAAGCACATGCTCGAGTTCAGTAAGGAAGGATTTACCCCGGGACGATTTCCGATGGAAATTGGGCCCGACGACACCTCCGGCGGCAGCGTCAGCTATGAACTAGGAACGTCGGCGCACGACACGGTCGAACTCCGCGACGGTACCGTGCTGAACGGAGACGTGGAATCCGTTTCGGCCACCGAGGTAGTGGTTCGAATGGGCGGGCAAGACCATGAGTATGACCGCAACCTAGTGAAGAAGATTATGCTCGTGGAGCGTGAAGTGACCCTACAACCTTCGGTAACGCAGCCTGTCCCCGCGCAGCCTCATCCGTGACGGGAACGTTCCAGCGCCCCAGATCGTCCGCAATCTTCGAGTAGATGAACCGCGATCAGCGTTTGCAAGCCCGGTCTGCCCGCTGGTATACTGTTTCGAACGAACGTTCGAATGAGAGCAGGTCGTTGGCTATGGGCAGTCCTTCCACCACAGCACGCGTTTCCCCACGACATCGTGTCACGCCCGCGCCAGCTACTCATCCCAAATCGCGATACGACCAGCGGTTGGCGGAAATACTGATCCACGCTACCGATGTTTTCTGCAAGAAGGGCTATGAAGGCGCTTCCATGCGCGATCTTTCGCGCGCCAGTGGCATGTCTCTGGCGGGGCTCTACTACTACTTCGAATCCAAAGAGCGACTGCTTTTTCTCATCCAGAAACATTCGTTTTCAACTATCGTGCGGCGGCTCAAATCGCGTCTCGAAGGCGTCGGTGATCCGGAACAGCGCATTCGCATTTTCATTCTCAATCATCTGGAATATTTTCTGGCCAACCAGGCTGCCATGAAGGTTTTGACGCATGAGGCCGAAGTCTTGAAAAACGGTTTCGCCACGGAATTGGCGGCCATCAAACGCGAATACTATCGGATTTGTGTCGGATTGCTCGATGATCTTAAGCGTGAGCGCGAACTGCAGCTTTCCATCCGCATCGCCGTGCTCAGCCTGTTTGGCATGATGAATTGGATTTACACTTGGCATAACCCTCGCGTGGATGCCGACGCCGAAAATATTGCCCGGGAAATGAGCGACATCTTTCTGCGCGGCGTTCTGCCGGGCGTCAAAGGGCGGAAATAAATTCTGAGCAACGAAATATTGGAACGACGATAGATTTGAGCGATACAGGAGGCACATCCATGGCAACTACACTGCAGCCAGCCGCTGGCGAAAGCACCAAGCAGCTCATCAACTACCGCGTCGATGGCGGAGTCGCCGTGATCGAGATGAACGATCCGCCGGCGAACACTTATACCTACGAAATGAACCGACAGTTCGACGAAGCCGTCCTCAAGGCGCGCATGGCGAATGACGTTTACGTGATCGTGCTGACGGGAGCGGGCGAGAAATTCTTTTCCGCCGGCGCGAACATCAAAATGCTGTCGAGCGTCGATCCCACGTTCAAATACTACTTTTGTTTGCATGCCAACGAAATGCTGCTGCGTCTGGAGCACACGCCCAAGCTGGTGGTCGCGGCCATCAATGGCCACTGCGTCGGCGGCGGCCTGGAGATTGCAATGGCGGCCGATATTCGGATCGCTCGCAAGGAAGCGGGCAAGATCGGCCTGCCGGAAGTGAATCTGGGCGTGCTTCCGGGCACGGGCGGCACGCAGCGGCTTTCGCGCCTGGTAGGGAAGAGCAAGGCGATTGAGTTGATGGTCACCGGCAATACTTTCTCGTTCGAAGAAGCGCAGGAACTCGGCATCATCAATGACATCTTCGAGCGCGACGGGTTCATGGAAAACATCATGGAGTACGCCAGGCAATTCTGCCCGCCGAACAAGGCCGCCAAAGCCGTCGGGCGCATCAAGCGCGCGGTGCAGACGGGCTGGGAAATTCCCATGGAATCGGCGCTCGCCGTAGAACGCGAGAACCAGCAAATCCTCTTCCAGAGCGAAGACGCGAAGGAAGGCCTGGCCGCTTACGTCGAAAAGCGGCCCGCAGTATTCAAAGCTAAGTAGAGGTGTTTATGCCAGGCAAAGTAGCAAAAATCGGAACGTTCAGCGACTGGGAAGGAATGTTCAACGATTGGCGCAAAGACATTGGCGTCAACACGGCGGACATTGAAGCCTTCCATTTCGACACGCTCTATGGCGCGATCGATACCGACGAAATCGAATTTGGCTCTTACAAAGGCCGGCGCAAGTGGGAGAACCTGCGGCAGATTCCTACGCAGCAGATGCGCGACGCGCTGATGAACATGATCGTCTACCAGGGCGACACCGAGTTTGCCAGCGTGGAGCAACAACGCAATTTGTTGGAGAACGCTCCCACGGACTGGGATCGCCGCGCCATCACCCGCGTCATGATTGAAGAGATGCGTCACGGCTGGCAGATGTGCGCGCTGCTGGTCGACCACTTCGGCTATTCCGGCAAAGTTGAAGCGCAGAAAATGCTCGAGCGCCGCGCGTTTGAGAACAAGAGATTGCTGGGGGCGTTCAACGTCGACGTCGACAACTGGATGGATTTCTTCACCTACACCGACTTCGTGGATCGCGACGGAAAATTCCAGCTGCAGATGCTGAAGTATTCCGCCTTCGCTCCGCTCGGGCGTTCCATGTCCTACATGCTGCGCGAAGAAGCGTTCCACATGGGGACGGGAAACGACGGTCTTCGGCGCATTGTGGAAGCCGGCGTGATTCCGGCGTGGCTGATTCAGAAATATCTGAACAAATGGATTTCGAGTTCCTACGATCTGTTTGGCACCGATCATTCCTCGTCGGCGCATTGGGCCTACGTTTGGGGCGTGAAAGGCCGCTACGACGAACCCAAGAACGAGAAGGCACCTGATCTCGACGACCTGAACGATTACAACCGCAATCTTTACCGTGACGAAGTGGCCGGCCTGATCGAGCGTTTCAACGGTTCGCTGAAGACCGGGCGAGCCCAAGCTTTATGCACCGCACATTAAATTCAATCGCGCCATTGGCCGTTGGGCTGGTCAGAAATTCCACGCGCAAACGGGAGAACCAATCGACGATCGTGCCTACGAAGAGCATTTGAAAGATTACATGCCATCGACCGAGGACAAGAAACTGCTGCTGGAAATCATCGCCAACGAGAAGAAGTGGATCGCCGAAAAGACGGGGCGCGCGATCCGCTCGCGTCGATCGGCGAAGTGAGGAAGTCGGCGATCAACCTGTAAGCATATCTCCACCACAGAGGTGCATAGACACGTCGTTACTGAGAAAACAGCATGAACACCTCTGTGGAATCGCAACCTGGCTCGGCTCTTCGTCGATATCCATCCTCCGGTGGCGCGAATCGCATTGCATCATGCTCCGCTGAACGTCATCGATATTCCGATGATGGAAGAGTTGGCGCAGACGCTGGCGGAAATCGAATTGCGCTCCGATGTTTCCACGTTGGTGTTGAGCGGTGAGGGCAAAGCCTTCTCTGTGGGCGTAGATGTCGCGGCGCATACTCCCGACAAAGTCGAGGAGATGCTGGCGAAGTTTCACGCCGTGATCCGCGCCTTGATCGCAACGAAGAGAGTTACGGTCGCCGCTGTTCATGGCATTGTCTCGGCGGCGGAGCGGAACTGGCGATGGTCTGCGATGTGGTTTACACCACGCGACTCGGCGCAGTGGGGATTTCCTGAAATCAAGCTGGGATGCTATCCACCGGTAGCATGCACGGCCTTGGCAGCTCTAGTCGGACAGAAACGCGCTTCAGAATTGATTCTGACCGGGACGCTCGATAAGCGGCAAAGAAGCAGCGGAGATCGGGCTGGCGAACCATGCCGTCCCGACTGAGAAGCTCACCACCGCAGTGGAGGAATGCCTGGGTCATCTGCGGAAGCTTAGCCCTGCAGCATTGGCTCTGACCAAAAAAGCCCTCTACGCATGGGACTCCATGCACTTCGACAAGGGCTTAGCTCGCGCTGAGAAGATCTATCTGGAAGAGTTGATGACCACCGCCGACGCGCAGGAAGGCATCCGCGCATTCGTCGAGAAGCGCGAGCCGCAGTGGAGAGGGAAGTAAGCACTCGGGTTGTCGGCCGCCATCGTCGAAACTGATTCGTCTGCTATCCTTCCTCACGTCGAGCTGGCGCGACTTCCAAACGACTCGCATGATCACCGACTGCCACATCCACATTCAGCCCATGGAGATGTTCAAGCCGCAGGCGCTGGAGCTCATGAAGAAGAAGCGGCCGAACTTCGCGCAGATCGCCGAGTTCTGCCGCTCGCCGCAGTCACTCCTGAAGTATCTGGATGCATGTGGCGTTGACCGTGCGGTGCTCATCAACTACGTCGCGCCAGAGGTCATCGGTTTCACGAACGGCGTAAACCAGTTCGTCGCCGACTACGTGAAGGCGGACCCCAAACGCCTGCTCTCGTGCGGCAGTCTGCATCCGCGCCACACTTCCAATGTGCTTGCCGATGTCGAGCAGATTCTTCGGCTTGGCATCCGCATGATCAAAATTCATCCTCCTCACCAGCTGCTTTTTCCCAACGACTATCTCAATGGCGTGAAGGAACTCGAAATCATCTATCGCGCAGCGGAAGCCAATGGCGTCCCGGTCATGTTTCACACCGGCACATCGATATTTCCCGGCGCCCGGAATAAATACGGCGACCCCATCTATGTGGATGACGTCGCTGTAGATTTTCCGAAGCTCAAAATCCTGCTGGCGCACGGCGGCCGTCCGCTGTGGATGCAGACGGCATTTTTTCTCATCCGCCGCCATGCCAACGTTTATCTCGATATCAGCGGGATCCCGCCTAAAACTCTGCTCAAGTATTTTCCGCGCCTCGAAGAGATCGCATCCAAAACTTTATTCGGAACAGACTGGCCCGGTCCCGGCGTGCCCGATATCAAGCAGAACCTTGACGAATTCCGCGCGCTGCCGCTCACCCCGGAAATTCAGAACCAGATCCTGAGTAAGACAGCCCTAAGCATCTGGCCAGCCTGAAAGCTGTCTCATTTCGGCTTCCACAATCCGATCGTGTTGCCTTCTGGATCGGCAAACCAAGCGAAAGTGCCGGTCGGAATCTCGACGGGTGGCACCAGCGTTTTGCCGCCCAGCTTTCCCGCCTTGTCGAGATAACCCTGCACGTCGTCCACCTGCACGTAGAAGATCGTGTAGCGCTGCGGTTCGTGGCCAAGCGCGGTAATGTGGCCTTGGATGCCGCTGCTCGAGGCCGTATCGATCATCGTCGCCGGGCCCATGGCCTGCATTTTCCAACCGAAAAGTTGGGAGAAATAGTCCGCGGTTTTTTCATTGTTCTGACAGCCAATTTCGAAATGAACGACCGGGTTGCTCATGGCAGCTTCCTCTCATAAAAAGGTCTGCGATCATAGCACAGCGGTCAGCTTGGAACTTTCTCGCGATTTGGGGTATAACGAAAGGTTGTGTTCGCCGCGTATCTCCTCGCGCGGTCAGGAACGCGAATCCTTCGAACTGAGCGAGCGAAAGCATGTCCAGCGTGACCACAAATCTTGCCCCCAAAGGTCTTGAGGGCATCGTTGCCACAAATTCCACCATCTGCTACATCGATGGAGACCAGGGCGTTCTCGCCTACCGTGGCATCGACATTCACGAACTCGCCGATCACTCCACCTTTGAAGAGACCTGTTACCTGCTCTGGTTTGGACGCCTTCCAAATGCCGGCGAGTTGAGCGAATTTCGCCGCCGCTTGGCGCAGGAGCGGCATCTCGATTCTGCCATCATTGATCTTCTGCGTTCAGCCCCGCGCCACGCTCTCCCCATGGACGTCCTGCGCACCGCAGTTTCCGCGCTGGCCTTCTACGATCCCGAGAACACAAAGAACGATCACGACGCGAACATCAACAAAGCGATCCGGCTAACTTCCCAGATCGCGATGATTGTTGCGTCCTACGACCGTATCCGCAAAGGCAAGAATCTTGTCGAGGCTGACCAGTCGCTGTCGCATTCCGCGAACGTGCTGCTGCAGCTTAACGGCGTGAAACCGTCGGCCACCGCCGAGCGCGCGCTCGACATCGCCCTGATCCTGCATGCGGATCACGAACTCAACGCTTCCACCTTCGCCGCTCGTGTTGTCGCTGCCACGCTTTCCGACATGCACTCCGCCATCACCGCGGCCATCGGAGCTCTCAAAGGCCCCTTGCACGGCGGCGCGAATGAAGCCGTTTTCCGCATCCTGGAAACAGTGGACAACGAAAAAGCAGATCCGGTTGCCTATGTCCGCAACATGCTAGCGCAAAAGAAAAAGATCCCCGGCTTCGGACACCGCGTGTACCACACCGAAGATCCCCGCGCCACCCACCTCCGCGTCATGTCCCGCGATTTGGGGAAGGCCAGTGGGCAGCCCCAGTGGTATGACATGTCGGAAAAGATCGAAGCCCTCGTCAAGACGGAAAAGAAGCTGAACGCCAACGTGGATTTCTATTCCGCGTCCACCTACCACATCCTCGGTATTGACCAGGACCTGTTCACTCCCATCTTCGCCGTCTCGCGCATCAGCGGATGGGCCGCCCACGTGATCGAGCAGCTTGACGACAATCGCCTGATTCGTCCCCGCGCCGAATATTTGGGACCGGAATATCCCAACCCTTACGTGCCCATCGATCAGCGATAGAGGACAAAGGGATCGCTCCTAATCGCGCGAAGCCAGGTGGATCGATCTGAGCGTAAAACCCCCGCAACCGCGCAAGTCCAGCGTAAACCAGCGTAAAATAGAGCAGTGAGCACGCGCCGCGTTTACCTCGACAATAACGCCACCACGCCGGTTCTGCCGGATGTGTTCGAAGCCATGCGCCCGTATTTTGGCGAGCGCTTCGGCAATGCTTCGTCCATCCACCATCACGGCCAGGAGACCCGCGCCGCTGTCGAGCATGCTCGCGATTCGGTAGCCGCCCTGCTAGGTTGCCGCGCTTCAGAAATAATCTTCACCAGCGGAGGCACCGAGTCCGACAATTTGGCGATTAGCGGCCTCACCGCATCGGGCGATCACGTAATCACTTCGAGCATCGAGCACCATGCGGTACTGCACGCGGTAAAGCATGTGGAGAAAACGGGCTGCGAAATCACCTGCCTGCCCGTGGACGGCCGCGGCCTGGTCGATCCCGACGACGTACGGCGAGCTCTGCGGCCAAACACGAAGTTGATCTCGATCATGATGGCTAACAACGAAACCGGCGCGCTGCAGTCGATCGAAGAAGTTGGAAAGATTGCTGCCGAGGCCGACGTGTTCTTTCACACCGATGCTGTTCAAGCAGCAGCCAAGGTTCCAATCGATGTCGCACGCATCGGCTGCGATGCCCTTTCCATTTCCGGCCACAAGTTCCACGCGCCGCAGGGCGTGGGCGCGCTCTACCTCCGCAAGGGCACGCGCCTTCAACCGCTATTCCACGGCGGACGCCACGAGCGCTCGCGCCGCGCTGGCACCGAAAATGTTCCCGGCATCGTCGGGTTGGGGAAATCGGCAGAACTGGCTGCGCAAGCATTTGAACGCGGTGACGACCAGAAGCTGGCTGCGTTGCGCGATCGCTTGCAGCAGGGAATTCTCTCGCAAGTCGACGAAGCCGGCATCAACGGCGCCGGCGCAGTCCGAACCCCCAACACGACCAACATTTATTTCGACCACATCGATGGAGAGCCGCTGGTCATCGCGCTCGATCTGAAAGGCCTGGCCGTTTCCAGTGGAGCCGCATGTTCGTCGGGTGCGATCGAGCCTTCGCACGTGCTCACTGCGATGGGCCTCCGCCCAGACCGCGCGCGAGCCAGCGTCCGCTTCAGTTTGGGCAAGCAAACCACGCAGGCAGATATCGATTTCGCCCTGGCGCTGGTACCCGAGACAGTAGCGCGTCTTCGCGAATTATCGCCAGCGTATCGTAAAAGCGTTTAGTTCTTAGCCTTTAGCTCTAGGCGTGTTGTACCTGTGGTATTACTTAATTATGACGCCTCGATTCAAGCGAATAGTGGAAGCCGGGCTCTGGTTCACCGCTGGCTTTATAGCCCATGCGGTGCTCATCTACTTCCACCATCACCCAGGCTAGCTCTTAGCTAAAAGCTAAGAGCCAAGAACCGGAAACTAGAAACTGGAAACTAGAAATTGCTCCACCATGCCGACGCCACAAACCATTGCCGTAGCCATGTCAGGCGGTGTGGATTCTTCCACCGTCGCGGCCATGCTGCGTGCCGATGGACACACTATCATCGGCCTGACCATGCAATTGTGGAACCAGCGCCGCCTCGCCGGTCATGAAGGCATGCCGGAGTCCGTGCAGGGACGCTGCTGCTCGCTCGACGACGTTTACGACGCCCGCCGCGTCGCCGAGCACATTGGCATTCCGTATTACGTGGTCAATCACGAGGAGCGTTTCGAGCGCGAGGTCGTCCGCCCGTTCGTTGCTGAATATCTTTCCGGGCGCACGCCCATCCCCTGCAGCCTCTGCAACAATCACTTGAAGTTCGATCAGCTCTTGGTAGTCGCGCGCCAGATCGGCGCAGAGCGCGTTGCCACCGGTCACTACGCCCGCGTGGCCTACGATGATACCTGCGGACGCTGGCTGCTCAGGCGTCCCGCAGACAAGAGCAAGGACCAGACGTATTTTCTGTTCGGCCTCACCCAGGATCAGCTAAGCCACACTCTGTTCCCGCTCGGCGACATGACCAAGCCTCAGGTCCGCGACCTTGCCCGCAAGCACGGCCTCGCCTTGGCCGAGAAGCCCGACTCGCAGGAAATTTGTTTCGTTCCCGGCGGCGACTACAAGCGATTCATCGATGCTTATCTCGCCGATCAGGGTGAAGCCCTGCCCGACACCGCCGGCGAGTTGGTAACAACGAATGGCGACGTTATCGGCGGGCACCACGGCATTCACAATTTCACCGTCGGCCAGCGCAAGGGACTCGGCGTAGCCACCGGCTCGCCACTCTACGTGATTCAGATCAGCGGCGCCAGCAAGCAAGTCATCGTCGGCGGAGAAGAGAATCTTTACTCGCGTACGCTGCGCGCCCGGCGCGTGAACCTCATCGCGGTCGACGATCTCCGCGGGCCCATGCGTGTCGCCGTGAAAATTCGCCATCGCCACGAACCGGCGTCAGCCGTGATGGAGCGGGTCAGCGCTGACGAGGTCCTCGTCACCTTCGACGAGCCACAGCGCGCCATCACGCCCGGCCAGGCGGCAGTCTTCTACGACGGCGACATTGTGGTCGGCGGCGGCTGGATTGCTTAGAGCGAAAGAGGGCGATTGCGTAGAACTCGCGAAAAGATTCTCGAGGAGCGCCGACAAGTTAAGCAGCAATATGGCGAGTTGTTCACGGCGGTCGAAGCTCTTCTGTTTCGTACCGATCCGATCGGAATCAATTTTGATGACAATACGGACGAATATGCTGCTGAAACAGGAACAATCCTGCCGCGACTGAAGAAGTGCAAAGCGCCTGAGGATGTAATGGTCGTCGTGCACGAGGAATTCGTTCGCTGGTTCGGCGTTGAGACCGCTGGGCCTATGAGTAAGTATTGGTCGATAGGATTTGAAATCTGGGAGCTGTGGAAACAGCACAACCTCAGATAAACGAGCTCGTAAACTCAAGCTACTGCAGGTCAAGTTGGCCGCCTCATGGGAACTCGGCGGTTGGATCATTTAGTAATCCGCCTTGACGGGCCAGAGCAGCGCGATCGCAAGTGCCACGGCAATCCCCAACGACACCTCTACAAAGCGATGCCAGGCCACAATCCAAGCCACACGCGTGTGAGCAATCAGCAAAATAATGCTTAGCGTGATGGCAGCGAAGCGATACGCACCGCGAAATCGCAGCGACGCGCACAGGACTCCAGCGAGAAGAATTGCTCCGGCATAGACCCATGTATTCGCCGGAGACGCGGGAAGTACGGTCCCAATCAATGCTCCCATCGCTGCACCCAGAGCAGTTCCAGCAAAACGCTGCCACGCTAGAGTTTTCGGATCGATGGTGGACTGAATAATCACGATCGCGGAAATCGGCGCCCAGTAAAACTCAGGCAGCTTCAGCAATCGTGCCAGCAGCATAGCCAGTACGGCAGCAACCGTCGTCCGCACGGCATCGAGAAGGGTGTTAGACGCCAGCTTGTTTACGCTTGCCATCAGGAGGTTGCTTCAAAGTTTATAGGGAGGAGGCATCCTTGGGGAGTTTGCGCGGCCACGTTTCATTCGAGGAGGCGCAAGCGGAGGAAGAGCACCCGTGCAGCGACTCCAGGAACGGCGCGCCCGTCTTTTTTAATTTCTCTTCCAGCCGCGCTGTGCAATCGCAATCCCCGCATGCCCAGGATTCGGTTCCATTTTCATCGCGGCACTTGCGGCGATCATGCGCGTCCTGTACGCGAGTCAGATCAAAATACTTTTCCCAGTAAGGACGCTCTTCCTGCAGCGGAGTAGGGCAGTAGCAGACTTCCACCCAGCGCGCAGTCTGGTCAGCACACAGCCGCGCCTCCTGCATATTGCGCAGATATTCGCCCTCCGCCACCGATCCCCGGCCCAGAGTTTCGTCGGCGATGGCCCGAAGAAGATCGCCTTCGCGCCCAGGTTTCATGCGAGCTCGCACCAGATAACGCATGAGAAGGGAATTAACGGCAGAAAAAAGCATGGCGGATTCTTGATTTCTGATCGCTGATTTAAAACCCATCGCCGACAGCGAATGCCTTTCAATCAACAATCAAAAAATCATCAATCTACAATGCACTCAGATGAACATCTCATCCTGCGGCACCGGACGCCGCGCATCACTCCCGCCGCCATTGCGCCGCCTGCGGTTACCCAGCAGAAATTCGATACCGGCCGTGATCCCCTGCATCAGTCCCGACACTTGCCGGACCGGCGAAATCACAGTGTTATGCACCATGTCAGAGGTTTGTTCCACGCGGTCCAGCGTACGGCTCAGCAGTTCGTCAGCGCGAATCACTTGCAACCGCGCGCGATCCACCACGTCGGTTACGGTCGCATCCACGCGCTGCACTTGCGAGCGCATTAGCGTGGTCGTTTCTTCCAGATTTTCGGCGATCACCTGCAGTTTCGGATGGACTTCCGTCAGCACCAGTTGCACCAATTCCATCGTGGGGATGGCCTTGACCTTCAGTTCCGTCGCCAGCGTTTCCATGCGCTCACTGCTCTTCCGCATGGCAATGTACATGGCCAGCAGCACGCCCGCCTGCAACATTACCGCCGCCCCGGTCAGGGCAATAAAAACTGGAGTGAGATTAACCATAAGCCAAACCTCCGCCATCCCGTAATCACACGATTTCGTGCACGGCCGGCGCGGGAGGAGAACGCGCCGATTCCAATTTCTCGACTAAGCTTTCGGCGCCCCAGTCTCGGTCGTGGCCTCGCGATACGCTTGCCGGCCCGCTTCATAAGCCGAGCGAAACTGCTCTTTCTGCTGATTCACCACGTCCCGCCCGCGGTCCGCCCACTCCGCCGCCTGTTCCCGCGCCTCACTGCGCCCGGCTGCGCATGTAGTCACGGCCTTCCTCGGCGCGTGCCCGCAGCACGTCACGAGTTTCAGCTGCCAGAGCGCGGCGCATAGAGCACGCCCACTACCGCTCCCAAACCCAATCCCGCCAAAAACCACACAAAACTATTACCGTCACGGTCCGCCATGTGAATACCTCCCGGCCTTCAATGCCTAAACATCAGTGCCTTAAACCGGATGTTAGCACCCGATGTGGCGAAATACAATTACAGGAGATCAAGTAGAGGTCGATGAGGATAGCTGCAGTCTCGCCCGCAAACGAGCGTCGGCCGTTCATCGTCATCATCCGGAGCATTGTAGTTTTTCTTGCGGGGAGAAAGTCTGCTCCTGAACTTGCCCAAGGAGACACCCGCACGGATCGCCACAGTCCCAGCGGTTCTGGTATGAGATCAAACGGCGAGGTATCCGAACGTTGACGTCTGAATTCGCGGTTGGAGCACCGAGACCTGAACATCGACGGCTGTACGCTTCGTTGCCGAAACTGCGGAATTCCGGAAACCCAGCCTACTTTTGCGCGGGCTTCACAGGCGACCCGGAGTCGCTGTGTTTTCACTGGCTGCGACTTCATCCCCTCCAGCACGGACTTCGGGCCGCTATGACCCGCCGCATAGATCGAAAGGGTAATCGAGGTCACCAGGAACAGCACAGCCGACCACGTTGTCGCTCGCGAAAGAGCGCTGGCCGCTCCCCGCGGACCAAACGCCGTCTGGCTGCCCTGCCCGCCGAATGCAGCGGAAATGTCCCCGCTCTTGCCGCTTTGCAGCAGCACCACCACGATGATGAAGAAGCAAACAAGAATGTGAACGGTAACGATTAGACCGTGAAGAATCATAAGTTTAGACTTATCCTGAGTAGGTCTTGGTCAAGTTCCCAGCTGAGTTCTTGATCCTTCTTCGAATCGCTCGAATCTCTGCCCCGGCCAGCAGAAAACGAAAACATGGGGCAGAAGGGGGGATTTGAACCCCCACGCCTTTCGGCGCCACCCCCTCAAGATGGTGTGTCTGCCAGTTCCACCACTTCCGCACTTCGTAAATCAACTGTAATCAATATCTTAGCAACTTCATTCTGGCAAGTTCGTCCTGTTGAGGGTATTTCCAACTGCGCTCGATTCTCGCATCGACTTCGTGCACTCGACGTGCCCCAGTCGCCGCAAGTTCGCGTGGCATCAATGTTACCGTGTCCTGTGACATCCTGCAACGTAAAGGCTGCTCTGTATTCTCCGGCCTCAGCCTTTCCAACTTTCGGATACTGCTTACTTGCCGCCGCGCAATCGGCGATACCTCCCGATCAGCGCGTTCGTCGAGCCATCGTGCTTGAGTTGGGGTTCCGCGGAACTCTGTAGCTCGGGGATGATGCGCTGTGCCAGCACTTTGCCGAGCTCCACTCCCCACTGGTCGAAGGAGTCGATGTTCCAAACGGCGCCCTGTGTAAACACACTGTGTTCATAAAGTGCCACCAGCGAACCCACCGCTCGCGGCGTCAGTTTATCCACCAGGATCAGGTTGGTTGGCCGGTTGCCTTCAAAAACGCGGAACGGAACTTGAAAGTCGGGCACGCGTTCGGCCTTCACCTCTTCAGCTGTCTTGCCGAAAGCCAACGCCTCCGCCTGCGCGAATAGATTCGCGATCAGATAATCGTGATGGTCTTTGAACTCGCTAAGCGGCTGGCAGAATCCGATCAGGTCGCACGGAATAAGTTTCGTGCCTTGGTGAATGAGCTGGTAAAACGAGTGCTGCCCATCAGTTCCGGGCTCACCCCAGATGATCGGTCCGGTCTGGTAGCTCACGGGCTGGCGGTCGAGATCCACGTGCTTGCCGTTGCTTTCCATCTGCAGTTGCTGCAGGTAAGCCGGGAAGCGCTTGAGATTGTCTGAGTACGGCATGATGCCGATGGTTTGCGCTCCGAAAAAATTGTTGTACCAGACGGTAAGCAGGCCCATCAGCATCGGCAGATTCTTCTCCGGCGGCGCGGTGCGGAAGTGCTCATCCATGTCGCGGAATCCGCCGAGCATATCTTCGAACCCCTTCGGCCCGATCGCGATCATGGTGGAAAGTCCAATCGCGGAATCCATCGAATAGCGCCCGCCGACCCAGTCCCAAAATCCGAACATGTTGGCGGTATCGATTCCAAACTTGGCGACGCCTTCCGCGTTGGTCGAGACCGCGACGAAGTGCTTGGCGACGGCGGCATCGCTCTTGAGCGCGTCCACGATCCAGCGGCGGGCGGTGGCGGCGTTGGTCATCGTTTCCAGCGTCGTGAAAGTCTTCGAAGAGAGAACGAATAAAGTTTCCGCGGGATCAAGGTCGTGTGTGGCTTCGGCGAATGCAGCGCCGTCCACATTCGCCACAAAGCGGAATTTCATGGCGCGATCGGTAAACGTACGCAGCGCGTCATAGGCCATTTCGGGGCCCAGGTACGAGCCACCGATGCCGACGTTGATCACATTCTTGATGGCTTTGCCGGTGTGCCCTTTCCATTCTCCGCTGCGCACGCGGTTGGAGAATGCGGCCATCTTATCCAGCACCGCATGTACTTCCGGAACCACGTCTACGCCGTCCACCTTGATCTGCGTGCCTTTTGGAGCGCGCAGGGCAACGTGCAGCACCGCCCGGTTTTCCGTGATGTTGATCTTCTCGCCGCGGAACATGGCATCGCGACGATCAGCAACCCCACGCTCTTTGGCCAACTGAAGCAGCAGCCGAACGGTTTCATCGGTAATCCGGTTCTTCGAGTAATCCAGGTAAAGGCCTGCGCCCTCGGCAACCAATCGTTGGCCGCGACCGGGATCATCGGCAAACAGCTGCCGCAGTTGTACTTCCTTGATCTTGCCGTAGTGCGCTTGCAGCGCATTCCACGATGGCGCATCGGTCGTTCGCTGGGTCATTGCCGGCTCCTCTTTTATTTTTCTTACTGAACGTTATTTTCTTTACTAAATCTTTCGGTTTCTGCACGGTAGATCTTCGGCGATGAGCTGAGTAGGCTCATACCTCACACGAATCACCAAGCCGACTCCTCTGCTGTAAATATTCTCGCACTGTGCCAAGACTCAAGAAAGTCTGCCTTACCGCGACAGGCGCGCCACGAATGCGTTGTTCGTGCCCGCTCCGATCGGTTCTCCAGTGACCATCGAGTGTTCTATTCTGCACAGTATTTTCTCGAAGATTGTGCGAACCTAAAAGCATATCTCAAGAGCGGAACATTGCGAGAACCGCAGTTGGTTTTTATGAGAATTAGGAATCGTTGGCGCTCCGTGGCGATATCGAGGCCAGCGGTTTCCTTCCCCAGAACGTCCGTGTTTTAGGCGGGCCGCGGGAGTTGCCACAGGGAGCTCGAAGAAATCATGAACATTTTCGGACGTGCCACAGAACGTGTTACCGAATTCTCTCAGCGCGGATTGGCCACGCGGCGTTTGATTCCTGTTTTGTCTTTGGCGCTGCTCTTTGTCGGCCCTCAGAGGTCATTTGCCTATCAGGACCCGCAAGCTCCCCCGCCGCAAAACGGGCCCCAGGCTGCGGACCAGCAAGCCCCGGACGCGAAGGCGCCGCCGTACACACAACAGACCGCCGAGCAGGTGCAGCAGTTGGTAGCGCCGATTGCGCTGTATCCGGATTCGCTGGTGGCGCAGATTCTCGCAGCGTCCACGTTTCCCGAACAGGTTGTCGAAGCCGATCGATGGGTGCAGGCGCATCCTGACTTAAAAGGCGACGCTTTGGGCCAGGCCGTTGACCAGCAACCTTGGGACCCGAGCGTGAAAGCCCTCGCCGCATTTCCGTCAGTGCTGGGAAATATGGACAAGAATCTCTCCTGGGCGTCGTCCCTGGGTGACGCCTATTACAACCAGCAAGAGGACGTGATGGCTGCCGTCCAAGTGATGCGCCGGCGGGCGCAGGAATCCGGCAATCTAAAGACTACGCCGCAGCAAACGGTGGCGACGCAAGACGCAGACATCAGTATTGCGCCCACCGATCCTGATGAGGTTTACGTCCCGGCGTACGATCCGTGGTCGGTTTACGGTGGCCCGGTAATGGCGTGGCCGGGATGGTATCCGTATCCGGGCATCTGGTTCGGCGGCCCGTACTTGAATTTTGGAATGGGCTTCGGGATCGGCTGGTACGGCGGTTTCGGATGGGGCTGGAATAATTGGGGATTCAACTGGCGTGGCGGCTACGCGATGTACAACCACGGCCGGTACTACTCGCGGAGCAATACGTTTTACAACCGGAGCAATTACTACCGAGGCGGAGGCGAGCGCGGGCGTAGCAAGGAACGCGCAGAGCGGAGCAAGCGGCAACCGTGGCACAGGATTTAACGGCGAGCGCGGCGAGCGTGGCGGAGCGAACGCCCGTTCCGGCGCAAACAGCAGACCTTTCAACGGAAATAGGCAAGCGGCCCGAGGCTACGCTGCGCCCCGGGGCCAGAGCGGCGTCCGTTCGGGAGCTTTCAGCGGCTACCAGCATGGCGGGGAGGCCAGGAGCTCGTCGTCGCGGGGAAGCGCCAGCATGGGCGCAGGCGGAGGCGGGTCTCGTGGCGGCGGTAGTGGAGGAGGAGGACATAGCGGTGGCGGCGGTGGAGGAGGGCATAGCGGGGGCGGCGGGCATCGGTGATCGGAAGCTCGCTCTGTTCATGGAGTCTGCAAAGTCTTCAAATGGAGAAAATGGGTATGCGGCGAAGTAAGCTGAACCTCGAAGGGTTTCATTGCGTCCGTCTCGCCAGTCTTCTTAGGCCGGCCAGGCTGACCACGCTGGCCGCGATCATGATTTTTTTGGCGGTGTGGCTTCCACGCGTTCCATGGCGCAGCAACCGGCCAAACGACATTCGCATCGGCGGCGGACGCGGGCGCCGCACTGGTCACGGCAGCACAGAGTAACGACGAAAAAGCGATGCTCGATATCCTTGGATGGGACGGAAAACAAATCGTCTCCTCGGGAGACGACGCCGAGGACGCTCAGAACCGCGCGAATTTCGTCCAGAAATATCAGGAGATGCATCGTCTGGTGAAAGAACCGGACGGCACCACTACTTTGTATATCGGCGCGGAAAATTGGCCCACTCCCATACCGCTGGTGAACAAGGGCATTTCGTGGTATTTCGACACCGAGGCGGGCAAGCAGGAAATTTTGTACAGGCGAATTGGCGAAAATGAAACATCGACCATTCGCGTTTGCCAGGAGCTCGTAGCGGCACAAAAGGAATACCACGCGGCGCAACATGATGAGTACGCGCAGACCATCTTCAGCGATCAAGGGCAGCACAATGGCCTTTACTGGAAAGCCGGGGATGGCGAACCCCAAAGCCCCATCGGGCCGCTGGTGGCGTCGGCTGTGGCAAAGGGCTACGCAAAAAGCCCTGATGGTGCACCCACTCCTTACCGTGGTTACTACTACCTCGTCCTGACTCGTCAGGGAAAAGACGGCCCGGGCGGCGCGAAAAATTATGTCGTCGACGGCAAAATGACCGGCGGCTTCGCTTTTGTGGCGTATCCGGCCGAATACAGGTCGTCCGGTGTGATGACCTTCATTGTTGGCGAAGATGGTGTTGTGTACGAGAGGGATCTCGGTAAGAAGACCGATGCTGCCGCCAACTCCATGAAGGAATACAACCCCAACTCAAGGTGGCAAGAAGCTGAGGCGGAGCAGACGGCGGCTACTGCCGACCACGCCAGCAAGTAAGCGACATTGGATATCGAGCGAAGTCTGGCAGCACCATAACCCAACCGCGGGTAGGGTACGTCGACGGCTCGAGGGGCACGGTTCGAGGGTATGCGGAAAGCTATATTCGAGTTACTCTAATACTTCACGATCGCCGCGAACGATTTCGCATCCAATGACGCTCCGCCTACCAGCGCACCGTCGATCTCTTCCTGCGCCATCAGCGTTGAAGCGTTCTCCGGCTTCACAGACCCCCCGTAAAGAATCCGCAACTTGCCGGAAAACTCTTCGCCAAAAATTTCCGTAGCTTCACGCCGGATCACCGCATGCGCCTCTGCGGCAATTTCCGGAGTAGCCGTCTTGCCTGTCCCAATCGCCCAGACCGGCTCATAGGCCACGACAAGCTTCGCCGCCTTCTTCGCTGAAATCGCGTGAAAGGCCCGCACGCATTGCCGCCGCAGCACATCGTCCGTCAACCCTGCCTCGCGTTCTTCCAGCACTTCCCCCACGCAGCAGATCGGCGTGAGTCCGGCTTCCAGCGCGGCTTTCAAGCGGATGTTCACGGTGTCATCGGTTTCGCCAAAGTACTGCCGCCGCTCCGAGTGTCCGACGATCGCATGCTTCACTCCCAGCGCGAGCAGCATGGCGGCAGAAATCTCGCCGGTAAATGCTCCTTCTTCCTTCCAGTGAACATTTTGCGCGCCGATGGCGACGCTCGATCCCTTCACCGCCTCCATCGCGTCCGCCAGATCGATATACGGAGGGCACACTACAATTTCGTCGCGCGTATGCCCCGCCACCAGCGGCAAAAAATTGCGAAAAAATTCGCGAGTCTGGTCCGGCGTTTTATACATCTTCCAGTTGGCGGCGATCAGCTTTGTACGGCTCATAGATCCTTTCAGGAAATTAGATCAGGAGGTTAGCCCCCCAGGCCTCGCGCCGCAGATTTCAGACACTGGATCGGTCTGAGTTCCACGGCAGCTCGTTTATCACTTCTTATCCGTCAGCGCCTCAACCCCCGGCAGCTTCTTTCCTTCCAGAAATTCCAGCGAAGCGCCGCCTCCGGTCGAAATGTGCGTGATCTTGTCGGCAACTCCTGCCGCGTGCGCAGCGGCCACCGAATCGCCGCCGCCCACGATCGAGATCGCTCCTACATTTTCCGCTATGGCTTGCGCAATCTTGAACGTCCCTTTGGAAAATCCGGGAACCTCAAACACTCCCATCGGGCCGTTCCACAAAATCGTTCGCGCGCGCGAAATTTCTTCGGAAAAAAGTTCGATCGTCTTCGGACCAATATCCAGCGCCATTTTGTCCGCCGGAATCGGCTGGCCTTCGCCGATCTGCTGCACCACGGCATTGATCTCCGGCTTGCTCGCGACGACGTGATCCACCGGCAACAGGAATTTCAAATTTCGTTTCTTCGCTTCATCCAGCAACTCCCGCGCCAGTTCGACCTTGTCCGCTTCCAGAAGCGACTTGCCAATCTCCTGCCCCTGCGCCTTGAGAAACGTATACGCCATTCCGCCGCCGATGATCAGCGAATCCACTTTTTTCATCAGGTTCTGAATCACGCCGATCTTGTCGCTCACCTTGGCTCCGCCCAGAATCGCCACAAACGGCTCTTCCGGATGCTCCAGCGTCTTGCCCAGATACTTGAGTTCTTTTTCCATCAGCAATCCGGCCGCGGACTTCTGCACGAATTTCGTAATCCCCACCGTGGACGCATGCGCCCGATGCGCCGAGCCAAATGCATCATTCACGTAATAAGGTGCAAGGGCCGCCAGCTGCTTCGCGAATCTCTCGTCATTCGCTTCTTCTTCCGCGTGGAAGCGCAAATTTTCGAGCAGCAGCGTCTGTCCCATTTCCAGTTGCGTCGCCACCTCTTCCGCCTCCGGCCCTACGCAATCCGGACAGAACCCCACGTTCTCACCGCGCGCCAGCTCCTTATCGAGCAGCATGCGCAGCCGCTCCGCCACAGGCTTCAAGCTCATCTTAGGATTGGGCTTGCCCTTCGGTCGCCCCAGGTGAGACGCGAGAATCAGCCGCGCTCCATGGCGCAGCGCGTACTCGATGGTCGGCAGCGTCTCGCGGATGCGCGTGTCGTCCATCACCCGGCCATCTTCGAGCGGCACGTTAAAATCGACCCGCATGAATATACGGTTCCCGCTGAGCGGAAGATCACGAATGGAAAGTTTGGACATGGCTGGTTGTCCTCTTGGAAGGCAGAATTAAGATGCAGGTGGCCCATCCTAACGTCGCACACTTTGCGACGTTAGGATGGGATTCCACAATTCCTACAGGCCCTTACCCGCAATGTAATGAATCAAGTCCCGTACGCGGCAGGAGTATCCCCATTCATTGTCGTACCAGGAGATCACCTTCACACAATTGCCCGCCACGACCAGGGTCATGGGCGCATCCACAATCGACGAGCGCGAGTCGCCCTTGAAATCCGACGACACCAGTTCGTGCTCCTCGAAGCCGAGATAGCCCTTCAGCGGTCCCGACTCCGACGCTTTCTTCAGCGCCGCGTTCACTTCTTCCTTGGTCGTCTTTTTCTCGACCCATGCGACCAGATCAACCACCGAAACGTTTGGTGTGGGCACGCGCATGGCGAAGCCGTCCAGCTTTCCCGCCAGTTCCGGAATCACCAACTTCAACGCCTTGGCCGCGCCGGTGGATGTGGGAATCATATTAATCGCCGCCGCCCGCGCGCGCCGCAGGTCCTTATGCGGAAAATCCAGAATCACCTGATCGTTGGTGTAGGAATGAATCGTCGTCATGGTTCCGCTGACAATCTTGAATTCATCCTGCAGCACCTTGGCGACGGGGGCCAGACAATTCGTGGTGCACGAGGCGTTCGAAATAATGTGATGCTTCGCGCCGTCATATTTCTCGTGGTTCACTCCCAGTACCAGCGTGATGTCTTCATTTTTCGCTGGAGCGGAAATAATCACCTTCTTCACCGTCCCGCGCAAATGCTTTTTCGCATCGTTCGCATCGGTGAAGTGTCCAGTCGATTCGATCACCACCTGCGCCCCCACTGACTCCCAGGGCAGCGCACCCGGGTCCCTCTCTTTGAATACCTTGATCGTCTTGCCGTCCACCGTAATACTGTCCGTCCCGGCAGAAATTTTGTTCGGCAGGTTGCCCAGAATCGAATCGTATTTCAGCAGATGCGCCAGCGTTTTCGGATCGGTAAGATCGTTCACCGCTACGAATTCGAGCCCCGGATCCTGCAGCGCGGTACGAAAAACATTGCGTCCGATTCGTCCAAAACCATTAATGCCAACTTTTATTGCCATAGTTCCTCCCTTGAATATGATTGCCGATGACTCACTAAGTAGGGCAGCAGGCTCAGAGTGCGCACGGCCCTGAACCACAAACAAATAATGTTAGCAGGGAATTGGAAGCGCCGTAAAATCACCGTCGCTATAGTTCTGTGATCCTGAGCGAAGTTGTCGTTCGCAAAGAGAACGACAACGCAGTCGAAGGATCCTTAGCAACCTGCACGGCAATCAGACTCCAAGGGAGTCTCCGCCACATCATCCTCGCCTGCGCCGGAAGAAATCAGAGTCCCCACACCTAACCGTCCCGCTCACCCAAACCGCAACTCGATATACGTATCCGTGCGCACCCAGACTAGCGGCAGCCGCGCCAACCAGTATTTGCGATTGATAGCCTGCCGCGCTCGCGCGTGTTCCTCCGCCGGCAACAGCCGCGACGTGGCCGCGACCTCAGCCCCCGTAACCTTCCCGCGAATCGTGCACGGCGCTACTTTCACCTGCGGATTATTCCGTAGGCGCTTCGTCTTCCCCATGTCGCTTCGCGTCATCACGTAGAGCTTTCCGTCCTCTTCGCCGAACCAAACCGCCGTCGCTACGCCGACGCCGTTCTTGCGAAACGTAGTCAGTGAAATGTATTTCTGCCCGCGAATGGAATCGGGAATCTGGCTAGCCATCCCTTAATTCTAACTGGGAAGTTGGATTTTGGGATCAGACCACACGAGTGATAGCCCGTAGCGTCGCGGTTCTACCCTATAACTTCTACCCTGAATCCGCCGTATCCGGAGCCTGCCCTGAGCCAAGTCGAAGGGTGGTTACTATTTCGGGACGCGGCCCCGAACCATTGCCCCCGCCGCGGCATATGTGTTACAAGCCTGACATGCGTAAATGGATGCGCGATCGTTTTCAGCGCCGCAAAAAAAAGCCCGCCGAGGCCACTGACCAGCCGGCTCCTCCACCGCTGCAGCCCGCATATTTTGACGCCGAGCAACAGCCGGCCACACCCGACACAGAAAACGACAGCAGCAGGGAATCTGCCCCTCACGAGTCTGAGCCTCAGCCGGAAACCAGGCCTCGCTCCCGTGGCCGTTCCGTTCGTTCTGCTCCCGCTTCGCACGCGGAACCTTCGCCCGCTGACGCCTCGCCCGCGGACACCGCCTCCGCCGATGTTCCAGACGATGTTCCATACCAGGTTCCTCACGCCATCGATCCTCCTGCACCCGGCGAAGCGGCACGACGCAGCGGTAGCCGCCGACGTCGTGGTGGACGCGGCCGAAGCGGAGGCCGTGGCCGCGAGCAAGCCGTCGCGCAAGCCTTTACTCCCAAAGGAGTCACACCTTCGGTTCTGCCAGAAACGGACGACTCTCCGGAACCCGCAGAGCCCGCGGCCGCTGCTGCGTCCCCCGTGCCGCAGGCGCCCAGGCCGCCCTCAACCGCCACCGTGACGCAACGTGCGCCGAAAGGCATTGTCGTTCTCGCCATCGGCCTGCCCGGTTCCGGCAAGAGTTCCTGGTTCAAACGTCACAACGTGGCTCCGCTCTCGAGCGACATGATTCGTTCGCTGCTCTTCGATGATGTCCGCGAGCAGCGCTTTCAGGATCTCGTCTTCTCCAACCTGCGCTCCATGCTCAAGGCGCGCCTCATCGCCAAGCGTCCCATGAATTACGTCGACGCCACCAATCTCACCCCGCAGGAACGGCAGCATTGGATCAAACTCGCCAAAGACTACAACTACGAAGTCCACGCCATCTTCTTCGACGTGCCCCTCGAAGTCTGCATCGAGCGTCATCAGCGCCGTGACCTTGTCGTCCCCGAGGACGTCATGCGCCGCATGGCTGCCAAACTAAAAGCCCCCACCTTTGAGGAAGGCTTCGCCAAAATCACTGTGGTAAGAGTCAAGAAGAAAGACGACAGCGTCGCGGAAGAGAGCAATAGCTAAAGACCTTCCCATACGCGTTCACAGCCTCTGCGTCCTGCGCGCGCTCGACATTTGGGGTTACGAGCTTTTACTGCCGTGCCCCACTCCAGAATTCTCTCTTCCACAAGTGTGCAAACAATTGCTCCTCACCCGCAAATACCTCCTGTAAACCGAGTTCTGACCGTCTCCGCATTTGGCATGGGGGTTGCTTCTACCTTTGATAGAGGCGTGGTAACACGCCGTAGTCACTCTTAGTAACTACGCTCTCGTGGATCGAATTTTCGAGAGCCGAGGACTTTACAAAATGAAAATGACCCTGTGTGTGATGTTCCTGATTTGCGCCACCGCAGCCTTTGCGCAGAGTGCTCCCGTGCTGAACAACCAGCCAAACGAAACTCAGATCTCCGACCACGTGATGCACGCCTCTCAGCACGACATGGCTCAATCTCAAAATCTTTTCGAACATTCCGACTACTCCTATGCCCAGGGCGAGCGGCCATTGTGGGAGTTCGGCCCCGTCGGGCCGCCCCCGGTGCCTCTCGGCGATCTCGCCCGCGCCGCCCGCAAAGAGCACGCGCTCGACAAGAAGGCCCAGATCATTTGGGAAAAATAGTTCGTCTGGAAAAAATAGCTCGTTCGAGGAAATATTTCGGTAGGTCTGCGGGGCCGGGTTGACCCTAAATCACCATCCCGGCCC
The DNA here is from genome assembly GCA_963846245.1 of uncultured Acidobacteriaceae bacterium. Lineage (GTDB taxonomy): Bacteria > Acidobacteriota > Terriglobia > Terriglobales > Acidobacteriaceae > Sulfotelmatobacter. Next base: position 139,118 of record CAWJVI010000015.1, on the reverse strand, counting down.
CGCGTTATTCCGTCGGATCCAGCGACCGACGTCATCCCGCAGGAGCGCGCCAAGCGCTCCGGAAGGACCTTACGAAACCCAGATATCGGTTGTAAGGGCGCGAGGAGCAAGGGCACCGCACGAAGCACCGGTACTGCCATCCACGCCATCAACGGCGTCAGCCAGCGTAAGGTCCCCTTCGACTTCGCTCCGGGCAGGCTCTCGCCCGGCTGTCGCCGCGCTCGGAATGACATCGGCCTGAGATAATTGTGAAAGTGAGCCCCCACCCAATTCCTTACTCAGATGACAGGACAGGCCCACCCTGCATAAAATGCTCATCATGAAGAAAACGTGGGCGGCGGGAATCGTGGCAGCGGGAGTGGTGCTGGCAGCGCTGGCAATGGCGCCAGCGGCAGCAGCGCAGCAGGATGAAGAAGGTCCCACTTCCCTCTTGAATTTCCAGGTGCTGAAAGACGAGAACGGAAAGCCGGTGCGCAGTGCCAGCGTCATCATGCATCCCGTCGGCGGAAATGGAAAACAGGGCAAGGGCGGCATGGAGCTGAAGACGGACGCGGAAGGGAAGTCGAGCTTCGATGGCATCCCCTATGGGAAATTGCGCGTCCAGGTGCTGGCTCCCGGATACCAGACCTACGGCGAAGACTTTGACATCGACAAGCCGAAAATGGATTTCACCATCAAACTGAAACGCCCGCAGGGTCAGTATTCGATCTATGGCGGAGCTGACAAGGGCACCGGCACGCCCCCGAAGCAAGACGCGCCGCCGGCAGACAAGAATCAAAAGCCGAACTAGGAAGCTCAGGTTGGAGCGGTCAACGGTTCCCCTGTGACCCCTGTGCCCTCTGTGGTTTAAAGCTTTTGGGTGGGTGGCTTAGTCGGAGCTGACAAAGTGCAAGCGGAGAGTTATGGATTACTTATTGAAAACAGAACCGTCGGTGTATTCATTCGCTCAACTGGAGCGCGAGAAAACCACCATCTGGGACGGAGTGTCCAATCCCGTAGCCTTGAAAAATCTGCGTGCGATGAAGCCCGGCGAACGCCTCGTGATCTACCATACCGGCGACGAAAAAAGCGCGGTGGGCACTGCCAGCGTCGTCTCAGTCGACGACACCGACCCGAAGAATCCGCAAGTGAAGATCAAAGCCGGCAAGTCGATTGCGAAACCCGTGACGCTGGCCGAAGTAAAAGCTCACAAGCTCTTCGCCGAATCGCCCTTGGTGCGCCAGGGCAGGCTGAGCGTGGTCCCGCTCACGGATGCGCAGTACAAGTTCCTGACCGGCGAATGATTCCGCAGCCTAATTGTGCAACCTTCAAATTGTCATCCGGAGCGAAGCATGTGCTTTCGCAACGCGGAAGCACATGCGCAGTCGAAGGACCCCTAGCAACTTAACGGAACCACGCCCCCAGTTCGGCCCCCGCAATGAGCGCCGCCCTGCGACTTGCTAACTGCTAATTGCCAGTTGCCAACCCGCCCCAACCATCATCCGCGAATTTCCCCTATGAAGCCTGCGCATCCCGCCGAATCAGCGCCGAATCCAAAAAGAATCCCAATCCCAGCGTGAACGGGATCGCTCCGAACGCGGCCGCGACCCAGGCATCCGGCTCGACCCGCGCGATCAAAGAAAATGTAATCGTATATCCCACAGCCGCTGCGATCAGCAAAATCCCCGACCGCCGTGACCGCGCCGCTTCCGCAAGTTCCGGCTCCATCGGAACGTTTACTCCCCGGCTGATCGCGGCCAGCCTTTCCTCGGTGCGCAGCTTGCGCACACGGTAAAAACTGTACATTCCCAACACTGCCGTGGGCATCCCAAAAATCATGATTACTGCCGCCAGACCAGTGAGTCCGTCCATGGTAATTCTCCTTCGAGTCGCGCTGTCGGCGCGCGTACTGAATGCTGTCAAAAGAGAGTACGCGGGGCGCGGCCGGATAGTTCCCACGAAACGGCGTACACATCAGCGTTCCACTGGTCCATATGCAAAACCAATCCTTCTTCAAACCAATCCATTATCCAATCCTCGCCATCCATCTTCAGCCAACCCGGCGCTGCCGCGAAGCTTCCAAGCGGTGTAGAGTATTGCCTGGGGCTGTGCCGGGTCACCTATAAGGGAGACTCCATGAGATTCAAGCGTTGCACCAGAACGGGCGCAGCCTCAGCTGCGGCAGCCTGTCTGGCCATGTTGTTCATTGTTTCCAGTGCCCAAGCCCAGGAAACCAAAGAAAAAGTAACCATCGGCGACGTCGATCGCACCTACCTGGTACGCCTGCCGCGAGGTTACGACGCCAAGCAGAAATATCCCGTGGTAATTCTTCTGCACGGCATGAATCAGGATACCGACGACATGGAACGCCTTACCCGCTTCGCCGAGTTGGCGGACAAAGACGGCATCATCGCCGTCTATCCCAGCGCGCTGCACGGCCGCTGGAATGTAGGCGTGCGTCCGCCAGTGCAGCAGCCTGCGATGAGGAGCCCCGGACGCGGTCGCCGTGGTGGAGGATCCCGGCGGTGGCGGGCTATCCGGGCGGTGGAGGCGGAGGATATCCCGGAGGCGGCGGCTAGCGGTGGTGGTTATCCCGGCGGGGGTCAGTCGGGAGGGCAAGGGCCGCAATGATGAAACGAGATCTGAGCCCGCGGATGACGTCGACTTCCTAAACCAGATGCTCGACCAGATGGCGTTGAAGTTTTCGCTCGACCAGGCACGTATCTACGCCACGGGCTTGTCAGAAGGCGGCCTCATGGCCATGAAGGCCGGCTGTTCCATGGCCGACCGCATCGCGGCGATTGCCCCTGTGGGCGCGGCCATGCCCAAGACGATGATCTGCTTGCCCTCGCGTCCGTTGGCGGTGGTGATGATCAACGGCACCTCCGACCCGGTGGTTCCCTATGGCGGTGGTACCGAACACAACCTTCATCTGCCCGTCATCTCTGTCGAGGACAGCGCGAAAGCGTGGGCCAGGATGGCTCGCTGCGCCGAAAAGCCGACCCAAACCAAGATCCCGGCTCGCGAGAAAGGCGGCATGGAAACCAAAGTCGAAACCTACGATGGCTGTCAACAGGGCGCGCAGGTTGTTTCCTACAGCGTGAAGGGCGCAGGCAACACCTGGCCCGGCGGCGAACAATACGAAGTAGAAAAAGAAGTCGGGAAAACCAGCCCCGACCCCAACGCCAACGAAACCATCTGGAGCTTCCTTTCGACTAAAAAAATCGAAGCAAAGAGCGACACGGATAAGCCTGCGCCCGATAAGAGTAGTGCCGATACCAGCGCTCCGAAATGAGCGAAGTGAGTTTTGGAATCCTCGCGCGCTGTCACGTTTAACTTAAATAGGCGTTGTCATTCCGAACAAGCGTTCTTCGCGCAGAGAGAGCCTGCCCTGAGCGAAGTCGAAGGGAATCCGGGCGAGCCGTGCGAAGCGCCGCGTTCTTCGCGGCGCAATAATCGCGCCGTCTGGTCTCGCTACCTTATCGCTCTTGGTCAATATCGTCTACGAGTCAGCCGCGCGATTCCAGCAGCCCCCTCAGCCGTTCCTTCACCGCACCCCACTCCGCCGCCACGATCGAAAATCGCATCGAGTCTCGAGCAATAAAGTCCGCAGCCATGCGATGCGCCCGCAGCGTCCCTTCGAACCTCCCGCCAATCCGTTCCAGCGCCGCGCGCGACCGCTGGTTGCGCGCATCCGTGTGAAAGCACACCCGTAACACTTGCCAGGTTTCAAACGCATGCGCCAACATGAGCAGCTTTGCCTCCGTGTTAGCCGCGGTACGGATCGCCGAGCGCGTCAGCCACGTGTAACCAATCTCACAAGCGTCCGGAAACTCTCGCCCATGCCGCGCGTGTCCCGCCGGCCACGACCATCGCTCGATATTCCAGAAGCGTGTAGATCCAACGACCGCGCCGTCGCTCGCCCGAACAATCGCAAACGGCACGGCGCTGCCAGCATCCCGCCAGGCCAAAGCGGTGTCCACATACGGGATAGCTGCCGCCTTACCTTGCGGAACAGGACTCCACTGATACAGTCCAGGGTCAGCCGCTGCGGCGATGACCAGCCCGTCGATGTGGGCATGGTCCAGCGCCTCCAGACGAACCCGGCTCCCTGACAGCACAAACGGTTCAGTCCCCATAGTTACTGAGTATGCGATGAATCCACACCCAGCCACAACGGGCTGATTAAGCTGCACTATCCCGTCCAAAAGCCGAGGAATCTACCGCGCCTGTTCGGCAAAACAAATTGCCACGGATCCACACAGATCACCACGGATAAACCAGAGCTTCTGCTCTGATCCGTGAAGATCCGTGAAAATCCGTGGCAAAGTTGGTTATCACCAGCAACTAGCCCCTGGCCCCTAGCCCCTGCCTTCTACAACGACCGCAGGAAGTTCAGAAGATCCTGCACCTGGGATGCTTTCAGCGTGTTGAATTTGTGGATCACGGTGACCGCCTCGGATCCGCTGCTGCTATGCGATTGAATGGCCTGGATCAGATCGGTCGTTCGGCCATCGTGAAGAAAAAACAGCCGCTGCCCCAGCCCCCATAACGGCGCAGTCCGGAATAGCGTCGGCCCCGCCCCGCCCTGGGTGATGCCATCCGACAGCCCGGTTCCCATGCTATGCAGCGCAAAATCGGAATACGGATTGTAGGTCACATTCGACATGCCCGTGAACGGCGAAGCACCGGTGGTAAGAGTTGGCGAGTGGCAGAGATTGCAGCCGATCGTGTTGAACACCGTAGCCCCGTTCAAAGTCGATGGCGTGGACGGAGCTGGTGCCGCCGGGGCAGAGAGGCGAATGAACGCCGCGAAGTTCACGATATCGGATGCCATTTCCGATGCCGTGCCCACCGTCGTCCCGAAGTTGGAACTGCTGGAATTCTGGTTCAAAATGTTGCTGGCGTCCTCTGGCGACCCGTTAAACACGCAGCCCGCCACCGCGCTGCGTTCGTTAGGAAAGTCTTCGTTGGAAACTCCTTGCTCCACGTTGTAAGCTTCTCCCACAAAAATCAGGAGTGACTTGTTCTGCGCCTTCCAGCCGAAACGAGTGATCGTTCCGTCGTTGCCGCTGGTGTTGAAGACGCCTTTAATCTTGACCGCCGCTCTGGCCGAAGCGGTTGCCGCAAGATTGGCTTGTAGAGTAGCGTCGGGCGTAGCTTCCACCAGGCCCAGCCCAAACAGCGGCGTGGGGATGCGGAAGATCACATTGTCGGCAGTGAGAGCGTCCGCGAAATCCGGCTGCGCCAGAGTGCAGCCCGTGGCGTCGGAACGCCCCGCGATGGTGTAGAGGCCGTGAACTCCGCCATCAGCCGTTCCGCTAGAAGTCTTGATAAAGCGGGCTTCACGCACCGGCCCGTCGGCGGTAATGAAGGAGGGAACTGTGTTGGTCGCGCCATCCAGCGTAGCCAGCGCCACTTGCGGATTCGCGATAGGGTTTTGCGGGCTGCTCAGTCCCGGACTGCTCCCGCCAATCGTGGGCTGGGCATGGCACTGCGCGCAACTATTGCCGTTGAAGGTTGGGCCGAGACCGACTCCGTTCTCGCCGGGGATGCCGCCCGAAACAGAATCTATTTCCTGAAAACGCAGCTGCGCCTGGTTGAAGAAGTTCTGCTCATTGGGGTTCAGGGTAGAGTAAAAACTTCCTTCCGCCGCCGGACCGGGGCGCGGTCCGGGGTCGTTTTGCGCGTGCAGCGGCGCGATGCCGATTGCCGCTAGCGCCAGAAGAGAAACGGTAGCCATCACATTCCGACACTTCATCTTGTACCTCCGCATTTTGCACTTCCGTGCAAGGGGGATAGACACAGGGGGCTGGACACGGGAAGATAGACACACTTCCAGCTCAAGCCTTTTCTTGATGACGTGCAGCGCGAGGTTGGAGCTCCGCTGTTCAGCTCAAGCTACGAGTCGGCATGAAAATAGCCGGTACCGTGCCTGCCGCGAACGGAACAGCACTGTGGGAGCGGTATCCCACCAGGGATTTCTTTTCTCAGGCGAGAAAAGAGGGTTCAAACATTGCCCGGAACTTTAGGCTGGAAGCGGATTCCGGTCAAGTGTTCAGAAGTACATTCTGTCGTGCGAAAAGGTACAGCCCCGGTTTTCGCTGAAAGGCCATCAGGAGCGCACAACGGAAATGGAGCGCCCCGCAGTGGCCGAACTAGATGCTGATGTGGGGAGAGCCGCCCTCGGCTGTCAGGTGGAGCGAAAGCTCGACGGGCTTTCGTCGTCACTTCGGACCTGTCGGACTCTACCCAGTTGTACGGAAAGTCGAATCCCTAACTCTGCTTTGTCGATCCCCGCGCCCTCAGCAAAGTTTTCGCAACTCGCGGCGCAAAATTTTCCCCGACGCTGTCTTCGGCACGGCGTCAACAAAACGAACCTCTCGCGGCTGCTTGTAGTGCGTCAGCCGGTCAGCAACAAAAGAGCACAATTCCTCCTCCAGCTTCTTGCACCCGACAAAGCCATCGCGCAACGCGACGAACGCCACCGGAACTTCTCCCGCAACCGCATCAGCCCGGCCCACCACGCCGCACTCACGCACCGCGGGATGCTCCAACACCACCGCCTCCACTTCCGCAGGAGCAACCGCGAAGCCTTTGTACTTGATCATCTCTTTCCGCCGGTCGACCACGCGAAAAAAACCCTCCCGGTCGCGCGTCACAATATCTCCCGACCAGAACCAGCCGTCGCGAAGTGCAGCCGCCGTAGCCTGCGGCGCTCTCCAATATCCGAGCATGAACTGTGGCCCGCGCATCACCAGTTCGCCGGGCTCGCCCGGAGAAGCTTCACCAGCATCCAGACTCGCCGCATCGCTCGCGGAAGCCTCGCTCTCCCCCTGCACCACCCGGCACTCGGTCTGCGCCACCGGATGCCCGATGGAATCCGGCCGATAAAGTTCAGCATCGAGATAGCCGACATGCGTAAGCGGCGACGCCTCCGTCATCCCATAACCCTGGCAAACAGGGATGCCCGTGAGCCCGGTAAAACGCCGCGGCAGTTCCGGCGGCAGCGGCGCAGCTCCGCACTTCACCCATCCTAGCTTGTGATTGCTCGGAAACTCTCCCGCTTCCGCTGCCTGGCACAGCGCAATCATCGCCGGCGGCACCATCGGCATCATGGTGACGCCTTCCTCGGTCATCAGAGAAAATACTTGCTGCACGTGAAAGCGCGGCATCAGCACAATCGTCGCCCCGATCATCAGCGTAGGATTCAACACCACATTGAGACCATAGATGTGATACAGCGGCAGAAAGCACAGAATGCAATCGTCGCCTTTCATGGCCACGGAATTCGGTCCCAGCAGTTGATACACATTCGCGACCAGGTTGTAATGCGACAACATCACCCCCTTGGGTAATCCCGTGGTGCCGCTGGAATAAGGGAGTGCCGCCAGCGCCTCGGTGCTGCGCTGCTCCGGCCTGGGCGTCGCGACCGTCGCACCTTTCAGAAGATTCGCAAAATCCTCCGCGCCCGCTGCCGCTCGCCGAGTTGTGTACACCCGTCGCAGATTTGGCAACCCACTTAGATTGATCCCGTCAATGTTGGGTCCATCGGTAATCAGCATCACCGCGCCAGAATTTTCCAGCTGATAGCGAACTTCGCGCTCGCGATAAGTCGGATTCAGAAGAGTCGGAATTCCTCCCGCCAGCGTGATCGCGTGATAAGCAATGCAGAATTCCCACGAGTTCGGTAGAAATATCGCGACGATCTCTCCGCCCTTCACACCCGCCGCAATCAGGCCGTGGGCAAGGCATTCGACGCCCTCGCCATAATCCGCATAGCTCAAGCGCCGCCCGCAGGAGACATCCACCAGCGCCGTCTTCCCCGAATGACGGCGGCAGGACTCAAGAATCAAGTCGTGAAGAAAAAGATTGCTTGGGTCAGCGTAAAGTTGAGTGCGCACCATGGCCGGGACAGATTGTATCGGAAGCTCCAACGAACCGCTCGCCAGCGAATTTGATTTTGGGCGGCGCAGCGCTTCAGCGCCGCGATATAGATTTTCTTTCCGGGAGGCTTCAGCCTCTGAGGTCACTTCACCACACTACCGCGCTAGCTCGCCAGCTTCCGCAGAAACTCCTGCTCGTCCATGCGGTACTTGAAAGCCTTGCGCCCATCGATAAAGATCACGGGAACGTCATCGCTGAACTGGCGTCGCAACTCGTGGTCGGAATCCACATCAATCTCGCGCCAGGTGAAACCGCCGCGGCGGGAGAGCTTCGTGAGGCTCTCCTTCACCACCTCGCACAGATGGCATCCCTTCCGCGAATAAACCACCACGTTGCGGGCATCCGGCATGCAGGGATTCTAGCGCTTCTGTTTTCAGCTTTCCAGTCTGCTCTTGTAACGACTTGTAACGATATGTCATCCCGAATCGCGCCGAAGGCGCGAAGAGGGACCTTACGTCGGCCGCTCGCCACCGCCGAAGTAAATGGGACCCGGCGAAGACGCCTACGGTGACGGCCGTCCATGTAAAATCCCCCCATGCACGATCACCCGCAATCTCTCCGCGGCAAGACCGCGCTCATCACCGGCGGAGCCAAGCGCCTGGGCCGGGCGTCCGCTCTGGCGCTGGCGCAAGCCGGGGCCGATGTCGCTATCACCTTTCGGAATTCGTCTCGCGAAGCGCAGCAAACCGTCGCAGATTTATCGCGACTTGGCGTGCGCGCATTCGCCTTGCGCTGCGACATCACCGACGAAGCCAGCGTTCGCACCATGATGAAGGACGCCGGACACGAACTCGGCCGCATCGACATTCTGGTCAACAACGCCGCGAACTATGAAACCGCCGAATTCGAGGAACTCACTGTCCAGCAATGGGACGCGATGTTCGCCTCGAACACCAGAGGCCCGTTCCTGGTGTCGCGCGAGGCGCTGCCCTGGATGCGCCGACCCCGCGCTAAGAATAGCTCGAAGAACAAAGGCAAGATCGGATCAAAGACCGAAGCAACAAAGACTGAAGCAACAAAGACTGAAGCGACAAAGACCGAATCCAAAATCATCAACATGGGTTCCCTCGGAGGTTTGCGTCCGTGGGCCACGCACGCCCATTATTGCTCGTCGAAAGCCGCCCTGCACATGCTCACCAAGGTGATGGCCAAAGCGCTGGCGCCGGAAATCGCCGTGAACGCCGTCGCTCCCGGCATGATCGATCTGGGAGAAAAATCCGCAGCGGCCTTCATGCGCCGCATGACAAAACAAACCCCCATGCAGCGCAACGGCCGCGGAGACGAAATCGCCGCAGCCGTCCTGTTTTTCGCCACCGCTCCACAATTCATCACCGGCCAGATTCTTGCCGTCGACGGCGGAATCGGCCTCTAAAACCCCGAAAGGTTTGCCCTGGGCGCCTCGGAGGGACGACTGAATGCTCTCAGCCTGCGCTACGCCTCGGCCGAAGTCGGATCGATCACCAGCCTGACCTCAGAAACCCGGTTCGCCGGGAACCCGCCTTGTTTCGCGTGTTCCCGCACCATCTCTTCATTGGGAGCAATGTAGACGCAATAAATCTTGTCTTGCGTCACATAGCTGTGCAGCCACTGAATCTGCGGTCCCAGCGTATTCAGCACGCTGCACGACTTCTGCGAAATCGCCACCACTTGGTCTGGTGTCACGTCCCCCACATTCGGAATGTCTCGTTCAATTACATATTTCGGCATGTATTCTCCCCCGAGCTGTGCGCGTTCATTTCGCTCGCGCCGCCCCAGCAGCAGATTCTAGGCCACCAGCCGTAATGGGTCAATGAGACGGCCTTATCAGGAAGCGCATGCGAAACAACTCTGCCACCGGGCTCTTTCGGGATACTTCGTGTCCTTCGTGGTTCAAGCTTTTTCTCTTGCACTTGCCGAAATAGCCATTGCATCTTCGGCAAGGTATATTGGGGCAAATGAAGAAATCCAAGCGCAGCCCGGCTCCCCGAATCGCTGTTGCCATCATGGCCGCGGGTAAGGGCACCCGGTTGAAATCACAATTACCTAAAGTCTTACATGAAGTCGGCGGAAAGCCGCTGTTGGCGCACGTAATCCGCGCTGCCACCGCAGTTGTCCCGGCCTCCGACGTCTACGCGATCATCGGTCACGAAGCCGATCGCGTGCGCGCAGCGACACAAAATTTGGGTATCCGTTTTGTGCTGCAGTCAGAACAGCGCGGCACCGGCCATGCGCTGATGGTCGCGCAGTCCGCTCTCGCGGACTACGACCACGTGATCGTGCTCTCCGGCGACGCACCGCTCATCACCGCGGAAACCATCGCCCGCCTGCGTGACTTCCATCTGCACCAGCGCGCTGCCATGACGCTGCTAAGCGCGGAGCTTGAGAACCCCACCGGCTACGGCCGCGTTCTACGCAAGAGCGCCGGCAGCGCGGAAGTAAAAGCTATCGTCGAGGAAAAATCCGCCACCCCCGCGCAGAAAAAAATTCGTGAGATCAACTCCGGCTTTTACGTTTTCGCGATCCCCGACCTCTACCAAAACATCGTCCGCCTCTCCACCGCCAACGCGCACGGCGAGTACTATCTCACCGACATGGCGCAGATTCTCCGCAAGGCGAAGCGCAGAGTGGTGGCGACAAAAACTCCGACTCCCAGCGAAGTGCTGGGAGGCAACACCCGCGCCGAGTTAGCCGAGATCGACGAAAAAATGCGTCTCGCCAAATGCCGTCAGTTAATGTCCGACGGCGTTACCGTGTTCTATCCTGCAACCTGCGTGATCGATGTCGACGTCCAGGTCGCGCCCGACACCGTGATTGAGCCCTACGTGCAATTGCTAGGTAACACGCGCATCGGCACCGCCTGCCGCGTGCGCTCCTACAGCGTGATTCGCGATTCTGAAATCGCCGACGGAGTCACCATTCGCCCCGGCTCGCTGATCGAAGAGTCGCGCATCGACGCGGGCGCGGTGATTGGCCCCTATTCGCATCTGCGGCCAGGCAGTGAGATCGGCGAAGCCGCGCACGTGGGCAACTTTGTCGAGACCAAGAAAATCAAGCTCGGCAAAGGTTCAAAAGCCAACCACCTCACCTACCTCGGCGACGCCGATATCGGCGCGGGCGTGAACATTGGCGCCGGAACCATCACCTGCAACTACGATGGCGTCAATAAACACAAAACCCTGATCGAAGACGGCGTCTTCATCGGCAGTGACAGCACGCTCGTCGCTCCAGTGCGCGTGGGCAAAGGTGCGTACGTAGCCGCCGCCTCATGCATCACCGCAGACGTTCCCGAAGATGCCCTCGCCGTCGGCCGCTCCCGCCAGATCACCAAAGAAGGTTGGGCCCGCGCCAAGCGCGCAATAAAAAGTAGCGAGTCCCGAGACGCAATCGCATGCTCGGGACTCGCTAGTTGTAACTCGGGACTCGGGACTAGCAACTCGGGACTGTTCTCTAGTGCGAAACTGCCGCGAACAGGTCGGAATGCATCAGCGACTGGAATTGCTGGTCGTTCGATTTGAAGTGAACTTTCACGTCCGAACTGTCCGAGTCGATGGTCGTATTATCGATCGCGGTCTTCTCGATGGGGCTGGCGCTCATTTTCTTGTAAATCATGCCGGCCTTCACCAGCGATGAAACCGTGGCCGCCGTGATCGAGTCCGACGCCACAACGTCGAGGTCAAAGTTGACCCCGCTGCTGAAGTCCATGGTGTAGCGCGACCCGAGCAACCGCTTTTTCACCGTCTCATAGTCGGCAACTTTGGCCGCATCGCCCAGTGCCGAGCGGATTACGTTCTGCGTGCCCAGTTGGTCCAGGATGCTCCACACCGGCGACGCATCCACGCTCCCCATCATGTCCGACATAATGGAGTTGGTGTCGATGTTTGTTACGTCTCCGTTTTTCGTGTCCAGAGCAATCCGCACGGCCGTCGACTCGCCGAACAGCATGGTGTTCTCATCCAGGAACGTCATGGTCATGCCGCCATCCATCGGGTAGAGCTTGGCGTCTTTGTAGAGCTTGGGCTTGTAGGCCTGCAGCTTCATCTTCTTGAGCACGGCCTTCATGTTGAAGTCGCCGGTGACGATGCCAATGTTCTTCACGCCCTGTTTCGGCGTGCGGAACGACGCAAACGAAAGTGTGTCCACGTCCTTGTCCGGATCAATGGCAATCCCTTTGAGCGCGCCCTCGAACTGTTTCAGGTAATCCGGCAGCAGTTGCTGTTTCAGCGCCATGGCGGTCGGAGAGTTGCGCATCGCCCGGTAGTCCACCGAGATCAGTTGTTGCAGATCGCCGGGAATCACCGACCGGGCGGAGTTGTTAAGCGGCATCCCGTAGGCAACGCTTACGAGCACGGCACAGACAACACACAGCTTCACAGTTTTCATGGGAACCTCAAAATTCGTCACAAGATTTCTCTTCACAGATTTGTCGTCACCAGGGTAACAACACGCAGCTTTACCGGAAGTCTTGGCAAAACAAGGGGCGTTCTTCGCTTAGATGCAGAAACGGAGACATCTGTTCCTTTCCCAGCCTTCATTCTGCGAATATTCACTTTCTGGGAACGCTTTATTCTATTTTACTTGCAACGTGAGCGGAAAAACATTGGTACGTGTCCCAATTACCAGCCAGAGTCCCCGCCTCGGCGTGACCGCTGCGGCAGAAGCTATCGCACTTCGAGCACAACCTTGATCGTCCCCAGAAATCCCCTGAAAACACAAATGGCGCCGACCAAAAGGTCCGCGCCGTCGTTCTTACCCTCTATATCCAGAATACCAAATTGGAAGCCTAAACCGGACACGCTTTCCCGATTTATATTTCCCCGCAAATCAACAACTTAACCAAGAAAGCTAACGTTTACCCTCTTGACAGGTTTTGCACGGAAATGGGAAACAATGGTGACGATCCTCCCAGGTCCTGTCATCCCGAACGCGCCGAAGGCGGGTGAGGGACCTTACGTCGCCCGCCAGCCAGCACTGCCGGTGATTTTTGTTCTGGCCTGCGGCAGGCAAGAAAACCCCAAGCCGTACGCGTCCGTGGAATCCTGCCCTTGCAAAGAACGCAAGGATGGGCCACCCGGCCGCCCCTGAGGGAGAAACGTTTTTTTCACTACAGATGCTAGAGTCGTCAAGGTCGTCCCTATGACTCACCCCATCCTGCTCTACGACGGCGTCTGCGGGCTCTGCAACCGGATGAACCAGTTCGTCCTCCGTCACGATCCCGCAGGAATCTTCCGGTTTGCTTCGTTGCAGAGTGCACTGGCGGAGCTCATCCTGGCGCGGCATGGGGCAGACGCCGCCGACCTCGACACCGTTTATGTCGTCGTCGACCCCGATCAGCCGGAGGAACATCTGCTGGCTCGCTCCGACGCGGTGATATTCGTCCTCAAACAACTCGGCGGCTTTTGGGGTCTGGCCGGATTCACTCTGCAGTTCAAGCCCCGCTTCCTCCGCGACTGGGGATACGGCGTAGTCGCCCGCAACCGCTACCGCTTTTTCGGACGGTCGGAAACTTGTTTTCTACCCAGCCCCGAAAACCGCGATCGCTTCCTGGACGTTTAGAGCGTGGCGGGGCTAGTCGTCCCTCCGGACCGGCCGGTGCCAAGCGCTGAGAGCCGCCAGACCGTGGCGCGGGCGAGAAGCTAGGAGCGAGAAGCCAAGAGCTAAGAGCCAAGAGCTAAGAGCCAAGAGCCAAGAGCCAGCCCGTCTCCGTTGTAGAATGTCCCTTTGCAATTCCGCGCATCTGCCGCGCGGGAAAGCACATTCCTCCTCGTTGAGGTTTCTTCATGCCCGACAAAGCCATCATCGATCCCAATAGCATCGACATGCAGGCCACCAACATCGATTCCATTCTGCAGGAGCAGCGCAAGTTCGAGCCGCCCGCGGAATTCAGCAAGCACGCGCACATCAAGAGCCTGGCCGACTACGAACGGATCTATCGCGAATCGATCGACGATCCCGACAAATTCTGGAGCGGGATCGCCCGCGAGCTGCACTGGTTCAAGCCCTGGGAAAAAGTTCTGGAATGGAATTGCCCGTGGGCGAAATGGTTTGTCGGCGGCCAGATCAATCTTTCCTACAACTGCCTCGACCGTCACGTCGCCACCTGGCGCAAGAACAAAGCCGCGCTCATCTGGGAGAGCGAGCCCGGCGAAGTTCGCGTGCTCACCTATCAGGAGCTGCATCGCGAAGTGCAGAAATTCGCCAACGTGCTGAAGACGCTTGGGGTAAAGAAGGGCGACCGCGTCGCCATCTACATGGGCATGACACCGGAGTTGCCCATCGCCATGCTGGCCTGCGCCCGCATCGGCGCGCCCCACACCATCGTCTTCGGAGGATTCTCCTCCAACGCCCTGATCGATCGCATCCACGATTCGCAAGCCACGGCGGTCATCACGCAGGATGGATCGTATCGCCGCGGCGCGGAAGTGAAACTGTTTCCCGCGGTTGAGGAAGCCTTGAAGTCGTGTCCCAGCCGTGAAGAATGTAGTCGTCTACAAGCGCACCGGGACGCCGATCAACATGCAGGAGGGGCGTGATCACTGGTGGCACGAACTGATGGCGAAAGCTTCCGACGTTTGTCCCGCCGAGCCGCTCGACGCCGAGCATCCGCTCTACATTCTTTACACCTCCGGCACCACCGGCAAACCGAAAGGCGTAGTCCACACCACCGGCGGATATTCCGTGGGCACCTATCTCACCACAAAATGGATCTTCGACTTGAAAGACGAAGACACTTACTGGTGCACCGCCGACATCGGATGGGTCACCGGCCACAGCTACATCGTCTACGGACCGCTGCAGAACGGCGCCACCAGCCTGATGTACGAGGGCGCCCCGAATTTTCCCGAGCCCGACCGCTTCTGGTCGATCATCGCGCGCCACAAAGTAAATATTTTCTACACCGCGCCCACCGCGATCCGAACTTTCGTCAAGTGGGGCAACGAGTGGCCGAAGAAGCATGACATGACCAGCCTGCGCCTGCTGGGAACGGTCGGCGAACCGATCAATCCCGAAGCCTGGATGTGGTACCGCGAAATCATCGGCGGCAACCGCTGCCCCATCACCGATACGTGGTGGCAGACCGAGACCGGCCACATCATGATCGCGCCCATTCCCGGCGCGATTGCCACCAAGCCGGGTCGGCGACGCGACCGTTTCCCGGAGTGGTCGTCGACGTGGTCACGATGGATGGAAAATCCGTGCCCGAAGCCTCGGGAGGATTTCTGGTGATCAAGCGGCCGTGGCCGGGGATGCTGCGCACCGTCTACGGCGATCCCGACCGTTATGTGAAGAATTACTGGTCGCAGATTCCGGGAATGTATTTCACCGGAGACGGCGCGCGCAGAGATAAAGACGGCTACTTCTGGATCATGGGCCGCGTCGATGACGTGCTCAACGTGAGCGGGCACCGGCTAAGCACGATGGAAGTGGAATCGGCGCTGGTGGCGCATGAGGCGGTGGCGGAGGCTGCGGTGGTCGGGCGTCCCGATGAACTGAAAGGGCAGGCGATTTCGGCATTCGTCACGCTGGAACATGGCGCAAGCCGACGAAAGAACTGAAAGAAGAATTGCGCAAGTGGGTGGCGAAAGAAATTGGAGCGCTGGCCAAGCCCGATGATATCCGCTTTACCGACACGCTGCCGAAAACTCGCAGCGGGAAAATCATGCGGCGTCTGTTGCGGGAACTGGCCAGCAGCGGGGAAGTGAAAGGCGATACCACCACGCTGGAAGATTTCGGAGTGATCGCGAAGCTAAAAGAAGAGGACGAGGGTTAGCACGATTGTGTGGAGCGGGCACTCTTGCCCGCTGCTTTTGACTTTGGTTTTGATTGTCCGGAGGCAAAGTCAAAGGCAGCGGGCAAGAGTGCCCGCTCCGACGAGAGGAATGGACTTTGATCTTTAAAGTCTTGTTATTGAATCTTCTCCGCAAAAAATAAATTCTAGCCCGACCAATCCACCACGCAATTACTTCCGTACTCATGACGTTGGAGAGTGGGCAACGCAATCAGGCTCGATACAAGCCCGCATTGCAGACGTGTCACTCCCCCAAAAACTAATTTAGGAGATTAAGTCATGAGCCTTTCCAAGTTAACGGAAGCGATCGGCCTGAGCGACGAAATTTCGAGGCGATCGTTTTTCAAGCGTGCCACGATTGTGGGAGCCACCGGCGCAGTCGCGATGAGTGGACTCGTTACCCTGGCCTCAGCGCTGGACCGTGAAACAACTGCCCCTAGTCAGGCGGAGTGCGGACACTGAAATCAAGTCCACCACTTTGAAGGGATCCGATCGCGAGATTCTGGTGGCGGCGGAGATCGCCGAGGCGCTGGCGGTCACCACCTACACCAACATCATCAACATCGCGCCATTTTTCGCCCGAATCCCGGCGGACGATCAAGGCTACCTGGTCGGCGCGCGGCAGGAAGAAATGTCCCACTACCTGCTGGAGCAGTCTGTGACCGGCCAGCCCAGCCCCTTCACCTCGTTCTACTATCCGATGAATATGTTCGCCGATGCCCAGACCACGCTGAACACTCTGGTCACGCTGGAAGACGCTTTCATCGCCGCCTATCTCGTTGGCGTTCGCAATTTCAGCACATGCGCAACTGCGCGTGACGGCAGCGCGCATCATGGGCATCGAAAGCGACCATCGAACCCTGGCCCGCGTGATTGGTCCCGACGTGGCGCCGCAGGATGGTGGCCCGATCACGACTATCACCGGCATTCAGGGAGTGGCAGAGAACGTGGCTCCTCCGAACAACAACGGCTATGAACGGACATTGTGCCTGGACAACATTGACCAGGCAGTGCAGGCTCTGTTGCCATTTGTAGACGCTGCCGCGGCTCAGGCCGCAGGATTTAACACTGCGACGACCTATGCGTTCGAACCTTTCACTCCGACCTTACCGAATCCGCTGGGAGATTTCATTTCTTTCCGGGGATGCTAAGGGAAAGCTCAACAGAACTGCGACAGTTCCGTCCGGCAAGGTCGCGATGTTTTGAGTACACGCGACCTTGCCGGGATTCGGAACTCCAACTTTGCAAATTAATTTCGGATAACTAATCTCGAGGAGGACTCTGTGATTGAAGGCCTGTTTCAACCCATGCATCTCATCGTAATTTTCGGCATCGCTCTGCTGGTGTTCGGTCCCAAGAAGCTCCCGGAACTCGGAAAAGGATTGGGAGACGGAATACGCGGGTTCAAAGCCGCGATGAACCCGACCGAAGAAAAGAAAGAGAGTAAAGACAGCAAGGACGTGTAACCTGGGGCCGAGATTTTGACTGAGTCTGTCCCACGCAACCAAACTCACAAAGCCGCGGGCGAGTCGCTCGCATCCGCACTTGCCATTTCCTACTTCAGCGTGTCGTTGTAGGAGTGGCGAGCCCAGCCCAGGTAGTGAGGGCTGGCGCGATGCGCGGTGTCCAGCGATTGCAGCACCTGCGGAAGTAAGTCGCCGTAATCGGGCGTGCGCAGGCCGATGGATATTTTCGCGAGGTCCGTATCGTCTAACCCCGCATAAGCCATGTCGAGAAGCTCCGTACTCTTATTGCGCAGCTTCTCGATTTTCTTTTCCGCACTGTCACTATCGTGGGGATTGCTCACCTCGTAAAGCATCAGCGTGAGCCGCGGCAGCGCGGACAAAAGCATCTTCCGCTCGGCGAGGTTTCCCTTGAGCAGTTTGTTCTGAATGTCGGCATTCACGGTGAGTTGTGCTGGTTCGGCCAGTGCGCGCACCCGGCGCCAGGCATCGACGAGGCCGGGCAGAAACTTCAGATTCCCGGCGCCTTTGTTTTCTGGGCGCTGCTGCGGCTCGATATCGAGATGAATCCCGTCAAAGCGATTCTCAGGATGCCGCTGATTGAATTGCACGATGGCTCGTACATGCTCAAGAAGTTTTTCTCTCGGCTTGCCGGCTTCGTCGGCGTCGGTGCTCGAGAGCAGGGCCTCCACGCGGATGTTGGCGTGATGAAGGTGGGCGATGAGGTCGGTTAAGTGCGCATCTTCGGACGCGCCATCCTTCGCGGAGACCGAAACGTAGACTTCGTTGATGTCCTGAGCCTTGCAGAAATCGCGCAACTTCGCGGCGGCGCGTGGCGTATAGAGCACAGCAGAAGTTTTCCAGACCCAAAGACCATGCACCGGGGCGCTCGAGGCGAATGTGGGGAACGCGCACAGAAAGAGTGCCAGCTGCAGAGAAGGCAATCGACAGATTCGTTTCGTCACGGAACCTTGTGTGTCATAGAAGCTTGGTCGATCAGAGAACTTCGGCAGAGATATTACTCTTCAGGGCGCGTCGTCGCCTAAGGCAGTTGTTATTGCAAGACCGGGGCCACCGGCAGCTTGTCATCCTGAGCGAAGCAGACCGATTCGCAAAGCGAACCGGTCTGCGAAGTCGAAGGATCCCTACCCCCAGCACTGTCCTCGCCGGCTGCCGCAGGCTATTCTCCGGCGCCCATCATCACGATCGGCATGGTGGGCGTGGACGCGCCCGCTTCGTTCTCTACCGTAATGGCAAATGTTTTGGCCTCCGCGCCCGCCGGCAGCGGAGGATTGATCACCGTTCCTCGCCCGTGAGCATCGGGCTTGAACATCCCTGCGGCCATCGGAGCTCCTTGCATCGGAATCAGCCACAGCTCATAGGCCTTGTTGGGCGGAAGCGGCGGCATGTTCGTCGCGAGAAAAACCAGGTTGCCGCGGCTCCGCAGATAAAACGCCTTGCCCTGCGGCTGCGGATGCGCCTTCATAGCCACTACCGTGACGACCTGCGCTTCGGGTTCGATGATGGGCGCGGCGATTCTGCGAATGTCTTCCAGTTCGCGCGCGCTCTGCGTCGCCTGCGCGTTGGCGGAAGCGAGCGTTTGCTTCAGCGCGGCGTTCTCTTTCCATAACGACGCTGCAAACACGATCACGGCAGCGGCTGCGGCCCATCCCAAAACTCCCCACCACGAACGTCGCGCTTCCGTCTCAGTAACTGTCAGAGGAACCCGCGGCTCTTTTGCCACCGCATCGAGCAAGCGTTGCCGAGCGCGTTGCGGAGGCTTCGGCCCCAGTGTCGACAGCGCGAGCAGAGCGCCGTCACCCCGCAGTTGCTCAAGCTCCACGCGGCACGCAGAGCAGCCGGCAAGATGCGCCTCCAGTGCGGTGCGGTCATCGCCCGCCAGCGCGTCGACCGCGTACAGTGCGAGATCGTCGGCGAATTGTTCGTGTGCGCTCATGCTCTGAAGATCATGCTTTACCAGTCGTGCTCGTCATGCTCTAACAATCAGGTCTGGAACGCCTTTCGCAAGGTCATCAGTCCGGTACGAATTCTCGTCTTGATAGTACCCAGCGGCTCGCCGGTTTTGCCCGCGATCTCGGAATGGCTCAGGCCTTCAAAATATGCCATTTCGAGAGCGCTACGCTGGGGAGGAGGCATTGCGCCGATCACGCCGCGAACTTTTTCCGCGGCCCGCGAACGGTCAGCTTCGCGCGCCAGATCGGGGGATACCGAAATGATTACATCTTCCAGATCGGTTTCCGGCTTGCGCTTGCGCAGGAAATCGATGGCGCGGTTGCGCGCGATCACCGCCAGCCACGAGCCCAGCGTGCCACGCGCGGCATCGAACGCCGCGGGATTTCGCCACAACTGCAAAAAAACTTCCTGCAGCACGTCTTCGGCGGCGCCGGTGTCACCCAGCACGCGCAACGCAACCGCATACACCACGGAAGAATAGCGGTCATAGAGCTGCGCCACCGCGCTCTGGTCGCCAGCCTTGAGGGCCGTGACCATCGCCAGGTCGGGCGCAACGCCTTGTCCCTCAGGACTTTGTCGTTCCGGACTCGACAAAAGCTACGTCTCTTCCTTGTTCAGACCACTTGTTCACTTCTGTTTTAAGTACGAACACAGTCCCGATTCGGATTGCACAGGGAACCCGTTCGCGTGGAGTGCCCGCTCCACACAACCAAACCTACTGGCTCAAGCGGATGGCGAGCTGGCGTTCCGGCTGCGTCATATCGCCCCAAAGTTTCTTCATATTGTCCTGCAGCGGCTGGTCGTCGGGCTGTTTGCGCAGAGCGAGCGCGAACCAGTGATACGCCGTGGGCAGGTCCCGAGGCGCGCAGACTCCGGTGGCGTAGAGCGCGCCGAGCGAGATCATCGCCTTGGGATTTCCCTTGGCAGCCGATGGCCGCAGTTCCTTCATGCCGCGATCACAGTTCTGCGGAGCGCCACGGCCATAAATAAATTTCTCCGCCTCGGCGACCGGATCTACGGGTTTGGCCGGAGTGGGCTTCGCCTTGGGAGCGGGTTTCGCCACGGTCTGAGTTGCGGCAGCCTGATCGTTGTTGTCGGCGGAATCGGAAGCAGCCGGGCTTGACGCAGTTGACCCTGGCAGAGTCGATCCCGAAGCGGAAGGATTCGAAGCTGCATCGCCCGCGGGGGCCGGCGCAGCGGTTGTAGCGCCGGGCTGAGTCGACGGCGCAGCCGGAGCGTTCGTCGCAGTCGCGGAATTCGCATCAGCCGGAGTGCCAGTCGGAGGCGCGTCGGCGGGAGTCGCAGCGCTCCCGCCTGCAGGCGCGGCTCCATCGGGATTCGCGGGCTGCGAAGTTCCTGCGTCCGACGCGGACCCCGCAGACGCTGCCGGCGTGCCCGGCTTCGACGTAGAAGACGATGAAGATGATGACGACTTAGGCTTCGCCGATGACATCAGTCCCGCAAGATCCTGCCCGCTCCAGCGCGCGTATCCCAGACCCACTGCCAGCGCCAACGCCACCAGCATCAACACATATTTCCAGGCTCCACTGCGCTGGCTGCGATCTTCGTCTTCGAGAAGATAGTCGAGATTTTGCGAAGTCTGCAGACCGGGATCGTCTGGAAGTTTCTCGCTGCGACTGGCCGGCGCGGGCGGAGGATCGTTCAATCCCAGAAACGATGGCCCGGAAATGACGGGGCGATCGTCACGAGGGCGGTCTTGTCGAGGACGATCCTCGCGAAGCCGGTCTTCACGAAGAGGTGCGCGCTCCGGCGGTGCGGCAGGCTGGGACGGCGCGACCGGTGGAACAATCGAAAGCGGATTCGCGGGCCGGGCAATGGGCGCAGCTGGTGCAGAAACAACAGGAACAGCCGGCACGGGCCTCGGTGGTTGTGCGATCACGGGCGCAGGCTTCACGGCAGCCGGCTTGGGAGGAGTTGGCGCGGGGGCGGGCGCGGATCCGATACTCGGGACGTCAGCAAGCTTTGTTTCGACAATCTTCGATTCAGCAGCCTTTGCCTGGGCGGCTTTCGCTTCGGCGATCTTGGCTTCGATGAGCTTCGCTGCTTCACTCGCCGAGAAAACGGGGACCGCTGGTTTCTGCGTCGGTGAAGTTGCGGATGGTGGCGCTGCCGGCTTCGGAGTCGCGGGCTGCGCGGGCGCTGTTCGCAGCGGGCCTCCGCACATGCCGCAGAAGCGGTTGGTTTCCGGGTTCGAATTTCCGCAGCTGGGACAACGCACGGTTTTCCCTCGACACTAGCTTACGACATCTTGGGAGCCGTATGCAGCGGTCATCGACCGGGGGTACCCGCAAGATGACGGCGTGGGCGCCGGCTTAGGCTCTCAGCTATTAGCTCTTGGCTTTTGGCTTTTAGCTCTTAGCTCCGCCACTCGGCATTCCGACGATTGGGAAGCAGATCCTCATGAGCTCCGCGGGGCTGGCACAAGGCCGGGCCTCAAGCTAAAAGCTAAAAGCTCAAGAGCCAAGAGCCACCGATGGGAGACCCCCGCGCTCACCCCTGCGTAGTAACCATCCCGAGCTGACTAAAGTCATGCTGAGTAACCGCCGAAGTAACCTGACATCAGCCACTTATGTGCCATTTCACTGCATAGGGCTGCGTGGTAGTACTAGTACTGCAGGACGATGGGGGGCCCTCACTAACGTTATGCCGACTAAATTCTCAACTACAGCGATTCGGTACGGGCTGGCGACGCTACTCGCGGTTTTCGGCCTGTGCGCGGCCGGCTGGGCTCAGCAGCAAGTCCAGCAACAAGTCCAGCAGCAGGTGGCAATGGCGTTCCTGCCGGACGCACCCGGCACTCCCGATGCCAGCAGCTCAATGGAGCCGGTGCGTCCCGTCGAACCGATCGTACAGGCGCCTTTGCGGGGGGAAGCGTCCAGCCACCGTCGTTTCTGGGATCGCGAAAACACCCTTCTGTTCGCTGGGACCCTGCTCACCAGCGCCGGCGATTTTGTAGTGACGCACAACAACCTGCAGAGCAGCGGCGGTCAGGAACTGAATCCGATCGCGCGCGTATTCAGCGGAAGCACGGCTGGCTTGGTGGCTAACTTCGCGGGCGAAACCGCAGGCGTAACCGGCCTTAGCTATTTCTTCCACAAGACTGGCCATCACCGCCTGGAGCGCCTGGCACCCATGGTAAACATGGCAGCGTCCGGATACGCGATCGGCTACGGCCTGCGTCACCGCTAGACCATCTGAATATGAAATACGTAGAGATAGCCGCCTCGGCTGTCAGGTCTCGATCCGAAATCTCGCGCAAGGGACGTTCCCCGCGCAAAAATCAACGTCAAGGGGAGAGTCAAAAGCGCGCCAGCTGAAAACTGGAACTCTTCCCGTTAATTTTCCGTGAATTTCGTCCCACTCCATTGACCGGGCTGCGCACCGGCATTAGCCTCTTCTGATCATGAGCCCAGCGGATCTGGATCGATTACGCCTCGCCTACAAAAGTGCTACCGAGGAATGGGTTAGCGCCATTCGCGCCGAAGAAGCGTTGGCCACTCCCGACCATTCGATGATCGCCATGGAGAAGTGGGATGCGGCCCACTTCACCGAGCAGGACGCGCACGCCAAAGCCACGGAAGCGCGCGAAGCCTATAAAAACGGACTTCGTGGCGTGAACTACGGCATCTAGCCCCGCAGCGCGGCTGAAGGCATTCCCTCAAGAACTGAAGAACTGCAAACTTTAGGTACGTTACCCCTGTGCCACCACGGTCGGGCCATTGCCGAGGATCGCGGACTGCGGCAAACTAGCATCATCATGGACGCCGTGGAAGCCAAGTCGAGCACGTGGAAGACGGAGGGCAAGAGCGAGAAGTTGTCCCTGCTGCTCCTCGCCATCTGCATCGCCGGGTTAGTGACCATCCTCATCATCCGGCCGTTCTAGGCTTCGGGGCTTCGGCTTTCTGGCTTCGGCCCACCACAACACAACACTGACGATGTCATCCCGAACGGGGCCGAAGGCCCGGTGAGGGACCTTACGAAGCGCTTGCAGTGGCATGGTCGCCGGCGGGCCCGTCACGGTGCGCGTAGCGGAGACGGTTCCGGTTTGCCGTAGAAACGCCGCCGGCCCCCGTAGGGTCCCTCACCCGCCTTCGGCGCGCTCGGGATCACAAAATATTTTGGGTAAGTGGTGCAGTTCAAACTGCACCACTCCCCGCGTCGCGCCCTGCTGGGCCGAAGCCCGAAAGCCGAAGCCCGAAGCCAGCATTTCCCCCCGCCTTTACGCTCCGCAAATTCCTGTGTTACTCTGTAACTGTCACAAAGACAGATAATTAAAGACAGGAGTGCACCAGGTAAGTGCTAGCCAGAGAGCAAAAAAAGTCCCTCATTGACCAGTACGGTACGCACACAACGGATACCGGAAGTCCAGAAGTACAGATCGCGTTGCTGAGCGAGCGCATTGGCCAACTGACGGAGCACTTCAAGACGCACCAGAAAGACCACGGCTCGCGCCGGGGCCTTCTCATGCTGGTCAGCAAGCGGCGTCGCTTGCTGGACTATCTGAAGAAATACGATTCCGAGCGTTACAAGGGCGTCATCACCAAGCTCGGCATCCGCAAGTAATCACTTGCCCGGGTGCCCCATCCTGACCTGCGTTTTGCCTGAGGATGGGAAGCGGCCGCTCCCATTGTGAGCTTTTCCGCCGGGTCCCCCGGGATATTTCTGAAAACTCCGTCAAACCTTGCAGACGGGTCAGCATTGAGGAATCTTCCACACGTGCATCTTTTAGCGCAGTCCTTCTCCGTTCGCCGTGGCAGTCGGCCACGGACGGGAGGGTATGACTTCGTTTTCGACAAATTGCCCGACACTTCTCTCGTCTCTTCGTCGTCTCTGGCAGCCACCTTGGGTGGCCCACCCCGCAAAGGAATGAATCATGAAACCAGAAGCTAGCAGCGTCACAGTAGAACTCGCCGGCGGTAAACACATCTCATTTGAAACCGGAAAATTAGCCAAGCAGGCCCATGGCGCCGCCGTAGTGCGGCTGGGCGAAAACGTTGTACTGGCTACCGCCACCGCCAACGCCGATCCCCGCGAGGGCATCGATTTTTTCCCGCTCACGGTCGATTACCGCGAATACACCTACGCCGGCGGACGTTTCCCCGGCGGCTTCATCAAGCGCGAAGGCCGCATGAGCGAGCGCGAAGTGCTCACCAGCCGCCAGATTGATCGCCCTGTCCGGCCCATGTTTGCCGAAGGCTTCAAGTGCGAAACTCAGGTCATCGCTTTCGTGTTGTCGGCGGATAGCAACAACGATCCTGACGTGCTCGGCATCAACGGCGCATCGGCCGCGCTCACGCTTTCCGACATTCCGTTCCTCGGCCCCATCGGCGCCGTTCGCGTCGGCCTGGTCAACGGACAGTTCATCGTGAATCCCACATACGACGAAATGCGCGAGAGCCTGCTGAACATCATGGTCGTTGGCACTTCAGAAGCCATCGTGATGATCGAGTCGGGCGCGAAAGAAGTAAAAGAAGAAACCGTGGTCGACGCCATTGAATTCGGCCATACCGAGATCAAGAAGATTTGCGCCGCGCTCAAAGAGCTGCAGGCGAAAGCGGGCAAGCCCAAGCGGACCGTTGAACCCCCGCAATTCGACCAACCCTACTACGACGATCTCAAGAAGCGCATCGGCACCGACCTGGCTGGGAGGCTCGATACCCAGAAGCATCCCAAGGCGGAGAGCCACAATCTGGCCAAAGAGCTGAAGAAGCAGCTGCTGGCGGCGATCCCCGAAGACGACAAAAAAGCACAGGAAAAACTCAAGAGCTACT
Source organism: uncultured Acidobacteriaceae bacterium (assembly GCA_963846245.1). Taxonomy (GTDB): domain Bacteria; phylum Acidobacteriota; class Terriglobia; order Terriglobales; family Acidobacteriaceae; genus Sulfotelmatobacter. Next base: position 114,198 of record CAWJVI010000015.1, on the reverse strand, counting down.
ACGAAAAACTGCGCGAAGACATTTTCCGTTCGCAGGTGATCGAAGCGAAGCGGCGTCCGGATGGACGCGCTTTCGACCAGATTCGCGAAATCTGGATTGAAGTGGGCGTACTGCCCCGCACCCACGGTTCGGCAGTCTTCACGCGCGGCGAAACCCAGGCGCTGGTCACCACCACTCTCGGCACCAGCGACGATATGCAGCGCATCGAGGGCTTCGAAGGCGAAGCTAAGAAGCGCTTCATGCTGCACTATAACTTCCCGCCGTTCTCAGTTGGAGAAGTTGCATTTATGCGTGGAGCGGGACGGCGCGAAATTGGCCACGGAGCACTCGCCGAGCGCGCCATCTCCGCGGTGCTGCCAACCGAAGAGTCGTGGCCTTACGCCATGCGCGTCGTCTCCGACATTCTGGAGTCGAACGGATCGTCCTCCATGGCATCGATTTGCGGAGCGTCGCTCTCGCTGATGGATGCCGGCGTTCCGCTGAAGGCTCCCGTGGCCGGAGTCGCTATGGGACTGGTGAAAGAAGGCGAGCAATACGCCATCCTCACCGACATCGCGGGCGCGGAAGATCACTACGGCGACATGGACTTCAAAGTCGCAGGCACGAAAGATGGCATCACCGCTCTGCAGATGGATATTAAAGTTGCCGGCATCACTTCGCAGATCATGCGCGAGGCGCTGGCGCAGGCGCAGCGCGGGCGGTTGCACATTCTCGGCAAAATGGAAGAGGTTATTACCGCTGGGCGCGAGAAGATTTCCGACTTCGCTCCGCGCTTCTACACGGTGCAGATCCCGGTCGACAAGATTCGCGACCTGATCGGCCCGGGCGGCAAGATGATTCGCAGCATCGTGGAACAAACCGGAGTCAAGATCGATGTGGAAGATTCCGGCTTGGTCAAAGTGGCGTCGAGCGATCAGGCGTCAGCAGCGAAGGCGTTGCAGATTATCGGCGACCTCACCGCGACTGCGGAAGTAGGGAAGACGTATCTCGGCAAAGTGACGCGACTGGCCGACTTCGGCGCGTTCGTCGAGATTATTCCCGGAACCGACGGCCTGCTGCACATCAGCGAAGTGGCGGAGCATCGCATCGCCGATGTTCGCGACGAGCTGAAAGAAGGCGACCAGGTGCTGGTGAAGGTTCTCGCGGTGGAAGGCAACCGCATCCGGCTGTCGCGCAAAGCGATCCTGAAAGAGCAGCGCGCGAAGATGGGTGGGGCTCCGCCGCCAGAAGGCGGAGTTGCCGCGGTGGAGGGTGAGGCCGCTCCCACCGGAACCGTTGTGATCGAGGGCGGCGGCGATTTTCCGGATGAGCCGGACAGCGGCGAGCCCAACTTCAACCGCGAAGGCGCGCCACACGTGAGCAGCATTAGTAGCGATCGTCCGCATGGCGACCGTCCCCACAGTGGTGGCGGAGATCGCGGGCGCGGCGGACGTCCCGGAGGCGGCGGCGGCGGTGGACGTGGCCGCGGCGGCCGTGGTGGTCGCAACGGCGGAGGCGGCGGTGGTGGCCGTGACCGTGGCCGCGGCGGACCAGGCGGCGGTGGTGGGCGGCACTAAGCGCGGCCGGCTTCAGCCGTAGATTTCGCTGATAAACCTAAATCTGGAGGGGCCACGATTCGAGTCGTGGCCTTTTTTTCGTTCCTGGCTATCCGGTCCCGGTTAGAATATCGAGTCCTTCGCCATGGAGCGGCTCGCCGATCCTCAGTCCACTCTATCCCCGACCACCGTGTCTGCAGTTCTACGATATGCATCAGCCGAAAAAAGGCCCACCCTTTCGGGCGGGCCTGAGTTGTGAAACAAACTACAACACGAAAACAATCGGGCTTACTTACGGAGTGCAACCGCCGCTATAGGCGCAGTTTTCGTCCGAGAAGAAGAGACTATACTTTCCGGCGTTTCCCACGCTGCCCTGCTCGTCTACATACGAGATGGGGATGGTGCCGGAGTCGTCGTACATGGTGAGAATGTAAGTGGATGTCGTCTGCTCGCCGGCATAGAACGCGGTGCCTTTGCCGTCGATCCCGTTGGCATCGCTGAACCATTCGTAGTTGTAGTGGTTGAGAGCATAATCTTCTTCGGTGTCGCCCACGGTGACGCAGCAGGGGCGCTCAACGACTTGCTCTTCGCTGTTCCCGATCAGGCCGGGTCCGGAAACCCACGGAAGAGACGCTGTTATGTACCAACCCTGAGTGGTGTCTTCTTCAAACACGGTTTGGGTCGCGGTACCCGAGGTTGCGTAAGTGACGACGTAGAAAACATCGCCCGGGCTGACCAGGCAGGCTTTCGATCCGCAGACGATTTCAAGCTCGGCGTAGCTTGGGTACCATTCGACCCAGCCATTGTAGACGGGCTTTTTGGTGCAAGTAGAGTAGATCGAGCTGCCACCCTGGATCACATCGCCGCTATTGAAGCCGTCGATTCCATTCCAGGTTGATTCCAGGAACGGGCCGGTGATTCCATTCGCGCAGGCGTTGAGAGGCGCCTCGGCGACCGGGACTGGCCAAAACGACTGCACCTCGGTGAACGACGTGCTGACATTCCATTTCGTGAGCTTGTTGGTGTTGACCACGCCGCTCCAGTTGTAGGAACCGGTGGTGCCCGGGACGTTAGCGACCGCTTGCGCGGACACCTGCGTTGGGATCGGCTTCATCGGTGCGTGGTGGTAAGGCATTTCGGTGAGCCCGGTCGCGCGAGTCTGCAGAGCCGTCATCGCTTTTGCCCACCGCGTGTAGTGAGTTGGGTCGGCGGACTGATCGGGCCGCTGCGGCAAGCCGTATCGGGCGAGCTCTTCGCCGCTGGCGGTGAGTGGGTTAAAGCCCTTCGGCGGACCGGCAAAAATGCTGACGGCACCGACGGTGGTGGCTTCTTTCGGCGCCGACGCGAAAATCCCGCGGATGGTTGCGGCGTCCTGCGCCACGGCCAGCGAGGCCGAGGCGAACAATAGGGTCACGGTACAGATTGTTGCAATGAGCTTGCGCATGTTTACATCTCCTCAGTTTGAATTCCTGGGTTTCGGACGAACAACTGGGACGAACAACTGGGCCAAACGACAAGGTGCGTCTTCTCCGCGAACAAAGAAGCTGCGTCTTTAGCTGTTTTTGGGGAAACGGCTTGGAGCCAGCCGGCAGTTTTTAGGGGGAAACGCGTCTCCGGCCGCGGAACCAAGATACTTCAGATTCTCGGACTGTCAAGAAGAAATTTTGCGGCGTATCAAGATTTTCACCTGAGGGGGGACTATTTTGGGCAGTGGAGAGCGGGGAATTGCACTCGGAGCTCGAATCGACATCGAGGCGATGTGCAATGTTTTGCGTCCAGATTGTCTTGCTTCCAGAACGGGGCCATCTTGGCTTTGGCGCGTGGACAGTTTGACCGAGCCAGGGCGACGGCAGGAATCATTTTGTGGACTACACTGGCTGGCAATGTCGCAGACCCTGATGGAAAGCAATGCGAAACCTTCGGCTGTAGTGGGAATCCTGCGGCAGTGCTGTCCGCGCTGCCGTGCGGGGAAAATCTTTCGCGGCTCCATCGTCCTGCGCTTCCCAAAAATGTACGAACGCTGCGAGGTCTGCGACCTGAAATTTGAGCGCGAGCGCGGATACTTTCTGGGAGCCATGTACGTCAGCTACGGATTAGCGCTGGCCACGATTGCGATGTTCGCGGCGCTTCTGTGGAGCGTCACTTCCTGGTCGATCGTGAAAGACATCGCCTGGGCCTGTGTATTGTTCCTGCCGCTGGCTCCGTGGCTCACGCTGTTTGCCCGCGTCCTGTGGATTTATCTGGATCAAACGATTGATCCAGAGCGTCCGTCCTGAGGACGGTGGAAGAGCGGCGCTTCAGCGCCGCGCAAAGTCAAATTCAATGCGGACTTCAGCCCCTGAGGACCTTCGCCCACTCCCGGCTTTTTAGTTAAGATAAAGCCTGCCGAGCCCGCTGACGCTTCCCGGGCCCTGGCATCACCGAGAATCGAGAACCGAGAACCGAGAACTGAGAACCGAGAACTGAGAACCGAGAACTGAGAACCGAGAACCGAGAACCGAGAACTGAAAGCCGAGAGCTAAAACCCGAGGTCAAAAACATGTGCCGCAATATTAAGACTCTGTTCAACTTCGATCCCCCAGTCACCGACGAAGAAATTCGCGCGGCATCGCTGCAGTTCGTCCGAAAGATCACCGGCTTCAACAAACCGTCGAAGGGAAACGAAGAGGCGTTTCTGGTTGCCGTGGGCGAAGTAGCCAACGTCTCGATGCGCCTTCTGCATTCCCTCGAAACCACCGCACCGCCAAAGAATCGCGAAGAAGAAGCCGCCAAAGCCAAAGCCCGCGCCGCAGAAAGATTCGGAGCTTGAGTCATGCCCGTGTAGGGCGGACACTCCTGCCCGCCACCCGCTCGCCAGAGCGGGGCCTTTGATTCAAGCCAACAGCGCAAAAGCGAGGTGACCGGAAAACGTAGGTGGCGCCACCCTCACGTGATATATATGGTCGTTCCCTGGAGAGAGGAATCGGAAACAAATGGAATGCCGCACCAAGGACGAACTGGAGCAACATCTGTCGGACATTCGTAGCCTTGCGACGAAGCCGGGCCTTACCCCCGAGCAAACCGCCGCGGCCGCGCGCGCTGAGCGCTTTGCCATCGCTCTCGTGAAGGAACACGATTCCACGGGACACAATGGCAAGAGATGCCCCTACGCCACTCGAATCACGCCATCGTTGGGGAGCTAATCGGACCGCGGACACTCTTGTTCTTACCCGCATGGGATGCCCCGCAAAGTGGAGAAGTGTTCCTGAAGGAACATATTGTGCTGGCGCTTTTGTATGTACAGCTAAGGGCTTGATCCGTTGGGGTTTACGGCCGAGCTTTTCTGGACTTTCGCAAATTGTTCGGCACGGGGCGCGGTTCTACCTTGAAAAAGTCTTGATTCAGTATACGGACGGCGCGATTATAGGATGACCTTGACGGGGTGCGAACCGAGGAAACGGCCTCAATCTTTGAGGCCGTTTCTGTTTCGGTTAGGAATCACCAGGGAATTCCGGGGATCGGGCCCCATTGTATGAGCTAGGCAGCGGCGTGGGCTCGGGCCTTCTTGAATCTCACTTCAGCCTTGGCACCCAGGAGATCGGCGTAGAGCAGCAGTCGGGCCACGCTCAGTGTGGAAAGCTTGCCACGCGTCAGCTCGCTGACGCGCGGCTGCTGAATTTGCAGGATTCGTTCCAGATCGCGCGCGCGATACCCGCGCCGCTTTACCAGTCGCAGAATGTTCTGATGCAGCGCTGCTTTTAACTTCAGTTCGAGGGCCGCCTGCCGATCCAGACCGAGTTCGTCCAATACGCTCCCAGTAACTCTGTATTCATTTTCTTCGGAGCGCTTGTTTGGCATTCTTCTTTTCCTCACGTTCGGCTTCCAGCACAGCTCCCCAAAGATTCTCATCGGCAAGCCAAGAGTAAAGGTTTAGTGACTCATTCGCGAGAGTGGGGGTGGGCGCGATGCAGCCAGCAGCGCCGCTTTTGACTTTGCGGGATACTGCCACTGGGCCGTGCTAATCGAGCGAGGACCAACCCCCAGGCTTTTTGCAGCATCGATCCCCACCTTTCGAAAACCGCGAGAGGTGGGCCACTCGGGGGCGGCTACATTATTCCCCGCCTGACCCGCTGCCGCGTTTTTTGTCAGACGCGCTTTCCTTCTCCTCCGTCGTTTGATCGGTCGTCGTAGTCGCCTCGGCCTGCGTTTCCAGCGGCGGGTAAAAGCCCCTAGAGAATGGGCCCACAAGGATCCCGTTAGCATCGAACAACCGCGATGCGGGCTCGAAGCGGGACGGGTAGAACTCGTATCCCGCACCGCTGTCGGGGAACACTCCGGGGGTATACATTTGGTTCGATATGCCGGAGGTGGAGTACATTCCGCGCCTGTTGGTCAGGGACGGCGCTTGGCCCCCGTGGATGAATTCGACGGATGGGTTGACAAGCCAGTCGGTCGGGACTACGGAAAAAGCCGGCGCTTCCTTCTGCTTTTCAATCCGCCGCAGGTCCTGCAGGGCCTCCTTGACCTTCGTGGGCTTCGAGTTCATGCCAAGGAGTTCATCGGCGTGCTTTACGAACTCAGTTGGGGAGTACATATGGAACTCCATGCCAGATCGAGCCCTCATCTCTTGGGCCAGTTCAGGCCTGGGCCCGAGCCTCTTCTTCTGCTCGCCGTTGAGCCACCAGTCGGTCTTCGATTCCGCTGTCACGAATACGATGTTTGTTTTCCTCTCTGCGGCGTGGTCCAGCAATTGGAACCACAGAATCGCATCCCCATATTTCCTGTAGTCTTCCTTCGCCTCGTCCCGGAATCCGGGGGGGATCTTTAGCTTATACCGCTGTTCAGCCTCTACGTATTTCTGATGGAGATCGGCGTAGGGCTTCCCAAGCTTGCCCTTAAACAGCGTGTTGAGGCGCGATTCGATCGGATCTTTGTCGAGAAAGTTCTGGAGGTGCTCAGCCTCGCCTTTCAGAATTCTGCCTATCTTCTTCGCCGCTGACGAGCGCAGGAAATTGGGAGATGTCTTGGAGACTTCCTCAAGCTGGCTTAGCACCTTCCGACCGCGCGCAATCACAGCGCGGCGAGTCTCATAGAACTCGCGTCCAGCCTGGTGTGCCAGCCAGACTCGGTCCTTCAGATCCTCCAGGATTGAAAGAAACTGCTCGGTGGTCTCCGCCTCCGACTCATACAAATTAAGCAAGGTGTTGGCGTCAAAGGAAAAGATGGAAGTCGACCAAAGCTTTTTGAGTTTTGCTTTATCGACGCTGCGGTATACCAAAAATTCCTCGCGCATTTCGCAATCCCCTTGAACGCCAGGCTATTTTTCCAGAGATTCCATTATGCCACCGGCACGGCGGCAAGGGGCTTGGATACGTCCGCGACCCCGTGCCCAGAAAACAAAAGGCCCCGCTCTCGCGAGCGGGGCTTTCGACTTTACTGACAGCTGATAGCTGACAGCTGTCTTAGTACATGTCTCCCATGCCGCCGCCGTGTCCGCCGCCGCCGGCCGGAGCCTTCTTCTCTTCCGGAATCTCGGAGACGAGGGCTTCGGTGGTCAGCATCAGGCTGGCGATGGAGCCGGCATTCTGCAGGGCGGTGCGCACGACCTTTGTGGGATCGAGCACGCCGGCCTTGACCAGGTCTTCGTACTCGTTCGAGAACGCATTGTAGCCGTAGTTTGCGTCCTTCGAGTCGAGCACTTTGCCCAGAACCACAGCGCCTTCTTCGCCGGCATTCTCGGCGATCATGCGCAGGGGTTCGGTGATGGCGCGCCGGACGATGTTGATACCAATCTGCTCATCGCCTTCCGCCTTCACCTTGTCGAGCGTTGCCGCGCAACGGGCCAGAGCCACGCCGCCGCCCGGGACAATTCCTTCTTCCACGGCCGCGCGGGTTGCGTGCATCGCGTCTTCGACACGAGCCTTCTTCTCTTTCATTTCGGTTTCGGTCGCGGCGCCGACTTTGATCACGGCTACGCCACCGACCAGCTTCGCCAACCGCTCCTGCAATTTCTCGCGGTCGTAGTCGCTGGTGGTCTTATCGATCTGGCTGCGAATTTCTTTCACGCGGCCTTCGATTTCCGCATGCTTGCCTTTGCCTTCGACCACCGTGGTGTTGTCCTTGTCGATGGTGATCTTCTTGGCCTGGCCGAGATCGCTGATCTGGACGTTCTCGAGCTTGATGCCCAGATCTTCCGTGATCGCCTTGCCGCCGGTCAGGATAGCGATATCCTGCAGCATCGCCTTGCGGCGATCGCCGAAGCCGGGAGCCTTAACGGCCGCCACTTGCAGCGTTCCACGCAGTTTGTTGACGACGAGGGTGGCGAGCGCTTCGCCTTCCACGTCTTCCGCGATGATGAGCAGCGGTTTGCCGCACTTCGCGATCTGCTCGAGCAGCGGGAGCAGGTCTTTCATCGAGCTGATCTTCTTTTCGTTGATCAGGATCAGCGCGTTCTCGAGTGCGACTTCCATGCGCTCGGGATCGGTGACGAAATACGGCGAGAGATAGCCGCGGTCGAACTGCATACCTTCGACCACTTCCAGCTGGGTCTCGAGCGTCTTCGACTCTTCCACGGTGATGACGCCGTCTTTGCCGACTTTCTTCATGGCCTCGGCAATGATCTTGCCGATGGTCTCGTCGTTGTTGGCGGAGATGGTGCCGACCTGGCTGATCATGCTGTCGTTATTGACGGGCTTCGAGAACTTGTCGAGCTCGCCATTGACGCGGTTGCCTTCTTTGTCGATCTTGCCGCAAATGGTGGTGACGGCCTTCTCGATGCCGCGCTTCAGGGCCATTGGATTGGCTCCGGCAGCAACGGTCTTGACGCCCTCGCGGAAAATTGCCTGCGCGAGAACGGTGGCGGTTGTGGTGCCGTCGCCGGCGACGTCGGAAGTCTTGGAAGCGACTTCGCGAACCATCTGCGCGCCCATGTTCTCGGCGGCATCGCGCAGTTCGATTTCCTTGGCTACGGTAACGCCGTCCTTGGTGATGGTCGGCGAACCGAACTTCTTTTCGATGACCACGTTGCGGCCCTTGGGGCCAAGTGTGACCTTCACGGCGTCGGCCAGAAGGTTCACGCCGCGCAGGATTGCCTGCCGCGACTCTTCTCCATGAATAATGGTTTTTGCCATTGTGTTTTCTCCTAATGTTTGTTCGCAGGCTGTGCCTGCGGTAGTTTCGGGGCTGTCAGCCGATTGGCTGTCAGCTCTCAGCTTGCAGCTGTTAGGGTCAAGCGCCAGGATTCGGGATAACGCTGAAGCCCGGCAGCCGAAGCCCGAAGCCAGCTACTTGCGCGACCCAGCCGTTTCCTTCTTGCTGCGCCGCTGCGGCCAGGGTGCCGAGCACTTCCTCTTCGCGCATGATGATGAAATCTTCGCCGTCAAGCTTGATTTCTGTGCCCGAATACTTGCCGAACAGGATGCGGTCGCCTTCCTTCACGTCGAGCGGGCGGACCTTGCCTTCTTCGTTGATCTTGCCCTTGCCGGCCGAAATCACTTCGCCTTCCTGCGGCTTTTCTTTCGCCGAGTCCGGAATAATGATTCCACCGCGGGTGGTTTCGCCTTCTTCAATGCGCCGCACCAAAATGCGGTCATGGAGCGGGGTAAATTTCGCCATGGTTGCAAACTCCTTTCAAATGTTTGGTTCGTTTCAGTTGATTACTTCGCTGTATTTTTTCGAGGGTAATCGTTGTAACCCTATGATTCGATGGGCCAATCTAGGCTGTTAGCAGTTAACCTCATCGAGTGCTAATTATAGGACCCGAGCCAGCGGTTGTCAAGGGCGGAGACGGAAAAAGCGCTCAGCCTCTCCCGAATCGGGATCACCAGCCTACCCTGAGCACCCATAGCGCCGAGATGTCATCCCGAATCGCGCCAAAGGCGCGAAGAGGAACCTTAGTTCGGTCAGGGACCACCACCGGAGCCAATGAAGGTCGGAAAGATGGGAGCCCCAAGGACGCGAGAACCCGTAGAATTCAACCTTTTTAAAGAACCCAATGATGAGCTCCCCCGCCTTCGTTCCTAGTCGAAGCGAACATCGCACTGCGCCGGGCCAAACCCGTACTTCATTTGCCTTACGTCCCGATGTGTCGAATGTCGACCTTACCTTTGAGGTATGCGCCCTCGTAAATGGAAACCTTGGGGGTAGTAACGTCTCCTTCCATACGGCACCCGTCGCACAGCGTGGCGGTCTTTTTCGCGAAAACGTTTCCCTGTACAGCTCCGCGGTGGCGTATTTCGACATTCCGCGCATGCACGTCGCCACAAACCACGACTCCGCTTTCGATTATGACGGACTCGTCCAAGAATACGATGGAGCCGGTGTATTCCCTAACGACGTGGACTCCATCGGGTTCCTGAATACTTCCGGTGAGGCTTCGTAATCCCCAGCCTTTTACCGGCCAATATGGCCGACATGTCGCGCGCAGCCCATAGCAGGCTGAAGGACACAAACAACTTTCCAAGCCCTCCTGGGACGTCGTTGATATGGCTGTTCCACTCTTCCTCGTACCTAGGCCTTTGCTCGGCGGGCACGGCCGCCACGGCGCGCCAGATAAGACACTGTGTGATCCGATGAATCCAGGCCTTAAAGTCGCCCGCCACTAGCCTTGACAGAAATGCGCTAAGCAAATCGCAACGAGCCCGAGACCCGTGATCACAGCCATGCGAACTCCTTGAGTGGGAATACCACTTCGCGGATTGCGGACTTGGCTTTTCGGGCACCAGTGCCGTGATCCGATACAGTCGCCGTCGCGGTCGTCCGAGTTGTTCCGGATCTTCGGCTTCACAGTGGCTTTCCACCCAGCGCGCTTGCTCTAACCGGAACAGGATGGGATACAGCGTTCCCGACGCGAGCTTCGTGGCGCGGCCAATGTCGGCTCCCGACATCTCGGGTTCCGTCCGCGCCGTGAGTAGCGCGAGGACTTTCAATGTCTGAGAGGTAAGACGCGGTTCGCCGGTGCCCATAGTAGTAAGTCTACATAGGGGCCCCGAAAAGTCAAGTCCGTTGTTCGAAGCGGACTGCCCACTTTAAATCTTGCCGACACCATACTAACCAAGGCTGCCCCACCCTTCGCGGTTTTCGAAGGGTGGGAGCCACTGCACCCGCCATCATTCCAACTCACTCTCCTCCAGCCGCCGCCTTCTTGACCGCGCCGAACTGGCCGATCTCCACGGTCCCCTCCGGAAAGCGGGCAATGATTCTCAGCTCTCCACCCATGGCTTTCACAAAATCCTGCAGCGTGCTCACGTACATATGTGACCGGCTGTGTCCGCTGCCGGCAGGCAGCAGATTCCTCCTCTCTCGCTTCGCTCACGCGTCGGAATGACAAGGGTGTGGGGGGGGAATTGCGACTGCGATTGGAGTTACTGATGACCCCTCCACAAATCTTTGTCATTCCGAATCGGGCTGAAAGCCCGGTGAGGTACCTGTTTTCCCCGCCACTCGCATTAAGGCTGGCTCTCCCCAACCCTCAGCCAGGTCATCCCAGGTCGGGTTGCATGCTTCAATCAGAGCTACTTTCTTCTCGCGCCGGCACTTCTTGATCTCGGTCTCGCGGGCGATCGCGTCGCCAATGTTGTGGAAGGTTTGAAAATACACGAGTCGATGCACGCGATACTTCCGCGTGAACGCCCCGCCCTCGCCAGTTCTGTGGCGCAGTACGCGAGCCATAAGAAATCCGGTTACGCCGACATAGATCACGCGGCTAATACTCGCCACGATGTAAACGTAATAGGTCCGCTGACGCACCATTGCCCCTCCAAAGGACAGCAGATTCCTCCTAGCTCGCTGCGCTCGCTCGTCGGAATGACAAGAACTCCAGGGTGAAATGGAGAGATCCGCAGTGACAGATGTCACAAGGGCTCTGTGTAAAACCCGAGTCCGTCTGGGACAGATAGGGCAGGAGCTGAGAGGCAAAGCGCGTCCGCCGCACGGCGAGTGCCCTTTACTTTCAACGACATAGCTCCGTATAATCCCCCACGGCACCGCTAAACCTCTATTTTGCGCCGTTCGTTGGGATGTGGATGCGCATTCCCTTGGCGTGCAATACGATAGCTGCAGTCACTATCCTAGGGAAAAGTGTATGACCCAGGTTGCATGGTCCAGATATAAGTGGGCCAGTCTTTGATTCCCGGGGAGAGCCACAAGTTGCTTTGGGTTTCTCAGGCAAAGGGTCGGGAGAAGACTAGCTGAAGGATTAATTGTTCCCGCTAGGAGCTTCTTCAAATAGGAACTTCTTCAAAGTTGTTGAATCAAACTAGAAACCGGACACCAGAAACTAGAAGCTTAAAAGCCAGGAGCTAAAAGCTAACTATGCGCAAGCCGATCAAGTACGTGGAAAAAGTAGCTGTTGCCGCCGCCAAAGGCGCTTGGGTTCTGTTCGATAGTTTCAATCGCATCAAGCCCAATCCGTCGCCGACCCCTAAGTGGTCCGACAAGCCGCTGCTCAAGTCCTACGAAAAGTCGAAGCCACCGCTCGGCTGGCCGCGTTCCACCGATTCGCTGTGCCCGAAGTGTGTGCCGGAAATCCGGCAGCAGATTCTTGACGGCAAATTGCCGCACGAAGTGCTGATGAATGAGAAGGTTGGCGAGATCAAGGCCACCATCATCGAGCGCGACGGCAAGATTCTGATGGTGAAAGATTGCCCGAAGCACGGCCACTTCGAAGACGTGATGTCGATTGACACCGATTTCTCGAAGCATCTGGAAGACGTGTTCCCAGGCCGCGACATTGCGGCGCACAACGACGAGAAGCTGCATCATCACGGGTCGTCCACGGTGAAATACGGACGCGGCTCGGTGCTGACCATCGATCTGACGAACCGCTGCAACATGATGTGCGATCCCTGCTTCATGGACGCGAACCAGGTCGGGTTCGTCCACGAACTGCAGTGGGAAGAAATCAAGACCATGCTCGACAACGCGATCACCATTAAGCCGCGCCGGCAGATGAGCGTGCAGTTCTCCGGTGGCGAGCCCACGTTGTCGCCGTATTTCCTGGACGCCGTTCGCTACGCCCGCAAAGTGGGATACAACTCCGTGCAGGCTGCGACCAACGGAATTGAATTCGCCAAGAGCTTCGAATTCTGTCAGCAGGCGGTTGAAGCCGGCATGCGCTACGCCTACCTTCAGTTCGACGGAATCGGCAACGCGGCCAACGCTCATCGCATGGTCGGCAACTTGTTTGATGTGAAGTTGAAGGCCATCGAAAATCTGCACAAAGCCGGAGTTGAAATCGTTCCGGTGGTCACGATCGTGAACGGAATCAACAACGAACAGGTGGGAAGAATCATCAAGTTCGCGCTGGATAATCCGCGGACGATCAGCTTCCTGAGCTTCCAGCCGGTAAGTTTCACCGGACGCGACGAAGCCGTCACCGACGATCGCCGCCAGGCGCAGCGCTATACGCTTTCTCACCTGGCCCACGACGTCAAGAATCAAACCGGCCTAGGCGAGCCAAGCCGTGACTGGTTCCCGATCAGCTTCATGGGAACATTCAGCGACTGGGCCGACCTGATGCACGCCAACGACGTCAAAAACGACTGGGGCCAACTAAGTTGCGGCTGTCACCCTAACTGTGGGACTGGGATGGCTGTGATGATTGACAAGGAAACCAAGGAAGCGGTTCCCGTGACGGCGTTTTTGGCGGGGGATCAGCTGGCTAAGGATATTGCGAAGGTGAACGATGCGGCGCGCGGGAAATTTCTGACGGTGGTCGGGATGGCGCTGTGTTTGATGAAGAATTACGATCCGTTCCAGGCGCCGACGCATTTTAAGTTGATGGACCTGCTCCGGAAGTTTGATAAGAACTTCAATGCGACGGGAAAGAACTACGGCAAAGTTGGACCGGACCGGACCGTGGACGATGTGATGAAGCGGCGGCAGGATCGATGGAATTTCCTGTTCATCGCGGGGATGTGGTTCCAGGATTTGTTTAATTATGACTTCCGGCGGACGGAGCAGTGCATTATTCCGTACGCGACGCAGGAAGGCGAGATTTCATTCTGCGCCTACAACACGGGCGTGGGATGGCGGAACATTATTGAGAAGATGCACATGACGGCCACGCTGACCAAGTGGTACGAAGAGCATGGACGGCACGAGATTTTCGCGGGCGGCAAGAAAGTGAAGATGGACGACGAGACGCATTCGTTGCTGCTGCGCGACGCTCTGGTGACCAACGAACTGCAACACGATCTGGATAAACTCGGGATCGCGAAGAACTCCCGCGAAGAGAAGGTGCGGGCGCGGGATGCGAAACAGAAGGCTGCAGCGGTCGAGCTTCAGGCTTCGGCTTCGGTTTCGGACGATGCGGTTGTCGGCGTGGATCGTGGGCCCAAGGTCAATGATGAGGCTTACAATGCGCGGATGGCTGCGCTTTACCGGGAAGTGGTGTTGAAAGAGAAACCGGTTGTTGCAGAGAACGGGTTTATCCCGCTGGGCGCGCTGACGGGCAACGGGAATGGAGCACACGCTCCGAAGCCGGAGGTTGCGGAGCCGGTGGCGGGGGACTGAGCCAGCTTTTGGCTTTTAGCTTGAACCAGACGGGCCGCCTTTCGGCGGCCCGATTTCTTTTTGGTTCCACATTCGTGGGGCGATCGGGACTGCGGAGTCACGCGCCTCCCGCTTGCCCACGAACTGGCTCGCTGCGTCGCTGCCGCTCCTTCCAGCGGGCCAGTTCGCCCTTGGTCCCGTCGACTGCAGTTGAGGGTGCGGAGCGACGTAAGGTCCCTCACGGGTCCTTCGGACCCGTGAGGGATGACAAGACAGATGACAAGACAGATGACAAGACAGATGACAAGACAGTGGGGCGGCTGGGAACAGGGGAGAGCGGCGGGCACTGCCGACAGGAATTGTACAAACTGGTGACATGGTGGTGACAAGGTCACGGGGGTGTGGGGCCTAGCATGAGGGCGATTCGCAGGTCAGAAGAAATACGGCGCCAGGTATTGAAGACGAGGGCGAAACGCTGTTCTGACCGCGCAAAGAAATAAAGAGGAGAAATCTTAGCATGCAACGCCACAAGATCGTTCTCACAGTGTTTCTTGGGCTCGGGCTGATGTTGGCATCGAGCGTGGCTATGGCGCAGTATCAACTGACCAATCTGGACTCAAATCAGCTGGGATGGGCGAGACACACGGATCCGCTGCAAGTGAACGGATGGGGAATCGCGCGGTCCGCGGGTTCACCGTGGTGGGTGAGCGACCAGGGTTCGGGGTGGTCGACGCTTTACGACGGCAAAGGAGACATAGAAGGATTGAAGGTATTGATTCCGACGGCGGGAAACGGGCCGAATTCGCCGACGGGGGTAAATGGTCCGGGGCAGCCGACGGGGATTGTGTATAACGGCTCGACAAGGGAATTTCAGGTCGGGGGATGGGCATCCATTTTCATTTTTGACACTCTGGACGGGACGATCAGCGGGTGGGCGCCGCAGACGAATAAGAATCAAGCGATTGTGGCTGGTGGACAACTCGGCCAGCGGGTCGCAGTACACGGCGCTGGCAATCACCAGCAAGCCTTCGGGAAATTTCATCTATGCAACCGACCTGGTGAATAACAAAGTAGATGTATATAACGGCAGCTTTGCGTTGGTGACTTCGTTTACCGATCCGACGATCCCGAGCGGGTGGGGGCCATTTGGCATCCAGGACATTAATGGGCTGCTCTACGTGGCGTTTGCAGACATCGCATAAGGGCCGGGCGGAATCGTCGATGTATTCAACGAGGACGGCACTTTCGTGAACCGGTTGATCGAGGGCGCGCCATTGAACCAGCCCTGGGGATTGGCTGTGTCTCCGAAGAACTTTGGACCACTTAGTAACGCGCTGCTGGTTTCGAATAACACCAACAGCGGGACGATCAATGCGTTCAACATCGCGACGGGGAAATTTATCGGCACGTTGAAAGACACCAGCGGAAAGGCAATTGTGATCAACCAGTTGTGGGCTATTGGATTTGGTGGGGGGACGGCGGCCAACGGAACGACGAACGAACTGTTCTTTACGGCCGGTCCGGGGAACAACCTGGCTGGGACGTTTGGAGTGATTCGGTTTAAGTAAGACAGTTCGGCGAGGGGTCAGTGAGGGCCGCTTGAATAGAGCGGCCTTTTATTTTGGGGGGTAGAGATTGATTCACCACAGGGGACACAGCGGTTCACAGGGTAAGGCTGAAATCGACACAGAGAACAACTTGCGCACCTGACTGGTAATTGCGATGAGATGGATAGTCAACGAGGATCATCAACTTTGCCGAAGGAAGACTCTCTACTAGTAAGTCGCCCGTTCTGAATTTGTCGTTCTACCGGCTGCCCAGGCTTTGTTGTCGGGACTATTCAAGCCGTACAGACGTCGCAATCGTCCCCATAGCGAGGCTGGGAACCGTGGAACTTACTGTGGGAACAGCAGGGCGGAACAAACCGCCCTGCTCTTGTTTTCAGGGGTGAAGGAACGGCCGCAGTTCAGCAGGGCAGCCTGATCGCCCAGTCACCCGGTCACCTGATCTAGCACTCCTATGCGTGGCGTACTCGCTATTATCATGGCCGCTATTGTCATGAGAACATAGGGGGATACGTGAACATCAGACACTCAACCAAAGAGCAGAGCAAAGATGACTCGAGCGGAAGCAAAGATGAGAGGAGCAGGACCAACGATGAGCGGAGCAGAAGCAAAGATGAGCAGAGCAAAGCGGCAGCAGCTTTCGGAGCCCATCCTCAGCAGTGCGTGAGGTTGGCGATGCCAGCTTTTGTAGTCGCAGGGGCGATGCTAATGGCTAGCCTGCTGCCGGGCCGATTCATCTGGCGCAGGAACAACCCGCGGGAGTGGTCGAAGACTGGACTCACCACCACGTCATGTTCTCCGACCCAGGGACCATCGATCAGGCGCTGATCAGCGGCACCTACGAGAAATGGTACGAGACGGTGAACAATCCCCGTTACATTCTTCAGCAGAAAAAGCGGGGGACCGGAGTGAAGCCGATCACCGATGCTGGCGGATTCTTCGACCCGAGCGGCCCCTTCGGCCCTGGCGGAATCGAACATCATGGAGGACACGGGAGAGAACCCGGCTTGGACAAGGATTGGAGCGTGTCCATGGGAACCGGCACGGTGCAACCGAACACCTTCCCAGCCAAGTGGTCGTTTAGCCCCTACACCGCCAGTTGCGCGAATGATTTTGTGGTTTATCCGACCGGTTCGGCGGGCACGGCGGTCAACACCGCGGCAACTATTATCGCCTACTCCAATATTTATACAGGCGGGTGCACGGGCACGGTCCCTTCGGCCTATTGGGCCTATAACACCGGCGCCAACAATGTAGTTTCACTTTCTCCCGTACTCTCCCAGGACGGCACACAAGTGGCGTTCATTCAGGATAGCAGCAGCACCGGTGTAGCAGGCCTGGTTCTCCTCAAGTGGCACGCGAACACGACGGCGCGCAGCGTCACTGGAGCCCTGAGCGCCAGCAGTCCAAACGTCACGATTACGTCAGGGACCTTCACCCAGGCGGACGTGGGTGCGCAGATCTCGGGAACGGGCATACCGGCGGGGGATACGATCTCAGCTCTCCTTACTGCTACCACGGTGAGTCTGGCGACAGCACCGACGGCTCACGCGAGCGAGACGCTCACCATCAGCGCCGAGGCGATGGCCACGCCCGGGGTTCCAACTACAGTGACGAATGCCAACTATAGATCCTGTACGGCCCCTTGCATGACCACCCTGACACTGAGCAATAGTGATACGTTTTCGGCGCCGTTTTACGATTACAGCCATGATCAACTTTATGTGGGCGACGACGAAGGGGAAATTCACCAGTTCACGGGAGTTTTTCTCGGAAGCCCAGCCGAAACGCAGTCGATCTGGCCCGTGACTCTGAACAGCCATTCGCAACTCGCGTCTCCGGTCTACGACTCCGCGTCCGGGTACGTGTTTGTGGGCAGCATTGCTAGCCAACTTTATGCCGTAGGCACGGGGAGCGGGACGCCGACAACAACGTCGGGGAGCGTGCATGGCACATCGAGCTCCCTGGGGACGGGGTCTATTATCGACGCCCCTCTTGTCGATTCCGCCGCAGGAGCGGTCTATGTTTTTGAGAGCCGTAACAGCGGTGGCAATAACGCCG
The DNA here is from genome assembly GCA_963846245.1 of uncultured Acidobacteriaceae bacterium. GTDB lineage: Bacteria > Acidobacteriota > Terriglobia > Terriglobales > Acidobacteriaceae > Sulfotelmatobacter. The sequence goes on along the minus strand of CAWJVI010000015.1, from coordinate 96,566 downwards.
TCTATCAATTCAACACCACCTTTACCGCCGGTACCGGCAACGGGACCGCAACCGGCACAGCAGTAGGTGCTGGCGGCATCGTTGATTACATCTACGCCGGTAGTTTCGACAACGTGTACTACCAATCGTCAGTCCATACGGGGAACCTTTGGGTAGTAGGAGCCACCGCCGCTAATGCGGGGGGAACGTTGTACAGCATTCCGATCACTGCCCATGTCATGAGTGCGACCGCGACTGTAAAATATGCGGGCGTCAACGCCGTTGGACTAATCTGGGCATCTCCCATTACCGAGTTCTGCAACAACGGAGCAAGCGCATGCACCTCCAACGGAACAAACACCACCGCCGGCACAGACTATCTATTCTTCAGTATGGCCAATTCGGCGGCCTGTCCCCTGGACGCCGCTGGAAACGGGTGCGTTGTGGCTGCTAACGTGAGCACTCCAGCAACGCCCACTCAATCCGGCGGCACCGGCAAGGGAATGAACATTGTTGATACGACCGGGAACGGCTGTTGGGCGACGGGCGGGATCATCGTGGACAATGCCGTGGCATCGACTACTCTGGCGGGCGCTTCGCAGATTTATTTCATAAATCTCAACGGCAATAATCCGGGTGGTCCCACCGGCGGCGCGCCCACCTCTACCGGCTGCGCAACCGGGGCTGGAAAAACGATTCAAGCCGTACAGACGTCGCAAGCGGCCCCATAGTGAGGCTGGGGGCTGTGGAACACACTGTGGATCAGAACATGGCACATACTGTGGAGCAGCAGGGAGGGGGAACGACCAAACCGAAAGAACACTGAGCCTGCCCACCCACATCGAATCAAGCTTTGGTCGGCCGCCGTCTCCGGTTGTCGCCCTCATCTTCTGGGCATCTATGCAGATCGAACTTGTGAGTCAGGTATCGTTCCGCACTAAAAACATCATTCGCGAACCCCGCGGGTGTAAAAAACTTGCGTTCGCAGCTTGTGCATGACCCCATCACAGGTACTTTGCCCTCATACCTCAAGACGACGAAGCGGCGCTCAAACATGAGGGGGACAGTGTGGCACAGATCCAAGTGGCGTGCCATCTCATCCAAAAAGTTGTCTGTTCGGAAAACTTCCTGATCTGCTTCGTCACCCTGGCGCTAACCTTCTTCATTGCTGGTCTCTTTTACTCTAGCGCTTCGAGCGCTTTGATAACTTGGAAGCGTATAGCATCCCGTCGGAGACCGGCCTTCTCATCCCATCTGGTCTCGACGGTTGGCTTATTCTCGACAGCTATCTTGGTAGCCCCACGCTGAAAACACTGCCCTTATGACTGCAATAATCATGAGCTGTCACTGCACCATAATTAATAGCTTCGAACCACCCTCGGAAAATATGGGCGTTGCACCTTGACATCCCGGGAATCGCGCCGTTCCTGAATTCCTGGGACATAACCCGGGGAGTTGTTCAGTAAACAGGCGGTATTCACGATTGAATACAACTCGACCTGAGAGTGCAGCTCTTCAACGCTTGAAAATGGGCAAATCACAGGCTTCTCTGAGGGGCGAGTGGTGCGGCAAATGCAAGGTCAATGTCGGGTCCTCCCTCGGACCTGGCGACGGCGGCAAAGCTCTGGCACGGCCGGCCTGCTCACAGCGAGGCTTATTACTCTCGCGGCACCCATGCGTTTGCGAACTGACGGAGAAACAGTGTGGAACCGGAAGGCACAACTCGTATTAGGGTCGGCGATGTTGATTCTAGTCGTCGTGGGTGCGATCTATCGCAGCCGCATCATGTCGAGCGATGGCAAGTTCATGCCGCACGGCTAGATGTTTAGCGTGGGCGAAAGAATGGAAACAGGTTTCGGAGAGAACTCATGCTGATCCCAGTGGAAAGTGCAGAAGGAATCATCGTCGCCGCAACCATCCGCGAAATCGCGGAGCGGAAGCGTGTCGAAAAAGCCGTACAAGAAGCTCTCGCTACCAGCTGCGGTCAGCTGAAGGAACTGGCCGATCAAAAGCTCGCTCTGGATCAACACGCGATCGTAGCGGTGACTAACGTCCAGGGCACAATTACCTATGTGAACGACAAGTTCTGCACCATCAGTCAATATTCCAGGGACGAGCTGATCGGTCAGAATCACCGCATTCTCAACTCCGGCCACCACTCCAAGGAGTTTTTCCAGCAGATGTACGATGCCATCGGGAATGGGACGGTTTGGCAGGGTGAGATCAAGAACCGGGCAAAGGACGGATCTATGTATTGGGTAGAAGCGACCATAGTTCCATTGCTGGGGCCGGATGGAAAAACGCAGCAGTACGTTTCGATCCGAACGGACATCTCGAAAAGCAAATTGGCGACAGAGGCTTTGGCCGGCAAGGCATTGGAATTGTCTCCACAAGCCGAGGAACTCTCCCGCTCGCGGCAGGCGGGGCGAGCGAGAGAGCCAAAATCATTCTTTGGCCGCGCTCCAATTTGCTCCGAAGTGCCTGGTCCTGGGCTTTCCGCGCCTGGATTACCCTGCCCGCCTCTGCGCTCTGAAGGGCCGAAAGAACAAGGGCCCTGGAAATATCTTCCGGATTCGAAGACAGCTTCGATGCCCGCAGTTGTAAGCGGTCTGCCGATTCAAAGTGACCATGTTGAGCTTCAAATCGCCCGCGCAAGAGCACGACTCGGTCAGGGAGTTGGGTTTCGTCATCGAAAATCCGGTTGAGAGCGCCCGCGTCACCGTCGATGATTGCCAGTCGAAATCTTTGAATCCTCAGCTCGACGCTGTCAAATTTAAGCGCCTTCGCCCGGGCCAGCCATGACCTTGCCTCACTGAACCTACTTGCGGTAATGTTGTCACGGGCCGCCCACGAAAAATAGAGTGAACTTGGCTCCAGTCGCGCCGTCTCATCCTCTACGTCGGCCGCACGCTTGAGCTGACCGAGTCTAAGCAGCGTCTGCGCCAGATTAGCGTGAAAGAATACATCGCGAGGAAAGAGCTCCAGCAATCGAACAAGAACGGAGTACGATTTGTCGAGGTCGCCAGTCACGGCATAGTAGTAGAGATACTCGGCATTCAGCCTCTCCTTTTCCGTCATCCGGTCGCGCAATTGGTAGGCGCGTGTAATTGAAGCTGCCATCAGGTCGTAGTGGCCGACCTCTCCGTTGACGACGCCAATTCCTTCGTAGGTGAGCGCAAGATCAGGGTCAAGTTCAATTCCCCTCTGATATAGGGGGAGAGCGGCCGCCGGGTTGCCCGCCAGTAAGAGCTTGGTTCCCGCAGCGCCCGTCTGGAGCGCTTCCAGGGACGCGCTGGTCGCTTTTTCCAGAGGCTGATTAAACCGGGCCAGCGATTTGGCCGGCTCCCCGAGCTTCCTCCGAAGCCGCGCGGCCGTCGCTCCCAACTCATGGATCACCTGATTACGAGCGCTAATCTCGGTCCCTTCCTCAGCCAGGGTCGCTCCTGATCCGCAGTCGAGTGCCCTGATCTCCAGTCGATATCTGTTACCGGCATCGGCGATCGAATCAGCGATCACCATCCTGCTGTTGGTCTTACTGCAAATCTGGCGCGCGATCTCCGGAGTGATCCTGGTGGTCGGCGCGAGTTTCATTTGCCCCAGGGTGGCGGAGGTCTTATCCAATCCCAGCAGGTTTAGGTATGGCGTCTGCTCTATTTCATAGCGCAACGCGTTGTTCAATGCGTCGTCGAAAACAGGCTCGTTCGTTCGGTTGTCGACGTCGGCCAGAACGATCGTGTCGGTGGGAGCGAGCGTGATGCGATGGCGGTAAACTTCGTAGCGCCAAAGAGTGAGCGCGCCAAGTGCAAGCAGCACGCCCGCCGCCAGCGTGCGCCACCTCCACCCTCTTGTTGGACGGGCCTCTGGGGTGACTTCTGCGGGTGCGATCCCCGGCGCTGCCTCCAGGCATTCGATGGTCGGCATCAATCGATAGCCACGCCGCGCCAAGGTCTCGATATACCGTGGTTCGTCGGCTGAATCCCCCAGGGCGCGGCGCAGCGCTTTGATCGTCGCATTGATGCTTTGGTCGAAATCGACGACCGTATCGTCTGGCCACAGCCTGTTCTTGATTTCCTCGCGGGTGACAATCTGGCCCTCACGTTCAAGGAGCATCCGCAAGACCTGAAAAACTTGTTCTCTGAGGAGGACCTTGTTGTTAGGACAGGGACTGTTAGGACTGGGATTGCCAGGATCGGGCGCCTCAGTCGATAGTAGTTCGCCCGTGCTAAGGTCGAGCTCAAAGGCTCCGAATCGAACGCGCCTTGAGAGAGTGGTGGACATGGGGCCGCACCGAAAACAGAATAAGAACTGTAGCAATGCGGCTCGGAATTGTCGAAACAAAATGCATCAAGGCTGGTTGCGAATTTCCTTAAGAATCAATAGCTTCCACCGTTTCACTCCGATTTCATCGCAAAGTCACCCCTGATCCATTTACACCCGCTTCGCCCCTGGAATAAACAAGGCTTGCATCGTCGTGATTGATCCCACGACGTGTGGTTAACGACATGCCAGGCGGCCAGACGTCCAAAGTCGTTGTCATCATCGACGACAACGAACTCATGCGGGACTCCCTGTGTGACCTGGTCGAATCAGCGGGGATCGAAGTACGATGCTTCGGATCAGCACAAGAGTTCCTGGAGTCCGACTTACATACTAAGGTTGCGTGTTTGATCGTTGACGTCCGCATGCCGAGGATGTCGGGGTTGGAATTGCAGGCAAGGCTGAAAGAAGGACAATACAACGTCCCGATCATCTTTATTACGGCGTATGACGATGCCGAGATACGGGCTCAGGCCATGAAAGATGGTGCAGTCGAGTTCCTCGCAAAACCATTCGATCATCAAGTGTTGCTCAAAATACTACGACGGACTCTCGATAGCTGAGACGGATGGCGTCGGCTCGCCGGGCGCACCGAGCTTTGCGATCGCATCCCGAAGAAGGACTTACTCAGGGCGCGTGCCCATCGCGTCCAACAGTTCGTCATGGGCTTGCAAGTAGTCCATCTGCGACTGCAGCAGGAGCGCCTTGGCGTCGAATTCCTGAGCCGTTGCGGCATCCGCCTGCGAGTTCAACGCCGCTCCCCGTATCAACTCCTGCTGACGCACCCGGTTTGACTCGGTGCGCAGAGCCAGCACTTCTTCCGACACCTTCAACATCTGCCGCGTTCTTTCCAGCTTGTTGTACGCCGTCTCCACGGAGAGGTCGACCGCGTCCGTCAGCTTCGCCAAGTTCTCCTTTGCTTGTGCCAACTGTGCCTGACGTTCACGCAGTACGCCGTGCTTACGCCCACCATCGAACAGATCGTAGCCGAAGTGAACGCCAAACGTTCCGAAGTTGTGCGCCAGGAACAGAAAGGGGAGATTGTCCTGGTAGCTGTAACGGGCAAATGCTTCAACATCGGGGACCCAGATATCTGTTTTGGCCAAACCGATCGCGGCCTCAGCTTTTTGCACCTCGGCACGAGCGGCAAGGATTTCCGGGTGCGACCCAATGGCAGCAGTAACACAATCTCTGCGCGGGCAAGTCTCCTGGAATTCGGGAATACCTGGATCAAGATCCAACGCAGTGGCCAGAGGCAGGCCAATCAAGTCGTTGAGTTTCAGTTGCAGATCCGTCAACTGGAAATCGGTCGTCAGCAACTCCTGCTTCGATTGCAATTGCTGGGCGCGGCTGTCGATCAGGTTTTCTTCGAGGGAGCTGCCGAATTTTACTTGTTCGACGCGCTCGCTTTGAAGAGCTTCGGACGCTTTTATTCGCGCTTCGGTGGCGCTATGGTGCGCCTGGGCAATCAGTATCTGGTAGTAGACCTGATGAACGGACAGCGCTACGTCGTTTCCAGTAAGCCGCGCCTTCTCCCGCGAGGCTTTCAACTCGGCCTGGACGATGTCGTTTTCGCGCTTGACCTTGAGCAGATTCGTCAACGGCTGGGTGAGCTGAGTTCCACTGGTCGCGATGTCTACACCGCCCTCGTTGATGATCTTGTTCGCGGCAGGAATCGGCGTTCCCCCCACTGTGCCCAGCTCTCCGGCCTTTAGCTCGAAGAACTCCGTAGTAGTCACATGCGTAAAGAGGCTGTCATTTCGAATCGTTGGAAAATATGCACTCCTCGCGACTTGCTTCGCGTGCTCCTTTTCGTCGACCGTATAGCCGGCGATGCGGATATCGTGATTGTGCTTGAGTGCTAACTGAACAGCTTCCTGCAGCGTAATCTTGCGCGGCGCAGGCTCCGTCTTGCTCATTTCCTGGGCCGCCGCCATGCAGGAGGAAAAAACCGCAGCTGCTAACACGAGCAGTGCCGCATTTCTTTTCATTGATTCGACCCCTTCCCGGCGCCGGGAATCTGCTGCATAGCGCTGAGATCGCCGTAGTTCAACGGAGATTTGCGCAGCAAAGCGACGAGAATTAAAGCGCAAAAACAACTCCAGGCGAGGAGCAGAAATCCATCGATCAGGCTCAAGCTATATGCCTGGAGCCGCAGCCGGGCTCCAATCAAATCAACAGCGCGCGCAGTTGCATCGCCTATCGCGGAGGATTTGGCGTAGAGGCCTGCCGTCATGGCACGAATGTTCTGCTCAGTGATCCAGTTGCCACCGCTGACGTGAAGTCCCAGGAGGTTCGAGTGCAGTTTCTCCCTCTGGGCAAGGAAATGGCCCATGTAAATCGCGCCGGCTGTACCGCCGAACAGACGAACGACATGAAAGAAGGCCGAAAAGCTGAGGGCCCACTCTGCCCTCCCTAGACCGCCGGTGAAGATCGCCTGCAACACAATACAGCCGACCAGCCCGATGAAGGCAAAGGCTTGTCCGACGCCGACGAGCAATTCCGTACGATAAAAGTTCTCCGCCGCCCACGTTGTGCTGTACTGCGAGCACAACCAGGCAGCGAACGCCGTACAAGCAAGGCCCGCGGCGAACAGCAAGCGTGGATCGACTTTGCGTAAGAGCAACAGCGCGGCAATGAGGGCGATCGGTATAAGCGGAACTGCGCTCCAGATAATCGCGGGACCAATCTGGTCGGCCTCGAAACCGCGAATGGCCAACGACTGTGGAATAAGGACGATGGTTGTGCACAGCGTAAATCGGAACCAGAACAGCAGACACCCAAGCAGAAGGGTGTTCCAATTCAGCAGATAAGGCAGCGCCACGAGGGGATTCGGAGCACGTAGCCTCCGAACGAGCGAACACAGGAGAAAAAAAGATCCGGACCAGAAACAGGCGTTGAACACGCCGGAGCGCCACCAATCCAGCCGCTGGCCTTGCTGAAGCGCAATGAAAATCAGGGCTAGTCCGGCACTGAGGTAAAGGAATCCAACGAAGCTGGGTGCCGGGCCGCTTTTCTTGCGCGGCGGCAGCGGCGGAATTCCGAAGTAAACGCATATCATCATCACCGGCGCAATCACCGCAGAATTCCAGAACATCCACTGCCACGACAGATGGTCTCTGTACCAACCGTAGAGCGAAGGCGCGACATTCACGCCTCCGTCCACAAAAGTCGCGTAGAGAGCAATGGTCAAAGGTAGGTATCGCAATGGAATGTTGCGAAGGGCGAACGTCAGGGTGAGCGGATAGAAAGTGCCTGAGGTTAGCCCGGCAACGATAAGCGCAGCAACGAGAAGACTGTAGCTATGGATGAGCGGGAGATAGAGAGAAGTTACGGCGAAAAGTCCTGCCGCGAACAGTAGCACGCGCCGCGGACCCAGCAGCCCTCCGAGGTAAACAGTGAACGGGCCGATAAACATGAGCGAGGCATTGAAGGCACTGTCGAGCCACGCGCCATTGTCGAAGCTTATGCCAACGTGCCCCTTCAAATCGGCAAGGCCGAGACTGAGCATGCGTCCGGCAAGGGTGACAAGTCCTGCTCCAGTGACGACTCCCAGGATACCGAGGAGAGGACGCGTCGATACTTCAGACGGGATCGCCGCGGCGGCCGCATGCGCGATCTCTAGCGCCGACGGACGAACTGTGATGGTCGAGGCTGCCATATTTCCAGTTACCGATTTCCAGTTATTGTCTCGTGCGGACAGTTGCCACCACGGAAAGTCCGGGACGCAGTGTGGTCGCGACCGCCGGATCGTCCAGCGCGATCTTGACGGGAATACGCTGCACGACTTTCGTGAAATTGCCAGTGGCGTTGTCGGGCGGCAACAGAGCGAATTGCGATCCGCTGGCCGGCGCGATCTCAACCACTCTTCCGCGAATGCGTTGCCCGGGATATTCGTCAATACTTAGTTCGGCGGGGTCCCCAATTTTCACGTTGGTCAACTGTGTTTCGCGATAGTTCGCCTGGACCCATTTTGTGAGAGCAACAAAGGAAATAACCTGGGTGCCGGGCGAGACGAGTTGTCCAGGCCGAACTTGCCGTTCGCCCACAGTTCCGTCGTCGGGAGCGTAGATTTTGGTGTAGCCAAGATTCACCTCAACCCCAGCAAGGTTCGCCTGCTTGCCGTGCAGGTCGGCCTGAAGTTGCACAGCCTGGGATTCGAGTACGACTTTGCTGCCTCGCTCAGCCTCGGCAGCGAGTTCACTACTGCGCAGCATGGTTTGTGCCTGATGGAGATCGGCTTCGCGGCTGGCAAATTGGGCGGAGAGATTTCCTTCGGAGGCGACAGCGGCTTCCAGATTCTGCTCGGTCGTCGAGTGCGTCTGATACAAGCCTTCCTGGCGTTTGCGTTCCGAGCGAGCGCGAATCAACTCAGCCTGCACCGCGGCCTTACCAGCCTCGGCAGCTGCAATCTGTGCCTTTGCCTGATCGATGCCGGCCAGCGCTTTCGCGATGCGCGTATCCTGCAACTGGCGCTGGCGAAGATTTTCCTCAATGCCGGCACGCGCCGCCTCCACCGCCGCTTTGGCCTGATCCACCTGCGCGTGATAGTCATCATCTTGCAATTCGACAAGAAGATCGCCCTTATGTACTTGCTGGTAGTCCGCCACGTCGACCGCACGCACGATGGCCGCGACCTTAGTACTAAGTGGAGTAAGGTCGCCGCGAACGTAAGCATCGTCTGTGACCTGTTCGACCTTCCCGCCCTCCCAGGCATTCCAGTTACGCGTAATGGCGATCAAAACGGCCAGAGCGAGAAGCACTACGAGGACGGGAGTTATCAAGCTCTGCCACCTGGAACCTGGGCGAGGAGCTGGCTGCTCTGTATCAATTTTGGGCGGCACCGGTTTCGCGACCGGCGCCGCGGGTCCCGCGGACACTGGAGAAGTGGACATCAACTTTGCTCCTTGAGTGTTACGAGAGCTCCAAGCGTTAGAGTTCTCATGATTCGGTTGGAGCAACTGCGGTTCCAATCAGACGACGAAGATTAACGACGCAATCGCGGAGTTGAGCTCGCGATCGCAGCAAATTCATGGTCTTTTTGAGGAGACGGACGAGGCCTCTTGCATTCCATGACCGCCATGTCACATGACACGTGACACTTGACACCATTCACCGCGCAGGACAGAGGCCCAGGAGCGCGCACTTCTCGAAGTTGTGATCAAGAGTGGAAATGGTGAGGGACTGCTGTTGCTTTCGCTCGATATGTCCGGTTTCATCCCTCTCCATGTCTGCGCCAATACTCCCTCTCACCTTTGCCTTTGTCACGTTTGCGTGTAAGCAGCCCGATAATAAATCTCCGTGCACCGAGGCGTGCGGCGAAGGTAATTACGATCACGACTGCTAACGCGAGCCAGTCAACTAAGTGGGAACCGAGGCCGTAACTTTTGAGCCAGTGCATAAACACTCGTCTCAGTCGATCAGCCAGAAGGGGGACGACGGAGACAGAATGTCGGGAGTTTCTACCGACACTGCCTGAAACATAATGCCTGGAGGACCTCGCCGTGGAACGCTGGCCCCATCATTTCGGGCTGGGAGCTGCAATTTGTGCGGACACCGGAGTCACCAGCTTCGCAATCGCTCGTTCCATTGTGCGGTTCATTTCCGAGACGACGGCTGGCACATCGTGCTTCTCGACGTCGCCAGTTTCCGAAACTTCGTTGCTCCAAACGGGCTTTCCGGTGGCGATATTTGTGATCTCGGCGGACATGGCAACCTGGACTTTGACGCCGCCCTGGTAATCGAGTTCCTCGAGTTTCTCCAGGCGTCCGCTGAGGACGTAGTCGACATCACGGCTTCCGTCATAGGACTGCACATGAGCAAAAGCTCCGCCGGCACGCAGGCGTTCGATGATCGCATTGGTCACGAAATCACGCGGGTCCATCGCCCAGCGATTGTACGCATAGAAACCGATCTGTTCCGGAGACGTCCTATAAACAATCGCTGTCTGACGCAGATACGCGGGTGCGCGGAATTCACGGATCGCTAGAATCGCGCGCGCCGTCGCCGCAGCAGGTGGATCCGGCGGCGCAGGCAGGTTAAAGGTGTAATAGTTTGGGTATTTCACTCTTCCCGCGCAGCCGGTCAGCATCGCCAAAGCCGCCAAACTGAAGACAATCGTCGTCAGAGTTTTTTTCATGATAACCATCCGCTGGGCCTCGTGTCGGAGCAGGCTCGATACCGCTTTTTTCGTTCGATTCGCATTATTTCGGAACTTTCCGATCCTCAGGGTGCCTGATCCGAATCAGGCTCCACGGACGCTGTTTCACCGATTCCGTCAAGTCGTCCAGGTTTTCGGTAGCTATCCGCAGGTTGTCGATTGTGTCCTCAACCTTGTAATCATTTGCTTTCACGAGCACCTGCATGTCAGCCAGCAAATGCTGGGTTTCGAGTAAAGCATTCTGCAGTTCAGCCAGATCTTTGCGGGCGGGCTCGCGCACCTCGCTGACGGTGCCATTCACGTTTTGGATAGTTTCGTCGGCGTGCTGGCTGAGCGTATTCAGCTGGTCGGTAAGGCGGTCAATCTTGGGGCGCTCCGTCGCCAGCATGGCGTCGACGTTATCGAGCACGTCTCGTATCTTCTGCTGATTCGTTTGGCCCGTCACACTATTCAGGTTTGCAAGCAGGGTGCGGGCGTCTCCGCTGATGCCATGCAATTCGCCCCGCACCTCGGTGATTAATCCGTTGGCGTTGTCGGCCACGACTGTCAACTTGCTGGTGATGTCGTCAAGGCTCGCCGCTTCCTGCGAGGGAATCGTGGACCCCGGCCCCAGACGCTTCGCATCGTTGCTGCCGGTGGTGATGGATAATGCCGCGCTACTCATCACGCTGACCAGTCCCAGCTTGGCAACCGATTTTTCGTTCAACGGAGTGTTTTCCTTCACGTCCAACAGAATCTCAATCTTGGTGGGGTCGGAGGCAGCGGGGCGCACCGCGGTCACCTTTCCCACATTGATTCCGCCGAACAGCACGAACGCCCCTGGTTCCAGCCCGCCGGCGTAACGAAGATACGTGCGGTAAGGAACGGTGTGTAAGCCCAGCTGCGCGTTGATCAGGTAGATCAGCGTGAAGGCCAGAACCGAGAAGCATCCCAGGACGAACGCTCCGACTTTCGCTTCCGTGGTCATCGGTAGACCTCCTCGGACTGCATATATTTTTCGAAGTAAGCCGTTACGCCGGGCATCTTCGCTATGTTTTCAGGTATGCGATCGAGAAACTGCCGCACCCGCGGATTCTGGCTCGCCTTGATCTCGTCCTTGGTGCCGACTGAGCTGAATGAGCCCTGATACAGCATGGCGATGCGGTCCGCAATCCGGAACGCACTCGGCAGTTCGTGAGTAACGACAATGACCGTCATCTGCATTGCTTCCTTGACCAGCAAGATCAGTTCATCGAGCTCCGCGGCAACAATGGGATCAAGCCCAGCCGACGGCTCATCGAGCACAAGAATCTCGGGGCCGAGAGCAAGTGCCCGCGCCACGGCCGCACGCTTCTTCATCCCGCCGGAGAGTTCCTGCGGGAGCAACTTGCCAAAGTCCGCCAGGCCGACCGCGGCCAGCTTCATCCAGACCATAAGGTCGACGATGGATGGTGCGAGCCGCGTGTGTTCATGTAGGGGCAGGGCGATGTTTTCTTCCACCGTCAACGAATTGAATAGCGCCGCACTCTGGAAAGCCACACCAATCGAGCGCAGGACCTTCTTGAGCTCGGCCTTTGAGCAACGAGTGATATCCGTTCCCTTCACGTGGACGCTGCCCGACTTCGGGCGCTCCAGCCCGATGATCTGGCGCAACAAGGTGCTTTTTCCGGAGCCGCTTCCACCCAGCAACACCATCGTTTCTCCGTGCTCGATGTCGAGATTAAGCCCGTTCAGCACGCGGCGGCCGTCATACTCGACTACAAGATCGCGGACGGAAATGATGGGCATTACTGTTTCACCGTGAAATAAAAAATCGCGGTAAACACCGCGTCGGCAACGATGACGAGGAAAGTCGACTTCACCACCGCACTCGTTGTGGAGCGACCCACAGAATCGGGGCCTCCGCGAACCCGGAATCCTTCCAGGCATCCCACGTGAGCGATGATGGTTGCGAACACCACGCTCTTGATGAGTCCCGTGATTACGTCGCGCAGAGTTATGGAAGTCAACACATAGTGAGCGTATAGCAGCAGCGACAGGCGAGTGCTGAAGAACATGAACAGCCCACCGGCCAATATGCCGAAGAGATTTGCAATGATGCTGAGGCAAGGAACGCAAATCAACGCGGCCAGATATTTGGGCGCGAGGACAAACTCTATCGGCTCGAGCGCCATGACACGGAGGGAATCGAGTTCCTCAGTCACCTTCATCGTCCCGATTTCAGCCGCGAACGCAGACCCGGAGCGTCCACTAACCGCAATCGCCGTGATTAGCGGTCCGAGTTCGCGTGTAAAGCCGACCGCGACTAAGTCAATGACATAGTGCAGAGCTCCAAAACGGCGCAGTTCCGATGCGCCTTGCATCGCCAGAATGAATCCCGTGCAGATCGCCATCAACGACACCATCGGCATCGCGTCCACGCCGATTTCCAACATTTGCCTCACAGTGGTTCGCCAACGGTATCGATTTCCCACAAACGGCAGCGCCTGCCCCATCGCCCGCAGCGTGAGCCACCACTGAATATTCAGACTCCCGACGTAGTCGAGATGTTCGATCGTACTTTCGCCGACACTTTCGAGAACATTCGCCATCACGACACCTTTTGTCCCGAATCACTTTGTCCGGAATTGCTCGGATCGAACAGCGCTAGCACTCCGGTGACCTGGAACAGCCGGAGCACAGCACCACTAAGCCCCTGCAAGCGGAAGTTGGTCTGGTGATGCCGCGCGATTCGTAGAGCTTCAATCAGAGTGGCGACCCCGGACGTCTCAATGTAGGAAACTCCGGCCAAGTCGACGATGATGGTTTTAGGCAATGATTCCTCCGACAAAAGAGTCCGCAGGCGATCGCGAAGCTCGGGCGAGGAATCGACATCGACTCGGCCATTCAACCGGACCATGCCGTCCTCTCCCACTCGATCAACTGAGATCTCGAGGTTACTGCTTGAAGGAATTGCAATCCGCGTCACCGCTACCCCCGGTTGCCCTCTGCGATTGAAATGCGCGATCCCGATTCGCGCCTGTGCCATCATCGTCAGGTGCTTGCAAGCCGCCTTCCAAAACAATGCACACAACGAGGCGCGCGCTGAAGCTCACTTTCTTCCCCAGTAGCGCGCGGAATCAGAATTGAGTAGAACGGACCCGCAGGAAGTCGAACGCGTTTAGGTTGCGAAGTGACTAGAGCTAGAGATTGCCATCAGGGCAGGGAACATCGACCGCAACGTCATCCTATTGACTCTGGCTTTCCTGTCACGGTCATGACACTGTCCATTTTCCGCCAGCACATGATTGCTTTACTTCTCTCCCGAGCTGATTCCCCGTAAATCCGGGTTTCCGTTTGCGCTTGATGCCGCTCGACGGCTCAAGTACCGCCCCCTCGCGATGGCAATGAGTTTGCTTAGCTCACGGGTAGCGTGCCGCAACGTTCACAAGCTTCGGGCTCTGTCGAGCAATCTCAGTCTTAATAAGGCGAAATGAAATGCAAGTCGCGCTCATGGTCCCCTGTTACATCGACATGTTCTATCCCCGCGTCGGCATAGCCACCCTCGAGTTGCTCGAAAGATTGGGAGTCGATGTCGTGTACCCGAAGGAACAGACGTGCTGCGGCCAGCCCATGGCTAACAGTGGCTGCTATGAGGAGGCGCAAGCCACCGAAGAACACTGCGCCCGAGTCTTCGGCTCCTTTGATTACGTGGTCACTCCGTCCGGTAGTTGCACTCATCACATCCGCAACAAATTCACCGCTGGAGCAGACTCACCGGGACGGCAAAATCTGATTCGAAATACCTACGACCTGGTTGAGTTCCTCCACGACGTTCTGAAGGTGCGGGAATTCCCGTGGGCGACATTCGAGCACAAGGTCGCACTGCACACGAGTTGCTCTGCGATTCGCGGCCTGAATATGGCATCGATGTCCGAACGTGTGCATGACCCCGTCTTCTCGAAGCCAAAGGCCTTGCTCAGCGGCGTTCCCGGCATTGAGTTCAGCGACTTCGAGCGCGTGGACGAGTGCTGCGGTTTTGGTGGCACCTTCGCGGTGACCGAGGAAGCGGTCTCCGCAAAGATGGGATACGACAAGCTGGCCTTCATGCAGAAAGCGTCGCCCGACTGCGTCGTGTCATCAGATATGTCCTGCCTGATGCATCTGCAAGGATGTGCGCGCAGACAGAAGCAAGATGTCCCCTTCTTTCACCTCGCAGAAATATTGAATGGGGTGTCGCTATGAGTGCGCCGGTCGACCAGGCAAGGAACGCCGAGACGTTTCTATCGGACACGGTCCACGAGGCACGGCTTGATAAGCTGCTCTGGGCGATGAGAATGAGGCGGGATGCCGCGGCCCGCCAGGTTCCTGAATGGGAGGAACTCCGGACCCTAGCGTCTGAGATCAAAGAACACACGCTGTCGAACCTCTCCCAGTACCTGATTCAGTTTGAGGCCAGTGCCACGGCCAACGGCGTGATCGTGCATTGGGCCAGGGACGCTCACGAGCATAACCAAATTGTCTACGACCTCGTTGCCGAACAAGGAGCGAACACGCTGGTCAAGTCCAAATCCATGCTGACCGAGGAGTGTGAACTGCGTCCGTTCCTCGAGAGGCGAGGTGTTCGCGTCACAGAGACCGACCTCGGTGAGCGCATCCAACAACTGGACGATCAGCCTCCAGGCCATATCGTCGGCCCCGCGATCCACAAGACCACGCATGACGTGGCCGTCCTGTTTTCGCAAAAGTATGGATCAGATCCCAAGAATGAAGATCCCGCCTACCTCGCGGGAGTAATGCGCGAGAACACCCGGCCAGACATCCTTCACGCGCCCGCCGGCATGACGGGTGCAAACTTCGTCGTTGCGGAAACGGGCGCCATTGTTGTGGCGACCAACGAGGGGAATGCCGATCTTTCCGCGAACACACCGCCACTACACATATGCTCCGTCGGGATCGAAAAGATCATCCCTACTACCGAGAGCCTCGCGGTCTTCATTCGGCTGCTCGCCCGAAGTGCCATGGGCGAGGCGATAACCCAGTACACCTCGACGTTCCGCGGACCGCGCAAAGGCGCGGCCATGCACGTCATCCTGGTCGATAACGGAAGATCGGCGCGCCTCGGAATGAAGCGGTTCTGGCATTCCCTGAAATGCATTCGCTGCGCGGCCTGCATGAACACTTGTCCGGTGTACCGCAGAAGCGGTGGCCTGAGTTACGGCTCCACGTATATGGGGCCAATCGGCATCATCATGATGCCTACCTTTGAGATTCGAAAGTACAGCGAACTTCCTTTCGCCTCGACCTTGAATGGCAGCTGCTCAAATGTATGTCCGGTAAAGATCGACATACACGAGCAGATCTACGGGTGGAGAGAAGTCATGGAGGAGAACGGTCAGATTCAGATCGTGAAAAAGGAGGCCATGCGCGTCGCCGACAAGGTGCTCAGTCATCCCGGTCTCTACCAGCTAGCGACGGCCGCAGTGTCCACCGCCCTGGAAGTGCTTCCCCACTTCGCCATCTACAACCGCTTGAACGCATGGGGCAAGCACCGGAACGTCCCGGAGGCTGCTACGGAAACATTTCACGCATGGTACGGAAATCACCGCCCCAAGACGAACGAGGTGGAACGATGAACTCGACTGAGGCGCTTTCGAGGAAGGCAATTCTCGACGCAGTGCGAGCGAACCAGCCCGCCACTCGGCCAATGCCCATCATCCCTCACTTCCACACGAACCAGCCCGCGGACCTCGTAGCTGCATTTTGCGAGTCCATCGCTCGCATGGCCGGAGTCGTTGTCACTGACCCTGTTCCTGACCTCGATTCTTTCCTCCGGAACAAATTTCCGGATGCCAAAGTCATCTGTTCGGCGCTCCCCGAATTTACCGGAACGATCAAACCTGCAACCCTCAACCATTGGTCGGAGGCAAGCACGATCGACGTTTGCATATTGCGGTCGCCGATGGGTGTGGCCGAGACCGCCTCCATACTGCTCTCCGACCTCGAATTGCAAGTGAACACCGTCGCGTTCCTGGCGCATGATCTCGTCGTGCTGCTTGACCCACAGCAGATCGTCGGGAATATCCACGATGCCTACGAACACCCGCACTTCAAGCTGAGGCCATACAGCGTTCTGATGACCGGACCCTCCGGTTCTGGAGATATCAGTGGGATTACCGTCCATCCAGCTCAGGGCGTGAAGACTCTAACCGTCCTCCTCTCGCCCTCGCCAGACGCCGGTCACTGGGTGAACGCAAAATCATAGATGTGCTCAGGATCAGTTCCAGTTGCTGCCAACTAGAACGCTGAACAAAAGCTCAGGAAGGAGAAATAAATGCTGAAAGGCTTCAATTATCCGCTCACTCCGAAAGGCAAATCGACGCTGAATCCACCTCCGCCCTGGTATTACTCTTCAGACTTTCTCAACGTTGAGTTTTGGGCGGAGCCTTCTGCCGTAGCGGCTTTGTTACCTCCGGGGCTCGACGCTGATCGCGCCGCGAATGGCCACGCCAACGCTCTTTTCTATGATTGGCAGTTCACCGGGAACGACGATGAATATCTTGACCCAGCGCGTTATCAGTATCGCGAGTTCTTCATCCTCGTGGATGCGCTCTTCCAGGGCAAACCGGTTGCTTACTGTCCATACATTTTCGTGGACAACGACGCGGCCATTGCCCGCGGTTGGACGCAGGGCTATCCCAAACGCCTCGGCCAGGTTTTTCAGACGCGGTATTACGCTGCGACAGGAAGGGCGGGTCCCGCCCTCGCAGCGGGATCGAAGTTCGCAGGGTCCATTACATCCGCCGGACAAAGACTTGCAGAAGCCGTTGTCACGCTGAGAGAACAGGTAACCGACGTGTCGCTTCTGAAACAGAAGCCCGTCGTCAATCTGCTTCACACTCCGCGTCTCGCAGCTGACAGGCAGGACCATCCGGCAGTTCACGAACTGGTCGAGAACATTCCTCACGATGTGAAGATCGAGCAAGCGTGGATCGGCGAAGGTTCTTTGACGCTGCCGGTCTGCAAAGGCGAAGAACTCTCGGACTTGGCGCCTCTCCGTTGTGGCAAGGGCGTACGGGCTTCCCTTGCATACGTCGTCGATGATCTAAAAACACTGAAGGATTTGAGAAGGTAATGCTCCGAATGGCATAATTTTCTGCCTCTTTTCTTAGCGCTGGGTCTAAACGCCTATGCGCTTCGCTTCCACTAGCAGCAAGAAGGCGACTTCAGGAATTCAACAGGGTTCGGGAAAGGGACGACAATGGCAAAGAGAGTGGCCGATCTGCTGGTAGACGTCTTGGTGAAAGCGGGCGTTCAGCGAATTTACGGAGTGCCGGGCGATTCGCTCAATGGCATGACGGATTCGATTCGCACCCGTGACAACATCCAATGGGTCGGCATGCGCAATGAGGAAGCAGGCGCATTCGCGGCCGGAGCAGACGCGCATCTCACGGGCAAATTGGCGGTGTGCGCCGGAAGCTGCGGGCCGGGAAACATGCACTTGATCAATGGCCTTTACGATTGCCAGCGCAGCCGCGTCCCCGTTCTGGCTATCGCGGCGCAAGTTCCAAGCGCTGAGATTGGCAGTGGATATTTTCAGGAGACTGATCCGGAACAGATCTTCGCGGGGTGCAGCCATTATTGTGAGCTGATCTCGCAAGCCGAGCAGATGCCGCGTGTGCTCGAGATTGCGATCCAGACTGCAATTTCACGGCGTGGCGTTGCCGTCGTTGTGATTCCAGGGGATGTGGCCTTGCGAGACGCGATTGAGCAACAACCGCGTTTGCTTTTTGCCGAGCCCAAACCGACGGTGTGCCCGTCCGATGACGAACTGAGCGAGCTTGCGGAAGTTCTCAATCGCTCAAAGAAAATAACCATCCTTGGGGGCGCCGGTTGCGCCGGAGCTCACGGCGAACTGGTTGAGCTTGCCGGCAAGCTGCAGGCTCCCATCGTGCACGCGTTCCGCGGCAAGGAGTTCATCGAGTATGACAACCCGTTTGATGTAGGCATGACCGGCCTGCTCGGATTCTCATCCGGCTATCACGCCATGATGAGCTGCGATACGCTGCTGATGCTCGGCACCGACTTTCCCTATCAGCAGTTCTATCCGAAGAACGCGACCATCGTGCAGATCGATGTTCGAGGCGAGCAGCTGGGGCGTCGCAGCAAAGTTGATTATGGTTTTGTAGGAGACACAAAGACGACGCTGCGCGCGCTCTTGCCAAGGCTGCAACAGAATCAACATGAAGCGCATTTGAAAGAATCGCTGGAGCACTACCGTAAGACGCGCCAGGATCTGGACAAGCTGGCAAGTCGGCGATTCCGGCACAAAACCGATCCATCCGCAATATGTCGCCAGCGTGATTGATCAACTCGCATCCGATGATGCCATCTTCACCTTCGACGTTGGAACGCCAGTCATCTGGGCCGCGCGCTATCTCCGGATGAATGGCAAGCGCCGGCTCGTTGGTTCTCTCAACCACGGCTCCATGGCCAACGCATTGCCGCAGGCCATCGGCGCACAAGTCAGCCACCCCGGCCGCCAGGTCATCTCAATGTCCGGCGATGGCGGCCTGGCGATGCTCATGGGCGAACTGCTTACGTTGCGGCAGCACAATTTGCCGGTGAAGCTGGTAGTTTTCAAGAAATGATGCGCTCGCCTTTGTCGAACTGGAAATGAAGGCCAGCGGCTTTCTCGATTTTGCCACTCACTTGGAGAATCCCAATTTTACGAAGATCGCGGAGGGAGCGGGCCTCCTCGGCCTGAGAGCCGAAACATCCGGACCAGGTAGAACCGGCCATCGCTCAGGCTCTCAAGCACGAAGGGCCGGCATTAGTCGAAGTTCACGTGTCACGTCAGGAGCTTTCGATGCCTCCAACGATCACCTACGAGCAAGCCAAGGGCTTCGGCATTTTCATGCTGAAGGCTGTGCTCAGCGGACGCGGCGATGAAATCATCGATCTCGCGAAAGTGAACCTGCTGCGCTAGTGGATTCGGAGTCCAGGCAATAAAGAAGAGGCGACAAAAAGAAGAAACGATAAAGCTGGATATGGTCTCAGAAGGGCCGAATAG
Source organism: uncultured Acidobacteriaceae bacterium (assembly GCA_963846245.1). Lineage (GTDB taxonomy): Bacteria > Acidobacteriota > Terriglobia > Terriglobales > Acidobacteriaceae > Sulfotelmatobacter. The sequence goes on along the minus strand of CAWJVI010000015.1, from coordinate 77,079 downwards.
CAGGTGCCAGCGTGGCTATTCGTGAGCTATCACCAGTCGCGCGATTATCTTATCGGGGAGAGTCTCGATAAATAATCCATCTCCAGCTCGCCTTCATAAGTTTCGGCGCCGGCCTTCAATACTTCCGTCACACGCGCTTGCGTCAGCTCGCTGGCGACACTCAAATCGGACTCATGGGCTTCCACCAGAAGTCCTTCAGCCATGGAACTAAATGCTCCAGTATCCACGGCCGCCTTGGCGTGAGCGATGGCATGCGCAGGAAATGACGCGATGCGGTAAGCAAGTTTCTCGACAAATGGCGTCAGCTCATCCGCCGGCAACGCTCGATTGATATAGCCGTAACGCTCTGCCAGCTCCGCCGAGAAATCGTTGCAGCCTAGGAGCACCTCCAAGGCGCGTCCGCGCCCCATGAGCCGCGGCAATCTTTGCGTAGATCCCCCACCCGGAACCAGCCCAATCGCCACCTCTGGTTGGCCGAAGATCGCTTTGCCGACCGCAGCAAAACACATGTCCATGGCCAGCGCGATCTCACTTCCGCCGCCTCGGGCGCGTCCCTCAACTTTGGCAATCGTTGCCTTGGGCATGTTCCTGAATCGTTCGCCGATCGTCTGCGTGAGACGAAAGCTGCGCGTATGGGACACCACTTTGGAAGCGGCTCCAACCCGGCCCAAGCCAGAGTGGGCGATAAAGAAATCAGGAAGCGCGCTCTGCACGACCACAACCCGGACGCTCTCATCAGTCTCGAGGTCCCTGCCGAGTTTGTCGAATTCCTGCGACAGAACTTCATCAAGAAGATTGATTGGCGGGTGATCGATGCTGACGAATGCGACTCCAGAATCAAACCTGAACCGGAAACATTTGTAATCAGAATATTGCACGGAAGTGTCTCCATTTCGCTTTCTCAGCCGTTCTCCACGGGGTTAGTCAGGACACCGATCCCCTCGATCTCCACTTCGTAGATATCGCCGGCCTTCATGAAAACCGGTGGCTTACGCGCCGCTCCGACGCCACCCGGCGTGCCGGTGATGATCACATCGCCTCGCTCCAGACTCATCGCGACACTGATCGTTGCAATCAGCAGCGGGACACTGAAGATGAGCAGGTCGGTGCGCGAATCCTGCATCACGCGCCCATTCAAACGGCCCTGGATGCGCAATCCGCGGGCCCCAGGCGGCACGGCATCAGGCGTCACCAGCCACGGTCCGAACGATCCTGTGCCATCGAAATTCTTGCCCATCGTCCATTGCGGCGTGCGCACCTGGAAATCACGCACGGTCGCATCGTTGAACAGGGAGTAGGCAGCCACGTGATCGAGGGCCTGCTCCTGGGGGATGCGGCGTCCCGGCTTGCTGATCACCACGGCGAGCTCCGCTTCATAGTCGAGCGCAGTGGATTCACGGGGCCGCCGGATCGGCTCTTGATGAGCGATGAGACTCGACGCGAAGCGGGCAAAGATTTCCGGATACTCCGGCTTCTTCAGCCCGGTCTCCTGCAAGTGATCGTCGTAGTTGAGACCGACGCACAGAATTTTCGGCGGTGCCGGCACCGGCGGCAGCAGCCGGACAGCTTTTAGGTCGACTGCCGGTGATTGCCCCAGGCTTCTGCCGATGCGCAACAGATCCGCGCCTTGTGCGATCAGCTCGGGCAGAGTGCCTGGAAATCCACTGTCTGACTGCGAGAGGCCGTGCCAGCCCGAGCCTTCATCCGCGGCAATTCCAGGCACTCCACGTATTTCAAAATTGACGATGCGCATCCGTTATCCTCTAAATTCGCGTCAACTCTTCCATCGCGTAAATAAACGACTCATACACTTTGCCTGTAGTTTGGCGCATACCCAACTCGCAGGTCCGATTTGCAGAAACGAAGCAGGTGTCATCCCCCGAGCTCTGGATTTGCACGATCGTGTCACGCGTGGCGGAGTGAACTAACTCTGGATGCAGCAGGCCGCGGTCGCCAGCAGTGCCGCAACAAGTGGTTCCCAAAGGAATTTCAGCACTGCCAGCTAACGCGCTGGCGATTTCGAGTAGGGTCTCAGTGAGACCGAGGTGCGTCGTCGAACAGGTGGGATGGACGAGAATCTTGGGAATCGTTTTGTGAATGTTCAGTGCGGGCAGCAGGTCTTTGCACCACGCGATCGAATCGATAATGGTGATAAGTTTCAGTCGCTTCTTACGGTCATCGTCGAGATGCTCGAGGATGTCGTCCTTGAGACCGAGCGTGCACGACGCCGCGTCCACGACCACCGGCAGCTTTCCTCCGTCACTCCAGCGCCACAGTGCATCGCTCATCTGTTCGGACATCCATGTCTGCCCGCGCTTGTAGCCTTTGGAACTCCACGGAGTCGAGCAGCAAAGACCTCTCACGTCGTCGGGAATCCAGAGAGGCTTGCCCGCGCGTTCAGAAAGAGCCACGAACGTCTCAGGAAGAGCCGGCGATGCGGGCTTGGTGTTGTCCCTGCCGAAGATGCGATTGATGCACGCCGGGAAATACGCGGCTGCTGCACCCGCGCGCCTGGTTGGGGAAGGTCGGCGGGAGCCGCGTGCGGCATTGGCCCGGCTACTGCGGGAACCAGATCGTTGCTGACAATGCTGCGAGCCACATCAGTCAGGGCCTCCAGCAGATGAGGGCTGGTTATTGTTTGCGCGATGTCGGCCGCCTTGACGCCATGACGCGCCAGCTTCTCCACTTCGGCCCACTTCCTGGCCACGTCGAGCGCAAGTTCCTCGGCGCCCGCGGAATGCTCCATCTTCCTGAAATGTTTCATCAGGGCGCCTGTATTGATTCCGATCGGACAGACATCGGCGCAGGTGCCGTCGCCGGCGCACATCTCGATCGCGTCGTATTCGTACTCACGCTGCAGTTGGGTCAGCAGCTTCGACCATTCGGGCTGCCTTGACATCTCGCGACGAAGCACGATCCGCTGTCTCGGCGTGACCGTCACGTTACGGCTTGGGCACACCGGTTCGCAGAAGCCGCACTCAATGCAATGCGAAGCGGAATGAATGTCTTCGATCCCAGGAGTGGTCTTGAGATTCTTCAGGTGAATCAGCGGATCGTGGCTCAGCAGGATATTTGGAGCCAGGATTCCGTGTGGATCAAGGAGGTGTTTTACGCGCCACATCGCATCAGTGAGCTTGTCGCCCCATTCCCGCCGGACAAAGGGAGCCATGTTGATTCCCGTTCCATGCTCCGCCTTCAAAGAGCCGTCATACTTATCCACCACCATCGCAACCAGGTCGTGCATGAAACCGTCGTATTGCTGGCGGCTCGCGTCTTCGCTCAGTTGCGCAATCATCACGAAATGCAGGTTTCCGTAGGCAGCATGCCCCGCGGCCGAGGGTTCATATCCGTGTTTGGCAAGAAGACCGAGCAAATCACGAGTAGCATTCGCAAGTTGGGCAGGTGGAAAGCAAACGTCTTCGATGATGAGGTTTGTGCCTTGCGGGCGCATTTCACCGACGATGCCGAGCAGACCGTCGCGAACATGCCATGCCAGCTCAATCGCTTCGGTCTCGCGAATGAATTCGAGCGGCTGCAGCATGTTCACATCGCGCAGAGCGTCCCCGACCCTCTTCTCGATCGCCTCCAGTTCTTGGTCGCTGTCAAAGCCGAATTCAACCAGCAGCGCCGCATTCTTCGGATCGAGATCTTTCCAATACCGTGGCGTAGTTTTCCATATTTTAGAGGCCGCAGTCAGGGATGAAGCGACCATCAGTTCGACTGCCTGCGCTCCCAGCGCGACCAGCTTTCCCACCTGCTCCACCGCCGCGTCGATGGTCGCGAATGGCAGCCATGCCACCGTCGTTCTTGCGGGCAGGTGATAAGTCTTGTAGACGCCCTCGGCCACGAAGCCAAGCGTGCCCTCGGACCCAACCATCAAGCGGCGCAGGATTTCTACCGGCGTTTCACCGTCCAGAAACGCATGCATGGCATATCCATTGGTGTTACGGATGCCATACTTCCGAGTAACTCGGGCAGAGAGTTCCTTGTCCGCGAGAATCTCCTCACGGATCTTCAACAGCCCCGCTGCCATCTCTGGCTCGGATGCAGCAAAACGTTCCTCAGCGTGCGGGTCTTCGGTATCGATAATCGTGCCGGTCGTAAGGACGATTTTCATGGCGACGATCGAATGGTAGGAGTCGATCGCTGGCCGGCAACGCATACCCCCCGCGTTATTGGCCAGTATGCCACCGATTGTCGCGGCGTTAATGCTCGCAGGATCCGGTCCCATGCGGCGGGCGTAAGGTTTCAGCACTTCGTTGATACGTCCAAGCGTGGTGCCAACATTGCAACGAATCCGCGACCCATTGTCCTCGACTTTCCAGCCGCTCCAGTGCTGTCTCACATCGATCAGGATGTCGTCGCCTTGCGATTGGCCATTCAAGCTGGTCCCGCCGGCCCGGAAGGTCGCGTGGCGCCCTTTGCCAATGCAATATTGAAAAATGGCCGCTACGTGATCGATGTTCTTTGGTTGCACGATCACCTTCGGGACATATCGGTAAGGGCTGGCGTCCGACGCATAGCGCACCAGGTCGCTGATACGATGCCGGACAACATCCTCGCCAAGTATCTCGATCAGATCTGTCCTAAGCTCTTCCGGAGTTCCACCAGCAAGGCCTTCGTCTACAGCGTCCGAGCAGGGAGGCACATCCGGACGGCCGAGGCGTGAGGGGTCTGCTGATAGTAGTTTATGCATGATCTTCTCCGATTCGTGATGCGCGCTACGCCGCTTTCGCCCCCACCCTATTTGTGACCGACCGCTTGCATGATCTGCCCCATCTCCATCGCATTGCTCGAAGGAATTTCCTGAAGAGATAAGGCCAGCTGAGCCGTGGGGATACCGGTGAGGTCCTGGAACATCGACCACAGTTGCTGCAGCATGTCGCTCTTGTCGGCGTCGGCGTGGCCGCTCCGCAGCACACAGCTCAATACTGCTGTGGACGCCTGTTCACCCGCCGCATATCCCGAACCCTTGGGATAAGAGAGGAAGATCACTCGAACGAAATTGCTGGGCACTTTCATCACCGTGGTGTGTATCCGCGTGATTTCCTTGGCGATCTTCGCTTTCTTCTCGTCGGACACAAATCCCTCTTCGGTGATAGCGGTGTAAAACGGCATTCGCACTACACTCCTGTTGGAACAAACTGCCCGCTGCAACGAATGTGCACGAATCGTGCCAAGTCATTCATGGGCCGCACGAATCGCTAAATGATTGAGATTGAACGACAGAAACGGCAAATGGGAGAACTGCTTTACCACCCCGCAATGAAAGTCCTGTCAGTGTCAATAACGCGTCAACTTTATTGAGCACAGGATTGGCGAGACAGGATTGGCGAGAATTTCTAGATCCTGTCACTCTGCCGGCGGGGAGACAGGCGTTGCCGGTTTAGGCTTTGCGGCAGATTTCTGGCTTTCTATGGGCACCTCAAACGATTGACCCAATATGTCGTTGTAGCGAATTGTGCTTTTCCCCACGAGCACGAGCAGTTCGCGTCCCGCGGCGTACTTGACAGTCTGTTCGCCCAGCGGTGGCGTATAGAGCACGACATAAATCGTATCGCCAACTTTGACCGCAACGTCGTAGCTCGCCGGGTCTGTAGCGGCGCCGCCGGCGCTTTGATGAATCTTGACCTCAGTGATCGTTCCCACCTGATACTTCGACGCGGACTGGCCAAAAGCCGAAACCATCATCAAGAAGATACAAAACACAATCGCCGGCCTAAGCATGGTTGCCCCTCTCGTCCACGCGCGTACCTAGCGCGACTAATTTGTTTCGCTTTGACAGAAGCGTCGTAACGTTGACACCAGAACCAATACCACGTGGATGCAAAGCACTTGCATTGCCAATAGCAAGAACGGTCTGGCTGGCTCTCTGCCTCTGTCCGGCGAGAGAAATTCATTTGACCCTGGTGGATGGTGAGAACGTGTCGCGGGAGAAAACCGTTGCTGCCTTCAACAAATCGCTTCGCTGCCCTCTGCGAGAAATGCCTTGCGCTGCGATTTGCGTGCTCGCTGGGAGCGGGAAAGCTCGTTGGCTGAGGTATGGATGACTTCGTTTTGTGCAGGCTGCAGGGGTCAGCTAAATCGGTTTAACTGCTTGATGTAAGTTCATGATTACATTGCAGTTGTAGGCGCTCTTTTGCACAGGCCCTGAGCCCTGTTGGCTCCTCCTGGACGGCCCGTTTGGAGGCGTTGCACCATTCCTGGTGCAGCGCGTAGAAACGTTGCCCGCGCTGGAATAAACCCTCGTCAGGAATTCGCCAGCCGAAGGAAGGGAAGTCGGTTGTCGCGATTAATCCACGCGCCCTGATCCGCAGCTGAGGTCCAGCATCAGGCAGCCTTGACCGCAGTGAAGCGTCCGGTCGCCCGATTATCGAGAGCGCGGATTATCGAGAGCAACGCTCTAATCTCTAAAGTCTGGTTTGTCAGCCTAAAGTTTGATTGTTCCAGGTGAGGGAAGACGTTAACCTTGCCGGATGCCGATGGACCGATCGTCAAAATTGATGGCGATCATTAGTTTCAGTTTCTTGCAAAACCGTTTGATCATCACTAGTTGCTGAAAAGGGTCCGTGCTGCTCTGAATATGTGAAAAGCTTGCGGCGTCGCAGTTGTGACCTGACATCCGGCCGAGGTGAGGTTTGGTAAGATTCTGAGCGCCATGGTTGCCCATGTCGATTTCCCGTTGCCCCGCGCCATGTGCACCTCGAGAGTCCGGCACTTCCATGTTCTGCGGTCGTTTCTGGTCTGCGTGTTATCGCTGTGGCTCGCGGCAAACGCGGCTCAGGCATTGGATCCGAACAAACGCCTTACCCAATACGCGCATACGGCCTGGCGAATACAAGGCGGATTCTTTCCGACAACTCCGTCTTGGATTTCACAAACAAAAGACGGATATCTCTGGGTGGGCGGCAGCAGTGGCGCGTTGCGTTTTGATGGCGTCCGTTTTACTCCCTGGCCGGCTCCGATTTCCTTTACACCAGATCTCCACCCTATCAGTGTGCGAGCTGGAGAATTTTGGATTGCCGGTCGAAACGAGTTCGCTCACGTCAGGGATAATGTCGTGATTTCCCATTACGATCTTCCGACAATTACCGCCATCCAAAAAGATTCTGACGACGACTCGGTGTGGGTCCTTTCTTACCAAAACCCTGACCGAGTTTTATGCCAGGCAACAGATGCGAAAATCCGCTGCTTCGGGAAGGCCGAGGGCATAACGATTCTCGTCCCGTCTTCATTCTTCCGCTGATGGGAAAGGAGGATTTTGGATCGGAAGCGACACGTCATTGCTCCATTGGAAAATGGGTGCAGCCCCTGAGATCTACAGCCCTCAGCAGCTTCGATCAAACGTGGGGCAAATCGGAGTTCACAGTCTCGTCGAGGATTCTGACGGTCCTTGTTCGTCGGAATCATGGCGGCGGGGCCGGGACTTGGGCTGGAAAAATTCCGCGATGGTGTGCTGACCCCGGTAGTTCTGCCAAACTTTGACGGAAGCAAGCTGACCTATCGAAAAGGTCATCGAAGACTCCGATAAGAATCTCTGGATTGCAACGTATGGCAACGGCATCTACCGCATTCACGGCCAAGCCGTCGACCATTTTGGACGAGCAGACGGCTTATCCAGCGACAGCGTCTTAGATCTGTACGAAGGCGACGATGGTATCGTCTGGGCGGCCACGTCCGATGGGATTGACAATTTTCGCGATCTTCCGGTCACTACCTTTTCGACCTCCGAGGGGTTTGGACAAAACGGCGCCGCTTCGGTCATGGCCTCTAAAGACGGGACGGTCTGGGTGGCAAGTCTCGGCACTCTTGATCTCATTCGAAACGGAGCTGTTTCCTCGGTTCGCGTGCCTGGACAGCAAGTTACTTCATTGCTCGAAGACCATCATGGCAACATTTGGGTTGGCGTTGACGATGCGCTCTTCATCTACAAAGATGGCCACTTCCGGCGTATTCCGGACCCTGATCATCAACCGCTGGGTTTGGTACTCAGTCTTACCGAGGATGTCGAAGGAAATATTTGGGCGGAATGCAAAGGCCCTCCAAGGAACGACTTGTCCGCATCCGCGATTTCAAGGTGCGCGAGGCAGTTCACCAAGGCTCAAGTTCCGGAGGGCAATGCCATTGCGGCAGACCCGAAGGGCGGAATTTGGCTGGGCGCATACTCGGGTGACTTGACGTTTTTCCGGGATGGGGTGGCGCGTACCTTTCCCTTGAAGCTGAAGGGAAAATCGTGGATCGATAACGTCGCCCATCAGATTGTGGTTGATCCCGATGGATCAGTGATGACTCGCATCTGACCAGGGGTTTGTGATGCTTCGCGACGGGACAGTCCGGCACCTGGGCAAAGAAAACGGACTTCCTTGCGACGGGGTCAATGGCTTCGCTATGGACGACAACAAAACTCTATGGCTGAATACGCCCTGTGGATTTATAGAGATCGCAGCCGAGGACGTCCAACGCTGGAGAAGTCATCCAGATGCCATCGTTCAGCCACGACTGTTCGGCATGCTTGACGGAGCTCTACCAGGTGGGTGTGTTTCAATCCGGCCGCGAAATCTCCCGATGGGCGTCTCTGGTTCGTAAACGATGTGGTTCTTCAGATGATCGACCCGTCACATCTCTCGGGTGACAGGAGTGCTTCGCCGGTCTACGTCGAGGACGTGGTTGCTGACCGAAAGCAATATAAGCCACAAGAAGGTCTTCAACTTCCGCCTTTGATTCGTGATCTGCAAATTGGCTACACGTCGCCGAGTTTTCTCATTCCCCAAAAAGTGAAGTTTCGCTACAGACTTGACGGCCATGATCGCGATTGGCAGGACGCGGGCACTCGTCGCGAAGCTTTCTATACAGACCTGGGTCCCGGGAAATATCGGTTTCGTGTAATCGCGTGCAATAACAGCGGAGTGTGGAACGAGCAAGGCGCGACGCTGGACTTCGCGATTGCTCCGGCCTTTAGCAAACCGTATGGTTTCGCGCGTCTAGTCGTGTTTTTCTTCCTGGCAGTTCTTACCGGACTTTATCGCCTTCGACTCCGCCATTTGGAGCGTCAGCGGGATGCCCTTCGCAAGAGTGAAAAAGAGCTTCGCGACGTGATCGACACCATTCCTGCGACAGTGTGGAGTACTCCGCCCGACGGCTCCAATCCTTACGTTAACAGGCACTTTGTGGAGTACTCGGGATTATCGGCGGAACAGACGGCCGGATCTGGGTGGCAAGCCGCGATTCATCCTGATGATCTTCAGCGACATGCAGGTAAATGGATGGACGCGGTTGCAACCGGCAAGCCTCACGAAAATGAGGTGCGTTTCCGCCGCTCGGATGGGCAATACCGCTGGCATTTGGACCGCGGAGTACCGCTGCGAAATGAAGACGGAAACATTGTCAAGTGGTACGGGGTCGCGACCGACATAGAAGATCGCAAACGCGCCGAGGAGGCGCTTCGGCAAAACCAATTTCATCGCGCTGAGGGGAGCGCATTGCCCACATGGGAAGCTCGGCCTTCAACGCAGCTGGATTGGAATACTGGTCCTCGCACCGAGTTGCATTTCGGTCCGATGGATCTTCGATCTCGGACTGCAAGCCGCAGACAGTCGAAGAACTACCTGGCTCGCGTGCACCCGGAAGATCGCGCGTTCATGAAACAAGCAGTTACGAACATGCTTGGCCGGACCGCCGCGCTTCGACTTGACAATACGTATGGTGCGGCCTGACGGAGAAATTCGTCACGTACGCTAGTGCGGGTGTTCCGGTCACGCAAGATGCGTCGGGGAGCCCTACCAGGTGTTCCTTGGGACTGGTAATGGACGTTACCGACCGAGAGCGATTAACGGAGGAACTACGCCTGGGCGAGTATTATCGCAGCGAAGGACAACGGCTTGCCCATATGGGAAGTTGGGCATTCAACCCGTCAGGTTTTTTTGAGTACTGGTCTCACGAGCTATTTCAAGATTTACGGCCTCGATCCGAAGAAGGGAGCCCCGACACTTGAAGAGTATCTGGCCACGGTTCACGAACAAGACCGCGACTTTATGGCTGACACCATAAAAAGATGCATGCAGATCGTTGTGGCTGCGATGTAAAAAAACGAATTGTTCGACCCGACGGAGAGCAACGCTACATTCGCTGCGTCGGAATTCCCGTTGTTGAAGGCGAAGTCCTCAAGGGATTTCTTGGCACGGCAATGGACATCACCGAGCAGGAATTGTTGACGCAGGAGTTGGAGCGTCAGCAGACATACCTGACCGAGGCGCAGAAGTTGACCCACACCGGCAGCTGGGTGTGGAACCTGCGCACCGACGAGCGCTTCTGGTCTGAAGAGACCTTTCGCATTTTTGAGGTCGACCCGGTGAAGGTGAAACCCGATTGGTCCGTGATTGTCGACAGAGTTCACCCCGACGACCGCGCAAGTCTTGAACAGCAAAAGGAAATGGAGTCCACACAAACAGACTGGGCTGAGTCGGCGGCTGATTTTCGAATCGTGGTTCCGGACGGAAAGATCAAGAACCTGCACTACATCGCGCACCCGGTGAGGGACGCCTCGGGCCAAATCGTTGAAGTGCTCGGCACGACCATGGACGTAACGGAACGGAAACGAATCGAGGATTCGCTGCGCCGGAGTGAAAGTCATCTTACCGAAGCGCAGAGGCTGAGCCATACAGGCAGCTGGGCTTGGCGCGTGGCGGATCGGAAGACGGTGCACCTCTCCGAGGAGTTCTACCGGATTTGCGGCTTCGATCCAGCTGCGGGAGCGCTGACTTTGGAACAATGTTCCGAACGCGTCCACCCGGAGGATCGCCTTAAATGGAAGAGCGTTATCGAACGGGCCATCGCGGAAAAGACCGATTACGATCGGCAGTTCCGTATCGTTTTGCCGAATGGAACGATGAAGTGGATCCACACTGTTGGCCATCCCGTCCTTTCCGAAGCCGGAGATTTGGAGGGGTTCGTGGGCAGCTCGACCGACATTACGGAACGCAAGCGTGCCGAGCAAGAGCGTGAAAAACTGCGACAACTCGAGGCCGACCTGGCACATATCAATCGTGTGAGTACGCTGGGCGAAATGGCAGCATCACTGGCCCACGAGATCAAGCAGCCGATCGCTGCCGCCATCACCAGCGCCCACAGCTGCATTGAATGGCTGGCGCACGACCCTCCCAACCTTGACCGGGCCCGTGCATCCGCAGCCAGAATCGATAAGTATGGGAATCGTGCGGCTGAGATCATCGACCGTATGCGTTCGTTCTACAAGAAATCTCCTCCACAACGTGAGCTGGTCGACGTGAACGGAATCATCCACGAAATACTTATGCTGCTGAAAGGTGAGGCTACGCGGTCCCCAATTGCCATGCGCACGGACCTTTCCGCCGAACTGCCCCAAATTATGGTCGACCGTGTGCAGCTGCAGCAGGTGTTCATGAACCTGATGCTTAACGGCATCGAAGCCATGGAGGACTCCGGCGGAGAGCTTACAGTGAAGTCGGAATTGCAGGACGGTCAAGTCCAGTTCTCGGTCAGTGACACGGGTGTGGGATTACCAACCGAGAAGATGGATGAGATCTTTTCCGCATTTTTTACGACCAAGCCGCAGGGCAGCGGCATGGGGTTGGCCATTAGCCGTTCCATTGTGGAGTCGCACGGCGGGCAGTTGTGGGCAAGCGCCAACGGTGGAGGGGGCGCAACATTTCATTTCACCCTGCCGATCCAGGTCGCGGAGCCATCACCGTTGGTTATCTGAGACGGGATTGCGTTTCGCGACTTCGGACTTCAACGGATCGATCTTTATCTTTGGCAGCATCTTCTGTTTTTAAGTCGTGCGAGTTTCCAAACGAATCCCCGGTTGAAGTCGAATGGGATTCCTGCGTAGTATATGCGTTCAACCGATCCACATTGGCCGCTGGAACACCGATGAAGGATAAGGCGCGTAAGCTGCGCAGTGGCGTATGAGCGGAACAAAGTAGTGAGCGGAACAGATAAAGATGAGCGGCCCGACGTCGAGCTTTTGGGCTACAATCCCTTGCTTGATGCGGATGGGGTTTTGGCGATCGCGCAGAATGCCCGATAGAGAGTTGACGAAACGCACTTCCGTAGTTCGTTAGTTCGTTCGCCGTTCTCGATGCGAGCAACATCGCGGGAGACAATATGAGCAAAGTCCAGAAGCGATATCTGTCGATCGGCGGAGTCCTCGGCTTGATCGTGCTCGCACTGATTGTTGGAGCGGGGTGTACGTCGAAGACGGCTCAGGGAGCAAAGCCAGGCGCGTCCGATGTCGAGGTGGTTCAAGTTCAGAAGGAAGATGTTCCGATTTATGCGGAATGGATTGGCACGCTCGATGGGCTGGTAAACGCCGACGTGAGAGCGCAGGTCACCGGCTATCTGTTGAAGCAAGGCTATCAAGAGGGGGCTTTTGTTAAGAAGGGCCAACTCCTTTTTCAGATCGACCCGCGGCCTTTTCAGGCGGCACTCGATCAGGTTCAAGGCCAACTTGCTCAGGCTCAGGCAGCTCTAGCCAACGCGAAAGCGGTGCAGCGCCGCACGGAACTTGATGTCGAGCGTTATCGGCCACTTGCCGAGCAACAGGCCGCGAGCCAGCAGGATCTCGACAATTCGGTGCAGAACAACCTCGCCGCGATCGCAACCGTAGAAACCGCCAAGGCACAAATCAAGACGTATGAAGCCGCGGTTGAAACCGCGAAGATCAATCTGGACTTTACTCGCCTTATTTCGCCGATCGATGGCATTGCCGGACAGGCTCAACTGCAAGTCGGCGCACTGGTCACACCTGGCAGCGGAATCGTCACTTCTGTTTCTACTGTGGATCCAATCAAGGTTTACTTCACCGTTGGCGAGCCGCAATATCTGGCATGGCGACAACGCTTTCCCACGGACGCGGACCGCCAGCAAGCCGACAAGGAGCTACGCCTGCAACTGATTCTGGCGGACGGCTCGACTTATCCGCATGAAGGGAAGTTTTATTTTGCCGACCGGCAAGTGGACGAGTCCACCGGCGCGATTCGAATCGCCGGGCTCTTTCCCAACCCGAACAATATTTTGAGACCCGGAGGCTACGGCAAGGTGCGCGCTGTGATCCGCAAGCAGCCGGGGGCGTTGCTCATTCCGCAGCGCGCGGTATCGGAACTGCAAGGCGGCTACCAGGTTGCTGTCGTTGGCGCCGACAATAAAGTTGATGTTCGAACGGTTACGGTGGGCGACCGTGTCGATAACCGATGGATCATCACGGGCGGACTCAATGCAGGCGACAGAGTCGTAGTGGAAGGAGTTCAGAGGATGCGTACCGGCGTGCACGTGAATCCTAAGCCTTTCGTGGCAGAAGCCAAGAATTGATGAGCAGGGAATCGGTGAGCTTGAGTTAAAGACCGACGAATCGATAAGGGCCCGTGATCCATGTCGAAATTCTTCATCAACCGTCCCATTGTTGCCATGGTGATTTCGATCGTCATGGTATTGGTTGGTTCGCTTACGGTTCTGACCCTGCCCGTCGCACAGTTTCCCAATATCACTCCACCCGAAATTCAAGTCATCGGCACCTACGTCGGAGCTGATGCGCAGACCCTTGAGCAAGCAGTGGCCACTCCCATCGAGCAGCAGATGAATGGAGTGGACAACATGAATTACATGTATTCGCTGAACGCCACGGGAAACAACACCACCAGCCTCATCGTGGATTTTGACGTTAAGACCGATCCGAATACCGATTTCATTCTCACCCAATCGCGAGAAACACAGGCTGCCTCCCAGCTACCCTCGGACGTCAACAACTACGGCATCACGGTTCGAAAATCGGTCACCGCTCCGCTGATGTGGGTCGCTCTTTATTCTCCGCACGGAACTTATGACGCCAAGTTTCTGGCCAACTACGCCTACATCAACATCGTCGATCCGATTCTTCGCTCGCCTGGTATTGGCAACGTTCAAGTATTCGGCGCCGGCCAGTACGCGATGCGCCTTTGGGTAAAGCCCGACACGCTGGCGAAACTTGGTATTACTGTGCCGGAGATCGTCAGCGCGATTCAGGCGCAGAATACCGTGAACCCTGCCGGGAAAGCCGGAGGCGAGCCTGCTCCCAAAGGTCAGGAATATACCTACACCGTTCTTTCGCAAGGGCGCCTGGTTTCGCCCGAGGAATTCGGCAACATTGTTGTCCGCGAAACTCCCGACGGTGCAACGGTAAGAGTTCGCGACCTGGCTCGAATGGAGCTGGGCGCACAAGACTACAGCATCTCGGGACGGTTTAACGGCAAGCCGGGCGCCATTATTGCGGCGTATCAATTGCCGGGATCGAATGCGGTCGATGCGGCAGCCGGGGTCAAGAAGTTGATGGCACAGGTGAAAGAGCGCTTCCCCGAGGATATGGACTTCGCTGTCTCCCTCGACACGACGCTTTCCGTGACGCAGGGAATCAAGGAAATTATTGAAACCCTTGTGATCGCGCTGGTCCTGGTTATCATCGTTGTTTTTCTTTTTCTTCAGGGCTGGCGCTCAACTCTGATCCCGCTGCTGGCTGTGCCGGTTTCACTGATAGGCACGTTCGTGCTTTTTCCATTGTTCGGTTTTTCTATCAACACACTCTCTCTTTTTGGTTTGGTGCTTGCGATCGGGCTGGTAGTGGATGACGCGATCGTCGTTGTCGAAGGCGTCGAGCGCCACATCGAAGAGGGATTGACTCCGAAAGATGCAGCGCTGAAAGCGATGGAGGAATTATCGGGTCCGGTGGTGGGAATTGCGCTGGTTCTCTCCGCTGTGTTCATACCTACCGCCTTCATCCCCGGAATCACCGGGAGGCTGTATCAGCAGTTCGCGGTCACCATCGCGATCTCGGTAATTCTCTCTGCGTTCAATGCACTTACGCTCAGCCCCGCGCTCGCCGCACTGCTTCTTCGTCCAAAAGAGGAGAGCCACGGATTGCTGCGGAGATTCTTCGATTGGTTTAACCGCATGTTTGAGCGGGCCACCGAGGGCTATGTCGGATGGAGCGGTGTGCTGCTCAAGAAGACTGCCGTGCTGGTTGTGCTTCTCCTGGCTTTTTGCGTTGCTGCTGGATTCTTCGCCAATCGCGTACCGTCGAGTTTCCTTCCCGATGAAGACCAGGGCTATGCGTATGTGAATTTGCAATTGCCTAACAGCGCGTCGCTCGAGCGAACGTCGCAGGCTGCGACACAGATCGAAAACATACTGGCGAACACCCCGGGGGTGAAATACACGACCAGCGTTATCGGTTTCAGCTTGCTCAGTTTTGTTCGGACCAGCTATAACGCCTTCTTCGTTGTCACGCTCAAGCCGTGGGACGAACGCGCGTCCAGAGCCGAACAATTTCAGGCCATCAAGGCGCATCTGAATCAGCAACTCGCGCAATTGCCGGCAGGGATTGCTTTCAGTTTTTCGCCGCCAGCGATTCCGGGCGTTGGCACCTCAGGCGGATTCACCTTCATCCTCGAAGATCGCTCCGGCGGCAGCATTCAATTTCTCGCGAACAATGTGAGCACGTTTCTTGAAGCGGCGCGAAAGCGTCCCGAGATCGCCAGCCTGAGCACCACTTTTTTGCCCAGCGTTCCGCAGAAATTTGTCGTCGTGGATCGTGACAAGGTGCTGAAGCAGGGTGTCAATCTTTCCGATGTCTATCGCACGATTCAGGCATTCATGGGCGGATATTTCATTAACTACTTCAACCGCTTCGGCCGTCAGTGGCAGGTTTACATCGAGGCTGAAAGCAGCGATCGCGCCAGCGCGGATAACGTGGGGCGATTCTATGTCCGCAACAACAAGGGCGCGAACGTTCCGCTCTCCACGCTGACTACGATTAAATCGCAGCTTGGCCCTGAATTTACCATGCGCTTTGACGAATACCGCTGCGCACAAATCAACGGCAGCGCTGCACCAGGTTTCAGCGCTGATCAGGCCAGTGCTGCGCTCGAAGAAGTTTTCAAACAAACCATGCCGCGAGAAATGGGATTCGACTACTCGGGCATCTCGTTTCTGGAGCAGAAGGCGCGCCAGGGAGTGCCGCCCGCGGTGATCTTTGGATTGTCGTTGTTATTCGTCTTCCTGATTCTCGCGGCTCTTTACGAAAGCTGGTCGCTGCCTTTTAGCGTACTGCTCAGCACGCCGGTCGCGGTCTTTGGAGCTTTTTTCGTTTTATGGCTGCGCCGCACTTTGCTCGGCGTTTTCCTACCACCCTATATGGTGCAGATCGAAGCTGACGTCTACTCGCAGATCGGCCTGATCATGCTGATTGGCTTGGCGGCGAAGAACGCGATCCTGATCGTCGAGTTCGCCAAGGATCAGTACGAACACGGAAAGCCGCTTGCGGATGCGGCTCTTGAAGGCGCGAAACTGCGGCTGCGCCCGATCCTGATGACATCGTTCGCATTTATCCTCGGCTGCGTCCCACTGTGGACGGCGAGCGGCGCTGGTTCTGTTGCTCGCCAGATTATGGGGACGGCGGTAATCGGCGGAATGCTCGCCGCCAGCGCGATTGGAATTTTCTTTGTCCCCGGCATCTTCTATATCGTCGAGAAATGGTCGGGCGCGGGCAAAGAGCCCGCACCGGGCATCGTGCCGGCGACTCCTTCGCCGGCGCCCGGAGATTAAGACCGCTGAAGGTTTCGAAGAGAACGCTGGCGCAATGGAATCGAGTTTATGAACACCGGGAAAATGAACACTGGGAAATTGTTCATCGTCATTGTGGGATCCGCCATGTTAGTTGGTTGCATGGTTGGCCCCAAATATCATCGACCCGCTGTTCAGACTCCTGCTGCATATCGTGACCTGTCAGAGAATTCTCAGGTTCAGTCCCAGATTGCCTCGTATGCCGATCTCCCCTGGTGGCAGGCGTTTCAGGACCCGAAACTGCAGGAACTCATTCGCACGGCGGTCAAACAAAATTACGATCTGCAGCTCGCGACCGAACGCATCAATGCATCCCGGGCCCAACTTGCGGTTACGCGTTCCGCTCTTTTTCCCCAGGTCTCCGGCAACGCCAATTTCGGCGGCGGCAAGGAGAATCTCGAGCAATCCAAATACAACTTTCTGACGCTGACTGCCGATGCGGCCTTCCAACTCGATTTCTTCGGTAAGCTGCGCCGTGCAACGGAAGCTGCCCGCGCCCAGCTTCTGGCCACGGAAGATGCGCGCCAGGTTGTCGTACTCACTCTGGTCAGCGATGTAGCCAGCGACTATTTCGCCTTGCTGCAACTCGACCTGCAACTGGCAATCACGCGCGACACGGTCAAGACCCAGACCGATTCAGTCAAACTTACCCAGCTGCGGCTTGACCACGGCGTCGCGACCAAGCTCGATGTGCTGCAGGCTCAGCAAGTCCTCGACACTGCGAACGCGCAGATCCCCGACCTGGAGCGACAAATTGCCCAGGAAGAAGATGCCATCAGTATCCTGCTCGGCAATTACCCGCAAGACATCGCACGCGGGATTCCGCTCGTCGAGCAAAAACTTCCCCCGGAAGTCCCAGCCGGCCTTCCATCTACGATCATCGAGCGCCGGCCCGATATTCGAGAAGCGGAACAGATCTTGATTGCCGCGAACGCCGACATCGGAGTTGCCAAAGCTCAGTTCTTTCCACAAATCTCTCTGACCGGGACAGGCGGCGGTTCATTTGGTCGAAGCACTGCGTTTTCAAACCTTATGACGACGCAGCTGGGCATCTGGTCTTATGGCGCGCAGGTTAGTCAACCGATCTTTACCGGAGGCGCGCTGAAAGGGAATTTGCATCTGGCCGAGTCGGAACACAAACAGGCTCTCATCGCATACCAACAAGCGATCCAGAAAGCCTTTGGGGATGTTTCCGACGCGCTCATCGGTTACGAAAAGCTTCATCAGGTGCGAATGCGCCAGCAGGATAGTGTCACCGATCTGCAGGAAACCGTCCGCATTTCTACGCTTCGCTACAAGGGCGGCACAACGACCTATCTCGAAGTGCTCGACGGACAGAGGTCGCTTTACGGCGCAGAACTGACGCTCGCAGCCGCGCGAGGCGATGAATACCGAAGCCTCGTCCAACTCTACAAAGCGCTCGGCGGAGGCTGGCAACAGTAAAACGATCGTCGGAAAATTACATGACGAACATTTAACTACCAGGAAGAAGCGTAGAGAAAATTGAAATTTGCAACCGGAAACTCATTGTTGCATCTCTAGTATTGAAAGTTCTTTTTAGTGAGTTTCGTGTCAGCACGAATCGATTCGGCCGATTTAAGTATCCACAGGCTGAGGCTCGCGGAAACGTGAGGTCCGCACTGACGCTAAGTCGGACACTGTCAAGGTCGTGACAGTCCATTGACACTGCGTGATTGTTTTCCGTAATGATTTCAGTCACTTGCTGCAGGCTGGGTTCGTGGCATCCGCCTTGCAGCAACTCGTGACATGTCAGTGGCGTCCAATGAGTACGACGAAATCGGTAGACGTGTAGAATCGACAGCCAAACCATGGGAGCAAATCTGGTTTCAGCGCCGCTAGACTTGGCAGGCAGTTCCGGCCCGCAGTTTGAACCGGTTCGCAAGAGTCCGCTGGAGCGCCTTCTTTCTATCATTACAGATGTCCGCGCCGGCGAGGGGCTCGGCGCTTTGTTGCTCACTGCCGATCTCACTGTGCTGCTTGGCGGCTACTACCTGCTCAAGACAGTCCGGGAGTCATTGATCCTTGCCCAAGGGGGCGCCGAGGTAAAGGCATACTCGTCAGCTGCTCAGGCGATCCTTCTGTTTGGCGTGGTGCCGGTCTACGGCTGGATCTCCACCCGAATTAATCGCAATCAACTCCTGCGGTGGACTTCAATCTTTTTCGCCTCCAACCTCTTGCTATTCGCGTACCTGGGAAGCCGGGGTATTCACGAAGCTGTGCCGTATTTCATCTGGGTTGGAATATTTAACGTATTCACGGTGGCACAGCTCTGGGCCTTTGCGACCGACCTCTACACCGAGACACAAGGCAAAAGACTTTTCCCGATGCTAGGCGTCGGCGCCTCGATAGGAGCAGTGGGCGGAGCCTGGATTGCGGGCAAGCTCATCAAGCCGTTAGGCCCCTTCAACGTGATGCTGATCGTCGCAGGGGCGCTTTGCCTCTGCGCCGCGCTCTCCCGTTGGGCGAGCTATGTGATCTCCGAGCGTGAAGGCGAGCGCGAGCAGAAAAAGAACGTTGAGACCCTGGGCAAAGAGGGAGGATTTCAATTACTGATTTCTGACCCCTACTTGCGGCTCATTGCCATCCTGACGATTCTGCTCAATGTCGTGAGCCTCTCCGGCGACTTCATTCTCGGCAAGCTGGTGGTGAACCACGCCAATGACGTTGTGGGAGCGGGCAAGCAGTTTATGGCTGCCCGCAGCGCCTACATAGGAGCGTACTACGCGAATTACTATGTCTGGACGAATCTGGTGTCCTTTGTTATCCAGGCCTTTCTTGTATCGCGAATCTTCAAGTACATCGGTGTGCGCAAGTCTCTGTTTATTCTCCCGGCTCTCTCATTGGCAACGTTCGGCTCAATCCTGGTCCTTCCCATCATGAGCGTGGTTCGTGACCTCAAGATCGCAGAGAACGGCACGAACTATTCGCTGCAGAACACTATCCGTAATGCGCTGTTGCTGCCAACTTCGCGCGAAGCGAAATACAAAGCCAAGGCGGCGATCGAGACCTTTTGCGTGAGGCTGGGTGATGTGACGCAAGCCGGCATCATTTTCCTGGGGACTCGACTGCACGCCTCACTTAACGCGTTCGCCATGATCACAATCGCGTTTACCGCGCTTTGGATATTGGTTGCCGCTGCTCTCTACCGGGAGCACTGCAAGAAATCGCACGAGTGCTAGCGCGGTTAACGGGACAAATGACAGACGCTGGATCCAGTGCGAGATTTTGACCAATGAGGACCCTTAAACAATTCGTAGGAACGGGGACACTTCGGGGTCTGCCATTGCTCCTGCTCGCCTACGCGGCATTGATGACGCACTTCATCTTCGGCCGGGCATTTCGTGACTCCCTTCTAGGTAGCCATCTGGCGATTCGATCGCTCCCCTATCTGACGATGTGGAGCACGATCGTTTCCATCGTTGTAAGCCTCATCGTCTCAAACCTTTTTCGGTCGAGGCGGCGCAAGCGCATCGCTTGTGCGGGATTTGCCATCAACGTCGTCATCGAGCTCTCGTTCTCGCTTGTCTCCAGCCGGCCACCGTGGTTGTACAGCCTGTTTTTTATTGACGTCTCGGCGTCTACGCTCATTGGCATCTCGATGATTTGGATACTGATCGGGGACTGGGCGAGCAGTTGCCATGCCGACCGGACCCGGTTGATTCCGGCGGTTTTGCTATTCGGCACAGCCACCAGTATCTTGGCCGGCGTCGGCTTGACTCATTTGCGGATCGCCACGAGCTTCCGGAGTGCGAATCTGATTTTAGCCGCGATGAATTTCATTCCGGTGGTGGCGCTGTTGTTCCATCGCAGTGACGATTGCGTGTCCCGGCATGGCTTTACCTTTCGAAGCCTGCAGGATCAAGCTTACCTCCCCAACAAATTATTGCGGAAGTTCGCTGTGCTTGTCGTGGTGGCCGCCCTCACCTCTACGCTGCTGGACCTGATGTTCCGCATTCGAGTTGCCGAACACTACGTTAACCAGGCCGATCGATTGCATTTTCTCGGCCTGTTTCAAAGTGCGCTCAACATCTGCGCGTTGCTTTCCCAGATCGCAGTCGGCCGTCTTTTCCAAAAGAAGTTGGTCTTGGCCTTTGTTCACTTGCACCCCGCGATTGTTTGCATCGCCAGTTGCTTGCTGGTTTTCGCTCCGGGATTCTGGCTGTTCACGTGTTTGCGCAGCGGGGAGTATTCGCTGCGGAATTCTCTTTTCCGCTTCGGTTCGGAGATGACGTACGCACATTTTCCGGACCAGGAACGCGCTACCGTCAGGCCTTTGATCGATGTCATCGGAGAGCGGCTGGGAGATCTCGGCGCCGCCGGCATTTTGGCCCTTCTCTTGCTTATGAATTCACAGCTTCCGGTGAAGTTTGGCCTGTTGGCACTGGCGCTGTGCTCGCTTTTGTTTTGGTGGATCTGTCGCAGCCTCGAGCGAAGTATTAGCGCCATCAGTACGAAAGAGCGCCAGGACGCGGCTGTAACTGCAACGAGCAAATACTCAGGCATGGCGCATGAGGGCGCCGGGATCGTTTGATCCGTTAGGAGAGCTGTCTGTGAGAAATCGACTTGCCAGACAATTCTGCATGCTGTTCGTTGCCATCAGCATTGCGGGTTCCTCTAGCGCAGTGGCACAAGACCAGGGAGCAAGCAGTGGCAGCACCTCGCGGGCCCAGGCAGTGGCCGATGCGGAACAGGAAAAAGCGAAGCATTTGGAGCCGCAGGAACCCCCGAAGGGTGAGCGAAAGTTCGACCATATCGAGAAAGCTATCCTCGGGCCGATTTTTAACACGAACGGCCCCGCCCTCAAATTTGGCGGAATACCCACCGGAGGCGGATTTTCTCTCGGGCCGCAATACACCCGGCAGGACCTGTTGGCCGATCATTTAACGTGGAATACATACATTGTCGGATCCACTCGCAAATGGTACGGGGGAGCAACCTCATTCAATTTCCATGATCTGTTAAACGGTCATTTGGAACTAAGCACCGACGCTGGCTACCAAAATGCTGCCTCGGTCTGGTACTTCGGCGAAGGGCCGGATTCCATTAAGAGCAACAAGACCGATTTCGACCGGGAATTTACGACCACGCACATTTCCGCGCTGGGCCACTTCTTCGATCAGAAATTAACGATGGGCTACATCGTGGGCGGATTGCTGGTGCATGTTGGTCCGGGAGATCTTAGTGGCACCCCCTCGACCGACACGCTATTCACCGAGGCCAACACGCCCGGTCTCACCCAGCAATCGAACTTCATCACCGGTACCACTACAGTCCGGCTGGATCTCAGCCGGCCGGGGTTCAGCAATCCTGTAGGTCTGCAGCTGGAAGCCGACGATTCGCAATTCTTCGATCAGAGCGGCAATCAGGCGAATTTTCACCTCCTGGAAACACAGGCCACATACTACGCGCCCATCACCAATGGCATGCGAACCCTGGTCTTTCGCGTTCGCAACGAAACTGCTTTTCCCGAAGACCACCAGGTGGTGCCTTTCTACCTGCAGCCGACTCTTGGCGGACCAGACGATCTTCGCGGTTACGACCGCTATCGCTTTTATGCCAACGGCAACTCTGTTGCCACCGCGGAATATCGCTGGTCGATCTCGCAAACGCTGGAGATGGCCATCTTCGGCGATGGGGGAAACGTCTACGTAAGGCCGGGCCTGATCGGCTTTCGCGATCTTCACGGAGATGGCGGCTTCGGCTTTCGCCTCAAGAACAAACAAGTAAGCGTCATGCGGTTCGACGTCGGCTTTTCACCAGAAGGGGTACATGTATGGCTCGTGTTCAACGATGTTTTCGGCAAGTTCTCCCGCACCTTCTAGATTTTGCCTTTGTGGGAGTAACAGTGGGCGTGACGGTGGGCGCAACAGTATGTTCGGCACAACAGTTCCTGCCGGACGATCCTCTTGCGCGCACTCCTGAAGTGGCGGCCGTGCGCAAGATCAACGTGCAGGACATCAACGCCCTTTATGACTTTGCTCACAATTCGTTCCGCTACAAAAGTCCGGCGGCAACCGACTCGCTGGGCGTTAACACGTTGGGCGAGGTGCCGGATTCGAGTTGGTTTACCAACCGCGACACCAGCAGTCTCAGCATCGACGCGGTAAAAAAAGGTGGGAGGGTACATGGAGCGCCACAGCCTCCCTATACAGTGGTTGCAGCCAAAAGTGAAGGTGTCAGTACCGGTTTCCGTATTCGCGACGCTCGCGGACTGCTTTATTTCGTGAAGGCCGATCCACCATCGAACATTGAAATGGCCACGGCAGCGGATGTGATGGGCGCCCTGTTTTGTTACGCCGCGGGATACAACGTACCCGAGAATTACGTTCTGATCGGCCGCCCCGACGAGTTTCGACTTTCCGAAAAAGCAACCATGAAATCGACGTACGGAAAAGACCGTCGACTGAGAGCAGGCGAGCTGAGACAAATTTTCGATCGGATCCCCCGGGAACGAGACGGCCGTGTTCGGCTGATGGCGAGTCTCGCTCTTCCCCCCAAGATTGCGGGACCGTTCCGCTATGCGGGCGTTCGCTCGGACGATCCGAACGATCTCGTGCCGCACCAACAGCGCCGCGACCTGAGGGCGCTCGCAGTCCTGTTTGCCTGGGTGAACCACACGGACGCAAAAGGTGAGAACAGTCTGGACACGGTGGAGGGCGAAGGTGAGAACGCCAGATTCGTGCATCATTTGCTGGATTTTGGTGATTCCTTTGGCAGCGACAGCGATATTGCCAAAGATCCGCGCCACGGGCAGGAATACATAGCGCTGCCCATAACGTGGAGCCGAACGTACACTCTCGGACTGCACTCGGCCGATTGGGAGACGGTTCATTATCCGAAAGAAATGCCGGCGGTCGGCAATTTCACCGCCGCCGCTTTTGATCCGCTGACATGGAAGGCGAACTATCCGAATCCCGCCTTTACGCAGATGACTCTTCTCGATGGCTATTGGGGAGCGAAGCGCGTGATGGCATTCCGCGATGAACAAATCCGCGCCATCATCGAAGAAGGACAATTCCAGGATCCGAAAGTTGTGGACTACATCACAAAGACGCTCGAATCTCGGCGCGACGCGATTGGCCGGGCCTGGTTCCGCCAGGTGCTTCCGCTGGAAGGATTTCGAATTGTTGATGATCATCTGGCGTTCGACGATTTGGCCGTCCAGTATGGCTTTTCGTCGCCGAGCCGCTATCAACTCAGCTGGTTTGTGTGGCACAACGAAGCACACCAAAAGGAAGACGCGTCCAGTTCGGAAAACTCACTGCTGCCAGATACGTTTAAATCTCTCGGCATGGGATCATATATTGGCTGCAGGATCGCTCTTGAACATGCAGACAAGAGATCGGTCACCATCTATTTCCGTCACGAGGGAGACAACTGGAAGCTGGTCGGCATCGCGCGGACAGCAGCCTAGGCAACAGACGCGACGCGCTGCTTCCACAGTGCCGAACTTTTGCGCTTTTCAAATCGAATGGCTCACATTAATCGTCGAACGATTGTAATTACCGGCTTCCTGGCCGTTGTGTTGCTGATTGCCGGAACCCAAATCTCGGGGTGCCAGACAGAAAGGGAACTGCGAGGCCTACCCAATTTCGGTCGCATTACAGACAATCTGTATCGCGGAGGCCAGCCCACCTCAGATGGATTCAAGTCGCTGCACGCGATGGGAGTGGGAATCGTTGTCGATCTCCGCGAGGACCGCTCTGAAGTGGCGACCGAGAAGCGCGAGGTTGAATTTCTTGGAATGAAATCCGTTGGAATACCCTGGAGCGCAAACCACGAACCCTCAAGTGCCCAAATTGTCGAATTCCTCGATTTGGTTCGCGCCAACCCGGACACGAAAATATTTGTTCACTGCCGGCGCGGCGCAGATCGTACCGGAGTCATGATCGCCGCTTACCGCATCGCGGTCGAACATAAGCCAGCCGCGGAGGCGGTCTCTGAAATGCGTCAGTATCACTATGATTGGCTCTTTCGTGCGCAACTCAAACGTTACATAGAGTCGCTTCCAGGATTGATACAGAACGACCCACAATTTGTAAGCTATCGTCCGCAGCCATCGGGCGCCTCTAAACCTCAAGCGTTCGATCGCGACACGGTACTCAAGTAAAACATCAAGATGAGGTTCGCTATGAGGAATCCTTTTTACCGGCCCCAGTGGATGATCGTTCTAACGAGCGTACTCGTTGCCGGAATGTCTGTTGCGAGCGGCGAGACCCCTCCTGCACTCTTCGCGGAGCCGCACCCCGCACTCGCAGGTCAGACGTCGTCTGCCGCGGCTATTCCCGCGCTCCGCGCGATTGTGGATTCCGGTCATAACGCCGATCTTCGCTGGTCTGACTTTACTCGCTACAAACCAGAGGTCACCAAACTCTACGAGGCGAACGGCTATTCTTTGCTATGGGTTCAGAACGGTCGCGTCCGTCCCCAGGGACTTGCAGTCATCGCGCTCTTACAAAATGCGGAAGCGAAAGGACTCGACCCCGAAGACTACGACGGCTCACGATGGCAGCGCCGCCTTCTCAAGCTGGATCAAAACAGGCTCGATCAAAATCCGTCCGAACAAGACCTGGCCTCGTTAGATACCGCCCTTACCGTCTCGGCAATGCGCTACATCCGTGCTGTCTACTGCGGCCGCGTTAATCCGAAGGAGTTCAAGTTTCAGCTCGATATGGGATGGGTACAACTCTCGTTGGCGGAATTCATTCAGACCCAGGTTCTGAATGAGAGCGATCCGGCCGCCAAAATCCAGAATCTGGAACCGCCTTTCCCGGGCTACCGGAAGCTGATTGAACTCCTGCCGGTGTATGAAGGCTATGCACATCAAGTCGAGGGAGAGAAGCTCCCAACGATCACAAAGACTGTGCGGCCCGGCCAACCCTACGCTGGCGTGGTTCGCCTGGGGCGGTTTCTGCAAATCATCGGCGACATTCCTGCGGGAGCACAACTGGATCCCAATGCAACTATCTATGACGGTGCGCTCGTCGAGGGCGTGAAGCATTACCAGGACAGGCATGGGGAAACTCCCACCGGCAACCTTGATCCGCGCACCATCAATGAACTCAATACGCCTCCGGCGGTCCGCATTCGCCAGATCAAGTTGACGCTCGAACGCTGGCGTTGGCTTCCGCATTCCTTCCCGCAACCGCCCGTGGTGGTGAATCTGCCCGAGTTTCGTGTACGCGCGATGAATCCCGATGGCACCGTTGCCTTCTACAAGAACGTCATCATTGGAAAAGCCTACGGCGGCCACGAGTCTCCGCTCTTTGAAAAAGAGATCCAGTACGTGGTCTTCCGGCCCTACTGGGACGTGACTCCCAGCATTCAACGGGGCGAAATCGTACCCCATATCCTGAAGGACCCGAACTACATCGCCAAGCATAATTTTGAAGTGGTCACGTCTAAAGGCGAGGTCGTCACCAACAATCAAGTGAGCCCGGAGGTTTTAGAAGGAATAAAATCGCTTCACCTGATGGTGCGGCAGAAGCCCGGCGACACGAATTCTCTAGGCCTCGTCAAGATCATCTTTCCCAATCCGGACAACGTTTACCTGCATGGCACCGATGCGCCGGGATTGTTTTCGCAGGACGTCCGCGATTTCAGCCACGGATGCATTCGCGTAGAAAAGCCTGAGGAACTCGTTGCCTGGGTGTTGCGAAACAATCCTGGCTGGGATTTGCAGCGGGTGAAGGCCACGATGAACGGCGACAAAAACAATCTTCAGGTGAACCTGGTCACGCGAATTCCGGTTCTGATTGTCTACGGCACGGCTGCGATGAACGAGGAAAATCAGGTTCGGTTTCTCGACGATATCTATGGTTATGACGCGGCACTCGATAAAGCGTTGGCCGCCGCTTATCCCGATACCTGGTAAGCGTCCTTAACCCCGCAACTGCATCTAATTTACGATGGGTGTAACGCGGCAATACATTTGCATTCTCTTGTTTCTGCTGACGCCGCTCCTCGGGCATGGCGGCACAGAATCTGCGTCTGCGGGCGCGCGCGAGTACCGGCTACGCTTCTTTCATACTCACACCGGCGAGCGGCTGGATGTCGTCTATCGTCGCGGTGATGAATACATTCCCGAAGCGCTGGACGAGCTTGACCATTATCTGCGCGACCACCGTACCGGAGACGTGCGTCATTTCGATCCTCGGCTCTTCGACCTTCTCCACGACCTGACCGCGTCGCTCAGCGATTCCGGTGGTGAAATCAATGTGATTTGCGGCTACCGCACGCCGTGGAGCAACGAATTCCTGCGCACGCGCCGCCCCCACACCGGCGTGGCGCAGCACAGCCTGCATATGCAGGCGGAAGCGATCGACATTCGCCTGCCTGGAATTCCAACATCGGAACTGCGTGACGCCGCCCTGCGCCTGCATCGCGGAGGAGTTGGCTACTATCGCAGCTCTGACTTCGTGCACGTCGACGTCGGGCGCGTGCGCCACTGGTAGTCTCTTTCCCTGCCAAGGATGCGGTAGCTCTCGCAAGAGTGCCACTCTATTGTTGATGAGACGTCTAACCGACCGTTAAGCCTTCACGAATTGGGCATCCAGAGTGATGGTGACTTCGTCACCCACCAAAACTCCGCCGGTTTCGAGGGCAGCGTTATAGGTCAAACCGAAATCCTTGCGGCTGATCTTGGTGGTCGCCGAGAGCCCAATTCGAGTGTTGCCCCAGGGATCCTTCGCAGGCGGCGTTGGCCCTTCCACCGCAAAGCGAACTTTTCGGGTGACGCCGTGAATGGTCAGATCGCCTTCCACAGACAACTCTCCCTCGCCCGCGACCTTGACGCCCGTCGACTTGAAGTGCAAGGTAGGAAATTTCTCAACGTGGAAAAAATCGGCGCTCTTGAGGTGCGCATCCCGCTGTTCATCGCGGGTGTGAAGGGAGGCAGCCTCAATGGTCGCCTCGACGCGATCGTTTGCCGGATCAGACTCGTCCCGAATCAACACTCCTGAAACCTTGGCGAAGTGGCCTTTCACGTTGGCGATCATCATGTGCTTGACCTTGAACTCAGCCGCGGTGTGAGCCGGATCGATGTTCCAGGTAGTTGTGGTTTGCGTTGGAGCTGCAGTCGTCGTCGTAGTGCTCATAGTGCCTCCTTTTGGGTCCATCGATATAAGTTGTATCGATATCGATATATCTGATATCGAGTATAATACGGAAGATTCATATTTTTATGGTTCACGGTTTTTATGGGAGAGCGAAAAAAACCTCCGGAAGCCCTTCATGCCTGGCTCATCATGCTGAAAGCCTGGCAATCGATGTCGCGCTATGCGTCTCCGACACTATTAGAGAAGGGGTTAGGGGAGTCCGACTTTCGGGTCCTCGAAGTACTGCTCCATAAGGGACCAATGCCGGTGAATGCCATTGGCCCCAAAGTTGCTCTCAATCCAGGATCAGTCAGCGTCGCGGTGGATCGTCTCTACAAGAAGGGGTTTGTCAGTCGCGTAGAGTGCAGCCGGGATCGTCGGGTCAGAACAGTGTCGCTGACTGAAAAAGGGCGGCACATGTTTGTCCCTCTCTTTCGCCGGCACGCCGCACTCATCAAACGTGCATTCCAGGATGTCTCTTCAGAAGAACTGCAACAGCTTGAATTGATACTTAAGAAGTTCGGTAAACGTGCCGCCAGTCTTGCCGAGAGGATGGGTCATTCTGAGGTTAGAAAAAGAGGTTAAGTAAAATTGGCCGCTACGGGATCGAGACGTTTCTGGAAGCCCGCGACCTGCGCGATTCTTAAGGGGCACTCTCATGAACCAGCACCCGACAATCTCTCTCACCGAAGCTGCCGACCGCGACACTTTCGTGAAGATGGACGGTAGATGGCTGTTTTGCAGAGCGCCTGCTCTACGTTGGCTGGATCGAATAACGCGTTGTGTCGTGATCACGAGGAGCTAAATGTCTTCCATAACGAACGTTTCGACCGCGGTCCAAAAACGCCTTGTCATTGTGGGCGCGAGTGGAATGGTCGGTGGATACGCCCTGCGCTGCGCGCTCGAGAACCCGGCCGTCGCAAGTGTCACTGCTATCGGGCGCAAGAAGCTCGGCATCTCGCACCCCAAGCTGAAAGAGGTTCTGCACCAGGACTTCGCGGACTGCTCCGCGCTTGCGGACGCGCTGTCGGGTCAAGATGCAGCAGTGTTTTGCCTGGGCGCGTATACCGGGGCGGTGCCGGAAGCGGAACTCCGCACGATAACCGTGAGCTATACGGTCGAGTTCGCGCGAGTTTTCCGCGAGAGCAGTCCCGCGGCGTCGTTCTCATTTTTGAGCGGGAATGGCGCGGACTCGACGGGAAAAAGTCGGATTCCCTTCGCACGATACAAGGGAGAGGCTGAGAACGCACTCCTCGCAGCCGGATTTCCCCAACACCTACATCTTTCGGCCCGCGTATATCTACCCCGTTGAGCCGCGGAAGGAACCGAATTTTACCTATCGCCTGATGCGCACGATGTATCCGGTGTTTCGAGCGGTGTTCCCCAATCAGGTCATTCGGGCCGACGACTTGGCCCGGGCCATGGTCGACGTCGCGGTCCAAGAAACAGGAGAGCCTCGAACCCTGGTTCTGGAGAACCGTGACATCCGGGCGATGGTCGAGTCGCAGCATGGCTCTGCGGGCTAACGCGTAGGGCGGACACTCTTGTCCGTCGCTCTTGACGCAGATGTTTTCGCAGACCTGGCGCAAAGCGCATTCCACTCTAGCCGGCTACAGTCAAGTCCACTTTAGTAGACTCCGACGTACACAAAAGTAGACACTTTTTCCACAGCTTAACCCGTTTATCCTCAACACCACCTACGGAAACAAAGCACTTACACCGGCAAAATCCGTACTTTTTCCACAGCGTTCCTTCAGGAACACTTCTCGAAAAGCGCTCTCATCGCCCAGTCGAGGCATTTCCGCCGATTGCGTTGAGATCGGCAATCACTTCAGTAGGAATCTGAAGCATCGAAGACCGAAGATTCTCGCGAAGATGCTCGAGGGAAGATGTGCCAGGAATCAGCAGGATATTGGGCGAGCGCTGGAGCAGCCAGGCGAGCGCAACCTGCATTGGTGTGACCTCGAGCGACGCTGCGGCTGCATCAAGCGCCGACGACTGTAGTGGAGTGAAACCTCCCAGCGGAAAAAACGGAACATACGCAATCCCTTGCGCGGCCAGGTCGTCGATGAAAGCATCGTCGTTCCTTTGCGCGACGTTGTAAAAATTCTGAACGCAGATGATTTCTGTGATGGTCTGCCCCTCAGCCAACTGCTTGGCAGAGATGTTGCTCAGACCGATATGCCGGATCAGTCCTTGGCGCTTGAGTTCGGCGAGGACAGTCAGAGGTTCAACGATCGAATCCTGCCCTGGTTCATGATTCCGCCAACCCGAAGATTGACGACATCGAGATGGTCGAGGCCAAGATTCTTCAGGTTGTCATGAACGGCATCCTCGAGTTCGTGGCGGGACAGAGCGTGATGCCACGATTTGTCCTGACCGCGACGAGCGCCGACTTTGGTGACGATCACGAGATCCTTGGCATAGGGATGGAGTGCCTGCTTGATTAGCTGATTGGTCACGTGAGGTCCGTAGAAATCGCTGGTGTCAATGTGGTTCACGCCCGACTCTACGGCCTCGCGCAGAACAGCAGTGGCGGTATTAACATCCCGCGGTGGTCCCCAAACGCCTGGGCCGGCCAGTTGCATGGCTCCGTAGCCCATGCGGTTTAATGTCATCGAATTGCCGGGCAGGGTGAAGCTGCCGGCGAGGTCTTTTTTTTCTTGTTCAATGATTTTCATTTCTCATTCCTCTTCATCTCTCTTCCATCGTGATGGGTGCGGTGATCCTCAGTCATAGTGAGGAAAGTTAAAAAGACTCTCCAACCATTTCTTCGCTTTTCTTCCAGAGCGCCTCGGCGTTG
The DNA here is from genome assembly GCA_963846245.1 of uncultured Acidobacteriaceae bacterium. Taxonomy (GTDB): domain Bacteria; phylum Acidobacteriota; class Terriglobia; order Terriglobales; family Acidobacteriaceae; genus Sulfotelmatobacter. The sequence goes on along the minus strand of CAWJVI010000015.1, from coordinate 46,533 downwards.
TTTGCATCAAGCGCGTATCCCAGCACTCCTTCGTTTATGGTGTCGATGGGCACGTTGGCGGGCACGATACTTGCGACGTGGCAGTCCTCGCAATATCGGCCGCCGATTTCTTCGGCAGGAGCAACGACTCCGGCCCACACCGAAGTTGCGGCTCCTTGCGGGATGGTCTTCCACTGGAACGGCGCCTTGCCCTCCGCGACGAGTTGCTGATTCCTTTGTTCGATGATCTTTTCGATTTGGCTGGCGTCGACGTGGCGACCCAGTTCGGTGTGGATTACTCCCGGATGCACCGCGGCAGCACGTACGCCCCGATCCCGATGGCGTTTGTCGAAGGCAACCGCGAAGAGGATGTTGGCCGTCTTGGATCTTCCATAAGCAATGAAAGGCTCATACTGCGTCCGCTCAAAGTTGGGATCGTTGAGGTCGACATTCGAATAGCGGTGACCCAACGAAGAAAGATTGATCAGCCGGCCGCCATCGCGTATCAGCGATGCAATCCGGTTGACCAGGACAAAGTGTCCCAGGTGATTGGTGCCGAACTGCGTTTCGAAGCCATCGGCTGTGTGGCCGAACGGCGTGGCCATCACTCCGGCATTGGCGATGACCACGTCGAACGGTTCACCTTTGGCGAGCAAACCGTCGGCGCAGGCACGTACGCTCTTCAGGTTGGCAAGATCGAGTTCAACCAGTTGTAAGCTTCCGCCATTGGCTGCAGCGTCCTTTCGCACCTGCTCGGTTGCAGCTTTGGCTTTGTTCAAATCCCGCGCTGCGCCTACAATCTGGGCGCCGTGCGCGGCCAGGGAGCGGGCCGTTTCCACGCCGAGGCCGGCCGAGACACCCGTTATGAGAATCCGTTTGCCTTTCAGATTCACGCCCGACAAAACGTCATCTGTGGTCGAAGTTGCTCCGAATGAAGTTGTCTCAAGTATGGTCGTCATTTTTTCCATCTCCTTCTACTGACTGTGTACTCACTGTTTCGATGTGGCGGATGTGGATTCGGTTTCGCGTTAGCCGCGCGAAACCACGGCATGCGCGGAGTGTTCGGAATAGTTCATCGCTTTCAAATCGCTAAGCAGTCCCGGACCTGTCGGCCGCCATCCCAGCCATTGTTGGGTCAGCGCGCTGGAAGCCGGCATGTCACCGCTCACGAAATGCGTGAGCCAACCGAAATGCTCGCCCGATTCCTCAGGAGACTTGGAGACGACCGGCAACTTCAGGCCCCGGCCGATTGCTTCGGCGATCTCTTTCAGCGGCACGCCTTCTTCTGCGACTGCGTTATAACGTGATCCCGCCGTCCCCTTTTCCAACGCTAGTTTATAGAGGCGCGCAGCATCAAGCCGATGCACGGCCGGCCAGCGGTTGAGTCCGCTGCCCACATACGCCGAGACACCTTTCTCGCGAGCCACGTCGATCAGGTAGGTGATGAGGCCTTGCTTGACCGGGTCGTGCACCTGGGAAGGCGTATTACCGAAACGCGCACGCCCTTCGCCGCCACTGCTGCTCCTGCCTGTTCCGATACTCGAGGCATGGGAGCGTTGGGCGCATCTTCCTCGGTGGAGACGCGGCCTGGCGTGAAGACGGCGCCGGTCGCGGAGGTCACGATGAAGGGACGGTCAGTGCCGGCGAGCGCGGCACCGAGTGTCTCGATGGCGCGTCTGTCGATCTCACAAACTTCCTTGAATCTCGAGAAGTCATGGACGAAGGCGGTGTGGATCACTGCGTCCGACGCGGCGACTCCACTGCGGAGGCTGTCCAGGTCTTCAACGTCGCCGCGATGGATTTTGACGTTGGCGCCAGCGGCGGCAAGCGACTTGGCGCCCGCATCCGAACGTGCAAGGCCGAGCACCTGATGGCCTGCGTCGATCAGTTCTCGGACGACTGCAGTACCAATGAAGCCTGTAGCACCGGTTAGAAAAACACGCATAATCTTTCCTCCTACGCAATTTGTGGTTCGGTCGATAGTGATGACGACAGGGAAGACGGCAGAGACGGAAGGTTCACTCGACTTGCGAGCCGGGTCGAAGCTTTCGCTGTGAGCAAGCGCAATTCGCGGGTTGAAGTGGGCAGAGCATCGGTCTTGATCAACTCCTGCAGCCAGTCTTCTGCCGAGAGCTGCGCCTGTTCTGATCCAAACAGCTGGGTGATGGCATTGAAGAATGCAGACAACTCTCGCTCCGCCATTGTCGCGAAGTCGGGGCAAGGATGATTGGAATTCTTCAAAGGTTCATGATGAGCGAGTGAATTCATATTTCTCACCTCTTGGAGCCGGAGATCGAATCCGCGGAACCCGGAACCACTATTGACAGGGCGCCTGTGTTCCGGTTAAAACGGAGAGTGTCTCCGAATCACTAGATAAGATAACCGGAGGCAGTCTCCGGTTGCAACTTTTTTTTATGCCGACCAAAACTCAGCAAATTGCCCCCCGAAAACCGCGCACCGACGCGCTGCGAAACCGCGAGCTCATTCTGGAGGTGGCGAAGGAGGCGTTTACCCGGCGCGGGGCGAACGCCAGCCTCGACGACATCGCCAAAGAGGCAGGCGTGGGAGCGGGAACTCTGTATCGCCACTTTCCTACGCGCGACGCATTGATCGAAGCGGTCTATCGGACCGAAGTAGAAAAAGTGGCCGCAGCCGCGAAGAAGTTCTCCGAAAGCCTACCTCCCATCGAGGCCTTGCGAACGTGGATGTTATTGTTCGTCGACTACATCGCGGCGAAGCAGATCATAGGCCCCGCCCTGAATTCGCTCGTCGGAGGGCCTTCGAAATTGTACGAAGGTTCACGCAGCCAGATCCAGGGAGCAATTGATTTGCTGGTGAAGCGCGCAATCAAGAGCGGCGACATTCGTAAAGATCTGGAGCCATTCGATCTGCTGCGCGCACTGATCGGCGTCTCCCACGTGGCGTCGGGTCCGGACTGGCAGCAAAGCGCACGAAGGCTCGTGGACATCCTGATCACAGGTTCGCGGCCGACCAAATAGATGCGAGACCCGGACTTCGTTCGACCTGATTTGCACAACGTGATTTACACAAGGAGACCTCATGAGTGCGAAACCGAAAAATACGATCTGCCTCTGGTACGACAAGGACGCACACGATGCGGCGCGCTTCTACGCTGCGACGTTTCCGAATAGTGAAGTGACCGGTGTTCACAAAGCGCCCAGTGACTACCCCGGCGGCAAGCAGGGCGATGTGCTGACGGTGGAGTTCACGGTTGTGGGCATTCCCTGTCTCGGTCTCAACGGCGGCTCGGGGTTCAAGCACAGTGAGGCTTTTTCCTTCCAGATCGCGACGGACACTCAGGAAGAGACGGACCGGTATTGGAACGCGATCGTCGGCAATGGCGGCCAGGAGAGTCAGTGCGGTTGGTGCAAGGACCGCTGGGGCCTCTCGTGGCAGATTACCCCGCGGGCTCTAATGGAGGCGTTGGCAGCTGGCGGCGGCGAGGCAAAGCGTGCCTTCGAGGCAATGATGCCGATGAAAAAAATCAACATCGCCAAGATCGAGGCTGCGCGGCGGGGATGACATGGATGCCACGGGCTCGCTATACATTTAGCTACCTTATTCAGTCTCTGCCTGGTCTGAATGCGATTGATTTCGTTCAACGCGTCTTCGGGAAGGGAAGAGATGTCAAAATTCTCTCGCTCGCGTGCCGCGGTTTTGGGTGTGGTAAGGAAAGCGGTGCCGCGCTGCACCGCCCATGCCAGCAGCACCCGTGCCGGCGTCTTTCGAACTTGTGCGGCGATTGCCGAAATCACTGGATCTTCGACCGTCCCGCGGAAATCCGTACAAGTCCGCATGCGATCTGCAGCTTAGTCCCACCTTGTATCCGAGCTATAGCGTCAACGGACCGGACACCAGATCAACGGAAAATGAAAGCGGATCGCAAGGCCCGCTTGACTGGCGAAAGGTCCCCAGTGTATTGATCTGTTTCCATGTAATTTCCCAGGGAGGAAGTAATGAGCAGAAAAAGCAGGCTGGCAAATGCAGATTTTATTTTTCAGTGGCTATCATGCATCGCGGTTGTGATCGCGATGAATTGCGCGCCCGTGTCGGCTGGTACGGCAGGCGGCAACCGCATTGCGAACAACACAGCGGGCTTTGTGATGACCGCGAAGAATCTCGGAGCGGAGGATTCGGCGAAGGTTATTGAAGTGAGCATCTGGCTGCAGTTGCACAACCGCAGCCAATTCGACGCGGTAGCCGAGTCGCTTTATGATCGCAGTTCGCCCAGCTACCACCATTGGCTGAAGCCGAGCGACATTGCCGTCCGCTTCGCGCCAACGGAGCAGGAAGCAAAGACGGTGCAGCAGTTTTTTGCGGCGCACAATCTTACGGTGGTGAAGACAGGTCCTAATAATTTCTACGTCAGGGCGCGAGGCACGGTTGGGGATGTGGAGAAAGCCTTTCAGATCCAGCTCAACAACTATCAGGTTGGGGAGAAAACCATTCGCGCCAATGCCGGCGATCCTTATGTAGAGGGCGCGGCGGGGCCTTTGGTGAGAGCCGTGTCGGGTCTGGATACGGCGGAGTTCGAGCATCCGTTGATGGCGAAGCCGACAAGCATCGGTGGTTCTAAGTCCGTTACGGCGGCGGCGGCGCAAGCGGCGGCGGTAAGCAACGCCGACTTTTATTCGCAGCAATGTTTCACGGGCACGGAGACGGAGTCATTTTCCACGAACGCTGACGGTGAGTTGCCGATTGGCACTTATTCGGGCAACAAACTGAATCTGCAGAGCGCGACCAGCCCCGGCTGTGGTTATACGCCACTGTCGATCCAGACTGCCTACAACCTTACTGGCTTATATAACGAGGGGTACGACGGCACCGGTCAGACGATTGCCATCGTCGACTGGTGCGGTTCGGCTACGATTCAGAGCGATGCCAATGCATTCTCGACGAAGTTCGGGCTGCCTCCGCTAACTTCATCGAACTTCGCCATCACCTACACTGCGACGAGCGAGTGCATTGCCTCCGACCAGGTGGAAATCAATCTCGACGTGGAGTGGGCGCATGCCATCGCACCGGGCGCCAATATCAACCTGGTGGTTCCGCCCTCGGCATCTTTTCAGGATGTAGACGAGGCCGAGTTTGATGTCGCGAACTATGGACTGGGCAATGTGCTTTCGGGGAGCTTTGGTTCGCCCGAGGCACTCACCGCGGCGACTGAACTGGACACGGAGAACCTAATTTCAGAGATTGGCGCTGCCAGGGGGATTTCCTTTAACTTCGCGACGGGAGACGAAGGCGACTACGCACTCACTGATGACGTTTTCCTCCCCACGGTCAACGCACCGGCGGACTCTCCCTGGTCCACGGCTGTGGGCGGCGTCACTCTGGCGCTGAATTCCGATAACTCGATTGCGTGGCAGGCGGGTTGGGGGAACAATGCAAATGTGGTGGCCGCGGAGGGGGTGGTAGCCGACCCACCGGTTGGCGAATTCTACGCTGGCTCGGGCGGTGGTCCGAGCAATTGCGTCACCAAGCACACCGAATTCAGGCGACCGATCTGTACCGGCGGTTTCCTCAAACCGTCGTACCAGGGAAAATCTGTGCCGGGAAAATATCGCCAACTTCCCGATGTCTCCTGGCTGGCGGATCCTTTCACTGGAGCCGTGATTTTAATCAGCATTCCTGGTCAGTTGCCAGAGCAGGTGTTTCAGGTGGTTGGTGGGACGAGCCTGGCGACTCCAATGTTCTCCGCATTGTGGGCCATCGCCAATCAGGAAGCGCTGGCTGGAGGCGGAACGGAACTCGGTCAGGCGGCGCCCTATTTGTATTCGCTACCGGCCGGAACCATCTCTGATATCGTGCCCGTGACGTCGGCGACGAACGTGACCGGATCGATTAAAGACTCAGACGGCACCAAGAAATACTCCGCGGCGCGATTGGCTGAGGCGACCCCGACCGAGCACGAGTTTGTCAGCGCTCTGTGGGATATCTACACTGATGAAGACACGGCGGCTGTCGTCTCATTCGGTACGGATCCCGGGCTAAAAATTGCTCCGGGCTGGGATAACGTGACTGGCGTGGGAACGCCGAACGCGCAGGCGTTTGCCGATTTCTTCTACGGGCAATAACCGATCGCTGTGATTGAAGTCACCCTGCCATCCTTATGGGGTGGCAGGGTTTTTTTGCGGAACTAGTAGCGATCTATTCACCCTCTTTGTAGTGCGGCGTGTGATTCTGGTTTTCGCCGACGGAGCATGAACTTAGCAACACGTTGCTTCGAAGAGAAGTCGGGACCACCGAGCATGGAAAGTGAAGCCCAGTTGGTATCAGATCTCGGACAACGACCGCTTGATTCGGTCCTGTCGGAAGCGATTGACTGGAAGCTGTTCATCATGAATTCGCGCAGGAACGTCTCGCGACAGGCCGTGCAGAGGAATTGTCGGCGCGTCTTTCGAGCCAGCCTCTTTCTGTAGCGGATGGAGAGTCGTTCGGTCCTACTGGCGTGGTTGTTGGTGAGCCTTCCCAGGACCTGGAACATTCACGCTATATGCTTGAGCCGAACATAGACCGCCAGTAACTCGCCGGTCAGGCGAACCTTGTTGTCGCCGGATGGGAGCCTGGTACGTCGCGTCGGACCGGCTGATTGTCATCCGCGATCAGCACTGAACATTCACGCTATGTGATCAAACCGTATTCATAACGTCCGGCACGCTGGCTTGCAAGGGCTCAGCCTTACTCTGATTCGCCGGCGACGCACCTTTGGGGAGGGGGATGGTCGTGAAAATGCGGGTGCCGGAGGTATCCGACTCGATATTCATGGTCCCTTCGAATTGACGCAAGCGTTCCCGCATCCCTGCTATTCCGACGCCCGAGCGTCCCAATTGAATCTCGGCCAAACGCGCGGGGGACATGCCCTTGCCTTGGTCCCGGATGTCTAAGGTAATCTGATTCGATTCACGGACAATCCGGATCGAAGCAGTCTCACTCTCGGAATGTCGGTGAATGTTCGTCAAACATTCCTGCACCAGCCGGAAGATCACGAGTTCCATCTCGCGCGGCAGTCTCCCAAACTCCCTTGAAATATCAAGCTGAACTTCCAGGCCGCTGCGTTCTAGAAGGCCTTGTAGAAACCAGCTTATCGCGGAATATAGCCCGCTCTCGTCCAACAGGGGCGGATGCAACAGGTAAGAAGTCGTGCGTATCTCGCGGTGCAACTGCTGCACTGTCTCTTGAATCTGTTCGGCCTCACTGGCTAGCTCGGGGGCATTGCGACCAGTCTTCTGAAGAAGTTGCGCGAGGCTAATGCCAAGCACGGTCAAGGTCTGACCTGCGCTGTCGTGCAACTCGCGGGCGATATGCCGGCGTTCTTCATCCTGACTTGTCAACAAGCGCCAGGAAAGCTCCCGAACCTGTTTGGATTGCTCCTCCAGTTCTCGAGTGCGAGCCCGCACCTCCGCATCAAGTGTTTGGGCCAGCTTACGGAAGTTTTCCTCCGCCTCTTTGCGAGCAGTAACATCACTGGCTGCACCGAACCACTCCTGGATCTCGCCGTTTACATTGAGTAGGGGAACCGCCCGCGAGTACGTCCAGCCCAGCGTGCCGTCCGTTCTTCGGACACGATGTTCAAGCTCGAACATGCTTCTTTTCTGGACTGCATCGCGGATCGTTTCCAATAAAAGCGCTTGGTCGTCGGGGGGGATATATTGGTTCAGCCAATCTTTCGTTGGTTTCCCCGTATCCGGGATGAACCCCCTGCCGTCGAGGTCGCGCATCTCGCTCCAGTCGGGACTCATGCGATAAATCACGTCAGAACTCGCGTTCACGAGTGCGCGGAACCGTTCTTCGCTCGTGCGCAGCAGCTCCTCCGCCTGCTTCCGTTCGGAAATGTCGGCCGTAACAGCAAGATGCACTAGGGTGTCATCCGGGTTTCGCAACGGTGCAGCGTGGGTTTCCATATGCCGCCGTTTGCCATCTAGCCCAACGATGTCGAACTGTAATGAACCCTGTTTGCCCCGGCAGATGCTCTCATTGAATGCTTTGAATCGGTCCCGATCCTCCGGTGCGATGAGGTCATAAACATTCTTGCCAACAACTTCGTCCGCAGAACGAGCGCCAACCATCTCCAGGCCGGGCTTATTCATGTGCAACAACGTACCATCGGCCGAGACCAGTTTGACGCACTCAGGCGTGGTTTCGACAATGGCCCGAAAACGTTCTTCGCTTTCGCGCAATGCCTTCTCGGTTCGCTTTCGCTGCGTGATGTCACTGTTGGTTTCGAGAATGCGCAGCGCGTTTGCATTGGCTCTCCGATCAAGCACCCACCGGCTAACGACTGTGACTTTCGCGCCATCCTTCCTTGTGTGAACCAATTCGCCGTTCCAGCGCTCATCGCGGTGCAGTTGTTCGTTGATCATTCCCAGATGCGCGGGAAATTGGGTCTGCAAGAGTTCGTGGGTTACTCGGCCCAACGCTTCCTCACGGGTAAAGCCGTAGAGCTCCGTCGCGGCCTTGTTCCAATAGGTAACGCGATCCTCGCCGTCGCGAACGAAGATAGCATCGTTGCTCAGGTCCAGCAGACGAGCTTGTTCCGACAGTGCTCGCTCCACCAGTCTGCGTTCAGTAATATCGCGGGCCACGTTTGATGCTCCGATGACCCTGCCTGCCGCGTCGCGGATGGGAGAAATCATGAGAGAAACGTCAACGGTAGCGCCGTCTTTGCGTTTGCGCTCGGTTTCGAAATGATCGACCCGCTCGCCTCCTGCCAGACGCCTGAGAATGTCTTCTTCTTCTGAACGTCGTTCCCACGGGACGATCAGCGTAATATGCTGACCGACGGCTTCCTCTGCCTTATATCCGAACAGTCGCTCGGCGCTCGTGTTCCAACTGGTAATAGTTCCATCGAGCTTCTTGCTGAGGATGGCATCATCTGAAGAATCGACAATGGCAGCCAATAGCGCGGTTGTCCCTTCTGCCAGCTTTCGCTCGGTGACGTCATGGAAGGTGAGAACGAGCAGAGAGTCCCCGGTTCCCGCCAATCGGCGGGCGTCAAGTACAAGCGTCCTTCTACCGGTAGGGAATTCGCGGTCGATCTCGACAGCTTGAAATTCATCAGAACCAGAAAGAGTTGCTTCCACGGATTCCCACACTCCGGAGGTTTCCCATTCGTTGTTCCCCAGCTTGCGGATCGAAATGCCCTGCGCCTCATCGCGCGAAACCCCAAATATGGTGTAGAAGGCCCGGTTCGCCGTCTGTACTTGCAATTTGGCGTCGAGAACAACCACGGGATCAACTACCGTGTTAAGGATTGCCTTTGTGTATTCCCGTTCGTAGATGGCTTGCTCGATACTTGCGCGAAAGGCTGTGACGTTCGTGAATGTGAGCACCGCGCCCAAAATCTGGTGATCGCTTCCGGTGTAGGGAGCGATTCGAAGAAGAAAACATCTGTCGCCATCGCGGGTTTCGAGCCGGTGTGGTGCTCCGTCAGTGATGACCCGCGTGCAGATTCTATTGAGATCCTTCACGCCCGCAAGAGTGTTGCTAAGAGAACGACCGAGATCCGAGGCTTTCAGGCCAAACACAGTGATGGCGGACCGGTTAATGCGGGCAACTGTGCACTCGCGGCTGATTACAATTATCGGAACATCGACAGCATCAAGCGCACCGATCTCGATGGCGGTCATCCCGCCCAAAGTCGTAGCGCCGCCTGACACGGCGCCGGCTGCAGAGTGCTCGTCATCCTTGGGCATGAAGTATCTCTATTTATTCGGCAGCACGATACAGCGTGCGACTCCGTTGCAGCACATCATCCGCTACAAGTGGGAGAGTCTGACGCAATGCCAAAAGCAACGCCTGCGATCGCGGCATGTGAAACACGCCGGGATAGCGCGACAGAAGCCGGTCCTCGAGGACACGGGACTCGTCGGAGCCCACAGCGTCCCGAAGTGCTTCGGACACGGCTCGCTCAAGCCGAGCGTAATCTTCGACGGGAATAAGATGCGAGTGATTCTCGCCGAGTCTCGGCAGTGTGCGAGCGTGCACGTCTCCGTTGAAATTATCCATTAAGAACGAGCAGAAGATCGCAATATCCTCCTCATGCGCGAGTTTATCGAATAAATCTTCGAGGTTCATACTCGCGGCAACGTCCCCTCGCTCCCAAAGAATGTTAACCATCTCACCCCACCAGCGAACTTTCGGGTAGCGACCGGCGCCGCGAGCTTGCGAAACAACGTTTGCAGCTAAGCCCAGGAAAACAGGCGAATCTGGCATTCCATCATGCATGATGGTGGGCAGCAGATTGTCCGCGTCAACAATCGTTAGTTGTCCACGCTTTTCCGCGGCTTTTACATCCACGCCCTCGCTTTCCAACCGAGGCCGAAAAGCGTCCCAATGAGCGATCGTCGGAACTAGAATTATCCCCTCGCCGTTAGCAATCGCCGCCGCGGCAAAGCGACAGACGGCCCGATTGAGAAATTGCTCATCCTGATAAAGCTGGACGATGTGATCACGCGGCGCAGCGCCGGTTAGAAGACCGCACCAGGGCTCACCATTGGCCGCTGCGTTTTTCGTTTCGTCCAACCTGCTGATGTTTTCCATTGTCACCCTCCGCATCTCCGGACGCAAATCTCGAATTAAATCAGATTTTGTCACGAAGCCGCTTGCGTCGACGCTGCGGGCTTGTTCACGAGCAACCGTCGCATCGTTCTGCGTAACGATGACTATATTGCAATCTGGACTCTCACGCCGAATGATTCGTGTCGCCTCCAGGCCGTCCATGCGAGGCATGTTGATATCCATGAGTACTAAATCAGGGTGTAATTGGCGCACCTTTTCAATGGCTTCGATTCCATCGCCAGCTTCGCCACAGACGTGGTACTCCGGCTGAGATTCGATCAAGGATCGAACCACGCGCCGAAACCGTGCTTGATCATCGACGATTAAGACTTCGACAGATCTCATACCGATCCTCACAAATTTCTGGGGCTGTTCGTCCGCCGCTTGGATAACTGCCAACGCAAATGCGACCTAGCCGCAGGGATCAGTCCCGCAATCGAGGCGCCGATACGTTTATCCGCTGCCTAAGCATGCACGAAGCCTCCAATGGCACCTATACACTGTTTAGTGTATTGACCGTAACGGACCACGATTCTGCCCGGCAGAGTTAAATGCCCCCAGCGCCGTTTTCAACCCGTTGTTGGGGACTTGCCTGCATAAAACGGTCCTTGCTCGCAATCACCGCCCTGCCAGCTACGGATAAAGTGCCTCACTGAGACTGCGACTGGCGGAGATATCCCGGGGCACGACCCGGGGTGGAAATGATCGAGGTAAAAGAGTTGGATCCTTTAGTTATTCGTCAGTGCACGTCTGACCGGTCTCTTTGCTGCACGTTTCTTTCCTTGTGCTTCGTCCCTCGACTGGATGGCATGCCCGTTGACGATCGCCCTAATCAGCCCGGGAAAGAGCTGCTCGGGCTCCGTGCAACGCGAGGTGTTGTGGACTTCCACGCCGCGGCGCTCCCCACGAATCAGCCCCGCCTCTCTCAGTTCCCTAAAGTGTTGAGAGAGTGTGGACTTCAGGTCCAGGCGTCGTCGTACTAGCCGACTCTAAAGAATCGACATTGTTTTTGTCTGACCGATCCGTTGTGACTAACAAAATCGTCTTCATGGTGTAAGGACAGAGAACAACACTTTTAGAGGAGAACATCATGAACACGACCATAGAGATGACAAAAAAAGTCACCACCCTTATCAACATCCTGACTGTCGAGCCTGAGAACCAGCAAAAGCTCATCAGGCTCCTGCGTGACAATACTGAAAGTGTCGTCAGCAGGCTCGATGGCTGGATTTCGACCAGCTTCATCGCCGCCACGGATCAGCGCCATGTAGTCATCTACTCACAGTGGCGCGACCTTGCGGCGGTAGAGGCGATGCGGACCAACCCCGATATGGTCGCTTACTTCCCGAGGATCGCCGCCCTCGCCGCCTTCGACAGCCTCGCTGGCGACGTTGTCTACAACCACCACGCCTGATGACATCCAGCCGCTCGACGTAACGTATGATCCAACGAGCGCTGCTATTTCTGAGGACGCGATAGTCCATGACTCGCGATAATCAATGACTGATGATGCGCGTGATCAGTTCGAGCAGTTGGTGGGTGAGGTTCGTCCAAGGCTCCATCGATACTGCGCCCGCATGACTGGCTCTGCTGTCGATGGCGAGGATATTGTCCAGGACGCACTGATTAAAGCCCTTGCCGCCCTTCCCAGTGTCGGTATCATCGACAACCCTGAAGGCTGGCTGTTCCGAATCGCACACAACACCGCGCTGGATTTTCTCCGTCGCCGCGCACGCGGTCCGATGATGCAGCATGACGAGGCCCTCGACATGATTGCCGCACCGGATTCCCCCGATCAGGACCACGAGGCAGCCACGATGAGTCTGCGCACTTTCATGCGGCTTCCGGCGCTCCAGCGAAGCGCGGTCATCCTGAAGGATGTGCTTGGCCATTCGCTGGAGGAGGTTGCGTCGATTACCGGTGCGAGCGAGGCCGCCGCGAAATCCGCGCTCCAGCGGGGGCGTGTCCGTTTGCGCGAGTTTGCCAGGGAACCCGCCGACGTCTCACTGCCAATGCTGTCCGATGGAATCCGCGCCCGACTGATGACGTATGTAGAGGGGTTCAAGATGGGAGACTTCGACACCGTCCGCGCGATGCTGGCTGACGACGTCAAACTCGACCTCGTCGCGAAGCTGCGCAAGCAAGGAAAGAGCCAAGTCGGGGAATACTATGCTGCCTATGCAGCCGCCAAACGGTGGGCTTACGCGGCTGGCATTGTCGATGGCCGGGCCGCGATGCTGGTGTACGAGCGCGAGATTTCACTCGCGACGCCTGCCTATTTTGTTGCCCTGGATTTCGATGGCGATCGCTTGGTCTCGATCCACGACTTCCTGTATGCCCGTTATGCGATGGACGGTGTCGACTTGTCTCTACTCAATCCCAAAGCGCTATCAAAGTAAAGATGGAGAGACGGTCTTGTTAGCCGACAAAGCTCATCTGTGACACGAGTTTGTCGTGGAAGGCGGGGATGGGGGCCGTAGCCGAGGATGAGATTGGCCATTCGCGCGAAGTCTTCGGTCCCTCATTCCAGTTGGACCACTCCAAATTAGTCCCGAGAAACGCGCGTGTCGTCAGTTGTTATGTTCAGTCGAGTGCGCTCACACCCGCATGGATACTGGATAGAATGTGGTGGCCAGGGACGGAGTTGAACCGCCGACGCCAGCCTTTTCAGGGCTGCGCTCTACCACCTGAGCTACCTGGCCACGTTTCGAAACCCGCTCTTCGCGCCGCGGGCTGCGAGGATTGTTCACTTCACGCCGGTTGTGGGCGGGATGGATGCAACAGGTCCGATGCCGGAAGCGTGCGGAACGTTTTTGATTATAGCAACGCTGAGGGATTCCCTCAACGGGCGCTTCGGGTGCTTGCGTTTTAAGTCATTCACCACAGAGTCACAGAGAAACCGAACGTCTTGGCGAACCCATCCACTCTAAGACTTTTCACTCATTTTTCGGTGTTCTCTGTGTCTCTGTGGTGAATGATTTTATGGAGCGAATGGCTGGTTCCTCAGATTGCTCAAGAATGAAAAAGCCCGGGAGAAATCCCGGGCCTTTTGTCGAGCAATTTTCCAACCTGCCCTTAGTTTGCGCCGGCGACGCCATGCTGGCCTAGCCATGACGACAATGGCGTCTCCTGCTGGGACTTCAAATCGACGCAATTGTTGATGCGTTCGATTGATTGCCGGAAGGTGCGTTCGGCGGCGGCGATTTTGTGAGCGGCAAAGAAATCCGTCACTTGATCGCGCATTCCTGTATCGCAGAACGCGCTGGTTGCTCCTACGACTTCACCGCTGGCAAAGGGTCCGCCCGCTTTCGCGACCGCATCCCAATGTGACTGGATAAAGTCCCAGGCCAGCTTCTCGCCCGCGGGATTGTGCATGACGTTGGAGATAAGTCGCAACGCATCCTGAGAACGCACATCGGGAGAGACGGCGAAATCCAGAGTGCGTTGCAGCAGTTTGGGGTCGCTAAACTCCGCGAGCGTGAACAGGTACCCGTAATATTCTTCGGGAGCCTTGGCATTCTTCAGCGCAGCCATAATTTTGTCGTAGAACGCCGCATCGCCGTTGAGCGCCGCGAGGCCAAAGGCTCCGCCGGCAAGTTGGCGATCGACCGAGGTTGGGTCGTTGATGAATTTGTCGGCGATTTTGCGCGCCGCCGCGAGCACTTGCGGATCGCGAGCATCATAGCCCAAGGTGTTCAGCAGCCGCTGCCGGAGAGTTTTCTGCTCGTCGGTTTCTCCGGGCTTGGGTTCCCATCCGAGTTCTGCGAACGCCGGAGTGAAGAGCTGGCGCAGCCACGCGCGGAAGGATTCGCGGTCGCTGTCGTTGACCAGGTATTGGCCAATGTAGTCGAGCCGGCCCATGGTGGCCTCGAGGACCGCGCGATTGCGGTCGGCCTGCAGTCCTTGCGCGAGAGCCAGGTAGTCGCCAACCGGCTCACGCCCCACGCGCACCGATGCCCAGATATCATTTTGCAAGGAGATGCGCTCCGCGGGAGTGAGTTTGGTTTCGGCGTCGCTGGCCAGCGCCTTCACCATTTCGGGCTGGTAGCCGCTGCGATAATATCCAGTGGCATTCGCGTTAGCCAAAACCCACGTGGAGCAACCGGGCAGGCTGACGGTTTCTTCTCTCTTCGAGATGACCTCGCACTTCTGCGCGCTCGCTCCGGCCGAACCCTTCAGGCATACGGGAATTTCCCAGACCTGATCGTTCGGCGACTCAAACTTGGCGCGGTCGCTGAAGTAGCGCTGCTGGTGCATTGTGACCTTGGTGGTGTCGCCGGCGCATTGCGCCTTCACGTCGAGAATTGGAACGCCCGGTTGTTTGACGAAGGTCGGCATGATGCGGTCGACGGGCTTCTTCGAGGTTTTGGCTTGCGCTCCCCAGAAGTCGTCCGCGGTGGCGTTGGCATATTGATGCTGGCTTATGTACGAATTCACGCCGGCGCGGAAGGTATCTTCGCCGAGATAGGCTTCGAGCATGCTGAGCACGGCCGCAGCTTTGCCGTAAGCGATGCCGTCAAACAATTCCTGAATCTCCGCAGGCGTTTCGGCGGCCTGATGAATGGGACGCGTGTTGGCCAGCGAATCAACATTCATCGTGTTGCCGGCCTGGTTGGCGTCGTCGAGATTAAAATTCCACTCCGGCCTCCAGGCTTCGATGGGCTTGCTCGACATCCATGTGGCAAAGCCTTCGTTGAGCCAGATATCGTCCCACCACTTCATGGTGACGAGGTCGCCGAACCACTGATGCGCCATTTCGTGAGCGATGACGGAAGCGATTTCTTTCTTCAAGTCGATAGAGCCGTGCTGCTCGTCGATCAGCAAAATCACTTCGCGGAATGTGATGCAGCCCGTGTTCTCCATTGCGCCGGCGGAAAAGTCCGGCAGGCCGATCAGGTCTAGCTTGCCATAGGGATACTTGATGCCGAAATATTTGTCGTAGTAGCCGAGAACGTGCTCGGCTGTTTCGAGTGCGAATTTTCCCATCTCCTTTTTGCCGGGAGTGCTGTAGACGCGAATCGGGATGCCGTCAGCTTCGCCCTCGATATATTCGAAGTTACCCACAACCAACGCCGCCAGATACGAGGACATCTTCGCCGTCGTGGCAAACGTCACGGTGTGCTTGTCGCCGGGACCGGGCTTGTCGGAGAGCACCTTCTGGTTGGAAATTGCGACCAGGCCCTTGTCGGCAACCGCGGTGATGTCGAACGTGGCCTTGTAGTCCGGCTCGTCGAACGAAGGATACGCGCGGCGTGCATCGGTAGCTTCGAATTGCGAAGCGGCATACTTGCGCCCTTGATCGTCCTTGCCCAGATAAAGGCCGCGCATCTCGCTGTTCAGGATGCCAGAATAAGTAATGTGAATCGACGCGGGGCCGGGGGACAGCGGCTTCTCCACGGCCAACACGACCATTTCTCTTTCTTTCTGGGCCGTGACTTTTGCTTTTTGCGTAGCGCCACCGCTAGTGATGGCAACGTCCTGAAAGTCGATATCGACCGCGTTCAGTGTGATCTCTGAGGTCGGCTTCAGCACCCGGATCGCGATGGTTTCATCGCCTTGAAACGTGGCTTTTTCCAAATCGGGGGTAAATGTCAGTTTGTAGTTTTCCGGACGCGCGATTTCAGGTAGCCGCTGCGCACCTGCGAGCGAAAGTGTCGTCAATGCGAACAGCACCGACGTAAGAATTCTCTTCATAGATAGATTGTCCTTAATTAGATTGTGCCTGATTAGAGCCCTTCAGGAGATTGAGTTCGATTGATAGCAAGCAATAATTGGCGAATGGTAAGCAACCTTGTATACGGACTGCGCACCGCAAAAGTTCAGTTCGATCAGACCTGTGCAATCAAACCCTGCCTGACATCGCGCCGCTCAGCAGGGTAGCAGCGCATCGGTTGGTCCCGAACCAGTAGGGAATTTCGCGGTAATCGTCGACCGCAAATATCCCTAAGTCAGCGTCTTTGCCGGGCTCGATGCTGCCTTTCCGTTCCGCCACACGCAATGCCCACGCCCCATTGATTGTAGCCGCCGCGACCGTTTCCGCCGGCGTCATCCTCATGTGCGTGCAGGCCAGCGACATCGCCATGGGCATACTGATGGTCGGTGATGTACCGGGATTGTAGTCCGTGGCGAGGGCCACCGGCACACCCTCTTCGATCAGACGGCGCGCGTTGGGGTACTCTTTCAATCCCAGAAAATAATTTGCTCCAGGCACCAGCGTGGCTAATGTGTCGTGTTTCGCGAGCTGGGCGATATCGTCGTCGCTTACGTGGTCCATATGGTCGAACGATGCGGGACTGAAGCGTAAGAACGGCGAAAGCCGTGTCTCCGAAAGCTGGCCCACGTGCGCCTTCACTTGCAACCCGTGCTGTACCGCAGCGGCAAAGATCTGCTCAGCTTCGTCTGCCGAAAATGCTCCCTTGTCGCAGAAAACATCCACGAACTGGGCGAGCTTCAGCCGAGTTACCCGGGGAATCATCTCTGTACAGACGGTCTCAACATACTTTTGTGAGCAGCCCTGAAATTCTCTTGGGACAACGTGAGCGCCAAGCAGGGTCGAAATCACGGTTCCGGGCCATTGGGAAGCTGCCAGGCGAATCGCCTCCAGCGACTTGATCTCGGACGCGACGGTCAGTCCATATCCGGATTTGGCTTCGACGGTGGTTGTGCCGTAGGCCTGCATGTCGTGCAGAACTGCCAAGACTTTTTCCGCCAGCGTGTTTTTGCTGGCCTTCCGCACGCCCTCCAAGCTGGACCGAATGCCGCCTCCAGCCGCGGCGATCTCTTCGTAAGACGCACCCTCGATGCGCTTCTCGAAATCCACCAGGCGCGGGCTGACGAAAACCGGATGTGTGTGCGAATCCACGAATCCAGGTAGCACCACTTTGTCTCTGCAATCGATCTCGGTGAGATTCTTGCGATTTTTCTTCAGCCAGGGATCGCGCAGGGCATCTTTCGTTTCGCCGACCGAAGTGATCTTTCCACCGATGCACAACACGGCGGCGTCTTCGATGATGCCGAGGTCTTTGAGTTCCGTTCCGCGGCGCGGTCCGGACTTAGCCGAAGTTGAACGAAGGGTGAGAAGCTGTCCAATATTGGCCAGCAGAGTTGCCCGCGGTTGCGAAAGTCTTCGGTGAGTGGGAGCCAAGATTCGCTTCCTAGTCTAACAGTGGCGATGGATATGAGAGTAATTAGAAACCAGTGCTATGATTTCGAGTCCCTATGAAGATCGACTACTCGCGTCTACGTAGAGTCATCCCCGTCTCGCATGCGGACGCCCGGCCAGCCGCTGTTCTTGCGCTTGTGTGTGTGTTCATCCTTCACAGTTATGGCAGTCGTCCGGCCTCCCTGTCCGCCGCCCAGGCTTCCGCGACGCTCCGCCAGGCCGGCACAGCTCACAACGTGATTATCGGAGCTGCGGCCGCTTCTCCTCATCTCAGCGACCCAGATTATGCCGCCATTCTGGGTTCGGAATTCAGCCAGCTTCAGTCGGAGAATGAAATGAAGTTCGGCTCGATCCATCCGCGTCCCAACACCGATCCCAAACCTTACAGCTTCACCGGCGGCGACGCGCTGGTTGCGTTCGCCGAAAGCCACAACATGCTGGTCCGCGGGCACACGCTGCTGTGGCATAACAACGTTCCGCATTGGCTCACCAGCGGAGCCTACACTCCGGCGCAGATGGCCAGCATTCTTCAGGACCACATCAATACCGTGCTGCGCCACTACGCGTCGAAAATTTATGCCTGGGATGTCGTCAACGAGGCTTTCAACGACAACGGCACCATGCGCTCGACGCTGTGGTACGACCAGCCGGGCATCGGGGCCGGAAGCGGCACCGGGTATATCGAGCAGGCGCTGCGCTGGGCCCGGGCCGCCGATCCGAACGCGAAACTTTTCTATAACGATTACGACGCGGAAGAAATCAATGCGAAGTCCGACGCGATTTATGACATGGCCAAAGATTTCAAGAAGCGCGGCGTGCCTCTCGACGGAATCGGTTTTCAGACCCACGTCACTCTGAAGTTCGACGAGCCGAAAAAGCTGGCGTCCTACGCGAAGAACCTGGAGCGCTTCGCCAAACTCGGCCTCGACCTGCACATCACGGAACTGGACGTGCGCCTCACCGACTCAAGTCCCGCGTCCCTCGAGGCGCAAGCCCACCTTTACGGAGAGATCACCGGCCTCTGCCTGCAGCAGCCCAGCTGCAAACTGATCCAGACGTGGGGATTCACCGACAAGTACTCGTGGATTCCCGGGTTCTTCAAAGGATACGGCTGGGCCTTGCTATGGGGCGACGATTACCGCAAGAAGCCAGCGTACGACGCAGTGCATGAGGCGCTGACCAAGTAGCGCTATTCTCCCATCGGCACTCTCACGCCCGACTTCTTCGCGAATTCCTTCGCCTCGCTATACCCCGCATCCGCGTGGCGAATGATGCCCATGCCGGGGTCCGTGGTCAGTACGCGTTCGATGCGCTTCGCCATTTCGTCGGTGCCATCAGCGACCGTAACTTGCCCCGCGTGCAGCGAATAGCCGATTCCCACGCCGCCGCCGTTGTGAATCGATACCCACGACGCCCCCGCGGCCGTGTTGAGCAGGGCATTCAGCAGCGGCCAGTCGGCGACGGCGTCCGAGCCGTCTTTCATGCTTTCGGTTTCGCGAAAGGGAGACGCCACCGAACCGCAATCGAGATGGTCGCGTCCAATCACGATCGGCGCTTTGATCTTTCCTTTTTTTACCAGATCGTTCATCGCCAGGCCGAACTGCGCACGCTCGCCGTAGCCCAGCCAGCAGATGCGCGCGGGCAGTCCCTGGAACTTGATGCGCTTGCGCGCCAGGTCAATCCACCGCCGCAGAATGCGGTTCTCGGGAAACAACTCTAAGACCAACTCGTCGGTCACGTGAATGTCCGACGGCTCACCCGACAGCGCGACCCAGCGGAACGGTCCGCGCCCTTCGCAAAACAGCGGACGAATATATGCCGGCACAAATCCCGGAAAATCGTAGGCATTCTTCACTCCCCGCTGAAACGCAAACGTGCGAATGTTATTTCCGTAGTCGAACGTGATCGAGCCCATCCTCTGCAGTTGCAGCATGCCTTCAACATGCCGCGCCATAGCATCGAGGGATTTTTCCTGATACGCCTTCGGATCGTTTTTCCGTAACTCGACAGCTTCCGGGAAACTCATGCCGTTCGGAATATATCCATTCAGCGGATCGTGCGCCGAAGTCTGGTCGGTGAGAATATCGGGCACCACGCCACGTTCGGCGAGTTCCGGAATAATGTCGGCGCAATTTCCCACCAGCCCGACCGAAACATTCTCTTTCTTGCGCACTGCATTTTTCAGAATGCGCAGCGCCTCGTCGAGCGTGTTCACCATGAAATCGCAATAGCCGGTCTTCAGCCGCTTTTTGATGCGCTCGGGATCCACATCAATCCCCAGGAAAGCCGCGCCAGTCATGGTCGCGGCCAATGGCTGCGCGCCGCCCATTCCGCCCATGCCGCCGCTCACGATCAGCTTGCCTGCTAGATCGCCGCCAAAATGTTTTTCACCAGCCGCCGAAAATGTTTCGAACGTGCCCTGCACAATTCCTTGCGAACCGATGTAGATCCACGACCCGGCGGTCATCTGCCCGTACATCATCAGCCCAGCGCGTTCCAGTTCGTTGAACTTTTCCCAGTTCGACCAGTGGCCCACGAGATTGGAATTCGCGATCAGCACCCGCGGCGCGTGATCGTGCGTCTTGAACACTCCTACCGGCTTGCCCGACTGCACGAGCAGAGTCTCGTCGTTCTCCAGCTTCTTCAGCGTTGCGACGATCGCGTGGTATGCCTCCCAACTCCGCGCCGCGCGCCCGGTTCCGCCGTACACGACCAAATCCTTGGGACGCTCCGCCACTTCTTCGTCAAGATTGTTCATGAGCATGCGCATGGCGGCTTCCTGCTGCCAGCCCTTGCAAGTGATTTGATTTCCCCGCGGGGCGCGAATCGGCGTGTAAGTGGATGGCGTGATTTCCGTTTCTACGGGCATGGGTAGATGGTAATTGCTGAGTGCGGAAGGTTCAATTGAAGAAGATTCACTTGAAAGGGAATTGCAGGGAATGCGTTCTCACGCCCGCCGTGGTTCGAACATCACCAAGTGCTATATGCCGTCCCGTCACTCGCGATCAAATTCGAAGCTGACTTCACATCGCTGATGCCGGGCTCCGTCTGGTCGACTGCCAGCAGCACATCTTCCTGCACGACTTCCCAGTTCGCCTCATTCGTCATGGGATCTTTGGGAATCTCGCGGATGTAGCCCGCCGTCTTCAGGTCTTCCAGGCCCATCGGCGCTTTGGCCTTGTCCAGGGTGTATTGGGAAATCACGGACCGCAACGCAAACAAGTCCTGCCTCAGCACCGATTCACGCGCCCGCACCACCGACTGGGTATACATGGGGACTGCAATCGACATCAGGATCAGGATCATGCTGATCACGATCATCAGCTCCAGCAGCGTGAAACCCCGGTCGTGCCGGCCTCCGCACCGGCGTTGTCGGCAACCTCGACGTCGGCCTGGATGCCGGACGCTCAACGAGCTGTGCCTCGATTTTTTCGCGCCCTTGGGCATCTACCAGTCCTTGTATTTCGTTCCGTCCAGCGCGTCGCCCTGCGCCTTGGTATAGACGTCGAACACGCTCTGCCCGCCCCAGGAATCGGAGTCCGGATCGTCTTGCATCGAGCGCAAGCCCCACTCCGTATTCCTTGTCATCGGATCAATCGGAATCCGCCGCAAAAACTTTAGCTTCTTCCCGCCAACGTCCACGCCCTTCACCAGCGTATCCAGATCCGGCGGATAATTCCCCGAATCCAGCTTGGTCTGAAATGCGCCCCGGTCGGCGGCATCTTTATAGCGGTCGATTGCGTCGCGCATGTCCCACAAATCATGGCGCAACTCGCGTTCCTTCTCACGCCTGATGGAGAGCTGCGCCAGCGGAATCGCCATCACGGCCAGGACCGACAGGATAGTGACGGCCGCGATCAGTTCGATCATCGTGAATCCCGACCCGAGCCTGCCGCCCGGTCGACGACGGAATATGGCACGCTTCATCGTGATTGCCTTCGCTCCCGTAGTTCCTTCCGTATTTTCGGTCCAGACTTTCGATCAGGGATACAGTCGGACACCCGCTCAAGCCCCTTACTGCACCGTCACCGAAGCTTGCGCCCCGTTCACCACGATCGATTGCAGGCCCGGATCGCGCGCTCCGCCTCGCGTGATGGTCAAAGGAGTCTGTCCTGCCGCTTTCGCCAGGAACGTCAGGGTAATCACCGTGCCCTGGCCGCTGACCCCGCCCGCTCCCGGCGGCCGCGTGGCCGTAACCGTCAACGTTCCGGTCGATTCGTCTTCACGGTGCACCAGCGCTACGGTCTGGCCGTCCTGCGAAAGGAAACTGCCGTTCGACACGTTGAGCAACTGCATGCGCGACGGGTCGTAATACATTTGCACCGGAACCGAATAAACGTTCTGCGCGCCGGAAATCAGCAGATTCACTGCAAAAGTATTGCCCTTGGCCGCCGTGATCGTAGGCGGATCAAACAGAAAGCTGGGCATGCCGTTTGCCGCCTGCGTGGCCGGCTGGATGACGGGCACGCCAGACGGATTCGCGGATTGCGGCGGTGGCACACCACCCGCAACCGGTGCAGCCGACGCCTGGTTCGCGGGCGGCTGGCTCGCCGGATTCGGCTGGCTGGGCATAGTCGCGGGCGCATTCGCCGGAGCGGGATTTGCCGGAACCGGCACCGCTGCCGGAGGGGCCGCCTGGCTCACATGCCGTAGTGCAATCGTAGTCGCGGTTCCAATATCAATGGCCCGCTGGTTGATCTCGCTCAACTCCGTCCCGCGAATGATGTGCGGAACAATGGCAAACACCAGCTCATCGGTCGAGTGATCCTGCGTGGTCTGGCCAAACAGGTATTTCAAAATAGGGATCGACGCCAGGCCCGGAATTCCAGTCAGCGATTTGGTTTCCGACTCCGTAAAGATTCCGCCCTGCAGGTTGGCTTCGCCGTCTTTCAGGCGAATTTCGTGTTCGATCTTGCGCTGCCCGATAATGGGCTGGCTGATGCCGCCGATGCTGGCCTGGCCCGTAACCGAAGAAATTTCCATCACCAGCTTCAGTGTGACCTCGCCGCCCTGGTGCACGTGCGGCGTGATTTCGATATTCACGCCGACGTCCAGGTACTGGAACTGGGTGTTTACCAGCGGGTTAATGCCTACGCCGCCAATGCCCGGCTGGAACGATCCGGTTGCCACCGGCACACGTTCGCCAATCTTCAATGTTGCCTTCTGGCCGTCGAGCGCGCGCACCTGCGGATTCTGAATCAGTTTGGTGTCGCTGTCTCCCATCAGCGTCGACAAATTGGCCGACGGAATCGTGACTTGGAAGTTGGTGGCGTTAATGTTAGCGAGGGAGTTTAAATTGATTCCCGGACTTGACGAGGTACCGGTGGTGCCGGTCGTGGTGGTCGAAGTGGCCGAGGTGTTCAGATTTTCTTGCAACGCCAGCGAAATGCTGGTCGGCGGACTCAACCCCAGCGTGCGCGACTTATCTTTGCTGACTTCCATGACCGCAATATCAACCAGAACTTCCGGATGGGCCTTGTCCAGATCCTCGACTAGCTTTTGCGCCAGCGCGATCTGGTCGGGCGTGCCCCGCACCACGACCGCGTTCTGCGACAGCAGCTGCTGCACCCGTTGCACGTCGAGCACGGACCGGATCGCATTCACCACGTCCTGCAATTCGGACGCCTGGGACAGATTCGATAAATAAAAAGTCTTCAGGACGCTCTGTTCGAGTTCCTTGCGTTTGGCCGCGTTATCCTGCGCCACAAAAATCGTATTCGGCGTCACTGGCCGCCAGAAGGTTTTCGACTCCAGCGCGGTAATCTGCAGCGCCTCTTCCAGGGTCACGCCATTGAGATCCACGTTGATCACTCGGGGAGTGTAGTCAGGGTCGAGCAACACATTAATTCCAGCCAGCTGTCCGACGGTGCGGTAGACCACATCCGACTTGGTCGCCAGCATCTTGACGGTGATGGGAGTGTTCGAAATCGGAGCCAGCTCGACGGGACCACTGGGCTTCCCTTAACTTTCGTTCCAGATTGCTGGGCGGACCTGCCTGCGGCGGCTGCGGATTCCGCAGGTTGTCGATCATCTTCTGCGTGCGCGCCAATTCCTGCTGGGCGATAAATAGTGAGGGATCAATGGAAACGGCTTTTTGGAATGTGGCCAGGGCTTCGTCCAGTTTGCCTTCTTCGCGTAGTTTCTGCCCCCGGTGAACCACCGCAGCGGCCGCTTCAAAACGCGCCCTCGCCAGCGAAGTCCGGAAGCGCAGGTCTTTCGGTTTCAGATCATAGGCTTGCTTGTAGAAGTCGTAGGCGCCTTCGTAGTTCTGGCGCGCCTCGGCGTCCTGGCCCTGGTCGTAGAGACTCTTCGCCTTGTCGGCGGTCGCAGGCAGGGTAATCGCCGCAACCAGCAGCAGCACAAGCGCCGGACGCTTCAGGCTTCTCATTCGTTGGTCCTCACGTCGATCCTCTCAGAGTTGATACTTAGCAGAGTCGATACTTGATCAGAGCCGATATCTATTGAGAGCCCGGCCTACCAGACCGGATACCGGGAACGCCTTTAAGGCTAGCTTGGTCCCTGGCCGGAACATTCCGCTGCCAATCCAGCTACCTAGGACGTCCGCGTTCGTAAGTCTCCCTGGCCCGGAAAAACACATTTCCGCGGACATATTTCCACGGATGAGAGGGAAAGCACACTCCCGCGATCAAGCGCTCCTCGCACTCCACGAACTTGGATTCCGCGATTATAACATCGGCCTCCCAGACTCTCGAACTGCTTGCACCCACAGCATTTACCCTAATAGGCTTACGACTGCTGGCGGGCTTCAGCTTGCAGCGGACCTGGCAACCGGGCTTGCGTCTGCTATCGCCCGAATGCCCTAACGCCTCACACTTCCGTGGTCGATCATTCGACGGCTTTGAGCTGAAGGCCGAGAGCCGAAGCCCAAAGCCGAACGCCTGTTAATATTGAAAACGAGCCCGAATCCAACCCATGCCCCGCCAAGCCACGCACCAGACCAAACCCACGCCGGAGAAATCTCCCGCGCCGCGAACCCACGGCTGCCGGGCAGAAAGACGCCGCTGTCAATAGGATCGCTTCACATAACTACTTCTTGCTGGAAAAATTTGAGGCCGGAGTTGCCCTCACCGGCACCGAGGTCAAATCCGTCCGCACCGGCCTGGCCAACCTCAAGGACGCCTACGGCCTGGTCAAGGACAACGAAATCTTTCTCCTAAACGCGCACATCGGCCCCTACGAGCACGGCAACATCCACAACCACGCCCCGCTGCGCACCCGCAAACTGCTCATGCATCGCGAAGAGATCCGCAAGCTGATCGGCAAGACCCAGCAAAAGGGCCTAACCCTGATCCCTACCCGCCTGTACTTCAAAAACGGTAAAGTAAAAGTTGAACTAGCCCTGGCCAAAGGCAAGCAGCTCTGGGATAAGCGCGAAACTGAGACGGCGCAGGACCGCAGACCAGGAAGCCCGCGACGCCATCAGCCGTGGCAGAAAGTCATAGCTCGTTGGCGCGGGCACTCTTGCGCGCGCCACCGTATCCGTCGGGTGGAATCTCGCGGTGCCCAAAAGCCCGCTGTTATGATCGGCGACTAGGCTGAGGTTTCGCCATCAAAATCGTGAACCTCAAGTCGGATATGCCGCAGGTGCAAGAAGCTCTCGCGCGTCTCG
Organism: uncultured Acidobacteriaceae bacterium; assembly: GCA_963846245.1. Classification (GTDB taxonomy): domain Bacteria; phylum Acidobacteriota; class Terriglobia; order Terriglobales; family Acidobacteriaceae; genus Sulfotelmatobacter. The sequence continues at coordinate 21,181 of CAWJVI010000015.1, read as the reverse complement.
ACCGCGAGTTGGCGGCTGCGCGCCAGCAAGGAGAATCGCATGCTCAAGCTGATCCACGGCTACGGCTCGACCGGCGTCGGAGGCGATATCCGCATCGCCGTCCAGAAACGGCTGCGGGAATTGGCCGACAACGGCCAAATTCGCAGTCTGCATCTTTGGGGAGAGCTGGTCGAAATCCGAAGAAGAAGCCTGGCGGCTTCTGCAATCCCATCCGGCGTTAAAGAACGACTCCGATCTCGGCCGACGAAATCAAGGCATCACGATCGTTGTGCTGTAGCGAGAAAAGTGTTGTAGGGAGGACAGCTTCCTGAGCAGCAAGACTTAGCGGCCATCGCGATTTGTGACCGATCTAGCTTTGTCCGTGTCCAGCCTTACCCGTGAGGATCCGCGAAAATCCGCGGCCGATGTTCTCCGATTAAACCACCTTTGACACCGGCGCGTCGACGCCACGACTCCCGAAGGCAGCCGTCAACGGCGCAGGCGCCAACGGCGGCACAGTGTGCACCATCATTTCCCGCTGCCAATAGGCGACCGCGATGCCGCGCTGCCAGAACCGCGGAATCAGCAGCAGGAACAGCGTCAACTGGCTCACCAGAAACGCCCAACCCACGCGGTCGGGAGCCACGTGGTATCGCCACAGCCAAATCCCCGCGCAGAATGATCGCAGCCACGATCGCGGTCACCACATAGCTCGCCAGCAGCCGTCCCAAATGGCGAAAAGTGTGCCGGAAAGCCACGCCAATTGATTTGCGAACCGCGTTTTGATCGCTCAACACGACATCTGCCTCGGCCAGGTCGAACCAGATGCGCAGAGTTGTCATCACCAGAAAAATCACCAGCAGGCAAGCGACCGACACTTCAAACCCCAGCAACTCGTTGGTGCTTTCCCCCGCGGCTTTTACCAGCGCGCCTCGAATCATAAACAAAATTACCGTCACGATTCCCATCACAATGCCGGCCACGATCAGCAGCCGGATAAACCGCCACAAATTCCGCCCGCAAGCGCGGAAGAATTCGTCCCGTGGCAGCCGGTAGTTCGAGGCATATCCCAGAAAAACGCCGGGCAGAAACAGAACTGTAAAAACAAAAAAAAGTGCCGCGAAGCAGATCGCCGGAATCGCAGAAGCCGCCGTAGGCCCAAACTCCGGCCGGACCAGCATTTCCACGAACACGCCCAAGTCGAAGCCGCGTGACCAAGCCGCCGGAATACAGACTGGTATCCAAAATCGGGCCGCCTGATGGCGAAATGCCGCCAAGCCAAATTCCGCCAGCGTCAGATTCAGCAACCAGAACCAGAAAATGTAACGCTTATTCCGCACGACTCGCGCATAGCCGCCGCTCAACAACCCCTTGTTCTCGCTCATAAGCTCTCGCTCATATCGTCAATATACTGAATGTCTTTTCACCTTGTTTGCGTTACTCCGAGCACTCGCGTTTAAACCGTAAACGCAGAAGACCGACAGCCGAAGGCCGCCCCTAAACCGCCCACCACGCCAACGCCTGTCCCAGCCACTGCGTCACAAAGAGCAAGTAGTTTGAAAGCTTGTTCCTCGGCTTCGCATTCTCTTCCGCCGTGAGGCTGTTGTTGAAATTGTTGCGGTCGATCAGAATCTTATGGTCTGGATCAATCTCCGCCGACTCCACCTTCGCCTTTTTCTCGTACTGGAATTTCACCCAGCGGCTCTGCCCATCCCAGTGTTCGCGAACCTTTTCGCCGTTGCTGAACTTCACTTCCAACTCGACCGGAAACACGAAATCCTCTTTCCGGTGCAGCCACACCGTCGAGAGGTACACGCTGTCTTTATCGTCTTTCTTCTTGCCCGCGATCTTCTCGTCCTCGTACCAATTCGCCGGGTAACGAATCCATCTTCCGACACTTCGTAATCCAGCACCTGCGTGCCATAAATTGCCGGATTGAAATACCAGCGCAAGTCTTTCCCGGAAACTTCTTCGATTGTCTTCAGGAAATCTTCTTTTGTGGGATGCGTGAACCGGTACTTCATGAAATACGTGTGCATGGCCTTTGCCATCGTGTCTTCGCCGATGATTCCTTCGAGAGTCAGCAGCACGCTCGCAGTCTTGCCATACGTGACTCCGGCGTAGGAGTTCGAACCGTAGTATTCGTAAGCCTTTTGCGCGATCGCGTCCATGTCGGCCGCGCTGGCATAGCTGAGCCTCTGCTCCTCGCGCTCGCCCAGCGTCACGCCCGCCCTGCTGCAGCATCGAGCGGTCTTGACCAAAAATCGAATCCAGCACTTTCACTTCGCGTATAGCTGTTGATGCCTTCATCCATCCATGCATCTTCAAATTCGTTGGTCGCGACCATGCCGTACCAATACTGATGTCCGAACTCGTGCTCCACCACAACTCCGGCAGCAGCACTCCCTTCGGCATGAACCAGCTGCTGTCTCCGGTAATGAACGTGGGATATTCCATTCCTCCCGCCGCTGAATCCGGCTCCGGATCCACCAGCGTCAACATCTTGTATGGATAAGGTCCATACCATTTCTCGAAGCGGTCGAGCGTTTCCATCAGGATCTTTTCGTGCCGTTCCGCCTGGCTCCAGTGCGCCGGCTGCATCAGTATGCGCAGCTTCACCGGCCCCATCTGCCCGTTGAACACGCCGTCTTCTTTCACCTTGTAACGCGGGCTCGCGGTCCAGGCGAAATCGTGAATGTCGTCGCCATGGTAAATGTAGGTTTTCGTGCCGTCAGAGTTTGCGGCGTCGCTCACCAGCACGCCGCTCGCCCCCACCACTTCGGTCTGCGGCACCGTAAGCTTCACATCGAACACTCCGAAGTCGGCAAAAAATTCCGTTGTGTTGTGATACTGATGGCAATTCCACGCCCCGTGCCAGAACACTCCCACCTTCGGAAACCACTGTCCGCCCAGCACAAAATCGCGCTTCCATCCCGAGCGCGCCTGCGTCTCCGGAAACTTGGTCTGAAACGCAATCTTGAATTGCACGTACGCTCCCGGCGCAATCGCCCGGGGAACGTGCAAATCCACCACCGTCTTGTCGTCCTTGTTGCCGTCGTCCGGCTGGATATATTGCAACTGTGAAGTCAGCTCGCCTTGTCCCACCACTTCCAGGCTCTTGATGTCCTCCGAGCCGTAGTCTTTGTCCTCCCATTTCGCATAAGCGGTGTCACGGCTGCCCACGAGCTTTGCCTCTCGGACAAACGTCGCTTTCGGCTGAAATGCGTTCTGATAAAGATGAAACGGAAAATGGTCGAGCGCCTGCCCGGTCAGGTTGTGATAAGTCAACACTTCGGTGGCATTCACAGTATGGGTGGACGCGTCATACTTCGCGTCGATCTCGTAATGCACCACGCGCTCCGACATGGCCTTGTCCGAGTTGATGGCCAGTGTGGTATCAGGAATCGAGATCGCGCCTCCCTCGGCTGCCATCGAACTCGCAGTCGGTGCCTTCGCCGGTGCAGCCGCCGTCATTGCCTGCGCTGGCGACGCGGCCTTCGCTCTGTGGCCCATCACCAGTAGAGAAATGGCAACCACCGATGCTGCCGGAAAAATCAAAATCACGCGCCCAATCTTCATGAAGCCAACCTTTGCTTTTCGCTGTGGGATGGAATCATACCTTAGCCGGACGAACGCCGTCATGCCCGGGATTGCGAGCGTCGGACCGCTCATGTGGGGCGGGCACTCTTGCCCGACACTCGATCCACGAAGCCGAAACGCTGCTCGCCGCTCGCTTCCACTCAGGGCGCCATCCTCTACTACTTTTCAACTATGGAAGCCCCATCCCCGGCACCCGTATAATTCCGCGACCTCAAGAACGCCGAATGCTCGCAACCAAACTCCCCGCCATCAAGCAATTCGTAACCAACCCGGCGGCAATCAAAGCCGTGATCACCACCTGCATCCTGCTCGCCGTGCTCTGGGTGATCGGTTGCGGAGCGCTCTACCGCATCATGCTGCGCCCGCCGGAAGCCTTTGCCGGATTCATGGCCAAGTTCCCCGGTCCTGTCCCATTCCTGCTTTTTCCCTTTGAAACTCTTTGGATGCGTGCCCGCTCCGGCGCTCTGCATCCCGGCGATCTCGGCTCCCGATTTTTCTCTGGCCAAGCTCGACAAAACCGCGCACGTGCAACTCTCCACTTTCGCCGCGCAACGGCGTCCGGTGGTGCTCATTTTCGGCAGCTATACCTGACCTCCTTTCCGGCGGGAGGTTCCCGCTCTCAACAAGCTCTACGATCAATACGGAAATCGAATCGAGTTCCTGGTGGTCTACATCACCGAGGCCCATCCCAGCGACGTCTGGCAGATGCAGAGCAACATTAAAGAGAAGGTCGTCTTCGCGACTCCGAAGAATGAAGAAGAACGCGCCGCAGTGGCCGGCTCCTGCGTCCGCAAGCTCGGCATTAAGATTCCGGCCGTGCTCGACGAGTTCGGCAACTCCACTGAGTCGGCGTACACGGGCTGGCCCGACCGCATGTACCTGATCGACGCCACCGGCCGCGTCGCCTACAAGAGCAAGCCCGGCCCCTTCGGCTTCAACTCAGGCGAATTGAAAGCCGCCATTGAACGCATCGTCCCCACCCACTGAGCATCGCCCCAACCCACAGAGCTTTCACCACAGAGTCACAGAGACACAGAGAAAAACCGAAGAAACGAGTGAGAACTAAAAACTATTAAGACAACAGGGCTTCGCTAAGATGTCGGTTTTCTCCGTGTCTCCGTGCCTCTGTGGTGAAATGCCTTTTCGGCGTGAGCACGAACTTTTGCACACGCGAACCATTCCTTCGTTTACAGTATCTGCGTTGATCCGCACCGTGGGCAGTTCACAGTAAAGTGCGGCGGGAGGAACCATGAAAAATCCACTTAAGTCTCGCAGCGTTTCAGCAGGATCCGTTTCGCGCCGCAAGTTCCTGGGACAATCTGCGGCTGCGGCAATCGGTCTTGCGATTGTGCCGCGCCGGGTGTTGGGCGGCGTGGGCTATGTTCCGCCCAGCGACAAGGTCAACATTGCGTTCATCGGCGTCGGCGCCCAGGGACTGCGCGTGATGCTGCACTTCCTCCGCGAGCCTGACGTACAAGGTGTCGCGGTCTGTGATGTCAACAAGTCGGGCGCGGATTATCCGCAATGGTCGACCCACGAGTTCTGCAATTCCGTTCGCAAGCTGCTCGGTGTCGATAGCGGCTGGGACTGGCTCAGTCCCGACCAGCCGATCCAGTTGAGCCATTCGCTCGCCGTCACCAGCGGCGTCGCCGGACGCGAGCCGTGCCAGAAAATTGTCGAGGGCTACTACGGCACGCAGCAGCGCTCCGGCCAGTATCACGGCTGCGCGGCCTACAACGATTTCCGCGAGTTGCTGGAAAAGCAAAAAGATCTCGACGCCGTGGTCGTCTGTACCACCGACAACCTGCACGCGGCCGTGTCCGCCGCAGCCATGAAAAAGCGCAAACATGTTTTTTGTCAGAAGCCGTTAACGCACACGATTTACGAAGCCCGCCGCATCGCCGAAATCGCCCGTGAAACCGGGGTGGCCACCCAAATTGCAGTTGGCAACCAGGCGTCCGAAGCCACGCGCATCCTGTGCGAGTGGATTTGGGACGGCGCGATCGGTCCCGTGCGTGAAGTCAGCAACTGGTCGAGTCGTCCGTTTTGGCCGCAGGGCATCGAGCGTCCGAAAGAGACGCAGCCCGTCCCCGAAGGTCTGGATTGGGATCGCTGGCTCGGCCCCGCGCCCGAACGTCCCTTTAACCACGCCTACTTGCCCTTCGTGTGGCGCGGCTGGAGCGACTTCGGTTGCGGCGCTCTCGGCGACATGGGTTCCTACAGCTTCGACACAATTTTTCGCGTCTTGAAACTGGAAGCGCCCGAGAGCGTGGAATCGAGTTCCAGCGATCGCTACGACGAAACCTATCCGCTCGCCTCGATCGTTCGCTACAGTTTCCCGGCCCGCGGCGACATGCCCCCCGTGAGATTCAATTGGTATGACGGCGGCCTGAAGCCGCGCCGTCCCGACGAGCTCGAAGAAAACCGTCCCCTGAAAGGCGACGGCGAAGAAGAAGACGAAGGCCTGCTCTTCACCGGCGACCGCGGCAAAATTCTCTGCACCTTCAACGGCGGCAATCCAAAAATCATTCCCCAGTCGAAGATGGACGCCTACAAGCAACCGCCAAAAACTTTGCCGAGATCGCCCGGCAACGAACGCGAATGGCTCGACGCCTGCAAAGGCGGCAAATCAAAACCCGGCGGCAACTTCGAATTCGAAGGCCTGGTCACCGAAACTTTACTGCTGGGAAATGTCGCAAGTCGCATGGGACAAAAACTAACTTGGGATCGCTCGAATCTGAAAGTAAACTCCGACGTAGCCCAGAAATACGTAAAACCAGACCGCCGCAGCGGCTGGGAACTTTAGCCGGAGCCCGGATGAAATCACCCAGCGTAACTTATGCCCCTCCTCGCTCCGAACCCTCCGCGGCCGTTCTCCGCGCGCTCCGCGATTCTGGCTTTACCCTGTGCCCTCTGTGGTTCAGGGTTTTCCTCAGACCCTTAATCGGAGGCGTCCTAAAAATGCGTCGGACGAGTCTATAATGCGTTCGCCCGCTTGACTGATGATGATTTGATCCCTGCAACGTGTGAGGAGAAATCCATGTCCCCGATTTCAAGAAGAGAATTTCTGAAGAGTGCAGCGACCTACACAGCCGCAGCCGGCTTTCTATCCGCGGGCGCGCTCGAGCTTCGCGCCAACCCGCTCGGCATGCCCATCGGATGCCAGACCTGGCCAGTCCGGGAAATGATTGCCAAAGATTTTCCCGGCACGATCAAAATTCTTGCCGACTCCGGATTTCAAACCATCGAACTCTGCTCGCCCGTAGGCTACGCCGATTCAGGCTTCGCTGGCCTCGCCAAATATAAGGGCGCAGAACTCCGAAAAATTCTGGGCGACGCCGGCGTCTCTTGCGTGAGCTCTCACTTCGGCATCGAAGAACTCAGAGGAAATCAGGAGCGCGCCATTGCCTGGGCGAAAGATGTTGGCCTCACCCAAATGCTCGTCCCCAGCCTCGACGGTCCCAAGAAACCAACCATGGATGACGTGAAAAAAGCCGCCGACGAATACAACAAAATCGGCGAGCAAGCGGCCAAAGCCGGCATCCAGCAGGGACTTCACAACGAAGACTTCGAGCTCACCACAATCGATGGCAAGCGCACCTACGACCTGCTATTCGGTTTGCTCGATCCCAAACTGATCAAGTTCCAGTTCCAGGTTTCCACCATCAGCCGCGGCTACGACGCCGCCGAATATTTCACGAAATACCCCGGCCGCTTCATTTCCATGCACGTGCAAGGCTGGTCCGCAGTAACCAAGAAAACGATGGCCGTAGGGCAGGGCACTCTGGATTGGAAGAAAATTTTCACCGCGGCAAAAACCGGCGGCATAAAAAATTACTTCGTCGAAATGAACCTCGACCAGATGAAAGCCAGCGTCCCCTACCTGAAAAACCTGCCGGTGTAAAAAAGCCAGCTAAGTAACGAAATGCCGGGTGCCCCATTTCTCGCGTCCTTTGCGAGAAGTGGGGATCTCCGCCGCCAGCAGACCCACGGGCTCACTCACCTCGCAAACGAACTCAGTACCCAAACAACCGCGGCAGCGCCGTAGTCAACGCCGGAACATAAGTAATCAGCAGAACTCCCAGGCTCAACACAAAGACCACCGGCAACACCGCTCGCAACACCTCCGGCACCGGCTTCTTAAAGCGATACGACGACATCAGCAGATTCAGCCCCACCGGCGGAGTCAGATAACCCAGCTCCATATTCGCCAGAAAAATAATTCCCAGCCGCACCGGATCAATCCCAAACGCCGCGCCCAGCGGCACCAGCAACGGAACCTCAATCACGATCGCCGGATAAATTTCCATCAAGCATCCCACCACCAGCAGAAATACATTCAACAACAGCAAAAACAGAATCGGAGAATGAATCGTCGCCGTCGTCCACGCCACCGCCTTCGCCGGAACCTCAGCGTCCACCAGATAATTCGTAAACCCCAGCGACACGCCAAGAATAAGCAGCACGCCACCAATCAGCAGCCCGCACTCCGCCATCACTCGCGGCAAGTCGCGAAAAATTCGCAAATCACGATGGATCACCGCCTCAATGAAGAACGCATAAAACGCCGTCACCGCCGCTGCCTCCACCGGCGTTGCCAGCGAACTGAACAGCGCCACAAACGCGACCAGCGGCATCGCGAGTTCCCACTTACCCTCCCACAACGCGACCCGCGCCTCTTTCCATTCGAATTTCCGCACCGCCGTGTTCGTCGCCGATCCGCGCCGGATGCCCCAAATCGCCGTCGCCGCCATCATCACAAACGCCGGAATAATTCCGCCCAGAAACATCTGTCCAATCGGAACTCGCGCCACAATGGCATAAACAATCAGCGGCAAGCACGGAGGAAGCAGCAGTCCCAGCGATCCCGATCCCGTCAGCAATCCGAGCGAATCTTTCTCCGAATACCCGGCGCCCATCAAGACCGGCATCAGCAATCCGCCGAGCGCAAGAATCGTCACCCCTGAGGCTCCCGTAAAAGAAGTGAACAGTGCGCAAACCAACACCGTCACAATCGCCGGCCCGCCGCGGAATTGCCCGAACAGCGCGTAGAACACCCGCACCAGCCGTTTCGGCGCTCCACCCTCCGCCAAAAAATATCCTGCCAGCGTAAACAGCGGCAACGTCGGAAGAATCGGATTCGTCACTAGCGCATACTGCGCAATCGGAATCGCCGCAATCGGTTGATCCGCGCCCCAGAACAAAATCAGCGCAGCCCCACCCAGTGTCGCGAACGCCGGCATCCCCAGCACCGAAGCGACAAACAAAACGCACATCGCAATCGGAACAAAATGATGCAACCCTCCCGGCCACATCATCACAATCCCCACCAGCAAAGCCGCGCCGAGCCCCGCCACAATCCGCGGCACCCATTTTTCCGACGCATGGTGAACAATTCGAATCGCGATCACCGCGAACCCCAGCGGAAGCACCCACTCCACCACCCAGATCGGAATCCCGTACCCCAGAATCGTCCCCGCCTCACGCTCCGTCGCAACAAACTGATACGAAGCCACGCACAGAAACGCCGAAATCGCAGCCGACACCGCCCCCGTGAAGATCCGCCCAACTACTCTTCCACCGCCCGCGCAGCGCAGTTTCTCCCAGCGTCGAAAGTGAGAGCAGTCGGCCTTCGCGCGCCGCGATCGCGCCGCCCAGCATGCCAACCACCAGCACCATGTGTTGAACAATGGTCGTCGACGCCGGAATCCCCGTATGAAACGCGCGCCGCAAAAAACTTTCCGCCAGCGGAATCAGCACCATGGCGAACAGCGCCACGGCTACCACCGCATTCTCCACCGTCTTCAGCCAGGTTTGCCTTGAAGCCGCGCCCGGGCGGGCGGGGTCGAGATACTCTCCGGAAGCGGCACCTACATCGCTCACTTCGCGGATGCTCCTTGCGCGGCGCGATAGTCGTGCAGCAGTTGCATCACCTTGTCAAACGTGTCCGCGGGAACAATGTGGCCGCGAATCTGCGGATACATGCTCTCCGAAAATTTCCGCCATTGCTCTTCCGCTTCCTTGCTCACCGGGTGAACCTGCAGCCCTCGCTTCTGCATCGATTCCACCGCTTCCTGATTTTCCCGCCGCGTATTCGTCTGGAATTCCGCGCCGCAATCGACCGCCGCTTTCCGCATCTCGTCCTGCTGCGCCGCGGGGAGCGCATCCCAGCTTTTCTTCGTCACGATCAACGCGCCCACCAGGGGAATCCAGTTCACTTCCAGCATATTGTGAGTCGAAATGTAAAACTGGTTCGACAATGCGTGCAGCGGAATCGTAGGCAGCGCGTCCACCATTCCAGTTTGCAAACTGGTCAGCACATCCGACCATTCCAGCAGCACCGGTTTGAATCCCGCCGACTTATAAAGCTCCGACTGCGTCACATCGCCCGCAGTCACAAACACTTTCATCTTCTTGAAATCATCCGGCACCATTCCCGGTTCTTTGGAGAAAAGCCTCACCCATCCGCCATCCGTCCAGAACAAAACAACAAATCCTTTCGCCGCCAGTCGCTGATTCAGGTCCGGCGCCATCTTGTCCCGCACGTATGCCGCTTCCTCGAGTGACCGGTAGACCAGCGGCATTTTCTGCAGCGCGGCCACTGAAGGATCAATATCCGCGAGCCCCGCCACGGTGAGCACCGCCGCCTGCAGTTGCCCCACGCGCATTCGCCGGACAATGTCATCTTCGCTCCCCATGACGCCGTCCGCGTAAATCGTCAGCGTAACCGCGCCATTCGACGCCTTCTTCCACTTCTCGCCCATCTCCTGCAGGCTGTGGTGATACGACGTTCCCGAAGGTACCATCGTCGCCAGCCGAATCTTAGTCTGCGCCAGGGCGTTCGAAGAAAATCCCAGCGCCAGCAGTACACCAGCGATCACCAATCTCTTGAGCTCTCTGCTTCTTCCAATTCGCAAACCGCACCTCAAATCTATTTCAGAAATAATTCGTCTTCGCGAGACAGCAGCCAGCGCGCGCGCCGCTGCATCACGAGATTCATCAATCTCCACTCCGGCCGCGCGTCCGGATCCACCGCCAGCGCCTTTTTCAACAACGACTCGAACTCTGCAGAATCCTGTTTGCTCACCGACACGGTCGTCGCCAGCGCAACGTAAGGTGCAGCGCTTTGCCCTGAAGTCAATTCCACAGCGCGCTCAAAATGTTTTCTCGACCTCACGGCGAAATCTCCGTTCGCCGTTCTGCGCACCGATTCATACGTAATCAGAAAACCGTGTATCGCTCCAAAATCGTAATCGGGATTCAATTCCAGCGCCCGGTCAATCAGCGCTTCCACGATCGGCTGATCCGCAATCATTTCCGGATTGTCTTTCGAAACCGAAATCGCCGCGCCCCACGAAGCCGCCGTCCAATAAAGCAGCGGCACGTCCTTCACCCCCGCTTTGCTCACGGCCGCCTTCGCGTCCTGTCGAAGTTCACTGGCAAAGCCTCGATGATTTACTTCCAGACCGCGCAGCCCATAATTGCGCGCGCGCAAATAAAGATGCCGCGCACGCGTACGCAAAAAATCCGCTTTCGCCAGATCCTGATCTTCGATTTCTTCCGCCGGCACCTGCACATAGACAAACGAGTATTCCGTGAATCCGCTGCAGGTTGCCAACAAAAGTCCGCGATGCTGCGGGCTCTCCGCCAGAAGGCTCTCCATCAATTTCAAGCTGAAGGGAAGCGCCTGACCCACCAGGTCAGGATCGTCGTCGGAAGTAAAAGTAGTTCCGCCGCTGGCCAGCGAATCGCCCAGCTTGTTGACCGCAATCTTCTTGATGGAGCATCCACACGCCGCAGCCGCAAACGCCAGCACCAAAAAGAATGAGCTGAGCCGACGCCAATTCCAGTTTTCGAAATTAAAAGTAAGAAAGACATGTGCGGATTCAATTCCTCGCCCCCGCCATGGAACGTTATCAGATCACCTTAGCAGTCCGTTCGCAATTATTGTCACCCACGCCGACGGACGGACGCCTGGTCCGCCCACGCAGCGAGCGCAGGTTTTTGCGGAAAGCTGATCGACCCGAACCCCGCCACCAACCTACTGTGCCCGCCGCTCTGCCGAACCGCCCGCAGCCCTCAACCCGATCCTGCTCAACAGACTAGAAAACCGCGGATCCCCGCGCAACGGATCAGCCAGCGGTTCGCTGTTCAAGTACACCAAATATTCGCAACGCTCCGCATAAGCCTTGTCGAGCCACCGAAACGCATCATCCTTCCGATCAAGCCCGATATAAACCAGCGCGAAATAAACCGCAGGAACGTATTTCCTGCTCGACAAGTTCGTCAGCCTGGCAAGAATCTGGTTGGCCATGCGCCATGTCTCCCGAGACCGCGTACTCATGTCCCATAAGCGCGAGAATTGCGGGCTCATCGGGCGCGAACGCGAGAACTTTCTGGAAGGCGTCGCGCGCCTGTTGGTGCATCCCCATCTGTTCATAAGCCCGGCCGATGTTGACCAGCGCGATGGCATAGCTGGGATCCAGTTCGAGCGCTTTGTGACTCTCGTCAATGGTCACATCAAAACGCCGCGCGTGGTAGTACGCTTCCGCCAGAGCCGAATTCAACAGAGGACTTATCGGATCCAGGTCCACTGCTTTTTTTCTCTCAACGATGGCCTCGTCCAGCTTGCCCATCGCAGTAAGGTAGTAGCCGTAAAACTGGTGAGCGGTGGCATATCCCGGCCGCAACTGCAAAGCCCTATCAAATTCCTTTTGCGCTTCCGGCAAATTCCATTCGTATACCAGTTCCGAATAACCGAGCGGCACATGCGCCTCGGCCAGCGTAGGGTCCAGTTCAATCGCCTTTCGGGCCGCAGCTTCAGCTTGCGGAAACGCTTCTTTCGGCGCAAGCGTTGAATAAGGAGCCGACCCCAACAACTCGTAGCAGTCGGCCAGCCCCGCATAAGGCGGCGCGTACGTCGGATCAATCTCAATCGAACGTTTGAACAGCGTGATCGCTTTGGAGAAACCTTCTTCCGTTCGCTTGTTCCAGAAGTAGCGGCCTTCCAGATACGCGAGATAGGCCTCGCGATTCACCTGACGAACCAGCGGATGAGCGTGCGGCAACTTATTCAGCACTCCTCCGGTGATCGCGCTCGCGACCTCGGCCTGAATGCTCAGCACGTCCTGCAAGTCGCGTTCGTAACTCTCACCCCAAACCTGCGTTTGATCACTCACCTGAATCAGTTGCGCCGTGATCGCCACCCGCTTTCCGGATTGCCGCACGCTGCCTTCGAGCACGTAGTTGGCATGCACTTCCTTAGCGATGCGGTCGAACGTGCTCGATGCATAAGCCGGGCTCAGCCGGATGACACCCATTTCCTCGGGATGCAGTTGCCCGAGGCGAGTGATCATTTCCTCGGTGAGTCCGTCAGCGACAAAGTCCTGCCCCGGATCGCCGCTCATATTCTTGAACGGCCGCACAGCCAGCACCATCTTGGCTCTCGGGACGCCCCCGGGAGTCTGTACCCAGAAGCGAGCCGCCACCGACGCTACTCCCGCTGCCACAATAATCAGCAGACACAAAACCGTAAGTCGCCGTACCAGGTCCGGACGACGATCGACAGTCGAGGTTTTTAGTTGCCGATCTTTTTCGGTTTGGTTTTTTTCGAAATGATCGTCGTCAGGTCGATGCTTCTCCGCTTGATCTCTTTCGGGACGATCCGCCGCCGCGGCCAGCAAAACAACGTTGGACACGGAAACGCCCGAACCAGAAACGCCCGATCCCGGAACCCCCGACCCGTCCGATCCAGCACCGGCGCGTGCATCCGGCGTGTCGTCTTCGTCCTCAAGCTTGGTCTGGCTTTCCAGCCACCACGCGTCCAGGTCCAGCTTGTACGCGAAAACCGTGCCCTGTTTGCCCTGCGCAAGCCGCCGGACGGGCAAACCCAAACTCTTCTCCCAGCGCTGGACGGTCCGGACTTCCTTATTAAGGTAAGCCGCAATCTCCTTCCAGGAGTCGAGACGGTCGTGGGCGGGCCGGTCGTGCGCCGTCATCCGTTGTGTTCCGTCCCCACCCATTCGCCCTGCTCTCCAAGGACCCGAGCTTGCAGAATGGCGCAAGAATACCGCTCTTATCGCTTCGAGTCCAATCCCGTAACGGGACGAGGACACCGCACATACGATGTCATCCCGAACGGGGCCGAAGGCCCGGTGAGGGACCTTACGAAGAGCTCGAAGTGGCATGGTCGCCTGCGGGCCGGTCACGGTGCGCTAAGCGGAGTCGGTCCGCGTTTGCCGGAGAAACGCCGCCCTAAGTCGTAAGGTCCCTCACCCGCCTTCGGCGCGTTTGGGATGACAAGAATTTTGTTAGTGGTGCCGTTCAAACTGGGTTGCTAACCTTTGTAAAACCTATAGGAGGTTAGGCGGGGATGCCCATGAGGCAAGCTAACCGCTGAACGCCACCCAGACGGTTAGGCACCCGCGAACCACCCTAACCCCTGCTTTTTCTTCATTTGACGCTGGATGTCGCACATTGTCGCTTGCGCGCGGGGCTCCCCAGGATGTACTCACTTTGCAGCGGGAACGTCCAGATGAAGCTCTCCGACTTCAGCGGGCAACAGTGGCGGGTGCTGCTGATTTTGATGCTGGTCAACTTTGTGAACTACGTTGACCGGCAGATCGTGTTCGCCCTTTTTCCCTCCCTCCGTCGTGACTTCGGACCTGAGTTTTGTGCAACTTAGCTACCTGGCGACAGCTTTCACCGTGGTCCTCTCGCTTGGCCAGTTTTCCTCTAGGCATGCTGGCCGATCGCATTTCACGTCGGGCAGTTATTAGCGCGGGGATGTTGTTCTGGAGTGGCGCGACATTCTTTAGCGGGCTGGCGGGATCGTTCCGTTCTCTATTGATTGCAAGGGGGTTAGTGGGAGTCGGAGAAGCGGCTTATACGCCAGCGGGCGCGGCGGTGATCACCGCGTCTTTTCCACGAGATGTCCGCGCGCGAGTGCAAGGTGCGTTCGACATCGGCATGTTCATCGGAGGCGCAACCGGCATCGCCTGGGTGGGATCATGGCGGCGAAGTTCGGATGGCGGTTCGCGTTCTTCATGGTTGGGATACCGGGAGTGGTGCTTGGGCTCACTGCGCTGCGGCTGCCGAAGTCGGTGGCCTATGTTGCGAAGGAATCGATGCCGCTGCGCGAACTGTTGCGGGTGCCGGCGTTTCTGGCGCTGCTGGTGAGTGGATGGTTCTGCAGTTTTGCGGGATATTCCTATGTGGCGTGGGGTCCGGAGTTGATTCAGGAGTACAAAGGGTTCAGCGCGGAGCAGGCGGGCATCGCCCTGGGCTTGGTGATTGTGCTGGGCGGGACGTTGGGCATTGCGACCGGCGCGTTCTTATCAGACGCGCTGGCGAAACTTCGGGTCTGGGGACGAGCGGTGGTGGTCCCGATCGGCTTTGTGCTGGCAGCGCCACCAATTTATTTTGCGTTGCATGCTAGCGGAAAATTGCGTTTCCTCGTGCTCTTTGGTTTGGGGGCGTTTTTCCTGAGTTGGTATCACGGACCGTCTGACTGCGACCGTCCACGACTTAGTTCCAGCGCGCGGGCACGCAACGGCCTTAGGGTTTTATTATTTGTTCGTGAACCTGTTTTCGATGGCAATTGCGCCAGTAGTGGTCGGAAGAGTGGCGGACCGTTACAACCTGATTACGGCTTTGCATGTACCGCTTTTTGCGCAACTTGCGGGAGCGGCGTTTTTTATTTTAGTGATCCAATGCATCCGGCACGACGGGCTGCATCATCCGGTACTGGCCCGGCATTGGGATGACGAACCCGGTACTTTGGTGCCGGAACGCGAATTGGCGTTTGAGGATGCACGATAGGGGATGTACAATCCCGACAACTTCCCTGGGGAAAAAATTAAGTGAGGAGAGAATCCAATGGCACAAGTGGCACAGCTGCCGATCATCGAGCACTATAGCGCATACAAACCCCGGCCCTTCACGCGCGACCAGCGTGCCGAAACCACGATTCTCTATGGGGGTCTCACGTGGAAGCATGAGCGCATGATGCAAGGCGCGCTGCACAACCTGAAGTACAAAGCTGAGCCGCTGCCGAACATTGCGCGCGAGGATCTCGACGCCGGCAAGGAGTTGATCGACACGGGAGCATGCTGCCCCACCATCTTCACCACGGGAAGCCTGGTGAATTTTCTGAAGAAGGAAGTGAAGGAGCACGGCAAAGAAGAAGTGAATAAAAAGTTCGTCTACCTGACGGCGGGCGCGTGCGGTCCGTGCCGCTTCGGGCAATATCACGAATCGTATGCCATGGCGCTCGATGGGCTGGGACTGCGCGACTTCCGGCTGTTCCTGCTGGCGCAAGACGAACTCGATCAGGGTCCCGGCGCGGTGGCGGGTTGGACATCAATATGGCGATGAGCCTGGGCCTGATCTGGTCGATTCTATGTGGCGACCTGGTGACCGACCTGGAATATGCGACGCGTCCTTACGAAGTGAACAAAGGGCAAACGGAACTGGTGCTGCGCGACGTCGTCGAACAAATGTACGACGTCTTCCTCAACCGGCCGGACAAGGGCAAGAAGTATGGGACCATGGCCTGGCATTTGATGAGCAGCTATTTCACCAAGGCGCTGCGCGAGGTCCGCAAGAAGTGGGACGGGATTGAAGTGGACCATCTGCGGGTGAAGGCGAAAGTGAAAATCACCGGCGAGTTCTGGCTGCAGACGCATGAAGGCGAAGGCAACTACAACATCAAGCGCTGGCTGGAGTCGGAAGAGTCGGAAGTAATTGCGCCGCCGGTTGCAGTGTGGCTGCACTACCTGATGCACCCGACGATCCGCAAGCTGGAGCACCGCAACAGCAAGAGCAAGTATCCGAAGGTGGAGAATCTTGCGCTGCACGCGCTGGAGAAATTTATCGCGGAACCTACAACCGCTTCCGCAAGGCGCTTGGCGAATATTCCGCACGAACTGCCGGACCAGGAAGAACTGAAGACGCTGGCGGAACCTTTCTACAACTTCCAACTGCGGGGCGGGGAAGGGCACATGCTGATTGGGAAGGCGCTGCATTCCTATCATCACAAGACGGCGCACATGATCTGCGAGCTGTCTCCGTATTCGTGCATGCCGAACACGATGTCGATTGGCTCGATGGCGAACGTGATCGGAAAATATCCTGACCTGCTTTATGCTCCGATTGAAGTGAAGGGCGACGCCGAAGTGCATGCGCTGTCCCGCTGCCAGATGATTTTGACGGAAGCGAAGAAGCGGGCGCATGCGGAGTTCGAGGGCGTGATGGAGAAGACCGGGCTGACCGAGAAGAAAATCCGGGCGTACGAGGCGAAGCATCCGGAAGTGCGGAAGGCGACTTATCATGTGCCGCATCGGGCTTTTGCCGGGACCGCGGCTAACTATGTGATGCATCTGGCTTACGACAAGGGGCTGGCGCGGGCTTGATTGGGTTTGGTTGTGTGGAGCGGGCACTCTTGCCCGCTGGTTTGGGGAGCTGCAAGCGAGCGGGCAAGAGTGCCCGCTCCACACAAACAGCTCTACGTAAGCAATCAAAATCCGGAGACGAGGTTGAGGCATGAGTGAAGGTTTGATTCAGATTCAGCCGCTCGAGGGAAGTACTTCGCCGGCGAGACCGGTGTTGCAGGATGGTCCCCGGGCCAAGGGGAAAATTGCCGGCCTTGATGTGGGCAGCACGACCTGCAAGTACACGATCGCCGGGCCTTCCGGGGAACTGCTGGGACAAGCCTACGAACGGCACAACACCAAGCAAGCGGAAAAAGTTATCGACTTCCTGACCCGGATGGAGAAACAGTACAACTTCACGCCGGAGCAGGACCGCGTGTTTTTTACGGGCTCGGGAGCGGGGCTGATCGCGCCACTGGTCGGCGGGAAAGTGATTCAGGAAGTGGTGGCGGTGGCGGCGGCGGTGGAGAAAGTTCATCCCAATGTGCGCTTCGTCAGCGAAATTGGCGGCGAAGACATGAAGACGATTTTCTTCAGCGGCGCTGGGGCCGCCAAGAGCAAGCAGGTGCTGATGCAGAGCGCGTGCTCCGGCGGCACGGGAACGTTCATCGAGAAGACGGCGCGGAAGCTGGAAATTGCGACCGATCAACTTTCGCAGATGGGATACGACGGTTACACGCTGCACAAGATCAGCAGCAAGTGCGGCATCTTCGCGGAAGCGGATTCGAATACGTTGTTGAAGGCCGGGGTTTCCGTGGAGGAGATTATCGCTTCGCTGTTTGAGGCGGTGGTGTATCAAAACCTGGCGACGCTGACGCGCGGCAACACGCCGCTGCCGGAAATTCTTTTGCTCGGCGGCCCGAATCTTTTCTTCAAAGGGTTGCAGCAGGCGTGGCGTTATCATCTGGCGAAATTGTGGAAAGAGCGCAAGGTGGAGATGCCGGAGGGGAAAGATCCGGAGTCGTTTATTCGCGTACCGGACGATGCGCTCTATTATGCGGCGCAGGGCTGCATCGAAGTGGGGCTGCGGGATTCGCCGAATGTTGGCATCTACCTGGGGACTTCGAGGCTGCGCTGGTGGATTGACGAAGGGCAGCACGAGGAAAAGAAAAAGCTGGGCAGCGCGGGATTGTGGAAAGAAGAAGCGGAACTGAAATCGTTTCTCGCGCGATACTCGACGCCCGGCAGCAATGGGAGTGGCGATGCGACAGCGGCGAAGAGCAACGGCAATGGGCACGGCAACGGGAATGGCAAGGGCCAGGAAAATGGACGTCCCGTCAGCGTCGGAAAAATTACTCGGCGTCCGAAATTCCGGCTTCCGATGCTCGGGAAGACTGCCAAGCTCGGGCCCGTGGTGGTGGGCTGCGATTTCGGGTCGACGACGGCGAAGGCTGTTTGCATGTCGCCGGACAAAGAACTGCTGTTTTCCTGCTACGCGCTGAGCCGGGGAAATCCGATTGACGATGCGAAGAGTTTGTTCCGGCAGGTGCGCGAGGCGGTGGGAGACGGAGAAATTCTTGGCCTCGCCATCACGGGCTACGGCAAAGATTTGCTGAAAGATATACTTGGCGCGGACTGTCCGGTGGTGGAAACGATTGCCCACGCCAGCGCGGGGCTGCACTATTTTCCCGATGCGGATTGCATTTGCGATGTGGGCGGCGTGGACGTGAAGATCATGCTGCTGAATAACGGAGCGGTGACGGATTTCCGGTTGAACTCGCAGTGCTCGTCGGGGAACGGCGCGTTTCTTCAGGGAATCGCTGAGCGCTTCAGTATTCCGATGAGCGAAATGGCGGATCGCGCGTTCAAGGCTACGTCGATGCCGCAGCTTTCGATGGGGTGCGGAGTGTTTCTGCAGAGCGACATTGTGAATCAACAGCGCAAGGGCTGGCAGGCGGAAGAAATTCTTGCGGGGCTGTGCGCGATTCTTCCGCTGAATGTGTGGATCTATGCGGGCGGGTTGAACAATCTGACCTCGGTGGGGAAGAAATATATTTTGCAGGGCGGGACGCACAAGAATCTTGCGGTGGTGAAAACGCAGGTGGATTTCATTTTGAAGAAAGTTCCGGATGCGGATGTGGTGGTGCATCCTTTCTCCGGTGAAGCGGGAGCGATTGGCGCGGCGTTGGTCGCTTTGGATTGGTGGGACGCGGGCGGCACGAGCAAGTTCCGCGGGTTCGATGCGATCGAGAGATTGACTTACAAAACCGCGACTTCGGTCGACACGGTTTGCCACTGGTGCCCGGTGACGTGCCAGCGCAGTTTCATCGATGTGGAACTGGAAGGTGGAAAAGGGCGCGAGTGGAGCAAGGTTCCGCTGGAGCAAGGATGGGAGCGGGTGATTGTGAACAACTCGTGCCCCAAGGGATTGGTGGAAGATTTGAACGAAATGAAAGTTATCAAGATCGGGATGGAGAAGACCAAGAATGCGTTTCCCAACGTTGCCGATTTGGTCCGCAAAGAAGCGTTCCGCCGCGTCTCCACCTAAAGACCGGTCGCAGGTGCGGGTCGGAATTCCGAAGGTGCTGAACGTGTGGACGACTCACCAGTTCTGGGTGGGCTTTCTGCGGGCGATCGGCATTGAGTCGGAAAATATTGTGTTCAGTTCGGATACTTCGGAAGAGCAGGGGCGCGAGTTCGGCAAGGGGCGCGGCACGGTGGATTGCTGCTATCCGGTGAAATGCATCAGTGGGCATTATGGGGAGTTGGTGTTTGGGCAGAAGAAGAAAATTAATATTCTTCTGAGTCCGATGATTCATTCGCTGCCTTCGGTGCTGCACGGGCATGTCGTGGACACGGTGACTTGCACGCGAGTGATGGCCGGGCCGGAGAGCATCAAGTCGGGATTTTTGAAAGAGCGCGACGTTTTTGGCGAGAACGGGATTACCTATGCTTCTCCGTTTGTGAGTCTCGGAGACCGGCACATGGTGGTGGAGCAACTACATAGTTCGCTTAAAGATATTTTCAATCTGGAACTGGAGGAGACGGAACGGGCGGTGAAGGCCGGCTTTGCGGCTCTCGACAGTTTCACGGAAAAAGCGAGGCAGCAGAGCCGGGATATTTTGACGTGGTGCGTGAAGAATCAGAAACCGTGCATCTGCACGGCTTCTGATTCTTCACGCACCACGTCAAAATATCTGCGCTCTGTTGTCTCGCTTTGTCGGTGAACTATCGAGAGCCCGCGAAAACCCGGCCTTGACCGCCCGTTCCCGTCTCATCCAGCTCCAGATTAAATATCCTGTTAACGAGCCGTCCCGCTGCTCCACCAGCCAGTGTGCCGGTCTCCGAGAAACTCACAAACGGAGAAGCATAGGTAATCCCGTTCCCGCCAAAAACGTCACGCTCTTTCAAAAATCCCGACTTGATGCTCTCCGGCCCGCCCCTCCCCCCCCTCACATCCCCGTGTCCACGACATGCCCGTGCAGCACCGAAGGCAGCGAATGAATCATCGGACTCAGAAGACTATTAATTTTCTTTTTCTGTCCAAACACCAACTCCCCATAATGCTCCACTGCGATCCATTTCACCGGATAGCAGCAATCCACCGTGCCGCGCCCTTTGCCGAACTCGAGCACCTGTGTCCTCCGAAGTATCCGAACTGAACACAATATTTTCCGACTCAATGCCAATCGCCCGCAGAAAGCCCACCCAGAAGCTGGTGAGTCGCTTTCGCCTTATTTTTGTTCGGAATTCCGACCCGCACCCTGAGACCGGTCTTTAGGTGGAGACGCACGGAGGACAGCTTAGCTTAGCGGACCAAGAAATCGGCAACGTTGGGAAACGCATTCTTAGATGTCTCCATACCCAATCTTGATAACTTTCATCTGCGTTCAAATCTTCCACCAATCCCTTGGGGCACGACTCCTCACGATCACCCGCTCCCATCCTTGCTCCAGCGGAACCTTGCTCCACTGGCGCCCTTTTCCACCGTCCAGTTCCACATCGATGAAGGATTTGCAGCTGGCACGTCACCGGGCACCCGTGAGCAAGCCGTCGCAACCGAAGTATAAGTCCATATAGTCGAATCTCTCGATCGCATCGAACCCGCGGAACTTGCTCGTGCCGCCCGCGTCCCACCAGTCGAGGGCAACCAACGCCGCGCCAATGGCCCCTTGCCGCACCCTCGCAAGGTGCACCACCACATCCGCAGTCCGGCACCTTCTTCAAAATAA
>CAWJVI010000014.1:0-259040 GCA_963846245.1 uncultured Acidobacteriaceae bacterium | reverse complement strand
AACATCATCGACGCGATCGCCAGCTCGCTGGGCCAACTCGTGCTCGACCGCGCCGCCCTGGCGCTGGCCGAAGAATCGCTTGGGGGCATGCCCGCGGCCATTTGGAATCGCTCGAAGAGTTGGTGCCGCAGCCGGTGAAGTGACGTCCGGCGCGAACACCGCAGGTCGCGCCATGGCATGCTTTTCGACACGCACGCCCATCTCGACCAGGAAGATTTCGACGCCGATCGCGCCGACGTCGTCGAGCGGGCCGCGCAGGCCGGCGTCGAGCCGATCGTGGCCGTCGGCACCACCGCCCCGACCAGCCGCCAGTGCGTCGAACTGGCCCAGCAATTCCCGCGCTCCTGCGCGGCCGTCGGCATTCAGCCCAACTACACGGCCGCAGGCCGCCGCCGGGCGATTGGGACCGCGTCGTCGACCTGGCCGCCGGCCCGCGCGTGGTGGCCATCGGCGAAACGGGGCTCGATCGCTATTGGGACCATGCGCCGCTGGCGATGCAGCAGGATTATTTCGATCGGCATCTGCGGCTGTCGCAAGCAGCGCGACTTGCCGTTCATCGTGCACACGCGCGAGAGCGACGCCGACGTGCTGGCCATGCTCCGCGAAGCCCGCAGCCGCGGTCCGCTGTGGGGCGTGATGCACTCGTTCACCGGCACGGCCGAAACGGCGGCCGAGTGCGTCGAGCTGGGCCTGTGCATCAGTTTCGCCGGCATGGTGACGTTCAAGAAGTCGCGACGACCTGCGGGCCGTGGCCGCCACGGTGCCGGCCGACCGCATCCTGATCGAAACCGACAGCCCCTATCTTTCGCCGCATCCGCTGCGCGGCAAACGCAACGAGCCGGCCAATGTGGTTCATACGGCGCCGCCGTGGTCGCCGCAGCGCGGGGCAAACGCTCGAAGAGTTCGCGGCAAACGACAGCCAACGCGCGGCCGCTGTTTGGGCTGCCGAGCTGAACGTGTCAACTCATCCGAGTGAGCGGACGGCAGTCCCCTGATGAATTGCTAGTCAGTTCCCTAGTTGGACAAATTGCCCCCACGGCGACCCATCAGGGGACTGACGTCCCCCGCTCGATTTGCGTTGTGGACCCCTCGGCGATACTTGACACAGCCGCGCGTCGCGACGGACAATGGCGTCTCGCCAGCCGCTTGCAGGGCTCAGCCAGCTCTGGCGAATCGGCGCCGTTCGTCCAGCGTGCGGCGCCAATCGTGCCGGTCCCATTGTGTTCGCTCGCCTTTCACCGCCAGCAGGCTCGCATGGTAGCGAGCGCCGACGCGAAACGTACGCCGCGCCGTCGTCGCGCCGTCTGAAGAAGGCCTATCCCGACGCCGATTGTGCGCTGAACTTCAGTTCGCCGCTCGAATTGCTGATCGCCACGATCCTGTCGGCCCAGTGCACCGACGAGCGGGTGAACATGGTCACGCAAGGAGCTGTTTCGCAAATATCGCTCGGCCGCCGATTTTGCCGCCGCGCCGCTGCCGGAGTTGGAACGCGACATTCAAAGCACCGGCTTTTTTCGCAACAAGGCCAAGAACATCAAGGCCTGCTGCCAGCAGCTGGTCGACCGAGTTCGGCGGCCAGGTGCCGCGAGGATTTGGATGTCGCTGGTGAGCTGCCCGGCGTGGGCCGCAAGACGGCCAACGTGGTGCTCGGCACGGCGTTTGGCATCGCCAGGGCGTGGTGGTCGATACGCACGTCGACGCGGCTCAGCCAGCGGCTGGGCCTGACCAAGCAGACCGACGCGGTGAAGATCGAACGCGATCTGATGGAGCTGCTGCCGCGAGCGCAGTGGATCGATTTCAGCCACCGCTTGATTCATCATGGGCGGCAGATCTGCGTGGCCCGCCGGCCGAAGTGCGACGAGTGCCCGCTGGCGGAGATTTGTCCCAAGATCGGAGTCGCCAGACAGCTGCTTAGACGCCGTCGAGCCATGGCTACGGAATAAGCTCGACCTTCACGCAAGCCAACACGCATGATTCTCTCCGGCCACGAGATTCGCCGCCAGCTGGGCAACGAACATCGTCATCGATCCGTTCGACGAGGCGCAGTCTCAATCCGAACAGCTACAACCTGACGCTGCACAACGAGCTGATGACCTACGAGGAAGTCGTGCTCGACATGGCCAAGCCCAACCGCGTGCGGCGGATGACCATTCCGCCCGAAGGGCTGGTGCTGGGGCCCAACCAGCTTTATCTGGGCCGCACGGTCGAGCGGACCGAGACGCACAACCTGGTGCCGATGATCGAAGGCCGCTCGTCGGTCGGCCGGCTGGGGCTGTTCGTCCACGTGACGGCCGGCTTTGGCGACGTCGGCTTTTGCGGCTTTTGGACGCTGGAGATGTTCGCCGTGCAGCCGGTGCGGATCTATCCCGGCGTGCCGATCTGCCAGATCTTCTATCACCAGATCGCCGGGCACGATCACCGAGTACGTCAGCGACAAGTATCAGCACAATCACGACATCCAGCCGAGCCTGCTGTTCAAGGAACTGAACCCTGAGCTCGGAAAAAGACCCGCAACTGAAGCTCAACTTCGGCATGGAGCGATCGCACTGATGAGCTCGAACCCTGCGTCAGTGGATCCCCTGGGCGATCGCTTGTTGCAGTTCTTCTGTCGCAAGCCGGCCGAGACGCTGGAAGAGCGGACCCGCCGGCGCGTCAGCATGCATCTGATCCCGGTGCTGTTCTTGCTGTACATCCTGGCCTATCTGGATCGGGTGAATGTCTCGGCGGCCCAACTGAAAATGCAATTGCCGCTCGATGAGCAGGGACTTGGCATTACCCGCGAGATCATCGGCTTTGGCGCGGGACTGTTCTTTTGGGGCTACTGGATTCTGGAAATCCCCAGCACCGCTGTCGGTGGTGCGCTGGGGAGCCCGTTGGGTGTTTCTGCCGCATTCTCGTTCTGTGGGGCGTCTGCGCCACGCTGAGTGGGTTTCATCGGCTTGCCGATCGCGGCACAGATGTTTGGCTGGCTTGCCGGACCTGCCCACGGATTGGCCGGGCTGGCTCGGGCAAGTTGCCAGCTTACGTCAACGATTTGCCGACGAATCCCAAGAACCAGTTCTATTTCTTTCGCTTTGCCCTGGGATTCTTCGAGGGGGGCTTCTTTCCGTCGGTCATCGTTTATTTGACCTATTGGTTTCGCGCGAAGGATCGGGCCAAGGCGGTCGCCAGTTTCATGGCGGCGATTCCGCTGTCGAGTCGCCTTGGGCTGCCGATCTCCGGTCTGCTGCTGCCGGTGAATTGGTTTGGCCTGGCCGGCTGGCGCTGGATCTTCATTCTTGAAGGGTTGCTGCCGATCGCGGCCGGCATCGCCGTGCTGTGGTTTCTGCCGAATCGCCCGAAGGACGCCCGCTGGCTCCCCGAGGACGAACGCGAGTGGCTGCAAGCGGAATTGGATCGCGAACAGCTGGCCAAGCAAGGCCACGGCCACTTCGAATGGTGCATCATCTGGGAATGGTGGCGCTGCTGACGGGAGTCTATTTTTGCCTGAATGTTGCCAGCTATGGCCTGTCAATGTTTATGCCGGCGATCATTAAATCGCAGTTAGGCGCCCTGGGCTTCAAGGTCAGAATGCTGCAGCACATCGACGAACGCCTGGAAAACGTCGTCGAGATCAGCTTTCAGGCATGACCAGCCGATCGTCGTGGAGTCCGGTCCGCCGCCGGTTTCAACCTTGGCCGCGCGCACTTCAAGAAAGTCGTCGAGCTGATCGCCGGTCTGGGTTTTTGTTCCGCCAGTGCGCCAGACGTCGCTGTAAATATCCACGAGGCCGGTCTTGCTGGCAGGTTCGTTGCGCGATCCGCCGCGAATGCGGGCGCTGCCCTCGATCAACGGGAGTTCGTGATCTTCCTGCAGAAAAATCACCATGCCGTTGGAGAGCGCGATGCGCTTAGGTTGCTGCGGATGAAACGCCGGCAGAGGAGGAATAGGAACCTGCTGGTAACTCGCGGCTTGGGCCAACGCGCGGAGAGAAGCAGCGAAGATGGCTGCGGCAAGAATGGCGACGACGACCATGGTTTTCATTTTCATTGACCACCCGTTCATTGCGCACCTCCTTGATCGCCCGCGCCTGGCTTGCCCCCGCCTGCGGTTTCGATGATGCCCACGGTGCGATTCGTATCCACAAAAGTTTCGTTGGCCACACGACGAATGTCCGCCTTGGTCACCTGGTCGATTCGGTCGACGGAGCGAAACAGTTCGCGCCAGTCGCCGTAACGCGTCTGGTTGCTGGCCAGGTTCGTGGCCAGGCCTTCGTTATCAGCCAGGCTGCGGATAAGGTTGGCCTTGGTCCGCGTCTTGATCATCTTCAGTTCGTCGTCGCTGATGTCCTCTTTCTTCAGGCGATCAATTTCGGCGTGGATTGCGTCCGCCATTTCCTGCGTGGTGTGGCCCGGCAGGGGGAATGCGTAGAAGGCGAACAGGTGCGGATACTTGATGCCCGGCAAGCCGGTGAATCCCGCCGAGAACGACGCGATTTTCTTGTCCCGCACCAGCGCACGATAGAGCCGCGAAGTGCGCCCTTCGGACATGAGATCAGTGATGGCGTCATAAACTGCGTCGTCTTTTGTGCGATAGTCCGGGCGATGATAACCCTCGAGATAAAGCGGCTGGGCCTGTTCCTTCAGCACCACTCTGCGCTCAGAGTTCTGCGGCGGCTCGGTCGTAGTGGTCTCATCGGGCTGCGGTCGCGTGGGCAGGCGGCTGAAGTATTTCTCGAGGATGGGCATGTCCCGCGCCGCATTCACGTCGCCAGCAACCGCGACCACCATGTTCGACGGCACATAATATTTATCGAAAAACTCCTTGGCGTCCGTAGCGGAAAACGAATTCAGATCGGACATCCACCCAACGGTTGGCCGATGATAAGGATGGGCCTCGAACGCCTCGGCGGTAAACTGCTCGAGCAGTCGGCCAGTGGGATTGCTGTCCGTACGTAGCCGCCGCTCCTCGATCACAACATTGCGTTCCTTATAAAACTCGCGCAACACGGGATGCAGAAAACGTTCCGACTCCAGATACGCCCAGAGTTCGAGCCGGTTGATGGGGAAAGAATAGTGATATGCAGTCTCGTCGTAATCGGTGTTGGCGTTGAGATCCTCGCCGCCGTTCTGCTCGATGATCTTGCCGAATTCGTTCGACTTGACGTATTTGTCCGCCGCGGCGATGTCATCTCTTCCAATCTTTTTCCAGTTGCTTCAGCCTGGCTTCGTCGCGGCCCACGGTCTTGTCGCGCTCGGCGATGTAGGCCGCGTAGGCAACCTCAACCTTTGCCAGCGCCGGTTTTTCCGCGGCGTAATCAGTCGTACCGATCTTGTCCGTTCCCTTAAACGCCATGTGCTCGAACATATGAGCCAGCCCGGTTTTGCCCATGGGGTCTTGCGCCGAGCCAGCGTCGACCAGCGTGTAGAAAGAAAAGACCGGAGCCTCCGGCCGCTCACAGATCAGAAGAGTCAGGCCGTTCGGCAACTTCTTGACGGTGATGCGCTTTTCAAAAGAGGCGATATCCTGGGCAGCAGCGATCCTGACAGCAGGAAAAAGAATAAGAACAGCGCAGTGAATTTAAGTGTGCGAGGCTTCATTGGACCTCCGGATTTATCGCGATGAACTGGGCGGACATGAATTGGACGCACTCGCAGGGCAGAAGTTTGAAAGTACGTTGGGGTAAGGGAGGTTGTCAAACTGCCAAGGCCCGCCTTCGTGCAACTTGGTGTCCTTAGTGGTAAACGCCGTTCGCGTCCGCCAACCCGAGCCCTCCCGTGGAAAACCGCCCCGCAACCGCTCCACTTCTCGCCATGCATTTTGCTCTTCACGAACTTTCAGGCACAATGCGGGCGGGAGCACGCGCATGGATTCCCGTCGTTGAAGTCGAAGGCAAGCAACTGAAGCTGTCGAATCTCGAGAAGGTGCTCTACCCGGCCATCGGCTTCACCAAGAAGCAGGTCATCGACTACTACGCGCGCATTGCGCCGGCGATGATTCCCCATCTGAACGGGCGCCCGCTCACGCGCAAACGCTATCCCGACGGCGTGGAAGGCGAACCTTTCTACGAGAAGAACGCCCCCAAGCACCGGCCGGACTGGGTGAAGACGGCGCCGATCTGGAGCCGCCACAACCGCCGCACCATCCACTATCTTCTTGTCGATGATCTGCCGACCTGGTCTGGCTGGCGAATCTGGCATCGCTCGAGATTCATCCGTCGCTGGCGTTGGCCAAAGATATCACCTGTCCCACCATGATGGTCTTCGATCTCGACCCCGGCCCTCCCGCGAACATCGTGCAATGCTGCCAGGTCGGTCTGTGGCTGCGCGAGATCTTCGAGCATTTGGGTCTCGCAGAGTTTTCCCAAGACCTCCGGATCGAAGGGCCTGCAGATCTACGTCCCGCTGAACACTCCGACCACCTACGACGTGACCAAGCCCTTGCGCACGCGCTTGCGCAACTGCTGGAACACGACCATCCGCGAGCAGGTTGTTTCGGAGATGAAGAAGCATTCGCACCGGCAAAGTCTTTGTGGACTGGAGCCAGAACGACGAGCACAAGACGACGGTCGCGGTGTATTCGCTGCGTGCGCGCGAACATCCAACCGTTTCGACGCCCGTGACTTGGGACGAAGTCGAACGCGCGCTCAAGAAGAAAGATGCCAGCCTGCTGGTGTTTGAGGCGCCAAGGTCGTCGAGCGCTTCGAGAAGATGGGCGATCTGTTCGAACCCGTGCTCGCGTTGAAACAGAAGCTGCCCGATCTGAAAGAGCTGGCCGCAGCCGCCATGCGGAAAAGCCGGAGCGAATCGAGATCGCCGCTCAAGCGGAAGATGCGCGAGCCAGCCAGCCACAAAGAGCTGCGAAAAAGCGGCGAAGAAGCCAGCGGCTGGCAAGACGCACCGCAAGGATAATCCTGCAAGCGTATCAGGATGTGCGAGCGGCTGGTGTGACGCGGCTGTGTGGAGCGGGCATCATGCCCGCTGCAGCGCCACTACCCTCGCAGAGTAGCCATGGCCCAACTGTTCGCCGGAACCTCTGGATGGGCCTATCCGAGCTGGAAGCCCGACTTCTATCCCGCCAAGCTGGCGCAGAAAAAGTTCCTCGGCCATTACGCGACGCAGCTGAACACGGTGGAAGTGAACTTCACCTTCCGCCAGTTGGTGAAAGAAACCACCATCCAGAACTGGATCCAGGAAACTCCGGCCGCATTTTCGCTTCGGCGTGAAGGCTCACCAGGTGATCACTCACATCAAGCGACTGAAGGGGACAGAGGACTTTGTCCTCACGATTTCTGGCGACGATTGAGCCTCTGGCCGCCGCCGGAAAACTCGGCCCGGTTCTTTTCCAACTTGCCGCCGAACCTTAAAGCAGACCCTGCGCTGCTGAAAGATTTTCTCGCCGATCCTGCCGCGCACGTGCCGGCCGCCTTCGAGTTTCGCCACGCGTCGTGGTTTAGCGATGCAACTTGGATTTGCTGCGATCCCACAAGCCGCCTTGTGCGTTGCCGAGACCGAGACCATGACCACCCCCGAGGTCGTGACCGCCGCCGTTCGTCTACTACCGCTTCCGCAAGCCGAGCTACAGCGGCGACGAACGCCGCTCCATGATCGACCGCATCCAGCGGGCACCTCGCCGCCGGCCGCGATGTGTTCGCGTACTTCAAGCACGAAGAGACCCCGGAGGGCGCTCTCTACGCGGTGGAGCTGCTGCAAGAAGTGAGCAAGGCGTGAGTCGTGCGTGGGAGACGTAGCAGCTACCTCTCGGACGAGAAGAGAAAAGCTCTGCTGTAGAGACGTAGCTTGCTACGTCTCGAGCCGGCACCCTGCTCGTCACTTTTCTTAGCGTCCGATAACGCGCATACTGAATCTCTTCCTGACTATGCCTGCGGAGACCAACTCGCACGTACTCTCCAGTTTTCTCGACTACCTGAGAATCGAGAAAGGTCTTGCGCCGCTTTCTATCGGCGCCTACACCACCGACATTCGCCAGTTCGCGGAGTTTCTGGAACAGCGCAAGCGTACGCTGCTCACGGCACGCCGCAATGAGGTCCGCGAATTCCTGCAAGAGCTGTTTGCCAATCAGGTGGATGGGCGCAGCGTAGGTCGGAAGCTCTCGGCGCTGCGGCATCTTTATCGGTACCTTCTGCTCGACAAAAAAATCGAACACGACCCCACGCTGGATATCGAGTCGCCGCGGCAGTGGAAAGTTCTGCCCAAGTCGCTGGCGCGGGACGAAATGGAATCGACGCTCGCCGCGCCCGGGCTGCGGCGCAATGCACGCGATGCAGGAGACGAAAGAATCCGCGGCACTGGCGATTCGCGATCAGGCTATGCTCGAAGTTCTCTACGCGGGGGCGCTGCGCGTTTCAGAAATAGTCGACGCCAATCTGGCGGACTTGAAGCTGGAAGCCGGCTACATGCTGGTTCGCGGCAAGGGTGACAAAGAGCGTGTCGTGCCGCTGGGAAAATCGGCGCAAGATGCGCTGACGGAATATCTTGCGCACTCGCGCCCGGTCCTGGCCAGCAGCGAAGCGAAGTTCGCCGCGGCATCGCTGCAAAGGCTCGCCCTTGCTGTTCCTTGGCGCGGGCGCTCACAAGCTGACTCGTCAGCGCGTCTGGCAGATGGTGCGGGCTGCCTCGGCTGCCTCGGGGCGCAAAGCGTCGCCGCACATGCTGCGGCACTCCTGCGCCACGCACATGGTGGAGAACGGCGCCGACCTGCGGACGGTGCAGACCATCCTCGGACACGCGGACATTTCTACGACCCAGGTGTATACGCATCTGGCGCTCGATCGGCTGCGGACGGTTTATCAGAAGCACCATCCCGGGCGAAAGCGAGATGAAGAAAGTTCTGAATGTTGCTGCGGGAGCGGTTGCAAAATCGCTGAAGTGTTCCTGCAGGAACACTTTGTGCTGACGCAAGTGTATGTACAGTGTCGTACAGACCCGTAAGTCACGGCAGGAGCGGGAGTTACGTCGGCCATGGGTTGAGGGATCTGCTGTCAGATTGGCTGCGCGGGCGCGGTTCAAGCTGGGATCGCCAGATCAAGCACGGTGGTGAACCAGGAGTCGACACCTCGATCGTCAATCGTCAAGATGAGACATCAGAGATCAGCAATGAACAAAGACCAGACCGTCGTCGCCAGAGCCGTCGCGGATTTCCTCCGCCATCTGCGTGAGAAGAACGCTTCACCCCACACCGTCAAGGCCTATAGCGGCGACCTGGCCAACTTTGTCGTCTACGCAGGCTCGCGACGATGGAAAGAGATCGACCACATTGCCATCCGCGGGTTTCTATCTCAGCTCTACGATAAGGGACTGGGCAAAACTTCGGTCGCGCGTTCGCTAGCCGCTGTGCGCTCGCTCTATCGCTGGCTGGCGCGGGAAGGAGTCGTCGAGCAGAATCCGGCGAAGCTGGTGGCTACGCCGAAGCTTTCCAAGAAACTTCCCCGCGTCCCGACGATTGAAGAGATGAACTCCGTGCTCGATGGCGAAATGCCGGACGCGGCTGCCTTTCCCGAGCGCGACCGGCTTATGCTCGAACTGCTCTACGGATGCGGCATTCGTAACTCAGAGCTAATCGGAATTAATCTTGAAGATATTCGGCTAAGTTCTGAGGTGATTCTGATTCGCGGCAAGGGAAAGAAGGAACGTTACGTTCCGTTCGGCGGTTCAGCCACGAACGCGCTGGCTTCCTATCTTCCCGTGCGCCGCCAACTGATGGCGGAGAAACACAAGAACGCTTCCGCGCTGCTGATCAACCGGCGCGGCGGACGCCTCACCACGCGCAGCGTGGGCCGCATCATCAAGAAGATCGCGGTCGCCAAGGGGCTCTCGCCCGACGTTCATCCGCACACGCTTCGCCACGCCTTCGGCACGCACATGCTGGAGGAGGGCGCCGATTTGCGTGCCATCCAGGAGTTGCTCGGTCACGAGCGCCTCGCGACCACGCAGCGTTATACGCAGCTTTCGATGAAACACGTGCTGCAGGTTTACGATCAGACCCATCCACGTGCGAAGTAGCTCGCCGTCCGTCCCGAGAGAAGCACACATCCTCAGATAAGCGCCAGCATTCTTTGTGATTTCTAATTCGTTTTTTCCTCCAGAGGCGATTACGAAGGCAGATGTTCTTCAGCGTCTGTTGTAGGACAGGGAAACGTATTACTGTCTAAAACAGAGGCAGACCTGTGAGCAGTGAATCCATGCCACGTAGCAACGTTTCTGCACGACTGGCGAGCGCGATTACTGAGCTGCGTGCGCTGCAGGAGCCGCTGCTTTGCGGAGAGGTTGATCCTCGGGTTCTCAGCGATTTCCGCGACGCATTGAATCGCGTCCGCAATACAGCCTGGGCGGCTCAGCAATCGGCGAATGCCCCGCTCTACGATGAGGGGGCCACCACTGTAGCTTCCTATTTGACCGCGGAGCGAGTTCGAGCCGCTTACCAGCTTTGCCGAAGCCTGCATGACGATGTCTGCCGCGACGACATCGATTTTCAAAAAGGGCCGCTGGCTGAACTCTACGGCGCCGCAAAAACGCTGGTGGATGAGTTAAAGGTCAGGCTCTGACTACGTCCTATCGCCTGCCTGTTTTCTTAGACCTTCCCACATCTTCACCACCCGCGACCTTAATTCCGCAGTCAGTTTCTCGTAGGCGGCTTCCGAAGCTTCATTCTCTGGCGGCGGAATAATCGGGTCGCCAAACACGATGCTTAGAGGGGCGAACCCCTGAAATGGCCTGTTCCTGGGCCATGCCTGATAAAAACCGTCGATCGCGACCGGAACGATCGGCGCCTGCATGTGAATCGACAATATGGCTGCGCCCTTCTTGAAGACTCGCGGAGTGCCGTCAATCGAGCGTTCGCCTTCTGGATAGAGAATGAGCGCTCGTCCCTGGCGCAGCCCGAACGCGCCGGCGCGCATGGCGGGAATTAAATTCGCGTCCGGATCTACCACCACCACCCGCAGCGAACGCGCCAGGCGCAACATCAATCCTTGTCCGAAAATATCGCTGGTCCCTACCGCAAACACTTTGTCAAACACTTCCGAAGGCAGAACGCTTGCCAGGATGGCGGCATCAAGATAGCTCTGGTGATTCGACGAGAGAATATAGGGACCGCTCTTGGGCAGCTTTTCAATTCCGCGCACCTGCATCCTGAAGCGATCGCGAGCCACCAGCTGCACAAGCCGTGAAACCAAGTGCCAGAACGCATCGCTCAGGGGCTGCGGTTCCGCCAGCGCTGCCACCTCGTTGGGGCTCGGTTGTTCGGCGAGAATGGCTTTCCATCCGGCGAACACCGGCCGGGTTCCGGGACCACCCGCGCCGCTGGCCGCGCTCTGCAACACGGCTTCAATCAAATCGTGCACGGTATAGATTTCGGCCAGTTGCGATTCTTCGACATTGCCGCCGAGCTCTTCTTCCAGCTGGCTCAGCAACTCGATGCGCTGCATGGAGTCAAGTCCAAGGTCAAGATCCAGGTTGAGATCGGGCCGCATTTGCGCCGGCTTGGCGCGCGCCGCTTCGCGCACGGTCGCCAGAGCGCGCTGCACGCTTGGTTGCTCCAGCCATGCAGTTTGTTCTGTCGTTAAAGGCTTTTCCGCTGTTAATTCGGAATCGTCGGTCTTGGACTTCCGCGCCAGGTTAGCCTTGACTCGTTTCTCCACTTCGAAGCGTTTGATCTTGCGCGTGCTGGTGCGCGGTAGATCCTCTTGCGAGATCTCGTAGCTGCCGATGCGCTTGGTGGAAGCAATCTTCTGGGACAGACCCTCAATGTCGAAGCGAATCGCCTCTTTGACGTTGACGATTTTGCGCTGCCGCAGCACATCGAAATTC
The DNA here is from genome assembly GCA_963846245.1 of uncultured Acidobacteriaceae bacterium. GTDB lineage: Bacteria > Acidobacteriota > Terriglobia > Terriglobales > Acidobacteriaceae > Sulfotelmatobacter. The sequence goes on along the minus strand of CAWJVI010000014.1, from coordinate 247,233 downwards.
GGCACCACGACGGCGTAGAGCCGGTCGCCGCCCTCGCCGGGCTTGCCTTCCAGCCCCATTACCGCGATCTCCTTAATGAGCGGCGACTTCAGATAGTGCGCTTCAATCTCTTCCGGATAAACATTCTTGCCGTTGCTGAGGACAATCACTTCTTTCTTGCGGCCGGTGAGAAAAAGATTGCGGTGAGCATCGAAGTAGCCAAGGTCGCCGGTCAGGAACCATCCGTCGCGCATTACGGCTGCCGTGGCATCGGGGCGGTTCCAGTATCCCTTCATCACGACCGCGCCGCGCAATGCGACCTCGCCCACCGCCGGGCCGCCATCTTCCTGCGGCTTCGGGTCGACGATCTTCCCCTCCACTCCCTTCAACGCCTGGCCCACCGAGCCGATCACGTTGTTCTTCGGCGAATTGGCAAACACCGCTGCGGTGGTTTCCGTCAGACCGTAGGCCTGCAGGACATCAATGCCCAGGTCATGAAAATCATTTCCAATTTCCGGATCGAAGCGCGAGCCTCCGGTTGCGAGATAGCGCATCTTCTTGCCCAGCGTGTCGTGCACTTTGCTGAAAAGGACTGGCCCAGCATTTATCCCGATCTTACGCAGGGTGCGATTGAGGCTCATCATGCCCTGGAATATTTTTTGTGTGATCGCTCCGCGTTTGGCAACCTCCTGAAAAATGCGCTCGTGAATCAGGTAGAAAAATTGCGGCACCACGGCGAAAACCGTGATGTCGCGCTCCTGCAGCGCGCGCAGCAATTCCGTGGTGTTCAGCGTTTCCAGGTACACCACGCGCGCTCCCTTCACCAGCGGCAGCAGAAGATTCGCCATCTGAGCCAGCACGTGAAACATTGGCAGCACGCCGAGCAGGGCGTCGCTGGGGCTGATTTCGACCCAGTTGAACACGGCCTCCACTTCTCCCAGCATATTTGCGTGCGTAAGCATCACGCCTTTGGGGTCGGCGGTGGTTCCTGACGTGTAGAGCAGGGAAGCAAGCTCGTCCAGTTTCGCGTCGACGGCTTTGAACTTTCCGGGGCCATCGTTGAAAATTGCGGGGAGATTCGCCAGCCACTCCTCTTGCATAGAAGGGGCGGCCGCGCGATCCGGATCCGTGAGTACAAGACCAACTTTCAGCCCGGCAGTCGCCTCCCGCGAAATCGGACTATGCTTGGCATCACAGAAGAGAGCAGAACTGCCGCTGTCTTTGAGCAGCTTCGTGACCTGATCGGCGTGCAAGGCCGTATCCAGTGGCACTGCTGCGCAGCCGGAGGCGATGGTCCCCAGGTACGCCGCCACCCACCGTGGATGGTTGTCGGCCAGAATCGCCAGCCGCGATCCGCGGGCGAATCCATTTTCAGTGATCCATCGGCCTACGGATTCAGCCATCCGCCGCAGTTCGGCGTAGGTGCAGCTCTCGATGTGGTCGTGGCGTTGAATCTGCAGCGCGGTGTTGTCGGGCCAGCGCTCGGAACACTCGACAAAACGATCGTAGAAAGAGGGCATGGGTCGTGGGGAATCTTACAGGAGGCCGCGCGGTAGAGTCAGTTTACCATCCGCAATCGCGCTTAGCCCGCAAGAAGATCGCAAGAAGATCGCCATGCATCTAAATATGCTAGGCTTTCATTATCGCCTTGGGCCGTGCGGCCCGTGAAGGATTTCCGGTTTGATTAACACTCTGTTAGGGAAAGTTTTCGGAACGAAGAACGAGCGTGTCGTCAAGTCGTTGATGCCGCGGGTCGCGGCGATCAACGCGCTTGAGCCGCAGATCCAGAAGTTCACCGACGACGAGCTGCGTGCCAAAACGGACGAATTCCGGCGGCGCATCCAGGAGCGCCTGGCTCGCTTCAAGGATGCTCGCGCCGCGGAGGTTGTGGCCAAAGCCGAAAATGAAGACGATGCCGAGCCCGACGTCGACCGCCAGAAACGGCACGAAAAGGAGCAATACGACGCCCTGCAGGAAGTGTTGAACGAAATCCTGGTGGAAGCTTTTGCGGTGGTCCGCGAAGCTGGACGCCGTGTGCTCAACATGCGCCACTTCGACGTGCAGTTGATCGGCGGCATGGTTCTACATCAGGGCACAATTTCCGAAATGAAGACCGGCGAAGGTAAAACGCTGGTCGCCACGCTTCCGGTTTATCTCAACGCGCTCAGTGGACGCGGCGTCCACGTAGTTACGGTCAACGACTACCTGGCGAAACGCGACTCTGAATGGATGGGCAAGCTCTACCGATTCCTTGGCCTTACGGTTGGTGTGATTGTCCACGACCTGGACGACGAAGAGCGCCGCGCCGCCTACGCCGCCGACGTGACTTACGGTACGAACAACGAATTTGGCTTTGACTACCTGCGCGACAACATGAAGTTCGATCTGAAAGATTGCGTGCAGCGGGGCCACAACTACGGGATCGTCGATGAAGTCGATTCCATCCTGATCGACGAAGCTCGCACGCCGCTGATCATTTCCGGCGCGAGCGAAGAATCTACCGACAAGTACTATCGCGTGAACCGTATCATTGCCAAACTCGAAAAAGGGGAAGAACTCGACGTCGCCCCGGGCGAACCTGCGCAGCTCACCGGTGATTTCGTAGTCGATGAGAAACATCGAAACATCACCGTCACTGACGACGGCTGGCTGAAGGTGGAGCAACTGCTCGGCATCGGCAACATCGCCGATCCGGAAAACTGGCCGCTCAAGCATCACGTGGATACGGCCATCAAGGCGCATGCGCTTTATCGCCGCGATGTGGAATACGTGATCAAAGACGGCGAAGTCATCATTGTCGACGAATTCACAGGCCGCATGATGCCCGGCCGCCGCTGGTCTGACGGCCTGCATCAAGCCATCGAAGCCAAAGAGGGCGTCAAGATCGAACGCGAGAACCAGACGCTTGCCACCATCACTTTCCAGAACTATTTCCGGATGTACAAGAAGCTGGCGGGCATGACCGGCACTGCGGAAACGGAAGCCGCGGAGTTCGAAAATATCTACAAGCTGGATGTGGTCGTGATCCCGACCAACAAACAGATGCTGCGCCTTGAAAATCCGGACGTAGTTTTCCGCACGGAAAAAGAAAAATACTTTGCCGCCGCGGATGAAATTCAGCAGCTCAACGCCAAGGGCCAGCCCGTGCTGGTCGGCACCACGTCGATTGAAAAGTCTGAACGTCTCTCCGAGCTGCTTAAGAAAAAAGGCGTCAAGCACTGGGTGCTGAACGCCAAACAGCACGAGCGCGAAGCAGAAATCGTCGCGCAGGCCGGGCGCAAGGGACAAGTCACCATCGCCACCAACATGGCTGGCCGCGGCACCGACATTCTGCTCGGCGGAAACGCCGAATTCATGGCCAAGCAGGAATTGGTAAAGAAGGGAATCGCGCAGCAATTGCGCGTGGCTCAGGGCAAGATTGAAGGCCCGCAGGAAGATGGCGAGACTTCCATTTTCTATTACAACGGCAACGAATACACCGTCCCCACCGAAAACTGGACGGAAGCTTTGAACCGCCACAAACAGCAGACCGACAAAGAACACGACGAAGTTACAGCTGCCGGCGGCCTCCACATTCTTGGCACCGAGCGCCACGAGTCCCGCCGCATCGACAACCAACTTCGCGGACGCGCCGGTCGACAGGGCGATCCCGGTTCCTCGCGCTTCTATCTGGCGCTCGAAGATGACCTGATGCGCATCTTCGCGAAGGAGTGGGTTTCGAATCTGCTGCAACGCCTGGGCATGGAAGAGGGCGTGCCCATCGAGTCCAAAATGATCAGCCGCCGCATCGAGACGGCGCAGAAAACGGTGGAAGCGCAACATTTCGAATCGCGCAAACACCTGCTCGAATACGACGACGTGATGAACAAGCAGCGTGAGGCCGTCTATGGCCTGCGCCGCCGCCTGCTCGAAGGCACGGACCAAAAAGATCTGATCCTCGAAGATTACGTCTCCGCGATTCTTGGCGCGCAGATGGACGAGTTCTGCCCGCCCAAGGCTCACGTCGACGACTGGAACATCAAGGGGCTGAAGGATGCGATCTTCACCCGCTTCGGTGTGGACTTTCTCGCGGAAGGAGTGAAGCCCGACACCCTAAATCGCCAGGATCTCGGCGACGCCGTTTTCGCGAAATTGAAAGAGCGCTACGACGCGAAAGAAAAACTGATCGGCCCCGACGCCATGCGCCATCACGAGCGCATGATCATGCTCAGCGTGATTGACCAGCAGTGGAAGGATCACCTCCTGGGCATGGACCATCTCAAGGAGGGCATCGGCCTGCGCGGCTATGGCCAGCACGATCCGCTGGTCGAGTACAAAAAAGAATCGTTCGACATGTTCGAAGCGATGCTGCAGCGCTTCCAGGAAGATACGGTCCGTTATCTCTACCTGATGCAGATTCTGGAGCGCCCGCCCGACCCGGGCCCGCAGCCCGGCGGCCCCGAGGGCCAGGAACTGGCACCAGACTCAGGGGTTCCCGCGCAGCACGGCAGCGATGGCAACGGACGACGTCCTCCGCGCATGGTCTCCACTTCCGCCGATGAATTAGAAGAAGCCTTCATGCGCCGCAAGCGCCGCGAGCTGGAACAGGCTCGCATGGCCGGCGCCGGAGATACGCAGCAAGTGCAGCAGGTCGTCCGCTCGCAGGAAAAAGTAGGCCGCAACGATCCCTGCCCTTGCGGCTCCGGCAAGAAATATAAAAAGTGTCACGGCGCCTAATCCGCCGCAACAGCTAAGCTGTCCAGCGTGGTTGGACCCAACTAGCTCCAAAACTTCCACCACGGTGCCTTGGGATGATCCAATCGCTCCGGATACCACCACGCATGAAAATGGGCGGTGTAGTCTTTGCCCCGGACGTCGGTGATACGCACATCGCAATCGTAGGGGCTTTCGACGAGGGTAGGGTTTCGATGGAGCGGTCGATTGGTCGCCAGGTTGTATCGCAACGTTAGTGTCGCGGCTCGAACGCAAGATCGCTCGGATCCGTGCCTGTCCACCATGTCCCAAAAGAATCGCGTGTAACGCACCGGAATCTCCGATAGTGGCTCGGCAAGAAGTTCGGGAGGCCCGGCCTCTCCCTTGACGAAATCGATTGTCAAAGTGTCAGTCCCGGTCTTGCGCGCGAACCGCAAAATGTGGCCCATTACGTAGTCGTCGTCTGCGTAATTCATCAGACTTGTGAAGGAGTGTCCGATATTGTGAGCGACGCTCTTCAATACCTTGTATCGAGCCATTTGGCCTTTTTTCCTATACGCCCCATGAAATCAGACCGTGTGCCGCATCCAGGTTGGCTAACCAGATTAGTGATTGTCGGCGACCGCCCCAAACGTCATCTCCTCCGCCGAACTTCCACTCTCCTGCTTCCAATCCAAAAACAAAGTCGCATAGTTTTTCGTAATGTAATCCGCCGGCGCCACCCCTAACTTCTTCGCCGTAGCATCAATCCACCGCGACGGCCCCTCAATCTCGCAAAAATTTCCAATCGGCGTCTCGTCCACCACAACCTTCCCCTTCGCGTCCGCCCACTCCGCGCGAAATTTTTCATACCGGAATGTCGGCGCATATCCCAGGCCGCGCAGAATCGCGTCCATCATCTTCCCGTCGGTCACTTTGCTCTCCAACTCCAGCCGACTGCTGTGCCGTGCCTTCTTGCCTTGACTCTTATGCGTGATCGTCCACTGCGAGCCATACTTCCGAATCCGCAGCAGTTCTTTGCGCGCGCGGAGCAAGTCTCCCGGCAAGTCATACAGAGTATTCATCTCATGGGTGCGCGGCGTCAGAATGCGAAATCCTGCTGCACGCAGTTTTCGGCCGAGCGCCCGCACATCGTTCACACGAAATTTGATTTCGATTTCCCGCTTCATTTCCTGCTCCGTCCTGCTCCACGCCAGACAGCATATTAGGAAAGCATATTACGGACTGGAGGGGTTCGGCGCACCATCAGGATCGCGAAGGGGCTCCGACCCGGCGCGGCAGTCCTTCTGCCCCCACTCGACCTGTTCCACCGGGCCAACCACAAATATCCAACTCAGGGCGCCGATCCACGCTACAGCGGCTGCGATGAAAAACGGCCACTGGTAGCGGCCCGTCCGTTGCACCAGGAATCCGGTGAGCGCGGGTCCGACGGCGCCGGCGAGATTTCCCAGGAAGTTTTGCACTCCAACCCACCGCCCCGCCGCCAGGGGGCCGGCCAGCGTCTGGCTAATCGCCCAAACATTGGATATGCCCACACCCAGGAACAGAGCGGTAAACGCCAGCATCCAGACGAACACGGAATTTGGAGCCACAGCCGTTGCCGCCAGGAAAACTCCAACTCCGGTCTTTGCGGTAACCATAAACCCCTTGCGTACGAGCGTCGGAGAAGCGCCGGCTTCGATCCAGCGATCCGATAGTTTTCCGAAAATAAGCGCGGAAGCGGCGGCGAGCAGAAAAATAAATCCTCCGACGTTCCCCATCCGCTCGATGGAAAAGCCGCGTCCCCGCACCAAATAGAACGGAAGCCAGGTCAGCAAAAAGTAGAGATAGTAGTTCGCTGAGAATAAGCCGATGCAGGTTCCCCACATGGATCGCTGCTTCAGCACGTCCAGAAATCGGACTTCCGTTAGTCCTGCGCCCCGCCCGGTGGCCGGCGATGCACTGGGCTTCCGGCGGGGCATCCACACCAGCCACGGAATCAGCCACAACAGGCTCGCGAGGCCCATCGTCACAAAAAACGGGCGCCACCCGAAGCGAGCCACGATCGCTCCACCCACCATCAGCCCGAGGCCGGGCCCCAGTGCCGAATTGCCAGCGAGGATCCCGTTGGCCACGCCGCGGCGCTCCTCGGGGAAATGCTCCGCCAGAATCTTCGAATAAGAGGGATACGCGATCGACTCGCCCGCGCCCACAATCACGCGAATCAGAAGCAGAGCGGCAAAACCATGCAGCGCCGCGGTCATCGCGGTCGCGAAGGACCACACACAGAACCCCAGAGCGAAGACCCACTTCACGTCAAAGCGGTCCACGAACCAGCCTGCCGGAATCTGCAGGCACGCATAAGTCCAGAAAAACGCGGATAACAGAAGCCCCAGCCGCGAGGCGGAAAGCCCGAGCTCTTCCTTGATCAGCGGCGCCGCGATCGACAGGTTACTGCGGTCCACATAGTTGATGAATACGGACAGGCCCAACAGGAATAGAACCAGGTTCATCCGTCTGGCGTGGGGTACATCGTGAGGAATCGCGTTGCTCATCGGGCGGAAGCCGCCCAATGCTACATCATCGCGACCCGTCCCTCGGAAGTTTATCCACGATCGTTGGCGATCGGTAAGCTAGCAGTTGGCAATTAGCAATCGGCATTGGCCGCTGCCGTTCGTTGGCTAACCGCTAATTGCCAATTGCATCTGCCAATTGCCAACTGCTAACTGAACGTCGGCAGTTTCACCAGATCGTTCTGCGGCACCGACTCGAGCGGTTCCCCAGCCTTGCGCCAGGCCGTGAGTCCGCCGACGATCACGAACGTGTTGAATCCTTTTTCCCGCAGCATGTGCGCCACCCGGGCGCTGGTCGCTTCGCGTGCTCAAGTGCAGTAGAGATAAATGTCCTTATCTTTCGGCAAGTTCTTGATCTCTTCCTCAAGATTATTGGGTTCGATGCGAATCGAGTTCTTAATTCGTGACGACCCCGAGTCGTAGTAGCCGTGGCTGCGGACGTCGACGATCAACACGCGTTCAGCATCCTCCGAGGCCAACCGCCGCGCCAACTCTTCTACCTGCACCCGCGGCACCACGCGATACATCTTGTTCTTGCGATATTGCACCACGCGGTAAATCGAATACGCCACGAGCGCCGTCACCACCACGGCTTCCATGGTTTCTCCGGCCGCGTGAAAACCGCGCAAAATCGCCGCCAGAAAATCGCGCGCTAAATATCCCACCGTCAGGTAAGTCGTGGCGTAGAGCGTGGCTCCGGCAAAGTCCAGGCGCAGAAACTGCCAGAAACGCATCTTCATGCTCCCGGCCAGAGGCGCTGCCATCGTGTTGACGCCAGGGATAAACTTCGCAATCACCAGCGTGATTTTGCCGCGCTTGTAGAACGATTCCGCCGACCGCAGAATGCAGGTTTCCGGATTGATCGACACCCGGCACAGGAACCCCAGCAGCAGCCATCCCATGTAACGCCCCAACCAGAACTGGACCGTGTCGCCCATCAGCAGAGCCGTCACTGCAATCAGCAAAATCGACGGCCCCCACAGCACATGGGACGCAACCGCCGCGCCCGCCGCGACCAGCGCAATCGCGGCCGGGAAGGGAAGCCCGACCGCCTCGGCGAACAACAACGAAAAGGTCAGGACATATCCATGCCCCGCCATCAGCTTCACCATGTCAGTCATAAAGCGTGTTGGATAGAGAAGGACCGCGAAAAGGTTCAGTATAACAAGGCCGGAACGTGCGCCCACGGGAACTGGGGTCCCGAAATTGTACCAAGGCACCCTCTCAGACTCTTCCGGGAAGTCGTCCCGATGGCAGATGACTAGGAGCTGATAGCTGATAGCTCAGAGCTATTTCTCCCGCGCCACCACAAACTCCGGCGCCCACAGGAGCGCCCGCTTCACCTCGGAGTCCGGAAAAGTGCAGATGGCTTTGCGCGCCGATTCCGCGTACCGCGCGGCCCGATCATGCGCCGCTTCGAGCGATCCGTATTTCTGCAGAATCTCAAGAATCTGCGAGTGCGTCACGCCGTTGAAAGCGCGATCGCGCAAAATGGTCTCGATCTTCGCCCGCTCGTCCACCGTGCATCGCTCCAGCGCATGCACCACCGCCATGGTCACCTTGCCTTCGCGCAGGTCACTGGCCACGGGCTTGCCCAGCACATCTTCCGAAGCCGTAAGATCCAGCACGTCGTCCACAATCTGGAACGCCATCCCCAAGTCGTGACCGTAACGTCCCAACGCTTCTTCCTGCTCGGTCGTGGCGCCGCCTAGAATCGCGCCCAGCCGCATGCACACGGAAAACAGGCACGCCGTTTTGCGGTAGATCAAATCGAAATGCTCTTCCAGCGTGATCAGCTTGCCCAGTTTTTCCATCTGCAGCAGTTCGCCTTCCACCATCTGCTGCGTCAACGCGATCAGCGTATCCAGGATGCGAAAATTCCGCTCCTGCACCGCGATCTTGAAGGCCTGCATGTAGAGCCAGTCGCCCGCCAGCACGCACTTCGAGTTGCCCCACTGAGTGTTCGCCGCCGGCCGCCCTCGCCGCGTCTTGGCCTCATCAATAATGTCGTCGTGCACCAGCGTCGCGGTATGAATAATCTCGACCACCGCGCCTAGTCGTACGGCGCCCCGCCCCTGATAATCGAGCAGTTTCGCCGAAAGGAACAACAGTGCTGGACGAATCCTCTTGCCCCCACCCGCCCGCAAATATTCGCCAATCTCGGTAATCGCCTGCACGCCCGAGACAGTATCGTGTTCGAACTCCTGCTCCAGCGCGACGAGATCCTCCCGCAGCAGCTCGAAAACTTCTTTCCCCTGAATGGTGGCCGACGCGCTCATATTTTTTTTCCACCACGGAGACACAGGGACACGGAGAAAACCAAATCAAGATCTTCTTGATCTTTCTTGAGTCCCGTTTTTCTCTGTGTCTCCGTGCCTCCGTGGTGAATCCGCTCTAGTTCGTCCGGAAATTAGTTCGTCCGGAAATTCGTAACCTGAACATCAATTCCGAAATCGTGCGCCCGCAGCATCGCGATAATTTCCTGCAGCGTGTCGCGATCCTTGCTGCTGACCCGCACCAGGTCTCCCTGAATCGAAGCCTGCGCTTTTTTCTTTGAGTCCTTCACCAACTTCACAATCTCCCGCGCCTTCTCAATCGGGATGCCCTGCTGCATGGTGATGCGCCGCTTCGCCGTTCCGCCCGCCGACGGTTCCACCACGCCGTAAGTCAGCCCCTTGAGTGGAACGCCGCGCTTCACCAGCTTCGCCTGCAGCACGTCGTTCACGGCCTTGAGCTTATATTCGTCGGCCGAGTGCAGCACGATCCCGTCTTTATCCAGTTCGATGTTCGACTTCGAATCCTTCAGATCGAAGCGCGTATGAATCTCCTTCAGCGCCTGCTGGATGGCGTTCGACACTTCCGCCAGATCGATCTTGCTGACCACGTCGAAACTGTTATCGGGCATACATTTCTATTCTTTCTGAAAGGATGGAATCTTTACCAGAGGTTACCAGAAACCGCCGGGTCAACGCGCCGGAACTTTGCTTTCAGCGGTTTCAGCAATTTTGAAAAATTTGTAGAAATTCCGCGACGTGCGTTCGCCGACCTCTTCCATCGACAGCCCGCGCAGTTCGCCCAGCTTCCGCGCTGTCTCCTTCACGAACGCCGGCTCGTTCCGCTTCCCGCGATGCGGCACCGGCGCCAAATACGGCGAGTCGGTTTCAATCAGCATCCGCTCCAGCGGAACTTCCCGCGCAGCGTCGCGAATCTGGTGCGCCTTGGGAAACGTTATATTCCCGGCAAACGAAATCATGAAGCTCATGTCGAGCGCCCGCTTGGCCTGCGCCCAGTTGCCCGTGAAGCAATGCAGAATCCCGCCAATCCCTTTCGGCGCCCACTGCTGATCGATCAGCCGCAGGCAATCTTCCCACGCGTCATCACTTCCGTCAGAAGGCCGGCAATGAATCACGATGGGCAGCTTCGCCCTCGCCGCCAATTCCATCTGCCGCGCGAACACTTCATTCTGCACGTCGCGCGGCGAATGATCGTAGTGGTAGTCCAGCCCAATCTCACCCCAAGCAATCACCTTGGGATGACGCGCCAGCCGCTCCATGTCGGCATACGCAGCTTCATCGGCAAGCCGAGCCTCATGCGGATGAATCCCGAGTGTCGCATAAATAAAATCATATTTCTCCGCCAGCCGAATACCGCAATCCACCTCGGCAGGCCCGTCGCCGTTTCCAATCGCAACCATGGCCGAAAGCCCAGCCTCGCGCGCGCGGGCAATCACCTGCTCCTGATCGGAGTCGAACTGCTTGCCGTCAAGATGCGCATGCGAATCAACGAACATAGATTCTTGCTTGTGTGGGAACGGGCACTCTTGCCCGTTCAGGTCGAGCGATGGCTCGACTGGCTCTTGAATTCCTAACCACGAAGTCGCCTTGACTCTTTAATCAAAAAGTTACGTGCGACTTCCTCCCGGCAAAAAGTGTGCACCCCTTACTTCAATCTCGCTCCCACCGGCACATCCTCCAAAAACCCCGCCAGTACCGGCTTTCCGCCCTCGAGCGATGCCGCCACAATCATTCCATTCGACTCCATCCCGCGCAGTTTCCGCGGAGCCAGGTTCGCTACAATCACCACTTTGCGCCCCACCAGAGTCTCGGGCGCATAAGCTTCCGCGATTCCGGCAAGTACCTGCCGCACCTCAGTCCCAATATCAATTTCCAACCGCAGCAACTTATCCGCCTTAGGAACCCGTTCCGCTACTCTCACTACGCCCACGCGCAGTTCGATCTTGGAAAAATCGTCGATCGAAATTTTCGCCGCCTCCGCGGGAACGGCCGGCGCCTGAACTGCCGGAGCAACGCTCGCTGGCGCAGCGGCGGCTTCCGGCTTAGCTTCCGTCGCTCCCGTATCTCTCTGCTGCTCTTCCATGTTCTGCATCCTTTCAATCGCGCTCTTATCCGCTCGTGGAAACACCGGTGAAATTTCTCCGAGCTTCGTCCCCAACTGCAACTGCCCCCAGGTGAGCGAGTTCAAATCAACCTTCTGGATATCCCCCAGCCCCATCTGCGTCCATATCTTTGTCGTCGCTTCCGGAATCACCGGGTGCGCCAGCGCCGTCGCAATCCTTAGCGCTTCGGCCGATGTGTAGAGCACCGTGGCGAGTCGCGCACGGCTTTCCTCATCCTGCTTCTCGCCCAGCGCCCACGGCTCATTTTCGACAATATATTTGTCCACAGCCGCCACCAGTCCCCACGCCGTCTCCAGTGCACGCGAAAACTGGAACTGATCAAAGAACGTTCCGAATTCGCTGATTGTTTTGCGCGCCGTCGTAGCGATTGCATCGTCCCCCGCGGTGCGCGAAGCCGCGCCTGACGGATACGGCACCTCACCCTTGAAGTAGCGATTGATCATCGTCAATGTACGGCTGGCCAGATTCCCAATCCCGTTTGCCAGATCGGAGTTATACCTCTGCACCAGCGCGTCGAACGAAAACGATCCATCCTGCCCGAACACCACTTCGCGCAGCAGGAAATATCGCAGCGCGTCCGCTCCCAGCACGTCGAGAATCGTTTCCGTGCGCACAATGTTGCCCCGCGACTTCGACATCTTGCTCTCTTCAAACAGCAGCCAGCCGTGCGCCACAATCGTCTTCGGCATCGCCAGTCCGGCCGCCATCAGAAACGCCGGCCAGTACACGCAATGAAAACGAACAATCTCTTTGCCGATCATCTGCACATCGGCCGGCCAGAATTTCTTGAACGCCTCCTGCGCTCCCGCGTGCTTCGATCCGTAACCGATGGCGGTAATGTAATTCGCCAGCGCGTCGAGCCAGACGTAAATCACATGCTTCGGATCGTCCGGCACCGGAATGCCCCAGGAAAACGTCGAACGGCTGATCGACAGATCGCGCAGCCCCGATCGCACAAACGCAATCACCTCATTCCGCCGCGCCTCCGGACGAATAAATTCCGGATTCTTATAAAGCTCCAACAGCTTGTCCTGAAATGCCGATAGCTTAAAGAAATAGTTTTCTTCATGCACTGTCTCGGTGATCCGCTCGCAGGTCGGGCAGGGATCACCCGGCTGCGCGCCATCCACATACAGTTCGTCCGAGACGCAATACTGCCCCGTATACGTACCCTTGTAGATGAACCCGTTGTCGCGAATCTTCCGGAACAATTCCTGCACGCGTTTCTTGTGTCGGTCTTCGGTGGTACGAATGAAGTCGTCGTTTGAGATTCCCATCCGCTTCCACAGCTTGCGGAACTCCGCCGAGATCTCGTCCGCGTACTGCTGCGGAGTTTTCCCCGCCGCCTGCGCCGCCCGCTCAATCTTCTGCCCATGCTCGTCGGTCCCGGTTAGAAAAAAAGTGTCCGCCCCCAGCATGCGCTGCCGGCGCGCAATCGTGTCGCAAGCCAGCGTCGTATAAGCGTGACCGATATGCGGCCGCGCGTTGACGTAATAAATCGGCGTCGTAATATAAAACTTTCGAGTCATAATCTTCAGAACCAGATGTTCAGAACAACGGAAGCCCAGACCCTACCCTGTGTTCTCCTGTGCCACTCTGTGGTTAAGGCTTCAAGCCGTTTCCCAGATAGGCCCGCGCAGCTTCCTGCATCACGGCCTTCAGCGGCACATGATGCTCTGTCGCAATCCGCCGGCAGTCCTCATATTCCGGCGCAAAGTTAGTGACGCTCCCATTCATGCTCGCGATCTTGATCCGAACTTCGCCCCATTGCGTCCGCACATTTTCCCAGCGACGCGCCAATGTCTGCCGCATTTCCTCGCGCCGCCGCACGCCCAGCGTCGTAGTCTCCGTAAAGATCAGCCGTGTGAGCTCTCCCGCATCCTCCGGCTTGCACAACACCGTCAGCAGCGTTCCCGGACGGCTCTTCTTCATCTGCACCGGCATGCCAAACACATCCAGGGCGCCCTCTTCCAGTAACCGGTCCATCACATACCCGAACACCTGCGGATTCAAATCATCGAGATTCGCCTCCAGCACGGTGATAGTCTCAGTCGCGGTTTTCGCGGCCAAAGACGTCACTGCGGCGGTTTCTCCAATCACCAGCCTCACCACATTCGGGTGTCCGGAAAAATCCCGCGACCCCGCGCCATATCCCGACTTCTCAATCTTCATTTCTGGAAAGGAAGTAAACCGTCGCGCCAGCGTCTTCACAATCGCAGCTCCAGTCGGCGTGACCAGTTCCGCCTGCAACCCGGAAGAATACACGGGCGCATCCTTCAGCAATTCCACCGTTGCGGGAGCTGGCACCGGAAATGTCCCGTGCGCGCATTTCACCATCCCGCCGCCCACGTTCAACGACGAGCAGAGAATCTCTTCCACTCCCAGCGCCTCGGCCCCGACCGCCGCGCAAACAATGTCGACCAAAGCATCCACCGCGCCCACTTCGTGAAAATGCACGCTCTCAACAGGAGTGTCGTGAATCTTAGCCTCCGCCGCCCCGAGAGCCTCAAAAATCTGGATAGCGGTTTTCTTGGCCCTCTCAGAAATCGCAGCCGCAGAAATAATCCCGCGAATCTCCGTCAGACCGCGTCCATGCTCATGTGAGTGCCCATGCTCGTGTGGCGAGGGCACTCTTGCCCGCAAACTCTCACCAGGAAGGGAATGCAAATCCCCAGCATGCACATGTTCACGCTGATCATCATGCGAATGAGAGTGCTGATGAGCGTGTTCCTCAGCATGCCCCGCAGATTGCTCCCGCCCCTCCCAGTACTCCTCCCGCGGCAAATCCTTCTCCCCCTCCACCCACACATCCACTTTGGTCGCCGAAATTCCACTTCGCATCACCCGCGAAATTTCCAGCTGCGCACCCACCCCGAGCGCCGCCACCGTCTCTTCGAGCACCCGCGCCGGAACCCCGGCATCCACCAGCGCGCCCAGAAACATATCGCCGCTCATGCCGGAAAAACATTCAAGGTAAGCAATGCGCATAGTAAAAAATCATTTCACCACAGAGTCACAGAGTCACAGAGAAACACAGAGCAAAATCTTGAACTTGTATTTCTCTGTGCCTCTGTGACTCTGTGGTGAGTCGCGTTTTCCGAGTTTTCATCATAGGGAACCCCGCATGCTCCGTCAAACCTGCGCCCGCCGCGCCCTCTGCTACAATCACTATCTTCTTCAACACTTTAGAGGGACTCCTTGTATCGTCATCTGCAGCGCCGACTGGCCGACGCCGTGCGCGCTTTCCTGCGCCGCACCTACAGCCTCGAACTCGATTCCATCGTCATCGAGCAGCCGCCCAAGGTTGAACTCGGCGAATACGCTCTGCCGCTTGCTTTCGAACTGGCGAAGAAACTGCGCAAGCCTCCGCGCAAAATCGCGGAAGAAATTCTCGCGGGCCTGGGCGCAGTCGAAGGTTTCGACAAGCTCGAAGTCGCCGGCGCGGGATACCTGAACGCCCGCGTCAACCGCGCAACCCTGGCCGCTGCCCTGGCCGCTGGCGAGCAACCTCCCGCCGATATCCCGCCGGGCAAAATTCTGGTCGAGCACACCAGCATCAATCCCAACAAGGCCGCCCACATCGGCCACCTGCGCAACGCCATCCTCGGAGACACTTTCGTCCGCCTGCTGCGTTACGCGGGCAGGGAAGTCGACATCCAGAACTACATCGACAACACTGGCGTGCAAGTCGCCGACGTGGTTGTCGGTTTCACGCACATCGAAAAAAAATCCCGCGCTGAAATTGAAGCGCTCACCCGCCAGCCGCACTTCGATTACTACTGCTGGGATCTCTACGCCCGCGTCTCGCAGTGGTACGGCGAGGGCAAGGAAAAGAACAAAGAGAATCTGCAAGTTCGCGCCCAGACGCTGCACGCCATCGAAGATGCTTCCAGCGAAACTGCCGCCATCGCCGAGTTAATCTCCACCGCCGTCCTGCGCCGCCATCTCGAAACCATGGACCGCCTCGACATCGAATACGATTTCCTCCCCCGCGAGAGCGAAATCCTCCACCTGCATTTCTGGGACGCCGCCTTCACCAAACTAAAAGAAGCCAGCGTCCTCACCTTCGAGGCCGAAGGCAAAAACAAAGGCTGCTGGATCATGCGCCGCGCCGGAACCTCCACAGCCGGCGTAGTCACAACCCATGGGGGCGCGGGCGACGTCCCCTTGCCAGCCGCCACCGAAGCCCCCGACCAGATCTCCGAAGAAGACCAGAAAGTAATCGTCCGCTCCAACGGCACCGTCGGCTACGTCGGCAAAGACATCGCCTACCACATGTGGAAGTTTGGCCTGCTAGGCCGCGATTTCAGCTACCGCAAATTCTATCGTTATCCCAACGACCACGAATGCTGGATTTCCACCACGCCGGACGACGAAGCCGCCGAGAAAAATCATCCCCACTTTGGCGACGTTGCCGAAATCTACAACGTCATCGACGCCCGCCAGTCCGAAGCGCAAAGCACGGTGATCGAAGCTCTGCGCGGACTCGGCCACAACGAAGCCGCCGACCACTACACGCATTTTTCCTACGAGATGGTCGCGCTCACCCCGCGCTGCGCCGCCGAACTCGGCTACACGCTCAGCGACGAAGACAAAGCCCGCTCCTACATCGAAGTCAGCGGCCGCAAAGGTTTCGGCGTGAAAGCCGATGACCTGCTCGACCAGCTCATCGCCTCCGCCAAAAAAGAAGTCGACTCGCGCCATCCCCAGCTCAGCGAGGCCGAACGCGAGTCCATTGCCACGCAGATCGCCATCGGCGCCCTGCGTTATTTCATGCTGAAGTACACCAAACAATCCGTGATCGCCTTCGATTTCAAAGACGCTCTCAGCTTCGAAGGCGAAACCGGACCCTACGTGCAATATGCCGTAGTCCGCGCCACCAGCATCTTCAAAAAAGCCGGCCTGGATCCCGATCGCTTCGCGACTCATGTGGAGACGGGCGCCTCGCCTGTCCCCCCAGCGCAAAGCGCGGCGAGCGTCCCCGCGGCCGACATAGCCGAATTCCTAAATGGCGAGTCAGCCGACGAATTCTGGTCCCTCTGGCTGGCCGCCGCCCAAACATCGCACGTCATTGACAAGTGCATCGCCACCACCGAACCCGCCTATCTCGCCAAGCACGTATTCCAGTTGGCACAACTTTTTAACACCTTCTACCACCGCCATCCCATCCTCAGCGAACTTGACCAGAAGCGAAAGCAATTCCTACTGACGACAATCGTCGTAGTTCGCCGCGAACTCATCGCCGCACTGGCCGTCATGGGCATCACCGTCCCGCCGGTCATGTAGTGGACCGTGGACCGTGCCCTTTCGGAACTCGACTTGTGGGATAATCCGCACGACATCAAGTTTTCTAGCCAGTCAGCTCGTAAGGATTACGGGCGATTCCAGCTCAGGAGAAACCTAATGAAGCAAAAGGCGCTCCGGACAATTGCGTTAACCAGCTTCGCGCTGATCGTCTTGCTGGGTTCGGTGCTGCAAGCCCAAGCCCAGGACGCCGAAACGAAGTATCCGAGCATGGCTCCGCTTGACCAATACCTGATGGAGCGAGACGCGGAGATCGCGCTGGCGCGGAGTGCCGCCCCCGAATCCATCTCACACGACGCCGAAGTCATGGTTCTCGGACGGCATGGTTTCGAAACCGCGGTGAAAGGCAAGAACGGTTTCATGTGCATGGTGCAACGATCATGGTCCGCCGGAATCGACGATCCCGTTTTTTGGAATCCTAAACTTCGGGGCCCGATCTGCTTCAACGCGCCAGCCGCACGATTCAATGGTCCGCTCACGGTTAAGACAACCGAGTTGATATTGGCTGGACGATCCAAAGAGCAGATGTCCCAGGCCATCGAAGCCGCTTTCGACAAGAAGGAGCTGCCCGCGCTGGAGCCCGGCGCGATGTGCTACATGATGTCAAAGCAACAGTACTTGGGCGACCGTGACAGACAGTGGCATCCCCACCTGATGTTTTTCCTTCCGCCGACCGAGCCTGCAGCCTGGGGCGCAGGTTTACCAGGCTCCCCGGTTCTGGGATTTAAGGACACTCAGAATCGACTGACCCTGTTTATGATTCCAGTCGGCACGTGGTCGGACGGTACCGCTGCTACAGACGAGCACTGAAGATGAGAAATAAGGATCGAGTGTCAGTTACGGACAACTCAGCGTGATCCGCCGCACCGATGCACCCTGCCACCCATTCGCCGGCAAGTGCGTGAAGTAAACGTAATAGCTCTGCCCCAGCACGTGCGGATCATCGCCCAGTCCCACGGCCGTGGGATAAGCCGCAATCGGTCCGAAGGTTCCCAGCGGTACGGGCAAGGTCCAGTGGAGCAGGTCGACCGACTCCGCGTAAGCGAAATTCGTATCGTCGGAAATGATCATCACATAGCGCGAGATCGCAATGTTGTAGTGGATATCCAGATATCCCGAAAACGGCGCGCTCGGA
Organism: uncultured Acidobacteriaceae bacterium; assembly: GCA_963846245.1. Classification (GTDB taxonomy): domain Bacteria; phylum Acidobacteriota; class Terriglobia; order Terriglobales; family Acidobacteriaceae; genus Sulfotelmatobacter. Next base: position 229,154 of record CAWJVI010000014.1, on the reverse strand, counting down.
ATCAGGTCACTCGACGCGCCGCCGATCGCAGGCTGCAGATGCCAGCTACCCTCGTAGAACTTCTCAAAGGGAACTGCATGGGGCCGCGTCGATTCAAAGGCAGCCTCGAGCACAGACGCCGCCGGCGCGCGCGCCACGGAAACATTCGTAGTGGTCGAGATCCCGCTGGCATTCGTGGTGTGCAGCGTGCCGTTGGCCATCCAATCCGGAAAATACAAATAGAAATACTTGCCGTCGGGTGAGAGCACCAGCGGTCCGTCGCCGATCTCGAATCCATCCAGCCCCACCGCATACGCCTGATTCAGCCGAATGATTTCGCCGAGATCCGTCCAGTGCAGTCCGTTATCCGAAGACGCGGCCAGTCCGAGAGCCGCATACAGCGCGTCGTTCGGAAGCTCCGCATGATACGTGACAAGCAGGTTGCCCGCCCCTGTCATACCCGCGGGCACCTGGTAAACTGGTCCGCCGCCCATGTAACCATAGCTGGGATAGTTGGCATTCACGCCAGCATCGGGATTCGAAGAGACGCTCACGTCCTCGGGATCGCCCGATCCCAACGGGTTATCGAGCGTGCCCACCGTGGTGACCACTGAGCCTGATTTGTTGTTGCCTACCCAATGCCCGTTCCACATCTGCCGGTAGTGCGCCCCGCCATCGCTGGCAAAAAACTCGTACCCGCTTCCTGTCTTGATGACGCCCATGGGCGTGTCGGGCCACGCGAAAATGTCGGTGATCGGTGGTTGAGCCCGGCTGCCGGCCGCCAGACGCTGCGCCGGCGTGGCCACCGCGATCGGCGTAGTCACCGACGGCTGGCAGACCGAAACGAGATCCTGGGCCGCGCCCATTCGTGGGATAACCAGAACAACGGTGGCAAGCAAAGCAACGAAGACGATCCGCGCGCGCAGCTGCATAATCCATCCTCGTGAGTCCAGCTTTGTGCGATCAGAAGGCGGAACCCATCCATTCTATTGGAGAGACCAGCCCTCACGCCCTAGAAACACGAGGTCCGGAGGAATGTCGCGGCCGATCTTACTTCGGCTGAGCTACCGACAGGTCGGGTTGCCCAGACAGCTTGCCGATAAGCGCCAACAGTTCATTGTCATTCCAGGGCTTCTGTATAAACGCCTTGGCCCCAAGCAGTAGCACGCGTTCTTTGTTTACGGGAAGGTCGCGCCCGGAAACGACGATCACGGGGGTCATCTGGAGCTGCATGTTGGCCCGCAATCTTTCCAAAACCACGAACCCGTCCCCCGCCGGCAGGCCCAGATCCAGCACGATCACGTCGGGCAGGCACTTGCGAGCTTCGGTGATCGCGGTCATGGCATCGGCCGCGAAGAATGTATCGTAGTGATTGGCTTTCAACAGGACGTTATATCCGAGACGTACGTCGGCGTCGTCCTCAATGATGAGAATCTTCTTGTTGCTCGTGTTGTTGCTCATGACACACCCTCCGATAAGATTTGAGATTTGATGGACTCTTCCAGACTCGTCGCCATCGTGGTCACCATGTTTTCCAGGGATGAGCCTCCCTCCAGCGGAAACGGCTTCAACATGGTGTAGGTCACCGCAAGAGTCAGGTCGGTTCGCTTCAGATGGGGAATACAGTCGAACTGGTCGCGAATCCTTTTGGCCAGTATGGACGCCCCTTTTTCATCGGCAAAGGCCGCCACGAAGAAACGTTCTTCCTCCGCGCCGTAGCTCATTTTCGGCAAAAGCACATCCAGATTGGGAAGCAGACAGCGCCGCACCAGGTCGCGGACTTCGTGGCGCCATTCCTGTTGGAAGTCGGCATTCCTGCCGCCCCCAAAGCTAATTTCCGCCATCACCAGCGCCACCGATTCTGCCGGCCACCGGTCGTCCTTGAGCAGCGGAGCGATTACGTTGCTGAGAGAAAAAACCGGGAGTGTGAAGGAAAATGTGCTGCCCACCAGCGGCTGGCTCTGTACCCAGATCTCTCCCCCGTGTCGAGTCACCAGCTCTTTGCAGATAAATAACCCAAGTCCCAGGCCTTTGCGGCTGGCCTGGCTCGGCTGCTCCACCTGGTAGAGGCGCTCAAAAACTCGCTCGCTGGCTTCCGCGCTCATACCGCATCCGGTATCGCACACCTCGAGAACCACGAACCCGGTGTCCCGCCCCTGCAGCCTCCCCCGAACTCTCACCGCCCCGCCCTTGGGGGTAAACTTTATGGCATTATCCAGCAGGATGATCAGGATCTGCCGCAACCGTGTCTGGTCCGCATGAACCGGAGGCAGGTCATCCGGCAGTTCGGAAACCAGACTCACCCCTTTGGCTTCAGAGCTCACTCGAAGGGTGTTTAAGCTGTCGGTCACCGCATCCCAGGCCGAAGTGCTCTCCGGTTCCACGCTGAGTTTCCCAGCCTCCGCCCGCGTCACGTCCAGCAAGTCGTCAATCATCGATTGCAGTTGCCGGATATTCTTCAGCACGATCTGCTGGTACTCTCGCTGCTCTTTATTCAGCTCGCCCGCTAACCCGCTCAGCAGAATCGTCGTAAATTGCTTGATCGCGGTGAGCGGCGAGCGCAGCTCATGCGAAACATGCGACAGAAATTCGTCTTTGAAGCGAATCTGATCTTTGGCGCCCTGTTCCAAAGCCAACTCAGCCCGCTTGCGTTCGGTGATGTCCATGTTGACGCCGATCAGGCGAGTTACGCTCGCCTGATCGTCGAGAATTGCTTTCTGAATCACAGAAATATTTCTCACCGAACCATCGGGCAGACCGATGCGGAATTCCGCGGATCCCTGATTCTTTTCCGCGATCGATTTTTGCAGGTTCGCTTCTGCTCCAGGAAGATCCTCGGGCAGCACTGCCGCCGCCCATTTTTCATACGGCATCGGAACCACCGGCGCGAAGCCGTAAATCTCAAACATCGTGGCGTCCCAGATAGACATCTTGCTGGCCACTTCCCATTCCCACACCCCCACCCTTGCTATCGCAGTGGCTAGCGACAGCCGCTCCGAGAGCAACTCGAGGCTCGAGGTTCGTTCGGCAACCCGCCGTTCCAGCGCGGTGTTCAGTTCACGAATTTCTACTTCCGCCCGGCTGCGCTGGTCATACTCTTTGTTCAATCGCCGCGCGTTCCACCAGACCAGCGCCGCGAAGACCACGATGTTGACGGTGGTTTGCAGCGCCAGGCCCAGTTCCATCCCATACATCCCCGCGATTTCCCCGCGCAGGCAAATCCAGCCCAGAAGAACAGGGATCAGGAGGATCGCGGGGAGAAATCGGCGCGCCACTACGCTTCCCGCTCCGTCGCCGGTGAGGTCGCCAGCGAGCCCCGTGCGCGGGCGGGCGAAGAAAACCGCACCGCTAATCAGCAATAAGCCGATCGCCGTATTCAGCGCCACCTTGGTGTAGAGAAAGATCTTGGAGACGACGGACGCGTGATTAACGTAACCGGTAATGGCCATCATCCCGATCAGCCCGGACCACAAACTGAGCGCTTGCGCTGGCCCGCTTCCTCGCTTCGTCTTCCGGTCCAAAAGCATCAGCGCCAGGCCGATGGCGAGAAATGCGATTGCGGTCGTGGGTGCCGGACGACCGGGCGACGACGTCCCCACTGATCCCTTCGGGTCACCAAACAGCAGTTCGTCGATTCCAAGGTTGCCAAAGGAGTATTCGGCGAGCGTGGCCACGCTAATCAGCACAACCAGCAAAGCGAAGAAATGGGCGCTGAGTCTTCTTCTCGAGGAAAGCTTGCCGGGCAGTTGCAACCATACCGATATCCCACTGAATGCCAGGGCCAGCGCCGTATTTACCTTCATCGTGACGAGCCCGGGAAGAACCGACGTAAGAACCGCCACCCGAAAGGCCCAGCCATAGAGAACCACACACGCCATTCCGGTCGCGGCAATGGCAGACCCTTCACAATAGATCCGCAGCAGCTTGAACCGGCGAGTTTCGGAGTCCGACATTGAAACTCCCGCGGCTTCACCCGGCGCGGGGTGATACAGCGCAGGGTTATACAGCATAGTCAGTCATCAGGTTCCAGATGCCTTCTTGCTCTCTCAAGGCTATGGGAAGGAGCCGAACGGCATCCATCCACTTTGGTATGCGGCCTGATGATTTACTGAGTGGAACTTCCAGCATCGGGAAGTTCCCCATTCGGTCCGCGTGCGACCCACAGTTGTGCCAGGCGAGGGTGCCCCATTTCTCGCGTCCTTTGCGAGAAGTGGGAGTCCCAGCTGCCAGAAGTGAGGATTTTGACTCAGATCGTGTGGAACGGAGCGGATCCGTCCTGAGCGAAGTCGAAGGAACTCTAGCCCGCTAGCCTTCGACCTTAGCTCTCGCCATACTCGCCCACATAACTATCCGCTGTTGACCCGAAACTTCTGCACACCTTGCTATACTTTGCCTCGACCTGACGAAAGCACTCACGGAGAAAACCGTTGCGCCCATCTCATCTGCTTCTCACCGCAATCCTGCTGACAATCCCCGCCGCCGCCCAACAGCCCGCTCCCGCTCAACCCGCGCCGAAGCCAATCTTCACCCTCCAGGAAGTCATGATTCCCGTCCGCGACGGAGTCCATCTCCAAACTGTCATCCTCACTCCGATCTCTCAACCCGGCGATAACCCGGCCCCGCTGCCCATCCTCTTCCGCCGCACGCCCTACGGCGTCCCCGACAAACCGCCCGAGCAAATGCCGCCCTTCATGAAGGAGCTCGCGCAAGACGGTTACATCTTCGTCATCCAGAATCTCCGTGGACGCTTCAAATCCGAAGGCACTTTCAATCTTTCCTCCTGGGTCGATCCCAACGATCCGAAGGCCACCAACGAGACCACCGACGCCTATGACTCCATCGACTGGCTGGTGAAAAATGTTCCTAACAACAACGGCAACGTCGGCATCTTCGGAGTCTCCTATGACGGCCTCACGGCCGGAATGACGCTTCTTCACCCGCACCCCGCGCTGAAGGCCATCAGCGAACAAGCCTCGCCCGTCGATCAATGGATGAATGACGACATGCATCGCTACGGCGCTCTGCGCGAAAGCTACTCCTTCGAATATTCCGTCCTGGAGCAGGCCGACAAGAACAAGAATACGAATTTCGAGTTTGAAACTTACGACACCTACCAGTGGTACCTCGATCTCGGCCCGCTATCCAACATCAACGCAAAGTATCTCCACGGCTCCATTCCTTTCTGGAATTCCACCGCAGACCATCCCGACTACGACGCCTTCTGGAAAAAAGAAGCCTGGGTCAACCAGCTCCACGCCTCGACGGTTCCTAATCTGAACGTCGCCGGATTCTGGGATCAGGAAGATCCCTGGGGACCGTGGCAAATTTTCCGTCACGCCGAAGAAAACGACCCGGAGCACACGAATTTCATGGTCGCCGGACCCTGGTATCACGGCGAGTGGTGGAGTCCGAAGGGCGACAGCATCGGAATCATCCCGTTTTCAGGACACGAGACCGCCCGCGAGTTCCGCGAAAATATCGAAGCCCCATTCTTCCGTTATTACTTGCACAACAAAGGCGAGAAGCCGGCCTGGCAAGCCAGCACTTTTCAGAGCGGATCAAACACCTGGCACACCTACCCCGCATGGCCTCCGAAGGAAGCCAAGCCCACGAAACTTTATCTGCACGCTGACGGTACGCTATCTTTTACGACGCCCGTCCCAACGCCTCAAACTGCGCGAGCCGCGGGCCACGCGGCGATTCAAACTGCCAAGCCGTATCGCGAGTATATTTCCGACCCCGCCGATCCCGTCCCCTACCGCCAGCGTCCAATCTCGCCAACTTATCCCGGCGGCGACTGGCGCACCTGGGAAGTCGCCGACCAGCGCTTCGTCGATCACCGTCCCGACGTCTTAAGTTTCGTCAGCGATCCACTCGACCACGATCTCATCATCACCGGACCGCTCGCCGCCCACCTCGTCGCTTCAACTTCCGGCACCGACAGCGATTTCATCGTGAAGCTGATCGACGTCTATCCCGACAACGCGCAAAAGAACGATTGGAATCCCGAAGCCGGCCCCAAGCCCGGACAATACGCGCAATCGCTAAACGGCTACGAACTCCCCATCGCGATGGAAGTGCGCCGCGGCCGCTATCTCGAGAGCTACGAAAAACCGCACGCGCTCACGCCCAACCAGCCCACAGAATGGAAAATCCCGTTGCGCGACCACGATCACGTCTTCCTGAAAGGTCACCGAATCATGGTCCAGATTCAATCCACATGGTTCCCCGTGATCGACCGCAACCCGCAAAAATTCGTCCCCAGCATCTACAAAGCCGAGCCGTTAGATTTCGTCAAAGCCACCCAGCGCATCTACAGTTCGCCCGCGCAGCCGTCATACATAGAACTGCCAGTGATCCCCTAGGGGACTCATTCCGCAGCAGACACGTCTCGCATGGGCAGGCATTTCCCCACGGGGCAATGAGATGTTAGTTCAGACCGTCGCGTCCACTAAGCCGCTAATGACGATGGCGACGATACCGTCTGCGCCGCCCTGCGCGCCGCCAGCGACATCATGACTCGCGCCACGCCGCTGAAAATCATGCTGATGCCGACCAGCGTGCCGACCGCCCACGCGGAACTCGATGGCCATTGCATATAAATCATCGCGCCCAGCAGGAGCGTAATGATTCCATCGATCAGCACCCAGCTCGATCCTCCCGCGGAGCGCATCCGGACAAAGAGAACGATGTTGAGTACGCCCTCAATCAGGAAAAGCGTAGCCAGCACTAACGTAAGCGATGCCACAGCCAGCACCGGATGCAGAATCAGATATATCCCGAAGCAGACATAGGCGACCCCAACCAGAAGCTTCCAGATCATGCTGCCCGCTCCATGAGCGCGAAAGGCAAGTATGAGGTGGACCGCTCCTGCCAGCACGATTAGCCAGGCAATGGCCACGTTCACCGCTACGGCGGCAAGAAATGGCGAACCCACCGCCGCCGTGCCCAACACAATCAGCAAAACTCCCCACACAATGGAGAGCGTCGAAGCCTGACGTACCACATCGACCGCAGTGTTCTGTGCCACGGAAACCTCCTTGAAAAAACGGACACATCCTACCGCAAAAGACGGCTATCAGCTATCAGATCTCAGCCCTCAGCCCTCAGCTAAACCCGATCCCGTTGTCATTCCGAACGCCGCGTTTTTCATCGCGGCGGAGGAATCTCCGTCTCCACTGCGATCGCGCGCCAGCCTATGTCTTCTTCGTTGTATCCGGGTTATCCGCTAAAATCCGTGAACGTGCGCGGCGAAGAAGTCGCTTTATTCTCCGGCGCGGAATCCACGATCGCTTCATTCTTCGCGTCCCAATAAACTTTCCGTCCCGACCAATACGCTTCCGTCGCCATCATGCACGCCACAGAATGCGCAAAGCCGTTTTCCACGGTGCAATGCGGCTGCTGCCGCGAGCGCATGCATTCGAACCAGTTCGCCATGTGCTCGAGTGAAAGATCGTCAATCCCCATGGGAGGCAGTTTCGTTTCTCCCGGCAACGTCACATAACGCGATGCCCGCTGCTTATCCACATCGGAGTCATCTTCGTGATTGCCTTTTTCCTCCACCAGTTGATAACGCGGACTGCCTTCCCCGCCAATGTTAAACAGGGTGGCCTTTTTCCCCATAAAGCGCGAAAAGCTGGGCGCGTCGTTGCCAAAGCTGGTGGCGTAGCGCACCAGAAATCCCTTGGGATACTCGAACAGCGCCTCGAAAGTGTCCGCATTCTCGCGCCCGTCGTGCCACGCGAATACTCCGCCATGCGCCACCGCCGAGCGCGGGAAACTATCTTCCATGAACCAGTTCACCTGGTCGATGCCGTGGCTCATCCACTGGTCGGGAATGCCGCTGGAAAATTCCTTGTACAGCCGGAACTCAAAATAACGCTGCGGATCAAACGGACGATACGGTTTGTTCATCAGCCACTTTCGCCAGTCCGTATCTTCTTCGCGGATTTGCTTTACTTCCGGACGTCCCCGCCAGCGCGGCCCGTGGTAATTCCATTCAATCTCAACTTTGCTCACGTCACCCAGCACGCCGGTCTGCACCAGATCGTGCGCCGCCCGCGGATAGGGCTCGCTGCGATGCTGCGTCCCCACCTGCACAATGCGCTTGCTCTGCCGCACCGCGTCGCGCGCCGCCTTCGCTTCCGCCAGCACATTGCCCATGGGCTTTTCCACATAAGCGTCCTTGCCCGCCTCGACCGCCATTTTGAGAATGGGCGAGTGCGAGTGCTCGGGCGTCGAGATCAGCACGGCGTCCACATCGTTGAGCGCCAGCGCATCTTCAAGATGCTGCAACGCTCGCGGCGCGCGTCCATAGACTTTGGTGACTCCCGCCGCAGCCTTCTCGCGATTCACCGTCCACAAGTCGCAAACCGTCGTCATCTCCACGCGATGGCTGTCTTTGAGCTTGCCCGCGATAAACTCGAGATCGCCTCCGCGGCTTCCAATCCCAATGTGTCCCAAAGAGATGCGATCGTTCGCACCCAGAATTTTTCCGTAAGAGAGCGCCGTGCTCGCCAGCAGCGCTCCGCCAGCAGCCATTGTTGAGCCCAGAAACGTTCTGCGATCCATTTTCGAGTCCATCTTCGATTCCATCGTCGAATCCGTCTTATTGTCCATAGTGGTTTTCCCGTCCAAGTCATTCATGCGCACTACTATACCCCCAGAGAAGGTTTGTGTGGGGACGGGCACTCCTGCCCGTTCAGGTCGAGCGAATGCTCGACTGGCTCTTAGGAAGTGCAACGAGTCGGGCAGGTCTCACCCCGTGTCTCGGTGAGCACACAGTTCTGTAAGTTGTTGAGCCTAGGTGGAAGTTGTTGAATCCATTCTGCCGCTCGTAAAACGAATTAACTTGGAGATATACCGCGCGCCGATTCGTTCCTCGAAATCGCCGATTTAAGCTGTGGAAATCTTGCGATCCACCCAGAACGTCGTCAGAATGTTTTGTTGCGTTCCTGAGCCATCTACGGCCCGGGAAATGCCATTCCACAAGGCGATCAGAAACCCCAGTGCTAGCTCCGATGTGCTCTTTTTCGCAGTTATCTCGCAGCTACAATGAATTCAACAACTTAGAAAAGACGCGCGCAAATCGGGCATCTTGCCCCGGTCGCCAGACATCTAAGTGATTGAAAAGATTTGTGTAGGACGGGCGCTCTTGCCCGTCGGGTCGAACGATAGCTCGACTGGCTCTCGGTAGCCACCGCAGAAATCACGAGGTCGCAAAGCGCAATCATGAAAAACATACAAACGAAAAACGTTACCCCGAATCGATCCATCTCACGTTTCGTACTGACTGCCACCGTCATTTTCGCGGCAACGGTTTTCATGACAACGCTACTGGCGACAACTGTTGCCGTGGCCGCATCCAAAGACAAGACTTCAACCGTCCCGGCATTTCCCGGCACGCTGGTGAACGCGCGCTACGTTTATGTCACCAGCTATGACGGCGACCAGTTCGATCCGAATCTCTTTCCCGCGGACCGCGACGCCATCGGCGCCGTGCAGGATTCGATCCAGAAGTGGGGCAAGTTTGTCGTAGTGTACGAGCCGCGTCAGGCTGACGTCGTACTCATGGTGATGAGCCGTCCCAGCGAAGACGTGCTCGCGGTCTATGACGCTCACGGCTGGCCGCGAGATCAGTATCTGTGGCGCATGATGGGCCGCAGCGGCCTGCAGACCGGAGAAACTCCGCTGGCCACAGACCTGGAGAAGGCATTCGAGCAGGCGACAGCAGGGAAGTAATTCCTATTTCTTGGCGTACCTGGCAAACGAGCCGCGATAAACTCTTTTCCCCTCCGCGGACTCCTTCAAACCTTGCTTTATGCTACTGAGGACCAGCTCGCGCTCTCGTTTCCATTCCGGCAGCGCGTCCCGAATCACTTCACTGGCGCTGGCGTACTCTCCACTCTTGACGACTTTCCGCACCCAATTCGCCATTTCGGGGGCAGAGCGATACTGAGCTTCTCAACCGTGGGCATGAATCGATGGTAGGAATAATTCCTACCAGCCACAAACAGGATCACACAGGATTGAGATGAGAGATCCGTAAGAATCCGTGGCCATCGATCCCGTGGCCGATCTGACGGCGCTAGCCTTTTCTGCCGGCGATCATCAAGCCGCCGCCCACTACCACCAGGATGATGCTGACGAACGGTGGGACGCTGCGGTCGTCGTGCGTGGTGACGCCGACATGCGCATCGCCGAGGCGGACGCCGTGATGTTCGGTATGAGGGAAGGGAACAAAGAAGGAAATGATCCCCAGCACCAGCACAACAACTCCGACCAGCATGAGAGCTTTCATGGAATGTCCCCCGGAATCAGAATTTACTAAAGCGGATGACCCGTTCCGCGCGCATTGGATGCAGGGCATGGCGAAATGGCTGTAACCAAGTTCAGTTCTCAGTTCTCAGTTGCCAGTTCTCAGTTAAGAGCACCAGGTTCCCAACTAAGAACTGAGAACCGAGAACTGAGAACCGAGAACTGAGAACTGAGAACCGAGAACTGAGAACTGAGAACCGAGAACTGAGAACTGAGAACCGAGAACTGAGAACTGTACTGAGATCTGCCCGTGGCTACGGTTTATCCGTGCTCGCGAAACCTTTCACGAATTCCACCAGGCTGCGCAGTGCGATTCCTGTTGGGCCTTTCGCGATCCACGGTTTCTGATCTTCCATCCACGCAGTGCCGGCGATGTCGAGGTGAATCCATGGAGTGTCTTCGGCGAATTCTTTCAGGAACATGGCGGCGTTGATCGCGCCGGCCCAGCGGCCGCCGGAGTTGACGATGTCGGCGATGCCGGACTTGATGTTGTCTTTGTATTCGTCGTCGAGCGGAAGACGCCACATTTTTTCGCCGGCTTTGTTGAGCGCTTTGTTGAAGCGGTCGTACATGGCGTCGTCATTGGTGAAGAGTCCGGCGTTGGTGTAGCCGAGCGCGACTACGACTGCGCCCGTAAGTGTCGCTGCGTCCACCAGATGGGTGCAGCCGAGTTGCTTGGCGTAATGCAGTCCATCGGCGAGGACGAGGCGGCCTTCGGCGTCGGTATTGATGATTTCAATGGACTTGCCGGACATGGCGATCTGCACGTCGCCGGGCTTCTGCGCTTTGCCGGAGGGCATATTCTCCGTGGCGCAGACGATGCCGATGACTTTGACTTTTGGTTTGAGCAGCGCGATGGCGCGCATGGCGCCGATCATGGTTGCGCCGCCGGCCATGTCGTATTTCATTTTTTCCATGCCGTCGGCGGGCTTGATGGAAATGCCGCCGGTGTCGAAGGTAATTCCTTTGCCTACAAGGCCTAAGACGGGTTTTTCGGGCGCGCCCGCTGGGTCGTAACGCATGATGATGAGCGCGGGCGGCTCGTCGGAACCTTGCGCGACGCCCCAGAACGCGCCCATTTTTAATTCCTTGATTTTGTCGGCGCCGTAAACTTCACATTTCAAGCCCACTTCCGCGCACATTTTTTTTGCACGTTCGGCGAGGGTGGTCGGCGTCATGCGATTGGAGGGCTCGTTGACCAGGTCGCGGGTGAAATTCTGCGACTCGCCGATGATTTGCGCTTCGGCGGCGGCTTTTTCGAGAGCGGCCTTGTCGGTGTTGCCGCTGGTGACGATGGTAAGTGCATCAATCTTTTGATCTTTGCGGTCGCTGCGATAGTAGTCGGCGTCAAAGTTTCCGACCAGCGCGCCTTCGACGATCGCTCGCACGGCTTCCTCGGGCGGAATGACGGAGGGAGCGATGAAGGCGAAGCTGCGGATTCCACGCGACTTAAGCGAACGGACGGCGGCTCCGGCGAGGCGGCGCAGATCGTAGCTAGCAAATTTTTTCGCTTTGCCGCCGCTGAGCAGCAGGATACGCTTGGCTTTCAACCCGGCAGGCTTGTGCAGCAGGTTGATTTCAAACGGCTTGCCGGTGAGCTCTCCGCTGGCGAGAAGCTCGGCGGCGGCGGATTGCACGGCCGCGTCGTTGCTCTCGACGCGCAGGTGCGGTTTGGCGTCTTTGTTATTTTTTTCGCCGGAAGAATGCGTGTGATCTTTTTCTGAATGATCTTTTTCTGAATGATCTTTTTCAGAGTGATCGAGCACGATGGCGACGAGGGATTCGGTTTCCAGCTGGGCGGGGGCGGAGAGAGAAATTGTGGTCTTCATAATGATGATAGTGGTCGGTTCAGTTTAAAAGGGAACCATCCAGTATCGTCGGCGAGGGGGGAAAAGCGCAAGGGCGGCTGCGGGTTGGGTCCTAGACTCGCCGGCCAGACTCGCAACCACCCTTCGGCATGGCTCAGGGCAGGCTCCGCGCACAGGGGATATGGGGGTAAAGCCAGAGTTGCCGCGGGGCAGGGGATCCGCGAGAAGTGCTTAAGGATGATCAACTTGCAGGGGCAGCGCCGACTAACCGGAGGGTCCGTTGTGGTTTGATGGTCTTCGCTTCGAGGGCCTCGGCGGCAGAGAGTCTCCGGTCGCGGTGGGGCTCGGTGCGCGGGGCGCCGGAATGGAGTTCACAGGCTTCTCCGACCGCGGCACCACAGGTGGTACAGGGAACGGAGAATACCTGATTTGCGGTGAGTTCTTTGGTTTTCATCACGACATAATGCAACGGTCCCGGCTGTCAGGCTGTTCCATATTGCACATTCTTAATATATACAGGGAGGGGCTGGTTTCGTTCCCGGTGCATCCTGTGATCTCTTCCGATTATGAGCAAAATTGAACATCATTAGCGAGCGACGTTTTGGCAAAATAGGGAGTAAGTGTACCCAGTCTTCGGGAACGGTACCCTGATGCCATTAATCATGCCGGCCAAGAGCAATCGCGTGTTCGACCCGAAGGAATTTCTTGCCACGATCGGCGAGGGCAGGAAAGTTGTGTCGTTTCCCAAGAAGGAAACCATTTTTGCGCAGGGGGACGCGGCCGACGCGGTGTTTTATATCCAGGAAGGCAAGGTTCGGCTGACGGTGGTTTCGAAAGTGGGGAAGGAAGCGACGCTGGGCATATTGAGCCGGGGAGACTTTTTCGGAGAAGGTGTGCTGGCGGGACAACATTTACGGATGGGTTCTGCGAGCGCGATGACGGATTGCGAATTGCTGCGTATTGATAAGAAGGCAATGATGCTGGCGCTGCACCGGGAACATACGTTCTCCGACCTGTTCGTTGCTTATCTGCTGGGGCGAAACATCCGGTACGAAGAGGATTTGGTGGATCAGCTCTTCAATTCCAGCGAAAAGAGGCTGGCTCGGCTGCTGTTGCTGCTGGCTCACTTCGGTAAGGAAGGGGTGCCGGAGACGATCATCCCCAAAATCAGTCAGGAGACGCTGGCGGAGATGATTGGCACGACGCGGTCGCGGGTGAGTTTCTTCATGAACCGGTTCCGCGAGTTAGGGTTTCTGGACTATGGCGAAGGCGGGCTGCAGGTGCATAGTTCACTGCTGAATGTTGTTCTGCACGACTAGGTTTTCCGCGACTGGAAGCAATCTGGCAAATGGGCGGCGGCTGGGAGTCAAGGTGCAGGAAAAGCTTCTCGGGTGCTGGAGTCGCATATATCTTTAACCGGTTTACACAGCCGCATCGAGAACGAGGCTTGCTTGCCGCGGACTCAATGTGGAGTATCAGAGCGGAGTAGCCAATGACCTCGGTTAGGCGCGCTTTCGATCCCCAGATGTTTGTGACCAACGTTGGGCAGGGGCGAAAGCTGCTCTCTGTCAGGAAGGGACAAACAATTTACGCTCAGGGAGACGCCGCTGATGCCTTGTTTGTAATTAAAAAGGGAACAGTGAAACTCAGCGTTAAGTCGCGAGCCATTGAAGCAACCCTCGACATCTTGAGCGACAAGGAGTTTGTCGGCAAGGACTCACTAACAGGTCAATCTTCCCGCACTGCGTCCGCCACAGCAATCACAGATTGCAGCCTCTTGCGAATCGAGAAGAAAGCAATGATGCTCGCACTGACACGGCATGTGAAGCTGGCGAATCTGTTCCTGGCATACGCGCTGGCGCAGAACATCCGATATGAGCAGGACTTGGTTGACCAACATTGCAATCCGAGTGAGAAAAGGCTGGCTCATATTCTCTTGCGGCTCGCCCACTATGATGGAAATGGAGCGTCCGAAACCACGGTTCCAAAAATAAGTCATCAGACGCTCGCAGAAATGGTAGGCACCACGCGGTCGCGCGTTTGCTTTTTCATGAAGAGGTTCAAGCAGTCGGGCTTCATCGATTACAAGCTTGGAGGCAAGACGTTGCGAGTTAATCGGACGCTGCTTGCTTTCTACGGCCAATAGTCTGTTCTCCGAGGAATCCTCACCCGCGTCGAAAGCCATGAGTGGCACGGGTAACTCGTGCCCTTCCCAAACCCGCTTCGGTTGCGGTTTTTCGCGCAGAGGAGCAATAGGAACGCGAGTCTCCGGTTGCGAGGTCACTTCAAGCCGAGCTGGCCGTTGTATTGCTGGATGACCGCGTAGCACTCGCAGGCGGAGTCCTCGAGCTTTTTGCGGTTTACGATTTGCACGGCACCGCGTGTGTACTTGATGATCTTCTTCTTCTGCAAAATGCCTGCAGCCGTGGTCACGCTGGGCCGATCGGTCCCTAGCATGGTTGCGAGAAAATCGTGGGTGATGGGGAGCGATTGGGAATCCACTCTGTCCTGGGTCATCAGCAACCAGCGTGCGAGGCGCTGCCCGATATCGTGGAGGCGATTGCAGGCGGCGGTTTGGGCCACCTGCAATCCCTGAACCACGCCATAGCGACTCAAGATTAACTGGAGAGGCGGAGCGGATTGCAAAATCTTTTGCAGAGCGGCCACCGCTATCCGAAACCCGTCGCCGGTGATTTGTACCACGGCTTGAAGAGGGCTCCCGCGCAGGCCAACCGCGGCTGATGTTCCGATAAAGCCTTCGTTGCCGACGATGCCGGCTTCGGCGGTTTTGCCATCTTTCATGACTACAACCAGAGAAATCAAACCCCGATTGATGAAATGGGCAAATTCCAGCGTGGCGCCGCATTCGTGAAGGATGCGATGGTTGGGCAAGTCGAGGTATTCGAGATGAGGGCGGAGTGAGCCGAAGTCGCTGTCGGAGATGGAGAGAAGCAGCAGGTTGCTGACGGGCTTGCCTTCGGGATTGGTGCGACCGCCGGACTGCACGACTTGTGGGTTTTTGCTTTTCACAAACCATCCTTAATGACGGGGAGCGGAACGGGGCCGTTGCAGATGTGCTCAGGAACTCGCCTGTCTTTCTCCGTTGTCTTTCTCCGTGTCGACATGCCCTGCGAAGACATGCACTGGGAAGACTTCTCAAGACTACGCGGGATGCGACGCGGTCGCTGAGCAATACTGACCGCTTGGAGACGGACGAGAACGGAATGAAGGCGTTATCGGGGAGCTGCAGATCGGCTACAGAAGCCGGTTTGCCCGGACAAAGCTCTGTCTACGTTTGTAGGATTCCCGACAGACTAGCGAAAATCGCTTTCGGTAGGATGCTTGGCCATGAAACCGAAGCTGATATGGATCGACGAACCGCGTTTTCGGGGCTTCGGCTGCTCCGAGTGTGGCTGGCGGTTCAAGCCAACGAAAACGCCGACCGGAGGATCCTTCGATGAAATGATGCGCAACTTCGAGTCGTATCGCGACAAGGAGTTTGCGTCTCATGTGTGCGCGGATCACCCGAGAGAGGAAAACATCAGATAGTAATGAGAGATCAGATGGCCGCTGGTTCTGGTCCGGAGAGCGGCGTCAGTCTGGTTGCGACCAGCACTTCCAACAAGACTGCGGTGTGACGGATACTTTCTGAGATGGTGACGAGGGCTTCGGAAACGATGGGATGGTCCCCGGCGAGATTGTCCAGACGCGAACTCACGTTGTAGAGATGCTGAACCTCTTGCAAGATTGCATTTGTCGGCATGGGCACGGATTTCCTGAGGGAGCCTAAGGAGTGAGAACTTCAGATGGGCTGACTTAGCTCAGGGAACCTGAAAGAGGAGAAGGTGGTAACCACTCAAGCTCCATCATAGCAGGCGCGGAGCGGGCTGTTGCAGGCAATCTCGCGGGTGGAATGGGGGCAGTTTGAAACTCAGGCACTATCAAAATCTGCGATGGTGCTGGGTGTGCCGTCCCCACTTCTCGCAAAGGAAGCGAGAAATGGGGCACCCGGATCAAGCCTCTCACGCGCAACCAACGCTTGTTCGGAATGACAATCCCACGGTTATTCTGAAGAATCGCGCTGACGAGTCGCCTTGACTCCCGAGAGAATCCCTACGCCTAAGAGTACGATTGCGCCGACCGCAATCCAGTGCGTGGGTATGTGCATCAGGTAGGCGCCGTAAACCACTCCGATGAGCATGATTACGAAACCGATCGCATAAATTCCGAACGACATAGGCTTCTCCTTTTCAAGTTCGCAGTGACTATCCAGTTCAGTATCTAGCCTACGAAGAACTGGCTTTCTGATCTTTTACTTGTAAATCATTTACTACCTGCTGCACATTCGGCACGGCGGCCGCTACGTTTCCGGCGCGGGTGCGCGTGTTTTCCGAGCCGACTTCGCCGGTCAGCGTGACGACTCCGCTCGTCACGGTGTAGGCGACGTGGTCGTGGAGTTTGTTCTGGATCAAGGCTGCGTCCAGATTTTTTTCGATGGCCTGGTCGAGATCGGAGTTCACGGCCCGGGCGGCTTTTTCCGCACCCACGGGAATGATCGCAATCTGGTCGGCAACGACCTGCGCACCCGCAAAGGACTTGGCCAGCGATTCGGCTTGAAACTTGGCGTTCGCGGTGGCGACCTGGCCACCTAGAGTCACGACGCCCTTGTCGCGATCCTGGCTGACGGAGACGTCTTTGAGACCCGCCTGATCAAGCGACTTGCGGATGTTGTCCGAAACATTGGGCGACTTTGCGGCGTCGTCGTTGCAGCCCAGCATGCCTGCGAGCGCGAGCAGCGTGAGCGAGATAGCGAGCGATTTGATCGTATTCATTTTAATCGGGTTCATGATTTTCCTTTGGCCGGACGTTTGATCGGGATCGTCGATCGAGTCTGGACTGGATCCGGGGAAGCGAGCGACCTCCGCTGGTGGAGACATCCTCAAGAGTCGCTTATTTGGCGGGGAAGTGCTGTGCAGAAGCGCTCACTTTGTGGAGGACGGATCTTGGCAAGCCCTGCGCAGTCGAGGTGCGCAGGGCTTTGTTTTGGGGGCGATTCAGCGATGTTTGATGAACGAGCCGGTTTGCAGTTCGGACATGGCCTGTTGGAGTTGCGCTTGCGTGTTCATGACGATCGGGCCGTACCAGGCGACGGGTTCTTCGATCGGCTTGCCAGACACTAACAGGAAGCGAATGCCCTGGTCGCCGGCCTGGACGGAGATTTCGTCGCCGCGGTCGAAGAGCACGAGCGAGTGATTTCTGACGTCGTAGACGGGCGGCGCATCGGGTTGCTCGACCTGCTCGGTTAGAACCGCGCGGGGAGTCGAGGAATCGCGGAACGTTCCGGAGCCGGCGAACACGTAGGCGAAGGCGTTGCGCGTGGTCTCGACTTTGAGCCGCTTGCGCTGGCCCGGAGCGACTGAAATATCAAGATAGTTCGGATCGGCGGCAACGCCTTCGACTGGTCCGCGCTTGCCCCAGAACTCGCCGCAGATGATGCGGACGCGGGTGCCGTCATCGTCGGTGACCTCGGGGATCGCGCTGGAGGGAATGTCCTGATAGCGCGGGTCGGTCATCTTCAGCGATGCGGGCAGGTTGGCCCACAGCTGGAAACCGTGCATGTGGCCCTGGGGATCACCTTTGGGCATTTCCTGATGGAGGATGCCGCTGCCGGCGGTCATCCACTGCACGTCGCCGGCGGTCATCTTGCCTTTGTTCCCGAGGCTATCGCCGTGCTCGACCGAGCCGGCGAGAACGTAGGTGATGGTCTCGATTCCGCGGTGGGGATGCCAGGGAAATCCCGCGAGATAATCTTTGGGGTTGTCGTTGCGGAAATCGTCCAGGAGCAGGAATGGATCGAAATCCTTAGTTTTGCCAAAACCGAAAGCGCGTTGCAGTTTCACTCCTGCGCCCTCGATGGTGGGCTTTGGTTCAATGATCTGTCGAACTGGGCGGAGCGACATAGTTTCTCCTTCTGTGTGCGCTTTGAGAGAGAGCGCAGGCGTTGCCGGGTGCGGCACGCAAATCACTTAACTCTTGTAGAACCAGCTTTCATGATTTCGCCGTACAGTACTTAGATGCGTGTAAACGATATTCGTTGCAACAGCTATTAAGTCCAGAAAATCAAGGCACTTGGGCGCGGGACAACGGGCCGCGGGACACGGCCAGCAGTTCCGTTAACGCTCGCAGGCGCTTCTTCCCGAGGTGGCCTAATTGTTCGCGATGGATGGCCTGCACCGGTTGGTCCAGCCAGGCCAGGAGTTTCAGGCCGGCTGGGGTGATGCGGGCCATGACGGTGCGGCGGTCTTTTGTGGCGCGGCGACGCGAGATCAGAGTGCGCTTTTCGAGGCGGTCGAGCAGGCGAGTTACGTCGGGGTCCCGGGTAATCATGCGGCTGCCGATTTCCCCGCACGGGAGCCCGGCGGGCGAGCCGCGGAGGATGCGGAGAACGTTGTACTGCGTCGAGGAGACGTCCTCAGTTTTTAGAATGCGGTCCAGGCCACGGGACAGCATGTCGGTGGTCCGCAGCAGATCGAGAAACGCAGTCTCCTCGGGACGGCCCACGCGCGGCCTGCGTTTCCCTGCCTCGACCCTTATCTTCATACCAACAAGACATTAGGCGTTATAACGACTATTGTCAAGACGGCTGTTGTCCGCGGGAAGGCCGGGGCATTGGATCACCTGGCCCGATGGCATAACGTCGCGCTCAGTCCGTACAGCAGGGGGAGATAGATGATCGAGGCCGTCAGCAGGCGGCGTGCGGCAACTCGCGAACGCTCGAACACGAATTGCCATCCAAAGTACGTGAATCCGGTTCCCAGAAGAGCCGCTGCACAGTAAAAAGCGGCTGCGTGCCGCGCGGGAAATTGCATGATGCTGATGGCGACGAGAGCAAGGAGCGGGAATAAAGTTTCGAGCGTCACGAAATGAACCCGCGCATTGCCCTTGGGCAGAACCAAATAGCCGGCGCGGTCGTAGTCTTCGCGGTACATCCATGCGATTGCCATGAAGTGGGGGAACTGCCACAAAAAGAGCATGGCGTAGAGGATCCACGCCTCGATATTCAATCGTCCCGAGGCTGCGGCCCAACCGATGAGTGGCGGCATGGCGCCGGGAAAAGCTCCGACGAGAACGCACAATGGAGTTTTTCGCTTCAGCGGCGTGTACACGAACAGATATGTCAATAAGGTCAAGGCAGCGAGCGCGCTCGCGAGCAGGTTGACAGCGATCGCGAGATAGATGCTGCCGGTTATTGCCAGTGCCGTTCCGAAGGCCAGGACTGCGGACGGTGTGAGACGGCCGGCGGCGGCTGGACGGCGGGCGGTTCGGCGCATTTGCGCATCGAAATGCCGTTCGAGGTATTGGTTGAGTGACCCGGTCCCACTTGCTACCAGCAACGTCCCGAGCAAAGTGTTGAATAGCCGTACGAATGAGAACCGCCCAGTGTTTGCCGAAGCCAGATAAAACCCTACAAAAGTTGTGATCAAGATCAGGAAGTTAACTTCTGGTTTCGTGAGCGCCCAGTAGTCTGAGAGCAGGGTGGATCGCGAAGAATCACGCTCTTGCACGGCAGTGGGAGAAACCTCGGTAAGGGAGGGCCGGTGCGACATTTCAGACTGCCTCCATCCGGTGCCGATCCGTCGTCTGCCGATCGGTCGTCTGCCGATCCGTGTGCTGTAGAGCAATACGTGGCGAGCAGAATGGCGGAATCGCGAGATCTTCTGATAGATGTGGCGAACGATGGGGCGAGAGTAAACGCGCGGTGAAGATTGCGCCAGCGATTAAGTAGACGATAGTGACACACGTCCACATCAACGCACCGGCGCATTCCTGGTCTTCCAGGGCAGACAGGCCGTAGGAGTGGGGGGAGGACAAAAACACCGGGTAGACCACCCGATCGCAGAAGACCAGAAATCCCGAAAGAATATCGCACGGCAACGTCGCCAAAAACAGATACAGAAGCATGGATGCTTCTGGCCATTTCGAAGCGCCCGCTGAGGGCCGGACGACCGGCCACCAGAATAGAAGTCCTGCTACAAGGAAGGATGCTTGCTCAGCCTCATGCCACATTTGCGATTGCAGGCCGAGCATGAACACCGAAGGAATATGCCATACGACTAGCGTGCCCGCCGCGGCGAACCAGCAAAATGCGGGGTGCGTTGCCACGCTTGCGAATTGCTGCATCGGCTCTGATCGCAACGGACGACGGATCGCTTGTAAGAATCGCTGCGGCAAGCCGTGCGCCAGTGGCTTTCGCGGCATGCCAAGCCAGATCAACGGAGGCGCGAGCGTCATGAGCAGAAGATGTTGAACCATATGCGCCGTCAGGATGCTGTGATCGAGTGCAACCAACGGTGAGGCCGTCGCGATCCAGATGAGGAAGAGACCTAAGACAAAACTTGCGGCGCGCCAGGCCTCAACGTTCTTGTGAAACCCATGGTCGCGCTCGTGGCTGCGAAGGCGCAGCCATCCTCGCAAATAGACGAGTGAAACAAAGATCAAGGCACCTGAGATCCACAATGACTGGGGCGCGCCGTGATGAATGTGCAAAATCATATTGTCTGAAATCACCGCCGCCTATGGTTGAGTCCCGTGCGTTTGCGGTTGGCCGTTGCTAAGTACGAGTTCCCGCGCGGCGTCGCGTGCCGGGCGTTGTGTTGTTGGATGCAAGGTCTCGAGGAAAGCTACGAGCGCCGTTGTCTCGGCGGGACTCAAGTTGTTGCCATAGGCAGGCATGTTGCCGCCGCCTTGAATCACCTGCCGAATGAGCTGGTCCTGTGTTAGCCGCACGGCAACGCTGTCCAGAGTTGGTCCGCGTTGTCCACCCGTGTCGCCGAGAGAGTGGCAGTTGCGGCACTGCTTGACCTGAAACACGAGTGCACCTTGCCGCTCAAGCGCGGTCGTGCCATGAATGTAGCGGTCGGGTACTGGATCGCCGCTCCAGGCGTTCATATGCGGACTCCACGGCGTGAACTGGGCCATGCGAGTAAATGTGCCGAGAGTGACCGCGATCAGCAGCACGGTAACCACCGCAATGGGACGGCGCTTCCAGCTTTTTTCCCCTTCTCCCGAGAGAAACGGCAGAAGAATCAGGCCAAGAATTGCCAGAGGCGGGACGATGAGCAGGAACGGCGTCTCCAGCGATGGCGGAAGAAGTGAAAGCAGCGCGTAGAGCCACAGGAAAAAATAATCGGGCTTGGGCGCGGTTTGGATGATTGTGGGGTCGGGCTGCCCGGTGGGGCCAAAAGGACCAAAATAATAAGCGCATGCGGCGACGGCAAGAATGATGAACGCGGCAAAGAACATGTCTTTCCATACCGCGTACGGAACGAAGGGCTCGCCATCTTTTTTGGTTAAAGCGTGATACTCGGCCTCGTAGGTCGCTCGCCTTACGATGCGTCCCGGCATTGGCCATTCGTTGATGCCCAGCTTCAAGACCATCAAGACATGGAGACAGACGAAACCGATCAGCAGTCCGGGAATCACGAATACGTGCAGCGCAAAAAACCGGGAAAGAGTTGCGCCCGCGATGATGGGGCCACCCAGCATTAGCTTCACAATAAAGGGACCGAGGATGGGAACGCGGCTGGCAATCGACGCTCCGATTCCCAGGCCCCAATAGGCGTCCTGATCGAAGCGCATGACTTGACCGGTAAAGGCCATGCCGAGAGTCATTAGCAGAAGAAATACGCCGATGATCCAGGTTAGCTCGCGAGGAAATTTGTGAGCTCCGAAGAGAAACACCTGCACCATATGAATCAGGACAATGGCGACCATGAAGTTCGAGCCCCATCCGTGCATGGCGCGGATGAACCAGCCGAGCGCGACCTGATGATTCAGAGCTTGCAGGCTGCTCCAAGCTTCGCCGGCCGAGGGCACATAAATAAGCGCCAGCAGAATTCCGGTGACCAGTTGCAGAACAAATATAGTGAGAGCGGCGCTGCCAAAGACGTAGAACCAGCTGGCTGTGCTGCGCGGCACGGGATGGCCGGCCGCTTCGCGAATCGGCGCTGCCAGCTGCAGGCGATGATCGAACCATTCGCCAATTTTTGTAATCAGGCGCATGGCGGTTTCTCCGAGGTCAGACTTGCCACCGGGTCGCCGGGAGTGGGCAGCTGTCCGGCCTCAATCGTGAGCACTCCGTTTTCGATTTTGTAGGGATATTCGAAAAGTCCACGCTCTGGCGGCCCGGACGCACGTGAGCCGTCGCGGTAGTATGCTCCGCCGTGACACGGACACATGAAGAGGCCGGATTGCGGGAACCAGCGAACGGGGCAGCCGAGATGCGCGCAGTTGATGGCAAACACCTGAAATTGATCGCCGGCGATGCGGCGCACCCAGCACGCTGTGTCTACAGTCTTTCCATCGGTTGGCATGACGAGGGGATTGCCAAAAGTGGCCATCCGCGTTTCTCCCTCAGGGAAGTTGTTGACGCCTCCTAAGCTCACCCACGAAAGATAGCCATTCTCGCGCCCACGAGTGATCGAGGAAAAAAGAAAACGCGCAATCGGGAGAGCCAATATGATCGCAGCGAATCCGTTGAACAGGATTCCCAGCTTCATGAAGAATCCGCGTCGCGAAAGGCTGGCATCGGTGGGCTTGGCCGTCTCAGGGTTCGTTGACATCCTAGTTTCTCCGTTACTTTCCATTATTTCTGGGGGTGTTGCGCCTTCGATGGTTGCGTATCGTTCAAAGCGGAATAAGGCTGCCCCGGATTCTCGGCGCGCCGAGACACCAGCCAGGCGACTACATCTGTGATTTCCTGATCGGTCATTGAACGTCCGGGGACATTGCCGCGCCAGTCGGGTGCGCCCAATTCCGGCCTCCCGGTGATGACGAGCGTGCGCAGTCCCTGATTGCTGACCAGCGCCAGGAATGAATCGTTCGTGATGGCGCTCCCCTTGGGCGTTCCCGCGCCTTCGGAACCATGGCAGGAGGCGCAAAACGTTCCAAACACAAGTTGACCGCGATCGACATTCCCGGCGGCTTTTGCCGCGTAGGCAGGTGGATTGGCTCCATCGAGAACTTGTTTGAGCCCCCAGCGAGAAAAGATGCCACTCGTAATCACTTCGATCTGCTGCTGGGTGAGCATCCCCCCGGCACTCTGCACGAACGCGGGCATCGATGTTCCGTGAACGCCGTTGGCGACAATGTTGCGCACGGTGGTTTCATCGATGATGGCCAGATACACGGGATTGGCCAGGGCAATCGACGCTCCTCCACGGCCTTCCGCGCCGTGACAGCCAGCACAGTTCTGTGCGTAGAGAGTGTCGAAGTCCGAAACCTGGCTCGGGGCGACTGGTTCTGAATTGCTTTGCGGTTGGCCATCTGGAATGCTGCAAGCGGCGAGCATCATTAAGCTGAGGATCAGGCTGAGTACCGCGAGTGCAGAGAGAGAGCGGATTCGCTGCATCTTCATCAGTGGTTCTCTCCGCTCTCTCGTGGTGGAGTAATTCCGGGGGCTTCGATTCCTGCCCGTATCGCAAACGAAAGATTCTCGCGGGTAGGAAAGCTCGGCTGGCGCACGACCACAAGTCCAGCGACGACTCCGAAGGCCACTTGCGAAGCCATGAACCAGAGCCAGTCAATGTGACTCGCGAGCAGTGGATTCAGCAGTCCCAGGATTGTGTACAGCAGCCCTGACCACAGCACCGGGGCGATGAGTCCTCCAAGCACAATCGGACGGCGTGGAAACATGGGCAGCATCGCGCCATAGAGCAACCCAACAAAGATGGATACAAGGCCATGCAGAAAAAAGGCAATCGCGAAAGCATCAGCATGAAATGAATTCAACTGCCCGGGCACGAGTCTTAGAGATTCTCGATAGATCACTGCGGCAAGGAGATTGATGGGATACCAGATGCTGCCGACTTTCAGCACGCCGTAAGCACACGCCAATATTGCCATTGCGATGCTGCCCGCCAATCCTCCTTTCACACCTGCCGAGATCGGATAAGTGCGGATGGGGAGCCAGGCGCGCAATTGATCCGGCAGGACAGGTAGCCGGTCCACAGCTCGTCGCGCAGTCGTTAAGCGGATATCTTCGGGGAGGACCGGTACAACTTCTTCTTGCTCATGCGGGAGAACTTCACGGAACCAGCCGACAGAGCCCGCCAGCGACAGCAGGGCGCCAAGACAGCTTACTGACATGCTCGTCACCAGGCCCGCGAACAGAAGCGCAACTCCAAAGGCTAAAATGAACGGCCACGCAGTCGGCGCGGGGACTTCGACTTCGCGCGGAGCACGAGGATCCTCGTTCAATTCCTCTGTCGCCGATCGTGTTGGCATGTATACCTCAGCGTCCGAGAACGTAAACTACCGTGAAAACCACAACCCATACAGCATCGACGAAATGCCAGTACATGGAGAGCACAGCGATGCGACCGGACTGGCTCACTCCCATACGGCCGCTCAATCCGAATATCGCGACCAGCGAGAGCATGATCAGGCCGGCTGTGACGTGAAAGGCATGCAAGCCGACGAGTGAGTAATAGGTTGTGCCAAAGAGGTTGGTCGAGATCGTGAGTCCGTGTTCGTAAATCAGCCGGTGCCATTCCCGGGCCGTGCCGTAGAGGAACAATCCACCGAGCGCAATGGTCAAGAGCCAGAGGCCGAGAAATAATCGTGTGTAGTCCCGCTCTAGCGACTTCGCGGCAAGGTGAATGGTCAGGCTGCTCGACAACAAGCAGATTGTGTAGAAGATGGGCGTCTCAAGAACTTCTCGCGGCGTCGGTCCCGTGATGCTTTTCCCCAGATAGAAGAGATAGGCAACGACGAATATCGTGAAGATCGCCGACTCGGCAATGATGAGACCGGCCATCGCCACCTTCCCGCGTGATGGTAGATGCCACTCGGCTGCCGGGTCCGGAAACGAAGTTGTCGTCACTGCGCTCATATGTTTCGTTCACTCATAACGGCTGTCGGGATCTTCGGGATGCTTCAGGTCCCACAGGGGGCGGCGGCTTGCGACTGTTGGAACCGTGGCAAAGTTATAGGCCGGAGGCGGCGAAGAGGTGGACCATTCCAGCGTCCACGCATCCCAGGGATCATTACCGGCGTCGTCTCCCTTGAAATAAGAAATTACGAGGTTGGCAAGAAACACGAGAATCGCAATTGCTTGAATGAACGCCCCGATTGAGATGATGAGGTTCAAGGTGTCCCAACCGCGGCCGGGCTTGTAGGTGTAGATCCGACGCGGCATCCCGAGCAGCCCGGGGATGTGCATCACGTCGAACGTCAGGTGAAAGCCAATCAAGAACAGCCAGAAATGCCATTTGCCGAGGCGCTCGCTCAGCATTCGGCCAGTCATTTTGGGATACCAGTAATAAAACGCCGCGAAGAGCGCGAACAGAATTCCGCCGACGATTACGTAGTGAAAGTGCGCCACGACAAAATACGAGAGGCTCAGCTGCCAATCGAAGGGCGAGGCTGCCATCATGATGCCGGTGAGGCCTGCAATGAGGAATTGGAATAGAAATGCGATGCTGAACAGCATCGGCGTCTTGAATTGGATTCTTCCGCCCCACATCGTGCCGATCCAGTTGAAAATCTTAATTCCGGTGGGGATGCCTACCGCCATTGTGGTCAGGGTGAAAAAGCTGTTGGCGTAGGAGTTCATTCCAATCGTGAACATGTGGTGCGCCCAAACGCTCATGCTCACGAACGCAATACACACGGTTGCGGCGACCATTACCGGGTATCCGAAAATCGGTTTGCGCGAAAAGACGGGAATGATTTCCGACATGAAAGCGAAACAAGGGATGATCAGAACGTAGACTTCCGGATGTCCAAAGATCCAGAAGAAGTGCATCCAGAGGACTGCCGATCCTCCAGCCTGAGTATCGAAGAAATGGCCGCCCAGGTATCGATCGATGAGCAGCATAATCTGAGCGGCGGACAACGGAGTAATCGCAAGCAAAACCATTCCCGCCATCACAAGGTTCATCCACACCAGCAGCGGCATGCGGTTGAGCTTCATACCCGGGCATCGCAGGCAGAGAATTGTCGCGATGATATTGATGGCAGTTCCGATGCTGCCAAAGCCGGAGACGAGCAGCGCGAGAGTCCAATAGTCGGAACTATGACCGGGCGAAAAGGCTCGTGCGCCCAATGGCGCGTACGACCACCAACCCACATCCGGTGCGCTTCCGGCGCCGTACAAACCGCTTCCTCCGAAAAAGCTGAAATAAAGAAGAAGGGCTCCCAGAAACGACAGCCAAAAACTGAAGGCATTCAGGCGCGGAAAAGCCATATCGCGCGCGCCGATCATCAATGGGACCAAGTAGTTCGCAAATCCAAACAGGACTGGCATGGCCACGAAGAAAATCATGGTTGTCCCATGCATCGTAAACATCTGGTTGAAGACTTGCGGAGAAACGAAGTTGTTGTGCGAATGCATCAACTGAATGCGAATGATGAGAGCCTCGACTCCTCCCACTGCGAGGAATAACAGTGCCGAGCCAATGTAGAGAATCCCCAGCCGTTTGTGATCGACCGTGGCTAGCCACTGATGGAGCTGGTCGACCCAAGGCCTGGCTTCTGTCTGGCCGACCGGAACGGTGATCACATTGGATGACATAATCAGTTTTCCAAACGTTCTAGTGCAGCGTTTCCATGTAACTCACGACGGCATTCAGATCCGCGTCGCTCAGGTGCATGGCGGGCATCAGCGACCCGGGTTTGATGGCGCTGGGGTTCTGGATCCAGAGGCGGAGGTTGTCGGGATTATTTTGAGCAGCGCCCGCTGCAATCGTGGCGCGACTCATCAAATGGGTCAGGTCAGGGCCGAAGCGTCCGTCTGCCGGAGTTCCGCCCACCGCATGGCAATTCATGCAGGCATTGCGTTCAAACACGCGCCGGCCAGCGACTACAGCAGTGTCTTCGACTGCGGGCTTCTGTTGAGCCTGTATCCAGGCGGCAAAATCTTCCGGTCCATCCACAGAAACGCGGAGCAGCATCTTGGCGTGTTGTGTTCCGCAATACTGTGCACACTGGCCAACGAAGACTCCCGTGCTCTGGGGGTCCATCCACATTCTGTTGGGATGGTTCGGAATGAGGTCGGTCTTGCCGGCGAGCTCCGGCACCCAAAAGCTGTGGTCGGTGTCGGCCGAGAGCAATTGCAGGAACGTCGGCGTCGGATGATGAGGATCGCTCACCGGGATGTGCAGTTCGTTGGCGGTCGCGATCCCCAGCTTGGGGTAACGAAACTCCCACCAGTACTGATGTCCAATGACGGTGACCTCTAAAGCGCCCGCCGGTTCTGGAGCATCCTGAACGGCGTGGATGACTCGGGCGGTGGCCAAGAACAGGACAACGACAATCAGGGTTGGAATGATCGTCCAGGCCAGCTCGATCTGCGTGCTGCCGTATACCTGAGCCGGCTCGCGGCCGGCATCCACTGCTCGCCCACGGAACTTGACGACGGAATAGACAAGTAACACAAAGACAACGAGAAAGATGATTCCGGTGATGGCAAGTACAAAGACTGACAAGTCCTTAATTGACTTGGCTGGGGTTGAGGCGGGAGAGAAGACGTTCGTGCCATGACCGGGTGTAGCGTCGGGCGCGGCCCAAAGTGCGCTAGCAGACCAAAACAGGAGAAGTACGATCTGCCAACCGCTGCACAAAGTTGATTTCGTTCTTGGCGGCAACATTCCTCTTCTTCCGTTCCTTTACTTTCCGTTCTTGACTTCCAAAATGCGCGCCATCACCAGACTTCGCACTTTCTTCTGGTTCCTTTGCACAGCTCGCCAAAATCTTACCACCCAGAATTCAATTGAGTGGAGAGCAAGCGCGCTACCAAAGAGACGGGCGCTCGTATTTCTTACATCGCAACTGCGCTAGAGGCGAACACTCAAGAAATCCCGAGCGTTCAACCTCTAACCTCGCAAGGCGACAAATCGATCGCCGGTGGCAGTGTCATTGCTGTGCCTCTTGCGTCAAGTGTCACCCGTGTTGTCACGCAATCGTGGAAACCCGGCTCGGCTCAACAGATGGAGGGCAGTTTGTGACCACAAATTTCATGGCAGGGGAATTGCATGGAATCACTTGGCAGGCTTAGCCTATCGGGAACGCGGCCGCTCGGGGCGATACTGAGTCCACAAAGAATTCAGGAGGTTTCAATGTCGAAGAAAGTCGCGGACGTATTGTGGGAGATGCTGGCGAAGGCTGGTGTCAAGCGCTGCTATGGAATCGTCGGAGACGCTCTGAATCCTGTGGTGGACGCGCTGCGCCGGAATGGCACAATCGAGTTTATTACCGTTCGTCATGAGGAATATGGAGTGTTCGCCGCGGTCGCTGAGGCTTATTTCACGGGTAATCCAGTGGTGGTGTGCGGAACTGCGGGGCCGGGAGTTGTCCATTTGTTCAACGGATTGATGGACGCACGGAAAGAAGGAGCTCCCATTATCGCCATCGCCGGGGATGTAGAGTCGAGCATTATTGACACGTCTGCGCTTGAGGAACTGAACCCGTACACGTTTTTCGAGGCGGCTTCTCTCTATACTGCACGGCTGGTGAATCCGGAGCAGTCGCGCGCGGTCATCAGCACCGCGATCCTCACGGCTGTTCTCGAAAAGGGGCCGACTGTTCTTGCCATACCTGGCGATATTGCGTCCGCCGATGCTCCGGACCAGCCTACCGACTTCACAATTCCAGCCCCAGCTATCCTGAGACCTTCCGATACGGAGCTCGAAAAATTGGTGAGGATGATTGATGAAGCGAAAACGGTGGCGATCTTTGGTGGGGACGGTTGCAGGGAAGGTCGCGACGAAGTGGTTGAACTGGCGAGCAAGCTGAAGGCTCCCGTCGGCTACGCCTTCCGCGGGAAGCAGTGGCTGGAGCATGACAATCCTAACGCGGTTGGCATGACCGGCCTGATTGGTTACGGCGGAGCGTACAACGCAATTAATGAAGCCGACCTCTTGCTCATGCTGGGCACGGATTTTCCGTTTTCAGAATTTCTTCCCGGCGCCAGGGTGAAAAAGGTTCAGATTGACAAGAACCCGAAGCACATCGGGCGACGTACGGCGCTGGATCTCGGTCTGGTCGGCGACATCAAGTCGACGGTCAGCGCGTTGCTTCCAGCCGTGCGGGAAAAGACGGATGGAGAATTTCTAGCGAAGCAGATTGCGCACACGGAGTCCTTCCACACACTGCTGCAGCACTATGTCGAGAAGGGACCGGGGATAAAACCGATACGGCCCGAATTCCTGGCCGCGACCCTCAGTGAACTCGCTTCAGATAACGCAATGTTTTTTGCGGACACAGGTACGGCCTGTATCTGGCTCGCGAGACATATCTTCGGCGGAAAAAACCGCAGGCTCTTTGGCTCATTTTCTTGGGCGTCCATGGCCAATGCTGCACCGAACGCGTTCGGGTGTGCACTCGCATATCCCGGCAGGCAATGTATCGCACTATGCGGGGACCGTGTGACTTAGGTTGTGCGGGTTATGGTGTGCAAAACTGAACAGTTATTGAACTTGGCAGAGGATATCGTGGTTCAGTCATGACTGGGCGAACGGCGTTCATGGATTAATGGTGAGCTCTACCACCATTCGGTACGCTCACGACTGCTTCGTTACTCTGTTGCATCCTTTCGGCCGGACTCCCTAGAGTTCGTTTCTTTTCTTCTCCTCCAGGCCGCACACGATAAAGAGCGGAACCGCACGGCATAGGGGCCAGATCACGCCGGCGCGTATTCGCAGAGAAGAATTTCTCGGAAGCTTGCTTTCCGCCGCTGCGACGATCGGGCAACCTACGCTTCGCCCGCGCAGCGGTGCAATGCCGATATTATGCCATCTGAGACCAAGCGGTGCCTGATACCGAGCATTGCGCCCGGACCAGCACCGTGGGAGAGTTTCTATCGCTTGTTGGTCATCTCTCTCAACAGTTCCTTCGATGTCTGACGCAATCGTTGAGCAAGTACGACAGCGAGTGAGCGGTAGAACCTTATGCCAAATCCGGGAAAAACGCTTATCAATTGTCTCAAGTCGTCGGCCCAGATCGCGTCAACTTGAACCTCGTCTTTAGCTACCACCTCTGCGGTCGCAGTACTGTCCCCGAGGAACGCCATTTCGCCGCAGACCTCGCCGGGTGTAAGCATCGCAATCACCACACGAGAGGTCGTTCCTTCTAGCTCTACTGACGCGGTCCCCTGACGGAGAACGTACAGGTACTCGATCCGAGCGCCTTCCTTGACGATTGCCTCGCCTATCTTAAAGGACATCTGCTTGGCTTTAGATCCAATCAGAGTCCAATCATTACGGGTCAATTCTTGCAGGGCACTGTCAGGCATATTGCGACCTCGTATCCCCGGTGCTGATCTAATCCGTTCGATAACTGCGCTGACACTGAACTTAACGAAACGGCTTCGTCATGCCGAACGCTCCCGTTGTTCGTCGTCGGTGACGGTCTGAATAGCCTTCTTCGCAGGCGGTATAGGAACGGGTGGCAAGAAAAGGGGACGGTAGTAACGACGGATGCAGGAATGGCATCGCACAACTTGGAGGAAAAAGAAGCAGCACACCTCATCGTGCCAGGATCTTGGTAGGGAGGCGTATATTTCGGCATTGCCGCAATAAGGGCAGTTCTGCAGTCCAATCCTACGCATATCAAACCTCCAACCCGCCCTCCATGCCAGATAATGCGGGAGTCTTTTTCATCGAAGCCTTCCCTGAAGGTCCCCCATGATTAACGTCCCCTTTGGCCTTTCGAGCTGGTGCTCGACCCTAATTTAAGGTCGATTGCGATGCCTGGACCGCGCAGCCGCCTGTCCCCCCGGATGTGCTACAAACCATTGACGTCAAAGGAGTAAAGTAAACCTGCGAAGCCCCGGCGCTTGTAGAAGAACCGTCAACTATGATTCCGCTCGTGCCGCCTGCCTCGGGTATGGTCGCAACGGTCGCAGTTGAACTGGAAATGGTGGCTCCGGAAGTCACATCGAAGGACATGAGGCAGCCGGTGTTTGCCGGACAGCTTATTGGCGTGGTCGTCAGGCCAAAATTGGTCACGCTCAAGAAGATCAAATCTGTGCCGGCCGGATGAAGGCCATGGCTCGTGTTACTCGGATTAAAAAACTCGGTGACGGGGGAGCACAGCGGGGAGCCTGAGGCGGCGGCGGAAAGAGCCGGGCCAGTGCTCACGGTGCCTAGTACGCCCGTAGTTGATACCGCGATTTGGTACAACGTGGGGATGTTGTTAGCCCCACTAACAGCCGCGGCGCAGGCGTACATGTGCCCCGCGTTGCCCAGAAACCACTGGTTGTCAAAAGCGCCGAGGTAGATAGCTGTTGCGGGGCCGTCCGCACTTAGAACGGTCTGAACGCCATTGGCACCTGCACCAGTTCCAACGAAGTTCGCTGGAAATGTGTAGAGGGCAGATACGCCGGTAGTTTGTCCCGATGCCGCCGCAGACTGCGAGACAACTAGATACAGCACCCCGTTGGTGGAATCAAGAAGCGGACCGTCGAAGTTGACATCCACCGCATCGATGTCGTTGGTTTTGACAATTGCATTCGCACCCGTGCCGGCACCGACCACCGCGTTCACCCGTTTAAGTGTCCCAAACAGGCTTCCCACAAAAATCCAGCCAGTATCCTGGTCATATACAGGATTGGTGAGCGGGCTGGTGTTACTCGTCAAAGCTGGCCAGATATTGGCACCGGTTGATATTGTCTCAGCAGGGAACGCCGTCCCCGTCGAAAGGAACACGCTGGTGAACTTGTGAAGGTAACCAAAACCATCTCCAACGTAAAGTATGTCGCCAGTATAGTCATAGAAAGGCGAGGACAGAGGGTCACCCCTGGTTGACGAACCAGCGTCCAGAGAGAACGGTATCGTCGTCATGCAGGGAGCTGTGCAACCAGGGTATGCGGCGTTGCTCACCGCAGTTAGCGTGTCCGGGATTGCGAGCGTACCGGAACTTGGCGCCCATTTGAGAAGAACCAGCGTGGCCTGCGTGATCGGCGAATTGTTCTGGACGAAGGCAACCTGCGAGCCGTCGAGCGAAAGCACGACCGAAGTCGCCACCGTACCTCCGGTGTTGAAGGCCCAGTATGTTGAAGGCGTAGCACCGCACGGACTGCCGCTGCCGACGTACAGATTATTGAAAGCAACCACGCTAGCCTGCGTCGAGGAACCCGCCAGACCGGTGTTATAGACGACGAAATCCGAGCAGCTTGCGGTCCCGGCATTGAACGAAAACTTTGCCGGGTAGTTACCTGCTCCGACCGTGGCTCCCGTGCCCATGTTTATGCTCCAGTCGCCGTCAAGCAAGTGTCTGCCATGGTGGGGATGCCAAAAACGCCAACTATCGCCCTGATCGTTCAGCTCGGCATTGCGCCGTATGATTTGCTGGATGTATCTTGGGTTTCGCGACAATCTAAACTGGTCCATCAAGCTATGCGGAGCGGAAAATAATACGTGCCGATGGCTCCAGTCGGTGACCAGGTGAACGGGCTCTTCTGCTGCTTTGGTTGCTCGCACGGCCACAAACGAGATTGCGATTACCGCCCCGAAAATAAGGCAGCTCAGCCCGATTCGCCGGTTGCTGTTCGATTTCATTTTCATCCTCGCATTCATTTGACTAAAACTGTGTTCGAAGAAATAGCCCGGGAAAGCTTGAGTCGCACGCACTCAAAGCAGGCGTATCCGGTTGCGGTCATCCTCCGTCGGAATGGTGGCCAAACGTACTCGGTGCCACGGTGTCTCCGTCACGCGACCGATACCGAAAATCCGTCCGGGAGAAATACTGGCGCGGGGTCGGACTGGCGCCCGCAAAACTCAGCCTGTCGCTCTAACCTCAGAGAGGTCCGCGAACTTCAGGAGAAGGATGCGGCGCAGACGGCCCCAAGCTCTGTATCTGGATCAGCTGCAGAGCCGGAACGGTTTGTGCGGCCGCTCTCTTGGCTTTTAGGTTTTCGGATGCGACCCCGGTGCGGGCATAGGACTTTTCGCAATCCTGCACTGAAGGCCCGCGCATGTTTCCTTCCAAATACGCCAACCCCGGGCAACGCGTGCATGTCCCGCCATGGGCACACCTGGAGCACGATGGCATGTCCCGCAGCGTGATGGACCGGACTTCCTTGAGCTGAGGGGAATCGCGCCAAATATCCGCAAACTTCGTGCGCCGCACGTTTCCGCTGGGCAGCGGAAACTGCACGCATGGATAAACATCTCCGTAAGGTGAGACGTAGCAGGCTGTGTGACCTGCACTGCAGGGCAGGATGTCCAGGGCGTCCTCATCGACTCCTTGCGGAGGAGTGCAAAACTCTTCCACATTCCCGACCAGCGCCTCGTTTCGGAATACCTCTCGCAATGCAGCTTCGTCCACATTCAAATCAAGAATGGAGCGATCCCCATCCATCATCGGGGTAATCGTTGGATCGACAATAAACTGAGCTCCCAGTTCGCTGGCCAGGTCTTTCACGCCTCGGTAATCGTTGACATTTTTGCTCATCAACACGTTAGCCATAATGACGTGCAAACCGTGCTTCCGTAGCAGTCGCACGGCGTCGATGGACCGCCGCAACGAGCCCGGCCTCTTTGTAATGGCATCGTGAACCTCGTGCCGGTGGGAATAAATACTGATCTGCACGGATGCGACGCCCAGCGCTTTAATGCGGTCCGCTTCCTGCTTTCTTATCAAAACACCATTGGTTTTGAGCTTGATGCAGAATGTTCGTAGACGGGCGTGCTCCAAAATCCCAAAGAAGTCTCCGCGCATCAGGATTTCGCCGCCGCTGATTGTGAGGTAGAAGACCCCTGCATCGGCCATCTGGTCCAGAAGATCTTTGATTTCCGCGGTGGTCATCTCTCCATGATCGTTATGGTCGAGATAACAGTGAATGCACCGTTCATTGCAGCGATAA
Source organism: uncultured Acidobacteriaceae bacterium (assembly GCA_963846245.1). Classification (GTDB taxonomy): domain Bacteria; phylum Acidobacteriota; class Terriglobia; order Terriglobales; family Acidobacteriaceae; genus Sulfotelmatobacter. The sequence continues at coordinate 195,185 of CAWJVI010000014.1, read as the reverse complement.
GTCAAATCGAGCTGAACGCTAAGCGGGATATTGCGCTTGAGCGCCTTTCCAACCATCGCGATTGCCAAAGCGACCATTGGTCAGCCTTGCTCCGAATCACAAAAACGCTGGCGTCTCATAGAAACATCTCCCACACGCGGGAGGTAGGCGTAAATGTAAGCCTGCGGATAGGCACACGATCGACGAAATCGAGGGCAGCGTCGAACACCATTTCCACAAAGTCAGGTTCGCGGGCGAAAAACAGGATATTCCTAAGTAGTGCCCGAACGGCCTCGGCACCTGGGATCGGCTCGATCTTATTTTCGGGTCCTTTGGCCAATAGGTATAAACCTTCAATGGGGGCCCGCTGGTTGGCTCCGACCCGAGCAAGTTCGCCAAAAAACGGCGTCCCCACCGCAAAATATTCACCGTCGCCCCGTGTCACATAGGACGCTTCGTCAGTCAGCACCACCACATCCGGAGGAGCCAATCTGGCCATTGTTGTTTTCCCAGCGCCAGAGACCCCGGAGAATAGGAATGCGCTGCCATTCCGAATCGCACTCGATGCGTGCAGCAGGAAGCCTCCCTCCCGCGCAAGCAAAAGTGTATGTAGGATGCGCAGAACTGAATCTAGGGAGAAGGGATTGACGGTCTGTTCAATGATTCCTCGCAGAGACAATGGATTCCACTCCGCCCGGAAGTCGCCGCGCTTCATTAGCCAGCGCCCTGACTCCCACGTAACTTCAAGGTCCTCATCGCCCGATGCGGTATCCGGAGGAGCGAGATGAATTTCAAAATCGAACCCCGCATCGCTCGATGAACTGACATAGCCAGAGTAGCGCTCTTCGATCTGCTCAAGAAAAGCGGCATTGTCGCAACGCAATCGGATCGGCACCCCGCCGATTTCGACTACTACTGCGGATTGCCGTATCTTCGAGGTTACGCTTGACATGCGGCTGTCCTTTCTGAACGGACAAATCGCTGCCACACAACGAGGCTAATGAACAGATACCTCGCTAGATCGCATGCACGCGGGACGCATGTCATACCGCATCGCCGGGTCTTCGCCGCAGCTCCTGCGCAGGCGTTCTCGCGATCTGGTTCACTGAATGACTCCGATGATTCGCAACCAATGCGAGCCGTGACTAGGATGCTTTTCTGCTAAAGTGACAACCAGTTTCATTGCTGAACACTTTGCCGCACGCCAAAGCCGAGACTTCAAAGGCAGTTTCGAACTCGAACGAAGGAACCGTATAGTGCTTCTTCGGAGTTTCCGGTTGAGCTGAGAGATTCTCTGAAGTATTCTCAGTGTCCAGAGTTATTCGACCTTCGATCCGCGGCGTCGCTATTTCGGAAATCGGCTTCTTGGAAATTATCAAGAGGCCATGATGGGCCAATCCTCTGACCACGGCTTCCGCATCCTCCAGCGTCGTGTCCAACTCGGCATCGTATTTTGTGCAGACTTCGTGAGCGACGATTTCCCCGAGTGGCGTCGTTCCGTCCAGTGCCTTCCAAATCACCGAAGCGACTTCGTTGAGCGTAAACAATGTGGAGTTCGTGGCAGACATCACCATCGTCTCCGCGCCTAGTCCGCGTGCTGCTATTGCTTTGCTACGAGCCACAAATAGGCTGGGTTTCATATAAGCATTTCCACACGCGGAAGGGAGGCATAAACGTCGCCGCCGGGCCGATAGACTCTCAGGCAGACTTCGACTTCTCTTTCCGACTTGTGACAGGACTACCATCGGCAGGGTACCCGAACGTGCCCCGCTCTCGCTGTTCAATATTGCACACCCCGGGTGAAGTGCCGTCAAAATCAGGAGTCCGATGAACGGGTGCAAAAGAGTGGTGCCCAAATCCTTTTCCGACGTCACATTCGCCCTGTAATAGAGCGAGTCTCAAGCCTCAAGAAGACCAAGCAAGCGCCGATTGGGTGGCACACGCTGCGCCGCTCACTCGCTACACAGCTGATCTCGAACGGCGAGAATGTGAAGGTCGCACAATCGCAACTTCGTCACACCACCCCCAAGATAACCTTGGAACTGTATGCACAAGCGGTTTCCGCCGACCAGCAGAAAGCACACAGGAAGGTCGTCTGGATGGTGCTGCCGGCGAAATTCTCCGAGAAATTGAGAGCGCGGAGCGCTGCCCCAACTGGGTAGAAACCGTTCTGGGTGTCCGAGGGTGCCCGAAATCGACCCTATCGAGATCCGGGAAGTACCTTGAAATCCTGGTGAGCGCGGAAGGATTCGAACCTTCGACCCATGCCTTAAAAGGGCATTGCTCTACCAACTGAGCTACGCGCCCAACACGACCGCGTCTGCGGCCTTTCGATTGCCAGCATTCATATTAACAAATAATCGACTCGACCTCGCGCGCCGCTTTCCTGGGGAGTGGGCCGCAGCGAAGAGCCCGACGTGGCGGGGCAGAAAGAGGTTGCGCGGGACGGTGTTTGACGGGAGAATGGACGCGCTTTCCGGAAGAATTCCTGGGACAAAGGTGAATTGATATGAACGTTTGCGACAGGTTTGGGCGAAACTGGTTTGTGGCAGTAGCTGAAATGCACGGGGGCGGGGCGGAGTTTTGGTTTCGTCTTGTTCTTTCTATGTTTTTCGCGGCGGCGTTTTCTGCGGTCGAGGCGCAGACCAGTCTCAAGTATCAGGAACCGCCGAAAGCGATGATCGATCTGGTGGACGCGCGACTCACGCCATATGTGGAAGTTTCTCCTGGGGAAGGAGTGACCGGACGGTGGTTGCTGATCGAGGAAATCTCGGGGTTGCCTTCGATCGCCGATCTGGCGCAGCCGGAATTACGGCTGGCGGGATTGCGATTCAATCCCAAGACGAACGGGCCGAGCCGTGGACGTTACGGGGCGGGCTTGCGCCTGAAAGCTCTGCCGGACGGCGCGGAGCGGGCGATTACGGGAATGCCGGCCGAAGCGAAGATCCGGTTTGCGGGCTGGGCTCCGGATGCGCGGCACATTTTTTTTGTGAATGTCAGCGATGCGGCGGCGGATGCGGGGTTGAGTTTGTGGATTGTGGATGTGGCGCAGGCGCAGGCGCGGCGTGTGCCCGATCTGGCGCTGAACGGAATTTTCGGGCGGCCGTGCGAATGGATGGGAGACAGCCGGAGCCTGATCTGCAAGGCGGTGCCGAAGGGAAGAGGCGCGGCGCCGGTGCGGAGCGAAGTGCCGACGGGTCCGGTGGTGCAGGAGAATCTGGGGCGGGTCACGCCGGGTCCGACGTTTGAGGACTTGCTGAAAAATCCCGAGGACGAAGCAATCTTCGATTACTACGCGACGTCGCAGGTGGTGGTAGTGGGACTCGATGGCAAGGTTGCGCCCGTGGGCAAGGCGGGGGTGATCGAAAATGCGTCGGCTTCTCCGGACGGGCGGTATGCATTGCTCGACGAGCGGCATCACTCCTTATACGTACTTGCTGCCGTTCGAGATGTTTCCGGAGCGAGTTTCGGTGGTGGATTTGAAGAGCGGTAACAGCAAGCAACTTGCCGACAAGCCTCTCGAAGATACGGTGCCGAACATTCACGATGCGGTGGAAACGGGACCTCGCGACTTTGAGTGGCGGAGCGATGCGCCGGCCACGCTGTTTTGGGCGGAGGCGGCGGATGGCGGAGATCCAAAGGTGGAAGCGGCGGTTCGCGACCGGTTGTTCACGCTGGACGCGCCCTTCGAGGGAACGCCGAAGATCGATGGCGGAGCTTCCGCTGCGCTTTAGCCGCGTCGGGTGGGGAAACAGCAAGGTATGCGATTGTCGAAGAAGAACGGTGGAAGGATCGCAAGCGGATCATGCTGGCGGTATCGCCGGCGGGTGCGGCGGCAGTGAAATTGTTCGAAGGATCTTTTGAAGATCACTATCACGATCCGGGGCGGCCGTTTGAAGTGATAAATGCGGCAGGGAAGGCCATTGTGCAGATCACGCCGGACGGAAGCGGCCTGTTTCTGCATGCGCAGGGAGCTTCGCCGGAAGGCGACCAGCCGTTTGTTTCGATTCTGAGTCTGGCGAATGCCGATGTCGAATCCGAGCATTCTGGCGGTGAAGTCGGTGCGGGTGTGGCAATCGGCTCCGCCGTTTTTTGAATCGCCTGTGGCGGTGTTAGACGCGGCGGATCAGCCTACGATTCTGATTCGACGCGAATCGCCGGAGGTGAGTCCGAATTACTACTTGAAGAACGTGGCGAAGAATTCGTTCGAGCAGGTGACAAAGTTTCCGAATCCGTATGGCGACGCGGCGTTGCCGAAGAAACAAGTTCTCAAATACAAGCGGACGGACGGAGTGGAACTGAGCGCGAATCTTTATCTTCCGCCGGGTTACAAGACGGGGGATGGTCCGCTGCCGACTTTGATGGAAGCGTATCCGACGGAATACAAAACGAAAGCGGCGGCGGGGCAGATCAGCGGGTCCCCTTATCAGTTTCCATTTTTGTATTGGGGATCGCCGGTGCCATTTGCGACGCAGGGTTACGCGGTGCTGGAAAACGCGACGATTCCGATTGTGGGCGAGGGACAGGCGGAGCCGAACGATACTTATGTGGAACAGTTGGTGGCGAGCGCGAAGGCTGCGATTGATGAAGGAGTGCGGCTGGGCGTGGTGGATCGAAACCGAGTGGGCGTGATGGGCCATTCTTATGGCGCGTTCATGACGGCGAATTTACTCGCGCACAGCGACCTGTTCAAGGCGGGGATCGCGCGCAGCGGGGCCTACAACCGTACGCTGACGCCGTTTGGATTTCAGAATGAAGACCGCACGTATTGGCAGGCGCCAGAAGTGTATTACAAGATGTCGCCGTTTTCGTATGCGGATAAGATCAAGACGCCGATTTTGCTGATCCACGGCGAAGCAGACAATAACACGGGCACGTTTCCCATGCAGAGCGAGCGGCTTTTCAGCGCCATCAAGGGCGCGGGCGGCACGGTGCGTTTTGTGCTGCTGCCTCTGGAGTCGCATGGGTACGCGGGGCGAGAGTCTGTTCTGCATATGTTCTGGGAGATGAATAACTGGCTGGGGACTTACGTGAAGAATAGGGGAGCGGCGAAATAAGCTGCGGCTTTCGGGAACAACCTCGGGGGCGAGGCTCCCCGCGGCCACACGAGGCTTTTTTGTTTCTTTGTCTGTTCCTTGCCTGCTTTTGTTATCTTTCGTTCGCTTATGGTATCTTTCGCTGTTCAGAAGAGGCGAGGGAGTGAGCTATGAAAACTGCGGGGCGTTTCTCGGTATGTGTCTCGATGATTCTGCCGGTGGGGCTGGCTTGGCTGAGTTTAAGTTGCACGCGGACGTCGGTGCAGCCGAAGGCGGGCGCGTCACGGCCATCTGACATTAAGGTGGAGGTGCGCGACGGCGGCCCGGTGGTGCTGACTACGAGCGCGGCTGAGTTTCAGATTCTGCCTTCAGGGGCGGTGCAGGCATTTCTGCTGAAGGACGGAAAAAAATTGACGCTGGATGAACCGGGCGTCGCGACGGCGGCAGACGGGGATTCCGATTGTTCACGATGGGCAGAAATTGGAGTTCACGCCCGGACTTCGGACAGGCCAAAGTACTGGAAGCGACGGGCAAGTTGGGACGCGGCAAGCGCGTGGAGATCCCGGGGCATCCGCTGGCGCCGAGCGGCATGGGAGTGGAAGGGACGCTGGAGGTGGAAGCTTACGACGATTTTCCGAATGTCGCGCTGGTGTCGGTGGCGTACAAGAATGTCGGTGCGAGCGATTTTGCAGTCGATTCGGCAGCGATGCAGCAACATCGCTTCAACGCGGGACTGGCGGACACGAAGGCGAAGCCTTATGAGATGTGGTCGTTTCAAGGATCGAGCTACGACTGGGGAAAGGACGATGTGCAGAAACTGACGCGGACTTCGGCGCAGCCGAACGCGATGGGGGGCATTGTCAAGGACGGCTATGGGGGCGGCATTCCAGTGGTTGCGTTCTGGACCGAGTTCCGTGGGAGAGGCGATTGGTCACATCGAGACGCTGCCGTGGACGCTGTCGATTCCGGTGAAAGTTGAGGCGGACGGACGAGTGAAGGCGGGCGTGACGATCCCGGTAAACACCGCGCTGAAGCCGGGAGAAAGTTATGCGGGGCCGCGGAGTTTTGTCGCGGTGTATAGCGGAGATTATTACGAGCCGCTGCGGATGTGGTCGAGCGTGTTGCAGAAAGAAGGATGGGATATTCCGAAGCCCTCGAACGAAGCTTATAACGTGAGCTGGTGCGGGTGGGGCTATGAGTTCAACGTGACACCGAAGGAGATGCTGGGCACGGTTCCGAAGCTGAAGGAGTTAGGAATCAAGTGGGCGACGCTGGATGATCGCTGGTTTGATACCTATGGCGACTGGAATCCGCGGAAGGATACGTTTCCGGGAGACTCGATCAAGCAGATGACGGACGACTTTCACAAGCAAGGGATCCTGGTGCAACTGTGGTGGCTGCCGCTGGCGGTGGAAGATGGGGAAGGGAAGTATGAGTCGCACAAGTATGCGATCTCGAAGGTGGCGCAGGAACATCCGGAGTGGCTGATTCTGGACAAGAATGGAAAGCATGCGCGGATGACGAGGGACCTGGCCGTACTCGATCCGTCACTGCCGGAGGTGCAGGCCTATTACAAGCAGTTGACGGAGAAATTTATTCGCGACTGGGGATACGACGGATCGAAGCTGGACAATATTTATACGGTGCCGGCATGCTATAACCCGGCGCATCATCACAAGTCACCGCAGGATTCGGTGAATGCGATGGGCGAAGTCTACAAAACCATTTTCGAGACGACGCGTTCCATAAAACCGGAGAGCGTGACGCAGGCGTGTCCGTGCGGGACGCCGCCTTCGCTGGCGTGGCTGCCGTTCATCGATCAGGCGGTGACAGCGGATCCGGTCGGAGCGCTCGCAGGTGCGGCGGAGAATCAAGATGTATAAGGCGTTGCTGGGGCCGCAAGCTGCGGTGTACGGCGATCATGTGGAACTTTCGGCGATGACGCCGACCGGCGGAGGAAACTGGAGCGAACACGGCGACGATTTTGCGTCGACGCTGGGAGTGGGCGGCGTACCGGGAACGAAGTTCGTGTGGCCCGATGCGGGGCCGAAGTATGCGCCCGTGAATTTGACGAGCGAGAAGGAAGCGCACTGGAAGAAATGGATCGGGCTGTATAACGAGAAGATGCTTTCGAAGGGAAACTTTCTTGATTTGTACGTCTACGGATATGACTCGCCTGAGGCGTATGCGATCGAGAAAGACGGGAAGATGTATTACGCGTTCTTTGCGCCGGAGAATGGCGCTTGGAAGGGTGAAGTGGAACTGCGCGGTCTGAAGCCGGGGAGTTATCGGGTTGTGGATTACGTGGAGGGGAAGGATTTGGGGACGGTACAGGTGGGTGCTGGGGGTGTGGCGAAATTGAAGACGGAGTTTAAGGAGCATCTGTTGGTGGAGGTGAGTGCGAAGTGATTGGGACTGTTGAGTGTGTCGGGAATTTTCCGCGGGGCTTCGCCTTCAGGCGGGACAGCCGAGGCGGCTGTCGCTACGTGAGCGGGTAAAGCTTCCCGTGCTTCTGGAAGAATCCTTTGCGATGGGTGGCGTCACGGAAAGCTTCTGTGCCGCCGGGGCGGGTAGTGGAGAGTGCTCCGGCCATGTTTCCGCCGGCCAGGCAGGCCGGCAGATCGCCTCCTCTCAGGTATTGATGAAGGAATCCGGCGTCGAAGCTGTCGCCGGCGCCGACGGGGTCGACCGCATCCACCTGGAGCGCGGGACTGACAAATCGTTCCGTTTCCTCTTTGCGCCAGGGCTCCCTGGCGGCCGAGCTTCACGACAAGCAGCGGCACTAACTCTCCCAAGTTTTTGCACGGCGGTTTCCAGATCCTTCGTGCCTGCGACCTTCATGGCCTCGCGCTCGTTGGGAAGAAAAACGTCGACGTAGCGGAGAATATCCAGCAGGCCACCTTTCCATGTGTCCGCCGGATCGTCATTGGTGTCGAGAGAGACGGTGAGGCCTGATTGTTTCAGCTGCTGCAAAAGCTCACCCACACGCGGACGAAGGCCGGTCTGCAGATAATAAGAAGAAAGATGGAAGTGGCGGCTATCGGCGAGGTAATCGAGGTCGAGATCGTCCCAGCAGAATTCGGCGATGGTTCCGGAGTAGGTGAGAATGTTGCGCCACCCGGTGCGAGGCAGGATGACGGTGAGTCCGGTCTTGGCTGCACCTGGAACGACGCGCACGTGGGAAACGTCGACGCCGGCATGACGCAAGCGATCGAAGGCAATGGGGCCGAGTTCGTCGTCGCCGATGCGCGACTGAAAGCCGACGCGGCTGCCCAGCGCGGCGAGATTGTGCGCGACGATGGCGGAAGAAGAACCGAGCGTGAGCGCCATTCGGTCGGCAAGTAGTTCGCGCTCGGGCGGGAGCTGTTCGGGGAGACCGTAGAGGATCAGGTCGAGATTTAGTTCGCCGGCGATGGTGACGTCGAAACGGGGCATGGGATTTTGTTGGGTCGAGTTCGCGTGACGCGAATTAAGCAAAGGTAACGGCCGCGATAACCACGGCTGCGGTCTAGGATCCTTCGACTGCATGGCTGCTTCGTTTCGCGAACCAGCAACGTCGCTCAGGATCGACAAATCATTTTGATGACAGCTCTATCTGGTGTGACGTTCACGATTTCAAACCAGCGTTACTTCGACGCCGGCCTGCTTCAGGATTCGAATATCTGATTTCGGGGCGCCGCGATCGGTGATTACTTCTTTCAATGCCGATGGGGGCGCGATCAGCGACAGGCTGCGGCGGCCGAATTTGCTGGAATCGCAAACGGCCACGGTGCGTTTAGCGACTTCCACCATCACGCGATTCACTTTTGCTTCCAGAAGATTGGGAGTGCTGAGGCCAAAGTGCGCGTCGAAGCCGTCGACGCCGAGAAAGAGAAGGTCGGCGCTGAGACGTCGAAGTGTTTCCTCGGCGATGGGGCCGACCAGCGAGAAAGGAATTCTGGCGCAGAGTGCCTCCGGTGAGGATGACCTCGACGGAAGTGCCGGCAAGTTCGGCGGCAATATTCACCGCGTTGGTAATGATCGTGAGGTTTTTGAAGTTGCGCAGAGCTCGGGCGACAGCGGTGGTGGTGGTTCCGGAGTCCAGGATCACGACCTGACCCTCTTTCACTTTGGACGCGGCGGTCTGGGCGATCCGCATTTTTTCCTGACGGTGCAGTTTTTCTTTTTCGCGCAGCGTGGGATCTTCGAGCGCGCTCTCGCGCGCAGGCAGAGCTCCGCCATGAGTGCGGTGGACGAGACCGTGGGCGTGCAGGACTTCAAGATCCTTGCGAATCGTAACCTGAGAGGTTTCGAAATGGCGGCCAAGTTCGGCGACCAGGACCCGGCCGTGGCGGTTGAGCAATTCGAGAATAGCGCGACGACGTTCTTCGTTGAGCACTGGAATTGAGTTGGGAGCGCTCTCGGTTCAGGGAGCGCGAGCTTTTGTGGCGCATTTCTTTTTATAGCGTTTTGTTTCGCTTGTCTACTGGAAAAGGTGGGACCGGCGAGGACGGTTTGCCTGCCCCGGTCGGCGAACCGTGGACTTCTGCCGAGGAAGAATCATGGGCGTCGGCGGACCAGTAACTCCTGTTTTTGTCGATAGTTGGGAACCAAGCGCGGTGATAACCAATGCAATACCTACCCTCAAGACGCATTGCCTAGCGAAGGCCATTTTATCGTAGTCTCATTTTGATAGCGAAAGTCCAGCGAGTTTCGAAGGGGTGGGATGTTACGAAATCCAGAAAAAACGAATGAAGATCGAATCGTGATCTTTGGACGGGCAGATTTTCGTGCGCTCGCGATCCGTGGTTTCCCGAGTGGTTGCGGGAGAAACTCTGATTGTTCCGGTACGCGGAAAAGTGGGCGACCTGGCTTCGATCTACAGCTTCAATGAAACCGGTTCGCTGATTTGGAAACTCCTGGATATACCGCGGACGGTGGGGAAGTGGCGGTCGCGGTCGCGGAAGAATATCAGGTTGATACGGAGCAGGTGCGGCGGGATGTGTCTGCGGTTTCTGGATGAGATGCGGACGGTTGGCCTGATCGAAGTTTCGGAGATCGAGATTTCTCGGAATCGGATTTCTCAGATTCCGATGGGTGCGACCGAGGATTGTGCAGTTGAGAGTTGTCTGGCCGAGGTTCCGGAAGCGGCGGTAGTGGCTGGGACTGAGGGGCCAGTGGGGCGGGAAGGTCTGGCGGCAGCGGACGCACGGTAAGGCGCGTCCGCTGCTTTCAGAATTTGAAGGGGCACGATTGAGGGGAAATGGATCAGTTAGGTTACGGGGAGTTCAGCGCAGATCTGCACCATCGCCAGGGCGGGCAGCGTTTGCCGCTGCAAGTTTCTATCGAAGTGACGCGGCGTTGTCCGCTGGAATGCCAGCACTGCTACAACAACCTGCCCATGGGCGATCAAGATGCCCGCAGCCGCGAAATGACGACGGAAGAGCATTTCCGCATGCTCGACGAATTGGTCGAGATGGGGTGCTTCTGGCTGCTCTACACCGGCGGCGAGATATTTGCGCGCAGGGATTTTCTCGAGATTTATACCTACGCCAAGCAAAAAGGATTTCTCGATCACGCTGTTCACCAATGGCACGCTCATCAACGAGAAGATTGCCGACTACCTGGTGGAGTGGCCTCCGTTTGCGATTGAGATCACGTTGTACGGGCGAACCAAAGAGACTTATGAGGCGTTGACGCAGATACCGGGATCGTATGAAAGATGTCTGCGGGGAATCAAATTGCTGCGGGAGCGTGGCTTGCCGCTCAAATTGAAAACGGTGGCGACCAGCATTAACAAGCATGAAATCTTGGCGATGCGGCAGTTCGCCGAAGAAGAACTCGGAGTGGAATTCAAATGCGACGGGCAGATCAATCCGCGCATTGACTGCTCGCAGAGTCCATTGGCGGTCCGGCTTACGCCGGAGGAGTTAGTTGCGTTGGATATGAACGCTCCAAAGGGGATAAGTGAGTATCGCAGGCTAGCGAAGCGAGACTTGGAGAATCCGCCGAACCTGTCGCAAGAACGATACCGTCTACTTTCTGTGGCGGAGGCATGAGTGGATTTGCCTTAATGCATACGGAGAGATGGGCATCTGTGTGATCTCGCAGCAGGATACGTTCAGCGTTCGAGAGGCCGGAGTGCGAGAGGTTTGGGAGGACTCGCTGGCGGAGTTGCGGAATCGCAAGCGTACGCGCATGACGAAATGCATCGAGTGCCGAATTCAGTCGCTGTGCGGGATGTGTCCGGCGAATGGGGAGATGGAGAACGGAGATAAGGAAAGTCCGGTGGAGTTTCTCTGCCACGTCGCCCACTTGCGGGCGGCGGCTATCGGTACAGAGGTTCCGGCGCATGGGGATTGCGAATTCTGCGCGGGTGGAAGCGAGCATGAGGCGCTGCTGGAATCAGCGCGCAGGATCAATAGCAAGGAGATCGATGTGGAGAGCTGGGTGGGGCCGGCAGCAGATTTTGCCGATTCTGAACAATTCCAGCGCGGTGACAGGGGGGTGCGGGAGTTGTGGAGGTCATTGATGGGATTAAGGCAGGCGGAGGCTGAATGGATCACAATCTGAACCAATCCGACGGCAAGAGACTGTATGAGCCACCGCAGCTGACAATAATCAGTTTGCGTCCGGAGGAGGCGGTTCTGGGGCACTGCAAGATCTCCGGGGGAGCGGGGCCGATTTCCGCTGGTAACTGCCAGCCGATAGGAGCTTGCCCTTCCCAGGGCTCATAACAAGCATGCCGCGGCCATTGGCGGGGCGGAGGGAAGACGATGTCGGAGTGGCAGTTGAAGAGCAATTTGAGGGGGGCTTCTCGCACCACGCTGGATTCAGTGTTGGCGGAGTTTCGGTGCATCTTGCGAGTTCTGACATTGGGGTTGTTAGCTTGGTTCCTTCTTTGGAGCCGTTCCGAGCCGAGGTTTCTGCTTCAGATATTAATATTCGGATCGAGTGGGCAGACACGCTTCGCGCGTCGACGGGACGGCAGCTTTTTGATTCTGGTTCGGTCTGGAGGCTGTATGAGGACGGGGCGGACTTCCAGTTTGACTTTAGCGCTCCGATCCTGGGAAACCAGCCGTATAAGCGACTGCTTGTGGACGGCCAATTTAGCCGTGCCAGACTGCAGATGAGCGCGCAATGCTTTGCGGGCACCGGCTATCTGGTTGCGCCCTTGGAGTATCCGCTGGATGAGCTTCTGATCATGCATCGGCTCACGCAAGAGAGAGCGATTGAACTGCATGGGGTGGGCATCGTGGGGCCGGACGGCATCAGCAATTTGTTCATTGGGCATTCGGGGGCGGGGAAGAGTACGACGGCGCGGCTATGGACATCGCTGCACGATGTGAAGGTTCTGAGCGATGACCGCATCATTGTTCGAGAAGATCCCGTTCTGTGAAGATGACAAAGCAATGCTGGGTCGCGGCGGGATGCGGATGTATGGGACGCCGTGGCACGGGGAAGCGGCTTTTGCTTTGCCGCAGAGTGCTCCGCTGCAACGGATTTTTGTTTTGGAACACGGGCGGGGCAACGTGCTCACGCGGCTGACGCGGAGCCAGGTGGTTGGGGAATTGTTTGCGCGAAGTTTTGTGCCGTTTCACCGGCATGAGTATGTGGATTCGGCGTTGAGTTTTCTGGAGCGCGTGGCGGATACGGTTCCTTGCTATCGCTACTCGTTTCGAGCCGGATGAGCGCGCCGTGGAGAAGATTCTTGGATTTCGCGATTGATGTCTTCGCGATTAACGATTTCGCGGCCGGCGATTGTGCTCACGATCGCAGGATCATGATCGCAAGATTGGCGATCAGTGCGCGGGCGGCGTGTCGGCGATCTGAGCGGAGAGTGTGGCGCTGACGTTACTTTGGTTCCTAATCTTTCGGCCTTTCCGGCCGACATTGATTTTCTCGAGATTAATATTAGTAGTTTGAGCGGGAAAACTTCCCTGACCAAGCGGACGTGGATTTTTTCGTGCGCCTGCCTGCACCGTTCGACAGCCAAAAGTATATGGACTCCGCGTTGAGCTTTTTAGCAGGACGTGGCGGATGCAGTTCCTTGGCTATTGCTACAAGGTCTTGATCCGGATGAAGTGTAGTAGAGAGGATTCTTGAATTTCGCGATTAACAGTCTACCGTTGACGATCTCACGATTGCCGACCGCACGCAGTCGAAGTTGTTTGGAGTTTGCGCGGGAGCTTCTGGCGAGCGGAAGTGGAATCCGCTTTCAGGCGCGCGGAGCCAGCATGTCGCCGGCAATTCGTGACGGCGAGATTGTGCATGTAAGGCCTGCGGTTCCGGGCGATCTGCGCAAGGGAGATCTGGTTCTGATCAAAGTGGAGGGGCGGATCTGTCTGCACCGGCTGGTAGTGGCAGATGCGAAGCGCGATGTATTCATCGCTCGCGGAGACTGCGGACTGCAGAATGATCCGGCAGTGAGCGGAGATGGGAATTCTGGGGGTCGCCGAGTCCAAGGAAGTGCGAGTGGGGCGGAGCGTAGTCCGGGCGAAGTTCAAGGGAGTTCGCTGGACGCATAGCGCGGTGTGCGGCGAAGGGGCATCGGGTCATGGAGAGGCTGCTCGGCGTAGCGGGCGCTGGTGCACGACCTCAGCGGCTAAAGCCGGAATCAGAGGAGTGTGCTTGTCGCAGCGCTGAAGCGCTGCGACACCCAGAGCCAGGCCACCTAGAATCAAGCCAAAGCCACTCAGAATCAAGCCATACGAGTAATCCAGTCAATTGAAATCCACTACAACATCCAGCTTTTCCGCAATCGTTCCAGCCGTTCTCGGTTTGTTGTTGATGCTGGGAGGGGCGACGACGGCGCGGGCGCAGGTGGCCGTGGATGCGACGACCTTTACTACGGGCGATCAGGCTGGAACGGGGACGACGGCGCTGACCTTTTCCCACACTACGGCGACCACGGCCAATCGTTTGTTGATCGTGGGAGTTTCGATCAACCTCACCAACAGCACGGGCACGACGGTGAGCAGCGTGACCTACGGCGGAACCGCTTTGACGCGGCAGGGGTTTCACAACGATGCGGGGTCGACGCGCCGAGTGGAGATGTGGTCATTGCTGGCGCCGGCCAGTGGAACTGCCGTACCCGTTGTCAGTCAACGTAAACGTTCCGACAAACGCGACAGTGGGTGTGGTGGCGGGCGCGACCACGTTTACGGGCGTAGACCAGACGGTGCCGATGGGATCTTTTCTTTCGGCGGATGGCGCGGTAGCGGGGTGCGTAACCAGCGCGAATCCGACCTCGGCGTGCAACTCGCAACTCGATGTGCCGAGCGTGATCAACGGGATGGTGATTGACACTCTGGCGACCGGCGAAGCTCCGAACGTCACGATGTCGAGCCCGCAGGTTTCGCAGTGGAATGCGACCTCCGGAGCCTTTCCCACAAATAACCGCGATGTAACGGGGACGGGCAGCACGAGAGCTGGAGCGCCGACGGTGCCGCTCTCGGAACTTCTCAGCTCCACTTCCAACTGGTCGCAGGGAGCGATTTCGCTGAATCCCACAACGGCTGATATTGCCGTTAGCACCAGCGTGGGCAGTGCGGTTTTTCTAGGGTCGAACTCGGTTTACACCATCACGGTAACCAATAACGGCCCGTCGGCGGCCAATGGAGTTACGCTCACAGACACACTGGCGGCAGGACCGGCTTTTATTTCCGCGGTTGCCAGCGCGGGAACCACCTGCACGGGAACGGGGCCGGTGAACTGTACGCTGCCGACGCCGCTGCACAGCGGAGCAACGGCGACCATCACGGTGACCGTCAAGGCCAGTGCCGCGGGAGCATACGCCAATACCGCGACCATCACCGACTCGGGGACGCCGCCCGATCCCAACACAGGAAACAATTCGTACACGGCGGTTGCGACGGTGCAGACTGCGGCATGCGCAACGGTTTCGCAGGCTGCGCCCGGAGGCACGCTGACCGGGACGGTGAACACTTACTATCCGGGAACGGCGAGCGTGGCGGCGGGTGCAACGTCTATCCCGATTGGGACGGCGGCAGGCGCGGGCAGTGCGATCGCCGTAGGTAATCTCCTCCTGGTAATCCAGATGCAGGACGCCAGCATTGACGTGGCGAACAGTGTTGCGTATGGCAACGGCGACACCGGGCAGGGATTTACGGCGCTCAACAGCGCGGGAAATTACGAGTTTGTCACGGCCACCTCGGCGAGTGGCGGTGGTGGGTCAGTTTCGATTGCGGGATCCGGTACGGGCGGCGGGCTGGTGTTTGCGTATCACGCCTCGGCGGCCTCAGCCACGGCGGGACAGAGCACCTATCAGGTAATTGTGGTGCCTCAATACACGAGCGCAACGCTGAGTTCGGGATTGACGGCGAGCACGTGGAACGGTTCCACGGGTGGGGTGCTGGTCCTGGATATCTCAGGGACGCTGACTCTGAATACCGCGACAGTCGCGGTGGATGGGCTGGGCTTTCGGGGAGCGGCGGGATTGCAGATGCAGTGGTGGTGGTGGCAGCAACACCGGATTATCTTGCAGCCGTCTCCGGCCACGTACACGCCGACGCGACAGTGTCTGCAAGCACGGGTCGAGGCGGGTTGGGACGGGTCCAAAGGCGAAGGAATCGCAGGCACGCCGATGTGGGTCGAGTCGAAGCAACCTTTTTGCAAACAACCACGACGGTTGGATATCCCAGCGGCACGGCGGGAACCGACGGCAGCATGGCGCGGGGTGCGCCAGCCAACGGCGGCGGCGGCGCCACCGACGCTGATCCGCACCGCATCTCCCAACGCAATGTCAGAACGCCGGCGGCGGGGGTGGGGGTAATGGCGGAGCAGGTGGGTTTGGCGGCGACTCGTGGGATACGAACCTGAGTGTTGGCGGCGAAGGTGGGACGGCGTTCCCCGCCACGATCAATCGCGTGATCTTGGGCGGCGGCGGAGGTGCGGGCTCGCGCAACAACTCCTGACGGCGACAACCAGGCGAGCAGAGGATCGGCTGGTGGCGGAATCATTATTATTCGCGCCAACCTGCTTACGGAACGGCAACGCTTACTGCAAACGGCGTCGCGTCGTACAACAGCACTTGAACGACGGGGCGGCGGCGGCAGGCGCGGGCGGCAGCATCGTGGTTCTTTCGGCGAACGGCGGCGAGAGTGGCCTCTCGCTCAACGCCAACGGCGGCACGGGCGGAGATGCGTGGGCAAGCGAGGCATACACGCTGGGCAATCGTCACGGCCCGGGCGGCGGCGGTGGCGGTGGCGTGGTATTAGTTTCGGGGACCCCGGCAAGCGTTAGCGTTCTGGCGGGGCGAGCGGGACCACGGAAAATCCGGCGTGGCGTACGGCACCACGGCGGGAACGAATGGCACGAGTGTGACCAATGCGTCGATCTCGTCGACTTCGGGAACAATGTCGGGTGCGCAATGCACGCCGGACATGACGCTGGGCAAGAGCCACGTAGGAAATTTTGTGCGCGGCTCGACTGCGAGTTACACGATTCCGGTTTCGAACCTGAGTCCGTATGGCGCGACGAACGCCTCGGTGACGATCAACGACACGTTGCCCACAGGGGTGACCCCGAGCAGCGCGTCCGGCACGGGCTGGGCGTGTTCGATTGCGGCGCAGACGGTAAGTTGCATGCGGTCGGATATGCTGGCAGGGGCCAGCAGCTATCCCTCAATCACCGTCAACGCGAACGTGACGCAGTCGGCGCCCGCGACCGTTACCAACACGGCGATGGTGGGCGGCGGAGGCGAGATCAACCTGGCGAACGACAGCGCGACCGACTTGGCCACCGTGGTTTCCAGCACCGACATCAGCGTGACGAATGTGGGATCTCCGAATCCGGTGGCTGCCGGCGGCAACATTACTTATACGCAGGTCGTGACCAACAACGGACCGAGCGCAGCGGACAACGCAACACTGGTCGATCCGATCCCGGCAAACATGGGGCTCGTGTCAGTTTCGGCTCCGGCAGGATGGTCCTGCATCCCTCCGGGAGCGACGGGGAGCCTTGTTTGCACTAACTCGGACATGGCGGGATCTACGTCGGGCACCTTCACGCTGGTGATGCAAGTGGCCAGCGGAACGGCCAACGGGACGGTCATCAACGGAAACGGCGTCAGTGAGTTCCTCGGCAAGCGACCCGAATCCAGCGAATAATACCGCGACTGTCAACACAGTGGTTGGCACGACCGCAAAGGGCGAGCTCACAGTGACGAATGTGGCGTCGCCGAATCCGGTGGCCGCAGGCAGCAACATCACCTACACGCAAGTGGTCACGAATACAGGAACAGGCTGCGGCGACAACAGCGACGTTCAATGAGACGACGCCGACGAATACGACGTTCGTCTCGATCGGGGCTCCGGCAGGATGGAGCTGCGCGGGCTTTCCCCCGCAATGCACAAATCCGAGTGTGGCGGCAGGCGCGTCGGGAACTTTCACGGTCGTTTACAAAGTGACCGCGGGCACGGCGAACGGGACCACGATCAGTGATACGGCAACCGTCAACGCGGCGAACCAGGCGTTTGGTGCAAATGCGGCAACCGCGACCGACGTTGGTGGGGGCGGCCACGCAGGCCGATCTAGTGCTTACCACGGCGGCAACGCCGGGCACCGTGCTTTCGGGAAACAACATCACCTATACGCAGGTGGTAACGAACAACGGCCCGGCCGCGGCGACAACGGCGAGTTTCACCGAAGCGACGCCGACCAACACCACGTTCGCATCGGTTTCCGCGCCGGTAGGATGGACGTGCACGACTCCGGCGGTGGGAGCGACCGGGACCGTCAACTGTACCGACCCCAGCATGGCTTCGGGAACGGCGGCGGACATTATTGTGGTGCTGAACGTTGCGCCCACAATCGCGGCGGGCACCATTACGGCGACTTCATCGGTCACGGCGACCAACGCGGTAAACACCAGCACCACGACCACGGCGACGCTGGTAAGCTATGGTTTGCGATCTGACCGTGACCAATAGCGAAACGCCGAATCCGGCGACCCAGGGCAACACGATCACATATACGCAGACCGTGTTCAATCACGGTCCCAGCAATTGTGTGACGGCCACATTCAACGAGGCGACTCCGAACAACACGACGTTCTCCTCGGTGACGGCGACGACCACTGGCGGCGGGACATGGACTTGCCCAACGCCGCACCGGTGTCGTGCACGAACCCCAGCGTTCCGCCGGGGTCGACGGTGACGATCACGGCCGTTTACAAGGTCAGCGCCACGGCGCCGGCAGGTACGATTATCTCGGATACGGCTACGGCGGGTTCCGTCACAAAGGACAGCAACCTTTCGGATAATTCGGTGACCGTAAATATTGCGGTGGCCAGTGCGACAGAAGCCGATTTGAGCATGGCGAATTCGGGCAGTCCGAATCCGGTGACGGCCGGGGGCAACATTACGTATACGCAGACGGTGAAGAACCTTGGACCTGCGACCACAGGATCGGCACGGCAAACACGATTACCCTGACTGAGACGCTTCCAGCGGGCACAACGGCTGTGTCGCTGGTCAGGCCCTACGGGATGGACCTGTACCCTGGCGACGCTGAAATGCACGAACAACGCGAGCCACAACTTTGGCGTCGGGCGCGTCGGCGGTGTTCACTTTTGTGGTCACTGTGGGAACGGGGGTAACGCCAGGAACGATCAGCGATTCGGTCATCGGTGACGGAGACGACGCCGACGGATCCGAATGCGGGCAACAACACCGCCGTGGCAACGGTTGGAGTGGGAAACTCGGCCAATTTGAGCATAACGAACGCGGCGTCTCCGGTTCCGGTGGCGGCCACCGCTAACGTTACTTACACGCAAGTCGTGACGAATTCCGGGCCGAGCGCGGCGACCAGTGTCACGCTGACCGATACGCTGCCGGCGAATACGACGCTCGTGTCGCTCACCGGTCCGGGCGGAACGTGGATTTGCACCGCGGCCACAGGTACTTGCACCGACGCCAGCTTCGCGCCGGGGACCGCGACCTTCACGTATGTGGTGACCGTGACTGCGGGGACGGCGGCCGGCACCGCGATCAACAGCACGGGGACGGTGACCTCTGCGACGACGGATCCCAATTCGGCTAACAACTCGGCCACTGCGACCGATGTAGTCGCGGCGACGGGACAGGCAGATCTCTCGATGGCGAACACGCCGTCGGTGTCGTCCGCTGCGCCGGGAAGCAACGTCACCTATACGCAGGTGATCACGAATCTTGGGCCAGCCGCTACAACCGCCGCCACGGCGACGATGACTGAGACCGTCCCGGCGAACATGACCTTCCAGAGCATCACGCATCCGGCGGGCTGGACCTGTACTACTCCGGCAGTGGGAGGGACAGGGACGATCACCTGTACAGCGGGTGCGGGAACAAGCATCGCGCTGAACGGAACGGCCAGCTTCAGCCTGGTCATGCAAGTGAATGCGAGCGCGCCCTCGGGAACAAATATCCCTGACACGGCCACGGCTTCAGCCGGCAATGTAGTCCCGAACCTGACCACTAACAGCGCAACCGCTATGGTTCTTGTTGCTAACGCCAACAGCGCTGACATGGCGATTGTGAAGACGGCCATGCCAAATCCGGTTTCGCAAGGCGACACGCTGACTTACACCCTCGCAGTCACGAACAACGGTCCAGCTTCGGCAACGACTGTGACGGTCGCAGACACGCTGCCGACCGCGGTGACTTACATCTCGGTCACGACCACTACCGGTACCTGCTCGGAAGCGGGCGGCAGTGTGACTTGCCTGCTGGGGACCATGGCGAGCGGCGCGACGGCAACCATCACGATCGTCACCATCGCCGGGACGCCTGGCAGTGTGTCGAATACGGCTACGGTCACCGCCGACCAGACCGATCCGAATACTGCGAACAATTCGTCTACTCAATCGGAAACGATTGCAGCGCCGACCAGCATCCAGCTGCAGGCGTTCGCGGCCCAGTCGGGTACGGACAGGAACGGCGCCGACCGCGTGCTGCTCACCTGGAAGACTGGCGGCGAGGCGAACAATCTTGGCTTCAACGTGTACCGCGAGCTGAACGGAAACCGGGTTCGCCTGAATGCGTCGCTGGTTGCCGGCTCGGCGTTATGGATGAGTGGCGCGCTTCCCAAACATTCCGGCAAGTCCTACAACTGGATCGATCCTTACGCCAGCAGTGCGGGCGCCGAATACTGGCTCGAAGACGTGGACGTGAATGGCACTCGCACAATGCATGGGCCGGTTTCGGTGGAGAGCGCTGCGACCGTATCATCGGACGAGCAATCTCCCAGCGACTCCGTCGCGGCCAGGACGCTGATGTTGAGCCAATTGAACCAGGCGCAGCCTGCCGGGGGCGGCGGAAGCCATCCTGTGGAAACTTTGCCGGGCACCTTTGTGCCCACCACGGCCCAGATGCAGGAGCAATTTGACCTGGCGGCGAATCCTGCAGTGAAGATTCTAATCAGGCACGAGGGTTGGTATTCGATTGCGCAGCCGGACCTGGTGAAAGCCGGCCTCGATCCGCACGTGGATCCGGCCTCGCTGCATTTGTTTGCCGAGGCCGTCGAGCAACCCATTCTGATCACGGGCGCCACGGGTGGTCCGCGAGGGTTCGGACCGCAGGCGTCCATCAGCTTCTACGGCACCGGAATCGACACGCAGTATACGGGCACGCGAGTGTATTGGTTAGTGGCAGGGTCGCGAAACGGCCTGCGGATTCCGCAGCTGCAAGCCAGTTCCGGAACGAACCAGCCGGCGGCAAATTTCCTCTACACGGTAGAACTGCAACCACGCACGATTTACTTTGCTGCGCTGATCACGCCGGACGGCAACAACTTCTTCGGGCCGCTGGTTTCCACGACTCCGGAGGAGCAAGTGATGCAGACGCCGAATTTCAATACTTCCTCGACGCAGCCGGCGACACTGGATGTGGCGTTACAGGGAGTAATCCAAGGCATTCTGCACGACGTGAGCGTTGCGCTGAACGGGACCGTGGTGGGTGACTTAACTTTCACGGGCCAGCAACTGGGGAAATTTCACGTGAGCCTGCCGCCAGGCGTGCTGCAGGTGGGCGACAATACAATTACTCTGACCGCACAAAACGGCGAATACGATACCAGCCTGGTGAGCGACATACGCATTGCCTATCCGCACCTGTACGCGGCGGATTCCGACCAACTCAAGTTTACGGGACGCGCCGGTCAGGAAATCACTGTCAGTGGGTTTACGAATGGGACGATCGCCGTGCTGGACATCACCGATCCCGCGCAGCCAGTGCAACTCACTCCGCAGATTGTGGCGAGCAACGGCGGCACCTATACCTTCGCAGCACAAATACCGTGGACGACCACCGCTGGCGCCACTCCGGTCCGGCACACGCTACTGGCCGTTGCGGCCGACCAGATTGCCGTTGCCGCCGGGCTGCGGGCGAACCATCCTTCAACCTGGCACAGCGTGCAGCGCGGTGCCGACATAGCGATGGTCTCGCACGAGAATTTCGTGGGTGCGCTGCCTCCGCTGGTGTTCTCGCATAGGAGAACGGGGAAATCTTCCGTGGTGGTCCCGATCGGCGACTTATATGACGAGTTCAACTTTGGGGAACGCAGCCCCGATGTGATCCGCCAGTTCTTGCAGACGGCGAACCAGAGTTGGAGAATCAAGCCGAAATATCTGCTGCTGAACGGACGAGCGTCGGTGGATCCGAGGAATTATCTGGGATATGGGTACCTTGACTTTGTGCCCACCAAGATCGTGGCATCCACCGGGTTGATGACCGCGTCCGACGACTGGTTCTCCGACTTCAACAATACCGGCATGCCGACTATCGCGACTGGGCGGTTGCCGGTGGCTACTCTGGATGAAGCCAATACGGTAGTGGGGAAGATCGAGGCGTATGAGGACGGGTCCACGAACGGATCCTGGACAGGGCAGGCCTTGGTGGTCGCTGACGAGAACGACACAATCAACTTTACCCAGGATAGCCAGACCGTGCAAAATGAAATGCCTTCCACCTTGCAGGTGACTGATGTATTCGCCGGCACGATAGGAGCCGTAGCCGCCCGGGAACAGATTGTTTCCGCGATCAACTCGGGACAGTTGCTGGTCAACTACATCGGGCATGGGGCCGAAGAGCAATGGTCGGGCTCAAACATCTTCGACAACGATGCTGTGGCCACGTTGACCAACGGGACCCAGTTGCCGGTATTTTTCATCATGGATTGCCTGAACGGGTTTTTCCAGGACGTGTTCGGGCAACCGCTGGCGGTCGCGCTGATTCTGGCACCGAACGGCGGTGGCGTGGCGGTGCTGGCGTCCAGCGGCCTGAATCAGGCTCCGCCGCAAGCGAAGCTGGACGCATTAATAGTAAAGAGCGTGTTGAGTTCTCCCCAGCCGACGCTGGGTGATGCGATTGTCGCGGCGAAGTCGCAAATCGGCGCCGCCGTGGTTCGCAAGACTTATATCCTGTTCGGCGATCCCGCCATGCAGGTGAAACCGCCGGTGGCAGGGGCGCCCGCGAACTAGCGAACTCCAGTGTTGTCCCTTCCGTCTTGGCGTCACGGCTCTATCGAGCTGCCGCGGGCGCGGCGACAGTTGCTACCCTCCGCAGCGGTTCCGTTAACGCTCGCATCACTTCCTCGAATCCCGAAAAATCCAGTGACTGCGGCCCGTCTGAGAGCGCTCGCTCCGGGCAGGGATGCACTTCGATGATCAGGCCGTCGGCTCCAACGGCAACTGCGGCGCGCGAGACCGCCGCGATCAGGCTCTGCTTGCCGGTTCCGTGCGAAGGATCCGCGATGACCGGCAGATGCGAAAGATCACGAGCCAGAGCGATGGCGGCGAGATCGATGGTGTTGCGCATTTCAGTTTCGAAGGTTCTGATTCCACGCTCGCAGAGCACGACGTCAGAATTGCCTCCGGAGAGCAGATATTCGGCTGCCAGCAGCCACTCCTTCACCGTCGCTGAGGGGCCGCGCTTGAGCAGGATAGGCTTCTTCACCGTGGCCAGACGGCGCAGCAGCGCGAAGTTCTGCATGTTGCGTGCGCCCACCTGCAGCATGTCGACGTGCTCGCAGATTATGTCAACGTCTTCGGTGCTCATCACTTCGGTGACTACGGGCAAACCAGTTTCCTGCTTGGCCTCGCGCAAAATCTTCAGCGCTTCCAGGCCGAGTCCCTGAAAATCATAAGGCGAAGTGCGCGGCTTGTAAGCGCCGCCCCGCAGCATGGTGGCGCCCGCGCGTTTCACGGCGTGGGCGGTATCCAGCAGTTGCTGGCGTGATTCGACGGAGCAGGGGCCCGCGATCACTACGACATCGGGACCTCCGATAGCTACGCCGTCGATATGCACGACGGATCGTTCTGGTTTCACCTGGCGGCTGACCAGCTTGAAGGGTTGGGCGATGGCCACGACATTGTCGACTCCCGGGGCCACCTGCAGGGCTTCGATCTCGTGGCGGCGTCCACTGCCCACCGCGGCGACGATGGTGCGTTCCGTGCCGCGCGTAACGTGAGGCTGGTAGCCGGCTTCGCGGATGCGTTCAATCACATGCGCGATCTCTTGTTCCGTGGCTTTCTCCGACATGTTGACGATCATAAGAAAACTCTCTTTCTGGGATTATTGCGACCTGAAATACAAAAGCCGCGATCCCGATCGCGGCTTGCGGTTCGAAACTTGTCT
This sequence comes from uncultured Acidobacteriaceae bacterium, assembly GCA_963846245.1. Classification (GTDB taxonomy): domain Bacteria; phylum Acidobacteriota; class Terriglobia; order Terriglobales; family Acidobacteriaceae; genus Sulfotelmatobacter. The sequence continues at coordinate 171,556 of CAWJVI010000014.1, read as the reverse complement.
GGATCTAGGTGACTTTCACCGGATCGATCTCTGCAAGCCTGGCCGCAGCCGCCACCGGAAACCAGTAGCGGAAGAATGCCGTGCTAAAAGTAAATCGCGTCATCGGTGTTTTCCCAATTAATAAAAAACTTCGCGTTGCCGAGGCGTCTTCAAAACGCCAGGCTTACTTCAAACTACTGAATGGAACTGGCCACATTCGAGAATACATTGTTCGAATTCGTTCCGATCAGCCGAATCGTCCCCACTACCAGAACCAAAATCACAGCCAACATCACTGCATACTCGGCGATGTCCTGTCCCTCATCTTCTGACCAAAGCTTCCGAACGACTTGAAACATTTGCGATCCTCCGGGCAATTTTATACTCCCCCGTGGGAGAACTACTCTCTCTGTGCCCACACATGATGCACGTGGCCCAAGGTGCTTGTCAATTGCGCGTTTTGGCGATTTCCACAGAATAGGACTCTTGGCTAAAAGGGCGCGCGCACCGCACCGGTCGCGTTGGAAGGCGCCGAAACGGAGTGCTGCACCACCTCTTGAGCGGATTGCCGGGTGAATTGCAAAAGCCGGTTGGGCAGAATTCCCAGATAAAGTGTTGCCGCCACGCTGATGGCCAATGCTACGCCGAGACTCCAGGGAACCGGAGTGACGGGAACGTCTCGCCGCGACTCTCGCATATACATCATCACGATGACGCGCAGGTAGTAATAGGCTCCGATGGCGCTGTTCATGAAGCCGATCAAGCCCAGCCAGACCAGGTTCGCTTTCAGCGCCGCGCTGAATACGTAGAATTTCGCGAAGAAGCCCCCGGTCATGGGAATGCCGATCAGCGAGAGCAGGAAAATAGTGAGCGCTGCCGCCAGTAGTGGGGAAGTGCGACCCAGTCCCTCGTAGTCTTCGAGAGTCACGTAGCGCTCGCCCGCGTTGGCGAAGTGGCTGACCACTGCGAACGCGCCTACGTTCATTGCCGCATACGCTGCGGTGTAGAACATGGCGGCAGAAACTCCGTTGGCAGAGTCCTCGGGAGTAAGCATCGCAAAGGCCACCAGCAGGTAGCCGGCATGTGCGATCGAAGAATAGGCCAGCAGCCGCTTCACGTTGGTTTGTAGCAGTGCGCCCACATTACCCAGAGTCATGGATAGCGCGGCTGAGACCCAGATAAGCCAGAAGCGTCCGGGAGCATTGATCGTGAACACGACCCGCAGCAGGACCGCGAAAGCCGCGGCTTTGGGCGCGGTGGACATGAAGCCCACGATGGGCGCGGGCGCTCCTTCATAAACATCAGGAGTCCAGATGTGAAACGGAGCCGCGGCCACTTTGAATCCGAGCCCGACAAACATAAACGCGATGGCAACATAGACGAGCAAGTCGACCGGCCTGGTTTGCAGTTTCTGGCTGATGATATCGATGTTGGTGGAACCGGTTGCGCCGAAAATAAGCGCCACGCCGTAGAGGAAAAATGCGGTCGCAAACGAACCCAGCAGAAAATATTTCAATGAAGATTCGCTGCTCGAGGCTTCGTTGCGGCGGAATCCAGCGAGAATGTAGGAAGAGATCGAAGAAATCTCGAGCGCGATGAAAATCAAGACCAGCTCAATGGCGGAGGACATCAGAGCCATGCCGACCGTGCCGAACAGAATCAGGGCGTAATACTCACCGGCGCGAATGCGCTGCACGGCCATGTATTCGTAAGAAATCAGAATGATGACCCCGGCGATCGCGATGACCAGAACGTGAAAGAACACGCTGAAACTGTCGACCTTTACCATCCTGGAGAAGGCGAGGCCCGGCGATCCTGACATAACCCAAGTCGCGGCGATTCCGGCGATGGCGCCAAGCAGCGCGATGAGGCCCAGAAGTTTCTGGCTTTTTTCTTCATCGACCAGCGGCTCGAGAAACATGATCACGATGCCGAACGCCGATAGCACCAGCTCCGGCAGGATGCGGATGTAATCCTCCGTTTGGGGAATAGCTTGCAGCAAAGCAGCCGGTACGGTGGTCAGCGCGGCAATCATTCCCCCGCCGCATCGCCCGCCCTCATTGGCCCACCACCTTGCTCACAACCTGCGTGAACGGAGTAAGCGCCGCTTGCACTGCCGGATCAATCGCGCCCAGCCACAAGATCGGCGCTACGCCCATCACCAGCGCGGCCGCAGCGCAAGGCCAGACCGCCAGCTTTTCGAAGCCAGATAAATCGGCCAAAGAATTGTTCACCTCGTGCGTGACCTTGCCGTAGAAGACGCGCTGGTACATCCACAGCAGATAGCCGGCACTCCAGATCACGCCCGTCGCCCCCAGAACTCCATACCACGCGTTAGCCTGGAATGCTCCGCTGAGAACCAGAAACTCGCCGATGAACCCGTTCAGCAGAGGCAGACCCCCCGAGGCCAGCACAATGAACAAATACGAAGCGGCGAAAATCGGCATGGTCGCGGCCAGTCCGCCGAATTCGCTGATTTCGTAGGTGTGGCGGCGTTCGTGAAGAATGCCCGCGAGCATGAACAGCGCGCCGGTAGAGACTCCATGAGCGAGCATGACAAACATCGCGCCATTGAGCCCGGCCTGCGTGAAGCTGAAAATCCCGAGCACCACGAAGCCCAGGTGGCTGATCGAAGAATAGGCGATCAGCTTTTTCATGTTGGGCTGCACCATTGCCACTAGGGCGCCGTAGATGATACCGATCAACGCCAGCACCATGATCCAGGGCGCGTTACGGCGGGCCGTCTCGGGGAACAGTCCGAGGTTGAAGCGGAGCATGCCGTAAGTGCCCATCTTCAACAGCACTCCGGCCAGCAACACAGAACCCGCGGTCGGTGCTTCAACGTGAGCATCGGGCAGCCACGTGTGAAACGGAAACAGCGGAACCTTCACCGCAAACGCAACGAAGAAGCCGAGGAACAACCACTGCGCCGCGGCGGGGAAGTTCGGCACCACGCCACTGGCTATCTGGTCGCGGATGGTCACGAAGTCAAAGCTGCCAGTCTGCGCATAGAGCCAGAGGATGGCCACCAGCATGAACACCGAAGCGATCATCGTGTAGAGAAAGAATTTGACCGCTGCGTACACTTTGCGTTCGTGGCCGAACATTCCGATCAACAGCGCCATAGGGATCAGCGTGGCTTCCCAGAAGAAATAGAAGAGGAACAGGTCGAGAGAAGTGAAGACGCCGATCAGCGCGGTCTCGAGAATCAGAAGGATAATGAAAAATTCCTTGACGCGGTCATGGATCGACGTCCACGAGATCAGCACGCACAGCGGCGTCAGGAACGTCGTGAGCAGCACCAGCCACAGCGAGATGCCGTCGATCCCCATGTGGTAGTGGATGTTGGGGCTCGTAATCCACTTTTGGTTGATTTCGTACTGGAATCCAACCTGCCCCCGATGAAAATAAACCGCGAGGTGCAGCGAAAGAACAAACGTCAGCAGTGAGATGACCAGCGCAAAAATGCGAATATCGCGGTCGCGGCGCGGGAACAGCACCAGGAGCAACGCTCCCGTCAGCGGGGCAAACGTGACGAGCGACAAAATGTACGGGCTCCAGTTGTCGGCGTTCATCGGGCTCCCGTCCATTTCCAGATCATGTAGGCGATCACCACGGCCGAGCCGGCGGCGATCCAGCCCGCGTAGGAACGCAGGTTGCCCGATTGCATATGTCGCACTTCGTCGGACACGCTGCGTGCGGCGTCGGCGCTGTTGTTCACCGTGGCATCGATCACGCCCTTATCCACGCCCTGCCACAGGATGCGCGTCGAGCCGTCAATCAGCGGCTTGACAAAAACCGCGGCGTAAATCTCATCGATGTAGTACTTGTGCACCACTGCCGTGTAAAAGCCGTTCAGCGCGTCGGCGATTTTCTGCGGGAGGTAAGGTTTGCTGAGGTAGAGCACATAGGCGAGGAAAGCGCCCAGCAGAGCCACGGCTACCGAGATACCCATGAGCAGATATTCTGTGTAGCCACCGGCCCCCTCTGTCGCCGCGTCGATACTTGCCCCAGTTCCAAACACCGGAGCAAGGAAATGCTCAAAGCCGTTGTGGATGCCAACCAAGCCGCCCACCACCGAAAGCAAAGCCAGGATCATCAGCGGAACCAGCATCACCATGGGGCTCTCGTGCGGCTCACCGTGCCCGTGCGATCCCGTGTCCATGTCTCACCAACCTGAACGCCGTGGTAGTCCCCGAAAAACGTCATGAACAACAGGCGGAACATATAGAAGGACGTGATGAAGGCTGTGATCAGACCGATTACCCAGTAAACCCAGCTCGTCTGATAGGCCTGCCAGAGAATCTCGTCCTTGCTCCAAAAGCCTGCAAATGGCGGGATTCCGGCGATCGCGAGTGTTGCGATCAACATGGTCGAAAACGTCCACGGAATGTAGACGCGCAGGCCGCCCATCTTGCGCATGTCCTGTTCGCCACCGACCGCGTGAATCACCGAGCCCGCAGCAAGAAAGAGCAGGCCCTTGAAGAAAGCGTGCGTCATCAAGTGAAAAATTCCGGCGGAGAACGCCCCCACGCCGCACGCCATAAACATATAGCCCAGTTGCGAGACCGTGGAATAAGCCAGAACTTTCTTGATATCCGTTTGCGCGATGCCAATCGTAGCGGCGAAGAACGCAGTCAGTGTGCCAGTGATCGCGACCACGGTCAGAGCAATGGGCGCACGCTCAAAAATCACGTGTGAGCGCGACACCATGTAAACGCCGGCAGTGACCATCGTCGCGGCGTGGATTAGCGCCGAAACCGGCGTGGGGCCCTCCATAGCGTCGGGCAGCCAGACGTAAAGTGGAATCTGCGCCGATTTTCCCGCCGCTCCCACCATCAGCAGAATTCCGATCGTCGTGAGCAGTCCAACGCCCGCTGTCTCCGCCGAAAGCGGCTTGACGGCGTCGAACACTTGCGCGAAATTCAACGTCCCGAAATGCTTGATCAGAAGAAACAGCGCGATCAGAAACCCGAAGTCGCCGATGCGGTTGACGATAAACGCTTTCTTCCCCGCCGAGGCCGCAGAATCTTTGGTGAACCAGAATCCGATCAGCAGGTACGACGCCAGTCCTACGCCTTCCCAGCCGATGAACATCAACAGGTAGTTGTTGGCCAGCACCAGCGTGAGCATGAAAAACATGAACAGATTCAGGTAGGCGAAAAAGCGGTAATAGCTCGGGTCGTCCCACATGTAGCCGACGGAATAAATATGAATCAGAAATCCGACTCCGGTGACCACCAGCAACATGACTAGCGAGAGCTGATCGAGATAGAACGCGAAATCCACCGCGAAGCTTCCCGAGCGGATCCAGTGGGCCAGATATTCCTGGTAGGGAAGTGACAATGATGAAAAGCGCGCAGCGACCCACAGCGCCCATGCGAACGCGGCCCCGGAGAAAAACAGTCCCACCACACTGACCGTCTGCCGCGAGGATTTTTTCCCGAAAACGCCGTTGATCGTCGCGCCAGCCAGCGGGAGAATCGGGATCAGCCAAAGATTGAGGGCCGGGTTCATAGTTTAAGCAAGTTCACCTGATCAATATTCAGCGTCTCGCGCGTGCGGTAGACGGCGATGATTATCGCCAGCCCCACAGCCGCTTCCGCCGCCGCCACTATCATCACAAAGAAGACAAATACCTGCCCCGCCAGAACGTGCCAGTGCGCGGCGAACGCCACGAACGAAAGATTCACGCCGTTAAGCATCAACTCAATCGACATGAAGATGGTGATGATGTTGCGTTTGATCAGGAACGCAATCACGCCGCAGGCGAACAGGAATCCGCTCAGCACCAGGTAATACGATAGCGGGACCATCAGTTCACCTTCTTTCCCGGCATCACCTGCTGCGCCGTCGTTTTATTCGTGGCGGGCTTGCCAGCCAGCACCACTGCGCCCATGATCGCGATCAGGATCAGCACCGATGTAATCTCAAACGGCAGCAGAAATTCGTGAAACAGCAACTGCCCGATCGTCTTGGGATCGCCCGGCAGCGCGCCGACTGCGACTGCTTCCGTTCCCGAATGTCGCAGCACCACCCACGCCATCAGGATGCTGCCCAGCAGCATTCCCGGCACCCCGAACAAAATCGCGACGCGACTACCCTTCGTGCGCTCTTCTACTCCTGCGTTTAACAGCATGATCGTAAAGACGAACAGCACCATGACCGCGCCCGCGTAAACAATCACCTGTACTGCCGCCACGAACTCCGCGCCCAGCAGTAGATATTCGCCGGCCAGCGCTGCCATCACCGCAATCAGCGACAGCGCACTGTTGATGGGATGTGTCTGCGCTAGCAGGTTGACTGCGCCCGCCACACAGACGACTCCGAATGCCAGAAACAAGATGAGATGTACGCTCATGAAAACAGTTCTCAGTTCTCAGTTCTCAGTGAGACCCGTCGCACCCGCTGCGTCTCTCAGTTGGCATTCTTTTGTCGCCGAAACTAAGAACTGAGAACCGAGAACTGAGAACTACTTCGTCACCACGCTACCGCGATCGCCGTCGCGATAACGTTCGCCAGCGACAGCGGCAGCAGAAACTTCCATCCAAATGACATCAGTTGGTCGTAGCGGAAGCGCGGCAACGTGCCACGCACCCATATATAAAGGAAGAGAAACGCAACCACCTTGGCCGCAAACCAGAATACCGGCAACAGCGCCGCCAGAACGCCGCGGCCATAAATCGGCCCATGCCATCCCCCAAAGAACAGGAGCGTGGCCAGGCACGCTACGGTAATCATGTTGGCGTATTCGGCCATGAAAAACATGGCGAACTTCATCGAACTGTATTCCGTGTGATATCCCGCGACCAGTTCGGTTTCGGCTTCGGGCAAATCGAACGGGATCCGGTTGGTCTCCGCGTAAGCCGCCATCAGATAACAGAAAAAGCCGATGAACTGGCCGTGAAACACATTCCAGCGCGGGATGAAGTACCAGAAGTGGCCAGCCTGCGCATTCACGATGTCGCGCAAGCTGAAACTGCCCGCCATAATCAGCACGCCCACCAGTGAAAGTCCCAGCGATATCTCATAGCTAACCATCTGCGCGCTGGCACGCAGACCGCCCAGCAGCGAATATTTATTATTCGAGGCCCATCCTGCGAGCGCGACTCCGTAAACCCCCATCGAGGTAACACCGAGAATCAGCAGCACCCCGATGTTCACGTCGGTGATCTGAAACGGAATAACCTGGTTTCCAACCCACACCCAGTTTCCGAACGGAATTACTGCGATCGAAGTGAGCGCGAGAATCACCGCGATCAGTGGAGCCGCCAGGAACAGCGGCTTGTAGACATGGGGCGGCGTGAGATCTTCTTTGAATAGAAACTTGAGTCCATCAGCTGCCGGCTGCAGCAGTCCAAACGGGCCGACCCGCGTGGGTCCCCAGCGATTTTGCATATGGCCTACGACCTTGCGCTCCAGCCACACCGTATACGCGACGGCAGTGAGCAGGATGATCAGCAGGACCAATGACTTGAACACCGAGACGACAATGAAAATCCAAATCGGCAAACTCTTGCTTCCTCTCCAAGATTCTGTGAATCTTCCGCGCCCAGATTACCGCGTCAATCGGCAGCTACTTCCGACGGCTTGACCTCATGACTCTCCAGCACCGACTGCAAAGCTCGCGAGTAGCGACCCAGCGTCCCCGACGTAAACAGCGTGTCGTTGGCGGGATCGATCGTCGAATCGTTCACCGCAGAGACACTCGCCGTTGAGTCGACCTTCTGTTGCGGAGTGCCTCCACCCGAATCGGCTAGCGAAGTATGCTGGCTATTTCCGGCCAGTAGATTCGCGCGCGACACGTCATAGCCCGGAACCAGACGCTGAATTTCGTCCAGAATAGCCATTGGATCGAGCGGGCTCAGCTTGGGCTCGAGGCCGTGCATTTCAAGCCACACTGCGTGCCGGTCCGCTTCACCGGACTGCGCTCCGCGCGACTGACCCATGTCGGCGCGAGTTCCACCGCCGAACGGCACCAAGGTGCGGACGTCGAAGCCGATCGCATCAGCGATCTGGACGATCATCTCGAAGTCAGATTTTGTTCCCGTGACCTCGCCGGCCTTCTTTACCAGTTGCACATCACCGCAGGTATTAGTGACAGTGCCCGATTTTTCATAAGCATTTGCAGTCGGCAGCACCACGTCGGCGATCACCGCGGTCTCGGTCAGGAACATGTCCTGCACAACGAGAAAGCTTTTCGAGAACGCGAAAGGATCAATGTTGAGCCGGCCTACGGGATTCGACCCCACAACATATAAAGCTTTAAGCTTACCGATTTTCGCGGCATCAACCATGCCAGCCAGATCCAGGCCCTCGGCCTGAGGAACGCTGGCCCATTCTTTCTGGAAGGGGTTGCTCCCAGCCGCCACGTGATACCCGGGAAGCAGTTCGGGATAAAGACCCATGTCAGCTGCGCCGCGCGAGTTCGAGTAGTCGGCGAGGCAGATGAACTTGGCCGCGGGAAGGGCATTCACCAGGTTGCTAATGTCATTACCGCGGACATTGGAATCTAGTATGACGAGAAGATTTTCTTCCTGCCGGAGTTTGGCTCGAAGCGCGAGGAAGTCGAACGACTCGCCCTTAGTCGAGGCAAAACTTGCCAAAGCATCCACGCCAGAGTCTTCGCCAGCGAGGAACGCAGCAAAGTTGTCTTCAGTTCCGGCCGCAATCTGCGCGAATTCCGTCGCCTGCCGCCGCAACTTGATGGGCTTCGAGTTGACGACATATAGCCGCGCCTGATGTAGGCGAACGTTGTTGCGAATCTGGTAAGCAAGAAGCGGATGCTGTTCAGTAGGGTCGTTGCCAATCAGCAGAATCGCCGGCGCGGTGAAGACGTCGGCCATCGTGGCCGTCGCATTGGCCTTACCCCGCACCGCCGTCGCGAAAGCAGGGAAGTCTGCAGTCCGGTGGTGGTCGACATTATTAGTCTTCAAAACAACACGAGCAAATTTGGACAGCAGGTAAGCCTCTTCGTTCGTCGTGCGTGTCGAACCGATCACGCCGATCGCCCGTCCGCCGTCCTTGTCGCGAACCTCGGCGAACTTTTTGCCGATGAGCGCGAAAGCCTCTTCCCACGTCGCGGGAAGCAGCTTGCCATTCTTCCGGATTAACGGCTGCTTCAACCGTTCTTCATGATTTGCGAAATCGAACGCGTAGCGGCCCTTGATGCAGAGAAAGTCGCCGTTAGTGCCGCTCTTGTCGCGGTTATCACCGCGAACAATTTCCATTCCCGTATCGCCGCGCCGTACTCCCAGAGTCGTCTTGCAGCCGTCGCCACAATGCGTGCACACCGTTCCCACGTGCTTCATTTCCCAGGGTCGCGTCTTGTAGCGATATGCGCCCGAAGTGAGCGCGCCCACCGGGCAAATGTCGATGCACATCCCGCACTCTTCGCACTCCAGATGATCTTCTTTATTAGGCGCGATGATCGAACTCACGCCGCGGTTCTGCACACCCAGCGCCCAAACGTCCATGGCCTCGCCGCACACGCGCACGCAGCGGTAACAGAGGATGCAACGCGGCCGGTCGAAAAACACAATCGGAGACCACTGCTGCTCCTCCTTATGATTCTTCGCTTCCATGAACTTCGATTCCGCGGCGCCGTAAGAAAAAGTCATATCCTGCAATTCGCACTCGCCGCCGGCGTCACACACGGGACAATCCAGGGGATGATTCCCTAGCAGCATCTCGACCATGCTCTTGCGCGCCTGATGCACCTCAGGGTTGTCGGTGGTGACGATCATGCCTTCGCCCACCACCGTGGTGCAGGCGGTTTGCAGCTTGGGCATTTTCTCTACCTTTACCAGGCACATCCGGCACGCGCCCTGCAGCGACAGGTTCGGGTAGTAGCAAAAGGAAGGCACCTCGATGCCCGCGCTCTTGCAGGCCTCAATAAGCAGCGTCCCCGCGGGAGCCGTGAGCTTCTTGCCGTCGATTGTGAGCGTTACGTCAGGCATATTTGACGAAATTCAAGTTCGAGTTCTTCATCGCGGCAACAAGCGACTCCCAACACGGGAAGGTTTGAATGACAGCTTCTTCAATACGAATATTGATTCTGTCGCTCCTTCTTTCTCGTAACGGCATGGCCTGCCATCCAAATGATCTTCAAATTCTTTGCGGAACTTCTTCACAAACGCAATGGTCGGCATCGCCGCCGCATCGCCCAGCGGACAAAACGTCCGCCCCAGCATGTTTTCCGCCAGGTACTGCATGTTGTCGATGTCTTTTTTCATCCCGCCGCCGGAGTGAAAGCGGATCAGCGTCTTTTCCAGCCAGTCCGTGCCTTCGCGGCAGGGGATGCACCATCCGCAACTTTCATGCCGATAAAACTTCATCGTGCGCAAAGCAAACTTCACGATACATTGCGCGTCATCGATCACCACCACTCCGCCAGAACCGAGCATGGAACCCGCCTTCGCCACGGAATCGAAATCCATGCTGACGTCGAGTTCATCGGCGGTGAGACAAGGACAAGACGCGCCGCCGGGCACCACCGCCTTCAGCGCCCGCCCCCCAGGAATGCCGCCGCCCACTTCGTAGATCATTCGCTTTAAGTTATAGCCCATGGGCAGCTCGTAAACACCGGGCTTGGCGATGTTCCCGCTCAGGCAAAACAGGCGCGTGCCCCCGTTCTTCGCCGGTCCGAGTTTGGCGAACCAATCCGCTCCACCCAGAATTATGTGCGGAACATTCGCCAGCGTTTCGGCGTTGTTGATCACCGTAGGTCCGCCCCAGAGCCCGACCACCGCGGGAAACGGCGGCCGGATGCGCGGAATGCCGCGCTTGCCTTCGAGCGACTCCATAAGCGCCGATTCTTCGCCGACCTCATAAGCTCCTGCGCCGCCGTGCCAATACACATCGAACTTCCGCCCGCTGCCAAAAATGTTCGCCCCTAAGAATCCGCGGGCATAAGCATCGCGCAGCGCCTTCTGCATGATGATCGACAAATACCGGTATTCTCCGCGGATATAGATGTAACTGCTTTCCGCGCCCACCGCCAAGCCCGCGATCACCACGCCCTCAATCACCGAGTGCGGATCCTGCTCGAAGATCAGGCGGTCTTTGCACGTTCCCGGCTCACTCTCGTCGCCGTTGCACAACACGTACTTCGGTTTCGCCGAGGTCTTGGGAACGAACGACCACTTCATTCCCGTAGAAAATCCCGCGCCCCCTCGGCCGCGTAGCGCAGAGTTCTTGATCTCATTGATAATCGCGTCCGGCCCCATCGCGAGCGCCTTCTGCACGGCCTTATAGCCGTCGAGTTCGAGATAACGATCAATCTCCACCGCGCCCTGTCCAAAGCGCCGGGAGACGATCCTTACTTCATCGGGATGAGAAACCAACTCGGCCATTCCATTTACCCATTGAGTGATTGAATCATTGAGTCACAGAAAGCGGAAAACAAATGATTCAATGATTCAATCACTCAATGATTCAATTTCCTGTACTCGTCGAGAACCTTATCGATCTTGTCCGGTGTCAGGTTCTCGTGAAAATCGTAGTTCACCTGCGCCGCTGGAGCCCAGCTGCACGCCCCGATGCACTCCACTTCTTCGAGCGTAAACAATCCATCCTGGGTGGTTCCTTTGTTGCCTACGCCGAGCTTCTTGGCACAGTGTTCCAGAATCTCTTCGCCCCCGCGCACCATACAACTGATATTGGTGCACACCTGCACGTTGAACTTGCCGCGGGGCTTGGTGGTCAGCATCGAGTAGTAGCTGATCACGTTGCGCACTTCGAGTTCAGTCAGCGCGAGACGCCCGGCAATCTCCCGGATCGCCTCGTCGCTCAAGTAGCCGATTTCGTCTTGAATATAGAGTAGCGTCGGCACCAGCGCCGAACGCTCGGTCGGATAATTCCCGAGCATCGTCTTAAACCGCGTCTCGAATTCTTCGGAGAATTTCACCGGTCGATCTCTCCCAGCACAATGTCGATGCTCCCGATCGCCGCCACTACATCCGCCAGCAATCTTCCCTCGCACATCGTCGGCAACGTCTGCAGATTCGCGAAGCACGCCGATCTCACGTGCACGCGATAGGGTTTAGCCGTGCCGTCACTCACAATGTAATAGCCCATCTCGCCGCGCGGAGATTCCACTGCTTGGTACACCTCGCCCACCGGCACCGCGAATCCCTCAGTGATTATCTTAAAGTGATAAATGAGCGCTTCCATCTCCGTCTTCATCTTCTCGCGGTCAGGCAGCACCACTTTCGGCGCATCAGCCTTGATCGGTCCTTCCGGCATGCCGGCTAGCGCCTGCTTCACGATCTCGATCGACTCGCGCAATTCCTGGACTCGGCACATGTAACGCGCGAACACATCACCATCCTGCGAGACCGGAACTTTGAATTTGAAATTGTCGTAGCCCGAATAAGGCATGTCGCGCCGCAGGTCAAAGTCCACCCCGCTGCCCCGTAAAGTCGGGCCCGTGGCGCCCAGCGCGATCGCGTCTTCCGCGCTCATCACCGCCACGCCTTTGGTGCGCATCATCCAGATCGGATTCCCCGTCAGCAGGTTTTCGTACTCATCCACCTTCGACTGAAAGTAACTGGCAAAATCTCGCACGCGATCGAAAAATCCCAGCGGTGGCTCCAGCGCAATTCCCCCCACGCGGAAATAGGAAGTCATCATGCGCTGCCCGCTCACCATCTCGAACATGCGCAAAATTTCCTCGCGCTCGCGGAAGCAATAAAGAAAAACCGTCATCGCGCCAAGATCCAGCGCATGCGTGCCCAGCCACACCAGGTGCGAGTTGATGCGCGTCAACTCGTTCAACAGAACCCGCAGCCATTGCGCCTTCGGCGGAATCTCCAGCCCCAGCAACTTCTCCACCGCCAGCACATAGCAGAGATTGTTGGTCAGGGGGCAGAGATAATCGATGCGATCGGTCAGCGGCACCACCTGCTGGTAAAACTTCGCCTCGCAAGTCTTTTCAATTCCGGTGTGTAGAAAGCCGATGTCAGGCATCATGCGCACGACAGTCTCGCCGTCAATCTCGAGCAGAACCCGTAACACTCCGTGCGTCGACGGATGTTGCGGCCCCATGTTCAGGATCATGGTGCGATCCTGGCCGGGTTCGAGTACGGGTGTGGGTGTCAGATGGGCCATATCTTTAGCTATAGCCCTCCACCGGATAGTCCTTGCGCAGCGGATAGCCTTCCCAATCTTCCGGCATCAGAATGCGCCGGAGATAAGGATGTCCCGTGAAGCGGATGCCGAATAAATCAAAAACTTCGCGTTCGAAATAATTAGCCCCGGGCCAGACCGAAGTCAGCGACTCCACCGCCGGACTGTCGCTGTTCAAGCGCACTTTCAGCCGCACCCGCTCCTTCTTCGAAATCGAAAGCAGGTGATACACCACTTCGAACCGGGGCTCTGAAGGGTACCAATCAACGCAGGTTACGTCGGAAAGGAAGTTGAATGCGCACTCCGCATCGTCCCGCAAAATCGCGCAGGCCTCGCGGATGGCGGCTCGATCGAGGTGAATCGTCATTTCCTCGCGGTCAAATTTCGCCCCCTGCACCGCGGAGGGATTCCACGCCAGCAGCCGCGCCACGGCCGGATGGCTTTTCAGTTCTTCCAAATCGGTAATGGCAGGGGCCGTCGGCATCTACACGTCTCCCCGCTCCCTGGAGGACCGCAGTCCCCAGTCCAGAACGCCTTTTTTCCAGACATAGAAAAAGCCAACCAGGAAGATGCCGATATACACGAACATCTCCCAAAGCCCGAAATGTCCCTCGCCTTGCGCTTTGAGCTGGCGCAGAATCACGGCCCAGGGAAAAATAAAAACCGCTTCCACGTCGAACAGAATGAACAGCATCGCCACCATGTAAAACTTCACCGAGAAGCGTTCGCGGGAGTCGCCGATCGGCGTCATACCGCATTCATAGGCCTCAAGCTTGGCGCGGGTTGGCTTACGCTCCCCAATCAGCCAGGAGAGCGTAATAATCGCGCCCGCAATTCCGCTGGCCAGCAGAATATGGATCAGCAACGGGAGGTAGCGCGCGAAGTAATTGTCTGGCATACGATAAGCTATATATAATTTTCGCGAGGTGCTGCGTAAACGTTCTAGATTATGGGGTTACACTCAAGAGTGTCAAGCGATCTGGCGCTGATGTTAAGGGCTTGTGAATCGACTGCGCAAAATGACTGCGTAAGACGATTGCGTAATTGGGCAATCACGCAATTCTTGTGGTCGAATTTGTCACCGATTCGGGGCAAAGTATTGCAAGGGGAGTACTCTGGTGGTCCCGGACCCTTGCGCGCGGCAGTTTTCGATTACACAATTGATCGTTGATTCGTTTGAGTATCAGTTCATTGACCGGTCACATGGTCAGTTTGCAGAATTTAGCGATCCTATGATTTTTGGCTTCAACACCGACGTCAAGCACGCGGACACCATCTACCACGTGCAGAGCGAAGCTCGCGAGGGTGAGCTGCTGCTACAGACGCAGGTTTTTGTCCGTGGACGTTGCATCGGAAAAAAAGCGGTCTCCTACGCAGCCGCGGCGGGCCAGGGCCAGGCCGACCAACAGAAAGAGCAACTCCTCCGCGAACAGCACCGGCACGTATTGGACGCGATCCGCGAAGGGAAGCTCGATAGCGTCCTCGATGGGCAGGAACCGGAAGCGCTGGCGGCGATCAAGCAACTCGATGTGCAGTGGCTGAACGCCGAGTCGGTCCACGCTGATCGCAACCTGACCATGCAGCTGCGTGTGACCGAGGGAGGCGCAGCCGTCGCCGGCGCACGTCTGACGTTTCGTTTTGCCCGTCCCGACTCCGCTCCTTTCTATACCCAGGCCGTCACCGACTCGGGAGGCGCCGCGGAAATTAAAATCGAAGTGGAAGAATCCGCGCTGCCCGACGCCTCTCTCATGGTCCAGGCCAACCACGAAGGCCGAACCGCCACGCGAAAATTCCAACTGCGCAAAACCGAGTAGATTGCTGCGCGAAAGTCCCACGCAATGAAACTTCGCATCAATGGAGACGAGCGCGTATTCCCCGATGCTCCGAATACTCTTACCCTCGCTGCTCTGATCGAATTCCTGCAGATGAAAGCCGACCGGGTAGCCGTCGAACTCAATCGCGACATCGTCCCGCGGGATCGCTGGCGTGAAACCGCACTGAACGAGGGCGACCGCCTGGAGATCGTCCACTTCGTCGGTGGCGGTTCCACGTCGCCATCCGCACGTTCCCACCAGGAACTCTCCTAGTCACCCCTCCCGCTCCGATTCTTTGCTTGACTCCCACCCAGTCATGCCTAAAATGGCTGAAACATTTTACTGCCAGTTTGTTTCAAACATTACCGGGGACGAATGCAAGACCGTTTTACATCGCACGAAGTGATTGACCTCACGGGGATCACCCCTCGCCAGCTCCAGTGGTGGGACGAGCGTGGAGTCGTCAAGCCCGAGCGCCAAGGTCATCGCCGCGTGTATTCCATGCATCACCTCACCGAAGTCGCAGTGATCTGCGAACTCCGGCGCAAAGGTTTCTCCCTGCAAAGTGTCCGCAAAGTAATGCGTTTTCTCGGACGCGAATTCGGCAAGGGCCTCGCGGAAATTATGAGCCACGGTTCCGAATATCATCTGCTCACCGATGGCACTCATCTTTATCTCGAAACATCGGCGCGGCAGATTGTCGACATTTTGAAAAATTCGAGCCAGCCGATCCTGGGAGTATGCCTCAGCGACGCGGTGCGGCAGGTGCGCGCCGAGGTCGTCTCCCGCAAGGCGAATACTTCGGTAACATCGCCGGTTTCGCGTCGGCGTGCTAGAAATGCTTCATAGCAGGAGGTTTTGGTCTAACACGGCTAGGAGCAGGGGGACGGAGGAAGAATGATTAGCGAACTGGACATCCTGAATGAGTGGATCCCGGAGCAGATGCAGCCCGGCACCGTTTTCGTGCTCGAAAACGCCGGCGAGATCGGCGAAAAGGAAGATCCCTATTGGGCCGTGCTCTCGTGCCCTTCGTGCGGCATGCTCGGACTCATCACCCGCAAGCAAATCAACGGCCTAATCCCCGTGATCTGTGGTTCGGAAGCGTGTTCCGCCCAGTTTTTTATCCGTGACAACGAAGTCGTAGTCCGCAAGCCGTTCTGATATGTCGGGCGCGTTTGCCCTTACTGACCCCTGGCCCCTGTTCTTACTTCGCCTTCCTCGCGCCCAGTTCCACCGGAACCTGCTCCGTAATCTCAATTCCAAATCCTTCCAGCGCCGCCACTTTCTTTGGCCGGTTCGTGAGCAATCGAATATGCCGCAGGTTCAGGTCCGACAAAATCTGCGCCCCAATGCCGATCTCGCGCTGCGTCTGCCTCTCGCTATCCAGCAGCGCAGGTAATTTCCGTCCGCGATGAAAACTGAGCGCCGAACGGTCGCCAACTTTCTCAATCGAAAATCCCTGCGAAGTCTGATGCAGATAAATCAACGCCCCGCGCCCTGCCTCGCCAATTCTCCTCAACGACCCTTCCAGCGTGGCGTGGCATTCGCAGCCCGTTGCTCCGAAAACGTCGCCCATCAGGCAGTGCGCATGCATGCGCACCAGCACCGGCGTTGCGCTATTTTCGATCTCACCACGAATCAGCGCTACGTGACTCTCGCCGCCATCCACTTCGCTTTCGTAAGCAATCATTCGGAACTCGCCGAAACGCGTGTCCACCAGCGCTTCGCCGACGCGGTGCACGTAGCGTTCGTGCGCCATGCGATGCCGGATGATCTCCGCCACCGTCAGCATCTTCAATTTATGTTCGCGGCAAAACTCGATCAGGTCCGGCACGCGCGCCATGCTGCCATCGTCCTTCATGATTTCGCAAATGATTCCCGCCGGCACCATCCCCGCCAACCGGGCCAGATCCACGGACGCTTCGGTCTGTCCCGCCCGCACCAGAACCCCGCCCTTGCGCGCGCGCAGCGGGAACACGTGCCCCGGCCGCGCTAGATCGCTGGGCTTGGTCGCGGGATCAATCGCCACCTGAATCGTCCGCGCCCGGTCATAAGCAGAAATTCCGGTGGTCACTCCGGTGCGCGCGTCAATCGCTTCGCAAAACGCGGTGCCGTACTGCGAAGTATTCTCCGCGGTCATGGGCCCGATGCGAAGATGGTCGAGCCGCTCCTCCGTCATCGCCAGGCACACCAACCCGCGCCCGTACTTGGCCATAAAGTTGATCGCTTCGGGAGTGACTTTTTCCGCGGCAAGCGTCAGGTCGCCTTCGTTTTCGCGGTCTTCGTCGTCGACCACAACAATCATGCGCCCCGCTCGGATTTCCTCAAGGGCGTCGGGGACATCGGTAAATGGCTGCTGGATGCTCATATTAGGCCGATTGTAGCAAAGCCCACCGCACTGCCGAAACCATAGAAAAAGCCTTTAACCCTGAAGGCCGCAAAGTGTAGCCCGCCAAAGGTCGAGAGTAAGCCCAGGCTTTTCTTCAGCGACCTCTGCGGTATTCCTTCGCGATCTCTGCGATTAAAGTTCCTGGCGTGCTCCGTCTTGCCCGCCTATTCGGGCAAGGTTGTATAGTGGAGTGCCGTTCAGTGAATCTTGCGGATTGGCAGGGAAAGGGAAACTCAGTGGCACGCTCTTCGCGACGTAGCTCAACCGCTCTGTTGGCAGTGTCTTTCTTTTTTGCTCTCACCTGCATTTCGCTCTGGGCTCAAGGACCTTCCGGGGAACGGATCTTCTTTCACGCGAAAGTCTTCACCGCCAACCCGGAGAATCCCTACGCGGAAGCGGTCGCCATTCGCGGCGACAAGATCATCGCGGTCGGCAGCCTGGCGGAAGTTTTAAAAATTGCGTCGGCAAACGCCGAGCGCATAGATCTGGAAGGCAAAACTCTTTTCCCTGGGTTTATCGATTCGCATAGCCATTCGATCGATGGCGGACTCGGCCTGATTGGCGCGGACGCCAGCGAAAAAGTGGACACGCTCGACCAGCTTGCGCCCTTTGTCGACGCCGCGAGAAAGTCAGGCAAGGGCATGCGCGGCGACGTGCTTGAAATTTACGGCATGCCGCTTGAGTTCTGGTCGCATACAGACGCGCTCAACGCCCAGTTCAGCACCGGGACATACGAGAAGCAAAGCGTCCTTCTGCGCGGTATGGATGGACACACCGCGTGGGCGAATCGCGCGCTGTTGCAGCGCGCCGGCATCACCGCCGATTTCCTCAAGAAGCTTTCCGCCGGAGAACGCAGCTACTACGGGTTCGAGAAGGATGACAAAAACATGCAGCCGAGTGGATTCCTGGTGGATGCCGGCACCGAGAAAATCGAGCCGCTGCTTCCGCCACACACTCCCGCCGAGTTGCTCGCAGCGGGCCGCGCCGCGCTGGAATACAGCTACAGCCTCGGCATTACGGCGTGGCTCGATCCGCTGGCCTCCGACGACGTGTTGCAGGCTTACAAGTTGCTAGCCGACCATGGCGAGCTGATTTCGCAGGTGGTGGCATTTCCTCAGGTATTCGCGAAAGATCCCACGGCGGAACTCGCTGCCGTGCAGAAGACGCGCGAACTCTACAAGGACGTTCCCAACCTGCACGTGACCGGAGTCAAAGTCTTCGCGGACGGAGTGGTCGAGTATCCATCGCAGACCGCGAATCTCAGCAAGCCCTACAAAAACACAGGCCGCAATGGCGATCTGCTATTCGAGCCGAAAAAATTCGCCGAGCTGTGCGTTGCCGCGGATAAACAAGGATTGATCATCCACGTCCACGCGATCGGCGACGGCGCCGTGAGAGCCGCGCTCGATGGGATTGCCGCGGCTCGCAAATCCAACGGGAACTCCGGTTTGCCGCACACCATCACCCACGAACAATTCGTGCAGCCAGAAGATTTTCCGCGCTTCCGGGAATTGGGCGTGGTGAGCGCGTTGCAACTTCTCTGGGCCGAGGCCAGTCCAGACACCATCGAAATCGTGAAGCCCTATCTCGATCCCGAGATCTACAAATGGCAATATCCGGCGCGGTCCATCCTCGACAACGGCGGCATCATTTCCGGAGCCAGCGACTGGCCAGTCTCCACCGCGAATGTGTTCCGTGGGATTTATCAGGCGGAGACCCGCAAGGGCTCGGAAGGCGTCCTGGACGCGTCGCAGGACATGCCCCGCGAAGCAATGTTCTACGCCTACACGCGCAACTCCGCGCGGGCCATGAATCTCGATTCCATCGGAACCATCGCCCCCGGCAAACGCGCAGATTTAGTCTTGTTAGACCGCGACGTCCTGACGATCTCTCCCGAAGAAATGCGCGACACAAAAGTGTTATGGACAATCGTAGCCGGAAAAACCGTCTATCAGGCAAAGTGAGCCCGGGTGCCCCATTTCTCGCGTCTTTTGCGAGAAGTGGGGATTTTGACTCGAGGTTTCGACTTGCAGGTTTCAACCCCTGACCCCTAATCCCTGACCCCTGTTTTCCCTCACTCCGTCTCTTTCAACTCCCGAATCCAAATGTTCCGGTAGCGCACTAGATGCCCATGGTCCTGCAGCGCCAGCGGAAGCTTCTCCGGCTGCGGCGTATAAGGCGGACGCTGGCCGTGAGCGGTGGGACCAGTGAGCTCGACATTGTCCTGCACCAGCACTCCATTGTGCAGCAGGGTCACACGCGCCGGACGAAGCAGCTTGCCATCTTTCGAGAACCGCGCGCCGTGAAAAATAATGTCATAAGCCTGCCACTGCCCCGGCGGCCGCGACGCATTCACCTGCGGAGGATATTGCCCATACACCGCCGCAGCCTGGCCGTCGGCATATGTTTTGTTCTGGTAGGAATCCAAAACCTGAATTTCGTACAGCCCGTGCAGAAAGACTCCGCTGTTGCCGCGTTCCTGGCTCTCTCCGACCGCGGGCAGCGGTTCGGCAAATTCCACGTGTAACTGGCAATCTCCAAATTTCCGTTTGGTGAAAATGTTGCCGCTGTCCGGCAATACCTGCGCGTAGCCGTTTTCCACCCTCCAGCGCGCGGGTTTGCCATCTTTGTCGGCCCACAGCGAGAGGTCCTTGCCATCAAACAACACCACCGCATCGGAGGGAGCACGCCCTGGTGTGTTCGGCGTGCTAGCCGTTCCGGGATCGATCACCGGCGGCACCGGCCGGTTAAGATCATGGATCTTCCACTTCATCGGCTCCTGCGCCACGGAAACCTGAACTAGCAAGATCAGAAACACTGCGGTCAACGAAGAAGACAGGATTCTTTTCATAAGTGTGCCTCGCGCTGAAGATGACGATTTCGAATTCAAAGACGGGAAGGATTCTACATCAGCAATCACCGATCAGGCCGTCAGTTCACGCTCAGCCCCGCGGAACAGAGCGCGCAAAGCCCTTACCACCCAGCGGATTAGCGCCACGATGATCACCACGAATACGGCAACTAGCGTTCCGGCGATGTAAGGATGTCGCGTAGCCAGCCAGGCCAGCCCGACGGCGAGGACGTCTTCGCCCAGACTCAGGGAAATGTTCGAAAGCGGTTCCGGCGAGGGCGTAACCGCAGCCCGTACTGCAGTTTTGCCCCCGTGAGCGGCGAGAGCGACCACTGCTCCAAGTAGAGTGGCGAACAGCTGCTGTTCCGGCGAAAGTGGCTTGGTAGCTTCGTAAGCAATGAGCGCCGCCGCCGGAACCCGCACGAACGTGTGCAGCGCATTCCAGATCAAATCAAACGCAGGAACCTTATCGGCGAAAAATTCAACGAAAAAAAGCGCACTGCTGGCGCCAATAACTATCCAGTTCTCAAGCACATGCAGCCCCGAAGGCAACGGCATATGCCCAAAACGTCCCAGCAATCCCAGAAACGCCACGGTGGCGTAAACATTTAGGCCAGCCGCGAAAGCGATCGCTGCGAGGAAGGCAAACAGTTCAGCCGGCGGGATTTGCACGAAGTTGAGCAAAGCTTAGCCTATGCGCTCGAACTGACCACTAGCAAATGGCCCCTGACCACTGGGGTAAATACAAAGGGCCGCTCTGTGAGCGACCCTTGAAAATTTCAACGAACTCAGTCCAGACTTCAAGTCCTTGCGGATGCTTGGCTTACAGCGTGGACTCGATTTCGAATCCCCAGGCTTCCAGCAGAGGCTCGGGAATGTACTTGGAATTCTTATTCCGGCGTGCCCACTCCCGCAGGCGCGTGGAGCGCAAATACTGGTCGGGAGAGAGTTTATATTCACGCACAACCTGCTCAAACTCAGTGATGGTGGGGACAATGGGGCCGATCGGCTCCGGCTTGCCCCAATTAGGATTTCCGCGTCTCTTGGCCATGAAAAGTGCCTTTCTACGGTCGGGGGAGTCAACTGCTCGACGAATACGTAATATGCCTAACTATATGATTCTCCACGTTCTCGTCTGGATTCAAACAGGGCAGAACGCGACCTAGGGACAACTAGACCCAGCTAGATACCCTACTCTCGCCCCAAATGCTTTGTGGAGACTCAACATCTTACGGCCATTTTGCCCTGAAAGTCAACGGAATTCAATGCGTGCGAGGTGAAGTAAAATCATTGTAAATTATTGTAAACAGGATGGTTCTGGGTGTGGAGGGGCGGCCGATTTGGGAACGATTGCGCATTTATGGTCGATTTTCGAGCAAGAATCTAATCGTGAGCAGGGAAGTGAGGCCAGGGCCTCCGGCTGAATCAGCGTCGGAAACTCCCTGCAAGGCCAGTGATGGCGCAGGCTTACGCAGGGTCCCTCGCTTCGCTTCGGGATGACAGAGCCTTTGGCTCGGAATGACAGAACCTCAAGGATCGGGGCTCAGCTGCGCTCTAATGACCGAGCCTGTGCGAGGCCGGTGGCCTCTTTCCAATGCTGGATTAGCGGCGTTACGGTCGTAACCCGTGGCGCTTGCGGGCCATTGCTCGAGGTATACGCGAAGCCGTAGAGTGAAATGAGGACTTCTTCCTCGACTGGATCACAAGCTGTTCCCAACCTGCGAACGTCCGGGTGGGGACAGAGCGAGCCATGAACCTGAAATCGCTGCTGCTTTGCTCCGATGAGAAGATTGTGCGAGTGCTGCGCCGGACCCTGGGCGACCTCGAGATCGGCGTGGAATTGTGCGCCGACGCCGACACTGCCTTGCGCAAGCTGACGCGGGAGCGTTTTGAAGCCATCATTGTGGATTGCGCCGATCCGCGTTCTGCGGAAGTGCTGCGCAGCGCCCGGAGCGCTCTTTGCAACAAGAGAGCTGTGGCCGTCGCGGTGGTAGACGCGGCGACTGGACTGCGTTCGGTATTCGACCTGGGAGCGCATTTCGTCCTCTACAAGCCGGTCTCGACGGAGCGGGCGAAATCAAGTTTCCGGGCGGCGCGAGCCTTGATGAAGCGCGAGCGCCGGAGAAATTTCCGGATTCTCGTACAAATTCCCGTGCTGATCCGCAAAGTGAATTCCGACGCCACCCTGCGCGTTACCACTACCGACCTGAGCGAGGGCGGCATGGCGGTGCGCATTCCCGGGCGCCAGCGGCCCAGCGGACTGTGGAAGGTGGCATTCACCCTTCCCGGGACTCAGACCTCGTTCGAACTGTCTTCGGAATTTGCCTGGGAAGGGAATATGGCCCAGGCTGGTTTGCGCTTTGTGGATGTTGCTCCAGACGCGTCACGGCAATTGTGCGACTGGCTCAAGCGCAACTCTCCCGAGACAGAACAGGATGATCCGCCGGTGCGCTGCCAGTTGACCGACCTGAGCCTGGGCGGTTGCTATCTCGATATTTCGTCACCATTTCCGGTTTCTACGCGCGTGACTCTTTCGATGCGCGCGGGCACCGCGGAAATGCGCGCGGAAGGTGTAGTGAGAGTGATGCACCCGGAAAAGGGCATGGGTGTGGAATTCTCCCAGACCACTCCCGAGCATCGCCAGGCGGTGGAAAAGTTCCTCAGCGTGCTCACCCAGAACCGGGACGTTTTGCCGGAGCTGATGGTAGAGCCCGAGGGATTGGAATCCGATACCGAACCCGGCCAAAAGGCCAGCGGCGAAATGGCGGAGTCCGACGATCCGCTGCTCAATCTCTTCCGCAAGCAGAGCAAGGTTCCGAGCGATTCGTTCCACGAAGAACTAAAGAAGCAGCGGGGGATCGCTGCCTCTGCCGCTTCGGTTTAGCCTCGAAAGCCTCGCCTCAAGATTCACCTCAGCCGCCATCAGTACAACCACGATTCAGTAGTGATTCGCCACATAGTGGCGATTTGCACGAGATATTCCTCGACCTCGCTCGAGCGGGCTCTTTTGCGCAGAGAACTTGTGGCGCTGAACGTTTCGGAGGCGGTCCCGTTTACGTCGGAGTTGGCGTCCGGCTGACGTAGGGTCCCTCACCGCGCCTTTGGCGCGATTCGGGATGACATCTTGCTGGGATGGGATTTCTGCAAGTGCCAGGTTGCGATGATCAGTCCGTGGATCAGAAAGATTAGGGACACGCTCACGCGTACCTGTTGGGAGGCTGCGTTGCTGCATCAATCGGATTCCATTTGATCCGAGCGCCGATTTGTTGAGCTGTACCGTGAACTTGATTAGCGACAGCGGCCATAACTCGGGACAGGGATGTCGAATCGGCTTTCGACTCTTGCTGCAGTCTCCTCGACCGTGTCAAACAGCACAGAGTTAATTCCTAAGCGAGCAGCCGCCTCGACGTTTTCGGCGCGATCGTCCAGGTACAAGATGTCTTGCGGGGCCAGTTTGAGTAGTTCTAGACAATCTCGAAAGATCGCCAGCTCCGGCTTTATGAACCCGTGGTCGCAAGAATAAATCAGGTATTCAAATGTAGAGAGGCCCGGAAAGCACTTGGTCACATAGCGACTTGGTTCGAGCGGCATGTTCGAGAGAAGGGTTAAGGGAAAGCCTTCATCGTGCAGCAGCTTTGCCCATTGCACGGCGCCTTGATTTGGTCGAATGATACTTTCGCTATCGAGCTTGATTAGCGCGGCTATCTGATCTCTGCTCAAACCCAGGTCTTGCTGGCCAGCAACCGCTGTCCAGTAGGCAGGTCCATCGGTATCACCCCGGTCGTAGGGCGGCCGCAGCTTCCAGTAAAGCTCCGAGAACCGCTCATGGGGAATGCCGCACACGAGCGCCATACCTTTCATATCCTCGGGCGTTTGCTCGAGGCAAAGAACGTTTCCGTAATCGAAGACGACTGCCCGAACCGGACGCTTTTGTGAAAGGCCTTGTCTGGCGCTGAGTTTGGCGGTATCCTGCATAAATCGGATAATACACGCATATGCGTGCACAACCAAGTGCATTCGCGCACAAACGGGCAGAATGAAACCAGAAGCGGAAGCAGGCCAAAACGCCCTAAAGGAAGAGCGCCATCAGTACATCCTGGAGCTGCTTGGCAGTGAGGGCCGAGTCCTCGCCGCGGACCTTAGCAGTCGATACAACGTGTCTGAAGACACGATTCGTCGAGATCTGCGCGAATTGGCGAATTCGGGAAAGATCCAACGGGTACACGGCGGCGCCCTGCCGCGTCGTGCCGAGGCCGTTGCTTTCGAGTCTCGCCAACAAATCGACATGGAGAGCAAGATCGGAATTGCTCGAGCCGCAGCGGACATGATCCGCGACGGTCAGGTGGTGCTGATTGATGGAGGTACCACCAATCTACGAATTGCTTCCTACCTTTCCAGAGAGCGTTCGGCGACGATTGTTACCAACAGCCCACCGCTTGCGCTGGCGTTGGCGGATCATCCGAAGTTGAGCGTGCTGATGCTCGGAGGAAATTTCCTTAAAGAAGAGCGGGTCACCACCGGCATCGAGACCATTCGTCGAGTAGAATCCATTCGCGCTGATCTTTGCTTTCTCGGAATGTGCAGTTTGCACCCGGAGGTCGGAATCACCGTCGGCAACCAAGAAGAAGCGTACGTGAAGCAAGCGATGATAGGGGCTTCGACGGAAGTTGTTGGCTTGGTTTCACTTCGGAAAATGGGGACATCTCTGCCTTACCTGGTCGGTCCTGCTTCCGGACTGACACGTTTGATCACCGATGCATCCGATGAAGGTGTGCTGAATCCCTACCGCTCCCAAGGCATAGAAGTCACAAGCACGTAAACCGAAGCGGCTCGTCACTTCAATAGGTACGCCGTGTATATATGACGGACCGGAACTAGGGTCTATACTGCGCGATCAACGCGATTGCATTCCGTCTGCACTCGAGGAATTTTTCATGCATGAATTCCACTACGCAAAGGAACACGTGATAGCTCGAACCTTTCATAAGACTTTGCGACTAATGCAGAAGTGTTTGCTGTTGGGACTGATGCTCGCGATTTCGATGGTCGCGGTTTCGCTCAGAGCACAACAAAGTTCGCCGTCGGCGCCAGCCTGGGCGGGTGTCGTACGCACGGCTGCTGGTGAGCCTGTGGCCGGAGGGACGGTAACAGTATTCACACCCGGCGCCGAAAAGAATCTAACCGTCGTTACCGGAACCGACGGAAGGTTCGCGATTGCGGGCCTTCGACTCGGGCCGCATAAGGTGAGCGTGCAACTGCCCGGGCGAGGCTCGACAGTGCCAGCGGCAGTGGACATATCAGGCCTAACAGTTGTGCTGACGGTGTCCGATCAAAACGTGCTGTCGATTGCAGCCAATCCGCAAACTTCTGCAGGAGTCTCGAACGGGAACCCGAGTACAACCTCGAACGCAGCCAGCGGAACAGGGGGCGAGAAACTCTCCAGCCAAAAGGTCAACGAGTTGCCGTTGAATGGACGCGACTTCAGCACGCTGCTGCTGTTGGCAGCCGGGACGATGACGGACGTGAATGGGCAGACAAATTTCACCCAGCAGTTCGCCATCAACGGACAGCGCGGCGTTGAGGCCGTGTTCGCCATGGACGGCGCGGACGTCAGCGACCCAGAGATGGGCGGGAGCACGTTTACGAATTTCAACGTAGATGCGATTCAGGAGTTGCAGTCCAGCTCAGGCTGGATGCCAGCGGACGTCGGGCGCGGCGCCGCAGGTTTCACCAACATCGTGACACGATCCGGGAAGAGCGGTTTTCACGGTTCACTCTTCGAGTTTTTGAGGAACTCTGCCCTCGATGCGCGAAATTATTTCGATCACCCGTCGATTGCGGACCCGGGCCGGATCCCTCCGTTCCGCAGAAATGAGTTCGGATTTACCAATGGCGGGCCAGTCGTGTTGCCACATGTGTATGACGGACGCGATCGGACGTTCTATTTTGTGCAGTATCAGGGATTCAGGCAGGTGCTGGGAACAACACAGGTACTGGCCGTGCCTACAGTGGCAGAGCGAGCGGGCCAGGATGTGGTGACGTATCCGGACGGCAGCACGGACACGCTGCAGGTACCAGTGAATCCGGCGATTGCTTCCGTGCTGGCGCGTTATCCACTCCCCAACAATCCAACCGGCGCGTATGGTGCGCGAACCTATGCTGCACCTTCAAACGTAAACACGGACGCGGATCAGTTTTCCATCCGCGTCGATCAGAAAATTGGCGCAAAGGGACAATTGTTTAGTCGATTCAATTACGACAATCTAACGGGACCGACAACAAATCCGGATCAGACATTGCTTGACCCGAGCTTCGGTGTGCAGTATGTGGATCGGCAACGGAACGGGGTCATCACCTACACGCGCACCCCGTCACCGCGCTTTCTCTGGTCGTCGTCGGTGAGTTTCACGCGAACGACCCCGTCGTTTGTGACGCCGAACCACACCGATCCGGCTTTGAAGTTCATCGATGGCCTCTTTGAGGCGTTCAATGGAGCGGCGGGCTCGGTGATGTCGGCGTTCGGGAATTTGTTCCAGGGGCAAGTGAATTTTACCTGGACGACTGCGCGGCACGCGGTGAAGTGGGGTGCGGAGGCGCGACTTAATCGCGACACGACATACTTCGGCATAAGTCCCAACGGCGAGTACGATTTTGGTGGCGGAACAGTTTATTCGCCCGTGTTCATTCCTTCTGCGAGCGGACAGCATGATGTGCAGCCGGGTCAACCTCTGCCAGACACGCTAAGCAGTCTGCTGATCGGGTATCCGTACGGATACACGATTGCAGTGGCGCCGCCCTACGCATCGAACGGCGCGCAGATTGGGGCCGCCGCGATCAACCGGAATGACGTGAATGCTTACGTCGAGGATACGTGGAAAATCAATCCGCAATGGACGCTTGAATATGGGCTGCGATATGAGCTCTACACGCCGATTGCGGAGCGGGCGCACCGGACGTCGAGTTTTCTGAATTCGTTTCCACCCGCGGGCATCGGCCAGGAATACTTGATCAATCCGCGGCCTACTTATCAGACCGATTGGAACGGATGGGGGCCGCGTGTGCAACTGGACTGGAACGCGCCGCAGGCAGTGCATGTGCACGTGGGCGGGGCGCTGACAGTAATTCCGCCTAATATCTGGCAAGACAACCTGCTGACAGGGTCAACGCCTTATGTTGTTTATCCACGTGTCAATGCGGCGCAAAACGGGGAGATTGCCTACGGATTCCAAATTACACCGGACGAGCTGCCGCCGGTCTATAACACAGCTGGCGTGAACGTTCTAGCCAGCGGCGATCCGAAAAAAGTGCCGGCGAACACGGTGATGGACGTAAATCGATACCAGCAGGATTTGGCAGCGCTGGCGCCGAGTGGTCAGCTCTCGCTGCTGAGTCTGGCCGGGGTCGACCGGCGCTTCAGCAATGGCTACCTGCAAACCTGGACGCTGGGGCTGGAGCGGGCTTTCGGCGGCCTCACGGCCGATGTCGGGTATGTGGGAACATCGGCATTTCGACTTCCCAGAATGTCCTATCCCAACGCGTATCCCGGAGCGGATCCGGAATTTGCGCGATTCACAAACTTCGACGGTAGCGGAGCGGTGACGGGTGGTTTCGGATTCGAGTCTGTGCTGACAGGGACGTCGCACTCCTCGTACAACGCCTTGCAGACGTCATTGTCAGGAAACGTTGGGCACGGCGGTCCGTCATTGCAGGCAGGCTACACCTGGGGCAAATCGCTGGATGATGTCAGCGGCATCCTGGGAGGAGCTGGATCTACCGGCGCCGTGACACAGTTTAGTCCGCAAGACCCGTTCGACACACGAGCGGAAAAAGGGCCATCAAGCTTTGACGTGACGCGGGCCTTCACGTTGAGCGCGGCCCAGGATTTGCAGTTTGAACATCTGGGACATCAGTCGGATCGAGCCCGCCTGTTAACGAAGGGCTGGGAGTTGCTGAGCATCTCGTCGATCACGAGTGGTTCGCCGTTTACGGTTTATTCGGGGATCCAGCAGACGGGCGCGGGAGCAAATGGCGTGGACCGGCCAGACCAGATTGAGACACCGGACCTCTCGAGCGCCGGCGGTTCCACGCGACCGCGCGACGATTATTTTGGGCGGGGCGCGAACAATGGAAGTTTCTTTTCCATTCCCATCGGGATCGCAGGCGGGACCGGACCAAACTCCGGGCGCTTTGGAACGCTCGGCCGTAATACATTTCGCGGACCGGCATATTACGATTTCGATTTTGCGCTCATTAAGACGACTCCGATTGGCCACCGGGAAAATGGCTTGGAGCGAGCGGACCTGCAATTCCGCGCAGAGTTATTTAATCTGTTTAACATCGTCAACATGGGGCTGCCTGCCAATATCATCGAGGGTACAGGGTTTGGGATGATCAGCAAGACGGCGGGAACCTCGCGGCAAATTCAGTTTTCGCTAAAGCTCATCTACTGAGGCACGTCCTGCTCTCTCGATCGTCAGCGTTGAAGGCAAACTTGTTGCGGCTTCGAAGCGGAACCAAGGCTGCCTGACATCAAAGCTACCGGCAGATCGCAAAATAGATCACTTGCGTTGACGTAGCTCTTGCTCTCTTCCGCGGATGCCGGCACTTGCTGCGACGTCAGGACGCTATTCCAGAATGCCGGCGATCCGGATGGCAACACGAGTCGTGTATCTTCCCAGTTGAACTCCGCCTTCGTGCGGTCGGACATCGCCGGGACTTGCGACGGCCACTGTGGAATTGCAGTCAGCACCCATGAGACCCCTTGTTTGCGAGCGAAGGCAGTAATATTTCGCGAGTAGCGTCCCTCCACTTGCAAGGGAAGAAAATCTCCATCGCGGAATATCTCTTCGTGGTTGCGCCGGAATTGCAGCGCCTTCCATATCAGATATAACTTGATTCGTCCGTCGTGCCAGCTCTTAATCAAATTCTGCGCAGACAGGCCGTCAGCGGCCCCCTTAACGATCTCGTCCAGCGCCGCCATTCGCTTGTCGAAATCAACGGGGCCGCGGTTGTCAGGGTCGACAAGCCGCAGATCCCACAATTCGGAGCCCTGATAGAAATCCGGCACACCCGGCGCAGTGATCTTCAATAGAGTTTGGGAAAGGCCGTTAATCATGCCGAAATACGCGATCTTCTTATGGAACTGACGAAAGTCGGCAAGGAAGTCAGCATTGTCTTTCGACAGAATCTTGGATACGAAGCTAAGAAGCGCATCTTCGTGAGGCTGATTCGGACGCGTCCAACGAGTGTGCACCATCGCTTCGCGAGTGGCCTTGATGATGTGCCCCTGCACTCTCTCAACCAAAGATGCGCAGCCTTCCGAATCGAGCGGCCAGACGCCAAGGAGCGTCTGATAGAGAAAGTATTCCTCACTGCGATCCGGGACGGAATGGCCGTTCACCGTTGTCTTGAACGCTGCGTTGAGTTCCGCCCAATTCTTCAGATGATCCTCCCACTCGGAAGGCATCTCGGAAAGCGCGTTCAGGCGTGCCCGGACGTCTTCGCTTCGTTTGGTATCGTGAGTTGAGCTGGCGTCGAGACTTCGGGGCCAACTCTTGCGGCGCTCTTCGAGAAACGCGTAGAAGTTCCCGCGGGACGTTGCCTCCGTCGGGCGCGGATCGCCGCCAACTTCATTCAACGACAGCAGAGGATGGTAAACGTAAAGCGCCGTATCCTCCAGGCCCTTGGCGACAATTGGTCCCGTAAATTGCTGCCATCGCATCACGAACGCGAGACGTGCTTCGCGCTGGTCCACCAGCACATGAGGAGGACTCAGAATCAATAAGACGTCCCGCACGAAATCAAAGCACGCCGGGTTCAGGGACGGAGCCCGGCCGCGGGCGGCGCTGATGGCCTCTTCGATGTATTTAGTGGCGTGCGGCGTCAAGTCCATGTTTCGAATGTAGGTTCGGTAGATATTTAGGCAGGCGGTGACTTCGATGAGAGCGTCGATCAATTGCGCCCGGCTCAATTCGCGGGCGTATCGATCCTGAGCGGCGAGTTCGGCCAGTTGGCGGCCCAGTGTCCGCATCTCCACGCCAAGAAGAGTACTCATGACGAGTTTCTTCTTCTCGTACACCACGTCGGCAAAGTTCTGCGCCCGACCGGTGAAGGCAGAAAAAATCTCTTCCATGCGGCGTGCGCCGTGGGGCTCGACAAATATTCCGTTGGCTTCGTTCAGGTAGTCATAGCCGGTGGTGCCGCTCACGGGCCAGTCCTCCGGCAAGGATTCGTGCCGCGAAAGGATCTTCTCGACCAGCACGTACGGCGGCGATCCTTTGTGGTTTTCGTCGGAAGCCAGTCGCTCTTGCAGCTTATTCAGATATGCCAAAGGATCGCGAAGGCCGTCGATGTGGTCGACGCGTAGTCCGGCGGCGGGGCTCTTGGAAACGAGGCGCAGGATGTAACCGTGAGTCGCTTCAAACACGAGCGGATCTTCCACGCGCACGCCGACGAGATCAGCGATGGTAAAGAAGCGGCGGTAGTTGATGCTTTCGTTCAGATTCTGCCAAAACGCCAGTTTGTAGTTCTGCTCTGAGAGCAGCCGCTGAACAAAACCAAAACTGCCGGGATCACCTTCCTTGCCGTTGATGTCCGCTACGTTCTCCTCGACGTGCTTCGCGACTTCGTTGCTGCTGGCGATCAGAGATTTCAATCGATCGCGAGACGCCTCAAATCGCAATCGCTGATCGGCGGTATTTTCAGATGCGCGGCGATTTGCGTTGGAGAGTTCGCGGACAGACGCAAGAATTCCGGAATACTCGTGATATGCGGGATCTTCTTCGCCCTGAGCCTCTTTGAGGCGATCAAAGCGGTGGTTCAGAATCGCGTGATAAGACCGGGGCGTGAGCGGGAAGAGCGAATCAAAATACTCGAAGAAAAACCGGCCATCGTGGAACGTGAGCCTGATCTCTGCGGCGTCGAGAGCTTCGCCGAAGGGGCGTCCGAGCACCGGAAGTAGGATTCTGCCGTCGAGACTGCGAGCGTGAGGATGCCATTCGATGTCAAAAAATGAGGCGAAGGCGGACTGCGTTCCATTTTCGAGGACATCCATCCACCAAGGATTTTCGGCGCTCGCGGCCATGTGATTGGGCACGGTATCGAGTAGCAGGCCCATCCCGCGATTTTGCAGTTCAGTTTGCAGAGTTGCGAATTCTTCTTCGCTGCCCAGTTCAGGATTGATCCGGCTGGGGTCGGTGACGTCGTATCCATGCCCGCTTCCTTTGCGGCTGGCCAGAATCGGCGACAAGTAGAGATCAGAGATGCCGAGCGTATGGAGATAGTCGAGAATCCGGGTCGCATCCACGAAGCGGAAGTCCCGGCTGAGTTGCACCCGGTACGTGGCAGTAGGAAAACGCGGGGCCGGCATACTTACGCCGCCTGCGGCAACGGCAACAGAATGCGGAGTTGCGACGCCAGACGATTCAAGTCTTCTCGGCGTTTCAGCGCCTCTGCATCCGGTGTCGGAGAATGCCAGCCGTTCTGCGCGAACGCCGTGAGCAACGGCCGGTAGACGACGTTCTGAGCTTCCCACAGGGTAACTGGAAAGGGAAGCGCGGGAATCAGGTCGAGCAGTTTGAGGATTCTCTCGACGATCGTGAGATCCGCCGGATTCGCAGCGAACTCGGCGGCTTCCTTTTCCACGCGCTTCCGAACCCTATACTCAAGCGTGGTTGAGTCCAATGCGACTCGAGTGGCTGCGGCTTCTCGCAAGAGGCCCTGGATGCTGTCGACATCGAGATCTGGACGATCCAGATATTGCTCCAACTGATTGTTCAGAGCGATCTCCGCCGCCGACTCCAGCGCGTGTGGTACTGGAATATCGAGCCCATTCAGAAAGCGAATGAGAGGAGCGTGGCTCTCGAAAACCGTGCGGTAGACTGCCGCGGCGGAATTCAGCGACTCGTTCAAAATCAAGTTGGTAATCTTCCTCTGCTCGTCGCGGAAGAGCATACGCAAAGAAAATATGTTCTTTCCGTAGACCTGGTCGAGCATTCGAATGACTTCGGCTGTATCAGCTTGGGAAAAGGCGGTGAATACCTTTTTCTGATCTTCGTCGGAGGAGCAATCATCCCGACGGGTTCCAGCCGTGACATTGTGATCGCCCAGATGGAGGACGGAAAAATCCAGAGAGGCGGATTCCTCGGTAATGTTGGAGCGGAACCGGGCGCACCCCGTGGCCAGCCGCATTTTTCCTTCGGCCTCAACCGAATATTTGACACGGTCCACTTCATAGCAGTAAACGCGTGTCTTATCGGTGTAGCTTTCAAACAAAGAACTGATGGCATAGTGACCGGCTACGCGATCAATGTCGACGACGGCCGGCTTCACCCATTTCTCGTAAATCTTTGCGCCGTCCCCGTGCTCGGGAAGATTGCTCTTCGCGTTCGACAGCTGTTGCAAGAACCCCGGTTCAATACTCTCGCCTGAACACTCCTCCGCTAGTTGCAGCGCGCGGCCCGCGTAATGGATGACCTGAACTGTCTCCAGGCCGGAGAGTTCGTCGAAGAACCATCCACAACTCGTATACATCAGCAACGCGTGGCGCTGCATCTCCAGCACCTTCAGGACGGTCACTTGCTCCTCAGGCTGGAGCAGTCGCGTCGCGTGAGCGGCAAAGAATGCTTTTCTGGATTCGTCGGACCGATCGAGAATCACGCGGATGTACTCATCGCGGGCCTGCCATGGGTCGTGCAGATATTTCTTAAGCTCCGATTCGAAGATAGGTGCAAGCCGGTCCCGTAACCAGTCAAGCGCAGTCCGCAACGGCGCACGCCATTGCTGGTTCCACGGATGCCCGCCGGAATTGCACCCGCAGTCGCTGCGCCAGCGTTCCACGCCGTGTACACAACTCCACGAGCTGTTTTCGACAATCTCAACTATGTGCTTCGGAGGATTTTGTTCCAGGAACTCGCCGTAGTTGGTGAGCCGGGCAACATTGCCGTGTTCGATTTCGTCCAGGGCAAAGCTTAAAGCCATTTCGCCGTAGTGATGGTGGTGGCCATAGCTCTCTCCGTCGGTCGCAATGTGGACGAGTTGCGACCCTTGTCGAGCGTCGGAGAATCCGCTCATCAGCCGGTCGGCGAACCGCTTTCCGTCATTCAGCAAGCCCTCGAAGGCGACACCTTGAGAGATCGGACCATCGTAAAAGAACAAGTTGATTTTCTTTTTCGAGGGCAAGTCCGCGCGGTAGGCGCGCGCCGGATCAATTTTCGCGCCACTTACGTCTTCGTATTTAGAGCTGTTCTTCGATCGAAAGCGCTGAGCTTGTCGCGGCGCGAGAATCGTGAACTGAATTCCGTTTTCGGCCAACACCTCGAGAGTCTCAGTGTCTACGGCAGTTTCAGGAAGCCACATTCCTTCGGGGCGGCGTCCGAAGCGGCTTTCAAAATCTGCAATCCCCCACTTGACCTGCGTTACTTTATCCCGTCGATTCGCCAGAGGCAGAATCATATGGTTGTAGCCCTGCGCAATCGCAGATCCATGTCCGGAAAATTGTTTGCTGCTCGACTTGTCGGCATCGAGAATCGCCTGATAGATCCGGGGAGCCTGTTCTTTCATCCACGACAGAACGGTGGGTCCGAAGTTGAAGCTCATTTTTGCGTAGTTGTTGAGCATTTTGAGGATGCGATTCTCGGAGTCGAGAATTCGCGAGGCCGTATTGGGGGCGTAGCATTCGGCTGTGATGCGTTCGTTCCAGTCGTGGTACGGATAGGCGGAGTCCTGCAGTTCAATCGCCTCGAGATACGGATTCTCGCGTGGCGGCTGGTAAAAATGTCCGTGGATGCAAACGTATTTCATATCGCCTCAGCCCCTGCTTGCGCTTGTTCCATAACTTGTTCCATAACCATGAACGAATACGGAGACAGCTTTAGGCCGCCATTGGTCAGCGTTATTTCGTTTGGGAGATTGCGTGCTGGGCCATTCCACGACGCATCGGCCGAGTTCATTACCATCCTCCAGGTTCCCGGAATGTCCGGCAAATTCAGAGGCATGGGTGATTCCCGAAGTTGAACACCATCAGCTGTTGGCTCCGTTCAGCTTGTCGCAGGATCAAGAGGGCAGAGTCTCCGAGTTCGCGGACTGACCGAGGGGCCGAGTCTCCCAAATCATACTCTCGACGAGTGCGAATCAAATTTTGATAGAGGCGCAAGAGCGTGCGGTGCGGTTCCTCGCTCTTCCGGGAATGATCCGGCTTTGAGCGCCGGAACGTTGATTCATCCTGGGGATCGGGAACGGCCTTTTCTTCTTCCCAACCGAATGCTGCGAATTCCTCACGTCGTCCCCGCCGCACTGCCTCGACCAACTCCGGATCGCCATGACTGGTGAAGTATTGAAATGGCGCAGTTTCGCCATACTCTTCGCCCATGAACAGTAGCGGGACGAACGGTGAAAGCAGCGTGATTCCGGCTGCGAGCTTCAGTGCTTCGAAATTTACCAGGCTGCTTAGTCGCTCTCCAGCAGCGCGATTGCCCACCTGATCGTGATTCTGATTGCATACCACAACCTTCGAAGCGGCTATGCCCTGGGGCGAGTTGCCATGGTGTCGTTGCCGGTAGTGCGAATACTGTCCCTTGTAATACCAGCCGTCTCGCAGCGTGGAGGCCAGGGGACCGATTCCTTCGAAGTCCGCATAGTAGCCACGATCTTCCCCCGTCAACAATCTGTGGACTGAGTGATGAAAGTCGTCACTCCACTGGGCATCCAGGTCGTATCCTCCGTGCTCGTGACTGTGCAGGAGGCGCGAATCGTTCAGATCGCTTTCGGCGATGCAATGAATCATCCTTCCCAGCTTCTTCGACAGGTCCGCGACCGCGTTCTTGAGTTCTGCCAGAAAGTGACGCGCGCTGAAATCGAAAATGCCGTGCACCGCATCCAGACGAAGCGCGTCAAAGTGATAATCCTCAAGCCAGTACAATGCGTTTTCGATAAAGAATCTCCTCACTTCGTCGCTGCCCGCACCGTCAAAGTTTAGAGCCTGACCCCACGGGGTACGGTAACGATCGGTGAAGTATGGTCCGTAAGCATTAAGGTAGTTGCCTTCCGGCCCCAGATGGTTGTAGACCACGTCGAGAGCGACGGATAGGCCATGCTCGTGGGCGGCATTCACGAATCGCTGGAGCGATTCGCGGGCCGCCGTAGCTGTTCTGCGGGGCGAAAGGATATACCCCGTCGTATCCCCAATTGCGCGAGCCTGGGAATTGTGCGACCGGCATCAACTCAACCGTCGTGATGCCCAGTTCGACAAGTTCCGGAATCTGAGAAATCAGCGCGTCAAATGTACCGTCGGCCGTGTAGGTCCCCACGTGGAGTTCGTAAAAGATGCTCCGTTCCAGTCTCCGACCTTGCCAGTTTTGGTCGGTCCACTGGAAGTGGTGCAGATCAACCACTTCCGACGCACCATGTACACCCTCAGGTTGAAACCGCGAAGCCGGATCAGGAAGTTCGCGCGCGCCGTCGAGCTGAAAAAAATAACGCGAGCCGGGCTCTAGATTCTCGATGGCTGCGCGAAAATATCCACGTGCAAGAGGCGCCATCGGGAGCAACTCGCCACTATGCAGAAGATGCAGGCTGACTGAGCGAGCGTTCGGGGCCCACAGGAGAAACTCCCAACTGCCGTCTGCGAGACGATTGGCACCGAGTCGCATGGCTTTTCCTGTTGTACTACTTGCAGACATCGACCGCCTCTTGGGAAAGTTAGGTTAGTGGAGGTCTAAAGCGGGCTTCCGACAACTTGTCCCACGAGTAGTCGCGGTGGAAGCGACGCTCGTGACTGTTAGCGACGCGCATTCTAACGCTAGACTCTCATGGAACAACGAGTCTATCCGGTATAGCCTGTACGGCTGCACCAGGAAGTGTGCAGCGGGGAGCGGTCATCAGTTCTTTGCCGCCGGCGATCGGTAGTCCTGCCAGAGATATTCGAGTGCTTCGGGAAGAGTTTGCTGTTTCGTCGCTCGGTCCACATGGGCGGCGTTGCGGGCAAAGACAAACTGGTAGTGATAGCCCTTGGCCGCGAGCACCTTCGCCATATTCTCGTTGGCGAGTACCCAATCGTGCATGTTGTCGCGCATCACGTTGGGATTGAAAAGATCACGGTCTCCAACTTCCATCCAGATACGCAGCGGCTTGGCGGGCGTGTTGGGGATGAGGTGCTCATGAAATTCCCATGCGCCATGCGGGGTTTGCCGATTGTACGGCCATTGCTGGTTGATGAATGTTCCGGAGTAAGTAAGAACGCGGTGGTATAGCTCGGGGTGATACCACGCCATGATCAGAGCGCAGGAGCCTCCGGAGCTGCCACCCATAGTTGCCCGACCATCCGGATCCTTCGTGAGTTTCACGTGAGCCTGGGTTTCGACGAGAGGCAGAACTTCTTTTTCCACAAACTCGGCGTAGACGCCGGACATGGTGTCGTACTCAAGACCGCGCTCACTGCCTTGCGCGTCTCCGCTTCCGTTTCCAATAGAAATGGCGATCATCACCGGGACTTTATGTTGCGC
Source organism: uncultured Acidobacteriaceae bacterium (assembly GCA_963846245.1). Lineage (GTDB taxonomy): Bacteria > Acidobacteriota > Terriglobia > Terriglobales > Acidobacteriaceae > Sulfotelmatobacter. Next base: position 134,896 of record CAWJVI010000014.1, on the reverse strand, counting down.
GATCACCGTGTCGAGAGCGGAAAAGAGCAAGCCGTCGGGTCCATCGGCTCCGACGATGAAAGGCGCCACGCTGCCCGGGACGTACTGGTTCGGGACATAGACGGCCACTTTTCGTGTGTAGGGAGCAGGATGGCTTGTGGTCACCACGAGCTTGGCGGGGTCCGTGGGATCGGCGGTTCCGAAGGTATTGGCGTCACGCGCGATGCCGGGATAAATCTTGCTGTCTGTCGAGTTCATGGTGAACTCAATGACGGTTCCCTTGGGGACGCTGTTCTGGATCGTCATCTCCGGAGGGCCAGGATGGGTCGGGCCAATGATGAAGTTGCCGTCCACATTCGCGGGAGGGACTGAGCCGTCGGGCAATTCCTTTGCGGTGACATAGCCGGGACTGTTCGGGTCGCGCGTGGGTGGAGCGGGGCGTTCGGTGTGTTGTGCTGGCGGAGCAGACTGGCCGAATGCGGGATTGATAAATCCTGGCGCGACCATAAAGATCACGTTAAGCAGAAGTGCGATGCTCAGACAGCGCGGAATCGCAGTCATGCGGTTACTTCGTAGCATTTTGAATCTTCCTGAATTCGTTTGTGGCAGAGCCGAGGAACCGGACAGCATGATAACCGCTATCGGGGTGCAGCGCTAATCGTCATTTCGATTGCTTCACACCGAGAATTTCGGGTCGCCTTCGAGAATCTGCATCCGGAGTTTTGGCGCTTCACCGTTTTTCCAAAGGCTGGTGCGAGATCTAACGCGATAAGCGAGGGCGCCTCCATCGGGACGGTCGCTGCGTTCGAGCGGGCGCGGTATGCAGACGAATTCCGTCTCGATGAATTCGCTGGTGGCATGAACCACCGAGTAGCCGTGGCCTCCCATGTCGACAAACGAAACGTGCGGCGACAAATCAGGATTCGACAGGGCGCGCGCCTTCGCGATATCGCCGGTCTGTGTGTACTCGAGACAGGAACGCACTCCATGCCGGACGAGCAAGTTCAACGTGGGCTGCGGAGCGTGGTCGCCCGGTCCTTGTCCAACATAGAGTGATCGCAGGGGATGGTCTTTCGGCAACACGTGTTCCAGCGCTTCGACTATGCCTGGCGCCGAGATAGAGCCGGTCACAAAAGCGATGCCAACTGGCACAAAAGTTTTTGGCGGCAGAGACTTCGCGGCGAGTCCTGCCCAGAAGCTGTGGCGATCTCCGGCGATCGTGGCAAAGCCCGTGATGCCGTTGGCTTGGACGAAATCGTAAATTTCGCCGCGCTCTACGTAGGCAGTGCCGTGATCTCCGAGCGGGGAAGTGGCGTAACCGCTTCACCGGCCACGGCTTCGCAGTTCCCGGCGGCAGGTTCTGCAGATCGGCGCGCATGTCGAGCGTGGCAGTGGTGTTGCCCCAAATTTTCCAGGTCGCTTTCGAGTTGCGCAGGCGCTCGAGAAACCAGGCTTTCTGTTCAGCGCCGAGAATTGTTTGAGCGGGCCGGTCTTTCCAGAAGTTCTCGATCTCGACACTTCCGAAACGGATGGACGCCGGCGGCTGGCCGCCGTTGTAGGTTCGGCCCGCGTCCAGGATTTCCATGGCATCTTCCGCCATGAACTCGGGGAAGTCATCGCTCGAAAGAGGCTTCGCCTCGGGCTGATCGGTCGGCGTCTCGGAGCGATAGCTGCGCTGGTCGGTGACGATCAGCTCCACGTTCCGGCCCCAGCGCAAGGCGCGGTAACCCTTGAGGCTGCCGATGGCGGCAAGGTTGTTGGTTTCCTGGCCGAGGCCGTGTTCGTCAAAACGAGTGACCGGCGCATCGACCACCGGCGGAGGATCGAAGCGATCGAGCGACGGCCCGCTGGGTTTCGTGATCCGTGCCGGCTGGTATTCGAAGAACGCCTGGTTGGCCGCAACTTTGCGGGTCTGCGCCGGCAGATTCTTTCCTCCAAACCTTTGCAGCGACTGCCAGCCCAGCCAGCTGAATTCGTGGTTGTCCCACATGTTGACGAAGGCCCAGCGAGCGCGCGCGTCCTGAAGATCGGGATCGCTCAGATAGCCGCGATAGACGGCGCGATAATCTTCCACGGTGGTCGGGATGTGAAAGTCGCGAATCTTCTCGCCATGCGGATAGCGGACAATGTCGCGCAGGCGGCGATCGTACATTCCCTGGGGACGGTCTTCGGGATACCAGACGATTTCGTAGATGAAATCGCCGAGGTGAAGCACGAATCCGATGCTGCTCCGCCTCGGGAGCGCGCTCGTCTTCGAAAATCATCCTGCGGTAGGCGTTCTGCGCGCCCTGATTCGCGTTCTGGCAACTTACAAAAACGAAACGAACCGGTCTGGCATCGTCCACGTCGGGCGCGGTGATCGTGCGGCCTGACGCGGCTGCCGAGGCCTTCGGAATCGGTGAAGCGGTACCAATACACGCGGCTGGGCTTGAGGCCTCCAACGAGCACGCGGCAGGTCCAGTCGGATGCCGCGGAAACCGGAGCCGCGGCCGTTGCCACGACACGCGTGAACTGCTCATCTTCAGCGACTTCGACGTTCAGTTTTACGACGTCCAACTTGCGCGTTGCGTTTTCAACGGATTTGTCAACGGGCGGTCGACGGGTCCACAGCAGGACGCTGTTGCTGTCGGGGTCGCCGGATGCGACGCCCTCCGGAAAAAGATCGCGGCGTTCGTGCCATGCGATGCTGGACTTCGATGCAAACGGGCCGGCCCAGGCTGCCGTCGCACCGATGGCTGCGGCCATTTGCAGGAATGAGCGTCTGGTGACGCTGGGCATCGGTTCTTTCCTCAGTTATTTCCCGGGCGGAAGACTTGAGCAGAAAACTTGCTCCGCACCAATGATCACTCGATTCGGCAGTTCGCGCAAATCCGAATCATGCGGCAGCACAGTTTTGTCAGTCGGAAAACAAACCTCCGGTGCCGAGCCAGAATGCGGCGAGGGATTTGAGATTCCTCTTGTAGGTGCGGGTGACCGTGTATTCTTTCCCGCCTTTTACTCGGAGACCATATTCTCCCGTCGGGTAAGGCCTGATCTCTTCTACAAATGAGGCGTTTACCAGCACAGACCGATGAATCCGAATGAACCCGTGCGGCTCGAGCTTTTCTGCCACGACGGAAAGCGATTCGCGCAGCAGATGGGAAATTGATTCCAGCCGCAGCCACACGTAATTGCCTTCAGCCTGCACTGCGACCACTTCGCCGGGATTAATGAAGAGAATCCGTCCTTTTACCTTGAAGGCAATCCGCGGCTCCCTGGAACTTGTGAACCGCTGCAACAGAGGAAAAGTTTCTACCAGGTTCACGGTTTGTTGAGGTGCGTTCTTTGCAACAATTGCGACTCCCATAGGTTTCCTATTCGGCTCCTTCCGAGGGGCAGGGAAGAATCATTTATGCCGACGTCATTTGTGCCATTGTGGGCCTGAAAGTGGTCGGACACAATACCCACTTGACGGCATTTGGACATAGCCATTATGATCCGCCGCCATGAAGAGAGCAGCCTCTGGAATTCTTCCCATGCTCGCGGTCGACCGCAAGGCTGCGAAAGCCTTGCACACTCAAATCTATGATGCATATCGCACCGCGATCGTTACGGGCAGCCTCCGCCCACGCCAGCGAATTCCGTCAACCCGAGTGCTCGCGACGGAATTGGGGGTTTCGCGGTTCCCGGTGCTGAATGCCTACGCCCAGCTGCTGGCGGAAGGCTATTTCGAGAGCCGGGTTGGCGCCGGGACGGTCGTCTCGAGTCTTCTTCCAGAACAGCTCACCTCGAGTGGACCAACGTCGAGCGGACCAACGAACGCGCAATTCGCGGCAACGGGTTCTGGAACCCGGCAGGTGGCGCGTCATCCGAATCTTCGCCGGTTTCAAAGGTTTCCATGGTTCCAGCGCCACGGCGCATTTGGCGTGGGGCAAGTAGCGTTCGATCAATTTCCCCTACAGGTATGGTCGAAGCTGGTCGCACGCCACTGTCGAAATATGAAGGCTGAGTCGTTTCAATATGGCAACCGGACCGGCTTCAAGTCTCTGCGGGAAACCCTGGCCAGCTATTTGAGAACGGCACGATCACTGCATTGCGAAGCCGAGCAGGTGATGATCGTCGCCGGATCGCAGCAGGCGCTGGAGATTTCAGCTCGCGTTCTCCTCGATCCGGAGAGTTCTGTTTGGGTGGAAGAGCCGGGGTACCGGCTGGCACAGGATGCCTTCGCGCTGAATGGCTGCAACCTTGTACCGGTTCCGGTTGACGAGGAGGGTCTGGATGTGGCCGCGGGAATCCGTCGATGTCCCGAGGCGCGGGCGGCGCTGGTGACGCCCTCGCACCAATATCCGCTTGGCGTTACCATGAGCGCTTCGCGGCGCTTTCAACTGCTGGAGTGGGCCCAGTCCGCGGGATCCTGGATTATTGAAGATGACTACGACAGCGAGTATCGATACGAGAGTCTGCCGATCGCGTCGCTGCAGGGGCTCGATGCCAGCGCTCGTGTGATCTATGTGGGGACGTTCAGCAAAGTCTTGTTTCCTGCCCTGCGCCTTGGCTATATCGTCATTCCGCCCGACCTCGTCGAGGCCTTTCTAACCGTCCGCTGGGCTATGGATCTTGGGCCACCCAGCTTCTATCAGGAAGTGCTGGCGGACTTTATTGGCGAAGGGCATTTTGCCCGCCACATCCGCAGGATGCGGGTTCTCTACCGCGAACGCCGCAGCGCACTGGTCGATAGCATCCGCGAAGAACTTGGGACCATGGTTGAGGTGCTCGGCGGTGAGGCTGGGATGCACCTGACCGTGACCCTGCCCAACAAGATTAACGATCTGGAGATTGCCCAGCGCGCCGCGCAGGAGAATCTCTGGTTATGGCCTCTCTCGCCGAACTACCTGGGAGAGGCTACGCGGTCGGGCTTCGTCCTGGGTTTTGGCGGCACCGATGTTGCAGAGATTCCGGGCGCTGTCCGCAAGCTCCGTGGGTTGCTCGCCACGAAGTGAGGGAGCCGCTCGCGAAATCGATACGGCCTACGTCATTTTCCTTTGCCCTGGCAGCCGCGAGATAGGATAATCCCACTTCAGTTGCACGGAGGAGTTAGTTATGGGCGGCAACTCATTGCGGATGCGGATCACTCCCGCGGAAGTGCTCCAGGATTGGTTATTGAAGAATACCGACAGCATGCGGATGCGTACCGAGCGCGACATCATTCTGTCGGCGCGCTTGGAATTAGGTTACCAACTCAAGGACATGGATAACGGCGACATCGCCTGGGAAATCCATAAATGGGCCGAAACTCACAGCTTTTTACCTATGAACTGGCAGGGCACTCCCAGCCCCGTGGTTCCGGGCAACGCCGGCGCCGCTCCCGTGCGCGCCGGCGACCCCGAGATACTGGATCGCTTAAAGGAACTCATGAAAGCGTTCGGCTCCATACCCACAGAAATCAAATGGGCAGGAGATGGAGCCAGCGCAGCCATTTCAGTCACCGGGGCGACGGCGACGGTGAGCAAGGGCGATGCGAAGGTAACGGTCACGGCGGGCTGGAATCGCTCACTCGAGTTGAAGACCGCCATCTCGGGCATGTCGTTCGCCGCCAAGATCGATCCTGCTAACGAGAACTGGACCATGACTTTCACCATCGGCAAACAGTCGCCGAACCTATCCGACGTGGCGAACGTTTTCCAGCAAGGGGAGGGCGCGATCCGCGGTGTTCTGTCGAATGCGAACAAGGTCGACTTCAGTAATCCGGGAAAGACCGTGCAGACGTTTACTCCGTACCTGGCCCCGATTAAGGCGGCTATCGATGCGGCCGGTAAGATCGCTGCGCAGCGACCCGGGGACATCAGCTTCGGAGTATCGCTGAAAGGCGGTCTTCCGGGAGCTCCGGCGGGGACCGGCGGCGTCACCGGGATGGCTTTGTTCACGGTCATCTTTTGAGAAGCAATCCGAAGGCAGGAGGGCCATTCCGGTCGAACGGCTTTCGCTGCCATAGCAAGTCATTTCAGATCTCAGATTTTAGATTTCAGAGTTTCATTCTGCAATCTGCAATCTGAAATCTGACTTGCCTTCGTTGCCGTCGCGCGGCCGACAATCGGCGCTCAATCTCTCCGTCCAACAGTGTCTACCGCACTCATCCTCGGCTTGGTCGGCGCGCTGCTGATGTTGGCTTTTCTGGCGAACCGCGTCTTCCGCGTGACTCGCGTGCCCGACGTTCTGGTGCTGATGGCGCTGGGACTTGTGCTGGGTCCGGTGCTGGGTTTTGTGGACCCGGCGCATCTCTCCTCGACCACTAATGTGCTGGGCACACTCGCCATCATCCTGGTGCTGTTTGAGGGCGGCCTCGATCTGGATTTGCGCCGCACCTTGCGGCATTTTGCCGGCAGTCTGTTGTTGGCGGTGCTGGCCTACGGCTTCAGCATCGCGCTGGTTGCACTTATCGTTCACAAGGGGTTGGGATTGCCGCTCACCACGGCGCTGGCGGTGGGGGCGGTCCTCGGATGCACCAGCAGCACGGTTGTTCTGCCGGTTCTGCAGCAACTTGGGGCGCGTGAGCCGGTGCGGGTCACGCTGATGCTGGAAGCTTCCTGGGGTGACGTGCTCGCGGTGCTCACTGTGGGTCTGTTGCTGGGCGCGGGTAGCCAGGGCGGTGCGGTGGCGCAGCATGTTCTGCGAAGCTTGGCCACACAGGTGGGAGTGGCGGTGGTGTTCGCCACGGCGGCGGGAATTCTGTGGTCGCGTCTGCTGCCGGTGATGGCGGAAGCGCGCTTCTGGCAAGTGATGACCTTCTCGATTGTGCTGGTACTGTACGCTGGCACCGAGGCCCTGGGGGCGAACGGGCTGATCGCGGTGCTGGCCTTCGGGCTGACGCTGTCGAACTTTCCCGGGATGGATCCGCGATTCCGTGAAGTCGAAGAGGAGTCGGTGTCGTTACAGTCGCAGGAATCGCTGCTGAGTTTTCACTCCGAACTGGCCTTCCTGGTGCGCTCGTTCTTTTTCGTGCTGATTGGGGCGATTGCGGATGTGGGAAGTTTTCGCGGCCACACGCTGCTGATCATGGGAACGCTGGGTGCGTTGTTCGCGGCGCGCTGGCTGGCGCTGCAGGTGAGCCGATTGGCATTCCGGAACGTTGAGGCAAAAGAGCGGGAGCTGATGTTGTGGATCATGCCGCGTGGCCTGATCACGGTTGTTCTGGCGCTGCAGGTAGCGGCGGCCCGCAGCGAGGCGAGTTTCCTCTCGGCGCTGGCCTTTGCTGTGATCCTCGTCACGAACGTTATGGTAGTGGTGGGAAGCTTGCGAGCCAGCCGGGATGCTGCCGCGAACGCTGCGACGGTGGAACGAAGCGCACCGGACGAGATCGCGGAGGCTCAAGCCGGCAAATCGCCCGCTGTTGAGGTTATTCCGGTTGATCGAGTGGCGGCGGCAGCTGCTTCCAGGCGATGGATATTGGACGCCACCATGCTTGTCCTGCTAGGTCTGAGTGCGTGCATCTTGTGGTATGGCAACCAGCCTCCAGAGCGCCGTCCCCGTACGTTGCAGCACTGGGTGCAGCTGCTGCATCTGCGGCGGTCGCGTTGATTCGGCGGATGAAGTTGGAGGAAGAAGAACGAGTTCCGCTGCATCACGAGGGTGCCCTAAACGAGATTCGCATTAAACAAGGTTCGCATTATATTTCCTATTTCCTGGTGAGTTTTACTCGCGCAAAAGACGTTAGTTTGCCGGCACTTTTGTTATCGATAAGCCAGTTCCAGGTGTCGGCGCTTTTGCTGTAGGCGAACGTGGTGCGGACGCCGCTGTCCTTGTCATCTTTGTCCCGGAACAAGAACGTGATTTCGTCATTGCCGCGTTTGCCTTGGGCGATCGGGGCCGAGAGACCGCCGCCGCCGGTCGAGTCGAGCCACAGGCACTTGTATTCACCCGACGATTCGTCCCATTCAATAAAGACGATCGCTTCGTACGCGGGCTGACCTTGGGCGTTCTTCTCGCGCGATGTTTCGTGGAATCGCAGGTACTCGTGGCCGAGCACCCATTCGGATTCGATGTCGTGCGTCGTCTCGCGTCCGGCAATAGTGCCTTGAAGGATCCAACTGCCGGCCAGATGATCAAGTAAGGGATCTTTCTGTGTTGGCTGCTGTGCTGAAGCTGAAAATGAAGCCACGACGAGTAAAGCAAAGATACGCAGAACCAAGACTGTAGGATTTGCCTTCATCGTCTGACCTCCATGTTCCGACTCATCGCCGACGGATGTCAGACATTTTACTCAGTCTCTCCCGCCGAACTGCTGCCTAATGCAAAAACGGCGGAGCTGGGATGCTCCGCCGCTTTCGTTCTTTATTGGGCTAATGCGTCGATCTTCGATGCGACGACAAAGCCAGCAGCTGCTGGTTAACGGTGTTCGCCGCCGCGGTGTTCGCCTCCGCCGTGCCCTGCGGCATGGGACTCACCACGCGGTGCGTTACCATGGCCTGCTACGGCATGGCCGCGGGCTCCCGCTGGGCCACGCCCACGATTGCCTGCATAGGCGCGGCCGTTTCCCCGGCCGCCGACATACCTGCCTCCTCTGGCGCCGTTGAAGCGATGTTCGCCCCAGCCGTGGCCGTAGCCCCAGTTCGCCCACGGACCAACGCCCAGAAAGACACCGTTATAGAAATAGCCCGGCCCATAGAAACCACTGGGCGCGCAGCCGTACGGAGCATAGTTGTAATAGCCGTAGGAACAGACCGGCTGAATGCCGATGCCCACGCTGATTTGTGCACTTGCGGTTGGCGCTAGCGCCAAAGGGACGAGCAAGGTTGCCGTGCCGGCCAGAAACAGACTGCGCATGGCGAGCTTATGAGTCCAGCGCGCCACAGTTTTGACTTGCCACATGTTTTATCCTCCCGAACTTCTGCTCTCTCGATCCACGCTTTCGAACCTAACCAGATAGTTCAACTATCGGCTGCGGGCTTCTGGATAGATGGTCAATACGGACCGTCGTGCGGAATCGTGGGGTTCGGGCAGGTTTCGCTGGACCGAAATGGGAATCGGCGGCGAGGTTCGAGCCGGGCAAAAGTTGCCGTGGGTTCACAAATCGGCCGCACAAATCGGCCGCACCTATTGATGACCCGCCCGCCGCAAGACATGCCTCGCATTGCGATTTGCGCGTGCGCTGGAAGCGGGAAGGGCCGTTGGCTGAGGATTGGTAGGCGTGGTTTTGAGCGAGCTCCACAAGGCCGCTAAATCGGTTTAACTGGCGCGCGTAAGTTGCTGATAATAAGAGCGTTACTCGCGCTGTTTTACACAGGGCCTTAACGCCGCCAGCTCGGCCCTGGCGGCCCATTCCGAGCACTTGCACCATTCCCGGTGCATGTGCGAAAAAGTTGCCTGCCCTGTGCGAAGTTGAATAGGCGGCCGTCTCTACATGAGCGCCTAGAGATACTGGAGCCACCAGTCGTTTCGCCGGGCCTTGAGAGCGGCAAACCAACGGCAGGCGAAATAGAGCAGGAAGATGGCGATCGCCCAGATCAGGTAGAGAAGTGGAAGACTCCAGACATAGCCTTCTGGCGGTTCGGGATTACCCATGGGATGGTTCGTGAAGAGCCACGGGCTGACGAAGCCGAGGCGGATCTTCGACACAATGAGGGCGAGTGCATGAATCAACGGGACGTGAAGCATGTAGTAGAAGAATGGGACGCGACCGAAAAGAATGATTCTGCGCGCGATGGCGCCGTTGAGGCCTTCGACCAACGGGATCAGCGTAATGATGGGACCCAGCGTCATCAACAAGAAATCGAGCGACGCCGGGTACTTCGCAGTGTTCAGAAAGGAAAAGAGCGCGGGCATGGGCGGGGCGCCGTTGCGTCCCACGGCGGAAGCATGCCAGGGACGCGGATCGCCGTAGAGGTTGAATCCGCGGAGGATCAGAAAGAGTGCTATAGCAGAGAGTCCGATGGTCAGGCACACGCGTTTTCTGCGTGCGGGCTCGAAGGTCAGAATTTTGCCGAAGGCGTAGCCGGCGGCCATGACGCCGATCCACGGAATGATCGAATAGAGCACGGTGAGGTTAGGTCCATTGGGACCGAACTGGACCGGGCCGGCGAAAAAACCGACATACATGATTTTCCAGAGACCGGAGAGCGGATTCTGGTCGAGGCCATCGAGCAGCTTGCCCAGGTGTGAATCCATCAGGTTGTGAGCGGCGATGATGATCACGCCGATCGCGCCGACCACAGGCAATGGCAGTTTTACTAATCCGGCCATCAGGATCATGCAGCAGCCGATGACCCAGATGACGCCAGCCAGTTCGTAATGCCGGAAATCAAAATTGAAGGTCCAGGCGACGCGGAGGAACGTGAGTTCAAGAAAGATGAGCCAGGCGCCGCGGATCAGCAGATACTTTGACACATCGACATGTTTGCGGGCGTAAAGGAAGATGCTGGTCCCGGCCAGGAAAATGAATGCGGGTGCACAGAAGTGGGTGATCCAGCGGGTGAAGAAGATTCCTGCGGTCGGGCCTCCGGCGGGAAGACCGGAATAGACGCGTACGTGGTCGATGGCCATCACGATCATCACTGCGCCGCGGATGAGATCGATGGAGTTGATGCGGGGTTGCGACGTGGGATTGACTGCGAGCGGAGGCGGGGCAGTGTTCATGAGTTCGCTCCGAAGCGGTGGCGCGTGACACGATAACACGGGCAAGGAAAATCCCGCCACGCGCAAACTCGGCACTCGCTGCGCGGTAACTGTTGCGCGACTGCACGTTCGTAATTTGAAAGCGGTACTCGAGATAGTGAGAATCAACCTACGCCACTTCAAGAGCGACAAAAAAAGAGCAGCGATGAAAAGCTTCCTGCCTGGGAACACGTCGCCGACATTAACCCCACCCTGGCCAGTTGGAAGTGAGTAGTCATGTCTCGGCTAAAAACAAAAATTCTCTGCATTGATGACCACTGGAATGGACTGATTGGCCGGAAGATGTTGCTGGAAAAAAACGGCTATGAAGTTCTGCAAGCGAGCGGCGGGGACGAAGGGCTGAAGCTGTTCCGCTCGAATACCGTGGATGCGGTGGTGCTCGACTACCAGATGCCTGGGATGAACGGCGACGTGGTGGCCGCGAAGATGAAGCGGATTAAATCCACCGTCCCGATCATGATGTTATCCGCCTACGAGCCTCTTCCCGAAAACAAATTGAAGGCCGTGGACGCGTTCCTGACCAAATCGCAAGCGACAGCCAAACTCCTGACGAACCTGCAGCATATGATCGACGGGCGGTCGAAACCTTTCTTCCACCGTTGGCTTGATCTGTGGAGAGACCGCAATCAGGGGGCGAAGCAATGAACATCCTGAAGCGCTTTCTCGGGAACTGGTGCATCCATCGGTTTGCGTGGCCGCGCATCGGCGCCAACGACCGTCACTACCAGATATGTCTGCTCTGCGGAACCGCCTACGAATATGACTGGGGCATGATGCAACGGACGAACCGGGTGGTGCTGGACCCGAATCTGACCAACGTGCTGCTGCGTCCTGAAATCAGACCTTAGCAGGGAAGCGTCCACTCGCTCGGCCGTGCGGATAAAGCGGAAACTTGTGGGAGGACTTCAGGCCTCGAGGTTCGGTCTCGGGACCAACCGTTGACGGTTCCTACTTCCGCCCGACGGCCGCGGCGAGCTGCTTCTTGATGCTCTCGAGCTTCAGCAACAAAGGTTCGGGGCCCTGATCCAGCGCGAGTTCTGATTTTTCCAGGAAGGCGAATGCGCCGTCCTTTTCGAGTCTTGCGGCATTCTTCTGCGAGAGGCCGCTCATCACGACCACCGGAATCGCTGCTGTCGCGGGATCAAGTTTCAGCGCCTTCAGCACGTCGGGACCGCTGAGTTTCGGCAGCATAATGTCCAAGAGAATGAGATCGGGAAGATTCTCGCGCGCCAGGCGCAAACCCTCTTCGCCGTCAGCTGCGCTGGTCACCTCGTAACCGGCACGGACCATGGCGCGCTCTGTGGACAACCTCAGGAACTTGCTGTCTTCCACCAGAAGGATCTTCATAGGACTGTTTGCCGGCCTCGCGAGAAGGGCCAGCGATCCACTGACCGATCCACGGAACGAACCACCACACTCTCTTTAGTTTCTATCGTCTGTTCAGCCGGTTTGCATTAGAATGACCAAGCCTTGCCCGGACCGAAGCTCAAACCCGGTGCGTGGGATTCCGAGTTGCGCTTTTTTGGGTCCGATGGTGATTCACTGCATGGACGTAAAACCGGGGATGGAAGTGGCGTGTCTAACAGATGTTGGCCGCCAACGGGAAAATAATGAGGATTCCTGTCTGTATTGGGAGCCGCAGGACAAAGCCGAATTTCTTCGCAAAGGCCGACTGGCTGTAATTGCGGATGGCATGGGTGGCTATGAAGGCGGGCAGGAGGCCAGCCGCCTGGCAGTGGAAACCGTCCGGGAGGTCTACGACAAGGCGTTCGAGAGCAGTCCTCATCTGGCCCTCGTCAAAGCGTTTGCGTCGGCGCACGAGCGCATCCAGAGCTACGCGGAGACGCATCCCGAACTCCGCGGGATGGGGACTACGTGCACGGCTTTGGTGATTCGTGGGCATGAGCTTTACTTTGCCCACGTTGGCGACAGCCGGCTTTATCTGATCCGTGGGTCCGTGCTTTCACGGCTTACCCGCGACCACTCTTATGTGGGACGTTTGGTGGAGAACGGGATCGTGCGCCCCGAAGATGCGGAATCGCATCCGCAACGGCACATCCTTACGGCTGCCCTGGGATCGGGAAACGAAGTGGCGGCTGACGTCTCGCAGCAGCCGGTTCCCTTGCAGGCAAGCGACACGCTGGTTCTGTGCACTGACGGCCTATGGGGAGTGGTGAACGAACGCGAGATCGTGAGTGCAGTCAACGAATTCGACCCAGAGAAGTGTTGCCGGGCGCTGGTGAACAAGGCCCTGGAACGAGGCGGTCCCGACAACATTACGGTGCAGGTGATCCGCGTAGGAGCGGAGACGGACTGACGCGCCGAATTGTGGAGCGGGCGCGATTTGTGACGGAACTCCTTCATCCCAAAAACTGCAAACTGGTTCACAGCGGTGCGATTGGAGCCGCCCCCGGCCGCTGCCAAGTCATTCAATTCAAAGTGGATTCGAGAACGCCGAGCCCAGAGATGGGTCGCCGGAATGCATCGTCCTGCGGGTTGATAAAGTCTAGCTAGTTAGTCGTATTTATGGGAAAATCGGAAGCCTTATGAAGATCTCGCAAAAAGGACTGTACGCGCTGCAGGCCATGATGATGCTGGCTCGCCATCACCACCAGGGCGCCATCAAGATCCGGGACATTGCCTACGAAGAGGATCTGCCGGAGAAGTTTCTGGAACTGATTCTGCTGGAGTTGAAGAACGCGCGGATGGTGGAGAGCGTGCGCGGGGCCAAGGGCGGCTACCAGCTGCGGCGCGAACCCGGCGAGATTCGGTTGAGTGAAATCATCCGCCTGATTGACGGACCGCTCGCGCCCTTCGGCGATGCCGAACAACTGCGCGTGCTGATCGGTCGCGACCTGCCGCACCGGGCGCTGTACCAGGTTTTTCTGGACGTGCGTGACGCCGCAGCGAAGATCCTCGAACACACGACCCTGGCGGATTTGATTGTAGATCCCGGTCCGCGCTCGAGCAAAGGCTCCAAGCGGCAGCGTACACCTAAGAAGGAATCGGGCAGCGTTCTGCCCATGGTGGTTGGCGGCAGCAAGGGTGAGTGAAAAAGTCTCCCTATTATTATGCGCAGGTGAAGTGTGTTTGACGATCTCATGAGTTCGAGACGCGAATTTCTGAAGCAAGTCTCGAGTGCAGCTCTGGCGGCAGCTGCAGCGCCCGCTATGCTGACGTGGGCACTTCCGTTGCCGCAAGAGCGGGGCATAGAGGTTCCCGGCGAAGACGGGATGATTCTGCGGTCGTTCCGTTTCGTGGACCTGGAAACTCCAGTCGAGTATTTCAACAGCTGGCTCACGCCCGTTCCTCATTTCTTCGTGCGCAACCACATGCACGAACCGAGCGAACTCAACGCGGACGACTGGAGACTGAACATTGGCGGCGAGGTCGAAAGGCCACTCACCTTAAAGTTTGCGGACCTTTCAAATTTCGAGACGCACGCCGTGGTCAACACGCTGGAATGCGCGGGCAATGGGCGAAGCCTGCAACGGCCGCAGGTTCCCGGCATCCAGTGGGGCAAGGGCGCGGTGAGCACGGCGCGGTTTGCCGGTCCTCGACTGCGCGACCTCCTGCAGCGCGCGGGAGTGAAGCCCAGCGGCAAGCATGTGATGTTCCGCGGGCTCGATGAAGTTCCGGGAAAAGTTCCGCCTTTTATTCGCAGCATCCCCATCGAAAAGGCGCTGGACTCCGACACTTTGATTGCTACGCACATGAACGGCGCGGCGCTCACCAGGCATCACGGCTATCCCGCGCGCGCCCTGGTTCCCGGCTGGATTGGTGCCGCCTCGTGCAAGTGGCTCACCGAGATCAAAGTGCTGGAGAACGAGTTCGTCGGAAACTTTATGAGTCCGGGATACCGTTTTCCTAACCAGCCCGGAAAACCGGGCGATGCGGTGAAGCCGGAAGATGCGCATCCGTTGACTGCACTGGGCGTGAAGTCGGTGATCGCGGGTCCCGGCGACGCCGCGAACGTGAAGGCTGGGAAAGTCGTCGTGCACGGCGCTGCTTGGGCAGGCGAGGCGGACGTGGTGAAGGTGGAAGTCTCGACCGATGGGGGCTCGACATGGGCTCCCGCAAACCTTGGCAACGAGAAAGCCCATTACGCCTGGCGTTTGTGGAACTATGAGTGGAAGGCCAAAGGTGGCGACTATGCGATACTGTCGCGCGCTACGGATTCTCAAGGACGGGTTCAGCCCGCCGCTCCAGTTTGGAATCCCGGCGGCTATCTTTACAACGCGGTTGATCAGGTGAAGGTGCATGTCGCGTAATCCGTGGGGAAGGGCAAAGCAGCGAGAATATTGTTTTGTCCCGGGCGTGCTCGCGGGGGGTATTGCAATTATGGTTATGATTGCAACGGCAATACCCTTCTGGGCATTATCCGGGAAGCCACTACCGGCCAAGGTTACAGAGGATTTGCCGCCGGGAGCGATGCAGGCCAAGGCCACGACCGCGTGTCTGGAATGTCACGAGGCGCGCATCATCCTGCAGCAAAGACTGAGCAAGGGCGCATGGACGAAGGAAGTGGACAAGATGGTGAAGTGGGGCGCGGTGGTCGACGCCAACGATCACGACGCGCTGGTCGATTACTTGAGTACGAACTTTAGCCCAGATCGGCCTGCATATGAGGCGCCGCGGACGGCTGCTGACAAAGGCACGTCCGAAAGAAGCCCAGGAAAGCCCTCGAAATAGATGTGAAAAGCAAAGCGCCACCGACCCAGTGTCCAGAAATTCCACGGACGCTACGGCAGCGCTGCCCTTGATGGACCCAAACTGATGAGAAAAGTATAGAAATGCCACTGCACCATTCCTAGTGCATAGTAGGGTACTCGCAGGTTAATACCCGCAAGCTTAATACGGAGAAGCTTACTCTCAAAGGAGTTAAGGCTTTTCTTGTGCTTCCCCTGTGTCTTCTGTGGTTGAGCTTTTCTCCGGCCTCAGCAGAGGAAACAGAATTACGTCGCGGATAGTGTGTGAATCGGTCAGCAGCATGCACAGGCGATCAACGCCTACGCCCACGCCTCCGGCCGGAGGCATCCCGTAAGATAGCGCGCGAATGTAGTCTTCATCCATCTGGTGGGCCTCGTCGTCGCCGCGCTCGCGCTCCTGCAACTGCGATTCAAAACGGCGACGCTGGTCTTCGGGATCGTTGAGTTCGCTGAAGCCGTTGGAAATTTCCATCTGCCCGGCATAGATTTCCCAGCGCTCAGTCCACTCGGGCTCATCCGGCTTCTGCTTGGAGAGCGGCGAGACCGCGGTAGGGAACTCATAGATGATCGTGGGCTGAGTTAGGTGCTCCTCGGCGACGGCCTCGAACAAACTGGCGATGCTTTGACCGAGGCTTGCGCCCGTTTCTAGTGCGTGCACAATATTACCGAAGCTCACTTTGCGGGCGGTCAAGCGCACTCGTCCTTCCACTCCAGCCGCGGTATCAGGCTCGTTGCTCATGGCTTGTTGGAGCGATGCCACTGCGGATTTAAGGCGCTGCAGGAAAGCGTCGATTTCAGAGAAGTCCGTTAGGCTGGGTTTTGCTCCCGCAGCTTCGGGCCAATAATGAATGATCGCCTCACGCATCGTCATGCGCGTCCAGTTTGCCCAGTCGATTTCCTGATCGCCCCATTTTGCCTTCGTGGTGCCGTTCACGTCCCTCGCCGCCTGGGTGATGATTTCCTGTGTCAGGTCCATCACTCCTTGATAATCGGTATAAGCCTGGTAGAACTCGAGCATGGTGAACTCGGGATTCCAGCGCCAGCCCAGGCCCTCATTGCGGAAGTTGCGGTTGATTTCGTAGACGCGATCGAATCCGCCCACCACCAGCCGCTTGAGATAAAGTTCGGGCGCGATGCGCAGGTATAAATCCATGTCGAGCGTGTTGTGATGCGTGACGAATGGTCGCGCGACAGCGCCGCCCGCGATCGGCTGCATCATCGGGGTTTCGACCTCGATGAATCCATGCGAGTCCAGTGTGCGGCGCATCGACTGCACCAGCTTGCTGCGCTTCAGGAAAACTTCGCGTACCTCGGGATTGACGACGAGATCGACGTAGCGTTGCCGGTAGCGCAGTTCGACGTCCGCGAACCCGTGCCATCTCTCGGCGGGGCCAGAGGTAGTAGCATCAGCTTCGATTGCCTTGCCCACAGGCAGCGGCAGCAAATCCTTGCTAAGGAAGGCGATGTCCTCGACATGCACGGTGAGTTCGCCGGTGCGCGTTCGGAACAGGTAGCCGCTGACGCCAATGTGGTCGCCGATGTCGAGTAACTTGTACAACTCGAAACCCTTATCCCCGACTGCATCTTTCTTAACGTAAATCTGCAACTTCTGTCCGCCCTGCTGCAGATGGGCGAACCCGGCTTTGCCCATGAGGCGGATGGCCATGAGGCGTCCGGCCACGCGCAAGTTGACGCGCGGGGCTTCGAGTTGCTCCGCCGTCTTCGGCAAATATTCATCCAGAATCTGCGGGACGGTGTGCGTGAACTCGTATTGACTGCGGTACGTGGGCTGGCCGAGGGCCTCAATCTGTTTCAGTTTCTCGAGCCGCAGTCCGTAGATTTCGTCGTCGAGTGCCAAGAGTGTCCTTTGAGCAGGGAATCGCGCTGCAATCGCTGCGCAGATCGTTTAAGCGATCGATCACTTAGAGATCAACGAAGACGCTGAAACGAGATTATAAACAACCCGAGCCCCGCAGCGTACGTGGGCCGAGTGGTCATCGCATCCGAATGATCGTGGCGAAGAGTTTGCCTTGCGCGTACCTATGTAAGTTGGTACATTGGTACGTATGGTGGACGAGCAAAAGCTGGTAGTGGAAAGAGTGCAGACCGGGGTTCGCATCGAGAAGCGGATTCTTAAAGTCCTGAAGGCATTTGCTGAATACCACGACATGACGCTGGGCGATGTGGTGGAGGGCATTGTGCTGCATGCCTTCGATGGGAAGATACCGTTCAGCCCGGCGTCGCTGGAACGCATCCAGGCGTTGAAGAAGTTCTACGAACTGGATCTCGACTCCAGCGCCAGCCGTCGGCTGAAAGAAATCAAGAGCAGAGCAGTCCGCAAGCGGGCAACAGAAAAGTAAAGGGAGCGAACATGGCCGACCAACGCAGCAAGATTGCCCTCACCGGTTTGCAGTGGACCCTGGGCGTCGTAATTCTCATCGAGTCTGTTTTGTTTCTTCTGCCCAGTGCCGGCCACGATTTTGCGCGAACGCACATGCCGAATTTTGTGCGGCTGGTTCTGGGCTGCGGCGAGGTTGTGGGTTCGGTGCTGTTGCTGATTCCGCGAACGGCGATTCGCGGCGGTTGGGTTCTGGCCGCGGTATTCGTGCTCGCGATCGTGATTCACCTCCTGCACGGTATGTACAACGTCGGCAATCTGGTGATCTACACGGCTGCGGCATGGGCGGTCGCGGTCGGCAAGGGGAAGTGAGCCGCCGGTGCGGTTTTCCGAGCGTTCGCACATGACTAACAACGACCTCATTCTTCGCTTCGAATCTGATGCCCTCCCTGACGACTCTTTCCACCATGCTGACCATGTCCGGTTGGCATTTGCTTATTTGTGCGAGTATCCGGTCCTGCAAGCGCTGGAGAGATTCGCCACGGCTTTGAAGCACTTTGCCAACGTTCGTGGCAAATCGCAGCTGTATAACGAAACCATCACCTGCGCATATTTTTTTCTGATCCGCGAGCGCATGGCTCGCTGCGAGGGCGCGGAGTGGGAACGATTTGCCCGGCAGAATCCTGACCTGCTGATCTGGAAGGACGGTATCCTCAGCCGCTATTATCATGAGGCGACGCTGAAATCCGACCTCGCTCGAACCGTGTTCCTGCTTCCTGACAAACGCTGCTGAGTTGTAAGGTAGTATCTTTAATCTTCCTGACTCCTACACCGACAGGAATCTCATGAGACGACTTTTGCTCTGCTTTGCTGTTGTTCTGCCGACGTTGACGCTGGCAAATGCCCAGCAGATCGCAAACGGCGAAGACCTTTTACGCGCAATGCACGACCGCTACCAGACGACCTGGTACAGCACGATAACCTTTACCCAAAAGAGCACTACCTACAAACCTGACGGAACAAGCAAAGTCGATATGTGGCACGAGGCGGCGCTTCTGCCCGGAAAACTGCGCATTGACTTTGGGGAACCGAGCGACGGAAACGGGGCTCTCTTCGTCGACGGAATCGTGACCCGGTTCCGGGGCGGCAAGGTTTCGGGGTCGCGCGCCAACGTGAACATATTGTTAGTCCTGGGATTTGATGTATATCGTCAGCCTCCGGAGACCACGATAAATGTTGTAAAAGGCGAAGGCTATGACCTGACGAAGTTGCGAGAAGACCTTTGGGAAGGCCGACCCGCGTACGTGGTGGGCGCCGACAAAGGCGATTTGACCTCGAAGCAGTTCTGGGTGGAGAAAGATACGTTACTGTTCGTGCGGGTGATCGAGCCCTCGCAGAATGATCCCAAGACGCTCGACGATATCCGGTTTTTAGATTACCGCAAACTGGCGGGAGGTTGGGTGGCGGCGCGTGTGGAAGTGAAGGTCGGCGACAAAATTGTTTTCACCGAGGAATATTCGGACATTCAAGCCAACGTTAAGCTCGACCCAGCTACTTTCGATCCCGCCCAATTCAGCCGGACCCACTGGGAAAAACAGTGAAGCCGGATCAAGAATCACTCGTAGGGCTCGACTCAGGTGACCGAAATAAGAAGAAATGCAAGCGGGGGCTTGAAGGTGCGTAGAGACAGCGATAGTATTAGTTCGCTTTCACTGTTGAACGAAGCCTATGCCGCAAAACTACGTTCCCATTTTTATCTTCATCGCATTGGTTGGCGTGATGCTGCCGGTTACGTTGCTGGCGGCGAAGCTGGTGCGTCCGGACAATCCCAGCAAGACCAAGCTTATGCCGTACGAATGCGGCATTGACCCCATTGACAGCGCTCGCGGCCGCTATACGGTTCGGTATTACATCATCGCGATTCTTTTCGTTGTCTTCGACGTGGAAACAATTTTTCTGTTTCCCTGGGCGGTGAAGTTCAAGGCTTTCGGACTATTCGGCCTGGTCGAGATGCTGATCTTTCTGGCCATCCTGATCGTTGGCTACATCTGGGTCTGGAAAAAAGGCGCGCTGGAATGGGTGTAACGCCGGCTACTTCCGCAGGCAGTGGGCCCACGGACACGTTCAGCGCCAGTCGCTGGACGCACGGCAACTTTCTGTTTCCCACACGGCTGGTCGTGAGTCCGCAACGCGTGAGCCGCGTGAAGTCGCGTTTCTTCGGCAGCAACGAAGAAAGCATTGCCATGACGAAAGTGGCGTCGGTACATATTGCCACGGGCGTGTTCTGGGCAGAAATCCGTATCGAATCCACCGGCGGCACCGACCCCATCACCAGCCACGGTCACCGCAAAGCAGATGCGCAACGTATCCGATCGCTGATTGAGGCGTATCAAGCGCAGTTGCGCGTCTAGAAAAATCTCACGCGCATTCTGATTGCCGCCCACCTGCATTTGTCTGCTTCTCGTGCTGTTGTCATCTTGAGCGAAGTTGTCGTCCGCGAAGCGAACGACAACGCAGTCGAAAGATCCCTACCTTTCACGACTTCTGCCCCTCGCACTAAGGTACGCGGCAGTGGGGCTCTGCGAGGGATTCTTCGACTGCGTGTTTGCTCCGCTTCGCGAAGCAAACACTTCGCTCAGAATGACATTCTCAATTTCATTCGTGCTGACATTCGTGTTCCATCAACCTCGTTGACACCGTTTCTCCAAGCTGATAAAAGTTAACGTTCTTTTCAACGCAGACTGCGCCGAGGTCTGCGCGTTCGCGAGCTATGCCGGACGAAACCAAATCCCCGTCTTCACCGCCGCCGGATGGTGCGCCCAAGCCGACGGCGGATCAGCCCGCGACCCCAGGCGGAGTCAAAGCTACTGAGTCAGGCTCGGTTCAATCCGAGTCGAACATCCCTCCCGACAAGCCTGCGGCTGCTGCGGCAGTTCCGCCGAAACCCGCGGCGGCTGCGCCCGCCCCTGCCGCTGCTGCGAAACCCGCTGCTCCTGCCGCGGCGCATGCTGCTCCTGCGAAGCCGGCCGCGCCCGTACCAACTCCGTGGGATTCGCCCATGGTGGCAAAGTTCAAGCAACAATATGGTTCGGGAGTCGAGCCGCTGACGCATCTCGGCCAGGATTACATGGTGGTGGACCGCTCGCTCATCCCTGAAATTTTGCAGGTCCTGCACAACGAAGAGCACTTCGATTACTGCGTCGATCTGACAGCAGTGCACTATCCTCAGCGCGAAAAGCAGTTCGATGTGGTGTGGGTACTTTATTCATTTCCGCGCAACGAGCGCATCCGCGTAACCACACGCATTGCCGATGGCGAGACCGTGCCGAGTTCCGTTCCGATCTGGGCGACGACGAATTGGCTGGAGCGCGAAGTGTACGACATGTTCGGCATCAAGTTTGACGGGCATCCGGACATGAAGCGCATCCTGCTGCCCGACGGCTGGAAGGGACATCCGCTGCGCAAAGATTACGGCATCCTGCAGCAGGACAACGAGTGGGTGCAGATCAACCTGGGCATCGAAAGCGGACAGTAAAACGGAGCTATAGCACGACAGAACTACAGACTGTTAATGACCGAACCGAACACACTCTCGCCGCTCGATCTCGAAACGCCCGACAAGACGTTCCTCGATGCGAACGAGCTTGTCATCAACATGGGGCCGCAGCATCCCGCGACCCACGGTGTGCTGCGCGTAATTCTGCGGCTGGATGGCGAGAAGGTGATGGGCCTGGAGTGCGTGATTGGCTATCTGCATCGCGGCGTCGAAAAAATTGCCGAGAACCGCACGTACACCATGTTCAATCCCTACGTCGACCGCATGGATTACGTGGCCGCGGTTTCGAACGGCCTGGGATACTGCGAAACGGTGGAGAAGCTGCTGGGCGTGGAAGCTCCGCCGCGCGCGCAATATATTCGCGTCATCCTGACTGAACTGAATCGTATGGCGAGCCACCAGCTTTGGCTGGGCACGCACGCACTTGATATCGGCGCCATCACGCCGCTGTTCTACACGTTCCGCGACCGCGAAGAGATTCTCAAGATTTTCGAAAAATATTGCGGCGCTCGTCTTACTACGCACGCCTTTCGCATCGGCGGATTGCAATATGAAGCCTACGACGGCTTCGAGAAAGATGTGAAGAACTTTGTTGCGTTCGTCACGCCGAAGATTGACGAATACGAAGAGCTGCTGACGACGAATCGAATCTGGGTCGAGCGCACGAAAGGTGTCGGTGTCATCTCCGCGAAAGACGCAATCGCGCTGGGCGTTACCGGACCGGTGCTGCGTGCCAGCGGCGTGAAGTGGGACCTGCGCAAGGCTCAGCCTTACGCCAACTACAAGAATTTCGATTTCGAAATTCCCACCGGACAAAACGGCGATACCTATGACCGGTACTTGGTGCGGATGGCGGAGTTCCGGCAATCGCTGCGCATCATCCAGCAGGCGGTGGACGGCTTGCCCGAAGGCCCCGTGATGGCGAAAGTTCCGAAAGTGATGAAGCCGCCGGTGGGCGAGGTTTATCACTCGATCGAAGCGCCGAAGGGCGAGCTGGGATATTTCATCGTGAGCGACGGCTCCACGCAGCCATACCGCGTGCGCGTGCGTCCTCCGTCTCTCGTGAACCTACAGGCGCTCGACGTAATGTGCCGCGGAGCCATGGTGGCAGACGTGGTCGCCGTGATCGGCACCCTCGACATTGTTTTAGGCGAGGTGGACCGCTGATGCAGCCCATCATCGATTACATAAAGTCCTACCTCACCAGCAACCTGACGCCCGGCGCCGCCGGAAATTTCTTTTGGGCCTTCGTCTACATTCTCCTCGTTTTCCTCGGCCTCTCCGTCGCGGTGATTGCGATGAACTGGCTCGAGCGCAAGATTCTCGCTCACATGCAGGTGCGCCTCGGTCCGATGCGTGTGGGCCCGCACGGCCTGCTGCAGCCCATCGCCGATGCCATCAAACTGCTGTTGAAAGAAGACATCATGCCCGCCGAAGCCGACGCGTTCGTGTTCTGGATCGCGCCGTTCATCGTGGTGCTCGCGGCGTTCACGGTCTTCGTTGTGGTTCCATTCGGTCCGACGCATGCCATCACCGACATGAATATCGGCATCCTCTTCATGTTGGGCGTGTCGTCGTTGAGCGTGCTCGGTGTTGTGATGGCGGGCTGGGCGTCGAATTCGCACTATCCTCTGATTGGCGCTCTGCGCTCGAGCGCGCAAATGGTTTCCTATGAAGTGGCCATGGGTCTGGCGGTGGTTTCGGCGATCCTCATGACCAGCCTGCACGGGCTTGGACTTTACGGCGCCGGTGTCGCAGGCGCGGGTGACACCGGCACGTTGAGCATGATCGGCATCGTGCAGGCGCAACAGGAGCAGGGCGTCTGGTTCGTCTTCAAGTTTTTTCCGCTGGGCCTGATCGCATTTTTCATCTTTGCCATCGCCATGGTTGCCGAAACGAACCGCGCGCCGTTCGATCTGCCCGAAGCAGAGTCGGAGTTGACCGCCGGTTTTCACACGGAATACAGCGGCTTTCGCTGGTCGCTGTTTTTTCTGGCCGAATATTCCGCGATGATTGCGGTTTCCTCCATCGCGGTCACCTTGTGGCTGGGTGGATGGCTGCGTCCGTTCCCGAACCTGCTGCACGGTACGACCTGGGATTTGGTCTTCAACCTTTTCCCCGGAATCACGTTCTTGTTCCTCGCGGCGATTTGCTTCTACAGCACGGCGCGCATGCCGAAGCATCCATATTTCAAAATTCAGACCATCGGCCTCGCCGGCTTCGGCGCGCTGCTCGGCTTGATTGGTCTCGTCTTATTTGTTCCGGCAGTTTTCGTTCGCGTGCAGGATATTTACTGGTTCGCGATTAAAGTTGCGGCGTTCATGTACATGTATATCTGGTATCGTGGCACGTTCCCGCGTTACCGCTTTGACCAACTGATGAAAGTAGGATGGAAAATTCTGTTGCCCATGGGATTGGGATTGTTGATCCTGACCGCGGTCATGGGGATGCGTTCGGAACTTGGGCACTGGGTGGCGGGCATTCTATGAATCCTCCAGTCGCGACGCCGTTTTTCTTTTACCTGCTCGCCGGAACCATGCTCATTGGCGGCATCCTGGTGATCACGCGCAGGAACGCGGTGCACTCGGCCCTCGCGCTGATCGCGGCCCTGCTGGCGCAGGCCGGACTTTACCTGATGCTCTATGCGCCGTTCGTCGCTGGCGTGCAGATTATTCTTTATGCCGGCGGCATCATGGTGCTGTTCCTGTTCGTGATCATGCTGGTAAATCTGGAGCGCGTGCAGAAAGAGCGCCAGTTCAACAAGCAGTGGCTGGTAGGGATCGCCGCCGCCGGCGCGCTGGGCGGCCTGTTCATCACGATCTACACCAAAGGGAAGGGAATTTTCCCCGACCGCCCAATGCCCACGGGTCTGGAAGGGACCAACACGCAAGACATCGGAAAACTTTTGTACGGCCAGTATATGTTCGCCTTCGAGATCGCATCACTGCTGTTGCTGGTAGCGATCATCGGAGCTGTCGTGATGGCGAAGAAGAGGATTTGAGAAGAGGCAATTGGCAATTAGCGGTTGGCATTTAGCCGGGCCAACGGTTTTCCGAAGGCCAACTGCTAATTGCTAAGAGCTTGCGAGCTGATATGGACACAATGCTCCACATCTCGACGTTACATTACATGGTGCTCAGCGCGGCCCTGTTTCTTTTGGGAGTGATCGGTGTACTCACGCGCCGAAACATAGTGATCGTCCTGATGTCGATCGAGTTAATCCTGAACGCGGTGAACTTGAACCTGGTCGCCTTCTCGCATTATTGGCAGGGTATTCAAGGGCCAAACGCCCTGCACGGCCAGGTGTTCGCAATTTTTGTAATCACCGACGCCGCCGCGGAAGCCGCAGTCGGCCTGGGAATCCTGATCGCCTTCTTCCGTAACAAGGAGACGATCAACGTGGACGAAGTGAATTTGCTGAAGTGGTGAAAAACAGCTTTAGCTATTAGCTCTTAGCCAAAACCCTACAGGTTTGTTTGAGCTAAGAGCTAAAGGCTAAAGGCTAGCACCCGAACTGATAACAAATGTTTCTCTCTCACATCTGGCTAATCCCGCTGATGCCGGCCTTCGGCGCTGCCGTCATGTTTTTTTTCGGACGCAAGCTGCAGAAGACTACGGTAAACGCGGTGTGCGTGGGGACGATCGTGCTGGCGTTCCTCATGGCTTGCGGCGCGGTGTGGCAATACTCGGCGTGGTCATCGTCGCCCGAACATTTTCATCAGCCTTTCGAGAAGACGCTCTACACCTGGCTCGGCAGCGACACCGGCCATCTAACTTACAAAACACAATCCGGCACGCCCGCCGAATTCCGTGCCGATGCCGGGTTTCTGCTCGATCCGCTCTCCAGCATCTGGTTGCTGTTCGTTACCGGCGTCGGCATGCTGATCCACATTTATTCCACCGGATACATGGCCCATGAAGGCGGATACTACCGCTTCTTCGGATACCTCAACCTCTTCATGTTTTCCATGCTGACCCTGATCCTGGCCAACAACTATGTGCTGTTGTTCGTCGGCTGGGAAGGCGTGGGCTTGTGTTCGTATCTGCTGATCGGTTTTTATTTCCACCGCAAGTCGGCCAGCGACGCAGCCAACAAAGCATTCATCGTCAATCGCATCGGGGATGCCGGATTCCTGCTGGGGATGTTCTTCATCGCCTGGATCTTCGGCTCGCTTCAATTCACCAAAGTCACAACCCTGGCCCGCGCAGGAAATCTCTCGCCCGAAACGCTAACCTACATCACCGCCGCCACGCTTCTTCTTTTTGTCGGAGCCTGCGGCAAGTCGGCACAGCTCCCACTCTATATCTGGCTGCCCGACGCCATGGAAGGCCCCACGCCGGTTTCCGCACTCATCCATGCCGCGACCATGGTCACTGCAGGCGTCTACATGGTCGCGCGCTCGAACGCGCTATTCGTGCTCGCGCCCACCTCGATGAAGACGGTTGCCATCGTGGGCGCGCTCACCGCCATCTTCGCCGCGTCCATCGGCCTGGTGCAGAACGACATCAAACGCGTGCTGGCGTACTCCACCGTCTCGCAACTCGGCTACATGTTCCTCGCTCTCGGCGTCGGAGCATTCTCCGCCGCCGTCTTCCACGTCTTCACCCACGCCTTCTTCAAAGCCCTGCTCTTCCTCGGCGCCGGCTCGGTGATTCACGCCATGAGCGGCGAGCAGAACATGCGCAACATGGGCGACCTGCACAAGCGCATCCCCGTCACACACTGGACCATGTTCATCGCCACGCTGGCGATCGCGGGCATTTTCCCGTTCGCAGGCTTCTTCTCGAAAGACGCCATCCTCTGGGAGACGTGGTCGCGCGAAGGCGGCGCGTATCGCTTTCTGTGGTATATCGGCTACGCCACCGCGTTGATGACGGCTTTTTATATGTTTCGCCTCATGTATCTGACGTTTCACGGGCGCCCGCGCATGAGCCACGACGTGGAACATCACATTCACGAATCGCCAGTGTCGATGACGGCTCCGCTGGTTGCGCTGGCGCTCTGCGCCATCGTCGCTGGGTGGCTGGGCTGGCCGCACAGTCTTGGAGGTTCCGATCGCTTCACGAAATTCCTTGAGCCCGTTTTCTCGCCCGAAGCTCGCGTTCTCCAGCAAGAGGGGCAAACAGGTCAGTTGTACACCGGAGCGAAAGAAGAAGAACACAACAGCAGTACAGAATGGCTGCTTATGGGATTGTCCCTGGGCGCAGCGGGTCTCGGATGGGGCATCGCGTGGCGAAGTTATCGCCACGCCGACAAGGGTTACACCGAACCCCTCGCCGTCGCGGCGCCGCCTGTTTACAACACGCTGCTCAACAAGTATTACGTCGACGAAGGCTACGATTACGTCTTTACCGGACGCCGCAAGGTCGGCGACGTGCGCCTGGGCGTGATGGGACTCGGCGAAGCCAGTTCGTGGTTTGATTCCCATGTGATCGACGGCGCGGTCAACGGCGCCGGCTGGACGACGCGCCTGTTCGCGACAATCTCCAGCTGGTGGGACAAATGGATCATCGACGGCATCGGCGTGAACGGTCCCGCAATTCTGGCGCGCATGCTGAGTTATCCCGCGCGCCTGTTCGAGTGGGGCCAGGTCCAGTGGTACGCGCTGGTAATGACCGCCGGCCTCGTAGGGTTCGTGTTTTATTACGTGTATCACTGAAACAAAGCTCTTAGCTGTTAGCTCTTGGCTTTTAGCCATACCCAAAGGCGAAGAGTTCTGAGCTAAAGGCTAAGAGCTAAAGGCTAAGAGCTAAAGGCTAAGAGCTTCATGTATAACCACATACTCTCGATCATCCTCTTCACGCCGCTGGTTGGCGCGCTTGTGCTCCTGTTTGTTCCCAAGGAGAACAAAGACGCCATCCGCTGGATCGCGAACATATTTTCGCTCGCCGGCCTCCTGGTCTCGATTCCGCTGGTGCCCTGGTTCTGGGCGCAGCGCTTCGAGCCCGGATTCAAGTTCACCGAGGGCGCTCTCAACAACTGGATCCCCACAATCGGCGCGAGCTACATGCTGGGCATCGACGGCATTTCTTTTCTGCTCATCATGCTCACCACGCTGCTGGGCTGGATCTCGATTCTTTCTTCCTGGACCGCGATCGAGAATCGGGTGAAGGAATACTACATCTGGTTTCTGATTCTGCAGACCGGAATGCTGGGCGTCTTCATGTCGCTCGACTTTTTCCTGTTCTTCGTTTTCTGGGAAGCGATGCTGGTTCCCATGTACCTGCTCATCGGCATCTGGGGCGGCCCGCGCAAGCTCTACGCTGCCATCAAGTTCTTTCTCTACACGCTGGCGGGCTCGGTGCTGATGCTGCTCGGCGTTCTGTACCTCTATTTCAATCACCACACTCTCACGGGCGTTTACACCTTCAGCATCGAGCAGCTCTATACCACCGCGCCGCAGATTCCATTCCACTTGGCAGTGTGGCTCTTCTTCGCGTTCTTCGTCGCATTCGCGATTAAAGTCCCGATGTTTCCGTTCCACACCTGGCTCCCCGATGCCCACGTGGAAGCGCCCACCGCAGGATCAGTCATCCTGGCCGGTGTTCTGCTGAAGATGGGGACCTACGGTTTCGTCCGTTTCTCGCTACCGTTCTTTCCGCAGGTGCTTTCGAATCCCGCAACGTTCCTCAACGTCACCGTCCGCGGTTGGATGATCGGCCTCTCCATCGTCGCCATCATCTACGGCGCGCTGGTCTCGCTCATGCAGAAAGACATGAAGAAGCTGGTGGCCTATTCCTCAGTCAGCCATCTCGGCTTCTGCACTCTGGGAATCTTCGCGCTCAACTCAGCAGGGTTAAGCGGTTCGGTCTTGCAACAGATCAATCACGGCATCTCCACCGGAGCGCTCTTCCTGATCGTCGGCATTCTCTACGAACGCCGCCACACCCGCGAGATTTCCGAATACGGCGGCATCTCGAACGTAATGCCCGTCTACGCCACCATTACCATGATCATGTTCCTCTCTTCCATGGGACTGCCGCTGCTCAACGGTTTCGTCGGCGAGTTCACCATCCTGCAGGGAACGTTCATGGAGAACTGGAAGTGGGGCGCGTGGGCCGTCCCCGGAGTTGTTCTCGCCGCGGCCTATCTGCTGTGGCTTTACCAGCGCGTGTTCTTCGGAACAGTTACGAATCCGAAAAACGAAAAGTTGCACGACCTGACCCCGCGCGAAGTTCTCACCTTCGTTCCGCTCATCATCGCCGCATTTTGGATCGGACTCTATCCCAAGCCGTTTTTCCAGATTCTGGAGCAGCCCGTCAATCACCTGGTAGCCACAGTGCACCAGAACGATCCGCAACCGCAGGGCATGATCAATGCCGAGCTCAAGATTGAAGTTCAGCCGGCTGCGCCGGCAATGCTCGTTCCAGCCACGGCCACAGTCAAGAACCCCGCGTCCTCCAGGTCCGCGAAAGGGAAGAACTAGTGGGCGCGTTCTCCCAATTTTCGTGGACGGATTACCTGCTGGCGTTGCCCATCACTTTGCTTGCATTGTTCGCCCTCGGCATCCTGCTTATCGACTTCATGCTCCCCAAAGAGATGAAGTGGGCCAACGCCTTCACCGCGTTCATCGGAGTTCTGTTCTCGATTGCCGGAGTCATCAAGATTCAACTCTGGATGCACGGCGCGAACGTCCCCGGCGCCGCCGGTTTTATGAACACCATGCTGGTGGACCGCTTCGCCATTTATTTTTTCTATTTGTTTCTTGCGGCCACGGCGGTTGCGATTCTCATGTCCAGCCGCTACATGGAAATCGAACGCGAAAATCACGGCGAGTATTACGCTCTGATGCTGCTCTCAGTCGCCGGCATGATGTGTATGGCTGCTGGTTTCGACATCGTCCTCATCTTCATTGGCCTGGAACTGATGGCGATTTCCACCTATGTACTCGTCGGCTTTCTGCGCCGCGACCGCCGCTCCAATGAAGCTGCCTTGAAATATTTGCTGCTTGGCGCGTTTTCCTCGGGCATTTTTGCCTACGGCCTGTCTCTGATTTACGGACTCACCGGCAGCACCAACCTTTACGAGATCGGCCGGCGCTTGCCCCTGATCCTGCACGGCAATCAGAAGCCGATCGCCATCGTCGCGCTGCTCACCACAATCACGGGTCTGCTGTTCAAGATTGCGGCCGTCCCATTTCACCAGTGGGCGCCGGATGCCTACGAAGGTGCGCCCACCAGCATCACCGGGTTCATGTCCGTCGCGGTCAAAGCTGCGGGATTTGCCATGTTGTTCCGCATCCTGATGGGCAGCCCGATCGCTCCCGGCGGACTGTTGGCCATGCGCCCGATCTATGTCCCGCTCCTGGTCTTCGTCTCCATCGCCACCATGACCGGCGCCAACTTCGCCGCGCTCACGCAGACCAACACCAAACGTCTGCTGGCCTACTCGTCGATCGCGCACGTCGGCTACATGCTGCTTGGTTTGATCGCCGGGACTTCGACCCAGCCCAGCGTCGACGGACTCAAAGGTATTCTGATTTACCTGCTGGCGTACACCTTCATGAACCTGGGCGCATTCGGCGTGATCACATCGCTGCGCCACCGCCACGTCATCGGCGACGAACTCGACGATCTCAACGGCCTCTACTCGCGCGCTCCCGTGGAGGCCGTGCTCATGCTCGTTTTCCTGCTGTCGCTGGCAGGCATTCCGCCGCTCGCCGGCTTCTATGGCAAATACTTCATCTTCCTGAGCCTGATCGAATCCGGACATTACGCTCTAGCCTCGCTGGGGGTTCTGTATTCCGTCTTCGGTCTCTACTATTACCTGAAAATGGCGAACGCCATGTTCATGGGCAAAGCCGAAGCAGGTGAAGCTCACCTGCCAGTCGGCATTGCGATGCGCGCCGGTCTGACCGTGACGGCTTTCGCCACCCTCTTCATCGGCATCCTCCCCGACCGCTTCATCCAGATAGTGAACTGGGCCTTGGGGATCGCCCAGAATCCCGCGATCGCCAAAGTAATCCGCTAAAACGCCCTGTCACCAACGCGATGTCATCCCGAACGCGCCGAAGGCGGGTGAGGGACCCTACGACAGATCGCAGAGCCTCCGCAGTAAACGGGACCGCCTGCGCCGCACGCCCCTCAACAACGCTCGTCGGCAACTATTCCACTGCAGTCGCTTCATAAGGTCCCTCACCGGGCCTTCGGCCCCGTTCGGGATGACATCCCGGCTCGCTAAGATAGAATGTCGCGAGTCTTTCGCTTATCGACTCCAGCGCCCCGGAACCCCGCGTGCCATTCCTCATCCGCCAAGCCGTTCCCGCAGACATCCCCGCCTTGCGCGCGCTGATTGACGCATCCGTCCGCCAGCTGCAGGCCGGAGATTACACACCCAGCCAACTGGAAAGCGCGCTCGAAACGGTCTACGGCGTCGACAGCCAGCTGATCGCGGACGGCACCTACTACGCCGCCGAGTCAGATGGCACGCTGGTCGGCTGCGGCGGCTGGAGCCAGCGCAAAACGCTCTACGGCGGCGACCGCTGGACCGGCCGCGAGGATGACTTGCTCGATCCGCGCCGCGATGCCGCCAAAATTCGCGCCTTCTTCGTCGATCCAGCGTGGGCGCGCCGTGGAATTGGCACCTTGATTCTGGAAGCCTGCGAAGCAGCCGCGAAAGCCGCCGGCTTCACTCGCCTGGAGATGGGCGCAACCCTCACCGGCGTCCCCTTTTACCGCGTCAAAGGGTACGTGGAGCTGGAGCATCTAGCCGTCCCGTTGGCGAATGGGGAGTCCTTGGCCATCGTGCGGATGGCCAAAGAGGTGTAGGGTGGCGAAGGTTTTTGGGTGGCGCAGCGCTTTCAACTCTGCGATATGTCATTCGCTAAATTGCCATGTCATCCCGAACGCCCCGAAGGCGGGTGAGGACCTTATGACGGACCGCAGCGCCCCTGCGGCAAACGGGACCGCCCCCGGCCGCCGGCACCCTCAATAACGCCCCGTCGGCCTCCATGGCGCTGCAAGCGCTGGTAACGTCCCCCACCGAGCCTTCGGCCCCGGTTCGGGATGACATCCCCTCATGAGGCTCTCCTATTTCATAAAACTGTGGGAGGGCTATACTTCAGATTCGGCGGAAGCTAGCGAGCATCACCACCCTGCCGAGCCCTGTGCCAAACGCACTTATGCCAAAACCACCCGACCGGGAAAGTCCAGAAGAGCAGAAGCGCAGCTTCTGGCTGCAGTTCGGCCGCTACAGCCAGTTGGCGTTCGTCTTGCCGGCGGCAACGATCGCGGGCTGGTTTCTGGGTTCTCTGCTCGACCGCTGGCTGCACACTTCGTGGATCAACGTCGTAGGCCTGCTGCTCGGCATTGCCGCGGGCCTGATCGAGTTGCTGCGAACCGTCTCCCGCGACATGCGCTGAGGAGCTTCATCAAGATGGATTCAACAATGCCGGCATCGGACGACCCTGGCGGGACGAATCTCGGGGAGACGGACCACGCACTAAGCCCGGCGGCCGCACCACCCGACGATTTCTATTCCGGAGCAGTGGAACGTATCCGCGGTTTCATGGTCGGCCTCGCCCTGCTGCTCACAACAGCAGCCTGGTGGAGGTTCGGACGCTGGTCCGCCTTGGGGTTCGCCTTAGGATGCGCCATTGCCTACCTCAACTTCCATTGGCTAAAGCGCGGAGTGAGCGGCCTGGCCGACCGTGTCACCGATGCTGGTAAACCACAGCCCGCCAGCGGGATCGTGGCCCGCTTCCTGTTGCGTTATGTTTTGCTGGGCGCGGCCGCGTATGTTATATTAACCAGTTTTCCGGCGAGCCTCAGGGGACTCTTTGCGGGCCTGTGTTTGCCCGTAGGAGGAATTGCCTGCGAAGCCGTATATGAGCTGTATGTGGTTGTGTTTCGTCGAACTTAGCAAGATCTGTGCACTCGCTGAAAGGCGGGTTAAGCTAAGAGCCAAAAGCTAAGAGCTGAAAGCTAGTTTTATGCCTGAACAACTCTGGTTCACCGAAATACTGAACCGCTTTCTTGCCGGCCCCGTTATGGTGCTGCTCGGGCTGC
This sequence comes from uncultured Acidobacteriaceae bacterium, assembly GCA_963846245.1. Classification (GTDB taxonomy): domain Bacteria; phylum Acidobacteriota; class Terriglobia; order Terriglobales; family Acidobacteriaceae; genus Sulfotelmatobacter. The sequence goes on along the minus strand of CAWJVI010000014.1, from coordinate 102,660 downwards.
TGCATATTACGCCCAAACACTCGCAGGCTCCCATCACCGATTCCTTCGCCATGGAATTGCTGGTGGCGCTCTTGTTGATCGCCGTGTTTCTCCTGCTGCGGTCGCGCCTCTCAGTGGATTCACCCGGAGCCCTGCAGCACATTTTCGAAGGTATCGAAGGATTCGTTCTGAGCCAGAGCCGCGAGATTATCGGCCATCACAGCGAGCCTTACACGGCGTTCTTTGCCATCGTATTTATTTTCATTCTCGCCTGTAACCTGATCGGCCTGATTCCGGGCTTCGAGTCGCCCACCGGAGTTCCGGTCGTACCGCTGGGTTGCGCGATCTGCTCGTTTTTGTACTACCACACCCAGGGCTTCAAGCACTCGGGACCGAAATACCTCCTGCATTTCTTCGGTCCACCGATGGAAGGCATGCCGATATTCGCGCGAATCTTGCTGGCCGGCCTGATGCTGCCGATTGAACTGGTCAGTCACACCGCGCGACTACTGTCGCTAACGGTTCGTCTTTGGGCGAACATTTTTGCCGGGGATCTGGTCACGCTGGTGTTCCTCTCCATGATCCCGATCGGCATCCCGGTTATTTTTATGACTCTACATATCGGAGTCGCGTTCCTGCAGGCCTATGTGTTCATGCTGTTGTCGATCATTTACGTCTCCGCCGCAGTGGCCGAGGAGCATTGAAAAGCAGTAGCCAGGGATCAGGGGCCAGGGGTCAGTAACCCCGTTGTATTCGTGGCCTTTTCTGAGAACTGAGAACCGAGAACTGAGAACCGAGATCTGACAACTAAGATTTTAGGACTGTCCGCGAGCGTGAGGGCGTCTGCACGGTATGGCGTCAACCACCCACTGGCGGAAATTTAATACGAGGAGAAAACAATGCGTAAGTTAAGTTATGTGTTCATGACTCTATCTGGTCTTTGCTTCGCCATGCCTGCATTTGCGCAGGGCGGGACAATGACTGACGCCAGTTGGGTGGCCATCACCGCGGGATTCTCAATGGCCATCGCCTCCGCAGTTTGCGGCCTGGCGCAAGGCAAAGCCACGGCAGCAGCGACCGAGGCACTGGCTCGCAATCCTGCCGCACGGCCGGGCATCCAGTTCGCCCTGCTGCTGGGACTGGTGCTGATCGAATCGCTCGCCCTTTATACCCTGGCGATCATCTTCTTGAAAGTGAAGTAATAGGGAAAATCAACCCAGAGTCAAAAGGCCTCCAGTGAACGGAGGCCTTTTTCTCTTGTTCCGGAGCTTTTCTTACCCTTTGCGCTCGCCGCCCCACTCCTGGCCCTTATTCTGGGCAGCCTGGCTCATAGCTTCCACCAGCAGCCGGCGCAAGCGGTAACGGCTCTCGAGATCGGTGTTCACAATCTCGAATCCCACTTCATTGACGCGCGCGCGGCGCAGCAACACATGAGCGCGAACCTTAGACCGCATACCCACAGAAATTTCCAGGTCGGCTTCGCTGCCAATGCGCAGATTGTCTTCTTTGGTGCCCATGCCGCCACCGAGGCTCAGCTCGCGGATCATGATCCGCGATTTTCCCCACGAACTGCCGATGGTCGCGCTCACCGTGCGCGACAGCACCATGCGTTCGTAGCGGCGTTGCCGTACCCAAGGGCATGCCGGAGCCATATCCAGCGGCGCGATCGCCAACTCTGCCGGCTCCAGACCACTATCGGATAATACCTGCGGCCCGTAGCGCGGATCGGTTTTGGACAAAGCCTGTGCCGCCGCAATGCGCAGCTCGCGGTGGTGGACCCAGCCAAAAGTTTTCTTGGCTTCGAGAATTTCGCGCAAAACCGCCACAGCTTCAGGATCGCGCAGCCGTCCCAGCGACTCGATAGCTTTCAACTGGATGAAGGGCGAACGCGAAGCCGACTCTCCCGGACTTGCCATCGCGATCAACGGCTGGGCTGCGGTGATATCGCCGCTCATGCCAATCTCGTCGACAGCTTCGGGCAACACGAGTGGATCGAGAATTTCGGCCAGTTCCAGCAGGGTGCGGCCCCGGTCGATTGCAGCTCCGTAAGCAATTTGCCGAACTGTAACGTCGTGATAAAGGCGATTCCATTCGGGCAAGCGCGCAGGCAACAGTTCCAGCAGGGTGGCTGTGTCCAGCCGGCTGAGAATCCCAACCGCGGCGGAGGCTTGGCGCAATTGTCCCGTGCGCAGAATCTCGCGCAGTTGGGCCATGGCTGGCGCTCCGACTTCCTTGACCAGCTCGATCATGCGGTCGCATTCATCGCGCCGCATGCAGCGGAAGAAGCGGTCGGCCAAATGCTCCGCTCCGGCGCCGGCGGTCCGCCGCAAAACTGCGATCAGATCTTTGGGCACGGGATCGCTGCGCAGGGCTTCTTCAATAAACTCCGGCAACCGGTTTTCCACGCCGACTCGCGGCCGCAAATCATTCCCCATCACCGGACGCTGCGTGAAAACCGCTTCCATGCTGACGCAGACCTGACTCACAGCGGCATAGTTTTTCGAGGAGCTGGCTTCCTGGCTCAGCCGCACGAAAGCTGCGCTGATCAAGCTTTGCAGCTCGGGATCTTTTTCCGTGATCAACTGCTCGGCCAGCTTGTGGATGGCATCGCCCATGGCCTCACCGCCCAGGCGGGAGTAAAGATCGGCCAACTGGCTCAACCCGATGGCGATCTTGCGGCGCGGCTCGATTTCCCGCGCGTTCATGCAGCCGGAGTAGTTCTTCAGAATGTCTTCCGCGGTTTGCTTGTCTTCCCGATCGAGCAGCACTTCCACAAACTGGCGCACGTTGCGCGGCGGGACACACGCCGCCTCATGCGAGAGCAGCACGCTTTTCTTTCCCGACTCCGGCACTTCCGCCCAGAACATGCGGTCGAGAATATCGGCATGCGAATCGATCAGGATGCCGGCCTTGTTCATCTTCTCTTCTTGCGTGCGCAGAATCTTGCGCAGCGAGTCCATCTGCCGGCTCATGTGCTCCATCATCTGGTGCACGGCGTTTACCTTGACTTCGCCCTTCTGGTAACGCTCCAGGGCGAAACGAATCGCCATATGTTCGGCAGCCTTCATCAGCAGCGGCGCGTCTTCTTCTTCGGATGTGGCCGCCTTCGCGGAAAGGCTTCCCAGCAGTTGCTGCAGGTTCAGCCGCGTGTTGGGATCAACCTCAGCCATGTCCTTCTGCAGATCTTCCGTCCCAATACTGGGATCGTTCTGCGCTTGCCCGAAGCGAGTGAGCAGACGAATGGCCTGCACCACTTCAGCTTCCTGCAAAGGCACAATGCCGCCGGTCCAGGCCGGAGCAACGCCCGTCCCCGTACCCGCAGCACCAGCAACACCACCGATGGGAACATTCGGCACGCTGCCGAGCGGTGCGGTTGCGCCGCCAACCGGGCCTTCGCCCCTGGAGTTTGCCCCTTCCGCGGCCGCAATCAGCTGCAACAGTTTCTGCGGATCATTCAGCCATTGCTTGAACTCGGGACCGAGAGTCTGCGCCGCGATCTGTGCCGCGATGCTTACATCTCCGGTGAGAGGATCGGCGGCGACAAACTTGACCTCGTTAATCCGAATAGTGCTGTTGTTGTTACCGAGGCCGAGCGCTTCTTTGATCTGCTTCGAGACATCCTGAGCCTTCGAGCCGGCGATCGTGAAGGCGCGCACCAGGCGTGTGAAGTCTTCGATGGTAACGTTTTTGGAAAAATGCAGGCTGGCCAGTCCGGCCGCGTTCAACAGATTCGCAAAGCTACGCTCCGCGTTGCCCGTCTCCAGCGGAATTCCGTCGAGCAACAGCTTGTTGTCCGAGACGCCGAGCAAAAAGCCGCTGTCGCCCGCTGTCGGCAAGCCGTTCTGCAATTCGTTCCAGGTGGTCTCGAACTGCGCTTCGGTACGCTTGTGTTCGTAGCCGTACATGCGCGCGTACTTGATCAGAATGTTCAGGCTGTGAACAAACGCGCGCGCCGAAGCGGACCGGTTTTCTTGAGATGTGCTCTGGGCGGTGATAAGAAGCTCCTCTAACCCGCAATAGCGCACTCCAAGGGTAAGACCAATCAGTAAGTACTGGCAGATTACCGAGGTAATGGGGACGTGACCGTCAGCGCAAGCAAGGGCATGAATTGGAAACGGCGGTTGAGGTCATCGAGAAGATCGCAAGCGTTGTGGTCGCCTTCGGCGCGTTCGGGATGACATCACCAAAGTGGGGCCATTACGCTCACCCGGCCAGAAGATCGCTACAGCGGGCGGGGATCACGTTTTAAAGACCCTTTCCGAGACGACGCGCGGCGAGGGGTCTTGGCGCACGCATGCTTGCTGAAAGCTTCTTTCACTTCGGGAGACGGACCGTTCGATCGCTTGCCAGGCAGAATCCAGGCGCAGCGGTTGCATCCCCAAGCCGCAAAGGTGTTGTCTTCCAACCACACCAATTCTCGGGCCATGGCCGGACAGTTTCTCACAACCTGCGATTAATGTCTACTGACCTAGTAGGAATGCACAGACGGCCGCACGCGGGATGGCTAATGCTGGCGCTCCCGGCCGTCCGCGGGCGAAAATGATACAGTCGGTTCGTTTCGAGGATTGCTTTGCCATCTTCTACCAACATCGCGAAGCGCGTCACGGGCAATCTCTCCGTGGCGAAGATCTCCGTAGCGAAGATCGCAAAGAAAAAGATCGAGGGGCGGAAGATCGAAAAGAAGATCACCAGCCGGAAAACGGTCAAGAAGACGACCGGCCTGCGCTACTGGATGCTGCGTGTCCTCGAAGAGTGCCAGCATGTATCCGCCGACTTCAGCGCCGACCCGGTGCACGACCTTCGCGTGTGCCTGCGCCGCTGCCGCTCCATGGCCGACGGGCTGATCGCCATCGATCCCGATCCCGACTGGAAAGCGATGAAGAAGGCTGGCAAGCGCCTGTTTCAGCGGCTCGGCGCTCTGCGCGACATTCAGGTCATGATGGAATGGATCGAAAAGCTGCATCCCGCAGCCGAAGCTGCGACGAGTGAAAGCGCGGCATCTAAACGTGTGATGCGGGGACTCCTGCCCGCATTGCTTCCGTTGCAACAGAATTCTGGGGCTCTCGCGAACGTTGCAGCTGAATCTGACAGGGAACCCACAGAAGCCCGGAATTCCCAAGCTCGCAATCCTGCGGCCCAAGCGCTCCTAGAAATCCTCACCCGCCGCGAAGCCGAACAAAAGCGCGAAGGCCGCGCCGCTCTCGCCGAATTCGACCGCAAGCAGTGGCGCCAGTGGAGCCTGTCTCTGCCACAGCGTGCGGCGCGTATCCGCGCCGGTAGCGGAGTATTCAAGCATCTCGCTCTGGAGCGATGGACTGCCGCCCGCGATCTCCACAACCGTGCCCTGCGCAACCGTTCCAAAGTTGCGTTTCATACCTTGCGCATCGGTATCAAACGCTTTCGCTACATTGTCGAAAATTTTCTGCCCGAAGAGCACAAGGCCTGGAGCAACGATTTGAAAGCCATGCAGGATCTGCTCGGCGAAGTCCACGACCTGGATGTGCTTTGGGCGACGGCACTTACGAGCCAGGTATTCTCCAGCCAGACGTTTTCAAGCGAGATCTCCCCCGGTGAGAGTTCTCCGGTCCAGATTTTGGCGGATGGAGTGCCTTCAGGTAAGGAATTGCGAGAGCGCTGGCATCGTCAGATTGCCGAGGAGCGTGCGAAGCGGATAGAGCGTTATCGCAGGAAGATGGTCGGTCCCGATTCGCGGTGGAATGTATGGCGCGCAGGATTGCCGCAAGGCAAGCAGATTCAAGTACTTGCCACACAGCGACTTAAGTTGTGGGCGAAGGCTCTCGACCCCGATTTTGCCCACTCCGAGCGCGTCGCGCGCCTGGCTCTCGAACTTTACGACGGCTTGGCGGCTAGACAGTTGCTGAGTTCGCGACCGGCTTCGGAAAATGGCTCCGGCGCGCGCGAGAGCCTGCTGATGGCTGCGCTGCTGCACGATGTCGGCAAATCAGAAGGAAACAAAGGACATCACAAGGCCTCGCTTGACCTAATCAAGGCCCACAGCACGCCGCTGGGATGGAATGCGCAAGACATGCAACGCGCCGCCACAGTCGCGCGCTTCCACTCCGGAGCATTGCCCACGCGCAGCCACAAAGCCCTCCGCGATCTTCTTCCGGACGAACAAAAGACGACCATTCAGCTGGCGGCCATCCTTCGCCTGGCGAATGCCTTCGACGCGTCCCACGACGGACACATTCGTCGGCTGCAGATCGAAAATGGTCAGATGGAAAATGGACGAATCGGAAGCGATAAGCCCGGAGATGCAGCGAGGCGCCCCAGTCGCACCAACGGATTCCTACGCAAGCCCGCCAGCTTGGCGAAAAACGAAGCCCTGGTGATTGCCGCCGATGGCTACGTGCCAGACAGTCCCACGGCCCAAACCATCGCCGCCGAACGTCATCTGCTGGAAACCGTGCTGGGCCGGCCGGTGATGGTCAGGGCGATGATGAGTTCTACTCTAAAGAGATGACTCTAAACCTGCTTTGCGTCGAATCCGCTGAGCGCAGCAGCGTCCTGCAGTTTTTTATCGCAAGTCAAAAAAATCCGATCCCGCGGGATATCTTCGCACCACTCCAGGGCCGCGGCTAGCTGGAGGGCGTCGGCGGTCCGCAATTCGTGACGATCCACAAGTTGAGTTGCCCGCGCCTTTAACGTGCCCGATGGTTGGATCACAAACCAGGCATCGCCCAGTGCGGCAGCCAGTTGCCGGGCTTTCGTCCAATCGCTGGGGGTGATTTGCTTCATGCGCACCAGCCGCGCTAAGGCGCTCGCAATCTCGATCGGCGTGGCCCACCAAACCACCGCTTCGTAGCTTTTGTAAAGAGCGATGGCTTGGGGCGAGGTGCTTTGACGAACGCAGAGAGGAACTAACGCACTCGCGTCCCAGAAGGCTAAATGCCGTCCTAGCGGTCTTCCCGCTCTTCCCGCCATATCTGTTCGATGACCTCGTCAAGAACCTTTCCCGGGGGTTCGGGCCATGAAACCGGCGAACTCCGTCGCTTTATGGGTGGCGTGAGAACGCCACGGGCAATAAGTTGCCGCTCCCGCTCAGGTTGATCGTCGAGGAGGCAGGGAACAATCCGCGCGACCGGCTTGTTACGGTCGCAAACCAGCACTTCCTCACCATCCCGCACAAGCTGGATGTGAGCGCTGAGTCGGGCCTTTAGCTCGCTGATGTTTACGCTACGCATGGTCCAATTGTAGCTGATATGACCATGTTAGTCATGTCGATTCTCAAACGGATATCGCTGGCAGACAGTGACCTCGGGTAGTGACCTCGGGTAGTAGCTTTCCAGCTACTTCCCCGCATCAGTGCCGCCAGATACAAATGTTGGTGCTCCTGGCATGCGGCTTCGGCCACTCGATCCGCCGAAGCCCGAAGCCCGAAGCCCGAACCTATGACTCACGCCCAACTAGTAGAAAAAGCCGTCCGCTGGCTGCGGCACTACCGCTGCGGTGTCGTGCTATCAGAACAAGCCTGCGCCAGCGGCGAGATGCCCGACGCCATCGGCTGGAAGCGCGCCAGCCATTCCGTGCTCGTGGAATGCAAAGTAACGCGCGCAGATTTTTTGGTGGACCGCGCCAAGCCCTTTCGCCTCAAGCCGGAGCAGGGAGTCGGGAGTGAACGTTTTTATCTGACGCCTGCCGGACTGGTGAAGCCGGAGGAGTTGCCCGCAGGTTGGGGACTGCTCGAAATCCGCGGGCGCGGAGTGGAGATGGTGCGTGCCTCGGCGAAGAATCTGCGCACCGCCACTGGTTTCCGCTACGAAATGAATCTTCTGCTGTCCAGCTTGCGGCGCGTTGAAGTGCGGATTGAGCCGCAGAGCATTACTGATTTCCTTAAGTGGAAAAATCGAATGGCGGAGTACAACCGCGGCACTCTTCCCGAAGGACTTACGGCGGCTGAAGATGAAGGGAACGTGTTCCTGGAGCCGGACTTGAGGCAGTAAGGCAGGGCGTCGGCTATTAGATGTCAGCTCATTCAGCTATAGGATTCAAGAACTCTGGACTTCGGATTTCAGACCTTAAGCTCGCACTTCGTCGATTCGGACGGTGGCGTCGGGCTTCGCCCTGGCTTGGACAGCCGAGGCGGCTATCCTACGTGAGTCTTCCTGGCCACCAAAAAAGAAAGCCGGGCTGGTTCGCCCGGTTTCTTCTTGCGTCGAGTTGGATGCGGTTACATCGCAGCGCGGCGCGACTGGCGCTGAGTCTGCCTCTGGCTGGGTTAGGGCCAGTCCGGTCGCCCGGAAAGTGCTTCCTCAGGCCAATCTTGAAACCATGCGAGGAGCGAAGAAACAGACAACAGGTGAAGTGCAAACCGGGTGCCAACCGCACACTTCAAGCGTCGACTGTCGAATTACGGATAAGTTGCTGATTACAGATTGTTTACCGGTCGATCAATGCACAGGTCGGCAAGCTCAGGAGCAATCCGCCGCGGTGCGTGGGCAAAGTCTTGCACAAGTTGCACTGCGCGCGGTGCAATACGTGGAACTTCTGCAAACGTCCTTCCGCGTGAAACGTTCTTCGCTATAATCCCGCCATTCATGTCATTGACCGCTGGCACGCGTCTTGGACCCTACGAAGTAATTTCTGCCGCCGGCGCGGGCGGAATGGGCGAGGTGTATCGCGCGCGCGATACGCGGCTGAACCGCAAGGTCGCAATCAAAGTCTTACCCGCTGCGTTTGTCCGCGACCCGGAACGGTTGCGGCGGTTCCAGCAGGAGGCGCAGGCGGTCGCGGCACTCAATCATCCCAACATTCTGGCGATTCATGATTTTGGAGAGCACGAAGGCTCACCTTATATCGTCACGGAGTTTCTGGAGGGCGAAACCCTGCGCAGCCGGCTAGGTTCGGGACCGCAGCCGGTGCGAAAGGCGACAGAGCTGGCGGAGCAAATCGCACGCGGGCTGGCGGCGGCGCACGACAGAGGAATCGTGCACCGTGATCTGAAGCCGGAGAATATTTATGTCACGCGCGACGGGCGAGTGAAGATTCTTGATTTCGGGCTGGCGAAGATTGTTTCGCCGGAGGCAGCGACTCCGGATGCCGCAACGCTGGCTTCGCAGACCGAGCCCGGCGTGGTGCTCGGCACGGTAGGCTACATGTCGCCGGAGCAGGTGAAGGGGCTGGCCGCCGATCATCGTTCAGACCTGTTCAATTTAGGCGCGATTCTGTACGAGATGCTGTCGGGCAAGCGGGCATTTCAGAAGGCGACTTCCGCCGAGACGATGAGCGCGATCCTGAAAGAGGATCCGGCGGAGTTCAAGGAGAGTGGGAGGAATATTCCGGCGGCCCTCGACCGGATCGTTGGGCATTGCCTGGAGAAGAATCCGGCAGAGCGCTTCCAGTCGGCGGGTGATGTGGGGTTTGCTCTGAGAGCGTTGTCGGAATCGGGCAGCTCGGCGACCGTTGCCGTCAGGGTTGAATCGGGCTCGGCGTGGCGGTCATGGGTGCGCGTGGCGGCGGAAGTGGCGTTGCTTGGAATCGTTCTGGTTCTCGGCTTGCTTGTGACCCGGCATTCCGAGGCGCCAAGAACAAGCGTCAAGGCTGCGATTCTGCCGCCGCCCGGCGATGGATTCTGGGCCAACATTACGCAGCCGGCTGCGATTTCTCCTGACGGAAGGTTTCTCGCCATCATTGCCATGCGTAACGGTCATAAGCAGCTGTGGCTGCGACGGCTCGATGTGGCTGATGCGCAGCCGATAGCAGGAAGCGAGGACGCTTCCAATCCTTTCTGGTCGCCAGACAGCCGTTACATCGCGTTTTTCGTTCCGGGCAAACTCAAGAAAGTGGATGTTTCCGGCGGCGCGGTCAGCGACATCTGCCCCGCCGGCAGTTTCGGCATGGGCGGCGCATGGTCGTCGCGCGGGGTCATCGTGTTGGCGACGTTCGGCACTGCGTTGAAGCGTGTGGCAGACAGCGGGGGCACTCCCGAGCCGATTCCCGGTGCGGAGCTGTCGAGCGACTCGATCGGCCACATGTGGCCGGCTTTTCTTCCCGACGGGAAGCACTTCCTGTATCTGGATTGGAGATATTCCACGCGTGTGAGTCACGACGATGGGGTCTGGATCGGTTCGCTCGACGGTGAAAAAGCGCGCCGGCTGCCACTTTCTTCCACGAATGCGCAGTATTCGGCGGGATATTTGCTGTTCAGCCGGGACGGCGACCTGGTGGCTCAAAAATTCGATCTCTGGCGGCTTGAGTTGAGCGGGGCCATACTGCCCGTGGCCAGGGAAATCCAGTACGACACATTCTTCCATGATGGCATGTTCAGCGTTTCGGCGAATGGGACGCTCGTCTATGGAAGCGCGGGCGTAGGCGTCAATACGGAATTGACCTGGTTGGATCGCAAGGGGAAAATGCTTGGGGTTCTGGGGCAGCCGGATCAAATGTTTAAGCAGTCGATCTCGCCGGATGGGAAGCGAGTTGCCGTAAGTATCAAGCCCACGGACGCCCGGGAAAAAATTTGGATTTACGACGTGGATCGCGGAACCCGGATTCCGCTGGTGGCGGATGAAACCGGACCGAGTCTGTACAGTCCCGTTTGGTCTCCAGACGGCAAGGAGATTGCCTATCGGAACGCGGTGGGGAAAAGTGCGACGCTGTGTGTCCACGCCGCCGACGGTTCCGGGGAAGAGAAGCAACCCGGCGGGATCCATTCCGACGTCCTGAGTCCTACAGGCTGGTCGCCGGACGGCCGTTATCTCGCGCTCGACGTGACCAAATTCCAGGGCCGGTATGAGTGGCAAGACACGCTTCGCGTCGTGGGTGTCGACGGCGCGGAGAAACCAGTGCTCGACATTGACAGTGCCAACGGCGGAGAATTCTCTCCCGATGGGCACTGGCTGGCCTATTCCGACGAAACCAGCGGGCAGCTCTATGTCACTCCGTTTCCGGGGCCGGGGGCTCGGATCGCCGTGTCTGCAGGTGGCGGGTCCGATGCACGGTGGCGGCGTGACGGAAAGGAACTGTTCTACGTAGCGGACGATCTGACAGTGGTCGCAGTCCAAGTTCGCGAGTCGGCGCAAGAATTTCGTGTGCTGTCCTCGCAGCCGCTGTTTCACCTTCAGCTTCCATGGAATGTGGGAGATTATGACGTCACGCCCGACGGGCAACAATTTCTGGTAAACGCCAGAACGTATAAAGAGCAAACGGAGCCGTTGACGCTGGTTACGGATTGGACCGCCCAGATTCAAAGCGAATCGAGAAGCGAAGCTCCGAAGAACTGAGCCTGGGGCTGGAGACGTAGCAAGCTACGCCTCTACGACGGGTTCTTCTACATATCTCTGCGGCCTTCCATAGCTTTCAGCATCGTGATCTCGTCGGTGTATTCGATGTCGCTGCCGACGGGGATTCCCATCGCGATGCGAGTCACTTTCACTCCCACGCGCTTGAGTTGCTGCGAGAGATAAGTGGCGGTGGCTTCGCCTTCGACGGTGGGATTGGTGGCGATGATGACTTCATCCACGTTGCCGGCGTCGACGCGGGTGATTAGGTTTGAGATGCGCAACTGCTCGGGGCCAATGCCGTGCAGAGGAGAAATCGCGCCGTGCAGGACGTGGAAGACTCCGTTGAAGTGTTTGGTTTTTTCGATGGCGGCGATGTTGGTGGGCTCCTCAACCACGCAGACCATGCGCTGGTTGCGGGTGGCGCTGGTGCAATAGACGCAGGGATCAACGTCGGTGATGTTGTTGCAGACGGAGCAGAGGCGCAGGTTGGCCTTGACGTCGCGAACGGCGGTGGAGAGGGCTTCGGCATCTTCTTCGCTGGAGCGGAGGATGTGGAAGGCCAGGCGCTGCGCGCTTTTGGCGCCGACTCCGGGGAGCTTCTTCAGTTCGTCAATCAAGCGCGACATCGGTTCGGCAAATTTGGACATAGGGAATTGAGTGATTGAGTCATTGAATCAATGAGTCATTGAATCAATGATTCATTGGTTAGAGTCCGCCCATGCCGAGGCCGCCTAGCATGCCGCCGACGGTGGACTGCATGGCTCCGTCGATTTTGCGGGCGGCTTCGTTGATGGCGGCGAGGATCAAGTCCTGCAGCATCTCGACGTCGCCGGCTTTCACGGCTTCGGGGTCGATGCGCAGGCTGAGCAGCTGTTTGCGGCCATCCATTTTCGCGGTTACCGCGCCGCCGCCGGAGGTTGCTTCGACGACCGTCTCCTGCATTTTCTTCTGCAGGGTCGCGTACTGCGCTTGCGCTTTCGACATCAGGTCTTGCAGGTTGAATCCACTCATAGCGCCTTCCGTTTCAAGGTTTCAGCGTTTCAAGGTTTCAAAGTTAGAAATGCTTGGAATCTTGCCGACACGGGAAATCTGGGGCTCGAAACATGAGTTCGAAACGTCGAAAACTTTGAAACTTGGGATCCTAACGCTTCTCCCGATAATCAATCACGGTACGAATTTCAGCGCCGAATTTTTCTCGCATGCGCTGGACGATAGGATCCTGTTCGGCGCGGCCGCGGCCACCGACTGCCGGGCCGTTCGATCGAACGGCTGCGCCATTGCGTTTTGCTCCATTGCCATCGTTGCCGTTGTCAGCGACGGCTGCGCCGGGGACGATCTTCAGCTTCACGGCGCGACCCAGAACTCCGCTGGCCGAAGCGATGGCCAGGCGTCGCGCCTCAGGGCCGACGGACATGTCGATGACAGTTTGCGATTCGGCGATCTTGATGACCAGCTCGTTGCCTTGCACGCTCCACTCGCCGGCTTCGAGCATGGAGACCAGAATGCGCTGGTTGCCATCAGTGAGAGCTTGCAGGACGGCGGATTGCAGGCGGTCCAGTTGCGATTGCGGTTGTGGCTGTGCGGTTTGGGACGGAGCCGTCGGGGGTTCTGAGGACGAGGCAGTTTGCGCCGATTGTGTCGGCTGAGTTTGTGATTCCCAACGCGGCTGCGGTTCGGGAGCGGACGGTCTGGTGGCGGTAGCAGAGACGTAGCTAGCTACGTCTCTACGATTCGGAGTCGCATCTCCGCTATCCGGCTTGGTGTCTCCACGATCCAGATCTCTATGATCGGTATCTCGATCCGTATCTGGCTGAGGGACGGCATCGCGCAGGGGAGCGGCGGAGCCCATGATCACCGGTTCCGGGGCGCTGGCCGCAGTTGGAGTTGAAGCAGCAACGATGCGCGGGCCGGGCAGCGGCGCTGCTTCGGAAGAGTCTTCTTGCCGGGGAGTGCCTTTGCGCGCGGAATCGGCTGCGAACGGGGAAACAAAATTTGGGCGCGCGGCCGGGGAAGGCTCTGGGTGGCGCGTTTCAGTGCTCGCAGAATGGCTGCCCACAATGACTGGCCTCGACGGAGTTCGGAGAGCCGAGGTTGCGTTCGGCGCTGCAGCAACATCGCTCAGCAGTTGCTCGATGGGCAGCAGGCGCTGGGCGTGCGACATCTTGAGCAGGCCGAGTTCGAGATGGAAACGTTGCTCTTGCTTATATCCGAGCTCGCCGTGGGTGCGCAGCATAATCTGCAGGTGGCGGGTGAGGTCTTCTTCGCCGAAGACTTCGGCGACTCGGGCCACGCGTTCGCGTTCTTCGCTGGAAATTTGCAGCAGGGAAGACTCCTTCCCCGCAATTTTCGCGACGGTGGCGTTGCGCAGGAAGCGAACCATCTGGCGGGCGAAGTGCGTGGGACTGTGGCCCTCGCTGATGAGGTGGTCGACCTGGCGAAGCACTTCGTCGGTGGTGCCGCGGGCAATGGCCTGCATGACTTCTTCGAGAATGTGAGCGGGCGCGGCGCCGACGAGATTACGGACAGAGTCAGCAGTGATCTTTCCGCTGGAGGAAGCGATGGCTTGATCGAGAATGGAAAGCGCGTCGCGCATGGAGCCGTCGCCGGCTTCGGCCAGCAGGGCGAGAGCATCGTTATCGGCTTCGATGTTTTCGCGTGTGACGAGATCGCGAAGCTGGCCCACGATGGCGTCGAACTTCACGGCGCGGAAACTAAAATGCTGGCAGCGCGACCGGATGGTCTGCGGAATATCTTCGGGCTGCGTGGTGGCGAGCATGAAGACGATGTGATCGGGCGGCTCCTCGAGTGTCTTGAGCAGGGCGTTGAAGGCCGCATCGGTGATCTGGTGAGCTTCGTCGAGAATGTAAATCTTGAACCGGTCGCGGGCGGGGCGATAGCGTGCGGCTTCGCGGAGTTCGCGGATTTCGTCAATGCCGCGGTTGGTGGCAGCGTCAATTTCGATGACGTCGACGGCGTTGCCTGCGCGAATCTCGGTGCAGGACTCGCAGACTCCGCAGGGCTCCGGAACCGGGTGATCTTCTTTCGGAAGACCGGAGCGGCAATTCAGCGCCGCGGCCAGAATGCGGGCAACCGTGGTTTTGCCGATGCCGCGATGTCCGCTGAAAATGTAGCCGTGGGCGGTGCGTCCCTGTTCAATGGCGTTCTGCAGGGTGCGGGTGACGTGCTCTTGTCCGATGACCTCGGAGAACTTCTGCGGACGATACTTGCGGGCCAGGACGGTGTAGCTCATGGGTGAGAAGATACGATTATACGTGATGGAGGCGGGCGCTGACCCTGGAATGCGACTGCGAGGCTTCCACTACGGCGATCCTAATCATTTCTTTGACGCCATAGGCTCGAAGGCTTGCTAAAAGCGCTGCACAAGCGATAGGCTTGTCCGTCGCCCGGAGCGCGGGTTCTGGTCGATTGTGATGGGCAAGCTCTAAAAGGAGCGTGATTATGCAGCTGAAAATTACAAGCAAGAATGTCGACGGGATTCTGGTGATCGAGTGCAGCGGCCGGATCGTTTTTGGCGAGGAGTCGTCGCTGGTGCGGGAGCAGGTGAAGCAGGCGATCCCGGACAACAAGCGCATTGTGCTCAACCTGGGCGAGGTCAACTACATTGATTCCGGCGGGCTGGGTACGCTGGTGGCATTGCACACTACGGCGCTCAATGCCGGATCGACCATCAAGCTGGCGAACCTTACCAAACGCGTTGGCGATTTGCTGCAGGTGACCAAGTTGCTGACGGTGTTCGACGTGTGCGGCTCGGAACGCGAAGCGATCGATTCGTTCCGCAAAGCGGCGTAGAGCTGAGTCTCCCACCTTTGCCGCAAAGTACGCGGCAAAGGCCTGCCCTGAGCGACCCGCAAGGGGAGTCGAAGGGATGGGGCACCCTCTGCCAGAGTGCTGCACGCAATCCCTGCAAATGCTCTCGAAAGTTATTTTCCTTCTCTGTCTGCTGATTAGCGCAAGCGGCTTGGTCTCCCCTCCCGTGGCTCTGGCGGCGGGGCTGGCCTTTGGGCTGCTCTTTCCTCATCCCTATAGCTCTCAGGCTAAAACGCTTTCCAAATATCTTTTGCAGGCCTCGGTGGTGGGGCTAGGTTTCGGCATGAACCTGCATCAGTTGGTTCGGGTCGGGCGCAGCGGATTTCTCTACACCGTAGTGGGCATCAGCTTCGCGATGCTGGCTGGGATGGGCCTGGGCGCGTTGCTCGGCGTAAGGAAAATTCCGGCATTTCTGATTTCGACGGGGACGGCGATTTGTGGCGGCAGCGCCATTGCCGCGGTCGGTCCGATCACGCGGGCCAGCGACGAGGAGATGGCAGTGTCGCTGGGCACGGTGTTTGTGTTGAATTCGGTGGCGCTGCTGATTTTTCCTGCGATCGGAACGGCGCTGAAGCTGACGCAATCGCAGTTCGGATTGTGGGCCGCGCTGGCGATTCACGACACCAGTTCAGTGGTGGGCGCGGCGGCCAAGTACGGAGCGGAAGCGCTGGCGGTGGCGACCACGGTGAAGTTGGCGCGGGCGTTGTGGATTGTCCCGCTAGCGTTGGCGACCGCGGTGGCGCGGCATGCCAAGGCGAAGATTCCGTGGCCGTGGTTTATTGCGCTGTTCTGCCTGGCGACGGTTTGCAATACATATTTGCCGGGCGGAGCGCATGCGTACGCCATCGCGGTGAAGGTGGCGAAGATTGGGCTGACCGCGACTTTGTTTTTGATTGGCAGCGGAATTTCGGTAGCGACGGTGAAGCAGGTGGGACATCGGCCCATGCTGCTGGGGATAATTTTGTGGTTGCTGGTTTCAGTGGGATCGCTGTGGCTGATTCGCGCGGGGTGGATAGGACTGTGAAGAAGGCTGGCGGCAAATCTTCGAGGGGCGGGAAAAAGGGCGGAGGGGTTAGCCGGGAAAAAAGTCGAGGGGATGAATCCGGGAAGATGCGGCTGCGCATCGAGGCTGCGATTCGCGCGATTCCGCAAGGCAAGGTTTCGACTTACGGCGCGATTGCCCGGGCCGCGGGATTTCCCGGAGCGGCGCGGCTGGTGGCGCGGGTTTTGAATCGCGGGTTCGGGTTGCCGTGGCAGCGCGTGCTGGGAGCGGGCGGAGAAATCAAGCTGCGCGGCGATTCGGCCATCGAGCAGCGGTTGCGGCTTGAGGCCGAGGGTGTGCGGTTCCGCGGGCGGAAGGTGGATATGAAGACGCACGAGTGGAAATTTGGGCGGCCGGGTCGGCGGAAGTAGGAACTCACGAACCCGTCCAGTGCGGTAATCACTGGCGTGACCGCGATTGTTGCAATAGGGGGCCCTTATTGCAGTTTGGTCGGGACCAAGGCATCATGTTCTCCGTTGCCGTAGTTGAACCTTTTGATGATCCGCTCTAGGACGCTGGTTGTTGGCGCCGCCGCGCTTGTGCTCGCGGCGGTCTTGTATCCCGCTCAAGTTACGGTAGTCCCGCCATACATCGTCCGAGTGCTTGATGCCGACGGACTGCCGTTTCGCGGAATTCGAGTGAAACAATCCTGGCAGGAATTCTCAGTGCAGTCCGGATGGCGGGACGACGCTCTGACGGCAAACGGTGAAGGCTATGCGCGTTTCCCCGCTAGACACGTCAGGGCTAGTGTTAGCAAGAAAGTCATCGGGTGCATACATCAATTCAGAGAATACGGCGCACATGCGAGTTGTGGCAGCCAATACGACATCACCGCCGGGGATGGTACGTCCGCGGAGCTGCGCCGTGTGGATGTGCGCGACGGTGTGTTCGGTGGTAGCCGCACCCTCACGCTCATCATGAAGCGGTGCCCACCGGGTCAGCACTGGCCGTGCTAGTTAGAGACTGTGGCTCCTTGGCACCTTGAGAGTCTTGTCTGACGCCACCGACTGACGACTAACGACTCTTGAACTGCTGGTCGATTTCTACCTGGTATCCCGTGACCATTTTGTTGGTTTCGTTGGCCATGCCGACTACCGCCATCAACTCTTTGAACATAGCGTCGGTCATGCCTTTCTTTTGCGCTGAGACGGTGTGCGAGGCGATGCAGTAGCCGCACTGGTTGGTGACGCTGACGGCGACGTAGATCAATTCTTTGGTCAGCGGGTCGAGCGCGCCGGGGGACATGATCTGCTTGATGTCTTCCCAGGTGCGCTTCAAGGTGGCGGGATCGTGCGCGATGGCCTTCCAGAAATTGTTGATCCAGTCGGTCTTGCGGGTCGCCATGATGTCGTCGTAGATGGCGCGGACTTCGGGGCTGGCGTCTTTGTATTCGATTAGGCCTAGGGTAGACATGGGATATCTTTCCTTTGCGAATTAAGAAGGCGATAGCGATGCGAGCCAAACGCGCGATTGATTCGCCCGCAAAAAACGCGGGCGATTCGCGCGGCTCGCCCCGGGTCCTTCGGTGAGCAAAAAGCGCTCACCTCAGGATGACAACCAATCTTCTGCGTTATGTCGGTAGTTCTCCATTCAGCAGCTTGCCCAACTGCGCTGCCGGCACGCGGATGCCTACGTAGAACTGGCCGAACAGGGCGTAGACTGCGCTGACGTGGTCGAAGCGCATTTCGTAGATCAGCTTCTTGAAGACCAGTGGATCTTCCGCGAACAGGTCGACGCCCCACTCCCAGTCGTCGAAGCCGATCGAGCCGGTGATGATCTGCTTGACCTCGCCGGCGTAGCGGCGGCCCACGAGGCCGTGTTCGTTCATCTGGCGGGCGCGTTCTTCGATGGGCAGCGTATACCAGTTCTGGTCTTCGCCGCGGCGGCGGTCCATGGGATAGAAGCAGGCGTAGCGATGTGGCGGAATCTCTGGATAAAGCCGGGGACGCATGGCTTCTTTCTGGCGCGCGAGGGTGTCGGCGATTTCGCGTTTCCATTCGTCGGAGTGCGGCTCGATGCCGCGCTCGACCAACGCCTTATAAACTTTCACGGTGGATTCGTAGAGACTCAGCTCGATGATGGAGAGATACGAAGTCGTCGGCTCGAGATAGTCGCTGAGGCGCAGATTGGCGAGGCTGAGTTCGGCCTGATTCAGATCGGCGAACGATTCGCGAAAGTGAATGAACATGAGATCGCCCTTGTGGCCAAGCAGAGAAAAGACTGCGGATTGACCGGGCGAATGCTTTTCCAGCGCGGCGAGGGCAGTGGCAGCTTCCGCCGCGATGGCTGACGTCTCAGCCTCTGGCAGTGCGCGCCAGGCGGCGCGGCGGACCCGCATCATCTGGTGCAGAACGCTGTAGCCTTCCGTGGTGAGCGGGACGGCAGGAATCTCGGCTGCAATCTTCGGAGTGGGGTGGTGAGTGGTTGTCATGGTGTCCAATGCTGATCGTTTCTTTTCTGTGGCAACGTTCATTGTACCGGGAGAGGCGTGCGCGGGGACAGCCGCCCCCGGGCTGCCCGGTCGAGCGAAGCTCGACTGGTTTTCTTCGATCGAGAAGCTGAGGCACCGCAAGCTACCCAGGCCTCGTGAGGGATTGACAGCTTCAGCCATGGTGAGTGAGACGTTGCAAGCAACGTCTCTACGGTATAACTATTGGGGATGCGAACAAGGCTTTTGAAAATTAGCGTTTTGCTTTTCGCGCTGCTCGGCGCAATTCCGCTCATGGCGCAGAATAAGCGGCTGTGGGTTTTGCGCGCGCCGGGCGAGATGGTGGAGTACGATCCGGCGACGTTCGCGGCCAAGCCGCCGGTCGCGAGTCCACCGATCACAAATTTGGCGATCAAGCTTCCCCCCGAGGCGTTGAAATCTCCGCAGAGCGTTTCAGTCAATCATCTGGGACAGATTCTGTTCGCGCCCGCGGCCGCGCTGCCGCTGGCGGAGAGCGATGCCGACACTCCGCACAAAGCATGGTTGTGGAACGGCAAGACGGCAAGTTCGTTGGACATGGGTGTGAGTAGAAAAACCGCGACGGCGGGATCGAATGTGGCCATCACGGAGTCGGCCGCAAGCATTTATCTTTCCGCCGACGGACAGCATCTGTTTTGGTTTGCCAACCAGGCGCGCCGTCTGCAGCGCGAAGAGATGGACCTTTCCACAGGGACAACATGGCAAGCCTGGCAAACGGATCTGGAGGGCAACGCTCGGCAGGATCTCGCTTCATCCACTCTGCCGGATTGCCGCTGCACGACCGGGAGCTGTGAGGAAACGTGTCCTTCTGCTGTGGCATGGGCTCCGGAAGACGGTGTGAGCAAGTTTGTTCTCGTGACTCAAATCGTTGCGGGACAAACCGGGCCTATCTACAAGGCAAGCGTCCGTTACCTGCAAGACGCGGGGAAGTGGACTGCGAATCCTGTGACGCCGCCGCTGCAGCGGGTGCTGGACGCGGCTTCCGACGGGAACGTGATTGTCGAGGCGATTCCCGACACCGCCTGCTGCGGATGGCTGAATCAGAGCGACGACCAGACCCTGCTGCGCACAGTAGATAAAACTTTAGTGTTATTCGATGAACTGACCACGTTCAAGAATCCGGACTACGACGTCAGCTTCTATACGTCGAATGCGCGCGTGCAGCCCGGCCTCGGCGCCGTTGCGATGACTCTGGTCTCGACGGCGGAAACCAACAAGCCGATTCAGCTGGCCGAGCAGGGACAGGCCAGCCTGGAAGAAACGCAACGCATTCACAAAGCGCTGGAAGAGCTGCCCGCGGTCGAGGTGAAAAACGTTGAGGACTCTCCCAAGCGCATCGCGTATCTTCCGCGTGCCACGCTGGTCGGCTGGATCAGCGATAAAGAAATTCTCGTGGTCGAGGCGCATCTGCTGGTTGCGTACAACGTGAGCACGGGAGTGCGGCGCAAGTCGACGATTCGCGTCGAGGATGCGGCTCACGTGTTTCTGCGGTGAAGCAGAATCTTGAATCGCAGAGAAACGCGGAGAAATGCCGCAGAGTGCGCGGAGATGCTGTCGCTTTGTTGAACAGCTCTGGACTAGGGCACGGCGCTGGTCTTCTGTTGGCCGGCGCGGTAAATCGTCCAACCAATAAAATTTGCTCCCAGCACCACCAGCGCGATTTTCAAGGAATATTTCCAGACGCTCGCGACTTCAATTACCGGCGACACCGAGAGCAGAACAAACAGCAAAGTCACGGCAAACGCGGCCGCCGCGCCTATCCGGAGCCACAGGTCGGGACGCAGTCCCTTCGCTTTTGGCGAAAACAGCGGAATCGCGAACAAGGCCAGGTAGGCCATACCGTAGAACGTCCACGCCCAGATCTGCAGCAGAGAAAAAGCTTCCTGGTTGCGGGCGCCGATCAGCACGGCAACACTCGCGGCGAGCGCCACGCCACCCATAAACAAGATCGAATTCACCGGCGTGCGGTACTTCGCATGCAGAACGGTGAACCAGCGCGGCAACAAGTGGTCCCAGCCTGCCACCAGAGGCAGGCGCGTATTGCTGGAAAAATACAGAGTGTAGCTACAAATGTAATTCAACAGCAGCAGGAGGATTGCGATGGAAACCAGCGGACCGGCCAAGCCAAAGAGGCCGAGTCCGCGGCTCAGCGCCTGGGGGATGGGACCGATCACGTCGATCGCGTCGGGAGAAACGAATGCGAGAATCGCGCTGGTTCCAAGAATATAAAGAAGAGCGATCAGCGGCGCCGTGAAAAGTATGGAGCGGGCCAGGTTCCGTCCCGGGTTGCGCGACTCTCCGGCAAAGATGGCGATGAGCTCGAATCCCGTCAGTGCCCCAAAGGTCATCTTGCTGAAGACGCTGAGACTGAAAAACGTGAACGGCGGAAGAACCAGCGGGAGCGGGTTGTAGTGCGGCAGGCTTCCGTGGTGCGAATGAAAAAATGGCAGCGCGATCAGCACTCCGAGAATAAGAACCGTGAAGATGCTGCCGGTGTTGCTCACCCACTTGCCCACGCTGAGGCCGAGTCGCGCGACCACCATCATCCCGGCGATCAGTGCGATCGATCCGCCCACGAGCAGGAGTGGGCTCGAAGCAATCCATTCTGCGCTGGGCCCGATCGCGTACGCGATGTAGGTAGTGGTCACGAGCGCGATCTGCGATACCTGCACCGTGGTGTTGAGCCACATGTTCCACGCCACCAGAAATCCAACCCGGTCACCGAAGGCGAGACGAGCCCACTCGTAGAGGCCGCCCTCCAGCGGCATCAACCGGTTGAGATGAGCTACCACCAGAGCCTGCGGAACGAAGAACAAAAGAATCGCAAGCAGCCACAAAACTACGTGGGAAGGCCCCGCCTTTACCGCTGTACCGAAGAATTCGGGGACGATCACGATCAGGATCTGTGCCAGCGCCAGGTCGGCCAGGCTCAGCTCTCTGCGCAAGACGGAGCTGTTCGAGGCGGCCTGCGATTCGGCCGCTCTCAGGCCGGTGCTGTCTGGAGACGACAATGAGCAACGTTCCTTGCGGCGTTTATTTTTTCTCTGCGGGCTTCAACAGCAAGTCCTGATAATCAAAGCTGAAGTCGGCGAGCGGAGAGACCGCTGCCATCTTCGCGCTCTCGATGCCGCCGTCAGCTTTCAAAGAGAACGTCACGAATGCATCTTCGATAGTGCGGTCGCGCCAGTGCGCTTTAAACGTGTCGTATTGCCAGTGCTGCAGATCGCCGATCATCGACGGCGTGTGATCGAAGCTCATCACCAGCCCGCCGTTCTCAATTCGAAGCGTGATGGGACCATACCAGGCATCGTTATAAACGCCGGCATACTTTTCGAGGGGCAGGGAAGGCTTGGAACCGGCCGCCCGCGCGCCTTCGGCCTGCTTCATTTCTTCCGCGGCGTCTTTCTCCCGCGCCTCGCGGACTGCTTTGAAGTTAGCGGACCAGTCCGTGGGCGGCAAACCAAAATAGTGATCGAGCACGTGATACAGAATGGAGAGGAACGCGCCGCTCTCTTCTGCATTCGTGAGCACGACCACGCCAAGATTTTCTTCTGGCACGAGCATCACCTGCGATACGAATCCGCCTACGCCGCCGGTGTGGCCAACCAGTTCGCGGCCGTGGTAGTCGCGCAAGAACCATCCCAGGGCATAGTCGGAAAAATGCGCCTTGAGCGCGGCCAGAGGTGGAGGAGGATTGCCGATCGGCAGAATCGTCTGCGCCGTCCACATCTCCTGAGATCGCGTTTCGCTGAACAGTCGTCCATCGCGGTCCACAAACTTGCCGCGGTTCAACTGCACCTGCAGCCATTTCGCCATATCAGCGGCGGAGGAGTTAATCGACCCGGCAGGCCCCACGTTTCCCAGGTCTCCGAAGTGGATGACCTGCAACTTGCCGTCTACGCTGGAATGCGGGAATGCGTAATCGTCGCCGGGCTTAAATGCCGCGCTGCTCACGTTCGAATGATTCATGCCGAGGGGCGCAAAAATATGCTGGCGTATGTAGTCGTCCCAGGAAACGCCCGTGACCGCAGGAATAATCTGCCCGGCGGTCATGTAGAGCAAATTATCGTAGGCAAATCTGCTGCGGAAACTGGAAGCCGGTTTCATGAATCGCAATTTGTGAACGATCTCGTCGCGCGTGTAAGTAGACTGCGGCCAGAACAGCAGATCGCCTTCTCCGAGGCCCAAGCCGCTGCGATGCGTCAGCAGATCGCGAATGGTCATCTCGTGCGAAACATACGGGTCATACATCACAAAGCCGGGCATCCGCTGGTAAACAGGATCGTCCCACGCGAGTTTGCCTTCGTCCACCAGCGTGGCCAACGCGGCCGTGGTGAAAGCTTTGGTGTTCGACCCGATCGCAAACATGGTGTTCTCGTCGACTGGCGTGGGTTCGCCCAACTTCTTCACACCATATCCCCTGGCCAGCACTACTTTTCCATCCTTCACGATGGCTACGGCGATGCCGGGAACATCGAAAGTCTTCATCGCGGCGGCGACGTAGGTATCAAGATCGAGTTGCGAGACTGGCGAAGCCGCGGGCGAGGCAGACTGCGCCCACGCAGAGCCCGCGACCATCACAATCCACAAGCTGATGCTCCAACCGATCGCGCACGCATTTTTCATCGTTGCCTCCAGAAGCTTCATGATGACCAGACTACGACGCGGAGATTAGAACATAGAACCGGCAAGTTTCTCCGAGCATCGCAGAAAAGAAAGCGCACTCTCGTTCTGGAAACGAGACTGCGCTCTCCCCAGGGTGAGGCACTTTTCTAATTCATGAGGCCAGACATCAGGGCATTGATGTACTGCAGCAAGTAGTTAGTCTCCAGATCAGAATTGATCAAAGCTTCGACCTGGGCAACGGGCAGGCCTGTCATGTTGGAGGCTGCCTGGAGAAGTTTGATCATTTCGCCGTCCGCCGTACGGTATGAGTGGATGTCGGAGTGGATTTCCATTGCGTGCCCCTGTTTTTCCTTGTGGTGGCTAGGTGTGGAAAGCACGGGGCAGGGGAAACGACTACCGAAACCTCTCCCCCCGAAGGGCCTCGGAAATCGCCGCCATACTGCCCCAGTTCCCGCCCGCAAATGCAGCGAGCAAGCTTGAGCGCAGTTCTAGCGAATTCTCAGCGGCGGAGAGATCGGTGAAAGATAGGTAGGAAATTAGGAGCTGAGTAGACGGCGAAAGCGGGATGTTCGTGGAAGTCGCGGCTGACTTTCGAGCCGGATGGAAGACTGAACAGGTTGGCGATAGTGGCCGCGGCCGGGGCCGACGTGGCCAGAGCGTGAACCACGACCGGAGCCGTGCCGCGGTGGAACGCCGCATCTGGCAGGTCCCAGTCGGGCGCAATCACGATCACGAGCATGACGACGAACACTCCCAGCAGGAGCAGCACACTCGATCGTTTTATGTTCCACTGCGACATGTCCGAATACTTTGTCTCAGTTCGTGCCGGAAGTCAACCCCTAAAACGCTTGCTGGTGGCCGATCCGGGGCCGGTTCGCCACGGCCGGCGCGGAGGCTCTGGCAGGTCTGCCCCCGGCGGTTTGTCACCGCCAAAGCAAGGTGATACGCTCGGCGGAAGGTTCAGAGAGAGTCATGGTTTCAGAGAAAATCATTCTTTGGGAAGTGGACCCGCAGGCCGATTTTATGCTTCCCGAGGGCAAACTCTACGTGCCCGGAGCGGAGAAGCTCCTGCCCAACATCCGCCGGCTCACGGACGCGGCGCGGCAGGGTCGCGTCTTCCTTGTCTCGCACGGCTGCTTTCACACCCCCGACGATCCGGAATTCAAAATTTTCCCCCCCATTGCGTGCAGGGAACTGCGGGAGCGGAATTCGTTCCGGAAGCGCTTACCGGCAAAGTCGTCCGCGTGCCCAACAACGACCAAGCGAAGCTGCCCAGCGATCTTTCCGCGTATCAGCAAATTCTGCTGGAGAAGCAGACGCTGAATGTTTTCGAAAGCCGCCACGCCGACGCTCTCGTCCATCGCTTGGGCAACCGTGCGGAGTTTGTGGTCTTCGGAGTGGTCACGGAATACTGCGTAGGGTTCGCCGCCAAAGGCTTGCTGCAGCGCGGCCGCCGGGTCGCCGTAGTGCGCGACGCCATCGCAACCCTCAAGCCGGAAGAAGGCGACAAAGCGATCGCCGAGTTGCAACAACTCGGCGCCCGGCTAATCACCACTGACCAGGCGCTGTCCGCTATCTCAACGTCTTAGGTTTGAACGTGAATTTGCAGCCAGACCGTCCCAAACGGCCCGGAAGCCGCGCCATGGACGCGGCTTCCGCCTGAGATCCGCCTGACCAGCAGACTAGTGGTCGCCGTGGTTATGCCGCCAGGTCCAGTACTCTTTCTGTTCGTCCTTGTTGAGCTTGCGGAAATCACGGTTGGCGTCGCGGTGATTCTCGGCGGACCAACGATTGTAGTAAACGACTTCATTGTGATTCCACACGTGGTAATCGGTATAGTAAGGATCGTAAACGCGGTAGTGATGCTCCGCGCAGCCGACGCTTGCCAGTGACGAAGCCAACGCTGCCGCTAACAGCAGCGCGCCAAAAGCAGACTTACCTTTCATGCTCTCTCTCCTCCGACGAAAAGACGTCTGAAAATAATAAACCCACGACCGCACCGGATGTTGCTCGGCCAATAGCACGAAAGGCTCCCTTAGCCGACGCTGGCGATTCCTTCCGAGCTGGTTTCGTTTTGTTGCGAATACTTTTCAAAAGGTTGTATTTTGTAATAGACTGTCGTGGCTTTGGGCGAAGGAGATCTCAGTTGGAAAATCCGTTACAGGCGCTCTTGGATTTGCCGGAGGCAGAACGAGTCGAGCGCGGACTCCAGTTTACTCCCCAGGAAATTGCCCAACAGCCCGAAAGCTGGAAAACTACCTACCAGCGCTGCCTTAGCCAGACCCAGGCTCTGCAAGCGCTTCTCATGCGCGCCGGAGTAAACGCCGCGTCCGCGCCCCGCCCGGTATTTCTGGTCGGCGCCGGCACTTCCGATTACGCTTGCCGTGCTCTGGCTCCGCTCCTGCGCAAACGCTGGAAGAGCGACGTGTGGCCCGTCCCCAGCACCACGCTGCTCACCGACTTCGACGAGTATCACCGCGCGGGCAAAGAATATTTCTGGATTTCCGTTTCTCGCTCCGGAGATAGTCCCGAGGGCGTCGCTCTTCTCGAACGCGCGCTCTCACAGCGGCCGGAAATCCTGCACCTGGTCATCACCTGCAATGCGCGCGGCAAGATGGCGCAGTTATGCGGCCGCCATCCTGACCGCGCCTTCGCGCTACTGCTCGACGAAGCCGTCAACGATCGCGGCTTGGCCATGACCAGCTCGTTCACTAACATGGTCCTCGCCGGGCAATGTCTCGCCAATCTGGAGAACCTGCCAGCTTTTGGCGAGGTCGTCGGACAAATGGTGGACGCGGGCGCGCAATTCCTTCCGCTCGCAGCCGAAACGGCCGCTACCATCACCACTCTGGGATGTCAGCGCGCCTGCTTCATCGGGTCCGATGTCTTGCGCGCCGTCGCCGACGAGTCAGCACTCAAAGTGGTGGAGCTCACGGCCGGCCGAGTCTCTACCGTCGCCGAGTCCGCGCTCGGTCTGCGTCACGGTCCTTTGTCGAGTCTGGACAGCCAGGCGCTCCTGGTGGCGTTCGTCTCCAGCGATCCGAGCCGCCGTAACTACGAGCGCGATTTGCTGAATGAGATCGCACGCAAGCGTCTCGGCCGCGTGCGGGTCGTAGTCACTTCCGGCCCCACGGACGATGTTGCTGCCCTGGCCGACTACACCCTCCAGCTCACGTGCCCCCCCGGTTTCGCCGACGAATATCGCGCCGTGGTCGATGTAATGCTGGGACAGCTGCTCGGCCTGTTCGCCTCGCTTCGATCCGGTCTAAAGCCCGACCAGCCCAGCCCCAACGGCGCCATCACCCGCGTAGTCTCCCCAATCCATACGTATTCATGATCGGCCCGAAACACCGACCCGTTCTCAGACCCAAGCCACGCCGTGACAAGCGTCAACGCAAGAGCCGGCCAACGACAAAGGAATTTGCTGGAAGAAAGAACAACGGGGTGAGAATGAAAGCAAAACAAGAATGACGCCAGGGGTCTGTGGTTTTACTGGCTCCTGATCACTAGCCCCTGGCCCCTGCTTTTCTACCTCGACGCCTTCTGCTTATCGACAAGCGCATCGGTATCGAGCTGCTCTTTCGTCTCCCGATTATCCAACTCCGCCTGGCGGCGATGCGTGGCTTCGGTAGGATCCATTCCAGCCTTCATCTCGGTCTTCTCAAGGAAATACCGCCAACCCTCATGACGGTCGGACGAGACCTGGCCTTCTTCATACTTCTTGACCGCAGTCTCTGCGTTTTGCTTACCCTTGATAACTTCCACCACGCCCGCGGATTGGTACGTGCGGACGTTATGGCGAATAACGAGGTAGGAATTACTGGCTTCTTCGCGTGTCAGAGCGGCTCCGTCTGGGGGATGTTTCGACAACTGGGTTTCGACAACTGATGTTCGACAACTTAGGTTTGATCGGGTGCCCCATTTCTCGCGCCCTTTTCGGGAGGTGGGGACGGCACACTAAAATTCCTTCGCAGATTTTGCTGGTGTCTCAGCTTCAAACTGATGCACGAACCGGGCCAGGCTGCGAATCTTGACGCTAAACGTGTGCGGTTACAAAACGAAAGGCGATCTCCGAAGAAATCGCCTTTCATTGGAAGTTACAGGCTTACAGCGCCTGGACGTTTTCGGCTTGCCAGCCCTTGGGCCCCTTGGTCACGTCAAACTGCACTGTCTGGCCCTCCTGCAGGCTCTTGAAGCCGCCCGCTTGGATCGCTGAGAAGTGCACAAAAACGTCTTCGCCAGTCTGACGGCTGATAAAGCCGTAGCCCTTGGCGTCATTGAACCACTTTACTGTTCCTTGTTCTGCCATGTTGTTAGGTGTTCCTTTTTTCTTCAATTTACGCCGGAGAGATTCGGGGGTACCGCTGGCAGGTGACTAGCTGTTAAGGCAAGAGCTGCTCGCGACCGATTCGGTCTAACGTACGTATTGATCCTACGCCCAGCGCCCGCGCATAGCAAGCAAATTGTGGCACGTGTAGGAACGTCAATGCTTCAGTTTGGGAAATAGTCACGTAGAGACAGCCACCCGGCTCTCGGCTGTCCGGCGAAGCGTAGCGAGCCGGTTTTCCTCGTCACCGCAGAAAAGCCCGGACCTTCACCGTCCCGGACTTTCAGCGCGCTTCCGCCTTCTCTTGTAATGCCTGCGCCCGTGCCACCAGCTTCTTGAGCTTGCCTTCAATGGATGCATCTCCAATATGCTCATCCTGCAGCACGCCATCCGCGTCGATGGTAAACGTGTGCGGAATCGCCTCCACTCCGAAAAGCTTTGCCACCTCGCCGGTGAACCCGCCAACCCGGCACTGTGACCAGGTCATGCCGTTTTTCGCGACGAAGTCCTTCCACCTCGGTTCATCGCTGTCGAGGCTCACACTCAGCACTACCAGCGGCTGGCCTGCGAATTTCTTCGCAATCTCCCGCATATGCGGCAGAGCCTCCCGGCAGGGCGCGCACCAGGTCGCCCAGAAATCGATGAGCACTACCTTTCCCTTTAAATCATCCAGAGAAACCCGCTGCCCGTCCAAGGTCGTAATCGCAAACGGAGGCGCCATCCGGGCCCGCGCCAGTTCCGGTTCGGCGATGTATCGCAGCGCCCGCTGCCGGTCTGGATCGTCGGCAGGCTTCATGGTCGCAAACAGTTCAAAGCGCGCTTTCGCAGCCTCGTCTTGTTTCAAATGTGCCAGCACAAGTCCATCGGCGTAGATCGCCCCCGGAAACTTGGCGACCGCGGCCACCGCCCTCGTGAATTCCTCGTGGGCACGGCTGAACAGCTCGTCTTTATGTTTATCCTCGCCCTCGCGCATCAGCACCATGCCGAGTTCGTAGTGTGCCAGCGCCGTCGCGGTTCCCGGCTGAGCTTCGCCCACCAACTCTTCCGCTCCGGTTTCGGCGGTTTTCCAATCCCGCAGCTCGATCCCGTACTGGATCATCTTTTTCTGGCACGCCACGCAGCGTCCGCCGTCCTGTTTGTCTGCCTTCTTGAAGTCCTCCAGGGCCGCTCCTGTCATCCGGTCGTGCAGATAACCCTGGGCTTGCTTAAACGACTTCTGCGCTTTCTCGTTGCTGGGGCCTTCGTTCGTCCCTGGCCCCGATGTTTCTTGCGCGTAGGTCCACGATACGGTTCCACAGAGTATCGTCAGCGACGCCGCGAACAGCGCCACCAGTCTTCTTCCGGCACTCGGCATAGCTTTACTCTCCCAAATCGCGTCAGAAAAGTATCATAGTTTGCAGTCAATCTTCGCGAAGATTTCGGAATAACCGTCGCCGAGCCATCTGACACTTTGGCGGGAAAAGGCAGGCAGGACGCGCGCCTTCGATTCCTCGAACGACAGCGATGTTATCTCGCACGCCCTACCACCTTATTTCTCTTCTTTCATCTTCTTGCAGACCAGAGTGGTATGCCCCGTCTTCGAATCGATCCGAGTCGTCACCGCCAGGCAACTGCAAGTCACCGTGTTGGCGTTCTCCTGCTTGACGACCACGCAATGTTCAATGGTCTCGGCCGTGTCTGGAGGCGCCTGGCTTCGTATGGGAGGCGGCGTCGGACCCGCCGTAACCGGCTTCTTCGGCCCGCACCCGGCCAGAATCAAACAAGCACCGATCAAACAAGCCGGGAAACCCACCATCCGCCAAGCCTTCGTCATGCCATCTGTTGTCGCTCTCTCGCGCCCGCTTGTCGATGGCAATCTTGATTACAGGTAGCGGCACGTCAGGGTGTGTGGAGCGGGCGCTCATGCCCGCTGCTTTTGAACTTGACTTAACCGGTGAGATGAACCAGGGCGAGCAGGATTAGTGGTGTCCGCCACCATGCCCGCCAATGTCGCACCCGCCGTGGTGGGTGTCTACGCAGCCGAAATCTCCGTGATGAGATGAGTGGGATGTGGTCTCGGGAGAACCTGCGTCGCCCGTAGGCTCAAGGGACGTTGCATCGAAATATCCATCCGTCCCGAGACGCTCCCGAGTCCGGCGACGGTCACGCCGAATGGATACGAGGAGATTGATCAGAACGGCCAACAGAACGATGACGTAGAGTGCTTCCATCGCAGCTGCCTCTCGACCAGTATGACCCTCAGCTTGGAGTCACCACACCGTTCTCAGCAGTGGGCTTCGGCGGATGTTCTCGTCGTGAGTGATCAGCGTCAGGCCTTCGGCGCGAGCGGTACCGCCGATGATGCGATCGGCGGGGTCGCCGGAGTAGTCGCGGGGGAACTGGGCGGCCAAGGTGGCGATGTCGGCGGTAATCGGCAGCACCGTGACTCCTTCGATCAGCAGGTTGAGAGAGGATTCAGGCGTGCCATAGCGGCGAATGCGTCCGCGTGCCAGCAGGGAGGCAAGCTCCCATACAGTGATAGCAGAAATTGCGATCCCGCCTTGCCGCCGGGCGCGGCGGATAGCGGAAGCGGCTGGCCGGGAAAGAAACTTCGAATTGTCTACCGCCCAAAACAAAACATGGGTGTCCAGCAGAATCAAAACGCGGACTCCCACTCCTCTGCCGGATCGGCATCGAGGTCGCCGACTACTTCGAACGCACCCTTCAGTCTGCCAATGAAGTCGTCTTTCGGTTCATCGATGGGTACCAGTTTCGCAACCGGTTTACCGCGTTTCGTGATGACCAGCGGGCGCTTGGTGGAGCGCACGTCCTCCATCAGCGAGAGGCACTGGGCTTTGAAGGCTGCTGCTGAAATCTCTTTCATGGACACATTCTAACATACATGGTCATCCGCAGATGACCAAGCCTACGCCAATTTCTTCTCCCGCTTGTACTCGTCAAACTTCTCCAGGAAGCGGTCGATGTCTGTCTTCTGCAAGTAATACGGCGTAGACAGGCGCAGCTTCGTAGGCTCGCCGCCGCGAATGCGGATTTTGTGCGTCTTCCACATCCAGTTCTCCAGCTCCATGCGCTGGACCGGCGGAACGTTCACGCGTGACGATCGCGCAGCGCATCGCCGGATCGGGCGAAGTCCACGATTCGGCGCCGCGCTTTATCATTTCCGCCAGAATGTAATCGGCAAGCTGGCGATGGCGGCGTTCGATGCGGTCGAGGCCGATGTCGTTCGCCATCTTGATCGCGGCCCGCAGTCCCCACAGCGACGGCACGTTGGAGCTGCCGATGCGCTGGAAACGCTCGGCGCGCATCTTCGGATCGTCCCAGCCTTCGGTGACGATGGTGTTCCACAGCCGATCGATCACTTCGTCGCGCACGTAGAGAAAGCCTGTGCCCTTGGGCGCTTGCAGCCATTTGTGCGGACTCGAGGAGTACATGTCGCAGCCGATGTCGTGCACGTTGAAGTCGCATCATGCCGGTCACGTGCGCGCCATCCACGGCGGAAAGAATGCCTTTGGATCGCGCCAGCGCGCAGAGTTCTTTCGCCGGCAGCACCACGCCGGAAACGGTCGTGATGTGGCTGAAGAAGATGACGCGCGTGCGCGGCGTGATGGCGTCGTTGAACAGATTCAGCACCTGCGCCGCATCCTTCACCGGCCGCGGCAGCGTGACCTTCTTGACCACGATGCCATAGCGCTTGGCCTTCAGGTCCCAGGGATGCTCGCCGCCGGGATGCTCCTGGTCGGTCATCAGCACTTCGTCGCCCGGCTTCATGTCGATGCCGTTGGCGATGTAGCTGTTGGCTTCGGTGGCATTGCGCACCAGGGCGATCTCGTCGCGCTTGCAGCCGACGAATGCGGCGAGCGGATCGCGAAATTCGTTCCACGCGGCGTATCCCCAGATGGGATAGTCTTCGGGGTCCTGCTGGTCCATTTTTTCGGTGGTGGTGTAGCCGTCGAACACGGCGCGCAGCACCGGCGCCGGGCTGGAACCGACGGTGCCGTTGTTGAGATAGATCTCGTCCTCGGGAATGAGGAATTGCTTGCGGATCTCAGCCCAGTAGGCGTCTTCGTTGCTGTCGAGCAGGGAATGGTCGGGCAGGGTGGACGGAGCTCTTCTCGAGTTGGGCCGACGAGGCTGCCGCGGAGCGCCAGCGTTGCGGCAACTCCGGTGGTGGCGTGGTGAGGAAGCGGCGACGGTCGAGCAATGGCACCTCCCTGTCAACGCAAGACAACGCCAGCCCGCGGACTGTTACGAAAGCTGAAAAGCCAAAGCACGGAATCGCTCGAAGCCGGAGCATGGTGACATGCGTCCCGGTCCGCAGGCTCAAACATACCGTCGACGGTCATGACCCGGGATAACCCGACGCGCGTCGCCCGCGTCTAACTAACGAGAGCGGAAAATTCGGGGTTACGGTGTGCTTCGGACCGGGCGTATAATGCGCAAATGTGGCGCAAAGGAGTTCGCTATGAAATTGCGGTGGCTGACAATCTCGGTGGCATTGGCGGCGTTCAGCGCAGGACCCTGGACGCTGGCGCAAAAGAATCCGGTCAGACTCAGACACAAGCCTCCAGCCGATCCAGCCAAGGCCAGCCCAAGGCTGGCGATGTGCAGAACGCTCCGGCGCAGCGCCTGCCGCGCTGCCCACGCAGGATGACAGCCAGATTAAGCACGACGGCGGCGAAGACCGACGTGGATGCGGTAGGCAACCGCAACGTGGGATGCGGGCGCGGCGTGGGGAACTGGTACACGGTGGAAGGCAGGTAGCGCGGCGGACGCGTATACGCCCAGCAGATTGAATCGCAAATCAAGCTGGTGAACGATCCGGTGGTCACCGAGTATGTGAACCGCATCGGCCAGAACCTGGTACGCAACTCTGATGCGCAGGTGCCGTTCACCATCAAAGTGATCGACTCCGACGTGGTGAACGCCATGGCGCTTGCCCGGCGGATTCTTCTATGTGAATTCCGGACTGATCCTGGCCGCCGACGAAGAAGCGGAGATGGCGGGCGTGATGGCGCACGAAATCGCGCACGTTGCCGCTTGCCACTACGGCCGCGAAATGACGCGCGCCAACCTGCTGCAGATGGCTTCGATTCCGTTGATCTTCATGGGCGGCGTGATTGGCTATGCGGGATATGAAGCGGCCGGCCTCGGCATTCCGTTGACGTTCCTCAAATTCTCGCGCGGCTTCGAGGCAGAAGCCGATTATCTCGGCGTCGAGTACATGTATCGCGCGGGCTATGATCCTTCGGCATTCGTTTCTTTCTTCGAAAAAATTCAGGCGATGGAGAAGAAGAAACCGGGAACGCTCTCCAAAGCTTTCGACACGCATCCGCAAACTCCAGACCGGATCGAGAAGTCGCAGGAGGAGATTCGCAAGATTCTTCCGGCGAAGGCGCAGTACATTGTGACCACTTCGGAGTTTGACGAAGTGAAGGCGCGGCTGGCGGCAATCGAGAACAAGCATAAAGCTGCTCGACCAGAAAGACGGCAACAAGCCCAGCTTGCGGCGTACTTCGAACAGCGATAGCAACAGCGGAACACCAAGACCGACGATGATCGTCCGACCTTGAAACGGCGGGATGATTCCTCGAACTAGTTTGAAGAGTCGACAGAGAGTTTAGAAACCGGCGGCTGCGGCCGCCGGTTTTTATTTTTGATGATCATTTTTGATAATCAAGAGAAAGCCCCACTTCGCGCAAAGGACGCGAGAAATGGGGCACCCGGCGGCTGTATTGAGAGAATTGCCTTCTTCAACTCAGGCAGCGTGCTTGGCCAGTTGCGCGGCGCGCTCGCGATGGCGTTCGGGAGAAGTGATTACTTTCATTTCCTGCCAGTCGTAGGCGAACTCGTGCCCGCAATCCAAACACGCCACGTAGGTGCCCGTCAAAGCCGCGGCCTGGGGACGGCGCGCTGCTCCGCGAACGGTCACAGGAAAGCTGTAACGGGAGTGGCGACAGCCGAAAACCGCATCTACTAATTTTGCAATCATAACTCTACCTTTCAGACCTGGTTCGCTTACCTGGACGACTACTGCTGCGGGCCCCGAATACAAGATGGACTTACGGGGTTGAGGAGCACGCGTCTACACTTAAATCCTTAGATTCGAATTCTAGGCAAAGGGTTTCGAATTTCGTGGTACTGCGGGCCCAGAGCGGGAAAAGCTCTGAAATCCTTGTACTGGAGATAGTTACAGGAGGGAACAAAACGTTTCATGCTGGGCAGTGGCGACCAGAACGACGCATGCTGTGGGCGGACTGTCCCGTTTGCGGCAGGAATGCCGCCGTTAGACGTGAGGTCCCTCACCGGGCCTTCGGCCCCGTTCGGGATGACAAGACGGCCATGGGTTTACGCTAAAGGCTACGAGCTAAAGGCTAAGAGCTAAAAGTCACACGCTCTGCGGGCCGCGTTTTTTCTGTTGCTGGCACTTGCTCATGATGGCGGAGCGGAGACGGGTGCGGAGGTCGTCGGGGAGTTCGTAGGGAAGAGAATCGCGGTAGATCTGGATCGTCTTCTTGGTTGTGTCGCAAACCACGTAGCAGTTGTGGCACCAGGAGAGATGGTTCTCCAGTTCGGTTTTTGTGGTTTCATCGAGGACGCCGTCCAAATAGTTGGTCAGCTCCTGCAGGAAGTCAGAGCATTTCACTGGTTGCCATCTCCACTCTCGCGTTTGTTGCCATCTCCACTCTCGCGTTTCTGGAAGTAGCGTCCGAGGCGTTCGCGCAACTGCAGGCGAGCCCGCAGCAATCGCGACTTGACCGCGGGCACGCTCAACTCGAGCGCGGCAGCGGTTTCTTCGGTCGACAGCCCTTCCACGTCCCTTAACACGAACACCGTCCGAAAGCCTGGCGGCAGGCCCTGGATGGTCTTGCTTAAAATCTCGCGCAACTCCGCCTGGTTATACTGCTGCTCTGGATTCGGGCTCCAGTCGGCGATTTCGCGGGGAAGAGAATCGTCTTCAGTTTTGATCTCCTCATCCAGAGAAACCGTGCGCTCTGGCTTGCGGCGCCGCAACTTCATCAGCGCTTCGTTCACTGCGATCCGGACCAGCCAGGTATAAAACTTCGACTGCTCCTGGAACTGAGCCAGATTTCCGTAGGCTTTCAGGAAAGCTTCCTGCACCACGTCTTCCGCATCTTCGCGGTTTTGCGTGATGTGTTGCGCGATGCGGAAAACGTTGCGGTCATAACGGCGGACCAGCTCTTCGAAAGCCGAGTCGTCGCCCCGCTTGGCCGCCTGCACCAGCGCCAGCTCTTCACTGACAGGCCCTACTAGTTTGTTTTCGATGGCGCTCATAGTGTTAGCGATGCAGTATTTTCGGACAACGCGGCTCAGGAAAAATCCGAACTGTTATTCTACTTGGTAACCGTGCCGTTTGCCCAATGGCTTAGACGTAGGCGGAAAGAAAAGTTTGCGATAAAGTGCAGAGATGCCTTCCGTGCCCGGTCTGGCAGTTACGTTAGTACCGTGAGGCTGGCGCACAAGTGCCGTATAATCAGCGCTTAAGGGACCGTGTTTCCGGGGAGTACGCTGGGACGCTGGACTGTGACGCATGGATTGCCGATGCAAGAATTGACTACGGAAAATTGGCGGCTCGAGAGTTCAGGGAAGAGTTCAGGAATTTGTGGCGCGAATTGAATAAGCACAGGCGAAGCTAGAGACGGAATTCTGACGATGGCAGAAAATAATCAAGTGCAGCAAGCGGTGGAGCAGGCCGTGGCGCAGGTTTTCGCGGCCCAGGCTCCCCGGCTGCAGGCGGAAATTGTGCAACGGGTGCTCGAGGCGATGCCTGCGCCCAGCGCCGCCGGGGTGGGCGGAGAAGCTGCCAAGCTGCTGCTGCAGGCAGTGGCCGGAGTTCAGACCGGTAGCACGCAAAAAGAAATTCTTCGGGCGCTGGTGGAAGGTGGAAGCGCTCATTGTGCCCGGACTGCGTTGTTCGTAGTGAAAGCGGGAACCGCCACGGGATGGCAAGGCCGCGGTTTCGCCGACGACGATTCGCTGAAAGATTTTGCTCTCGACATGCATGCCGGCCCGGTCGCTCACGCCTATCAGAATCGCGTAGTGGCCCCAGCGAACATTGCTGAGATGGGCGCACGCTTCGTGGAACATTTTGGTGCGCCCGCCAACGAACAAGTTCTGGTTCTGCCGCTCGTCTTGAAAGATAAAGTTGCGGCCCTGGTTTATGCCGATGGCGGGGCAACCGGAGTGCTCGACGGTACTTCGCTGGAAGTGCTGGTGATGGCCACCAGCGCGTGGCTGGAAGTGGTTTCGCTGCGCAAGCAGGCGCAGCAGCGCGAGACTGCTCCGGCTGCACCCGAACCGAGCGTCGCAGCTCCGGTGCAGACCGTAAGTTCATTTGCGGATCCTTTCGCGTCGCATGCTCCCATCGCCGCGCAGGCTCCCAAGCACGTCCCGGCCGCAGTGCCGGAACCTGAGCCCGAGCCGGTGCCCGAACTCGTGGAAGTGGCTTCGTCGGCGCATGCTGCGCCTTCCGCCGCCGCAGCGCCTGCGACAGCCGCCGATCCTTTTGCTGGACTTTCGGCCGAGGATGCCGATACGCATCGCAAGGCGCAGCGCTTTGCCCGCCTGCTGGTGGATGAGATCAAGCTTTACAACCAGGCTAAGGTGGCGGAGGGTCGCAAGCACAAAGACCTTTACGACCGCATGAAGGACGATATCGAAAAAAGCCGGTCGACATTTCAGAAGCGTTACGGCTCGACGATCGCGAACTCCGGCAATTATTTTCAGCAGGAACTAGTTCGCAGCCTGGCCGAAGACGATATTTCGATTATGGGCGCGAATTTCAAGCGGTAAAATGGTTTCAGCAGGGTCTCTGGCGCGGCTCGGTGCGGCAAATAGTGCGGCAAACATAAAGTGGTTCGATTCAGTCTCAAGTTGTGGTGGGTGATCGCGGTTAGCGTAGTATGCGGGCTGCTAGGCGGGGCGCGTTCAGTCAGCTGGGCGATTTCTTCGCAAGCGCCCGCAGCGCAAGCTCCCACGCAGCAATCTTCTCCCGCGCAGTCTTCTCCGTCACAATCCTCCGCGCCGAATCCAGCGGCCCCTCCAACCAAACAGCACGGTGCACCCGTCGGCAAACCATCGACCACAAAGTCAGCCAAGCCGCAAGCGAAATCAGCGAAGCCTGCGGGCGCGAGTCCGGCCACCACAAAGAAATCTGTCGGTAGTGCAACACATGCGAGCACCGCACACCGTCGCGTAGCCACTGCCCAGCGGCGCCGCGGACCCGTTTCTCCGCGCGTGCGGCGCATGCGGCAAGCTTTCGTGGCATCAGCCAGCTTGCGTCCCATGGCCCAGCAGCTCGAGCAGGATCGCACGCCCGCCGCGTATGCCGGCGTGGAAGCCTTCGCCCGCGCTCATGCTAAAGAAGACGCCGGAGCGCTGGCCTGGCTGGTCGACGGCTACGCGCATGTGATCGACCACGAATACGCGAAAGCCATCGATCCCCTGAACCGCGCCAAGCCCATGGCCGGCGACCTCGGCGACTACGTCGACTACTATCTCGGCACTTCTTATCTGCAGACCGGACGTGACGCAGAGGCACTGGCTACGCTCGCGGACTTCGACCGTTCGCATCCAGATTCGTTGCTGGTCCGTGATGCGCATCTGGCCTACGCGGAAACTCTGGCGCGCGAGGGCCGTGCAGCCGACGCGGCCGCGCTGCTCGAAAAAGATCGTCTTCCTGCGCGTTCGGATTTTGAGTTGGCCATCGGCAAGGCCTACGCGGCTGTGGGAGACAATGCCAAAGCCGCCGAAGCGCTGGCCAACGTTTACTACAACATGCCCGTCAGCGCCGACGCTGATACCGCGTACGCAGAACTCAAAAAGCTGCCGTCATTGCCGCCAGCGACGGCGCAGCAGCGGAAGACGCGGGCCGATCTTCTGATGAAGGCGCACCGCTACAGCGACGCCGTCGATGCCTATCGTGAATTGCTCAGTGCTGACAGCCCGGCGGAACGTCCGGCGACGCAGATCGCTCTGGCGGAAGCGCTGCATCATGCCAGCCGCGATCGCGACGCCCGCGCCGAACTGGCGCTGCTGGCCGCGAGCGGCGATCCGCAGCGCGAGCATCGCTTATTTATTCTCAGCGAGATCGAGTGGTCGTCCGGCAATAACGACGCTTTCTACAACGCGGTCAACGAATTGCGGGCAGCTCCGCAGAATCCATGGCTGGAGCAGGCTTTGCTCTCGGCCGCCAATCTGCATCTGGTGCACCATGAATACGCTCAGGCGCTCGACACCTATCGGGAACTGCAGCAGCGCTATCCCACCGGCGTGCACGCTTCTTATGTGCACTGGAGAGCGGCGTGGCTGACGTTGCGCCAGGGCCACAACGCCGACGCCGAAAAATTATTCGAAGAGCAGATCACGCTTTACCCCGCGGGCGGAGAGACTTCCGCAGCTCTATACTGGCGGGCGCGCCTGGCAGAAGAGGATCAGCAGCTGGGCTTGGCTCGGGCGCTCTACCAGAAACTTTCCCAACGCTACCTCAATTACTACTACGCGGACCTGGGCCGGCAGCGGCTGAAGGCGCTTCCGGCGTCGGCGGAAGTGGGCCAGCATTACACGTTGCTCGACCACGTGCCCGCTCTCGACGGCAAAGAAAAAGTTGAGGAATCCGACCCGCCGACGGACGACCTGCATTGGCAAAAAGCGGAACTGCTCGGCAACGGCGGTCTGGTCGACTTCGCGGTACGCGAGTTGCAAGCCGCACCCGGTGCAGTGGGAAGTTCGTGGGCTCCGGCCGAGAGCGCAAAACTCTACGCGGACAATGGTCAGTTTGACCGCGCCATCGAGCTGATGAAACACACGGCGCCGAGTTATTTCGCGGTCGACTTGCCCGACTTGCCGCGTGCGTATTGGGAAGCGTTGTTTCCTAAGCCGTTTTGGGCCGACCTGAAGCGCTATGCCGCCGGAAATGGGCTCGACCCTTATTTGGTCGCGTCGTTGATTCGGCAGGAGTCGGAGTTTAATCCCAACGCGGTTTCGCGCGCCAACGCCGTTGGACTGATGCAGTTGCTGCCGAAGACCGGAAAGCAAGTGGCCAAGCAGGAAAAAATAAGCGCTACAATCCCAGCCAGCTTTACACTCCCGCGGTGAATCTGGAACTGGGCACGCGCTATTTCCGTGGCATGGTCGATCGCTACAGCGGCGCGCTCGAATACGCGCTCGCTGCCTACAACGCGGGCACCGAACGCGTCACGGATTGGGCGGGGCAGGGGCAGTATCGCGACCCGCAGGAATTCGTGGAGTCGATTCCGTTTACCGAGACGCGGGAATATGTACAGGCGATCTTGCGGAATGCGAGTCTCTACAAGCAGCTTTACGGGACACCGTAGAAAAGCCTTTTCGCCGCGGATTTGCGCGGATTCTCGCGGATCAACCCAAAGTCTTATCGCTGTTTCGTCTGACGATTAGCCCGCTGATGTTTCATCCGCGCTCGATTTGTGAAATAGAATTTCCAGTACGAGCAGTCCCGCGCCGACCACAATCGAGCTATCGGCCAGGTTGAAAACCGGCCACTGGTACTGCTTCACATAGAACAGCAAGAAATCCACCACGTGGCCGCTGGTAACGCGATCCCATAAATTTCCTGCGGCTCCGCCGAGAATCAGCGACAAGGCAATCCCCGAAACTGACAGCGCGCGAGTTTGCTTCCAGAGCAGAACGAGGACGATCACCATCGCGATCAAAGAAAAAGCGATGAGCAATTCTGTCTTCCAGTGCGCGGGATGTTCGGAGAAAAGGCTGAACGCCGCGCCGCTGTTTTCGGTGTGTGTAAGCCGAAAGAAGCCGGGGATGACCTGCACATGGCGATAAAGCGCGATGCGGGTCGCGGCCAGATGTTTCGTCCAATGGTCAAGCAGGACGACGATGAGAGCTAAAAGAAAGTGGGTGGCGCGCGCGGCGTTCTTGGTCATCCGTGGGTCATCCGTGGCTCATCGGTGGGTGATCGGCAAATGTCAGCCGTTGGGCTTCGAGTTCCTTCAGCACGGCGCTGCAGCGTTCGCAAATTGTGGGATACGTTTTGTCTTCGCCAACGTGCGTGGAGTAATTCCAGCAGCGGTCGCACTTCGCGCCGTCGGCTTTCTTGACCTCGACGTGGACTCCTCCGCTGCCGTTGCCCGAGCCCTGCGCCAGCGTTACCGCCGAGACGATGAACAGGTAGCGCAACTGGTCTTTAAACGGGCGAGCACCGAGTAGGCGGGATCGGCCGCTGTGATCACCAGCTGCGCCTCCAGACTCTTGCCGATCCGCTTGCTGTTGCGTTCTTCCTCCAGAGCTTTCATGGCTTGTTCCCGCACCGCCAGCAGAGTGGCCCAATCCTGTTGCTGCTGCGCGTCCTCTTCGGGGACGGATTTATCTCCGAGGATATCCGCTGTGCTAGGAAACTCCGCGAGGTGCACGCTCTCCAGCCGATGTGCCACTTTCGGCAGGTGCTGCCAGACTTCTTCGCAGGTAAAACTCAGGATCGGCGCCAGCAGGCGCACCATGGCTTCGTTGATTCGCCACAGCGCAGTCTGCGCCGAACGGCGGCCGGCAGAATTGGGAGCGTAGGTGTACAGCCGGTCTTTGATCACATCGAAATAAAACGCGCTCAGGTCGACTACGCAGAAGTGATTCACGCGGTGGTAGATTTTGTGAAATGCGAATTCTGCGTACCAGGTGCGCACGTCACGGGCAAGCGCCGCAGTTTGACGGAGCATGTACTGGTCGAGCGCTTCCAGCTTTTCGAACGGAACTGCATTCGTCTGCGGATCGAAGTCGTAAAGATTGCCGAGTGCGTTCTTGAAAAGATTGTTTCGGATCGCGCGGTAATTCTCTGCGACGCGCTGCATCAGCGTTTCCGAACCGACGACGTCTTCGCGAAAATCGACGGACGCCGTCCACAGGCGCACGATTTCTCCGCCGAGACGTCCGGCGATGTCGACCGGATCCACGTCGTTGCCGCGCGACTTCGACATGGCCTGGCCTTTTTCGTCGAGCGTCCAGCCGGGCGTGACCACACCGCGATACGGCGGCGTGCCGTGCGTGCCCATAGCGCAGAGCAGGGAAGACTGGAACCATCCGCGATATTGGTCGCCGCCTTCGAGGTAGAGATCAGAGGGCCAGGGATAACTCGGCTCATCGTCAATCAGCGCTAGATAGCTTGCACCAGATTCCAGCCACACGTCGAAAATGTCGGTTTCCTTTTCAAACTTCGTGCCGGCGCAATGCGGACAGTTCGTGCCCACAGGAAGAACCGTGTCAGACTCGGAAGTAAACCAGGCATCCGCGCCTGAGCGTTTGAAAAGCTCGACAACTTTCTGATTCACCGCGTGGTCGTTCAGCGGCTTGCCGCAACCTTCACATAGAAACACGGCGATGGGCACGCCCCACACGCGCTGGCGCGAAATGCACCAGTCCGGGCGAGTTTGAATCATGTTCGAGAGTCGCTCTTCGCCCCAGGCCGGGTCCCATTTCACGGTCTTGATTTCTTCCAGGGTGCGCGTGCGAAGAGTGTCCTCTTTCGATTTTCCGCCGGGCATCGGCGTTTCCATCGAGATGAACCATTGCTCCGTCGCGCGAAAAATCACGGGATTATGGCAGCGCCAGCAGTGCGGGTAAGAATGCTCCACGCTTTCGCTATGCAGCAAAGCTCCGCGTTTCCGCAATAGCTCAACGATGATTGGATTCGCCTTAAAGACGTATTGGCCAGTGTACTCGGGCAAGCCATCGCGCAGGATTCCTTTTGAGTCCACGTGGCTGGTGGCATCGAGTCCGTATTTTACGCCGGTGGCGAAGTCCTCTGCGCCGTGCGACGGAGCGGTGTGGACCACGCCCGTGCCGGTGTCCATGGTGACGTAGTCGGCCAGCACGCCGAGAATCTTGCGGTCGAGAAACGGATGCTGGAAGTTGAGCCGCTCCAGCTTGCGGCCCGGAAAGTGCGCCAGCTCGCGCGGGTCGGCGAGCCCGCACTTCGCAGCTGTATCTTTTGCGAGCCTCGAGGCAACGATGCAAACTTCGCCGCCCGATTCCAGCGCAACGTATTCTTCGTTCGGATGGAATGCGACCGCCATGGAAGCGGGCAGCGTCCACGGCGTCGTGGTCCAGATGATGGTGGAAACTTTCTTGCCCGCCAGCGCCGCGTCGAGTTTCGCGGGATCATCCAGCAGTGCGTATTTCACCCAAACTGTTGGGCTGGTGTGATTTTCGTACTCAACTTCGGCTTCGGCCAGCGCCGTTTCGTCGTGCATGCACCAGTAGACGGCGCGCAGGCCCTTGTAAACAAAGCCGTTTTCATAAAACGAAAAGAACGTCTTCAGCACAATCGATTCGTACTGCGGATTCATCGTGGCATAGGGCCGATCGAAACGTCCAAAAACGCCGATGCGCTTGAACTGCGCACGCTGCAAATCAAGGAACTTTTGCGCGTACTTGCGGCACTCCGCGCGGACGTCCGTGGGTCGCATTTGCAGCTTCTTGCCGCCCAGTTCTTTGTCTACCTTGATTTCGATGGGGAGGCCGTGGCAGTCCCATCCGGGGACGTAGGGGGCGTCGAAACCCGCCATGGTCTTGGACTTGACGATGAAATCCTTCAAACACTTGTTCAGTGCCGTACCCATGTGAATGGGGCCGCTGGTGTAAGGCGGCCCGTCGTGCAGAATGTATTTCGGCTTGCCCTGGCGGGCCTGCCGGATGCGCTCGTAGATCCCCATCTGCTCCCAGCGTTCGAGCATTTTGGGCTCGTTCTGGGGCAGGTTGGCCTTCATGGGGAAGGCAGTTTTGGGCAGGTTAATGGTTGCTTTCAGTTCGAGCGGCACTCAGGCATGTCTCCCAAATGATTGAATCTTCTCATTATAGGGAGGGTCGAGCGGAACGTCCACGCGCGGAGCTCGGTTAGAACGGACATATCTGCCCCAATGCTTACCTGGGCACCAAAATGCATCCCACAGGACTATGAAATGCACTGTCAAAAAGTTAGAGAGTAGAGGTACAATTTAAGAAAGGCAGAGACCTTGCGGCGTGGCTATTGGCTGGCCGTGAGCTTGTGCCTGTTTTATAACTTCGGCGGCCAAAACCAAGCAACTTGGCGCCGCTGCCGCTCATCTGTGTAAGAGTGGCAGTGTAGTCCGGGCCCGTTCATAAGCAAGCGAACGTGAGCCTTTCAGGAATCATGGGATCTGTAGAGATCAATCCGAACGCCCCCCCGAAAGAGCCTGAGCTGCATCTGCTTGTGGCTCAGGAAATGTTCGAAGAGCCTCTGTGGAAATCACTTTCCCGCCAGCTGGATGAATTTTTCTTCCCGAAAAAGCTTCCTCCTCTCAAGCTGGAATCGAAGCCCGAGCCAGTCAAGGATATCTGGGGCTTTTACAACTACAAGAAAGACGGCATGCTGGGTTCGACCGGCGTGCACATTCTGATTGCGGCAATCATCGTTGCCGGCACATTGTGGGCGCACCGCGCCGTGACTGCCGCGCCGGCGCCGAAGGCTACCGTGATGCTGGTGGACCCCAACGACATTCCCGCGATGAAGGCTGGAAAGACGATATCGGGCGGCGGCGGTGGCGGCGGGGATCGCGATGTTCTAAAGGCCTCGGCGGGCAGGCTGCCCAAGCGGTCACTGGACCAGATCACCCCTCCCACGGTGATCCTGCGTAACGAGCATCCCAAGCTAGCCGTTGAACAGACGGTCATCATTCCTCCCGAGGTTAAGCTGGCATCGAACAACATGCCCAACATTGGCGACCCTATGTCCCATTTAACGATGCCTTCTAACGGCACGGGCACGCAAAGCGGCATTGGCTCCGGAAGTGGCGGTGGAGTTGGGTCTGGTGAGGGCGGAGGATTTGGTCCGGGTAAGGGCGGCGGCACCGGCGGCGGGACTTTTCACCGCGGCGAAGGAGCCAGTGATCCGGCCATTATTTCGCAGGTGGACCCGGAATTCTCCGAGGAGGCGCGCAAGGCCAAGTTCCAGGGACTTTGCGTTCTCAGCATTATTGTGGAGCCCGATGGGACGCCGAGCAATATCCGGGTGAGCGCCAGCCTGGGGATGGGCCTGGATGAGAAGGCGATTGAAGCGGTGAAGAAATGGAAATTCCGGCCGTCGATGAAGGATGGCCATCCGGTTCGCTATGGGCCGGTTGAGGTGGATGTGGATTTCCATTTGTACTGAGGCCGGAGTGTGACCTCAGCGGCTGAAGCCGCGATCACAGGGGTATCTTTATCGCAGCGCTGGAAGCGCTGCGCCACCCAAAATCAGTACGCCGCGCCACCTAAGATCAAATACGGCGGAGCAGGGCCAGGTGGCTGCGAAGGCGCGTTCTGAATCCCAA
This sequence comes from uncultured Acidobacteriaceae bacterium, assembly GCA_963846245.1. Taxonomy (GTDB): domain Bacteria; phylum Acidobacteriota; class Terriglobia; order Terriglobales; family Acidobacteriaceae; genus Sulfotelmatobacter. Next base: position 58,817 of record CAWJVI010000014.1, on the reverse strand, counting down.
TCGCTGGTAGAGTTCGATCGCGCGCAGGTTATCTTCGCGGACGTGTAGGAACGGTGTTTCGCCGCGAGCGAGGATGCGCCGCATCACTTCCGTCATCAGGATTCCCGCATAGCCCTGGCCCGTGTGATCGGGATGGGTGCAGACTGCGCTCACTTCGGTGTGTCCCGGAACTTTCAGGCGCTCTCCGGCCATGGCTACCAGATTGTCTTCCTTACTGACGCGCTCATTAACAACTTGGTCACTAATTCCGTCGCCAACTCGGCGGCGAATTCCGAGATACGTTCCCAGTTCATGAGTACGCGATCCGAACGGACCCGGCTTGGTGAGTGTGGCCAGTTCCAGCATTTCGGGAGAATCTTTTTGGCCGAGCTCGACGATCGCGGAAGCGGCGGCTGATGAAGCAGGCAAGGCGCCGTTTTCGAAGATCATCTGCAGCAGGGGCGGATCGGCTAGCAGATCCCATCCCGGGCGCGGGTGGTAGGGTTCGTCCAGGAATAATGCCGCGGTGCCGCCCGGACCGGCGAGTTCGGCGAGGGAATCGTAGCCCTTGTCAGAAGGCTCGCGAAACGCGCTGAGAAGCGTAATGTCGCGCAGGAACCAGCGCGCCTCGCCGCAAATTTCGGCGCAGTGAGTCTGCCGGGTGGTGAGCGCCTGCCAGATGACGTTATCGAGCGGATGCATAATGAGAGAACATGGCCGAATGGTATGTTTGATTGGAGTCAGCGAAGGCATCGTAGGACACAGTAATTCTGCTGGCTTGGATACGCTATCCGAATCTTGCGATGAAACAAAATTCGGCTCCCGCCTTCGCGTAGCGTCGATTCGAAAGGGAATCGTGATGTGGCAACAATCGAGTGCGTGAGTGTTATGTTGAAATCAGAAGAAAAGAAATCGCGGACGTCATCCTCGTCTCCATCTCTATCCTCGTCCTCGCAGCAGTGGAGCGCGGCTGGCTATGCGGCGAACGCCCACTTCGTGCCAGCGCTTGGGCAACCCGTGCTGGATTTGCTCCAGCCGCAGCCCGGCGAGCGCATTCTTGATTTGGGTTGCGGCGACGGGGCACTAACCGAAAAACTGGTTGCGCTGGGCGCGCAGGTGGTTGGCGTGGACAGTTCCGAGGACATGATCGCGGCTGCGCGTAAGCGTGGCCTTGACGCGCGCGTAGAGGATGCCAGAGCTCTGCCTTTTGAAAACGAATTCGATGCCGTGTTTTCGAGTGCCGTCCTGCACTGGATCAAGCACGATCCGGACGCGCCGGTTGCAGGCGCATTCCGGGCCCTCAAGCCCGGAGGAAGGTTCGTGGGAGAGTTGGGCGGCCATGCATGTGTAGCAGCGATCACCATCGCGCTGGTGGCTACGCTTGAGCGCCGAGGGGTAAGAGACGCTGCTTCGTGGATTCCGTGGTACTTCCCGACCGTCGACGACTATGAAATCCGATTGCGGCGGGCGGGCTTTGTACCGCAAAGCGTGCAGCTGATTCCTCGCCCCACGCCGCTGCCGACCGGAATGCGCGGGTGGTTGGAGACGTTTGCGAATCCGTTGTGCGCCGCGCTGCCGCGTCCGCAGGAAGATCGCGCCGGATTTCTTGATGAAGTTACGGGTTTGCTTAAGCCGGTGCTGTGCGATGCGGAGGGGCGCTGGACTGCGGACTATACTCGCCTGCGCTTCGCTGCAATCAAGCCCTGAGGCTTGGGAGACGGCAGTCATCCTCTTCGCGTAACCCGCCGTCGCCGCTTTATTCTTTCAAGTCGACGTGCTGAACATCTTCGATGGCGTGGCCGAGGAATCTTTGTCCGAGGCGTCGGAATTTTTCCACCGAATCCGTGGCGAAGAACTTGAGGCGGGGTGAGGTGGGCGGTTTCTTCGGCGGCGCAGAGGCCGTCGGCAAAAGCTCCCGCAGATGGGCGGCGACCGCGTGCGCGGTGGAGTCGGCGGAGTCCACGATGGTGACGTGTGCAGGGACTGCGCGGCGCAACAGAGGCTTCAGCAAGGGGTAGTGAGTGCAACCGAGAACCAGAACGTCGGCATCGTGAAAATCGTCGTTAAAAGCCTCTGCCAGATAGATGCGAGCGACTTGCTCAGTGACCGAATGCTCCACCCATCCTTCTTCGACGAGAGGCACCAGCAGGGGGCACGCTTTCTCGTGGGCGCGCAGGCCGCGGGCCTCGAGAGCGTTGCGGTAAGCATGGCTGCTCACGGTGGCCTCGGTTCCGATGACCACGACTTTCTTGTTGGCGGACGCGGCTGCGGCGGCCTCGGCTCCGGGTTCGATCACGCCTACCACGGGAAGTTGAGCCGACGCGGTAATTCGATCGAGAGCCAGCGCAGTGGCCGTGTTGCAGGCAATGACGAGAAGTTCCGCGCCGTGGCTTTCGAGATAATGCGCGGCCTCGACGGCATAGCGGGCCACGGTCTCGACGGATTTGGAGCCGTAGGGAAGTCTGGCGGTGTCTCCGAAGTAGAGATAATCGGCCTCGGGAATGAGTTCAAGTAACGCTTTAAGGACGGTCAGGCCGCCGAAGCCGGAGTCGAATACGCCGATGGTGGGAGGGCGAGGGGGCATACGAATATTCCGATGATAGCAGCGGCGCGATCACACGCCGATGACAAGACTTGTTCTGCCGGGAGTTGGAGAAAGATTAAGCGCGGGAGCGGGTTATGGCGATCTCGGAATGTTCGACCGTTCTTCCGCAGCAGGGGCCCGGAGGAATCGGCGCGCCGTGCGGGCAGGTGCGGGGATGGCCGAGGAAAGTGCAGATTTTGTCGGTGGCTTCGGGCGAGAGGATGTGCTCGAACTTGCAGGCTTGCTGCTCGATTTCGGTTTCGCTGTCCATGGCGAGACTGTCGGTAAACAGGCGCTCGGCGAGGCGGTGACGGCGAATGATGCTCGCGGCGCGTTCGCGGCCGCGAGCGGTGAATTCGACGATGAGGGTGCCGTCGCCGGACGACGCGGAGACGGGCTTCAGCGCATCGTGGCAGGGATTCACGAACGGCTTGTGGTCGTGCGGCTGCGGCGGATGCGGCATGGAGACGACGAGTTCCATCTCGATCAGCTTCTCGATTGCCAGGCTGACGGGGAGCGCGCCGTGCACTTCCATGCGTTCGACTTCGGCGATTTCGCCGTGCTCGGCCAGAACCCAGAGTTCTTCGAGCACTTCGTCGAGCTGCTCTTCGTCGGCCATGGAGAAAATCTCCTGCGCCGCGATGCTGCCGTGATGCAGTTCGATGCGGCGGTCGGCCAGGCGGGCGACAACAGGATCATGTGTGACCATCACGATGGTGCGGCCTTGCTGGTGAAATTCGCGCAGCAGGCGCAGGACGATTTCTTCGTTCTGCGCGTCGAGGTTGCCGGTGGGTTCGTCGGCCAGGATGATACGAGGATCGTTGATCAGGGCGCGCGCGATGCATACGCGCTGTTGCTCGCCGCCGGAAAGCTGCGAGGGCAGGTGATGAGCGCGATCGCCCAGGCCCACGCGGGTGAGAGCGTCGACGGCTTCGTTTTCGTCGGTCATGCTGTGGATGTACTGCGCCAGCATCACGTTTTCGACGGCGGTGAGAAACGGGATGAGATGAAACTGCTGGAAGATGAATCCGATTTTTTCGGCGCGGACGCGGTTCAGGTCCGCTGAGGAAATGCCAGCTACGTTCTGGCCGTCCAGCCAGATTTCGCCGGAGCTGGGACGGTCGAGGCAGCCGATCAGATTCACCAGCGTCGATTTACCGGATCCTGACGGACCCATGATCGAGAGCCACTCTCCGGCTGCAACGTGGAGAGTGATGTGGTCGAGCGCGTGAATGGAGGCGTTGTCCTTCCCGCTGCCGGTGATGGCGGCTTCTTTGGCGGGATAGAGCTTGGTGACGTCGTTGATCTGAATCATTTCACTCACCCCTCAGGATGACCGCCGGCTGCACGCGCCGCAGCAGCGAGATCGGGAGGATTGCGGAAAGCAGCGTCACGGCTATGCTAACAGCCACCACGATGGGGAGAACACTGAATCTTGGTTCGACTGGTGCGTGGAAGTTGGCGCGCCCGATCCAGGCGGCGATGCCGATGCCTACCACGAAGCCGATCACGGCGCCGGTGGCGCCGAGCGCAGCGGCTTCGGCGGCGAAGAAGCCGCTCAGCAGACGCTGCGACGCGCCTAGCGCTTTCATAATAGCGAAATCGCGACGGCGATCGAATACCCAGCCCATCAGCGTGGAAAGCACGCACAACGCGGCCGTCAGAATAATAAGCGCTGAAGCTGCCAGCAGCGTGGCTCGCGTCTTGCCCAGCACTCGGGCTTCGCCTTCCACGATTTGCCGCACGGGTCGGACGTCCGCCGCGGGAATTGCCTGCGCAAGCTGGTTCATGATCGCTGCCACCTCGGTGGCCGAGCCGGTGGCGGCGACTTCGATCGTCGACGGCTGAACTCCGGTCCAGGCAACGAAGTCGGGGAGTGAGAGATAGACGCGGCTGTCTTCGGCGGCACCGGTTCGCACAGTGCCGGCGGGCGTGAGTTGAATTACGTGTCCCTGGAAGGTGAGGTCGAACGGCTGGTTCTTAGCTGTGGCCGTGGCTGCGGCAATGCCCGGCAAAATTGCAGACCGGGCGCGCACGCCGATCAGCGCCTGTTGCGGCGCGGAAGGCCAGCTATCTACCGACCACCAGCGATCAAGTTGACGCACGCGATCGAAATCTGTGCCGGCCACCACGATGGGCTGACCGACCCTAGCGCTGGCGACTACCATGGCGAATGGCGCGGCCACCCCGCGGCCCGCGAGAGTAGATTCCACGCGCGCGAGCGTACCGGCGGGAAGGGAAGCGCCATCGCGGCTGGTGAGAATAATATTTGCGCCGTAGTTGCGGAACTCCCGATGCAGCTTGGCTTGCACATCGACGAAGAGGGTGAGCATTGCAGTGGCTGCCGCCGCGGCCACCACTACCGCGAGTAACGCGGAGGTAGCGCGTCCCCGACGCAGTATTGCAGCTCGTAACAGCATGCGCAGGAACATCGAAGTGTGCGGAGCTTGCGAGCGGCTGGCGGCAAGGCTGCGCGTGGCGTCGGAACGGGCAGACGCAACCACAGGACCGTTCTTATCACGCCCGCTCATCTCACGCTTACTCATAGTTCGCCTCGAAGGGCAAACACCGGATCAAGCTGCACGGCGCGACGAATCGCGGCGGCACTCCCGGCGAACGTGACCAGCACGGCGACCACGAGAACCACAGGCAGCAACACTGGCTGGATGCCGATTTGCGAATCGAAGATGGAGCGGCCGATCTGGCGCGCCAGCAGACCCCCGGCGGCGAAGCCTGCGAGTCCGCCGAGCAAAGCCAGCAGCGTTGCTTCGGCAAAAAAGACAGACGCCACGGCCAGCTTGCTCGCGCCCAGAGCCTTCATCAGTCCAACTTCTGCCCGGCGCTCGAAGATGGCGGTCGCCATCGCCGCCGAGACTGCTAGCGCGGACGCGAGGAGCGCTGCCAGCGTGATCAGAAAAATAAGACCTTCGATCCGCGTCAGCACCGTGCCTTCATTCTGCGCGACCTGTCGAATCTGCTCGGCGTGCGAATGCGGAATCGCTTCCTGCAATTGGTAAGCGATCGACTGCGGATACGGCGAGCAATACCAGCGGTCATACATGGGCCCGGACAGGCTCTTCGGATCACGCCGGGCCAACGCGTCTTCGGGCTTGGTGAGAGCGCTCACGTAGACGCGGCGGACCGCTCCGGGCTTACCAAGAATTTCCTGCGCCACCGCGAGCGGAGCCACAATCTGATTGTCCTCGGAGCCGCCGGTCGAAAGAATTCCACTCACGTAAAACTTGCGTCCGGAGACCGAAAGTTCGTCACCCGATTGTTCACCCAGGCGGACGGCCAGCTTCTCGCCAAGAAGAACGTCACGAGAATTGTCATCCGGCCACGCGCCCGCCACTCTCCACCAGGGATGTGTGCTGCGAACGCCGGTGGTGAAATTGTCTTTGCCAAACGATAACTGCTTCGCGAAGTAGGTTCCCAACAACGTGACGTCCCGTTGCTGGCCGCCGCGCTCAATTTTAACGTTCACCGGCAGCATCGGCGCGAAGCCGGTGATGTTGTTGTGCCAGAATGTGCCTTTGATTTTCGGCAAGTCGGCTTCGTCGAGAAAAGCGCCATCGCTCGGGGGCTTGAGGTTCACGCCGCCGATTTCCACGTCCAGCGAGTCTTCCTGCGGCGTGACCAGCAGGTTGGCGCCAATGGTGCGCAGTTCGCGATTAATCTTGTCGCCGATATCGGTAGCGACGGCGATCATGGCTGTGGCCACCGTGACGCCAAGCGTGATGGCTGCTCCGGCTAGCAACTTGCGCCGTTTCTGCCGCCGGAAGGATTCGTAAACGAGCCGTACGAACATAGGGATTGAAGAAGGCTAAGGCTGAGAGAAGATGCGGCCCCCAGCCGCAATGTCCGCCTCTTGAATGACCACCGCGTCCGCAGTTTGCGTGGACTTGAGCGGCACCGGGTTACAGCCTCCGGCTGTGCCCACCGATTGCGGATTGATGGGCGCGGCGCAGTTCTTGCAGATCACGCCATTGCCACCCTTATAGAAACCTACAGCGCCGCAGATTTCGCACGCGTCAAAAACCGTTGCGATCTTCCCGTCCGGCTTCTCATAGAGCCAAAAGCGAATCGCCGTTCCGTTTTCATGCGCCTCAAAGCGATGCAAGTCGCCGTCGGAAAGTTGCGCCAGCGGAATGGTCACGGCGCCGTTCACGAAAGTGACTTCCGTAGAGGGCGAAAGCGCGTTCTTGCTCTTGGCGTAGACAAACTCGGCGGTCACCATCGCGATAAAGACGAACGAAAAAATGTAGACGGAGCCCATCCAAAGGCGCTCGCGGCGAGCGCTCCAGGCGGCTTTGCGGCGTTGGGCGGGCGAGGCTGTCTCTGGAACCGGCTCGCGGCGCTTGGCATCGAACAGGATCATCAGCGCGGCCAAAGCAAAAATCGTCACAAAGAAGAAAAAGTCGTTGCGCACAATCGGGCCGATGATTGCCATCTCACGTTTGGAAGACGGGAGCACCCCGCTCTCCGAAAGTTCGTGCAATCCGGCGATGACCAATTGTGCCGCCACCAGGAAAAGAATCGCCGTAGTGACCCGGAAAAACTTCTGCAAATTGATGCGGACGCTGCCCTTTACGAACATCACGCCGAAGGCAATCGCGGCGAAAATGCCGAGAAGTGTCCCCAGGAAACTCATCAGCGCGGTGGAGTTCAGGGAAACGGCCGCCAGCATCAGGACGGTTTCCGCGCCTTCGCGCAACACCATCAAAAACACAAAAACGAACAGCCCGAACCACGCGTCGTTTCCGGCGAGTAGACCAAGTTTGCCTTCGATTTCGCCTTTCAGCTTGCGTCCCGTCTTCATCATGAAAATGACCATGGTGATGACGAAAAACGCGGCGGCCAGCATGATCCAGCCCTCGAACACGTCTTCGTTGAGGTTGGTTCGCGAAATGACGATGGCCACGGCGATGCTGCCCAGAAAAGCCGCGCCCAGCGCGGCATAGACCGACTTGCGCAGATCGTTTCTTCCGATCTTGGCGAGGTAGGCGAGCGTGATGCCGACGATGAGGGCAGCCTCAACCCCTTCGCGCAGCGCGATGATGAAAGCCTGAAGCATTTATGAGATTTCCACAGCCTTGGAAAATATGATGTTGAAAACGAATTTCAACGCCAACTTCAAGGATATGCTCGGGCCCGGCGAGCGTCAATCCGCGAACGCACAACCACATGTGATTTCAATCACATGGCGAGATTCCGGGCCTGAAATGCGTTTGGGTGCATGGGAGGAGCAGGCGTGGTCGGAACGTGCCGCGGCACAGGTGGGTGAACCGCGATGTTCACGCCAACAGTGGGCCACTTCGCTTCGATATGCAGTGTCGCGCCAGATAGAACTCTTCAATACGGAGGAAGTAAAAAAACTTCTGCCCAGTCAAGTACCCAGAGCCCTTCGCGTTAAGCAAGTCTTGGAGTCCACCTTCCAGCGCCCGCATTTCCTCCCCATCGGGCGCGGCCGTCGTGAGCAGTTTATAGAAATCTAACTGCCATGACTTCGGATTTGGCTCAGCGGGGTCGCCCTCACGGTCAACCGCTTTTTGCCTGATCTCTTGCTCAGACGCAATTCCTAGAATGTAATGCGCGAGTGGTCCCGGCCAGTTCTTCACGCGCCAGTGACTCACCTTCTTGTTAAGAAGCTGCTGGGCTGACTCTACGGGGAATGTAGCGGGGTTCATTGGGGATGCAACGTACAGCAGAAGCTCGGTGCGAGTGTTTGCTCCTGCGACAGCATATTTCGCAGTTGTTCCGCTTCGCCAATACTTGATTGCCAGCTTTTCGTCTCCCAAACACCAAGCAGCAGCCCCCGCCATCCCGAAGGTCGAGTCTGCCGGAGGGTTGAGAGGAAGATCCGCTCGTATTTGCTCGTCGAAGTGCGCAAGCGCTGATCGGTAGTCTCCCGACCACATGTAGACTGCGCCCAGACTGTAATAGTTGCTGGGATAGGAGCGGAGAGCCTGAAGTTCATTCCGCAAATAATCGACGACCTGAGCTGCGCGGCCAGCCCTCAATTCGTCGATCCAATTATCACCAGGCATTTGCAATCCCCACGAATGGTAATACAGACTCGCTCGCCCGACGCTATCTGGGCATTTGTGCTCACAATCTTTTCAAAAACGCATTCGCCTCCGCCAGCTGAGGGAACAGTTTCTCCTCTGCCTGGAATTCCGCCGAGTGCACGCAGCGCCGGCTTCCGCGGAGCCGCACCGGATGCTTGAGGTGCAGCATCTCGTGATAGACGATGTACTCCACGGCGTAGCCCGGGACGGCGAAGTGGTCAAACACGCGGCTGATGACGATGGCGTTGTGCGCAGGATCGTAGTGGCCGAGAATGCGGCGAGTGCGAGCGCGGCTCCAGCTCATGCGCGGACGGGCTAGCAGTCCGTAGAAGAAGCGCGTGTTTAATTTCTCGAAGACCGCATCCAGGTCATAGAAGTGTCCGCGCGCGGAATGCAGCTGCTTGCGTCCGCGCATCTGCCGAACCAGGTGTGTCTTGCGCACAATTTCATGACTCGCCAGATATTTTCGATACCGCGCTGCCTGCCCGCGATCAATCGGCCGGCGGTACATCTTGGCTAACAGGATGTGGGCAATGGCCCGCAACACCGCGTCTGGCGCGCCTTCCAACAGGTCAGAAAGCCGCACCAGCAGTTTGCCCTGGCGCAGGCGAATCGTGTTGTTGACGTTGGCGAAAGCGAAGAACTCGATCTTCAGTTCGGGGATGGGCGCGGACGGACGCAGTTCGCGATGACTTTCCTGGAAAATTTCGAGCAGGCCTTCACGCACAGTAAATTCAGGTTAGCACGCCTTATTCCGGTTTGCCGCTGTTCTTGGCCGCGGCATTCAGCTTCTTGTGTTTGGCCGCATCTTCCAGATCAACCTGCAGTTTGCGGTGGTCCTCGGCGGAGGTGTCGACGGTATCGAGAGCATTGCTCAGCACAAATTCGTATTGCGCTGCTTCTTCCGCCTTTACATCGGCTGAGTCTTTGAGCGCCCGCAGTTTAGCCTGAAACTCGGTGTCGGCCTCGATGACCGCTTTGAGCGGCTTGCGGATATCGTCTTTGCGGCCAATGTAAGTATCGATGTTGTCGTTGAGTTCGTCATAGATGCGAAGAAATGCGTCCAAGAAATCGTGGGTCTGCTGGGGACGGTCTTTTGTCTTGGGATCGCTACGCATCGTCTCGAGTTTCGTCAGGCGATCCCGAGCGAAGGTGACGTAGAGTGCCAGGCGCTTCTGTGGCTCCCAACTGGCGTCGCGCACCTGATCAATTTCCGACTGGGTCAGCGGATCGCGGCGACGCTGGGCCAAGCCCGCGCTGGTTGCGAGCAGCAACAAACCCACACTGGCCGAGGCGCGCAACCACAACGGAAAGATCATTGCTTCTTACCTTTTGGAAACATGGCAAACAGCAGGTCGTCGCGCACGCGCTGCAACCGGTCGATGGCATTCTGCACCGTCGCCTGTTCGTCACGGGATACAAGATGCTTTAGGTCATTCAGTTTTCGCGTCATCTTCCGCACCGCGATCTCGGTTTGCTTTTGGTGCTTGCGCGACTGAAGCGAATAATCGCGGGCAAGTTCCGAGAAGGTGACCACATCCGTCAAGGCCACCTGCGCCTTCTCGCTGTCGAATGCGGTATAGAGTTTGTCGGCATCGTCCAACTGCCGCTCGGCAATCTGCAGGCAAAGCTGCGGACGGTCTCCAACGCTTGCCGAGGAGACGCGAGCCTTCAGGTCTTCCAGCGTTTGCTCCTTCGCAGCCAGGGGCGAAGCGAGGAAAGCGGCCAGCAACGCCGCAACCACCGCTCCTCGCAGAAACCTCAAACTCGCGATCCCGAACATCGTTCGTCCCCAGGTATTCACTTCTTCACTTCTTATTTTCTAGGTTCTTACCTCTTTGGCTCAATGGCAATCAGACGGTGCTTGGCTTGCCACTCCTGATCAGGATACTTCCCGTTGGCCGTGTTAAGGAAGAGGTGATAGTTGGCGGAGGCTTGCTTGTAATCCCGCAGGTGGTCGAGAGCCGAGGCGCGCAGGAAATAAGTAATTGGAATTTCGGGCAAGAATTTTGCGCGCGCGTCCAGCGCCTTGATGACCAGGGGATAATTTTTATTTTCGCCAGCTGCGAAAGCAACATCGCCGTACGCTTCCCCAAATGCGGGCTTCAGTTTTACGGCAGCCAGAAACTCTTGCTGGGCATCCGGGAATTTCTTCTCGCGCAGTAACGCCTGACCGAAGCTTCGGTGCAGTTCCGCATCGTTGGCATGACCAGCCAACAGCGCGCGATACGCGGCATCGGCCTGCTCGTTCTTGCCGGCAGCGAGATAAACATCCGCCAAGTCGCGCTGCGCGGAAGCGTCGGCCGGAGCCAGCTTTATCCCGGCCTCGAGTTCAGTCGCGGCCACATCGTTCTTTCCTTCAGCCGCCAGCACGCGGCCCAACTGAACATGCACCGCAGCATTTCCCGGTTGGGCCGCGACGAGCTTGCGCAGATATTCCTCCGCCTCAACGAAGCGATGCCCGCGCATGTAGATGTTGGCCAGCCCGGTCAACGCGTCAGATTTCGGATCGAGCGCGAGAGCTTTCTTGTACTCCGTCTCCGCATCCGAAAACTTATTGTCCTTCTCCAGCAAGAGTCCCACAGCCAGGTGAGGCTCCGGATCCTCGGGCCGTAACGCGGAGGCCTGGTGATAAGCCGCAATCGCCTCCTCCGGCTTGGTCTTCTCGAGTACTCGCGCCAAGGAAATCCAGGCCCGACCCTGTCCCTCTGCCAGGTGGCTGGTCGGCTTGAGTTCGGTGGCGTCACGCAAAAACTTTTCCGCATCGGGCTGATTGGTCTTTGCCAACTGCAATCCAAGATTTAAATTCGACTCGAACACGTCCGGCTTGGCCTCCACCGATTTGCGATACGCAGCGATCGACTCATCGACTTTTCCAACCGCGTTCTCCAGGAATCCGAGATCAAACCAGGCCACGTAGTTGCCCGGATCGTGATCCACTACTTTTCGCAACAGAGGTTCGGCCGCCATATAGTCCCGCTTCTGGATGGCGTCCTCCGCCTGGGTAAGTTCCGGCGGCTGCGAACCTGGCTCGACAACCCTGGTATGCCGGATGGTGCGGCTCGAGTTCGGTCCCGTTTTCTCGTGGGTCGTGTGCGTAGAAGAAGTCGAGCTGGGAGGAGTTGCAGAGGAATCTGTAGACTGAGTTCCCGACGGTTGCGCGGCTTGTGAAGAAGTTTGCGAAGACGCAGGTGCGGTGCTCTGGGCGGTTGCCTGCGCGCGAACGCCAACGGCCGCGCTGGCAGCTGCCAACACTACGGCGGCGAACCTCCTACTCGCGACCATAAGAACGGGAATCTCCATTTCCGTTCAGCATACGCGCCAAATATTTTCCGGTATAGGACCCGCTTAGTTTGGCGATGGTCTCCGGAGTTCCTGCGCCCACCACCTTGCCGCCGCGATTTCCGCCTTCGGGTCCAAGGTCGATCACCCAGTCCGCCGTCTTGATCACTTCCAGATTGTGTTCGATCACCACGATCGATCCTCCTGCATCAATCAGACGCCGAAACGCCGACAAAAGTTTGCTGACGTCGTCAAAATGCAAGCCGGTGGTGGGCTCGTCAAAAATGTAAAGCAGGCGGCGCTTTCTGCGGCTTTCCGGGCCCGCCGCCAGGCTGCTTTCAGCCGGTTGGAGGTGAGCGGCCAGCTTCATGCGCTGCGCCTCCCCGCCAGAAAGCGTGGTCGCGGATTGGCCCAGCCGCAAGTATCCCAGACCCACTTCTTCCAGGGTGCGCAGCTTTTCCGTGATTTTCGGAACTTCGGCAAACACTCGGAGCGCCTCTTTCACCGTGAGCTGCAGCACTTCATGGATATTCCGGCCACGGTAGCGCGCCTCCAACACCTGCTGCTTGTATCGTGTGCCTTTACATTCTTCACAAATCAGTTCCACATCGGCGAGGAATTGCATTTCCACGGTGACCGTGCCATCGCCCTGGCAAGCCTCGCAACGTCCGCCGGGAATGTTGAACGAAAAATGACCGGCGCTGAAACCGCGCTTCTTCGATTCCGGCAGGGAAGCGAAAAGATTGCGGATGGCGTCGAACGCCTTGATATAAGTCACCGGATTCGAGCGCGGCGTTCGCCCGATCGGCGACTGATCGACCAGCACTACTTCGTCCAAGAATTGATCGCCCTCCACGCTGTCCCAGGTTGCGGCCGCTTTTCCGGAGGATCCTGAAGACGATCCGGAAGATGCGGAGCCCATGGCAGCTGAACCATCGCCCTCTTTCTTCGCTTGCTCCAGCGCTCGATAAAGCACCTGGTGCAGCAGCGTAGACTTGCCCGATCCCGACACGCCCGTGATGGCCACAATCATCCCCAGAGGAATGTTGACGTCCATGTTTTTTAAGTTGTTCGCCGTTGCGCCGCGAATCTTGATCTGCTGCACTCCCGGCTTGCGTCGGGCCACGGGAAGCTGAATACGCAAACCTTCGGAAAGATAGCGGCCGGTGAGCGACGCGGGATTCCGCTTGATCTCATCGTACGTTCCCTCGGCAATCAACTGTCCGCCGTTTTCACCCGCGCCCGGACCGAGATCCAGAATGCGATCGCAAGCCGCCATCACCTCCGGGTCGTGTTCCACCACCAGAATCGTATTTCCCAGATCGCGCAAGTCGTGCAGAATCTTGATCAGCCGGTGCGTGTCGCGCGTATGCAGTCCAATTGACGGCTCGTCCAGCACATAGAGCGTGCCGACCAGACGCGAGCCCAGCGAAGTCGCCAGCTGAATCCGCTGCGCTTCTCCGCCTGAAAGTGTCGATGAGAGCCGGTCGAGAGTCAGATATTCGAGCCCGACATCGTTGAGAAATCGGACGCGCTCGCGAATTTCCTGCAGCAGTTTGTCGGCAATATCTGCTTCCTGTGCGCTTAGCTCGACCTTCTCGAAAAAGCGACCTACCTCTTCAACCGTCATTGCGCAGATCTGGCAGATGTTCAGACCCTGAATCTTTACCTGCCGCGCTTCCATCCGCAGCCGGCTCCCGTTGCAGGCCGAGCACAGCGAGTATCCGCGATAGCGACTGAGAAAAACCCGCACATGCAGTTTGTATTTCTTGCGCTCGAGCAGGTGGAAGAATCCGCGCACTCCCAGATAGCGGCCTTCGCCGTCGAGGACGAGTTGTTTCTGTTTTTCATCCAGCTCCGCCCAGGGCACATCCAACGGGATGCCGGCCTGCTTGGCGTAACGCTTCAAGTCCGTCAGGAACGGACGATACTTCGGTTTGGTCCAGGGATCGATCGCGCCTTCAGCCAAAGTTTTAGATTTGTCTGGGATGACTCGATCAAGATCGAAGTCGATGGTGTTGCCGAACCCCTGGCAGCGCGGGCACGCTCCATAAGGATTGTTGAAAGAGAAAAGCCTCGGCTCAGGTTCTTCGTAGCGCAGGTTGCAGTTCTTGCATTCAAAGCGATGCGAAAAACGAAGCTGCCGCGCGGGTTCGTCGTTTCGGGGTGGAATTTCGAAGATTACTTCGCCAGACTCGCGGTACGCCATCTCGATCGCATCGACGACACGAGTGCGGCCTTCGGGAGAAACCGTCAAGCGGTCGACCAGAACAAATACGGGAGCTCCGAAGTCGATGTCGAGCAGCGATTCCGGAGTCGAAAACTCGAACACCTGCCCCCGCTGAAACAGCCGGTTGAATCCGGCTTTCCGCAAATCGAAGAGGCGCGTCTTGAGCGCTTCTGTAAGCTGCACGACTTCGGCGGGCTGCGCTTTTTTCTTCGCCTTGACGGCGCGTGGCTTGGCGCCTTCTTCGGACGTCTGCGGCGCAGGCCGTTGCAAGGGAAACAGAACCTGCAGGCGCGTGTCTGGGTCGAGAGCGAGAATCGTGTCCGCCACTTCGTCGACCGTGTCTTTCTTCACTTCGCGGCCGCAGTTCTCGCAATAGGTTCGGCCCACGCGGGCGAACAACAGGCGCAAGTAGTCGTAAATCTCGGTAGCTGTCGCTACCGTCGAACGCGGATTTCGGGTGGTATTTTTCTGCCGGATCGCAACCGCCGGAGCGATGCCATCGATCGAGTCCGCGTCCGGCTTCTCGATACGCTCCAGGAACTGCCGCGCATAGGCTGACAGAGACTCCACGTAGCGGCGCTGTCCTTCGGCATAAATCGTATCGAACGCCAGCGACGACTTGCCGGACCCCGACACACCGGTAACCACCGTCAACGTATTGTGCGGAACCTCAAAATCAATATTCTTGAGGTTGTGGACGCGGGCCCCGCGTACAACAATGCTTTGCGTGGAAATGCTTTCCGTGGACGTAGACATCGGGTAAAGTCCGGCAACCGCACTACCCAGGCCGAAGGCGCCCAGAGGCTTCCGCGAGGTATGCCGAACTTTCTATTATAAAGCAGGCGAAGGAAGAGGTGGATTAGCGCAAACTGCCAGGCTGTGGACTGACTTCAAGACTCAGCGAGGTTTCACGCTACCGAGGAGAGTCAAGATTGAAAGCAGCACGAGGGATACGCCAACAACTCTAAACATCATCGTCATAATCTTCGTGTTTCGCGCCCTCCACTCCGCGGTGGGCGGCGGATTGATGTTCGGATGACGTTCACGCAGGCCCGTGGTCCAAGCGTTGTAGCGCAGGGAGAGCGGCGTAGCCCGCCAGATCAAGAGTAGACCGGCCAATGCGTATCCGAAGCCTAGAAACCAGTTCACGCAGTTTGTCCCTTCGGTGCCCGCCTTGCTGAGATTAAGAGTTCAGTCGCGGGTCTCGTCGTTTTCTCGATCGCGCCGTTTTCCATAACGAATCGCGAAGCCGAACCCCACCAGCATGATGCCGACAGGCGGCGTGAGCATGACAAAGATGGCCCGGTTGATGGCGCGTTGAGCGTCCTTGGGCGTGGCCTTCGCCGTCGCATTGCACATGGCGCATCCCTGGGCAAATGCCGGCGCAGTGTAAAGCGCGACAAGCAACATCAACAAGGCCAAACGAGATTTTCGACCAAGCTTCATGCCCAGCTCTACTGTACTCCCAGCCTCAAAACTCGTCCGGCATCCGGGAAGAAAAAGAAATACATGATGATGAAGCAGGCCGTCACCGAAATCACGAGCAGCCAGCGCATCAAAGCCTTTTCAAACTTCAAGTGCATGAAATAGCCGATGATCAGCGCCGACTTGATCACCGAGAGCAGCAGCAGAACTTCCAGCATGCGCACCGGCTCAAACACCTCCCGATAGGCCAGCACGACCTCGATCGCTGTGAGAACCAGCAGCGCTCCCCAGACCCAGAAATACTGCCCCTTGCTGTCGTCATGCGTTGCGGCATCGTGCGTCATATTTTCCCTCGGCGATGAACTAGCTTCTTCAGACCCGCGTCGACATCAGGTAAACCAGCGGGAAGATAAACATCCACACCAGGTCGACGAAGTGCCAGTAAAGTCCGGACACTTCCACATCCTGCGCGTCATAGTCTTTCGGCTTCAAGAACAGAATGATAGAGGCCACGATCAGGCAAAGCAGCAGCGCGTGAATGCCGTAGTGAAAGATATTAGTCGACGGAATCAGAAAATATCCCGCCACATAAATCACTCCCAGAATCGCGAGGAACCACTTGCGCAGCGCAATCACGCCCAGGTAAATCACACCGATGGTCACGTGCAGCATGTGCATCGCCGTTAGGCCAAAGAACGTGGCAGGGAACTGCGGTGTGCTGGCCGAAACTTTTGCGAACTCCCCTTCCGCTCCCGCAATCTTTGGAAACCCCGGCAGCGTGAGGCCTTCGCGGATCAGCTTTGTCCATTCCATGCCATGCAGCACGATGAACGCAGTGCCGAAAAACATGGTGGCGAGCAGCCAGTTGCGCGTCCAACTCCGGTCGCCGCGCTTCGCCGCGAACACGCCCAGCACCATGGTCAGCGAACTCGAAAGCAGGCACGCCGTCATGACGGTGGCATTGATGATGCTGTCTTTGCCGAAGGGCGTGGGCCACGCCGTGTAGATGCGGTTGTAGCTGAAGGCCACCAGCAGGGCGCCGAACGTCAGCGAGTCCGAAGCCAGAAACAGCCACATCCCCACCTTTTTCGAATATGCCCCAAACAGCGGAGCCTCGTACTCTCCCGGCGATCCATGTTGCAGAGAATCATGCTGGAGTGAATCATGCTGCACCGAACCGTGCTGAAGCGTGGCGTCAGCCATTCCTCGAGTTCCCCTTTCGCTATCTCGCAAATCCCAACAGCGCAAAAACGTAAATCCAGAGCGCGGCCATAAAGTGCCAGTACCAGGCCGTAATATCAACCACAATGCGTCGCGATTCGACGGGCCGATGCAACAGCGCTGTAGTCGCCGCCCAAAGTAACGCAATGATTCCGCCGGCCAGATGCACCGCGTGAGTCGCAGTCAGCAGGAAAACAAACGAACTGCTGGGATTGGTGTTGACGAAGAATCCGCGCAGATGCAGTTCTCTCCACGCCATGCCTTGGCCGATGAGAAAACCGAACCCTAGAATCGCCGTCACACCCAGCCACGGAAACCTGTTCTCCGCGCCGAGCGAAACTCCCGGAATCGACTTTACTGGCGCCAGTGCCACCTGTCTCGCCAATCGGCGCCGTGCGAACTCGATGGTCACACTGCTCGCCAGCAGCAAAAACGTGTTGATGCCAAGCAAGCGCCACGGCAGATCCGTCCGACCCCAATCGTGGACGTACGTGCTGGAAGCGTCGTCATAAGTAGGCAAACCCTGGCGCACGATGTAGGCGCTGGTAAGCGACACGAACACCATGGTCACCGTGGCGACGCCGCAGATCAGACCCAACCGCGCCCGCCGCAACCGAGCTCTATAATTCGGCCCACTGTCGCCGCCGCGTCCATCATCGCCCCCGCCCGGAGGCGCGGGTGTAGACGTAGATCCGCCCCGGCTAGTCTGGCCTTCGCGAATCGCGTCGATGGGAGCGTAGGTAGCCATAAATGCTCGTGCGGGTCAGTATCCGTACATCAGTGCGTGGAAACCGTCGCTGGATCCGTCTGCATCACGTAATCTTTCGCCGCGCCCGGTACGCCATATTCATAAGGACCGTTATGCACCACCGGCGTCACGCCGCCGAAATTGTCGTGCGGTGGCGGAGTCGTCGTCGTCCATTCGAGAGTGGTCGCTTCCCACGGATTGTCGCTGGCCTTCGGTCCCTTGAACATGCTCCAGAAAAGATTGATCACAAAAATAAACTGCGCCGCGATCGTGATGATCGCCGCGTAGGTCATGAACCGGTGCAGCGGGATCAGCGTCGCTAGGTATTTCACTTCCCGGTAATCCGAATAACGCCGCGTGCCGCCCGCCATTCCCAGATAGTGCATGGGCATGAAAATCGCGTAGGTTCCAGCCAGCGTGATGAAGAAGTGGATTCTGCCCCAAGTCTCATTCATCATCCGTCCGAACATTTTCGGGAACCAGTAATAAGTCGCAGCGAACATGCCGAAGATAGCCGCCACACCCATGATCAGGTGAAAGTGTCCAACCACAAAATAAGTGTCGTGCAATTGGATATCGAGCACCGGCTGCGCCAGAAACGGTCCGCTCAACCCTCCCGAAACGAAGAGCGAAACGAAACCGATGGCGTACAGCATCGGCGTCT
Organism: uncultured Acidobacteriaceae bacterium; assembly: GCA_963846245.1. Lineage (GTDB taxonomy): Bacteria > Acidobacteriota > Terriglobia > Terriglobales > Acidobacteriaceae > Sulfotelmatobacter. The sequence goes on along the minus strand of CAWJVI010000014.1, from coordinate 40,616 downwards.
GGAAACGGATGCGGCCCTTCCACATCGTGCCCAGCCAGTTAAAAGTCTTGATGGCCGAAGGCACGCCGATACACATGGTCAGCAGCGAGAAGGCAAACGCCGAATACGGGCTCATGCCGCTCATGAACATGTGATGGCCCCACACCATGAAGCCGAAAAATCCGATCGACAACATGGCGTAGACCATCGCCCGGTAGCCGAAAATCGGCTTGCGCGAAAACGTGGAGAGAATCTGCGACGCCACGCCCATGCCCGGCAGAATTGCGATGTAAACCTCGGGATGTCCGAAGAACCAGAACAAATGCTGCCACAGCAGAGGCGAGCCGCCCTTGTGCCCCAGCACCTGTCCGTTCACCACGACGAGCGGAACATAGAAACTCGTGCCGAGATTGCGATCCATCAGCAGAAGAATTCCAGCAGAGAGCAGCACGCCAAACGCCAGCAGCCCGAGGATCGCGGTAATGAACCACGACCACACCGTCAGCGGCATGCGCATCATGGTCATGCCCTTGGCGCGCAGATCAAGCGTGGTGGTGATGAAATTCAGCGCGCCCATCAGCGAGGCGACGCAGAAGATGGCAATGCTGGTAATCCACAAATCAGCGCCCAGCCCCTCACCCGGCCCTGCCGACGGGATCGCGCTGAGCGGCGGATAGCCCGTCCAGCCGTGCAGCGGCGCTCCACCTTGCACAAAGAATGCTGCGATGATTACGACGAAAGCTACAAATGTTGTCCAGAACGAAAGCATGTTCAGCACCGGAAAAGCCATATCCGGCGCGCCGATCTGGATGGGAAGAAAGTAGTTGCCGAATCCACCCTGTGGCGCCGTCGTCAGCACGAAAAACACCATAATGGTGCCGTGCATGGTGAGCAGCGTAAGGTAGGTCTCCGGCTGAATCACGCCAAAGATCGGGAGATTGACGCTCGGCCACAGCAAGTGAATGCGCATCAGCAGCGATAAAAACATCCCCACAAAAACTGCCGTCAGCGCCAGAAAGAAATACTGAATGCCGATGACTTTGTGATCGAGGCTGAAAATATATTTCCGAATGAAACCCTGAGGAGCGTGCGCGTGCGGATTTTCCATTGCGACCATTACTGTTTCTCCGCCTCCCGTGCGGCCAGCCACTTGTCGAAATCTTCCTGGCTGACGACGTGTACCACGCCGTGCATCTTGTAGTGACCCAGGCCGCAAAGTTCGGCGCAGGCAATTTCATATTCGCCGATCACTGTCGGCTTCACATGCATGTGAATGTTGAGTCCCGGAACCGCATCCTGCTTGAAGCGCAGCGAGGGCACAAAGAAACTGTGAATCACGTCGACCGCCCGCAGGCTCAAGTCGACCTCGCGGTTCACGGGCAGATACATTGTCCCGGTGACAACATCATCTTTCGCGGCGGGATCAGATGTGTTGAGACCAACGGCAGCCTCACCGCCCGCCGAAGGATCCATCAGCTTCACGCTGGTTGCGCCGTATTTTCCGTCCGGGCCGGGATAGCGGAAATACCAGGCGAACTGCATGCCCGTGACTTCCACCTTCACCGAATCCGCGGCGGGAGGATCGAAGCGCTGGCTCGCCCACACGCTGCTGCCCATCAGGTTCAATCCGATGAACAGAATCGCGGTCAGGGCCGTCCAGACCAGCTCAAGTGTGGTGTTGCCGTGTGAATACTCAGCCGGCGGCGCGGAGGCGCGCTCGCGATATTTCCAGACGATATAGCCCAGTCCCAGCTGCGCCGCCAGAAAAACGATGCCCATCAGCACGAACGTGAGGGCGAATTGACCGTCGATGAATCCCGCCGCCTCGGCGGCGCCCACCGGCAGCCACCAGGTTTTGGCGACAAAGAAATAAGTGCTGATCAACGTGATCAGCCAGATTAGAACCAGTAGCGCAAGGCCCATCCCCAGCCCTCCCGAATATCAAGCCCGAATACCAAGAAAGACGCGAAAGGATTCCCCGACGACGATTGCAACCTTCACAGCGCGAGCAACAGTCGGCGGCGAGTGTAACACAGCCGCGCCGGAGGAAAGCAACAGAGTTTCCGAGAAAGAACCGCAGAACGAAACAGAGCTGTGGAAAAACTCGCTGAGGGATGTGGCCGTGCGATGTGGCCCTTGCCGGTAACCTGGAAGAGCGGCGCTTCAGCGCCGCGTAAAGCATTCAGAAATAAAATCGGGCTTCAGCCGCGAAGTGAGCTGGCAACTACTACTCGCTCGCTTTCGCCTGCACCTGCGGCGCGGAGCTTTGCGGCTTGGCCGTTGCGACATGCGTCCCGGTCCTCGCAGCCGTCTTCGACCCATCCTGCTTCGAGCTTTCCTGCTTCGAAACGTGCTGCCCGCCCGCACTCTGCTGCTGTGCTTTCTTCTTCTTATTGAAATCCTTCACGATGCGCGCGACATACGCCCGCGTCTCGTGATACGGAGGCACTCCACCATATTGCTCCACGCGCAGCGGCCCCGCGTTGTAGGCCGCCAGCGCCTTCACCAAATCAAAGTTGTAGCGCTCCAGCAGTTCCCGCAGATAACGCGTCCCGCCCTCCACATTCGCCTGCGGATCGAACGCGTCCGGCACTCCCAGCTTCGACGCCGTATCCGGCATCAACTGCATCAGCCCCTGCGCCCCCTTGGGAGAAACCGCTCGCACGTTGAATCCGCTCTCCGCCTTAATCACGCTGCTGACCAGGTCCGGATCCAAACGATAGCGCCCGCTAGCCGCATTCACCACTTCATTAAGATCGAGCCGCGGCCCGGGTGCCCCATTTCTTGCGGTCTTTGCGAGAAGTGGGGAATTCAAATCCGAAGCCCGCCCCTGGGAAGCCTGAAGCCCGAAGCCCGAAGCCGGATCTGCCGCTTCTTCAAAATGCTCAATCTCCGCCGTCGGCACGTCCACATAACTCGACCCGTCCGCGGTCACATAAAGCCGCGTAACATCCCCAATCACTTCACGCCGCTCATGCCGAATAGAAAATCCATTCCGCAGCACCGCCATCTCCGCGGCCCAGCAAGGGAGTGAACACACGATCCCCATCGCGATGAGGACAAACCGTCGACTCCATGAGCTAAGAGATGTCATTCCGTTTCTGCCAAAGAAGAATCCATTAGCGGGACTCCGTACCAGCCGGAGCCTGTTGTGGATCGGCCGCAGCCCGAAGCCCGACATCCGAAGCCCGCGCTCCCGTCCCGTCCATCGCCCACTCCACCGCCCCGGCCACGCCGCACGCATCGTTCCCGCGCGTTACCTTCCACCCGCGCCCCAGCAGCTCCGCGGAGGCATTCCCCATGATAACCGGATACCCGGCGAACTCAAGCATCTCAATATCGTTATAGTTGTCTCCAATGGCCATGACCTCTTCGCGTCCAAATCCGCGATGCGCCGCCCACCGCTCCAGCGCATGCCCCTTTGAGCAGCCTCCATGCAGCACATCGATCATCGACAAATCCCGGTCCGGATATTCTGTCCGCAGCACGGTGATCTCTCCGTCCAGGCCGCAATCGCTAAGCCCGCGCCGTACTTCGATCATCCGATCCACAGTCCCGCAGAACATGGCCTGCACCGGATCGGTCACCAGCGAATTCTCGATCGGCACCACGAACTCGATGTACTCCATATTCTTTTCCAGCCATCGCCGGATGCTCACTCCCAGCTCATCCATGCGTTCCAACACGATGGCGCCCTTGGTTTCCTGATCAAACGTAAGAACGGTGTGCCCACGAAACTCTTGCATCGCCCGGCACAGCCGCCGGCAAATTTCCGCCGGCATCATGTCGCGATGAAACGTTTCTCCGCCCAGGGACCGCGTCACCGCCCCATTCGAACTGATCAGCCACAAATCAAATCCCAGTTGCCTCGCAATCGGCAGCGCAAACGCATGCCGCCGCCCGGTCACCAGCACAATCTCAATCCCCGCTGCATGCGCACGTCGCAGCGCAGCCAGGTCTCCGTCAGAAATCTGAAATTGTGGATTAAGCAGCGTGCCGTCAATATCAGTCGCCACCAGCCGAATGGAACCGGGCTTCGGGCTTCGGGCCTCGGCTTTCAGCGACGAATCATGGGCCATCTTCATTTCTTGATTGTGACACAGGTTTCGGGACGTTTCGCCGCACATCGGTCGCTGCCCCGTGAAACCGTTTTTCTGAGAACTGAGAACTGAGAACTGAGAACCGAGAACTGAGAACTAGTCGACGGTGCGGACCCGAAGCCCGAAGCCCGCCCTCCCGCATGCTATATTTCGCTCTCCATGGGACTCTTCTTCCACTGGTGGGGATTCATGCTCCAGGCCGCGGCCATCATCCACTTCATCCGCCGCCGTCCCGAAATCTACTGGCTATTCATCATCCTGATTGGCGGATGGCTCGGCGCCCTCGTCTACATCGCCGTTGAAGTCATCCCCGACGCGGGCCTTCTGCGCACCGAATTCCAGATTTTCCCCCGCCGCCGCCGCATTCGCGAACTCGAGCGCGCCATCCTCGACAATCCCTCCGCCGGAAATTATGAAGAACTCGGCCTGCTCTACCTCGACGATGGAGATCCTCACCACGCCCGGGCCGCCTTCGACAAAGCCATCTCTTCCCGCACCGACCACCCCGATCCCTTCTACCGCCGCGCGATCGCCGAAGTCGAGCTAGGAGATTTCGCCACAGCCGTCCCCGACCTCGAGCGTGTCGTGGCCGCCGAGTCCGACTACGATTTCCACCGCGCCGAAGGCTTACTCGCCCACGCCTACGCCAACACCGGACAACCGGAAAAAGCCGCCACACTTTTTCAGCAGGCCACGCAAACCTCCACCATTTCCGAGACCTACTACAACTACGCTCTCTTCCTGCAATCCCAAGGACGCACCGCCGAAGCCCGCGAGTGGGCGCAAAAAATCCTCGACAAGCGACGCTCCATGCCCGGCTATCTCCGCCGCCGCGAGCGCCCCTGGTTTCGCAAAGCCCATCTCCTGCTAGCCCGCCTCCGCGTGCAAGGCTAGAAGCGGGCTTCGGGCTCCAGCAATCGGGCTTCAGCGAATCCAATGCAGCTCCCACCATCCGCCTCAGGATTCCGGGGGCCGAAAGCCGGAGCCCGGAGCCCGGAGCCCGGAGCCCGGAGCCCGGAGCCGACCAAATTACTTGCGGCCCTACATCAGTTACAGTCAGTATTTTTCTGAGAACTGAGAACTGAGAACTGAGAACTGAGAACTCAGAACTAAAAGCTAAAAGCTAAAAGCTCCCCCGCCGAAGCCCGCAGCCCGAAGCCGGCCTTCCCGACCAATCTTTTACAAACGCACGACGCCCCCATGACATTCGTCCATTCCCCCAGCCCTACTCTGTCTTTACCGCGGCTCGCATCCCTGCCGGCATCGCGGCATTTCAATCTTCAAGAATTTGGAGCGTGATCCATCATGGCCAAGGAAAATCCCGGCCCAGCCGTCGTGTCTCCCGAGACCAGTCAACTCCCAACCAACCCCGAAGCGTCTCCACGCAAGGCCGTCAATCGCCGATCTTTCATGAAAGGCAGCATGGTTGCGGGCGCGGCAACCATGGGAGCCGGAATCCTCGCCAGCAGGCTTCCTGCCTTTGCCGAAACCGAAACCAGCAGCTCGCTCACCACGGGAGACATTGCCATTCTGCGATTCCTGGCCGCCGCCGAGCTTCTCGAAACCGATCTTTGGCAGCAATACGCCGAACTTGGTGGAGTCTCCGCGGGAAAGCAGAATCCTTATCAGAAAGCTTTTCAGCGTCTCGACGGCGACGGTTCGCAATACATCACCAGCAACACTCTCGATGAACAAAGCCATGCGGAGTTTCTGAATGCCTATCTGATCTCGAAAGGCGCCGAGCCCGTAGACCTAGACGCCTTCCGCACTTTGCCGAGCAGCCAGGCCAGCGGCGCCCAGCAGATCGGCCGGCTTACCAACCTGATGAACCTCACAGTAGACACCACTTGGTTTACCCGTTATCGCAGCCCGCTCAATCCAGACTTCGGCGCGACTTTCCCGCAGGCGATCAACTTGGTCAACGTGCCCGCGATTCCGCTAACTGACGCCGATTTCGCCCCCGCCAACCACATCCAGGCCATCGCCAACACCGCCGCCTTCCACTTCGGAACCATCGAGCAAGGCGGCAGCACTCTCTACTCGGCCATGGCGCAGAAAGCCAGCAATCTGGAAGTTTTGCGCATCGTGGTCAGCATCGGCGGAGACGAAGTCGCTCACTTCCTCGAGTGGGTGGATTTCGCAGGCAATGGCGTGCAACCGCCGGTCGCTCCCTTCACCGATCCCGTGAGCGGACTCACCTTCCCGAACTTTGACGCCACCCCGGACCCGTCCCTGCAAACCAACCTGATCTTCCCGCTGCCCTGCGAATTCATCAGCCCAAATCTCCCTCGTTGCGCTGTAATTCGCCCCACAAACCCAAAAGGAATCGCCATGGCAGTAGTCAACTTCCTGACCGCAATGAATCTTTTCGCCGGCCAATCACCAGCGTTCTTCAAAGCGCTGAACGTCCTGGCAAGGCAAGCCGACGCAGCCCAACGCGGTTTCTAAAAAGTGTGTAATTCAGACCGTCGGGTGCCCCATGTCTCGCGTCCTTTGCGAGACATGGGGACCTCGACTCCAATATCCACAAATTACTTAAGAGACGGGGGTCTACCGAGAGCCGAAGTACTATCCCCTGACCCCTGATCTCTAACCCCTGATCTTTAACCCCTAACCCCGAGAAGGAGTCACCATGTTCGAAGGACTGTTCCAACCGCTGCACATGCTCGTAGTATTCGGAATCGCACTGCTAGTCTTCGGCCCCAAAAAACTTCCCGAACTCGGCAAGGGCCTAGGAGAAAGCATCCGCAGCTTCAAATCCGCCATGTCCGCAAAAGACGAAATCAAACCCGAGCTAAAAGACGAGCCCAAGCCAACCGCCTCGAAAGACATCACCCCGCAAAGCTGATAGCCCGCCGGACCACCCAATCCGGATCGATTCCTCTGAGAACTGAGAACTGAGAACCGAGAACTGAGAACCAGAGCGGTCGAGCCGAAGCCCGAAGCCCGAAGCCCGAAAATGTTAATCTGTCCTCACCCATGTCCCGCCTTACCCACCTGGAGTGTACCCGCTGCGGCCACCATTTCCCCGCCACTCGCCCGCAAACCGTCTGCCCCAATGACGGAGGCATCCTCTACGCCCGCTACGATCTCGCCGACCATCAAACGAAATTTTTCCGCCGCGCAACCTCGCCGGACGCGCCCCCACCATGTGGCGTTACGACGCCATCCTCCCCGAAGCCGACCCCGTCACGCTCGGCGAAGGCTTCACTCCCATGCTCGCCAGCCGCGAGTATCCCAGCGTCTTCATCAAAGACGAAGGCCTTAACCCGACCGGCTCGTTCAAAGCCCGCGGCCTCAGCGCCTGCGTCACCATGGCCCGCCATTTCGGCCTGAAAAAACTTGCGATTCCCTCCGCCGGCAACGCTGCCGGAGCCCTCGCCGCCTACGCCGCCGCCGCCGGCCTCGAAGCCCACATCTTCATGCCCAAAGACGTTCCCATGGCCAACCGCATCGAGTGCGACTATTACGGCGCTCACGTCACGCTGGTCGACGGCCTCATCAGCGATTGCGCCGCCAAAGTCGCCGACCTGAAAAAAGACACGCGAAAATGGGAAGAAGAACACTGGTTCGACGTCAGTCACCACCAAAGAGCCCTACCGCGTCGAAGGTAAGAAAACCATGGGCTACGAAGTCGCCGAGCAACTCGGCTGGCGAATCCCGCAAGGCATCATCTACCCCACCGGCGGTGGCGTCGGCCTGCTGGGAATGTGGAAGGCGTTCGATGAAATGGAAAAGCTAGGCTGGATCGGCCCCGAGCGCCCGAAGATGATCGTCGTCCAATCATCCGGTTGCGCCCCCATAGTGAAAGCATGGGATGAAGGTAACATCGTCTCTGAAATGTGGCCGAATGCCACGACGATTGCCGCCGGCCTCCGCGTGCCAAAGCCCTACGCCGACTACCTGATTCTAGACATTCTAAAAAAGAGCGGAGGCACCGCCATCTCCGCCACCGACGCGGAAATCCTCGACGCCACTCGCCACTGGGCCAAAGTCGAAGGCATCTTCGCCGCCCCCGAAGGCGCTGCGTCGCTGGTGGCCTACCGCAAACTCCGCGCCACCGGATTCTTCAAACCCGACGACACCGTAGTCCTCTTCAACACCGGCAGCGGTCTGAAATATCTCGATGTCCTAGAGGCCACCACAGCCCACGGAGCCGCGGGCGCCTCGCCCGCGAGCTCTTCATCCAAAACTCCGCCCACCCGCCCAATCGGCGGCATCATCGGCCCATATTGATTCTGTAGGAGCTGGCGCATTCGTCCGCCCTCCGAGCGAAGCGAGCATATAGTCAGTGCCGATCCCGGCGAAGACAACGGGGCAGTTGAACGCTTCAATCATCGGCTCACCGCTCCCGTCGTTCCGGAACGATTTGAGTGTAATGCCGTTGTTTCACCAGCTACCGTCGTGACACAAGGGCCACGATTATCGTTATGGAAATCAACGCACCAAAAATGACTGTGAATAGGATTGCCTCGCGTCGCATCTTCGGGGTAACAGGCGGATAGAGATTGACTTCTCCGAGTACTGCACTTGTGCGCCACATCTGAAGCGAATCACCAAAGCCCCGGCCCCGCACCAGCTGCACAATCTGAACAATCAGACCAGCTACGAAAGCAGAGATAAACACCAACCACAACAGAAAGAGGAATCCGTCAGAAATTGATTGCAGTGCGCGGGACTTGAGTAAACTACCCGAAGCCGAAGTGCCGATACAAAGGCCAAAGGTGCACGCCAATACGCCCAATATCCTCATTTGGTTTAGAGACGAAGTATCCAACACCATTCGCTGGTAATACCCGCGTGCTCCCGGAGCAAGTACGGAGAGTCGCATTGGATTTCGCATGACGAGAAATCCGAACGTCGCGAGAATTGCTCCAATCGCCGCGCCTATGAAACCGCCCATTGTCGGGTTATCCTTAGATTGCGATTTACACTCATCAGCATTTTACGCCACGGGAAAGCCGCATTTCTGGATTGCTGGCGAGCAGGAGATGGATTTCAGCTTCCGCTCAATCGCTTTTTGTATCGCGCAAAGCCTGCTGCCATCACCAGAGGCCACGTGACAAAAAGACTGTACACATGCCACTTGCTGTAGGCAAAGACAGGTTCGCTAACCTCCGTATACACTTTCCTCCCTGCTTCTGCACGCACTCCGAAGAGGAAATAGCGGCCTCCCTCAGCTTTGCCGTTCACAGCGTCACCGCCAAGATATATGGCACCAGCCGCAAATATCAGAAAATTCAGCAGGCCGACCGCAATCACGAGATTGCATGCTTTCAGAAAAGAACTTTTCTTGGGTTGGTCATGCATGTGCCGTCTCACTGCTCCTCACGTCCGCACTTTACGCTCAAGTGACACGGGATTCCAGATAGCTGTTGAAATCAGCGCTTACACTCAAAACTCCCGGCGCGATTCCAATCCTACGCGCCCACCGCTAAAATGGACGCTCGCTATGACCGATCGCCTCTACTACCGCGACTCCTTCCTCTACGACTTCGACGCCGAAGTGCGCGAGGTCACTGACTCTCCCCGCCCGGCGCTCATTCTCGACCGCTCCGCCTTCTATCCCACCAGCGGAGGCCAGATTCACGATACGGGATGGCTCACGTCGGGCTCCGGCAAGCTCCGCGTCACTGAAGTCGCCGATACCGAAGATGGCCGCGTCGTCCACTACATCGAAGCCGAGCGCGATTTCGACAAGGGATCCCTGCAGCAAGGAACCCTCGTCCACGGCCAGATTGACGCCACGCGCCGCCGCGATCACATGCAGCAACATTCCGGCCAGCACGTGCTCTCGGCCGCGTTCATTCGTCTTTTCAACATTCCGACCGTTTCGTTCCACATGGCCGATGATTATTGTTCCATTGACATAGACGCGCCCACGCTGACCAAAGAGCAAATCGAATCCGCAGAGAGGCTCGCCAACGAAATCATCCTCGAGAATCGCCCCGTCAACGTGAGCTACGTCACCCGCGAGGAAGCAGGGAAGCTCGGCCTGCGCAAACTTCCGCCCACCGAGCGTGACGAACTTCGCCTCATCGACATCCACGACTTCGATCTCACCGCTTGCGGTGGCACGCACGTCAATCAAACCGGACAGATCGCCAGCGTCTTGCTGCGCAAAACCGAAAAGGTTCGTCAGGGATGGCGCGTGGAATTCGTCTCCGGCCAGCGCGCCGTCGCCACCGCCCGCCGCGATTTCACCACGCTCACCGAAACCGCCGCGCTTTTTTCCGCCAACATTTACGACGTTCCCGCGCAAGCCCGCAAAGCCCTCGACGAAATCAAGTCCCTGCGCAAGCAGCGCGAACAGTCGCTCGAAGAACTCGCCGCAGCACAAGCAGCAGCGTTGCTCGCCGAAACTCCCGAACAAGGCGGCCGCAAGCTGATCGTCCGCACTTTCGCCGACCGCGACCTTAACTTCCTGAAGCTGCTGGCGCAGAAACTGACACGCCAATCGCCGAACGCCATCGCCCTGCTGGCAACCACCTCCCCGCAGCCATCGCTGATCTTCGCCCAGTCCTCAGGCCGGCCCCATGACATGGGCGCGCTGCTGAAAGAAACCATGACAAAGCTCGGTGGCCGCGGCGGTGGCAGCAAAGACATGGCCCAGGGCGGCCTCCCCACCGCTACCGGACTAGAAGACGCGCTCGCCCAAGCCGCGGCAAAACTGACAGAAACGCACGAAATCTAACTTCCGAAATCTGACTTCTGAAATCTAAAATCTGAAATCTGACTTCTGAAATCTGACTTCTGACTTCTGACTTCCTAAATATCCGAGTGATCGCTCGATAAATTCCCCCACCCTTGCAGAGGATGCAAGGGCGGGGCTTCCCGCAAAAGGCTGGTATACCTGAGAGATAGGAGTCACCGCGCTTTTCAGGCTGCGATTCGGCGGTAATGGGTGATTGGCGGAGAAGGCATAGAGTTCTCTTCTCACCGGAATAGTGTTGGAAGAGGGGAAAACGTTTCGGCAGTTTCTGCGGCGCGCTCACGGTTTTGCTTGTGCAGCGAGCTTGTGTAGTTCAGGTTGTGTGGAGCGGGCACTCTTGCCCGCTGGTTTCGCTGACCGCACCAGAATATTGCGGGCCAAGTCACTCATGACAAAGGATGCCAAGTACTGGATCGAAAAGCTAAACCTGGAAGCCCATCCCGAAGGTGGCTTCTACCGCCAAACCTATAAAGATGATCTAGTTCTCCCGCGCGAAGCCCTGCCACCAAACTTCACTGGACCGCGAGCCGTCTCCACCGCCATCTACTTCCTGCTGGAGGGAAAGTCTTTCTCGGCCTTCCACCGCTTGCGTTCCGACGAACTGTGGCATTTCTACGCAGGAGCGCCGCTCCTCGTGCACGTGATCAGCGCGACCGGGGAGTATTCGAAAATTCTTCTGGGAGACGATCCCGACTCCGGCGAAGAGCTGCAGGCGGTTGTAAAAGCCGGATGCTGGTTTGCCTCGCACCTGCGAGACCCGCACGCACGAGAGGCGAAATCATTTGCCCTCGTGGGCTGCACCGTAGCCCCCGGCTTCGACTTCGAGGATTTCGAACTGGCAAAGCGCGAAGAGTTAACGCGGCGCTACCCGCAACACAAGCAATTGATCGAAAAGCTCACGCGGGACTAGATCACAAATCTTCTAGTCGCAGGCAACGTTTTCGCGCATTGCACCGGGAATGGTGCAAGCGCTTGGAATGGGCTGTCAGGAGCAGGCTACAGGCGCTCAGGCTATGTGTAAAACTGGTCCATTAACTCTAATATAATCAACAACTTGCATCTGCCATTTAAACCGATTTAGCTGGCTCCTGTAGCTCGCTCAAAACCGCGCTGTCCTCAGTCTCAGCCAACGGATCTTCCTGCTTCCAGCCCACGCGCAAGCGCAGCGCGAGGCATGTCTTGCAGCGGGAGAGGCAGCCGATTGCGCAAAGCGTCGAGGAAAAACTTCCGCTGGTCACTGCCGATCCTAGGTTTGAGCGTTATCCTATCGATGTGATCTGGTAATCCTATAACTTGCGTGAACAACTAGAAGCCAGGAGTCGGAAGCTGCACTTATGCCTCGTCCTAAACCACTCGTTCTGATCATTCTCGACGGCTGGGGATACCGCGCCGAAACCAAAGCCAACGCCATCGCCCTCGCGCGCAAGCCTGTCTATGATCGGCTGCTGCGTGAGTATCCCAACACGCTGATCCATACCAGCGGGCCTTTTGTCGGCTTGCCAGAAGGGGCAGATGGGCAACAGCGAAGTCGGGCATCTCAACATTGGCGCCGGACGCATCGTGCACATGGACATCACGCGCATCGATCTGATGATCCGGAACGGAGAATTCTTCTCGCATCCCGTGCTGCTGGCGGCCATGAAGCATGCGCGCGTGGGCGAACGAAGGCTGCATCTGTTCGGACTGCTTTCCGACGGCGGGGTGCATTCGCAGCAGGCGCATCTTTATGCGCTGCTGAAAATGGCGAAGCAGAACGGAGTGGATCGCGTCTTCGTCCACGCTTTTATGGACGGCCGCGACACTTTGCCCACCAACGGCGCCGGCTATCTGGAACAGTTGCAGCAGAAGATGCGCGAATACAACTCCGGCAAGATTGCCACGGTGAACGGCCGCTACTACGCGATGGACCGCGACCGGCGCTGGGAGCGCATTGCGAAGGCCTACAACGCAATGGTTTTCGGCGATGCGGAAGGCGGCAAGTGCTCCGATCCGGTGGAGGGAATGAAAGATTCCTATAACCGTGGCGTTACCGACGAATTCGTCGTCCCGTTTGTCTGCACCGACAAAGAATGGCCAGCCGCTGGCGACGATTCGCGATGAGGACGCCTGCATCTGCTTTAATTTTCGCGCTGACCGCGTTCGCCAGATTACGCGCGCGCTGGCGCGCAACAGCGGACTGAACGCCAAAGGCGGCAGCGATCTTCCCGGCGCGGCCGATCTGGACGCGGCAATTCCGCGCGATCGCGTGCCGAAGAATCTGCACTACGTTTGCATGACGCAGTACGACAAGAACTTCAGCCTGCCGGTGGTGATTCCTGCCGGAGTCGATGGCGAACATCCTGGCGAATGTGATGGGCGGATTGAACATGCGCAACCTGCGCGTGGCCGAGACCGAGAAATATGCCCACGTTACATATTTCTTCAATGGAGGCGTCGAGCAGCCGTTTCCTGGCGAAGAGCGCGTGATGGTGCAGTCGCCGAAAGTCGCAACTTACGATCTGAAGCCGGAGATGAGCGCTGCGGGAATTGCGGACGCAGTCGTGAAGGCCACCGAAGAGGGAACATTCGACGTGGTGATCGTGAACTTCGCCAATGCGGATATGGTCGGGCACTCGGGCAAGATCGAGCCGACGGTGAAAGCAGTCGAAACGGTGGACGCCTGCCTGGGCCGCATCGAAGCGCTGTTCGCGCCAAAGGCGGTGCGATGCTGATCACTGCCGATCACGGCAACGCCGAAATGATGATCGACCCCGCGACCGGCGGCCCGCATACCGCGCACACCACGAATCCTGTGCCCTTCATCGTGGTCGCGGAAAATGCCAAGCAGTTCACGCTGTAAGCCGAACGGATCGCTGCGCGATATTTCGCCGACCATGCTGGGGATGCTGGGTGTGGATGAGCCGAAGGAAATGACGGGAAGCGACCTGCGAGGATTTTAGAGATCGGGTGATGTTTGATACGGGTCTTCGGGCGATCTGAGGTCCATAACAGAAATCACCCGATGAACCGATGCCGAATCGGCCATCTTCCTCGTGCTACAGTTTTCCCGATGGGCACTGAATCGTCGAACCCGCATTCCATGGAACCGCGGCTCATCTGGATCAATCTGCTGGTGAAGCTGGGCGTGGCTGCGGCCATCTCCAGCAGCCTGGTGCGCTCCAAAGAGTTCAAGTCGCTGCTGTTTCGCGAAGAGCGCACATTCCGGCAAAAAGTTTACCTGGTGTTGTGGTTGGCCGCTGCCGATCACGATCGGCGTCTGGATCCGCTTTTCCGCCAGAAGTTTTCTCGCCGGAGATCTGAGTTTTGAAACCGCGCTTCTGCTGGGCGTGATTGGCGGGCGCTGGGCCGGGTCGCTGGGCGGCCTGCTGATGGCCGTTCCCGCTGTGCTGCATGGGGAGTGGGCGACGCTGCCGTTCGGCGTGCTCTGCGGTTTCGTCGCCGGCCAACTGCGCACCATGGCGCGCGATAAAGACGACATCTGGTCGTTTTCGCCGTTCATCGATCTGAGCATTTACCGCCTGATCCGCCGCAATCTGCCGACGCCGCGCTTGTTCGACTGGCAGATCATGTTCTTCACCACGATCGTTGGGCTGCGCTTCGTGCAGATCGGAATTGTCGCGATACTTTCCGCATTCCATTTTCAGTGTGGAGAGCCCGCAACCTGTGGGTGGAAGCTGGCGATTTACGCCGCTTCGGTGATGGCGATCGGGATCGAGCTGAAGATCTTCAATAGCGTCCGCATCCAGATCAAGCTGGAAGAGCAGGAACGCTTGCTGCTGCACGCGCGCATGGAGGCGCTGCAGAACCAGATCAATCCTCATTTTCTTGTTCAACACGCTGAATTCGATTTCCTCGCTGGTGCGCTTCGATCCGGATACCGCGCGGGAAGTGATTTTCAAGCTGGCGACGATTCTGCGGCGGCTGCTGAACAGCAGCCGATTCTTTCGTGCCGCTGCGAGAAGAAGTGGAGTTCATCGACAACTATCTGGACATTGAAGTCGTGCGCTTCGGGCGCGACAAATTACGGGTGGTGAAGGAACTCGATCCGGCGTCGCTCGACGTGATGGTTCCGAGCATGCTGCTGCAGCCGCTGGTGGAAAACTCAATCAAGCATGGGCTTGCGTCTAAGGTGGAGGGCGGCAGCATTTACTTGCGCAGCCGCTTCGCCGGACTCGAGACTGTGATTGAAGTGGAAGATGACGGCGTAGGCATGGCAGGCGCCAGCGATCCGCTGGATGAGACATGACTGGCACGGCGCAGGCATCGGCATGGCGAATATTTCCGAGCGGCTGCAGGTTCTCTATGGCGACACGGCGCGCATGACCATCGACAGCCAGGAAGGGAAGGGAACGCTGGTGCGGATTCGCCTGCCCCTGCTGCAGGCCGGCGGGCGCGGTTCCGGAAGCGTTTTACGAAGAGCGCTCCAGCACGCGGCGGTAGAACTCTTCATATTGCGGGACGATCTTGGTGGCGCAGAAGCGAGCTTGGGCGACGGCGCGGGCCGCCTTGCCCATCTCCCGCAACGCGCTTTCGTCATTCAACAGTTCGATGGCATAACGCGCCATCGTATCCACGTCGCCCACGTCGGCGAGGTAGCCGCTCTTGCCGTGCTCAATCACTTCCGGCACGCCGCCGGCGCGGGTCGCGATGGGCACCACTTCGCAGGCCATCGCTTCCAGCGCGGCCAGGCCGAACGATTCCAGTTCGCTGGGCATCAACATAACGTCAGCGATGCCAAGTTTCTCTTGCACCTGATCCTGCTTGCCCAGAAACAGCACGTCTGCGTGAATGCCCTTTTGCACGGCCAGCCATTCCGCGACCGAACGGTCGGGACCGTCGCCGATGAGCAATAGCTTGGAGGGAATCTGCTTGCGCACGCGGTCGAAAATCTCGATCACATCGGTGACGCCGCTTTACCGGACGGAAATTCGAAAGATGCACCAGCAAGCGCTCGCCGTTGGGCGCATATTCGGCGCGCATCTCCGCGGGATTCGGGTTTCTGCGTGTAGACATCGCAATTCACGGAGTTGTAAATCACTTCGATGGGGTTCTTCACGTCGAACACGCGCATGGTGCGGTCGCGCAGGTAATTGGAAATCGCGGTGACGCCGTCGCTCTGTTCGATCGAATAACGCGTGATCGGAAGTAAGAACGGTCGAGACCGACCAGCGTGATGTCGGTTCCGTGCAATGTTGTGACGAAGGGCAGTCGGCGTCCGCGGGGACCATCGGCCAGCATCTGGCGCGCCAGCAGCGCGCTTACCGAATGCGGAATCGCGTAGTGCACGTGCAGCAGGTCGAGGTCGTATAACTGCGCAACTTCGGCCATGCGCGTGGCCAGCGCCAGATCGTAGGGCGGGTAATCGAACAGCGGATAACGCGACACTTCGACTTCGTGGTAGTGAATGTTCGGTTCTTCGACCGCGCAGGCGGATCGGCTGGGCGTAGGAGATGAAATGAATCTCGTGCCCGCGCTGGGCCAGTTCCAGGCCAAGTTCAGTGGCCACTACGCCGCTGCCGCCGTAGGTGGGATAACATGTGATTCCGATCTTCATTCGCGAATCCGCCCTCCTGATCATTCCGGTTCTGTATTCGATGGCGTGGATCAGTAGAGGATGCAGATTCTTCGAAATCAGCGGAGATTTGACAGCGATGAAAATTGGAGTGGCGGATCAGGCGACAGTAAATAGATCGCTGCTAGGCGCAATTCGCTAGGAGGGCTCTTGGCCCGGGTTGGTGATGCCGGGATCCAGCTTGTCGAGATGGGCCTGAAACGCCGCTTAGAATCCTCCGGAAGGCCGGTAAATTCGATTCCCATGCCCACCCCGGGGTCGCGGGTGCGGACCGTTGCGGTGGCGGACATGCGCTCCTGATCGATCCAGAAATCGACGCGCAGCGACGGTGCCGACGTCTGCAGGCATGACGGTCTCAACATAACAACCGTTGCCGCTAATGTCGGTGGCGTTCACGCGCATGGGAGTGTTTACGCGCTCGTCGCGCAACTCCAAGGGAAAAGAAATTTTGTGGCGGAGGAATTGCCTGCGATTGTCGGGAGCGCGCACTGCGGGAGCATTTTCGGTGGCTTCTCTTGGAAGGATCGCCAGCCAGGGACATTCCTGGTCAGCCACCAACTGCACGCCCACCTGGGTTTTTTTTATTCCGCCGGCATCCACTACCCAGATCACCTTGCAGCGAGCCTTCTTGGTTTCATACTGCACGCCGATGACGTCGCCGACCTTGAGTTCATGCTCGATGCCGAAAATGCAGGCTCCAGTCGCGCTGATATTTTGCGCCACCGCGTTCTGGAAAAACGGCTGATCATTGGAGCCCATGCCCCATACCTTGACCTTTAGGTCCAGGGTGGTGCGCGGAGCTGTAGCTGGCCCGGCCGACATTTTGCGGAACCTCCCGCGTTAACAATTTCTTAATACGTCAAATTAATCATACGCGCCTGAGTCATTTGCGAAAGGTTACCAGAGTACCTTTGGACCGCATGAATGCAGGAGGAAAAGAATGCACGCGGAAAACTGTTCAGCGGCACAGGTCGCGATAGGAAATCAGGTCGATTCCGGCGTGCGAAAGAGTGTTGCGCGCCTCAGGCAGGGTCAGGGCGTGGAGTTCGGTTTCCCGCGACTCTCGCAGGCGAGTTTTGGCGGCTCCCAGGTCAGCATCGTTGTAGCCGGGGTGGCATACGAATTCCCAGGTGCCTTCAGGAATGGTGGTGGCGATAGCGCGGAACAGGGTTTCATCGAGCACTCCGGTAACCTCGACGCCTAAAGTTCCGTCCGGCGTGGCGAAGCCTTCTTTCTCCACCGTGGCACGGAAGCCTGCGGCAAAGCCTTGCAGAACCTTCATCTCGGCATAACGGGTCCAGACGCCAGGGCGGGCAAGAAGCTGGCTTGATCGCAACGGGCGCCGGGGTCCGAAGGGATTGCGCACGGCGCGTACACCGCACGCAGCTGCGGCTCGGAGAAGAGGGCGGAGCACACGAGGAAATACATGCGTATGCTTGTGCGTGTCGAGGTGCGAAACTGCGATTCCGGCGGCTTGAAGTTCTCGAATCTGCGCTGTGGCTTCCGCTTCGATTTCGTTGGGATCCAGGTGGCCAGTGAGCGCCCGCACAGCGAAACCGCCAATGCCATCGCGGAAGCGCGCGGCGGGCGAGCCGCGACGTGAGTCTTTTTGATCCGCCTCATTTTGATCTGCTTTGCTTTGGTCTACCAGGCTGGAGATTATTTTGGGATCGAGCAGGGGCTGGCCATCAATCAGCACGACGTGGCATCCGACGCTCAGTTGAGGTACGGTTCGCGAGAGTCGTACGGCGTCGGAGAACGCCGGGCCGTTCGCCATCAACGTGGAGGAGGTTACGACCCCGCGGCAGTGGGCTTCGACGATGCCGCGGTTGACGCCTGCAGTGAAGCCAAAATCATCCGCGTTGACGATGAGCCGCCGCATTGCGACAGTCTTCATCGCGACAGTCTAGCAGGGGGAGGGCTGGGCTTCGGCTCGCGAGCTTCAGCTCCGCACCGTGGAGCTAGTTCTCAGTTCTCGGTTCTCAGTTCTCAGAAAACCGGTTTCGGGGACAGCGGTCCGATCTATGGCGAAGCGTCCCGAACGCTGTGTCACAATTAAGAAGTGAAGACAGCCCAGCATTCGTCGCCGAAAGCCGAAGCCCGGTTTAAGTTTTTTCGCGGGTCACGTATACTCGCGAAGACGTACTTATGAAGATGCAGTTCGCGGATGCCCTCAGTTGAGTTCCAACCAGCGCGGCACTCACCCTGAACGCGGTTCGAGACGAACTTGGAAGCGATGCCCTCCGCGGGAAGCAGAAGGGGGCGGTTAGCTCAGTTGGTTAGAGCGCCTGCCTTACAAGCAGGAGGTCGCAGGTTCGAGTCCTGCACTGCCCACCAAGTCCGGCAATCTTGTTTTGATGTCGGATTGGTGTCCATTTCTTGTTTTTTCCCCGTTTGACCGAATTCCGCTTTTTCTCTTCCGAGCTGGTTCTCACGCTTTTTGCGTTTGCGGCAGCTTGGCCTTGGTGAGCCAGAAATCGTTGATGCTCTTCACCAGGTTCTCGAACGCGCTCAACTGCACGGGTTTGCAGAGATAGCAATTGGCGTGCAGTTGATAGCTTTTCACGATGTCGCCTTCGGCCTCGGATGTAGTGAGGATCACGATGGGGATGGTTTTGAGGCTGTCATCCTTTTTGATGAGCGCCAGAACTTCGCGGCCATCCATTCGAGGCATGTTCAGATCCAGCAGAATAAGATCCGGGCGGCGAGAATTCACGTAAGGGTTCTCATGCCGCAGAAAGGCCATGGCCTCGACGCCGTCGACAGCTACGTTCAAATGGACGGCCATGTTGGTAGCCTCGAAGGCTTCCTGTGTCAGCCGGACATCTCCGGGACTGTCTTCGACCAAAAGAACTTCTAACGACATACTGTTTCCTCCCGGCGGTATATCTCAATGCTATACATAATTTCCTCTCACTCGGTGCAAAGCAAAGTGCAATGTCGAACTGTGCCCCGGTTTTGCCTCGACCGGGATGCGTGCGGCCCGTGGCGCGGGGCAATCCGCTTGCAGAGGGCTGATCTTAGCTTGCCTGCGGCTAAGTTGTTTGCGGCAACTTGGCCCGGGTCAGCCAGAAATCATTGATGCTCTTCACCAGGGCCTCGAACGCGGTCAACTGCACGGGCTTGCAGAGGTAGCAATTAGCATGCAGTTGATAGCTTTTCACGATGTCTCCTTCCGAGTCGGAAGTAGTGAGGATGACGATAGGAAGCATTTTCAGGTTGTCATCCTTCTTGATTTCAGCTAAGACCTGGCGGCCATCCATGCGAGGCATATTCAGATCCAGCAAGGTGAGATCGGGGCGGGGGGCATTGGCGTAAACTCCCTCGCGCCTCAGAAATGCCATCGCCTCAACGCCGTCGGTCGCTACGTTCAAATGGACGGCCACATTGGCAGCCTCGAAGGCTTCCTTGGTCAGCCGAACATCTCCGGGACTGTCTTCCACTAAGAGAACTTCTAAGGGCATACTGTTTCCTCCGTCGGTGTATCCGTTGCTACCCACAATTTCCTCTCACTTCTTCCAGGGTCAAGCGAAAGGCTGAACCCTGTCCAGGTTCCAACTCGACCCGGCTGCTGCCACCGTGCGGCGCGGCAATCCTTTTGCGGATGCCGAGCTTTACTGGATTTGCGGCAGCTTGGCCTTGGTCAGCCAGAAGTCATTGACGCTCTTCACCAGCTTCTCGAATGCGTCCAACTGCACCGGCTTACAGAGATAGCAATTGGCATGCAGCTGATAACTTCTCTCAATGTCGTCTTCCGAATCGGATGTGGTCAGAATGACGATGGGGATGGTTTTCAGCGTGTCATCTTTCTTGATTTGAGCCAGAACCTCGCGCCCATCCATTCTGGGCATGTTCAGGTCCAGCAAAATCAGGTCGGGGCGAGGAGAAGCGGCGTATGCCTGCTCGTGCCGCAGAAAGGCCATGGCCTCGGCGCCGTCGCTGGCCACGTCCAGGTGAATGGACATATTGGCGGTAAGGAAGGCCTCCCGCGTAAGCCGCACATCTCCGGGACTGTCTTCGACCAGAAGAAGTTCTAGAGGCTTGCGGTTGCTGCCATCGTCATATTCATCGGTATACGTGATTGTTTCTCACTTCCTTCCAGGGCAAAGCGAAAGGTCGAACCCTGCCCAAGTTGCGATTCGACCGAAATGCTGGTTCCGTGGCGCTCCGCAATCTTCTTGCAGATGGCCAAGCCGATGCCGGTGCCGGCGAATTCTTCCCGTTTGTGCAGCCGTTGAAACATGCCAAAAATCTTTTCAAAGTACTGGGGATCGATTCCCAGTCCGTTATCCTTCACGGAAAACGTCCATCGCCCGTCGCCAGTCATAGCGGCGGAGACGTCAACCCGGGGAATCCCGGGGCTTTGGTACTTGATGGCATTGCCGATCAGGTTCTGGAATAACTGGGTCAGTTGCGTCTCGTCGGCCAGAACGTCAGGCAAGGTGTCATGAGTGACCAGCGCGCCGCTTTCTTCAATGGCGCCCCGCAGATTCTGCAGCGCCTGCGCCAACGCTTTTTCACTGGAAGTAGGTTGCAGATCCCTGCCCTTGGTCCCGACCCGCGAAAAAGCCAGCAGATCCTGGATCAGACGCTGCATGCGGTTGGCCCCGTCGACCGCGAAAGCGATAAACTCGTCGGCCTCGGCGTCCAGCTTGCCCTTGTACCGCCGGGACAGAAGCTGGGTGTAACTGGCCACCATGCGCAGCGGCTCCTGCAGATCGTGCGAAGCGATGTAGGCAAACTGCCCCAATTCCTCATTGGAACGGTACAGCTCGTCGACCTTGTGAATAAGGCTGGCTTCGGCTTTTTTTCGCGCGGTGATGTCGCGGATGGCCGCGGTCACCAGAATCCCGTCCGGACTGTCGAGCGGGCTTAGCATGATCTCCAGGGGAAACTGGCTGCCATCCTTGCGGCGCCCGGTGAGCTCGATTCCGGTTCCAATCTCCTGTGCCAGGGCCTCGGCCGCGGACCGGGTACCATCGGCAATGATTCGTTCCGCGAAGCCTTCGGGGATGATGTTCTTCACTTTCTGCCCGACCAGGGTATCGCGGCTGTATCCGAATTGTTTTTCCGCCTGAACATTCAGCAGAACGATCTCTCCGGCCACGTTCACTACCACCATGGCGTCGGGAGCCGCTTCCAGCAGGCCGCGGTATCTGCCCTCCATCTGCGCCAGATGAGTTTCCGCAACCTTGCGCGCGGTAATGTCGCGGATCGCCGCGGTTACGAGAATCCCGTCCGGACTCTCGAGCGGGCTTAGCATGAGCTCGATAGGGAACTGGCTGCCGTTCTTGCGTTGTCCAATCAGCTCGATTCCGGTTCCGATCTGCTGCGCCAGCGCTTCGGCTGCCGAACGGGTGCCGTCGGCGATGATTCGTTCCGCGAAACCTTCGGGGATGATGTTCTTCACTTTCTGGCCGACGAGTTCTTCGCTGTCGTAGCCGAACTGCTTCTCCGCCTGCGCGTTCAGCAGAACGATTTCTCCGGCCACATTCACTACCACCATGGCGTCGGGAGCCGCCTCCAGCAGACCGCGGTACCGGCCTTCCATCTGCTTCAGGTTGGTTTCGGCGTTTCTGCGCACGCTGATGTCGCGGATGGCTGCGGTCACCAGAATTCCTTCCGGACTCTCGAGCGGGCTGAGCATGAGTTCGATAGGGAACTCGGTGCCGTCTTTGCGCCGCCCGATAAGCTCGATTCCAGTGCCGATCTGCTGTGCCAGGGCCTCGGCGGCGGAGCGAGTACCATCGGCGATGATTCGTTCCGCGAAACCCTCAGGGATGATGTTCTTTACCGGTTGACCCACCAATGCATCGCGGCTGTAGCCGAACTCTTTCTCCGCCCGGACGTTTAGCAGAACAATTTCTCCGGCCACATTCACTACCACCATGGCGTCGGGAGCCGCTTCCAACAGGCCGCGGTACCGGCCTTCCATTTGCTTCAGGTTGGTTTCGGCGTTCCGGCGCACGCTGATGTCGCGGATGGCCGCGGTCACCAGAATTCCTTCCGGACTTTCGAGCGGGCTGAGCATGAGTTCGATGGGAAACTCGGTGCCGTCTTTCCGCCGTCCGATAAGTTCGATTCCAGTTCCGATTTGCTGTGCCAGAGCCTCGGCCGCGGAGCGGGTGCCGTCGGCGATGATTCGTTCCGCAAAGCCTTCGGGGATGATGTTCTTTACCGGCTGTCCGACCAGTGCATCGCGGCTGTAGCCGAACTCTTTTTCCGCCCGGACATTCAGCAGAACGATTTCGCCGCTCACGTTCACCACGACCATGGCGTCGGGAGCCGCTTCCAGCAGCCCGCGGTACCGCTCTTCCATCTGCCCCAGATGGGTTTCCGCAGCCTTCCGCACGCTGATGTCGCGGATCGCCGCGGTGACGAGAATTCCTTCGGGACTCTCGAGCGGGCTCAGCATGAGTTCGATAGGGAACTCACTGCCATTCTTGCGCTGCCCAATCAACTCGATTCCGGTACCGATCTGCTGGGCCAGGGCTTCAGCCGCGGACCGCGTGCCGTCAGCAATGATCCGTTCCGCAAAGCCCTCGGGAATGATGTTCTTTACCGGCTGTCCCACCAATGCATCGCGGCTGTAGCCGAACTCTTTTTCCGCCCGAACATTCAGCAGAACGATTTCGCCGCTCACGTTCACCACGACCATGGCGTCGGGAGCCGCTTCGAGCAGGCCGCGGTACCGCTCTTCCATCTGCCCCAGATGGGTTTCCGCAGCTTTGCGCACGCTGATGTCGCGGATCGCCGCGGTGACGAGAATTCCTTCGGGACTCTCCAGCGGGCTGAGCATGAGTTCGATAGGAAACTCGGTGCCATCCTTGCGGCGCCCAATCAGTTCAATCCCGGTGCCGATCTGCTGCGCCAGCGCGTCCGCGGCCGATCGCGCATCGTCGGCGATCAGGCGTTCCGCGAAGCCTTCGGGAATGATGTTCTTTACCGGCTGCCCGACCAGTTCGTCGCGACTGTAGCCAAACTGTTTCTCTGCCTGCACGTTGAGCAGAACGATTTCTCCGGCCACGTTCACAACGACCATGGCGTCGGGAGCGGCTTCCAGCAGCCCGCGGTATTTCGCTCCCGACTCCTTGCTCTCGCTGATGTCGGTGTTGGTGCCGAACCAGCGCGTGACCTTGCCTTCGCTATCGCGGATGGGAACGGCTTTCGAGAGAAACAGGCGGTACTTGCCGTCCTTACCGCGCAGGGGAAACGTGTCTTCCCAGATCTGGCCCGTCCGAAAACAATGCTTGAGGTTATCCATCACCCGCCGCCGGTCGTCGGGATGAAGCATTTTTTCTCCGCCCCATCCAGCCACCTCCGCCAGCGTGGTGCCCGTGTAATCAAAATAGCGGTCGTTGAACCAGAAGAGATGGCCATTTGCGTCGGCCATCCAGGCCAACTGGGAGATGTTGTTGGCCATGATGGTGAAGAGCGTCTCGCTATCGCGCACCGCGAGTTCGGCGCGATCGCGGGCAATTGCGTCCTGGCGGACGGTCCAGCCCGCGCCCGCGGCAATCAGCACGCCCAGCAGCGTTCCCAAAAGCAGAACGGTCTTGGTCTGGGCCAGCCGCCGCGCCGCCTCTGCATTGCGCAGTGCGAGCAAACGCAATTCTTCGTCCTGCATCTGCCCGACCAAGCCTATGAACTCCGCCATCATTTGCTGGCCTGTGCCTTTTTGAATGACACCCGCCGCCGCCGCCAAACCCTGCGAGCGCCGCAGACTTACGACTTTGTCGGCCAGCGCAAACTTCTCAGCGGTCAGCCTTTGCAGGGTGGGAAGCCGGTTCTGCTCTACGGGATTATCCACCGTCAACTCGGCGACGCTCGCCTCGTCCCGTATCACAGCTGCTTTGCTGGACCGGCAAGTCTCGAGATAGGATTCATCTCCCGTCAGTACAAATCCGCGGCAGCTCGCTTCGACATCCTCCATGGTGGAAGAGAGTTGGTGGAGTTTCTCCAGCACCTCGTGCGTGTGCTCCACCCAGCGGTCGCTTTCGCTGAACACGATCGTGGTCCGCAGTGAGACCGCGCCGACCAGCAGTAAGGCCAGAATGGCTGCGCCGAACGCGAGTTGTACCTTCCGATCCGATCGGGACGCGGTGTTCATTTCACTTGACCTTTAATAACCTTGCGCCGGGCGCGACGTTGGAACCTGTTCCGTTTCGACGCTGCGTGCTGGTGTCTTGAGGTGGGATCGGGAAGACACTTTCCGTGCTGGAGTTATTCTGAGTATGCATCCAAAAGCGCCAGTGATCAGCTTCTTAACTGCTTGTACGAGCCTGACAGATTCCACTTCGGGACGCTGCCCAATCTTGAACATGTGCAGATTTGAACAGCGAAGGTCATCATTCTCCGATCACGATTCACGTGAAAAGGGCTAGACACTCGCAGCCTTAGCTCGCTTTGTGCTGGAAATCATGACTTTGCGGCCGATCGATCCTTTCTCCAGAAAGTTCTTCAGCTTGACGATGAGCGTGGGTGTAACTTCCTGCCCTTTGGCCACCAACAACATGCCGCTCTTGGTACGAAGTTCCTCCTCAAGAACCATCACGAAGGGGAGTAGCTCATCAATATCGCAGGAGCGCAGGATCGCCTTGTTCTTGTCATCTCCGGCTTCCACCAGAGACTGGAAGATTCGCGGATCGAAAGTCGGATGCTCCCGGGCCAGCAGCTTGGCGGCTTCACTCTGCGAGCGGCCCTTGCTCACCAGTTCATCAAAAGCCAGGGTTGCGCGGAGCAGGTTGGCTCCCAGGCGCATATCCGCCGTGGCCACATTCGCCCGGTCGCCAGCAACCGACGCTGAGTCATTCTGGTGAGCAATCATCCAGGCGATGGGCTCCATGCGAGGGATTTTCGATAGCAAGTCTCGAGCCACGCCGGGGTGCGCGTTAAATCGCGTCTGTTCGCCGGGCGGAAGCGGCCGCCCGGCATAGACCGCCTCGATGGTTTCCGGATGCAAAGTGACGCATCCCAGTTGCGACATCATGGCCGCGACCTCAAACCTCCAGGGGCTGGCGAGAGCCATACGCGTGGCCACCTGATGGATATAGCGGCGCACCCGCAGTGCCCGGCCAAAGGCCGCCGGATTGACCAGGCTCAGCACTTCGGTGAGCACCTGAATGCTGCCTTGCAGCGTGTTTTCCAGTAAGTCTTTTTCCGCCGTGATCAGGCGATGCTGCAGCAATCCCGCGGAAAGGGCCTTCACCAGTGTGTCCCGGTTGCACGGCTTGGTCAGAAAGCGAAAAATGCTGCCTTCATTGACCGCGCTCACCGCGTTGTGGATATCGCCATCCCCGGTGAGCATGATGCGAACGGTGTCGGGCGCAAGCTGCTTGATTTTCGACAGGAGCCGGGCTCCATCCATTTCCGGCATGCGCATGTCCGAGACCACCACGGCATAAGGTCCGGTCGTGTCCATCGCGGTCAAAGCCGCGGCTCCGCCGGCGGCAATATCGATTTGAAATTCGTAGCGCAATAAGCGCTGATATCCCGACAGCACGTTGACTTCGTCATCGACCATCAGAATTTTTTCAGGCATCGCCGCGGCTCCAGGAGGCAAGTTCCGACGCGAAGAGGATTCGTTTGTTCATGACGCCGGAGTTCCCACTTCCAGCGGCAGGCGGACGAAAAATGTGGTTCCGTGTCCGACCCTGCTTTCAAACGAAAGCTGGCCCTGATGGCGTTTAACAATCGCGACATGCGCCAGCGCTAATCCCTGACCTGTGCCTTTACCCACTTCCTTCGTCGTGAAAAAAGGCTCAAAAACTCGGGACTGTATTTCGACCGGGATGCCGGCGCCGGTGTCAGCCACCGAAATGAGCGCCCACGGGCCTTCCTGACGCGTGGCAATGGTGATCGTGCCCTTCTCGGTGGTGCCGCGCTCCGCGATGACATCGCTGATGGCATGGGCGGAGTTGATGATCAAATTCAGCATCACCTGGTTGAATTCGCCAGCCAGGCAGGGAACCAGCGGTAGTGCGGCATCGAACTCGGTGACCACCTCGGCGCAATATTTCCACACATGCCGCGCCACGGTGATGGTGCTTTCGATCGCCTGATTCAGGTTGATGGCCCGTTTTTCTTCCGACCCGGGATGGGAAAATTCCTTAAATCCCTTCACGATCTTGGCGACCCGCTGCACCCCTTCCATCGACTGATCGATGGCGCTGGGGATTTCTTTCAACAGGTACTCCATGTCGCACTTTTCATGGAGCTGGCAGAATTGATGCAGATGTTCGGGAGGCACAGGCCCGGGAGTACAGTCCGATCGCACCGTTCCGCAGAAATTCAGAAATTCCGCGATCGAGCCCCAGGACTCCTTCAGGAAGCTGATGTTGTCCCCGACATATTGCGTGGGCGTGTTGATCTCATGCGCGATTCCGGCGGCCAGCTGCCCGATGCCTTCAAGTTTTTGCGCCTGCCGAAGTTGAACTTCCAGGCCAATGCGTTCCGTGATGTCGGCCCCGGTGATGATGAATCCGATCTGCTCGCCGTCGGGCGCGGGGATACGCATTACCTGGAGCCCCAGAAACCGAGTCTTGCCCGCCCGTTCGTAGGTCAGATTTTCACAGCGATAAATGGACTGGGTGGTCAGCCAGCGCGAGATTTCCGCATTCATCCCCGTGTGCAGCCATCGGATCCCGCAATTATCGAGGGTGCGTCCTTCTGCGCTGTGGTTATCGATCCCAAACGTGTTGCTCGCAGTCAGGTTCCAGCGAGTAATGCGGCCGGAAAATCCACCCCGATCAGGATCGAGGGAATCGAGCGCAGAAACAGTTCGGTCTCGGCGTGCGCGGCCTGCAGCGCGGCGAGAAGTTCACTCTTGGCCTGATTGGCACTCTCGGCCGCCTCATGCGCCTTCTGCATTTCAACTTCCGCCTTCATGCGCTGGGTGGCGTAGCGAATGGCCCGGAGCAACCCGGGCGTCTCGATTTGGCCTTTCACCAGAAAGTCCTGCGCACCCTCCTGCAAAGCCTGATCGGCCATCAATTCGTCGTCACACCCAGTCAGCACCACCAGTGGGATGCGAGGCGCGGCCGCGCGCGCGCGCCGCACCACTTCCATTCCGCGCGCGTCCGGCAACCCGAGGTCAAGCAGGATTATGTCCACGGCGTTGGTCGCCAGATGATTCTCTGCCTCCCTCATAAATCCGAAATGAGTCAATGCGAACATCCCCGGCTCCTGCGGATTGAGCATCCTTCGCAGCAACAAGACATCCCCCGAATTGTCTTCGACCAGAAGAAGCCGCGTGGTGTCGCTTCTCTCGTTGGCATCGTGACTGCGCCCGTGATTTCTCGGAAGAGAGGAATGACCGCGCTCGACCAGGCGTAACTCGGAACCAGCAACGGCCGGCATCGCACCCTCTGCCATATCCAAGCCATCGGCGGAATTGGTGGCCACTTGAGCACCGAAGGTTCTATTCGCGAGATGGTCGGCGGGGTTGGCTCAGAGCAATCTCCCGACGTCAGAGCGTCGTCGTGATGCGCACGGTTCTCCTGCTTAATGTTTGCCGCTTCTTCACTTCGTCTCAAAATCGGTGGAGACGCTGAGTTTCCTCCAAATTCGTGCTTCCTCTAATCGCGCAAGATCATTCTTCTCCACCGCGGCGTACGCATCGCTGCCGAGCAAGAGTCGCAACGGAGGGTTCCGTTCTTGCGTCAACTGGACGATCGCCTGAGCTGCCTTTTTAGGGTCACCAGGCTGCTTGCCGTTGTAGTTCCGCTGAAATCTTGCGGTGGCTCCAACCGTCGAATCGTATTCAGGATGACCTTCGCGAAGTTCGGTGGAACTGCCTGCGAAGTCTGTGCGAAAACCACCGGGTTCAACGATGGTGACCTTAATGCCGAGCGGCGCCACTTCGCGCGAAAGCACCTCGGAGAAGCCTTCGACACCCCACTTCGCCGCCGAATAAGGCCCACGTCCCGGAGGGCCAATCCTTCCGCCCACCGATGAAAACTGAATGAACTGGCCTGCTTTCTTTTCGCGAAAATACCTGAGAGCCGCCTTCGTCACAATAATCGTTCCAAAGAGGTTCGTTTCGATTTGTGCCCGGAATTCCGATAGAGACGTGTCTTCGACGGACGAAAGATTGCCATATCCCGCGTTGTTAATGACCACATCCAGCGAGCCAAATACATCGACCGCCACCATTACCGCGTTTGCTGCTGCTGCTTCGTCGGTCACATCCATTGCGAAGAGCTTGACCTGATCTCCATATCGTTCCGGCAGATCAGCCAGCGACTTAATATCCCGAGCTGTCGCCAGCACTTTATTGCCCGCTGCGAGGCCCGCTTCAACGATTGCACGACCCAGACCGCGAGAGCTGCCGGTGACTAACCATACCTGCGCCATTCATCCTCCTCTATCAAGCCCCCCGGATATTCTGGAGAAGCTTCTCAAACTCAGGATTGGATGCGCAATGGGTATACGAAAGGACTTGCAGAACTCAGACGCCGATAGATTGCGGTCCTTGTCAAAGGACACTACAGCGGAGCAAGGAGGGAAGAAAGTCGTCCACGAGCTTCAGCGATGGGTCCGACTTTCTGCGAACGATCGCCCCGAACCAACACGTAGTCAAAAGTAACGCTAGTTTGGTGGAGTCTTGCGCGACGGTGGTTCCTTTTTCAATGTGAGCGAGTGAGATTAGGTCGCCCAACTGCCTATCCCAGACGTGTATGCCGTCGGCGATTCTTCGCCCGATGTCGGGCGGGATTGCCGGAGCCTCGGCAGCGAAAATCGAAAGCAATTTGAGTGGGGCTATTTCGATCATCGGCGGTTCGATGGCTAAGAACTGGAAATGCTGCTTCAGTTGATCGTATGCACTCTCTCCCGGCGCTAGAGAGAGTGACTGATAGATAGCGGCAAATTGGCGATCGACGAGTATCGACGCAAGTTCTTCTTTACTCCTGAAATAGTTGTAAAAAGTTCCCTTAGGCGCATTCACGGCGGCGGCGATGCGGTGAATGCTCGCTTCCGGATAGCCAACTTCCTGAAACAGTTTGCCGGCTGAGAGAAGGAGCATCTCGCGGGTATTGGTTGCTCGATGCGCGACCTGATGCTGAGGACGAGACATTATCCCGATATGGCGACGAAGCATTCGTTCATGGCTTGTCGAAAAGGACTGATTTTGTCGATTCCTGCTGAAAGCTTCAAGCTTTGTTTTTTCGAAAGACTTCTTCGGATAATGTGTCGAAAAAGCGGTATTCTGCAATGTAAGTTGACCGGTCGTCTTCTTTTTGGAGGGGGACTTGAACAAAACTCGCGCCGGCGAACACAATCGGGATTCAACTCAATCGTCTGAAGCCTGGTCCGAGGATCCGTTCACGACTCACATTAAATTGGACCGTAACTCCTCGGTTCCCTCAGTGTTTCGAACTCCAGGTACTTTTACGGTCACGCGCCTTGAGTCATCAACTGGACTGCCTGACCGCATCACGAAGCTATCAAGTGTGCCAGCGCTGCTGGTGTCGATCTCTCTCAAATCTTTGCCACTGCATAGCTACCAAGTGTGGGTAGCAGACAAAGTCATACCCACAACCGCCATTCCGCCATTTCGGAGTAATGTGATCGACTTCGATTCCGAACCACGCTGCTGGGCCGGTAAGGCGTTCGATTACGTTCACTATACGGTGCCGCGTGTCGAGCTTGATGACATCGCGGCTGATCTTGGCTTTGGTCGCGTACGCAGTTACAGGTTGTCGGTTGTTGAAGACGATTTGGTTTTGGCCCAGATCACGAGGAGCATTCTTCCCTTTATTGGGCGCCACGATGGGCCTTCGCTTCTGGCGCTCGATCAGTTCAGCTTGATTTTGGGAGCGCATCTGCTTCAACGGTACGGTGTACTGCAAAAAATGGGCAAGCTAGCCAAAGGCGGCCTTGCTCCTTGGCAAAAGCGCCGCGCGTTGGAACTACTCCGGGAAAAGTTGGACGGCCGGATACGGCTAACGGATGTTGCACGTGAGTGCTCGCTTTCCGTGAGTCACTTCGCCCGCTCATTCAAAGCGACCTTCGGTGTGGCACCTCACAGGTGGTTGATTGGCCGTCGCATCGAGCGCGCAAAGGAATTACTTCAGCAGAAGACCACGCCAATTGCAGACATAGCGATTCAGTCTGGTTTCGGCGATCAGACCGCCTTCACGCGAACCTTCCGACAAGTAATGGGGATCAGCCCAGGACAATGGCGCCGCTACATCTCTGCCAGAGCTATCGAACCTAAGAATCCCACCTAATCCCTTACGAATCGGTTGCGCCAAGGTCGAGTCGACGGAAACGGCTTAGCCGCTAGGTTCTCTTGTCGAAAAAGACTGAAATTGTCGATTTCTGCCGAAAGTCGTGATCTCTCTTCGAATAAATCTGTAGAGAACGGTGATATTCTTCGCTGCTCACTAAGTTGACCGGTCGTCTTTTGTTGGAGATTGCCGTGGATAAAACTCACTCCTGCGAACAGAATCGGAATTCCGCGCACTCGCCTGAAGCCCAAGCAAGCGCCCATGGCGCGCAGATGGCGAAGTATTTCACCATGAATCAACCGCCCCATGTTGCCCTCGATTCTGTGGTTTCCGTCGTCCGGCCGCAAATGGCGATTACCCGGCTGATTGCACGGAGCGGCATCCCGGAACGAACTGCATCCATCCCACCTGAAAAGGCCTACGTTGTCTCGCTTCATCTGAATCATGCGAATTCAGGGGAATGGGAACTTTGGACCAATGATAAGTACACAAAGACTGGGGCATGGCCGGTTGGCGGAGTCGCAATGTGCGACCTGGAGTCAAATACCACTATTCGAAATCCGGGCCCAATCGATTGGATCCACTACCACGTCCCGTGTGCAACTTTAGATTCACTCTCGGATGATGCCGGAGTGCGTAGAGTTAAGCGTCTCTACTGCGTTTATGGAACCCCCGACCCAACACTCCATCACCTAACGCAAACGATCTTGCCGTGCCTAAATAGGCCGGAGATGTTTTCTCAGCTGTTCATGGATTCTTTCACCATGACGATTTGTTCGCACCTTGTCGGACGGTATGGTCAGACTCCTGAAGCTATTTCGCAGTTCAAAGGTGGTCTGGCACCGTGGCAAAGACGCCGCGTTGTGGAATTGTTCAAGGAGCACTTGGACGGCGAGGTAAAGCTGGAAACACTTGCCGAGGAATGTAGGCTTTCCGTCAGCCATTTTGCGCGATCGTTCAGGAGATCGTTTGGCACCTCCGCACATCGTTACCTGATTCTGCAGCGCGTTGAGATTGCGAAGGGCCTTTTATCGGAAACCAATAACTCGTTGGTGGAAATTGCCGCGCAGGCTGGATTTTCTGATCAAGCTGCCCTTACTCGGACGTTTGCAAACCTCGTTGGTGCGACTCCGGCAAAATGGAGGCGCGAACACTCAGGCCGCAGGACTTTTGTCGAAATATCGAAAGGTAAATCTCTTCAATCACAGGAATAGATCCCACGCTCAAGTCCACTCCGGTGACGGTATTGAGCCTAGTTTCCTTCTAATGCGGTATCGTCGCCGATTTGATACTCCCCTAGAGTCTTCGCATTGAACTCAGACCGGAAGCGGTCTTTTCGCCCGCCTTCACTCCACATTTAAAGCAGGAATTCACAAAAGTGGTTCATATTTTCAATAGTGTTTTGCTCGTTTCCGGATAAGGTCCATTGCAAGTTTTGAGGCTCAATACACGATTCGCTAAGGCTCAAACCAGAGAGGACGATGATCATGAAGAAGACTTACTGGGTTGCAATCGTTGCTACGCTGATGGGTGCGGCTCTAAATGCGGCCGCGGCAGGTCCCGCGCCGACTGGCATCAAAAACGTGGTTCTAGTGCATGGGGCATTCGCCGATGGCTCTGGCTGGGACGCCGTCGCCAAGATCCTTGAGAAGGATGGCTACACGGTATCGGTTGCACAACCTCCAGAGACGTCGTACGCAGATGACCAAAAGTACACGAGGGCCGCAATCGACGCCATGGGCGGGCCGGTGGTTCTGGTCGGCCACAGTTACGGTGGGTCGATCATCAGCGAAGCCGGCAATGATCCAAATGTTGCGGCGCTGGTATACATCGCCGCATTTGCACTCGATGAGGGGGAGAGCTGTGCGTCGATCGAAACGGCCGTCCCGCAAGCCTCCAAGGCATTCAAGCCGGATAGCAATGGAAACTGGTGGATAGAACAGGACCATTTTGCAGCCGACTTCGCAGCGGATATTCCCCCGGCCCAGGCTCACTTCATGGCTATAGCGCAGGTGCCGATCTCCACCGATTCATTCACCCACAAGGTCACGAATCCCGCCTGGAAGAACAAGCCGACGTGGTACATGGTGGCCAGTTCAGACCGCTCGATCAATCCGATACAGGAACGCATGATGGCCAAGCGCGCCAATGCCAAGACGGTCGAAGTAAATGCCAGCCATGTGGCCTACATGTCTCATCCGAAGGAAGCAGCCAAGCTCATCGAAGAGGCTGCCACCTCTGCACACGCCAATTAGCAGCGCGTAAATCTTTACGCTGAAAGTTAAATGTACGTTGCGAGCGCAGAACAAGAGCCGTATGGCGCGAAAACGTTCGACATCAAAAATCAATTTGACCCGGGTGGATCTTTACTACAAAGGAGAATAATCGTGAGTCAGCATATTAAGAACGTGGTTCTGGTGCATGGAGCTTTCGCGGATGGCTCCGGCTGGGAAGCCGTCGCTAACATCCTAAAGAATGATGGATACAAAGTGTCGGTGGTGCAGCACCCCGAGACCTCCTACGCCGATGACCAGAAGTACACGAAGGCGGCCATCGACGCCATGGACGGACCAGTGGTTTTAGTGGGGCACAGTTATGGCGGGTCAGTCATCACCGAGGCTGGCAATCATCCAAAGGTTGTAGCACTCGTTTACATCGCTGCCTTTGCGCTCGATGAAGGTGAGAGCTGTGCGTCGATCGAGCAAGGATTACCCCAAGCATCCACGGCGTTCAAGCCGGACAGCAACGGCAACTGGTGGATAGAGCAGGAACATTTCGCAGCCGACTTCGCAGCGGACATTCCAAAGGATAAGGCGGCGTTCATGGCGGTGTCGCAGGTGCCGATTTCCACCGACGCGTTCACCCACCAAGTCACGAAGGCCGCATGGAAGACCAAGCCTACTTGGTACATGGTGGCAACCGAAGACCGGTCGATCAATCCGGACCAAGAGAGGATGATGGCAAAGCGCGCCAACGCCAAGACGGTCGAAGTGAATTCCAGCCATGTGGCCTATATGTCTCATCCCAAGGAATCAGCCAAGCTCATCGAAGAGGCTGCTACCTCTTCGTCAGCCACGGCAGCAGCGTAAAGTGCAGTAGGGTTCGGAAGGCCTCCGCCGATTTTGAATGTATCGGGGGGGCTGGACGAACTTGGTTATCCGAGGAGAACGACAATGAAAGATCGCATCACAATAAAAGGACGCGAGGGCAAGTTTGCCGCCTATATCGCGCGGCCGGAGACAGTACCGGCTCCGGCCGTTGTCGTTCTGCAGGAGTTGTTCGGAGTGAACCCCGACATTCGCAGGCACTGCGATGAATTGGCGGAACAAGGTTACATCGCGCTCGCTCCAGACCTGTACTGGCGGCAGGAGCCAGGCGTCGACCTGAACGTCACCTCCCAAGCCGACTGGGACCACGGCCTTCGCCTCTATTCGGCTTATGACAGAGATGCGGGCGTAAGGGACATAAAGGACACCATTGACGCAGCACGCAGTCTTCCGGAGTGCAACGGTAAGGTTGCCTTGCTCGGCTATTGCCTCGGCGCGCTGATGGTCTTCATGACAGCCGTCCGGAACGACGGGATCGACGCCGCGGTCTGGTATCACGGCGCCGATACTGAGAAATATCTGGGAGAGGTCGATGGGCTTCATGCTCCTCTTCTTATGCATGTAGCCGAAGCGGATGAATTCATTTCCAAGGCTGCACAAGCGGAGATTAAAGCGGCACTTGCTAAGAAACCAAACGCGACGGTCTACAGCTATCCGGGTCAGTGTCATGCCTTCTCTAGGCATAATGGGGCGCACTACAATGCCGCCGCGGCTCACCTTGCCAACGGTCGGACGAGCGAATTTCTACACGAACAACTACAAAGAGATTCGAGATGATAAGAAAAATCGAGACAGAGCGGTTCAGTCTGACGACCTCGAAGCCATTTGATGAAGTAATAGCCGGTGTGAACGCCGGCATCGGCCATCCGGATATGGCTGAATTTGGGAGATCAACTCACGAGGCGCGCTCATTTGCTGAACTGAAAAGCGCAGTTGAGAAAGGCTTGAGCAAAATAGGACTGATGCTGTTTATGCAACTGGATCACGGTGCGGTTCTGCGCAAAGAAACGGGCCGCGAGACTCCGAAGATGATTCGCTTCGTCATTGGCAATCCCCTCATCATGAAGGAAATGGTCAGGCATGTTCCAGATGCTGGCTCTTACGCGCCGGTCACCGTGCTTGTAGACGAGCGCGCCGACGGCATTCATTTGTCATATGACAGGATGGCGAGCTTCTTAGCCCCTTATGGGAATCGCGACGCACTAGAGGTCGCCCGGACTCTGGATAAGAAAATCGAAGATCTCTTACGGCAGGCTGCAGCCTGAGGCCTACCAATTGCATTTGCACTTCGACAAGCATTTCAATGAGCAGGTAGAGCTATGAAGTGATTGGTTATCCTCCTTTTTCATCGATTGCGAAGTCTGAAGTCGTTCTACTCTTGAAGTATTTGATATATCGCGTTCTTTCAGTTCAGCCGTCCATCCCGAGCGATGCACTGTCTTTCATTGCGGTGAATTTACGGTTTGGCCACGTGCGCCGACCCCCACAGTGAGCCCGGGTTGGCTCGGTCCGGATATATCTCGAGCATCTGGTCGTATAGCTCTCTCGCCGTTGTCGTCATCGAAGCGACGCGCTCAAAATCGCGGATGTATTGACGGGTCTCTTCAATGATTCCTGGACTGTCGTTCCTGTCAGCTTTCTTGTGTCCCGCGACCACGGCGCGCGGTTTCAGCGTCTCAATGGTGTCGAGCGCAGTGATCCACTCGCGGCGAGTCTGCGCGTTTGACTCGGCGAGGTAGAGGTGGACATCGTTGTAGGCGGCGTCGCCAGCGACGACCAACCCGACGGATGGCACGTGAAGACACGTCGTGTTGTCAGTGTCGGTGTGCCCCACTTCGACCGCGACGAGCTCACGACCTTCGAGGTCGATCACATTACCCTGAAGTTCCTCGGGAAGGACCGGGTGCTCCGGAATCTGGCCGGGATAGCGTGCCTTCCAGAAACTCGCGACGAATTCTGGTGACATTTGCCGGCGCATGACCTTCAGCACGTCAGCCGTTGCAACCGCTTTGGCATTCGGGAACCGATTCAGGAGGGCGCTGATGCCAAAGAAATGATCGCCGTGGCCGTGAGTGATATAGATCGTAGTCAGGTTCTTACCGCTGGCCGCGACCCATTCCACCGCGGCGTGCGCCTGCTCGACGGTAAGAAAGGCGTCGACGAGAACAGCGTCCCGCTCGCCATAGATAAGTGTGGCCGACGTTGGCACCCACATCCATTTTTCTTTCCCCGGTGGCAAGTCGCGACTGAGACCTTGGCGATTTGTTACTAAAACATCCCACTTCAGGGTGGGACTAACAGTGGTAGTTGGCATAACGCTCCTCACCTATATCCGGTACTGATCTCGCTGCTAACAAATTGCAACGGCTAAGACGGCCGTTGATCACCCACACTTGCCGATGACGGACGTAGATGAAGATCGTCGAAGGTTAGAGGCCCGCCGGTTTGCTGGACGTCGTAGTGGCGTTCGTATACCACGCGAGAATCAGCCCATCGTCGAAGAGTGCACCAGCAAATCCGGCACGTCCCGCCTGACACCCCGATCAGATCCACTGACCAGGCCGAGTGTGTCTCATCTGCGTTGTCTCCGAGAATCGGGCTTTCTCGAATCTGCACCGACAGGCCGCCAATCTCAGCCATGACATGAATCGGGACAAGAAATCTTAAGAGGATCACTCGAATCCGCTCCCGGCCAAATACCGGGCCATTCTCCGAGCCATCGCTGACCTCGACATGATCGGCGTAGAACGCGTCAAGAACCTGAAGATATTCTTCCCAGCCGCTGCTGATGTCGGCGGCAATGATGGCAGAATTCAGGACCTTCTCCCGCGCGTATAGATCGCGATCCGAGCGCTTGATGGAAGCCAGGTGGGTAATCATTGACATTTCTCCTAACCGGGAAGTCGCCTAGACCTGCGCTCGGCCCCCATCGACGAACAGTTCAATACCCGTGACAAAACTTGAGTCGTCGGACGCCAGATACAGCGCGGCCTTGGCAACTTCCTCCGGTTTCCCCATGCGTCCCATCGGGATGGTGGACACAATCCGCGCGATCACATCTGCGGACTGCCGACTCGCCAGCGGCGTATCGATCGGACCCGGACTAACAACGTTTGAGCGGATACGACGGTCCTTAAGATCAGTAGTCCAGGTCCGTGCGAGAGATCGGATTGCTGCCTTACTTGCGGCGTAGACGCCGAAGGCGGCTGTGCCCTTGATGCTCGCGACAGAGCCGTTGAGAATGATGGAGCCGCCATCATTCAGTAACGGTAAAGCCTTTTGCACCGTGAACAGCGTTCCTCTCACATTGATGTTGAATAGCTTGTCGAAATGCTCTTCGGTAACGGCCCCAAAGGCAACGAATTCGCCCACGCCGGCATTGGCGAAAATAATGTCGATTCGCCTCTTCACCTTAGAGACGGTCTCGTAAAGCCGATCAAGGTCGGCCAACTGGGAGACGTCGCCCTGAATTCCAGAAACGTTGGTGCCGATTGCCCGAACGGCCTCGTCGAGTTCCTTCTGGCGACGGCCCGTTATGAAGACATAGGCACCCTCTTTGACGAAAAGTTTTGCCGCAGCGAACCCAATCCCTTCTGTTCCGCCGGTGATGACGGCGGTCTTGCCTTCGAGCTTTTTGGTCATTGCCTTTCTCCGTTGTTGCTGAGCTATCGGCCGGGATGGAGGCACCCGTCACGACCCACCGAATCCTTTTCAAAACAAGCCCGCGCTATCCTGTACATTGGCTCGGGCCACTTCGAAAGTATTCAGAGCTTCTCCAAACAGCTTGATCTTTCCATTCTCGGCAACCAGCCGCGAAAAGAAGAGTTGATGAACAGTTCGTCCCGTTTTGCTTGACACTGCGGTGGCTTCGAATTCTCCAGAGACTTGGTCAGGAGTATCGATCAGCACCTTGGTATTCTCGAAGTTGAAACCGGGATAGATGTCGAGCACGGTTGGAAAAAGCCGGCCATCGCGTCTCGGCCCCTGTACTGCGTAGGAAGTCCGAACGTCGCAAGATACGGCAGCCCAGAGGCGCCGTCTTGCGCAAACATCTCCGCCGCCTCCTTCGGATCTCTGAACGAGAAGGCGGTGTATTCGAGCATGAGTTCCTTGGCATTTTTCATAGATATTCTCCTTTTTCCGACCATCAGTTAGTCCGCATTGTTTATCGGGTTCCCGGAACTCGCGCCTGCAATCAGGCGCATCCGGAACGACATTACGGGCTGAGCTTATTCGCGCGTGACCGGTGAAGCACATACACCACAAAGAATTGAAGGACAGCGATAAATAGCGGCCCAGCGCATTTCCCAAGATCATGCTCAAAAAGACCGATTCCGGCGTCCAGCAATTGCATGGCACCGGCGAGCGCACCCAGGAGCAGCAACGCCGGCACCTCCCGGTTGTAGATCGCCCACAATGCGAACAAAGCCAAAGGAATTGTGCGCGCCGCCGCGTACATCGCCAATATCAACGACGCCTGCGTTGGAACGGATTCGGCAGGGACCAAGTATTGCGGATGGATGATCCCCACGATGGAAAAGCCGCTGGCGACCAGCACATTGATTGCCGTGACCACCGAAGCCAGTCGCATCGCCTTTATCGTTGTCATTGACTCCTCCAGAACTCTCGCCTGCAAACAGGCGCAACCGGCGCTACGCCGAGGCTGAGCCTAAGCGCTGGGAGCTTTCCCGCCATACGCAGGCGCAAAAACATCCTGCACAAATCTTTCGAAGGAAGTAGGCGTAGTGTTCTCCGGCGAACGCGGCTCCAACGGAACGAGGACTCCCGCGTTTATGGATTTGTACATCTCGATGTACATCGCAGCTCCCTTCGGCGGAACACCCAATTGCGTCAAGGCCTGCTGCACTTGGTCATACGGGAACTGCTGGTAACGCAGATCCGGTTTACCGATGCCGCGCGCAATCACCGCGGTAGCTTCCTTCATCGAGAGGTCGCGCTCGCCAAGCAGCTCGCGCGTTTGTTTGCCGGAAAAGTCCAGGTGCAGGAGGCGCTGCGCGGCGTAGTCACCAACATCGCGCGTAGCGGCCATGGGAATCTTCAGGTCGGGTAGCAGCGCATTGCCGAAGATTCCCATCCCATGAATCATGCCGATCGCCGCCAGATTGTTCTCCATGAAATATGCGGCGCGCAGATGCAGAACGTTTAGATCTTTGATAGCGTTCAGTTTTTGTTCCGAACAATGCAGTCCCGAGACTGGCCCGGCACCTTTCGCAACCTGCGCGCCGTAGCTGCTCAAAAGCACCGCGTAGCGCAGGCCGGATTCTTTCACCGCCCTCGCGATCCCCTCGCTATCTCGCTCCTGCTCCTCACGGGAATTCGCCGGTGGCAACATCAAATATGCGGCGCGCGCACCCGTGAAGGCTCTGGTGAGCGCGGCCCCGTCGCTCAGATCAGCCGTGAACGCTTCCGCGCCTTTGTCCACAAAGCGCTGTAGTCGCCCCGAGTCGCGCCCGACGACGCGCACCCTTTTGCCCGCTGACAGCAGAGAATTGGCGACGATCGAGCCGGTGTTCCCGCTCGCTCCTAAAATCACATACATTTCATTCGAAACAACGGATGACGTCATTGTTACTACCTCCTTGGTCTTGTAAAACAAAGTGTCGAACGCCTTCAGAGCGATGCGTTCTTCGGCCCTCACTTCGGGAATGTGTCGCCGAACATGGGAAGGCCACTGACAGATTCGGCCTTGGTCGCCTCATCCTGCAAAACGTCCCAATGTTCTTTGAAAAGACCACCCTCGAACCGGATAACATCGGCGGCGATCCAGGCCGCGGGCCTGCCCATCCCAGTGAAGCGGCCATGCGTGATGACGTAATCGCCTTCTGCGATGATGAGCTGGTTCTCGTAATGCAACGTCGCCGGCACTGAGCGGACGAGATTAAACAGTCCTTCGCGACCTGGTGGTATGTGTGCGCTGTGCTGTATGTAATTCGGTGACCAGAAGCGCTCCGCCGCCGCATAGTCACGCTTGTTAAACAGTGTCTCGAATGCTTCGAGCACCATTGCCTTATTTTGCTCTGGGGACGAGTTGCTCATTGCTTCTCCTGTGCTCGGAACAGGTGGATCTGCCCCTTCACTACTGTAGAGGACGATCATAATCCATAAGTTGCAACCTATTTTATACATTCTTTTCGGGATTATTTCGTCATCTTCATTTCGAAGGCCGTCTATGTTTATTGTTGATGCAATGAGGTTCTTGCACCAAGGAAGATACGGTTTGCATCCAATCAACGAAGAGTACGATGATACGCTAGGGGTGTTTAGTGGCTGGAGCCGTCTATGCGGACTCGGGAAGAGATGGTGATGACCGATGGGTTATTCGAAGAGTGACAAGGCGGAGACGCACGCTCGGATCGTGAAGGTCGCTGCCAAGAGGTTTCGCGAACTCGGTCTGGAAGGCATCGGCGTTGCCGACGTGATGAAGGAGGCCGGTGTTACTGTCGGCGGTTTCTACAAACATTTCGATTCACGCGATGAACTGGTGGTTGAGGCTCTAGCCACCGCATTCCAGGACCTCGACCGCTGGGAGGAACACACTGACACGCTAACGAAGGCTTTAGAGAGCTATTTGTCCGAGGAGCACCGGGATGCGCCGGGAGCAGGCTGCGCGTTGGGGGCGTTGCTGGGTGACATGTCTCGGGCGAGTCGATCGGCGAAGGCTGTATATACCGAACGACTCAAACGCACCTTGGCGTACTCGACGGGCCTTGTTCCTCCAAAGGGCAACTCTGATCGGCGCGCCCGTGCGATCCTCGCGATTAGTGCAATGCTAGGAGCGATCAACCTCTCTCGTGCTGTGTCTGACCCGAACCTTTCACGGGAGATTCTCCAGCAAACTCGCGATCAGTTAATCAGTTTGAACAAACCAGCGAGACCACACTAGGCGCCTGGTTC
>CAWJVI010000013.1:0-397987 GCA_963846245.1 uncultured Acidobacteriaceae bacterium | reverse complement strand
GTCATCGACCATGGCCAGCATCATCTTGCGCAGGTTTTCGGCTTGCTGTTCTTCTCGCGTGGCAAAGTCGATTTTGCTGATCTTGGTGACGCCTTCGACAATGTGCGCGACCTGCTCGCCGAATTCCTTGCGGATGTCAATGATGGTGACCGAGGTGTCTTCGACGGAATCGTGCAACAGTCCGGCCGCGACCGCGACCGAGTCCATTTTCATTTCCGTTAGCACCAGCGCCACTTCCAGGGGATGGACGAGGTAAGGCTCGCCCGAGGCGCGGGTCTG
The DNA here is from genome assembly GCA_963846245.1 of uncultured Acidobacteriaceae bacterium. Lineage (GTDB taxonomy): Bacteria > Acidobacteriota > Terriglobia > Terriglobales > Acidobacteriaceae > Sulfotelmatobacter. Next base: position 397,708 of record CAWJVI010000013.1, on the reverse strand, counting down.
GCCGTCGTGATGTTTCAGCGAGTAGTCGTAGGCCTTCTTGACGATGGAGAGATCGTCCTGCGGGCGGTTGGCCTGCATCTGCTTCATCAGTTCACGGAACTTCGTGAAAGTGAGAGCAGTGGTCGCGATCTGTTGGCGGAGACTCGCCATGTAGGATTATAGCTTGCGAAGCCCGTCTGGAAGGCCTGTGCGGGCTTTAGCGTGGGGCGGGGCTGCGGGGAACGTTCGAGGTTAACTTTTTCATGAAAAATTCTTCGAAGACGCCGGCGGCGGCCGTGGAGCCAATGCCGATCAGACCATTTTCGAGAGTTAGTCCCGCGCCGTTGCGATTTTGTGCCGGGTAGTAGAGATTTGAGATTCCGCCGGCGGCGAGGTTTCCAAGAATGTTCGAATAATTCATCTGCCAGCGTCCGTTGTCGCCTTTGCAGATCACGGCATTGGCGATGGCATAGAAAAACCGCGACCGCGTGCTGCCCGTCCCTTTGTAGAAATAACGCGGATCCTGCTTAAGGACCGCTGGCAAGATGGCGCCTCCAAGAAAAGTACCGATTGCGATGTCGGCAAACGACGCGGCGTAGCGCTTGCTATAACCTTGCGCGCCTTGCCCATATCCGCTGAACGAATTATTCCGCCTGCTGAACTCCCGCGATGGCGCCGACCATCGCGAACGTGAATGGATCGATCGTAGTCTTCCAGGCCAGGTTATATTTTTGCCTCATGTTGAGCGGAAGCGGATGGGGGTCGTAAGTGACGTAAAAATTGGGGATGAAGCCGAACACGCGCTGTTTCTCTTCGTCCCTGACCTGCTCCTGCGCCACCTGGATGCGTGTGAGGTTGACTTGCACATCGGTGACATTGGCGGCTATGGCCAATGCGATCCGCGGGACCAGATAGAACTCGCCCGGATGCAGTGTTCCGGAGGATGTTTGCGTCGCGAAGCCCGCGGCCGTGACCGTAAGCAGGAAGGGTCCGGGAGCGACGCTGGCGAAAAAAAATTGCCCGTCCTCGCCGGATGAGGACTTCTCGCCTGGGCGACTGGGCATCGGCAGATTGATTTTCGCCAGTTCCTGATAAGGGCTCACCCGCGCTCCGGCCAGGATGGCGCCGCTTTGATCAAGCACCGTTCCGCTGATGCTTCCGGAAACCTTCGGATCGGCGGCGGGCTGTTCTGTCGCGGATTGCTCTGTAGCGGGCCGTTCGGCAACAAGAGCAGGCGTTTGCTGAGGGGATTGTCCGAAGCAGGGCGCTGAGCAACAGAGAACGAAAAACATAAACACCATCAGTCCGGAATTGGAGCGGAAATCCATGAATAAAGTTCTTGGTCCTCTCGCGCGGGTCAAACCCTAGTTCATCATTTTGCGGTTCATCGGTGCAGATGGTAGAAATCGTGAACCGGATGAGAATCCGTGTTCAAAGATTACACCAGCGTCCCAATTGAATTGTTACGAACCGAACCTTTTGGGAAATAGCCTACAGGGCGTTCTCGCATTTCGCCGGTTACGAAGGTTTCAAATTGGTCTGCAGTTTGGTGAGACGCGCCGCGCACTGGTAAAGTTGCATTCGGCAGGTCATGAATTCCAGAATCCTGGTCAGCGGAGTTTCGGGGCCGATTGGCGCGGCGCTGCTTCCTTCACTTCGCGCCGCCGGATACTCAGTGGTACGCCTGGTGCGAGGAGCGGCCATGGGTGGGGCGCAGGGTTCGGCTCAGCATGACGGGCAAATTGCGCTGGGATCCCGCCCGGCCGATTTCTCCTGATGCAGTTTCGGGCTTCGATGCGGTGATACATCTCGCAGGCGAAAGCATTATCGGGCGCTGGACGGCGGCGAAGAAGCAGAAGATCCGCGATGAGCCGCGTCGCCGGGACAACCAATCTGGCACAGGCGCTGGCGAATGCGAAACTGAAGCCCAGGGTATTCATCAGCAGTTCCGCGATTGGATACTACGGCGATCGCGGCGATGAGATTCTGAAAGAAGCAAGCGCGGCGGGGACGGGTTTTCTGCCGGATGTTTGCCGCGAGTGGGAAATGGCAACGGAAGCCGCGGCGAAGGCCGGCATCCGCACGGTGCAGATTCGCACCGGAGTTGTGTTGACCACAACCGGTGGCGCGTTGGCGAAAATGCTGACGCCATTCAAACTCGGCCTGGGCGGCATCGTGGGAAGCGGGCTGCAGTGGATGAGTTGGATTGCCGTGCAAGACATGGTGGGCGCGATTCAGCACATTCGTGAAAACAGATCGACTGCATGGTCCAGTCAACCTGGTCGCGCCGACTCCCGTCAGCAATGCGGAGTTCACGAAGACTCTGGCGGGCGTGCTGTCGCGTCCGGCAATTTTTCCGATGCCGGTATTTGTCGTGAAGTTGGTGTTTGGCGAGATGGGAGAGACTGTGCTGCTGGGAAGCCAGCGAGTGGAACCTGGGCAATTGGTTGCGAGCGGATATTCGTTTCAGTTCCGCGAGTTGCAGGACTCGCTGAAAGCTAAGTTAGGCCGCTGATCCACTGATTCAAGCGGATTGACTATTTGTATCCACCATAGCTGCAAGCGTCGATTGCGCCCGGCTTCATGTGGAGCACAAGCTTCCGGTGCCAGCCGCCCGTGGCCACCGCACGGCTCTCTCAAGGGAATTTCGCGAGGCAAAATCCACGAAAGTCGACGACCAGCCTATACCTGCCCGGGACAATCGCGGCGAATGAGAATTGCCGCTTTGATCCGTCCGCGCGGCTGCAACCAATCGATGATCCATCGTCAGTGAAGAGTCCAAGGCAGGCACCGGCATTTCTCGCCGAAGACAGGATCGATGGCGCATCCCGAAAATTGCGAAACACGAGCGGCCCATAGTCGACCATGTTGTTGTTCTGATAGGTGGGAGCGCATTTCTCAGCCAGCTCTTGGGCCTGACAAGTCGACGCTGTGATTGCAAGCAAGAACATTGCCGAGGACCATCGCATAGCCCTCGCGCCTCCGGTTCAGTCAAGGTCGGCTGGTCCTGCGTCGTCTTCTTCCTTTTCCTCTGTCCCATTTCCTGCTGCAGCTTCGCCAGCAGCTGCGCGCGCTGCTCGGTGCTCAACTCCCGCTGCAACTCTTCCAGCGCCAGAGCCACGATGTGGTAGTGGTGCGCTCCGGCAAATTTCGGGTCGGCGGTGATGTTGAGCCAGAGTTTGTGCATGAGCTCCACATCCTGCGGGCGCAGCCGCGGAGTGTGCGGGCCCAGCGCATATTCGCGAACGCGTGCCGTCGGGCGCGCAGACTTCCAGCGTAAGGCGCGGACGCGGCTCGGGCATGCGCTCCCACGCGTCGCCGGTGAGTTTGGCTTGCTCGTCGGCGGTGAGCTTGTTGGAGAGACCGCAGATCACGCGGCTGGAATCGAGCCGCTGCGCGGTCACCATGATCGCTTCAAACACATCGGTCGCCGGCACCACCAGAAGTGAAATCGGCTTGCCTTCTTTTTCCGCGACCGCAACGGCGGCGGTGAAGAGTTCCTGCTCGTAGTGGTCAAAAACCTGGCTGGCTTCGAAAACCGTGCTGCCGCTGAAGCTGTGCTCGCGATGGTAGAGTCGGGCGCTCATGACCACCACATCCTGCTTGCTGGTGTCGGTGTGGCCGAGCACGTGCCGCAGGTAGTAAAGATTGCGCGGGTCGCGCACCGCGACCAGGATGTTGCCCGGCCGCACGCCCATGGCTCCGCTACCCAGTTCCTGATTGCCATAGACGCGGAACTGGTCGAGTTGCTCGGGCTTGCCATGGCGTTCTTTGGCGACGTGATGTTCGGAGAGCGTGAAGATGGTGAAGAACACTACGCTGAATATCACGCCGGCGATCGTCGCCTGATACTTGGTAAACAGATTCACGATCGCGGTCATAAACAACACCGCGGAGATGATGATCAGTCCCAGCGGAATTTCCGTTTTGCCGATGTGCAGATTGCCCGGAACTTTCCACTGCGCGATTTCCCGGCTCGGTGAAGCGCAACACCAGCACGGCCAGCGACTTCATGGCGAAACTCCAGATCACGCCGAAAGCATAGAGCGCGGCCAACTGGTATACGTCGCCGCGGCTGAGGACGATGGTAAGCAACTGCATGCAGACGATCAGATTGATGATGCGATAGCTCGTGCCGTAGCGGTGATGCGGCTTCTGGAACCAACTGGTGAGCACGCCATCTTCGGCCACGCGATTCAGAACGCCGTTGGCGCCGACGATGGAAGTATTCTGCGCACCCGCCAGAATCAGCACTCCCACCAGCACCACGAAGCCATGGAACAGCAGCTTCAAGCTGGTGCGGCCCCACCAGATACATGGCGATGCCGCCGATGAGGTTGGCGAAATAATCCGGCCGGACGCTGTCCGGAATAATCATTACCGCGAAGAACGAAACCAGCGAGGTGAACAGCAGGCTGTAGATAAAAATTACCAGCCCGGTTTTTTCCAGGTTCTTCAGCTTGGGATGTTCAATCTCGCGGTTGACCTGGGCCAGCGTCTCTTCGCCGCTCATGGCCAGCACCGAGTGTCCGAAGCCGACGAAGCAAGAGATGATCCAACGGTAGGTGGCTGAACCATGTGCCGTTCAGCCAGCCCAGCGAATCTTTGTTCAGCGGAACCACGCCCGGATGCAGCGGGTTGGGCGGCAACTGAATCGGAGCCCGCAAAACCGTGATGGTGCACCAGATGAGCAGAATCACCACCATCACCGTGGTGATCACCATGATCTGCAAAGCTTTCTGGCTGGACTCGTGAATGCCCTGGGTATTCTTCCACCAGAAATAAATCACTACGATCACGGCGAGCCCGGCGGCGAAATGGTCGTCGGAAAAATTCAGCGGCCGGTGAAAATACTGGCCCATGTCCTTGATGAAGCCGGCCAGATATTGCCCGGCGGAAACGGCGCTGATGGGGCCGGTCAGCACGTAGTCGAAGAGCAGGGCCGAGACGGAAAACTTGGCCAGCGTTCCGCCCATGGCCTCCTTGACCACGCGGTAAACGCCGCCGCGCACAAACATGCTGCTGGATTCGATATAGAGCGCCCGCACCGCGTAGCTGAACAGCATGACCGCCAGGATGAACCAGGGAGCGCTCTTGCCGATGACCTTCTCGGCGTCGCCGCCGGCGTAATAAGCCGAGGAAGCCAGGTCCGAAAGAACGATGGCGGACGCCCGCCAGAAAGAAATGAAGGTCAACATCACCGTGGTGGCGACGAAGACCTTTACTGCCGGCCGGGAACCAGAGGAAGTAGCCATTCAATGAGCGTGGGTAACGCGAACAGAGTAATGGGAACAGGTAAACGTATTGAAGATAGCATAGGGCGGGCAGGAAAACTGTCGAGCTTCGCTCGATGGACAGCCGAGGTCGGCTCTCCCCACATGAGCAGCTTAGAAACTGCAGATGTCCCCGCCCTCAGCCCTTCTTGTTCGGCGCAAGATAGGTGTGCGTGATCCGGTCGTGCCAGCAAAGTGAGTCTTCGTCCAGCAGGACCCAGGCGTATCCCATCCCCAAAGAAACGGCGCCGAGGAAGGACGCCAGCACGCGCCAACGGCGCAGGCGGCGATTCGCCATGGTTCCGTCGAAGCGAGCTACTCCATCCCGGCAAAGTGCAGGCCCGGCGTAGTGCCGGCATAGACCAGCAATAGATATTGGTAGGCTGCCCATAAGAAGCAAGGCACGGCGACGCAAGCCCGAGCAGCTGCGACAGAGGCGGCCGCAGGGCCGTCATCTTCCAGAAAATCAGAGCGAATAGCACGGTGGCCAACAGGATGACCAGCCCATCGATCGCCGCAGCGACGATGCGCCGGGTCAGCGGCGCGGCTTGCAGCGGAACCTCGATCCCGGGCCGCCGTTGGACGCCTTTGGGTTCGGCCGCTTCAATGGTGATTCCTCCGAGCGCCGGAGGTGGCGGCACAATTTCTGGAGCCTCCAGAATGCGAGGCGGAGCCATCACCGGCCCGGCTAGTTCGTTGTAGGAAGTTGGAGGCGCCGGATCCGATCTTAAGAACTCGGGCGGGAATTCAGATCGAAATTCGGGGAACCAAATCCAGGAGAGCGAGGGAATTCTATGATTCTTGCCCCGTGATTCGCCCGAGGATTGGCTGGGGCCCGCGAGTTTCCGCTGCCTGCTGAGTCGGGGGATGGCTCGGAGTGCGACGGCTGCCATTCGGCCTCAGCGGTCGCAGGTAGTTCGGTCATGCCATCCAGCGCCAAAGCCTGGTGGGACATTGTCTCGAAGCCAGCGAGCTCCGAGTTGGCCGCAGTGGCGCGCGACGACTCCGCCTCAAAGCGCAGACGCAGCGAGGGATAGCGCGGCGGGCGAGGTTTGCGGCGGGCACGATAGTTACTGAGCTTCGCGGTGAGTTCGTCTCGCCAGGCCGAACCGGTCTCGTCCGGCGTGCCGGTGGGTGCCGCGTCTTTCTCCGTGTTCGACCGTTTCCGAGGCCAGCTGGGACGCAGGCTCCAGACTCTCGCTCGTGCCGGACGCCAGCCGCGGCGTTGCGGTCGAGGACGGTTCCGGATCGCAGCGGCAGACTTCACCGCATCGCTGACAATTCATGGGTAACAATTCGGACGACAATTTGAATCGACAATTATTAATTAAAAATATTTGGTTGAATTACGCGTAGGCCGGCTTCTTACAAATACCCAAGCAATTAACCCAGCCGATATACTCAGCGAATGCTCCCAGCAGCCCTGGCACCACATGCAACCGGAGCCGGGAGACCGGAATCCTAACCTTTTCAGCTATTATCTCGGTGGCATCGCCGTGCTAAGTTCACGATACCGCCAATTCAGAGACACGAGTATTGCGCGCTCCCGATGATCCGCTTCCGATGACACCTCGCAACAGATTCCTTATCACGGCGGCGTTTCTTTGTCACCTGCTTCTCGCCTCTCCGCTAGTAACCAGCCAGTTGCTATCCGCCCAAACCGCGCCAGACACGCAAACCGACGCGCAAAATGGTGACGCGAAGAAGGCTGGCGCGCAGGATGCCACGCAGAAAAAACGCGCCGCGCCCGACCTGAACTCTCCGTGCGCGAAGCAAGCCGAGAACCAGGAAAAAAATGTCCCCACGATTTGCGCCATCCAGCAGGAAATGATCGGCTCCATCTACAAGCTGCACGGCAACGGCGAAATTCACTATGGCAGCTACATCCTGCGCGCGGACGAGGTCACTTATAACTCCGACACCGGCGACGCCACCGCGGACGGGCACTTCCGGCTCGATGGCGGTCCCAACGACGACCACATCCGGGCCAGCCATGGCACCTACAATCTGATTGCCGAAACCGGCGTCTTCTACGATGTCATCGGCACTACCGGAATTCGCTTTACCGGCAACCGCGTGATGCTGACCTCGACCTCGCCCTTCAGCTTCACCGGCAAGGTCGTGGAAAAAACCACCCCCGAACATTACCTGGTGTATGACGGCACCATCACCACCTGCGAACTGCCGCATCCCAAATGGAAATACGATGCGCGCAAAGTAAGCGTCGACGTCGGCGGCAACGCCACCATCTACCACAGCACTTTCCTACTGCACGGCCTCCCCGTGCTCTACTTTCCATATGCGACATATCCCGTTGACCGCGAGGCCCGGAAGACGGGTTTCCTCATCCCCACCATCGGCCGGTCTTCGACTCGGGGGGACATAATTGGTGACGCGTTTTACTGGGCCATCAACCGCAGCATGGATGGCACGATCGGCGCGGAATACCTCTCGATGCGGGGATGGTCGCAGCGCGGCGAGTTTCGCGCCCGCCCCAGCGACACTTCCTACGTCGACCTGACCTACTACGGCGTGATTGACCGCGGAACAACAGGGCGGCGAAGAAGTGAAGCTCAACTCGGACGGCAACTTTCACGGCTTTCGCGCAGTCACCAACATCGACTATCTGAGCTCCTTCCTGTTCCGGCTGGCCTTCAACGATGTTTTTACCCAGGCCGTGTATTCCGAAGTAAAGTCGCAGGCGTTCCTGTCGCGGTCGTTTGGTGGTATCTCTGTCAACGGCATGGTGGAACGCTACCAGAACTATCAAAGCACCACGTCCGGCGATGTGATCACGATTTCCCACGCGCCCAGCTTTGACGCTTCAAGCGTGGACCAGCGCCTGGGTCGCTCGCCGTTCTACTGGTCGTTCGACACTTCGGCAGCGGGTGTCGCACGCAGCGAACCAGGATTCCGCACCGGCAACCTGCTGGGACGATTCGACTTTAACCCGCAGATTTCTCTGCCTCTGCTTTTCCGGGGATGGTCGGTGCGCTCCGAATTGGCTTTGCACGACACGTTTTACACCGAACAGCTAGTCCCCGGTGCGAACGGTAACGTTGCGGTGAACGAATCCCTCAACCGCCACGCTTTAGAAACCGCAGTGGAATTGCGCCCTCCGGCGGTGGAGCGAATCTACGACAAAGAATTTCTGGGACGGAAATGGAAGCATGTGGTTGAGCCGTTCGCCACCTATCGCCTGGTTACGGGAGTGAACGATTTTTCGCACGTCCTGCGCTTTGACGAACGCGACATCCTCAGCAACACGCATGAAGTGGAATACGGCGTGGTGAACCGGCTCTACGCAAAGAGCAAATCAGCCAAAGCGGAAGACTGCAGCTACACCATGCGAGCCTTGCTGGTGGGCGGCGCCGCGCCGGAGGCAGCCATTCCCTGGCAGCACACCACCAGCCAGCAGCCTAAATGCCTCCCCGAACCGCAGGTGCGGGAAATTGCGACCTGGGAAATCGCGCAGAAATATTTTCTCGACCCTACCTTCGGCGGCGCGCTGGTTCCAAACCAGAGAAACGTGTTTACCACCACGGCCGATCTGACGGGCATTGCGTTTCTCACCGAGCCCCGCCATTTGTCGCCGATCATTTCGCGCCTGAAGGTGCAGACCAGCGATCGCACCGATACCGAGTGGGATCTGGACTACGATTTTCAGCTGGGCCGCATCAATGCCAGCACCTTTCTGGCGAACTACCATGCGGGGCCGTTCACCATCGGCGGTGGAGACGCGTTTCTGCAGATTCCATTGTCCAGCCAATCGCCCTTCGCGACGCAGGCTCCGACGCAGGAATTTCAGCAGTTCCGCGTTGCCCTGGGATACGGGCAGCTGAACAAGCCCGGCTTCAGCGCGGCCACCACTTTCGGCATCGACGCGAACACCGGCCTGTTGCAATTCGCCACCGCCCAAACCACCTATGACTGGGACTGTTGCGGCATGACCGTGGAATACCAGCGCTACGCCATCGCCAACGTGCGCAACGAAAATGTGTTCCGCTTCACCTTCACCCTTGCCAACATCGGCTCGTTCGGCAACCTGCGGCGCCAGGAGCGGCTGTACTAAACAAGTCACTTCGGCGTGCGCCCCAACCTTTAACGTTTGTCATCCGGAGCGAAGCGAGGGACCCCATGCAGGCCGGCGCTGCCCCAGTCCTGCAGGGAGTTTCCACCTCCGCATTGGACCCCCGCTTTCACTTACAATCCTCCCATGCCCGAAGCGAGTCTCACGTCCAAGTGCAAAACTTTGGAAGAACTCCTTCGCGCATCCGGCCGGGTTCTCGTGGCTTACTCCGGCGGCGTGGACTCCGCGTATCTCGCCTGGGCAGCGCACCAGCAATCTGGGAGCTAACATGCTGGCAATCATCGCCGATTCCCCCAGCCTGGCTCGTACCCAGCTTGCAGACGCCATTGCTTTCGCCCGCGAGCAGCAGATTCCTCTCGAAGTCATCTCCACTTCCGAACTCGATCGTCCCGACTACGCCCGCAATGATGGGCAACGTTGCTTTCACTGCAAAGACGAACTCTTCGCCGCGATGGAAAATCTGCGCGCGGCGCGGGGTTTGATGTGATTGCCTACGGCGTAAACCAGGACGATCAAGGCGACTTCCGCCCCGGCCAACAAGCCGCACAGCAACACAACGTCGCTGCGCCACTGCTGCAGGCCGGTCTTACGAAAGCTGAAATTCGCGACCTGGCCCGCGAGGCCGGACTACGAGTCTGGGACAAGCCCGCGTCCGCCTGCCTATCTTCACGCATCGAGTACGGCCGCGAAGTGACGCGCGAGGCGCTCGCGGTCGTCGAAGCCGGCGAAGATGCGATTCGCGCGCTCGGATTCCGCCAGTTCCGCGTGCGGCATCACGGCGACATCGTCCGCATCGAAATCGCCCGCGAAGAAATGGAAAAGGCGCTGAATCCCGCCGTCGCCGCGGAGTTCGCCGCGATCTTCAAAGCCCTCGGCTTCAAGTTCGTGACCCTGGATCTCGAAGGCTTCCGTTCCGGCTCCATGAACGCGCTGCTGCCCGCAGCAGAGCTGCTCCGCCGCACCGGCTGAGGCAATGCTCGTGTGTGACGGGCTCAGGACGTGCACGCCGGCTGTCCAGTCGAGCGCAGCTCGACCGGGTCTCTTCATCAGCCGGCAAACAGCCGCGAAACAGCAAGAACTCCAGCCCCATCGCTCCCGCCCTCCCCATCCCCTGTGAGATAATCAATAGCGATTCGCAATGTTGAGGCGGCTTTTGGTGATTCTAATTCGACGGTCTTTTCTGGTTCTCATTCTGATTTGTTTGGGATGCGCAGCCCAGTCCACTCAGCCCGACGCGGCCCGAAAATCCGCCCCGGCACAAGCGTCCGCTCCCGCACAAGCCCCCGCTCTGGCACAGGAAATCGAGCGGCAAGTGCGCTCCTATTACAGCATTCCTCCCGACGTGATCGTGCAGGTGGGCGCGATCGTGCCCAGCACAGACTGGCCCGGCTACGACATGGTGCCCGTCGCCATCGATGGCGGAGACAGCAAGAAAGACTATAAATTCCTGGTGTCGCAGGACCGCAAAACCATGTTGCGCATGGTCAAGTTCGATCTGACAAAAGATCCTTTCGCCGAGGTGATGAGCAAGATCGATGTGAGCGGGCGGCCGGTGCGCGGAGCCAAGTCGTCCAAGGTTCTAGTGGTAAATTACGATGATCTGGAATGCCCTTTCTGCTCGCGCATGCATCAGACGATGTTCCCTGAGCTCGTCAAGGAGTATGGCGACCGGGTCACGTTTGTCTACAAAGACTATCCGCTCTCGGAGATTCATCCCTGGGCGATGCACGCCGCCGTGGATGCCAACTGCCTGGCCGCGCAGAATGGCGATGCCTATTGGGATTTCGCCGACTATCTTCACGCGCATGAAGACGAAGTGAAAAGCGAAAAAACTCCCGGCGCACGGCTGGCCGCGCTCGACCGCTTAGCGCTGGATCAGGGACAGAAACACAATTTGGACAAGCCGAAACTTGAGGCCTGCGTCAAGGCGCAGGATGAGACGGCGGTAAAAGCGTCGATGAAAGAAGGAGACGACATTGGCGTGTCGGCCACTCCCACTTTATTTGTGAACGGGCAGAAAGTGGACGGCGTGATTCCGGTCGCCGAACTACGGGCCATGCTAGACCGCGCTTTGCGAGACGCGGGACAACCGGTGCCCGACCATGGTGCCGCGGCTCCGGCGCCCGCCAGCAGGTAGGATTTGCCATGACGAGCCTTAGTCGCAGCTCCCGGACGGGATCTTTTTACCGTAGCCGTGCGCTGCGCATCAGAGTACGAGGCATCGGAGTGCGAGGGGAGATTTTTGAGAAACGAACTCTTGAGAACTGAATTTTCGCAAAACGAATTTTCAAGACGAAGATTGCGCCTTGCCGGAATTATCCCCGCGTTGGCCGCGGCAATTTTGCTGGCATCGTTCGTGGGCTGCAAGTCGCCGGTCGGAGGCGATGTTGTGGCTACGGTAGATGGCCGCAAAATCTTCCGCTCCGAAGTCGACAAGTATTATGAAGCCCAGATCGCATCGGCCACGCAGGAACGCCCCGACGGCGAGCAGGCAACTTCTCTGCGCCTGAGCATTCTCCACCAGCTGATCGAAGATGAAATCGTAATGCAACGCGCCGAGAAACTTGGCCTGCTCGCCACCGACGAAGAGGTCGACCGCAAGTACACGGAGATTCGATCCCCACTCTCCGAGGAAGAATTCGCGCAGCAACTGAAAGAAAGAAAAATTACGCTGGTGGATTTCAAGCGCGAGATCAAGCGCTCCATCACGGTCGAGAAAGTGATGAACAAAGAAGTCGCTTCCAAAATCAACGTCACCGACCAGGACGTCAGCGACTATTACAACGCGCACAAATCGGGATTTAATCTGATCGAACCCCAGTATCACCTGGCTCAGGTGCTGGTGACTCCGCAGCCCAACCCGCAGGTGCACAACCAGAACAACAAAGCGCAGAACGAGGCCGAGGCGCGCAAGAAAATCCAGATGATCGCGAATCGCCTCGATAGCGGCGACGATTTCGCCAAGCTTGCCATGGATTTTTCCGAAGACCCGCAGACCTCAGGCAGCGGCGGCGATATGGGGACCGTTCCCGAGTCCTCGCTGCGCAACGCCGACCCGTCGAACTGGACTACACGCGACGCCGTGCTGCAACTCAAGCCCGGCCAGTACACTCCGATCATTACCGTGGTGAATCCCGGCAACAAGCAACTGATCGGCTTCCGCATCGTGAAGCTCATCGCGAAAGAGCCTGCGGGACAACGCCAGCTTTCAGACCCGCGGGTGCAGCAAGCCATCCGCTCGCAACTCCACGACCGGCGCGAGCAGTTGCTGAAAGCCGCCTATTATGAAGTTCTACGGGATTCGGCCAAGGTAGAGAATTACTACGCCAAGAAAGTTCTGGACAGCAACGGGATCGAGAAGTAGAACCTCAGGCACGAGCCGTCAATTCGCCACCTCCTCGCGCCCTCCGCGGCCTTTCGCCGCCGCCTCTGCGATTCCAGCTTTACCCTGTGTCCCCCTGTGGTTAAGAAGTTAAACACACCTCACATCGAGAAACCGTCTGTCATTCCACAATCGCCAGCACATCTCCCGCATTCACCGCGAGTCCCTCGGCCGCCAGCATTTTCTGGATGGTCCCCTTCTTCGGCGACTTGATTTCGTTCTGCATCTTCATCGCCTCCAACACGAGCACGCCGGCGCCCGCCTCTACTGTGTCGCCTTCCCGCGCCAGGACGCGGACCACTTTGCCGGACATGGGCGCAGTCAACTTCCTGGGCCCGTGATCGTCGGTGGCGCGAGCACGAGTGCGCAGCGCGCGCGGATCGCGTAATTCGCAGGAAAATCGCACATTGCCCACCCACACCTGTAGGTCGTTGTTATAGTCATCAGCCGCGCCTACGCGTTCTAACTTGATCTCGTAAACCTGGTTTCTGATGCGGAGGGAAAGCACGTCCGGCCGCGCCAGCACCGCGTCGACCTGCTCCTCGCGCCCGTCCAAACGGCACAACCAGCGGCCCTCGGCGCGCGCGAGTTCGAGCCGGTAGCTCTTGCCGTCGATGGTGACGTCGTAAAGCATAAAAGCAGTTGCCCGTTGCCAGTGGTCAGTTGCCAGTTATTCGACGACCGCTGTGCTGTTAACGCAGAGCCTCGCGGCGGCTGGCGCTTTTCCAGTTAGAAGCACTCACGGCTTTTTCCGCCGAAGCAGCGCTAGCCCGGACCGCCCCAGCAGAAGCCCCAAGCACCGCGAAAATTCCTGCGGCGATGGCCGCGACTTGCGCCGCCTGCGGATCAACCCGCTGGTCATCTTTCCTCTGCAGCATCCGGTCGAGAAACCCGGTGTCCAACTTTCCGGCGCGAAAACCCGGGTCCGCCAGAATGCGGCGGAACAGCGCGATATTGGTTTTGATCCCGCCCACGAAATATTCATCGAGCGCGCGGGTGAGGCGCGCCATGGCCTGTGCCCGGTCGCTGCCGTAACCGATCAGCTTGGCCAGCAGCGGATCGTAGTCCATAGGCACCGTCCAGCCTTCGTACATGCCGCTATCCTCGCGGATTCCCGGACCCGACGGCTCCAGCAGCATCGTGATCGTGCCCGGACTCGGGAAATAATTATTGTCTGGATCTTCCGCGTAGATGCGGCACTCCACGGCATGCCCGCGGATCTGCACATCTTCCTGGCGCAGCGGCAGGCTCTCCCCCGCCGCAATCCGAATCTGCAGATGCACCAGATCGAGTCCCGTAACCAACTCCGTGACCGGATGCTCCACCTGTAACCGCGTATTCATTTCGAGAAAATAAAAATTCTTCTGCGCATCCACCAGGAACTCAACCGTGCCCGCATTGGTGTAGTTCGCCGCCCGCGCGACGCGCACCGCAACCTCGCCCATGCGACGCCGCATATCGGCGTCAACAATCGGCGACGGCGCTTCTTCCAGCACTTTCTGATGCCGCCGCTGCAGCGAACACTCGCGCTCTCCCAGGTAGAGCGTGTTCCCATGTTCGTCAGCCAGTATCTGCATCTCGATGTGGCGTGGGTTGACGATGGCCTTCTCGACGTAAACTTCGCCGTCGCCAAAAGACCGCTCCGCCTCGCTGCGCGCCGCGTCCAGCGACGACTTGAGCCGATCGGGCGTGTGCACCAGCCGCATGCCCTTGCCCCCGCCGCCTGCCGCCGCTTTCAGCATTACCGGGTAACCGATGCGCGCCGCCACTGCCTCGGCTTCCTCGATCGATTCCAGCCCGCGCGATGTGCCCGGAACGAACGGCACTCCGGCGCGCTCCATCGCCTGCCGGGCGCGGGTTTTCGAGCCCATAGCATTCATCGCGGCAGCCGTGGGACCGATGAATTTCACTCCCCGGTCCAGGCAAGCCTGCGCAAAACGCGCATTTTCAGAAAGAAATCCGTAGCCGGGATGGATCGCTTCCGCGCCCGATTGCCGGGCGACATCAAGAATTTTCCCGATGTTGAGATAGGACTCCGCGGCCGCCGCTGCGCCGATCGGATAGGCTTCGTCAGCTTTTCGGACGTGCAGCGCCGCGCGATCCACGTCGGAGTAAACCGCGACCGCGGCAATCCCCATCTCATGACAGGCGCGGATCACGCGCACCGCGATCTCGCCACGATTAGCGATCAGAATTTTCTTGAACATACGAAGCGCACGAGCGAACCCAAGATTCTACAGGAGACAACGCTGGGTGCCGCAAAGAGAAAAGCCCCACTTCTCGCACAAAACGCGAGAAATGGGGCACCCGTTTTCGGAAACTTCCGGCGCTTATTTCGACTGATCCTACTTCGACTGATCGATCGTAATGCCGCCCTGGGTCGCTGCAGCCTGTTTTTCAGCCTTCACTTTTTTCGCGGTAAGGGCTTTGTCCGTCCACTCGTCGGCGGTCTTCAGGTCGGCGGCGCGCGCGGCAAGGTCGTCGCACTCTACGTCCGCCTTTTCGCGGTACATCAGGTTCATGTAGGCCATGGCGTCGTCGTAATCTTCACGCAGCTGAATCGCTTTTCCCAGAGTCTCAATGCCCTCCTGAATCGAAGGCATGTTCTTCACTCGCAGTTCGTCGCAGGCTTTTTTCTGCTCTTTGTCCTTGGGATTCAAATGCTCTTCCGGCTTCAATCCCAGCTTGGCGCGCTCTTCCATGCGGGGCTGGTAGCAGGCCGTCCAATCGATCACACCCACGGAGTAGTAGGGCTCCGCATCGTTCGGGTCCACGTCCGAGGCGATCCGGTAATACCTTTTGGCCTCGTCGAACTTTTTCATGTTCAAATCCAGATACGCAATGCCTTTGGCGCTGTTGGCTTTCTGTTCGCGCGCGGGATTGTGGTCGATTACATACTGGTATTGCTCAATCGCCTGGTCCGCGGCGCGGATGTTGTCCGGAGAATCGACTCCGGGAATGTATTGCGAAACAAAAGCCGTGGCCAGATACATGCGCGCGTTGATCAGCGCGGGATCAAGCTGAATGCTCTGTTGAAAATGGTCGATAGCCTGCTCGTAATGAGTATTCTTGTATGCTTCGACGCCCTTGTTGAGCTGATCGCGGGCCCGTAGCTTATTGCAGCCCACCGAGGAGGTTAGCGCCAGCGCAGCCGCAGCCAGCGTAAGCAGTCTTAAGTTCTTATTCATTGCAGTATGGGTCTCCCTCGCCACAGCATCCTAGGCCTAGATCAGGCGCGTTGACAAGAGCTAAGCGACACGCGCCAGGCGCGGTAGAGAAACTCTTGCGCGGAGCACCCGTCTCCCGCGCACAGAAAAACTCTCCGCTGGGCAGATCTAGTTGCCCGCTTCAATCTTCGCGGTGATCAGGCCGACCTTGTCCACGCCGGCGGCGTGGGCAATGTCAATCACACTGGCCACGTTAGCAAAGGGAATAGAATCGTCCCCCTTCACGAACATCACCTTTTCAGCACGCGTCTTGTAGATGTCAGTCAGGCGCCCTTGCAGGTTGTCCCAGGTCGCGTCGTCCGTGTTGATTTTCAAGCCTGGTTCCTGCCCCGAGCCGCGATCCAACAGTGACACCACGATGGTGCGGTCCGGCGTATTGTTCTTCGGCGCGTTCGGTGGCGGCGGCTGAGGCACCAGCGCATCCAGCCCTTTCGGCGTCACCGGCGAGATCACCATAAAGATGATCAGCAGCACCAGCAGCACGTCAATGAGCGGCGTGACGTTCATGTTTGCATTTTGGCCGCCGCTCGAGCCAGCTGTCATTCCCATGGTCGTTCTCCTCTATTGCCCTGGCGCAGCCGGAGCCGGCGGGGCGCTTGGAGTTGTTGCTTTCCTTTGATCGGTGAGCAAGCCAAGATCATCCACTCCGGCAGCGCGCACCGCGTCCACCACCAGCACCACAGAGCCGAACCGGGCGCGCATGTCGGCTTTCACATAGACTCGCTTGTCCTGATGATTGGTGAGGCGGTCCTTCACTTTGGTCGTCAGGTCGTCGATAGAAATCTTATCCGGGCCGAAGAATACTGTTCCGTCATGCGTGATGGAAACCAGCAGCGCGTCTTCTTTATCCGCATCCGGCATCTGTTCCGGATTGTTTACAGGGGCCATATCCACACTGACGCCCTTCTGCAGCATCGGCGTGACCACCATGAAGATGATCAGCAGAACCAGCATCACGTCCACCATGGGCGTGACGTTGATGTCGGAGTTGACCTTGGCGCCTTCGTTTCGTTTTGCTAATGCCATAGCTTTGATTTCTCCCGTACTTCCGCTACGGTGCACGTTCCGCCACGAGTTGGGAAAGCCCGGCGCCCGAAATCCGGGCGCCGGACAGCAACTCATTGCAGACCGGTTACATCTCGCCGGTTAGGACCGACGGGCAATGTCGCGCCGCTTCAGGAAGTAATCGATCAGTTCGCTCGACGAGTTATCCATCTCCACGTCGAACGCTTCCACGCGGCCCGTCAGGTAGTTGAACATCATGACGGCCGGGATCGCGACCACCAGCCCGATGGCGGTTGTAACCAGCGCTTCCGCGATACCGCCGGCCACTGCCGCGAGACCCGTGGCATGGGAGTTGGCGATTCCGATGAACGCGTTCAGAATACCCAACACAGTTCCGAACAGTCCCACAAATGGAGCCGTCGAACCAATGGTGGCGAGGCCGCCCAGTCCGCGCTTCAATTCCGCGTGAACGATGGCTTCCGTGCGTTCCAGAGCGCGCTTGGAGGCTTCAATGGTTTCGCCGGGGATCGCGCCCGGGCTATCCTGGTGAGCCTTGAACTCCATCAGGCCGGCGGTAACCACCTTGGCCAGATGGCTCTTCTTGTTGCGCTCGGCCACTTTGATGGCCTCGTCGATACGGCCATCGCGCAGCGCTCCGGCTACCGCGGGGGCAAAGGCGCGCGACTGTTTACGGGCTGCGTTATACGCCATCCAGCGGTCAATCATCACGCCGATGGACCAACCCGACATGATGAACAGGATAATGACTACGACTCGAGCGGGCCATTTCATTGAATTCCACAGGCCTATCGGATCGGTCGCTATGGCGCCGTTGCCCTCCTGGATGATCCAAGTGGCTGCGGCGGATACGTGGCTGAGAACAACAGCTGCTACCTGAGTTGCTAACATGAGTTGCTTTCCCTCCTCGGAACTTTC
The DNA here is from genome assembly GCA_963846245.1 of uncultured Acidobacteriaceae bacterium. Classification (GTDB taxonomy): domain Bacteria; phylum Acidobacteriota; class Terriglobia; order Terriglobales; family Acidobacteriaceae; genus Sulfotelmatobacter. Next base: position 379,816 of record CAWJVI010000013.1, on the reverse strand, counting down.
TGGGCCGAAAACCCTCTGAATCTTAATTCTCTAAAGCTGACTGCCCGAACCCGACGGCTCGAAACCCCGACAGCCATGAACCCCGACGACCGGGAACTTAGATGCGCTTTGTATCTCAGCCGCCGAGAGAGGTTGCTAATTAAAAACTGGCCCCCCGCACTGATGGACAATCCAAGCCATGGCGTCGGCCTTAACATTTGTTAATGAGTGTTGGTAGTACGTATTAAGTACGGCGGCCTCGTCAGAGCGCCTTTGCCAAGCCCTCTCCCGGCCACCGCTCACGGTGGGAAAATGGGGGAGGGCTCAACCACACTTCGTCGAACACTTCTCGTCACACACTTCGACAGCAAAACCGCGAACTCTTGCCACGCAACGCCCGAGTTCTAACCTCCGGACAGCGTGAAATTCACCTGAACCGTAGTTTCCACCTCGACCGGTTCACCATTGAGCAGATAGGGCTTGTACTTCCACTGCTTCACGGCTTCGATTGCGGCGGGCGCCAGCATGGGGTGACCGCTGATCAGGTGCAGGTTTTGGATATCCCCGGTCTTGCTGATTTCCGCCTGCAAAATCACGGCTCCGGCGATGCGCGCCTGGCGAGCCAGCGGTGGATAGGTCGGGTTCACCTGGCGCATCAACAGTCCCGTGAGACACGCCGAGGAAACGCGTACGCGCTGCGGAGTGGCAATGTGCGGAACCGCAACCGGCGTCGAGTTGATGATGCCGCCGATCACGCCGCCCATCTGCCCGCCGGGTACGCCACCCGGCACGCCGCCCACGACTCCGGCCGCGCTCATTTGCGGTGGGGCTTCGTCTTCTTTCAGATTTTCCAGGACTTTCTTAGGAATCTTGGTGGGAGTGCGCAGCTGGCCATTCACGATATCCGTCTGAACCTGTTTCACCACATGCACTGCCGCTGCCGGCGGTGGTGGTGGGGGTGGCGGTGGCGGGGGTGCCATCAAGTAGCCAACCAGTTGCGCCTTAGGCAAGGCTTCCGTAAAGATCAGCGGAATCAGGACCATCACGATAATAATCCCGATCTGAACCAGAAACGCGATGAAGCTGGTTGCTCCGCGCTTGGTTTTCAGCTTTCCGCCGGACTCGATGAGGCTATCTTCAAACATAGAGGCTTCTCCCTACAGCTAGAGCGTACAGAAGGTTAGACACCGCCTGCTTCCTCTTTGCTCCCAGTTCCGAAGCCGCGTCCGGGAACCACCCAAGCCCCCATCCGCTTTCCTGCCGAACCACGCTAAACCCTTATAAATAAGGGTCGTATAACAAAACAACTTAACAAACCAGAGGCCACTTATTGAGATGGCTTCGCGCCCAAAAACGTTTAACATCAAATGCACCCGAAATCGCCCGCCGGACGCTTACCTGGCTTTGCCCGGCATTCCCACGGGACGCTTACCCTTTTCAATCCGCCAATCCTGGTAGGCCACCAGAATCGGGGCCGCAATCGCAATCGACGAATACGTTCCGATTAAGATGCCAATTACCAGCGCCAGGCTGAATCCGTGCAGCACCTCGCCGCCAAATAAATACAGAGCGAGTACGGTAAGGAAGGTAAGCCCGGCTGTCAAGATAGTTCTGCTTAAAGTCTGGTTGATACTGCGATTTACGATATCCGCCAGCTTCTCGCGTCGCATCAGTTTAATGTTTTCCCGAATGCGGTCAAATACCACGATCGTGTCGTTATTAGAGTAACCAATCAACGTCAGGATCGCGGCAATCACGGTCAGCGAGATGTCCGTCCTGGTCAGTGAAAACGCTCCCACGGTGATCAGCGTGTCGTGAAATACGGTAACCACTGCCGCTACGCCGTAAATCCACTCAAACCGGAATCCCAGGTAAACCAGCATGCCCACCAGCGAATAAATCGTCGCCATCAGCGCCTGTCTGCGCAACTGCCCGCCCACCTGCGGACCGACGATTTCCACCTGATAAACGCCGAAATCCGACAAGAAAAATTGCTCCGGAAGCGACGCGACCACCGCCGGGTCGACCGCGCCCTTTGAGCTGATCAATTGAGCTGAGCACGCCGCCCTGCGTCTTATCGCGGTAATTCGCGATGTCGTGCGCGACCGCCGTGTATTTCTGGTCGGCATCCGACCCCAGATGCAGCGGATCTTTATCCATCAGGAACTTCTTTATTGTCAATGAGCTGGCGTTGTTCAGGTCGATCTTGTCCGCCGGAGCATTGGTCTCCAGCGCCTTGATAATCTGAATCTTGCCCTTATCCAGTTCCTGCTCGTTGGTTTCCTGCAACGAGAGGTCGATCAGAAGCTCGTTACTCCCTTTGTCTCCCAGCGTTTGCAGACGAAAATTGTGCAGCCCCACGCGGTCGAGCGCCGATCGCACCGCATTATCGTTGGGCGGGTGCGAAAACTTCACGTAAACCAGCGTGCCGCCGCGAAAATCCACGCCCCACGGGATGCCATGCCAGAACAACATGGAAAAAACTCCCGCCAAGCTGAACACCAGTGAAAAGGCGAGAAAATACCACTTTTTCCCGAGAAAATCTATATTCGGATTGCGAAAGAACTCCACCTGTTGTCTAGCCCCTTATCTATCTATGACTTAGCTCGAATTTCACGCCATTTAATTTTGATCCGACTCAATCATTGAATACCGTCTGACGCCGGTCCTCAATTTCTCAATCGCCTTAGTTTTCAATCACTCGCTGACTCAATCACTCAATGACTAATCCACTAGATGCTTAACGCTTCTCCGCGCTGATGCTCAGCTCAGCACGTAATCAAAAATCACGCGTGAAACGAATACTGCCGTGAACAAATTCGCCAGCAGGCCGAAAGTGAGAGTCGTGGCGAATCCACGAACCGGGCCCGTGCCGAAAATAAACAGGATCGCCGCCGAGACGATGGTAGTGACGTGCGTATCCACGATCGTGATCCAGGCATGGCTGAAACCCTGATCCACGGCCGAAGGCGGCGTCTTGCCGTTGCGCAATTCTTCGCGGATGCGCTCGAAGATCAGTACATTCGAATCCACGCCCATACCGACCGTCAGAATCACTCCGGCAATTCCTGGCAAAGTCAGAACGGCGCCGAAGTAGCCCATGAATCCCAGCAGGATAATCAGATTCAGCAGCAGCGCAACGTCGGCGTTGATGCCGGCACCGCGGTAATAAACCAGCATGAAGACCAGAACCGCCAGCATGCCGATAACTGCCGCCATGACGCCGTGATTGATCGAGTCTTGCCCCAAGCGACGGCCCCACCACACTCTCGTTCAGATACTTGATGCCCGCCGGCAGCGCGCCAGAACGCAGGATCATGGAAAGATCCTTGGAGGACTGCTCACTCATGTGGCCGCCGCTGATTTCGCCGCGGTCGCGGATGGCTTCATGAATGTTGGCGACTTCCTGCACTTTGCCGTCGAGCACCACGGCCAGGCCGTCGCCGACGTGCGCCGAAGTGAAGTTGTAGAAACGCTGTCCGCCTTCGCCGGTCAGCGTGAAGCTGACACTGGGCTGGCCACTCTGATCGCGGCTGGGCTGCGCATCGCGAAGATCTTTGCCGCTGACTGCTGATACACGCGAAACCAGGTACCACGCATCCCCGCTGTCGGTCCCGGCGCCGGGAGCGGCGTGGCCGGGAAGAAGCATGGCATCCGGCGGAAGCACTCCACCCTTATCCTGCAGAGCGGCTTGCTCGCTGGGATAAGGCCCGCCCAGCGACTGCTTGATCTCAAGCATGGCAGTGGACTGGATTATGCTTTTCACGCGATCTGGATCATCAATGCCGGGTAACTGAACCAGAATCTGGTAATCACCGAGGCCATGTTCCTGGATGGTGGGTTCGTTCACGCCCAGCGCGTCAATGCGGTTGCGGATGGTTTCAATCGCCTGCGTCACCGCCTTGCTCTTCAGATCCGTGAGCATGCTGGGCTTCATGGTGAGGCTAAAGGTGCTGTCGGCGCCGGAAGTGATGTCGTACTCGGGCAAACGATCCTGCACGATGCCCAACAGGTCAGTGCGGGAAGCCGTGGGCACGCCTTTCAGCACGATGTGGTCGGGACTGTTCACCGGATCGGGCTTGGTGATGTCGGCAAAGTCGATCTTCTTCTTGTTCAGTTGCTCCTTGAGCATTTCAATCGCGGTATCGGAATCCACGTTGACCGCGTCATTCACCTGCACTTGCAGGATGAGGTGGGTTCCTCCGCTCAAATCCAGGCCAAGATGAATGTTCTTCGTAATCGCGGCCAGCATCCCCTTGCGCGAAAAGTTTTGCGGAATACCGAAGATCCCAAACACAAAAACCAGCAGGATCCCGATGATCGCCAGCATTTTCCAGAGCAGATTCTTATTCATGAAAGCGCTTCTTTATGATTTTTTGAAAATTTCCTGATAACAATTCCCGCAAACATGTTGCGAATGTTTTCGCTGCGTCCTACTTGGCTTTGGCTTCTTCCTCGGGCGTGGTGACCTGCACCACGGAGGCCTTGGTCACTTCCACCCGCAGATTATCGGGAGGAACTCGCAGATGCACCGCATCATCCTTCAATGCGATGATCGTCCCGCGCAGTCCGCCGCTGGTCGTTACCTTGTCGCCGGTCTTGAGAGCATCCAGCATGGTCTGCCACTTTTTTTGCCGGCGCTGCTGCGGCATGATCAGCAGAAAATAAAAAATTGCGAAAATAAAAAGCAGGGGCGCGATACCCAGCCACGACATCCCGCCGACGCCCGCCTGCATTGCCAACAAGAGTGTCATGTTCATTTCGTCTGGGCCCGGATGAATCCGCGCGAATCTTACCCGCGAATCATCATGCGCGAATCCGCCTTCGCGAACCATCCTCCGCGCCCACTAACGCCGCGGAAGCTGCTATTTCACCACGTGAGTTTCTGATCGACTTCGGCCGGGTTGCTTCGGCTTTCAGGCGAGAATCCGGGGACGTCTCACTTGGTCAAGGTTTCTGTCGAGACCAGATGTCAGTAAGAAAACGAGACGCTTCCCCAAGTTGAATAGAATGCCGCACGCGCCGCATAGTGTCAAGGTAGAAACTCAGGTTGTGGACGGTATTCAGGACTTGCGCCAGCACCTCATTGGCCGCATAAAGGTGCCGCAAGTAGGCACGCGAATAGCGCTGGCACACGCGGCAGGAGCAATTGGCGTCGAGCGGGCCCTGATCCTGCGCGTAGCGTGCCTGCTTGATGGAAACTTTTCCCTCCGAAGTGAAGAGCAATCCGTGGCGCGCCGCGCGTGTGGGCAGAACGCAATCCATCATGTCGACGCCGAGACTGGCGTATTCGACGATTTCTTCGGGCGTGCCTACTCCCATGACGTAGCGGGGCTTGTTGGCCGGCAGATGCTCGATTGTAGACTCGACCATGTCGCGCGTCAGTTCGCGCGGCTCGCCTACGCTGAGTCCTCCGATGGCATAGCCGGGAAATCCGATTTCGATGGTGCGCAGCGCGGATTCTTTTCGCAGGTCGCGATCCATTCCGCCCTGGATGATGCCGAAGAGGGATTGCGTTGGGTCCTCGGCGGGAAAGTTTCCAGTTTCTGGTTCCCGGTTTCCGGAAGTACTTGTTCCGTCGGCTGCCGATAGCGGAAGCAGCGGAACTGGAAACCGGAAACTGGAAACTGGAAACTTCTCCCCACGGCACCTCGTGCTTGTGCTCCTCAAAATATTTCTTGCTGCGCTCCGCCCAACGCAATGTCATCTCCATCGAAGCTTCCGTGCGCGCGCGGTCGGCGGGAAACTCCGTGCATTCGTCGAACGCCATGATGATGTCCGCGCCCAGGCCAATCTGAATTTCCATGGATTTTTCTGGACTGAAGAAATGCGACGAGCCATCTAGATGCGAGCGGAACGTAACGCCCTCTTCGGAAACCTTGCGCAGCTCGTTCAAACTGAAAACCTGAAAGCCGCCTGAGTCGGTGAGAATGGCACGAGGCCACGCCATGAAGCGGTGCAGGCCGCCCAGCCTGCGCACCGTGTCGACTCCCGGCCGCAGGTAGAGGTGATACGTGTTGCCCAGGAGAATCTGCACGCCCAGCTCTTCGAGAATGTCCTGCGACACTCCCTTCACGGAACCCACCGTGCCCACGGGCATGAATACGGGCGTCTCGATTTCGCCGTGGGGAGTGAGCAGGCGTCCCAGGCGCGCGGAGCCGGCAGTCTTCTCTATTTGAAATTGCGTCGACATCGATTGCGATTGTAGCAACCAGGAGTCAGCCGTTAGCCATTAGCAATTAGCAAGACCCTGATTCCTCGCTTCGCTCGGATGACAAAGTCACAAGCAGAACGGGGTGCGATTGTCAGAATGACCAAAGCGGCTAAACGTCCAGGTTCACGAGCTCTCCGCGCACGGCTCCGTCTTTCACGGTCAGGCGGCCGAGGCTCACCGGGAGTTTGAAGCGTCGCGGGCCCGCGCTGCCGGGATTGAAGTAGAGCACGCCGGCGCGCGTCTCCTGCTTGGGAACGTGACTGTGGCCGGAGATCACCACGCGGAACCCGGCCGCTTGCGGCTTGAGGTCGAGCGCCTCGAGATCGTGAAGCACGTAGATGGAAACGCCGTCCACTTCGAGCACGTCTGTTTCGGGGAGGTTGCGCGCCCATGCGCTGGTGTCGACATTGCCCCGCACAGCCGTGACTGGAGCAATAGCTGCGAGCGTCTCTAGAATTTCGGGCGCGCCTACATCGCCGGCGTGAATGATGCGATCCGCGCCGCGCAGCGCCGCCAGCGCTTCAGGCCGAAGCAGTCCGTGAGTATCGGAGATGACGCCGATGAGGATGGCGGGGCTCAGTTCTCAGTTCTCAGTTCTCAGTTCTCAGTTCTCAGTTCTCAGTTCTCGGTTCTCAGTTCTCGGTTCTCACGCTAGGTTCATCAGCTTGTTCATTTCCGCGTGTGAAGGCGCGCCCTCTAACAGCTCGTAGGTGCCTTTCGTCTTGAGCTCTTGGGCTAAACGGCGGAGCAGTCCGAGCGCAGCGCGCAGCGGCCCGGAACCCAGACTGATTCGCGCGACGCCGAGCTTGCGCAACTCAGCCACGGAGAGCGAGCCGGGACCGGCCAGAATGTTCACGGGGTGCTGAAGATCTGACACAATTCGTGCGATGGTGGGCGCGTCTGCCAGCCCGGGAACGAAGACGCAATCCGCGCCGGCATCGCGAAAGGCGCGCAGGCGGCGAATCGCTTCGTCGTAGCGCGTGCCCGGAGCACCAACCTGCAGGAGATAAACATCGGTCCTGGCGTTGAGCACGAGCGGAACCTGCAAGCTCTCCGCGATCTCACGCACGGCGCGAATCTTTTCCAATTGCAGCGGCAACTCCACCAGGGGCTGGTCGGAGTCGCCGGTAGCATCTTCCAGGTTCATGCCCACCCCGCCCGCTTCGATAACCGCGCGCGCGGTGCGGGCGGCATCGGCCGGCGTGGGTCCGTAGCCCGCCTCGACATCGGCGGTGACCGGGACTTTTACTGCGCGGGCAATGCGCTCGACCGCCGCCAGCATCTCCTCGCGCGGAATTTTTTCTCCATCGGGATAGCCGAGCGAAAACGCGATACCGGCGCTGCTGGTGGCGATGGCCGGGAATCCGGCGTCCTCGATGATGCGGGCGCTGGCCACGTCCCAGACGTTGGGGAGGATCAACGGATCGTCCCCCGAGTGCAGGGACAGGAGGGCCTTCGCTTTTTTCTTCTGGTCTTCCTTGGGGTCTTCTTTTTTTCGGTCACGGTCGGAAATGTTCATACGTCGGATTGGATGCGCTCGAAGGCTCGCGCTCTTCATCTTTAATCTTTTCGACGCCGTGGGCAGCACCACCGCGACAAGTTGCTAGAATGAAAGGATTATCGTCGCGGCGGCCTGTGGACTCGTCTGGTACCACTCTTCGAAGCATCGGCTTAGCGACAGCGTGCGGGTGCGAAGCAGTCACAATGCAGTTCACCGAACAATTCGATGTAGTGGTAGTGGGCGCGGGGCATGCCGGGTGCGAGGCCGCGATGGCTGCTGCGCGCATGGGGCTGAACACGGCCCTCTACACGCTCAACGTCGACCTGATCGCGCAGATGTCGTGCAATCCCGCGGTGGGCGGAATCGCCAAGGGCCACCTCGTCCGCGAAGTGGACGCGCTCGGCGGCATCATGGGCGAGATCACTGACGCGGTGGGAATCCAGTTTCGTCTGCTCAACACATCGCGCGGTCCGGCCGTGTGGTCGCCGCGCGCGCAGTGTGACAAGCAGGCGTATCGGCTCAAGATGCGCGAAGTGCTGGAATCGCAGCCGAACCTGAAGATCAAGCAGGCGGAAGTGGCGGATCTGATTCTGGAGAGTTCTCAGTTCTCGGTTCTCAGTTCTCAGCAAGACCGGCAAGAGCCCGGCTTCACTCGCGACGACGAGACTTCCTTACAGGAATCGGCTCCAGCCATTGAAATATCGGATTTTACTGAGAACCGAGAACTGAGAGCTGAGAACGTCGGCATTGCTGAAGCCCGACAGCTGAAGCCCGAAGCCTGCGTCCTCGGTATCAAGCTTCGCGACGGCCGCACTGTCGGCGCGCAGGCGGTCATTATCACGACCGGAACTTTTCTCAACGGCTTGATTCATTGTGGCGAACAACAATATCCCGCGGGACGCTCCGGCGAACCGAACGCGGTGTTGCTGGGCGAAGCGCTGAAGAAGCTGGGACTGCGCGGCTGCCGGCTCAAGACCGGCACTCCGCCGCGGTTGGATGGGCGCACCATTGACTGGTCGCGCTTTGCGGCGCAGCCCGGTGACGTTGACCCCACGCCGTTCAGTTTTCGTACGAAGCGCGTGGCGCATCATGATTCGCAGGTGCCTTGTTACATCGCGTGGACGACGCCTGAGACGCACCGCATCATCCGCGAGAACGTGCACCGTTCGCCCATGTATAGCGGACAGATTCAGTCCATCGGGCCGCGTTATTGTCCGTCGATCGAAGACAAGATCGTGAAGTTTCCCGACAAGGAAATGCATCAACTCTTTCTCGAGCCTGAGGGACTGAACACACACGAGATTTACGTCAACGGCATGAGCACGTCGTTGCCGGTGGATGTCCAACTCGCGATTCTGAAGTCGATTCCCGGCCTCGAAAATGCCGACATGCTGCGGCCGGGTTACGCGATCGAGTACGATTCGATCGATCCCACCGAACTCGAACGCACGCTTGAAACAAAAAAGTTCGCGAATCTTTTTCTTGCCGGGCAGATCAACGGAACCTCCGGCTACGAGGAAGCCGCCTGCCAGGGCCTGATGGCCGGCATCAACGCCGCACTCAAGGTAAAGCGGCAGCCTTCGCTGATTCTCGACCGTACCGAGGCTTATACCGCCATCCTAATTGACGACCTCATCTCCAAGGGCACGAACGAGCCTTACCGCATGTTCACGTCGCGCGCCGAATTCCGCCTGCACCTGCGCATCGACAACGCCGACCGCCGCCTCACCCCGCACGGCCGCCGCGTCGGACTGATCGCAGACAACGCCTGGGAAGATTTTCAGGCCAAGCAGCAGCGCCTGGAAAACGTGAAGGCGCTGCTGGAACGCACGAGACTGACGTCAGAAATGTTGAAGAAAATTACGTTTTGTCATTCCGAGAAGCGCAGCGCCGAGGAATCCGCTGTCGCCGGCAGCGCCCCGGCCGCCGAGACACACCTCTCGCCGACGGTCATCGGCCAGACTTGCGCCCAGTTGCTCAAGCGACCCGAAATAATCATCGAACAACTGGCGCCCATTCTTCGCGAACTCGATCCCGTTTTCTTCGAAAGACAGCAAGAAGAAATCCGTATTGATCCGCGTGAATCCGTGGCCAAGCTTTCTTCCGAAGTCCGCAACCAACTCAAATCCGTCGAAACCGAAATCAAGTACGAAGGCTACCTGCTGCAGCAGCAGCGCGCCATGGATCGCCTGAAAAAGTCCGAGCAGCGGGCCATCCCCGACTGGTTCGATTACCGCTCGGTCAGCGGGCTTTCGCGCGAGATGCAGGAAAAACTCGGCAAAGTGCAGCCGCGAACGCTGGGCCACGCCTCGCGCATCCCGGGAGTCACTCCAGCGGCCGTGTCGCTGGTTAACGTCTACATTGAGATTCAAGCGCGGCGCCGCGAACAGGCAGCCGCGCTCTAGGATCTCGTAAGTCCGTTGCGGTTGGACCCGAGCGAGGCCCCAGCGGTTAAAGCTCTGACTTCTGTAGCACGTGTACGGCACGGCTAAAACCGTGCCCTTCCCGAACCCATTCTTGAGACGGATGGCTTCTAGGCGCCCCGCATTGTCTCGCGCGTTCGCGCAAATCCGAAAAAAGAAATCAACAGCTGTTAACTCTTCCCGCAATTGTGTGACGGCGGCTGCCGCGTTATGCTGCATCTTCAAGTCTCGGTTCCGGAGCCCATGGCCAATCTTTTCGAACTGCCCCGCTACATTGCAGTGGAAGGTCCGCTGCGAGTCGGCAAGAGCACGCTGGCGCGTATTCTGGCCGAACGGCTGAACGCGCAGCGGGTGATGGAGCCGGAAACCAACCCGTTTCTTTCCGCCTTCTACGAAGGCGAGCGCGGCGCGGCGTTTCAAACCCAGTTCGCGTTTCTGGTGCGGCGCTTCGAACAGTTGCGGGCGCTCGATCTTAATCCTCATTCGCAGAAGACCGTGGTCGCCGATTTCATTTTTGAAAAAGACAAACTCTTCGCCTGCCTCAACCTCACCGACCAGGAACTCGACACCTACAATCGCTATTACAACCACTTCCGCGAGCAGGTGCCCACGCCCGACCTCGTGATTTATCTGCAGGCCACGCCGGAAGTGCTGAAGAAGCGCCTCAAGAAAAAAAATGCGCCGGGCGAGCGCGCCGTCAGCGACGAGTATCTGCAGGAAGTGGTCAAAGCCTACGAACACTTCTTCTTTCACTACACATCGTCAGACCTGCTGATCGTCAACACTTCAGAGATTGATTTCGTCGACCGCAACGAAGACTTGCAGGAACTCCTGCGAAAAGTCTCCGCCCCGATCAAAGGCACGCAATACTTCCTGCCGCTGGGCGGGCAGGAAGCGGCCAGCGCGTAGTAGTAAAGGCTCAACGCCCGTGCGCAATCCCCGCTCTTGCGCAATCCCCGGCGAGTTATTACAATTGTAATAACACGAGGGTCGACCATGGTCCAACTCAAAATCCGCAGGTTCGGCAATTCGCTCGGCGTTGTGCTGCCCAAAGAAGTGATTCAGCGGCTCCAGACCGGCGACGGGGAGCGTGTTTTTCTGATCGAAGCTCCGGACGGCGACTACCGCCTTACACCTTACGATCCCGCGTTCGAGAAGAAAATGGAGAAAGCTGAGGAGATCATGGGCCGTTATCGCAACACGTTGCGTGCCTTGGCGAAGTGAAGCATCGCCGCTGAAAATGCCGCGAAAAACTAAAACTAAAGAGCCACTGTGGATCGAAGTGCGCGACGCACTGGCCATCCATGGTCGGGTTTTGGCGCTGCACGGGGGCGCGGCGGGAGTGCGCGATCGAGCACTCCTGGAGTCTGGCCTCGCCCGCCCCCGCCAGCACCACGCTTACGCTCCCTCGGCCGATATCGTAGAAATGGCCGCCCTTTACGCCGCAGGCATCGTCCGCAACCATCCTTTTGTTGACGGCAACAAGAGAACGGGCTTCGTGATCGGCGTTCTCTTCCTGGAACTTCATGGCTTCGTTTTCACAGCCAGTGAAGAAGATGCCATTCAGGCCGTGACGGCTCTGGCGGCGGGTTCGCTCGACGAGGCGGCATTTGCCACTTGGCTACGGGAGAACGTCAGACGCAAGCGCGGTCGGTGAGCAGCGAGCACGATCCGAAAACGAACCTACAATTTCGGCCGCCGCGCACCCCGCCCGAACATCCGCGGATCGTAGCGCAGCGGTTCCGCCGGACGCAGCGTGATGTACCTGAACTCAGGATGCTGCGGATTGATCAGCCAGTTATTCTCATGCACGGCCAGCGCGGAGGGTACCAGCAACAGACAAGTCTCCGCTTTCTTCACGAAGTCATCGCCGATCTGAGCGAGTCCCGGCGGCGCAGGAATTTCCCGCCAGTTTTGTGGCAGGTCCGCGGTTCGCAATCGCTTGCGGGACACGTTGTCGGGAACGTCCGCGGTCGCCAGCACTAAGTCGTCCGGAGCGTCTTCGGGATCAAGATGCACAAAATATTCCAGCATCGCAAGAGACTGGTGTTCGGAGGCGTAGGCCACGCGCGTTCCCGAACTTGACCAGCGCCCACCGTAGCGGTAAGCGCCTTCTCCATCGAAGGGCGCGCGCGCAAAGGCGGCGCGCAGCACGCGAAACACTCGCATCAACTAACGCCGCCGAAAGCAATGCGGCCCAGAAGATTTTCCACCTGTCGGGCCCCGAGTTCGGTGTCAATGGCGGCAATCGGCGCCAACCCGCCCAGCGCGCGATTGCCGCGCTTGAGCCAGCGGCTGGCGCGCGCGCTGTCTCCCAGGCTCTCACGGGCGAGAGCCAGCAGCCGCGCCATGCGATAAAGCCGGTCCGACTCGAAGCGGGCCAGCCGTCCGCGGCGCCGGCGCTGCAGGCTGCGCGATGACAGGTCCAGCGAGTCGGCCAGTTCTTTCAGCGTAAGGCCGGAGGCACGCATCAATTCCTGCAGCACCGCGTGCGGGAACCCCTCGCGGATCGCCTCTCGCAGATCACTGTCGCTGGAGAGCGAACGTCCCAGCACGCGCGCTCCTCCAAGTTCCCGCAACACGGCTCGAAGTTCGTTTGCCATTTGTCTTCTATTGTAGCGACAAATGGCACGCCGGCGCAAGCACCGCCGGGGCACTTGTAGCGGCTCAATTTCACAATTATTTCAGACCGATGTCATTCTGAGGACGGCCACAGCCGGGCGAGAGCCTTACGTCGGCCGATGCTGTTGATGGCGTGGATGGGGAATGCCCGCGCTTGCTGCAGTGCCAGCGTTCCTCGCATCCGCGCAACTGATGTCTGGGTTGCGTAAGGTCCCTCCGGACCGCTTGGCGCGCTCCTGCGGGATGACATCGGGCGGGGAATCCGTAAGTGCGCATCCTCAAATCGAGCCACGACCTGATCGAAGCAGATGGATCGAGCTGTTTCTACCGTAGAATCATCTCTTGCTCCTCACAATCGAAAAACTCATCTACGGAGGCGACGGACTCGCCCGCCTTCCTGCGACTTCGCATACTGACGAGCTCGGTGACGATCGCGGACGCGGCAAGGCCGTTTTTGTCCCGCTGGTTCTGGCCGGAGAAAAAATTGAAGCGGCGCTCACCGAAGAAAAGCCCGGCTTCGCTCGGGCGCACGCGGAATCTATTGTCGAAGCTTCTGCCTACCGCGTGCAGCCAGAATGTGAATACTTCGGCCGCTGCGGCGGATGCCACTACCAGCACGCCAGCTACGCGCATCAGCTCGAAATCAAAAAAGAAATCCTGCGCGAGAATCTGCGCCGCATCGCCAAGCTCGAACTGCAGACCGAAATCGAGGTGCATCCCTCGCCGCCGTGGAACTATCGCAATCGCTCGCGCTTGCAGATCCAAACCAAGGACGCGCAGGCCAAGCGAACTTTTGCCGTTGGCTATTTCAAGCTCGGATCGCACGAACTCATGCCCATCGAGCAGTGCCCGGTCAGCTCTATGCTGATCAACCGCGGCATTGCCACGCTGTGGAAAATGGGGCGGTCGGAAAAAGCCGTCGAGAAAATCGCTGCGGGAATGCGCGAAGTCGAATTCTTCGCCAACGCTGACGACACACAGTTGCTGGTGGAACTCTCCTGCTCCGCCGAGGCGCGCCGAGCCGAGGTCCGAGTGTTCGCCGAAGAGTTGCGTGCAGCCCTACCTGAGATCGAAGGTGTGGTCGCGTTTCGCGGCTCGCAGCCCAGCGCGCGCCCGGACGCATCCGCGCCCGAACCGCTGCTCATCCTCGGAGAGCGCTTCCTCACCTACCGCACCGCGCGTGGCAACTATCGCGTGAGTGCCGGCGCATTTTTCCAGACCAACCGGCACCTCACCGACGAACTGGTGAAAATCGTCACCCAGGGACGCTCCGGCGAACTCGCGCTTGACCTCTATGCCGGAGTCGGACTGTTTTCCACAGCCTTAGCTAGTGATTTCCGTCACATCGTTTCGGTTGAGTCGTCACAGCTTTCCGCCAGCGACCTGCAATACAATCTGCCTTCAAATGGCAAGGCGATTCAGGCCGCGACGGGGCAGTACCTGAGCCGTTCCTGGGAGAGTTCACCACGGCACGGCTCGTCGCTGCATAGTTCACCGCGACACGGGTCGGACAAGCCGGCGCCTGGCGGGGAGGGCAGTGCGACCTCGTCCTTTCTCACTCCGGACCTAATCGTGGTCGACCCTCCCCGCAGTGGCCTGGGAGAACCCGTGGCGCGTTCGCTCACGAATCTTGGCGCGCCGCGGGTTACCTATGTCTCGTGCGACCCAGCCACGTTGGCACGCGATCTGATTCCATTGTTAGCAGCCGGTTACCGCGTGGAGCGAGCGCATCTGGTAGACCTCTTCCCTCAGACCTACCACCTGGAGAGCGTCCTGCACCTGGTGCGGCGATAAGTCCGGCGATAAGTCGTTGATGATCTTGCCCGGTGATGGTCTTGATGGAAGTAAACCAGCCGAAGCCCGAAAGCCAAAGCCCGAAGCTCCCTCCCGGCCCAGCTACCTTCGCCTTCCGCCCACAGCGGCAGCCCATGTTCTGGGCCGCGCTGGCTTACGCCGTTGGAATCGTCTTCGGCCACTATCAGTCTCGTCCTGCATCCTGGTGGATCGTCGCCTGCGCGGCGTTCGCGGCCGCCAGCATTTATTTCCTGCATCGTCGAACTGGGTCGGGACGAACTGGGTCCGGTCGAACCGTGTCTGCACAAACCGGGTCGGGACGAATCTGGCTTGCCGGCTCGCTCGCCCTGGGCGCTCTGTTTCTCGCCGGAGCGCTCCACATCCAGCTCCGCGGAGCCTCCGTCCTCATCGACAACAGCATTCAGCCCTTCACCGGCGGAAACGAAGTCGAGATCATCGCCCACGTGACCCGCGACGGCTGCATGCAGCAAGGCAGTTTCGGAGACCTCCGGCAGTCCGCCGACGTGGAAGCCGATTCCGTAACCACCGACACGGGCGAGCAACTCCCGGTTCATTCCGGAATTCGTTTGTCGATCTATACTCCTAGCTATACTTCCGGCTATAGCTCCAGGCATAGCGACACTCGCGGCGCCGAAAGCAACGCTGACGAAAACTCCGCCACGATCCAGCCAAACTCCAGCCCCATGCGTCTCCTGCACTACGGCGAGCGCATCCGCTTTTCTGCCCGGTTGAAACCGCCGCGCAACTTCCGCAATCCTGGCGCTTTCGACTATCAGGGATATCTCGCCGCCAACGCAATCGCGGCGCTGGGTTCCACGAAAGCGGAGAACATCGAATTCCTCCCGGGCTTCATCGGCAGCCGCGTGCAGTCCTGGCGCGCGCGCATCCACACGAGCATTGTTGAAAAGGTCCACCAGCTGTGGCCGCCGCGCGAGGCTGCCCTTATCGACGCCATGGTCATCGGCGAAGAAACCTTCATCGACCGCGATACACGCGTCGACTTCCAGCGCTCCGGCACGTATCACGTTCTTGTAGTCTCCGGCATGAACGTCAGCATTCTGGCGTTCGTCGTTTTCTGGACGCTGCGCCGAATTCACCTCGGCGAAATTTCCGCTACTCTCGGCACCCTCGGTTTTTGCGTGGCCTATGCCTTCCTCACCGAGGTCGGAGCGCCCGTCTGGCGGGCCACTTTGATGTGCGCCATTTATCTCGCCACGCGCTTGCTCTACCGCGACCGCGCCATGGTCAACGCTCTGGGGGCTGCGGCACTCGGGTTGCTGATGTTCGATCCGCGTCAACTCTTCACCGCCAGCTTTCAAATGACTTTCATCTGCGTTCTGATTGTCGCCGCCATCGGACGACCCATGCTCGAGCGCACATCACAACTCTACAAGCAGGCGCTGGCCCATTGGGATTCCGACAATTACGGCGAGACGCTTCCGCCACTCGTCGCTCAGTTTCGCGTGGACTTGCGTTTCATCGCGTCGCGCCTCGCGAATTTCTTCGGGGAAAAAGTGTCGCTCGTTCTAGTGCGCTTCGCCGCGAAATTCTCTTTTCGCGTGTGTGAGCTGCTGTTCATCTCGGCCGTCATGCAGATGGGGCTGGCCTTGCCCATGGCATTTTATTTTCACCGCGCCACCACGCTCGGATTGCCCGCCAACCTCGCCGTCGTCCCACTCACCGGAATCATGATGCCCGCCGCCGTCGCAGCCTTAGCTTTGGGCTATATCTCACCGCTGCTCGCGAAGATCCCGGCGCTCATCACGTCAGCCACTCTCGAAGCGATCGCCGGAACTGTCCACGGACTGGGCGGACTGCGCCTCGCCGACCTTCGTATAGCTACGCCATCCATCGCAATGATGGCGGCCGCCGCGTCGGCTCTGGTCCTGGCCATGCTCTGGTCGCGCCGCCGCGCCGCTTTTGCCTTCGCGGGACTAGTGGCGATCCTCGTCGCCGCTCTCGCCCTCGCCTTCGTTCCTCCCAGGCCGCAAGTTCGCGCCGGAGTGCTCGAAGTCACTTCCATCGATGTCGGCGAGGGCGATTCCACGCTGCTGGTGATGCCGCAGGGCGCAACCCTGCTGGTCGATGCCGGCGGCCCCATCGGAGACGGCAGTTCCCAACTCGACTTCGGCGAAGACGTCGTCTCTCCCTACCTGTGGTCGCGCGGCATCTCGCGCCTCGATGCCGTCGCCATCACGCACGGCCATTCCGATCACATCGGTGGCATGCCCGCCGTGCTCAAGAATTTTCGTCCGCATGAATTGTGGGTCGGCCTCGTGCCGCCGAGCGCCGCCCTGGAGAATGTGATTACCACGGCGGAGAAACTAAACATAAAAGTCGTGCGCCACTGGGAGGGAGACAAATTCTCCATGGGCGGCGCAACCGTTAGCGTCCTGTTCCCGCCGCGCGATTGGCCTGTCGGCCCCAAGCCCAGCAATAATGACTCGATGGTTTTGCTGGTGAGTCTAAAGGAAGCGAGCGTTTCAGAAGTGGCAAACCGGGACATCTCAGTGCTGATCGAAGGTGATGCGCAACAGCCGGTGGAACGGCGCGTGGCCGCGCTCCATCACCCCAAAGTAGATCTCTTGCGCGTGGGCCATCATGGCAGTTCTAACGCAACTACGCCAGAACTGCTGGCCGCCGCGCAGCCCAGCTTCGCCGTCATCTCTGTCGGATTCCGCAATCCCTTCGGATTGCCCCGAATGGACGTTCTCAATCGGCTGGAAAAATCAGGAGCCCGCGTCTATCGCACCGATGTCGACGGTGCCATCACTTTCTATCTCGACGAGCACGGCGTTACCCCTTCACCCGCGGTTCTCCAGTATTGATGTCGATCTCCGCGGTCTCGTCATCCTCAGCCGTCTCCGGCCTGCGGTAATCCTCAATCAACTGCCGCGCCGCTGCGGCGTCTTCTTCCTTCACCAGGATCGCCGTGCCGCCCACGTCCGGAAATGCATATTGCGACAACGAAACCGGCCCCAAACTGTTCTCGATGTTCGCCGAGTCCAGCAGCCCCTTCACCACCAAAGCCTCGGTCTCCGTTTCCGAGTCAAATATCTTCACCAACTTCTCATTCGGATTCGGACCCGTCGGATTCGGACGCGACTGCGCCTTCCCCGCTGGATCATCAAGCTCTGCCATAAGCATCTCCAATTCCGGAATCCCGAGGATTCGCAGGTCAGAAGCTGATTCTACTCTCGTGAGAGCAAGTGGTGCAGGAAGTCCGCAGGACTCGTGTGGCGGCGGGTTCATGTGGGAGCGTGTGGGAGCGGGCAACTCGCCCGCTCGGTTTCACCGTCACCCCACTTTCGTACGGTTGCATTTCCCGGCCATTAATGCAGAATGCCCATAAGCGGACCCGCAACCGTCCGCACCAACGGGCCATCTAAATCAGCAGAGCTGTATCAGCAGGACTGTGGGCAAAAGGAGCAACATGCAAACGCGCCGCGCCGGCCGCTATCGAGACTTCCCGCTCGCCGAAGAAGAAGCCCGCGAACCCGCACACGACGCTGCCATTGAACTGAAACCTGAAAAAGAAGAAGAGTCCCGCAAAATCCGCCGCCTGCAGCTGATGATGAGCATGGTCCTGTCGGTCATCGGCCAGGACCCCAGCCTCACCGTGGAAGAAGCCTCCGAACTCGCCGCCGGAGCCAGGCGCGCCGCCCTCGCCCTGTTCCCCGACAAAGAACTCGCCTTCGATCTCCTCTACAAACCCCGCCTGCAACGGCTGATGCGGGAAAGATTCCGGCTGCAGTAGGACTGGGAAAGCAAAGAATTCTTTCGCCGAAACAGGAGCTCTAAATTAAGGATTCGCTCCCGGTGTCCGCATCCATCGCTAGTCCGCGCATCCAATCGTGGGTGCGCGAACACGCTGTCGCCATTAACCACGCTGTCGCGAAGATCATCGACAAATACATCCAGCGAACCGAAGCATGCGCTTGAATCTCGAAACCTTCCCTGGGCATTGGAACGACAAAATTCAGATATTGGCTCGCCAGATACATCGCCGCCAGGCCGCCCCCGAAACCCACCACCTCAACGGCCAGAACCGCCAGCGTCGCCCCGCGGCCTTCGCGACTCAAGATTGAAGCGGCGACAATGCCAACGCTCACGACGATGCACGTCACCAGGATCACCGGCTGCCGCCCATAGTAGATGACCGCGGTGACGATCCCCGTCAACGTCAAGGCAAGCGCGTGGTGCGCCTTTTGCCCGCGGAGCGCATGGCGAATCGCCGCATATATCAGTACGAACAGCACCGCCGGCTGCCGCCCGAAACAGGTGACCGCCGTGATCGGCCCCGCCAAAGCAAGCGCAAGCAGCGCTACCTGGTCGCGCAAACCGTAGCGAATCGTCGCATACACCCATACGAACCACAGGATGTAGACGAACACGAACAACAAATTCATCCACGGGATCCGATGCGAGAGCAGCCCACGGATTCCCATCGACTCCGTCGTCTGCAACCCAGAACACGCCCAGCCGCCAAACGCAAACGCCGCCACAAAAGCCAAAGGCCGCCGCCAGGCCAGCGAGATTAGAACTCGGGCCAGCGAAAGCCAGAACCACAGGATGCCCTTCTGCGGCTTGAGTTCCAGCAAATCCCCCACGATGGCAGCGGCCCGCTTCTCAGTCGTGCACCGGCGGACCATCCATTCGGCAATCCACTCCGCAATTGCAGCGCTACGCATGCGCACCTCCCAGCAGATCCAATCCTTCGAGCAAGCTCTGGTAGGCTCGCTGCGCCTTCACCAGCGCGCCCCGGCCCGCCTTGGTCAGCGCGAAGTACCGCTTCGCACGCCCGCCTCGCTGCGGCGTCGCATCACCTAGCCGGGAACGCACGATCCCCTTTTCCTCCATGCGATCCAGCGTGGTATAGAGCGCTCCTGGGGCAGGCTCCCGCCCGGTGCACGAGGCAATCTCAGAACGGATGGTCACGCCATAAGCGCTATCGCCCAGACGCAGGATTGCCAGCAAAACCAGTTGCTCGAACTCCCCCAGAGAAAGAGGCTGCGACATGAACTACAATGTAGTTTATATCGGCGGCAACGTCAACCCGGACCGCTACTCATCCACCACCGAATTCCTAAGTGTCCCCACTCCCGTCACGCTAACCTCCACCACATCCCCCGCCACAACCGGTCCCACTCCAGACGGCGTTCCGGTAGCGATCAAATCTCCGGGAAACAAAGTCATGGCCTGCGCAATATGCCGGATCACCACATCCAGGGCGAAAATAAAATCACGCGTGTTGCCATCCTGCTTAACCACGCCATTGACGCGGGTTTCCACTCCCACGCCCGCCCACGGATCGATCCCCTCCACCACCACCGGCCCCACCGGAGAAAACGTGTCAAACCCTTTGGCCCGCGACCACTGCCCATCTTTCGTCTGCAGATCGCGCGCCGTCACGTCGTTCACGCACGTGTAGCCCAAAATATATTTCCGCACGTCTTCGTCGGCCGCCGGCTGGTGGCAAGTCCTGCCAATCACCACGCCCAGTTCGCCCTCAAAATCCACGCGCTGAGAAATCTTCGGACGCCGCACTGTTCCTCCCGGCGCCAGCAGCGCCGAAGTCGCCTTCAGAAAAAGCAGCGGCTCCGTCGGGACGTCATGTCCCAACTCCGCCGCATGCTCGCGATAGTTGCGCCCGATGCAAACAATCTTCGACGGCCGCACCGCCGGCAGCAGCACCGCTTCCTCCAGCGGAACCTGTTCGATCCGCCGCGTGCGTACGCTCTCCAGGTCGCCGTCCGCCTCTTCCGGTGCCGTCAGCAAAATCCGCAAAATCGAATCCCGCCCCGCCACGGGCTCAACCAGCCCGTAGTGCGCCTCACCGTTCCATTGAAACCGACAATATTTCATCGCCACCTATCTAACCACGAGAGCGCCAACTCGCGCTCAAAAATTTCGAAAAGAAATCAACTCGCTCCCGGTTGTCATCCTGAGCGAAGTTGTCGTCCACGAAGCGAACGACAACGCAGTCGAAGGACCTGCTGTCCGTCGGCGCCACCACAAGCCACGAAAGCCGTTTCCCTGCGCCAACTGCCTAGCCCGCAAGAACCTCTACAGGGCTCATTGCCAAAGAACGGAAGGGTTTAGCCGAAGCCCGAATGCCGTAGTCGGAAGCCCGCCCTAAGGCACCGTCTCCCCCGCCTCCTCCGACCGCGCACTCTCATTCCCTCGCACATCCACGGCCGACACCGCATACGAATAACTCTTCCCCGCCGCCACGTTTCCATCGCGATACGCCGGAGTCTTCACCGGATCCCGATTCAGCTTTTCCGCCGCGCCTCCCGCCTCGTGGCGATACACGTTGTACCCGGCCAAATCCAAATCGGCCACAGGTGCCCACACCAGGTCGATCGCCGGCGATTGCCCCGGCCCGGAAAATACCGCCTGCAATTCCGCGGGCACGGCCGGCGGAAACACATCGTGAGCAAACACTTTCACTTCCGCCGAGTCATCGCCTTCGATTTCGATTCTCTTGTGATCGGCCGCGTCTTCCCCGGAGAGCACCGTCACCGCTTCCACGTGGTAATAGTAAGTCTGTTCCCACTCAATGCTCGAATCGGTGAGTGACAGCTTCATCTCGCCCACCACGGGCACCTCACCCACAAGATTCGCCTTGCCCCCCTCGATGCGGCGATACACGCGATAAAAATAACTCACCGGCCTCGAGTTCGAGAATCCGACTGGAGCCGCTCCCCAGCTCAACACCACGCCCTGCCCCGTCACCCGAGCGCCGAAATCCGCAGGCGCAGGAAGCGTCCGGGCCAGCGGCACCCGCACCGAATTCGACACGCCTGCCCCGCGTCCATTCGCATTCAGCACCTCGACCGCATAGCTGGCGAACTCAAACGTCTCCGGCCGCACGCTTCCCGAAAACAGAGTGTCGGTATAGCTCGCCGCAACCTTCTGTTTGGCCTTCGATCCCGGACCGCGTGGCAGCGGGCGACTCGCCCGCTCGGTTTCCGGGAGGGAAGCACTGCTATGTGCACCCGGCGCAGCCTCCCCCACCGCAGTTCCGCACTCCTTCAAAACCGGCTCACTCCCCCGGCAAATGCGAGTCGCCCCCAAGCTCCGTACCGCCTGATGATCGGTAGTAAGCGCAGGGACGCTCCAGGTCAGCAAAACTTTGTCGCCCTTGCGCGCAGCCCGCAAGTCCGCAGGCGGCTTGGGCAAGTCCAGCGACGGCGGCCGCGGCGGCCCCATCGCCGCACACCCCACCAAAACGAGCGGCGTGATCCCGAGCAGCAGCTTTCCCGTAAAAATTTTCATGCAGAAGAAAAAGACTAACAGAAGCAGCTGTGGGAGCCGCCGAGAGTCAGGAGCGCCAGTGTGGGAGCGGGCCTGCCGCGCCAGGACTTCCTCTGTGTTCCCCTGTGCCCTCTGTGGTTCAGTTCTTAAATTACAGAATGTACCGCGACAAATCCTGATCCTTCACAATGTCGGTCAACATCTTCCGCACATACTCAGCGTCGATAGTCACATGCTCGCCTTTTTTCTCCGGAGCATCAAAACTCAGCTCATCCAAAACCCGCTCCATGATCGTATGCAGACGCCGCGCCCCAATGTTCTCCGTGCTCTCATTCACACGAAATGCGAAATGCGCAATTTCTTCCAGCGACTCGCGCGTGAACTCCAGCTTCACGCCCTCGGTTTCGAGCAGCGCCGTGTACTGCTTTACCAGCGAAGATTTCGGCTCCGTCAAAATCCTGATGAAATCTTCCATGGTCAGCGATTGCAACTCCACGCGAATCGGAAATCGTCCCTGCAGCTCCGGAATCAGATCGCTCGGCTTCGAAACGTGAAACGCTCCCGCCGCAATAAACAGAATGTGATCCGTCCGAACCATTCCATACCGCGTGTTGACGGTCGTCCCTTCGACGATCGGCAAAATATCCCGCTGTACGCCTTCCCGCGAAACGTCCGGCCCGTGGCCGCCTTCGCGCCCTGCGATCTTGTCGATCTCATCCAGAAAAATGATCCCGGCATTCTCCACGCGGTCAATCGCCATGCGCGTTACCTGATCCATATCGATCAGCCGCTGCTCTTCTTCCTGAATCAGATATTCGAACGCCTCGTTCACTTTCATCTTCCGCTTCTTGGTGCGCTGGCCGAAGATGCTGGGCAGCATATCCTTGAGGTTGACGTCCATCTCCTCGACGCCCTGGTTCGTCATAATTTCAAACGACGGAAAATTCCGTTCGCGCACATCAATCTCCACCATGCGCTCGTCGAGTTTCCCTTCGCGCAACTGCTGCCGCAATTTCTCGCGTGTGCGGTTCGAAGATTCCGTCAGCGCAGTGTTGCCGTCAATCACCACCCCGCCCGAAGCCCCTGAAGCAGTCGAAGCTGACGGCGAACCTGACGTCTGCGCCGGCCCCGACGGCGGCAGCAGAATATCCAGCAACCGCTCCTCCGCATTCAGTTCCGCCTTGTCCGCCACATCTTCCAGTTTCTCTTCGCGCACGTTATCAATCGCAATCTCCACCAGATCGCGCACCATCGATTCCACGTCCCGCCCCACGTACCCGACCTCGGTAAACTTCGAAGCCTCCACCTTCAGAAACGGAGAATTCGCCAGCTTAGCCAGCCGCCGCGCAATCTCAGTCTTTCCCACGCCCGTAGGCCCGATCATGATGATGTTCTTGGGGATAATTTCTTCGGCGAGTTCGGCGGAAAGTTTCTGCCGGCGCATGCGGTTCCGCAAAGCAATCGCCACGGCGCGCTTCGCGTCCTTCTGCCCAATCACATGTTTATCAAGCTCGACCACGATCTCACGCGGCGTGAGTTCGTCGAGCGCTAACTGCTCTTCTTCAGCGGAAGATGGAAGATAAATGGCCATAAAGAACAGTTCTCAGTTCTCGGTTCTCAGTTCTCAGCAAAATCCCTGGCAGACGGTTCTCGCTGAGAACTGAGAACCGAGAACTTTCTTACAATTCCTCAACCGTCACACTATCATTCGTATAAATGCACATCTTGCCGGCAATCTTCATCGACTCTTCCGCGATCTGCCGCGCCGTGAGCTGCGTGTGCAACGCCAGCGCCTGCGCCGCGGCCTGCGCATAAGGACCACCGCTCCCAATCGCCGCTACCTCGCCATCGGGTTCGATCACGTCACCCTGTCCGCTCAATAGAAACGTCGTTTCTTTGTCGCAAACCAGCAGCAGAGCCTCCAGATGACGCAGAAACTTATCGGTTCGCCAATCTTTCGCCAGCTCCACGGCGGCGCGCCCCAGGTTGCCGTGATACTGCTCCAGCTTGGCCTCGAACCGGCTGAAAAGTGTAAATGCGTCTGCGGTCGAGCCGGCAAACCCGGCCAGAATCTTATCGTTATAGAGGCGGCGAATTTTTTTCGCGGTGTGTTTGATCACCGATTCGCCGAGCGTAACCTGGCCATCCCCGGCCAGAACCACTTTGCCATCGCGGCGCACCGACAACACGGTAGTCGAGCGTATCAGTCGTTTCCTGGTCATGAGCGCAATTCTTGATTATAGCAGCGTGGCGAGATCAGCTATGAGCCGTCAGGTGGTGGTGTAAATTCGTAGCCACGAGGACACACGGAGCAAAACCAGAATCGCCGGCCCGCGGCAGCCTCATCGCTTCGAACGAAACCAGGCGAATGAATCTTGCCGGCTGGTTCACCGTGCCAACCCGACCCGACGCAGCAAATCCTGGAAGCGCGGATCGCCCCGCAGTGGGTCGTAGATCGGACTTACCTTCAGCCAAGTCATCGCATTGGAATGTTGCGCGTAAGCTTTTTCCAGCCAAAAGAAAGCCTGGTCCTTGTCGCCCAGGGCGATGTAGGGGCCCACAAACGCTGCCGCATCCACGGGCTGCCGCCGGTTCCACTCTTCCAGTTTTGCCAGCGCTTCCCGAGCTCGCGCCGCCTGACCGGTGCGCCCAAACACATAAGCTTCTTCGGACAAGAGCCAGGGCGCATCCCCGGTTGCTTTTCTCGCCTTCTCAGTTTCGGCCAGAACCTCCGCGAACATTCCTCTCTGATCATAAGCGAGCACGATCATGGTGGAGTGCGGAAAATCCGGGTCCATCTCGCGCACCGCGAGAAACTGCGCAATGGCGCGGTCATATTGCCGCGAGAAGTAAAGCGTAGCCCCGTGGTCAGTGGCGATGATCAGCGACAGCGGATCCAACTGGCGCGCATTCTCGCTCTCGCGGAACGCCTCATCAAAACGCCCCAGCCACGTCAGGTGCTCCGCATACCAGTGATGAGCGGTGGCGTAGTTGGGATTCAACGCAATGGCCCGGCGAAACTCCTTCTCCGAGGTTTGCCAATCCCAATCGTAATTTTGCACCACCAAAGCCAATGCGGTATGGGCTTCAGGCAGGTTCGGGTCGAGTTCCACCGCGCGTAACGCAGCGGCGCGCGCTTTGGGCATGAATTCGGTTTGCGGAGCCGTGTTGTAACCACCTTGCAACGCATAGGAATCCGCCAGTCCGGCATAAGCGCGGGCGTAGTTGGGATCTTTCGCGATCGCCTGCTGGTAATAATCAATCGCCCGCCGGAATCCTTCGGGGCTCCGCTTGTTGAGGAAATACTGCCCTTTCAGATACAGGTCATAAGCTTCATAAGTTTGCGGCGAGTTTTGCGCCGACGAGGTTAGCGACAACGAGTTTCGCCACAACGGCGAAAACTGACCGGCTGAGCTCACAGCCTTGGGGTCGCCCAGCGTAGTTTGGATCTCATCCGCGATTTCTCGTGCGATCTCTGCTTCCAAATTCAACAAGTGGCTCACTTCGCGGTCGTACTCGCGAGCCCACAGGTGAGTCTGGTCCTTCGCCTCGATGAGCTGCGCGGTGATGCGGACTTTCTCCGAATCGCGCCGGATGCTCCCCTCCAGCACATACTGCACTCCTAATTCGCGGCCGATCTGGTCTAACTTCTCGGGACTCTTCTTGTAATGCATCACGGAGGTGCGCGCGATCACTCCCAGGTGCTGAGGATCGAGATTTCCCAGGCGGGTAATCATTTCCTCGGTCAGCCCGTCGCTGAAGTAGTCCTGCCCGGCGTCTCCCGTGAGATTTTCAAAGGGCAGCACCGCCAACATGAGGCGCGCGTTGGAAATCTCGGGACGAGGGCGAGGCCGGAACCGAAAGTACCCGGCAAACGCGACGATCAAAAACACGCAAACCGCGAACAGAACAAGAAGCGGCCGTCGCCCGTTGACCGGCGCCGCCGGGGCGCGGTTATCCATGATCTCCGCGTTCATGATCTCCGCGTTGACGATCTCCGCGTTGACGATCTCCGCGCTGGAGGGGACTTCGGTAGATGCGGGCGGCTGGGAAACAGCCTCGATCCCCGCCGATGCAGGCCCCGGTTCCTGCACTGGCGCAATGAAGCGGTATCCCCTCCCCGTAACGGTTTGCACGAAACGGGGTTGCTCCGAATCGTCTTTGAGAACCTGGCGAATTTTGCGGATCGCGGCGTTGATGCTGTTATCGGTATCGAGGAAGACGTTCCTGCCCCACACCCGCTCAACAATCTGGTCGCGGGCCACGATCTGCCCGCGCTGCTCGACCAGCAAGAGCAGAAGTTCCATGGGAATGCGTTCAAGCTTCAGCCGGCGGCCGGAGTGCCGCAGCTGGTAGGAGCGCGCATCCAGTTCGAAGGCGTCCCCGAATCTGATTGGTTCTGAAATTCCGACTGGTTCCACTGCCACAGCTACCACCCCAAGTGCACGACATTCTACACCGACTTCCGCCGTGCGGCGTCAACTCCCGCATTTGCAGCGATTTACGAGTTCATACAAATTAAGAAAGCTTCAGGCATGCCGCCCTTGCAGTAACAACCTCGGGATGAAATGCGCGTGAAAGGCAAGCTGCGCCCGCGATTCCGGCCACCTGTCAAGCGAAGAATCTGTTAAGAATAAATGCTACCGTAACCCGCTTCCTGATTACTGCTGTGACGTTTACCCCGCCTCGTTGCAGCCTTAGTTTCAGTGCATGTCCAGGTTCATGTCCGAGTCCACGTCAAGCTCCGCTGCCGTGTTCTGCCACCATGCCCCGTCGCTTCGAATTCTGAGGGCCGCCCTCGACGACGCGGGAATCGAGTGCCTCCTCTGCCGCTCCCAGCAACAAGCTCTCGAACTCACGCTGGCAGGCGAATGCTCGCTCCTGATCGCGGACTTCGCCTTGCCCGAAGCCGGAGAACTGGTGCGACTGGCGTCACTGCTGCCGCCTCCGCAGAAGCCGGTGATCCTGGCCGTCGCCGAAGAATATCCTGGAACGGGCGAAGCTTTTCAGTCGGGCGCAAACCGCATCCTTTACCGCCCGCTGGTCAGCAGCCAGGTACGCGACGCGCTACAAGAAATTCTGGAAAACGGCAGGAAGCGTGCCCACCGCGACAGCCGCAAGAAAAGCTCCGCGCGACCGATCAAGAGTGCGAGGTCCAGCAAGTTTTCGAGTTCAACAAAAGAGGACAGGCGCGCTGCCGCTCGCAGCGGCATCAAGACCCTCGTCTATCTCGAACTCGAAACCGGGACACTCGCCGCCATCGGCATCGACCTGAGCGAGCAAGGACTCGCAGTGCAAGCACCCGGACCCATCCCCGCCCGCGCCCGGATCTCTTTCCGCTGCCTGCTCCCCGGCACCGGCCACACTCTGCGCGGTCTCGTCGACGTAATTTGGACCGACTCTCAAGGCCGCGCCGGAATGTTCTTCTCGCATCTTCCGCCGTCGTCCCGAAAACTTCTGAAGCACTGGCTCGCCCGCGGCAGCGCCCACAGCGCCGACGCCGTACGCGTCCTGCTGCCTCCCGAAAGCGTCGCCCTGTTTTCATAGCCTGTCGTTCGTGAGGGACTTTCAACAGCATCCAAACTCTCTCTAGTCTGTCATTCCGAGAGAAGCGAGGAATCCCTAGCAGCATTCCTAACGCCCGGTCGGCTCTAATGATCTCCACTATGTGTTGTCGCTGAAAGGCATCGCGCCAATCCCCGCGCCTGCGAAGCGCTTCTTTGCGCTCATCCAACGCTCGAATCAGCTCATCAGCGAGTTCGGAGAGTCGTTCGGGGTTGGATTCCTCTGCTACCAATGCACAGAGTTCTCGCCATTCTTCCTGTTTTTTAATTGTCATGGGAGAATGTAAGGCAAACTCATTGCCAAACCAGAAAGCGCAGTGCCGTCGCTGCACCGCTCCCCAAAGCGCTCACGCTGCAGGACTTGTGAGCGCCCGGTAAGCGGACCGGAGAGGCCCCTGTACGAAGATTTTTCACGAAAACAAAAAGCCAGCCCGCGTCTAAGAATTTCATCAAACACCGACAATCAGGTCGCCTCCCCATAACCCTCCGGGATTTGCTGTATCGAGGCAGAGCAACCGCCTTCGGTAGAATTTCGTAGTGCCTCCCTCAACTGAAAATAAGATTGAAGAACTCTGCTCGCGCATTCGCATTCTTTGCGCCCAGCCGTTCACTCCCGAATCTGAAGCGGAGCTGAGAAAACTAGCGAAGGAGCTTCGCAGTGCCATCCAAAAGCATGTGCGGATGGCGAAGTCCTCCCTGGGCGTAAAAGGGGCAGCCATCGCCCAACGCGATTCGGACGACGAAGAATAGTTCTTCCGACGCAAAGTCAGAAGTCAGAAGTCAAAATGCAGAAGTAAACCCCCGGTACTACTTCTCCCGGGTGCCCCATTTCTCGCGTTCTTTGCGAGAAAGCCTGCCCTGAGCGAAGTCGAAGGGTGGGGATTTTTCGTCCGTTCCGTTCCAGTTTTCCAGACGAGGCCTGCGGGATCGGATATCCCACCCCTCCCAATCACCAGAAACATTTCTCTTGACGTGCCCAAATACTCACGTTACTATTCACTCACGTAATAATGAATCGCTCTCCGGAGCAGGAAAGAGAAAAACATGACATTGGACGATCTTACGTTCGACCTTGAGCAGCACATCGACATCAAAGCCACGCCGGAAAAGGCGTTTGCGGCGGTTTTACATCGCCTCGGAAAAGGCAACACCCGGCCCGACGGCCAATCGCTGGAGTTGCTGCTCGAACCCAAACCCGGCGGCCGCTGGTACCGCGACCGCGGAAACGGCATCGGCCACCTATGGGCGTTCGTGCAGGTCATCAAGGCACCCACGCTTCTGGAGTTGAGCGGACCGATGTTCATGTCGTATCCGGCCATCAATCACGTCGAGATCAAAGTTGAACCGGGCGCGACAGGCTGCAAGGTGGTGCTGCGGCATCGCGCCATCGGCATGATCGATCCGCAGCATCGCAAGGGCATGGGCGAAGGCTGGGGTCACATGCTCAGCCAAATGAAAAAGGACTGCGAGTAAAGACGTGAACGAAATCGTGGCTCGTCCAGCGGACGAACTCGACCCGGTATGGAAAGCGCTCTCCGATCCCACCCGGCGCGCGATTCTGGATTTTCTGCGCGAGCGTCCCCGCACCACCACGGAAATTGTGGATGCGTTTCCACACCTGACCCGCTTCGGCGTGATGAAGCACCTCGAAGTCCTGCGCCAGGCGCATCTGGTCCAGACGCGCGAAGCCGGAAGGCAGAGGGTGAACTCGCTGAACGTAATCCCCATCCGCCAGATTTATGAACGATGGGTGGGCCCGTTCCAGGAGCTATGGTCCAACGAACTGCTTCGCATCAAGGACATCGCCGAGAAAGACCGGCCACACGGAAGGCAGGCAACATCACGCAAAAGAAAAAAGCTTTAAGCCGCGCGAGATGACCGCGATCGACAGAGCCCCACTGGAAGCACTCAGGATTCAGCCGAGTCGAGCGAAAGTAGCGCTGAGAACTGAGAACTGATAGCTAAAAGCTAAAAGGAGAAAGCCAATGACCACCCTAACCGCCAGCCCCGAAATCAAACAACACGAAGTAGTCTCCCCACAACAATGGGTCGCCCGCCGCAAAGAGTTGCTCCGCAAAGAAAAAGAATTCACCAGGCTCCGCGACGACCTGAGCCGGCAACGCCGCGAACTACCCTGGGAAAAAGTTGAAAAGCAGTATGTCTTCGATGGACCCAACGGCAAGCAGACGCTCGCCGACCTGTTCGACGGCCGCAGCCAGCTGATCATCTATCACTTCATGTTCGGCCCGGGATGGGAGCAGGGTTGCCCAAGCTGTTCGTACCTGGCCGATCATTTCGGCGGCAGCCTGGTGCACCTCGCCAATCGCGACGTCACCCTCGCCGTGGTTTCTCGCGCTCCCATCGCCCAGATCGAGGCGTTCAAGCAGCGCATGGGATGGCAGTTCCGCTGGGTGTCGTCTTTCGCCAACGACTTCAATCACGACTACCACGTCTCCTTCACCAAAGAGGAGATGGCGAACGGCAAGGTGGACTACAACTATGAAATGGCCGAGTTCCCCGCCGAAGAAGCGCCCGGCGTCAGCGTCTTCTACAAAAACGACGCCGGAGAAATCTTCCACACCTATTCCACTTATGCGCGCGGCCTCGACATCCTTGTCGGCACTTACAACTTTCTCGACCTCGCGCCCAAAGGCCGTGACGAAGATGGCCTTGCCTTCAGCATGGCATGGGTTCGTCACCACGACCGCTACGCCGAAGGCTACTCCGTCGACCCCAAGGCGCAATACGCGGCTCCCAAAGGCGCAGGATCTTCCTGCTGCTCAGGAGAGCACAAGTCGTGAAGACGACAGCCGTTATTTTTCAATTACTTACACGTTCTCGTCCCAGCTTTTAGCGCCAGTACGCTGATCCGCTATGCCCATCTGGATTGGCGGAAAAATGGAGGGTCAAGGCATTTTTCTGGTTGCTCGAATGGCATAGTGTTGCTATCGTAGGTCGCCAAGACCGCGCTTAGCGCGGACGGAAGAGGCGCGAAACGATCGCCTTCACCCGGGGAGGCTCACATGGAAACTGCAATCGGAGTTTTCGCTGCACGGGATCACGCCGAGAGAGCCGTCAAAGAATTACTGCAGCGCGGTGTGCCGGAAGAATCCATGGTGTTCCTGACTCGTTCTGAGAACGAGGCAAAAAACATCGCGAAAGAATTCGGCGCCTCCGTGGGCGGCTTCGTTGGCGGAGCTGCAGGAATGACCGCCGGAGTCGTAGCTGCAACGCTGCTTCTTCCCGGGGTGGGGACGGTATTCGCGCTGGGGTTCGGCGCCGCCGCATTGCTCGGGCTTGCCGGCGCGGGGGCTGGGGCCAGCGTCGGTTCGGCGGCCGCGCACGACCCGAAGGCGCCAAAACCAACCACGGATGAAAAGTGCCCTGAGGACGTTGCGTTTTTCCGCGAAGTGCTCAAAGAGGGTCGTTCGCTGATCGTCGTTCGCACCGAGTCCCAGGAACTTGCCACCGCAGCCTGTGAAGTGATTGACCAGCTGGGTCTCGGCATGCAGGGCCGCACCCCCGTCAAAATGCAGACCACCACCCGCCACGTCGGCAAGGTTGCCGTCCTGGACATCGCTGGAAGGATCACGCTGGGTGAGGGCAACGTCATGCTCCGCGAAATCGTTCGCGAGTTGACTGACAAGGGAAACAACAAGATCGTTCTGAATCTCGGTGGGGTTCAGTATATCGATAGCTCAGGAATCGGCGAGTTGGTGAAGACACACACCACGGTTCGGAATCAGGGTGGGCAGCTGGTGCTGGTAAACCTCAGCCCGCGCGTTGACCAGTTGCTGGAGATGACAAAATTGTCCGCCGTGTTTGCTATTGAAAGGGACGAGGCCACCGCAATCAAGTCTTTGGGAGAGGCCGCCGCGTGAGCCTCAGAATCCTGTCAATAGCAAGAGAGTAAACGCTGGAGCCTAACTCGCTGAGAACAATCAGCAAATATCTCCAAAAAGCGTGTCCGATTTCCCCTCGTAAAATGTCATACTGGATATAGAGAGTAAATTTCTGGAGTAAGGCGCGGCCACCGGTCGCGCCTTTTCCATTTGGGGGTGAAAACGGCGCATCTGTGGAACGCCAGAGATGATGAGGCTGCCCCACCCTTCGCGATTTTCGAAGGGTGGGACGCGATGCTGTCGGGAACCGACGTCGTCCTTACACGCTGACGGTCTGCGCGCTAGGTTTCGCCGCCAGCAGCTGGCGCAGCACATACGGCAGGATGCCGCCGTTGGCGTAGTAGAGGGCTTCCTGCGGGGTGTCGATGCGGACCAAGGCTTCGAACTCGATCGCCTTGTCGCGGGGCTTGCCTTTGGCGCGGACTTTGATTTGTTTTCCCGCGGCGAATTTTTCGACCACGTCGCGGATGCCGATGATGTCGAAAGTTTCTTCGCCGGTCAGCTTGAGCGATTCCGCGGTCTCGCCGGGCAAGAATTGCAGCGGGAGAATTCCCATGCCGACCAGATTCGAGCGGTGAATGCGTTCGTAACTTTCGGCGATCACGGCGTGCACTCCCAGCAGCTTGGAGCCTTTCGCCGCCCAGTCGCGCGAGGAGCCGGAGCCATACTCTTTGCCGGCGAGAATGACGAGGGGAATGCCTTCGGCCTGGTATTTCTCGGAGGCTTCGAAAATCGACATTTCCGTTTGCGTTGGCAAGTGGCGGGTGAATCCGCCTTCGGTCGAGACCAGCTTGTTGCGCAGGCGGACGTTGGCGAAAGTGCCGCGCACCATCACTTCATGATTGCCGCGGCGGGAGCCGTAGGAGTTGAAATCCGCGGGCTGCACGTCGTGTTCCTGCAAATATTTTCCCGCAGGACTGTCCTTCTTGATGGAGCCGGCGGGGGAAATGTGGTCGGTGGTAACGCTGTCGCCGACGACAGCGAGTGCGCGCGCTTTGCGAATGTCTTCGATCGGCGAGGGCCTCACTGCCATCTCGTCGAAGTACGGGGCGCGGCGAATGTAGGTGGAATCTTTTTCCCAGGCGTAAGTCTGACCTTTGGGAACGGGCAGTCCACGCCAGCGTTCGTCGCCCAGGAAAACTTCGGCATAGCTTTTGGTAAACATGTCGGACGAAATGGAATTCTGCATCGCCTCTTCGATTTCACGTTCTGTGGGCCAGATGTCGGCGAGATAGACGGGTTTGTTTTCGCGGTCTTTGCCGAGAGGATCTTTGCGCAGGTCGAGATCGATGCGTCCGGCGAGAGCAAAGGCGACGACCAGCGGCGGCGACATGAGATAGTTGGCGCGAACTTCGGAATTAAT
This sequence comes from uncultured Acidobacteriaceae bacterium, assembly GCA_963846245.1. Classification (GTDB taxonomy): domain Bacteria; phylum Acidobacteriota; class Terriglobia; order Terriglobales; family Acidobacteriaceae; genus Sulfotelmatobacter. The sequence goes on along the minus strand of CAWJVI010000013.1, from coordinate 347,173 downwards.
GCGGCCTTCAAAATTGCGATTGCCGGATAAGACGGACGCGACGACCAGATTGTTTTCGTCGATGGCCTGCGAAACTTCCGCCGGGAGCGGGCCGGAGTTGCCGATGCAGGTAGTGCATCCGTAACCCACGGTATGAAATTTCAGCTTCTCGAGATAAGGCGTGAGGCCGGCCTTGTTCAGATAATCGGTGACGACTTTGGAGCCGGGCGCGAGCGAAGTCTTGACCCACGCCGGAACTGACAATCCTTTTTCGACGGCTTTTTTCGCGAGCAATCCCGCGCCGATCAGCACGTGAGGATTGGAAGTGTTGGTGCACGACGTGATTGCGGCGATGACGACGCTGCCGTGTTTGAGTGAGTTCTTCACCTCCGCGGAAACGTGTTCGTGCACGTTCGGATCTTCCACGCCGATGGCGGTAGGACTTCCGCCTTCGGCTGCCCCTCCAGCGCTAGCCCGTGCCGTTGTCCCACTTCTGGCAGATCAGGCCCCAAATTGCAGGATGAACTGCGGCGGCCTTCGGTTTTTGCCGGTTTCGGTTTGATCAGCGAAGGCAACGCTTTGTTGAACGACTCTCCGGCTTGCGAGAGCAGAACGCGATCCTGCGGGCGCTTGGGCCCGGCGAGACTGGGCTCGACGGTGTCGAGATCGAGCGTGAGCAGTTCGGAATATTCGGCTTCGGGAGTTTTCTCGTCGTGGAAAATGCCTTGCTCGCGGGCGTAGGCTTCGACCAGCGCGATTTGTTCTTCGCTGCGTCCAGTGAGGCGCAGATAGCGCATGGTTTCTTTGTCGATGGGGAAAATACCGCAAGTGGCACCGTATTCCGGCGACATGTTGGCGATGGTGGCGCGATCGGCGAGAGCAAGATCGCGCAGGCCCGGAGCCAAAATATTCGACGAACTTTCCGACGACGCCGTGCTTGCGCAGCATCTCGGTGATCGTGAGCACGAGGTCGGTGGCAGTGGCGCCTTCGCGCAGGCGTCCCGTAAGCTTCACGCCAACCACTAACGGAATCAGCATGGAGACAGGCTGCCCGAGCATCGCAGCTTCGGCCTCGATTCCACCCACGCCCCAACCAAGAACTCCCAACCCGTTAATCATCGTGGTGTGACTGTCGGTGCCGACCAAGGTGTCGGGGTAGGCGACGCGCTTGCCGGGACTTTCCTGGACGAAGACCACGCGGGCGAGGTATTCGAGATTGACTTGATGGACGATGCCAGTGTCGGGAGGGACGATGGCGAGATTGCGGAATCCGGTTTGTCCCCAGCGGAGAAAGGCGTAACGCTCCTGGTTGCGGCCGAACTCGAGCAGGGCGTTCAGGTCGAGAGCTCCGGCGGTGCCGAATTCGTCGACTTGCACCGAGTGATCGATGACGAGTTCGACGGGCTGCAATGGGATTGATCAGCGCGGGATCGCCACCGAGTTGCTTCATGGCATCGCGCATGGCGGCGAGATCGACCACGCAGGGGACGCCGGTGAAATCCTGCAGGAGGACGCGGCTGGGGGTGAAAGCGATTTCTTTGTCGGGCTTGGAGTTTTTATTCCAGCTGGTGAGCGCGCGGATTTCGTTCTTGGTGACGTTGCGGCCGTCTTCGGTGCGCAGCAGGTTTTCCAGCAGAATACGCAATGAGAAAGGCAGGTGCTGGGTGGAGATTCCCTGCTTGTCGAGGGTGTCGAGGCGGTAGATTTCGTACTCTTTCTCGCCGACTTTGAGGACGGAGCGGCTGTTGAAACTATTCGACGACATGAATGGCCTTCCTGAATAAATGGATGCTGCGCGTCGGTTCGAGACGCGGGAGAATTCTGAAGTTTCTATTTTAGTCGTTCTGTCGCGGATTGCGTAGGGCGGGAATGAAAACGAAAGGACTCTTGGACTCCGGACTTCAAAGCCCATTCACCACAAAGGCACTAAGGTGCACGAAGGAAAATCGTTGCTTCGAATATTCGGGCGGGCGGTTAGTGCGCGCCTGTCAGGATTTGGTAGACGACGACTCCCAGCATGAAGACCAGGTAGACGCGGAGGGCCCAGAACAGAATGGTCTCGGCGCGAGTCAAGTTTCGGCGGGGGCAGTGATGGAGGACTTTGGCGGAGGTCAGCTGGTCGGGTTCGAGGGATGTCACGACGACGGCAACATCTTCACGAGTGGGGGCGGCTTCAGCGGAATTCGGTTCATGGTCCATCAGATCATCTCAGCGGCTAAGGCCGCGATCTAATAGTGTCAGGTATCGCGCTGCAAAAGCGCTGCGCCACCCAAGATCAAACGGTCCGTCATTGGCCTCCGATTAGGGATAAGGCGTGCGGGGCAATCACGCTGACGCCGAAGAGCAGGCCGGCGGCGATCAGGATGACTACGACTGCGAGCGCAAGCACGTTGGCCCATACTGGGCTCACGAAGTCGCCCATGATTTCGCGGTCGTTGACCAACATGTAGAGAAACAGAAGCGCTGGCGGCATCGCTAACACAGCGATTACGTTCACAACGAGCACGATGTAGACCAGCGGGATTCCCGGGATCAGCACGAGTCCGGCGGCGGCGGCGGCTTCAAGCAGCAGAACCAAGTAGAACGACTTGCCCTGGCTGAACGGGAGATTCAGGCTGTGCGGGCGGCGGGCGACTTCTCCGAAGGCGTAGGCCGAGGCGGTGGAGATGGTGACGGCGGCGACCATTCCCGCTTCGAACATGCCAAGCGCGAAGAGCGCGGAGCCCCAGTGTCCGACGAACGGCTGCAAGGCCTGGGCGAATTCGGCGGCTTCGAAGTTGGCGGCGGGCATGCCGCGGGCGAATAACGGGGCGGTCGCGATGATCGTGGCTAGCGCGGCGAGCGTGGCGAGAGTCGCGCCGATGATTGTATCGATGCGACCGTAGCGGATGTCGCGAGTGGTGAGGCCTTTGTCGGCGATGGCGCTTTGCTGGAAGAAAAGCATCCAGGGAGTGACGGTGGCGCCGATGTCGGCGAGCAGGATGAGCACGGTTTCCCGATTGATGCCGCCGGGAAGCGGCTTCCAGGTGAACAAGGCGCGGCCGATTTCGCCCCAGTGGGGATGGCTGAGCAGGGCGACCGGAACGAATATCAGGTTGAACATGGCGGCGGCGAGGGTGATGCGCTCCCAAGTCCAGTAACGGTGGGTGAGCAGGGCTACCACCAGAACCAGCAGGGCGCTCAGGACAGCGACGGCGGGAGGGACGCCGAAATATCCGAGGCCGGCGCGGATGGCGATGAATTCGGTGACCAGCGTGAGAAAGTTGCCGACCATGAGGTCGACCATGGAGAACCATCCCCAGAAGGGGCCGAAGCGGTCGAAGATGAGTTCGGCGTGTCCGCGATGAGTGGCGGCGCCGAGGCGGACGGTCATTTCCTGGACAACGCAGGCCATGACGAAGGTGAGGACGACGAAAGGCAAGAAAGAATCCGATGCCGAAGCGGGCGCCGGTGGAGGCGTAGGACAGCATGCTGGGGCCGTCGTTCTCGCCGAGCATGACGAGGATGCCGGGGCCGATGAGCAACCACAGGAGCCGGGCGCGCGGCCAGAGACCGGGGCGGGCACGCTCGGCCGAGACCCGCTCGCGGTCGTGGGCGCGGTCGATATCTTCGTGGGTGATATGGAGGTCGGCGGGTTCGATCATTTCAGAGAGATCGCAGATCAGAGCCTTTCACCACGGAGACACTGAGGCACGGAGAAGAACTTTTTTACTGCTGTGTTCTCCGAGCGATCGTGTACTTCATTAGTGGAAGTATACATTATTGCATAAACTATAGTTAACTGTTTTATGGATGGGAGAGGATTGGTTGGGGAGGTGTCTGAGTGATGCACCGCGTGGAAGCTGCCTTCCCGGCGCGGCCTTGGGCGCTGATAGGATCCTTCGACTGCGTTTGTCGTTCGCTTTGCGAACGGCAACTTCGCTCAGGATGACAGGATTATTGAGAGACGACGGGTTATTGGAGAACGACAATTCATCAGAGGCGACTAATGGGATGTCGTTAACGGTTGGGGCGCGGCTCGGGGGAGACTAGCCAGACGCGTTCGGCAGCGGCGGGGCCCAGGGAGACGTTGCCGCTGGAGGTGGAGAGGGTCAGAGTCTGGTCATAGTTGCGCTCGAGAAGCCGGACTTTGGCGCCGGGGCGAATGCCGCGGGCTTCGAGGAACTCGAGCAGGCGGCGATCGCGCTCGTAGATGCCGCTAACGGTGTAGGTTTGCGCGGGTGCGGCATCGGCGAGAAGAACAAGGCCGCGGCGGCGGCGGCTGGCGGGGCTTTCGAGTTCGCTGAGGTTGCCGTGAGGGCAGGCGCCGCCGCGTCCGAGCCGGGCCAGCAGCTTGGCTTCGAAATCGGGAGAGACGGCGTGTTCCAGGCGCTCGGCTTCGTCGTGAACTTTCCACCACTCCATGCCGAAACAGTTCGGAGAGCATGCGCTCAATCAGGTGATGACGCAGGGCGAGCTTGCGGGCGATTTTGCGTCCTGCGGCGGTGAGTTGGACCAGGCCATCGCCTTGCACGCGGACGAGGCCGTCTTTTTTCAGGCGACGCAAGGCCATCGTGACCGCGGGCGGCGACACTTTGAGCAAGTCGGCGAGGCGTGCCGAGATGACATCTTCGCCTTCGCTCTCCGCCTGGAGGATCGACTTCAGGTAGTCTTCCTTGGAGACGGTGATCATTGGAGTGATTATACGTATTAAGCCTGGTTAATTGCTGATTGCTGATGGTCGATGGTCAAGGCAGGAGGGGCGAGCGAGTTTTTCAATCCACAGTCAGAAATCAGCAATCAACAATCGGGGATGACTCTCCCGTTTGACAGCTCTCGCCGTCTGCCCCTAACCTGAATTCTCCAATCTATGAAAGTTCTGGTATTAGGAAGCGGCGGACGGGAGCACGCCCTGGTGTGGAAGCTGCGGCAATCGGCGCGGGTTTCGCAGCTTTATTGCGCGCCGGGAAATGGCGGCATCGGCGACGAGGCGGAGTGTTTGCCGGCGGATTTGAAGAGCGTGGAATCGATGACGGCGCTGGCTGCCAAGTTGCAGCCGGATTTGACGGTGGTGGGGCCGGAGCTGCCGCTATCGTTGGGCGTGGTGGATGAATTTGCCGCGCGGGGGTGGGCGGTGTTTGGTCCGACAAAGGCCGCGGCGCAACTGGAAGCGAGCAAGAGTTTTGCCAAGGAATTCCTGCAGCGACATCACATTCCTACTGCGCCTTATGCAATTTGCGAATCGGTGGAGCAGGTGCGATCAGCGCTGGGGCACTTTCATGCTCCGGTGGTGGTGAAGGCAGACGGGCTGGCGGCGGGCAAGGGCGTGGTGATTGCCAAGAGTAAAGAAGAAGCGGCGAGCGCTGCCGCCGAAATGTTGAGTGGGAGAATGCTGGGTGATGCGGGCGAGCGTGTGGTGCTGGAAGAGTGCCTTTCGGGAGACGAGCTTTCGTTTCTCGTATTCAGCGACGGCGAGCGCGTTGCGCCGCTGGTGGCGGCGCAGGATCATAAGCGAGTGGGCGATGGGGATACGGGTCCGAATACGGGAGGGATGGGAGCGTATTCGACTCCCGAGATTGTTGACGACAAGATGCGCGACTGGCTGGTGACGCACATTGCCAAACCGGTGGTTGCCGGGATGAAGGAAGAAGGCGCCGAGTTTAAGGGCGTGCTTTATTGCGGGCTGATGATGACGGCGCGCGGGCCCATGGTGCTGGAGTTCAATTGCCGATTTGGAGATCCGGAGACGCAGCCGATTCTGATGCGGCTGGAAAGCGATCTGGTGGAAGCGTTGGAAGCTTCGATCGCGGGGCGCGTGAGCGAAGGAGATTTCAAGTGGTCGCGGGAATCGGCGGCGTGCGTGGTGATGGCGTCGGGAGGATATCCGGGGACGTTCGACGCGGGGAAAAGGATTACCGGACTGGAAGAAGCTGGAGCGATCGAGGGGGTGAAAGTTTTTCATTCCGGGAGTACGAAACGCGGCGAGGGTTACTACACTTCCGGCGGGCGTGTGCTGGGAGTGACGGCGCGGGCGCGCGACCTGGAAACGGCGGTGGAGCGGGCTTATGCGGCTTGCGGGAAGATTGGTTTTGAGGGGGCGCACTACCGGAAGGATATTGCGGGAAGGGCGTTGAAGAGGTAGTTTGCCGCGGCACTTGCGGAGGCGGTGGTGGAGAATCCTTTGGGCCGCAAGAGGTGGGTCGCTGTTAAGGATCCTGCACTCAGGATGACAAGGTTGTTAAAAGGACCTCAATTAGGAGAGAAATGAGCAATCCACTGGTTTCGATTGTGATGGGCAGTGATTCTGACCTTGAGATTATGCGCGAGGCGGGAAAGGCGCTGGAGGAATTTGGGATCGCCTTTGAGATGGATGTGACTTCGGCGCATCGCTCGCCGGACCGCACAGCGGAGTTCGCGCGCAAAGCTCGCGAGCGCGGGATTCGGGTGATCATCGCGGGAGCGGGCGGAGCGGCGCATCTGGCCGGGGTGATCGCGGCGCATACGACTCTGCCCGTGATTGGAGTACCGATTCCTTCGACTTCGCTGCAGGGGATGGATTCCCTTCTGGCGACTGTGCAGATGCCGGCGGGGATTCCCGTGGCGACGGTTGCGATCGGCAAGCCCGGAGCGACCAACGCCGGAATTCTTGCAGCGCAGATGATTGGCCTCAGCGACGTTTCGATTGCGAAGAAGCTTGATCGCGCACAAGGAGAAGCTGGCGCGCGGGAGTGGAGGAGAAGTCGAAGAAGTTGAAGATTCCCTGGGGCTAGAGTCTTGTTTAAAGCAGATCCACTTTGAAGCGGAACAGTTTGAAGGCGACAGGCTCAAGGCTAGGATTTTGCTTAAAGCGAACCCACCGCCAGCATGGGCTTCCTCGCCAAGGGCGCGAGACTTCCGAGAAATTTCCGAATCTCATCGAGATCCTGATCGGAAATCGCGGTAAACTTCAAGCCGATTCCGAAGCCTGGACTTCTGTGGGCAACTTCGGCGTCGGCCCACGCCTTAGTTTGTCCAAACCAGATGGCAACTCTCACCTTCGTCCCGGGCTCCAGGGGGATGGGCATCTCGACGTAGCATCCGCCGAGGCCGAGGTCGGCGACCGTGCCCCAAAAAGATGCGCCCTGCTGAACATGAATCTCGATCGAGTTCTGGCAACGGAAGCGCGGCGTCTTTCGGCGCTCAATACTTCCCGGCTGGAAGTTATCGGGGGCATCGGGAGCGAGCAGGTCATCCCAGAGCGGTTTGTCCGGGGCAGTCCTGCGCAGGCCGATATGCCCGGCTTTTGGCGTGCCCGGCGCGCCGATCCACTTTACGCGGAAGTGTGCTCGATTGTCGCCGTAAGTCAGTCCGATGATCTCGCCGACCTTGAGTTCGGGATGAACGTCGATTATCTCTGCCCCGCTGCGGCTGATGTTGACGGTGAGGACTTTCTCGGAAAAGACCTGACCGTGGCTGTCCGTGCCAAAGATACGTACCGGTACCTTGACTTCCTTACGGGGCTGGCTGCGCTTGCCCATTCGTGCGTGTAACTCCCTTGGCGTTTCATGGTAGGAGAAGCTTTTAAGATAAATCGACTGTTTCCAGAATAGCCCCGATGGTCGGCTTCTCAACAAACCAAAGTTTCCCTCGCGCAACAGAGCTTGCAATCCTTTCAGATATTCGCGAAATTCTTCTCCGAGGCCTTCGCGCTTGAGGGCGAACTCGACTGTGGCTTTCAGGAATCCGAGTTTGTCGCCGGCGTCGTGGCGGCGGCCCTCGTAGACACATGCATACATTTTTTCTTTCTTCAGAAGCCGGCGCAGGCCGTCGGTGAGCTGGAGCTCTCCGCCGGCACCGGGAGTGATGCTGCCCAGCGCGTCGAACACTGCGGGCGTGAGAACGTAGCGGCCGATCACCGCGAGATTGGACGGGGCATCTTCGATTTTCGGCTTCTCCACCAGATCCAGGACTTCGTGCAGCCGGCCGTGTGATCCCGCGACTGGTTTGGTTTTGATGACGCCGTAGGAAGAAATGGCCGGGCCTTCGATCACCTGCGTCGCGATCACGGAGCATTGCTTCTCGTTGTAAACGTCGATCAGCTGCTTGAGGCACGGAACTTTCGCGTCGATCACGTCGTCGGCGAGCAGGACGGCGAAGGCCTCGTCGCCGACCAGTTCGCGCGCGGTGAGGATGGCGTGACCCAGTCCCAGCGCTTCTTTCTGGCGAATGTAGGCGACGTGAATCATGTCGGAGATGGAACGCACGATCATGAGCAGCTCCGTTTTTCCGCGATCCTCAAGCATGCGTTCGAGTTCGTAGCTGACGTCGAAATGATCTTCGATCGCCTGCTTTCCGCGCCCGGTGATGATGATGATCTGATCGCAGCCGGAGGCCATGGCCTCTTCCACGCCGTATTGAATGATGGGCTTGTCCACCAGCGGGAGCATTTCTTTGGGCTGGGCTTTGGTGGCCGGGAGAAAGCGCGTGCCCAGGCCAGCGGCGGGAAAAACAGCTTTGCGGACGGTTCGCGTTTTGCGGCGGTCGGTGCTGGCTCGTCGTTCGGGCGTGGGCTTCATGACTGGATTATTGTAAACTGCGCGCGATTGTTGGGTTGACGGCTACTCTCGTTTAGTCTTCTGGGGTTCGTTTGCTCCGTCGAGATTCTGTCGTGGGCGTGTCGGCGCTCGCCAACTGTTCCAGAATAGTGCGCAACGCGCGGAGGACTTCTTCTGCCGCAGTGGCCTTCAACGCGAACTTCAACATTCCGTCCGGAGTGAACTGCGCGCCGCGCTGCGCGGAGACAAAGCGGGCGAGGTGTTCGGGATCAACGCTGGCGTTCTGGCGGAACTTAAAGGTCACCGTTTCGCGCTTGCGGTCGATGGCGTTTACGCCGACACGCATGCATAGCAACTTCAGTGAAGCGTAGTCGAGCAGATTTCTTACCGCAGGCGGTGGTGGGCCGTAGCGGTCTTCCAATTCCGCGCCGACGTCTCCGAGTTGCGATTCAGTTTCCACGCGGGCCACGCGTTTGTACATCTGCAGTCGCTGATTTTCTTCGGGAACGTATTCGCCGGGGATGCGGATGTTCAGGCCAAGATTAAGTTGCGTTTCCGCCTCATCGGGCGCGGCTTCGCCCTTCATCTCGCGGACGGCGCGCTCCAGCATCTGCGTGTAGAGTTCGAAGCCGATGGCCTCGATGTGTCCGCTCTGCTCGCCGCCTAAGAGATTTCCTGCTCCGCGCAGTTCGAGATCGAGCGCGGCGATTTTAAATCCTGCGCCGAGATCGGAGAACTCTTTCAACGCTGCGAGTCGACGGCGGGCAATCGGCGTGAGCTCGATTTCTGAGGGCAACAATAAGTACGCATACGCGCGGCGGCTGGAGCGGCCAACGCGGCCGCGAAGCTGGTAGAGCTCCGACAATCCCAGGCGGTCGGCGCGGTTGATCAGAATCGTGTTGCACAGCGGAATGTCGAGGCCGTTCTCGATAATCGTGGTCGCAACCAGAATGTCAGCTTCGTGATGCATGAACTTGAGCATCACTTTTTCGAGTTCGCCTTCCGACATTTGTCCGTGGCCGACGGCGACGCGCGCCTTCGGGACCATCGTCTGCAGCTTGGCGGCGATTTCCCAAATACTCTCCACACGGTTGTGCACGAAATAAACCTGGCCGCCGCGCTCGAGTTCCTGCTCGATCGCGGATTGAATCAATTTTTCATCCCAGTTCGCGACAATGGTCTGAATCGCCATGCGATCTTTGGGCGGAGTCTCGATCACGCTCATGTCGCGCAGGCCGACCAGCGACATGTGCAGGGTGCGCGGAATGGGCGTGGCCGACATGGTGAGCACGTCCACCTGCTTACGCATTTGCTTGATGCGTTCTTTGTGGCGCACGCCGAAGCGCTGTTCTTCGTCGACGATGAGCAGGCCGAGATCGGAAAATTTTATGTCTTTGGAAAGAATCCGGTGCGTGCCGATCAGGATATCGATTTTGCCGGCTTCGGTTTTCTGCAGAATCTCTTTTTGCTGTTTCGCGTTGCGGAAGCGGCTGATCATTTCAATGGTGACGGGAAAAGCGACGAAGCGCTGCTTGAAAGTTTCGTAGTGTTGAAAAGCGAGCACGGTGGTGGGAGCGAGCAACGCGACCTGGCGGTTGTCACCGACGGCCTTGAAAGCCGCGCGCATGGCCACTTCCGTCTTGCCGTAACCGACGTCGCCGCACAGCAGGCGGTCCATGGGCTGGGTTGATTCCATGTCGCGGGTTACGTCGGCAATGGCTTGCGCCTGATCTTCCGTTTCGTTGAACTCGAAAGCATCTTCGAATTCGCGCACCCACTCGTTGCCGGGCGGGAACGCATGGCCCACTGCCGTTTTGCGTTCGGCATAGAGTTTGAGCAGTTCGTCGGCCATATCTTTCATGGCCTTGCGCACGCGCGCTTTTGTCTTCGACCAGGCCGCGGTGCCCAGACTGCTGAGCGCGGGCTTGGCGCCTTCGGACGAGCGATATTTCTGAATGAGATCGAGACGCGTCAGCGGAACGTAAAGCCGCGCAGCGTCGGCGTATTCGAGCAACATGAATTCGGCATTGCCGTCGCCCTGATTGATTTCCTTCAGACCCTGATACTGTCCGATGCCGTGCTCCACGTGGACCACGTAGTCTCCGACTTGCAGATCGCGGAAGTCGGAAAGAAACGCGGACACTTTTGATTTCTGACGCTGCGGGCGCGTGGCCACCGTGTCAGATTCGTCAAATAAATCGCGCGCGCCAAAGATGGCGAGATTCGCCTCGGGAAAAACAACACCGTCGGGAATGTAGGCTTTGGCAAGCGTCGTTGTCAGAACGTCGCCGGCAAAGTAACTGGTTTCGTCGGCGTAACTTTCGCCGCCGCGAGTGCGCGTACCGAGACGGAAAGAAACGTTGTACTCGGTGAAAATGTCAGCGAGGCGTTCGACTTCTCCATTGTTAGGGACCGCCAGGAGAACCTGCATATTTTCCTGACGGAGTTTTTGCACCTGCTGGAGCATGGCCGGAACCGCGCCGTGGAAGCGGGATGCGGGCTGAGAAAGAAATGTGACGGATGGACTGTCGCCGTCGGGATGGGCAATGCCGAGGTGTTCGATGTCGGCGCCGGAGATGGTCGCGAGTTTTTTCCACCAGTCGTCGGGCGGCAGATATAAATCTTCAGGGCGCACGAGATTTCCTACTCCGCTGCGCTCATGCATTTCTTCGACGCGAGTCCAGAAGCGGTCGAACTCCTGGTGGAGTTGCTCGGATTCGTCGAGGAGAACAGCAGCGCGGGGAAGAAGATCGAAGATGGTGCGATCGGCTCCGGCGACAGGCGCGTAAAATTCCCATCCTGGAAACACGGTGACTCCGCCAGCGCGGATGGCGGCTTCGATAATTTCCTGCCGAGCCCGCCTCTCCAGATCCGACGATGCGTTTGCCGGAGAGCCGCGTGTGGATCGCGGCCAGCAAGTGATCGCTGACCGGAGTTTCGGTGAGAGGCAGAAGGAGCGCTTCGTCCACCGGAGTGGAAGAACGTTGCGAGGCTGGGTCGAACCTGCGAATCGAGTCGACTTCGTCGCCGAAGAATTCGATGCGCACCGGGCGCTCGGCCTCGGGAGAGTAGACGTCGAGGATGCCGCCACGCAGGGCGTACTGGCCGGGCATCTCGACGACGTCGGCGGGGCTGTAGCCGACGGTGTTCAGGTGCGCGAGCAGAGCGTCGGTATCGAGCGATTCGCCGCGGCGAATGGTGCGCGCAAGGTCAGTGTAAAACTCGGCTGCGCGGAGGCGGATGGCCGTAGCCGCGACTGGCGTCACTATGATCGATGCAGTGCCGGTGGAAATCTTCCACAGGGCGGTAGCGCGCTCTTCCTGGAGTTCAGGATGCGGCGAGAGATTCTGAAACGGCAGCACGTCGCGGGCGGGCAGCGAGACTACGGCTTCGGGATCGCAGGCGGCGGTGAGGTCGCAGAATCCACGGAGGATGGGGATGAATTCCTCGACGGCGCGATTGTCGTTTACGACGAACGATGAGCGGACGCTCGGCTCGGCGCTGCAAAAGCACGAGCAGCAAAGCTTTCGCGGTAGGAGTGAGGCCGGAGACACGCGTCCGCCCCGTGCCCTCCCGCAAGTGGGAGGCTACACGCGCGAAGGCGGAAAGTTTTTCCACGTCCGCGAAGAGTTCGCGAACGAAGGGAAGAAGCATGCAGGATTATTTTAACAGGGAGAACGCCGCTTCCCGAAAGCTTGGCTTCAGAGTTCTGGTTTCTTCACCCTACGGCTGGAAATTGATCTCGGCCGTGGAGCCAACCTCAATTGGGACTCCATTGAATAGATATGGCTGGTAGCGCCATTGGCTTACAGCCGCGATGGCCGAATCCGTCAGGGACTGATCTGGGGAGGAAAGCAGACGAATGTCCTTCGTAGTCCCTGACGTAGTAATCCGAAAAGCAAGGACCACTTTCCCTTTGATGTGATTATTTCTCGCCTCAGGCGGATATACGGCTGCTGGCTGTGCTATCAGAAATCCCTTGACCAGTCCAGTTTTCGGACCCGCTGCAGGTGAAGAAGCAGGGCCCTGAGGAACCGGCGTCGGCGCCGCCTCACCAGTTGCCTGTACCGGGTTCGGCGATAGCGTGGTGTCGAAACGGAATGACAGGGCAGCTTGCGCCTGGACCGGCTTCCCGTCCTCCACCATTGGCTTGAGCTTCCAGTTACGCAGTTGTGCTCGCGCCGCATCCTGCAAGTCCCCATTGTCGGCAGTGAGCGGGTAAGCCTCTCGGACGCGTCCGTCGCGATCCGCCGAAATGTACACACCCACCAATCCCGTCGTTTTACCACCTTTTATTGCTGGCCACGCGATGGAGGGTTGGCCTTGGGCTGCCTGGTCGATCGTCGATTGCGAGACCTCGGCGGATTCAAGTCGCTGCGCCGGAGAAGTTGGCTGGTTAATCGCAAATAGTGAGAGGTCGGGTCTCTTCAGCTCTTCGAGCAAGACAACGTTCGCAACGATTTCAGTGCCTGACTCCGGGCCCTCCTGATAGCGCCGGGCAATCATCTTTTTCTTGCCGAAGCGCTCGTAATCGTGAAACTCCATGCCGTAGCCGATCCAAGTGGCCAAAGTCAGCAGCCCCTTGTCATCAAAACATACATTGCCAAAAATATCGCTCTTCGCGGCGTCCGCACCATACTTAAGTTGCACTCGAGCGCATGCCGTTGAGCGCTGGCCGTTGGGAAGAGTAATTTGTCTGATTTTGGCGTCGAGTTTGTTCCATTGGTCCGCGTTCGGAACAGGATCAAAGATGCCCGTTATGAATCCCCTCAACCACAAAGGATAGTAGTCGCCGGTATTCTGCTCGCTCACCTGGTCGCCGTTGACAATAAGCGTTTGCTTGAAGCCCGGCGAATCGATAGAGCGCCGCCATTGCCGGGGCGAGACCCAGTATTCTTCAATTTCACCTCGATAGTCTGACGGCGGGTTGGTGGACTCGAACACATGCACCTTTAGATGAAATGGGACAGCGTTTGCGCCAGTTAACGACGAGAGTTCAAGAGCGTGGGTCAATGCGTTCCCGAGCGGGGTCGACGTTTCCTTGATGCCCTGCCCGAAGCAGACCGACGAAGCCAACAGGACCGCCACGGGACCTAGGCGCGACAGAAGCTTTGTCGGGCTGAACACGACAGCATGATAGCGCAGGAATCCCCGGTCGCAAAGCTGAGAGCTTTGCGTCAGACCAGAAATGCCACAACGTTCCGGGGTCTGTGCATAAATTCCGCAAACCATATTTCCGTATTCTTGAGAGCTTACGAAAGCGCTTCCCGAATTTCACGATTTCCACAGGTCTCAAGCTGCGACGTGTAACCGGAGGCAAGCAAGGCGCTTGCAATCCACAGAAAAGAGTTTTGCACAAACGTTCCTGAAGGAACACTTCGCGCGACCTCTTCCGCACTTTGACGATGTGTTCCTTCAGCAACGTTTCGTGGAAGAGGAAGCCGCCTCCCTGCGCTTGGCGGAACCCTTCGACTTCGCTCAGGGCAGGCTGGCGAGGCGCCCGTTCCCACACAACCTTATTCCTTATCCCTTATCCGCGCAACAGGGGACGGGTCAGGCAGGTGGGGCCGCCGCTGCCGTTGATGCACAGTTCATTGCCAGTGAAGGTGCGGACGTCGAAGCCGGCTGCGCGCAGGCGGGCGTTGGTTTTGCTGTTCTCTTCGATAGCCAGCAGGCGCTTGCCGCCGAGGGCGAGGACGTTGCAAGCCAGCGTGTCGCGCTCGGAGGAGTCGATTTCGATGAAGCGGTAGCCGCGTGACTTGAGCAGTTCGACGGTTTCGACTGCCAGCCATGGCAAGTCGACCAGGGCGGTTTGTTCGTCGAGCAGGCTGATCAGCGACATCAGGTGGAGGCAAGCGGACGGTCCGGGACCGTAGGGCAGCGGCGCGGAAAGAACTTCGACGCCTTTGGGCGCGAGCAGATCGCGCAGTTGTTGAATGCCGGCTGCGTTGGTGCGGTAGCCGTGGCCGATGAGCAGCGCATTTCGATCTAGCCAGAGGATGTCTCCGGCTTCCGTGGCGCCGGGAGCGATGATTTTAGCCAGCGTGGAAATGGCGAAGCGCGAGCAGAACGCTCCCTGGTGCTGGCCTTCGAAGACGCGGTTGTTTTTTCCGGGACGCATGACGATGAGGCCGAAATCGGTGGACAGAGAGGCGTCGTGGGCGTAGACGGCGTCGAGTGAGAGTTCGGGCGCGGGCGCGAGTTCGATGACTTCTGCGCCGGCTGCGGCGAGTTCTCGACATAGCGCGTCGTGCTGAGCTTGCGCGTTCGCGAAGTCCGGCTCGTGGTGGAAGCCGAGGTCGCGCCAGCGCGCGGCGTACTCGGGACGATTCCATCCGGCGGTGCGGGGCGAACATACCAGGACGCGCTGGAGTGAACCGACCATGGAGTGTCCGTTGAACTGCGCCGTGGCGATCAGTGTCGGGCGGGGTTATTTCCATCGCGCCTCCAGGGATTGCTCCTACGGATTGCTCTTGCTTCAGAATTGTTGATTGCTGATTCTTGATTGCTGATTGAAACCCGGGTGCGGCCCTTCGACTTCGCTCGAACAATCGTCTGAAACCATTGTCCCTGATAGGAATCTAAACGGGGATCATGGCAAAAGCAATGTGGGAAGGCGCGGTGCTCGCCGAAAGCAGCCAGACTGTGGAAGTGGAAGGCAACCAATATTTTCCGCCGGATGCGATTCACAAGGAATATTTTCGGTCCAGTGAACAGCAGACGACGTGTCCATGGAAAGGGACGGCGAGTTACTACGATGTGGAAGTCAATGGCAAACGCAATGCCGGGGCGGCGTGGTATTACCCCGAACCAAAGCCGGCGGCGAAGCAGATTGCAGGGTACGTGGCGTTCTGGAAGGGCGTGAAGGTGGAGAAGTAGGAAGCTCCGTGGAAACGCCTGTCTGCGTTCGTGACGCTACCGGCGGGGATCGGCTTCTTCGACTGCGCAACGGCTTCGCATTCGCGAAGCGGTCGCTTCCGCTCAGGATGACAAGCTCTGAAAGAAGTGCCCTGGGATGCCACACTAAAATTCCATGTGGGCGCGGAGGGAGCCGACGAAAACGGGACCGCGGTCGCGGTTGTAGCCGGGATCGACGATGTACTGTGTGCCGGGAGCGATGTAGAGGCCACGCCACACGTGCAGGGTGTAGTAGGTTTCGAGAATGTTTTCGCGGCCGTAGTTGAGCTTGCCGTCGCCGAGGAGAAAACCGAGGCCGCCAGTCGGCCAGATAATTCTGATGGTCTTTCTTGATTCCATTGGTGACAAAGGCGATGCCGGCGCGATCCTGCTTGCGATGCCACTTGGCGCCATTCGCTCCTATACCTTCGGCCACGGTGGAATCGATTTCTGTGTAGGCGAATGATTCGGTCTTGCCATTGTCCCATCCCCAGCGCGCGAAGGCGGTGAAATTGGGCGTGAGGTTCTGCTCCAGATTCACGCCGAAGCCATACTTCGCGGTGATGTGCCAGGGATGATTCGTGATTTCCGGCACAGTTTCGTCGAGTTGGCCATCTTCAAATTGAATGACAGCGTCGCGATAGATTCCCATGTTGGCGTGGTTGATGTAGGCCAGAAGGCGCACTACTCCGGCTTTCTTGGGGATGAATCCGTGGCGCAACTCGTATTCGAAGTTTTCGCCGCGAGCTTGCCAGGGACGCCAGACGAGATCGATGCCGTTGGCGACTTTGGGCATGAGCGCTTCGGCGAAGCGGAATGCCCCAATTACGGTCTTCGAAGTCGGCCATGGCGCCGACGGTATAGCCGCGGGTGTCGGCGGCATAATCCCATGCGCCGTTGTTGTCGGTGGACCAGTTGATGAACTGGAAGTGAGTATCGGAGCCCACCGAGTTGACGTCGAAGAAGTCGGGCATACTGAATTTGCCGAAACGAATTTCCAGACGGCGGCGGGGAAGTTCATCGAAGAGCGAAAATAGCTGCGCGTGATTTTCAACTTTGTCTTTGCTGAGTGCGAACACTTTGTGGATCATGCCGCGGCCGAGATAGGGAGCTTTGCTCAGGAGTGGGTTGCGAACAATGTCGAGGTCGGTGTTGCCGGCCAGGCCCAAGCCCAGGCTGAGCGCGGCTCCGCCGGCTTCTTCGATGTCGACGAGTATCTCGGTGGAGTGGTCGAGGCGGACGCCGGTGTAGAGCGTCAGGACGCGGGAAGTGGCCTTTTGGTAGTGTCCGCTGAGGCTGTTTGTGCCGCTGTAAGGAGAGTGGAAGCCAGGGTGCGCTTGAAAAATAAAATTCGCCTGACCGGAGAGCCAGAAGCGCGTGTCCTTGAAATGGGGGAACAGGGTCTCGGGATTGTCGGTTGCGGGAGAACCGCCTGACGCGGTCAGTCGGAGTGCTCGGCCGGCTTGGCTTCGGTGGCTGAGATGCTTACGGTCGTGGACGCCCGGGGCGCGGGAGATTGCGGCGTCCGGTTGCTGGGCGAGGGCGCGGAGGGCCAGAGCGATCGCGACCGCGAGGCAGGAAATAAGAGGGCTGCCGGGATGCGCGAGTTGAATGCGATTTCTCATGGATTACTTCGTTACGTTTCGGCAGCGAAAGTCTAGTTACAGCTTTAGATGGATCCAGCCCTTCTGCGGCTTTACGCGGCTTGTATTCATTCCCTCGCATCGCGAAAGATTAACGCAAATATAGCACATGTAGTTAACTATGGTTAACTAAGGATTATCGGCGGCGTCGCGGCCGTCACCCCTTACGAGACCGCTCCCTCTGCACGCATCGTAGAAGGGCCCGCCGGCGACCATGCCGCTTCATGCGTATCCTGGGTCCCTCACTGGGCCTTCGGCCCCGTTCGGGATGACATCTTTGAGATTGTATGGCGTATCGGGACAGGCTGCAGCATGATCGCGAGTCTTGATATCGGATGGCGAAATAAAAAAGACGGCCCGGAGCCCCCGAAGCCGTCCTTCAAACCCTCCCGGTTAGAAGGGCATCTTGATGGACTTCAGAGTAGCGCAGCAATGTTGCAGAATGATGGACGGGCGGTGAATATCTGGTTAATTTGCGGAGCGGCGCGCTGCTATAGTAGTCGTGCGTCGGTTTGCCGTGTGTCAGTCTGGTTGCGCAGCCGGAGGATCCGATGCCGTCCACAACATCGCGAAAGGTCGAGCAGTCGCAGCGGCTTGCAGAAGCGTGCGGAGAGCATGATTCCGGGCGGCGTGAATTCGCCGGTGCGGGCATTTCGCGCGGTGGGCGTGCGATCCGGTATTCATCTGTGCGGGGCAAGGGATCGCACATTTGGGACGCGGACGAAAACGAGTACATCGACTACATCGGTTCGTGGGGGCCGCTGATTCTGGGGCACGCGGATCAGGATGTGCTGGACGCGATTCTGGGCGCGGCTTGCAATGGAACGAGTTTCGGGACTTCGACGCCGTCGGAAGCGGATTTGGCGGAGTTGGTGATATCTGCGTTTCCGCAGATGCAGAAGGTACGCTTCGTGAGTTCGGGCACGGAAGCGACCATGTCTGCGATCCGGCTGGCACGGGCTTACACGAAACGAAAATATATTGTGAAGTTTGAGGGCTGCTATCACGGGCACGCTGATGCGTTGCTGGTGAAGGCGGGGTCCGGAGTGGCGACGCTGGGGATTCCGGGATCGGCGGGAGTTCCGGAAGAATTTATTCAGTTCACGGTGGCATTGCCGTTCAACAACATCCAGATGGTTGAGCACGCATTCCAAAAATTCAAGCACCAGATTGCCTGCGTGATTGTGGAGCCGGTGGTGGGGAACATGGGGTGCGTGCCGGGGGCCGACGATTTTCTGGTGGGGCTGCGATTGATTACCGAACGCGAACATTCGGTGCTGATCTTCGATGAAGTAATGACCGGATTTCGGCTGGCGTTTGGCGGGGCGCAGGAGATTTATAACATTCGTCCGGACCTGACAACGATGGGGAAAATTATTGGAGGCGGGCTGCCGGTGGGCGCCTACGGCGGGCCAAGCGAGATTATGGATCTGGTGGCACCGCTGGGGCCGATGTATCAAGCAGGGACGCTGTCGGGGAATCCGCTGGCCATGGCTGCGGGATGCGCGACGTTGAAACATTTGCGCGATCACAAACAGGAGATTTATCCGCGACTGGAGAAGCTGAGCGGCGAACTGGTGGAGGGCGTGGCGGCGGCGGCCAAAGAAGCAGGAGTCGTATTGTGCCACAACCGCGTGGGCTCGATGTTTACTTGGTTCTTTACGCCGGGGCCGGTGAAGGATTGGGACGGAGCATCGAAATCGAATACCGCGGCATTCGGGAAATTCTTTCGCGGGATGCTCGATAACGGGGTGTACCTGCCGCCATCGCAGTATGAAGCGGCGTTTCTGGGCGCGGCGCATACGGAACAGGATGTGCAGCAGACAATTGCAGCGGCGAAGCAGGCGTTTGCGAAGCCGTGAATTTCCTGAGATAAATTTTTATTGGTGCGAAGGCAGCACCGTCCAGATTTCGGGATCTTCGGTGCCGAGCACCCACGAGCAGAAGCCTTGCAGCTTGCGGTCACGGGCTAGATTCCAGCGTTCCTGAAAACCGCGCTTATCGGTGTAGAAAACCCACTCCCGCGTATCGTCTTTGTAGAAATAGAACCAGGCCGCGCGATCGGAAGTGTCCCACTCGGGATGCGGATGATAGGCGGCGAGATATTGGTCGACTTCCTGTTGGCCGATGTATTCGGCGGTGGGGTTCGGCTTGTCACTCTCGCCGGGTTCACCGGCGAACCAGTGATAGCCATAGACGGGAATACCCAGCGACAACTTTTCCTGGGGAACGAACTGCAGGGCGTAGTCCAATTGCTGCACCGTCCAGAGATAGCCGGCGACGGGGCCGGGCTGGGTGTAGCGAGTGTTTTGATCATAGGTCATCAGGCAAATCAGATCGACGGACTGGGCGAGCGCCTTCAGATCGTAAGCGCCGCGCCAGTTGGCATAGAGCCAGTGCGAGAAGCCGCTTTCTCCGGGAGCTCCGGGAGCGTTGGGCACGGTGGCGATGGTGAGTTGCAGTTTCTCCTTGTGGAGCGCGGCGGCAGTTTCGGCGACGAAGGCGGAAGAAGATCGCGGTCGGTCCACTTCACGTTTTCGAAATCGATTTGAAAGCCGGTGTAGCCGTTCTTTTTGCATTCGCTGAGAACGGAGTCGATGAAGGCCTGGCGCGCCGCTGGAGTGGTGAAAAGTTTGTGGAGATCAGCCTGCACGGTAGTGGCGACGATGGGCATGACCGGCACGTGGTGCTGGGCGGCGGTCTGCAGCACGAACGGATTCGGTGCGCCCCACATTAGTCCGTTGCCGTCGACTCCATACCAGGCAGGCACGAGGATGTCGATTTTGTCGGCATGGTCGGCAAAGGACTTCACGGACGTGGGATTGGTGGTCATGTAGAAAAGAGCCTTGGGCTGTGCTGCGGATGTGATGGCGCTGATAAGGAGAAAGAGAAGGACGCGGTTCATGGGAGCTCCCGATCGGCCGAGATTCAGGCTCGATTATTTAACATGATTATTTAATATGAGTGCTCATCATGCGCGGGATGGTGACAAAATCGTAGCCTTCGGATTTATAGGCGATGAGCAGCTGTTCGGTGGCGGCCACGGTCGGGGAACGGTCGGCGCCCATTGCCTTGTGGCCGCCGTCGTGTAACAGGATCACATCGCCGCCGCGGATTTGCTTTGCGACTTTCCGTTCGATTACTGCGGCTGGCGGCGCGGTCCAATCGTAGCCAGTTACGTTCCACATGACGGGCTCCATTCCCAACTTACGGGCGATGCGGAGCACGGCGGGGCGACGTCCACCGAAGGGAGGACGAAAAAGATTGGTGTGCTGACCCACGGCGTCGCTGAGGGCGGCGCGGCAGCCGGAGAGTTCACGCCGAATCTCGGCGTCGCTCTTGAAGGTGAGCAAGGGATGGGTGAATGTGTGATTGCCGATGGCGTGGCCGGCGCGAGCGACTTCGCGGGCGATATCGGGACGTTGCCGGGCGTAGCGGCCGATCATGAAAAAAGTTGCCTTTACATTGTGCTTGGCTAAAATCTCGAGCAACTTCAGGGTGTGGGGATCGTTGGGGCCGTCGTCATAGGTGAGAGCGATTTGTTTTGTGCCGCGCGCGAGGCCGGTGAAAGTTTGTCCATACCACTGCCCAGTGGGGGCCATGGATTGGTAACTCGCCGTCGCAGCGGTCGCAGCAGCTGCAGTGACGGCGGCGGTGATGGCCAGCGCGAGCATTGGGGGGATTGTAAACTGCTCCCGGTCCTCGTGGGGCGTTGTGGAGTTGGCTGTGCGATGAGAAGAGGACCGTCAGTGCTGGGAAGCCGGAGGTCGCGCGATGATTAACGGGGCGCATGTGATTATCTACACGAAAGATCCGGAAGCGGACCGGGCTTTTTTTCGCGATGTGCTGCAGTTCCCTTTCGTGGATACAGGCCGGGGCTGGTTGATTTTTGCGATGCCGCGATCGGAAGTGGCTTTTCACGAAATGGGGGTCGGTGCGGCAGAGAGGCCCACTTTGGAGAACGCGACTGCGGAGAATCGGGACAGGCACGAACTGTCCCTGATGTGCGATGACATTGCGGCGACTTTAAAGGAACTCGAGGCGAAGAACGTGAAGGTTTCGGAAGTGAGCGAACAGCGGTGGGGAAGACTTGCGAGCTTCACGCTTCCTGGTGGCGGGAGAATTAGTATCTACGAGCCGAAACATCTGAGTCCGTGGAAGAGTTAGGGAAATGATGGGGCCCGCACGTCGCTCGTGCCCATCGATCTGGTTTGGAATAAGGTGTGCACAATATCGCTCCCCTAGAGACGCGCCGAAGCAATGGGAGCTTCCAAGGTCAAAAGCCCCACTTCTCGCAACAGACGCGAGAAATGGGGCACCCGCTTTGTGGTGGCTAATGGCTAACGGCTAAGAGCTAATGGCTCAATAGAAAGCGATTCGCGCTAAAATGAATTTCCACTTGGACATTTTCTTATGATTGGGCAAACCATCTCGCATTACCGCATCACGGGGCAGCTGGGGAGCGGCGGGATGGGGATTGTTTATGAGGCGCAGGACCTCGATCTGGGGCGGCGGGTGGCGTTGAAATTCTTGCCGCCGAAACTTGCGCGCGATCAAAATGCGCTGGACCGCTTTCTGCTGGAGGCACGTACTGCGTCGGCGCTGAACCATCCCAACATCTGCACGATTTATGCGGTCGAGCGAGTGGGCGACCAGTCGTTTATTGCGATGGAGTTGCTGGAAGGTGACACGCTCTATCATCAGCTGAATACCGGCGCGGTGGCTGTGGACCGGCTGCTGGATTGGGGCATGCAGCTGGCGGATGCGCTCGATGCAGCGCATGCGAAAGGAATTATTCATCGCGATATCAAGCCGGCAAATATTTTTCTCACCAAGCGCGGGCCGGTGAAGGTGCTGGATTTCGGACTGGCCAAGCTTGCGCATCCGGAAATGGTAATGGAAACCATTGGAGCGACCACGCAGGACAATCCCAGTCCCGCGCACCTTACCAGCCCCGGAGCAACGGTGGGCACGATTGCTTACATGTCGCCAGAACAGGCGCGCGGGCTGGAGCTGGACACGCGCACGGATTTGTTTTCGCTGGGAACGGTGATCTACCAGATGGCGACTGGGAAGCTGCCGTTTGCGGGCAATACCTCAGCGGTGATTTTCCACGCGATTCTTGAGCTGGAGCCGGTTCCGGCGCTGCAGCTGAATCCGGGACTGCCGCCGAAGCTGGGCGAGATTATCGAGAAGGCGTTGGAAAAAGACCGCGAACTGCGTTACCAGTCGGCGGCTGATCTGCGGGGAGATCTGAAGCGGCTGAAGCGGGATGTGGAATCGGGACGCAAGGCCGCGTCCTCGCCCCCTGCTTCGGGCTCGGGTCCGGCGTCTACTTCGGGCTTGGCGTCTACCTCGGGCTCAGCGCCTCGGTCGAGTTCGGTGTCAGCGGCTGGGTCGGTTGCGGCGGAGACGTCGGGTTCACCAGCGGCGGTTGTTTCCGCGCGTCCCTCGCAGAGCTCTGCAGTTGTGGCGGCGGCTGGACGGCACAAGGTGGGAACCGGCGTATTCGCCATTCTTGGCGTGGTGGTTCTGCTGGCTGCCGGTTATGGCATCTATTCGCTGATCGGGCGACATGGAGCCATGCCATTCCGAAACTTCTCCGTCAACAAGGTTACTGAGGAAGGGAACGCGGCGCTGGTGGCAATCTCGCCAGACGGAAAGTACATCCTCAGCATGGTGCGGGATAAGGGTCTGGCGAGCCTGTCGCTGCGGAACGTTCCGACCAACAGCATCACGCAGGTGCAGCCTCCGGCCGACGTCGTTTACAACGGTCTACGGTTCTCTCCCGACGGAAACTATTTTTATTTCGTGCGCAGCGATCCGGGAACTCCCGATCTGCAATTTCTATATCGCGCGCCTCTGCTGGGGGGAACGCCCGAGAAATTGGCGGAGGATGTGGACACGAACGTCACGGTTTCCCCGGACGGCCGGAAGGTAGCGTTCATGCGATACGACAATCCCGATCCGGGTAAGTACCGGTTGATTGTGCGCTCGCTCGACAACGGAGAAGAGACGGCGCTCGCCAGCGGTGGCGAAGAGCATACGCTCTCCGGTGCCGCATGGTCGCCCGATGGCAACACTATTCTGTGCATCGAGAGTCATCCAGAGAATGGCCTTTCCGGATTGGTGGCAGTGGACGTCAAGACCGGTCAGCAACGCCCACTGATGGCATCTGCCGACGCAATGGGTCTGCCGACGTGGATGCCGGATGGTCAAGGCTTGCTGGCCCTGGACAGCGATCGTTCGACGAACTATACGCGAGCGCAAATCGTCTTTGTCTCTTATCCCGAAGGCAAGTTGAGCCCGGTCACCCGCGACACCAACAATTATTCCGATCTGAGCCTGGCGGCGAATGGGCAGGTGCTGGCCACGGTGCTCAGTCAGGGGCGATGGAATCTGTTTGTCATGCCGGCCACCTCCGGTGGTAGCGATGCACGGCAGGTTGGTCCAGCTGCCGCCTTCACCAACTTCACCTGGACACGCGAAGGACGGTTGATCGACGACAATGACAACGTGCTGCGCTGGTTGAATCCGGAGACTGGAGCCAAGGGGGCTTTCTCCACGGAGATGAATGCGGTGAACGGCGATCCGTGGGAATGTGCCGATGGCCGCTACATTGTGTTTTTGCTCAGCCTGATTGGCGGCAAAGGCGAGAATGTGTGGCGCGCTGACGCTTCCGGCGGAAATCTGAAGCAATTGTCGAATGGCAAGCAGGACAACTATCCGGTGTGTTCTCCGGACTCGCGCTGGGTCTATTACATGGATGGCGGCACCGGACACATCATGAAGGTGCCGATTGACGGCGGCGCTGCACAGCAGGTCTCAGACTTATCCATTACGGGCTTTTTCGATGTCTCTCCTGACGGCGGCACGGCGGTGTTTGCGACCGTTGATCACGCCGGCGGTCACGAGGAAAAACTGGCGCTGGTCGAGACTGGTGCGGGCAAAGCCCCAAAAATGCTCAAGTTCGAACGCGAACGAACCGGGCTGATCCGGTTCTCGCGCGATGGCAAGTCCATTGTGTACCCGGTTCGCGAGAACGGCGCCGACAATCTATGGTCGCAGCCACTGGACGGCTCGCCGGGAAAGCAACTCACGGCGTTTACCGCAGAACATCTCTGGGACTTCCATTGGTCGTTCGATGGTAAGCAGTTGGCGTTTGTGCGCGGCCACGCGGACTCCGATGTGGTTTTGATTCGGGATGCTCAGCCTTAGCTCGAAAGTAAATTGCGGATCAGAAAAAATAAAAGGCGGCCATTGCTGGCCGCCCTTTTTCGGATTGTTTCGGTGAAGCGGTTTAGCTAGACACCCTTCACGTTCTCGGCCTGCCAGCCCTTGGGGCCTTTGACCACGTCGAACTGAACCTGTTGACCTTCCTGCAGGCTGCGAAAACCGCTCGCCTGGATGGCGGAGAAATGCACGAAGACATCCTCGCCGTTTTGGCGGCTGATAAAACCGTAGCCCTTGGCGTCGTTAAACCACTTCACTGTTCCTGTTTCCATGATGTTGCAATGTTCCTTTTCTTTGATGTGGCGCTGAAACTTTCAAGAATTCTTCTGCAGGCAGGTCACACGCTGGGTTGAGCGGAGAAACTGGGTACTGCGAAGCAAGCTTAAAGATCAAACGCAGACGCAGTATATATAAAATCGCGCCGCAATAGCCAGAAGATTATTTGGTAATCCCGCCTAAGTGATTGATTGCGTGGGGATTAAGTGAACGTCACACGCGAAAAGAGGCGTGGGGATCCTGCCCGTAAAATTCGTCCCCACACCAAAACGGGGTGTCAAGCCGAGTGCGGCGACAGCCGGGCGAGAGCCTGCCCTGAGCGAAGTCGAAGGGGACCTTACGTCAGACTGATGCCATTACTGCTGTAGACGGGCATGCCTCCACTGCACGACGGCGAAGGCTTTCCTCGTACACCCGATCTGCACGCCTCGTAAGGCCCATCCGAGAGCGATTCGCTTTCGGATGGAAGGCAGATGACATCGGGGGCTGGTAGCGTCACCGCTCAATTTTCAGATTGAGCCACCACGCACTCGGAGAATCAGTTGCCACTTTCTCGGAAAAGAATCATCATCTAGAGATGAGCTTTCGCACGGTTCTCTTGTGGTTTGCCCTGGCGGCGTCAGCATCGGCGGGAATTGTCGACGATGTTCGACACACCCTTGCCCAGAATGATTTCTCAGCGGCGGAGTCGCAGTTGAATGCCTACCGCGGGCAGCAGGGAGTAACGCCGGAGTATCTCGAAGCTTACTCGTGGATGGGCCGCGCCGCGCTTGAAGCGAAGCAGTATGACCAGGCTGCGGCTTATGCCAAGCAGACCAAGGCCCTGGTGATCGAGCAATTGAAAGTGCGCGCGCTCGATGCGGAGCCGCATCTGCCGATGGCTCTGGGAGCGGCGCTGGAAGTGCAGTCGCAGGTGCTGGCGGCTCGCGGGCAGAGGATACAGGCCGTGGCTCTGCTGCAAACGGGGCTGCAGACGTATGGGAGCACTTCAATCCGGGCGCGGCTGCAGAAGAATCTGAATCTGCTTTCGCTGGAGGGAAAAACGGCGCCGGTTTTGAAGGAGTCGCAGTTTCTGGGAGCGAAGCCTCCCGCGCTGGCCCAACTCAAGGGTTCGCCGGTGCTGCTGTTTTTCTGGGCACATTGGTGCGGCGACTGCAAAGCGGAAGCGCCGATCATCACGCAGCTGCGTTCCGAGTTCGCGTCCAAGGGATTGACGGTGATCGGGCCGACGCGGCTCTATGGGTACACGGCGCAGGTGGAGCACGCTGCGCCAGCGGACGAACTTTCCTACATCGACGCGGTGCGGCATCGCTTTTACGGCGGACTGCTGGATATGCCAGTTCCGATCAGCAAATACGATTTCGACACTTATGGGGCTTCGACCACGCCGACGCTGGTGCTCCTGGACCGGACGGGGAAAGTGGCGATGTACCATCCGGGGGCGCTGCCGTATGCGGAGTTGAAGGCGGAGATTGAGAAGGTGGCGCGATAGAATTCCCACTTCTCGCAAAAACCGCGAGAAATGGGGCACCGGCCATTGATTTTCCAGAACAAAAATGAGTTGAGGTTCGCGTCGTTGAGCTCCGGGGGATACCGAAGCTCACGCTCTCACTTCTTTCAGTCTTCCCGTCTTCACGTCGTAAACAAATCCGCGCACTGGAATATGTTTCGGGATCCACGGGTGTGATTTTACTCGCTGCATCTGGAGACGGACGTTCGCGTCGAGGTCGTCGAAGGCGTAGAAATGCGCGGGCTCGGCTGAGGTGGTTCCCATTTTTTCGGTCAGGCGGGCCTTCAGTTCATCCTCCCGAACTTTCAGCAAACCGCAGTCGGTGTGGTTGATGATGATGAACTCCTGCGTGTCGAGCAGGTGATGAGAAACGATCAGCGATCGCAGCGCATCGTCGGTGGCGATGCCGCCGGCGTTGCGGATCATGTGGGCATCGCCGGGATGCAGGCCCAGGCAGTGCTCGAACAGAATGCGCGAGTCCATGCAGGCCAGGACGGCAACGTGCCGCTTGGGGCGGACGGCGAGATCTCCCAGCTTGAAATTGCGGGCGAAGGTTTCGTTGGCTTTCAACAACTCATTGGCTACGGACAATGTGAATGCTCCTAAAATTCCCCACTTCTCGCGCAGAAAACGCGCGAGAAATGGCACCCGGATGTCGTTTCTCAACGGCGTTGGCTCCGTTTAGTGTACCCGTTACAATCGGCGCGTGAACCTTGATGACACAATTGTGGCGATCGCCACGCCTGCGGGGCGCGGCGGTATCGGCGTGGTGCGGGTTGCCGGGACGCAGGCGCGGGCGATTGTCGCGCCGATGTTGCGGCTGAGGAATGAGATGGAAGCAGGGGCGGGCGATCTTTGGGGAACTGATCGAGGCAGAATCTTTCACAACCGGCGTGGCGGAAGTCAAAATTCCCACCCTAGCCGCAAAAGACGCGGCTAGGATGGGGCACCCATCACCAATTTCCTCCGCACAGCGGATCGACGAGGTGGTAGTCACATACTTCGCGCGTCCGCATTCTTATACGACCGACGACATTGTTGAAATTTCCGCGCACGGGTCGCCGGTAGTGCTGCGGCACATTGTCGAGCTTTGCATTGCGGCTGGGGCGCGGCTGGCGGAGCCGGGCGAATTCACGATGCGGGCGTTCCTGAATGGACGCATCGATCTGGCGCAGGCGGAGGCGGTGCGCGATCTGATCGAGTCGCAGACGCTGTATCAGGCGAAGGTGGCGGCGCAGCAACTGGAAGGCGCGTTGTCGAAGCGGCTGCAGCCGGTCAAGCAGATGTTGGTTGAACTGATCGCGGTGCTCGAGGCCGGCATCGACTTCGCCGAAGATGACGTTTCGGTGCTGCCGGATGCCGCGATTCTCGCCCGAATCGATAACGTCGAAAAGCCACTCGAACAACTCGCAGCCAGCTTTGCTTACGGAAAGATTGTGCACGAAGGGCTGACGCTGGCGATTGTGGGACGGCCGAACGTGGGCAAGTCAAGTTTGTTCAATCGTCTGGTGGAACGGGAGCGGGCGATTGTCACGGCCACGCCAGGAACCACGCGCGATCTGGTGACGGAAACGGTTGCGATCGGCGGCATCCCGGTGAAGCTGGTGGACACGGCGGGAATTCGCCAGGCTCTCGACGAGGCGGAGTCGATCGGCATTCGCAAATCCAAAGAAGCGCTGGCCGATGCCGACCTGGTACTGGTGGTGCTGGATGCTTCGCAGCCTGCTTCTGCAGAGGACGACGACTTGCTGCGGCTTGCGGAGAGCCGGCCGGCGATTGTTGTGGGGAACAAGTGGGATCTGAGGAGCAGTGGCCAGGGATCAGGGGGCAGGGGCCAGTATTCGATTCATGCTTCTGCTTTGACGGGCGAAGGGATTGCCGAATTACGCACCGAGATTTTGCGGCACGTGGGTGGCGATGCTGGGACGCAGGTAGAGAGCGGGTTTCTCACCAACGTCCGGCATCAGGGGTTGGTGCGCGACTCCCTCGCCGCACTCGCGGCCGCGAAGAATGCGGTGAACGGCAAGGTGCCGCATGAAATGCTGCTGCTGGATCTCTACGGCGCGTTGCGTCCGCTGGATTCGATCACCGGCGCTACTACAAACGACGACATATTGAATTTGATCTTCAGCACGTTCTGCATCGGAAAATAATCGGTTTCCGTCTCGATCGAGGCGGCGAGCGCATTTCCCGCGCGACAACCGCTCAGCCCAAAATGGAAAGCTACGACCATCCGTAGCGGCCGGAATCCTTGTGTTCGTTCTCAGCCCAGATTAGTTTCCGAACAGAGCCGAACAATTCCGGCGGAAGTGAAACTGAGAAACGAAGCTGAGAAGAAGAAGGGTAACCGTCATGCGCAGGTACAACAATCTCACGGTCGGGTTCACAGCGATTCTGCTGATCATTCTGAGCACTCTGATCATTAGCGCCACCGGATGCAGCGACAGCGGCTCGTCCAACAAAACCACAACTCCGCCTACAGTGGTTTCCGCGGCGCCCCCGAGCGTCGCCGCCGGCGCGTGTCCCAACACCATGATCACGGCTACCTTCAGCGAAGGGATGAATCCGGCGACGATCAACGGCACGACATTTACATTAGCTGGACCAGGCGTTGCCGCTGTGGCCGGCACCGTCAGCTACAATTTGGGAAGCAAGACTGCGACTTTCTCGCCATCGGCCACTCTGGCGCTGAACACCATCTATACGGCGACGGTTACGACCGGCGCGCAGGACACGTTTGCCAACGCTCTGGCAACGAATTTTGTCTGGACCTTCACTACCGGGAACACAACCTGCCTGTCCGGGCCTCCGAGCGTAGTTTCCGTGGCCCCACCGAATGGGGCTGTCGGCGTATGTCCTAACACCGTAGCCGTCGCCACTTTCAGCGAGGCCATGAATCCTTCCACCATCAGTGCCACGACATTTACCCTGACGGGTGCGGCTGCGGCAGCCGTGACGGGCCAGGTTGTCTATGACGCACCAGACTATGTCGCCACGTTCACACCTGCCAGCAATCTCGCGCTGAACACCACCTACACCGCGACCATCACGACCGGAGCGCAGGACCTCATGGGGAATGCACTGGCAATCAATGCTACCTGGAGCTTCACTACCGCGACCGCGGCCTGTCAAACATCGCAGGTGGCGTTGGCATCGGCCGCCACGTTCGACGTTCTTGCGGGCACAACGGTTACCAACACCGGGCAGACCGTGATCACCGGTGGAAATTTGGGACTCAGCCCGGGAAGCGCAGTCACCGGCTTCCCGCCGGGAATGCTCGTTCTTCCGGCCGTGATGCAAGTCACCGATCCGGCCGCGGCGCAGGGCCAGCTGGATTTGACCACCGCGTATATCTACACGGCAGGACTGCCAGGAGGCGCGTCTCTGGCAGGAGATATGAGCGGCCTGACTTTCTATCCCGGCCTTTACAAGACTTCGAGCGCGGTGATTCTGTCGGCAGGTAACGTCACGCTCGATGCCCAGGGAGATGTGAATGCCGTTTTCATCTTCCAGGTAGGGTCCACGCTCACGACGAGCGGGAGCACGCAGGTGATTCTGGCCGGGGGCGCTCAGGCCAAGAATGTCTTCTGGCAGGTTTCCAGTGAAGCCACGCTGGGAACGAACTCAACCTTCCAGGGAACGATCATGGCGCTGCAATCGATCACGCTGGATACAGGGGCAACCCTTGTCGGCAGAGCACTGGCACGCAATGGCGAGGTTGCGCTGCAGGGCAATCCGATTACGGCTCCGTAACAGGCCGAGGCATCGGCGGAGCGAACCACAGCCCGCATCCAAGAGTAGCCGGACGCTATTTCGACAACGCGGCCAGCGCGTCGCGAAACATTGCATCGAAAGACGCGGCGGTGCCGTTTTTCGTTACGACGCCGAGAGCCTTCTCCGCCGCGGGGCGCTGATAGCCAAGGTTGACCAGGGCTGACAATACATCTTCTTCGGTGGCGCTCATCGTCGGAGTTGCGGGCGCAGAGCTTGGTCCGGGCTCGGGCAGTTTGTCACGCAGTTCCAGCACCATCCGCTCGGCCGTCTTCTTCCCGATGCCAGGAATGCGCGTGAGGCGCGTGATGTCGTTGCCGCGGATCGCGCGCACCATTTCATCTGCGGCCATTCCACTCAGGATGGTGATCGCCAGCTTGGGCCCAATTCCACTTACGGTAATCAGCTTCTCGAACAACAGTTTTTCCGGCGGACGCAGAAATCCATAGAGCGCGATCAAGTCTTCCCGCACATGCGTATGGATGTGCAGCGACACTTCCGTTCCAAGCGCGGGCAGTTCGGAAAATGTGGACACGGTAATGGTGACGTCGTAGCCGACGCCTCCGGTCTCGACGATGGCCTGGTTGGGACGCTTGGCCAGCAGTTTCCCGCGCAGATGGGCAATCATGTTCACGCCATTGTAACGGCTGCGGCGGTTGAGGGCATGGCGTCGCACAATACCCCGCAGTGACGAACGTTTTAGATTATTCTAAGTAGCTCGCGTTCGTGTCTGAGGGGGGAAATGATCAGATCCAGGGTTGTGCTTCGTCTATTCGCGCTTGCTCTATTTTTTCTGCCAGTGGTCTCGATCCACGCACAACAAATTCCCGAGAGCTCGTATCAGGATCTGCACTGGCGGATGATTGGTCCGTTCCGCGGAGGGCGGACGCGTGCCGCTACCGGCGTCCCGCGCCAGCCCAACGTCTATTACATCGGGCAGGTGAACGGCGGAGTCTGGAAGACGGACGATTTCGGCCGCACCTGGAATCCGATCTTCGACCACGAGCCGACGCAATCCATTGGAGCGATCGCGGTTGCGCCATCGGATGCCAACATCATTTACGTGGCCAGCGGCGAAGGATTGCATCGCCCCGATCTCTCGGTGGGCGACGGAATTTACAAGTCAACGGACGCAGGAAAAACCTGGGCTCACCTGGGATTGCGCGACGGGCAGCAGATTCCCGCGCTGGCGGTCGATCCTCGGGATCCGAACCGGGTGTTCGCGGCGGTGCTGGGGCATCCTTACGGGCCGAGTGAGGAACGCGGAATTTACCGCTCCACCGACGGCGGGCAGAACTGGCAGAAAGTGATTTCCAGGGACGAGAACACCGGCGGCTCGGACGTGGAGATTGATCCGTCGAATCCTGACGTGGTGTATGCCTCGATGTGGGAAGCGCGCGAAGGCCCTTGGGAAGACGGCAACGAGTTTAACGGCAGCAAGGGCGGCCTGTTCAAGTCGGTGGATGGAGGCGCTACGTGGCATCCGCTCACCAACGGCTTGCCTGCCGATCTTTCGCAAATCTATGTAGCCATCGCGCCCAGCGACCCGCGCCGTCTTTATGCGACTTTGGGCACGAGCGGCGGCAAGCTTGCGGTTTATCGCTCCGATGACGCGGGAGAAAACTGGGCGCAGATCACCGACGATCCGCGCGCGTCCGGCAGAATTGGCGGCGGCGATTTGCCGATTCCGAAAGTTGACCCGAAAAATCCTGACATGGTGTATGTCGCGAGCACGGTGACGATGCGCTCGATCGATGGCGGAAAAACTTGGGCCGGATTCCGGGGCGCGCCGGGCGGTGACGATTACCAGAATCTGTGGATCAATCCCAACAACGGCAACAATATTCTTCTCGTCAGCGATCAAGGCGCACTGGTGACGGTGAACGGCGGCGCGAGCTGGAGTTCCTGGTACAACCAGCCCACCGCGCAGATTTATCACGTGGCGGTCACCAATACGTTTCCTTATCGGGTTTGCGGAGGCCAGCAGGAGAGCGGTTCCGTCTGCATCTCAAGCCGCGGCAACGACGGCGCAATCACCTACCGCGAGTGGCATCCCGTAGGCGTGATCGAATATGGCTACGTGGCGCCTGATCCGCTCGACGCGGACATTATTTACGGCGGCGGCCGCAGCGAAGTTTCGCGGTTTCACTGGTCGACCGGACAGGTGCAGGATGTGACTCCGATTCCGATGCGCAGCGAAAAATATCGGACGGACCGGACCGAACCCACCATGTTTTCGCCGGTCGATCCGCACATTCTTTATTACGCGACCAACATACTTTTCAAGACGATCGACGGCGGGAATACGTGGCAAACCATCAGCGGTGACCTGACGCGGGAGCATCCGGGCGTCCCGGCGAGCGTGGGCAAGCTCGCGCCAAAAGGCGTGGAGAAAAAGCGGGGCGTGATCTACGCGCTCGCGCCTTCGTTCAAGAGCGTAAGCACACTATGGGCAGGAACGGACGACGGCCTCATCTGGCTGACTCGCGACGGCGGGAAAAACTGGAGCGGCATTACGCCGAAAGACCTCACGCCCTGGAGCAAGGTCACGCAGCTTGCAGCTTCGCACTTTGATGAAGAGACCGCGTACGCGTCGGTGAGCCGCTTTCGCGTCAACGATCTTCATCCGTATATCTATCGCACGCACAACAGCGGCAAGAGCTGGAAGCTGATCACGGCCGGGCTTCCGGATTTCGGGCCGGTGGATACGGTGCGCGAAGATCCGGTGCGCAAGGGATTGCTATTTGCCGGCACGGAGAATTCGGTGTGGGTCTCGTTCGATGACGGCGACCACTGGCAATCCCTGCAGTTGAATCTGCCGCACACTTCGATGCGCGATCTCTGGATTCACGACGACGATCTCATCGTCGGCACCCA
This sequence comes from uncultured Acidobacteriaceae bacterium, assembly GCA_963846245.1. GTDB lineage: Bacteria > Acidobacteriota > Terriglobia > Terriglobales > Acidobacteriaceae > Sulfotelmatobacter. The sequence continues at coordinate 314,474 of CAWJVI010000013.1, read as the reverse complement.
CGGCCGGTCTTTCTGGATTCTGGACGATATCACTCCGCTGCGCCAGGTCAATGAAGCAGTCTTGAGCTCGGAAGCGCATCTTTTCGCGCCGGCGCCCGCTTACCGCGTGCAGCGGGACACCTACACCGACACACCACTTCCGCCGGATGAGCCAGCGGCGGCGAATCCGCCAGACGGCGCGGTGATTGACTACTTTCTCGGGAGCGCGGTTTCGGGCGCCGCGCTAAAGCTGGACATTCTGGATGCGCGCGGCCAGGTTGTGCGCAGCTTCGCGAGCACGGACCAGCCCGAGGCCTCAGAAGCTGACTTAAAGAAGCAGCTGATCCCGCTTTACTGGCTGCGTCCGTTTCGCGCGCTTTCGGCGGAGACCGGCATGCACCGCTGGGTGTGGGACCTGCACTATCACACTCCCAACTCGCTGCGGCACGAATACCCGATTGCGGCGATCCCGGGAGACACGCCGCGCTTGCCGCTCGGGCCAACGGCGTTGCCCGGGCACTACACTGTGCGTCTGACTGCGAACGGCAAGACCCAGACGGCAGCGTTGACCGTGAAAATGGACCCGCGCGTGAAAACTCCGGCGCTGGGACTGGAAAAGAAATTTGAGGTCGAGACGCAGTTGGCGTCCCTGGTAACCCAGACTTCGCTGGCAGCTCAGCAGGCAAACTCGATTGATGCACAGCTCAAGAAGCAGAGCGAGAAGCTGAGAGTTGCTGGAGAGGCTGTGCAGACTTTTCAAGAACAACTTACGACACTGCTGGGAAGCGCCGGGGGATTCGGCGCGCCGCCGGCGGCCGAGGAACCCACTCTAATGCAGGTGAACGGAAATGCGAGCACGCTCTACGGGCAGATTTGGCAGGTGGACGCGGCGCCAACCTCTGCGCAGTTGGCAGCCTTCACGGCGGCTGAACACGACAGTGCGGCCGTGATGAAACGTTGGTCCGCCTTCAAGAAAGAAGCATTGCCCGAACTCAACCGCAAACTGCACGAATCGAATCTGCCCGAGATCGAGATTGAATCCACCTTGCAGATGGAAGAACCAATGGGAGACGAGGAATAGTTCGAGACGAAGGATAGTCCGTTAGCAGGCTGCCGAAAGATCCGCTCCGACGCGGTTTCGGGAAGGGCACGACTTCAGTCGCGCCGCGAAGTCCCCTAATATCTGCCGCGCTTCAGCGCCTGGGGATCGCTTCCGCCTGCGAAATAAGTTTTTCAGCAGTCCGCTAAAGAAGTTCCACAGCCTTTTGCAGAGCCACAGCGATCTTCTCGGGATCGGTTCCCGGCGCGAATTTCATCGGCTGGCCGATCTGCACGCGGATTTTCCCCGGCAACGCGAACCGCTTCCCTGCCCGCTTCAGTTCGAACAATCCCAGTATTCGCATGGGCACAATCGGGACCCCGAGATTGTTGCCTAGCAGCCCGATGCCGGCGCGAAAAGAATTTATGTTTCCGTCCACAGTGTGCCGGCCTTCGGGAAAAACCAGAATGCTGTAGCCGCGGTCGACGGCTTCGCCCGCGTAGGCAAAGCTTTGGCGGAATCCGGCCTCGCGCGGCAAAGGAAAAAGATTCAGCAGAGAGACGCCGAGAAACCACACCATCCGGTCGTAGACACCTCCGAAAAATCCACGAGACGCCGCAGGCGTGCGCAACGCTTCCAGGTCTTCACCGCGAGTCGCCGTAGCCAGTCGATGACGGATGCGCGCGGGCAAGGCGGTTTGTACGAAAGCAAAATCCACGTCGGCAATGTGATTGCAAACTACGAGAAGCGGTCCGCTCACGCCGCGCAGATTTTCGCATCCACCAATTCGAGGCCAGCCCAGCAGGACGATCGCGGGGCGCAATAACAAGTAATGAGCCAGGAATCGCAGCCACGTGGCGGGCCAGCGCAAAGTCCAGCGGGGATAGTGATAGGCGGCTTTCTGCTGGGCTTTCTGCGTGGCTGTCTGGGATGACCTGCCGTGCAGCATTCCTTCGAGGTCGCCGACCGTGCGGACAGAGCTGAAGCGTGTTTCGCTGAGATCGACCTGATAGCGGTCTTCTAATGCGCCCAGCAGTTCCACACGATCGAGCGAGCTGAGGCCCAGATCGGAGTCGAGGTTGGCGCCGGCTTGGAGGCTGGCAACGCGATGTCCGACGACGCGAGCGATGAGATCGGCCAGTGGAGCAGGTGCTGCCCCGGCGGTTGCGCTGCTTGCGGATTTCAAGTCGCGTGCGACGAAGTGGTTCTGGGCGGCTTCCTGGATTAAGTTCTTGCGCGGCTTTTGCGTGCTGGTCCGCGGAAAGTCTTCTTGCGGCCACCGCAACCACAGGTGCATCCGCTGATATTCGGCTAGCGATTGATTGGCACGCTGGACGATCTCTTCGAGAATCCTCTCGCCCTTCGCAGCGTCACGGGCTGCATTCCCGCCTTCGTCACGCAGAATCACGACGGCGCAAGGCTCGGTGTTTTCGCCGCGTTCGCCTCCGCCGCGATCGACGCCGACGACCACGCAATCTTTCACTTCCGGCTGATGACGCAAAGCGGCTTCCAGATCCTCCGGGTAGATATTGAGGCCGGCCGGAGTGACGATCACTTCCTTCTTACGCCCCTTGAAATAGAGATTGCCGTCTTCGTCGAGAGCGCCGACATCGCCAGTGCGATACCAGCCCTGTTCGCCGGTGAGGTCGTGACGGCCGGAGCTGTCCCAATACCCGGCGGCAACGCCGCCACCGCGCACCAGAATTTCGCCGTCTTCGGCCAGTTTGAGTTCGCGCCCCGGCAGCACTTTTCCAATCGAGCCTTTGCCCAGCTTGAAAGGATGATTCACGCTGATCAGCGATGTCGTCTCCGTGAGCCCATATCCCTGGATTGCGGCATAGCCGAGCCGTCCCCAGAATTCTTCAGTTTCCGGGTCGAGCGCCGCGCCTCCGCAAATGAACGCCAGGAATTTCCATCCAAATTGGCGACGGACATCTCGGAAGATCCACCACCGGCGGAGAAAGTGCTTGCCCTCGGCGAAACGAAACCGCTGCTGAAAATGATTCAGCCCGCCCTGATCTTCGAGATCGCGCTCGATCTTCTGCTTCAGCGACTGTAAGACCCGGGGCACGCTGACCAGCACCGAGACTCGCTCGCGCCGGATCGTGCGGATAATCTCCGAGGGATTGAGTTCCTCCTGAAAAATGACCGTGCCTCCCAGCAGAGGCGGCAGGAACAGGCCCAGAAATTGTCCGAAGACGTGGCTGAGCGGCAGCAGATTCAAAAAACGCACCGGGTGCACGAAGCGCTCATACTTCAGGTAGCGTCGCATCTCCTGTTCGAGCGGAGCGATGTTGGCCAGGACGTTCCCATGCGTGATGACTACGCCCTTGGGCTCGGTAGTGGTGCCGGAGGTGAAAACAATTTGCAGGATGTCATCGCGGCCGAGGCCGACGGCGGGAATTTGAACCGCAGAATGATGTTCCAGCGCTTGCAGCAGATCTTCGAGAATCAGCATGGGGACGGCGCCAAGTTCGTTTGGCGCCTCCTGCGCGTGCGAGCGGGAGCAGACCAGAAGCTTAGCTTCAACCTGGCGAAACACGCGCCCGGCGAAATCGCCGGAAGCGCCGTTGTCCATGGGGACGACGACCACGCCACGAAGCGCACATCCGAAGAAGGCCGCAACCCATTCGGCGCGGTTCTCTCCCCAGAGCATGACGCGGTCGCTCTTGCCGATCTGCCGCGCCCCTAACTCACGCGCGAAACGGGAGGCCATCTCCAGGACCTGGCCGTATGTGAACCACTCCATGCGGTAGCCGCAGCGCTGCCCGTAGGCGCGCTCGTGACTATGCGCTTCAAAGTGCGTGGAGAAAAATTCTGCTAACGATTCGGCCATGAGTGGCAGCGAGGCGGCATTCAGCATTCAGCGTTCAGCCTCGATCCAGCTCAAGTTTAGTGGAATCGTCCCACGAAAGAGCGGCGTCGGGACAGTTTTCAAACTGCACCATCCCGGGCGGGAAACTACTCCCGCCCCACCCCCAGCGCATCGGCCACGCGGTTGATGTAGTTGAACCAAGAGGCAATCAGCGTGATCTGCAGAATGCCGCGATCGTCAAATCCCGCCGCGCGCAGGCCTTCGATATCGTCTTTCCACACCTTGGTCGCATCCTTGGTCAGCTTAACCACGTAGTCGACCATCACTCGCTCCTGGGGAGTGATGGGCGCAGTCCTGTAGTCCTTCTCCAGTGCTTCGACCAGCGTCTTATCCAGCGTCACCCGGCGCAGAAACTCTGCGTGTGATTCGATTCAATACACGCACCGGTTAGTAACCGAGACCATGGTCGCAATCATTTCGTGCTGGCGCCGCGAGAGCGGAAGATCGGGCGACATGAGCGCGCCGAAAGTGCTGAACGCATGATAAAGCGCGTCGGGAATCAGCGTGTGCGAGCCCACAATGGACGATGCTCCCGAGGCGTCGGGATGCACCGGCGTCGCGTATTCCTTGGGATACATCAGCTTCTCGCCTTCAATCGCCTGGCGCAGTTTTTCGTCGGCCTCGGTCAGAGGCACGGTTCGAATCCAAGTCATAGGTCTGCTTGCCTTTCAAGGTTTCCCTCTTTATTTCGCTCTTGGCCCCGGCTTTCTCCGATTGCGCATGTGGCACGAGGATGTTGCATGAGGAACGCTACGCGGTTACGGGCCGCAGTCACATATCACATTCATACTAGGGCGGCCGCACGCAGGAGCATCCCGTTTTTCTCCCCCGAAACGCCGGAAACGGCAGGAATCTGGTCGAGCGCCTGCCCGCCGCGCCTTTTCTTGACGGGTTATGTGGTCGAACGCACAGGCAAACAGCCAAAGATACTCCCATAGCCCATTCGTACACTCCCTTTCGGTAACCTCCGGTAACCCATCGGTAACCATGCGGTGGATGACGCCCGGAAGTACAATTGGGCTTGTCCGATGGGTCCTCGTCGAATTGTACGATTTCCTTCCGCGACAACCGGGAGTGTTCCCCGGCGAGTAGTTCGGTTCCGTGCAAGACGGCTTTCAGGCACAACGTTTTTAAGTAATCAGGACTGGGGTCCGCACTCATTATGGCGCTGTTTGGATTCAACAAGCAAAAGGTTCTCAGCAGCGCGGAGAAGTATGTCCAGCAGGGCAAGATACAGAATGCCATCGCTGAGTACGACAAGGTCCTCAAGAATGACCCCAAGGATCTCACGGTAGCCAACACCGTCGGCGACCTCTACTCCCGCATCGGGGAAAGCGATAAAGCCACCGAGTGTTTCAAGAGTGTCGGCGATGCCTATGCCAGCCAGGGATTCACGGTCAAGGCCATCGCGATGTACAAGAAAATCAGCAAGCTCAAGCCTTCGCTCGAGAGCGTGCTGAAGCTGGCGGAACTTTACACTCAGCAGGGCCTTTTCAACGACGCCCGCGCCCAGTATCTGCAGGTGGCGGACGAATTCCTGAAATCCGGCGAGCGTGAGAACGCGGTGCGCATTTTCCAGAAGATCCTCGAAATGGATCCGGAAAATACCGCCATGCGGATGAAGCTGGCGGAAGTCTACGTCGGGATGGGAAAGAAGACCGAAGCGTGGCAAATTTTTTCCGCGGCTGCCGAGACCATGCGGGCGAAAGGCTCGCTCACTGGAGCCGACGAAATACTTACCCGGATGCTCACGCTCGATCCCGGCAACGCCTACGCCCTGCTGATGCAGGGAAAGAACCTGCTGGAATCGGGAGATGCCGAGGGCGCCATCACGGCGCTGACCAAGGTCGCGGACCTGGACTCGAATCCCGAAGGCTTGCGCGATCTGCTCAAGGCATACCTGCAGGCGGGGCGGCTCTCCGATGCCGGACCCATCGCCGGCAAGCTGCTTACCGTGCACAACGACCTCTCGGCTACTTCCGATTTCGCGGATGCGCTGATGCAGGCCGGGCAATTCGAAAGCGCGCTGCAGGTTTACGACGACAATGCCGAGCGATTGCTGGCGGAAGATCCGGAAAAGATCCTCAACCATCTGCACGGCATCATCGGGCATGTGCGGGATAATCCCGCTTCGCTCGAAAAGCTGCTGGCGCTGTTCAACAAGGCGGGAGAGAACACACACACCACGGAAGTAACCGAACTGCTGGCGCACGCCAGCGTGCAATCCGGCGATTTCGTGCGGGCCCGCGACCTCTACCAGAAACTGTCGCAGCGCGAACCCGACAACACCATGCACCTGCAGAACTACGAGCAGATGCTGGCCCGGCTGGGCGGAGTCTCGGGCGGCGCCCGGCTCATCACGCCGGAAGAAGCCGCTGTGATTGTGGACGAACTCGAGGCGACTGCTCCCTCGGTTCACCAGCATTACTCGGACGAAGTTTCGCTCGCGGTGCGCGCGGCCCTGACCGACGCTGAACTTTTTAACTCTTACAACATGCCGGCCAAGGCGCTCGGACCGCTGGTCGCGGCCTTGCCTCAGGCTCCGAATGATTTGCGTTTGAACCAGCGCCTGGCTTCCCTGCACACCCGCGCCGGGCGCTTGACCGAGGCCGGTGTCTGTTGCCGCACGCTGCAGTCGGTGTACTCCGAAGCAGGATATCCGGAGGAAGCCACGCGTTACGGCGAACTCGCGGACCGATATGAGGAACGCTCCGCCGCACCCGCCGCGCACGAAGAAGTTGAGATGTCGCACGGCGTCGCCGAAGAAGCGGTGGCGGAAGAAGCCACGGCTGAGGAAGCCGTCGCGTTCGCAGACCAGGGCGGTGCACAGGAGTTTGCAGTCGAGGAAGCTCCCGGGGTTGAAGTTGCGGAGGCTGAAGTGACTGCGCCCTGGCCTACGGGCGGAGAGCCAGCCCACGAACCAATCGTGGCCGCGGGCGAAGAAACCGCAGTGGATGAAGCTACAGTGCCGTCGGCCGAGGGCGAAGCTCAGACGGATGAAATCGACCTTTCCTCGGAATGGGAAGATTCGGTCACGGTTGAATCGGGCTCTACCGAGCCGGCAACGGCGGAAAGCGAGATCGCCGAGCCCGTCGCGACCGCGAATCTCGCCAGCGACGAAAAGATCAACGAAACCATCGACGAGATTCGCTTCTACTTCGCGCAGGGACTGCCCGAACAAGCCTGGGCTGCCCTGGCCAAGTTGCAGACACAAGCGCCAGACGACGCCCGGGTAGACCAGGTTCGCGCGGAGCTTGAGGCCGCAACCCAGACCGCCGCGGAAGCGGAGACTGCCGGCGCCGCGGACTCCATTGAGGAAATCACGGCCGACGATATCCCGCAGGCTGAAGTCGAAGAAGTCGAGGTTTCTGAGGCAGAGGTTCCTGAGGCGCAGATTCCGGAAGTCGAAGTCGCCGAGCCCGAGATCGCCGAGCCCGAGATCGTTGAAGCTGAGATCGTCGAAGCGAAGGCCGCCGAACCCGAAATTCCGGAGCCGGTCGCCGCCATCGAAATCGAAGAGCCAGTTCCAGCCCCCGAACCCGAACCGGAACCGGAAGTCGTGCAAGCCGCTGCAGTGCCGGCCGTGGTCGAGCCGCCGCCACCCGTGGTGAAAGCCGCGCCCGCGCCGCCACCGAAAAAGAAGCCTGCGCCGGCGCCCGCGCCAGCCTCGAAACCCGAGATTAAAGAACCCAAGACTAAAGAACCCGAGATTAAAGAGCCGGAAGTTGAAGAACCCGCTCCGGCCGTCTTGCAGGAGTTTGTTTCCGATCTCGAGTCGTCGTTGGGCGACAATTTCATGACTGGTGCGGTAGCTCAACCGGCCGAGTCGCCGCACGCCGAAAAACATGCTCACGCCGCCGAACCTGAACTTGCTCCAGTCGCCCATACCGAACCAGTCGTAGCCGGACAGCAGGCTCCAGTTCTGGGCGAGTTTGTAGCTGACCTTGAAGAGTCTTTGGGTGATGATTTCCTGGCCGCGGCTCCGGTCGCAGCGCCAGAAATCGCGCCGCCAGCAACCGCCAAGGTAACGCCTGGGCTGCCGAAAACTGGGCTGCCGAAACCCGTATCCACGCCGCAAGTGAGCGCTCCGGCCGCAAGCGCCGCAGCTGCTGCGCCTGCCATGGGACGCGTCACACCGGCTGCGCCGCCGAGCGTGCCTGCGGTTGCGGCACACGCTCCGCAAGTTATCGCTCCACACATTATCGAGCCGCCCAAGATCGATCTGCCCAGGCCACAACCGGTCGTGCCTGCACCGCTGCCTGTGGCACCGCCCGCTGCCGCGGCGAAAGCGTCACCATTCGGAGACGAACCCGGCGTCGACCTGGCCGTGATGTTCGGCGAACTGAAACACGATCTGGAATCCGACGTCGCATCGGCCGATGAGGACCCCGAGACTCACTACAACTTGGGTATCGCGTTCCGCGAAATGGGATTGCTGGACGAAGCGATCGGAGAATTGCAAAAAGCCTGCCAGTCGGTGGACCGCGGACACGCCTTCCCCCAGATCATGCAGACCTACACCTGGCTGGCGCAATGCTTCCTCGACAAAGGCGTACCCGAGGCTGCGATCCGCTGGTACGAAAAGGCCCTGGGCGTGGTTGGCATCGATCAGGAAACCCGCACCGCTCTGAATTACGAGCTCGCTGCCGCCCATGAGGCTGCCGGGGACAAATCCTTGGCGCTCAAGCACTTCATGGAAGTCTACGGCAGCAATATCGATTATCGCGACGTGGCCGAGCGCATCAAGGCCCTGAAGTCGTAGAATAGTCTGATGGGCTTTATCCCCTATCGCCTTCGTCGCGAACATCCTGCCGCTAGCAGATCCGCGCGGGCCACTCCATGCCCGGTTTCGCGGAGCTGCGCGTGAGCACCGATTCCAAGATCCCATTGTCAGGCGCCCCGTTGTCCGGCGTTCCGTTGTCCGGTACCCCAGCCGTAGGCGGCAGCCCGGCTCCGGCAGCGCCGCAGATTCGCGCCGCGGTGCTCGACTCCACGGATCCAGCGCGCAACGATCCATCCCGCGACGACCCATCTCGCGACAATCAGTCCTCATCCGGTCGGCCGCCTAATGATTCATCGCCACTCGTGCCGGAACCGCGATTGCTGCCCGGTTTGCAGTTATGGCTGCACCGCAGCTCGGTATTCCTTTTCGTGTTGATCAGCGCCGTGGCGGGTGTGCTGCTGATCATTCTGCCCTGGACGCCGGAATGGACCGACAACTACTTACTGCTTTCTTATCCCAGCCTGCGGACTCTGATATCGAGCGGCTTTTTCCGCGGCATCTGCACCGGTCTGGGCCTGCTTGATATCTGGATCGGCTTCTGGGAGGCGCTCCACTACCACGAGCATCGGTAGGCCTGGGAAGCTGGAGCATCCACGCAGCGAGGGATGGCGCAGAAGCCGAGGCCATTTCAGAAGTCAGATTTCAGATTGCAGATTGAAAATCTGAAATCATCAATCTGAAATCTGCGATGGGAATCGCGATGCCATTCGCGCGGGCGCGGCCCCTCGAGTATGCTGTTGCGCTCCGCCAGTTCGCTCTTATACCTTCAGAACGAGAATCTTCCATGATTGACCCCATTAAGTCCGACCCACTCAAGCCCGACCCGATTAAGTCCGACCCACTCCAATCCGCGCCGCTGGCGTATCAGAACGAAACCTTCCTCAACAGTCCCGATGGACGCGTCCTGCGAATCCTGGCCGAATATCAGGAACCGCTGGCACGCTTCCGCCGCGAACAGATTCAGGACACGGTGGTCTTTTTCGGATCAGCGCGCTTTGAAGGAAAGAGCGCCGCGACAACGCACCTGACGGCATTGGAAAAGAATGAAGCGCATGCGCCCCTGGCGCAGCAGGAAGAAAATCTGAAGCGCGCCCACGCCAGCGTGGATATGGCCCGCTACTACGAAGACGCGCGCCGCCTCGCCCACATGCTGACCACGTGGTCCATCCAGATTCCCGCGCGCCGGCATCGCTTCGTCGTCACCACCGGAGGAGGTCCTGGCATCATGGAGGCGGCCAACCTGGGCGCGCACGAAGCCGGCGGCAAGACGATCGGATTGAACATTGCGCTGCCTTTCGAGCAGAACCCCAACCCTTACGTCACGCCGTCGCTGAACTTCCAGTTTCACTATTTCTTCATGCGTAAATTCTGGTTTGCCTACCTGGCGAAGGGATTGGTGATTTTTCCCGGCGGCTTCGGCACCATGGACGAACTGTTCGAGATTCTCACGCTCGCCCAGACCGACAAGCTGGCAAAAAAGATTCTGGTGGTGATCTACGGCAGCGAATATTGGAATCGCATCATCAATTTTCAGGCCTTTGTCGATGCCGGCACCGTCTCGCAAGGGGATCTCAATCTGTTGAAGATCGTCGACTCGCCCGAGGATGCTTTCGAGTTCCTGCGCGATGGATTGACCAACTACCATCTGGGAGGCACGCCGAAAAAAGAAGGCGAAGTTCTTCCCGAGATCGCCAAGACCCGAGGTTAAGACCCGAGGCTAGGCCTGAGGCCAGACCGAAGCGCCGTGCTCTACTACATCACTGACCGCGCCGCATTTGCCGGGGACGAGCCTGCGCGCCGCCGCCAGTTGCTCGATAAAATCGCCGAAGCCGCCCGCTGTGGCGTGGACTACATCCAGCTTCGCGAAAAAGCTCTCTCAGCTCGTGAACTGGAACAGCTCGCCACCGACGCGATCAACGCCGTCGCCAAAGCGCAGCGACTGACAACTGGCCACCGGCAACGGGCAACTGCTCTCCTCATCAACTCCCGCGCGGACGTGGCCCTGGCCACCGGCGCCGACGGCGTTCATCTGCGCTCGGATGACATGCCCCCGCAAGAAGTAAGACGAATCTGGCAGCGTAGCGCGAGCAAATGTGGCGCGGGCACCCATTCGGCAGGCTCAGGGCAGGCTCCTGCCCGCGAAAACTCACCACGGAGTCCAGCGATCGCAGTCTCCTGTCACTCGCCAGCAGAGGTTGCGCAAGCCGCCGCAAACGCCGCAGACTTCGCAGTCTTCGCGCCCGTCTTCGGAAAAAAAGACGCTCCCGGCGTTCGCTCCGCGGGTCTCGGCGGCCTCAAAGAAGCATGCGGCTTCGGAATTCCGGTGCTGGCCCTGGGAGGAATCACTCTGGAGAATGCTCAATCCTGCTTCGACGCAGGAGCCGCCGGAATCGCCGCTATCCGGCTCTTCCAGGAAAACGATATTGCAACGGTGGTCGAGACGCTCCGTAGTTTTACCCCGCCCATTTCGCGCTCGTCGTCAGAACCTGCATGATCTTCGAGAGCCGCCGGGTTCGCGTTTCTTCCTGCTTGGCATCGCGAATGGAAATCGCCATTTCTTTCTTATGCGTGAACGAGAGTGTCTCCCATTTTTCTCGGGTTTTCTTGTTCTTCGCCAATTCTTTTTTCAGCTGCGGCGGCGCTTCCACCGTGCGTTCTGCCTCGTCGCGCTCCATCACTACGTCCACGGTGTCGCCCGGCTTTACGCCCGCGCCCTCGCACAAAATTTTATTCACGGGCATCATGTGGCGTCCTCCGCAGGGCATCAGTGATGAACGAAAGGGGAATCCGTTGATCGTTCCACGGATGGGGACGCGGGCACGCGTCCCAAACATCTCCGGCACATCCACCGGCGGAGTGATCGCGGCCACCACTCCCGCTTCCTTTCCCTCGATCCTCGCTTTGAATTGCAGTTTCCCATTCGGCATCACAACCCTCCGAGACAGCGCTGTAAACTTTAAATGCGCTAAGCGAACACGGCAACAGGCTTTTCGGATTCATGGAGCATCCTCTTCGGCGAGGAAGTCTGTCTGGACTCACGGCTGATGGCTGAGCGCTAACGGCTGGTTCCCGGTTCACTTCCGGCTAAGTTGTTGAGTCTGCGTGGAAGTGATTGATTCTTATGAAGGCGGCTTTCCGAGGTGAAAAAATGGCATGCGGATGCCCGCGCAGAATGGCCCGTAATTGCATTTGCAGGCTCGCAGGACGCGTTCGAGTGCCGGGAACGAGTTGACCATCGTCCGACGATTAAACTTCCCTGAAATCGCCCCTAGTGATGAAATTAGCTTAAAGTTAACATAGTACACTCCACGTGGAATCAACACTTTACGTGAGATCCGCGCAGAATCAACAACTTAGAATTAGCTCCTGGCAAAGTATTCGCAGGGGCGATGTACTGGAGAATCGGTGCACTGGAGAATCGATGCACCAAAGCGATGTCATCCCGAGCGCGCCGGAGGCGGGCGAGGGCCTTACGTCTCGCTGCGAGCGCCCCTGCCGCAAATGGGATCGCCTCTGCCGCGTTCACCGTGACTGCGTACAGCGTGGCGGCACCTGCCCGCGTCCATGCCACTTCCGGCGCATCGTAGGGTCCCTCACCGGGCCTTCAGCCTCGTTCGGGATGACATCGCTTAAACTCATGGCATCCTGCTGATCACAACGGGCAGCGCTGGTAAAATTTATCCGTCACGTAACACAGCGACGGGCTTTTCTGGCTCATGACACTTACTCCAACTCAAGCAGATATTTCGCCGCCGGCCATAGAGCCGGTTCTGGTTCATGTGCCCGAAGGCTGGTTCCAGATGGGGTCGGACTCTGGCCAGGATTGTGAACGTCCAGTGCACCGAGTATGGGTGGATGCGTTCCTGCTGACCGCGACGCAGGTCACCAACGCCGAGTATGAACGCTTCCTGCATGCGACTGCGGCTGCGCCGCCGCCGTTCTGGAGCGATTCACATTTCAACCATCCTCAGCAGCCGGTTGCCGGTGTCTCCTGGTCGGAGGCGACCCGCTACTGCGAGTGGATTCGCGCGCAGACCGGGCGCAACTACCGTTTGCCAACCGAGGCCGAATGGGAGTGTGCGGCACGCGGCGGCCTCGAACAGAAAAATTTTCCGTGGGGTGATGAACCGCCGCAGTCGCTTCCCAACTATGCGACCCGCTGGCAGACCGGACCGGAGCGGGTTGCACGCTATGCTGCCAACACTTTTGGCCTCTACGATATTTGCGACAACGTCCATGAGTGGTGCAGCGACTGGTACGATCCGAATTACTACGCGAGTTCGCCGGAGCGCAATCCGCGCGGCCCAGCGAGCGGCCAGCGCAAGGCTTCGCGCGGAGGATCGTGGCGGCATCATGTGAAAGTTGCGCGCTGCTCGGCGCGCTCCAGCATCCCGCCCGAATTCCAGTACGCGGATTATGGCTTTCGGGTCGCCTGCGATTTGTAGCGCTGGCGTCCCGCCCTCGCTTTCGACCAACTCATATACTCTTGTCATTCCGAACTGGGCGAAGCCCAGTGAGGAATCTGCTGTTTGCCGGCATCATCACGATGCCGGAGGGAGCACTCATGTTCCGCACCGATCTTCTTCTCAACAAACGCATTCTCATCACCGGCGGCGGCACGGGCCTGGGCAAGGGCATGGCGCAGCGCTTTCTCGAACTCGGCGCGGAAGTCTACATCTGCGGCCGCCGCGAAGAAGTTTTGAAAGAGACTGCAGCTGAATTGTCCGCGACTGGGGGACGCATCCACGCTCTCGCGTGCGACGTCCGCGAACTCGAGGCCGTCGAAGCCATGATCGATGCGATCTGGAAAAACGGCCCGCTCGACATTCTGGTCAACAATGCCGCGGGTAATTTTATTGCGCGTACCGAAGAACTCTCGCCGCGAGCGTTTCAATCCGTGATTGGCATCGTGCTCATGGGTACGCTGCACGCGACCATGGCTTGCGGACGGCACTGGCTCAAAACCAATCACAAAGGCACGGTCCTCAGCATCTCGGCCACGTATGCGCCGGTGGGTTCCGCTTATGTGGTGCCGTCCGCGGTTTCCAAAGCCGGAGTGGAGGCTCTCATGCGCAGCCTTGCTGTGGAATGGGGCGACCGCGGTATTCGCATGAACGCCATCGCTCCCGGACCGATCCCCACGCAGGGCGCGTTCTCGCGCGTGTTGCCGCGTCCGGAATTTGAAACTGCGGCGCTCGAGCGCAATCCGCAGCATCGCTTCGGAACGATCGAAGAGCTGGCGAATCTGGCGGCGTTTCTGGTGAGCGATAGTTCCTCTTACATCAACGGCGAAGTCATCCGCATGGACGGAGGCGAGTTTCTGCAAGGCGCCGGGGAATTCAGCAATCTGGGACGGTTGCTCACGAATGAAGACTGGGAATCGCTCAAGCCAAAGAAGCCGCCGAAGCAGGCGTGAAGTGCAGAAGTAAGAATTCGGAATGCAGAAGTAAGAAGCCAGAATGCGGAACTTGGATCTTGTTTTTACTTCTGCATTCTTATTTCTGACTTGTCCTTCTGACTTCTACATTCCTACTTCTGACTTCTGCTTTGCTGCTTCCGCCTTTCTGCTCGGCTGCAACATAACATGAACCAATTATCAGTTCCGTGCATGCTTTTCTTTGCGTGCATACGGAATGAAAAAATCTTGAAAGCCGCGAGTTGACGGTGGTATACGACTCGGATTCGTAATTTCTAACCCGGCTCACCGAATCAGTCTGGCCGCGGCTAAGCAAATCTCGAACCGGGAGGCAATATGCTTCGTCGACATTTCGCAGTCGCCGTTTTCATTTTGTCGTGCAGCCTGCAGATGTTTGCTCAGGGGGGAGCCACTGGCGCGATCAGTGGCACGGTTCAGGACACTTCCGGGGCCGTGCTTGCGGGGGCCAAGGTAGAAGTTACGAACGAAGCGACGGGCGAACTGGTGCGCACCGTGACTGCGGACTCGTCGGGATTGTTCTCGGTTCTGCTGCTTCCCGTCGGCACTTACAGCGTGCAAGTGACGGCCACCGGCCTCGGCACCGTGAAGTTTTCCGGCATCGCGGTGCGGATCACGGAGACTACGCGAATGACCGCGGTACTGAAACCCGCGGCGGTCAAGGAAGTCGTGGAGGTTCAGTCCGAAGTTGCGCAAGTGAACACGGCGGACGCGACTACGGGAGAATCTCTGGGTTCGACCACCATCACTTCAATGCCGCTGGCGACGCGGAATTTTCAGCAGCTGCTGACGCTCTCGGCCGGGGCTTCGTCCGACCTTAATAATGCTTCGCAACTGGGGCGCGGCCAGGTCTACATCCATGTCAACGGCGGTCGCGAGGACAACAACAACTATTTGATCGAAGGCATCAGCGCGTCCGACTATGCGTTCGGCGAATTGACTTACACTCCGCTGCCCAGTCCGGATGCGATCCAGGAGTTCCGGGTCTCGACCAGTCTTTACGATGCGACCCAGGGACGCAACGGCGGAGGCAACATCAACGCCAGCCTGAAGACGGGAACTTCAAAGTTTCACGGCGGTATGTTCGAATATTTCCGCAACACGAAACTCGACGCCAACGATTATTTTCTCAACGCTGCCGGGCTGCCGCGGCCGGTGATCCAGCAAAATATTTTCGGCGGAGATTTTGGCGGGCCTCTCGGACCGAAAGCCAAGCTCGGGTATTTTTATGTGAACTATCAGGGCACTCGCCAGCGCAGCGGCGATTCGCCGGGAACATTTATCAACACGGCGATTCCTGTGCTGCCGGTGCAGCGCGATGCAACCACACTTTTTAACACCTTCTTCAGTTGTTCGAACTGTCCCGCAGCTGGAGCCACTGCTATTGATCCGGTGGCGTTGAACCTGTTGCAAACGCCGGGCACCCTGTTCGGCGCGGGCGTAGGAGGCGGCTGGCTATTTCCCAGCGTCGCGGGCACTCCGGGTTTCACCGGTTCCGCGCTCAACACCGGGACGCTCATCCTGAGCGACCCTGGTAAGTTTACCGACAACCAGTTCACGGAAAGCTGGGATCGCGAATTCCGCAGCGGCAAAGACCATCTCTCGGAACGTTTCTTCTGGTCTGACTCCGACACTTACGAGCCGTTCGGCGCCGACTCGTTTCAAATTCAGGTCGGCCTTCCTTCCACGCCTAACAATCTAAACTTCCCGCTGGAAGTGCCGCTGCACAGCCGTTTCGGCAGCATCACAGAAACTCACCTGTTCAGCACGAACCTGGTCAACGAATTCCGCTTCGGCATCAACATTATCGGCGACAAGTTGAACAATCAAGCGCCAGTTACGGGCGCGCAGCTTGGCATCAATTTGCCCACGTCGACCGGACCCGAGGGCGACCCTAACATGTACCGCTTGCAGTTCGGGAGCTGGGCGTTTGGGCCTTATCCAACGCAGCTGCAGTATGCGCTGTCCGATAATTTTGTATGGCTTGATACCCTGAGTTGGACGCACGGCAAGCACCAGTTTCGCTTTGGCGGAGAGGCTGACCGGGTTGCATTGCGCCGAAACCTGCCGGTGGCTGACAACGGCCTGGTGTTCTTTGCCGGCCCGCAGGCGCCGACAGATTTTCAGGGCTTTCTCGAAGGCTCGCCGTTTTTTGGCGAGGCGGGCGGCGGCGCGAGCAATCACGATTATCGCATTCCGGCTTACTCCTGGTTCGCGCAGGATGACTTCCGTGTCACCAAGAGTCTGACTCTGAATCTAGGGGTGCGCAATGAATTCCTCGGCGCTCCCTACGACAATCTGTGCCACATCGGCGACACGAATCCAGCTCTCGCCAGCGCGGGGCAGCAGCCGTTCGTTTATCCCAAGTGCGTGGACAAATTTAATCTGCCGGGTCTCACCGGCACACAACCGCATTCGGACTTAAACAACAACTGGGCTACGGTCTTTGAGCCGCGCATCGGATTCGCTTACGCCTTGGGAGGGCATCACACCACTTCCATTCGCGGCGGCTACGGGATCTACAGCGTGCGAGAAGACCTGGGTGCGGTCGATAATCTTTCGTTCTCGGCGCCGATCTTTCCCATCGGCATCAACTTTCTGCCGGGTCCCTACGGCACGCTGAATGGAGGACTCAGCAACCTGTTTCAGCCTTGCAACCCTGTCCCGAACCCCTGCGGTTTCACCACCGGGATCCCGGCGCTGGGTCAGGTCTCAGCCGCGAACAATGCGTCGTTCGTGCCCGTCGCCGCTGTTTTTCAAGGTTTCTCCCAAGCCGGTTGTGCCTTTCCTCTGCCGCAGCAGTGCTCACCGTTTTTCTCGGGAAACGTGAACAGCCTGATCGCTCTGGCTGTGCCGCTGCATTGGGTCGCGGCTACGACGCAGCAATGGAATCTGACCATTCAGCGCGAACTGGGCCGGGAATGGTTCGCAGAGCTGGGTTACGTTGGAACCAAGGGCACAAGATTGCGCTCGACCTATGACCCGGACGAGGCCAAGCTGGCGACGCAGCAGAACCCGGTTACGATTCCATTCGCGTGCGGCGGCGGAGCTGGGACCTGCACCATGGTGGACTCAACTGCGGAAAATTCAGGCGCTCGCGCACCGTACCTGGGAATTGCTCCCGCGAACTTTGAGGAGTTCGCGCCTAATTCCGATTCGCACTACGCCGCGCTGCAAGCCAGCCTGGCCCATCACTTTGCCAAGGGCCTCTATTTCCAGGGCGCTTACACGTACTCTAAATCGATCGATGACGTTTCCACGGCCAGCGTCGCCTTCGACACACGGTTCAATGACCAGAACAATCCGCGTGACTCTCGCGGCCTGTCAGATTTCGACCGGCGCCAGCGCTTCATCGCCAGTTCGGTTTATCAATTGCCGTTCTTCACCGGCGCGAGCGGCTTGACCAAAGGCGCTCTGGCTGGTTGGGAAGTGAGTGGTGTGATCACGCTGCAGTCGGGCACTCCGTTTACGGTGGTGGATCCGGCGGGAGGCAGCGCCTATTCGCTCAGCAGCCCGAATCTGGCGACGGCAACCTTCCAGCCTGGATTCGCGTGCTCGAACGCGCCCAGCTCCGGCAGCGTGACGTCGCGGCTGGGCAGTTGGGTAAACCCTAACGCGTATACCACTGACGCCTTTGCCACTCTTTCCACTGGAGGAAACAGCGACGCCACGCTTTACGGCAACTCGCCGCGCAACTGCATCGTCGGGCCGCCGCAGAAAAACGTGGACCTCACATTCGGCAAGACGTTCAAAATCACTGAGGGACAGAGCCTGCGCTTCCGCACCGATTTCTTCAACCTGTTCAATCATCCGTCATTCGCCAATCCATCGGCGGCGGTGGTTGGACCGGC
Source organism: uncultured Acidobacteriaceae bacterium (assembly GCA_963846245.1). Lineage (GTDB taxonomy): Bacteria > Acidobacteriota > Terriglobia > Terriglobales > Acidobacteriaceae > Sulfotelmatobacter. The sequence goes on along the minus strand of CAWJVI010000013.1, from coordinate 296,513 downwards.
GGGAGGATCGGCACCGATCACGTCTGTGATCGGCACGCCGCGGCTGATTCAGTTTTCGCTGAAGTATTCGTTCTGAGCGCGGAAACCCCTCAGCGGCTGACGCCGAGAACATCACCGGGCCTTTTAGCTCTTAGCTCTTAGCTCTTAGCTCTTAGCTTTTAGCTCTTAGCTTTTAGCTCTTCCGCTAAAGGCCAAGAGCCAAAAGCAATGTAAGGACCTTCGACGTTTGTCGCTACTCGCTTTTAGCGTCCGCCGCCGGGGGCGGGACTTACCAGTGCTTTCAGCAGCATGTTCACCAGGCTTAGGAGAATTGCGCCTATGAAGGCGGCAAGAAATCCGTGCACCTGAAAATTCGGCGCGAGGAGAGCGGCGGCAAGCTCCAGCATCAAGGCATTGATCACGAGCCAGAAAAGGCCAAGGGTGACGAGCGTAATGGGAAACGTGAGAATCTTCAGGAGCAAACCGATGGTGGCGTTGACGAAGCCGATGACTAAGGCTGCGATCAGCGCCGCGAACGGTCCGCTGACGTGAAATCCGGGGACCACCTGGGCCACGATCCAAACCGCCAGCCCGCTAAGAATCCAGTGCAGAAGTAGCCGCATGTTCCGCTCCTTGCTTTGTGCTTTGTCCGTCGTCGACTCACACTGACTGCGGAGTTAACTATACCAAGTCAAACTAACCGAAGCATCAGGCCGTGAGCGGGCGCGTGTACACGCGCGTGTCCCGGGGTCACGCTTCGCGAAAAAAATTATTGGTCGCCGACTTCCTCGCTGGCTGCGGTACACTACCAAATTCGACCGATCTCCGACTCGAACTCCAGACTCGAACCTCAGGAGGAACTTCGCATGCCCGACGCCGCTGTCAGCGGTTCTGAATTCAAGAAGCAACTGCGCGCAGGATCACCCAAGATGGGGTTGTTCCTCAACGCGCACAGCCCCACCGTCGCCGAACAGCTTGCCCACAGCGGCTACGACTGGCTGCTGGTGGATACGCAACACGGCCCCATGGGCTACGAGAAACTCTCCGCAATGCTCAGCGGGATCGCGAACGGCGGCGCCAAGTCGCTGGTGCGCGTGGGCGGATACGACGACCGGCCGGGCATCCAGCAGGCACTCGACATGGGCGCCGATGGCGTGCTCGTCCCTTACATCAACACTGCCGAAGAAGCGCGGCAGGCGATCAGTTGCACCAAATATCCCACCGTGGGTACGCGTTCGGTCTACTTTCCGCAGCGCAGCATGAACAAGAAAGGACTGCTCGGTTACGCCGGCAACTGGAACAACGAAGGCATCATCGCGCTGCAGGTGGAGACGGCTTCGTGCATTGAGAACATCGCCGAGATCGCTGCCGTTCCTGGCGTTGACATTCTTTTCCTCGGGCAGAACGATCTCTGCATGTCGATGGGGCTTTATAACAAATATGAGTTCCCACACATGTACACTTCGCCGGAACTCGACGCTGCTACGAAAAAGCTGATCGAGCATGCGCGCAAGAACAACGTGATCCTCGGATTATTTCTGTTTGGCACGTCACGCGTTGGCGAGTTTCTGGAAAAGGGATTTACCTTCATCAGTATCGGCAACGACTTGCACCACGTGCTCACGCAAGCCGGAACTTACGTCGCCGACATGGAAAAGATTGCGCAGGAAAAAGGCAAGTCCTGGAAGCGCCGGCCTACCGCGCTGTTCTAGACAGATCCGCAGTCTGATTTTTAACGGAGCGGAAGGCTCTAGGGAATGCGGAACTGACGACGTCACCCCCCCACTTCTCGCAAAGGGCGCGAGAAACGGGGCACCCGCGCGAAAAATATTCAGTTAGTGTCGTGATCCTCACCGAAATCGAAACTCGCGTGATTGGCTCTCTGATTGAAAAAGACATCACTACGCCCGATTACTATCCGCTCTCGCTCAACGCGCTGGTCAATGCCTGCAATCAGAAAAATAATCGCGATCCGGTGACGAACCTCGCCGAAGAAACCGTGCGCACGGCCCTGACCACGCTGCAGGAAAAGCGCCTCGCCGGGCCGGCCAGTGGGGCAGACAGCCGGGTCACGAAATATGAACACCGGCTGCAGGAAGTGTTCAACTTCGACCGGCGCGAGATCGCTGTCGTATGCGTGCTCTTGCTGCGCGGGCCGCAGACTCCGGGCGAACTGCGCGGACGCACGGAACGCATGTATCACTTCGAGGCGCTCGATGATGTCGTCTCGACTCTCGATCGCCTCGCCCAGCGTGAGCCGCCGTTGGCACGGGTTTTGCCACGACAACCGGGAACGAAAGAATCGCGGTACGCGCATCTTTTTGCGGGCGAGCCTAGCGTTCCTGATGTGGCTACCTCGACGGTGTCAGATTTCTCAACGCCCTCCGCTTCGTCTGCCGTTGATCGCGTCGCTCAGTTGGAAGAAGACGTTGCTGAGCTGCGCCGGGAGCTTTCCGAAGTCCAGCAACAACTCGCCGCTTTCCGAAAACAATTCGAGTAGCGTTCTCGTTCCAGGTTTATCCATTCTTTGGGGGGAGATGTCGAAAAAAAGCGCGGCGTTCTCGGGGGTGGTGCCAGTTTGAACTGCGGCACTATCACCGTTTGTCATCCCGAACGCGCCGAAGGCGCGTGAGGGACCTTACGACAATTTCCGACGTAACTGCAGTAGACGAGGTCCACCGCCGCCGAGCGCACCGTGGCAGGCCCGCCGGCGGCCATGCCGCTTCGAGCACCTGGTAAGGTCCCTCACCGGGCCTTCGGCCCCGTTCGGGATGACATCGGTTATGTGCTGCGTCGTTTCCGCCAGTTCCAAACTGCACCACTGCCGCGTCGTCGCGATCTCCGCGATAACGCTTTTTGGGTGTAATCTCTTTTCTAAGCGCCACCGACGTGGGAGGACTTATGCATCGCCGCGAATTCCTCATTCGCTCTGCTACCGGCGTAGGAGCCGCGTGGCTCTCGTCCAAAACCATCCTTGACGCGATTGCCGCGCAGACGCTTCCTGCGAAGTTCGCGGCTTCGGACACGGTCACCCTCGGCAGCACCGGCATCAAGACCAGCCGCCTTGCCATGGGCACGGGAACCGTCGGCTCTGGGCATCACTCGCATCAGACCGCGCTCGGCGTGAAGGGGCTGTCCGATCTGCTGCTCAACGGCTACGACCGCGGGCTGCGCTTTTTTGACGCCGCCGATTCTTACGGCAGCCATGCGCACGTCGCCGAGGCGCTCAAGCATGTGCAGCGCGATAAAGTCACCGTGCTGACAAAATCATTCTCACGCGATGCCGCGACCATGCGCGCCGATCTCGATCGCTTCCGGCGCGAGCTCGGCACCGACTATCTCGATGTCTGCCTGATGCACTGCGTCACCGAAGCCGATTGGACCGAGCGCTACAAAGGCGCGATGGACGTGCTGTCCGAGGCCAAAGAGAAAGGAATTATCCGCGCCCACGGCTGCTCCTGCCACACCATCGAAGCGCTGCGCGCGGCCGCGAAATCTCCGTGGGTGGAAGTCGATCTCGCCCGCATCAACCCGGTGGGCGCCATCATGGACGCCGATCCTGCTACGGTTATTGGAGTGTTGAAGGAAATGAAGGCTGCCGGGAAAGCGGTGGTCGGCATGAAGATTCTCGGTCAGGGCGCGCTGCGCAATCGGCAAGGCGAAGGGATCAAGTTCGCGCTGTCGCTCGGTTTACTCGACGCATTCACCATCGGCGCGGAGAGCAAAAGCGAACAGGAAGACTTGATTCGCCGCATCGCGGCGGCCTAAGGCCTGTCGACGGCCGCCTCGAACGTGTCACACCATCCACGGCGTGTCTCGCGCTCCACAATTTCCGCCGCTCTTACTCGCGCTAACCCCAGCAAAATCAATGCACTGCCCGATGGCACACTCTGTGCATTATCACTTGCGCTGCTCAGCAGCAGGAGGTGATCAATCATGACCAGTACCAATTTCAGTTCCGTGAAGATCGCAGTGAGAAAGATCGAAGAATCCCGCAAGTCCATCACGTGGGGAAAAAATACTGGCGCGCTTTTGTTCGGCGCGCTCCTGATCGTTTGTTCGCTGACCGTCGGCTGCACCAGTGACAAGCCGAAGGCGGTGAGCTCCAACGAGCAGGTCCCCGTAACCCAGAATCCAACTCCCAACACCATGCTCACTTCCAACACGCCCGCTCCGGCCGCGTTGCCTGCGAAGCCGGCTCCGAAAAAAGTAGTTAGGAAGCGTCCGGCGACTGTCACGTATGCGGATCAGACCTATGGCGTGACGTTTGAATATCCGCGTAAATACGGCCTTGAGACTGGCAATGCGGCGACCGAACTGGTTGCGTCCAGTCCGCTGCCCATGAACTTCGTCATGCCCGGCGGAGTTGCGCTGGCTGCGGTGGAGCTGCCCGAGACCGCGTTTGCCGATACGGATTTGTCGGCGGCCTACTTCAACGTGAGCGTCAACAAGGATGTCACGGCCGAGCAGTGCGGCGAATTCGCTGTGCCGCAACCCAAAGTCGTAGCGTCCTCCGATGCCACGCAAGCCCCGGCCGAGACTGCGTCGACCGGAACTATGCCGACTACGTCTGCGCCCGTCGCTAACACTACAGAACAGACTGCGCCGGCTTCCACCACGGCTGTCGCCGCTACCTCAGCCCCGGCGACGTCCGCGCCTGCCACATCAGCCACCGTTTCTTCAACCCCAGCGTTCTCGACTTCTGCCACATCTGCCACGGCAACATCGACTTCCAAGCTGATGCTGGGCGATCTGGAATTGCAGTCCGCGGAAGCGGTCGCGGGGGAAGGCAACCGGCAGAGCGATACCAAGTACTTCCACATCTTCCAGAATGGCGGTTGCTACGAGTTTGCGCTCAACGTAACCACCATGGCTCATGAAACGGAAGGTGCGATGAAGCACGTGGATCGGGATAAAGTCTTCAGCCGTCTGGCTGCGATCATGGCCACGGTGAAGATTAATCCTGTAGCCGCTCCTGAGGTGACGGCCAGCGCGCCCCCGGCGGCTGCAGTGCCGGCTGCTCCGGCGACACCGGCGCAGTAACGGCTTGTGATTGTTGAAGCAGCCGGTTAGTGCAACTCGATAGCCCGCGCCGGCCATCCCTCAGATGGCCGGCGTTGCTTTTTGACGTAATCGCCTCACTTCTTCTTGCAGAAAGTTATTGGCAGCTGTAGATTGAGAGACCATTCCCCGGGGCGTGCTCGAAAAGTTAGATGACATCGACGCCCAGTTGTTCAGGTTTTACGATCCTGTTCGACGATCTGGTTAGACCACCCCGGTTCTGACCGGATCGCGCGGCGAATCCCCAGGAAATAGCGGGTGCTCCGAGTACGTGCGGAGTTCCCGACTGACGAAGTTGTTTCGAGGGGGAGTTTCGGTCCGGCGCGGGATCCTGTCAAAAAAACTCAACGAAAGGAATGCACCCATGCCCAGAAACGCCAAGACACCGCTCGTAGCGCCAGTCTTCGGGGAACCGGTTTTTAACGAAGGTGTTCCCACTCCCGACCCAACGCAGTTTAAAGTTCCACATCCCTCGGACAGCAAGCTCTACAAACAGATTCAGAATCTGCTAACGAAAGATGTGGTTAGCTTCCCTTCTTCTACCGCCAAGCCCGGGGATCTTTACGAACTTCAGGAAGCGTGGGGGCCGCATGGGACGGAGATTATTCAGAATATTCAGAACGCCAAGCAGATTTGTTTCCATGTGCTGGGCGATACGGGCGCGTCCAGCGCTCAGAAGTATGCCAACGCGATCCGCGTTTCCGACATGGTGACCAACGACTTCCACACTTCGACGCCAGCGAACCTTCCTGCGTTCTTGTATCACCTGGGCGACGTGGTCTACGACTTTGGCGAGTCCGAGTATTACTACGATCAGTTCTATGAGCCTTACCGAAATTATCCGGCGCCAATTCTGGCGATTCCGGGGAACCACGATTCCTTCATCGTTCCTGGAACGGCCGTGGCCGCGCAGCCGCTTAAGATTTTCATGCGCAACTTCTGCTCGCCGGGTCCGGTCATAACGACTGAAGCTGGCCCGCTGCACCGCACGGCCATGACGCAGCCCGGAGTTTACTTCACGCTGGACGCTCCTTTTGTGCGCATCATTGGATTGTTCAGTAATGCGCTCGAAGATCCCGGATTGATTTCGAGCGAATCGGGAAAATGGAAAGGCGTGCCTGACATTCAGCTGGCGTATCTCACCGCGCAGCTGCAGCGCATCAAAACCGACAACTTCCAGGGTGCCGTGCTGCTGGCCACGCATCATCCGGCGTTCACTTACGCACCGCCGCAGGGAGGCGCTGGCGGTGGTGGCACACACAGCAGCAGCAACCCCATGCTGCGGGATATCGACACCATCTGCAAAGCGCAGGGCGTTTATCCGCATGCGTTTCTTTCTGGACACGCACACAATTACCAGCACTACACTCGCTCGGTGACCTTCGGCGGGAAAAAGTTTGATGTGCCCTTCATCGTCTGCGGAGACAGCGGCCACAATGTGGATCCGCTGGTGCAGGCCAAGAAAGGCCAGCCCGCGCAGGAACCGGCTCAGGGAGCCAACGTCACTTATCTCGATACGAATCCAGTCGTGCAAGCCACCGGCCTCAAGCTGCAAAAATACGACGACAAGAACTACGGCTATTTGCGGATCACGGTGAACGCTCAGCAACTTCGCATTGACTTCTATCCGGCGGTGGCCGGAGGCGGCGCTCCGACCGACACGGTCACGATCAATCTTGCGACGCATACGAAGGTGTAAATCGGCGCCGGAGCCTCCGTTATCTTCTCGGAGACACCGGCTTTCGTTCGTACCCATGATCGAGTCACCCGAGTTCTATACTCGGCGGGGAGGGTTGACGAGAAGGCACAATGGAACAGGAACGGCGAGGGAACCCGCGAATCAAAGTACGAGCGCCAGTGGAGTTGTACACCGAAGAGAGTACATCTCCCATTCGCGGCGCCACCACCGATCTGAGCATAGGTGGCTGCTACATCGACACGTTTTTTCCGTATCCGGTCGGCACTACTATCGAACTCAAGTTGCAGCTCGACGACACGCTGCTGGTGTTGGGCGCCGTGGTCACGTGCGATCCCCAGGTCGGCAACGGGATCAAGTTCACCCGCATGCTGCCCGAAGACTTCGATGCGCTACGAGCGTTTCTGGAGTCAAGCGCAAAAGAACAGGGCGAGTAACTCACGCCGCAGAGCGGCTTACTGATTGCGCGTCCTTTTCTTTCGCCGCTTGGAAAGATCTTCGAGCAGATATTTCAGCGAAGCGCATTCCTGGATCACGCCTTCCAGTTTGGGGACTGTGGACCTCAGTTCGCTCTCCTCCACGATGCCATCGGCGAGAGTCTCCGCAACACTCTCCAGCGCTTCGCCAACTTCTCGAATCAGGTTGGAGATGGCAAGTAATTCCTTCTCCAGCGTCATCTTCGGATCAGGAAGCTTGAAGGCTATCCGCCCCGCTTGGCTCTCCAGATAATCGAGGGCTTCGTAGTTGCCGAGGATGGTGCAGATTCGCGGCAACAGATAAGCCGGCATGTTCCGCTCGCCGCGCAGCCAGTACATCAGCGAGCGATAGTTCGTCCCGAGTTGCTGGGCGAGCAGGCGGATGTCGTAGTCAGACTTGGTTTCTACAACTCGGCTCAAAATCGACGGCAGGATTGAAGGAAGTTCGTCAGCGGCCACGTGGGTTCCATTCTCAAAACCGGCGTCCGTTCAAAAATGGTGGTCATTTTGAACAGCGAAAGTGCCCATTCTAGCTGAATTGATCAACTTCCACGCCTGCGATTAAATTGTTCTGCCTCCGGAAGACTCCGGAGGAGTTCCGGTGAGTGAAACGGCGGCTCTGACCGCAAACCGAGGATAGCTCGGAACTAATTGAAAGAATTGACAAAGCAGGCACCGGGCATTACTTTTCAGGATCACAATAGTCCCCGGTTTCTTCTAGACTAGCGTGAATTGGTGTTCGGCGCGACTGTCGCGCGTGAGCGGGAGGATCGAATGTCGAAAAAGTGGTACAACTACATCGTTTCCGTCGACGAAGAGAACCCCTCTGCGCCCAGTTCCCCGGCCGGCTCACCCAATGCGAAGAGCGGTCCTGCGAGCGGCAAGAGTGCTGCCCAGAGCGTGGCGGAGATCGCATCAACCGTGTCGGTGGAGACGAAGTTCACCACGCCCGTTTCTGATCCCACTTCCTTCGAACAGATTTACCAGGCGGCGGAAATTCCTCCGGCGCCGCAGGGTTATTCCATCCTGAAAATTTCGCAAATGCTGGAAAGTGAGCACATTCGCAACCAGCCTTCCGATGTGAAGAAGTCTTCCGTGCTGGTGGCGCTCGATGCCGCTGGCGTAGACATTAAAGAAGTCATCCAGGATGCCGTGCGCCGAGATCGCGCTCTCGACACCTACGAGCGCGTGCAACAGCGGGCGGCCGACGAATTGGAATCCAGGAAGAATAAAGAAAACACCGACATTCAGGCGCAGATTGACCGTTTCGTCACGGAGCAGCGGGCCAAGATTCAGGCGAACAATGACGAAGTTACGCGGGAAAAAACGCGATTCACCGGATGGCGGCTGAAGAAGCAGCAGGAAGAGAAAAAGATTGCAGAAGCGGTGGGCTACTTTGTGACCGAGAACCCGATTACAACCGGCGCTGCGCAAGCGGAGCCGTCACCCAAAACAGCGCAACGTTCCTGATCAGGAGGAATTTATGTGGCAACGTCTCTCGAGAGTATTTCGTTCGTTCTTCGGCTTCTTCATTTCGGTGGCCGAAGATCCGGAACTTATTTTGCAGCAGAACATCCGCGACATGAACGATCAGGTTCCGCGAATGAACGAGAGCATTGCCATGGTCAAGGCCAACGTGACGCTGTTGGAGCGGGAACAGGCCAAGTACCAGAGTGATATGGCCGCCCTGACTGCCAAGGTGAAAGCAGCGATTCAAGCCAATCGCGACGATATTGCCGGCACTTATGCCGCGCAACTGGAACAGACCAAGGGCGCGCTGGCCAGAAATCAAGGACAGCTCACGACCGCTCGCGCCGCCTTCGACAAAGCCATGGCCGTGAAAACGGCTTTCATGCGCGAGAAGGACCGGAAGACGCAAGAGGCTCTAGGTGCGATCGCCGATTATCGCCGGTCGCAGTGGCAGAAAAAAGTCGCCGATGCCATGGAGCAATTCGAGGTTGCCGGAATCAGCCAGACGCACGACGAGATGGTGCGCAAGATCGAGGAGACAACCGCCGTCAACGAAGCCCGCATGGATATGGCCATGAGCAACGTCGACCAGCAGAAGATCAAGATCGACGACGAAGCGGAAAAGATGCAGGCCAGCGAACTGGTGAAGCAGTTCAAGATCGAGATGGGCCTGGCGCCGCAAACGGCAGCGCCCAGCGGCGAGAAGACTATTGCCGCGAAGGAACAACAACGAACTTCTTAGTGTGAAGTACGTATAGCTATTAGCGATACGAATCGGCACGGCACAGTTGCGGAGGAGAAAGTCATGGCGATGAAGATTGAGCGAGGCGGATGGGTTCTGATTTTCCTGATCGGCGCGGCCCTGGTGGGCTACAGCCTCAATCGATACGGCATCATCGATTTCAACAAGCTGACGGGCAAGAGTTCTTCCTTGGCGAGCAATGAGACCGTGGATGCCTCGAAGCCCCTGCTGATCCCGGCATCGTCGAGCGACAGCGATCCTGAGGTTCGCGTCCGCGTAAACGTTTGGGTCGGATGCGCAGGCGGCCTGGTGGCGAATGGCGGACTGGATACGGTTCCCGATTCCATTTTCGGCAAAAAAGGCCTGAAGGTTTCGTTCAAGATCATCGACGACTGGACGGAAGGAGCGGCCGCGCTCGCCACTGACAACGTCGACGTCATGCTGACCACTGCCGACGTCTATGCCAAGGACTACGCGCAGTTCAAAGAAAAAGGATTCGGCTCCCACGCCTTCCTGATGGTCGACTGGTCGCGAGGCGCCGATGGCGTTATTGGCAAGCAAGGCATCAATAGCATCGAGGATCTCGCCGGAAAGACTGTGGCCTTCGCTCCTTACACGCCGTCGCACTTCCTGCTCTACAACGGCCTTAAAACCTCCGGCCTCAGCACCGCGCAGCGCCAGGAGATTTTTAATAAAGCGGTCCACACCAAGGATGGCATCGAACCAGCCACGCTGTTCGCGCAGGAGAAAGTCGATGCCGCCGTCGCCTGGGACCCGGACATGAGTGATGCGGTCGCGAAGCGGCCGGGATCAAAAAAAATCTACGACACAAGAATTGCGAATCATTTGATCGCCGACATTCTGGTGGTGAGTGACAGTTTCTCAGCCAAGCATCCGCAGACCCTGCTGAAATTTTCTCAAGGCTGGCTCGAAGGCGTGGAGTTCATCAAGACTCAGCCGGAGCGGGCGTACAACCTGATCGGCACGGTCAAGGATTTCAATATTCCCTCCGACCTAGCGAAGACCATGCTCGGCGGCGTGAAGCTGGCGGACTACGCCGACAATCGCTCGTTCATGGGCACCGCCGGATCGAATGCAGATTACGCCAATATTTCTGGGATGGCGCAGGAGATGTATCGGGATTTGCGCGTTATCAAGCACACGTTCGATCCGGAGGAGAGTCTGGATCGCCGCTATGTCGAGAAGTTGGCCGACAGCTTCTCGATGGCATCGAGCGAAGCGCCGATCGAATATAAAGCGCCTGCGGCTGGCGCAACGCCGATCGCGACGCAGCACCGGTCGATTTATTTCGATCCCAATTCTTCGAGCATGAGTATGGATTCACGCGCGATCGTGGACGAACTCGCCGGCACCATGCGCGCTTATGAAAACACGGTCGTCGATATCGACGGCAACACCGACTCGACGGGATCGCGTGGTTACAACATTCAGCTTTCGCACGCGCGCGCGGAGGAAGTGAAGAACTACCTGATCCAAAAGTATGGTTTCCCTCCGGCGCGGCTGCGCACGGCCGGCAACGGTCCCGACAAACCCATCGACAGTAACGCGACACCTGAGGGCCGCGAGAAGAATCGCCGCACGGACATTAAGGTCTATGCGAACCCGGCAAGCTAGCGGACGTTGAGCCGACGAAATAGCGCGACGTGAAGGGCGCAAGGTGAGCAGGAAAGATGAATGACTGGTTCACGATTCGCAAAGAAGCAGCGCCCTGGGTCCGATGGGCGGCGCCATTCGTCAGTTGGGGCACCATCATATTGCTCTGGATACTTGTGCCTTATTGGCAAGGGCCGCATGTTTCTTTGTTTCCCCGGCCCCTCGGCGTAATTCGCGCTTTCGGAATGCTCTGGACAGACTATGACCTGCTCGGCAACGTCAGAATGAGTTGGTGGCGCATAGCCCAGGCATTCTTCTGGTGCGCGGTCGTCGCCATCCCGCTGGGCATTCTGATGTCGAGCTATCGCTGGCTGTTCGAACTCATCAATCCGATCGCGGCACCCATGCGCGCCATGCCGCTGACCGCGTTCCTTCCGGCATTTATCGCGCTGTTTGGCATCGACGAGACCGAGAAGATTGCGTTCCTGTTTTTCGGAATGTTTTTTTATTTGTTGGCCGTGGTAGTCGAAGAAGTCAATCGAGTTGACAACGCGCTGCTGGAAACCGCCTACACGCTGGGGGCAAACCAGCGGCAGGTGTTGTGGCTGATTTTTCGCGCGTCGTTCCCGGCGATTTTCTCGTCATTCCGGATTCTCTATGACATCGGCTGGACTTACGTGATCCTTGCGGAGATGTTGAATGCTCGCAAGGGCGTGGGCTACATGGTGGAAGCCGCTCGCAAAGTTCTGGATTTCGATCGAGTCTACGCGGGAATCATCGCCATCGGCATCGCCGCATTTTTATTTCGTTTCCTGCTGACGTTCCTCGAAAGCCGCCTCTTCCCCTGGCGCAAAGGCATGTCGCCATTTGCCGGCGGAGGAGCAGGAGTTCCCAGCGCCACGGCACACCTGAAAGCGGCCAAGCATGGAGCCTAAGAAATCGAAAATCACGGTGCGCAAAATCAGCCGGTCGTTTGTATCCGCGGCCGGCGCCAAAGTCGATGCCCTGGAAAATATCAACTTCGAAATTGAAGATGCTTATTCGCGTGAAGGCCGCGACATTGGCGAGTTCCGCGTGCTGCTGGGTCCTTCCGGTTGCGGTAAGTCGACTCTGCTGCGCCTGATCGCGGGCCTGGATACCGCCGATACCGGCGAGATCCTGGTGAATGAACAACCGGTGCACGGTCCGGGAAAAGACCGCGGCATGGTGTTTCAGAAATACACTTCATTTCCCTGGCTCACCGTCGCTGGTAACATAGCTTACGGTCTGAAGATCAACGGCGTCCCGGAAAAGCAGTGCAAAGAAACGGTGGCGCAATTGGTCCAGGACATCGGACTGAGCGGTTTTGAGAACGCATACCCGGAGACGCTTTCCGGGGGAATGCAGCAGCGGGTTGCGATTGCGCGCACGCTGGCGCTTCGCCCGTCCATTATCCTGATGGACGAGCCGTTCGGCGCGCTGGACGCGCAAACCCGCAGCGAGATGCAGCAATTGCTGTTGAAAGTTTGGGATGAAACTGCAAGCACTATTTTGTTTGTTACGCATGATGTCGAAGAGGCGGTCTACCTGGCGGACAGGATTTTTATTATGAGTGCGCATCCCGGAACGATCATCGAAGATGTTCAGGTGCCGTTCGATCGTCCTCGTGATCTGGGCCTGAAGGAACGAAATGAATTTCATGAGCTGCAAAATTATGTTCTCGGCCGTTTGCGGCACGCTCCCGGGAACGGATTCGTGCGGGTAAGCGTCTAAATGTCTCCCGCCGACTTTCAGGATCAGTCGGGTTCTTCTCCTGATCAGTCGCGTGACATCAACTTCGTAAAGGAAGCCTTTCATCTGCAATACAACTGGATTGCGCTGGCTGGCGCCGGCGTGTTCGCGTTGCTCAGCGGCAGTTTGCTGCCTGCGATTCTGGCGGGTGGAGTCGAACTGATGTATCTGGCCATCGTCCCGCAGAACTGGCGATTTCAGCGCCTGGTGCGGTCGTGGAAATTTTCAGAGGAACAGCAAAGACATCAGCAGAAGCTCAGCCAGATGCTGCGCAGCCTGCCTTCCGAGATGCAGAGCCGCTACTGGAAGCTAGGCGAGGTTTGCAGTTCCATTCACAATAATTTCAACCAGCTCTCCACGACATCGCAGATCTTCCTGCAGCAAATGGACGGGCGCCTCAGTGGCCTGCTGAACGGCTACGCCCGGCTTTTGCTGGCGGCGGCGCAGCAGCAGCAATACCTGCGCAGCACCGATCAGAATGAAATTAAACGCGAGGTCGTCACGCTGCAGAAGTCGCTCAGCACCGACCCTCCGCGAGTGCAGGAAATCAATAAAAAGCGCATCGAAATCTTGACCAAGCGTCTGGAGAAGTACGACAAGCTGTGTGAAAACCGCAAGGTCGTGGACGCGCAGTGCTCCGCGGTGGAGGACGTGCTGCATCTTATTCGAGATCAATCGGTCACCATGCGCGATCCGCAGCAGATCAGCGATCAACTGGACAACCTGGTGAAAGATGTGGAGGAGACCGAGCAGACGGTGCAACAGGTGGAAGCGATTTTCAGCGATCTCACGCCGGACATGGAGGGAATTATGTCGATGGACGATACTTCCACTTCGGCTTCCTCGACGCCGAACCGCACCAGAATTCCAAGCTAGATCCACGGCTACCCAGGTTCAAGACTAGAGTTAAAAACTAGAAATGACTGCGAACTTATCGACGACGGGGAAGTATCTGGATGCGCTTCCTGCCTGGGCGCGCGAGCTTTCGGAAAAATATTACTCGCGGTCGTATTCCCTCTTTGTGCTCTACGGGAACGTCCGCGATTTGGTATCCCTGCGCGGGCAAGATTCGACTACGTTCGTTTCGCTCGACGAATTTCTCTTTAGCGCACTCTTTGGCCAGCGTGACCTGATTTTGCACTATGACCGTGGCGGATTGAGCTTCGGCAATCCGGCCAGCCAGTCCGACTTTCGGCGCGCGCTTGAAGGCTATGACAGCTTTCACGGCACTGCCTACGCGCAAAGCGGGGTACCGCGCACTCCAGACGCGGTTCTAAATTTGCTCGATAACTACATGCGCCTGCGCATAGCCGATGGCAAGAAAATCGGCCTGGTCATCGACTTCGCCGAAACCATCGCTCCCGCCGGCGACGTTTCCAGCATGTCGGCGGAAGATCGCAATTCGCTGGTGATCCTCAAGCGGTGGGCGCGCAACGCCGCTTTTCTGAATGCGGACGTCACCATCTGCCTGATCTCGGAAAATCAGATCGAGCTCAATCAAGGAATCGTGCAGAATCCGGGAGTCGCTTCCATCGCGATTCCCTTGCCCGATTACGCGGAGCGGCTGGATTTTATCCGGGGTCAGCTGAAAGACAAGGGACTCCCCGTCGGCTCCGAAGTTAGCAATGAAACCTTGGCCACGCTGGGCGCAGGTCTGAAGCGAATGCAGCTACAGAGTCTGATTTCACATGCAGTGCAGAACCAGCAGCCACTCACGCTGAAGTTTTTGTCTGAGCGCAAGCGGGATCTCATCGAGTCAGAATCCGGCGGTCTGCTGGAATTCGTGCAGAGCCGTTTCGACCTGTCGTTTGTTGCCGGCAACGATCAGGCCAAACGAAAGCTGCAGGATGCCGCAGCCGCGATCCGCGCCGGCAACACGGACGTTCTCCCCATGGGCTACGTTATTTGCGGACCGGTGGGCACAGGAAAAACTTTCATCACGACTTGCTTCGCCGGCGAGGTCGGTATTCCCGCAGTCACGCTGAAAAATTTTCGCAGCATGTGGCAGGGCGTCACCGAGGGCAATCTGGAGCGGGTTCTGGGTCTGCTCAAGGCAATGAGCCCGATCGCGGTTATTGTCGACGAGGCGGATGCCCAGCTCGGCGACCGTTCCAGTTCCGGCGACAGCGGCGTAGGCAACCGCGTGTTTGCGCAAATCGCGCAGTTCATGGGCAACACTGAACTTCGAGGCAAGGTGATCTGGTTTCTGCTTACGTGCCGACCTGATCTGTTGCCCGTGGATTTAAAGCGGCAGGGACGAGCCGAAGAGCACATCGCTCTGTTTTATCCCGACACGCCCGAAGAGCGCTTGGCGCTGTTGCGGGCTATGCAGCGGAAGGTTGGCATGAAGCCGTTTCCGGCCGACGTGGAAAAATTCTTCATGGAGCGCGCCTTGAGCCTGTCGGGCGCGGACATTGAGGCGGTCCTGGTCCGCAGCCACATGAGAAGCAGCTTGCAGAAAAAAGCAGCTGTGGACGCCGACGATCTCAAAGCCGCCCTCGACGACTTCATCCCGCCCTATTACCCCACCGAAATCGATCTGCAAAACATGGTTGCCGTGCTGGAGTGCACCAGCAAGAGCCTTCTGCCGAAACAGTATCGCGACCTCGACCGCAGCGAAGTAATCCGCCGCACGAATGAACTGATGGCATTGGCGCGGCGAAGCTCGGAGGGATGAATCCTCTTAAATCACGATTCCATCCATACGGAACGCTCTTCGGGTCGGCGTGAACTGCGGGATGGGTTTGGGCTGAATGAGCGGAGCATCGTCCCGCCAGAAAGTTTGCGGATCGCGCTTCTCACCCGTGCGATAGAAGTGCAGCAGATAAGCCCTATCGCACGCGCTGTAATTCGAGAACCACTGATCGGCATCCGTGATACCACACCCATGAAATAAGGCGACCCCGTAACAAGCAGCCTCGCCTTCGTAGGCGACGATCGCGGGGATCAGCGCCTCCTCCACCGGAGGCTGATACTGCCGGCCAATCTCAAAAGCGGCCGGATTCACATCCCACTGCACCGTGTGTCCGAAAAGATGTCCGAGCAGAAAAAGCCGCAGCTCAGCGGTGACCGCATAGTCAATGTGGATTTCCAATCCGTCAAGGTCGCCGGTCAGCGGATCGGGAATATCTCGCGTCACCACGCGAATTCCGTAAACCTGCTCCAGCTTCTGCTGAACGCGGGCCGCGTAGTTTGCAAAGGAAATCGGCATGATGACTAAAGCACTTTGTATGCGGGAGCGCAGTCCAGGCAGCCCTTCACTCGCCGGTCTTCACTCGCCGGTCTTCGCGCTCCCGCCTGGATGCGATCGCAGCGACCGGGCGATCAGCCCGAGTCCGCCAACAAATAGGATCAGCATCACCAGAGTTTCGAACAGGCTCGCCGGACGGAAATAAATATGCATGTTGGCGATCACACCCGCCAGGATGAAAAGAACTCCCGCAATCGTCAACAGCCACCCAATCTTGCTGCTTCCATTCCAGAACAAAATTGCCACACCGAAAAGCAGCGGCACCAGAGTGATTCCAAAAGTGTTGGCGCCGTAAAAGCTCCAGTAGGAACCGACCACGCTCACCTGGTTGCTCAGCAAATATCCTCCGACGCAGGCCATGATAAAGCCCAGCAGAAACGGGCCCAATCCGCCGGGTGTTCCTCCCACGTCGCTGAGAGAACGGTTTTCCATGGCTGCGAGAATACCAGAGGTGTGGCCGAAACGTCTCAACTGCTCTGGGTTCTCCATTACCCTGACACACTGCACAGGCCCGACACTAACGTAACCTCGCCTGGAACTCGGCGAGCGATACGATTGACGAGGTATCCGTCCTCCGTCCGGAGGAGTGGCGGAGGGAGGCCTCATTCCGTGCGACCCATCTGCAGATTTGTCTTGTTCGTCTTCGTTCTTGCCAGTGCTTTGCTGTTTGCAGCCCGCGCCCAAGGCCAGGACGAACCGTCATTGGGCGATGTCGCGCGGCAGACGCGAAAACAGAACCAGCAAAAAGATATCCCTGCGAAAGACGCGCAGCCCTCAGACAGTCAGAATAAAGACGGTCAGAATAAGGACGCCCAAAGCAAAGGCGTCGCCCACAAAGACAGCCAAAGCGCCGACGCGCAAAGCAAGGGCACGCCCAGCAAAGACGAGCATCTGCACCGGACATCCCACGTCATCACCGACGACGAAATTCCGCAGCACCCCGTTGCCAGCGTGAAGACTCCCGCTTCGCCGACAGGTCACGGAGAATTCGCACCCGACCCTGCCTTCGGTGGAAAGATGTCCCCCGACGCGATCCGATCCCAGATTCAGGATCAGAAGAGCGGCATCAGCGCACTGCAGGCCCAGATCACGGAACTGAACGACTCAATTCACTTTGCCGGAGCAAACTGCGTCGCTAACTGCGCCGTGTGGAACGACAGCCAACAGCAAAAGCTGCGGCAGGTGGAAGATATGCGCAGCGAATTGGAGAATGCAAAACAGGCGCTGGAGCAGATGCAGGACTACGCTCGAAAAATGGGCTTCGGCAGCTCCGTGTACGATCCGGAACAGTGAACGCCGTTAGTCAGTCGCCGCAAAAATGACAATGCCGCCACAATTTAGCGGCGGCATTTTTCCGTAGCAACCTTCGCCTGACATTTCTGCGCTAAACATTCTTGGAAGACCCTTACTCCCTCGCTTCGGCCGGCGCCGCATAAGGATTCTTAAACTTCAGAACATGCGCCAGATCCTTTCCGCGAATAATATTCACGGAATGATAGAGCAGCCCCCACGAGTCGATGGTCGAGTTGTCGGGAAATATGCAAGCTTCGAGGACCTCGTCGATCGCGCCGAACTTGACCCAGCCTCCACCAAACGGATTCACTCCGCCGAAAGAATCGGAGCCTCCGAGTTGCGTGCAATAGAACGATGCCGGATTGCCATTGCCTTGTCCGTTCCACGGAACTTGCGCGTAATAGGCGAGCACCGCCAGGCTTGGCTCCGTAGCGGTAAGCGAACTGATAGAAATGTGGATGCGGGAACCATCCGATTCTTTCGTGTACTGGCAAAACGCTTCCCCACCCGCCAGCACGAGCCACTGGCTCGGGTCAGAATTGGTGTTGTAATACGGTTTGCGGTACTCCACCTGGCCACCGGTCTTTGTGCAATGCGCTGCCTGTTTGCTCTCGGCATCTTTGGCATCGATTCTTGCGGCGCTTGAGTTCGAGCTCTGAGCCACGGAGTTCTGCGACAGGCAAATTCCACAAAGCAGCAATGCGGCCACCATCCCGGCAAGGCTCTGAATTCTGAATCTCATGGTTCCCCCGGCATTCAACTTCGAATAAGTTTCTTTTGCGAGCGGAAGTCTACCACGAAGCGCGATATCAACCGGCCATGCCGCAGAGTGAAGCACGAAAATGCTGTTTCCTAGAACTGCCTACTCATGCGAAATTAGTGCATGGCTCTGGTTGTCCGTCCCTCACCCATTCATTCGGCTGGCGTTTACACTACTCGTCCCATTCGCAAGGGAGCCCGCGTAGTGGAATACGCTGGCCCGCGCATCACGCCCGAAGAAGCCGATCGCCTCTACGATGGCGCGTCCCGCACGTACTTATATGGCCTGGAAGATGGCAAGACCGTCATCGACGGCGAAGGCATGGGAGCTTTCCTGAATCATTCTTGCGATCCGAATTGCGAAATCGACGAGATCAAGAACCGCGTGTGGATTTTCGCGATTCGCAATATCGCGGCAGGTGAAGAACTCCTGTGGGACTACAACCTCTACGACGACGACGACCCCGCACCCTGCCACTGTGGGTCGCCAAAATGCCGCGGCACCATGTATTCCCGGGAGTGGATGGCGAAGTTGCGCCGCAAGGCGAGGAAGAAGGCCGAGCGGACAGCCGAGAAAACCAATGGCAAGGGCCGCATCAAAACTAAAGCTGGAACCATCGGCAAGTCCGCCGCGAGCTAAACCACCGCGGAGCCTGGAAGTGGGCTTGCCCCGCCCGGACCGGCTGGAGGCGCAGGTTCCGGCACGTGTACCAGTTTCCCTCCCCGCTCACGCCAGCCCTCGATAATCAAATACAGCACCGGAATAAAGAACAAATTCAGTATCGTCGACATGATCATGCCGCCGAAAACGGTGGTGCCAACGGAGTGGCGGCCATTTTCGCCCGCTCCAGTAGCAATCACCAGCGGCACCACGCCAAGGATGAACGCGAGCGAAGTCATGAGAATCGGCCGCAGACGAATCACTGCCCCCTGTATCGCTGCTTCCACCAGCGGCGTCCCGCGATGGCGAAGTTGTTCGGCAAACTCCACGATCAGAATCGCATTCTTGCTGGAAAGTCCAACCAGCATAACTAAACCGACCTGGCAGAACACATCATTCTGCAAGCTGCGTATCCACTGCGCGCCGAGCGCCCCCAGCAGCGCCATCGGCACTGCGAGCAACACAATGAAGGGCAGCACAAAACTTTCATACTGCGCCGAGAGCGTGAGATAAACCACCAGCGTGCCCAGCCCAAACAAAATCAGCGAGGTCCCGCCCGCTGCCAATTCTTCGAGCGATAGCCCCGTCCAGCTGTAGGAAAAGCCTTGCGGCATTTTCTTCGCCAGCTCGTCCATGGCTGCAATCGCCTGCCCGGAACTGTATCCCGGCGCCGGCGAGCCATCGATTTCCGCCGACCGGAACAAGTTGTAGTGGCTAATCACCTGCGGCGTGGTCGTCTGCGTCACGCTGATCAGGTTGTCCAGCGGCACCATGGCACCGCTGTCAGATCGGACATAGAAGCGCTTCAGGTCCGCTGCCTCCGCCCGGAACTGCTTGTCCGCCTGCACGTATACGCGATACGAACGGTTGTTGAAATCGAAATCGTTTACGTAGGACGACCCCATGTACACGCCGAGGGTGTCCGTAATTTGCGACAGCGGCACATGCAGGCTCTTGGCTTTCTCGCGGTCAATGGTCACCAGATATTGCGGGTCGTTCGCGGTAAACGAAGTGAACAGCCGGGTTAAGTCTTTGCGCTGCCCCGCCTGCTGCAGAATTCCCTGCGTGACGCTGGCCAGTTCCTCGAGCTTATGCGCGGCCTGGTCCTGCACCACGAACTGAAATCCGCCGAACTGGCTCAAACCCTGAATTGGCGGCGGCAGCGTGGGAAACACGATCGCCCCCGAAACTCCAAACATTCGCGGACGAATACGGTTCAGAATCGCCGACGCGGTATGTGCGTCGCCTTTGCGCTGCGAATACGGTTTCAACGGAACAAAAATGATTCCCTGATTCGCCGCGGATCCCGCGAAACTGAAACCAGCCACGGAGAACGTGCCTTCCGCCTCCGTTACGTCGGCCAGCAAGTCCGAAACCTGCTTTCCAATCGCCTTCGTGTATTCGAGCGATGCCCCCGACGGCGCCTGGATCACAATGATGAAGTAGCCCTGGTCCTCGTCGGGCACGAACCCCGTCGGCACGCGCGTGAACACAAAATAAGTCAGCCCCAGACCGGCGAAAAACAGCACCACCATCGCCAGTTTGTATCCCATCACGAAATGCAGCAGGCGACGGTAGCCACCGGTCATAGCAACCACGCCGTCGTCAAACTTTTGCAGCGGCCACCACTTTTGCCGGTGCGGGCCGCTCAGAAAAATCGCCGCCAGCACAGGAGCCAGCGTCAGCGCGTTGAAGGCGGAAATCGCAATGGAAAATGCGATGGTCAGCGCGAACTGGCGAAAGAGAATTCCCGTCGTCCCAGGGAAAAACGCAACCGGCACAAACACGGCGCAGAGCACCAGCGAGGTGGCGATGACGGCGCTGGTAATCTCGGCGGTGGCTGCCGCAGCCGCTTTGTGGGAGTCGTGCTCGCCCTCCTGAATATGGCGCTCAATATTTTCAATCACGACGATCGCGTCGTCGACCACCAGGCCGGTAGCGAGCGTAATGCCGAACAACGTCAGCGTGTTAATAGAGAAGCCGAGCAACTTCACGAAGACAAACGTGCCGATCAGCGAAACCGGAGTGGCGATAAAGTGAATCATCGTCGTCCTCCAGTCGCCGAGGAAGATAAAGATGACCAGGATCACCAGCAGGATCGCCGAACCTACCGTGAAGACCACGTCACGGATCGACTCACTCACCGCGTCGGTGGTATCGAACGCAACTTTGTAATGCATGCCGGGAGGAAAGCTCTTCGACAACCGGTCGAGCTCGGCAATCGCTCTGCGGTCTACATCGAGCGCATTCGCAGTCGAGAGCTGCGTGACGGCCAGCCCCATCGCATCTTGCCCGTCGAACTGCACATCGTTGGCGTAGCTCTCCGCGCCCAGTTCCGCGCGGCCAACATCCTTCAACCGGACGAGCGTGCCATCGGAGTTTGTCTTGAGAATGATGTTATCGAACTGCTCCGGTTCACTTAACCGCCCCACCGCCCGCACGCTGATCTGATAATTCTGTCCCGCCATCGCCGGCTGCTGGCCTACCTGCCCGGCAGCGACTTCCACGTTCTGCTCCGAGAGCGCATTCACCACATCGGTCGCGGTCAGCGCCCGTCCCGCCAGCCGCCCTGGATCCAGCCACAACCGCATCGAGTACTTGCGCTCGCCGAAGATGATGACATCCGCGACGCCGGGAATGCGCTTCAACGAATCGCGCACGTACACGTCGAGATAATTGCTCAGGAACAGCGTGGAATATTTCTGCTGATCCGCAAAAATGGCGGCGCCAAACACGAAATTCTGCGAAGTCTTCGCCGTCGTGATCCCGACCGCCTTCACCGCGGCGGGCAACCGTCCCTGCGCCGTGTTCACGCGGTTCTGGATGTCGACCGTGGCCAGGTCTGGATCGCGGTTCAGATCGAACGTGGCGATCACACTGCTGGTTCCGTCGTTGCCGCTGGTGGAAGTGACGTACTTCATCCCCTCCGCGCCGTTGACCTGCTGCTCGATGGGAATCGTGACCGCGCTTTCCACGGTCTGCGCGCTGGCCCCAATGTAGATGCTGGTAACGCCCACCTGCGGCGGCGCAAGATTAGGAAACTGCGAGATCGGCAGGGTGGGAATCACCGCCGAGCCCGCCAGAACGATCAGCAGAGCGCAAACCGCGGCGAACACCGGACGCTGTATGAAGAATCGAACGAACATAGATAGTCAGGCTTCGGGTTCCAAACCCGGGCTTCAGGCTTCAGCTTTCGGGCTTCAGCCAACCAACTTGCGGCGTCGCACGCGGCACTCAGTCGCACGCGATTTTAGTGGAACGGCACTCCCTCAATCGGCAAGTGCCAATTTCCAACCGCCAGAGAATCTTGCAGAAAAACTACGATGCTCAGCCCGAAGCCCGACTTTTAGCCGAAGCCCAAAAGCCGAAGCCCGTTTTCAACTAAGCGGAATCACCGGCGCCCCATCCAGCAGGAACTGCGTTCCGGAAATGATTATCTTGTCGCCGGGCTTAATGCCATCCTCAACTTCAAAGTCGTTGCCCACCGTCTGCCCGATCTTCAGTGGTTTCTGCCGCGCTATGTAGGCGCCGCCCTGCTGCGGTTCGGCTACGAATGCAAAATATTGACCCGCCAGCCGCGACACCGCCAGAATCGGCACTTCCGGATTGCTGTGTTTCCCCCACACCACCCGCGCACGAATGAACTGCGACTGCCGCAGCGCGTCGTTACTGTTGGCAACTAGAGCCTTCACCAGCACCGTTTGCGTCGTGTTATCCACCTGCGGAGAAATAAAGCTCACCCGCGAATCGGCCAACACCTTGCCCTCGCTGTCCAGCACCTGCACCGGAAGATTCATTTTCAGCTGGCCCGAGTGTTCGATCGGCACATACACATAAATCTCAAGACTCCCCGGCTTGTCCACGGTCGTAAGCTGGGTCGCGCTCGTGACGCGGTCGCCCACGCGCACCGGAACATCTCCCACGATTCCGCTGCGGGGCGCGACCACTTTGTAGTAGTGCAACTGAACTTCCTGCTCACGCACCTGCGAAGCCAGCGAATCCATCTGAGCCTGGGCTGCGTCCAGCGTCGACTTGGCCTGGTCCATGTCCTGCTTGCTCACCACTCCCGCGGCGGAAAGTCCCTGCGCCCGTTCGAACTGCTTCTTCGCCAGGATCAGGTTCGCCTCTTGCGCCGCCCGTGCGCTCTCCTGGCTCTTCACCGTAGCCTGCTGCTTCAACGGATCAATCTCGATCATCGGGCTGCCCGCTTCCACACGCTCGCCCGAATGCACGTAAATCTGAGTGATCACCCCGTCGACCTGCGGCATGATGACCGCCGAATCGCGCGACTTCACCGTCGCGACGTAGTCGCTGGAGTCGCTCACCGGCACGGCCTTCGCTTCCTGCACTTTCACCGGCATTCCCACCGGTCCGCCCGCGTGCGCACTTTGCGTCGCATGGCTGCTGCAGCCAACCGTGAACCCCGCCGTAAGCACCAGCGCGAGCGCCCATCCTAGCCTACCGTCGTTTCGACCACACTTTCGAATATACTTTCGAATATTGTTCGCCATGGATTTCTTAGATTACACCCGCAATTTCCGGTTCTGCAAACCAGACTACTGCAACCCGAGTCGGCCAAACTTTGAAAGCCGCTCATCCCCCAGGGAACGGGGAGCGCAAGCCCCTAAATTAACTGTCCCCTTAAGATTCGCCAGCCTCCTCAAGGGACGCAAATTTTAATCGGCCCTGGGGTTAGGAGGCCGTTCGCGGCGCCCTCAACAATTAACAGCCCTATCCTGTGAACCTCTGTGCCTTCTGTGGTAATGAATTTAAGGCACTCCCTCAATCTCCGCCGAACCCGTTCCGCTCCGCTCTGCTACATTAGCTTTTCCTATGCCACCAGCCCCCAAACTGATCACCCGCAATTTCGCCAGCGACAACAACGCCGGCGTCCATCCGGAAATCATCGAAGCAATCGCCCGCGCCAACCAGGGACACGTCGTTGCCTACGGCGATGACCCCCACACCCGTTCCGCCATCGCCAAATTCGAGGAACATTTCGGTTCCGGTATCGACGTCTTTTTCACTTTCAACGGCACCGGAGCGAATGTGCTCGGCCTTCAGGCTCTGAATCGCCCGTATCACGCGGTTCTGTGCAGCGATTACGCTCACATCTACACCGATGAATGCGGCGCCCCGGAGAAGCACACCGGCTGCAAACTGATCCCCCTGCCCAATCACGACGGCAAAATCACGCTCGACTCCGTTCGCCACGGCTACCACGGCATCGGCGACCAGCACCACGTGCAGGCTCGCGTCATTTCGATCACACAGTCTACCGAGATGGGAACCGTTTACCAGCCCGAAGAAATTCAGTCGCTGGCCCGATTCGCGCACGAGCATGAAATGTTCTTGCACATGGATGGAGCCCGCATCGCCAACGCGGCCGCCAGCCTCAGACAGACTCTGCGCCAGGCCACGCGCGACCTCGGCGTGGACGTGCTCTCCTTCGGCGGCACCAAGAACGGAATGATGGGCGGAGAAGCCGTTATCTTTTTCAATCAAGGCGTCAGCAATTCCGGCCTGAGCAGCGATTTCCTCTACCTGCGCAAACAAGGTATGCAGCTGGCCTCAAAAATGCGCTTCATCGCCGTGCAATTCGAAGCCCTGCTCAAGGACGACCTCTGGCGGCGCAGCGCCGAGCACGCCAATCGCATGGCTCGCCTGCTGGAAAAAGAAATCCGCCGCATCCCCGGCGTCAAAGTAGTCTGGCCGGTCGAGGCCAACGGCGTATTCGTCCAGATCCCCCGCCACGCCGTCGAAAAAATCAAAGCCCGCTACTTCTTCTACATGTGGATTGAAGAAGAATGCATCGTGCGCTGGATGTGCTCCTTCGATACCACCGAAGAAGACGTCCGCGATTTCGCCGAGGTGGTCGCCGAAGCCGTCAAACCCTGACACCAGATAGCAACAGCCCCCGCAGCTGTCCCGGTCCCACTCACGTGGCGACAGCGGCCTCGGCTGTCCCGGTCCGAGCGAAGCTCGACCGGCTCCTTCCCCCACCGCCGGCAACCCAACAGCCGACACCACCCCGGCCCCGTTCTTGATATTGATTTTTCGCGTACCATTGACTAAATTTGCCCCAGTCCCCAGCTGCGCGCGTTTAACTCGGCCCTTCAGTCCCAGGAGCTTTCATGAAAGCGAAGTGGTTCGGCACGGTAGCCCTCATACTCGTCGCGATCTCGCTGCTCAGTGTTTCCAGTTGCGGGGACCCGCAGGAGCTGACTTCCATCCAAGTCCAACCCACTGTCGAGACAGTCGGAGCCTCAAATATTCCCGTACCCGCCGATGCGGGGTTCCAGGTGCAACTTACGGCATTGGGCACCTACGTCCACCCTCCAGTGACCAAAGACATTACCAGCCAAGTCACCTGGGCGTCGAACACGCCACAAATGTTCACCGTTACCCCCACAGGCCTGTTGACTGCTACGGGCCAAGCGTGCGGCGGAACTTTGGTGTCGGCCACAGCGACTACCAACAGCGACGGCAGCGGTGTGTCCTCATCCGGAGCAATCGTCACCGGGTCCATGACTGCGAATCTAGTCTGCTATACGGGCGGAGCCGGTGGGTCGGAGCCGATCCTGACCGTAACGTTCCTTGGCAGCGGCACCGGGACGGTAACCAGCGCTACTTCAGGTTTCAGTTGTACAAGCGTGGACACTAGCTGCGTTGACAGTTTCCCGTCCGGTACGACCGTTACTCTGACTGCCACTCCGGTCGCGCCGTCCACATTTGGAGGTTGGTCTGGCGGCTGTACTGGAACCTCCAGCTGCGTTCTCGTCCTGCAAACAGATACGACTGTGACTGCAGAGTTCGATTGAGGTTGTGGACGCCGGACTGAAGCGGCGCGGTCGCCCTCATTCCGTCTCGTCCAGCATCTTCCCCAGCGTAGGTTTGTGTTTCTCCGGCTTCTTCTTTTTCTCCACTACGACTTGCCCCGACGGAGGCGCACCCACACGCTCCCGCGCCAACTCCTTCACCGCCGTCACCGCGCTAAACCGCTTCGCTTTTTTCTTGCGCCCCATCTTCTCCCGCCCACCCTCTCTATGTTGCCATAGCAAGTCTGTCGCAAAACTGTAATAATTAGTTTTGGCGGTCGGGCAGTCCGGCTGAAGCAAGCGCTCTCGGCCAACGACCAACGACGACCGACCAACGACGGCCCTTATGGAAGAACGCGAATTTTTCGACGAACGCCAGGAAAAGAAGCCGGCGAACCTGAATTGTCCGCACTGCCACCAGGCTGCGGAATACGAAGTGACATGGCTGGTCCGCACCAAAAAGCGCCAGCTCGCCGGCCGCGCCGACGAACGCGACCGCGCCCGCTTCGCCAAGGCCCGCAACTACATGGTCCGCAAAGACGACGTGATGGCGTGCAAGAACATGCGCTGCCGCAAACGCTTCGACATCACCGGCCAATCGGTCGTCATCACGGAATAACTTGGGCGTCGCGCACCTGTGCAATTAGCAATTGGCAATTAGCGTTTGGCCCTTCAGTCGGGTGAGATAAGCGCCGATCTGCTTTTTTCTTCTTCACTCGCTCAGACTTTCATTCGCTCCGATGCAGCCTCCGACTTGGCTAAATGCCAAGTGCTAATTGCCAATTGCTCATTTATACTGACAAGTTTGCCGTCGTTCCCCGAAGCATGAAGCAAGGAGTCAGCTTTTGAAAATTCTGGTCTGCATGAAGCAAGTGCCGCAGAAAGACGCCCCGCTCAAGCTCAACGAAACCGGCACCTGGATTCGCGACGAAGTTTCCTACGAAGTCAACGAACCTGACGCCTTCGCCCTGGAAGAAGCTCTGCGCCAGCGGGAAAAACATACCGGCGAGGTCGTCGTGATCACCAGCGGCCCCGCCCGCGCCCAGCAAGTGTTGCGCGAGGCCCTGGCCAAGGGTGCCGACCGCGCCATCCATCTCGAAGACAACGCCTTCGTCGGCCTCGACGCCTTCAACACCGCCAAAGCCTTCGCCGCCGCCATCAAAGACGAAAAGTTCGATCTCATCTTCACCGGCCTGCAATCCGACGACTACGGCTACGCCCAAACCGGCGTCATCCTCGCCGAGCTGTTGGGCTGGCCGCACGCCACCATCATCATGCACATCGAAAAAACCGACAGCGGAATCCGCGTGAAGCGCGAGCTCGAAGCCGGATATTTCCAATTCGTCGACATGCCACTCCCGTCGGTCCTGACCATCCAATCCGGCATCAACAAGCTGCGCTACGCCACGTTAATCGGCATCAAGCAGGCCAAAAATAAACCGATGAGAAAAGTGCCGCTAGCCGAAGTGCAATCCGCAATCGGCGAAAATTTACAAAAAATCGAGCGCCTCTACATCCCCCAAAAAACAAAAAAGACCGAAGTAATCGAAGGCCCCCCAGCCGAAATCGCAAAAAAGCTAGTCGACAAACTGCGCAACGAACTGCGCGTACTGTAAAAGCTCGTGTGGGGAGAGCGCCTGTGTGGGGACGGGCGCCTCGCCCGTCCGCGCCGAGCAAAGCTCGGCAGTGTTGAACGAGAACTGACAACCGAGAACTGAGAACTGGTTTCTATGCCCGATACCATCCTAGTCATCGTCGAACAACGCGACTCCAAACTCAACCGCGTCTCCTGGGAAACCATCACCGCCGGCCAGGCCATCGCCGCCGCCACCGGATGGCCCCTCGAAGCCGCCGTAGTCGGCGCCAGCGTCAACACGCTGGCCGCGGAAGTGGCCGCGAAAAAGCTCGCCAAAGTCTACGCGGTCGAGTCACCCAAGCTCGAGCCCTACACCCCCGACGGCTTCGCCGCCGCGCTCAAACAGTTCCTCGCGACGAAACAGCCCAAGCTCGTGCTCATGCCCCACACCTATCAAGTACGCGACTTCGTCCCCAAACTCGCCACCGCCATGGGACGCACCGTGATCAGCGACTGCATCGGCTTCAAGCACGAAAACGGAAAGCTGACCTGCACCCGCCAGATGTTTCAAGGAAAGCTCTCCGCCGATGTCAGCTTCACCAGCGACGCCCCGTGGTTTGCAACTTTCCAGAACGGCTCATTCCGTGGAGATAAAGCCGAAGCCGGCGCGGCCGCGGCCCCAGTCGAAATGTCAGCGTAGAAATCGCCGACGGAGTGATCCGCAACAAGCCGCAGGAAGTATTTAAAGAAGTCAAACAGGCCGTCGATCTTACGCAAGCGGAAATCATCGTCTCCGTCGGCCGCGGAATCAAAGAACAGAAAAATATCGAGATGGCGAAACAGCTCGCCGACGCTCTCGGCGGAGAACTCGCCGCCTCGCGCCCCATCTGCGACTCCGGCTGGCTCCCCATGGACCGCCAGGTCGGCTCCTCCGGCCAAACCGTCGCGCCTAAGCTTTACCTCGCGCTTGGCATCAGCGGCGCCATCCAGCACATCGTCGGCATGAAAGGCTCGAAAGCGATCATCGCCATCAACAAAGATTCCGAAGCCCCCATCTTCGAAATCGCCGACTACGCCGTGGTAGGAAATCTTTTCGACATCGTCCCGCCGCTGATCGAAGAAGTGAAAAAGGCAAAGGCCGGAACCTAACATTTTTTCAATTGACCATTATATTGACCACTGGTTAAAATAGTGGTCGTGAAGGATATTCCTATCTCTAAATTCAAGGCAAAGTGCCTTGGACTCATCGAACAGGTCCATAAGACCCGTCAGCCATTGCGCATCACACGGCACGGGCTTCCTGTGGCGGAGGTCATTCCAGCAGGCCCCGACCGCAAACGCAAGTTTGTTGGCGACATGGTGGGAACCGCCGAGATCGTTGGCGATATCGTTTCACCCGTCATCGATCTGGAAGACATCGAGGCCTACCGGGATTGAATCTCCTTCTGGATACTCACATCTGGATTTGGAGCAAACTTGAGCCAGCGCGCCTGGGTAGACGCGTGCATGCGGAATTGTCGAAGTCCGATAACGAGCTCTGGCTGTCACCGGTGAGCGTGTGGGAAGCTCTGACGCTCATGCAAAAGGGCCGGATTCGCGCGGAGAATCCGTTCGTCTGGGTTGAGCGGGCAGCGGAGCAGTTACGCGAAGCGCCGCTGACCCAGGAAATTGTCCGTATCGGCATGGCGCTGCCGTTGCCACATGCAGATCCCGCAGACAGATTCCTCGCCGCCACTGCCAAAGTGCTGAAGCTAACGCTGGTCACCGCGGACCAAAGACTGCTCGGCCTCGGTGAACTTGCGACCCTGGCCAACCGCTAAGCAAAGCCACTCGTTCTGTCCGTGGCAATCCGTGCAAATCCGTGGCAAGAATCGTAGCTTAGGCGCTCTTCCCCTTCGCAATCGCCGCCGCCGCAATCTGCGCCACATCCAGCAACTCCGGCGGAGTGCTCGTCGCCGCGGCCAGCCCGTCCCGCAACATCGAATTGCAGAACGGACACGCCGCCGCCACCACGCTCGCTCCCGTCGCCACCAATTCCTGCGCCCGTTCCAGATTCACGCGCTTGCCGGTCTCTTCACCCAGAAACATCAGCCCGCCGCCGCCACCGCAGCAGAAGCCGCGTTCCCGCGCCCGCGGCGGATCCACCACCTGCCCGTAGCGCGCAATCACATCCCGCGGTTCGTCATAGACGCCGCGATAGCGCCCCAAATAACAGGCGTCATGAAACACGGTTTTTTTCTGTTCGTCATTGCTGTCGCCCGCCGGCAGTTTGTCGCGATAGCGGTCCATCAATTCCGTATGATGTTCAATCTGAACGTTCCCGCCGTGCTCCTTCCAGTCCTCGCCAATCGTGCGCACGCAATGCGGACAAATCGAAACCATCTTCTTCACTCCGCCCGCGCGGATATTTTCCAGATTCCCCTGCGCCAGTTCCCCGAACAGATAATCATTCCCCAGCCGCCGCACCGGATCGCCGCTGCATTTTTCCTGCCGCAAAACCCCGAACGTGATCCCTACATGCCGCAGCACTTCCACCAGCGCCAGCAGAATCTTCCGCCCATTCGGATCAAACGATCCCAGGCAGCCCATCCACAAGCAATATTCCTGCGTGCCATCGAAATACGGCAACCCGTTTTTCTCGATGAACTTTTCCCGGTCCGACGGCGGAAATCCCAGCGCGTTCCCCTGCCGCTCCAGCGTCACAAACAACTCGCTGCCGTGAGAGTTATCCCATTTGCCAGTATTCACCGCCCCGCGCCGCAGCCCAATAATCATCGGCAAATGCTGAATCCCCACCGGACACTGAAATTCGCAAGCCCCGCACGTGGTGCATTGAAACGCCGCCTCCATCGAAATATATTTCCCCAGCAGCGGCTCGCTGCTCTTCGGTCCAAACTCGTCCAGGTAATGCCGCTCCCCCAGAATAATTTCTTTGGGATTTAAGATTTTGCCCGTAGTGTTCGCCGGACAATGTTCCGTACACCGTCCGCACTCCACGCAGGAATAAGCTTGCAGCGCGGCGATCTGCGTAAGGTCTTTGCCCTCGACCAGCCCGAAATCTTCATCTCCCACCAGCGGAGGAATTTTGCTGAACCCGTCGCGCTCCAGAAAAATCGTCAGCGGACTCAGCACCAGGTGCATATGCTTGGTGCTCGGAATCAGCGGCAGAAAAACCAGCAACACCACCGTGTGCGCCCACCACCAGGCCCAACCAGCTACAGTACCTTCGACCACGAAGAACGTGGCCAGATACGTAACCATCAACGCAAAAATCAGAAACGCAATCAGTCCCGACTCCGGCGAAAGCGGTTCCAGCCACTTCGGACGAATCACGAATCTCCGAAACGCCAGGCCCGCAATCGAAATCGCCACCGCAACCGCAAACACGCCCGCAACCAGAAAATAACCGCGCCCCCAAAAACCATCCCGCGAAAGAAATGCAAAACCCAGCCCCCTGGCAAAATGATTCAGCGTAACCAGCGCAAACACGCAAAAGCCCCAGAACACCAGCGCATGCGCCAACCCCGGCAGCGGCCTCTGCGCAATCACCAGTCCCTGCGCCCCGACTTCCCACAGCACCTTGCGAATGCGCGGTCCGATCGGCCTCAGCTTGAAGTCAGCGTCCGGCTTCGCCGCCAGAATAATCCGCAGCGCCCGCCCAAACTTCCGCCAGAACAAAAACCCAGAAACGAAAATGCCGATAAGCAAGACAACCCGCCCCGGCCAGTTCATATGATTGATGTCTCCCAGGAACCAGACAGTCTACTCCAGACTCCGTAAGTGACGGGCGTTTACGTGGGAACGGGCGCCTCACGGAGGATCAGACTACGGATTGTCGCCGAGTTCTTCCGTTGCAGTCAGCATTCGCTTGCCGTGAATCACCGCAGCGATTACACCTCATCACCCTGCAGACGGTAATAAGGCGATAGCTGTAAACCACCAACTCGCGGACGTTCTCGTCGTCGAATTCAGGGACCTTGCGCCCGGCGCGAGGAAACTTCGCCAGCATCCGGATCTGGTTGACAATTTTCTTGACCACGCTGCCTGCGTAGGTGGGTGAATCGGCAGCAATGTAGTCGGCGATGGCTTCCACATCCTGAAGCGCGCGCCGCGACCAGGCTACTCGGTGAGCCATTTGCTCAGGCGAGTCTCGACTTCAGCCTGCGAGAGCGTGCCGCTGACGCGGGCATCTTCGAGCCCACGTCGTACCTTGTCGAGCACAAAGAGATGGTATTGAATGTCCTCGACGGACGCGTCATCCGGGAGCTTGGTGAGCAGCAGTTCGACGTCGTGCTTGGTCGTGCTCATGACTGTTCCTGACTAAGGATACCACTGCCTGGTTTCACCCTGCCAAAGCGGCGGCCGCCCGCCGCTTGGCCGTGATAGCATTCCCGCCATGCCATCCCGCACAATGCTTTTCGCCGCCCCAGCTCTCCTCGGTCTCACTGCCCTGGCCCAGCAGCCCGCCCCCCTCACCATCCCCTCCACCGCCTCGCCCAGCCTCGACCAATACCGCGCCTCGCGCCTCGCCATCTACACCGACGACTTCGGAGAACTCAAACGTTATCGCGCTGCCGACACCGCCCTTAAGCCTCCCGCGGCAGCCGAGAATCGAGTCGTGTTCCTTGGCGACTCCATCACCGATTACTGGAAGCTGGAAGATTATTTTCCCGGCAAGCCCTACCTCAACCGCGGCATCGACGGGCAGACCACTCCCCAGATGCTGGTCCGCTTCCGACAGGATGTGATCAACCTGCAGCCAAAGGTTCTGGTCGTACTGGCCGGAACCAATGACGTTGCCGGCGTCACCGGCCCCACCCGCAATGAGAACATCGAAGCCAACTACGCATCCATGGCCGAGTTGGCGCGCCTCCACCACATTCGAATCGTCTTCGCCTCTCTGCTTCCTGTAAACAACTACACTGACGACGCGAAGGAGTCTTTTGCCCTGCGTCCGCGCGAAAGAATCCTGGCGTTGAATACCTGGCTTAAGGATTACTGCGTGAAGAACGGATTCATCTATCTCGACTATTTCTCAGCCGTCGTCGATGACAAAGGCATGCTGAAGCGCAATGTCAGCGACGAGGGATTGCATCCGAATGCCGCCGGATACAAAATCATGGCGCCGCTCGCAGAGAATGCCATCGCGCGGGCGATCGCCGGCAAACCGTGATTGGGCTTAATGAAACGACTCTTCAGCGATTTTCAGCGTCATCGGTAGAACAGTTTTCAACGTTTTCGTGATTACGCTAAGGACAACCAAATGAAATCATCTCGCTATTTCCAGACGCTCTCGTTAGTTCTCTTCCTCGCCCTCCCCGCGTTAGCCCAACAACCAGCTCAACCAGCACCGCCCGCCCCGCCCACCATCCCCGCCACCGGTTTCCCCGGTCTCGACCAATACCGCGCCAGCCGCATCGCCGTCTTCACCGACGATTTCGGACAGCTCTCCCGCTACCGCGAAGCCAACGCCGCTCTCAAGCCGCCCGCGCCGGGCGAGAACCGCGTCGTCTTCTTCGGAGACTCCATCACCGACATCTGGCATCTCGACGAATATTTCCCCGGCAAGCCCTACCTCAACCGCGGCATCGGAGGCCAGACCACCCCGCAAATGCTGGTCCGCTTCCGCCAGGACGTAATCGCGCTGCAACCCAAAGTCGTCGTCATCCTGGCCGGCACCAACGACATCGCCGGCAACACCGGCCCCATGCGCCTCGAAGACATCGAGTCTGACTACAGATCAATGGCCGATCTCGCCCACGCCAACGTCATCCGTGTTGTGTTCTCGTCGGTGCTGCCCATCCACAACTACACGCCCAAGTCAGAGGATTTCTTCGCGCAGCGGTCGCCGACGAAAATTCTCGAACTGAATCGCTGGCTGAAGGGCTACTGCGACTCCGGTGTGGGAGGCTGCCTCTATCTCGACTACTTCACCGCCCTGGTCGACGACAACGGCCTCCTGAAAAAAGATCTAGCCGATGACGGCCTCCACCCCAACCCCGCGGGATTCAAAATCATGGCCCCGCTGGCGGAAGCCGCAATCGATAAGGCGCTGGGAACCATGAAGCCTTGACGCGTCGAAACATTGCAACCTCCTTGCTCTCGGCGAGTCCTATAATCAAAGTGAGAGTGGAGTTTCCGACCGCCCCAGCCTCAGGCTGCGGCGGCGAAGGAAATTGTTGTCTTAGCGTCCTTTGCAGCTTTTCTTAGCGTCCTTAGCGGTTAAAAACTTTTGACCGCAAAGTTCGCGAAGAAAATCGCAGAGTCCGCAAAGAAAGTCGTCTCGAAGGTTCGGGTGGAAACGCCCGCGCCTCTCGCGCTCTTAAGCCTTTAGCTCTTAGCTCAAACGGAGCTGAACGCCAAAGGGTTTCGCTAAAAGCTAAAAGCTGTGCACCTCACCGACAAATTCGGACGCCGCATCACCGACCTGCGGATCTCCATCACCGACCGCTGTAACTACAAGTGTGTCTACTGCCGCACCGGCAACGAAGGCGCGCTCTACGGCGACCTCCCGTTCGACGACTACCTCCGCATGGCCCGCGTGCTGGTCGCCATGGGGATCACGAAAATCCGCCTCACCGGCGGCGAGCCGCTACTGCGGAAAGGCGTAGTCGATTTCGTTCGTGAGCTGTCCCAACTCCGCCCGCCCAACGGAAACGCCGCCGACCCCCTCGACATCGCCCTCACCACCAACGGCCACCTGCTCGCCGATCTCGCGCAGCCGCTGAAAGCCGCCGGCCTCACCCGCGTCACCGTTTCCATGGACGCCGTCGATCCCGACCGCTTCGCCCGCATCACCCGCGTCCCCAACGGATACGACCACGTCCTCGCCGGCATCCGCGCCGCCCGCCGCGCCGGACTCTGGCCCCTGAAAGTAAATTGCGTGCTGATGCGCGGCTTCAACGAAGACCAAATCATCCCCTTCGGAATGTTCGCCCGCGAAGAAGGCGTCACCGTGCGCTTCATCGAATTCATGCCGCTCGAAGAAGGCCGCACCTGGTCGCCCACCACGGTGGTCACGCTCGACGAAATCCTGGCCCGCATGGCCGAGTACCGCCCGCTGGTCGAAATCCCGCACGCCCGCTCCGAAACCGCCCGCCGCTACCGCTTCGACGACGGCGTCGGCGAAATCGGCATCATCGCCCCCGTCTCCCACCCCTTCTGCGGACACTGCAGCCGCATCCGCATCACCAGCGACGGCAAAATTCGCACCTGCTTATTTTCAGTGTGGGACCACGACCTCCACGCCCAAATGCGCCGCGGCTCCAGCGACGAAGAGCTAGCCGAATTCATTCGAGGCGTGATCCAGAAAAAAGAAGACCGCCACCACATCGGCGAGCCCAATTTCGTCCCCGCCTCAAGAACGATGGTTCATATCGGGGGATAGGGGTACAATGCCCTGCCATGAGCTGCTTGCAAGCGCAGACAACGCCTCTGACCCTTGAGTGGATCAGATCGCTCTCGACTCTGGCTGCATGCGTTATTGCATTGGCGGTCGCGCTCTTTAGCGAGACCTTGAAGCGATTGTTCTACAAACCTGACCTTACCTTAGAAGCGGTGGTTAGAAGACCGGATGCCGAGAAGGTTGGGCGCCAGGCGACTCTCAAGAATCTGGCCAATCCGAGCGCGACGATCCCGATCTCGGTGGGTGAGGCGTGGTTCTTTCGTTTGGCGATCAGCAATTTAAATCAAACCCCTGCACGTGACGTACAGGTGTACCTGAAAAAAGTCGCCAAGGCGGACGGCACCATGGTCGATAGGTTTACACCGATGAACTTGCAGTGGGCGAACATGGGCGTCACAACGCGAAAGGTGCTCCTGAAGGACCTGCCTGTTTTCTGTGACTTCATTCACGTCAGCGACCCGCAGTTCAGAACCCAGATAGGCGAAGACCTGAGCGATGTACCGAACGGCAAGGCCGTGATGTGCCTCGACGTAGAGGCGACGAACACTGGCAAGGGGCATTTGCTCGGACCGGGAGCGTACCACTTCCACCTGTACGTGGCAGCCGAGAATTTCGCCGCTCGCCTCTTCGTCGTCGAGGTCCGCTACGACGGCACGTGGCACGTGAACCAAGACCAGATGTTTGATCAGGAGATCGGCTTTCGGATGAAAAGGATTGCTGCCGTTCCTTCGTAGCCACCCGGGATCGCCTCTTCAGATAGAATCGCAGGACCCCCCGACTCGTTTACCATAGGCCCATGCGGGTCTCGAGTATCCTCGCGTTGATTTTTCTTTGCGCCACACTAACTGCGCAATCCGCCTACCTCGGCTTCGACCGCAACGCCTACCCCGGCGACGCCAACCTAAAAGCCCTGCACGAAACTTTCTCCTACACCGGCTACTGGCTCAACCATCCGCCCGGCGAAAAAACCAACTCCTGGACTGGCCACCGCGCCGCCGTCGCATCTGCCGGCTTCGGATTCCTCGTGCTCTTCAACGGACGCCTCTACGCTGAACTCAAACCGGTCGCCAAAGCCACGCGCCTCGGTCAATCCGACGCGCAAGCCGCCGCCGCTGCGGCGCGCCGCGAAGGCTTCCCCGCGCAAACCATCATCTTCCTCGACCAGGAGCAAGGCGGACGCATGCTCCCCGAACAAAAAACCTACATCTACGCCTGGGTCGACGGCGTCACCGCCGCCGGATTCCGCGCCGGCATCTATTGCTCCGGCGTCCCCGCCGCGGACGACGACAACGTCGTCACCGCCGAAGACATTCGCGCCAACGCCGCCGGACGCCACATCGTCTACTGGGCCACCAACGATGCCTGCCCGCCCGCGCCTGGCTGCGCCTTTCCGCAACACCCGCCCAGCCCAGCCGAAAGCGGCGTCCCCTTCGCCGAGGTCTGGCAGTTCGCGCAATCCCCCCGCACCGCCACCGCCGCCCACTGCACCAACTACAACCGAGACGGAGATTGCATCGCCCCGAAAATCCCGGCCGCCGAGCGCCTCCACATCGACATAAACACCGCAACGACGCCCGATCCGTCACAGGGGAGATAGAATCGGCTTCGGGCTTCAGCTTTCGGGCTTCGGCAAGACCCTGTAGTGACAGCCATCGGCAAGACCCA
This sequence comes from uncultured Acidobacteriaceae bacterium, assembly GCA_963846245.1. Lineage (GTDB taxonomy): Bacteria > Acidobacteriota > Terriglobia > Terriglobales > Acidobacteriaceae > Sulfotelmatobacter. The sequence goes on along the minus strand of CAWJVI010000013.1, from coordinate 260,278 downwards.
TGTGGCGACGGACGCCTCGTCCGTCCAAGCCTGGGCGAAGCCCGGCGCCCCCAGTCCACCAGCCGGAAGCGATAAGCCCGAAGCCCGATTGCCGAAGCCCGCAGCCCGCCTGCTACACTGTACGGACCCTGCAATCCCACTCTGAGGAGCAAGCATGTCCCGCACTTTATCCGCACTCGTCATCGCATTCTTCGTCATCCCGGCAGCGGCACTGACCGCACTCGCGCAAGATACTTGGCAAATTGATCCCATGCATTCCTCCGCGCAATTCTCCGTGCGCCATCTCGGAATCTCCACGGTCCGTGGCGCCTTCACCAAAGTCAGCGGCACCGTCCTCGTCGACGACGCCAATCCCGCCCGGGGCCAGGTGCAAGCCAGCATCGACGCCGCTTCCGTCGATACCCGCGTCGAGATGCGCGGAGTAGTCGGCGACGAAATCACCATCAGCCTCGACGTAGAGTTCATCAAGCCCCCCGCGAAATGAAAACAAGTTGCTAGTGGCTAGTCGGCAGCTGGTCGCTAGCCACTGGCCCCTGACCACTGGTTTCCACCCCCCTAACCGCTCTTTTCAAGTAAAATGAAGGTGTAGCCAAATGCCTGACCGCACCTTCACTCTCGACGAAGCCCAGTCCTTGCTTTCCGTGCTGGAATCGCTTCTGCGCAACGCCATCGTCGGCAAGCAACTGATGGACGAAGTCGAGGCCGAGATGCTGGCCACCAACCACCGCATCTTTCTCAACGGAGGCACCTTCGTCGACATCGTTCCTATCGCCCGCCGCAAAGCCGAGCGCGGCAAGGCCGAGCAACGCGTGCGCGACGCTCTCGCCGAAATCGATTCCATCGGCGTACAAGTCAAAGATCTCAGCATCGGCCTGCTCGATTTTCCCTGCGAAGTCGAAGGCCAGATCATTCTTCTCTGTTGGAAGCTCGGCGAGAAATCCATTACCCACTGGCACGGCACCAACGAAGGCTTCGCCAGCCGCAAACCCATCGACGCCCGCATCGCCAAAGGCAAAAAAGCGAACTAGAACCGGGCTTCGGGCTTCAGCTCTCAGGCTTCGGCCATAGCTCTGGAGCTTCGCGCATCACCACGGTCCACGTAGAGACAGCCGCCTCGGCTGTCTAAGCCCGGCGCAGACTCCAAGACCCAGCGACTCCGATGGCCGGTTTGCCGAGGCCGAAAGCCGAAGCCCGAAGCCCGCCCCTTCCCGCCCACAACAACCGCCTCACTCCGGGGTTTACACAAACTGAGTACAATGAGGACACCCGTTACCCAGGCACCTTTGGCTACTTCGGCCATCGGCGATTCCCCGATAATCTGGTGTCATACGTACTTCGCCGGAATACCGTGGCCGGCGCAGGCCCAAGTAGAAAAGAAAAAACGAAAGAGGAAACTCCATGAAACGCAAACTCCCTGTTGTTTACGCGTTGTTGTTCGCAGTCGTACTTTCGCTTTCAACCGCATCCTTCGCGCAGATCTCGGTCGGCATCAGTTTCAACGTCCGCATCGCCCCGCCCGCTCTGCCGGTTTACGAACAGCCCATCTGCCCCAGCCCAGGCTATCTGTGGACCCCTGGTTATTGGTCCTGGGATGACGATGCCGGCTACTACTGGGTGCCCGGAACCTGGGTGGAGGCTCCCACGCCCGGCCTGCTCTGGACTCCCGGCTACTGGGGATGGAACAACGGATACTACGGCTGGAGCGAAGGCTACTGGGGTCCGCACGTCGGATTCTACGGTGGCGTGAACTACGGGTTCGGCTACGGCGGCGCCGGTTTCGGTGGCGGCGAGTGGCGTGGCGGAGCTTTCTTCTACAACACCGCCGTGATGCACGTGGATACCGTCCACATCACCAACGTCTACGTGAACCGGACGGTCATCGTGAACAACGACTCGCACGTCGCATTCAACGGCGGAGAAGGCGGCATCACCGTGCATGCCAGCGCGCAGGAAGAATCCTACGCTCACGAAACGCACACGCCTCCCGTGGCCGCGCAAGTCCAGCAGGTTCATGCGGCCAGCCAGAACAAGCAGAACTTCGCATCTGCAAATCACGGAAGTCCCGCCATCGCCGCCACGGCACGCCCTGGCGAGTTCAGCGGAAAAGGTGTGGTTGCGGCGAAAGCCGCCGGCGCGCCCTACAAGGCCCCGGCCATGTCGCCTAAAGAAGCCCGCGGGCCTGCACCCGCAGCGACCAAGACCGCCGCGCCCCACAACAACGTCGCCCGTCCCCTCACTCCGCCGGTAAAGAACGCCGAAGCTCCAGCGAAGAACACGGCGCCTGCGGCGAGGAACACCGAGGCCGCTCCCGCGAAGAACACGCCGCCTGCGAAGGGCACCGCCGCACCCCGCGCAGCCGCTCCCCGGACCGAGACCGCTCGCCCGGCGACGGAATCTCGCCCGCAAACCGAAGCGCGTCCTCAACCCAAGAGCCAGCCCAAGGCCGAAGCCAAGCCCAAGCCAGCTCCTAAATCCAAGCCAGCTCCCAAAGAAGAGAAAGAAAAAAAATAACTCGCGAACGCGGAACGTCAAACGTCAGGCCTTGGACCTCAGACCTCGGGCAAAACCAAGCCCAGGTCTGAGGTCTTGACGTTTGAACTGGAAGTGGGGTCTGAAGCCGGGCCGAATGTGCGATGCTAGAAGCCCACTGCGATCCATGTGGCGACAGCCACCTCGGCTGTCCAAACCGCGGCGAAGCCCGGCGGCAAGTCCAAAACTTCGCGAGAGGTATCGAACCGGCCGCCCGCCTCAATTCGTTACGACTACGTTGATTGTTGCGGTGGAACCTGTAGCGCCCGTCCCGTAGGTTACGCTGATCGTATAGGGACCCGCCGCTGTATTTTGGTCCACCGTGCAGCTCGCCGGAGAGACACTGTTGTCGCACGAAATCGACGACGAGATCGACGACTCGACAGTCCAGGTGGACGCGGTCGTAAGGTCGAGCATCGGGGGCGGCGGCGCTGGGTTCGTGGCCTGCGCGACGAAGGACTGAGTGACTTGATTCGTAGCGTTCACGTCCCATGTGAGCGCCGTGGAACCGCTCGAGCAGGAAGTTGTGGCACCAGATGATCCCATGCACACTTCAAAACCGGTGATGTTGCCAAGATAAACAGTTGCTGAAGCGGTCCCGCTCAGCCCCTGCGCGGAGGCCGTTACTGTGGCTGTGCCTCCAGGTGCCACGCCAGTAGCCACACCGGTGGTCGGATTGATCGTCAGCACCGTGTTATCGCTGCTGGTCCACACAACACCGCTGGTAATCTGACTCGTCCCGGTGTTGTTCGCATAAGTTCCCCAGGCCTGTAAACCCTGGGGCGTACCAACTTCGATCTGCGGGCTCGGAGGCTGAATCGTAACCGCCGTGAGACTGTTCGGCGGGAAGAACCCCGTGCAGCTGACCCCAAAGGCCAGTGCAAGCAGAGCCGTGAAAGCAAGTGTCAACGCCAGTTTGCGTCCAGTCAACATAACCAATCGCCCTCAGAGAATCCAATTTTAGCAGAATGCCCGGATCGTGTTCGATCTCCGGTGGTACATCCCATGGCGGTACATCGCATGATGGTACATCGCACGTAGTACATCGCATTCTCGAATATTTGAGAACGCAGCGTGATCCAAACCTTGCGCGGTATTTTCCGACCAGGGTGCCCCATTTCTCGCGTCCTTTGCGAGACGTGGGGATTTTGCATTCTGACTCCTCCCAACCCACCCGCCATGCCCGGTAGTAACGTTGCTCTCCCTACCTATCCCAACGGTATGATCGGAGTGACGCCCCCGTCGGCCTCACGAAACACCACAGCGAGATCACTCAGAAAAGACCACTAGGAAAGACCCCAACGAATTCATGTCTGACATCAAATGCATTGGCATCGCCACCGGAGGCGGGGACGCTCCCGGTCTCAACGCCGTCATCCGCGCCGCCACCAAAGCCGCCATCCTGAGCCACGGCTGGAAGGTCATCGGCATCCCCGACGGTTTCGACGGCCTCATCTGGCCGGAAAAAGCCTTCGAACTCACGCTCGAGAAAGTCTCCGGCATTCTGCCCCGCGGAGGCACCATCCTCGGCACCACCAACCGCGGCGACCCGTTTCACTACAAAAGCGTGGTCCACGGCCACCAGGTCACCCGCGACATTTCCGGACAGGTCATCGCCAACGCCCACAAGCTGGGCATTGACGCCATCATCAGCATTGGCGGCGACGGCTCGCAGAAAATCGCTTATGAGCTTTTCCAGAAGGGACTGAAAATTGTCGGCGTGCCCAAGACCATCGACAACGATCTTTCCGCCACCGAGGTCACGTTCGGGTTCGACACGGCGCTGCATACCGTCACCGACGCGCTCGACAAAATCCACACCACCGCCGCCTCGCATCATCGTGTGATGGTGGTCGAAGTCATGGGGCGCGACTGCGGATGGATCGCGCTCGAAGCCGGGATCGCCGGCGGCGCTCACGTCATCCTGATTCCCGAAATTCCTTTCACCATCGCGCACGTCTGCAAGCTCATCGCCGCACGCGAAAAACAAGGCAAGTACTTCACGATTGTTGTTGTCGCCGAAGGCGTGAAGCTTCCGCCCGAGCTGAAAGAAAATCGCCGCACCGACTCCGTCGCCAATCTGATCGGCAACGCCATCGGTCGTGCCTGCGACAAAGAAGTCCGCATCAGCGTGCTCGGCCACATTCAACGCGGAGGCACGCCCTCGCCCTTCGACCGCATCCTGGCCACTCGCTTCGGCGTAGCCGCCATCGACCTGATCGCCGCCGGAGGTTTCGGCATGATGGTCGCCGTGCGCGGCGAATCCGTAGTCTCCGTCGACATCGCCCACGCCATCGGCCACCTGAAATCCGTCAATCCCACCGGCGAAGTCGTCCGCACAGCGAGAGCCATCGGCATCGGCTTCGGCGACTGAAGGTCAGGCTTCGGGCTTCAGGTTTCGGGCTTCAGCACAGCCCATGTGGCGACGGACGCCTCGTCCGTCCCGCGGAGGCGAAGCCCCGCGGAACCCATCCCAAGCGCCGAAGGTCAGTCGTCTCACATCCCATCCCACACTCGGCCTGGAACCCACCACATGGGATGTGCCGAAGCCCGAAAGCTGAAGCCCGAAGCCCGCTTCCAGCCGCTGAGGGTACGCTTTTTGTTACTGCAACGGTCGCAAGAAATCGAATCTAGACCGTTCATCCGTTGTAAAATATCTGGAAGTTCGGGTAACCGCTCATGAAACGAATCGCCACATTCCTGCTGCTGCTCGCCGCCTTGACTCCCGCGTGGGCGATGCCGAGCAAACCGGAAAATAGAAGCATCGGAGAAAATGGTCGCGAGGCCCGCAGGGCCGCCAAGCGGTATCACAAATCGTCGCAGAAGTCCGGCCGGAAGCAGCAGAGACAAATGAAGAAATATCAAAAGGCGCAACGCAAATTGGCCAAGCGTGCCGCCCGACGCCGCACCCGATAAACCCTCCACCTGCATTCAGTAAGCCTCACCGTCCCCACATGAACGCAGACCTACGCTCCAATAAAAAAAGCGGCCCATTCGCGGGCCGCCCAATAACCAGCTACGTCCTTACACAGCTTGCAGGACGTGCGAAGTCGAGACGACAGTATCAAACGTCTGAACCTTCGGCGTTCCATCGATCATCTTGGCGAACGTGCGCAGCACTTCCGGATAGGTATTCGTGTTGTACGCGTCAGCGTTGGCCTTGTTCTCCCACAGACTGATCGCAATCGTCTCCTGGCTGTTCGGATTCGACAGCGTGAGTTCTTCCTTGAAGCCCTTCTGCTTGCGGAGTAGCGGCAGAATTTCGTTTTCAAACGTGCGGATATAGTCAGAATGCGAGTTCGATTTCAAATGAAAAGACACATTGCGTGCAAACATAAGTGAAACCTCCATATTAGGGTCTAGTCGCTAAGAGGGGAAAACTTCAGATGGGCTGACTTAGTTTCAGGGAACCTGAAAGAGGAGACGAATGCTCGCTCACTCGCTTCCACTGGTGCAGTTACGTGGCCTTCGGCAGCCGAGCGGCGCAACTCGTTGCATCGATAGCGTCGAAAGCAAGCCTTGCAAGTCAGAGGCCAGCTTTCCATCGTGTACTTTCGGGCGAAGGCGAGCACAAACGGCAATCTTTTGATCCTGGTGCAGTCCGATGGCCGTTTCGAACAAGCGCACTCCGCGATGGCGAAAAAAATACCCCCTCAGGAACATTCTTTCGCTTCGCCACGTATATCCCCTAGTGCTGCACACCAGGAGAGGCATCGTTTCATGAAAAATATCTTCGCTGTCGCAAGAGTGTTGTTGCTGCTTCCGTTACTCATCCTATGCGGCATCCGCACCGACGCCCAGGCCGTCCCGTCGCTCGACAGCATTCAATCCCAGGCGGAACTCGACAAGGCCATCGCCTCGCTCGACGCTTCCCTTTTCGATTCCTATAACCGCTGCGACCTGGAAAAGTTCGCCTCATTCTTCGTCGACGACGTGGAGTTTTATCACGATCAGGGCGGAGTCACTCTCGGCAAAGTCGCTTTGACCGACGCGATCAAGAAGAATATCTGCGGCAAAGTGACCCGCGAGCTGGTTCCGGGAACCCTGCAGGTCTACCCCATGAAGGGCTACGGGGCCCTGGAGATGGGCGTTCACCGCTTCCACCACCCCGGGCATGAAGATACCGAAGGAGTCGGCGAAGGCAAGTTCATCCATCTGTGGCAGTACAAAAACGGCGCGTGGAAGATTACCCGAGTCATCAGTTACGACCACCACGCCGCCGCCAAGTAACGGCTTCGCTGACGCTCTCGGATGGCTCCTATGCATGACGTCTCTGCCACTTCGGGCGCGCGTCAAGCAACCCCAGAGACGTAACATATATCTGATATCTCATCATCTGATAGTCCCAGCATGCGCACCGTTTTCGACATCTTCGCGCAAATCTTCCGCAACCTCTGGGCCCACAAACTGCGCTCGTTCCTGACCATGTTCGGCATTGCCTGGGGCGTGGGCTCGTTGCTTCTTCTGGTGGGCGTCGGCGAAGGTTTCCGCTCTGGCAACAAGCGCCAGTTGGCCGAGTTCGGCAAGAACATCATGTTTATCTTTCCCGGCCGCGCGCCCGCCGTAGCAGGCAGCATGAATTCCGCTCGCACTTATTTGCTCACCTACCAGGATTATCAGGACATCCGCAACGAAGCTCCGCACGTTCGCAATGCCTCCCCGATGCTGTCTCGGACCGATCTTCATGAGGTGAGTGAATTCGCCAGCGCCGGCGTCGAAATCATAGGCGTCGAGCCCCAGCTCAACGAGATCAGTTATCTTCCCCTCAAAGATGGACGCTGGCTGGATGCCATGGACGACGCGCAAAGGCGCAACGTGATCGTGCTCGGCAGCGAGCTGCAGAAAACGCTGTTCCCCGGCCGCCCGTCGGTCGGCGCATTCGTGCTGATAAACGGCTTGAGGTTCGAAGTCATCGGCAGCACGCCGCATCTCGGCCGTGGTGACAACACGTGGCTGAATATGCGTGGCTACATTCCGTTCCAGGTGATGGCTACGTACTTCCCGATCAAAGGAGAAAACCACCAGAACTCCATTTCGATTATCGAGTATCAGCCCCTCACCACCGCGGACCACGTGCTGGCCCAGCAGGAGGTCAACAAGATCGTTGCCCGCAATCACGGATTCGATGCCAACGACGAAAACGCCTTCGACGAGTGGGATTCCATCCAGTCCTCAAAAATGGTGGGAACAATTTTCGATGTCATGAATTTGTTCCTGGGAGCGGTGGGCATGATCACGCTGGCGTTGGGCGCGATCGGCGTCATCAACATCATGCTGGTCGCAGTCAGCGAACGCACCCACGAGATCGGATTGCGCAAGGCCCTGGGCGCCACCAACCGCAGCATCCTGTTTTATTTTTTTCTCGAAGGCATGCTGCTCACACTGGCCAGCGGCCTGATCGGCATGGGCATGGCCGCCGGCTTGATGGCGATGCTGGGAACAGTGCAGGGGCCGGGCGGATTCGATCCGCCGAAACTTGTGCCCATGTCCGCCTTGCTGGCGATCGGCAGCCTGACGCTGGCCGGAGTGGTCGCCGGTCTCTATCCCGCGCGCAAAGCCGCGATGCTGCAGCCCGTGGAAGCGCTGCGGCAGGAGTGATGCCGGTTGTCCAGTATGTCCGGTAGTGGACGGTCGGTTCCGGTGGTGGACATTCCACCCCTCCATGGAGCTGTCGCGAGGAGTCTATCTGTCAAAGCGTCAACCAGATAGATGCTTCTAAAGTGTGGCGTCTGACGTGCCATGGGATCGTGCGAGGCACACATGAACAAATTTTGGCAGGACTTCCGCTACGCGGCGCGAGTGCTCGGCAAAAATCCCGGCGTCACTGCCATCATGGTGTTCACGCTCGCCCTGGCCATCGGCGCGACCACCGCCATCTTCAGCGTGGTCTACGGAGTCTTGCTTCGCCCTCTGCCCTATTCCGGCGCCGACCGCATCATGGCGATCTCCGAGGTGAACTCCAGCGGCAGGCTCTCGCGCCTTGCCGATCCGAACTTCGACGACTTCCGCGATCAAAGCCACAGCTTTCAATCCATCGCGAAATACACGGCTGAAACCGTTTCTGTTTCCGGAGGCTCCAGCCGACGCGCACTACCAGTCGCGGCGGTAACGCCGCAGTTTCTCACCGTATTCGGCGTCGAGCCGATCATCGGCCGCGATTTCACGGCGACCGATAACCAGAAGGGAGCAGCGCCCGTCGCCCTCGTCAGCTACGGTTACTGGCGGCAATACCTCGGACTCAGCGCAGGATCTTTCGCAATCGCACCTGAAAATCAACGACGCAGTCTACTCGGTGATTGGCGTGCTGCCCTCGGGATTTCGATTTCCCGACGACGCGGAAGTCTGGCTCGCCGCCGATATCGGTGGCGAGAATCTAAGCCGCACCTCGCACAATTATTCTGCCGTCGGCCGGTCTGAAAGATGGCGTAACCATCGAGCAGGCGCGCCAGGATATCAGCGCTATCGCGCGAAGAATCTACCAGACGTCGAGTGAGAAGAACGATTATTTGCTCCGTGATGGAAGAGTCGTCCCACTGCAGGAGTCCATTACCGGCGAGGTGCGTTCGCCGCTGCTGATTCTGCTGGGCGCCGTGGGATTCTTATTGCTCGTAGCCTGCGCGAACGTCGCCAACCTGCTGCTGGCGCAAGCGTCGGTGCGCGAGCGTGAGCTTTCGATTCGCATCGCGCTCGGCGCAGCCCGCGGCCGCCTGGTGCGCCAATTCTTGACCGAAGCATTTTTGCTCTCGCTGATCGGCGGAGCGCTCGGAGTACTCGCCGCGCTGTGGGGCGTCGCCGGATTGCTGGCCCTCGCGCCAAAAACTTTGCCGCGGCTCGAGAGTGTTTCCGTAAGCGTGCCAGTGCTTCTCTTTGCGTTCTTCCTATGCACTGCCGTGGCTGTCGGCCTCGGCGCGTTCACAGCCTTTCGCGCGACGCGCGGCGATCTGAGGCAGGGCCTCGAAGAAGGCGGGCGCAGTCAAGCCGGTTCGCAAGGCAGCCAGCGCATCGGTCGGGCGCTGGTCGCAGCCCAGATCGCGATCACGCTGGTTCTCGTGATAGGCGCGGGCTTGCTCGGACGCAGCTTGATGAAAGTCCTCGAAGTCGACCCCGGATTCCGCGTCGAAAAAATCGTCGCGATGGACGTCTCGCTACCCTCGGAAAATATGTCGCAGCCTCGGCCGGACGATCCCAACGCGAAGTCAGCTCAGGGAATTTTCTTTTCGAACTTGATTGACCGGCTCAAACAAATTCCCGGCGTGCGCAGCGTAGGAGCCGCTAGCGCATTGCCCATGACCGGCGGACTTCCCGACGGAATGTTTGTGCTGATGACGCAGAATGAAGTTCCCAAAACCCCGAGACGGCTTCGACGCGCTGTGGAATCAAAAGGAACGCATCGGCAACGCGGATTTTTGTGTGGCGACCAGCGGATATTTCCAGGTGCTGGGTATTCCACTGGTCCGCGGACGAATGTTCGACCAACGCGACGGCGCCGACGCGCCCCACGTGGCCGTGATCAGCGAGTCGCTCGCGCACGACCGCTGGCCGAATCAGGACCCGATCGGCCACACCATTGAATTTGGAAATATGGATGGCGATATGCGTCTGCTGACGATTGTAGGAATCGTTGGCGACACGCACGAATACGGTCTCGACGAGCCGCCGCGTCCCACCGTCTACGTGAATCTGTTCCAGCGTCCGCGCGCGGAGATGACGATCACCATGCTGAGCGATGCCGACACGCGCCTGGTAAGCTCGGCCGCACGCGGAATCCTGCACGACCTCAATCCGCAAATTCCGCCGAGCTTCCGGACATTTCAGCAAATTTATTCCGAGTCCCTAGGCTCGCGAAAATTCAACGTCATCCTCATCGGATTCTTCGGAATCACCGCATTGCTGCTGGCCAGCGCCGGAGTCTTCGGCGTGATGGCATATTCGGTGAGCCGCCGCACCCGCGAGTTCGGCGTGCGCGTCGCCCTCGGCGCCACTCCGCGCGACGTGCTGCGCATGGTTCTGCGGCAAGGCATGCGCACCATCCTGATCGGCGTGGCAATCGGGATCGTAGGCTCGTTCGCGCTAACGCAAACAGTATCGTCGCTACTCTTCGGCGTGACCGCAACCGATCCGCTCACTTTCGCGGCCGTAACGGTTCTCTTAATCGCGGTTGCGTTGCTGGCCTGCTACATCCCAGCGCGACGCGCGACCAAAGTAGACCCGATGGTGGCGTTACGCTATGAATAGCTCAACCAGAAAGATGCACCAACATTAACCAACATGTTTCGTGATCTCCTCCAGGAAGCCTACGGCGCTATGCGGCACAATCGCCGCCGCACTGCGCTCACCATGCTGGGCATGGCCTGGGGCATTGCCACGGTCGTGATGCTGCTCGCCTATGGCGACGGTTTCGGCCAGGCCTGCGCCAACATCTTCGCCAACTTCGGCACCAAGCTCGTCATCGTGGTTCCGGGACGCACTTCCATGCAGGCCGGTGGGCAAAAAGCCGGAGAGCTCGTCCGCTTTACCGACGACGACATCGACACGCTCACCACCAACCTTCCCCAAATCAGCCGGATCACTCCCGAAGTCAGCAAGCAAGCCAACGTGCAGTACGACACCAGGGCTTTCACCTGGTCGGTCACCGGCAATTTTCCCAACGTGATGGATGTCCGCTCCCTCAAGCTCGGGCAAGGCCGCTTCTACAACATGGAAGACCAGGTGCAGCGCGCCCGCGTGGCCGTCCTCGGCTCAGAAGCCAAAGAAAAATTATTCTCCGGACGCAACGCTCTGGGTGAGCACGTCCGCATCGACGGCCTCAGCTTCGAAGTCATCGGAGTCCTCAAAGCCAAAATGCAGGAAGGCAACGACGATATCAATCGCGTGCTCTACGTGCCCTTCACCACCATGGGCGACTTGAAGAATACTCATTACCTCGATTCCATCTGGTTCACGTATCAGACTCCCGAGTATGAAGCGCTGGAACAATCCGTCCGCACCATCATGGCAACCGAACACAAATTCAACCAGACCGACCGCCAGGCCGTGCAAGTGTTCAACCTCATGACGCAAGTGCATCAGTTCGAAATCATTACGATCGGTCTGAAAATCCTGATGGGCTTCATCGGCACGCTCACCCTCGGCATCGGCGGCGTAGGCCTCATGAACATCATGCTGGTTTCAGTCACGCAGCGGACCCGCGAAATCGGCGTGCAGAAGGCGCTGGGCGCACCCCGCCGCTTCATCCTGATGCAGTTTCTCGCCGAAGCTCTCACCATCACCTTCCTCGGCGGCGTACTGGGCGTGATCCTCGCTTACGTGGTCGCACTCTCCGTGGGCCGGCTCACCTTGTACAGCGCCTTCGCCAAAAACGGAGAAGCCGGCGACATCCGCCTCATCATCGCGCCGGGAACCCTGATCGCCTCCACGCTCATTCTCGGTTTCGTAGGACTAGTCAGCGGCATGATCCCAGCTTTCCGCGCCTCGCGCCTCGACCCCATCGAAGCCCTCCGCCACGAATAGCTTGCGCAAGCACTAGATATGATCGGACGAATTAATGATTGGAGAAACAAATGGAACAGCGCATGAGCATCATCACTTTAGGCGTGGCAGATTTGCAGCGCAGCCGCGAATTCTACGAGCGCCTCGGATGGCGCCGATCCATGGCCAACACCGAAGGCATCGCATTTTTCCAGACCGGAGGCATGGCCCTCGCGCTCTATCCCCGCCACGAACTCGCCAAGGACGCCAACGTTTCTGCCCACGGCGAAGGCTTCCCTGGACTCTCTCTGGCCTACAATGCCCGCACTCGCGCGGAGGTTGACGCCGTGCTCCACGAAGCGGTAGCCGCAGGCGCAAAACTCGTGAAGCCCGCCGAGGAAGCATTCTGGGGCGGCTATTCCGGCTACTTCTCCGATCCCGACAGCTTCCTCTGGGAAGTCGCCTGGAATCCATCCTTCCCCATAGCCGAGGACGGCAGCATCCGCCTCCCCGAATAGTCAGGATGTCGTCCGTCACAGTGGCTGTCATCCCGAACGGGGCCAAAAGCCCGGTGAGGGACCTTACGAAGCGACTGAAGTGGCATAAAGGCGGGCGGGAGCCGTCACGATGCCTGCAGTCACGGTGCGGGCGGCCCAGGCGTTCCAGTTTACGGCTGAGACGCTGCCATCAGACCTAAGGTCCCTCACCCGCCTTCGGCCCGTTCGCGATGACATCGATCGAGTGCCTCGCTCTAACAATAGACCTCGCCCTACCTCGGCATCACCACCACTTCATCCTTCGGCATCGCATCGAGCGTAGCCTTATCAATCCCCAGGTGCGCCAGCACCAACTCCGGAGGCGTATGCGTGAGCCATTCCGAGAGCGCCAGGTCCTGATAGACGTTGCTCTTGAACATCTCCAGAAATTTCAGGTCGGTGTCGCCCGTATTCTGCACGTAGTGCGGCAGCGTCTTCAGCACATAGCCCACGTCTCCCGCCTGAAAGTCCATGGTGCGGGCGCGGCCTCCGGTGGCGAACACGGTCATTCGTCCCTGTCCCGCAATGTAGTACTGCCATTCATCGGCGTTGGGATGCCAGTGCAGTTCGCGAATCCCTCCCGGATGCACGGTGACGATCGCCGCCGCGATCGTGGCGGAAATTTTGAACTTGCTGGAATCCACAATGCGCACCTCGCCGCCCTTGCTGCGCTTCGTAACCGCTTGCTGCGTCGTGCGAAAAGCAAAATCCTGCGGAGACGCGCCCAACGAACCGGCCGCCACTTTCTGATCCTCGGCCAGTGGTCCGGGAACCGCGGCCTGAAAAATGAATTTCTCGCGGCGCGGCATTTTCTCCATCGCCTGTTCACTCACGCCGAAATTTTTGGAGAGCACGTCGTGCGGCGTATGCGCCATCCAGTCAGTGAGCAGTACCGTTTCGTATTCGGAAAAATTGCCGTCGTCAAACACCAGCAGAAACTCGCAGCCATCCGGATTCAGCCCCTGAATGGAATGCGGAATGCCCGTCGGGAAATACCAGAGATCGCCTTCCGTCACGTCTGCGACGAAGCTCTTGCCGTCGGCATCGAGCCCCGTGATGCGCGCGTTTCCATAGAGCATGAAGGCCCACTCCGCGGCCGTGTGCCAGTGCAACTCGCGGATGCCGCCTGCGGTCAACCGCATATCCACACCGGCAATCGATTTCGAAACCGTCAGCTCCCGCACCGTGACCTCGCGCGACCATCCGCCCTGCTGCATCCGTTTGTGCGCGATTCCGAAGGGATACTTAAAAGTCTGCACGCCGCCCGCATCCGTCTGCGGCGGCAGAAACGAATCAGGATTCTGGTTGTCGATCGCAGCATTGCCCGGGCCGGGCGCGCTGGAACTCTTATCGCCCTTGGTCGGGTATGGGGGTTGTTTCGATTCCTGCTGCGAGTTCTGGCCCGCGGCATCCGCCGCTGATAGCATTCCTGCGGCCAGCGCCGCCGATCCTACGCCCAGAAACCCACGCCGCGAAAACAGGTCCTTCCTGGACCCGTCGCTGTTCGCATCGTCACTCTTCGTGTCGTCGCTGTTTGGATCGAAGCTCATGAAATCTTCCTTGGCCGTTTTCTTCGGGAATCAGCAGCACCGAACTTCAACGCTGCGGCTCCCGAGCAGGGCAAAACGATACGGCAGCCACCCAGTGGTGTCAATCCTCGCCACCAGTGGGATGTCATGAGGAGCATGTCATCACCGGAATGTCATCACCAGCATGTCATGACCGATATGTCATGACCGATGTGTCATCACCGGTGTGTCATCACTCAAAGAGCATGTCATCCCGAACGGGGCCGAAGGCCCGGCGAGGGACCTTACGATGCGCAGGCAGCGGCATGAACGCCCCCGGGTTGTCCTGCAGTGCGCGCGCCGAGGGTGCCGTTACAGCGCATGCAGCAAGAGCGTTCCCGTTTACATCACGGACGCTATCCGACGTAAGGTCCCTCACCCGCCTTCGGCGCGTTCGGGATGACATCGATCCAGAGCATCGATCCCGCAAATACTTTGCCAAGAGCTAATTGTAAGTTGTTGATTCTGCGCGGATCACACGTAAAGTGTTGATTCCACGTAGAGCGAGTTATGTTAGCTTAAAGCTAACTTATTCACCAGAAGCGATTTCAGCCCGGTTTAATCGTGGAAGGAACCTCAACTCGTCCTCGCTGCTCGAACGCATCCTGCGGGTCTGCAAACGCGATTACGGTACATTCCACGCGGGCTCCTGGACATGATTTCCGCTCCGGGAAAACTGCTTTTACGTAGAATCAATCACTTCCACGTAGACTCAACAACTTAGCCGGAAGCGAAGCAGCCGTCGGCCATCGGCTCACTCGTCGTGCTCGCCAAAAGTGACTTGGGGCTCGTTCAGGCGCGGGCGGAGTCGCTGCGCGCAGAGCGGGAGGGTTGTTAAGGACTTGCCGCACACTCGCTAGGGACACGTCAGTTGCGCTGTGCCTGTAGGCTGGCATTGGCCGCCACCGCCGCAAGGGTTCGCCGGGACCTCGCCGTTGTTGCCGCCGCAGGAATCGGCAGCGCTCTCGGCCCAGGCCCAAACTGTATAGGTGCCAACCGCGCCGGCCGCGCACTGGGCCACTCCCTGGGTGCTGACCGAGACGGCGGTCGTTGCCTGGTGCTGATAGCACGCGCCCCAATTCGCCGCGGAAAGTGTCGCCTGCAGGGGTTGGTCATTGAAGTAACCCGTGGCCGTGAACTGGACCGGGCTGCCCTGGGCATCCGCGGCCGGGGGGCTGAGGCTTACGGACTGCAGGGCACGCGGACGCGGAGACGAACCGCACGCCAGGGTAATCGCGATGGCGAGAATCGCAAGAAAGAAAACGGAAAGGCCGTACTTTCTCATGCAGACCTCCTGCCGCGTAGGACTCCGGGCAAGAACTCGGGTTGCCTGCCGAGTACTATAGCAAAACATTCTCGCGTAGGTCGTGGTTGTTGAGAGAAGGCATAGAGCTCAATGAGTGCTACGGAGATTTTGCAACGACCATCCTCTTGGGCCTTGGGAACCCGTCCCTCGTTGACTTGCTCCATTCGCAGTCGTAGGATTCTGCTCCACTGATTTGCCTAACGATCTCGCGCTAGCGTATCGGCGAGAAATCATGGGCGAAACTGACTTGCTTCTAAACTGAAGACGCAGAGGAGAGCGCGATGAATCGAGAACGGGTGCTGAAGGTTGTGCTGGTGCTGGTGGGATTGATTTTTCTGGTTGGTGTCTATCCCCTGATGATGTTTTTTTGGCCGAGCGGGTGGCGATGGCAGCCGAACCAGCCGGAATACGAGCAGATGATTCTTGGCGTGTATGCCACTCTTGGTATTTTCCTGCTGCTCGCATCGCGCAACCCGGCGGCGAATCGCAGCCTGATCGCCTTCACGGCCTGGTCGAGCCTGGTGCACGCGGCCATTATGGCGGTGCAGGCATTCCAGAATGCGAGCGAACACGGACATCTGATGGGTGACATACCTGCGCTGGCTATTGTCGGCGTTGCGCTAATCGCGCTCGCGCCAGCAAAGCAATCGGCGTAGCGGGCATCGGCATCTGTTGCGTAGACGTAAGACCATCGCGGTCGACCCCCCCGTCGCTGGGAAAGGTGAGCGCTATTCCGCGGTTAGTCCCAAGCGCTCAATCTGAACAGCGTCCAACAAAACATCAGGATGCCGGAAACCATCACAGGTATGCGGGCCCTATCCGCCCCGAACGCCCCAGCGATGACCGCGATCACGCTGAGCAGAAGAGCGAGCAGACCCCAAGCGCCAAGCCCCGCCAGCGGGTTGTGCGTAGCCCCTACGAGTCCGAGTGGCCCTGAGTTGTAGGCCTGCAAGAGTCGAAGGAAGGAGCCTGCCGCTGCGATTGCAGCAACTGCCGCCGCAAGGCTCGCGACGCGCCTCCAGAAGCGCGGCTCGCGCAGAGCTAGCCATCCCCCGACAACGTTCATCACAGCAACGGCCACGAGGACGGCAATTGTAATCATCGAGGATAAAGTGGGCGAGCGTCCGTTATTCTATCTCGTCTTTCGGCGGGTGGCCCGCCTTTAACGACCTTTGCGTGCGCCGTTCCCACAGAGGGTGGCCCGCAGCCTCTTCGAATAGCTGGCGTAACCCATCATTACACTCACTATCCACCTGCGCTACCGCCTGTGGAGCGTTTGGTCGGCGATGGCGGCACCGTCGATTTGCGTACCCATATCGGAAACAAAACTAGCAAACCGATCACTGTTTGGACTCCGACCAAGCCCATACGCTCATGCATTCAAGTCGGGCCGGAGCAGGGGAGCACGTCCGAGACGGTTGCAGCCGCTAGTATCCCTCCAGACAAAAGAGATGTTATCCCCCCGCTCCATAGCGGAAACCGCTGGTGCCCTAGGGACACGAGTAACCAAATCGCAGACGTTAGCATGGCTGCCCCGCTCAGTAGAAGGACCGCGCCAACGACAACCAGAGCTGTTCCTTCTGCCGCCCAATCACCCACGAGCTGGTAGCCGCCAAGAGCTGGGGCGACACCAAACAATAGCGGCAGTGCCAGGGCCATACGACCGATGCCTGGTTTCGGCATGTTGAATCTCCAGCGCTGTCAGAATTGTACGGCGACCCTTGTTTTACAGCACTGGCCCATCGGAGCACTGCAATTCTCAACTGTCGTAAGCAAGCGATTACACTCGTTGAGAATCGGGCGTCTCCCGTTGTGGGCTCGATGAGCGCTACGGCGACGTCACGACAACCACGGACGATGGCCTCGCCCGGACGGATTACTCCACGGGAATGCGCGAGATTAGAGCACACGTTCCAGCAGGCGGCGCCAGGTCTTGCCGTCCCCGATCTCCAGGCGGTCGCCCTCCAGTTGGAAGGGACGCGGCTGGTCGGTGCCGGTGAAATCGGGCGCCAGGCTGCCCTCGACATGGTGGGTGACCACGCGCTTCGCGGCGTCTACGGTGTAGGTGCCGAAGTACGCGACGTAGGCGGAGTAAGCGGCGAGGGCATGTTCGGGAGTGGGCGGCTTGCCGTCCCCGAGCTGCGCTTCCGGAAAAGGAGCCAAGGGCGGAACCTTCATGATCTGAATGTGCACGTGCCCGGTGGCGTCATAAACGAAGTATCCCTGGGGATGTTCGCCGAAGCGGCAGTGCCACGTGCCGTCCTTATCGAGATCGGCAAAATCCAGCAGTCGCCATGTGCCAACCAGCGCGTGAACCAGGTTCATTGCGGTGCCCTCGAAGTCGTGGTGGAGGTTCGGGGGTGATTCTAAGGGAATGGGGGCAGGGATGGGCGCTCAAAGCTCCACGCAGGGGTCGATGAGTGTAATAGAGATGTTACGTCAACGACATCGCCCGTGCGTTATACTCTCCACCGCAAGGAGAGTCCCATGCAGGAATCGAGCCCTTCGGTGTCACGCAGTTTTTTCTTCGGGCCACTGTGGGCACGAATCGCTTTTGCCTGCTTTATGTTCGCAGTCTCAGCCATAGAAATGTGGGATGAGTTCTATCGGTTCGATTGGGTGAATTTTCTCTGCGCGGGCTTCCTTTCCCTCATTTTTGTCCCAATGCAAAAAGGCGATGACCGAAGAGCGTACTTCAGCGAGCCGCGAAGGATAATCTCATTTGCGTTGCTACTCGTGATGATGGCCGCTGCGCTACACAACCTGTATTATCTGTTCACGAAGCATTTCTGACTCGTCTCAACTGCGATAATCTCAACTTCTGAAGTCAGGCGATTACACTCATTGAGAACGAGCGCCGGCTGTCAGCGCGGATGAGCGCGACGCCTGGATCCGGGCGTCTGAGAACTGAGAACTGACAACGGAGAACTGCTACTCCTTCAGCGAGCGCTAGTGGACCAGTCCTTTTTGGAAGTCGGACTTAAACACGCTCCCGATCTTCTCGGCCATAACTGGTTGGCTGAAATAATAGCCTTGCGCCTCGCCGCAGCCGTGGCGTTGCAGGAACTCAAGCTGCGAATGGGTTTCGACGCCCTCGGCAATTACCCGATGGTTCAGGCTGTTTCCGATGTTAATCATTGCGTCTACCATGGTGTTGCCTTCCAGATCCGCGGTTATCTCCTGCACGAACGACTGATCGACTTTAAGCGTGTCCACCGGAAAACGCCGCAGATAAGTAAAGCTGGAATAGCCCGTGCCAAAGTCGTCAATGGCCATCCGAACGCCCATCGCCTTCAATGCAAGCAGGGTGACCACGGCAGATTCCGGATCCTGCATCAATACGCTCTCGGTGAGTTCCAGTTCCAGATTTTGCGGTTCCATGCCGGTCGCAATCAACACGGCCCGAACCCCCGACAGGAAATCCTTGGCCTTGAAATTCCACCGCGGACACGTTCACCGCGACCGGCATAATTCCGAGTCCTGAATCGCTCCAGGCTCGGGATTGTCTGCATGCTTCGAGTAATACCCACTGTCCAATGGGCAAAATCAAACCGCACTCTTCCGCAATGGGGATGAAAGTGGCCGGAAGCAGCGTGCCCCGCTCGGGGTGCATCCAGCGGATCAGCGCTTCCATTCCCGTGATCAGCCCGGTCTTAAGATTGATCTTAGGCTGGTAGTGCAGCACGAACTCGTTTCGTCCCAACGCGTAGCGCAAATCTCGTTCCAACAACAGTCGCGCCGCCAGGCGCACACGCATGTCGCTGCGGAAGAACTCGTAGCGATTCCGGCCATGTTGCTTGGCTTCGTACATGGCAGCGTCGGCCTGACTCAGCAAGCTTTCCGCGTCCTGCCCGCCGCCGGGATAGGTGCTTCCCCCGATGCTCACGTTGATATCAAGAGTTTTGTTGTCGATGATGTGTGGGGCCGCGACCGCCCGCAGGATTTTTCGCGCGGTAATGGCTGCGTCTTCCGCATTCTCCACCTGGGAGAGCAGTATCACGAACTCGTCTCCGCCCATGCGGCATACGGTGTCCGTACGCCGGACACAGGCAACCAGGCGCCCAGCCACCGAGCGCAGCAGCTTGTCTCCCATCGCATGGCCCAGCGAATCGTTGATTCTCTTGAATTGATCCAGATCGACAAACAACACCGCGAGTTGATTGCCCTGGCGTTCCGCCAGTGAAATCGCCTGCTTCAGGCGATCTTGAACAGCGTGCGGTTTGGCAAATTAGTCAGGACATCGTGCTGCGAGGCGCGCGATGTTTCGAGGGAAGCGGCTCGAGCGGCGCCGACGTCGCGGATCACCAATACTGCTCCGATGATATTACTGGCACGGTCATTGACAACTGTTACCCGGTTTTCGATTCCTAATTCGACGCCGTCGCGTCGAACCAGCGTACAGCTGATAGAACTCATCATGGCTGCGATGGTTCTATCCCCGTGGATAACGGTCGCCACAGCGTTGTCGACGGCTGCTCCGCTCACACTATCGACGAGTCGCAGCACGTCCTCGATGGGACGCCCCAGCGCCTCCTCGCGAAACCATCCAGTCATCTTTTCCGCGACTCGATTTAAATAGGTGAGGCTGCCACGAATATCGGTGCGCAGTACGGCCTCTCCGATCGAATCAAGCGTGGCGTTGGCAACCTCGTTTTCCAGCGCCACCGCCTCCGCCGTGTGGCATTCCATCATCGCGCGCACAGCCCGCCGTAGCCGGTAGCCGTCGGCTTGCTCCTTGAGCAGGTAATCCTGCGCGCCGCGCTGCACACCTTCCCGAGCCGCTGCCTCAGTCTCCGCTGCGCTCAGGATCAGAATTGGCACACTCGGCGCAGCCTGAAAAAGCTGGTCTAATATTTCGGCGTTTTGGCTGCCGGGCAGGTTCCGATCAACCCGGTACAGATCAAACATGTTCAGATCAAGCATGTTCAGATCAAGTACCGCCGCCGCCACGCCTCCCTCACGCAAGCGCTCGATTCCCCTGGAGAGTTCGGTAACCCACTCCACCTGGAACCGCTCTTCCGTTACAGAACCTAATTCGCCTAAGACTTTTGCCGCCTCGTCCGCGTCAGCCGCAATGAGCAGGACGCAATCGTGTCGAG
Organism: uncultured Acidobacteriaceae bacterium; assembly: GCA_963846245.1. GTDB lineage: Bacteria > Acidobacteriota > Terriglobia > Terriglobales > Acidobacteriaceae > Sulfotelmatobacter. The sequence continues at coordinate 239,772 of CAWJVI010000013.1, read as the reverse complement.
CGATCGTATTGCTGATCGTATTAGTAGGTTCGGCAAGTTTGTGCTCTGGGCTTTTCATATGATTGAGTCGGGGTGATTGAGCCGAAGAAGAGGATTGAGTCGAGGAAGAGTCTGTTAGGCTGCCTTTCCTGCTTTTGCCGCTTTTGTGACCTTCGCCTCATCTGCAGCCATGAAGCGCAGCATCTGCTGTTTCAATTGCGCGTCCACTTCGTCCGCTATCGTCACTACGGCGGGTAGGATCGCGGTGAAATCCAAATGCACCTCGCTCTTGTGCAGCATCGAAAAAATGCTGACCTGCAGCATGCGGGATTCCTCTACCGCCATGGCTACGGTATAGCCTTGTTTGCTCCGCAAATCTCCGTGGTGAGCCGCCGCCTCCGAAATCGGAGCCTTCGAACCTTCGTCCATACGCAACCTGCCGATCACATCGTGCAGAAGCTGAGGTAAATGGCCGGTGCGTTCCTGATAAGTCAGAGGAATAGCAGTGAGTTCGGGCTCCTGCTCGACTCGGACGAGCCAGTCCTTAATTACGACGTCAAGTTGACGTTCAATGATGTCTGCCACACTCTCAATGGGACCCGTGCCGCCTTTCTCGTTACCCACACGCGCTGGGGTTGTAGGCTTTTGCATAACATCCTCCGTGATGCTCACCGCTCTGGCTCATAATTCCCGCTTTGGGCAGTCGCTAACCAAAACGGTACTAGGTATGACCTTCAGCGTCTGAGCTATAAGGATCACAAAGCTCACTGCGCCTGGTCTGTGATCCTCCGGTTGGAAGTAATTGATCAAGACAGGCGACGGCAGTCATTGAGATTGAGGATGGGAGCTGGCTGTCAGCGCAGAAGAGCGCGGCGCTGGAGCCGGGTGTCTGAGAACCGGGAACTGGCAATGGAGAACAGCTACTCCTTCAGCATGGCGTCAATCAGGGCGTAGAGCTGGCTGCGGTCGACGACTTCGACGAAGGGTTTGCCGTTGCGCTTGTTGCTGACCACGTAGAGCGTGGGGGTGTGCTGGATGTTGATGGCCTTGCCCAACTCTTTGTCGGCGTTGACCAGGGCGGCGAACTTTCCGTCGGGATCGACCACGTAGGGCAACGGCGCTTTATGTTCGGCGGCGAACTTATCCGCGAAGCCGCGCAGGTTCTGCGGAGTCACTTCCAGCTGGTTCGAGAAAATGTAATCCCGGAACTCGTTGCCCAGGGCTTTTGAATGAGTATCGAAAAAGCGCGCCATCACGGCCGCTTCGTAGGACCAGGTATGAAACGGCAGCGGGAAATCGTGGCGGATCACGGGAATCTTGTAAGTTCTGGCAGCTTCTTCGACCAGCGGCGCGGCGCGGCGGCAGTCGGGACATTGCAGGTCCTCGAATACGACAATCGCCACCTGCGCGCCTTTGGGCGGACGCAGAGCGGGGTTCACGGGTTGGTCGTCCTGCGCTAGCGCGCCGGAGATGGCCGCGAGTGCGAAGCAGGCTGCCAGCAGCAGCGGCCACGGATTCGAGAGTAGGTTCGTTAAGACTTTTCTGGGCATGACTTTTTTGGTGGTAGCTGTTCTGGTCGTACCGGTTCTCGCCCGCTCTTGCGATGCGAATCCTCTTAGATACAGATTACAGCGGCGCAGACGGAAGCATCAACCACCCACGATGTCATCCCGAACCGGGGCGAAGACCCGGTGAGGGACCTTAGGTCTGGCTGCGGCGTGCGTGCGGTAAATGGGACTCGGCTTTGCTGCACGCACTGTGACTGCACGCGCCGTGACGGTGCCCGCCTGCGTTTGTGCCTCTTCATTCGCATCGTAAGGTCCCTCACCGGGCCTTCGGCCCCGTTCGGGATGACATCTCTTCATGGTTTTGTGGCGGTGGAAGAATCTGGCGCGAACGGGACTTCGTACAGCTTTGCGGATTCGAACTGTGCTACGAGTTTCGCGTCCCAGCTGGGCTGATGCGGTTGTCCGGCGGTTCCGCAGACTTGCGCGACGGTGTCTCCCCAAAATTCGTTTACCACTACAAGCCTGCGGTGCGGGCCCGCGCCGCTGCGGCCGGCGGGCTTCGTAGCACGATACGCAGCAGGAGACGCCGCAAGCGATGCGGAGAGATACGAAGTTGGCACGCCTTCGCGCTGCAGGTAGTAACGCAGCGGTCCGTCGGAGGGGGGAACCGCGACGATCGTATCCCCTGGATGCAACTGGTCCCCGGAACTCAACTGGCCTTTGAGCCAGGCCGCGAGAGCGGGCATGCCGCGGCTTTCGTTGTCTAAGTAAATCGGATCTAAGTAAACCGAACGGCTGCGCTCGACACGCAGTCCCGCAAACAGCGCGATCACGAGTGCGACCAGCGCCATGGCATGGCGCAGGTGCAGCCTATGAAAAAGCGGCTCCAGCACCACGGCCAACCCAGCCGCAGCGGCAATGAAATACAGCGGAAGAGCGAAGAGCCAGACTCGCTCAAAAGGAATCACGCGCTGCAGCAACACCAACGGCCCCACGAACAGCAGCAAGGCGAGTGCGAGCGGCACGCGTTGCGAACCGATTTTCCGGTGCCATAGCAAGGAGATCACGAAGCCTACAGCCGGCACCCCCGCCAGCCACGCCGGCAGATCGCGGTTCCATCCCCACCAGGTGGAGGCCAGCGACGCGGGCAGTTGCTGGAGAACAGTCCGGAAGGAATGGGACACGACCCATTTGTTGGCAAACAGCGCCTTCGGTCCCGAGACCGCCAGCACTGGGGTGTAGAGTTCCCCGGCCAGCAGCATGGTTAAGACAATCGCAACGGAAAGTCCGGCGAGAGCGCTGCGGGCAGCGGTGGGTGAGTTGCTTTTTGAGGCGGGTCGCGCGTCAGCGCGGGCGTCTCCTTGCGCATCTTCCTGTTTCGAGTCGTGTTGTTGCGAATCCTCTTGTTTCGAATCTTGTTGTTGCAAATCTTGCGGCGCGATCGAGAGCAACAGCCACAGCACCAGGCCTCCGAACGGATAAAGCATGATCGGGATGGTGTAAAAACCGAACGCGGAAACGATTGCCAGCAACAACCATGCCGCCCAGTTCCGGCAACGCAGCGCGTAGGCGCCAACTGGGATCATCATCATGAACAGGAGGCAAACGATTTCGTAGCCGCGGGCGTTGGTGGAATATTCGATCAGCATCGACGATGAGGCTACGAGCGCTGCCGCCAGCAAGGCTCCTCCGGCGTCGCAGCGACCGTTGTGGTAAAGGCTGCGCGCCGCGGCATAAGTCGCGGGCACCAGGCACAGGCCCGCCAGCAACGCGGGCAAACGCAAGGCCCATGGATGATTTCCCAGCGCCAGATATGCCAGCCGCACCAGCAGCGTGTGAAACACATGATTGTTGGGCGTGTTGTAAAACGACAGGGCCACGTAGAACGGGCGCGAGGAATATTCGAGGTAAGTAATGGACTCGTCGTAACGCATGGGCTGCGATAGCAGTGGAATGCGCAGGGCGGCGGCGAAAAAAGTAAGCCCAGCAAGCGCCAGTCGATCGATTAAGGGAAGCGAGCGTGCGGCCCGGCAGAAGTCTCTGGTGAGAACCAGCGCGTCCGAGAAAACTCGCCCAGCCCATTTGTACATTTGCCGGCGGAGGCCGAGCAAAATCACTCCGGCGGCCAGGTTCGCGAGTCCGATGAGGCGGAGGCGCATCTGCATGGCGCGGTAAAACTCCGGGCTGAAAAATGTCCCCTTCCCACTGTCCGACACGCTGCGGACCCGCGCCAGGAATACGCTGGAGGGAACCAGCGAGACCGCGAGCGAGGCGAGGGCCGCGAGCAGCAATCCGCTTATGAGTACAGCGCAGAGAATCTTGAGGGCGCGTGTGGGGATGCCGGCGGCGTCGGAGGAAAGTCCGGTGACAGCGAAATCGGACTGGGAAGCGGGCTTCATGGAAGGATGTGGTGACTGAGGGTACGGTTTCGCCGGGATTATGGTGGGTCAGTATACCTGAGGCGGGCTTCGGGCTTCGGGCTTCGGGGCTTCGGCTTCGGGGCCGAGACCTGAGACTTTGGACGGGTAAACCTAGAGATGTCATCCCGAACGGGGCCGAAGGCGCCGTGAGGGACCTTATGATACGCAGGAAGTGGCATAACCGCTGGCGGGCACAGTCGCGGTGCACGCAGTCACGGTGGATGCGGCGGAGGTGGTCCCGTTTGGGGCAGGGGCTCTGCAGTGGATCGTAAGGTCCCTCACCGGGCCTTCGGCCCCGTTCGGGATGACATCTCTTGATTTTTTCGGCTCTTGGTTCTGGGCGAAGCCCGCGGCCGCCGTCTGAAGTGTGAGGGCTGAGGCCGCGAGTCTTAGGTCCCGCCTTAGGTGCATTTTGCGTAAACTTTGTGTGCGGAAGGCGGCGTGGCGACTTGTTATAGTGAAAGCGAGCGTCGCTGCTATCGTGAAACCGTTTCCTCCCGCAAATACTTACCGCGTCGTTCTGGCAGTCTTCCTGGCTGCCGCCCTCGTCACGCTTGCCGCGTGCAACCACCGTGGACGCCGCGTGCTGGAGGTGGCTTATGTTTCCGCGCCGCAGGCTTCGCTGCGTGACCAGGTGTCAGCGATTTACAACCGCGTGGGCATGGTGAAGAACGGCGAGCGTCTGGAGGTGATCGATCACGAAAAGCATTTTTCCCGCGTGCGCACCGCCACTGGTCTGGAGGGTTGGATCGAGCAGCGCTACCTGGTCGACCAGAAAACTTACGACGCGATCCAGAAACTTACGCAGGAGAATCAGGCAGATCCGGTGCAGGCTCCGGGGATTCTGCGCAATGACACGAACCTGCACGTCACTCCCGGACGCGAGGCGGAACATCTTTATCAGCTGGCGTTGGGAGCGAAGGTTTCCATCCTGAAGCGGGCTACGGCGGAGAAGCAAGCGGGAGCCGCGTCGGCCAATGCAATACCGGTGAAGACCGCGAAGCCCCGCGCCAATGCACCTGCCGGCCCCGCGCTCGAAGACTGGTGGCTGGTGCGCGACAGCCAGGGACGCGTGGGCTGGGTGCTGTCCCGCATGATCGACGTGGACGCTCCGCTCGACATCGCGCAATATGCCGAGGGCCAGCGCATCGTAGCGTTCTTCGAACTGAATGAAGTAGACGATACCGACAAAGGCGTGCAGAAAAAAGTGGGACAGTATTTGTGCATCCTTACTGATCCGCATGACGGCCTGCCGTACGACTTCGATCAGTTGCGCGTCTTCACCTGGAACACCAGAAAGCATCGCTACGAGACTGCTTACCGCGAGCACGGTCTGAATGGAGTTCTTCCGGTCACGGTGACACACGAAGATTTCGATAAGGAAGGCAACCTGCCGGTGTTCATCGTGCGCGTGAAAGACGATGCCGGGAACGTGAGCGAACGGAAGTACAAGCTGAATACTCCGATCGTGCGGAGGGTACTGGCGCCGGGAGAGCAGAAGCAGGCGCCGACGAGGGCGGCGCCGAGGCATCGGCGACGCTAGGTGGCGTGGGATAAGGTCTCCACGTGGGACGCGCTAGCGACCCGCGGCTGTTGCGAATGCCTTCAGTTTAAATTGCACGCCTGCCTTCATCTGGAGGCACGAGACAATTTCGAAAAGGTGCCGTGCGTGCGGGTTCCCTGAAGGCCCGAGCATACGCATCAGGCTTTTCGGAGAGTGGTGCGTGCTGGCCGCGAGTTCTTTGAAACCGATAGTGGCATTGATGTAGTCGCGCAGCACGCTCTTGCCGGTTTCCACATCTCCAGCCAGGAAGCTTTCGATTCCCTCGCGGAGAAGCTCTTTACGGAAAGCCGGATCACGCTGCACACGAGCGCGCACTGTCGCTTTGAAGTCTCTGGTCAATGGCATCACTTTTCTCCTCGTTTTTTTCGACGCTTGTAGTCTTGCCACCTGGCGATTGCCAGCTCGATGTCTCGCTGTTGCCGCTTCTTCGTCCCGCCGCCGAGAAGGATGACGATGTGGTCCCCATCCTTGGCGAAATAGATCCGGTAGCCGGGACCGAAATCGAGCCTGTATTCAAATACCCCTTGGCCGACTCCCTTGACGCTGCCGAAATTGCCTTGCTCCACTCGAATGATGGCTCCGGTTACTCGGGCAGCTTCCGGGGCATGCAGATCGAGAAACCACTCTTCGTACGGACTTTTCCCGCTTTCGTCTACGTATTGTTTAACGACGGCCAAGCGGCACCTGCGAAGAGCGGAATCTTCATCCTTCGCAATGGTATCACAAACGTTACCATCAGAACTGAGCAGCGCTGTAGAGACGTAGCTTGTTACGCCTTGCCGGCGGCGCATCCGCGGCCGGCATCCGAGATTCTTACGGCAGAGACGTTGCAAGCAACGTCTCTACGGAGGGCCTCGGGTACGTCGCGCAGGGCAGATCGTTTATGGCAGATCCAGCGGCGTTTCGGGCTTCGCGTCGTCCCAGCGTTCGCTTTTGATCTGGTCGCGAACTTGTTGGATTCGTTCTTCGAGAGACGGCGCATCCGCGCGCGGAGGGGCGGGCTTGGCGTCGCGGGAGAGGAACTGAAACATCTGCAGCAGTTCCACGGCGGCATGCGGGGAGTAGCCTGCGGCCACCGCAAGTTCCACGCCTTCACGATCTGCCGCGAGCTCGCCGTCTTTGCCGTAGGGACCTCCGAAGACGTCGATGGAGAGTTGGTCGAACTGGGCGGCGGTGAGATGATTTTTCTGCATTTCGTCGATCACACGCTGCGCACATTGACCGAGGTCGATGTGCTCGATCTCGTGGCCGAGCACGACGGCGAGTTCGTCCTCGTGCACCATCAGCGCGAGAACGCCGCCACCCACCACGATCTGGCCGCCGGGATACGCCACCGCGCTGCGAAAGCCGGGATGCGGATCGAGATGGAATTTGTAGGGCAGTTTGCGCTTGGCGTTGGCCGCGACTTTGTCGCCGACTTTTTGCAGGTAGACTTCGATGGCCTTCGATTCGGGAGTGTCGGCGAATCCCTGGGACTTTTGAAACGCGAGGAAGAGTGCGTCACCGGCGCGGATTTCGTCCGCGGTGGAGAGTTGCGGCGCGGGCTGCGCGAAGGCGAATGATGCGAGGAGGAGCGAACCCAACGCTCCGTCAAGAATGATTCTTGTAAACATGCAAGCAGATTTCAACATGGGGCACCTTAATGCAAGAGGTTTGACGTTGGGCGCCGACCGAGGGTAGCGGAGCACGGCCGGCTGGGACGGACTCAGCTCGGTAGAGGATGAAGCTGCAGAAAGCAGCCTCGTGACGTGTCGTAGAGACGTAACTTGTTACGTCTTGCCGGCGGCGTCTCTAGGGCTGGCGGCCGAGATTGTGCCGGCAAAGACGTTGCAAGCAACGTCTCTACGGATGCTTAGCAGTAGAAATCTGCGATGCTTTGGACTGTCCAGCGCTGTTCTTCTTCGGTGAGTTCGGGGAACATAGGGAGCGCGAGGACTTCTTTCGCGGCGCGTTCGGCTTCGGGGAAGTCGCCTTCGCGGTATCCCAGATATGCGAAACAGGGCTGCAGGTGCAGCGGGATCGGGTAATAGATTTCCGTGCCAATCTTGCGCGCGGTAAGGAACTCGCGGAGTTCGTCGCGGCGGTAGGCGCGGATTACGTACTGGTGGTAGACGTGTTGCGCGCCTGGAATCGCATACGGTAGATGGATGGGAGCATCGTCGGGCGCGACTGTTGATTGGGTGTCAATTGCTGATTGTTGATTGCTGATTGTTGATTGAGACGCGCCGGGCGCGATGGCTTGCGCGCGCGCTAGTCCGGTTTCTGCTAGTAAGCGGTCATAGATCGCGGCGCGGGCGCGGCGGGCTGCGTTCCATCCTTCTACATACTTCAACTTCACGCGCAGGATGGCGGCCTGTATGGCGTCGAGGCGGCTGTTCCATCCCATTTCTTGGTGGACGTAGCGCCGGGAGCTGCCGTGGTTGCGCAGGCGCTGCAGGTACGCGGCCATCTCGGGATCGCTGGTGGTGACCAGTCCGGCCTCGCCATAGGCGCTGAGATTTTTTGTGGGATAGAAACTGAACGCGGCGGTCACGCCCAGGCTTCCGGCGCGTTTCCCGGTCCCTTTTGCGTCGGTCTTTGTTGCGCCGGTCTTTGTTGCGTCAGCCCAGGTTGCGCCGATGGCTTGCGCGGCGTCTTCCACCACGGCGAGACCAAATTCCTCGGCGAGTTGCTGGAACGAGTCCATTGCGGCGCACTGGCCATAAAGATGAACCGGTAGCAGAGCGCGGAGCTTGAATTCGCCGCCGCCACGAAGAGCTTCGCCGACCTTCACCGGGTCGAGATTGAACGTGGCGGGCTCAATGTCGGCGAAGACGGGGCGGGCGCCGGCGCGCACGATCGCACTGGCCGAGGCGAAAAAGCTGAAAGGCGTAGTGAGAACGCGATCTCCGGGCTGCACTCCGGCGGCAACCAGGGCGAGCCAGACCGCGTCGGTGCCGGAAGAACATCCCACGGCCGCGCGCGCGCCGCAGAAATCGGCCATTTCGCGCTCGAACTGCTCCACTTCAGGACCGAGCACGTAGTGCTGCGAAGCGCACACTCTTCCCACAGCCTGTAAAACTTCGGCGCGGACCTGCTCATACTGGCGCTGCAGATCGAGCATAGGGACAGCGTCGAGAGGCCGCACGAGTCGCTTGGCGGCGGGAGACTGGGTGGCCGCTGGGCCGGGATTGGTTCCCTCGCCGCTTGGCGACGCAGCCGGTGACGCGGGTTTTGTGGGCGGAGCGCTCACGGGAAAGCGCACGGAAAAGGAGATTGTAGCAGGCCACACAAACCAGGCCTCCCAGCCCCATAAAGAGCGGCTGGAAGTGGCTTCGACAAGAGATCCGACGCGAAAAGACAGTCCGAAGGGGTGAGGCGACCAAAATCAGATTCTAAATTACATATTTCTCTGGACACGTACTACTGATTTCGATATAACACTACGCGTGCGTAACAACAACTGATTGAAAACAAAGTGTTTTGTTCGCGAGTGTTTTGGATTGTCAGTTGCACTGTAGGGTTGTCTGAGCAGCGTCTAATAATGCGCTCAGTCAGGTACGCCCGCGCTAGACGGGCGGCCGGGTGGCACCGGATTTCGGTTTCGACAGGGCGAGCTTCGAGAGGCCGAGTTTCGCAAGACAATTTCCCAGATCCAGCACGGAATCAAGAGTTTACGCAATCACAAATTTAAGTTTTCAGATCGATCGGATCGCACCTGGGCTCCCAGATAGCCAAGGCGACCGGTACCTATTTGCGCTATGAAAAATTCTCAGGAGGTCAGTAACATGCGATTTACAAAGGCGCCGGCGAGCTTTGTTCTGCTGGCGATCACCGTTCTATTGTTGGTTCCGGGCATGCTATTCGCGCAGAGCGCCACCAAAGGCGCCGTGAGCGGAACGGTTACGGACGCGTCGAACGCGGTTGTTTCCGGCACCACCGTCACCTTGAGGAACCTTGATAAGGGCGGTTCGGTCCAAACCGTCACCAACGCGCAGGGCGTTTTCCAGTTCGAACTGACCGACCCGGGCAACTACGAGGTAGTGGTCGCTGCCGCAGGGTTCAAGCAGTTTGCCGGGAAGGTCGGCGTGAACAACGGCCAGGTATCGACGGTGAACGTGAAGCTGGAAGTGGGCGCGGCCGGAACCACGGTTGAAGTTTCCGCCGCGGCGCCACTGCTCGATACAGAGTCTGCCGAGATGTCCACCAACATGGACCGCAACCTGGTCGAGAACCTGCCCAACGGCGGCAACGACTTGACGGCCGTCGCCTATACCGCCCCTGGGATCAACATGAACACCGGCGGCGGTTACGGCAACTTCAACACCAACGGATTGCCAGCGACTTCAAACGTGTTCACGGTGGACGGCGAAAATCAGATGGATCCGTTCCTCAACTTGAACAACTCGGGCCCCACCAACCTGATGCTGGGCAAGAACAGCATCGATGAAGCGAACGTGGTGACCAACGCCTACGGCGGCCAGTACGGGCAGCAGGCGGGCGCTCAGGTAAGCCTGGTGAGCAAAGGCGGCACCAACAATTTCCACGGCAACGTGCAGTATCAGTGGAATGGCGCCGTCCTGAACGCGAATGACTGGTTCAACACCGCGCAAAACCCGCAGGTGGCTCGTCCCTTCTCCAACAACAACCAGTGGGCAGCGTCTTTTGGCGGACCGATTCGGAAAGACAAGACTTTCTTCTTTATCGACACCGAGGGCATTCGTTACATCGTGCCCGCCACGCAGACGGTTTACACGCCTACGGCACAATTCTTGACTGACGTGAACAATAACCTGGTGACGGTCGGAGCCTCCCCAGCAACGCAGGCTGTCTACCAGACCGCGACCAATATTTGGGAGCATGCTCCGGGCTTCGGCACTGGCACAGCGTTCGGCGGCACGGCCAGCTGTTCGGACGGGTTCACGGGGCAGGTTGCCGACACGAATCCCTTGGTTGCTGCGGGTTGCATGCAGTCCTACCAGGCCAGCCCGGCGTTGCCTGCGAAAGAGTGGCTACTGATCGGCCGCTTCGACCAGAACGTTGGAACCAAAGACCGGCTGTTCTTCCGTTTTGATATTGACACCGGCAAGCAGGCTACGTACGCGGACCCGATCGACCCTTCTGCCTTTTCCGCTGCCAGCTACCAGCCCGCATACAACAACAGCCTGAACTGGTCGCATGTGTTTAACGGGACGACCTCCAACAACTTCGTCGCGGCCATCAGCTACTACCGCGCGATTTTCACGGAGATGACGAACGGCGCTACATCGCCGTTTCCCTACTCTCTATACCTTGTAGCCGAAGCTCCGACGAACGGCCTGAATGCCGAAAACGTCGCCTTCCCGCAGGGCCGGAACGTAACCCAGTACCAGTTCGTCGACGACTTTGCCAAGACCATCGGACGGCACAGCCTGAAGTTCGGCGCCAACTTCCGTCGTTACGATATTACGAACTACGACCAGTCTGAGTACGTGACCCCACTGGTAGAGCCGGGTCTGGTTGACTTCTACAATGGCGTCTCTTCGTATTATTCTCAGAGCAACCCGCTTCATCCCACCGCGCCCATGAACACGGGCGGTATCGGCATCTATGCTCAGGACGAGTGGTCCGTGTTTTCCCGATTGAAGCTAACTTTTGCGCTGCGCGGGGAGCATAACCTCAATCCTACTTGCGATACCAACTGCTTCACGCTGCCTACCGCTCCGTTCTCTCAAATCGAGTTACAGGGCGTAAACGCTCCTTACGACCAGGCGCTGCAAACGGGACGAAAGGATGCGTTCGGCTCGATCGACAACGTCAATCTCGCTCCACGCTTCGGATTTACCTATTCGCCCCGGAGCAACGATAAGACCGTGGTCAGCGGCGGGTTCGGAATTTTCTATGATGCCTTCCCAGCGTATATCACCGACTCGTTCGTCAACGTTCCTTACCTGATTGGAGTGAATTTGTACGGGCCAGACTTCGGCGGGGGGCCTGTGGCCTGGGCAGATCCTGCGGGCGCTGCCGCTACCGTGCTCAACACGGTGAATACGATCCGCAATGGAAACGCCGCGCTGGGCATTCCTTCCCTCAACAACGGCTTGACAATGAACCAACTGCTGGCTGCTGGTGGGGCGGTGCCGAACGTTACCGGGTTCCCGACCAAGCTGCGCACTCCGCAGTACCAGGAATGGAACTTCCAGGTGCAGCAGGCAGTTGACAGCAAGAGCAGGATCACCCTCGCCTACGTGGGTCATCACGGCTACCACGAGGGCTTTCCGAACAGCACGTTGAACGCGAGCACTGGACCCTCAGCGTACGGTCCTGGCTTCGGGTCCGCCATTACGGGTTATCCAACCAACACGCCCGATCCCCGGTTCGGCACGTTCACCGAGTGGAATTCAGGCGCGGTGTCGAATAACAACGAACTGACCGCAACCTACAGCCGCCGTATGTCGGCTGGCTTCGTGATCAATGCCAACTACACGTGGGCGCATGCTCTGGACGAAATTTCAAACGGTGGGCTCCTGGGCGTGGGCGTGCACAACATTCTGGGGCAAATCAATCCTCTGAGCTTGAGAGCGAATAATTACGGCAACGCCGACTATGATATCCGGAACCAATTTAACGCTAACTGGGTCTGGACCGATCCTTACCACTTCAACAACCGGGCGGCGAACGGGATTCTGGGAGGCTGGATATTCTCCGAGAACTTTATCACCCGCAGCGGCCTACCTTACACGGTGGTCGACGGAGAGACCGCGATTTCGAACGGCGGCACGGCGACGCCGGTGCAGTTGGTTTCCCTTCAGGGGCAGCAAAGCTGCGTGAACGGAGCCAGCCAGTGTTTCAATTCCAACGACTTCGTGAGCGCCAATAATTTGGGACTCTTTCCGACCCAACGGCGGAACCAGTTCCGTGGGCCTGGATTCTTCAACTCGGACTTTACGTTCGGGAAGGGTTTCCACGTCTCGGAGAGGATTAGGTTTACAGTTGGGGCAAGCATCTACAACATTTTCAACCACCCGAACTTCCAGAACCCGAACAATTCCTGGACGGACTCCGGCTGCTCGGCTGCCGGGTCGTGCGGACAGATCACGGGACAGGCGGCACCGCCGACCGGGCCTTACGGCTCGTTCTTCAACGGTCTGCCGGCTGGACGCGTGGGTCAGATTCAGGGGAAGATCGTGTTCTAGGTTGAACTTTGCGGCTATGCGGTCCCGGGAAACCGGGACCGCTTTTTTTGTGCCTTCTCCGCGGCCTTGACCTTGATTCTTGGTTAGATCGGGCAAGAGCGGCACCGCCGGCCTCGGTTGGGCTGCTAGGGATCCTTCGACTGCGCATGGGCTTTCGCTTTGCGAAAGCCTCATGCTCCGAGCGAACCATACCAACTCTCAGGATGACAAATTGAAAGACGGACCGGTTAGGGCTCCATGTCGCGGCGGAGTTTTTTGGAAAGCTTTTCCATCTTCTTCAGTTTTTCGGCGATGTCCTTGGCCAGGAGTCCCTTGCGCAGTTGCTGCAGATCGGGGTAGAGCGACACACTCAACGCGGATAGTTGCTCGGCGTCTTGATGCATGGTTTGCAGGCGGGCCGCATTGGCGTCCAGTTCAGCCGGAGGGACTGTCGCGGTTGCCATGTCGTTGTGCCAGTCGATCTTCTTATCGATTCGCTCCTGGATGTTCGTTTGTTGGCTGAGGGCAGGGACCACGATGAGAACCAGAAGCAGACCAGCGAGGCGAGCGGGCATACGCACCTCCCGAAAGCAGCAGGGTATGAGCGGGATTGTACACTTGTGGGCGGAGGGGATGTGTGATCCTTTGGCTTAGACCGGTGCGGCTGCGGACGCTTCGGCTGCACACAATGTGACGGCACTTGGCGACGTCCGTGGCGCTGCGTGCGCATCGTAGGGTCCCTCACCGGGCCTTCGGCCCGGTTCGGGATGACATCTCCTTTCCTTTCCCTTCTCACCTGTTGATCCAAGGTAGCGGCGCTACTCGTTTCTCAGCGGCCGAAGAATGCGAAGTGGGAGCTGGCGGCCATGAAAAAAAGCAACGGGACGGACAGGAAAAGATTGATGCGCGATGCCAGGAAGGCCTGACGCGCCAGCGCGGCGGCGTTCGCGGGGGGCGTTCCGGCGAGCGTTCCTTTGATGATCTTCTTATTGTTGGGCCAGATGATGCCCCAGACGTTGAACAGCATGACGATGCCGAAGCCTCCGCCAATGCCGATGGAGAGGACGTGGTTGTCGTCCTGGCCGACGGGCGTGTAGTTGAGAAACGCCCAGGCGGCGGCGACGACTTAGGACCGCGGTGACGGCGCCGAGAACGTATCCGCTGGCGGCTTTCTTGATGATGAAGAACAGAATCGCCCAGACGGCGATCCAGAGCAGCAGGAACAAGCCGATCGTACTCAGCGGGCTCACGCCTTGACGATTGGCGTCGGGTCCCACGAAAAATTGCGCCCAATACCAGAAGCCGACAAAAACGGTCAGCAGGGCGCTCCAGCGGAAAAAATTCAGCGCGGGCAAGGTCAGGTACTGGAATATCTTCGGCTTCATGGAAGCGTCCACTTGCTTCATGAAGGGGACGTTGACCAGGTTGAAGAAGTAGAGCAGTCCAACCCAGGTGATGCCTGCCATAAAGTGGACCCAGCGCAGAAACAGCTGAGTGACTTCTGCGCCGGTGTGTTGCGGCGGTACGAACGAGGCGGCCAGTGCGGTGAGGTGGTGCATCAAAGTTTCTCCTTAGTTGTTCAGCGTTTCTGGTGCGGGATTAAGTTTGCGTGTGTGAGCCCGGGACGAAGAGGGCTGGAGCCGGCCGACAACTATTCAGCACAATAGTGGTCGCGCTGAAGCGAGGCCAGTCTGCACTCCGGGTCGTCTGATGTCAACTGTTTCGGTTATGCCGCCAGCATTCTAATTCTTTACCACAGAGGACACAGAGGGTCACTGGGTAAAGCCAGGACGGGTCCGAGTGGGGACTAGCGGGAAGATTCTCTACAGTTCGCGGTTGAAAAGCTGCGGGGGACGCCGTATCGTACTCGAAGCTGACTTCTGGCGACGGCGCTTGCGGATCATGCTTTCTGAAGCATGTTTTGGAGCTGGCGACGCAGCCAGTGGATGTCCCCCCTTGTTTCTGGCCGGGCGGAAGGCCTGGGGAAACATGCTGTTGTTTTGAACTCATTCTGACGGCGCGGCCGACGGATATGGGTTGGAGTTTTACGGTCTGACGCTTAACAAGTAAGGAGATCGGCAATGGAAAGCAACAAGCCGGCGCAGAACATTCAGGATTCCTTCCTGAACACGGCCCGCAAGGAGAGAACGAACATCACCATTTATCTTTTGAGTGGGGTGAAGTTAACGGGCCGCATCCGCTCCTTCGACAAGTATTCGGTGGTGCTCGAAGCCAGCGGGCAAGAGCAACTGATTTTCAAACACGCCATCTCCACCGTGGTAATGGGACGGACGGCGCACGGTGCCCACCTGACGCACTCGGAGACGAAGCCGGCGGTGGCGGCTGGGACGGCGTCGCCTTCCGCAAGTGTGGCGGCGAGCGCCTCGGGCACGGAAGGATAAAGGCGTTTCCGATTGCGCAGTGCTCAGTCCAAGAATTCCCGCGGGGTGGCGCGTACGCGGGGACGCGTGCCTCTAGAGTCGCAGGCTGAGGCTGAGCCTGAACGCAGCGGGCAGGAGCGCGCATTTCTGGTGGGGCTGGAAGTGCGATCGCGGCGGGCTCGCGGCGCGGTCACGGCGCAGGCACAGGCGGCGCGGAACGCTGCGGCGGGACCGGACGAGGGTAGAGCTTCATCTGCGGGCGGAGCCGCGGGCAAGTCGAACGCCTCTTCGAACACTTCTTCGAACTTCTCTTCGAACGGCAAGAAGCCCAGTATTCCGGAGTTCGATGCGGACGAGTCGCTCGCGGAGCTGCGCGCACTTGCGGATAGTGCGGGCGCGCTGGTTGTCGGCGAGATCCTGCAGCGGCGGGATCGTCCTGATCCCGCAACTTTAATCGGCGCGGGAAAACTTGAAGAAATTGCCGGCGCGGCCGCGTCGGTGAATGCCGACGTTCTTCTTTTTGATCACGACCTCAGTCCTTCGCAGCAGCGCAACATTGAAAAAATTGTTCAGCGGCGGGTGATCGACCGCACCCAACTCATTCTCGACATTTTTGCCCGGCACGCGCGCACGCGGGAAGGCCAGCTGCAAGTTGAACTGGCGCAGCTGCAGTACATGATGCCGCGGCTGAAGGGGCACGGCGCGGAAATGTCGCAGCTGGGCGGCGGCATCGGGACGCGCGGTCCGGGTGAAACGAAACTGGAAACTGACCGGCGAAAGATTGCTCGGCGCGTCCGGCACGTGGAGCAGCAACTGGAAAACGTGCGGCGCATCCGGGCGCAGCAGCGGCAGCGGCGGGAATCGACTCCGGTGGCGACCGTGGCGCTGGTGGGATATACGAACGCGGGGAAATCGACGCTGTTCAATGCTCTGACCAAGGCGGCGGTGCTGGCCTCGCCGCGCATGTTCGCGACTTTGGATCCGACGATTCGCGGCGTGGATTTGCCGTCGAAGCGAAAGGTTCTGCTTTCGGACACCGTAGGATTTATTCGCAGTTTGCCGCACACGCTGGTGTCGGCGTTTCGCGCCACGCTCGAGGAAGTGCAGCGGGCGTCCCTGATTCTGCATGTATCCGACGCCAGCAACCGCCTTTCTGCCGAACAGGACGCGCAGGTGGAAATTGTGTTGAAGGAACTGGAAGTGGAAAAGAAGCCGCGCCTGCGGGTGATGAATAAAGTTGATCTGCTCGATGTGGAAGTGGTCGCGGGCTTGATGAGGGACGCGCTGCGCGACGGTTCGAACACGGTTTACGTTTCGGCGGCGGAGGGTACAGGGCTGGACCGGCTGCTGGAGCGCGTCGACGCGATGATCGAAGAAGACCAGGTGAGCCGGGTGCATCTGCGGGTGCCGCAGAAAGAAGGAAAAATTCTGGCGATGCTCGAGGCGAAGGCGCGGATTTATTCGCGGAAGTATAAGGACGGGGCCGTCCTGCTGGACGTGGAGGCGCCTGCGTCGGTGGTGCGGAGGGTACGGGAGTGGGCGGTGAAGCATCCGGCTTGAGCGGTCTCTTCAAGAAAAAGCCCCACTTCTCGCAAAGAACGCGAGAAATGGGGCACCCGGAACCCGGAATACTCCTTCAACTTCTCTAGATCGGCTTGCCGTCGGCGTCGATGAAGTGGATTTTTCCTATCCCTAGGTCTTTGATTCCCTGTTCGATTTTGGCGCGGTCGCCGACGATCACCCACACCATGGCCTCGGGATGGATTACCTGTTTGGCCGCGGCATCCAGGTCGGTGGTCTTCAGGGCGCGGATTTTTCCGGCCATGGTTTCGTAATAATTGTCGGGCCAGCCGTATTGCAGAATGTCGAGGATGGAAAATCCTACCGAGCCGATGGTCTCGCGCGAGCCGGGTAGGCTGAGGGTTTCGTTGGCCTGAATGCGCGCCAGTTCGTCCGCGGTTACGGGACGGTCTTTCACGAGGCCGTTAATTTCCTTGGTCATTTCCACCAGCGATTCTTTGGTTTTGTCGGTCTGGACCGGAGCATAAATAAACAGCGGACGCTGCGCGCGAGCGTTCCAGAAGAAGCTGCCGGCTCCGTAGGTCCAGTGTTTGTCTTCGCGCAGGTTCATGTTCAGGCGGGAGCTGAACGCTCCGCCGAGATCGTCGTTCATGGCCTGGATCGCGATTTCCTGCGGCGTGTTGGCGGGGATGGACACGTGACCCACGACGATCAAAGATTGGCCGGCGCCTGGCTTGTCCACAATATAGACGACGGGTTCGGTGCCGAGCTTGACCGTGGAAAGGTTTTTCGCCGGGACCGGCCCAGCCTTCCAGCCGGCAAAGAGCTTTTCAAGTTTCGGCGTCACCTCGGCGAGCGTGGTGTCGCCCACTACGACCAGCGTCGCGTTGTTGGGCCGGAACCAGACGTCGTGGAATTTAATCAAATCTTCGCGGGTGATGGCTTGCGTGCTGGCGGTCGTGCCCGATCCGGTTAAAGGATTTCCGTAGGCGTGACCTGAGCCAAAAATCAGGCCGGGGAGAACGCGAAGCGCCATCTGGAACGTATCCTTCTGCTCCTCTTCGATGGAATCCAGCTGCAGTTTTTGCTCGCGTTTGAAATCGGCTTCCGGAAACGACGGGTTGAGAATCACGTCGGCGAACAGATCGAGCGACGGGTCGAGCTTGGTCTTGAGCGCCGAGAGGTTGACGAAGCTGTAGTCGAGATTGGAGCGCGTCGAAAGATTAGCTCCCAGCATAGCGGCCTGGTCGTTGATCTGGAGAGCGTTCCGGGTCTTTGTTCCATCGTTGAGTAGAGTGGCAGTGAGCTTGGCGGTGCCCGGTTTGCTGAACTGGTCGGCCGCATAGCCGGCGTCGGTGGCCATCCAGAAGTCAACGAGAGGAACTTCGTGGCGTTCCGCCAGGATCACTTTGAGTCCGTTGGAGAGCGTCGCGCGCTGCAGTTTAGGAAGCTTGAGTTCCGGCGGCGCCCCCAGGGCCGGCGTCTTGGCATGATCGACTTCGGCCTTAGCCGGCTTGTAATCCGGGAACGGCAGCACCTGCACGATGTAGACGCCGTCGCTGAGCCAGCGATTCGCCACCGATTTCAGATCGTCCGCAGTAGCCTCGCGGATTCGCTGAAGGCTGATTTTGTAGCCGTCGGGATTGCCGGTATAGGTGGCATATTGAGCAAGCCGGTCGGCTTTTCCTCCGAAGCCACCGATGCGCTCGATACCGCGCAGGAAGTTCGCGAGATACTGCGTCTGCACGCGCTGCAACTCTTCCGACGTGGGACCCTCTTTGAGAAAGCGCGCCAGTTCCTCATTGATTGCTTTTTCGATCTCATCAAGATTATGACCGGGGCGCGCGGTGGCCTGAATGTCGAACTGGCCGCCGATCTCGCGGGCATCCAGATAGACGCTGACGTCGCTGGCGATCTGGTCGTCGTAGACGAGGCGCTTGTAAAGGCGCGAAGTCTTGCCCTCACCGAGGCAGGCGCTGACCAGTGTCAGGTAATTCGCGTCGGCGCTGCCGAACTGCGGCACATTCCAGACCATATAGACGCGCGGGAGGGGCACGCGGTCCTGGTTGACGGAGCGATGCGTTCCGCTCATCTTCGCGATCCAGGCTTGCTGGTGCGTGACAGGCGGTCCGGGAGGGATATCGCCGAAATACTTTTCGACTTTTTCTTTTGCGGTCTTCGCATCGATGTCGCCGGCCAGCACGATCACGACATTCGACGGACCGTAGTAAGTCTTGAACCATTCCTGAACATCTTTGAAAGAAGCGGCGTCGAGGTCCGCCATGTCGCCGATCACGGGCCAGGAGTAGGGATGGCCGGCGGGAAACGTATTTTGAGAGATGGCCTCCTCGGCCAGCGCGTAGGGCTCGTTTTCATCCTGGCGCTTTTCGTTTTGAACTACGCCGCGCTGCAGGTCGAGTGTTTTCTGGCTGAGGTCAAGAAAGCCCATGCGGTCGGCTTCCATCCACAGCGTGTAATCGAGCGCGGAGGTGGGAACGTTCTCGAAATAGTTAGTGCGGTCTTCGTTGGTGGTGCCGTTCAGATCGGTCGCACCCACCGACTCGATTGCTTTGATGTAGCTGCCCGGGGCGTGCTGGCTTCCGCCGAACATCAGATGCTCGAAAAGATGCGCGAACCCCGTCTTGCCGACTTTCTCGTTCTTGGAGCCGACGTGATACCAGAGGTCGACGGCCACTATGGGAGCTTTGTGATCCTCGTGGACGATTAGGGTGAGTCCGTTGTCGAGCACGATTTTCTGGTACGGAATATCGATGTTCTGGGCCTGCGCCAATGCGCAGAGAGCGATGGCAGAAATCAACAGGAGACGAAACGCGCGCATGAGTTACTCCTCGGTAAGAATATTGGACGGCGGACTGAGCCTTTGGTGAGAGCTTATTCAGAGTTTGGCGGAAACAGGGTTCGGCGGAACTCGGTGGGAGTATACATGGTTGGGCCGGCGGGAATCATGCGGGATGCAGACACGGCAGTAGTGCAGTTTCCGTACCGACCTCGCACGAACCGTTTTGTCATCCTGAGGCCCGCGCCTTGCGCAGCGAGGGATGACAAGCCGTATTTAGGGAAATTGCGCCACTACTGAGACACCCGTCGAGCTTGGGGCTCGACATGAACATCCGCGGGAAATTAAATGGGCCGACAACCAAGAAGCGGTGACATTCCTTGGCTATCGGCCCATTCGATCCTGAATTGGATCGGAGGTGATACAACCATGCTAGTCCTGTTTATGAGGAAGTCAAGGGCTAGTTGCAGATTTCTGCATATAAATGGGCCGCCCTAAGAAGTCGGGCCTTGGGAATTTGCCTGAGTGAGCTGGAAGGCCGCACTAAGTCCTGCATTTTTAGTGGGTTAGAGCGGTGCACCCCGTTTGCTCGCAACAGGAGTTTCAGAAACAACGCTGTCCCGAAACTGGCTTCTCGCCAACTTACGGCTGCTGCCAGAGTCCGGCTGGGTGGCGTCTTTGGTAGTGCTAGAGTTTGAGCTTGCGCGGCAGTCATAGTGGCGCCCACTGCCGAGGTCTCTGGGGGTGAGTATGAAAGCATCTGCGTCTTATCGAATCGCTGCTGTTCTTCTGCTTCTTTTCGCGGTAGGGCATACACTCGGCTTTCGCCAGTCTGATCCCACGTGGGGAGTTGATGCTCTTCTGGGCTCAATGCGGTCCATTCACTTTGACGTGCAGGGGTTCAGCCGCACGTATTGGGACCTCTTTCAGGCGGCTGGATTCTCTGTCGGCGTGTTTTATCTGTTCGCCGCGATACTGGCATGGCAGCTAGGTGGCCTTCCGGCGTCGACTTTGGCGCTCATGCGCGGCACTGCGTGGACGTTCGCCCTTTGCTTTGCCACGATCACGGTTGTGAGCTGCAAATATCTATTTATCCTACCGATCGCGTTCTCCATCGTGATTACATTATGTTTGACTGCGGCGGCGTGGCTTTCAGGGAAGCAGGGTTCTATGCCTCCGGTGCGATAGTCAGGTGAGAGGATTCAAACCGCAGCACTAGCGGTCTTCTCCGCGTTGACATAAGCTCCTTGGGACGCTAGACTTAACAGTTTTCATAGCCCTCATTTTTCCGGTCTATATCAGCAAAGCATTAACACAGCACAGCATCAACACAGCATGGATCAGACGCTTCATCAACTAGGGGAATTACTGCTCGGGGCGGTCCCCACGGTGATTCTGCTGGCGATTTTGTACGCGCTCTATACCAGCATCGTGCATAAGCCGTTGCAGCGCGTGCTCGAGGAGCGGCGCAGCAAGACGGAAGGTGCGGTGGAGAAGTCGCGCGCCGATATTGCGGCCGCTGAAGCGCGTACGGCGGAGTACGAGCAGAAATTGCGTGAAGCGCGAGCCGCGGTATTTCGCGCGCAGGAAGCCAAGCGGCAAGCGGCCTTGCAGGCGCGAGCCAATGCCGTTGCCCAAGCCCGCAGCCGGGCGCATGCGCAGGTGCAGGCGGCGAAGACTGATATTGAGAAGGATCGGGCGTCCGCGCAAAGAAGCGTTGCACGGTGAAGCGTCCGCGCTGGCGCAGGAAATTGTGCGGCGGGTTCTGCAGCCGGCGGGAGCGGGACGATGACTGGAACGAATCTCGTGACTCCCCCGACAAAATCCCCGCGTTTCCGCCTGACGCCGGTGTTCGGAGGCTCAACCCTGAAGCGGACGCGGTTTGCCGAAACGATAGTCCGCGTGTGCTTGCTAGCTTCGCTGTTGAGTTTTGCTGGAGGGGCGGTATCGCTTCGCGCCCAGGAACCTGCAGCTGCACCTAAGCAACCGGCGCCGGATTCCGTGCACCAGGATTCCGCACGCCAGGCGGGGCCGGGCGGTCCGGGGCATCAGTTGGCGCATGAGACGCGCGAGGCTGCCGGCGAAGAAAAAGATGAGATGGGGGAGTTCAAACAGTCGGCCTCGGTCCGGTTGATCGCGAAATGGACGGGACTGGATTTGCGAAGTGCCTACTGGCTGTGTCTGGTGTTGAATTTTGTTGTGATTGCGTGCGTACTGGTCTGGGCGGGGCGCAAGTTTCTGCCGGGAATATTCCGCGACCGGACGGCGGCCATCCAGAAAGCGATGCAGGAGGCACAGAAAGCCAGCGAAGAAGCGCGCCGCAAGCTGGCCGACATTGAGTCGCGGCTGATGAGGCTGGACGCGGAGATTGGCGCGATCCGGGACGAGGCAGAGAAAGAAGGATCCGCGGAAGAAGAGCGTATCAAGCGCGCCGCGGAAGAGGATGCGCGAAAGATTGTGGCCTCGGCCGAGCAGGAAATTGCCGCGGCGGCGAAGGCGGCGCGGCGGCAACTGACGGCGTATGCTGCCGATCTCGCGGTGGGATTGGCGCAAAAGCAGATCCACGTGGACGCCGCTACCGATCAGGCGCTGGTGCGCGGATTTGCGGGACAGATGGACGCGGCTCCGCGGGGGCCGGGCGCGGATAATGCTCGCGCGGACGGTCGCATGCATATGGATGGTATGGAGATGAACAAGGAAGGTCGGTAGAAAATGGCTTCGGTTGCCAGCACCTATGCCCGCGCCTTCGCCGACGTGGTATTGAGCACGAAGCTGGATGCGCAGCGCGCCACCGGAGAACTGCGCCGGATTGCCGTGTTGCTGGCGGAGAGTGGAGACTTGCGGCGGGTGTGGGAGAATCCCGCGATCCCCGCGGAACAGAAGCGCGGGTTGCTGGATGCGATCGTGCAGCGCGACGGAATCGAGAAGGCGGTGCGCAATCTGGTTGCCGTGCTGATCGATCACCGGCGCGTGAAATATTTGGACGCGGTGATCACGCAACTAGAGAAGGAACTGGATGCACGGCTGGGATTCGCCGAGGCGCAGATCACGAGCGTCCGCGAACTGGGTGACGCGGAAAAACGGGGATTGGAAACCGAGGTCGCGAAGCTGACCGGGAAGAAAGTGCGCGCGAAGTTTGGGCACGATGCGTCCCTGTTGGGCGGGGTCGTGGTTCGCATCGGCAGCACGATTTACGATGGCTCGGTGAAGGGGCAGTTGGAAAAGATTCGGGACGCGATCAGCTCTTAGCTATGGAGCCGCTAGCTCTTGGCTTTTAGCTTGAACCCATCGAGCCTGGTTGGAGTCGGGGGGACTCTGAATAGGAGTTCCCTTCGGAGCCTTCGGCTGCTTGGCAGTGCGAGGGATCCTTCGACGGCGCATCGCCCGTCACTTCCTGACGCTCGATGCTTGCTCAGGATGACAAGCGTTTGTTAACGGCATTTGGAGTACACGATATTCGGAACGAAAGATGTTCAGGAACTGAAAGATTGCAGAGCTGGGGTAGCTAACAGCTAAAGGCTAAAAGCTGATTCTATGGCACAAATCAAGGCAGACGAAATCACGAAACTGATCCGCGAGCAGATCGAGAATTACGAAACCAAGATCTCGGTGGACGAGACGGGCACCGTCATCACGCTGGGCGACGGCATTGCGCGCGTGTATGGGCTCGACAAAGTCATGGCCGGCGAGCTGCTGGCCTTCCCGCACGACGTGGCCGGCATCGCCATGAACCTGGAAGAAGACCAGGTAGGCGTGGTGCTGCTCGGCGAATACACCGAGATCAAAGAAGGCGACGAAGTGAAGCGCACGGGCCGCATCATGAGCGTGCCGGTGGGCGACAACATGATCGGCCGCGTGGTCGATTCTCTGGGCCGTCCCATCGACGATAAGGGCCCCATTGCGACCGAAAAGTTCATCGCGCTGGAACGGCTGGCGCCGGGCGTCATCGACCGTCAACCGGTGCGCGAACCGATGGCAACAGGACTGAAGGCCATCGACAGCATGATTCCGGTAGGCCGCGGGCAGCGCGAGTTGATCATCGGCGACCGGCAGACGGGAAAAACCGCGGTCGCCCTCGACACCATCATCAACAGCAAGGGCAACGACCTGATTTGTATTTACAACGCGATCGGGCAGAAGCGGTCGTCGATTGCGCAGGTGGTGAAGATTCTGGAAGACGCGGGCGCGATGGAGTACACCACCGTTGTCGCGGCATCAGCGTCGGAGCCCGCGCCGATGCAGTATATTTCGCCCTACGCGGCGACAGCTATCGGTGAATTCTTCCGCGACAGCAAGCGGCACGCGCTGGTAATTTACGACGATCTGTCGAAGCACGCGGCGTCGTATCGCGAAATTTCGCTGCTGCTGCGGCGGCCGCCGGGACGCGAGGCGTATCCCGGAGATGTGTTCTATCTTCACTCGAGGCTGCTGGAGCGCTCGGCAAAATTGAGCGACAAAAACGGCGGCGGATCGCTCACGGCGCTGCCCATTATCGAAACGCAGGCCGGCGACGTTTCGGCGTACATTCCGACCAATGTGATTTCGATTACCGACGGGCAAATTTATCTGGAGACGGACTTGTTCAACCAAGGCGTACGCCCGGCGGTGAACGTCGGACTGTCGGTGAGCCGCGTCGGCGGCAGCGCGCAAATCAAAGCTATGCGGCAGGTTGCGGGCTCGCTGAAGCTGGAACTGGCGCAGTATCGCGAACTGGCGGCGTTTGCGCAGTTCGGCAGCGATCTCGACAAAGCCACGCAGCAGCAGTTGAGCCGCGGGCAACGGCTGGTGGAACTGCTGAAGCAGAATCAATTTTCGCCGCTGCCGTTCTCAAAGCAGATTCTGATCATCATGGCCGGCACGGGCGGGTTTCTGGACGATCTTCCGGTGAATCAGGTGCGCGAATTCGAGGCGGAGCTGTACAAGTATGTCGATGCGGCGCATCCCGCCGTTCTGCGCACGATCATGGAGAAAAAGGTTCTCGATGACGCGCTGAAGGCGCAGGTGCAGAACGTGATCAAAGAAGCGAAGCAGCAGTTTCTGGCGGCGCGGCAGGCGGTAGCGAAGTGAGAGTTCTCCGTTCTCAGTTCTCAGTTCTCAGAAGGAACCCGGAATCGGGAAGGTCTAACTGGGAACCGAGAACTGAGAACTGAGAACTGGTTTCAAATGCCCAACATTCTCGACATTCGGCGGCGCATTCGCAGCGTGATTAACACGCGGCAGATCACCAAGGCCATGAAGATGGTCTCGGCGGCGAAACTG
This sequence comes from uncultured Acidobacteriaceae bacterium, assembly GCA_963846245.1. Classification (GTDB taxonomy): domain Bacteria; phylum Acidobacteriota; class Terriglobia; order Terriglobales; family Acidobacteriaceae; genus Sulfotelmatobacter. The sequence goes on along the minus strand of CAWJVI010000013.1, from coordinate 215,210 downwards.
CGGCGGGCGCAGGAGCGGGCTCTGGCGGCGCGTCCTTATGCGCAGATGCTGACTAATATTCTGAAGTCGCTGGTCGCGCGAACGGAGATTTACGATCCGGAGACGGGTGAGGTGAAACACCCGTTGCTGGCGCAGCGCGTCGAGAAAAATATTCTGCTGATCGTGGTCACGGGTGACAAAGGGCTGGCGGGCGCGTTCAGCGCCAACATTACGAAGGCTGCCAGCCGGTTTCTCGAGTCAAAGGCGGGGAAGAACGTTGACATTGAGGCGATTGGCCGCAAGGGGCGCGACTTTTTGCGAAGGCGTTATCCCGCAGCGAAGGTGCAGACGCGCAGTCTGGCGGAGCTTGAGGAGTCGATCGAGGTCGAGCCCGATGTGGACGCAGTGGAACGCGCGGGGCCGACGCAAATTACGGGCGAGCATGTGGGCGTACTCGGCAAGGTGGCATTTGCGCAGGCGCGAGCGCTGGCAGAAAACGTGATCGGGCGCTACACCCGGGAAGAAATCGATGCGGTCTATGTGGTGTTCAACGAATTCAAGTCGGTGATTGCGCAGCGTCTGATCGTGGAACAGATTCTTCCGATTGAACAAATCGGTGCACCGGCCGTCAGGTTCTCTGAGGAGATGACGGAAGAAGAAAAGAAAAAGGCGAAAGAAGCCGCAATCAGCGCAGGAGTTGGTCTGCGCAGCACCGACGGTGCGGCTCCGGAAGCTGCCTCGGAGTTTGGCACGGCGCAGGTGGACTATATCTATGAGCAGCCGCCGGAAGAACTGTTCCGGGCGCTGCTGCCGAAGTATGTGGGCATCCAGATTTTCCGCGCGCTGATGGAGTCGGTGGCGGCGGAACACGCGGCGCGCATGACCGCAATGGATTCTGCCACCAGCAACGCCACGGATATGATCGATTCGCTGACGCTGGTCATGAACCGGGCGCGGCAAGCGAAGATTACGAAAGAGATTATCGAGATCGTCAGCGGCGCAGCGGCAATGTGAGAAGAAGCCGTTAGCTATTCGCTCTTGGCCTTTAGCTTGGTCGAGGCGATTGCGGCGGACTTGCTTCACTTAGCAGTTTGGGGCGGAGCAAATTTACGAGAGCGCGCTTTTGAATTGTGATCGGAAGCTAAGAGCTTACAGCTAGAAGCTAATAGCGGGGTTTGAGTTTTTATGCCAGAAAACGTAGGACATGTCATTCAGATTTCGGGACCGGCGGTGGACGTGCAGTTTTCCGAAGGGAAGCTGCCGCCGATTTATCAGGCCGTCAGAGTTGTGAGCGATGGCTTCACGGTGCCGAGTCCCATCAATGTGATTCTCGAGGTGCAGCAGCATCTGGGCGAGGCCCGGGTGCGATGCATCGCTATGTCGGCCACCGACGGAATGGTGCGCGGGATGAAGGCCATCGACCAGGGCGGACCGATTTCCGTGCCCGTGGGCCGCGGGACGCTGGGGCGCGTGATGAACGTGATCGGCGAACCGGTGGATCAACTGGGGCCGGTCGAATACACACAACGAATGCCGATTCATCGCCTGGCTCCCGCATTCGACGAGCAAGCTACCACCGCCGAAATGTTTGAGACCGGCGTGAAGGTCATCGATCTAATCCAGCCGTTCCTGAAGGGCGGCAAGATTGGATTGTTCGGCGGCGCAGGCGTGGGCAAGACTGTAGTTATCATGGAGCTAATCAACAACGTCGCCAAGAATCACGGCGGCTACTCCGTGTTCGCGGGCGTTGGCGAGCGTACGCGCGAAGGCAATGACTTGTGGCTGGAAATGTCGGAGTCGGGCGTGATCAAGCCGGGCGATCCGGCGCATTCGAAAGCTGCATTGATTTACGGGCAGATGACGGAGCCTCCAGGCGCGCGTTTGCGCGTGGCGCTGACCGGGTTGACGGTTGCGGAATATTTCCGCGATGCCGAGGGCGCGGATACGCTGCTGTTCATCGATAATATTTTCCGTTTCACGCAGGCGGGCTCGGAAGTGTCGGCGCTGCTGGGCCGCATGCCCAGCGCCGTAGGTTATCAACCCAACCTGGCCACGGAAATGGGCGAACTGCAGGAGCGCATCACCTCCACGAAAAAAGGTTCCGTCACATCGGTGCAAGCGATTTACGTGCCTGCCGACGACTTGACCGATCCCGCTCCTGCGACTACGTTTGCTCATCTCGACGCGACTACCGTGCTCTCGCGTGCGTTGACTGAGATTGGAATCTATCCGGCGGTCGATCCGCTGGCTTCGACTTCGCGCATTCTCGATCCGCGCATCGTGGGCCAGGAACACTACGACGTGGCGCAGATGGTGAAGAAGACGCTGCAGACTTACAAAGATCTGCAGGACATCATTGCGATTCTCGGCATCGACGAACTGAGCGAAGATCAAAAACTGAGCGTGGCGCGGGCGCGAAAAATTCAACGCTTCCTGTCGCAACCGTTCCACGTGGCCGAGCAGTTCACCGGCGCGGCGGGACGTTACGTCAAGATCGCCGACACGGTGAAAGGTTTCAAGGCGATCGTCGAAGGCAAGTACGACGACATTCCCGAGCAGGCGTTTTATATGAAAGGCCCGATCGAGGAAGTGCTGGAAGCGGCGGAGAAGATGAAGGCGGCAGCGTAAAGGCGGCCTTCGGGCTTCAGCTGCAGGGCTTCGGCAATGAGACCCGATTGCTGGCTCAGGTTGCCAAAGCTGAAAGTTCTTAAGTTTTGTTTTGCTGAAGCCCGATAGCCGGAGCCTGAAGCCAGTTTTATGGCAGACACGTTCCAACTCGAGATCGTTACGCCGGAGAAGAAGGTCGTCGACACTTCTGCGGAGGAAGTTCAGATTCCTGGCAAGGACGGATATCTGGGCGTTCTGCCGGGGCACGCGCCGCTTATTACGGAGCTTGGGGTGGGCGAGATCAGTTTCCGCGATGGTGCCACCGAGCAGCGGCTCGCAGTGGCGTGGGGGTTTGCCGAAGTGCTGCCCGGCAAGGTAACGATTCTGGCGGAGAGCGCCGAACGCCCTTCCGAGATTGACGTAGTGCGAGCGCGCGAGGCCAAAAAACGCGCTGAAGAGCGACTGGCCGGCGGAGATTCTGCCGTGGACGTGGCGCGCGCGCTCGATTCGCTGCAGCGCGCGGAATCGCGTTTGGAAGTGGCTGCGAAGAAATAAGTTGCAGCGCCCCGGGCGCAAACGCGGCGTCTCTCATCATCACGACGAAAGCTGCGGAACTGCGTCCGGCTGTGAGCTAGAGACGCACCCACGCTGAATCTTTGAGGATTTCTAGCCAACCACCCTTGCCTAACGACCGGGCAAGCCTTACAATTAAAGAGTACCAAATCAGTACGGTTTCTGAGAGACTGGTTTGATTTGGCTAAGGGTTCCGAATGATTCGGCTCAGCAAACTCACCGATTACGGATTGGTTCTGATGAACCAGATTGCCCGTGGCTCGCAGACGGAATTGCATACCGCCCGCGATCTCGCGAAGCAGTGCCAGTTACCGATGCCGACCGTGAGCAAGCTTTTGAAAACCCTGCTGCAGAATGGGCTGCTGGCTTCGCATCGCGGCATCAAGGGCGGTTACAGCCTGGCGCGCGAGCCGCATCTGATCTCGCTTGCCGAGATTATCTCGGCATTCGAAGGGCGGCTGGCTCTGACAGAATGCAGCAGCGACGTTTCCGGACTTTGCGATCTTGAGTCTTCGTGCCGCATTAAGAACAACCAGAGAGTGATTAATCAGGTGGTGCGCGGAGCGCTGGAGAATGTGACGCTGGCCGATTTGATCCGGCCCATGCGGCTGACGGCCGTCCGCGACAATCGTGGAAATATGGTGCCGACGATCATCGGCGCATCCGGGAGAATGCAATGAGCACGAACCTCGATACTATCCGCAGTCTTGCCGAACGCGATTATAAGTGGGGCTTCGTCACCGACATCGAAGACGATCGCATCCCCAAGGGACTGAACGAAGGAATTGTCCGCATCATTTCGGCTAAGAAGAACGAGCCGGAATTCATGCTGGAGTGGAGGCTCAAGGCCTACCGGCACTGGGCTTCGCTGGAGCAGGCTCAGGCCGAGCCCACATGGGCGAATGTGAAGTACGCCCCGATTGATTATCAGAATATTATTTATTACTCGGCGCCCAAGCAGAAGCCGGGCCTGAAGAGCCTGGATGAACTCGATCCGGAAATTTTGCGCACGTACGAAAAGCTGGGCATCCCCCTGGCTGAACAGAAAATGTTGGCGGGTGTCGCCGTGGACGCTGTTTTCGACAGCGTCTCGGTAGCCACAACTTTTAAGGCAAAGCTGAGCGAAGTTGGCGTAATTTTTTGTTCGTTTTCAGAAGCGGTGCAGAAGCATCCGGAGTTGATTAAGAAATATCTCGGCTCCGTGGTTCCGCATACCGATAATTTTTTTGCGGCGTTAAACGCTGCGGTTTTCACCGACGGCTCATTCGTGTATGTGCCGAAGGGTGTGCGCTGCCCGATGGAGCTTTCCACCTACTTCCGCATCAATGCGGCGGAGACCGGGCAGTTCGAACGCACTTTGATTGTCGCCGACGAAGGCGCGTCCGTCAGCTATCTCGAAGGCTGCACGGCGCCCATCCGCGATGAGAATCAACTGCATGCGGCAGTGGTGGAACTGGTTGCGCTCGACAATGCGCAGATCAAGTATTCGACCGTGCAGAACTGGTATCCGGGAGACAAGAACGGAAAAGGCGGGATCTACAATTTCGTCACCAAGCGCGGTAAGTGTGCGGGCGTCAACTCCAAGATTTCATGGACTCAGGTGGAGACTGGCTCCGCGATCACATGGAAATATCCGAGCTGCATTCTGCAGGGAGACAATTCGGTTGGTGAGTTTTATTCCGTGGCGCTCACCAACAACTACCAGCAGGCGGACACCGGCACCAAGATGATCCACCTGGGGAAGAACACGAGCAGCACGATTGTTTCGAAGGGCATTTCTGCAGGCCACGGGCAGAACACTTACCGCGGCATGGTGAAGATCATGAAGGGCGCAACCGGCGCGCGCAATTACACACAGTGCGATTCCCTGCTAATCGGCGACCAGTGCGGCGCGCACACGTTTCCGTATATCGAGGTGAAGAACTCCACGGCCCGCATGGAGCACGAAGCTTCGACTTCGAAAATTGGCGAAGACCAGCTTTTTTATCTGCAACAGCGCGGCTTGAAAGCGGAAGATGCGGTCTCAATGATCGTGAACGGCTTCTGCAAGCAGGTGTTCCGCGAGCTACCAATGGAGTTTGCCGTGGAAGCGCAGAAACTGCTGAGCGTGAGCCTGGAAGGCAGCGTGGGTTGAGTTTGCGGCTTCTGAGTTCGGATCAGCGCACTCGGAAGAGACAGTTACAAATTACGAAGGAAAGAAAATAAATGAGTTTGCTCAAAATCACGAATTTGCACGCGACGGTCGCTGGACACGAGATCCTCAAAGGCATTGACCTCACCATCAACGCCGGCGAAGTCCATTCCATCATGGGTCCGAATGGTTCGGGCAAAAGCACGCTGGCCCAGGTGTTGTCGCGGCGCGCAACGTATGAAGTAACCGCCGGCGAGGTTTTGTTCAAAGGCAAAGATCTGGTGGCGATGAAGCCCGAGGAAGCGGCCTGCGAAGGCGTATTCCTTGCTTTCCAGTATCCCGTGGAGATTCCCGGGATCGGCAACGCTTATTTTCTGCGCTCGGCGCTAAACGCGATGCGCAAGTATCGCGGCGAAGATGAAGTGGACGCCATGGATTTTCTCCCTATGTATCGCGAGAAGCTGAAGCTGCTCGAAATGGACGAGAAACTCATGAGCCGTTCCGTGAACGAGGGTTTCTCCGGAGGCGAAAAGAAACGGAATGAAATTCTGCAGATGGCGGTGCTGGAGCCGAAGCTCGCGATTCTGGATGAAACCGATTCCGGGCTCGACATCGATGCACTTCGCATCGTGGCCAAGGGCGTGAATGCCATGCGCAGTCCGGAGCGCGCCATGCTGGTGGTTACGCATTATCAGCGTCTGCTGAATTATATCGCCACGGATTTCGTGCACGTGCTGGTCGATGGCCGCATCGTGCGCTCGGGCGGTCCTGAACTGGCGCTCGAACTGGAAGAAAAAGGTTATGGCTGGATTGAAGCGGAAGCGCGGCAGACTGCGCCCGCTTCGGTGTAGCAGGCATTCTGCAACAAGCATCTCTGAGCGGAGCAAGCGTGATTACTGCAACTGAAAATCTCGAAAAGTATCTGGAGAGCTTCACCGCGTTCGCCAAGCGGTCCTCAGGGCACGGTCAGCCGTGGCTGCGGAAGCTGCGCGAAGATGCATTTGCGCGTTTTTGTGAGACTGGCTTCCCGACAACGCACGATGAAGACTGGCGTTTCACCAACGTTTCGGCGATCGCCCGCACGGCGTTTTCTTTCGGGCAACCCCTCGCACATCTTTCAAACTCCGACTTGAAGCCGTGGCGGGTGGAAGGCGCGGCCGCGCAACTGGTGTTTGTCGATGGAGAGTTTGTCCGCAACTTGTCGATATTCGGAAGTTTGCCCCCAGGCATCACAGTCTCGGGCCTTAAGGAAGAGATCGAGAAGCGCACGCCGTCAGTCGAAGCTCACCTCGGCCGCTATCTAAACACTCAACGTGATGCGTTTTGCGCTCTGAACACGGCCTTTGCGGAAGACGGAGCATTTGTGCACGTTGGCCGGGGCCTTTCGTTGGATGCGCCGATTCACTTGCTGTTTGTGTCCACGGCAGCCGGCGCCCCGCGCATGATTCATCCGCGGAGCCTGCTGATTTTCGAGCAGGAGAGCGAGGCCACGGTCGTCGAAGATTATGTTTCCCTGGGCGGGGGAACAGTCTTCTGCAACAGCGCCACCGAACTGATCGCTGGCGCGAACTCGACGGTTGCGCATTACATGATCGAACGCGAGAGCCTGGATGCGTTCAATATTTCCACGCTGCGCATTCAGCAGGAACGAAGCGCGAACGTTGCTTCCCATTCGCTTCTGTTGGGCGGCGGACTGGTCCGCAACAACGTTCACCCGGTGCTGGCCGGCGAAGGCGGAGAGTGCCTGATCAACGGCCTCTTCCTTGGCGACGGCCGCCAGCATCTCGACAATTACATGCACGTCGAACACGCCAGCCCGCATTGCAGCAGTCGCCAGTTCTACAACGGAATTCTGGACGGCCATGCGCACGGCGTTTTCCACGGACGTATCGTTGTGCACAAAGACGCGCAAAAAACCGATGCCAAGCAGACGAACCGTAACCTGCTGCTTTCCGACGACGCGCAGATCGACACCAAGCCGCAACTGGAAATCTACGCCGACGACGTGAAGTGCACGCATGGCGCAACCATCGGCCAGATCGAAGAAAATGCTTTGTTCTACCTGCAGTCGCGCGGCATCGACGAAATTTCCGCGCGCAAGCTTCTGCTGCTGGCTTTCGCCGGTGAGTGCCTGGAACGCATGAAGCCGGGAGTGGCGCGCGCCCACGCGGAGCGCCTGATCCACGAGCATCTGTTGTCCATTGCGAATCATTTTTCCGCGCCGCGGCCTAGCCCAGCTACCGGGCCAAGGCAGCGCGCGTAACCGAATGCAGAAGGCCAGGAGGACGCTGGATGACAACCATTGCAAGATCGCCATTGGACTCCGGTCGCACTGCGGTGCACGAGGAAGTTCACGAGATCGCGGCCAGTTTCGACGTGGAGCGAGTGCGCGCCGATTTTCCTATTCTTCGGGAAAAGGCCCGCGGTCACCAGCTAGTTTATCTGGACAACGCGGCCACGTCGCAGAAGCCCAAGGTCGTGATCGACGCAATCGTCCGCTACTACGAACGCGACAACGCCAACATCCATCGCGGCGTTCATTATCTTTCCGAGCGGGCGACCGAAGAATTCGAAGCAGCGCGCAAGTCGGTGCAGACGTTTCTTCATGCCGCTCGGCCGAGCGAGATTATCTTCGTGCGCGGCGCGACCGAGGCTATCAACCTGGTCGCGCAAACCTATGGCAAGGTTCACGTGGGCGCGGGTGACGAAGTGCTCATCACGGCCATGGAGCACCACTCCAACATCGTTCCCTGGCAGATGCTTTGCGAGGAGAAGCGAGCGACAGCTGCGAGTCGCGCCGATCAATGATCAAGGCGAGTTGATCCTTGAGGAATTCGAAAAACTCCTCGGCCCCGAGACGAAGATCGTCGCTATTGGCCACGTCTCGAACGCGCTGGGTACTGTCAATCCACTTGCGGCAAATTATAAGAATGGCCCACGCCAGAAATATTCCCGTGCTGGTCGACGGCGCTCAGGCCGTTCCTCACGTGCCCGTGAATGTGCAGGAACTGGATTGCGACTTCTACGTATTCTCCGGACACAAGACGTATGGGCCCACGGGAATCGGAGTTCTGTACGGCAAGACTGGCGCTGCTCGAAGCGATGCCGCCGTACCAGGGTGGCGGGGACATGATCAGCTCGGTGACCTTCGAGAAAACGATCTACAACAAGGTGCCGCACAAATTTGAAGCGGGGACGCCCGACATGGCGGGCGCGGTCGGCCTGCGTGCGGCCATCGAATATCTGGAACGCCTGGGAATGGACAACATTGCCGCGCTACGAGCATGAACTGCTGACGTATGCGACGGAAGCGGTTTCGGCGATTCCGGGAGTTCGGCTGATCGGCACGGCGAAAGAGAAAGCGGGAGTGCTTTCTTTCGTGATCGAGGGCATTCATCCGCACGACATCGGCACGATTCTCGATCAGGAAGGCATCGCCATCCGCACCGGGCACCACTGCGCGCAGCCCGTGATGGAGCGCTTCGGCATCGACGCAACCGCGCGCGCTTCCTTCGGCATGTACAACACGAAAGAAGAAATCGACGCGCTGGTGCGGGGCATCCAAAAGGTGCAGGAGGTTTTTGCCTGATGGCCGACTTGCGCGACCTGTATCAGGAAGTGATTCTGGAACACAGCAAGGCGCCGCGAAACTATCGCGAGTTGCAGCAGTCCCGACCGCAAGGCGGAGGGCTTCAATCCGCTCTGCGGCGATCACTTCACGGTGTATCTGCAGATGGAGGGCGATACCATTCAGGATATCGCGTTTCAAGGCTCGGGATGCGCCATCTCCAAAGCTTCGGCGTCGATGATGACGCAGGCCTTGAAAGGCAAGACGCAGGCAGGAAGCGGACGAATCTGTTCGAGCGTTTTCACGACGTGGTCACCGGCCACGCTGCGGCAACGGCAGCGATGCGGAACTTGGCAAGCTGGCGGTGTTCTCGGGCGTTTCGGAGTTTCCGACGCGAGTGAAATGCGCAACCCTGGCATGGCACACGCTGCAAGCCGCCCTTGAAGGCAAGCAGGACGCCGTTTCCACCGAATAGACGACCCGCGCAATGAACGAGATCATGTACGAACCCATCGACCTAAAGCGCGAATGTGAAGCGATCGAGATTCCCAGCGGCGACACGCCGCGTGTCTGCCCGCAGGCACGCGGGTGCGGATTTCGCAATTTCTCGGCAGCAGCTACACCGTCAGCGGCGACTATGGGCTACATGTTCCGCATCGACGCGCAAAGATGCCGATGCGCTGGGGTTGACCGCCGCCGGCTGCCGCCGACGAAAGCCCGCCGAAGAGCGCTTTCAGCTGAGCAGATGGTTTGGGACGCAATTGAAGACGATTTACGATCCGGAGATTCCGGTCAACATCGTCGATCTCGGATTGATCTATTCCTGCGAGATCACGCCGCGCGAGCAGGGCGGCAAGAAAATCGATGTGAAGATGTCGATGACGGCTCCGGGTTGCGGCATGGGAAACGTTCTGAAAGCCGATGTGGAAACGCAAGCTGGCGCGACTTGCCGGAAGTGAAGGAAGTGCAGGTCGAATTGTGTTCGATCCGCCCTGGAGTCCCGGCGCGATGTCGGAAGCGGCGAAGCTGCAGCTGGGATTCGATCTCGACTACGGCAAGGTTCCGTCACTGGCATCTCCCGCTAGGCCCTCATTCGATCTGTAAAGCGAACGGGGCGCCGTGAGGAATTCGACTCCCACCGCGCCCATATTTCGCTTGCCTCGTAACTGTTCACAATCCAGCTGTTCATATCTAGCTGTTCAATATCTAGCCGTTCACGATCTTCTTCGCCCCGCCGTCCCACACGGCAATCTTCTTGTTGAAGTACGAATAGTTTGCCAGATGGCAGCCGATGGCAGCGTGGTTGCCGAACACTGCATTCTCCACGGTTGGGATGCGACTCCTGACGGCGTTGAAGAAGTGGGCTTGATGATCGGCGACATCGTTGTAGCCCGGAGGCGGAGCGAACGTCTCCGAATCCTCTTCGATCTTCACATCCAGCGGCGGGGTCGGCGGATGGTCGGCATCCCACTTCTTCACATACTCTTCGCGCTCCGGCGCCGGCCAGCCCACAGTCGGATAGGTTTCCGGTTCCGGTCGCGTGTCTTGCGGCCTGAACGATAAAGTCGAATCCTTGATGATCAGCGTCCCCTTGTTGCCGTAGAACCCGATGAACTCCCCGCCGTCATTCATCAAATTGCAGCGAATGGTGACCCGCAGGTTCGGATAGTCGTAGGAAGTTTGCAGCAGATCCGGAAAATCGCGGCCGTCTTTGAAATGGAACAGCCCGCCGGTCGAGATCGCTCTTTCCGCAATGGTGTTAGTGCTGGTGATGAAATGGATCCCGGAGATCAGGTGTACGAACAAGTCGCCGGCAAGGCCCTCGCCGTAGTCGGAGAAACAGCGCCAGCGGAAAAAGCGCACCGGGTCGAACGGCCGTTGCGGGGCTGGCCCCAGAAAAGTTTTCCAGTCGATGGTCTGTTCGCTCGCGTCCGGCGGAATGGGATAAACCCAGGCACCGCTCGGCGAGTTGCGGTCCCAATAAGCCTCGATGAAGAAAACGTCCCCGAGTTTTCCGGAATCGTAAATCTCCTTGGCCTTGGCGTAGAGGATCGAACTCACGCGCTGGCTGCCCGCCTGCACAATGCGCTTGTTCTTCTCCGCTGCATCAACGATCGCGAAGCCGTCTTCCACGGTGTGGGACAACGGCTTCTCGCAATAGACATCTTTCCCCGCGGCGCAAGCGTCTTCCACAACCCGCCGGTGCTGGTGGTCGGTGACCGCCACAATCACGGCATCCACGTCTTTGCGGTCAAGAATCTCTTTGTAACGGCGAGTGACGGGAACGTCCTTCTTTACCGCCTCCCGGCCTGCCTGGTGACGGCCATCGTAAAGATCACAGATCCCCACGCATTCCACGCCCGGAACCTCCAGCGTGGACCTCAGCAATTCGCAGCCACGCACTCCCGTACCAATGGAGGCGAAGCGGATGGTGTCGCTCGGCGAACCGGCCTGGAGAAGGCAGAAAGCATTCTCGGTTCCAGAAGCGTGATTTTGGCGGCGGCGCCGGCGGCTGCCGCTCCCGTGCCGACGCGCATGAATTGACGACGAGTCCATGAATTCTTGCCCATAACACTCTCTCCTTCAGCAAAGACCTCAGCGTTTTTCGTAAGCAGCAGATTGCACTAACTCAAGTGGCGCACCAGTTTCTCACAAGTCACGCCCTGGTGGCGATTGGTTGTGGAAATGACTGCGCAGGTGATTGTGCCATATCTCTTCGCCCGGGAAAAAGATAAATCGTCCCATAAAAATCGATTTTCTTAGAGAGCACAGAATTCTCGAAAAGCAATCTTTCTGGTGACTTGTCCTTGTCACTCGTCAAGGGACGCAAATCACGGCGATTCTCGCAGTCTTTTCCACCATTGGCGGCAGAGCGATCGGGCAACACCTGCTTCCCTTTCTGAATCTATGTCTGCAGTTTCTGAGAGTTTTCGGCCCCATCCAACCCGACTGAAAGCTTGCCGTGAGCGGTTCGGACCAGAGTCAATACTAGAGCCAATGCATAAATAGCCGGGCGGGTGAGATGGACTACAATGGTTTCGTCCGAAGTCAAAGCAACGGCCCCGGATTGGTTTCCGGATAACGATGTGCCCACGCCGGTGACCAATGGAGAAAAGAGAAAAGTATGAAAACGCAGACTGTCGACCAAAACGCCGATGCAATCGAGCTCCAGCCTGCGACCAGCAGCCATGTCTTGTCGTTCCGCAGGCTTCGCGCCGTTTGCCGGATCGCGCTAGCCGCGGCTTTGCTGCTGCTCGCCGTTTCTCTGTGCGCGCCGAGGAACGCCGGCGCTCAGGCTGCTTCGCAGACTCCAGCTCCCGGTCAGAAGGTAACTCAGATTCTCATTCCCGCATCCCTCACCTCATCAGTCGACGCGAAGAAGAAGAAGCCGGGCGAGGAGGTGGTTGTCAAGACCGCGGGAAACGTGCGCCTGGCGGACGGAACGGTGATTTCGCGCGGAACAAAAGTCGTCGGCCACGTGACCGAAGCGAAGGCTCGATCCGGGGGGGAGGCGCAATCGTCGCTGGGAATTGTGTTTGACAAAATCAATCTGTCAGACGGGAAGACTCTGGCAATCACGGGCATTATCCAGGCCTTCGCCCCGAACCCAAATCCCGACCAGGGCGAGGGCGTGAACTATGGCGGCATGAACCAAACGCTCCAGCACTCGACGCCAACGGCGGGTGGCACCTCGCCGGTGATACCAATCCTGAGCGAGGACTCCGTGGGAATCCAGGGCATCAAGAACCTGCAACTCGGATCTGATGGCGTGTTCAAGTCAGACCAAAAAACGATAAAGCTGGACTTCGGATCGCAGGTAGTACTTCGCGCCCATTTAGCCAGCGGTAGCTAGCCCAGGTTGATTTCGCACCGGGAGCAGTGAAGCGAGGGAGAGGAGTCACTCCGACGGATGGTTTGGAGAGGATTCCTTGCTCTGAACCCGACTGCGTTCGTTCGCCAGATCGAATCTCAACATCAGTGGCAGCACTGAAGACCAGTATTTCCAGGTGTGCCCGCCCGGCCCAGTTGACCATTCATGCGGGATGCCGAGTCCGGTCAGCTTTTCGTGCAAGCCAAGCATTCCAGAGAAAAATCGATCGCTCGATCCGCAAGCAAGCAAAAGTCTGGGAACAGGGCCGGGCACCACGATTGTATGTCTGCCCCGTCCCTTGGAATCGAGCGGACCGGGCGGCGGCGGTTGCGACGGCCAGAAGGTCCACTGTTCATCCACGAGGCCGCTGATCACGCTGACGCTGCCGAACCGGCCGGGATAGCGCCGTCCCACATCCAGCGACAAATAACCGCCGAACGAGAATCCGCCGATCCCCCAACGCTCGCGTTCGAAAGGGATGGCATAGTGGCGTGAGACCGTTCCCGCCACCTCCTCCGCGACAAGCGTCAGGTAGTTGTGGTAGGGGAAGCGGTCGGAGAATTCCTGGTAAAAGCTGCGGAAGCGAACGTCGGGCAACACCACGATCGCGGGCCGAACCTCGCCGCGACTCAGCATGTCGTCGTAGACCTGATCTATTTTGAGATCTTTCAGCAGATCCTCGGGCCGGTCCCACCAACCGTGATTCAGAATGAATACTTCTGAGGGTGGAACCTTTGTCTTGGGTACGAGCGCCAGGAAAAAGCGGGGCTCGTTCATCTCGCTGGACCAGAAACGAACACGTTCCACGGCGAGGTTGCTGCGTTCCGAGAGGCGTACGACTTCGATCTGGCCGGGCGAAAGCGGCGCTTTTTCAAACGCCTCTTTGTGTTGGCATGCGGTCAGAAACAACGTTGCCGTCAGCGTCAGTCCGCGTAGTCTCCAACGGTTCCACACCACAACACCTCACCGAGTTTGCCCTTCGCTGCCTGCGGTTCCAGTTTGCTGGCTGGCCAGTTTCTTCCGTATCAGTTCGTCGATCTGCTCCAGCGTATTCAGGCTATGCACATCGATTTCCCTGGGCACGAATTCGACCTTGAAGCGCGTTTCAAGAAAACTCACCAGGCCGATCATCCCGATCGAGTCGATCAGGCCGCCGGTGACGAGAGGGGTCGTGTCCTCGATCGTGGTCTGATGAATCCCGAGCAGAACGTTTTCAGCGATGAACTGCCGGACTGCGGTCTTGATCTCCATGGTTTGGGGCAGCACTGTTGGGTGCAACATTCTTCGGTGCAACATGGTCGAGCGTTTCTGCGAGTTTGCTTAAAGCTATATAATCGATCTTCCCCCGGCTTCCCTTGGGTATGGCATCCAGAAATACGATGTGGTCGGGCACCATATACAGCGGCAACGTCCGCGCACAGTGAGCCTTGGCTTCAATCAGGCTGACAGCGCCGGCGGAACGGGCGCGCACAAAAGCGATGATGGCAGTTCCCACCTTCGCGTCGTCGATCGCCACCGCCGCCGCTTCCAGTATATCCTCGCGGCCCGCGAGCGCAGTCTCAATCTCCCCCAACTCAATGCGGAAACCACGGCGCTTCACTTGCCGGTCGAGCCGTCCCAGGAAAAGATAGTTGCCGTCCGCCGCGCGCAACACACGATCGCCGGTGCGGTAGTGCCGTTCGCCCGCCACGTTGACGAAAACACGTTGCGTATCTTCGGGACGATTCCAGTATCTGCTCATCAGCGAGTCACCGCCCGCGAGCAATTCGCCGCTGGCCGCATCCAAGGTCACAGTGGCGTAGGGGCAAGGCTGGCCGATCGGCAGTGGCTGCGACCCGTCGAAGCCGCGCGGCACGAGGTACCACGTGACCACATTCGTCTCCGTAGGGCCGTAAAGGTTACCGCACACGGCCTGCGGAACCGCGGCCTGCAACCGCGCCACGTCCGCACCGCGAAACACTTCCCCAGCAAACAGGATGACGCGCAGCCCGGGATACTCATGCTGCGCCATCCGTCCCTCCTCTAACATGCCGGCCAGAATCGACGGTACCGAATACCAGCAAGTGATGCGGGCATCGCGCACGAACTGCCCCAGGAAGCGCGGCATCCACACAATATGCTCGGGCGCCAGCACGCACGCAGCGCCGCACAACGCCATATTGAAAATGTCGAACGTGGAAAGATCGAAGCTGAGCGGCGACGGGCAGGCAATGCGATCCGCCGAACTAATCTGAAACTCCCGCGCCGACCATTTCACAAAAGCGCTCACCGCGCGGTGAGAAAGAACCACCCCTTTCGGCCGACCGGTAGATCCCGAGGTAAACAGAATAAGAGCCGGATCGCCCGCATCTGCCCGGGGCAGCGAGTGTTCGCCGGGAGTGTCGGAACCAATATCCGGCGCGTGCCAGGGAACACTTTCGCCAGTCTCGCAATCAGTGATTCGCGGCGGAGAACCATCGCCCTCAATCACCAGCCGCGCCGCACAGTCCGCCAAAGTCGCTTCGATTCTTTCCTTCGGCCACTGCGGATGGATCGGAGCATAGACAGCTCCGGCAAGCAGCGACGCAAAAACAGAAATGATTGCATCGGTCGTCTTCGGTAGAACCAGCGCGATGCGATCCTGCTTCTGAACCCCGTGTTCGACGAACCGCACCGCCAGCGACGCAGCCTGTTCGAATAGTTCGCGGAAAGAAGTAACCCGATCTTCTCCGGTCCGATCCTGTTCGATGATGGCCGGCGCATCCGGCGTAGCCGCCGCCGTGCGCCGCAGCCAGTCTGAGAGCAGATCTTCGGGTTCGCTGCTTCCATGCTCAGCGAATTCACGCGCGGGCAAGCGTCACCCCCCAGGTAAAGCCGATCCCCGCCGAAGCGAACAGCAACAATTGTCCCGGACGAATTCGCCCCTCGCGCCGCATGTGCACATAATTGATAACAAGATCGCTGGCAAACGTGTGACCGTACTCCGCCATGAGAGTCGCCGGCAGACCACCCTCGGGCAGTCCCACCATTCTGCGGAAACCGTCGCGGTCCCGCTGGCTGATGTTGGAATAGATGAAATGGTCAATGTTGTTCAAGCTCAGCGAAGACGCCGCCAGGACTTTTTGCACCAGCCAGAACAAGTTCAGATAGTAGACCGGCATCACTTCGTTTTCCATGCACGCCGCATCCACTTTAATTTCGAGGTGCCCGTTCGTTTTGACCAACGCAATGGCATCGTGCAAATGGCCGAGCGTCATGGCTTCCACGCCCAGCACTAGAGGCCCCTCCGTGACTTCGCGCCGCAGAATCACCGCACTCGCCGCATCGCCCTGCACCGTAACCGGAAGCAGCGAGCGGCTACCATGAGGCGCGGTGTCGCCCGTCACCAGCAACGCGGTCTGAATACTGTCATCGGTACTCATCCATCCCAGCGCGGTTTTGATCGCGAGATGAAGCGCCGCGCAGCCGCCGGATTTGAAACTCAAGTTCAACGAAGTTTCCGCCCCGAGATCGGCGCTGAGTTTGTGCGCGAAAGGAAGATATTGTGAATTTTCTCCGGGAAATGTGCTGTAATCGAGAATCAGATTAATGTCCTGCGCGGTAATTCCAGCTTCCGCAATCGCCGTGGAAGCGGCTTCAAGAACCAGGTCATAAGGCTGCTTGCCGCCGCAAACCCGCACGCGGCTCAGTCCTAGACCTTCCGCGGCCTTCTGTCTCGCCTTCGGGCTCAGCGGCGCGAGCGTTGCCTCCACTCGATCTTTTTCGCGCTCCAGGACCGCTTCAACGGTCTCACCGTCGTCCGGAACGGTATATGCCGCGGCTGCAATTCGCACATTCATATTCAAGGCAACTCCAGCAGAAGCGCCGCGAAACCGCCGTCGCCGGATGTTCCTAACAACAAAGCCGGTCCGCTGCGTGGCCCGCTGCTCAAAGCCAAAATTAAGTGTAGAAGAGCGCCCGCATCGGCAAGCCCCGCAGCAACGGCGTGAGCAGGGACGATCTTCGCACTCGGCCCGCTAATTGCACGAGCCAACGCAGATGTCGAGCTGGCAGCACAAGGCGCGCCGTTACCGGCACAAATAGTGCGATTAAGTACAGAATCGCCGAGCATCGCGCGAATAATCTCCACCGGCTTGCCGCCCGCCGCGCAGCGGCCCGAACTGAAACGGGCGTAGGAGCGCACCTCCCGCCGGGCCGCCGGTTCTAACACCAATGCAACTAATCCTTCGCTCGGCACAAAGCCGCCTTCCGGCGGGAGTTCCGCGTTGTAACAGGCTGGCGACAATAGGGCGGCCGCCTCGTACCATTCGTAGACGGCGCGCGTGAGCGTATCACCCGCCAGCACGATCGCCAAGTCTGCCAGCCCGTGGCCGATCAGCGAAGCCGCCTGTATCAACGCGCTCTCGCCCGCAAATCCCGTGCTGCCGACCGTAATGTTAGGCCCTCGCAGACCATGCAGCAAAGCCACGTGGCTGGCCGGAGCATTAGCGAGTCCCTCTGGAAACGGACTAGGGTCGGTCCCCGACCAGCCATTTACGGCAGCACTCTGAAAAAAGCTTTCCGTGAGTTCGGCGCAGCCGAAGCCAGTACCGAACACGACGGCAACTCGCGAACGGTCCACCTGGCTCAGGTCGATCCCGGCATCCCGCAGGGCCAGCGAAGATGCCACCAGCGCCCATGCCGACAAGCGATCCAGACGCCGAGTCTTCAGGCCCGGCACCACGCTGGCGGGGCGAAACGGCTTGACCACAAATGCTCGCCGCAATCCGGCAGTCTTCCACGCGGTGATCGGTTCGAGTTCCACAGCGGTCTGTGGAATTAATCCAGCGCGCGGACCGTAGGGACTCACGGAACCGATCCCCGTAATCGCCGCCAAATTCGCAGTCATGAGCGGCTACCAAATATGAGCGCCGTGTTGCTCCCGCCAAACCCAGCAGAAACCGACATGGCCAGCGGCAGCGCCTCGCGCCGCACTTCTCCGCGTAGCCACTCCACGCCCGGGCCCTCAATAGGGTCCGTCAGCCGCAGTGTTGGCAGCAGCGCGCCCCAACGAACCGCCATGATCGTGATGGCCGCCTCGAGAGCTCCAGCCGCTCCCAGACAGTGCCCGAAATAAGACTTCGTCGAAGAGACCGGGACGGGCCGGCTGCGCCCGCGAAAAGCTGTCTCGTACGCGTTGCCCTCAGCAACATCGTTCAGCGGCGTGCCCGTGCCGTGAGCGTTCACATAACCGATCTCATCGCCACGGACCTCCGCCATTTCCATGCAGAGGCGCATGCAATCCGCTAGGCCGTTTCCCTGGGCCTGGGGCGCGGTCGAATGGAACGCGTCGTTCGTCATCGCCCATCCACGCAACACAGCCAGTACGTTGCCGTTACGCGCCATGGCCCCGGCGAGAGTTTCAAGAACGAGCACCGCGGCTCCTTCACCCAGATTCAGTCCCTTGCGATTCTTGTCGAATGGACGGCAAGGGTCTTTGTCCAACGCCTGCAGCGAACTGAACCCGCTCAGCGTGAACGGACACAGCGCATCACTGCCCCCCGCCAACATCATGGGCGCCGCTCCATCGAGAAGCATGTTGGCGGTGAGCGCGATCGCCATCGCGCTGGAAGCGCAAGCCGCGGAAATAGCGCAGCGTGGTCCGCGAATTCCCAAGTGGTCGCCCACAGAGTCGGCAACATGAGCCGGGGGATAAGAAGCGGCTCGCGCGAGACCACCGCCGCGCCGGTACCAGGCAGCCGGATCCTCTGCAATTCCAGGATCGATCTCGCTCAACCCAGCGACCGTGCTGGCCATAAAAACGCCGCTCTCGCGGAAGTGATCGCTCTCATAATCGAGATTCGCCACCGCATCTGAGCCGCCACCATCGCCATCCGATCGCTGCGGGAATATTTTGGGCTGTCGCCGTTCGCTGGCAGCGGCAATCCACAAACCGCCGCCGTGGTTCCTTCGAAGCCGGGATACACATCCTTTGTAGGCGCCAGGCAGCACTTGCCCGCAAACATCCCGGCCTGCAGGCAGTCCAGCCCGACGCCATAGGGGCTGACCACGCCGACACCGGTAACCACGATGGTTTTTCGGGGATCGTTAATTCGAAGATCACTCACGGGAGGCAACCGGCCAGAACTCAAAAAAATTCATCCACTGATCGTAATGGGTTGCCAACGTTTTTTCCAGAAACCGCACAGCCTGCCCCAAAGCTTCCTGCAGACCAGCATCGCGGTCGTCCTCGCCGGATGTCAGCGCCGATGTCACCTGAGACGGAGCGGGCGGGATCGGATCCCCCATCATGGCGTGGTAGCGCAGCCAGCCTCGGCGAATCACGAAGCCGGGCAGCACCGGGGCCCCCGAGACCTGCGAAAGCAGAAAGGGGCCAAGCGGAAAGCTGGTGGGTTGGGAAAAAAACGGCACTTCGGCACTGTGGCGCTGGTAAACTCGGTCGCCCTGCATCGCGACGATTTCGTTTCGACGCAGCGCCTGTAAGAGCTCAATCGTAGCCGGCACTCCCCCGCTCAGATCCACAATTCTGAGCCGCTCGCTGGCCATCAAACTCCGCAGCGTATTCTCAGCTGGTTTATCTTCCACCACCCGCGCCACATTAACCGGCCGGCCGTGCATTTCCAGCAGGCGCGAGGCAAATTCCCAATTCCCCACATGCGCCGTCCACACGATCAGCCCGTTGCCCGCAGCCAGGCATTGGTCGATCTTGTCGCCGCCGCGCTCCGGGTCTACCAGCATGCCGAGCAGTTGAGAATGTGTGGCCTGCGGGACAAAGCAATAGGAAACCATGAGGTCGCAGAACGAATAGAAGACCCAATAAACTTTCCAATGCAATGCCAACCCGCGCTTGCCCGAGACCTGCCGCAGGTTTCCGGTTACCGCCCGGCGTTCCTGCTTCAACATGAAGAAAAAGATCAGCGCCGTCACCGTCGCGACGGGAGGATGGAGGAAGCGCGGCAGCCTCGGCATGATGACAAATATCATCCGCAGCGCCGGGACGTTGTGAAATCGATGCTCGTACCAGCGCGTCACCTTCCGGCCGCCGTCATCTCGTCGACCGCCCGATACGCGATTTGTCCTTCAAAACCATATACTTGCGAACGATCTCCTGGCGGTTACGCCCAACAGAGCGAAGCGCACCAAGTGCGCGGTCAACCAATGTGATTCATTCAGTTACAGCCAGCCGAGGTTTGGGATGTCGCGGAGGAGTTAGTCTCGTTGCCGGACTTGCTGTTCGCCTGCGTTTCGTTCCCCCGCACGGACACACTCACGGTGGTGGTGACGACGATCTTCACACCGCTATTCTCTAGCTTCTCCAGCTCTTTCCTCTTGTAGTAGGACTTAATATCCTTAAGAGGAAGGCCATTGGATTCAAGATAATAGAAAAAAGTCCGAAAGCGACCCTGACCCGATTGCCCGTCAGGATTATTGGGAGAAACAGCTAGGCACGGGTGCGTTGTCTTGGCCTCAGCTTGCGGCTTTGGATCCTGTGCGAACGCCAGAGTGCAGAGCCCGAGTCCCAGTAAGATCGTGGCGTCGGTTTTCATGTTCCTCCTATGTCGCTCAGTCATGAGCACGATGGGTAACTCGGGCCAATGCCGCACAGGCGCTCGACAATCGTGAGGTCGCCTACCGGAGGATTCTAGGTGTCAGAGCTTTGCTTGCGCCACTTTGGATTCGATGATCTTCGATTCAACGATCTTCGATTCGATGATCTTCGATTCGATGATCGCCGCCAAAACGTTAACGCTCTCCAGATGTTTCTGGTCGAAATTGGCGTGCACCAGCTTGATGCCGAAATGTCGCTCAATCTCCAGCACGAGTTGAAGAATATCGATGGAATCGATTTCCAGCTCGCCTCCAAGCAACGGCTGATCGTCGCGCAGATCCTCCGGGGTCAGGTCGGTGATCCGTAAGCTCTTCAATATAATCGGCTTAAGTTGTTCCTTGACGCTCGCCATATTATTCATTTGCAGCACCAGAGCATACCACAAAGCTCACCCCTAGAAATTTACCAGAGGGAGTGTCCAAAAGGCCTTCTGAAGGCTTTCCTTTGTGTGACTTAGTGTCCTCAGTGGTTGCTGACTTTTTTCTTCCCGCCGGCAAGATGACGCGACGAACTACAGCAGTCCCCCATCGACTGCGATCACCTGTCCGGTGATGTAGTTTGCCTGCTGGGAGGCCAGAAACACTACCAGCGGGGCGACTTCCTCGGGCTTGCCAAAGCGCCCTAGAGGAATTTCAGCGAGCAGGCGTTTCTCCTCTCTTTCTATGAACTTAGCGGACATCGGGCTGGGAATCACACCCGGGCAAACCGCGTTCACCCGAATGTGGAACTGCCCTACCTCGCGGGAGAGCGCCTTGGTGAACGCAATGATGCCACCCTTGGAGGCCGAGTAGTTGCACTGGCCGGCCTGGCCGCGAACTCCGCTGGGCGACACGATATTGCAGATTGCCCCGCTCCCCCGTCTCATCATGCCCGGTAACGCCAGCCGCGAGCACAAATATGTGCCGCGGAGATTGGTGTCGATCACTTCATCCCATTGCTCGTCCGACATAAAGGCCAGCAGCACATCGCGGTTGATTCCCGCGTTATTGACCAGGTAATCGACCGGACCGAATTGCTGCTCGATGCGCTCGAACATAGGCGCAACGCTCTGCTGCCGGGAGAGATCGGCTTCCACGGCCAACGCCTCTCCGCCCGCCGCGACGATGCGTTCGACCACCCCATCCGCCGACGCTTTCCCGTGATGATAGTGCACAGCTACGCGGAACCCCGCACCTCCCAGAGCTTGCGCGATGGCGGCGCCGATAGTTCCTGAAGCGCCCGTGACCAGCGCCGTCTTCTGGCCGGGGTTCTGATCTGTTTTCTGATCCTTAGGCGCTTTTTCAGCCATATCTTTGAATTTAGTGCAACGGCTTGAAGATCAGAATATAAGCAGCCCATCGGGAGTTGTAGCGCGCTATGTTTCCGTCGAGCGCATAGGAAACTGTGCCTTGCACCAGCGTGCCCAGCGGGCCTGGCGTGTTGAAGTTCACCTCCAGGCCATCGAACTTGCGGAACTGCAGGGACTCCTCCTGGTTGCGCGCGCGCGCGTAGGCGTACATGCCATCGATCTTCATGAAGTCCAGCAGGTGGAAACCGTAGTGCACGTTCGCCATGGCGATGGCGTCAAACGAATCCGTGCCGGGAGGAATGCCGTGCAGGCGCGGCGACGAAAGAAACGACGGGAAATAACGCGAAAAGCGATCCAGCTGATTTCCACCCCAATAGGACATATCCCATCCGCCCTTGGTGAACTTTCCGATGTAGTAATCCTTGTTCAAATCGGCGTTGTAGAGCGTGAACGCGTCTTGCGGACGCTGCGTCAGTAGAGTATTTTGCGGCGGCGGGTTCGACGATGAAGAGCCGCATCCCGCCGGAGGCAGGGCCAGCGATGTGCATCCAAACGGTCGCCAGTTAATGCGCTCGCCCCGCGTTCCCTGCGCGTCGAACACATAACCCTTGCGGCTGTATTTTATTTCGAGGCCCGGAAGCACGTTCAGGCCGTTGCGCGGCAGTTGGTATATTTCGGCCGCATTGCTGGTCCGGAGAAAGTTGTCATACGCCAAGTAGGTGTTCGCCGTCACGCTGAGATGCGTGCTGGCTTGCCACGACGCGCGCAGGCCAGTGGTTTGCTCCCAGGTCCATACCTCCCCTTGCAGCAATTCCGTGTTGCTGCTGTAGATGCGGTTCTCGCCGGGCAATCCATTTAGCGCTAAATCCAGCGCCAGGCGGAACCTGGGCCGGTATTGCTTCGAGAGGTCGGAAACCAGAATGGGCCCGGCAAAGAATGTCGAGAGCTGCGCTCCGGTGTGGTGAAAATCGAAATCCGCAATGCTGATGCCAAGAAACGGAATCGGAAAGTTGAACGTGCCTCCATACATCGCACCGGCAATCAGCGACTCGATGCGCTTCAGGCTCTTTTCCACCAGAACCCGTTCGCCGCCTTTCTTTTGCAGCGATCGCAGGCCCTCGTCAGTGTCGCGGAACATGGGGTCGTCGGAACTATGCTCATCCGCCAGGGCTCCACTGAATTCCGGACTATTGATCCGGTAGTTCGAAAACTGCACCTTCCTCTGCACCACAAAATCGCGGCCGGCCGCATTCAGCAACTGCTGTGCGGAGATGGATCGCAGCAGGTTGAACTGATGGCCGTCGGGGTCAGAAGCCAACTCGAAATTCTGAGTCTCGGTATTCACCAGCACGTTGCTCTTGGCGCCGCGCTGGCTCAGATACTGTCTCACTTCGCGAAAAGTGGTGCCGTCGATCCAGATTTTGCCGCTGTAAAGCGCCTCATCCCGCACCTTGGGCTCGACTCCCACCACATAACACATGGCTCCGTCGACTTGTTCGGTGCCCAATAGCTTGTAGTCATAGCGCTCGTTGAGCTTCAGTTCGAGCGGCTGAGTCAGCACTTTTTCCGGCTCGATTTGCGGCAGCGGGAACTCGTGGTTCTTGCCAAATTTCACGCCGTTGACATAAAACTCTTTCTGCGCCACTTCCATCTGGCCGTCGCGGCTGAAAAAATCTTCGAGCTGCATCGACACGTCGAAGCCCGGCCCCAGATTGGTGCTTTCAAAGTGCAGGCTCATGAAACTGGAGGCCAGGTAGTTTGCCAGCCTCTGTTTTTGCGCTTCGCGATTCTGCTGCCAGCGGGCAATGATTTCCTCGATTTTGAGATCGACTCCGCCCTTAACTTCCACCGTGTTATACAGCGTCTGGTCAGCGTCGCTTGCCTTGTGGATGGAAATCAAGGCGTACTCGCTGGTGCAGTCGCAAGTCTGCGCGAAGCCCTGGCCAGTCTTCGTCGCTTCGCCGGCCGGGAGTGGAGCACCAGTCGCGGGGTCATACCACTTGATCTCGAATGGTCCCGGCTTGATGCCCTGGAGCCTGACGGTTTTCGGATGAGCCGGGGCTCCCATCCACCCGCGCCACAATTACCACGTCCGAGCCGGCCGCCGAACCAGCGGTGCTCGGTCGTTCCCCACGCCATCCACAGCGATACTGAACGGCGAGGCTGCGGAATCCGACGGGAACATGTTGTCCGTGATGGAACGCGTCATCAAGCTGTTCACCGCGCACACGGCGGCTGCGGCCTTCGCGTCCGGCGGCTCCGCCCACACGATTTCAACGGAGGTACCGCTCGCCGCGAGCATCGCGGTTAAAAACGACGAGGCCGTCGCGGACGTTCCCGCATTCAGTTTCAGGATGAGCGGCTTATTCAGCGCGTGTTCAGCAATCCACGCGGCATCCTGGCGCCAGCCTTCGGCATAGGTGGTTCCCAGCAAGTCGGAATAGGTGGCCAGCCTCTTTACGATATCGCCGTGCTGGCCGATGAACCCTGGCGGAAAAACAAACGCCAGCCGCAAACCCGCGTTGCTGCCCTTGGCGGCTAACGCCAGGCGCACCAACCCGAAGGCGAACAGATCCGGAGCCGTCAGCGGCTCCTTTATCTCGACAATAAGTCCGCGCACAGCGGCCGCCGAGAGAGGCATCGATTTCACAAACGCGTCAACCCGCTCAGTAATCTGCCTCTCGGATTCGCTGCCGGCAAGAAAACCGGCTTCGACCACCACATGCAGCCAGACCTCGGATCCCTCGGGCACGCTCTGGACGGCTTGTGCCTGCTCGTCGAAAAGCTGGCGGGGCTTTGGTCCCCGGCGAAATCGAAAGACAGCGGCGGCAACACGATCATTTTGCCCGGAACGTCACACTGTTCGGCGGCCTTCAATCCCGCGGCCAGGTTCTGATCCGTTGGAATCGAGATCGCAGCCCGTGGCAGACCAGCTTCCGCCGTCAGCGGCAAAAACAGAAAGCCTGAGAACAGCAGAACCGGGACAATTCTCCCAAGACCTCGCAGTCGGGAGAAGAACCGTGAGACCGGCCCTGAGAAGAACAGCGTTGCCGAGCGGGGCGACGATTTCATGAAAATTAAGTCCCAAACCTTAGGATAGGAACTTGATCGACGGTCACGGAAAGGAATCGGTGGTGCGTCCCGGGGAATCGTGACGAGATCGTTTCGATGACGGTTTCGCGAAAGTGCTGCCTCATCTATAAATTTTCATCAATAAGGCTTGGATGTTTGCAGTATATACGAAACATTTGCAGGTCAACCCGCACACTAAGGCAGTGTGCAAAATTGAACACTACCTGCTCGTGCCCCTCGCCGCATCCATTGCGGCGCGGCGTTGTTCCCCCAGCAGAATGACCGCGGGAATCAACAACAGGCCGCCGGCCAGCGCCAGCGCCACGCCCAACGAAGTCACGAGACCCATTTCAGCAAGCGGCGCGAAACTGGAAGCCATCAGCGCTCCGAATCCGATGATCGTCGTAAGGTTCGATTGAATCAGCGCCGCGCCGGAAGCCTTCGCGATCGCGAGAATGCCGTTGTGCTCGTTTCCCAGGTCACGCTCTCCAGGTAACGACGCACCAAATGAATGCCATTGTCGATCCCTATCCCGATGATGAGCGGAATCGCCGTAATCGACATGAAACTGAAACGGTGCCGCATCAGCAGCAACAGTCCGAACGTTACAACAATCGCCGAATATGATCGGGATCAACACGATGAGGGATATGCGGAGATTGCGAAAGCTGAGGTAGACAATCAGCAAGATGCCGGCCGCGGTCCACACCAACGCTCGGCGGCTGTCATGAAGCACCTGGTTCTGCATATCGCGGTTCATCTTGTCGAACGAAAACTCCACGAACGGACCAAATTGATTTCGCCAGGACGAGATCACACTCTCGGGAATGACCTCGACAGCGTCGGGATCGGTGCCGTAAAAAGCGATGGCCGCCACGTAGCTGCCGTCCGCCGTCTTGCGAATGCTGTTGTCGAGCAGTCCCGGCGGGAGGAATTTGGCGGCCGTTTCCAGCGTGATCGGATCTGTCTGGTTGCGTCCCAGTTTTCGCAGCCGGTCGATAAAGGGCTGGATTGGCTCGGTGCGAAAACCATTTTCGCGCAGCGAGTCCTCCAGGGCGCGGGCGGAAGCCGCGAAATTAACACCTTCCAGCGAACTCGCGCGTTCGGTTTGCGTTTGAACGGACGGAAGCAACGAGGTAGGGGAGAAGATGGACTTGATGACGCCGCGTTGCTGATAGCCTTCCAGCCCGGCCGTCAATTTTTCAGCTCGGCCCAGAACTTCCTGTTCGCTGCCAGAGATCAGAAGTATGTTCGGACTGCCCTCAATGCCGAACCTTGCGGAGAGCCGGTTCTGCGCGGCCACGGCAGGGTTATCAGCGCCGGCGATCTCGAAGTGCGCTCCGAGTTTGATGGTGGGCAGAAACGCTAACGACAACAGGAACATCCCCAGGCCCACGCCGACGACAAGACGGGCGTGCCGGCCCACAAAGTCGACGGTCTTCCGTGCGATCCAGGGAAGGAACGCGGAAGGTGATGGTCTGCGGCGCGCGCGGCTTCGAGACTCGCCACCACAGCCCCATCAGCGCGGGAACTGTCAACAGAGTGTGGAACATCATCATGAACATTCCGACCGTCAGGATGAAGCCGAACTCTGCCAGCGCCTTGAAGCTGGACGTTGCTAGCGACGCTGTAGCTGTCGCCGCGGTTACGATGCAGAAGACAACGCTGAGCCCGGTAGTTTCGAAAGTGCGCAGCACGGCGTCGTTCAGCGTGGCATTATTCAGCACCCCGGCCTTGGCCCATTCCTGCGGCACCCGATTGAAGAAATGTACGACCTGGTCGTCTCCCAGCCCAGCCAAAATCGCAATGAACGAAAGGCTGATCAGATTAACTTCCCCGGGATAAAAACTTGCTACGCCAGTCGTCCATAGAATGCCCAGGCCGGCGGGCAGCAGCGACAAAAGCAGCAGCGGAATCCTCGGATAAATCAGCAGGCACAACAGCAAATTGCCGATGATCGAAATCAGGGAGATTCGGCGGATATTCGTTTCGATGAACTGGTGCTCCTGCTCGGCGTAGACGTAAGCGCCGGCGGCGAGGGCTTCTACTCCGGAGTCCCGGAATTCCGGCGCCGCGGCCGTTGAGCGGATGTGATCGCGGGTCCAGTGCACAACTTGCTCGGCGAACTTGTAGTCCATCGCCGACTGGCGGGGCTCGGCAATGATGAGCAGCGCCTTGTGGTCTTTACTGAAGAACCGGTTCCCGGATCCCCAGTTGAGGTCGAAATTGGCGAATTGCGAAAATCCGCGGCCGCTGTGCGCCTCCACTTCCATCAGGCCCAGAGGATCGGCAACAAAATAATTCGTCCCCAGAGAGGAGAACGGCGTGACCAATTCAGTTGCCGTGCGGCGAACCGTTTGATGAATCTGTTTTGGATCCAGCCGCCGCTTCAGATCTTCCGTTTGCCCGGGCAGCACGAATGAAGGAAAGTTCCAGGTAAAGAACCGCACCATGTTGAGCAGCTCTTCGTCCTGCAAGCCGCAGCGCGCGTGCAGAAACAGACCGCTGGTCAGCATGTCGGCGGTGAGATGGTCGGCCATTTCTTCCATCTGGCCGGTGGTGTCCGCACCTCCTGACGTTCCTGCGTTTGGAGATTCGATCAGCACGAAGAGCTGGTTACCATAACCCAGCTCTTTGCCGATCTGGCTGGCAGCTCGCCATTGTGGATCGCGATTTCCAAACAGATCTGTGAGGTCGGTGCCGGTTCGCAGGTTGTGGATGTTGGCATACAACAACAAGGTCCCGACCAGGCTAACGGCCGTCACCAATCCCGGATGGCCTACCACCACGCGGCCCACCATGCGCATGAAACGGACCATCATGCTGTGACCTCGGCTGTGGCCTTCACTGCGTCCTCATCGATGCGCCCCGCCAACGGTTTTCTCGCGATGAATAAGATGTGAGCCAGCGGTAAGCGGTTTCGGAACCGGCGCGCTTCCACCTGCATGCCGGCGTTCTCCAGCACACTCTTGTACTGCGCGGCCGGGAGCGTCACGGGCTGCACGCCGACGCGTCCGCAGGCGAACACGAGCCGGTCGAAAGCCAGGGTAATTACAGACCACAGGCCGCGTTCGCGATCGTGAACTCGGAACACCAGCACTCCATTGGGCACAAGAGCCGAACAGCATCGTTTGAGCAACGTCAGTTGCTCATCGGCACGCAGATACTGCAAGACATCCAGAATAAGAATCAAACTTGCGGGCGGAAGCTCGACACCTCGAACATCCGCAACGCTCACCTCCGCGTGCAGTGTGCTGAGGGCCTTGCGAGCAACCGCGACGCGATGCGCATCCAGGTCGCACCCAACCAGGCGCTGGCTTCCTCCACCAAAAGCCGCAAAACTCAGAGCCATGCCATACCCGCAGCCTAAATCCACGACCGTCCCTGATCCCAGGTCTTCGGCGGCAAGCAACCCCGCCAGCAATCCGAAGATGCGATCCAGCCGCAGCTTCCACCGGACGAACGATCGGTCGGCCCAGCCGCATTGGGCAAACATCTGCGTCACAAAGCGAATGCGATCCCGCACTTCTGAATTCGCGGGCGAGTTAAGCTGCACCACAACCGCCGCAATGGCCGCCCCAGTGCCGCCGGCGATTAACCCCAGCGCCACGCTGCCCAACACCCAGGCGAGGAGTTCCTCTTTTACGTGCGGCCCCGACAGCGCGGAGAGATGAAATGGCCGAAACGACCCGCTACGCAAAAGATAACCGAGCTCCACTGAGCACACGATGATTACCGGCTGAAGGAGCGGATTGTTTACGAATGTGCCAGCCACAGTCAGCGGCTTGTTAAGCTTAAAGAAAATCGCCAGACTTACGGCCACCAGAAGTTGAAACCCGTAAATGGGCAAGATGCCGACGAAGATCCCCAGAAACACTGCGGCGGCGGCCCGCCCGGGGTCAAGGCTCTCCTTCAGCAAGACGGTTGCGAACTGCCGCGCGCGAGTCTGAAAGCTTTCAATCAACGGCTGGCCCATGCTGTCTTCCGCCTGGTCATTCGTTTCCCATCAGCGTTTGCCCATCAGCGTCTGCCCATCAGGCCGATACTACCGACAACTCGCCGCTCGCTACCATCTCGCCGTCCACCCAAACCGTGCCACCGATGTATGCCATTCGGCCGACCTCGGTCATCTTTCTTGTTTCAATACGTATTTCCTGACCTGGCGTCACCGGCTTGAGAAACTTGAATCGGTTGACCGCCGCGAGCAGCGCCACTCCTCCGTCAGGTTTATCAGCCGCCTGCGCAGCCGATCCCAGCATCACACCCGCGGTCTGTGCCATCGCTTCGATCAGAAGAACGCCCGGCAGAATGGGCTTGGCAGGAAAATGTCCGGCAAAAATCGGGTTCGCCGGATCGACAAACTTCACCGCAACACATCGCACTCCCGGCTCCAGTTCCTCGACCCGGTCGATCCACAGGAACGGAGCGCGATGCGGAATCATCGTCTCGATTTCACTTCGCTCTATCACCCTTCGCTCCATCACTTTTTCGCCAATCACGCTTCGCTCGATCACTATGGTTTGTACACCTCAAACGTCTCCGGCGGAATTTTCGGGTTCAGCGAACTGACGTCGATGGCGAATACGCTGTCCACGCCGCTCTTGCCCTCCACCTCCAGCGAGCGCAGCAGAAAGTTCCGCTTGTCCAGCTTCACGACGAGGGATTTCAGCGTGCGACGAAAATTGTCCGTCCGCGGAACCAGCTTCATTTCGTAGTCCCCGCTCTCCTCTTGCACGGTGATGGTGAAGTTTTTCTTCAGATTCCCGATAGAATTTTCCCGGCTGAAATAAGACTGGGCGCGGCGAACGTTGCTTCCCACTTCCATAACCTCGGTTTTGCCGCCGCTCGTAATGTTGAGGTAGTTGTCGTTGTAGCGAATGCGCACGCCCGCCGGATCGAGATACTCCAGTTCGAATCGGGTCGTGCCCTCGGCGCAGAACTTACCGTGGAGTACCATCGGTTTCGCCAGCAGGTTAGAAGTGCGGGTTTCAGTAATGGTCCCGCAGGTGCTCGTGAATTTTTTCTGTGCTTGCTGAACCCCATCCCAAATCCGGTTCAGCAAATCGTCCGACGGCATGTTGCTGGACTGAAGAGCGCCGGAGTGAAGATCGTCGGACTGCGCAGCCAGCACTGCCGGAAAAATCAGGAACGCAAGCAGAACACATCGCAGTCCGCTCCGCGCACTCACGTCACGCTCCCAGAAAGCGAAATGCGAGCGACCACAGGCAAACCCGCACCGTGTCTCGCACCGGCTTCATCTTGGAGCGCGCGTGGCCATCGTGATAGACCGTCTGCACCGGCGCGTGCGCTATAACGCAACCCGAGCGCGCCATCTTGATCAGCACTTCCATCTCGAATTCGTAGAACCGGCTCCGCAGTTTGGTCCCCTGAAGTTTATCCAGCCGGAACAGCCGGAACCCGCTCTGGCTGTCGCGAATTTCCCGCCCCACCAGTGACGATGCGATCCGGCTGCCAATCGTGTTGGAATAATAACGGGAGCGCGGCATCGACGCGCGATCGAACGAGCGCGCCCCAATCACCAGGTCCGCTCCGGTCTCTTCCGCCACCCGAAGCATGCCGGGAATATCTTCCGGCAAATGCTGGCCGTCGCCGTCCAGAGTAAGCACGTGGGTAAAGTTCTCGGCCCGCGCAAATTCGATGCCCAGTCGCAGCGCCGAAGCCTTGCCGCAGTTCCTTGGTGATCGCAGACAAAAGGCTCCGGCAGCCCGGGCAACTTGCCCCGTTCCGTCGCCGGAACCATCGTCAATTACGACGACTTTTTCAACATGTTGTTGAGCGCCCTTCACCACATCGGCAATGTAAGGGACTTCGTTGAAGGCCGGAATGAGTGCGCAAGTTCGCATGCCGCAGGTTCCAGCGTCGGCGGAGATGCGCGAGATAAGAACGCTGGATTTTCCGAGTGTATCACGCGTGCGGCGACTGCAAAAACATGGTCCCGTCAGGATAACGGTTGAATTCGGCCAGCGAGGCCCCGTCGGGATTCATCCCGATTACGGAAAGAGATCATCACGCTAATCGCGCAGTATCACACCCGCTTTAGCTGGCAGGGTTTCCTCTGTGTACCCTTCTGCACTTAGGGATTCACCGACCGATGTCATCCCGCAGGAGCGCGCCAAGCGCTCCGGAGGGACCTTACGAAACCCAAACATCGGTTGTACGGATGCGAGGGGCGCCAGCTCTGCAGGAAGCACAGGCATTCCATTCACGCCATCAATAGCATCGGCCGTCGTAAGGCTCCTCGCCCGGCTGTCGCCGCGCTCAGAATGACATCGGGCTGAATTAACCGTGAAATTGAGCCACTACCCAAGGACAATTCTGTATTGCAATCCCTCCCCCAAGTAAAGTAACCTGTCGCGTTCAATTGGCAGATCCCCGAGCAACCTATAGAGGGATCGGAGTTTCGGGAACACACTTTTTGCCGTTGCATCGCCACGAATGCAATGACTCATCCATCGGGGGTTCTTGAATTGACACGCGCGGGAGTCGGGCCGACCTGGTGCCAGGGAGGTAGCCAGTGCGAATCCTGCTGCTAAGGCCTCACCCGGAGACCGCTCACTTCGGGTTGTCTCCCTTTTTTCAAACCGAACCCCTGGGCCTGATGTACCTGGCGGCGGCGTTGCGGCAGGCGGGACATTCCGTCCAGTTGGCGGACATGCGTTTCGAGAGTCGCGGCATCTCCAAGATTCTGCGCCAGTGCCAACCCGACTTGGCCGCCATCTCCTGCTTGCATATCCTCGAAGCGCCAGAGACGCTCCGGCTGGCGGACCAGATCAAAGCCTACAACCCGAAGATTTTCGTCGCTGTCGGCGGCCACGCAATCTCCGCCTACCCGAAAGCCGTCGATCTCAACCGGTCCGTGGACGCAATCTGCATCGGCGAAGGAGAGACGTTACTGCCGGCGTTGTGTGACGCCGTCGCCAACGGCCGCCCGCTCGATACACTTCCTTCCCTGCTGCTTCCGAAGGGAGACGGCCGGTTTCAGCCCACCGGCGCGCAGGCGGGACGCTTTCTGGATTTGGCTCACATGCCCCTCCCGGACCGCTCGGTGGTCGCGCGCTACCAGAAACGCTACGCCTGCCTGAACTACATGCCCATGTGGACCATGGAAACGGCCCGCGGTTGCTCCTACCGGTGCAACTTCTGTTCGGTATGGCAGCTCTACAAGCGAACCTATCGCTGCTTCGCGCCCGAGCAAGTGCGTGCCGACTTCGAGGCTACCGGCCGCAACCTCTTCATGGTCGACGATTTGTTCTGGGCCGACCGGCAGCGCAGCGAAGAATTAGGCCGCACCCTTCTCCGCTCGAAGGAACGCAAGAACCTGCTGCTGGTGCAAACCCGCGCCGATCTGGTCACGGAAAATGCCGACCTGTTGAAGCTCTGGCGTCCCCTGGCGAAAAGCTTCGACATTTTCTTCGGCCTGGAATCCGCCACCAGCCCGGGCCTCAACTCGCTGGTCAAGGACGCCGACATCAATAAGACCGTCGAGGCCGTGCGCATTGCCCGCGAACTCGGATTCGGTGTGACCGGGAATTTCATCATCGATCCGGATTTTACGGAGGAAGATTTTCAACGCCTGTGGGATTTCATCGACGAGCACCAACTCTACCGTGTGGGATTTACCATTCTCACTCCGTTGCCGGGCACTTATTACTTCGAAAAAAGCAAGAAGAAGATCGACGTCTTCGACTGGAGCCAGTACGATCTGCATCACCTGCTTTGGCAGCCACGCCTGCCGGTAGAGCGCTTCTGGGAGCTTTATTGTGAGTCGTGGCGGCGCAGCGTTCTTAACATCGCGGGAAAAAAGAAGTGGTGGCAGTGGCTCAGCCAGGCTCGGGTACGCGATATTCCGCGCCTGGCACAGATTCTGGCGCGCACTCAGACATTAATGGATCCCCAGGCCTATTTGAAGGAGACGAATCTGCTGCGGCCGAGGATCGTGGACTCGAGAGGCTTGGACCCAGAAAGCTTAACGCCAGTTTCCGAATCCCCCGACGAAACGGTGTCTAGCGGCACCATGCGCGGCGCGTGATTCGGATTCGACTAATCTCCGCCCACAGCTTCCCGTTCGCCTTCCGAAGGCGCCACCGCCGCTCCGAGCCCGATCTGCACCAGGTTCGGAAGCGGCTGTTCTTTCAATACAAACTCGCGGTAGAGCTTGGCCATGCGTAAGTTCTCTTCTTCCACCTTGACCCGCTCCGCACGCGCCCTCAGCTTTTCCTCACGGGCATTCTTCGCGATGCCGAGTTGCTCGAGATCATGCTGGGCTTCGCTCGTGACGATCTCATCCTTCAACACCAGATGATGTTCCGTGCTGCTGAGCTTCACGCTCTTACCGCCGGCGAAAATCTCATGCCGGCCGTGCTCTTCATACCACTTGGTCAGCGTGGCCGTCATATGCATCTTCTCGATGATGTTCCGCCAACCCATCCCGGTGTTGTAAGCGCAAAAAGAAATCTCTCCCTCCTGCGTCGCATAGGGAATGATGCACTGCTCGGTCCTGCGGAAATCGTAGTTGAACAAATCCTGGAACCACATGCCCGCCACGAACAGCAGATTCCAGCGATCTTGACGGCGCCGGAGGATGTCGTCCATGGTCCGCTTGCCCGAGACGTCGCCGTAGTCGCGTCCCGTAGCGCCCATCCCCTTGTCGAGCTTCCGCAACAAATCGATAGCGCGGAAATGCTTCGGCGCACGAAACGCATCGTAATTCCGCACCAGCGCCAGCGCCATCCCCGCGACGGACAACCATTTGCTGCGAGCCCAATCGTTGACCCTCGCCACGTCCTTCGCAAACTGGCCGGCATTCACGAACGCCGTCACCGGAACCGCCTCCCGCGTTTCCTTGTCGACCATAACCGCCATCCCCACCCCACAGTTCGGATGACAACCACAAGCTACCTGGCCCCAGGCGGCTTCGGGGCCGTGAACTAGGTCGGCCCAGTCGGAAAAGGTGCTGAGGAACGAGAGCGGGAACCAGTCGCGGACGGGCTCGCCGATGTTCAACTGTTCTTTCACGTCGTGGGCGAGGTGCGAGAGCGTGTAGCGTTGCGCTTTGCGGCGTTCGTCGGTGACGGCTTCGTCGCGGCCGGTGAAAGAGACGGGCTGGAACGACACCAGGGCAATCTTGTCCGGGTTGTCCAGCGCGAATTGCACCACGCGGCCTACTTGCTCGTTGTTGATGCCGTTGACCACGGTGGTCACGAGCACGATTTCCACGCCGTTGGAGTGCAGGTTTTCAATGGCCCGCAGCTTCACGTCGAACAGGTTCCCAACGTTGCGATGGGAATTGGCCGGGTTGCCGATCCCGTCGAATTGGAGATAAGCGTAGCGCAGGCCTGCTTCCGCGGCCTGCCGCGCGAACTCCGGGCTCTTGGCAAACTCGATGCCGTTGGTCGCCGCCTGCACGCTGTCGTAGCCCAACTGGCGGGCGTAGCGAATGGCGTCCAGAAAATACGGGGACATGGTGGGCTCGCCCCCGGAAAACTGTACGGACATCTGGCGCCGCGGCTTGATGGAAAATGCATTGTCGAGCAGCGTCTTGATATCGTCCCAGGCAAGCTCGTGCACGAAGCCGACCTGGTTAGCGTCCATGAAACAGGGGTCGCACATCATGTTGCAGCGGTTGGTCAGGTCGACGGTGAGAACCGATCCGCGTCCGTGTTTGATCGTGCTGCTGCCGTGGTTGTGAAGTTTTTCGTCGTTATGAGCCCGGATGTCCCGGCCAGGAAATGTTTCCTCCAGATGCCGGAAGAATTGCGGATCGATGGATAAGACATCTTCAAAATGTCCGTGGATGGGGCAATCCTTGACCATCAAGATTCTGCCGTCGCGCTCGATGATTTGCGCTTTGATTTCGCCGGGCCGCTCGTTCAATAAGACGCGGTAATCCTGCTTGCCGTCGACAATCTGCTGGCGAATCTCCGGCACACAACGGGGGCACAACGAATCGGTTTGCCGGGGCCAGCCCAGAGGCGGCTTCGATTTCTCGCGCGACTTCAGCAGCGGCTTATCCGACCATCTGGGCGTGAACGATGGATTTTCGGGAACGAGCTGGTTGCTCAGACAAAATATCTGCCACGCCCCGTTGGCAGCAATTGACATCGCTCTTTCAAGATATTTGATGGGCTTATGCATTTGCCTTGATGGTCGTCGCTTTGACGGGCGTTGTCTTGACGTTCGGCGCCTTGGCACTCGGCGTTGACCCGGCCACAATTTCATCCACATGCCGGAACGAACGATTTTGAAGCACGCTGTACATATCCACCAGATCGCTCTCGGTGTATCCGTTGTCCCTCAGAACGCTGATTGACCGACGCAGATGCTGCTGGTTACGCATGCCGAACTTCGTATGATAATCAATCAGGTGCTTCATCATCTCGTTTTTCGGAAACGTGTCGGTTCCCCGAGGCATGTCGTGATAGGAGAGCGTACCATCCTCGAGGAAGGCAGCCGTATCCCACCCGGCTTCCGCCGCCTGCTCGACGATTTCACATCCGTCATATCCCCGCAGACAAAAATGGTAGGGAAGCAGCGACGGCATGTGCAACCGGGCCAGGTAGTCGAGCGTCTGTTGGGCATCGGCTCCGGTTTCCGTGGGAAAACCGTACATTGTGTTGACGTTGACCACCATCCCGCGGTCCTGGGAGTAGTTAATAATCTCCGCCGCCTGTTCCAGGCGCATATTTTTCTTCACCAGCTTTTGAATGCGCTGACTTCCGGACTCAACCGCGTAGGTGACCCAGACGGTTCCCGCATCGGCCATCAGGTCCACCAGTTCGCGCGTCATAATATCGGCCCGCAACCCGTTCACGAAATAGAGGCGCCAATTCTTGTGGAGGCGGATAATCATGCGAAACACCGCCTCGGTGCGTTTGCGGTCCATATTAAATATGTCGTCGACCACGTAGAAGTCTTCGATGGCATGATCGCGCCACATCATTTCCATCTCGGCGACCACGTTCTCCGCGGAACGCAGCCGTGCCGTCTTTCCGGCGAAAGTATTGCAGTAAGTGCACAGGAATGGACAACCCCGGCTGGTGAGCAGGACGCCCTGCCGCCGGTGGTTATACGCGTAACTCAGGTGCTGCTCGTAACGGCTGAGATCGACCAGGCTGTAGTCCGGGAAGGGCAGTTCGTCCAGATTGTCGACAATATCGCCGTCGCCCAGATCGACAGTCTCGTCGCCTTGCCGTAACACCATCCCGTTGGTTGCGGTTCCCGAGAGCAGGCGCGAAAACGTCAACTCTCCCTCGCCCACCACCAGAAGATCGATTGCAGGGATGGATTTGAGAAGCGGTCCGCGCCGGGCGGTAGCGATGGGACCGCCGGCCACGATGGGAATGTCCAGAACGCTCCGGGTCAGTTCAGCAACCCGCCTGAGTTCATCCTCGAACAGGCTGATGCTGCGGATTCCAACCACATCGGGGCGATAGTCCAATAGCTTCGCCACCAGCTCTTCGTCGGACTGGGCGTCGAGCGAGGTTTCAAGGATTTCAATGTGTACGTCGGGATTGTGGCGCCGCGCGCTGCTGGCGACGTACATGAGCCCAACAGGAGGGATGTGAACCTCGGGTGTAACCAGTCCGCCGACCCAGCGCCGCATATCGTTGGCCTCGATCAGCAGAACCCGGCGGCCTTTCGACAGCTTCGCCAGGAGGTCGCTTTGTGGCCTTTGCGCCGACGAATTGGACGAATCGATGGAATACAGCACGCCCATCCCCCTTGGGTCTGGCAGATTACCATACCTGCCGAAACCCACCCGCCCCAGTCCACACCTGGTCGAAGACTATCAGATCGCATTCTTCTGCGACAACCTCTTCTTGCTTCTCCTTGGCTGGGCAGCGACGACCTAGTGCAGATTGGGAACGTGGTTTTTTCTGGTATTGTCTTAATCTCCTGGGTATCCTCGGCTTCGCTCCGGCAAAAACAGGCCTTGCAGTCGGAAATCCAAGCAGGTCAATGGGATAAACGGGAGGGTACGCTCAAAGGTTTTCCGCTGGGAGCCCGGCTGGAAAGCAGCGCCGCAGTAAACTTGTACTCGCGGACACCCCACTCCGAACGCGATGAGACGGTCAGCCTGGAAGATTGAGAACTACACCTACCGCGAATGTCCGCACCCGGACCGCGAGTTTGGCTATGCGGTTTCCCTGCACAACCACTCATGCCACTCGGTGGAGAAGCTGGCGGCGTTAAACCAGGTCGTCAAACTCGGGTTTATGCGCCCGTTGAGCGGCATACTGCAGAGCTCGTTCGGCCTCGGCGGCGTTTCCGACCTGAATTACGCGGAGATTACGTTCAACCCGCCCTACACCCCTGAAGACGTCTATCAGATCGAAGCCGCGGCGGCCGCTCA
The DNA here is from genome assembly GCA_963846245.1 of uncultured Acidobacteriaceae bacterium. GTDB lineage: Bacteria > Acidobacteriota > Terriglobia > Terriglobales > Acidobacteriaceae > Sulfotelmatobacter. The sequence goes on along the minus strand of CAWJVI010000013.1, from coordinate 178,160 downwards.
TTGGGGCTTTAATGGGGCTCACCTGGCCATCACCGACCACGACGAATTCGTCGGAAGCCTGGCTCTGCTGCGTGGACGGCCCGACCTGAACGGCCGCATCGCACTCAGCGAAGAGCTGTCACTGTGGTACCAGGGGCACCTGTTTCACCTGGGAGTGAGCGGCCTGCCGGAGAGTGGAATCGATGAGACGCACGCTCGAATGCAAGCGGCCGCGCGGGGGGGACGCTACGACGAATTGTTTGAGACCCTCGCCGCCAGCGGCTGCCTCGTCGTGTTGAACCATCCCCTCATCGCTTGGGCGCCAGGATCGGAGACAATTCCCATCACGGACTTGCTCACGCGCTACGGCTGGGCGATTCACGCCTTGGAAGTTAACGGGATGCGGCGGCGCGAGGAGAACGATGCCGTCCTGGAACTGGCCCGCCAGTGGCGCAAACCGGTGGTGGGCGGAGGTGACAGCCATCTGCTGGTGGCCAGTTCCGTCATCTCTCTTTCGCGAGCGGCAACTTACAAGGACTTTGTCGCCGAGGTCAAGGACGGGCATGCGGTGCCTTTCGTGACGCCCGATTACTTTGCTCCGCTCCAGTGGAAACTCTTCCTGCGTGTGTTGTTTTTCATGTCGCGCTACCGGCAAATTGCCAGCTACAAGGGACAGCCGGTGGCAACAATGCTCGAGCGGCGCAGAGTTTTGCTCGATCCGGTGGGAGCGGCGAGTCGCGCATTTCTGGCGGTGGTTTCGGGACTGGGATTAGCTCGGTGAGCGCGCTTGTTTAGCGCGAAATCACGAACGCCAGAATCAACGCGCTGATTCGAAGGCGGCTGCTTCCGGCATCGCGGCGCCGGCATCTTCGCGCGAGCCGGCCAGCACGAATTCGAATCCCCGTTGTCTCAGGTCGTCGATGACCCGAGGCAGGGCTTCCAGCATGACCTGCGTTCCACCCGGCAGACGATCGTGCAGCAGGATGATGGCTCCGCTGGCCGCCTGTTTCAGGATGCGCTGGGCGAGCACGCCGGAATCCGTGGCGAACGTGTCGCGGGTGCGAATGGTCCAGGAAATGTATTCCAATCCCGCATCCTCGAGATAGGGGCGCAGAAGCGGGTGACGCAGACCGACCGGCGAGCGAAACAGGCGCGGACGAAAACCGCAAATGCGGCGCACACTTTCCGTACCGCGCTCGATCTCAGCCCGCAGGCGCGAAGGCGTGAGAAAACAAAATAGCGGACGATGCGACCAGGTATGGTTGGCGATCAGGTGCCCTTCGGCCCAGGCGCGGCGCACGATTTCCGGATGCTGCTCGGCACGCTTCCCTATCACGAAGAACGTGGCCCTCACATTTTTCTCACGAAGTAAGTCGAGTAATTTGGGAGTATCCACGGGGTCGGGGCCGTCGTCGAAAGTCAGGGCCAGGCAGCGCTCGCCCTCCACTCGCGAGCGATTGTCAACCAGCCACTGATTGCGCGGATGAAACAACAGGAAGAGCATGATCAGCGTGCCGACCGTGTAAATCGAAGCCGTGAGCAGGAACCGCGAGAGGGTGAAGGGATATAGAAGGATCAGGGAGGCGTGGGTCGCAAGAAACAGCGCGTAGAAAATTACAGCCTTCGCCATATTGGTGTCCCAGGCTGGGAAGAAGCTACGGGAGTCGAAAAGTTATTTTAGCATCGGCAGCGTGGCGAGAAGCTGGGGAATCACTTGACAAAGGGTAAGAGAGCCAGTAAATTTTCGCGTTTCTTCTTGTGCGAAACCGGCTACGCGAAACTGGTGATGGGAAGGATTTGGATTTCGGAGGACGGACTGCTATGAGACATCTATGTTGGCTCACGTTCCTTATCGTGGCGATGCTAGGCGCGTGCCTACCGGCTTTGGCTCAGGACTTGGTTTCGCCGAAGTTGTTGCCTCCCGCCCCTTCGTTGCGATCGGGGATTGCGGCCCGAAGTCTTGCGTTCGATATGGGGACCGATCCGCCCAACCAAACGTCCGCACCACACAGGCACTGGAGCAAGACGGGAAAGATCCTCACCATCGTGGGCGCGGGCCTGGCCGGTGCCGGTGCAGCGGCTCTGGCGCACGGTGAGACAACTCAGGTTGCATGCACATCCAACGGCACCAGCGGAACGTGCGTGGATATTGCTTGGCGAACCACCGGAGCAATCTGGCTTGGTGGCGGAGCAGCCCTGGTGATCGTCGGGGTCACCCGGCATACGGACGACTGATCCCACGATCCGTTCGCCTACTTCTTCTTTTTTCCCGGCGTCTCGCCCGTGACTTCCACCTGCACCTTCAGGCCAACCTCGTCCAGTGCCGCTTTCAGGTAATTCTTTAGCCCCCAATCGTTTCCGTAATAAGGTCTCACTGGAATCATGGCAATTTCTGAATTGGTCTTTGGATCGATGAAATGTATAGAAAGAATCAGGTGATAGTTGTTGTAGTCGACTCGAACGTCGGAGAATTTGATGTAGAGGTCGTTGCCCGCTGCGTTTTCGTCCCCCTTATCTTTGGCGGAGGTGATGGTTCGACCGGGCACCAGGTTTCGTGAAAACGAGGAGTTCAGGGAACCAATAATGTCGGTCCACTCGGTCTTGGTCCCATAACCCCAAAGAGCCCAATCGTCGGCGCCGAGGTCAACCCATCCAACAAAGATATGGTTCATGTTACTCATGTCAACCGTCGACTCTTTGTTCAGGTAGCGTGGTACTTTGTGGCGCGCCTCCAGAGAAGCCGGGAAAGAGATGCAGAGCAACAGCAACGCCGCTGTGATCGCCAGTCGTTTCATTTGAATACTCCTTCGCGACTTATCCGGTTACTTCTTGCCCTGCGTCTCGCCTGTAACTTCCACTTGCAGCTTTTTGGCTACTTCGTCCAGCGCCGCTTTCAGGTAATTCTTGATACCTGAAGCGTTCCCATAGTAGGGCCTTGCAGGAATCGATGCAATTTCGGAGTTGGTTTTCAGGTCGATGAAATGGATGGAAAGAACCAGATGATCGTTTTCATAGTCGACATTGACATCCGAAAATTTGATGTAGAGGTCACTGGCCGCCACGATTTCGTTCTCGCTGTCCTTGGCAGCGGTGATGGTTCGGCCAGGTAAGTAGGTCGCTTGCACGCTCCGCGCAAAACCGGCATTCAGAGAAGCAATGGTGTTATTCCAGTCGGCCCGGGAGGAAAAGCCGTAGAGCGCCCACGCCTCCGGTTCCAGATCGACCCACCCAAGATAGATGCGGTTCATGTGGCTCATGTCGATGCTCGACTCCTTGTTCAGGTAGCGCGGCACCTTGTGGCTCGCCTCGAGAGAAGCCGGGAAAGAAATGCACAGCAACAGCAATGTCGCCGCAATCATTAGCCGTTTCATCAGAGATTTTTTCCCTTTCTACTTCACGCCTGGGTTCGGAGTCGTGGGGGTTTGTTGGATCGATTGCACCTGTCCATCCTTGAACGTCACGCTAGTGGGGAAGCCGGTTTGGGTGCTCACCTTCTTCCAGGCCCCACGTTTCTTATTCCATCCAAGAACCTGGCCCGGGTCCTGGCGGAGCAGCCACGTCTCAGTCTTGGCTCCGTTGTCCTCGCCGTTTGAGATGCTGAGCGGAGCGCCAACCACAATTCTGGCCTGTTCCGCAGTCATGCCCACCACCAACTTGCCTGCGGCAATCGCCTCCCGCACTTCGGACCGCCACTCCGGATGCTCGTTCTGCAGCGGCACCTTCGAAAAGGTCAGATTAAAAGCCTTGGTAAAATCGCTCAGCGTCTTGACGTCGATAAAGTCAACGGAGAAATCGGTGTTGGGATCGACCCGCTCGCACCAGACAACATTCGTGCCTTTCTCCCACTCCAGTTTGCAATGGTTTACTGGAGTGTTCGCCAGGTATCCCCAATAGACTTCTTCCTGCTTAAGATGGTAGGCGTTCCTAGGGATGGATTTGAGAGGCTCGGCCAGCATGCGTTCGGCGCTGGCTCCCGTTGGAGAGGTCTCCAGCATCGACACCGAATAGGGCGCCCACTTCCCCATGCCGTACTTTTGTGGAGCTTGCAACCGCAAATACAAGGTGCCCGATATCATTTGCTTAGCTGCCTCATGATCCTCCTTGGACAACTGTGCGCGAAGCGCCAGCGGCGCAAATAAGAAAACAAACAACAGTGCAACGCCTGTGCTCAATCGAAATTTCATTCCAGGAAGCTCCTTTAGGACGAAAATTTGGCGCGAGCCCTTTCGCCTGTTGACTATCTCAGTCTCCACAGGAGCGCGCGCACTCCGTCAATTGAACTGAACTTGGCCCGAGCTGCTTACGGCTTAATCAGGTGCATGGGCCTGGTCTTCGTCTTCTCTCCCATGAAGCCCTTTGAGTAAGACCCGTTGAGGCTTTTGTCGCTTTCCCACGTCAACGTGGCGGTATACGCGACGGTGCCTTTGCTGGAGAAGAGCAGGAAGACTTGCTTGCCGCTGACGACGCCCGTGATAGTCCAGCCATCGCCATCTCCGGTGACGTCACGGCTGCCCTCAGGCTGAAGCAGGACGACTGTTCCCCAATCCTTTTCGTGCCAGTTGCCGTTGACATTGACGGCCGCCGCGTCGTTATGGGCATCGAGCCAGGCTTTGCCCCTGGTTTCGAGATCCTTCGCGCTCAGGCCAACGCTAAGAATCAAAACGGCCACCGGCAATGACAGAGAAAGATACCTTTTCATCTTCGACTCCTGATTTTCGGACTCCTGATTTCGGCGGCAAATTTCGGAATTTGTGTCACACGCGCCGAACGGTATCACTTTAGCAAAGCTCTGCACCTCCGCAAAAGCGCATCGGCGGCCTTACTGGGGGCTCGGGTCGCTCGCTAGAACTGGGGACGGAAAGCATTCGACGTCAGATCGCCCAGCAGCTTGTGCCAGGGATGATCCTCATTCTGCTCCACTTCGGCGACCATCGTGCGCATCTTCTGCAGCACGGGCGGCGCGGCATCGTCGTAAACGTCACCCTGCAGCAACTTCAGCACGTCCAGACGGTACGTGGGATCGTTGATGAAATAGGTAAACAGCACGTTCAGGCGGTAATACACGGTGATGAAGTCGTACCAGTTCTTCGTTCCCACGCGCAGCGTGTTCTCGAAAGTAGAAAAACTTTGCCGCGAGAAATCGTTCTTCTCGAGGGCGGCCAGGACGTCTTTGTGCGCGAAGCGCGAGCTGTTGAGCGCAATGCTCACGCCCGTGGAGAAGATGGGGTCGACGAAGCGGCCGGCATCGCCGACCAGAACGAAGCGGTCGCCGCACAGCTGCTTCATGGCATAGCTGTAATCGCCCTCGTCCTTGAAGGGGCGGATGCGATCCGCTTTGCGCAGAGTTTCTTCGAGCATGGGCCGCGAGGCAACGGATTCCCAGAAGAATTTCTCCCGATCGCTCTTCGATTTCGCAAAGTTCTTTTTCTGCGTGACTACGCCCAGGCTGGTGACGGTATCAGTAATCGGAATCTGCCAGATCCAGGTGTTGGAGATCGGCAGGAAGTGGATGAAGATATAGTCGCGGTGGTCGTCCTTCTTGGAGAACACTTTACGATCGTAGTGATCGAACCAGCTGTGGATGGCGTACTGGTCGAACACGGAATCCTGCACCTTGAGTTTGAGGTGGTTCCCGAGAAAAGTGTTGCGACCGCTGGCGTCGACGACCATCTTCGCGCTGACGCCCATCTCATTTCCGCTCCGCCCCATGGTGAAGCGCACCACCGGCTCCCTGGGACCGAAATCGACTGCGCTGACCTTAACGCCCTCATACACCTCAGCGCCTAATTTATTGGCGTGCTGCAGCAGCATCAGGTCGAACTTGCCACGGTCCACATGGTAGGTGTAATTCTTGTCGACACCCGCTTGTTCGCGCTCGTCGAATCTAATAGCGGCGCGAATGCCAGCGTGGCAATCCGGAGCCAGACCCTCCCATCCCAGTTGGTAGGGATTTTTTTGCTTGTCGTCCGCAGTCCAGACTGCGCCAAACTTGTGCGGAAACTTTGCCTCTTCCATCTGAGGGAGAAAATCGAGGTCTTTGAACACGCGCGTCGAGGAAGGAACCAGCGACTCGCCGACATGCGGCCGCGGAAACAGCTCGCGCTCAAACACGACGCAACTTACGCCGGCCTTGGCCAGGTAAGCACCCATGGAGGCTCCCGCAGGCCCTCCGCCAATAATCGCGACATCGAAATCCGGCTTGGTAATAACCACCGCCTCGTCCTCGCTTCTTCGAATGATTCTATGCCATCGCAATGGCAATCCCATACGGCGCGACCAATCGTAAGCCGGCGAGCGAAAGTAGCCCGTACCGACCCAGGTAAACCATTGGTATCCACGAAGATGGTGAGCGCGGTAGGAATCGAACCTACAACCTACTGATTAAGAGTCAGTTGCTCTGCCAATTGAGCTACGCGCCCGTGCTTTTATTTTGAACGACTTGCAGACAAGCGCTTGGGGCGCTTTGCCGTAACTGTCACTGATGTGTCACTAGAGAGGTCCAGTCTGCGCATTGCATCTGTCACGTCATCCGTCGCGACAATGTTGTAGCGCCTGAAAACTTCAGCCGTAGCATGCCCGCTGATTTTCATGATGACCGTTTGGTCGTTGCCAGCCTTCCTCAAGTTTCGCACAGCGCTCCGGCGCAAGTCATGCACCAAGAGACCTTTGTAAGAATACCATACGAATCCGCCTTCTTCTTTTGGTTCCATCTTCGTTCTCGTGCCGAGTTTGCAAGCATCGCACGCCTTCTCCCACTCCACACGGAGATTCGTATCCGAGAAGACCTTTCCGGTTTTCGGCTTCACCTCACTGAGCATCATAATAAGGATAGACGGCAGGGGGATCACGCGCGGCGTATCTGCTTTTGTTTGCTCTTCCTCCAACCAGATGAGACCCGCTTTCAGATCAACCTGGGTCCAGTCGATCTGACGGGCTTCATTCACGCGCACGCCGCAGCGATACAAGAATGTGACGAGCGGTCGGAGGTGAGTTGGCAACAGCGCTATCAGTTCATCGAATTTCTTTTGCTCAACAAAGCCACGACGTGCTGGCGGTTCTTTCAGCAGATCGATGGCTGGAACGTACTGAATAATATTCGCTTTGTATGCGAGACGCAGCATCCGGCGTAGGCAGGCGAGACTGCGGTTCACCATCGCATTGCCGACACCATCTGCCAACCGCTTCAGAGCAAACTCATTCGCTTTGTCCGTCGTGATTCGCATCACTGGCGGACCATCATTTTCCGGATAGCCAAAAAAGTCATCTAGCTGCTTGAGTCCGTTGATGGTCTCTTCACCATCTGCCGTTGTGATCAAGGAGCGGTTCCCTTTTGTGATGTAATTTGCGATCAATCTTTGCCGCAGGTCTCCATATCGAATTTTGTGGGCATTTGGGAGTGCGGGCAATCCGCGAGCAGCATCACTCATCCATTTTTGCAGGAATTCTCGCGCTTTTGCCTTCACTGATTCTTTCGTTGAAACGCGAATGACTTTTCCATCAAAGTTTTTGTACTGCGCACGCCAGAAGCGAGATCCCTTGACCTTGAACAATCCGCCCTCACCCTTTGCCCGCCGCTTCGCCATTAAGCCCCTCCTGTCACCTAACAATCATATGCTCTAAGTGACAGAACGGTACAGCAACTTTTCTGTTGAAAGCCTTGCCCAGCCTGTGGTACAGTGCATTTGGTGCTGTTCACTAGGCTGTGGACAGAGGGGGAACAGCTAGTCATCATGCTAGCAACTGCAAGTCCCTCACAGATCCGCTCCAGGGCGCGTCAGTCCCTTGCTGTAGCCAATCAGCAGAGTCAAGGTTCTCAGTAACCTAGCCAAATTCCAGTTCTCACAAGGCTAGGTGATGTCTACACAACCCAAAGTCCAGAACACTGCGCCTGAAGTGTGCCCATTTTTAGCTCCAAAATGTCACACGCGCAAGTATGCGCGCGCACGTCAGTACATCTCACGTCAGCACAAGCTAGAGCGCGAAGCTGTTGCTCAAGGCATCACGCTGAGCAACCTCTGCGCCTGTCACTGCGGTCTCACAATCAAACCCTCTCTAAAGCGCCCTTTTTTCCGGGGTCACAAAAAGCTCGCAACTGGCGTGCTCCGCCTTCGATCTGTGGGGGTGCTCCATGTCTAGCTCTCAGGCAATCACCCCGCGCCTTCTCAACATAAAACAAGCTGCACAGTATCTTAGCGTCGCAGTCTGGCAGCTCAGGCATTTGGAATGGGCAGGTGAACTCCCATCAGTGCGGAATTTGGGCAAACGGATCCTATTCGACGTGAAAGACCTTGATCGTCTGGTCGATCAGAAAAAGGGAGGTGGGCGATGAGCGACACTGTGTTGACTATTCAACAGGTCCAGCGTGCAGCATTAGAGGCGTGGCGCGCAGATCAAAGCATATTTTCTCGCTCTCAAGAGTCTGCCAAAGCATTAGGCGAGGCGCTTGTAAAAGTTCACGAAAAGGTGGGAGAGCGCGGATTCAAGCCGTGGTTGAAAGCTAACGCTATCGACCGCAACCGCGCTTATTACTGCGTCCGTTTAGTGAACGGAAAGGGTCCGAAAGCTAAAGCCGTTGCAAAGCATACCAAGTCATGTTTATTCGGCTGCTTAACGATGAGTATGTCCGCGGCTTGCACTTGTCCGGCTCAAGTGAATGGCAGAGCTGGAGCGCATCAGAAGCTCGACCACGCGATATCCCATCAGCACCGCAGGTGATTTATGCAGGGCAGTGGATTGATTACGCGGACTGGCTCGGCAAAACGGCTGTGCCGACGGTAGACAAATCGCGGAAGCAGAAACCTTGCCAGTGCAAGGTCAATTCCGCGTATGTTGCCTGTACTGGAAAACCGCTCTCTAGCAAACTGAAACCTACGTGGTTTGTCGATCGTGAAGCCGCAGAACAGGGCAACCGAGAATTCGAAGCATGTCACGGCTACTTGGAGCGCATCGTCTATTGTAGGTTTTGCCTCGCATGGCACTTGCAGCACATCTTCAGCGGAGAAGTGCAAGAAAAGCCCCTAGCTGTGTGAGCTAGGGCTTCAGTGTGCTTATTTTCCCTTGATGATGAAATCCTTCAGGTGCTTGGCGCAGGACTCGGCAGCAGCCTGCTGATATTTAGACTTGTGGACTTCGTAAGCCCACACAACCTGTTTTGTTTTCAGGTTCACCAGCATAATGCCAGCTTCGACAGTTCGGGTACTTTTTCCGGCGGCCGCACCTGTTGAACTTGCCGAACCGCCGTTGGCCGTCCAAGAAGCACTTCCCTGACTTGCCGCACCAAACAGCCAACCGTCGCTGAGTTGCTCTGACGTAGCAAGCGCGAGGTCGGCATTTTCTTTGTCGAGCGTCAGGACCACGGGAACTTTTTCCTTCTGAATTGCAGCAGCAAGATATGTGTCAAAACCACCCATCGGGGCAATTGCAATCTTTGAGCCGACGGGCACAGGTGATTCTTGGGCAAACGTAAAAGCCGCCACGAACACAACGAGAACTGCCAAACAAAAGTGTTTCATGCTCCTCCTTGATTCTTGACTTACAAGTGTCTGGCACGCGCTTGAGAAGGGCAAGGTAACCGAAGTTGATCCCAGCACCACGGTAACTTGGCCTGCTCAGCATCTCTGTATATCGTGACCGCTGGAGGACTCCGATAATGGGCAGCACACAGTTCAGTGTCCACACCAAAGTGACGGTCTTGAGCGGCAGCAACAAGAGAGTTTTGCAATTGAAAGTCGATGGCAAACTTATCTCGGTTCCTCTTGACGAAAAGACCCACGCTCACTACAAAGACCAGTTGTGGAGAGAACATCCTTCGCAGAAACAGAGGGATGTGCATGCTACTGTGAAAAGCCTCATGCGCGCCGCGTACCTCAAAGGTTGTGCAGATGGAAAGCAGTGAACCATGTCGAAAATGAGAAAGCTGGGAATCGCTTTGCTCATCTTATCTACCGTGATGCCTCTCGTTCACTCTCACGGATCACCCTTTGAATTCTTGGCTCAGATGACTTCGCCGCTAGCTCTGGTGCTGTGGATATCTGGCGTGATTCTGTGTGTCCGGAAAGATAAAAAGCAGGAGGCTCGGTGATGGCAGAAGATAAGGAACCGAAAACAAGGCGCACTATACGGGCCGCCGATTTCACGAAAGAATCTTTTCAAAACCTGGCAAGCCATTCTTCTTCGTACGGAGTTGAAGGACTGCTCGATAAAGCCGCTCTGGCAGCCGCGTCGAAGGACCAAACCAAAGTCACGATTGTGGAAGACCGGAAAAAGCCAAAGCGCGGTGATGTAGTGATCTTTCCTGCAGGGCACAGAGTCAAGATTCACAGCGTTTACGATGGAATGATTTGGCTGATGAACTCAGACGGCTCTGACACCGAAGGTGACCGTCCTATTCCAATCAAGGATGTGCAGCCATCTGCTGAACAGGGCACTTGGTTGTACACAGGCGACACTCGCGCAGAGTAGTGAGCAACTGACTTCGACGCCGTTGCTCTAACGGCGAAAATTCCTCAAAAGCTATCACTCAACTGTCACTGGAAGCGTCTAAAACAGCGTCAAAGGGCAGCAAGTCACAGCACTTAAGTCGTTGAAAACTAACATAATCGGCTGATGCTGAGGTGATTAAGAGTCAGTTGCTCTGCCAATTGAGCTACGCGCCCACGGTGGGGATGTTGCAGGAAGGACGAAACAAAAATTATAGCATCCACCCGTCGTGGCAGCCACCTCGCGTCCTTTGCGAGAAGTGGGGACGGCGCACAACTTCTCCAACCACAGAGGGCCCGGAGGACACAGGGTAAGCCCGAAGCTCAGCGCGCTGAAAACGGCCGCAGAGCGCACTCACTCGAAGTGCTACGGCGTGGGCCGTCGATCCGCAACACGCACTAAGGTCGTTGCTGCACTTCCGCGGGCAGGCCGCGTGAGCTTTCGCTCGCCACAGGGCGGCGAGGCGGCAGTGGCGCAGCTGCCATCGCTGGACGCCGCTCCACTGTTCCGATCACCGGCGCCTCGTCCATTCCGTCGCCGGAATATGCCATCGACTCAAAGGGCTGCTCCGAACATAGCTGGTCCACCATGCGCTGCTGGCGTCCGCTCAGCACCGCGTGCGGAAGAATAGGAAAATTGCGAAACATCCACAGCAGATGCACGCGCTGAAAAAAAGACGGCATTACATACCGGGGGCCGATGGGAGTCTGCACTCGCACCACGCCGCCCGCCAATTTTTCGATCCACATACTTAGGCCCGCCTGTTACCTGAGTTTGGCCAGAGGAATTCTAGGGCCGCCATTATTGCACCCAAGGCGATGCAATGGGAAGCTTTTTTTCACAGGTCGACCTCGCGCCTGGTTTGACGCCTGATGTGACGCCTAAATATTCAGGTTCGAGATCGCCTCGAATGTTGGGGAGTTAGATGCAGCGCTCCGAAGAATTACTGCCTCAGAATCGAGCGCCAGCGGTATTCATTAAATCGCGGCTTCTGGCAGGATGTCCATGCGCTTTATCGTGGCCGCCACTCCGAACTCGCTGCCCACCTGTTCGGCGCGAACAATCGTAGCCTGGCAGCATACCCAGCATTTCTGGCCATCCGTTAGTTCGGGTGGAAGGATCAGCACCAGCTCGACTTCGGCGCCGGTTTCCATCTTCGACTTGCTGTAGAGAAAGACGCCGTTGCTGCTCACATCGCGGGTTTGAGCCGAATGCTCGACTCCGTGCGCCGTTCGCACGCGCGCAGGAACGCTGGTGGGTATTCTTTTCCGGGAGCGCCGCTCAGCTTGGGTTGTCATACCGACTCGCAGGGTGCCCCACAAATCTACACTAAACCCGCGAATCGGCTGAGAGTTTCTTGGCTCGGCCGCTTGGTGAACCTGATTAGGGGCAGCCCATTAAATGCCCGTTAAATAATAGGACGGCTCGATCGCATCGCCGGAACCACCAGGGCCTGCTCCATCGTCGGCAAATTTGTGCCGCGGAGCTTCCCTTCGATTTCATGCAACTTGTCGGTCATGCCGGTTTCGTAGTAAGCCTGCACCAGCAGTTCCATGGTGAAGGGATTGTCCCGGTCCTCTTCGAGATGCGCGATTGCGTCTTCGTATTTCTTCTGGTCCATTAGCAGCGTGCCAGCCGCGCCGTTATAGGAGCACAGGATCACCCGGTTGCGGCCGCCAGTGGCCATCGCTTCCAACTGGTGCAGAGACTTGTCGGCCACCGCCTGATCGCCCGCCCGCGCCGCCCGTACCACGCGGTTGCGCAGGATATGAGAGAGTTCTTCGTCCTTATCCGAAATCGCCATGTCGCGATGGCTGAGCGCCTCCTCCGCCTGCTTCAGGTATTTCAGAGCGACGTTGTCGTCAGCCTGGTACTCCGCCATGTGCCGGAACGCCTGGGCTTCCTGCAAATCCTGATCCTTGGAGTGGGCGGTCGCCGCGATCTCCAAAAAAGCTTTGTCGGCTTCGGTGAATTTGCCGTCGCGCACCCAGGTCATCGCACTTTGCATGCTGTAAGTCAGGCGGTCGGCCTCGTTGTGCGCATACCGGACGGCGCGCTCGTATTCAATCCGCGCCTGCTCCTGGTTGCCCATCAAAGCGTAGGTATCTCCCAGCCCAAGCTGCGAAGTCACAAAGTCCGGGTCAAGCTTCAGGGCCGCGTGATAATGCACCAGCGATTGCTCAAAGCGCCCTGCCATGCGGAGCAGTTCCCCATAAGAATCCTGCGGATTCGGCTCCTTGGGCAACAGCGCCACGTAGCGATCCATGTTGGCAAACGCCTTATCAAATTCTCGATTCCGCGCGTAGAGGTAAGCCAGGTCGTTCAGCGCGGCAGGAAAGTTTTTATCAATCGCCAGCGCCTTCTCCATGATCCTCTGCGCCTGCTGGTTGCCCTCCTCGAGCATCAGCCAGTTTCCGGCGAGGTACAGCAGATGCTTGTCGTGCGGATACATCTCCAGCAGGTCGTTCATCAGCGAGATGCCCTCGATGTAGTCGCCTTCCTGAACCTTGATGATCCACCCCACCATCAACTGCTCTCCCGCGGTCAGCTTGGGCACCAGGGCTTTCGCCTTGGCGCGCGCCTCATTCACTTCCTGCGGATTGCCACTGTTCAGCGCGATCGACACCCAGGCCACCGCGAGATTCGGATCTTCTTTCACCGCCGCGCGCCAATCCTCATTGCAGCGTTCCAGATACAGGTTCTCGTAGTCGGCGACGCCGTCTTCGTAGAGTGATCGCGCACGGGGTGAAGAAGTCGTCACGGGCAGCGTTGCGGACTCGCCCTTCTTAATATGATGTGCCGAGAGCGGCGCGGCCAGAAACAGCACAAGCGCAAAAACGGCACAGACCGTCTTAGCCCAGATTGTTCTGGACCCGATCGTTTTAGAACAGATCGAAGTAGGGCAGATGGCAGTAGGTAAATCGCGATGCATCAGGAATCTCCGGAACGGATGCTTTGTACAGATACTTTGAACTGACGTTCAGATGGTTTACGGGGAGGGAATCAGACAAGAGCAGGGTAACATCGCCGAAACGGCGGACGTAGTGACCAAAGACGTAGTCCGGTTGCGGGTATTCGCGCGAAATAACAACAACCGAAGCATCAACGACTGCAGCATCCGCCGCTCGGGCGCGCCAGATTAGGCAACGGTCGGCTGGACGCAAAAAAGCCCCCGCCGCAAGCGGCAGGGGCCAAGGGGTGAGACGACGCTTAGAAGATGATCTTCAGCCCAAGCTGCATGTTGAAAGCCTCGCCAGGACCGATACCGGGAGCTCCATTGAAATCGCCGATCGTGTCGCTGACGATGCCGCTGCCCGTAGTGGTAGCACCCGGCCCGGATGCGAGGTTGATGCGGTTGAACAGGTTAAACATCTCGACACGGAACTGGGCTCTGATCCGCTCTGTGATGGGGATCGCTTTGAACACAGACAGATCAAAGTCCGAGAAGTCGGGTCCGTAAATCTGGTTGCGGCGCAGGGTACCGAGGAATGTGGCACTCGGCGAGACGAAGCTGGCGGGATTGATCCAGGTAACGCCGGCCTTATTAAACTTATGCGACACTCCCGCAAACGGACTGGCGATCTCGTCGATCCCAATCCCATTGCCTTCCCCGCGGGTTTCGTCGATTGGTTGGCCGCCATGGAAGGTCATTAAGCTGTTCACGGACCAGCCATGGGTGAGGATCTTGGGTCCATGCGACGAACCGGGGATGTCCCAGGTGAACGTGGCTGAGAAGTTGTTGCGGGTGTCGAAATCTCCGTTGCCGTACTCCGCCTTCAGATTCGTGCTATCCAGCGGGATGGCGCCGCGGTACTCGCTGATTTCATCCAGCTCGTGCGCCCAAGTGTAGGCGAACGAGGCACTTAGCCCGTGCCACGCCCGCAGCCGCAAGGTGCTCTGCAGCGAGTTGTAGTTCGACGTACCAATGCTGTTGAGTTGGTTGATGGAGCAGGCCTGACACGAAAAATTCGGATACTGAGCGTAGTAGACGCCTGTGGCCGGACCCGGGTCTCCGAACGCATCCGAATTGAAGATCGTGTTCGGAAATTGGTTCAGGTTCAGCATGATGGAAAGCTTGCGGCCCTCGCTGCCCACGTAACCGACCTGCCAGACCGCCATCCCGTTCCCAAAACTTTTCTCCACGTTCAGGTTGTAGTTGAAGTAGTAGGGAGTGCGGAAATTCTGGTTGACCGAGTACACACTGTAGGTATTCGCTCCGCACTCGGCCGCTTGTCCGGAGACGCACGTGGCTATGCCGGGGAAAATGTAGGTGTTAGGTTGCCACGTATAAGAGGTCTGGCCAAGGGTATTAGCATCATAGTTGGAAACCGGCGACGGTCCTGCCGGATTGCTTTCCAGACCATCAGCTCCGCCATTCGGCGGGCGGAAGTCAAGGAATGGGTTCATGTTGATCTGATCGTAGAACACGCCGACACCACCGCGGACTACCAGGTCTTCCCGGCTTGTGGGCTGGTAAGCAAAGCCAAAGCGGGGAGCAAAGTTGTTCTTGTCATTCGGGAAAATCGAATCGACGCCCGCCCCCTGCACGACGATCCCTTTGCCCGGAACGAACGCCGCCAGATCCTTGGTCCCGTTGTGCAGCGGCCCAAAGTAGTCCCAGCGCAGGCCCCAGTTGACGTTGAGCCTGCGGTTGACTTGGATGGCATCCTGGGCAAAGAAATCGATGCCGTTCGCCACCACCTTGCGTTCCGCGTTGCCGACCGCGATGGAGGATGACGCAACGTCGCCGGCAAGGAAATCAGCCAGTGAAATCGTGGCTAGACACACAGCGTCGGTGGCGGCACAACTCCCAGCCCACGGGCCCTGCGAGCCATCGAAGGTGAAACTCCCCAGCGAGTGGCGGAAGTAGAACTCATCCACGTGCCCCTGGCGGTATTCACCGCCAAACCGGAACTGGTGCTTGCCAACGTTGTAGGAAACGGTGTCGCTCAACATCCCGGTGATGTCGTTGCGTCCTTCGGGAGGGGTGAGACCGACCTGCTCAAATCCACTGATGGCGATATTGGGAGCGCCCGGGATGGGCTGGCCGTGAATCAATGCGTCCGGGCTTAGATACAACCCGAGAGCGTGCGTATCGAAACTGTTATTGGCGTCATGGAAAATCTGGTTGAAGTAGTTCACGCCAAACAGAACCTGGTTGGTCAGACGTGGAGTCAAAGCGGAATTCAAGACCGCCGAATAGTTCTGCAGGTGAATCGGCGCCTTCTCAAAATAGTAGGAAAGGTTGGAACTGGCCGTGGCCAGCGCCGCGCTCGCTCCCAGTGGCGCAATCTGGTCGCCTTGTCCATTAAATGCCCGCAGCATCAAGTGGTGCTTCTCGCTGAAGTTGTGGTCCAGCTTGAGATTCCCGTTGTAGCTATAGCCAATGGATGGGTCAGTACCGAAAAAGTTTTGCGTGGTGAGCGCCCCGCCGTTGATGCTGCTAGGCCACAGGGTAGACATGAGGTTGGCCGAGACTGGGCTTTCCGGCACACCGTTAGTAGTCAGCAGCGCCAGGGCAGCACTCTGGTACGCCAACGAAGGTTCCGTCGCCAGCCCCGACACGCTAATCACGTAGCGCTGCTTCTCGAACGTCAGATAATAAAAAGTCTTGTCCTTTATGATCGGTCCACCGACCGAGAACCCGAAGTTATAGTTGCGCAGCTCCGGCTTGTGCACGCCGTCGGGCGTAAAAGGCGATTCGGCTCCATAGGCTTCGTTACGGTTGAAGTAATACGCGCTGCCGCGGATCTGGTTGCTGCCCGACCTCAGCACGATGTTGACGATGCCGCCAGCGTTGCGTCCGCCCTCGGCATTGGACTGGGTCTGCGCGGCAAACTCGTCAATCGCATCCAAAGGCATAATCGTGCCGGCGATGCCAGACACTCCGCCCTGATTGACTGCGGGAATGTTGTGCCAGAAGTCGTTGTTATCCACGCCATCAATCTGCCAGTTCATCTGGTTGGCGCGCGTGCCGTTGAGCGACCCGTAGCCGCCCACTGAATATCCACCGTAGCCCGGCTGAACCGCGATGAACTGCGTGAAGTCGCGCCCGTTCATGGGCACATCCTGCACTGCTTCCGTAGGCAGGATGTTGTCCTGCGCAGCGGTCGTGGTGTCGAGCGCGAGCGCTGCTGCGGAGACTTCCACTACAGTTGTACCCGCCGACCCCGCGGCTAGCTTCACAGGGAGCGTGTAAACGCCTCCGGCCGTTACCGAAATGTTATCAACTGCAGCCGAACGAAATCCGGCAGCCGTCACCTCCACCTTGTACGTTCCCAGCGGCAGATCCTGAAAAGCAAACTCGCCACCGCTGGTCGTGGTTGCGGTGATCGCAACGGCAGTGGCCACGTTGGTCGCTTTTACGCTGGCACCCGCCACTACCGCTCCGGACGGATCTGTCACGGTGCCATTAATAGCTCCGCGGAATGTCTGTGCGTATCCGGTTGCCCCAAGCAACACGAGTACTAGGAACCGACTCAGTAGACCTCTCATGTGTCTCTCCTTCACCCGGCTTTCAAAAGCCCGTTGGTGACTTCTCAAGCAGCTAAATTGCAATGGTTAGCGGTAATGAAGCAGGTTACTCACCACTACGGATAATTCCGTTATCTTGCTTATTTATAATGACTTACAAAAGACTATCGAACAGAAAATATGTTCGCTGGTAGTCTCTGCTCTCGGCAATATGAAAATCAGTAGCCAAGGAGCCCCAGGCAAATCGTGGCCTTCAGGCCCTGGGCCGGTAAGAAACATCGGAGGACGGGCAACAGAAATAACGCGTCAGAATCATCGCAATCCGCTTCTCTCGTGAGTCCACTGGAATACTCTTGCAAGGCGGAAACTCTAGCGAAGCGGAGTCCCAATCGTCAATCTCGGATTTCCTGGATTGCGGAGTTTGACGGCGCTTGGCTTGGCTTCAGCACCAGTCTAGCCAGTAAAACCAAGCACTTAGAGCAGCGTAGGATTCGTTTTCCCGATCCAGAAGTGCGATTCTTTGCGGCACACGCATCCCTGGGATGAGGCCGGGGTGCCCCATTTCTCGCGTCCTTTGCCAGAAGTGGGGATTTTGACTCTGGGATTTCCGCACGTGCAGGACGGACACTCTTGTCCGTCGCCGTTGATTTTGATTTTGATCTTTAAGGCCGGGCGGGTCTACTAGAAGTTGAAAGCAAGTCCGCCGCGAACCGAACGCGCGGCCTGCACCAGGTAAACCGTCTGGCCGTCCTGGCCCATCACCGGCACGTAACCCTGTGCCAGCAGATTGCGGACTTCAATCAGCGCTTCGACGTGGCCGGTCAGAAAGCCCATGCTGGGAATCGGCTGCCGAAGGAACAAACTTACGTAAGGATCGCTTTGGCCCGGCGACGCATTAAACATGTCCACTGGAGTGAGCGCCTGGCCATTCACCCAACGGTAGGAAGCAATCCAGCGGGTGTGCAGCCGCGGCAGCGTACCGCTGAATTTGGCGGCCAGCGCGTGGCGCCGGACCGTGGTAATCCACTGCTGCGCCTGCTGCAGTGAAACCGGCTGCGGCAAATCCGGCTGCGACAGGTTAAGCGTCCCACCCCAGGCATAGTCGAGCGTGGCGGTAAGGTCGCTCGAGAACTTGTGTTGAATCACGGCCCGCAGGCCGGGCGTGTTGAGATTTCCGCCCTCATAGCTGAAGGTTCCGGAATAAACATCGGGCAAAACAAATCCGCCCGCGGCCGTAACTTCGCCCGCGCCGGTAAGAGCAGTATCCGCGATGCGATCGGAAAACACGGCAAACTGCACATTGGTTTTGCCCATGCGCCGCGACACGTTCAATTCCTGATGATGAGCCCGCTCGATCTTGGGAGAGAAGTTCTGCAGGCTCACTCGCGGATCGGACTCACTCATGTCCGCGGGAGCTGAATCGAAACCTTTTTCAATCCGGGCGTCCGGCAAGGACGTTGCGTAGGAATATTCCAGAATGGTGTTGGGCGAGACGTGCAAACGGGCAGAGCCATATGGACGAAATGCACTGACCCGGCCCAGAAACTGAATGGTCTGAAGCTCGCTGCCAAATTTCAGTTCCAGCACATCGCCGACAGAAAACGAGTCGCCCATGGCCAGAGCCAGGGCTTGCAGCGCGGCGTTGTGCAGGTTCGGGTCGGAAGGCGCGAAGCGTCGCACCGTCATTGCCACGGACGGTTCCGAGGCATCGGGCAAAACGCGAGAATACGTCGTGCGGAACACTGCGTCGGGCGTGCCATCACCGTAACCCACGTTCCCGCTCATGCCCACGCGGCCCGTGGAGAAGATGGAGCGCTCCAGGGTAAAGCCGGTGTTCATGTCCGATCCGCTGCCGTAGCCATCGCTGGTCGAACCCGCCAGGAACGAAAGCGAACCGCTCAGCGCATGATCCTGTTTTTCTGCAATCTGCTGCGGGTCATCGAACACACGCAGGATAGGCCGGTTGGCGACTGAGCGAAGAGTCCATTTCCAATCGTCATCATCGGAGACTGCTCGAATCCGTCCCACATCCAGCGCGCCCAGAAGCGTGTTCAGCGTGACGTTTACTTTGAGGTGAGCGCCCGGCACCAGCCCAATGCGCTCCAGCACGGTGGGCAGAAAAGAGGGAGCCGAAACTTTTACGGAATACACGCCGGGCAGCAAGCCGGGCGCGGAATAAAACCCTAAGCCATCAGTAAAGGTAGTGAGCGAACGGGACACCGATCCAAACTCTGAACCAAGGATCTCCACCACCGCCCCCATCTGCGGAGCGCCCGAGGCATTGCGAACGTATCCTGAGATCGCGCCCGGCTGCTCACTGGCACACACGGGAAGCGCCAATCCGAGGACCACTACCCAAGTTCCGAGCTTGTATATCAAGCCCTACCCACCCCCGGGGGATTCAAGCAGGCCGCTACTCTACCGCAAATACTGCCGATGGATCAATGGTCTGCTTGGAGATGTTATCGTTCACTTTGATATCGATCTTATACGTGCCAGGTTGCAGGTTCGCCACAACAATCGATTTCTGCAGGGTCACCTGATCACCGAGATTGCCCATCGACTCCGTGGAATCCATATGCTGGATCACTGCCTTGTTCGTCGCCATATTGACAATGGCGTATTCGAATGTCGCCGAAGGCTTGTGCGTTTTGTCGTCGATGCTCAGATTGTAGACCTGCATCCAGAAATTCAGCTTCGGGTCTCGGCCCTTCTTGAACAAGGCTGGCTTGCCGTCCGCAGCTGCCACGCGCGGTCGCACCTTCATAGTGCCGATCACGAAACTTCCTGTGCCGATCGTCTTGGTGGGCACGGGATCCATCTGGTCGGCGACGATCAACGTAGAGGTCGCCAGCTTATCGTCGGAAAAGTCGGGAACCACTACGCCCCGGCTCCATACGCCTCTGCGGTCGCCGTTCACGTCCTTGACGGCGATCTCTAACTTGTAGCGCCCGGGCCGCAAAGGAATCGCCTTCCAGTACACCGACGAATTCTCGGCGGTGCGCGGAAGCAACTCTTCCGGAACGTCCACTTGCACCGGATCTTCAAACGTCTGCACAACTTTGCCCGTCAGCGTGGTGAAGCGGGCAAAAATATTCACCGTGCCGCGCTGGATCCCGTCCTTGTTGACGAAGGTGATGTCGCGATTCTTCATCTGGATGGTCACCGGCACCAGCACCGTGTCGCTGGTCACCTTCACAAAATCCGTCCGCACATCGAAAGGCATCGGATTCAGCACGATCTTGCTGTTGACGATTTCTTCCAGATCTTTGTACTTGACCGGCGGAGGCGCCTGCAGCTTGGCGAATTGCTCGAGCCGGTCGAATTCCTTGGCGCCTTCGCTGGCGCTGTTCGGGCCCAGGCCAAGCCGCTCCAGGCCATTGCCGCCGCTGAACCGCTGCGTCTTGCTGGCCATGCCCATCTGCTCGTACATGGTCAGTCCTGCATTCGGCGTGTAGAGCAAAGCGTCTTTCTCGGAGCGATCCATGGTCATGTGATATTCGCCGCACATGCAAGTGTCGACGAACTCGATGATGACCTCTTGCCCAAT
This sequence comes from uncultured Acidobacteriaceae bacterium, assembly GCA_963846245.1. Taxonomy (GTDB): domain Bacteria; phylum Acidobacteriota; class Terriglobia; order Terriglobales; family Acidobacteriaceae; genus Sulfotelmatobacter. The sequence continues at coordinate 157,678 of CAWJVI010000013.1, read as the reverse complement.
TCCTTCCAGGTAACGGTAACGCCAATCTTCAAACGGAAAGGTAGAAGTCTCGCCGCCGCCTTCAGACATGGGCCGTTCATAACTTCCGCCCGAGGGATGCGATTCAATCTCGTCGGCCTTGCCGTACATGATGTAGATGCGGCCCCGATCCGACTTCCAGCCCGGAATGCCGGCGGCGAAATGCTCGTTGGCGTAGGCGATTCGCTGGTAGTGCTCTTCTTTGTATTCGTTCTCTTCGGTGTCAGGAGTGGGATCGCGACGCTGCCAGAAAGCCTCGATGAACGAATCGCGTTCTTCGTCATTGCTCAACTGCTTAAATGCCGCCTTCTCTTCGTCGGTGATGATCCAGACCACGTCCTCGTCGAGCCACTTCTTGTAAGTCCCTTTGATTTCTTTCCGGTAGTCCTTTTCCTGCTGCTTCTTTTTCTTGGGATCGATGGGCCGCTTGAGAGGATCGGCCTCCTGCGCGGCCTGGGCCGGTTGCGCCGCTGCGGCTGCGTCTCCAGCCGATTTATCGGCAGGTTTGGGATTGGGATCCTGGGCCAGGGCACAGGGCACAGATATGCCCATAAGTGCCAGAAAAGAAGCGAGTAGGTATCGATGCATGCAAACCCGGAACATGAGAGGGACTCCTGCCAGACGACCTTTGCCGTCCCATTTTAGGCCGTAATCTGTGTCAAAGCAAGGCTAACTCGCGTCCTGAAACGGATGGAAATCGAACATCCCCTACTTTGTTAGAAGCGCCCCGGCAAGCTCCGAGTTGCCCGAGGGCACCGAATCTTGAACTTTGGCCGGGGCGGGCGACACGCTATAATTCAGTTGACTTCGTTGGGGCAGGTCATACGGGCTTCCTATTCGTGTCGTGGGTCTCGGCCACTCGTTCTTCCTGGCTTCCTGATTGGGCTTGCTGATTGGGAACTTTCCCGCCACTGGGATCGTATTACAGGATGTGTGTCCGTTACTCTCAGCGGCTGAGGTAGTAACGCGTTCCTGGCCCGACGGTCTCTTGTTCATGAAACCCGACATAAACCCAGGGCGTGAACCTGAAATCCTCCGGACTGTGACGGCAATATGAAACCTTGGAAAAAAATTGCAATTGGAGCGGGCGCAGCCCTTCTACTGATAGCCATCGTGACGTTCACGGTGCTCCAGAGTGGCAAGAACGTGGCGACGGTGCAAACCGGCAAGGTGCAGCGTGAAGATCTGGCGACGGTAGTGAGCGCTTCGGGCGAAATCAAGCCCAAGACCTACGTCAATATCGGCGCGAACGCTTTTGGAAAAATTACCCACCTGTACGTGAAGGAAGGCGATCAGGTGAAGAAGGGTCAATTGCTGGCGCAACTGGAGAACGTGCAGTCCACGGCGGACGTGGGCGCGAATGAAGCGTCGCTGCAGGCCGCGGAAACGGATGCGCTGGCGGCCGACGCGGGCCTTAATACTGCCCAGGCCGATGTGGTCCGCGCCCAAGCCGACTATGACCGCAACAAGCTGGACTGGGAACGCGCGCAAAGCCTTTTCAAAGACGGCCTGATTGCGAAGTCTGATTTTGACAGCCGCAAGAACGCGTGGGCCACGGCCGATGCGGGTCTGGTGCAGGCGAAATCGAAAGTTGCCCAGGCTAAAGCGCAAAATGAATCCGCAGCCAAACACGTAGAGCAGGCGCGGGCCACGCTGACGCATTACACCGATCTTCTGCAGAAGACCACATACAACGCGCCTTTCGATGGCGTGATCAGCAATCTGCCGGTGCGCGAAGGCGAGACCGTGGTGGTAGGAATCCAGAACGCGCAAGGCAGCACTTTGATGACGATCGCGGCCATGGGGATCATCACCGCGGACGTGAAAGTGGATGAAACCGACATTGTGAACGTGAAGATCGGCCAGCCTGCCGAGGTAACGATTGACGCGATCCCGAAGAAGACGTTTCACGGGACGGTCTCGGAAATCGGAGACAATGCCATTGTCCGCTCCAGCGGAGTCTCCACGTCGCAGTCGACCAGCACCAGCGAAGAAGCCAAAGATTTTAAAGTTGTTGTGACCCTGACGGATCCTCCGTCCGATCTGCGGCCGGGACTTTCGACGACGGCCAAGATCACGACGGCTACGCGGACTTCGGCGCTGGCGATTCCCATTCAGGCACTCACCATCCGGACCAAAGAGCAGATGGAGAAACAGAACTCCGGTGCAGGATCGGTGCACGCCGCGGCGCCGTCAACCACGGACACGGCATCTAAGAGCGCAAAGAAGGATGAAGGTATCCAGGGCGTGTTCGTAATCCGGAATCGCAAGGCTGAGTTTGTGCCGGTCAAAACCGGAATTACAGGGATGACGGATATTGAAGTGCTCGATGGCTTGAAAGAAAGCGACGAAGTGATCACCGGCAGTTACAAAGTGTTGCGCACGCTGCGGCCGGGAAGCAGCGTGAAGATCGACAATTCCGCGCCGAAGAAGGAAGAAGACGAAACATCTTAACGTTATAACGTTACGTTATAACGTTCAGCGGGCTGGCGCGTCCAAAGGGAAAGTCAGATCGAGAGTAGTCAGTAAACGCAGACGAATCCGAATTCGAAGTCGTTCACGGCAGTCAATCACGGCCAGCACTTAACGCCAGGACTTAAACGCCAAACGATCGGAGAAGTCAGTGGCATCGGACCAGGAGAGAGAAAAAACAATGGCAACCGCCGAAGTGATCAATATGCCGACCTCCGCAGTTCTGGCACCGCCGGAATCCTGCATGATCGCGGCCGAGGACCTGTGGAAGACCTACGACATGGGCTCGGAGCAGCAGGTGCACGCGCTGCAGGGCGTGAATCTGCGCATCCAGCGCAACGAATACGTTGCCATCATGGGGCCCTCGGGGTCCGGCAAATCGACGCTGATGAACCTGATCGGCTGCCTGGACACTCCCAGCAAAGGCAAGTACTGGCTCAACAGCCAGCTGGTGAGCGAACTGGACGACGACGAACTGGCCCGCATCCGCAACAAAGAGATCGGCTTCGTCTTTCAGACATTCAATCTGCTGGCCCGCGCCACGGCACTGCACAACGTGGAGCTGCCGCTGATTTACGCGGGCATCCCCACCGACGAGCGCATGGAACGTGCCAAGGCGTCTCTGGCGGCCGTGGGCATGGAAGCCCGCATGAGCCACAAGCCCAACGAACTTTCCGGCGGGCAGCGGCAGCGCGTGGCCATTGCGCGGGCGCTGGTGAACAAGCCTTCCATCATTCTGGCTGACGAACCCACCGGCAACCTGGATTCGCAGACCGGCATTGAAATCATGGCGCTGTTTGACCGTCTGCAGGCCGAGGGCAATACCATCATCCTGGTCACCCATGAAGGCGACATCGCCGAGTATGCCCACCGGGTCATCCACATCAAGGACGGCGTAATCGCCAGCGACGAGAGCAAGGGCCGAGGTCAACGCAGCTAAACCCCGAAACTGTCCGGAGTTTTGCACTGTTCCAGCGGAACTGCGCAGAAGCGAGTCTGAGGATGCAAAGTCTTACCCAACGGCTGCAGGCTTTGGCGTCGGCCTGGGGAAATCGTTGCGCTGCCTCGCACGAGACTGGGATATTTCTTGGGGCTATTGAGCCTTAGCCTGAGCCCCCGTTTGATTTGGTCAATAAGTGTTAACGTGATTTTTCAACAGCTAGATCTCTACTCAAACTCACGGTCCGTCGCCGGTAATCTTGACTCGGTCGAGAGTTAGGTTGCTAATGAGCTATGGCCGCGTTGCCGCCTTCAGAGCGTCGATCGAAAATTAAATTGTGGTTGCTGTATTTCCCTTTGGTCCTGGGCGTTCTCTTCGTCTTGGCCGTGGTCGGTCTCGTCCTCTTCTGGAAACTCGCACCTGGGAATTTTGTCACTTTCTTGGATAGGATCTCCCCCTTCCATATCGGAACGCCACGGATCTCCGGAACCGTGGTGAACGCCGTTACTGGCAGGCCCGTGCCGGGGATGGATGTGTGCTTGTTGGTGACGCACATTCCTCCAAACTTCGACCACCGCCCCGGCGTCGAGGTCATGCGGAGCAGGATAATGCAGACCGACGCGTCCGGAAGGTTCTTTTTCGCCCGCTGGGACAGTCAACTGGATATATTCGAACATTGGGACGGATACGGGATCGGCGTGACCGATCCCGCCGCCCGGTGGAAGGAACTGTGCGGACAGGAGACCTACTTACTGGGGAATGCCGACATCTTCGAACGCGAGACCTCCCTCCAAAGCCACGCAGACTCCGCCACGAAGAGCACCCCGCCCTACTTCCCGGTCGCCATGGTGAACGATCCTTACGATCCACATCCAGAGCCTTACGGCGCTCATGTTTCCTTCGGTCACTTTTCCGATGGCACCCTCGTGCGGAAGATCGGCGACCCCGGTAAGCTCAAGATCGCGCTTGTTCCGCTCTTGCGAGACCCGAAAGATTGCCGATTGGCCGAAAACTCGGACTTTGTCGAGCTGTGCCGCCAGATGAATGAGTCGCCCACCGCCGACGACCTGCGCACAAGCTGGAAGATTTCACCCCACCGTCAATGAGTGTCGGAAGCAGCCGCCGGTGCCCGCAGAATGCGCGCAGGATCACGATGACTGACGTAAGCAGGCGATTTCACTCATTGTCGGGCCGCACCAGGGTCAATGAGTGATATAGAGATTTGAGTCAACGACCGAGCAGCACATACAAACTTCCGCAGCGATTGAAGCGCTGCGCCACCCAAAGTCGAATCCGGCCGCAGTTGCGGCAGCAACCTTCTAGGACTTGGGCGGATCTCCAGCAAACGCGGCGGCGGCGAATTCTGTGGTGGCTAACGGTTCTGCGACCACAGCCTGATCGCGGCCGGCGCGCTTGGCTCGGTAGAGAGCGGCATCGGCGGCCGCGAGCAACTCTGCCGCGGATGTGCCGTTCGCCGGGAGGGCGGCGACTCCGACGGAAATTGTGATCTTGCCCATCGAGAGTCCCTGGTGAAGAACCGTCAATTCACGCAGCTTGGACCGTATGCGCTCGGCGCGCGCACGGGATGCTTCCGCGCTGGCCGTGGGCAGCACAATCACGAACTCTTCGCCTCCGAAGCGGCAGACCGTGTCTTCCACCCGAATGCTCTTGATGAGAAACGCTCCCACTTCACGCAAAATCGTATCGCCCGCCTCGTGGCCGTAGGTGTCGTTGAATTTCTTGAAATGGTCGAGGTCGAGCATGAGAATTCCCAGAGGCTGCTCGGCGCGCGCGGCGCGCCGGATCTCGCGCTCCAGCGTTTCCTGCAGGTAGCGCCGGTTGTAAAGGCCGGTGAGAGGATCCTTGACCGACTGCGCCCGCAACGCCTCGCGCAAGCGGATGTTGGCGATGGAAAGTCCCACTTGCTCGGCGAAGGTGGTCTTGAACGAAAGCTCCGAATCGGCGAGCGTGGGCGACTCGTCGGTCGCCTGAAAATGCACGACGCCCAAGGCTTCGCCCTGCGCCAGGATGGGAACGCAGAGGTAAGTATTCTTCACGCCTTCCGCGTGGCGGCAGGGCGCGGTGGAGTCGCCCGCGATTACGAGATGCGGGTGTCCAGTTCGCAGCGCCCAGCAGGAGATCGGTTCAAACGCTGCCACGGGGAGCTGGCACTCCGCCCACCAGCCAATAATCTCAGCCAGGTCTCGCGCCGGATTGAGCAACGCAACCGCGCCGCGGCCGAGAGAGAAAATCCGGGGCGCGAAACCCAGCGCCGCGGCAAACACTTCCTCCCGGGTAACGCAGCTCTGCAGGAGTTCGCCCATCTTCGCGAGCATGGTGGCGCGTTGCGAACGCTGGGTGACCTCGCGCAGCGTTCTTTCGTTTTGCTGGTCGAGCTCGCGGCGGGCTGAATCTCTCTCCCACATTTCCTCCTGCAGCCGGGTATTGGCATCGGCCAGTTCTTCGGTGCGTACTTTGATTTCTTCCTCGAGGATCTGCTGGTTGTGTTTTTGATCTTCAATGTCGGTGCACGTGCCAAACCACTTGATGATTTCACCCTCGGCGTCGCGGATGGGATTGGCTCGTCCCAGGAACCAGCGGTAAATGCCGTCCGCGGCACGGCGGAAGCGGTACTCCACGTCGTAAGGTTTCCCGGTGCGGAGAGCGGTGCTCCACTTTTCCAGGCACGGACCCACGTCGTCCGGGTGGATGGCGACGGTCCATCCGCTGCCCAGGCTTTGCTCCATGGTCAGGCCCGTGTAATTCAGCCATTTGCGGCTGAAGAAATCGTCGTTGCCCTCAGGATCGGCGGTCCAGATCATCTCGGGAAGCGCTTCCGCGAAGGTGCGAAAGTACAAATCATCTTTCTTCGACGCTTCGGCCGCCGCCCGTTGCGCGGAGAGCCAGCGATCCAGGAAAGAGGTGGTGATCGCGCCCGCGAGCACGGCAAAGCTCGCAGCACTGGTCGCCGCAATTCCGAGCGAAGAAATGCCGATGGCGTTTGTCAGGTCCGGTGGCGTGCCGGAAGCGCGGAACGTCACCGCCCACATTCCGGTGTAGTGCATCAGCGGGATCGCGCTGCCCATCAGCATCGCGCTGATTACTTTTCTCGCTCTTGTCCGCCGATCCGGTGCGACGCGAAAAGTGAGGCTCAGCGCAGCCAGAGAAAATCCGATGGCGAGCACTACGGAAAGCGTTACCAGACTCCAGCTATATTCCGTGGTGGCCGGCAGTCGCATGGCAGCCATGCCGATGTAGTGCATGGCTGCGATTCCTCCACCCATCACGACACCGCCTGCGATCTCCTGCGGCACTCCCATGTGCTCGCGGCTGAGCGAAAACAGCGCCACCGCAGACGCGGCAATAGCCGCCAGCAGAGACAGCACGACCGTGGGGTAGTGATAGAGAATGGGAACGGGCAGGGTGAAGGCCAGCATCCCGATATAGTGCATGGTCCAGATGCCCAGGCCCATTGCGGTAGCTCCGGCGGTCAGCCAGAGCGCCTTCACCCAACCGCACGTGGCGGTCACCCTACTCGTCAGGTCGAGCGCCGCATAGGCCGCAAGCAAAGCGAACGCGATGGAGAGCGCCACCAAGCGGTAGTCGTAACTGACGGTCAGTATCTGAATCTGAACAGCAACTGGCACGCGGCCCTCCTCAGTATTTCTATCGGCAGCAATGCGCGAGGGGTTCAGCATTGGAAATTGCTTAGAAGGCACGGGGCGTGTTCGGGCGTTAGATTCTGCTTTCTTTGCGATCTGCTTTGCTTGGGGATTTTTCGCGGCAAACAAAAAAGGCCTCTCTTTCGAGAGGCCACTCGGAATTCGGAATTGGGAATTGAGTGCGGTCGCGTTACGGAGTATTGCTTACGGTATGAACTGCAGCGGTGTCGCCCGGCAGGCTCGGTCCCGCGATGAAAAATTTGTGGTCATAGAGATTGCGGTACATGTGTCCGGCAATTTCTGCCGCCTTGGGACCGAAGGTGGGACGGCCGCCCTGCAGGAAGATCACGACCACGATCCGCCCCACGCTGGTGTTGGCGTAGGAAGCGAACCAGCCAAAACGGGTGCCGGCATGCGAGCAGGTTCCGGTTTTGCCCAGGATTTCTTCTTCGTTAAAGTTGAGGCGCAGGCTGCGGGCCGTGCCGTATTGCACCGCGCCGGCCATGCCATCGGAGATTTCCGGAATCAGCGGCGCGATATCGAGCGTGCGCTTGATCCGCGGCTGGAAGTTCGCGATCTCTTCGGGAGACGTGGGATGTTGCAGATAGTAGAGTGTTCCGCCGTTGGCGATGGCCGAAACCATTGCGCCCAGCTGCAGCGGCGTCATGGAAACGCTCTCACCGAAGGAACACATTTTGCCTACGCCACCGAGCTTCTCGGGAAGCACTTCATCGGGATAACTGCCCAGCTGTTCGCCGGGAATGTCGTAACCGGCTAACTCGCCGAGCCCGTATTCATGCGCATAGTAGGCAACTTTCTCAAAGCCCAGCTTGCGTCCCAGAGTCTCGAAATAGAGATTGTTGGAATGCGCCAGGGCCTCGGTAAGATTGACGCGGCTGCGGCCTCCGAGTGCGACTTCCGTATCTTTCGAGACCAGCCCTTCGTTCAGCGCGGCGAGGGCGACCGAGAGTTTGATGGTGGAGCAAGGTTGCGCGCCGCTCGAAAGAGCAAGCTTCTGATTCACCATGGCCAGAATGCGGCCGCTGGTGGGCTCGATCGCGACTACTGTGCCATTCATGTTGCCCAGCGCATCAATCGCGGCCTGGCGAACCACACTATCTTCGCCGGCGGCGGCATCGCCTTCGGCAATGTCCTCAGCGAACGAGCTCATATGGAAACGTTCCTGGTAGCGGCGGTGAACCGAAGTCGCGGAAAGATGTGCGGAGGACGCAGAACGTGCGGAGGAAAGACGCGCCGGGGACGCATGTGCGCCGGAGGCATGTGCGCTGGAAAGACGCGCGCCGGAAGCCGGAGTGGCGGTGCGAGCGCTCGCCAGATGATGCAGGCGACGCTTGGTCCGCTGCGATTCATTGATCTTTTGTGTCTTCGATTTTGCCGTGGTGGTCGCGGGCGTGTTGAGATGAGCAGCCCAGCTCGCCACGCTCAAGAGCAGACACATCACGAAGACAAAAATCAGACGAAAGGAACGCATTCCCCGCATTGACATCTTCAGTCCTTTTTCCCCAATTCAGAAGTTCTGGATATTACGATGCACGCGCGATGCCAGCTGGAGGTAACTTCACAACAGGATCCGCTCAGGGCCCAACTACACGATAATACGAGACTTATGCCGTTCCCGACAATGACAAACTTTAGATTCGCAGAAACATTAATTTCGATTTAACCCATTCTGGGACAATGACTTGCGTCCCTGGTTACCTGCGTTCCATCGCCTTCGGTAACCCGTTACTGATTACTGGAACGATACTCCCCTCGAAGGAAAATGTTTTCCTAGGGGCAGTGGTCAGGGGCCAGGGGTCAGGGGCCAGTTACTTCCCCACTCGCTTGATCTGTTCTGCCTACATCACGTCGCTGCGCTTGCGCAGGAACGCTGGGACGTCGAGATCATCCTGCTCATAGTTCGTGCGCTCACGGTTCGCGTGCTCATAGTTCGCGACGCTACTGTGTATTGGGTCTACCGGGATGGACTGGCTGACGTGCGAACTGTAAGTCAGTGCACTGGTGCCTGTGCCGGCTTCGAACGATGCGTCGAACGAACGATCGTCAAACGAACGACCATCCGGCGAACGGTCACCTGCGCGATCAGGGGAAACTCCCGAGTGCGATGGATCCGCGCTCGACATGATGTGTCCGGGCGTGGGCTCATCTGCGGGCTCGCGCGAAGGAAAATCCATGGCGTCGTCGTTGCGGGCGGCGAATGAGGTGCGTGTTTCCTGGTGCCGCTGCCGCGTGGGCTGCGCGGTGCGGAAACCGGTGGCGATCACCGTGATCTTCACCGCGTCTTTCATTTTCTCGTCCATCACTGCGCCGAAAATAATGTTGGCATCTTCGTGCGCGGCGCTTTGGATGATGGTGCAGGCCTGCTGCACTTCGGCGAGTTTCAGCGAAGCCGAGCCGGTGATATTGATCAGAATGCCGCGTGCCCCGTCGATCGCGCCCGCCTCGAGCAACGGCGACGCAATCGCCCGCTGCGCCGCTTCCAGGGTGCGATTCTGGCCGCTGGCCGTGGCTGTTCCCATCACCGCATAGCCCATGCCGGCCATGATGGTTTTCACGTCGGCAAAGTCGCGGTTGATGATGCCGGGGATGGTGATGATATCGGAAATTCCCTGCACGCCCTGGCGCAAAATATCGTCGGCAATGCGGAAAGACTCGAAGAATCCGGCGTTCTCCGCGACTGCCAGAAGTTTCTCGTTGGGGATCACGATGGTGGTGTCGACCGATTCCATCAGCTCGGCAATGCCGCGTTCCGCCTGCGCCATGCGGCGTTTGCCTTCAAACGAAAACGGCTTGGTGACGACCGCGACCGTAAGCGCTCCCATTTCTACGGCAAGCGACGCGATGATGGGCGCCGCGCCCGTGCCCGTGCCGCCACCGAGGCCGGTAGTTACGAAGACCATGTCCGCGCCTTCGAGAGCTTCGATGATCTTGTCGGAATCTTCGAGGGCGGCCTTGCGGCCGACTTCCGGATTCGCGCCCGCACCCAGCCCGTTCGTGAGCTTCACGCCGAGTTGGAGCTTCACTGGCGCGTGCGACATGCGCAACGCCTGCAGGTCGGTGTTGGCGACGATGAATTCGATGCCATCGACGCCGGCGTCGATCATGCGATTGACCGCGTTGCCGCCGCCGCCGCCCACGCCGATGACTTTAATCTTGGCGTCGTTGCGGGCTTCTTCATTAAAGCTGATGCGAATGCTGGAATCGGTTTTCATTTTGTCCTCTGATGAATGTCATCTTTGAAATTGAGTCAATGAATCATTGACTCAATGAATCAATTCCTACGCCCCTTTACCTACCAGCAATGCTTTTAATCTCGTTCCCCAGCGGTCTTCCTGCAAACCTCTCGCAACTCTCGCTCTCTGCCCGTAGTTCACCATTCCCAGCACCGTCGCGTACTCCGGTTCGGCCAGCGTGGCTGGCATTTTGGCCAGCGGCATGGGCCAGGAAAGGCGCACGGCGCGACGCAGCACGGACTCTGCCACGTCGAAAATTCCCGGGAGGCGCGACGCTCCGCCACTCAGGACAATGCCGGCGATGCAGACATCGAACATGCCGCTGTGGCGCAGGCTCTCGCGCATCATCTCGAACAATTCGCGCGCGCGGGGCTCGAGAATTTCCGCCACCAGCCGCTGCCGCAGTAGTCGCGAAGGGCGGTCGCCTACCGACGGCACTTCCACTTCGTTGCCTTCAGGAATCAGTGTGACGATCGCGTTGCCGTACGCTTTCTTGATTTTTTCCGCCTCCGCCAGCGGCGTGCATAGGCCAACGGACAAGTCGCTGGTGAAGTGGTCGCCGCCAATCGGGATCACTCCCGCAAAAGCTACCGCGCCCTGATGGAAAACAATCATCTCCGTTGATCCGGCGCCGATATCGGCCAGGCAGACTCCAAGTTCGCGCTCGTCGGCGCGCAGCACGGAGTCGGCCGCGGCGAGCGGTTCATAGACGGTGTCGTCCACGTGCACGCCCGCCTTGTTGACCGCGGTGATCACGTTCTGCGTGGCGCTGGTCGCGGCCGTCACCATGTGGACGCGCACTTCGAGACGCGCCGCCATCATACCCAGCGGATCGTGCACGCCCGCCTGCTCGTCCAAAATAAATTCCTGCGGCAGCAGATGCAGAATTTCGCGGTCGGCGGGCAACGGAATCGCACGGGCCCGGTCGACCGCCTGCTTGATTTCATCGCGCCCGATTTCCCGCGGACGCGTGCCCAGGCTGATGCCGCCGTGGCTGTTCACGCCACGCACGTGGGCCCCGCCGATGCCGACGATCGCGTGCTCCACGGGCGCTCCGGCGGTGTCCTCGGCGGCTTCCACCGCTTTCTGGATCGCCGCCACCGCCTTGTCGAGTTCCACGATCACGCCCTTCCGCGATCCGCGAGACTCGGCCACACCGTGGCCGCGATAGCGCAAGCCGGTCTCGGTGACCTCCGCCATCAGCGCGCACGTCTTGGCGCTGCCTACATCGATTGCGGTGAGAAAGCTTCCCTGCTGGTTCGCCATGTTTTTTATGAATTCCCGGTCTTCATTAATTTGATCGTCATTAAATCGAAAATGCGAAATTGAAATGCGTTTTACAAGTTGCTTTTAATTCGGAGCCGGACTCTCCTGCTGCTTCGCGATCGCCGGACTCGGCTTCGGCAGGGCCGGGTTCGCTGCCGGCGGCGTCACGCCGGCGTGCAACGATTTTCCAGCTCCCGGTTTCCGCACAGCAACCTTGCTTTCGCTCTGCCCGTGACTCTGAGCTTGATGCTTGCCCGCCGCCGAATTTGCTTTCTTCGCGGCAGCGGAGTTCGCGAGTTTGTTCTGTGCCGCCGCCTTTTTCGGGACGGCGGCGGCTCTGTTCTTCGCGACTGGCTTCTTAGCGTTAGCGTTCGCCTTCGCCGCCGGTTTCTTCGTCGTTGTTTTCGTACCGGACGTTTTCGCGCCGGGTGCATTTGAATTGAGCTTCTGCTCCGTCATTTCAAACGCTGGCTTCGGCACCGCCTTGTCATGCGGCCCCACTCGCGCTGGAATCTTCGTGACGAGCGCTGCCGGCTTCACCGCCGGCGCAGGCATCTTCAGGGCCGCGGACGTCACCGCTGCTGGCTTTGTCGTTTTCGCTGTTTTCGGAATATCCGGATTCACTACAATCTGGTTGTCATAGCGCAAATCCACCGACTCCAGATCGTGGAACTGCTGCCGCCACTCCTGCACATGGCTGGCGTAAGTTTTGTAACGCCGCAAGTAATCGGACGATCCCAGATGCACCAGTACGTCCCCGGCGGGATCATTCACCCGCACCTTCACGTCTTCCAGGTCGATGAGATTCACTTCGCTCAAATCCTGCGAATAACGCGCGCCGCCGGAATCGAGGTCGCGGACGAGGTCCATATAAACCTTCATCCGCGGAGCTCGCGTCGAAAGCGGCTCACCGGGGTTCATCCCCAGAATCACGGGGAAGGAATATTTGCGCTTCGGCGGCAACTCCATCAGCGTGCCGCCCGCGTCGATCAGCGCGATGCGCGGCCCTACCCGCGCGAACGCGACCGGAGCGCGTTCAGCAATCTCCACCTTCAGGCGGTTCGGCACGAAACGCATGACGCTGGCCGACTCCACCCACGGAATGGTCTCCAACTGCGTCTTCTGCTGGGTCAGCGGAATGAAAAAAATGTTGCGGCCAATGTCGCCGCCCATCACTTCCATGATTTGCGCTTTGGTCACGTTCTGCGTGCCGGTGACTTCGATGTTGTCACTGGATTCCACGCGGAAGCGCCAGGAACGCTCGCCGTATTCGTAGAGCGCGCCCGCAGCGATCCCGGCGGCGCACAACGCGGCGGCAGCCGCAGCTACCCATAGCAGCCAGTTGACGGTTTTTCTTGGGATGGAACTGCGGCGGGCCGGGACGCGCTTTTGCCCGCGCAGAAATGGAGATTGCTCGTCCACGTCCAGGTCAACCAGCCGCGCATCATCCAGGTCGTTGTCGTTATTGTGGCGCGGGGATTCGACGCGGGAGGACTCGGCGCGTGGACGTTCCACGCCGTGTGGGTACAACTCTTCCTGCACGATGGTGGAACCGCTTTTTCGCGCCATCAGTTCAGGTCAGTTGTCGTGGAAATCGCTGAGCCTTCAAACTATAACTTCATTTTGCGATAAGAGATAGACAAAATGTTGGTTCGTTTTGCACAGCTGGGCAAACGGCTCATGTAGAGACAGCCGCCTCGGCTGTCCGGCCAGCGCCTACCCTGAGCGAAGTCGAAGGGGCGAAGCCCGGCCGCGAGCTATCCGCGCCGTCTGACCCACATCGTCTGGAGGCCTGATAAGAATCTTGGCCCCAATAAAAAATGGGCACAGCTGTTTTGCCGTGCCCTTCCCAGGAGACAAGAGGACGCATGTTCAGAAGCACCAGACGAGAAAACTTAAATCGGACCACTGTCCGAGTCGGCCGCAGAGACAGAGATAACCGGAGCCGGAATCCTGATCATCGGCAGTCGAGGAATGTTCACCACCGGAATCCTCACCGCCGGAACATTCACCTGCACCCGCGGACAAGCCACTCGAATCCTTATCGGATCAATCACAACCCGGCTAAACGCAGCCGGCGCAAAACGCATGCGGACGACCTGCGCGTCGACCTGGGCTTCAACCCGCGCCTGACTGGCCTCCAACCGCGCCGCCTGAGCCTCTTCCCGGGCCGTCATCTGATCAACGCGGACGATTTCGGTCCGTGCAAATTTGGACTGGTTCTGGGCGAATCTGGTTTGGGTCCGGGCCATCTTGCCCTGGAACTGCGCCAGAGCCGTCGATATCCGGCAGGATGCCGTTTCGTCGCGTACCGCAGCCATGCGAACTTCCGCCAGGAACTGGTCCGCCCGGTCAGAAACGCGTTGCACTACAAAATCCGACCGGTCTGAGACGTGCTCCGCAATCCGGTGCGCCCATGCCGCGCCGCCGTCGTGATAAAACCCGTTCAACCCCAGCGCCACCACTCCGGCCGTCAGCCATGCCCACGCTTGTGTCTTCATACTTCCTCTCCGTATGGCAGATAGACGAACCCCAACGGAATCCGTTAGCGAAGGAAGGTACGGCGAGGTCGGGGCGAAAGTTCCCCTGCGGGAGCAAAATCCCACGCCATGGGGGATCAGTGGCCTTTTCCCCGTCTCCTGCTCCTCGCTCTGCCCTGCCTGGAAATTGCGGGCGCTGCGAATTTGAACTCCGATGGAATCCGATAGCAGAAAGTTAGGCCTTGGGTAAAACCATGGTGACAGAGAAGATTTCCATAAAGGGATCGGATGGTTCATCAAAACCTTCAAACACGTAGCCGAAAGCGTTGAGTCCGGCGAGGAAGACAAGCAGACCAACCAGCGCCCAGTCTTCGAGCTCGTTGATGATGCCAGCCTCTTTCCTTAGTCCATGGGGAAGGGCATGGGACATAGCCTTCAGAATTTGCCCCAACTGCAAGGACTTCCTTGGCGCCGCTATGCGCTGAAGCATCTGGAGATAGGCCGCCGCCAGGGTCTCCGGTGTGTGCCGTCCGGAGGTCCGGACGCCAATGGGAATCAGTCCACTGAGGGCCCACAGCATGCGGCGTCCTGGTTTCAGATGCTCGTCCTCGAATTCCTGATTGACATCCATCGCATTCGGATCCAAAAGGAAGTTCTGATTAGCCTCGTCTAGCGCTGTCTGGAGTTGCAGGAATATCACTCCGGCACTGGTTGACTTCGGCGGCGACCCGACGCGATTCAACAGGAATTTCAAAGGCGTCGGCTTGACGCTCGACAGGGAACTGTAACGAGCCACGAGAAAATTCAGGAAGTCGTCAACATCGTCGAACTGCTGCGCGGCAAATTCGGCGAAGGGTGCTGGCCGATCCCAATCCAGCTTGTATAACCAGGCCTGCAAGGGAAATGTTGCTGACCGACCTGCCACGCGGTCGAACAAGCGAACCTCGGGGTTCAGCCAGTTCTTATCTCTTGGAATTCGAGGCAAGAACCCATTGCCATCCGTCTGGACGCCGCCGTTTCCGCCAAATACCAGAATCGTCGTGCCGGTGCCTCCAACGAGAGCGGCCCACACCTGTACCTCAGCGAAGCAGGCGGGAGAATCGTCGTGGTATAGGAACTGATAAAAGGCGTGCTCGGGAAGGGTAACCACAGGTCACCAGCGTGCAGAAACGCGCCTTAACCCCCTCAGCGCGAACGGCGCGACACAGTATACATCGGTTCGTTTTCCTCGCGGCATTGCACCGATGCGTCCACTTCGGCGCGGAAAAACCGAAAGAACCCCAGCCGCAAGACACTGCCCGCGCCGCTTCTCACTCCAGGCGCCTGCGCGACAGCAGGGCTGCGGTTTCCCACTGGGCCTCCAGGCGCGTGATCCGGCGGTCGTGGTCGCGTATCTGCTCGGTGAGATCTTTCAACGTGTCGCTCGCGCGGCGCACATCATCGGCGAGTCTCATCGCATCCTTGATCGCCTCTACGGTTTGAGCGAGAAGGATCACGCATGCTCCGCCGATCTGCGGCGCTCCCGTTGCGTTTTCAATTCCTCAAGCATTGCGTTGGCTTCCGCCAGGCTGCTTCTCAAAGACGACTGTGCTTTCCGCACCTCTTTGCGAAGTTGCGCGGCCAACTCGGCAACTACCTGTTCTTCTTCTCTGGACGCGCCATTGGAAGACGCACCGTCCGAAGAAGCCCCTTCGCAGCGCGTGCGCACCAACTCCGCCATGCTGATGCCGGCTTTTTTCGCCTCTCTCCGCAGCCGGTCTCGAAACGAGGGGGTGGTCAGCACTTGCAACCGCGCGGTCTTCATTGGCATCCTCCAATCTACACATGAGCATACACATGCTCATGTAAGATTTTAGCACTTCGCGATATCCTCGGTTAGAGATTCGATGAAACCGGAAATCGCAACGTGGAATCTGGCTCCTAATTCCGGACGTCCCGCTCTTTCAGCTTCTCCAGAATCATCGGCCCCAGCTGCGAGACGCTGCCTGCGCCCAGCGTCAGGATCATGTCGCCATCCTGCGCAGCGGCCGCGGCGGCACTCACGGCATCGGCGAAGGAACACACATACTGGGCACTTCGTCCACTAATCCCAGTGGTCGAGCCGCCACGCGAAACGCCATCCGAGCCGATGCTCTGCGCCAACGCCTCGGCCGTAATGCCCTCGATCGGCTTCTCGCTCGCCGCATAAATGTCGAGCACGAACAGAGAATCCGCATCGCCAAACGCCGCGCGGAATTCTTCCATCAGGTCGCGGGTGCGCGTATATCGATGCGGCTGGAACACAACATGAATTTTGCGGAACCCGCACGTCTTCGCCGCGGCCAGCGTAGCGCGGATCTCCGTGGGATGGTGGCCGTAATCGTCGATCACGCTCACGCCCGCCGCCCGCCCACGCAGGTGGAAGCGCCGGTCCACGCCGCGGAACTGGTCGAGCGCCGCGCGGATCGCCTCGACGCCAACGTCCAGTCCCACACCCACCGCAATCGCCGCCGTCGCATTCAGAATGTTGTGCACGCCCGGCACATGCAGCGTGAACTCGCCGAGATCCTGCTTGCGATAACTCACGCGGAACGTGTTCAAAGGCGGGTGCCCCATTTCTCGCGCGTCCTTTGCGCCAGAAGTAGGGATTTTGATCCAAAAATCCGACCCGCGCTTCGTGCCATACGTCACCGTGCGGCGCTGCACCGCGTGCAACAACCGCCGCAGCAGCGGATCGTCATTGCACGCGACGATCATTCCGTAAAACGGCACGCGGTCCATGAACTCGAGAAAAGTTTTCTTCACGTCGCGCATATTGCGATACGTGTCCATGTGCTCTCGATCAATGTTCGTCACGACAGAGAGTATTGGGGACAGCTTAAGAAAGCTGCGGTCGCTCTCGTCGGCCTCGGCCACCAGATATTGCGACTTCCCCAGCCGCGCATTCGACCCCATCGCGTCCACGCGCCCGCCCACCACCACAGTCGGATCGAGTCCGCCCGCGGCCAACACCGACGCCACCATTGAAGTGGTCGTAGTCTTGCCATGCATACCGGCGATCGCAATGCCATACTTCAGCCGCATCAACTCGGCCAGCATCTCCGCCCGCTGAATGACGGGAACGTGCAGCTTGTGCGCTTCGGCCACCTCGGGATTCTCCACCGAGATCGCCGAACTGGTGACCACCACTTCCGCGCCTGAAACATTTTCGGCGCGATGTCCCTCGAACACCGTCGCGCCCAGGCCGGCGAGCCGCTGCGTCACCGCCGAACTCTTCAAGTCCGATCCGGAAACCTTGTAGCCGAGATTCAGCAACACCTCGGCGATCCCGCTCATGCCGATGCCGCCGATGCCAACGAAATGTATCTGCTGAATCTTGGCAAACATAAGTCAAAAACTTTCGCCGCGGATCTACGCGGATTTACGCGGATGAAAATCTTTTTCCAATCAAATACATCCTCGATTCTTGTCATCCAGAGCGAAGTAAGTGCTTCGCGGATGCGAAGCACTTACGCAGTCGAAGGATCCCTAACAGCTCTGCGTCGCCATCGGCTTATCAGGGGAGTTCCCTCCTCAGGTTCCGTCGTCGCAAACTCACGCTAGTCTCCAGATTCATCAGCGCGTTCTTCGATCCCCGCCACGCGCGCCGCCATCGCCGCAATATCCCGCGCCGCATTGGGATGCGCCATCCCCCGAGCCGCCGCGCTCATCTTCTGCAACCGAGACGAATCCTGCAGCAACGCTGCAATCGTTTCCGCCAACCAGACACCCTCGAGCTTCGACTCTTCCACCACTACTGCGGCCCCGGCCCGCTCCAATGCTTCGGCATTCACGCGCTGATGATCGTCCGCCGCCCGCGGGAACGGCACGAACACCGCTGGCTTCGCTGCCGCCGCAATTTCCGCGACAGTGCTTGCGCCCGAGCGGCACACCACCAGGTCCGCCCGAGCAAACGCCGCCGGCATGTCTTCGATGAACTTGAAAACTTCGAATGTGAAACTCGCCGCTGACTCGCTCAAATGTTTATACGCGGCCAGCGCGTCATTATAGTCACGCTCGCCCGTCTGATGAATGATGTGAATCCCTGGCGCTTCCTGCTGCAACACAGGCAAACAATGGATCATCGCCTCATTAATCGCGTGCGCCCCCTGGCTGCCGCCAAACACCAATAGAGTCGGCACGCTGGCGCGCTTAGGCGCAATCTCAAAGAACGCCTGCCGCACCGGCACTCCAGTCACTTCCGCATGCCGAAAATATTTCGCCGTCTCTTCAAAATGCACCGCCGCCGCCGAAACAAATCGCGCCACCACGCGATTGGCAAACCCCGGCACCACGTTCGGCTCAAACGCCAGCGTGGGAATATGCTTCACGATCGCCGCCAGCATCGCCGGACCAGAGGCATATCCGCCCACGCCAATTACCACGTCAGGCGCAAACTCATTCAACATGCGCCCCGCATCCCAGACCGCGCGCGGCAAATCAAACGCGGTCTTCAGCCGCGTCACCAGGCTCACATTTTTGAGCGCGCCCACCCGTACCAACTGCAGCGGATATCCCGCTGCCGGCACGAGCCGGTTCTCAATCCCGCGCGCCGTCCCAATGAACAGCACCTCGGCCCCATAACTTTTCTTGAGTTCATTGGCGATGGCCAGCGCCGGGATCACATGCCCACCCGTCCCGCCGCCCGCCAGGATTGCGCGCATGAGGTGACTATAAAGGAATTGCTGATTGTTGATTGCTGATTGTTGATTGACTTCTCCCAGCTACGAACACCTGCTGGCACCCTAGGCTTTTCAATCAACAATCAAAAAACAACGATCAGCAATTGATTTTATTACTCGGCCTGCTTGGTAATATTCAGCAGCACGCCCACGCACGCCAGCGTCACAAATAGTGACGATCCTCCGTAGGACACCAGCGGCAGCGGAATCCCTTTGGTCGGCATCATGCCCAGCACCACGCTGATGTTAATGAACGCCTGCAGCACCACCATGCTGGTGATTCCCACCGCCAGATATCGTCCGAAGACGTCTTCCGTGCGCCACGAAGCCCGCATTCCGCGCCATAAGAAGATGGCGAACAGAGTAACCACGAACATCGCGCCCACCAGGCCCAACTCTTCGGCGGTCACGGCAAAAATAAAATCCGTGTGCGGCTCCGGCAGATAAAAAAGTTTCTGTTTGCCTTCCATCAGCCCCGTGCCTGTGATTCCGCCGGTGCTCACTGCGATCAGGGACTGAATCAAATGGAACCCAGCCTTCTGCCGTTCGGCATACGGATTCAGAAACGCCAGAATGCGGTCACGCCGGAAGGCAACATGAAAAATCAGAAAATAAAGCGGCACCAGCGACGCCCCAACCGCATAGGCAAAATAACGCAGCCGCATCCCTGCCACGTAAAGAATGCAAGCCGCAATGCTCGCGCAAGCAATCGCTGTACCAAGATCGGGCTGCAGCACGATCAGGCCCAAGAGCACCAGCACGGGGGCGGCCGCCGGCAGCAGCGTGTTACGCGCGTCGTCCATGTCTTTGGTGCGGCCTGCGAGAAAATATGCCAGAAACAAAATCAGCACCGGCTTGGCCAGCTCGGAGGGCTGAAATGAAAACGCGCCCACCCGGAACCAGCGATGCGTGTTGTGCGAGCGGTCAAGAAAAAATACCGAGATCAGCAACAGCGTAGTCAGTCCCAGCAGCGGAAACACCAGAGCCGGATGCTTGTAGCGCCGGTAATCCACCTGCATCGCCAGCACCATAGCTACCAGCCCCGCCGCTGCCCACATCAACTGCTTCGAAAGAAATGCATACTCCGACCCGAAGCGTTCCCGCGCCATCACCGCCGACGCCGAAAACACCATCACCAGCCCCACAAACACCAGGAGCATGGTCACGGTGAACAGCCAGCGGTCGACACTCACGCGCTTTGCCATGGGAGTTTCATTTCACCACGGCAGAGCGGAAGGGCAGAGCAGGAATTGCTGATTGTTGATTGCTGAATGTTGATTGTTTTGGTTCCCCTGGCACCTTATTCGCGCCTACAATGCCATCGAGATTTTCTATGAGCTCTTCCGCGCAGACTGATTTTAATAAGAGTGCCCCGAAGACTTCCATAGCCCCCATGCTCTCGGTTCGCCGAGGTGCCAGCGCAATCGAGTTCTACAAGGCGGCGTTCGGAGCAGGCGAACTGTACCGCGTAGACGCCCGGATGGAGCGGTGGTGGCCCGCTTGTCGGTAGGCGCAGCCGAATTCTGGGTCGCGGACGAGTCTCCCGAACATCTCAACTTCAGCCCCGAATCTCTCGGCGGCGGTACCGTGCGGATGGTGATGATCGTGGCGGATCCGGACACCGTTTTCGCCCGGGCCGTGGCAGCGGGAGCTACCGTAGTCTGGCCCGTCGGCAACCAGCACGGCTGGCGCCTGGGACGAATCGTCGACCCCTTCGGCCACCACTGGGAAATCGGGAAACCGTTGGCAGAAGGTTCCTGACCTGACCCTTATCCCGCAGTCGCCAACGGCGTGCGCTTCTCCATGGGGACGAACTCGCGCACCTCATGCCCCAGGTAGACTTGCCGCGGGCGCGCAATCTTCTGCTCAGGGTCGGTGATCAACTCCTGCCACTGCGCCAGCCATCCCACCGTACGCGGAATCGCAAACAGCACGGTGAACATTTCCGGCTTGAACCCTACGGCCTGGTAAATGATCCCGGAATAAAAATCCACGTTGGGATACAGCTTGCGCTTGATGAAGTAGTCGTCTTCGAGCGCAATCCGCTCCAGTTCCAGCGCGATCTCCAGTTTCGGGTTGCGTCCCGTAACTTCGAACACCTGCTGCGCCGTCCACTTGATGATCTTGGCCCGCGGATCGTAATTCTTGTAGACGCGATGCCCGAAACCCATCAGCTTGCCGTGTCCTTCTTTCACGCGCTTCACATACGCTGGAATATTTTCCCTGGTACCGATTTCGTCGAGCATGCGGATCACTTCTTCATTCGCGCCGCCATGCAGCGGTCCGGAAAGCGCCGCCGCGGCTGCCGCCGTCGAGAGAAACGGATCAGCCTGCGAACTGCCCACCGACCGCATAGCATTCGTGCTGCAGTTCTGCTCATGGTCGGCGTGCAGAATAAAAAGAATGTCGAGAGCTTTCGCCAGCGCCGGATTGGCGCTGTATTTAGGCTCGACCTTCTTCCACAGCATGTTCATGAAATTTTCCGTGTAGCTGAGATCGTTGTCCGGATACACGTAAGGCAGCCCGGCGTTATGCCGGTAGGACATGGCCGCAATCGAAGGCGTCTTCCCGATCAGCCGCTTAATTTGCAGCATCCGGTTACCTGCATCGTGAATCTCGCGCGCCTCCGGATAGATCGTCGACAGAGCGGCCACGGTGCTCACCAGCATCGCCATGGGATGCGCGTCGTAGCGGAAGCCCTCCATGAATTTCTTGGTGTTCTCGTGCAGCATGGTGTGGTGCGTGATCTCGAGCACCCAGCTCTTCAGTTCGCTCTCCGTGGGCAGTTCGCCGAAGAGCAGGAGGAACGCGACTTCCAGAAACGAGCAGTGCTCGGCCAGCACTTCGATAGGGTAGCCGCGGTAACGGAGAATTCCGCGGTCGCCGTCGATGAACGTGATGGTGCTGCGGCACGATGCCGTGTTCATGAAGGCGGGGTCGTAGGTCATCAGCCCAAAATCTTCCGGGCCGGTTTTAATCTGCCGCAAATCCATCGCCCGGATCGTCCCGTTCTCGATGGGGACGGTATAGCTGCGGCCGGTGCGGCTGTCTTTGATGGCGAGGTTGTCTTGTTCTGCTGCCATTTCACGTCCCCCAGCGGAGTCCGTACGCCGACTCTGCGGCCGGCGTATTCTGGTCAGAATGTCCCAACTTTGGTGTCAGCTGCGAGGGCTCGCACAATTTCTTTGAATGACTCCCCGCGGTGTTCATAGTTCTTGAACTGGTCGAAGCTGGCGCAGGCCGGAGCCAGCAGCACGACGTCGCCGGACTGCGCCGAGGCGTGAGCTTTGCGCAGCGCGTGTTCGAGCGTCTCCGCATGGACAATTTCAGGCGCCCCGCTTTTCGAGGAGACGATTTGCGACTCGATCTTCGCCGCGGCCGCGCCGATCGTGTACACGCGCTTCACGCGCTGCCGCAGCAGATCGTTGAGCACCGTGTAGTCGCTGCCCTTATCTTTGCCGCCGAGGATCAGGTGTATGTTCGCGGGGAACGACTCCAGCGCTTTGATAGTCGCATCCACGTTGGTGGCCTTGGAATCGTTGTAGTAGTCCACGCCGCCGATGGTGGCAACAAACTCCAGCCGGTGCTCCACGGCTTTGAACTCGCGCACTGCCTGCCGGATTTTTTCCGGAGCGCAGCCCATGAGCAGACCCGCGCACACCGCGGCCAAAACGTTTTCCAGATTGTGCGCGCCCTTCAGCGGAATTTCAGAGATCTGCATGATTTCGCGCTGCGATTTTGCAGCCCCCCCAGCGCCGTCGCGAAACAAAATGTTCCCGTCGCGCACCCACGTCCCTTGCATCACTTCTTTCTGCCGGCTGAACCAGAAAACCTGCGCCCGCGTGCGCGTCGCCATGGCCACACAAGTCGGATCGTCCGCATTCAACACTGCGAAATCGCTCGCTTGCTGGTTCTCGAAGATGCGTGCCTTCGCATCGGTGTAGGCTTCGAACGTGCGATGCCGATCGAGATGATCCGGCGTAATGTTCAACACAACCGCAACTTTGGGACGAAACGTCTGAATCGTTTCCAGCTGAAAACTCGAAACCTCGAGCACGATCACCGTCTCCGGCTGCGCCCGTTCAGCAAGCGAAATCGCGGGAGTGCCAATGTTGCCGCCCACCAGCGCGGGGAAGCCAGCAGCAGCCATGATCTCGCCCGCGAGCGTTGTCGTGGTTGTCTTGCCGTTCGACCCAGTGATAGCCACGATCGGCCCTGACAGAAAGCGCGCAGCCAGTTCGATCTCGCCAATCACCGAGACGCCCTGCGCCCGAGCCTGCACCAGCGGCGGCGCGTCCACGGGGACGCCGGGGCTGACCACAATCATGTCCTGCCCACGAAACGTCCGGTCACCATGCCCGCCAGTCTCGACCGTGATGCCGTGATCGAGCAGCACCGGAATTTCGTTGCGCAGCTCATCTCCGCTCTTGGTGTCAGACACGGTAACGCGCGCCCCGTGCGCCTTCAAGAAGAGCGCCGAAGCTACGCCGGACTTGCCGAGACCCACCACGAGCACGCGTTTGTCTTTGAGTTCCATGAGTCAAACAATTGTTGATTGATGATTACTGATTGTTGATTCAAGAGCCCACGAATACAGCTGCGCAAGAGGTTTTCACTCAACAATCAAAAATCAGCAATCAACAATTCTTTCCCGCGCCGTGCGTCATCACCGAAGCTTCAACGTCGTCAGCGCGAACAGCGCAAAAACCAGCGACGCGATCCAGAAGCGCACAATGATCTTCGACTCCGACCAGCCCATCAGTTCAAAATGATGATGCAGCGGGGCCATCTTGAAGATGCGCTTCTTGCGGAGCTTATACGAACCCACCTGCAGGATGACCGACACTGCCTCGATCACAAACACGCCGCCGATAAACGGCAGCAGCAGTTCCTGCTTGATCATGACTGCAACGGTTCCAATCGCGCCGCCCAGCGCCAGCGAACCCACATCACCCATAAACACCTCCGCGGGATGCGCGTTGTACCACAGGAATCCGATGGACGACCCGACCATCGCTCCACAAAAAATCGTCAGCTCCGCAACCTGCGGCATGCGCTGCAATTCGAGATAGGTCGCAAACGTCGCGTGCCCGCTCACATAGGTCAGCACCGCCAATGCCCCCGCGGCGATCACGGTGCAGCCGATAGCGAGCCCGTCCAGCCCGTCGGTAAGGTTGACTGCGTTGCTCGAAAACACAATCACCAGCGCGACGAAAATAATAAATGGAAGAAACGCCAGCGGCCAGAGATGGGGATGCCGCACCAACGTTCCAATGACCAGGTCTGGATGAAACTGCTTGAAGAACGGCACGAAGAGGCTGGTGGAATACATGCCGTAAGTTTGCATGGCGATCAATGCGACCGCGATCAAAATGCCGGTGGCAAACTGCAGCCCAAGTTTCTGTCGCGCCGTCAGTCCCAGATTTCTGCGATGCGCAACCTTGGTGTAGTCGTCGGCGAAACCAATCGCCGCATATGCGCACGTGGCGAACACCGCGATCCACACGAAGCGATTGCCCAGGTCCGCCCACAGCAGCGTCGGGACGACAATCGCAATCACGATCAGTAGGCCGCCCATAGTCGGCGTGCCCGCTTTTTTCTGATGAGTCTTGGGACCTTCTTCGCGAATGTATTGTCCGATCTGGAATTCGCGCAGCCGGTTGATGACCAGCGGACCCACGATCAGCGCGGTGAACAGCGCGGTGAGGCTGGCAAATGCGGTGCGAAACGTCACGTAGCGAAAAATGCGGAACGGCGGAAAGTAATGCTGCAGTTTCGTGAACAACAGCCAGTAGAGCAATCAGCCTCCCGTCCCTCGCACGATGTCTACAGACTCAAACAAAATCTTCACCACGGCGACACAGAGTCACGGAGAAAAACAACTTCTTTCAAAAAAACAAACGAGCTAACATTCTTTCGCTCTTTCTCTTTTTTGCTTGTCTCTGTGTCTCCGTGCCTCCGTGGTGAAGCATTACTCGCGCCGCGCCTTCCACGTCTCCAAAGCTTTTTCCAGTTTTACGCCGCGGGACGCCTTCAACAGAACCACGTCTCCGTCTCGCGCTTCGCGCGTCAGCCACTCTCCAGCAGCTTCGGGCGTAGCCACGAACGCCGCGCAAACGCCGGCCTCGCTCGCGCTTTCGACCATGGCTTGTGCCAGTCCGCGCACCCCAACCAGCGCGTCAATTTTTCTCTCTGCCATGTGGCGTCCGCACTGGCGATGCAACTCTTCGCCGGCCCCTCCCAGTTCCAACATTTCTCCGGCCACCACGATGCGGCGCCGCGCGGGCATCGCGGCCAAGGCGTCGACCATGGCGTCGAGCGCCTTCGGATTGGAATTGTAGCAATCGTTGACGACCGTGATGTTACCCAGTTGGACAACTTGTCCGCGCTTGTCGGGCGCGGCAAGCGAGGCGAGCGCAGCGGCGGCCTCGGAAAGTTCCAGACCTCGCTCCACTCCCACGGCGACCGCGGCCAGCGCGTTGAGCACATTGTGCGACCCCACCAGCGGCAACTGGGCGTGAGCCCGACAGCTACCGATGACAACGTCAAACTCAGAACCGCCGGCTCCTTTCGGTTGAATATTTTCGGCGCGCACGCTGGAAGCGGGCTGCGTTCCGTAGAGAACAACCTTGCCGCGAAAATCGCGGCCGAACTGCGAAACATATTCGTCGTCCGCGTTGAGCACCGCAGTGCCGCTCGCGGGCAAGGATTCAATCAATTCATATTTCGCGCGCGCGATCCCGGCAATGGAATCGAAGAACTGCAAATGCACCGGGGCAACGTTCGTGACTACTCCAATTTCCGGCTGCGCAATTTTCGCCAAAGCGCGAATCTCTCCCGCGTGCGACATGCCCATTTCGATGACAGCTACGTCATGCTCCGATTCGAGTTTGAGCAGCATCAGCGGCAGGCCGAAATGATTATTGAAGTTGCCTTCCGATTTCAGCACGCGAAAACGCGTAGCGAGCACGTGGGCGATCGCTTCCTTGGTGGTGGTCTTTCCCGCTGATCCAGTCACGCCGACCAGCGGCTTGCCCCAGAGTTTGCGCACGGC
Organism: uncultured Acidobacteriaceae bacterium; assembly: GCA_963846245.1. Classification (GTDB taxonomy): domain Bacteria; phylum Acidobacteriota; class Terriglobia; order Terriglobales; family Acidobacteriaceae; genus Sulfotelmatobacter. The sequence continues at coordinate 131,832 of CAWJVI010000013.1, read as the reverse complement.
CGTCGCGAGCCTTTGCAACGCGACAAGAGTATCTTCCACGCCCAGCAGGCCCGCGTGCGACGCGTAGCGATGCAGTTGGTCTTTTCTGACGACGGCAGCGACCGCGCCTTTTTCCAGCGCGGATGGCACGTAATCATGCCCATCCAGCCGCTCGCCTTTCACAGCGAAAAACAGCTGGCCGGGACCGATGGTGCGCGAGTCGATGGAGTAGGCTTGCGCAACCTGTTCGCGCAAGCCGCTCGGGAAATCGCCAGACGCGGCGATAAACTCGGCGATCCTGGGGATTGGCAGAATCATTTTTCGTTTGCCAGCGCGTTATTGGTCGCGCCGCTCTTGGCCGCATCCGACGAAGGATCGTCACATAGAAACCCAGCGGCACGTAGCGTTTCGCGCGCAACTTCTACGTCGTCGAAAGCGCGCGAGCCTTCGCGCGTGATCTGAACTTTTTCATGGCCCTTTCCTGCCAGCAGCACAATGTCGCCGGGACGAGCCTCGGCAATGACGAGCGCGATCGCCTTGCGGCGATCAGGTTCCATGCTGTATTTGGTGCCTGTTCTCTGCAAGCCCACAAGCGCGTCGTTGACGATGGCCACTGGATCTTCGCTGCGCGGATTGTCGGACGTAAGCACCACAAAATCACTGCCCCGCCCCGCGGCCTCGCCCATCAGCGGCCGCTTAGCGCGATCGCGATCTCCGCCGCAGCCGAACAGGGTTAGCACACGCGCGTTCATTCCTCCACGCGCCACGAACTCGCGCGCTAGCGCCGTAAGGTTGCGCAGGGCGTCGTCGGTGTGCGCGTAGTCGACCACCACGGTAAATGGCTGGCCGCAATCCACGCGCTGAAATCTCCCCGGAACGTGGGTTAAATTCTCGACCCCGTGGGCAATCGCAGATGCATTGCAGTTGCGCGCGTAACACGCCGCAGCCGCGGCAAGAATGTTATACACATTCACGCGTCCGATCAGCGGCGAAAACAGGGGGACCGTTTCGCCGGGCATGACCAGATCGAAGCGCGTGCCCCGCGGAGTGATATCAACGCGCGCCGCATGAAAGTCTCCGCGCTCCCATCCATAACGAAGCGCCACCGAACTGCGCTTGCGGCTGAACTCGGCGAGCTTCGCGCCATATTCGTCATCGAGATTAGTAACCACGGCGCGCGGCGCGTCCGTACCGCATCCCTCAAACAGCACGCGCTTAGCAGCGAAATATTGCTCCATCGTCCCGTGATAGTCGAGATGATCGCGCGTCAGATTGGTGAACACGGCCACGTCAAAGGGCACGCCATACACGCGTTCCTGGGCGAGGGCGTGCGAAGAAACTTCCATGACAGCGTCGCTCGCGCCCTGGGCCAACGCTTCATGCAAAATGCGATTCAGCTCCAGCGCTTCGGGCGTGGTATGCGGCGCGGACAAAACTTTTCCGGCGACGTGATATTCAATAGTTCCAATCAGAGCGCTCTTGCGTCCAGCCGCGGCCAGAATCGATTCCACCAGAAATGCGGTAGTGCTTTTCCCATTTGTTCCGGTGATGCCCGTAACCGCAATGCGCTCCGCCGGCTTCTTATAGAAGTTCGCGCTGACCCGCGCCAAAGCCCGTCGCCCGTGCGGAACCAACGCCCAGGCCACGCCTTCGCGAGGTTTTTCCGCGGGCGAATCGGTGACTACGGCGACGGCTCCCGACTGGATGGCACTATCGATGAAGCGATTTCCATCGGACGTTTCGCCGCGCATGGCCACGAACAGGCATCCGGGCTTCACGCGCCGCGAATCGTATTCGACACTACTCACGTCCGGGTTCCCGCTCTGCGCGAGGACTTCCGCTCCATCCAGAAGATGTTGGAAGGTCATTGCTCAGAATTATATGGCAGCGGAGATTCCGCCGGGAGTGATGAGAATTGACTTGATCGGGAATCGCGCGGTGCGGCCCAACTCGCCGGCGGCCGCTGATTACTAAGGTGACGTTCCCGCGTCTCTTCCCGGGCGCTACAGTGAAGACATCGGGGTGAATTCATGTCCACCGGAACTGGTACTGGAAAATATCGTTGCGCCCAGTGTGAGCAGTCAGAAGCGTCGTGCGAGTGCGAAAAATTCTGCTGCCTTTGCCAAACCTCGCTCGACGACGTCCGCCTCTGCCAAGACGGCCTCATGTACTGTGAGCCCTGCCGCAAGGCCTGCGATTACAAGACGTCGAGCTAAATGTCGCTCTCGATATCGTCGTCTTAGATAACCACAGCTTCCTTGTACTCGCCGAATACTTTTCGCATCGTGTCGGAAATTTCGCCGACCGTCGCGTAAGCCTCCACCGCAGTCAGAATCCGCGGCATCACGTTCGCTCCGGAGTGCGCGGCATCCTCCACGCCTTGCAGCGCCGCCTGCCACGGTCCCGCGTCGCGGCGAGCACGCAGCGCGCGGGTCCGCTCCACTTGTCGCGACTCCAGCGCGGGATCGATCCTCTGAATCGGGATCGGCTTCTCTTCTTCCATCTCGAATCGATTCACTCCCACCACGATCGCTTCTTCGTTATCGACGGCCTGCTGATATTCATACGCCGCGTTCTGAATTTCCTGTTGTACGAAGCCGCGCTCAATCGCCTTCAGCATCCCGCCGAGAACTTCAATCTTTCCCAGGTACTCAGCCGCGCGTTTCTCGATTTCGTTGGTCAGCGCTTCCACGTAATATGAACCTGCCAGCGGATCGATCGTCTGCGCGGCGCCCGATTCATAGGCAATCACCTGCTGCGTACGCAGCGCGATGCGCGCCGCCTGCTCGGTGGGCAAAGCCAGCGCTTCGTCATAGCCGTTGGTGTGCAGCGACTGCGTTCCGCCGAGCACCGCAGCCAGCGCCTGAATCGCAGTGCGAACAATATTATTTTCCGGCTGTTGCGCCGTCAGCGTTGAGCCCGCGGTCTGTGTGTGAAAGCGCAACATCCACGACTTTGGATTTTTCGCCTTGAAATGCCCCTGCATAATGCGCGCCCACATTCTGCGCGCCGCGCGGAACTTCGCCACTTCTTCCAAGAAGTTGCTGTGCGCATTGAAGAAAAACGAAACTCGCGGAGCGAACTGGTCCACGTTGAGCCCCGCCTTGATCGCCGCCTCCACGTAGGCCATGCCGTTGCCCAGCGTGAACGCCACTTCCTGCACCGCCGTAGACCCGGCCTCGCGCATGTGATAGCCGGAAATCGAAATCGTGTTCCATTCAGGCACGTTCTCGTTGGTCCAGGCAAACATGTCGGTCACGATGCGGATTGCTTGATGGGGTGGATAGATATAGGTCCCGCGGGCAATGTATTCCTTGAGCACGTCGTTCTGCACCGTACCCGAGAGCTTGCGAATGTCCCCGCCCTGCCGCCGCGCCACGGCCACATACAACGCCAGCAGGATCGACGCCGTTGCATTGATGGTCATCGATGTAGAAATTTTGGTCAGCTCGATGCCGTCGAACAACCGCTGCATGTCCTCGATAGAATCAATCGCCACGCCCACCTTACCCACTTCGCCCGCGGCGAGTGCGTGATCGGAATCCATTCCAATCTGCGTGGGCAGGTCGAACGCCACCGAGAGCCCAGTGGTCCCGTTGGCCAGCAAATATTTGTAGCGCTTGTTCGATTCCTCGGCATCGCCCATCCCAGCGTATTGCCGCATGGTCCACAGCCGCCCGCGGTACATAGTCGCCTGCACCCCGCGCGTAAAGGGATATTCGCCGGGATAGCCGATTTCGCTCTCGTAATCGGAACCTTTGAGATCGGCCGGCCCGTAGAGAGGCTTCACGGCAATGTGGGAGGAAGTTTCGACGGGAAGTTCTCGTGCGTCGAACTTGCCATCCGCGATTTTGATCTTGTTAGACATTATTGTAGAAATGTGTTGTCGAACTGCCGTGATCCCAGCCCGCTCGCGGTGAGAGGGTCTGCTCCGAAGGAAATCGCAAGCACAGAAGACAACCTGCGTTAGAAAATGTTCACCCGCGCAGCCTGCTCTTCTTTCTCACCCTCCAGAACGAGCTCACCCCAAACCACGCGAACGCCAATGTAAAGCCAACCGCAATCAGCACGCGCCCCGCGGTCGCATGTCCCGCCTGGTATTTCCCATATTCACGCGCCAGGGCGAAAGCGCCGAACACGGCCATCGACAGGAACACCGCGCCCGTCACTTCCAGCCACAACACATGAGCCACGTGCCCGAACGATCGTGTCGTGGCGCGCGCCCCCTGCCGCACCGCATTCCAGACGCGGCCCCGCGCGGCCTGCTCGGTAAACAGCTGTCCCGCCACGCGCGTGGCTGCCCCCAACTTCCGTGCGGCAGAAATGTGGTTCACGGCCTCGATTTTAACAGCCTCCGGCGCTACAATGGCGCAACTGAGCCGGGGCGGCGAACCGTTCCCCCGCCCGGAGCATCCAAAGACTGTGGCCGTGGCCCGGCCAGGGGGACCTAAGTGGATCAGCAACTCAAGCAGCTCATGAAGGAACTCGGCGAAGCCATCAACGAATCGCTTTCCGACTCGGAAGAAATCGCCGAGGTCGTTTCCCGCATCAAGGAAGGCGGATACGATATTTTCCTGGTCCTCGAAGCCACCATCGGCGTCAGCAAACAAGGCGAAAAACCTACCGACAAAACTTCTCTGGTCACCACCATCAATACCAATCCCGAATTAAAGGTCAACGATCAGGATTTGAAGTTCCTGAAATCCCTCCGCATCAAGATTGAAGAGAAGTAAGTCGCGGATTGTTTTTGGTAAATGCTCATGTGGGACAGCCGCCCTCGAGAGCCTGCCCTGAGCGAAGCCGAAGGGTCCGGGCCGAGCGCAGCTCGACGGGCTTCCGCAAGTCCTGGGAACCCATTCAGACCGCCGCTTCAAACCAAGTAAAATCTCCCAAATGGAACTCAAATTGGTCTTCAGTGAAGATCCTGCATTCGTTTTGAGCAGGGCCGGAGTTTTTCTTTCCTCGCAGCCGGTTCTGCACAATCTGGTTCTCTCCATCCTGCACGCGCGCGTTGCGCAAGGCGATCCGGGCCGCTATTGGATGGCAATTCAACAGGACGACGTGGTTGGCGTTGTGCTGCAGTCACCCCTGACATTCCCCGCGACGCTCACACAGATGGCACCGCCAGTAGCGACGGCAATGGCCGACGCGATTGCCGACGCCGGCATCGCTCTGCCAGGAGTCAACGGCGAAGCGCGAACAGCGGCGATTTTCTCCGGCCAATGGAGCGAGCGTACCAAATCCGCAGCCACGCCGTTCCAGGGGAACCGCCTTTATGAACTTCTGGAGGTCAGAGAAGTTCCCGCTATCGAAGGCGCGTTACGGCAGGCAGGTACCAAAGATCGCAGCTTGATGATCCTCTGGACCCGAGCTTTCCAGAATGAAATTGGTGAGTCTGCCGACGATACCGAACTACGTGTGCATCGAGGATTATCGGCCGCACAACTGTGGTTATGGGATCGAGACGGAGAACCGGTCTCTATGGCTGTTGCCCGCGAGCCAGTAGATGGAGTAGTCCGCCTGTCAGGCGTCTATACACCCCCTGAAAAACGGAAACATGGTTACGCCGCCGCGTGCGTCCACGCACTTTCGAATCGGCTGCTTGACGCCGGATATCGCTGCATCCTCTACACTGACCTGGCGAATCCCACATCAAATTGCATCTACCGGCGAATTGGATATCGAGCCGTCGCTGAAGCTCTCCGCTATCGCTTCGAGTGATGTGCAGGCGGAACGCGTCGCAGCCAAGCCGATGAGTGATGCATCGCGGAGTATTCCGAACGGTCTTAGTGCTTCACTTTCCATTCCTCCCACTTCCTGGACATGTGCAGCACGGGATTGTTGAATGCGTTCTTCGCTACGGTCGCACAGACGGGTAAAGTCGTGTCGGTCACCGCGGAAGGCCGAAAATGCGGATCGGTCGGGCCTCCCTCAAAAACGTGCGACACATTCATATCCATGACGTCGCCAGACCGAGCAGGGAGTTGCACTACGTTCCCGGCGGTATCGCGTCCGAAATGAGCGCGGAATCGCACGTTCCATTGGAATGAATACAGAGGCTCGACAGGGGAAGCGGGGCCCTTCTGGATGGCAAAGACCGTAGCATAGGCAGCTCCGGTTTGCAGCGAGTTGATGAAGTTCGTGCGTGCGGGAGTGAACTTCGTGTTCTGCTTGACGACGTCAAAAGGCCTTTCAGGACTGTCCCTATATGTGATGCCCACGGTCACCGAACCGCTGGCGGGCATGACGAAGGTAAGTGGGAAAATGACGGCCTTGCGTGCGACGGCAGGCGTAATCACGGGAGTAATAATCTTGTCGCCGTCGTAAAAGATAATGGGGCCCACGATAGGGGCGTCGCCATCGCGATTCGGTATGGTGTAGGTGTCGCGGCATAGTTGGCGAGGCCGGGCGGGAGGGCGGTCCATGGCTAGGAAAACGCTCCCGTCGGCGGTTGTGGGGCCTCGGTATTGGGCCCAGTCGTCGGTGATGAACTTGAGCTGGATGAAACCAAACTTGAAGTAACCCAGGTTCTCCCCGGGAGTCCCGGTCACGGTAACCGTCGCCACACTGTCGATCGAAGGGGAAGTGAGGTCCACATTACCGTTGGGGTAGACATCGCCCCTCGCATCGGTTGCGCCCGGCTGGGTTATGGTGATGGCCGAAGCGCCGGTCTTCGTGGGTGGTGAAACAGACGCGGTAACTGTTGCCATGTTATCAATCCCAAGTAAAATCGCACTTTCGCAGGATGGCGAGCGTAGCCGAACGGAGTGAACCTATACCGGCGGAATTTCCTTTCTCACTCAAAACCGAGGTGAGTGTACACGCATATTACGCGGCACGCAAAATCCTCTCGCGGCGGGCGCAGCTTCAACGCGAGGCTGCTTACCAGGCGCAATCGGCCCTTACCACTCAATCCCTCAGCACCTGATCGAGCACCTGCGCCACCGCGCGATTCCCCTCGATGATCGAAGATTTGTGATCGGGCATTCCCGAGAGATCCACGTTCGCGAAAGCGATTCTTCCAAACGGAGCGGCACGAAGAACGTCCCCCGGCGCGGGTTTGCCATCTTTGCCAAAGTAAAATCCTGGAGCCGGGCTCGCATAGGCGTGCCCCCAGCGGTTCAGAATGATCCCCGCAATGTCGCGGGATGCATCGAAACCCGAACGGCTGAACATGTCGGTGAACTGCTGCCGGATCTGGTGCTCATACTCGCGGAATGGAGTAGAACTCATTTCCGCGCGACCCATGTGGCCCTGTTGTTCCGCAGTGTGCCCCGGGTGTGAGTACAAAACTTTGACCGTAAGCACCACCGGAGAATCGGGTCCAATGGTCGGCGCATCGCCACCGCAAAGGGCCAGCTTGCGAATTTGCAGATAAGTTCCGAGACCCTCAAACCACTGGCACCCGCAAATCCCCATCTTGTAAAGGAATCGCCAGTTTCGGACGGCCACGTTCGCCACCATGCAGGGAGAGCGATAGAACTGCGAATAAGCCTCTTTGCGATCGTCAGGAAGATCGCGAACAATGTGCTTCGTGGTCCAGCTGCCGCCGGCCATGATTACGGACCGCGCCTTCACGCGATAGGCCTTTCCGCCACGCGTGTAGACGACCGTTACAGACTCTGATTTCTCCGGATCGCCATCGTGCTTCAGCCAGACGGCAGTCGAGCCCAGCCGAATTCGAGCGGCTGCCCCGGCGCGGTCGAGAGCGGAAAAATTCACGTTGTTGCGGCACACGTCTTCGAGAGTGCGCTCGCCGGCAATCGATTCCGGAATCATCGTCTTCACGATCAGGCGTGCGATGCCGCTGTTGCCGTCAGGAAACATCTGCGGCTCCTCGTCGGCCAATCCGCCCAGCGCATCGAAGGCATAAGCCGTGTAGCCGGAAAGCGCGTCGGCCCCCAGGCCGAAAGCTCCGCCCTCGTCGGTCGAGAGAAATGTTCGGACTGTTTCGCGGCTGATGCCGTGGCTCTCCATGATGTGGTCTTCGAGAGTAATCGTGTCGAGCCGGCGCGAGATGGCGTCGCCTCGGTACCGCGGTGCTTGCGTTGAGCTCGGCGACTGAGACTTCAACAACTCTTCCCGCGCGGTTGCGGAAATCGGAGCGCCTTCCAAATTCTTGCCCCACGGATCGCTCAGCCAAACCCCTTGCGGCTGGTCGAATTTCGCTCCGAAGTACAGGCCGTAGGGAGCCGAAGCCAGATACGGCGTGCGGGGCAGCTGCATCTCGGGGTCGGGGCCGGCCCACTTCTGATATTCGAGCCGCGGCTTCTCCAGCCCGATGGATTCGTAGAAGCGCATGATAAAGCTGTGCGGATAATTAATCTGAAATAGCGCCGACCCCTGATGCGCAGTCAGCCTGCGGCCATCCACCAGAAATTCGTTGCGCTTGGCCTCGCCGCCAAAGATGGGATGATTGTCGAGCACCAGGCAAGTCTTGCCCGCGCCCGCCTGCCGCTGAAAAATCAGCGCCGCGGCCAGCCCGCTGATGCCCCCGCCCACAACAACCAAATCGTAAGTCTCACCCGTATCGACCACGCCGGTAGCCGGCCCGTCAAACAACCCATCGCGAATCTGGTGTCCGGCCTCGAAAACGGCTTGAGTGTTGCCATTTGAGTTCGCGTAGTCCCCGACGCCGCCGTACCCCGTCCAACTGTCGTCTGACGATTTTTCTTGCGAGGCTTTCTGCGCGGCCATCAAGTCCGCCGGAGACGCAGAACCCATCAACAGCCCGCCCGAAGCCAACAGCGTAGCGTTGAGAAAATCGCGCCGCGTGATCCCGCAATCCGCCCCCAGACCGCGGTCCCCACTGTCAACTCCCGCATTCCTGCCAGTCTCGCGCTTTGTCGCTTTCTTCCCACGCATTCCAGCACCCTCCCCGCGCCGCCTGCATTATACGAATCTTTCCGCGGATCACGGTACGTGTCCTAATTCGCATTCCCGAGCCGCTCACTCGTTCTCTGCGGCCCGCTCTCCAGCGCTTTGTGATTCTGGCTTTACCCTGTGCACCCCGTGCCCTCTGTGGTTGACGAATTTAGCCCGCAGCTCCCACCGCGCGAATGCGGCAACCCTCCCGCACTGTGCTACCATCTACTGTTTTTCAAGTGTGCTTCGATGTCGATGAAAGACACTCTCGGAGTTCTTCTCGCAGGCGGAGCTGGAGAGCGCCTCTACCCTCTCACTCGCGACCGGGCCAAGCCTGCCGTCACCTTCGGCGGCATTTACCGCATCATCGACATCACGCTCTCCAACTGCTTGAACTCCGATCTGCGCCGCGTCTACATCCTCACGCAATACAAAGCTCTCTCGCTGAACCGCCACATCCGCGAAGGCTGGAACATCCTCGGCCGCGAAGTGGGAGAATTCGTCGAAGTCCTCCCGCCCATGAAGCGCGTCAGCGACCAGTGGTATCAAGGCACCGCCGACGCCGTTTACCAGAATATTTATTCCATCGGCTCCGAGCAGCCCAAGCACGTGCTGATTCTTTCCGGCGACCACATCTACAAAATGGATTATGGCAAGATGATGCGTCAGCACAGCGATTCCGCCGCCGACGTCACGCTGGCCACCATCCAGATCGATCCCGAAGAAAGTCCGCGCTTCGGCGTGGTCGACGTCGACAAAGACGGCCGGGTCAACGGCTTCGAAGAAAAGCCCAAAACCACCGGGCTCCGTTCCGCGCTGAACCCGGACAAAGTCGCTGCATCGATGGGCGTCTATCTATTCAACGCCGACGTGCTGATCCCCGTGCTCCTCAAGGACGCCGAAGACGCCACCTCCAGCCACGATTTCGGCAAAGACATTCTGCCCAAGATGGTCGCCGACTATCGCGTCTTCGCCTACGACTTCGTCGACGAAAATAAAAAAGAAGCGCACTACTGGCGCGACGTAGGCACCCTCGAGGCCTATTACGAAGCCAACATGGACATCGTCTCCGTCTCCCCCATCTTCAATCTCTACGATGAGGAGTGGCCCATCCGCACGCACCAGCGCCAGTATCCACCGGCGAAATTCGTCTTTGCAGAATCCGGACGCACCGGCACCGCGCTCGATTCCATCGTCTCCCACGGCTGCATCGTTTCCGGCGGCACCGTAAAAAATTCCATTCTCTCGCCCGACGTGCGCGTAAATTCCTACTCCGAAGTCGACGACTGCATCCTTTTCTCCCACGTCAGCGTCGGACGCCGCTGCCGCATCCGCCGCGCCATTCTCGACCGCGACGTGCACGTCCCCGAAGGCACCGCCATCGGCTACGACGCCGAAGCCGACCGCCAGCGCTACTTCGTCACCGACAGCGGCATCACCGTCGTCACCCGCGATTATTCCCTCTTCGAAAATCCCGTCACCGTCGACTACTTCACCAGCGAATAGCCACGCGATCCTCACCAACCCATGTGGCGACGGGCGCCTCGCGAGCCTGCCCTGAGCGAAGCCGAAGGGTCCGAGCGAAGCTCGACCGGGATGTTCCCAAACGCTGGCGCGCGCGAGCCTTCGTGATACTTCGTGTCCTTAGTGGTGAATGATTTTAGTGGTGAATGATTTTTCTTTCCTTCGCCCAACTGACCCGCGACCGAGAGTTGCAAGGGCTAGTCTTCGTAGGTCTGCTAATCTAAGCTTGCATTCGCGATCATCACCGCCCATAGTCTGGTCCAACATGACAAATCACTCTGGCCGCAAGCTCGCTGCAGAGCTATTAACGATCGCCCTGCTGGCCACGACTCAAAGCTGGGCAGCCGCGCCAACCACCGAAAAAAACGACGCCCTGCTCTCCACCATGCAACAGGAATTGCAGCGCGCCCAGTCCAGCCTCGGCAAGCTCGACCCCGCTCCCTACTACATGAGCTATTCGGTATATGACCAGAGCGTGTCTGTCGCTGTGGGCACCGAGGGCGGTCTGATTAATTTCACCCAGAACCATCGCCGCGCCGCCGACGTCACCATGCGCATCGGCGCCCCCGCGCTCGATAACAGCCACGAACAGGGCCGCGCCTCCGCCATCAGTTCGGGAACCCTGGTGCTCGACGATGACCGCGATGCCCTCGCCCACGAGCTCTGGCGCCTCACCTACGAGGAATATCGCAAGGCCTCCAAAGCCTATTTAAACGTCAAGACCGGCAAGCAGGTTCACGCCGAGGAAGAAGACACTTCGCCAGACTTCTCTGAAGAGAAGACTCAAAGCCACACGGACTATCAGGAACTCTCCGCGCCGCCCGATCGCAGCACCATCGAGAAAATGGCGCGCGAATATTCTGCCTACTTTCGCAAGTATCCTTACATCTATGAGTCCGCGGTAGTAATCATCGCGCAGGAAACGCGGCTGCACTTCGCTTCCAGCGAAGGCCGGCATGTGGTTACGCCCGGCGCTACCATTCGCATGTCCATCGACGCCGCCACTCTCGCTGCCGACGGCATGGAACTGATGCGCGTGGAAACTTTTCAGGCGGAGAGTCTCAACCACCTACCGCCGGAATCCGAAATCGCAGCCCGCGTGGAAAAGATGGCCGCTGACCTCAAGGCGCTGCGTGACGCACCCGCCGCCGAGCCGTTCGACGGCCCGGCTCTGCTTTCCGGCCGCGCCGCCGCAGTCTTCTTCCATGAAGTGCTGGGCCACCGTCTGGAAGGTCATCGCCAGCGCGGCGAAAAAGAAGGACAGACTTTCACCAAGAAAGTAAATCAGCTGGTGCTGCCGGAGTTCCTCAGCGTGGTCGACGACCCCACTCTGCGCACTCTGAACGGAATGGACCTCGGAGGCTGGTACGAATATGACAACGAAGGCATGCCGGCCGCGCGCGTCGAGGTGATCAAAGACGGAGTCCTGAAAAATTTCCTGATGTCGCGCATGCCCATCAAGAATTTCCCCAACTCCAACGGACACGGCCGCTCCCAGCCTGGCCTCATGCCTACGGGCCGGCAAGGTAATTTGATCGTGTCTTCCACGCACACCGTCAACGATTCCGAATTGCGCCAGAAGCTGATCGACGAAGTAAAGAAGCAGGGCAAACCATACGGCCTGTATTTCGAAGATATTCAAGGCGGCTTCACGCTCACGCAGCGCGCGGCGCCCCAGGCTTTCCAGGTTCTGCCGGTGATGGTGTGGCGCGTCTATCCGGATGGCCGTCCCGACCAGCTTGTCCGTGGAGTCGATATCGTCGGCACTCCGCTGGCCGCGCTGAATCGCATCCTCGTCACCGGCGATAAAACCGACGTCTTCAACGGAATGTGTGGCGCTGAGTCCGGACAAATTCCAGTTGCCGCCGCCGCGCCCGCCATGCTGTTCTCGGAAATCGAAGTGCAGAAGCGAGCCCACGCGCTCAACCGGCCGCCGATCCTCCCCAATCCCTCCGAGGCTCCCGCGGAGCAGAAAGGCCCGGAGCAGTAATGATGACAACGATGACGATGCGAATGGAAACCCCCGGCAAGCTGGCGAAGCTCGCTGCTGTGCCGTTCCTTCTTCTGAGCTTGTGCGTCCCTCATGCGTTTGCCCGATCCCCCCTGTCCCCTGACCCCTACCCCCTGACCCCTGCTTCTCAAACCCCTCAAACGAAAGACTGGCAGGCTTCGGCCAACGCCGATCCCGTCCTGCAGGCCATGCGCGCCGAGCTCGATCGCTCCAAGTCGAAACTGAAGCTTGAGGACGTCGCCGCGCCTTACTACATTGAGTACCGCGTCATCGACCTCGACGATTATTCCGCCGAGGCCGCGTTCGGAGCGCTGCGTAACGATGTGCGCTCCCGCTTCCGCTTCCTGCGGGTCGTGGTGCGCATCGGCGATTACAAGCAGGACAGTTATTTCGGGCAGGGCGAGGGTTCCGTGAATTTCCTTCCCGTCGATGATGACCTGCTCGCGCTGCGCGATCAGCTCTGGCTGGCCACCGACAGTGCTTATAAGCAGGCCGCCCAGGCCCTTACCGCCAAACAGGCGCAGCTCAAGCAACTAATCATCGATCAACCGGTCGATGACTTTGCCCGCGCCACGCCGGTGCAGTCGGTGAGCCCGCTGGTCAAACTCGAATTCGATCCTCACCCCTGGACCCGGATGCTCGTGGATGCGTCCGCGCTTTACAAGACCGATCCGCAGATTGAGTCGTTCGAGTCTGCGCTGAAATTTCAGGCCATCAACCGCTACTTCGTCAACTCCGAAGGCACCGTTGTGCGCAACGGGCAGAGTCTCTACGAGATGAGCACCTCATGTCACACGCAAGCCCCCGATGCCATGCGCCTGGATCGCTCGAACGCCTTCATCGTCACCAACATGAAGGAACTGCCTTCGGCCGCCGAGTTCGTGGGGCGTGCCGCCAAACTGGCCGGCGCTCTGAAGGAACTGCGCGACGCGCCCGTGGTCGATGAGGAATACCGCGGCCCGGTGCTGTTCTCCGCCGATGCGTCCGCGTCGGTTTTTGCCGACCTGGTAGGAGAAAATATTCTGGGCCGCAAACCCGAACTGGGCAAGAACGAGCGCACTACTGGCGCATTTGCTTCCAGCTACAAGAGTCGCGTCCTGCCTGATTTCCTCTCCGTGGTCGACGATCCCACGCTTTCTTCGTATCGCGGCCAATCTTTGCTGGGCCACTATGATATCGACGACGAAGGCGTTCCGGCGCAGCGCGTCGACGTAATTGAAAAAGGCAACCTCGTGAATTACGTCATCGGCCGCTCTCCTATTCGCGACTTCCCCGCGTCCAACGGTCACGGCCGGGCCCGCGTTCCCAGTTATCCTCCCGGCCCCGGCTTGAGCAACCTGATCGTGACTTCCACGCAGCCTGTCTCTCACCCGGAACTGAAAAAGAAACTCATCGACCTGTGTCAGCAGCGCGATCTTCCCTACTGCTACTACGTCGAAACCTTCGGCCCCAAACTTACTCCGCGCCTGCTCTACAAAGTCTGGACCAAGGATGGCCACCAGGAACTGGTCCGCGGCGCAAGCTTCGGAGATCTTGATACGCGCGCCCTGCGCAGCGACCTGATCGCCGCCGGAGACGATGTATTCGTCGACGACCGCCCACTCAACATTCCGCACAGCATCGCCGCCCCCTCCGTCCTGTTCGACGAACTTGAAGTAAAGCGCGCCAACACCAACAAAGAAACGCTCCCCGAATATCCCGCGCCCGCGCTGGCTCCATCAAAATGAAAGCTTCCACGGCGAAAGACGCGAGGTCACACGAAGGAGCCCCTTACCAGCACAGCCCTTCGTGATACTTAGTGTCCTTCGTGGTGAATGATTTTTCTTTCCATCAGCAAACGGACCCGCCGTCGAGAATCGCGTCAGCGATTCCCTGCGCTGCTACAATTCCGTTGATTTACATAAACTTGCGTGCAAGAACTTTGGCGTCCACATCAGCGTATTGTCTTGTGGGGGAATGCCTGTCGAGAGAGGCTCGCGCCGCGAATCGTATGTTTTCGGCGCTAACCAGGCAGATTTTAGTGCGGCCGCACACAGGGCCTAAGTCTCTCAGGATCAATAGTTTCAGGACGGCAGCGTGCGGCTCAGGGGTTTCGAAGTCACGTTTAGCACGATTTCCGACGTCATTTTCGACGTTTTTTTCATGTTTTGGCGCCGATATGTTGACGGCGCTTTGCCAGTGAGTGCCTTAATTTTGCGTTTTGCTTTGCGTCCTTTGCGGAATTTCTTTGCGTTCTTAGCGGTTAAAAGCTCTGAAAGCTGAACCCGCCAGGCTCTAGAAGAACCCGCAAAGTCAGTCTCATCCAGCAGTTCCGGGGAGTAACGGGTGGAAGACGTCCAGGTCGTTGCGATGCTGGTTCGCCGCTGTATTGCCGGCGATGCCGTGGCCTGGGAAGAAATCGTGCGCACCTACAACCGCCGTATCTATAACATCTGCTATCGTTTCGCGGGATCGGGCGATGACGCCGAAGATCTCACGCAGGAAGTCTTCATCAAGATGTACCGCACACTCACCACTTACGATCACACCAAAGGCGCTTTCGCCACGTGGGTGACGACGATTACGCGGAATTTGCTGGTGGATCACTTCCGAAAAGGCAAGCAACAGCGCCTAACCGATTCGATCGACGCCACTTCCGAGCACGAGGACGCGGTGCCGCTCAGTGAGCAAATTCAGGACCAATCCGCGGCTCCGGACGCGCGCGTACGCAGCCGGGAGGTCGGGGAGACCGTGCATGCAGCTCTGGGCAAGCTCTCCCCGGAGCTGCGGGAAGCAGTGATTCTAAGGGACTTACAGGATATGGACTACCGCGAAATTGCAACTGTTTTGAAGGTTCCGGAGGGTACCGTGAAATCAAGAATAAATCGAGGCCGAGCGGAACTTGCTCGCCTACTTCAACGTACCTATAAGCAGGTGATGTGATGCCAGATCACAAGGACGAAATGACCAGTAACGGAATGATTTGCAACGAGTTCGACGCCTTGCTCGCGGACATGATTGATGGTGTCCTGAGCGGCGCCAAGCTCGAAAGCTTCCGGGCGCACTCCAAGGTGTGTTCTAACTGCGGAGCGCTGTTCGTGGAAGCCGAAGCAGGTCGCAACTGGCTGAAGTCTCTCACGGAGGTGGAGCCTCCAGCCGGATTGGTCGAAAATGTTCTGGCATCAACTACGGGGATCGCAAGCGGGCGCCTGGGCGCTGCTGCGCTCACAACCCAGCCGCGGGTTTCGTGGCTGGAACGGGTGCAGGCGTGGGCTTCAGGCATAGCCGAGCCGGTGTGGGGAACCATCCGGCAACCCAGATTCGCCATGTCGTTTGGCATGGCGTTCTTCGCGCTGTCGGTGGGGTTGACCGTTCTCGGGGTCAAGCCAGCGGACGTGCGGCAGATCAGCTTGCGGCCTACGGCTTTGCGTCACAGCTACAACATGACGCAAGCTCGCGTAGTGCGGTATTACGAGAACATCCGGTTCGTCTATGAGGTGGAATCGCGGGTGCGTGAATTCAAGCGCAGCGTGACTCCAGCCGAGCCGGGTCCGTCGACGAAGACGAAAGAACATAAGAACGACACTAGCAAGGAGCCCGAACAGAAGCAGGAACGCAATTACAGCGAGACGGAAAACCATCTGACACTCGCGTGCGCTCCGCTCTCTCCCTCTGTCCTACTTCTCGAAGGCAACGATCTGCCTGTAGTGCCGGTGACCACGTACAGGAGGTTCGTATGAACTGCGCCAACCACAACGACGCTGCAGCAGTGGCGTTTTGCCGCACCTGCGGCAAGCCACTCTGCGGCACCTGCACCCGCGATGTCCGCGGGGTGATTTACTGCGAGCCTTGTCTCGCAGCACGCCTCGACAGCACAACTCCGGCAGCGGGATTCTCTCCAGTCGTAACGCCGCCGCCGGCACAGACGGGATATCAGCCGTTCACGGATCCAAGCCTGGGAGCACAAGGCCCGGGATTTAAAGTTCCGCCGGGGCCAACTTCGGGTCCGAATCCTGCGGTAGCCGGAATTCTGGCTGGATTCTTTCCCTTCGGCGTAGGAGCTGTCTACTGCTCGCAATACGCCAAGGGACTCTCGCATCTGGTGATTTTCGTTCTGATGATTGTGGGCCTGAGCTCAAACCTGCCGTGGTTTGTGGATCTGGTGCTGGGCATCTCGCTGGGATTTTTCTACTTCTACCAGATCATCGACGCGGTGCGCACCGCGAGAGCGCTGCAGCTGGGGCAACCTGCGCCTGATCCTTTTGGCTTGGCTCAGACGTTCGGTGCGGGTGAGAAGGTTGACGCCTCCAAGGTTCCGATCGGCGCCGTGGTTCTGATTGGCCTTGGTGTGCTTTTTCTGCTGCATACGGTGGGACTGTTTGAGTTTGGCATTGGCCACTTCTGGCCGCTGATCCTGATCGGGCTGGGAGGCTGGATTTTTGCCAAGAACTGGGGATTGATCGATTCGAACCATCGCATGTGCCTCTGCGAACGTTGCCGCACGCGCAAGCTGATGGGGCCGGCGATCCTGGTCACACTGGGTGTGCTTTTCCTGCTCGACAATGTCGGGCGGATTGGATTCGACCGTACCTGGCCGGCGATTCTGCTGGTGGTCGGCGTGGTGAAACTGATGCAGAGCAACGCTTCGTCGGAAGGGCACATGGGTCCGCTGCCGCCTGTGGCGGGATTTCCACCGACGCCTCCAGCGGGCTTTCCACCTCCGCCTCCGCCGGGATTTTCATCGACGCCTCCGGCGGGAGCGCCACCGGACTCAACTTCCTCCGGGTCTGCGCCGGATTCGGAACAATCGCCTTCTTCTGGCGAGGTGAATCATGTCTAACTTTGGAACACCTGGAATCCTTGGACCACCGAACCCAATGACGCCGAATCAGATCACGCCGAACCCAGGCCTTCCGCCGCGACGACGCCGTTCGTTTGCTGGTCCGGTGGTGCTGATCATTGTTGGTGTGGTGTTTCTTCTGGGCAACATGCACTTGCTGTCGTGGGCAAGTCTGGGAATCTGGTTTGCGCATTATTGGCCGGTGCTGCTGATTGTGTGGGGACTGATCAAGCTCGTGGAGCATATGCAGGCGCAAAAGCTGGGGCTGCGCCCTCCCGGAATCGGCGCGGGCGGAGTCCTGCTGGTGGTGCTGATCGTGATCGGCGGGCTGACGGCGACGCAGGCGGTGCGCCTTCGCGAACACTGGCCGAATATTCGGGACCAATTCAACATTGACGACGAAGACTTCAACAATATTTTCGGCGACAACTATAGCTTCGACGATCATCTGGAACAGGACTTTCCTGCGGGAGCGAGCCTGAAGGTGATCGACAACGACGGCGCGGTGAACGTGCACGCTTCGGACGACAACAAGATCACGGTAGTGGTGCGCAAGCGCCTGGGCGCGGAAACCCAGGGCGATGCCGACAAATACAATTCTGAAACCAAACCCACGATTACCGTGAGTGGCGGGCTGGTTACGCTGGACGCGAGGGTTCAGGCAGCGGGCGATCACTCGGTGAAGAGCGATCTGGATATTTCTCTGCCACGCAAGGCGCCGGTATCGATTGTGTCGCGGCGCGGGGACGTCAACGTCGTGGGCCGGGACGGCAATCTGGATTTGGCCGTGCAGCATGGCGACGTTGACGTGGAAGATGTTGCGGGCAACGTGAAGGTGAGTCTGGAAAAAGGTGCGGTGAAAGTGGAGCAGGTCACGGGCGACGTGCGTGTGGACGGGCGATTGAACGAAACTTCGGTGTCGGACGTGAAAGGCACGGTGCAGCTGGACGGCGAATTTCAGGAGAGCGTGAAGCTGGCGCACCTCAGCAAGAGTGTGACGTTCAAATCTTCGCGCACCGATATGGAGTTCTCAAGGATTGACGGCGACCTGAGCCTGGATTCCGACGATCTGCACGCCGAGGAGATTACCGGGCCGCTGCATCTGACGACGCGGTCGAAGAACATCCGGCTGGAAGATGTTTCCGGCGATGTGCGGCTGCAGGACGACAACGGCGGTGTGGACGTGGAAATGCGTTCGATGGGCAACGTGCAGATCGACAACCGCGAAGGCGACGTTCATTTGGGGATACCGGAAAAATCCGGCTTTCGCCTGGAGGCACGGACGCGCGACGGAGAAATTCAGTCGGACTTTTCGGAATTGAAAGTGGACAACAGCGACGATAAGGGCAGCGCGAGCGGGACGGTGAGCGGCTCGTCCGGAAATGCCACGTCGCATGTGGTGATCAACAACGAGCATGGCGGGATTGAGATTCGCCGGGCTGCGGCGCGGGGTGGGCCGAAAGAGGGCGTCTCTGGCGGCGTTTCGGGAGGAGTGCCGGGAGGGAAACAGGGTAAACCGGCGAAGTCATTGCCGGCGCCGAAGGATAAGGTTGAGCCTACGGAGAATTGAAGGGCAGTGGTTAGGGGTCAGTGGTCAGGGGCCAGTTTCTTGTCGGCTAGGTCTTCTATTTTTTTCAGGACTTCGTCTTCGGTTAATTTTGTGGAATCGATTACTACGGCGTCGCTGGCTGCTACCAGCGGGGATACGGACCGGGTGCGATCGCGATGATCGCGTTCGCGCAGGTCGGCGGCTGTGCTGGCGGCCACTTCACCTTTGATTTTTTGCTGCTCCATGCGGCGCTGCTCGCGGACTACGGGGTCGGCATCCAGGAAAATCTTCAGGTCTGCGTCGGGAAAAACTTTCGTTCCGATATCGCGGCCTTCCATCACTACGCCGCCGCCCGCGCCCATGGCGCGCTGATGCGAGACCATCCAGGCGCGGACCTGCGGATGTACCGACACTCGTGACGCGGCTTCGGTGACATCGCGCTCGCGGATGCGCGAGGACACATCGTGCCCGTCGAGCAAGGTGCGGTTGCCACCGATGGTGGGTTCGAGCTGGATGCGGGATGACTCGGCCAGCTTGGCCAGCGCGGTTTCATCATCAAAAGAAATATCGTGGTCGATGGCTTTGAGGGCGAGGGCGCGGTACATGGCTCCGCTTTCGAGATTTACGTAGCCGAGTTTGCGGGCGAGGCGGGAGGCGATGGTGCTTTTGCCGGCTCCGGCGGGGCCATCAATGGCGATGATCAGTTTGCGTGGGGCTGGGGTGGTGGAGTGTTGGTTGGGATCGTCTCTCATCGCGGAGTTAACGATTGTACACGGTGTGTTCAGCGCGGGAGGGCCTTCCCTGTTCGCACTTGCGCGGGGGTCCATCCCTTTTCGCGGAGGTGGCGGATGCTTAGGGCGTCGTGGCGCTTGGCGAGGCGGACGCCGGACTCGTCGCGGATTAAGTCGCAGTGGTCGTGGGCGGGGATGGGAAGGCCGAGGGCGCGGCAGAGGAGGATCTGGCGGGCGGTGGATTTCAGCAAGTCGGCGCCGCGGACGACTTCGGTGATTTGCATAGCCGCGTCGTCGACGACTACGGCGAGTTGATAGGCGGGGATGTTGTCGCGGCGCCAGACGATGAAGTCTCCGAAATCGCGGCCGGCGGTGAAGAGTTGGGAGCCGAGGTGGAGGTCGGTGAAGTGGATTTCTTCGCTGTCGGGGACGCGGAAGCGCCAGTTCGCGGCTTTGGGATCGACCGGCGGGTCAGGGTTCGCGGAGATCGGCGCGGCTTTCGGGCGGCAGTGGCCGGGGTAGATGGGATCGTCGTCGGGGTCGTTTTCGTGGGGAGCGCTGGCGGATTGGGCTACGTCTTTGCGGGAGCAAGTGCAGGGGTAGATCAGTCCGCGCGCACGGAGAAATTGCCAGGCGGCGAGATAGTGCGGACGGCGTTCGCTTTGCGAGTAGGGAGCGAAGGGGCCACCGCGGTCGGGGCCTTCGGTCCATTCGATGCCGAGCCAGTGCAAGTCTTCGTACATGGCGCGGACGAATTCAGGCTTGCAGCGTTGCGAATCGAGATCTTCATTGCGGAGGATTAATTGGCCGTGGTGTTGGGCGGCGCGCTGGGCGGCGGTCCAGTAAGTGCGGGCGTGGCCGAGATGCAGCAGGCCGGTGGGCGAGGGCGCGAGGCGGCCGCGGTAGAGAGAGTTGAGGTCGGCGGGCACGGTGTTGGACTAATTGTACGAGCGCGAAGGTCAGGGCTGGCGGCGTTTGGGGCCGGAGGGCTTTCGGTCTCGAGGACCTGCGCCGAATTTGTTGAAGGGGCGTCGCGCACGCGGGGCGGCGGGCCTCTTTGAGAATGAGTTCGGCCGGGGCGGGCTGCCAGCCGCCGGAGCCTGCCCTGAGCCTGCCGAAGGGACGGCGGCGCTACTTTGGAGTCTCTTTTGTCTTTCTTTTCTTTCTTCCTTTGCGGCGGTGTGCGCGGCGGGATCGAACGCGACTTTCGCCGGAGTGATTTGCAGCATGGAGCGGCCGGCGACTTGTGTGAAGCTTAGCTCGCGGGCGGCAAGCAGGGCATTTACGGCGTCGCGGACTTTCGAGCGGGCGACGAAGTTTCCGAAGAATGCTTCCAGTTCGGATTGCTCGACGGCGATTGCGGCTTCCAGATACTTCGAGAGCAGGCCGGAAAGCGCCTCGGCCACGGAGAGGTTGATGCCTTCGCGAACGGCTTCGGGGGCCCAGCGGTAGAGCACGTCCCAGGAAGAACCTTCGCTGCGGTTGTAGTCGACGCGGGTGATGCGGAGATTTGACCAGAGCTCGCCGAGAGCTTTATCCAGTGCGGGAAATGAAACGCTGCCGCCCAGGGCTTCCTGCATTCTTTGTTTGGAGACGGGACCGGAGCGTTGGATTAATTCAAACGCATCCACGGCGAGCGGAGAATAGGGCGAGCGAGCGCCGCCCTTTGGCGGTTGCTTGGGATTGCGCTCGCCGACCAGCGCGTAAAAATATGGGAACGCCGAGCCCGCTACCAGGAAGGCGTTGTTCTCGCCGAAAAGATTGGCTTCGTAGGCGGCGCGCTCGCGCAGTAGGCGAACCATGAGTTCCGTGGCTTCGGCGGCGCGGGGATCGGCGAAGGCGTGTTGCCAGTCGGGCAGGCGATCGTCGGAGCCGACGAAAGCGCCGATGAAGGTGGGCAAGGGCACGGCGGGGCGCATGGGATACATCATCGCAAAGCCTACGCTCTCGATGAAGGCGCGCGCGTTTTCGATGGTGCGGATGGGCTTGCCATCGAGACGCCATTTTTCGCGGCGCGCGGTTTTGAGGTCCTGGTCGGTCATTGGGCAGTGGCTAGGGGCTAGTTCTCAGTTCTCAGTTCTCAGTTCTCAGTTCTCAGTTCTCAGTTCTCAGTTCTCAGTTCTCAGTTCTCAGTTCTCAGTTCTCAGTTCTCAGTTCTCAGTTCTCAGTTCTCAGTTCTCAGTTCTCAGTTCTCAGTAATAGTTGTGTTGCGACTTGCGAGGTGTCAAGGGCTTGCTCCTCGCTGAAAGCTGAGAGCTGACAGTTTTCGGCTAGATTCTCTTGAACGCCTTTTGAATGTCCTTTACAGAATACCGCAGGACTACCGGTCTACCGTGGGGGCAGGCGTAGGGATGGTCGGTTTTGGCGAGTTCGGTGAGCAGCCACTCCATTTTGTTGGGCTCCAGGGGCATGTTTACTTTGATGGCGGCGTGGCAGGCGATGGAGGCAGCGATGCGGGCGCGAATCTTTTCCAGATTCAGCGACTGCTCTTCGCGAGTGCACTGGTCGAGGAGTTCGTGAAGGAGATGCTCGACCGCAGAGGCTTCCACACCCGCGGGCGCGACTTTTACGGCGACGCTGCGGGCGCCGAAGGGTTCGGCCTCGAAACCGTTGCGCTGGAGTTCATCGGAAATTTCGGAGAAGACTGCCTGCTGCGCGGGAGAAAGTTCCAGTACGATCGGCATCAGCAGACGCTGGCTTTCCACTTTCTGCGCGGTCCGTTGTTTCAGGATGCGTTCGAACAGGACGCGCTCGTGAGCCACATGCTGGTCGACGATCCAGAGTCCGGATTCGTTCACGGCCAAGATAAAAGAATTGCGAATCTGTCCCAGCGGCTTGAGTGTGGAGAGCGAGGCCAGGGTTGATTCTTCTTCGCGGGCTTCTTCTCTCGCATCTACCTCAGGGGCGCATCCGTCGTCTGGAATTGGCCCCCAGGTTTTCGATTCCAATCCGCGAGCTACCGGAATTGCTGCGTTCGCTTCGACGGCGATTCCGCCTTCGAACTGCAGGCGCCGGGAGATCGGCGGAATTGCCGGGGCGTGAAGGGCGAAACCGCGCCCGGTTGCGGGATCATAAGTTGTTTGCGGAAGGGCTGACGTTCCGGACACAAGGACCGGTCCGAGAGCGTGTTCAGATTGTCCGGACTGGCTCTCGGATAATTTTTCGGGCACTCTCTCTGACCGCTCCCATTCGAGCTGCGCGCCCGGTGTGAGGCTCGGGCTGGTCAGGCCGGGCCCAGCACTCGCGTGAGCGCGAATCTCGGTCACGAACTGGGGCACGGGACGCGCTTTCATCAGCGCGGCGCGCACCGAGTCACGAACGAAATCGTGCATCACGCTCCCCTGGCGGAAGCGGACTTCGGTTTTCGAGGGATGAACGTTGACGTCCACTTCTTCAGAAGGCATTTCGAGGAACAGAAGAACCACGGGATGAACCGTGGGCGGAATAATGTTGCGATAGGCCTCGGTGAGGGCGTGCTGCACCAGGCGGTCGCGAATGAGGCGTCCGTTGACGAAGACGAAAATCGAGTTGCGGTTGAGCTTCTGAATCTCCGGCTTCGAAACGAAGCCGTGAAGGCGCATGGATCCTGGGCTTTTCGGCACAACGGCTTCGCCGTCCTCGTCAACTTCTTTTCGGCGCCAGGGCGGAGGCTGCGGCAGGCCGATGTGTTCGAGTGGTTGGAGAGCGGCTACGGGAATGAGTTGATCCAAAGTTTCTTTGCCGAATACCTGATAGACGCGCTCGCTCGATCCGGCAACGGGAGGCGCAACCAGCATTGCGTTGGTGGCAGAGTGCAACTCGAAATGTTTGTTGGGATGGGCCAGCGCGTAATGCGTGACCAGCGACGCGATGTGGGAAAGTTCGGTGGACTCCGCCTTGAGAAATTTCTTGCGCGCGGGAGTGTTGAAGAACAAGTCGCGCACGGTGATAGAGGTGCCGGCGGGCAACCCGGCTTCTTCGATGCGCGCGATTTTGCCGCCATTGATTTCGAGGACCGTTCCGGCTTCGTCTTCCGGGGCACGGGTTTCGAGGCGCAGGCGCGAGACGGATGCGATCGAAGGCAAAGCCTCGCCGCGAAATCCCAGGGTGGCGATGGTCAGCAGGTCCTCGGCGTCTTTGATTTTTGAGGTGGCGTGGCGCTCGAAGGCCAGCATGGCGTCGTCACGGACCATGCCGCATCCGTTGTCGGTGATCTGGATCAGCTTTTTTCCGCCGGCTTCGACGGTGATTTTGATGCGGGTGGCGCCGGCGTCGAGGGAGTTTTCCAGCAGTTCTTTTACTACCGAGGCGGGACGTTCGACTACCTCGCCGGCGGCGATTTTGTTGGCGACGTTTTCGGAGAGGACGTGGATGCGGCCCATGGAAATCAGCGGCCAGGGATCAGGGATCAGGGGCCAGCCGTTTCAGTTTCGCAGATGGGATGGAAAAAACAAAGGCGCGCGCGGGTGTTGGTGGATTCAGAATTGCAAATTGGGACGGGCTGGCAACCAATTCCCGAACCCAAATCCCCCACTTCTCGCAAAAGGCGCGAGAAATGGGGCACCCTGGACGGATTCGCACAGGGGCTACTTTGCGTCTTGCACTTGCTCGCGGGATTCGTTGTAGACGCCGAATTTTTTGGCTACGGGCTTCAGCGTGGGATAGAACTGCACGAACGTGTGCTCGACTGTGGCGTGGTCCTCGTGGCACTGCCAGCAGGAGTTTCCCTTCGGCATGGCTTCGGAAGTTTTGTTGCTGTCGCCGAAAACGAAGTATCTCCATTTGTCGGGGAAGCGCGAGGAGTCTTTTACCTCGACGGCCAGGCCCATCCAGTCGGTTTGAAATTCGCCGTGCTTATTGATGGAGCCTTTGCTCTCGGCTCCGCGATCTTCCACGACCCACATGGATTGCTCCGGCCATTTGCCGGCGTCGAGAAATTCCTGATAGGCCCAGCGCGGCACGAACACGTTGGTGAACATGTCGTGGCTGCCGGGCGCGGGGCTGTAGTTCATGCCATAGCCGGAGGAGAGAAACATCCAGTCGCGGTAGTCGGCGGGGCGGACGAGGTTTCCCTTTTCGTCATATCGCGGCTTGGGGAGTTTCGCGTCTGGAGACGCGCCCAGCAGCAGGAAACAGAATGCGGCCAGCAGGATGGCGCCGAGAAATTTTTTCATGCGAGTCTCCTTCGTGTGGTTACGGGGGCCGACGTGACAAAGTTCCCGCACCGCGGAGAAAAGGCGCCCCGTCGAACGGAGCGCCTCGATGAAGCTGTGCTTTGCCTTACTGGACCACGAGCGTGACGGTGGTTGACGCGGTCACCGGGTTCGCGCCTCCGGTAGAGGCAGTGACGCTAACGGAATACGAACCCGCAGGCGTGCCCGGATTGTGGGTAGAACTGCTGTTGCTGCTGCACGAACTGAGCCACAGCGTGGAGAAGCCGAGCACCACAATCAGGCTCAGGAAGCGCAGGCCGCGAGCGGTACGCTTGCGTGAGCCGGCGGTGAAGACGATCCCGAAAAGGCCGGGCAGCAGGACAGCGAAGAATATGCCCCGGCTGCTTCCGAGGGGGCGGCGCAGTTGCGCCGTGGGAGCGAAGGTGGGGATTTGGATGCTAACCGAGCCTGCGTTGGTGGGGGTTGCGGGTGAGACCGTGCATACCGATCCCGATGACGCTAAGGCCGGAGCCGAAGCCTCGCTGCAGGTAAATGTAAGGGTCGGGGGTGTTCCGCTGGTAACGGTGACGGAGATGGTCGCGGTCCCTGTCTGCCCCGGTGTTACCTGAAGCGTACCGGCGCTGACGCCCAAGGTGAATACGGGTGGTGTGGTCGTGCTCCCGTTCCAAGCGGTAAAGAGCGCGTTGGCGTCGACGGAGCCAAGGCCGGTGACCAGGTTATAGCCGGTGGTGGCGTCGGCGTTAGTGGCGTTCCAGCCAAATACTTGCGTGCCGGTGGTCCCAGGGCACACGTATGCAGCGTTTATTTCGTAGCTGGGGCTCGGTGTGGCGGCCGCGCAGTAAACCATGTTTTCGCCGGTAGTGACGTGATGGAACGCGCCGTTCGCCGGCGTCGCAGCCAGCGTGTAAAGCGTAGAGTTGATGGGGCCCAGGCCGGGCGAGTTCGCCCCATTCAAGTACTGGTTCAGCATGGTCACGATTCCGGCAAAGATCGGAGCGGAAGCTGAGGTGCCGCCCACGATGGATGGGGAAACAACATAGTTCTGACCGCTCACGACGCCGTTGACGGCGGATGCGATGCCGCTGGCGCAACTGCTGGCGGCATCGGTGTCGTCGGTGGTGCCAGTGGCAAGTTCCTCTACTGGAGTGCAATAGACGTAGCCGGGAAAGTTGGGCGAGGCCAGGAGAGAAACGTCGGGAGAGTATCGGCCGGTGGTAGGGGGCGCGGTGGTAAATGTCAGCCCTTTTTGCCACGTGGGTAGGGGGAAGCCGGAAACACACAACGTATCCGTGGGATCATTCTGGAGGGCGCAGTTGCTCACGCCGCCGCCGCTCTGCACGATAGCATAGCTTTCCTGCCAGGACTCAGCCGTACCGCCGAAACCGGGAACAAGTGGCAGTTCGGCATCATCATTCCAGGCGGTTTCGGGCAGCGGCGGATTTTGCGCCGTGCCGCCGTTGTTGGTAGTGTTGTCCGTGGTCCAGAATGTGCTGGTAAAGCCTGAGGGGTAAAGGATGGCAGTGCCACCAACCCCGGTGACCTGAGGGCTGCTGGCGGGGTAGCTGACCGCCAGTCCACCGGTCGCAATATTGTTTACATCGGGAGGGCCGCTGAGCGGAGGGTCGCACTCAGCGGAGCCACTGTCGCCGCTGGAGTTGATGAACGTAATACCCTCAGCGCTCGCCATGCTCAGTTGCATCTCGTCCGGCCCGTCTCCCGTCGAGGTTAAGATGAACCCGCCGTCATCCCACTCGCAGAGGCCATAGCTCAGGCTGATCACGGGGGCTGTAACGGGATCGCTGTCGATCGCGTAGTAGAAAGACTCAAAGACACCGCCGTCGGCCGGGGCGGTATTGACGAAGATGATTTGCGCGCCGCGCGCGGTGGCTGCGGACCACTCCAGATCCAAATCTGCTTCCGAGAGATCGCCGGTAGAAACGCCAGGGTCGTCTGGGCCGGTCAGGATGTACTGGAAGTTGGCGGTGCTGCTGGTGGTGCAGGAGGTGAGCACTCCGCTGGTCGCGGTGCAGCCGCTGAAAATGGCGGGCAGCGCGAAACCCGAACGGAAGTTAACAAGATCGGCAAGGTAAACATCCGTCTGGCCCATGATCGCCAGCTTCTCCCCGGTGCCATCGATGGCAGTGGCGGCCGAGTATAGCGGATTGAGATCGTAGATGGTGGCGAGGTCGTTCGGGGCGACAAAATCCCCAAGGCCAGTGTTCGAATCGGAGTAGCCGGGACGAACATTCCGCGCTCGTGGCGCGGCTTTTCTAATCATCGGTTTCGGGCCGAAGTCAGTCATCCCGCGGAAGCCGGTCGCGATGCCCGACAAAGCAGCCGGGATCGACGGTGCCGTGGAGTTGGCGAAGTGCGTTTCGCCGTTCACGTTGTAGCGGTGGATTTCGGTGCGAAAGGCGCTCTCAATCTGGGAGGCACTACCGCTGAATACGATCCAGTTGCGGCCGTTGGCCACGTGGTCGACGCTGAAGCCCTGCGACTTCAGCCACGCCGAAGTCTTCTGAATGTCATTGTGGCTGAGGCCGAAACGGTCGGCGTACTGCGGGGACGTGATCCACTTGTGGAAGTTGGGAGACTTGGCATCCTGTTGCTCGGCAAGGAGCTGAGTCAGGGCTTTCTGCTGGCTGGTCGAGGGAACGGTAAGGAGCGTGACGTGGAGCTGGAACGATGGTTCCACCCGGCCCTGGTCGAATTGCGGCAGCGCACGCCGTTGAATGTGGTTCCTGAGAACAACCATCTTGCCGGAATCAATGGCGCCGGCGATGCGGTCGGGGGCCTCGGCGAAGCTCAGAGTTGCTGTGCAGATCGTGGTTACGCAGATTGCAGTTAAGCAAATCGTTGAGAGGGTTGAGGCAATACTGTGGCACAGCGACGAACGAAGATTTCGCATACACGCTCCGTGACGGGATCCAGACTGACTTGCCCCAAACCGACTTGCCCCAGGCAGACTTGCTTCTGCATAGCTTACACAAGGATTTGCGAATAGCCTACAACTTAAGGATTGCTTGTTTGATCAAGTTTGTTCCATTCTGGGTTGTATTGGGGGAAAATTTTACAAGCGCGAGTTAAGACAGTAACGGCGGTAACCGAGGCTCGTTTTCTGTGCGACAGATGTCCGCCCTCGGGCGTCCCGCGCGTGCCTGCCGTATACTGCGCATGCTGTTTTTGCAGCTGTTCCTACCCCGGCCGCCTCGAGAGCGGCCGCGTTCTTGCGGCTGGGGACTTCCGCGCAGCTGCCAAACATTTGAGCTGACCATGCTGGCACCGGAATCGGGCCAATCCCGCCTCGCTTATATCGACTGGATGCGCGGACTGGCTTGCGTGCTGATGTTTCAAACTCACTGCTACGATTCCTGGCTGTCGCCGGGAGCACGCCAGAGCCGCTTTTTCATGTATTCGCAGCTGGGGGGGACGTTTCCGGCGCCGCTATTCCTCTTTCTGGCGGGAATTTCGTTTGCGCTGGTCACGGAAAAACTGTGGGAGAAAAATCTTTCTCCGGCGCAGATTGCCAGCCGCACGATCCGCCGGGGCGCGGAGATCTTCGCGTTCGGACTGCTCTTCCGGCTGCAGGAGTTCGTCATCGCGCTGGGCTGGTCTCCCTGGACGGACCTGCTGCGGGTGGACATCCTGAACACGATTGGCCTCTCGATGATCCTGATGGGAATTTTGTGCTGGCTGGTGTTGTCGGCGTCGGGCAGGCCTGAGACCGGCGCGAGGACGCGGCTCGTGGCGGCCTCGTTACTCACGGCTGTGCTGATCTCGCTATTGACGCCGCCGCTGTGGACCACGTGGCGTCCGCGCTGGCTGCCGTGGCCGCTGGAATCTTATATCGACGGTGTGCACAATCTGGGTACGCCGCAGTCGTGGCTGTTTCCGATTTTTCCCTGGGCCGCATTCGCGTTCGCCGGGCTTGCCGCGGGATTCGTGCTGCAAAGTCCGTGGGTCCGCGGACGCGAGGCGCGAATCTTTCTTGCGCTGGGCGCCGGCGGGGTTGCCATAGTGGAAGCGGCGCGGTGGGTCAATGCGCGACCCTGGCATATTTATGCCGTCTACGATTTCTGGCATACGAGCCCCGCGTTTTTTCTGATCCGGCTGGGCATGCTGATGGCGATTCTTTCGGCGAGCTACGCGTGGTGCCGGTGGGGCGCGGCGCAGTGGGGATTCAGCCCGCTGATTCAGTTGGGAAAAGCTTCGCTGCTGGTTTATTGGGTGCATATGGAATTCGTGTATGGACGGCTTTCTATTCTGCACAAGCATAGGGTTGGGATTCGTGCGGCGTCTGTGGGGCTGCTGGCGATTTTCCTCGGGATGGTGGCGCTGGCTGCGTTCCGTACGCGGATGAAAGGGCGAGGAGCAGAGCTGACGGGCTGGCTACGGCTGCGTCCGGCGAGGGCGTAGCCCTACTTAAACCTTTGCGAGAATTCCACCGCGGTGCGCTCGGCCCAGCGTCCCTCATCCGGTTCGCGACCGTCGCGCTTGCCGAGAAAGGCGCAGTGTCCGCCGTCGCTGGTTTCGACGAAAGTCAGGTTGGGATTGGCCGCGATCCGCTGGCGGGTTTCGGCGAGGAGACGAATGAACGGATCATTCGCGGCGTGGACGATCAAGCCCGGCACGGCGATGCGATCCACCACATTAGACGCAGCCGCACGTGCGTAATAGTCATCGGCGCCGGTAAATCCGCAATAGAAAGCGGTGATGCGGTCATCAAATTCGCGCAGGCTGGAAATTCCCTTCAGGCGCGAGGCATCGAAATCCTTGGGAAACAATTTGGCTTTCCGGCGAAAGCGCTGGAACAACTGCAGCATAAAATAATATTCGTAGAGCCGGTTGGCGGGTTCGTGCAGCGCATCGGCGGAAGCTGCCAGATCCATCGCCGGGCAAACCGCGACCACGGCGCGAAACTGCGCTGGCGCTTCGTTGCCCCACTCCCCCGCGAGCTTCAACACCAGATTTCCGCCCATGGAAAACCCGATCAGGACGAACCGGGAGACGCCGTCATGTTCAACGACGTTCCGCGCCACGGCGGCCACATCGCCCGAAAGGCCGGAGTTGTAGAGCGTGGGCGCGCCAGCGTCCATGCCGCCGCAGTTGCGCTGGTTCACCAGCACGACGTTCATGCCGGCGTCGAGTCCGTCGCGGGCGATTCCGCGCATATATTGCGAATCGGTTGAGCCCTCGAGGCCGTGAACCACGATCAGGGTGAGCGCGCCGCGACGATCGGCTTGCCAATGGCACAGGCAACGAATTTTGATTGGCTGAGTGACGACGGACGGAGCGACCTCGATCAGGCGCTCCTCTGGATTCGGCAACTGGATTCTGCGGGGCAGCAGAAAGCTGGCCAGGGTCTGCACGTGTCCGCCACGAAACCACGGGTGCGGACGGAATGCCGGAGTCTCGGATTTCACCGTCGAGTTCACGCGCGCAGTCGGATGTTCGGCCCGCTCGCGCGCAAGATCGCGCGCCGGATTTTTCTGGCTGCCAGTCTGGCGATCGGAACCGGTTTGCGAACTTTCCACGAATTGATTCTAATGGAGGCAGCGCCGCTAATGGCCGGGGAGACGCTCATATGCCCATCTTTGAATACATCTGTCAGGAATGCCATCACCAGTTCGAAGCGCTCGTCTTCGGCAAACAGCGGGCGAAATGCCCGAAGTGCGACGCGACCAGGCTTGACCCTCAGCTCTCAGTGTTTGCGGTTTCGGCGAAGGCGTCGTCGAGCGGCGCGACATCGTCGGGCGGCGCATGCGGTTCGTGCGGCGATCCGCGCGGGGCTGGAGCCTGCTCGCTCGGCGATATGGATTGATGGCTGCTCGGGCTTCGGCTTTCGGGCTTCAGGCTTCGGCGGATCTTTTCGCGTGCCTTGCCCAAGCCCGAAGCAAGAGCCCGAAGCCGCTGCCGCGTACGCCGTAGGTTCCGTCCCGGCGCCGTTGTAAACTCGCAGGATGCGCGTGAAGATTCTGGGCTCGGCCGCGGGCGGCGGATTTCCGCAGTGGAATTGCGCCTGCCCGAATTGCCGTGCGATGCGTGCCGGGACTTTTCACGGAAAGGCACGCGCTCAGACTCAGGTTGCGATTACGCAGGATGGCGAGCGCTGGTTCTTGCTGGGAGCATCTCCCGATTTGCGGGCCCAAATTGAAGCCACATCGGAGCTGCATCCGCGGGCGCAGTCCGGCGGCGAAATCGCGCGCCAGTCACCGATCGCGGGCGTTGTTCTTGCCAACGCCGATCTCGACCACGTCCTCGGCTTGTTGTTGCTGCGCGAGTTGCAGCCGCTGTGCATTCACGCGACGGCCTCTGTGCGCCGCATTCTGCGCGAGGACAACACGATGTTCGGCATGCTCGAACGCGTGGCTAAGCAGGCCTCGTGGAAGGACTTTACGCCGGGAGAATCGTTTCCGCTGCTTGGGCCGGAGGCAGACGATTCGGGCTTGCGTGGGCGCGCGGTGTCGCTCGGAATACATTTTCCCGCATATGTTTCTGCCACGCGCCAAGCGGAACTCGCGCCGCGCGAATCTTCTCTGGGACTATTGATTGATTCTGCGTCGGGCAAGCGACTAGCGTACATGCCGGCCGTTCCGGAGATTGATGATGCGCTGCTCAAGGAGTTCGAGTCCGCCGATCTACTTTTTTTCGACGGGACATTCTGGAGCGATG
Organism: uncultured Acidobacteriaceae bacterium; assembly: GCA_963846245.1. Classification (GTDB taxonomy): domain Bacteria; phylum Acidobacteriota; class Terriglobia; order Terriglobales; family Acidobacteriaceae; genus Sulfotelmatobacter. The sequence continues at coordinate 100,529 of CAWJVI010000013.1, read as the reverse complement.
ACGAACTCATTCGCACACAAGGCAGCGGGAGCACGGCGCGGCAGATGGGCCACGTCCCGGTGTCGGCGGCGGAAGGCAGCCTGAAGAAGTTGGCCGGACTGCGGCGACCACGTAAAATCTATTTGCACATCAACAACACCAACCCCATGCTGGATGAGAGCGGTCCCGAGTACCGGCAGGTGCGCGAAGCAGGGTGGGAAATCGCGGAGGATGGATGGCAGTTCGACCTGTAGAGACGTCCAACGCGGCTCGCCCAGATGACGCTTCGAGCTCTGAACGTCGTGGCGAAGACGCGCGACTGCTCACGTTCGACGAACTGCGTGCCAGCCTGCGCGCTGTGGGTGAGGAGCGTTATCACCATAAGCATCCGTTTCATCTGATGATGCACGAAGGCCGGCTTACGCGCGGCCAGCTGCAGGCTTGGGCTCTGAATCGGTACTACTATCAGAGCGTCATCCCCATCAAGGATTCGATCATCCTCTCGCGCGGGCCCGATCCAGCTTTTCGCCGGGCCTGGCGCAAGCGCGTGATTGATCATGATGGCGAGGCCCTCAGTAATGCTACGAGTAATAACGATGCGAATAATAATGAAGGCGGCATTAAGCGCTGGCTGAAACTCGCCGAGGCCACGGGCCTGAACCTCGACGACGTTCGCGCGGGAAGAGGGATTCTCCCGGCCACTCGATTCGCCGTGAACGAATATCTGAACATTGTGCGCAGCCGCACTCTAATGGAGGCCGTGGCGTCATCGCTTACCGAGATGTTTTCGCGGGATTTGATCACGTTGCGCATGGAGAAGCTGCGGCAGCATTATCCGTGGCTCTCGGGAGGGCTGGACTATTTTGAGGCGCGGTTGACGCAGGCTCCAGAGGATGCAGAATTTGCCGTGAACTACGTTTACGAAAACGCAAAAATGCGGGCGGAGCAGGAACTCGCCATCCAGGCGCTGCGCGACAAGTGCGACATTCTCTGGGCCCAGCTCGACGCGCTCTATTTCGCCTACGTTCAGCCGGGGTGGCCGCCGCCGGGCGCGTTCCGCATCGAGAAGGTGGAAGCCTGATGGCCGCCCCGCTCGATTCGAGCCAGCCGCGGCTGGCCACAGGTTGCCGCTGGGGAGGAAGCGACGCCGATCGCGTCATTCTTTTTCCCGAAGGCGCGATCAAACTGCAAGGCACCGGACGGCAAGTGCTCGAACAGTGTGACGGCAAGCGCACGTTCGGCGAGATCATTCTGGAGTTGCAAAAGCAGTTCGGCGATGCCGATCCCGAAAAGATTCGCGCCGACATCACGATGTTTCTGGAGCAACTGCAAAGGAAGCGGATTGTTGATTACTAAATCGCCATTATGGTCGCAATTATTAACGAGCAGTTGCTGGTCGTAGACTTGATCTAACCGCGCATGATTCCCAACCCTCTCGCGCTCATCGCCGAACTTACCCATCGCTGTCCGCTGCACTGCGTCTACTGTTCGAATCCTCTGCAGTTGGCCGGGACAGAATCGGAACTCTCGACCGAACAATGGACGAGCGTCTTCCAGCAATCGGGCAAGCTCGGCATGTTGCACGCGCACTTCACGGGCGGCGAGCCGCTGGCGCGGCAGGATTTGACCGAACTCATCGCCGCAGCGCGCGCGGCCGGACTCTACACCAACCTGATTACTTCAGGAATTGGCCTCGGTGAGCAGCGGCTCGCGGCGCTGGTGGCAGCGGGACTCGATCACATCCAAATCAGCTTTCAGGATTCGCGCGAGGACTCCGCCAACTGGATTGCCGGCGCCAAAGCGCACGCGCACAAAATTGAACTCTCCCGCATGATTCGCGGCCACAAAATGGCCTTCACGGTGAACCTGGTCGTTCACCGCCAGAATCTCGACCATCTCGAAGAGATGATCGCCTTCATCGAGCAGCTGAACCCTGACCGCGTGGAGATTGCCCACACGCAGTATTACGGCTGGGCGCTGGCCAACCGCGCCGCGTTGATGCCGACCCGTGCCCAGATTGATGCGGCGGTAGAAATTGTCGCGGCAGCGGAAAAGCGGCTGGCTGGACGCGTGCGCATCGATTCGGTGGTGCCCGACTATTACGCCAAATATCCGAAAGCCTGCATGGGAGGATGGGGGCGAAGATTGATGCTCATCAATCCAACTGGGAAAGTGCTTCCCTGCCATGCCGCGGAAGTGATCCCAGGCATGACGTTCGAAAATGTGCGGGAAAAGACGCTCGAGTGGATTTGGCGGGAGTCAGCATCCTTCTGCCGTTTTCGCGGGGAAGACTGGATGCCGGAGCCTTGCCGCAGTTGCGATCGCCGCGCGGAAGATTTCGGCGGCTGCAGATGCCAGGCTTTTCTGCTCGCTGCCGACGCTACCGTCACGGACCCGGCCTGCTCGCTCGCGCCCGCCCACGGCATTGTTGAAGCCGCAGTGCGCGAAGCTAATTCAGATATGGGCGTGGCGCAAGCGAAGACCGCGTCGTCATTCGTACAGTTACAGCGCGAAACGGCTGGCCTGTGGGACTACCGGACAAACCCGGAATAGCTTCTTCCTCGCTGCCGGCGCTCACCAGCGCAATCCAATCGTCAGCGTGCGGGCGTCGGTGGTATTACCATGGCGGCTGCCGTGCAGCGCGCGAAACTCGGTATAAAGGTCAATTTTATCGGTCACCTTGCGGGCGATGCCTCCGCCGTAGTTGAAGCCGAATTGATTCTGGTTTTCCTTTTGGAACGTGCCTAGCGGAAGGCTTCCATTGAGGCACGTCCCCCACCAGTCCCAGAACGCGTTACAGCTTCCTCCGGGCACCGCATTCGACGAATCAATTTTTCCTGACCGGCGGTAGAAGCCCGGACCGATCAGTGCGTAGCCGCTATAGACACTCGTAACCGGGATGTACACGATGGGATCGAACGAGAGCCCATACGCGTGATCGCTTCCGCTCGAAGCCTGGGCCAGTTGCAGCGCGGAGGTGCGCAGGGGAAGATCGGTCCACGAAAAATCCATCCGGAATCCAAAATATTTGCTGAAGTTGCGGGCTGCGCCAACGTCGGCAGCGGGCGCGCCTCCCCTCACATACTGCTCGGTCGTGCCGTTCGGCAGATTCGCTCCTGCACCCGCGTTAAACAGCCATGTCCGGTAATCGCGAGGTTTCACTCTTCGCGTGGGCGTTTCTACTTCGGGATTCTCCTGAGGCTGGGCAGGAGCGGCGGCGGGTTTGGACGTATCGGGAGCCTGTTGCGCTCGCTGAGCCTCGACGACCCCGGTCGCCAGCAGGCAGAGCATTGTCCCGCAGAGCACTACTGGGCAGAGCATCCCCGACCAGATCTTTATTTTTGTCGACCAGATCTTTATTCTTGCCGAACGGATCGGGGCCAGGCAGGTCAGGCCAGCAGATCCAACAACCTTCACGAACCTTTCAAACATTCATTCTCCTCCCGCTACCGGGCTTGGTTTGCGGACCATAGCGCTCGGTATCGAAAGGCGCTGGTCAAAGAGCGTATCCACGACTCTCCCGCGGCACGAGTCAATCGTTGGCAGGACGAAGGTTCCATCTTACCAAGTTTGATGCCAACTCGGCGCGCCAAGCCGCCCGGCGGCATCGGGCTCCGTCTCCGAGGGAAACGTGCAGCGTGCAATCCTTCAAGGGGTCACGGGCTCTGCCAGCGGTGGAGGCCCTGCTCTGTAAGCCTTGCTGAAGCGGACGCGGAACAACCAATAGATCATCAAAGGAAATGGCAGGACGGCGAGGACGGTCAGGAAGATCGAGCCGCGCAGGAAAGCGGGAAAAACTTGTTGTTGGCCTAAGAAGAAAGAGCCGGTGGCGATGAAGAGTCCAAAACACATCCGCCAGACGTGACGCGTGATGCGCTGCCGGCCCGTGATGCCTCCACCAGCGAGCATACGAATGTCTCCCGCGGCGGCAAGCAGCAGGACGGCACCGAAGAAGAAGCTCATGCCGGCGGGGGCGTTTGGGTCGGGATGGTGGAGGGTCAGGACGCCGAGCGTAATGACGGCAGCTGCTCCGCCGAGGCCAACCACAAGCGCCGCCCAGTCAGACCGGCCTACGTTCCTGCCGCGGCCGGCGAGCCACGCGGTAACGATCATGTAGAAAGTGATAATGCTGCCAATAATGTTGCCGCGCTGGGATTTCATGATGGCCAGAGGGAACGCGCTCGACGCCAACGTCACCATCGCGATGGCGAAGACGTTTCCCGAGGCGCGATGCAAACGGCTGCCTTTGCGGACAGCCATTGCGAAGGTGCCGGCGAGCAGGCCAACGCTGCCAGCCAGGATGTGCAGAATCAAGAGCGGGAGTCGCATGCTTCCACGTCCTTTGAGCACCTGCGATGCCGGCCGCGCTTCGAAGAGGCCACCACTCGGCATCCTAAGCATCAGTAGCCTAAGCAAGAAATTGTCCAGTAACGATGGGAGCCTGTTCCCCTGGCGATGCTACCAGTCAGGACACTCTGTACGTCTGTTCAAGATCGCTCACTAATTCATCGAAGCCGACACTGTGGAACTATGATGTGTACTCATTCTGAGAATTACTGGCGTCTGCTCGAGGAAATGGCATGAATGCGAAACGAACGCGTTGGCTGGCAGCGGGGGCTCTTACCGCATATGGAGCACTTCTGATCAGGTTCGTGGTCTTCAAGGCGATACCTGTCATTCATATAGGACACCTGAGGTTCAGGTTTGCCGGTACTCACACAGGTCCTGGCAACTTCGTCCCGTTCAAGACCATTTTTCCCGAACTCATTGGTCAGGGGAATCACTTGATAAACATGGTGAATTTGTTCGGAAACATCGTCCCGTTTATGCCGATAGGACTTCTCGCTCCACTTGTCGTTCGATCCTTCTCATGGCAAAAGGCGCTCGTCCTCGGAGTGATCACCGGGCTGACCTTCGAGGTGATGGAGGTTGTCTTCCGTGTAGGCATCTTCGACGTTGACGACATCATGCTGAACGCACTCGGCGTCGTGCTCGGCTACGGAGTCTTTGTAATGTTCAAACGTCGAGCCCAACCTCGCATGGGGGGAGGTCTTCAGTCCCGAGAAACGCGCGAGTCAAACTGAAAACTTAGGTTTGATCGGAGTGCCCCATTTCTCGCGTCCTTTGCGAGAAAGCCTGCCCTGAGCGAAGTCGAAGGGGGGACGTACTAAGCACCATCATAGATTTTTGGTGGTATTAGCGCTTCAGACTGACGCACTCCCCCAATTCCGGGTCTGTCGGCTAACCGAAAGCTGTCCGATAAACGGAGTTTTCGGAAATCGGCGCCTGACGTCAACCCCAATGTCTACGTCAGCCGTGGCACGGCATGTTCCGCCAATCATCGTGTCGTCATTCGCGCATTCTCCTTTGCAGTTCCCGAGAAGCGCGTGCCGCAAGTATTATGAACGGGACGCACGCTTTGCGCGAGAAAAGACCTTGCCCAAACAGAAATCATCATTACCTAAATCCCGTAAGCCCGCGAAATCGGTAGCAGCTGCGCCCGCCAAGCACACGGACGGCCGCCCCGGCGGCCGCCCTGCCGTCCGGACCGAGCATCCATGCCGCGTGGCCCTGATCGGCTTTGGCACCGTGGGACGAGCCGTCACAAAGATTCTCTGCGAAACGGTTCTTGGTGAAAACGGCGACGGCTCGCTGCGGCTGACTCACATCTGCAATCGGAACGTGGAGCGCAAGAAACAGGCTTGGGCTTCGCAGACCCGGGTTCCGAGTGATGTGATCTGGACGGACGACTTTCACGTGGTCCTCAATTCCGACGTCGACGTTGTGATTGAACTGATTGGCGGACTGTCTCCGGCGGGGGAAATCGTGCATCTGGCGTTGCAGACTGGCAAGTCGGTGATCACGGCCAACAAGCAGCTCATCGCGCGCCATGGCCCGGAGTTGCTGCAACTGGCGAGCGCCAAGGGCTCGCGGCTGGAGTTCGGCGCGTCGGTGGCGGGCGGAGTTCCGGTGCTGCCGGCCTTGCGCACCGGCTTGTGCGGAGACCAGCTGCACGGAATTGCGGGAATTCTGAACGGTACGTGCAACTACATTCTCAGCCGCATCGAGAGCGCTCGAATCCCGTTCAGCGAAGCCCTGGAAGAAGCACAGGCCCGCGGCTTTGCCGAGGCCGACGCCTCGGAAGATCTCGACGGCGGCGATGCCCGCGCCAAGCTCGCGATTCTTGCGCTCGCAGGACTGCAATGCCATGTAGCGCCGGAATCCATTCGCGCCCGCAGTATTCGCACGGTGGAGGCGGTCGACTTCGACTACGCGAGTGAGTTGGGCTGCACCATCCGGCAAATCTCCCGGGCGGATTTGAAGCAGGACACGCTGTTCGCCGAAGTGGGACCCAGCCTGGTGCCTGTGTCGTCGCCGTTCGGGCGCGTCCAGAGTAATCAGAATCTGGTGCTCACCTCCGGTAAGTATGGCGGCGACATGGCGTTTCTAGGAGCCGGCGCCGGTGGAGACCCTACCGCTGTGGCTGTAATTTCCGACCTGATGCTCGTCGCCCAGAGTCTTGCCGCAGGAGACGGGCGCAAGGGCGGAGGAGAAGTTGTCGCTGCGGCGCTGCTGTCTCCGGAAACGAGTTGCGACTTTGAGACTCCGTGGTATTTGCGGTTTCTCGTGCGGGACCGCCCCGGCATTGTGGCGCGGCTGGCGCAGATTCTCTCCGCGCATCAGTTAAACATCGACGCCGTGCTGCAAAACCCCGGTTTCGACAAAGCGTCGCTTCCGTTCGTGATTACGCTGGAGCCTTGCCGCGATTCACAACTACAGCCCGCGCTGCAGGAAATGGCGACGCTGGATTTCACCATCCGGCCGTGCTTGTGGTTGCCGATTCTGCGTTGAAAAGTGAAAAATGGAGAACTTATGGCACGAGATATCATTCGAACGCCCAACGCGCCGTCTCCCCCGCCGACATACAGCCAGGCGGTGCGAGCAGCGGGTCTTGTGTTCGTCTCAGGCATTGGGCCGCACGACCCGGTAACCGGGAAGATTGTTGGAGACACGATCCAGGAGCAGACCAGGCAGTGCCTGGAGAATGTGTCGGCCATCCTCAAAGCCGCAGGCACTTCCCTTGAATGGGTCGTAAGTGCCACTGTCATCCTTCTTGAGGAAACAGACTTCGCAGGAATGAATGAAGAGTGGATTAAGTGGTTTCCATCGAACCCCCCGGCACGGCAAGGTGCGAAGCTCCCCGTTCGAGTCCCCGGCATGAGAGTGTCCATCGCTGCCATTGCTGAAGCCTAAGCACTCAATCGAGGGGAAACGACCGAACACGCGGGTCTGTCAAAGGGATCATTGCGTAGAAGAAGTTTTGCGCCGCCCGCCGGCATCATGGCGGCGAGACGGCGCAATCTAGCAACTTGTGACTTAATTCCAGAAGGGATTTTTCAGCCCGGCGGGCGCCAGAGCTTTGTCTGCGGTGGCCTCGGTGTCATACTCGTCCGAGATCTTCTCGTCGATGAAACGAGACTCGGGCGGCGCCATTGTCTTGTCTTTTCTCTCCGGGAAACCGAGGGGAGAGGGATATTCCGATTTCATTGCGAACCTCCTGTGCTGCGAATGATCTATTGCGGCTAACAAGTCAGTTGCTGCTAACCATCTGGGTTCATTCAACCACCATGCTGGTGACCGTGGGGCTGCAAAATTTGAATGGTTTGCATCGAAAAATCTGCAGATCGTTCGCTTGCAACCCCCCCGGAAAAGCGAGTTCTCCCGAACTGGTAGGATGTTCTGACGCGAGTCGCATTTCCTACGAAATGCTGAACCTGTTTTCGCTAACTTCTTGGCAAGGATACGATCATGAAATACCGCAAGTTGGGGCGTACCGGTTTTGAAGTCAGCGGAGTCGGGCACGGGCTCTGGGGAATGAGCGGCTGGAGCGGCTCCAGCGACGAAGAATCCCTTGCCGCTCTACAACTTGCAGTCGATCTCGGCTGCAACTTCTACGACACGGCATGGGCCTACGGAGAGGGCAAAAGCGACGCCCTGCTAGGCGAAATCATGGCCCGCAATCCGAAAAAACGCCTCTACGCAGCCTCCAAGGTCCCACCGGCGAACGACCGCTGGCCCGCGCTGCCGGAATACAAATATCAGGACGTTTTCTCGCCGAAACATGTCTTCAAATACGCGGATAAGATTCGCAAGCAGCTGCGGACGGACACGATCGACCTTTTGCAGTTTCATGTGTGGGACGACAGTTGGACTGACGAGCCGGATTTTCGCTCGACGGTGGAGAAATTGAAGCAGGACGGCTGGATTCGCTATTTCGGCCTCAGCATCAACCGCTGGCAGGCGGAGAATGGCATCAAAGCGTTGCGCACTGGCCTGGTCGACGTGGTGCAGGTGATTTACAACATTTTCGACCAATCGCCGGAGGACGAGCTCTTCCCGGTTTGCCAGGAACTCAACGTCGGCGTGATTGCCCGCGTGCCGTTCGACGAAGGGAGCCTGGGCGGCAAAATGACGCTCGAAACCCGCTTCCCCAAAGATGACTGGCGCTCCGGCTATTTCGGTCCGGAGAATCTGGCTAAGACGATCAAGCGTGTCGACCAGCTGAAGGAGATTCTGCCCGCGGGAATGACTCTGCCGGAGATGGCGTTGCGGTTCATCTTGTCTAATCCGGTGGTCGGTACAACGATCGCGGGGATGCGCAAGCTCGACCACGTGCGCCAGAACATTGCGAGTGACTCCGGCCCGCTCGACAAGGCGCTGCTGGCTGAACTGAAAAAACACCGCTGGGACCGCACTCCGCAGCGCTGGTCGGATTGAGTGCCTGGGCGCGTTTTGAGTCTTAAGTGGCCTACTACCATTAGTGGTAGTAGATCGGCCCCTCAAATAGGCTCTTTGGTCTGACCCCAAATCCCAGCCGACAAAGATCCGAAACCCTGACACCGTCCAAGCCAAAACGAGGAAGAATCATGCTCACGAGAGCGATGATTGCAGGAGTGCTGATTGCTGCAGGCGCAGTGCTGCTGGCCAGCGTGGTGCAAGCGCAGAATCCCAGGGGTTCGCTGCGCGGAACGGTTCAGGACGGTACCGGCGCGCGCGTTGCCTCCGCCAAAATCGTGGTGCAGGCGGTTGACTCTTCCCTGCGGCGTGAGGTGTCGAGCGAAGATCGCGGGGAATTCCGTCTTGACGATCTTCTCCCTGGCGCTTACAGCATTACCGTGAGCGCCGCTGGCTTCGCGCCGGCGCGAGCGAATGTTCTCATCGCTGTCGCGACCGTCCGCGATGTCACGGTGACGATGAAGCCCTCGGCCGTGCGGCAAACGGTGAATGTGCAGGGTGAAACATCTTCCATCACCACACAGACCATCGACCTGGCCGGCGCGGTTCATCAGGGAGTGGTCGGGAGCCAGGACCTGGAAGCGCTTCCGCTCCCGGCCCGCAGCTTCGCCAACGTTGCCTATCTCGTGCCCGGAACCGAACCGGTCGAGCCTTCCGATCCCACTAAGGCGCGCATCACCGCTGTTTCCACTGGCGGAAGCTCCGGATTGAACAACGAACTGTCGGTGGATGGCGCGGACAACTCCGACGATTGGATTGGCGGCTTCCTGCAGAACTTTTCGCCCGACGGCATTCAGGAATTTGCCGTGCGCACCTCGAATGAAGACGCTGACACAGGAGGCACCACCGCCGGCTCGGTCGTGATCACCACCAAGCGCGGCACCAACGATTGGCACGGCGATGGGGCTTTCTATGAGCGCGCGGCAGCGCTCAATGCGCGCTTCCCCATTGAGAATCCCGCGCAGACCTGCACGGACGGAACGTGCGTCAACAATCCGAAGCAGCCGTTCTCACGGCAGAACTATGTGGGTACGATCGGCGGCCCACTGGTCAGGAATAAGGTTTGGGTCTTCACCTCGTTCGAGAATGTTCACGAAAATGCCAGCATCGCCTACAGTCCGGCCAGCACTGCGCAATTCGACGCGCTTGCCCAGCTCGCTAATGAAGGTTTGATTACTGGCATTCCATTTATTAACGTTCCTGTTACTGTTCCCATACCTTTTCGCGATTACCTCGGATCCGTGCGTTTTGACTGGGCGCAGTCTCCGAAGTCGCAGTGGTTTCTGCGCACGTCGGAAGACAGTTACCTCACGCACAATGCCTTGGTTCAGCAGGCGACGCTGCCTTCCACCGGACTGACGACTCACAACAATTACTGGAACGCAGTGATCAGCAACACTTACACTTTCAGTCCAACGTGGCTGGGCACGCTCGTGCTCGATGCGAGTTTGCTGCACCTTACCCAGACCCGCAACTCGGAATTGGGTTTCGCTTTGCAGTTTCCTTTCAGCGTGACCGCACTGACTGTCTCCGGATTCGAAACTTTCGGCGACAACCAGTTCGCAACGCCCATCACGCTTTTCCCTGATCTGCGCAATCAGGATAAATATCAAATTCGCTACGACTTGAGTCATGTTAGGGGCGACCATGCGCTGAAGTTCGGGATCAACTTTATTCACGAGCCGGTGCTGGGTGGCGCATTCGCGGCTACGGCGGAGCAGTTCACTACGTATCCCTCTAACCCCGACTGCTACATCAATCCGCCCGGTGCGGATTGCGGGGGCATCACGAGTCCTTTGCCGTTTTATTACAGTCCGCCAGCCGATCAGTGCAATCCTGCGCCCAGCACGGCTTCCGGCATCAACTGCGCGTTCACGCCCGCAGGCGATGGGAACTTTTCGCAGAATGTTCAGCGGCTCGCACTTTACGCGGAGGACTCCTGGCGCGCCACGCATCATCTGACCATCAATTACGGTCTGCGCTGGCAGACGACGTTTGGGTTATTCAATGCTTCGGGCCTGAGCCAAACCGCCAATCCTTCATTTTCTCTGCTGCCTTCGCTCGGCTATCCACTTGCGGTGCCCCACGACGACCGCAAGCAGATCGCACCGCGTCTCGGCGTCGCTTATTCTCCGGGCACTCAGGGGAAAACCGTGCTCCGCGCTGGCTTCGGCATGTTTTACGACGATCTCGCCCAGAACGGCTGGGCTACGGCGTTTCAAGCGGTGAACCCGAATCCCGCAGCGCCGCCGTCGCTCATCGATCCGAACTACAAGACGCCGTACGCCATCCACATCACCGGAGGTGTGCAGCACGCCTTCAACCAGCGTTGGCTGATGAGCGCCGACTACACGCATGAGCAGGGAAACCACGGTTATCGCGCGTTTCCGTTTCCCTCCGCCACCGTGTTCGAGTCCGATAATCGCTCCAGCTACAACGCGCTGATGCTGCATCTGCAAGGCAACATGCGCCGCTTCAACCTAACCGCGAACTACCAGTTCTCCAAGGCGCAAACCTGGGGATGCCTGCTCGGTGAACTCTTCGACTATGTGGATGGAGTCTGCACCCTGCAGAGCGGACCGCAGGCTGGACAGCTGGATGCATTCGGCCCGGGCGATTACGGCCCGTCAGGCGAGGATGTTCGGCACCGCTTTGTGCTGGCCGGCACGTTGCACATTCCCGGCGGTTTCGAGGTCAGTACCATCGCCCAGTTCGAAAGCGCCCGCCCCATCACCATCACCAACGAAGACAATACCGCCCGCATCTGGGTGAACGGAGCGTATACCAGCCTCGACGAATTCCGCGGCACGCCTTACATGCAGACCGATCTGCGGGTTACCCGCCCGTTCAAGATTGGAGAGCGCGCGCAGATCAACCCGTTCGCGGAATTTTTCAACATCTTCAACCGCAACAATCCAGGCGCGAACTTCGCGGTCAATGTGGCGCAGTTGCCGATTCCTGCGGCGCAGATGATGCCCAATGCGCAGGGCATCACCAATGTGACCAGCATTTGCACGGTGGCAGATTGCTCCCAGACCGCACCTGTCACCAGCCTGAAGCAACTCGAAATCCCCGAAGGGGCGCTGGGAGACTTCTTCGGTCCCGGCACCACGGTGGGCATTCCGTTTGCCGCGCAGTTGGGAGTGCGGGTGACGTTTTAGGGCCCGGGCTTCGGGCTTCGGGCTTCGGGCTCTGGGCTTCGGCTTCAGACCCCTCGGCCTCGGCGTTCAGAGCTCAGCTGCGGCTGAGGACTGAAGTCCAAATTTGCCCTCTGCTCGCTTCGCGCTAGTACCCCGCTGGAACCACCGCATCCTCGGGATAGCCCGGCACACCGAACTCGGGAACGTCGAGACCTTCCTCTTCCGCCTCTGGCGACACTCGCATGCTCTTCACTTTGTTCACACACCAGAAGACTATGAAGGTCGCGCCGAATGCCCACACGGCATATAAAGTTGCGCCCAGGAGCTGGATTACAAACTGCCGCGTATCGCCGTGAAGCAGGCCGGTCACGCCCAGACCGGCGCGCCCCAGATAGGACGTTGCACCAACGCCATTCCATCCCGCGCCATAAGCGCCGTCGGCAAAAATGCCGACGCTCACGGCGCCCAGCCAGCCGCAGTAGCCGTGCACGGAGATCGCGCCGCAGGGGTCGTCAATCTTGAGCGTGCGCTCGTTGAAGAGAACGCCGGCGCAAACCAGCAGTCCCGCGAGGACGCCAATCACCGTTGCCGAGGTTGGAGACACAAACGCGCACGGCGCAGTGATCGCGACCAGGCCCGCCAGCATTCCGTTGCACGCCATGGTCACGTCGGGTTTGCCGAACATGAAATACCAGAACAGCATAGCTACGGCCGAGCCCGCAACCGCGGCCAGATTGGTGTTCACGGCGACGACGGAGATGCGAAGATCGGTGGCCCCGAGCGTGGAACCGGGATTAAATCCCATCCAACCGAATAAAAGAATGAACGTCCCCGTTACTACGTAGACGATGTTGTGAGCGGGGAAGGCGCGTATCTTTCCTCCGGGACCATACTTGCCCAGGCGCGGGCCCAGAATAATCGCGAGAGCCATGGCGCAAAAACCGCCTACGGCGTGCACGACGGTAGAGCCGGCGAAGTCGACATAACCGTGTCCCATGTTCATGGTTGATCCCAGTTGCGAGAGCCAGCCTCCGCCCCAGGTCCAGCAGCCGGAGATGGGATAAAGAATTGCACCGACAAAAAGTTCGCAAAGCAGAAATGCCCAGAACGTGATGCGCTCGCAGATAGCGCCGACAATGATGTAACCGGCCGTCTCCATGAACACGACTTCAAACAGCGTGAGGCAGTTGCTGCCGCTGTCATAGGCGGGGCCGGTGAGAAAAAATCCTTTGCCGCCGACGAATCCCCACTGGCCGCTGCCAATCAGAAAATGGTTGAGCGTAGGTATGCCGCCCAGGTTGGTGGGCGCGGCATTGATGGCGACGGCGCCGAACTGGAAGGCGTACCCGACGGCGTAGTAGGCGAGAAACGCGAACACGTAGGCCGCGAAGTTCAGCATCATCAGGTGGCCGGCATTTTTCTTTCGCACCAGGCCGCAGGTGAGCAGAGCGAATCCGGCTTGCATGAACAGAACCAGGTAGCCGGTGTTCAGCGTCCACGCGAAGTTGGTGGCGACGCGCACGTGGCCCACGCTGTCAGCCAGCTTCACGGCCAGCGGCTCTTTCGCCACTTGCGCCTGATATTCGTCGAATGCTTTCTTGTTGGCGGCGTAGTCCGGAGCTGATTTGTCCGTGGGTTCGGCGACCACAAAGGGATTGCCGGCTGCGTCGACTGCGGTGGTTTTGTCTCCAGTGGCGGTTCCGGAGGGATCAGGCTTGGGTTCGTCGCCGAATGCGCGCGCTGGCAGCCCGGCTAACATTGTCATTGCCACTGCGAGCAGGATCACAGCTCCGCCTCGCGTGAGCGAAAAACGCATTAATGGCAGACGCCGTTCAGAACGATCTTCAGCACGATGAGTCATAAGTTTTGACAGCTCCTGTACCTGAGGAATGGAAGACTTGCGGAAAGAGGTGTGCGGCGTCGTGAGCAGGGTATGTTGGCCCGGAGAATAGACCCTGTGCGGCGAGGCGGGCACACAAACACCCAGGCAGCCGCCATCCAGACGGCCGCGCCACACGGCAGCAAACATTTCAGATAAAGCGCTTCCTGCGATACATCCTCTCCCGAACGGGTTCTTTCAAATCTGCAGAAAAGCGAGCCTTGATCGTGGAATTCTCAGGGCAGTCCGCAGTTTGTCGGCACACAGTAAACGCCGTGATCTAGCGAGTCCAACAGATAATTTTTATTGCGGCCATCAAAAATGGCGCAGGGGGGTTTGCTGGCGGGAAGGGATAAGCCTGGATCAATTGCCGCGCTTGGCAGCGTAAAGCCTGGAAATAAACAGGAAGGAACACAACAGCGAGAAATGCGCCCGCTACCGCACCAGCCATTCAGTCGCGGTATGCACGCGCACCAGGAGCGCGCTATAAGTCAGGGCAAATCCTGCGATCAGCGTCAGCGCAGCGCCTGCGGCACACCCTGCGGCATACCAGGAAGAGTATCCGCCGCGGGTTGGGACTCTGCGCTCCTCGTTCCACGCAAGCAGCCGCTCCACACGCACGTTCATCACGGCCACGGGGCTGTGCACCAGGGCCGCCGTCAAATCGACCTGCGCCTCAGCGGGAGCAAGCCGAGACAGCTTGATCAATGCCGCTGCCAGGTCCAGCGCCTCGCGTGCATTGAAGACGGCTGCGTCGTCGGCCGCGAGTTCGGTGGCTTCCAGCCAGACGGCTTCGAGTCCCGCCATCCCCGGAAACCCAACCAGCCGGAGCAGTAACTTTTTCAAATTGTCGCGACGCCGCACGTGCGCCAGTTCATGCTGCACTGCGGTTTGCAGTTCTTTTTCCGTGAGCAAAAACTCCGCCGCTCCTGATATCAGGATCCGCGGTTTCAAAATGCCGGCGGCAGCGAGCGCCGGAACGACTGGCGAAATTCGCACCACGGGAATTTTTCCGCGCGACTCCACCAGCTTCGATTCGTTCGTCCATGCGGTGATCGCACGCGATGCAGTCTTCACCGCCCAAACGGCATTCAACGCTCCAAACACCGCCAGCAGCAGTCCGCAAAGGCCCAGCAGCAGCGGAGCAATTCCGATGGGCTCATCGATAGAGCGCGGTTCCAGCAGCAGAAACGAAGGCACCGTGAACGCCAGCGTCACGGCTACGGCGGCCAATAGAGGAAACAACCTCAGTCCAAACAGCGAGTCCGCCAGAAGATGCGCACTGCGCCGCGCGGAATGTCTTTGGCTGTAAAGCCAGAACCTCCGCCACCCGCAACTCACCGCGAGCGAGAGCCCGCCATAGACCAGAACGAATCCCGAGAACGTGATCGCGAGCAGCCGCGCCGCAAACATTTACTCTTTCTCCTTCTTGCTGGCGTCGTGACCGCGCAGTTGACGCCGCTTCGTCTCCACCAGTTCCTGCAGATCATCCAGCAAGCGCGCGTCGCGTTCGGTAAGAATCTCCACCAGGTACGAGAGCGGCAGCGACGATTCCGGACTCGCATCCAGCATCTGGCGAAATACGTTGCCGGCCACTTCCCGCTGCAATTCCTCGCGCGTGAACCGCGGCGCGTAACGGAATGCCCTGCCTTCCACCACTCTGGTCAACAGATTCTTCTTGAAAAGACGGTCCAGCGTGGTCATCAGCGTCGTGTAGGCGAGGTCCTCGTGGTCTTCTTCCAGCAACTCGCGAACGGTCCCCGTTCCCTTAGCCCAGAGCGCCTCCAGCAGGCGCTGCTCCAGCGGTCCCAGTTGGGACGAAGCGGTACGAAGATGGAAGACTCGGTTCATCCTGCCCCAAAATTGCATGCATTCTACCTTACCCCCACCGCTGGTACCAGCCACAATCTTGGCCAGTAACGTTGCCCTTTGCCTGTGAAACTGAATCGAATCTGGCGGATGAGTCGAGATGGAACGAGCAAGCGTTGCCTTTCGACGCTGGCAACGTTCATACTTCGAGCATGACACTCAAGAATGCGGCATTGCTGGCTTTGATCGGGACGATCCTGATGACGGCTCTCCTGGTGTGGGATTTTGTCTTCACCGTACTCAATGTCCTACGCGGCGTGGTTCCGGCCGTCATGCTGTTCCACTCACTCATCTATGCGTTTGGCTGCTTCTGCGTGATGGTGTTCTTTTTCGTGTTCCACAGAACGCAGTCGTGAAAGTTGCTTTGGAGCGCCCGGGGATAAGCCGCCAGAGGTAGGAACGCATGCGGGATTTGAAGAAGCAGGAGCGAACCGCCATTGAAACCGTCGCCAGACAGTTCTCGGCAACGTGGGAACAGGATAGTGATCACCCCATGCTCACGGTCGCGGGGAAACGGGTTGTCGTTGAGATCACAACTTTCAAGCGGCGCGGCCCTGGGCAAGGTGACGCCGCCAAACCTCGGTTGAGGTTCGATAAGGTTGTGACCAGACTCATGCAACGTCTGCAAGCCACCCTTGGCAAAACCATGCCGGACGGGATGACGGTGTTGCTGACCGTCACCGCTCCCATCCGTTTGCCCGCGAAAACCGCTGCCTCGCTGGAAGACAAAATACAAACTCTTCTCGGGCGGAGATCGCCGGGGCGAGAGGGGCTGAGTAGAGATGAGCCGAGTCGAGACGTGAAAGGCACGATCCACGGGAATCGTATCCGGATTCGACTTCTGAGAGACGGATCCGGGCGAGCGCCAAAATTGATTGGGTTCGTGCACAATCCCGATTCAGACCCACTTCTATTTTTGAACATGACCCGCGAATTGCTTGAGTCAATCAGCCCCGAGGCTGGCAGGGGGGCGACGAGGCATGGGGTTGATCGATGGCTGGTTGTGATAAGCGCCCGAGGAATTTCATGCTTAGAGGCATATCGCTACATGTATACGCAGCTTCGTATAGCGACCGACTTCAAGAAGATTCTGATCGTGTTTGCAGATGGGCGTGTCGGGATGTTGACGGGATGAAACCGGTTGACCGGGTGGGGCGGTTGCCAAGATTCTCGCTCTTTAAATCTGGGGTGGGAAACGGGAATCGAACCCGCAACCGTCGGAGCCACAGTCCGGTGCTCTACCAGTTGAGCTATTCCCACCGCCCTTGTGATTATAGCAACTGTGATTCCGAGCTGTCAGACCGTAAGACAACGCCGGAGGAAGACAACCGGAAACTTGCCAGAGAAGATTCGGGGGGTGGGGGAGGGCTGGACCCGGGGGACGACAAACCAAAATACGAGAGCCAGTATCGAAGGGCCGAACGCCTTGCGCTACCCGCGCCCTACGCCGACGTACTCAAATCCTAAAGCCCGCAGCCGCACGGAATCGAGCAGGTTCTTGGTATCCACGATAATCGGGGTCTTCAGCAAATTTTTGATGCGGTCGAAATCGAGCGCGCGAAATTCCGGCCAGCCCGTGCCCACCACCAGAGCGTCCACGCCTTCGGCCGCCGCATACGCAGATTCGCAGTACTTCACCGAACCGTTGAGCCTGATCTTGGCTTCGGGGATCGCCACTGGATCATAGGCTTGCACGCGCGCGCCTTTCGAGACCAGGGTTTCCGCGAGCCGCACGGCAGACGATCCGGCCACCGAATTGGTGTTGGGCTTGAACGACAGACCGAGAATGCCCACGTCTTTGTTCTCCACCGAATTCAGCGCGAGTGCGATCTTTTCGACCAGCCGGTCCGCCAGCGATAGATTCACATCGCGAGCCGCGCTCAACACTTTCAGCGGAACGCCTTTGGACTGCGCCAGCTCGGCCAGGGAATCCATATCCGACTCGGCAAATACTCCGCCCATCCCCGCTCCCGGCTGCAGGCAGCGCGGCGCGATTTTCTTGTCCAGCCCCAGGGCAAGGGCCAGGCTGACCGCATCCGCATTTACCCGCTCGCACAACGCCGCCACTTCATTGATGAACGAAATCTTCGTGGCCACGAACGCCGTGGCTGCTTCCCGCACCAGCTCCGCGGTCGCCTGGTTGGTCACAATCACAGGCACGCCCCGCATCACCAGGGGATGGTAAATCTGTTTCAAAACCTGCACCGCTTCGTTGGAGCTCGACCCCAGAATCAGCCGGTCGGGCCAGTTAAAGTCTTCCACGGCGCAACCGTCGGTGAAAAACATGGGCTGGGAAACAATGGTGGCCTGCACGCCGGCTTCTTTCAGTGTATTTTCCAGCGCCGCCGCTGTGCCCACCGGGACCGGCGTAACCACGGTCAAAATCGGAGGCTTCTGCGCCAGCCGGGCGATGCGCAAAACCACATCGCTAAGGCTATCGGCGTTGTCTTCGGCCAGGAAAATCAGCTGCGTTTTGCGGGCGAACGATTCGATGTCGGTGGAGTAAACCAGCCGCCCGGCGCGCACGTTCCGCCGGATAATCTCTTTCAGATTTTTCTCGAAGAAAGGAATGTTGCCCTGGGCCATCTCGACCATGCGGGTCCGGTCAGGATGACAGCAGGAAACTGGAGTGCCAAAATCTGCCAGACAGGCCGAGATTACCGTTCCCAGATACCCCGATCCGTAGACCCCGATCTGCATGCGTCCTCTCAGGTTCCTTCCGGAAGACCCCGCCAGAATTGGCTCTGCGCGGGCTTTCCGGACCAATGCCTACTCTTTTATCTATAGCGTGGGCAACCGTTTGGCAACGCACGGGAGGGAAATGTACTTAGGGCCATGGTCGTTTGGAAGGAGTAACTGTGGCGTAACCGCTAGCCGGAAAACTTATCGTGATACGAGCGTCCGTCCCAGCAGCACCGGGGCCAGGTCGACCCAGCAATTCTGCCCGTTTTCGCGGACGAAGCTCAACCGTTCCAACAAGATACGCCGGCTCCCGGTGTAGCTGGCCCAGCGCTCGCGGGCAATCTGGAAGGCATTCTGCACCGGCTGCCCCGCAGCCATTTTCATGATGGTCATGTGCGGAGTATACGGCCATTCCTCGTGGTATTCGAGCGCCTGCGTGTTCAGCAGTCCGTGCAACTCGCACATGCGTGCAGACCCCTGACTCACCCGGATATAAACCGTGGGAGTGGCCGGGGTGAAGGTTTCCACATCACCCAGAACAACCTCGAACGGCGGGGCCTCGCCGCAGATTCGCTCCAGCAGTTGCAGAGCTGAGTTCTCGGTGTCGCGCAAGATCCGCGGGGGCAACAGCGTCAAATGCGCCGCAAGGTGGGGCAGATCGGGATGCAGCTCTCGCCGGAGGTTCTCCACGAACTCCCCTGCCGGCCCCTTGACGTAGCCCACTAACGCGTAACGCGGATTCTGCATATGCGACCGAGATTATAACCCGCCCAAAGCACACCCCATCCGTGATCTCAGTTTACTGCAATGAGGCGGCTGCAACGAACCAGTTTGACGATGCTTAGTCTTAAGTCTTACCTCGCCAGATTCCTCTTCGCAGTTTTTCGGTTTCGCTGCGCAGTCGTTCGCCTCATTTATAATCGAATGATGTCGGGGCGTAGCGCAGCCTGGTAGCGCACCTGCCTTGGGCGCAGGGGGTCCGCGGTTCAAATCCGCGCGCCCCGACCAATTACTTCTTTGCCAAAAACTCCGGGAGCGCACAGTTTAGCTGGCGCCAGCCCGGATAATTCCCCACCGAATGTCGAGCGTGACAAAGATCATCCTCTCGTGGAGCAGCGGCAAAGACAGCGCCTGGGCGCTCCATCTTCTCCGGCAACAGCCGAACATCGAGATCGCCGCTCTGCTCACCACCTTCAATTCTCAGGCGAATCGCGTGGCGATGCACGCGGTGCGGCGGGCGCTGGTAGAAACGCAGGCCGAGCGCACGGGAATCCCGCTCTGGGCGGTGGAATTGCCCTGGCCGTGCTCCAACCTGGAATACGAAGATCGCATGCGGGCTGCGTGCCAACGGGCGACGGCTGAGGGAATCACGGCGGTCGCGTTCGGCGACCTTTTTCTGCAGGATGTTCGCGATTACCGGATTCGGCAATTGCAGGGGAGCGGCCTCGTACCTCTGTTTCCGGTCTGGCAAATTCCCACGAAACAACTGTCTCGCGAAATGATCGCGGCGGGTGTGAAAGCAAAGATTACGTGCGTGGACCCCTCGAAACTTGCGAAGTCTTTTGCGGGTCAGGACTACGATTCGCGTCTGCTCGAGGCTCTGCCGGCCGGAATCGACCCCTGCGGGGAGAACGGAGAGTTTCATACCTTCGTCTATGACGCGCCGGTGTTTTCTCGCCCCATCGCGGTGCGTACGGGAGAAATAGTCGAACGCGATGGGTTTGTTTTTGCCGACGTGCTGGCGGAGTGATTCAATTTCACGGTTGTTTCCGCTTCACAATTGTTTCCGCCCGATGTCATCCTGAGCGCGGCGACAGCCGGGCGAGAAACCTTACGCCGGCTGATGCTGTTGATGAAGTGGATAGGGATGCCTCTGCTTCATGCAGTCCGACGCTCCTCGCATCAGCACAACCGATGTCTGGGTTTCGTTAGGTCCCTCCGGGGCGCTTGGCGCGCTCCTGCGGGATGACATCGGTCCGTGAATCCGCACGTGGGCAACCTCAATCGGGCGGTGAATCCGTGGGTGCGCAACCTCAAATCGAGCGGCAATCAGTCCCCGGCTGACTGGGTTAACTGGCCTTCAGGGAGTGTCTCCATTTTGCATGGAGCCAGACCAGAATCCCCAAGGCACAAACCTCCACTGGACCGGGTGGCATGATCTGCGTGTGCCAGAGACTGGCGTAATCGTTGGTGGCAACGTAGGTTGCCCATATCGTCCCGGCGGCCGCAAGCAAGCTTCCGAGGAGCTCTTCTGTGCGAATGCGCAGGAGAAATTGCCTCTCCTTGGCCTTGGGGACAGCCCTGGGCACAGGGACGTAACCGTCGCGTCCCTCGTTCCAATCGATAAAGTCGTTGCGCTTGGCCACTGCTTCCAGATTGCCACGCGAAGGGCTGTGGAAGCACATTACGAGCGTAACGTGTTGCATAAGCCATGCACTGCCAGCCGGGAGACCGCAAACAAAATCAGGGTCACGTGGAACGCTTTCATGCCGGGAATCTTATTACTGCCCACGGGTTATTTAGCGGGCTAGACGAGTCGGCCGTTACGCTATCACCATTTCACCGATAACCTCCGAGTAACATGAAGTTCGCGTCAGGGAGCGCTCAGAATGACAACCCGAAGACACGGCCGAAGAGATGAGGGGCGCAGATTTTGAATGCTTATCGAGATTCCCGGATCGGGAGGTAATTCTTTCGTAACCATCCGACTGCACAATTTTTGCTGCACATTCACACTACTGAAATATGGTGCAAGTAGCATCTAACCTAGGGAGGGCGCTCCATGGGTTCACCGCGGATCTCGAAATCGCTGCCCCTGCAAGTGGCCGCGATCTGCTATCGCCTGCGCGGGCCTGAGATTGAGTTCCTGCTGGTAAACACCAACGGCGGCAACAAGTGGACTTTTCCCAAAGGATCTCCCGACGCGCACCTTTCCCACAGCCAGGCCGCCGAGCGTGAAGCCGTAGAAGAAGCGGGCGCCACCGGCACCATCGAGCCGCGCCATTTTCACCTCTACATTCATTCCAAAGGCGTGTTCTGGCAGGCTGGCGGCGTACAGGAATTCGTCGTCAAAGCTTTTCTGATGGAAGTGCAGCAGATGCGCAGGCCCGATGAGACCATGCGCCATCCCACCTGGTTCAGCCCGGAAGAAGCCAAGCGCCGCCTGGTCAAAGGCCGCGAAGTGAAGTACGCCCGTGAACTTGAAGCTGTGATCGACCGCGCCCTGGAGCGCCTTCACTTCCGCGGCGCTCTCTGGGGGACCGACCACGGAGCCCGCAACGCACGGCCAGCAGTTCAATCATAAGTCAGCGATTTCCTTCGTGATACTTCGTGCCCTTAGTGGTCATCGTCTTGCTCTTCCTACAGCCCCTCACACAGAAGCCAGCCCCTTCGCTCGGGACTCGCGACTCGCGACTCAGTACTCAGTACTGATTTTATGAGACGATAAATCAGCCCATGATTCAGCTTTCCTCCGCCGGAAAACGTTTCGGTCACAAACTGCTGTTCGAAAATGCCGACTGGCTGATCACATCCCACGACCGGGTTGGCCTGGTGGGCGCGAATGGCACCGGCAAAACCACGCTGATGAAGGTGCTGGCCGGGCTCGACACGCTCGACTACGGCGCGCTCACCATCGCGAAAGGAACCACGGCTGGATACCTTCCGCAGGATGGGCTTTCGCTTTCCGGCCGAACCGTTTTCGCCGAGTGCATGTCGGTGTTTGACGAGTTGCGCAATATGGAGCGCGAGCTCGAGACGCTGACGCACAGCATCGCGGAACTCGACCACACCAGCACAGCCTACGCGGACGTAGCTGATCGTTATCACCGCCTGGAGCACGAGTTCCAGACCCGCGGCGGATATTCGATTGAAGCCGAAGTCGGAAGAGTGCTGATGGGGTTGGGTTTTCGCAAAGAAGACTGGGAGCGCCAGACCGACGAATTTTCCGGTGGCTGGCAGATGCGCCTCGCGCTCGCCAAGCTTCTGCTGCAGAAGCCGAACCTGCTGCTGCTCGACGAGCCCACCAACCATCTTGATCTGGAAGCCCGCAACTGGCTGGAAGAATATCTGCACGACTATCCGCACTCTTTTGTGCTGATTTCTCACGACCGCTATTTTCTCGACGTGACGGTGAACAAGATCGCCGAAATCTGGAACAAGCGGATCTGGTTCTACACCGGCAACTACGATAAATTCCTCGCGCAGAAAACCCAGCGTAACGAACAGATGCAAGCCGCTTATCGCAACCAGCGCGACCGCATCGAGCAGCTCGAAGTTTTCATCAACCGCTTCCGCTACCAGGCCACGAAGGCCAAGCAGGTGCAGAGCCGCATCAAGGAACTGGAGAAGATTGAGCGGATCGAAGTTCCGCCGGAAGAAAAGACCATCCATTTTTCCTTCACTCAGCCCAAGCAAAGCGGCCGCATCGTGGCTGAGTTCGAGGGAGTTGCCAAGAGCTACGCGGGAAAAGATGGCGCCGAGAAAAAAGTCTTCAGCAACGTCAATTTCATGATCGAGCGGGGCGATCGCATTGCGCTGGTGGGCGTTAACGGCGCGGGCAAATCGACGCTGATCAAGTTGCTCGCGGGAAGCGAGGCGCTCACTCGCGGCGAATTCCGCCTTGGCCACAACGTTGATCCGGACTACTTCGCGCAGGATCAGTACAAAGAACTCAACCCCGACGCGCGCATTCTCGACGACCTCGGCGATCTCTCGCCCAGCTCCACCCAGACCGAACTTCGCGGCCTGCTGGGCTGCTTTCTCTTCTCCGAGGACGACGTTTTCAAAAAGCTCGGAGTGCTTTCCGGCGGCGAACGCGGACGCTACGCCCTGCTGCGGCTTTTGCTGCATCCCGCCAATTTCCTGCTGCTCGACGAGCCCACCAATCACCTCGACCTGCGCGCCAAAGACGTCCTGCTCGGCGCTCTCATGGAATACACCGGAACGGTCGTATTCGTATCTCACGACCGCTATTTCATCGACAACCTGGCCACACGCGTGTTCGAGATCGGCGACGGCAAGGTTGAAATCTTTCCCGGCAACTATGAAGACTATCTCTGGCGCAAGCAGGGTGGAGACAAGGCCGCGCCCACGCTCGATGATGTGCCGGGAAAGAAGACTACGAAATCATCGGGTGCCCGACTTCCCGCTGGTGTTGCGGGAAGTGGGTCGCAGCCGGCGGCAACACCGCAGCCGGCAAACGGGAACAGGAGCGCTGAATCCGAGACGCCGGCCAAGCGCGTCAATCCCATCAAACGCAAACAGCTCGAAGATCGCGTCCACGAACTCGAAGATGCAATCAGCCGCGCCGAGACTGCCATCGCAGCCTGCGAGACCTCATTGCAGAATTTCGTGAGCGCCGATGAAAGCCAGCGCCAGTCCCAGGCGCTCGATCGTCACAAGGCCAGCCATGCGGCGCTGATTGAAGAGTGGGAGGGCCTGTCCCAGACCCTGCAGGAATCCGACTGATAACCAGTCTTCCCCGTTGCCTTTCACCAGCGGACACGATCTTCCGTAATCTCGGTAATCCGCTTACCTGTGTGCGATAGTCAGATTGGCCGAACGGGCAGCAACTCCCGCCGACCAAAAATTTCAGACCAACCGCATGGAGCGGGCCAGCCAGCGAGGCGCCGCGCGGGGAACCCAAGGAAGGTCGTAATGCTTCAGTCCTCAGAGAATTCTTTCCTGAAGTCCAACACACCGGCTTCCAACCCTAACTCGTTTAACCCAATTAAAACCGTCACCGCCCCCGTGGACCAGGCCACTATCGGCCGCACTCTGGTCATCAAGGGCGAAATCACGGGATCTGAAGCGCTCTACGTCGATGGCCGCATCGAAGGCAAAATCACCATGCCCGAGAGCCGCGTCACCATCGGGCGCAACGGCAAGGTCGATGCCAGCATCTCTGCTCGAGAAGTGGTTGTCATGGGCAAGGTGACCGGCAACATCGAATGCAGCGACCGCGTCGATATTCGCAGCGAAGGCTCCGTCACCGGCGACGTCTCCACCGCGCGCATCAGCGTGGAAGATGGCGCAGTGCTCAAGGGCGGCATCCAGGTGCGCAGCGCCGACACGAAGAACCAGTCGAAGCCAGCGGATTCGGCGAAGGCTCCGGAAGCGCAGAAGTCTTTGTCCGCGACCGCCAGCGCGTAAGTATTTGGAAAGCGATCGCAACATGAAATAAGGGCACGCTCGCGCGTGCCCTTGTTTCTTTTGCATCGAAATGAACCTCGCCGTCGCACCGCACGGGAAGGGCACGACTTCAGTCGTGCCGCCCAAACCCGGTGCAAGCGGGGGCTTTAGCCCCTGGGGCTCTCACACCCGAAACGCTTACTTCTTCTCCGGCTTGAAATCGAGCGACGCGGAATTCATGCAATACCGCAGCCCGGTAGGCGCCGGACCATCCTCGAACACGTGCCCCAGGTGCGCGTCACAAGTAGCGCAACGAGCTTCCGTGCGCACCATGCCATAAGCGGTATCCTTATGCTCGACCACGCCGCTGCCCTCGGCCGGCTTGTAAAAACTCGGCCAGCCGGTGCCTGAATCAAACTTCGTCTTCGAATCAAACAGCGGAGCCCCGCAGCACACACAGTGGTAGACTCCCGGCTCTTTCGTCTTCCAGTACGCGCCCGTGAAAGCGCACTCCGTCCCCGCCTCGCGGGTCACGTGATATTGCTCGGGCGTGAGCTTCTGTTTCCACTCCGCCTCGGGTTTAACGATCTTCTCGGCAATTTTCTCAGCCATGATCGACTCCGTTCCGACGATTCATTTCGCCAGTAATTAGATGTTTGACACCACGAAAAGTGGCAGGCGGAAAACCCGCAGGGGCATCCGGCCTGTCAAGGCGCTAAGAGTGCTTCGATTTGGCTCAACCGGCCCCGTACCGTCTCAAGATGGTCGGGAATGGCCAATCCGCTCACCGCTTGAGCCGGAATCGTGCGAACAGGCTTGATCTTTCTGCCGTGTTTCTCAATGAGGCCGACGGCAATATGGCGCTTGTCCGCTATCAGATCGACCAGAGAGAAGTCGGCACTAGGGAACCTCACCGATGAATGCGCTTTTGGCCAATTCACGAATACGATTCGTCCGCGGCCGATGTCGAATGCATAGACGGACGCTCCTTTTCCCCCGTTATCGAGTTGTACCACTTCCTCGGCGCGAATGCGGACCTCGACCGCCTGATTTCTTTTGAGCGCGTCAGCGAAAGAACCTTCGTATCCTGCGGCATAGCGCCGAAGGGCGCGATACGACCGCAGGGAAATCGCAGTGCCGATACCAAGCCAAATGAGCCCTGATGCGCGCCAGGAGGGGCCCCTCTTGTCTGCCTTGGTGGCGAGCACGCTGAGGCCCCACAAGCCGCCAAACAGGATGAGGCCGACAGTCAATGTAATCAGCGGCGTCATCCTTAGCAGGCGGCGACGCTGACGGATAATCGCCCATCGCAGCAGGCGTGCTTCAGCCTCGGAGATCGGTCGGACCACAGGCTTCAAGGATGGCATTCTCGAACCTCATTCGGAAATATGGACTATGTGCCCACTTCCCCGCCCACGCCCCGGTACTTCCCGCGAAAGAAAAGCAGCGGCTCGCCCGCGCGGACGACGACATCCTCCACTTCCGCGATGAACACGGTGTGATCGCCGGCCTCCTGCGCCGAATGCAGACGGCACTCCAGATATGCCAGTGCGCCATGCAGCATCGGAGTGCCGTGCGGGGTGTGATCAAACTGCGCTCCGGCTTCGGTTTCCGCGTGCTCATGGTTGCGGTCCGGGCGCGCGTAGTATTCCGAAATTGCCCGCTGATCTTCGCGCAGCACGTTGATGCCGAATCGTTTCTTGGTGTGCAGATGCGCGTGCGTGCGCGTGTTATGGTCCACGCAGACCAGCACCAGCAGCGGATCGAGCGACACCGAGGCGAACGCGTTGGCGGTCATGCCGTGGACCTCGCCGTCCAGGTCCACGGTGATGATGGTCACCCCGGTGGCGAAGGATCCCATGGCTTTTCGGAATTCGGCGGGATTCAAGCTCATGCTGTATTCGCGACCGAATAACTACCGTAGAGACGTTGCTTGCAACGTCTCTCTAACCACGACTTTCTCTAACCACCATTCGCGGCGTCGCCCGCGGAGACATAGCAAGCTACGTCTCTACGAACGAGTGCGCGCGCAACCGCATACATTACCACGGCTTGCTATTGATGTATGATTCGATTCATCCGAACGCCGTGTCGCTGACCGCAATCACGCCTGTCGCACCTATCACGCGCGATGCCGCAGTGTGCCTCATCCACTGCCCCGACCACGACCTTCCCGAACTACTCTCCGCTGCGCGCGCGGCGAAAGAACGATTCAAGCCCGGCATCGTCACCTACTCGCGCAAGGTCTTCCTCCCACTAACCAATCTCTGCCGCGACTACTGCGGATACTGCACCTTCCGCCGCGATCCCGGAGACCCCGGTGCGCACACCATGACTCCCGATGAGGTTCTCGCCGTCGCGCGCGCCGGAGAAAAACTGGGCTGCACCGAAGCACTCTTTAGTCTAGGCGACAAGCCGGAACTGCTTTTCCCCGAGATGCGAGAAACTCTGCGTCGTCTCGGCTACAAATCCACGCTGCATTATCTCGAAGCCATGTGCGAACTGGTGCTGCGCGAGACCACCTTACTACCACATCCCAACCCCGGCCTGCTCAGCGCCGAATGGATCGCGCGTCTGGCCGCCGTCTCCCCCAGCATGGGTCTGATGCTCGAAACCACCAACGCCAGCCTGCTCGCGCCCGGCGCGGCGCACGACAACGCTCCCGACAAAGTTCCGGCCAAGCGCCTGCGCACTATCGAAGACGCCGGCCGGCAAAATGTTCCCTTCACCACAGGCTTGCTCATCGGCATCGGTGAATCGGCGGAAGATCGCGTCGATACGCTGCTTGCGATCCGCGACCTGCACGAGCGTTACGGTCACATCCAGGAAGTAATCGTGCAGAATTTCCGCGCGAAGCCCGCCATCCCCATGGCCGACTGGCCCGAGCCCAGCCTTGGCGAAATGTTGCGCACCGTGGCGGTAACTCGCTTGTTACTCCCAGGCGTGAATATTCAGGCGCCGCCCAATCTCTCCGCGCCTTACTATGAAGAGTTGCTCGACGCCGGCATCAACGACTGGGGAGGAATTTCGCCTTTGACCCCCGATTACATCAACCCGGAAAAACCCTGGCCACATTTGGAGCAACTGCGCTTGCGGACCGAGGCTAAGGGGTTCGAGTTGCGTCAGCGTCTTCCCGTCTATCCGGAATTTCTTCCCGGCGTAATGGCGAAGCCGGGACTTCTCTCCGAAAAACTTGAGGCGTCCACCGATCCCTCAGGTTTCGCCCGGAGGGCGGCATGATTTGTGTTCTCACCGGCGGCACCGGCGGCGCGAAGTTTGTCGACGGCCTACGCCAGGTGATGCCCGCGGAGGAGATCACGCTCATTGTCAACACGGGCGACGATCTTCTCTGGTGGGGACTCTACGTTTCTCCGGACATCGATTCCATCACCTATGTTCTCTCCGGCATGCTGAGCCGCGAGCGCGGATGGGGAGTGAAAGGCGACACTTTCCTCTGCCTGCAGGCCATGGGACAACTCGGTGAACCAACCTGGTTCCACACCGGCGATCGCGACCTGGCCGTGCACCTGCTGCGCTCGCGTCATCTGGCGGAAGGCAAAACACTTTCCGAGGCGACCGCGATCGTCTGTGAAAAACTTGGCGTGAAGGCCCGCATTCTGCCCATGAGCGACTCGCGCGTAGAAACTCGAGTCGACACTCCCGTGGGCGAACTGAGCTTCGAACAATATTTCGTGCAGCGCTGGTATCAGGATCCCGTGAACTCGGTGCGCTTCGCCGGAGCCTCCGATGCCGAACCCGCGCCCGGCGTGATTGAAGCCATCGAATCCGCCGATTCCATTCTGATCGCGCCCAGCAATCCGATCACGAGCATCGGCCCGATCCTCGCCGTGCCCGGCATTCGCGAAGCCCTGTGCCGCGCCAAGGGAAAAATTGGCGCCATCAGCCCCATCATCAGCGGCGCTGCGGTGAACGGACCGGCAGGAATTCTCATGGCCGCGCAGGGTCTGCCCAGTTCCATTGCCGGCGTGGCGCAGGCGTATGAAGATTTTCTCGACGTGCTGATCTGCGACACGCGCGACTCCCGCCCCGCCGAAGTCTTACGTAAGACCGGAGTGCGCGTGCAGTGCGCGCAAACCATCATGCGAACTCCGGAAGACAAAGCCGAGCTTGCCCGCACGGCGCTGGCGCTGGTCTCTGCCTCGCCGGTTTCTGAGCAGGGCACTGCCCGGCAAACTTCTTCGGGGCAAACCTCTTCCGGCCAGTCTTCTTCTGATCAAGCTTCCTCGGCTCAAACTCCGGCCGATCAAACTCCGATCGAACAAGCTCCGATCGAACAAGCTCCCGCCAGTCGGTCTTTCGTTCGCTTCCGATCGGTGGACGATCCGTCGTGATCCTGGTTCCGGTCAAGAATCTTTCCGGCGCGAAACAGCGCCTCGCGTCGCTGCTCGATCAGAAGTCACGCACCGAATTGGCGCAAGCCATGCTTCACGACGTGCTCTCCACTCTAGCCGCGTGGACAAATCGTTCCGAGGTCGCCATCGTGAGCAGCGATCCCTTCGCCACAAAATTAGCCCGCGAATATGCGTTCGAAATCATTCCCGATCCCGCGAATCCGGGCGAGACCGGCGCGATCGAGATGGCCACGCAAATCTGCGTAGACCGTGGCATCGCGAGTACCTTGGTGATCCCCGCCGACATTCCGCTGATTCAGTCGTGGGAGCTCGCAGAGATTCTGAAGCAGGCCCCCGCGGAAGGCAGTGTTCTGGTCCCCGCTGCCGACGGACGCGGAACCAACGCCGCTTACCGCAGTCCCGCAGCTTTGTTTCCTCTGCGCTTCGGCAACGACAGCTTCAAGCCTCATCACGCCGCCGCCCAGGCCACAAACAAACCTTGCGTCGTGCTGCGCCTTCCGGGTATCGCAGTCGACGTCGATAGTCCCGAAGATCTCCAGCATCTAGTCTCCCTCCCCGGCGAAACCCGCGCCCAGAACTTGGCCAAGAAATGGGGCATCGATGCTCGTGTGGGGCGGGCACTCTTGCCCGCCCAGCCGCGCAGCGGCGATTTATGAAAGCCGGCGCCGGCAACGAAATCCGTCTAATCCCCATCGTTGTCTCCGAAGAAATCCAACCCGGCGAAAATATTCCAGAAAAACTTTTGGCTTCCCTGCGCCGCCAACGCCAGTCCCTCCGCCCCGGCGATATCCTGATCGTCAAGCACAAAATCGTGTCCAAAGCCGAAGGGCGACTCGTAGACCTGGCCACCATCAAGCCCTCAGCCAGTTCCGCCACCTGGGCAAAAAAATACCAGCTCGACGCCCGCGTGATCGAACTGGCTCTGCAAGAAAGCCGAGCGGTAATCCGCCGCAAAAACGGAGTGCTCATCACCGAAACCCATCTCGGCTTTCTGTGCGCCAACAGCGGCATCGACGTTTCCAACGTCAACGGCGGACGCCACGCGCTGCTTCTCCCCAAAGATCCCGACCGCTCCGCTCGCAACTTTCATCGCGAATTCAAGAAGCGCACCGGCCATGCCATCCCCGTCATCATCACTGATAGTTTTGGACGCCCCTGGCGCGAAGGCCTGGTGGACCACTGCATCGGCATCGCAGGCATGAAGCCCCTGCGCGACGATCGTGGCCGTCGCGATCCCCACGGCTACGAGCTGCACGCGAGCATCGAAGCCGTAGCCGACGAACTCGCCGCCGCCGCAGGCTTGGTCTGCGGCAAACTCAACCGCACCCCGGCGTGCATCATCCGCGGATTCCGCTTCGAACCCGGCCGCGCAAAAACCCGCGACCTGCTTCGTCCTGCAAAGACCGACTTGTTCCGGTAGACTTCCCCTGTAGAGACGTTGCTGGCAACGTCTTGCCGCTGCAGGCAGATCAGTCGTGTGTAAACGAGACGTAGCAAGCTACGTCTCTACGGAGAGTTTCATGCCCCGCGAACTTGCGCCTTCTGAACTCGAAAGCTTTCCCGCGCTCGACTGGTCTGACATCGCGCCGAGACTCACGAATCCCGCGCGCGCCTCGCTCGAGAGAATTCTCGAAACGCAAATTGGCGCCACGCTTTCCCTGGAAGAATCCTTCGCGCTCGCCCATTCCGACGGGGACGATCTCCTCGGCCTGCTCGTCGCCGCGAATCTTCTGCGCTCCGAACTCGTCGGCAATCTCGTCACCTACGTGGTGAACCGCAACATCAATTTCACCAACATCTGCTTCGTAGGATGCAAATTCTGCGCCTTCAGCCGCGGCCCGCGCGAGTCGGACACCTACTTCCTCGAGCCGGAACAGGTCGCGCAGAAAGCAGTGGAAGCCTGGCAACTCGGCGCAACCGAGGTCTGCATTCAAGGCGGTCTGCCCCACGGCCTGCCTCCGTTCTACTATCGCGACATTCTTCGCGCCGTGAAGCGTGCTGTTCCTGGCATGCACATCCATGCTTTCTCGCCCATGGAAATTGTCTACGGCGTCGAGCTCACGGGGATGCCGCTCGCCGATTATCTCGCCATGCTCCGCGACAACGGCCTGGGCACGCTTCCCGGCACCGCTGCCGAAATTCTCGACGACGAGATTCGCCACATCCTTTCCGCTAATAAGCTGTCGACCGCGCAGTGGATCGAAGTCATCCGCACCGCGCACCGCGCTGGCATCCGCACCACATCGACCATGATGTACGGCCATACGGAAACTCCGGACCACTGGGTTCGCCAAATGCTCCTGCTACGCGACATTCAGAGCGAAACCGGAGGCTTCTCCGAATTCGTCCCGCTCGGCTTCGTCCACCAGAACACGTTGCTTTTTCATCAGGGACTCGCGCGCAGCGGTCCCACCCTGGCCGAGCACCTCAAGGTTCACGCGCTATCGCGTATCCTGCTCGCGGGTTCGATCAACAACATTCAGGTTTCGTGGGTAAAGTTGAACCGTCGCCTCTCGCAGCTTTGCCTTCACGCGGGCGCCAACGATTACGGCGGCACGCTCATGGAAGAAAATATTTCGCGCGAAGCCGGAGCCACTGCCGGCCAGTACACCAGCCCGGAAGATTTTCAATCGCTGATCCTTGAGATGGGCCGCATCCCCGCCGAACGCAACACCTCCTACTCGCGCATTCGAATCAAGATGCCGCTGAATGAAGCCGAATTCACCGCGGAAGCCGTCGTTGCGGAGTTCGCATGAGCGGCGATCCCCCACCGGCAGCCCCTGCGCGTCCCATTGCAATTCTCGGCGGCACCGGCCCGGCCGGCA
The DNA here is from genome assembly GCA_963846245.1 of uncultured Acidobacteriaceae bacterium. Classification (GTDB taxonomy): domain Bacteria; phylum Acidobacteriota; class Terriglobia; order Terriglobales; family Acidobacteriaceae; genus Sulfotelmatobacter. Next base: position 68,854 of record CAWJVI010000013.1, on the reverse strand, counting down.
CCGGACTGGCCCTGCGCTGGGCTCGCGCCCAGGAGAGCATTATTATCGGCTCGCGCGACGCGCAGCGAGCCCGCGACGTCGCCGCCACGATTCGAGGCAAGGTTGGATTCGGAGCGCTCGTCTCCGGCATGGAAAACAGTGCCGCCTGCGCCGCCGCCGATATTCTGATGCTCACCGTCCCGTTCGATGCCCAGGCTGCGCTGCTCAAACAACTCAAGCCCGCGATCACCGAAGGCAGCATTCTCATTGACGCCACGGTTCCGCTCGCCGCCGCGGTCGGCGGACGCGCCTCCCGCACTCTCGGCATCTGGCAAGGTTCCGCGGCCCAGCAGACCGCCGAACTCGTGCCCAAGGGGGTGAGCGTGGTCGCGGCCTTCCACAACATTTCCGCCGAACTTCTCAACGGAGACGCGCCGCTCGATTGCGACGTCATCGTCTGCAGCGACGATCCCGACGCCGCTCAGCTCACGCGCGAGCTAGCCGCAAAAATTCCCGGAGTCCGCGCCATCGACGGCGGCAAACTAGAAAACGCCCGCACCATCGAGCAGATCACCGCCCTGCTGATCGGCCTCAACATCCGCCACAAAGGCCACGCCGGAATCCGCATCACCGGCCTGCCCCCAGAAGCCTATCGCTAGGTTTTCTCCTCGCAGCACACCGAGCGGCGACGCTGCCTAATCCGTTCTTAGCGCCTGCATAGGATCGATCGAAGCGGCTCGGCGCGCCGGCAAGTACGAAGCAAACAGCGCCGTGAAAAACAAAATTACTGCGACCGATACGATCACGGAGAAATCCATCGCGTCCACTCCGTACAAAGTTGTACGCATGGTGCGGCCCACCAACACGGCGCCGGCAAGGCCAATCCCCAGCCCGATCGTAGCCAAAAGCGAAGCTTCCTTCAGGATCAGCAGGATCACACGAGATTTTCCCGCACCCAGCGCGAGGCGCAGACCAATCTCCTGCGTTCTCTGCGAAACCGCATAAGCCATCAGCCCGTAGATGCCAACCGCCGCCAGCAGCAAAGCCACACCTGCGAAGCTGGCGAACAAAACCATCGTGTATCGGTCCTCGGCTAGCAACTCGGTCTTCACTTGGTCCATGGTGCGAACATGCCCCACCGCGATCTGCGGGTCCACGGAATGCACGGCCGCGGCAATGGTCTTGCTCATGGCTGCCGGATCTTCGACCGTGCGGACGCCAATGGTGAAACTCGGCGACAACGATTGCGCAAAGGGGACGTCAATCTCCGGACCATCGTCGCGGAAGTCTCCATACCTCACGTTGTGGATGATGCCGACGATCTGCCACTCGACCGCGGGACCTAGCCTTGGCAGTCCAGGAATAATTTCTTCGATGGAGATGCGCTGCTGGAATGGGTCCAATCCTTTCAAATAACGATCGGCAAATTCCTGATTCACGATCGCCACACGCACGCTCGTGGCTGTGTCCTGTTCAGTAAACGAGCGCCCCTTGAGCACCTGTATGCCGAATGTCTTGAAGTAGTCGGGCGACACTGATTGAAAACCAGCACCCGGCCGCTGCGAAGGATCGCTGAAGACCGGGCCGCCGACCACCGTGAACGGCATGCCGTCGCTATGGTATTGCAGCGGCATCCCAGTTACGCTGGCCACATCGGACACTCCCGGCACGGAACGAAGCACGCTGAGCATCTGCTGATCGTATGCATTCATCTGCTCGGGATTTTCAAACCGCTCCGCCCGCTGTTGCAGCCGAAAAGTCAGCACATGATCGGTGCGCAGACCGAGATCGACGCGCGTGAGATTCCAGAAGCTGTGAATCGCAAGTCCCGCGCCAGCCAGCAGAGAAAGCGCGAGTGCGAATTCACCCATGATGAGCCCGCGTCGCAGCTTGTGGCTGGCATTGCCGGTGCCCGAGCGTCCCCCATCCTTCAGTGATTCTGCCGGGTCGACCCGCGAGGCGTACCAGGCGGGCGCGCAGCCAAACAACAGACCAGCCAGTGTAGTTGCGGCCAAGGCCACGAAGAGAACATGACCGTCGAGCTGAAAATTCGCTTCGGAGGGCAAAATTCCATCCGGCACAATCGCCAAAATTGCGCGCAGCAATACCACACCGAGCCCCGCGCCGAGTCCGCCACCAAAAAGAGCGAGCACCAGGCTCTCGGTAAGAAACTGACCGAAAATCTGTCTGCGATTTGCGCCCACGGAACTGCGAATCGCAATTTCCCTCTGTCGCGCCGAGCCTTTCGCTAACAGCAAATTCGCGATGTTGAGGCAGGTAATGAGCAGCACGAAGCCCACCGCCCCAAGAAGAAGCCACAGGTTTTGAATACGCTCGCGGGGAAGAAAGTCATTCTTAAGCGGCTCAACCGATGCCCCCCAGCCTTTATTCGATACCGGATAAGCCGCTGCAATATGGCTCGTGACCGCATCCATATCGGCCTGCGCCTGTTGCAGCGTGACGCCATTTTTCAGGCGGCCCATGGTCAGCAGCCAATGGTAGTCGTGGTTAATCTGTTCCGGCCGGAAGGCCAGCGGAACGGACAACTCAAAGGTGAAGCGGTCCCCCACGCCCGGAGATAACACTCCCACCACGGTATAGGGTTCGCCGTTGACGCGCATCGGCTGGCCGAGAATGCCGCGATTCGCTCCCAACCGGTTCCACAATCTGTAAGTCAAAATCACAGCGTGGTCCTTGCCCGGTATTCCTTCCTCAGGAAGGAAGTCGCGCCCCATCAGAAACGGAATTCCCTGCATGTTGAACCAGCCGGGCGTAGCGCGCATGCCATCGAGCTGCTCCGGCTGGTCCTGCGTAGCCAGGTTAAAACTGCCTCCGGTGAAGGCGCACAGTTGCTGGAAAGACTTGCTCTGTTCCTTCCAGTCGAGGAAGTCGCCGGCCGACATCCCGTTGTTGCCCCCGTTGACCTTCGACCAGACCATCACCAGTTGATCGGGCTGCGGATAAGGCAACGGCGCAAGCAATACGGCATATACGACGGTATATATCGCCGTTGTAGCACCGATCCCAAGCATCAGCGTGGCAATCACCGCCGCCGTCAGCCCCGGACTCTTGCGCAACCCGCGCAAACCGTAATGCAGATTCCTGATGAGAGTTCGCATTTTCCACCTCGATCAGCAAGCAAGATATCTCGTTAGACGTTCTCCAATCCGTTGAGTCAAGCTCGATGAAACAAATTCAGCCGTCACCCTCCCACACCTCACCAGCGCGCGGTTTGAAGGGAGAGCTATCCCACACCGGTCCGGCCTGCATGCGTACAGTCCCATTGCCAAATGAAGATGCAGAGGTCGCGCTGAAAAGAATGGGGTTAGGAAATAACCTCCAGTCTGAATTCACAGCGCCCTGTCCGAAAGCGTGGTTTTGTGTCCAGTCCCGAACACCACATAGCAGCAGGAGCATCTCGCTGAAATCGGTGTGCTGCGTATCGGTGGGCTGGGCTCGCGATGGAGCGGATGGTTTTTGCAGAATTCGACGCATTGAAACGTTTCTCGTCTCGGCTCCACTATCGACACAGTGGTTCCGCGTCCAAGCCGCAGGACTGGTTTTGCTCAACGCCGCGCAATTGCCGACTCTATTGAAGTGATTGATGTGGAGGAGAAAATGGCCAGGTACAGCGTGATATTCGTCAACCACAAAGCCCCGCCTCAGTTGGCGGGTTCTTGAGTCAAAATTGTCGGCGCGTCGATAAAGGAGATCGTCATGATTCTGGTTGCACCGAACGAGCGCGGCCCGCGTGTCGCGCTGATCCAAATCCTGCTGAATCGAGCAGGCAACACACTCAAAGTGGATGGGGTCTTCGGCACGAAGACGCGCGCCGCCGTGCTCGATTTCCAGCGCAGCCAGGGCGTTTCTCCGGACGCCGTCGTGGGACCGGACACCTGGTGGAAGTTCCCGCTGGGAGAAAACACAAACGTGGTGGACGTTGTAGATATTGCCGACCCTGGCGTGGGCGGCGGCGCGGTCGCACAACAAAAAAAGGCCGGCGGCGATCCCATCCAGCTAGGCCTGCTGTGCAATGGCGTCGAACAGATGGTCGAAGATGTCGTTCGGGCCAGCACTTCCGGGCAGATAGCCCTGCTGCGGATCACCGGGCACGGCAACCTGGGGCGCTGGTTCACCGTTTCCGTCGGCGACGTCGTAGATTTGAAACCCGCGGACTATAAGGTGTGGGCCGCCGAGTACCACAGTTACATCGACTGGGGCCACATCGACGAATTGGCGGACGTCCTTGCCCCGTTGGGCGATTGCTTCGCACCCTACGGCATGATGGAACACGGCGGCTGCTCTCTCGGCGGCAGGCTGGAAACCAGAAAACTCATGCACCGTCTGGCCGACCTGTGGCGCGTACCTGTCTCCGCCGGCGTGGGTATTCAGCGCAGCATCCTTCGTTTCGATGGACCGTTCTTTACCGCGTACCCCGGCAATGGCAACCTCGAGAGCTGGTCGAAGCCATTCCGCGAAGCGAGCTACTGAGGATCGAAATTTCCCGGAGCCCGCGCCATCGGCGGCGGCAAACTGGAGAACGCCCGCACCATCGAGCAGATCACTGCTTTGCTGATCGGCCTCAACATCCGCTACAAAGGCCACGCTGGAATCCGTGTGACAGGGTTGCGGCCCGGGGCGTATCGCTGGCATCTCGACGTAGCCCCGGGTCGGAGCGTTGGACCGGCCAACACGTTTGCTTGTCTGTGTTCGCCTTCCTAGGTTGCTTCTCGATGACCCGCGCTGTCTGCATTACCTTCGTTCGCTAGCGAAAACCGGCCGCGGGACCTGCCGCCCGATTTCGGCCTGTCGCAGTCTTTTCAACACGGCCAGGTGCAGCAGTATCGAAAGCGGCACCATAAACACTGGAATCATCGCCAGTGGAAATGCGCTAATCAGCTCGTTGGGCGCGCTAAACGCGAACCTCTGCAAGGGCGAAGGCGAAGTCAACATGCCCATGGTCAGGGCTATGACCAAATCGCTGATCCCGAACAGATTCCAGATGCGAACGTATCTCGCCGCACCACGCGAGCCACGCGCGTAAGCCAGGCCCACCACCGGGGCCAACAGCCCAACTGTTATGTCGCCCACGCCCGCTGGCCAGGCAAACTCGCCCGGCAAATGCCCCGCTGCATAAAGAACGAGAAAGGTCACCCCCAGTGCTCGATAGACCTGTACCGTCACGATCCACTGCAGCGGAACAGCCTCCAGAGCGCGCTTCAGCGTGTCCCAACGCCAAAACAGCGCGATGCCGGCAACGATCGGAATCAGCACACCATACTGAATGGTGGGAATACGAGCACTCCGGTAAATTCCGATCCAGGTTAGCGATAGAGCGGCAAGCATCCAGGTCACGAGGAGCAATCCAAAACCCCAAACCGCCTGTCTGCGCACGCGCGTCATCCACCCGGCCTGTTTGAGCGCGCTGTTCAGACCATAGATCAATGCGACGGTGGTCGCCAAAACTCCGCCCAGTACGTCAAGAGTTAAATAATCCGGCGCTAAATTCATATCTCGATCTCCTTAGTTCTTGTTTTTTGCGTCCCCTTCACCACAGTAGATGTATATGCATCTATCTCGATGCGGAAATATTCCCCTCCGTGATATAGTTGTATATGCATACATTCAGGAAGACAACCGGCAGCACTGAGGCGGCGCGAGGCGCGGCTGTTCCGCTGCCCTGCGCGTGCGCGAGTTTGCGCCGGGCGGCCCGCGTTGTCACCCAGTTCTACGACGACGCGCTTCGCCCCACGGGCCTGCGCGTCACACAGTTCACGCTATTGCAGGCCTTGAGGCTTGCGCCGGGGATTTCTCAGAAGGAACTGGCTGGATTGCTGGGAATCGACAGCACGACTCTCTCCAGAACGTTGGTTCTCTTGCGGCGGAGAAGCTGGCTTCGCCTCCAGAGCGGAGCTGATCGTCGCGAGGTTCGTCTTGCTCTCACGCCAACTGGAGAACGGGAATACAAGCGCGTACTCCCCCGTTGGCAGGTGGCTCAGACGAGACTGCGACGGGCGTTGGGCAAGGCGAACTGGAATCAGGTGATGAGCGCTGCGGAGCGCGCTGCGGAAGTCACTCCGAAGCCCGATTGAGATAACCCTCTTAGTCCTCCGCTACGGGCGCCGTCATTTCCTCGGCTGGTTCGCCGCCGGCCATCGCTTGCGCCACGATGAGCCGTCGCGCTTCCACGCGAATCTTGGGCAACTGCACGCCGAACCACCACGCTCCCGCCACCGCCGCCAATCCGCCGATCGCCACGGTCACGGGCGCGCCCAGGCGGTCTGAAATTGCGCCGCCCAGCAATGCGCCGATCGGGGCCATCCCCATGAACATCATGGAATACACGGCCATCACGCGCCCGCGCAGCGCATCCGGCACCATGGATTGGATCAGCGTGTTCGATGCCGCCATCTGCAGCATGATGAAATACCCCACCGGCATGAGCAGCGCCACCGACAGCCAGAACGATTTCGAAGCCGCGAACAACATCAGGCTCACGCCAAATCCGGCGCAGCACACTGTTACCCATCGCCCCAGACCTTTCACTCCCGAACGCATGGCCAGAGTCAACGCGCCCAGCAGCGCCCCCACGCCGGCCGCGCCCATCAGAATGCCGAGCCGTACCGCCCCCAGATCGTGCGCCCCGATCAGTGACGCGAACTCCTGCCCGCCACCGCGCAAAACACGGTCGGCAAAAATCGGCATCAGCACCACATAGGGCATGCCCGTGACGCTGACGACTCCCAGCAGCAGCAGCAGCGTGCGAATCGGCGCGGTGCGTTCCACGAACTGGAAGCCTTCCACGATATGTTCATACGGCGAGGCCTTGGTCGGCACTCTCGCGGCCGCACGCACCTTCATCAGAAGTAGTCCAACAATCACTGCGATGTAGCTCACCGCGTTCGCAAAAAAGCACCAGCCCTCGCCCAGCCTCGCCACCAGGACGCCCGCCACGGCGGGACCAATCACGCGCGCTCCATTGAACATCGAGGAGTTCAACGCGATCGCGTTCATCAGGTCTTCCTTGCCGACCATATCCACCAGAAACGATTGCCGGCCCGGAATATCGAACGCGTTCACCACGCCCAGCAACGCTGCCAGCAAAAACACGTGCCACACCTGGATTCTCCCGGTGAGCGTGAGCCCAGCCAGCACAAACGCCAGCACCATTGAGATGGTCTGCGTGGCAATCACAACCCGCTGCCGGTTCACGCGGTCGGCCGTGATCCCTCCGATCGGCGCGATGAGAAACACTGGAATCTGGCTGGCGAATCCCACCGCACCGAGCAGCAATCCCGAGCCGGTCAGCTTGTAGACGAGCCACGACTGGGCCACGGTCTGCATCCAGGTGCCGGTCAGAGAAATCAATTGTCCGCTGAAGAACAGCTGGAAGTTGCGATGGCGCAGGGCTCGTCCCGCCGCCTGCCAGCGTAAACCGGGCTCGGAAGCCGCTGCGGCCGGCGTTGCCCGCTCATTTTCTGGAATGGAAGTCTTCGATTCAGCCACGTTCGCTTCTTTGGATGTCACGGCGCCTATCCTGTCATCACTATATCGCGAAGGTCTTTTTGGGAATTCGGTACCGGCATTTCGGCCGTCGGCAACCCGTGACTGACTTAATACCTGTTCAACGGGCCCCACATGCGGTACAGTTCTCTTGCCCCTTACGCTCCCCCCGCGGCGAGGCGACAGGAAGGAAGTTTGCCACCATGAATCCTCCTCCAGTCCGAGTCGAACGCCGCGCCGGACAGCGCTTTCCGTTTCTTCTTCCCGTCTTCGTTCGTGACGTCTCCAGCGGCGTGGAAGCCCGGGGCTTTACCCAGGACATCAGCTCGCGCGGCGTCTTCTTCTTCACCGACGCGGCCTTCGCCGAGGGCGCGGCGATCGAACTTACCCTCAACATGCCTTCCGAGATCACACTCGGCGACAATATGCGAGTCCGTTGCCGTGGCAGCATCCTGCGCGTTGCCCTGCCTCCCGATCTATCGCAGCACGATCCATCGCAGCAGCTGGCAGCGCAAATCAATCCGTGCGCCGAAACCAAGGCCGAAACTAAGATCGGGGTTGCGGTTCGGCTCCACGGCTACGAGTACCTTCCCGAGATTACAGATTCTTCCTCTTCGTTTCAGCGCGTTTCCGCTCTCCACGAACACCGTCACGAACCAGAAGAAGACCAGCCTGCCGCGGCTGCAGTGGGCCTGCTCGCTCGCTGAAGCGAGCCTCGAAGCGCGCTACGCAAAGTGGTGGACAAAATGGAGAAGTGTTCCTGAAGGAACGTTTTGTGCAGCCCATTTTGTACAGCCCATTTTGTATAGACAGAGATGCTGCTGATTCTGCGGCACTTACGGCGCGGTGGAAACTCCCTTCAGACTGAACAGCAACCCGGTTCTCAGCAACCCGCTTTCCCTGACCAGCCAGGGACTCTCCCCAGCCCACCGCCCCTTTGCCATTACTTCGCTGTCATCTGGCACGATCGTTGGTGAGAGCTGGCACTTTCGGGCCTTTTCAACTCGTCGGCCTTCGCTTACAATCATTGGCACTGGACCGAATCTCCTCGAAGTCTTCCGCAGCCAGCACTTTCGTTGGGATTTTCTGTGCCGCAACGTTTGGGGGCGGAAATTGTTGCACAGAAGGTACATTCGTCCCGGTATGCCCAATTACTTAAGTCACTTGGCGGGGTGTGCGTTCTCTTTCTAACATGCAAACACCGAGAGAAATCAGCGAGAACCGCACCATGCATGGGATCGCCGTCGCCCTCCTGACCGAGGACCGGGAACACTTATCTGCGCTGCAGGAGCGTCTAGAAGCCACACGCCTGGGCCGCGCCGTGTTCAGCCAGGTGGGCTTTCCCGTGGGACCGACCGACTCCATTCTCCGCCAGATTCAGGACTCACGCGCCGAAGTTGTAATCGTGGATATTCCCACGCACGATTCGCAGCGCGCCATTCGCGCGGTCGAATTGATTCACGCCACCACGCAACAGATTGCAATCTTCGCCAACGGCGAGATGACGCAGCCTCCAAACATTGTCGCCAGCATGCGCGCCGGGGCTTGCGAATATCTCGACAATTCCGCCGGTTCCGAGCCATGGCTCGAAGCGCTCACCCGCTACAGTTCCTCGCGCACAAGAGTCCGTGGAGGCGCTGGCAAGGCGCCCATTTTCACATTCCTCAGCGCCAAGGGCGGGGCCGGAGCCACCACTGCCGCCGTCAATACCGCGATGGCTTTGCAACAGGCTCACGGCGATGTGGTGCTGGTGGATTTCGCTCCATCGGCCACGCGGCTCTGCATCTGAATCTGCGGCCGCAGTTCGGCGTGCTCGACGCTTTGCAGAATCTTCACCGCCTCGATGTTTCCCTGCTCGACGGCCTGATGACCACGACCAAAGAGGGATTGCATCTGCTGGCGGGTCCGCAGCAGCCTTACGACACCGTGGCCACGCCCGCGGAACTGGCGCGCCTTTTCGATCTCCTGGTGAATCATTATCGTTACGTCATCATCGATGGATCCAGCCGGCTGGATGCCACGACCCACTTGCTCTCCGACCTTTCGAATGCCGTTCTAGTGGTCGCGCAAACCGATGTAGTTTCGCTGTGGAGCGCCGGCCGCATTCATTCTTTCCTCGGGGAAGGAACCGGGCGCGATCACATGCGCATGGTGCTGAATCGCTACAAGAAAATTCCTGGATTTACCGACCAAGATGTCGAGCAGGCCACGCACTGCAAGGTTTGGTGGAAGGTTCCAAACGCGTTTCACGCCGTTTCTCCGGCCATCGATCACGGCACGCCCGTGGTTCTGCAGGAAGGTCTGGACATCAGCCGCTCGTACCGTGCTCTGGCCAAGGCTCTCTCCGAGGCCAGCAGCAATTCCGATGGCAGTCCCGATGTGGCTTACGATCGCGAGACCGCCGACGCCAAGAGCAAAGGCTTTGCCCGTCCCAGCCTCTCGCCAGTCCGCGCGGGACAATAGTCGAATCCGGCTGCTGATTCTCAAACTCTCAATTCTTAATTCTTTGCCGCTGGGGCCGAATCCGATTCCTGCGGGAACATTTTGAAGGTGACATCCTGTGGCCGCGATGACACTTTCTTGTCCGGGCCGGTCACATTCTCCGTAAGCATTCCCTTCAACACGTAGTAGGCTTCGTCTCCCGGGTTCTGGGCTGCTCCGCGCTGCGCGGTCCCGTTGAATTCGAACCATACGTCGTTCGACGGCTTGGTCGTGAAACTTAATTTGCCGCCGTCGAGTTTGCCGGTCTTGAAGAACTGGTCGATGAAGTTTCCCTTTTCGCTGCCGCTATCGTCGTATCGTGAAATGAAGCCCGTCACCTGACCGGCATCTTCCACGGTGATCTGCAAATACTCACCTTCTTTTAAGAACGTGTACATACCTGAATATTGCTTGCCATCGTTTGAATCCTTCGCTGACGACGCGGGAGCTGGTGAAGAAGCCTTCGAGGCGGACGCATCGCCAGACTTCGGCGCCGGCTTCGCCTCTTGCTGCGCCGCGAACGATGACAGCGACAACGATGACAGCGCGGCGAAAAATGTGACCGCGACGATAACAATTCTGCACAGCTCTTTCATGATGGCTCCCTCGCCGATTCCATCCTACTCTCGCGACTGAAAAGTGCGGGGCGTGGACAGCTCTCGGGAAGGGCACGGCTTCAAGAGCCTGCCCTGAGCGGAGCCGAAGGGTGCCGATCAACCGCGCAACTCACGCTGGCTTTAGCCTCTGAGGTTTTCGCCCGGTAGAACTGTCAACGTCCAGCAACCGTCAACTATGAGATGGTTAACGCGTCGCGCCTTTTTTCTTTTCCAGCGCGGCGTAGATGGCAGGATCGGTGCAGACTTCGTAGTAGGAACGCTCGGTCCAGCCCTGCACCGAGAAGTCGCGGGGATCGATGCGCGGGACGCGGCTTTCCCGAACCACAATTTTGCGGAAGATATCGCGATCGACGGGCACCATGCCGCTCGAGAGTTTGTATTCGCCTTTGTCGGACGAAGCCATGGACGCCGGCAATTTCACGTTCAACGGCTGCAATGAAATTTCCTGCTGCAACTTCCGGAACGCGGCTTCGTTCATGCGAATGCCGCCCAGGTTGAAGCTCAGAATTGTGTCTTCGCTGTTTCCGCCGGCTTCCGGCTCTGCCGATTGAAACGCGTACACGTGAAACGGGCCAGCCTGCGATTCCATCACTTTGCGCGCATGCTTGTTGCAAGAGGAGAGGCGATCGCTCTCGTTCAGAGCTTCTGAAATCATGATCTGGTGCTCGCCATCCATCAGATAGAGTGGTGCAGACTCCTGCAGCGTGATGCCCACGCCCAGCTCCAGGCCGGGCATTCCGGAGCGCTGCACCAGCTGGTTGTAGCCGCGCACGATTTCGATGATCTCCCGCGCCAGCACACACATTCGGCTCACCGCCAGCCCCGGCTCGCCTTCGCGTTCCAGAATGGCCAGAATGATCGCGTCGCCTTCCAGAAAGACCTTCTGCGCGCCGTATTTGGCGAGAAGTTTGTTCACCGGATCATAGAAATTCAGGCTGAAATAGGATGCGGGATTCAGTCCCTGGTCCATTAACGTGCGCGTCAGCCGAGTGGAATCGCGCACGTCAGCTTTGAGCACTACGTGGCGCGTTACTTTATTTTCGTCGGGCTGAGCTTGCTCTTGCGGCAGCAGGAATTCGTAGAGCGTGCCGTTGACCCGCGACAGCTCGCGCATGCGATCGTTGGTAACCAGGTTCACCGTGTCCAGCGCGGAGTTCAGCGTTTCGAAGCGGCGCAGGTCGCGGTGATAGTGAAAAAAATCCTGCAGGAAGCGCGCCGCCACTTTCGAGCGCTCCGCTCCCCGGCAGCTGGCCACCTTCGCCACCGCGGCATACAGACTGTTGGGAGAAAGTTTGCCGTGCTCCTGGATCATGCGCTCAACACGGTCGCACTCAGTGCGGTCGGTAAGCGCGGTCTTGAGTTGCTGCGGATTGATGCGGGGCGCATATTCGCCGAGCAGTGGCACCACGCAGTAAGAGGCGATCACGTGCTCCATGATGCCTTCGTCTTCCAGCAGCCGCACCCAGGCCCCCAGCCGTTCTTCCTGGGCCTCACCTTCGTCCGTGGATTCGTCAGGTGTTCCGCTGCCCACCAGCGCGCGGGCATTTTCGCGAACGTTCATCCAGGAGTCGATAGTTTCTCCGGTGCTGTCCTGGCCGTATAGAGATCGCAGAAACGTGGAGACTACTTCGCGCAGCCGTCCGTAACGATCGGGGTCGCGGTCCCAATTGCCCATCATCACATAGTGCTCGGCGCACAGGAAATCGTCGCGCCCGTCTTCGGAGAATGCCAGCCGGTTCACGAACAGAACGTAACTGTCGCCATCCTGGCCAAACAGCGAGCGCCGGGTGCGGGCCAGCGTTCCTTTTTCCACTTCGCGCATGGTCTCGAACAGTTCTTGCCCGGTTTTGCGGAGAATGATTTTTTTGCGGACCTGGAATCCGTTCACGCGCTCGCGGTATTCCATCGCCTTTTCTTGCCGCATTCCTTCGTAGTTCTTCAGCAGGACGCGGCAGCGTTCGAGAACTTGCGCGAACTGCAGATTCATTTCCGTGCGCAGGAATTTCGTCACGGCCAGGCGGGCCAGCAGGTCGACCGGAACCTTGCCCTCTTTTTTCGCGCGATTCAGGGCGGCGACGTGCAACTCCGCCAGGATCGCCTTCCATTCGCCGGATTCCGTTTTCGCCCGAGTCTCGCCGGCACGCACCTGGCTGCGCAGCCACGAAGGTCCGTGCGCCGATTGCGCGGCCTCTGCCGAGAGCAATCCCTCGACCTCACCGTGGCGCGCGATCTGGCGCGCGATCTGGGCGCGAGTGGCTTCCGCGAACTTCGTGCTCAACACTACGTCGTGCCGCAGGTTGTCCACGCCCACGGCAAGGCCGGTGAGCGAGACTGCAGGCACGGACGTGGCCAGCGCGGGCAGCTCCGGTTTCTCCGGCGCGGCGCCTAGGCGAAAGAATGGAATTCTCGGCATCGCTCCCTGGTGGGTTCTGTTCGGAAGTTGCTGATTACACAACTACATATCGAGGCTATCACGCGTCTGGCGGCGGGCTAAAGTTACCTAGGTTACTGGGTTAACTTGTGGGTTTTATTGGGCTTAGCGGTGGGTTGGCTTCTCTGGCATGGAAGAGCTTCAAATGGCGCGTGCGGCATGGAGGCGTAATGGAGGTTTCCCGCAAGATTTCTTCCCGATTCCCGGTCGTTATCGAACTTCTCCGAATGGGTCCCTTCCAGTTGCTATCCGCTCCTCCAGCAACTCATCTCCCCATACTGCTTTCTGTTCGAGCTTAAGGAGCTTTTTGGGCAGTCTTCCGATAAACCACTCTTTCTCGCCATCCCAGAGCCACCAACTTTCATAGATCCCGGGTTTCGTGGCACCTGTTCCCCGAAACATCGGGAAACGAAAGTCGTTCACCGGAAGGTTCCCAATGTACTTCCATCTACCACTCTTAACGGAGGCGCGCAGACCAACGAATACCGGCGGAAACAAATTGCCCGCGCTCGCCAGTTCTGCCACGCTGGACAACGATATCGCCGTGATGCGGTCTAGAACCCGGACGAGGTACCCCATTTGCTCGTTCCATTGAACATACTGGCAATATGCATATCGCCGGTCAGGGAGGGGGATGGCGTAGCAATCTCCGAGTTTGATGCGCGTCGCCATCCTCGGAAATCAGAATAACGCAACCGCATCAATGTTCGTATCTTGAGCCTAGCATCTGGAATTGCCTGGGCCAGGCTCTCGCACTCGTTACTGACTTTTCGCGCGCGCCGCTTCGAACTCGTCGCCCTTTTGCCATCCGATCAGTTGATTGAAGTTCGCGGCTTCCCAGCCTAACGCGAAGCCGAAACGTGCCATGGCTCCGTCGGCGACGAAGTCCATTTCTGGATGGTATTCGTCGCTCGGCTGGTGATAATGCTTCTCGTTGTACTCGCGGGCCTGCTGCAATCCCCAGGCCTCATCGTGACCTTTGAACTTCATGCCTTCATTGATGGAAAAAGCCGGGACCCCTACGCGGGCCAGGCTGAAATGATCGGAGCGATAGTAGTGCCCCGCTTCCGGCCTGGAATCCGGACGAATCGCCAGGCGAAACTCTTTTGCCATCGCCTCCACCCAGGGATAGAACGTGGTCCGCTCCGCGCCTGACACTTCTACTTCCTGCGGAGCGCCCAGCGGCGGCACGTCGTCATAGTTCAGGTCGAGAGCAATCCTGCCTGCGGGCACCGGCGGATGCTTTCCCAGATACTCCGACCCAAGCAGTCCCTGCTCTTCGGCAGTCACGGCAGCAAAAAGAATCGACCGGCGGGGCCGTTGTGTGGAGGCGCTGTAAGCCCGCGCCACTTCCAGCAGAATGCCGCATCCGGTGGCGTTGTCGTTGGCGCCGTTGTAGATGTTGTCTCCCGACATCTCCGGACGAATGCCGAGATGGTCGTAGTGCGCGGTGTAGATGACCGCTTCGTCTTTCAATTTGGGGTCCGACCCCGGCAGCATTGCTAGCACGTTGTTCGACTCGAAATTCCGCACTTTGCTGACCATGTGCGCCTTCAGCTTCGCTCCAAGATTTACGGGATGGAAATCCCGCGCCCGCGCGTCCAGCAACATCTGATCAAAATTCATTCCTGACGCTGTTGCGAACTTCTTCGCCACATCGGACTGCACCCAGGACGCAACCTTCAGCGCCGGACCCTCCAGCTTCAGATAGGACTTTTCCCCCGAATTCGAGTTTCGCACCACTTCCCACGGGTAGCTTGCCATCTCCTCGACGTGAATCAGAATCACGCCTACTGCGCCTTTGCGCGCGGCTTCTTCGTATTTGTAAGTCCAACGCCCGTAGTAAGTGAGGGCTTTGCCTTTGAAGAATTTAGGATCGTCCGAGGGCGGCTCGTTCACCAGCATCAACAGAACTTTGCCCTCGACGTCGACATCTTTGTAGTCGTTCCAGTTATATTCGGGCGCTTCGATGCCGTAACCGACGTAGACGATGTCGGCGTCCACATCCGATTGCGGCTGCTGGGTCTGGTCGTAGGCTACATAGTCGTCCAGGAACTTCAGGTCCATTGCGTCCCCGTGTTTGGGGAGCAAAGAAAACTTTGTTTCCGGCAAAGTTGTGATGCCGATCAGCGGGACCTTCTGCAGGTAGCCTCCGTTATCGCCGGCCGGCTTCAGGCCATACTCGGCGAACTGCGTGCCGATGTATTCCGCAGCGATATCGCCCCCGCGCTGACCCGTGCCCCGGCCTTCGAGCAGGTCGTGCGAAAGAAAACGCACATGCCAGCGAATGTGCTCCGGATCGATCGTCTCCAGCGCCTTGAAGGCAGTTCCCGGCAGCTTTACCGAGACGGCCTCACGTGCTGCGGCTGGCGCCGGATTGGCTCCGCCTTCGGCCCACACTAGAAGACTCAGCGCGGAAATGGCAGCGGCAACTACGCTTCTCTTGAAAATGGCTTGCATAGATCGGCTTTCTCCTATTCAAGCGCCGGACACCTGGGAAAGCGCGGAATTATAAAACTCATGCTAAAGACTGAAGGAATTGTAATGGACAGAGGGAAATTTGATGGCACGGGAAACCGAGTGATCACCCGCACGAGAGTTCAAGCACTCCCGCGACTGGAAGATGATTTCTCAACCACAGAGGGCACTGGGGACACAGGGTAAAGCTGAAATCGGCCCGCGCACGGCGGGATCAGTTCTTCGACCCTCAACCGGCGCGGAAGTCGCGCACATCTTCACCTGGCTTGAACATCACGGCCGGGACTATCTTTCCTGCGTCCGCTATCTTGCCGTTGATCTCCGCGAAATCCGCTTTCACCCAGCCGACGCTGGAGACTTCAATCTCGCCATCCTGTGCAATCCAGAAGATGGTGGGGACGTTGGTCAGACCGTAGGCGTTCGACACGGGATACTCGCCAATCTCGTCGAGCAGAATTGGAAACGTGACCCCAAACTCTTTGGCGAATGCGGCCGTGTCTTTGGCATTGTTCTGCGAAACTCCCAGCAGTTTCACGCCTTTCTGCCCGTAAGCCTTGTGCAGACGCTCCAGAAACGGAAACGCGTACTGGCAGGTGGGGCAGGAAACCTTGAAGAATGCCAGCACGACGGGATGCTTCGCGAGTTCGGCAGAGAGGGAAAGCGAATGGCCGTCGATGGTTTTCAGTGCAAAGTCAGGAGCGGTCTTGCCGGTCGATAGCGCGGGCATAGGTTTCTCCTCCATGTTCGATTTCTATATCTAGATGAGCGCCTAAGAACGGTCGGCCCATCGTAGCGAGCGGCGAGCGTGAAGGGCTTCGTTTCATGGGTCTATCTATCTTGAGGCCGAAACTGAATACGTTGTCTCAACGCACGCAGGAAAGGCAAGAATCCTTACGTGACCCGGCGATCGGGTAATTTCTGGAGGATGAGGGGCACACACATCGAAAGCGTTGACGCGCACCAGCCCACACTTCCACAGATACATACACTTGGCCGCACGCACCGGCCGGTCTTCAAACTTATTGTAGGCGGTCGAATCTTCGATAAAGCCGAAACTGTAAGTAAGCAAATATTCGCTCTCGGCTGTGCATCCCCTGCACTCGAATCCCTGCTTCATGGCATTATCGACCGCTGCAGGCCTCAGCAAGGGGTGGCCGCTCAATGCCTCAGCCGAGGCAACCGTTCCATCGGGACGTACGTGAATACCCACTGTCACGTCACCTGAAATGCGAGCCTGCCGCGCCAACGGCGGATAATAAGGCGGAAAGGGCCTCGTCAGGACCGCGCCCGATTGATCTGCGGGAATAGGGTGCTGTGGGAGCGGTGTGGCAGATTGCGCCCACGAGAATGCGGCCAGCAACAGGAAGGCAGAAAACTTCATTTCGCAAGTTTAATGGGCCGAAGTCGCCGAAACAACCTCATTGGACACTTTGCGCAGAATCTTACGTGCTAGCCCAGTCAGAGCGATGCAACTGAGACGATCGGTCGCGATTCGGCGGCCCGGCTGATTGCCGGGAAGAACTTTTTCCCAGACTCGAACCGTATAATCGGTCACGGTGATTGAATGCTTCACCGTGCAAAACGGCTTCGCGCCATTGTTAGGAGCCTCGATTTCTGGCAGCTCCCACATCCCCGCCATGAGCGAAGCAGTATGCGGGCGCTGCACCAGAAACACGCCGCCGTCACGCAAGTGCAAAGCGTAGTGAATTTCCCTTTTCTTGCGCCGCTCTGGCTTCGCAGCCACGTCAAGCTCTCCGCGCGTAGTGCAGAGTTCGATGACAGGACACATCAGACATTGCGGCGCCCGCGGAGTGCAGACCGTCGCGCCCAGTTCCATCATGGCCTGATTGAAGTCGCCTGGGCGCTTGCGATCGAGCAAGTCCTTGGCGGCCTGCCATAACTCTTCGCCCGCAAGCCGCTGTCCCGAAAGCCGCTGCAGCACGCGCTCCACATTGCCATCGACCACTGCGACCGGCTCGCCGAATGCAATGCTGGCAATCGCCGCCGCGGTATAGCGCCCGATCCCCGGCAAGGCCCGCCATTGGTACGCAGTCGCGGGAAACTTCCCGCCCAACTCTCGCACGACTACTTTTGCCGCGGCGTGCAGCATGCGCGCGCGGCGGTAGTATCCCAGGCCGCTCCAGGCTGCGAGCACGCTGGCCTCGCGGGCTGCGGCCAGCTTCTTTACGCTCGGGAAGCGGCGCAGGAATTCTTCATAATGCCCAATCACCGCTGCCACCCTGGTCTGCTGCAGCATGATTTCCGACAGCCACACCCGGTAGGGATCGCGGCTTTCCCGCCACGGCAGCGTGCGCCGGTTCTTCTGATACCAGGCCAGCAGCCGGCGCTGGAAGCTCGCCGTCTGGTTGCATGGCAGGACGCGCAGCGATTTCTTCTCTGGGCCCATAGTCGAAGAACCGAATTCTACCGTGGCGACAGCCTCGTCGCCTGGCACACGGGCTGAAATCTTCCGCCGCTGGTTTGGCTCATCCGCGAGAACCAGCGAAATCAGCGCCGGGCATTGACCCAGGCTTCCAACCACGAAATAATAGCCGTGCCTGGCATCCGCAACATTTGCGTGAGTTGGCTCACGCCTCATTACGAGGAGCACCATGAACGACTTCAACCGCAAGGTGGAAGACGCGTCTGCGCGTGTTGGCAAGACCATCAACGAGGCCGCCGAACGTCTGGAGCAGGAAATCCCGGAGTTCATCAAGTACCTGAACGACGAAGTCGTGCCCGCGGTTCGGTCGCGCTCGACCAAGGCCCTGCGCGTGGCCTCGGAGAAGCTCACCGCGTTCGCCGACTACATGGAAAAGCATCCGGGAACCACAGCCAAGTAGCTTTCAGTGGCGCAGTTGCGATGACGCTGGTTCTCCTGATCACGCTTCTGCTGCTCGCCGCTTGTGGACATCCCAAGCAGGCGCGGGTCGAGGTGCCGCCGGCGCCCGCCTCAGTCGGCGTGGCCACTACCGGGAAGCGGTCGTCATCGTCGCCTCCGTCGTTATCTGTGCCCGCCAAGGCTTCCCCGCCGCGGCGCAATGACGGCGGTGAAAACGCCGACGCCGCCGATCCCGACCTCGCCGAACCTTCGATCCCAGCAGGCACCACTCCGATCGCCACCGAAACCGGCAAGGCCAGCTGGTATGGACCTCCCTACCACAACCGCCGCGGATCGAATGGCGAAGTCTATAACATGCACGCCATGACCGCGGCGCACCGCACTCTGCCGCTCGGTTCTATTGTTCGCGTCACCAACCTCAAAACCGCGCACTCGGCGCTGGTTCGCATCACTGATCGTGGACCGTTCATTCCCGGCCGCGTTCTCGATCTTTCACTCGCCGCCGCCCACAAGCTCGACGTGTATCAGCCCGGGATCGCCGAAGTGAAAGTAGAAGTGATGGAGACGCCCGCGCCTCTCGACTCCGGCGGAAAATGGGCAGTGCAAATCGGCAGCTTCCCCGACGAGGACGTTGCTACTGAGTTCGCCGATCACCTCACTCGCCGCTATCGCACCGCCAAGGTGCTGCGCTTCGCCAGTCCCGCCGGCGGCTGGTGGATTCGCATCCGCGTCCTCGACGACGACCACGACCGCGCCCAGCAGATGGTCGCGGAAACTCGCACGAGCGAGGGCGCGGTGTTTTTGGTTAGGCTGGATTAACGGCTATAGTGAGCGAACAATCATGAGCGAAGCCACCAGCAGTTGTCTTTTCTGCCGCATCCTCCGCGGAGAGATTCCCGCCAGGAAAGTTTACGAAGATGACCATGTCTTCGCGTTTGAAGACATCAGTCCGAAAGCGCCTACGCACGTGCTCATCATCCCCAAGAAACATTTTGCCGGACTGAAAGAGGCCGAAGCTGGCGACGCCGAGGTCATCGGCCGGTGCCACCTGGCTGCCGCTCAGATCGCCCGTGAGCGCAATATCGAAAACGGATACCGGACCGTGCTCAACGTGGGCCCCGGCGCGGGACAGTCCGTGTTCCATCTGCATGTGCACTTGCTCGGGGGACGGCCGCTGGCTTGGCCTCCGGGGTAGGACCGGGCTTCGGGCTTCGGCTAGCGGGCTTCGGCTTTCCCACTCGGCTTCTGGCTTTCGGGCTCGGACCACCGCAAAACGTCCACGGGCTTGCGCCTGAGGATTGGACTTACCCTTGACCACATTACGCTCTGTAATTACAATGTAGTTACATACGGAAAATCCTATGAAAGCTGAACTCACTCGCATCGGCAACTCGCGCGGCATTCGCATACCTAAGCCTCTGATTGCCCAATGTGGCCTGGGTGATGTTGTGGAACTCCGCGTCACGCCTGCCGGCCTGGTGATTGCGCCTCACCGCGCGCCCCGCAGCGGATGGAAGCAAGCCTTCGCGGCTGCGGGTTCGGCCGATGGCGGCCTGCTGCTCGCCGAAGTTCCCGCGAACATGTTTGACAACAAGGACTGGAAGTGGTGAGCCATCCGCGGCGCGACGAGGTTTGGCTGATTGCGCTCGACCCGTCGAAGGGTTCTGAAATTAAGAAGACTCGCCCCTGTCTGGTAGTCTCGCCTGACGAAATGAACGAATCTCTTCAAACGGCGCTGGTGGCTCCCATGACCTCTACCCTGCGCAGCTATCCCACGCGCGTGACCATGATCTTCCGGGGGAAAACCGGGCAGGTCGCCTTGGATCAATTGCGCGCCATCGACCGGCAGCGACTGGTTCGCAGACTTGGTGTGATAACCGCCAGGACCGCCCGCGAGGTTTCGAGCGTGCTGGTGGAGATGTTCGTTCGCTAGGTTGGGCTTCGGGCTTCGGCTAGCGGGCTTCGGCCTTCGCGACCCCCGAGGCGACGTGAGCGCATTGAGACCACTGGGGCGGAACAAAAAAACCGATGAACCACCAAGGACACAAAGTTACACGAAGGTTCGTGTACGGGTTTTCGTCGCGTCAATTCGCGCAGAAGTTCGGGCGCCAAGGGAACAGCCGAAGCCCGAACGCCGAAGCCTGAAGCCCGACCTACTGCACCGTCGGACTTTCTTCTTCTGGCGCGCCGTGACGGCGCAGCAACTGCGGCAGGTTCTGTGAAAACGCCGAGCGCGGCAGCACCATATCGCAACCCACTTCGTGCGCCTTCTGTTTCAGGTCTCCCTGCACGTGCGAGAGGAAGCCGATGATCGACGTTCCCTTCTTCAGCTTGGTTTTGAGTTTGGGAATCAGCGTGAGCGGCTTTACGCTGTTGTGATTCAAATCGAAGATGATCAGCGACGGTTTCTCTTCGCCGTTCTGCTCCATGCGGTCCATCAGGTCTTTGTCGGTCTTGACGAACTCGACCTTGACGTTCATCTTGCGCGCCGTCTCCTGAATCTTGGCCGCGAAAAACAAATCGTCTACGAAGGCAAAGATTCGCGAGTTCGCGTCTTCGCGCATGGGCAACGGCTCCGGCTCAACCACTGGATAGGTCGACCCGAAACCTGGCCTCTGCCGCGGCTTTTGGCCATTGTTGCCGCCGGCCTGCGCAGCGCGGTAGCTGTGGTCCATAGGTGCGGTGTAAATTCCGTCCGGGTTTTGGCCACGAGCCTGACCCTGCCCCGGCCGCTGGCCCCGTTGATTGTTTGGACGGCGTCCGCGCCGCCTTCTGTTTCTCCCTCCGCCACCGGAGGCCTTGCCCGGTCCTGCGTTCATATTCCTCTCAAGTTCTACAGCGTGACAATTTTGATTTTCAGGATTACTAACGTCGCAAATTCTCGCGCCAGCCTTGGCTGCTGGAGCCGAAGCGCGCATACCTCACGAACCGCATATACCACACAAACCGCGATTCTCTGGACTCTCGCGTGTCGGCGCGAATCCACCGGCTCTGCGCACCTTTCGGTGGGCTAGGCCGGACGCGCCTGCGCGATAAAGTTCTAGCCTTGAAACCAGTACTGCTCGCAAACCAAAACCTAAGTTGTTATGCGTCGGTTTTTACCGTTTTCGGATCCGTCGCGCCGACTCGGAATTTCTGGGGCGCGGAAGGCCTGCGCGGGAACGAGGCCAAATGAGAACATGATCATCCTACTCGTCTCCGCCATGTCGCGCAAGGGGGCCCAGCGCCATCTTTTGCACAGGAGGACATGCCTTGTCGTTCCACCGCCCTCGCCAACGTTCACGAGAGTTCGCCAGAGTTTAATCAGGACATCTTCCCTACGAACGACCGGCGTCCGGTGCGTGGGTCTGAACTCAAGAAAAATTCCAATTCCGCCGATGAAATAACTTGCATTCCCTTATCGGCCTGCCGTGGACCGATCACCGTCGACAGATGCTGGGGGACAAATCCTGGAGGACAGATCCTGGAGGAGCATGAGACGCTTCGGATTAAGCGCGAAGTTGGCGGCAGGCTTCGGTGCGTTGGTCGCCGTGATCGTCTTTACTGGAGCCGTGGGCTATTACTCCACTGCACGGCGGATTGGCACATTGACCGATGTCATGTTCTCTCTGAAACAGAAGGGCGCGGCAACCTCCATTGAGATGAGTATCCGAAAACAAATCAGGAGTGCACTGGGCTACGTACTCAACGGCAAAGAAGCATCGCTGCAACAGTACCAGCAGGACAAGCAGGAAGTCTCGCAGCGATTGGAGGAACTGGGCAGAGTCCCCAGCCCGGAAAAAGACAAAGAAAAAAACACAGCGTTACTCGCCGGGATCCACGCCAGCGCCGATCGAATCAGCGTGCTCACCGAAACGCAGATTGCTCTGCGCCGCCGGAACAGAAAACGCGAAGCGAACGAAATGTCCTACGGGCCTGCCATGACGGAAGCAATAAGGAATGTAGCCGCTCAATGCAATGAACTTGAGATGCAGGAAGACAGCGTGGTTCAGGAGCAGATCTATGCGGAATATCAAACCGAATCCCAGGCCAATAAAATTACTCTGTTGCTGGTAGCCACCGGCGTGTTTCTCGGAATCTTGACCGGGGTGCTCATCGTTCGGCCGATCAGCCGCGGCGTGGCTGGCATGCTCAGGATGACTCAGGAGATTTCCGCCGGAAATCTCGCGGTGGAATATGTGGAAGTCGAGTCCGGAGACGAGCTCGGCAAAGCTGGAATCGCACTCAATGGCTTGCGAGACTCGCTGCGGGAGATGGTGCGCAGCATCACGGCCACGGCCGAACATCTGGCGGCCGCCAGCGAGCAGGTTTCCGAGAATTCGCAGACGGCTTCCGATTCCTCAAGCAAAGCCGCTCTAGCCGCACATCAGGGCGGCCAGATGGTGAAGGACGCGCTGGACTCCATGCGCCGTATTGCAGATTCTTCCCGCGCCGTCAGCGCGCGCATCACGAAACTCGGCAATAGCTCGGAGCAAATCGGAAAAATCGTGGCCGGCATCGACAAAATCGCCGACCAGACTAACCTGCTGGCACTGAATGCGGCCATTGAAGCGGCTCGCGCCGGCGAACAGGGTCGAGGCTTTGCCGTGGTCGCGGATGAAGTGCGGAAGCTCGCCGAACGCACCAGCCGGGCAACGAAAGAAATCGCCGCCATGATCGAATCGGTTCAGGCGGAAGCCAGGAGCGCCGTCGAGGCCATCGAATTAGGAACTCACGACGTAGGAATTGGCGTAGAAAAAACCGCAGCGTCCGGCGCGACCCTGCTGGAAATCATCCGCATGTCCGAGCAAGTGGGAACCACGATCTCGCACATTGCCACTACGGCCACCGAGCAGTCCAGCACTACCGTGGAAATCAATTCCAGAATTGGCCAGATCTCCAACCTCACCGACGACTCGTCACTGGGCGCCGAGCGGGCCGCAAAATCCTGCGCGACGCTTTCACAAATCGCGCTCGACCTGCAGACCCTGGTGAGCCAGTTCCACCTGGACGGCAGCGCCGACTCAGATGCTCGAACTCCTCTGCGCTCTCAAGGAGACGTTTCCCGCGGACCGAAGGACGGAAACAACGGTCCAAACCAGGGTCGCGGAGGGTCGTTCAAAAGGCAAGCCGCCCGCGCCGGTGCTGGCCGCTAGTTCAAGAAAAACTCCACGGTGGCCGCTCCCGCCGAAGCCCAAAGCCCGACGGCCGGAGCCCGCTCCTACGCCCGTTGCGTTCCGCCTAGCTCTTGCAGTGCCGCCACAATCTTCGCCGACCACTGCGCCACTTCTTCCTCACGCAGCGTCCGCTCGCTCGATTGGAACTTCGCGCGCAACAGAATCGAATATTTCCCTGCGCCAATCGACACGCTGCGAAACATCTCGACCGGCTTGAACTCACGCAGTTCGTTCACGTCGACAGCGGCAGCGGCGTTCCGCATCTCCCCAAACAAAACTGCATCCGCGAAGATGAACGAGAAATCCCGCTCCACCGCCGGATACTTCGGCAGCTGCGAGGATAGCGGTTCCCGCAGTCCGCACCGGTAAAGATTTTCCAGATCGAGTTCAGCCAGGAAAACGTCCTGCCGCAATTTCCGCGCCCCGGCCACGTCGGGATGAATCTGGCCAAACTGCGCCACCGGCGCGCCATCCAGCAGAGCTCGCGCCGACCTGCCGGGATGAAAATATTCCGCGGTCTGACGGTCGAAACTCAAATTCTTGCCGGCAAAGGGCGCCAGCAGATTTTCTACATCGCCTTTAAATGCGCGAAACGCCTCGGTCGCCGCAGCGTGCCCGCCCTTGTTTGCATCCTTGCTCAAATCCAGAATTGCTCCCGCCGGCGTCTCCGCCTTGACGGCAGCCAAGGTCGCGCCCAGACAAGCTCGCTTCGGCTCCGCCCTCTCACCATCTACAAGCTCGTAGACCTGAGCCACTTCGAACAGCCGCACATTTTCTGAATCGCGGTTGAGATTCCACGCCAGCATATCGAGCATGCCGGGCACCAGCGACGTGCGCATCACGGACGCTTCTTCGCTCTGCGGATTCTCCAGCTCCAACACTTTTGCGCCGGCCGCAGAGAAAGAAAACTTCTCCGCGTCGACATGCGAAATAAAAGTCAGCGAGATCGCCTCGTTGTAACCGAGCGCCAGCGCCCGTTCACGTACGGCTCCATCGGCCGCCGCATGCGGGAGTTCCACGACCGCACCACTGTAAGCCGGCAGGGTGTTCTCGAACTTGTCGTAGCCATGCAGGCGAGCGATCTCTTCGATCAGGTCAATCTCGCGCTCTACATCCAACCGCCAGCTGGGTACCTTCACGTCGAACTGCCCGCCCGTCAATCCCGCCGGAACGCATTCGAAGCCCAGCCTTTTGAGAATGCGGAGCATCTCCGCCTCTTTCAACTTGCTCCCCAGAATTCTCCACACCTC
This sequence comes from uncultured Acidobacteriaceae bacterium, assembly GCA_963846245.1. GTDB lineage: Bacteria > Acidobacteriota > Terriglobia > Terriglobales > Acidobacteriaceae > Sulfotelmatobacter. The sequence goes on along the minus strand of CAWJVI010000013.1, from coordinate 44,117 downwards.
CGGCACGCGCAGCACGATCAGCGCCTGATCCATTTTTCTTGCGACCACGTCCACCAGGTCGCCCTGAAGTTCGCCGCCGCCAGATTGCAGAATCATCTCCGCAACCAGATCGCACGACAAGACGGTCGATTCGAAATCCGCTCCGCGCTCGAAGCGGTGCGAAGCGTCGGTGTGCAGCCCATGCCGCCGCGACATCTTCCGCACGATCGCAGGATCCCACCACGCCGATTCGATCACAATATTTTTCGTCTTCTCCGTGATCATGGAGTCGAAGCCGCCCATCACGCCCGCCAGGCCGACTGGCTTCTTCGCGTCGGCTACAACCAGATCTTCGGAAGTGAGCGTCCGTTCCACGCCGTCGAGAGTCTTCAGTTTCTCGCCGTCTCTCGCTTTGCGCACGATCAGCTTTCCGCCTTCAAGCAGATCCTGATCGTAGACGTGCGTCGGCTTTCCGATCTCCCACAAAACGTAATTCGTAGCATCCACGGCATTGCTGATCGGCCGCTGATCGAGCAGACGCAGTCGATTCGCAATTTTATCCGGCGAAGGCTGGATGCGAGTGCCTCGAATCACCCGCGCCGTAAACCGCGGACAAAATTCCGGCTCTTCCAAAATGATGGGGAAGGGCACGACTTCAGTCGTGCCGCTAGAACCGCCAGGAGACGTGGCTTTAGCCGCTGAGGCGTGCTCCTTCGCTGAGAGCTGATAGCGGAGAGCTGATAGCTGTTTGAGCGGCACTTCGTAAATCGCAGCCGCCTCCCGCGCGACTCCATAATGATTCATCGCGTCAGGACGGTTGGTGCCGATCTCCATTTCGAAGACGGTGCCGGCCCCCGACCCGCTGATGCCTTCGGTCGCTATGCCGACGGAGGTCAGATTCTCCGCCAGTCCATGATCATCGACAGCGAGATCGACGAATTCGCGAATCCAATGTGCTGAGAGTTTCATGAATCAGCTTTTAGCTTTTAGCTCTTAGGCTTTAGCTCTTGGCCCAACCCCAACTTCGACTTTGTGTAGCGATTCGCAACGCGAGAACGTGAGAGTTGGCAAGCCAATAGCTAAGAGCTAACAGCCAAAAGCTGCGTTACCCAAACTGTTGCAAAAACCTGACGTCTCCCTGGAAGAACGCCTGCAGATCATCCAATCCGTACTTCAGCAGAGCGATGCGGTCTGCGCCCATCCCAAACGCGAATCCAGAAATCTTCTTCGGATCGTATCCGTTATCCTTCACGAACTCGAACACGTTGGGATCGACCATGCCGCAGCCCAGAATCTCGATCCATCCCGTCTGCTTGCAGGGACGGCACGGATCCGCACCGCGCCGGCCGCTGCCGCCGCAGATGAAGCAACTTACGAACATCTCCGCACTCGGCTCCGTGAACGGAAAGAACGACGGACGAAAACTCGTCTTCACGCTCGAGCCGAAAAATTCTTTCATGGCATGGTCTAGCGTTCCCTTCAAATCGCCGAAAGTAATATTCGTATCGACCGCCAGTCCCTCAATCTGATGAAACATGGGCGAGTGGCTGGCATCGGGCGGATCGTTGCGGTGCACGGTCCCGGGAATCACGATGCGAATCGGCGGCCGCATCTTTTCCATCGTCCGAATCTGTACCGGAGAAGTGTGCGTGCGCAGCAGCAAACGCTCGCGCAGGGGCTTGGCCTGCTGCCCCGCGATGAACAACGTATCCTGCGTGTCGCGCGCGGGATGGTTGGGCGGAAAATTCAGCGCTTCGAAGTTATAGTAGTCCGTCTCAATCACCGGCCCGTCAGCGACCGAGTAGCCGAGTTTCTGGAACACGGCGACCATCTCGCGCGAAGTTCGCGTGACAGGATGCTCGGCCCCGATGGAGCGGCGGATGCCTGGCAGGGTGATGTCGACCCTCTCGGCTTCGATCTGCTTCTCCCGAAGGCGACGACGAACGTCTTGGTTCTCGGCTTCGATAAATATTGGATTGTCGACACTGATTCCGGTTTGAAAGCCGGTGTGCATTCGATCAAGTCGAAGGAATGGGACTTGCGCCTGGTCGTCCACACTGACGGTACCTGCAAACTCTAAGGCGGCTTGAGTTTCCGTAACCAGCTCCGTAATCCGCGCCTTCAGTTCGTTGACGCGAATCCCGGCCTCGCGCTTCGCTTCTTTCGGCGCGCCCTTCAGCCATAGATCGTTGATCTGAGTAAGCACTCCGTTCTTGCGCGCCATCCAACGGTCGCGGAACGCTTTCCAATCGGCTTCGTTCTTCACCGCAGAGGCTTCATCGCCGAACGCAGACAGCAAATCCGACGCAGCACTCTCAAGCGCCGCCTCCGAATAGTCCGTCAGTTTGGGAACGGTGTATGCCAGGGTCTTATCTCGCAACTCAATAAGGCTTTGTCATTCCGAACCGCTTTAGCGGTGAGGAATCCGCTGTTCTCTCGCCACGAGCACAAAAGCAGATTCCTCGCTCGCTCTCGCCGCGCGTTGCGCGGCTACGAACAGCTCGGAATGACAATTACTTTCTCTGTGAACTGAATGCCGGCGCCAGAGGCCGAGCGCCAGACACGCCCCATCCGACGCAAGTTATGAGCCGGGCTTTAGGCCGTGCGATCCAGTTTGGCATCCACTGCGCCAACCTTGATTGCGTCCTTGGCCTGTTGCGCCAGGCTCGCAAATCCGCCCGGATCTTTCACCGCCAAGTCGGCAAGAATCTTGCGGTCGAGTTCAACGGTCGCCAGCTTCAGGCCGTGAATGAACTGGTTATAGCTCAACCCGTTCAGCTTGGCAGCAGCGCCGATGCGCACGATCCACAGTGAGCGGTATTGCCGCTTGCGCTGCTTGCGTCCGGAATAGGCGAACTTCAGCCCGCGTTCGACGGCTTCTTTCGCCGAGCGGTAGAGTTTTGATTTAGTAAGAAAGTATCCGCTGGCGCGGTCTAATATCTTTTTGCGTTTCGCGCGGCGTTTGGTTCCGCGTTTTACACGTGGCATGGCTTGCTCCTTTTTTATTTTCTACTACTGGCGGCTGGAGGTAAGGAAGATTCGCCCTGCGGCGATCTCTGGCCTCTTCACACGCCTGAAGCGATTGAAGATTTCAGATTTTTGATTTCAGATTGAAAATCTGTCGATGCAGCGCGTTTCAATCTGAAATCTACAATCTGACAATCTGCAATCGTCTCCTCACTGGTACGGGATCATGCGCAATACCTTGCGCAGATCTCCGTCACTCACCAAGGCACCGTGACGCAGCTTGCGCTTGTGCTTGGTTTCTTTGGAAGTCAGGATGTGACGCAGTTTCGCGTGTCCCCGCTTCACCTTCCCGGTTGCAGTTTTCTTGAAGCGCTTGGCGGCACCTTTGTGGGTTTTCAGTTTCGGCATAAGTCCTCAAAATCGGCTGTCAGCTATCAGCCGTCAGCCCTCAGAAATTCTAAATCTAAAATTCCAAATCTTGGAGTCTCGCGAAAAGCGGCGTCTCTTGCTTACGCCTGCGGAGTGGGATTGGGAGCCACCGCCGCGGCTGCGGCCGGCGCCGGCTGTTTCTCTTTCTCCTGCTGCAGTTGCTTCTCCTGCTTCGCCTTTTGCTTGGCTTCTTTCTCTCGTTCTTTCTCCCGTTCAACCGCCGTCTTCTTTGGCGCCAGAATCGCGTGCAGCGTATTGCCCTCTTGCCGCGGACGAAATTCCACAATGCTGTGCGGCTCAACGTCCTTGATCAGCCGTTCCAGAATCTGCCGTCCCAGGCCGGTACGCGTCATCTCGCGGCCGCGGAAAAAGATCGTCGCTTTTACCTTGTCGCCTTCGTCCAGGAAACGCAGCACGTGGTTTTTCTTGGTCTCGTAATCATGGTCGTCCACATTGATGCGGAACTTGACCTCTTTCACCGTGATCGTCTTCTGGTGCTTCTTGGCCTCGCGCTCTTTCTTTTCCTGCTGATACAGATATTTCCCGTAGTCCATAATGCGGCACACGGGAGGCTGCGCGGTCGGGGAAATCTCAACCAGGTCCAGATTTTTGGCTCGGGCCATCTTGAGCGCTTCAAAGGGCGGCAAGATTCCGATCTGCGCCCCTTCATCGTCAATCACGCGGATTTCGCGCGCCCGGATACGATCGTTGGTGCGGATAAAACGCTTATCGATACAGCCCTCCTGCTAAACAACTGAGAATAAGAGATTATAACATGGCAAATCGGGCCAGGACCCAACCCACCAGCACGCTCCCCAGCTCGATTGCACACACCCTAGGACGGAGCGCGACCTGAAAGCCGCTCACGACGCCCTAGAACTCTTCCACGACGCCTCTGCAGCCGCCGGAGCGCCGTGGAATCCCTTCACCGCGAAAATGCCCAGCACAATGAAAATCGCCAGCACGATGAGTTGAACAATCAGGAATGGCGGCTCCTTTTGTGTCGGAGCCAACGCGTGCACCGGCGGTATCTTCAGGAACGACTGCACCACTAGAACAAACACGTTCAGATAGAGCGCAACCACGGCGGAGACCACATAAATCCAACGCCACGCGCCCGCGAGATGAAGCGCGTAGCGCGCCACGATTGCCGCCGCCAACACCACCAGCGAGATACTGCCGACGATATGCGAGGGCAGAAGATGCGTGAAAGGAAACAGGAACCCGGTCAGGCTGGTTAAGACTGTAGTCACCAGAAAAATCGCAGTCGCGCCATCGAACCGCTTCCCCTTGATCAGCCCGTACACTACGAGCAATCCAGAGATGATCCCCACCAGGCTTATCAGCACGTGAACCAGAGTGAATGTCGATAGACTCATCCCTAAGACCATAAGCACCTTCTTTCAGGGACACGATTGTACGTTTGCCAAGCCGAAAATACTACGCGGATCGAGCCCTCGAACATCGCACAAAAAATTTAATCGAAACCACGCTTGCCGAAGTCCCGTCCTCTTTATCGAACACTTTTATCGAACGTTGGCTCCGCGAAAGCCGCGCCTCGCACCGTGGCATATGTGCAGGACATGGACCTGCTTCTTTTCCTCCAACACGCGGCAGATCACTCGATAGACGTGCGGGTTGCGGCCGGATAACAAATGCCGGAGTTTGCCGTTCTCGGGAGCGGCAGGACACCGATTGGGAGTTTCTTCCAGGCTGAGGATTTCTTGCTCGAGGCTCTGATACCAGCGGAAGGCTGCAGGGGATTCGCTGGCGTGAATGTAATCGAAGACCAATCTCAAATCACGCCTGGCTCGGGGCATGAGTTTAACGAGATAAGCCATGCTTTTTCTTGATCTCGGCGTCAAACTCCCGGAAGAACTCGCGCGCCGGCTGGCCTTCTCCTTTTCTCGACTGTTCCAGTCCCTGACGAATGCCTTCGCGGGGATCGGCCGCCGCCGCTATGTCGAGCAGTCTTTGGTAGGCTCCCGCATCCTGGACCACCGCGGCGGCCTTGCCTTTCACCGTGAGGATCACGGGGCGTTTGCTCTTCCGCAGTTGTTTGAGGAAGTCTGCCGAACGGCGGCGGAACGCGGTCAGCGATTGGATGTCTTGGGTCAGGTCGATGTTGAGATCGCTCATGATCTTACCTTCTTCCAGCACCTTTTTAGGTGCTCATAGAATACACTGCCGTTTTGACTCCTGCTAGACTCAAATGTTTGGAGGTTGGACCTTGCAGGCCGTCTACATTCTCTCCGCGGTGCGCACGCCGATCGGCAAGTTCGGCGGATCGCTGGCGTCGCTGACCGCCGCCGACATGGGAGTGGTCGCCGCGAAAGCCGCCATCGAGCGCGCCGGAGTGCATCCCAATCAGATTGACGAGACCATCTTCGGCAACGCACGCCAGGCGGGTGGCGGCCCGAATCCAGCGCGGCAGATTTCCATCCGCAGCGGTGTTCCGCAGGAAGCGCCCGCGTTCACCGTGAACAAAGCGTGCGCCTCGGGCATGAAATCGATTGCGCTTGCGTATCAATCGATCCTGCTCGGAGATGCCAGTTGCATTCTCGCCGGGGGCGCGGAATCCATGTCACGGGTCCCCTATTATCTCGAAGCGCGCTGGGGATTTCGCCTGGGCAATCAGGAACTGGTCGACGGCATGTACCGCGACGGATTCTTCTGTCCGCTGGCGAAAATGGTGATGGGAGAAACGGCGGAAATTCTGGCCGAGCAGTATAAGATTTCACGCAACGAGCAGGATGAATACGCACTCCTGTCGCAAACCCGCGCCGCTCGCGCCATTGCGGCCGGACGCTTCCACGAGGAACTTGCGCCCGTAACCATCGAAGCCAAGAAAGGTGCGACCACGTTCAGCCGCGACGAACATCCTTTTCCCGACGCGAGTCTGGAAAAACTCGGAAAGCTCGCGCCCGTGTTTTCGAAGACCGGGACAATCACTGCAGGAAATTCTTCTGGCATCACCGATGGCGCTGCCGCCGTAGTCGTCGCCAGTGAAACTTTCGTGAAGCGCAACAATCTGAAACCGCTGGCGCGAATCTCTGCCGTCACTTCGGTGGGAGTGGATCCACGCATCATGGGCATCGGCCCCGTCCCAGCGCTGCGCAAACTGGAAGAAAAGCACAACCTCAGGCTGCACGATTTCGGTTTGGTCGAACTGAACGAAGCGTTCGCCGCGCAGGTTCTGGCCTGCGACCGCGAATTGAATTTCAACCGCGACAAGCTCAACGTCAACGGCGGAGCCATCGCCCTCGGCCATCCCATCGGCTGCACTGGAACGCGCATCACCGTGACCTTGCTGCACGAGATGCTCAAGCGCAACACAAAACGCGGCGTCGCCACGCTCTGCGTCAGCGGCGGCCTGGGCATGGCGCTGGCACTAGAGAATGTCGCGTGAGCGCCGACCCATTGATCGGGGAAACAGCGTTTCGGCTGGCGACGGAATCCGACGCTGACACTCTGCTCCCGTTCATGCGCGACTACTACGCCTTCGATGGCCACGCCTTCGACGAGCAGAAAGCGCGAGCTGCCTTGGTCACCCTGCTGCGCGATCCAAATCTCGGGCGCGTGTGGCTGATCCTCGCCAACACAAACGAACCCGAGAAAAAAGATGCGACAGAACGCGAACTGCCCGTCGGCTACATCGTTCTCTGCTTCGGCTACAGCCTGGAATGGCTGGGCCGTGACGCCTTCGTCGACGAGTTCTATCTGAGCCCCGAATATCGCAACCGCGGCTGGGGATGCAGGACCATGGCTTTCCTCGAAGATGACGCCCGTTCGTTGAACGTCACCGCGCTACATTTGGAAGTGATGCACCAGAACGCGACCGCGCTCGCTCTTTACCGCAAGCTCGGCTTCGAAGGCCATAAAAGTTCTTTCCTCTCGAAGTGGATCGCGAAAGATTTCTCCAAGCCGAAGAGACCAATCGGAACTTGATCGTTCGATCCGTATCGTTCGACGGTCGGCTTGATAGTCCCGTTAAGAACTTGGCTCCCTGCCGTCGCGTAGGACGAAAATTCTGCTATGCTTCCTGCGCTCTTTCGCGTCGATTCCAGAAATGAAGGAAATTATTATGCTTCGTACGATCATTCGCATCTCGTGTCTCATTGCGATCGCGCTTGCCGCGAGCCTTGCATTGGCGCAGTCTGAGTTTTCCGCGGAGGTTGTCGACCTGCAAAAGTCGGGTGCGCCAACCATCGCCAAGCTCTCCTTCGCGAAAGACAAAATGCGAATGGAGACTCAGACCAGCGGCCCTCATGGTGGGGGAGTGGTCATTATGAATTTTGCCACTCAGACCGCGGACATTCTTATGCCCCAGCAGCATATGTACATGGAAATGACTTTCCAGGCGCAGGCACAGCGCCAGACGTATTCCTTCTTTGAGGCCGGCGACGTGCAGAACGCATGCGGCGACTGGCAGAAGATAGCGCACACTCAAGCCGGCACTTGCCACAAAGTAGGCACTGATTCCGTCAACGGCCGCAGCGCGGTTGAGTACGAGGCCACCAGCTCCAGCGGGGATGTCACGCGCGTTTGGCTCGATGCCAAAGTGCGGTTTCCGTTGAAGTGGCAAGGCAAGAGCAGCGGAGAACTGCGCAATCTCCAGGAAGGCTCGCAACCCGCCAGCCTGTTCGAAATCCCCGCCGGTTACACCAAGATGGACATGGGCGGCATGATGCAGCAGCACCAGCAATAAGCTGGCTCGCGCCACGCTCAAACCAGAGTTGGCCGCAGCCTAACCTGCCTCGGCACCGGCAAAACGCAGTATACTTTCTGTAAGCAATTTTGTTGGCTAGCCGGAGTTGGAATGCCTTTATCCGCCGTAATCGTGGACGACGAACAGCTCGCCCGCGACGAACTCGCTTACCTTCTGAAGAACGTCGGCGACGTGGATGTCGTCGCACAGGGCAAGAACGGCCTCGAAGCTGTCAGCCTCATCAAAGAACATAATCCCGACCTGGTTTTCCTCGACGTGCAAATGCCCGGCCTCGACGGCTTCGGCGTCATCAAGAAATTGCTGGATAAGAAAGTCCCGCTGCCCAAAATCGTCTTCGCCACCGCCTTCGACCAGTACGCGGTAAAGGCATTTGAAGTCAACGCCGTCGATTACCTGCTGAAGCCGTTCGACAAAAAACGGGTCGCGCAGTCCGTGCAACGAGCGCGCTCCAAGCAAGAGCCCGGCCTTCTGCCCGCCGAAAAAATCGACAATCTGGTTCGCATGCTGGAAATGCAGAAGCCGCAGCTCTCGAAGATTCTTCTGAAATCGGTCGGCCGCATGCTCCTGGTGGATCAACGCGAAATCTGCTACGCCTCCATCGAAGACGGTGTCATCACCGTGGTCACGGCCGGCATGTCGGGCTTCGAGGGTCATTCGAATTGCCGGACTCTGGAAGAGTTGCTCGACAGTCTCGATCCCAATCTTTTCTGGCGCGCGCACCGTTCCTTCCTGGTAAATATCAACCGCATCCGCGAAGTGGTGCCCTGGTTCAAAAGTTCCTACCAGCTGCGCATGGACGACAAGAAGCAAACCGAAGTCCCCGTCAGCCGCGCCCAGACCAAGCGCCTGCGCGAGCTGTTCGGTCTCTGACTTCGGCATGCCGTTCGCTCAAAAAAATACCCTCAGAAAATCATCCCCAATAAAATAAAAAAGAGAGGGCCAAGATTCCGGCCCTCTCTGGCACAGGGGGGACTTATACAGCTAAAGTCTCAAGCGCGATCCGGCTGCGGATCACCAGCGTCGGTCCGTCCAGCCGAATCAGTTGTTTGCGCTTCAATTCAGTCAACAACCGGGTGACGGTTTCGCGCGAGGAACCGATGCGCTGGGCCATTTCTTCGTGCGTCATCACCGACCTGAGGTGGAGCTCGTCGGAACCCGTTTGTTTGGGAGAACACGACAGCAGCAGCCGCGCCAGCTTTCCCTCCGAAGAGCGCGCCATCACCAGATCGCGAATATCGCGATATGCAGACTGAAAATCGCTGCTCAGGCTCTGCGCCGCGTGCACTCCCACTTCGCTGTGCGCATGCAGCATCTCCAGCAGATGCTTGCGGCCAACGAAATTGAGCTGACACGGCATTGCCGTTTCGGCCGTCATTTCGTAGCTCGCCCCGGTCACCGCGGCGCTCAGCCCCAGCACTTCCCCGGCTTCAACCGTCTTCAGAATCAGCACTTTACCTTCCCGCGAAGCCGTCGAGAGTTTCACCCGTCCCGAACAGAGGATGAATATCCCGCGCGAGATTTGCCCCTCCACAAACAGAATCGCTCCGGCGGGCATCGTGCTGTGGTGGCTGACTTGGTCCAGCGTCTCGACTACAGTGGAGGAGAGTCCGCAGAAGAATCCGGCTTTGCGGCAGAAGCACTGGGAGCAGTTTTCGATAATCTCGAGTCCGTAAGGGGTCTTCATGTTCGCCTCCACCGTCCGATACCGCCGGGGTCTGAAAACCTGGAAACTGGCGGCCGCCTGACTGCCGCCTTCCAGGTGCCGCGAACTCGCCAGCAGCTGCCTTGCGTTGGCCCGCGTGTCTTCGTGCGGGCTGTCTGCTGCCGAAAGCAGTTCCCAGGCGGAACTCGGGTCGGTTCGCCGCTCCCATTCCACCCGGCAGGCAAACAAGTAGAGCGGATCAATTTCTCCCGGACGGTTCTGGCTCGCGGCTTCCGGGCCAGGTGGGCTCACTTCCGCAATGGGGTGATGGGCGCTGAGACTCTCGTCGCCGAATCCTGGTTCGCCGAATCCTGGTTCGCCGAATCCTGGCTTCCGCAGCGGCACCACTGCGGATTGCGTCAACCCTTCCCGTCGAATTGGCCGCAGAATCGCGGGTGCGTTCAACGAAACTTGAACGGCCACACTCGACTTCACGGGTTGAAACCTAGTGGGTGCAAACACCGGTTCCACTCCACGGCTGCGCCGTATTTCAGATTTTGTAAGGGAGGCTGGGCCGATCTCGACTCTGAGGCAAACCTTTAAGAAGTGGCTGTCCCAAGCGCGATGCAATGACTACAGCAATTCAGGTTCCGGAACGGGTCTGAGTTTCGGAATGGTACAACTTCCGTGTTTGGAATAAGTTCCATAAAAGACCTCACTCATTCCAAGTCCGGAAATTGCCGACCAGTCGGCGCGTTGCCGATTAGTCGGCAGGCTTAAGCCTAACGGCCGGTCTTGGCTTTTAGCTTTTAGCTTTTGGCTTTTGGCTCTTAGCTCTTAGCCTTTAGCTTGAAGAGCTCAACTTTTGTGGCTGTTGATCTGTGAGGCTAGCCCAGATGGGAGCCATCGATGGCGTGTTCGCCTGACGACGGAAAGAAAAATCATCAAACACGAAGGGCGCGCGAAGTAAGGACCTTCGCTGGCCGGCGTCCATGAAGCACGCGCCAGGAGCCTTAAGCTAAGAGCTAAAGGCTAAGAGCTAAAAGCTAAGAGCCAAGAGCCTCCGACGTCAGCTCTGCTTCGGCCCAAGGTAGTCTTCACGGGCAATACGCAGGCGCTGCATCTTTGATTGCAGCGTCGTACGCTTCAATCCTAGCCTGTGAGCTGCGCCGGTGGGGCCGGAGAGTAGGCCGCCGGTCTCCCGCAATACTCCGAGAATGTGCTGACGCTCGGCGGTGTCCAGCGTATGGTCGGAGGAACCGCCCTGCAGCATCTCGATTTCGAGTTCCGCCAGGGGCGCCCGCAGAACCGTGTCGTCGCTGAGGATCACGGACCTCTCGATAAAATTCTCCAGCTCGCGTACGTTCCCCGGCCAATGCCAGTTGGTAAGTGCGTTCATGGTTTCGGCGGGAATAGTTTCAATGTGGCGGTCCATGCGAAGAGCGTAGTGGCGCACAAAGTGCCGCACCAGCATTGGGATATCCTGACGCCTCTCCCGCAGACTAGGCATGTGGATGGGAAACACGTTCAAGCGGTAAAAAAGATCGCTGCGAAACTGGCGTTCCGCAACGTCTTTTGCCAGATCACAATTGGTAGCGGCCAGCAGGCGCAGATCAACCTTGATCGTGCGCGTGCCTCCCAGCCGCTCGAACTCGTGATCCTGCAGCACCCGCAACAGTTTGGGTTGCAGCTCGAGCGGAATCTCTCCGACTTCATCCAGAAACAGGGTTCCATGGTCGGCCAGTTCCATGCGCCCAATCTTCTGGGTGACCGCCCCGGTGAACGCACCCTTCTCATGGCCAAAGAGTTCGCTCTCCAGCAATCCCGTCGGAATGGCGGCACAATTCACCTTGATGAAATTCCGCTCTTTGCGCCGGCTCATGCGGTGAATGGCACGGGCCACCAGCTCTTTCCCGGTTCCGGTTTCTCCCAGAATCAGAACGGTAGCATCGCTGTCAGCGACGATAGGGATCGGATCCAGAGCCTTTTTCAGCGCCGGACTGTCACCGATAATTTCGTCGAAATTCAGTTCCGTGCGGATCTCGCCCTCGAGATATTGTTTTTCCGCGGCCAGACGGTTTTTCAACTGCTCGATCTCCCGGTAGGAGCGTTCGTTCTCCAAAGCGCCCGCGACCTGTCCTGCGATCTGGGTGAACAACCCCAGGTCTTCCGCCTGGAATGCATTCGGCCGCGTGCTTCCGAAGTTCAACGTCCCCAGGGTGTCCTTGGAAGCGGTCAGGGGAATACAGCACAGGCTCTGGATGCCCTCCTCGATCAGGTAGGCAGTAACATCGATGCCGAAAGCGGCGATTTCTTCTTTGGTGAAAATCAGCGGCACGCCAAGTTTCACGGCCCTCCCCGCCGGACTGTTGTCCACCGGTCCGGTGACGTCCAGCGAAAGACTCCCCTTCGCGAGGGGAAAATCCGTGGCGTGCCGCCGCAAAAGTCCGCTGTCTTCGTCCAGCACCAGCAGGCTGGCAAACTCGTGATGGGTCACGCGGCGCACGTGCGCGGAAATAGTACGGAAAACCTGCCGGATATCCAGATTCGAAGCCAGACTGGCGCTCGTCTTCAGCAACACCCGCAGCCGCTCTTCCTCCATCCGCAAGGCTTTGTGCGCCAGAGCATTTCCCAGCGAATGCGCCAGAGCCGCTGCCACTTGCTCAAGAAAGCCAACATCTTCCTCGCCGAAAGCCTGGTCGCTATCGCTCGACAGAGTCAACACTCCCAGCGGGCCTTTCGCCGTGAGCAACGGAATAAAGCAGGAGGAGCGCACTCCCAGTTCGAGAGCCTTTTGTGTGAGCGGAAACGGCACGCGCACCAGGTCGGCGTGTTTTAGCACTTTCGTCTTGCCCTCGACGAATGTCTGACCGGTAAGCGTGTTGTCCATTCCCAGCCACCCGTCCTGCGGAAGGATCCTTCGCTTAAGATCCGTGGTGTTGGCATGGCTGCGCAAAGCGTTGACGCTCTCGTCGTACAGGCAAACCGCAACATGGTCATGAGGAAGCGCCTTTCGCAGAAGCGTGGAAACCGCCGAAAGGAGCTTCTGGAAATCCAGACTGGACAGCAGCGTGGTGTCGATTTCCTGGAGAACCCGCAGCCTCTCCCTTTCCCGGGCCAGTGCGCTCTGGATAGCATTGCCTTCCACCGCCAGCGCCATTTCCGACGCCACCCGCTTCAAGAAATCCAGATCCTGCTCGGCAAACGGGACATCCTGCCTGCAGAGCCAGAAACAGGAACCCGACCGTTCCCCGCGGAGTTATCAGAGGAACAAAGCACATCCAGTGAATCCCTTGCTTCAGCAACTCCTTCACCCTGGGCGAGGCTTGCGCGAATGTCTCCAACTGTCCCTTGTTGAGGTTTCTGGCTTCACGTTCTCCCACGAGCTGACCCGATATACTTTTTTCGAACGGGACCTTTGCGCCATGTTCGTATCCCGTCCCTTGTGGCGTACCACCCAGAGCCAGCATTAGTACGGTCCCAGCGACTCGATCCACCAGGCTGACGAATGCCGAGTCGTGCGCCACCGCTTTCTGCAGGATCGTGAAAATGGCGGGAAAGGCCTGCTCGAAATCGGCTTTCGATTCGGTCAGCTCATTGCTGACCTCGAGCAGCGCCTGCAGCCGCTCTTTCTCCTGTTGCAGCTTGCTGGCAAGCGTCTCGATCGCCTGCTCCAGGACTTTTGGTTTGGTAGTGTCTACTACCATGGCTCCGACCTGCTTCACCTGGCCGCTCTGATCCAGGATCGGAAAGTAATGCGCCGTCCAGTGCCGGGCTTCGACTTGGCCGGGCAGGACGCCGCTAATCTCGAGGTTGACGACCGGCTGGCCGGTTGCCAGTACGCGGCGGAAATTGGGCTCAATCTTCGCGGCGAAGCTTCCAAAGATTTCACTCACGGTCCTGCCCAAATGGCCGGCCGCGGGCATGCCGTTGATAGTGGCCAGCGCGTTGTTAATCGCGAGATAGCTCAGATCTCGGTCCACGATGCAAAACCCCACGTTGGAGGCGCTGAAGAAGGCGGCCAGCAGCTGCTCGTGCTCGCTGAAGGCATCAGGAGTGGTGTAGGCGAGAACGCGGTTGATGAGGGCTTCGGCATGGGCGCTCATAACCTCGCCTCCTCGACCGGGATCGCGGCGATGATTGCGGATTGAAGGCCGCCGGGTGGAGTGAACAGGGTAAGTGGAACGGGGAACAGGAGACGATGCACAGAGCGAAGGCAGAGCCTCGCGAGCTCGCGCAGGTGAGGGTGCAAATCGACTTGTGCCTGCAGCGGGGCGTAACGCTGCAAAGCTGGCGCGCTCAAAGAATACACAAAACCCGAGCCTTTTGGCGGTGGCTGCACCCCCTCAAGAGCAGCCCGCCTTTTCCTGACGTAGTTGTGAACTCAACATAACCTGCTTGTGGGCGGTTGTCTGTTCAGAATTGAACAGGGCCGTTAGAAAAAAAGCGGCTTCAGGCTTCGGGCTTTGGGCTTCCGGGCTTTGGGCTTCCGGGCTTTGGGCTTTGGGCTTCGGGCCTCAAGCTTCAGGCCTAAGGGCGAGCGGGGATTGGTTCGGGGGAAGAGGAAACGGAAAAATGGCGATGAGAGGCTGGAGCGGAAAGCTGAAGCCCGAAAGCCGAAAGCCGAAGCCCGAAGCCCGAAGCCCGAAGCCCGAAGCCCGAAGCCCGGAAGTCTAGTCGTGCAGGACTACGCTCAAGAGCGAACTGTGGACTAATATCTCGCCGTTGTACTCGATCAGACCAAGCTTTCGGAAACGGTTCATGAAGAAGTTGACACGCGAGCGGGTGGTGCCAATCATTTCCGCCAGAGTTTCCTGACTTATGTTGGGGATGACTTTTTCCGACTTGTCTTTTCCGAAGTTGGCCAGCAGGAACAGAGCTCGCGCCAGGCGCTTTTCGCTGGAGTTGAAGAGCTGATCGACCAGGTCTTCCTGGGTGCGGCTGTTGCGCATAATCAGGTACGCCACAAAAACATCGGAGAACTCGTGCTGAGCGTGCAGGGTGCGCAGCATCTGCTTCTTTTCGATCTCGAGGATGGAACAGGCCGTAGTCGCGGTAGCGGTGGCCATGCGAAGCGGCTGATCGGAAGCGATGCAGCCTTCGCCCAGGAAGTCGCTGGGGCCAAACAGTCCGATCGTGGCTTCCTTGCCTTGCTTGGAGACGACGCTGAGCCTCACCCTGCCTTTCTGAATGTAAAAGACAGACTCGGCGCTGTCTCCCTGCGAAAAGATGATCGCTTTCGGGCTGTATTGATGGATCGCTTTGCCGATACCGGCATTGGCGAGAAATGTGGCGGGATCAAAATGCGCGGACAGTTTTTTAGTGCGGAGCCAGCGCGACGGCAAATGACGGAGAGAACTCATAAGAATTGCGGATCGGGGTCACCCGTACCTAACCCCTAGGGTCGGCGGAATTATACCCGCGTGCGTCAAGGACGGAGCGATTTTTTCCTGCGCGTTACGTTTTCGTAACATGAATCGCAGCGGGCTGAGGACTGGGTGATTTGGTCTTCAGCTTTTTTAAAGTCATTCACCACGAAGGGCACTAAGGTACACAAAGGAAAGCCAAGGCTACCGCTCGCACGAGTTGCTCCGGCATTTCTTGTTATCGGATCTGGTTACCGGATCTTGTTACCAGATGCGTACGCGGTCGGGCGGAGCCAGGTAGAGTTTCTCTCCGGGTTGGACATTGAAGGCTGCGTACCAGGCGTCGATGTTGCGGACAGTTGCGGCGCGGAACTGATCGGGCGAATGCGAGTCCGTCATCACTTCCTCGCGGAGGGCGGCTTCACGCTCTTTCGAGGCCCAGTTCTGTCCGAAAGCGATAAAGAATTGCTGGTCGCCGGAAAAACCGTACTCGGCGGGAGCGGCTTTGCCTGCGAGGGAAGCGTGGTAGGCGTCGTAAGCGGCGGAGATGCCCGCGACGTCGGCGATGTTTTCTGCCAGCGTCTGCTTGCCATTCAGGGCAAGGTCGGGAAAAGGTTTGTAGGTGTCGTACTGCGCGGCGAGCCGGGCGGTAGCGGCGTTGAAATGCGCCAGGTCGGCGGGTTTCCACCAATCGCGGACTCGGCCTTTGGAATCGAACGCGCTGCCTTCGGTGTCAAAGGTGTGGCTGATTTCGTGTCCGATGATGGACCCGATGGCGCCGTAGTTCATGGCGGCGGGAGCCTGGGGATCGAAGAACGGTGGTTGCAGAATCGCCGCGGGAAAGCTCAGCGCGTTTTGCAGCGGCAGGTTGACGGCGTTCACGGTCTGCGGCTCCATGGTCCATTCTTTGCGATCGACGGGAAGGCCGAGACGCGCGACGTCGCGGTGATAATAAAACAGCCGGCCGCGTTCGATGTTGCCGAAAATGTCATCTGCTTTGATCTCGTAGGCGGAGTAGTCGCGCCAGGTTTCGGGGTAACCGATGCCCACATACAGAGTGGTGAGCTTGGCCTGGGCTTCGGCCTTGGTGGCTGGATCCATCCAGGGAAGGGCCTCGATGCGGTGCCGGAAAGCGACGATCAGGTTCGCGACCAGAGCCTCGGCCTGAGCCTTGGCTTCGGGTGAGAAGAAGCGCTGGGCGTAGATTTGCCCGACCGCGTCTCCCAGCAGGCCGCTGACAACGCCGACACCACGCTGCCAGCGGGGACGCTGTTCCGGCGTGCCCGAGAGAGTCTTGCCGAAGAAGGCGAAGCTCTCGTCGGCGAAGGCTTTGGGCAGGACGCCGGCGTAAGCGTCGATCAAGTGGAAGGCCAGCCAGTCTTTCCACGTTTCCAGCGTTGTGGAGGCGACGAGAGCGGACTCTCCAGTGAAGGCCGTCGGCTGCCAGACGATGAAGGTGGCCTGGTTGGTGAGACCGGCTGCGCGAAAGTACTCCGCCCAATCGAGGCCGGGGGCGTTGGCGGCGAAGTCGGCTTGCTTCCAGGTGTTGTTCGCCTTCTTGATGTCCTGCTCATCGGCCAGGCTGAGATGTTTTTCGGCGATGGCGTGTTCGAGTTCGATGATGTGCTGGGCGCGGAGATCGGGGTCGGAGAATCCAGCAAGTTTGAGCAGAGCGGAAACGTGCGCCTGATATTTGGCGCGAATTTCGCGCATGCTGTCGCTGGAAGAAAGATAATATTCGCGGTCGGGCATCTCCAGGCCGCCTTGCATCAGGTAAGCAGCATAGTGTTCGGAGTCGTTAAAGCCGGGTGCGACCCAGAGCCCGAAAAGGTTGGCGGTATGAAAGTTGGTGTTGTTCAGAGCATCGACGTCCGCTCGAATGGTTTCGCCCAGGGCTCGGGCCAGGTCATGCTTGTCGCGAATGGCAGCGATGGCGTCGAGCTGCGAGCGGAGCGGAGCTAGGCCTTTGGCTTCGATGGCAGCCTCGTCCATGTAGGAGTTGTAGAGATCGGCAATCTTGCGGGTGTTGGAGCCCGCGGGAGCATTTGCCTTGGCTGCTTCTTCGATCAGGGCGGCGGTATGCTTGCGGCTCGAGTCTTCCAGAGTGTCCCAGGTGCCGACGTAACTGCGGTCGGCGGGAATTTCGGTGTGCTTGATCCAGTCGCCGTTCGCATAGTGGAAGAAATCGTCACCGGGGTTGACTGAGCTGTCCATCTTCGCGACGACAATGCCGTGAGTCTCGGGCGCGGTCGCGTTCTGCGAATAGGCGGAGAGCGAGGCGAGGATAAAGAGAGCGCATGCGGTGGCGTAGCGGGGCAAGAAACTGTGGGTGAATTTCATGATGAATGCTCTTGGTAATTCTCCAAAGAAGTTGTGCGTGGGAGCGCCAACAGAATTAGACGGCGGCCAGCCACCGAGGGTAGCACGGCCACCCGTTAAGGCAAGATGGGGCCAATCTGTTTTCTTTGCGACCTTTACGGCCGTTCTTCACGACCTTTGCGGTTAAAGGCTCCAAAGCCGGCGAGGGTGCAGACCCTAAAGCTCTTAACCGCAGAGCACGCGGAGAACGGCCGCAGAGGACGCGGAGCAATCCGGGCCTATAATTCTCTTATGGCGCGAGGCTGGGAAAGCAAATCCGTGGAGGCGCAACAGGCCGACGCCGCCGAAAAGCCCGGCCCCCACCGCGTCGCGATGAGTCCTCAGGAAGCTGCGCGGCAGCGCGAACTTGAGAGCCTGCGGCTTTCCCGGCAGAGCGTCCTGCAGCAACTCGAACGCGCCCGCGATCCCCGCCATCGCCGTATGCTGGAGGAGGCGTTGGTCGAGCTGCAACACCAAATGGACAGCGCCAAACGGCCAGTTTGAACACTATCCTGGTCTCGGAAGCGCAAGTTCTCTCACGTATAATGAGAGTCGATGAAAGCCTACGTTTACGTCTCGCTGAAGAAAAGCGTTCTCGATCCGCAGGGAAAAACCATTCAGGGAGCGCTCAAGAAGATGGGCTACAAGGGGCTCGAAGAAGTGCGCCAGGGAAAATATTTCGAGCTGACGCTTGACGGTGGACTCTCACGCGAGGCAGCCGAGGCCGAAGTGGAGCGCATTGCGCGTGAAGTGCTGACCAACCCGGTGATCGAAGAGTTCCGTTTCTCCCTCGCAGATTAGAACTCGCAGACTAGAAGCAGATCAGTAACGATTGGGGCGCCGGTCATGTGTGGAATTGTCGGTTATGTAGGCAAGAAATCTGTCGTTCCCGTCATTCTGGATGGCTTGAGGCGGTTGGAATACCGGGGCTACGATTCCGCGGGAATCGCCGTGGCCGGCAATGGCGAGGGGCTGCAGATCCGCCGCGCCTCCGGTAAGCTGCGCAACCTGGAAGAGGCCATCCGCGCGCACCCGCTGGATGGCACCTACGGCATCGGCCACACGCGCTGGGCTACGCACGGACGTCCCACCGAAGAAAATGCGCACCCGCACCGCGACTGCACCGGCAAGATCGTGGTGGTGCACAACGGCATCGTCGAAAATTATCTGAGCCTGAAAAAGAAGTTGATCGAAGAAGGCCACACCTTTACCACCGAGACTGACACTGAGATCATCGCGCATCTCGTGGAAAAACATTTGTACAAAACCGGGAACGGCAACCGGCCCTCGCTGGAAGAAGCTGTGCGCCGCTCGGTGAAGGAACTCAGCGGCGTGTTCGCGCTGGCCGTGATTTGCACCGAAGATCCCAACAAGATTGTGGCCGCGCGCAACGGCCCTCCGGCGGTGATTGGGCTGGGCAACGATGAATATTTTGTAGCTTCCGATGTGCCCGCGATTCTTTCGCACACGCGCGACATTCTTTTTCTTGGGGATGGCGACCTGGCGGTGGTGACATCCCACGGCGTGGAGCTGACCGATTTCGACGGCAAGCCCATTCAGCGCAAGGTACAGCACATTACCTGGGACCCGATCATGGCGGAAAAAGGCGGCTTCAAGCATTTCATGCTCAAGGAAATTTATGAGCAGCCGCGCACCGTCCGCGATACAACACTGGGCCGCGTTTCGCAGGATACCGGCCATGTGTTTCTCGACGAAATGGAGATCAGCGAAGCTGAGTTCCGCGCCGCGAGAAAAATCAACATCATCGCGTGCGGCACCAGCTGGCATGCCGGGCAGGCCGGAAAGTTCATGATCGAGACGCTGGCGCGGATTCCGGTGGAGGTGGATTACGCCAGCGAATGGCGATATCGCGATCCTATCGTTTCCCCGGACACGATCACGCTGGTGATTTCTCAGTCCGGCGAAACCGCCGACACCATTGCCGCGCAGCGCGAGGCCAAGATGCGGGGCTCAAAGACTTTGGCTATCTGCAACGTGGTCGGCTCCATGATTACGCGCGAGGCGGCGGGCACGATCTACACGCACGCCGGTCCGGAGATCGGCGTGGCATCGACCAAGGCTTTTACCGGGCAACTCACCGCGCTTTATCTTTTTGCGCTTTACCTGGCGCAGGTACGCGGTGTGATGACGAGTGAACGATCGATCGCCGCGGTGCAGGGACTCATCCACATTCCCGCGAAGCTGGAGCATCTTCTGGCGAGCGACGGGCACGTCGAGGAATTGGCTAAACGATACCAGCGGGCGCAGGATTTTCTTTTTCTCGGCCGTGGCATTCACTACCCCATCGCGCTCGAGGGCGCGCTCAAGCTGAAGGAAATTTCCTACATTCACGCGGAAGGATATCCTGCCGGCGAGATGAAACACGGCCCGAACGCGCTCATTGACGAGAATCTGCCGGTCGTTATCATCGCCACGCGGGATCTGAATAATCCCGGCTCGATGACACGTTATGAAAAAACCAGTTCGAATTTAAAAGAAGTGAAAGCGCGCTCCGGCGTGGTGATCGCGCTGGCCACCGAAGGCGACGAAGAAATCAAAGAGGCCGCCGACCACGTCCTCTACATTCCGCCGGCACCGGAGGAACTCTCGCCGATTCTGGAGATTGTTCCCTTGCAGTTGTTGGCGTATCACATCGCCGTCCGCCGCGGCTGCGACGTGGATCAGCCGCGGAACCTGGCCAAGTCCGTGACGGTGGAATAAGGACAATTGCCTGCGGCTGACTGCCGAGCTGCGCTCGGCGCGGGACAGCCGAGGCGGCCGTCCCTACGCAGTAATGAAGCCGCTCACGCTGTCTCTGTAAACACGTACTCATGTTGCCCATCGCGGATGACCAGCACTTTCTTGCCTCCGCGCTCGCCGACCACAAATTCAAATCCGTCCGTGCCGGGATCGATCGTGATAAACGAGATTGTGCCATCGTCATTCTTTCGCGAAGCCACCTTGCTTTTCCACTCGCCTAAATCGAAGGTGGTGACTCCGCCCTCAGTCAGCACGTCAAGCTGACCTAGTTCCTTGCTGGAATACCGCTTAGCCAAGGCTGCCGCCAGCGCCGGAGCGGCAGGCACGACAAGGCGTTCCCGCTCTTTGGCAAGCTCCGTTTTGTAGTTGGCTGCGCGGGCCGCAACGTCACCGGCGGCTTCGGGTTTGCCGTCGAAAACAATTTCAAGCAAGCGACGTCCGAATGGACCAGTAAGCATTCCGCCCGTGTCCGAGTTGGTGAGCATCACGGCGCCGATGCCGTAATCCGGCAGAAAGTAGAAGTCGCTTTTGAAGCCGGACATGCTGCCGCCGTGGCTCACCACGGGAATGCCATACTTGCGGTCCACGATCAGACCCATGCCGTAACTCGAATCCTCGCCGAGCAGGACTTGCGGTGTGCGGCGCATCAGCAGATTTTCCTGCGAGACCAACTGCTTGCCATCGGGCAGTTTGCCCAGCGTGAGCTCGTCTTGCACGTAGCGAATCAGATCGTGGGAGGAAGTCCATACCGCGCCTGCGGGACGGGCCGGAATGATCGAGTAATTAATCGCCATGCTCGCAACACTGGGCCTGCCATCGATGTCGTCGCCGTGCGGAGTCGCGTGGTTGCCCGCGAGGGCGCGGGCGTAATCGAACGTCGTCGACTTCATTCCCAGTGGATCGAAAATCTTTTTCTGCATCGCTTCGTCGTACGCGGCCCCGAGTGCTTTGTTCGGATACTCGAGATGCGCGCCGATGTATCCCGCGGCCGCAGCCATCAGATTACTGTACTGGAAAACCTCGCCAAACTTGCTGGTCGGCTGCATGGTTCCGAGCAAGGCCAGCTCGGATTCCGGCGTGGCGTTCTTGAATTCGAAGAGCCATTCCATATCCTGCCGCGGCAGTCCGGTGCAGGCGCAGATCAAATTCTTGACCAGAACTTTTTTCGTAGTCTCCGCGTCCCCAAGCTTGAAGCTGGGGTAGACGTCGATGACGGGCTCGTCCCACTTGAGCTTTTTCTCGTCGACCATCTCGGCCAGGAGCAGCGTCGTCATTCCTTTCGTGTTGGACGCCGCCATGAACAGCGTGTTCTCGTCGACCCGCTCTGGCTTGCCGAGTTCGCGAACGCCGAACCCGCCTTCATAAACAATCTTGTCGCCGCCAATGAGCGCGATCGAAACGCCGGGGACGCCGAGCGCCTGCATGGAAGTTTCCACGAATGATTTGAGCAGCGCTATGTGCGCGGCATCCAGCGGCTGTGCCTTGCGTCCGGCGAACGACTCGCGCTGGTAACTCTTCGGGCGCAGGCTTTCGAAGATCAATCCAATCGGAGCGCCGCGTTTCTCGACCGTAGGTTCGGTTCCGTCCAGAATGAACACGGTCCACGCCTTGCCGGCACGGAGCGCAATCGCCTCCACGACCGCACGCTCGTTCGGCGAAGTCTCGTAATCGAACACCTGGCGGTCGTCCCAGCCTTCGCGCGCGGGACGCGGCGTGACCAGCTTGACCGGCCGCATAGCCCCGGGCTTGTACGCTGCCCAGGCCGCTGCGACCGCGGCGTTCGCGTCGGCTGCCTGAGAATCGAAAATCGCGATGTGCGTGTCGTTCTCGGGCGGCGTCACGATGACGAGATCTTTGCCTGTCGTGATCGACCAGCCGGCGGGAACTGTGAACTTCGCACCGCCCGGCGTTACCCGCGGCGTGTCGGCCGTCACGAGCTCGGGCGCTGATTTCGTTTCCGCGGTCTGTGGGGATGCGTGAGGGTTTGAAGCAAACACTCCGCTCGGCGCAGAAATCGTGAATGCCAGGAGCGCGATCAGCGCGCTTCGATGCGGAACGATTCGATCAAGAGACATGGAAGTGACTCCGCCTGTAAGCAAGGAAATGTAGATTACCGGAAATTGCGAACCCACCATACACGCAGCCTCCCTGGCTTGTAAACGATGCCAATTCGCCCATCGGTTTCTTCATTGAGCAGGCGACTGGGTGCGCGGAAGAATGACTCTCGCCTGGCAGCCGCTCTGGTCGGTGCGGTTCAGCAGTTCGATGGAGCCTCCGTGGGCTTCCGCGATTTGCCGCGAAAGCACCAGGCCGATTCCGCTACCAGAAGGCTTGGTGGTGTAGAAGGGGACGAACACGTTCGAGGGATTGCCCAGCCCCGGTCCGTTGTCTTCGATGGTGAGGATGAGATCTTTGTCGGTTAATTCCCAGCGTACGTCGACCACAGGCGTGCGGGGCGGTGCGAGCGCGGCTCCGTTATGAGCGGGAGCGGGGCGCTGGGGTTCCATCGCCGCTTCGACGGCGTTGCGCATCAGGTTGATCAGCATTTGCTCTAACAGATCGGGATCAACCATCAATTCCACGGGCGGACTGGAAAGGACCTGCACTGGCAGAGCGGCCTCGAGTGCTGCGACTCGTTGAACAATCGGAGTGAGGTCGGTCTTACGCGCGATAGGCGGCGGCATCTGGGCGAGTTGCCGGTAGGCTTGCAGAAAACGATTGAGGGAGTGAGCGCGGGATTCGATGATAGAGAGGCCGCGTTCGAAGTCTTCGCGCTGATTGGAATCCAGAGCCTCGTTTGAAATTTGCGCTCGCAGTGTGCCGGCAATTGATTTGATGGGCGTGAGCGAATTGTTCAGTTCGTGGCCCAGTACGCGAATCAGGCGCTGCCATGCGCCCCGTTCTTCTTCGCGCAGGGCGCGGCTTACGTCGGACAAAACGATGAGAGTGTGAGGCACGCCTTTCTGGCGAAAGGAACTGCGTCGCACCAGCCAGCGCGCGTTCGGACCCTGGAAGTGCAGCGGGACTACGGTTTCGCTTTCCGCACTCATGCAGGCAGCCAAGCCGATTTCTTTTGCGGTGCGGCCGAGGAGCCTGACGGCAGGCCGCTGCAGCAGACGTTCTCCGGCGGAATTGACCAGGCGGAGAATCTGGTCCGGATCAAAGGTGAAGAGCGGGACTTCGATTTCTTCGACCACGCGGCGTAACAAAGCGGCGGCCTCAATGGCGCGAATGCGCTGGTCCGAGAGCAAGTCGGCCAAGGCATTCACTTCGATGGAGAGTTCGCCGAGGGCGTCGTCGGTGGCGGCTCCACGGGCGCGGAACGAGTAGTCTTCCTCGCGCAGGGCGGAGATCACATTGGCCAGAGTCTGCAAGGGGCGCGTGGTTTGCTCCTGCAGGGCCATCGCCAGCAACCACCACGCAAACAATTCGGCGAACAGCAGAGCGAGCTTTGATTCGATAGTCCAAGGCTGCAACCAGATGAAGATGCCGCTGGTGAGCAGGGCGGGAAGCGCGACGAGCAGAGCGAACAGGCTAACGCGCCGTTCATAGAGGAGGCGAACGCGCTTTGGTGGAGGCTTGCGCCAGCGGGGATTGGTCCCGGGCGGGCTAGAGAGTGTGGGTGAGAACTTCAGTCGTCCCTCCGGGACTGGTTCCATCTTCTCACTTTACCCGGCGCTAAAGCGCTGGGCTATGATCACGCCCTCCTCCGGGGCTGAGAGCGGCAAGCATATATTTACAGCCCATATTTCTCCATCCGACGGTAGAGTGCGCCGCGGCTCAGGCCAAGGGTTTCGGCGGCCTGGCTCACGTTTCCCTGGGAACGTTGCAATGCCTTGCGGATGAGAATCGCTTCGACCGATTCGAGGCTGAGCTCTTCGAGATTCTGGCTTTGCGGTCGCAGCATGTCGAGGCCAAGGTCCGCCCGCTGAATCTCGGTGCCACGGCACATCAGGACTGCGCGCTCGAGCGTGTGTTCGAGTTCGCGCACGTTGCCGGGCCAGGCGTATTGCAGGAGCAGTTGCAGAGCAGAAACCTCAAAGCCTTTTATTGGACGGCGGTAACGCGAAGCGTAGCGCGAAAGAAAATGTCCAGCGAGCGCGGGAATATCCTCACGGCGTTCGCGCAATGCGGGCACGTGAATCTCGACTGTGTTTAAACGGAAGAGCAAATCCTCGCGAAACTGGCCGGAAGCGCAGGCGGCGCGGAGATCGGCGTTGGTGGCGGAGACTACGCGCACGTCGACGCGTAGTGCGCGAGACGAGCCGACGCGCTCGAGTTCGCCAGCTTCCAGCACGCGCAGAAGTTTAGCCTGCTGGCGCAGCGGGACGTTGCCGATTTCGTCGAGGAAAATTGTGCCACCGTCGGCGAGTTCGAAGCGTCCGATGCGGTCGAAGCGGGCGTCAGTAAACGCGCCTTTTACATGGCCGAAGAGTTCACTTTCAAATAAGGCTTCGGGCACGGCGCCGGTGTTTACGGAGACCATGAGGCGCGAAGCGCGCGCGGAGACGGCATGGAGAGTCCGCGCGACAACTTCTTTTCCGGTGCCATGCTCACCGGTGATGAGAACGTTGGCGTCGGAAGGGCCGACGCGGGCGATGGCATCGAGAACGGGCTGCATGAGCGGAGCGGTTGCAATGAACTCGGGACGTCCCTCGGCTTGCAGCAGACGATTCTGGGCGGCCAGGCGTTCGGCGCGTTGCAGGGCGCGGCGAAGGTCGACCTGGGAGCGGATGATGGTGAGCAGGCGCGCATTTTCCCAGGGCTTCTGGATGAAGTCGCGAGCCCCGCGGCGCATTGCCTCGACCGCTAATTCAATGTTGGCCCAGGCCGTCATCACGATGACGGGGATGGTGTTGTCGAGGCCGACAATTTCGGAAAGGAGGTCGAGGCCCTCCTGTCCGGAAGTGGTGTCCCGCGTGTAGTTCAGGTCGATGAGCAGGGCATCATAGAAGCCCGTGGCCAGCGCGTCGCGAACCAGCGCCGGGGATCTCGCGGTCTCCACTTCATATCCCTGCGGACGCAAGAGGAGTTCGAGAGCTTCGAGAACGTGCTGCTGGTCGTCGGCGGCCAGAATGCGGGGCCGCTCGAAGCTGGGCTTTTCCCGGTTCGCAGCGGCTGGGCTGACAGCAGCTGAACTGACAGCGGAGCGTGCTCCCGGATTGGCGGAAGTTTGCATGGCGAGTTATGGGTTCGCGGCGCTAGTCGCGGGGCTGATGGTATCACCTGCCGTACCAGCCACCACGCCGGTCACTGCATTTTGCAGCTGGATGCCATTATGTTCCAAAGTCGCGCCGGTTGCCCGGTCGAGTTCGACTTTGGCTTTTTCGAAAATCGTCATCGCTGTTACCAGATCGAGTTCAGCCAACGCAAGATCACGCTGGGCAGAAAGAGTTTGATAGCTCGATCCCGCGCCCAGGTCCTGTTCTTTTTTTGTGATGTCGAAAGTGCGCTGCGCAAGGTCGCGGGCTTTGCGGGCGGCCTGCACGCGAGCACCGGTTTGTTCGACGGCATATTGGGCGTTGCGGACTTCGATGCGGACTTGCTTTTTTAACTGCTCCAGGCGCAACTCGGCTTGCCGGTACTCGAGCTCGGAACGGTACTGATCGGCTTTTGCGACCCGATTGCGGAGCGGGATGCTCAGGTTCAGTCCCACGTAGTAATCGGGGGAGGAATTGTTGAAGGTGTTGGTCAGAGCTCCTCCGAAGTCGACCGGCACGCTTGAGGTACAAGTTGAGGCTGGGGCACCTGGGGGTGGGCAGGCTGGATTCTGCAGGCCCGCCAGCCCGGAACCCGAATAAAAGCCCACGAGCGACAGTGAAGGCAGCAAGGCATTGCGCGCGGCGCGTCGGCTGATCTGGCGGTTCACCAGGTCGACGTCGGATTCCGCCAGTTCGGTGCGGTCGTGCAGCGCTTCAGAAATCAAATCCTGAATCGACTGAGTGGTCTGAGGCTGCACGCCTTCCATTCGGTCTGTAGGCACAACCGGCATCGCTTCGAGCACCGGATCGTCCAGACTTTTCGTGATGGCATTCTTCATCAGCGTCTCCTGGAGTTCGAGACTGGTGCGAGCCACCGTCAGATCCTGGTCACGCTTGGAAACTTCGGCCTCGGCGCGCAGCATGTCCATCTCCGGAATGCTTTGCAGCTGCAATTGTTTCCGCGCGTTATCGAGGGTTTGCTGGGCGAAAGCGGAGGATTGTTCGTTCACTTGCGTCTGTTCGTAGGCGCTTACCAGATCCCAGTACATATTCTCAATCTGGGTGACCGTGGCGATCACCTGGTCCTTGAACGCGATGTCTGAGATTTTCTTATTGTTTTTAGCGATTCGCAAATAGCGCAGGTTGGGGCCGAACCCGAATCCCGCGAGCAGCTCCTGCTGTATCGTGAAACGATACAATGAGGTAAGAGTAGGAGACAGCGTGAAATCCGGGCTATTCGTGGTCTGACGTTGGTTGTTAAACGAGAAGCTGATGCTGGTTCCAGTTGCAAATGCTTGCGAGTAATTGACGTTGAATTGCCCCGTGTTAAGCTGCAGGGACGGTACTGAGTAGATCGCCTCGTTGATCACAGGCGAAGTCTGATGCTCGTCGCCGACGCTGGCGCTGATGAGGGGATCGTAGGAAGACACCGCCGTTCCGGCGCCCAGCGTGGACTGCACCAACCCGGACGCGCCTGCTCCGGCGCCGCCCGCGCCGCCGGTTGTGCCGCCGGCCCCAGCGCCCGGAGCGCCTGTGCCAAAGCCTCCGACACCGCCGCCGGGAGTTCCCTGAACCACTCCGGTATTCACTCCGCGGAAAAATCCTCCTGCCTGCGTGCGGAGAATATCGGTATTCGCGATCGGTAAATTGTAGCGGGCAATGGCCAGATCCAGATTGTTTTCAAGCGCGAGATTAATGCAGTCTTTCAACGAGAGATAGAGCTTGCCTTCACGGATAAGCCGGTCCAGACGTGAAGAGTTCGCCAGCGCCGGCTTGGGTACGTAGTCCGGCGAATAGGCGTTGAGCGGATTATGCGATTTTGGCATGTCAAAGTTGACCGGAATGCTGGACTGCGTGGCGACGGGTGCCGACGTGGCGGCGGTCTGCGCCGGCATGGTTGAAGCCAGCAGGGCGTAAACACAAATGATTGCGATCGATCTTAAGAAAATCGAGCGCTTCAAGAAAATCGACCGTTTCAAGAAATTAGGTCCCGGAACATTCACGATGCACTGACCTCCGCCGATTGGTTAAGACTCGGATTGGCTGTGTCGCCTACCAGCCACCCGTCACGCAACTGAATGGTGCGGCTTCCGAAAGCGGCGTTCGCCTCGGAGTGGGTTACCTGCACGATGGTCGTTCCCTGCTGATTCAGGCCGCGAAAGAGTTCCATGATCTCTCGCGCCTGGCCGGAGTGCAGGTTGCCAGTGGGCTCATCGGCCAGCAGCAGCGGAGGCCTGTGGATGACGGCGCGCGCGATCCCCACGAGTTGCTGCTGCCCGCCTGAGAGCTGATTGGGATAGAGATCTTTCTTCGCGACGATCTGAAAGCGATCAAGAGTGTCAGCTACCAGGCTCTGCCGTTGACCGCGAGGAATGTCTTTGTAGGAGAGCGGAAGGTCGATATTTTCCTGAACGGTGAGGTCGTCAAGCAGGTGATAACTTTGGAAGACCATTCCGACATTCTTCTTGGCCAGTTCGCTGCGCTGCTTGCGTTTGAGATCGTGCACGGCTTGTTCACGAAACCAGTACTCGCCTTCCCACTGGTCATCAAGAAGCGCCAGCACGTTGAGCAACGAGGACTTCCCCGCTCCGGAGGGTCCCATGACGGTGATGAACTCGCCCTCGCGAATGTCGAGGTTCACGCGGCGGAGCACCCAGGTTCGTCCTGCGCCGGTTTTGTAGCTGCGGTCGACGTTTTTCAGTTGGATCATTTCACTCCTGATTCATAATTCAGATTCTTAGTCGTATTTCTTACTCGTAACGCAGCGCCACCATGGGGTCCGTCTTGGCCGCCCGGCGGGCCGGCAGCAGCGCAGATGCGAGCGCGACCAAGGCGACCAGCAAGGTCACCACGACGAGTGTGAGCGGATCGCTACTCGAGATCCCAAATAGTTGGCTCCGTGCTGCGTGCGTGAGCAGCAGCGAAGCCGGAAGCGCGACGGCAATGCTGACTCCCGCCAGCCACAGCACTTCGACCAGCACCATGCGCATCACGGAAGCGCGAGCCGCTCCGAGCGCGATGCGAATGCCAATCTCGCGAGTGCGTTGCGCCGTGGAATATGCCAGCACACCGTAGAGGCCCACCGCAGCCATGAGGACGGCGAGAATGCCAAAGCTGGACGCGAGAATCGCGATTACGCGCTCGGTGGTTAAGTTGTCATCGATTTGTTCCTGCATAGTCCGGAAATTATCCAGGACCAGCTTGGAGTCGAGGGTTTGCATGGCCCGCCGCAAGGTTGCTTCCGCCGCTTCCGGCGACTGCCAGGTGCGGATGTAAAAAGTCATGGCACCAGGATTCGATCGTTGCAAATAGGGAGTAAAAATGGTGCGCGTAATATCTTGTCGAACGCCGGTATGCTTTGCGTCGTTGACGACGCCGACGATCTCGATGTCGATGGGGACTTGGCCTCCGCCGTTGCCGTAGTAGTGGCCGACGGCTTTCTGAGGCTCCCCAAAATAATGGCGGGCGAAGCTTTCGTTCACGACCGCGACTTTGTGGGCGGCGTCGCGATCCTGGTCGGTGAATTCGCGTCCGGCCAGCAGCGTCATTCGCATGGTCGCAAAATAACCAGGGCTGACGCGGGGCGATTCCACGTTCATGTCCTCGTTTTCTTTTTCTTTGTAGCCAGCCAGGGTTATGTTGTTTGAAGTGTTGTCGTCCGCCAGTTCCGGATCGGTGGTGCCCGCTGCCGATTGCACTCCCGGCAACGCGCCTAGGGTTTTCAGAACCTGTTCTTCGAGATTGCGGGTTTGCTCGGGTTGATATCCCGCAAGCGTCGGCTGGACGCCGAAAGTGACGAGATGATCGGTGGCAAAACCTACATTCAGCGATTTCAGGTTGTGGAGCGTGCGCACGAACAGACCCGCGCCCACCAGGACGAGAATACTCAGTCCAATCTGCACTGCGACTGACAAACGGCGGAAGCGCAGCGCTCCGCTGCCAGCCGTCATGGCCTGCTGCTTGAGCGCTGGAGCCAGATTTGGCCGCCAGAACTGTGCCGCTGGAGCGAGGCTGAAAATCAGGCTCACCAGCAGCGCTAGCGAAAAATTGAAAAACAGAATGCGCAGGTCTGGGTGCGAGGAGAACGGAAGATCTCCGGCGGTGCGGCTCCACATCATGTTGATCAGCCACGAGGATACTCGCGGGGCGATCGCAATTCCGAGCGCACCTCCCGCCAGGCCGAGCAACAGCCCCTCGACCAACAGCTGCTGCACCACGCGCGCGCGCTTTGCGCCCAGTGCGTAGCGGACTGACATCTCGCGGATGCGGCCAGCCGCGCGCACAAGCAGAAGGCTCCCCACGTTGGCGCAGGCCATCAGCGCGACCAGACCAACCATGGCCATGATGATCAGCAGCGGTTCCTGGATATCGTGCCGCAGCGGAGAAAATCCTTTAGCACCGTCGCGCACGAACAAATGCGATTTGGTCAGGAAACTTTCCTTGAAATGTTCGGAGCTATGGCCCCGCTGCTTCAACTCGTCGGCGCGTATGGAATACCACAGCGGATTGATCCCCGCTTCAGCCTGTTCGCGGGTGAGGCCGGGCTGGAGTTTTCCGACAATATTGAGCCAGCGGGAGGTGCGATCTTGAAGATCGGTAATTCCAGGCCTGATCTCGGCCTTCATCGTCATGGGGACAAACAGATCGGGCGTATCTCCCATGACCACACTGTGAAAACCGGGGGCAGCGACTCCAAGGATGGTGAAAGGATGTCCGTTGACCAGAAGACTCTGGTTCACGACGGTTGGGTCGGCGCCAAAACGGCGCTGCCAGTAGCTGAAGCTCAAGACCACAACCGGGTTCGCGTCGGGCACGACGTCATCGGAGGCAACCAGGACGCGGCCCAGCGCGGGCTGCACGCCCAGCACGTCAAAATAATTTCCGGAGACCAATTCGGTTGCGACGAGTTCGGGCTGGTTGTGCCACTGCACGCCGGCCTGGGTCCAGGTGGTTGCGAGCAGGCCGCTGAACACGGAGTTGTGATCGCGGAGGTCGCGATACATGGGATAAGAGAAAGAAAAATTCTCATCAATACGAGAACTGGTGTGACCGTTGAACGTGCCGTGAGATTGCAGAATCACCAGGCGATCGGCATCCTTCACCGGAAGGCTACGCAGCAGCGCCTGGTCGAGCAGGCTGAAGATAGCGGTGTTGGCGCCGATGCCGAGTGCCAGCGTGACGATCGCAACCGCGGCAAAGCCCGGCGCTTTGCCCAGCTGCCGCAATGCGTAGCGAAAATCTTGAGCGAGTCCAGTCATCATCAGTTTCAATCTCCTACTCGTAACGCAACGCCACCATGGGATCGACCTTTGAGGCTTTGTTTGCAGGCACATAACAGGCAAGCAGGGCCGCGATGAACAGCGTGAATGCAACCGCGCTGAAGGCCGCCACGTCGATCGTGCCTACGCCATAGAGCAATCCGCGCATGGCGCGGCCGACGAAACAGGCGCCCACAAGTCCCAACCCCAAGCCAATCGCCGCCAGAATAATGCCCTCTTTCATAATCAGTCCGAGTACGTGATCCTGACTCGCGCCCAAGGCCATGCGCAATCCGATTTCGTGCGTGCGCTGCGACACGGCGAAGGCCATAACGCCGTAAATGCCGATCGCGGCCAGCAAGAGTGCGACGGACGCAAAGCTGACATACAGCGCCGTCGTAAACCGATCTCCCACTAAAGACTGGCTGACTATCTCGTCCATCGTTTTGACGTCGGCCAAGGCCAGCTCGGCATCGATGGAGTGCACTGCGCCCGCAATACTCTTGGTCATCTCCGCAGGATCGCTGGTGGTTCGTACTGCCATGGAAGCTTGCGGCCACGGGCTTTGCGCGAAAGGAACATCGATCTCAGGAAAACCGTCGCTGCGAATGCCGCCGTTGTGAATGTTTCGAAACACTCCGACGATCTGCCACTCGATGGGTGGGCCCAGCTTGGTCACGCCGGGAATCAATTGCTCGACCAGAACTCGTTGGGTCAGCGGGTCCACTCCCTTGAGATACCGGTTCACAAAAGTCTCATTCACAACGGCGACTCGAACGCTGCTTGCCGTGTCCTGATCGGTGAAGGCGCGACCCTTCGCCATCTGGATCGCAAAAGTCTCGAAGAATCCAGGTGTGACCATCTGGAAGCCGGCTCCGGGACGGGCCGATGGGTCAGCAACCGGCTTGCCCGCGATGGTGAAGGGCATTCCGAAATTCGTGCCTTGCAGAGGCATGCCAGTCGCCGCTTCGGCGCGGATCACCCCCGGTAGCGACTCAATCTTCTCCACTAGTTGTTTGTAATACGCGACCATTTGTTCGGGTTGCGTCAGCCGCTTCTCGGGCACAGGCAGGCTGAAGGTGAGAATGTGATCCGTGCGAAAGCCGGGATCGACGCGCGCCAGGTTCCAGAAGCTGTGGATGGCGAGACCCGCACCGGCCAACAACGTAAGCGCCAGAGCAAACTCGCCGACAACGAGCGCCCTACGGAGGCGATGGCGTCCGGCGCCGGTCCCGGAACGTCCGCCTTCTTTCAGAGTCTCGTTGGGATCGACGCGCGAGGCATGCCACGCGGGAGCGCAACCGAAGAGCATGCCGGCGATGGTGGTGGCGAGCAGCGTGAATAGCAGCACGGGGATATTCAGGGTCACGTCTGCTTCGGAAGGAAGCGTGAAGGGCGGCATCTTCGCCATCATGATCCGGATGATTGCCGCGCCCAGACCAATCCCGAGCGCGCCGCCGAGTACCGCTAATACCAGACTCTCCGTTAGGAACTGGCTGAACACCTGCCAGCGGGTCGCGCCCAGCGAAGTGCGCACCGCAACTTCTTTCAGGCGCGTCATACCCTTGGCCAGCACCAGATTAGCCACATTCCCGCAGGCGATCAGCAGGATAAAACCAACGCCGCCCATCAGCAGCCAGAGCGTTTGCTTGGCTTCCTTCGGAAAAAAGTCATTGTGGAGCTCCTCCACGCTGACGCCCCAGCCTTTGTTCGATTGGGGATTGTCCTGGGCAATGCGGCTGGTAACCACTTGCATGTCAGCCTGTGCCTGAGTCAGCGACACCCCAGGCTTCATGCGGGCCATGACCAGCAGCCAGTGAAAATCGTGATTGATCTGATCCGGCTTGAAAGCCAGCGGCACATTGAATTGGCCGTTGAGACGGTCCGCCTGGCCCGCCGCCAGCACTCCCACTACCGTGTAGGGCTCGTTGTTCATCTGGATCGATTTGCCGATGATGTTGCGGTCGCCACCGAGACGTTCCCATAGCCGATGGGTGAGGACGACTTCGTGGTCTTTGCCGGGCACGCCCTCTTCGGGCAGAAAATCACGTCCTAGAAAAAAATCGTTCCCAGTCATCCGGAGGAATCCCGGCGTGTTCGCGCTTCCATTGATCTGTTCCGGTTGCGCGGGCGTGGCGAAGTTGAAGTTGGCGCCGCTCCAGGCATTGATGTCCTGGAAAGTCTTGTTCTGCCGCTTCCAGTCCAGATAGTCGCCCGCCGAGACGGAGTTGTTGCCGCCCTGAATCTTCGACCACACCATGACGAGCTGATCGGGATTGGGATACGGCATGGGGGCCAGCAAGACAGCGTAAATAACGCTGAAGATCGCCGTGTTCGCGCCGATGCCCAGCGCAAGAGTGATGGCAGCGATGGCTGTGAAGCCGGGATTTTTCCGCAACAATCGAATACCGTAGCGGGCGTTTTGCCTGAGCGTTTTCATTAGGTCTCCTATTCGTACCGCAATGCCACCATGGGATCGACTTTTGCCGCGCGGCGGGCCGGGATGTAGCTCGCGCCCAGTGCCACCAGTGCGAGTGCCACAGAGGCGATGACGAATGTTCCGGGATCCGCGGGTTTCACGCTGTAGAGCAAATTTGCCAACAGTCGCGTCAAACCCACAGCGGCCACCAGCCCTACGGCGAGTCCAAACAATGCCGAGAACATTCCCTGCCAAATCACCATGCGAATCACTTCGCTCCGCTCGGCGCCCAGAGCCATTCGGATGCCGATCTCGCGTGCACGCCGCGAGACGGCGTAGCTCATCACCCCGTAAATACCGACTCCCGCCAGAGCCAGCGCGACAGCGGCAAATGTGCCCAGCAGGACCAGATAAAAGCGGGACTGTCCGGTGGCTTCCGCCACGACCCGCTCCATCGTTTGTACTTCGGAAACCGGGGCACTGCGATCGAGGGAGTGAACTGCGGCTCGAATGGCTGGAGCCAGCGCTGCGGGATCACTGCCGGTGCGCACGACCAGCGTGATGTAAGCGGAGGACGGAGCCGGATTCTCCGCAGATAGGGTCTGCCGGTAGGGGAGAAATACTTCCTCCGCGGGCGGATCCACCCAGCTGCTGCGAACCGTATTTTTGACTACGCCCACCACGGTAAGCCACGAGGGATTCGCGGTGGGATCGTCGAGAGTAATTCGCTTGCCGATTGGATCTTCGCCGGGCCAGTACTGGTGAGCCAGATAGTCGTTGATCACTACGACTCGGGCGGCGGACAGATTGTCGAATTCCGCGACGTCGCGGCCCCGCAGAATGGGGATCTGCATGGTTCGGAAATAGCCCGGAAAAACAACCCGGTAAGTGGCGTTTGGTGCTTCTCCCGGACGCTCCAGTGGACGCCCTTCGATGTGGAACGACAGTCCCCACTGGTCGCCCGCGAGCGGCAGGTGATTGATGGCGCTGGCGGATTGCACTCCGGGAACAGCGCTCACTTCCTGGAGTACCCGCTGGTAGAAATTGGCAGTCCGGCCAGAGGTTCCTTCCTCAGTTCCGCTGACGCCAACCACCATCGAAAGCAGGTTGTGGGGATCGAAGCCGGGGTCAACATGCTGCAGTGCGATAAAAGTACGGACCATGAGCCCGGCTCCGGCCAACAGTACGACCGCCAGAGCAAATTCGGAACCGACAAGAAGTCCGCGCCAGCGCCTGCGACCCGGCGCTTCGCTGGAGCCACGCTCTGCCTTTTTAAGTGCGTCACTGAGGTCGACGTCACCCCCGCCCCAGGCCGGAGCCATGCCGAAGACCAGGCCAGTAAGTAACGAGATCGCCATCGCGAAGAGAAGGACGCGGCCATCCACCCCTACGGCTTCAACCCGGGGGATGTCGGGAGGAGCAAACGCGAGCAGAACGCGCACACCCCACATCGCGAGGAGCAATCCCGCCGCTCCACCAACCGATGCAAGTATCAGGCCTTCCGTCAGGAATTGGCGCAGCAGGTCCCAACGCCGGGCGCCGAGCGCGGACCGGAGCGCCGACTCCCTTTGCCGCGCTGCCGAGCGAGCCAGCAGCATGTGGCTGACATTGGCGCAGGCGATCAGCAACACGAACCCTACAGCGCCGAGCAGCACGAGCAAGGTTGGCCGAATATCCCCCACCACCTTTTCGCGCAGCGAAATGACTTTCATGTTCTGATTTGTGCCGGGAAATTCGCGCTCCATTCGTGCCGTGATCCCTGCCATCTCAGCCTGGGCCTGCTCAAGGGTGACGCCAGGCTTCAGCCGGGCAAATACGCGGAGCGACGCGCCGTCACGGTCACCAACCCGTGGCCCCAGGGCCAGAGGCGCCCACAGCTCAGCCTTCGTCGCCCAGAACGGAGCGAACTTGAACTCACGCGGCATGACGCCGACCACGGTGTAGGTTTCACCGCTGAGCTCGACTAACCGGCCAAGTATCTTCGGGTCGGTCGCGAAGTGGCTTTGCCACAGGCGGAAGCTCAACACTATTTCGTGCTCTTTGCCGGTCTCTTGTTCTTGCGGCAGAAATGCGCGTCCCAGCAGGGGCTGCACGCCAAGCATCGGAAAAATAGAAGGAGAAACGTGCAGCGCCCATAGCTTCTCGGGATTGTCGGTGCCGCTCAGGTTCGGAGTCCAATATTCTGCCGCGCCCATCGGTTCGAACACATGGTTCTGCTTCTGCCAATCGAGGAAATTGGCTGGTGCCACGGGATTCCGCCCATCCCGGAGCATCACCACCAGCCGGCTGTCATCCTTGTACGGAAGCGGGCGCAGTAGAACCGTATTAACCACGCTGAAAATAGCCGTGTTCGCCCCAATCCCCAGCGCTAACGTGATGACTGCCACTGCCGTGAACCCGGGAGCCCTTCCCAGTTGGCGTAGACCGAAGCGAAGATCCTGAAAGAGTCTGTTCAAGGTTAATCTCCTATTCGTAGCGCAACGCGACCATGGGATCGACCTTCGCCGCACGCCGCGCCGGCAGGTAGCTTGCCAGCAGACCGACGCACGTGAGCAGCAACGAAACAGTTCCAAGCACTACCGGGTTCGAAGGCTTTACGTCGAAGAGCAAGGTCCCGAGCAGGCGAGTGAGGCCAAGGGACCCCGCAATGCCGACACCGATTCCCACCGCAACCCAGGTCATGGTTCCGCTGACCATCAGCTTCAGCACATCGGCGGCGCGAGCGCCCAGCGCCATGCGAATACCAACTTCATGAGTGCGTTGCGCCACTGAATAGCTGACCACGCCGACAATGCCAACGGCGGCCAGAACCAGTGCCAGCAGGGCGAATGCAGATAGCAGGAGAGTAGGGAAACGTCTCGAGCCGAGCGAGTCCTGCACAATGTTCTGCATGGTTTCAACATCGGAAACCGGACGGTCCGGCTCAACCTCGCTCATCGCGTTCTTGATCGCTGGCAGGTACGACATGGGAGCGCCGGCAGTTCGCACGACGACGCTCATGACGGGCCAGGCAGCCTGCGTGTATGGACGGAAGAATTGCACATCGCTGGCGTTATCCAGCCCCCAATGCCGCACGTCGCCAACTACTCCCACCACGGTGAGCCAGGAGCCATCTCCCAGGATGCGCCTGCCCACAGGACTCTCTTTGGGCCAATACTTTTGCGCCATGGTTTGATTGATGATCACAACGCCCGGCGCGGCGACGGTATCCTGGTGATTGAATTCGCGTCCTGCCAGTAAAGGCACGCCCAGCGCCTTGAAATAGTTAGGACAGGCCACGCTGTAGTGAGCGCTTGGCCGGTGCCCGGAGCCGGGATCGGGTTGTCCTTCGACGGCGAAACTTCTGCCCGCATCGCCTTCCATCGGCAAATGACCAACTGCGCCCACGGCGGTGACGCCGGGGATCGCGCTCACATGCTCGTCCAAATCCTGGCAAAAGCGCGGGTGCCCGGGAGGCCCGTTGTAGAGGTCTTCCTGCGGCAGAGACATCTGCATGGTGAGCACGTTCTTCGGGTCGAATCCGGGATCCACGCCGAGCAGGCGTGACATGCTCTGGATCATGAGTCCGGCGCCGGCGAGTACAACCAGCGCCAGAGCCACTTCCGAAGCGATCAGGACATGGCGTAAACGGCTGCTGCGTCCGGCAGTAGAGCCGCGGCCCCCTTCTTTGAGAGGCTCCGAGACATCTCCCCGCAACGCGCTCAGAGCCGGTACCAGGCCAAATAAAATCCCCGTCAGGCAAGAAGCCAGAAGCGTGAAACCGAGCACCCAGCGATCGACGGGAATGGTATCGACCTGGCGTAGCGGAAGGTTCAGGCCGCCTTCGGGAAACATGGCAGGCAGCAGGCTGGTGCCAAAAACCGCCAGCACCAGACCGCACGCGCCACCGAGCAGAGCCAGCAGCAAGCTTTCCGTGAGCACTTGCCGCGCGATCCGGAATCCAGCGGCTCCGAGTGCTTGCCGAAGAGCGAACTCTTTCTGACGGGCGGCTCCGCGCGCCAGCATTAGATTGGCAATGTTCACGCAGGCAATGAGCAGCACGAAACCAACCGCAGCAAAAAGCGACCACACGGTTCGGCGCAGAGCTTCGAGTCCGTAATCGCCCATTGGGATGACGGTCGCGCTCATGTCGGCGTCGTCGTTGGGGTATTGTTGCGCGAGCCGGGTTCCGATGCCTTCCATTTCCGCTCGTGCCTGTGCGAGGGTCACGCCGGGCTTGAGGCGCGCAAAAGAAACGAAACTGTTTCCTCCTCGCAGTTTGTCGCCTTCGGTGTAGCCCACTGGAACCCAGAGTTGCCGGTGCCCGCTCCAGAATTCCCAGTGAAAATCGCGTGGCATCACGCCTACCACCGTGAAGTCCTCGCCATCCACTTTGATGGTCTTGCCGACGAGTGAGCGATCCGCGCCATAACGGCGCTGCCAGAACCCGTAATTCAGGATTACTTCATGGTCTTTCCCGCCGATTTCTTCTTCCGGCAGAAAAGTGCGTCCCAGAAAAGGCTGCACCCCGAGAACGCTGAAAAAATTTGCCGAAACGCGCAGTCCAGAAACCTGCGCCGGCTCCCGACTGCTTCCGCCGGCAGAGAGGTTGTAGCCACGGCCCGCGGAATCGAACAGCGCTATGCCTTCGAAGACATGATTCCGCTTTTCGAAATCCCAGTAATTAGGCGCGGAGACAATGTTGTAGCTGTCCGGGGTCTTGCCGTAGGTTTGCCACACCAAGACGAGGCGATCCGGATCAGGAAAAGAGATCCGCTTGAGGATGGTCGCGTTCATTACGCTGAAGATCGTGGTGTTGGCGCCGATGCCCAACGCCAACGTCAACACGGCGACGAGTGTGAATCCCGGACTCCGGCGAAGCTGGCGGAGCGCGTAACGAAGATCCTGGATCAGTGTGGTCATCTGGTTTTGTCTCCTCACTCGTATCTGAGCGCGACCATGGGATCGACCTTTGCTGCCCGGAATGCTGGGATGTAGGCCGCGGCTAGTCCAGCCAGCGCGACTACCACGCAAACCATCGCCAGCACAGCGGGATTGCGCGCTCCGGTGCCATACAACATGTCCTGCAACACCGATGCCGAGAGCAGAGATGCTCCAACGCCAATCACCATTCCTGCCCCGAGCAGGATCGCCGCATCGCGCAACACCATGGCGAGCACCGCGCTCCGCTGCGCTCCCAGGGCCATGCGAACACCGATCTCGCGCGTGCGTCGCGCAACCGAATAGGTCATCACCCCGTAAAGACCAACGATGGTCAGGGAAATGGCGAGCCCGGCAAACGTACTGAGCAAAACCGTCGCGAATCGCTGCTGGGAGAGCTGGGCGAACATCAGCTCGTCCATCGTGCGGACCTGGGTGATGGGAATGTCTTTGTCCTTCTCTGCGACGATCTGTTGAACGCTGGCCGCCAAGCTGTGCGGATCGAGCGACGTTCGGACCACGGAATACAGGCAGCACCAGTCGGGTAGTTGATCGGCTGGTACATACATTGCGGGGCGCATTTCGCGCTGCGTCGCGCCCAGATGCATGTTGCCGACCACGCCGACGATTTCCCGCCACGGAGAGCCGGCCGCCCCGCCGCCGCCGGCGCCCGGTTTCAATTTCTTGCCCAACACTTTTTCACCGGCAAAAAACTTTTGCGCAAACGCCTGATTGACGATCATTACTTGCGGACCCTTCATATCGTCCCGGGCCGAGAAGTCGCGCCCTTCCAGAAAAGGAACCTGCATCGCGCGGAAGTAGTCCGGTGTGATCGGACTCACGTCGGCACTGGATAACTCTCCTTCCGGAAGGGGATGCTCGGGGTCTTCGAACGTGACCGTGGCGCCATCATTCGTCATGGGCAGCATCATCACGCCACCCGCTGACTCCACTCCCGGCAGGGCGCGGAGTTTTTCGAAATAGTCGCGGTAGAACTGCGGACGCGTGGACTTATAGTGCGCATCCGGCGTTTCGAAGAACAGCGTCGTGATGCGATCCGGATTGAACCCCTGTTTGGTGTGGACGAGATTCGCCAGGCTGGTGATCAGCAAGCCTGCGGCGGCGGTGAGCACAAGTCCAACCGCGACCTGTCCTACGATCAGAGAAGCGCGCAGCCAGTCGCGGCCGACAATTTCGCTCCGGCCACTCTCTTTCAGAGTAGAGATGAGATCAGTCTTGGAAGCGGCAATGGCGGGAACGATCCCGAATATCAATCCTGCAGCGAACGACACGATGACCGCAAACGAAAGCACCCGCGGGTCAACCCCTGCGTCCGCCGCGCGCGGCACACTGTCGCCGATAAGTGAGAGAATCGCGGGAGTACAGACGAGAGCGAGCGCGCAACCCGCTATCCCCCCGACAGCGCTCAGCACAAGGCTTTCCGCCAACAACTGGCGCACGATCCGGTTTCTGCCTGCGCCCAGAGCGGACCGCACCGCAATTTCGCGCTGCCGTTCGCGCGTCCGCGCCAGCAGCAGATTCGCGATGTTGCCACAGGCGATCAGCAGCACCAGGGCAACCGCCCCCAGCACAACCAGCAGCGCGGTGCGCGTATCGCCGATCAGGTACGCAACTTCCGTTTCTACGCGCGCCGAGTCATGGCGCGTATTTGTGTTCGGGTACTGCTTCGAAAGGTTCGTCGCGATGGCCCGCAGATCCTGATTCGCCTGCTCCACCGTCGCTCCCGGCTTCAGGCGCCCGAACGCATTCAGAAAATGCGACCCGCGATTTTTGATATTGGAATGCGGATCGTTGGGATCGTCGTCCGCAGCCAGCGTCGTCCAGACGCTGTTGCGCGGCTTGTTCACCGGGAAAAGAAAGGAAGGCGGCATGACGCCGATGACGGTGTAGAGATCGCCGCTCAGACGTACGCCCCGGCCGACGACCGCGGGATCCGAGCCGAACTGTGTCGTCCACAAAGAGTGGCTGATCAGGATTACGCGTGTGCCGGCCTTTTCTTCTTCCGCCGTAAAACCCCGGCCAAGCTCCGGGCGGGTTCCGAGCGCGGGCACCAGATCCCATGACACGATCTCGGCATCAACCTGCACTGGCCGTTCCAGGCCGGTCAGCGTAAACAAATTGTCATGATAGGAAACCAGATGTTCGAGCGTGTGGTTCTGCGAGCGCCAGTCAAAAAAATCGGGATAGCAAATGGCGCTGGAATGCGGATTATGCGTGTTGACGGATTCCGCCTCGATCAGCCGCTCCGGCTGATAGTAGGGCAACGGTCGCAGCATGACCGCATCCACCACGCTGAAGACCGCAGTATTGGCGCCGATCCCCAGCGCAAGCGTGATCACGGCAACTGCGGCGAAGACGGGATTCTTGCGCAACTGCCGCAGCGCGTAGCGGAGATCCTGTATCAGGTTGGTGAACATTTCTCCCGTCCTTCTTACTCGTAGCGCAGCGCCACCATGGGATCGACCCGCGCCGCCCGCCGCGCGGGGATGTAGCTTGCCAGCATCGCCGCGATCGCCAAGACTGCAGAAACTGCGGCCAGCGTCGCCGCGTCCCAGGTTCGCACTCCAAAGAGCAGCCCGCGAATCAGAGTTGCGGCGGCGATCGAGCATAGAAGGCCCGCAGCAATTCCCGCTCCCACCAGCCATCCCGCCTCTTTCATGATGAGTTGATACACCGAACTGCGCTGCGCGCCGAGAGCCATGCGAACTCCGATTTCGCGCGTGCGCTGGCTGACCGAGTAGGCGATCACCCCGTAGAGGCCAACCACTCCCAGCAGCAGCGCGAGAAACGCAAAACCTCCGACCAGCCACGCAGAGGAACGATGAAGATAAGCAGACGGCGACTCGTTAATGCGGTCGGCCATGGTCGCAATATCGGAGACGCCGATGCCGGGGTCGATCTCATGCACCGCGGCAGCCAGGCTCATAAGCAGCGACTTTTCGTCCTGCGACGTTCGGGCAACGAGAGAAAAGTAGGTGTCGGAATTCTGATTGAACGGGTAATAGACGGCGGGCCAAATCTCCGAATCCAGCGACCCATCCTTCACGTCCTCCACGATTCCGATAATCTCTGTGAGCGACTTTGGCGAGAGGTCGGTATCTCCAAGCTTCTTCCCGACCGGATCTTCCCCGGGAAAATATTTCCGCGCCAACGCCTGGTTAATCAGCACAACCTTGGGCTTCGACCCATCTTCCGCATCGGTGAAGTAGCGGCCGCGCAAAAGTTTCGCGTGCAGAGTTGTGAAGAGTTCGGAGCTCACATCCCTCTGGTTCACCTCGTTGTGCTCTCCGTTGTATGGCCGGCCCACAATTCGGATCCAGGTTGTGTTGCCATTGAAACTCACCGGCAGCACACTGGTGATGCCGACAGATTCCATGCCCGGCAAGCTTGAGACGCGGCTGATAATCTTCCGCTCTGCCGCTACCACTTGTTCATCTTTGCCGTAGGTTGCATCGGAAAGCTCGAGTGAAGCCGTGGCCAGATGGTCTGTCTGAAATCCGACGTCGACATGCAGCAGGCGGTTTAAGCTTTTCCCCAATAGTCCAGCGGACACGAGAAGAACGACCGCAATCGCCAGTTCAACTACGACCAAATTCGTGCCAAAGCGGCGCCAAAGCGTCCCGGCGTAGCCGCGGCCACCTTCAGTGAGCCCTTCGCGCAGCTTCGTCAGCGGCAAGCGCAACACCGGCGGCAGAGAAAACAGTGCCGCGGCCAGCAACGCGATCGCCAGGGCAAACATCAACACGTGAGCGCTCAGGCCCAATCCCGCCAGATACGGCAAGTTGGACATCAGATCCTTGGAAATCAGGCGCGTCAGAAGCTGCATTCCTATATCGGCAACCCCAACACCCAACAGGGCACCCGCGGCGATCAACACGACGCCTTCGGTAACGAACTGGCGAATCAACCGCCCACGCGATGCACCCAGCGCACCGCGCACCGCGATCTCTCTCCTGCGGCTCTCCGAGCGAACCAGCAGCAAGCTCGATACGTTCACACACGCAATCACGAGCAGCAGCCCCGCTCCACCCAGCAGCGTGAGCAGAAGGGGTCGCACATCCTCGACGATCGTTTGCGACAGAGGCAGCACGCTGGCGCCCTGCCCGCGATTGTCGTTGGGATACTGCAGTTCCAGTTGTCGCGCGATCGTCTCCATGTTCGATCGGGCCATCTCGACGGAGATGCCATCCTTCAGCCGCCCGATCCCGTTCAGCCCATGGCAGCTGCGGCGAACATCGCATTGACCGGTCGGATGCAATGTGGTGAAGAACTCAGCATTACCACGCGGAGCGAACTGAAAATCCCGCGGCAGCACTCCGACAATGGCGTAAGGAACACCGCTGAGCGTAACGCTTTCGCTGGTCACTTCTTTTCTTCCGCCAAATCGCTTCTGCCAGGCGGCGTAAGTCAGGATCACAGTCCGCTGTGCTGCCGGCAAATCTTCGCCGTGATAGAAGTCGCGCCCAAGATAGGGAGTGATACCGAGCGTCCGAAAAAATCCATCACTCACTCGGACTCCCGCCACAGGCTCCGTCTCCGCAGACGTACGCAGCAGGTAACCTTCGCCGGTGTACACGTCCATCGAACTGAACACCTGGTTCATCTTTTTCCAGTCGAGATAGTCCGGATATGAAAGGTTGGCCCGCGGAATCATCGGGACGCTTTCCGTTACGTCAACCAGGCGGTTGGGATTCGCGTAAGGCAGCGGCTTGATCAGCGCGGCGTCGACAAAGCCAAAAATTGCCACGCTAGCGCCGATCCCCAGAGCGAGGATCAGAACAGCCGTGCTGGCAAACCCCGGGCTCTTGCGCAGCTGCCGGAATGCATAGCGAAGATCCTGGACCAATCCGTTCATTCCTATCCTCCTGCTCGCATCTCGCTACTCGTATCTCAGCGCCGCCATGGGATCGACCTTCGTCGCGCGGCGTGCCGGCACATAACAAGCGGTGAGCGCGACGACGGTCAGCAACAAGGCAACGCCAACAAAAGTCAGCGGATCGGTCGTTCCGACCCCATATAGCAGAGTGGCCATGAACCGGGTGAGGACGAGAGCCGCGGCCAATCCCACTGCGACCCCGAGCCCGGCAAGCTTTCCTCCACCGCTCAGAATCAGACGCAGAATGTCCTGTGGTTGCGCTCCCAGAGCCATGCGGATGCCGATTTCATGTACGCGCTGTCCCACGACATAAGAGATCACACCGTAAATTCCTACCCCCGCTAGCGTCAGCGCCAGCACTGCGAACACCGCAAGCAGGATCATGGAAAAGCGCTGCGACGCCACGGAATCGGAAATCACAGAGTCCATGGTTTGCGTGCCGAAGATGACCTGCCGGTTACTCATCTGCGCGCTGATATGACGGATGGAATCGAGAAGCACCGCGGAATTATCTCCGGCCCGCACAATCACGGCAGAACTGGACGGAGTCATGGCAATAA
Source organism: uncultured Acidobacteriaceae bacterium (assembly GCA_963846245.1). Taxonomy (GTDB): domain Bacteria; phylum Acidobacteriota; class Terriglobia; order Terriglobales; family Acidobacteriaceae; genus Sulfotelmatobacter. Next base: position 632 of record CAWJVI010000013.1, on the reverse strand, counting down.
AGTCGTCGGGCATTTGCATGCATGGGATATAGAGGCCGGAGCGCAGCGACTGCTGATCGTCGGTGGCCAATCCCCATTGTTTGACATGGCCGACCACGCCGACGATCTCCGCCAGCTGAGTGAATCGATCGATGTGGATGCGCTTGCCTATGGCGTCCTGGCCCGGAAAATATTTCCGGGCAAATACTTCATCCACCACGACGACCAGCGGTGAGTGCTCGTTGTCCTGTGGAGTAAAGAAACGGCCACGCTGCAGCGGAATTCCCATCGCCTTCAGGTAGTCCGGCTCGACGATGTAGTCGATGGCCCAGTTCATGTCATTTTCGCTCGAGGGTTTGGGCTGACCTTCAAGCCAAAATAGTTGCTCGTCATCGCCACTCAGCGGAACCGCTCCCCAGGTCTGCGAAACTGCCTGGACGCCAGGGGCGGAGGCGAGCTTGTCGTCAAACTCGCGGAAGGCAGAGCGGATCGCATCCGGACTTGCATTCATCAGCGACGGCGGAAGTGAAAGCCCGAAGGTGATTACATTGTGCGGACTGAAGCCAGGGTCCACATTCCAGAGCTTGGTGAGGCTGCGGATGGTCAATCCCGCTCCGGTCAGCAGAACCAGGGCCAGCGCCATTTCGACCACC
>CAWJVI010000012.1:0-91976 GCA_963846245.1 uncultured Acidobacteriaceae bacterium | reverse complement strand
ACGAATACACCCTGCGCGCGATGCCGGGTTCCGCTGGCTCCCCGGCCTCCCTGCTTAAGCGTTTCATGCAGATCCGGCTGCGACGTTTTCAGAGCGGGGGTAAGGCCGAATAGAACGCCCACCAGCAGCGAGAGGCTCACCCGTAAAAAACAGTACGTGCGGATCAAGTCCAACTTGTTCGGCGCGCGGTAGCGCTGCAGGCAAGACTGCCAGTGCCGCGCGGGTTCCCCATGCGGCAAGAAATAAACCCAACCCTCCGCCCAACAAAGCGAGCAGCACGCTCTCGGTGAGCAACTGCCGAACCACGCGTCCCTGGCTCGCTCCCAGGGCTGCCCGAACAGCGAACTCTCGTGTCCGCCCGGTCGAGCGTGCCAGCAACAGATTGGCAACGTTCACACATGAAATCAGCAGCACGAAACCAACCGCCGCCAGAAGAACAAGCAACAGCGGGCGGACCTCCCCGACCATTTCCTCTTTCAAGGGAGTGAGCTTAGCGGTGATGCCTTTGTCCGAGTCAGGAACGCGTTGGCTAAATTGCCGGTGACGCCTTGCATATCGGTTCGCGCCTGCTGAAGCGTCACACCAGGCTTAAGCCGTCCGATGCCATGGAACCCCAGCCCAGCGCCGCGTTGAAGCAACAGCGGATTCTCCCATTGCCCGATGGGCGCATAAACCTCGGTGTCACGAAACCCAGGAATCACCAGATGGAAGTTTGCGGGGATCACTCCCACGATGGTGAAGGGCTTCGCGTTCAGAGTGACGCTCTTGCCCAAAATGTCCGCTGCAGAACCGAACTTACGCTGCCACAATCCCGCGCTGATGAGTGCAACCGGACCTGCGCCGACCTTCTCTTCATCCTCAGTAAACGTGCGGCCGATCACCGGCTGCACGCCCACTACCGTAAAGAAATCCGCGGAGATGAATTCTCCGCCCACTTGTTCAGGCTCTCCGCTGCCGGTCAGGCTGAACGCATACGTGCGCGCGAGGGCCAGAGCGGAGAACGTGTGGTTATCTTTTTGCCAGTCGCGGAAATTCGGATAGGAGACCGACCCGCCTTCAAAATTAGGCTTGTTCTCATGGAACGTCACCAGTTGGTCCGGTTCGGGGAAAGGCAACGGGCTTAGCAGCACTCCATTGATCACGGAGAACAGCGCAGTGTTGGCCCCGATGCCTAATGCAAGGGTCGCCACCGCCACCAGCGTGAAGCCGGGGCTTTTCACCAGCACGCGAAGACCGTAGCGCAGATCCTGAAAGAGATTTTCCATGTCGGTCCTCGAAACCTCCTACTCGTAGCGCAATGCCACCATCGGGTCGACCCGGGTCGCCCGGCGTGCAGGGAAATAGCCCGCGAGGAGAGCAACAAAAAGCATTGCCGTCATGGCCACGCCAATCGTCAACGGGTCGTAGGAACTCAGGCCAAACAAAAGGCTCGTAGCCAATCGGCTCACGACCGGAGCCAACGTCAATCCCACAGCCAGCCCAATCACAACCAGCCAGAGTGTCTCCCTCAACACCAACCAGAGAACGCTCCGCCTTTGCGCACCGAGCGCCATGCGCACACCGAACTCGCTGGTGCGCCGCGCGACGCCGTAGGACATCAAGCCGTAAATGCCGATACAGGAGAGAAACACTGCGAGCAACCCGAAGAATGTGCACAGTTGTGCAACCAGCCGGTGGTCTGACACGGAGTCGTCCACGATCTCGGAAAGAGTCGTGAAATTATCCACGGGCAGATTCGGATCAACCTGCCGGATAGCTGCCGCAATTTCCGGCCCTAGCAATTTCGGATTGCCACTGCAGCGAGCGACGAAGCTGTAGAGGAATGTTCCAGTGTGTTGAGAGTGCGGGTAAAACGCTGCCGGCGTGGGGTTTTCTTGCAGATCCATGTACTTCGCATCCTTCACCACGCCCACGACCTCAACGTTTTGCGAGTCGGGTGCATCTCCGATGATCGAGAATGTGCGCCCCAGCGGCGAGCTTCCGCAAAGTACGCCCGCACCATGGTTTCGTTAATCACTGCAACCTTGCGGGGACGCCTTCTGTATCTTGTGGAACTCAAGCCCGCGACCCAGGGTGACCGGCATTGCCATCGCGTCGAGATATTGCGGGCCGACAAAGATATGGTCAACATCGGGGTTGCTTCCGGTATCCGGGCGCCCGGGCACCGCGACTGGCGTGATCCATCCGCCGCCGTTGAAAACGAAAAACGCAAAGCTGGCGGCGCGGATGCCAGGCAGCAAACTCACTCGCTCTTCGACTTGCGTCATCACCGCTTCCAAGCGCTCGTCGGGCTGGTAACCGGCCCCGCCCGGATCAATCTCCATCACGAGCACATTCTGTTTGTCGAAGCCAGTGTCAACATTCATCAGATTCATCAGGCTGCGCAGGAACAAACCCGCTCCCACCAGCAGAACCAGTGATAACGCCACCTGCCCGACGATCAAGCCTCGTGACAGACGGTTCCGCGACTCAGCGGGCATTGCTCCGCGACCCGGCTTCAGCGATGGAGCGAGATCGAGGCGCGTCGCGTAAAGCGCCGGAGCGGTTCCAAACAGAAGCACCGTCAGCGCCGAGACGGCAAGCGCGAAGGCGACTATCGGGCCGCCTAGCGATGCGTGAATATTCGCCGCGCCCGGCGCAGTTGTGGTCAATACTCGTATCGTCCACCATGCCAACCACAGGCCTAACACTGCTCCGAAAAAAACGAGCAACACGCTCTCCACCAGCAACTGGCGAATCAAACGCAACCGAGTCGCTCCCAGTGACATACGCAGGGCGATCTCGCGCCGTCGCGTCGCGGTCCTTGCCAACAGCAGATTGGCCACGTTGGCACAAGCGACGAAGAGCACCAACGCCACCACCGCCATCAGAATTCTTAGCGGCGACGAAAAGCGCTGACGTAGCTGCGAAAGTCCGGTCGCGGCCGGCGTCAGCTCAATCTGAGCGTGCTGGATGTCGTCGAGTTGTTTTGGGCTGGGCTGTGGTCCCACATACTCGTGCAGGATTTGTTTGAACAGCAGATTGGCGTTGGCGCTGGCTTGCTCGACGCTGACTCCGCGTTTGCGTCTTCCGATGAGGTAGAGCGTCTGAAAGGCTAATGGCTCATCCAACCCGTTCCAACCCGGGGAGATTTCCTTTTCCATCGCCAGCGGAATCCAAAGATCCGGCGATTGCCCCACCGTGGCGCCAAAAAACTCTGGAGGCGCTACGCCAATGATGCTGTACATGGTTGCGCCGATGGTTATGGTCTTCCCCACCACCGAGGGGTCCTTCCAAAAACGTCGCTGCCACCATGAAAAGCTCGCCACCGCTACCGGGTGCGCGCCTGAATCTGATCGTCGGCGCTGGTCAACGTCCGCCCCAGGACCGGGTTCACGCCGAGAGTTTTGAAATACGTCCCCGAAACCAGTTCGGTGTCGATCTTTTCCAGACTCGCGCCGCTGGCTACCCGCCCATGCGCCCCGAACATGATGCCGTTGATGGCTGCCACATCGGAGAACACCTCATTCTTCTGGGAAAACTCGCGAAAGAACGGATAGGAAAAAAGTTGCCAGCTTCTGTTCGGCAGACTGTCCAGGCCGCCCACCCATTGCCCCTTGCCGAACAACTCCAGTTGCAGCGGCTCAGTCACCGGGAGCTTCCGCAACATGAGTGTCGTCGAGCACGCTGAAGATTGCCGTATTCGCCCCAATTCCAAGCGCAAGGGTCAGAACCGCAACGGCCGTGAACCCGGGACTCTTGCGCAGCTGGCGCAGCGCATAGCGAAGGTCTTGGACCAGCCCGCTCATGCATGCACATCCGCCATCAGTTTTTTCAGCTCTTCTTCGGCGACCACTTTGCCGTCGAACAGATGCACTTCGCGCTGGGCATGTTTGGCGAAGCGCGGATCGTGCGTCACCATGCAGATCGTCGCGCCCTCGCGATGCAGGTTCTGCAGCAGTTCCATCACGGCCTCGCCGTTGCGCGAATCCAGATTTCCGGTGGGCTCGTCCGCCAGCAGGATGGAAGGTTTCCCGCCCAGCGCGCGGGCCACGGCGACACGCTGCTGCTGACCGCCGGAAAGCTGCGATGGATAGTGCCGGATGCGGTGCGCCATGCCCACGCGTTCCAGCGCCTCCATCACGCGCTTCTTTCTTTCAGGCGCAGGCATCCTCTGGCGGTAGGTGAGAGGCAGTTCGACGTTTTCATACACCGTGAGGTCGCCAATCAGATTGAAACTCTGGAAGATGAATCCGATCTCCTGGTTGCGAATGCGCGACCGCTCGGCAAAATCGAGGTTCTCGACCGACTTCCCGTTCAGCGAGTAGCTGCCGCCGGTCGGCGTATCGAGCAAGCCGATGATCGAGAGCAGCGTCGACTTGCCGCAACCCGACGGTCCCGACATGGCCACGTACTCTCCTTTAGTAATGGAGAGGTGCACGCCCGAGAGCGCGTGAGTTTCGATCTCGTCGGTGTAGAAGACCTTCGTCATCTCCTGAATCTGGATCAACGGCTGCCCGGCTTCGGTCATAGCTTTTGCCTCTGATTTGCCTAGACGATCTTGATTGTCGTTATCGTATTGATTTCGCCGCTCACTCCAGACGGATGCGGTCCGTCTTATCCCAGCGCGACATGTCGGAAAGAATCACGGTGTCGCCTTCGTGAAGGCCCTCAAATACCTGAATCGAATTCACCGATTCGCGTCCCACCTTCACCGGCACGCGCGCTCGCCTCTTTGCCGTCCGGATCCAGCTTGAACAAGCTGATGGTGCTGTTCTCCTGCCCGAATGCCGGACGCCCCACATAAAGAACGTTGTCCAGCCGCTCCAGGTCGATGGTGCCGTCCACGCTCAAATCCGGCCGCGCGCCCTTGGGCAGTTCGCCTGTGAGTTTGACGTCCACGGTCACGGTTCCGTTTTGTACCGCGGGATCGACTCGCATCACCGTGCCGCTGATGATGCCGTTATGCGTGTCGATTGCCGCCGGCTCGCCATCCTGCACATCGCGCGCCTGGGTCTCCGCGATCTTCAATGTCGCCATCAGATGTTCGGCTGCACCACTTTCGCCAGCATCGCTCCCGGCTGAACATGCTGGCCAACCTGCAGAGGCAGATCCACCAGCACTCCGTCGATCCCGGCGCGAACTTTCAGCGCATCGAGTTGCTTTTGCTTCAACTGCGGCCAGAGTCCGCGCCTGGTCAACCTTGGCCTGTTCCTGCGCCATTTGAGTCTCGATGGCTTTCTTGTTGATCACCAGTCTCTGCCCTTCGAGATCGTTTCTGGTGGTGAGTTCGTCCGCTTTTCCTTTGGACGACTTGTAGGCCAGACCCGGAGATCACGCCGAGATCGTAAAGCGCCTTGTCCGTGTCCGCCTGCCGTTGCGCCTGGCTGTAGTCCGCGGTGACGGTTGCAGCGCCGGCTTTCTGCGTCATCAGGTCGCTTTCCAGCTTTACGCGCAGGCTCTGGTATTCGGCTTCGGCGGCCTTCAATTGAAGTTGCGCGTCAATCGCCGCCTGCTCCACCTGGGAATTGCTCATTTCCAGAAGAATGGTGTCCGCCTTCACCTGCGAGCCCGGCAGCACGCGAATGCGCACGACCGTGGCTTCGGTTTCAGCGGGAATCTGGCGAACCGCTTCCTGGGCCGGGATCAGTGACCCCGGTCCCCGCACCTGCCGCAGCATCGACCCTTGCTTCACGGTGTCAGTCCACACGGTTCCTCGTTCGACGGAAGGCGCTGCCGGCCTGCAGCCGCGAGACCCCGATCGTTGCAGCGGCAATCACCGCAACGCCGATCACCCCAAACACAATCTGGCGGCGTAGCTTCTGACGCTTGAATTCTGGGCGGGCGATGTCCATCGACCTTCTTTATCGCAACTCGACCGCCACATCTCAAGAGGCTCTAAATGGCTGAAGCGATGTAAGATAAGCCCTCGCGTCCCTTCGAGGGTGGAACAGCGGTGTCCAGTGCCGGAACCGACTGTCCATTACCGGACAATACAGCACAAAGCAATCGAGTGAATCGCGAGCGAGAATTACGACCAAGCAGCTATGAACAAGAGAGACCGCGAACTCGGAATGAATCGTCCGATCAACCGCCGTGATTTTCTAAACGGCGTGGCCGTCGGCGTGGGTGCAGCCATCGCCGCGCCGCATTGGCTCGCCGCGCTCGATTCGCACGAGTATGCCCCGGAAAAAGATCCCAACTACTATCCTCCTGCCCTGACCGGCATGAGGGGCAACCACGATGGCACTTTCACTTTCGCTCACCGCCTGCGGGATGGCGAATCCTGGGAGAGCCTCGGCACTCCGGAAACAACCGGTGAGACTTATGACTTAATCGTGGTGGGCGGCGGCATCAGCGGGCTGGCTGCCGCGTACTTCTATCGCAAGAATGCCGGAAACAAGGCGCGGATTCTCATCGTCGACAATCATGACGACTTCGGTGGACACGCCAAGCGCAACGAATTTCGCGCCGGCAACCGCTTCCTGCTTAGCTACGGCGGCACGCAGTCGATTGAAAGTCCGTGGCGCTACAGCGATGTCTCGAAGGGCTTGCTGAAAGATCTTGGCATCGACACGCAGCGCTTCTACAAGGCTTACGATCAGCGTCTGTATTCGTCGCTCAAGTTGGGCACCGGCGCATTCTTTGATAAAGAAACGTTCGGCGAGGATCGCTTCGTCGCCGGAATGGGAGCGCTGCCGTGGGCGGAGTTTCTCGCCAAAACGCCGCTCTCTGAAGTTGCCCGCCGTGACATCGCGCGAGTGTACACGGAAAAAGTAGATTATCTGCCCGGCCTGTCGCGCGACCAGAAGCGCGCCCGGCTGGAAAGAGTAAGCTACGCCGATTTCCTCACCAAGATCGCCAAACTACACGCCGATGTTCTTCCTTTCTTTCAGACGCGCACCAACGATCTATGGGCAGTAGGCATTGACGCCATATCTGCCTTGAACTGCTACGAAGCCGGCGACGACTACGGCGTCGGCTATCCGGGTTTTGACGGAATGAACCTGGGAGGCGATTCCGGAGAAAAAGAAGAGCCCTACATCTTTCATTTTCCCGATGGAAATGCGTCGATCGCCCGCATGCTGGTGCGCTCGCTGATCCCAGGTTGCATCCCCGGCCACACCATGGAAGACGTGGTCACAGCGCGGGCCGCGTACAGCCACCTCGACGCTTCCGACTCGCCAGTTCGCATTCGGCTCAACAGCACAGTGGTGCACGTGCGCCACGTGGGACCTGATTCCTCCCGCGAGGTCGAGGTCGCCTACATGCGTGGAGGAAAAGTCCAGACGGTCCGAAGCAAACGTTGCGTTCTGGCTTGCTATAACGGGATGATTCCTTATCTGTGTCCGGAACTTCCCGACACGCAGAAAAAAGCGCTTGCCTACGGAGTGAAGGCCCCGCTTGTATACACTCAGGTCGCGATCAGAAACTGGACGTCATTCCAGAAGCTGGGAGTTCACCAGATCGTCGCGCCCGGCAGCTACCATTCGTACGTTGCGTTGGATTTTCCCGTGAGCCTCGGACAATACAATTTTCCCAGCAAGCCGGAAGAACCGATGGTGCTATTTATGTTGCGCACTCCGTGCCAGCCGGGCCTTCCGCAGCGCGAGCAGCACCGCGCCGGACGCTACGAGCTGATGGCAACTCCCTTCGCCACCTTCGAGCGCAACATCCGCGATCAACTGGCAAGAATGCTCGGTTCCGCCGGGTTCGATCCCGCGAAAGACATCGACGGCATCACCGTGAACCGCTGGGCGCACGGCTATGCTTATAGCTATAACTCGCTGTTCGATCCGGACTGGCCCGAGGGAGAGCAGCCCTGGGTGCTCGGCCGCAAGCCGTTCGGAAAAATCGCAATCGCCAACTCCGACGCCGGCGCTTCCGCCTACACCGATGTCGCAATCGACCAGGCCTATCGTGCGATCCAGGAGCTTGCCAAGCAGGGCTGACGAGTTTGACGTTCGTAATAACGATGTTGGTAATAACGATGTTCGTAATAACAGGGAAAATCATTTATGGCCGGTGAAGGATTCGGAAATCTGCGCGTGCTCTCGCTGGAGAGCCGCCGCTCGAAAGAAATGGGTTTGCTGATTGCGAACCATGGAGGACAAGCCACCGTGGTGGCTTCCACACGCGAGATTCCGTCGGGTCCAAATGCCGAGGAATCCGCGTTTGCTGAAGGTTTGCTCCACGGCCAATTCCAGGTCGTGATCTTCATGACAGGCGTCGGAACGCGCGCGCTGGCGCAGGCGATTGAGCCGTCATGTCCCCGGGAGCAACTGGTCGCGGCGCTGAGTAAAGTTACGGTAGTAGCGCGAGGACCCAAGCCGGTAGCGGTTCTGCGGGAGTTCGGCGTGCCCGTCGCGCTCACGGTGCCGGAGCCCAATACGTGGCGGGAAATTTTGCGCACCCTCGACGAGAATGCGGAAACAATCCCTCTGAAAGGAACTCGCGTGGCAGTGCAGGAACATGGCGTGCCCAGCCGCGAACTGTATGCGGGACTTGAGGAACGAGGAGCGCAGGTATTCGCCGTGCCAGTTTACAAGTGGGCCCCTCCGGAAGATGCGGAGCCGCTGCGCCGGGCGATTGGCGATCTCGCTCGCGGAAACTTCGAGGTCGTCCTGTTCACGTCGTCCATCCAGCTGCATCATTTGTTCCGCTTCGCGGATGAAATGGGGCAGCATCAGGAAGTTGCAGGCGGATTGCGCCGTGCGGTCGTCGGGTCGATCGGGCCGGTCACGTCGGAAACCCTGCGCGAATACGGAATCACTCCCGACCTCGAGCCGTCCCATCCGAGAATGGGTTTCCTGGTGAAGGAGTTGGCTGAGCGAAGCGCCGAACTTCTGCTGCACAAGAAGTGAATCAAAAGGCGTTGTTCGGATTTCGTAACAAACCCGCGCCGATCTTTACAACCGCAAGACCGCGGCGTAGACTCCCGCCATTCCCCCCTCTGATCGTAAGAACGCTCGGCAATCCCCCCGGTTAGGTGCGCTGTTGTGACGAACATAAACGGCAAAGCGTATGCCATGAACGCCATCACGCCGATGAAGGCGTGGAAGACTCCCATCCTGCGCGTCCTCTTCTTCCTTCTCGGCGCGATCAAGCCGCTGCAGTCGGGTCTGAAGAACCTTTCTTTTATTCACTTTGCGCGCTGGGTGATCATCGACCGCAACCAGTTTCCGCATCTTGATCCAAACCAGCCCAGCGAAAATCTGCGCTACGACTACCTGATCTTCTTCAGCAACTTCAACGGAACCTGGAATCAATACATCGACGCCTTTTCCGCCGTCCTTTCCACCGGGCTGAACACGATTTGGATGTGGAGCGAAAAGTTTCCCGGTTCCGTGCCCGTGACGCCTTTCAAGGGCTACATAAACCAGGTTCAGTTCGACACGGACTATTACTACAACGCTTATCCCAGAGCAGCGACCAACGACGTCAAAGCTGCGCTTCGCGTGCAGGATGCGTTCAACGAATTCACCAAGACCAGCCAGACTCTTTCTGCGGCAGATTTTGAGAAAGCATATCTGGAATTTCTGGTCCAGGTGCAAGTCGACCTTGGCTCCACAGGGATCGCTCCGGTAGGAACGTAATGGCAAACCAGAGTGGACAAATATACGGGCTGACCATCCTGTCGCCCATTCTTGAAGGCGATGCTATCGACATCGGTCACGCCACGGCCCTGCGCTGGTACCTTGCAAGTTTGCCGAGAAACCACACCAGCCCTTTCGCGCGAGTTTCCAGCACGCACTTTGCCCGCCTCGTGGTCATGGACGACGTGGTCTTCGTGGGCGCGCCTGCGATCGAGGAGCACCTGAAGTCCCGCTATCTGGTCTTCGAATCGAATTTCGACGGCGATCTCGACACCTATCTCACCCGCATGGCGCAGGAAATTCCCGGCGTCGTGGATTCCGTCTGGAAACATTGTGTGGGCTACCCGGGAGCGGCCGACCCGGCAGCGTTCGTGGCCTACATGAAGAAGTGCCAGATCGAAACCACATTCTTCTTCGCCGACATAAATAACAAAACCGTGCAGCAGAACTTGAAGGCTCTGCAGGTCCAGTCCGCTCTCTCGCACTTCATCGCGCAAAATCAGGGCAAGCCCGCGGCCGAAATACAGAAGTCGTTTGGAGTGCTCATGGAGCACCTGGCGAACGCCCCTGCCCCGCTGCCCGGCGGCATTGACTCCGAGAAAACTCCCGCGGAGGATCGCCCATATGATCGCTAGCACAAAGATCGCCGGTACGACGACTGCCAGCACGAAGATTGACGTCACCGATATTCAGGGCTTCGCGCTAAAGGGTTACAACTTTCCTTTCGCGCGTTATCTATTGCTGGAGCTCGGCCACGTCAACGGTGCCCGGGATTTCATCGGCCAGATCGTGCCATACCTCACCAGGGGCGAGCGTTGGCATGGAAAACCGATTTCGACCGTAAACATCGCGTTCACCTTCCATGGGCTCATTAGACTTGAACTCCCCGCGCCAACCTTGCTGAGTTTCCCGGTCGAATTTCAGCAAGGCATGAAGGCCCGAGGAGAGATCCTCTACGACACGGGAAAGAACGGTCCCGAGCATTGGGAGCCGGTTTGGCGAGACAACCGCGTGCATGTCTGGCTGGCCGTAAACGCACAGACTCCAGCCGCCCTCGAAGAAAAATGCGCGCTCCTGCTGCAGATTGCGAATCAGACCGGCGGAGCCACGCTGCTGCAAGCGCAGGACGCGCATGCGATTTTCATCGACGGCAAGCAAACCACGAAAGAACATTTCGGCTACACGGATGGATTCGGCAATCCGGATTTCAAAGGCGCGCAACGGGATTGCGTCCCCGGTCAGGGCAAGCTAACCGCGGACGGAAAATGGGAAGCTCTCGCCACGGGCGAATTCTTGCTGGGATACGCGGATGAATCAGGCGAGCTGCCTGTCGCTCCCATCCCTCATCTGCTGGCGCGCAATGGCACGTTCATGGTTTACCGCAAAATGCATCAGAACGTCGCGACTTTCCGTGCGTTTCTTGATAAGCAAGGTGCGCTGTATCCCGGGGGAAAAGAAAAGCTGGCTTCAAAATTTGTTGGCCGCTGGCGCGACGGAACTCCTGTGGAGATTTCTCCGGACCGTCCTGATCCCGCCATTGTCGCGGACAACGATCGCAACACGAACTTCACTTACGGCAAAGATTTAAACGGCCTGCGCTGTCCGGTGGGCGCCCACATCCGCCGCGGAAATCCGCGCGACTCATTTGGATTCAACGGAGACCTGGTAAACCGCCGCCGCATTATGCGCCGCGGCCTCACCTACGGAACTTACGTGCCGGAGGGTCAGCCGGTCCGCGATGAGGACGAACACGGCATAATTTTTATGGCCTTGAATGCCAGCCTGTTCCGCCAGTTCGAATTCGTTCAACAGCAGTGGATCGAATACGGAAACGATTTGCACCAGGGAAACGACAAGGACCCGGTGATCGGAAATCACGGCGGCAGAGGCAAGAGCGTTTTGCAGGGAACGGCCGATCCCCAGAATCCACCGTTCATCTGTTCGAACCTTCCCAACTTCGTCGAGCTGCGGGGCGGCGATTACTTTTTCATGCCCAGCCTGACGGCCCTGCAGATGATCGCGAGCGGAACCGTCGATCCAAGATAACGTCCCGAGATAGGACGCGAGACGAGAAGCGCGATCAGCGGAGTGACTGATGTTCGAAAACCTCAAGAGCGTTCTTGGCAAGATCGACGCCGAAAGCGTTGAGCTTACCCACGACGTGCTGGACTCCGTCGATCGCGAACTCGCCAAGGTGAAGGGCGATGTAACGTCTTTCTTCGACGCAATCAAGGCTCATCTTGCCCAGTATCCCGAACCGATCTTCGCCATCCTCCGCAGAATCAAGCCTATTCTGCTTTTCGAAAACTACGCTCTGGTCACGCGATTTGAAGACGTGCAGGAAGTCTTAGCGCGCGACGACGTCTTTCAGGTGATCTACGGAGAAAAGATGAGGGTGGTCACCGGCGGCCAGGACTTTTTTCTCGGCATGCAAAATTCGCCCGAGTACACGCGCGACGTTTCGCACATGCGCAGCGTGGTTCGCCGCGAAGACATCCCCGGCCGAATCGCCCCCTTCGTGCAGAAAACGGCAAGCGATCTGGTGACAGCGGCAGGCGGCCAACTGGATGTCGTCCAGCTGAGCAAGACTGTGCCGGCGCGCTGGATTGCCGACTATTTCGGCTGTCCTCCGCTTTCAGATCAACAGGTCGAGGCCTGGGGAAGCGTGCTCTTCCAATATCTCTTTCTGGACGTAGAAAATGATCCACAGTTGGCGCAAACAGCAACCAAAACTGCCGCCGACGTGCGTAATTGGCTGGACGAAACCATCGCCGCGCGAAAGGCAAGCCAGGTTTCCAGGCAGATTGCCCGGGATGATGTGCTCGGCCGTTGTTTGCTCCTCCAAGCTGCCGGCCTGCCCGCCATGGACGATGTCAGCATTCGCAATAACATTCTCGGCCTGCTGGCGGGCGCGATTCCAACCACTTCCAAGTGCTGCGCTCAGGTGCTCGATCAATTGTTCCAACGCCCCGAGCAGTTGAAGGCAGCGCAAGCCGCCGCCCTGGCCGATGACGACGCGCTGCTGGCAAAGTATGTATTCGAAGCGCTCCGCTTCAATCCCAATAACGCCGGCGTCTATCGCCTCGCTGCCGAGGATTATCCCCTGGCCAAAGCCTCATTCCACGGAACCACGATTTCGAAAGGAACCTCCGTGATTGCGGCAACGCAATCAGCAATGTTCGACGAGCGCTTTGTGGACCAGCCCAACGAGTTTCATATCGATCGTCCGGAATATTTGAGTATGCATTTCGGATATGGCCTTCACACCTGCTTTGGGCAATACATCAATCGCGCGCAAATACCCGGAATATTGAAGCCACTTCTAAAACGCCCGGGCTTGCGGCGAGCCGGGGATTTGCAATACGCAGGGCCGTTCCCGTCGAGTTTGCTGGTACGTTTCGACTGACCGATTGCGGCTTGCGGAAGATTCGCAAAAAATCGAACACACAATCATCGAACCGCAAACATCGACTCCGCAACGAAGGCAGCGCCAAGGAAAACCTGGTGATTTTTTCGGCCCCATGTACACTGAACACAACCTTCGCAGCCGCACTCAAACCAAAGCTCCGAGGTGATTTAGCCAGATGCATGAGCCCAATAAACTCCGAGCTCTCCCGCTCGGCCGTGGAATGTCTGCGGTTCTGTTGCTCATTCTTACGGTTTCAGCGTTGGGCAGCGTGACCTCGTCCGCCCAAGATGCAGCTGTCGCCGTGGCTCCTCAATACGACACCACCCACGTCTACGTCACTCCCGCCGATTTCGATGTGCTCGTCAACAGCTTGGTCGCCACGTTCGGCGGAAAACCGTCCAAGCGAATCACCGCAAATGTCGCGCCAGTCGCGAGCAACACCGAGATGCAATACATATTGACTCCGGTCGGCGCGCTTTCCATCTTCGCGTACCTCACGCCAGTGCCATTCCCGTTCGGTCAGGAACGCACCGGATACCTCGTCACTGATATGGATCAGGCGATCAAAGCCGCTCGATCCGCAGGCGCCGAAGTCATCGTCGAGCCGTTCAAAGATGCGATCGGAATTGACGCTGTCATCCAGTGGCCCGGCGGCGTGAAGATGCAGTTGTATTGGCACTTCGCGCCTTCGACAAATCCACCTCTCGAAACTATTCCCGACAACCGGGTGTACGTGTCGCGCGACCATGCCGATGCTTTCGTGAGTTCCTTCGTGCGCTTCTCTCACGGCAAAGTCGTCGCGGACGACGAGCACGCCGACGCAGACGAAATCGGGCGCCCCGGGGAAACCTATCGCCGCGTCCAGGTCACGTCGTTGTTTGGAAATATGCAAGTGCTGGTGACCGATGGCCATCTGCCGTATCCGTTCGGTTACGAGACAACCGGATACCAGGTGCGCGACCTCGCTGCGACGCTCGAAAAAGCGAAAGCCGCCGGAGCGAAAACTCTGTCAGCCCCTTACACTGCCCGCAATCGAACTACTGCAATCGTGGAATTTCCCGGTGGCTACATCGCCGAAATTCACAGTATCCCGGCGCGCTAATACACGCGGGCCGGTACTCACCGACAATTTCCAGCTATTGACTCTCCTCCACAACGCGTCCGTTGAGAGGCTGAGGGCTTGTTACGGAACCCCAGAACTACCCCGCGAAGGTGTTCAATTTTGCACAGTTCGAGGACATATTCACGTTTTAGTGTTGTCGCCAACCAGAATTCGAACCGACCTGAAGATTGAACGGAGACTAGAGATGAAGATGAAAATAGCCAGCTTAAGAGTGTTTAGAATCGCAGCCGTCTTCGCAGTTCTTTTCAGCATTCCTCTATCAGCGCGTGCGCAAGACGCGGCAACCATCTTCAAATCGAAATGCGCCGGCTGCCACGCCGCGGATGGCACTGGCTCGGCGACGGGCAAGAAGATGGGAGCCCACGATTTCACCACCGCCGAAGTCCAGGGCATGTCGGACGCTCAACTTACCGACATCATTACGAACGGCAAGAACAAAATGCCCAAGTATGCCTCGCTGAAGCCGGAAGACATCAAGGGTCTGGTCACCTACATCCGAACGCTGAAAAAATAATCCCGCCGTTAGTGCGATCAGGATTGCTTTGAGGGATTTGTTCCGGCAAACGGTGCAGAGTCGCGGAGGGTCCGCAGCGCGATTTGGAGTGTGCCCTGCCCCGTAGCGCATGGAACCTAAGGTCAAAAACAAACAATAGTCAGTGGTGGTTCCCAATGAGTCTGCGAGAACGAATCCGAGACTGGACGCAGCCCATCTACTTTCTGGGGCAGAATCCCACTACCCTTATGGGCGCTGTCATCACGACGAGCACGGCGCTCACCACCATTGCCTTCTGGTTCTATGACGTCTTCCTGCCCGGTCCGCCGCACCCTTATATCGGTCTTCTGGTTTTTCTGATCCTTCCGGGAATCTTTGTGCTCGGCCTGCTGCTGATTCCGATCGGCATCTGGCTCCAGAAGACGAAGTCTGCGCGCGAGCGGCGAAACTGCCGGCAGTTTTCCCCGCCGATCGACCTGCACCTGCCCGTGGTGCGCCGCACTCTGGAGTGGGTCGGCTTCGCGACCATCGTCAACCTCCTGATCGTTGGTACAGCATCGTACCGCGGCGTCCAGTACATGGACTCCACCGAGCTTCTGCGGCGCCACTTGTCACACCGTCATGGCCCCGGAATACACGGCGTATCAGAATTCTCCGCACTCGCACGTCGCGTGCGTCGAGTGTCACATCGGTCCCGGAGCGGGATGGTTTGTGCGGTCCAAGCTCTCGGGCCTGCGGCAGGTTTTCGCGGTAACGTTCCACACCTATTCACGTCCCATTCCGTCGCCAGTAAAGTACCTGCGCCCGGCGCGCGAAACCTGTGAGCAGTGTCACTGGCCGCAGCGCTTTACCGGCGACAAGTTCCTGGTGAACACCAGCTACAAGGACGACGAAAAAAATACACCGCAGACCGACGTGTTGCTGCTGAAAGTGGGCGGACGCACCTGGCAGGGTTCGGTCGGGATTCACGGCCATCACCTCGCCGAGAACGCCCGCATCCGCTACATTTCGACCGACTCCGAGCGCCAGACCATCCCCGTCGTCTACTACACCGACGATCATGGAAAGACCACCGAATTCATTTCCACCGATGCCAAGCCAACCCAACAGCAATTGGACAAGGGAGAGCATCGCACCATGGATTGCGTGGATTGCCACAACCGGCCCACGCATGCCTTCGACCTGCCCGAAAACGCGGTGGACAAGCAAATGTCACTCGGGCGCATCAGCCCGGCGCTGCCCTACATCAAGAAAAAAGCGGTCGAGGTTTTAAAAGTTAATTACACCGCCCGGGACGTGGCCAAGCAGAGCATCACGGCTGAAATCAACAAGTTCTATCGGACGAATTACCCGCAGATCTATCAAACGCGACGCACGCTGGTGGAGCAGTCCAGCCAGGAAGTGGCCAATATCTACCTCGCGCAACATTTTTCCCGACATGCGTATGACCTGGGGCGTTCACCCGAATAATCTTGGCCACAACGATTCGCCGGGCTGCTTCCGCTGCCACGATGGCAGCCACACCAGCGCGGACGGCCGGACCATCACCAACGATTGCGGCGCCTGCCACCAGGTCCTGGCCTCCGGTGAGGAAAATCCCAAGATTCTGACCGACCTGGGGATGAAGTAGGGTTTTCACCGTTGAGGCCGCTACAGGTTACGCGCTTATCTTCCATAGACATAGCCACATACACGGCATTATATAAACAGCAATACTTGCAAGATAAACTTGCAAGTTTAACTGTTATGTGTGTAAGATGGAACTACCGTGGCACGAAAAAATCTTGAAATCTCGGTGATCGACTTCACTCAGGCCATTGGGCTGTTGGTGCGGCGCGTGCGCGCGGCAGCGGCCTCGCATGAGCTTTCGTTGACCGAGTCCGCCGTCATGGCGCGCCTGACAAGGACGGGCCCGCAACGACCGCCGATCTGGCGCGCGCGGAAGGCATGAAACCGCAGTCGATGGGCACCACCATCGCCGCGCTTGAGGAAATGGGCATGGTCGAGCGCAAGCCGCATCCGACCGACGGCCGCCAGGTGAATATTGAGCTGACCGCCAAAGGCGCCGCCGTGCGCAAGAGCGCCAAAGACGCGAAACGGACCTGGCTGGCGCAGGCCATCGCCCAACTCGACGAACAGGAACGAGAAACGCTGTTCAAGGCCGGCGAGATCATCAGGCGCCTGGCGGAAAAGTGACCATCGTGGAAATTGAGCACAGCGACGAGCAATCGGGGCAGGTGAACAATCCCGCAATCAGTTCGGAGACGCAGGAGACTTCTCTTCCTGGAGGTTCGATGTCGCACGCCTGGCGGGCGCTGCGGCATCGCAACTTCAAGCTTTTCTTCTTCGGCCAGAGCATCTCGGTGATCGGCACCTGGATGACGCGGCTGGCGACGAGCTGGCTGGTCTATCGACTGACGCATTCGGCGCTGCTGCTGGGCATCGTCAGCTTTGCGGGGCAGATTGTTTCGTTTCGTGCTGGGGCCGTTTGCGGGCGTCTGGGTGGAGCGGCTCAATCGCCGCAAGCTGCTGGTGTGGACGCAGGCCGCGGCGGCCGTTCAGTCGCTCGCCCTGGCCGCGCTCACGCTGGCGCATGTCATCACCCTCTGGGAAATCATCGCTCTCACCGCTTTGCAGGGCTTGATCAATGCCTTCGACATGCCGGGACGGCAATCGTTCCTGGTGCAGATGGTCGAGGATCGCAACGACCTCAGCAACGCCATCGCCATCAACTCCTCGATGGCAAACGGAGCGCGGCTGATCGGCCCGGCCATCGCCGGCCTGGTGATCGCGGCCGTCGGCGAAGGCTGGTGTTTTCTGATCGATGGCGTCAGCTACTTTGCCGTGATCGCATCCCTGCTGCTGATGCGCATCAAGCCTTTGGATATCCGCCGCAAGGCGAGCCAGCATGCTCGAACAGATGCGCGAAGGCTGGGACTACGTGCGCACGTTTCGTCCGATCCGCACGATCCTTCTGCTCTTTGCGCTGATCAGCCTGATGGGCTACCCCTACTCCGTGCTGCTGCCGATCTTTGCCGGGCAGGTGCTGCACGGCGGCGCGCATACTCTCGGCTGGCTGACGGCAGCCTCGGGAGTCGGCGCGCTTACGTCGGCGCTTTCGCTGGCGGTCCGCAAGTCGGTGGTCGGGCTGACGCGCATGCTTCAGATTGCGGCCGCGATGCTGGGAGGCGCGCTGATTCTCTTCGGCCTGTCGCACACGTTGTGGCTGTCGCTGGTGCTGATGGTGTTCGTCGGCTTCGGCCTGATGCAGGGCGCGGCCGTCAGCAATACGATCATCCAGTCGCTGGTGCCGGAAGACAAGCGCGCGCGCGTGATGAGCTATTACACGATGGCGTTTTTCGGCGCGGCGCCGTTCGGCAGCCTGCTGGCCGGTGCGCTGGCCCACCGGATCGGAGCGCCCCACACTGTCATGGTGACCGGCGCGTTCTGCATCGCCGGCTCGCTGTGGTTCACGCTCGAAGTTACCGAAAGTGAGGGCGGTCATGCGGCCGATTTATCAGGAGATGGGCCTGCTGCCGGCGCGCGACCTGGATCTGATTTCCGAGGTGCAGGAATCGGCTATATGACAGCGGATGAACGCCTCATTACGGGCCTCAGCCGACAGGAGAGACTATGCCTCTGACGAAGCTCGACACCACCGCCGCTCTGGTCGTGATTGATCTGCAGAAAGGGATTGTCGGTTTGCCGACCGTGCATCCTGTCAGCGACATCATTGGCCGAACTGCGCAACTTGCGCGCGCGTTCCGCGAGCGAGGTCTGCCGGTCGTTCTGGTCAACGTGACGGGACGCGCTCCGGGCCGCACTGACGCCGGAGCTCCCAAGTTTTCATTTCCGGCGGACTGGAGCGAACTTGTTCCTGAATTGCAGCAGAGCCCTGACGATCACGTCGTGAGCAAGCAACGATGGGGCGCGTTCATTGGCACATCGCTGGATGATTACTTGCGCCAGCGCGGTGTCACTCAAATTTTCCTGACAGGCGTGGCGACGAGCGCCGGCGTGGAGTCGACCGCGCGCAGCGGCTACGATTATGGCTACAACGTTGTGCTGGTTGTGGATGCGATGACGGACCGGAGCGAAGAGGCGCATCGTCATTGCGTCGAGAAGATTTTTCCGCGGCTGGGTGAGACGGACGCTATTGACAACGTTCTTAAGTTGTTGCAGGAGGTACCACTTCGATGAGCCGAACACAGCCCGCAACCTGCTGAATACGCCAGCCGGATTGTGTGCCCAGCCTTATACTGGAGAGAAATTCGTATCAGGTCCGCACTTACTTTCGCTGCCGACCTGCCTTTGAGGAGTTCATGGCCGCATTGATCGATGCGATCAACGTCAAACGCAAGACGTTGTTCGAGTTTGAAAACACGCCTTTTTCATTGCCTGGAAGCGGAAGTGAATACGCCGACCGCCCGCGGCGGCCAGACTCTGGTTCGGCTGAAGATGCGCAACCTTCTCACCAGCGCGGTCTTTGAGAAGACCTTCAAGGCGAGCGACAAGTTCAAGGAGCCGGACCTCCAATCGGTCCCGGCATCCTATCTGTACAGCGACAGTGATGGCTCTCACTTCCTGGATCAGGAAACCTTCGAGACGCTCACCCTGACCGAGGAGATGATTGGGAATGCGTTGGATTTCCTGATCGAAGGCGCGATCATCCAGCTGCGGAAATACAACGGCAACCCGATCGGTTTAGAACTGCCCACTTTTGTGGAGCTGAACGTCACCTCTACCGAACCCGGGGTTCGGGGCGACTCGTCGGGCGGCACCGTTACCAAGCCAGCGCGGCTGGAGACGGGCCTGGAGATCCGCGTTCCGTTGTTCATCAAGGAAGGTGAAAAAGTAAAAGTATCCACGGAGAACCGGGAGTTTGCGGGACGGGCCTGATCCGGCTCCGTAAGTTGTCACATTTATGATCTGTCCAACAATGCTATGTCCAACAACGATCTGTTCGTTTTTCGTAACAGGTCCAGGAGACATCTTGCGCAGTTGTCCTTCTGCTGCTATTTTGCAGCCATCGAACGGGCCCGCATCGACTCGGAGATTTGCAGACGGCTCGGTTCCTTCCCTGGGTGGAGTTCCTCGAAACTCCCCTTAGCAACGCCCTGCATTTCTCTGCGTTCGGCTCGGCCTAATAGAAAGGAGATCTATGTCTACTCCGAAAAACACTCTGCCGGTTGCCGGTAGTGAGCGCGCTCCGATGGAAGGAGCGCAAGAGATAGGACCAGCCAAACCTAACGAAACTGTTGACGTGACCATCCGTTTGCGATCTCGCACGGGGAAGAAGCCGATCGTCAGCGCTGACGCTTTCACGAAGCCGATTGAGAACCGCACCATTTTAAGCCGTAAGGAATTCGAGCAACGCCACGGGGCCGACCCGGAGAGCATTGCTCGCGTCGAAACATTTGCCCACGAACATAAACTCACAGTGAAAGAAAAAAGTGCGGCCCGGCGCACCGTGATTCTCTCTGGCACGGTTGCGGCGATGAACGAGGCGTTTGGCGTCGAGCTGAAGGAATACGATCACCCGACCGGCAGGTATCGCGGGCGCACGGGAGTGATCCACCTTCCTGCGGAACTGCACGACATCGTCGAAGGCGTATTTGGCCTGGATAATCGGCCACAAGCCAAACCGCATTTTCGTAGGCGGCGGGGGGGTGGCAGGCGCCCGTGCCGCGAGCGTCAACCTGTCTTACACGCCGCCGCAAGTCGCTGCGCTTTACGACTTTCCCACCGGCGTGAATGGAGCCGGGGAATGTATCGCGCTGATCGAGTTGGGCGGCGGCTACAAAACTTCTGATCTGAGCAATTACTGGAGCCAGCTCAAACTGACCGAGACCCCCACCGTGTCGGCGGTTTCGGTGGGTGATGGAAGCAATGACCCCACCGGAGACCCGAATGGACCTGATGGCGAAGTCATGTTGGATATTGAAGTGGCTGGATCGATCGCACCGGGCGCAAAGATCGTCGTCTACTTTGCGGACAACACCGATGCCGGTTTTCTGAACGCGATCACTACGGCGGTGCACGACAGCACGAACAATCCGTCTGTGGTCTCGATCAGTTGGGGTGGTCCGGAATCTTCATGGACGCAGCAGGCGATGACGTCGATGGATGAGGCGTTTCAGTCCGCGGCCGCAATGGGTGTCTCGGTTTGCGTCGCGGCTGGAGATGATGGCTCGACGGACGGCGTGACCGACGGCCTGAACCACGTGGATTTTCCGGCGTCGAGTCCGAATGTGTTGGCGTGTGGAGGCACTGAGCTGGTGACCTCCGGCGATCGCATTACCAGCGAAACTGTGTGGAACGAACTCGCAAATAACGAAGGCGCAACGGGAGGCGGCATCAGCGATGTCTTTCCGCTGCCGAGTTGGCAGAATGGGGCCGGAGTGCCGGCTTCCGCCAATCCAAGTAAGAATGTTGGTCGAGGCGTTCCAGACGTGACCGGGGACGCCGATCCGACCACTGGCTACGTTACTCGCGTCGACGGAAAACCCGACGTAATTGGCGGGACGAGTGCCGTCGCCCCGCTCTGGGCTGGGTTGATCGCGCTGATCAACCAGAGCATTGGAAAGCCAGTCGGCTTTATCAACCCATTGCTCTATCAGGACGCGGGTACGGCGCGGGACCTCAATGACATCACCTCCGGCAACAATGGCGCCTACTCGGCTGGTCCGGGATGGGATGCATGCTCTGGGTTGGGATCTCCGATCGGGACTCAAGTTGCGGCTGCGTTGGGTGCGCCGTCGGAGCAAACATTTAAGACAGGCACCTAGTTCTCGGTGTCACAGAAGTGGCGCGGCTGCGCGGGCCGCGC
Source organism: uncultured Acidobacteriaceae bacterium (assembly GCA_963846245.1). Classification (GTDB taxonomy): domain Bacteria; phylum Acidobacteriota; class Terriglobia; order Terriglobales; family Acidobacteriaceae; genus Sulfotelmatobacter. Next base: position 70,547 of record CAWJVI010000012.1, on the reverse strand, counting down.
CAACTTCTGGTCGATGATCCTCACTAGTTCGACGCTCGCATTCCGGATATGACGCAGTCATCGGTCGTTGGTTTGAGTTAAACTCATCGCGCATCCCCCTGAGCGCGAACGCACGTACCTGGATCAGATACAACGCGACGCCTCGGAAGTAAATCTAATCGCACGAAAGAGCGCTGCTCGGAACACCGCGTATTCAGAACTGCTGCTGACAGGACTCTCTATTACTCAACTCGGCCTACATGCTGTACCTTCGCAAAGCCTGTCTCACAGCCTGCATCGCGAACCTAACTTCGATGTCTGCGGTTCGTCGCATATCAGGAAGAGTCCCAGCCTGAAGGCGCTCTGGGTGGTGCTGTGGGTAATCGTGGGACTTTTGGCCCTGCCTGCGCTGGCACAATCGCAGTCGGATTCGGGGGGATCCTCGTCAACGCTTCCGAACGCACCCGTTGCGAACCTGGACTTTTACACGCGTCCGACTGAGACTATGAAGCTGCGCAATTATTTGTTCGATGGGTTCGGCCCTTATCCCATCGCCGTGGCTGTGGCGTCTGCGGGGATCAGCCAGATCGATGATTCGCCGCCGGACTGGAAGGAAGGCGCGACGGCTTACGGCAAGCGCTTCGCGTCCAGCTTCGGAGTGCTGGCGGTAACGGCGACTACGCGCTATACGCTGGCGGAAGCTCTCCGCGAAGATACGATGTATTACAGCTGTGAGTGCAAGGGACTATTTCGCAGGCTGGGCCATGCGGTGATTTCGACCGTCATCTCGCGGCGCGGCGACGACGGCCACCGCGTCTTTTCTTTTCCAGACCTGGTGGCTCCCTACGCGGGCAGCATGACTGCCGTTTACGCATGGTATCCCCGCCGCTACGATGCGATGGATGGTTTTCGCATGGGCAACTACAACATGCTGGGGTATGTAGGCGCAAACATCACGCTTGAATTCTTCCATACTGGTCCACGCTCGTGGATTAACCGGATGCATCTCAACAATCCGCACCGAGCACAAGTCGCGCCGTTTTTCTAGCGGTCGCGTTGGGCGTGGCGTTCGACCCGTCAATAAGTTGAGTCATCCTCCCGGGTGAAGAACCTTATGCTGGCTCACATCATCGCCATCTCCGCTCTTCAAACCACAGAAGACGATCGTCGACACGATGGTCAATATCCCGAGAGCAATGAGGGCTTTATGGATTCCCTGAATCATTTCGGCGGGATTGGAGTGTGTGCTGGGAACGAAAAACGCTGTTGCCAGCCCAGCTGCTGCTACGCCGAAGCTGATCGACATCTGCTGCATGGTGCTGGCGATGGAACTTGCGCTGCTGGCGTCTTTTTCCGTCGATGTCCGCGATATACCAGGGTATTCATGCTCGTGTATTGCAGCGACGTGAATGCTCCATAAAGGAAAGCCTGCAGCACGATGGCCCAAACCGGTGTTCGCAGACCGATCGTTGCAAACACCATCAGAAGAACGCCGAGAATCAAAGTGTTGGAGATGAGGACGCCACGATACCCGACGCGGCTCAGAAGTCGCGGCATGATCGCTTTCATACTCATGGAGGCGATTGCCTGGGGCATGATGAGCAGACCGGACTCGATCGGGGTGAATCCCAGGCCCACCTGATAGAGAAGGGGTAGGAGAAATGGCACTCCGCCGATTCCAAGACGAGTGAAGAAGCTGCCGCTCACGGCGGCCCGGAACGTGCGAATGCTGAACAGCTTGAGCTTGCAGCAAAGGGAATGGAAGACGTACGCGCGTGGATTCCGTATCCGGCAAGCAAGGCAATCGACAACGCCAAGAGCCCGGACATCTCGCCGCGACTCAGAGTATGCTCGCCGAATATCTCCAGCACGTAAGACAGTAATGCGATCCCGGAACCGAAGAGGATGAGCCCGACGACATCGAGGGGAGGGGTTTGCTCTTCGCGGTAGTCCGGCAAATGCAGATAAACGAGAATCAAACCCGCGAGTCCGATCGGAATATTAAGGAAGAAAATGAAGCGCCAGTGAAGATAGCCGACGATGAGACCTCCGGCGATGGGTCCGAGCATGGGCGCCACCAGGGCTGGTATGGAAACAAAGCTCATGGTGCGCAGAAGATCTGACTTGGCAAATGTTCGCACCAGGGTGAGCCGGCCCACCGGCACCATCATCGCGCCGCCGCAACCTTGCAGGATGCGACAAGCGACCAGCACGTGGATGTTGCTTGATATTCCGCATAGAAAGGATCCGAGGGTGAATAGACCAATCGCAGATGCGAATACACGACGGGTTCCGAACCGGTCCGCCATCCAGCCACTGATTGGGATGAAGACCGCAAGGCTGAGCGTATAGCTCGCCAGCACTGCCTTCATGCTGAGCGGAGCGACGCCGAGGGCGGAAGAGATGGCGGGAACGGCCGTATTGAGAATCGTTGTATCCAGCGACTCCATGAAAAAGGCGACAGCAACGAGCCACGGCAGGAGCCGTTTGGCGGCCTCTGAGGGATCGGATGGAGATGGAGGAGCGATCAACGGGCCGGCTGGGCTCATATGCAGGAAACTGCGGGAGGCTTCTCCACCAGGAACATGTTAGCCGATCTGAACTGCTGTCAACGTACGGCGTGGCTATAATTGCACGCGAGAATGGCCCTCACTATAAGGAGTTGGCGGGCGCATGAATACTTTAGCAAGAGATTTTGCATATGCGGTTCGGATGCTGGCCAAGAGTCCGGGGTTTACGTTGGCGGCAATCTTGTCGCTGGCCATAGGCATTGGTGCGAATACATCCATCTTTAGCATTGTCAATGCATTGTTGCTTCGTCCCTTGCCGTACCGGGACGCAGATCGCTTGGTCATTCTGTGGAATCGCTCGCCCGGGTTGAACATCACCCAGGACTGGTTCTCCACCGCGCAGTATTTCGACATCAAGACCGGACATCATGGTCTTGAGCAAGTCGCGATCGCCATCGGAGGAAACTATAACCTGACCAGTAAGGGCGAGCCAGAACGCGTGGGCACGATTCGTGTCTCCTCGAATCTGTTGCCCATGCTCGGCCAGGCAGCGGCCTTGGGGAGAGTCTTTAGTCCAGACGAGGATTCGGCGGGCAAGCCGGCTACCGCCGTGCTTAGCTACGGCATGTGGCTTCGACACTTTGGCGCTGACCCAAAGATGATTGGCAAATCCGTGACTCTGAACGGTGTTCCCTACGAAGTGGTCGGCATCATGCCCCGGGCTTTTTCCCTGCCGAGAGAAGTCCTGCCCACTCTTGACGGAGCCGAGCAGGCCGATATCCTTCTTCCGTTGCCGATGCCGGTCGATGCCGCGCAAAACCGCGATCACGAAGACTACAACATCATGGGCAAGCTCAGGCCTGGTATTTCCGTTGCCCAGGCCCAGGCCGAGATGGATACCATCACGGCGCGATTGCGCCACGATTATCCGCAGACTTATCCGCCCAACGGCGGCTTGACCTTTGGCATTGTGCCTCTGCTTGAACAGGTCGTGGGTGACGCGCGCCCCACACTGTTTGTGCTGCTGGGTGCGGTCGGGTTTGTGCTGGTAATTGCTTGTGCGAATGTGGCCAATCTTCTGCTCGCTCGGGCGGTTGCCCGGCAAAAGGAAATCGCAATTCGCACGGCCTTGGGCGCAAGCCGCTTCCGGATTGTCCGCCAGGTGCTTACCGAAAGCGTCTTGCTGTCTTTGTCCGGAGGTGCTTGCGGAGTTGTCCTTGCCTTTTGGAGTCTGCATTGGATCCATGTTTTTGGACCGAAGAGTGTTCCGCGGATCAACGACATCGGCATCGATCGAGTTGCCCTGGTCTTTACATTCGTTCTTTCTGTTATTTCCGGAGCTGTGTTCGGTCTGGTGCCCGCGTTGCGGGTGTCGCGATTCGATCTGCACGCTACGCTGAAAGACACGAACCGAGGCACAGCCGGCGCGAGCGCAGTCTGGGGACGTGGCCACAACATGCGCAGAATGCTGGTGATTTCCGAACTGGCCTTGTGCGTGATGTTGCTCATCGGGGCTGGACTGCTGATCCGCAGCTTCATATACCTCGAAAAGGTTTCGCCCGGACTCAACCCCGACAAAGTACTCACGCTCGAGCTCACCATGAGTGGACCGAAGTACGCGGATCCAAAGGTTGTTGTTGCCACCTACCACCAGCTCTGGAGCAGGCTTGAGAGTCTGCCTGGTGTGACCGCTTCCGGGGCCGTCACTTCGCTTCCTCTGAGCCAAATGTTTGCCTGGGGTCCGATTACGGTGGAAGGACGGATTCCTCCGCCCGGCGAAAACTTCATCAATGCGGATCAACGCGTGGTTGGCGGCCACTACTTCGAAGCCATGGAAATTCCTCTGCGGTCGGGGAGGTTTTTCAATGAGCATGACACACCCACCAGCCCGAAGGTGGTCGTCATTGATGAGTACATGGCGCAACAGCTCTGGCCGAATCAGGATCCCATCGGGCGGCGCATCCATTATGGAGGCATCACCGACAAGTCTCCGTGGGAGACGGTGGTCGGCGTGGTCGGACGCGTCAAGCAGTACACTCTCGATTCCGATTCGCGCATCGCACTCTACCTTCCTCAAACCCAATATCCCACGCGCGCCATGAATGTTGTGCTGCGGAGTGGGGCCGATCCCGCAACCTTGGCCCCTGCCGTCAAGCAGCAGATTCACGAGCTGGATAGTGATCTGCCGCTGTACAACGTACGAACCATGAACCAGCGGCTTGAGGAATCGCTGGCGCAGCGCCGGTTCGCAATGCTGCTGTTGACGCTGTTTGCTGGTGTGGCTCTTGCGCTGGCGGTGATCGGAACTTACGGAGTGATGTCCTACCTGGTAAATCAGGGCACGCGTGAAATCGGAATCCGAATTGCCATGGGTGCAACGCGTGGAACAATTGAGCGTTTGATTGTGTGGAAGGGTTTGGCTCTGGCGCTCTGCGGAGTGGCCATCGGCACAACGGGAGCTTTCGCGGTTTCCCGTCTCATGCGGAGTCTTCTGTTCGGTGTGAGCCCGTTCGATCCGCTCACATTCGTGGCGATTTCGCTTTTGCTGACTCTTGTTACTTTGCTGGCTAGCTATATCCCGGCTCGCCGCGTCGCCCAGATGGATCCGATCGTTGCCCTGCGAGATGAATAGGCCGCGCCGTCGTACCAAATGTGGTAACGATGCAGCGGCACAAAGCGCTGAAGCCGAGAAAGAGACGATAAAGCGTGGAAAAAGCTGGCGGAGCGCGTAGTCTGCTGCGAGCTCCTTCCGCGAGAGCACATGGGCGTCCCTGGCAGTGTTTCTTTCGCTTTCGCCCTGGCAAAGTGTCTTTCTTTAGCTATGAGTTAATGCGTTCCACCCCGCGCCGGGACGCCCGACGCGATGCAATAGTCGTCAGGATGAGGTGACAAGACAAGCTGCCAAGTCGAAGCGAAGGGGCTGCGCACCGCATCATGACATCCGGCGCTGGCCCGACAACAGCTTCGGCATCGCGATTCGCACAAATTACAATACTGACCAACAGGTGCAATGGAGCACGGGGCAGCAGGCATTACGATCCTGAGGGAGGAACCAGAGTCATGGCAAAAACAAGCACACGCTCGTTGCTCGGCGAAGTGATGCTGCGCACCGGCTTGCTGCTGTCGAGGTTGAAGGAGTATCCATAGAGATAAAAAGTGCGATCGTCCCTGGAACCCTCGGCGAGACGATACGGCATGACGATAGCCTCAGACTCGCCCGGGAAGGCGCTGGGCTCGTACCAGTCACTGAAGTCCTGAGTAACAGATGAGGATGTGCCATCGGCATATGTGATCGTAAAGATTTGTGACTCCTGGCGACCTTCAACACCGGTCGCGAGAAGTTTGATGCTGGCGAACTTGCCTGCGGGAAGCGTGACGGTTCTGCCCGTGACAGCGTCCGGAACGTCGGCCGGTCCAAGGTTGAACAAAACGCCATCCCATAGCGGGGCCGAGCCCAGCGCCTCTTTCGAATAAGCGAAACCTTCGCCGTCCGCGCTGGCCTGGGGAGAAAATCTGGAGCCATCGGAATGGATAGCGCTCTTGTTGAATACCGACGACAGATCGACCGCAACCGTCCCCGTCTTGATAGCCGCGACGGTGAGAGGCGTAGAGACCGTATGCGACAGGCTGCCCGCCACCCCAGTGATAGTGATGGTTGAAGTCGCGAGGTCCGACGAATTATCCGCTGTAAGCGTCAGCTTGCTTGCCCGCTCGGTGGTGGCCGGGCTGAAAGAGGCAGTTACTCCTCGCGGCAGCCCGGATATGCTCAGGCTAACGCTCGACCTGAAATTGCCACGGCGAATGATGGAGACTGCTGCCGTCCCGCTCTTACTCTTGTAAACGGAGACGCCGGAGGTTTGGGTGTGGATGGCAAAATCGTCCGCGCCGGCGGGCGGCGGGGCGAATAAGTCGTACAGAGGCTGCGTCGGTTTCAGTTCCGGATTCTCTTCGCCCACCGACATAGCGAGAATGCGGATCTTGTCGTTGTTGGGCAGCGTGATAGTTCGAGCTTCCTCGGGCAGATCGATTGGATAGGCGAACAGATACGAATAGCTGTAAGGCAACATTTTCACCGGCGGCGTTGTGGTGATGCGAGCAGTACCATGCCAGGTCGGCGCGTTTGATGTAGGCCGGGTAAGGCCGATCATCTTGCCATAATTATCGCTGGAGGTGTCGCCCGAGCTCCACTGCCGATCGTCCCACTGCCCGATGAATCCGCCCCAGTCCTGAATATTCAAGTCGACTTTTTTGCCACCGACCTGGAAGGTGGCCTTCTGGTCGCCTGTCGGCGGAAGCCGCCAGCACGTACAAGCGATTATGGTGGCCAGCCGGCAGGTTAATCGTCTGACCCTTCGCTGCGATCGCGTTGGGAGAGCCCGTCTTCGCGGGAGCGAGTTGGAACTGCACATCATTGAAGGTAATTTGCGCTGGCAACATTTCCGCGGGCAGCGCGTTACCCTGGCCGTCGAATCCGCCGGCCGACTGCGTGCCGTCGTTGCTGGCCGTTGCGAGGTCGTATTGCAACGTTACCGGCACGGAATGCACCGCCTGCCACTTTGGCCCGCGACGCGGCCAGCCGGACGGCGAACGTGCGCGGTTGATACGCGGAGAACGAAGTTACGAGAGAGCCGCCGTTCACCGTTGCTGCTCCCACGGGCTGCTCCTGCCCGTTGACTTCGCGGGCGGCAGTGATGGGCGTATCGAACGATATCCGGACATCGGGTTGCGGTTTGCCATCGAGTTCGACGAGGCGCACGATGATTTCGTCGCCCTGTTCTGCCTTCTTCAGCGCCAGGACTCGAATCCGCGAATTGCTCACCTTCAGCAGAGAAAACTCGCGACCCAGCGCGCCAGCGTGTTTTGAAGCTGCAAAAGCGATGAGCGGATCGTTCAGCCGCTGCGCCTGCCAGTCGGTCTGGGCATCGCGCCAGTCGGCCGCGTGCCCGGCGATTCCGTAAACGAACTCGTGATGACCGATATCCTGCGTGCCCTGGTCGGCGTAACCGCCACGCGTTCCCGGCGTGCGGATCAGAGTGAGCCGGATGGTGTGGTCGTTCGGCTTATCCGATCCGTTCTTGCAATCGGTCAGGATGGTGGCGCCGAACTCACCGCTCATGTCGGTTAAGTCAATCCACTGATGGGAAGGCACTTCAAACTTCTTCGGTTGGGCGCTGGGCCGCTGGATCGTGCCGATATCCCAGTTATAGGTGGCCATCTGATTCGAAGCTACCAGAGGAAAAGTCGCCTTCAGATTCGATTCTTTGGTGTTCCAGTCGATCACGTTTTCGAACTCCACGCGCTTTCCCGCGTCGCCCGCCGAAAGCCGGATCGTCTGGACGAACTCGGAGCCCGCGGTTTCCCGCGAAACTTCCATGGCCACGCGCGCCGGACCGCTTTCCACTACTCGAATCTTTGCCGGGCCGCCGACGTATGCTTTCGGCGCAGCCTGCTCCTGGTCCCAATCCATATTCCAGGCCGGCCACTGCTGCGGGTTGTCATAGGAGATGGCGAGGCGCGCCGGCGCAGCCAGCAGTTCCTTGCCGATCGACTTGTCGAAAATGCTGGCGACGTCGCCATCGGCATTGAGCTTCACGCGGTAGTACTGGTTCTCGAGAGAATTCTCCGATACGTGCAGCGTGGAGGCGCGAGCCGCGCCCGCACCGGGCTGCACATCGTAAACCGCGTAGCCGACGGATGGCGCTTTGGCCACGAAGATCACTTTGCCGTTCGAAATCTGTGCCGGAACTTCTTTGCCGTCCGGACCAGTCACGTGCACCGCTTTCGGCATGCCGCCGGGAAAGTTCACGCTGGCTTCCACCACGTCTTCGCGCGCGATGTTCAGCGGATTGAAGACGACGATGCGGCACGCCCTTCGCCTCAGTGTTGAGCGCTGCGGCGACGCCTTCGGTGGCGTTGCTCAGCACGCCAGCGAACTGGTTCATCGCGATCACGTCGTCGTTCCAGGCGAACTCGTACGCTCTGGGAGTGGCGGTGCCGGCGGCGAGGTCGTGGAAGTGGCCGCCCATCACCAGTGTCCATGCATCGTTCAATCGCTGCAGCGGATAGGGCCGCGCACCCAGCCATTCCGCCGTGATCGACGCCTTCTCCGCCGCATCGGCCAGCAATTCTTCTTTCCGAATCCAACGCTTCTGGTAGCCCTGTGATGTCAGCGAGCCAGCCGAATGATTGGTGAGTTCCATTTCGCCCGGTGTAGCGGGGAAGTCCGGCAGCCTCGGCAGGCGTGATGTCGAGGAACATCTGCTCGGCATTCGCGGAGATCACGTGAACCGGGCCATCACCGACCTTAACCGGCGGACACTCGGTTTGCCCTCCGCGATAACAGGAAGCCATTCTGGAGGGCAGGCTCGTCGCTGCCCTGGGTGACGATCGCTTCCAGCCGCTTCACATACTCCTCGTCGCGGAGCTCCACCGATGTCGCCCGTGCCGTAATAATGGTAGTCGGTGAAGACGCCGCTGACTTTGCCGTTCAGCTCGACCCTCGCCGCCCAGTCGACTTGATGTAGCGGCCTGTGCCCGTCTGGTGGTCAACCCAGGCCAGCGCCTGCAGTTCGCTCCTGCAGACGAATGGATTCCTCAATGTCATTCGGATCGGACGCATGCCCGCTCACCCTGCTGCTGATCAAGTTTCGCTGCGCACCGCCTGCATCTTCTTTCGTAGGTCCTCGGAGCGCCGCATCGGGCGGTAGCGGAGGCAAGGGCTTGCTGAGATCGGTCTCGATGCCGCCGTCATAGGCGCCCGGATTCAGTCCGGCCAGCACGCTCTCACCATCTGGTCCCACCCACACGCCCACGTTGAACGGCGTGCCCTCCGGCGTTTTCTCCAGCGATTCCGGACCTCCAACGGGCGCGGACGATCCCCATACCAGTTTCTGAGTGGAAAATCCCTTCACTCCGGAGTGCGCCAGAATCGTCGGCAGCGACGACGGAAATCCGAAGCAATCGGGCAGCATGTATTCCGCGCTGGCCTTGCCGAATTCCTTGCGGAACCAGTCATTCCCGTAGAGGACTTGCCGGATGATGGCCTCGGCGCTGGGCGCATTGACGTCACCTTCCTCCATGGACGATCCCGCCGGAAACCATCTTCCTTCATCTACATATTTCTTCACCCTGGCGAAATCGGCGGGGAAATATTCCTTCATGAAGCGATAACGATTGGCGCCGCTGAAATTGAAGACGTAATGAGGATACTTATCGATGAGAGTGAAATTATCTTCCATCGTCTTGCGAATATATTCGTCGATGACTTGGGGGTACTCCCATCGCCATTCCGTATCGAGGTGGGCATAGCCGACAACGTAAAGGGTCGGCTGCTTGCTCAGATCAGGCTTCCCGGTTGTTTGTGCCGAGGCCATGGGGAACAACATCAGGCAGGCAAGCTGAATCGCCACCAAAGGAGTGCAGAATCGTCGCATCGTAATTCTCCCAACGTCATTTTGAAAACTTGTCTAGTCTCGGCACAAAAGCTAGCTCGAGTCAGGCTTTATGGCGGGTCATGACTGCAATGGCTACGCTCAAAGAACCCGGGTTAGCACGGCGGAGTCGCGCTTCGAAGTGACCCCGCCTCGGGGACAGCAGCTTCAAAGTATAGACTTCGTTCACAGTACTCGTCAGTTGACGACAACGGTCACGGTAGGAGCGGCGTTGGATTGAGTGAGACCGTTTGCATCCGTACCGGTAATCGTAATCGTGTAAGTTCCAGCAGGAGTTCCGCCAGTGCCACCGCCTCCCGAGCCGCCGCCGCCAGATCCGCAGGAGGGAAGAACGATGAGACTGGCCAGAATCATCCACATGAAGAGAAGGCTGAATAACCTCTTGCGGCGCGAACCTTGCGAACCAAGTCCCAGGCCAATCAGTACAAGCCCGGGAATGGGTAGCCACAGCGCATAAAACGTGTTCGCCATGCGCAGCTTCGATTTGGGCAACTCCGTGGGCAACATGGCTGCTGACGAAGCCGCGGTCGAGAACGTGAGCGTGGCTGTTCCCGAGCCGCTGCTGATGGTAACCGGGCTCGCGTTGCCGAACGAGCAGCTGGCTTGCGACGATGTGAACGTTACTGTAGATGTGACGGCGCACGAGAGAGTGACACTACCGGTATAACCTCCCGCCGGAGTCACGGTCACGGTTGCCGTGGATGTACCGCCAGGACTGATCGAGGCCGGGCTGGCGGTGGCAGCCGAAAGGGAATAGCTGGGCGGCGGCGTGGTCGAATTTCCACTCAAAGTGAGCGCGAGAACGAATGCACCCTCACCCGGCGCAGAAGCGCCAGTGTAGGTCAAGGTAATGCTTTGCACTGTGCGGGTGGAATCCAGAGCATAGGTGTAGGAGTAGAGATTGCAGCTCGCGCCAGTGGCGAGTGTACCGTCGCTGTTGATGCGGCTGATCCCGCCGACGGCGACGCTCTCATTTGAATTCCCGGTGAAGTTGCACCAGTCGCTGAAGGTTTGGTTGATGAGAGCGGGCGAGCCCGTCGTGTAAGTGACAGTAACCGTCCCGGTCTGGCTACCATTGACGGCTGTGCCCAACATAGTCAGGGTCGTGTAAGCGGTCTGCTGATTTGAGGGCAGCGGGATGGTCACACCGGCGGCAGGGAGATGGATTATATCCGAAATGCAGGCAGGTAATCCGGTGCCACAGTTAGCTGTATTGACCGGACCAAAGTTGAATGTGGCTCCCTTGATGGTCAGCGTCGGGGATGTGGCCGAGGTCAGCCCTAACTGCTGTTCTGAGTATGCGTCCGAGCAGCCATCGGATAAGCTGCAGGAATCAGTGTCTGCGGTGCCATCGATATCACCGGTTCCTTCAAACTTTACTCCGTTGCCGAAGATGCCGGCGATGTTGAAGGCGGATGAGAGGCTAACCTGTGTTCCCAAGCTCTGGGCCGATAAAGTGGCAGCGAGGACTACTACGTTGCCGCTCCTGGGCTGCGGCAAGGTCACGCTTTTTACGGTCTTGGTACTGTTTAGAACAAAGGTGTAAGCGTACAAATTGAACGCGACATTGTCCTGGACGCCGGTGGCTTCATCGCGATAAGGCATGGAGACCGCAAAAGATTCGCCAGGTTGTTGCCCGGGATTCTTACTGCAGCTGCACCAGTCGCTGAAACTCTGGGTGAACGTACTCGTCGTGCCGTCGGTGTAGGTGACGGTGAGGGTCTGGGACAATACGGGGCCGTCGATGCTGGTGGCGAGCATTTGTAACGTGGTGAATTGGCCTGAGGGCAGCGTAATCGTCTGGCCAGCGCTGGAGACGGCGTCGTCAACACACGCTGGTTGCGAGGACGCGCCACAGTTTGTGGTATTCGCCGGTCCAAAGTTGAATTGAACGCCGCTGAGGATTCGGTTCGTGGTCAGCAGGTTCGAAGAGTAACCATTTCCTGCACCGTCTATACCGGTGCCGAAGGTTACGCCGTCGGCGTAGATGCCCGCCAGGTTGTAAGCCGAAGTCAGAGGTACCGGGGTTCCGGAGCCGCCCGTGCCGGTGGCTGCACTTACTGAGAGAATCGTATAGGGCGCGTTTAGCGGGGCGACAGTGCCCGATGTCCCGCTCACGGTCAAGTAGTCGCTGCCTACTGTCGAAGCCGTGCTGCTCGCCGTCAGTGTTAGAGTGCTCGTGCTCGCCGTGCTCGCGGGACTGAACGATGCGGTTACGCCGCTGGGCAGGCTCTTGACGGATAGGTTCACCGTCCCGCTGAAATTGTTCTGGGAGTTTACTGTGACCGTTGAGCCCGCGGTTGCGCCCTGGTTGATGTAAATGTTGTTCGGCTGGCCGGGATAAGTCGGGCTCGGCGTGACCGAAAGGTAGAAATCCGGTAAAGCGAGCGTTACATAGGCCGGTTGCGTCTGGATTCCGGCCGAGCTCGTGCCGGTGACGACGAGCATCAGAGTCCCGGCAGGCGTGTCGCTGGTCGTCGAGACGGTCAAGGCTGAAGTTTCTGATCCCGAGATTGAAGCTGGATTGAAGCTGGCGGTCACTCCCACGGGAGCACCGAGGATCTTCGCGGAGAGAGTAACAGTCCCAGTGAAACCGTTCCCCGCGGTCAGCGAGATCGCACTGGTCTGGTCAGCGCCGCCGGGCGTAAGCGGCAGAGTGCTCGGCGATGCCGACAGCGTGAAGTATGGGTTCGTAGTTGAGGTGGGCGCGAGAGCGGCGATCGTCCCAGGCCCGTTCGGCGTGCCCCAGCCAGTTGCCAGATCGTATCCGATAATAGCGTTGAAACCTTCCACGCCAGAGGGTTCGCCAGACTGGCTGCCATTCAGGCAACCCAGAGTGCCGACCGTGCAGGACAAGCTGCTGTTTTCGCTCCACCCCGTCGTGATGTCGTGGAGATAAGTTGACCCTTGACCGATTGCGTATACCGCCGGGTTGAGAAAGCCGATGGTTTCGCCGTAGCTGGCAGCCTGTTCGTTGGCCAGAGCCAGAAAGCCCGCCCATCGCGGCGCCGCAAGACTCGTGCCGCCGATGCCTCCTTGACATGTTCCGCTCGAGCACCAGAAATTGTCGGTATTGGCCTCCGCGGAAACATCCACGATGTCGCGGAATGTCGTGGAACCCTGATTCGACGCATTGATCACGCCCGTAGCCTGCTGGTAGCTCGGAATCAGACCGTAGTTATTGCCGTTGCATGGACTACCGGAGACGGTGTTGTTACACCACCCGCTGCCGCTGCCTACCCAGGCCACTTCTGAGGACCAGGCCCCGCCCGCGCTTGCCGTGGTTAAGTCCGTGCCGCCCACGTCTGTCACGTTCTGGCTGTAGCCCGGCCATCCTGAAGTTCCGACGTAAGGCCCGGCATCGCCGGAGGCCACAAAAAAATTCTGCCCCTGGGCATGGAACTTCGCGAAGTATTGTTCGTCGGACGCGGCATTGCCATCCCCGATCCCGAAGGAAAAGCTCATTTGCTTGGCAATGTTGTCCGTCGAATAGGCGTCGAATATGTCGACGTCGGCGTTGCCAGAAGTGTCCTCATAGACAATCAGGACGGACGCGCCCGGGGCCATCGAGATTATCTGCTGAATGTCGACGGCCTGTTCACCATCGTCGCAGTCGCCCGGGCAAGCTCCACTGGTCCCGCCCAGCAGTTCGGTCACAATGGGCACGCTGAGTGTTTGATTCACCGAACTGAAATAGGCCTGGATGTCAGCCATGTTCCACTGGCCGAGTTCGGCCAGTGCAAGAGCTTGTCCACTGCCCGTCAGTGGGCCGGTGCCGTAGTACGCGGCTCGTATATCGCTGCCGAGAAATTGACCGCTTGGTCCTGAGCCGGTCTGATCACTGTGCACCCGCTGCTCCGGGGAAGCACGCTTCAGCATGGGGCGAGGAAGGCTGTAGGTGCTCAGACCTTCGACACTCAGCACCGGGAAGCCCGGTTCGACCGACGGCTCAACATCAGGAGCGTAGAAGGTACGGCTCTCAGTGGGATGCCGATAGACCTGCATCGTCACCTGAAAGGCTTTCTCGATGTTGGCGACCGAGCCAATCACATTTACAGCAAGACGGTCGGGATAAGTGTGGGTGACCTTCAAACCATACGACTCCATGAGACCTATGACCCGCTGATAGTCCACCACGGTGGGGCCGAATTGCTCCGTGAACTGCGGTACGGTCAGAAAGTGACGGTAGTTCGGACTGACCGGATCGTACAGCTGTTGCAGCAGGGTATGGAGTTGCTCCTGATTGCTACACCGGCAGCGTGACCGCCAGGCTCAACTGCTGTGAAGCGGGCATTTGGCCGATAAGTTTCGCGCCTGCCGGCACCGATATATCGGTCTGAAGCGCTTGCCGCTGTTGCGCGTGCAGGGAAGCGGTCAATAAAGAAAGCAGGATTGAGCAAACTGCCAGTAACCTGGCAAATCCGGAGCGTGCAACGCGGCGCATGCCTTTTTTTCCCCCCTGTGGCCGAAGAACAACTGTCTCGTTCCCGACAAAGGTCCCAGTGTTGAGCCTTCGCGCCTTGTCGTGCCCGCCTTGCCGGAGGGGACGCCTCTCAGAACATCAAGCACGAGTGAGATTCTGCTATCTCGTTCCGGCTTGGGCGCTCAGCATCGCTAGTTGTCGGTTACAGTCACGGTCACAACGTTCGTCGTTCCAGCGCCATTGCTGGCCTGGGTCAGGCCGTTTGTGTCAACCCCAGTGACCGCAATCGAGTACTGGCCAGGAGGTGTTCCAACGTTGCCCAGATGAACCGTGCTTACGCAGGCTGGCGTGATCACCAAGCCAGTCAGCAGCAGCCCGAGCAACAACAGGCCCAACAATCTTTTCCGGCGTGAACCACCAGATCCGACGCTGAGTCCCACCAGGGCCAGCCCGGGCATGGCAGCCAGAAAGCGTAGAAGATTCTGGATGAACGTTGCGACCTGGCTTTAGCTGGCGCAGCCGAAGTAAACGTGAGCGTCGCAGTGGGCGGCGATGTCTCGCCGGTGGTCACCGTCACCGAGGTCGGGCTGATGCTGCAGGTTGGCACAGTGGCGGCGGATGGAGGAACTCCCACGATCGTAGGGGAGATGCTGCAGGACAGGGTAATGGTGCCAACATAGCCGGGCTGTGGGTTCACTGTTACGGTTGCCGTGCTCGTACTGCCCGCCGCGATCGAAACGGGATTGGATACGCCCGCATTGATGGTGTAGGTCGGCGGTTTCAATGTGATGGCCAGGCCAAACATCGCGCCAGAGCCGTCCTTGTCGGTTAAGGTTATGCCTTGCAGGATTCGGGTAACGTCCAGCGGATAGGTGTAGGCGTAAAGGTTGCAATTCGCGCCGTTGAGCGTGCCATCGCTGTTAATACGCTTGACGCCACTCACGGCGATGGACTCGTACTGATTGCCTCCGAAGCCGCACCAATCACTGAAAGTTTGATTGAATACGTCGGGCGCGCCGGTAGTGTAAGTGGCCGTAACTTGTCCCGCATGGTGCTCCATTGACCGCAGTACCGAGCATGACCAGCGTGGAGTAAATGGCTTGCTCGGTTGTGGGAAGGCTGATGACGACTCCGGAAGTAGTGAGGTTGACCATGTCTACTGTACATGTGGTGCTGGTCGACGGACCGCAATTTACGGCTATTCACAGGACCAAAGTTGAACGGCACGCCCAGCGAGGGCGGAGTCAGCGTCGGAGGGGTCGCCGATGATAGCCCCAGCTGGGTGGAGGAGTATGCGTCCGGACAATTTGTGTAAGGCGCCGTGGGGGTGCAGTTATTCCCGTCATCCATGCCGTTGTTCCCAGGAAGGATGTTCCGGTTGTAAAGAGACCCGCCACGTTGAAACACTCTTGTCCGCCGCAGAGCGCCGAAGTGGACGACAAATCCACCTGCACCTCTTGGGCGTGCGCCGTGCCGTGAACGATAGAACGAGCCAAGCCGCCGCCAGCAACAGAAAAGGCAGCGCCAAAGAGTTCTTTTTCGTAATCATCCCTCTTCCCTCCATCGATCTTCCCTTCAACGATCTTCCCTTGAATGATGCGTGCGCCCGCAATTCGCAGGGCTCAATGCCACCCCAACCCGTAATTCCATTAAAAAGTTATCCTGCCCGAAACCCTGAGGTTTCTGGGGTTGTTGTATTGGTTTGGACCGACGGCGCCGAAGCCTGACCAGTAACAATGTTTGGTGGTTTGGTTGCACACCGGAGCCGCCGCCCCGTCGGTTGGCGTGGTGTCTGGGCCGCCCAGCAGTACCGAGTTCAGCGAATTGAAGGCCTCTCCGCGCAAGGAAAAACTAACTCGTTCAGTTACCCTGAAAGTCTTCTGCAATGATAAGTCAAGGTTCGGAACGGTATAAGTGCGAACCGCCGTCGAGTTACTGGGAGTAGTCACGTACGTGTAGCCCGTGCCACCGATCGGCGGTGCGCTCTGGTAACAACTGGGATTCGTCAGGTTAGGATTCAGCCACTGTCTTACAGAGGTGCCGCTGGGAGAAGCAAGCGGGCATAGATAGTTGAACCCTTGATTGAGGCCGATCGGAGTTCCGCTTTGTGCGCCGAAATTCCAGCCCAGCATCCAGCCGCCCAGGACATAGTCTACCGGCCGCGGCGCAGTTGCCAGCAGCCACCTGCCTCTTCCAACCGGCAGTTCGTAGACTCCTGTCACGGCCAGCACGTGAGTTTCTATCGAATTTCGAAATGTAGTGCACCTCGTTGGCGTCCTGATATGGATAGCCGTTCTGATAGCCGCTGCCATCCATGGTCTTCGAGTACGTGTATGCCAGATTGAGGGTGAGGCCGTGGGAAGTGTGTTTGGTGACCTTCACCTCCAGAGCGTTGTACCAGTTCTTTCCGATTGGGGCGTTATAGATGCCGACCGGAGGAGCGCTGTTGAATCCGCAATACTGCGACCATTGCAGCAACAAAGCAAGCCTTGGGATCGTGGGCGATTGTCCGCAACCACCCGGAAACGACTCGGAAAAGACGCCGTAGTAGGGATTCGGAACAAGTTGGCTATAATTATCGGCGCCTGGTGAGACCGCATACTGTAACTCGGGATAAGTTACGGTGCCGTTGGTCCACTGCGTGGCACGCAACCGGCTGGCGTAGTTACCGGCAAAGTGAATGTCCAGCGCCGTTTGACTGGGCAGTTCGCGCTCGAGCCCGAAAGTCATCGCCTGCGTTCGCGGAATCTTTCGCAGAGGACTGTCAACTTGCAATCCGCCGCCGCCGACACCGGATAAAGGAAGACCTTGCGCGCCCACAGGCGGCTGCAAGCCCAGCGGATATTCAGAGCTGGCAGGGAACGGCGTCCCGATGCTGTACGCGCTGTTCGAGGCAGTTCCAGCTGCCGCCTGGCCCAGGGTTGGGTCTGCGCCCCCATCGGTAGAAGCCAGGTAATTTGTCGTCTGCTGGTAGCCAATCGGTGATCCACCCTCGAGGCCACCGCCGTAAAACAGTCCCCAGCCTCCGCGGACCACCGTCTTCGGATTGAGGGCGAAGGCGAAACCAATTCTTGGGGCGATGTTGCCCCAGTCGGTGTTATAGGCACTCCTCGGCTGGCCGTCGATGCCGGCGGGGAGGATAGTGCCCAAAACCTGAGTCGGCACTGTGATGCCAGCCGCATTCCAGGCAGCGACGTTGGCCGCATTCGCGACGTTGGCCTGGTAAACGCCATCGCTAGTGATCGGGTTTATGCAGGTCTGGCAGAAACCACGGGGAAGTTCGTTGTAGCGCTCCTTCAGGCCGATTTGTACGTCATAACGCAGACCGACGTTCACCGTGAGGCGGTGGTTGATCCTCCAGTCATCCTGGACGTACAAATTCCACACCGGCTGATAGTCAAACAGCGAATCGTTCCAGTTGACGTGGCCATTCCCCGGCAAGCCAAGCAGAAAATCGGCCCACCCTGAGCCGTTGGGAGCGTAGGTGCCGCTGCATGAAGCATTGGCCGTGAGCCCCAGACTCCCTGGCATGTAGCAATTGCCGTTCAGCGGGTCGAATTGCGTCCATTGCCCGGTGAACCCGAATTCTCCGTTTGCGTTGTTGGTCACGGTGCCGTTGATCGGATTCCCATAGGTGTAATAGAAAATGCCACCGCCGAAGTGCAGGCTGTGAGCGCCCTTCGACATCGTGACATCGGTATCGAAGGAAATGTTCGTGGACGCCTCCAAGATCATTTGAGTTCCCGAAGATCTGCCCCAGGCCAGCTCCGTCGGCGTCCGGAAACCCGGCTATGTGAATCTCGGGCACGTCCAGGAACGAGGAGGTGGGAGGTGGCGTTATGTTAATTCCGATACTGCTACCCGGCTTGGCAGCCGAGATGATGCCGTTCGGATTTCTGTTTTGAAAGCGGCTAAGGGACAGCTTGAAGTCAGCCAGAAGAGTGGGCGAGAAAATATGCGTCACGTCCTGGGTACCCGTATAGCTATTTCGCTGGACATAACTGCCGTTGGCCGCCACCCCGGTAAGTCCGTTGTAACTAACGTATTCGTGCCCTCTCTGCATGCCAAAGAAGCTGTACAATTTCGTCTTATCGCTTTGGTTATAGTCCAGTCGGATCAGGGGCTGGTTGTAGCTGGTCTCATCGGGACTAATCAACGAAATAATTGGAAGGTTCGCCTTGTCCGCCGATGTAGTTCTCCAGGCCCTTAATGTTTGGCAATCGGAATATATCCTGCCGCCAACATGGCCTGGGCTGTTTTGTTGAATTGTGTCGGCCGGAAGCAGGCTGCCCGCCACCGATGGTTAGCGGATTCACCGTTCCACCGGTGTACGCGTTAGGAAAATTGATAACGTTCTTGCCCGTTCCACAAGTACTGGCGGGGCCGCCAGAGGGACTGGCGAATTGACCGCAGACTGCATTATTTGGATTGGACGGATTCGTGCTGTCTCCCGCCTGATACAGCGTTAGACCGTACAATACGTACGGATCCGTCTGCACGCCACCGGAGACCAGACCAGGATCCATGGTCGAGACCAGACCAAAATCAACGTCTGGGTTGCCGTTGTATCCCGGCCGCAGATAAGCCGGCGGCAGGTTGCCGGTCACTGTGTTGAATGTAGACTGGCGGTAGCCTTCAAAGCTGCCAAAGAACCACAACTTATTCTTGATAATAGGACCGCCGACATGCCCGCCGAACTGGTTAATCACCTGCTGCGGAGTAGGCAGACCGGAAATAAAAACGTTCGTCGTCGTATTGGCGTTGAAAAGGCTGCCATCGTTGTAATTCTCGATTAGTTCCCCGTGAAAGGTGTTGGTCCCGTTCTTGGTCACGACATTTACGGTGCCGCCGGTGGTTCGCCCGTAGCGAGCGTCGTAGGTGTCGGACATCACATTGACTTCCTGAACGGAATCCAGAGTGGGCGAGAGATTCCACGTTCCTGCTCCCTGATTGCCATAAGAAATCTGCTGAGTGATGTCTGTGCCGTTTAGTGTGAACTGATTAAATCCACCGGAGTTGCCAGTGTTGTCCTGCCCGGTGGGATTTACTCCACCACCGATGATGTAGGCATTGTCGTTGTCGAATCCTCTGCCCTGCGTGCTGCCCGTGTACTGACTCCCAGGCGTAGTACCAATGAGGTTGTAAACCTGGCGGCCGACGACCGGAATGTTTTCTATGATCGTCTCATCCAGGATGGTTCCACCGGAGCCATTCGCCGTCTCCAGCAGCGGCGGCGCAGTCGTTACCTCTACGGTTTCCTGGATGCTGCCCACGTCCAGCTTGAAATTCTGTCCGGTATATTTGCCCGCGAGCAACAATACGCTGTCCTGGATCACGGTCTTGAAACCTGCGGCTTCAACTTTAACCTTGTAGGTGCCAGGCACAACGTATGGGATGTAATACACTCCTGCCTTACTGCTGGTGTCGGAGTAGGTTGATCCCGTGTCATCGCTGACAGCAGTGACTTTCGCCTTGGCAATAACCGCACCGGTGGGGTCAGTAATCTGTCCGGTCAATGTGGCGCGGAATTCCTGGGCCAGCGAGCGCGGAGGAAGCGTCAGAAGCAGGCCAACGGTCAAGGCGACCAAAATCCAGAGCCCGTATATCCCGCCACGTTCGTGAAGTCTAGAGCTTAGAACCGTCATTGCGACCCTCCCTCAAGATTTTCAGTTGCTTACTCGCGCCCGCTTCCGGACTGGCCGGAGGTCCGGCTGTGTTGTTTCCCAATTGTCTGGAGTAGGTTCTTCGGATGAGTGTGCTGCTGTGATTGAACCCGCGGACGTTGGGCTGGCGCGCCGCCTTCGATTGTGCCCTGCGCTTCCACCGCACCGAATATCGGAGCAATGGTGTCGGTCTCGATTATGAAACCTTGCGAACCGTTAGCGAGAAAGAAGTCGACGTCTTCGGTGCCCGGCGTCGCTCCGCCGATTCCAAACGGAAAAGCGGGCGTGGTCGTGATCGTGCCGGTGAAGTGGCCCGGATTAGTCGAATCAGCAGTGAACGTTCCAGTCAAGGGTCCCGTTGTCAGCGTTGAACAGCACTGGCCGGCGTTATTTGTACCGGTGCTTTGAAAGTCTCCTTCACCGCTAAACGTGTCTGGAGTCGCGGAGCTGACGGTGAAATCGCCGGTAAGTCCACCATCGTTGTTACAGCATCCGCCGAGGTTCGATTGCTGCGAGAGGAGAATGGCATAGCTTCCGGCAAGGGCCGTGGGAGCCGGAACCGACTGAGGAATCGCGAGTCCGATCGCGTTGCCGTACGTCGTCGTCGCGGATGTATTATTCGCCTCAAACAGCAGGGCGCCTCCGGTTCCGTTGGGGTTGTTCGGATCAAGCAGGTTGAGATTGGGATCAGTCAGGTAAACGTTATAGATCTGACCCGAGGGAGTAGTGAGAGTGCCGCGCGCGCTACCAAAGATGGTGTAGGTGGAACCGGCGAGGGGAATGTCGGTCGTCACGATCGTCGATGTCGGCGCTCCTCCATCTTCGGTGTTGAAGTCCATAATCCCGCCCGTAACGTTTCCGTTTGCGTCGGTGGCAAATTGGCCCGCGCCGGCGCTTGAGTCGCCCCCGTTGTTGTTGTCGCCAAAACCAAAGTAGCTAAAGATGAAGCCCCCGCTTAAAGCAGAGGTGGTATCGTTGGCAGCAGTAGCCAAAGATCCCTGCCCAAATGCGCTACCGGCGTTGCCAGCGTTACCATAGTTGGTGAGCACGGC
The DNA here is from genome assembly GCA_963846245.1 of uncultured Acidobacteriaceae bacterium. Taxonomy (GTDB): domain Bacteria; phylum Acidobacteriota; class Terriglobia; order Terriglobales; family Acidobacteriaceae; genus Sulfotelmatobacter. Next base: position 49,469 of record CAWJVI010000012.1, on the reverse strand, counting down.
TAGCCTCAACACCTCGGGCGTCACAAGGTAGTACGCATACTGGGTACAGGCAGGCAGCGGAGCCGCGCCGCAGGGGCCGGGAGTATCTGGAGAGGAACTCAGTGTGATGATGCCCCGACCATTTGTGTCGGGAGCGGTATAGGTACCGGTGAACTGGAGTCCTGCGGCCGGAGATGTGACCTCACTGTTGTAACCGGTCCCCCCGCCGTCATTTCCTACATTTTCGTCGAAGATGCCGCCGGTGATGTTGCCTGCATTAGTCGCGGTCGCAGTGCCGTCCGCAGCGAAGATGCCTCCCCAGCTTGCATTCTGCCCCATAGCACCGCTGTATCCGGACAAGGTGAAGGAATATCCGCCGGAAACCTGCGAGCCGGCAAAGGCTGGCCCCGCGGTTTGCAGATCCATGCTGCCAGGCGCCCCTATGGTGTACCCGTTGAACTGATCTTCCTCGGCGATCACGAGGTGGGAATTTGAGGTAGCTGTAATACCATGGGTTTCGACGTCCCCCGAAAGATCCAAGCTCAAGGTTCCATGACCCGTAGCGTCCAGAGTATAAAAGCTAGCGCTACCAGCGGCGCTGGTCGGGATCACCACAAGTTGTCCGCCGCCCCCATTGGTTTCCCAATCGGCCTCCCCACCAAGGACGTTTCCGAGTCCATCCAGAGTGACGCTGCCGGCTACGCCCCACCCCCCATTGCCTGCGCCTAAAACAAACGCGTACTGCTGAGCGATGCTGATTGTCGCGCTCGCGCTTTGCGAAGTGTCGGTGACCGAGGTTGCGGTGACGGTAACGGGGTAGGAGAGATTCGGCGTGATGGGGCCGTTCGGCGGAACGATGGGCGCCGTGTATTGCGTTGTTATTTGATAGCCGGTAGTGGTGGGGCTGAATGAACCGCAAGCGCTGGCGGGCGTACAACTCCAGGTCACTCCCGCATTGGCCGTGTCATTCGATACATTGGCGGCGAGGCCTGCGGTTGCTCCCACGAGCAGAACTTGTGGCGGAGCCTGGACGATTTGCACCGTCAGCGCTCCTCCGGAGGAGCCAGTGCCGGGAAGTTTATCAATGCCATTGCCACAGCCAGAGAGAGCCGCAAGGACGACGGAGATGAGAGCACTGAAAAAGATCTTACGGTTCATCGCGCACCTCACTCGGAATTGGCCTTGCAAATCCTGCGCGTTTTGCTCATAACCAGAAAGCGTCAACGTTGTTCTCATCCGTGACTCCTTTGGAGCAAACTCCGGAATTCCATAAGCAACAAGACTGAAGCGGCACATCGACACCCGCAAATTTCATGACGGAGACAACTTGTCTACTGTTGCGGTGAATTGCTGTATTTCGCTGATCAGCGCCAAGGCGGCAAACGTCGGTGAAGTGTTAACTGTCACGGTTAGTGGCGCCGGCGTCATGGACGGCGCGCTGGCGCCTCCACCGCATCTCGTCAAAGCTGGCGTCGTCCCAAGGGCCATCCCGAGACAACCAACCGCTGCGCTTCTCTCCACGTTGCTGCACCTCGCCCGAGGGAAAGTTTTACGAGCGTAGACAGTAGCAGTACGGCGTACGGTGGGGCAGTATGGTGGATAGAGCGGGCAAAAGGATATAGTAGACATTTAACATTCGTTGCATTAATGTAACTTTCCGTGAGACGCCTAACTACCCGGGCAAAGAGCAAAAATCTCCCCGCGAATCGGATCATCATTCGCGAACTCGAAGAATATCTTCGCACCGCGCGGATCCGGCACGTGCATTTTGGCGACGGAAGCACAGCCCCGCCGGCACTCGCTTACGTCACGAATTTTCCACGTCTCTCGGTTCCCCTCAACGGATGCCATACGATGGAGGTCGCCTGTAGTGGGCGCACGGAAGCGATCCATCCTGTTCGCGGCCACGCAGTCTTTGTGCCCGAACACTCCTGGAACAAACCCGATTGGTCGGCGCACGTCGAGGCCCTCACCTTCCTGTTTGGTGTAAAGCAGATCGGGATCAGCCTGGTCCGACATAAAGGAGACACACAGTCCCCTCCCGCTGCACTTAAGGCCAGCGTCCAAGGCGGCTATGATGTTCCGACACACAGCATCTTGGTCTCGCTACGGGTGCTTGCCGCTGACCATGCCAAAGGTCCTCTCGCCCGCCTGCTGACTGAATCCCTGCTTCATGCCTGCCTGCGGCTGCTGAAATCGCCACAGAAGCACCGCCAGCGCAAGGCCATCCGAACCTATGAATCTTTATGTCTGTATGTGCAAGAGAACTTCCAGAGTCCAATTACGCGGGAAAGCGTTGCCCGGCACTTCGGCTTGGCCCCTAACCATATTTCGCGTTTGTTCCGGAAGGAAGGGTTCATGCGATTCAACGATTATCTGAACCTGGTGCGCGTGAATCGAGCCAAGTTCATGCTGCAGAGCTACAGCCTGACTCTGAAGGAAATCGCCTTCGATTGTGGTTACAACGAAACCGCTTATTTCTGCAGGGTTTTTAAGAAAACCTGCAAAGTCACTCCAACCGAGTACCGAACGGAAAGCACGACCCCCCGTTAACTTGGCTATGGTTAGTTCGAGGTCATGCTCGCGGGAAGTTTCCAGAAACGTTCGGTTAAGCGACCGCGAAACCTGCAGACGTACAATCCGGAAAGGTTACCTCAGTGCAACAAACGTTTCATCTCTCCTATTTCCAGACATGGACTAATCACACATACTACGGAACCGTGTTTCACGCACCTCCGTGCCAGATTTCGAGCGGATGTTAGGGGGCGCGGGAAAGCGGCTTCGTGTAAGGTTCTGACGGAGGTGTCGTCGCCAAGGGATTCCTCTTGCAAGCCGCGGGGGCCGCATCGATCCGAGTAGGAAGGATACAACCGCATCGTGTGATGGGCCGATGAGCAATTTTCCAGCGACGACACACGACATTCCTCTTGCAGCGCCGGACTTCGATGCCTGAATTGCTCAAGAATCTTCGTCAGCACCTGCTCACGGGTGTTTCGTTTGCGATCCCATTCATCGCCTGCGGAGGCCTGCTGATAGCACTTGCTATCGCCTTCGCGCCCATGACTCCCACTGGACCAGATTTTTCTCAGACACCGTGGCTCAAGCTCATGAATGACATTGGAACGGCATCTTTTACATTGATGCTGCCCGTGTTGGCGGGCTATATCGCGTATTCCATCGCAGGTAAGCCGGCCCTGGTTCCCGGATTTCTTGGTGGATACCTTTCCGGTCAGGTCAAGGCAGGATTCCTGGGAGCGATCTTGGCAGGGCTGCTGGCAGGGTACGTCGTGGAGCTTCTCAAAAAGATTCCGGTCTCGAAGCACTTGCGGCCAATCATGCCGATTCTGGTGATTCCCATACTTTCAGGTGCTTTTATAGGTGTGGTGATGCTAAAGGTGTTGGGAGTGCCGATTGCGCTCCTGACGTCGAACGCCACAGATGCTCTGAGAGCCATGAGCACGGGAAACAGTGTAGTGCTGGCTTTAATTCTGGGTGGAATGATCGCTTTCGACATGGGCGGCCCGATCAACAAGACCGCGTTCTTTTTCGGCGCCGCGATGATCAAAGAGGGGAACTATCAAATCATGGGAGCGTGTGCCGCGGCCATATGCACGCCACCGTTAGGAATGGGGCTGGCCACATTGCTGCAGAAAAGGCTGTGGAGCACAGAAGAACGGGATGCAGGGCTGGCCGGAATCTGGATGGGACTGACTGGATTGACCGAGGGCGCGATTCCTTTTGCTGCCGCAGATCCGATTCGGGTTATTCCAAGCATCATGGCCGGCTCCGCAGTAGCAGCCGTGATTGCTATGGTCGGCAAAGTAGGAGATCACGCTCCCCACGGCGGTCCTATTGTCTTACCCGTAATCGATCACAGGCTGATGTACGTATTGTCCATCGTAGCGGGGACAATTGTGACCGCACTTTTGATCAATCTGCTCAAAGCGCGGAGTAGGAGTTCGACAAATGGGAGTGAGGAGGAAGTCGCATGAAGATTGTCGCGGTCACTGCTTGCCCAACCGGCATTGCCCATACCTACATGGCCGCCGCCCGGCTGGAGAAGATAGCGAAAACTCTCGGCTATGAGATCAAAGTCGAGACCCAGGGTGCCATGGGTATTGAAAACAGGCTGACAGAGAACGATATCCGCCAGGCCAAGTTCGCAATTTTTGCAGTCGACATTGCGGTAGAAGAGCGCGAACGATTTAATGGCGTGAAAGTCATTCAAGTACCACTGCAAGAAGCGCTGAAGGATCCTCAGAGCATTTTCGCAAAGCTCCAACCCTGATATGACACAGAAAGCCAGCGCGTCGCTGGAGTTCGCATTTGTTTGCTCTTTGTCCGCCGGCTTGCATGCGCGGCCCGCCAGCCACTTGGCCGAAGCGGCGAATGAATTTGCCTCCGAGTGCTTCTTGACGAACCTGCGTACGGGTTCCGTCGCAAGCCTGAAGAGCGTTCTGGCGATCATTTCTGCAGATGTCAGGCAGAGTGATCGCTGTATTGTGCGGATCAGCGGGGCTGATGAGCAGGCGGCGCACGCGACCCTGCTTCGTTTTATCGAACATGTTCTTCCCGGCTGTGATGTTCCGCTGGCGGGGGTAAGCGCGATTCCTGGAGCCGGTGTGCTTCCGCGCGTTCTCCAGATTGCCGACGTGAAATGTTGCATGGGATCCTCCGTCAGTAGCGGTATCGGCCAGGGCAAGGTGATGCTGCTAACCGGGTTGACGCTGCCCAGCGCCTTGAGCGAACGGGCCATCGCTGATCAGGACTTGGAACTGGGACAGATCAAACGCTCCATTGCCGCGGTTCGAGCCCGAATTCGAGAGAAGATAGCGCACCCAAAAACTTCCACAGAGACAGCAGTACTACAAGCGGACCTCGCAATCGCCAGCGACGTTTCTCTTGCGCAAAAGCTGATAGAGCACGTTTCGCAGGGTAAATCGGCTGGCCGCGCGGTCTTGGAGGCCGGCGACTTCTTCATTGATCTTCTGCGCCGTTCAGACAGTGAGTACATCCGCGAGCGCGCCTTGGACGTCGAGGAGATCTGCCTGCAACTACTCCAGGAAATCTACGGCGTCGATTTTCAGGCAGCACCCGTAGAGTTACGCGAGCCCTCGGTTGTAGTGGCGGAAACCCTGGCCCCTCAGCAGCTTCTCGGGCTCGACCGCCGATGGTTGAAGGCGCTAGTGCTGGAGCATTCGGGTGCGACTTCACATGCAGTCGTTCTGGCACGTTCGCTCGCAATCCCTACCCTTGTAGGAGTAAAGAATGCTCGGCTTATGCTCATGCCAGGGCAGGAAGTGGTGGTCGACGCTATTCGAGGGTTTGTGGTGACGCAACTTTCTCCTGCTGTCCAAAGGTTTTACGAGCGGGAGCAAAGGACGCTTGCCTTGCGGCAAAAATACTTGCCCCTTCAAACCACTGGGCCGGCCATTACCGCAGATGGCAGGACTGTCGAGGTGGCGGCGAATGCTTCCTCGTACGAAGATCTGTCTCTGGCGTTCGAACACGGCGCAGACGGGATCGGATTATTTCGTACAGACATGGCGTTTCTGCATCGCGATCATGCGCCCTCCGAGGACGAACAGTTTGCCATATACTCCGAAGCCGCGCGAGTTGCCCACGGACGACCCGTGATCATCCGCACTTTCGACCTGGGGGCAGACAAAGCGGCCCCCTATCTGAATCTGCCGGTGGAACAGAATCCGTTCCTGGGATACAGGGGCGTGCGAATCTACGCAGAGTACCGCGAGCTGTTGCAGACTCAATTGCGCGCTATCTTGCGTGCTTCGGCATTTGGCAACATTCAGATCATGGTGCCGATGATTTCCTCTCTGGAACAGGTCGTGCAGTTCAAGATGGAGATCTCGGAGGCAAAAGAAGATCTCGCGCGGAAGCGCATCGCTTTTCGATCGGACATGCGGATCGGAATCATGGTTGAAGTGCCTTCCGCTGGCTTCATCCTGGATCAACTATGCGCTGAGGTCGATTTCTTCAGTCTCGGCACAAACGACCTAAATCAGTATTTTCTAGCTGCCGATCGAGATAATCCGAAGGTTACCGAGCTCTCTAGTGTGTTGCATCCAGGATTTCTGCGCTTTCTCAAGAAGATCGTCCAGGAAATTCACGACGCGGGGAAGTGGGTGGGCATGTGCGGAGAAATGGCAGCCGAGATCCGGCATCTACCGGTGCTCGTCGGCTTAGGGTTGGATGAGATTAGCCTGCCCGCAGCAGGAATTCCGGCCGCCAAGAGCGCGATTTCGCGATTGTCAGCGGCCGACTGTGAGCGGGCTCTCAACGAGATGATGGCTTGTCGGGAAAAGGCGGAGCTTGAAGAGCTTTTGAAGCGCGCTCAACCGTCCGGATCTGCGCAGCCCTTATTGAGCAAGGAGCTAGTCCTGCTGGGCAGCGAAAGTAAGAATAAAGAAGAGGCGATGCAGGAGATTGTTGATGCCTTTTACATCGCTGGCCGAACTGACGATCGCCAGCGATTGGAGGAAGCTTTGTGGTCCCGCGAGGCCGTATACTCCACGGGCTTGGGCTATGGCTTTGCTGCCCCACATTGCAAGACGGAAGCGGTCACAGCGGACACGATTGGAGTGCTCAAACTTAGGCAGGCGATCGAGTGGGGCTCGGTCGATAGCGAACCGGTGAACATGATTATCCTTTTCGCAATGCGCGAACCACATCTCGCGAACAGACATATGCAAGTCTTCTCAAAACTTGCGCGGAAGCTGATGAATGAGGAATTTCGAGGATACTTGCTTGCCATCGACAACGCACATGACATGGCCACGTACCTAGCCCAGCAACTCGAAATCTCTCTTCACTAAGCAAAAGCTGGCCGTGCCAACCGTTCAAGGACCGGGAATCAGCAATCCCGAGACAAAAAGAAGGACTTCGGACCGAGATGGGACGCGAGACCGAAAAGCAAAGCTGGCCGTTCTGTAAAAAGCTCATGCACCGACTGCAGGACTGTCCTACAAGCAAAGCCCAAATCACAAACTCGAAAACTTCAATGCGCTACGGCCGAGTTCGAGCGTGAGATGCTGCGGACTCGCGTGAAATCCGAATTAGCAGAGGCACGCCGCAGGGGAAAACGGCTGGGACGCCCGGCACTGCGCCATTTTGGTGGAGATGAAACATCGGAGATACGCCAATTACGGCGGAGTGGAGCAAGCGTTCGGAGCCTGGCGATCCGCTTTGGCAAGACGCAGTACAAACTTGGTGACGGACGTGAAAATACAAGCACTCCAAAAAGCTAATCATTTTTTGAGGCTCAAAATATCGAGATCAGTCCCTCGTTTTTTGCGCCTTTGGAATGGCACTCGGGAACCTGAGTGCGGCCCCTAATTGACGGTGAAGTTGGTGGAACTGGTAACGCTGCCGCCTTTTGTGGTTACGACGATTTTGCCGGTCGCGGCTCCGGCGGGAACGGTCGCGGTGATTTCGGAATCGGAGACCACCGTGAACGACGCCGATATTTTGTCGATCGTCACCTTCGTGGTTTGAGTCAGGCCGGTGCCGTTGAATGTCACTACGGTTCCGACTGGGCCGCTCGGGGGCGTGAAGCTTTTGTAGGTCGGCGTGATCTTGTAGCTCGCGGTGGTGGACAGCACGGTCGATCCAGTGGTGACGGTGACGTCGCCGGTTAGCGCGCCCGTCGGGACCGTAGCGAGAATGTAGGTGGTGCCGGTGAGTTTTGTGGTCGTGGCTTTTGTGCCTCCGAACTTAACGACAGACGCCGAACTGAAACCCTGGCCGAGAATGCCGACCTGCGCGCCTTCTGCGCCGGACCTCACATTCACGAGGGAGATGAAGGGGCTGTAGTCATTGCTCAGGCTGTAGAACGAGCCAACGCCGATCCCGCCCTGCTCGGTCGTGCTGTAAAACGTGCCGTTGGTGGAAAGCAAGAGCGGAGCCTCAGGCTGGCCGCAGTTCGAGCAAACGAGCGGGTAGAGATAAAGGTTCTTGTACGCGCCCTTGGTGGTGATGTCGAAGAGTCCGGCTTGCGAGCAGCCCCCGCCCGCGCAATCCGTTGCGGCGCCAAACAACAGGCCATTCGGCCCCTGCGTCAACGGCAACGAAGGATACGCGCCGTCCGTCTGATTCGGGAAGCTGTAAAGCACCGTCTCTTTGCCGCCCGCAGTGAGCTGGAAAATGGTTCCTTCGTTCGCACTGCCGCCCTCTTCGGTGGTTCCATAGAAGTCGCCATTGGAGCCCTGAATCAGATTGGCATCCGGGCCCTCGCCATCCAGGAAAGCGCCATCCGGATTGGGCTCGAACGTGTATACCAGCGACTCCTTACCCGCGAGAGTGATTTTGAATACTCCGCCACCGCTGATGATCCAGCCGTTTCCCACGCCCCATAATTCGCCGTCAGTGCCTTCGATCAAGCCGAAGGGCAACACCGTGTCGTTCGGCGGACCTTGGAAGCTGTACAGCAGGCTGTACGCTCCGGCCAGCGTAAGCTTGTACACCGTTCCGTAATTGTTTGCCCCGCAAAAAGCCTGTGGTTCCGTAAAAATCTCCGTTACTGGCCTGGATCGGAGGCGCGAGGGGCTCGCATCCGTCGCTGGTCGATCCTTGGGCTGCGAAGTTGTGCAATACGGTTAAGACGCCGGCGGACGTCACTTTGAAAAGCGTGCCGTAATTGTTGGCGCCCCCATTGTGACAGGCGCCGTAGAAATTGCCATCGGTGCCCAGAGTCAGGCCGCTGCATGTCGTTCCGTCCGATTGCGCCATCGCGTGCAAGCTCGTGAGCACTCCCTCGGAGCTGATTTTGTAAATCGCGCCCAGGTTCGCGCTACCTCCTCCGGACAGGGTAATTCCGTAGAAATTTCCGTCTTGTCCCTGCGCCATCACGCCGACAGGAAGATTTGGGTTCGTCCCGCTGCTGAACTTGTAAATCGTGCTGACCGTTTGCGCCGGCGCAGCGATAGCTATCGCCACCAGGAATATCCCCGCGAGAAGCTTCGCCTTGAGAACTGTAGTCATTGTTTTCTCCTGAATTGATTCAAATTTCTGCCGCTAGTGACGCTCGGTTGGTGTTTCTGTTTTCCGGCGCGGGCCGCTCGCCCACGGCTGAGATGACCGCGAATGCACGCCGACTATCACCTGAATTGGGGCTGGGGTAAAGCGACGGCTCGGCTACTATCGAAGCGACGAGATATTTTGTTTATCTACAATGGGTTACAAGAAGTTCTTGTCTCGAGCGGCGTACCCGAAAGTGCCAGTCCAACGGGGCTTTCCGGGGTGATAGAACTTCAAACCGTCCTCCCCTGGGACCGTCGACGCCTATTACTGTGTCCAGCGAACCCCAGACTGTTGTGCGCTTCGGTGTATTTGAGGCGGACTTGCGCGCGGGAGATCTGCGGAAGAAAGGAACCAGGGTAAAGATTCAGGACCTACCCTTTCGCGCGCTCGGAGTCCTGCTCAGCCGGCCGAATGAAGTTGTGACGCGCGAAGAATTCCGGCAGGCGCTTTGGCCGCAGGATGTTTTTGTCGATTTTGACCGTGCCATCAGCAGCGCCATCAAGCGACTGCGCGATGCGCTGGGCGACCCCGCTGAGAATCCTATCTTTATAGAAACCATCGAGCGCCGCGGGTACCGGTGGATCGCTCCGACTTCTGGAGTCCCGACTTCGAGCACAGTCACGCTGCTTGCGTCCGATGCGCGTGAGGCGGAGTTAGAGCCGGCAGTAAGTTCGGTGGCCGTTCCCGATAGTTTGATTTCGCGACCGGCGTTTTCGTTTCCGTCGCGAAGGTTGGAGTATGCCGCGCTGGTTCTGGGGCTACTGTTGGTGGCGGGGATCATGCTCTTTGGGTTTCGCGGGATAAAGGCCGCAGGCAATTCGCCGCACTCGGCTGCGAATGCTGGGTTGCATCCGGCGAATCAGGAAGCCAAGGATCTTTATCTGCAAGGCCGCTTCTACTGGAACAAGCGCACGCCCGACGATCTGCAAAAGGCGGTGGACTATTTCACGCAGGCGATTGTGCACGATCCGGGATATTCGGATGCCTATGCTGGACTGGCTGACTGCTACAACCTGCTGCGCGAATATAGCGCGATGAAGAGTAGCGAAGCGTATCCGCGGGCGCTGGCTGCGGCGCGCAAAGCGGTTGAGCTCGATGACAAATCATCGCAGGCGCACGCTTCGCTGGCATTTGTTTCGTTTTGGGGAATGTGGGACGCTGCGACCGCCGATCGCGAATTTCGCCGCGCGATTGAACTCGACCCGAACAACGCGAATGCCCACCATTGGTATTCGCCGGTGCTGGAAACGATGGGCCGCTACACGGAGGCGCTGACGGAAATTGAGCGCGCGCAGGCGCTCGACCCCACATCCAAGTCGGTGCTGGCGGACAAGGGGATCATCTTGTATGGGATGGGACGGCGGCAGGAGGCGCTTGACCTGCTGCGGCAAATGGAAAAGGCCGAGCCGGAGTTCGTATCCCCACCTCGTTACCTGGAGAGAATTTATCTGGACATGGGCGACTATCCGAACTATCTGGTGGAGTTAAGAAAGAGCGCGGTACTGAGCCATGACAGCGCGGCGCTGATTGTGGCCTCGGCCGCTGAAAAGGGATATGCGGCTGGCGGAGCGCACGCCATGTTCGAGAACATACGCAATGAACAGCAAAAGCTCTACGATCAGGGAAAATTTTCGTCCCTCGCACTGGCCGGGACCTGCGCGCTCGAAGGAAATAAGCGGGACGCCTTGAAGTACCTGAAAATCGCTTACGATCAGCACGAGGATGACGTTGTCGGCGTCGCGGGGAACCGCTTGTTCGATAACCTGCACGACGATCCGGAAATGCAGCGAATTCTGGCGGGAGTTAAGATCCAGCGCGCGCCGGGGGCAGGGAAGAATTGAGTTGCGCAGGTGTTGACCCTTGCACCAGAGACACGGTGGAGGTCAGAAGTTCGAGTCTCCTCGTGCCTACCATCTCTTTTGAGACCTCACCGAAAGTCAGGATTTGCAAGGCATTCGGTTTCTGATCGCCATGCATTCGCGCGGCCTGAACTTTGAAAGTCGGACTCCTCTTACGGCTTCAGAGAAGAACCAACAAAGAAAAGCCCATGGAACCGAGCAGTCCTTCTCTGCAGCCCATTTTGTCTACGAAGAATCGCGAAATACGGGCGTTATTCGCGTATTCAGCCGGCAACGGTGCGCCCTTTCTCTGTAGTTCAGACTGAATGGCGGAGAGGGAGGGATTCGAACCCCCGATACCCTTTCGGGCATGCCGGTTTTCAAGACCGGAGCCATCAACCACTCGGCCACCTCTCCAGCCCCTATAGTTTTACTATAGTTCAACAGTCCGAGCGTCGCTCTGTGATTGCGCTCTGCCACTGATTGCGGGAAGTGCGAGAGTGTCCGTGTGATCCGCGATTGGCACGGATCTCACTTCTTGTAGACCACGCCGCCCTTCATCACAAATTCCACGTTCTGTACGGTGCTGATGTCCTGCAGCGGATCACCCGGAACGGCAACAATATCAGCCAGATAGCCGGATTCGAGTGCTCCAACATGTCCGTCCCATCCGAGCAACCTGGCTCCATTCAGCAGATCCGCCTGCAGCACTGCCAGCGGCGACATTCCGTATTTCACCATTAACACCAACTCACGGGCCTGCGTCCCGTGGGGAAATGGGCCGACGTCGGAACCTGCTGCCATGGGAACGCCAGCGGCCACTTGTTTCTTGAAGTCCTGCACCTTCAAGTCGAGCATCTGATGTTCCCGGGTAGCTTGTGCCGGCGTCGCGGCATGCTCGGCGAAGTATTCGAAGATCGCGAAAGTCGGAACCGCGAAAATTTGTTTCTCCCGCATCAAGCGCATAGTCTCGTCGCTCAGCTGGTTGGCGTGGTCGATCGACGCTACTCCCGCCTGCGCGGCGTAAAGCGTGCCTGGTTCTCCTGTCGCGTGCACGGCGACCTTTCGGCCTACCCGTGCCGCCTCATGCACGGCGGCCTCAAGTTCGGCTTCGCTGTATTGATAAATCGTGTGGAATTTGCCGTCCACCACCGAGTCGGGTCCGGTCTCGTAAATCTTAGTGAAGTCCGCGCCTTCCTTGAACTGCCGCCGCATCACGGCGACCAGTTCGTCCGCGTTGTTCGCATAATCCGCGTTCGGCAGGACGTGCTGCTCCGGGTTGTAACCAATTGCGTCCTCGTGTCCGCCCATGATGTTGACGGCATTGCCGCTGATGCGCAGCCGCGGGCCCGGAATGAGTCCCTCATTAATCGCGTTGCGGACCGCCGTGTCCGCCGAGCCCGCGCCTTCGGTGCCCATGTCGCGCTCCGCGGTAAAGCCGGCCATCAGATCGTCCCGGGCCGCCAGAGTCGCCGTGATTGTGCGTTGCGGCACTGATTCCTGCACCGTCTGCAGATCCTCCGCGCCCGGGTGCAGGAAAAGATGGACGTGAGCGTCAATCAGGCCAGGGATCAACGTGCGGTCGCCCAGATCGATCACTTCGGCGCCTGCGGGACGCTTCACCGCCGTTCCGACCTCGACGATACGATCACCCTGCACCAGTATCTCGCCCGGCTTCACGATGCGCCCGTTCTTTACGTCGAGCAGCCGCGCCGCGTGCAGCACGATGGCGTGCCCGGCGTTAGCCTGAGACTGGCCCTTCGCTCCCGACGTTAGGCTGAAGAACGCTAGGCTGAAGAATGAGCCCGACAAGCAAGCCCATAAAATCCAACTCAGTTTCGTCATAAATTTGCCGGACGCGATGGTACCACCTTGAATCACGAGGGTGCCAGGATCTCGCATTTTTTGCGGCGTGTCCCTCCGCTGTTTGCCCCAAGCCCAGTGGTCCAGTTCCGTAGTACACTTCTGGCCATGATGCCCCGACGCATTGTCTTCGCTTCATTGCTCTTTTTTGCTTTCTCCTGCGCTCTGCTTCCGGCGCAGGATACTTCTTCCAAACACGCACGTGGAGTGCAGAAACAATCCTTCGGCACGCGGGAGGGGAGGCCCATCAACTTGTACACGCTCACTAATTCACATGGCATCGAAGTCCGTGCCATGAACTACGGCGGCATCATTCTTTCCATTCGCGTCCCCGACCGCAAGGGCGAGTTCGCTGACATCGTTCTCGGCCACGAAAGTCTCGAGGGATACATCCCCAACCCTCCCTACCTCGGAGCCGTGGTCGGACGCTACGCCAACCGCATCGCCAACGGAACTTTCACCCTCGATGGCAAGACTTACACTCTGCCCAAGAACGACGGCCCCAACACCTTGCACGGTGGCGTCACCAGAACGTTCGACAAAGTGGTTTGGGACGATGCGCCTCTCAAAGGCGGCAAGCCCGGCGTGACGTTCACTTATCTCAGCAAAGATGGCGAAGAAGGATTCCCTGGCAATCTTACGGCCAAGGTGACTTACACCTTGAATGACGACAACGAACTCGTGATCGACTATGAGGCCACGACCGACAAGGCGAGCCCCATCAACCTAAGCCAGCACAGCTATTTCAACCTTGCGGGTGAGGGTTCGGGCGACATTCTCAACACTGAACTCATGCTCAACGCCGACCGCTTCACACCGGTCGACAAGAACCTGATTCCGACGGGCGAGCTTCGTCCGGTAAAAGGAACACCATTCGATTTCACGACCCCGACCAAGATCGGCGCGCGCATCGAAGACAATTACGAACAGTTGGTGCTAGGCAAAGGCTACGACCACAACTTCATCATCAACCGCAAAGCAAGCGGGCTGGAGCTAGCCGCGCGCGCCTACGAACCTGGCAGCGGGCGCGTGCTTGAAGTGTTTACCACGCAGCCGGGAGTGCAGTTCTATACCGGCAATTTTCTCGACGGGACGGTGACTGGGAAACATGGCCACGTCTACAAGCGCCGCAACGCCTTTTGCCTGGAGACGCAGCACTTCCCGGATTCACCGAATCATCCGGATTTTCCTTCAACGATTTTAAAGCCGGGGCAGACGTTTCGCGAGAAGGCGGTGTTCAAGTTTTCAACGAAGTAACGGTGTACGGCGTGAGCTTGGTTGATCCGCGGTTTCGGGAAGGGCACGACTTCGGTCGTGCCGTTAGCCTTCACCCGCGTTCACTCTCCGCGCAACTCCTCCACCAGCGCCTTCTCGACCTTATTGCAATGCTGCGGAGTCAGCTTCGCGCCCTTTGACGTGAGATAAAACGCGTCGATCGCCATCTGGCCTTCAGTGTCAATCAAAGCAATCTCGATATTGCATTCCTGATCGGAGAGGCACGACGCAATCCGGTGCAGCAGCCGCGGACGATCCTGAGCAATCACCTGCACCAGCGTGCTTGAGGACGAGCACGAGTCATCAAACTCAATTCTCGTTTCCACTTTTACTTTCGTGGCGATGCTTTTTTCCGAGCGCTGGCGGTCGCGCAACATGCGTTCGAGATCGGCTTCGCCCAGCAGAACTTCCGTGATGCTGCGCTTGAAACGCGCCCACTCGGAAAGATTCAGCTCCAGGGTGCGGAAGCGGTCGGTAAAGTGAATTGTGTCGACCACCGTTCCCGCCTCGTTCGAAAACGCGTTGGCTTTGACAATGTTCATCCCCCAGGCCGCGAGCACTCCCGTCAGCGTCGCAAAAAGAGCGGGACGGTCGCGTGTGACCAGCGTCAAATCGTACCAATGACGGCCCCGCTTCAAATCAATCTGCACCGGATCGTCGGCAACCTGGTCGGCCATTTCCAGATGCCGCATCACTTCTTCCGCGGAATGCACACGTAGATACCGCTGCGGAAAACCTTCCACAAAACTTCTGAACTTGTTGCTGGTCACCGAAGCCAGCGAACGGAAGCGCGCGAATTTATCGTCGTGCACATCGGCGTGGACTCGCTGGTCGGCACTTCGGTTCAAGTAATTCGCCGCAGAAATATAGAGCTGCCAAACGTTCTCGGCCTTCCACGGAGTCAAAGCTTCCGGGTTCACCGCCTTGATGTCGGCATAGGTCATCAGGCACAACATTTTGAGGCGCTCCGGCGTTCCAACTTTTTCGGCGAACGCCGCCACAGTTTCCGGATTGAAAATATCCCGCCGCAGCGCTCCCGACAGCTCCAGATGATTGCCGATCAGGAACAGCACCGCCGCACGTTCGCTGGGGTCCGCGTCAAGCCGATCGAGGCAGCGGCCAGCTATCTCTAGACTCGCCTCCACATGATTGCCTCCGGGCACGCCTTTTCCGGTGTCATGCAAGAGCAGCGCGAGGTAAAGCAATTCCGGATCTTCCAATTCGCCCAGCAGTTCGGCATAACGCTTGTCCCACTCCGATTGCGATTCCCGCAGGCGGTGCAGGCTTTCAATCGCCAGGAATGAATGTTCATCAACGGTGAAGCGATGATAATAATCGCGCACCACCAGCGAATCGATGGCTTTCAGCTCCGGCAAAAGCAAAGTTAGCAGGCGCAGCGAATGCATCGACCGCAAAGCGTCCGCGGCATGTGGCTGCAACAAAGTTTCCTGCAGGTAGAGCCAGAGTTCAGCCCCCCGTGGCGGATGCGACGCCAGCGCCGGCAATGCCTGTTCGATGCGGTATTCCGTAGTCGTGCTCAACTTCAGGCCGTGGTGCGCCATGAAGTGAAAAAGCCGCAGCAGGATTTCCGGGTCCTGCATCGCGGAAGGCTGCTGCAGAAAAATTAGCCCGTCGACCACGGAAAAATCCGGCGTCGAAAGCCGCGACCGCCAGCTTTGAAATTGACGATAAAGCGAAGACCAAGCTTCCGGAATTTCCTCGAGCAATTGCTCCACGGTGCGCTGCACCGCGCGGGCATGCCCGAAATAAATTCGCATCCAGTCCGCAGCCGAGAGCTCAGAGGAATCGGTTACGCCGATCCTGCGCGCGGCCGCTTCGTCCTGCGCCTCCCAGCTGAGCGCGTTGTCGTCGCGTCCGTGGCGGAAATGCAGAAAGCACCGCGCCGACATCAGAAATTCCAGCGCCGCGTCCAATTGCCGGCGCACCGGGGCACGCAGCGAACTGGCATCGGGCCAGTCGTGCAGCTTGTCCATGGCCGAAATCAGCGCCAGCCAGCAGGCCACGTTGTAATCGCGCAGACCGCCCGGAGTCTCCTTCAGATTCGGCTCCAGATGGTAAACCGTCTGGCCGAATTTGCCATGCCGCTCACGCGTGACTTCCGCCAATCCCTGCAGAAGAGGTGCGGCCTCCCGCTCCACCAGCTTTGGAATCACCTTGTCGTGGAGCCGCGCGAATAAGTCGCGGTCGCCCGCGAGATAGCGGCAATCGAGTAGTGAAATCGTGAACTCGGTGTTGTTGGGGTCGTAGCGCTCGCACTCGGCCAGCGTGCGCGTCGCTGGGCTCAGCTTTAAGCGGAGATCCCACAGCTCCTGCGAGAAACGCCGGACCGGATCTTTGAAAGCCTGCTCGTTGCCGCGATCAGCAAACAGAAAAAGCAGATCGATATCAGAATACGGGAACAGCCATCCCCGCCCGAACCCTCCCGTGGCGACCAGAGCAAAGTGCCGCGGCTTATCCGCCTCGGGAAAAATCAAATCCAACCACAGTCGCTGCAGGATGCCCTCGACCAGTTCGGTACGCTGCGCCACGGCAGTGCGGCCGTCGCCGCTGGCGGCGAATTCCCGCTGAATCCGCGCCGATTCTTCGTTGAGTGAACCGCGCAACTCGCTGATTAATGAGGACGCTGCCGTCATGAAAGTGAACTCGTACTCCCCGGCGCAGGCCACATGTGGGGAGGGCTGCCGTCACAGCTGCCGTTCAAATGCTTTCCGCTTGCGTCCCGCGGGCCTCGTCTTCGCCTACACGCCTTGAATTCTTACAACGCACCTTGGCCGCGTTCGTCGTTGCGAATGCGAATCGCTTCGTCCACGCGGGTTAGAAATATTTTGCCATCGCCGATTTTTCCCGTGCGCGCCGCAGTCAAAATCGCCTGCACGGCTTTCTCTACAATGGCGTCGGGCAGCACCATCTCCAACTTAGTTTTCGGAATCAGATCCACGCTGTACTCGCGCCCACGGTAGACCTCGGTATGTCCCTTCTGCCGCCCGTGACCTCGAACTTCGAGCACGGTCATGCCTTCGACGCCCACTTCGTGGAGCGCGGTTTTCACTGCGTCCAATTTGGAATTCTGAATGATCGCCTCGACCTTAGTCATGTTTTGTTTTTTGAGTCCTGTTCTGCGTCCTTAACGCCATCGCCGCGCCAGGTCGTCGCAAATTCCCGCCGGCAGATTTCGCGCCAGCTTCTCCCCATAGTATTCCTCTTCTGCTTTTGGAGAGAGGGCGCAGTCCGGCTCCTGGACGCGCTCACTCTATCCTCCGCAGCACGTTCCCGGAAATTCAATCTATTTATCGGGCCTATCAGGTTTTGTTATTGAAAAGACGCACGGGTGCTGGCCGGGCATTTCGCGACGAGGGCGCTGCGGAACGGGCGCGGGGTTCAGAGCCGCGCCCGCATTCCACCAGAACAAAAATAAAGAACCGCGGACTATCAGTGCGGCTGAGCGTTCAGTCCCTGAGGCGCTCCAGGCACGGGCGGTGGAGGCGCAGGCGGTTTGGCGAACTTCGCCTCGTCCACGGGAACATTCTGTTTCAATTCTGTTACCTGGATCGTGAACCGCCCGTTCGGCCTCGCCAGAGTCCAGCGGAACGGAACCTTCACGCCGTCGGCGACGCGATAATCCGCATAGTCAATCTGCGTGGGCAGCCGACCCAGCGGAGTTTCCCCAAAGCGCACCAGCCGCACGAGCAATCCGGATTCCTTGTCAAAATAGAGCCGCAGCGGCGGCTTGTCTTCGCGCTGCCCGACCACCTCGTACACGTCGTGGTCGCCGATTTTTTCTGTTCCGCGCGTGTTGAGTTTGGTGAATATCCGCCGCAAGTGAGTCGCCATGTGAAGATCGGCGTCGATCGCGGCTCCGTCGAGGTCGGGACCATGCATCTCGCGCATCGGGCGGCCGACTGTTCCCAACCAACCTTCCTGTCCATTGAACGCGGTCACGTTGTCCCCTTCAGGCATGTGCGTGAACGAAATGCGTTTCTCCGGATCTTTGGAATACAGTTCGATGGGGAACGATTTATCGCCTACCTCGATGGTGCCTTTCGCCACACGGGTCGTTATCTTATCGATGGCAGCGGCGCCGCCGAGAGCCTGAATATATTTGTCGAGCAACTGATCAGCGGGCGGACCCGCCGGCTCCTTCGCTTCGCCAGCTTCTTTCTTGGCTTCCGCGGGAACCGCTTTTGCCTCTGTTTTCAGCTCTTCGGTCATGACCGGAGGCGTCCCCACCGGATCGGGACTGCCGCGGTGACAAGAGTTGCACGTCACTTCACGGTGTCCATCAAAATTATCTTTGTTGATGGCGAACATCATCTCGATCATCTTCCGTGCAGTCTGCTTCTGTTTCTTGTCGTCCTTTTCAAATTCCAGTCTTCCACCCGCACCCTGAACATGGCAGAACTCGCACTCCACTCCGAGCGAGATGGTGATGAACTGCATCGCCGGGAACACCTGGTCGGCGGGAACTCCTTTTAGCACCTTGATGTTCTTGAACTGTTCTTCGGCCAGCTTCGGCCCCGCCGGAATCCTGCTCTGCGTTCCGGTTACGGGCGCTGCGGATTGCCCCTTCAGGCCGCTGACTACGAATCCGCAAACTACGACGCATGCCGCGGCTGCCAAAACTAACTTCCGTTTCACGTTCATCTTTAAATCGCCTCGGTTGGAATCCTGCAAGTGTAACAAACGCTTCGGGCGGATTCGAGATCAGTTGCGGTGAGGTCGTGACTCGATTTGAGGTTGTGCACTTACGGATTCACCAACCGATGTCATCCCGCAGGAGCGCGCCAAGCGCTCCGAAGGGACCTTACGAAGCCCAGACATCGGTTGCACGGATGCGAGGATCGCCGGCACTGCAGGAAGCACCGGCATTCCCATCCACGCCATCAACGGCGTCGGCCGGCGTAAGGTTCCCTTCGACTTCGCTCAGGGCAGGCTCTCGCCCGGCTGTCGCCACGCTCAGAATGACATCGGGCTGAAATAATTGTGAAATTGAGCCATTAGCTGTGGCGAACGCGCCTTCCAGAAATTTCGACGACTACCTGCGGTTCGATCGCTGTCTATTGCTGTTCCTTCTCCGCGTCCCCGACCCCATGCCGCACAAAATACTTCCACTTGTCCATCCCCGCCGGCACAGCCACATCAAAAAATCCCACCATCATCTCGTCTGAGGTCTGGTCGCCCCAGGTCACCGTCTTGTCGGGATCTGGGTTGTGCGGATTATTCTTCGAATTGTCATACCATGCGATCGCCCGCAGCCGCGTCCCCGCCTTCAACACGCGCGGCTCGGCCAGCCGGTAACTCAACTGCCAGTGAAAGTGATAATTCACCCGCAACAGCGTCTCCACCGTTCCGTCGTCATGCACAATGTCATACTCAAACCGTTTCCCGCGCAAATGCATGTGCGGAAACAGGCTCAACAAGGTCGCGTCGTTGGGCAGAGTCCCCTGCACTTCCACGCGGAAATCGTCCGCTCCCGGCGGAATCACGAGGGCATGATTATTCAACTGCAGCGTAATCACGCGCTGCTTCGGAGGCGACTTCGCAAACACCAGCCCGACGCTGGTCTGGTCCCGGTCCGCAGAACCGTTGCTGGTGTAATGCATCTGAAAAACCAGATCGGACCCAGCCGGCACAAACTTGGCCATTCCCGGCTCCCACTCATCAGGCGAACTCCCCGGCGCGTACACGATCAGCAAGTCGCTGGTGGTCTCATGAGCCTGGCGCCGCTCCTCGGGATCAGTCAACGTCGAGGCAGTGAAAGGCTCGCCCACAGGAGCATGCCGCAGCCATTTCGAATCCGGCGGACGAATGTAGACCACCGCATGATGCACATGCGCCGGACTCCCCGGCCGCAGTTCCGACATTTGCACCCACCGGTCTTCTGCAAAATGCGTAGGCACGATCTCGTAGGTATATTCCACTTCTCCCTGCGCCGGAATCTGCACCGGCTTTGGCATCGTCACGATCCGTTCCGGCGGCGGAATATTCCATCCCTCGGCCCACTTTCGTGGCGGAGGCGCATCGTGCTCGTCGCCTGCCGGTGCGCCCGCCTCGGCCCATGCGGAAAAGATCGCAATCTGCGTCTCGGTCAATGACGCGTCGTTGGAAAAATGTCCGAATCGCGGATCGGCAAACCACGGCGGCATCATCTTCATCCCGACCTCAGCCGCCATCCTGCGGGCCCACGGCTTGGTTTGCGCAAACGTGACCAGCGGCATAGGCGCAACTTCCCCAGGCCGATGACAATTCTGGCAATGGCTCTGCAGGATCGGAAGAACGTCACGGTAGAAAGTGGGTGGCAAGCTTTTGCTTGACGCCGGTCCAGCATCTGTAGGATGAGTCTGCCAAGCGCTGGCGCCGAGAATGAACACGCCCGTAAGCAATGTCGCTAATAGAACCGCGAACGTGCGCGAACGATCAGACGTCCTCTTGTCCATATCAACTCACCCAATCAGCCCGCCCATATCAACTTGGCGCAACTCCTGCTTCCGTTAACGCCGCAACGCTCCGTGTCCATTTGCGGACACTGACCGCTTGCGGACACTGGCCTTGAAAAAAAGTTGTAATAAATCCGCTTCGGAGACGTCTTTACTATTGTGACATCCTCGCCGACCGCCGCGCCGAACCCATCATGCAAATAATGTGACAATAACAGTAATTTTCCACGGAACTGTTGCATCCAATTTCGCGTAGCTCGGATAGGCGGATCTCTGTCCC
Source organism: uncultured Acidobacteriaceae bacterium (assembly GCA_963846245.1). Classification (GTDB taxonomy): domain Bacteria; phylum Acidobacteriota; class Terriglobia; order Terriglobales; family Acidobacteriaceae; genus Sulfotelmatobacter. The sequence continues at coordinate 28,743 of CAWJVI010000012.1, read as the reverse complement.
CTCGCGGCACTCTGCGGAGGTCTCAATCGTGATCAACAAGTGTCTGATGTTTTTAGTCTCGGCGTTGGTGGCTCTTCCTGCGTTCGCGGCACAGCATGTCGCGGTGCATCCCCGGCCACCTTTTCCGGCCGGCGAGCAGGATGCGATCCGCGAGATCGTTGACCTGGAGCGCCAGTCGAAGGAAGCCAGCCTGCAGCGTGACGCCGACTTTTCCCAACGCACGCTCGCGGACGACTACGTTGCGATTACACCCCTCGGGCAGGTGACCACCAAACAGGACACCGTCCGCGCACGCAAGAGCGGGCAACTGCGTTACGAAGCCATGGACGTAACTGACATGGTGGTGCGGGTCTACGGCGAAACGGCTGTCGTCACCGCCCGGGCCGATGTTAAGGGCCACCAACTCGGCGAAGATTTCAGCGGTCCGTATCGCTACACCAGGATTTGGGTCCGCCGCAATGGGCACTGGCAAACTGTAAGCTACCAGGCCACTGTGACCCAGTAAAGAAACCAGCCTGAGGTCCGCGATTTTAGGTGGCGCAGCGCTTCCGGCGCTGCGACAGAATCCTTTTCTCGAGCGAGGCCTTAGCCTCTCGGGGTTTGGCCTACAATAGACCGTCACTTCCTCCACCAAGGCAAAAACCATGATCAATATTTCGAGGCGGCGGGTTTCGTCGCGCCGGAACGCGCGCTTGCAATGGCGCGAGTCATCGCTGATTTTCCTTCTCGGTGTTCTCAGTCTGCTGATCTCCGCCGCCGGAATCTGTGCCGCGCAGCAACCTCAGCTCTCTACCGACAAGCGCACCCAGATTGAAGCAGCGATCGCAAAGTTCATGAGTTCCACCCACGTTCCCGGACTCTCCGTCGCCGTAGTGGAGAACGGCCAGTACGAGTGGGCCTCGGGCTTCGGCTTTGCCGATCTCGAGAACAACGTCCCCGCCAGCGAGCACACTCTGTTTCGCCTCGCATCGATCTCGAAGCCGCTCACCGCGACAGGAGCCATGCAGCTCTGGGAGCGCGGCCAGCTCGATCTTGACGCGCCCGTCCAGAAATACTGCCCGGCTTTCCCCAAGAAAGACGCGGCCATCACCACGCGCGAAGCGCTTGGACACCTGGCCGGCATCCGCCACTACAAATCCGGCTCGCAGGACGATCCGGAAGTCGGCAACACCAGGCACTTCGACAATCCCATTCAAGCCGGCCTGAATTTTTTCGAGAATGACGCATTGGTGTCACCGCCCGGCACTCACTTCCACTATTCCACTCAGGGATACACGCTAGTTGGCTGTGTGATGGAAGGCGCTTCCGGCATGAAGTACGCCGACTTCGTGCGCCAGAACGTGATTGTCCCCGCCGGCATGGACCACACGCAGGTCGATGACCGCTTCGCGATCATCTCCTACCGCACGCGTTTCTATCGGAAGACCGAAGCCGGCGCGGTGCTGAACGCAGATTTCCTCGACTCCAGCTACAAGATTCCGGGCGGCGGCTGGCTATCATCCGCCGAAGACATGGCGCATTTCGAAGTCGCCATTCTGAATGACAAACTAATCCGCCGCGCCACCCGCGACCTGGCGTGGACACCGCTAAAACCCTCCGATGGCTCGGAAGATAACTACGGACTTGGCTTCGGCTCATCTACCGAAGATGGCATCCGCTTCGTCGGCCATAGCGGCAGCCAGCAGGGCACCAGCACTGACTTCGTGCTCGCTCCCGACCGCCTCGCAGGCGTAGTCGTGCTCGCCAACATGGAAGGCGTGTCTGCAAGTGGCCTCGCCAAGGAGATCATGAAGATCGTTCTGGCCAAGCTGTCCGACGAAAAGAAGAAGTAAAAGTACCTCTTTGCGTCCTCTGCGGCTGTTTCTCAGCGATCTCGGCGGTTAAAAGCTCTTGATCTTGATTTGACGAAGAAGCACCGCAAATTCAATGCCCGCAGTGATAAGGATGACCCTTTAGAATAGTGAACGCTCGATAAACCTGCTCCAGCAGCACCACGCGCGCCAGTTCGTGGGCCAGCGTCATCCTGCCGAGCGAAATCGTGTACTGCGCCGTGGCGCGAGTCTCTTCGTTGAAGCCGTCCGCGGCGCCCACCGCGAACACTATGGGTAACGGGTTGCGGTCCTGATAACCTCCCAGGAACTGCGCAAACTGCTCGGAAGAAAATTCCTTGCCCCTGGAATCCATCAGGACCAGCGTAGACTTCACTCCCGCTACGGACTTCCGGCGCTTCGCGGAAGAAGAATTCCCGCGGATGACTTCGCCGATTTCGCAGAAGATGCGCGTCCGCAAATTTCCAGCAAAGCCATTTCATCCCGCAGCGCGATTCCCTCGACCGCCACGTAGCGTGAAATCCGCTGGAGATACTCCTCGGTCAGCGCCTGCAGCGCCGGTTCTTTGGTCTTGCCAATCCATGCAATCTTGATCTTCAAGGCAGAACTACCCGAAGCAGAATCCGATGGAATGTAATTTCGAGGGCATCAACAAACCTCTACGCTTTCTTCCGTTTCCGCGCCGCTGGAGCGCTCGCGGCCTTGCGCTTCCTCGGCGCCGACTTCAACTGCGCCGGCTCCAGCCGCGTCGCCGTCTTCCAGAGACGTTCCAGATCGTAGAACTTGCGCGCTTTCTCGGAAAACACGTGCACCACGAAGTCGACGTAATCCACGAGCACCCATTCGGCCTGCTTGTAGCCTTCCACGTGCGCGGGCCGCAGCCCCTCGGCCTTGAGGCGCAACTCCACTTCATCGGCAATGGCCTGCACCTGCCGCGGATTGGTCCCGCTGCACAGCACGAAGTAATCGGTAAATGCTCCCGATCCTTTTTCCATTTCCAGGATGGTCAGCTCTTCGGCTTTCTTTTCGAGGCAGGCTTGTATGGCTGCAGAGACTTGGGCTTTGGTAGCGTTCTTCTTCATTCAGGATTCAGTTCGTTGGAGAATCGTCGTTGGCCGTTCGCCGTTGGTCGTTGGCGTAAAACTCGAATCCCATTGTAACCGACATTTCGGTCATCACGTTTTCCTCAGCGCGCCGAGCGGGTTTGCCGGAGCCCGAAGCCCGAAAGCCGAAGCCCTCATTTATACAGTCCAACTTTCTTGATGTAATCGGCCACGCCCGCGTCGACCAGCCGCCCCAGCGGCTTTCCCGCAGCCGCAGCGTCCCGAATCGCAGTCGCCGAAACCGGCTGATGCACCTTCTCCAGCAGATGAACCGTCGCCCCGGTCAGCACCAAATCCCCCGTGGCCGCCTGCTTCTGAAAAGGACGCGTCACCGCCGGCTTCGGCCGCAGACGCTCCGGCAGTGCATTCGCCACGTCAGCCAGCGAATATCCCGGACGGCTGGCCACCACGAACGCACACTCGCGAAACAGATCTTCTGCCTGGTGCCACTTGGCGATGTCGGCGAAAGCATCGATCCCGATCAACAGAAACAGCTTGTCGCCAGCCTTCAAAGACTGCTTGAGCCGCCGCACGGTGTCGATGGTGTAATTCGGTTTAAGCGTGCGGTCCTTGTCTTTGCTTTTGGTCGGCGTTGCGGCAGACTCGGCGCCAGAAAATTCCTCCGGCGCCTCGAGCAGAGAAGGGATAAACGCCTTTTCCGGCGCGGTAGCCAATGCGACCATGGCATAGCGGTGAAGAAAAGGCGAGAGCGGCTGGAGCTGCTTGTGCGGCGGTACGTTCGCCGTCACAAAATAAATTCGCGAAAGTTTGCACTTCTCCATCGCCGCGTGTGCCAAGGCAATGTGTCCGCGATGAATCGGATCGAAAGTGCCGCCCAGTAACCCGATGTTCATGGTTTCGGTAGTGTCTCGATTTGGGCTTCCTGATGCAAGTCCAATAGCTTTCGGAACCTTACCGCCTTCTCAAAGTGAGACCGGCCCGGGTCAAAGTAGTGATGTCCGTTCGGCCATCGCCTGCACGGCCAGGGTCCACTAACCCAGAGGCCATTTGCGAAGTGATGGTAGGTATCTCCCAGGTACCTGCATGAACTCCTGTAACTCGCGCATTTTCCGATTCGGAACTAGCATGGCGTTCTTATGCGAGTAACCCTCCCCCTACTCCGCATGCCGCCCACCCGCGCGACGATTCTGCGCTACGGGGTCGCCCTGCTCAGCACTATCCTCGCCCTGATTCCCTCCCTTCTGTTGGCCGATGTCGCCGAAAGCCGTCTGGCTCTGTTCGGCGTCGCCGTGATGGTGAGCGCCTGGTACGGCGGCTGGAAGCCCGGTTTGGCAGCTACCGCCTTCGCCATGACCGTGAGTGCATATTTTGCGCTCGCCGGAGAGCGCACCCCCGCGCAGATGCACACCGCAATGTTCCGCCTGGGCCTGTTTTTCTTCGTCGCCCTGCTCATTTGCTGGTTCAACGCCGCGCTGCGCGCCGCGCAGGAGGGCCTGCGCCGCTCCGAGCTGAACTTCCGCTCGCTGGTCACCAACGCTCCCTATGGCATCTGCCGCTGTGACGCTTCCGGCAAGATGCTGGACGCGAATCCTGCGTTGCTGAGTATGCTCGGCTATAGCGCCGCCTCCGAGATCGCGGGCCAGCATCTGGGCGGGCTCTATGCTGACGGACAACGCTGGTTCGATCTCGCCGACTATCTCCGCTCGGCCTCACATTTCAACGGATTGATCGCAGAGTGGAAGAAAAAAGATGGCACCACCACCGTGGTTCGAGTCTCGGGCCGGTCCGTGTCCGACGGCGACGACAACACTGTGTTCGAGCTCTTCGCCGAGGACGTCACCGAACGCCGCACTCTGGAACAGCAGCTTCGCCAGTCGCAAAAAATGGAAGCGGTCGGGCGCCTCGCCGGAGGCATCGCTCACGATTTCAACAATCTGCTGATGGTGATTTCCGGTTATTCGGAATTTCTGCTGGATCGCCTGGGGCCGGACCCAGAGATGCGAAATCCGGCTCAGGAGATTGCCAGTGCCGCCGGACGCGCCTCTACCCTAACGCGTCAACTGCTCGCTTTCAGCCGCAAGCAGATGCTGGCCCCCCGCATTCTCGATCTCAACGGCATCGTCACAGAAAATTTGAAAATGCTCAACCGCATGATCGGCGAAGACATCGACCTGGTCATGATGCCGGGCGCTAGTCTTGGCTCAGTGCGGGCCGACGCCGGCCAGATCGAGCAGGTCATTATGAACCTCGCCGTCAATGCCCGCGATGCCATGCCCGCCGGCGGAAAACTCACCATCGAAACTTCCAACGTTACGCTCGACGAAGAATACGCCCGCGTCCACGCGCCTCTTCAAGCGGGCGAATACGTGATGCTGGCCATCAGCGACACTGGTATGGGCATGGACATGGAAACTCAGTCCCACATCTTCGAACCTTTTTTCACTACGAAAGGCACAAAAGGCACCGGGCTGGGACTTTCCACCGTCTACGGAATCATCAAGCAAAGTGGCGGCTACATCTGGGTCTTTAGCGAAGTGCGCAGAGGAACCACTTTCAAGATCTACCTGCCGCGGGTGGCATCGGCTGGCGAGAATGTGACTCCCATAGCCGTGGCCGAGAAAGCCCACCGGACGGAGCCGGGCACAGAAACCATTCTGGTGGTCGAGGACGAAGCCAATCTGCGCTATCTCGCGCGCCTGTTCCTCGAAAAGCAAGGCTACAAAGTGATCGAAGCAGCCGACGGCGCGGTGGCCATGCAGATCGCTGTGGCCCACGAAGGCACCATCCACCTGCTGCTCACCGACGTTATCATGCCCGGCATGAACGGCCGCGAACTGGCGCAGCGCATTTCAGAAATTCGCCCGAACGTGAAGATCCTCTACATGTCCGGTTACACCGAAAATGTGATCGGAACCAACGGCATGCTGGACGCCGGCGTACGCCTGCTTCAGAAGCCCTTTAACCTTCGTGACCTGAAAGACAAAGTGCGCGAAGTGCTCGACGCAGGCCCAATTCCCCCGGAGGTCGCCATGTCCACTCATGCTGTGAAACGCCATGCGGCGCAGGGCTGGGATCAACCCACTCCCGCCCGCGCTCAACGATTCCGACTTCACCTTCCTCTCCGCTATCGCCAACTAGGCGAACAGAACTGGCACGAAGGCAAGACTGAAAACATCAGCCGCTCGGGCATGCTCTTCCAGGCGGAAGAGATGGTCCAACCCAGCGCCCAACTGGAAATCAACCTGGTGCTCCCGGCAGAGATCGCCGGCCTCTCTGCAACAGAAGTAGTTTGCCGCGGTGAAGTGGTGCGCAGCGTCGAGGCGAACGGCTCAACCCTGAGCCCCGCGCTTGCGGCAAGAATACTGCAATACCACTTTCAGCACGGCACGCACCTTCCACGAGCGTAAGCCCAGCACGGATGTTCTGCGGTGGATGGCGCAACAAAGGCGGCCCTCGGGCCGCCTTTCCATTTCTTCTTTAATCCAATCTTTAAAGCTCTGTCATCCAGAGCGAAGAGAAGGATCCCTATAAGCTGCACGATCGTCGGCATCCAGGGGTATTAATTACCCTACTCGGTCACCGAAGCACCACCATCCGCCGCCGCAGCCATTTCCTTCTCGCGTAACTCCTGCACCACCTCCGCCATCGCGTACTTCAATTCCTCAATCCCCTTGCCGGTAACCGCCGAAATCTCATACAGCTTCAACTTATGTTTCTTGCAATAACGCTTCAGCGTCGCCGACCCTGTCTTTATTCGCCGCGTCCATTTTCGACGCCACCATGATCATCGGCTTTTCTTCCAGATGCGCGCCGAAACTGACCAGTTCCGCCCAGAATCACCTCGACATCCTTCACCACGTCAGGACGCCCGCTCGCATCCGAAACATCCACCAGATGCACCAGCAACCGCGTCCGCTCAATGTGCCGCAGAAACTGCATGCCCAATCCCGCGCCCGTGTGCGCGCCTTCGATCAGCCCGGGAATGTCGGCCACCACAAAGCTCACTTCACTCTTCGCGTCACCCACCGCCACAACGCCGAGATTCGGTTGCAGAGTAGTAAACGGATAGTCCGCAATTTTCGGCCGCGCCGCCGAAATGCGCGAAATCAGCGTCGACTTGCCCACGTTCGGAAATCCCACCAGCCCTACGTCCGCCAGCAGCTTGAGTTCGAGCCGGTAGTGATGTTCTTCCCCAGGCCGACCTTCCTCATGTTCGCGCGGCGCCTGATGCACCGACGTCGCGAACCGCGCATTGCCTCGCCCCCCGCGCCCGCCGCGGGCGATCACGATGCGCTGGTCAGGCCCCGAAAAGTCGTACACCTTTTCTCCGGTGTCATCGTCGAACACGATCGTCCCCACCGGAACTTTCAACATCACGTCGCCGCCGTCGCGACCGGTTTTGTTCGACCCTTCCCCGTGACGTCCGCGCTGCGCGTTGTATTCCGGATTGAATCGGAAATGCACCAGCGTATTGTGGCGCTCGCTGGATTCCATGATCACGTCGCCGCCCTTGCCGCCATCCCCGCCCGAGGGGCCGCCCCGCGGAACAAACTTCTCCCGCCGGAAAGCCATGCACCCATTCCCGCCGTCGCCCGCCTTCACGCGAATTTTCGCTTCATCGATAAACATGATTCGGTCGTTAGCCGTTAGCCGTTGGCCGACAGCAAGCCCTCTGCTTCCCCTGTTCCCCTGTGGTTATCGCTTTTTGAAGGAATTATCACGAAGGAATCAAGCAGCCAAAAAGCAGCTACAAAACAAAAGCCTCGTCCCGAAGGCGAGGCTGAAGCCGCGCTCGACAGCTCGCCGCGGCCAAAACGCTTCAATTCAAGCCGGCGAACTACTCCACTTCCACCGGTTCGACCATCACGAACTTGCCCATCTGTCCCTTGTTCTGGAACTTGATGCGGCCCGTGATTTTGGCGAACAGGGTATCGTCTTTGCCCCGGCCCACGTTCAGCCCAGGCTTCACCGGTGTGCCGCGTTGCCGGACGATGATCGTCCCACCTGGAACAACCTGTCCGCCAAACGCCTTGAACCCAAGCCTCTGCGCGTTGGAGTCGCGCCCGTTTCGTGAAGTGCCTTGCCCTTTTTTATGTGCCATAAGAATCCCAGTCGTCAGTTGGCTAGTTGCCAGTAAAGCTCGTGTGCCGAATCAACTCGTGTAGAGACGGGCGACTCGCCCGTCTGCCGGGTCGCAGACCCGGCCCGTCACTACTTCTTTTTCGCGTGCGACTTCTTCGCCGCCGCCTTCTTGGGCGCAGCCTTCTTCTTAGCCGAGCTCTTCGCTCGGCTTCGCCTCTACTTCCGGCGCTTCCGCGTGAGCCTTCACCTTCACCGGCTTCGGTTCCTTCTTCGGCAGCTCGGGAGCTTTAAAGCTCTGCCCATCGAAAGCGATCTCGGTGATGCGCACCGCGGTGTAGCCCTGCCGGTGTCCGCGCAGCTTCTTATATTGTTTTTTGCGCTTGTAATGAAACACCAGAATCTTCGCGCCGCGGCCTTCTTCCACTACCTGGCCAACCACGCGCGCCTCCGCCTGCGGTTTGCCGACCTGGCCCTGCTCGGCGGATACCGCCAGCACATCGGGAAACTGCACCTGGCCGTCGCTGCCGCTGCCCAGACTTTCCACTCGGATCACATCGCCGGGCGCCACCCGGTACTGCTTTCCACCGGCGCGAATGACCGCGTACATACTTCTGCCTCCGTCAAAATATCTTGGAACTCAGCCCCTCGATCGGACCGAGAACAAACCCACAGCGCACACGAGCGCAACCAAGGGCCCGCGGATTTCCTACGCTTGCTGTGTTTTCCGCCCCGGCGTTTAAGCAGCCAGGGCAGGCCTCCCCAGAACGGATCGGCGAGTACAGGCAAACTCAACCATTTTATCGTGCATTGTGGAAATCGGTCAATCGCAGGCATTTGCCGAGGCGTCCCGATCTCCATCTCGATTGAGCGCTTCCACGCTCTCTTCGATTCTGGGTTCTACCCTGTGCGCCCCTGTGTCCTCTGTGGTTGACGAATTCAAGACGCCCCCGCCCACCATAGTGACGCCCTTGGCCATCCCCGCGTGACGCGTGGTATACAATCCCACCCCAATCGAGCTGAGGAAGGATCGCCTTCGCATGACGCAAACCGCGCCAGAGGTTTCCCAGATAGCGGACTATGGTTTGCGTCGCGAGATTCTCTCTCCGATGGAAACGCTGGCCCAGTCGGTCTCCACCATGGCTCCCACCACTACGCCTGCGGCGACCATCCCGCTGGTTTGCGCGCTTGCCGGCAATGGCACATGGCTCGCATATGTGTTGGCGACTGTCGGCGGTGTTGCTTGTCGGTCTCTGCATCAGCCGCTACGCTCGCCTTTCCGCCTCGCCCGGCTCGCTCTACACCTACGCTTCGATGACTCTGCCTCCGTGGCTTGGCGCCACCGTCGCATGGAGTCTTTTGCTGGCCTATGTGGCCACGGGATCGAGCGTCATCGGCGGCTTCTACCATTACGCCAACTTGCTGCTGCGCGACGCCACGGGCCACGTCTACTCGGCAGTATTGCTGGCCATCGCTGGTCACCGGGGTTTCGATATGGATTGCTTATCGCGACGTGAAGATCTCCGCGCGCCTGATGCTATGGATCGAAGCCGCATCGGTCACCGTGATTGTGATCGTGGTTGCGTTGTTGCTGGTGCGCCACGGCTGGCACCTGGACCCGGATCAGCTCCATCTCCGTGGCATGACCGGCAGCGGACTCCGGCTGGGACTGGTGCTGGCGCTGTTCAGCTTTGTCGGCTTCGAAAGCGCGACTACTCTGGGCTCGGAGGCGCGCAATCCGCTGCAGACGATTCCCCGCGCAGTCATCCAAAGCGCAGTTCTCGCCGGAGCTTTCTTCACGATCTGCGCCTACGCGGAAGTTTTAGGCTTCCACATCGCAGGCCAGGATTTAGGCGCGAGCCAGGCTCCGATGTATGTGCTCGCGCCAAGTGGGCGGCGTCCCGGTGTTGGGACTGCTGATCGATATCGGCGCGCTCGTGAGCCTGTTTGCTGGAACCCTCGCATGCATCACGGCGGCCGCACGCGTATTGCTGCTGATGGCGCACAACGGGCTCGCCCACGGTTCTCTGAGCGCGACTCACGCTCGCAATCAAACACCGGGCCGGGCCGTCGTCATCACCGGGATTGCTGCGCTGCTTCCGGTCGCAGTGCTGGCAGCGCGCGGCGCCAGCGGACTGGACGTCTACGGCTGGCTCGGTTCCCTGGCGACTTACGGTTTTATCGTGGCCTATGCTCTGGTTTGCATTGCGCTTGCCGCGCTACCTGCGCCACCACGGCGTCTTCGTCGCTGGAGCCGCAGATCGTTCCCTGGCTCGCTGGCGCCGCCATGCTGCTCGCGCTCGTCGGGAATTTCTACCCAGTCCCCGAAGGGCCCTATGGCAAGTTGCCTTACGTCTATCTCGCATACTTGGCGGCAGGACTGCTGTGGTTCGCGATTCGCAGCCGCGGCAAAGATGCACTCAGCGAAAGTTGAGGCGAGCTACGATCGATCCAATCGCCATAAAAATATCTAATCTGCGGCAAAGAAATTTTCACTGAGTTACACGCTTTCGTTCCCGCTCGAACTCGCGTACATTTCTCCATCATCTTTTGCGGGCAGGCAAGTTTGCGGACAGCGAGCGGGGCACGCTATCACTGCTGGAGTAACCGATCAACATTGGCAAGTGGTTCGACGGCTGGACAGCGGTCAGCGCACGGTGCTCTACAGATTCCTACGAGGTCACCGATGCTCATTAAAATGACTCAACAAAATTGGACTCGTCGTTCTTTTTCGTCGCTGCTTCTCTGTGGATGCCTTCGCCTTCGCGCCGTGCGCGCAGCGCAGCAAACCCTCGGCGGCATCACCGGGACCGTCACGGACAAAACCGGCGGCGTTTTGCCGGACACCACCGTGACCATCGTGGGCGACCAGACAAAGCTCACGCGCACCCAAAAGACCAACACCAACGGCAGCTACGACTTCGTGAACCTCCCCATCGGCACCTACACGCTCACCTTCACTCACGAAGGCTTTCAGACGCAGAAGATGCCCTCGATTACCGTGCAGGCGGATCGCACCGCCACCGTCAATGCCATCGCTGCCGGTCGGCCAGGTAGGAACCGTCGTCGAAGTGCAAGCGCGATCCGCTGATGAACGCGGTCGACACCACCAATGGCTACATTCTGGAGAAAGATCAGATCGATTCCATCCCGCTGCCCACGGGAAGTTTCACCGGCCTCGCAATTCTTTCGCCTGGAGTAAATGCAGAATTGCCAAACGGAACCGGCGCAAACGCCGGATTGGGAAATCAGCCCATCTGGGCCAACGGCCAGCGCGACACCAGCAACACGTTTCTTCTAAACGGAGTCGATGCCAGCAATCTGTTCAACGGCAAAAGCACCAGCCAGGTAGCCTCGGCGCGCATTGTGAACAATACCGGCGTCGCCGGAGCCGCCAGCACCACTGCGGAAATCATCCAGAGCACGGCTTCGCCCTATCTCGCCATTGGACAGGCTTTGCCCACGCCCGCCCCGGAAACCGTTCAGGAATTTCGCGTCAACACTTCCATGTACGACGCGCAACAGGGATCCACCAGCGGCGCCCACATCGACATGAGCACCGCCTCCGGCACCAACGCCATTCACGGCACAGGCTTACGTTCACCGCGGAACCGATTGGCTGAATGCCGCCCCATATTTCTACAATCAGGACGCGAACATTCCCAGCAACGAGAAAGTGCCTCAGTTGCACCGTTACACGGCTGGCGGAACTATCGGCGGCACCTCTCATCAAAGACAAGCTCTTCGGCTTTGCCAGCTATCAGCACATTCACGTTTCCGATACTGGAGATTGGAACTTCGCGCACCGCCGTGCCTTTCGGGCTGACCGATGATCGCAGCCCGGCGGCCTTGGCTAGCGTCGCCCTCAATAACTGGGGAACCGTCGTCCAACCGGTGGTCGCGGCGAACTCGCTGAGCAATCCGCCTGCGACGCCCAGCATCGATCCGGTCGCCTACGCGCTGTTGACCGCGAAGTTGCCGAACGGCCAGTATCTGTTCCCGTCGGCAAATCCTAACTTCACGCCGACGCTGAACTTCCCGGAGAATGTTTTCCTCACCCAGCCGGCCTACTTCATTTCCGACCAGGCCGTAGCCGATCTCGATTACCTGGCAACCACGAAAGACACGCTGTCGTTGAAGTATTACTACCAGCACGATCCCACGACGGCGCCTTTCGGGTATTCCTCCGTCGAAGGTTTCCCGCAACATCTGGACGCAGGCAGTCAGGTTGCGTCCATCACGAACACGCAATCGCTCAGGCCCAACTTGAGTGTCACCGAGGTCTTCGGCTTCATTCGCGAAAAGGTTTACAGCACCATCGCCCAGCCCTTCACTCCCGCAATCGATCGGTATCAATGCGTTTGGATCCTCTGTTTTTCCGGGAATTACGATCGTGGATGACCTTGGGAACGACTCCCCATTGAATACGGGAATTGCTCGCCCACTGAGCCGTGCCGTTTTCAATGCCGGGATGAACATCGGCTCCACGGCTGCTTCACAGGGCGCATTCACCGGCATTTTTCAAAACCGCTGGATGCCTTCCGCCAACGCGATCTGGAGTCACGGCAAACACACGCTCACCTTCGGCGGAAGTTTCTCCTACACCCAGCTCAATGCCCGCGATGACAGAACCAATACAGGCATGATCGGCTTCACCAATTTCGACCAGTTCCTCACCGGCTCGCCCATCACCTACACGGCCGACGGATTCATCACCACGACCTTTCTGCAAGGCGATGCCAACCGCTATTACCGCTCCAACGAATCGGGCGGATTTCTTCAAGACAAGTTTCAACTCCGTCCCAACCTCAGCATTAGCGCCGGAATACGGTTCGACGATCACGGAGGCCTGACGGAAAAGAACGGACGCATTTTCAATTTCGATCCGTCGGCTTACAGCTATGACGCTGCAAGCGACACCATCACTTCCAACGGTTTCATCGTCGCGGGCAACAATCCCCTGTTCCCAACCAAGGGCGTCAGCGATTCCACTCTCACCGGGCCGCGATGGGGCCTTGGGCCGCGCGTCGGCGTGGCCTGGAGCCCGAGGACCTTCAACGACAAAGTCGTGGTTCGCGCTGGCTGGGGCATGTACTACGATCGCGGCGAACTCTTCACCTATCTGTCTCCTGGGTTTGCGTCCGGCGTGATCGCAGGTGGTCCGTTCGGCGTAAATCAGACTCCGCCGTGGGTGAATCAGACGTCTTGCAGCATCTACGGATACTCGAATTGCAGCAACTTTGAAGCTCCCTGGGGCGCCACGCTCTCGGCGCCACCGTCGGGCAATCCCGCCGATCTGAGCCTACCCAATGCCGCGGCCATCTCGAGTCGGGTCAGCCGCTGTTTTCTTTCGGCGATTACAACCGCGCCAACAAGCTGCCTTACACGCTCAACCAAACGCTCGACATTCAATGGCAGCCGCGTCACGACCTCGCCATCGACATCGGCTATGTCGGCAATCTCGGCCGCCATGAGATCGTCCCGCTCCCCTTTAACCAGGCGCGGATTGCCTCGCCCACCAATCCCATCCGCGCGGGCACAGCGATAGAGCAGGACTACACCTACGGCTATTCGATCGTCAGTGAGAACACTGTCTACCCGTATCCATCGATCTCGTTGCCGAACGGTCAGCCGTATCAGCAAACGTTCGAAGGCGGAAACGTCGACCTGCGCGTTCCCTACATCGGCTATTCCTCCGAGTCGGAGTCCTACACCGCCGCCGGCATCTCCGCCTACAATGCGCTGCAGGCTCACCTTGAAAAGCGAATGAGTCACGGCCTGCAGGTCGGCGCCTCCTACACCTACTCCCACTCCACGGACGAGCAAAGCGCGATGGGCCTGTTTTACAACGGCAACAATCCTCTGAATCTGCGCTCCGGTTATGGCCTATCCGACTTCGACCGCAAACATGTGTTGAATTTCACCTACATGTACCAACTGCCAACATTTTTCTCGGCAACTTCCATCAAGGGTAGGATTGCCGATGGCTGGGCACTTTCCGGCCTAACCGTTATCCAGAGCGGTCAGCCCTACAGCGTCATCGATTATTCAGGAGCGGTCGGCAGCATCTTCTACGGTGTGAACGACGGCATTACAAATCCAATCGTTCCCCTGTCCGGCTGCACGCCCAAACAGGCGCTGACGGGCTCTTCGGGCGCGCATGCCAATCCCTCCGACCCCAACTCTTATGCCTTGAAGGCGTCCTGCTTCGGCTTGCCTTTACTGAATCCGGGCGACTTAAACGGCGCGATTCCCGCCAATGATCCCTACGAGACGAACTTCATCGCCAGTGGCCAGCGCAATATTTTCCGGCAGACCTGGCAGAGGCGCGCGGACATCTCGTTGATCAAGACCATGCAGATCACCGAGCGTTCTTCCCTGAAGTTCACCTTCGATGTCTTCAACTTGACGAACACCGCCAGCTTCGACATCCCGATCGATGACGTGAGCCAGAACATCAACTTCCAGGGTTTTCCCATACGCCGGCCAGCCGTCGACGATTCCTCCTTGCGACAGCACGTACACAGCGTTGTACGTCTGCCCCACTCTGAGCGGCCTGGGCATCACCAACAAAACCATTGGCAGTGCGCGCCAGATTCAGATGTCGCTGCGACTTCTGTTTTAACCAGCTTCTGTTCGAGAACGAGAGTTAGCCAAAAGAAACGCCCTGCCCCTCGACTTGGGCAGGGCGGTTTTTTTGAAGCCTAGAAAATAAAGACTAGCTAAGAGTCGTAACCGAACTACATCCCACTCTGCCCAAAGATCACCGACTCCTTGTCGCGACCAAAGTCGATCTCCTTGAGCGTGTTCGTGCTGGTCGCCGTGTCCGTTACGATGGCGTCCTGAACCACGTGGTTGTCATTCGGATTCAAAGTTCCAGGTACAGTGACGACTGTCTTTCCATTGCGCACGAAATTCACCTGCACCTGCGGGCCGGCTCCTTGCCACTCGACTTTGTAGTTGCCGGGTTTCAGTTGCGCGCTGCCAACTTGCATGGATTCCGGTATCTGTACAGAGTGCTGGTTCTTGTCCCGGGCCAGAGCGCCCACCGGAGACAACAAGGCGAGCGTCGATAAGAGTGCTGCGTATTTTAGTTGCTGCATTAGTTTCATGGTGCGAAAGTCCTCCTACGAAAATTAAGCCGCAGTTTCTCACTCCTGCAATGTGAGTCCGCCAACTTAGACATGAAGTGTCTATCTAGTTGGATGCCGCAAAAGCGGAGTCGGGTGCAACCGCGACAGCGGCGCAACGTAAACTATGCGTAAATCTCTGTAAACTTATTTTCAGCGCTCGGAAAACGATCTATCTGCCCGATGGGGATGATCTGGTAGGCGCGGCAGGATTCGAACCTGCAACCGTCGGATTAGAAATCCGATGCTCTATCCGTTTGAGCTACGCGCCCTCGCTAGTGGTTTCATCAGTTTACCAGTTTGGGCTGCTCCGAAAGCTGTACAGAGTCTGTACATGCTTCAAAAGCCTCAGCCAATTGGCGCATCGCGTTCTCAACTTTCATGTTGCGCACCTTGATGTAACTTTTCTGGGTTGTGCCCACATCGCCGTGGCGCAATATTCTCTGGATCACCAGATCATCGACGCCAAGTTCCTTTAGATTGCTCGCGAGCCCCCTGCGATAGGCGTGCCAGCCGTACCATTTCAATCCTGACTTTTTCAACGCTGGTTTGATGATCCGGTCAGCGAAATTGGTCAAGTCGATTGGTCCGCCGAGCGAGTTGGGAAACAACCATGAGGAACCGTGGTAAACGCGGTCAAGCATCTTCCGTAAAGGGTTGATGATCGGAACTTCAGCAGGCCGTTCTTCACATCCACTCTCTACGTTCTTGGCCCTCTCCTTGACAAAGCACCTCCATACAGACCGCCTTATCTGGAGATAATTCCCCGAGTCATCTGTTCCCCATAAGCCCCGCAGCTCGCCCTCTCTCAATCCGGCAAAAGCAACGGTTCCGATGATTGCCCGAGCGCGACTGTCCCCCTCGAACAGTTTCAGATGCTCGAAGATTTCTTGCAACGAATATGCGTAGCACAGTCGTCCGAAGGGCTTTCCTTTCGGCACCGAACAGGCGGTCACCGGGTTCTGGTGAATCAACCCTTTTCGCATCGCGTGTGTGCAGACAGCACTTAGGCTGGACTTGATGCGCTTGTAGGTCTCGTGTGCCAGCGCGTTATTCGTCCTCTCCGCGATCTGCCCCATTAGCTGTTCAGCATCGCAAGGTCTAAATGTGCGCATCATCGTGCCCCGTAGCAGAGGTTCGAGATGCTTTCGCCAGTATCCCCGATACGTCTTAACCGTTGACGGGTCGAGATGATACATTCCCGTTTTCTCAATGTCAGGGAAGTACGTCTGCTCGACAAATTCGACAACAGTTGCGGCCGTCTCGGCTTGGAAACCAATCTGGTTCTGATTCGCCATAAACTCGTCCTTGGCGACTTTGGCATCGCTACGCTTGGGGAACTCTCGCTTCGTTCCGAGGACGTGAAGGGGTGCCCACCTCCACTTGCTCCCTTCGTCCTTGATCCGATATCTAACCTTCCATTTCCCGTGCTCTAAAAACAAATATCCTGATTGGGCCATATCACATCCTCCTTTATGTGCTGTGCCCAACCGTGCGTTTCGTTGTTGTTACGCGACCCGCCCGCCGATCCAGCCACGCCAGAAGCTCGGGCGAGTTCCACAGGTACCTGCGGTGTTTGCCGAGCCTGATGCAAGGAACAGGATCATTGGTGCGGCTTCGCTTGCTTGCCTCAACGACCCACGATTCTTTGACCTTGAGCCGTTGCGCTAACTCCGAAGAGGTTAGCACCTCGAAATCGGTCGGCCTAGGCCCCAAGGTTAACGCTGGTGTTTGATGTGAACGGTCACTTGCTAGCGTCGGGGAAACAGGTTCCGCACGCTTGTCGGATTGCGGGGGTGAATTGCGCTGATGCAAGGAGTACTCCTCAGCCCGCGCCAGACCGTCTGGCTCAAGGTCGAAGGGGTAACGGGTACAAAGCCTCCAGTGAGAGTGGAATCTGTTTGGCTAGCTCGATGTTCGAACTAGTACCCCATCGGCCGGTTTCCGAGCTTTCTTCTTTCCCTCGTTTTCCAATGCTCTTTTTCCCACAACCATTTCTTTGTCGATGGAGGCTTCGGCGGAACGAAGTCGATCCCGCGATTTGTCCCAGAAAGCCGATTCTTTCGATTTATTTTGCCGAAGCGGAATGCGGGCAACGTCGCCTTCATTTCGCTCCTCTCTTGCCTGCGAATCAACCCCAAATGTCTCCCCGAGCAGTTTCCAATCAATGGGAGGATGGACATTCCTCCTTAGCTCTTTCCGGCCTTCCTTTTTCGCCAGCGGCGGCTCGTCAACCACAATGTCTGCGTTGAACTGCTTTGCAAGACCGTTAATGAGGACGAGAAAATCCGATTCTTCGAGACCCCGCAACGAGCGCAGAATTGCGGCAAATTGCCGTGGATACGAACCGTGCCACCAAAGCAATTCAAGAGGTCTTCCGAAGCGAGAGAAAGGATGAGCCAAAGCGCAACCGAACGTTGGGAAAAAATCAGGAAGACAAGCGGACGAAAGCGGGGTGAGCCACAGGTAAAACCACCCACGCCGAGCGGACGCGGCTGAATAGTGCGTTATTATAACGCCGCTTTGTATCGGGCTGGATGGTAGTTCGTTTCAGCGGATGCGCTGACCTAAGGAGGTTGTATGCAGGCAGGCAGACTGGAGCATCTTCCCTATCAAGGGGAGTCCCCATCCGACAGATTCGCCTATGAACGCTACCGGGAGGAGATCAAACGTGGCAAGACTCTCCTGCAACTCATGGCAGTGCAAAAGGAAGTCACACCTGAAATCCGCCAGAGTTGGTCTGCTAGGAGTTTCACCCCCGTCCAGACATCACAAGGGATTTTCGATGATGTGGTCTGTCACATCTCATACCACTTCAATAAGCATGGTGCCAAATACGGTAGCGTTACCCTCATGACGCAGGCGGCCCAACGGTACTTCAGGCAGAATCGTCATCTTGCGGTATTGTCCTCCGGGATATTGAAGCTCCCAGATGGCTCATTCGAGCAAGACGGTCGAATAATCACGTTCCACTGATGCACAGGTAGCAAGGTGGAACGGTCTTTCGTCGATCTTCTGACGGTGCGAGCATTCGTCCAGCGAATGTGCTCGTCATCCGTCAGCAACGATTTCTCGGTACGAAACTTCATCGCAGACGGAAGCGGGCCGATTTTACCTCGGTGATTTGAAGTGAGCGATCACTCCCATCGACCCAGCTACTAGTTGCATCGTTAAATGCGAAAACAGCCAATCGACGGTGGGCTTGCTCCAAGCAGTTCGTGCCAATGCATAGCCCCACCGATTTCGCAGCTCACAAACAACACTCCCCCTCCAGTGGTTTCACATTTCGATAACGAGACGGAGGAAAGTGAAGACACCATCCGAAATCACCGTTGTGCCTCCTGTTGATGGGGAGGAACCTAACGTCGCCGTCCCCAGCGGGAAGAAAGTATCGAGAAAGAAAACGCCCAAGGCCGTTGCGAGGAAACCCGCTCCAAATAAAGCACGGAAGGCAGTGAAAAAGGCCGCTCGGAAGAAGGCGACCAAACCCGCTGCGAAGAAACTGAAGCGTCGGGAGTTTCCGTATCAAGGAGTTCTTAAGATGTGGACGGCAGGCAAGACGCTGGAGACCATTGCCCGTGCCACTGGTCGCTACCAGCCGAAAGCTGACGATCCATTGCGCAGCTTCCGGGTAAGTCTGACCCGATTTCACAAGGGCGTGAAGCTCAACGGTCGTCTGGTGAAGCTGCCGTACCGAGTCAGCCACAAGACCGTGAAGCTTGCCGTCAAGGCGGGCAGGAAGGCATCGGCATGATGGATCGAATCGGAAAAATTTTCGTTGCTCAACCCCCGCTCAGCAAATGCATGATCTGCGACGTGTTGATGAGCCGGGCAGCGAGCCGAGCGCACTCCACTGAAATTTGCTTCCCCGCACCCGCCAGCGTGCCCGCCCTTTTCGTATGGGGTCTTGAAGGGGGAAGCCTGAGGGTTGCTTTGTACGCCCGAGTCAGCACGCTGAACGGGCAGCACCCGGAGATGCAGTTGTCGGAGCTTCGGGAGTATGGTGCCCGCCGAGGATGGCAAATCGTAGGAGAGTACGTCGATGAAGGCGTCTCCGGTGCAAAAGAGTCACGCCCCCAACTGAATCGCCTGATGAGCGATGCCCATCGGCGCAAGTTCGATCTGATCGCCGTTTGGAAGATCGACCGCTTCGGCCGTTCGTTGAACATTTGGTAAACGCCCTCGCCGATCTCGATTCGCTGGGAGTGGCGTTCGTCAGCTTGAGGGACAACCTCGATCTGAGCACACCGTCCGGTCGGCTGATGTTCCAAGTGATCGGAGCGATGAGCGAATTTGAAAGATCGCTGATTCAGGAAAGGGTAAGAGCCGGACTCCGCAATGCGGTCGCTCGGGGCGTTCGCCTCGGTCGCCCCCGCACGTTAGCGAACGCCGATGAGATCGCCCGCCTGCGAAGCCTCCGGCGCATCGTGGCGTGAAGTTGCTGAGCAGATGGGCATCGGCGTCGGCACCGCTGTTCGGGCTCTTCAGCAAGCCCTCCAGAAACCCCACGGAACTGCCGCCTCCGAACCACCTGCAAGTAGCTGATTTCAGAGAGTCGGGAACTTGGAGGAATTCGGCGGTTTTTTGTACCTAATTACATTTCTATTTGGAAGGTTGTTTTGAGCGGCGATTGAAGAGTGCAATGCGTTGGCTGATTCGCGGCACAGGTGGATTCTAGGATGAAAACTGTTCAACAGGTCATTGATGACACGCTGAAGATTGAGAACCATGATGAACGTTATCTGTATGGCAGGTTCAAAGGCTTTTACCGCGGCAACACGTACATCGGCTTTCCCATGGACATGCAACTCCTGACATGCGAGGACTTCCCTGAAGCCGCTGGTTGCTGCGACACCTGCCACACCTTCTACGTCGTGTATGAGATGGACTTGGTGGAGACGCCGCGAGGTTGGGCGTGGCTGTGCTGTGGTGTCCGAAGGAAGTTGTTCCCTCGTGACCACAGCGAAGAGCCGATGACTGAAGCAGAGAAGATGCTGCGGGAGATATTTGGGAAGCCCGAGCTTGACGATGAGGGCGGGGAAAAAGGATAAACCGAAGTGGCACGGGGCAGTTTGGAGCAGTCGTTGATATGCCCTCCCCCATTCTTCTCTGTCTTGCATTCCACGGAGGACACCTGACCAAAACATCACCGCTGCCGACCGAGGCCATCGAGTGCCCCCTGTGTTTGGGCGAAGGACATCTGAAACGGACTGAGGTGCTGGATCGCCTCGGGGTGAAGGATTTCGCCCGAGTCGCCCAACTTAGCGCGGAGGAGGCATTCAGGCTCCTTCTGTCCAAGCACCAGAACGATGAACAGAATGTCTGGACTCGGTTCGATGCCGAATTGACCAAGCGCACCACGCTCATTGCAGAACGGCACAAGGACGAACTCCACTTTCTGAGAACTGCGGGACAACAACAGGCACACGAAATGCAGCATGCCAATCGCCGGGTCGAGGATTCCCTGCGGGAGGTGGGAGCACTACGGGAGCGGAATCACGAGTTGGAAACCGAGATGATGAAGGTCTCCCGAATTGGCAAGCGGGAAGAAATGGATTTCGCCGACGAAGTGCGGACGTGGGCGGGCATCCATATTGGTGACAAGCTTCCAAAGAACGGCGACTACTGGTTGGCATTCCGAGACCCCAGCGGTGCCCCGGTGGAACCACGTCTTCTAATAGATAACAAGGACAAGGCTGCGATTAGCTCTTGCATTTTCTGCAAGAGCGGCCAGTAGTCAATGTGAATTTGTCGTTTTAGTCCCTCAATCTCAGTTTCAATTGCAAGCGATAGGGGCGGTCTGTGAGTTTGCGTCATCGCACACTTGCACCAGCGCACGATGGGAGGCTACGATGAGGTTCTTTAGGTCTCCTCGAAAAGCCCCGGCCATCGCGCCGGGCTTTCGCGTTTTAGGATACCCTGTCATGCGCCCAACGTGCGGGGTTTTGACAATCAGGCGATCCGGCAGTGCACTTCCTTCATACGTCACACGCTAAAACGCCGTCACCCCGAAATTGGTGCCCGTTTTTCTCGGCGATGAAGTCAACGCCATTTCCACAACTGTTTCCAAACCTGAACAAGCGTCTGCATCTGGCGGGGGCTGGGAATCCGGCTGTAAATGAGTCGGCAGTCCCGGTAGCTCTCCTCGTAATAGTCCCGCACGGCGGGCAAGCTAAGATGAGCCAGATTATGCCGGAGTTCCGCGAGGTTCTCCTTGCTCAACATCTCCGCTTCTCGCTTGTCGGGACGCCAAGCCATACGGGACGGATTTTACACTTTTCGTCGTTTGTTCGCCCAGCGTCAATTTCCGAGGAGAGCTTGTTGAGGAAGGCAGGATTCGAGCTCCATGTTGCCCCCAAAAGCCCCGTAACGCGATTTTGGAAGGGCGTGGGGCTCGCTTCGGCTGTCATATGACCCTGCGGTACCGTTTTCTGGATGTCGGGGGAACAGTGGCTTCCGGCAAGAGATACCAGCTGTGCTGCGACGGGGCGACGGTGAACTGAGCCTCCAACAACCAGCGAGTGAATGCCATGAACACGACTGAACGATTCGCATTCAAGAGGGCTGTACAAAAGGCTGTACAAAATGAGTACAACAACACCCCAGAACGCTACTTCTCACCCATCAATCATCCAGAACAATCAACAACTTACGCACGGTTGGACGAATTAGAAATCCGATGCTCTATCCGTTTGAGCTACGCGCCCTCTTTTTGTTTTCAACACGTTGCCATAATTCCCGAGGACTGGTGGGCGGATTTTTCATCGATTTTACACTTATCCGCTCCGCCCCTTTCAACGCTGCGGCTTCAATGCACTGCATGGCGTTCTGGTAACCGGATGGGGCGACTCCAACGGCTAGGGACTGATCAACGCTCTCGTAGGCGCAGATTAGCTCTGGAGTTTGTCAGCTCTCAACAACAAAGCCCGGCCTCGCGAGAGTGCGGCTGTGCGATTTTCGGAACCCCTTCTTTCCGTCGTCCGCAATCATTTGACCCTGCCGCAACTGAGGCGGAGCGTGTGGGTCGCGTCGGGCGCCCGAGCGTGGCAAACAAAATGCCCGGACTTCTTTGGTCCGGGCCTTTTATTTGAGAATCGCACAATCCGATCGGCTAGCGGCTTGTGGGCTGTCTCGCCTGAACTTTCTTTCTCGCGAGCCAAACTCCGATAAGGCCAGTCCCAGTTAGCAGGAGTGGAAGCGGTTCCGGCGTCGCCGTTGACGCGAACCCGCTGAAGGTACCACCTCCGCCATAGATGTTCCCCGCTTGTGACACGGTGAACTGCCCGGTCCCATGAGCAACGACGCGTAGGCTGAATTCTTCAGGCCCGAGACTGCACCCGATGTTCCCTTCGCAGCCAACCAGTTCATATCCAACGATCGTGCCTGTAATCGTCATGGGCACGTTAATTGTGTACTGGCCGTTCCACACAGCCGAGCCAGAGAAAGTCATGCCTGGGTTCAAGTACTCCACGACAATATTGCCCAGCGAGCCTCCCGATAAGCCCAGGCAGTAGGCGCAAAAGCTGGACGTAGGGACGGGACTGAAGCTGAAGTTGCACAGGGCGCCAAGGCTACACGAGCCAATGAAGCTCGGGCCGCCGGGGGTAGCTTGAAACAGGTTCAGACCCTGACCTTGAATCTGAAAATCCCCGCTCGAGGTACTGAACCCGACATAGAAGTTGCCGGTAATTGCAATGTTGTTGACGCTGTTGGCGTACGCAACTGAGCTCATCGTCAAAAGCGCAGCCAGGAATAGGAGTGTTTTGCCTTTCATGGGCGTCCTCCTCCGAAACGAGCACATCATACATCAACTCGGAAATTAATCGGAGAATAATAGCTCACATGCGTTGACAAGCGTTCTCGTGATGGGTCCACGGCGTTGGCTGCAGCGTGGTGTAGCTGTTTTTCATAGGTGTAAACTTCCAGAAATTTGCACCGAACTTACACCAATGCGTTCAAAATGAGTCTACTTTGGACTAAGACAATCTAAGTATCGCTTACCGCTTTTGCGACGGCAGTCCGCGGTTCGCTACTCTTTCCGCGCGCGATGTTCGCAGGTCGGCGTATTCAGGCACGCGGGCGCGAGCACTAATCGCTCTACCGGTTTGCCGCCCACGATGTGCGAGTCAATGATTTCTTCAACGTCCGCTTCGGTCACACGTCCATACCAAACGGCCTCAGGGTAGACGACGACAGTCGGCCCGTGCTCGCATTGATCAAGACACCCCGACTGGTTGGCCCGGACTTTCCCCTTAAGCCCGCGCGCCGCCAGCTTCTCCTTGAATAACTTTTGCAACCTGGCCTGACCAACGGGATCGCAACACCCGCGCGGATGCCCAGCCGGCCGCTGGTTCCCGCAAACAAATATGTGATGTTCGAACTTAGGCATGGAATTAGGGAAACCCTTGCAGCTTGTCTACTCTCTTGTCTCTGTCATCCTGAGCGGGTGATAAACCTTTTATATCTGATTGTTTCAATTGCAGATAATGGTGCAAGTTTTGGCTGTGTAGGAACTGTGCAGGCAAACTGTACAAATTTCAGCCGATTTCGCTGCTGCAAATCTTTTGGGCATGAGGAACTGGCTCGGCCGAGCTTCGAGTTCGTCCGCGCTGAATTCTTTCGACCTTTGCCGGCCATCTGAACGGAGAACACCGACTGCTCCCACATCGCGCACGCGCGTTCGCCGGATTGGTCCAAAACGAACGTCACGTAGAAACTTAGACCTCTTCCGCGAGGAACAAAGACAAACCTGTGGATAGCGTTCGGCGTTAGCATGAATGTCCATAATAGTGAGAGTGTGAAAGCAGCTGTGTAACTTTCTAGATTCTTCCATATTGAGATTCCATCCAGCCCTTAATCGCTGATTGCGTATGGGGATCCTCGGGATTGACCCGTTGAAGCTTCCCACTCACCTGAAAGGTTGGGCGCGCCCACGAATCTCCGATAGCGCCCGTTCAGCCGGCTTGATCACCCCGTCGGACAGACCTGACACAAGGGTATTCTCATCTTCATAGACGAAAGCGGGCAGAACCCACGGGTATCGCTTGAAGTGTTCAAACATGCCGTATTCTCTTCCTGAGGCAAGCAAGACCGGCTTGACCGGGACAGACGGAAGGTTAGGCACGATACTCTGCAGCTCCTGTGGCACGCTCTTCGCGTCCGTGATGTCCACGATTATGAACCTGGCCATGTGGGCTAGCGTAGAAACCGTTTCTGTCAAATCTCGGCTGGCTGGTTTCTCGAAGTCAAACAGTACTGGAAGATAGTTTGAGCGTCTCAGCTGATCGCGTATCGCATCTAGAGCGCGCTTTCGCTCCGGTGTAAAGCGTCCGAGGATTAGCACGACCTTTGAAGTGATGGAGTCTATGACTTCCCGAATTTTGGCATTCTTCACCAGCAGGTAGATGAATTGAGCAATCTCAATATTGTCCACTGTGATGAGGGGTTCGCTCTTGGGATTAATTGCGATGTTCACCTGTTCTTTAGGAACACCTTTCATGTTCCAAATCGAGCAGGCATAGACGAAACAACCAGATAGGGTTGCGTCTTCGACGTTCACGGCCGCAAGACGAGCAAATCTGAGAATGCATCCACTGAGATTGGCTCCTGCCAAAATCGCGCCGTTAAGGTTCGCGCTGCTTAGATCGGCTTCGCGGAGATCAGCGTTCGTGAGATTAGCCCGCCACATACTAGCTTTGTAGCAGTCGGCCTTATTGAGATTGGCTCCGATCAATTTGGCATTAGCTAGATGAGCGCCCCTTAAGTCGGCGCCGCTGAAGTCCACCTGCTCAAGCGTCGCATCGCTAAAATTACCCTCCAGGAGGTTCGGTACTAGTTTGGGATTCTGACGACGCCAGGCATTCCAAGTCGGAACGCCGCGCTCCAAAACTGCTAAGTGTTTGAGCTCAGCCATACGAAATCTTGCTATGCTGAAAAACCAGTACTGGTCTGGAAATGCATGGACCTAACCCGATCTCATTTTCCACAACACTTCTTATATTTCAGCCCCGAGCCACATGGGCAACGGTCATTTCGCCCGATCTTCCGACGGCCCTGGATGCTAGGAGCGTGAAGAAACTGCCGCGCTTCGTCTTCTTCCGCAGATCCAAAAGCAGTATTACTCATCGCTACACCCTCGATGATCTCACTCTGTCGAGCAAACTGCTCTTGCAGTCTCTTGTCGTCCCCAATCATCGGCTCCAGGCTCTTCATCAACTTTTGTGCCTGCTGCACCTCTCCATCGTATGCGAGAACGACAGCGTATTGCGAATGCACGTCAACCCAACGGCCCAGCATCTTTCGCTCGCGAATAAGCGGCAGAAGCATGGTCTCAAACATTTCTCTTGCACTCACGATGTCATTTCGCGATAGGCTTTCGTCCACAAAATCCTGCCCTACCCTTACCGCAGAACTGATAGCGTCAGCAATCGCGTAGAACTTGCACGCGTGAATCCTACACAAATGTGAGGATTTGCCTTGTGCGTTGAGCACCTGAGCAGTGAGATCAAGCGTGTCCGCGAGGTGTTTGGCGTCATCGACAGCGCTATCAGCAGACATTTTGGAAACGACGTCAATTGCTTTCTTGAACAGCACGTCATCGATCTCTATTCCGAGAACGCCGTAGTACTCTTCAATCAAATTAAACAGGTGTGTTTCTGCTCCTTCGAAGTCCTCAAGCTGGAACAGGCAATTCGCATAGTTGTAGTTCAGGATTCTGAGTTTCTCTGGTGTGAGGCCTGGCGTAGATTTTGCCTGTGAGTAATACTGGCCCACTTGGATGGGGCGACCTCTTGCTGCAGCAACCAGCATTTTCTTCATCAGCAATGCAAATTGTTCGGTCGCATTAACTTCGATCAGAGGAAGGCAGGTTTCCATCACATCAAGCCAACGGTCAATTCCGTTCAAGTCATGGGCCTGCAGCGACCAAAACACGAGAGTATCCGCAGCCCAAAAGCGCTCCTCAGGGCCGAGGCTCTCGGATTGCACTGTGTCCGCGAGAATGGCTCTGAACTCTTCAGCGAACCCATACTCGTGAAAATATTCACTTAAGCTACTTGATAAATCGATCAGTGCTTTCGTTTCCCCAATTTCTGGTAGTAGCCTCGAGAGCAAGCGCAATCTAGCGGTGTGAGCAGGCGAGAGGTTCGTCTTTAACAGCTCGACTAGTTGCTTTTTTGCGGCAGTCAATTGCAGCTCGGCGAGCCTCCGTTGGCCTTCCCGTGCTGTCGTTCTGAATGAATCATGCAGTGTTAAACGCTGATCTCGAAGCGATTGCACGACTCCCCAGGATGTAAGCTCTCGAATGACGCCGTATGTTTGATCCTTCGGAATACCGAGTCCAACCTCTACCACTGATACCGCCTCATCAACAGAGATTGGCACATCCGCAATGACTAATAAGCTGGCAGCCGCCGCGCCAAATGAACTCAGCCTTGTATATACCTCGGACAGAATCGACTGCTGGCCCGTGACCTCGACGTTAGTCAATGACTCCATCGCGATACAAAAATGCTCTGTATCCCTCTGGTAATAGGCTTCGGTCAGCCTCGCTGCATCTTCAACGAAGAGCGGCAATCCACCAGTGAGCCGACGTACCCGCTCGGACAACGTCGGCTCTGCGGAACAGCGCCGATCTGACAGCACGCTCGAAATGGTTTCTACTCCCCAGCCCTTCAATTCTTCTGATCGCAACGCGAGTCGGGCTTCAATTGTGCTTTTGCCAGGCCATGGCTGCCCAATGAGCACCCATCTTGCACTCGGTATTGCTTTCACTGCGGAGACCAAGTCAGACGGGTCCAATAGGTGAATGTTATCTAGAACGATTACGAGATCAAGGGGCGACGTGCTAATTACAGCGTCCAAAGCTCGCAGACTCTGAATCCCCGTCGATCCAGGCAGAAATACTTTTTGCATTTCGAACCGACAAATGGAGGACAACCGCGCTGCTAGTTCTCGCGCTAATGAGGGTGCTAGCGACGCCTGAGGCATGTCACCCGCATCGAAGTAAGCTACGTGTGCTCCCTCATGCAGACTTGCTTGCGAGGCCCAAGCCGTCTTCCCAGCTCCAGACAATCCCAATAGCAATCGAATGCGATCTTCGGTGATTAAGTCGGGCTCCTGTTCCTGAATCCGGTATGGGGCGGGTGGCTCAGGTAGGCGGTGGAATTCAGTAACGATTTGTTCGAAGAGGGTCGTCAATTCAGCTGACCGAAATTCATGCTCGTGTCGAATGCCAGCTCCTGCACTTGCGTGTTGCACGATCGCAGCAAGTTTCCAAACTAATGTTTCGGCAGAAATCGCTCTGAAGGGAATTTGAGCAGCCTGAGCGATACACCACTCCAATGCCTTCTCCACAGTCTCCCAAGCTGGCGGAAGAAAATCCGGACCGAGAGCTGAGGAGTTCGGATACAAAAGAGTGACGTCATCCGGCCAGTTTCGCATCTCTTCAACAAGAGCCTTATTGGGCTCAACGTTCGAAATAATGTAGAACCTCTGGGACCCTGGTCTCGAACCCGACGAGTGCGCCTGTCGAATCGCATTAAACCTTTGAACCGCACCAGCAACATCAGAGCTTGCGAGACTGCGGGATCGCGTTTTTACCTGAACATATACGTGTTCCTGCTGTTTAATAAGTTCGATGTCTTCGTCTTTTTCTACGAGAACACCGCTCACACTTGAAGACAGCATTTTCAGCAAGCATCCAACAGCAAAAAGGTGCTGATACAAGAATCCGCGGTGGGTCTTCTCGATCAGTCGTAGCTGCTTCGGGTCAAGGACTTGTGTTGCAGTGTTAGGCATTAGCAGTGCGCAGTTGTGCGACTTCTAGGACGCCAAATAGCGTCTGAGGAACAGTTCTTCCTCATCGCTTGTCTTGCAATGATAAACATTCCTGATCATCTCTCTCAGGGTCTCTCCGTTCGGTCCAAATCTCTGCTCTCCTTCCCCGAGGTCGACAGCTGCCAACTCTTTCTCCGACAGGCCCCCGACTGGCATGGGATGCACAGTCCAGATGTCGTCGAAGCTGACCACCTCTCCGTTCGAAAGAGAGATCTGCTGCAGGCGGCGGTGCATTATTTTATCTCCGGCTCCGTACATCAATGGAATACGCAGCTTGGAGTCCACTTTCACGTCGAGTATCGGGGATCGATCGTGGAAGGTAATGTCGCTAGGTTGCCCGCTTGCCGATAGCTGCATCAGCATGAATGCCAACATTCCCCTTGCGTCCCCAAAATGAGTTACTAGTCGTTGTTGTATGTCCTTTTTTTCTTTGTCGACTGTTGTCTTTCGACGGCCCACTTTGATTGCTCCTCTCGATCGCCACTGTTGAGGTCCTGAATGACACCCAATATTAGCCGTGCGTCCTAGCACTTTGGTACAGCTAAAGAAGGTGCACATAGTACGGCACTCCACCATTTGCCAATGATATGCAAGGAAAAAAAGTTTGCCACTACCACGGCACTCAGGGAATTATCTGTAGGCTTTGGCCTTGGTCGTGTTCAATGGGGCGTTCGCTTCGCATGGAAGAGGGTTCAACTCGCGCTGCAACTGCCTGTTTTTCCACCTCAGTTGCCGTACGTTGCGAAGTTTCGCGACTAAGGCTGCGGGAAAGCTTGCCTGCATCATTCGTATATATGTGCGCGT
>CAWJVI010000011.1:0-552941 GCA_963846245.1 uncultured Acidobacteriaceae bacterium | reverse complement strand
AGTGGTGACCTGGATTGTGCCGGTGGTAGCGCCGGCGGGGACTCTGGCGGTGATCTCGCCCGGAGCGACCACAGTGAAAGTTGCGGGCGTGCCGTTAAAGCTGACTGCGGTACTCCCGGTCAGATTCATACCCAGGATGACGATTTTCGCGCCAATGCCGCCGGACGGGGTCAGCGTTCTGACGAACGGCGCCGCTCCGATATCGAGTTTGAAAACGGTGCCGTTATTCTTGGTGCCACTTTCGCTGGCCGTGCCATAAATGTTTCCGTCGGTGGCTTGCAGCAAGGCCTCGGGACGCGAGCCATCGGTGCACGGGTTCACAGGGCAGAATCTGTAGACCGTCGTGAGCGCGCCTTGCGGGCTAATCTGGTAGATGGTTCCACAGAAGGGCTCGCAACGATGTCCCTGGTCGGGCTCGCCGCCCGCGAGGGTCGTGCCGTAGAAATTGCCATCGGTCGCAAACGCCAATCCGCCCGCTGGGGTGGAGCCATCCGGACACTTGGCTGCATAGCAAAATGTGTAGAGAGTGGTCTGAACTCCCTTGGGAGTCATTTCAACAATGGTCCCACCTCCGACGCCCCCGTCACTGATGATTCCATAGAAATTTCCATTCGGGCCCTGCAGCAACGATGCGCCCTCGATTTCACCGCTGCCGCAATTTACGTTGCAAGTGTTCTCTATCGTGGTCAAAACGCCTTTGGTGGTCATGCGAAAGAAAGTGCCGGTGGTCTGGGTTGCGCCGAATGTGTTGCCGTAGAAAATGCCATTGGCGGCCAAAACCAGATCGAGTGAAGTCTCGCCATCGGAGCAGTTGGTCTTGCTGCAAAAGGTGTACAACGTGGTGAGCACGCCCTTCGGGGTTATTTCGAAGATGGTACCGAAATTGTTGGTGCCGCCCTTTTCGGTCCCGCCAAAGAAATTTCCGCTGTTGCCCAGGATCAATCCACCGGGTCCGACGCCATCGCCGCAGCTCTGACCGCAAAAACTATAGAGCGTGGTGAACGCACCTGAAGGAGTGATCTTGTAAATCGTGCCGCCGACAGTGTTAGGTGCGCTGTGAGCGCCGGCGAACAGGGTCGTTCCGTAAAGATTGCCATCGAGGCCAACCGTCAATGAGCCCGGAGCGCTACCATCGGCGCAATTCGGCAGCGAGCAGAAGCTGTAGAGCGTGGTGAGCACACCATCCGGCGTGATTTTATAGATGACACCGACCTTGTGGGCTCCGCCGCCGGCGACACCGTAGAGATTACCATCGGGGCCTTGCACCAAGCCCCCAGGATTGCTTCCGTCCGTGCCGTTGAAATCCGCCAGCAGGGTGAAGGTCTGAGCGTGCGCGGCCCTCGTCCCTGCGGCGAAGATCAGGAAAATCGCGCAGAGCATGCTGATCGCGCGCAGGTTGATGGGGAGACGTGTCTTGCTGAATTTCTGGGACGAGTGAATCAGATCGATGCTTGTCATCATGGAACTACTCCTCATTGCGAGGTGAAATCGCCACCCGAAAGAAATTGAACGGGGCCGAATGCAGCGCTTGAGGAAGTCCAGCCACTGCAATGTTTGTGTTGCTGCCGAGTGTTGCCCTTGCCGCGCCAAAAGTCAAGTGCGCCGGGAGATAAGTAGTGGCGTCGATTTGAAGTTGC
This sequence comes from uncultured Acidobacteriaceae bacterium, assembly GCA_963846245.1. Taxonomy (GTDB): domain Bacteria; phylum Acidobacteriota; class Terriglobia; order Terriglobales; family Acidobacteriaceae; genus Sulfotelmatobacter. The sequence goes on along the minus strand of CAWJVI010000011.1, from coordinate 551,304 downwards.
GCACCTGCGGACCCACCGACCGATGTCATCCTGCACACCGACCGATGTCATCCCGCAGGAGCGCGCCCAGCGCTCCGGAGGGACCTTACGAAGCCCAGACATCGGTTGTGCGGACGCGAGGATCTCCGGTACGACAAAAAGCACAGGCATTTCCCACGCCATCAACAGCGGCGGCCGCCCTAATGTTCCTCACCCGGCTGTCGCCGCGCTCAGAATAACGTTGCGCTGAAGTTGTTCCATTCCGCCATCGGGAAATCGAACGGTCGTACGCGGTCGAAAATGACCTTTTGTAAACATGCGGCAGCACCGGCCGCTCATTATGCTCAATCTCGGTGAGTCCCCATGCTTAAGATTGGGTTCGACGACTGCCCTTACTGCGGCAGTCTGGATGTCTTCCGTTCGCAACAGAAGGATTGGAAGGATCGTGTGTGCGCGATTTTGTCTGCGCTTTTGTTGCTCGAACGTGCCCGCTGCCATTACTGCATGTTCCGTTACTTTCGCCCGCTCCTCATGCCCCCACTTCGCGAATATTCCTCTACCAAGAAGCCCGTCCGAGCACCACCAACGATGACAAGCGGCAGTGCCCGGCGTGGTTCAGATTCCTAACTGCCTGATGGTTCATCCGTTCCAGACGGACGAACCACAGTCCGCCGAACTACAGTCCGCGGGACTCGCGTCGCGTTGTGGATAGCTCGCGTGGGGAAGGACGCCTCGCCCGTCCGAGCCGAGCGCAGCTCGGCAGCGGCCGGCAGTTACAAACCGCCCAGGCCGACATTCTCCGTCGCGACTAGCGGGAACCCTCGGCGGCGTGGCGCGGGCCGAACTTGTCTCCGAAGAAGTCGCCCTTGTTCCAGGTCGGCACCGCGTCCTGCTGCGCCACGTCATAGCCGACCAGGAAGTTGACTCCCGCGGCCTTCGCAGCCGAGTTGTAATCGAAATCCTGATCCATGCTGTCGAGCGGCGTGTGATATTTCGTCACCATCCACTCCTTCTGCAGCTTCAGCCCGTCGATTTTTGGATCGACGCTTTGCATCCCATCCTCGATATCGACCGCTGGAATGCCCTGCAGAACGAAGGAATACTGGTCACTGCGGACGAAGAAATTCTCTTCCGGCATGGGATCGGGGCTGAGGGAATAACCGATCCGCTTCGCGGCCGACTGCACTTCCTGCTCCAGACTGGAATGTTCGACGCCGAGCGCGATCAGGTCCTTCATGGCGTAAAACAGACCGGGCGCGCCGTCAATGTTGATGTTCGCTGCGATCGCACTGCGCGGAACAGTGGGAAAGTTCGCGAAGTAGTCGGAACCCAGCAGGCCCATCTCCTCGCCGGTCACAAAAACAAACAGAACGGAGCGTCGTGGCGCTTTCGTCAGGCTGGCGAACGCGCGCGCGATTTCCAACAGGCTCGCCGTGCCCGAGGCATTGTCCTGAGCGCCGTGGCAAACGTTATCGCCATTCACCGGCGGACAGATCCCCAGATGATCGACATGCGCCGTGTAAACCACATACTGGTTGCGCAGTTCCGGATCGGAGCCCACGACCTCGCCGATAATGTTTGGGCTGTCGGTTGAAGTATGCGAACTGATCGCATGAATCCGGGCAGCGACGGGCAAAGCCAGCGATTGCGGCCGGCTGGCCCGGGCAGCCTCGAAAATTTGGTCAAGAGTCTCCTTGGCGCCGGCAAACACCTTCTCGGCCCCCGATTGACTGAGTGCCGGGGCGCCGCGAAGCTCCGGAAATCCGTTGTGCGGACTGCCGTTCTTCTCCAGCCACTCCATGTTTCCCATCTGGATCTGCGGTACGATCCAGTCCCACGCGTTGCGTTTCTGATCTTCTGGCAACTGCATGTTCATGAAACCCACCGCCCCGTGGGCCACCGCATTCCGCTGTTTTACGATGAAGTCCGAGTAATAGGCTCGCACCGTCGAAGGAAACTTTGCCGGCGCACCGGAAAGCACGATTACAATTTTGCCCTTCACGTCAGCTCCGGCGTAATCGTCGTAATCGCGCTCCGGAGCGGTCACGCCGAATCCCACGAACACGACCGGAGCCTCTACCGTGGTGTCGGTTCGGTTCAAGTCGCCAAACAGCACGTAATCCTTCAACGGGACCAGAGTTTTCTCGCCGTTCTTGCCTTGGTGACCAGTGGTGACCAGCACCAGCGAACTCTTGCCGTCATCGACGACCGATTTGCGCAGCGGCACGGTCTGATACCACGTTCCGTTCACTCCTGCAGGATGCAATCCCGCAGCTTCGAGTTGAGTCGCGACATAGCGCGCCGCGATCTCGTAGCCCGGCGTGCCCGGAGCTCGCCCCTGCAGCAACGAATCCGCCAGGAACCGCATATGCGCCCGAATGGCCTCCGGCCGGATCGCATTCATGGCCGCCTGCTCAGGCGCAGCCGGCGATCCCTGCGCCTCAGCGCAAACAGTAAGGCAGCTGATAGCAACGAAGACGGGCGCAAAAGACAGAAGGCAGCGTTTCATGTACGGTAAGCTCCAGATTCGACTTTTTGGGATGCTGATTCGGCAGAGTGGGACGCCGTAGCCAAGGGCAACATCTTGGACCATTCTGCCAAAGTTGACAAGTGCCGTGTCAACAATCACTTACGAGTAACATCCGAATCCTTACCAGTGCACTAAATTCGCGGCCGGTAGCATTGTGACGCAAGAGTGGAGCATAGTAGCCTTACGACAGGAGGACGAAACGGAGCGCAAACTGCGATTTGCCCCCTGTCGGCTTCCCTTTTTGCATGCCAGGTGATTCCAGGCTCCCCCGATCTCCCGTAACTTCCTCATTGGCAGGGACTTCCCTTAATTCGCCCGACGATGAAAATGTGCAACTTCCCAGCCGCGGCGGGGTTGAAATTAATGTGAGCACTGCCGCCATGGATCGGGGTATCCTGATGGCCGCTATGGGGCCGCAGGCAGCAGCTAGTTTGCCCGCAGCGATGACGGGCGGAGAGTCTTCTACCGACGCGGAGGTTATGCTGCGCGTAAAGGCTGGGGACCAGTCTGCCTTCGATTACCTGGTGCAGAAATACCGCCGGCCGCTGGTGAGTTTTATGTACCGCATGGCGCGGAACTCGGCGGCGGCCGAGGACCTGGCGCAGGAAGTTTTTTTGCGCGTGTACCGCTCGCGGGCGAGTTACGAGGCCAGCGCCAAGTTCACCACCTGGCTGTATCGCATCGCCACCAACCTGGCGGTGAACCATGCCCGCGACACCCGGCACGAACGTCCGGAAGTGAGCGTGAGCCTCGACGAAACCAACGACGACAGCAGCACCACCACGCTGCAGTTGCCCGACGGATCGCTTACGGCCGAGCAAGCCATGGTGCAGCGGGAAAGACTCCAGGCGATTCGCAGCAAGGTGGAAGCGCTGCCCGAGCAGCAAAGATTGGCAGTGATCATGCACAAGTATCAGCAGATGGATTACAAGCAGATTGCCGAAGTCCTGAAGAAGAGCGAATCGGCAACGAAATCGCTGCTCTTCCGGGCGTATGAAACATTGCGCGACCAGTTAAAAGAATTTTTATGAGAAATGCGTTGTCATTTGAACGAATGGCGAAGTTGCAGAGGCGGAGTTGAAAAGGCCGGATTGAAAAGGCCGGAATTGAAACGGGGAAGAGAGTTGAGGGTGAAGTTATGAATTGCGATGAAATGCGCGAAAGGATTCCGGACGTAGCCGCCGGATTGACCGAGATGAATCCCGTGGAGAGCCAGCACGTGGCCAGTTGTGCGGCGTGCACGGGGAAGTTAGCGGAGTTCCGCAAGACGATGGCGCTGCTCGACGAATGGCGTGCGCCGGAGGCGTCGCCCTACTTCGATGTGCGGCTGCAGGCGCGGTTGCGGGAAGAAATGGCGAAACCGCAGGTGGGCTGGGTGCAGTGGTTTCGGCGTCCGGTGCTGGCGGCCGCGCTGACCTTGCTGATGGGGTTGGGTGTGGGCATGTTCTTTGTTCGGGGCTGGGAAGGTTCGCCGGACCGCAACCCGCTGTCCGACAATTTCGGAATGGCCGAACCCGGCACGGCAGTGGGCGACTTACAGGCGCTCGACAGCAACCACGAGCAGTATTCGGATCTGGAGTTGCTGGATGATCTGCAGGTGCAACCGGATACGGTGAATCAGTAAAGCTGGGTGAGATTGCACCGCGGGAGAAGTTCCAAAGTCGTGACGGAAACGCCTTTAGGGGCCGCTGGTTGTGCGGATTTGCAGGGATCCTTGGCGAGACAAAAGGCGTCTCGCTCAGGATGACAAGACTTTAGGGATTAGTCATGATCATGATTAGTCACGATCGTGATTAGTCAGGATCAGTGAGAGTCTGGCTGGGTCGCGAAAATACTGGGGAAGCGGGACTTTTTGAAGCGCGCGAGACACATCACGCGATGGTTGGCTACGAGTGTGGCCGTTGTCGCCCTTTCCCTGTCATGCCTGGCGCAGAGATATTCCTACCATCCGTCGGCGGCGCAGGCTCCGTCGCATCCTGCCGGGAATCCCGCGCCTCATAACCAGGGACCGCCTCGCCAGCCTCAGGGCCACGCCGGGGATTGGCTGCGGCAGCACAAGGATTTGCCGGCCAGCGAGCAAGAGCGCGCGCTGCAGAACGACCCGCATTTTCGTTCCCTGCCGGCGGCGCAGCAGCGGCGGTTGCGACAACAACTCAGATATTTCTCGAGCCTTCCGCCGCAGGAACAGCAACACGTGCTGCAGCTGATGGACCGCATGGGGAACCGCAGGATCATATGGAACGGCCTGACCCCGGAGCAACGGCAGCGCGCTCTGCAGGTTCATAGTCAGATAATGCAGTTGCCGCCCGACCGGCAGCGCATGGTGAGAAGCGCGATCCGTGATTTGCGGGCCATGCCTCCTGCGGAGCGCGACCAGGTTATCGATTCGGATCGCTTCAGAGGCACGTTCTCGCCTCAGGAACTGGGAATCCTGCGTGAAGTTACGCGGTTGCCGCTCGCTCCTGCGGAGGGTGGCGCGGAACCGGCGCCGCAGGAGTAGCTGGTTCCAGTTCTCGGTTCTCGGTTCTCAGTTCTCGGTTCTCAGTTCTCAGCCTTCAGCTATCAGCTTCTGCGTGGAGCGTCGGCAAATACCACCAGTTTCGGCGTCTGGAATTCACACTTCTCGCAAAGAACGCGAGAAATGGGGCACCCACGTGTTTGCCGGGTGGCGTTAGTAAACCCAACTTGTCGCCGTTTGGTAGTAGCCGGGACGGCGGCGCTACTCGTTTGATTTGATTACGAACGGAGCAGATTTCTGGCTACGAACAGGGCGTTGGCTGGGCGCTCTCCGAGGCGGCGCATGAAATAGGGATACCATTCGGTGCCGAATGGGATGTAGACGCGCATGCGCCAGCCGTCTTTTACCAGGCTTTGCTGCAGGTCGCGGCGGATGCCGTAGAGCATCTGAAATTCAAACGAATCGCGAGGGATTTTTTCGCTGGTGGCGAAGGCTTGCGCCTGGCGGATCATGTTCGCATCGTGCGTGGCGAGGCCGTGATAGACGCCGCTCTTCAGCAGAATCTTCATCAGCTTGACGTAGTTGGCGTCGACTTCTTCTTTTTTTTCAAAGGCAATGCCGGCGGGCTCTTTGTATGCGCCTTTGCAGAGGCGGATGCGGATGCCTTCGGCTAGCAGCTTTTCGATATCGCTTTCCGAGCGCTTCAAATATGCCTGGATGACGGCGCCGACGCTTCCCTGATTTCCCGGGGCGCGGTGCAGTTCGTGAACAAAATCGAGCGTGCGTTGGGTGTAGGGCGAACCTTCCATATCCACGCGCACGAAGCCGGGCGGCTTCATGGCGGCGGCCCGGGCGACGAGTCCGCTGACCAAGTCGCGGGCAAGTTGTTCGTCCACATCCAGACCCATGTGAGTGAGCTTCACGCTGACGTTGGCGTTGAGTTGGCTAGCGACGATGGCATCGAGAATCTGTTCGTAGAGCTGGGCGCTGTGGCGCGCTTCGTCGGGATTGGTGACGTTCTCGCCGAGGTTATCGATGCTGACGCTCATGCCTGCTTTATTCACGCTTTGCGTGGCGCGGACGGCGTCGGCGATTTCGGTTCCCGCGACGAAGCGTCCGGAAACGCGGCGGCCGAGGGCGGAACGCTCGGCAAACCCGCGCAGTGTCTGGTTCTCCGAGAGGCGGACGAAGAGCGTTCTCAGCATGGCTCACCGGCTGGGCACGGAAAGCAAGAGTAAAGGGAAGAGAAAAAAATATCGCTGGCGCGCATCGAGGTCACAGAAATTTGTATCACAAGTCGGAGGGTGCAGCTGTGAAGGCGTCAGCAAACCCAACTTGTTTCGGCGTCTGGAATACCCACCCTTTGCAAAGAACGCAAAAGATGGGGCACCCTGTTTTTTTCCTGCGTCGAGACTTTTACCAGGTGTAGTGGGCGGTATAGCTTATAGTTTTTTCTTCGTCGGGAGCGATTGTCACGGGGAACTCGATGGTGTGGCTGTCGGTCTTCTTGTACTCGGATGAGCTTGAAGCTATATCCCACGTCAGGGCGCGATAGAGGTGCTCGACCACGCGGACTTCCACCGGCTCTTTCTTGTGGTTGCGGAGCTTGATCTCGAACGACTCTGTAGCTGTGTTCTTGCCCTGTTCGACAATATAGTTCGTGCGGCGGCGTTCTCCGGCGATGTCGAACGCATTGCCGGTGTAGATGCGGACGGTTTCGTCGTGTGGCGTGTGGTCGATAACGTTTTCGCCGGTGAACTCGATCTGGCCGTCGTCGCTGCGGCGGTAGAAGCGCACGCGTCCCTTGGGTAGCGGCATGCCGAGGTGGTTCGCGTCCGAGTTGCGAAACTCGCGCATCACCCAAATCTTGGGATTCGATTCGGTGCCGTAGGAATGATCGTTGCGAATGTTCTCCCATGCCCATCCGTTGTAGCGGTTGGGATCGATCTTGACGCCGTCGTAAATGTAGACCTGCTTGGTGGTGACGCCCGCCGCGCGAATGAATTCCACTTGCTTGGTCTCGCGATCACGCAACGTGGTGCGGCGCTCGAGCGTGTAGAGATGGTATTCGTCGAAGGCTTTCTCGGTGACGGGGAGCGAAACGCTTTGGGCGGCTGCGCCCATCTGTGCGTACATTTGCAGCCGGTCCCGGCCATTCATACCCGGCTTAATTTTGTTCACATCGCCGGCCATCAGCTTGATACGCGCATTCTCGAAGGTGTGGCCGCTCTGGTTGTCCATGGTGACCCAACCGACAACGTCGACCACATCGCCTTTTTCGGGCGCGACGATGTTGTAATCCGCCTCCCAGGTCATGCCGCCGGTGACGTAGGAAAACTCCGCCGGAAATTTGCCGGGCCTGTCGGAGGACAACACCCACTCCAGGCGCGGCTTGAGGATGGTGTCGTCGGTGAGGCTGGGAAATATGGGCGTTCCCGGAAGACTGAAACGCAACTGGCCGTCGACCTCGATGACCGGAGTTTGCGAGGCGCCGTTCATCTGCTGCTGGTAATAGTCCTGACCGTAGCGGTTCATGGCGAAATAGTTGTGCGGAGCGTATCCGCTGCGGATGACTTTGCCTTTGATGATTTGCCCTCCGTTTTCAAACCCTATGGTTTTTCCTTCATAGAGCGATAGCAGCATCGATTCGGAGATAGGATCGGCGCGGTAATTTTGCTCGAGCACCTGCACGGCGTGCTTGCCGGTGGGATCGCGGAGAATGATGGAGTCCGGCTCGAGGTGCATGGTGATGTCGCTGACCGTGACCTGGTTTTCTCCTGGCTTCAAGTCGAGCGGGATAACCTGGCGGACGACGGCGAATTCTTCGTTGTAGATAGTGAGAGATGGTTGAGAAGCATCCTGCGCGATAAGACTGGCACAGAAAGCGTAACAGAGAATGAGAAAACAGATGAAGCGAGTGAACATGGCGCGAACCCTCCGGAGCTGACGCGACGAAGTCAGATGAGTGTGCCCTTCCGCTTAGACACCGAGGAACGCGGCCTTGGTTGTCCGAGTACGAAAAGGCTATCTCAAAGAGAACGGGCGCGGGAGTGATTCTTGCGGCTCAAAAACCGCGAGCAGCGGGGCATTTCAGGCGCGTGCCGCGGGGCAGCGGCGTCAGCCGGCGTGCTCTTCCAGAAATTTCTCTACTTCGATGGCGGCCATGCAGCCGGTTCCGGCGGCGGTGATGGCCTGGCGGTAGCGGCGGTCCTGCACGTCGCCGCAGGCGTAGACGCCGTGAACTTTCGTGAAGACGTAGTTGTGAGTCTTGAGATAACCGTCGGCGTCGGTATCGAGTTGGTCGGCGAACATCTTGGCATTCGGTACGTGGCCGATGCCGAGGAAGAGAGCGCTGGTGGGGAAATCCCAGACTTTGCCGGTCTTCACGTTGCGCAGTTTCAGGCCGGTGACTTCCTTGTGATTGATATCGTAAACATCTTCGACGACGGTGTCGGTGAGGAACTGGATTTTCTCGTTATGCTGCGCGCGCTCCAGCATGATTTTGGAAGCGCGGAAACTTTCACGGCGGTGAATGACCGTGACTTTGGTGGCGAAGCGGGTGAGGAAGATTGCTTCCTCCATGGCGGAATCGCCGCCACCGACTACGACAATTTCTTTGCCGGAAAAGAAAAATCCGTCACAGGTGGCGCAGGAAGAGACGCCGTGTCCAATCAGCTGCTGCTCGTGGGGCAGGCCCAACCAGCGGGCGGAGGCACCGCTCGCGATGATCAAGGTCTGCGCATGAACCTGATGCACGCCGATGTGCAGGAGAAATGGGCGCTTGCTCAAGTCGACGCTGGTGAGATGCGCCATGCGGTATTCGGCTCCGAAACGCTCGGCCTGCTTGCGCATGTTCTCGACCAGCTGCGGGCCGAGAATGCCTTCGGGGAAGCCGGGGAAATTCTCGACCAGCGTGGTGAGAGAAAGTTGTCCGCCGGGTTCGTGGCCTTCGATGACCAACGGCTTCAGGTTGGCGCGGGCGGTGTAGAGGGCGGCAGTGTGTCCGGAACAACCGGAGCCGATGATGACGACGTTGCGAGTTTCGCTCATATTTCGCTCGTACGATGATTGTCTGGCTGCAGATTAGATGGCTGGGTTCGGGTTTTGATGCAACTCGCTCTTTCGAGCTCGGTACAATCGGCTTCTTCTCTCGCGCTGGCCAATTATTTTGAGGTGGGCGTGGTTTTCGCTTTCGCCGGGCCACCGATTTTCGCCAGTTCCTCCGGCACCGTAGTCTTCACACCCAGCAACCTGCGATAGTTCGCCAGCACTTCCGAAGCGCTGCGGAATAGCGGCTCATAGGCGCTCTGATCAGGCGCGGGGCTACCTTCGGGGGCGGAGCAGCGCGCTAAAGCTAACGAAGACTTGCCAAAGCGTTCCAGCCGCACGCGGTTTACGGGAGTGTTCGAGGTGAGCATGGCTTCGACGCTGCTGACCGAAGAAGCGCTATCTTCGAGCGAAAGCGACATCAGGTCTTTCGGATCGCGCACGTGCAGCACCAGAGTTTCCACCATGGTTTGCCCGTCATTGCTGAAGGAATATTGCACGCTCGAAAACAGCGCCTGCACAGAAAACTCGTGGCGGATGCGGACGTAACTTGCGACGGAAGCCTGGTCCGACTGAGCCACGCTTTCTCCGGGCTTCAGAAAGCTCGCCATATCGCTCAGGGTGGAGCGTCCGCGCGAGACCTCAAAATCGGCAGAGAACAAGGGTTGCTTGGGAGCGCGCGCCAGGGCCGCGGCGATTTCTTTCTGCTCCTCGGCCGAGGGATTGCAGACGTTTAGCACATTCACTTTTACCTGCGGCTGAGTCGAGGGCGGATTCGCGGGCGGCTGCTGCGCTTCCGAGCGTGGTGCGACACGGAAGCAGCCAGGGCTATGAGGACCGGGACGATGGAAATCAAGTTTCTGCGCACGTTTCTTAGCACGTCGGAATTCTAAATGAGAATTGCGGGAAGTGCAGTGTGGATTCGCTAGCGGCTTAACGGCCTTTACCACGAGGGACGCCAAGTCGCACGAAGGAGCCCCTAAGAATAACGTCGTTCGTGATACTTCGGGTCCTTCCAGGGTTATTTATATCTTCTCGTAAACCAAGGTGAACCTCCGTGGATGCGGGCCGCGCTCCTGACGGCGCGGTAGAATTTAGATGATGGCAAAGTCGACCCGGGTGGCGCCGCGCCCGAGTCTATAATCGGACTCCTCTGCGATGGCCTTAAGATGGTCATGAGAACGAGAACGATCGGGTCATAAGCATGTGGTCCTCCTCAACAATGCGAAGCAGGCTGCAACTCGCCGGATTGTGGCCCGAGAGCCGCGCGGCGCGCATTGCGTGGTACCTGCTGGCGCTGGGCGGAATCCTGTTCGGGCTGCGCGGGTTGCTGGCATTGTTTGCGCCGTCATGGGGCGCAAGTCTGGGTGGGTGGGCGACATTTCTGGCGGTCAGCTCGGGGATTTTATTTTCGTTTCTCGGCTTTGGCTGGCTCAAGCGGAAAGTCCTGTGGCGGCTGCGGAACCGGCTCATCGTTACGTATGTGTTCATTGGAGTGATTCCGGCGGTGCTGCTGGTCGCCATGGCTTTCATCACGCTTTATGGGCTGGCTGGACAATTCGCGGTGTTCGTGGTGACCTCTGAAATCCATGAGCAGCTGCGCAGTCTGGAGGCCGTGAACGCCGCCGTGAGTAATGAACTGGCGGCGCGCCTGGAGCGCGGACAGAGTCCCACTGCAGAGTCGCTGGCGGGGCTGAAGAAACGCGACCCGGCCTGGGGACGAAGGCAGGTGTGCGCATGGTACGGCGAAAAGCAGTTGCCGTTGTGCGAGGAATCGAAGGGCTCCCAGCTCACGCTGCCGAGTTGGCCAAAAGGTTCCGTGAAAGGAAGCGGCGAAAATCAGTTTCGAGAAATTGTTCGCGACCGCGGCGAGCTCCATCTGCGCGTGGTAACCATCCTGAACCTGGGTGCGAACCGGCTGGTGGTGATTACGAGTGAACCCTTTGACAAGGAATTAGTAGGCAACATCGCGGCGGATCTGGGAGAGATCAGCCTGTCGTCTTCGACGCCGGAGGCCCCAACCAGCGCAGCCAGCGCCCCGGCTCCGCAGCGCCCCGGATGGCACGCGTCTCTGACCCCGGACAAGGACAAAGGCGGGTTCGTCGTGCACGAAAGCACGCAAGGCGCTGCCGGGGAAGTGAACCAGCAGACGCTGCACCAGAGCTTCACGGTCGGCACGCTCCCTGCGCCCGCCGGCAGCATGGACCGCGAAGTTGCCTTCTTCACGCCGCTGGCGGTGGTGGACTGGAAAAGCGGCGACCGGGCGCGAGCCGGTGCAGTGGTTCAGGTGAGAACGCGGCCCTCGGTGCTCTACGGGCATCTGTTCGCGGCGCTGGGCGAATTTGTCCAGGGAGTGGAATATATCCTGTTCGCGGTCGCGATCGTCTTCGCCCTGATCGAACTGATCGCTCTGATTATCGGCACGCGCATGACCCGGACCGTGACGGGAGCAGTGGCCCAGCTCCACGAGGCCACAAAACATGTGGATCGCGGCGACTTCAGCCATCGCATCCCGGTGAAATCAGCGGACCAACTGGCCGAACTGGCGCTTTCGTTCAACTCGATGACCGCATCCATCGAGAAACTGATTCTCGAGCAGAAGGAAAAGCAGCGGCTGGAAAACGAACTGACCATCGCCCAGGAAGTGCAGGCGCAGCTGTTCCCGCGCCAGATTTCAGAGCTGGAGTCGCTGGAGGTGCACGGCTTCTGCCGCCCCGCGCGAACCGTCAGCGGCGACTACTACGACTTTCTGACTGCGAGCTCGCACAAATTAATACTCGCGGTGGGCGACATCAGCGGCAAAGGAATATCGGCCGCGCTGCTGATGGCGACCATCCACTCGGCGGTGCGAGCCTATAGCGTGGAGAGTTTGCCGCAAATGCGCGAACCTGTGGCCGTGGGCGCCGTGGCGGGCGCGGGCAGAATCATGGCCACGTGGCCGGAAGGGATAGAAATTTCTCCAGGCGCGCTGCTGGGATTGCTCAACCATCAACTTTACGAAAGCACTCCTCCGGAAAAATATGCGACTCTGTTTCTGGGCATTTACGACGGGCGCTCACACCGGCTCACCTACAGCAACGGCGGTCACCTGCCGCCCATTCTCATCGCCAGGAACGGCGGCATTCGGCGGCTGGAGGCGGGTGGTACGGTTATCGGACTGTTCGACAATATGACTTATGAAGAAGGCAGCGTCGAGATGAAACCCGGCGAAGTCTTTCTCGCCTACAGCGACGGCGTCACCGAGCCGGAAAATGATTTCGGCGAATTCGGCGAGCAGCGGTTGATCGATCTGGTCAGCGACAACCGGAATCTTCCGTTGCCCCAGATCAGCCAACTGGTGACGACGGCGGTCGACAACTGGATCGGGGACAACGAGCAGCCGGATGACGTCACGCTGGTGCTGGCGCGTGCGCGATAGGGAGCGTGAGCGGAAGTCAACAGCAACAGCAAGAACAAGGTCAAAAGCTAGCGGGCAAGAGTGCCCGCTCCACACAACCTAAAGTCAAAACCAGGGGGTAGTGTCTCAGTTTGAATTTCCCGGAATGTTAAAATGCTTTTACTATGGCCGTCGCGTGAGCAACCCAGAAACTTGGCCGGTATGGTCGCAGCTACTCGCATTCCCGCCAGTGATATTCGGTGCGGTATCTCTGTGGACGGGCTTGTCTAAAGCCCCCACGTTGAGGCACATCCAAATCGCCTGCATCATCTACGCTCTTGTGTTCCTGGTATTCGTCCTGTTCTCTTGGTAGAACAAATCAAACTGAGACACTACCAACCAGAGGGACGTATTGACACCGACGGCGGCCATGCAATACCGTTGATCGACAGTGACGCTCCGTACGCGGGAGTAGCATAACCACGGCAATGCGCCGGGGCTCCATCCCGGAGATGACGGTTCGATACCGTTCCTCCCGCCCCACCTTTTCGGTTCTGCTTTATTCGTAGGTCGAGTCGGTATCAGATTTTTTTCTTTTTCCAGCGGCCCTGCTTAAACAGGATCGCGCTGGCGGCTGCCATGGAGCCTTCGGCGATCGCAATCGCGTAGTAGGCCCCGTTCGAGTGCATCTTCATGGGAATCGCCAGCCAGTAGGCCAGCGGAATCTCGAGCAGCCAGAAACCGAAAAAATTCACAATGGTCGGAGTAATCGTGTCGCCCGCCCCGTTGAAGGCCTGCATCATCACCATGAAGTAGGCGTATCCGATATTGCCGTAGCTGATAATGCGCAGGCACGACGCTCCCAGCGCGACCACTGCCGGATCTCTGGTAAACAGGCGGATGACCGGTTCCGAAAATTCCATAAAAAATAGCCCGACGATTCCCAGAAACGCTACGTTGTAATAGCCCGTCCGCCAGACCGCCTTTTCGGCGCGCTCAGGATGATTGGCTCCCAGGTTCTGGCCGACCAGGGTCGCGGCCGCGTTGCTCAGCCCCCAGGAAGGCATAATCACGAAGATGACCACACGAATGGCGATGGTGTAGCCGGCCAGCGCGGCGGAACCGAAAATGCTGACGATGCGCACCAGGCCGATCCAGCTGGTGTGGGCAATGGCAAATTGCAAGATTCCGGTCAGCGACACGCGAATCAAACGCAAGAGAACATCGAACTGTAAGCGAATCTGCCGCGTGAGAATGCGCAGGCGCTCGGTGCCTTTCATCAACCGGTAGAACTGGTAGGCAACGCCGATGCTGCGTCCGGTAAATGTTGCCAGCGCCGCTCCGGTTACGCCCAGGCGCGGGAACGGTCCCCAGCCGAAGATCAGGCAGGGATCGAGTATCAGGTTGATGATGTTTGAAACCCACAGCAGGCGCATGGCAATGGCGGCATCGCCCGCGCCGCGAAAGATGGCATTGTTGAGAAACAGCAGCAGCACGGCGCAACTGCCGCCCAGACAGATGCGCGTGTATCCGCTGCCGGTGGCGATGATCTCGGGAGAAGCTCCCATGAGATGAAGCAATTGGGGAGCGAGAAAAAAGCAGGGCACGCCGATCGCGAGCGACACGAAAAGACCGAGGAAGATCGCCTGCACTCCGGCGATGGCCGCGCCTTCGGGATCTTTTTCGCCGATACGTCGCGCGACCATCGCGGTGGTCGACAGGCTCAATCCCATCGCCACCGAGAACACTAAGCTCAGCATGGACTCAGTAAGCCCCACCGTGGCCACGGCGTTGGCTCCGAGGCGGCCGACCCAAAACACATCAACGACGGCGAAGAGCGACTCCAGCACCATCTCCAGAACCATGGGGACGGCCAGAAGAAAGATGGCGCGGTTCAGACTCCCGGTGGTGAAGTCCTGGTGCGAACCGCGGATCGCTTCGACCAGCGAAGTCCAGAGTGTGGGCTGCGATTCGGCAGCGTTAGAAACTGCTTCCATTTCAACCTGCAACTTTTCCCGACAGCGCCCGGGATGATTCTGGGGCGTGCGCGTTTCTGAATTTATCTTAGAAAAACGGGAGCCGGCGACGGGCCAGCTAGCTCAGCGGCTGAGAGGAACTATCGAGGGATGGGCATTTTGTTCCTCGGCGCGGGCCGTCTAGAAACCGGGTCCCCGCGGGAAACGAACTATCAGGGTTGGGATAGTTTATCGCGAATGTGGAGCGGTAGCCAAGGAGTGGGCTCCGAGAATTTCACAGGCCTCATTTCCTGGCAAACAGTGTGGCCTCTGCTGTAGCTGTCTGGCCCTTGGTCATTCCGCCCAGGACCACGAGGCCCGCGGGAGTCGACAGGATGCCGCCACAATCCATGCGGGGCTCGATGGTATTTTCGTCTACCGTTACCCACTGGTTGGCGTGCAGATCATAGAGAAAACTTACGCTGGAAACGTCGGCGGGCTGGCCGTCGTAGCCGATGCCTTTGAAGTCATGTGGACTGGCGCTGCCGCCGGAAAAATGGATTTTGTGACTCTCCGCTCCGCTGGCGATCCCGAAGCGCGCCGGGCCGGGATGAGGCGGCAGCTTGCTCCATTCAATCTTGTTCGGATCTTTGTGATCGATCTTGCCGATCCAGCATTCGTCCGACGCCACGTAAGGCGCGCCAGTGCCGCTATTTTTCTTGGCGCCATCGATCAAGATAATTTCCTCGTCCGCCAGACCGCCAGCATGGCCAAACACCGGAGTTCCTGGAAACGGCGTGCCCTCGCTCCAGACGTTTTTCTGCGCATCGTAGACCTGGACGTTATTGACGGGACCGTTCTTCGAGCGGCCACCGATTAGATAAATGAAGCGGTCGTGGTTCACTCCAACCACAGTGCGATCGACGGGCAGCGGAATATCGGCGCCGCGATACCACTTGTGATCGTCGGGCACGTAAGCGCTCACGTCGGAAACGGTGAGTTCCGCGCCCTGCCCGTCCACAACATATCCGCCAAAGAGAAAAACCTTGCCGCGCGCGCCGATCGCGGAAGCCCCGAGTCGGCCAGCGACTCCGGGCACCGGGCGGCCTTCACGCCACTTTCCCGATGTGAGGGTGAAGATGTAAACACGATTGGTGACGTCATCCCAGGTTTTGCGCGGACCCACTCCCATGATCGAGAACAGTTCCAGTCCGCCTTTCAGGGACGCCACGGCATTACTGGAAACGGCGGCGGGCATGTTGGCAATCTTGGGAGCTTCGGCAGCCGGCAACAGGGCAGCGCCGAGCAGCAGCGTGAACAGGAACGCGGCTCTTTTCATTGGACAGATATTACGTGTTTTGAGCAGAGAACGGCAAAAGGCTGGCGACGGGGGTTACATGCAGGTTGGTTTGGAAGACAGGGATCAGGGGCCAGGGGATAGATGACTTGAGCCCTTGGACGACTGGAGCGCTTGAGCAGGCTTACTCGATCAGTCCTTGTCGCACCGCGTGAATGAAGTCGGTATAGGCAGGCGCGTCGCCACTGGCGCGCATGAAGCTGGCGATCTGCCCGCGATGATATGCGGAATGAAAAAGCACATGCGTGACAACATCTTCCACCGTGCTGGTCCAGGGCTCGCCTTTGCTGTTCTTGTAGGAGACCGTTTTGGCGAGATCATCCGGCGCAACTCCTTCCAGGTATTTGTGCCAGAGCTCGGCAACCTCCGCGCTCCGCGCTTCGCATTGTTCGAGGCCCCACTCCGGCCACACGGGCTGGCTCTGTGGCTGCTGCCGCAGCCTTTCCAGCCAGAGCACTTCAGCCGAAACAATGTGCGCCAGGAGCTGCAGGCTTCGTGCAGCTGATGCTCGGCCAGCGCGAATCGCGGTCAAGACCTCGCGGTTAGCCCACGCGTCATACCGAGACTGCCGCTGAAGATAAAGAATCAAGTCTGATGCCATGATGATGAATAGTTTCTAGTTTCTGCTTGCTCGTTCCCAGGTCGGCCCTTAACTATTCACTATCCTTTCACATTTATCCATTACACTTATTTGCAAAATCACGGGAGCACGTCTTGCCACGCAAAGTTGCCACCGGATCGTCGGGAACCGCACGGAGCCGCACAGAAACCGCAGCCATGCATAAACCTGGCGCTTCGTCCACGGACGATCTCACTCGACTGTCCCTGAAAGCCTGCCTCATCGCCCGCGATGCCGCCTTCAATGTGCGCGATCTGGTCACCGCAAACTCGCGTATGGCTTTCCTGGCCATCAAGGATTGCGAAAAAGAACTTGATTTTATCGAGCGCCAAATTGACGAGGACCTTCCCGCAGCCATCACCCGCGTTAACGAGTCTCGGGCCCGCCAGCTACTTTCGAGCCTGAAGTGCACCACCGATCTGGAGCGCATTGGCGATCTCGTGATGAGCGTCGCCATGCGCGTGCAGGCGCGCAACGCGAAGATTCCTGCGTCGGACGCCAGCCAGCTTGTGGAAATGTCGGTAATCTTGCGCGACATGCTCGACCTCATCCACACCGGATTCAGCACGCTCGACCTGGAATGTGCGCGCAAGGTGCTGCAGATGGATAAAGATGTCGATCGCATCTGCCACGCTTTGTTTCAGAAGCATCTCGCCGAAAATCTGCCTCAGGGCGACACTTCAAGTTTCGATTTGATGCTGATGGCCCAGGCGCTGGAACGTGCCGGCGATCACACCACCAATCTCGCCGAAGATCTTTACAGCTTGATCGAAGGCCGCAGCCTGCGTCACATGCCGAAAAAGCGGGCCGCGCAATAGGCACCGGCGGCCGTCGCGTCGGAGCTTAGGTCTTAGCTCTTGGCTCTTGGCTCTTAGCTCTTGGCTCTTGGCTCTTAGCTCTTGGCTTTTAGCTCAAACCTAAACCCGTTTGTCATCCCGAGAGCCCGCGCCTTCCTTCGCCGGCCGAGGGATTTCAGTCTTTACCGCCCTCGCGCCAGCGATAAGCCCTCGTCGCGTCAGTACCTGCGCCTTTACTCCCGAGCCTCTCTCCGCGTGAAATTCATCATTCGTTAACACGATGGAAACATCCGCGCAACATTTCGCCCATACAGTCAGAATCAGGCTTCCGAATCCCACAAAAAGCCAGGGCTTCGCGGGGTCGCAGGCAAAAATGCACCTCCCTCTGAATGCTTTCGAGCGCGGCTCGCGTGCGGACGCACCTCTGCCTGCCCACATGCTCGTTTTCGTGGTGGAGGATGAAGAGGACATTGCCCGCCTCATCGCGCACAATCTGCAGGCCGCGGGATTCGAAGTGCAAAGCTTCGTGAGCGGCGCCTCGGTGGTCTCGGAAGCGTTGCGGGAGACACCCGCGCTGTTTCTTCTGGACGTAATGCTGCCCGGAGCCGACGGCTTCGATTTGTGCCGCCACATTAGGCAGACTCCCGCTTTATCGACCATCCCAGTAATTTTTCTGACGGCGAAGACAGCCGAAGCCGACCGAGTCAAGGGCCTGGAACTCGGCGGGGACGATTACATCACCAAGCCCTTCAGTCCGCGCGAGCTGGTCGCCCGCGTGCGCAGCGTGTTGCGCGGCACGCGGCAGCCCCCGAGCAAGCTTGAAGTTCTGCGGCTGGGCGATCTGGAAATCGACGCCGCCTCCATGACGGTGCAGGTGCAAGGCCGTAACATTCTCACCACCGTGCGCGAATTCCGCCTGCTCGAATATCTGGCCACGCATCGCGGCCGCGTGCTTACTCGCGATCAACTGCTCGACGCCGTGTGGAAGGAAACTCCTTTTGTGACGCCGCGCTCGATCGACGTTTATATCCGCCGCCTGCGCGAAAAAATCGAAGCCGACCCCCGCCATCCCCAATATCTGAAAACACTCCGCGGCATTGGCTACCGGTTTGAAGTCCCTAAATAAAGTTGGCAGCGGCTTCCGTTTTACCCGGTTCCCCCACCAGCAGACCCTTTCGTTTATTCTGTCCTCTATTCCTTTTTGCCCGCTCATGAGCAAGACCAAACTGCTGTGGAAGGCCGAAGATCAGAATGCTCGTCTCGCCGAACTCACGGCGGGGTCGCAGGACCCGGCAAAAGACAATCCCTTGCGGCGGGATGTCCGATCTCTCGGCTCGCTTCTCGGGCAAGTGCTGGTCGAGCAGGGCGGCCGTGAATTGTTTGATGCGGTTGAGCAATTGCGGCAACTGCTGATCGAGCATCGCGAGCAAGTCCGACGACGCCCAGACTCCGCGGCCACGGGCGACGTAACGGCGACTGACTTGATCGCCAACGGCTCGTTAGCTACGGATTCAATGGCGACTGATTCGATGATTAAGGTCCAGGAGATGGTCGCGAAGATGGATCTTACGCGGGCCCATCAGGTCGCCAAAGCTTTCGCGATTTATTTTGAACTTACGAATCTTGCCGAGACCAACCATCGCAAGCGCCGCCGCCGCGCCGGCGAACTCGATCGCCAGCATGTTCCGCCTCCGGGCTCTTTTCGCGGGACTCTGCAGCGTTTGAAAGCGGCAGGAGTTTCTGCCGAGGAAGCTCTAGTCACTCTGCGCCAGGTGACGGTGATCCCGGTATTCACCGCGCACCCCACCGAGGTCGCCCGGCAAACGGTTTTGTTGAAGCGCCGCCGCGTCGCCCGACAACTTGAAAATCTCGACTGGCTTCCGCTGACCGCTACCGACGCCGCGGACTGCGAAGAGGCCATCCGCGCCGAAGTGATTTCGCTCTGGCAAACGGACGAAATTCGCATCGCTAAGCCTACTGTCGACGACGAGATTCGCATGGGACTGCGCTATTTCCGGCTTTCGCTCTTCGAAACCATTCCCAGAATTTATACCGAGATTCGCGACGCGTTTCGTGAGGTTTACGGCGTTGTGATAGAAGAACCAGCGTTGCCCACTCTCCTCCGCTTCGGCTCGTGGATCGGCGGCGACCGCGACGGCAACCCGCTGGTCAAGCCCGAATGCATTCGCGACGCCCTCGAACTGGCGCGCGCGTTGATTCTTCGCGAATACCTCAACGACGTTGAAGCCTTGAGTGACCGCCTCAGTTCCTCGCTGCGGCAGATTGGCGCGTCCGAGGAAATGCTGGCGCGCCTCGCGCACTATGAGCGCACCATCCCCGGCGTTCATCTTGCCTGGGGCCCGCACAACACTACGGAGAGCTACCGCCGCTTTCTCTCTTACGTGTTTCACAAACTTCAGCAGACGCGGCATCCGTCGAATGCATCAGCAACCTACGCCAGCGTGGTGGAGTTCGAGCACGATCTGCTGCTGCTGCGCGAAAGCTTGCGCTCGCATCGCGGGCAGCGGCTGGCCGCGAAGTTCGTCGACCCGCTGCTGCGCAAGGTACACACGTTCGGCTTCCGGCTGCACACCCTTGACATTCGTCAGCATGCCCGCGTCCACGCGCAGGTACTCGCGGAGCTTGAGCCGGCTCTTAGGGCTAAACAATCTCTGGCGCAGCTGACCGAGACTGCCTCTTCGGAGACTCGCGAGTTGCTCGCTACATTTCGAATTATCGGCGAGCTCAAACGCGAGTATCCCCCACAGGCGATTTGCCAGTACATCATCAGCGGCGCCGAAAAAGAAGACGATGTACTCAACATTGTGCGCCTCGCAAACGCCTGCGCAGTGCAGGTCAAAGGATCAAGCGGCGACGCGAGCACAATTTCGAGTGCAAATAAACCTTCAAGTGCGAATAATGATCCCGGCCTCATGCCCGTGCCGCTGTTCGAATCCATCGATTCTCTGCGCGCGTCCGCCGGCGTGATGCGCCGCCTCTGGACCCATCCCGAATATGCGCCGCTGCTCGATTCGTGGGGACGCTGGCAGGAAGTGATGCTCGGCTACTCCGACTCCAACAAAGACGGTGGCATGTTCACCAGCACCTGGGAGCTATACAAAGCACATCGCGAGTTGCATCGCGCAGCGCAGGAATGTGGAGTGAAGCTTCGTCTGTTTCACGGTCGCGGCGGCACCGTGGGCCGCGGCGGCGGTCCCACACACTCCGCGATTCTGGCACAGCCGGAGGGTTGCTTCTCCGGCGAGATTCGCATCACCGAGCAAGGCGAGGTTCTCAACTGGAAATATGCCGATCCCGTGCTGGCGGAGTGGAACCTGGAATTGATGATCGCCGCCAGCCTTGAGGCGCTCACGCGCAGTCCTCGCGAACAAGCCAGCGGCGACTCCCGCTGGGAAGAAGCGATGGAAGAAATGTCCGAGGCGGCCTACGGCGTCTACCGTCGCGACATCGCTGACAACCCCGAAGTGCTCGAATATTTTTATCAGGCCACACCGGTGAACCAGCTCGACGCGGCCCGCATCGGATCGCGTCCTTCGCGCCGCACCAAAAGCCGACGCCTCGAAGATTTACGCGCCATCCCCTGGGTCTTTGGCTGGATGCAGAGCCGCCACGCCGTCCCTGCGTGGTTTGGCGTGGGCTACGCTCTGCAGCAATTCGCCGGCAAGAGTTCCGCGGCCGAGCAGTTTCTACGCCAGATGATGCGCGGCTTTCCGCTGTTCTCCGACCTCGTGCGCAACGTGGAATTAGGCATGGCCAAGGCCGACCTGGAGATCGCCCGCGTTTATTCAGGATTGGTAAGCAATGCCGATATGAGAAAACGCGTGTTCGCCATGCTGGAAGATGAATTCCTGCGATCCCGCCGCATGATCCTACAGGTCACTGGACAACGCGAACTGCTGGGCAACAATCGAGTGCTGGCCCGCTCCATCCAGCTGCGCAACCCCTACGTCGATCCCATGAGCCTGATTCAAGTGGAACTCCTGCGCCGAAAACAACGCGATCCGAATAGCGCGGACCTCGACTTCCCACTGGGCGCAACGATCAACGGAATCGCCGCCGGCCTCCACAACACAGGATGACTCCTCCGTTCTCGCCTTACTCCTACCCCTGGCGAACGTCGTGAAATAAATAGTGGTAGATCACATCGGCGGCCAACGCGACCTCATGATCAAATTCCCGCGTCCGCATGCGCGAACCTCGCGCCAGCAATGACCAGAAATGCCGGTCCATCATTCGCGCAAATGCCGGAAGATTGCAATCCCGGCGCGCTGATGGGTGCCGTTGCAAAAGTTGAAACACTCCGAGCACTCGCGAGTGGGTCCACGACTCGATCTTCTTCTGCATCGCGCCCAGTTCAGCGTCGCTGAGAGCCGCTTCCTGCCATGCCCGAACCACGCCGTAATATTCGCGATCCGTGCGAAACACGCGCGCGAGAAAATTTCGCAGGCCAACCCTCACGTCGGCTCCCCCCGCGGGCTGCAAGTTGAGATTCGCCAGGCGCTGCAGCAACTCGTTCATCAATACGACGAGCAGCTGCCGTTTCGACGGAAAGTAGGTATAGAAGGCTCCGGACGCGGTGCCGCCCTTCGCCACGATCTGCTGGATCGAAGTCGCCTCGTATCCTTTTTCCGCAAACAACAGCCGGCCGGCCCGCAGGAGCTTCTTTCGCTTCTCAATGCTGCGCGCCTGTTTAGGCGCAGCCGGTGGCCCCTCGCCCGTACGCAGCACAGGCGCCTGTGTAACTGGCGTCAAGCCTTGTCCTCAGCTTTAGCCGCAGACCTGACCCCAGGCTTCAACCAAACCCCGGAAACCGCACCCGCACAAAAGATCAGTATCCATCCGCCAAAAACGCCCGCCGCGCCGGGTTCAACCTTGGGAAATATTATGGGGAAGAAAGCGCACGAGAACGGATCCAGAATCAGCGTGGGAAGCATCAGCAAAGTCGCGGCCCCGGGCCATGAATCTTTCTGCAAACCGAGCCGACGGAAGATCCGCGGAACCAGCAGCGCCATCAACGCGAAGCTGGCCAGGTAGAGGATGAGAGTCGTAACCGGCCGGTTCGCATGCAGCAATCCCCGCCCACCCAGCCGAATGGCGACCGTTCCAACGATCCAGAGCATGATGCCAATGCGAAAGATTCGATAGTTCATAATATGAACCCGAATTCATATTCATCTTCTATCCCCGGGCTTGTCAAGAGAAAAGCGGCCCAGCTTCGGGCCGCTTCAGACCACCACAGCGCAACGGGCGATTCCCATGATCCGACGGAACTCCTGAACCGGACCCCGGCTATCGATTGATGTCTTCCTTGGACTGCAGTCGCTTCACGTAATTCACAATCCTCGCCTTGTTCACTTCATCCGGCACGCCCAGCAGTGCCGCCTGCATCTCCTTAATCGCCTGATCATATTGGCCTTCGCCGCTGTAAACGCGAGCCAAACCAACGTGTGTCAGCCAAAAATCGGAATACTTCTTTGCGCTGGTACGAAAGATCGCGAAAGCCTCATCCTGCTTCTTCTCCCCCTGCAGCTGCCGCCCATACGAATAGAGCTGCACGGCGTTCGCTTTCTCCATCGCTTTGCCGCGCACGGCGACGGCATCATCCTTGCGGCCCATGGCGTCGAGAATCTTCGATTTGCTCATCAGGTTCTCGAAACGCTCGTCATTTTGAATCGAGAGGTCTTCATACTTTAACGCTTCCTCCAGATTGATTTTGTTCGCCAGGAAATACCCCGCGGCATCATCCCACCCTTCCCAGTAATATTGATTGAGCCCATACAATTGCCGGCGGATACTGGCCGTAACAATGTCGTTCACGTTCACCGAAACCTTGAACGGCACGGCAACTTTGTCCCAGCGCATCGTCACCACGGCTGAGTCCGCCTTCAAATCGTCGAAATCGTAAACCAGAGCATCATGTAAGTCGGTCGATTGTGGTTTTACCGTAATTCGCAGTGCATCGTCGGGCTGCTTGTAGCTGAAGCTCCCCCAAGCCGCCGCATCTTTCGAGAAGATCACCGTCCACTCCGTCTCGCCGGGAATCATGTGCAAGCCATAGGTTCCCTTGTCGAGCGCCTGCCCTTCGATCGTTACCGGATCGCTGAACGTGATCGTGGTATTTTCATTTGCGCCGGCGCGCCAAACCTGTCCATAAGGCACTAGCTTGCCCCAGATGGCGCGCCCATTGGCCAGCGGCCGGTGATAGTTGATGGTGATGTCAGTAACGCCAATCCGCTGCGTCAACAGGGCATGCTGACTCTGCCGCGGCAAATCGAGCATCAATGTTTCGCCAGTGGCGGTTTGAGCGTTGCAAAAACCTGCCGCCAGCAACAGGACCGACAGCAACGTTAAAAGACGAATCCTACGCATGGAAGAAACTCCTTTTTCTGTGAGATTACGTTTGTGTGAGACCGCATTTCTTTGAGCTGGGCAAATCGGCTGCTCTCTCCGCATCGAGCGGGGATTGAGCATGTGAGCAGATCTATACCATCGCTTGCCTTAGACGCCCACCGGCCCAGAACGTAATCGGGAAGACTTCCGATGTGTTGAATGTACAGAAAACGGGGATCTGATAAGTATTCCTGGCTGTGAAATGAAATCTGCTTCTCGTTAGCCGGAATTCAGGCGATCCGCACTTTCCTCTTAGGCACTCCAAGACGATAATGGAAGCACTCTATGCTCTCGAAACGTAATTGGTCGCCGCGCCCCTGCGCGATTATCTTTTGGACGCTCGCGACCGTCGCGACCATGCTCGCGGTTCCTCTCAATTCCTCCGCGCAGGCTTCCACCGCTCAGGATTCCCCGGCCCACGATTCGACCCGGCGCCTCATCCTGAAAGATGGCTCTTATCAGACCGTCACTAAATATGAAATCAAAGAAGATCGCGTCCGCTACTACAGCGCTGAACGCGATGAGTGGGAAGAACTGCCCAAGTCACTGGTCGACTGGCCCGCCACGGAAAAATACGAAGCGGAAGAACGCGAGAAAGACCGCGGCACTGCCGCATCCGCCGTCCAACTCGACAAGCAAATCGAAAACGAGAACGAATCCGCTCAGGCCAAGTTGCCCGAAGTCGCTCCCGGACTGCGCCTGCCGCGGGACTCCGGCGTTTTTCTGCTCGACAATCTCAAGAGCGAGCCGCAACTGGTCGAAGTACAGGAAGCCGAAGGCGACCTCAACCAGAGCAGCAAGGGCAACATCTTCCACGGAGGCATCGCAAAGCAGTCCGTCGAATTAGCCGGCGAACACGCCAAGGTGCAATCGCACGTCGACATCCCGTCTTTCTACATCAACCTGGAAGCCCCGCCGGCGGCCGCCCCGCCGCAGGATCCGCAATCGCCCCAAGCCGCGGCGGTTCCGTTCGACCGCTTCCGCATCGTGCGCGCCGACGCCAAAGCCGGCAAACGCACACTGGCCGAGGTGAAGCGTGGCCTCACCGGCAAAATGACCCAGGACCAGCATTTCGAAAAAACCACCACCACCCGCATGACCGGTGGATGGCTCAAGCTCACTCCTGCCCAAAACCTCGCCCCCGGCGAATACGCCGTCGTTGAAATGATGGACAAAGAAGGAATGAACCTCTACGTCTGGGATTTCGGCGTCAACCCCAACGCGCCCGAAAATGCGAGTCCCTGGAAGCCAGAAACGAAAGAAGCGCCGAAGCCGCAAGAGCCGGAGAAGCCTTAGGGCAATTAGCTATTAGAAATTAGCAATTCGCGATCAGCAAGAATCCGCGCAAATCCGTGGCGAAAAGACTTTGATTCTTAAACTGGCAACTGCCCACTGGCAACTGATTTACTTCATCACCCCGCGCTGCGCAATCCCGATATTATCCCGCGTCGAGTTCTTCACCAGATACATCATCTCATCCGCCTGCCGGATAATATCGTGCGCCGTTCGCGCGTCATGCGGATACGTCGCCAGCCCCATCGACGCCCGCACATTCAGATTCAGACTCTCTTCGCGGCAAAAACTGCTCGCTCGCAAAGTGTCGCGCAACCGCTTGGCCACTACCAGAGCCTGATCTTTGCTGGTCTGCGGGAGAAGCACCACAAATTCATCGCCGCCGTAGCGAAAGGCAAAATCGATCAGCCGCAACTGCGCTTTCACCAGATAGCCAATCTCCGCCAGCAGCTTGCTGCCAACCAAATGTCCGTGGGTATCGTTCACCGTCTTGAAATGATCAAGATCAATGAACAGCACGCTGAACTCATACCCGAAGCGCGATGACCGGTAAACCTCAGTATCCAGCGTCTTGTAGAGATGCCGTGCGTTATAAAGACCCGTGCAGTCGTCGGTGATGGTCAGTTCCTGGATGCGTTGCACCCAGCGCGCGTTTTCAATGGCAATCGCCGCGTAGTCACAGAGCGACTGCAGAAAGAAAAGTTCCTGCTCGCTGAACTGCGACATATCCACGTTCACCAATTGGATCACGCCCAGCACGCTCAGCTTCGAGCGCAGCGGCACGCATATGATCGACTGCGTCTCCCACTGCGTACTCTCGTCGATGCGTTTCGCAAATCTCGGATCAGCAGCCACATCCGGCACCACCAGCTGCTCGCCATGTTTCGCGACCCACCCGGCGATCCCTTCGCCCACTTTCAGGCGAACGTTCTTCAACGCCTCCGCCGCCGGCCCGACTGCAATTGCGAAATAAAGTTCGCTATGTTCCTCGTCCACCATCAGCAGCGACCATGTATCCGGACGGAAATATTCCGCCATCTTTTCCATGATGGTCTGCAGAATTGAGTCGAGGTCCAGCGAAGACGTCAAGGCCTTGGCCACGTCGTGGAAGATCGTCAGCTCCTGGCTATGTCGGCTCAATTGTGTGCCGGTGGCCTCAGACATTCCCAGTTCCGTTTCCCTGAAAAAGGATGGGGTAGTGATGCGAAAATTATATTCGGCGTTTCGTAATAGGGGCAATGACCGTTGGTAACCAGAACCCCTAAAGCTAACGCTTTCATCATCCTGATAGGTCTCCGACCAAAGTTCCGGAGCTCCCCGATCGTGTTTTGCCTTTTAAATCTTGTCATTCTGAGCAAAGAAAGCCTGCCCTGAGCGAAGTCGAAGGAAACCCCATATCCGCCTGCATTGCCATCGGCACGGCAAGGGGTTTCCACCACCAGCCTCGATCCGGCTCCTCGCGGTATGTCCCAACGTAAGGCTAGATTGGAAGAACACATTCGACGCAGCGGGACTAACAAGCGTACCCTTTTCCCAGCGGCAGCATGATCCCGCGTCGCGATGCAGCCCGCAACCTTAGCCAGCAGTGACGAGGTACCGATGAACATCCGTCCCAAACTCGCAACCGCATCTCTGGCCCTGTGTCTGGCCGCCGGCGCATGGCTCGCTCCCAGCGCCTACGCGCAGGACACCAAAACAGCGGCCGCAGAAACGGCCACATCTCACACCATCCCCGCGATCGATGGAGCCATCGGCACTTGCTCCGCCAACTTCACCGTCACCGACGCCGCCGCCGCGCCGGTTTACGACGCTAAAATCCGCGTCCACATCGCTTACGGATTCATGTACCTCCACAAGATGGATCTGGAAGTCGGCACCAACGTCGACGGCAAAGCCCGCTTCACCGGCCTGCCCGCGCGCGCCAAGGACGGCCTAGCCTTCCAGGCTGCCAAAGCCGACCGCGCTGGCACCGCCTTCGTCGATCCGTCCACCACCTGCAACGCCGATCTAACCGTCGTCCTGCAAAAGAAAGTCCAATAGCTTGTGTAGCTGACTGTGTGGGGAAAGGACTGTTAGGGGGACGGGCACTCTTGCCCATCCATGCCAAGCGAAACTCGACTGGCTCTCGTGTCGAGAGGCCAACTCCCCTGACCGCCAGCGGAACTCAGCTGTTCGAGTGAAGCTCAGCCACTGCGTTACCTTCCCTCGCTCGTTCCCACACCTCGGTAACCGCCCAGGCACCATTCCCGGGTCGCCAACTGTGGCGCAGCCCGCGCCCTTGGCCTATGATTATTTTCGTTGGTGACAATGTGGGTAACAATGTAGAAAGGTCGGGCTGAGGCACGGCGTGGGAAAGTTCGGCGACAAATTCCGTAAAGAACGCGAGCGGCGGGAGATCAAGCTCGAAGACGTTTCCAACTCCACCAAGATCGGCTCGCGCATGCTCCGCGCCATCGAAGAGGAGCACTTCGACCAACTCCCCGGCGGCGTCTTCAACAAAGGTTTTATCCGCGCTTACGCCAAGTATCTTGGCCTCGACGAGGAAGAAACGATCACCGGATATGTAGCCGCGTTGAACCAGTTCAACAGTCAACAGTGGGGAGAGGAAAAGCCAGCCCAGCAGCCCGCGGCCACTGGACGCACTCCCGGTCAGCCCAGTTCCGGTCAAGCCAACTCCAGTCAATCCGTTTCTACTCAATCCAGTTCTGGTCAATCCAGTTCTGGTCAGCCCAGTCCTGGTCAACCCAGTCCTGGTCGACCCAGTCCTGGTCAACCCAGTCCTGGTAAGTCCAGTTCCAGTGCGCCCGCGGAACGCAGGCCGGTCGGCGAGCGGAAGAACGATCCCCGGCGGAGATCCAGCGACTCGCGACCAAACGATCCGCACGACATTGAATTGCCCGACCTGCAACTGCCCAAGGCCGAGCACGTTCGGCCCAAGCGAAAGATGGCGGTCCACTCCGACCTTGACGGAGCGCCCTGGAGACTCCCCGCGTTAGTCGTACTCTTGATCGTCGCCGGGGCCTTCTGGTGGAGTCATTCCCGCAACGCCCGCGCCAATAGCGCAAGTCCAGCGCCCGCAAGCCCAACTTCCGCCAGTACGACTCCCGCCAGTCTTTCGCCCTCATCGGCAACGCCCGCCTCAGCCTCGCCTGCTAGCGCATCTGCCGGCAGCAATGACGGCGCAAAAACCGCGGCCGCGGCACACGCCTCAGCTCCCGTCCCTCCCGCCGCCAAAGCCGGAGTGCATCCCGGCTCGCCGTCTACTTCTTCTCAGGCTTTCCCAGCTTCTTCCCGGTCTTCTGCAACCGCGAGCGCAGCTAATGCGTCAGTCGCAAAAGAAGAAGCAGCACAACCAGAGGCAGACGACTCCGCTCCGCCGGCACGGAAGCCAGTCGCTAATCTCACCTTGGTGATTCGCGCTTCAGAGACTTCCTGGATCGCCGTGACCGCGGACGGCCAGCCCGTAGTCCACGAAACTCTAATCGCCCCTGCTCACACCTCGGTCCGCGCCTCTCGCGAAATCGTAGTGCGAGCCGGAAACGCCGCCGGCGTAACCTTCGCCCTGAACGGCCAGGAGTTCCCTTCCCAAGGCGCCGAAGGCGAAGTGAAAACCGTGATCTTCGATAGCACCGGCCTTCACCCCGTCGCAACTCCAGCCACAACCCCCGCCGCCCCCACACCCACCACCCCGCCCGCCGCCCCCACCCGCTAACACCCAGAGACCAGTTCTCAGTTCTCAGTTCTCGGTTGTCAGTTGTCAGTTCTCGGTTCTCAGCTGTCGGTTCTCAGTTCTCGGTTGTCGGTTCTCAGTTTCCAGTTTCCGGTTTCGAGGCTTATCGCGAGAATAGGAAGGTCAGGGAACGTTGGCTCTTTCGAAATTCGAGGAAGCCCGAGACCGAAGTGCTGGAAACCAGAGACTAGAAACTGCGAAAGCGGTGCACTCGTCCGGCAGCCGGAGCCCGAAACCGCGTTCCCTCCCCGCTCGACCTCCTATCCCTTCCACCCGCACCGCCGATTTCGCTATTAGATTCAATCTGTTACCGTTAGCGTTAAATCCGTTGCGCGGGGGAAACTCGTCTGGTAGCCTGTTTGTAGGGCCATCCCTCGATGCTATAGCCCTTTTGCGACCGCGTAGATATCCGCAGGTCCCACCCGAGATAAAGTCCTGAATCTGGCTTAACCAGAGCCGCAAGGAGACACACAACTTGGCAGCAAACCGCTATTTATTCACTTCCGAATCGGTGACGGAAGGCCATCCCGACAAGATCGCCGACCAGATTTCTGACGCAATCCTCGATGCCTGCCTGACCGAAGATAACTTCAGCCGCGTGGCCTGCGAAACTCTTACCGCAACCGGCCTGGTGGTCATCGCCGGCGAAATCACCACGAAGGCCTACGTCGACTTCCAAAGCGTAGTCCGCGGCACCGTCGGGGCCATCGGCTACGACAACGCCGTCTACGGTTTCGATTGCAACACCTGCGCCGTCATCTCCAGCATCAACAAGCAATCCGGCGACATCGCCATGGGCGTAGACACCGGAGGCGCCGGCGACCAGGGCATGATGTTTGGCTATGCCTGCAACGAGAACGAGGAGCTGATGCCCACTCCCATCTCGCTGGCGCACAAGCTCACCATGCGGCTCTCGCAGGTGCGCAAGAACGGAACCCTCCCCTTCCTTCGTCCCGATGGAAAATCCCAGGTCACAGTGGAATATGACGCGAACGGCAAAGTGCTGCGCATCGACGCGGTCGTCATCTCGACGCAGCATTCCGAAACCGTCGCCAATGACGAATTACGCGCCGGCATTCTGAAGCACGTGATTCAAGCCGTGCTGCCGGCTCACCTGCTCGACGAAGACACCAAGTACCACATCAATCCCACCGGACGCTTCGTCATCGGCGGCCCCATGGGCGATACCGGACTGACCGGACGCAAGATCATCGTCGACACCTATGGCGGCATGGGACGCCACGGGGGCGGCGCCTTCAGCGGCAAAGATCCGACCAAGGTCGACCGTTCGGCGGCTTACATGGCGCGCCACATTGCCAAAAACGTTGTGGCCGCGAAACTGGCCGACCGCTGCGAAGTGCAACTGGCTTATGCCATCGGTGTGGCCGATCCGGTAAGCGTGCTCGTGGAAACGTTTGGGACGGCGAAGGTCGATCCCACGATTATTCCGGACCTGGTGCGGGCGCACTTCAAGCTGACTCCGCGGGGAATCATCGATTCACTGAACCTGCGGCGGCCGATTTACAAGAAGACCGCAGCCTACGGACACTTCGGACGCAGCGACGCCGACTTCACCTGGGAAGCAACCGACAAAGCGGCCAAGCTGGCCAGCGATGCGGGGGTAGGTCAGCCAGTAGCGGCGCGCAAGTAGGCTTCGAGCTTCAGCTGTCGGGTTCCGGCGAAATCCGCACCCTTCGGCTGCGCTCAGGGCAGGCTTTCTCGCAAAAGACGCGAGAAATGGCGCACCCGGCTCGAAAGATGGGGCCCACGTCTAAGAAGAATTTTCTTAGATATGTTCACCAAAGTGCCATCTTGCACAGGCCGGAAGGCGCACGACCAAGCGAGCATTTCGATATCCTGACCGGGCCCCGAAGTTTGTGTATTCTGCAAAGTACTGAAGCTAGCAACTCAAAAACATTCTCATTGCCGTCGTCATAAATGGTAATCAGAATTCAGACAATTATTTCAGACAGTCAGATTTTTCCGCGCATGAAGCGCCACCGAGGAGAAGCATGTCAACAGCCGCGCAAGTCAATGGCGACATCAAGAACGTCGAACTGGCCGATTTAGGCAAGAAGCGCATCGAGTGGGCGAACCAGTCCATGAAGGTGCTGCAGATTATCCGCAAAGAATTCATCAAGAACCAGCCGCTGAAGGGCGTCCGGGTTTCCGCCTGCCTGCACGTAACGGCAGAAACCGCCAACCTGGCGATCTGCCTGCGCGATGGCGGCGCGGACGTGGTGCTGTGCGCCTCGAATCCGCTCTCCACTCAGGACGATGTCGCCGCCAGTCTAGTGCGCGATTCGAACATTCCCGTTTACGCCATCAAGGGAGAAGATAACGACACGTATTACAACCACATTCTCGCCGCGATCGACCACAAACCGCACATCACCATGGATGATGGCGCAGACCTCGTCACCATCCTGCACACCAAGCGCACCGATGCGCTCGAAGGCGTGATAGGCGGCACGGAAGAGACCACCACCGGCGTGATCCGGCTGCGTGCCATGGCGAAGGAAGGCGTGTTGAAGTTCCCCATCATCGCCGTGAATGACGCCGACACCAAGCACTTGTTCGACAATCGTTACGGCACCGGGCAGTCGACGATTGACGGCATTATCCGCGCCACGAATTTCCTGCTGGCCGGCTCGAAGTTTGTGGTCGCCGGCTACGGCTGGTGCGGCCGCGGACTGGCCAGCCGCGCCCGCGGTGCGGGAGCGGAAGTAATCGTCACCGAAATCGATCCCACGAAAGCGCTCGAAGCCGTGATGGACGGTTTCCGCGTGATGTCGATGGCCGAAGCCGCAAAACTCGGCGACGTGTTCTGCACCGTGACCGGCAACAAGAGCGTGCTCACCAAAGAACATTTCGACCTGATGAAAGACGGCGCAATCATTTCCAACTCCGGACACTTCAACGTGGAAATCGATATTCCCGCACTGGAGAAAATGTCGTCGTCCAAGCGCACCACGCGCACCTTCGTCGACGAATACTCATTGAAAGATGGACGCAAGATCAATCTGCTCGGCGAAGGCCGCCTGATCAACCTGGCCGCAGCGGAAGGCCATCCCGCCTCCGTGATGGATATGTCCTTCGCCGACCAGGCGCTCTCGGTCGAGCACATGGTCAAGAACCACAAGAAGCTGGAAAAAACGGTCTACAAAGTTCCCGACGAACTCGACAAACGCGTAGCCAAGCTGAAGCTGGAGTCGATGGGAATCAAAATCGACCGCCTCACGCCCGAGCAGGAAGAGTACCTGGCGGGTTGGAGCGAAGGAACGTAGTACTCAGCAGCTAGCAGTTGGTAATTAGCAGATAGCAACAAGCGGGTGCCCCATTTCTCGCGTTCTTTGCGAGAAGTGGGGCTTTTTTCTGACTACACAACTGCGAATCCAGAAACAGATGGGATGTTTCCCAAGCTCCCCTCAAAACAATCGTTAATCTCCCTCCTGTCCCCGGTTTTCTTCTTGGTCCGGGGTTTCTCCCAGTTTCTGTCAGAAATCCACGAAGTTCGACCGAGAGAATTGCGGCGCCTAAAGTCCCCATGTCTCGCAAAAGAAGCGAGACATGGGGCACTCCAAGTGTCAGATGTGACAGAATCGGGGCGGCTTTTAAGGGCCGCCCCGTTTCTGCGTTCGTGGGGGGTGGGGCAACTTGTGCGGACACTCTTCGCGCAGCGAAGGCCGCGGCTCCGTGCTAATAGCGCCCTTGCTGAATCCAGATGCGGACTTGTTCTTCGACGGAGAAGCGTCCGGCGACGGGACGGGCGAAGCGGGACTCCAGCGAAAAGGCGTGCGCTTCGAGCGGCACGGTGAAATGAAATTTCGTGTTGGCGAAGCAGCGCACGAACAGGTCAACGTAACGATCGAGACCCAACACCTGGAACTGGACGGCATGGACGAGTCCGTGAAACAGCGCGCGCTCCGTGATGCTCTCGTTGAAAACGATCACGTCCAGGAAGGTCAGAGAATCCATGTGCGTGATTTGCGGCAGGTTGTCGAAGCCCAGAGCTTTCGCCTTTTCGTAAAACGCCGGAGCGGGCATGCGCGCGCCCTTGAGCTCGGCCACGCGAATCTGGTCGAGCAAAGTGGCGGAGAAATAGGGACCCATGACGGCCCTTTGGTGAGCGCTGAGTGGAGCCGCGACCGCAGCGTAGTGCTCACGCTGCTCGCGCAGGTAAGAAGAAACGCACTTGGCGGCCTCGGCGAGCTGCGGCTCGGTGAGCTTGGGCGGAGCCGCGGGCTTTGCGGCCGGCATGCGGCGCTCCAGTCCGGAATAATATTCGTTCAGGGCGCCAGCGGCTTCCACCGATTTGCGCAGGAGTTCGGGCTCGCCGAAGCGCGCCACATCGTCCTGAGAAAAACGGAGGCGGAGCTGATGGGTAGCGCAATGGGCGCTGATGAGCTCGAGCTGGGCTTGCCGCAGCTCGGAATTCAGTTGAAGGATGGCAACTCTATCATCTGGGTTCTCCCAGGAATACATCGCAACACTCCTGCATCGAACAGCATTAGATTCGGGGAGGGGGCCGGGGATCCGGACATTTCACAAACCAGGATCCGAAGTACTCTTTTTACAGCGTAATGATTACATCGTAAACGTTATCGCGCACAATTACTGAAAGCCCTTTGAACCTCATATGCGGGGAAAAACCCGGCAAACACTCCGCGGGGGACGACCCACCGGCGGCACCAAACCTGACATCAGAGGATGTAAAGCAAGGGAGCGCCCTTGTGCTAAATTATTTATACAGTGTTACGTGTACGTTGTCAATATAATAATTGACGAGGGAATCACATGCCACGGCATCCGGATCCCGATCTTGAAGGACGCATTCTAGCCGCCGCCAGCAAGCTGTGGAGCAAGGGCGGCGAAGAGGCGCTTACCATGCGCGCCGTGGCCAAAGCTGCGGGCACCAACACGCCCGCGCTCTACCGGCGGTTCAAAGACCGGGACGACATTCTGCGCGCGCTGGTGCAGCGCATGCAGGCTGAGATCACGGCTCTAGCGGAAGCTTCGCGCACGCCCGAAGAGATATGCGAGCGCTATGTGGACTACGGCTTGAGCCATCCACACGAATACGAATTGTTCTATCAGCACGAATATGAACTCTTGCGCGCGTCGCGCACCGGGCGGGCTTTGAACCGCGAGTCTCGGCCCGCACTGGACGCAGTGAGACGGAAACTGGCCGAGAAACTGGGGGGCCTTCCCGAGGACCACACCCGCCTGGCATTGGCACTGTGGATGCTGGCGCACGGAGCGGCGATGCTCCTGATTGGGAAGTCCTTGCGTGACTTCGAGCCCGGAGTGCGCGGCGTTCTCACGGCAGCGGTGGGAGCCTTGCTACGCGAGAGCAAGAGTTTATCTCGCAAGTGAGACGCTGTTCATTGCAGCAGTGCACGCGTCTGCGCGAGTTGCTTGCTCAGGTCCTGCTCCTCTTCCCACATGCGTTTTGGATTCGGAAGCAGGCTGGAAAGTTGCGGCGGCAGATCGTGGAGTTCGGCCATGGTTGGCGCTTTGGACGCACTGAGACCGGCTACGTAGAATGAAATTGTCCGGGTCAGAGCTGCGGAAGCTTGCGGGTCGTTGGAATAACGTCCGCGCAGGGCTTCCAGATCGCGTTTCGCCGCGGATGGCCAATCGAGAGCGTCGGGGCCAAGCTGTGTGATTGCTTTTTGCAGCACCGATCGCTGCGCTGCGGACAATTCTTCCGTGTGCTGGACGAATGCGATCGCCCGCAGATGAGCGACGAGGAGGCTTTTGGCTGCAAGCGTCGCGAAAAGCGATCCTCCATTGGCGACATCTTGCGAGAACCGCAATCCTGCTCTGATCGCGCTCACGGCGCCGTCTTTGTCGCCCGCGATCAGCAAGTGAAAAGCGTAGAGAACGTTGAGGCGGCCGAGGGCCAATGCGTTACGGGCATAATCGACGGGCGTGTCTTCTCCGAGGTAATCCAGTCCCCAATCACACTTGGGCAGGGCTGCGCCGCGGGCCATGGTTTCGAGGGCTGGCTTATTTTTCTCGACCAACTCTTTGTATTGAGAATCGTCATAGGGGACGGGACCGTCGAGGATGCCATTCAGTTTTTTCGCTTCGGCGTCGGTGATGGCGTAATCCTGCATTTGGGCGAACGCGGCGTAGTAGCGCAGGGCGGCGTTGTCGCCGAGGCTCGGCTTCTGCTGGGCAAAGGCTGCGCTGACCAACAGGGCAACGACCATGAGCAGCGATGGAATCGAGCTGAGGATTTCGCGGATGAATGCGGATTTTCTTTCGGCAGTACGTAAAGGTTTCATAATTTTATTTTCTCCTTGCTGAGTTCAGCGAGAGCGCTGTGTTTGTCTGCGGGTAACGGCGCCGGCTTCGTCGGAAATGCAATCCCGTCGATTGCGTCCTTGAACGAGGGCGCCCTCGCGAGCAGAGCGTTGGCGGTGCCGAGGGTGAGAGATTGGGGTTTACCCAACTGATCCGTAATCGCAAAACTCTCGACCGGTGGCGCGATGCGACCGGGTCGTGCGTGAAAGGCGAGGCCGGCGACTGCCACAACGGCTGCTGCGGTTGCGGCGCAGGCTACAAGCACAAACCAGCGCCGCGGCGCGCGGATGTGGCTGTCGACCGGAAGCGGCTGCGGAGCCAGCGGACGGAATTGCTTTAGATGGGCTTCGAACTTCTCGTCGATCGGCGGATCGTTGACGGGTTGATCATTGATAAGTTGATCGTTGATCCGTTGATCCGTGATCCGTCGATCGGTGACGCTTTGGTCGTCGATCCGCTCGGCGTGGATTCGGTCATGATCCACACGTCCATCATTCAGGCGTTCGTCTTTCCGGCGCTCGTCTTTCCGACGTTCATCCTCGGGAATTGGCACAGGGGTTCTCCTTGTCATTCGCGGCGGGCAGCATGGTCTGGCGTAATTTCGCCAGAGCATAGCGGTAGCGCGAGGCGGCGGTATTTGCACTGATCTCTAACATGTCAGCGATCTGGGCGAAGGTGAGTTCGGCCCAGATGTGCAGAACGATTACCTCACGCTGATCGTCCGGAAGAATGGACAGGGCGTGGCGAAGGTACGTTCTGCGGCATAGTCGCGGTCGGGTGGGGTGAACCAGACTGAGGCGGATCGGGCGGAGTCCGGGTCGAGGGGCGTGTGGCGATTCCGCACCTTGGCTTCGTTTAGCACTGCATTGCGCACGCACGCGAACAGGTAGGCTTTTTTGTCGAGGGCATGGCGCAGGTTGCCGTCCTCGATCAGTTTGAGGAAGACATGATGGAGCGCATCCTGGGCGCGGCTGCGTTCTCCGGTGATGGCCGAGGCGAATAGCAGCAACCCCGCGCCGTGCTGGCGGTAAAGGGACTCGATCTCGGCGGCGTCGGTGCGGTCGGGGTGCACGATTCGGTCTCGATGATAGGACAATCGAGCGGGCAGGATTTGTCTATGGATTCTGCGGAAGCTGCATAAAAGCTTAGAAGCGTCAGCCGGGTTCAAGAGACACAGCTATCGCAGCGCTGAAGCGCAGCGCCACCCAAAACCGAATGCAAGGCCAGACCATGAGCAAACCGCGCCGACGGTAACCCGCCGGAGGTTACCACTGAACGGCAGGCCGCGGAATGCTTTCTGCACCACCTTCGCGTCTCCGGCTCCGGACGTTCAACCGGCGATCCGCAGCTGTCATCCGCTGAAAATAAGGCACTTATTGCGGGAACTCTATACCTGCTGGCGGAGTCTATGTTTTCAGAAGTACCGCGTCTGGTCGTAATCGACGGTAAGTAGTCAAGGTTGAAATATACGGACGCGGAGGGGTGGGAAATCCTATAATTGAGGGAACGCCGGAGGATTATGGCGGGAGCAACCACCTTGGGAAATTTGGCGAATCCGATCGCGGCGCAGACGCAAACGCAGGAAGCGGCCGTGGTCGCCGAGTTGAAGGCTGGGTCGGAAGAGGCCTACGCCTGGCTGATTGGAGAATTTCAGCAGCCGGTGTATGGGCTGATCTACCGGATCGTGGGCGATCCTTCCGACGCGGCCGAAACCGCGCAGGAAGTCTTCCTGAAAGTGTTTCGCGGGATGAAACAGTTTCATGGACAGTCCAGCCTGAAGACCTGGATCTATCGCATTGCACTGCACGAAGCGGCGAACCGGAGACGGTGGTGGTTCCGGCACAAGGCGCAGGAAACTTCGATTGAGCCGGCCGATTCGGACTGCATACAAGAAGGGTCGCAGCAGATGCAGGTGGCACTGACCGATCATGCGGAGTCTCCTTTCGACAATGTGGCGCATCACGAAGTGCAGCGGCGAGTGGAAGAGGAATTGAGAAAAGTTCCGGAACCCTACCGGACAACGCTGGTACTGCGCGATCTGGAAGAAATGTCGTACGAGGAGATTGCCGAGGTGCTCGAGATTTCGCTGGGTACGGTGAAATCGCGATTGACGCGCGGGCGAGAAGCGCTGAAGCAAAGGCTGACGCCTTACATCCGGCAAGTGGGAGCGGAAATGGGGTTGACGGCTCCGCGAGATAAAAATGCGGAGCAGGGGCCGCGGGTTTCTGGTGGGGGTAGAAGGGTTGAGGTGATGCGATGAGTGCACGTGAAATGCGGTGCACGGAGGCGAAGGGGCTGTTTTCGCCGTACCTGGATGGGGCGGTTACGGGGCGGCAGATGCTGGGAGTGGAACGGCATCTGGCGGGCTGCGTGGGCTGCCAACAGGAATACCAGCTTTTGCGCGAGACGCAGCGCATGCTGGTGAGCGTAGGAAGGCCGAAGGCCCCGGAAGATCTGGGATTGAAGTTGCGGCTGGCGATTTCGCGGGAAGCAGCGCATGCACGGCGGCCGCTGCAGGGTCCGCTGGTGCGGCTGGAGAATGCGCTGAATGCGTTCATGGTTCCGGCGGCGGCTGGGTTTTTGACGTCGCTGGTGATTTTCGGGGTAGTGATGGCATTCTTTTACGTGCCCACCTTGCAGGCAGATAATCAAGACGTGCCGCTGGTGATGGTAAACCAGGCGCCGGAGTTACAGCAGAGTTCGTTCGGGATGAATCCGATCAATGACGACTCGCTGGTGATTGAAGCCTACATCGACGCTAACGGGCGGGTGCAGGATTACCGCATTCTGTCTGATCCCGATAATTCGAAAGAGTTGGCGCCGCAGCAGAAGAGCATGCTGATTGATTTTATGACGTTCACCACATTCCGTCCGGCACTGTCGATGGGCAAACCAACGGCGGGACGAGCGGTGCTGTCGTTTTCGAAGATCAGCGTGAAGGGATAGCAGTTCGCGGCTCCCTACCCTTCGGCTGCGCTCGGGGCAGGCTTTCTCGCCAGGAACGCGAGAACTGGGGCCACCCGGCGTTCTGATCGATCTCACTGGCCGGTTGTCGCCATTCTTATCCCGGAAGCAGCCCTCGCATTTTCCTGGCAACTCGCAGCAGACGCGGGAAGCGTTCGCCTGCCGCGAGTTTGAGGAGCTTTTCGGGAGCGAATTGATTTTGCAGGCCGACGTCGTCGTAATGGCCGGTGAGATCGACAAACGCGAATTGAGACGAGTTCGTTTTCTGGAGACAGAACTGCGAGTACGGCAGCGCGTAGATGGTTGCGCCGACGGCTTCCGCAAAATATACGGCAAACGGGAATACCAGCGTCGGCTCAAAACTGGTGTTGTGCTCCCACACGGACCTGGTAAAGTCGTCGCCGCCCAAAAAGCCGCCGGCGCGCACTTTGGGGTAGACGCGGATCAAATCAATTGCGATGCCCTTCAGGGTGTGATCGGCGTCGATGTAGGCAAAATCTAACTCACCGTCGGCGATCTGGTCGATCACCTCGGTAGTCTTGCCGCGCAAGATCACTCTCTTGGCGGCGGCGAAGTCGGTCTTGGCATTTGCTTCCTGGAAGAACGCCTCTAATTCCGAATCCGCCTTGTTCGACGGTTTGTTCCAATCACTCAAGTGCCTCCAGGGGTCGACCATGTAATACCTGGTCAAACCGGGGCAACGCTGCAAGATGAAGACGGCGAAATCTCCGCGGTAGACGCCCAGTTCTGCCATCTGCCGCACGCCGCAGGACTGGATAAATTCAACCCAAAATTCCATTCGGGATTTCGAGCTCGAAATACAATGCCTGAGAATTTGTTCCGGCGAATCAAGCTGTCGAGTTGCGTCCGCCATAGGAGTGCTCGTGTTTCCTTACAACTGATTGCCCGTGGATTCCGTTCTTGAGTGAAGCACTCTGCACCTGCCTCGAAGTGTACACTGGGCCGCCTGCTTGACGGGCAATGGGATACACCATCGAGTGGGTATGCTCTGTCTTTCACGGCCTCGATGCTATGATGCCACGCAATGATGCGTCGGGACCGCTGTTGGCTTCTGACTGTCTTATGGGTGGTAATTCTCCGCAAAAATCTTCGCCGACGACGCGTTCAGGCTATTTGCCCACGCTGGATGGCTGGCGCACCATTGCGATTGCAGGAGTACTACTCGATCACGCAACGGCAGGGATTCTGCGGCGCTCCAGTTTGTACCCGCTTTTCCGAACCGGGCCGAACGGGGTAAGCGTCTTCTTCGCGGTCAGCGGTTTCTTGATCTGCTCACGGCTGCTTGAGGAAGAGCAACTGACCGGGACCATTCGTCTAAAGGGCTTTTATATCCGCCGAGCCTGCCGCATTTTGCCCGCGGCCTTTGCTTATCTCGCGGTAATTGGCGTGCTCGGAATACTCGGAATTCTCACGGTCACGCCGTTAGAGTGGGTGAGCTGCATTCTGTTTTTCCGAAACTATGTATCGCCGGACTGGATACACGCGGGCTGGGGCGGGTACACCATTCATTATTGGTCGCTGGCGGTGGAAGAGCATTTTTATTTCCTGTGGCCGGCGCTGCTAGCCTTTTCGGGGCGAGTGCGGGCGAGGTACATGGCTGCGGGGCTGGCCACGGCAGTTTCGGTGTGGCGGTGGTGGGATTTTCACCATCAGTGGATGGAGCGCCACGTGCCGGGCTTGCTGTTTGGAACTCGGACGGACGTGCGGCTCGATGGGCTCCTACTCGGTTGCCTAGCCGCTCTGATTCTCGCAGAACCCCGGTGGCGCATATGGATCGAGCGGCGCTTTACGGCGTGGGTATGGTGGACATGTGTCGCCGGGTACGTGCTGTTTGAGTTACTGTCGAGGACGCACACGTACAGCATTTGGGAGTCGATGTTGTTGGCCGCCGTGGTTGCTGGGACGGTGCTGCGCCCCCGGGAGCTGGTGGGACGGTTCCTTGAAAATCGTGCCATGAAATGGGTCGGACGGCTTTCCTACAGCCTCTACCTCTGGCAGCAGTTGTTCCTGATTCCAGGCGCGAGGTATCCGTTCTCACTCTTGCAGCGCTTTCCAAT
Organism: uncultured Acidobacteriaceae bacterium; assembly: GCA_963846245.1. Lineage (GTDB taxonomy): Bacteria > Acidobacteriota > Terriglobia > Terriglobales > Acidobacteriaceae > Sulfotelmatobacter. Next base: position 511,398 of record CAWJVI010000011.1, on the reverse strand, counting down.
CAATATAGCTTTCCTGTTCTTGGCGGCCGTGTTGAGCTACGAGGTTTTGGAACGACCGCTGATCCGGCTCGGGCACCGTCTCGCTCCGCCGCCGACTCCGGGAAGAATCGACCTGGATGACGGGTCCGCCGTGCAGCGTAGTTCCTTGGCGAGCGCATCCGGCGGGCGCAACTGACTCTGCCAATTCGACGATGCGCAGCGGTGATTAGGCGCACATGCGAAAGGCCAAATAAGTAGGATTCACGTCCAATTCCGCGCAGCAGCAGTGTATCGTCCCCCATAACTTTCCCGAAATGGGTCTTTGCCTGGCAGCACAGGCCGGAGCGCTTCCTAGGTCGCTCGTTATTTAGTTCGCATTGACGAAGCACAAGAGTTGGCTGCCCTTCTGGCTGATGTGGCTCACCATCCCGTTGATTCTTTACCATGCCTTTGAGCCTCCAATGATCAAACTTGGGCACAGGCTTGCGGAAAAAGATCAAAGCGTTAGAGGCCGGGCGGCACTTTTTTCCGAGCCTGCGGTGCTATGATCGACCGAAATGACACGTATTCCGTCGCTCGACGGTCTGCGAGCGATCTCGATTTCGATGGTGGTCGCGGGCCACTGGACGTGCATGCATTACGGCTCACAGGTGGCTTTGTCCTATGCCAATCTCGGGGTAAGAATCTTTTTCATAATCTCCGGCTATTTGATCACGACGCTGCTGCTGAAGGAGCACTCCAGCACGTCGACCATCAACCTGAGGGACTTTTATATTCGACGGGCCTACAGGATTGTTCCCGCTGCGATGGCGTTCATGGTGCCGGTGTTTGTGGTGTACTGGCGCCAACTGCGATGGTATGACATGGCGGCAGCGGCCCTATATCTGGCGAATTTTGATCGGCTTCGCCCCTGGTTTCTGGGACATCTTTGGTCGCTGAGCGTGGAGGAGCAGTTCTACTTCGTATGGCCGAGTGTGCTCAAGAAGTGGTACCCGTACCGGGTTGGAATTCTGGCCTCGGTTGTGATGTTAGCGCCGATTTATCGGTTCTGCTGCTACGCGCTCAAGTTTCCGCACGCCGCGGTTGAAACCTTCCCATCCGTGGCGGATAATCTGGCGGTCGGCTGTCTACTCGCCATTTTTTCGCCGCGTATTCCGAAGATCAGACCGTGGCTGGGATTTTTGATGCTCTTCCCCATCGTTCTGGTTCCGATGTACCCAGCGGTCACTCGACTGCACACGGTTGTCCTTTCGCTTTTCTTGTGGCCGCTGGCGCTCCTGTCGATTGCGGGCATTCTTCTACATGTGGTACAGGTCCCCTATCGGCTGCTGAATCTGGGGCCCGTCGTATGGCTGGGGAAAATCAGTTATAGCCTTTATCTGTGGCAGCAATTGTTCGCCTTTGGCCGCGCCCGCCCTTGGTATTTTCTGCTGTTTGCGTTGGGGTTGGCCTCCCTGTCGTACTACCTGGTGGAACAGCCCATGCTTCGCGTGCGGGATCGCAGGGCGCGAGAACGGCGCTCCAAGCTGGCCGCACTCGCGACAAAGAATGCGCGGGATGAACCGGCGAACCTGGGAGCCGCGGCCGGGTTCTAGATAGTTTTGCTAAACCGGGCGCGACTCAACTCGCGTGAAGCGCTCTTTCAGGCGCAGGAATGGCGACTCGAAGTAGCGGTAGGAAAGCACCGCCATGGCGACGGTCATCAGCAGACTCAAGCACCAGTAGCCCAGAAAGTCACGCAGATTGTGTACGCCTCCTCCCCACAGTTTCACGGAAAGATGGATCGCGAGCATGTGAAATACGTAGAGGCCATAGGAAATCTTGCCCAGATAGCGGAGCCAGCGAGGGGCAAACGGCGAGCCCAAGGCCGAGAGAAAGATTAGGGAGGCGCCCACTGCGATGGCCGGAAAACCAAAGAGCATGAAGCATCGGGTCAGCCTGTAAGCATGTCCAGCGACCAGCCAGAATCCACAACCAGCCAACACAAACGCTAGCCGAAAACGCCATCCAAAGGTGATCTGCTTCTTCCACAGCAGGACAGCGGCCGCAATCCCGAGCGCCAGCGGGTCAAGCCTGGTGAGAGTGCAACTGGCAATGAAAACCGGAGAATGCTGGGCGCGCGCGAAGCCAAGCAGAAGTTGCCGCGCGATCGTGGCGGTGATCAACATCGCCGCGACGGCATAGAGCAATCGTTTCCGTTGTCCGGCTTTGGATAGGAATGCCGGCCAAAGCAGGTAGAACTGCTCTTCCAGGCTGACGCTCCATAGCGGCCACATCAGGGATGCGATGCGGAAATGAAGCGGGAGCCAGTTCCCTAACATGAACACGAACGCGAGGGCATACTTCGGGGGAAAATATTGGCTGGAGTCGACCAGCGGGAGCAATACTCCGATCAGAAGGCCGAGAAAATACAGCGGCCAAATACGCAGGATACGGCGCAGGTAAAAGAAGCGCAGGTCGAGTTCTCCGTACTGTTCCTGCTCGCGGAGCAAGAGTTCGGTGATCAGGTAAGCGCTGAGAAGAAAAAAGAGGTCTACTCCGAAAGATCCGGCGGAAGCCGCGCTCGCGAACAAGGCGGCGAAGGGAATACCGCGCGCGGCGAAATAGGCGGCGCCGCCACCCCCTATCGTGTGAAAAATGAAGACGGCAAAGAAAGCAAAGAAACGAAGGCAATCCAGTTCAGGACGATAGAAGCGCTCGCGCTGCGCACCTGCATTGGTTTCCGGCGTTGCAGGAATGGACATTTCTGAGTGTTTGAAATTTTAACATTTTGAGAAACGAGATTACGTTCGCCCCTGAAAAACGCACTCGCTGAGCGAAATGCGTGTTCAGGGCCGTGATTGGTGCAGGAAGGTCGACGAAAATAGATGACGAGCAACGCCGATCCGTGCGATGCTCGGTTGGCTTTGAGCCTGTCTTGGTGACTCACGAGCAATAAGGTTTTGCCTCGAAGGAAACGAGACGAGATGAAGAACATGATCCGGATTTCGTTTTTCATATTAAGCATCGCGCTCTGCAATCTTGGCGGAGCACAGTCGACTACGACGCCTCCGAAAAAGCATCTCCTGGTGATTGGAGAAGAAAAGGGATACCGGCACGAAGCGGTTTCCCGTGCGATGGCTACGATTGAGCGGTTGGGAACCGAGAGCGGGTTGTGGGAGACAACGCTGCGCACCGACACCGAAGTTCTTACCAAGAAAAAGCTGGAATACAATGCCAAGAACCTCAACAATTTCGACGCCGTGCTTTTCTACACTGGCGGCGACCTGGAAATGGACACCCAGCAGAAAGCTGACTTTATCTCGTTCATCCACGAGGATGGCAAAGGATTTATCGGAGTGCACAGCGCCGCCATTACCTTTGTCAACTGGCCGGAATATGGAGACATGATCGGCGGCTACTACGACGAGCATCCGTGGCTAACTTTCGATGCGCCGATTATTGTGGAGGACCCGAGCTTTCCAGGCATGCAGCAATGGCCGCGTTCGTTTGTGCTCCGCGACGAGATTTATCAGATGAGAAATTATTCGCGGGACAAAGTACGGGTGCTGATGCGGCTCGACGTGAGCAAGCTCGATATGAAGAACAAGAATGTTCACCGCACCGATGGCGATTTCGCAGTGACCTGGGCGAAAATGTACGGTAAAGGACGCGTCTATTACACGACGCTGGGCCACGTGGAAGAGAATTGGGACAAGCCGGAATTTCAGCAGATGATTACAGAGGCCATCGCATGGGCTATGGGACTGGAGAATGCGGATGTGACCTCGCGTCCATTGCCACGGAATTAGAGTCTCCGATTCACCACGAAGGGCGCGAAGGTTCACGAAGAAATTCGTTAATAGGCGTTTCCTTCGTGAACCTTCGCGGCCCTCGTGGTTCATGATTTTAGGTGGCCAGAGGAATGCAAAATGCCGATAACTTCAATCACGCGTAGAAGTTTTGTAAAAGCGCTTGCGGCCGGTATGGCTGCGACGGCAGTTCCCCTGCGAGCGTCGTCTCGCCTCAACGTTGGAATTGGCACCTACAGCTATCACAATCTTTCGATCGACGCGATGATTGTGCAGTTGAACGCTCTCGGGGTTCGGGAAATCGAAATGTCGCGCGGCGAGTTCATGCTGATGAACCACCCCACCGAAGATCTGTTTCGTTCGGCTCGTGCCAAGTTCGATCAGGCCGGAATACTCTGCGTGTCCTATTACACCGCGACGATCAAAGAAGATGTGGATCTCGAAAACGCCGTTCGCTTTGCCAAAATCCTGGGCAGCAGCAATGTCACGGGGGATGCGACTGGCGCCATTCTGAATCGAATTGACCGGCGCTTCACGCATGAAAAGTTGACCTTCGGAATCCATAACCATTATTTCAAAGGCGAGAAATTTGCATATGAGAGTCCTGAAGACGTTCTGAACGCCCTGAAGGGATTATCCGGCACGGTAGGCGCCACCGCGGATGTAGGACACTTTGCGTCCTGCGGCCACGATCCGGTGGACGCAATTCGCAAATTGGGGCCGCGTCTAAAACTGGTTCACCTCAAGGACATTCGGGCCGTGGATGGAGAAGTGAATGTGCTGCTCGGAAAAGGGATCTCGAAGATTCCCGAGGTAATGCAGGAACTGCGCCGGCTGAACTTCACCGGACTCGTGGCCGTGGAATACGAAAAAGAAGGCAACGTAAACGAAGACATGCGGCAGGACATGGAATTCGCGCGCAAACTGGCCTAGGCGGGTTCGAATATTCCCGGCCAATATTTCCACCTAACATTCCTCCGACCAGGCCAGATCAGACCGCTTCAGACCTCGATCCCCTCAATTGCTGGCAACAGGCGATTTGTCGGGAGGAGCCGCAGCCTTCTTCTCCGGAATCAAGTCCTTGGGCGCCACTTTGGCGTCATAGACGAGATTGAAGAACCCGACCATCATTTCATCCCAACTCTGCTGACCCCAAATCACAGTTTTCGTGGGATCCGGGTTCTCCGGATTGTCCGGCGAATTGTCGAAATGCGCCGTGCACTCAATCTTCGTGCCCTTCGGTAGAACGATCGGTTCTTCCAGGTTGTACCAGAGTTGCCAGTGCCAGTTGTACGCCGGAACGCGCAACAGTGTCCGCGTCTCGCCGTTGGGAAACACCAACCGGTATTCGAAATCCTTGCCCCGAGTGTGCATGTGAGGATGAAGGCCGGCCAGCGTTACTTCGTGGGCTACCTCAAACGAAGCGTCCACACGGTAATTCGGATCGCCGGGAGGAATCTTGAACGTTCCGTTCACCGCGGAAAGAGTCTGCACGCGGTCTTTGGGGACTTCTTTCGCCAGGACCAACCCGAGCTTCGTTCGGTCCATCACAGGTTTCCCGTTCGGCGTGTAATGCACTTCAAACACGATGTCAGACCCGGCTTTGATCAACTTTCCCTGGCCCGGCTGCAAAATTTCCGCGGGCTGGCCCGGTGCATAACCGACCAGAAAATCGCTGGGCAGGGCGCTGGTGTCGGCCTTGCCATCTTTCTCTGGCGGAGCTTCAAAGAACACTCCGGGTTTCTGATCCTTGAAATAGGTCGACCCGGGCTCGCGAACATAGGCGATGATGTGGTGCACCACGGCGCGCTCCGTCGGACGCACCTCCGCCGCCTGCACCCACGTGTCCTTGGTGAAACCGGTGGGCACGATCGCGTACTGGTATTCCACCATGCCCGACTCGGGGACCGGAAATTCCTTCGGGAGTTGGAAAACCACATCCGGCTTCGGAATGCCCCAGCCTTCGGTGAAGTTGAGCGGAGCCGGCATGTCCTTGATGTCGCCTTTGGGCGCTCCAGCCGTAACCCAAGCCACGATTGTTTTAATGTCCTCGTTGCTGAGCGCGCGGTTATTGGAGAAATGTCCGTATTGCGGATCGGCGTACCAGGGCGGCATGATTTTATGCTGCACCGCCAGCTTGATCGCGCCCGCCCAGGGGTGCACGTCTTCATACGTCAGCATGGAGAACGGTCCCGCTTCGCCCGGCCGGTGACAACTCTGACAGTTTTTCTGCAGGATCGGAGCCACGTCCTTGGTAAACGTCACGCCCATGCTGTTGCTCATCTGTCCAAACGACGGCACCGTTAAACAAGCTAAACAAACCGTGAATCCGAGCGAGAGCGCGATCCGCCTCATGAAGGTTTTTTCCTCGCCGCTATTTTACAGAAGAATTAGCGCAAGCTCCTGATTGATGAAAAAACGGCGCCTGGTTGGTTTTCCAACCGATGTTGCACTAGCAACATACATATGTTGTAATAGCAACATAGAGGCGGACGAGCCATGAACCAGACCCTGGACGCAATCTTTCAAAGGCGAGCGGTTAAGGTCTTTGAACCCGTAGAAATTTCCGAAGAGCTGCGCGAGCAAATTCTCAATGCAGCCCGCCATGCCCCCTCGAGCTTTAACAGCCAGCCTTACAAGTTCTATTGGGTGCGGTCCGCGGCAAAGAAGGTCGCAGTGGCGAAACTGTGCCTCGGACAGAAGCCCGCGGAAACCGCTTCCGCACTGGTCGTGGCCGTTGCGGACCTGGGATCGCTGTCTGCCACGGCGCTAGGCCAGTTGGAGTGGATGCGCAGGAGCAACTTCCCCGAAGAAAAAATCCGCGGCTACGAGCGGAATGCAAAGATCGGCCGGATCCTATTCATGCCCGGGCCATTCGGGATATTCGCTGCGGCCAAACGGGCCCTCTTCCGGCTGCTAAATTTGCGGATGGTGTTCGGGATGCCGCCGCTGTCCCGGCAGGACTTGTTCAAATGGGCGACGAAGAGTACATCGTTGGCTTGCCAGAATCTGATGATCGCCGCCGAAGCGCTGGGAGTGAATACTTGTCCGATGGAAGGCTTTGATGGCCGCAGGCTCTCTCAATATCTGGGATTGTCCAGCCAGCACCAGGAGATTGTCATGGTGATTGCGATCGGGAAAAAATCGCATACCCACAATGAGCCACCCCAGTGGCGAAGACCTCTCGACGCAACGGTGACCGTCCTATGAACATCCTCCCCAGGAAAGAGATTCCCGATGACATTCTGAAAGACTCGGTACTGGCCCATATCGCAGCGGCGTATTTCTCGGTTGGAAAGAGACTGGAGCGAAAGACCCAGTGCTCGGCGACACGCGGCTTTATCCTGTCGACATTGCGCAGCGGAATGACGCTCAACCAGAATCAGATCGCCACGCTCCTGGGTTTCGACCGGACCGTCGTGCACCGGGCGATCAAGTCACTGGCGGAGGAAGGACTCGTATCGGAGCGCAGAGCAAAATCGGGCAGAGCAATTCAAGTCCAGCTGACGGCCAGAGGAAGGAAGTACCGAGAACGGCTAATTGAAGCTCGGGAGACCGCCGAGGAGAGTGTCCGACGGCAAATGACTTCGGAGGAACGCGAGGCGCTTCTTCGGCTTTTGAAGCTAGTCGCGGAATGTGACTTCTGAGGACGGCTCTCCTGGGCCGCAAACGGGGTTTGACCCTCTGGCGGGAAGCACTTAAACTTGATTGTGTTCCGCGCTCATGCAGGCGGCTGTCATGCCGCGGCTTAGTCCGGCGGCTTCATGCCGTAGCCATCCTGGGAGGATTTTCCTGACTTTACGGGTTCGAGGGACGATTTTAGCGGCTTTGTTGGGGCTGCTGGCACCGTTATGCGCGGGGCAGGGGAATTCTCCCATTACGCTCGATACCACCAATGAAACTCTGTTCGCCGTTCTCACTGCGGTGAACGCCTGCGGGTTCGATGATGGTTTGTCGATTTCCGATCCCGTGCGGCTCGAGATCCGGGCCGAGGTGGAGAAAAATCTGAAGTCGTCCGACGACGCGCAGGCTACCGCGAACGCGATGTGCGACTTCTACCAATCCACCCGGGGCAATGGCGCGGCCCACGACCTGTCGCAGTACGTTTCGTTGGCGCTTTATCTGCATGGCCCGCCGAATTTTCTTCCCAAGGTGAAGGAAGACGAAATGCCTCCGGATGCGGGTCCGATCGCGGGCTTCGGCGCGCTGCTGGAAAAATTCTATGAAAAGGCGGGATTGCACGCCATCTGGGAGCGCCACAAAAACAACTATGCGGCGGTTGCACGCCGCTATCACGAGCCGCTGGCCAAGATGGTGTTCGATACCGAGATTTACCTCAAGCTCCAATCTGGGGGATATCTGGGGCGCGACTTCACCGTCTACCTGGATTTCATGGGTGATCCCAGCGAGACCAACGCGCGCAACTATGGAACGGACTACGACGTGGTAGTGTTCCCCGCCCCGGACTCGGCGGCCGGTTCGCCGCAGGGGTCCCTGCCGGGGTCCCTGCTAAAGATGAATGAGATCCGGCATACCTTTCTGCACTACCTTATGGACCCGCTCGCGGAAAAGCATCCCATCGCCATCAAGCGGCTGGAGCCGCTGTTGCAGTCGGTAAAGCGCGCGCCGCTCGAGGAAGGTTTCCGGACGGATATTTCTCTGCTGGTCACCGAATGCCTGGTGCGGGCCGTCGAGATTCGCACTGCTGGCTCCAAGGCGACCGCGGAAGCGATGCGGGCGCAAGCGGTGGACGATGCGGTGCGGCAGGGTTACATCCTGACCAAGTATTTCTACAGCGCGCTGGTGGCGTTCGAGAAAGATCCCGCAGGCATTCGCAGCGCCTATTCCGACATCCTTGATGCCGTGGATGTAAGAAAAGAGCAGAAAGAGGCGGCGGCAGTAGACTTTGCCAAATCCGCATCGCCGGAACTGCTGCAACTGTCGCGGCTGCAAGACCGCCAGATGCTTGTGAACGCAGAGAAGCGGCTGGCAGCCGGCGATGCCAAGGGAGCGCGAGAACTGGCGCAGCAGGCCATGGACAAGAAGATCGGCGATCAGGGGCGGGCTCTGTTCATCCTGGCAGAAGTCGCGGTGGCCAATAAAGACATGCCGACCGCGCTGGATAACTTCCACAAAGCCATCGCGGAAGCCAAGGAGCCCCGGGTCATTGCCTGGTCCCACGTTTACCTGGGGAGGATTATGGATTTGAAGGATGACCGCCCGGCGGCCGTGATCGAATACCAGGCGGCATTGACTACGGGCGGACAGTTGCCGGAGATCAAGGCAGCGGCGGAACGAGGACTGGCGCGAGCCTACGAGCCTCCGGCAGCGAAACCGCAGTAACAGGCCTCGATTCCGGTTACAATGCCGGGTTGCTGTGCAGCGGTAACGGGCAGCAACGTCAATCGAGATTCCAGGATGTTCGAAGCCATAGGAGAAAGCATGAAGCGAGCAGCGATGATTGTTGCAGTATTAGGAATATCGGCCTGGAGTCTGGGGCAAGACGCGAGCAAGCCCGCGCAGAGCGGGCAGACACCAGCGACCGGGCAAACCGCCCCCGCAGCCGGGCAGGCGGCAGCAGCGCCGCCGGGCAAGCGCCCACCGGCCGCCAAAACGCAGCCGGAGTTTGATGCCTACAAAGCAGTCATCGCCCTGACCGACGCGGCGGCGCTGGAAAAGGCTGCCGACGATTTCGCCGCGAAGTTTCCTCAAAGCGAATTGCGTGCCCCGCTGTACACCGCAGCGATGGGAAGGTACCAGCAGGCCAATAACGCCGACAAGATGACTGACATGGGCAGAAAAGTCTTGGCCATTGACCCGGATGATCCCGCCGCTCTGGTGGGTGTGGCGCAAGCTCTCGCGGAGCGAACGCGCGACACGGATCTCGATAAGGATCAGAAAATCGCAGAGGCCAAAAAAGACGCGGAGCGCGCGCTGATTACAATTGACACCGACATTCCGACCACCGGCTATTCTCCGGAAACGTTAAGTGGTTTCAAAGGCTTCGTGCGATCCGAGGCATATATCGTGCTGGGCGCAATCTCTTTCAAGGCCAGCAACTGGGTGGATGCGGAGACGAATCTTAAAAAGTCGATCGAGGCGTTGCCCTCGCAACCTGATTCGTTAGCAGTCTTTCGGTTGGCAGTCTCGCTGGACATGCAGAACAAAATTCCTGAAGCGATGAAATACGCCGACCAGGCGGTGGATCTTACGAAAGACCGGCCCGACTCTGGCGTGGGAAAGGCGGCGCGCGACGAAAAAGACCGTCTGACCAAGCTCAGCAGCGGCACGGCACCGGGACAGAATCCAGCACCGAAATAGGGTCCAGGCGCTGCCATAGCTATTGGCGGAGCCCAAGCCCTGCATTGGACCCAGCATGAAAGAACGGGAGATTACCGCGCTGGAAGCGGCTTTGAACTATCACTTTCACCGCCGAACCGTGGTGGAGCAGGCTCTCACCCACAGTTCGCAGGCGCGCGAACAGGAATCGCAACAGGCCGGCGAAAGCAAATACAAGGTCAGCGATAACGAACAGCTGGAGTTTCTGGGCGATGCCGTGCTCTCGCTGATTACCAGCGAAGAGCTTTTTCAGCGACTTCCCCATTTTCGCGAAGGCGAACTTTCCAAGCTGCGCGCGCATCTAGTAAGTGAGCGGCATTTGATCCAGGTGGCGCAGCAGTTGGAACTCGGCGACTATCTGCGATTGGGCCGCGGAGAAGAAAAAAGCGGTGGCCGTGGAAAAACAGCGCTGCTGGTGGACGCACTCGAGGCCATCCTGGCGGCAATTTATCTGGATGGCGGGCTCGATGCCGCGCGCGAGTTCGTTCTGCGCGAGATTGTGGCTCCGGAACTGGAACGCATGGCGCTGACAGGCGGCGCGCTCCCGGTCACGGATTTCAAGTCTGCGCTGCAGGAGGCGCTGCAGGGCCTGGGATTGCCCCAGCCTTCCTATGTGTTGGTGGAGGAAGCGGGCCCGCAACACCGCAAGACGTTTACCGTGGAAGTCCGTCTGAACATGAAGGACGCCAAACTCCAGGGAGAGTTCGTGGGCCGAGCACAGGGTTCCACCAAGAAAACCGCCGAACAGGATGCGGCTCGGCAACTGCTCACCTACCTGGCTTCCCGATCGAAGCCGCCAGCCAGTAAGGTGCCAGTAGAAACGGCGGAGAACTAGAGTTCATGGATTTATCAGACGACCAAATCGCGCCGACTGGCACCGCTTCTGCAGCGGACGAATCTGTGGCCGCCACGGCGCAGCCCGTGGGCGCGGATTCCGCCAAGCTCGACCCGCCCGTCCTCGACCAAACCATTCCCCGGCGGCCAATCGCGACTGGCCACGAGCCCCACCACGATCTGGTGCGGACACTGGGAACGGACATGGTCGGTTCAGTGCAATCCTTGCTGGGCACGGTAGTGATCGCGGTCTTCGTCATCACGTTCATCGTGCAGGCATTCCAGATTCCTTCGGAATCCATGATGGATACGCTGCTGGTGGGAGATTATCTTTTAGTAAATAAGCTCTGCTATGGCGAGCGCCGTGCCGACAATTATCTTGTGCCTTATCAGAAAGTCGAGCGCGGCGACATCGTTGTGTTTCACTACCCGGTCGATCCCAAGCAGCATTTTGTGAAGCGCGTGATCGGCATACCGGGGGACAAACTCCGCCTGGTAAACAAGCAGGTGTTTATCAACGGCGTGCCGCTGAACGAGCCCTACGTCCGTTTCTTACCCTCGAACGATTTGTTCCGCGACAACTTTCCCCGGCTCGATCTCTCGGTGGTGCTGCCAGGGGGTGGCAAGTGGTGGCTCGAGATGCGTAAGCTCGTCGAAGATGGCCAGCTGATTGTTCCCGAGGGACACTACTTCGTGATGGGAGACAATCGCGACGACAGTGAAGACAGCCGCTATTGGGGCTTTGTACCGCGCGAGAATATCATCGGAAGGCCGCTATTGATTTACTGGTCGATTCGAACCTGGGACGGCGACCCGGCATCTTCTTTGAGCGGCAAGCTCTACCACATCGCGTATGCGCTGACGCATGTGTTACAGATCACACGCTGGAATCGGACACTGCGGCTGGTACACTAGACTGGTCTGAGCGCGAGATTTGTGCGCTGGCGGACTCTCGGAACGATCATCTTGGCAAAAAAAGATAACATTGCGGAGCGCGTCGAAGAACTCAAGCTGAAGAAGACTCCGGTGGAGTTAACTTCGAAGGACAACGAAACCGAAGCCGTCGAAGAACAGAAACCGAAAGAAACGGCAGTGGAGTTTCTCTCTTCGCTCGCGGCCGTGCTGGTCACCGGACTCTTCATCATCACCTTCGTGATGCAGGCGTTTGAGATTCCATCAAGCTCGATGGAAAACACTCTGCTGATCGGCGACCACGTTTTCGTGAACCGGATACAGTTCGCTCCCAAGAGCTCCTGGGTAGGTCCGCTGCTTCCCTATCGCGACATCCGCCGCGGAGATATTGTTGTGTTTCTGCACCCTGACCCGGCCGAGGCTGGAATGTATGTGGTAAAGCGCATCATGGGGATTCCAGGAGACCGAATTCACCTGCGCAATGGAGTGGTTTTCCGTAACGGCGTGGAGTTGAAAGACGAGCCCTACGTCGACTACAGTCTAGATTCTGTGCCGAATGCGTATCGCGACAATTTTCCCGCAGTGCCGCCCTCCGAAACCTACAACGTTTCTCCCGGGTGGGAAGAAGAGCTGCCCACGCGCATCCAGGACGGCGATCTCGTGGTCCCTCCAGATCACTATTTCGCCATGGGCGACCATCGCGACGTCAGCCTCGACAGCCGCTTCTGGGGCTTCATTCCGAAGGAAAACGTGATTGGACGCCCCATGTTTATCTACTGGTCGTTTGAAACGCCGGACCGTCAATATCTGAAAACCGGCTGGGGCGATCGCCTCCTGTTTCTCAGCAAAGTCGTGATTCACTTCTTCGACGAAACGCGTTGGAATCGGACTCTACGAGTGGTCAGGTGAAGTTCTTCTCTTCCAAACGCCGCATCGCTGTTGCGGCAGTCCTCCTACTGCTTTTATTTCTGCTGCATCCAGGAGCATCGCGCCTGAAGTCGCGCATCGCCGCGTCAATCAGCGCGGCCCTGGCGCGTCCGGTAGAAATTGGATCGGTGCATCTGCGTTTGTTGCCCCGTCCGGGATTCGACCTCGAAAATCTTGTGGTCTACGACGATCCGGCTTTCGGTCAGGAACCCATGCTGCGCGCCAACGAAGTCACCGCCGACTTGCGGCTGACTTCCCTGCTCCGAGGCCATCTTGAGATTGCCAGGCTGAACTTGAACGAGCCCAGCCTGAACCTGGTGCACGGCGATAGCGGACGCTGGAACCTGGAAGCCCTGCTGGAACGTACCTCTCACGTGCCTCTTGCGCCCACGGCAAAAGCCAAGTCGGAGGCGCGGCCGGCTTTCCCCTACATTCAGGTGAGTTCAGGGCGCGTCAATTTTAAGATCGGACAGGAAAAAAAGCCCTACGCCCTCATCAACGCCGACTTCGCACTGTGGCAGGAATCAGAAAATACCTGGGGGATACGTCTGAAGGCGGACCCCTTTCGCAGCGACATGAATCTGAATGACACCGGAACCCTGCGAGTGAACGGAACCTGGCAGCGCGCCGCCAGCCTGCGCGAGACGCCGTTGCAATTCAGCGTGGAATGGGATCGTCCGCAGCTGGGGCAGCTCACGAAATTTCTGAGCGGCGAAGACAAGGGCTGGCGCGGAGCCGTGCAGCTGGACATGACGTTGACGGGAACTCCTACCAATCTGCAGCTCAGCAGCGACGCTTCAGTTCGAGATTTCCGCCACTACGATATTTCGAACGGCCAAGAGCTTCCTCTCGCGGCGCATTGTGACGGAAGATACAGTTCCCTCGATCATTTGGTGCATGAAGTTTTTTGTCGCATCCCGGTCGGAAACGGCCAGGTTATGTTGAAGGGCGAAGTGGGCCTGCCGGCGAGCCATCACTACGACCTGGTGCTGAATGCGGAGGAGGTGCCCGCCAGCGCGCTGGTCGCCCTGGCTCAGCACGCCAAGAAAAATTTGCCCCAGGATCTGGAGGCAAACGGAGAACTGCGCGGAAGCCTGACCATGAAGAGGAACGGACCGTCCGCCGGATCGCCCGAATTCTCAGGGAGCGGCGAGATCATCGACCTTCACCTGGCCTCGCTGAGCAGCAAGGCGGAATTGGACGCGGCCAGTATCCCTTTGAGATTCACGGCAGACGAACCGGCTGAGCGTGGGCTGGCGAGAAACCGTGGCCTGGCGACAAACCGGCAGCCTGGAAACAAGACGCCAGGCCTGCAGGTCGGCCCGTTTCCGCTCGCGAGCGCAAACGGCCCGTCCCCAGTCGTGCGCGGCTGGATCGGACTCTCCGGATATCGCATTGACTTGCTGGGGGAAGCCGAAGTCGCGCGGACGCTGCGCGCAGCCAGGTTGTTTGGATTGCCAGCGCTCGCGACGGCGGCAGATGGCCAGGTGCAGATCGATTTGCAGATCGCAGGAACGTGGCACGGCTCGACGGAAGGCACGCGCGCAGGTTTCTCCAAAATTTCCCAACCGCAGGTGACCGGAACGGCCAAGCTGCGCAGCGTGCACGTCGAGGTGCGCGGAACCAAGGAACCGATCGAGATTTCCTCCGCCACCCTGCAGCTATTGCCCGACAAAGTGCGCGTAACGAAACTGACTGCCAACGCTGCTCACGCGCTCTGGACGGGGTCGCTGGAGTTGCCACGTGGCTGCGGTACGCCCGGCGCCTGCACCGTCAGCTTTGATCTGGCCACAAATCAGCTGAACTTGAGTGAAGTGGCCCAATGGGTCACTCCCCGGGCGCGGCCGCGGCCGTGGTATCGGCTGTCTGCCAATGATCAAGCTGAGCAGACGGGATCAACATTTTTCACCAGCCTGCACGCTGAGGGCAGCATCACCGCGAACCGCTTGCTCTTGCGAAGTGCTGCCGCCAATCCGCTTTCGGCGAATCATGTTTCCGCCGACGTTTCGCTGGATGCGGGGAAGCTCAAACTCTCCGACCTGAGCGGAGAATTTCTCGGCGGAAAGCACCGCGGCGAATGGCAGGCGGATTTCAGCGTGAGGCCTGCCGTCTACACGGGCAGGGGTACCGTGACCGGAATCGCTCTGCGCCAGCTTGCCACCGCCATGCACGACGAATGGATTGCGGGGACGGCAAGCGGAAGCTATGAAATCACATCATCGGGCGCCGCTTCTTCCGACTTCTGGAACTCTGCGGAAGGAATCGTGCAGTTCGACGTGCGCGATGGCGCGATGCCGCATCTGCTGTTGGTAAACGATGGCGATCCGCTAAAGATCGATCGCCTGCAAGGCCGTGCGCATTTGCAAGAAGGTAAGATTGAGATTAAAGAAGCCAGGCTGGATTCCCCAGCCGGAAACTTTCAGGTGAGCGGCACGGCCTTGTTAACCCGTGAGCTCGACCTGAAATTCGTCAGCAAGCCCGATGCAGCCGGCGGCGCGAAAACCTATGCCATCGGCGGAACACTCGCGGAACCGCATGTGACGCACGTATCCACTCCGGAGACGCAGGCGCGCCTGAAATAGCGCGGTTGCAATAACATCGAGGCGAACTTCCTAGGGCTGATATCCCGGCCCGCGCAGAATTTTTCCCGGAAGCGCACCCGTCATCTTCCCTTGCTCGATCACCGGCGCGCCGTTCACCAGAACATATTCCATCCCTTCGGAAAGCTGATTGGGATTGTCAAACGTCGCCAGGTCGCGCACAGTCGCCGGATCGAACACCACCACATCAGCCCACATCCCCGCCTTGAGCACGCCGCGATCGGTCAGTCGCAAACGCTGCGCGGGCAGCGCGGAAAACTTGCGGATCGCGTCCTCCAGCGTGAGCGCCTTTTCTTCGCGGACATACTTTCGCAGAATGCGCGGGAACGTGCCATAAGCACGAGGATGCGGGTGCTCCTGCCCCAGAATTCCCTCGGGAGACGTGCCGGAAGAATCATTGTCGATCGCGACCCACGGCTGTTGCAGCGCAAGCGTCACGTCGGGTTGCGACATCCCAAACACAGCCACGTCCGCGAAGGGATCTTCGATAAGAAAATCGAAGAGCGCGTCCATGGGATCTTTATTCCAGAGTTTCGCAATCTCTGAAAGCCTCTTGCCCTGCAGCGGCACCAGCTTGGGATTCTGTGCTACGCCAATCATGACGGCCTCGGGGCCAGGAATCTCCTGCCATTCGTTGTCCCAGTCTTTCGACGGCGTGAGCATGTCCTTGCGGATGCGTTCGCGGGTTGCCGGATCTTTCAGCCGCTCCACCAGTTTGGCCGATCCGCCCTCGTGTGCCCACGCAGGAATGAACGCGGAAAAATCGTTGTACCACGCGGTGTAAGCATAAGTGTCGGCGGTAACATCAGCGCCCGCGGCGCGAGCCGCGCTGATCTTGGCGACCACCTCGGGCATGCGTCCCCAATTATTTTTTCCGGCAACCTTGATGTGCCAGATCTCGACCGGCACATGGGCTTCGCGGCCGATGCGAAGCGCTTCGTCGATGGAGTCGAGCACCGAATCGCTCTCGTTGCGCATGTGCGTCGAATAAATGCCCCCGAACTCTCCGGCCTCGGTGGCGAGCGCGATCAACTCCTCTGTTTTGGCGTAAGGCGCAGGAGCATATTCCAGCGCAGTGGAAACGCCGACGGCGCCATCTTTCATGGCGTCACGCACCAACGCTTTCATCTGCTCGAGCTGTTCAGCCGTTGGCTGCTTGTTTTCTTCGCCAAGCACGATTGTACGGACGGTTGTCGCGCCCACGTAACTCGCAAGGTTAATGCCCATACCCTGTTTTTCCAGACGAGCAAAATATTGGCGGAACGTCCGCCAGTCAGGCGTGATTTTGTAGTGGTCGTAACTAGAGTGTCCACCCTGGATGAGCGCATCGGTGAGCGGCGCAATGGAGTCTCCTTCGCCCGTGATCTCAGTGGTTATGCCCTGATAAATCTTCGAAGGCAGGCGCGGATCGACCAGAATAGTCATCTCCGATTGCCCGAGCAGGTCGATGAATCCAGGCGCGACCACTCTGCCGAGTGCGTCAATAGTGCGCTTGCGGGGCGCAGCGGCGAGATTCCCAATGGCCGCGATTCTCCCATCGCGGATGCCGATGTCGCCCGAATACCAGGGCGAACCAGTCCCATCGATGATGTGGCCGTTGGTGATGACGAGGTCGAAGCCAGGCGTTTGCGCCAACAACATGCAACTGCTTATGAGCAGAATCAGTAGCAGCAGCACACAATGCAGTTGGAAATCAGATTTCATTTTCGCCTCCCTTTAATCACAAGTCACACATCAGCCCACATCAATTTCCCACGGCCGCCTTCTTACGTCCGCAGGCCGCGCCCAGCATGATCCAGATTCCCAACACCAGCCATTCATAAACCGTAAAGTGGCCGGGCACGAGTGGAACAACTTTCATCAGCAGCATCGCTACTCCCACGAGCAATCCAAACACGGCGACGGTACGCTCCATCGCTGAAAGTTCAATGCGATTTGATCTTGCTCCTGCTCGCCCCAGGAAAAGGCAAGCTAGGCAGGTTGCCGACCATCCGATCGCGCACGCGACCGACCCAACCTCGGTAACCGGCACCAGGATGGCATCTCCGAGCAACATGCACCCCGCCGTGGCAAGTCCCACACAGAGCACGGCAATCGAAGGCGTCTGATGCCGTGAATGAATTCTGCCCGCGCCGGCATCGATCAATCCCCGCCGCCCCAAAGCAAACACAAGACGGCTGGCGGCGACGAAATTTCCGTTGAAGCATTTGAACAGCGATAACAAAGCGGCAGCAAGAATAATGTTGACGATCCAGCGCGAACCAACCGCCTGCTGGAAAGCCACAGCCGTCATAAAGTTTTCGCCGATCAATGCGTGCCACGGAGCGACGAACCCCACCGCTGCAACGATGCAAGTATAAAAAAGAATGCCGACGAAAATTGCCATCCAGATGGCGCGAAAGAAACTTCGTCCGCGAAAATCGGGGTTCGCTTCTTCCGCCGCCTTGCTCACGGACTCAAATCCGGTCATGAAATACGGAACGATTTGGATGACCAGCAAAATCGAAACAAATGGACTGTGCGTGAACAGCGGCGGAAAGTTGCGCTGCGATCCGCGGCTGACCCCGATTGCGACAAACACGATGAAGAGCGCAAGCGTCCCGAAGCTGGTCCAGTTCTGAAAAGTAGCGCTCAGGCGGATGCCGCGGTAATTCAGCACGGTAAGCAGCCCGGTGAGCGCAAGCCCGATGACCAGGTGTGGAAGGTAAACCGGGCGTCCGGCCACGCGATAGAGTTCAAGCGAATCGAGCCGGGGAAAAATATAACCGGCAATGCGGCCCACCGCCACGGCCTCCCACGGGCAGACGATGAAGTAGGCGAGCATCATCATCCAACCAGTCGCGAAGCTGATGCCGCGCGAAAACGCCGCCGAAGTGTACGCCACTTCGCCCGCAGCGTCGGGCATCGCCATCACCAGCTTGCCATAGACCCAGCCGATGGGCAGCAACGCCGCGCCCCCGATGGCGAAGCCCAGCAGCGCGCCCATCGAGCCGCCGCGCCCGAGCCAGTCGTCCATCACCACCAGCCATCCCACGCCCACCATGGTGCCCCAGCCCAGAGTGAAGTAGTCAGTGACGCGCAGTTTGCGGGCAAGAGTGTTCACGGATCCTGAAATGTTTTCGCTCACTGGCCGGGAAAGCGCCGATTATAAAGCATCACGGATGATGCAATTCGGGTTTTTGGACGCGGGTTTCCGCGTGTTACTATCGAATTAAGCTCCGCGTGATACCTCAACCTCTGAACATCGTGTGTCAACATGCGCATGTGAACTTAAGACATGTGAACATAAGAATTGTTCCGCTGGTGGTGTGGCCGTTTTTATCGTCCGGTCCCGTCAAAGGCAAATGACATCTTCTCCCAAATCGCGTGGACGCGTGCTCAGTGGCATGCGCCCGACTGGAAAACCGCATCTCGGCAACTACGTTGGCGCGCTCGATAACTGGGTACGCATGCAGGACGACTACCAGTGCTTTTTTATGGTGGCCGATTGGCATGCTCTTACCACCGACTATGCCGACACCTCCCGCATGAAAGAGAACTCGCTCGATGTCGTGCTCGATTTCCTGGCGGCTGGCCTCGATCCCGAAAAATCGGTGATCTTTATCCAGTCGCACGTGCCAGCGCACGCCGAACTGCATCTGCTGTTTTCCATGATTACTCCACTGGGCTGGCTGGAGCGGGTTCCGTCGTATAAAGAGCAGCAGGAAAACATCAAGGGCAAGGACTTGGGAATGTACGGATTCCTGGGTTATCCCTGTTTACAGGCCGCGGATATTTTGATCTACAAGGCTGATGTCGTGCCTGTCGGCGAAGATCAAGTCGCGCACGTCGAGTTGACGCGGGAAATCGCGCGGCGGTTCAACAACTTCTACGGAAAATCTGGAGACGTTTTTCCCGAGCCCAAAGCCTTGCTCACTCCTGCGGCGAAGTTGCCGGGAACCGATGGCCGCAAGATGTCGAAGTCCTATGGCAACACGATTCTGCTCACCGATCCGGAGCCGGTGGTGCGGCAAAAGCTGAAGACCATGGTTACCGATCCAGCGAGAGTGCGGCGAACGGACCCGGGAAATCCCGACGTATGTCCGGTAGGCGATCTGCACAAGATCTTCAGCAGCAAAGATACGATGGCAAAAGTAAATGAAGGCTGCCGGTCGGCTGGCATCGGATGCATCGAGTGCAAAGGCTGGGCCGCCGACGCCCTGGTGAAGCTGCTGAACCCCATGCAAGAGCGCCGCCACAAATTTGAGGAGAATCCCGGCCTCGCCTGGGATATTCTTGAAGAGGGCACGCAGCGGGCGCGCAAGGCCGCGGGTGAAACTATGAACGAGGTGCGGGCCGCCATGGGAATGTCGCTGGAACGCGGACTGGGCAAGGCTTCTACTTAGATGACAGAAGGAACCAAAGTTGTGACGGCTGCGGATCGAGCGGGCGGCCCTGTTTCTCCCGCTATCATTGCTGCGGCTGGCGCTTCCCAGGCAAAGACATCAGCTTCGCTAAGCAACGAGCAGAAGAAAGTAGCGAGCGATTCCCCGTTCTCCGTTGCGGTCACCGATGTCTACGACGGTCCGCTCGACCTTCTGCTCGACCTGATCCGCAAGCAGGACATCGACATATATGACATCCCCATCGCGCGCATCACGGCGCAATACCTGGCCTATGTGGAAAAGATTCGCGAGCTGGACGTAAACGTCGCGGCGGATTTCATCTACATGGCGTCGGTGCTGATTCATATCAAGTCGAAGATGCTGCTGCCCCGCGATCCGCTGGCCATCGCCGGAGAAGAAGAAGATCCGCGCACCGAACTGGTGAACCGACTGTTGGAGCACGAGAAGTTCAAGTCCGCGGCGCAAATGCTTTTGCAGAAACAGCAGATCGAAGACGCGGTGCTCTCGAATCCGTCGCTGAAAGGATTCATTGAGGCGGAAGGCACGGAGCCCGAAATCGCCGCCGATGTAATCGACTTGGTCAAAACATTCCAGCAGGTACTCGAGCGCGTTCGTTCGCGCCCCATGATCAACGTCGACGAAGAAAGCGTCACGGTAGGCCAGATGATCGACTACCTGCGCCGCCGACTCTCGCTGGAAAATCGTCCCATCCGGCTTAAGCAGCTCTTGATGCGCGTGCCCTCGCGGCAGGCGTTAGTGTGTATGTTCCTGGCACTGCTCGAGATGGTGCGTTTGCAGGCGATCCAGGTGCGGCAAGAACGCTTGTTCGGCGAGATCGCAGTACGCAAGCACATCGGCTTCGACGCGATCATGACCGAACAGGCCGTGGTTCGCGACGACTGGAAGTAGAACAATTGCCGGTAGCCAGTTGTCAGTCTTGACTGACGCATCCTGCTGGTAACCGGCAGCTGGGTATAAGCAACCACGATGCCGGCACGCGATGTTCTTGCCGGCGACTGACAACTGGCAACTGACCTATGAGTCTAAAAGCCCAACTCGAAGCCATCATCTACGCGGCAGAAACTCCGATTACTCTGGAACAGATCGTCGAACTAGTGAAAGAGTCAGTCACCGCCGCGGGCGCGGCCGACCAAGCCGAGGCCAAATCGCGCGTGCGCTCCAGCCTGGAAGAGTTGGTCGCCGAATACGGCGGTCCCGATCACGGCATTGAGATTCGCCAGGTCGCCGGCGGATACCGCATGTCCACCAAGCCCGAGCAGCACGAAGTGGTCCGCGCATTCGCCAAGAGCCTGAAGCCGCCGATCCGGCTCTCCCTGCCCGCGCTGGAAACGCTCGCCGTCATCGCCTACAAACAGCCGGTCACCGTGCCCGAGATCAGCGACATTCGCGGTGTCGATTCTGGCGGCGTCATCGGTACCCTGCTCGATCGCAAACTCATCACCACCGCGGGACGCAAGCAGGTAATCGGACGTCCGATCCTCTACAAGACCACCAAAGAATTCCTGATGCGCTTCGGCCTGAAAGACGTCAGCGAACTGCCCAGCATGGAAGAGTTCGAAAAACTGGTGGCCGAATCGTTCCTGTCAGAATTAATTCCTGCTGAGAATGCATCGGCTGAAACCACGAACGCCAGCGAAGCTGTGAGCCCCGCCGCACACTCGGATCACAACGCGGCCGACGAGAACAATGACGTATCTCGGCGCGCGTCTGCCCTGGAAGATGCCGACCCAGCCGAGCCTCGAGAGATCGAAAAATCCGCGGCACTGCGGGAAGATTAGCTATCGCGATGCTTATCTTCGCCCATCGAAAGCTGTCATAAATCATGCCGACCGAACGCCTGCAAAAAATTATCGCCGCCGCCGGAGTAGCCTCCCGCCGCAAAGCGGAGCAATTAATCTCCGCCGGCCTGGTCCAGGTAAACGGACAGACAGTCAGCGAACTCGGCAGCAAGGCCGACCCCGAGACCGACCACATCCGCGTGAACGGCAAGCTTCTCCACGGAGCACAGCGCCACATCTATCGTCTGCTCAACAAGCCCAAGGGATACGTCACGACGATGAGCGATCCCCAAAAGCGCCCCACCGTCATGGACCTCATGCACGGCGTAAAGGGACGCGTCTACCCAATCGGCCGCCTCGACTATGCGAGCGAAGGCCTGCTGTTGATGACCAACGACGGCGAACTTGCGCACAGCCTCATGAAGGCCGCATCGCACGTGCCGAAAACCTACGTCGTAAAAGTCGCCGGCACGCCGAAAGAAGAAGCAATCGCAAAGCTGCGAGCCGGTGTCAACATCGCCACCGACGACGGCAAGCGCGTGAAGACCGGCCCGGCCCTGGTTCGCATCGTGAAAGAAGCCACCAACCCCTGGTATGAAATCACGCTGGTGGAGGGCCGCAACCGCCAGATCCGGCGCATGTTTGAAGTCGTTGGCCATCACGTCGAGAAGATCAAGCGCGTCCGTTATGGCCCGCTCACGCTCGACGTTCCGCCCGGCAAATTTCGTTCTCTCACGCTGAAAGAAGTGGAACGCTTGAAAGCAGTCTCGACCGCGAAAGCCGGGGGCGCGAAGCGTACACCTCGGGACGCACGAGTTGATTTGAAGAGATGACGCGCGCACGTCTCCGGCAGAAAAGAATTGCGGAGCACTTGCAGCACGCATTGCAGCGAAGATGACTCGACTCTCTGATCTGCTGTCCCCGGGAGCACGCGAGCTCGCCCGCTCCTCGGCGCCGCGACCCCGCCTGCAACCGGATCAACAGTCGCAGCCACGGCTCATCCGCCTCGATTCCAACGAAAATCCTCTCGGCCCGTCTCCGCTCGCGATCGCCGCCATTCATTCCGCGCTGGCAACCGCAAACTTATACCCCGACGATGACTGCAGCGAATTGCGCCGCAAGCTGGCCGCACACAACAATCTTCCGGTGGAACAAACATTAGTCACTGCCGGCTCCACCGGATTGCTCAGCCTCCTCTGCGAGACGCTGCTCGCTCCCGGCCTCAACGCCGTGACCAGCGAGCGTTCTTTCGTGGTCTACTCGCAGATTGTCCGCGCCACCGGAGCGCAGTTGATTGAAGCGCCTATGCGCGAAGATGCATTCGATCTGGCAGCAATTCTCGACGCGATCAACGTCCAGACGCGACTGGTATTCCTGGCGAATCCCAACAACCCCACGGGAACAATGCTGGAAGCCGCTGAAGTAGAAAAGTTTTTGGCACGAGTTCCCGCCCACGTAATCGTGGCGCTCGACGAAGCCTATTACGAATACGCAGCGCACTTCGCTGCACTGCGCGGCGTTGTGTATTCGCGTTCGCTGGACTACGTGGGGCAAGGCGCCGCAGTGGTAGTGCTGCGGACGTTTTCGAAAGTGCACGGACTTGCGGGCCTCCGCGTGGGATATGGATTTGGCCCCGCCGAATTGCTGACCTATTGCGCGCAAATTCGCAACACCTATTCGGTAGGGTCGCTGGCGGAGGCTGCCGCTCTGGCAGCAATCGATGATGATGATCACATCAAGCGCACGCTGCAGCTCAACGCCGATCAGGCGCAAGTTCTCACCAGGGGCTTAGCGGACCTGGGATATTACGTGGTTCCAACGTGGGCGAATTTCATTTATTGTGATGTCGGCGAAGGCGCTCTCGACTTCGCGACCCGTCTGCAAACGGAGGGCGTGGTCATTCGCCCGCTCATCCCCTGGGGCGCGCCGCGCTGCGTCCGCGTGAGTATTGGAACGGCTGAACAGAACCAGCTCTTTCTGGAAGCAATCCGCAGAATGCGTGCGTAGGCTCCCGCCCAGCTAAAGGCCTACCACCGCCATGCGCGCCGCCCCGTACAGACCTGCGTCACTGCCGAGCAGCGCGCGCGTGACAATCGTCTTTCGTCCGCTGATAACGTGTGCGACGGAGCTTGCGTCTCTCCCCGTCGCCCCTTCGGGTTCGGTCGCCGCATAAATCAGCGACCGCTCCCGCAGTTCCTCGAACATACTGGGAGCAAACGCATCCCACGCACTCGATACTCCGCCACCAATCACATACATTTCCAAATTCAGCCCGTTCACCATCCCGGCCAGCAGCATGCCCAAGGCCTTGCCAAAGCGTCGAAAAATTCGGCGCGCGTCTTCGTCACCCTGTAGCGCAAGACTGTAAACCGACTTCGCTCCGAACTCCGCATCCACACTCGCGGCTCTCGCTAGCCCAGGCGCAGCGCCGCCCGCGATGGTCTCACGCGCCATACGAACCACGGCCGTGGCTGAAGCATAACGCTCGGAGCATCCGTGGCTACCGCATCCGCAGGGCACGCCTTCCGGTTCGATGGGCACGTGTCCAAACTCGCCCGCCATGCCGTTCATGCCGTGAAATATTTTCCCGTTGAGCATGATGGCACCGCCAATCCCAGTACCCAGCGTAAGCATCGCCAAGTTCGGGACGTCGCGCGCCGCGCCCAGCCACTGCTCGCCCAGCGCGGCCATGTTGCCATCGTTGTCGAGAAAGAACTGCGCTCCCAATCGCCGCTCGATTTCCTCGCGCACCGGGTATCCCGACCAGCCCGGAAGGTTTGCGGATTTACTAACCTTTCCCGCCTCGAGATCAAGAATGCCGGGAATTCCAGCGCCCACGCCCAGAAACGATCCGCCGCCGCGATATTTTTCCGAGAGATGAACGATCGCATCGCACATTTCGCTGACCACGTGATCGGGCCCCGAAGCCAGATTGGTTCCGAGCGTAACTTTCTCCAGCATTTGGCCGTCAGTGCTCACGGCCGCTATGCGCAGGTTCGTCCCCCCAAGATCGACTGCAATCGAAAAATCAGCCATGGCTGAGAAAGACTATCAGAACCGCCCAAATCATTGTTGACTGAACGACTGAAGATTGCTGACTGCCCGATTGCCGATTGCGAATTGCTAATTGCTAATTGCCGATCGAAGAGCGAAGAGCGTAAGTTTTGAGGCTCTTAATCTGAAATCAGAAATCTAAAATCAACAATCGCTCCATCACTTCTGGCACTTCGGACAATAATGACTGCTGCGACCGCCAATCACCACTCTTTTGATCGGGGTCTTGCAAACCAGGCAAGGCTCGCCTTCGCGCCCATACACGCGGTGCTGCAGCTGGAAGAAACCTTCTTCGCCGTCGGCGTCCACGTAGTCGGAAATCGACGATCCACCCAGCGCAATCGCCTCGCGCAAAACCTCTTTCACCGACAGGAAGAGTTTGCGCAACCCTTCATGAGTAATCGTGGACGCACGGCGCCGCGGCCGAATTCCGGCACGAAACAGAGACTCATCCGCATAGATGTTTCCCACGCCCCGCAGCAATTTCTGATTCAGCAGCGCGCTCTTGATGGGCGTCTTCCGCCCGCGGAACAGCCCCACAAAGTCTTTCAGCTCGACATCCAGCGGTTCGAAGCCCCCGGCATCGAACTTCGCGTGCGCAACGCTCAGCCGCCCAAAGCGCCGCGGATCAACAAACCGCAATTCCCTGCCCGATTCCAACCTGATAATGGCGTGTGTATGCTTGGCCACGTCCTCCTGCGGCTCGCAAATCTGCAAGCGCCCACTCATGCCGAGGTGAACAATCCACAGGGCTCCGCGGGCAGTGCACACACCATTCTGCTCCAGATCAAAAACAATGTGCTTCCCCATACGCCGCACGCCCGCAATTCGACTGTGCTCAAGCGTGGCCACAATCTCCCCGGCAGGAGACTTCAACGGTTCCGGTTTCTCGCCCAGCCACACCGACTGCACCACATCGCCAGTGATTCGCTTCGCCAGTCCTTGCGCAATGGTTTCGACTTCAGGAAGTTCAGGCATTCAGAACACAAGTTTACCGCAGTGACGAAAAATGAATGCCGTTTCGTGGAGAGCAGAACCCGACCGTCACGCGACCGGCATCAGCGTCACATCGCCGTACCCAATTCGGGCAGCGTGGGTGAAACGGAACCCTTCAGATATTCCGCCTCCAGCGCCGCGTAATCGCGAAACGGATTGTAGTCCGTGTTCATAAAAGTATGCGCCGCCAGCATCGCCAGGTATTCGTGCCGCAAGAAATACTTCAGGCTCTGCAGCAGAAAATAATTGTCGGTCAGAAAATCATAAATTTCCTTCTTCTCGGCAGGCGCCTGTGAGATATAGTCCAGCGTCAGGGGCCGGTTCGCCTGGGACATGTAGATGTCCTCAATCTGGTGAGCGAGAACTTCCTCGCTGGTTATGGTGAACGATGCACTGTCGGTGCGGTAGTCAACGTTCATGGGATAGAACTTGTTGTATGAGTACCGGTAGGCGTGCACCAGCTCGTGGAGCAGCGTATCGTCCCCGAGCTTGGGATTGAACAGAATTACCGTATCGCCCGAACCCGCCCCGCGAGCGACGCTCCCATCCTTTTGTATGTTGTAGTTCAGCGGCTCAGTCAGTGCGCAACTGCATTGCTTCAGTTCCTGATCCGATTTTGGAATGATCCAGACCGTAGTCTGCTTGTTGATCAGCCCCAGCACCATTCGCCCCACCGGATTGCCCTCGATCTTTCGCAGGCAATTGCAGACCGTCTGCTCGTACGCTTCGAGTTCCTGCTTATAAAGGTTATTTTGCATCGCCGAATCGGAGGACCGATTGACCCTGATATCAAGCTGTCTTTCCTCCTCGTATCGCCCCGCTCGATGAAGTTCGTCTTCGTTATGTTGGTAGCGCAACCGAGTATGCAGGTTGTAATTGACCATGATTGGATATGCTCCAAACTTCCGCATTATGCCCTCCCAACGGCCAGCCTTGTGGAATCTCGATACCTGAATGTAAGAGGATCGAACGTCGAACGCTTCTGACCCCTAAATTAAGAATCGGAAACGGCACGCAAAAGACGACACGTGGCAGCAAACATTTCTTTGCAGCTGCGGGCATCCCCACGCTTGCCCGCTCTTGCCGGCATCAAATTGCACCAGCGGGGGCTGGCCCACCCTCGGTGGTTCCATGATGTTCGTGAAAACCTCTCCGGATTCATCAAAGAGCGCCAACTCAACTCATCTCATCTCGACTTCGACTCCGATCCTTTCCGCAGAGCGTCTTTGATCTTTTCTGGCAGGCGCGAGGCGTGCAGGATGTCGCGCAACTGCGCGGATGGGAGGCGGCGGGCGAATTCTATGGCGCGGGAGAGTGGAGTTTTTTCGTTGCGCAGCAGGGCGATGCGAATTTCGGGGCGCAACGACCACTTGGGGTGGTGGCATACGGCTTCGACGAAGGCACGCGCGGCGCCGGTGCGGAGAAGCGCGCGGGCGATGGCGGTTTCGGTGAGGCGCAAATTGTCGAGAGCGGTTTGCCAGACTCGGGCTTCTTTGTCGAGCAGCAGGGCGGCGGCCACGTTGGCCGAGGCGCGGCGGGCCAGCGCGATGCGCTCTCCCAGCGTGATTGAGGTGACGCGAGTGACGAGCAGGTCGTCGGCGGAGCGCTTCAGGTCAGCGGCGACTGCGGGAAGTAGCGCGAACTGCATCAGGTCGAAGGTGTAGAACTCGCGGATCAAGCGCAGCGCGATGCGTCGCGGGGCGCGGGGATGCGCGGCTACCGCGATGCGGACTTTGCGCGATTTCATGACTCCGGCGTTGTGGGTGATTTGTTCGACGGCGTCCGGGGGCAGGTCGCGGCGCTGGAGCATGGCCAAGGCGAGGTCTGGGGTGAGGGCGGGATCGGAGGCGCGGGCAAGGTCGTCGGTTGCGGATCCGATGGACGGGGCTGCGGCGTCGGATGTGATTTCGGGTTGGGATGGTTCGGGATTCATCGAGACGAATTCAGATTCGGCAGCAGAGCAAAAGCAAAATCAAAGGCAAGATCAACAGCAAAGTCAAAAGCAAGCGGGCAAGAGTGCCCGCTCCACACAATCAGAATCAAAAGCAAGATCAACAACGAAGTCAAATGCGACGGACAGGAGTGTCCGTCCTACATTTTGCGGGCCAGGCGCAGGGCGCCTTCGACTGGGTCGACGATCTCTGGCCGCACTTGCACGCCGGGATCGAGCCAGCGAACTTGATTGTAGAAAACCTGGCGGACAAGTGCGGCATGACGAAAGACGCCTCCGGCCATGGCCACTGGGATGGATGCGGATGCCGCGAACTTCGGTTCGGAGGCTCGGTGGGGCGGGAACAGGCGGCAGATTGCGACTGAAGCCAGGTGGGCGAGTTCCGCGCCGGCGGAGGCGAGAATCTGCGTGGCGGAATCTTCCGCACTAGCGAGGACGGCGGGAAAAAGCGCGGCGAAGTCTGGAGGGTTGGCTGAGGCGGGAGCGCGGGCGAAATCTTCGAGCGAGGTGACGTTCCAGGCTTTCAGCAGGGCTGAGGCCAAGGGCGAGGATTGCAGCGCGGCGCGGGACTTGGATTCTCCTTCACTACGATCCATGTCACGCACCAGGGCGGCGGCGGCTGCGCGGCCGATCCAGTGGGCGGAGCCTTCGTCGGAGATGGCGTATCCCCAGCCTCCGGCGCGCGCGGTGTGGCCGTGGGCGTCGCGGCCGTAGGCGATGGAGCCGGTGCCGGCAATGACGAGGACACCGGGACCCGCGCCGAATCCGGCCTCCAGCGCGATTTGCATATCGCCGACGACGTGAATGGTCGAGGGCAGGATTTCGGCGAGGATGCGGTGAACTGTTTCGGCGACCTCGGGGCGTGCGGCTCCGGCCGCGCCGACGCAGGTATTGGTAATCTGTGTGGGCGCGATTCCGGCGGCGGCGCAGGCCTGGCGTACGGACTGATGCAGCGACTCGCGGGCTTGGGTTTCGCCGACGCGGAGGATGTTGCTGGGTCCGGCGGTTGCGGTGGCGAGAACTTTCGATTCGTCTCCCACCGCGCACAGCGTTTTGGTACCGCCACCGTCGATGCCAAGAACGTAGGGCACGCGGTTTATTTTTACCACAGGGGGCAGTTCTTAGTTTCCAGTTTCTGGTTTCCAGTTTCCGGTTTCTCGGTTCTCGTTCTTCGCTTCGGGGAGTTCGGGTCCAGAAGACCACGGACATGGCGTGGGTCCATAGACTCTCACTCGCGTTGTGCGGTTGTTCCCGACATAATGGAGGGCGCGTGGCAGAAGAGCTTTTGAACGCTGAGGTCGTGGAGGAAAGCCACCGAGGGCGCAGAGACTACGCGCGCCACTTGAATCATCCCGCATTCAACCTATGGGACTGAACCGGACTGACTATCTGATCATCGCGCTCTACCTGGCGGGGATCACTTTGTTTGGGCTGCGGTTTCGCAAGAAGCAGCAGTCGCTGCGGGACTATTTTCTGGCGGGGCGGGACATTCCGTGGTGGGCGATTTCGCTTTCGATCGTCGCGGCGGAGACCAGCACGCTCACCATTATCAGCGTGCCGGGGATTGCTTATGACACCAACTTTACTTTTCTGCAGCTGGTGATGGGGTATGTGGTGGGGCGGGTGGTGATCAGTTTTGTGCTGCTGCCGCATTATTTTCGCGGCGATCTTTACACGGCGTATGAGCTGATTGAGCGGCGATTCGGGCGGGGGCTGCGGTCTTTGACGGCGGGACTTTTTTTGTTGACGCGGGCCGCGGCGGAGGGAGTGCGCGTGTATGCGGTGTCGATTGTGGTGTCGATCGCGCTGGGGACGGGCGAGGTGACGTCCATTGCGATCATTACTGCATTGACGCTCGTCTATACGTTTGAGGGCGGCCTGGCGGCGGTGATCTGGACGGACGTGGTGCAGACGGCGATTTATGTGGGCGGAACGCTGGTGGGGCTGGTGACGATTCTGCATCTGGTGCCGGGGGGATGGGCGGCGATCCATGCGGCGGCGGCGAGCGCGGGGAAATTGCAGGTGTTCGATTTCAGCTGGAACTTCTGGATTCCTTATACGTTCTGGGCGGGCGTGATTGGCGGGGCGTTCTTGACCACGGCCAGCCACGGGACGGATCAGTTGATTGTGCAGCGGCTGCTGGCGGCGCGGGGGGAAAAACAGTCGGTAATTGCTTTGCTCTCAAGCGGCGTGTGGGTATTTTTTCAGTTTGCGCTGTTTCTGATTGTGGGAGTGATGCTATGGGCTTATTACCGGGTGCCGTCGGCGAACTTCGGGCGCGCGGACAGGATTTACCCGACGTTTATTGTGAGCCACATGCCGCATGGAATTTCAGGGCTGCTGATTGCGGCGATTCTGGCGGCGGCGATGTCGAATTTGAGCGCCGCGCTGAATTCGCTGTCGTCGAGTTCGATCATGGATTTCTATGTGCGCTTCCGTCCACTGGCGGAGGAGCGGACCAAGATGCGGCTTTCGCGCGTGGCAACTTTGTTCTGGGCGTTGCTGCTGTTTGCGCTGGCGGTGTTGTCACTCAATAAGGTGGGGCGCGTGGTAGAGGTGGGATTGCAGATTGCTTCGATCGCGTATGGAGCGCTGCTGGGAGTGTTTCTGCTGGGCGTGCTCACGCGGCGGGCGAACCAGCGCGGGGCGATGGTGGGGATGGTGTTCGGGTTTGGAGTCGAAATTTATTTGTGGCTGGGTTCGCGCGTGCCGTGGACATGGTGGGTGATGCTTGGGACTTGCGTTACGTTTGCGGTGGGATATGGGATGAGCTATCTGCTCGGGGAATCGATCGAGGCCGCGGAGAAGGTCTCTTGATTGCCGCTGCGTGGCGTAAATAGGGATCCTTCGACTGCGCATCACCGTCCTTTGGACGCTCCTGCTTCGCTCAGGATGACAAGGTAGTGGCGGCACTTCTTGGGCACTTCTGGCGTATACTGGCACGCTTCGAACATGCCAGAGCTCACACAACACACAACCAGCCGTCCTGAACTCTCGCGCGATCTGGGGGTGAGCCACGCTTCCGCCATTGTGGTGGGAACGATTATTGGCAGCGGAATTTTTCTGGTTCCGGCGGAGATGATGCAGGCGGTGGGGTCGGCCAAGCTGGTGTATCTGGCCTGGGTGGTGGGCGGGGCGTTGTCATTTTTTGGGGCGCTCACTTACGCGGAACTGGGGGCGATGAAGCCGCAGGCTGGGGGCGAGTATGTCTACGTGCGAGATGGATATGGGCCGCTCGCCGGATTTCTTTACGCCTGGACCTGGTTCGTGATCGCCAAGCCGGCTTCGGTGGCTACGGTGGTCACGGGGCTGGTGAGAATCCTGGGGACGTTTTCGGTTTTTGCTTTTTTCTCCAGCAATGTTATCTCGGCGCCGATTGCGGTTACGTGGGGACAAGTAGTCGCTATCGCGGCCGCCATTCTGATTTCCGCGCTGAATTACATCGGGGTGAAGAAGGCAGGAGAGTTTCAGCTGGTGTTTACGATGCTCAAGGTGGTGATCATTCTGGGCATTGTGGTGGTGTGCTTTGGCGGAGGGAGCAGCGCGGCGGGACATTCTTTAGGAGCGGGCTGGCACAATTTTGCCGGGACGTTTTCAGGGGCGAAGGGCGGGATCGCAGGTTTTATGGCGGCGCTGGTGGCGGCTTTGTGGGCTTATGACGGATGGAACGACCTGAACATGGTGGCGGGGGAGATCAAGCGGCCGGAGCGCAGCATTCCGATCGCGCTGATTGCCGGAGTAGCAACCGTCGGCGTGCTTTATGTGCTGATGAATGCGGGCGTTCAGTATGTGCTGCCGGCTTCGGCGATTGCGGCGTCGCCGCGTCCGGCGTCGGATGCGGTGGCGCTGATCCTGGGAAGCGTAGGCGCGGGAATTGTTTCGCTGGGGATGGCGTTGTCGATGCTGGTTACGCTGAATGGGACGATTATGAGCGGGGCGCGGGTGCCGTATGCGGCGGCGCGGGATGGATATTTTTTTTCTAAGCTGGCGGAGGTGCATCCGCGGTTTCATACGCCCTCGGCGGCGATTGTGGTGCAGGCGGTGTTGTCAATTCTACTGCTGCTGCTGGGGGCGAATTTCAAGCAGCTGTTTTCGCTGGCCATTTTTGCGGAGTGGCTCTTTTACATGATTACGGGGAGCACGCTGTTTGTGTTCCGGGTGCGCGAGCCGGGGATGGATCGTCCGTACCGGACGTGGGGATATCCGTTTGTGCCTGCCATTTTCGTGGTCGTGGCGGCGGCGTTCTTGTGTTACACGTTCGCTGATAATTGGCCGAATTCCGGGTATGGAGTGCTGGTGATTCTGGCGGGGATTCCGCTGTTTGGGTATTTTGCGTGGCGGAGGGGGCGGACTCCTGCGGGTTCTTGAGTGGCGGCGATTGCAGATTGAAAATCTGATGCGGTTGAGACCGAGATCCCCTCCGCTGCGATGAAAAACGCGGCTGTCGGGAGGACAAGTACTCCTAATAGTTCTTCTTCCTTCTTCATGAATTCTTCTTCATTCCTTGTTCTTCTGCTGCTCGTGCCGCTGTTTGTGCTTACGAAGGTCACCTGAATATTGCGGTCTTCTTAGGGCTCTACCCATAGGAACTGGGGTTGCTAGGGGCGAGATGGCGTGGATTGCCCGTTTCGGCACCGGGTTTCTGGACGGAACCTCCGTCGGTTACCTAAGGTCAAGGGCCGTGGACACGTTTACCCCCTGTCCCAATTCACTTATTTTGAAGACTCCAGTCCCGGTAATCTCCCTGGCCGGGTACCTTCGGAGAAAAATAGAAATGCCAACAGCACAAGGCAATTTTCAACTCGGCATTCTGCCCGAACGCAAGATCGACCGGCGGGCGCTCGTCACCAGCTACGCCACCGTGGTGATCGTGCTGCTGCTCTTTATCAACCTCAATCTGATCCTGCCGGAGACGATGTCGCTGCGACAGTACAACGTGGTGGAACTGATCCCGACGCCGTCGTTGAGTCGCCAGCCAGCGCCGATGAAGGTAAGGCCACAAGTGCAAAAGGTGAAGCTACTGGCGGCGGCGCCGGTGTTCGACGCGCCGAAGCTGGTAGTTCCGCACGAAATACGTCATGAAGTGGAAAAGCCGGTGGAAGCACCGAAGGTCGTCGTGAACCAGTTTGCAGCGCCGCAGTTGAAGCTTGCGGTGGGCGGGGCGCGTCCGCAGCTGGTGCATACGGGTGATTTTGGCGGGAGTTCGAAAACTCCCACGGTGGTTGCGCCGGTGGAAAAAGTGCAGACCGGCGGGTTTGGCGATCCGAACGGATTGAAGGGTACGGGCAGGACGGGCGCGAAGCTCTATGCCCAGGCTGCCGGCGGTTTTGATATGCCGGTGGGTCCGGGACAGGGGAACGGTTCGGGCGGAGCAAAAGGGATTAAGGGCACGGTAGCCAGCGCGGATTTTGGCAGCGGCATTGCTACCGCGGGCAAAGGCGACGGGCGCAGCAATGGGGAGGGAGTAGCGACCGGAGGGTTTGGAGCGGAGCAGGTGGTACACGGCGGACCGAAGGTTCAGCTGCTGGATGCGGGCGCGGCGACCACGCCGGTGGAAATTACGTACAAGCCGAATCCGGCTTATACGGACGAGGCGCGCAACCTGAAGCTGCAGGGCGAAGTTCTGCTGGAAGTGATGTTCGGGGCGAACGGATCGCTGCATGTGAATCGAATCGTGCGCGGGCTGGGACATGGGCTGGACGAAACCGCCATGGCCGCCGCCAACAAGATGCGTTTTAAGCCGGCGATGCGGGCCGGACTGCCGGTGGATTCGACGGCGGTGGTGCACGTGGTGTTTCAGCTGGCGTACTGAGATAGGCGTACCGAAGTTTGGACGAGGGTGAGCAAGTTCTCACGAAATTGGCCGAAGTAAGAATTAAACGAATTGGCGAACTGCAACCTGAGTAACAGGAGCTTGGAGAATAGAGTTATGCGCACTTCGAAATGGATGATCACTGCGGCCTTACTGGCAAGCATCAGCGCCGCAGCACAGCAAGCAGCGGATCAAAAATCCGCGCAGCTACCCGCACAGTCAGCCGCACCAGCGGTCACGACGGGCGATAACGCGGCTCCAGCGACGCCGGCGGATGCCTCACAGCAGCCCGCGGCGAACCCGGCACCGGCGGACGGCTCGCAGCCAGCGGCCACACAGTCTAACCAGGCCGCGGCGGCACCGCTAGCTGAACCCGAGCCCCCGTCTGTCCAGCCGGCGCCTGTGACCATGGATCAGGTGGTGAATCTGTTCATCCTGCGCGAGCATGGATTGATGAAGATGCTGTCGAAACGCACGCCTGTGGTCGAGACCTATTTGCAGAATCTGTCGTCTGACCCGGTCCTGGGGCCAGTTCCGAGCGACGATCATTACTTCCTCGGCCGGCTTGACATGGGAGAAACCGTCGACCGCAAGGATTATCTGAAGGACGACGAAAAAGAGAGCATGCAGGCTCGTCTGCTGGGCGGCTTCCACAAACTCTACCGGGTTGAGTACCAGCCCGTGGGCTTCTCGTGGATGGTGTACGCCGACCGCAGCGACTTCGACCGCGAGCACTACGATTTCACGTATATCCGCCGGGAATTTCTGGGCGATGTGCGTTGCCTGGTGTTTGACGTGAAACCGAAACCGAAATCCGGACGAGGCCGCTTCCTGGGCCGCGTGTGGGTGGAAGACCAAGACTTCAACATTGTGCGCCTGAATGGAACTTACTCGCAGGGCGTGAAGAACACTTACTTCTTTCACATGGACAGCTGGCGCTTGAATCTGATCCCGGGCTACTGGGTGCCGTCTTACATCTACAGCGAAGAAGGCGACTTCAGCGCGGGTGCGAAGAACAGAATCGCATTCAAAGCGCAGACCCGCATCTGGGGCTACGACTTGAAGAAGGGCGGCAAGGACGACGAACTCACGCAGATCCGGGTGGACAGCGTGAAAGATGAAACCGCCTCAACGCAAGATGCGTCTCCGCTGCAGGCGGAGCGGGTCTGGCAGCAGCAGGCGGAAGACAACGTTGTGGAACGCTTGACCAGCGCGGGATTGCTGGCGCCGGAAGGCGAAGTCGACAAGATTCTGCAGACGGTGGTCAATAACCTGGAAGTCACCAACAACATCGACCTGCCGCGGCCGGTACGCACGCGCGTACTGCTGACGGCGCCTCTCGAAACCTTCAGCGTGGGGAACACGATCGTCATCAGCCGAGGCTTGATTGACGTGCTGCCGGATGAAGCCAGCCTGGCGGCGGTTCTGTCCCATGAATTGGCGCACATTATTCTCGGCCACAACCTGGGCAGTCAGTATGCGTTTAATGATCGCATGCTGTTCTCCGATGATTCCACGTACCAGAATCTGGGCTTCCGGCACATTCCGGAAGAAGAAGCTGCGGCTGACAAGAAAGCTCTGGAGCTGCTGAAGAATTCGCCTTACGCGCAGAAACTGGATAACGTTGGACTGTTCCTGAAGATCCTGCAACAGCGCGCGGGCACAATGAATGCTCTGTTGACCACGCACCTGGGCAATCCGCTGGCGTCTGGCGGCACGGTCACCCGGTTGTCGGCGCTCGAGACGCAGGGTCCGGCGCTGGATGTGAACAAGCTGGATCAGATCGCGGCGCTGCCGTTGGGCGGCCGCATCAAGATCAATCCCTGGGACGACAAGGCGGAGATGGTGAAGACGTCTCCGGTGGCGATCACTTCGGCGCGCGACAAGATGCCGTTTGAAGTTACGCCGTTCTATCCGCGGTTGTCGCGATTCGGCGCGACGCCGGGCGCGGCTCCGACCAGCGCTGCGGCGGCCAATACGACTCCGAGCACGACTCCGAGCAACTAAGTCGGGCAGGTCACTCGGTCTAATCCACATCAGACGAGAGCGAATTCCCACGAGGAATTCGCTCTCTTACTCCAAGTTGAAGGAAGACGCAGGCTGGGATCCGGAACATCCTTCCGGGATACCCGGCCTTCGTTCTTCTTGGGGGACGCCGTCGAGAGGCCCTTGCACATCGGCCGGGCTTCGCCCAAGCCGGAGAGCCGAGGCGGCCGTCTCTACGTAAGTAGTTTAGGACTCGCGCTTGTTTTTGCCAGGCAGGCCTGCGGGATTTTCGTGGGTGCGTTCGCGGAAGGTTCCGCGCATGCCGGCTGCGAGCTTGACGCTGGATTCGCCGAACTTGTCGCGCAGGCGGTCGGCGGCAGCGAGCGCATCTTTCCAGCGTTGTTGGCGACTATCTTCGAGCAGGCTGATCTGTTCGGGTTGTGATTCGAACGACGACGTCTGCACTCCCAGCAGGCGGACTTGCATGCCCTTCTTCCAGTTCTTGCGAAACAGAGCGCGGATTTGCTCGAAGATTTCTGTGTCGAGCTGGGTGGGCGCTGGGAGCGTGTGGGCGCGGGTGATGGTCGTGAAATCCTTGTAGCGCAGTTTGAGCTGGACGGTGCGAGTGTGGAGGTTCGCTTCGCGCAGGCGGCGGCCCACCATTTCGCAGAGCCGCATCAGCGTGGCTTCGAGTTGGCTGACGTCGGCGGTGTCGTCGTTGTAGGTATGCTCGTGGCTGATGGATTTCGCTCCGGTATCTTCGCCAACTTCGGTGTCGAACCATCCTCCGGCATCTTCGCCGCGGGCTTTGCCGGCTAACGCCAGGCCCCACTTGCCGAAGCGGTCTTCGAGTTCGGAATCTTCGAGCTTCGCCAGGTCGGCTACTATCTTGATGCCGAGCGCGTGCAGATGGCTTTCCATGACCTTGCCGACGCCGGGAATCTCGCGCACGTCGAGTGGCGCGAGAAATTTTGCTTCTTCGCCAGGAACGATCCAGAGCACGCCGTTGGGCTTGGCCTGTCCCGAGGAAACCTTGGCGATGAGGCGCGAGCTGCCGATGCCGACGGAACAGTTCAGGTATGTATCGGCTTTCATGCGCGCGTGCAGGGAGTGGGCGGCTTTCAGCGGAGGACCGTGCAGGCGCGCGGTGCCGGTCATGTCGAGGTAGGCTTCGTCGATGGAGGCCATCTCCACCTGCGGCGAGAACGCGCACAGAACTTTGTGAACTTTCTCCGAACACTCGCGGTAGCGCTCGGGATGTCCGTTGACGAAGATGGCCTGTGGACAAAGCTTGGCGGCGGTGCGCAGCGGCATGGCCGAGTGCACACCGAACTTGCGGGCGGCGTAGGAAGCGGCGGAGACTACGCCGCGTTCGTCGCGCTGTCCGCCGACCACCACAGGCTTGCCTTTCAGCACGGGATCGTAGAGCTCTTCCACGGAGACGAAGAAGGCGTCCATATCAACGTGGAAGATGGTGCGGGGGAACGCGGGGTGAGGAGCAGCGGCCATGCTGAGGGGATTTTAGCAGCCGGCTCTTGCGCTGGCCCGGTCAGCGCAATTCGGCGTGCTCAAACTCGGGACCGCTGTTAGAATCCGCCTCATGTCCGGACGCGCTACCAGGACTGTATCTCGCATTGTGTTTTTCCTCTGCGGGGGGACTTCGCTTTTCACCGGCGTTCCTTACCTGATGCTGCAGGGCATCGACATGCCGGTGCACCGGGCATGGTTCCTGTTTCCGGTCGCGCTGGGGGTGGTGGGACTTTTCAGCGTGACGATTGCGGTGCTGCCCCGATCGTGGATTGCGAAAGCATGTAAGAGAGATCGGGACGATAGACAGCTATTTCTAACGCCCCTCAAATGGCTCGGCGTCTTTGCGGGAATTGCATATCTGGTGGCGCTGCTCGGCTATCTCGCTCCGCATGGCTGGGATCTTAATCCCACGCTCATGCTTTCGCTGTGTCCCATGTATTTCGTAAGGTTGGCGGTCGATCCCGAACTCGTGACCGTCTTTTTCATGCTTGCTCCCATGAACGCGGGGGCGTACGGCGCTCTTGGAGTGACGCTGGGGTACGTGTGGTTGGGCTTCCGTAAACGAACGTCGGGTTAGGGTCCTCAGGCGAAGGCGTGGTAAGCGGGTGATCCAGGCTTTTGATCTCCGTGGCACCACAAACACGGTGGGTGCCTCGTCCTTTGCGTACTCGGCAAAGGGCGGGCGCGGGAGTGCCTGCCAACGAACGCAAGGAGGGGGTACCCCATCAATGGGGTGTAACAGCCTGGTTTCAACAGTTATCTACTTGGGAGTGTTTTTGTCGGGGGTTTTTCGTTGGGCATCAGGAGTACCAACTGTCGCCATGTCTTTGTCCTGTGGAGCGCATGGCTTAGGACGAACGATGTCTCCGACCTTTTCTATAAAGTCTTCCGTGCTGAGGAATTTAGTCCGCTTTTCCTTCAGGACTCCGCCGTTCTTCACAGGAGCGCCCGATGATCCCAACACGTTTATTTCAGCGAAAGTCTCGCCTAACACGCCTGCCGTGTCGAGGGATACGGTCGAGTCGTTCGGGATGTTTAACTCGTAAGGCGTTCGCAACCTCATCGTCACTTCAGCAGGAGCGAACTGCATTTCAGGACGCGCACGAACGCTTGTAATCTTTCCGACTTCCACTCCTGCTAATCTGACAGGCGCTCCCGCACGCAACCCATTGGCATTTTGGAAATACACTCTCAACTCAATCCTGTGGGCAAACAGTCGTGGGTAGCCAAACAGGACAGCGAACGCAATCACCGCGATAACGACAGCAACAAGCCCGGCCCTGCGCATACTATCTCCTCCGCTGGAGAATCATAGCTTAGTCAATTGGAACACCGCAGGCAAGGCTTCAAGGCATGCCCTGGCCGGACAGCCGAGGGCGGCTGTCTCTACGTGAGCCGTGACTACACCAGGGTTTTTTCCGCTGACGTCGCCGGGGCGCCGCGCATCTGGCGCACCTTCTCGTAGATTTTGCCGTATTCGCGGGCGGAGGCGTTCCAGGAAAAATCTTTGTTCATGCCGTTGCGCATCAGGACTTGCCACGACGTCTGGTCGCTGAAGGCTTGCAGGGCCTGCTTGATCGTGAGCAGCAGGGATTCGCCGATGTATTCGGTGAACTTGAAGCCGGTGCCTTTGCCGCTGCGCGCGTCCCAGGGTTCGATGGTGTCGTCGAGGCCTCCGGTGTCGCGGACGATGGGGACGGTGCCGTATTTCAGGCTGTAGATCTGGTTCAGGCCGCAGGGTTCGTAGCGCGAGGGCATGAGGAACATGTCGGCGCCGGCTTCGATTTTGTGCGCGATGGCGTTGTCGTAGGCGACTTTCACGGCGATCTTGTTGGGGAATTGTTTGTGCAGGCGAAGAAACAGTTCTTCGTAGGGTTTGTCCCCGGCACCGAGGGCGACCATGATCATTGGCTCGCGGGCCAGGCGATCCGCGATTTGCGAGATCAGGTCGAAACCTTTTTGCGCGGCGAAGCGGGAGACGATACCGATGACGGGCAGCTTCGCGTCGGCGGCGGGCATGCCGAAAGCGGCGAGCAGGTCCTGTTTGCACTTGGCTTTGCCGGCGAGGTCCTGCGGGGAAAATTTAGCCACGGCGAATTTGTCGGTCTGCGGGCTCCATTCGTCGTAGTCGACGCCGTTGAGAATTCCGCTCACCGTGGAAGCGCGGTCGTGCAGCACGCCCTCGAGGCCGAAACCATATTCGGCGGTTTGAATTTCCTGACTGTACTTGCGGCTGACGGTGGTGATGTAGTCGGAATACGTGAGCGCGCCTTTGAGAAAGTTGACCTGGCCGAAGAATTCCATTTTCGACATGGTGAACAAGTCCCAGGGCAGCATCAGGAGCGGCAGCGTTTCGGGCGGGAACAGGCCCTGGTAGCCCATGTTGTGGATGGTGAACACCGTGCCGGCTTCGCGGAGCGCGGGGTCTTCCTCATAGACGGTGCGCAGCAAGATGGGCACGAGCGCGGATTGCCAATCGTGACAATGGAATACGTTGGGCACGCCAAGAATTTTGGAGGCTTCGATCACAGCGCGCGAAAACAACGCGTAGCGCTCGGCATTGTCGGGATAATCGCCGGCAGAAGTTCCGTACAGAGCGTCGCGATCGAAATAGGGAGGATACTCGACGAAGTAGAAGCGCACTCCGCCCTGGCTGCCGCCGGTGACGACGGACGCAAAACGGTACTTATCATCGAACGGAATAGTGATGCTGCGAACCACCGTTACCGCTTCGGTGAGTTTGGTTTGGCGATAGCGCGGCAAATAGACGCTGACTTGATGGCCCAGAGCGGCCAGCGCGCGAGGCAACGCTCCGACCACGTCGGCCAGCCCGCCGGTTTTCGAAAATGGAACGCCTTCGGATGCGACGAATGCGATGTGCATGAGAGCGACAACCTCCAGGCTCCACTTTTTGCGGGCACAGGATATTATGAATGTGTTTCCGAGGTCGTGCAGGCTGGCGATTCACGTTGATCGATTATCGATTAACGACGTGGCCAGCCGACCAGCCAGTTTAATGCTCCGGGAAAAGAGGGTCAACGTGCCGAAAGTAGCTGCCGCGCACCGTCCGCAAGCGAAGCCGAAATTGGGACAGCATTTTCTCGTGAGTGAGGAATATGCAGCGAAAATTGTCGACGCGGTGGGCGA
Organism: uncultured Acidobacteriaceae bacterium; assembly: GCA_963846245.1. GTDB lineage: Bacteria > Acidobacteriota > Terriglobia > Terriglobales > Acidobacteriaceae > Sulfotelmatobacter. Next base: position 471,356 of record CAWJVI010000011.1, on the reverse strand, counting down.
TACTTCGCAGAGCACCGTGCTCGAGATCGGGCCGGGCCGGGGGATCCTTACTTCCCTGCTGGCGAAGCGCACGCGGCGGCTGATTGCGGTGGAACTGGATCGCGTGCTGGCGGCGCAGTTGCGGCTGAAGTTCAGCATGGCGCGCAATGTGGAGATCATTGAAGCCGATATTTTGTCGATCGAGTTCGATTCGTTGTTTGGACCGAAGCCGGGCCTGGGACGTCCCGGGATCGACTGGAAACCGGAACCGGCGCGGGTGGTGGGAAATCTGCCTTACTACATCACTTCCGACATTCTGCTGCGGCTGTTTGAGTTTTCGAGATACTTCGAAAGCATCGTGATTATGGTGCAGCGCGAAGTGGGTGAGCGGATTGCGGCGAAGCCCGGCGGGCGCGAGTATGGAATGCTTTCGGCGACGGCGCAGCTTTATGGGCAAGTCGAAAATCTTTTTACGTTGCCGCCGGCGGCGTTTGTTCCGCCTCCGAGCGTTCATTCGAGCGTGCTGCGTCTTACGCTCGATCCACAGCAGGAGCGGCTGGGCGTGGCCGGAGACGGGTTCATCGATTTCCTGCGGCTGTCGTTCGGGCAGAAACGCAAGACGCTGTGGAACAACTTGAAATCGAACTATCCCGAGGCGGCGCTGAAGCGGGCGTTGGCCGAGACAAAGGTCAAGCCGGGGGCGCGCGCCGAAACTTTGAGCCTGGAAGAAAGCGCTGCGGTTTATCGGGCGCTGCGCGCGGCGACGGAACATTCTTAGGGAAGTTCTGATTAGTTATCGCGAAAAGCTTCAACCACAGAGGACACAGGGGAGACACAGGGTACCCCAGTCCGATTCGCGAGGCAGGAAGGTGCATGACTTCAGTCGTTCGCCATCCCGCGGTTGCCGGGCGGTTTTATCCTCGCGATGCTGAGATCCTACGCGAGGAAGTGCATGGCTATCTTTCGCAAAGTGATCTCACGGTGCAGGCGCCGGAAACCGCCATCGGCTGCATCGCTCCGCACGCGGGATATATGTATTCCGGGCACGTGGCGGGCGCGGTGTTTGCGCGGATAGAGATTCCTCAGCGTTGTATCGTGATGTGTCCGAATCATACGGGCGTGGGGCAGGCGCTGGCGATTATGAGCGAAGGCGAATGGGAAACGCCGCTGGGCAATATCCCGATCGACGGCGAACTGGCGGCGAGTTTGAAGGAACGTTATCCATCGCTGCAGGAAGATGCGTCGGCGCATCGGGGAGAACACGCCGCCGAGGTGGAACTGCCGTTCCTGTTGGTCCGCCAGCCGAAGCTTGCCTTCGTCCCGATTGCGGTGGGGACGATGCGGCTCGACGTCCTGGAACAGGTCGGGCTCGCGATCGCCGATGTCATTGCCGCGAAAAAAGATCCCGTGCTGATTGTAGCTTCGAGCGACATGAATCACTACGAATCCGACGCCGTGACCCGGACGAAAGATCACTGGGCCATGGAGCGGATCCTCACCCTCGATGCCCGCGGACTGCACGAAGTGGTTGGGCAGCAGAACATCAGTATGTGCGGCATGGGGCCGGCGGTGGTGATGCTGACGGCGGCGAAGAAGCTGGGAGCGAAGTCCGCGGAATTGGTGAAGTATGCAACCTCAGGCGACGTTTCCGGCGAGTGGGATCGGGTAGTGGGATATGCGGGGGTGGTGGTACGGTGAGCGGGGCTTCATCTTGAGTGATGTCATCAAACTCGGGCGATCTCATCCAGCTCGACGATGTCCTCCAACATGCCCGATGTCATCCCGTAGAGAGCGCAGCTCTCGGAGGGACCTTACGTCTGATCGCAGCGTGCCTGCCGCAAGCGGGACTACATGTGCCGCATGCAGTGTGACGGTCCCGTCGGCGTCCATGCCACTTCACATGCCTCGTAGGGTCCCTCACCGAGCCTTCGGCCCCGTTCGGGATGACATCTCCTATTTGGGTACACGACTTCTAGCGGTGGCCACCGCCGCCCGAGGCATGGCCTCCACCGGAACTCGAACTGTGGCCTATCGACGAGCCACTCGTGCTCGATGGCGGTCCGCCGAAGCCAGCAAAACCACTGCTCGGAGCGCTCCCGGCGAACTGTGGAGTTGAGTGCACTTCCACCGAGCCCGATTTCGCCACTTCGTGGTTGAGACTCTTCAAATTGCCGACCGAGCCGCGAGCAATCCCCATGCCCGCTGAACCGTTTCTGACTACCATCCTGAATGTCGAAGCGGACGAGGATACCGGACCGCCCTTGCCTACCACGATGGTTTTCACGGTTCCTGCTGGAGCAACGAGAGCATGGAAGGTAGCGGGTAGCGTGCCCGCAGTGCGCGGCAACACGTTCCATGTAGTAACGGCGCCGGGCTGCCACATCCAGCCCATTCCAGGGATGAACATCCAGTTACCGTAACGGTAGGGCATCCAGCCCCAGGGATACGCGGACACAAACATGGAACCGTAGCCGGGATACCACGACCACGCTCCGTCCATAAACGGATCCCAGCCGACGCCAGTAAAGAAGGGCTGCCACATCGTTCCGTAGCCGGGGACGCTCGAGTAGTTGCCGTAATAACTCAAATCGCTGGCGCCGTAGCCAGAAACCGGCGAATTGTTGCGCGCGTATTGCTCGTGATATTGAATGGACTCCCGATCCCAGGAATCAAGCGGGGCTTCGTCGATCGCCTTGGCCAGGGTGAATTGATCCTGATCGCTGGCGTTGAATTCCGCCATTTGCTTCTTGCTTACGGTCTGTTTGCCGGAAGGACCCTCGACGACGACGTCTCCTTTGAAAACCGCGAGCTTGGCGAGATCGGACGAAGTCACGACACGGAAATGCGCCGGGTGATTGAGTGCGACTTTCTCGCGAGAAAAGTTCAACGTGAAATTGTCGCTGCCCAGCCAGTTCACATACGCCAGGCCTTCGGACAAGTTGATTTCGGAAACTTTTTGGCCGGCGTCCGAGAGATTGAGAGTGCTGAACTCTACCACGGTGTCGGGACCCAGGCGCATGGTGCTGCCATCTTCAAATTCGATTTCCACGCGGCCGTTGCCACGGGTGCGCAACTGCGCTCCCTGCATGACGGGAAGATTGAGAAACGCATTTTCAAAGCCCAGGCCTGTGTTCTTGTCGATTTGAACCGAACCCTGCACGTCGCTCAAACGCACGATACGTGCCTGCGAACCAGCCAGAGCGGGCAGCGCATAAAACGCGCAAGCCATGGCGGTCAGAAGAAACAGAGCAGATCGCGATCCGGAGCGTGATCCGGAGAAAGAAGGGTTGGACATTGCATCCCCCAATTTGCTGTGCCTATTAAAGCACGATTTTGACCCAATGATTGTAAAAACGAGGTCTTATCCGGCGGTGCCAGCCGGGATGGTTCCGAAGCAGTCGTGGGCCCCTAGCGGGCTGCCGCGGCCCTGCCCATTTCCATCAGGCGTTCGGCCCGAGCGCGAACCACGTTGAGCACCGATCCGTCATCGAGAATTTGTTGCAGCACCGGCTGAACCGCCTGCAGTTCGCTCAGTTCGTGGCTGCGCGCCTGATCTTCCATGCGCTTCAATTCTTCGTCGAGTGCAAGTTTCTGGTAACGGTGGAAGTAGGCCAGATGGCGTCCATACTCCAGCGTGGCCGACAAATTCTGAAAAAAGGCAGTAAGCTCCTGCACGGGCGGGACAGTGGAAAAGTTGTAAGTCGCGGTAGTGCTGCGCTGATCATCTTTGTAGGTGAGCGTTTTCGAGCCTGTGAAGGCCAGCTTGCGATTGCCGGAATCGACTTTGCCCGCGAAGAAATGCGCCTGCGCAGCCAGATCAAAAACGCGGGCGCGCCCGGCGGGAGAAAGTTCGAACTCCGCCTGGTAGTTTTCTCGGTCGTCGGATTCAGGAGCGATCTTCGCTGAGCACTCATACTTGCCGTGTCCGTCGGCGGCGACTGAGATGGAGTAGCGATCGGGATCGGACGCTGGAAATACCAGCGTGAAGGTGATCGTGGCCGGCTCGGCCGCGTGGGCGACACCGGCGGATAGCATTACCGCGAAGGCCGGCAACATGGCCAATAGCTGGGGCGCGCGGCGAAGGAGTTTGGATTGGGAGCGCGGGGCGACGAGCATCTTCTTCAGCCTGTAGCTACTTTCTTGATGCTGCCCTGCCGGGCGAGAGTTGCAGCGGTGTGCAGGTGGCAGATGGCGATGGCCAAAGCGTCGGATGCGTCCATGGGTTCGGGCGCCTGGGCGAGTTGCAGAAGGCGTGTGACCATATGCTGCACCTGCTGTTTTTCCGCGCGGCCGTAACCCACGACCGACGATTTGATCGTGAGCGGAGAATACTCGGCAACTTCCAGTCCGGCGGCTGCAGCGGCCAGCATGGCTACTCCGCGCACCTGCCCCAGCTTCAGAGCGGATTTCACATTCAACGCGTAGAACACATCTTCAATGGCAACCTGATCGGGCTGATGCTCGGCGATGATTTCGCCCAGCTGGGTAAATATTCGCGCCAACCGTCGCGGCAGCGCTTCACGGGTGGAGAGCTTAATCGCGCCGCAAGTCAGGCACGAAAGACGGCCGCCGGTATGGATCTCGACAACACCGTAGCCGGTGTACGCTCCGCCGCAATCGATTCCGAGGACGCGCATGCTTTGGGACGAGCCTGATGCGAGACGAACCTGAGAAGAGTTTACTCCAGGATTGCGGTATAGGCGTCGTCCTGCACGCTGTTCCTGAGCCGACAAGGTCAACATCCGCGGCTCTCAGCAGCAGCGCGGGCGGCGGGCGTGGCGATGCTCGTGCTCGCGGCAGAAAGCGGCGTAGGCCCGTGGCGAGGACGCTGTCTGCGTGCGCTGCAGGAAGCGAGCGTAAGGCGCCTCGTCGAAGATCTCGCGCAGCGCCGCCAGGAGAATCCGTGCGAAATTCAGCAACTGCTTCATGCCGCGTTCTCTCAGGTCAGCCTTCATGCGTTGTCACCCGCCACCAGCCGCGTCATCACGAACGGCGCTTCCCGCACCGGGGACGCTTTTTTTCCGCTCAGAATGCCGGCCCACACGCGAACCGACTCGATCACTACCAGACTGACCATGATCACCAGAATCGCCGTGACGGCGGCATCCAGGCGGTTGTTGAAGATGAGTTGGCCGGTCGCGCTGGTCGCGGGAGCCGCCTCCAACGCGCGAGCCTGCGCCAGAAAACCGATGCGCGGGTTGGGATCGAGCACTTTATGCCACGACGCGGTATAGGTGACCGTCACCAGCCACGCCAGGGGCACCAGCGTTACCAGCGAATATTTGGCGCGATGCATCTTGAGGATGATCGTGGTCGCGACGCACAGCGCCACAGTCGCGAGCAATTGATTGGCGATCCCGAACAGCGGCCACAAAGAATTGATTCCCCCGAGCGGATCTCGCACTCCCTGCCACAGAAAATATCCCCACGCGGCGACGATAAGCCCGCTGGTCGCCAGAATCGAGGGATACCAACTCGTCCGGCCGAGCGGCTTATAGACGTGGCCGAAAGCGTCCTGCAGCATGAACCGGGCCACGCGCGTGCCAGCGTCGAGGATGCTCAATATGAACAGCGCCTCAAACATAATGGCGAAGTGATACCAGAGCGCCATCACTTCCTGACCGCCGAGCGTGCTGGAAAAAATGTGTGCCATGCCAACCGCGAAGGCGGGCGCGCCTCCGGTGCGGTTGTAGAGAGTCTGTTCGCCCACGGCGTGGGCCAGGGCTTGCATGTCGGCGGCGGTGACCGGAAATCCCCAGTTTGAGATCGTGTTGGCCGCCGCCTCCGGAGCCGCGCCAACAATGCTGGCAGGACTGTTGATCGCAAAATAAATACCCGGCTGCAGCACACACGCTGCGATGACTGCCATGATGGCCACCGCGGATTCGCACATCATGGCGCCGTAGCCGACCAGCCGAGTTTCAGTCTCGCGCGCGATTAGCTTGGGAGTGGTCCCGCTCGAAATCAGAGCATGGAAGCCGCTGATCGCTCCGCAGGCGATGGTAATAAAGGCAAAGGGAAAAATTTTGCCCGCAAACACCGGCCCCGTTCCGTCGACAAAGCGCGTGAACGCGGGCATGTGGAGAGTGGGATGGAGCACCACAATTCCGACACTCAAAAGTGCAATGGTTCCCAACTTTACGAAGGTGCTGAGGTAATCACGCGGAGCCAGCAGCAACCACACCGGCAGAGCGGACGCGGCAAATCCGTAGACAATAATCAGAATCGCGAGCGTGGTGGCGCTCAGCGTGAAGATGCCCGCCAGCGTAGGATTCTGCGATACCCACCGCCCGCCCCAGATCGCCAGCAGCACAAGAATGAAGCCGAGAACGGAAACTTCCAGCACTTTACCGGGGCGAATCCGGCGCAGGTAAATCCCCATCAGCAGCGCGATAGGGATGGTTATTCCGACGGTGAAAGCTCCCCATGGGCTCGACTTCAGAGCATTGACCACGATCAGCGCTACCACCGCCAGCAGGATGATCACAATCGCGATCACGGCCGCGTAAGCGACCACTCCACCGACGCGGCCGGTTTCTTCTTTGGCCATTTCCGTGAGCGACTTGCCGTCGCGGCGCACCGAAAACAGCAGGATTACGAAATCCTGCACGCAGCCTGCGAACACGGCGCCCGCCAGGATCCACAGCGTACCGGGCAAATATCCGAACTGCGCCGCGAGTACCGGCCCGACTAGTGGACCGGGCCCCGCTATGGCAGCGAAATGGTGGCCGAACACTACCCACTTGTTGGTAACGAGAAAGTCGCGTCCGTTTTCCAGGCGCTCGGCCGGCGTGGCGCGGAGCGGATCGAGAACGAGAATTTTGACGGCAATGAAGCGGCTGTAGAAGCGATATCCGAGCGCATAGCAACAAGCGGCCGCAACCACTAGCCACAGGGCGTTGATGGGTTCACCGCGATGCACAGCCACCACGGAGACGGCGAGCGTCCCGACAGCGGCAACCGCTCCCCAGGCGAGAACTGAAAGTGGTTTCGTCATTTTCGGTCAGACATTTTTGGCAGACATTGTCGACATAGTTTGTCGGCCGAGATTGTCCGTCGAGCATTGTGGCGAATCTTTTGCTTCGGCGCAATCACAATCCTGCGATCTGAAACACTACTTGCCGCGGACAACGCTTTGGCGGGCGCGGTTTTGGTGATACTCTGTTTCTTCCGAACGACTGCCAACCGCGCGTCGGGGACCTCGTCTGGTTCGCCCTGCGCCGGGGTGCATCAGGGATTCCGTCTGATTTCATACCTGCACAGGAGCGAAAAATGAAGATTGGCATACTGACCGGCGGAGGCGATTGTCCCGGCCTGAATGCGGTGATCCGCGCCGTGGTGCGCAAAGGAATTTTCCACTATAGCGACCAGTTTGTCGGTTTTCTCGAGGGCTGGCGCGGCCTGGTGGAAGACAAGAGCATGGTTCTCGACCTGGACACCGTAAGCGGCATTCTGCCGCGCGGCGGGACCATTTTGCGCACTTCGCGCACCAATCCCTCCAAGAAACCAGACGGACTCGACCGCTGCATCGCCACCATCGAAAAACACAAAATTGACGCGCTCATCGCGATCGGAGGCGATGACACGCTGTCGGTCGCGCAGAAACTGTACGAGCGCGGAGTGAAGGTGATCGGCGTTCCCAAGACCATCGACAACGACCTGGCGGGGACGGACTATACCTTCGGTTTCGATACGGCCGTGAATGTGGTGTGCGAGGCCATTGACCGCGTCCACACCACTGCCGAGGCTCACAATCGCGTAATGGTAGTCGAGGTAATGGGCCGCGATGCCGGCTGGATCGCTCTCTACAGCGGAATCGCAGGCGGCGCGGACGTGATTCTGATTCCCGAGCGGCCTTTTGACATTGACAAGGTCGCCGACCAGATTCGGCAGCGCCACGAGCGTGGAAAATATTTCTCCATCGTTGTCGTGGCAGAAGGCGCAAAATTTTCGGCGGACACCAATCCCACCCACGGCGCGCCGGTGCTGCAGGACCTGGGCAAAGACGAGTTCGGGCACGCCAAGCTGGGTGGCATCGCCAACGTTCTGGCGCGCGAGATCGAGCGACGCACCGATTACGAGACGCGGGCGGTTGTGCTCGGCCACATTCAGCGCGGAGGATCCCCGAGCGCGTTTGATCGGGTGCTGGCTTCGCGTTACGGCATCGGCGCGATCGATCTTGCGCATCACGGCGAATTCGGCGTGATGGCCGCACTGCGCGCCAACAAAATCATCTCGATCCCCCTGAAGGAAGCGATCGCGACAAACCGCACAGTCGGTGCCGACATGATTGAGATGGCCGACGGGCTACTCGACATTGTCGTAGACAAAGTAACCGCCGGGAAGTGAGCACCGAGCGGAGATCGGCCAGTTCGCGGGCCGATCTTTTCTCAGACCGAATCTTTTCTCACACCGAATCTCAGACCGAATTTGGCGTTTCGCATTCCAGCCCGGGATTTCGTTTCCCGGGCTTTTTGCTGGCTTTTTTCTCCGCGGAAAGTAACGTAGAGTGGGTCCGCTGATCGAAATCCGCTGACATGCACGCTCTGGTTCGAATCTACTCTCGCCTGGCCCCAAACCAGCTCCTGATCTTTGAATCGGTGCAAGTAGTCGTGGTTGTTGCATGGATATTCATCTTCCAACGGAGAGCTTCCGACTCCGCGGCACCCCGCCGCTTCCGCGAATTCTCACGAGCCTTCTCAAGCCTCGCGCATCGCAAGACTCTCTCAGTCGTGCTCACCGGTGCTTCGGTACTCGCGATTCGCGTAGCTCTGATTCCGCTGTTAGGCGTTCCCGCGCCCATGTGGCATGACGAATACAGTTTCCTGCTGGCCGCCGATACTTTCGCGCACGGGAGGTTGACGAATCCCACGCACCCGATGTGGAAGCACTTCGAGAGCTTTCACATCATCCAGCAGCCGACTTACATGTCGATGTATCCGCCGGCGCAGGGTTTGATTCTGGCGGCTGGGCAGGTGCTTGGTCATCCCTGGATCGGACAGTTGCTGGTCACGGCGCTGATGTGTTCCGCCCTGTGCTGGATGTTGCAGGCGTGGCTTCCGCCGGCCTGGGCTCTGTTCGGCGCTGCGCTGGCCGTGCTGCGGCTGGGAATCCTGAGTTACTGGATGAACAGTTATTTCGCGGGGTCGCTGATCGCCTTGGCCGGCGCCTTGGTTTTGGGAGCGCTGCCACGCATCCGGCGCCACGGACGTTTGCGTGACGCCGCAGTTATGGGAGTCGGCCTGGCCATATTGGCCAACACGCGTCCTTATGAAGGCCTGGTTTTCAGCCTGCCAATCGCCGCGGCGATGTTGGTCTGGATTGCGCGCCAGAAACAAATTCCAAAGTTAGCGGTGATGCGGCGCGTAGTCCTGCCGCTGATTCTGATTCTTGGCATCACCGGCGCCGCCATGGGCTACTACTTCTGGCGAGTTACCGGCGATCCGCTGGTGATGCCTTATCAGGTCGACCGTCAGACTTACGCGATGGCTCCTTATTTTATCTGGCAGCATTCGCGACCGGAGCCACTCTATCGCCATGCCGTGATGCGCAACTTTTACGAGGGGTGGGAGTACCACTACTTCCTATCCGGGCATTCGATACCAGGATTCCTGCGCCGTGCGCTTCATCGAGCGTATATATTGTGGGCCTTCTACGCCGGACCTGCGCTGACGATTCCGCTGTTCGCGTTTCCCTGGATTCTGCGCGATCACAGAATGAAATTTCCCCTCGTGGTAGTCACCTTCGTGTTCGCAGGAATATTGGTGGAGACTTGGACCTACCCACACTACGTCGCGGCCGCCACCGGACTTTTTCTATTGCTGATCGTGCAATGCATGCGGCATCTGCGCGCGTGGCGCTGGTCAGGAAAACCGGTGGGCGCCGCGCTGGTCCGGGCGGTGCCAGCGATCTGCGTGGCCATGATCTGCCTGCGTCTCTGCGCCCTGGTAGCTGGCGCAGCGATCGAGCAACCCTGGCCGCGTGGAAACCTGAAGCGTGCGGCAATTCTGCATCAACTCGAATCCACGCCAGGCGATCATCTGATCATCGTGCGCTACAGTCCGCAACACGGTTCGCACATCGAATGGGTGTACAACCGCGCCGACATCAACGGCGCGAAGGTGCTGTGGGCGCGGGATATGGGCGAGGAACAGAATCAGGAACTGCTTCGCTATTTTTCGAACCGCCACGCCTGGGCGCTATACGCCGATGAATCTCCGCCGAGGCTTGAGCCGTATGCCGAGAAGTGAGCACGGGGAAAATGCTGCGGATCGAGCTGCGAGGCAAGTTTTTGCGAGACAAGATCTTGTGGACGAACGATCGTGGCCAACCTACTCGCCGAACAGAAACGCCAGCGCCTCCGGAAATCGGTGAGCCCATGCCGCCTCATTATGCGAAGCGCCCTCTTCAATCACCAGCCGCAAACGCCGCTCGTTCAATCCTGCCCGGCGCAAAATTCCCGCCAGCTCGCGCACATCGTCGACGACGCTCTGATTTCTGTCTTTCCTTCCGGCTTCCGCAGTGCCCGTTGCAAGAAACACACGCTCCGGCCAGATCTTCTGGGCTCGACTCTCCTTGACCGTCTGCCGGTTGGAAGCCCAAAGGGAAGGACTCTCCAGCAGCAATCGCCCAATCAATCCGGGCCGCGCGACCGCAGTGTAGAGGGCGATCAGTCCGCCTAACGACGAGCCGCCGAGCCCGGTGTTCTCCGGTCCCGTGGCTGGGCGATAGTTGCGAGCGACGAACGGCATCACTTCTTTGGTCAGGAAATCGGGATAGCGCGTTCCCTGCACACGCAGCATTACGGGATTCAGCGAACGGTGCGGCATGTATTCGCGGATGCGGTCTTTGCCGGCGTGGTCGATGCCGACGATGATCATTGGTGGAATCACACCATCGCGAATCAGGCGATCGGCCGTGTCGTCCACTTGCCAGTCCACACCGGCGAAGGCGGTGGAGGGCTCGAAAAGATTTTGCCCGTCGTTAAGATAGAGGACCGGGTAGTGGCGGCCCTGGTTCTCTGAATCGTCGTAACCGGGAGGCAGCCACACCCGCAAAAACCGCGTGTTGCGAAAAATGCGGCTGCGGAATTCGTGGATGCGGAGATCGCCAGTCGCCGACTCGCCGCGAAAAATTCCAGGCATGCCGGCCGTCTCGTTTTCAGTGTTGTGGAGTTCTTCCATCCGAAAGGTTTTTCTGGTAATACACCGGGTAACACCATTTTAACCGCGCATCACGAAGACTTCGCCGTCCGCAGTTTCACTACTCCGGCCAGCACGCTGATCACAAGAATCAGCCCCAGCGAAGTCAGACACAGGATGCACCAGGCCGTCAAAACGTAGGCTTCGACATAAGTTAAGTACAACGCAAATACTAATCCGGCAATCGCGGCCATCAACAACCGAAACGGAGTCTTTGCCCGAGCTCTATAGAAAGTGGAAAGTGCGAACAACACACCGTAACCCACAACGCCAATCCCGGCCACCGGAATCCCCATCACTTCCGAATACTCGCTGCGATTTACAATGTCGCAATTAAACTTCTCGCCGAAGTCACAATAGGAGGTCGCCGATTTCGCGTAATGTCTTTCGAGCGAGACACCTGAAACAATCGCGCCGGCCAGCGACAGGACTGCAATGGCCAAGAACAGAAACCGGCTGGTCGTCACTGCTGGCCGGCCTCTACCGGCAGAACTTCGAAGCTCATCACGGCAGGATGCACCCGGTTTTGTCACCCAGCTCTTCCAGGGACAGAACCCCTTCTTTCGGCGGACTATTTCCAAACTGCCAGCTGGGAAAAAGCTTCACCCCTGCCGCTTTGCATTCCTCGGTTTCCGCGTGCAACCCTAAAGCGCACTCCTGATAAGGCACGTACTGAAATGACTTGCCGAACATTTTCTTCTGCTCCAGGCAATGCGGACACCAGTAGAGCCCATACATCTTGGCATTCTTGGCAGCGAGGCACTTTGCAAACTGATCATAGTGATGATTCTTGCGATACCAGCCTGCGGAATAAGCGGCGGCCAAAAGCACAACGATTCCTCCCCAGATAAGGGCGTTCCGCCACTTCGGAGCTGACTGGCCCGCGTTATCGCGTTCCTCTTGACGTTTTCTGCGCTCTTCCGACATGATGTTTTTTATATCACGGTTCGGCAGAAAGATTTCCAGACGACAGTTCCGGGCGACCGGTCAGGCAGCCAGCTCTAAGCGACAACGTTGAGCGCACCGGGCAACACATCCAGTTCCTCGCACTGCAAAGTGAGGACTTCGCCATCCACCATCACGTCCGCCGGTGCATCCAGCGCAAATGTCACGCGCCGCACGGCTTTGCGCTCGGCAAGCGGATGCTTGATGTGCGAACCGTCATAGAGTCCCGGCAGATTGCGAATCAGTCCTAAACGCCCGATCGGACCCCAGCGCACATATTCGATCAGCCCACTGCTGATCTCAGCGTTGGGTGCGATCATCATGGTGCCGCCGGTGAATTTACTGTTGTTGAAGGTGAGAAACAAGCAAGGCCTGCGGTCGAAGTCTTTTTCGTCTTCCAGCCGCAAAGGAAAAGGGCGGCGCTGAAACCGCGCGAGCGCCAGAAATATCGAGATCACATAGCCCAACTCGCCCCAACCGCTGAATCGCCGCGCGCGCAGCGTGGCCACGTCTGCAGTAAATCCCATGCTCAGCAGATTAATGTAATGAATCACGCCTTCCCGGTGACGCAATCGCAGCACATCGCACGGCTGGCTGCGACGCGAGAGAATCGATTCAATGGCGTGCTCTACACCGCGGTCGCTGAAATCGCGCAGAAAAGAATTCCCCGTACCGAGCGGCAAGAACGCCAGGGTTGGCCGCTCAACCGCAATAGCTTCAGGATATAACCCGTTCACCACTTCGTAGGACGTCCCATCGCCTCCAACGGCGATGAACCGCCGCACTCCGCGTCCATAGGCCTGGCGCGCGATCTGCGTGGCTTGGCCAGGCGCGCTCGTCTGCGCAACTTCGACCTCGACACCCCCGGCGCGCAGCCGCTGTACCGCGGGACCAAGCATTTTGCCGCTTCGTCCCCCGCCCGCAGCCGGATTCACAATCGCCAGGAAAGATTCGCTCACGCCGATTCGTTGAACCAGATTCGTCGAAGTGGATTCGTCTAGAAAGTCACAGCCGCTTTTCGTTCCATGCTCTTACCAATGTCGTCAGCCAATTCCTGTCGCTTGACCTTCATGGAAGCAGTGCGGGGAAAATCCTTGTTCCACATCAAATACGCCCCTACCCGTTTGAAATCGGGCAAACGCCGGTTGCGGACGCTAATCTCTTCCAGCAGCTTGCTATCAAAGTGCTGGTTTTGCTCCAGCCGCAAAACGATAACCAGCATCTCCTGCCCCAACTCCTTCTTCGGCCAGACATAGTTCGCCGCAAAAATGCAGTATTCCTTTACCGGCAAGCCATCGAAAACCGTTTCAATATCTTCGGGATAAATATTCTTCCCACCTTCGGTGACGATCATGTTTTTCTTCCGCCCGAAGAGTTGCAGATGCCCGCTTCGATCAAAGCGGCCGAGATCGCCGGTCAGTAGCCAACCTTCGACGATAGTCTCCAGCGTAAGCTCCGGATCGTCGAGATAGTGGGACATGATCGTATTGCTGCGAGCCGCCACTTCGCCCACGCCCTCGGCATCCGGATTCAAAATACGCAACTCGACTCCGGGCAACGGCTTGCCCACCGTGTCGGCGCGGAACGGCTTCAAATCGTTGAGCGTGAGCGCAGTTCCAGCCTCGGTGAGTCCGTATCCGTTGACCACAGGAAGTCCGAGGTCGTAGAAAAACTGCATGGTGGAGGGTTCCATGAACGCGCCGCCCGTGATCAAGGCCAACAATTCCCCCCCAAACCCGCGATGCACCTGACCCAGCAGCGCGCGGCTAAGCTTTACGTTCGGCCGGCGTCGGGTCAACAGCCTGTTCAGCCCGATCATGCGGTTGAGAATCGTCCTCTTCCACGAAGGCAGTTCGTCGAATTTCGCACGCAGGCCGCGCTCCAGATTCTTCAGGATCATCGGCACGAGTGCAACATAGGTAATGCGGTAGCGCACAAAAGCGTCACGCACAAAATCAGGACGCAGAGTTCGCAAGTGCACCACGCAAGCCCCGCATACAAATGGACCGATGAACCCGACCATGAAATCAATCGCATGGTTGGTGGGCAGAATGCTTAGATAGCGCACACCCGGCCAGAAGGGATACCATGCCGTCAGCGCGGCGCATTGTTCGAGATAATTTTCATGCGTGAGCACGCAACCCTTGGGACGTCCACCGGTCCCCGACGAATACACAATACAGGCCACGTCGTCTTTCTGCCGCATCACGAAATCGGGCGCGCCCTTGCGCTTGAAATCTTCCCAGCGAAACGCGCCCGCCAAATCGGCGCCCAGCGGCGCTTCCGTGACCAAAACAATTTTTGTGCCGATGCTGTGAAACTCCGGCGCCTGCATAATGGCGCGCCACAGGTGATATTCCACCACGAGCGCTTTCGCTTTCGAGTGCGCCAGCAATTGCAAGTGCTCGGCCGCGGTCAACTTGTAATCGAGTGGGACCAGCACACCACCGCAATAGAAAATCGCGTACGCCGAAATCAGCCACTTCGACTGATTCGTCATGATGATGGCGGCGCGGTCGCCGGCATCGAAATCCGCGTCTTCCAGAGCGCGAGTCAGGGGCAGAGCGATTTCCTTGAAATCGGAATACGTCAGCCGAACTTTCTCGCGATCGCGGTCCGCCTCGATCAGGCACACCTGGCTGGCAAAGCGGTCCAGAGCGTCGCGCAGGGCCGCGCCGAGGCACGTGTATTGTCGGAGATCGAGCATCAAGAGGCTATTTCATCACAGAGGCGCGGACGTGCGAATTAAACCTTGTTTATAAGTTCATTACCTGCATAAACGAAAGGCATGGTAGAGAGTCGCCCGGCGTTTCGACCATTCGCCACGAGTCCGCCCGGTTCTCGCAGAGTTCTGTTTCTACAATCGCGCCTGAATCTTCCCCGCCAAAGTCCGGAAGTCTGTCACTCCCTGCAGTTCGTAGTCCGGCAGTTCGACATGAAAATGATGCTCCAGCCGGGTGAGCAGTTCGAGTGTCTGCAGACTGTCAATGCCGAGCGCCTTGAAAAAGTCTTCGTCAGGATTCAGTTTCTCCCGCGGCACTTTGAAATGCACGGACGCCAGGTTAAGAATTTCGTCGAGCGTTTGGTCGGGAGCGGCCATAGGGTTCACTTTCATTTTATTCGGCATTCGCAGAGGCTACGGCAAATACGGCTGCGCCTCGGTGCTCTCCACAAACTTCTTCAGCCCGGCTGCTACCGCCGGACGCGAAAACAATTCGCAGAAAATATCAATTTCCCGCCGCAACTCTTCATGCGGAATCGGTTTGATAAAACTCTTTGCAGCCGCAGCCGTCTCAAGATCGAATTTTCCCAGCTGCGCCGCCGTCGCCCGGGCGGCTCGCAGCGCCTCGCCTTCGCCAACCACCTGGCTCACCAGCCCAATCTGCTGCGCCTTGGTGGCGTTGAAGCTACGGCCGGTAAGCAGCAAATCTCGCACCACGGCATTGCCCAAATCCCGCTTTAGCCGCGGGATTCCGCCGAAGCCAGGGATCAGGCCCAACCGCAATTCAGGAAAGCAAAACCGCGCCATCTTGTCGGCAATGATCAAGTCGCAAGCCAACGCCAGCTCAAACCCTCCACCAAACGTGACTCCATGCACCGCAGCGATGGTGGTCAACGGCGCCGCATCAATCAGATTCAGCACGCGGTGGATGCGCTCCAAAAAATCGCGCACGCCCTTCAGCGCTTCCGTTTTGTCCATCGCCTGCGACCGCAGGTAAAGCTCGCGCAAATCGGCGCCCGCACAAAAACCGGCCTTCAGGTCGCTATAGATAATAAGAGCGTGAGCCTCATGGTGAAGACCTTCGAACGCATCGGCGAATTTTTCCAGTTCATCGAGCGAGAGCGAACCAAGTTCGTTGCAAGGCTCGCGGTGAAGCGCGAGTTCGATGACGCCCTCCCTCACCTGCCAGGACAACGCCTTGCCGTCGTGTCCCCCGGAAGATGACCTCATGCCGTTTTCACCGCGCGGTATATTTCTTCAATCTCGCGATTCATTCGCGATGCGATCAGGTCGCGTTTCAGTTTTCCGTTGACCGTAAGCGTCCCCTCGTCGATCGAGAATGGCTCGGTGCGCAGACAAAAAGCTCGCACCTGCTTGTAATGCGGCAGTTGCGGATTCACCGCATCCAGCGCGTCCTGCACCTCTGGTCGAGTCACAGTGCCAGTCACGATCGCAGAAAGATATCCGCGGCCATTACCGACGACAACCACTTGTTGCGCAGCCGGCAGGGCGTGCGCAATCTCATCTTCGATCGCTTCCGGAGAAATCTTGTGCCCCGACCCGAGAACAATCAGGTTCTTGATTCGCCCCACGATGCGCCAGTTCCCCGACGCATCCATCTCGCCCTGATCGCCGGTGTGAAACCATCCGTCGCGGAGCACCTCCGCAGTTTGTTGCGGACGGTTCCAATACCCCGGAAAAACATTCGGCCCGCGAACAATCATTTCTTCGTTGTCGCCCAACCGCATCTCGATCCCGGAAATCGCCGGTCCCACGCGGCCCGGCTCTACATGCTGAGGATCGTCCATCGTGCAGATCGCCGTGGTTTCAGTCAGACCATACACTTGCAAAACGGGGACGCCGAGCATGCTGAAGTAAAGCTGCGTCTCCGGACTCAGCGGCGCCGACCCACAGATCAGCGCCTTCAAGTTAGGCCCAGCCATCTTGGCGCGAATCTTCGGAAATACCAGTGCGTTCGCCAACCACAACCACATTCCGTCGCCGGACACCGGAAGTTTTTCCTGTCGCCGCGCCCACGCGCTCTTCGCGCGCGAGTAAATCGTCAGCCCGATGCCCCCCGTTTTTTCCAGTTGCTCGTCGACTCCGCGTCGCATGCGCTCCAGCAATTGCGGGACATTCAGAAAATAGTCGGGAGCAACCGCAGGTAGATCGCCCGCAATCTTCGTGAGGTCGGTATTCAGCGTAAGCAGGCTGCGTCTCATCAGAAACGTCAGCAGCGCAATCCACGATGCACAAAAACTGAATGGCAAATAATGAAACACGCGATCCTGACCCGAACGGCCCTGACTCGATTGGTCCTGACCCGGCTGGCCTCTCATCAGTGCGTCGAGCCGTTCGGAAGTACGGTCCAGCATGAACCCTACGTTCGCCGCGGTAAGCACTACTCCCTTGGCTTCGCCAGAAGTTCCAGAAGTGTAGATGATCGCGACCGGTTCGGCCTCGCCCACCTGCAGCCGATCGAGCGCAACCCCTTCCACCCCCGCAGAAATAAAGATTTCGTCGAACAGAAAATGCTGCGGCGCATCGGGCCAGCTCTCCCGGATTCGGTCGCGCAACGCCGCATCTCCGCAACAAACCAACGACGGCGTGCAATCTTTCATCATCGTCACCAGTTCAGCCGGAGCCTGGCGCGAATATAGCGGGACAGCGATGAATCCCTCGGCCATAATGGCAAGGTCCATCGCAACCCAATGAATGCTGTTCGGCGCCAGCAAGCCGCAGCGGTCGCGTTTTTTCAGTCCCTTCGATGCGAGGAAACCTCGCGCTTTGCCAATCAACTCCAGCAGCACGTTGCCAGTCACGCCCGTGACCTGACCATCGCGGATCTCCTGCAGCACAACGGCGTCCGCTGCCGCCTTCAGTTGCGACAATATGTCTTCGACAAAGTTCACTGTAGTTAACTCACAGCCAACGAAGATCAGCTATAGCTAGCGGCTAACTGCCGCAGGGTTGGACTGATCGGCGGCAGGTAATCTTCCCAGCTCCACTCCCCTTTGCGAGTCGGAAACTCGGGATACCGCCGCTGCACTTCTTCCTCGAAATAGACGCCCATGCGGGCCATCGTCTTCAAATTCTTCACTACAGTACGACCGATACCGTCGGCGATTCGGTCCCCGTCCGTTGCCAACTTTTCGAGAGCTGTCAAAAGCTTGGGCTCGAGATCGGGATCGTCCACATTCATCAGCAAATCCTGATGGCCGCGCTCGCGCATCAGATTTCGAATGCGCTCATCCATAGTAATTCCGGCAGATGGAACAAGCGCCGGCATCGAAGTCACGATGCCGTGAAAACGCGACGACGCCATCATGTGCCCGGCGCGCAGAATGCTCACCATCTGGTACATGTCGTGTTCCTCGGAAGTGAAGACGGGCAATCCGCCGCCCAGCTTTTCCGAAATGCGCCTGCAGGCACGCGCATCCAGCGCCTCGGTGGCAGCCAGAATTGTAAACACCTTACGCCGCTGCTGAAACGCGCTCACCGCATTTGCGATTGCAGTCAGATAATTATCGAACGCAACGTCCACGTCGTGACCAGACTTGTGAAAATACACCGTGCGGAAATGACTATCCTTGTACGCACCGGTCACGGAGCGAGCCGCATACTTCACCAGTGAAGGCTTCACCGGCCACCAGAACGGATTTATCGGGCAGACGATCAACACTGGCATCTTGCCGTCCCAACCCGCGTCAATCAAGGCTTTGCGGCCATACTCCGGCGGAAGCGGCTCAAACGTCCAGGCCGTGTCGGTTCCAAGTTCTGTGGGCACACCGAGCTTGCGCAGCACGGTGCGCGACTCTTCATTGCGCGTGATGATCAGCGAGCTCTTGCAGTAGCGCGCGCACATGCGTGCGACCAACGGATCCATCTGTCCCGCTTCGGACCCATACCCGACGGCCAATTTATTCTGCGCTGCCGCCATTCCTAAAGAACCAATAATCATCGTCGTCAGTGCATTGGCGAACTTGCTCTTGAATGCCGAGCCTTCGACCACGACCACGCCGTGGTGCTTGGGAACTTCGCGAGACAAAAAGGGAGGGAAGACATCCGGAAGGTGCACTTGCTCCGCACCCGCGAAATATCCGCGCGTCAAGTCGAAGTTCTGGGACATGGCGCTGAACTCGACATTCTCAGCGCCCATGATGTGCCGAAGCTGGCGCAGAGTTTCTTCTGGCCGCACGTCGGAACCAGTGTTGCGCGTGCCGTTATAACCGGCGAACAGAAGCTTCAACTTCTCGCCCGGCTTCCAGGCCGTTCCGGCGCCAAGCATCCAGCTGGCCTTCGCTCGCTCGATAGAAGAGCTGACCCACGCTTCCAGAACAAAGTCCATCATGCTGCGGATCCCCCAGCAGCGGCCGGCCACGGCTTGTAGCGGTATTCAAACTGATTCTCCCGGCTGAATTGCAATAGCGGATAGCTATAGCGCGAGAACGGCACCGGTTTGCGTCCCAGTTCCGCCGTCACGCGCGTGTTGTCGAACACCGTGTTCCATACCAGGTAAGGCATGAACACCTTCATCAGCGCCGCCCCGCGACCCACATGTCCCTTCCTGTTGGAAAGAAAGTTAACCGTGGCAGCGAACGGTCTTTCTAAGACCGGCATAAAGATCGGCCCACGCTTGTTCTGTGCCGCCGCCAAAGCAGTCGTCAGCTGGCGAAACGTTTGCGACTCCAGACCCGACGAAAGGTGATAGATGTCATGCTGCGGCTGCTCTTTCTGATGCAGAGTCGCGATCGCGTCGGCAACGAAATCCACATTCACAATGTCAATTTTATCCGTGGGGCGAAACGGCAGCGCCGGCAGGCCCGCAAGAAATACGAACGATCGCACCATGTCGAACTGCGTAGTTTCCGCGTATCGGCTGTCGCCCAGCACAATGCTCGGACGAAAAACGGTCTTCGGCGTATCTGGCAGCAGCACGCGCATCATATGCTCGCAAAACTTCTTCGTCCGCGCGTAAGGGTCATAGTCCGACCGGTCCCACTCGATGGAACGATCTTCCGTCACCACTTCATGATTGCGCTGGCCCGCAACTGCCACCGTGCTCACCTGGCTGAAGCGCCGCAACCCGTGATAGTGCTCGGCGTGTCGCGCTAACGTCAGCACTTCGAGCGTGCCGCGCAGGTTCACGTTCAGACAGCTTTTTTCCGACTTGCGGTTGAGCGAAGCTGCGCAATGAATTACCGAATCAGTCGTGTGCACCAACCGGTCGTATTCGTCGCGCCCAAGTCCGAAGCCGGGAGAAGTTAAGTCGCCGCAAAATACGCGCACCCGCGTCTGCAGATATTCGTAGAAGCGCGGAAAATCCAAATGCAATTGCATCGCGTTCCACAGGCGGACCTGCGCTTCCCGCGGATCGCGCGCCCGCACCAGCACGTTCAGCGCGGCCCCATGCCCGTCCAGCAGATTCGCCGCCACATGCGCGCCAATGTATCCAGTCGATCCAGTCAGGAATATCGCCACGTCACTCCGTCAGTTCCGGTTTTCACGGTCTCGCCATTTTCTCCGGCGGCAGGTGCAAGTTGGGAAGGTGCAAGTTGAAAGTTGCGCGCTGGCCTCGCTTCCAGCGGACGCCCTTCGATCAGCGGATACGTCCACCGCCGCAGCGCAGGAATATGCACGTTGATCCAATACTCCCACCAGTCAAGGTCGCGCGTATGGTAACCGAATTGTTTTTGCTCCTCCGGCACCAGCGCATACGACAGCTTTTCGATATTGTCGGCGGCAAAATCGTGCTCATTCAGAAGAATGAACGGCTCGAAGAGTTCGATCAGCTTCTCCAGCCGCTCCAGATTCCGCTCGGTCTTCGCCAGCGGCGCCCGCTTCAAAGGCAAGGGCGACATCACGCGCTGAATGGATTTCACAATCGCACGCTGCGCCGGAGCCGACATGCGGTTATACCGCGTCTTCGATACTGGAATGGCATCAAACCGCAGCCGCAGCCAGGATTCCAGCCCCTCCTGCGCGCGATAGTGCTTGCGGTGCGCCAGCGACGTGAGTTCGATCGAACGTCCCATGTCGCACGGGTTCGTCACCGAAGTCGCGAGTTGGTAAAGCCGGTCATGCCGCCGCTCAACAATCGCCGCGGCGATCAGCGTCATGCCGTCACAAACGGCGTCCACAGGAATAATATCCAGCCGCTTGCTTTCATTCGAAGGCAACTGCCGGAAATATGTGCCCAACAAATAAGAGAGCGACGCGGAAGTATTGATGCCTTCATTCCATCCGCCGAACGGCTTCGCCACAGAAGTCTCCACGATCGCCGGCCGCACCACGGCGATCGGCAAACCCGCTCCATGCTTCACGATCAGCGACTCTGCCAGACTTTTCGTAAGCGTGTAAGTATTCGGCCAGCCCAATTCCTTGGCCCGCCGCGTTCCAATTTCCGTGAGATAAGCCTTCAACCATCGAATTCGATTCTTGCGAATCTGGTTCTCCAGCGCCGCGCCTTGCAGATGTTTCGCCGCGTGTTCCTTAGCCAGCGCCTGCATTTTCAAACCTTCGCTTACGTCGATTCCTTCCGCCTGCGCCTCTGCCTCGCGGATCAGCCCATGCAGATTGCGCACTTCCTGTTCCGCATCGAAATCTGCAATGTGCCGCGGCGTATAGTTCGCCACCAGCTTCTCGCCGACTCGCCCATCCTGTTCGCCGGCAACGTAACAGGTCGACAGATGCAACAATCCCGCATGCTCGGCGGTGCGCACGAAATCGACAATGTTCACCGCCGCGTCGGTGTTGGTCGTCAGCGCATCGCGCAGATCAGGATTGAAATCGGTAAGCCCTGAACTGTTGATCACCAGGTCGAGATCTTTCTGTAGCCGCCGCAAGTTTTCCGCGCTCAGGCCCAGGCCCGACTGAGTCACGTCACCTTCCATCACCTCAATTTTTTCGCGCAGGAATCGCGGCAGGTCGTCGCCATACCGTTCAAAGAGCGGATCGAACACCGGCGACTCTTCCACCATCTTCTCGAATCGCCGCTCCGCCGGATTCGATTTCTGCCGCCGTACCAGCAAATAGATTTTTCCCACCTCCGGCAACTCAAGCAGGGTGTTCGCCAGCCACACTTTCCCAATGAAGCCGGTAACGCCGATCAGCATCAGATGCTTTCCGCGCAGAGCACGGCGAACCGAGAATCCGGCAGCCTGTTTCTGACCGTCAAAGTTGACGATTGGCCGTTCCCGGGGCAGAACTTCCCTCTCGGCCCCAATCACCGCTTCCCGCAAAACTTCCACCGAAATTCCCAGATGCCGCGCCAGAGTCTTCGGCGCACGCCGTCCATCCGGATGCTGTTCCCGAAGCCGCGCAAACACTCCCCTAGGCCGAATCACCGGCTCCAGCAGGCGGCCCGTGGCCAAGCGATCGCGAAACTCCAGCCGGTTCGCGACCAGATGTTTCGCGCCCAAATACCGCGCCAGCGGACGCATCACGTGATCCAGTCCCTGACTTACCAGCACCACGTCGGCGCCAGAGCTCAAAAGTTCTCGCACCTGTTTCACGCCCTCCGGTTTCAGCCGGGGTTTCAGCCGGTATTGAAAATATTCTTCTCCCAACAAATCGAGACGATCGCGAGTCACGCCGCGCAGAACAGTGTGCACCATGCACGTCGCGAACTTCCGGTTCGCCGCATAAAGAAACGGACGCAGCATCGCCATCAGGAAGATCAATCCGCGCCGGCGCACCCGCCCGCTAAACGTCTGGTCATTCCACGTAAAGAACGCCAGCGGCGCGACCACGGTGAGGTCGAGCAGGCTGCCTTCCACCCTCCAGTAGACGCTGGGAGGGCTGCTGGAATTGTGTTTTGGCTCTTCCAAAGTTTGTCGTTCGTAGTTCCGCTGTTCGTCCTGCTACAAGTTCCGCGTGGACGATCGGACGAACCTCCTATTGTAAACAATGCCATCCAGTTTGAGGCATTATCCGTTCGGCGGTAGCGGGTCAGTTTAGCGACGGAAGACCCAGAGACATGCAGCACGAAGAACACAAAGAATCACAGAGGGCTTTGCTGGCTGGGTTTCCTTCGTGTACCTTAATATGCCCTTGGTGGTGTAAAACGTCTTCAAACCGCTCCCCTACGGTCCGCGGCATCCCCGCCCGCAGAAAGGATTGGCTTTGGCTTCGCCCCAACCACCAGCGCAAGTCCTCCACTCACCGCCAGCACCACTCCGATCGGCAGCAAACCCCCGAACCCGCCGTTGGCCGAGCGCGCGAAGCCGATCATGTAGGGGCCGAAGTATCCGCCGAGGTTAGCCACTGAATTAATAATCGCGATCGAAATAGCAGCCGCCGCCCCGGCCGTGCGCGAAGTCGCCATCGCCCAGAACGGCCCCGCCATCGATTGCGCTCCCAACATTCCCAGGCTCATTCCCGTGATCACAAGAAACGGTGCCCGGCCGTAAGCCGCGACGACCAGGGCCGCAGCTCCCAGGAATGCCATCCCGGCCGTGTGCCACCGCCGCTCGCCAGTGCGATCCGAGTGCCGCCCCACCACCACCATGGCGATGGCCGTCGCAAAATACGGGATCGCCGCCACCACGCCAATCATCTGGTCGCTAAGTCCAGACATGCTGTGGATCGCGGTCGGCAGCCACGCCGTTACCCCATACATGCAAGCCGGCAATCCGAAATAGACCAGCGAGAGCACCCACACCCGCCAGTCAGCTGCGACAGACCAGAAATCTCCGCGACGGCCCGAGTCAGCCTGCTCCTCGAAAGCCAGTTCGTCGACCAGCCACTTGCGTTCGTCATCCCGCAGCCAGCGCGCGTCTTCCGGCGTCTCGGACAAAATCCAAAGAACAGCGACACCGAGCAGGATGGCGGGCGTGCCTTCCATGAGAAACAACCATTGCCATCCCGCCAGTCCGTGGCTGTGAATGCCCAACAGCGCGCCCGAGATAGGACTGCCAATCACACCCGCCAGAGGATTCGCCGTCATAAACCAGGCCACGGCGCGAGCCCGGGCGCGCGCCGGGAACCAGTGCTTGAGATAAAGAATCATCCCCGGAAAAAATCCCGCTTCCGCCGCGCCCAGCAAAAACCGCAGCACATAGAAGCTGTGCGGACCGCGAATAAAAATCATCGAACACGAAACCAGCCCCCACACCACCATCAGCCCGCAGATCCAGCGCCGCACGCCGACTTTCTGCAACACCAGCTGGCTGGGAACCTGGAAAAAGAAGTACCCGGCAAAAAACATTCCGAAGGCAACTCCCTTGACGCGATCGGTGAGATGCAGCGGCTCGCCCATCTGGAGCACCGCAAACCCAACGTTGATGCGGTCCAGATAAGCGACGATGTACAGAAGAAAAAGAAACGGCATCAGCCGCCACATCAGGCGGGAGACGGTGGCGGATTCGAGTCTGGGATTCGGCAGTGTTTCCAAGATGTTCCGGGAGGTCACGATCAGTCGCGTGAGGATTCTATAACGAAAGTTGCTAGTGGCCAGCCAAAGCAAAAGCGCCTCAGGTTTTACTGGCCACTGGCCACTAATCACTGGCCATTGCTTCTCGAATCTCGGCCACAATCTTCTCAAGACTCTGGGAAATGTCGACGGTGATCCCCGTCTCCGGCTCTTCCAGATCGGCAAACTGGCCGGCCAGAATTTTTTCGTCGGCAAAATGTCCTCGCCGCAACCGCAGACGTTGCGCGATCAGCTCCGGACTTCCCTTCAGATACACAAACCGGACCTCCGGCCCCACGCTCAATTCCTGCCGGTAGGTTCGTTTCAGCGCCGAACAAGCCAGCACGGCGTTGCGACCGTTCGCAATCCAACTCGTGATCTGAACGCGCAGACGCTCCAGCCATGGCGCGCGGTCTTCGTCGTTCAACGGAATGCCGCGTGCCATCTTCTCCACATTCGCTTGCGGATGGAAATCATCCGCGTCAGCAAACTCCCAGCCAAGTTGTTGCGCCAACAGGCGTCCCACAGTCGTCTTTCCAGAACCGGTCACGCCCATCACAATCGCGATCATAGGCAAAGTCCTGAGTTCGAATGCATCCGGCTCGAATGTTGCTTCCTGCAAGACTTATATCAAGATCGTGGACCTGAGCAAACATGGCCTAGCCGAACACCTCGCGGGTTAAATCGCCGCACGGCTCAATTTCTGGGCGCATGATGTGCGCCGGAGCGCGGATAGAACAATCCGGACCTCAACCTGCCGGAAATCTACGTCAGGTATTCGTCCTCCACACTGATTATCTCCTAGCTATACGATAGAGAGACAGGCCTAACTGCCGGCATACCTTGAGGCCGATCCGCCTCCGGCAGTCTTGGCTCTTCCTGAAATGCCATTTCCTGAGCCGGAAACGGCCCTGGCGTCGACGATCGATCGCGCGGACAAGGAAAACCTCATCCGCAGCTTTATCGTGCGTCCTGCGGCATCCTGGTGAGCATCTGCTTGTTTTCAACCACTTACACCAAGACTCAATAACTTACAGATATTTTCAACGACTTACAAGCACTGTCAAAATTAAGACGTTGCCGACGTCGTCCTTCGTGTACCTTTGTGCCCTTCGTGGTCAAGACTTACTGCTCTGCCCGGTAGGTTAAAATCTGGCTATGAGCGTGCGATTCCGCGTGCGGCGGGTGGCCAGTATCTACCTGCTGTGGATGTTGATTGCATGCTGCCTCGCCGCGCAGACAGGCGCACCTCCAAAGACTCAGGCCTCGAAAAGTAAAGAAGAACAGCTGCACGCGGACCTCGAACGCGCGGCGGAAGCGATGCATAAGGGCGAACTACCCGATGCCGCTAAGGCTTTGCGGCAGGCATTGACGATCGATCCGCATTCTCTTGCCGCGTTGAATAATCTGGGGATTGTGCTGTCGCGTGAGGGCAAACCCGCGGAGGCGATTCCTCTTTACGAAGAAGCGTTGAAGGTCCGTCCGGGCGACGCTGCGACGAAACGCAATCTTGCCATCGCTTACTTCAAAGCGCAGCAATACAAGTCCGCGTGGAGCCTGCTTCAACGGATGGCAGTGGCGTATCCAGACGATTTTCAGGTTCTCGACTTGGCCGGCCTCTCACTCTTTGCGCTGGATCGCTACCCGGAAGCGGCTGAATATCTGGAACGCGCCAATCAGGCGCAGCCATCCGACCTGGAGACGCTCGACATGCTCGGCAAAGCGTACCTGCGGATGAAAGACTACAAAGCACTTACCAGCGTATTCGCCCGCATCATGCAACTGAGCCCCAACTCCGCGTCGGCGCACATCATGATGGGCACAGCCTACGACCAGATGTCGAATCGAGACGAGGCGATCAAAGAATATCAAGCCGCAGTCGCGGCCGACCCGAATTTTATGGGCGTGCATTCCGGACTGGGCTTCCAGTATTGGCGGGAAGGCCAGAACGAACTGGCGGAGAAGGAGTTCCGCGAAGAATTGCAGCGCTTTCCCAGCGATCCGGTTTCGAACTGCATTCTTGGCCAGATACTTTTTGATAAGTCCCAGCCGGCAGAGGCCGAGCCCCATTTTCGCGCGGCGATCGCGGCGAATCCTCGTTACACCGAGGCTTTATTCTTCTTAGGGCGGACGGAACTCGCGCTAAATCATCCCCACGAGGCCGTCGAGACGCTTCGTAAAGCGATTCAGATCGATCCCAACTACTTTCAGGCACATTACGTCCTCGGCACCGTGTTGCGGCAACTCGGCCAAACCGCCGAAGCGAAGAAAGAGCAAAAACTTTCAGTCGACATCCAGGAGAAGGGCAGGACGGAGGCGATCAAGAAGAATGAGAGCCAGTGAAGGCTGGGACGATCCGGAATGCTTCCGCAGTTAAGACAAGCCGCAGTAAGAAAAAAAAGCGCACGCCTTTGCGGCGTGCGCCCAGAGTAAATCCCGACTTGATTACCTTTAGAACTTAACTTTCACTCCTAGTTGCACGGTTCGAGGATCGTGCCATCCGTTGATGGCGCCGTACGACCCGTCGTCGACACCAGTGTCGATCCCACTGGGGCTGCCGTGGTTGAAGGTGTTGAACGTCTCGAGCCGGAGTTGCAGGCCCAGGCGTTCCGCGAATTTTATGTTCTTGATGAGCGACGTATCCCAGCGTTGGTAGCCCGGTCCGAGAATCGCGCCGGGGCGAGAACTGCCGAAGTGCCCGATCGCATCCGTAAAGGCTGCCGTGTTGAAAAACTCATTGATGGATTTCGATCCGTGCGGATCGCCAACCTGGTCCGGACGGATGAAGACTGTCTCTCCGGGCCGAGTCATGCCAAGTCCACCCGGGTCGCCGACCAACTGCCATGGATCGTTGCTTTGCGTCATGATCTGGGATTGGCCAGACTGAATTGTGACAATGCCTGACAATTCCCATCCGCCGAGCACGTGACCGACGAGTCCGCTCTGGCTCTTAAAGAACGGCAAATCGTAAACGTAGCTCATCACGAACATCTGCGGAGTATTCAGCACGGAGTCTCCGTAGCTCTGCTTCAGGTCGTAGGTGTCATACGCTGACAGACCGCGATCGTAAGGATTGGTCGTGAGCAGGTGGGACCAGGTGTATGCGACGCCAAGTGTCAGTCCCTTGCTGAAGCGCCGATTCAGCGATACCTGCAACGAGTTGTAGTTGCTGGTGTAGACCGTGGCGCGATCGTTGATGGCGCCATAGCCTTGATAGGGACGTATGAAGTTAACGTCAGCAGTCGGGTCGGCCAAACGCGCGGCGACGGTGGGCTGGTTGAGATCAATGTCGCCAAGCAGATGCGTGCCCTTGGTTCCGACAAATCCCACTTCCAGCACAGTGTTGGGCATGATCTCGTGCTGCACCGAAAGGTTGTAGTCCAGATAGCTCGGAGCCTTAAAGCTGGGCGAACCGGTTATGGTCAACGCGACGGGTCCCAAGGGTGGTCCTGCCGCGGCACCGCCGAGGGGGTTATCGAACAGGTTCGCGCTTGAAGTGACGTTGTTAAGGGTGGTCGTTGTCTGCACCAGCGGCGGATCGCCGAATGCGTTCTGTTCCCAAATGCCGTTGAGGGTGCGGTCATAGAAAACGCCCACGCCTCCACGCACCGCCCACTTCCCGTTCCCGAAAGGATCGTAAGCGATGCCAAGCCGTGGTCCCCAGTTGTTATTGGAGCTGGGGTTCACGCGGCTGCCGTAGGGAGAACAACTGACGAGCGGAGCCGGAACCGCTTTCGCTGCTGCACAGGCCGCGCCTGCCGGAAAGATCAGGCCGTTGGCATAGGTTGCAGCGTTGTTCCCCGCAACCATACTTCCGGTGGTGGGATCAATCGCCGGTGCGTCGGCCGCGCTGTACAGACTTGGAATGAAGTTCACCAGCGTGTTGTTGCTGTCCGTCGGCGAGGGGAAATAGCTGTATCGCACGCCAAGGTTCAAGCTTAGGCGCCGCGACACCTTCCAATCGTCTTGCACGTAGGTTTCAAAATTCACGTAGCGAAGGTGAGGGACGGTGTCCTTGTTGGGTTGGCTATAGGAGTCGGCTTGGCCCAGCAGGAAATTGGCAAACGGATCGTTCCCATTGCCGCCGGTGAAGTTAAAGCTTGCCGCTCCGGCGGATGCATTCTCGGTTTTCTGCATCCACATTGCCGTAAACCCGGCGCGGAGGGTGTGATTTCCGCGCTGGATGGAAAAATTATCGTAAATCGTTCTGTCGATGTTGCGCTCGAAGTACGGCGCGCTTCCATTACCCAAGCCGGTATATCCAGTGATGGCAACGTTGGGCGCGCGGCCGTTGGGATCCTGGTAGGCGGTGTTGTTAGTGAGCTGGCTGAGAAAAGACGGCGAATTTGCGGTCGCGTTGGTAAGATCCGAATTGATCGCTCCCCAGGCATCCACGAACTCCACTTCGTTCACCACTCGCGGAGAGATGCTTTCAGTCGCATTCAAAACGAGGTTGCGGCCGGGCGCATTAATTGACGTCGTCTCTACACCGGGATAGTTGCCGCCGCCCCAGAGGGAGAACGGCGCATTTTGCGGCACCACGTCCTCCATGTAGCGGGCATACACCCGCACCTTGTCGCCGACATTCTGATCGAGCCGGATAATGTCCTGACGGTAATTGTTCAATTCGCTGTAAGGGGTGATCAACTGATTGCCGGAACTCGGCGGGTTGTTGACCATGAAAGTGTTCAGGTAAGCAGTCGCATTCGCGCTATAGCACGACGGACTGATGGTGTAGGTGGTGCCTGTAGTCGTCACGCAACCAGCGGGCGCAACCGGAATCGGAGTCGTGAATGTTCCAGCGAGTTGCGCCACGGTCGGCACCGGGATGGTATTGGTTTCCGGGAGGCTCGCCTTGCGCCACTCTTCTGACCAGAAGAAGAACGTTTTGTATTTCGCCGGGTGATAGACCTTGGGAACGAACAGCGGTCCCCCGATGGTGAAGCCGTAGTCGTTGTAGCGCTCGATAGGAGTCTTGAAATCGGCCGCGGGATTGCCGGCATTGATGGCCTGGCGGTCGCCAAATGTGTTGGCGTTGTAGAAGTTGTTGCGATTGAATTCGTAGGCGCTGCCATGGAAGTCGTTGGTTCCAGCTTTGGTCGCGACCACGACCTGACCCCCGCCGCTGCGTCCGAAGGACGCGTCGTAGTTGCTGCGCTCCAGCGTGAACTCCTGGATGGCATCGATTGACGGAGTGTTCAACAGCGTTCCGTTGGAGCCGCTGTCGTTGATGTCGCCGCCATCCACAGTGTAGTTGTTGGCGCCTGTGCGGGCTCCGTTAACGGAGATCGAAGTGTTGTTCTGGAGTCCGAAGCCAACTTCGTCCGGCAATTGATTGGCCACGCCCGGTTGCAGCAGGATGAGCTGTTCGAAGTTCCGGTTGTTCAGGGCCAGTTCTCGAACCTGATCGCCGGTGACCGTTCCGGATTCTTCCGCAGTCGTAGTTTGGATCGGCGTGTTTTCTGCGGTCACCTCGAGAGTCTCGGTCACCTTGCCGGTGATTAACGTAACATCGAGGGTGTGCTTTTCGGCGACGTTCAGGATCACGGCCCTGGCGACGTAGGCCTGGAATCCGGCGTTCTTCACGGTCACCGTGTAACGGCCCGCGGGGAGATTCGTGATATTGAAGTTGCCGGTGCCGCTGGTGGTCACGGTGCGGAGATCAGCACCGGTGTCCTCGCTGTGAACTATAACGGTGGCGCCCGCGACAACCGCGCCGCTGGGGTCGGTTACCGTGCCGGTGAGCGTTGCCGCCAGCTCCTGCGCGAAACCAAGCATCGATAAGCTGAGGGCGACTGCGCAGACGGCTAAAAACGTAACCAACGTCTGCATCGCTCCGCGTTCCGTTGTGTGCTTACACTTTCCGTTCGTGAATTGCATCATCACAGCGCCTCCTCGAGCACTTCCTGCATGACAGACCTTGGGCGTTAGACACGGGCCCTAATGTCAATCGACTATGCTATATAGCACATGGCAGATCATGGTCAAGAAAAAAATGCAGAAACCTGTGAAAATCTTTTTAGGGGCATTTACGGATCGCTCTATATCACTTGCGGCGCTGCTCTGGAGTTACAGTTTCGCGCCAGAGCCGGTAAACGATTTCCAAGTCTCGAGAGGGGCGCGATGAATACGGCCAAATCAGCATTTTTTATGCGGTGTACGCAAAAAACTGTTGCGCCGCGCCGGGAAGGCGAGAATCGCATGCTCTATAGCATTTGATGGCGATCCAAACCTCAGATTTCGTTAATTTTCGAGATTTTGCCTTTACACGACGCCCGGAATACGCTATATAGCACATGAGCGTGCCGGGCCGAGGGACGAAAGCACTCGCACCACATCCCGCAATTGTCCTGGATGAAATGTCCCGGTATCTTAATTCCCGGCAGGCTTAGTAAATCGTTTTATGACTGGCAATCACAGCAACGGAACACCGGTTTACAAAAAGATACAGAACTCGATCCGCAAACGGATCGAGGCGGATCAGTTGCGGCCGGGGGACGCCGTTGCCTCGGAGCGCGAACTCGCCAAGGCGCACAAAGTGAGTCTGATGACCGCGCGCCACGCGCTGGCGGGACTGGAGCGCGAGGGAATCGTAGAACGGCGGCGGGGTGCGGGCACTTTTGTCGCGTCACCGAAAATCCATTTCAACAAGCTCATGAGTTACACGGAGCACATGGCCAGCCGTGGCCTGGCTCCGAGTTCGCGGGTGCTGCTGGCCAAGATCATTGAAGACGAGCAGGAAGTGGCCGCCCGCCTGGGGCTCTCGGCGACCAGCCGCATGGTGAAGATTGAGCGTCTTCGCCTGACCGGCGAGGAACCGTTTGCTCTCGAAACCTGCTATCTGCCAGCGGCGGAATATTCCGACCTGGTGAAAGCGCCGCTGGGGAGAAGCTCGCTGTTTGGCGCGCTGAAGCACGAATACGGCGTGGAGCTGGCTTATGCCGACGAAGAAATTGACGCGACCGCGGCCGATATCAATATTGCCGAGTTGCTGGGGCTGCATCGTGGTGAGCCGCTCCTGCGCATTCGGCAGGTGATCTATTCGACGAAAGGCAAGGCCACCATCTACGGCGTTGGATTTTACCGCTCGGAGCGGCACACGCTGTTTATCCGGCGCTTCCGGTAAGGACCGGGTTAGGTTTGGCCTTGTTCAGTGTGTTGCTGTTAAGTCTGCTTGGTGTTATGTCTGCTCTTTCTTGTTGAGTCTGCCTGTTACGCCTGCCTGTTATGTCCGACTGGAGCGCGAGTTCTGATTCTTCACTGACCTTCTTTCCCGTTCTGCGTCCAATTGGAGGTGCGGTCTCGGTTGCGTTCGATCGGCCCGGACAGGGAGTCAGTTTGACGGCGTTTACCACTAAGGACACAAAGTCACACGAAGGAAAACCCAGCCAGCAAAGCCCTTCGTGATACTTCGGGCCCTTTGTGGTACATGTGTCTTTGTCTGCTGTCGTCAAACTTACCCACTACCCCGGAACTGAAATCGCCGCCATGGGGCTCACAACTTGCTAAAATCTTGGGTTTGTCCGGCGTACGAATTTTTGCCGCCGGTCTGTTTCAAGGAGGACGCTGAAATGTCGCTCGTTCGCCGCTGGGCTGCCACTGCCATCTTTTTTATTTTCGCTGCCACTTTTTCCCTTTCCCAACAGCCGGAAGGACGCTTGATGCGCTTCCCCGATATTCATGGGGACAAAATCGCCTTTGTCTACGGAGGCGACATATGGTTGGATTCGGCCAGCGGCGGAGCTGCTCACCGCGTCACGACTCATCCGGGGCGCGAGCTATTTCCGAAGTTTTCGCCGGACGGGAAATGGATCGCGTTCACCGGCCAGTACGACGGCAATTTCAACGTTTATGTAATGAGCTCCGAGGGCGACCAGCCGCGCCAACTCACGTTCTACCAGGGCGGCGCGCAACCGCTCAGCGACCGCATGGGCATTCACAACGAGGTCGTTACGTGGACGCCCGACAGCAAGCGCATTGTTTTTCTGTCGCGGCTCGATGCCTCGAATGGCTGGACCAAGCGGCCGTTTACGGTCTCGATTGATGGCGGTTTGCCGGAGCCGCTGCCCATGGACCAGGGCGGGTTGACTTCGTTTAACGCGGATGGCACGAAGATCGCATACAACCGCATCTTCAGAAATTTTCGCACCTGGAAGCGCTACACGGGCGGCCTCGCGCAGGACATTTATATTTACGACATCAAGAATAACGTCCTCGAGCAGCAGATTCCGCATACGGATTACACGGATACGTTTCCGATGTGGCACGGCAACACGGTGTACTTCACGTCTGATCGCGGAGCCGACCACCGATTCAACATCTACGCGTATGACCTGGGCACGAAGCAGATCGAGCAGGTCACGCACTTCACCGACTTTGATGTGATGTGGCCGAGCCTGGGCGATGCGTCCATTATTTTTGAGAATGGCGGGTATCTTTATGTGCTGGATTTGGGCACGCGGCAGGCGACCAAGCTGACGATCACTCTCCCCGGCGAACGCGACCTGACCATGAAGCGCTGGGCCAGCGTGAGCAAGAGCGTCAGCGACATGGATCTTGCTCCCGACGGCAAGCGCGCAGTCTTTGTCGCGCGCGGCGACGTCTACACCGTGCCCGCCAAAGAAGGGGCAACCCGCAACCTGACTCGCACACCCGGCATCCGCGAAAGAGAAGTGGCGTGGTCTCCGGATGGGCGCTGGATCGCTTTCGTTTCCGATCGCACCGGCGAGGACGAAATTTACATCACTCCCCAGGACGGCATGGGCAACATCGACCTGGGCAGGGACGCGACCAAGGAAACAGAAAAAGAGCAAGAAAAAGATAAGGCCGCCGCCGCCAAGGAAGCGGCGCGAGCGAAAGAGCGCGGCAAGGATAAAGAACAACAGATCACCAGCGGCTACAAGGGCTTCAAGTTCGCGCCGGCGTGGTCGCCGGACAGCAAGAAAATAGCCTGGGGCGACAAAGATCTCCGCCTCTGGTACGTCGACATAAGCGACAAGAAGCCGGTCGAAGTGGATCGCGGCAAGTACAACGAGATCACCAACTACTCCTGGTCACCCGACAGCAAGTGGCTAGCTTATGACAAGGCACAGCAAAGCGGATTCAGCGTTGTGTATCTCTACTCGACCGCCGACAAGAAAATCACCGCGGTTACTAGCGATCTGGTCAACAGCCAGGGGCCGGTCTTCGACCCCGACGGCAACTATCTTTATTTCCTCTCCGACCGCGACTACAACGAAGTGCTGGGCAATTACGATTTTGAGTTTGCCAACCCTAAGACTACGCGGCCTTACCTGATCACTCTGCATGCGGATGCGCCTTCGCCGTTCCCGGCGCTGAGCGACGAAACTGCAATCAAGGGCGAGGAGCCTGCGGCTGAAGCTCCCGAATCAGAAAAGGAAGAAAAGGAAAAAGAGAAAGACAAAAAAGCGGCGGACAAGAACAAATCGGAACTTCAGAAAAAAGAAGAAGCGAAGAAGGAAGCATCCGAGCGCGAAAAAGAATCCAAGGAAGTCGCCAGGAACTTTCGGATTGATCTTGAGGGCATCCAGAATCGCACCGTCGCTTTGCCCGTCGCTCCGGCCAACGTGACCGGATTGGGGGCGGCAAAGGGTTTTCTCTATTATTCGAGCCAGCCGGTACAGGGCCTCTCAGGGCCGATTCCCGGCGAAGAATCCGCTCTACACGCCTACGACTTTAAAGAGCGGAAAGAGAAGACGTTGATCGAAGGCATCGACCGCTGGGCCATGTCTTTTGATGGCATGAAGATTCTCTACGAGGCGAATGGCGGATACGGCATCATCGACGCCAAGCCCGACGCTCCCAAGAAACCCGGCGACGGCGCACTCAACCTCGGAGGCCTGCGCGCGGAAATCGATCCTCCCGCTGAATGGAAAGAGATGTTCAACGAAGTGTGGCGCCAGGAGCGAGATTTTTTCTTTGAACCCAGCATGAACGGCGTGAACTGGGAGGCGATCCGCGACAAGTACGCGCCGCTGGTTCCTTACGCGGCCAATCGATACGACCTTACTTATATTCTGGGAGAAGTTATCGGCGAACTTTCTAACTCCCACACCTATGTAGGCGGCGGCGACCAACCCGATCTGCATCCCGTGAACGTGGGTCTGTTGGGCGTTGACTTTGAACTCGACTCGGCCAGCGGGCTCTACCGCTTCAAAAAGATTTATCCGGGTGAGAATTGGAATCCGCAAACGCGGTCGCCGCTTACCGAACCGGGCATCGATGTGCGGGAAGGCGACTATCTGCTGGCAGTCAACGGACGGCCGTTACATGCGCCGCAGAATCCTTACGAATTGTTCGTGAACACCGCCAACGAGACCACCGCCATCACGGTAAACTCCAAGCCCGACGCGGAAGGCGCCCGCACCCTGCCGGTCAAGCCGATCGCGGACGAAGCGCAGCTCCGAGAAAATTACATGATCGAAAGCAATCGCAAAAAGGTGGACGCGGCGACGCACGGACGTGTGGGTTACATCTACATTCCTGACATGGGCGGCCCCGGCCTCAACGCGTTCGTCAAACAGTTCTTCCCGCAGATTCGCAAAGAAGGCATGATCATTGATGTGCGCTACAACGGCGGAGGGTTCGTCGACCAACTCATCTTTGAGCGCCTGCGCCGGGTGCTGGTCGGCATGGACGCGTCCCGCAACTTTGACAACACAACGATACCGCAGCCGGTTTTCCACGGCTACATGGCCGCGATCACCAATCAATACGCGGCATCGGACGGCGACATTTTCAGCGAGTTCTTCAAGGTCTACAAACTTGGCCCGCTCATTGGCGAACGCACTTGGGGCGGAGTCCGCGGCATCCGCGGCCAGTTCCCGCTCCTCGACGGTGGATACATCACTCGTCCAGAGTTTGCCCACTACGGCCTGAACAGCAAGTGGGTGGTGGAAAACCACGGAGTCGCACCTGACATTGAGGTCGACGATCGCCCGGACGATGTGGTCCGCGGCAAAGACGCGCAGCTTGATCGCGCCATTCAGGAAGTGATGAAGCAGATCGAAGCCAATCCCAAGAAACTGCCGCCGCGCCCGCCCGATCTTCCGGCGTATCCGGAAGGGCCGGCGATGTAATAAAGCGCTTCAGCAGAAAACGCGGAGGCGGGCGCACGAGCCCGCCCTCGCGCCGGCGAGGATGTCATCTCAGGCGGCTCCGCTCCTGCAAAAATTCGTACGCGCAGGCCGCCAATGCCCGACTTCCGTGCCACTCCCATGGCACGTTCGGGCTTTGACCGGGGTGGTTACCCTTGGTTACTGTAGACACGATGATTCCCCCGAATCGTAACCTTGATGGACATTCTCGAAAAACTTCCGACATTTTTGACCGTGGGCGCGCTGGTGATTATTTTTGCGTGCCTCAAACGCCATGCCCGCTGCGCCCGGCTCACGGTTTGGGCCGTAGGATGGTTCTTGGTCTTCACCCACTTCCTGGCACAACTGCTCGAGCCTGATCGCGGACACGTCACCTCCACTCTGCTGGCAATCGACTCCGTCACCTTGCAAGCCGCCGCGGTTGCGTTTCTGGTTTCAGTTTCCTCGGTGGTTGAAGATTCCGCCAAGCGCACTTCCCTGCTGCTGGTGCTCGGTGTTCCGTCCCTGTTTTATTCGGCGTTGTTTGCCACCGGTTCGCAGGCGCGCTGGCTCTATGTCCTGTGCCTGATTGCATGCTTCGGTGGAGCAACCATATTTTTCTTCCGCGGGCATCGCAGGTTTTCGTGGTTCATGGGCGTGCTCGCGTTCGTTTGTTCAATGGTGGCAGCCTGGGCGATTCGCGCCGCGCTCCACGGCTCGTTTGTGGAAGGCGCAACCGCGCTGCTCGGCGTGGGATTTGGTTTGCCGGGCGTGTTCATCTGCCGCAACTACTGGCGTCGATCGTTCGGAATCCTGACGATTTCCTGCGGGTTTCTTGGCTGGGGAGCGCTGTTCTCCGTTCGTCTGTGGGTCGAGCGCTTCACGCCGAACCTGATTGTCCCCGGAGCGCTCTGGGATGTCCCTAAACTCTTCGTCGCCTTCGGCATGATTCTCGCTGTCGTCGAAGATAAATCACTCTCCATCACCGGAATGCAGCGCAAGGCGGAATCACTCAATCATCAACTGAAGCGGTTCGCGTCCATCACCTCGCGCCTGTTGAACGGTGCCAAGCCGGAGACGGTCTGTCCCGAGATCGCGACCGCCATCACGGAACTCAGCAGCTTTGGCGCAGCCGTGGTTCAAGTCGAAGATGCTGACGGGCAGTTAAGCGTGGTTGGATCGAGTGGGTCGCCAATCGCATTGCAGAAACTTCAGGCGGCCGACTGGACTCTGGATCGCATTCAGAGCGCATGCTCCGGCGCGCTGCGCCTCGGGCGCAACTCTTTCCTGTTACCGCGCTTGCTACCGCGTGAGCAAACAGAATCGTCAGAGGTGCCTGATCAGGTGGAATCGGAATCCGACACGGTATTCAGAAACAGCGCTGCGATCCTGATACCGCTCTGTTCGGGAATCGGCACGTATCTAGGATGTATTCGAGTGCTGACGCGGGGACCTGTGCTCGGACTGGATGCGCTTGAGTTAGCGCGCATCGAGATGGTCGCAGCGGATCTCGCCGTGGCGGTGCAATTGAAAACCTTGCACCGGCAGCTGGTATGGTCGGAAAAGCTGGCCGCCCTGGGTCAATTGCTTGCGGGAGTGGCGCACGAGCTTAATAATCCGCTGACCGTAGTCATGGGATATGGCGAACTGATCAGTGATAAAGTCGCCTCTCCTCAGGCACGCGATCAACTCACGCGATTGGTTAGTGAGACCCGCCGCATGAAGCGGATCATCGATAATCTGCTGCGCTTCGCGCGGCAAGGAGCGCGGGACACGCACATTGTGCAGCTTTCTCCGCTGGTGCACGAAGTGCTGGCTTTATGCGAGTACTACACTCGCAAGCGCAAGGTGCGAGTGGATCTCGATATTGCTCCTGGCCTCCCGTCGCTTGCCGTCCATGAGGACGAGATTAAACAAATCCTGCTGAACCTGTTCAAGAATTCCAGCGACGCGCTGGAGGGTTTCGCCGGGAACAAACGCATCAGCATTCGCGCGTATCAGTCTGGCGCGCGGGCGGTGATAGAAGTGGAAGACAGCGGACCCGGCTTCTCGAATCTGAATCGCGCGCTCGACCCCTTCTTCACCACCAAGCCGGCGGGAGAAGGCACGGGCCTGGGCCTGAGCGTCTGCTACGGGATTGTGAAACAACGCGGCGGGGCGCTGCGAATCGAAAACGTGAGTCCCTTGGGCGCGCGCGTTACCGTCGAACTTCCGATTGTGGAAGCAGTACCGCCGCAACTTCTGGCTGCGGTCGCGAATGCATAGTTTGCTTCGAAAGAATAGCGAGCGCGCACGCAACCCGAGCGCAGGCTGCCGAGGCTGACCAACGGAGATCATCGCAGGGTTCAGCTAAAAGCTAAGAGCCAAGAGCTTCCTCACTCCCACTCAATCGTGCCCGGCGGCTTCGACGTAATGTCGTACACCACGCGGTTCACGCCTTTTACTTCGTTGACTATCCGCGTGGAAATCTTCTTCAGCACTTCGGTCGACAGCGGGACCCAGTCGGCGGTCATTCCATCCTCGGAGCTGACGGCGCGAACCGCACAAGTGTAAGCGTAGGTCCGCATGTCGCCCATCACGCCCACGGACATCACCGGCAGCAGCACCGCGAACGACTGCCAGATTTTTGTGTAGAGCCCGGCGTTCTTGATTTCAGTCACAACAATGTCGTCGCACTCGCGCAACATTGCAAGCCTCTCGGGAGTGACTTCTCCCAGCACCCGCACGGCTAGTCCGGGCCCGGGAAACGGTTGCCGCTGCAGGATTTCGTCGGGCATGCCGAGGTCGCGGCCAATCTTGCGGACTTCATCCTTGAACAGATCTTTCAGCGGCTCAATCAACTTGAGCTTCATCTTTTTCGGCAACCCGCCGACGTTGTGATGCGACTTGATCACCTGCGACGGCCCGCGTACGGAGCGCGATTCGATCACGTCGGGATAAAGCGTCCCCTGCACCAGCCACTTTACGTTGCCTTCGCTTTTCTCGATGCGGCGAGCTTCTTTTTCGAACACCTTGATGAATTCGTTGCCGATGATCTTGCGCTTTTTCTCAGGATCGCTCACGCCTTTAAGCTTGCGGAGAAAACGATCCGTGGCGTCGACCGCATCGAGTCGAAGGCCGAGCTTGTCGCGCAGCGTCTTCTGCACTTTTTCAAATTCATTCTTTCTCAACACGCCGTTGTTCACGAAAACGCAGGTCAGACGCGACTTGCCATTCTTGTCGCGCAAAGCTCGATCCACCAGAACCGCGGCCACCGAAGAATCCACGCCGCCCGACAGCGCGCAGATGGCGCGTCCTGTGCCCACTTGCCGCTTCACCTGCTCGACGGTCGAATCGATGAAATGCTGCGGCGTCCAAGTTGGTTTCGCGCCGCAAATCTGGAAAATGAAGTTGCGCAGAATCTCCGTGCCCTGGCGCGTGTGATGCACCTCGGGATGGAACTGCACCGCGAACCATCTCTTCTCAACGTTCTGAATGCCGGCCACGGCGTGAGCCGTTTTCGCCGTCAGTTCAAAACCCGGAGGCAGTTCCAGCGCCTCATCTCCGTGCGACATCCACACCGGGAGTTTCCTCGACAGACCTTGAAATAAAACTGACTCGGCAACTACTTCGACTTCCGCGTGGCCATACTCGCGCTTGTCGGCCGGACGCACCTTGCCTCCGAGCGTATGCACCATGAACTGCAACCCATAGCAGATGCCAAGCACAGGCAGGCCCAGCTCAAACAGCCGCGCATCGGCCGGCGGCGCGTCCTTGTCGTAGACCGACCACGGCGCGCCCGAGAGCACGATCCCGGCCGGCGCGTAGCTCTTCATCTCATCGAGCTTGGCGGTGCAAGGCAGCACGACGGAAAAAACATTCTGTTCGCGAATGCGGCGCGCGATGAGTTGCGTATACTGCGCGCCGAAATCAAGAATGACGATGGACTGGGTGAGGGAAGGTTGGCTGAGCGACGATCGGCTGGACGATGATTGGCGAAGCTTGGACTTGGTTTCCACGGATGAGTATTTCAGATTCGGCGCAATCGTGTAAATGCCTCTGTAGAGACGTTGCTTGCAACGTCTCTCTGCATGCGGCGTCGCGAGCGATGGCCTCTGTGATGGCGGCCGAGACGTAGCAAGCTACGTCTCCACTGCGAGATTTGGCAGATCGCTCAGAATTGGCTCGTCGCGGTCAATGGTTGTGTAGGGCAGAGGAAGAGCAGGCATTGGTGCGGGCGGCGCTATCGGCGCAAGCATCGCCTCGGGCATCTCCGCGATGCAAACGTATCCCGCCAGCCGCGCGATGTAGAGCCAGTCGGCGACCGCGAAATACGCCACGGCAAGCAGAACGACAGCGGCCAGCACGACCCGCGATGGCGCGATCTGGGCGAAACTTAGCGGCAGTGAGACCGCGGTCGTCGCCACCACGAAGACCGTCAGGTGCGCCAGTCCTGTCCAGATGGTGACCGCCAACACTGCCCCGCTGCGTTCGCGGCAGAAACCGACCGCGGCAGAAACCGCGCCCAGAGCATCTTTGGGGACATCGCCGTCGCGCACCGCAAACACCGCCGCCAGCGACAGAACCCAGTTTAGAGTGGACCACGCGGCGAAGACTAGTCCGGCCAGAGGAAACAACAGCAGAAAAGCGATTCCAGCTCCAAGGCCGGCAGGCGCTGCAGAATTATTCGAAGTCACCCCTGTCGACGCCGCACTGCTCGAGAAGCCAGCTGAAACCACTTGCACCAGGATCACCGCGCCCACCAGGCCAAGAATCGCAGCCAGGGTCGCGGCCGCGCGCAGGAAGTTCAGCCGCAGCAGCGATCCGAGTTGTGAACTCTTCTGCGGCGGGGCCGCCAGATCCGTGACCGGAACCAATTCCTCGCCGCCATTCGTCGACTTCCATCTTTCAGAGAAATAATCGATCAGGCTGCGAACCGTCGTGGCTCGTCCCACGGAAGCGGCAAAAATCCATAAAAAGGTCAGTGCGATGGCGGCGAGGAGTTCGGCCATCTCGATGCGAGGAGCGCTCCCGCGAAAAATGTGCCCGAGGGCCTGGCCGATCAGAACGGGCTGCCGCGTTCGCAGCAGAAGAATATCGCTACCGCTTACGGGCAGCGTGTCGAGATATTCCAAAAGCGAAAACGCGACCAACGCGCTCGCCGTCGCACCCACGGCCCAGCGCCACGAAATTTCAGCAAATGTGAGCGAAGGCCGGCGAAACGCAGCACGGAAGCCTTCGAGCGTGGGCGATATGCGGGACATGCGTTTTCAGGATAACTCATTCCCGCGGAAGGATAGGATAGGTTCGCCGCACCAGGCTCACCGCACCGGCTGATGGTATCGGCTCACCGCACCGCTTTACCGCACGACGAAGTTCAGCAGCTTGCCGGGCACGAAGATCGTCTTGATGATCTGCTTCCCCGCCATGGTAGCTTTCACTTTTTCGTCGGCAAGCGCGCGATCCACCACCAGTTCCTGCGAAGCGTCTGCAGGCACAACGACACGGCCGCGCAGTTTTCCATTAACCTGCACCGGGATCTCGATTTCTTCTTCCTTCGCTAACACCGCGTCATACTTCGGCCACGGCGCCTTCAGCAAGCTTCCCTTTTCGCCCAGCATCTCCCAAAGTTCGTGCGAGAGATAAGGCGCGAAAGGCGCGAGCAACAGCACGAGACTGCGCTGCGCATCGGCGAGCAGCGGAACTGGAATTGCTTTTTTCTCGATCGCATCCTCCGCACTTTGGAGAGCGTTCGTCAGCTCCATGATGGCCGAGATACAAGTGTTGAAGTGCCAGCGTCCCTGGAAGTCATCCGTGACGCGCTTGATCGTCTGGTGCAGTTTGCGCTGGATCGCGCGCGCCTCCGGCGGCAAATCCGCCGGAACAGGCTTGCCCCAGTCGGGATGCTGCGGCTGCACATTGTGCAGCACAAACCGGTACACGCGTCCCAGAAACTTCCGAATGCCTTCAATCCCTGAATCCTGCCAATCCAAATCGCGATCCGGCGGCCCGGCAAACAAGCTGTAGAGACGCGCCGCGTCGGCCCCATAGCGCTCCACCGTTTCATCGGCCGTGACCACATTGCCCCGGTTCTTCGACATTTTCGCGCCGTCCTTGATCACCATGCCCTGCGTGAACAGGCGCTCGATCGGTTCGTCATTCGTGATCATGCCCAGGTCGCGCATGAACTTCGTCCAGAACCGCGAGTAGATCAGGTGCAGGATGGCGTGCTCGACGCCGCCGATGTACTGATCGATGGGAAACCAATATTGCGCGGCTTTCGAGTCGAAAGGAGCGTGATCGTTGTGCGCGTCCGTGTAGCGATAGAAATACCACGACGAATCCACGAACGTATCCATGGTGTCGCTCTCGCGGCGCGCCGGACCGCCACACTTCGGGCAAGTCGTATTCACAAACTCGGGCACGCGCGTGAGCGGCGACGCTCCGGTGAGCGTGATATCGACATTGTCCGGCAGCAGCACCGGCAAATCTTTTTCCGGCACCGGCACGATCCCATCTTTCTCGCAATACACCATCGGGATCGGCGTACCCCAATAGCGCTGGCGCGAAATTCCCCAGTCCTTCAGACGATACGTAACAGCGGCTTTGCCGAATCCGTTCTTCTCCGCCTCAGCCGCCATTTTTCGGATTGCCTCTTCGCAACTCAGATTGCTGAACCGGCCGGAATTGATCAGCATTCCTTCGTCCGCGGTAAACGGCAGCCGCGGCTCGGCCATAGTCTCCTCAGGATCGTTCGAGATGGGCAAAATCACGATCCGGATTTCCAGTTTGTATTTCTTGGCAAAGTCGTAGTCGCGCTCATCGTGCGCCGGAACGCTCATGATCGCGCCCGTGCCGTAATCCATCAGCACATAATTCGCCACCCAGATGGGCACACGTTCGCCGTTGTAAGGATTCACCGCATAATGGCCGGTGTTGACGCCATGCTTCTCGATGGCGCCAATGTCGCCAGCTTCTTTGGCTTTGCGCTGCTCCGCAACCAATTGCTCCACCGCCGCTCCCAGCACCTGGTTATACCGCGTGAAGCCCGCGACGAGTGGATGCTGCGGCGCGAGCTGCACTGATGTCGCGCCGAAGATAGTATCGACGCGCGTGGTAAACACACGGATCGTCGCACCGGCGCTGTCGTCTGCAACTTTGAAATCGATCAGCGTGCCTTCGCTGCGCCCGATCCAGTTGCGCTGCATGGTGCGCACTTTTTCCGGCCAGCCGTCGAGCTTATCCAGGTCGCGCAGCAATTCTTCTGCGTAATCGGTGATGCGCAGAAACCACTGTTCCAGATCGCGCTGCTCCACCGGCGTATCTTCGTGACGCCAGCAGTTTCCGTTCACCACCTGCTCGTTCGCCAGCACGGTGCAGCATTGCGGACACCAGTTCACCTTGCTCTTCTTGCGATAGGCCAGCCCCTTTTCGTAAAACTTCAAAAAGAACCACTGATTCCAGCGGTAGTAGTCTGGCAAACACGTAGTGACCTCGCGCGACCAGTCATAGGCAAAACCCAGGCGCTTCATTTGCGCCTTCATGTTTGCGATATTGGCCAGCGTCCACTCCCGCGGCGGAGTGTTGTTCTTGATCGCGGCGTTTTCCGCGGGCAAGCCAAAAGAATCCCAGCCCATGGGATGCAACACGTTATAACCGTTCATCCACATGTAGCGGGTCAGCACATCGCCGATCGCGTAGTTGCGCACGTGCCCCACGTGCAGCGCGCCCGAAGGATAAGGCAGCATCTCGAGCACGTAATATTTTTTCTTCGCGGGCTTGGTCGAGTCTGACTCGGCTCGGCGGCGTAGAGCGCAGCATCCTGCCGCCAGCGTTCAAACCACTTCATCTCGACGCGCTGAGCATCGTAGCGGACGTCGGTATGGTCAGGGCGAGATTCCTCGCCGCCATTAGCAGTCACGGTGCTACCTTCCGGTTTCTCTTGCGGAGCCATAAGGGAATTAGAGACAAAATGTTAAGCATTAGATTCTACAACGGAAGCGGTCGTTTCCCCTCGCCCCTTCGCCTGTTCTAAACTCTCGTTATTTCCCGGCAGGAGGCTTCTTGTCACCCGACGAACCGGAGGGACGCACCGACAACCCGGCGCCAGACAACGAGTCGTCACCGCAACCTCCGTCCCGCCAACTCGATCCCCGGTTTTACTACGCGGCACTCCTGCTGGTAATTCTGCTCGTCGCCGGAATTCGATTTCACCTGCGAACCATGCCTCTGGAACGCGATGAGGGCGAGTACGCTTACGCCGGACAACTCCTCCTGCAAGGCATTCCTCCGTACACGCTCGCCTACAACATGAAGCTGCCCGGCACTTACGCAGCCTACGCCGCGATCATGGCCGTCTTTGGGCAGACGTCGATCGGAATCCGCCTCGGTCTCATTCCTGTTAACGCGGCAACGATCGTTCTGATTTTTCTGCTGGCGCAAAAGCTCGCCGGATCGCTGAACGGACCGCTCTCC
The DNA here is from genome assembly GCA_963846245.1 of uncultured Acidobacteriaceae bacterium. GTDB lineage: Bacteria > Acidobacteriota > Terriglobia > Terriglobales > Acidobacteriaceae > Sulfotelmatobacter. The sequence continues at coordinate 427,547 of CAWJVI010000011.1, read as the reverse complement.
GGATTTGTAGCCGGAACCACTTATGCCGTGCTCTCAAACCTGCCTTCGCTTCTGGGATTCGCCGGCCACGCCACGCATTTTGTGGTTCTGTTCGCACTGGCAGGAATTCTCGTCTTGCTGCGCGCTCTCAGCGCCCGTGGCGGACCACTCCTCTTTTCCTGCAGCGGTCTTTTGTTGGGCATTGCATTTCTGATGAAGCAACCCGGAATCGTCTTCGCAGCTTTCGGCGCGCTCTATATCGCTCGCTGCACTTGGAAACGACCGCGGCTCCTGGCCTCACGCGAAGCTGCATATTTGGCAGGAGCGGCCTTGCCTTTCGCTCTCACGTGCCTCGCACTGGCCCGCGCCGGAGCATTCCAGAATTTCTGGTTCTGGACCTTCACTTACGCTCGCGAATACTCCTCGGAGACGAGCCTCACAGTGGGCGGACAGGCATTGCGGCAATCACTGCAGTGGGTGATGCATCCATTTCCGTTGTGGGCAATCGCCGAGATCGGCGTGGTAACGCTTTTCTGGGACCGCCGCTGGCGTCCGCAACTTTTCTTTCTGGCGACACTCACCGCTTTCTCGATGCTCGCAGTCTGTTCCGGATTTTACTTCCGGCCTCACTACTACATTCTTCTTCTCCCAGCAGCTTCGATCCTGGCAGCATTGGCTGCGACTTCCGCGTACCGCTTCCTGGCGCAGCGCCGTTTTCGAGCAAGCGCGCGGCTGGTTCCTCTTCTGATTTTCATCGCCGCATGCGCCTTTTCGCTCTGGGACCAACGGGCCTTCCTCTTCGAGCTCGATCCCGCGGCCGCAGCCCAGAAAATCTACGCAGCCAATCCTTTCGCCGAAGCCATCGCAGCGGCAAAGACTGTGCGCGCATCGACCACGGAGGCAGATACGATTGCGGTTTTCGGTTCCGAGCCGGAAATTCATTTCCTCTCCGGCCGCCACTCCGCCACCAGCTATATCTACATGTACGACTTGATCAAGACACAGCCCTATCAATTGCAGATGCGCCAGGAAATGATGCGCCAGATCGAGTCCGCCCGTCCTCGCATCGTCATCTACGTCGACGACTGGGCCTCCTGGGGATGGCGTCGCGGTCAGGAGCACGACGAGCTCTTCACCTGGATGGAACACTACATCGACCAGAACTACGAGCGAGTCGAACAGATGCAGATCAATGCCCAGCCAGCCCACCGCTGGGGCGAAGCCGCAAATCTATACATCTTCCGCAGAACAGCACCCTGAGCTTTCCTCTGTGTTCCCCTGTGCCTCCCTGTGGTTAAGACGTTGCCTTGGAAGTAAAAACCACAAGCCACGCGGAGACCCACGCTTTGCCAATCCCTCATTCAACGATAGACTTAACGTTCTGAGGAGTATCCATGTTAGTCGTCATGCAGGCGCAAGCCACCGAAGAGCAGATACGCGCCGTCTGCCAGAAAATCGAAAAACTCGGCTACCGCGCGCACTCCATGCCCGGAGCGCAGCGCACCGCCATCGGCATCACCGGCAACAAGGGAGAAGTAGAGCAGGGCACGCTCGAAGAAATGCCGGGCGTGCAGGAAGTCATCAAAGTTTCCAAGCCCTACAAGCTGGTCAGCCGCGACGTGAAGCAGGAAAACACCATCATCCGTTTTCCCGGCACCGCAGCCACCATCGGCGGGCCCGGACTCGCCATTGTCGCCGGCCCCTGCGGCATTGAGACTCGCGAGCAGGCCTTCGCCGTGGCCGAGCGCGTGCATCGCGCCGGCGCGCAGTTTTTTCGCGGCGGAGCCTACAAGCCCCGCACCTCTCCATATTCTTTTCAAGGATTAGGCGAAGAAGGCCTGCGCATCATGGCGGAAATCCGCCAGCAGTTCGGCCTGAAGATTATTACCGAAGCCGTCGACTACGAATCCCTCGACCTGGTCGACGAATATGCCGACGTCATCCAGATCGGCGCTCGCAACATGCAGAATTTTTCCCTGCTCAAGCGAGCCGGACGCGCCAAAAAACCGGTGCTCCTGAAGCGCGGTATGTCAGCCACGCTCGAAGAATTCCTGATGGCCGCGGAATACATTCTGAGCGAAGGCAACTACAACGTCGCTCTCTGCGAACGCGGAGTCCGCACCTTCGCCGACCACACCCGCAACACGCTCGACCTTAGCGTGGTGCCCGCGGTGCAGCGCCTCAGCCATCTCCCGATACTCGTCGACCCCAGCCACGGCACCGGCAAGCGCAACAAAGTCACTCCGCTCTCACGCGCCGCCGTAGCCGTGGGCGCCGACGGCCTGATGATAGAAGTCCACCACAAACCCGACGAAGCCTTATCCGACGGCCCGCAATCCCTCTACCCCGACCAGTTCGACGACCTGATGACGCAAGTCCGCCAGATCGCCGCAGTGGTAGGCAGAACCGTCCCGGGGATTGAAATAACGGAGCCAGTAGCAGCCAGCCGGTAAGTGACTGAACCAAGGGGCAAGGGACAAGGGATTAGAAAATCTGGGACAACTCCGAAAAGAGTCTGGGTGCCCCATATCTCGCGTCTCTTGCGAGATGTGGGGATTTTATACACAGCCCCCAAATCCCCACTTCTGCACAGAACGCGAGAAATGGGACGCCTGTCCAAACTTTTCATTGTGTGTATAATCAGATAATCTGATTTTATGAAAACCACCACGATCTCCGTCACCGAGGCCGCCCGCAATTTCGCCGATTGCGTGAATCGCGTCCATTATCAGAATGTCAGCTACGTCCTCCTCAAGAACGGCAGACCAGTCGCCCGCCTGGTTCCCGAAAAAGAGAAAATTTGTTTGGGACGCGATCTGGCAAAAGTCTTGCGTAAAATCGATTTGCCAACGGATGAGGCAGTCGCCTGGAACCGCGACCTGAAGAAGGCTCGCAAGAGTCTGAAGCCTCAACCCGATAAATGGCGAAGGTAGTCGAGCCCAAAAAGCACATCCAGGAAGCGCGGCGCGCATTTCTGCTAATCTTTGTCTCTCCTTCGAGACTCGTCTTCATGCGGACGCACTTTTGAAAAAACTTCTCTTCATCGTCGTCCTGCTCCCCATACTCGGCGGGCTCGGCTGGTGGTACTTCCGCGAGGAGCCTCTGCCCGACTACGGCCCTGCCTATCGCGAATACGCCTACGTCACCAACGGCAAAAGCAATACGGTCAGCGTGATCGACATCCGCAAATTCGCGCTTGCCAAGACCATCCCCGTCGGCCTCGAGCCGACCGGCATCGCCGCCAACAGCAAGAAGAACGAAGTCTACGTGGTCAACACAGTTTCAAGTAACATCAGCGTGATCAACGCCGAGACCAACGTCGTCGTGGCCGTGATCGGCGTTCACGGCAAACCGTATTTCATCGATGTCTCCGGGGACGGCAAACGCGCCTACGTCGCCAACTCAGGCTCCGCCAACGTCAGCGTCATCGATCTCGAAAAGCGAGTGGTAGTGGCCACGCTGCACGTGGGCGCATCCCCAGGACTGGCGCGGGTTTCGCCCGACGGCGCGACCGTCGTCGTCAGCAATCGCGGCGACAATAGCGTTTCTCTCATCGATGCCAAACAGCTTCGCGTGCGCGCCACGCTACCCATCTGCCAGCAACCGGAATCGATCGCGATCCTGCCCGACTCCAGCAAAGCTTTCGTCGCGTGTTCCGGATCGTCGCAGGTGGCGTCCATCGATCTGAAGCACGATCACGTGCTCGCCCTGCTCGACGTTGGACGCACTCCGGTAGACCTGGCGCTCAAGCCCGACGGCGGCGAGCTGATCGTATGTGATTTCGATTCCAACGGCATCTCGATCATCGAGACCGGCAATGATGAAGTTGGCAGCAGCCCCATGATCGGCGAGCATCCGTCGCACGCGGTGGTCACGCTCGATAACTCGCGGCTCTACGTGAGCAACTTCGGCTCCGACAGCGTCGCCATATATGACATCGATATCGGCAAGCTGATCGCGACCATGCCCGTCGGCAGCCGTCCCGACGCTCTGGCGCTATCCCAGGCCCAGAATTATTTGCTGGTGCTCGACACCCAGGCCGGAGATGTAACCGTGATCCAGAAACGCCGCCCACGCAAACTGGAGCCGACCGAGTATTCGCTTCTCACCATGATTCCGGTAGGCGTGCAGCCGAACGCAATCGTGGTGAAGTCGTTCATGATGAGTAAGCCGGGCAAGAAGTGAGAAGCAGCTGCCGCGCAAGAAGCGCGCACAAAAAAGAGACGTTGCAAGCAACGTCTCTACAAGAGATTTGTCGATAAATTCGTAGAGACGTAACTTGTTACGTCTCTGCAACCACGCACCCTAAGCCTGCGTCGCCACCGGTTTAGCGCAGATCTTCTCAAACGCCGCGCTCAGATCCGCCGCAATGGCCGGAGCCTCACGGCTTTCAATGTCACGCCGCGGCATCATGTAAGCCAGCTGCCCGTCGCGAAAAATTGCGATCGACGGCGACGACGGAGGCTGCCCCGTGAAATAACTTCGTGCGCGATCAGTAGCTTCCCGATCCTGACCCGCAAACACCGTGAACAATTTCTCCGGCCGGGTCGCGTTCTGCAAAGCCATGCGCACCGCGGGACGCATTCTCCCGGCGGCGCATCCACAAATTGAGTTCACGACCACCATGGTCGTGCCCGCCTGATGCGCGAGCGCGCGGTCCACATCTTCCGCACTGTGGAGTTCTTCAATGCCCAGGCGCGTCAACTCCTCGCGCATTGGGACCAGCATAATATCGGGATACATCGGCATGTTTCGTTTTCCTCTCTGCTCTCTTCTTCTGATTCGATACGTTTAGTTCGATTCGCTTCTTGGTCCGCCCGCTTCTTTTTCTAATTATCCAGGCTCTATCAATTGTAGCGTGAAGGGAGCATGAACGCGCTGCCCATGTTTTCCCCAGCAGTGCCGTCTTCAGCACCTGACCTTTCGCTATGCGCGAATCGGCAGAGCCGTGTGTATATTGAAGGCAATCCTAGTTCTGAGAAGTTCTGAAAAGTTCTGAAAAAAGTTCTCGAAAAAATGCTGCTCGAAGAAAATGTCCCCCTGGCGCCGCTAACAACCTTCAAACTAGGAGGTCCCGCGCGTTTTTTTGTCGAAGCCAAAACCACCGGCGAAGTCCAGGAAGCCGTCGTCTTCGCGCGCTCGAAGAACTTGCCCATCTTTGTGCTGGGCGGCGGCAGCAATCTGGTAGTGGCAGACTCGGGCTGGCCAGGGCTGGTGTTGAAGATCGCAATTGCCGGAATCGAACAGCTTGCTGAGCCGAGCCAGGAACATGAGGGCAGAATTCTCTTCCACGTCGGCGCAGGCGAACCCTGGGACCGATTCGTCTGGAACGCCATCCGCGCCAACTGCGCCGGCGTGGAGTGCCTAAGCGGCATTCCGGGCAGCGTCGGCGGCACGCCGGTACAGAACGTCGGCGCCTACGGACAGGAAGTCGCGGAGACCATTGAATCTGTGCACGTCCTCGACTTGAAAGACGGCCAGCTGTGCGATTTGTGCCACGAAGCCTGCGGGTTCGCTTACCGCTCGAGCATCTTCAATACCACTGAGCGCGGACGCTTCATCGTTTTGCGCGTCACCTACGCGCTCACTCCCGGCAGCGAGCCGCGCATCACCTACGCCGATCTCAAGCGCCACTTCGAGGGCCGCGAAACTTCACCGAATCTCGCCGAAACCCGCGAAGCCGTGCGCCACATTCGCGCGCTCAAGGGAATGCTGATCGTCCCCGGCGACCCCGATTGCCAGAGTGCCGGCTCGTTTTTCAAGAATCCCGTCCTCACCGAAGAACAACATGAAGAGCTGAAAAAGCGCGCCGCCGCCCGCGGGCTCACCGTACCCAGCTATCCCGCTCTCGAGACGCGCAAGAAAATTTCCGCCGCGTGGCTGGTGGAGCGTTCCGGATTCGCTAAAGGATTCGGCTTCGGCCACGTCGGCATTTCCAGCAAGCACGCCCTCGCCATCGTCAACCACGGCGGCGCCACAGCCGCCGAAGTCATCGCCCTGAAAGATCAGATCCAGCTCCGTGTAGAAGAGATCTGGGGCGTCCGCCTGGAGCCGGAACCAGTGATGATCGGGTTCTAGCTCTCAGTTCTCAGTTCCCAGTTCTCAGTTCTCGGTTCTCAGTTCTCGGTTTTTAGCTCCTAGCTTCCAGCTCCTAAACTTTTAGCTCCCTAGCTTTGCTCCCTTTAGCGATGTCATCCCGCACCTGAGCGAAGCGAAAGGGAGGGACCTTACGTCAGCCGCCGCCACCCCCGCAGCAAACGGGATCTGCAAGTAATTCTTCCCCGCGCATTCTCCTAAAGATATTCCTGAACAAACGCACCCGAGGGATGGTCTTTATGGGTGAGGGCAGACGATAGGTGGCGGGAGAGGCAATTCTGAGCGAGGCGGCAAGCGTGGCGCCGAGTCGAGAGGATGATCGGGAGCGAACTCATGACGAAGCGCTCGAAGTGCTCGAAAATCCGCTCGAAATTCTGGTTCGGCAGCATGCCCGGCTCGTTTACCGCATCGCCTACGCCGTCCTGCGGCGGCATCACGATGCCGAGGATGCCACACAGGAAACTTTCCTCCGCGTTCTGCGCTACAGCCGCAAGCTGGCGGGCGTGGAGGACCACAGGACCTGGCTGGCCCGCATCGCCTGGCGAGTGGCCATAGACCGGAATCGGCAACAGGGCCGCAAGCGGGAGATTCCGCTGGGGGATCCCGAAACGCCGCTGCCAGAAGTTGCATCTTCAGACGCAGCTGCGGATGATGCCTTACACGGCGCGCAAGTCAGCGATGTGCTGGAACGAATGATCGCAGCCTTGCCCGAGAAGCTGCGCCAGCCATTGATTTTGTCGACGATCGAGGAAATGTCGCCGCGGGAAGTGGCCGCGACGTTGGGAATCAACGAAGCCGCGGTGCGGTCGCGAGTATTCCGCGCGCGGCAGATTCTGCGGGAAAAACTAGCGGCACAGACTAGCAGGAAGCAGGTGGGAAAATGGCTGAAGTGAAGGGGGACGAACTCGACCACAAGCTCGATGTGGCGCTGGCCAGGTATGCAGCCGTTGAGCCGCGGACGGGCCTGGAAGAGCGGATACTCGCCAACATGCGAGCCGCGCGAACCCAGGTTCCGGATCGCGCCTGGTGGCGCTGGGGCTTGGCAGGGGCGTTGGCAGCGATGGTCATCGTTGCGTTGGCTCTTACCTTGAAATCGGGCAGGCAGTCGCGTCCTGTCGTGGCGAATCATTCGTCGGCCACGACGCAAGGTTCAAAGGAACCGGCGATACTGGTCGTATCCGGCGCCGGTGGAAACCAACATCCTCTGCATGCGTCCAATTCGGCGAAAAAGCGAACCACAAATCATATTCGTCGCGAGGCCACCGTGGCGGCCAATCCCAAGCTCGACCGGTTCCCGTCGCCCCAGCCGCTGAGCGAGCAGGAACTGGCTTTGGCTCGATATGTCAGTGAGTTTCCGCAGGAAGCTACGCTGATCGCCCGAACGCAAGCGGAATTTGAGAATGAGATCCAGCAGAAGATGAAGGACGCGCGCTCTGAGACCGATGATCATGGTTCCGACCAACAAGAAAGGTGAGGCAGCTATCTATGCGTATGCGAAAAACTCTTGCAGTATTAATTGCAGCAATGACAGTGGGGCTCTGGTTCGTCCCAAGGCTCGCACAAGCCCAGGAGGGATCCAAAGAAAGTAACCCGGGACCCACAAAGGCAAAGCCCCTGGAGTCCTATCGTCTCGATTTTTCCTTCAATGAAATAGCCGACGGAAAGATTGTTAACACTCGCCACTACTCGATGAACCTGACCGCCGGAAATTCGGACGAGATAAAAATCGGCACGCGGGTTCCGGTTGCGACCGAGAAAGCATCAGCGAGCCCGGGCAGCCCCGAGAGGGATACGCAGTTCCAATACATAGATGTCGGAACCAATATCTGGTCTCAATTGAGAGAACACGGCGATGAACTGATATTGGTGGTCAAGGCTGAGGTCAGCAACCTGGATACGGACTCCGTGGGATCTTTACCGGTGGTTCGGCAAATTAAAATCAGTGGCGACACATTGCTGGTTGTCGGGAAAGCGATCATGATCGGCAGCGCGGATGATCCGAACTCCAAGCGGCAGTTTCAACTGGAGGTCACGGTGACGAAACTGAAGTAGATTGATTGTGTGGGGCGGGCACTCGAAAGACAAGCTCTCAGCCGTCAGCTTTCAGCCGTCAGCAAAAACCTCAAACTGTCAGCCATCGACCAGGGCCCCGAAATCGCTCCTCTTCGGTTTGGCTGACGGCTGACGGCTGATAGCTGATGGCTGATCTGCCAGTCTCGCGGCTTCCTGAAAAATATTCAGGAACATTTTCCGCGTGAGCTTTCCGGTTTGCGTGTTCTGGTTTGAAGGATGATATGACGACAGCAGAACTTTGCCGTCGGGCATGCGGTAACTGGCGCCGTGTTTGAAGAGATAGCCTTTCTTGCTGACGAGCACGCCTCGACGTTTCAAGAAGTTCAGATAAGCGTCGAAGCCGATTTTACCCAGGGCCACTACTACTCTCACGCGCGCCAATCCTGCGATCTCGCGGTCGAGAAACGGCGCGCACGCCGCCAGTTCTTGTGGCGTGGGCTTGTTGTCGGGGGGCGCACAGCGCACGGCCGCGGTGATGTACAGATCCTTCAGCGTGAGTCCGTCGTTGCGATCCTTCGCCGTCGGCTGGTTGGCGAATCCGACTTCGTACAGCACTGGATACATGAAGTTCCCGCTGGCATCGCCGGTGAAGGGACGTCCGGTGCGATTCGATCCGTGCGCTCCGGGAGCGAGTCCCATGACCAGCACGCGCGCGTCGGGATCGCCGAATCCTGGGACGGGCTTGCCCCAGTACTCCCAGTCGCGATAGGCGCGGCGTTTGTCGCGGGCAATCTGCTCGCGGTAGGCGACCAGACGCGGGCAGAGGGTGCACGCAATCACTTCGCGGTTGAGAACAGTGAGCCAGTCGGGCATCGGTTGGTTGAGCGGTGGGGTAACCCATCCGCACTCTACACTTCTGCGAGGTCCGAGCCAAATGCCAGGCAGCGTGACGGCTGGCCTTTGGAACCCGCCGCAAAATCGGAGAAGTGTTCCTTCAGGAACATTTTGTCCGGGCGGAAATGTACATACGTTTCTGTGCATACCCGTAACCTGAAGCAAAAACACAAGTTACGAGGTCGGGGCGCGCGTGCGGCGGAGGCAAAAAAGAGGGCCCCGCGGACAGGGCCCTGTAGCAGCAAGTTCAGGAGCCACGACTATACCATATTGTCCATCGACTTACTATACTTTCAGCAAGATTATTTCTATGGCCGGATTTCAATCGACGTGCCGTCCGCCACAGCTGTCCATATCTCGTCGATCTCAACATCGGTCACGGCGATGCATCCGTCCGTCCAGTCTTTCAAACGATGCGCCGCGCCCAGATAGCCGAAGCCGTTTGGCAGTCCGTGCAGAAAAACATCGCCGCCGGGCGAGACGCCTTGCTTACGAGCCGCTGCCCGATCGCGTGCGCTGGGATAGGAAATGTGGATCGCCTTGTAAAACTTGCTATGCGCATTGCGGAAGTCGAGAACATAAATACCTTCCGGGGTCTTGTGATCGCCCTGCCTGCTTTTCGGACCAATCGGGTCGCCGCCCAGGGCGATGCGGTAAGTCTTTACGACTTTGCCTCGACTCAACAGCTGTAAAGTTCGTTCGTTCTTGAGCACCAGCACTCGATCGGCGTGCGGGGCCGGAGCTGCGGCGGGCGCAGCGATTCCTGCGACGCGTAGAACGCAGACCGCCGCCATGAGAACTGTGGTGCGCATTGGCTCGGATTATAATCGGGCGAACTTCGAGCGGGTGCTAGGCTGTTATCGTGAACCAGTTCCCTTCTTCTGTTCGGCGTCAGTCTTTCCGGTCCAGCATCTTTCTGCCCGACAGCCTTCAGGCTGCCTTGTTCCGGATCGCGGGTGGTGTGCTGCTCGCGTGGTTCGCTTTGCTCCCGGCCTTCGCTGCGACCTGGACGGCACAGGCGCAGCCTGCGCGCCTGGTCAACGGATCTCCTGTGCTGTTTCGAGTGGAGGCTCCCACATCTCTCGAATCGCTGACCGGAACGTGGCTCGGCCATCAAGTCCCTTTCAGCTTCGACTCAGCTACGAAGACGTGGTTTGCCTTAGCCGGTATCAGCTTTGAGACTCCACCGGGCACCTACTCTCTGGATTTGACGGGTGAGCGATCAGCGAATACGAGCAACTCTACACCCCCGAAACTCGTTTTCAGCAGCAAGTTCTCGATCTTCGCGGGCAAGTATCCGAAGACCGAGGTCAAGCTTACGGTCGAGGGAAAGTTCACCGAGCCCAGCCCTGAGCAGCAGAAACAAATTGCGGAAGGCGTGAAGGTTAAGGAGGACTACCTCAACCGTGTCACGCCAGACCGTGAATGGGACGGCAAATTCACGGCTCCTGCCGACGCGACAATCTCCGATGTCTTCGGATCGCAGAGAATTTTTAATGGCAAGGCGCAGCGTCCGCACCTCGGCCTCGATTTTCGCGTCCCCACCGGAACTCCCGTGGCAGCCATGAATGCCGGCACGGTGCTGCTGGCGCGGTTCTTATATTTCGAAGGCAACTGTGTGGTCATCGACCACGGCCAGGGGCTGCTCACTTTGTACTTCCATCTTTCGGAATTCAAAGTGAAGGAAGGCGACACGGTGAAGCGCGGCCAGGAGATTGGCTTGAGCGGCGGGACGGGACGGGCGACCGGTCCGCATCTTCACGTGTCGGTGCGCTGGCAAGGGGTTTCTCTGGATCCAGCAGTGCTTCTGGAATTGCCGCTGCCTTCGGGGAGCTCCTAGTTTCTAGTTTCTAGTTTCTAGTTTCTAGTGCTTCCGTCATCCTTCAGTTGTGCTGCGTCCTTGTGGTTGAAGCGACAAAAAGCTGGGGGCTCCCGTCGACTGCAGTTGAGGGAGATGCTGACGTAAGGTCCCTCACCGAGCCTTTGGCTCGATTCGGGATGACATCAGTTTTTGGCGACCACGAACTGAGGACCAGAACTAGAAACTGGAGACTAGAAACTGGAGACTAGAAACTGGACGCAGTCTACGCTGCGCCTCTCGATGCCCGGCTCAATCCGGCGTTACCGCTGCGGGACGCCTCGCGCGCGGCGTCTCGCAGAGCGTCACGCAAATCGTCCTTCAGACCCAGGTTGCGAATCAGGCGGTGAAGATAGTTGGGATGCACTCCCAGAACGCCCGCTGCTTCCACATAATTGCCGCGCGTCTGTTCCACGGCTTCGAGAATAAGTTGCTTCTTCAGTTCCTTGATGCTGGAGTGGTACCGCGCTTCACTTAACTCTCGCGAGGGCCCGCGTTCCAGAATCGATTCCGGCAGATCCTCGGGCAGCAAAGTATCCGTGTGACCCAGCACCAGAGCGCGCTCAATCGCGTTCTCCAGTTCGCGCACGTTGCCTGGCCAGTCGTGATTCGCCAGGCAGGCCATCGCCTCACGGGACACTGGCTTGGCCTTCACTTTGCATCGCTTGGAATATTTCTGCACGAAGTGGCGCGTGAGCAGTGGAATATCTTCCCGCCGCTCGCGCAACGAAGGCATTCTCAGCTTGACCACGTCCAACCGGTAGTACAAATCCCGGCGAAATATTCCCGTGCGCACGGCTTCGTTCAAGTCGCGGTTGGTGGCGGCGATCAGGCGGATATCCACTTTGATGGGATGGGTTCCGCCGACGCGCTCGAATTCGCGCTCCTGCAGCACGCGCAACAGCTTCACCTGAAGCGATGGAGCGAGTTCGCCGATCTCATCCAGAAACACCACGCCGCCATCGGCTACTTCCAGTCTGCCCTTTTTCTGGAGCACGGCTCCGGTGAATGAACCGCGTTCATGCCCGAACAGGTCATCTTCCAGCAGCGCCTCGGGAATTGCAGCGCAGTTGATGGCCACGAACGGTTTGTTGCTGCGGGCGCTGTTGTGGTGCAGAGCCCGCGCCGCCAGTTCCTTGCCGGTTCCGCTTTCGCCCTCAATCAGCACGGTGGAGTCCGATGGACCGACCCGCGTTAGGAGCTGGTAAATCTCCTTCATCCGCGGGCCTTCGCCAACCAGGCTTCGTTCGCGGCAAGTTTCCACGGTAAGCGTCAGGTTCTCTTTCTCCAGCCACTGCAGCCGCCGAGCGTTATCCAGGGCCGCGGCACAAATGCCGGCAATCGCCGCCATCAGCTGCAAATGCTCTTCGTGGAAGCGGTGAGTCGGCCGCGTGCTGTCCAGGTAAATGCAACCAATCACCTTCTGAAACACCGTGAGCGGGACACACAGCAGCGAGCACACGTGGGCCTGGAGGATATGAACTGGGGCCGCGCTCTCTGGTTTCTGCACGGTCCCGAGGCCGGCCACGTCGGTGCCAAGAATGGCTACTCCCTGCTCCATTACCTGGCGGGCGACGGTGCGGCTGATTCGAACCGGCGACGCTTCCCCGGGACGCCGGGTTCGAGCGTGCAGCGAACTGAATTCCTGTTCGCCTCCGTCGGTCAGCAGGATAGCGCCGCGTCCCGCGGGCACGACTTCGAAAATCAGACTCAGCAGTTGCCCCTGCAATGCTTCGAGATTCTTAACGGCGTGCACTACTCGGCTGATCTTTAGCAAGACATTCAGATTGCGTGCGACGTCCGATGTCTCCGGCAACTCGGTCAGCAGCCAGTCCGGCGGCAGACCATCCACTTCCTTTCTGGGATGAAACTGCATGGTCTCGGCGAAGGGATGGCCCTCCTCGAACTCCACGCGGGCGGGTGGAGATGTCTGTTGTTCTGTTTCGTTGTGGCGGTCGTCCTCGGCGTCGTCCTCGGTATCGTCATCGAGGAGCAACACAAATACCGAGTCACCGGCAGTAATCTCGTCGCCGTGATGCAGCCACTGTTCCTTCACCGGTTTGCCGTTGACCAGCGTGCTGTAGCCGCTCTCCAGATCGAGAAGATGGAAACGCCCGTCTTCGTGGCGGAGACGAAAATGCTTTTGGGAAATCGAGGGATCGACAACGGCCAGTGCATTCGATGGCTCGCGTCCCAAGGTGGCGTCGCAGCCGGGCAGCGGGAATATCGAGTCGGTGAGCGGTCCGGCAATGGCGAAAAGTCTGGGGTACATCGGTCGATGCATAGGTTTCAGGGTCCTCGAATCGAGCGACCTTCTTAACATAGGCAGAGGCGGGGAAAGACAAGAGGCATGATTTTGTTACGATATCCGAACAGATAGCTGGACTATCTTTTTGGATAGCATTTTGGCCCCAGTGCCGGCTGCGGCGTGCCGGAGCACGTCACTTACTGCGATGGCCACTAAACAGATGATAAATAGGCAGTTAGACACTGTCTGTGGGGGTTGCATTCTTGCTTCGGAGCCGTTGGACCGAAACGTGCATAGGTTCGCTCTGCGGAGTCGGCAAGAAGCGACGGGGGAAGCGCTTTTTTGTAACAGTGTTGCCGGCACTGCAAAGTCAGGGACGCGAAGGGACCCCCTCGTCGCGTCCTTGATTTTTTTCGGGACTTCTTAACCGAACAACCGAACCGACCAACGAAAAACAATGCGGGACTTTGTCGCGGTCAGCCAGCGGCTGCTTCTTGCTCCCCTGAAGATTCCAGCGCCTGAGTTGATTGTGGAACAACTTGGGCAACCGCGTCTTGGGCGACCCCGTCGCGATACGAAACGCTTCTGCCGGAGATCGCCGCCACCCGCTCCCCCGGCACCAGGATTCCGACCAGGTTGAGTGGATCGGCCGCCGACACCGTCACCGCCTCGCCGGTCAGCGGAGTGTTGCGCATCGCCCGTACTGATTCCACGGCTACCGGCAAGGCAAACTGCTCGCCCAGAAATCCGTCGACGAAACGCCCGCCGCGAATCTCGCCGCGATCCTCGAGCCGGCGGAAACCCATCAGCAACTCGCGCCACGGCGGCAGGTTGGCCTCGCGGGCCAGCACATCGCGAAACACAATTCCGTAGCGCCGCAACAACATCCAGCAGGCGGCCTCGACCGCGCGCGGCCGCTCGACAGCCTGCTCGGCATGCAGCACCGCCCAGCGGCCCGAACTGTGCCGCGGGCGCGTGCTGCGTCCGCTTCCCTGCCCCGCGCGCCGTTTGGGATCGATCAACGATCGCAGGTTATCGAATCCATCGGCGGTGACCAAACCCGCGGCAACCAGCTCCCACAGGGCAGTCTCGATCTCCGCTTTCAGCTTTCCGCTGCCGCGCACAATGTCAGCAAAGAAAGAAGCTCCGCGCTGGCGCAGAAAATCGAGCACGAGTTGGGCGCTGTGGCTGAGACCGCGCCCTGTGTTCTCCGCCTCGGTCGTCGGGTGTCCGATGTTTTTCGGGTGCCCCATGTCTCGCGTCTTTTGCGAGACATGGGGATTTTCGCGGGGAATCATCCAGTCCGCATCCTCGCGCACGAAGAACGTGATCGGCGCGACGCTGGTGGGAATCACTCGACGTTGACGAGGTGAGGGTGCCGCGGTCTCAGGCGAATCATCCTTGCCCTTAGTGGTCGGGTAATCCAGCGTCGCCGGATGCGGCGATAACCTTCCCCAGCCCACGGCGCCAGTCAGGCAGAGCTGGTCGAGCCACTTGGGATCGTAGTCCGCGATGCGCCGGGCCAGAACCTGGCGCTCCCAGGCATTCGCCGGAATCTCGAATCCCTGCAACTGCTGCAACACTTCCAGCGTGCCACGCTCGCCCGTAACCTGCGTTCCTGGCACCACATGTTGCCAGCGCATCAGCCAGCGCATGAACTGTGCAGCCGTAACCGGCTGAATCTGCTTGCGCAGGGTGCCCACAGTCAGCCGATGAATGCGTGCCAGCAGCCTCCGCTCGCACCACTCGGTTTCGTGCTCGAGTGGTTGCTGGTGTGACTGCTCATGTGGGCGCGGGCGACTCGGCCGTGCGGCCTCATCGGTAAACTTTCCCCGCAAGATAGTCCCGCTGGCTTCCATGCGAAGCAGAGCGTTCGAGATATCCGAAGCCGGAAGCCGCAACTCCTCGCCGAGGTGCGAAGCCGTGACTGGCCCCACATGAGACATCCATCCCGTAACCAGTGCGAGCAGAGCATCTTCGCGGGAAGTCTGCACCGTCTCGACATCCGCCAGAGTCTGCACAAACTCAGCTCCGGGAAAGAGCGCTACAAAACTCCGCGCCCGCTCGGCTGCCACCCAGTAGCGCCGGCCCTTCGGGTCGCTTCGTTCGCTCAGGGCAGGCTCCGGCTGTCCCGATGGCGTCCCAACATCGGCGACAACAGCAATCCCAGCTCTACCCTCGTTCACCAAGCGCTCGAAGTGCGCGCGCCATGCAATGTTCATGTGGGGACGGCGAACCTCGGCTGTCCGGTTCAGCGCAGCGGAGCCGCCTTGGGTTGAGGTCGAGGCGCTGTCTGCGAAACCCAGTCGAGCTGCGCTCGACTGGACGGGCGAGGGCGCCCGTCCCCACACGAGCACTTCTTCGGCGCTGCCCCGCTCCAATCCCTCCGGCAGTGCCACCAGCGTGTGCAGCACATCATGCAATTCGTCCGCATCCCGCACATCCGGCCAAGCCTCGGCCCGCACCTGCGCAATCGCCGCCGGATCGAGCTTTCCCACTTCCTCGAGCACCGACTCCGGCAGCATCCGGCGCATCTCAACAGCGCGTGCGCGCCTCTCCTCGAGTGGCGCATCGTCCAGAAACGCGTACGGATTCGCGTTCAATATTTCGTGCGAAAATTGCGATGGCACCGGCGTGTCCACCGCCACCACTCGAATCTTTCCCGACGCCATGCCGCGCAGCAGTTCCTTCAATCCCTCAACATCCATCGCCTCGGTGAGCACATCTTTCATCACTTCGCCCACCAGCGGGTGATCGGGAATCTTCCGCTCGCCCTCGATGTTCTCGAAGCACGCCGCCGCATCGGGAAACACCGACGCCAGCAGATCATCCGAGCGCATGCGCTGAATCTGTGCGGGAACTTTCTTGCCGTTCTGAAATCGTAACAACGCGAGGGCGCGGTTCGCGTCCCAGCGCCAGCGCGTGCCGAAGATGGGGGAATCGAGCGCGGCCTGTTCGAGAATCGGCTGCACGGTTTCAGCCTGTAGAAAATGAAAAACATCGCCCAGCGGAAAGCTGTGCTGCTCGGCCAGCGCAATGTTCAGACCATTGTCCGTAGCCGCCGCCTGCAACTCAAAATTGAATCCAACGCAGAAACGCTTGCGCAGCGCCAGTCCCCAGGCCTTGTTGATGCGTCCGCCAAACGGCGCGTGGATGATCAACTGCATCCCGCCGCCTTCATCGAAGAAACGCTCGGCGATCACAGTCTGCTGTGTGGGCACGGCGCCCAGCACCGCGCGGCCTTGCAGAATGTATTCAATCGACTGCTCCGCACCGGAATCATCGAGGCCGCATTCATCTTTCAGCCACGCGACGGCCGCGGCCACATCCGGCTGGGTCGCCGAAAATCCCACCGGCGAAGTGCGTGGCAGCATCTGGCTGATTTTTTCCCGCAGCTCGCCCACATGCGCCGACAATTCCTGGGTCCGCGCCGGAGCCTCGCCGCGCCAGAACGGAACGCTCGGCGGCGCCCCGTGCGCGTCCTGCACCAGCATTCGTCCAGCGTTGGTCTCGATGCGATGGATCATCCACGAAGTGTTGCCCAGCAGCATGATGTCGCCGCGATTGCTCTCCACGGCGAAATCCTCGTCCACCGTGCCCACCACCACGCCATCCGGCTGAGCCACCACGGTGTAAAGAGAATTATCCGGAATCGCTCCACCGCTGGTGATGGCCGCCAGCCGCGCCCCGCGCCGCGCCCGCAGCTTTTTATTCACGCGGTCGCGGTGAACATAGGCGTCGTAGCGCCCGCGTCGCGCCGCGATTCCTTCCGACAGCATTTCGAGAATCGAATCAAACGTCGCGCGCGTCAGATTGCGATAGGGATACGCCCGCCGCACCAGCGCGAACATTTCATCCTCGTCCCACCCGTCATCACCAGAGGCCGCACTGCCCGACGCGCAAGTTGCCACGATCTGCTGGGCCAGCACGTCCAACGGAGCATCCGGAATCATCAGCCGGTCCAGATCACCCTGCCGGATGGCCCGCACCAGAGCCGCGCACTCGATCAAATCATCACGCGTCGTGGCGAACAGACGTCCCTTGGGAACTGCGCCGCGCCAGTGTCCCGAGCGGCCCACGCGCTGCAGCGCCACAGCAATCGCGCGGCAGGAATTGATTTGCACCACCAGGTCGACCGTGCCTATGTCGATGCCAAGTTCGAGCGAGGCCGTCGCCACCAGCACGCGTATCTGTCCCTCTTTCAATTTCTTCTCCGCGGTGAGGCGCAGCTTGCGCGACAAGCTTCCGTGGTGGGCGGCAACATTTTCCTCGCCCATGCGTTCACCCAGATTGTGTGCGAGACGTTCCACCATGCGCCGCGTATTCACAAACACCAGCGTCGACCGGTGCTGCGCGACCAGCGTGACCAGCCGGTCATAAATCGCATCCCACATTTCGTTCGACGCCACCGGGCCCAGCGGTATCGGAGGGACTTCCACTGCAAGATCGAGCGTGCGCTTATGCCCGATGTTGACGATGACGGGATCGGGCCGGGTGCCTTCCTTCTCCCCGCCCCCATGCGAGTTTCCCGTAAGAAAATGCGCGACATCCTCAATCGGCTTTTGCGTCGCCGACAACCCAATCCGAACCGGAGGCCGATGAGCCAGCGCGTCCAACCGCTCCAGCGAAAGCACCAAGTGCGCTCCACGCTTGTCGTCGGCCACGGCGTGGATCTCATCGACAATCACCGTCTCCACATCGCGCAGAATTGCGCGGCTCCGCTCAGACGTGAGCAGAATGTAGAGCGACTCCGGCGTGGTGACGAGAATGTGTGGAGGCCGCTTCAGCATGGCGCGGCGCTCAGGTTGCAGCGTATCGCCGGTGCGGACGGCCGTCCGAATCTCCGGCATCAGCAGCCCGCGCTCTCCAGCCAGCGCGAGGATCTCCCCCAGCGGGACCTCAAGATTTTTCTGGATGTCGTTGCCCAGCGCCTTGAGCGGCGAAATGTAGAGCACTTCCGTGCGGTCCGCGAGATCGCCCGCCAGCGCCTTGCGTACCAGCCGGTCGATGCAGGCGAGAAATGCAGCCAGCGTTTTTCCCGACCCGGTAGGGGCGGAGATCAGCGTAGTCCGCCCCGCAAGAATGTGCGGCCAGCCCTGCTCCTGGGGCTCGGTAGGCGTGCCAAACCGCCGCACGAACCACTCGGCCACCAGAGGATGGGCCCAGGTCAAAGAGGCGGGAAGGGACGACATTCGGGTATTGTAGCCGGAATTTGTGGTTTCGCAAATTGTTCGCTATAGAAATGAGAGCGCTGACATCTCTCGGGTTGACTTGACTGTAAATTTGAGTATGATGAGTATGAATAATAATAATAATTCATGAGGTTGCCTGAAATGCCCAGTTCCCGGGTCGCCGCGCTCCAGCGCGAAGACATAGCCGCAGCCGCCAAGACTTTCCGCTCGACTCGCCAGATGACGAAGTGGAGCGTGATTGTCGAAGGACGGGAGCTGCCCGCGAGGCCGCTCGTTTTGAACGCGGCAGGAGTGGCCCCGAACGATCCCACGAACTCACACCAGGCGGTCGCCCTCCTGAAAGAGCGAGGTTTCGAAGTTCGCTACCAGGGCAAGACGATTCAAGAAGAAGATGCGAGAGAGGAATACGCGAAGGAAGAAACTCCGACCGCGATCGACGAACTCCTCCGCAAATTGCGCGGCCGCTACGCGGGGCCGCCTTCGCTGCTGGAGGATCGGGAGCGGGAACACCGGGTTGAGAAGGACCGTCTCGCCCGATGAGCAAGATGAACAAAACGTATGTCCTCGACGCCAGCGCCGTGCTCGACCTTCTCGGAAACGGCCCCGCAGCCGGCCGGATGGAATACATGCTGAAAGAGGCTGACAGGCTGAGCAATCCGCTGCTGGCTTCCGCCGTGAATTGGGGAGAGGTTTTTTATCTCTCGTGGCAGCGGTACGGAGAGCAGTCCGCACGCGAGACGATGGCCGATCTTTCGCGGCTTCCTATTCGGGTGGTGCCCGTCGATCTTGCCCAGGCGCTCAAGGCCGGTGAACTGAAGGCGCTGCACAAAATTCCCTACGTCGACTCGATCGCCGCCGCTCTTGCCGCTGAACAGCGAGCCACGCTGGTCACCTCAGACCACGATTTCGTAAAGCTAGGCCGCCAGTTCCCCATCCTGTGGAACCCCCGGCCGTGACCAATGCCACTTTTGCACAACGAGACCCGCCCTTACTGGATCTGAAATGCGCACTGCACGGACGCGCTGACGGCAATCTTCTGCGGTTGCGGCGGGGGCAGCGGCGGAGGGGGAGCTGCGCGCTTACCGTTCCAGAGACTTGAGCCGCTGACTTCCACGCTCTCCGCCACCGAGGACATCGACGCATATGTTTGCAGCTGAGCCACACCCACCAACTGCCTGACATCCAGGCTCATGTAACGCAGCGCTCCGAGCTTCTGTCCCTTCTGCTCAAGAGCAATCGAAGCCCGGCCGATGGCGCGACGCATAGCTTCGGCCACCGCCTGCTTCTTGGCGGCTTCTTCGTCGGCCAGTGAGTAAGACAGCGAGCGAAAGTCCGCGACGCCATCTTCCACCGATCCATCGAGGATCGGGCCGATCCGCGAGAAATCGCGGATGCGCAACACAACATTTCCCTGCACGTAATACGATCGAGCCCGCTTCTTGCGATCGCCTTCGTAGACCGGCGCAACCGTAAGCACTCCTGTGGTTACGTCTTCTTTCTTGAGCCCGTTCTGGCCGCCGAGATCGACAATGCGCTGCATGGATTGCGTCGCCGCCGCGTAGGCATGCTTGATGTCCTTGTCCTGAGAAAAGATCTGGAACGTCATGGTGGCTAGATCGGGATCCGCTTCATAGGTCCCGTCCGCCTGCACCACCAGCGTATCGGCGATGAACTTCACTTCCGGCGCCTGTGCGAGTGCGAACGAACAACCGAGCAGAAGCAATGCGAGTACGCAGAAAAGTCTCTTCATGGAATTCCTCCGGCAGAGCGGTTGATCACAGCTCAGAGATGTGAACGGCCGAGCGCCTCTGACTTGCATAACACCCGATGGCGCCGCACACAATTCGCCATGTTGGTACCACGAGTCATGCTGAGGGCCTGTGGCGGGCGAGCGGCGCTGGAATGCTAAAATCCCGCGATGGCCAAACTCTCTGCTCAGGCTCGCGCCCGCAAAATCAAACTTCTGCTTTTCGACGTGGACGGCGTTCTCACCGATGGAAAGCTGTTTTTCATTCCGCGCGAGATTCCGCGTGAGATTCCGCGCGAAGGATCGGAAGCGAGCGGGTCGGCTCTCGACCTTCCGGCCTCGTCCCCACAAATGATCGAATTCAAGGGGTTTCACGCACACGATGGCGTTGCCATCTCCCTCGCACGTCTGGGAGGAATCAAGACCGGACTGATCACCAAGCGCGTTTCGGAAACCGTCGCCCTGCGCGCCCACGACCTGAAACTCGAATATGTGTCCCAGGGAATTCAGGACAAAGGCATAGCCTTTGAAAAAATCGTGGAACAGGCAGGCTTGCGTCCAGACGAAGCTGCATTCGTCGGCGACGACGTCATCGACTTACCGGCCATGCGAGCCGCCGGCCTCGCTATCGCGGTGAAGAACGCTCGCGCAGAAGTAAAAAAGGAAGCGCACTACGTCACGCCTCATGCCGGCGGTGACGGGGCCGCTCGCGACGCGGTGGAGTTCATTCTCAAAGCGCAGGGAAAGTTGCGGAAGGTGGTGGAGACGTACCTGGAAGGAAAAAGCGGAGCCCACGGCAATTAGTTTTCAGCAGAACAAAAAACCCATCGGATGCTTGCTTGGGGCGTGCTCGGGTCAGCATCCGATGGGCTACCGTTTCTCCCTACTCACCCTGTTGTTTTCAGGAGTATGTGCAATGATTAAACCGCAACCCGCAGTGAAGTTGCGTCTAATTTTGTAAAGAGTTGTAATTCTTTCGCAAGCATTTATTTCGCAGCAAACGGTTTGAAAAGGCCGCCGCTAAAATCAGTCGGGGAGCGCTACCGTCTTCGCCGTCATCAGTTCCGCAAATCTTTTGTCTTTGCGGAGTTCGGCGAATTCCACATCTTTGTACACGTTCTTCAGATCTTTGTAGCCTTCTTCCTGCGCCTTCTTCAGATACTCCAGCGAGCGATCCGAGAAACCCATCTTGGCGTAGAGTTTGGCCACAGTGTAATCGTAGTAGGCGCGGTCGCCGGGGCTGGGCAGTTGCGCCTGCACGCCGGCGCGCGAGGTGCGCTCGAACACTTCGGGATCCAGTTGCATCGCGTGCTCATAGGCCAGCACAGCCGGATCGAACTCCTTCTTCGAGAACAGCGCTGCGCCCAGGTTGCTGAAAAATGATGCGGAGGTCGCATCGAGCGCGATCGCCTGGTGATAATGCTTGACCGCCGCGCTGTATTTTTTTTCTTCGTAGAGCACCACGCCGAGATTGTTATAAGCGTCGGCTAAGTGGTGGTCCGTTTTGATGGAGCGCTCGAACGATTTTCTCGCTTCGCGGTAACGCTGCATCATCAGTTCGGTGATGCCGATCTTGTTCTCGAGGCGCGCGGAATCCTGCTGCTTGGCCACCGCCGCGCGGTAATAGTCGAGCGCGTCGAGGTAGAGCTTCGAGGCGCGCAGATGGTCGGCCTGCGCTTCCAGATCGGCGGCGCTCGCATCCGGAGCCGGAGGGTCAATCGTGCGCAGCAGTGGCGGCGTGACCTGCACCTGTTCCGGATGGGACATCTGCGCCCCAGCGGCAACAGGGTAGGCAAGCAGGAAGAGGAACACGAAAACTGAAAGGGAGAGAAACGAAACCGAAGCCGAACAGCTTCTGGAGAAGCACGTTCTCGGGAAGGACATAAACCACCCCCAAGCGAGCGCCATTATTGTGGCACAGTTCCTGCCGGGAAGCGACAACTTCTTGGCCCCAGGGACGGGTATACATGCTTCCGTGGCGAGCATCAGAGCTGGGCGGCTGTATGGCATTCCTGTGGCGAGGACCCCAGCCTTGGGTCGAGAGGGTTTCTGCGAAAGGCCCCACTTCTCGCAAAGGGCGCGAGAAATGGGGCACCCCCCGGGCACGCTGGCGTCAGTGGGGCGACTGGGTGTTGTCTGGGGGGGTGGGCGGAGGGGTTGACGTTTTGTCGTCCTTGAACACGCCGGCGATTTTGCCGAAGAAGCCCTTCTTTTTCTTGGGATCCTGATTCTTGGGGTCCTGGGTATCTTGCGCGCTCACAGGGAGCGCGGCAGGGGCTACCGGCTTGTCGCTTCCCAGAATGCGGGAGAAGAAGCCGGCCATGCCGTTCTGCAGGTCGCAGGTATCGCGCGGCTCGGTTCCGGCAACGAAGGCGGACACGTAGTCGTCCGGGCATTTTGGCGTGGCCAGCCGGTTGGTAACTTTATCCAGTTCGACGTCGACCACTCCCGTGGGCTGGGCAAATGGCCGCATGTCGGAATACCGGGCCAGCGCCGACGCTTTTTTCATGAACTCCGTCCAGATCGGCGCAGCCGTTACAGCGCCCGTCAAACGGAGATCGCTGTAGTCGTCGAATCCCACCCAGACAATGCACAATAAATTGGACGTATAGCCCGCGAACCAGCCGTCGTGCGAACTTCCAGTCTTCCCTGCCGCTGGAAGCTTGAATCCGCGTCCGCGCACCGCGTTGAAACCCAGCCCGTTGTTGATCACGCCTTCCATCATGCTGGTCATCACGTAAGCCACGCGCGGATCCAGCACCGGCTTCCGGTCGGTGCTGAAGTTCGCGATCACGTCCCCTTTGGAATTGCGCAGCGAGTTCACCAGAATCGGCGAAACCCGGAATCCGTTGTTGGCGAACACGGTATAGGCGCCGGCCATATCCAGCGGAGTCGCGTCGTAAGATCCCAGCGCCATCGCCGGAGTCGCCTTTACCGACGCAATGCCCGCCGAGCGCGCCAGGTCTGCAACCTTGTCGTAGCCAACTTCTTCCGCTACTTTCACCGTGGCATTGTTCAGCGACATGGCCAGCGCATAGCGCAGGCTCACGTCGCCGTGATATTCCTCTTTGTAATTGCGCGGCTCGTAGATCTGGTCTCCGTAGGCGAACGAGGATGGTTCATCCGTTACCGTCGACGCCGGAGTGATCACCGTGGCCGATCCGTCCACCGCCGTATTCATCGCTGCAGCGTAGACGAAAGGCTTGAAGATCGAGCCGGTCGGACGCTTGGCGACCGCATGATTCAACTGGCTCCAGGCATAGTTGCGTCCGCCCACCAGCGCCAGCACCGCGCCGGTGTGGGGATCGAGCGCCACCATGGCGACCTGCGCCTGGGGCCCGGGCGCAACGGTGACTTCTACTTTTTTGCCGACTTTTGTGCGCTTGGTGCGCAGTTTCGTGACCTGGTCATCCACCAGCTTGATGCCCATTTCCACCGCTTGCGCCGCGGCCTTCTGCAGATCGGGATCGAGCGTGGTGTAGATGTGATACGACTCGTCGTTCAGATCATGCTCGTTAAACCGGCTGATCAGTGCGTCGCGCACCATGTCGACAAAGTAGGGCGCGTCGCTGGCTTCCACGTTCGGAGCCGCCAGCTTGAGCGGGGCCGCCTTGGCTTTCTCGGCCTGCTCCCGCGTGATGGCGTGGGTTTCCACCATCGACTCCAGCACCAGGTTCCGGCGTTCCAGCGCACGCTCGGGATGGCGGTAAGGCGACAGGTAGCTCGGCCGCTGGATCAGGCCGGCCAGCAGCGCCGCCTCGGGCAGCGAAATGTCTTTCAGGTCCTTGTTGAAGTAGGCCTTCGCCGCCTCGGCGAAGCCGCTGATGGCGAATGACCCACGCTGGCCGAGGTCCACCCAGTTCGCATAGAACTCAAAAATCTGTTTCTTGTTGAATTTTTGCTCGAGCTCTTCGGCGATCAGCATTTCGGTCACCTTGCGTTTCACAGTTTTCTCCGGAGTCAGGAAAAAACCGCGCGCCAGTTGCTGAGTCAGCGTGGAACCGCCCTGCTCCCGCCGCTGGTGAACCAGATCGCCCCAAACGGCCTCGACGGTACGGACGAAATTCACGCCGCTGTGCTCAAAGAACCGCCGGTCTTCGATGGCGAGCACCGCCTGCACCATGACCGGAGGAATGTCATCGTATTTCACCAGTTCGCGCTTGGAGCGCTGCTCGGCGTCAAACAGCGCGGTCACAAGCTCCGGCTCGAGTTCGTAGGCCCCAAGCTCGTTGCCTTTGCTTACGATCTGGTCCACCTGCCCGTCGTGGATCGTAATCAGCGCCGGCTCCGGGCTATGGTAGGACTCCGGCCCGGGACTGATCTCAATCCCGGCGCTGGTCAGCCGGAACGTGCCCAGCCGGGACTCGCCATCTTTATCCGAATATCCGCCCCGGCGCAATTCCGTGGCGATTTCCTTGGCGTTGATAGTCTCCCCGGTACGCACGGTTTGCGGCAGGGCATAAATTTTTGCGGAATTGCTGAACACCGGCGTGCGGAAACGCTTTTCGATGATGCGGTCGTACTTGATGTAGAAGTAGGAAAATGCGCCCGTGCACGCCACCGCCAGGATGATAAACACGCCCAGCCCGGCGCGCACCACGGGATCGTTCCATCGTCCCGATTTCCCGCCGTTCGCCTTCGGAATCTTGATTTTGATAGCCACGATTTCGGGTGGAAATGCTCCCTCTTATCAGACGGCAGGACGCGATGAAAAGGTTGATCGGTTGCACTTTCGACTCTCCCGACCGCAGGAGAGGGGAATCGTCCTATTGTAACGCCCGGCTACAAAACAAAAGAGACCTGCAACCAGCAGG
The DNA here is from genome assembly GCA_963846245.1 of uncultured Acidobacteriaceae bacterium. GTDB lineage: Bacteria > Acidobacteriota > Terriglobia > Terriglobales > Acidobacteriaceae > Sulfotelmatobacter. Next base: position 402,706 of record CAWJVI010000011.1, on the reverse strand, counting down.
TCTCTAAGCCGTTAACCAGCGAATCGTTCAAGGAGCGATGGCTGGAGATGAGCGGAATTATTTCCGTTTCTGGTCTCGCTTCGCTTATTTTGGCGCGGTGACCGCCCAATAGCCGGTTGTGTTCAGCTCCACATCCGTAAAAGGCGAGGTCAGAACGCCTGTATTCGACGCCACAAAGGGATTCAGTTCCACCAGGCTGCCCAAAACCACGTCTCCGCTGTAGGAAAACAGGTAGGTGCCGGTTTGTTCGAACTGGCCATTTCCCCCCTCGAAAATGTTTGTGAACGGCGAACCCGACACCGCGGTAAGTGCACCCGAGGCCGGATTCAGCTGATAGCCTTCGGTGGCATTATTACCGACCGCGCCGGGCGCCACGCTGAAGGTGTAGATGAATTCTCCGACCGGGTTGACCGTAAGGTTAAACGGAGCATAAGTCGTGGTAAAAGGCGAGCCGGTGACTTGCGTGATCGCCCCTGCATTGGCCCCGGTGGTTGTGATCCCGAAAACGTAAATGTGATCGTCGTCGACGCCGAACAATGAGGCGGACTCTCCGGTGATCCCGACCAGATATTGCCCGCTGGGGTCGCCCTGGACTTCCCACATGTTGAAGGCAAAGGGGCTGCCCGGAACGGCCGTGAGTGCGCCGGTCGTCGGGCTGACCGCGTACGCGGCCGTTTTGGTGGCCGTGTGCGTAGTGAAATCAGGATCCTCGGTCACGTAAAGATAATTGCCCAGTCCATCCATCCCAAGATTGATGGGTTCATCCGCGCCGGTCGAAAATGGCGAGCCGGCAACCGCCGTGAGAGCGCCGGTAGTGCTGATCTGGTAAACCAGAATCGTCGGAGCTGAGGGTCTGCGCAATAAAAAGAAGTGTCCCGGCGGGATTGGTGATCACGCTGATCTGGTGGAAAGTCGACGAGACCGCGCCGATCAGAGGAACGGTCATCGGAAAACTAGGCAGCGCCGTCAGCGTGCCCGACGAGCTGATCGACCACCCATAGATCTGGTTTGCCGGTCCAAAGACCGCATACAGGAATTGCTTTTGCGCAACCACCATGCCCACGCCGGGATCGCTAACGGAATGACCGGCGCAACATAGTCGCTGGTGGGCTGGAATGTGCTGGCTCCGGCGCTCAGCGTGTAGCCATCGATCGAGCCCAAAGTCTGGTCCACGGCAAAAGCGATACGCCGAGGCCGCGGTGCCGCCCCCACCACCACCGCCGGTTCCGATCCCGCCACCGCCGCCACCACCGGTGCTGCAGTTGTTGGGGCTGAAGGTGTCGGTGCAGGAGTAGTGACCGCAGCTGGTCCAGAACATCTGGCCCAAGGCCACGGTTAAAATCAGGAGGATCCGCAATTTCATGGTCATTCCACTACTCCGTTCGCTAGCTCGTCGCCGAAAAACTCCGGTTAGTTCGTTGTAGCCGAAGGGCCGCATTGCACCGTTGGCTGGCGCTGCGGATGGGCCCGCGGCCGAAGCTACGCCCATATAGATGGGCTGCGAAGTGACGCCACGGTAGGTGGCCGTAATTTCGTAGTCCCCAGTCAGTACCCAGACGGGCGCGGTGGTCAGTGCCCACGTCGTTGAACGTGCACACAGCCGGCTCGACAGCCGTGACCAAGCCCGTCGAGCTGACCGTGATGGTGTTTGGCGGCGTGGGCAGCGCGATTTGGCTGTTCGGGTCGACAATCATCGTGTAAGTGACCTCGTTCGTCAGATCCCGGTTCGGTCCGTAGGCATAGGTGCCCTGCACCTGCAGCTGAGTGGTCGCGCCGATGCCCTGCAGGTCAGTCGAGGGCGTCGTCAGCTGAATCGTCCTCACGTTGTCCGTTGATCCGCAACTGGTGAGACAAACCGCAAGTAAGCTCAAAGACGCGATACAGAAAATTGTGCGCTTCACGTTACGAGTACCTCCAGAGATGCAATACTCTGCGATCATGTCAGGCGGACTCGGCAATGGACAAGAAAAAACACCTGTCGTAACACACCAAAGTCACTGTCAGCATCGTCTTTAGCGCTCTGTACCAAAGGGGGAATTCGGGAAGAGACGAGCCCATTTTCAAATCGCCGCGGGTGAGAATTCAGACATACACGAAAGGACACGGACTGAAGCGGGTAGCGGAAGGAGACAGTAGTTTCTTAGTTTCTGGTTTCATCCTCTAGCTGACGCAGTTGTCTTCCGGGACCGATCACGGCGCTGGCTGGTGCTCCGCAACAGGTCAGACTGAGATTCCTTCCTTCGCTCGACAGCTCCTCCGCCCGCGAAGCAAAACGCGGCCTGTCGGGATGACGACTCGGTTGGGCTAGAAACTGGAAACTTAGGTGCGTGCAGGAAATGAAAACGAGGCTGATTGAGTTTCGAAGCGAAGCCCGAAAGCTGAAGCCCGCCCTACTTGTTCTCGCTGCTCGGATTGAAGTGCAACAGGAGGGAATATCCAGGAAGATTTACCGGCACGCTGTAGTCGACCGCGACGTAGACCCCGGACAAGCCCGACGACCGATGCGCTGGATGGTTACCTGCTCAGGAGTGATTGCGATGTCGTGGCCTTCGCCTTGTTGAGGACCGCCAGGCGCAGATCGTCGTCGGTCTTGAAACTGTTCGAACCCCCAAGCACGGCCACTTCTTTCAGGTCATCCTGAAACGAAAGGTTCGCCATTTCGGGTGGAATTATCTGGGAGCCGGCAATAATCGCACCCACGATCAACGCCAACCCGATAATCAGTTTGACTGTTCCCATTTTTCGAAAATATCCCGCTTCGCCCTGGCTGGTTCCCGTTTCACCTTCAAAACATCAAGTCCGGGCAGTCCCGCGAAGCAATTCCTTCAGCTGCTTCTCTACTTCGGAAAGCGTAGCATCGCGAACTTCGCGAGTCGAGCGTAGAACGATTTCTACGGTACCTTCGGTAACCTTTTTTCCCACCGTGACCCGAAAGGGGATTCCGACCAGATCGGCATCCTTGAACTTCACCCCCGGCCGCTCGTCGCGATCGTCGAGAATTACGTCGAATCCGGCTGATTCCAGGCGGGTTGCGATGTCGAGCGCCGCCTTCTGGATGGTTTCATCCTTCACATTCACCGGCGAAACCACCACCTCAAACGGCGCAATCGCCGGGGGCAGCCAGAATCCGTTTTCGTCGTTCGACTGCTCCACCGCGGCGGTAAGAATGCGCTCAATCCCGATCCCGTAGCTGCCCATGATCGGCATCACTTCCTTGCCGTTTTTATCAAGCACGCGCGCGCCCATCGATTCCGTATAGCGATATCCCAGCTTGAAGATGTGGCCAATCTCGACCGCCGTATCGATGCGCAGCGCCTGCCCGCAATTCGGACAAGCCTCGCCCGCGGTCACCGCGCGCAGGTCGGCGTAAGCCGTGGGCTGAAAATTCACTCCCGGCGTCAGATTCTTCAGGTGATAGTTTTCCTGATTCGCTCCGCCAATCAGATTCGTGCGGCCCTCGAGAGCTTTGTCGACCAGCAGACACGGCATCGGTAGTGTTCTTAAGTCCAGCTTGTCGGCGCCACTCAATTCCGATCGGCCCCAAGTATCCAGCTGGAGAGTTGAACCGACTTCGAATTTGCTCTTCCATGCGGGCGCATCGCGTGAGCCCAGCGAGCCCATAGCGCTGTAAGTTTGGCTTCATTAAGGGGATGATCTCCGCGCATCAGAACCACTACGCCGCAGGACCTTAAACTTCGCCGGTTCGTTCGACAATGGCTTGACTGCTCACGCAGTCCTTGACTTGAGCGCAAAACAGCGTCTTGATCTTGTTCTTCGGCGACACGCCCAGAAACTTCGCGACATCTTCAATCGTCTTCTGCCCCGGCGTGTGCACCAGCAGCGGCTTGCCATCGCCTTCGGGCTGCGAGATCTGCCACGGTTTCCAGCTTCGACGTCGCCTTCTCCATGTTCGCCGCGTAGTTGCAGCCATCGCAGCTCACGATCTGGTCTTCCCCTGCCGGAGTGCGCACCATGAACTCGTGCGATTCCTTTCCGCCCATCGCTCCCGAGTCCGCCTCGACCACCATGTATTTCAATCCGCAGCGGTCAAAAATTCGGCAGTAAGTTTCGTAATGTTTCTTGTAGGAAACATCCAGCCCCGCCGCGTCAATGTCGAACGAGTACGCGTCCTTCATCATGAACTGCCGCACCCGCAGCAATCCCGACTTCGGCCGCGGCTCGTCGCGAAACTTGGGCGCGATCTGGTACCAGATCTGCGGCAGCTGCTTGTAGCTGCGCAACTCTTTAATCGCAATCGACGTCATGACTTCTTCTTCCGTCATGCCCAGGCACATGTCGGCGCCCTTGCGATCCTTGAGCCGAAACAGGTTGTCGCCCATCAGTGCCCAGCGTCCGCTGGCTTCCCACAGCTCGCGCGGATGCAACACCGGCAAATAAAACTCCTGACCGATGCGGTCCATCTCCTGCCGGACGATCGCCATGATCTTGTTAAACGACCGGTTTCCCAGGAACAGATACGAGTAAATCCCGGCCCCTAGCTGCCGAATGTACCCAGCCCGCACCAGAAACTTGTGGCTGGCCACTTCGGCATCCGCCGGCGCCTCGCGCAATGTAGGAATAAACAGTTGTGACCATCGATGCATAGGTTTGATGTCCGATTGGATTGAGTTAGTGGATTGGCTATTCTACGTGGCTCCTTCGGAGCCTGGCTACCCAATCCCGGCACATTGCCGGGCCACAGGCATCCATGATGTATTTAACTCTTAATAACAAGTATATTGTTATTAGCCACTGGAACCAGTATGATCTTTCTTGGAAGGCCGATATGACAATCGCATCCGGAATACAGATCAAGGTGGCCGACGAGGTCTGGATCGCCACCGCGCTTATCCATCGCGAACATCCGGATCGAGCCGATTTCGAAATTGCTGACATCATGGAGCGGGCCGCGCAAGAAGCAGGAACGCAGCCTCTTCGTCCAGGCGTCTATGTCCACGTGGTTCAGCATTGCGTGGCGAACCGCCCACCGAGCCCAGGCCGTTATCGCATGCTTATGGAGACCGCGCCAGGCCGCCGCCGCCTGTTTCGCAACGGCGATAGTTACGATCCCGCCCGGGAAGGTGCCAAGACAGCACCAGCGAGGGAAGATATTCCGTCCGAATACGTAGGTCTGCTGGACTGGTATCGGGACTGGAATCAAGACACCGTCGAGGACAGGATCAAGAACGACCCCCTGCTGGCGCTGTACGGCTCCGGCAAGGACCTCTGGGCCGATGAGCACGCGGATGAGTATGTCCGCCGGCTTCGCGAAGGCTGGGAATGAGCCGAATCTTCTGGGACACAAACCTTTTCATCTATCTGTGGGAAGATTACGGAGCATTGTCGCAAGCTGTGGAAGAACTGCGCACGAAAATGTTGCGCCGGGGAGATCAGCTTCTAACCTCGACTCTGACTCTCGGTGAAATTCTGGTCAAGCCCGCCGCCGCGGGAAACACGGAGCTTTGCCGGAAGTACGAAGAAGCCATTTCCAGCGTCGGCGCTGCTGATTCCTTTGGACGCCGAGCGTTGCGAAGATCTATGCGTCAATCCGGAGTGATCGCTTTTTGAAAGCGCCCGACGCAATCCAACTGGCTTCGGCTGCCAGCGTCGGAACCGACCTCTTTGTCACCAATGACGGGCATCTACGGGGCAAACAGGTGCCGGGAATTCAATTCATAGTCCCGCTCGATCGCTGTACCCATCTGAACTCAGGCGAATCTTCCGTACTTGGCACTTCGCGACCCGGCACTCAAACTCGCTGCTCACACCAGCTCCGTCCCCCACAAATCATGCAGATGCACAATCCCCTGCAGCTTCCCTGCTCCATCCACCACCATCAGTGATGTAATCTTCTTCTCTTCCATCACCGCCAGCGCCGTCGCCGCAAACTCACCGGCACGAATTGTCTTCGGATCGCGAGTCATTGCTTCGCCGGCCGTCAGATCGAGCACATCTTTCCCGCGCTTCTCGAGCAGCCGCCGCAAATCTCCGTCACTGACGATGCCCACCAACTTCTCACCCTGCACCACCGCGGTCACGCCCAGCTTTTTGCGCGACATTTCATAGATCACGTCCGGCATCTTCGTCTGCGGGGTCACGCGCGGCAGCGCGTCGCCTGAGTGCATCAACGACTCCACGCGCGCCAGCCGCTTCCCCAGCTTCCCTCCTGGATGCAGATTGGCAAAATCTTCTTCTTTGAATCCGCGCTTCTCGCTCAACGTAACCGCCAGCGCATCGCCCAAAGCCAGCATCGTCGTAGTCGAAGCCGTAGGCGCCAACCCCAGCGAGCAAGCCTCCTGCGCGATCGAACAATCGAGCGTGACGTCCGCCGCCGCTGCCAAAGTAGAAATCGCCCGTGCGGAATTATCTGTGTGGAATTGCTTGTGGGGAGCGGGCACTCCTGCCCGCTGCTTTTGACTTTGGATTTCGATGCTATCGATTGCCCAGATGTCCCGCCTTCGCGCCTTTGCCACGCACAGTCGCGGGCGAGTGCCCGCCACAATCTCATCCCCGGTCATCGCAATCAGCGGCACCCGCAGCCGCTTGATGGTCGCCAGCAGCGCCAATATTTCTTCCGTCTCCCCGGACGCCGAGAGCGCCAGCACCACATCCCCGCGCACAACCATCCCTAAATCCCCGTGCAGCGCTTCCACCGGATGCATATACAACGCCGGAGTTCCCGTCGAACTCAGCGTCGCCGCAATCTTGCGCGCGATCAGCCCGCTCTTTCCCATCCCCGTAACCACTACGCGCCCCGCACAGGAAAACATCAAATCCACCGCGCGCTGAAACGACGCCGCCATCGGACCGCCAATCCGATCCGCCAGCGCCCGCAGCGCCTCCGCCTCAATCCGCACTACGTTCTCGCCAATATGTTTCATCGCAAAAGTTTCATTTCAAATTTCACTTCAGGAAAGCGATCATGAAAAAAAGATGTTAGCACGCGTAGTCGCAGATAAGGCTTCGGGCTTCGGCTATCGGGCTTCAACGAGCCCACGCTTCCACAGGTACTCAGAAGTATCGCGAGGCTGGAGATTCCACCGCAGAAAGTTCAACAGAAAGTTTCGCTGAAGCCCGATAGCGGAAGCCCGAAGCCCGGTCTCGACTCCGCTCCTAGAAATGATCCTCAGCCCCGGCCGGCGGCGCCACCGGCTTCTGCCCCAGCACCGCCAGTCCCTTGGCCTGGATCGATGCGGTCCCACGGCCCGGCCTGCCAGTTGTCCCTGATCTTCGCCGGATGCTGCCACGGCGGCAGCGCGACCATCAGATTCTTCGCCGTGGAATGGATGTAAGGTTCATACATCGACCGCAACTTCGCCAGCTTCATCTGCGCGGCTTCGCCTCCGCGCAGTTTCAATCCCGCAGCCGCCAGCGTATCTCGCACCTTGTTGAAGTCGGCCTCCGGCAACCGCTCCGGCGCCAGCGAATCGTAGCGCGCATTCACTACCTGGGCCAGATCCACGGCCGCATGCCGCGCCATCGCAAAAGTCAGCCGCGCCTGCCCGGGATGAATCCCTTCGATCCCGGTAATCACCAGAGAGGTCACGTCGAGCATGGTCATCAGCGCTCCCAACCACGACTGGTTGCTGTGCTGCGAACGAAAAAAACTCAGCACCGGATACGAAATGCCGCTCTCCAGCAACTCTCCCGCCCAGCGCTCCCAGTCGCGCAAAATTTCGTCGAGAACGATCTGCTCAATGGCCGGGTTCTCTGAACTTCCGGCGAGCCGCACCAGCAACTCGGTCGCGGTCGGAGGCGAACCCGCGCGCGCGTCCAGCATCGAAATCTGAATCTCGCGCCGCGAAAACGACGCGTACACCACCGGAAGGTACCCGATTACCACGCCCAGAAACGCAAACCCCGTGCCCGCTTCCAGCACCGAGAGCGCCCGCGCCACCCCCGATGTGGGCACAATGTCGCCATAGCCCAGCGTGAAAAATGTTTCGCCGCTGTGGTAGATCAGTCTTGCCAAACGTGATTGGCTCTTTGCTCAGTTGTTCGTGCGAGCCAATTCCATATTGCAGCAGGGCATAACCCATGATCAGGGTCGCGGCCCAAAACGCCAGCAGCAAAATCAGCGACAGCGGCCCGAAGTATCCCAGAAAACTCTGCTGCCGCGAAGCCGTGCCAATGCGTTTTGCAATCGCCTTCCAGGGCAGCCAGGTGCGCCGGTAAAACCACGCCGTGAGCCGGAAGTGCCGCGTAACCCGCCGCGGCAGTACCACCGTCTCAAACGCATCCAGCAACACCACCAGAATGATGATGATTCCGAAAATAGCCGCAACCACGCTGCCGTGAGGGTTCATGTGGAATGCTCTTAGACCGGGCTTCGGGCTTCAGCTATCGGGCTTCGGCCTCCAGCTTCCGGCCTTTGATGGGTGCCCCATTCCTCGCGCGCTCTTTGCGCGAGAAGTGGGGATTTTGCCACCGGGCTTCAAGCTTCCGGCTTCGGCTCCGGCTACCCGGCTTCAGCCAACCCACGAACGAAGCCTTTTAACTAAAATCGCAAAAAGAACCCGCTGCCAAATACCCGAGAAAATCTCGCTACCCCGCTCCTCTTTTTTTCTTTGCGCCCTTTGCGGTTAAAAGCCCTCTGCCGGAAGTCCGGAGGATCGAGCCGAAGCCCGAAAGCCGAAGCCCGGAGCCCAGCCCTACTGCGGCTTCGCTGCTGGCGTCTGCTGCGGCGCCGCCGGAGTCTGCGTCTGCCCCGCCGCCGGCTTCGCGGTCGTAGTTGCCGCTGCCGGTTTCGTCGTCGTCGAAGTCCCCGCGGGCTTGGCTCCCGGCTTGGCCGCGGGCTTTTTCTTCACCGGAGGCTTCTTCGCCGGCTCATTATCGTCCACCACAATTTTCTTCGGAGGCGCAACCGGAATCGCCGCCTGCGCCGTCTTCAAATCAGACCGCAGCCGCACAATCTCCGCTTCCTTCGCCGTCGCCAGATTTTCCAGCCGCTCCGCCAGAGACTTGCGCGTGCCCTCAAAACTTTTCAGATCGTTGGCCAGCGCCTGAAAATCGTCCTTCGATCCAAACGCTCCCGTCTCCTCCACCACTCCGCCCAACACGTCATATAACGCATCGAGATTGCGGTAGAGATTGAAAGTCGCCGGCACATCTTCCGGCGCGGCGCGCAACTTTTCGACAATTCCCGGCAGCGCGTTCTGCAGATTGCGCAGAATCGAATCCACATTCCCCAGCGCCTGCTTCTTGGTGCCCGCATCGGTTTTCCAGCGCTCGATGCGAAGATTCGTGAGATCCCCCTGCGCCGCTTTCGACGTTGTCTCCAGCTGCGTGAGCAGCCCGCCCAACTGCGTCACCGACGCGTAGGAAACCGGAGCTCCCTGGGCCGACGCCACCGTTCCCTGCACCGAATACTGCGCGGACGGGGCCACCGCGTTTGGCATAGCGGCGTTCGATGCCGTAGAAGTCGGAGCAGCAACATGCGAAATAGTTGAGTAGGAGTGAACAGAATTCGACTGGGCTGTGTTCGACTGAGTAGTGTTCGGCGCAGTAACGTTCGACGCAGAAACGCCCGGCGCACCCGCCTGCCCGAGCCCACCTGTTGCCCCAAAAGCCGCAGGCATACCAACAATAGGAACGATAAGAACAGCGACGAGGACGGCGACCGCGCCGGCAGCGAACCGAACCGCGAAGCTGTCCGCGTGAGTGCCCAGGAAAATGCCCGAAAAAACAGAAGTACGCTTCATTTTTTCCGCAGATGTGGCGATTTCGTGCACCAGCATACTACAAGCCAGCCCGCCACCGGATAATGAACAGTTTGCCTGGTGACGCGCGACAACCTTTCGACGTTATCAGTGTTAGCGGTTTTTCAAGCGGATGCATGCCATATCAAATGAGATGTCGTCTTAATCAAAAGAGGACGTCGTCTTTATCAAAAGGGAATGTCACTCCCGATAAATCAAATGGGATGTCCTCCCGAACCGTCGAAGGCCCGGTGAGAGACCCAACGATGCGCATGCACGGGCATTGACGCTGGCGGACTGCCGTCACGGTGCGTGCAGCGGAAGGCCCTGCTCGCGGCGGCCACGCTGCCTCAGACGTAAGCTCCCTTTCGAGAGCTCTCGTCAGGGATAACATCCCTGAGCGAAGCCGGAAGAATCTAGGCACCCCTTGACAAACTCCCACCCCGCCTGCACAATACCCATAGGCGAACAAAAAGCGAAACAGCCTCCTAGCCTTCCGGGCTCGGCGCTCCCTGAAATTTTCCCGAGGAATCTTTATGTCTTCCGCAATGGTTTCCGCTGCGGCGGCCCAGAGCCGCCTTTTTTTCTCCACCGTTGGCGCTACCCCAGCCGACGCTACTCCAGACGTGCGCTCGTTCCCCGATAATCAAGAGCACACCGGAAGGCTCGCTCGTTTTTTTCAATCAAACATCAACAATCAACAATCAACAATTCTCGCGAACGTAACCTCCGCCTCGCATCTGGCCGAGCGTCCGGCGCCAGAAATGCTTTCCAGCGGCATCGCCGCTATCAATGCGCTCACCGGAGGCTGGCCGCGCGGCTGTCTCACCGAAATCTGCGGTCCCGCCTCTTCGGGACGCACCACCGTCCTGCTCGCCGCTCTTGCCGCAGCCACCCGTCGCGGCGAATTCTGCGTGCTGGTCGACGCCAGCGACGCTCTCGATCCGCGCTCCGCCGCAGATGCCGGCGTGGATTTAGACCGCCTGCTCTGGGTCCGCTGCGGCGAGGAGTTACCTCTAAGAAAGAATTCACCACAGAGACACGGAGGCACAGAGCAAAACGGAAATTTGAAACCAGGGTGCCCCATTTCTCGCGCGCCCTTGGCGCGAGAAGTGGGGATGCGAGAAGCAGGCGGGGCATCCCAAGATGTTTTCGATTCCGACCGCGCTGGGTTGAAGAAAAATGGTTTGAAAGAAACCAGGCTGAAGGAAAATAGCTTTAAGGAAACTGTCTCTCGGCATTCAGAGCATCGTTTAGAGCAAGTGCTCCACGCCACCGACTTGTTGCTCGAAAGCGGCGGCTTCGGATTGGTCGTTCTCGACTTGAGCGACCTTTCACCGCAACAGGCCCGCCGCATCCCGCTCACCACCTGGTTCCGCTACCGCCGCGCCGTCGAAAATACCCCCACCGCGCTGCTGGCCATCGAGCAGCACCCCATCGCCGGAAGCTGTTCTTCCCTGCAGCTGCAACTGGCGGCATTGAATGGCCCGATGAATAAATGGACTAACAACCAGTTCGCTGCGGATTCTCTATTCCCCCGACCCAGCCATGCACTTCTGCTGACCGGCCTGGAAATTACTGCCGAACTGATGCGCTCGCGTCTGGAACGCAAGCCCGCCCGTTCCACCGCAGCTTTCGCCAGCAAAACCGCCTGGGCCGGATGAAGGAATTGATTCATTGAGAGGTTGAATCATTGATTCATTGAAAACTAGTGGCCATCTTTCAATGAATCAATCTCTCAATGACTCAATGAATCAATCGCCCCATGCCTTTCGCCTGCATCTACGTGCCGAATTTTCCCGTAGCCGCAGCCTTGCGCGCCGAGCCCGAACTGCGCACGCGGCCGGTAGCCATCCTCGAAGGCAAGCCTCCGCTCGAAACAATTCTTGCCGTGAACGACCAAGCCAGCCGACTGGGCATCGCGCCCGGCATGACTAAATCACAAGCTGAGTTGTGCGCTGAACTTGTCCTGCGCCCAAATTCTCCGCTGCAAAACTCCGCCGCCCACGCCGCCCTGCTCGACTGCGCCCAATCTTTCTCGCCATGCGTGGAGGACGCCGCCTGCGACACCGTTCTGCTCGATCTCGCCGGCATGGAATCTCTTCTCGGCCCACTCCCGGAAATCGCCCGCGCCCTCCACGACCGTGCCGCCGCCCTCGGACTCGATGCCACCGTCGCCGTAGCTTCCAATCCCGACACCGCCGTGCTCGCCGCCCGCGGATTATGTGACGCGGGATTATGTGGCAGGGGATTGCGTGGCGCGGGCACTCCTGCCCGCGCTGCCGTCACCATAATTTCCCCGGCAAAGAAGCAGACTGCCTGGGCTCTTTGCCGCTAAAAGTTTTATTCGCCGATCGCATTGAAGGAGAAGAGAAAAAAAACGAAGAGAAAAAAGAAGCAGATCGTCTACTCGATATTCTCGACCGCTGGGGAATCCGCACCCTGCACGCCCTCGCCGCCTTGCCCTCAATTGCGCTGAGCGAACGCCTCGGTCAGACAGGCCTGCGTCTGCAGCAACTGGCGCGGGGCGCGGCTTCGCGTACGCTGGTTCCCATCGAAGCACCTCCAATTTTTGAAGAAGCCGTAGAACTGGAATATCCCATCGTCCTGCTCGAGCCTCTGGCCTTCCTGCTGAATCGCCTGCTCGAACAAATCTGCGCGCGCCTGGCATCGCGAGCCCTTGCCGTACAGGAGCTCCACCTTACTCTCGATCTCGAAACTCGCCCGCACTCCAATCAGCAATCAAAAATCAACAATCAAAAATTTGTCCGCACCCTCCGTCTCCCGCTGCCCATGCTCGACACAAAACTTTTCTTAAAGCTATTGCAATTGGACTTAAATGCCCATCCTCCCGGCGCGCCCATCGTAAAAATTCATCTCGCCGCCGAGCCAGCGCGCCCCCGTCCCGGACAGGCAGGATTATTTCTTCCCCCCTCGCCGGAACCGGAAAAGCTGGAACTCACGCTCGCCCGCATCGCCGCCCTGGTCGGCGGAAACAACGTGGGCTCTATGGAATTGCTGGACACGCATCATCCCGAAGGATTCCGTCTGCGCCGTTTCATGGCATCGTCCACCCACCCGCCACAAAAAACGAAAAAACTGGGAGAAGAAAAAAAAGACAAAAAAACAGAAGCAGTAAGAGAAGAAGAGGAAGAAGCAACAAAAGAAAAAGAGCACCCAGCCATCACCGCCCTGCGCCGCTTCCGTCCTCCGCTGCGTGCCATCGTCACGCTCGACCAAGGCCAGCCCTCGCAAGTAGTCTGCGAAAAAACAAGAGCCATCCAAGGCAGCATCCTCTGGAAAGCCGGTCCCTGGCGCTCTTCCGGCGATTGGTGGGAACGCGAAGCCTGGTCGCGCGACGAGTGGGACATCGCTTTACAAAACAATGCTTTACAAAACATCGCCCTGCCAAACGCAAACAGCATCGCCCTCTACCGCCTGGTGCACGATTTGCTGGAAGGAGCCTGGTTCGTGGAAGGCACCTATGACTGAAGGAAAGTTCTGGTTCTCAGTTCTCAGTAAGAACCCTTGGCAAGGTTTTAACTGAGAACTGAGAACTGGCAACTGAGAACTGGCAACCGAGAACTTGTACACCGAACTCCACGCCCGCTCCGCCTTCAGCTTCCTCGAAGGCGCTTCCCTGCCCGAGGAGTTGGTCGCAGTCTGCGCTCACCTCGGCATGCCCGCCATGGCCCTGCTCGACACAGACGGCATCTACGGCGCCCCACGCTTCCATCTCGCCGCGCAAAAAGCAAAAATCAAAGCCCACATCGGCGCCGAAGTCACCTGCAATCCTTTCAATTCTGTCATCCTGAGCAACTCTCTACACCCTGTCATCCTGAGCGGAGCAAGTGCTTCATATCGTGAAGCACTTGCGCAGTCGAAGGATCCCTACCCCCGGCAATCGGCCAGAAATCCAGGGGTTCCTCGCAAAACTAAAAATGACACGCCCCGCCTTCCCCTCCTTATCTCCTCCCGCGCCGGCTACCAGAATCTCTGCCGCCTCATCACCAAAATGAAAATGCGCGCCACAAAAAACGCAGGCGCAGTTCTCAGAGAAGAATTGGAAGAGCACGCCCCCGGACTCATCTGCCTCACCGGTGGCCCAGAAGGCCCGCTGGCAGCGGCTTTGCAGCAGGGCGGCATGGACGAAGGCCGCCGCCAGGTCGAGCGTCTAATCGCCATCTTCGGACACAAAAATGTCTACGTCGAACTGCAGCGCCACTACCAGCGTGAAGAAGAATCCCGCAACCGCGCCGCCATCTCGATCGCCCGCTCACTCAATCTTCCTCTCCTCGCCACCAACGGCGTCTGCTATGCCGCCGCGAAAAATCGCGAACTCTGCGACGCCTTCACCGCCATCCGTCATCACCACACGCTCTCGACCGCCGGACGCCTGCTCTCCCGCAACTCCGAGCGCTTTCTGAAATCCGCGCAAGAAATGCAGCAGCTATTTTCAGATTTGCCCGAAGCCATAGCAAATACAGGCGAGCTTTCTTCGCGCCTCGAATTCACTCTCAACGATCTCGGCTACGAATTCCCGCGCTATCCCGTCCCCGAAGGCGAGACTATGAATTCATTCCTGCGCCATCACGCATGGGAAGGCTTTCGCCAGCGCTATGGCCGCGCCGCGCCCGACCTGCAAGCCCGCGCCCGCTGCCAGATCGAAAAAGAACTCAAGCTCATCGAAAAACTCAAACTCGCCGGCTATTTCCTCATCGTGTGGGACCTCGTCCGCTTCTGCCGCGAGCAAAACATTCTCATGCAGGGACGCGGTTCCGCCGCCAACAGCGCCGTCTGCTACTCGCTCGGCATCACCGCCGTCGACGCCGTCGGCATGGAGCTTCTCTTCGAGCGTTTTCTTTCGGAGGAACGCGGCGAGTGGCCCGACATCGATCTCGATCTCCCTAGCGGCGACGAGCGCGAAAAAGTTATCCAGTACGTTTACCAGCGTTACGGCGAACGCGGCGCCGCCATGACCGCCAACGTCATCACTTATCGCAACCGCATGGCCGCGCGCGAAATGGGCAAGGCACTCGGCTTCGATCCCGAAACCCTCAACAAAATTTCCGCCGCCGTCGCCACCTGGGAATTTCGCGACGAAAACGACGCACTCGACCGCCGCTTCCGCGATGCCGGACTCGACCTCAACCATCCCCGCCTGCGCAAATATTACGAACTCTGCCTCGCCGTGCAGGACATGCCGCGCCATCTCGGCCAGCATTCCGGCGGCATGGTCATCTGCCAGGGACAACTCGATTCCGTCGTCCCGCTCGAGCCCGCGTCCATGCCCGGCCGCGTCGTCGTGCAGTGGGACAAAGAAGATTGCGCCGACATGGGCATCATCAAAGTCGACTTGCTCGGCCTCGGCATGATGGCCGTGCTCAAAGATTCCATCGAACTCATTCGCGACCACCATCACGAAGAGGTGGACCTCGCGCATCTGCCGCAAGACGACCCGCAGGTTTATTCCGCGCTGCAGCAGGCCGACACGGTGGGATTGTTCCAGGTGGAAAGCCGCGCGCAAATGGCGTCCCTGCCGCGCCTGCGCCCCAAAAACTTTTATGACATCGTGGTGCAGGTCGCGATCATCCGCCCCGGCCCCATCGTCGGCCAGATGGTGAATCCGTTTATCCAGCGCCGCCAGGGACGCGAAGACGTCACCTATCCTCACCCGTCACTCGAGCCCGTGCTCAAGCGCACTCTCGGTGTACCGCTTTTTCAGGAACAGTTGCTGCGCTTAGCCATGATTGCCGCCAACTTCACCGGAGGCGAAGCCGAAGACCTGCGCCGCGCCATGGGCTTCAAACGCTCACAGGCGCGCATGAAGGAAATCGAAGCCAGGCTGCGCTCCGGCATGACGCAAAATAAAATCCCGCACGACGCGCAGGAAAAAATTATTCTCTCGATTACTTCATTCGCGCTCTACGGATTCCCCGAATCGCACGCCGCCAGCTTCGCGCTCATCGCCTATGCCAGCGCCTATCTGAAATGCCATTACCTCGCCGCCTTCACCGCCGCCCTGCTCAACAACCAGCCCATGGGATTTTATTCTCCCGCCACGCTGGTCAAAGACGCGCAGCGCCACGGCTTGAAGCTGCTGCCCGTGGATGTGACACGCTCGGAGTGGAAGTGCACGCTGGAACCAGTCCCGAGTCCCGAGTACCGAGTACCGAGTAAACCCTTTGTCATTCCGCCCCCCGAGCGAACGCGAGGGGCGGAGGAGTCTGAGCCGTGCTCGCAACTCGGGACTCGGGACTCGGGACTCATGTCTCCCGCGCTGCGCCTGGGCCTGCGTTACGTCCGCGGCTTGCGCGAAGACGCCGCCCAGGCATTGTTGCGCGAGCGCCAGCGTGCTCCGTTTACTTCCATTCACGATCTCACCCGCCGCGTTCCGGAATTGCGTAAAGACGAACTGACTACGCTGGCGGAAATCGGAGCGCTGAACGCAGTTACCAGTTGTCAGTTGCCAGTTGCCAGTAAGACCTTTGTCATTCCGACCTCCGAGCGAACGCGAGGGGCGGAGGAATCTCAGTACTCAGTCCTCGGTACTCAGTACCCGGTACTCGGAACTCGCTCGCAGCTTAGCGGCGATGATTCAATCAACAATCAGCAATCAACAATCAGCAATTTCAGGCTTCACCGCCGCGACGCTCTCTGGCAGGTCGAACGCGCGGTGCGTGGCTCCGGACCGTTATTGGAAGAACTGCCGGAGCCCGATACGCCTTCGCCCTTGCAGCCGATGAACCACGAAGAGCGCCTGGTCGCCGACTTCCACGGCACGGGACTCACTGTGGGGCCGCATCCCGTGGCTTATCGCCGCGCCTGGCTTAATGCCATGGGGATTCGCCGCGCCAGCGAACTGCGCGACCTGCCCAGCGGCAAGCGGCTGCGCATCGGCGGATGCGTCATCGTTCGTCAACGTCCCGGAACCGCGAAAGGATTTGTTTTTGTCAGCCTGGAAGATGAAACCGGAGTGGCCAACGCCATCATCACGCCTGATTTATTTCATCGCCACCGTCTGCTGCTGGCCAGCGAGAAATTTCTCGCCATCGAAGGCATCCTGCAAAATCAGGACAATGTGATTTCTGTGAAAGCGGAACGCGTGATGCCGCTGTTCGTCACGAAAGCGGAAACTGTTTCGCACGACTTCCACTAAATTTACACAACGCGTCTCCCAAAATTCTGTCAGCCCGAGGAGGGCGAGGCCCTCCGAGGGACCTCACAAAAATCGTGCGCCCGCAGTGCAATTACTCGATTAGCCACCAATCCCTGACCCGTGTTCCCTGCTTCTCTCACTTCCCGGTATAACTCACTCTCCAGATCGAGTTCGACCCGTCGTCGCTTACTAAGAGCGAACCATCCGGAGCTACTGTGATGCCTACGGGACGTCCCCAGACTTGGCCGCTTGGAAGCACGAAGCCGGTCAGGAAATCCTGATATTCGCCGCTGGCATGACCGGTCTGGTGCAAGGGGACGCGAATTACTTCGTAGCCTACGCGCGTTGATTTATTCCAGGAGCCGTGTTCGGAGGCAAAAAGTTCGCCGCTGTATTCCGCGGGAAACTGCTTGCCATCATAGAAAGTAAATTCCAGGGACGCGTTGTGCGGTTGCAGTAACACGTCGGGCACGATTGCTTTATCTTTCAATTCGGGATGCTTGCCTTTGTGCCGCGGATCTTGATGTGCGCCGATGTACCACCAGGGCCAGCCGTAGAATCCGCCTTCCTCGACGTGCGTGATGTAGTCGGGGACGAGGTTATCGCCGAGCGCGTCGCGTTCATTCACCGAACACCACAGCTCGCCAGTCTGCGGATTCACGAGGATCCCGCCGCCGGCGTTACGAATGCCGTAGGCGTACACGCTTAGCACGCAGGACTCGGGACTACAGGTGAGAATGTCGGCGCGATTCTTTTCCCGCGGGCTTGTATCAGGATCGTCTACGTTCGAAGCCGAGCCCACTGCTACAAACAGCTTCTTGCCATCTAGAGAAAAAGCCAGCGCCCGCGTGGTGTGACCGCCGCCTCCGGGAAGATCGGCGATATGCTGCGCCGGGCCGCTCGCCTTGATGTCTCCGTTGTGATAAGGAAAGCGAATCACTTCGTTGACATTTCCCACGTACATCCATTGCGGATCAGGGCCGGGCGGATAAAAGGCAATCCCGTAGGGCTCTTTCAGACCGCTGGCGAAAATCTGCATCTGCTCCGGCTTGCCGTCGCTGGTCAGGCCGCGAAACACGCGAATGCGTCCGGGTTCGGTCTCGGTGAGGAAGATGTCGCCGTTGGGAGCGGTGCGCAACGTTCGCGGATTCTCCAGGCCTGCGTCGTAGAGTTCGACTTTGAAGCCGGCGGGCGCCAAGGGCCAAGCATCGGCGGGGCGCGCGACTAACGTCGGCGAGTTGTCCGAGGACTTCGTCGCAAAGGGCTCGGGAAGATCGGCCGCGGTAATTTTTCGCGTGGCGCCCGGCACTTCATAACGGAAATCGGTGAACGGAGCCGTTGGAGACTTGTCGGTGAGCTTCACGGTGGAAACCTGCGGCAGTGGCGGCGCGTCTTTCGCGGCCGAGACTGGGGATGCTGCCATAGCCTCGACATACGTCACGATCTGCCAGCGGTCCTGCTCGGGCAGGAACGCCCAGGAAGGCATTCCGTTGTCTTTGCTGCCCTCGGTAACAAACCAGAAAACCTCGCCTACGGTGACAGTCTTCAGCCTGCCATCGACCAGGGACGGAATGTTGCCGGTTCCCTTGCCGGCCCGGCCGTGGCAGGAGAGACAGTTCTTGGCGTAGAGCGGCTTGCCGGCGGCCACGGCCGCGGCCTGACCCTGGTAAGGATTCTTCATCTTCTTGGCGGAGTCGGGCGCGTCGTGAAAATCCTTATTTACGGCGTGTAATGCTGAGATGGGAAGAAGAAAAATAGCGGCGGCGGCAATTCTTGCGGCAAAGCGCATGGATATCCTCGCGAGGTTGGTCTGCCTGATTGGCACTATGCAGTATAAACGCGGAGGGCGAGGTTCCGGTTGCGGCGGAATTTTGGTTACGGCGAATCGAGCTTGCGAGGCCGGGAGGCGAGGAACCTTTTGCAGGCGGACGCTGTTGATGGCGTGGATGGGAATGCCGGTGCTTCCGGCAGTGCAGGACGTCCTCGCATCCGTACTGCTGATGTCTGGGTTTCGTAAGGTCCCTCCGGAGCGCTTGGCGCGCTCCTGCGGGATGACATCGAGTCGGTAAGTGCGTCGGTAGCTGGCAACCTCAAATCGAGTCACTATCCGTTTATGAGATGACTTGACGACCTCCAGCAAAAACTGAGCCCGCTCTTGCTTTGAGGGGCGGGAGATGGAATCTGGTATTATGGCCGCGACTATGCGGTTGCGATCTAGTGAAACGATTTAGATGGGCTCATCCCTGACGATCATCCCCTGAAGATCATGGCCCAAAAAAAGAAAGCCGGCCAGAAACCGCTGGTCATCACTCTCAAGGCAGTCGCCCAGCATCTGGGATTGACTCCGGGCACGGTCTCGACCGTGCTGAATGATGCGCCCTCGGCGCGAGTGATTCCGCAGGAAACCAAGGATCGAATTCACGCGGCCGCCAAGAAGCTGAACTACCGGCCCAATTTTTTCGCGCGCACGCTGCGCAACAAGCGCACTTATACGATCGGTGTGATTTGCGCGGAGATTGGCGACACCTATGGCTCGGCGATCATCAGCGGCATCGAAGGCTATCTGGCGCAGAAGGATTATTTTTTTCTGACGGTCGCGCATCGCCATAACTCTGAGCTATTGAATCGATACTCGCGGCTGTTGTTGGAACGGGGGGTGGAAGGCCTGATCAGCGTGGACACCACCATTCACGAGACGCCTGACCTTCCGACCGTGGCAATTGCGGGACACAAGAGGGTGAAGGGAGTCACCAACATTGTGCTCGACCATCACCGGGCCGCCTTTCTGGCGCTGAACCATTTGAAAAATTTGTCGCACGAGCGCATCGCCATCCTGAGGGGGAATCCGTTGAGCTCTGATGCCAAGGACCGATTCATCGCGATTTGCGAAGTGGCGGAGCAACTGGGGATACGCATTGATCCGGAACTGACGGTGCAGATTGATATTGACGATCCCACGCCGCAGCTGGGTTATCCCTTTGCGCGGCAGTTGCTGGCGCGCAAGAAACCGTTCACGGCGCTGTTTGCCTATAACGACATTTCGGCGATTGGCGCGATTCGCGCGTTTCAGGAACAGGGATTGCGCGTGCCGCAGGATATTTCGGTGATGGGATTCGACGATATTGCGGGAGCGTCGTTTCATACGCCGAGCATTACGACCGTGCGACAGCCGCTGACGCGCATGGGGCAGGTGGCGGCGGAGACGCTGCTGGAGAGAATTGAAGGGAAGAAAGAATATCCGGCGGAGATTGCGATTGAGCCGGAGCTGGTGGTGAGGGAGTCGACTGGGAGGGCTAAGAACAGTTAGGCGCGGGCGGTGGTGGTGACGCCCGGAGGCGCTGGTGGTGGCGGCGGGGCTTCGTAGGGTCCCTCGCTGCGCTCGGGATGACAGATCATTTTTGGGTACCATCGATAACGTTTCGCGCGCGCTAGTGTTTGCCCGGGCCCTGGGCTTGCTGGTCGGCGGTTAGTTTGTCGATTATTTCTCTTTCTTTGGCGCCGTCGGCGGGACGATGTAAGCGGTAATACAAGTTCGCCAACTCCTCGTGAGGTTCCAGCCAGGTGGGATCGTCTTTCACCAATTTCTCTAAATCCTGCGCGGCGGTTTCGTATTGTCCAGAAGTGCTTTCGAACATGGCGGATTCGTAGCGTGCCATGGAGTTGTTGGGGTTGAGGCGCAGCGCACGGTCGAGGTAGGGTTTGGCTTCGTCCATATGGCGCTCGCGGTAGAGAATTGCGCCCAGGTAGAGGTTGGCCTCGAAATCGTCGGGGTTGAGTTTGAGGGCCTCGCGGAAGGCTGTTTCCCCGGCTTTTATGTCTCCGGTTTTGTCGCGGGCGGTTCCGGCGAGGGTGTAGATGCCGGGGAGTTTGGGATCGAGACGGAGGGCTTCGTCGAGATCGCGGCGGGCGGATTCGAACTCGTTGAGGTCCAGGAAAGTGGAGCCGGCGAGGAAATAAACATCGGCGCTGTTGCCGGCTTTGGCGACTTTTTCGATTCGGGCAACGCCGTCGCGGCGCTTGCCGACCTTGATCAGCGCGGTTCCATAGACATATTCGAGATCAAGATTCTGCGCGTTGGCGGGCTCCAGCGGCTCCAGGAGCTCGACGGCGGTAGCGGGCTTGTCGAGGTGGACGTCTGAGTCGCCGAGAAGGATCGCGACCCGGACATCTGCGGGCGTTGCTTTGTGGAGAGTTTCGAATTGTTCGGCGGCGTTTTCGAAGTCTCCTTTTTTGTAATAGGCGAGCGCAAGATTCAGGAGCACGCCGTTCCTCTGGAAGTTGTTCTTCTCTGAGTTGCTTTTCTCGGAGAGCTGGGGCAGAGCCGAGCGGTACATGGCGATGGCGCCGTCGAAATCTCCGACGTGGGCAAGGGATGCGCCGAGGTTGACTTTGGCTTCGATGGTATTGGGGCGGAGCTCGAGAAGTTTGCGATAGTCGCGGATGGCGGAGGGGTAGTCGCCGTGCTGCTGGGCGTCGATGGCGCGGCTGAGAAGCTGGTCGGGGTTGGGTTCCTGCGCGGGAGCGGCGGCTGCGAACAGGGTAAGGAAGATTAGAGTTAAGACCGCACGCATTGCCTGGGCTCCCGGATTCGCCGACTGTTTCATCGTAACTTAACCATCGTATCTTTAAATGAGCGCGTGGCGAGTTGTGAGGCGAGGTAGCGTCCTTAAATTCTTTACCACAAATTCTTTACCACAGAGGACACGGGGGAACACAGGGTAAATCTTTCAGGTTTGCGGCGACATGGAAGGAGGCCGGGCGTTGTGGGCTCGGTTTGTTCTTGAGAGGAAAAGCAACAGATTTTAACCGCTAAGGACGCAAAGAAGGGCCGCAAAGGCCGCAAAGAAATTCGAATTGAGCCAGCACCGGCGGTTGGGGTCGGTTTCTTGGATAGTAATTTTGGTGGATAATATTGGCGTGTACAAGTTCTTTGCTGTGAGGTGTGCTGTGAAGAAGTTCTTCTTGTTTTTTCCTGCTACTTTGTTTGCCTTTTTTCTTACCGTTCTGGGTTTCAGCAACTTTGCCGGAGCTCAGGGGACGCGACAACCTACGCCAGCGGCTCCTTCGACCATCACGCGGCCTGATTCTATTCAGGACAGCGGGCTTTACGGATACTGGAACAATATGTCGAACCAGGGGCGCGCGGGAGGAGCGCTGTTGGGCAAGGTGACGGTGGAGGGCGAACCGCTTTTGTGGAATCCGATCCTGGTGTCGGTAATGTGCAACGGGACGGCTGTGTATACCACGCAAACTGACCCGAAAGGCAATTTCCAGATTGCATTTGCCGCTGTTACCGGGACGAGCCCACAACCAAATGCGGATGCGCAGCGCCAGGTGGAAACTCATTACGAAGGGTGCGCGGTGCAGGCGTCCTATACGGGATTTCGTTCGGGGGCGATTACGATTACGCCGCATAATTTGCGCGACGACCCGAATCTTGGGACGGTTACGCTTTCGAGGGCAGGAGGCCGCGAGGCGGGAACGGCGGTGAGCACGACTACGGAGTCCGCTCCGGCGGGCGCGGTGAAGGCTTTCGAAAAGGCGCGCGAAGAGTTGCTGGAACAGAAGCCGGAGCGCGCAGAAAAAGATTTGCAGAAGGCGGTGCAGGCTTATCCAACGTTCGCGGAGGCGTGGTATCAGCTGGGAAGGCTGCAGCAGGCGGAGAGTTCCGGGGACGCGCGAAGCTCGTACGCGAAAGCGGCGGCGGCGGATCCGAAATTCATTCTGCCGTATGAACCGCTGGCGGGAATGGCTGCGCAGGACGGAAAGTGGCAGGACGTGGCGGATGCGACCAGCCACTCGTTGCAACTGGATCCGGAGGGGACGGCGAAGATCTGGTATTGGAACGGGTTGGCGAACTTTCAGTTGGGCAAGCGAGATGTTGCCGAAGCCAGCGTGGTGAAGGCGCTGGCGATGGATCCCACGCACACGATTCCGAATACTGAGCAACTTCTGGCGGTGATTCTGACCGCGCGGGCGGACTACGCGGACGCGCTGGCGCATTTGCGCAATTGCCTGATGTATGTGCCGAGCGGGGCGAGCGCGGACCTGGTGAAACAGCAGATCGCGTTTCTGGAAACTAAGGTGGGCGGGGCGAAGTAGGGAAACGAAGCAGGGAACATGAACATTTACCCAGCTTTACCAACACTTTACGTTCTTGCGTGGGTTAGAGGCTTAGATTGAGAATGTCGGATTGCGATTGAATCCCGGGAGAGACCCAATGGTGATCACGACGATTTTGCCGCGCGGGCGCGTTCTGCTGGTGGTGGCGCTGGTGGCGGGCTTTGCGTATTTTTCTCCGGCGCGGCTGCTCGCGCAACGGACCTCGGCGCCTCCGAGATCCCCGCATAATCCGCAACAAACGGAAAACAGGAATCTGCAATTCCGCAGCGCGGTCAACCGCGTCATTGTGGACGTGGTGGTGACCGATGCGGCCGGGAAACCGGTACACGGGCTCACCCAGCAGGATTTCGCGGTGACCGAAAATAACGTGCCGCAGCGGGTGGTTTCGTTCGACGTGCACGACTTTGATTCGGTTTCCGAGACGTTGCCTCCGAATCTGCAGCTTCCCGTGAATACATTTGTAGATCTGCCCAAGGTGCCGGAGCGCGGGCCGCTTTACGTTCTGCTTCTGGACCTGGTGAACACGGAGACGCAGGATCAGATGTGGTCCCGGCAAGAGCTGCTGAAATTTATCGACGCCAAGCCGGCGGGGACGCGGTTTGAAGTCTGGGTGCTTTCCGACGAGCTGCGTCTGGTGCAGGGATTCACTTCTGACCGGAATCTACTGGCGGCAGCACTGGATTCGAAGCATCCGAAACACCATGTTCCCAAAGCTTTTCTTTATGGGCAGAACTACGGACAAGGCGACAAGGGGGCGATGATTTCGGTTTTTCAGTTCATCGCGCAATCCCTGGACGGGCTGCCGGGGCGCAAGAACCTGATGTGGATGGCAAATTATTTTCCGTTCTCCACGAGTCCGATCGAAGGTGACGCTTTCGATCTGAGCCAGGAGACCAAGCAGGCGATCGATACCATGACGCGCGCGCAGGTTGCGGTTTATACCTTCGCAACTTGCGGTCTGTCGCCGGACGATCCTAACTGCGGAGGAGTGCTCGGCACTGGTGGCGCGGGAGGAACTCCCTCCACGATGTTTTCCGCCGTCTCCGCATCCGATGTGACGACCAAGACGGGAGGCAAGGCCTACCGCGTTAATGATTTTAAGGGCGAGCTTGCGGATGCGTTGCAGGACGGAGCGAATTACTACACGCTGACTTATGCTCCGAGTAATTCGGCCTATGACGGCAAGGAGCGGCACATCAAGGTGCAGCTGACGCGCCCTGCCGAGGGCGGATATGAACTGGCCTACCGAAGGTCGTATTACGCGGATGACCCGGACACGCCGGTGGTGCAAAAGATCTCAGCCAAGGATGAGCAGGGGCCACCTGCGCCGAGGAAGCCGGGTGATTCGCTGATGGCGAATATGGAGTACGGGGCGCCGATGGCGCACGGACTGATTTTCCGCGCGCATGTGCAGGCGGCGGGCGCGCCAGCGCTGGGGACGGCTGCGCAGATGGCGAATCTGGCGGAACAGCCGGCGTACTTTCAGGTGAGGAAGAAGAACCGTCCGTCGACCGCGCTGAAACCGATCGAACTGCAGACTTATACGATTGACTACAACGTGCTGCTTCCCGCGAAGGGCGGGAGCTCCGGCAACACGCAGCCGATTGCGCTGGAATTCGCGACGGCGGCATTCGACGCCGAGGGAACGATGCTGAACGGCGTAGTGCAAAACGGAGTGCAGAATACTTCCGCGGATGCAAAGTCGTCACGCGGGCAGAATGCGAATCAGGCGGCGAATCAAGCTGGGAATGAGAAATTCTATCGCGCGCAGGAGCAGATTGATGTTCCGCTGGCTGCGACCTCGATTCGCATCGCGGTGCGGGATATGACTACTGACCACATCGGCGCCATTGAGGTGGCGCTGCCGTTGGCGGCTGAGGGGCCGGCTCAGGCTGTCGCGCCGGGGCCAGGTCAGGCGGATTCCGCGGCGGCTAAGCCGAATTGACGTTCTGGGCGTAGAGTGTGCTTCGAGTGCCGGACTGATTGGTTGCGGATGGGAGTGGTGCTCGGGGCGACCATTTGACCGGGGGCGCCGGGCTTCACCCCTTCGGCTTCGCTCAGGGCAGGCTCAGGCTTGGACAGCCGAGGCGGCTGTCACCACATGGGTTGTGGAGGTGCTTGCTTGAGGCGATTGCTTTTCGTGGTTACGGTGGTGGCGGTGTCGGCGCATTTTTTCTTTCTTCTTGCGCAGACTCCTCAACCGGCGCAAAGTGCGCAGTCCACTCAACCTACACAGGAAAATATTCAGGCTTCGCCACCCGCGCAGCAGCCGGTGGGCGGGAATTTGGTGCTGAAGAGCACGGTGAACCGCGTCGTACTTGACGTGGTGGTGACGGACTCCAATGGCCAGCCGGTGCGGGGGCTCACGGCGAAAGATTTTTCCGTGGCTGAGGATGGGCGTCCGCAGGAAATTCTGGCGTTTGATGTGCATAGCCTGGAGGCGGCTTCGGATTTCGCCAAGCTGCCGCCGTTGCCGGCGAATACTTTTGTCAACATTCCGCCGGCGCCCGAACGAGGTCCGCTGTATGTGCTTTTGCTGGACCTGGTGAATTCCGAAAACACGGATGAACCCTACGCGCGGAGAGAGCTTCTGAAATTCATCAGCGAAAAACCAAAGGGCACGCGCGTTGCCATCTTCGTGCTCTCCGACGGGCTGCACCTGGTGCAGGGATTTACGGATGACGAGAAACAACTGTACGCGGTGCTGGATCCGGCGAATCCGCGGGCACATATTCCGCGAATTTTTCTGGAGCAGAAAAACTTTGGCAAGGGTAACGTCGGCATGATGGTTTCCGTGGTCACCGAGATTGGCCGCTTTCTGGATGGACTCCCCGGGCGCAAGAATCTGCTGTGGTTTGCGGGCGACTTCCCGTTGACATTTTCTCCAACTGACGACGTCAAGAGTTATCAGGACGAGATCAAAGCGGCGCTGGACACTTTGGCGCAGGCTCAGGTGGCGGTGTATCCCGTGGATATTCGCGGCGTCGTGACAGAGAACGCGCACGCCGCCGCGGGCGACACCGGGAGTGGTGGAGTGACCAGCGATTATCATAATGGGAGCCCGCCCGCGGGTTCAGGGAGCGCAACCGAGCCGATTGGCAGTGCGTCGGCGGATTCTACCCCTTTCGCCAGTTTCCCCCACGATGGCGGAGACCAGGGCAATGCAATCCTGATGCAGAGCTACAGGGTTCAAGACGAAGTGGCCAAGATCACGGGAGGGCGCGCGTTTCACAGCAACAACGGGCTGAAGGATCTGCTCGAAGCCGTGGTGGAAGACGGCGCAAACTATTATGCCCTCACGTACGCGCCCAGCAATCACAACTTCAATGGGGCGCCGCGGGCGATCCACGTGGAGCTGGCGAATCGCGGCTACCAGTTGTCGTACCGGCGCTCTTACTACGGCACAGATCTGGATGCACTGAAGACTCGCGAAGAGGCTCACGGAGCGAGCGCGGGCGAACCAGTCGCGACGCGGAAGCTGGGAGACTCGCTGTTTGCCAACATGCGGCACGGCGCGCCGATGGCGCACCAGCTTTACTTCCGGGCCCAGATTCACGCCGTGGGCACGGCGGCATTGGCGACGCCAGAGCAGATGGCCAATCTGCAGCAGCAGACGGGAAATCTTCGAGCGCGCGGCAAGAACCGGGCAGCGAAGAAACTTCCGCCAGTGCAGCTCCAGAGTTATGTAGTCGACTACAACGTGATGGCTCCAAAGCCGACTGGAGCAGCCGGCAGCGCTCCGCCGCTGGCGCTGGAAATTGCTGCTGCGGCTTATGACGCCGACGGGCAGATGCTGAACGGCGTGGTGGACCAGACCAACACGGCGAATGCTGCGAGTTCCGCGGGAGCCGGCAAGGCGGGGATGTACCGCGCGCAGCAGAAGATCGACGTTCCGGTGAGCGCGACTTCGATACGGGTGGCGGTGCGGGATATTTCTACGGATCGCATTGGGGCGATGGAAGTGGCGCGGCCGCTGGCGGTGGAAGGGCCGGCTGCTGGACCGAAATGATGTGTCAGATCGCCGGCTGTCGGGAAGAGACTCGTCGGCTGATGCGAAGATGCCGGTCGAGCTACGCTCGGACCGGGACAGCCGAGGCGGCCTGTCGCCACGCGAGCGTCTTCCTACATGCAGGTACGGGTTGCGTGGCGGGGTAGAATGGTTTCCAGTGGAGTCGGTCGAGTCTGGTGCTCGCGGGGCGGAGGTGCTGTTTTGGTGTCTGTCGTGAACGCACTCCGCATGCGTTTGTTGCTGACCGCCGTCTTTGTCCTCATCCTCTGTACCTGCGCTGGGAGTCTGGTCTTCGGTCAAGTAGTCTCCGCTTCGCAGGATTCTCCTGCACCTTCATCCACATCTTCCACGTCTCCGTCCGCGGCGGCGCCACAGAAATCTGACGCGGGCGGAATGGTCATCAAGGAAAATGTTCGGCGCGTGATTGTCGACGTGGTGGTGACCGACGGCAACGGCAGGCCGGTTCGTGGACTTGGGAGCGACGACTTTTCAGTTGCGGAAGACGGCAAACCACAGCAGCTGCTTAGCTTCGATGTGCATGACTTCGATGCGGAGCCGGAGGCTTCTCCATTATTGCCGACGCGTTTGCCGACGAATACGTTCGTGAACATTCCCGAGACGCCGGAGCGCGGGCCGCTCTATGTGATCCTCTACGACATGGTGAACATGGGGATGGACGACCAGGGCGCGGCGCGAAAACAGTTGCTCAAGTTCATCAGCGGCAAGCCGCCCGGGGTACGCTTCGCAATTTTTGTTTTGAGCGACGGGCTGCGGCTGGTGCAGGGATTCACGGACGATCCTTATGCGTTGTTTGCGGCGATGGATCCGAAGTCGCCGCGAGCTCACGTTCCGAAAGTGTTTCTTTATGGCGATAACTTCGGCGTGGGTGAAGTGAATGTGATTGTTTCGGCGTTCAGCCAGATTGCTCATTACCTGAACGGATTGCCGGGGCGGAAAAATCTGATTTGGGTGACGGGATCGCTGGCTACATCGATTCTTCCCACAGCGGACCCGAATACTGGAGCCGTAAGTTACGGGGACGAGTTGAAGGAAGCGATCAACGCGATGGCGCGAAGCCAGGTCGCGGTATATCCGGTGGATGTTCGCGGGGTGGTGATCCCTCATCCGCCGGGCGCGGGCGGCACGGACCGCGGGGCGCTGATAACGTCGATCGACACCGCGCACGTGAATGCGAGCTACGCGACCGAGGACGAATTGGCCATCACGACGGGAGGCCACGCTTTTTATAGCAGCAATAGTCTGACGGAAGCGCTGGCGGAGGCCACGGAAGCGGGCGGCACCTACTACACGCTCAGCTACGCTCCCAGTAATGAGAAGTACGATGGGCAGATTCGCAATATTCGCGTAGGGCTTTCTCAAAACGGTTATCACTTGTCGTACCGCCGGTCTTATTTTGGCGATTCCCTCGGCGGCAATCACGATTCGGCTTCGCGACGCAAGAATGGCCGGGCGTCCGACGCGGGAGGGCATGAGGACGCGAAGCCCGTCAATTCGCTGTTTGTGAACTTGCGGCATGGAGCGCCGATGGCGCATCAGATCGTCTTCAAGGCACACGTGTATCCGTTGGGTGCGCCGGCGAAGGCTACTCCCGAGCAGATGGCGAGCCTGGCGCAGGCTTCCTCCGGTGCGAGCGGCAAGAATCGGCCGGCGAAAGCGAAGTCATTGCCGGCTGTTCCGGTGCAGGCCTATGTCGTCGAATACGCGCTGCCGGCGCAGCAACTCAAAGTGGAGTCGGCTGTGAGTGAGAGACGGCAGCTTCTCCTGGAACTGGCGGCTGAGGCCTTTGATGCGGACGGTCAGATGCTGGTGGGCAAGGTGGAACATGCTCGCGAGAGTATTTCTGAGAATCCGTGGAATGTGGGCGAGGGCAGTTCTGGCGCCTCGGGGGAATTAGCTTTCTATCGCGCGCGGCAACAGATTGCGGTGCCACTGAATGCGACTTCGATTCGCATCGCGGTGAAGGATGTTTCTACGGACCGCGTGGGAACGATGGAAGTGACGTTGCCGCTGGCGCCGGAAGCGCGGACGCAGACTGCTTCTCCGGTGGTGGTTCCGGCGAAACCGAATTAGGGGGATAGGAACCCGATCGAGCTTCGCTCGACGGACAGCCGGGGGCGGCTGTCCCCACATGAGTTTCTCGCTGGCTGAGACGTTGTATCCGCACAGGCTGCACTGTCTCGGGAATGGTACGATGGCGATTTGGAAGCAGACTTGAAATTCGCATGGAATCTTGCGCCGTGGCTCGTCGTTCTTCTTCTGCTGCTGACTGTGGGCGCGGGCGCGCAGGCGAATCCCGCGGGGTTTGATGATTTGGTTTTGAAGGCGGATGCGGCGCGCGAGCAGAACGATGCGTCCCGCGCCATCGAACTTTACCGGCAAGCGGTTGCACTCAAACCGGAATGGCCCGACGGGTGGTGGTTCCTGGGATTGCTGCAGTATGGGACTGATTCGTATGCGGACGCTCGCGATGCGCTTACGCACTATATTGCGCTCACTCCGAATGCCGGCCCGGCATTCGCGCTGCGAGGATTGTGCGAATTTGAAAGTGGCGATTACACGCCGTCGCTGAATGACATTGAACGCGGGTTGTCGCTGGGAGCGGCAAACCAGCCCCGCAACGAAAAAATTCTGCGCTACCACGAAGCGCTGCTGCTGACGCGCAACGGAAATTTCGAGATCGCGCTGCAGAAGTTCGCATTTTTTGCCGGCGGCAAAGTGCCGAACCCGGAGTTTCTGGTGGCCATTGGATTGGCTGGCTTGCGCACGCCGCTCTTGCCCAAGGAATTAAGAGCCGATAAGCAAGACCTGTATGGGGCGGTGGGCAGCGCCGCTTTCCATTTTTTGTCGGGAGATGAGAAGACCGCCGGGCAGGAATTTCAGGACGTGTTTCAGCGCTATCCGACCGCCGCAAACGTGCACTATCTCTACGGCTACCTGCAGTTCCCGCGAGACGCCGACGCCGGAATCGCCGAGTTCAAAAGGGAGCTGGAGGTCGCCCCGGCGAGCGCTCCGACTCATGCCATGCTGGCGTGGGGTGAGCTGATCCAGAATAATGCCGCGGAGGCGCTGCCGTATGCCGAAAAGGCAGTTGCGGAAGACCCGGCGCTGCCCAGCGGTCAGCTGGTGCTGGGTCGGGCGCTGCTGGAAACCGGGGACGTAAAAGGCGGCATCGAACATCTGGAGAAGGAATTGCAGCTTGAGCCGAATAATCTGGAGGCTCATCTCGCGCTGGTGAAAGCTTATTCGAAATCCGGACGCAAGGAAGATGCCAGGCGGGAACGCCTGCTGTGTCTCGAGATTACGCGGGGAGAGGATGCTCCAGTTGCGCGGCCTTAAGTCTCGGTTGTCTTGCGGCCTGATCCCGATATTGATTGCTGTCGCGAGCTTGCTTGCGATGACGTGCGTGGCGGCGCTGGCGCAGACGAGCCCGGAGAGTGCGGGCTCCGCCTGCGCGGGTTGCCACCGTGCGAAAGCTACGAGCCAGCCGCAGACGCCGATGGGGCGAGCGCTGCTGCTGCTTCCGGGGCCGGATGCGGCACTCAAGGCGAATCCGAAAATGACATTTCGCAGGGGCGACTACACCTACACGGTGGAGACGCGAGGCGACAACAGCACGTTTAGCGTAACCGACGGCAAGGGAACGATCTCGTCGCCGATTCACTGGAGCTTCGGGAACGGTGCGCAGACGTGGGTTTTTGAGCGCGAGGGAAAGTGGTACGAGGGCCTGGTGAGTTATTACCCGAACATTCAGGGTCTGGATATCACGATCGGGGACGCCGCGCTGACTCCGCACACGCTGGAAGAAGCATTCGGACGCGAGCTTCTGCATAGTGAGCCGAAGGATTGTTTTGGATGTCATGCGACCAACGCAGCGCAAAACGGCAAGCTGAACCTCGATTCCATGCAGCCGGGTGTGCGGTGCGAGCACTGTCATGTGGGCGCCAACACGCATCTGTTGGACTCGTTGCAGGGGCAGTTCGATTCCGCTCCACCGAAGCTCGGCAAGATGACGGCTGAAGATGTATCGAGCTTTTGCGGTCAGTGTCATCGCAGCTGGGAAGCGGTGATGAGAGGCCACACTCGGGGGATCATCAACGTGCGCTTCCAGCCTTACCGGCTGGCGAACAGCAAGTGCTTTGACGGAGCTGATCCGAGGATCAGTTGTCTCGCTTGCCACGATCCGCATCAGGATGTTGTGCGGGAAGATTCCTCTTACGATGGAAAATGTCTGGCGTGTCACGGTTCTTCGACTCCACTTGCTTCGCCGCAGCCTGCGTCCGCTTCTGCTGGAGCGAAGTCGTGTCCGGTGGCGAAGAAAGACTGCGTCAACTGCCACATGCCGAAAATGACTCTGCCCGGCGGGCATATGACATTTACCGACCACGAGATCCGCGTGGTGAAGGCTGGGGATCCTTATCCGGACTAGGTCCCGATAAGTAGGACTCCGCAGATTGCCGTTTCCTTGCAGGTCTCCCGTGGGTCAATTATCCTCGACTTGCTGGACGCTGTTATTTGGAGTTTCGCCGAGGCTCACCGTTGGCCCATCCATGCACTTCATGCATTCCATGTTTGCTAAAACCGCGTTGTTGATCGCTGTTTTTCTTGGCGCCTGTCTTGGCGCACCGGCATACGCCACAGAATCCTGCAATGGTCCGCAGCAGCTTGAGGCTAAAGTCCGCACCCACCCGGACGCTCCCGCAAATACCGAGCTGGGCATTTGGTTCGGTGACCAGCATCGATACGATTGCGCCACCGACGCGTTTCGCGCGGCTCTGAAGTTTGAGCCGGGATCCGCTCAGCTTTATTATCTGGTAGGTCTTAGCCTCTACTCCTCAGGGCATACAGAGGAAGCGGTAAGTGCGTTGCAGCAATCCATTCAACTCAACGAGTCACTGAAGCCACACTTGCTCCTGGGCGCCGCGTTCAATCAACTGCACCGAGGCGCCGAGGCCAAGGCCGAGTGGGAGACGGCTCTGAAAATCGATCCACACTCGACGGAAGCGATCGATTGGCTCAGCAAGTCGCTGCTCGCCGAAAGGGATTTCGGCGCTGCCATTGCCCTGCTCCGATCCGCTCCGTTGGATGAGAATCTCACGCTTCGCCTGGCACAGATTTACGACAAAGCTGGAATGCTGGACAAAGCTGCCGACGTGCTGAAAGGCGCGTTGGTGTCGCATCCATCTTCCCTGCCGCTGAGCAACGCGTTGAGCACGATTCTGGTGAAGGAGACGCTTTACCAGGATGCGATTCGATTAGCGGCAAAAACTGCGCGGCTGCATCCCGGCAACCTGGATGCGCAGCGCCAATATTTTCGGCTCATGGTGTTGAACGACGACTATGCGACAGCACAACCGCTAGGCCGAAAGCTTTTGGTCACCGCTCCGCATGATTTCGACGTGTTGTATCTCAACGGCATCATGGAACGCTCAGCCGGCCAGTTCTCCGCTGCCCGCAAACATTTAGAGGAGGCCGTCACCCTCGATCCGAATTACTACAATGCCCGCTACAATCTGGGAGTGGTGCTGGCTGAACTCAAAGATTTTCCCGGAGCTCGAGAGCAACTGGAAAAAGCGATTGCGCTGGGCGCCACGGAACCGGAAGTACGCTTCAAGTTGGCATCGGTTCTCCGTACTCTGGGTGAAACCGAACTCGCGGAGGCTCAACTCAAGATTTATCAGCAGGAATTGAAGGCACGGGCCGACCACGCGCTGGCCGTCAGCAAGGCCGCGCAGGGCGACAAGGAACTGGCCACCGGCGATCCGCAAAAGGCAGTTGCGTTCTATCGTGAGGCCGTGGCGGCCGAGCCCAAGAATCCTGTGATTACTTTCAAACTGGCCCTCGCGCTGGATCGCACTGGGGGCACTGACGAGGAGCGCACGTTGTTGGAACAGGCGATCCAGATCGATCCTGACTTTGCGCTGGCGCAAAACCAGATCGGCTATCTGGACTCCCGGAGTGGCGATTCTGCTGCGGCGGAGGAGCACTTTCGCCGCGCGCTGCGTGCCGCTCCCGGCTACACTCAAGCGTGGGTGAGTCTCGCTGCGACTCTGGGAATGGAGTCGCGCTTTCCCGAGGCGCAGCAGGCTCTGGCCAGCGCCCTTCAACTCGATCCGCAAAATGCGGAGGCGCTGCAGCTGCGCAAAGACCTGGATGCGGCGGCGGGGCAAACGCAACACTGATCCGACGACGCGAATCCATCGACACACCGCAAAGGGCCCGCACAACCATGAGCATCGTGAAGCCGGGAGAGTGGACACGGCGCCGCATGCTGCGCACGCTCGGGACAACGTTCGCTCCTGTATTTATCCCTCATGTATTTGACCCCCGTGGGCTTCGGGCCGTGGTCCCGCCGGCTAAGACGACGCGTCCGTTTTCGCACTTTGTCGATGTGGCCGCCAGTGCCGGCCTGAAGCAGACGATGTTCTACGGCAACGACGCGCACAATACCTACATCGTTGAGGTCAACGGAGCGGGTTGCGCGTTCTTTGACTATGACAACGATGGCTGGATGGACATCTTCATCCTCAGTGGGCGCACGCTGGAGGGTGTTCCGCCGGGCTCCGGCAACCACCTCTACCACAACAATCGCGACGGCACCTTCACCGACGTAACGGCGAAAGCTGGTCTGGCTGATGTCGGAGGTTGGGCTTGTGGAGTCTGCGTCGGCGATTACAACAACGATGGATTTGAAGATCTCTTTCTTACTTACTACGGCCAGAATCGTCTGTATCGCAATAATGGCGACGGCACTTTTACCGATGTGACCGCCAAGGCGGGACTGCTTTATCCGCACACTCGTTTTGGTTCTGGTTGCACGTTTGTGGATTACAACCGCGACGGGCTGCTCGACCTTTTTGTTTCGAACTATGTAGACATCGATCTGGCAACCGCGCCGCGGCCTTCGTTGGACGTGCCGAACTGTAACTACGATGGTGTGCCGACCAACTGCGGCCCGAATGGTCTGGTCACGCCTCCTCACTTCCTCTATCGAAATAACGGCGACGGTACATTTTCAGATGTGTCGAAGGAATCCGGCATCGCTTCCCTGCGGGGATCGTTTGGATTCACCGCCGTGGCTTTTGACGCGGATGAGGACGGATGGCAAGACATTTTCGTGGCCTGCGACTCCACGCCGTCTTATTTGCTGTTGAACAACCATGATGGCACTTTCCGCGAGGAAGCCTTGCTCCGAGGTGTGGCGCTCAGCAGCGATGGCCATGTGCTGGCGGGCATGGGCGTGGGTGTTGGAGATTACGATCTCGATGGCCATCTCGACATTGCCAAGACACATTTTCAAAATCAGGCGACCGGCCTTTACCACAACAATGGCAAGGGCGAGTTTGAAGACGTGACTGCGCCGGCCGGCTTGGCTTCCGAACGCCGCTTCATCAGCTGGGGCATCGGTCTGGTGGATCTGGACAACAACGGCCACCCTGACATCCTGCTGGTGACCGGAACCGTTTTCCCCGAGCTCGAACATCTCAACCCTGCGAAATATCCTCCGCGCAGCCCGCGCATTGTTTTTCGCAATCAGGGCGATGGAACCTTTGTGGAAATGGGCCCGGAAGTTGGTGCGGCGATCTTTGAGCATCACGGCAGCCGTGGTTGCGCATTTGGCGACTTCGATAATGACGGCGATCTCGATGTGCTCATCATGAATCGCAACGAGCCGCCTTCGCTTTTGCGCAATGATGCGCCCCGTGGCAACCATTGGATAAAAATTCGCCTAGAAGGCGTGCAGAGCAACCGCAGCGCAATTGGGTCGCGCGTGCTCGTGCGCTATGGAGGAAAAGTGCAGGCGCAGTGCGTGGTGAGCCAGGCCAGTTTTCTTTCGTCCAACGATCCGCGATTGCACTTCGGGTTGGGAACGGCGTCCATCGCTGACGTTGACATCTACTGGCCGACCGGCAAAATGGAATCCTATCCGCACCTGGCGGCGAATCAGTTGGTTACCATCCGCGAGAGTCAGGGAATTGTGAAGGGGCGGGCTTTCCGCTAAGGACCAGCCACGCCCGGCTCGATCGGATCTTAGGGACGGCTTGGTTGCCAAGTTATATATACTGTTGCCGAAAAAACGGGCCCGATAATCGGAGGAAGGTATGCTCTTTAGCTCTGTCCGGGCCTTGGTTGCATCGAGTGTTCTGCCGATTCTTCTTTTTGCCTTGGCCGGCTGCGGAGGTGGAAATTCCTCTCGCATCAGCACAACCCCGCCGCCGCCCGCGCCTTCGGAGTTTCTGTATGCCACAAGCAATGCTAACGTTTTGGTATTTAGCGTCGACTCCAGCACTGGAGCGTTGACCCTTGAACCGAACGGCCCCTCGGCTCCCGGTGGCTTCGGCATTGCGGCGAATCCCTCAGCCTCATTTCTATATTCGAGCAATGAGGCGGCCGGCGGCGTCGCAGGATTCTCTATTAGTCAAACCGGCGCGCTCTCGGCTGTGACCGGTTCACCATTCCTGCTTCCGAACGATCCTCCGTATTCGAACTTGAACAACGTGGACAGCCTGGCCATGGACCCCTCGGGCCAGTTTCTTTATGCTCCTGATCCGCCTGCCAACGAAGTCATCGCGTTCGGGGTCGACAGCACTACCGGAGTTCTAACTCCGATTGCAGGTTCGCCTTTTCCAGCGGGCACCCAGCCGGAGCAAGTCGTTGTTACACCGTCGGGCCAGTTCTTGTACGTATCGGATGATGATACCAGTGCAAGCGCAGGAGGAATTTGGGGATTCACAATCAACTCTTCGAGTGGGGCGCTCACAACCATCGCGGGTTCGCCGTTCCCGACATTCAACGAACTAAATCCTGATGGCCTGGTGATTCATCCCTCTGGCAAATTCCTTTATTCGGCTATCCCCTACGGTAATAGCGTTGAGGCGTTTTCGATTGATCCGACCAGCGGGACGCTGACGGAGATGCCAGGTTCACCTTTCGCACTGGGTGGGGCGGGAGCGTTTCCTGTAGCGTTCTCGATAGCGCAGGACCCCGCGGGAAAATTTCTTTATGCGCTGGGCAGCGAGGACGGCAGGGTCTACGGGTTCACCGTGGATGCCAACAGCGGAGCTTTGACTCCGGCGGCTGGCTTGCCTTATGGTCAAGTACCAACTCTGTTTGCCTCTAGCCTTACGGTGGATCCGGCAGGAAAGTTTCTGTACTTTTGCGGCGAGAACTCGCCCTACATCGGCATTCTGAGCATCGACGGAGCAACGGGTGCGCTATCTGCGGCCTCGGAGTCTTCCGCTTACGCCGCCGCCACTCCCTATGGCATGACGATTGTCAGCGTTCCGCAGCGGTAGAGTGCTGGGACGACTGCAACTGATGCCCGCGATAAGCCTTGTTCTGCAGCTGCTGCGGCGGTATGATTGGGCGCTCCAATCGCCGGGACGCGCCACAATATCGATAATTGTGCGCTCCGGGGAGTCCGAACTGGAATCGTTCCGCAGGGTTCAGTGGGAGTATTTTTCTATGGGTAAGTTTGCGATGCGGATGATTGATCCCGGGGCTGCAACGAGAACAACAACAGTTATTTTGCTGGCCCTAGCCGTCCTCGTACCCTGGACCTACTGTCAGACAACCGCATCGCAAGCCATTGCTCCAACAACCACTGCTACTCAATCGACTGCTACTCCTTCAACTCCTGCTGCTCAAGTCCCCGCTCCCCAAGCCACTTCAACGCCCGCGATTGTCACCACCGTGGATGAAGTCACGCTCGACATGGTGGTTCGCGATAAAAAAAATAAGCCTGTACTTGATCTGAAACCCGCCGACGTCACGGTGAGTGACAACGGTGCGATTGTGAAGCTCTCCGACCTTCGTTTGGTGAAGGGACCATCGACCGCGGACCACCTGATCACTTTCGTCTTCGATCGCATGGAACCGTCAGCGGCGAATAACGCTCGCGACATTGCGGGAAAGATTCTCAAGATGGTTCCCGCAAAAGGATTTTCATTCTCTGTGCTCAGCGTTCAGGGGCGTCTACGACTGTTTCAGGGCTTCACTTCCGACCGAGTTGCAGTGGAGAAGGCCATCGCCGCGGCGAGTGCGCGAGACGAGAAAGCCAAGGCCGATGCCGCGGCACTGCCGGAGAAAAACCTGATCGAGGTGGCGCAGACCGGAGCGGATCCTTCCGGAGCCAGGGTGAGCGCGAACGAGCGAACCGTGGCGCGCGTGATGCTGGCGGCGCTCGAAGAATCGCAGCGCGTTGTGCAAGACCAGCACTGCCAGCCTTCCCTTGCGGGCTTGCTGGCCCTGGCGCGTACCGAGCGCCAGATTGTGGGCCGGAAAGTCGTGATCTATTTTGTGCAGGGCATGCAACTGGACTCGAACGCCAAGGATATGCTGCCCTCCGTTATCGGGGCGGCGAACCGCGCCGGGGTCAGCATTTATCCAGTAGACGCGAACGCGGTTGACGAACAAGCTGGCGAAGGATTAGTCGCGAGCGCAGCCATCGCGGCGGCTGCGCCCGGCATCAGATCTGGCGCGGCTGGGCCTACGACTTCCGGGTCCGGGAGTGCAACGCAGACACTTCCTCAACTGCCCCAGGGGATGATCAGCCAGATCGGCGACACGCTGACCAAAGTTGAATTCGACGGCCTGTCGGGATTCAAAAATCCTCTGGCGGAGTTGGCCGGGAGCACGGGAGGAGCTTATGTTGCGGCCTCCTCCAGCCTGAAGAAGCCGCTGCAGCAGATGATCGAGGACATGACCACGTATTACGAGGCGTCGTACGTGCCGCCGATCCAGGAGTATGACGGAAAGTTCCGGCCCGTTGCCGTCAGGCCGCTGCGCAAGGGGCTGAAGATACAGTCGCGGGCGGGGTATTTTGCGGTGCCCTCGGGGAACACTTCCGGGCCGCGGCCATTTGAAATGCCGCTGATGAAAATTCTGGGCGACGCGCAATTGCCTAATGATTTGAAGTTCAGGTCCGGCGTGCTTCGGCTGGGCGATCTACCGGACGGAAACGCGAACACGCTGGTCGTGGAAGTACCACTCTCTGAACTGGAGATGCGGCAGGATCCGAATGCGGATCTTTTTTCCGCTCACGTATCGATCGTGGCGCAAGTCAAGAATAAAGAGGGCGTCGTGCTCGAGCACTTCGGTGAGGACGTCCCGCGTCACGGCGCACTGCAATCCATGGATGCAGCTCGCTCCGAAGCGATCACGCTGCAGCGGCACTTCATCGCGGGTCCCGGCCAATATACTTTGGAAGCTGCGATTGTTGATCGCAACAACGGCAAAGCCAGCGCGCAGCGAGTGGACTTTGAGATCGCCAACCCGCCTGCCGGCCCGTCCCTGAGCGATTTGGCTCTGGTCCGGCGAACCGATCCGATCAGCGCTGAGACTGATCTGCTGGAGCCGCTCCGTTATGAAAACGGCCGAGTGGTGCCGGACCTGTCGGGCCGCGTGCCTCCTGAGGCGAAAAATATTTCTCTGTTTTTCATGGTCCACTCAGATCCCCAGGCTTCCGAACAACCCCGGCTTGAAATGGAATTGCTGCGGAACGGCGAATCGGTAGGGCGGATGCCGCTGCAACTCCGCAAGAGCAGCGGCCAGGCCGCGATTCCTTACATGGCGTCGATCCGTGCCAGCTCTCTCGCGGCGGGCAACTATGAAGCGATCGCCAGCCTCACTCAGAATGGAAAGACCAGTGAACGCAGCGTTTCATTTCGAGTGGAGGGTCCCGAGCTGGCGAGTGCAGGCTCGATGGCGGGGAACGCCACAAGCGCGAGCAGCAACGATACGTCGCCGATCTCGGATGCCAAGCTCGAATCCCCGGCGGGTGAATCACAATCCCACCGGCTCATCATCACGGCGCTACCCGAAACCGCCGCTCCGCCTCCGACGCCGGATGAGTTGCAGACGATCATCGGAGAAGCCAGGAGTCGTGCTCTCGGCTATTCGACTGCGTTGCCGAATTTTATTTGCGTCGAAGTCACCGATCGCTCAGTGGATGCGGCGGGCACCGGAAAGTGGAGGCGCCGGGATACGATTGCGGAACTGCTGCGTTACCACGACAACGCCGAAACCCGCACTACTTTGGAGATCAACGGCAAGCGCACCACGACGGAACGGGCAGGACTAAAGGGTCCGCTTTCGCTGGGCGAATTCGGCGGCGTGCTCAATGCTGTTTTTCAACCGTCCTCGAAGACTGATTTCCAATGGAAAGAAACGGACGCACTGGGCGGCGGAACGGTGCAGGTCCTCAGCTACCGCGTGTCGCCCGAAAATTCGACCTGGGGGCTTGCCGGAGAGGCCAACTGGAAGGTCGATCCAGCGTTCCACGGTCTGGTGTATATCGACGCCGCCACCAAAGGCATCCGGCGAATCACTTTGGAGGCCGACGACCTGCCGCACGATTTCCTGATCCACTCCGCCTCGATCGTGGTGGACTATGACTACATTGCCATCGGAACGCACGATTATCTGATGCCGGTCCGCGGCAGCGTCAGCATGCGGGAAGGCAAGCGGCAAGCGGTACTCAACGAAATGCAGTTCCGGAACTACAGGCGCTACGGATCCAAGGTAAGTATTAAGTTTGGAGGAGATGCGGCCCATTGATTCCGCCGCGCCTGACGCGCGTGGCTGCTGTTCGGAATAACAAAGCCGTTTCTCTACTCGACTTTCTCATCTACTCGACCTTCACCGAGAAACCGGACTGCGCAACCAATGCGCCCTGCTGAGCGGTGATAAGAACGTCGCACTGTCCTGGATCCGGCGAAACCCGCACTAGCATTGGTATGGAGCCGTCCGCTTGCTGTTTCGACATGTCGAGAGGTGTGCGCGCTACTTCGCGGCCCTCCCGGAAGACCTGCAACGTTGCCTTCAGATCATCTGTGGTACTGGAAGTGGTCCCTACGGCGCCCGACTGTGCGGGATACACGACGAAATAAAGATCCACCGGCTTGCTCGATGCGACCGAATCCGCCAGGTTCGGAACGATGCGTCCATTGTCGACTTCCAGGGGATCCAAAGGATCGCGCGGTCCCGCAAGCGGATCGAGTCGTCGCACCATTTGCAGCGAACTCACACCGAGATTTTTTCCGGGATCGACAAAAACTGCTACGCGCTTGACTGTCGTTTTCCCGGCTTGCTCGTCCGTGACGGCCGAATCCACTACGTAATGGCCCTTGGGCAATTCCACCGGTTCCGCGTAAAGGATGCGGTCGTTTCCCAGCTGCCCGAGGTCGGCGCTCGGTATGTCGCGCGCCAGGTCACGGCTCACCTTACCCACAATTTCTCCGCTGGCGTTGTGAATGAGCGCGACCAGCGAAGTCTGCACGTGCGCTCGTCCGGTTTTCGGATTCGAGACCACTCGCAACCCGGACAAGGGAATTTCGAATGCCACCTCGTACTCGACCGCGTCTCGCTTGGGGCGGAATTTCAGCATCGAGATCTGGTAGGGAAACCCCGCCGGCGCAGGACGCGCGTTGATCGCGTTAAGCGCCGTCACTTCGAAAGGCTGCAGAGGCGCGCCATTCAGCTCCGGTAAAGCGAAATAGCCTTTACGAGTCTGCACCGAGACTTTGGGCCGGCTGAGCTTGACCTCGATCTTGCGGAAGTGTCCGTCGTAGTTGCTCGAAGTGGGCGTATAAGCCAGTTCATAATGAGTGCGAATATCCTCCATCATGCGTTGCATGGGCGCTGCAATCTCATTCGTATTCGTGACCGAAAAACCTCCCGTGGATTCCGCCAGTTCCCGCATATTTTCCGTAGTGACGGAAACCGTTGTGAGCTGGATATCGTCGTCTTCGAAGTGTCCGTTTCCGGGATCCGCTCGGGTAGCCACGCTCTCGGCGCCGGCGCGTTCCATCTCCGATAGAGATCGCAACAGCGGGTCTTCCACATTCAATCCGCGCGTGTCGATCGTGTAAAACGATACGCCCGTGCGGTTGGCATAGCTGATCAGGTTATCGACGGCATCGCGCCGGTTGACGGGGAACGCCAATCCGTCGGCCAGGTAAAGGATCACCTTCCGGCCCGGCAGCTTCTCCTGACTGCGCACCAACTCGCGCAAGGAATCGAGCGCATCCATGCCGTTCACCAGACTGTCCGCGAAACGCAGCCCGCT
The DNA here is from genome assembly GCA_963846245.1 of uncultured Acidobacteriaceae bacterium. Classification (GTDB taxonomy): domain Bacteria; phylum Acidobacteriota; class Terriglobia; order Terriglobales; family Acidobacteriaceae; genus Sulfotelmatobacter. The sequence continues at coordinate 361,631 of CAWJVI010000011.1, read as the reverse complement.
TGCCATGTGGATCTGGGTCAATAGCGCATTCCCCAGAGTGATCGACGCGTCCTGAGACGCCGACTCCCTTGCCCAAAGAGGATCCATCGCGACGCCAAGCAGCGGGTTCAGAGCCACGTTTTGAGCGGCTGCAATCGACTCTGGCCCGCTGAGTGGCGAGGCCAGAACATTCGCCGACGCTGCCTGGATGGCGGCGTTGGCGCCACCGCCAACATCCGCGGTCACGCCCAGGTCATCATTGCCGTAAAGTCCTTTCGCGGCGTTGTTCACCGCTTTCACCAGCGAGTCTTTATCGCTCGTATAGGCCTGCACAATCTGCAGGTGGTGACGCAGCTTGTAGACGGTGACATAGGTGTTTGGAAGAGTATCGTTCTTGAGGAATTCCAGTACCGACTCGCGCGCAAATTCAAGATCCAGCGGCGCGACCTGGGCAAACACCACCGAAACAAAATTCACCTGGCGCAGTGAATTCAGAGATTGCGCCTTGTCCGCTTCTGAATGGTTCGACGCCGGTGACGCCTGGCTTCGCTCCAGGCTGCGCTCCGTCCGCAGTTGCTCCGCTCCCTGCACGTCATGAAACACGCGAATCTTCTGCAGAACGCCGTCTTCGTAGACCTGCACTTCGTCCTGTCGCAGATCTTTGACCAGGTGCTGATGCTTGTCGCGGACGACCAGGTCGAGCAGCACTTCTCTTGAAGTGGTGTGGATCACCGGGCGCTCGGATTCCGGCGACTGGGAGGCCGGCGTTTCGGTTTTCGATGACTGCCCGGACGAGGACTGACCAGACGGGGACTGACCGGACAATGACTGACCAGCCAATGCGGAGCAAATAAGGAGCACGTTCAGAAAGGAGAGAATGCGAGGAAACATTTGCTTCACCTCCCGTCGCGAGAGACGGTGACCAGGAAACTGGAGGGAATTGTACAGCGAGCCAGGCTCCAGGAATCGGCCGTGTTGTAATTTCTGCTTTTCGACGAAGTATTCGATGCCAAAATGGCAGTCTTGAGGTGCTTGCGTCCGATTCCGTGGCTCGTTCAGCGACGCGGCACAAGCCGATTCTATTAATCCGTCCTCCCCGCACACCTGAAGGGATGAAAAAAGATGCACACTGGCGGGAGAATCTTGGCGAAAGAGCGTAAACGATTGCGACCCAGCAAAAAAACGATTTTTCGCTTGACAGTCGGTATTGAAGAACGGTAAAAAGCCTCCCAAGTGGAATAGTACTTTCGGATTAGGGGTCGGTCTCAGGTTCAAGAGTCTCATCGGTTAAAGGTCTCATCCGCACGTTTGGCATGATGGAAAGTTTTGTTTAGTGAATGCGGTCGGCGAACCGCAGAGTTGGCGTGTTTGGCGCGTCACCGCGAAAATGCGCGGCGAAGTTCACATCTTGAGGGGGACCACATGGTTTCGAAGCTCAATCGGGTAATTCTCGAAAAGGCACTGGCCGTTTTAGCCGTTTTCGCTCTGCTGGCTTCGTTCAGCTACGCCCAGCAGTTGACCGGAACCCTGAGCGGTACCACCTACGATTCGACGGGTGCCGCGGTTCCGAATGCCAAGGTGGTGATGAAGAACTCGGCATCCGGCGACGTGCGCTCCACGGTGTCCAATGGTGCGGGATACTTCTCCATCACCGCCATTCAGCCGGGAACGTACACGATCATCGTGTCCGCCGCGGGCTTCAAGGCCTGGGAGGAACCGGGCATCGTCTTCGCCGAGGGCGACAGCCGCACTCTGCCCAATATCAAACTCCAGATTGGCCAGGTCAACGAAACCGTTGAAATTACCGCCGGAGCCGACGCCGTGGTGCCGCTGGACACCGGTGAAGTTAGCACGACACTGAACACGGGCATGGTCCAGGATCTGGTGCTGGGTGGTCGCGATGCCGGCGAGTTGCTCAAGATGATGCCAGGCATGGCATTGAACAACGGCCTCGGCCAGGGAGCCAGCTTCAATCCCAAGATCGTCGGTAGCAATAGCGGCCCGGTAGGAGCTTACTCCAGCAACGGCACGCAGCCCAATGGCGCGATGGCCTTCATGCTGGATGGCGCGAATCTGGTCGACCCAGGCAATGCCGGAACCCAGATCGCAAACATCAACCAGGACATGGTCGCCGAAGTTAAGGTTCTAATGTCGTCCTACAGCGCTGAATACGCCAAGGGCCCCACGATCTTCGAGGCATTCAGCAAGAGCGGTGGAAACAAGTTCCACGGGGAAGGCTATCTCTACGCCCGCAACAGCGCGTTGAACTCAGACGATGCCTACGCTCACAGTCAGGGCATTCCAAACTCTGCAGAACACTACTACTACATGGGTGGGAATATCGGCGGTCCGATCCTGTTGCCATGGACCGATTTCAACAAGAAACGCAACAAGCTGTTCTTCTGGGCTGGTTATGAATACATGAACCAGCACCCTGCGGTCACGCCCATCAACTTCAACGTGCCCACGGTGGAGCAACTGGGCGGCGACTTTAGCGAAACCACGATCAGTGGCCTGCCCGGGATCACCAATGGCACCCAGTCGCCACTTTATAAGCAGCTACTCAGCACCTGGCAGTACGCCTACATGGTTCCTTACGGCCTCCCAGCTCCGGCCGCCGGCACCACGTGTCCCAATGGCAATTGCATAGCTTCGTCGCAATACGACCCCAACCTCATGGGCGGCGTGCTGAAGTTCTACCCCAAGGCCAATGAAACTCCGTCCGCTGCGAACGGCTGGAACAATTACCAGTACGTCTCCGGCGTTCCCCAGAATCGCTGGGAAGCCACGGGCAAGGTCGACTACGCGATCAACGACAACACGAAGCTGACCGGCTCCTATACCCGCCAGATCGAGAATGACCAGCACCCCATCGGTGTCTGGTGGACTCCGCCGTGGACGTTGCCGTATCCCTCGAACGTGGTTGCCAAGACCACTTCGCAGGAAATCATGGCGAACCTGACCCACGTCTTCAGCCCCACCACTACCAATGAATTCGTGTTCACACTGGCCCGCTATATCAACCCCAGCTCCCTCACCAACGCGGCGGCGGTCAGTCGCACCGGTCTTGGCTTCAACGTAAAAGGCCTGTTCGGCGTCACCGCCGCGCAGGTGCCGAACATCCTCGGCCCCTGGGGTGGCGCGTTCCCGAACATCGACGAATTCACCATGGATAACGCTTTCAGCGGCGCCAACGAATTTGGCGCGATCAAGCGCGATCCTGCTCTCTACGATAACTTCACCAAGATTATCGGGTCTCACACATTGAAAGCCGGGTTCTACTGGGATACCAGCGACAATATTCAATCCACCGCAGGCTTGGAGACCGGAGCGCAGGGTTCTTACAACTTGGGCTGGGGCGCGGACAGTACCGGCAACGTGGTTGCCGATTTCCTGCTCGGGCGCACTGCCAACTACCAGCAGCAAAGTTCGATCCCGACCTTTAACATTCAGTTCCATCAGTGGTCGCTTTACGCGCAGGATTCCTTCAAGGCCGGTAAGCAACTGACCTTGAATTACGGTCTGCGCCTCGACCACGTCGGCCAGTGGTATGGGCCTTCAAACGGCATGCAGGTCTGGAGCCCGAATACCTACGACAACCTTCCTAACGCTCCCGCCAACACCGGGCTACTGTGGCACTCGCTTGACTCCCACATCCCGCTCTCGGGCCTGAGCTCTCCGCTGTTCTACTACGAACCACGCGGCGGCTTGGCCTATGACATCTTCGGAAACGGAAAAACGGTGCTCCGCGCCGGAGTCGCGTGGTTCCGCTATCAACTTGCCGTGAACGACGTTGGCGGACCCACGGCTGGCCCGGCGGGCTCGTTTACCTACACAACTACTTCCACTTTGGGCTACGACCCGGTAAACGCCCCGACAGGTGGGTACGCAGGCATCGATTCCGGCGGCGCCGGGTTCACGCCTCCATCAAGCGTGGCTCAGAATGGGTCTGGCATCAGTGCTTTCCAGGCAGGGGACAATCGCACGCCCTCGGTCATGGACTGGAATGTCACTATTTCCCAGGCTCTTCCGTGGCGTTCGGTGTTCGAAGTCTCCTATGTGGGGAACAAGAGCGTCAACGAGTTGATCAACGGGAGTAACGGGAAGTACGACGATATCAACAACGTGCGCCCTGGCGCGTTCTTTGGCGCGGATAAGATACAAGGGCCGCAAATCTCTCCCAGCTCGCCGACTTGCAACGCCAGCAATCCCCTGACGAATTGGACTGGTTGCGGTGTAGGCTACAACGGTGCGGGACAGCCCGCTTTCAATGCCAACGACTACCGCCCGCTGATCAACTATCAGGATGTTTACATCATTACCCACGGCAGCTACGCGAATTACAATTCGCTGCAGGCATCGTGGCAGAAACAGTCTGGTCCCATCACCTTCCTCACGAATTACACCTTCAGCAAGGTGCTCGGCATCCGCGACGGACAAACGGACAACGGAACCGGGAACGGCACCACGGTTGATCCCTTCAGTCTCCGAAACAATTACGGGCCCCTACAATACGACCACACCGACATCGTGAACGCCTCCGTGGTGTGGAACCTGCCCAAGCCGATTCACAACAACCACATCGTGGGTGGGGCCGTGAACGGCTGGCAGCTCTCTACCTACACGACGTACCAGAGCGGTGCGCCGATTCAACCGGCCACCAATGGCAACCTGAATGCCACCTACCCGGGTGGTCTGACGACGCCCCTGGTGGGTGCTCCGGACCTTCCGAACAACGCGATCCTTATGCCGAACGGCCTGTACGCAAACGGGATCAGCACCTCAACCTGGTTCGGCTCCAACGCCTACCAGGTCTTGCAGCCAGTGGTGACCTGCGACCCGCGGAAGCGTGCCTCGGGCACCTATTTCAACCCCAACTGCTTCACGGTGCCAGCGTATGGACAGCAGGGGACTCTCAATTTCCCCTATCTGCATGGGCCTGCCTACTTTGACAGCGATTTGGGGCTGTACAAGAACTTCAATATCTCCGAGAGGCAGAAAGTACAGTTCCGCATCTCGGCCACCAATTGGCTGAACCATCCGCTACCACAGTTTGACTTGGCGGGCATCAGCGATGAACAGCTCAACTTCACGCAAGCCGGCACTTTCACGGAACACAACCAGGCGGAGTGCAACCTCCTGGTAAGCCATAGTGCAGGGTCGAATGTGACCTTACCCTGCCAGATTCCCACGGTTGGCCTGTCTCAGACCAACACCAACACCACAACCACCGGCAAGCCGGCGTTCAAGACTGGCAGCCGCTCGCTGCTGTTCGCTCTGAAGTACTACTTCTAGGAGGATGTGAATGATTCACGAAGACCTCGGATTAGTTCGAAGGAGCGCTATGAAGAGTCGCAAGCACGGAGGGGAGAATATGATTCGCAGAGCTCAATGGGTCGTCCTGGCCTTGCTGTTCCTTGCCTTGGCTTTCGGGACGGGCTGCAATTCAACCACGGCAAGCGCTCCTCCAAATGCGGTCGTAACGGTCGCTGCCAACGGTGCATACCAACAGAATGCCGTGATCGGCACCGCATATGCGACGCAATTTAGCGTGCTGGTGACGAGCGCTACACCGCCCGCAACACAAGGAACCGCCGTAGGCGCCGGGGTGGTAGTGACCTTCACGGCTCCCACCTCGGGTGCGGGTGGAACGTTCGCCGGCGGCAACACCTTCTACTCGACAACCACCAACTCCAGCGGGGTCGCCACGTCGACGGTCTTTACCGCGAATGGGACGACCGGCACTTACAACGTGATCGCTGCCTCTCCCTCCACTGAGTCGACGGCAACTTTCGATTGCGCGAACACGCAGATGCCGACAATGATATCGACCGCCGGCGGAACCCCGCAGAGCACGACGGAAGGCACTCAATTTAACAACCAACTTTCAGTAACGGTGCTAGATGCGGGCAGCGCTTCGGTGGGCGCGCAGCTGGTCGTGACGTTTACTGCCCCTGACGGCACCTTCCAAGACACCGGCCTTGACACCACAACTGCATTGACCAACGCGAGCGGCGTGGCCACTGCGGCGCCTTACACGGCGAGTTCAGCGGTGTCAGGGACGACGCCTTATGCTGTGACTGCGACAGCAGAAAATGGGTTGAGCGCCACCTTTACGCTATCGAACACAATCATGCCGGCAGTGATCACACCAGTGGCCGGAAGCACTCCGCAAATGACGACAAGCGGCACGCCCTTCGCGAACTTGCTGGCAGTGACAGTGGTGGACGCAACTACCCCAACCCCGAATCCGGTGGTCGGAGCGTACGTGACGTTTACGGCTCCGTCGTTTACGTATAATACCGCCACTCCGCCGGTCGCCAGCGCATCCAGCGGCCTTTTCTGGGACACCGCGACTTCGGCTTATGACCTCTCCAGCGTAAGCGTATGGACGGATGCAACCGGCACAGCCACTCCGCCAGCCTTCGAGGCGAACACGCTGCCTGGCAGCTACAACGTGATAGCTTCGGTTGTGGTTCAGAGCGGCACCACCTTGTCGACCGACAACGAAACGCCGAAGAACGACTTCGCGATGACGAATCAATAATCCGTAAACCATCTGGTCTCCGTGAGGTAGAATTCCTCTTAGGGGTGGCTTAGGCCACCCCTAACTTTTCCCGAAGCAATGCGTCCTCTCAGGCTGGCTCGGCGGATCACGTATAGTTCCCTGCTGGTCGGGGCTGCCTTCCTGCTGCTGGATGCGGCGCTGCTGGACGCGGCGAAGCCACCCAGCCCCATCCGGTTCGAGCTCAAGAAAATTCCTTTTCGCCTGGAGAACAGCGAGACTCCAGCCCGGAACGCGCCCGAGACGATGCCGGGCGGCGCAGCCATCTTCGATTACAACGGCGACGGCCGGCCTGACATTTTCTTCACCAACGGCGCCAACATCGCCACGCTCAAGAAAGATTCGCCCAAGTACCGCAACCGCCTCTTCCGCAACGATGGCAACGGCGTGTTCACCGACGTCACCACGGCCGCCGGGCTGGACGGCACGGGCTACGATATGGGCGTGGCCGCCGGCGACTACGACAATGACGGTTTCCCCGACCTGTTTGTCGCCGGGCTGCACCACAGCACTCTCTACCACAACAACGGGAATGGAACCTTCACCGACGTCACCGTGAAAGCCGGGCTGGACGCCAGCCTGAATCGTCCCGACCCTGAATTCGGGCCCCTCTGGGCGATCACCGCGGCGTGGGTCGATGTGAACAATGACGGCCTGCTGGACCTTTTCGTCGTCAACTATATGCAGTGGACGTACAGCGCCGACGCGCTCTGCGGATTTCAAAACGTGGCGGACTATTGCAGTCCAAAATTTTATAAGGGGCAGCCGAATCAGTTATTTCTGAACAACGGCGACGGCACCTTCCGGGACGCTTCCAAAGAGTGGGGCCTGCGCGCTCACGTGGGCAAGGGCATGGGCGTGGGCGTGGCCGACTACGATCTGGACGGGCGGCCTGACCTGTTTGTGACCAACGACGCCTCCTACAATTCCCTGTTCCACAATAAAGGCGACAAGTTCGAGGAAGTCGCTTTCGAGGCCGGAGTTGCCCTGGTGGAAGATGGCAGCTTCGTCTCCGGGATGGGCCTGGATTTTCGCGATTTCAACAACGACGGCTATCCCGATATTGCGTTCGTCGCTCTGAATAATCAGACGTTCCCGCTCTTTCAGAATACGGGCAAGGGCGACTTCCGCGAGGTGACCACGCCGAGCGGCATGCGCGAACCCAGCCGCCAGATGTCCGGCTTCGGCGCCGGTCTATATGATTTTGACAATGATGGGTGGAAAGATCTGTTCGTGTCGCGAGGACACGTGGAATCGATCGCCATGCCCACCCAGCCGGTCGAACAGTTCAACACGGTGTTCCGCAATCTTGGAGCGAACGGAAAATGGACGCCGCTGACCGAGGAGGCAGGATTCGATGCCGCTCCGCCAGCGCGCCACCGCGGCTGCGCCTTCGGCGACCTGGATGGAGACGGGCGTATCGACGTGGTCGCGACAGCCCTGGGGAAAGATGCGGAAATCTGGATGAACCGCAGCGAGAACTCCGGCCATTGGCTTGACGTCGCGCTGCGTGGAACCAAGAGCAACCGCGAGGGCATCGGCGCGCGCATCAAGCTGGTGACGAAGAGCGGCGCGCAATACAACCACATGACCACCAGCGTCGGCTATGCGTCGTCGAGCGATGGCCCCGTGCATTTCGGCCTCGGTGCGGACAGTCGCGCGGATCTTGTCGAAATCCACTGGCCCTCTGGAATCGTGCAGACTCTGCAGAACGTGCTCGCGGATCGCATTCTGAAAGTGACCGAGCCTGCGAAGTAAGCCCCGCAGTAATTCGGGTACTTACCTTTCAGACAACGCGACCGGGACTGTTTGTTTCTGTATATTCCAGCCGCGGATTGTCAGCTGCGCGGCTCCATTTGCCGCTTTCGCGGGGTACACAATCTCGATTTCCCGACTTTCTCCCGGTAACAGCGACACGTAGTTGTCCGTGAAGTACGCCGGCAGAATCCGCGAGCCGTCCGCCGCGTTCAGGAGGGTTAACTTATCCTCCAGCGAAACCACGGTCCCCGTGTTCTGCAGCGCGACTCGCACATGAATCTCGTCGCCGGCGCGCGTGGACTTGGCTATCACTGAAAGCGAAGAAGCAGGTAGGCGATTCAAACTCCGATAAGACGCACTCTCGGCTCCCAGCCAGTAGAAATTCTCCGATACTATTTCTCCGGAGGAGCTCCGCAGTTCCAACTTCACCAGTACAAGCCCATCCGACACGAACAGGGGCGCGAGTTCCAGCTTGAATCCATCGGAGACGGCGTCGGCCGCCGCGTCTTTTTTTTCTTCGCGGTGGAGCAGCAGTTTGTTATCGAGTGAATAGACATTCGCGCTGATCGACAATCCAGGACGGGAATCGTTGGTGGTGTTGACCACCGCCACGTTGTAATTCGAGAGATCGAGTTGCACGTGCAATGGCTCGCACGCTTTTTTCACACCATAAAACGAAGACTGCGTGTCGTAATCCGAACTGAGAATCTGCCACACGTTGCTGGGCCATGCGGGCTGCGTCATCCATAGGATCCGCGCGCTGTTCGGGGCCCAGAGGTGCGCATTCATGCCCTCGAAAATCGCGCGGTGATCTTCGTAGTCGAGCATCTGCGCCTTGCGCTCGAAATCTTCCAGGCTCATGGGAGCGCCAAACTCCGCCTGCACCTGCGCCATGAACGGAGCCATGTCGCCGTTCCCGCTCTGATGCCAGTCGTGATAGGCCCACGCGTCGCTGATGGGCCACTGATCTTCCTTCGGAATCCACGCGCGGAAAGATTCCAGAGTGGAAAACGACGGCGTCCCGGTTTCCACCGAGAACCCGTGATTCAATGCCGTGTAGTACAGGACCGGGTTCATATACTTGTACGGACCGCTATGCTGTAAGTTAATCTCGTTCGAACTCGGAAAATAATAGCGCGTGCCATCCAAAGATCGAGCGAGTTGGGCGATTCCCTCATTGATGATGGGCTGCGGCACCCCCTCGTTGCGTCCGCACCACACTACGATCGAGGGATGGTTCCGAAACCGCAGAATTGTGTCGCGGACATTCTTCAGAAAAAGATCCGGGTCCTGAGCTTCGACGTTGTAGTTCTGCGTGGATTCCCAGAAGTCATTCCACACCAGCAATCCGTATTCGTCCGCGAGATCGTAGAAAACTTCCTCGGTATTTTGACCGACCCAGTTGCGGATGATGTTGAGGTTTGCGTCGCGATGCAGGCGGAAATAAGGCTCGAGACGTTCGCGCGAGACGCGCTTGCGCGAATCGTCCATGCCCCAGTTCCCTCCCCGGCAGGCAATCCGCACACCGTTGACCCTAATCACCAGATAAGGCGCTGCGCGGGTGTCTTCGAGCATCCGCACCGATGGAGACGATTCGCCACCCGGCAGCAGCGAATACACCCAGGACTTCCAACCTTCCTTCCATTCCGGCGGAAAATTCGCCGGGAAAGGATCCGCAGGAGGAATCTCGAGAATGCCTTCGCGGCGCACGTCGACTACTTGCTCCCCTTTTGCCCGGGCTGTGGTCGGCGAATATTCCAATCGCCGCAGATGACCGGAGCTGTCGAGCAGACTCAATTCATAGGTGATCTCGCGAATTCCGAATCGCAATTGCTTTCTGTCGGACTCTATGTTTCCTTCCGAGAAACTCAGCTTCAAGGTATACAACTCCGGTTTGCCATACCCGTTGGGCCACCACAGCCGCGGATGCTGCACCGTAAGCTGCGGAAATTCGGAAGGCGCAAGCTTCATGGAGGTATTGCCAGGAGCTAAGGTAATTTGTTTCGTTACGACGGTATCGCCGAATGCGGCTTTGAGCGTTCCATCGACTGGAGCATTCGACAAGTTTTCCAGCGGCACGGTAATCTCGACTTCGGCGCGGCTCGTGTCCGGCAGCGGCAGAGCGGTCACCACCTGGGCGTCGCCAATTTTCACGGCGCTGGTCGCGGTCAGCGTCACCGGTTGCCATATGCCGGTGTCGCGATCGCGAACTGCCGGAATCCAATCCCAACCTTCTGTCGCCACAAACGTCGGACCATCCAGACACATCAATCCGCCATTCTCTCCCGGACCGCCCTTGATCGATTGTTCCTGCGGAATTCCAGGATGCGGTGGCGGCGAAACCCTCACCGCGAGCACGTTGACTTGTTCGCCCTTCACCACTCCCGTCACGTCAAACGTACCGCGGATGAATGCTCCTTTGATCGAGCCCAACGATCGCCCGTTCAGCCACACGGCCGCCTCATAGTTGATTCCCTGGAAGCTCAGTGTGAGATGCCTCCCACCTCCACCCATCGCCTTCGGGGCGCGGAACTCCATGCGATACCAGTAGTCCTGCTGGTTCAGGCTCTCCGGAATCGCCAGATTGTTCAGTCCATAATCAGGATCCGGATACACTCCCCGGTCAATCATCGTCGTGAGAACTGTGCCGGGCACGGTCGCGGGCCACCAGTCGCGAGCGCTGTAAGCCGCCAGCGAAATCGCAGCGCCGTCCGCGTTTACTTTCGGCGCGGGCGTCATCCTCCAACCGCCGGCCAGAGTCCACTCACCCTCACCGTTGGCTTCGAGATCTACTCGGTCGGCGGGCAGCTTTTTTGCAACCGGGCGCGAAAATGGCGCATTGCTGCGTGGCATGGTTGCAGGATCTTGCGGCGCGCGATATCCCGCTTGCCCTCGTGTTTGCACAGGCCATGGCTTTGATCCTTCTTCGTATTCGATCAGCGAAAAATCTTCCGGCGCTTGGGAGAGTTGCTTTACTTCATCCGCACTCAGCGCTCGTCGAACCAAACTCAACCCTGCGATCGTTCCGCCAAAGTGACTCCAATTCGAAGCTGGCAGAAACGCCGGCGCTATGTGCAGAACTGGACTCACGCTCCCCAGATCGAGTTTGCCGCCGGCTATTTGCAGGCCATCGCTGTAAAGGCGGAACTCTTCCCCATCAAAGGTCGCTGCCAGGAAATGCCACTTCCCAGCGGCCAGCGAAGCTGCACCGGACAAGCTATTGTCCTTGCCCATCCACAAAATCGCGTGCTCACCATCGAAAGCGAGATATCGTGAAAATTCTTCCGTGGGATCTCCGATGCCCGCGAGCAGGCTTGGCGCTGTCGGCGGTTCCGCCGACTTCACCCAACCGTACAACGACCAGGGTGAATCCGCGCGCAGCACGGAATCGTCTTTTCGCAGAAGTTTCTTGAGGCCGTCGCCATCGGGCAAGAAGACCGCGTTGAACGGCCCATAGAAAGGTGGATCGTTCGTGACCGTCGTCTGCGAATAGCTGCCTACCGCGGACGCCAGCAGACACAACGAGATCACCCCAAGTCGAGTCAGACGGCGGAACCTGTGAGACATTCTGTTACTCCTGTTCATTTTTCGCGACCGTTTTCGCTCAATGCGAATCGCGGGCCACGTGCGCACCCGCTGCCGCCGACGAGGAAATCGAGATCGGCGCCTTTGTCCGCCTGCTGGACGTGTTCGACATAAAGCCTGCAGCCATCCGCGATCTGGGAAGCGCCGGAGGCGTCCCACTTCGCGCGGCGGGCGGCGAGAGTATTGTCATCGACATCCAACCGAAGCGAGCGCTTGGGAACATCGAGCGTGATCATGTCGCCCGATTGCACCAGCGCGAGCGGGCCGCCGGCTGCGGCTTCCGGGCACACGTGCAGCACCACCGTCCCATAGGCTGTGCCGCTCATGCGCGCGTCGGAAATTCGGACCATATCGGTCACACCCTTGCGCAGAATCTTCGGCGGCAGCATCATGTTGCCGACCTCCGCCATCCCCGGATAACCCCGTGGACCGCAATTCTTCAGAACCATGACACAGTTTTCATCGATGTCCAGAGCATCGTCGTCAATCCTCGCATTAAATTCTTCGATGCGTCTCGAACACTACCGCGCGCCCGCGATGCTGCAACAGGTGTGGACTCGCGGCTGACGGCTTGATCACGGCGCCATCCGGCGCGAGATTGCCGCGCAAGACAGCGATTCCGGCGCTCGCCTTGAACGGTTCTGCGAAACGGCGAATCACATCGCGATTCCAGCAGGGGGCATCGGCCACATTTTTCCAGATCGGCTGCCCGTTGACCGTCAGTGCGTCCGGTTCAATACATCGGCCTCGCCGAGTTCGCGAAGTACGGCCGGGAGTCCTCCGGCGTAGAAGAAATCTTCCATCAGATGTTTGCCCGAAGGCTGAATATCAACCAGACAAGGCAGGGATGATCCCAAGCCGTCGAAATCGTCGAGACACAAGGGCACGCCGATGCGGCCAGCAATCGCGATCAGATGAATCACTGCGTTGGTCGATCCGCCGATCGCGGCGTTGGCGCAGATCGCGTTCTCGAAAGCCTCGCGCGTCAGTATCTGCGACATGCGCAGATCGTCCTGCACCATCTGCACGATGCGCCGGCCGGTCATTGCGCGAGGGTATTGCGGCGTGCGTCGACGGCGGGAATGGCCGCGTTGCCCGGCAAGCTCATTCCCAAGGCTTCCACCATGCTGGCCATCGTCGAGGCCGTACCCATGGTCATGCAGTGACCCTTGGAGCGGTGCATGCAACTTTCCGCCTCGAAGAATTCCTCGATCTTCATTTCGCCGGTGCGAACCTGATCGGTCATCTGCCACACTCCCGTACCCGATCCCAAATCGCGGCCGCGGAATTTTCCGGAAAGCATGGGACCGCCGGATAGACCAATCGTGGGCAGATCGCAGGAAGCCGCTCCCATCAGCAGAGACGGCGTGGTCTTGTCGCAACCCATGAGCAGGACAACTCCGTCGATGGGGTTGCCGCGAATCGACTCCTCCACATCCATGCTGGCGAGGTTGCGAAACAGCATGGCGGTCGGACGCAGTTGCGTCTCGCCTAACGACATGACGGGAAATTCCAGCGGGAAACCGCCGGCTTCCCACACTCCGCGTTTCACAAACTCGGCGAGCTCGCGAAAATGAGCGTTGCAGGGCGTCAGCTCCGACCATGTGTTGCAAATTCCGATGACGGGACGTCCATCGAATAGATCGTGAGGCCAGCCCTGATTCTTCATCCAACTCCGGTAGAGAAATCCGTCGCGATCTTTTCGCCCGTACCATGCCTGGCTGCGCAGCTTCTTCATTGTGCTGTCCTGACTCCACGAAGCGGCCTTCATTGGCGCTCACTTCCCGCCGATGATACCGCAAAGTCTCGCGGGTGGACGTGATCCCGGACGCACCGATCCTCTTCTCGAGGCTTCTCGAGTCCACGGGCATAGGCGAAGAGGATGCTGCTGGAGGCGAATCTGTCGGCAGTCCCCTATCGTGGGGAACCAGATTCGTGACGATGCGCCCATGTGATCGGTTCAGGAGATGCCCCGTGCGGAGATTTGTGAACCGGCAGACGCGCGCGGACGGAGCGTCTGACCATCGGTCCGTGAGACCGATCGCACGCAGGGACGGGAGAGCTAAATCGCTTTAACTTCGAGATATAAACCGTTTGTTTTCAATGCGATACATGGAATTTATTCCACATGGCATGAAGCTCCCAACCTCTTTGCATTCATCGGCTTGCCGCCGGCTGCACCAAATACGGTGCGCAGTGCTGCTCCCGGTCTCGGACATCCCGCTGAATTGTGCGCCAGTATCAGGCGCGCAGCAATTATTCCGACGTTGCCGCTTCAGATGCAGGTAAAAGAAATCCACGCCATTGGAGTTAGCGCTCAATGCTCTCAATGCTCCCAATGCTCAACGCTCCATCGCGGCCATTACTGCACTACGACTTTGCCGGTCATCTTCGGATGGACTGAGCAGTAGTAGGTATACGTTCCCGGCTTGGTAAATGTGTAGGAGAAGCTTTCGTCCGTATCCATCACCTTCGACTTGAACGCTCCATCTGTGCTCACCGCCGTATGTGGAATGTCATCTTTGTTTGTCCATTTGACCGTCGCCCCGACAGGCACGGTGATGGTCTGCGGTCCAAAAACGAAATTGTCGATTTTCACCACCGCGTTTGCTGCCGAGGGCTGGTCACTCGCGGTGACGCTTGGTGAACCTGCCAACAGCAATACCAGGGCAATGATTACTGACGCGGTGAAACCTGCGATCCACACGTTGTTTTCTTTCATTGTTTTGTTTTCCTTTCTAGTTTGAACTTCTTTGCTTGATCTTCTTTTTGTTTGATCTTCTTTGCTTGATCTTCTTTGCTTGAACGCGATCGTTGTCGCTGTCTAGCTGTGGATCGAGTCGACTACCGACAGACGCGTGCCGTCATTTCCCGAAGCCGAAGATGGCGAACCTGCGAGTGGCGAATCGACAACCGCCAGGCTGCGGCCGCTGGCCAGATAATTCACATCCGTGATACCCAGGACCCGCTGCAGCTGGTCCGCCGGCACCTTCATGGGTCCGGCTGAGGGAGCGGTTCCTGGCGCCGGTTGAGGGAAAGCGGTCGACATCGCGGTGTGGAATGAGACCTTGCCTTCTACCTTTTGCATGATCTGGTGGATGTGACCGTTCAACACGGTCACGGAACCGAAACGCTTTACGTAAGACAAAGCTTGTTCGCTGTCATCGGTTCCCCAACCCCAATCGGGATAGATGGTCCACAAAGGAATGTGTGCGAAGAGCACGATCGGAGTGCTGGCAGAGCGGCCCTTGAGATCGTCCTCGAGCCACTCCAGTTGGTCGTGGCCGAGCGAGCCCATGCCTCCAGCTTTCAAATTAGCGACGTTCACGAGACCGACGAAATGCACGCCCTTGTGATCGAAGCTGTACCATCCACTACCTTTTGTGCCCTTCCCGTAGCGCTGGAGATATTGCTCGCCATTGTCGGTCAGCATGTCGTGCTCACCGGGCACGAAATAAATCTGTTTTGCGGAGGCGCTTTTTAGTGCCTGGTCCAGCGTATCGAACTCACTCGGCTTCGAAAGCTGGCTGAGATCACCGGTGTGAATGATGAAATCCGGTTGGTGCGGCATGGCGTTGATCTTGTCGATCGCCGTCTGCAGAGTTGCGGTGACGTCCGGGTTGGCGGGTTTGTTGAAACCGATGTGGCTGTCACTGATCTGTACAAAGCTGAAGTCCCCGCCTTTGCCGGCATCTTTACCGTGGGCTTTGGCGAAGGCCCGAGACACCGGAATGCCGCCGCTCAAAGTCCAGACCAGGCCTGTACCGGCCCACGCCATGCACTTCAGGAATCCGCGACGATCAACTCCGTCATTGTTGAGGTCTTGCAACTTCTGATCGATAAAATCCTGCTTGCTGTCTGGCATTTGGCCTCCGTATTTTGCAACGTTCTGAATTGATAACTGGCATGAAGCGCTTTTATTCCCGGCAAAAATAAAATTGTGGGGAGAAATCCATAAGCGAGCATCAACCGGGTAGATTTACGCCGCTTAGAAAGCCACCCAAATGACCGGTAAGCGCGACGAGACCGACTGCGAGAAATTCCACGGCGAAGCGATAGGCGGGTAAGAATACGGTCCGCCGTCGAGCGCGGAAATGCACCCACCAGATCATCCAGATCATCACCGTCGACACGCACGCGAGAACCAGGTGCAGCAACAGAATGCCCTTCAGTTTCTGTCCCTCGAGTTGGAACTGCCACGCGAGTAGTCCCGTCGTAAGGACCGGAACAGTCGAAAGCGCCGCTACCAGCAGGTTGTAATAGGCTGCGTGCGCCAGGCTGCGCCGCTTGGTCCATTGCGCGACAAGGTCGAACCCCACCCCTGTGATGAACAGCGCGATCGGAAAATGGATCAGCACGACATGTTGCGCGTGCTTGGCCAGGAATACCGTCTTGAGATCGAAAGGCCCTGCCATCGCCGTACTCCTTCCAAAAAGCGCTAACGAGCCCCGGGGTTCTTCTGACGCACCTTTTCCTGACCCTGTGCGGGCTCTGTGACTCGTTGTATAGAACTGACCGTGCCCGGTTTTATTCCGAAGTATTTTCTTGTGAGCTATGGGGAAAAAGATTCCTCGGCGGGATTTCCATTGTGTGGATGTGGAAGAGAGCTCGGGCTGCCCGACGTCGCCCTGGAGAGGGAGGCTGCCTTGAGGAAGCGGATGTGAATGAATGCTGGATTTCCTGGTCAGAACGGACAAATCAGGTGATCCACGCAGTCTTTCAGTGCTCAGATCGCGGGAATCACTTCATACGGGCGCATCATTTCATTGTCCTCGTGTTCGAGGATGTGGCAGTGCCACACGTAGCGTCCGGTGAAACCATCGAAGGGCACGATGATCCGCGTGACCATTCGAGAATGGGCTTGTACGGTATCTTTCCAGCCGGCCTCATGCGGACCGGCAGGTTCGGGAGGTCCGAGAAAGTGCAACTGACGTTTGGTTTGGAACAGCCACGGTTCGTATGGTTGCCGGTCGAGGATTTGGAAGCGGACGAGGTGCAGATGAATGGGATGAGTATCGTTCGTGGGATTGATCAGCGTCCAGATTTCGGTCGATCCCAGC
This sequence comes from uncultured Acidobacteriaceae bacterium, assembly GCA_963846245.1. Lineage (GTDB taxonomy): Bacteria > Acidobacteriota > Terriglobia > Terriglobales > Acidobacteriaceae > Sulfotelmatobacter. Next base: position 344,684 of record CAWJVI010000011.1, on the reverse strand, counting down.
ACCGGTTTCTCGGTAACCGGCATCTTCCAGTGAGAAGCATTCAGCAGTAGCATCGCCGGATTTCCCGCCTTGTTTACATACTCGTCGAGAGTCAACAGGCGTGTCTGCACGCTTCGCGATTCCGGAATCTTCGGCACCGCTCGTAGAGTCGCGGGCAGAGTACTTGTGTCGGTCACCTTCTGTGACGAGACGCGAAATTGCATAACCACAAAAGCGCCGCTCTTAAGAATCAGCTGCTTGCCGCGGTGCTCACTGAAGTCGACGACGAGATCGGCGCGTTCTCCCGGCGCGATTTCAAGACTGGTGAGCGGAACCGGTGCGGGCAACAGCCCCTGATCCGTCCCGACCTGATGAAACGGTACGTCAGTAGCGGGCGCTTTCTCGGATAGCGACAAGCGGTAGATGCGGGCGTTTGAAGCGTTCAGCACCCGGAAGCGATATCTTCTGGGTTCGACCTCGTGATAGGGGAAAAGTTTCCCGTTGACCAGAATGGCGTTACCAAAGATCTCCGGAACCCACGGGGATTCTGGATCGGGCGAAACCGGGTAGAGAAGTTGGGCATCCCGCGTCAGCAATCGGTCATAAAGGATGAGCGGCAGTTCATATTTGCCCTTCGGCAAATTAAGCGCATCTTCCACGCCGTCTCGAATGAAAAACGTTCCTAACAACCCAGCATAGACATTCAGACGGTTAATCCCCAACGCGTGATCGTGGTACCACAGCATGGCCGAGTCCTGCTGGTTCGGATAGTAGTAGAGCGAGGATTTTCCCGGCACAATCCAATCTTCCGGATATCCGTCGCTTTCCGGTCCTGTTTTCGCCCCGTGCAGGTGCACCACGGTGCGAACCGCAGGCTTGTCGGCTTCGGCTCCGTGGATGGTGTGGTCAATCGGGAGGAAGTGTTCGTTCGGAAGCGCATTCACCCATTCCACCAGCAGGGGTTCGCCGGCGCGCGTCTCAAACGTCGGACCGGGAGTGGACGGTCCGAAACTCCAGAACCGGGTGGGCTGCAGATCGCGATGAACTTTGCTGGAAATCGGCTGAGCCTGGATTCGATAAAACGGGACGCTCCGCTTCGGATCGGTGGGGCTGGGCTGGAATCCCTGGTGCTGCGCGATTTCAGGTATCGGAAGCGGATCGACAAATTGCGCAAGGGTGTTGACATCGAGCGCCGGCGCCATACTAGCCACCCGGTGAGTCTGCGCGATCGCACTCAGTAACCCGCTGTTGACTGCAGCCAGCGTCGTGGCCAGCTTGCTCGACCGCTGCAGAAACTTTCGACGTGTAATCACCACATCCCTTTCGGCTAATGAGCATACAGCAACGGCAAGGCCAGTGAGCGCTGCTGCGCCCCACTTGCCCTGCCGTTACTGGACTTGTGATTTTCGGTTAGACCGTTCGCGGGAAAACTCTTACTGACCCGTGTTGACCGCTTCGCCTGTGTTTTCGTTGAGAATGTATAGATCGTTGGTAACGGTCTGTTTAAAGTCGAACAAAGAACTGATCGAATTCGCGATGCTGTCGAACGATCCTTGTCCGATGCGCTGACCGCCGAGCCAATTGTCCTCAATGAAGCGAATCACCGAGCTTTGATCCGTGACCGAATGATCCACGAAGTTGTGCCGCGCCCACGGAGAAACGACGAGAAGAGGTTGCCGTGGACCATATCCACACCGGCCTTGCGCGTGCGTAGTGGCAGGATTGAGGCCGGGCAGAGCAGCGAGGCCATTTCCGCAAGCTCCCGGCCCGGTAAGTGCATCGGCAGGGCTCTTGGATGAATTCACGATCTGGCCGAGTTGATGATCGTACCAGCCGTCGGAATCGTCATAGAGCACGACCAGCGCGGTGTTCGGCCATTCCGGCTGGCTTTGCAGGAAGTTGGCCACCTTGACCACGAATTCCTGTTCATCCAACGGATCGGAATTTCCCGGATGCCCGTCCTGAATCGAGATTGCCTTCAGGAAACTTACCGTCGGGAAGTTGCCGGCGGAAACTGCAGCGAAGAAATCGTCGATGTCATAGTCGTGATTGGCGGGATCGCCCGAGAACCCAATCGTCTTCACTGACTTCGGACGCGCATGCGTGGGGTTCGCCGTCGAAGCGTAGTACTGGAACGGAGTGTGATGCGGAACGTAATCCCCCTGTGTGCCCACAATCGACGAGGTCGACTGGCGGTTGCACCCGGTGCTGCCGTCCGAATTTACCAGGTTCAGGTTAAAACCTCCCGCGAACCAACCCCATGTGATACCCGCTGCATTGAGGAGGTCGCCGATATTTTTCCCGCCCATCTGCGCCTGGCTTCCGCCGGAGCACACGTCGCCGAACGGATCAGGGTCGCCGATCACGGTGAGTCCGCCGTTTCCATCGCTCACATACGAACCCGTACCGCCGGCGGTTTGCGCGACGCCATTGGTCTGGCCCGAAATCAAATTGATCGCGCCCACCGTGGAAGGGCCAAAGTTGGTGCTGTAGGAGTTGTCACTCATGGCAAAGTGTTGGGCATAGTTCCAATAAGCCGTGACGGTGTTGCCATCAAAATAGCCCATCACCTGCCCGGTCGTGAGCACGACCGCCGGCGGAGCGCTGGGTGGAGGACCGGCGCTGCCAGTGTTGGCGGGGAACAAATCCATCACGCCTCCGTCGAAGGCCAGCTGCTCGGCCATGTAGTCGTGATCCATGTCTTGCGTGTTCGCCTGCGAACGATCAAAGCGAAAAGGATTGGCTGCGCCGCTGCCATTAAGCGGGTTGAGATTGGGATTGTTATTCAAGAGGGCGTTGCCTAGACCATTCACAGTTGGCGTATTCGGGAGTGCGTGGAATGCCGGTTCTCCCTTCGGGTTCAGCGCGTTCGGATATGTGCCGAAATAATGGTCGAAAGATCGATTTTCCCCAAAGATGATCACAATGTGTTTAATCGGCGTGGCAGTTTTAGGATTGGAAGCGTTTGCTGCGGGCATCATGACCGGCCCGGCAACTATGGCAGCGACGAGACATATAGACAACAATTGACGCATTGGCCTTTTCCTTTCGCAATTCGCGGTGAGAGCCGTTGTTGGCGGCACGCATCAATCTAATCCACGTATATTACGGCATGATTAAAAGGTATCGACGGCGTCTGGAATGTTAGTTCGACGCGGCAAATAATTTAATCAAGTTTTAACATTCGGGGAACCATCGATGCGGTAGTGCAAAATGGTTTAGCCCAGCCTTGAATGGCCGCATGTCAGGTGGGAAGGAAGGGGCAAGTCAATGAGAGTTGCTGAGGGTAACTTTAGTTCCGAGTAGTGGCCTCGGCTGAGCGCCAACGAGACTACAATTAAAGATGTGAGACATTACAGCATCAAGATGATGAATGGTTTTTCGACATTCAAGTGCCCACTCTGTAAGCACTTGGTCACCACACGGGAGTTCAGCAGTCAAAATGGCAACCGCCGCACCCAAGCGGCAAGGTCGATGAACGAGCACGCTGCGGCCGCACATGGCCAACCCGGATCCAAGTCACCACGTTATGGGCAGATGTCGCGCGCTTACTAGACGCACATTTCGCCAGAAAAAATCCAGACGATCCATGTCTCCACATTTGGGGGCAGGCGATCATCTTTCAACGCGCATCAAGAGTAGTTGCAGACTGTTTGAACTGATTTCATCGCGGTTGTTCTCATGCCTTCGAGACGCCTGATCATTCGCCACGCCCTCGTCTCCATCGCGTCCGTGCTGCTATTCCTTCTGTTGAACCAGCCCGCGATAGTTTTCTTTTCTCGCATTGGAGTCGTCGCGTGGTATCCCGCAGCCGGTTTGGTTATGGCGCTTTTGTTGGGCGCCAGTCCGTGGTATGCGATCCTGGTCTGCTTCTCCGACGCTCTTGCTGGTCGGGTGATTTATGCCCAGCCCTTTACGTCCTTCAGCAGCACGGTCGGTGCGGCAGGAGTTGCAGTTTGTTATGGCGCCGCGGCATACGTGCTGCGCGGCTCCCTAAAGGTCGATCTGGAGTTGCGAGGTCGACGAGATGTCGTTTGCTACGTTCTGGTGAGCGCGGCGGCCGCTGCAGGGTCAACAATCATTGGCATCTTATGTCTGATCGCGGATCACGCCAGCACCTGGAAAGAATTCTGGTCGTCCGCCGGAGGGTGGTTTTTAGGCGACGCAATCGGCTTGGTGGGAATTGCTCCGTTTCTTCTCGTCCACGTCTTTCCCCATGTTCGCAAGTGGCTCTCGCCGAACCCACAAGTTCGCCCAATCGGGTCGGGTTCGGTTGGAACGAGCGTCACTTTTGGTGCGTTCGCAGAAGCTTGTGGCCAAGGGTTGACGATATTCGCTGTTTGCTGGGCGATGTTTGGCGCCAACGACGGGCGTTACGGTTATTTTTACATGTGTTTCATTCCGGTCATCTGGATTGCGATGCGTCAAGGAATCCGGCGAGTTGTGACCGGCCTGCTGGCGCTGAATTTTGGAATTGTAGTCGCGATGCATGTGTACCCCCCCACCGCAATCGTATTCACCAAAATCGCTCTTCTTATGCTGGTGCTGTCTGCGGTGGGATTGATCGTCGGGTCCGAGGTCAGCGAACGACAGCGTCTGGCAATCGGTCTGAATGAACAAGCCACCTATTTGGACTCGCTGATACAAAACAGCCCACTGGGGATTGCTGTCCTGGACCGGCAAGGCTCAGTCGAGCTGGCAAATCTTGCCTTCGAGAAACTCTTCCAATACAACCAGCACGAACTTGCTTCGATTGATATCGGAAGTATTGGAATGCTTGACGATGAGGGTACGGATTCCACGGAGCTCATTCCGCAGATCTTTGGCGGAAAAGCTATACACAGGGCAGTTCGACAGCGGCGCAAAGACGGACACATTCTTGATTTGGCCCTGCATGGGGTCCCCTTGCTGATCAACGGTGATGTGCGGGGCGCGTATTTGATCTACGAAGACATTTCAGAGAGGATACGGGCCGGCGAAGCACAGCGGCAACATGCGGAGTCGCTGGACCGGCTGGTAAAGGAGCTGGAACTCCGCACAGAGCAGATGACCTCTCTGAATGAAATGGGGGCTCTGCTGGCGTGTAGTGGGACCGTTAAGGAAGCCTGCGCGGTCGTTGCGAACTCAGTGCAGAAGCTGTTGCCCACGGCTCGTTCCGGAGCGCTCTATCTGTGCCGATCGTCGCGAGACCTCTTCGAAGCCGCCGTTCGATGGGGGAAAAAGGACGTCTCAGCGCCGACTTTTCCTCTGGAAGCGTGTTGGGCTCTGCGGCGTGGCCAGCTTCACTGGAGCGATCTCTTCGGAAATGGCATCACCTGCCAACATTTGACCAGCAACTCGACTACGGAATGTTTATGCGTGCCGATGGTGGCGCAGGGAAACACGATTGGCGTCCTGCATCTCGAATTCCTGAGCGCGGAACTCCGGCGCGATTCCGACACTGAGGATTTTCGAGACTCTCGTCAGCGACTGGCGGTAAGCGCGGCCTCACAGATCGCCCTCTCGTTGGCAAGCCTGCAGCTGCGTGAAACCCTTCGTGAGCAATCGATTCGCGACCCGTTGACTCGTCTGTTCAACCGGCGATTTCTGGAGGAGTCGATCGAGAGAGAACTGCAATTGGCTGCTCGCAGGAAACAGTCTGTCGCTGTGCTTTTCCTCGATCTCGACCACTTCAAGAAATTCAATGATACTTTCGGCCACGATGCGGGAGACATGGTGCTGCAGGCCCTGGCCGATATGTTTCGCAATTTCTTTCGCTCCAGCGATATATGCTGCCGCTATGGAGGCGAGGAATTCGCAATTGTCCTGCCGGACTCATCTTCCGAGGACGCGGCGATCCGCGCGGACGGGCTGCGCGCCGCAGTAAAGAACATGCGGCTGCAGTACAAAAAGCAAACACTGGGATCGCTCACGCTCTCAGTAGGAATCGCGGTGTTCCCGGAGAATTGCTCGACCGCCGCCGAGTTGCTTAAGATCGCGGACCAATGCCTCTACGAATCCAAGGCACGCGGCCGGGATGTTGTAACGCTGGCTCATCCGCAACCCGTTTAGCCGCCTCGCCGGCTCTTGCAGGACATGGGCGTCAGTCGGACGCAGACCACTCACGTTGTCAGATTCGTGTCAGGCAACTGGGTCGGTGGGGATGCCTACTCTTTTTATGGATCGCCATTGCAGGTCTCCGCGGAGGTATTGCCAGATACCTTGCAGCCGCCAGACCATTGTGAGTTGGCGATAGGGGAAGTGCTCAAACAGGCAGTAGATGAGCAGGCGCGCGACTTCGCGCCAGTTGCTGTAACGGCGGAAGGTCATTTCTTCGAGCAGCACCGCGCCGATGGAAATCAGCGTGGCGAAAGCATAGCCGAACAATAGAAATTGCAGAAAAAAGGACTTGCTCAGAACTCCAAAGATCAGGGCGAGGAGGATGGTGGAATATCCCACGACCTCGATGATGGGCGCAAAGAATTCGAAGATCCACATATACGGAAGGACCAGCCAGCCGACGCGTCCGTATCGGGCGCGAAAAAGCATGTCGCGATTGGGCCAGAGCGTATCGATGAGACCCTTGTGCCAGCGCGCGCGCTGCCGGGCAAGCGATTTCATGTCCGTGGGGACTTCAGTCCAGCAGGTGGGATCGGGAATGAAATCAATGTGGTAGGCGCGGTGTTGATCGTGCATCCTGCGATGCATGCGGACGACCAGATCGAGATCTTCTCCGACGGCGTGTGTGCGAAACCCTCCGACTTGCATGACCAGGTCCCGCTGAAAAACTCCGAATGCTCCGGAAATGATGGGGAGCATGTTGAAGCCCGCCCAGGCTTCGCGGCCGACCAGAAAGGCCCGCAGGTATTCGATGACCTGCATGACTTCGATCCCACTCTTAGGGAGGCGGACTTCCTCAATTTGATTATTAACGACGCGGGAGCCGTTCAAGACGCGGACGATGCCGCCTACCGCTACCACGCGGCCCGGATCGGCAAAGACTCCCGCCATGATGCGGATCAGAGATTCTTTTTCTAGAATTGAGTCGGCGTCGACCACGCAAATGTAAGGGCTGGTGGCGGCGTTGATTCCGGCATTGATGGCATCGGCTTTGCACCCGGCGGCTTCTTTGTCGAGAACGAACAGGCGAGGATCGAGAGGACTGCGATAGATGGCGCGCAGCGGCGCGGTAGCGATGTCGGCAATGTACAGTATGCGGGCGATCTGAAGTTGATACGCCTCCGTCATCTTCGCCATGGTGGCGTCGTCCGATCCATCATTGACCACGATGACTTCAAGGTTGGGATACTCGAGGCTGAGCAGAGCTCCGACGCTGCCGACAATGGATCGCTCCTCGTTGTGCGCCGGAACGATGAGAGTAATGGGCGGAGTGAACGGAGAAGCTTTTACTAACTCCAGGCGCTGGCTGCCGAGGCGATGACGATGACGGACATTTTTGACAATCGCAATGATGAGCAGCGCAAGGTAAATTACGTTAGACAACACGTAGTAGATGAACAAGGTATCGTTCGAGATGGCGAGAAAATGCACGGTCAGTGCGCCCCAGCCACGGCTGCGACGGCTTTGCCGGTAAGTTCTACCCGTTTTCTCGCCCCCTCCACAACTTCATTCAAAGCCGCCTCGGCGGACTGGTGATCGGAGCTACCGAGGCCGCTGACAATTTTTTCGATAGCGCCGGAGCGCTCGAGTTCGGAAACAAAGGCCTGCAGGGCATAATCGTCTTTGGTGGCGACCACATCTTCCAGGATCTGCTCGAGTTGCGGCTCCATCCGCGCCAGCGCCCATGCGGCGCGCTGACGAACGTGACGGTTGGCATCGCAGAGGGCGCGTAGCAGGATCTTGATCTTGCCGATGTTCTCGATCTGCCCCAACGCCACCACGGCACGGAGACGAACAAACCACTCTGGATCGGACGCTAAACTGTGGAGCGCAGGCAAACTATAGGAAGTGTTGGTGTTCCCAAGAGCGCGAGCGGCGGAAGCGCGCACTTCCGGTAAAGAATCCGTTGCTAGTACCAGTAATTCCTCGCCCAGATCAGGCGAGGCCAGTTCGCCAAGCACGCGTGCCAGCAACTCACGAACGGGCCCGTCGGCATGCTCGAGGTAATTGATCAGTACGTGAGGGTGGGTGCGGCAACAGTTTACCAAAGCATTTTTCAAAGAACGTTCCGGCGCATCGAACTGACCGGTCACGATGCGGTCGAGAATCGGGAGCGCGGCTTCCATGCGAGCGGTGCGGCCGAGACCACGTACCGCGGCAATACGCGTTTCGCGCAATGGCGAGTCCAATCCCTCCGCCAGAGCTGGGATTGCTTCCATCGCGCGAGTGCGGCCGAGAGTTAGCAGAGCAGTTCGCTGCTTCCATCCGCGGGTTGTGCGCGCTTCGTAAATTCGCAGGTCCAGCAATCCGCTGATGCGAAGACACTCCAGTAGCGGCGGCAGTTGGTCAGCCGAGGACATCTCGATGCTGTCGAGCAGAATCGATTCAACGATGTCGCAATCGAGCGGATCGAAGCGCCAGGCTTCATGGGAGATCTTGCCCGAAAGAATGTCGTCCCATTGGGAACGCAAGGCGACGGTGCGGTCGTTTCTTCTGCGGAAGTAGCGCGCGCGGTACCAGCGTCGTAACACAATGAATCCGACCAGGAGAACAATTCCAAACAGGGAGATCAAAATCGCTTGTAACACCAAGCCTGCCGGCCCGAGTTTTTCGATTCCGTTAAAAACGAATTCCATAACTCAGTCCGAAGCTGGTATCGGTTTGGCCCTGGTTGCGGTCCTGGCGGGCTACATACCCGTTGACGTCCTGGCGGGCAGCAAACTGATAACGCAATCCACCCCCAACCGTGCGCGCGGAGAAGCGCCCAATCTGCTCAATCTGGGCAAAGTTTTCGCTGCCCACGCCGAAGAAGATGTTGCCGATGACGCGACGCTCCAGCGGGAAGCCAAGCTTGGTCCAGCCAGACGGCGTCCACGCCACGGGAGTGCCCACAAAACCGGTACGGGCTCCAGTGACGTTCAGTGACCAAGTCCACTCGTGGGGAAGGTACACAAGTTGGCTCGTGTTCAGGGTAAGGACGTGCGCTCCGTGATACCAGAACCAGTGTTGCTGATAGGAGCTTTCCAGTCCGTGAAACCACCGATTTTCAATTCCAAAGGCGTGACCATATTCGAAGAACGCTTCGCTGACGGGAACTATGCTCTGACTGTTGGCAACGGCGCTACCGACGGTGACCCAATCCCGCGCAGTAGGATGGAAGGCGGTGCTGGCAAGGAACTTGATGGCGTCCTGGCCAAACCTTTGATAAGTACTGGTGCCGAAAACAGTGGACCATCGCTGGTTCCACCGCGAACTCAGAGTAACGCCCTGGGTCTGGGCGGTGTTGGCGAAGTTGAAGAAATCGACGTCTTCCCCGATGCGCACTTCGTGTTTCGTGTTTTCGCTCAGACTTGCCAGCCCGGTTCTCGCGTCCGTGTTTTGCGAATCGAATTGAAGAGTCTCCCGATATTCCGAGCGAGCTTCCGGAGTGCGCCCCAACAACGCCAGTATTCGAGCGCGGCGGGAAAGAATCTCAGGATCCGAGGGCGAGATTTTTCTCGCGCGATCGAGCGTCACCAAAGCTTCAGCGTAGTTGTGCTGCCAGAGGAGTACGTCGGCAAGGGCAGTCAGAATCTCGGTATCATCCGGAAATTTATCCAGGACGAGTTTGAATTCGTTTTCTCCTTCAGACCAGCGGCCTTTCCACGCCAGCAATCGTCCATGCCAACCGCGAGCTTCCATGTCGTCGGGTGCGTTCGCCAAGCGTTGCTCGACGATAGCGAGAGCATCATCGAGATGATGATTCTCGACATCGTTGCGAACTCGTAGCTGCCAGTCGTCGGCGGTTTGCGCGGCGATGGTTTGCCCAGCGAGAACTTGCACGAAAGCGAGCGACAGCAAGATCGCGATACCAGTCCTTCTGGACAGCCTGAGTAGTTGATGGCAGAAGTTCTTCGCAGACTCGGTCACTACAAACTCCAACGGATTGTGATCCGTTCGATCCGAAGCCGGCGTTTTAGCGCGCGGCTCCTGCTCCAGCGGCAGGTGAACTCTATTTAAGGAAGGACACAACGGTTAGAAGGTGGCCCGAGCGCGGCAATGCTCCGTCGTTGCTCTCTATATGATTGTGGCCCTAACTGCGTGGCAAAGTAAGTTACACAAGCCCCCACACCTATGGGCGAGGCAGAAACGTGAGCCGATCTTAATAATTACTCGAGTAAATTAGTACTCGAGCAGATCGTTGCCAGAGTAGATCAATGCTCGAAAAGATAGCTGCTTGAGAAGATCAAGGTAAGTAACTGATGCGAAACGAAGCGCTCTGGCCTGCCGCGAGTTCCGGCAGAACAACGTGGCGATTATCCGGGATTAGCATCGCGCCCCCCGTGACGGTTGCTATGGGGCGCTGAAACTCGAAGGTTAGACCGCTCACAGAATCGGCAGACTTAACTTGCAAGACGACTTCCGTGGGCATGGAGCTCGCAGTCACGTTCCATTGAAGACGATCGCGGGCCCGCCAGAATGCGCCAAAACTCACCATATCGGTTTTGAGAATATCGGCCGGAAGCTTGCGAAGCAAGTCTTGCTCGGCTGCGGCTTTCAGTGTGGACTCATTGGAGTGGACCAACACCACGCTTACGGCTCCGTTTTCAGCGTTCGCGAGGATTACCTGCAAAGCCTGCGGCACTCGTTTGGCGAAGCCGGGAGCTTCTTCGTCTTCGATCGTTACCGGAAACTCATAGATGTCACTGTCGTCCTCAAAACCGAGGTCGCGAGGAAGAGCAAACGGAAAGTTGGAGAGAACATCATCGGCCGTGAATGATGAGTCGAACCGATAGCCGGAGCGCTCCAGAGCCTCGGGCAGAGAGTTGGGAACGCGCAAATGCCCGGCGCGGAAAAATATCGTATTTTGGCCGGGAATTTCTCCGTCCAGCAGGCCCTTGCTCACTCGAACTTCACCGAAGACGGTGGCGCCCGAGGCGGTATCGAATCCCAGCCCGCGCGGCTGATAACTGGGATAAACTTCATGACCCGAGCCGAGCTCGAACTTGTTGAAACCTCGCGAATGGATGATGGAATGGCTGCCAACCGTCGAACCGCCTGATTTCAGTTGTCGAAGAGTTTCGAGGTTCGGCTCGAAAAAGAAAGCTTTGCTGTTGGCATCGTCCACATACTTCGTCTGAATGAAGAAAGTACTCTTTGCCTGATTCGCCTTCTCGATCCGTGCAAAGTCGAGACCCGGAGCAAACGAGTTTTCCCAATCCACATCATGGGACAGCAGCAGGGCCGACCGCAGACCACCGGGAATGGTCGCCACGCGCACCCAATCCTTCCCGTAGTTCTCATACCAGGCCCTGAGGACCAGCAACCAAACGTCGGCGCCGGGTTCGAAAGTATTCACGTAGTGGCGCTGCGCCTCATAGTCGCGATTGATCTGACTGCGCAGCACGACATCCAGCAAACTCAGACCGAGCAGATACACTCTTCCCTTGCCAGTCGCGTTCGTCAGGAAGGCGGCAGAGCCGTCATCAAAGCGCGCCAGCACTTGAGCCCCAGTGTCAGCAACGTATCCATTGCTCCAGATAATTTCGGGGAACTGATTGCTGCCCAAACTAACTTCGCGCTCCTCGGGACGATTCAGGTACTTCATGACCGGATCCGTGGTCGACGAAAACGCAAGGTGATAACGTTTGCGTGAAGGCACGAAGCTGCGAAAACCGAAGAGAGACTGCATGCCTCCCCAAAACACGTTCTGGGCAAAGATAACTCCACCTTGCCGTACGAACGTGGTTATCTCTTCGGCTTGAAGCTGGGTAAACGTGTGTGAGTCCACACCGGGGTAGAAAATGACCAGAGAATGACGCAGGGCTTGTCCGAGATCGCGGGTGATAAAAAAAGGAATGCCCATTTCTTTCAGCGAATGCACGAGCGCGAGAGGGTTTTCAGGATCGGGTCCGGGATGGGTCCAGAACACCGCGACTTGCAGCCGGAAGGATTCGGGAAACTCTTGAACCAGGTCGACGTGATGGTGAACGCCGTCGAGCAAAGGCACCACTGCAGTCCGCAGAGGAGGCGCCGCCTTGGAGGTAAATTTCCAAACCGCGGCCCCCACACTCAAACTCAACGCCAGAAGCGCGGCTGTTATAGAATGCTTCAACTCCGAGCACCTAAGATAGGAATATGCAGGACGCGAGGGGAAGGTGGGGCAGGTCGATCCTCTGGTCGATCCTCTGGTCTGCGCAACAAACGTTCGATCTCATTGGCGAGGTCACGCGGGTTGATCGGCTTCGAGAGGTAGCCATCGAACCCTGCATTCAAAACTCTTTCACGATCACCTCGCATGGCATACGCGGTAACCGCCAGAACCGGCAGTGTGGCTAAGCTGGGATTTTCCCGAATTTTGCGCATCACGGCAAAGCCATCCATTACCGGCATGCCAATATCAAGAAGCACGATATCCGGATGGGCCTGTTCAATGATACGAAGGGCCTCTTGACCGTCCGGCGCTTCGATCACATTGTATCCGCGCGCTTCCAGCAGCTCGCGAAGTAGTTCGCAATTAACAGGATTGTCCTCAGCTAAAAGAACCCTGGTCATACTTGCCCCGCGGACTTTGCCAACTTACGGCCCTGAATCACCCTGCCAACTTCAACCACGAGCTGTTCTTGCCAGGAACTATTCTTGTGAAACAGCGCCTGGGTTTCGCGCGTGAGAACGGCCAGGTCGTCTTTCGTCAGGCTCTTGGCGGTCATCACAAAAATCGGCAGGTCTCTCAATGTGGCCTCTTGGCGAATATGGCGGATAACCTCAAAACCGTCCATGCCCGGCATCGTCAGATCGAGCAAGACCGCGCTCACATGCTGGGACGACAGCACTTCCAGAGCTCTCGATCCGCAGCGCACGCTCTGGGTCTCATATCCGGCTGAGCGCAGGGTCTCCTTCAACAAGCACAGAGTTCCGGGGTCATCGTCCACTAGCAGCAGGGCCTCGTCCTCATCGGCTTGGGGCTGTACGTATTTTCGCATCGTTTCCAGCAGCAGCTGCTTACGAATGGGCTTAATTAGATAGTCCATGTCGCCCAAAGCGAAACCGACCTGCTTCTGGTCCGCTATGGAAACAATGATGATCGGGATGTTTGCCGTTTCGGGAGCTATTCTCAAGGCTGCTGGTCATCGACAACCAGAATGGTCCCGGTTAGACACTCAGATGACCTATGAAGCATACTGCACGGTAGAAGTGTGGCATGAAAGGCTGAAGACAACTAGTTACCGAAGACCCGAGAATTGATCTCCAGCAAGTCGAGGGCTTTAACTTCCGTTGCCGACCTTTGCATCCGCCAATAACTGATAAATGGTTGCCCGGGATATGCCCAGAATTTCCGCAGCCTGAGACTTGTTTCCGCCAACATGATCCAGAACGCGCATTACGTGGCGTTTCTGTAACTCTTGCACGGACATCAAAATTTCATCCTGTCCAGTTACATCCCCCGACTGCCCTCGCACTGGCTCCGGCAGGTCTCCGATGTCAATCAATGTTCCATCCGCCATCATGCAAGCGTTGCCAATGACATTCTCAAGCTCGCGGATGTTGCCGGGCCACGAATAGATAGCCATCCTGGTTTGCGCTCGACGCGTTATGCCCGCCAGCGGCTTCTTGTAGGCGGCCGCAAATCTTTCCAGGAAATACCTTTCCAGAAGGGGCAAATCCTCCCGTCTGTCCATCAGGCGAGGCAGGGAAATCTCGACCATGGCCAGGCGGTAATACAAGTCTTCCCGAAACGTTCCATCTCGCACCATCAACCGGAGGTTGCGGTTGGTCGCAGCAATCACGCGCACGTCGATTGCGCGCGGAACAGGAGAGCCGATCCGCTGTATTTCCTGGCTTTCCAAAACGCGAAGCAACTTACCTTGCGCGGTTAGGGAGAACTCGCCAATCTCATCCAGGAAGACGGTGCCGTGATTCCCATACTCAAAGACGCCAATCTTATCCTTTGTGGCCCCGGTGAATGCACCGCGGACGTAGCCGAATAACTCACTTTCCACCAGCGTTTCGACAATCGCCGAACAGTTGCAAACGGCGAACGGACCCGAAGCAACCGGACTTAGGTTATGCAACGCACGAGCCACCAGTTCTTTCCCGGTCCCGGTAGGTCCGGTTACCAGCACAGTCCGGAAATGTGGTGCGACCCTGCGAAGCTTGGAGAATACGTCCAGCATGAGCGGGCTGCGCCCGACAATCCCTGCAAATCGACAAGCATCCAGCAGTTCGTGCTCGATTTCCTGGGTTCTGCGCCGGGTCGCAGCCTCAGAAAGCAGCTCCGCGATGCGGCGTCGTAGTTTCTCCACACTGAGTGGCTTATTGAGGTAATCCGATGCCCCTTTCTGAATGGCCTCAACCGCTGATTCCGTGGAGTAATGCGCTGTCATGAGTATGACTTCAGCTCCGGGATCTGCGGCCACAATCCACTCCAGCATTTCAAGCCCGCGAATCCCGGGCATCATCAGATCAAGCAGGACTATCTGGGGACGTATCCGTTTGAACATTTCCAGGCCGACTTTGGGATCGCCCGCGGTAAGAACCTCTACGCCAGCACCGGACAATGCTTCTGCGATCAGCTCCAGGCTCTGGGGCTCGTCGTCAATCGCAAGAAGTTTGGGGAGCTTGTGGTCGGGCATATGTGGAACCCTGACACGTTCGATATTGTGCTGTCTATTCGTACCGTATCAGACCCGATTCGGATCTGTCACTTGCTGCTGCAGCACCTCCGGGGAAAAACATGGGCGTTGCACCTTGACATCCTGCGAATCGTGCTACTTCTAATACGTTGGACATAATCCGAGGAGTTGTTCAGTAAGCGGACTGCATTCACGGTTCCCCATGACAACGGTTCCCCATGACAACTAAAGGCGGAGTTAGTGATAAACAAGCACTAGGGGCTTTGCGCGACACGAAAGCGCTTGCATCGCTATATAGTTGGACTATAATTGCAACTAGAGGCGTACGTGTTGTCGGGGTAAATCGTACGCAAACAGTTTCAACATCGCCTTGTCGAACAGCAGTTCCCACCATGGGGGCCAGAAGTACGACATTTCCTCAGGCGAGTCCCAGGCCCCAGAAGAGATAGATTTAAACCAAAGATTGTCTCTGGCCGAACGACGGACAGTCACTGAAAGTGCAACGTATTTGCGCACCGAGGCGATTCCATGATCCGTGCCAACAAAGCTCGCTCCGAGGCCAAGAACCGCAGCCGGGAGTTGCCTGCCATCGCGTCTTCCTTTGACGGCGCTATTATTCGCAGTGACCTCGCGGGCATCGTCGTGGCCTGGAACGCGAGTGCAGAAGAACTTTACGGTTACACGGCCCAGGAAATGATCGGACAATCAATTGCCACCGTGGTTCCCGAGCGCTCGCACGAAGAGAGCCTGAGTGTTTTGGAGGGTATTGCGGCTGGGAAATCACTGGCTCGCTACGAGACGGTTCGCCGGCGCAAGGAAGGAAGCCTTATCCAGGTTTCACTCGTCGTCTCCCCGGTTAGGAACTCCCAGGGGGAAATTGTTGGAGCCTCGACCGTTGCTCGCGAGATCATCGATCGCAAGTATAGGGAAGAGTGCGAACGCCTGACAGCCGTGGTCGAGTCCTCCGATGATGCCATTATCGGCGAGAGTCTGGACGGAACCATCACCGCATGGAACCCCGGCGCCGAGAACCTATTCGGCTACTCACCAGTCGAGGCCATGGGCAAGCCGGTACAGATGCTCCTGCCGCCGGAACGAATCAATGAAGAATCTGAGATTCTGGAGCGGATCAGGAACGGTCAGCAGGTTAAGCATTTTGAAACCGTCCGGGTCCGAAAGGATGGTACGCAGGTTCACGTTTCCGTGACGATTTCGCCGATTCGAGACAGAAGCGGCGCGATTATCGGCGCCTCACGAATTGCGCGCGACATCGCGGACCGCATGCGCGCGGAAGAGCTGCGCGAACGGCTGGCTGCTGTGGTCGAGTCCTGCGAGGACGCCATTATCGGCAAGAGCATGGACGGAACGATCACCGACTGGAATCCCGGCGCCGAAAACTTGTTTGGGTATTCGGCGTCCGAGGCTATGGGCAAACCGATCGAGATGCTGCTGCCACCGGAACGGGCGAATGAGGAATCCGAAATTCTGACGCGAATCAGCGGCGGTGAGCGCCTTGAGCACTTCGAAACCGTCCGATTGCAGAAGGATGGCAAGAGAGTCGACGTCTCTATAACGATTTCGCCAATTCGAGATAGCAGCGGAACGATTGTGGGTGCTTCAAAGATTGCCCGCGACATTAGCGAGCGTAAGTGCGCGGAAGAAGAATTACGCAAGTCGGAAGAGAGGTTCAGCAGGGCCTTCCGCCAAAGCCCCCTGGCAATCGTAATCTCGACGGAAGGGGACGGGCGATATCTGGACGCGAACGAATCATTTCTCAACATGGTTGGCTGTAAGCGCGCGGACATCGTCGGCCACACGGCCTCAGAACTGATGTTCTGGGCTCAACCGTCGCTACGGATAGACCTTCTCCGGCAGTTACGGGAGGGCGGAAAGATGACGGACGTCCGTGTGCAATTCAAGACCTCGACGGCAGAGATTCGGGATGCGGAACTGACGTGGGAACCGATCGAGGCCGAGGGGCAGCCCTGCCTTCTGGCTTTCATACGCGACATCACCGGACGGTTGCGCTCTGAGAAGAGCTTGCGGGAATATGAAAGAGTCGTCGAAGGGGTGGAGGACATGATCGTGGTAGTGGACCGGGACTACCGCTACATCATCGCCAATCGCGCGTTCCTCAACTACCGGGATATGGGGAGTGAACAGGTCATAGGGCATCGCGTGGACGAAGTATTGGAGAAGGAGACCTACGACTCTCTCGTCAAAGAGAAGATGGATGAGTGTTTTGGAGGAAAGGTCGTTCAATACGAATTGAAGCATAGCTATCCGAAACTGGGCGAGCGAGCCTTGCTTGCATCGTACTTTCCGATCGCGGGCCCTACAGGGATCGAGCGGATCGCGTGCGTGTTGCGGGACGTCACCGAACAAAAACGAGCAGAGGAGGAGTTACGCAAGTCGGAAGACAGGTTCAGCAAAGCTTTTCGCCAAAGCCCGCTGGCAATCACAATCTCGACGGAAGCGGACGGAATGTATCTGGATGCCAACGAATCGTTTCTCAAAATGACTGGCTACACCCGCGAGGATGTGGTTGGTCGCACTGCATCGGAGATGAGGTTCTGGGCTCTGCCGTCCTTGCGCGCACATCTTCTGGAGCAGTTACGGGAGGGCGAAAAAGTTACGGGCCGCCGCATGGAATTCAAGACATCAACGGCAGAGACTCGGGAAGCAGAACTGTCATGGGAAAAGATTGAGGTTGAGGGACAATCCTGCCTTTTGGCTTTCATGCGTGACATTACTGAAACTCAGCGCCTGGAGGCCCAGTTCCTCCAGGCCCAGAAGATGGAAGCGGTGGGGCGTTTGGCCGGGGGAGTGGCCCATGACTTCAACAACATGCTGAGTGTAATTATCGGCTACAGCGATCTATCCGTCGATCTCGTCGCACCAGATAGTCCAGTGAAAAGACACTTGGCACAAATCAAGAAGGCATCGGAACGGGCCGCCTCGCTTACCCGGCAGCTCCTGGCCTTTAGCCGGCAGCAGGTTATCTTCCCCAGAATCCTGAATCTGAACGAGGTGGTGAATAATGTGATCACCATGTTGCTGCGCATGGTGGGCGACAGTATTTCAGTCACGTTCCGGCCGACTACTTCCATTGGCAGCGTCAAAGCGGATCCAGGCCAAATTGAACAACTCCTCATGAATCTGGTGGTCAATTCCCGAGATGCAATGCCACGCGGGGGCGAGATCATTATCGAGACGGCGCACGCTGACCTGGACGAGCATTACGTCGCCGAGCACCCCGGTTCCCAGATTGGACGACACGTCATCCTGGCGGTAAGCGACAACGGTTGCGGCATAGAGGAAACCATCAAATCCAAGATCTTTGAGCCCTTCTTTACCACTAAGGGTATTGGGCAAGGGACCGGCCTCGGACTCTCGACGGTGTACGGGATTGCAACCCAGAGCAAAGGTAGCATCTCCGTTGACAGCGAAGTCGGTAAGGGCACGAAGTTCACGATTTATTTTCCGAGAATCGCTGCGCCAGCAGAAGAACTGGTGCAGCCCCCCGAAGTGGACGAAGTTATATCAGGGTCGGAGACGATTTTGCTGGTCGAAGACGATGACTCTGTTCGTAAGGTGACCGCTAGCTTGCTAGGCGGTGCCGGCTACCGGATCATTGAAGCAAGCAACGCCAAAAAAGCCCTGGAGATCATCACATCGTCCGGGCAAGAAATCGATCTACTGCTTACCGACCTCATCATGTTTGGGCAAAGCGGGTTTGAGCTGTTCGAACAAGCGAAGGTAATCCGCCCCGGTCTTCGCTCGCTATTCATGTCGGGATACACCGGCGATCTGATTGCTCTGCAGGGAGGCTCGATATCAGAACGGGCGTTCCTCCCGAAGCCATTTACGAGGGTCTCGCTGCTCAAGAAAGTCTTTTTGGCCTTGCACAGCGACTGAGTATGAGCGACGGCGCAACGGAACGTATACCGTTCGTAGGCTCCGCCATAATCGCTATAGGCCCACCCTTCACGAACTACCCCACCTGCGAAACATGTGAGAGAGTGTTCAATTGTGAACATACAAAGTCGTTTAAGTGCTATCTAATGTAAATATCCTAAAGTTAGATACGAATCGCTGCCGAGTTACAGTGCAATGGTTCGAGCTTGGATGGATCAGACTTGTGGGTGCAGCTAAACCACTCATAACGTTAGGCCTGACGTTGGCAGGAGGCCAGTGTGATCTCGACTTATCCCACCCCGAAGCAAACCATTCTGTGCATTGACAATGATGAGGTTATGCTGCGCTACGAAAAGACGCTGCTGGAGAGATCCGGTTATGCAGTTCTCAGTGCAGTGTCGGCGGAGCAAGGGCTCAGGCTCGCGACCATCTGCAAGTGCGACGCAGTGCTCCTCGACTACGACATGCCGGTGATGAATGGATGCGAAGTGGCGTCCGAAATAAAGCGGCTGAGGCCGGAACTGATCGTCATCATGGTTTCCGGTAGCGAAGTACCGGTGAGTGCGCTGACCATGGTCGATGCATTCATACCTAAACTTGAAGCGATCCGGGAGCTGCTACCGATGATTACTGAACTGTGTGGCCGGGGTCGCGGCCGGCGGCACAAACGAGGAGTCCGGCAGGAAGATCGGCAGCGAGCCTCTTAGTCTTCCGCGTCTTAAACTTCCACCGCCGCTGAGGAATGTAGTACGAAGTTAGTTAGCGGCGAGCATCAAAAAAGGAACTTCAGCGCCACTTGGATTACGCGCGGGCTTACGTCGGACTGGATCTGTCCGAACGTGGGCGATTCAATATCGCTGACCGGCAACCGGAAATTGGTATGGTTCAGCAAATTGAACAATTCACCGCGGAATTGAAGCGCTTTGGTTTCCGTCAGCCGAATGTTCTTGAAGGCCGAGGCGTCCCAGTTCACGTATCCCGGACCCTTCACTACATTGCGGCCTTCATTCCCAAACACCTCGAACCGGCCGAGAGGATCCGGCTGGAGTTGCTGAAAGGCGCCGACGTTGAACCATTCCTGAGGAGTGCGCGGACCGGAGTTCGGATTGCCAATCAGATTGGGGCGGTTGGCGGAGAAGCCGGTGATTTCCGGCGCCTGCCCTTGCAGCGAAACGTCATTCGAATCGAATACGGTGAAGGGACCGCCGCTCATAGCTGTCACAATTCCGTTCAGCTGCCAGTTGCCCAGAACGCGCCCGTACCAGCTATTGGAGCGCTGCAGGAACGGGAGCATCCACTGATAACTCAGTACAAGACGCTGGTGGGAATCGAACATGGACCGGCCGCGCTCCGCAGCGAGATCGAACGGATTCTGCGCCAGATCATTTTCTCCCGCAACCGGTTGCGATGCAGAGCCGGTAATGTTGAAGGAAGAAACATCATCAATGGAGTGCGACCACGTGTACGAAGCAAGGAACGACAGGCCGTGACTGAAGCGCTTGCGCAGGCTGGCTTCCAGGGCGTTGTAGCTGGAATTTGCGCCGCTGGCGATTTCACCGACCGAGCTGTAGATGCAATTGTTCGGGTTCGTTAAAGTGCATCCAGAATAGAGACGCCGCTGGTTCACGTTGTTTTCGTTGGATATCGGACAAGGCGCTGTCTTCGAACAACCAGGACCAGTCGTGACCGCGCCGGGGACGAAGACTGGTGGATTCCCTTCAATGAATCGCGGCAGCCTCACGCCGGTGGTGCCCACGTAGCCGACTTGGAGTAGCCAGTCGTCGCCAAGTGACCGTTGAATGTTCAGATTCCAATCCTGCGCGTAGGGCAGATGCAGGTCGCGGGCGACTACGAGCAGTGTCATCGGCTCGGGGAAATCCTGACTGAAAGGATCGGGAGTGTAGAACGGATTGGCAAACGAGTTGACAGGAAAACTAATCTGCTGAGTTTTGAGATAAGGAGGCGAACTAACCGGATCCTGCAGCGGGCCGCCCTCTCCAGTGTAGTAGGGCTCGTAGAAAATTCCGTAGGCCGCGCTCAGCACGGTTTTTCCGTTGCCGAGCAGATCCCACGCGACGCCGGCTCGCGGAGCAAATGCCGTCTTCTGCGTAGGGATCAAGCCTGCCGGCACGCCCGGATCGCCGGGATAGAGAAGTCCCGCTGGGGCGTTGGGCAGTACTCGGGACTGCGCTCCGGGAACGAAGAGATTGACCTCGTTGTTTCTCTCGGTGGAGGGGAAGGGCACCTCGTAACGAACTCCAAGGTTCAAGGTCACGCGGGGTGTGGCTTTGTAGGTATCCTGGGCGTAAGCATCGAGGGCTCGGTCACGAATTTCGCGGGCAAAGTTTCCTCCGCCCTGCAGAAAGACGACAGGATTGCCGGACAGGAAGTTCGCAAAACCATCGTTGTAGATGAAGCTCTCGAATGAGGGGATGCCCTCGAACACGAAAAAGCCGTTGGTCGCGATCCCCTGCAAAGCGTTGATCTGATCGCGCCGGTAGCCTCCGCCAAATTTGAATTCGTGGCGGCCGTGGATCCAGCTCAGAGAGCCAGAGAGATCAAACGTATTCTGATATGTGTTCCGCGGTCCCGTGATGGGGTCGCCCACCGAGGCGTATCCGCCGACCTGAATGAACGGAGGTCCGGCGGCCAAAGGGAGTGTAGGAGCGTACTGAAAGCCCAGGTCCGCCGGTGATTCATGATTCAGGTGTTCGTCGAGCAGAAAAGTGTTGCGGAGGAAGGAAAAGCGGGCGACGCCGATGGTGGTAGGCGAGAAGATGTGCGTCTCCTGCGCGACGGCATTCTGCGCCCGGTTAAACTCACCCACCGGAAAGCCGGGAACATTCGCCCCGACCGGCGAAAGCGGATCCGTCGTGGGGCCGGTGCTGAACATGTAGCGGAAATTCAGAGTGTCGGCACTGGAAAGATAATGATCCAGGCGCACTCCGAATTGGTCATTATTCTCGATAAGAGTCTGCGTGGCGGTGAACCCATTCTCTCCTTGATTCGGCAGCGGGAAAAACGGCAAGACATTGGTCGCGATCGGATTGATCGGCGTGAAAATTGTCATCTGGTTGAAGGGCACCGGCGTTCCGAAAAAAGTTAGCTGCCCATTCGGATTACTGCACTGGCCAGTGGTCGTGTTGAATGTAGCTCCAGGGATGTCGGTGCACTGTTCCCCGAAGTTGCCCTGCCTTTCGGCGGCAGAGGGCACGGTTGCAGGGACCGTCTCGCCCTGCCGGTTGCGGAAGCCTTCGTAGTATCCGAAGAAAAAAGTCTTGTCCTTGAGGATCGGTCCGCCAAAGGTGGCGCCGAACTGGTTCTGTCTTAAGGGCTGGACGCCTTGCGTGAAGTAATCGGACGAATCCATGGCATCGTTGCGCAGAAACTCCCAGGCGGCACCATGAAATGAATTGGACCCCGACCGCGTGACGATATTGGTCGTCGAGCCGGTGTTACGCCCGAACTCCGCATTCGCGTTGTGGCTTAGAATTTTGAACTCGGCAATGGCGTCGATCGGCGGCTTGAGAACAAATCCGCCGTCCACGGAGCTCTCATTGTCGGCGCCATCGATCATGAAATTGTTCGATTCCGGCCGCTGGCCGTCGACGGCGTAGGCCTGGTTCTCTCGTGCCGGACCTCCCGCTTCGAGTAGTCCAGGTGTCAACGGCACGACACCGGGCTGAAGCAGTCCCAACTGGGAAAAGTTGCGGCCATCCAGCGGAAGGTCGAGAATCTCGTGCTCCAGCACAGTTTGCCCGAGACTGCTGACCGTGCTCTGCACCAGCGCCGCATCCGCGCTCACTTCAACTTGCTGCGTCTCCGACCCGAGCTTGAGGTGAATACTGACGGTCGCGGTCTCGTTGACATCCAACGAAATTCCCTGCTGCAGGTACTTCTGGAAGCCTTGCGCATGAACCTCTAACTGGTAGTGCCCGATCGGGAGTTCGACCAACACGTACTCTCCCTGACGATCCGTGACCACAGAGCGAGTCAAGCCGGTCTCGGTCTGCTTTGCCGTAACAGTAGCGGCCTGGACGATTGCTCCGCTCGGATCCAGCACGGTTCCGCGGATGCTTCCTGTGATTTGCTGTGCGGCAACATTCAAACTCGTAAGAAGGGCCATCAGGAACAACATTAGCGTTTTAGCGCCAGGCATGCTTCTCCCCATTTGTCCTCACGACTCGCAATCGCTTGTGCAAAACTATTCCTCGTCGAACGTTTTGGAGAACGTGCGAGAGAATTCGCCAAGATTGAAGTGCGGCGACTATAGGGATGGTTTGCAGGCGGGTCAATAATCTGAAAGCAGTACTTGCTTCGATCACCGTGAAAGAAAGAACGTGCCGGTAGCGTTTTCGTATTATTGTGTGTCCACTCTTCACTTCACATCAGGAAAATTGACACCTGAATTTCGTGCTATCGCCTTGTCACGGCCGACATTTAGAATCTTTGTTCGACCCAGCCGTGTACATCCAGTTCTTTATACCCAGAGCACTCTGCCAATGAAGAAACTTCCGCGCAAGGCTCGCAGCCGTCGGGGAAAGCCGGATCGCCCTTCAGCCCACGAAGACCGGCGCCGGCCCCGCTTCTCCCGGGAACTTTCCGTGCTTTACGAAGATGATGCTGTAGTAGTTCTCGACAAACCAGCGGGACTTCTGGCGGTGCCGGTCGAGGGCTCCGATACTCCATCTGCTTTGTCGCTGCTGGCCGCGAGACTCGAGCCGAAGAGACAACGAGCCTTGATCGTGCATCGTATCGATCGTTTTGCTTCCGGTGCTCTACTATTTGCAAAGACTCGGACGGATCGAGATGCTCTGGTCCGACAGTTTCTCGATCACACGCCCGCGAGGACGTATCTCGCAGTAGTGCGCGGACGTGTCAGCGTTGAGTCTGGGACGCTGGTGCACTATTTTCGACGGGAAGGAATGTTTCAGCGGCTACGCACGGCGAGAGACCCCCAAGCCGCTCGTGCCGAACTCCGGTATTCCGTCGAACGTCTTTTTGCGGACGCATCGCTCGTCCGGATTGAGCTGGTGACTGGATTACAGAATCAGATCCGGGCACAATTTTCGGCGATGAACCACCCGCTTATCGGCGATAGAAAATACCACAGGAAGGAATCGTTGGAGCCGTTAATTGCCCGTGTCGCTCTCCATGCTGCGCATCTTCAGTTCGTCCATCCGCGTTCGGGAAAGGACATCTCGATCGACTGCAAACTTCCTCCCGATTTTCAGCATTTGGTTCGAGAACTGTCTCGAGCAAGCCGTGCGCGCGGGTGAGTCCAGGCGACGGCTCGCATCAAACGGCACTCGGTGCTCACGCGGAATTTTCCGAAGGAGAGGTCGCCTCTCGGGTCATTTCTCCGTCTACCATGCGCCAGATTCCCAGAGGATTCGAATCCTTCAATTCTGCCGGTAGTGCGTCGTCGGGAAATCCTTGGTAGCAGACCGGGCGCGCAAATCTGAAAATGGCCCGCGTGCCCACGGATGTGGAGCGCCCGTCCGAGGTTGAGGGATAGGGGCCGCCATGCACCATGGCGTGGGAAACTTCGACGCCGGTGGGAAATCCATTAAACACGAGACGGCCGACGTTGCCCTCGAGAATCGCGATGAGATCGGCGAAGTCGCGAAGATCCTGCGCGGTGCCGTGAATCGTGGCTGTGAGATGGCCTTCGAGAGCGCGGGCAATCTCAAGGATTTGATCGCGCTTGGAGTGGCGCACCAGAAGCGTGGTTGGACCAAAGATTTCGCCATCCAACTGCGAGCCCATAAATGTGTCTGCATCCGTTTCAAAGAGCGCTGAGTTTACGGCAAAGCCGGCTTGCTGTACGGTTTTCGGAGCTTCGGCAACCAGAGTAACGCCCGCGCCGGTCTTTCGTTCAGCGAGCGCAGAGTCGTAGGAAGAATGAATGGCCCCGGTCAGTAGATGGAAGGGCGCCGAGGCGGCGACCAGTTGCCGCAACTTGTCGGTAAACTTCGCCGCATCGTTGCTGTGCGGGAGAAACACCATTCCCGGCTTGGTGCAGAATTGTCCGGCGCCCAAGGTAAACGAAGTGTGCAGGCCTGTCGCGATGTTCTCGCCACGTTCTCGAAGTGCGCCCGGCAAGATGAAAACGGGATTGGTGCTGCTCATTTCAGCGTAGAACGGAATCGGCTCGGGACGCGCCGCGGCCACGTCCATCAGCACTCTTCCCGCTGCGCGTGATCCTGTGAAGCCGCCCGCTTTCACCAGCGGATGTTTCATCAATGCCGTCCCAATATGAGTTCCGCTGTCAAACAGAAGCGAGAAAACGCCTTCCGGCAAACCGCATTCCCTAACGCTTTGCCGAACCATTTGCCCAACGAGTTCGCTGGTGCCGGGATGCGCCGCATGGGCTTTCACGATGATCGGGTTGCCTGACGCCAAAGCCGACGCGGTATCGCCCCCGGCAACGGAAAAAGCCAGAGGGAAATTGCTCGCCCCGAATACCACGACCGGCCCGAGCGGACGCAGCACGGAGCGAATGTCGGGTCTGGGAGCGGGCTTGCGATTTGGATCTGCATTGTCGATCCGCGCGGCTACCCACGATCCCTCTTCGGCCACTTCGGCAAAAAGCCGCAGCTGAGCGCACGTGCGCGCAGTCTCACCCTGCAAGCGCGCCGGCGGCAGAGCCGTTTCTTTGCCGGCACGCTCGACGATGTCGCTGGCGATGGATTCTATGTTCACCGCGATCTTGCGCAAGAACGCGCCACGTTCGCGTCCCGTAGTGCGGCTGTAGGACGCAAAGGCTTCTGCTGCAAGGCGGACTGCGAGTTCTACTTCTTCCGCGGTTGCACTGATGAATCCAGGCTGGAGATGTTGCCCGGTGGTGGGATCAGTGGCGTAGAGCGGCTCCGACGAACCGTTGCCGTCGCGAAACCCGATCAGCGATCTGCCTGAAAGTTTTGCCATTTTTCAGAAATTACTTTCTGCCGGTGAATGCGTAGCCGCTTACCGGCTCCGGACGGGAGCGTAACGCGTCGCGAATGATCCTGTTGGTTCGTTCGAGTTCTCCGCCAACCAATTGCAGGCGCGGGGCACGCACTCGCGGATTCCCCATCCCTACCTCAGCTTGCACGAGCTTGATGAGTTGTACGAAATTCGGAACCGTGTCCATTCGGAGCAACGGGAGGAACCAGCGATACAACTCAAATGCCTTGTCACTCTCTCCGCTTATGCCGCAGTGGAAAAGGTCTACCGATTCGCGTGGCAATGCATTGGCCAGGCCGGCGATCCAACCGGTCGCGCCCACTCCTATGGCTTCGAGTACAGCGTCGTCCACGCCGACGGAGATTTCTAGGCGGCGGTCGAGCAGCGCGCGAATGGCGGATACGCGCCGAACATCGGTGCTCGACTCCTTCACCGCCTCGAAGTTTTCGTGCTCGGAGGCCAACTCGCGAATCTGTTCGGGAAGAAAGTCGGTTCCGTAGGCTACAGGATTGTTGTAGAGCATGCAGGAAAGCGGAGTAGCCGCAAACACGGTGGCCACGTGCGTCTTCATTTCCCGCCAATCGCCCTGGTATACGTAGGGCGGCAACACCATCAAAGCATCACAACCGGCTTCCGCAGCCGCCTTGGCGATGGCCACGGCTTCTGAAGTGGTGAGCGCCGAGATGGAAGCTACCACCGGTCCGCGCCCGTGAACCGCGCTGACACAAGTGCGCAGAATCTCGACCTTCTCGTCGAAAGACAGAGTCGCGCCCTCTCCCAGGGAACCGAGGGCGACGATGCCGGCGCAACCGTTGTCGAGCAGCCAGTGGCAATGTTTCGTCAAAAAGCTGTGATCGACACGAAGATCTTCGGTAAAACTGGTGGTGATTGCGGGGAGCACACCCTTCCAGTTCATGATTGTCCTCCTGTTACTTCGCTGTGCTGCAGCTGTGACTGGCCCGTGATGACCGCCAAGGTTTCAACCCTAGCGGGAAACACGGGCGGCCGAACGGAATCCGGATTCCAGTGGAAAAGGAATTGCGTGGCGGGGCCGCAGACTCGTCCCTGGCACGGGCCCATGCCGCAACGCGTTTGCAGCTTGGCGGCGCGCCACGAGCCGTGCTGGCGAAGACGCGAAAACGAAACATCTTCGCAGCGACAAACCATGGTTTCTTGCAAAGGCAAGCTCCTCAGCTCCGAGCGCAATCGGAACGTGCGATCGAGCAGCCGCGCAAAGCGGCGCGCCTTCTTGCGCTTGCCGAATAAGGCCTTGGCTTCACTCCCGCGCCCGGCCGCAGCCAGACCTGCAATCTGACCCTCGATGAGCGCTAACTCCACGCCGCCAATACTGGTCGGTTCGCCGGCACAGAAGATGGAGGGGACAGTCGTGGTCTGAAAATCGTCGACCTGCACGCAGCCATTGTTGACTGCACAGCCCAGCAGCAACGGCAATTCGATATTTGGAATCAGATGGAAACCGCAGGCGAGATAGTCGCAGCGGATGTTCTCGTCTTTCCCGGCCCGCGAAATGGTTACGCTGTCGAGAGTCTGCTGGCCGTGAGCCGCGAGCGGCCAACTGTTTGCGGCAAACGGAACTCCAGCGAGATCCCGGTTCAGTCGGAGGCCCTGGACAATTTTCTCTGGCCATACAGACAGAGCCAAGCCGAATTTTGCCAGACTGCCCCATGATGCCTGCTCGCAAATCACCGGGATCTCAGCGCCCTGTTTGCGGAGGTAGGCCGCCACTGCCAGCAACAACGGGCCTGTACCGGCCACAACCACGCGCTTGCCGCGAACCGGCAGCCCGCACTTGACCATCGCTTGCAGACCACCCGCACCCATGACATTGGGCGACGTCCAACCGGGAAAGGGGAGAAATCTTTCCCGCGCTCCGGTTGCCAGCACCAGTTTCTCGTAGGTGAGCTCGTAGAAGCCGTCGAGATTTTCTGCTAACAGAACGCCGGCTTCCGGCTGGTGCACCACGCGAAGCCCACAGAGAGCAGCGGCTCCTGAGGCGCGCACTCGCGCAGCCCATTGCGAAGCTTCCGTTTTTTTCGCGTCGTTCGACCGGGAATCGTTCGATCGGGAAACATCCGGCGACGTATCGTCAACCCGCGTACCATCAAAATCGCGTCGCCAGATCTGACCGCCGAGCCTGAAATTATCGTCGACGATCCCGACGCGGGCGCCGTACTCCGCAGCGCGAGTGGCGGCCGCCATGCCCGCGGGGCCTCCGCCGATCACGAGGATTTCGAAGTGCTGCTGCGCTTCTCTGGTCATCCGTCTCAGTTCTCTGAGCGTCAGTTCTCCGCAGTTACTTGCATTCCCTGTTCGCATAGCACCTGACAGCTCCGGCAATGCGGTATCCCCCCAATAACCACGCGACACTCAAAACAAATTCCCATACCACATAGAGGGCCACGCGGTTCACCACTCACTGACGTTCGGCAAGCTACTCCTGCAATCACCATCGCAACCGCAACGGTTGTACCTGAGGGCACAGCGACCGGCGCTCCGTTTACCGTGACGGTGATCTGGCTAGGCATGCGCGTACTCCTTCCCGCTTCGTGAGGGCAGGTTTCGCGAGGGCAGGTACGGCTCGATCGGAATCTCCGACTTTGTGCCGGTGATCTGGTCGGCTAGAATGCGCGCTGTTCCTAGAGATGTGGTGATTCCCAGACCCTCATGCCCGGTCGCGAGAAATAGAGACCTGTCTTCGGTCGCGCCTCCTGTCTTTTCTGCCGTCGCCTCTCCAGCCCAGGGTCCGATCAGCGGAAGCTTGTCGGGAGTGGCGGCACGAAATCCAGTCCAAGTTCGAACCGTCGACAACTGCGCCAAGCCCGGCATGTATTCCTGCGCGCGTTGCAACATGCGCACCAGCATGGAGTTGTCCACTTCCTTGTGTTCCGCACCATACTGCCGCGAAGAACCGATGAGAATCTGACCAGTGCGGCGCGGCTGCACGTTGAACGCGACCGAATCGCCGCTCACGGAGTGAGCGCTCTTCAAATAGCCAAGCTCCACCAACTGGTGCCGCACAAATCCGGGATAGCGGTCGGTTATTACCAGATGGCCTTTCCTTTTCTTGATCTCGAGCCCCGGCGTGAGTTCTGCGGCGCGGGCTCCAGCCGCATTCACGATGATTTCCGCGGCAATCTCCGTTCCGTCCGCGAGCCGGACCCGGCCCTGGCCGATCTGTGCGACGGAAATACCAAGGTGAAGCTTCGCTCCTCGCTTCTGCGCGCGCTCCATTAGAAAGCGGGCCGCGCACGGCGGGTACAACACACCATCTTCAGGAACGAGAAGCCCGCCGGCCATCCCCGAACGAAGGTTCGGCTCCAGACGCTGCAAGGCTTCGGCATCGAGTGCTTCCGTGGGAACTCCGCGCGTGCCGTAGTAATCACGCTTGCGGCGGACCTCGAGCATTTCTTCTTCGTCAGCCGCGACCCAGATCGTTCCACACTGTTCGTATTCCACGTCATCGGGCAATTCGGGTCTTAACTCTTGCCACAACCGCTGGGAGTAGCGCGTCAACGCAAACTGCGCTTCGGAATCATCCATGACAACGATGTGCCCCATCCCGGCGGCGGTTGCGCCGCTTCCGATAACGTCGCTGTCTATCGCCACCACGCTCAGGCCACGCCGCGCGAGCTCGTCCGCACACGCCGCGCCCACGATGCCGGCGCCCACAATCGCAACATCATGCCCTGCTTTGCTCATGCGCGAATGCCCATGCAGAGCGGGTCGCGTGGATCCAGCACCAACTCGGCCTCGGCGTTCACAAATGCCGATCCCTTGATGCTCGGATACACTCTGCCATCCCGCACCTTCACGCTGCCTTCAAAAACGCTGCCCACAATACTCTCCTGCTTCCAGATTTGGCCCTCGCGAATCTTGCCATCCGCATAAAGGCACGCCAGTTTGGCGCTGGTTCCGGTGCCGCAGGGAGAACGATCATAAGCTTTGCCGGGACAGAGCACGAAATTCCTGCTGTCCACTCCCGGAATCTGAGATGGACCATAGAGTTCGACGTGGTCGATCTCCTTGCCGTCCGCGCCGGCGGTGCCATTGTCGCGTAGAGCCTGGCGGATCGCCCACGTGAAATTGGTCAGCGCGTCGATGTTCCGGAGGGTCAATTCCAGCGCGTGCGCGCGTACAAGAAAAAACCAGTTTCCTCCCCACGCCACATCGCCGCGCACCTTGCCATATCCAGGAACTTCGACTGCAACATCTGTTGCACTGCGATAACTTGCGACATTGTTGACCGTGACCTCGCCGCTCTTGTGCAAAATCGCACTTACATTGCCTACCGGAGTTTCAATTTTGTGATCTCCAGGACCGATGCGCTTCATATGAGCCAATGTCGCAACCAGACCAATCGTCCCGTGACCGCACATGCCCAGGTAGCCGACATTATTAAAGAAGATGACACCGGCGGCGCTAGCGGAATCCACGGGATCGCAGAGCAACGCGCCCACCATAACGTCGGAGCCTCGCGGCTCGTTCACAACGGCAGAGCGAAAATCATCGTGCCCGGTGCGAAAGCGTTCGAGCCGATCGGCCAACGATCCGGTCCCAAGGTCGGGGCCGCCGCTCACGACCAGGCGCGTAGGTTCCCCGCCGGTGTGGGAGTCGATGACCCTGATTTTGCGGCACTGTTGAACAGTCATTTTCAGGCGGTCGTCTTCGCTGTCGGCTTTCTGGCGACCCTGCACTCTTTTATCAGAATGCCGTTACTGAGACGCAGGGCCTCTATTTTTAATTAGTTAGCCGACTTTCGTATTTTATGGATACAATATGCAATCGTCAAACCTAGCTCTCTCAAGGGGCTTAACCGTTGACCAGAAAAATCGAGCGGGAAAGCCCGGAATCATCTGATCCTAAATCGCGGGAATTCGCACGCGGCTTAACCTTGTTCGATTCGACCATGCTGGTGGTAGGCGCCATGATCGGATCGGGGATTTTCATTGTTCCGGCGGAAATGGCACGCCACATTGGAAGCGCGGGATGGCTCTTGGTGGCATGGGGCGTGGCGGGCGCACTCACCGTTGCGGGAGCTCTGTGCTACGGAGAACTCTCGGCGATGATGCCACACGCCGGCGGCATGTATGTCTATCTCCGCGAGGCGTATTCGCCATTGTGGGGCTTCCTTTATGGCTGGACTTTATTCTCGGTGATTGAGACGGGCACGATCGCCGCGGTAGCCGTGGCTTTCGCGCGCTTTACCGGCGTGCTGTGGCCGAGGATCGCCGAAGAAAATTATTTGGTCGCACCCGTCCGACTTTCGAGTCATTACGCTCTCTCGCTTTCGACCGCTCAGCTGCTGGCGATTGGCGTGATTGTGCTGCTCACGTTCGGCAATACCCTTGGGCTCCGGTACGGCAAACTGATCCAGAATGTGTTCACCGTGGCCAAGACGGGAGCCCTGGGTGGTCTGATTGTTCTGGGGATTCTCTTTGGACGCAACGTAGCCGCGCTCCACGCAAATTTCGGCGACGCGTGGCACGCGCGCGGAGTCGATTCTTTGGGAAGTGGGCTCACCGCGACTACCGCGCTCGGGCTGTTCGTGGCCATCTGCCTGAGCCAAACCGGATCGTTGTTCTCCGCCGATTCTTGGCACAACATTGCTTTTGCGGCGGGCGAAGTGAAGCGACCAGAACGTAATGTGACTCTCGCCATGGTGATTGGCACAAGCGTGGTGATCGGACTGTATCTTCTGGCCAATGTTGCGTACCTGGTGACACTCCCATTGGAAGCTATTCAGCATGCGCCGGCGGATCGTGTGGGAACGGCCACGTTGCGCGCAATCTTTCCGGGGGTTGGGAGTTCGGCGATGGCGGCCGCAATCATGGTCTCGACCTTTGGCACCATCAACGCTCTGACCTTGACTGGAGCGCGCGTTTATTATGCGATGGCTCGCCAGCGGCTCTTCTTCCCTTTTGCCGGAAAACTCAACGCGGCGAACGTCCCGGCATCTTCGTTGAAGTTGCAGGGCGTGTGGGCTGCTTTTCTGGTGTTGCCTCGCACCTACGATCCTGCAACGCAGACGTGGGGAAATTTGTACAGCAACTTGCTCGAGTATGTTATTTCCGCCGCGCTGATTTTTTACGTGTTGACGGTGGCTGGAGTGTTCCGACTGCGAATCAAGCGCCCCGACGCACCGCGACCTTACCGCACGATTGGATATCCTGTGGTTCCGGCGCTGTACATTCTTGTGGCCAGCGCAATTCTTGCGGTGCTGTTCGCATATCGGCCGGCAACAACATGGCCGGGATTGGTGATTGTCCTGTTGGGGATTCCGATTTATCTGCTGATCGGCTGGGCTGACCGAAACGCAGACCCACAGGCTGCGGGGACTCGGAGCGTTGATCTGCGAAGCGCAGAGTGAGCGCAAGAACTGAGTTGTCCGGAGGAGTTCAAATGTTAGCGAGAGCTGCGGAGCGCTGGACAAGGCTGGTTTGCATATAACATGCGATATAGTAGAAGTTGGGCACAAGTGAATTAGGTGTTAAATCTGGCCTCCCGAACATTCGAGAAGATGGACTTAGAGACAGCATCGGACTCGGCAATCCCGCGACAGTCGCTAACTTCGGCAGTCGCCGATAAGTTGCGCGACCAGATTATTCGTGGAGAGATTCCAGAGGGCGCGCAGCTCCGGCAGGATGCCATTGCGAATCAGTACCAGGTGAGCCGGATTCCGGTTCGCGAAGCGTTGCGACAACTGGATGCAGAAGGCTTGATCGCGATTGTCCCCAACCGAGGTGCGGTTGTGCCCGCCTTGTCGCCCAATGATGTGGAAGAGTTATTTTCGATCCGCGCCCTGTTGGAACCGGAGGTTTTGAAACTTTCGATTCCGCACCTGACGGAAGCAGATTTCTCGGAAGCGGACGGCGTGCTACAAACCTATATCAATGAGCTCCGGCGGGACGACCACGTCTCAGCATGGGGACGCCTGAACTGGCAATTTCATTCCATCCTCTACTCACGCGCCAATCAGCCGCGTTTCATGGCCATCATCCGCAACGTCAACAACAACGGCGAAAGATATACCCGCTTGCAGCTCTACCTTACCCACGGCATGAAGCGAGCTAACGAGGAGCATCACCAGATTCTGGAATTTTGCCGCCAGCGTGACGTGCTCGAGGCCTGTAAGCTGTTGCGCCAGCATATTCAATACGCCGGTGAGTCGCTGAAGCAAGCGCTGGAACAGAAGCGAAGCGATGCGCAGGTGAATCCTGACATTGGCAGTGGGCGTTCGAAATCCTAATCGCGATATAGCTCATAGCTAAGATAGCTCAAAACTAACATCATTGTCATCTTGGGCATAGTGGGAAGAGCGCCCACTTCCGGCGGAGTCGAAGGACCCCGTGCACCTCGGAAGCTATCACAAGCTCTTCAAGGGTTCCTTCCCCCGCTCCCGCTCCGGTTGATGTGTCAGCTAAAGCGGCCAACCACTTCAAACTTCTTATCGTTCTGCGCAGTGATGATGGCAGTGTCTTTGTGCAGTCCTCCCAGAGCCGCAGGCCTTCCGTTCACAGTTACGCTCTGAAGCGACATTTGCATCGGGAGCCGCAGCTTGAAATGGACTTCTTTGGGAGCCCGTGATCCGATCAATTCCACCTGCCCAACCATCGACTTCGCACTCGGCCTGGCCACTAACGTGAAACTCACCTTGCCCCAGCGCGTCGGAGCCTGCTCGATCCGAATTTCCTTTCCCGACCCCATCCACTCGCGCGGCACGCCCTTCGCCAGGTACAGAACGTCCTCATCGGAGTCTTCCAGCACCAGCATCCATCGCACCAGCAGGGGGATCGTCTGCTGGGCTGGAACGCAATAGGTTCCCGAGTCGCCGGTAATACCGGTCACTTCGCCGGCCGTCCAGCTTCCGCGGGTGTGGGCGTGGTAGCGATGCGAGTAAAGAAACAGCAGGAATTCCTCGATGCGGTCGAGGCGCAGCAGCATCTGGGCGTAACCGTAGGAAATGAATCCGAGAATCTCGCGGCCATCTGCTTGAAAACGCCACACGTTGGCGACAACTCCGAGCGTGGTTGCGCCATAAGCTCGCATGCAGTCGATCACCTGATTGGCCAGGCGCGGCGGCAACACATCCGCCTGGAGCAATTCCGCATACGGACGGTGTGGCCACTGTTGCGGGCTAGGCCGTTCCTTCTCCAGCGATTCGCGAAAAGTGAGCGTCGTTCCCGGAAACAACCCAATGTAGGGTGGGGTCTTGTCATTCTGAATATTCTTCTCGATGCTTTCGATGGTCCGTTGCTGAAGCGTCTGGCTGCGCTTGAGCCAACTCTGCGCCAACTTCTCCATGGTGGGAGAGGATGTGTGTGCGAGTTCCGTCCAGGCTTGCGCAATATCTTTGAACCCCCGCGCCGCGAATGCGCTGTTGGCGTAGTAGGGCTGCCAGTAAAGTGAGGGATTTTCGCCGAGGCACGAGTCTGATTCACTCCATCCGCGGATCAATCCATAGCTTGGATTTTCCGGCGGCAGACTTGAGGCTTTCGTCGTGCATTTCGCCCAGCAACTCCGCGCTGGCTTCGATTTTACGACGGTGCTTCAATATAAGAGCGCTATCGCGTGTGTAGTTGAAATATCGGGCGAACAGCGAAAGAGTCATGCCAAACTGCGCAGTCTCAGGACCGCGCATGTCAACCATTCCTTTGGAGTCCACATACTCGGTGAAGTAGTTATCGATGAAAAGCCGCGCGGTTTCCAGACGGCCCCATTCCATGTTGGTATAGATTGCGCTGGTGAAGATGTCCTGGAACCCGTCGTACTCCGAGCCGGCATAGTCGCGGTCGACCGCGCCATACTTGGGATGCACGCCGCCCGGCCGAGTCATCGACTCTTTAACGAATGAATGCTTCGACATGTCGACCCAAGCGTTCTGCTGGAAGAGACGCCGGAACGACATCATGTAGTTGTTCGTCCCAATATTCCGCGAAGGCCAGCAAGGCGTCGATAGAACTCTTCTGGCTGCGGGTCCATGCGCGCCGGGGGGTACGCGGGATAGCTGTGGCCATAGACAACCTGGGTTATCTTGCCATCTTCAATCCGCGCCGTGCGGTGCCACGTGTGCACGATATATTTGTTTTTGTTCGCTCCTACGTCGCCGAACAAATCACCTCCCAGTGGGCATGATCGGAGATCGGAATCACTTTGCGGACGGCCGGCATCCAGCCGCCCGACCAAGCCGTCATAGAGCTGACCCTGCTTTAAGGCCTCACGCAATTCGGGAGAATACTGAATGGGATGGTAAGTCCGCGTACTGCCGCTGCGGTAGACGGGAGTAACGTCATAAGCTTCTTTAGTGCCAACAAAGGTGGTCCACGTACGCGGATTCTTCTCCGCCGACGCCATCGGCGGCGCTGCCGACTTCACTTTTTCAGGATCGGGATCGCCATCCTGAAGAAGATGATCGGCAAGAAGATCGGGCGATGATACGCCAATGTCCTTCAGAGAAAGCCCCAGGTAAGGCTTCCTTCCGGCATGGAGGCTTCCGCGCTCTTGGTGAGCACCCGAATATCGCCGGAGGACGACACGAACGCCAGCGATCCCTCCGCGTTTCTCAGGTCTTCGTAAACCTTCCACGAATTGCTTGGCGCTTGAATTCCGCGACCGGCGTGTAGCCTTCGAGGGAACCGGCGGGTCGCCACTTTTCGCTCAGCTTTTGAGAAACAGGGGGACGCTCGTTGCGCGCCGGCTTCTTCACTGCGCCGACAGGATCTCGAAACCAGCCGCCGCGGCTGCGATTCCCTGCAGAAAATCGCGTCGATGCATGCCTTACAGATCCTCGTTGCTTTAGTTGTCTTTGTAAGCGCTGATCGCTTCAGCGCCGGCGACGCCTGGCATTGCCAGGCAGTTCCCGATCTTCCTTGATTTCGAAATTCGCCGGCGGCGTCACGCCAAGCAGATACTGGACAAAGTAATCCCAGCGGCGCCTCACCAGATACAACGCGTGCTCCCCGCTCTCGCCGTGAAACATGTTCGGCACGAACAACATGTCGAAGTTCTTATTTGCTTTCATCAATGCATCGACGAAACGAATCGTCTCGACCGGATGGACATTGTCGTCGATGTCCCCGTGCTCCAGAAGCAGATGTCCCTGGAGTCGCCCCGCCATGGTCACGTTCGACTGGGCGGCATAGTCGTCCTGCACGGGATATCCCTGGTAAGCCTCATTCCACCAGGCTTTATCGAGGCGCGCATCGTGATCGCCCGAGGTGGAGACTCCGACTCTATAGAACTCCGGGAAGGCCAGCATGGCGTGAGCCGCGCCATAGCCTCCCGCTGAAGTGCCGAAGATTCCGACTCGCGTCGCATCCATGTAAGGATAGCGCGCGGCCATTTGCTTGATCATCGCCACGTGGTCTTCGAACGATCCACCCAGATTTCGGTATGAAAACTGATGAAATGCCCGGGAGCGTCCCGCAGTGCCGCGGCCGTCCACCATCACCACCACGAAGCCCAGTTCCGCCATCGACTGCAGCCATAGCGTGCGGCCAAAACTCTTGGGCACAAAAAACCACTGCGGACCGGTGTAGACAAACTCGATGATCGGATATTTCTTCGCCGCATCGAAATTCGACGGCCGCCAGATCAAGCCGTAAAGGTCGGTTGTGCCGTCCGCGGCCTTTACCCTGGAATGGCTCGGCGAATTTCCATCCTGTCTTCATCAGTTCGCTCGCATCCGCCTTTTCGAGAACGCGAACTTCCGAACCATCTTTGGTGCGCCGCAGCACGGCTTCGCCCGGCAAGTCGGGGCGAGAATAGTTATCGACGAAGAATGTGCCGTCCGGTGAGACGCTGACGGAATGGTCAGCATTCTCCGGCGAAAGCAGCTGCAATCCCTTTCCGTCAAACCCAACGCTGTACAGATGCGCCTGGTATGGGTCTTCGCCTTTCTCGCGTCCGTTGGCAAGAAAGTAGACTCGCCGGTTCTTCTCGTCGACATGCTCGATTCCGCGGACCACCCATGGGCCCTGCGTTATCTGGTTCTCCAACTGTCCGGTTTTCCGGTTATAAATGTAGAGATGATTCCAGCCATCGCGCTCTGACGACCAGAGAATCTCCCCCGTGGCCTCAACAAATCGATAGAAAGTTTCGCCCGGATCCACGTACGAATCCGCTTGCTCGCGCACCAGAACTTTCTGTTCTCCGGTTGATGCGTCCACCACTCGCAGTTCCTTGGCCTTGAATCCGCGCGCATCATCGTCGTAGTAGAAGCTCTTGCCGTCAGGAAACCAATCAAAACCCGGACCGTCCTGAAAAGGAAGCTCGATCGCTGGCGACTGAACTTCGATCCGCTTGCCCGACTGAATGTCGAAAATGATCGGCTCTGCTTTCGCCAGCACTTCTCCCGGCAACGGATACACATACGTGAACGCCCGCGGCCTCAGCTGATCTGGCGGAACAAATTGCAGGCTTGTAAAGCGGCCTGAATTCCTGGAATCGATGCGGTAGGTGACCAGCTTCGACGAATCCGGCGACCAGAATACTGCCGCCGGTTGCTTCACTTCTTCCATTCCCTGATCGACCATTACCCGCAGCGAAGGCAGCGGAGTCGCATAGTCCCAACCGGCCACGCCGTCGCTCGTCAGCTGCAGCACCGTGCCCGTCGAAACGTCCCTCAGGTATAGGTTGTGGCCCTTGACGGACGCCGCCCAGCGCTTGTTTGGCGAGAGCGCCTCGTTCGCCGTTTCCGGATGCGCCTGCTCCTTCTGGCATTCGTACGTGGCCAGCGCACAGGTCCATGGCGCGCCATCGACGGAAAAGCGAATTGCCTCCCCGCCATCGACAAACTCGATTTCAGAAAAGGGCAACGCCGTCGCAGAATATTCTTGCTTGGCCGCCTGTGATAGCGCCGTTGCCAGACGCTCATGATCGAACGCGGGAGAGCTTGTGTTCTGCTCGGCATCGACCAGAACGAACTCGCTTTCTTTTGATCCAACTTTCGCGCCGGCTCTGCGATACCAGAAGCGGTTAGTCTTTTCGATCCAGTGCGGCGTCACATCCGCCACGTAAACCAGATGCCGCACGTTACCGGGAAGAAACTTTTCGGCCCGCTCGTAGTCTTCGAGGTTGCCTTGGGCGAGCGCTGCAGGCAGCGCGAGCGATAACCAGAGAACCGCGACGATCCAGCGCCGGCAATTTGAACCCATCATCTCTTGTGGCTCTCGGCAAACCATGAATAACTAATAGCCAACGATGAACAACTAAAAATGCATTCGCTGGAGGCGACCACATTGGTCGCCCCCACCGAATGCATCGTGGTCTCGATCAACCATCAAACTCGTCTCAGAACTCGAAATTCGCGCGCAACTCGATTTCGCGCGCTCCGCCATTCGGAGAGTTCTGGTAGGGGTTAAGCGTCCCACCCGTGATTAGTCCAAACGTCGAGCTCTGAATGGCATTCCAGCCAAAATTCGCTCCGCCGTTGGTCGCACCGGGCCCGAAAGTCGGGTGATTAAAGGCATTCAGCATCTCCGCCTGCAAACTGAACCGAAGCCTTTCAGTGATTGGAAAATGCTTCGTGATAGAGACGTCGTCGTAAGTGTTATGGGGCCCGTGGATCCACACTCGCTGACCGAAGGTGCCCGGTGTGGTGTTGGGAGCGATGTATGTCGGGTTAGCGCCGCCTGTCGGGGAAAGGTACTTGGGATTAATAAACGCAACGTTGGTCGTTCCTGCGACAGGGTACTTACCAATGGAGCTTTGCAGTTGCGACGCTGTAACTCCGGTTAAAGTCACGCCGCCATCGCCATAGTCGTTAAAGGTATTGGTGCCGCCGAACAGCAGGAACGGAGCTCCGGTCTGGAGAGAGAAGATTGTCCCTACCGTCCAACCACCAACTACGCGGTCAAGCGCGCCGCTGCGATTCGCAAATGTCTTACCTCTGCCAAATGGCAGGTCGTAAGTGCCGTTGATATGCACAACATGACGAAGGTCGAATAGAGTTGGACCATAGGTTAGCCGCATATCGCGTAGGCTAAACACGGCGCCTTGGCCCAGCCAGTTGTTTTGGGTGGCGATCCCGAGCGTGTGACTCCAGGTGTAATTAGCGTCAAATTGCAGGCCGTGCCACGCCCGCTGGCGGAAGTCAACCTGCAATGCGTTGTAGTTCGACGAGCCCTCGGCCACCGTATAGCTTGAGCCGATCCCTTGCACATAAGGATTCGCTTGGAAGTAGTTGATCGGATATCCCGCACCGGCTGCATTGTAGGTGCCAGCCGCCACATTGTTAGCACACGGGACAAAAGAGCTTCCAACCAGATTGCAGAAATAAGGCACGGTTCCGCTGATACCGGCCAAGGTGCTGGCCATTGAGCCGGCTTGGCCCGTTTGCAGTTGGGTAATGAAATTGGTGGCGCCATAATCGGCCAGAGGTATCCCAGGACCTCCGGGCCCCTCTCCAGCAAACGCGGCATCGAAAATCGGGGTCGCCTGTTGTCCCGCGTAGCCGTTATTCGCGAACGACGTTATCCCATTCGCCTGATTGATTGCCAGGTTCCCTTGCGCATTCTTGAATTGCGTAAGGAAACTGTTTGGAAATTGGGAGGTGGTCCCAAAGATGTTGATCTCATTCGGATCGATGTTGAACCACTGACGCTTGGTGACACTCCCCACATATCGAACTTCGATAGCACTGGTTTGCCCCACTTGCCGCTGAATGCCGAGATTCCACGACTCTGTGTACGGCTGCTGAATGTTGGGGTTCATACCATTCAGCCCCGGGCCACCCAGGAACGTAAAGTCCGAGGCGGCTTCGGTCGCCTGGAAAGTCGCTGGCGAAAGCCCGTATACGTAAGGTGAGAATGCCTGCGTAGGAGGGGCGCTGGGATTGAAGTCGCTAATCGCCAAACTCCCAGGCGTGAATGTTCCGGGCACGCCAGTTGTGTTGGCGTTGAGAAAGAAAGACTGGTAATAGAAAGACCCGAGGTCCGACGCCTGGTTCCATACATATTGCTGAGGCTCCGTAAGTTTCCTCAGCGAGAAGCCCCCGCGAATCACCGTCTTTTCCCCGCCTGCCATTTTGCCGACAAGGCTGTCGTTTGAAGGGTTCCAGGCAAAGCCAAGTGCCGGTTGCGGAGCCACATTCCACGCATGGTAAGGGGTAGGGTTCTGAGTCAGCGTTGGATTCAGCCCATTCGGATCGGAAGTGAAAACGCCGGGATTGAAAAGATTGCCCACCCCCGAAGGACCGAAAATGGCTGCTGGACTTGCAGAGTGGTACAGCTTGGAAACATCCTTATCAATTGCCGTGAAGTCCCAACGCAGCCCATAATTGAGTGTCAGATTTGGTCTTATGCGATAGGAATCCTGAAAGAACAGACCCTTGCCCCCAATCAACTCATCAAGGTTGTACCTTCCAACTTCCTGCACGTAATTATTCGCGGACGTAACAAACGGATAACCTCCGCCACCTGCTCCGACGCTGGACATCCGCCCGACCAGGATCGCATATAGCTGCTCGGCCTCAAGTTGCTGGTTGGGACTTGCACTCGGAAGCGCGCCGCCGGTCCCAATGGTAAATGCGCCGAGAGCGGGGTCTCCGTTTGCGAGACCGAAGTTGGCGATCGGATACCCTGCCGCCGGGTTGTAATAGTGGTCCTGCTCGCGCCACCATGAGAACCCATAGTTCATGGTGTGTGCGCCATGTTGCCAGGTCATGGTGTCGGAAGCATTAAACACAGGGTATTCAGTGTTGATGCCTGAGTAAAAAATTGTTCCCGACATTTGCGTGGAGGTGTCAGTCGGATAATTCCACTCCAACTGCGGATTGGTAATGCTGAGCGGCGGGGCGCTATAGGCGTTAAGACTCACGTTATACAGGAAGCCGCCGCGAAACTCGTTGACCAGGGTCGGCGACAACGTCCAGGTGAATCCGAGTCCTAGCGTGTAGCTCTTGTCGCTGTTCCCAGCTCCGGTCTTAGCGAAAGCCGACCCGGGAAAATCGGGAGCATTCGCGCCTGGGTAGTTATCTTTCGTCATATTCCATGCCACGTTGAAGCGCATCTTAGCAGTAGCGTTATAGTCCACACGAACCGCCGGAAAGTAACTAGTCTGTGCGTTGTTCACTTGCCAACTGAGCAGGTTGAGATTTGGATCCCCTCCGGCATTCGGAGCCACTTGTCCCGAAGCCGTCGCCGCCTGCGCTGCCGCTAATACGGTACTCGGGCAATAGGATGGGGAACAGTTCAGGACGCCGGTGGGAAGGTTCGCGCCGGGGTTCGCAGTGTTGTAATTCTGCGCCAGGGTAAAGAGGTTCACGGTCTGGCCGTTGTAGCTGAAGTTCCCCCCTTGTGCCGCTGGAGTGAAAACATCGTTCGAAGTAGTGTAGGCGCCCGGAATTTTCCTTTCCGCATAACTACCAAACACGAACAATTTGTCCTTGATAATCGGGCCGCCGACGCTTGCTCCGAAATCGTTAAGATGAACCAGGTTCTTAGTCGCGGGATTCGACGGTGTTATAGAGGTAAGGGCGTCGTTGTACCAACTGTTGGCATTCAGCCCAGAGTTCCTGAAATCCTCATAAAGGCGGCCGTGAAATGCGTTGCTGCCGCGCCGAGTCACAAAATTGAGCTGCATGTTGGCCTGGCCAAACCCCTGATCCAGGTTGAGCTGCTCAGTTTGTACCGTCATCTCTTCAATTGATTCCAGCCGCGGCGAGACGATGGGTGCAGAATTTCCGCCGAATTTCATCCGGCTGGGACTACCGATCACTCCGTCAATGTTATTTCCCTGCGCGATGGCCGGAAGGCCATCATAAGTTCCCGCACCGGCTACGAAACTGGACCCCGGAACCAGGTAGGAAAGTTGCGTTAAATCGCGGCCCTCGATCGGGAGGTCTTCGATTTGCTTTAGATCAACTGTTGTGCCGATGGCATTCGTCGTCGTTTCAACCAGCGGAGCCGCCCCACCGGTCACTTCGAGCGTCTCATTAATAGCGCCAACCTTAAGAGCAGCGGAGATGTCAGTCGTTTGAGCCGCTTGCACCACGACGTCAGTAAACACTTCCGTCCGAAACCCTGTCTTCGACACGGTAAGTTTGTACTTTCCAAGGGAAAGGTGGACGAAGGTGTGCGTGCCCTTCTCCTGGGTTTCGCCCTTTTGCACATTGTTCGTCGCAAGGTCCCGGAGGTCTAGTTGCGCGCCTTGTACCACGCTGCCGCTGGGGTCGACGACGGTGACTGTCACCGTTCCGTCAGAACCCTCCTGGCCCCAGGCAACGGGAAAGACGCATAACGCCAACAGAACCGCAAGAACGGCCTTTAGGCCAAAGAGCGCTCGACGCGGAGATCGGGAAGCCATTTCTCCTCCTAAATGCCAAATAGGCGATTGCGCGGTTCTCACGCCGCTGTGCTGCCCCAAAAGCGCCGCGCGTGCCGTTAAACGAGCTTGCCAGCTCCGCCACCGTGACGGAGCCTTCGCGACGCAGCAAACGTTTACCTATGGTGGGATTTTGTATACTTTATTCGCTGGCGTTGTCAACCATATTCTGAATTCTCGGCTCAGGCCGGATTTAAAGCACACTCAACCCAGGGTTTTGCCGAAAAGGCTGGTTCGGCTGGTTCGGCCGGGTTCTATTCGCGCAAAGTCGTTCCGTTGCAGTACCCTACGGCTCTGATCCGTATCGCCCCGAAGACGCATTTGCCATGAAAGTTCGCTCTCAGATTTCAAGACGGGACCTGTTGAAATACCTCGGTTCGGCCGGGATAGGGCTCGCTGTGAGTCCCATCCTCCGGCCCGATTCGCAGCCGCGGAGTCCCGTAACTTTCGTAGATGTGGCTCGTTCGGCCGGCATCACGTTCCAGCACGACAACGCGGCCTCCCCAGAGAAATACCTGATCGAGACCATGGGCTCGGGCTGCGGCTGGATTGATTACGACCAGAATGGACTTCTCGATCTCTATCTGGTGAATGGCGCGGCGACTCGCGTGTATAGCCCGAAACGCCCCCTGCGCAGCGCGCTCTATCGCAATAATGGAGATGGCACCTTCACCGACGTCACCCGCAAGGCAGGCGTCGGCGCCGAAGGTCTGTTCGGCATGGGCGTGGCCGTGGGCGACTACGACAACGACGGATTCCCTGACTTGTTCGTGCTCGGCTACGGCCGATGCATTCTCTACCACAACAACGGGGACGGTACTTTCACCGACGTGACAGCGCGCGCGCGGAGTGGCGAATTCTGGCCGCTGGGCATCGAGCGCCGCATGGTTCGACTACGACAATGACGGCTACCTGGATCTTGTCATTGCCAACTACGTCGACTGGTCGCCGGAGCGCAACTTCTACTGCGGGGACCAAGGTCCGGGGATGCGAAGCTACTGTCATCCCGACGATTTTCACGGCCAGCCGCCGACGCTCTATCACAACAATGGCGACGGAACCTTCACCGATGTCAGCAAGCATTCCGGGTTCGGGTTGAAGGGAGGCAATGGCCTGGGCGTGGTCACTTTTGATTATGACAATGACGGCTGGCAGGACATCTTCATTGCCAATGACCATATGCCGAATTTTCTGTTTCACAACAACCGCGACGGCACTTTCCGCGAAGTAGGATACGCTGCCGGCGTCGCGGTCAGCGCAGACGGTCTGTTCGAGGCCGGCATGGGGACGGACGCCGCGGACACCACCGGCAGCGGCCGCATGGACCTGATCAGTCACCCACCTCGACATGCAACTTGCGCGGCTTTTACCAAAACCTGGGCGACCAGACTTTCGATGACGCCACCCTGCGCTCGAAGATTGGCTACGCCACCTATCACATGAGTGGGTTCGGCACGCGTTTCATGGACTACGACAATGATGGAGCGCGCGACCTCTTCATGGCCAACGGACATGTCCTCGATAACATCCAGCGCTATCACGCGGATACCCGGTACGCCGAACCCAAGCTGATGTTTCGCAATAACGGGCATGGAGTTTTCGAAAATGTCAGCGACCTTCTAGGTCGGGATTTTCAGCTGCCCCGTGTAAGCCGCGGCGCAGCCATCGCCGACTTCGACAATGATGGCGATCTCGACATTCTCGTGAACAATAATGGTCAGGCTCCTCAACTACTGCGGAATGATGGAGGCAATTCCAACCATTGGCTGGAGCTCCTGCTGATCGGCACGAAATCCAATCGCGACGGCGTGGGGGCGCGAGTGAAAGTGTCAGCTGGAAATCTCATCCTTTACGACCAGCGTAAGGGTGGAATGAGTTACCAATCCGCGCAAGATCCGCGCCTTCATTTTGGATTGGGGCCACACTCGAACATTGACGCAATCCAGATCTTCTGGCCCAGCGGGAGCGTGACCAGGTTGGCCAGAGTAAAGAGCGACCAGATTATCGCGGTCAAAGAAGATGCGGGTATCGTGGAGCGTCCGTTCCCTCGCGTCGCTGCGAAATGACCGCCGAAGATCGCGATCGACAGGCCGTATCTACTGATGCGCCGCCGGCGCCTCTTCGTCCGCGAGTCCCTGGCCCACATAGCCCATCTTGCGATCTCCGGGAGCAGAGCTGATCCGGTCGGCCTGAGCCTGATTCAACTTCTGGAGAGTTGCCAGTGCGTCCTGCGCCTGCTGCACGTCTCCATGCCGCTGATAGGCCTTCGCGAGGTTGGCGTAAACGGATTGGTTGCCGGGTTCAATCTGCCGCGCGGTTTCCAGATGCGCGATCGCATCGCCGATGCGCCCGGTCGTCAGGTAAAGGCCGCCAAGAGCCAACTGCGAAGCCGGATCGTTCGGTCGTTGCGTGACGGCCTTCTCCAGAGCGGTTTGCGCTTCCGCGAATTCTGGCTGACTTGGACTGACACCGGAACGAATTAAAGCTTCCCCAAGAACCGTCAACAAGGCGGGATTTTCGTAGCCGCGTTTTACACCTTCGCGCGCGGTTCGGATTGCACCAGAGATGTCTCCTTCGAATAATGCTTCGTGCGCGGCAGCAAGATAGCTGATCTCGCTGGCGGGCGCAAGTTTGCCGACCAACTCAAACTCTGGCTTAGCCCGGTCAAGTTGATCGAGCTGGGTAAGAAACATAGCTCGTTCGTAATGCAGTCGCGCCGACCGCGGCAAGGTTCGCAATCCGATGTCTACGACTTTGAGGCCGAGCATGTAATCCTCGTGATCTCTGCACGCCTCCGCAACAAATGCAAAAAGCTTTTCATCTTGCGGAGACAGTGCCGCCGCTTTTTGCAGAGACGCCAGGGCATGTTGCGGTTGTGCGTCCCCGATGTAGGCCTGCGCCAGCAGATTTTCTACGTCAGCACCATCGTGCCCGCCGCTGCGCAGACTATTCAGAACGTCGATCGCGAGTTGGAACTGATTGGTCCCAACGTAGCAAAGCGCCAGATTGAAATTCGCCGCGTATTCGCCGGAGCTTCGTCCGCGCGCAGCCAGCAGGTGCGGGATGGCCTCCCGGAAAAGGCCTCTGCGAGT
Source organism: uncultured Acidobacteriaceae bacterium (assembly GCA_963846245.1). GTDB lineage: Bacteria > Acidobacteriota > Terriglobia > Terriglobales > Acidobacteriaceae > Sulfotelmatobacter. The sequence continues at coordinate 299,695 of CAWJVI010000011.1, read as the reverse complement.
AAGAGCGGTTCCGGTTTGAAGTTCGGCGTCAGCATCCTGCTGAGAAGCAGGCCCGCGCTCGCTCTGCACCATTGGGCTCGACTGGTTTTGGCTGCTCGGGACTTGCTGCCTTCCCGGAATCTGGGCGCGGATACGTACAGCTCGACACAAGACGATTGCAACGACAGCGGAGATTGCAATGCGGCTCACTACTTCCATTTGCCTTGACCCTCGACGATTGTGACGTAGCGATCAATCGGCAGTTCCGTGAAACGTTCGGTCTTGCCCCCCGGTTGCGGCCATTGGATTTCCAGCCAGTCGATTTTCGTTCGCTTCCCCACACCCAGAACCATCCGCGGATCGTGCGCCGAAAGATAACTGCCGCCACCCACTTTAAACTGATGCCGCTTCAGATCGCCGCTTTGATAAGTGATCTTCGCGCCGATGGCATCAATATTCGCCTTCGTGCCCACGAGCCGCACGCCCAGCCAGTGGTTCTGCCGTCCAAGATTATTGCGCAGCAGGACAGGCGCTGCATTGTTCTGGGTCACGAGCACATCCACCGAACCATCATTATCGAAATCGCCCAGCGCCAGTCCCCGGCCAGAGAGCGGCTTTGAAAAAATCGACCCGCTCTGCTGGCTGACATTTTCAAAACCTTTGCCAGTATTGTGAAACAGCAGCAAGGGTTCCAGAAACTTTACGCCTTCTACTCTTTTGTCGACGGCATCATCGGGATGTCCATTGCACAGCAGCAGGTCGAGATCGCCATCATTGTCGTAGTCGAAAAATTTCAGTCCCCAGCCGCTCAACATGCGCGTGACGGCGCCAATACCGGTGGGATTCGCAACATCGCTGAACGCCTCGTTGCCATCGTTGTGATAAAGCGAATACATCTCGTGATCGACGTTAGCCTCAAACAGATCAATCCGGCCATCCTGATCGTAGTCGGCGGCGTCCACGCCCATGCCGGAGCGCGGCTTGCCGAAAACATTCACTCCCACGCCGGCCAGCAATCCGATTTCTTCGAACTTCCCCTTGCCACGGTTGGCGAATAAAAAGTTGGGAACCGTGTCGTTGGTTACGTAGAGATCCATGCGTCCGTCGTTGTTCAGGTCCGCAGCAACGACTCCCCAAGCTTTTGCCAGCGACTGCGAAATGCCGGACTCCCGGCTGACATCGGTAAAAGTTCCATCGCCATTGTTGTGAAACAACCAGCACGGCATGGGATCGTAGATGCTGGGGATGCAGTAGAAACGCTCGCCAGTCAGGCGATCGCCGCAGAATTTGAGCTTGTCCTTGCTGTAGTCGACAAAATGGCAGACGAAGAGATCGAGCCGTCCGTCATTGTCGTAATCAAACCAGACGGCGCTGGTTGCCCAGCCCGGCGCAGCCACACCAGCTTTCGCCGTCACGTCAGTGAAAGTACCGTCGCCGTTGTTGTGATAAAGAATGCTGCGCGGATATTGTGTGACGTAGAGATCGGGAAACCCGTCGCCATCGTAATCGCCCACGGCGACGCCCATGCCGTAAGCGTCTCCGCCCACGCCCGCTTTTTGTGTCACGTCGGTGAAAGTGCGGTCGCGGTTGTTGTGATAGAGCGCGTTCCGCAGCGGCTTAGCCGGCTCATAGAAATCGCAGCGCCCACTATTCACCAGATAGATGTCCATCCAGCCGTCGTTGTCGTAGTCGAGAAAAGCGCAGCCGGCCCCAACCGTCTCCGGCAAATGGGCCGTCGGGGAACGTCCATTCACATGCACCCACGAGATGCCACTTGCAGAAGCGGGGATTTCTTCGAACGCAGGCGAGGGCGCGCTGGGCCGCGGAGAAGCCAACGCCGTGAACAAACCTGAACCGCGCAGCGTGCCGCCGATTCCGGCCCAACCCAGCATTTTCAAAAGGCGGCGCCGGGAAGCCATGTTGCAAGGCTTGTTCCACTTGTCATCTCGGCGTTTCGCCATTCACTGAACTCCGCTCGCGTCGCTTCTCTGCATCGCGCATTCGCGTTACTTGGGAGTCTGCGCGTCCTGCGGACTCTTCGCCGCCGCTTCTCGTTGCAACGCCATCTCCCGCTCCGCTTCCGGCTTGTGTCCGCTGCGTGCGAATGCCGTGGCAAGTTGGTAATGTCCCGCGGGATCGCCCGGCTGCATTCTTACGTAGCTCTGCAGCGGCTTCACAGCGTCCGAAAACTTCCCTGCCGAGTTGAGCGACATCCCCAGCGCCAGATATGCTTCCTGGAAACCTTCATCGAGTCTCGACGCTCGCGAAAAATGTTCGACGGCCTCATCCCATTGCCCGGCTTGGCGAGCAATCTCCCCCAACATGAATTCCGCTGATGCGTTATCAGGATTGATTTTCAGTTCTTCCGCAAATTCGCTTTTAGCATTCTCGGCGTCCGGGGGCGACTGCGAGAGATAGATGCGCCCGAGACGATAGTGAATGTCGGCGACCTTCGGGTCCTGATCGAGAATCTTCTTGTATTGGGTGATGGCCTTATCCCAGTTTCCCTGCGACTCGAAGGCTTCCGCTTCGAGCTGTTCCGCCTGATGCGAGGTCGGAGCGGTCGCCGCCAGGTCCTGCGCGGCGCGGGAAGCGAGCTCCGAGTACAAACGGGTGGAGGTAAAGAGCACATCGGGATCGTGCGGAAACTCGCGGTTGAGCAAAAGCAGAGCTTCGACTGCGGTGTCCGTCTGATCGAGACTCATGGCGCATCGAGCCGTCGACATCACCGCGCGATACTTCAGCTGCTTGTCGGCAAGATGCGCCGCGGACTTTTTCAGGATCGGAAGTGCCTCCCGGCAGCGGCCCTTGGCGGCGAGGCCGACGCCCCGCTCAGCCGAGGACGAAAAGTCCGCCGGTGGAGCTTTCGACGAGACTTGAGCGGGGACCGATGTCAGAAGTCCGCAAATGCAGACGACGCCGAGCCTAAAGAGGAGAGCCCGAGTCCGCCTAGTAATCGAGAGTCTAGCCATAGAGTCTAGCCAAATATGAAGGTGGAACCTGACGAGGACGCTCCGCGAAGTATATCCTGCGATCCACGAAGCGCAGGCCGGGATGGATGCAGCGGGATAGCGATGAGAATTTGCGCATTCCGGTAAGTCCAGCGTAGTGTATACAATATCCATCACGAAAGCGACGCACTGCGACACTGAACTTAGAGAGGGAAATCATCATGCCGCGACTCGGAGAACTTTCTCGCAGACATTTTATGACGTCGGTGGCCGCCGTCGCCGGTTCAACTCTACTGCCGAGAGCGTTGATGGCAGCTCCTCCGCAAGACCCAGTAGTGGACACGACGCAAAAGGCTGGCAAGTCCGTCAGCTACGAGAAAGTTCCCTGGAAAGCGCGCCCCTTTCCCATGAAGCAGGTGCGCTTGGGAGAAGGCCCGTGCAAAGTCGCGATGGAGGCCGACCGTCAGTACCTGCATTCGCTGCCGCCGGACCGCCTGCTGCATACGTTTCGAATCAATGCCGGCATCGCATCCTCCGCGCAACCGCTGGGAGGATGGGAAGCTCCCGATTGTGAACTTCGTGGCCACTATGCCGGCGGCCATTATCTTTCGGCTTGCGCGCTGATGTATGCCAGCACGGGAGACGCCGACCTCAAGAACAACGCCAACACCGTCGTGGCTGAACTCGGCAAATGCCAGGCGGCGCTGAAGAGCGGTTATCTCAGCGCGTTCCCGGTTGAGTTCTTCGACCGGCTGCGCGAGCGCCAGAGAGTCTGGGCGCCGTTCTACACGGTTCACAAGATCATGGCCGGCCTGCTGGATATGTACGTTTACTGCGGCAACGAGCAGGCGCTCGACATGGTGCAACAAATGGCTAACTGGACTGCCGGCTACACCGGCTCGCTCAGTTACGAACACATGCAACGCGTGCTGGGCACGGAGTTTGGCGGCATGGGCGAAACGCTTTCGAATCTGTACGCTGTCACGGGCAAAGATTATTACCTGGAAGTTGCGCAGCGCTTCGACAAGAAGCAGTTCTTCGATCCGCTGGCTGCGCATCGGGATGAACTGAAAGGCCTGCACGTCAACACGCACATCCCGCAGGTGATCGCCGCGGCGCGGTACTACGAACTCACCGGCGACCGGCGCTATCGCGATATCGCCGAGTATTTCTGGGACGAAGTGGTCAGCGAGCGTTCGTACTGCACCGGCGGCACCAGCAACGGTGAGTCATGGAACACGGACCCGGGCAAGCTTTCAACCGAACTCAGCACCAACACCACAGAATGCTGCTGCGCCTACAACATGATGAAGCTGACGCGGCACTTGTTCGGCTGGGCGCCGGATGCGCGCCTGATGGATTACTACGAGCGCACTCTATTCAACCACCGCCTGGGCACCATCAACCCGGAAGATGGCGGCATGATGTATTATCTTCCGCTCGCGGCGGGCTACTGGAAAACTTTCGGCAAGCCGTTTGATGCCTTCTGGTGCTGCACCGGAACCGGATCGGAAGAATACGGAAAGCTGACCGACACTATCTATTTTCATGACGATGATTCACTCTACGTAAATCTCTACATCGACTCGCAATTGGAGTGGCCGGAAAAAGGTCTGCGAGTGAAGCAGGAGACGCGCTTCCCCGAAGAGCAAGGCACTACGATCATGATTACGGCGAAGAACCCATCGCAGCTTGCGATCAACCTCCGCATTCCATACTGGGTCCAGGGCGGCAGCGTGAAAATCAATGGAGCGACGCTGCCCGCCTTCGCCAGCCCGAGCAGCTATCTCACGCTCAACCGCGTCTGGAAGACCGGAGACAAAATAGAACTCAGCTTGCCGATGGCCCTTCATATCAATAGCATGCCAGACAACGAAACCATCCAGGCCGCGATGTACGGTCCCCTGGTGCTGGCCGGCCGCTTCGACGCGGTTACGAAAGAAATGAGCTACGGAGATTATGAGCCTAAACCGGGCGACCAGAAAAAAGTAGCCGACATCGTCGCGGACCCGAGCAAACCGACCGCATGGATTGAACCCGACGCCAAACAACCGCTCACGTTCAACACCGTGGGACAATCGCAACCGATCACCATGGTCCCACTCAACAAAGTGATTCACGAGCGCTATGCCGTTTACTGGAAAGTGGACAACAAGACCACGTAGGCTTTTCGGTTTGAACACTCAACCGGGTGAAGCGAGACTTCCTCGAAAGCGAGAAAGATAATTCATGACTCTTTGCGGGACTCTCTGCAAACGACCAGCACTTGGTAACCTGATTTTGTCCTGTGCTCTGGCCACGATGTTTATGCAATCCTCGTTCGCTCAGAACAACGCGCCCGTGCCGGCCTCCGTCGAGAATCGCCGCCAGCAACTTCTTTCCTTATTCGACGAACAGTGGCAATACGTTTTGCGCACGAATCCCGAATGGGCCACCATGTTGGGCGACAACCGCTATAACGATCGCCTGAGCGACGAATCTCCCGAATTTTTCCAATCCGAACTCGAGCAGCAACGCAAATTTCTATCACGCTTCGAAGCGATCGACCCCGCGGGCTTCTCGCGGCAAGACACGCTGAGCCGGGAATTGATGATCCGCGAACTGCGCCAGCAGATCGAAGGCGCCCAGTTCAAATCCTGGGAGATGCCCGTGAACCAGATGAACGGCATGCATCTCGAACTGCCGGACATGGTTGCACTCACTCCTTTCAACACGGTTACCGACTACGAAAACTATCTGTCACGCCTGCGCCAGATCCCGCACGCGTTCGACCAAATGACCGCCAACATGCGGCAAGGCCTGCGCGATGGCCTTATGCCTCCACGTTATCTTCTCGAGAAAGTTTCAGCCGAAGCAGACGATGTCGCCAGCAAGACCAGTGAAAACAGCCCGTTCGCCGAGCCGGTAAAAAAGTTTCCCTCGAGTGTGCCCGCAGCCGATCAGAAGCGCTTGCGCGATGCCGTGTTCGCAGCGGTCGCTGACCAGATCATCCCCGCGTACCAGCGTTTCGCCGCCTTCGTTCGCAACGACTATGCACCGCACGGCCGCACCGACCCGGGCGTCTGGTCTCTTCCCGACGGCGCGGCGCGCTACCGCTTCGAAATCCGGCGCATGACTACCACCGACAGGACGCCGGAGGAAATCCACGCCCTCGGCTTAAAACAAATCGACGATATCGAAGCCGAAATGCTCGCCGTCGCCCACAAGCTGGGATTCAAAGACCTCGCAACTCTGAACGATCACATCAAAAACGAACGCCGCTTCTACGCAACCTCCGGCCAGCAAGTGCTCGATCTATATACAAACTACGCGCGCGGCATGGAGCCCGAATTACCCAAACTCTTCGGCCATCTTCCCAAGAGCAAGCTCACGGTCATCCCCATGGAAGCTTCGCGCTCAAAGAACGCCGTACCCGCGGACTACACCGACGGCGCGGCGGATGGCTCGCGCCCCGGACACATCAACGTCAACGAGTGGGATCCCGAGCACCGCCTCGTCCTCAACATCGAGGCCATCGCCTATCACGAAGGCATCCCCGGTCATCACCTGCAACTTTCTCTGGCGCAGGAAATGCAGAACCTCCCGGAGTTTCGTCGGCACGCGGGGTACACGGCTTTCGTCGAAGGCTGGGCTCTCTACGCCGAGCGACTCGGAAAAGAAGTAGGTCACTACCAGGATCCCTACAGTGACTACGGCCGTCTGGAAAACGAAATGTGGCGTGCGATCCGCCTGGTCATCGACACGGGAGTCCATGAGAAACGTTGGTCTCGCGATCAGATGGTGGAATATTTCCATCGCTACACCGCAATGGACGAGCCGAATGTTCAGAGCGAAGTCGACCGCTACATCGCGTGGCCCGGCCAGGCGCTGGCGTATAAGCTCGGGCAACTTGAAATTTTAAAGTTGCGGGAAGAAGCGCGCCAGAAGCTTGGCAACAAGTTTGACATCCGGGCCTTCCACGATGAAGTGCTCGGGAACGGCGCGCTCCCGCTCGACGTGCTGGATTCAGAAGTGAGCAGCTGGATCGACAACCAATCGAAACACTAAGAACTTCAGAACGAAACGTCGGCCGCCTTTCCCTCAAATGTCACGCTGCGCTTGGTCTCGCCGAGTTGCACCGTGATGGCCTTCGTTCCAGCTGCCAACATCCGCGAGCCAGGCGCAAGCCGCAGATTGAGTTTTCTCCCCGCGTCGTCCCACGCCATCTGGATTCCCATCCATTCCCCTTTACGATAATCGAATGAGCTGCCGTCGTCTTCGTAGAGCAAGAACGATGCATCAGCGCCGGAATAAATCGAAACCGAGAGCGGCTCATCGACTCGCTCGCCGGTAAACTGCTTCACCGGACCCAGCGGCAGAATCGATCCCGCGCGCACATAAAGTGGAATCGTTTCGAGATCCACCGGGCGATTAATTTCACGCCCGCCCTCCAGACGTTCGCCAGTCCAAAAATCGTGCCAAGCACCACGCGGAAGGTAGATGCGGCGCGTCGTCGCCCCGTTCTCAACCACGGGAGCAACAAGAATGCTGCGGCCCCACATATATTCGTCGCCGCACTCCACGGCCTTCGCATCGTCCGGAAAGTGCAGCCACAGCGCCCGCATGATCGGCATTCCCGTCGTCGCACACTCACGCACCGCACTGTAGAGATAAGGCAACATGCGGTAACGCAGCTCAAGATATTTCCGGCAGATCGGTTCCACGCGTGCATCGTGCAGCTGGCTGGAATCGGGAGTGGCAGCGCCGTTATAACTCCTGATTTCTACCGGACCAGGATCTCCCGTGTTCCATCCCCACGGAAGCCGCAACTTCCAGGTGCGGCCGTGACAACGAAACAGCGGGCAGAATGCCCCGAACTGAAACCAGCGCACATACAATTCCGCGGTAAATTCCGGCGTGGGAACAAAACCTCCAATGTCCGTGCCCCAATAAGGAATGCCGCTGAGCCCGGTATTCAGCGCAATCGGAATATGTGTCTTCAAAGTTTCCCACGTGGAAGCCACATCGCCCGACCACAGAAACGAACCATACCGCTGCATCCCGGCGTAGCCATTGCGATGCAGCGCGTAAGGCCGCTCATTCGGCCGATCCATCTGCGGGCCTTCCCAGTACATGCGATTGCGCACCAGGCGCGACGCAACATCGAGCGGATCCCCTTCATCCGGCCACCATCCATCGATGCCGAGCGCAAAATCTTTGCGATGCTCGTCCCAGTGACAGCTCGCCGCTTCTTCATCGAACCGCGAAACCTCGCACGGATCGTGAACCGTGCCGTGAAGCTTGTCCGACAAAATCACCACATGCACCACAGCCCGAAAATGCTCTCCGTGCAACTCATCAAGCATTTCCTTAGGATCAGGAAAAACTCGAGAGTTCCACACAAACGATCCGTTTTCAGTATTCCAGCCCGAAGGACAAAAGCCGGTGCCTAAATAGATGAGAGCGTCGCAAGGCAATTTCTTTTCGCGGAAAGTTTTCGCTTCGGCGAGTACTTCCTCCCGGCTGGCGAGCGTGCGATGAGACTGCTGATAGCCGAAGCTCCACAGCGGCGGCATCTCGGCGTGGCCGGTGATGCGCGCGTATTCAGCCATAATCGTCGCGGGATCGGGCGATGCCACGAAAAACAAATCAAGCGCAGATCCCGGACTCGCAGATTGAAACTTGCCCTGCGATCCGGTGAAATCGAAAGTGCCGTAAGGCTGATGAAAAAATATTGCCCATCCCGACGTGCCGACAATCCAGGGAATGGGAACGCGGCCGCCGTGAGTCGCGAGTTTGTACGCACCTTGCCCGCTGCGCATGGAATCCGTCGAGCCGCGACGGTCGAACTGCGGTCCACCTTCCCCTAAACCGAACAACGGCGAACTTCCATTCAGAAAAGTCAGGAGACCAGCGCTCTGGTCCCACCCCAACTGCTGGATGACATCGCCGCGCTCGTTTGCGACTGAGATGCTAACGGGGTGAAAGGAGATCTTCAGCCGAAGGCTGCCCACGGCAATCGTGTTCGCAGGCTCAGCCCGCAGCTTGGCAACCGGAGCTCCCCCGGATTCATGAGAATGGGAATCCTGAACAAGAGATCCGTCAAGAGGTATGCGCCCTGTCGTTCCCTTGTCGATGGGAAGGATGCTAAGTCGAAACGTATTAGCGCTGATCGAAGTGACCTGTATCTCAATCGGCGTTTCCGGCGCGTGGGGATTATCCTGTGCAGTTCCCTGCTTCGAGGAAACAATGATTCCGGTGGACGCCGCCAGCAATCCTTTCAGAACATCCCGACGATTCCACCGCGGAGTCATGACTGTCGAAGATTCTCCAGCTGCGAGGGTCGGGAGATTGTAACCGAAACCGACAAATGCAGTAAACGTTTACCATCCATCGCGTATAATTCCGGTTCGTCAGAACATTAGAGCGGAACATTTGGAGTGGAATATTCGTGGATGGAGGTAGCAATTTGCGGTGGCGGATCGCCATCCTGGTCAGTGCTGCGATCGCCATCAGTTACCTTGATCGGCAGACGCTGCCGGTAGCGGTCCAGTCGATCAGCAAAGACATTCCGCTGACCAACGGACAATTTTCTGCGCTCCAATCCGCCTTCCTGTTCGCTTACGCGCTGATGTATGCCGGCGGCGGCAAATTGGTGGACCTTCTTGGAACCCATCGCGGGTTTACGGTAATTATGTTGTTCTGGTCGCTGGCTTGCGCAAGTCACAGTCTGGCCACCGGTTTCGGCATGCTGGCCGCAAGCCGGTTCCTGCTCGGAGTAGGCGAAGGCGGTGGTTTTCCCGCCGCGACTCGCGCGGTTGCGGAATGGTTCCCGACAAAAGAACGTGCCACCGCAATGGGCATCATCAACGCCGGCACTGCAATCGGAGCGGTCGTAGCCCCTCCGCTGATCGCGGCTGTTCTCGGCTACACGAACTGGCGTTGGATATTCGTTCTCACCGGCGCCATCGGTCTGCTCTGGGTTGTCTGGTGGCAGTTTTCCTATTCTCCTCCGCCCTCAACTCCCGCGGAGACGATCGTCGAGCAGACAACCGTCGACACACTCTCACATCCGGCTTCAGAGGCAACATCTCCGCTGCCGTGGATCCGCCTGTTCCGCATCCGTGAGACCTGGGGCCTGGTCACGGCGAAATTTCTAAGCGATGCAGCCTGGTTTTTCTACCTGTTCTGGCTTCCGAAGTATCTCTACGACGCTCGCGGCTTTGATATCAAAGCAGTCGGCACTTTCGCCTGGATGCCCAGCGCGGCGGCTGGCGTGGGATGTCTGCTGGGCGGCGGATTTTCCAGCTACCTGGTGCGCCGCCACTTCTCGCTGGGTGTGGCGCGGAAGCTCGCACTCGGTCTCAGCGCCGCAGTCATGCCATTCGTTATTCTGGTGCCCCATGTTCCCGTGTCGTGGGCCATCGGCCTCTTCTGCCTGGCGTATTTCGGCCAGCAGTCATGGTCGACGCTGGTGATGGTTTTGCCCGCGGATCTCTTCCCGCAAAATGTGGTCGGCTCCGTCGCCGGATTAGTGGGCTTCGGCGGAGCGATGGGGGGAATCCTGTTCGGAGAACTGGCCGGCTACCTGCTCGACCACGGCTTCGGCTACAGTGCTGTTTTTCGTATCGCGGGAACGCTGCACGTCGCCGCGTTTCTGATTATTCTGATTGCCGTTCCCGTTCTCCTGCCCTTGCAACTGGAGCAGAAATTGAATTACCAGGGAGTCGCATGAAAATCACCGAGATTCGCACTCGGGTGGTGCGCTGGCGCGGAAAGACCGTCCCGCTGCCTCCGCATTTCTGCACCAACCCAATGGATCTATTGGAGTTACCGGAAGCCTCCATGCAGACGTTCACGTTTCATGGCTGGCTAGTCGTAGAAGTGTTCACCGACGACGGGCTTGTAGGCCTTGGCAACGCCGCACTGGCGCCACAGGTGACGAAACAGATCATCGATCTCTATCTCAAGCCGCTGCTGATCGGCCAGGACCCGTGGGACATTGAACGCCTGTGGCAACACATGTACCGCAAAACAATGGCGTTCGGCCGCAAGGGACTCGGCATGGTCGCGATCAGCGCACTGGATATCGCGCTGTGGGATTTGCTCGGCAAATCCGCCAAACAGCCCGTCTATCGCCTGCTCGGCGGCAGAACGAAGAATCGTATCCCCGTTTACGCATCGCGGCTTTACAGCATCGAGCTGAGCGAGCTCGCGGCGGAGGCAAAGCGTTACAAAGAAGAGGGTTACCGGGCGATGAAGCTCCGTTTTGGATGGGGACCTGCCGACGGCGCAGAAGGAATGCAACGAAATCTCGCTCTCGTGCGAACTGTTCGTGAAAGTGTCGGCGACGGAATCGACGTGATGGCTGACGCTTACATGGGTTGGACTCTCGACTACGCCAAGCGCATGCTGCCGTTGCTGGAACCTTTTCACCTGCGATGGCTGGAAGAGCCTGTGATCCCCGACGACATTCATGGCTATGCAGAGCTGAAGGCCTGCGGGCGAATTCCGATCGCAGGGGGCGAACACGAGTTCACGCTTTACGGGTTTCGCGAGCTGCTCGAAGCTCGCGCGCTCGATTACATCCAGTTCGATACCAATCGCGTGGGCGGCATCACGCAAGCCCGCAAAATTGCTGCACTTGCGGAGGCACATTCGGTTCCGGTGATTCCTCATGCTGGACAAATGCACAACTACCACGTCGTCATGGCGAGCCTGAACTCGCCGATGGCGGAGTATTTTCCCATCGTCGATGTGGAGGTGGGCAACGAATTGTTCTGGTACATCTTTCAAGGCGAACCCAGAGCGAAAGACGGCTTCATCGATCTTGATGAAAACACTCGCCGGACTCGGACTGACCGTCAACGAATCCGGGCTTGAGCGGTTTGAAGTAATCGAATAATCCCTGGGGCAATAAAGCGATCCAATGACGAGACTCATTCAAATCAAGAAAAAAGGCATCCGGCGCGTGGCGCTGATCGAGGAACCTAACATCCGCCTGCTGGACAACTGCTCTTCGATCTACGAGTTAGCTCATATCGCCATCGCCGCGCGCATGAAGCTCAGCGAAGCGGCGCGGCAGAGAGCCAGACTCGAAACGATCGACTACGACCCGATTTATAACGGAAGTTCGGAATGGCGCCTGCTTCCGGCCATTGACCACCCTGAGGAATCCGCCCGCTGTCTGATTTCCGGCACGGGACTAACCCATCTGGGCAGCGCGCGTGGACGCCAGTCCATGCATGCGACGGCTACCGAGGATATGACCGACAGCATGAAAATGTTTCGCTGGGGAGTGGAAGGCGGACGCCCGGCTGAAGGAAATATCGGGATCGCTCCGGAATGGTTCCACAAGGGCTCGGGACATGCTCGTTGCGTGCCCACGGAGAGCCGCTCGACATTCCCTCCTATGCTGAGGACGGCGGGGAAGAGGCTGAGATCGCAGGGGTTTATCTGATTGCCCGCGACGGACGGCCGTATCGAATCGGCATGGCGGTGGGCAATGAGTTTTCGGATCATCAATTTGAAAAGAAGAACTACCTGAACCTCGCGGGCTCGAAGCTGCGCACTTGTGCGCTCGGACCGGAACTCGTGGTGGATGCGGAATTCGAATCCGTGCCGGTTGCGGCCACCATCGAGAGAGGCGGTAACGTCCACTGGACAAAGACTTTCCGCACGGGAGATTCCGAAATGTGCCACAGCTTGCAGAATATTGAGCACCATCACTTCAAATTTGAAGGCCATCGCAGGCCCGGAGACGTTCACGTTCACTTCTTTGGAACGGATTGTCTCAGCTTCAGCGATAAGATTCGTCTTGCAAGATGGTGATGTCATGCAGGTTGCGGTCGAAGGCTATGGCCGACCTTTGCGGAATCCCGTCCGTGTACACAAATCAGAACCATCTCTAATTAACGTCGTTTCATTGGGATGAGTGAATGGAATGAGTAAATACGATGAGTGAATACGACGAGTGAAGGCGATGAGTGAAACCATGGCAAAACCACGCGTTGCAATTCTCGGATTGGGCATTATGGGGACGGGCATGGCCAATCGCCTGCTGTCTGCCAACTTCCCGCTGACCGTTTACAACCGGAATCGCGAGAAAAGCGTTTCCTTCGCGGACGCCGGTGCGTTCGTCGCGGCTTCGCCGCGCGAGGCGGCGTCACGGTCGGAAATCATTCTCAGCATGGTGGGGGATGACGCTGCTTCCCGCGGTGTTTGGCTGGGAGAAGACGGAGCATTGGCCGGCGCGTCTCCAAACTCCGTCCTGATCGAGTCCAGCACGCTGAGTGGCGATTGGATTCAGGAGCTTGCGGCCAAGACGGCCGAGCGGGGTTGCCGATTTCTGGATGCGCCGGTCACGGGCACCAAGCCGCATGCGGCGTCCGGTGAATTGGTTTTCCTGGTTGGAGGTTTTACAGACGCGCTGGATGCCGCGCGGCCTGTGTTTTCGGTGCTCGGTCGCGACGCGATTCATCTTGGCCCGGTTGGGAGCGGCTCTTTGATGAAGCTCATCAACAATTTTGTCTGTGGTGTGCAGGCTGCGTCGTTTGGTGAAGCTTTGTCCATGATCGACGCTGGGGGACTCGACCACGCCAAGGCGGTATCGATTCTTACGGGCGGCGCTCCTGGAAGTGGAATTGTGAAGAGAATGGCGGACCGAATCGCTGCCAGCGACTTCGCGCCGAACTTTGCGCTGCGCTGGATGGCGAAAGATATCGGGTATGCCATCGACGATGCGTCCAAAAACGGAATCACGCTGCAAACCGCGGCCGCTGCGCTTTCTGTGTTCAAGCAGGCCATTGCTGAGGGCCATGGCGACGAAGATTTTTCGGCCGTTTCCAAATCGTCGAAGAAACAACCGAACTCATAACGTGAGATAAGGCGAGGAATGAAATCATGAGACTCACTCGGCTTGTGCGCGGAGTCTTGCTGTCCGCGGCGCTGTTGATCTTGTGCGCGATGTCCACGGTCGCCGCCGCACAACGCGCCAGCAACCAGCCCGCTCCGACTCCGGGGCCGATGCTCGACCAGGGATTCGTCAGCTTCGACACTCCTGACTTCACGCTAAGTCTGGTGCGATCCTCTCAGACCGTGGCGGCGCTCAAGCCGAAGGGAGCGGACGGCTTTGACTTCACTCCCGGGGACCTGCTGACGGCGCGTTCGCGAGACGGATATTTTCATCTGGGCGACATTACGCTTCGCTTGCGCGCGGGAGACTCGGGAGACTGGAAAAATTATTCGACATCGATCGCTCGCGCGCCGGTGCGCACGCTGCCTGCCTCCACAAATGTTTTTGCCGCCGCCGACCTTGCTCCCACATTGCCCGCGGATATTCCGCTCCGCATCACACGAACCTGGGCGGTCGATGACGGGAAACTCGTTCTGCGTTTCGTTTTGACGAACACTTCGATGAAGAACGTGCAGATCGGAGCGTTGGGCATTCCGATGATTTTCAACAACGTGCTCAACGATCGGTCGCTCGACCAGGCGCATGCGATCTGTTCGTTTTACGATCCCTATATTGGCGAAGACGCGGGCTATCTGCAAGTGACTCGACTGAGCGGCCACGGTCCCGCGCTGGTGGTTGTTCCTGACGGCAGAACGCACTTTGAGGCTTACAACCCAATCCTTGATCACAAGGGCCGTCGGAGCGCAGCGCCGATATTTTCGGATCCGATATTTACTGACCCCACGCCGCGAGGAATCACGTTCGAGGGCTTTTACGAATGGATGGTTCACAGCCAGGCCTACGCTGAAAATGAATGGAAGAACGCGCAACCGTGGAACACTCCCACCAGCCTCACGCTGGCGCCGGGCGAGTCGAAAACCTACGGACTCAAGTTCCTGGTTTCCGATTCGATTCGGCATATCGAGAAAACTCTCGCCGACAACCGGAGGCCGGTTGCCGTTGGTGTGCCGGGTTACATTCTGCCGCAGGACATCGAGGGGCGCCTGTTTCTCAAGTACGGCAGGCCCGTCAAATCTCTAAAGGTTGAGCCCCCGTCGGCGATTGAGATTCGTGAAGACTCCTCGGATCACAAAGGCTGGCGAGCCTACACGCTGCAGGGAAAAACCTGGGGGCGCTCGCGTCTGACGATTACTTACGACGATGGAACGGTGCAAACCATTCAGTATTTTGTGATCAAGCCGGAAGTGCAAACCGTGGCGGACATGGGGCACTTTCTCACAACGCGGCAATGGTTCGCCGACACGAGCGATCCGTTCCACCGCGCTCCGTCCGTGATCACGTATGATCGCGAGGCCAACCAAAAGGTGCTGCAGGACAGCCGCGCGTGGATCGCGGGACTGGGCGATGAAGGTGGGGCTGGCTCGTGGCTCGCGGCGATCATGAAGGAGATGGTCCAGCCTAACAAAGAAGAACTCGACAAATTGCAGCAGTTCGTTGACGGTGTTTTATGGGGCGGGCTGCAATTTAAAGATGGTCCTCACGCCTACGGTGTGCGCAAGAGTCTTTTCTATTATCAACCGGACCAGATGCCGGCAAATTATTACGACAGCAGTTTCGATTGGAAGTCCTGGACCAGTTGGAATAAAGAAGCGTCGGAGGCGGTCGACCGATCGTATGACTATCCGCATGTGGCGGCGGCGTATTGGGTGCTCTATCGGCTGGCTCGCGATCACAACGGGCTGGTCACTAACCATCCTTGGGATTGGTATCTGAATCATGCGTATGAAACTTCGATGGCGATGACCAAATATGCCGGGGACCTGGCGGTGTTTGGTCAGATGGAGGGTTCCATCTTTGTGGAGATTTTGGCCGACCTCAAGCGGGAAGGCATGAATGCAGAAGCTGCGGCTCTCGAAAGCAAGATGCGCGAACGGGCCGAGCACTGGACGAAGCAGGCGTATCCGTTCGGCAGCGAGATGCCGTGGGATTCCACCGGTCAGGAAGAGGTCTATGCCTGGACAAAGTATTTCGGTTACAACGACAAGGCCGAGGTGACGTTAGACGCAATTCTCGGGTACGATCCGGCGATTCCTCACTGGGGTTACAACGGCAGCGCGCGGCGTTACTGGGACTTCATTTTCGCGGCCAAGGACCGGCGGCTGGAGCGGCAACTGCATCACTATGGGTCGGGACTGAACGCCATTCCGGTGCTATCTGAGTATCGTGAACACCCGGAAGATTTCCATTTGTTGCGCGTGGGCTACGGTGGAACGATGGGAGCGCTTACAGATATCGACCAGGAGGGATTTGCGTCGGCAGCTTTCCACGGGATGCCGGACATGCTGAAATCCGATCCGCTCAGTGGCGACTATGGTCCCAACTTTTTTGGACACGCATGGAATACAGCGACTTACCTTGTGAATCATCCTGAGTTCGGATGGATCGCGTTTGGCGGGAACGTTGAGACGCACGGCAAAGTCGTGACGGTGACACCGCGCGACTCGTTTCGAGCACGGGTTTATATAGCGTCCCTGGGATTATGGCTGAGGCTCGATGCGGGTGAATTTGAAAGTGTGGAAGTGAATCAAGAGACCGGTGTGTTGCGAGTGGGACTGGCTGGAGCCACCGATGTTACGCCGGAGGGTCTGTTGAGAATTGAGCAACCGGCCAGGATTAACGGTGTGGGCGAATATCGGCCTGCGACGGCCTTGCAGAGTCGGCGCGGTGCGTTTGTGGTTCCGCTGCTGAAAGAAATAACCTGGGTGGAACTCAAGCCTGGGCGTTAATTTGCGACATTTGATTAGCGGCTTGATTCGCAGCGTCGATTTGCAATAAGGTCGGGGGGAGTTGACCCTTCGGAGATGGAAAACGTTTGCTGCATTACTGGCCTGGAATTGCTGGGTCTGCGCGCATGCTATGTTAAGATGACATCGATAAAGCTGGCTTTTTTCTGTAAATAGCCCGATGGATATCCGCGAAATCGCCCGCAGAGCGAAGGTTTCCACCGCCACCGTGTCCCGGGCAATTAATCGCGTTCCAACGGTCGATCCTCAACTAGCCAAGCGGGTGTGGAGAGTAGTCGACGAACTGGGTTACTACCCCAACACTCAGGCTCGCGCTTTGGTTTCGGGCCGAAGCCGGATTTTTGGCTTGATCGTTTCAGAGTTTACCAATCCATTCTTTCCAGAGATCGTCCAGACCTTTGAAAATCTCGCGGTCGAAAATAACTACGAGATCTTAATCACATCGACGGTGAACGATCCGAAGCGGATGGAATTGTCGGTTCGGCGGATGATCGAACGCCGTGTGGACGGGGTGGCGATTCTGACGTTTGGCATGGAAGAGGCGCTGCTCGAACACCTTCGTTACCGTAAAGTTCCTCTGGTATTCGTGGATGTAGGGCCCGATGTAAGAGGAGTGGCGAATATCCGGATCAACTATCAGAGTGGAATCCGGCAGGCTGTACAGCATCTGGCGGCCCTCCGGCATACGCGCATCGCGTTCGTCGCGGGGCCGCCGCATTTGAAGTCCGCCATGGCCAGGCGAGAGGCGTTCCGGATGGCCATGATGGAGATCGGACTTTCTCCTGACTTGATTGCAGTCGGAGATCACCGCCTGGAGGGCGGGATGCGCGCGCTGATTGAACTTAACAATTCAGGCGTGCAGCCAACTGCTGTGCTGTGCTCGAATGATATGACTGCGATTGGAGTTATGCGACAAGCTTATGACCAGAATATCCGGGTACCGGAAAGCCTGTCCGTGGTCGGGTTCGACGATATCCGGTTGGCGGAGTTCACAACGCCTCCGTTGACGACGGTGCAAATGTCGCAGAAGGAACTGGCCAAGATGGCTTTCCAGGCGCTGCTGAACGAGATTGAATGCGATCCGCCCTCGCACGAACGGCACGAATACGAACTGACGACCAGTTTGGTGCTCAGACGTTCTACGGCGTTGGCCCCAGCGGGAGGGTCCGCAACGTCTCCCAAAGGAGCGGGGCGCGGCGGAGCGCGAAACGCCTCGGGCACGCTCTCGCGTTAGAATGCAATCGTACTTCCTCTCCCAGCCTGCCTGGTTATGAAGACTTCCGCCAGACTTCCAGAAAGCCCTTGCCAACTTACAGGACACGGGAATAGTCTAGATTGCGGTTATTTGGGTAAACGATTACCGTGAATAGGGGTCCGGGCTGCGCAGTTTAGGATAAGGGAATGCTGCTGCAAAAGTTGCGGGAAGAAGTGGTGGAAGCCAATCTGGAACTGGTGAGGAGAAACCTGGTTCTGTATACGTTTGGCAATGCCAGCGGAATTTCGCGGGAGGATGGGTTAGTGGTGATCAAGCCCAGCGGCGTGCCTTACGAGCAGATGAAGCCGGAGCATCTGGTGGTGACCGACCTGACTGGGAAAATTGTGGAAGGGACCTTGCGGCCTTCGTCGGATCTGCCCACGCATCTGGTGCTGTATAACGAGTTCTCTGAAATCGGCGGAGTCGCCCACACACACTCGGAATATGCTACTGCCTGGGCGCAGGCTGGTAAACCGATTCCATGTTTCGGGACGACTCACGCGGATTATTTCCATGGTCCGGTGCCGGTCACGTCGGAATTAACCGACGACGAGATTGCGGGAGAATACGAAAAGAATACTGGCCATGCCATTGTTCGCAGCTTGCGGCAAACGAATCCTTCGGCGACTCCGGGCGTGCTGGTGGCCAACCACGGGCCTTTCGCGTGGGGCGAGGACGCTGCGGCAGCGGCTCATCATGCGGTGATTCTGGAAGCGCTGGCGCGGATGGCTTGCTTCACGCTTGGCATCAACGCGGCGGCGCAGCCGGCGGCAAGCGCGCTGCGCGACAAGCATTATCTGCGAAAGCATGGCAAGGACGCGTATTACGGGCAGAAGAAGAACCAGTAACGGCGGGCGATCTACAATCGTTTGGCGGCAGGGAGTGATATGTCGGCGAATGCGAAAAAGATGACGATGGGAGTGATCGTGGGGAATCGGGGATTTTTCCCTGATCACCTGGCCAAGAGCGGACGGGAAGACATTCTGCGCGCGCTGGAGGCGGCGGGTATGGACGTGGTTGCTCTGGATCCGAAAGAGAGCAAGTACGGAGCGGTGGAGACGCGGGAAGAATCCAGGCGCTGCGCCGAACTATTCAAGCGAAATCGCGAACGGATCGATGGAGTGATCGTTACGCTGCCGAACTTTGGCGAAGAACGAGCCATCGCGGATGCGTTGCGGCTGGCCGATCTCCACGTGCCGGTGCTGATTCAGGCCACGCCCGACGATCCCATGAAGATGACCATCGCCTCGCGCCGCGACAGTTTCTGCGGCAAGATGTCGGCCTGCAACAACCTGCGGCAGTATGGGATTCCTTACTCGATCACCACGCTGCACACGGAGAGTCTCGACTCGCCCGAGTTTGTGAAAGATCTGGAATGGTTTGCCGGAGTGTGCCGGGTGGTGAAAGGATTTCGCAACCTGCGAGTGGGCGCCATCGGCGCGCGTCCCGCGGCGTTCAACACGGTGCGCTACAGCGAAAAGATTCTGGAGTCGCAGGGCATCTCGATCGAGACGCTGGATCTCTCCGAAGTGCTGGGACGCATCGAGCGCATGAAAGATAATGATGATCATGCGCAGGCGAAGCTGGCCGCGATTAAGAAATATGTAGATGCCAGCAGCGTGCCCGCGCCGGCGTTATTGAAAATGGCGAAGCTGGGGGCTGTGGTCGACCAGTGGATGGCGGCGACGGAAGTCACGATCAGCGCGGTGCAGTGCTGGACTTCTATCGAAGAAAACCTGGGAGTAGTTCCCTGCACCGTGATGAGCATGATGAGCAACGAACTGCTGTCGAGCGCCTGCGAGGTGGATATTTGCGGCGTGCTCGGGATGCATGCGCTGCAACTGGCGTCGGGCAGTCCCTCGGCGCTGCTCGATTGGAACAACAACTACGGATCGGATCCGAACAAGGCGGTCTGTTTCCACTGCTCGAACCTTCCGAAACATTTTTTCCGTTCGGTGAAAATGGATTTTCAGGAAATCATCGCCGGCACCGTGGGCAAGGAAAATACTTTTGGAACCTGTGTGGGACTGATCAAGCCGGAGAAGATGAGCTTCGCCCGCTTCTCCACCGACGATACTTCCGGCAAAATGCGTGGCTATGTAGGCGAAGGACGATTCACCGACGACCCGCTGAACACGTTCGGCGGCGCAGGCGTGGTCGAGATTCCGCAGCTGCAGAAGTTGCTGCACTTCATCTGCGAGCGCGGCTTTGAGCACCACGTGGCGGCGAATCTGTCGACCGTCGCCTCCGCCGTGCAGGAAGCCACCACCCGCTATCTCGGCTGGGACATGTATTACCACGGCCGCGACAACGCAGCATGATAACGAAGCTTGTTAACCGAGCATGTTAACGGAGTCTGCTGATGGCCATTGTGGCCGGCGTCGATTTTGGAACCCTAAGCGTTCGCGTCTCTCTCGTCGACAGTGAACGCGGCCTGCTCGATTCTGCTACTTCCGAGTATCCTCTGCACCGTAAGCGCGAAGATCCCGAGTACGCCACTCAATCTCACGACGACCACATGAGGGCGCTGGTCTCCGCCATGCGCGAAGTTCTGAAAGAGTCCGGCGTCGCGGGAGATCAAGTGCAGGCCATCGCGCTCGACACCACGGGTTCTTCTGTGATTCCGGTCGGCAAGAATCTGCAACCTCTTGGCGAGTACTACCTGTGGTGCGATCACCGCGCGAAAGGCGAGGCGGCGGAAATCACTGCTGCTGCGCACAAAGAAAATCTGGAAGCGATCGAGTGGTGCGGCGGCGTTTACTCATCGGAGTGGGGATTCTCCAAACTCCTGCACTGGCTCCGGCACAATCCGGAAAAACGTTCAGAGTTTGTTTCGGCGTTCGAGCATTGTGACATGGTGGCGGCAACGCTATGCGGCATCACCGATCCTAAAAGAGTAAAACGCAGCGTCTGCGCCATGGGACACAAGTGGCTGTGGAACGCGCAACTAGGCGGCCTTCCGCCGGAGAGTTTCCTGGTAAAGGTGGATCCTCTTCTAAAGGGAGTCCGCGAGAAACTGGATGGCGAGTACGCAACCTCCGATCAGATTGCGGGCGGTCTTTCTTCTTCGTGGGCGGAAAAACTTGGGCTCAAGGCCGGAATTCCGATTCCGGTCGGCGCCTTCGACGCGCACTGGGATGCGATTGGCGCCGGATGCCGCACCGATGACATGGTGAACGTGATCGGAACCTCGACTTGCATTATTGGAATCACGCCGTCAGTGAACTTGGTGCCGGGCGTCTGCGGGGTGGTGCAAGGCAGCGTGCATCCTCTGCGCACGGGAATCGAGGCGGGACTTTCCGCGGTGGGAGACATTTTCAGCGCGATCGCGGCTCGAGCTGGGACCGACGTGATGACTCTAAGTGCCGGTCTGGAGAAATATATCGCCGGGCAGACTGGCCTGCTGCGCCTGACCTGGGACAATGGCGACCGCACCGTGCTGGTGAACCCCAACCTGCGCGGCGTCACGCTGGGTTGGAATTTGCAAACCACGGCGCAGGATGAACTTTTCGCAGCGATTGAGGGTACTGCATTTCATACGCGCGTAATTCTCGATCGCATGGCCGGGCATGGCGTGCACATCAAGCGTGTAATCAACGCGGGCGGAATTCCGCAGAAGAACGACGTCCTGAACCAGGTCTATGCCAGTGTGCTGGGACGTCCGGTGCTGGTGCCGAGCAAGAGCGTAGTGAGTCTTGGGTCGGCGATCTTCGCTTTTCTGGCGGCGGGAACTTTCAAGACTGTCGAAGAAGCGCAGGATAAAATCTGCGCTCCCAACCGGACATTCACGCCGAACGCGCAGGCGCAGCATACTTACGCGCAACTGTATCCTTTATATAGCAAGCTCTACTTCACGCTCGGCCAGCAGGGCCACGACGGACTCGGCAATATCCTGCCAACATTGATCGCCGTATCTCAGGCTGCAATGGGCAACCAATACACATAGCTGCAAATCGAGGAGCAATAATGCGCGTACAGCAAGTCCTGCGAATGATCGCGATCAGCGGATTGTGGTCTCGCCCTGTTTACTCTGAGTGCGGAGGCTGAAACGAAAGTGACGAGCCAACCATTTGGGAAAATGCCCGATGGCACCGCGGTAGAGATTTTCACACTAAGCGATGGCCCGTACGAAGCTCGAATCACAAACTACGGCGGCATTGTGGTTTCCCTGAAGGTTCCAGACCGCAACGGCAAGTCGGCGGACGTGGTGCTGGGATTCGATGATCTCAACGGGTATGTCGCTAACTTCAATAGCCCATCCGTCGCGTTTTTCGGAGCGATCATTGGCCGCTACGCGAATCGCATTGCGCACGGCAGCTTTACTCTGGATGGCAAGAAATATTCCTTGCCGCTCAACAACGGCGAAAACACTCTTCACAGCGGCCCGCACGGCTTTAACAATGTGGTCTGGAAGGCTAAGCCCATCACGAACGGAGTGGAGTTGACTTATCTCAGTAAGGATGGCGAGGCGGGATATCCAGGCAACCTGTCGGCTGTGGTGCGGTACACACTGATAAAAG
This sequence comes from uncultured Acidobacteriaceae bacterium, assembly GCA_963846245.1. GTDB lineage: Bacteria > Acidobacteriota > Terriglobia > Terriglobales > Acidobacteriaceae > Sulfotelmatobacter. The sequence continues at coordinate 277,292 of CAWJVI010000011.1, read as the reverse complement.
GAAACTTACGCATCGAGTACTCTGCGACCACGGACAAAGACACTGTGGTCAATCTTACGAATCACTCCTATTTCAATCTCGCGGGCCAGGGTGACATTCTGAACTATCAGCTCACGCTACACGCATCTCGCTTTACGCCCGTGGATGCGGGCTTGATTCCTACGGGAGAGTTGAAGTCTGTGGAAGCGACTCCTTTTGATTTTCGCAAAGCGACCGCCATTGGAGCGCGGATCAATGCCGACGATGAACAGCTTCATCGCGGGCGCGGCTATGATCACAACTGGGTGCTGGATAGCGGCGGAGGAAAGTTGGCAGACGCCGCGCAGCTTTACGATCCAGGCAGTGGACGCGTGCTGAAGGTTTTGACCGATCAGCCGGGAATCCAGTTTTACAGCGGAAATTTTCTGGACGGCTCGATCAAAGGCAAAGGCGGAAAGCCGGACGAACTGCACGCTGCGCTTTGCCTAGAGACACAGCATTTTCCCGACTCACCCAATCATGCCGATTTTCCAACGACCGAATTGAAGGCCGGTCAGCGCTATCACACAGTCACCGTGTATAGCTTTTCTACCCGCTAAGAATGGATGTACGCGTATGGCTCTCCCTCGCCCGAGCGATGGTTGCGCATTGAAACAGACGCTGCCCGAACGCACCGTCGGCAGTATGAAGGACGGGCGCAGGTCTTCGTGTGGGTCAGTCTCTTCTTTCTCTTTTTCTGTGCAAGTCAACTCGGCTGGGCTCAGGAAACTCCGCAGAACGTGCGCATCCAGGTAGAGGTGCAGACCGATCAGCGTGACGGGCCGATCTCGCCGGTGTGGAATTATTTCGGGTATGACGAACCTAATTACACTTACGCGCCGAATGGCAGGAAGTTGCTTGGTGAACTGGCTGCGGCGAATGCGGTTCCGGCTTATGTGCGGACTCACAATTTGCTGACGAGCGGCGACGGATCGGCTTCTCTGAAGTGGGGATCGACGAACGTCTATTCGGAAGATTCATCGGGACATCCGATCTATAGTTGGGTAATTCTGGACCAGATTTTCGACACTTTCCACGCGACGGGGATTAAGCCTCTGGTCGAAATTGGCTTTATGCCGAAGGCGCTCTCTACTCACCCGGAGCCTTATCGGCACGATTTTCCTCGAGGCAAAGTCGGTGACATTTATACCGGATGGGCCTATCCGCCGAAGGATTATCAGAAGTGGTCCGAACTCGTTTTTCAGTTCGTTCGTCATCTTCGCGAACGTTACGGCGACGCTGAAGTGAAGACCTGGCTGTGGGAAGTGTGGAATGAACCCGACATTGGGTATTGGCAAGGAACGCGAGAAGAATATTTCAAGCTCTATGATTTCTCAGTCGAGGCGGTGCTGCGGGCGCTTCCCGAGGCGCGGATCGGAGGGCCGGATACGACCGGCCCGGGCAATGCGAAAGCAGCAGACTTTCTCCGCGCCTTCCTGGAACACTGCGCACACGAGAAAAATTACGCCAACGGTAAAGTTGGATCGCACCTCGACTTCGTCAGCTTTCATCCCAAGGGATCTCCTACATGGCAAGGGGATCACGTGCAGATGGGGATCAGCCGCCAGCTAGCCGCGATCGAACAGGGATTCAAGATCGTCGCATCGTTTCCGGAGTGGAGGCAGACTCCGATCATTCTGGGCGAATCGGATCCGGAGGGTTGCGCAGCATGTTCCGCCGAGAAGAATCCGCAGAACTTGTATCGCAATGGAGCGTTATACGGAGCGTATACGGTTGAGGTTCTGAATAATGTATTCGCGCTGGCGCGTCGAGAACACGTCAATCTTCTCGGAGTGGTGACCTGGGCATTCGAATTTGAGGACCAGCCTTACTTCGCGGGTTTTCGCGAACTGGCGACGAACGGGGTCGACAAGCCCGTCCTGAACGCCTTTCGCATGCTGGGTATGTTGGGCGACGAGCGCGTGGAGGCGACCAGTTCTAGGGGCATTGAGCACTGACGACGTTGTGCATAAAGGGTGTGCGGGCGCAGCCCGATATCAACGCCATCGCCACGCGCAAGATCGCAAAGATAAAGATAAAGACGGGAGATCGAGATTCTGGTCTGGAACTACCACGACGACGATTTTCTTCCCGGCGGCGGCGATCGATCTGGCGATCACGGGCCTGCCCGCAGATGCAAGCGCGGACTGCTCGAACATTTCCGGGTAGACTCCGACCACAGCAACGCATTCACTGCATGGAAAGAGATGGGTTCGCCGCAATCGCCTTCCGAGAGCGCAGTACAAACGATTGGAGAGTGCCGGCCAACTCCAACTGCTGAACTCTCCCGCGTGGGTAGGATTCGGCAGGGTAAAGTGCATCTGCAATTCACGCTGCCTCGGCAAAGTCTTTCCCTTGTGCGGCTGTCGTGGTGAGTCTCTAGCCCCGCTATGCCTGCAGTAGCAGATTCCAAACCTGCATCGATGTCGCCTGCCGATTCGCCCAGGCGTAGTAGGGGATGAAGGTTAGCGGGATCTTCTCGGCTCTTCGTCGACTCCCCACTGTAGCGCGAGTAGAGCGCCTTCGCAGCGGCTCCTTTTCGTAGACCGCGCCCGATATGATGAAGCACCACCATCCCGCCGAGCAGGTCGTTCTTGAATTCGGCTCTGAAATTGTTCTGCTGGCCTGGCGCCCCGGATTCACGGCGACGTCGCTGAGAGATATGCCGCTGGCTTGATCGATCTCCTCCAGGCAATAAATTAGCGGCCCACGCTGCATCGCGACCCGCCCGCTGTCATCGGCCACCCGGGGATTCGCTTGCGATCACCTGCGGGACACTTCCATTTGCAACTGAATCACGTCGCCGGGAGACCATTGGCGGCGAATCGGAAAATATTCGCCCGGTGTCGCGCCGGCAATGCTCTTGGCATTCACGGCCACTTGCGCGTGGTCAGCCCATCCCGGAATCCGCAGATAAAAAGTGAATTCGGCGGCTTGCGCAGGCGTGACTGTGATTTCTACGTCGCCGTCCCAGGGATAATTTGTCTTCTGCGCGACCTTCAGGCCAACTCCGTTTTCCAGATGCCAGTTGAGTTCCGAATTGTCGTAAAGATGCACGTAGATTCCGTCGCGCTGGTGCTGTAGAAATATCCTGGCAGCGACGCGAAGGTGCGCTCGAGATTCGGCGGACAGCAGGTGACGTCGTACCAGGGGTTGCGAATCTTGTCGCCAGTGGAAGGATCGAACGCCAGCGGATTGCGATAGCAGTAGAGCGTGCCGTCGAGCGACATCCCGGAATTGATTCCGTTGTATAGCGCGCGCTCGATGACATCGGTAAACTTTGGCATCTCCGGTCACAGCCAGCATGCGCCAGTTCCACATCATGTTGCCGATGGCCGCACAACTTTCGCCGTAAGCGCGGACATTGGGTAGTTCGTAGGCATCGCCGAACGCTTCGCCTTCAGACCGCGAACCCACCCCGCCGGTGACGTACATCTTGGTGGTGGTCATGTCGTCCCACAGAGTGTTCAGCGTCTTCCAATACGCCGGGATCGCCGGTCTCCAGGTAATAGTCGGTGGCGCCGCAGCAGGCGTACATGGCGCGCACCGCGTGCCCTTGCATCTTGGTCCGCGCAGTAAACGGCGTTCCGCTGAACATGTAAATCGTCCGGCGCTCCGGCAACTGATGCGCGTGTCTCCCTGCAGAATGTAGCCCGCAAGATCAAGTTGCCGCTTGTCGCCGGTGATCCGGTAGAGCTCGATCAGCCCCATTTCGATTTCCGGATGGCCGGAGACGATGGGCTTCTTTGGCGCGGGACCGTAATTCGGAATCAGGAAATCGTTGACGAAACGAATGCCGGCATCGAGCAACTTGCGGTCGCCAGTGCCGCGGTAATAAGCGATCGCGCCCTGCAGCATGTGCCCGATGTTGTAGAGTTCGTGGCCCGTGGACTGGGTTTGCGGAAGTCATTCGCAGAGACTTGCGGTCGTCCTGATAGTAAGTGTTCAGGTAGCCGCTGGGCTCCTGGACGGCGACGACCTCGTCGATCATCTTGTCGGCGGTGGCGCGAAGCTCAGGACGATCGCCGGATTGCAGCACGAATCCAACCGCCTCGGTCCATTTATAAACATCGGAATCGGAAAACACCGGCCCGCTCTGCGCAGCCGTGCTCTTGCCCACCAGACGGCGGAAATTATTCATGCGGCCGTTGGCTTCCAGCAGATCGTGCATCGTGGGGATACTCTTGGTCACGTTGATCTCGCGACGCTGGCCCCAGAAGCCGCCGGGGATGGTCACGGCGCGCACGGGAATGTCCCGCAACTTGGCGTGAGGCGACTTGGCGAGATTCTCGATGCCCTGGTCTTTCCAGCCAGGCGCGTCTGTCAGCGCCACAGCTGTCTGCGGCGCAGACTTTCCGCTCGCAAACTCAGCGAAGACTGTATGAGCCGGCAGAGACGATACGGCAGCCGCCGAAATCGCCGCGGCTACAAACTGTCTGCGCGAGATGTTTCCTTTTTCAGCCATGCGCTCTTCCCCATTTCTACATCGACCACTGAATGACTGTGTAGGAGCGCGCCGGAACTTCGAACCTGGTTCGACCTCCGCCGCTCGCCGGCGCCGCAAACGATTGCGGCACAACTTTCTTTCGGCGCGGTAAAGCTGTTTGAGCGCCTTCAAGTCGTCGCCGGTCAGCACCGACGCCGAAATCACACGCGCAGGAGCCGCATCTTCCCAAACCACCTCCACGTCATGAGCCTTCGACAAATCCCGGTTCAGAATGAATAGCGAGAGTTTGCCATCGCTCGCGATCCAGCGACCCCGCCACATCGAGATGCCCGACTTGGTCGAAACCGGCAACTTCGTAGGTGGATGACTCCACCAGCAAATTCAGCACCGCGCCTCTGGCAAATTGCAGCGCCCAACTATAGGGATAGTAGATCGTCTGCAGCAAGATTCCGTTCTCATTCGTCATGATCGGCGCAATCACGTTGACCAACTGCGCGAGACATGCGAGTTTCACGCGATCTGCATTACGCAACAGCGAATTGATGAGTCCTCCAACCAGCAGCGCATCTTCCAGGTTGTAGACCTCTTCCAGCAAGTGCGGCGCTTCGTGCCGATGGCCATCCACGTCGTCTCCGCCGTTGGTGCGATACCAAACATTCCATTCGTCAAACGACAGCCACAATTTTTTCGGCGAGCGTTTGTGCCCACGGACCAGGTCGCACACCGCCAGCGTCTCGGCGATCTGGCGCTCCATGCTCAAGTTCAGCGCGAGATACTTCGAAGTATCGCCGCCGGAGTCGCGTTCATTGTTGCCAAAGTAACGGTGCAGCGAGAGGCCGTCCACGTACTGGTAGCACTGCTCGAGCACTTCGCGATCCCATTCGAGATACGTGGGCATCAGCGGGACCGCTTGACCCGCAAGCAATCAGCTTCAGAGAGGGATCGACGTCGCGCATCTGTCGCGCAGCATCGGCAGCCTTCAAACCATATTCCGTCGCGGACATGTGCCCGATCTGCCAGGGTCCATCCATTTCGTTACCCAGGCACCAGTGCTGCACTTTGTAGGGATCGGCAACGCCATGCTGACGCCGCAGGTCGCTCCAGCGAGTTCCCTTTTCGACATTGCAATACTCCACCAGCGCTGCCGCTTCTTCCGCCGTTCCAGTGCCAAGATTCAACCCCATCAGCGGTTCCGTGCCCGCGGCCTTGCACCAGGCCATAAATTCGTTGGTTCCGAACTGATTGGACTCAATCGAGTCCCAGGCCTTATCCAGCGAGCGCGGACGATCTTTCTTCGGCCCTACGCCATCGAGCCAGTTGTATCCGGAAACAAAATTTCCTCCCGGATACCGAATGATCGGAACTCCCAGTTGTCGGATTTCGTCGAGGACGTCCTTACGAAATCCGCTGGCGTCGGAGAGCTTCGACCCGGGTTCGTAGATGCCCTCGTAAATGGCGCGGCCCAGGTGCTCAAGGAACGAACCAAACAAATTGCGATCGAGCGGCGCAATGGTTCTTCTGGAGTCGACGTAGACCCGCGCGGCTGCGCTGGCACTCACCGACGAAGTGGAAGTAGCCTGACCTGGGCTGTCCGATGCTGATAGAGAGCGGCCCAATAGAGCCGTCGCGGAACAGGCCATCCCGGCGTTGGAAGCTTGGCTTAAAAAGCGGCGTCTGGAGGCGGAAAATTTCGTCATGTGTCCCTATCGCTGAGTAAACGATTTCCTGATTAGCGAACACAGCTTACAGCGCCGCAGGGAGTGGCTGTCAAGAGGTTCTTAGCCGCTCTACCTGCTACGGCATCAGGTTTCTGGAAAAGCTGGCTGATCCCTGACTTCTGTCAGGTTTCTGGCACATCGGGACCGCGATTCGCTCGCTTCCGGATGAGATGTCGGAGGTCGAGAACGCGCAAGCCAGAGCTCGCACGTATCCTTTTCCAGCGCCCGATGCGTGAGCGTCCAAGTCCGCAACCTAAGCCTCGCCAGGGAGGTGACGCAGGAGGCAGTTGACAAATACCAGACAAGGGGGCGAAGCTGACTGGTAAACGTTTGCTGTCAAGCTCATCGCCCAGGAGACACCGTATGGCCCGCCGTGTCAGCCGCAGAACTTTTCTCAAAGCCGCCACCGCTACCACGGCCGCCACCTATGCGGCTCGCGTCGCTTCCCGCCTGGGCCAACGCAATCTCCGCTTCCGCAGATTCGGCCGCTTCGGTCGAGGTTCGGTCGCCGTTGACACTCCGCTCACTACCTTTGCCTATTCCGACGTGAAGCTGCTCGACGGTCCCATGAAGCGCCAGTTCGAAGAGAACCATGCCCGCTTTCTGAACCTCGACGACGATCGCCTGCTCAAGGTCTTTCGCCAGGTTGCCGGATTGCCCGCCCCGGGTGAAGACATGGGAGGCTGGTACGACCTCACCGGCTTCAGCCTGGAGCACAACGACTTTCATGGCTTCATCGCCGGCCATAGTTTTGGACAATATCTTTCCGGACTTGCACGGGCCTACGCAGTCACGGGATCAGAAGCCCACGCGCGCGAAAATCAATCGCCTGGTAAAAGGCTACGCCGAAACGCTCGATCCCAAAGCGAATTTCTTCGTGGATTATCGCTTGCCGGCCTACACCTACGACAAGCTCTCCTGCGGCCTGATCGATGCGCACGAGTTCGCCCACGATCCCATGGCGATGGATGTTCACGAGAAGCTTACGCACGCCATCGCGCCTATCTGCCTGAAAAAGCGCTGTCCCGTCAGGAACAGCGTTCCCGCCCGCACAAAGACACCGCCTTCACCTGGGACGAAACCTACACTTTGCCAGAAAATCTTTTCCTCGCTTATCAACGCAGCGGCAAGCCTTTCTACCGCGACATGGCCAAGCAATATCTCGAGGATGACACGTACTTCAATCCCCTCTCCGAAGGCAACAATGTTTTGCCCTTCGAACACGCTTACAGCCACGTGAATGCCTTCAGTTCCGCCATGCAGGCCTACATCACGCTGGGAAGCGAAAAGCATCTGCGAGCTGCCAAGAACGGCTTCGAGATGCTGGTAGAAGACGCAAAGTTTTGCCACTGGCGGCTGGGGACCGAATGAAGCCTTTGGCGAGCCCGGCACGGGGCAGCTGGGCGACAGTCTTGCGCTCACCCACGCCAGCTTTGAGACGCCTTGCGGCGCCTACGGGCACTTCAAGATCACGCGCTATCTGCTGCGCGTCACCAAAGATTCGCGATACGGCGACAGCATGGAGCGCGTGCTTTACAACACCATCCTCGGCGCCTGGCCGATTCAGGCCGATGGCACTTCGTTCTACTACTCGGACTACGCCACGACCGGCAAGAAAGTCTGGTACGGGCAAAAATGGCCGTGCTGTTCGGGAACTTTCCCGCAACTCGCGGCGGACTACCACATCAGCACCTATCTGCGCTCCGCCGATGGCGTCTATGTAAATCTCTTCACGCCTTCCCGCGTGCAATGGAGTGATGGCGGCGGACGCTACGGACTGAAGCAGGAAACCAAGTATCCGTTCGACAACAAAATCCAGATCCAAGTGTCCGCTTCGCAGCCCAAGGACTACACGCTCTATGTCCGCATTCCCGGCTGGGCAGCGCCGGACCCGGTGCTCTCGGTCAATGGCAAGCGAGTTTCCGATCCTGTGCAGCCGGGAACCTTCGCCGCCATCCGGCGCACCTGGAAAGATGGCGATCGCGTCGAACTCGAACTCCCCATGCCGCTTCGGCTCGAAACTGTGGATGAAAATCATCCGAAGTTTGTGGCCTTGCGTGCAGGGCCCGCTGGTACTCTTCGCAGTGGCCGATTCGCAGCCCAGCTTCGATCGAAACGCATTGCTGCAAGCCAAGCCAACCAACAACGCCAATGGAGATTGGCTGGCGACGTTCAGCCGACGGAAGCAGCGTTACCATGCGTCCGTTCATGAATATCGACAAAGAAAGCTACAGCACGTACGTTTTGCTGAAGTCCTGAGTTGCTGATGTCATGAGCGGAATATTCTGGCGCGCGGGGTGCTCCAGCTACTTGGGTTGGGAGTCTCCTTCGACCAGCTTGTACTGGTAGCGCTGGCTTTCTTCATGCGCAGTCTGTTTGCGAAGCAGCGCGAGGCGTTTCAGCAAGTCAGGAATTTCACGCTGGTCCCCTGTCTTCCGCAGCCCTTGAATCAGGTGATAGAGCGCAGTTTGGTCTTTCGGATCCTGGTCGAGAGCTTTTCTGCACTGTTCCACCGCTGCACGGTAGTCTCCAGCCTGCAAATCGAGCTTCGCCAGCACCGTCCGGGCGCCGCTTAGCCCCGGCCGCAACGAGACAGCTTCCTTCGCCGATCGCATTGCCAACCGAAAATCCGGCGTGCCCGGCTCGACGCCCTTCTGGGAGAGAAAGTCGGCTCGAAGGTAGAGAAGAACAGGGTCATTGGGCTTGTGAGCCAATCTGGACTGGACCGTGGCCAGAGCATGATCCGGATCATTCTGCTGTTCGGCCAGCAGTCCCTGCGCGGCCGAGCTTAGCGACTGCAGTGGGTCCAGTCGGTGGGCGGTTTCGAAATCCGCCTCGGCCTTGTCGTACTGGCCCAGCTGAACATATAAAACCCCACGCGCCAGGTAGAGCGGCGCCGCCTTCGGCAGCTGGCCAATGCCATCGCTCACCACGTCGATGCCAACCTGAAACGAATCGTGCGCCGAGCTTATGTTTGCGAAATCCACGTAGAGATTCAGGTTGCGCGGGTCGAGCAGAATAGCCTGCCGGAGCGCCGTGACTGCCTGTGGCGTGTCCCTGGAGTCCTCATAGGCGGTGGCAGCCAGTTCCAGAGCCTCGGCGTCGGGATTGTTCCCCTGCAGCAGCGGCTGCAGCGTCGCAAGCGCATCTTGCGGCTGGTGAGCCATCAACTCGAGGGCGGCCAGCAGATGGCGTTCTCGCGCATCTTCGGGCTTAAGCGCCAACGTCCGTTGAAAGACTTCGGCTGCCTTATCGAACTGCTTCAGTTTCACCAGACAGGCGGCATATGCATGCAGGCCATCGGGTTGCGAGTCAAACAACGCTCCGGCTTCTTTGAAATGCATGACGGCATCCGCGCAGTTGCCTTGCTGGTATTCAAGCACCGCCAGCATGCCGTGACTCGTCCGGTCGGCGGGATGCAAGCGCAACAGATGCCGCAGAAGCGGGATCGCCTGCGCACTGCCAGCGTCGTATTCAATCTGCACCGCGCCTTGCAGCGCAGGAAGATAATCAGGAGAAATTTTGAGTGCGGCCCGGTAGGAAGCCAGAGCTTCAGCCTTCTTTCCTTCTCCCGCGTATCCTGCGCCTTGCATCGCCCACAGTTCGGCATTGTTGGGAGATTTTTGCAGCGCAGCGCGAGTCAGCTCGACCGCTCGGCTGAATTCGCCGGCTTGCAATGCCGCTGCGATTGCCTCAGTCCGGAGTCCTTGATCTTGCGCGACGGCCGCGCACAGGCCAACCAGACGCAGGCAGAGAATTCCGAGACTAAGTTTCTTCAGGACAATCATTTGCGACGATCATTGGGCGATCCGCGCGATTGAATTTGGGTGTGGCAGAATGACCCGGCCCACTGACCCCTGGCCCTGCTCTTTAACCTGCGCTCGCTACTTCTTGCCGAAGAACGCGTCCAGCCCCGCCTGCGCGACAGCCTCGTCAACTTCAGCCTTCGCGCCGCTGGCGGCGATTCCGCCGAGGGTCTGGCCATCGACCTGGATGGGTAGTCCGCCCTGGTTGGGGAAGTAGTCGGGATACGCAAGCGCCTCAACGTTGCCCTTTTTCAAATTCTCGGCAGCGTCTTTCGAAGGGCTCCGGTAAAACGCGGCGTGCCGGGCTTTCTTCTGGGCCCACGTAATCGTGTTAAGTGGTGCGCTGTCTGCCTTTTGCAGGAAAAGCAGATTACCGCTTTCGTCCACCACGCAAATCGTCACGTCCACGTGAAGCCGTTGCGCTTCAGCCTCCGCGCCGGCAACCATCACCTTGATGGCCGCCAGGTTGAGATATTTTTTCGTGGGCAGGTCGGCGTAAGACATCATTACCCCCACCCCAAGAACGAAAACCAGCAATTTGAGCACGCGAGGCGCCCCCGTGAGCAGAAGCTTCATTTCAGCCCCCTGGATTCAGAGATTTAGGGCTAATCGTACCAGAGCTTCCAATGTTTCAATATGCCGCCCGTGGGGAGAGGTAGTGGGCAAGTTAACGACTCTTACCACGAAGGGCACAAAGTTACACGAAGGAAACTCCTACCCGCAGAGACCCTCGTGATACTTCGTGCCCTTCGTGGTTGACGACTTTTCTCTCCTCGTTCGAACAACTTAGAACGAGAGCTTGCCTCCCAATTGCCAGAATCTGGGCTCGTGCGACGATGTCGCCTGCCCGAAATTTAGATCCGGGAAATTGGTGTCGATGTTCGTATAGTTTGCCCGGTTGAACAGATTGAATATCTCAAACCGGAACTCGAAATTGACTCTCTCGGTAATATGCGTGTTCTTGTAAAAGTTGATATTGGTTTCGTAGAAGTTCGGCCCACGCAATCCGTTCGACTTCTCGTTCCCCTCCGAACCGAACGCGGGAACAGCAAAGTCGCTCTTCGGAATTCCGCTAGTGCTCCACGCCTTGTTGTTGTTTGGCTGGCTGTAACTGAGCGCATCCGGGTAGGCGATATTATCCCCATCCGCGAGATAGTCGCCGCTGGACGCTCCGTAGCCTACGGCCGGGTTCGCTGCTGAAGGGCAAGGCGGCGCGCCAGTCCCGGTGATTCCGCAAACCGGCTGGTAGGAATTGCCATTTCCGGCGGTCAAGGGATAGCCGGACTGGAAGATGCTGGTGCCGCTAATTCCCCACCCGCCAGTCAGATAGCCGACCGCACCATGGCCATCATGCACGCCTTTCAATTGATAGTTGAAGCTGAGGGAGAAGCGATTGGGCACGTCGAAAATCGATGGCCCGTAATACTGCCCAGGATTCAGGCTCTCGGAGTTGGGATAGGAGAGCGCGTCGTCCTGCGATTTAGAACGAGTGTAGGAAGCATCCAGGAATCCGCGCGAGAAGTGTCCTCTCACGTCAAAGATCACGGCGTCGTAATTGCCGTACCTGTCGTTGTCGGCGTAGAGAATCTCACCGAAGCTGGGATTCAGGCGGACGGGATTGAGGCTGTTGTGAATGATCAGATCGTTGGGAACAGCATTAATATCAACACCATAGGAGACATTCCCGATGGAATTGCCGTTACCGACCATGTTGTAGGAATGGGACCCGTTGTAGCCGACGCTGGCCTCGAAGTTGTTTCCCAGCTTGTGCTCCAACGTTGCCGACCACACGTTGGATTTTGGCGATTTGAGGTGTGGGTTGATGCCGCCAATGCCGAACTCGGCGCCGACGACTCCGCCCTGGGCGTTAAGACCGCCTCCCGATTGCGGCGTGGGGCCAGTTCCTGGGCCGAAGGTCGGAAAGGTGAACCCGAACGGGGGCTTGCTGCCGGTTCCGAGGACGAAAATGGGCGCCTGTGTGCTCGCAGTTCCTCCGGCGACGAAGGTCGGGTTAACGAATCCCGGAGGGTTACCACGGAATTCCTCCTGCACGTTCGCCTGGGTCAGCCAGTTGTTATATATGCCAAACCCGCCACGCACGACCCAATCGCCGTGTCCTGTGGGGTCCCAGGCTACGCCAACGCGTGGACTGAACAGGTTGTTGACCGAACCCAGCAGGGCGTTGTGCGTAGGCCTGGCAACACCATCGGCCACCTGCGCCTGCTCGGTCGAGCCTGTGCCGCGGTAAAAGTTTCCAAAGACCGTCGACGGACTCTTGGACCACGGGTTGCCGCTGTCGTCATAGCGCAGGCCCAGGGTCACGGTCAGATTCTTCCGGGCCCGCCATGTGTCTTCCACAAAAATTCCAAACGTTCTGGAAGCTGCATCCCAACTCCACAACTGCTCCGTGCCGGTTTGCGGGTTGTAATAAATTCCGTTCTCGTTAACGGGAGCATCCTGCGCCAGCGTCAACAGGTTGGCAAAATTGAATTTGGGTTGTGACCAGGGCCCCTGGAAAGGCTCAACATCGTCCCCGTACCAGCCCTCGTAACCAACCTTCAGAGTATGAGCGCCCTTCACGTGGGTGAGGACATCGCGCCAGTGATAGTTATGTTGAATGAAATCACCTTGCGCGAAACCTACCCCGAACGCCTGGCCGGAATCCACATTGATCCCATTTACTGTTATCGAAGGAACCGTATAGTCCTTGGCTCCGCTACCCAGGACACCCTCTACCCGGCTCTGACCGATGGTGAAGTCATTCAGCGTGGTGGGGGAGAACGTATGCGTCCAGGAGGCCTGCCCTGCGACTTGCCACGTATTATTCAGCGCGGAGAATTGCGGCATGGCTGAGGGCGCACCCGTGAGCAGAAGCGTTCTAAAAATGCTGGCGTAGACGCGATCGTTCTTGAAAACTTGGTCGATGCGGCCAAAATATTGCGTGCCGTTCCGTTTTGACGTTGCACCGAATACGCCGGTGTCTTGCACGTTCGTGTCACAGGGAATGTTGTCAACCGAGGCTGGATCCGCTTGGCAAATGGGAACCTGCGCCGCGTTGCTGCCGAAATAGGTCGCCCGCGTTCACCGCCGTGACGCCGGACACACCGGCCGGCCGATAATTGGTGAGCACTCCGGTGCCAACCGTGCCGGCAGTCGGGACCGGGTTGGTCCCCTGGGCCCACGTTATAAACGCCGGGTCTGCGAACGTCACCACGCTGCCAGCGCTCGACGAGGAGCGCAGTGGTTCCACCGAAAAAAAGAAAAAGCTGTTGTGATGGGGAATTATGGGACCGCCTATCGCAAAATCCATGTTGTTGGAATGGAACGGCTGGTAGGGAAAGCCCACGCCGTGCTGGCTCGCGTACATTTTCTCGTAGTTAAAATAATCCGAGGCGGAACCATGGAAACTGTTCGTGCCGGATTTTGTAGTAAACATGGTTTGCAATCCGGCGGCGCGGCTATATTCGCTCGAAAACGTATTGACCTGAATGCTGGTCTCCTGAATCGCTTCCGGTTGTGGGGTTAAGTTTAAGACGCCCTGTCGAATTCCGCTGGTCACGTCAAGCCCGTCCACCACGTACTGATTATTATTCTGGCCCTGACCGTTGGCGCTGGCGTCCACCTGCTCTTCCGTTGAGTAGTTGTCGACGCCCGATGCGGGGCTTCCAGACGCGCTGGTTCCCAGGCCGGAGACGCCGGGAGCCATCGTGACCAACGTGACCAGGTTGCGGCCGACGATGGGCAACTGCGCGACCGCCTGATTCTCCAGTGTCAATTGAGTGCGGCTATCAGTGGTGTCGACCACTGGAGCTTCCGTGGTGACTGTGAGCGCTTCGGACACGGAGCCCACCTTCAGCGCGATTGGCACATTCAGGTTCTGCTCGGTGAGCAGCGTAACGTCAACTTCGGATTTTGTGAAACCGGCCGCTTCCACCGTGATTTTGTAGGAACCAGGCGCAAGGCTCAGGAACCGGAAGTTGCCAGCGCCATCCGCGGTGGCAGTTTCCGTGGACCTGGTGGCGGTGTTGACCAATTGCACCGCGGCCTTGGCGATGCCGGCCCCAGAGGGATCCTGCACGGTGCCCTGAACACTACTGGTGAACTGCGCGAACGCGGCAGTGCTGAAAAAGATGGCGGACAATAACCACAGGTAGCGACGCAGCTGCATGGTTCCTCCGGAGCGCGCGCCTCGACGAAGAAGCGCGATTGAGAAAACGTTTACCGTAAACGGATACTATATAAATACTAGGCATTGCCCTTGTCAAGAACTTTTCTTGATTACACCCAGGAATGCGGATGAAAAGTGCAGATGAAGGAACGCCGAGCAGTGACATCGAAACAGAACAGTTAAGACAAACGAAGACAAAAAATAAGAGATGCCGTGACGCTACTGGACTCAGCCCCGGCTCCAGCCTTTGTTCTTCACGATTCCCGATCCTTCTCGCAGGGTGATGAGCTGGTTGGCGGCAAGTCCTTTGTACTTTTCGTGCAGGCCGTTGGGCCAGTAGATATCGAGGTCGACGGAAGGGAATCCGCCCAGGCCAAAATGCAGGCGGGAATCGTTACAGGAATAGTAGCTGGACTGGCTCAGCACGGCCTGCGCCTGCACTTTGCCACCGTAGTGGGCCAGCACCCGCGCTCCAATCGCGCTGCGGTTGGATTTCACTCCCTCGAGTTTCACCTTGATCCAGTTCTGTTTTCCCTTGATGTCGTTTCGCAACAGGGACGGAGGTTCGTTCATGTTGACGATGAGAATGTCGAGGTCTCCGTCATTGTCGAAATCTCCGAAGGCGCAACCGCGGCTGGAGTGAGCGTCGGTCACGCCGGGCCCAGCCTCTGCCCCTAGTTCTTCAAACGTGCGGTTGCCCAGGTTGCGAAATACGGCGCGGGGCGATTTGTTGGGGTATTGCGGCAACTTGCGCTCAACTTCCGGGTAAACGTTGCCTGTAACCATGAACAAGTCGGGATACCCATCGTTATCGAGATCGACGATGCCGGCGCCCCAGCAGATGTAGCGGGTATCGACTGCAAGGCGGGAGGACCGAGTGAGGTCGTCGAAATTTCCCTTGCCGTCATTGTGATAGAGGCCGTTTGCGTCCTCGGCAAAGTGAGTCTTGAAGAGATCCAAATGGCCGTCCAGGTCGTAGTCGCCTACGCCGACACCCATGCCGGCCTGCTCCATTCCGTCATCGCTAAGGGCTACGCCGCGGAGCACGCCCTCTTCGCGAAATGTCCCGTCATGGTTGTTCATGAAGAGCAAACTCGGAGTGGAGTCGCACGCTACCAGGATGTCTGTCCAGCCATCTTCGTCGAGATCGGCAGCGACTACCGTCATGCCGTAGGACTCGGTTGCCTTCGCAATCCCGGCCTGCTCGGTGACATCGGTAAACGTGCCGTCGCCGTTGTTGCGGTAGAGCGAATGTCTTCCTGTGGGCAATCCTCGCGGCCCGCACTCAACGGGTACACCTTTCCAATTGCAATTTACGTTTGCGCCCGGGACCGGCGCGTGCTCGAAGGAGAAGCGCACGTAGTTCGAAACAAAAAGATCGAGGTGCCCGTCGCGGTTGTAGTCCAGGAAACTGCACCCGGCTCCCCAGCGGGGCTGATCGTTTCCCGGTTGACCATTCCCCGGTTGACCATTCCAAAACCCGGCGGCCTTGGTTACGTCGGTAAACGTTCCATCGCCGTTGTTACGATAGAGACGATTTTGCGCAAAATAGGTGCAGAAGATGTCTTCGAATCCGTCGTTGTTATAGTCGCCGATACATACCCCACACGCCCAGCCCACAGCTTTTAATCCGGCCTTCTCGGTCACATCAGTAAACGTTCCGTCGCGGTTATTTTTGTAGAGACGATTCGTGGCGCCTGGAGGGTCGCCATCCAAACGCGTGCCCGACAGCAGAAAAATATCGATCCATCCATCGTTGTCATAGTCGATGAAGGCGCAGCCACAACCGGTAGATTCCAAAATGTATTTCTTGGTATCGACTCCACCGTATATCACCGGAGCGTGTAATCCCGCGGCTGCTGCGACATCGACGAAGTGTGCGTAGAAAGGACGTCCCGAGGGCGCGGGTCGCGCCACGGGCTTGACGGTGTGCGATGAAACGCCCTGAGCGAGCAGGCGTGGCGCGGCCACGAAGAGCGCAGAGCCAAGAGAAAGGCTGAAAAAGTCGCGGCGGTTGAGGGTCAAGGCCGTTGTTTCTCCTGGTTCTCTGGCGTCTCTTGTTTGCCTTGATTCTCGCGCTTCTCCGAGAACGAGGACGGAGTTTTCTCTTCCACTAGTTTGTAACGATTGTGTTCAGCCTCTTCCTTGGTGCTCTGCATTCGGAGGTCCGCCAACCGCTTGAGCAATTCTGGAATGTCGGCGGTTTGCCCGGTTTTTCGCAGCGCCTGGATCAGGTGATACAGGGCCGTTTGGTCCTTGGGGTCGCTGGTCAAAGCTTTGCGGCATTGCGCGATGGCGAATTCGTTCTGTCCGGCCTGCAGGTAGAGCTTCGCCAAAACGTCGTGAGCGGCCGCCAAAGAGGGGCGAAGCGAAACGGCTTTTTTGGCGGACGCCAGGGCTTCGCGAAATTCCAGGCTGCCCGGATCGGGGCCGCGTTGCGTCAAAATGTCTGCTTGCAAATAAAGAAGAAACGGATCATTGGGTTTCTTGACTAACTTTGATCGTACCGTAGCGAGCGCGCGCTCAGGATCGTTCGCCTGCACGGCGGCAAGGCCCTCTGCAGCCGAGCCCATCGACTGCCGCGGATCGAGCGCGTCGGCAGTCTCGAAATCGGCCTCGGCCTTGTCATATTGCGCAAGCTGCACGTAGAGCACGCCGCGCGCCAGATACAATGCGGCCGCCTTGGGCTCTGCCCGAAGTCCCGCGTCGATCATATCGACACCCACTGAGAACGACTGATGATCAATCGAAATGTTGGCGAAATCGAGATAGAGGTTGACGTTGTGAGGATCCGACAGAATCGCCTCACGAAGAAGACGGACCGCTTCCGGCGTGTTGCCATCGGCTTCGTAGGCGGAGGCCGCCAAGTCGAGGACATTTGCATCGGTGGAATTTTCCTGCAGCAACGGCTGCAGTGTGGCGATGGCATCTTTGGAATGCTGCGTCATGAGTTGGAGCGAGGCGAGCCGGTAGCGAACACCGGCATCCGAGTTCGACTGCGCCAACGCACGGCTGAAGACTTGAATCGCCTTCTCCGTTTCCTTCATCCGCACCAGACATTCGCCATATTCCTGTAACGCTCCGACTTGCGATTCCGCTAGAGAACCGCTCTGCTCAAAGTGAGGGACGGCAGTGGCACAGTCTCCGCGATGGTAAGCCAACGCGGCTAACATGGCGTGGGTGGTGGGATCCTTCGGACGTAACTGCAGGATATGTTGCAACAGTGCCACCGCGTCCTTTGCCCCGTTCTCATACTCGATCTGCGCCGCGCCTTCCAGTGCCGGCAGATAGTCCGGAGAATTCTCCAGCGCGTGGCGGAACGCTGCGAGCGCTTCCCTTTTGTCTCCCTTGCCGGAAAAGGCGATGCCGCGCAAGGTCCAGAGCTGCGGATTTTTGGGACTCTGTTGTAGTTCGGGTTGCAGCAATTGCAGCGCTTTGTCGAATTGCCCTACTCGCAACGCTGAGGTAATGGCTCCCACTCGCTCCGTCGTGGTCTGAGCCGCGAGGAAGGAACAAGCAGCGAACGTTGCAGCCAGAACACCCAGCCGAGTGGGGAAACGCATACCTGCAATTATCTCCCGTTCTCTTAACGCGGGGGGATTTTGGAAAAGGTTTCCCCACATAAGGCCTTGAAGCGATGATTGAGCTGCTATCTTCGTGCATCCCGCCAGATCGCTTTCGAGTCCGATTTTCTCATTCTGGGCGGTATTGGGCTACAGTACAATCCGTTGCCAGGAGAATCGATGATGGAGTTCCGGGGAAATCATTTGCTCGCAATTCCTCAGAAGTGGTCCTAGGCGCTATGGTCCCGATGGTTTTGGGGGTGGTGCTGTTGGCTTGGCAAAAACGGCATCGTCGATCGGAACATTCTGCCGGAGTTGTTCCACCTGAAAAGTGAAACGCTCGCCGGGTTGGGCCACTGTCCTGCGAAACGGAGTCTCTACGCCGTCGACGTTCCGGTAGTCGTCGTAATCGATTTGAGTGGGGACAAGCCCGAGGGGCGACGAGGCATAGCGCACGAGACGTTCCAGCAACCCAGACTGTTCGTCGAAATAAAATTTCACCGGCGGCTGCCCATCTCTCATGCCGGAAACCACGTAAGCTTCGCGGTCGCCGATTTTCTCCGGATATTCGACTCGCAGCTCGGCAAACGCTTGCTTGATGTGCAGCGGGAAATGAAGGTCTGCGTCCATCTGAGCGGCATCCAGGTCCGCTCCGTGCATATCCCGTAGAGGCCGCCGCGGCACGCTGGACCATCCCTCGTGGCCATTGAAAACAGTCACGCTGTCTCCTGACGGCGTGTGCCGGATCACGGTCTGCTTGTCCGGATTCTGAGTGAAAACTTCGAAGCGGATGGCTTTCCCGCCGAGAGTTATCGTGCCGTGCTTTTCGCGGCTGGTGATCTGCTCGATCGCGGCCGCTCCGCCGAGGGCACGAATGTAGTTGTCAATCAGCTGATCCGCGGTAGGCATGTTGACGGGAAGCTTTTCCTCTGCGAGAGCCACCGTCGTTTGTGGCTTAAGCTGCGCCTCACTCGCGACGACTGGAACCGCTTCGGGTTTGAGCGAACCCCGATGGCAGGAGTAGCAAGTGACTTCACGATTGCCTTCGAAGCTGTCTTTGTCGATGGCAAACATCATTCTCATCATGTCGCGCGCGATCTGTTTCGGCTTCTTGTCATCTTTATCGAAATGGTCTGGCACATGACAATAGCCGCACTCCACACCTAAAGATGCCGCGATGAATCGCATCGCCGGAATCAGCTGGTCGGAGGAAACTCCCTTGAGCACCTGGATATTCTTGAAGACCGCCTCGGCCGGTTGCGGCAAACTGGCGGGCAACGGCTTCTGCGCAGTTTCGTCGAAGTGCTTATCAGAGCGCCCATCTATGATCGCGCTGATTTTGTCCGCCAATTCGGCGGCCTTCGCCACATTTCCCTGGCGCTTATAAAGATCGATCAGGGGCATATCGGCAGGCAGATGGAACGGATCAATCGTGAGCGCGCGCTCCAGGTGAGCCACTGCTCGATCGACATCGCCCGCTTGCAGGTACGCGGACGCGGCGTTCGTCTCGCCAGGCGCCGAGTCCGGATCGAGTTGCAGGGCGCGCTCGAAAGCCAGTTCCGCTTCCGTCGATTGCTTTCCCAGGAGCAGCGCCGTACCCATGGCGGTGAAGACTGCACTGTCGGTGGAGAACTGGTTCTGCACTTCTGTCAGCATGCGGTAACCGCGAACGACAAATGGCGGCGACCGGCGTTCCGCGCCGACATTGACATAGGCAATGCCCAGATTCCTCTTCTGCAGATCAGGCGCAGGCTCACGCCATGCGGCAATGTCGGTATCTTCGTGGGTACCTTCAGGCAGAGTTTGTTGCGGCTCGGGACGTCGCTGGATTCTATGGTCGGTGAAGGCCGTGTGGCCTCCGTCTTTCGCATCGCGGCGAGGCATGTGGCAACCAATGCAGTTACTCGCCTTGTCAGGATGAGAGCCGGCGAAATTTTTCACGTGGCAAGTTAGGCATTTGGAGCGGTAGAACTCAATTGGTTCCGCGGGTTCATTGTGTGGATCGTGGCAGGTTCCGCACCACAACTGACCGTTGCTTTTGCGCGCACAGGTACTTCTTGCGAGTTGTTCCACGTGGCTGATAACTTTGAATTTCTCGGCATCCGCACCCGGCGGCGACACATTTCTGTAAGTGGTGAAGACATCTTCGAGTGACTGTCCCGCACGAAAATCAGTAAACTTCTTTCCCGGATTTAGTACTCGTCCCACACCCAACAGGTGACACTGTTCGCAAATGCTGTTCCGCGCGGCGTGATCAAGTTTTGCAGGATTGATAATTGTGCCTGCACGAGGATCGCTCAGGTGCTTCTCAGCTGAGCCGTGACAACGCTCGCAGGTAATCGCCTCCGCGGAAAAAGGCGGCGACCGGTACCCATTCGAAGTCCCGGAGATATGCAGCGCGGTGCCGGAATGGCAAAACAAGCATCCTTCCGCCACAGGTCGCGTGAAATCCGGATTGGGCAGACCCTCGTATCCCGGCGCCAAGTCATAGGCCGCGCGGCTTTTGTAATACGCGACGGGCGATTGGAATAGATGACCGGCCAGGTCGAGGAGGTATCCAGAAGCATGATTGCCTGACCCGATCACATAATCAATGCGGTAATCGATCGCGTCTCCACCGCTTTGCAGCCGCTGCCAATAGCCTGCCGGCGACGAATGCATCGTGATCTTCGCATCGGGCGTGTTGACTTCGCCGTCCGGCTCCTGACCCGCGGTGCGGAGGGAGTGCGCCATCGCCGAGCGTTCGTACCCCTCGACTTGGGAAGAATGGCAGAACTGGCAGCGGCTGGCTCCGGCCGGCTCGCTCACGATCTGCCGCGCCGCGATTTGCGGTTCGGAGCGTGCAGCTGCACTATTGCTGGATTGTCCTCGTCCCGAGGAAATAATCGCCACGAGAACGCCCAGAACAATGAGCAGCCGCCGAGGAGTACGTTTTGTTTCCATGGCTCGGCCGGGATTCAGGGTCTGAAGCAGGTGGAATTGTACCTTTGTTGGAAGTGATTTTCTCGCGCTCTCTGCAGTTTCGCGCGGCGTGCGTCGTGGTAGTGCCCGCGATGAAACCTACAGCTTCGTTTTCGGAAATCAGTTCTGACGCGGCCAGTCCGATCTTGCGCTTCTCCGCCGGGCGGTGGTTGCACGGAAGCGTGTACTTCGAGTGGCGTTCCAAGACCGGAGTCTCTTTCGCCGAGTAGACTGATGCAGTCCTCCACTGCCATTTGAAGACTCACTGAATGCATTCGCCAACTTCCCATGCGAGCAAATTCGCGATCGGCATCGACTTTGGGACAACCAACAGTTCGATCGCCTGTGCCGACCGCTCAGGTCAGGTTCAACTCGCCTCGTTCCCGTACTTCGGGGGCGTGACGGATGCTTATCGGTCGCTGCTGTATCTGCAGCAGGTGAAGGAAAGCGGTGCAAGCAGTCTGAAGTCGTGGACGGGCCCCGAGGGCATTGAGCACTATCTTTCCGCGGATGTGAAGGGTCGCCTGATTCAATCCCTCAAGTCGTTCCTGAGTAGTCGTACCCTTCAGGGCACGGAGGTTTTCGGTCGACGGTACACGCTGGAAGATCTAATCGCCAGGATTCTCCGGGATCTGCGCGAAAAGGCGGAGCATCAGTTCGGGATCAAAATCAGGTCAGCAGTGGTCGGAAGGCCCGTTCATTTTGTGGGAGCAGAGAATCAGGAAGATGACGGCTATGCGGAGAGCCGGCTTCGATCGGCCTTTGAGTTGGCTGGCTATGAGTCCGTGGAGTTCGAGATGGAGCCGGTCGCGGCGGCTCACTATTACGAGTCCACGCTTGACCATGACGAACTCATCCTGATTGGCGATTTCGGCGGAGGTACGAGCGACTTCTCTTTAGTTCACGTTGGCCCCGGCGTCCGTCGAAGAGGCAGAGTCGCGGGCGACATCGTGGGTAACGCGGGAGTCGGCATCGCGGGAGATTCCTTTGATGCAAAGATCATCCGGAACCTTGTTTCTCCAGCTTTGGGAGCCGGATCGCAGTTGCGCTCGCTGGGCAAGATCCTGACGGTTCCGGGCTGGGTCTATATCAGGCTGGAGCGCTGGCATCATCTGTCTCTATTGAGAGGCAGGGACGTGCTGAACATGCTGAAGGGCGTTCACGCGCAATCCCTCGAACCAGAGAAGATCGGAGCGCTCATTCACTTTATAAAAGAAGATCTCGGATTCCAGCTCCACCGCGCCGTGCAAAAAGTGAAGTGCGATTTGTCGAATGACCAGGCAGCCACATTCCAATTCTCGGATGGGTTTGTGGATCTGCAGGCGGTAGTGGAACGAGCATCCTTCGAGGAGTGGATTTCGGAGGAGGTTGAACAGATCGCACGATGCGTCGATTCTCTCCTTAGTTCTTCCGGTATTGTGCCCCAGGACGTGGATAGGGTCTTCCTGACGGGTGGCTCTTCCTTTGTTCCAGTCGTAAGAAAAATCTTTGAAACGCGATTTGGAGAGAAGCGAATTCGAGGAGGAAACGAGTTTACGTCAGTAGCCCGCGGCCTGGCGCTGAAAGCAATGGACTTGGGCATATCTCGTCTCCGTGGACGGCCTAAGACAACCTAACTGTCTTATTCCGTTGGTGAAGCACTCGATGGCTTGCGGGATCGACGCGGAACTCCGTGGACGGCCTAACCTCTCCTTATCTCCGCCGATAACTGATCAAGAGTGTGTTACTTGCGTTCCTCCCCTACGGGTATTCGCTGCTATCTAAGGATCCCTCGAAGCTTGTACGGTTATAGAACAACTCCCATTTCAGGAATGATCAGCTAGATTGCCGGCGCTCTTGGTTGTAGGCGCCGGCTTTTGTTGTCCTGTCGCAAAGATGCTGCGCCGCACCAAATCTCGATCGGGAAGAATATTTTCCAGGAGCTTAAATGAAACGCAGTTTCTGTTTGTGTGTCCCGCTGCTGCTGTGGTCGGCTCTATCGGTTGCGCAGGCGCCGTTTGGCCAGCAAGTGATTGAGAGCGCGACGATCAACTATTCCACCAATACGATCACCATTGTGGGTCAGGGCTTTTGCGCTTTGGGCCGACAACCCAGCGTCTTTTTTGGGCAACGGGCACCCTGGCAGGCGCTTCGCAGATTTACTTCATAAATCTCGACCTCGATACCGCGGGCGGTATCTACGGCTGCACCAGTAGCTACTGCTCAGCTGCAAGTGCACACCCGATTTATGCCGTACAGACGTCGCAATCGAACCCATAGCGCGACTGGGCCGTGGGAACTCTTCTCTAGCGGGCGATCAGGCCGCGCAGATCAGGCCGCGCAGACCTGTGCAATCCGCGCGGCCGTTGTCTGGTCGATGGAATCGTCGGGTGCGCCTCCGCTTTGTGCGGTCAGACACTCCTCGCGTCTGTACAAGCGATGTCTGGGCTTCGTAAGGTCCCTCCGGAGCGCTTGGCGCGCTCCTGCGGGATGACATCGGCCGCTGCGGTTCAGAAATAGAACTTCAGGGCAAATTGAATCAAGCGTGGATCGTGCGCAGCTTGAGCGAAGCCGAAGGCGCAGTTGGAATTCGGAGTTGCCGTTGGTGCATCCGGTCTCCGCCGCTGTTTCATCCACTCCGTGCTGGGTGGCGATATTTGTATTGAAGCTGCCGGGGTTGTCGAACTCCGGGTCGTAATGATTGAAAGCATTGAAGAACTCTGCCCGGAACTCGAGGTGCATTTGTTCTCGGATGGGGAAAAACTTGAACAGAGAAATATCCCAGTTCTGGGTGCCGGGTCCCTGGATAATGTTTCGGCCAGCGTCACCAAACGCTCCCACGACGGTGTTGGTGGCAAAGGCACAGGTGTTAAACAGCGTTCCGGGCACGCAGGGGTGTCCGTTGGGATTTCCGACCACGTTGGGCCGGGATGCGCTGGCGACCTCTCCGCCACCATCCGATGTGGAGAGGTTGGTGGAAATGTCGGTGGGCGTATACCAGTTTCCCGTGGTTGCGATCACGATTCCCGCGACCTGCCAACCGCCGATGATCTGGTTCAAAAAGCCTGACGAATTTCCTCCAAATGCCTTGTTTTTTCCGAAGGGCAATTCATAGGCATAGCTCATAACGAATCGTTGACGGACATCGAAATCCGCGTTCCCGTACTCCAGCATGGGATCGGTTTGGAGGCGGAAGTCGCCCGCATTCTGCGATCCCAGGCTGGCGCTGGAAGCGTCATCAAGGGCATGGCTCCAGGTGTAGGAGCCTGGAATTGCAGGCCGTGAGTGGGACGCTTCTCGAAGCGAACCTGCAGAGAGTTGTAGTTTGAGACGTCGTTCGAGCGAAATGTCGCGATCGAGGTATCAAACACGGGATCGCAGTCATCAGTGGGTCCGCAAGTCGCAAGTAGCGGCAGCAGGATCGCTGGGAGCCACCGCATGAGCGGGTCTGCCGCGCGGCAGTCGGGCAACTCAGTAGAGTTGCCAAAATTTGCTATGCAAACGTGCGAACTGGGGGTCGGTCGCGGGAACGGCCTCATTGCCGTTGTAAAAGCCAAAGAGTTTCAGGCCACGCGACCCCGCATAAGAAACATCCAGCATTGTGTCGGCGGGCATTTGATATTGCACGCCAAAGTGCCATTGCTGGTTATAGGGAGTCCGCAGATTGGGAGAGACGGAATAAAGTTCCGGAGTGTTGGGGTTCAGAAAGCGCGGTCGCGGGAAACCCGTTCGCCAACGTGTTGGAGTTGGGGCCAATGCCAAGGGAGGCAACTCGGAGCAATTGAGCGGTATTCGCCGGCAGGGAACGTAGAGGGATTGGCCGCCAGATTCCCGCATGGCGATGAAAATCACTCGGAGGAGAAAAACGGAGGATTGAACCCCGGGCTGGGATTGGAGTAAGGCCCGTTCTCCTGCCCGCCGTAGAAGATCCCGTAGCCGCTGCGAATCACGAGTTTGTCCGAAGCTCGCAAAGCGAACCCGATACGCGGCGCGAAATTGTTCAGGTCAGGACTGATCAGTCCACGCGAGCCATGCACAATCGGCATGCTGGCGCCGAGCAGTCTGCGTGAGCGTCTCATTTTGTCCGCTGGGAACAAGAATAGAGTTGGGGCCGAAAACAAAGGTTCCCTCCTCATTGCTATGCTCCTTAACCGTGCTGAAGACTTCATAGCGCAGGCCCAGATTGACGGTCAGACGGTCGGTGGCCTTCCAGTCGTCCTGAGCGAAACCGGCGTAGATTTGCCGGCGATAGTCAATGTTATGCAGGCTGGTAATGCCGCCGCCGTCGGCAACGCCCAGCAACATAGTCGCGAAGGAGGTGCCGCCGGTCCCCGGCGCCGCGGGGTTATCGGTGAAGTCGTTGCCGAAGCTCAGAGCGCCGCGGGCTTCGGCGGGCTGGAAGATCGTGAACTGCTCGATACGCACTTCGGTGCCGAACTTCAGCGAGTGGCGTCCGCGGACCCAGGTCACGTTGTCGGTAAAAACAAAACTGTTCTGCTTTTCAATCGAAGGCAGGTAGGTGGAGCTTCCGATGCCAGCAGTACCATCGCCGAAGGTGATGTTCGGCAAGCCACCGTTGTTTGGACCATAATGGGACGTTGGGAAAGTTCAGTTGAGCACTGATGTTCTCGTTGGAGTTGATCTGAAATCGGTGGGAATTGATCCGGTTATAACCGAGCCGAAATTCATTGATCACATTGGGCTTGAAGAGGTGAACTTCGCTTAAAGCCAGGCTGCGGTAGGAATTGTCCTCGCTGCCGTCGAAGAACCCGCCGCCATCGAGGAGATTATTGAAAGGCGGAGGAATGAAGCTGGGTTGGTTCTCGTAACTGAATCGTCCGAAAGCGTTGTCGCTTGTCGCTGATCTTGTGATCAATCCGGACGTCGAAGTTGTTGCGGGTTTCCTGGCGATGCGGATCGGAAAAAAAGTTATTGCCTCCGTTGTTGACTGTTGGGATGGTATTCGGAGTTGGCCAATACGCGGAGAGAGCGGCCGCCAGGGGATCAATCGGGGTAGTAGGGACAAACATGTTGGTGGGAAAGCCACCGCTATACCCACCGATAGGAATGCCGCAAAAACCGGTAATGGACTTGTAGCGAAGCCTGCGTAAGTCGCGTATTGAATACCTCGCCCGCATAAGTGGGATTCCCATTGCAGTCGTTGACCCCTGTCGGGGCAGCAGTGTCGAGGACGCTGGAGAAATCCCCGCTAATCTCCGCCGGCGTGGGAATCAACTCCAAAAACGGAGTTGCCTGCCGGATCCGCAAATCCCTCGTAGTCGCCAAAAAAGAAAGTGCGGTTCTTGATGAGCGGTCCGCCCAACGTGGCGCCGAACTGATTCTGCTTGTAAGGTTGGCGGCTGACTATCAAACGCGTTGCGCGCATCGAATTTCTCGTTCCTCAGGAACTCGTACACGTCGCCGTGGAAGCCGTTGGTTCCCGACTTGATCACGGCATTCAGAATCGCACCGTTCCCGCGCCCGAATTCGGCACTGTAGGCGCTTGTCTGCACTTTGAACTCCTGAATGGCATCGACCGAAGGCTGGATGACGAAAGCAGTCTCATTGAGCAGATCGGCCAGGTTTGAGTTGTTATCAACTCCGTCCAGCAGAAAGTTGTTCTGCTCCGACCGCGCTCCACCCGCGCTAAATCCGTAGCTGGCATTAATTCGCGAACCGGGTTCGGCGGGAGCTACTCCGGCGCTCAGCTGCGCCAGCTGCGCGAAATTCCGGCCGTTCAGGGGAAGGGTGGTGGCTTCCTGGCCGTTCACCACCTGCCCGAGTTCGGAAGTTTCGGTTTGCAGTTGCTGTGCCTGTGGACGTGATCGTCATGACCTCACGGATGCTGCCCACCGTGAGCGTGATGTCGACCTCCGGGTGCTCCTGGATGTTCACCACGATCGGTCCGACGACGGTTTTCTTGAAACCTTCTTTCTCCGCCGTGACGCTGTAGCTCCCAATCTTCAGGGGACTCGCGACGTACTCTCCCTGGGCACTGGTTGTGACCACGTTCTCGGTGCCACGATCAACATCCTTGACGCTGACCTTTGCCCCGGGAATTACAGCTCCGCCGGAATCACGGACTACTCCGGCGATGCCACCGCTGTCCTTCTGTCCCACTGCACTGGGCGGCACGGCTAGGGCGACTACCAGGACAGCTAGGACAAATGGCAATAGATTCCAAGAATTTCTTGAATTTCTTCTCATGGTCCACCGTCTCCTGATATGCCGAACCGCGCTTGCGTTCTGTTTCTTTTTGTTTGCTGGACTTTCGTTTGAGACTTGAACGATCACCGATATTGTGGTCGTTTGTCAATCATTATTGTTTGTTCGTGACCGATTTTTCAGTTCCGGGGCAGCGCATTTTGTGATGAGACCAAATCGTCCCCGGTCGTTTCGTCCCCTGTTGACGAGGGCATCTGGAGATTCAGGGAAGGATTGCCTTGATTCCCGTGATCTCACAAAAATCGATTAGCGTCGGATATAGCTCTTCGCCGTAGCCCAGGCATGCATATTCATTCGTCCAGGATTGAAGTAAAACATCGATGTCACAATGCGCAGTCACGAAGCCGTGGGGCCAGAACGGGATGCCGCACTCGTTGAGCCGTTTTTCGATCTGATTGGGATCGGGCTCGAAAATGCTGGCTCGAGTAATCACCATCTGAAACTCACCGTTCACTCTGCCGAGTCGGGCCAATACTCCTTCTCCCACTTTGCAGATCAGCTTTACGGAGAGTCCGCCTGCCTCGCCTTCCGTGGGAATACCGTGCTCAGAGAAACCAGCCGGACCCAGCTTGCTGGCCAATGAAGGTGGACACGCCCCATCCCCGATGATTTTGATTTCTTTTGTTTTCTTATCAATGTGCTGCAGATCACCGTAATACACGCGCTCTCTGCTCAATTTGGTGAGCAGAAGAACGGTCAAGGCGGTATTGAAATCGCCAAGCGTAGAGGTACCTACTCCATCCTCAAGCATCATGCTCTGGGCAAAGCAAGTGGCAGAGTAATCGCCGGCCAGGCCGGGAAAGGATTGAATCGTGTAGAAATCAAATTTTTCTTTCGCAACAACTTTTTTTATGGCCAGATATAGACGCATCGAGCGCTCGGTCACTGCATTTCGCTCCGGTGGCTTACCGAAAAGCTGCTTCAGCCTGGGTTGAAGCACATCCAGTTCCTCTGGCGAGATCCCTTCAGCGGCTTGCTTCAGCTCCGTCGTATCCCGGGAATCGATGTCGATACCAAACATTCTCATCCATTGAGAAGGATCGGCGGCGCCGCAGGTTTGTCCCATCCCGCGACCACCAAATGTGCCGATGGTGGACATGTTTAAGAAATTCTTCAGATGCGAAGCTCGAGCGTAGCTGACGATCTTGCTGATAGTGTCTGGTTCCTCGACGCTTCCGTATACAAATTTGTGCCGCACCCCGATTTCGAGCAAACCGCCGTGCAGCACCAATCCGCCAACCGGCCTCCAACCTTGAGAGCCGGGGTGCGTCCACAGGAGTAAACCTTTGCCGCTTGCGGAGTAATCGCGAATAGCGCCGACCATGTGCGCGGCCCAAACCCAGGTTCCCGAAAACAGGACGACCGCATCAATGGCATCGTCGCATTTCATTTTCCTGAATGCCGCCCGCGCCTCTTCTTTGCTGGCAACGACAACGCCATGCTCAACAACTCTCAGACCCGCCGCAACGAGCGCGCTCTTGGCGCGCTGGACCAACGCGTCATCAATGAACGGCGTACCCATTGGGTCTTTTAGACCATCTTTGTGAACTCCAAAAACGATGAATCCGACTGTGGCCTGCATCACGGTTCCTCCCATTCGCTTTGTGAGTTTTCACCTGTGATCGCCGTAAGTGCCGAACGCAGATGACGATATTTGCTGGCCTGTTGGGCATAGGCTGCCGCAATCGCATGATCGGGTGATACTGCAGAAATATCGCGGACGACAAGTTCCACGGCCTCGGGCAAGCTGGCGTATTCTCCGGATGCGACTCCGGCGAGGATCGCCCCACCCAAACACACTGCCTCCGGACACTCCATTACATGCAGCTGCCGGCCCGATAAAGCAGCTCGCAGCTGCAGACCAAGAGCCGACCGCGAGCCCCCTCCTGTGACATAGATGTCCCGAAATTCTCCAACAGCGTTTTGCAGAATGTCGGTCATCTGCGACATTTCGCAGGCAATCCCCTCGAGAATGCCCTTGTAAATCTGGTTGCGCGTTGTGTTCGCGCTCAAGCCGGAGATGATTGCACGCTCGTGCGGGTTGAAGTGCGGATTGCAAGTACCGATCAGATTCGGAGTGATGCAAAGACCTGTTGGGCCCACCGCCGCTTCTCGTTCCAGTGTCGCGTAGTGGGCAGACTCCGCGGAGGATGAATCCCCGTCTCGAGTGAGGATGTCGTCACCGTGCGTCTCTCCGCAGGCTTCTCCATGCGCTTCTCCGTGCGCTTCTCCGTACAACAGATCGTGGAACCACTTGATCATGATTCCCGATGGGAAATATGCCAGCGTGACGAACTTCTCTGGAACCACGTGACAATAAGAGTTGAGAGAAGCCGCAAGCGCCGCCGCGCTCAAGCAGGGCTGGTCGGAAGCAGCCAACAGACATTCGTAAGTGCCCATCGAGTCGGCAACGCGACCCGAACCGATCGCACCAACTCCCAATGCGCCGCAGGGTTGATCGTGCCCTCCCATCACTACAATCGTTCCTGGTAAGAGGCCGAGTTGGCCGGCGGCGGCGGCATCCAATTTTCCTGCAACCGTTCCCGCCGGCACAGGAATGGGCAGACATTCAGCGCTTAATTCTGTGGCGGCGAGAATTTCTTCGGACCAACGCCGCTGCCGTATGTCAAACGCCAGATAGCGCGAGGCCAGCGAATAGTCGATATAAGGAGGTAATCCGAGTCGCGAGAGGACATAACCAATCACACTCAGGAAACGAACGGAGGAAGCAAAAATATCTGGCCGGTGTTTGCGGAGCCAAAGAAACTTTGGAACCGGATACATGGGATGAGCGACCAGGCCGGTGATTTCGAACAGATGTTTCCTTCCGAATGTTCTTTCGAACCATACCGCTTCTTCCGTGGCTCGATTGTCCTGGTTGAGAATGGCTGGAGCGATTGCCTCGTTGCTTCGATTGACCGGCACGAAAGTTTCGCCGTGCGAACTTAAGCACAGTGCTCGAACGGGATCAGAAAGATTCTTAGATACAGCTTGCGAACAACGGCACACCGCCTGCAAGAAGAGCTCCGGATTTATCTCGGCGTGCGAAAGCGAAGGAAACTCCGGCATGTACGCGCAGGCGTGCTGGTTGAGCATCTCGCCCGTTACCGCAAACACTACTGCCTTGCATCTACTCGAACCGATATCAATGGCAAGCAAACTCATAATGGGCTTCGGTTCCTGCTTGCCTCATCGCGAAGGCGTGTCATCCAAACTGATGGGAATCCGATATCGTCATGTGGTGATTGCTTGAAATTCAGCCTTCGCAGCTCCGTCAAGAGCGGCGCGCGCCTGTTCGAGGAATGCGCTCATGTTGTCGGCTTGGAAAACATTGCGGCCAAAGAAGACACCAGCCGCCCCGGCCGTCGCAATATCACGGACCACGTCGAGCGCGTGTTTGTCCGACGCATGACGGCTTCCACCGAGCACCAGGATTGGTATGGGACATTCTTCCACTACCGAACGCATGGAAGCTATATCCCCGCTGTAATCCGTCTTAACGGCATCGGCCCCAAGCTCGGCTGCCATGCGAGTGTGCAGATTCAGCCACTTGGGGTCGCCCGGATTCTGCACGTCCTTCCCCCGCGCCAGAGATTCAACAATCAGCGGGATTCCAACTTGTTCACATTCGCGGGCGATTTCGGCGTTGCGAGTGATCTCCTTCATCTCGAACTCGGCATCGCCGGTACCGACGACGAGATACGTGAGAACAGCGTCTGCGCCGTGGCGTAACGCATCCTCGGGGTGCGCGAGAAGCGAGCTGTAGAGCGCACCGTTTCCGTTTTGCCCGATCGCAGACCAAACCGTAGTCCAATCCAGGCGGGCAATTAAAGGCGGGATTGGGCCGCGTATTGTCGAGTTCGCGAATTGGCGAATCAGACCAAGGTTCAGCAGCAACGCATCGACTTTGGCTTCGGCAAATTGGCGAATCCGTCCTAACGGGTCTTCCGTTCCAGGAATGGGTCCCAGTACCAACGCATGATCGAAAGCCACCACCAGGGCTCGGTGTTCAGAGCCTCCGAGCACACGATTCAAGCGAATCTTCTTGCCGCAGTCACCCACTGTTCCCTCACGTCTCCTCAACCTCAAGATCGGATCTTTAAAGATATCGGACTTCCAAATTATCCCGCGCATGATCGATTGTCAACCTATTTGTTCTAAAATGTTCATTTATGTCGCCGCCTTGCGCGTCTCCTGCAACTCGGCGACTATCACTTCGACCCCCGCGTCCCGCAGGCCCTTGATGTACTTTGCGTCGGTGCCAGAGTCGGTTACGAGGACGTCGATGTCCGTGACCGGGCCGACGTAGGCAAAGCTCTGCGTACCAAATTTACTGTGGTCCGCCAACGCGATCCGGGTCTTTGCCGCTCTCGTGATCATCTTCTTGATCTGGGCCTCGGCGTGGTTTGCCGTCGAGACTCCATAGGAAAGATCGATTGCGCTCACTCCCAAAATTGCCTTGTCCACGCGAATTTCGGAGAGCGCACGCTGCGCCCACTCGCCGGAAAAGTAGAACGTATCTTTCTGAAGATCGCCGCCGGTGCAGAGGACAGTCACGCCTGGGCTCCTTTGCAACTGGCAAACGATGGAGGGGGAGTTGGTCACTACGGTCAGCCGATTCCGCTGATTCAGGCCACGGGCAAGCTCAAACACCGTGGTGCTTCCCTCAAGAAAGACAGTCTCGCCGTCAAGCACCAGACGTTCAGCCTCGCGCGCAATCGCCTGCTTTTCAGTGCTATGGCTATGCGACAACGTCTCATAGGAAGGTTGGAAGCTGGTGCTGGACATGCGGGAAACCGCTCCCCCATGAGAACGGACTAGTACGCCATCGTGCTCCAATGCCGCCAGGTCGCGCCTTACGGTCGCTGCGGTAACCCCGAGAGCGACACAGAGGTCGGAAGCTGTAATCGGTGCGTTGACCGGAAAGTATCTCTCGAATGCGAAACCTGCGCTCTTCTGCGAGCATGATCGTTTGCGCTCTCCTGCTGCCCTCGAGTGCCCTAACCTGGGTGCGGATTTCTAGCTCCACGACACCAATTGTATTTGGGATGTGAGACGATTTGTATCGCAAAGGTTACGTATTCGGCAGTCAGCAATCGATCATAAACGAACAATCTGATTGACAAAGCGAGCAAGCAATAGGTAGATTCGCGCAGTTATGAGGTGACTGCCGCTACCCGACACTGACGTGCGCCAACTTGCCCGCCTATGGCAATGAAGACCGAACAGCCTCCCCACCTGACGCGCGCCTTCGGTTTACTTCATGCCACGGCCCTGAACATCTCCAACATGGTTGGGATCGGGCCTTTTATCACGATTCCGCTATTGATGGCATCGATGGGTGGCCCGCAATCGTTGCTGGGCTGGCTGACAGGAGCGCTCATCGTAATTTCCGACGGTCTGATATGGAGCGAACTGGGGGCGGCGCTGCCGGGCTCTGGTGGCAGCTACCATTTTCTTCGCGAGGCGTACGGCCATCAAAGTTGGGGCCGCCTGATGGCTTTTCTGTTCATCTGGCAATTCGTAGTGAGTGGCCCTTTGGAAATCGCATCCGGGATGGTCGGATTCGGAAACTATTCCACTTATCTCTGGCCGGGATTGAGCGGTCGAGGCCAGCAATACGTGGCCGTGGCCACCGGCGCTTGCCGCTTTGTTCCTCTTGTGCCGGCAGATGACATTCCTGCGCAAGGTTACCATCACCCTTTGGGTGGGCACGGCTCTGGCGATGGTGACCATCATCGTCACCGGTTTTTTCCACTTCAACGCGCACCGGGCGTTCGATTTTCCTCCAGGAGCAATGGCCTTTAATCGTGGCTTCGTGCTCGGTCTGGGCAGCGCAACTCTGATCGCGGTGTACAACTACCTGGGATATTACGATGTGTGCTACATCGGTGACGAAGTGCAGAATCCATCCTACGTAGTGCCGCGCTCGATTCTGTATTCGCTCGCAGTCTGCTGTGTGGGATACCTGGCGCTGCATCTCGCTTTGATCGGAGTGGTGCCGTGGCGGGAAGGAATTCATTCGAACTTCATCGTTTCTGATTTTATGGAGCACCTCTACGGCAGGGGCGCCGCAATCGCGGTAACAATTTTTGTTCTCTGGTCGGCCTTTGGCGCCGTCTTCGCGCTTCTACTGGGGTATTCGCGAATTCCTTATGCGGCAGCCATCGACGGCTATTTCTTCCGTCCATTTGCAAAACTGCATCCTACGAAAAACTATCCACAGGTTTCCCTTTTGGTTCTGGGCGTCGTTTCGATTGCATTCGCGTTCCTCAAGCTTGACTGGCTGGTCTCCGCGTTGATCACTACCAGAATCCTGGTGCAGTTTCTGGGACAGCTATTTGCCATTCCACTCTTGCGCCGAAAGCTTCCGGACAGCGCGCGGCCTTACAAGATGTGGTTTTATCCCGTCCCCATTGTCATTGCTTTCTTTGGATGGGCGTATGTTTTTCTGACTTCGGGCTGGCTCTACATCAAAATCGGATTATTGACGCTGCTGACCGGCGTTGTGGTTTTCTTCATCTGGGCGAAGTGGAAAGATACATGGCCGTTCAACTCACGTCAGGAGAACTCATGATCGAACGTAATTGTCGAGGTCTTAGCGCTCCCCAAGGAATTAGTCGGCGCAATCCGTTCGTTGGTGATCCCCGGTCTCTTGATAGTGTGCGTGCTCATCCTTGCGGAAGGCAGTTTGGGGCTTCCGGCCAGGCTGGAACGTCTCAGGCTAGCTGCTCATATCGAAGGCTTATCTGTGGTCGTTCAACCGGGCGACGGTACCTATGAAATCCAAACAGGAATCGGCGGACACAGCGTCATTCACGCAAGAGTAGCGGCGGAGATCGATCACAAGTGGGTTAAATCGACGGACTATCCGAAGCATGAGATAGCTCAATCGAATTTTGAAGATGCTCTCGGACACGGCAAGAAAATTACAGTCACTTCGTCCGGACTTCCGAATTTCCCTGATCTTGCCTATACACTTCAACTCTATGATGGCGAGAGCTTTCGGTGTCATCGAGGCTGAGGTACAAAATCACACCGCCAATCCGGTAACAATCCAAAGTATCCGAAGCGTCGAGGCATTTGGAAACCAAATCATTGATCTCGGTGGTCCGCAAAACGCCGATCGAGTTCTCTCGGATAGCTTCAGCGAAGACTGGCCGCCGCTGCAGATTTACGATTTAGGAAAAGCTCCTAAGGGAATGCACCGGGCCGTAGGCAGCCAACTTATCTACAACCGGGAGAGCAAGGAGAGCCTGTTTGTTGGGGCTCTCACCTCCAATCGCTTCCTCACCATCATTCATTTGCAAACACAACCTTCCTCACCGGAGGTGCTCGCGCATCGCTTCCTACACGGTCGATTCAACCGGGACCACTGAGATACAGGCAACCGACCCCGAATCCGGCCTGCGCGAAGGGCCGGCGGAAAATCTGATTGAGTTAAATGTTCCTCTTCCCGCAGGCGAATCAATGACTTCGGAACGCTTGATGTTTGCCGCCGGAAAAAACTATTACTCGCAACTTGATAACTATGGCGCCGTGATTCGAGAGCTGCACCACGGCCGCGTCAGCGCAGACAACCTGCTGGGATGGTGGAGTTGGACGGCTTTTTACACGAAAATCAC
Organism: uncultured Acidobacteriaceae bacterium; assembly: GCA_963846245.1. Classification (GTDB taxonomy): domain Bacteria; phylum Acidobacteriota; class Terriglobia; order Terriglobales; family Acidobacteriaceae; genus Sulfotelmatobacter. The sequence goes on along the minus strand of CAWJVI010000011.1, from coordinate 242,782 downwards.
CCAAGGCACTGCGCTGACGAACGCTCAATGGCTGGCCGAGCACCTGAAAGCACTGGGCTACGACTATTTTCATTTCGACCTGGGTTACGGATACTCTCGTGGCGAATATGCGACGCCCAATGCCTCTCAATTCCCCGCTGGCATGTGGGATCTTACCCACCGCATTGGCCGATTGGGATTGAAGGTAGGAGTTTGGACGGCTCCCTTTGAAGTGGGCGAGCGGGCCTGGATCTACGAGCACCATAAAGATTGGCTGGTGCACAACGCACATGGCGATCCGATTCCAATTGGAGACGCCGAAGAGGTGAAGGGCGAACGCCTGTTCGTCTTAGACGCCACTCATCCCGATGCGCAGGAATATCTTCGGCAGACCTATCGCACGCTGGTCCGGGAGTGGGGTGCGCGCTACATCAAGCTCGACTTCATGGACAACACGGCGATCGAGGGTTATTACCATCGCCCGAACACAACGGCACTGGAAGCGCAGCGCATCGGACTCGAGATTATCCGCAAAGCAGTGGGCGAAGACGTGCTCCTCGATAAAGATGGAAGTCCGATGTTGAATCCTGTTGGTCTGGTGGATGAAGGCCGTATATCCCAGGATACAGGTCATGCGTTTCTCCGCAGCAAGGAAGCTGCGCCGGGCATCGCGGCGCGTTATTACATGCATCGCAACTTTTTCATCACTGACCCGGACGCGTTCACGGTTTCCCGACAGCTGCTTGAAGAGAGAACCATTGAAGCTCCGCTTACATTGAATGAGGCTCAGGTTTCGATCGCGCTGGCAGCGGTCTCTGGAGGAATGTTCGAAATTGGCGACGACCTCCCAACCCTTGGGAACGACCCGGAACGCGTGGCTTTGGTCAGGAATCCTGATTTGCTTGCGATGGCAAAACTTGGGCGCGCTGCTTTGCCTCTGGATCTCCTCACCTACACAGAAAAGGATGAGCAGCCGAGCGTTTTTCTCCTGCGCGAAGACCAGCGTCAATCTATCTTGGCAGTCTTTAACTGGACGGAGCAGCCGAGTTCCCGCACATTCACTTTTTCCGATCTGAAGCTCACTGCGGGGCATTCGTACAAGCTGGTTGACTCGTTCGCGCCAGATCAGCCGTTGACGATGGCCGGCGAAACGCTCAGCGTCGACAATCAACCCGCGCACTCCGTCAAGATGATCAAGATCATTGACACTTCGATTCCGGCGGCCGCGCCTTCGATTGCGCTCCAAGTTCCGTCTCAAGCAAAAATCGGGGAAGAAATTGAGTTCTCCTGCACAGTCTCTAAAGATGGAGTTCCCGCACTCGCCTATCATTGGGATTTCGGCGATGGAGTGGTCGCCGATGGCGCAATCCTCACTCATGCATATACCGCCGCCGGAAACTACACAGTGCGGTTCACGGCTGAAGGCCTTGATGGCAAATCCGCGGAGAAAACCGTTTCGATCGCGGTCAGCGGATCGATGATTCTTCCGCCTCCTCAGCGTTTGTCCGAAGCCACTCAAATAGCTGCCGCCTAGGAGATGGCTGCGACCGAAGCAGCAAGGTCTCCACTACAGCCGGAAAAGCAGCGCGATTTGGTGTAAAACTATTGTCCATCTGAACGGATCGCAATCTAACAGGAGGCTACTTTTGCCGACGGATGAATAAAGAACTCAACGATATTTCGCGACGAAGTTTCGTGAAGCGCGCCGCGATTGGCGGTGCGGGACTGCTGATCGCAACTGACATTCTGAGTGCGGACCTCGCCGCGGACACGCCGAAAAGCGCGAACGCGACCATGATGGGCGTGCCATTTGAAGCAAGAGAACAGGTGCGCCTGGGAATTATCGGGGTGGGCGGACGCGGTTCCAGCCTGCTGCAGGATCTACTCGCGATTGAAAAGGTACAGGTCAAGGCGATCTGCGATCTGGTGCCGGAAAAAGTGGCGCGAGCGCAGAAAGCGGTCACGGACGCAGGCCAACCCCAGCCCGCCGGATTCAGCAAGGGTGAATTCGATTTCAAGAATCTGACCGAACTCGAACTCGACATTGTCTATATAGCGACCCCGTGGAACTGGCATGTTCCGATGGCGCTCAGCGCCATGAAGAATGGCAAGCATGCTGCCGTCGAGGTGCCGATCTGTACGACATTGCAGGAATGCTGGGATATCGTCGAAACCTCGGAGGCTACTCGCAAGCATTGCATCATTCTGGAGAACTGCTGTTATGGCTCTAACGAGATGATGGTTCTGGGCATGGTGCGCGACGGACTTTTCGGCGAAATCACGCATGGGGAGGCGGCCTATCTCCACGACTTGCGCAGCATTTTGACGGCGAATGAAGGCGAAGGGCTGTGGCGCCGCTTTCCGCATATGAAGCGTAATGGCAACCTGTATCCGACGCACGGACTCGGCCCGGTGGCTCATTACATGGACATCCACCGCGGCGACCGCTTCGACTACATGGTTTCGGTGAGTTCTTCCGAGGCCTCGTTGAGCGCATATGTGAAAGCGAATTTCCCTGACGGCGACCCGAAGCGCAGCGAAAAGTACATTTGCGGTGACATGAACACCAGCATCATAAAAACCCAAAAAGGCCGCACGATTCTTCTTCAGCATGACGTGGTGAATCCGCGGCCTTACAGCCGCATCAACTCGATCTCGGGCACAAAAGGCATATTCGCCGATTATCCTCCGCGCATTTTTATCGATGGCACGAAGCAGGCCGATGGTTCGAACCACGACGATTGGCAGACCATCGACCCGTTTCGTGACAAGTACGAGCACCCGCTGTGGAAGAAAACCGGAGAAATGGCCCGCAAAATGGGTGGCCACGGCGGAATGGACTACGTCATGAATTACCGGCTGATGGATTGCCTGAAAAAGGGCCTCGTACCGGATATCAATGTCTACGATGCTGCCGCCTGGAGTGCGCCGACTCCGCTGAGTGAAGCGTCTGTGGCGCAGAATGGTGCTCCGCAGAAATTCCCCGATTTCACGCGCGGCAAGTGGGGGGCCAACCCGGCTTCTCCAGGCTTTGCCGTGCAGACGTAAGCCCTCGCATCCGTCTTCAGTTGGTCACAGGAGCCCTTAATGATCGAAAGCGCGCAGGTTCAGAGTCCCGTAGCAGAAGCGCCTGTAGCAGGGCCGGAAGGCAAAGCTGAAAGCATCATTCGCCTGGTCTCGCTGGATGCATTCCGCGGGTTCGTGATGGTTCTGATGCTCGGCGAAGTCATGCGTTTGTTTGACGTGGCACGCGCCTTTCCGCACAGCCTGCTGTGGCGCGTAATCGCGTTTAACACGCAGCACGTGGAGTGGCAAGGATGCTCCCTGCATGACCTGATTCAACCCGCCTTCTCTTTCTTGGTCGGCGCGGCGCTGCCGTTTTCCATCGCCAGCCGAAAAATGAAGGGGCAAACCTTCGGGCCGATGCTTGGGCATGCGATCCGGCGCGCATTCATTTTAATTTTTCTCGGAATTTTTATTCGGTCATTGCATTCGACGCAAACCTACTTCACATTTGAAGACACGCTGACGCAGATCGGATTGGGCTACGTCTTTCTGTTTCTGCTGGGATTCACGCGTGTGCGAACCCAAGTTGTGACGCTGGTGCTCATCTTAATCTGCTTTTGGGCGGCTTTCGCGCTGTATCCCGTGCCGGGTCCACAGTTTGACTACGCCCGGGTTGGAGTTCCAGCGGACTGGCATCATCTTTACACCGGCTTTTTCTCTCATTGGAACAAGAACTCGAACCTCTCGTGGACCTTCGACGTTTGGTTCTTGAACCTCTTTCCGCGCGAGAGTCCTTTTATCTTCAATGAGGGCGGTTGGTCGACGCTGAGTTTTATTCCCACGCTCGGCACCATGATTATGGGACTGCTCGCCGGAGAGTGGCTCAAGGCCAAAGGATCGAAAGAACACAAACTGCGCGGACTTGTGATCGCCGGAGCAGCCTTAGTGCTGCTCGGACTGGTTTGCCAATGGGCTGGCATTTGCCCCATCGTCAAGCGCGTCTGGACCTCCTCCTACACGCTGTATAGCGGCGGTCTCGTCGTATTGATCCTGGCTGGCTTTTACGCAGTGCTTGACTGGAAAGGATGGCAGCGCTGGGCGTTTCCGCTGGTCGTGGTTGGCATGAACTCAATTGCCATTTACCTGATGAGTTGGACCATGGAATCCTTCGTCAGCGGAGCGTTAGACCGCCACTTTGGCGGCGCCATAGCGGCAATTGCAGGACCGACTTTTCAGCCCGTGCTTCACGGGTTTCTGGTAATGCTGATCTTTTGGCTCATCTTATTTTGGATGTACCGACGGAAGATTTTCCTGAGGATCTGAGCGGCCTCACAAATCGCACCACAGTCACGCTACATTGGCTTTGTATTGTGAAGCCACAAGGCAGCTGTGTTGAGCACGCTGTTTTCGTCACGCCATTCCGGCTGCGCGCTACTCCAGTTCCCTGACCCAAATGTTCCGGAAGCTAATGGACGGACTCGGATCGCCGTGGGCCTGCAGCTTGATGGGTGCGCGGTCGAACTTTTTGTAGAAGGGCTGGCCGATGTAGCGGGTTTCGCCCTTCACCTCGAAGTGATTGTCGACCAGCACGCCATTAAGCAAGACCGTAACGTAAGCAGGACTCTTGAGTGAGCCGTCGGCATTGAACAAGGGAGCGGTCCACACTACGTCATAGGCTTGCCACTCGCCGGGCTTGCGCATCGGGTTCGCCAGCGGAATGCTCTGTTTGTAAATGCTTCCGGCCATGCCGTTGACGTAGGTCTTGTTGTTGTAAGAGTCGAGGACCTGCAACTCATATCCGGCGTCCTCGGGGCCGGTCGAGGCCAGAAACAATCCACTGTTGCCACGCGCCTGGCCAGAGCCCGTAACGTTTTCGGGAATTCTCCACTCCATATGGAACTGATAGTTCCTGAAGGTGCGCTTGGTCTCAATATTGCCGGCGGTCTTACTTACTGTGACCACATTATTGGCGACGATCCACTTCGCCGGGGCAGAGCGGTCCTGCGCCGACACCCACTCATCCAGATTCTTGCCGTCGAACAAAATGATTGCGTCCGAGGGAGCGGCTCCACAGGTAACTCCTGGCATTACGACCTTTGGCTCCGGTTTCCAGACTTCGGTGTCTTCCGGTTTGGCTGTGGACTGTTGGGCGCAGAGAGAGACGGCCGTGCAGCTGAGAATCACGATGGCGAAAAACTTCCACATTTGTGAGCGCATGATGTCCAAAAGCATACACCTAAAGTCGAATCCAAAGCCGTGGGATATTGCGCCGCATTCCGAACTTTGTCAGTTGGCGAAATCAGCCGATCGCGCACCTGAGCGAGCCGTACGAAGGCAAGAACGATTTTCAGGGCAGGCCATGATGGACTGGCTTGGCAACATGTATCGGAAGCAGGATCAAGACTGCGCTCAGTGCCTCGTTCCCGAAATCCCTTCGCGGCCCGGGTCCATGAGTGATCGCGATGTTTCGCCAGCTGGCAGAATCCTAGTCCCCGCTTCCCGAGACGGACGCAAAGCAGATCAAGCCGCCGACAATCCCGCGAAGTCGGGCAGGGTCTGCGCCCAGTGGGCGATGGTTTGTCGATGGGGAACAGCCGTAACGGTCGGACCCGAATATCCGAAAGGTAAGTTACCTGAACCTAAACCGTATTGATCGTTGACGGCTGCGGTGGCGGGTACGCCAAGAGCATCGGCGATTTTCGACAACAGCAGCTGCCCCTTCGGCCCACGTCCGGTCTCGCAATGCATGAACTGGACGCATCCGTAAGGTCCGAAAATTCCTCGGAGACGACGGAGCATCGGCAACGTTGCATCCAACGTCTCTGTGTCGAAGTCGGCCAATTCATCCCATGCTCCAGGGGTGTCGGCTTTACCGAATGAAACACCGGCGACCCCGGGTGCGCCGTGGCCGTGGAAGCGCAAGAGAAAGACATTTCCCTGGGACGCCGCCGAAATCATGGTGATGGCTTGCTCCACTCCGTTGCATGCTCCGCCGATCACGGTCGGATCGCCACCCGCGCGCCTTAAGGGAGCCTCGGTGTCTTCCAGCAGCAGCGGGTCGAAAACGTCGACACAATCCATAATTGCTAAATCCGCGTCGACGGCGACCCTTGGCCAGGTTTCCACACCGACGACGCCATCCGGCTGTAAGCCGCGAGCACGCTGAAAGTTGATCACGGCTCGCTGCGTTTTGGCACCGAAATCACCGTCAGGCGTCAACTTTTCGCCGCCGCGATTGAGCAATTTCTGCAGTACTGCGACCGCTGGCAAATGGTGGTTGGGTCGGAACAACAAGGGATAATTGGCCATATTCCCTCCAGGCGGAATCGCATTGCCGTGAGCCAACAGTTCAACGTCAGCCCTGACAACTTCAGCATGGCCGTGGATTATATCGCAGGCTACGAACGGTGTTGTAAACAGGCGGCTACACTCAAAACCCCCGGCATCGGGTCAATGAGTGCTATGGCGATGTTACGTCAACCATCCCTTTTACGTGCCGCGAACTGCTCTGCATTCATTGACTTGCCTGTTTCACCCACGTAAGATTCGCGCCAGTGATCACCGAACTATGATCGGGCAAAGCATGATCGGCCAAACCATCTCGCGCTATCGCATCGTCGAAAAGCTCGGCGGCGGCGGTATGGGCGTGGTTTACAAGGCCGAAGACACCGAACTGGGCCGCTTCGTTGCGCTTAAGTTCCTGCCCGATGACGTGTCCCAGGACCCGCAGGCACTGGAACGTTTCCGGCGCGAAGCTCGGGCCGCCTCCGCTCTCAACCATCCCAACATCTGCACCATTTACGACATCGGAAAGCACGGCGACCAGTCGTTCATCGCCATGGAGTATCTCGATGGCGTCACCCTGAAACCTCTCATCGCCGGCAAGCCCTTGGATAACGAAACCATCCTCTCCCTCGCCATCGAAATTGCCGACGGCCTCGACGCCGCGCACTCCCAGGGCATTGTCCATCGCGACATCAAACCCGCCAACATTTTCGTCACCAAGCGCGGCCACGCCAAAATTCTCGACTTCGGCCTCGCCAAGGTCACGACCACATCCACTTCCTCCAGCCAGGTCGCATCGGCCAATACCATGACCGCGCTTGACGACCAGCACCTCACCAGCCCCGGCTCGACTCTCGGCACCATCGCCTACATGTCGCCCGAACAGGCTCGCGCCAAGGAACTCGACGCCCGCAGCGATTTGTTTTCTTTCGGCGCCGTCCTCTACGAGATGTCCACCGGCACGCTCCCATTTCGCGGCGGCAGCTCCGCCGAAATTTTCAAATCCATCCTGGACTCCTCTCCGCCCGCAGCCCTGCGCCTGAATCCTGATGTTCCCCCCGATCTTGAACGCATCATCAATAAAGCCCTCGAAAAAGATCGCAACCTCCGCTATCAGACCGCGGCTGATCTTCGCACTGATCTCGCGCGCCTGAAACGCGATTATGATTCTGGCCGTTCGTCGAGCGTCGCCGCATCCTCAGACGCTGCCCAGTCGCGCAAGTTCCGCTTCGATCCCCGCCGCAGCTATCGCCTCCCCCATCGCCACCAACCGCAAATATCTCGTCGCCGGAGTAGTCTCGTTCGTCCTTGTCCTGGTCGCCGCCGCAGCTGCGCCTACTTCCTGCGCGGCCGCTCCGACGATAATAAAAAGATCAGCTCCATTGCTGTCCTCCCCTTCGTGAACGCTACCGCGGACCCCAACAACGAATATCTCAGCGATGGTCTCACCGAAAGCCTGATCAGCACGCTCTCGCAATTTCCTGATCTCAAAGTCATGGCGCGCAGCACGGTCTTCAAATTCAAGGGTAAGGAAGATGACCCGCAGAAAATCGGCCAGGCGCTGCAGGTAAGCGCGCTGTTGATGGGACGCATCACGCAACACGGCGACACATTGGGCATTCAAGCCGATCTGGTCAACGCCGCTCGATGGCAGCGAGCTTTGGGGCGCACACTACGAGCGCAAGCTGGCCGATATCACCCAGGTGCAGAGCGACATCACCCGCGACCTTTCTGGACGTCTTAATCGCGCCGAGGCCGGCAAGTCTCCGCAGCAAGCTGGTCAGGCCGGAACCACGAATCCGGAAGCCTACCGCCTCTATCTCGAAGGCCGCCAGCTCTGGTACGGCCGCACTCCGGACGGACTGAAGAAGAGCATCGACTTGTTTCAGCAGGCCATCGCCGCCGATCCCAACTATGCGCTCGCCTATACTGGCCTCGCCGATACTTATAACGTCGCTCCCAGCTACGGCATTGGGCTCACTTCCAAGCAAGGCGAACTACTGGCCGACGAAGCTGCTCGCAAAGCTGTCGAGTTGGACGATTCTCTGTCCGAGGCCCACGCCGCTCGTGCCTTCGCGCTGTCGAACCTTCACCAGATGGACTGAGGCGGAGTCCGAATTTCGCCGCAGCCTTGAGTTGAACCCCAACAACGCCCCCGCGCACTATTTCTATGCTTTTGGTTTTCTCGCCAATCAGAACCGCCAGACTGAAGCAATCGACCAGATGCGGACTGCTTTATCGCTCGACCCGCTATCTTCCATCGTCAACACCAATTACGCCGTCCTATTGATGGAAGCCCACCGCTACCCGGAATCGCTTGCCCAGTTCCAAAAAGTGCTGGAGCGAGATAGTGGATTTGCGCCCGCTCACTACAAGCTATCCCAGCTATATGCCACGACCGGCCGCTTTGCCGATGCGGTAAATGAACTTCAGGGCGCCTTTCCAAAGCCCATTCCTGTTAGTTCAGATGCGAAAGGCTATCTTCAGCTAATCCTGCGGTTGCATGGCACGGATGCTCGACCGCTGCAGCCGTCGCCGCGGCGCTTCTCGGAGACCGCGACCAGGCGTTTCAGTACTTGGAGAAAGCCTACGCAGATGGAGACAACGAACTCCTGATTGGCATCCGCTATCCCGCGCTCGACCCCCTCCGCTCTGATCCCCGCTACAAAGACCTGATGCGCCGCCTCGACCTTCCTGAGTAAGTTTGCGCCGAACCGGCTGTTGTATAAGACGCTTGGTTCCGCCCGCCAGCGCCGCCACATACGAAACACTGTGCAGACTGGCTGCTTCCCCAGTTCCACAATGGGAAGTATACTGCTCTTTTCTCGACCCTGAGCAATTGTGAACATCTCAGCTAAAAACCAGTCAATTAAATTATTCGAACATTACAAGGGCTTGTGAATTCTTAATACGCGGCAGCATTGAAACCGGAGAAGAAGAAGGATGACGGTCATGCATACTTGCAGCAATCCCAAGATCTCGCTTATCGCATTCCTGCTCCTTCTCGTCTTCGGCATTGTCTTCAGCACTGGATGCTGTAATCCCGGCGTCAATCCGAACTTAGTCGCGCCTATGGTAACTTCCGAAACGCCACTTAGTGGGGCGGCCGGCCTTTGTACTACTGGAGTGACCGCTACCTTCAGCACGGCGATGAATCCTTCCACGATCAATACCACAACCTTCACGTTGACCTCCGGGACTCCGCCAGTCGCAGTGACAGGAGTAGTGACCTATGCTGGGTCAACCGCGACCTTCACACCATCCAGCGCTCTGTCGCTGAACACACCGTACACTGCGATGATTACAACCGGAGCTACGGACTTATCCGGTGTATCGCTGGCGAATAACTTTGTATGGACCTTCACTACGTCCGCCATCGCATGTGTTCCTCCCGTTGTAGTTTCCGTAGCACCTCCCAATCTCGCTGTCGGCATCTGCCCCAACACACTGCTGGTTGCCACCTTCAACCAGGCGATGAATCCTGCCACGATTAATACGACGACGTTTACTCTAACTTCGCCGGGCACCCCACCCGTGGCAGTAGGTGGAGTGGTTACGTACAACGCGGCAATCTACGCCGCGACTTTTACCCCAACCGCCCCTCTTGCGCTGAACACCCTCTACACGGCCACCATTACCACAGGCGCTCAGGATATCGCGGGTGATTCATTAGCCAGCGATTATGTATGGACCTTCACCACGTCTCCAACGCCATGTAATGCCGGCGTCCCGTTGGGAACGGCCTGCAGCTTCGGAATTCTGGGTGGCTCCACGGTCACCAGTACCGTTAATGAGGGGACTGCTGTCATCGGGGATATCGGCGTCTGGCCCGGATCTGCGATCACTGGATTTCCGCCGGGAACACTAACGGGGACGGAATACGTGGACGATGCGGTTGCCCAGACGGCCCAGGGTGACTTGACCACGGCGTATAACTACGCCGCGGCAGCACCTGGAGGGGCAAGTCCTCCCCGCAGATATCGGTGGGGAAACGCTCGCTCCTGGCGTTTATAAGACGACGAGCGCGCAGCCCTCGCTGGGAATAACCGGGATCCTCACCCTCAACGGCAGTGGCATCTACATCTTCCAGATCGTGTCGACCCTGACAACAGCAGCTGGCAATAGCCAGATCATCCTGGCGGTGGCGCCCAGTCTGAAGACGTGTTCTGGCAGGTCGGTAGTGCGGCGACGCTGGGAACCAACACAATATTCCAGGGAATCATTATGGCTCAGGCCTCCGTCACGCTTACCACCGGCGCTACGCTGGATGGCAGCGCGCTGGCTCGGACGGGCGCAGTCTCGATGGACGAGAACCTGGTCACTGTACCCCCCTGCCCCATGAGTTTTTATGTGGTTGTGGACTCAGCTTGAGGCTGGTCCACTTCCGGGCAGGCAGGAAACAGCATTCACGATTTTGCGTTAATGAAGTTCGGAGGAATCAGCACATGTCATCTCACTCTCATAAACCTTGTGGCCGGGTTGCAGTGATGCGGTTGGCGATGGTCGCTGTCCTGTGCAGCGTGGGCACGCTCGCCGCAGCCCAGGCGCCACCTCCTCCCAAGTGGGAAGTTTACGGCGGATACTCCGCTTTCTATCCCGGCTGCGACATCCACGGTTTGCTTCCGGGAGCAATGACCCCGGTGAGCAGCTGCTTGAAGTGGAATCCGCGGGGCGCGGGCGCCACCATCACCTACGACTTTAATCGCTGGTTCGGATTGTCAGTCGATAGCAGTGGGGAGTGGGGCAGCGGCGCGACCGGAGTGAATGCCCGTATTGATCGCGTAGAATTCTTCAACCTTTCCGCGGGACCGAAGATAACTTTTCGTAGCCGCCATTTTTCCCCATTTCTCGAAGCCCTCGTGGGCGAGCATCGCCTGGCATCCGAAGTCTTCGGAAGCGATGAGGAAATCGGGTTCATGGCCGGCGGCGGTCTCGATCTGGACTTCACTCGGCACTTCGCATGGCGCCTGTTCCGCGCCGATTACGTGTTTTCGAATCATCAGTTTGGCCCGTCCCATGTCGTCCCCGCACCGATGTCCGAGGGGCAAGACTGCAAACTGGCCTGGTATTCATGTGGGGCGGTAAAGCGGATAGTGACATCACCCACGGCGGCATGCTCAGCAGAACCCCACGAGGTCTTTGCCGGCGAGCCCGTGACCGCGACCGCGGCTGGATCAAATTTCAATCCCAAGCACACGGTCGGCTATAGCTGGAGCGGCTCCGGACTGCCGCCTGGCGCGATCGGTGCTTCCACCCAAATTGACACTACTAGCCTGCGCTCCGGGTCCTATCAGATCACCGCTAGCTTGAGCGATGGCAGCAAGGAGGGCGTTGCCACCTGCAGCGCCGGATTCATCGTAAAATCGCCGCGTCCGCCGGCAATTTCGTGCTCGTCCAATCCGGCCAGCGTGCCGATGGGTAGGACCTCGACCATCAATTCGAACGCCAGCAGCCCGGATGGCCGCAGGTTGACCTACAGCTACACCGCGAGCGCTGGAAACATTACCGGCAACACTCCCACGGCCACTCTTGACACACAGAGTGCACAGCCTGGGACCATTACCGTAACCTGCAACGTAGGCGATGACCGAAATCCGTCGCTCATGGCGTCGTCCATGACTACGGTGACCGTGCAGGCCCCACCGCCGCCACCAGTTCCCTCGCCGGAGATCATTGCCATCGAGAAGAGGCTCGCTCTGCACAGTGTTTACTTTGCCACGGCGAAACCTTCGCTCGAGAATCCCGATGCCGGCCTGCTACCCAGCCAGGAGAAAACCCTCAGGGCGCTCGCCAGTGATTTCCAGACCTACCTTCAAGCCAAGCCGGATGCTCACCTGACTCTGGAAGGCCACGCCGACCCGCGTGGCTCGGTGGCATACAATCAGGCGCTCTCCGAACGGCGTGTCGACCGCGTTAAGCGCTTCCTGGTTGAACAGGGCATTCCTGCAGCTAACATTCAGACCAAGGCATTCGGCGTGCAAGAGAACCTCACCGATGCCCAGGTAAGGCGTGCCGTTGAACGAAATCCTGAGTTGAGCCCGGAAGACCGGCAAAGAGTACTCAATAATATGAGGACGATCATCCTGGCCAGCAACCGGCGAGTGGACATCACTTTGAGTAACACGGGCCAGGCCTCTCAGGAGTCTGTCCGTGAATACCCCTTCAACGCGGCGGATTCGCTGACTCTGTTGCAGCAAGAGGGAACCAGGAAAACCACCCGGCCGGCGGCCCGCAAGAAGACAAAGCCGAAAGCTCAATAGTCAGGCCAAAGGTGTGACATAAACGAAAGCGCGTGCACCCAGAGCTTAAGGTGGACTGTTCGACAGGCAAACTGCAAAGTCGCTTCAAAGCATGTCGATAAGTTGGGAGTGTGATTCTGGACGGAAAGAACAACGTCTGCGGGGTGACGATCCAAGGCGGCACGGATGGGGTCGGCTTCGAGTTACCTCACCCACCCAAATAGTTGGGTTCTCGCAGGTTCGAGCCCAAGGAGGAAATTGACTGCTGACCGAACCGACTGTCTCAAGTGGCGAAAAACGTCGCCATCACACGCACTGGCCGCCTCAATGTTGTTTCACGGGCCCTATCACCGTTCCGTCACTGGCTACACACACCCAACTATCCCGGCGGCGCACCCACATGTCGATGAAGCGTGCCCGCAGGGTATAAGGCTTCCCGTTCTTCATGCCATTTTCCCGATACACGCCGTCGACGATGGCAGCCGCGCCGAAGACATGCACCTTCATGGATTCGGTCACCACCCGTGCGGGATGCTCCAACTGCGACTTCACGCTGGCCAGATACTCCATCTTACTCATCAGCTTGCCCTCCATGCCGACGTACACCAGTTCCGGCGCCAGCAGCATGTCGAGCCCTGCCGTGTCCTTGGTTTGCACCGATCGGTTCCACGCATTTTCCAGGTTCAGGATTCTGGCCTCGTCGTCATCGATCTGGGTCCATCCCCACGACCATGCCATGGCCACGATCGCCAAAACCAGAACCTTCCCTCGCATGAGACAGCCCTCTAAAGCAATCATCGGCAAATCTACGGCTCTGCTTGAGCCGCAGTCAGTTTCCCGACCGTGTGCTCCACCTCGACGATTGATTGCAAAGGATCAACTCCCAGGAACGCGCTCTTAGGGCCGACTGCAACCAAGGGATAACCTTTGTGAAAACTGCGGGTTAGCTCCGGTTTGCCCATGCCGCTGGGTCGAATTATTGAATGATGACCATATTCATGCTCCAGGGACTGAGCGTCAGGGTTAGAGGCAGGGTCTGCGCGCCCATGCTGGTAGTAATTGGCGGAGCCCAGGTGCTCGTTCCAGCCGGATCCGGCGGAGTGCCGGTCGGCGAACCCGACAGGTCGTAGATGGCCTTATCGTAGGTGGTGACGGTCACGCCGGAAGATGAGCTTTTGCCCGAAAGCGTGATCGACACCGGCTGAGCGAGGCTTTCGTTGTCGTTGAACAACCACAGGGCCGTAGCGTTGTTGGGGTTGGTCGCAGCATAGGCGCGCACATCAGTTGTGTCGCCGGCGACGGTCGCCGTCAGCACTGTCTGGCCATTGACTCCCATCTGGCTGAACAGCTGAAACGCGCGCGCCGTCGGAGACATTGTTCCCGTCGCCCCCGCACCCGGACAGTCGGACCCGTCGTCAGGTCCATCGGAGAATATGTTGTAGCCTCCGAAATTCTGCCATCCATACAGCGACGTACTCATGTTTCCGCTGGTGCTGCATCCGCCAAAGCCAATCCACCAGGTCAGCCGCGAGACTCCATCGTTCATCATCTCGCCCAGCACCTGTCCGGCATACAATCCCTGCGTAATTGACCAGCTCTGCTTGCCCGGATTGGTATAAGTCCCTCCAATCTCGCCCACGTAAATGGGCGTGTTCGGCGTACCCCACTCGGCCAGTTCTGACTTCAGAGTGTTGATGTTCGTGGTCAACTGCTGCGCGGCCTGCTGCACGATGAAGGTGTCGTTCTCCGAGCCCGGCGCCTCCGGATAATAGTGATATTCCACGAAGTCATAGGACCCTTTGGCATTAGACATCACGGTATTGTCCCATCCGCCGGTCGCACCATCTGCGTCCACATCAATGCCGACCAGCGTGTTTCGACTGGCTGTCTTAATTGCGTTGTAGAAACCGTCAGTTCCCACTACCAAGGAGGCGTACTGGGTCGGGTCGGGCGTATCGATGGGGGTGGTGTAGAGGTCATATTCCCAGCTCCCATACTGCTCGTTGCCCACAGTCATATGGCTCACGGTGAAGTCGTCGGTGAGAGCTTGCGTAACCCAGTCAGCTGCTTCGCTCGGTTCACCACCTCCATCGCAGGTTGAGTTCGAGCCGTAATTCGCCGTCAACGCCACATCGAGCTTAGCGGGGACGGCCATGTCGCTGAGGAAATTCGAAAACGTGTCATTCGAATCGGAGTAGCCGTTATCGCATTCAGTATTGGTCGCCCAATGGTAGAGGTCGGAGTCCGATCCGCCCGGCCAGCGCACCTGCGTGATGCCCGCGGACTGGAATGCACTCAAAATTCCGCTCTGGTTGCCGACCAGGTCATACCAGACAGCCATGTTCACTCCCAGCAGCTTGTCAGTCACGGCGGGACCGATGCTCGTCAGGTCCACCGTAACGGTGCTGACAGTGGCCGACGCCATCGTTACCGTGGCCGTCGCGGTGACCGCGGCCCCACTCGTGGGAGTAACAGTCAGCGTATACGTAGTAGTCGCTGTAGGACTCACGGTTACGGCTACGCCGCTGGTAGCTGCAAGATTGCCAGGGGTGATGACGCCTGTGCCGTTCGCGAAGACTCCGGTCAGAGCGGCGCTTGATCCAGCTGCTATAGAGGTAGGATTCGCGGTGAAGCTGGTAATTGAGGGCAGTGTCGTTTGGCTGCTCGACGATCCACCGCC
Organism: uncultured Acidobacteriaceae bacterium; assembly: GCA_963846245.1. Lineage (GTDB taxonomy): Bacteria > Acidobacteriota > Terriglobia > Terriglobales > Acidobacteriaceae > Sulfotelmatobacter. The sequence continues at coordinate 227,593 of CAWJVI010000011.1, read as the reverse complement.
GCAACCCATCAACCCTGCCAGGCCCAGAATGAGAATCATGACCAGCGGAGTTAGAACGAAAAGACGTTTCATGAGTTCCCCCTGTCCAGGTCAAGTAGAAGCGCGTCCGGTAGAAGCCAGCACCCGCCCGGGCAGCATACGCCTTAGACCTGCGCACGACGACGAAGGCAAAAGCTAAGCATTATTGCACACTTTTCAAACGAGGCGACCGGGGTCCTCCCCGCTAAGTAGTTTTCGGCTCAGCGGGATTTTTTCAGTTCTACCCGGATCGCTCTCAGAGGCTTGGTGGTCTCCAAGTTCTCCATTTGATGCGGAGGGCCGACGGGCAGGAATATGACTCCGCCGTCCTCTTTGCGAGGGCGGTCAACGGGCGCTACGCCAGGCGAGTGTTCCTGCATATGCGCAGATGAAACGTAATAGAGCACACTCGGATAACGGTGCGCGTGGAGCACTTCGCGAACACCGGGCTGAACGGTAACTTCGAGCACTCTCACCTCGTCGTTTTCAAAAAGAAGCTTGTGATTTTGTGGAGCTGCGGCCAGAGCGTCGTTCTCGGGAGTCCACCACTTGTCGAGGTTAGTTGTGGTCTGTCCGAGCAAGAAACCGGCGCTGAGAGCTCCGGCCACCAATAAAACGTTCGCGAGTCGTTTCATGCGCTCCTTCCAAACTTTTCTCGGATTGTTTTGAGAGTAGCGTCAGATTGTAACGTTCTGTGCGTGCCAAATACCGGCTCTCAGTCGAGCGGAGGCACTACGCACTGCACCTACGCTTCCACCGCAGGCAGAAGCGGATCAGATCTCGTGCTTTTTGAATCGGTCAATCAGGCGATCGCAGGCCCGCACCGTGATGGCCATCATTGTGAGCGTCGGATTCTGGCAACCCGAAGAGACAAAGCACGCCCCATCCATGGCGAAGATGTTCTTCACGTCGTACAACTGGCAGTACTGGTCGGTGACCGAGGTCTTCGGATCATTCCCCATGCGCGCGGTTCCCAGTTCATGGATGGCCATGCCGGGTTCGCCGACCGCCGACCGTATCTCGATATTCTTCGCGCCCGCAGCATCCAACATCTCCGCCGCCGTGGCAGCAGCGTCTTCGTGCAGAAGCTTCTCGTTCTCTCCATGAGTCATGGAGATGTGCAACGCCGGAATGCCCCAGGTATCCTTCAGATTCGGATCGATCGAAATAAAATTGTCGTCGCGGGCCAGCGATTCGCCAAAGGCTCCCAGGCTGATCTCGTACTTTCCCGTCTTCACCGCCTGCTTGTAAGCCGCGCCAAAGCCGTCAGCCTGAAAGTTGAACACCGCTCCGGCTCCGCCCTGAAAGCCATAGCCGCGAATGAAGTTCGGCTGCCGCGTCGCTTTCGATGTATTGCGATAGCGAATCAGATAAATCCCGTTGGCGCGATGCGGTCCGCTGTAGGGGTCGGGCACGTTCGTAAACTCCGGCAGTTCGCCCGCTGCGCCCGCGCCCGTGGAGTGGTCCATCAGACCGCGCCCGAGCAGTCCGCTCGAGTTCCCCAAACCGGCGGTGTGGCTGCTGCTCGACGAGTTCAACAGGATGCGCGTCGACTCCAGCGCCTGCGCGCACAGGATCACCGTCTTCGCACGGATCGATTTCGTTTGCCGCGTTTTTCCATCAACAAATGTCACGCCCCGCGCCAGATTTGTCGCCGGATCCATATCGACGCTCGCCACCACCGCGTTCGTCAGCAGCGTGCACTTGCCGGTCTTGAGCGCATCCTTCACTGTGGTGAACGGGCTGCTGAAATACGAAGTGGAAATGCAGCCGCGCTCGCAGGTACCGCAATAGTGACAAGCCGAGCGGTCATTGTGCGCCTCGGTCAGGATCGCCGAACGCCCGATCGTCACCGTTCTGCCATAGTTTTTGGCCACCACGTCCCGCAAGTGGAGTTCGCCACAAGTCATCTTCATCGGGGGCAGAAAATGTCCGTCCGGCAACGCGGCATTGCCTTCGGCCGCGCCACTGATGCCTACATACTCCTCGACAATGTCGTAGAACGGAGAAAGATCCTGGTAGGAAATGGGCCAATCCTGACCGTAACCGTCGAGGCTTGCCGCCTTCAGGTCAAGATCACTCAGCCGATAGCTCTGCCTGCCCCAACATAACGTTCGTCCGCCGACAATCCGCATGCGCTGCCAGCTGAATGGCTTGTCCGCCGGAGTGCTGTAGGGGTTCTCGAGGTCGTCGACAAACCAGTCGTAGTTGTACTCGGTGCAGGCATAGCACTGCGTCTGGACCGGCCGCGTCTTGCGCCAGTCTCCCGCGCCGGCAATGTTCCGGTGTTTCAGCTCGAAGACCGGCTTGTGCTCGGTAAACTCCCGCGGCGAAATATCGCGTCCCGCCTCCAGCAGGGCCACTTCGAGACCAGCCTCGGCCAGGCGCTTCGCAGCCCATCCTCCGGTTGCTCCTGAGCCCACTACGATGGCGTCATAGGTACGAGTCAGCGGGTCTTCGAATGGGAAAGAGAAAAACTTCACTCTGCGCGATCCCCCGTTTGATCTTCTCCCGTTTTATCTTCGGTCCTGGCCTTGTGTTCGTCAGGCTCATGTTCGCAGCCGGTGAACGTGCCACGCGCCGCCCAGCCGTCCCAGCCTTGTTCCTTCAGGCCCACTGGCGAACTGTAAAATGCGCTCACAATCCACCGTTTCATCACCATAAAGTGGTCATGACCTGCAAAACCTTTCTCTGTCACGCGCCAGCGGGGGTGCGTATGGGGCCACGCCACCAGGTTCAAAAAGTCCTGTTTTTCTTCGGCGTTCAGGTTCACAAAGGTGGTCTTGTAGCGCTCCTGCGCGCCGGTGTCGAACCAGGCTAACGCGTCGAGGAAATCCTTCTGCACGGTGGCAGGCTCGGCGGCGATTACGAGATCAAGAAAACGGTTCACCAATGCCGCTTTTGCGCCCGGTGTGTCTGTGACCGGAATGATCGCGTCGCTCAGCGCTGTTAGAGTCTCATTCTGCTGTGCGTTGAGAAAGCCCGGCGTCCAGTCCGCACGCTCCAGATCGACGAAGGCATCTTCACCGGCGGCGAAGATTCGCGCTCCCGCGCGCGGGTTTACGGCCAGGACTCCCATGGCCAGTAATGAATTGCGAAGCAGTTCGCGTCGGTTCATTCGTCGTTAGCTATAGTATCCGTCTACGCTGCTGAATCCTGGGACGCAGATCTTTGTGCCCTGCACATGTCTCTTACCCTGCACGTCTTTCTCTCTGCATGCCTTCGGTCTGCATGTTTTAGGGCTTGTCGATGTGAATCATTTCCAGCGATTGCGGATCACTTGGCAAATCCACTTTTCCGGCCGGAAATTTGTTCGCGCTCAGGATATACGCGATAATCCTCGGCCGTCTCTTTTGGTGTCAGAGTCCCGGGATTCGTTGCCGGCATCATGACAATGGTCTTCATGAACAAATCGGCCATCGTCTGCCCGGTCCAGTTGTTGAGGAATGTAGTGCCCTTCAGCGGAGAATTCTGCCCTGATCCCTCGAGCGAATTGCCGTGACACATCGCACAACGGGTCTGATAAATGGCTTTGCCCCGGTTGGCCTGCTCGGCGGTATACACACCATTCCGTATGGAAACGTCGTGAGGAGCAACCTGCGCAAAAAGCATTGGCTGAAATCGTCCAATGGCTCCAATGACGATGACAATAACGACGATCAGCAGTTTCAGCAGTCGTCGGCACATGCCAGCCGGGCCCATAGATACTTTGTACACCAATCGCGGCCCGATGTGTTGGCCGTTGCTGTCAGACAAAACAATCCAAAATCCTGCCGCCGACGGCTGCCGAATGGCCGCCCTTCCCTGCCCTGGCATTCGCCTCGATGAGGGATGTCCGGACGGGTAGACATGCGAGACGAAGAAGACGTAAAGTCTGCACGTGATCAGCCGCGCGAGTCGGGATCTCCTTTTTGTTTCCGCCCAGCGGCATGGCGGAGGGACAGCGGTCGTCGATTCGCAGGGGACGTTCACTTACCACGATTTGCTTGATGCGTCGTCGCGCGTGGCCACGGCGCTGCTTGTTGGCCAAGTTACCGGCGAAGTGACTGGCGAAGAGGATCTTCGCGAGGAGCGTGTGGCGTTCCTGGTGACGCCGGGATTTCCGTGGGTTGCAGCCCAGTGGGGTATTTGGCGGGCAGGTGGCGTCGCCGTCCCTTTACCGCTCAACTCGACGGAACCAGAGCTGGAATATCTTATCGACGATACGCAGGCATCGACATTAGTCTTCGATGCTGATGCCGCCCCTCTTTTAGCGCCAATCGCCGCGGCCCACGGTATTCGCGGATTGTCGTACCGGCAGCTTCTCGCTTTCGAGGCAGCGGAATTGCCAAAAATCAATGGCGAGCGGCGGGCCATGATTCTCTACACCAGTGGCACCACGAGCCGGCCGAAGGGTGTCGTCACTACTCATGCCAACATTACAGCGCAAATCGTCACCCTGGTGGAAGCTTGGGAGTGGTCGGCCGACGATCGCATCTTGCTGTGTTTGCCGCTGCACCACGTGCACGGGATCATCAACATAGTGTCCTGCGCACTGTGGTCGGGAGCGACCTGCGAGATGCTGCCGCGCTTCGACGCGAATGCGGTGTGGGACCGCATCGCCGCCGGCAGCGTGACTCTGTTCATGGCGGTGCCGACGATTTATGCGAAGCTCATCACGGCGTGGGACGCGGCTTCGCTGGCTCGGCGCGCGCACCTGACACAGGCGTGCGGCAAGTTGCGATTGATGGTGTCCGGTTCGGCGGCGCTGCCCGCGAGCACACTCCAACGCTGGAAGGAAATCAGCTGCCACACCCTGCTCGAGCGCTACGGTATGACGGAGATCGGCATGGCGCTGTCGAACCCGTTGCGCGGGGAACGTGTGCCCGGCAGCGTCGGGACGCCGCTTCCGAACGTCGAAGTTCAGCTTGCCGGAGAGAATGGAAAACCGGTTCTTCCGGGAACACTGGGCGAGATCGAAGTCCGTGGTCCAGGCGTGTTCGCGGAATACTGGGGCAAGCCCGACGCAACCCGCGATGCTTTCCGCGACGGCTGGTTTCGCACCGGTGATACTGCCGTGGTCGAGAACGGTCGCTATCGCATTCTTGGCCGGACGAACGTTGACATCCTCAAGACGGGCGGACATAAAGTGTCAGCCCTGGAAATCGAGGAGGCACTGCGTGAACATCCCGCGGTGGCGGAATGTGCCGTAGTCGGCGTGCCCGACGCAGAGTGGGGCGAGCGCGTGGCGGCCGCCGTAGTGCTGAATGAAGGCGATGTGCTCGATCTATCGTCCCTTCGCGCGTGGGCGAAGGAATTACTGGCAACTCACAAAGTGCCTTCCCGCCTTCTCGTGCTGGATGCGCTTCCGCGCAATGCGGTGGGAAAAGTGATGAAGCCCGCGGTGGCCGCGCTGTTTCAGACCGCGGGCAGCGATCCCGCCACCGAGGTCCGCGCGTTGACACGTCGTGTTATCCTCCTGCCCTCAAAGACGGAGGGCTCGGTGGCCGAGGTAGCAGTGAATCCCCCAATTCATACCAAGCTCTCGCGCCAGCAGATCACTTTCATTGCCGCGGGAGTGAACTTCGGAGTGGGAGCCCTAGTCAGCCGGATGGGGACTCTCGGCAAGCCAGTTGCATTCACCGCGGTTGCCTTGGGGATCGGCTTGCTGATGATTCCCTTCGCAATGGAAACCCGTGGAAAAGTGCTGCCTGATTAATGCCCCGGCGGCGCTCGCACAACGCTATAAAGGTTGCATTCAGCCGACAACGGACGAGAGGGGCGTCTATAGTTATCGATTCTGCGTCGTCCGCTATCGATTCCATGCGCGCTGTCGCCCCTCTGCGCCGGGAGCCCACCGATTCTGATCTTCCCCGTCAATACACGATGAGGTACCAATTCGCAGGGATTTGGTTTGAGGTTCCTGTCTGATAGACCCCGACCGTAAGGGCATTCACGTTGCTGCTCGAAGGCGTCGCGAGCAACACGGGAATCAAGCTACCGCAACTGCATGTTGCCAAGGTGGCGGAGTAAAAGCGATCGCTCACCTGAAAACCAAAATCGATGGTGTTACCCAACTCGCTGCTATACGAGATGGTGAACCCGCAAGGCGGTGTAGTGGCCGCGGCTCCCCCGAGCATGGAATTGAAGCAGCGATTGACGGTGTTGGCTGTTCCGACTTGAACCATCGCTTTGACCCAGCCGCCTGCGGCGCGCGCCTGCTGCACATTGCCGTCGGTTGCGAATCCGTAAGAATTACCGTGACCATAAACTCCAGTCGTCGTCCCGAAGGAATAGACTCCCGTGTCGCCTTGTCCGTAAACGCCGATACTGCCTGGCGCGCCCGAATTGTTGAATCCCGCGACGCCGGAACCCGGTCCTGCGAGAGTGACTCCCTGCACGCCATTGTCGCCACTGACTGTGCCAGTGCTCTCACCGTAGACTCCCACTGCAGTGGAAACACCGGTTACTCCGAGGCTGGCCAGGATCGAGCCCGCCGAGAAACTCCCGGTGGAATCGCGCTTCACAATGGCGCTCGCGGTCGCGGCGCTCGTGGGTGCGACGTTCCATGCGAAATTCAGCGTCCCTGCGGTTGTCACTGGAGATCCACTGACCGTAAAGTCCGAGGACGGCGCCGTCAATCCCACGCTTGTCACCGAACCTGAGCCCGAGGGAAACGTCTGGCCCGCAGCGAATGTGATCAGTCCCTTGCTTGAGATCGACAGCCCGGTCTCGGTTGGAGCCGCGGTTCCTGAGCCGAACAACAGATTCAACATGCCCGATGGCGCCGTGCTGTCGTTGCCGACGGGTTCGGCCTGCCAGCGGAAGGCCTCATTCACCGCTTTCTTCGTGCTGCTGTTAAAGCTCGAAGCAGTGAAGTTCATAGGCTCAGAATTCTTCCCTGCGCTAGCCGTCGCGGCTGAGGCGGCCGGCAAAGTCAACAGGCCGCGGAAGATGCTGGTCCCGCTAACGTCAAGTTTCGCCGCCGGCGCCGTGTTCCCGACACCAACACTGGTCCCGTTATCGAAAATGACGGAACTGGTGATGTCAGCGTTGGCATCAAACTTCGCCAGCTTGTTTATGGTGCCGCCAGCGGTGGTCACCGGCGTGGTCCCCGTGGCCAGGGGTTGCGCCGTCGTCGGATTCGACGTAGGAACCATCACGCTTGTCGTGCTCACGGAAGGTGACGCTAACACGAACGCAGAAGGCGGCAGGCCACCGATCGTCTCCGCATCCGCAGCCTTCAGCGCGTAGGGCACGCTGAGCAACAGCACGCGCGGCGCTTCCTCGCCCCCATTCACACGCACGCCGAGCCAGCGCGCTTCGCCGGAGCTGAATAATTCCAGCGGCAAGCCTTCCGGCCGGGTCGCGCCGAGCTGGATTGTATAGTTACCCTTGCTGTTGGCAGTCACGTTCTGCGTTTCGAGCCACAGCGGCGAACCTTCGTATTGATCCTTGTAGATGGAGAAAGTGACCCCGGCGATCCCAGCCAGTGGCTTTCCATCCACATCGAGTACTCTCCCTGAATAGTTCACGAGACGTGGAACGACGCCTCCCGTGACGGCGCTGTTTTGCGCCACGAGTGGCAGCGTGCAGGTGATCATCAAAAGGCAAAGAGTCAGGCAGACCGTGGTGCGCATCATAAATTTCCCCTTTTCACGTCTTGTGGTTTCCGAGCGAGGATGACGAGTAGCAGCCCCCAAGCACCCGCTAGAGTCCCGAGATCGTCCCCCAAGAGATCGTGCCTGGAGCAGGATCTACTCGGCTCTACTTGGAATATCGAAAACGATAGGGAAAAGACGACAGGTGTTCGGAAAAAAATTCATGCTGGCAGGAAATCGGAGAGGCGCAGAAACGGGGGCAACGGTGCAGCCGAGTTTGCGTCGGATTACGCAGTCTGTTTAGAAGGCTACTTCGGCGCGGGCCGCGAGGCCTGTTCCTTGGCGTGCCGCAGGAGGGCTGTGAAGCGTGGGTCCCCGCGCAGGCCTTTAAGTTCGTCCTCGTCAGCCATCGCGAGTTCGGTTTTGGCGTCTAGCCCATGATCGACTGCTTCTTTCAGGAGGGATAGTGCCTCGCTTTTGCGCCCCTGATGCGCTATCAGGCACGCCAGGAAATAAGTGGCGTACGCTGCGTGGGGATCTTGGGGGCCAAAGACCCGCGCTTGTCTGGCTTGAATCTGGCGGGCTACTTTCTCTGCTTCGTAGTAGTTGTTTTCGTACATAAGAATGCTGCGCAGATTGGCCAGAGAGCGCAGCGTGAACGCGTGGTCCGGCCCCAGTACGCGCAGCTGGATTTCGAGACCATCGCGCTGCACCTTTTCCGCCTCGGGGAACCGTTTTTCCAACGAAAGAATGCGGGCCAGGCGGTTCATCGAGTCCAGAGTGTAGGGATCATCTGCTCCCTGCACTCGCTCACCAATGGCCAGCGCATCACGCTGCATCTTTTCCGCCTCAGGAAGGCGCTCTTCGACCATGAAGATGTAGGCCATGTTGTCCATCGAAGCGACCGTGTCGGTGTGCTCCGGCCCAAGCACGCGCCGCCGCTTCTCAAGTACCTGGCCGTCGATTTGCTCAGCTTCGGGATAGCGCGTCTGACCGATCAAAGTGTTGGCGAGGCGGTGCATGGTCGCAAGCGTGTCCGGATGTTCGGGGCCGAGGACGCGCTGCTGGACGGCGAGAGTTTCGCGCAGCAATTTCTCGGCGTCTAGGTCGTGCTGTTCCGCCGACAGGGTTCTGCCCAGATCACTCGCCGATGCCAGTGTGTCCGGTTGGTTAGGGCCGAGGGCCTGGCGGCGAATACTCAGCGAGCGCGTCAGCATCGACTCGGACTTGGGATACAACCCGAGGCTGAAATAGACATCGCCCATCACGTCCATCATCTGCGCCTGGGTCTCAGGGTCTTTCGCCAGTTCGGTGTCAACCTCGGCGGCTGCTTTGTCCAGAATCTCCCGCGCGGTAACGCTGTTGCCCCGCGCTTCGCCGGGATCCGACACCTTGAACATCCTGATCATGAACTGCGTGACGCGGCTGCCCCGGTCGCGCTCGCGAATGGCGAGGTCGCGCTGGGCGCGCGCCCGGCGCGCCTGCACCAGAGTGCCCGTAACGCCGGTGATGGCAGCCAGGAACGCCAGAGAAGCCAGCACAACCGCGATTCGATTGCGGCGTACAAATTTGCCCGCGCGATAGGTCAGCGTATCGGGCCGGGCAGTGATCGGCTCATGCCGCAAGTAGCGCTGCAAATCGTCGGCCAGCGCCGTGACCGATGCATAGCGTTCGCCCGGGATCTTCTTCAGCGCCTTGGCCAGGATCGTGTCAAGGTCACCACGCAGCAGCCGGCCAAGTTTTTCGGGCGTTGTGGTGCGTCTCGCAGCGTTGGTAGTAATCTCTTCGCCGGTGTCCCGCGCCGTGGTTACGATATCGGAGGGCCGCGTCGGCTCGGTGTCGACGATCGCCTTCACTAGGTCCGCCGGCGAACGGCGCCCGGTTCCAGCAGGGTGCTGTCCCGTCAGCAATACATACAACAGCACGCCGAGGGCATAAACATCGGTAGCCGTCGTGACGGGTCCGCCCGTCACTTGCTCAGGCGCCGCGTACTCGGGCGTCATCGCCCGACCGCCTTCAACCGTGAGCAGAGTCGCCATGCCATCTTCCGCTTCGCCCTCGAGCAGCTTGGCAATTCCGAAGTCGAGCAGCTTCGCTTGCCCGTCCTTGCTGACCAGAACGTTGGACGGCTTGAGGTCGCGATGCACGATCAGATTGGCGTGAGCGTGTGCGACAGCCCCCAGCACTTCAAGGAAAAGGCGGATTCGCGCTTCCACATCCAGATTCTGCCGGTCGCAGTAGCAATCAATGCTGTCACCCTCGACATATTCCAAAACGAGATACGGTTGACCCGCGGCCGATACCCCAGCATCGATAAGTTCCGCAATGTGCGGATGCGAGAGCCGTCCGAGAATGCTGCCCTCGCGCTTGAAACGCCCTTCACCGCCTTTCCCCATCAGTGCGATGTGGATGAATTTCACCGCCACTCTTCGCTCAAAACGTCCGTCGTTGCGCTCCGCCAGCCACACGCTTCCCATTCCACCCTGTCCGATTTGCGAGATCAGGGTGTATGGCCCGAGTGTCTGGCCCGTGAGGCCCGCGGAGGTCGGCAGCCCGAAGCCTCCCTTCTCCAGGAAGCCTTCTTCTGACAGCACCTGGTGTTCCTCGAGGAGATCTGTCAACTGCGCGAACAGAGTAGGGTTCAGTTCGCCGAGCGAGCGCAGCCACGCGGTACGCTCATCGTCAGACATTGCAAGCGCCTGATCCAGGTATGGGCTTATCGCCAACCACTCATCCGGGCTCAGTGTAGGCATAAAATCCTCAGAGCAATGAATCCACGCTGATTTTTCGATGGAGGTAAATGCGCGCCTTCTCCCAGTTCCGCTGCACCGTGCGCTCCGATACGTCTCGCATGGCGGCAATTTCCCCAAATGAAAATCCGCAAAAGAACTTTAAGTCAACAACCTCAGCGAGGGCAGGCTCCACTCTGCTCAGTTCGTCCAGCACTTCGCCGATTCGCGCAAGCTCTGTGTGATCGACCACATTCTCCGCAGCGTTCGTGTCGAGCGAAGTTAACTCGAACAGCCCACCGCGCTTCTGGGCATGCCGTTCTCGTGCGTGATCGATGATCAATCCCCGCATTACGCGAGCCGCGTATCCCATGAATCGAGCGCGGTCGGGAAACGACGGTCCCTCGCGAGCCGCCATGTCCAGGTAGGCCTCATGCAATAGGGTCGTAGCGCTAAGGCTGACGGCCGCGCCCGGCCGCGCCAGTTCGCGCTTGGCCAGTTGTCTCAACTCTGCATAAAGGGCGCTGAAAAGCGCGTCAGCGGCAGCCGCATCGCCTTGTTCGGCGGCGCCAATAAGCCATGGAATTGTGGCGTCCGGCCTCATCCTGAATCGCGGGCAAGCGTCTCTTATTTCCCCCGATTAGTCAAGACGCTTGCCAGTCGGGCTCACTTTGGCAGCTTGAGGCAGACGCGAACAATCACCGCTCGGTCATCCATGGCCTCGGAGCCATGCATCGCTAGGAAAAGAAACTTCTTCGTGGGATGCTCGCGCCCCGGGGATTACGTCCCACACTAAAGTCGCAGGGGGAAAATCGCTGCCGATTTGCACTTCTGTGACGCCTGACTCGGAGAGTCGTTATTCGATAGCGGACTGCCCGCCAGGCAAACAGTCAAAGGCAGCGAATCTGTGCCGCCTTCCCAGTCCGAGCGAACGTCACGGTCGAGCGCCTCTGAATGGGCGTCTTTCTTGGCTCAGACGTGCGTGCGCTCACCGCTTTCACAACGCGAAGTCCGAACTTGAAGGTTTCTTCATCAAGCAATCGTAAGAGAAAGCAACAAGGAGAGAAACGGAGATGCAGAATTCATCAGGAATCAAAGACAAGATCGTGGCAATCTACTCTGCATCCCTGACACAGCGAAAACCGATCGTTCCGGCCCGATCTTTGCTGGGCGCCATGAGGAGGAGTTTGCCGTGCTGGTCGAGGCGATAGGCTTGCGGGAAATACCACAGCGATCCCTGGGGTTGGTAATAGCTGCCGCCGCGCAAGATGCCGGCGCGCGTGTGTTCATCAATAAATTCGTCAGTCCATTGCCAGACGTTACCCACCAAATCCATTACGCCGAATGAACTGGCGCCCTGAGGATGGGCATCGACGGCATCCGGTCCGCGCAGGGTGCGGCCTTTATCAGGGATTGGAACTGCGTCGGCATTCCACGCGTTGCCCCAGGGATAGATTCGGCCATCCGTCCCCTGCGCCGCATACTGCCACTCCCACTCGTGGGGTAGTCGTTTTCCAGCCCAGGCAGCGTACGCGCGAGCGTCTTCTAACGAAACCCAGGTTACCGGTTTGTTGCCCCAGTTGGGGGGATAGGTTCCATTTTGCCAATCATGCAGAAAGTTCAAATCATCTTGCGGATGATAATGCGTTGCCTCCAGAAATCTCTTAAATTGTTCGTTCGTTACCGGATACTTATCGATCCAGAACGCGTCTACTTGGAGTTCATGCAAATGGTGGCGGCGCGGCGCATTCTCCCATGGATACTGCACATCCACACCAATGTCGTTGAAACCTTCGATCTCAATACCGTCCACGCGGAAGGAAAATTCTCCCGCTGGAATGTTCACCATTCCATCCGGCTGCTTCGATGCCGATGAAGTCTTGGAGATCACGACGATCTTCTGAGGAAGGAATTTCCAATCCTTCGAATACCCGCTGAGTGGGATTACAGAAAGTTTTTTCATTTCCTTCAGCAAAGCGAGCAGTGTGGCATCTGGAGTATCTGGAGTGGCGAGAATGGCTCCGAACCCATGAGCCTCAATGGGTAAATTGAGGAAGAGATGATCACCGACGATCTCCGGGGTAAGCTCGGTTCCATTCCATAAATCGAAATAGCGAAGCCCGGGCTGGATCTGTAACTGCAGTTGATGGCCATCGGTATCGGTCTGATTCCGATTGATAATCGTCCAAAGGGTTTGATTTTCGAGCGGCCAGCGACTGGCGTAGATGCCGTATTGCACGGTGGGAGCGTAGGGCTGCCATCCTGGACTCACCAGGAATTTCGATACGGCTCGTTCTATTTCTGCGACCCGCCGAAGCGCCTCGGCATCGCGCGGAACAATTCCATTCCAGATGCCCCAAACATTTTCCCAGCTCTCATATCCCACGCCATTGAAAAAGGCATACTGCAGGTTATCCACTTTGGAATGGTTCCACCGATCGCACACATGAACCATGTGACGAGGTTCAAGCCACTTCAAGGCGCTGACCATGGGAGCAGTTGGATATTGCCAATACCCCCATGTCACTGTGTTCCAAGCCAGGCTTTCGAAGGGAGCGGCCATGACATGCTCGGGTTCGAGCACCAAGGGGTGACCCGATGCGTCCGACGCAGTGCGAAATGAATGGGGGATTCCGCGGAGGGTATCTCCATTCACGCCGTCGGCGCCAACTTCGGCGAGCAGTTGTGTAGTTGCATCCCAGTCCGTCAGGCCAGGATCACGAGTGCCCTGGTCCCAAAGCATAACTGGAAATAATACTTTGACTCCACGATGATGGAAGGCAGCGACCATCTGCTTGACTCCGTTAACACCCCCAGGCATAGCACGAAGCAGGTCGTACTGATTGCGATCGTCAACTCCGATGTTGGGATACACCGGCCAGATCAGTATGGAATCGATACCACCGTAGCGCTTCTCGAGATCATCCAGATATTTATCTACAGTATATTTTCCCGCGGCCGGATCGTAGAAGTTACGATCTTCGACCATCATCTGCGGCTGAATAAAACTGGCCTGCGTCCATTGCAGTTCCTGACGTTCGTATTCTTGCCCGGAATAGCCCGCCCGGAGCCGTGTTTCACGCCGCCAGCGAGTAATGTCGTCGAGCCAGAACTTGTAGTCGTCAGGGGAACATATCCTGGATGGTCCGAGATTGGGTCGAACTGGATTGAGGCATTCGGGGCCCGGAATCTGATCGCCGTCAGGAGAGTAATGGGTATATTGCGCCGCGGCGTTAAGTCGGAAAAGTACGACGAGCAGAAGAAAAGCTTCTGCGATGAACCTGCAGGTTCGTTGAATCATCATTGGAAAAGTCCTCGACATCATCAAACCGCTAACAGGGCGGAGTTGAAAAGCCTCACATTGCAGCCAGCTTAAAAGGTTTCAAATCAAGTTTGTAAAATTTCAGAGAGCTATTAAGTTGCTTAAACGTCGGACCAGATCAATCGTGCAGCTTTTGAGCCAGGAGCCACGGAACGAGTTCAGGCTCGGCGTAAGCTTTATCCCAAGCGTTATGACCGACTCCGGGATATTCCGTATAGCGCACATTGGCTTTGGCGGCCTGCAACGCTTGCGCCATCTTGCGGGATTCTTCCACGGAAACAGTATCGTCTGCGTCGCCGTGAAAGATCCAGATTGGAGTGGAGCCGATGCGTCGCGCAGTTTCACCATAAGGGTCCACGACGTTTGGATCGTCAACGAGTCCAACATGCACATCCGGCAACTTGATCGGGCCGTGAATTCCGCCGCAGATAGGTACATAGGCCGCGAACTTTCCTGGATACTTTGCCGCGAAATCCCATACGCCGTATCCACCCATGGAAAGACCGGTGAGATAGATGCGTTCGCGGTCGCCATGGAATTCTTTAATGGATTGTTCCAGCGCGGCCAGCGCCTGACCCTGCATCGGCTCATTAATCCATCGCTCGTTCTTATCCTTGCGGCACTGCGGCATCACTACGATAAAAGGAAAATGCGAAACGCCTTTGCGGATGGCGTGACCGATCCCGATATCGGTTTGCAGCAATCCGTCGTCCCCCCGCTCTCCGACACCATGGAGGAACAAAATCACCGGCCACTTCTTGTGCGAGTCGAAGTCTTGGGGAACGAACACCTGATAGCGGTAAATTTCCGCATTCAGCAAAACCGTTCGATCGAGAAAGCCGGTCTCACGCTTCCGTGCAAGAGCGGGCACGGCAATCATGCACAGCAGAGCTGCAAGCAAAACTCGCCGGTATAGCATCTGATTTCCTTTAATCCCACGATGTGAGTGTGGACATGATCTTTGAAACGTTTTATATTTGCAAGCCGGATTGCCCGATTTAACAGGAGCGTCGGCCATGAAGCAGCGAATTATTGCGTCGAGTATTACAGTTTTCTTGCTTTTCGTTACCAGTCTTGCCACAGCTCAGGATTCTCATTATCGCCCCGACCGTCAGCAGATTCCGGGGCCCGCGTGTCTCACGATGAAAGGAGCCTGGGAAGGCGGCTCGAAGGCCTGCACAGCCGAGGACCATGCTTCGTGGCTTACCGACATTCAACATTGGCGGATGGAACGGCGCATTCGCATTGGTTATGACGGCTCACGCTATGACATCCCCGCTCTTAAATGGACCCAGTCCAGTTTTTTTCAACCCCAGATGATGGTCGAGGACCGCTATTTTTACGACCCTGTGGCAAACCGGTATACCGTGGATCGCTACCTCGACGATCTCGAAAAGCGCTATGGCGGGATCGATGCCGTCCTGATCTGGCCGACCTACCCAAACATGGGGATCGACAATCGCAATCAGCACGACATGATTCGCAGCATGCCTGGAGGAATTCCTGGCGTGAAGCAAATGATCGCCAACTTCCATCGTCGCGGTGTTCGCGTATTGTTTCCGATGATGATGTGGGATCAAGGAACCCGCGATTCAGGCATGTCCTGGCCAGATGCGATTGCTAGTCTGATGGCGGAAATTGGCGCCGACGGCATCAACGGCGACACGCAGGATGGCGTCCCGCTGGCATTCTCGTTAGCTGCGGACAAAATTGGCCATCCTCTTGCATTCGAACCTGAAGGTGGTCCTTCCGACGAAGCCTTGGCCTGGGACGTCATGACATGGGGGCAATACCAATTTCCTTTCGCTCCGCTCGTGGACAAATACAAGTGGCTTGAAACGCGGCACATGGTGAATATCTCCCACCGTTGGAATCGCGACAAAACCGACGACCTGCAGTTTGCTTTTTTCAATGGAGTTGGATGGGAGAGTTGGGAGAATGTCTGGGGCATCTGGAATGGAATCACGCCTCGCGATGGCGAGGCCACCCGGCGCGTTGCAACTATCGAGCGTGCAGTCGCGCCGTTTCTGGTCAGCAAAGACTGGGAACCGATGTCGCCAACGCTGCGATACGGCGTCTATGCCAGCCGGTGGCCGCTGGGCGAAGAAGCAGTCTGGACCATTGTGAATCGCAACGAATACAACGTCGACGGCGACCAGATAGAAGTTTCATCGAAGGCAGGACTTCGCTATTTCGATCTTTACCACGGAGCAGAACTCAAGCCACAGACCGTGCCGGGCGGGAAAACAGTGCTTGCCTTTTCGATCGAAGCGAAAGGCTATGGCGCCATTCTGGTGACCAGCACGCCCCCAAATCAAAATGTGCAGGCTTTGATGTCGAAAATGAAAGAACTAACGGCAAAGCCGCTGGCCGATTACTCGCATGAATGGAAAGTCGTTCCGCAACAAATTGTCCCCATCCAGCAGACGAAACCGGCGACCGGCGCGCCCGATGGGATGATAAAAATTCTCCAGGGTGATTTTCTTTTCAAGGTCGCGGGAATCGAAATCGAGGGATTTGACGATATTGGCGTCGATGTCCAGTATCCCTGGGAAGATTCGCCGCGGCGCTTTCACGAGCACCCCATGCAAATAAAATCTTTCTATATCGACAAGCATCCGGTGACGAATGCTGAATTCAAGAAATTCCTCGACTCCAGCCATTACCACCCCAAAGATGATTTGAATTTTCTCCTCGATTGGAAGGACGGAAATTACCCGCAGGGATGGGAGAACAAACCGGTGACGTGGGTTTCCCAGGAAGATGCGCGGGCCTACGCGAGTTGGGCTGGAAAGCGCCTGCCCCACGAGTGGGAGTGGCAGTACGCGGCTCAGGGCGCAGATGGCCGCCTCTATCCCTGGGGCAACGAGTGGGATGACAGTGCTGTACCAGTACCCGACAAGTCGCGCACCATGCGGGGCCCGGATGCTGTCGATGCCCATCCGAAGGGAGCCAGTCCATTCGGCGTGATGGATATGGTGGGAAATGTGTGGCAATGGACTGAGGAGTTTACCGATGAGCACACGCGCGGCGGTATTCTGCGCGGCGGCAGTTACTATCAGCCGCAGGGCTCGATCTGGTACTTTCCTCAGGCGTATAAATTGAATGAACACGGCAAATTGCTACTCACTTCCCCTAGCATGGACCGCTCCGGAGGAGTGGGATTCCGTTGCGTACTGGACTCGCAGTGATCTGGTCGGCACCTTTACGTAGCGACGATTTCTCCGAGAGATTTTCCGAACTATATCGATTTAGCCATTGACAAGCGCAAACGAGTCAGAGTAATTTTTCTACGCTTGCAATATTGAAACGTTTCAAACTGCGTCGCTTTCACCGCCGCTTGCAGCGACTTTTTCCGCCATGATGCGGCACTGGGCGTGGAGGGGGGAATCATGCGTCGTAACCATTGTGCATTTCTGATGGTGTTTTTTGTCCTGGCCGCGACAGCGTTGCTGGCTCAAGTCGTCATCACCAGCAGCATCGTGGGCAACGTCACCGATCCGGCAGGAGCCGTAATCCCCGGCGCGAAGGTCACGCTCACGAATGTGGACACCGGGGTCAAGTGGAGGTCGACCACAACGCCTAACGGCGACTATCGATTTCCCAATCTGATAGCCGGCCACTACACGGTTGAAGTCGTCAAGGAAGGCTTTGCCAACACGATTTCGACTGCAGTGGGTCTCGAAAACGGCACGATTCAACGCATTAACCTCGGCCTGAAAATGGGTCAGGCCACCGAGACGGTACAGGTCAGTACCGCCGCAGCATTGTTGAAGACGGACGACGCCAGCCTGTCGGAAGTCATCGAGAACAAATTTGTCCAGGACCTGCCCGTGGAGGGACGCAACTACCTGAACTTTGCCCAGATTCTGCCGGGCTTCAACAGCGGCACCGGCGACAACACGCGCATGGTTTGGGGGCTTGGTTCGGCAAGCGCGGCCGGCGGAGCAATGGAATTAAACGTGGGTGGCACCGACTACGGCGTTGGTTATTACGTCGACGGCTTGGACAACAACGACAATTGGGTGGAAGGCCCCATTATGAACATAAACGCCGACACCATCCAGGAAGTCAAAGCCGAAGTTTCGAATTACTCGGCCGAGTACGGCCGCGATGTGGGCCAAATCAGTGTGACTACAAAGTCCGGTACCAACAGTATTCATGGCACCGTCTATGACGCCTTTCAGAATGCTGGCATGAACGCAAACAATGCTTACAGCAACTTTCAGGACATCCCGCGGAGCCCCTATCACCAGAACCAGTACGGCTTCACAGTCGGCGGACCTGTTTATATTCCAAAATTGTTTGATGGAAGAAACAAGGCGTTTTTCTTCGCCTCCTTCGAACGTTTGCGGAACTCCGGTCAGACTGCGTTCTCCGCATACGTCCCAACCGCAGCCGACCTTGCCGGGAGACTTCAGTCCCTGGCTGGCGAATGCGCCTGCCGGCTTCAATCCAGGCACTCAATGTAATGGTATTCCAGGTTCCGAACCCGCGTCTGCCAGTTTGTGATTTACGACCCAACATCCTATAACCCGGCCACCAATACGCGGACAGCCGTTCCCTGGCAATCAGATTTCTGCAACAGCTCCTGGCAACTCCCTCCAGCCAAATCGCGTTGAATTATCTTTCGCACTTCCCCAAGCCAAATGGCTATTCGTCGAATGAACCCGGCGACTATGACAATTATGCTGGTTCCTACACCGCGGGGATTAATGGCAACAATTACACAGTCCGCGGGGACTACAACATCGGCAGTCACGATTTCGTTTATTTCCGCTACCTCCACGACACCGGCTACAGAACTAATAATCCCAATAACCTCCTCGCTTCCAATACCTCAGGTGTAGGCGTGGTTTTAAATCCGCCGGGCCTCAGCGCGGGTGATGGTCCGGTACATCGTGTCAATACCTACCAATTCCACTACGTGCATGTCTTCAATTCCTCGCTCAGCAACGAGTTCAATATCAGTTGGATGAGAGCCTACAATTTCAGTAATGCACTTTCGCAAATCAACGCGCTGGATGGTTCCTGGCTGCCGTCGCTCTTCCAGAATTCATCGTCGAACATGGCGGGCTATACGTCGTTTGACAAGAGCCTGTTCGGCGTGAGCAACGACTCCAATTTTGCTGTGAACATCGGGGGCGGAGGCCAGTTTGGAAACGATCTGAGTCTCGGAACCGATAACGCCGGCGAATACTGGTATCAGTATGTGCCCATCTTCCAGATCACCGACAATGTGCAGAAAGCGTTCGGGCGGCACAACATCAAGGCAGGATTTTACATGGCACACCGTTTCGAGCGCGACAACGACATCATTCGCTCGGTCACGGCAGATGGCGGCTATACGGGCTTTGGCCCCAACGCTTCGGATGGTTCCGGTTTCAATTATCTGGCAGAGTTCGAAACCGGCTTCGTCAGTAATATGAACCAGCGCACTCCCGCCCAGAGCGGGGATGCCAGCCTTTATTACGGTACGCCCGAGTACGCTGCGTACGTAAGCGATGCATGGAATGTGACGCAGAAACTGAACGTGACCCTGGGTGTTCGCTACGATCTGCCGATCCCCGCATATTCCGTGGATAATTACTGGGGCGTATTGGACCAGACGTATCCAGGATGGCGGTTTGTAATGCCAGGTTTAACTCCCGGGACCAGCGCTCATCCCTTTTCCGCTCCTAAGAAAGACTTCGCGCCGCGCATCGGGCTCGCTTACCGGTTGGACGAGAAAACAGTAATTCGCAGCGGTTACGGAATCTTCTACGAAACCGGTCGCTTTAAGTTCCTAGATCAGGTGACATGGAACTCGCCGGCCTACGGAGGAAGTCAGTACTACACCTCGAATATTTCGAATGGTTCCGGTGGGACCGGCTACACCCTCGCCCAAACGTTTCCGGCGGCTATTTCGGTTGCACGAGGTACATGGCCGTATGCGCTTGGCACCGATGGCGGTTTGATGTGGAATCCGGGTAGTCAAAGCACCACGTCGACCGTGGATCAGGGAACCTGGAAGACAACTTACGTCCAGCGCTGGAGTCTGGATGTGCAACGTGAATTGGGAAAAGCCGTGGTGGGTACGATTGGCTATGTGGGCTCCGAAGGCACGCACATGGCGATTCAGTATGACCTGAACCTCTTCCCGCAAGGCTTCTATCCCGACATTAACGTTCAGCTCGACGGCGATGGCGAATGCCTGACCTGTGATGCTGCGCGTCCTCAAACGGCAGTGGCGCCGGGCCGATGGGGTTCCGTCAATTCGGTTCGCCCTATCCAAAGCAACAACTACAACGCCATGAATGCCGAATTGAAAACCCGCGGCTGGCACGGCATGACAACTCAGGTCTCCTATACCTGGTCGAAGCAGATGGATGAATTCTTCGGTGAGAGTGGCGAGACGAACAATGCCGGCGTCGCAAAAGAGATCATCGGCGGCCAGTGGCACCCGCAATGGAGTTATGGCCCTTCCGATGCGAACCATACCAACCGCTTCGTGGCGGCTGTCACCTACGAGCTGCCGGGAAGACATTTAGGAAATCGCATCTTGCGCGAGACGGTTGGAGGGTGGCAAATCAATTCGATCGCTACGTTCGAATCGGGATCTCCCACCACCGTTTTTAACGGATACACAAGCTCATATGACGGCATGGGAGACGTTCCCATCCAAACCTGCAATGGCAATCTTGCGCGTGGCAGCAGGAGCTTTAGCCAGGCGTTCAACACCAATTGCTACACGGAACCTGCGGCCAGCACGGATCCGGTCTACCTCAGTCAAAACATCACAAACTATGCAGTGACTCGGGGTGACGAACGCCGGAATAACCTTCGCCAGCCCGGAACCAACAATTGGGATATGGGATTGCAAAAGGCCTTCAAACCGTTCCGCGAGGGCCAGGAGTTGCAGCTCCGGGCGGATGCGTTCAACGCTTTCAATCACACACAATGGAGCGCGATGAACAACGGCAGTTGCCCGTTTCTGGGCTATGCTCCTTGTGTGATCGATGACCGCCAGGTCAATTCAGCAAGTCATTTTGGATACGTCAGTGCAGCTCGGCCTGGTCGCCTGATCCAGCTGAACATGAGGTTCGTGTTCTAGAAGGCAACATGGACGACCGGACGGTGCGGGCCCTCACCGTCGCTCTTGTATCGTCCGGTCGCCAGGATGTATTCCGCTGCACTTCAATTGCGACCACCCTTGTTCCTGCTTGGGCTGGGATCGATTGCGATCGCGCCCATGATAACCAGGTAGTGATAACCAAGTAGTGATAACCAAGTAGTGAGATCGAGTCGTCATGCAGAAGCGCATCGTCGTCGTCGGCAGCATCAATCTCGATTTAGTAGCCGCTGCCGATCATATTCCCCAGGTTGAGGAGACGATCATTGGCGATAGCTTTAAGACCTTTTACGGGGGAAAGGGCGCCAATCAGGCCGTCGCGGCAGCCAGGCTCGGGTATCCCGTTGCGATGGTGGGAAATGTGGGCGATGACGCCTTCGGAGCACAGTTGCGCACCGGACTGGAAGATGCCGGTGTCAATACAAAATATGTGAATACGGTAGAAGGAGCGTCCGGTGTTGCATTGATCACGACCGGAGCACGCGGTGAGAACAGCATCGTGGTCGTGCCCGGAGCCAACGGTCAGCTCACCCCAAACCTTCTGGAAAAAGCGGCGCCGCTTTTGGAAGGCGCCGGATTTCTTCTCGCGCAGCTTGAGATTCCCTTAGAGACGGTCGAATACCTTGCCCAATTTGCCGAACGGCACGGTATCCCGCTCATGCTTGATCCGGCGCCTGCGCGCGAGTTATCTGGAAAGCTGCTTCGCAGGCTGTCATGGATTACGCCAAACGAAACTGAAACCGCAGCGCTACTTGGAATCGGCTCTAAGAATGGTGACCAAGACTCCTATGCCATGGCAGAGCTCCTTTTGGATCGTGGTCCCAAGAATGTCATGCTAAAGTTGGGTTCGCGCGGTTGTCTCCTCGCCCAAGGGACGCTGGCGAAAGAGCGTGTCCCTGCGTTCTCCGTAGATGCTGCGGACACCACCGGCGCAGGCGACGCATTCAATGCAGGATTTGCCGTGGCACTGATGCGCGGCTCCGCAGTTGTACGCAGTGCCGTTTTTGCTTCTGCCGTCGCTGCGATCTCGGTCACTCGGCCTGGAGCGCAGACTTCAATGCCTACCGGGATTGAAGTGGGGGATTTCCTGGAAAAGCATTCCCTTGAGCATATCGACAGCCCAACATGAAGCGATAATAGAGCGAGTTCATTTTCTAGCTGCTCCGTTTACCAGAACAATAGGAAAATCCAAAACTTGTGCGATAAAACCATTCAAGTCAGGGCCAACTGAAGGGCTGGGAACACTCTACCGACTCGGTTTCGGTTGCGAATCGCAAGTTATCGAAGAAGCAAATCACTGCCTCCTCCGCAAAGTTGCTAATCGCCGGACGGACCCCGCCGAGTTTTCCGCCAAATTAAACGGCACTGGGCAAATTCTTTGAGTGACAATTCCCAAATACCTGGCACCCGGGAACGATTTCCTTCTAATAAGGTTCTTGCGGGAGGCGAGTTGCACGGTCGCTTAGAGGTGTTAGTAATTCGGGCCGAGCCACATCAGCGGCGTTCGCCATATTAAGAGTCGCGCTGACCATGCCTCCGTCCACCTTGCGAGCGCCTCTTCGGTTCGAAACACTTCGAAATGCTGTTCAACTCGGCGTCGCTGCTTTCAGCAGTGTCGAAGCAACTACTGTGACCTCCAGCGCGACGAAGACGCTCGCCTCTTTATCGCCGAAGTTAATCTCGGTCGTTCCGCTTCCGAAATCGCTAACATGGTTAACGCGGTCTGGGTTAACGAACGTTTCCCTGCCGTTGATGTCCTCAAACCTGACAAGCTTCATGTGAACCTCCTCAGTTGCACGTGCGCACGTGTTCCACCCTGTCCCCTGTGGGTCTTCTAATCCTGCGGCTTCGAAACAGTTGGTTCATGGGCCTTCAGATCCGCACTGGCGAGCGACCGGTCCGCAGCGGTTCGGCGCGCCTGCAACAGGCGCTTCATGCCTATCGCGAGGGGAAGCACTCCGAGTAAACGAATCCACCGATGCGGTACTGCCAGCGCGCCCCATGCGCCGATCAGGCTGATGCCAACGATAGCTGCAAAACCAGCGTACTGACCTGCCACGATGCGCCGCACTGGAATTCGACGGGCAAAGAAGAAAGTCAACAGAAACGCATCATCAATATTCGTGACGGCGAAAGTCGTTATGCTCGCAATCAGCACCGCCAGATATTGATTCACAGGAAGCTCTATCTTTCCGTACCTTGAGCCGGAGGAGCAAAATGAAGTTCTTCAACCTCTCCGCCGATCGTTTTCTACGCGCGAATTCAACGGCCGCGAGCGTTTCTAACCGCCTCCAGGAACCTGCGCGCGAGTTCGGCAATTCGATCTGGCTGCCGCCGCCGGATAGCCTCTCTCGGGATCAACTCTCCACCAACCCCTAGTGCGACCGCCCCGGCAGCAATGAAGTTGAATGCAGTCCGCTGATTCACCCCTCCAGCGGCGATCATTGGGACGTTGGGAAACATCGCCTTGAGGTCCTTGGATGTAGCTGTCATCCCCCGATATGTCCGCAGGGCACGACTTTGACGAAATCCGGACCCAGTTTCCACGCCGCGATGACGTCGGTCGGCGTGAGCGTCCCGGGAATCACGACGACGTTCTGCTGCACGGCGAACGTAACGGTGTCGGGATCAAGGCCGTCGCTCGAGAGGAACTTTGCCCCCGCATCCAGGCAGCGGCGCGCGGTTTCAACATCGTGAACGCTCCCGGCGCCGACAATCACTTCTGGCGTGTGCTGTACCACTTGTGCAATGACTTTGATCGCTTCGGGGACGGTCAACGTGACTTCGAGAATGGGAATTCCACCTCGGCCGATCGCCTCGGCGGCGAAAAGCGCATCCTCCGTCGTCGACACCCGAATGGAGGGAATGATCCCGAGTTCTTCGATCCGGCTTCTTACGTCCTGCTTGTTCAACGAACCGACTCCTTGGGCGAATGCTGCATTCGTTCGCGTCATGGACTTTAACGGAAAGCTGCCACAAACCTTCACGTTGAATCAGGGCAGCGCTCTCGTACCCACTGACTGCCGCAAGTGCTCCAGAGCGAGCAAGTACGAAGCCAGGGCTTGCCGGTAGGCAAGTTGAGTAGCCCGGTAGCTGCGCTCGGCATCCAGAAAATTGAGCAGGCTGATGCCTCCGCGCCGATA
Source organism: uncultured Acidobacteriaceae bacterium (assembly GCA_963846245.1). Taxonomy (GTDB): domain Bacteria; phylum Acidobacteriota; class Terriglobia; order Terriglobales; family Acidobacteriaceae; genus Sulfotelmatobacter. The sequence continues at coordinate 203,690 of CAWJVI010000011.1, read as the reverse complement.
AGCGTATTCGCTGATGTCGCGCGACCGTGTGGCCGCATCGAGATACTTCGAAATGTAGAGCAACACCAGCTTTGTCATTGGTTCGCAGGCCCTGATAGGCATCGTAGACATCGGTTAGGGCCTGACCGTTTGTCGCCTTCTCCAGTTCCTGCGCTTGGGTAATCGCAAAGCGTGCCTTGGCGATTTCGCCCTGGTTGCGATTAAAGATCGGCAGCGGAATGCTCCCATAGATCGTTGCGGTGTTGATTCCATTGACGTGCGAGTAATTGGCCTTGAACGGTCACATCTTGTTGGGCGATGGCTTTTTGCAATGTCAGCTGGCTGTTCGCGGCGGTCACGCCTTGCTGTGCTGCGCGAAGGTCCGGGCGATTCTGCAGGGCTTTTAGCTGCAAGTCCTCGAGATTGCCCTTCACTGGTTGGTACTCGAAGGGGCCGGCAACGTCATAATCCTGAGAGACGGATTCGTATCCGAGTAGCTGCCGCAAGTCCGACAGCGACTGGACTCTGGCCAACTGCGCCTGCTCCAGATCGCTTTCGAATTGCAGCAACTGCAGCTTGATCATCAGGTAGTCGTTCTCGCTGATGCCGCCGGCCTTGTATTGATGCTCGCTGATGTCGACGGTCTCCTGAAAGCTCTTCAGGTCCTTCTGCGCCAGTTCGAGCGTCGATTCGGCGAGTTGCACGTTGTAAAACAGCGTGGCGACCTGAAACGTAAGACCGCGCCCGTTATCCGCCACCAGCGAGCGCGTCTGAGCCGTGATATCTTTCTGCGCCTGCAGACGATCATGGCGCTTCCCGCCACGTTCAATCAGGTAGCTGAGCCCGATGTCGGCTTCGGTGTTGTTGTTCAGATAATCGTTGCGTGACTCCCGCAATATATGCTCGGGATTTTGATTGCGAAGGCGAGCCGAGAGGCAAATACTCCCAGTCCGCAAACAGCGCGGGATTGGGTCGCAAGTTTTGCGTGATTTCTTCGGCCTGGCTCTGCTGAATCGTGGTGATCAGCGCCAGCATGTTGTGGTTGTGCTGGAGCGCCATCTGAATCGCTTCGTCGAGGGTTACGCTGGTTGGCCCAGTGCCTTGGGCGGATGCCGGACGAATCAGCGCGCACGCCAGAATTGCGGCTATGACGAAAATAACGCCAGTCTTCCGGAGAAATACAAAACTATTCAAGGGCGGCCTCCGGTTCCGGTAGTTGATCGCCATCTCTCGCGATCCAGACATAGAACGTGGGCAGCAGCACGATGCTCAGAAGCAGGTCGGAAATCAGTCCGCCCACGATTACGATTGCGAAAGGCCTCTGGGAATCCGATCCAATGTCATGCGACAGCGCCGCGGGCAGAAGGCCGAGAGTTGCCACCAGCATGGTCATCATGATGGGGCGAAGCCTCAGTACGGCGCCTTCGACTGCGGCATCCGCGATCGAGTAACCTCGCGCACGAAGCTGGTTGATGTATTCAAGCATGATCACGCCGGTTTGTACCGAGACTCCGAAGAGTGCCAGCATGCCCGACGCCCGAGGACACGCTGAGGTACGTTCCGGTAACCAGCGAGAGCCAGCAAACCGCCGATCCGCGCCATGGCCGACGTTCATAAGAATGAGCAATGCCCACTTCGCCGACTTAAACATGGCGTAGAGAATGATGAAAATAACGAGTATCGTTAGCGGAATGATTAAAGCCAGCCGCGCTTCCGCTCGCTTTTCGCTCTCATACTCGCCGGACCAGCCAAGGCTGTAGCCCGGCGGGAGCTTCACTTTATGGCCGATCTGCTTGATTGCGTCTTCGACAGTAGTGCCCAGATCGCGGCCTCTCACATTAAAAGTGATGGCTACATAGCGGATATTGCCTTCGCGGAAGATGTCGTACGCGCCGTCCTTGACTTCTACGCTGGTCAACTGCGCCAGAGACACGCGCTCTCCGCTGGGCGAAAGCAGTCGAACTCTGGCGATGGCCTGCTGCAGTGTTGCGATAGGGCGCCTGATACCGCACCACCACGTCGTAGCGCTGTTCACCGATCAGCACCTGACTCACCGCGTTACCGCCCACAGCGGTTTGAACGGCGTCCTGGATATCCGTGACATTGATTCCAAAACGGGCAGCCTGGCGGCGGTCGATGGTCAAATCGAGATTGGGCTGGCCGAAATCGCGCAAGAGTTTTACGTCATGCATTCCCGGGATACTCGACATGAGAGTGGTGACTTCTTCGCCTTTTTCCTCGAGAACCTTCAGGTCATCCCCGAAAATCTTCAGTGCCAGCGAACCCTTGGTGCCCGTCATTGTTTCTCCGACGTTGTCTTCGATCGGCTGCGAAAAGTTCCAGATTGCCCCTGGATATTTTTCCAGTGCGCGGTTCATGGCGGCGATCAGTTCCTCCTTGCTGCTGATGGAAGACTGGTCGCCACTCGTCCTTGGGCTTCAGGTCGACAAAATATTCAGTGTTCCCGAATCCGCCGGTGTCAGTTCCGTCATCGGGACGGCCGGCCTGGGACACAACTGTTTTGACCTCGGGGAACGAAGCAAATACATAGCGGCAGTTCGTAGTAAATTTTTCGCCTTCCGAAAGACTGGTGCTATTGGCCAAAGTGCCGCGCGCCCAGATCGCGCCTTCGTCGAGATGCGGCAGGAACTCCGCTCCGATGACGCCGCCGAAACCCAAGTACAATGTTCCGGCCAGAGCGGCGATGCCAATACCAGCGATCACCCAGCGATGCTGAACCGCCCAGCGCAGCCGCCGGCGGTAGTGCTCCGTCAGATACTCCATCACTCTGTTGCGCCGTTCGTGAACTCCCCTGCGGAAGAAAAAACTCGCGAGGACCGGTGCCCCCATCATCGCGAAGAGGTCTGCTCCCAAAAGTGCGAACGCTACTGTCCAAGCCATTGGGCCGGAACAGTCTGCCTTCCACTCGCTGCAGCGTGAAGATAGGCAAATACGCGGTGATAATGATGATGATTGCGTAAAAGCTGGGCCTCCGCACTTCGAGCACAGCATCACGGATCACCTCCGCTGTAGTTCTCGAGCGTCCACCGTTCGTTTGCCGCTGGCTTCGGTTCAGGTGGCGCATGATGTTTTCCACCATGACCACCGCTCCATCTACCACCATTCCGAAATCCAGCGCGCCCAACGAAAGAAGATTGGCCGGGATATGACTCACATTCAGCCAAATCGACGCAAAGAGCAGGGAGAATGGAATCGTGAGCGCGACGATAAGGCCGGCACGAAAGTTGAGTAAAAACAGGAAAAGAATGATGCTCACCAGAATCATGCCTTCGACCAGGTTGTGCATGACCGTGTGCAGGGTGAAATGCAGCAGGTCGCTGCGATCCAGCATGGGAACGACTTTAACGCCGGGCGGCAGGAGGCCGTTGTTGAGTTGGTCCACTTTCTTGTGAATGGCGTCGAGCGTGGGCTGCTCTTCGGCCCCTTTGCGCATCAGAACTCCGCCCTGAATGACATCGGGCTCGTCGATGATGCGCCCGTCCTCCATGTGATTGGCTCGCGCCATGTGCCCCAACCGGATTTTGGGACCTTGGACCACATCCGCGATATCTTTCACCCGAAGCGCGGTTCCACTTTGAGTTTTTAAGACAGTTTGCTCGATGTCCTGCACGCTGCTGAAGAGCCCAAGGGCGCGAACATTCATCTGCTGGATGCCTACTTCCAAGAAGCTGCCGCCGGCATTGATATTGTTGTTGGCGAGTTGCTGCTCGAGCTGCCCGATGCTGAGCCCGTACGACACCAGCTTGTCGGGATCCACACGCACCTGGTACTCGCGCACCGTACCGCCGAAGTCGGAAACATCCACCACGTCGGTGATGGATTTGAACTGCTTGAGCAGGACCCAGTCTTCGATCGACCGCAATTCCATGAGGTCGTAACGAGGGTTTGTGCTTCTCAGTGTGTACCAGTAGATCTGGCCGGTGGTGCTCCAGTCGGTGCCGATTTGCGGCTGCAGATTTTGACCTGGCGGCAGGTTAACCTGAGTTAACCTCTCCAGCACTTTCTGGCGGTTCCAGTCGTTGACCGAACTGTCGTCGAAGATCATGATCACGAACGACAGGCCGAAAATTGACTCGGAACGCAGAAAGGTCATGTGCGGCATTCCGGCCATTTGTATTTCGATCGGGATCGTGACCTGCTGTTCCACTTCCTCCGCGGAACGGCCTGGCCATTGGGTAATGACGGTTACATAGTTGTCGGCGATGTCGGGATAAGCTTCCACCGGCAGGTTGTGGAATGAAACTGCTCCCCAGCCAGCAAGCAAGAGGGCCACGGCGAGCACCACAAACTTGTTGTTCAGTGCAAAGTCGACGAGTGCCCGAATCATTTTCTGTCCTGTGTTAGTTGCCGCTGCCCCGGCTTAGCCGGTCCTGACGGCCGGTGGTCCAGAATGTGCGCCGTGGTCTGCACTCGCGAGGCCGGATACGGTTCACCATCCGTTATTGAGCGAGCACATGGTCCAAAACCAGCGCGTTCGTAATCACCTGCTGCCCTGGCTTGAGACCCGACTTGATTTCCTGCAAACTCGCGTTCTCGGTTAGGACGTCACCACTCACCACTTCCAGACGGCGAAACTTTTTGTCGGGTGCGGGAACGAAGACAAAGTCGCGGTCGTGCATGTGCATGACCGCAGAGGCCGGAACAATGGTGTGCATTTCTGCAGTCTGACCGCGGAATGTCGCTCGTCGCGAACATGCCGAGCCGCATGATTCCCGGATTTGCGACTTCTATTCGGACCTTCCCGGTGCGCATACTGGGATCGAGGATGGCACCAATGTTGCTCACTTTTCCCTTGAACGGCCGACCGGGATACGCGTTCAGGGTGATCTCGGCGGTGTCACCGAGGCGGACCGTAGCCAGATCGTTCTCGTACACATCGCAAACAATCCAGACCGACGAAATATCCGAGATGGTAAACGGGCTGGGCGATGAGTAGGCCTGCACAAGCGCTGCATTCGTCACTTCCTGATCCGTGATCACCCCCGCGGTGGGCGCGACGATGTCCACCATGCCCATGGGTTTGTCGGGATCGTTGCCCAGGAGCCGAAGGTGCTCGGTCGCGGTCGCCAGAGTAACCTTGGCGTCGTCCTCGGTGTCTTGCGCGACCTCGAGGTCCTGCTCTGCAACTGGCGCCATGTGCGAACATATCCAAGGCACGATTTAATTGCTTTCGTGCGAGAAGCTCGTCGGCCACGGCCTTGCGATAAGCGTCGAAACCTCCCGCAACGTCGTCGCTGCGGATGGTCAGCAACAACTGGCCTTTTTGCACGATATCGCCGAGTCGAGCGTGAATAGCCACGACACGTCCCGAGGCAAGCGAGACCACCGGAACATTGCGAGCGACATCAGGCGCGACGATCCCCGTGACGACCAATTCGGAGGTTGAGGATCGCTCAACTGCGGCCGCGAGTGGGAATTGCTCGGGATGATCCACCGTGAACAACCCGGGGTCCGCCCCAGGCACGATGTTTGCGGGCGGTGGCGCCTCCGCCGCTGGGTCGGCATGCGCGGTGCAGCCCGCGAGGGCCAACAACGCAGCCAAAGAGAGCACAAACAGGAAACGGAGTAGTGCGGCGGTTGGGACCAACTGCCGAGCACTGCTCCGGTTCATGTCGCGCATTTCGTCGTCTCCTCTCCGTCGTCGCTAAGTTAGAACTTCACCATGATCGCCATTCTCAGGCTGGGCTCGTCCTTCCGCAGGTCGGGAGTCCACAGGCCGCCGTGCGTGGTTGTCGTCGCACTGCAAGCCGCTTGCGCGGCACCGAGGTTGGCACCCACGGGATCGGAGGGATTGCTGGGGTTTGGCGCCCATCCAATGCCGGTCGAGCTGCCGTCGTTGCAGGCATAGAACTGCGGAGAGCCATTGTTTCCCCCATTGGGAGTAATCCCGCCTCTGCCCGTGTAATAAGGCTGTCTGCGCAGTGCGATAACCGAACTCCCACAGGAAACTGATGTACTGTCTGGGCATGTAGTAGAGGCTGACGGATGTATCCCAGGCTTTGAACGGCAATCCTGGAGACCCTGGAAAGTAAGCCGATCCGGAGATCGCATCCGCTCCGTTGATGGGGGGCAGCAGGGTTAAGTAGCGTCCTGGGTTGTCCAACACGCCACCACCAACGGTGATGGCATACAGGTCCTTTTTGAACCAGGTCCGGTCGTACAACATCCACCCCGCGAAGCTCTGCTTGGGCCCGCCTTTGGGCCCGCCCCCCGCCGGTTGGGTGAGGGGTTCGTTCTTGTGGCAACTGACGCCGCCGCCATATTCGCAGCCCAAATCGCCGGTAAGCGAGAAAGGCCATCTTGTCGGCGAACCTTTCCGGATGGTCGTAGTACTTGATTTCGATGCTGTCGTCGGTGTGGATGCGGGACCGGCCCAACGGAACCGTTCCAGTCCACAGAGTGTCTTCGCCCATGCCGTAGTTGTTGAAAACCATGGAAACCCAGGGCTTCGGACGGTACAAGATCTGCCCACCCAGGCCAGGTTTTGTGCCCAGTCTGCCATAGGATTGCCAGCCGTTGATGACCCAGGGCTCGATCTTGAGCTTGTCAGTGGGAAACCACTGGATGCGCAGTCCATTGAAGAACCACGGCGTGTTGGACGAAACGAACGAAGGCTGATAGGCCCAGTTGTCAAAGTTGTAGTAGCTGAACAGACCGATGTAGGAGACGAAGATTCCGGCGTCGATATTGAGCCCGTGGTTCACGTTAAGGTGATACCCGCCGTAGGCTTCGGCAAAATATTTGTACGCGCCACGGAGATCCCATTGCCCGCGTCCCGGGCTCGCGTCGTTGCGCGGGGTCGTGACTGCAAACATTCCTCCCAGAGTCAAGACCCGGCCGCGAACGTTTTGCCAGTGAAAGTCCCCGCCGAAACTGATCTGCTCCACCTGGACTTCGTTCGAGCGGAAGATCTCGGTCGATCCTCCCAGTGTGTCATCCTTGGGATGATTGAAGCTGCTTACGAAGTCAGTATCGAATCTGATTTCCGGGGTGAAGAATTTGGAATCCCACACCGCATCTTTGTTGCGCGCCGTGCCATTCAGCCAAGTCCAATCGGCATAGGCAAATGGCTCGCTCGGCGGCCTGTTTTTCGGTTCGGTGGCGGCCGAGTCGCTTGTCGCCTCTGCAATCGACTACCGCCGGACTTGTCGCCTGCTGCTGCCGGTGTGGGCTCAGACTTTGCCTGGCGCCGCGGCCGCGGCAGCCGCCGGAGGCGCGGCCGCTGCCTGACTCTTCAGTTCTGCTTCGAGCTGTTCGATGCGCGCCTTCATGACCGCCAGTTCTTTGGCGATATCAAGCGAGATATCCGGATCGGGCTTGGGGGTGGGCCGGGCGGCCGCAGGTGCCGTGCCGCTTGGTGCTTGTCTCTGTGGGCAATGGTTCGTGCAGGGCAGCCACTTTTGGTGGCGCGTCCGGTTGAGTCTTGCGCCTGTGCGTAACAGCGTGCACCCTGACCAACACAGAGACTCAAGACAAATATCGGGAGGAACGCTGAAACCGCCGCGGGCTTACGCAATAGAGCTCTCATGATCTTCAAGTTCGAGTCCTTTCCGGTCGGCACTCAATTCACTATCACATTCGAAAACTTATAAAGGCCGGATAAAAAGTTCATAAAGAACGCATAAACCTTTTCCCGCATGGAGCCTTGAGCAGCGGTCTTCCCCTTCCTAGTGACAAGAGCAGAGACTGCGTGACGACGCTTGGATTCAAAGGCGTGATGGTCAACGGCTATACGGATGCAGCGGTTCTTGAGAACGCGAAGATCGGCTCAGACGCCATTCTGCTAAACGAGCACTTTCGAATGAATTATTCGCGCAGAGAATCAGTTAAATTCAAGAGAACGCAGTCAGGCCCAGCGGCAAGGCCCTTGCGGCGGGCAATGCAGGATTTTAAGCTCTCCACTTCGGCGCGGGTTCCGTCGCAGATACGCTCAACGAAATCGCCCTAGGACGGATGCATTGATTCCGGCGGAACAAATTTGTAGCCGACTCCGTGAACGGTTCGAATAAGAGTGGGACAGTCAGGATCGTTCTCGATTTTCTGTCGCAGTCTCACGATGCAATTGTCGACAGCGCGGCGACTGGAGCGTTTCCGTTCCGGCCACAAGGAGCCGATTAGTCTTTGGCGAGAAACGACAACTCTCGGCCGGGAAACCAAGAACTTTAGCACTTTGAACTCCCGAACAGTCAGCCTAATTTGCTGATCAGCCCGACTAAGCTCCATCTTTGGAAAATCCAGGAAGAATTCCCCAAAATGCACCCCCTGACTAATTCTCCGCAATTGAAGATCGATCATGTTCGGGTGTGCGGTTGCCATGAAATTAGCCTTGTCATGCAACTTAAGGTTGGCACCGCAGTGCCTTGTCACAAAACCGTCATATTATTGTTAAATCCGTGCAGTTGGAAGGAGCCCTCAAGTTCCGCATTACCTAGCTGGGGCGCTCTAGCATCGTCACAATCGTTGCGATATCAGCGCGGTGTGGAGGACGGTCGCGTCGCGGACATGGATGCCTGAACTTGCGGAAGAGCAGACCTGTCCGCTCTCAACCGAATTGTTGGGCAAAGGGATTTACGCACCCTTGACACATTCGATCCTCCAACATGACAAGAGGATAAAACGATCGAGCGGCTGGGAAGTTTCCTACCGCGTAGACCTTGTCAGGTGTCGCCAGTGCGGCAACTCCCAGAGATATCTCAACCCGGCGCCAACGTGAAAACTGAGGCGTTGAATCGTGAATGTGCTATCCACCCAAAGCGCTTGTACTTGGGTCCATGGCCGATTCTTGACTTGCGTAAGAACGGTGGAAGGTTGTCTCCCCGGGGACTTCCAGGGCATCAGCCCGTGCCGTAGGGAATCCCGCCTTGCGCGACGGTCCACAATGTATTCTCCACTCATAAACAAAGAGAGTTTCGAGTCCGGAAAGACCTTTGATTTATGGGGTGGACGTTCTCCCAGTGCCCAACTGTGGCCATAGTTGTCAAGCCACAAGCGCGCACTGGGGCGGAGGAATTGTCTCCAGTGTTGAGCTACCTCAGGCATAGGCGCGGAAAACACTTTGGCCGACAGTTCGAGGGCTATCGTTGAGAATTCCGCGAGCGGCGGCGCGCCCTCCAGTCGGTGGCTGAACTGCTTCCAAAATAACAAATCTCGCGATCGTTTCTCCATGAAGAGTCCAATCTCAAGAAACCACGAAAGCTTTGCCCAGTAGGACAACATATGTTGGAACGCGTGGAGTACCTGCAGGAGCAGAGCATCTTCGTCATTCAGCACTGGGAACCGCAGCCCTCCCCAGTCTTTCAATTTGGGGCTATTGAGGGCGAATGCAGGCTCCTCTAATGGTACGTGGTGCGTCACGTCCTCCCAGATGCCCACATGCAACTCCACCAAGGGAGTCGTTTCTACTTTGTAGGGACTATCGAATTGGGAGGGAACCCGCTGCAGCGGACGTTCGAAGGCAAATTCTTGTGCAGCGCCGCTGCGCCTTGCTTCATATCCCAATTTCAACAGCACATTCTGGGCGGAGCAGAGAGACCGCCTGGCGACCAGGTAGTCAACGTCACACTGCGTTCGCAAGTAAGGGTTGCTGCAAAATTCTGGCCACAGTGAAAAACCTTTGATCACAACATACTGAACGCCCGCTTGATCAAGCTTTTCATTGATGCAACCTGTCTCGTCAAGAAGATGGTCAACCCGGCATCTGTTGTCGGCAAAATTCCGCTCAAAGCGAGCTAATATCCGAGGAGGCAGCACTTCAGTTGCCCCGCAAGCTCTCAGCCGCTCCAATAGATAAAGTGTGAGACCGGCACGATCGATCCATCCCAGAGTCTGTTCCCATTGACTTGGTGAGAATTTCGCCAGCTGCCCAAAGTCATAGGATGCTCGCGACAATTGCAGGCAACCGACGATTGCCTCGGCCAACTTCAGGTTCATCATTGCCGCTTTCCCCCCGGTAAGAGCGATAGGAAACCCGGAAGGAAGACTTCGACAAATAACGTTGGGTCACTGACCAGCCCCTCCGATAAGAAAGAGATACCTTTGCGCGCCCGCTCGTCATACGCTAGAAAGCTGCGTTGGCCTATGGTGACGAACGATATACCGTCATCACTGATACGGCGACCACTCAAGGCGACGGATTCCAATGCTTCATCCGTCTCTGGTTCTGTCACGATTCTCCAGGAACAGTCTGGCTGGCCGACATCAGCCTCCTCGCATTCTCGTGCGAGGTTAGCGACTCGCCTCAACAGGTCTGGGCAATTCGTGGCCAGGGAAATCACCTTCCCAAACACATTGAATGTGCTCTGCAGTTGCGTGAGAGCAAATCTGTTGACTAGATCGATTGGCATGGTACGGTCGCTATTCTTCGCTGTATTTTCAAACAGAGCCGCAGATCTCCGCCAGCAATCGCGCCAACGGCTCTGGTCTCAAGTCATGCCGCACCACCCAGCATTCTCGATCCACCAGACGATTGATGGTCTCCAACTGATATTCGTACTGATCAAAGATGATGGGGGGCATCGTCTCTAAATCGGCCACCAGGCGGGATGCGGCCTCCCATGGACTCAAGAGCTTGATCAACGTCGGTGAACTCACTTTCCTTTCCAGGAAAACCAGCCATTGAGGGGAACAGCTTAAACATCGTTCCGCATCGGAGATCTCGGTTGGATCCACGTTGAGCGCCCACTCTCCGTTCAATGTCAGGACTGGATCGAGTGAGACTAAGCCAGGAAAGTAGCTGACCGCATCGGGAAGCAACTTTGCCGGAGTCGGTAGGCCCCAGGCTCGCATTCCCGCACCGGTGCGCGACAAATACGTACAGTCATCCGAAAGGTAAGAAAAGCCATTTCGAGACAGCGACAATGCCGTGGTCGATTTTCCGGCCCCGGATTCTCCGCCAAGAAGAAGTCCCGATCCACCCTTGACCACACACGCGCAATGAACCGGAGTTACTCCGATCGACGCGCTGACAATACCCAGCAGGACAGGCAACACCATCTGCTTCCAGTAGCACAGATCGTGGGCTACCGCGGGAGAGAATGATCCGATCACGCGACGACCCATCTGGTCCACCAGCATCGAGTCGCAGGGACCGTACGTCGCATAGTACAGATGATCCAGAGCTCTAAAATGCGGTGTCGACCAGCGAGGTACATTGTTGATGGCAAAGTCAACGTGGAATCGCAGGTGCAGATCTGCTTGCTGTTCGCCGCCCACTTGGTCGAACGTTTCCTGCATCGCCTGGAAAATTTCCTCGGAATTGGATCTCAGATCCCAGATTGAACCGGCGACGAAAAAGCGTGCCCCGAGAGGAAGACTGTCGTGGGCTAAACTGCTGATTCTGTTAGCGGGATCGAGGACTCGCATTCAAGTGCACCCACACAAAAGTGCGGAAGACAAATCTAGCGTCGCCGAATCCGTGGTTCGTCACAAGATTGTCAAATTGTTGTCAATTCCGCGGTCGCTGCGAGACGTAGGTATTGATTCCACTCGTCTTATCGGTCGTTTTGTTCTTCCGACCGGAATTGAACTATGTTAGGCGCACCGGTCAGCTACTTCCTTTCCCACAGCTCGTCTTGATCGGAGAAGACCTGCACGCGCTTGTATCGTTCCCGAATGTAGTTGCGAAGAGGAGCGATAGCTTGTTCCGTTGAGCAGTCGAACTGATCTGCAGCGTCAAGGCGTGGCGACCATAGAACGAATTGCAACTTTTTCGCTTCCAATTGTTGTACAGCCTGTGCGATTTGCTCGGGCCGCGTCTGCTGATTTGTCTCCACTGCATCCATGAACAGGGGATTCCGCAACTGTAGAGGAAGGTAGAGACTTGGACCCGCGGCCTGGAATATGAACTGCCCCCCTGCCGTATAGTGCATCATCGATTGCAATTTTCCGTAGGTCCCTGGAGAAACAGCAGTCTTGCCGCCAGGTGTTTCGGTCGTCCGATACCCACTCCGGTACCTTGAGAGAGTCTGGTGAATCGCAATTGTAGAAATCAAGGCCCACATTATGACGACCGCATAACGCTGTACCCTTTGTGTGCGACCGACTGTCCAGACCAGCAGGATTATGCCCGGTAAGGACACTCCGTAAAGCCGGAGCCAATTCAGACTAGATGACACTTCCAGAAGGAGAAAAAGGCCAACTAGCATCAGAAGCGTGGCCGGCTCCCATCGGAACGTCGGGTTCCTCCGATCACGCCAGCATCGCCACAGGGCAAGCACATAGATGATTGGAAGAGAGGCGTAGACAAAAAGGTACGGAGCGAGTCTCGGCAGCGTGGCCAAGGAAAGAGGTTCTGGCAACCCCATGAACTGGCTCACTATTCCGTGCACCATGAACCGCCTCACGTAAGTGATCTGGTCATACCAAAGCTGCCTCGCACCAACCATCGCAATGAACCAGGAATTCAGGGTAATCAGCACAACGGCGAAGGCCCCGAAAAGCGCGAACTCACTGCGGGCTAGATCGCGCCACGGTTCTTCTGATTGTGATCGCTTCCATAAGAGGAATATCGCAAAGGCAAGCAACGCCGCCACGCCGTGGGTTTGTGTGAAGAACGATGCCACACCCAGCAGGGCTCCGGCCGCGGCGATTGTCCATCTCGAGGCTTTTGGTCTTTGCCCTATTCTCACAGCACTCATCACTGCAAGAACGCTGAACCAGTGATGCGTGCCATTCAGCGCCTTGCCATATATCAACATCAAGAATAGTAATGCCGAAAAGAAGGCGAGCCTGTGGTCCATGATCTCGCCTGCAACCTCGCAGCATATCCAGGTTAGTGCCACGCCCAGGACAAGTACGGACGCATTCGTGACCCAGATGTAAGGACCGAAAAGTTTGAACATCACGAGATAAAACAGATCTGTACCAGGAGGAGTGAACTGAAAGAAATCCCGATAGGGCAGGTCACCGTATAACATGCGCTGGCCATCCATCCAGAAATACGCTTGGTCTCCGCCCAGCAGAAAGGGAACGTTTGGGAGGGCAAACAAGTTCAGGTAAAGGTACGCCGCTGCGATCAGCAACAAGATGACCCTGAACGGATCGGTGCTGCGTCCTGTAACGCCGTCGGTCCCCGCGGCTACGAGCGATTGCATGCTTGCCAACCTGACCGCTGAGCGGCTCTTCGATATAGCTCCTCAAATTGGGCAGCCGTCCAGTCCGCGTTGTAAGTGCGAGCAAAGTCCTGCGCCGCCAGGGCGAGAGCCTCGCGTCGCCGGGAATTCCCCAACAGCTCTACGATGCCCTTCGCCAGGGCGCCAGGATCGCTGACGGGGACGGCGACAGCCGCTCGGGGAGCCATTTCTGCGACAATTCCGACATTGGTCCCGACAGTGGGGACTCCAGCGGCAGATGCCTCCAGCACGGCGGCACCCATGCTTTCATGAAGTGACGATTGCACGAACAAATGCGCTTTGTGGTAAAAGGGCACGATCTCGTCGACGGTCCGAACCCCGTGAAACCGGACTCTATCCGTAATTCCCAGACTACGAGCTATAGCTTGCACGCGTCCGTTCAGAGCGTCCACTCCGATGCAGTCGAGTATGACGTGAGGGAATACGTCGGCCACTTGCCGAACTGCTCTCAGCAGTGTCTCCTGGTTTTTCACCTCGTTCAATCCTGCCACGTGGACGAGGCGCCAGGACGCGTCGCAGGTACGTTCGATAGATCCCCGGAATATTGTCGTATCAACTCCAGTCGGAAGCCACTGGATGTCGGGGCGAATCCCGGTCGCCGAGCGCATGACATACATACTTGGTGCCGAAACCGCACTTGCCGTCCGCAGGGTCGCGGACATTGTGATCCGGCTTCGGAGGGTCCTTATCCCACCGTAGCGAATTGCCGGCAGCCAAACCAATTCTCCCCCGCCTATGCTCACGACAACCGGCTTGCGTAAAAGGGAGCCGGCGGCGACAGCCAGAGTTCCCTGGGGAAACACCCAAAAAGCATGTAGCAGATCGAATCCACCGCCAGCCGCCCGCAGAGCAGACATCAATTTCGCTAGCGCGACCGCTGCCCAGGAGAGCCGGGTCCGAGCTCTGATCAACCCAAGGGTTACGACTCGGGCGCCGAGTAACTCGTATTCCGAGGGCTTGGCGTTCGGATCAAGGCTAACCACAACAACTTCATGTCGACTCGCGAGGCGCTCGATCAGCGCGAGGAGGACGGGGATAACGAAGATGCGGCCACTACGATCGACCCCACCTGGAACGATAAGGCCGATTTTCATGCGTGGTTCTGCCGTGCCGCTATCATTTCGCGGTATGCGCGCACCGAGTCGCGGGCGATCGCTTTATAACTCAATTGCGATTGAAAAAAACCTTGGGCCTTGCGGGAAAGTTGTTCAAGCGGTTGGCGCATGACCTCCAGGAACTTGTCAGCAAAGGCCTCGGGGCTCCGGGGTTGCCAACATGCTCCAACGCGTCCGTCGTCCGTCATTACGCGGAAGGATGGAATATCCGTTACTACGGGCACGACGCCACAAGCCATCGCTTCAGCCAGCGAAAAACCACTGCCCTCGTGGTGACTGCCAAGGACGAAGTAGTCCGAGCTGTTATAGATGTCCTCCAACTGCGAGTGTTCAATCCTGCCCAGTAGAGTCACCGCCTCGGAGAGAGCCCTGCTGTTTGCGATGCGCTCCCGGACGGCCGGCAACATGTCAGCGCTCCCATATGCCATATACAGCCTGGCTTGCGGTAAGTGCTGACGGATACGCTTGAATCCTTCCAAGACGGTCAGAGGATCTTTCAGCGGTATCAGACGCCCCACCCATAACACGACAGGATCGCCGGCCATCTTGGTGCGGGCCCGGGCAGTAACCCGGCCTTGATATCGGAAATTGTTGGAACCTTCCATGATCTGGAAGATTGACTGGCGCTTCGAGATCAGACCGTGGTCCACCCACCAGGTGGCCAGATCGTGGGCCGCGAAGAAGAATCCGTCCGCAGCCCGCAAGCCCCAGCGCTGCAGAGGCCGGAGCAACGGCGGCCAAGGTCCGTCCGCATGATGCTGGACAACGATGGGGCAATCTGGGGGGAGGGAGTTTCTCAGCGCTCGCAATTGCAAAGGATAGAGCAAGCCATTCACATGTACGGCGGTCTGAACCGGTTCTGAGACATTCGCCGGCGTGCAAACGGCTCGCACGGACGAGTGGAATGAATCGGGAATCTCCCACTTGCGCAAGGCTGGCTCGCAGGAATCCGCGCAAAAACGAAAATGGATGCCGCCGTCCCAGAAGTCTAGGTTGGTGTGGAACCTTTGCACTACCGTAATTCTTACTCCTTCCTCGTGCAGAGCATTCGCGAAGGGTCCGATCGTCGCATAGCGATCGAGAAGCGATTCCGGAGTAGTCAAGTCGGCCTCGTAAAAGTAAATCAGCGGCACGACATGAAGAGGGACCATGCTTTCTTGCAAGTCGTAGCACCGCCCTTTCCGAAATTCAGATATCAAGCAACTTTCGTTGCTAGAACGAGTGGTTGGGTCTGTTGCCTGCGGGCATGGTAAAAGCCTTGCACAAACGACAGCTGCAAACCGTGAGATCGAAGATGATTCCCTGCAGCCCGGCAAATGAACAATTTATGACTTCCCATAGCACGAACTTCCTCGATCTCCATTTCTTTCACGCTGAGAGCAAACTCTGGAATGGGCACTCCGAAGGCCGGTGAGGTTGTGAAATCAAACGAGAGCTGATTCCAGTGGAAGTCGGTTTTCTTGTGGTTCTGTCCCAACGCGTAAGCGATTGAGATTTGCTCGACGGGGACACCGCTAAGCGCAACCCTGCGAGAGCGTTCCATAAGGGAAACAGCGGTACTGGTTCGGTGCAGGGCCAGCGTGAAGTGTTGTCCACCAATCGGGCCGATAAGATCCATCGGAAAAATGTTACCCGCATTTCCATCCACGACGCTGACCAGAACAACCGGCCGGGGGCAGATGTAGAAGGTGGAAAGTGCAAACAACTCACGGATAATCATCTGTGTTTCTGGTGGGGTCGGACCCTTGTCAACACGGCGCTGCTGACGGGCAAAGTCCAGGTAGCGCCTCCAAACCACGCTTCTGGGCAAGCATCTGTTAGTTGAGCGCGATCCCCTCAGCAGGCAAAGTGCCCGGTCGCCGATGCGGATCGTGTCGGCGTAGGAGAGTTCAATTTCGCCGAGCAGGCGGGTGTCCCCAGAGCGATCACTGAAACCCAGGAACAAAGGAGCGCGTTTGATAGCCGCCCCGTCGGGAATGTGCTCAAGTCCGATACCCACCGTGAATGGTCGCGCGGCCACGATTACATTGCTGTCCGTAACGTCCAACGGCTCACCAAGCCCGCGCAACCAGACTCGGACCTCCGACTGTGGAAATTTCAAACCGACGGTGCAGAACTGGGGAATGGGCGGACCAAACACGAACTGCCTCAGAGCTGTACGCGCCCGGCGGATTGTTAGCATCGTTGTGGGCCTCATGATGAGGACGGATTACGACCAGACGGACATTCCTGACTCAAGCGTTCGAACTGCAATAGGAGACAATCCCCCATGCTTCGAAAAATCGGAGCGCGACTGATGTAACGGTCGATCTTTGCCAGACCGCCGACTACTCCCGGAAACATTCGGGCGAGTGGCTCGAGGCAGGAGGGCGGCACGGCAACTCCGATTCCCTTCCAACCTCGAAGCTGGAACTGAGGGGCAAACATTCGCCTCATGTCGCTAACGGACGGATAGTGAACCAAGACCGCTCCCTGCGCAGGGATATGTGTCGTCGGTTTTCGCTTAAAACGGTTCAAGGCCACGGCTGGCTTGCCCTTAGCCAGGTACCACGCCATTTCCCACGGAGAAAACCGTCCTACCATGCACAGCAGAATTTTGGCACCTGGCTTCAAGAGGCGGCCGAGGTTGCGAGCAGCTTGCGAGATGTCCTGCACACAATTGAGACCTGAAAAATTGGAGAAAGCCCCGTCGAAAGGGGCCTCACCGACCAGCGAGTCGATCTGCTCTGTGGCCAGGACTCGGAAATCGGCGAGCGCGCCCAGGCCCGTTGCGCCCAGGCGCTTCCGGGCTGCGTCGATCATTCTTGAGGAGAGGTCGCAGGCGACCACATGAACACTACGCGCGGCAAGATGGACGGCATCAACCCCCGTACCGCAATTTAATTCCAGGATCCGCATTCCGGGTTGGAAAGTTTTGTCCAGCTCGCGCCAGACCGCATCTCGCTGCACTCTTCCGACGACGGTCTCCGAAAAGATACTGTCATAGTTTTCGGCGGTCAGGTCCCAATAGGCTCGGTTTGCGTGGGCCACCGGAATTTTCATGGCGTTTCTCTGTATACCATTGGTTGTGAACCCTGCTTGAAATGACAGAACAGGACGGCGGGTACGCGGCAGGCAGCTTGGAACGAGTGCTGCCTTGCTGCTTCCGTGAAAATGGGCCTCTCTGGCTCCCCCACGCAGAGGTCGACGTGGGCGACGCATTTGCAATCCGCCGAATTGAAAGCCCGGAGAATGTCCTCAACCGAATGCGACAGCGTGTGAACCTGCACCGCGCTCCGTTGGTCGCGGAACCCGGTGCGCCATCCTCTCGCGTAAGCTTCCGGATGGAGGTCTGTGATGAACAAGTCAGAGTCAGGCTTCATCACCCGCGAGAGCTCGGCGGCGGCACTGCGTAAATCCTGAATATGTCCTAGCGCGAACGAACAGATCGAGAAATCGAAGGTCGAGGGCCGGAACGGAAGACACAAGCAATCACTTTGGAGGACCCTTCCCGCAAGCTCTTTCTTGTGGCCGGCAACTCGCAGCATCGCGGATGAGAGGTCAACTCCGACTGCCGGACGTCCCCCGATCGCCGATAGTCGCGTCAACCAGCGTCCGGTACCGCATGCCACGTCGAGGACGCCGCGGTTCCGAAGGCCTGGCAACAACGAGAGAACATGACGTTCTTCGCGAGCCAGCAACGGATTTGGAAAATGGTCGTAGGTCGGCGCCCAGCGTTCATAGCCATCTCTTACACCCATCAGGAACGGCCACGCTGAGGAGGGCGCCTCAGCTTCGCAATCGGGTAAAGAAGTTCCGATGCGTTCAGTGCCACTCACAGGCTTTCCTCTTTTGGCTTGCGGAGGTTGATGAACTGTTGAATCCACCTAAGTTCTGAAGGCGCCGAGTAATAACCAAGCCGGTACCGCCAGCTGCTCAGAGTTTTTAGAACCAGCCGCCCCCAAGCGGGTAGTCGCAGGTCTTGAACTGTTGGCCATCTGGAAGACACAACTAACTCAAAGTTATCGATGCGCTCTTTGGTATGAGGCCGCAACCAAGGCGTACTCGGGTCTTTCTGAGTGGCGAAGCGTTGCCATCGTTCAGTGGCCCACTCGTCAGCGGTGGTGGGAAATTCGAACTTGCCCTCAGCTCCGCCATACATTTCCTTGCGCTGGGGCACTGGCGTGTAGTGTTCGACAATAATTTCAGACTCCGGATTCAACCGTTTGAGTTGCCGGATGAACTTGATGCATTCCTCTGTGTCTCCGTCCGGGTCTTTGGGATTACCAAAAATAATCGAAAACTCCGGGATGATGCCGAACTTGCGAATCCGCGCCGCAAGAGCCAGCGTGTCCTCCGCGCGGAGGTCCTTATTCATCTCCCTCAGGGTCTCGTTCGACCCGGACTCGGCGCCAAAAAAAATCATGGTGCAGCCGGCTCGGCGAAGGGCCTCCAAAGTGGCATCCCCATATTTCACAAGGACATCGGTTCGGCCCTCACACCACCAACGAGTCTTGAGTGGCGCAAGACGGTCAGCGAGTTCACGAGTGTGATCCTCGCGCAAGAAAAAATTGTTGTCGTAAAACTGTACCGCGTCCACTCCATAGCCTTGAACTAAATGGCGGAGCATTTGCTCGGTTCGAGCTGGCGGCTCCATTTTCTCGCGACTCCCCGAAAACGTAACAACTCCGCAAAAATTGCAGCGATAAGGGCATCCGATACTCGCCTGGTGCACTGCGGTCCGACGACCTAAAAAGGTGGGTAAGAGGTATTGCTCTACGGGCAGCCGATGATACGGATACCAGGGAAAATCACCTGGACTTCGCATCGGACGTTCTGGGTTATAACAAACGGTTCCATCTGAGCCTTTAAAAGAAAGTCCCAAAACTGTTTTCAGGTCGCGATTGCCACGGATTGCGTCCAGTAGTTCAAGGAACGTTTGTTCCCCCTGGCCGCGCACCGCATAGTCTACATACGCTACGTTAAGAGTAGCCGCCGTATAGTTCGAGGGAAAGTAGCCCCCCCATACGATCGGTACATTCGGAAACCTGGCGCGAATCTCGCGGCAAGTAGCCACGGCGCCGACGGTCTGAGGCCCGGGCATCACAGTGACAGCCAGCAGTTCGACGGGATGCTCTTTTAGAAGTGCCACCAGAGTTTCTGTCGGATGCGGGTCGAGGTTTCCGTCGACGATAGCGTAGTCTTCTCTGCCTTCCAGCATAGCCGCAATGGAGAGGACTGAGAGGGGAAGGCGGCGATTGCGAAATCGGGTTGCCTTAGGGTTGTAAAGAAGGATCATGATAGTTAGGCGGATCTGCTCTTGAAAAGCAGAATCGTATTGACTCGCCGGCGCGCACTTGTCTCAGATTTGTAAAACGTCTGCAAAATCCTCAACGACCAAGACACTAACCCGCACGAGAAATGACACGGATTTGACACTCCTCTGACAATTGGTCATGTCGGTGGTCCTACATTCGGAGCTTCCCAACCGTGTCTGGCACGCCAGGCGCGCAGGGCTCGAGCGTAGCGGAACGGCTTATGCGCGAGTGGTCATTGGAATCGATTGCCTACGAAGAACAAAGTCGTGCTCTTCTACCCACCGTACGACGGTCCCCCACTCGGCGCTCCGCTGTCGCTGCTTTGCCTGGCATCGCCCCTGATGCAGTCGGGCTTCGACGTCAAGGTTATCGATAACCTGATTGCCGCAGACTATGAGCAGGCGGTCCTGCGAGAGACTGAGGATGCGCTCTGCCTCGGCATATCAGTGCTTACGGGTCCACACATTGGAGCTGCTGTTCGGGTCGCCAGCCGAGTAAAACGCCATCGTCCGGAGTTGCCGATTGTATTTGGTGGCTGGCATCCCAGCCTGGCAGTGGATCAAACGCTACGTGAACCCTTCGTGGATGCCATTGTGCGAGGCCAGGGCGAACTGACGCTTCTCGAACTCGTGCAGAGAATCGCCGAAGGACAGGAGTGGCACGGAGTCCGCGGACTGTCTTTCAAAGATAGCAGCAAAGATGGCGGCGACGTTATCCACGAGCCAGAGCGGCCAGTGGCGAATATTAATGACTTGCCGGCGCCTGCCTATGACTTAGTGGACCACGGAATCTACGCCAGGCATTCGGGCATTCGCCAACTGGCGTACACCACCAGCGTAGGTTGTCCGTATCAATGCAACTACTGCACGGATCAGGTTTTCTACAAACGACGCTTTAACGCATATCCCGCGGAACGCGTGGTCAACGATCTGACCGAATTAATTCCCCGCTACAACATTGAAGATGTGCCGCTGTTTGATTCTAATTTTCTGGTTGACAGAAAACGAGCTCTTGCCATCGCTCGCGGAATCATCGACAGCAGGTTGAAGTTCCGTTGGGATTTTCAAACTTCCACCGACTTTCTGGCCACAATGACGGAAGATGAGGTTCACACACTAGCTGAGAGTGGCGTGTACCACATCGGTTTCGGCACGGAGTCCGGATCGCAGGAAGTCCTGAACTTAATGAATAAGCGCTTTCAGCATGTCGAGCAAATGGTGGAGACCGCTCGCAAAGCCGACCTTTCCGGCATTCATGTGGTCTTCAATATCATTTTGGGATATCCCGGCGAAACCGAGGCACACCGTCAGCAGACATTTCGCTTCATGAGCGACATCGCGAAGCAATACTGGAACGTCAGCTTTTCTCCCAACATCTTCACCCCTTATCCGGGTATTCCCATATGGCCCCAACTACGGGAAATGGGAGTGCACCAACCAGAGTCGTTGAAGGAATGGGAAACATTGGCGCTTGGCGTCAATGTCCTGCCCTGGCTGCAGGGAGAAGAGTTGCGCAGGCTCAAACGGAGTCTCGAATACTTCCTGCTCAACAATCAACTTAGAAAAGCGACAAAGAAGATACCGTGGCTCCGGCGAAACGTCCGGCGTGCACTCGGCGCTCCGATCCGTTGGCGGATTGGCAAGAACCGGTATTCATTCCCTTGGGAATTGTGGGTGTCGCGGACGGTAGAGAAGGTTGTGACAAAGAGATCGCTGCTGACAGGCCGGGATCTGAGCAAACCGACCCAGGAAGTCTGTTGATGTTCTTACTTTTAACTGCGAGGGACTACCGGCGTGGCTGACGTTCTGCTAACACACTCCTATCATCTCTACTACGACCGAAAGCAGACGCGGAAGATGCGACCTTACGCTCCGCTCGGCACGCTGTACGCTGCTGCCCTGCTGAAACGCTTCGGAGTTTCGGTTGCCGTTTTCGACACGATGCTCAATGATCCGGCGGAGGGGTTCCGGTCGGCCTTGGAACAACACCGGCCCAGGATCGTTGTAGTTTACGAAGATAACTTCAATTTTCTTTCCAAGATGTGCCTTACGCGCATGCGCGCGGTAGCGTACGACATCCTTGACGCGACGCGGAAAGCGGGTGCTATCGCGATCGTCAACGGGTCGGATGCCTCTGATCACGCTTTGGACTATCTCCAAAGAGGATTTCGCTGTGTGCTGATGGGCGAGGCCGAATGGGCGTTGTTAGAGGTAGTGCAGAGCTTGCTGCGCAACGAGAATGCGGCATTTAGCCATATCAAGGGACTGGCCTTGCTTGGAGACAAGTGCAATGAAGTATTTCGCACCAGGAGTCGCCCTCTCATGCGCGACCTGGATGCGTTGCCGTTTCCAGCTCGAGAATTGGTGGACCTTGATCAGTATCGGAACTCCTGGAAATCTGCCCACGGGCATTTTTCAACAAATATTGTTGCCAGCCGGGGATGCCCGTACCGGTGTAACTGGTGTGCCAAGCCCATCTACGGCGACGCGTTCTCGGTGCGATCGACTGCCAGCGTGGCAGCAGAAATGCGGTGTCTGAAGCATGAGTACCACGCGGAACATCTATGGTTTGCCGACGATATTTTTGGGTTGCAGGCGAAATGGGTAAGCGATTTTGCGGAACAAGTTGAGCGACTGGACGCAGTCCTTCCTTTCAAGATGCAGTCACGTGTGGACTTGATGACCCGCAATACCGTGCGGGCCCTGCACCGAGCGGGTTGTACTGAGGTCTGGATGGGAGTCGAGTCGGGTTCACAAAAGATCCTCGATGCGATGGAAAAAGGAACTCACATTGAGCAGTTCGCAATTGCGAGGGAGAACCTGCAAGACGAGGGTATTCGCGCGTGCTATTTCCTCCAATTCGGATATCCAGGGGAGACTTGGGAGGACATTCAGAAGACGGTGGAGATGGTTCGCGCAACGCGACCGGACGACATTGGTGTATCCGTTTCATATCCGTTGCCCGGTACCAAGTTTTTCGAGCGAGTAAAGATGCAAATCGGGCAAAAAACCAACTGGTCCGACAGCGAAGATCTTTCCATGATGTTTCAAGGCGCGTATACCGATGAGTTTTACCGGGCGTTACATGACGCGCTGCACGCTCAGGTTGACGCCAGAGGTGCCTCCTCGCAGCTTCAAAGTGCGACAGTTCCGGCGGAGACGCTTTGGAACAATGTCGTGCGACTGGAGCAATCCTGCCGCAACCCTCGTCCAACGCTCGCCGCTATTTGTGCCAGCACGCCGTTGGTGCAATTGCATACCGACGCAAACCTCGCCAGTGGTGATGACTAAATCAATGCCTCCTTTTTGACCACTATGGACCTACTTCTCACCCACGGGTATTTCTTGTACGAAGATCCCAAAGAGCTTCAAATCATGAAGCCTTATCCACCTCTTGGAATTCTGTATATCTGCTCGCACCTTCGCGAGAAAGGCATGGATGTTGAGGTCTTCGATTCCACCTTCGCTTCTCGCAAGCAGCTGTTTGCGCTGTTACAGCAGACACCTCCGAAAGTGCTGGGCGTCTATGCCAACCTGATGACTCGGTCCAACGCGATTGAGATTTTAGGAGTGGCCCGGCAGGCCGGTTGGCAAACCGTGGTCGGTGGACCGGAACCGGGGGCGTACGTCTCGGAATACCTGGAAGCTGGGGCCGACGTTGTGGTGATCGGCGAAGGAGAACTGACGATGGAGGAGTTGGTCCCGGCGCTTCGCTTGCATAGTCTGGACGCTCTCCACCAAGTAGACGGAATTGTGTTCCGCGCCGCCGATGGCTTGATCGTGCGGACGAAACCGCGGCAACAGATTCGCGACCTTGATGCCCAGCCTTGGCCGGATCGGCAATCGATCGATTTTTCACGATACGTCGAGACTTGGCGGGAACATCACGGCCGGGGATCCGTGTCTCTCATCACCGCGCGTGGCTGTCCCTACCACTGCCGCTGGTGCAGCCACGAGGTGTTCGGCAAGACGCATCGTCGGAGAAATCCGAGTGCCGTTGCCGACGAGCTCGAATGGCTGGTGAAGCAATATCAGCCCGACATGGCATGGATGGCGGATGATGTCTTTACCATTCATCCCGGCTGGCTGTTCGAATACGCTGAGGAATTAAAGCGGCGAGGCTTGAAGCTCCCCTTCGAGTGTATCTCCCGCGCAGACCGCCTGAACCCACGTGTGGTGGAAACGCTGGCCGACATGGGCTGTTTTCGAGTATGGATCGGATCTGAAAGCGGATCGCAACGGATCCTCGACGCCATGGAACGAGGGGTTACGGTCGAGCAAGTTCGGAATGCGGTGGCGTTGTGCCGTTCGCACGGCATCCAATCGGGGATGTTCCTCATGTGGGGCTACGAGGGCGAGGAACTTTCAGACATTGAGGCCACGGTTGAACACGTCAAGAAAACCGATCCAGATATTTTCTTCACGACCGTTGCCTATCCCATTAAAGGCACACCCTATTTCCTCGAAGTAGAGAATCGCGTAAAGAATTCAAAGCCATGGAATGTGGGATCTGACCGCGAGGTCGGGATTCATGGACGGCATTCGCGTCAGTTCTATAGCCATGCTGACAAGTTGCTGCGGAACTCGGTCGAACTGGAGCGTCTGACGAAGGCGGCTGTTAGCGACCCGTCCGCGGTCACCGCGTTGCAAACGAAAATCACAGAGGCGCGCGCGAATCTGAATGCGACTGCAGCAGAAGTGGAGGTGTGAACGGATGTTGTCCGTACGCCGGCCGCTCTACAACGCGCCCTTTGACGCCGTTGCCGATCGCTATGACGAGCTGTTTACTGCGTCGAGAATCGGCCACGCTCAGCGCGCATCTGTGTGGACGGAATTGAAAAAGGCCTTCCGCTCCGGGGATCGAGTGCTGGAAATCGGCTGTGGTACAGGTGTTGATGCGTGCTTTCTAGGAAGTCGCGGCATCCGAGTCGTGGCGTGCGATAGTTCTCCGCGAATGCTGGCGATGGCCAATCGACGGGTGAGAGAAACCGGAAATTCAGCGTTTGTGCAGCCACACTTGTTGGGTGCAGAGGACCTCAGTGAGCTGCGAGAAGAACGCACTTTTGATGGAGCATTCTCTAATTTTGGCGCTCTTAATTGCGTTAAAGATTTGCGGCGGTTCGCCTCCGACCTCGGCCAGGTGCTTCACCCGGGCGCCTCGGTGTTGTTTTGTCTGATGGGGCCGTGCTGCCTGTGGGAGCTTATTTGGTATCTCGCCCACGCTAACCCGCGAAAAGCGTTTCGGCGTTTTCATCGCGAAGGGGTGGATGCGCGGCTGGCGGACGGGGCTCTTGTGCACGTCTTCTATCCGTCGGTACGCTCGCTGACGCGCATTTTCGCCCCGGAATTTGGGCTGAAGTCAGTCAAGGGAATCGGCGTCGCAGTGCCGCCCAGCTATCTTGAACCGTTGGTGCTCCGCTTCCCGCGAACATTTACCCTACAAAAGCGGATCGATTCCTTACTCGGAGAGTGTCCTGGCATCCGCTTGCTTGCCGATCATATTCTTCTCAGGTTTGAACGCACTGGGTGGTGCATGAAAGCGCGATGAATACACTGGTCTCGATATCGCCGCTGGAGGACGGTTCAACAAGCGACCCCGCGAATCTTAGCGCCCACGTGATCCGTAGTCTCCCCGTCATTGTCATTTCACCTCACAATCAGTGCAATTGCCGATGTGTGATGTGTGACATCTGGAGGATTCGGGAGCCTGAGGAAATAACGAAAGCGGATTTGCAACAGCACATGGCTTCTTTCCGAGAGTTAGGAGTCCGTTGGGTAGTCTTTTCTGGCGGCGAGCCCCAAATGAACAGCCAGTTGCCTTCCCTGGCTCAAATGCTTCGATGCGAGAGCATTCGAGTTACGATCCTCACGGCGGGTTTGCTGCTCGAGTCCCAAGCAGAGATGATTGCGGCGAGTGTTGACGATGTCATCGTGTCCCTGGATGGCCCACCGGCAGTGCATAATCGCATTCGCCGTGTCCCAGGCGCGTATGAACAGATGGCTATGGGCGTTGGGGCGTTACGGCAACTCCGCGCGGATATGATGGTTCGCGCGCGCTGCACTGTGCAAAAGGAGAATCACCAGTCGCTTCGTGCAACCATTGCATGTGCAAGAGAAACGGGATTGGATTCCATTTCATTCCTGGCGGCTGATCTCACCTCCAATGCTTTCAATCGGCCAGAGGGATGGGGTCAAGAACGGCAACACCGGATTGCACTTAACGCGGAGGAAGTCGAAGCGCTGGACTCAGAGATCGAACAGTTGATAAGTCAGTGTAGCGCTGAAGGGAACTCCGGCTTTGTCGTTGAAACTGCAAGTAAGCTGCGCAAAATCGTCCGTCATTTCCGTGCCCACCTGGGCCAAATCCCTGACGTGGCTCCACGTTGCAACGCACCCTGGGTTTCCGCCGTAATTGACGCATCTGGCGAAGTGCGCCCATGTTTCTTTCATTCTGCGATGGGGGACATCCGGACCCAGAGTCTGCCGGATATCTTGAACGGACCGGAGGCATTGCGGTTTCGGGCGAACCTCGATATCGCGGCTGATCCAATTTGCCGACGGTGCGTTTGTTCTCTGTACATCCCACCCCCTACGGAATAGGCGCTAGGAATCGGGGCGCTCCGCGACCTCCGGCGAAATGGCTTTTGCTTCGGTCAAGCCGGCCTAGTGCTTGGGGCTTTCTTGTTCTTCGTGGCCTTTTTCATTCCCACCGGTCTGAAGATCGACGTTGAAAGTTTCCTGCCAATATTCCCGGACAGCGGGCGGAAGTTTGTCTATCCGGGAGAGAAACGAAGTGACCTTCCACATATCTGGTTCGGCAAGGACACCGTCCCAGGCGGGCATCCCTGTGTAACGGACGCCAGTCCGGACCGTAAAGAAGATGTGCCACTCCGGATCGTCCGGCGGATCGGAAATCAGACTGGGGGCGGGCGGATAGAAGTTCTTGGCCAAAGGGGCGGGCTTCCGGTCAAGCCCACCGTGGCAGAGGGCGCAGTTCACGTAGTAAATCTTCATGCCGTCGATCAGATTCTGGTCGCTCGGCGGCAGCGGATTAGTCAACTGGGGGGCGTGACGCTTCATGGAGGCGTCGAGCGCTCCCTGGGCCACGCGTTGCTCCAATCTGGCCGGGGCCGTGTTGGCTTCGGTGGGAATGAAACCCAACATGGCGAGGCCGAGTCCGCCTAAAACCAAAACGGCTGCAGTAGCAGTCACGCCCAGAATGAACTTGCGCACGAGTCCTCCGGGGCAACTATTTTGGCAAGGTTACGGGCTGCTCGGTCAGGCGAGAAGCCCATTCCCACCCGGCGGCAGTAGCCGCTCCCGGGAACAGTCCGACCTGGAATGGAATCGTTCAATTGTCGCTGTCCCACTTTCTCCATCTCTAGAACAACTGCCGCGTCAAATCGAAGCCGACGAATAACCCGCCCGGTTTATCCGCCGTTGGATCCTGCAGAAGAGTCGCACGCGTGCCTCCCCGCTGCGAAACTATCGATCCCGGCCCGTTGGATAGGCCCAAGGTGAAAGCGTGCCGCCAGATCTTCTTCTGGATGCCGAAAGCATATTCGGGGCGATGAATCGCCAGTTCGCGAGCGTTCAGCAATGTGGGTGTGACTTCGGCAACAAACGCCACGGTGGGCCGGATGTCGACCGAGATTGCGGCGGCCAGAGAAAACGTATCAGCACACGGGCGCGCGTTGAACGATGGGGCAATCCCGACCGCTAGCGGCGCGCTGCAAGGTTGATTGGGCATGGCATCGGCGAGAGACCCAGGATTGGAAAGCAGGGGGCGCTGGTGAATCGTATAGGTAGGCGCGGCATACAACTGCGCCCGTCGGCCCAGACTTCGGGAAACGATCAGCTCAAGATTCTCGGCGAAATTGCTGGAGAAATCGTTCTGCCCATCCACGGAGAACCTGAAAGCGGCGTTCACGGGATTGCCGTTGTGTTCGTCGAGAAAGTTATAGGCGGCCATCATCTCGATGGGTCGCCCGATGATGCTGGGTGAGCGATACGCGAACACCGAAAGTTTCGAGGTCACTCCATACCGCAAACCGAGGGACGACACAGAGAAATCGTCGAGGCCCGAGAGCGTATCTCCACGTCCGGGTCCGGTGAATGCCGCTTCGTAAGGAAAGCGGTGAGCAAAATTTATGACGAGGCTGTGCCGCTCGACCGGACGCCCAGTGGGGACATTGAACAGAAAATCGTCCCCAGGTTTATAGAACTTGCTTTTGGCCGACTCAGGGGTTGTGGAACGCGGATGACCAGTCTCTGCAGGAGATTGCTTTGACTCGGCAGGAGCAGCATGGCTCGCGGCGTCGACGAGACGAACCTGGTGGGAGGCAACGTCCACTACATACTTCCTTCCCTCGTGTTCCACGATGACCTGGGACACAGAACCTTCGACGAAAGAAACACCGAGGTCTGACGCGGACACTGGATTCGCGATGGATGAAGCTTGGCCAGATGCAAGCTCACTGCAAGCGATCAGGCATCCGACAAGGGCGACTCCAAACCGGCGCTTGACACTGTGATCGGACATTGGTGTTTTCCTCAGAAACAAAAAACTAGACGAGCGATACGCCCCATTTGTCAGATGCATGTAAACGATTTGTCACTTTTTGGAATAGAACGTATTGCGACGCGCAAATTACAAAGTCTTGACCTCTGCGTGACAATTCGAGCTTCCGCGTTAACTAAGTTGCTGGAATGCAACCGCTCTACAGCCACCAAGACTTTAAAAGAAAAATGAAAACTCACGCGGGCGCCATTCTTACCATTTGTTTGGGACTGCTTCTCGCCACGCCACCAATGGAGGCACAGTCAAGGGAGCAGCCTGGTAAATCCAACGCG
Source organism: uncultured Acidobacteriaceae bacterium (assembly GCA_963846245.1). Taxonomy (GTDB): domain Bacteria; phylum Acidobacteriota; class Terriglobia; order Terriglobales; family Acidobacteriaceae; genus Sulfotelmatobacter. The sequence goes on along the minus strand of CAWJVI010000011.1, from coordinate 175,296 downwards.
CAGACATTCTCTGGCGAAATCATGGATTCTCTCTGCGCCAAAGACGGCACCCACGAAAAAATGATGGACGAAATGAAGAGTATGGGACGCGACAAGAACACCTGTGCCACCAAGTGCGTGCAACTTGGTTCTAAATATGTTCTGTTCGACGCGGACAAGAAGACGATCTACGGCCTCGACGATCAGGACAAGGCCGAGGCATTTGCAGGCCAAAGAGTTCGCGTGATGGGAACTCTGACGAAGAACAAAATCAAGGTCGAGAATATCGAGGCTGGTGGGCAAATTCCCGTGCGGCCCTGAAGTCAGGGCAAGAGTCGAAAGGGACGGTTGGTGAAGCGCGTTTCGCTAAGTCTCGGCCATAATTCCCTGCTCTCCGGCAAGTCGGCTAGTTTGGGCTCATTTGACGAAGCTGCGCCGGTCTAGGCTTCGACGGGCTCGGTAAGCGGTGCCCAGTTTTTACTTGTAACTCCGTTGAATAAATGGGTTTAGCTCACGATAGCCCTGTAAGTGAGGGGGCGAAGCTGCAGCTGGCGGGTTAAGGGTCTAAGGACGATGGCACCAATGATGGGGGTGGACGTACCGGCAGAGATACCGCAGGGGCCGCGACCGGAAAACTGGTACGCCATCTATACGTGCCCGCGCCACGAGAAGCGTGTTGCTGAACAAGTCGAACAACGCAGTTTTCCCTGCTTCCTTCCTCTATACCGCTCGGTACGGCGCTGGAAAGACCGCCGTAAGGAGTTAGAGCTGGCCCTGTTCCCGGGTTATGTTTTCGTGCGCATGGCACTCACCAGCAAGTTGCGAGTGCTGCAGTTGTCCGGCGTAGTCCGGCTCGTGTCATTCAATGGACAGCCCGCCGCATTACCAACCGCGGAGATCGAGGCGTTGCAAACTCTATGGTCGAGCGAACTGAAGGTTGAACCCCATCCCTACCTGCGTGCGGGACGCCGAGTCCGAGTACACAATGGTCCCATGCAGGGACTGGAGGGCATCATCGTGCGCAGAAAAGACCGCTGTCGGGTCATTTTCTCGATCGACCTGATCATGCGCTCGGTTGCTGTCGAAGTGGATGAGGCCGACCTGGAGGCGATGTGCGCGTGACTCGGTCTTTTATGTCCAAGAAGCTACTTGGGAGATCCGCACGTTGCACTGCAGTTCTCATCCTGTGCCCGCTGCTGTACGGGCAGAATAACGAACGAGCGCGCACTCAGCAGCGTGATAGCCAAGGGAGCCGCACATCGGGGCTATCCGACCTCGCTAAAGATAACCTGAACCGCGTGGCAGCGTCTTCGATTCAGATCAAAGCAGTGTTGGTTAAGGATGCGGGTTTGCTAGTGGAGCTGAAGCTGTGGGTTGCCAGGGAAGCCACCGACAATGGACAGGTCGTGGAAGACTCGAATCTATCCGACCAGGCCATATTCGATTGCCTCGAGCGCGATGTGGCTTTTCGGTCGGTTGCGACCCGCCTGCTGCAGCGCTACGGGTACTTGATGCCGTCGCCAAATCCGGATTCGAGTTTTGCCAAGGAAGAGGACTTGGTCCTAAAGGAGCGCGCGCGGCGTCTGGTCCAGGTCGAAGCTCAGGAAGACAGCGAGTCGCTGCACTCTGAAAGGAACGATCAAGACCTGGAGCGTACTGCGGCCTGCGATCCTAGACTGGACAGCGAGTGCGAAACCTCGGGGGCACAAAACAGTACCCATCATCGGCGTGAGAGTGAGAACGAGTCTTCTGTTCCCGATACAAATCCGCAATACGAGCCAGATACAGAGCCCTCGATTTCGTCGCCTCGAACGATGAAGACTGCCCTGTCGACGGATGGACTAGGTCAAGGCGAGCAGCTGTCAACCGCTACCCAGATTGAGCTGGCATCGAATGCGATCAAGTCCAGAGCCGATACGCCATTAGGTTCTCGAGGATCCACCATCCCTGCACCGGACGACTTGACCGCGGCGCAGAACAATCGCCCCTATGCCGGTGACGTCAATTCGCGCGACACCACTGCTAGAAATGACATTCTCGTAGCGTCGATGCGTTCGAACCAGCGGACGAGACCCACAGGCCACGAAACGGAACGTCAAGAAGATGTGACACCGGTGAAGATGGTGCGTGCAGCCAGTCCCTATGCCGACGTCCCTTCGCTCTACGATATGTACGTGCAGGCGGCGGCGTGGCAGCGTCCGGCGGAGCGTTTCGGCTCAGAAATATTCCGCAAAACCATAAATCAGGCGGATGTGATTCCCATGGACCTGCCCGTGGGACCTGACTATGTGGTGGGAACCGGCGATAGTTTGTCCATTGACGTGTGGGGCAGCGTTACGCAGCGCCTGGTGCGGCTGGTGGATCGAGAGGGGCGCATCGCGCTGCCGGAGACAGGTCCAGTATTGGTAACCGGCAAGAGCCTCGGCGACGTGCAGTTGGAAATCCAGCGCGCACTCAGGAGGCGCATACCGGGATGTTTCCGCCGACGTCTCCATTTCCCGCCTGCGAACCGTACGCGTCTATGTGGTAGGAGAGGTCGCACAACCGGGTGCCTATGACATCAGTTCTCTTTCAACGCCGCTCAATGCGCTGTTTGCCGCCGGAGGCGTCACGGGCCGGGGATCATTGCGTTCGCTCAAACACTACCGCGGCAAGGAACTAGTCGAGCAGGTGGACGCCTACGATTTGCTCCTGCATGGCATCCGCGGCGACTTGAAGCGACTGGAGAATGGTGACACTTTACTCGTGCCCTCGATTGGACCTCAAGCGACTGTCGATGGCATAGTACGCCGCCCTGCAGTATACGAACTGCTGAACGAGACGTCCTTGAACGAAGTTCTGGAACTGGCAGGCGGAATTCTGCCAGCCGCGGCATTGCGGCATATCGAGGTGCAGCGGCTCGAGGCCCACGATAAGCGGACCATGTTGACTCTGGATCTGACGGCGACCGCCGATCCTGATCAGTTCAGCAAGCAACTGCAAGCTTTCGAGATTCGCGATGGCGATCAAGTACACATCTTTCCGATCGCCGCCTACAACGCAGACGCCATCTACCTTCAAGGGCACGTCTTGCGTCCAGGGCGTTATTCCTACAAACAAGGAATGAAATTGACGGACCTGATTTCGTCCTATGGCGATCTGCTTCCCGAGCCCGCACCTCATTATGCAGAAATCATCCGCTTGAATGCTCCGGACTTTCATCCCAGCGTCGAAAGCTTTGACATCGCGAGTGCACTGGCAAACCCAGCCTCGGCTCCAGCCCTGAAGCCCCTGGACACGGTGCGAATATTCAGCCGCTATGACTTTGAGGCGCCGCCGGAAGTGTGGGTAGGTGGCGAAGTCCATCAGCCGGGATCCTACCGAACCTCCGGTCAAGCTCATTTGCGCGACGCTATTTTCCTGGCCGGCGGAGCTACGCCAGACGCGGCGCTCGATTCCGCGCAGTTGTTCCGCCATCAAGCCGACGGCACCATGAGGATTCTGAGCGTTGACCTGCGCGAAGCGCTAGCTGGAAATCCGGTGGACAACATTATTTTGCAGACCCGCGATCGGCTGCTGGTGCACCGGAACCTGGCCAAAGTGGACGCGCCTACCGTAGATATCCGGGGTGAAGTTGCGAAGCCCGGGCGCTATCCCCTCACAACCGATATGCGGGTTGAAGACCTGGTTCGAGTCGCAGGCGGACTCAAGCGCAGTGCCTTTGCAGACAGCGCTGATCTCACGCGATTTGCGGCGGGCAACGGTTCTGCTGAACATCTTGAGGTGAAGCTTGCGGCTGCGTTGTCGAGCGATATCAACGAAAACGTTTCGTTGCGCAACGGAGATGTCCTGGCTGTTCGACAGATTCCCCAATGGAATGATCTGGGAGCGTCCGTCCAGGTGAATGGAGAGGTGCAGCATCCGGCGACTTATGGGATTGAGCCGGGAGAACGCCTCAGTTCTTTGCTGGCACGCTGTAACGGCTTCACTTCCGAGGCATTTCCATACGGAGCGGTGCTGCTCCGTCAAGAAGTTAGAGACGTTGAAATGAAGTCCCATTTCGAGCTGCTGAGCCGATTGAAAGCAGAGGAGGGCTACTTGAAAGCTCTCCCGGATGGCGAGGCTGACCAGAAGGAGGCGAAGCTCACCGCGATCGCCCAGACGGATACGACTCTCCAACAACTCGAAGCGACCCCGCCAGCGGGACGAATGGTGATCCACATTCCCTCCGACATCCGGCGCTTAGCGAAGACGCCCGCGGATATCCCGCTGCGAGACGGAGATGTTCTGATCATTCCGAAGAAAACGAACTACGTGGTCGTTAGCGGCCAGGTCTTTAATCCTACCGCCGTCAGCTATGTTCCGGGCCGGAGCGCGAAGTGGTACCTGAGCCAGTCCGGTGGCCTGACTCAGATCGCGGATCGGGCCGCGGTTTTCGTAGTGCGTGCGGATGGGTCTGTTCTCTCCGCCAGGAACAATTCTGGATTCTGGCTGGGGGACCCGCTCAGCGCCGTGTTGAAGCCAGGGGATTCGATCGTTGTGCCGGAAAAGGCGCCCAAGATAGCTACTCGGAATTGGACCGCGCTCTTGCAGGCTGCTCAAGTTGCGTCTTCTGTTGCCCTCACTGTTGCTTATATCCATCCTTAACACCCGAACTCTAGCTTGCGGAAAAAGACAAGAGTCAAGGCGATTTTCTGGGCCGGTTGCATAGCCTTGCTGTCGGTCACCGCCCGATCACAAGACGGAATCGACCGAAGGCCGATTGAAGCTCCGGCAACGATTCCTCAAGTGAAAAAAGAAACCGCGGCAAAACCGCTGCTTCCTGGCATGTTCGACACTTTTCCAGATTCGCCAAGGCCTGGGTTCACAGGGCACTTGAAAGACTTTGTTGACGACCAGAAATACATCTGGACGAGTCCATTTCGGACGCGCTGGTCGGATGCAACGTGGCTGGGACCGCTCGGCGGAATCGCTGCTAGCCTCTTCGTTACCGACCGTCAGTACAGCACGTCCCTTTCGCAAAATGCCGCCACCATCAGTCACTACAAGACGATTTCTAATTACGGCGTTGCGAGCCTGGTTGGCGCGGGCGCCGGATTGTATTTTTTGAGCTTTCCTACTCACAACGAGCACTGGCGTGAGACTGGATTCCTTGCAGGCGAGGCCGCTCTGGACAGTCTGGTCACGGCCGAAGCTCTGAAGCACTCCTTGGGACGCGAGCGTCCGTACGAGGGCAATGGTGGCGGATCATTCTTCAACGGAGGCACGTCGTTTCCCTCAGAGCATGCTGCGGTGGCGTGGTCGATTGCGGGAGTCATTGCGCATGAGTACCCGGGCACGTTGCCATCACTGTTCGCGTACGGAATGGCTTCGGCGGTGAGTCTCGCTGGGGTTCGGAGCCGTCAGCATTTTCCTTCGGACGTCTTCGTGGGCAGCCTACTTGGGTACTTAACCTCGCAAAGCGTCTACCGCCGGCGTCACGACCCCGAAATCGGAGGCGGATCATGGGAGTCGCCCCGCGAATACGTGAACGAGCCGACGATGCGGAACTCCTCTTACATGGGTTCACCGTACGTTCCCCTGGATAGCTGGATCTACCCGGCGCTGGAACGTCTTGCAGCCATGGGTTACATCAAAACGGCGATTCTTGGGCTGCGTCCGTGGACTCGGCTCGAATGTGCCCGACTGCTGAGCGAAGCCTGGGAGAGCGAACCCGACGCGGACGGCCCGGCGGAAGTCCAACAACTTTTCGGGTCACTGTCTCGCGAGTTCGAAGGCGAATTCAACGACACCGAGGGTGAACAAAATGTTCACGCGCAGGTTGAATCTGTCTATACCCGGGCCTTGGGTATATCGGGCAAACCGCTTACGGATAACTATCATTTTGGCCAAACGTTCTTAAACGATTACGGCAGGCCCAATCAGGAAGGCTTCAACAGCGTATCGGGGACCTCGGGTTGGACGACGGCCGGTCCGTTCGTGATCTACGCACGCGGGGAATACCAGTCGGCTCCGTCTGCACCTTCGTTGTCTCCAGCGGCGCTAAGTTTCATCAGCGCGGCGGACGGCCTGCCTCCGAACCCGCCTTCCATGCCGGTCGCTGCCACTAGCCGCTTTCAGCTTCTGGACGCATATGTGGGAATGAACGTGGACAACTGGCAGATCAGTTTTGGCAGGCAAAGTCTGTGGTGGGGCCCCGGTGAACAGGGCGCGATGCTGCTCACTAACAACGCCGAACCGCTGAACAAGATGTTCCGCATCAATCGAGTCAGCCCATTTCGCCTGCCGTCGGTTCTTGGATTGTTCGGCGACATTCGCATGGAGTTCTTTCTTGGGCAGGTCGCAGGACAGAGGTTCATCGACAACTCGGCGCTAGAGGGTTCGCTCACCCCCACTCTTATCGGCCAGTACGGAAAAATTCTGGCGTCGCAACCGTTTGTCAGCGGCGGCAAGATCAGTTTCAAGTTCACCCCAAATTTTGAACTGAGCGTCTCTAAGACGACCCTTTACGGGGGACAGCAAAATCCGTTGACGATTAAGACCCTGTTGCAAAGTGCATTCGGTGTCCACGTGAACCGATCATCTCTGGGCGACGGGCGGTCAGCGCTGGATTTCACCTATCGGATCCCAAAGTTACGCGATTGGCTAAGCCTGTATGTTGACGCCTTTCAGGAAGATGAGATTTCTCCATTAGACCGTCCGTACAAAGCGGCGTTCCAGAGCGGGTTGTACCTTGCCAGACTTCCGGAGATTCCCAAAGTTGATTTGAGAATCGAAGGCGGGACGACGAGTCCAATTAACTTCCCAACCTGCAATGGCTGTTACTACAGCAATTCGCAATACCTCAACGGATACACCAACAATGGCGAACTGATGGGCACATGGCTGGGGCGGGCGGCACAAGGTGAATCGCTCCAGAGCACGTATTGGCTCAGCTCGACCAAGAGAATCGGAGTCGAACTCCGACACCGGAAAGTCGATCGCCAATTCTTGCCGCAAGGCGGGACGCAGAACGATGTCGCAGTCAACACGGATTTCTTGCTGAGGTCGGGATTTCGACTCACCGGTACGCTCCAGTACGAAAGCTGGCAGATTCCACTGCCTGCGGCCAACCGGCAGGAGAACGTGCTGGCATCACTTCAACTCGGCTATTGGCCCCGGGCCCGGGCGAAGTGAGACCCGCGCATTTTCCCAGGGATCGAGATGCTGACACAGATGCGAACTGGCTAAGATCCGCGAGGCACTAAAAAGAATTGAGAAACCATTTTCAATGAGTCTAACCTCCACTAAACCGAATTCGCTTCGCGACGAGCTGTCGCTTCAGGAAATTCCGTTACAGGATCGACGCGCTCGTCAGGCCGGTCAGCTCCGTCTTCTCTGGGATCATCGTCAGTTGCTGTCTCGAGCCGCTGTAATAGGGCTACTGTTCTCGGGCCTACTCGCGTTCACGATTCCCAAGTCGTACACCTCGACCGCGCAGTTGATGCCGCCCGATTCGCAGTCGAACTCTGGTCTAGCGATCATGGCATCTCTGGCCGCTAGAGGCGCGGGCGGCTTGGGATCGATGGCGGCCGACTTGTTCGGTTTGAATAGTACCGGTGCGCTCTTTATCGGCATTCTGCGGAGCGATGCGGCCCAGTCCCGACTGGTCGAGCAGTTCGAGTTGAAGAAGATCTATGGCGCTCGTCTGGACCAGGATGCCCGTGCAGCTCTCGACCAGCACACCGTCATTTCCGAAGACCGCAAAAGCGGCATCATCAGCATCAGCGTGACGGATCGCAGCCCGGAGCGCGCTGCAGCCCTTGCCCGGGCCTACATCGACGAGCTGAATTCGCTCATCTCCGAACTCTCAACCTCGTCTGCACATCGTGAGCGAGTGTTTCTTGAGGAGCGGCTCACGGTCGCCAAACACGACCTCGATGACGCTTCCAACGGTCTCGCACAATTTTCCAGTCAGAACGGCACCGTCGATATTCAGACCATGGGAAAAGCAGCCTTGGACGCCGCCGGAACCCTCGCCGGAGAACTCATCGTCGCGCAATCCGAGTTGGAAGGCTTGCGTCAGATTTATTCCGACAACAGTCCCCGAGTTCGTTCCCTTAGTGCCCGGGTCGCTGAACTTCGGAAAGACTTGGAAAAGTTGGGAGGAGCGCGGGACGTGCCAGCTGAGTCGGATCCTTCGCGGGGAACAGCGTCTCCACCGCAGGACTCACGATCGATCGATATGCCTTACCCAAGCCTGCGCAGCTTGCCGTTGCTGGGGGTCAAGTATGCGGACTACTACCGGCGCGCGAAAATCCAGGAAACCGTTTACGAACTGTTGACCCAGCAGTATGAAATGGCCAAAATTCAGGAAGCCAAAGAGACTCCCAGCGTCAAAGTTTTGGACAAGCCGAAAGTTGCGGAGAAAAAATCATCTCCGCCGCGGTTACTGATCACAGTGCTGGGAGGCTTTCTGGTGTTCTGCGCAGCGATCGCTTGGGTTATCGGTTTGGCAACCTGGCGTGCTTCGGACCCGTGCGATCCTCGCAAGGTTCTCGCCCGGGAGGTGGCCGCTACCGTGAAAGCCAGGATCCCCTGGGCTTCGCGCAACGGACACGGTGCAGCACCAAGTTCTGACACCGACGTCTCCCATGGCTGAGATCAATACGAAAAATCATCCCCTGCTTAACAGGAAGCTTCTGGCCAGGAACGTGGTGTGGAATCTGATCGGGACTGGAAGTCCGTTGCTGATCGCCTTCTTTTCCATACCCATCCTTATTCATAGGTTGGGCACTGGTCGTTTCGGGGTAATTACCCTCGCCTGGACGCTCATTGGATACGCTGGATTATTCGATCTTGGTCTAGGTCGCGCACTGACAAAGCTGGTCTCGGAGAAGCTGGGGAACGGTCGGGAACAGGAGATCCCCGAGCTGTTTTGGACCAGCCAGACCCTGATGATGGCATTGGGTTTGGCAGGAGCGTCGTTATTCGCCTGGGGAATTCACCCGCTGGTTTATGGGATATTGAAGATTCCAACGGCTTTGCAAAGCGATGCCCTGTACGCCTTCTATGCTCTCGCCATTTCGATCCCAATCGTGATTAGCACCGCTGGGTTGCGTGGCTTCCTCGAGGCTCAGCAGTCGTTCGGACTGATCAACCTAATACGCGCACCGATGGGGATATTCACTTTCGCCGGGCCTCTGCTCGTGCTGCCGTTCTCAGAGCATCTCTTTCCGATCACAGTCGCTCTCGTAGTTGGCAGAGTTGTTGCGTGGATGGCACATCTGTTCCTCTGCTTTCGCGTTATGCCGGTCTTAGCGCATGAGCTTGCCGTTCGGCCTCAGCATATGGGGGCGCTCTTCACTTTGGGCGGTTGGATGACGGTAAGTAATGTTGTCGGCCCGATTATGCTTTATATGGACCGCTTTGTGATTGGCGCCTTAGTCTCGGCTGCTGCTGTCGCTTACTACGCGACTCCGTACGAAGTGGTAACCAAGCTGTTGATCGTCTCCAGTGCCGTTTCGGCAGTAATGTTTCCCGCATTCAGTCTCTCTTCGGCCAAGAATAGTGATAGTCGCCGATTGGGAGCCCTTTATCGCAGAACGACCTGGTACATACTTGCGATCCTGATTCCGCTCACGGCTGTACTGATTGCGATCGCGAGACCCGGCCTTTCCCTCTGGCTCGGCTCGAACTTTTCGATGCACAGTTATCGCATTGCCCAATTGCTCTTAGTGGGCACATTGGCGTTGGCGGTCGGGGCATTGCCTTTCTCGCTCCTCCAAGGCTTGGGGAGGCCGGACATCCCCGCAAAGCTGAACCTGATGGAGCTTCCTTTCTATGCGGCCGCTCTGTATTGGTTCATTCAGACCTACGGCGTGACCGGAGCGGCGGTGGCCTGGATGCTTCGAGCGTCCGGCGACGCCGCGCTTTTAGTGTTTTTTGCGCACCGAATTCAGACAAATCCTATTCTTCAAGGGGCTGGGGCCGCGGTTGAATCTGTGACTCCTCTCTAGTTACGAGTTCTAATTGCATCAACGAAAGCCATTTGTCTTCGCAACAGGAGAAGCCATGCGGGCAACTCCGCTCGTGTCAGCCATCGGAGTCGGTTCGAGCCTGTTGCTCGTAGTGATGATGACATTCCCGATGGTGTTGTCCTTGCTGTATGTGAAGGTACTTCTATTCGCGCTCCTGCTGTCTTTAGTTGCAGCCGGATATGCCAGCGGACATTCGCAGCTGAACTACAGCGTGGGCCTTTGGGCAGTAGGGTTGGCCGCGGTCAGTTTCCTTTTTGTGATCAAGGGGTTCTTCGCGGCCACTCCGGGAGCTACCAAAATGGCCGCCCTCTTTATTTTCTGGCCGCTGGCCTACACTCTCTGGATTTCCGGCGTAACAAGATGGCAGATCGTTCGGAGCATACATCGTGCAGCAGTAATTTCTACACTTCTCATTGGTCTGTACGGCTGTTTGTACCTGCTCACCCAGCTCAAGCTCTTGCCAGAGACTAGGCTTGTATCGGCGCTTTCGCTCGGATGGGATGAGGAGTCATTCAACACCCATGAGGGCTATACAGGCATGGCGATTGCTGGAATGAACTCCTTCCCGTTCCTCCTGCCGTACGTGATGGCAAGTCTCGCAGTACCCAGTTCATGGCTCGGCCGTGGGCGCTTATGGCGGGTTGCCACCTGGGTTGGGTGCGCGCTGAGCTGCTTCACCGTACTCGCTGCCGGGAGGCGTGCACTGTTCTTGGTAATGTTCCTCAGCCCCATACTGATTTTGTTACTCCGCTCCTTTCAGCCGGCGGCTGAAAGGTCCGCCAGCAGGAGGTCGATGACTGGGTTTGCGATGGCCTTCGTTGCGTCAATCGCAATCATTTTTTTCAGTCTCACACTGGTTTACGACTTCGATCCACGCCTTCTCTGGGATCGTTTCGTTACCGGCTTCGATCTGAGCGCCCAAACTGTTGACGCAGGTGGAACCGAGCGGCGCCAACAGTTGATTGCTTTGTCGAATGGCTGGTTGGACCGACCGTTCTGGGGCGCGGGGCTCGGTGCGAGCGCACTTGGATCGATACGCTCAGAAACCATGCCTTGGTCGTATGAGCTCTACTATCTTTCTCTTCTGTATCAAACAGGCATTGTCGGCTTCATAGCCTATGCCGCCGGCGTCGCGTGGATATTCTGGAAGGGCGTCAAAATCATTCGTGAAGGGGGAGAGCTCGGACGGCACATGATTCCCATGCTGGCGGGCTGCGCGGGATTCTTAATTGCGACCGCGACCAACCCCTACCTTGATCGCTTTGATGGCCTTTGGGTTTTATTCCTCCCCTTGGCCATCGTCAACTATCGACTGTCGGCAGTCACCGAAATGAACGGCCAAACTTAGAGTGTTATGCAATTCTCCGGGGGACAACAGATCGACTCGAATCCGCGGGAAGACAGCGTCGCCAGCACCTGCGAGGATGCGCCCACTCGGGAAGCGATATGCGCTGTCATCGTCACTCGCGATCCAGACGCTGGGCTTTTCTCTCGGATGGAGAAGGTCCGAACCCAAGTTCATCGAGCTGTGCTGGTAGACAACGGCTCCGAAGATTTGTGTGTAAGCCGCCTAAGCGAAGTGGCCACTAGCCTCAAGGTGCACCTGATTGTGAACAGCGCAAACCAAGGCGTGGCGCGGGGCCTTAATCAAGGTGCACGGTATGCGAAGGAACAGCATTATCGATGGATCCTTACCTTGGATCAGGATACCTCTGTTGACGCTGATATGGTCGATTCTCTGATCGCTGTCTATCACCAGATCCCTGACAAGACCAGGCTCGCAGTAATCGGTTCGAACTACACCAACTCGATCAATGGTCGACTGGCTGTCGCGAATCCAGACGGTAGCCATTCATGGGGAAAAGAAGTTAAGGCGGTTATCACGTCAGGTAGTTTGATTTCCCTGAATGCTCTCTACGAAGTTGGCGGATTTCGCGACGAGTTTTTTATCGATTGTGTCGATTCAGAGTATTGCCTTCGTGCCCGCTCGAAGGGATTTCGCATCGCGCTCTCATCTCGACCGCTAATGCAGCACCGCATCGGAGATCTCACGGAACATCACCTGCCTTGGAAAACGACAGGCACCACCAATCACACGCCGCAGCGACAGTACTTCATGACGCGGAACACTGTGATCCTTGCGTGCGAATATCTCGGCCGTGAGCCCAGATGGGTCCTTTCTACGCTTTGGTCGCGGATGAAATCCTTGTTGCTCATCTGTCTCTTTGAAAAAGAACGCTTCCAGAAGCTCAGCCATGCCCTCATGGGCGCCCTGGACGGCATCCGCAAAAAGACGAACCGATTTGCTTGATCAGCGACGTACATTCTCTCTACCGTTCACATGCTTCCGAGTCTTGAGATCGTAATCGTTAACTGGAATGCAGGGTCGCAACTGCAGCAGTGTCTCGATTCCATCCGAACTGCAAGCCTTAACGGGCTTGAATTGTTGCGCGTTGTTGTAGTAGACAACGCCTCGTCTGACGGTTCCATCGATCGTCTTCAGCCGGGAAGCGTTCCGCTGTCCATGATTCGAAACACAATAAACCGCGGTTTTGCGGCTGCGTGTAATCAAGGCGCGAGGGATAGTCGGGCCTCCTATTTGTTGTTCCTCAATCCGGACATAGTCTTAACAGGCGAGTCGCTTTCTGCGGTGGTCCGCTTTATGGAGTCTGAGCGGAACTCAAAGGTCGCTGTTTGCGGAGTGCAACTGCTGAATGGCCAAGGACACATTGTGCCGAGCTGCTCGCGATTCCCGACGCCGCAGCACTTCTATGCCAAGACCTTCGGTTTTAACCACCTTTCCCCTCGGCGGTTCCAGGAGAGCCTGATGCGTGATTGGAGCCATCGTGAAACCCGACCAGTGGATATCGTGATGGGGGCATTTCTTCTTGTACGACAGCAAGTATTCGCAACGTTGGGGGGATTCGACGAGGATTTCTTCGTCTACTACGAGGAAGTCGATTTTCTTAACGAAGTTCATGGTGCCGGCTGGCAATCGTACTATTTGACGACAGCTCAGGCTTATCACAACGGCGGAGGTTGTTCCAATCAAGCTAAAGCCGCGCGCCTCTTTTACTCGCTGCGCAGCCGGATCATTTACTGCCGCAAGCATTTTGGCTGGGCATCCGCTACAGGGGTGGTTTTCGCGACTCTACTCATCGAGCCATTTTCACGTATTGCCTATGCCACCGCGCGCGACGGAGTCCGAGAAATTGGTGACACCTTGAGGGCGTATGCCATGTTGCTGAAGTGGTTGGCGACATTCACGTTGAAACAGAATCGAGTGGTGACTGGAAAACTGAACAGAAACCCAAGCGCCGCGGATCTAATCGTCCCTCCAAACCGCCAATGGAATGGGGACTTGGCGCCAGATGTCGCCGAAGCGGGAACTTACACCGAGGGTAGCAAGTGACCCAAGCAAACCCAACGCTCCCTGAAATGCCGCCCTGCAGAGTCTGGCTCGTCATTTCTTCTTGCCACAACGACGACGACGTTATTCGAATTCTGGATCAGGTGCAATCAGTCGGCCGGGATGTCTTTGAACGTATCCTCGTAGTGGATTCCCAGGGTACAGGTACGGTTCCGTCACTCTTGGCAGATCGTGGATGGAACCAAGTAATCTACAGGTCTTACCCGCACAATTTGGGTTCCGGCGCGAATCTGCGTGAGCGGTTACGCGTCGCGGCCGAAGGTGGTGCGGACTACGCCTATGCACTCAACCACGACGGGAACCTCGCCCCCAAAGTAATTCGAGCCCTGCTCGACGCGGCCAATCATCTTGAGAATCTTGGCGTGGCGTATCCGTTGGGTTATTTGATCACTGCCAGGCGCTTTAATCTGACGGGCACTCGCGAGCTTCCACTTCCGGCGATGCTCGTTGAATCGCCTCCACCAGATCCCCTGATCGATGTGTTCTGGAGCAGCAGTAACGGTGCTCTGTATTCCACAGTCCCTGCCAAGCGGGGAATTCTTCCTTGGTCCGCGATGTGGATGGGATGGGAAGATCTGGAGTACGGCTGGCGACTCTCCGACCATGGCTACCGCCAGGTGATTGTCCGCGATGCAATCTACTGCGATAACTATGAGTATAAGCACACTTGGCTGGTAAAGACCATCGATAAACCAGCCTGGAGAACCTACTACAGCTTTCGAAATCTTATTCTTGCCGTCCGGCGGTCCCGCAACCGTCCTCTTTTTTATGCAGTAGTGCTTTATCGGATATTGCTGGAATTGGCGATGATCGCACTTGTGCGGGATTTCAAATTTGCTCGTTTGCGAAGTGTGTGTCGAGGTGTATGGGACGGGTTCACAGAACGCGTGATAAGCAACTCGGCCGGTGGGGAGTCAGTTGAGCGTTTTACACAGCCTGGACCTTCATATCTCCGCTGAGAAGCACGGGTGATGCGCGAAGTGGCGCTGTTTCTTGGGAAGATTTCATTTGCCGTGGGGGAAACGACGCAATGTGCGGTATCGCGGGATGGATTGACTTAAAAGGAAGAACGGATCGGCATGGCTTAGAGTTCATTGCCGCTCGAATGGCCGATTCGCTGTCGCATCGGGGCCCCGATGATCACGGCGTCTGGGCCGATCCCGAGACCGGCGTTGCGCTTGGACACCGGCGTCTCTCCATCCTCGATCTTTCCCTCGCTGGTCACCAGCCGATGCTGTCTAGCAATGGCCAGTTTGTTATTTCGTATAACGGGGAGATCTACAACTGCGATGAAATCCGGCAGGAGCTACAGAAAGCAAATCCCAGACTTGGATTTCGCGGCCATTCCGATACCGAAGTTATGCTCGCTGCTTTCGAGCAATGGGGAATCGAGCCGTCCCTGCAGCGGATGAACGGAATGTTTGCATTCGCGCTGTGGGACCGTAACGACCGTACGCTAATCCTGGCTCGGGATCGATTCGGCGAAAAACCTCTGTACTACGGGGCGGTCGGCGGTGCCTTCTTATTCGCTTCCGAACTCAGGGCATTCTTGGAACACCCGGCATTCGATGCAGAAATTGATCGTGATGCGTTAGCGCGCTACCTCCAGTTCAGCTGTGTCCCCGCTCCGTATTCCATCTATCGTGGCATCCACAAGTTGCTTCCGGGAACGATTCTCCGCTGCACGAACGGCGAAGTCCGTATTAGTACATTTTGGTCCCTTCTTGCTTGCTTGGAAGGCGCTGCCTCACAACCGTTCGAAGGCTCGGAGGCAGATGCGATCGCGGAACTTGACAGGCTTCTCCGCGACGCTGTCCGGGTGCGGATGCACGCGGATGTTCCGCTGGGAGCATTTCTGTCAGGCGGAATCGATTCCTCGCTGATTGTCGCGCTTATGCAAACGCAGAGTAAGTCTCCGGTCCACACGTTTACGATTGGCTTCCATGATCCTGCATACGACGAGGCCCCAGACGCCCAGGCAGTAGCACGACATTTGGGAACGGAGCACACGGAGTTATATGTGACTTCGGCTGACGCAATCGGCTTGGTCGGCCGTCTGCCCGCAGTCTATGACGAGCCATTCGCCGATTCCTCTCAGCTGCCCACCCTGTTGATTTCCCACTTGGCCAGGCAGCACGTAACTGTGAGTCTATCGGGCGATGGCGGCGACGAGGTATTCGGCGGATACAACCGGTACACATTCGGCACCCGGTTGTTGAACTGGCTCAAGCGTACTCCGAAGGTATTGCGGCGATTGTCTGCGAGTGCCATCACAGAAATCGAGCCGCAGCATTGGGAAAGTATCTTCGGTCTCTTGAGGCAAATCCTACCCGCTAGTCTTCGTCAACGCAATCCGGGGTACAAACTACACCAGTTTGCACGTTTATTGTCTTCTGCGGATGGCGAAGATATGTATGCAACGATGGCCTCGCATTGGCTGCCTTCGGAGCAAGCGGTTCGAGGGGGCGTCTCAGAATCGCCGCACCACTTCAGCGAGCTCGAACGGCTTGCTCTGCCAAGTTTTGCACTTCAGGCAATGTATCTCGATACTGTCGGATACCTGCCCGATGACCTTCTGGCAAAGGTCGACCGGGCGACGATGGCATTCGGCTTAGAAAACCGCATTCCGTACCTGGATCATCGCGTAGTAGAGTTTGCCTGGCGGCTACCGTTTGAAATGAAAGTTCAAACGAACGCCCGGCCATACCGCGGAAAATGGATTCTTCGCCAGGTGCTCGAGCGTTACGTTCCGTCGAAACTGACAGAAAGACCAAAGATGGGATTTGCCGTTCCGCTGGATGCATGGCTTCGCACTTCCCTGCGTGACTGGGCGGAGGCCCTACTGGATCCAAAGCATATGGAGCAGCAGGGATTCCTTAACTCCGCTGTGATCCGAAACAAGTGGGAAGCTCACCAGGGAGGGCGAGGTAACTGGCAATACCACTTATGGGATGTCCTCATGTTCCAGAGTTGGTTAGAAAGCCAGACTGAACGGCAGCCTCGCCATTCCCGCCTGGCAACGGCCTGAGAATGTGTTTGTAGTCGAACCCTACCTAACATTCGACAGACCACAATGAATTCCAAACATAACCTTACGATCGCCAGAGTGATTGCCCGCTTGAACATCGGGGGGCCAGCAATTCAGGCGATCCTGATGACGGAGGCGTTCCGTCAAAAAGGACATCGGTCTATATTGCTGACTGGTGAGGTACCGGGAAGTGAAGGTAGCATGGAGTATATGGCTCTTGATAGGGATGTAATCCCGATCAAGATCGGGACGATGTCCCGCAGCATTTCTTGGCATAAAGACCTAGCTGCTCTCTGGCAACTAATTCGAATCCTCCGTCGCGAAAAACCGGATGTTATCCACACGCACACTGCGAAGGCGGGGACGCTGGGGCGACTGGCGGCGATCGTCACCGGAGTCCCGGTCCGCGTACACACCTTTCACGGTCACGTCTTCCGAGGATACTTCTCACCATTAGTCACAAGAATATTTCTGTGCATTGAACGATTTCTGGGCCGCCACACCGACTGCATTATCGCGGTCAGCGATTCGCAGAAGCAGGAACTGGCCCAGGTTTACCGGATAGCCCCGGCCGAGAAGATATCGGTGGTTCCGCTGGGATTCGATCTTGGCCCATTTCTTGTAGTCGATGGTCCTGTCGGCACATTTCGCAATTCGCTCGGTTGCGGAACAGAGACGTTTCTCGTGGGATGGGTGGGCCGACTCACCGCCATCAAGGATCCGGATCTGTTCTTGAATTGTGCTCGCCATCTGGATGGTCGCTCCCGCGACCTGCGCTTCGCTCTCATCGGTCATGGCGAACTACGGAAGCACTGTGAAGAGCAGATTGCCGCTGCGGCGCTCCGGCATCGGGTCAGCGTGGCTGGGTGGCAGCAACACCTGGACCGGATTTATGCCGACGTGGACCTGGTGGTGCTGACCTCGATCAATGAAGGCACTCCCGTCGCTTTGCTGGAAGCGATGGCGTCGGGCAGGGCATTTGTGTCGACCGACGTCGGCGGTGTGCGCGATCTCATGGTCGGCCCCTCGATCAAGCAAGGCGGCTTCGAAGTGTTTGATAACGGAATTCTTGCGCCGCGAGATGGAAAAGTGCTGGCTGATGCTGTCGCCTACCTGATGGACAATCCCGAGACACGACGGGCGATGGGCCACGCAGGGCGCGATTTTGTGAAAGCCCGTTTTTCCAGTCGGCGCTTGGCAGACGATTTGGAGTCTCTCTATCTTTCGCTGGCTCGCTCCAAGGAGAATCTCCCCTTGGAGGCGGAGAGTCTTTCTTCGGGTAATCGAATCGAACCTGGCCGCTCGCCTGCCGAAAAGCAATTCTCATGACGCGCTGTTGTTACTGGCAAAGCGTCAGCTGTCTGCGTATCAGCTCTGAGAAAGTCAGATTACGAGTGGATTGTTAATTCAGTAGGAGGTCTCAATGCACGTTCTTATTACAGGTGGCGCTGGGTTTGTTGGCTCTCATCTGGCTGAGGCGCTGCTTCGACAGGGAAACGATGTGACCGTTCTGGACGATCTTTCGACCGGATCCGTCACGAACATCCAGCACCTGAAGTGTCAACCGAGGTTCGAGTGTGTCATCGATTCCGTCATGCACACGAACGTGCTTACTGAACTGATTGACGAATGCGACATCGTCTATCATTTGGCGGCTGCGGTTGGCGTTCGACTGGTTGTGGATTCCCCCGTTCGCACTTTGCACACTAACATTCGAGCCACCGAACTCGTCCTGGAGGCTGCAAAGAAGAAAAAGAAAAAAGTATTGATCACCTCGACTTCTGAAGTTTATGGCAAAGCGACAAAGATACCGTTCCACGAGGATGACGATCTTGTAATTGGACCACCCGTACGGGGTCGCTGGAGTTACGCTTGCTCAAAAGCAATCGACGAGTTTCTTGCGATCGCCTATCAGCGAGAGTACGGCGTACCGGTGGTTCTGGTTCGTCTGTTTAATACGGTAGGTCCGCGGCAGACCGGCACTTATGGTATGGTTCTGCCCCGGTTTGTGAGCCAGGCACTTTCTGGCGGCCCAATTACCGTCCACGGAGACGGCACTCAGTCTCGCTGTTTTGGATGGGTGGGTGACGTCGTCCAGGCCCTGATCAAGCTGGCTGTTCACGAGCCGGCGGTGGGGACGATTTATAACATCGGATCTGACCAGGAAATCACGATTAACGAACTCGCTGCAGTCGTCAAGGACGTGACCGGGTCGAGTTCGCCTCTCCGGCACATCTCGTATGAAGAGGCATACGGCAAGAATTTCGAGGACATGGTCCGGCGGGTCCCGGACTTAAGCCGGATTCGTACCGCGATTGGGTACTCTCCCACCAAGAACCTACGAGAAATCGTACAGGCGGTCACTGACAGTCTTGTCCGACAACCCCTCGCTGAGACTAGCGTGAGCGCTGCCGCCAGCTTCGTGCAGGCAGATTAGTTCCAAAGGACCACATTCTCAATGCATTTCCTGGAGGTACTCCGATTGGGGATCATCGGCTGGGCTGTGCTTGCCTTTTTGTCAGCCTTCGCCGTGACTGCTGCACTCGTTCTGCTCACGATCCAGGTATGCCGAAAGCACGGTTGGGTGTCCAAGCCACGCGCCGATCGCTGGCACAAGGGTACGCCGGCCTTCTTCGGTGGAGTGCCGCTTTTCGCCGGGTTTGCCGTTCTGAGCATCGCATTCATCCCATGGACTAATTATTTGTTGTGGCGCCTGATCGGTATCGCGTCCCTGATGTTCGTTCTCGGCCTGGTCGATGATATTTATCATCTGGCGCCCGCCCGGAAGTTTGCCGGACAGTTGCTCGCGGCGGGGCTCTTGGTTTCCACTGGCGTCGTTTATCCACTGCGAGCGAGCATGACCGTCAATATTGTTGTCTCGGTCTTGTGGCTCGTGGGAATTACGAACGCATTCAACCTGCTCGACAACATGGATGGTCTATCGGCTGGTATCGCTTTGATTTCGGCCGGATACCTGACCGTCTTTTACGCAAGTAGTGGATACCGCGACCAGGCGGTGATCGTTGCCCTTTCCGCCGGTGCCATCGCTGGCTTTCTTGCCTTTAACTTCAGTCCGGCTCGGATCTTCATGGGAGATTCCGGCAGCCTTTTCATTGGATTTGTGCTGGGAGCAACCTCTATTCTTGACGTGGCTCACGTCGCCGCGGTTCCGGCTTTTGTCTTGGCACCAGTCACGGTGCTGGCGATTCCGATCTTCGATACCTTATTCGTGTCGGTGACGCGACGTTTGCGGGGACAAGCGATCTCTCGAGGTGGCACGGACCACAGCTCACACCGACTGGTCCGCCTGGGCTTGCAGGAGCGAAGAGCCGTCTTGCTGCTGTATGCGCTTGCGGCGGGATCGGGGGCAGTGGCTCTGCTCACTCTTCACCGGTCATCTGCCGGAGCTCCTGGCTTGATCGGCTTCTGGTTTTTCTTCTTACTACTCTTTGGCGTTCATCTTTTTCAAAATGAAGATGAAGTCAAACTCGAAACGCTCGCGTCAAATACGACGAAACCTCTTTTAAGACGACTCCTGTCCCGGGATATGCTCGTCTTCCTCCTTGATCCGCTGGCCATCGCCCTGTCCTGCTATCTCGCTTATAGTGTGAGTTTCGGTGGGAGGATTCCTGTCGCCGACAGAACCCTGCTCTGGCGCTCCTTGCCAATCGCAGTAGCGATCAAAGTGCTCGGCCTGTGGATATGTCGAGCTTTTCGGCACTCCTGGTGGCGCGGATCCATTAGCGATTTCTACCGCCTCGGCTCAGCCACTCTCATCGGTGAGGTGGCATCCGTACTGGTGCTGACCGGCCTCTATCGATTCGGCGGCTTTTCGCATACCGTATTCCTCCTCGATGCCTTGATCACATTGGTCCTGCTGCTTTTCGTCCGGCGATCATTTGCATTCTTTCGAGACACGATCTACACCTGCCGCGGGGTCCCGCGCGCGCGGCGACGAGTGTTTATTCTAGGTACGTCGCCCCATGCTGAACTGGCGCTTCGGTTTCTGCGCGACCAAAGCATCGAGTGCGCGGGCTTCATTGATACGAACGGAGGTGCCGACCTTCGTCGTTACGTGTTTGGCCGACCAGTTCTGGGTAGGTTGGACGACCTCGGCTGGCTGTCCAAGCGGCACGAGATTTTTGAGGTGGTATTGCCCGATTGTGAACAAATCCTCTTGCCCGGTGTCGATTTCCAATCATTTTGCCGACGACGACAGCTGCGACTTATAAAACTCGGGCTTTACGAGGACCGGAGAGACGAGGAACCCAGGCTGAGAGCTGCGAGCGGTTGATCGGACGACGCACTTTTCTTTTATCGTCTTCGCGGACGGTCGAATCACCATCTCAAGCTTATTCCCAGCGTCGCTTCTGACGGAGTTTTGGGCTTGCCGCCCTGTCGAGCCAGCGGCGAACAAACTCTTGTAAGGTAGTCTCCATTCCCACCAGGCCGCGTCCCAGATCTCGCTCGCTAACATTTTCGTGAAGTATTCTCGTGGCTCCACGAGCCCGTTTCTGGATAGTTTCCGGTTTGTCGACAATACGGAAGCAATCCCGTGATGGCCACGGCAAGAGTGGCTGAGTGCACCGAGTTCAATTACGCGCGCAACTCGTAAATTTCGAGGTGTCCGTCACCAGATGCGACAGCGGTTTTCTTTCACCATCGGCTGGCCCGACTTGCATGCGAAAGCCTTCTCAAACTCGGGCATGTTCACAACCAGGCCGTTGACGCGGTACTTACCCGGCGAATGCGGATCTGTGATGGCGTTTACACGTAGGTTCTCTGGCCGGTCGTTCTCACACGCCCACTGCGCGTTTCCAACGAAGAACCTCTGCTCCGGCGTGAGGCCGTCGCGGTTTTCCAGATGCATGTTCTTTGTCTGGTCTTTCCATGCCATCCACGCCAGAATCAACCCTCCAAGATCGGCGATGTCCTCCCCTTCGGTGAGTTTGCTGTTGATCTTTATGTCATCGACGACGACGTACTGCGCGTACTGGTCCACTACGCACTGCGCGCGGCCCTCGAAGTTTTGGTTGTCCTGCGCCGTCCACCAATCCTTCAAGTTGCCCTGGGCGTCGAATTTGCGGCCCTGATCGTCGAACCCATGGGTCAACTCGTGACCGATGGTTCCACCGGTGTTGCCGTAGTTGGGCGCGTCGTCCATCTTCGAATCATAAAGAGGGGGCTGCAACACGCCTGCGGGAAAATTGATGTCATTCATGCGCGAACTGTAATAAGCATTGACGGTAGGCGGTGTCATCGACCATTCGCTGCGATCGACCGGTTTACCTATTTTATTCAGTCTGCGCTTGGCCTCGAACACCGCCGCCCGTTCGACGTTACCGGAGAAATCATTGCGTGAGATCACGACCGAAGAGTAATCACGCCACTTGTCGGGATAGCCGATCTTGTTCACGACGGCGTGAAGCTTGGTCAACGCATTCTGTTTGGTCTCGGGCCCCATCCACGTGAGCTGCTCGATATCCGTGGCCATGGCCTGCTCGATCTGATTGGTCATGGTCAACGTTTTCTGCTTCATTTCCGGAGTAAACGTCCGGCTGACGAACTCCTGGCCGAGAGCCTCGCCCAATTGCCGATCCACCAGTCCGACGCAGCGTTTCCAGCGAGGGCGCAGCTGAGGAACTCCGCGCAGCGTCTTGCTGAAAAAATCGAAGTCCTCGTTCACGAAGGCTGAGGACAAAAAAGGGGCGGCAGAATGAACCGTGTGCCAGCGCAAATAGTTCTTGATGTCATCGAGACTGGCGGTGCGGAGTTGGTTGTCGAGCTCCTTATAGAACGCTGGTTCGGTTATATTGAATGTATTTTCCCCACCCAGCCCGGCCTGCTTAAGGTACACGGTCCAGTCGAAACCAGGCGAGAGCGCTTGCAACTGCGTCAAGTCAACCTTGTGGTACAGGTTGTGCGGCTCGCGGCGCTCGACACGGGTTAGGGAAGCCTTGGCCAGCGCCGTCTCCATGGCCATGATCGAGACCGCTTCGCGTTGTGCCGCGTCCGGTTGATCGCCCAACAGTTCGAGCATGCGTTGCACATGAAGCAGATATTTCTGGCGCAACTCCGCCGACTTCGCATCGGCCTTAGTGTAGTAATCGCGGTCGGGGAGGCCAAGTCCACCGGCGGTGGCAAAAGCAATCACCTGGGTCGAGTCGCCGTAGTCCTGGTTCGATCCGAATCCGAAGAACATGCCGTTGCCTTCGGTCCGCAGATGAATCTGCCCCAAAAGAGCCGGCAGCTGGCTCTTCGACGTAAGGCCATTGATCTGTTCAAGGTAGGGTTTCAACGGATCGGCGCCAAGCTTATCAACCGCGGCCTCGTCCATGCAGGCGGCGAAGTAATCCCCGATCTTCTGCTGATTGGGGTTGCGGCCCGAAGTGTTCCTGGCCAGATCGTCCAGAACGCCCCACAGGAATCGTTGATTATCCTGAGCGAGCTTGCCGTAAACGCCCCAGCCGGGCTGGTCGGCGGGAATCGGATTTTTCTTCATCCACCCGCCACAACTGTACTGGTAGAAATCAACACAGGGGTCGGCGCTCTTATCCATAAATTCAGTGTCGAGACCGGGAGTGTAAGGCATCGACGTAATCGGACTCTCGGCAGCTGCGGCGGGATTCGCGACTGCTTGATCAAGGGGGCGCGATTTGGCATCAGATGCTGTCTTATTCGCCGGTGCAGCCTGGCCGAATGCCGCAGCCGTAAAGGCGACTATTAAGGCCTTCGTAAAGAAAATGCGCATTTTTCGCTCCAATCGCCAAGCCGGGCGAGTGTAATACGGGGAGCGCACGAGATCAACTCGGATGAGTGTTGTGGAGGGAAGCCCATGAGAACGTCCTTTTTCTGCGCCTGTCTCTATTTTTTGCGCTGGTGTAGCTCCAGCGTCCGGCAACTCGATACCGCATCTACTCACCCCAGTTTTGTTGAATGCGCCTGAAATATTCACAATCCTCGAACGATGTGCGGTATTTTTGCGGTTTCGCAGAAGCCCCTGGTTGCTAAGGCGCTGCCAAGCAAAACGGGGAGCCTGATTCGGCTCCCCGGAAAGTGTTCCTGTTAAAACGCTACTCTTAGAAGTCAAGACCGCAACGCGCCTCGAATGCCCGTCAAGCTAGAAGCGGACGCGCAGACCCAACTCGATGTTTCGCGGCTCTCCCTCTCCCAGCGCTCCGAGAGAACCAAAGCCGCTGGGGTTGTAGAGACCAAGGTAGTTATCGGTCCACTGATTATGGTTGAGAACGTTAGCGAAGACGCCCTGGAATTCCAGGTTGACGCCCTCCGCCACGCGGATGCTCTTCTTGATGCTGAAGTCCATATTCCAGTAGGCCAGCCCACCGAGAATTCCAGCGCCGCCATCCCGGGTATCTATCCCCAGAATTGGGTTACGCCAGTTGTTAACCTGGTTCACCCCGTCCGGAAAATAATTTACAGGGTATCCGTTTGTCTGACCTGGGCAGAGGGGTACTTTGCCGCAGCCGTATGCGTGAACGTGGGGAACGGGGCCGATCGGCACGGCATTCTCCATGTCGTAGTCACCGCAGCCGACGCCATCGCAGGCACCGAAGGCTTGGTAGTCTCCAAAGGTCGTACCGACCTGCGTCGGAACGCCGGACCCGGCGGAGAATATTGTTGCGAACGTCCAGCCGCCCAATGCTCGTCCCATGAATCCAGACTGTCCCTTGAAGAAAGGAGGCTGGTAGACAAGGAACACGTTATAGAGGATTTTGCGGTCCCAAGCCTGCCTCCCATACTGTTCGTTAAGATTGAAGGGATCGAGGGCAGTGAGAACGCTCGAGGATTGCGCCTGTGATCCCAAACCCAATGCCTTCGACCAGGTGAAGTTGTTCTGCGCCGTCAATCCGTGCCAATCGGCCATCTTGAGCGAAACGAAGCCGGCGTTGTAGTTGGCGTGGCCAATGCTGGCGTTCAAATACGCCCCATCGGTGTACGAGCCGGAGCAGCCGTTAGTGTTTGTGGCGGTGCAGGTGCCGGGAATCGGAGTGCTCTGCAGGCTGCGCGGGAAGTTGAACGCACCGTTGTCGAGATCACTCCACAGGCCCCAGACCTGAGCGTTGGTGAGGTTACCGGTACCGATTGGCGCCTTCATTCGCGTACCACGGCCTGGGTGCAGTTGCTGCGAAAGACCGTCCGTGTACAGGGATGGTGCAGTAACCGGTGCCCGCGAGCGCCGTTTCAAAGAACGGCTGCGCGGTGACGGCGCCTGGGTTGGGTCCTGCCGAGCCTCGCGCAACCGCCGCCAGCCAGCCCCTTGAGGCCGTTGCAGTATTGCAGCACCGTATTCGCGTAGGCCTGCTTAAACTGCTGCCCGCCCAGCGTCATCATGTAGGGAACTGGGTTCAGTTCGACGGGTTGGTATTCGTGGGTAATTCTGCGCCCAATGTAGCCTACCTCCAGCGTCATCCTGCGGGTGAACTGGCGCTGGATGGTGAAATCGAACGAGTCGATGGCGGTAGCCCGGAAATTCGGATCCAAAGCCTCGGGGTCCGAGGAGAATGTGTTGTTGAACCCAGGATAAACCGGCTGGGGCAGCGTCGTACTCACATTCTCGACCAAGGGGACGGTCGGGCCTCCCGCAGCCAGAAACCGCTGACCCTACGCGAAATGCTTCGGTCGCCCCGGCTCCATAGGTGCCGGCGTGCGAGGCTCCACAGGACCAAGCGGAGGCGTTAACCAGGTTCGAGTTGCACGCCACGGGCTGCTCGAGCCCGAGTCCCAGCAGCGGCACCAGCACCTGCACCACGCCGTTGGTTCGGCCATAGCTGCGGCCGTAGCCGCCCCGGACTACCGTGCCATCGTGTCCGAAGATCTTCCCGCCGAAGATGTCACTGTCGAAGCGAGGGTTCCAGGCCACGGCCACGCGGGGGCTGAATTCGCCGTAGAACGGGTTATAAGGATACTTCAGCCCGTTCGCGGTATTGCCCACCAGGGCAAACCCGAGTTCCGGGTTGTATACCTGGCCCGCCAGCGCGGCTTTCTTGACATTGGCCAGGTAGCCCAGTGTGGTGATCGGCTCATTTGCCGCGTCAACCAGCACTGCCTGCTTTCCGTCCTCCTCAACCGGCGGCATCTCCAACGCCCAGCCCAAACCGTAAGTCAGCGTGAAACTCGGCTTCATGTGCCAGGTGTCGCTGAAGTAGACGTTGTAGTAAGGAATTTTGCTCTTGTCGAAGGCATTGGAAAGAGGAGGATCCAAAGTCAGACTCGTGCCACTGCGCGCGAACATCTGCGACGCGATGGAAACGACCCCCAGCACCGCCGCCGTCAAGGGAATCGCAGGTCGACGCATTCGTGGAAATGGTAGCGGTCGTGGCGCAAGGATATAGGTCGGCGCCCATCCCCGATCCGTTAGTTCCGTTGCCCAGAGAATACACGGGAAAAGCGTTGATGGTGCCGCCGCTGTCGTTGCGTTGATGGTAGTCCCAATTGTGCTGATAGGTACCGCCAAACTGGAACAGGTGGTTGCCTTTCAGCTTGGAAACGTCATCGCGAAACATCTGATCGTGCCCATCCCAGAAACGCCGGCGGATTTGCTGATTGTTCACGTTGAAGGGGCCAAGGTCCTGGGTCTGCGACTGGCCGGAGTCTAATTCGAGCGCGCCGCCCAGCCCGGCGACCTGTGGCGGAGCTCCGTTCCGCGACCAGGCCCACCAGTTCCGCAGCCAGCTGTAGTGGATATCGTTGGTCGTGGTACTGCTGATGTTGGTGGTCAGACCCGCAACCAGGTACCAGTCTTGAACCGGATCGCTCGATGCAGAGGCCGGCGTGCCCAGCTTATCGCCGGGGAAAAAGCCGCCAATGTCGACCTGCTCGGTCCCCGCAACCTTGATCTTGTAATAGCGATAGCTGGCCATGAAATGGTTCTTGGAACCGAAATCGTGGTCGATACGCGCCACGTCGAAGTTGCTGGTGATGGGCGTATTCAGGTTGCCCGCAAATCCCAGGATGTTAGCTCCGTCGCACAAGCTCTGGCTGCAGGTGGCGTTGGACTGGGGCTCGTACGTGTTCCATATCTGCGCAACCAAAGGGTTGAGACCGAGGCCAAGCGGGTCACACAGCCCTCCCGGGGCTCCGGCACAGCCGTAATTCGCCGCGTAAGTCGTGCCGTTGTAGGTCACCGGAGCGTTGTTCAGGTTGTAATCGATCTGCACCGGTGGTGGAGTCTGTTAACAATCCCAACCGCAGGGCCGGCGAGGGAACGTTTCTGGTGATGGTCTCGGCGCTTGGAAACCGGAAGCCTTCATAGTTGAAAAAGAAGAAGGTCTTGCCGCCGAGAAGGTTTTTCGAAGTGACCGGCCCTCCGATCGCGCCGCCAAACCGGCTGTAATGATAGGAAGGCAGTGAAATGTGTCCGCCCGGTTCCGAGTTGTATTCGTTATTCTGCCAGGAATTCGAGGACCAGTTATTGTCTTTGTAATACTCGTACGCCGTGCCGTGGAAACTGCTGGTGCCGCGTTTCGTGACAACCTTGATTTCGGCGCCGGCGGAACTGTTGAAATCGGCAGTCTGCCCAGCCGTATTCACCTTAAACTCCTCGACGCTGTCCGCTGGTGTAGGCATTACGCCCGACGGAGCGGAATAGGTAAACGTCTGGGTCGACATGCCGCCGGTCGGGTCGCCGATCACCAGATTTTGCTGCGTAGCCGTGTATACGCCCCCGCTGCCATCCATGTCGTTCGAGTTGTTTCCGCCATCCAGCGAGAAATAGCTTTGGTCGTTCACCGCGCCCGCAACGTCCCCACCGGCACTGACTCCCGGTTGCAACTCGATGAAGGTGTTGACATCGCGGCCAATGCTGGGCAGGTTGTCGATGGCGATCGCCGTCACCGTGTTGCCCACGGTGGCATTCGTGGTCTGCAGTTCAGTACCGGTGGCTTGCACCTCCACGACCGTGCTCGCGCCGCCCACCTGCAGAGATAAATTGAGCGTCAGACTGGCTCCGACACTTACCTCCTGCTTCTCTGCCTCCGTCGTGGAAAACCCCTTCTTCGTGATTGCGATGTTGTAGACGCTGGGGCTTACATCCACGAAGATGTACCGGCCATCTTTGTTGGTGGTAGTAGTTCGCGCGATATTGGTCGTTGTATCGGTCAGCCTAACGGCGGCGTCTGGCACCACCGCACCCGACTGGTCAGTGATCACGCCGGCGACGGTACCGGTTGACGTTGATTGCGCCCACGCGGGCAGGCTGCCCGCACAAACTGCCAACACCAGAACGATAACCATAGCCAGCTTCATACCGCGTGTGTGCATTGCCTTCCTCCTGACCGAGAGATCGAACGTAAAACGACTGACCGGAAAACAGCGACAGGGCACCAGCAGGACGACGTTGTCCTTTGGAAAGAAAATCGCACGCTGCCGTCACCCGACACGTCCACCGGTGCACAAGCTCGAACAGCTACAACCGCTATCAACTATCGAGACCCCAAAAAGGCAAAACTTGAAGAATGCAAGAACGGACAACAGGATGAGCCAACGAAACAGCAACTATCGTTCCAAACAACATGTTGTGAATACTGTTATGTTTATTGGACTTGGCAGCAGTGATAGCTCGCAACGCTGCAATTTACTGAATTAAAGATATGTTTTTCTGTAGACGCCATCTGGGTTGCGCCGGCTGAAGGAGAAGGAACCGGTTACCGAGAAGCGATGGGGAAGTCACTGAATCGGACTGGTTGGATCCGGCAGGCTTTGTGACGGCCGTTCCCGGGCAGGGCTATGGCGGGGGCTCGACCTTCAGCATCGTGGAGCATCCGGCCCTGCCGCAAGGCAGCGGTCTGCTTGCCATAAGCCGCTGGGCTGATCCGAAGTACTTCCACGCGATGGGCATTCCTCTTGTGCGTGGACGCACATTTGACGGGAAGCGTTTGGATGCTGCCAACGAAGTCGTCATCAGCCAATCCTTCGCCAGCCAATTCTTTCCCGGCGAAGATCCGCTGGGCCAGCACCTCCGCACACGCGGGAAAGATTTCGTCATTGTTGGGATTGTGGGCGATACCCGCTACGCCATCGGCGAAATTTCGCAGCCGGTGCAATATTACCCGCTGGATGCCGGCGTCGAGAACGCCGGTTCGACATGGCGCTGCTCGTCGCTTTTGCCACGGCGTCGCTGGTTCTTGCCGCGGTGGGCCTGTTCGGCGTGATGTCGTACATCGCAGCGCAGCCGACAACCGAAATCGGCATCCGCGTCGCCCTCGGCGCAAAGCGCGAACAGGTGATGCGGAAGATGTTGTTGGACGGAATGCGTCCCGCGGTCGTCGGCCTGGTCGTGGGACTCGCAGCCAGCCTGGAAGCCGGCCAGCTGATGCGCGACTTGCTGTATGAGATCAAGCCGCTCGATCCGGCGGTTTATGCAACGGTTGCCGCCACGTTGCTCGCGGTGGCTGCGTTCGCATGTATCGTTCCCGCTTGGCGCGCATCGCGCGTCGATCCGATGCAAGCATTAAGAGCCGAATAGACCGATATTCCGGCGATGCCCTCGGCCAAGGCGGCGACCAGCAAAACGAAGAAGCGGCGCGGCGAGACGCCGCGATCGACAATCTGCTGGATGGAACGGAACTCGGTGGCGGGTTGGCCGGGATAGAGTGAACGCAAGGTGTTCATCGCGCTGTTACCCTTCGGAATCATCAAGAATTCCAGTGGATGAAACCTTGATGAAATGGATCACTTCCGGCGATGTGTTGGATTGCCTCCTATACTGATCATTGGTCGAGGCTTAGCATCAGACATGGCCCCTCACCGCTGCGCTACACTAACGATCTCGCTGCTACAAAAGATTGGGCAGGCGACAGTCAAGAACAAATCTGCATAAGAAGTAACCGAGCGGGGTGGCACAACCAATTCCGCCTCGAGGAGAAAACAATTTGACGGCGTTCAAACTCGGCACGGCGACAGTATTTGCTGTAGCCATCTGCAGTGTACAAGCATTGGCACAGGTCCATTTTCAGAACAACTTGATGCCTCAACCGGCAGAGATCTCTTTTGGTTCGGACGCGCTGGCGCTGAACTCAACTTTCGCTGTCGAAGTTCCAGGCGTTTCTGACGCTCGCCTCACTGAAGCGATCGGCCGCGACTTACGGCGTATCGAAATGGTCACGGGCCTTCGTCATGCCGGACGCGGAGTTGCCGGGACCACCCCGCTCTTCGTCAAGGTCGAACACGTCTCCTCACCCGTGCAGACGCTCGCGGAGGACGAGAGCTACTCACTGCATGTGTCGCCTTTCCGGCGCGGAAATCGACGCCCCGACTGAGCTCGGCGCCATGCATGGACTGGAGACTCTCATCCAGCTTGTGCAACCAAGCGGCATCGGCTACGTGATCCCTTCCGTCACCATTCATGACACGCCCCGCTTCCCGTGGCGCGGCCTCATGATCGACTGCGCCCGGCACTTTGAGCCAGTCTCTGTCATCGAGCGCACGCTCGACGGCATGGCCGCAGTCAAACTAAACGTCTTCCATTGGCACCTCACGGAAGACCAGGGTTTCCGCATCGAGAGTCACGTCTACCCAGAGTTCACGGCCAAGGGATCCGACGGCCTTTTCTATACCCAACAGGACGCAAAGGAGATCGTCTCCTACGCCCGCGCCCGCGGAATCCGCGTCGTGCCGGAATTTGAGATGCCCGGACACAGCACCGCCTGGCTCGTCGCCTATCCCTCCCTCGCCAGCGGAACTCCCCCCACTGAAATCCGCCGCGAATTCGGCGTCAGTCCGTCCGCCATCGATCCCACGCGGGAAGCGACCTATGTTTTTCTTGCCCGCTTTCTCACGGAGATGGCCACCATCTTTCCCGACGCTTATGTTCACATCGGTGGCGACGAGACGCCGGCTCCGGACTGGAAGACGAATCCCCGTATCCTCGCCTTCATGAAGGCTCACAACCTCAAGGACAACGCAGCCCTGCAGGTATATTTCAACACCCGCGTGCTCAAGATCATTGCCCGCCTGCACCGGCACATGATGGGCTGGGACGAGGTTCTCACCCCCGGCCTTCCCAAAGATGTGGTGGTGCAGTCATGGCGCGGCGAGGCTTCGCTCTCGAGTGGCGCGAAGCTGGGCTATGAAGGCGTCCTTTCCGCTCCCTACTACCTCGATGCCATGCGGCCGGCGGGTTGGCATTATCTGGCTGATCCGATCCCTGCTGCTTCTGACCTCACGCCTGACGAACGCAAGCTCATCCTCGGCGGCGAAGTCTGCATGTGGGCTGAACACCTCTATGCGCGCACTATTGATTCGCGCATCTGGCCGCGAACTGCAGCGATCGCCGAACGCTTCTGGTCGCCTGACACTCTACGCGATGTGGACGACATGTATCGGCGCCTCCTCCCAACCTCCATCGAGCTCGAAAGCCTCGGCCTTACACATCTTGAGTCAGAAGACGCCGGTCTGCGTGCTCTCGCAGGCACGGAGGAGATCGATGCCCTCCGCACGTTTGCTTCGGCCTTTGAACCGGTCAGCCTCCATGAGCGGGCCCATGCGCAGCACACGGATCAGCTCACCGCCCTCGACAGCTTCGTGGATGCCGTTCGCCCCGATCCTCCGTCGCGCCACTGGTTCGAGCTCGCCGTAAAGCGCCTGCTGGCTGACCCCACCGGCGACACTGCGGATCGCGCCGCGCTCTCAGCCTGGTTCACGCAACTCTCCAATGCCGTCCCCGCCACACGCCAACAGATGCTCACTTCGCCACGCCTTGCGGAGATGTCAACCCGTGCCGATCAGCTTCTGCAACTTACCGCCATGGGGCAAGAGGCGCTGCCTTATCTCGCCGAAGGACAGAAGGCTCCGGCGGATTGGAAGGCGAAGCAGACCAGCACGCTTGACGAAGCCAGTAAGCCTAGCGGCCTCGTCCGTTTCATCTTCTTCCCGGCGATGACCGACTTGGTGACTGCAGTTTCCCCGTAACAACGCGGGTAGAGTCACCATCCGAGAAGGGCGAACGCGCACGACGCATTCCAACTCCGTCATCCCTGCACGTAAACCGCAGTAGGGATGGTAATGCTTGCCCATCGAAAGCAAATGAGGTTTGACATGGACCCATTTCCGAACTATTGTAAGAAACGGTGTAATCGCTTACATATGGGTTATGCCGCATCCCTCCAGGTCTGGTCGAAGGCAGACCCTCGGACTTTAGCCCAGGTTTTGTTTGGGATTTTGGCATGAACCCTGCAGAACTAGGTAAGCATTTTGAGGACTTGTTTGGGTCGGTGCCCCGGATCTTTCGCGCACCGGGCCGGGTTAATTTGCTAGGAGAACACACCGACTACAACGAGGGCTTTGTGATGCCTTGTGCCCTCGGTTTCTCCACCCGCGTAGCAATTTCACCCCGTCAGGACCGGAAACTAGTAATTCGCTCTGAGAACTTTTCCCAACAGTTTGAATTTGACGTGGATGCATTACCCGCCAGGGGCACAGGAGTCTGGTGCGACTACGTCGTGGGAACGGCCGTAATGCTTCAGGAGATCGGCCATCCTATTCCCGGCGCGACCTTGCTGGTTAAGGGCGAAGTGCCAATCGGCGCCGGGCTCAGTTCTTCCGCAGCCATCGAAGTAGCCAGCGCTCTCGCCCTATTGAGCTTGAATGGGGCGCAGCTTCCACTGCCGGAGGTCGCAAGACTTTGCCAAAGGGCTGAGAATCTCTTTATCGGCGCACGAGTCGGCATTATGGACCAATTTGTCTCCTGCCTTGGGAAGGCAGGGCGGGCCTTGATGCTCGACTGCCGCTCGCTTGAGTTCAAGCTCATTCCCCTTCCCGATGACCTGCGATTGGTGATCTGCAACACGATGGTGAAGCATGAGCACGCCAGTGGCGCCTACAACCGTCGTCGCGAAGAGTGCGACGAGGGAGTGAAGCTTTTGGCGCAGTGGTATCCGGGTATCCGCGCTCTCCGGGATGTTTCTATCGAGAACTTGGAGCGCCACGCTGCTCAGATTCCCCAGCCCATCTATAACCGATGCCTGCACGTTGTGTCCGAGAACCAGCGAGTGCTGGCCGGCGCCGAATGCATGACCGGCGGCGACGTCCGCCGGTTCGGTAACCTGATGTGCGAATCGCATCGCAGCCTTCGCGATCTATACGAAGTCAGCTGCCGCGAGCTCGACGTCATGGTCGAAGTCGCTGAGTCTCTGCCAGGGTACTGGGGCGGGCGCATGACGGGGGGCGGGTTTGGTGGATGCACGGTAAACCTGGTGCAGACCGCGGATGCACAAAAGTTCGCCAAAGACGTCTCGGAACGATATCAATCGGCCATCGGAATCAAGCCAGATGTCTACGTCTGTTCTGCTGCCAATGGAGCCGCCGCGGGGTAGTCGATAGTTTGATAATGGCTAAGATATGTTTTCTTTCCTGTCTTTTTTCGCTTACTGGAGAGAGGACTCCGCAAGGGAACAGAACTAACAATTCAATCCTCAGATGGCTCTCGTCGACTTCCTCATGACAAGATGCGTCGGAATGGTGTAGTCCGAATGGGAGCCGCCTTCTTTCCGGATAAGCGCCTCCAGCGCCGCAAAAGCCGTGACTGCAAGCTGGGTGCGGGACAGGACCACAGTGGTCAGCGGAGGTTGGGTCAAATGCGCGAAAGAAATATCGTCAAACCCGATCAGCGACATATCGTCGGGAACCCTCAGTCCCGCATCGTAAATCGCGCCCAGTGCTCCAATTGCGGTAAGGTCGTTCGACGCAATAACAGCGGTGGGCGGCTGGCGTAACTTCAGCAAACTCCTCATGGCCATTGCGCCGCCGTCGATGCGATGGTTTCCTTTTTCGGTCATGGGTCGTTCAGAAAGTCCGCGCGATTTGAGCCCGGAGAGGAAGGCTGCG
Organism: uncultured Acidobacteriaceae bacterium; assembly: GCA_963846245.1. Taxonomy (GTDB): domain Bacteria; phylum Acidobacteriota; class Terriglobia; order Terriglobales; family Acidobacteriaceae; genus Sulfotelmatobacter. Next base: position 142,019 of record CAWJVI010000011.1, on the reverse strand, counting down.
TACCGTATCCGAACCGACTCCAGGTTCATCGGCCCCGTAATGAACCCGATTCGACGATGGTTCAACGAAAAAAGATGCTGCATCGCCTCGTGAATACCCTGCGCATAGTCGATGCGGATGTTCGCGGTGTGGGGGCCGGCTTTGCCGGTATCCATAAATACGGTCGGAATGTTTCTTCGCGCCAGTTCGGCGACCAGGCCGGGGTCGGCTTCCGACGTCATGATGGCCACACCGTCTACTTTGCGCTCCACCATCCGCCGTATGCAGCCCGCCATGCGCTTAGGATTGTAATCCGTGTTTCCAATGATCACGTCCTGCCCGCGCTGCACCGCCTGGTCTTCGAAGCTCTTCACCAGTTCGGGGAAAAAAGGGTTGGTGATATCCGAGATAATCAGGCCCAGCATGCGGCTACGTCCCGACACCAGCGTGCGAGCATGGGTGTTGGGATAGAAGTTCAGCTCTTCGATAGCTTTCCGAACTCGCGCAGCTGTCCCCGGCCTTACCTTCTCCGAATTGTTAATGGTGCGCGAGACGGTTGCCGTAGAGACTTTCGCTCTCTTGGCTACCTCTTTAATGTTCATGTGAACTCACGAGAGAAGATGCAGGGGGACCGCATCTATTCTAGCAACCAATGCGGAAAACACAAGAAACACAGCCCAAACTAGGCACTAACACTGCATTCCAGCACGGCAACAAAACTTTACATTCGATTACCGCAGCGCATGAATCCAGCGTCACTAGCCCTTTGCGGGCCAAGCTATTTCGTCGTCGCTCGCGGGCCCGCCACGATTCCGCTGCCTTCCCGGATGGTGAGTATCTGGTTGGCCTTCACTTGTGGGAATCGTTCAAGCTTGCCCGTCGTCGGCCATTTCACCTCGATAACATCCACCGTCTCCGCCTTCCCAATGCCGAAGTGCAGCCTCAGATCGCCCTGCGACATCACGCTCGATCCGCTATGCACCTCATCCATCTGAACATGATTGCCGGTTACCACTCGCACCCGCGCACCGATAGCGGTGCGATTGCACTTAGTCCCGATTAGCTTGATCTTGATCCAATTCTGTTTATTGCCGCCATCGTTGCGCAGCAGGGACGGCAAGTCGTTCATGTTCAGTACCAGCACATCCACGTCGCCGTCGTTGTCATAATCTCCGAACGCTGCGCCGCGACTCGAGAAATGCTCGCTGATCCCCGGCCCCATCACTGCCGACACGTCTTTGAATTGACCGTTACCCATATTCCGGTACACGATCCGCGGATTCTTGTAAGTCTGGCCAACGTCGTGGCCCGCAATCTCCGGATACACGTGGCCGTTGATCTGCATCAGATCCGCCCAGCCGTCGTTGTCGTAATCCAGAAAACCGCACCCCCATCCCACATACCGGCTGTTGACCGCGATTCCCGAGGGGAACGTCACGTCACTGAAAGTTCCATCGCCGTTATTGTGGTAGAGGTTGCAAGTGTCGTCCGTAAAATTTGTCTTGAAAATGTCGAGCCATCCGTCACAGTCGTAATCGCCAACCGCAACCCCCATCCCTGCCTGTTCGTGCCCAGCCTCGCTGTAGGCGCAGCCCGCGATCACGCCAATGTCAGTAAATGTGCCGTCATGATTGTTGTGGAACAGCATGCTCGGCTCGGAATCAACGGCCACGTAAATATCCGGCCACCCGTCGTTGTCGAAGTCATAAGACACCGCGGTGATGGAAAAACGCGGCCCGGGCTTCAGTATCCCCGCTTTTTCCGAAACATCCGTAAAAGTTCCATCCCCGTTGTTGTGATAAAGCAGGTTCGTGTCGCCGATCAGCCCACGCGGCCCGCACATCACCGGAATCCCCTTCCATTGGCAAGACGCAGCACCCGCCGATGAGTCCGCCTGCGCCAGATCAAACTTGACGTAATTGCACACAAAAAGGTCGAGGCTCCCATCCCGGTCGTAATCGAGAAACGTGCAGCCCGCGCCCCAGCGAACCTGTTCGTTGTAGAGACCCGCCTTGCGGGTCACATCGCTGAATGTGCCGTCGCCATTATTGTGGAACAGGATATTGTGTCCCCAGAAACAACAAAACAGATCATCCCAGCCATCATTGTCATAGTCGCCGACGCACACTCCGGTCTGCCACCCAGTGCGAGCCAGGCCAGATTTCTCCGTCACATTCGTGAAGGTCCCATCCCGATTATTTTTGAACAGCTGCGACGTCGGTGATTTTCCCGTCGCCCACTTCTCGTCCAGCCGAGTTCCGTTGGTGAAATAAACGTCGAGCCACCCGTCGTTGTCATAATCAAAGAACGCCAACCCACTTCCCTTTGCCTCAATGATGTATCGCTTATGATCCACACCGCCCCACACGTTAGGAACGTTCAGCCCGGCTTCGCGAGCAACATCCACGAACTGCACGCTCGACGTCGCATTCGCAGATGTCGCATTCGCAGCCGGCGCAGATTGCAGCACTAAACTCCGTCTCCACCTCGACAGCGGAGTGCTAAGCGCGTCCATCAGCGTGCTGCTGAAAGCCAGGAGCGAGGACCCAAGAAAATGTCGCCGGTTAAAATTCATCTTTATGATTCTCTAGATCCCGACTCTAGTCTGACACGTACTTTGCGCCGACAATTCTCGGAAACTTTCGCGGCACAATTCCCTTGCCCTCTTGCACCGCGATAATCTGATCGACAGCCACATTGCTCAACCGGTCTACCTGCCCGCTGGGCCAAGTAATTTCAAGCGACTCTATCTTCGTGTTCTTCCCCAACCCAAAATGAATGCGCGGATCGCTTGCCGACATATAACCCATCCCGCCCTTGGCCTGTTCCACGTGGGTCTCGCCTCCAGAAGTCAGTTTCAGCGAAGCCCCAATTCCGTCTCGATTCGATTTCGTCCCAATCAAGAAAACCGTCAGCCAATGGTTCGCATTCCCCCCGTCGTTGCGCAGCAGCGAAGGATAGTCACCGCCATTATTCGTGACAATGTCGATGTCTCCGTCATTGTCATAGTCGGCCGTTGCCAGCCCGCGCCCTACAATCGGACGCATGAAGTCCGGACCCAGCGAATCCGAGACTTTCTCAAACATTCCCTTCCCCAGTATTCCGGAACATCAGCAGCGGCTCTTTGTACGCAACCTCGCTGTGATACAGCTGAATATTGTCGAGCATAGCTCCGTTGAGCTGCAAAATGTCTGGCCATCCATCATTGTCGTAGTCGAGAAATTTCATCGACACACCGCTGAGATGGATTGCCTTGTTGCCGATGCCGGAGCGATAAGTATCGTCAATAAACGTCCCGTCGTGGCTGTTGTGGTAGAGACGGTTCAATTCAAAATCAAGATGCGTGATGTAAATGTCCTGCCAGCCGTCGCCGTCCACGTCGGCGGCATCAATCCCCATGCCCGCTTCATAACGCCCGTCTTCGCTGGCCGCAACGCCCGAATATAACGAAACATCTTCAAACGTTCCATCATGCTTGTTAATGAACAGGAAATTCGGCCACGAGTCATTGGCGATCGCGATATCGGGCCAGCCATCGTTATTGAAATCGGCCAGCACCACGCCCATGCCCTTCGATTCAGGCTTGCCCACCCCCGACGCATCGCTCACATCGGTGAAGGTTCCGTCGTGATTGTTGTGGTATAGCTTGGTTTTCTGCCCCTTGTAGTTTCCCGGATGACAATACGACCGGTAGCCCGGCTTATGCTCGCCACACCAGATATTGGTTTTCGGCGTCCACTCGATGTAGTTCGTAACCACCAGGTCGAGCCACCCGTCTCTGTCGTAATCAAACCACCCCGCGCTCGTAGACCATCCGCCCTGATCGGCCACACCAGCCTTCGCCGTGACATCGGTGAACGTTCCATCCCCGTTGTTGTGGTAGAGAATGGCGCGATCATAGCCCGTTACGTAAAGATCAGGATATCCATCATTGTCGTAGTCGGCGACCGCAACCCCCTGGCCATAATGTCCCTCGCCACCCACGCCAGCCTTTTCGGTAACGTCCGTGAACGTTCCATCGCCATTGTTGTGGTAGAGAGCACAACGAAGCGGATGCGGCGGTTGGTAAAGATCGGTCGCCGCGGACTGGACGAAGTAGAGGTCCATCAGCCCATCCTGGTCGTAATCAATCCAGGCCACACCGGTCCCCATGGTTTCCAGATAGTACTTCTGGTCAGAGGCAGTGGAGTCCTGCTTGAACTTCAGCCCGGCAGCTTTGGCAACGTCAGTAAAGGTGACCCGGATCCCGGTCGAAGACTGAGCGTCGGTCTTTTCGGCAACTGCGCGATGCTGAGACGTGGCTTCCTTAGATCCGGTTTCCTGGGCCGCAGAGAGTGAAACGGCGAGTAGAAGAATCCCAATGAGCGCCCCCACGCGGACCGAATCAGAGTTCCTCTCCAGCCTGCCCTCCCCAAATCGAAGCCCCATCGCACCCAATCATACCCGCACCCGGCCGTTCTCCGCGCCCTGTGATTCTAGCTTTACTCCGTGCCCCCTGTGGTAACGAATTTACGACACGACTGCCCCGTGCAAGCGTTTACATTCCCAAACCACGCTATGGTAGCATACGGGTTTCCAGGAGTCCGTTCCTTGGAAATGTGGCGCAGTTCCCCTAAACATGCCCTGTCATCCTGAGCGAAGCGAAGGACCTATGCAATTTGCCGGCAGCGCCCGAGCGGCCGGAGTTTGACGGTTCTGCAAGAGGAATGGCCATCGTGCAGAGTCGCAAGCGGCAATCCGAATTCAATCGCCAGGGACAGCGGGCAACACCCGTGAGCTTCCGCCTGATCGTTTTCCTTGCGGCCTGGTTCTTTGCGACATGGGTGGCATTTTGCTCCACGGCGCCCGCTCCGGCAGCCTCCGCGTCGCAGGATTCAAAAAGCGAAGTTCGCGGAAGTGCGGGTCAAAACCTGGGTGCGGCCCTTGAAGGGGCAGAAGCCCTAATCGCCGCGAACAAATTTGGCGAGGCCGAGCCCCTCCTGACCACCTACCTCACAGATCATCCGGATTCCTCAAGAGCCTATTACGACCTGGGTTATGTGCAATTCAGAACTCATAAGATCGGTCCCTCGATCAAGCAACTCTCGAAATCGCTCGAACTGAATCCCAACAACGCCGAAGCCCATAAAGTGCTCGCTCTGAACTGCAGCATCATCGGCCGTTACGATCTGGCGGAGATCGAGCTGTTGCAGGCCGCCCGGCTCAAGCCTGAATCAGCCGAGATTCACTACTTCCTCGCGCGCACCTATTACACCAGAGGCGTCTACCCGCTCGCCAAGTCGGAATTTGACACCGCCATCCGGCTAAACCCTTCCTACATCAAGGCCTACAACAACCTGGGGATCACCCTGGAAGCGCTCGGCGACAACGACGCCGCCCTTAAGAATTACAACGCCGCCATCCGTCTCGAAGATCGACAGGAGCAAAAGTCCGAATGGCCCTATATTTATCTCAGCTCTTTCTACAATCGCCAGAAAAACGCCGCCGAAGCTCTCCTCTACGCGCGCAAGGCAGTGGAACTCAACCCAGCATCGGATACCGCCTATTTTGAGATGGCCAAGGCCTACCGTACACAGAAACAATTGCAGAAAGCCGTCGACGCCACCCGGCGCGCCATCGCCATTAACCCGCAACTGTCGGACTACTACTACGTTCTGGGCCTGGCGCTACGCGAACTGGGGAACCAGCCAGAAAGTGAGGAGGCTCTAAAAAAATACGCTCAGCTCCAGCAACAGTCGAACCAGGCGCTGCCCGACCGCGCCACCCAGGAGCCCCTCCTTGATCCAGAGCAAAAATGATCCGGAGTCAAAATGAGGCAGGATCCAACCGAGGGGGATCGCACACAGTGGAGTCGAATTCATGAAAAGGCCTTGGTTATGAATCAATCGAACCTACGGCCAAGGCGGTGTGGCTTTCCTTCGTGTAACTTAGTGTCCTTGGTGGCAAGAGCCTTAAAACCCGCCGACTACTCCGGTTTCCTGGCTCGAAGAATCTGCTGGCTGCTTACGCTTGTGCTTTGCCTTCCCTTCTTGCCCGCGCACGCTTCCGTTGCAGTTCCCGCGGATTCAGATCACGTTCAACAATCCATGGAACTGATGAGTGCCGGCGATCTGGAGGGAGCCGAGAAAGAAGCGAAACTAGCCCTCCGCGACTCTTCCACCCGTTCCATGGGCTGGGCCACCCTGGGAGCCATTCGGATTCGTCAAAAGCGCTATACGGAGGCGGCTGAGTGCCTGAATACGGCCCTGCGCATCAGCCCGGGCCTGGTGGGCGCACGCATTAACCTGGGCCAGGTTTACGCCCTCACCGGAAGAAAGACGCAGGCGCGAGAGGCCTTCACAGCCATCCTTCGCGCCGATCCCAACAACCCCGACGCCCACTTTGCTCTCGCACAACTCGAAAGCAACACCGGCAAATTCAGCGCTTCTCTGAGCGCTGCCGAACCCATTCTCGCGGAACTCCGCCATTCCCCGGACGGCATTCTGCTTCTCGCGAAAGACTATGCTGGCCTCAAACAGAAGGATTCCCTGCTCGCGCTCGTCCACGACTGGAATGCTTTGCCAGAAGCTCCGGCAGACACCAGCACGGCGTTCGCGTCCTTACTTGCAAAGTCCAGCCTGAATCAGCAAGCCCTCGACGTTCTCGAAAAAGCGAAAAGCACGGGCGAGGTTTCCTATGACATGGCCTTGGCGCTCGGCAATCTCTATTTCTTAAAGGGTGATCTGAACGGAGCGTTTGAAAGTTACGAAGCCGCGCTAAGCCTGAACCCCGGTTGCGCCGACTGCCTGCTGCATCTCGCCAAAATCGCCACCCAGCAGAAAGATTCGGAGAAAGCTTTGGCCTACTTGATCAGAGCCAAGCGCAAGCAGCCCGACAATCCCGAAATCCTCTTCGAGTTCGGAAAAGCCTGCTTGGAGTTAGACTTGCCCGACGATGCTCTCCCTGCGCTTGAAAAGGCGTCCCGCTTGCAGCCCAACAACGATTCGTACTCCTATGTGCTGGCTTCGGCAAACGTCTCCAAGAAGCAATATGAGGCCGCTGGCAGACTCTTCCAGGCGTTGCTGGCCAAGCATCCCGACGATTCCGCCCTGAACTATGCGATGGGATCACTCTTATTCCTTGAAGTGAAGCTGAGTGAGGCCGCAAAGTATCTTCGCAGGAGCATCGAACTCCAGCCGAATCAGACGGTTGCGTACTACTACATGGCCCTGGTCTCTGAAGGTACTGGCGAAAACGATCAAGCCATTGCCACTTTGCGAGACGTACTGCGGCGCGATCCCGATTATGCCCTGGCTTACGAGGCGTTGGGCAGGATTCTGGTGACGGAAAAGAAGTACGCGGAGGCGCAGCAGATACTTGAGAAGGCGGTTGCTCTCAATCCGGAGTCGGTCAAAGCTCACTACCAACTAGGAATCTTATGGGGTCGCGCGGGCAGGCAAGACGATGCAAACAAAGAGTTTGAGATCGTTAAACAGCTGAATGCCGAAGAGGAAAAAAGGCTCGGCATGCGCCTGCGCATCCTGACGCCGCACTGATCGGTCAAAGCACATCAGACGGCGAGCGCGCGGCGAGCCCTTCACACGTTCGTCAATTTATCTTTCCCTGTAGTTCGGCGATGAAGTCGTCCGCGACTTTCTGCATGGGAGTGCCGCGGGCCAGTTCCGATGCCTTCTGAAGGACGGGAATCGCGTCGGAAACGCGCCCCTCGCTGGCAAAGGCTTCCGCCAGGCGATAGTAATACTGGAAGGTCGGCTTGCTGGTGGCAGAAATGGCGGCCTGGTAGTCAGTGACTGCCTTATCGAACTGATCCCGCTGCATCTCCTCCATACCCAGGGCGAAATGGGCATCCGCACTGAGAGATCCTTTTCGCGCCGCGAACTGCTCATCGGTTTCGTCTGGCCGCTTTTGTAATTTCTCCAGCAGCGCCAACGCCCGATTCGCGTCCGTAACAGCCTCTGACAATTGGGCTTGCACTTCCGCGGGGGTTCCCTTCAGCATCTTGGGCTGAGGCAAGACCAGCGCCATGATAATCAACGAAAAAGTGTTATCCGGATCGAGCTTTAAGCTCTTTCGGCAATACTCGACGGCTTCAGGAAAAGCGGCTTTCTCTTGTTCGGCTCGTCCCGCTTCTGTGTAAACATAAGAAAGAACCGGACTTGCCGGGAATTTCTTTTCGAATGCATCGACCAATTTAAGGCGGCCGTCCGGCGATTTTTCGTTTTGGATTTCCTGCAGGGCCAACGCTTCTGTTGCGGAAGCTTGTATCTCAACTCCGCTTGGGCTGGTCAAGAGCGCCCGCATATGCGCCTTGCCACTGGGCGTGACTTTCCAGATGGCGGCGAGCAGATCATCGTCCGCTCCGGCCTTTCGCAGCTTTTTCTGGGTTTTTTCGTCCAGTTCGAAAGCTACGCCTCGTTCCGCAATGGCGGATGCTGCCGCCTGCGGATCGCTCTTGGCTTGCTTCACCAGACGCATGACTTCATCCAGCGCCATGGGTGAAGCGGAAGTCGTCGAATTTGGAGATGAAGCGGGGGTTGAAGCGGCCGGAGGAGATTGATTCGATTGAGTTTGGGGAGGGCGTGCGATCAACGCGGAGACGAAGACTCCGACCGATAATACAGGAAGTCCAAGCCTTAGGAGCTTACGAGCTTGCATTGGATTCGGAATAGGCCCCTTGCTAACCACAGAGGGCACGGAGGTCCACAGGGTAAGTCCTGCGTTCTCGCGCAGCTAGCTCCACGAGAAGTACGCGCTTAGTGGTTGAATAGCGGCAGGTTCCTCAAAGGACCCTGCCGCTATGTTTCGAGTGAAGTTGCGGCTAGAACTCTAACCTTCCGCCGAACTGGACGCTCCGCGGCGTATTGCACTGGGAAGAGACTGTCCCGAAGGTCGAGTCGCTCCAGTTCATGTCCGGTGCACACCACAGATGGCGGTTGAATATGTTCCCTACATTGGTGACGAACTTAAAATCCACCCGCTCGGTAATCATGGTCGTCTTCACGATACTAAAGTCCTCATTGAAGTTGTGTGGAAGGCGAACCGACGAGTCGTTTTGCGGCTCATCTCCGAATTGAAGCGCACCGGGATCAGCCCACGCACCCTTTACAAGATACGCACTGAGGTTACCGGTCGAAAAATGTCCGTAGCCACTCACTCCCGGCACTCTGTTTGGCCGTTTCTCGTTGCTGAATATGTAGCCGCAGAAGTCACATGCCATCGTAATGGTAACCGGACGCCCCTCTTCGTAACGTTGCGCCGCAGAAACCATCCAACCGCCGGCGATTTTGTCCAGGAAGCCAGTGAAGTTGTACCTCTTCCCCTTCCCGAATGGCAGCTCGTACGACCACGCCATGATTAGAGTCTGAGGAATGTCGTCCACGCTCAACGCCCGGTCGTCCAAAGCTCCGTTAAGTGGATTTTGAATGCCGGGGTCACTCCCCGCGAGTGCGTTTTCCGCACCGCTATTGATCAGCTTGGAATTGACATAAGCGACGCGAGCAAGCAGTCCGCTACTGAATCTCTTGTCGAGTTGGGCCGTGAAAGAATTGTAGTGGCTGTATCCGTAGGGAACGCTCAGGACATTGAGATTGGTGTATTGCGGCCACGGGCGCAGGGCCTGGGCCACGTCTCCCGTGAACCTGCATAGGGTAGGGCAACTGACTTCCGGGCAGCGTAGTGCCGTCGCAAGCCGAGCCCAGAACGCCAGCTCCCATCGCCAGGATCGGAAGGATTGTTCATATTGTCCTGCAGCCCCAGTGAGGGGGCATTGTCAGGCAGCCGCGTCCCGTGATTGCCGGTATAGAAAGCTCTCACCAACATACTGGTGCCGACTTGACGTTCCACGGACAGTGAGTAGTTCTGATATCTCGGCAAGTTATTCCTGTTTGCCGTGACCCAAGTCGGACCCTGGCCATTGGCAATGGTGGGATCAATGTCGGGGGAGCCTGGATCACAGTCGATGGGAAGCCAGTATCCCAATAGAAAGCGGGAGAGTAACCGTTGCTGAAATTCGGAACGGTTGGGTTGGTGGAGAAGCCGAGATTGGCCGTGCCGGCAAACTGGTTGGCCGAGAGGCCTCCGTAGTAGATCCCGTATCCACCGCGAATAGAGGTCTTGTTGTCAATTCGATAAGCGAACCCGAAACGGGGTCCCCAGGCATCCTTGCGGAGGATTTTCAAAGCATTTCACCCCAGTGCGGCCCGCCCCTTTGCCGGCAAAAATCATCGCCCCCAAGTGACCACCAGCCCCGGGGTTCGGAGTGGTGGGACTGAAGGTTGACTGGTTGCCGTGCGCTTCCGACAGCAGCCCTGATAATCGAAGCGCAATCCGAGGGTCAGGGTCAGGTTCCTGGTGGCTTTGAATTCATCGTTGACCCAGGGAGCGATGTATTGCTCGTTCTCCAGTGGGGAAGAGGGTCGTGATATTGAAATTGGCATTGTCTACCTGTCCGAGCAGGAAGGAAGCAGTCGGATCTCCGGTTGCAGTCTGCTGGACTCCGGCGGAGTTCCAGTTTGCGGTTTCCGCATTGCTGAAGTTATAGCTGCCCGTGGTATTTGGGTTCCCCTGGATCGGAAATTGGTGGTGCCGGTATTCGAATCCGGCTTTGATGGTGTGCTTGCCTTTCACCCAAGTAATGTCGTCAAGGAATTGCCAGCGGTTCGCGATGCATCCCTCGGAATTGGTGTCGGCTTCCCCATATTGCGAATAGGGAATATTGGGATCGTTGCAGGTAAACATAGGGCGCACCACCGGTGTCAGCAACGGGCCCGATCAGTCCCAGGCGGGATACCCAGTGCTGGCCCTCGGAGATCGCGTGCGCGGGAAGAACCCAGCGATCGAATGAAAGAGTCGTATGGTTGAACAGATTGGGCTTGATGATCCAATTGAACTGGACATGGGCGGTTCGCGTGGTGATGTCCTGGTAAAACCCCTGTCCGAAATAGGTCGAGGGGTTGGTGTAGTTGCAGCCCTCTGAGAAGTTGGCGCACTGCCGCAACGAGGGCCGCGTGTTGACGTTGACGGAAGTCGACATGTTGAAATGCGCCCCGAAAGCCTGATCCACCCTGACGAAGAAGGTCTTGGGGTTAATCCATTTGTTGCCCGAGGGCGCAAACGCGTTATGACTCAGAACGTTGGGTAGGTCGGGTGGCGGGATCAAGGGGACGAGCTTGGCCGCGATCTGGCTAAGCATAGGATCGCCGGCGGGGATCTTATTCGCCAGACCTGCGATGGGCAACCCGGTCGTCGGATCAAAGCCGAAGCCGTCCCGCACTGGAACGCCACCCACCGTCCGGGTAGTGGCGGGATCGAAAATCTCTCCTACGTAGATCGGCCGATCAAGGACATCGACTACCGGGTTCTTGTTTGCATCCAGGACCTGCTGACCGGTGTAAAGAAGCGGACTTGAAAAATCGCCCTGCAGGAACGAGGTGAGAGGAGCGGTGTTGCCGTAACTGGGCAACGTACCCTGGCCGAAGTGAAGGTCGTCCAGGTTGGCGAAGAAATAGGTTTTGTGCTTCCGGCCGTCGTACAGATGGGGGATTACAACCGGTCCGCCGATGAGAAATCCCCAGTTCTCGTTGCGGGTGGGAGTCTTCTGCGAAATCAGTTCTCCGGTAGCATTCAGGCCCTGATAGCCGTAGTAATCGTAGAAGCCTCCGTGGAAGGCAGAGGTGCCCGACTTGGTGGTGTATTCGACAAAGCCGCCACTGGTGCGGCCGTATTGCGCGGAGAAATTGCTGGTGGTGACCTTCGTCTCCTGGACCGAATCAAAGGGGACCGAGCGTTCCTGAGTGTTGTTATGGTCGATGGCGCTGCCGAAAGAAGCTCCGTCGAGGTAATTCTCCATGGCCATGATCTGGCCGCCGTTCATGCGCGACTCGAACTGGCTCCCGCGGAAAATGGGGCAGCCGTTCGGCCGCATCGGGACGTAACCGGGCTCCAGGCCGAGCAGGGACTCAGCCAGACGGATATCGGCGCCCATCACGACCGGCAGGTCGCGGTAGTACTTCTCTCCGAGGACCTGCGTGACCTCGGCGTTCGATACATTCACTTCTACGGCAGAGGTTTGCCCTTGTACTTCGACCGTTTCCGTCACTTGGCCCACGGACAGAGTGGCATCGAGGCGAACCGTGCCGGTGGCAACGACCACGTCGGTGGCGACGAAAGTCTTGAAGCCAGCCTTCTCCACTTGCACTTTGTACTTGCCGGGAATTAGAGGCGTGGTGGAGTAGTTGCCGGACGAGGTGGTGTCGATGGCGATACTTGTCACCCTGAGCCTCATTGGTGACGGTGACCTCGCCTGGGGAATGGCGCTACCCGTCTTGTCGGTCACAAGCCCAGTGATGACGCCTCTGTCCTGACCTTGGCCGAACAGCAAGCCTGCAAGGGCGAAAAGGGAAACAGCTGTCAAGACAAACGACCTGATCGCGGAACGAGGATTCATTTCCGGCCTCCTTGGCGCTACCCTGCCTGAAAAGCATGCTGGACTGGAGTTAATCGTTTTAGGTAATCGATGTAATCGATTACATTCCACGACGCGGACATATTGTGCGGCAAAGCATACTATTTGTCAAGAAAAATCTAATACGAATCTATTAGGAACCCTGTTTGATACGCAGACGGGATTTCCCTGGGACAGGAGGTGGACCTTCCTGGAGAAAAGGATTCCAGTCAACCAGGAAACCCGGAACATTTACCACCAAGGACACGAAGTTACACGAAGAAATCTGACCGCATCCCGGACGAAGGCCGAACCCGGGCAGGCGACGTGTCAGTTCGCGCGGTTCGTGGTTGATGATCCTCTCCTCCGTCGTCGAACTCCCGTCGTCAAACCGACCCGCTACTAAGAGCTGACGATCACTTGACTGCTGGCGGAACGGCCCGCCCCGCCCACTTCTTCCAGGTCGCCTGGTCGGTGAGCAACTTTATGTAAACGCCTCCGATCACGGAACGGGCCTGGAAATAACGATGTTTGCCGGTGTCGGTGTCATAGAAATCGGTGAGAGGCACGCGGTCGGGAGTTTCGTTGGCGAATTTATACACAGGGGCAAAGAGCGCATCGAAATCGGCGGAGCTGTCGGCGAGCGTCGCGGTCCAGAGGAGCCAGTCCAGTTTCGTGTAGAGCGCGCGAGAATCGAGCGGAAGGCCGTAGAGATTCTGTTTTGTTTTGTAGAAGGCGATCTCGGTACGGGCTACTTCTGGGGGAAAAGTATTCAGGCCCAGCACCTTGTCCCAGATGAGATTGTATTTCTGGCTCCAGGTGCCGGGCTGGTCGAAGGCTAAACGGGAATGGCCGCCATCTGCGGCCATTTGCGACCATTTCTGAGCGTCCTCGTGGGCCAGTTTGCGGTAAGAGGCAGCTTCGTCTTTCTTGCCCAGCATGTCGCAAAGTGTCGGCGTAGGCGCCCAGGGCTGAAATCGCTTTCACGGAGAGATTCGCGTTGTGGGCGAGTGGGCCGGTGAAGTCGTCGGTGACGATTTGTTTCTCCGGATCCAATCCTTTCTCTTCGAGATACTTCGCCCACTTTGAAAATAGCGGCCAGTATTTGGCGGCGTAGTCGGCGTTGCCGTCAGATTTGGCGATGGCTGCCGCCATGAGAATCATGTTGGCGCTTTCTTCGACGGGCATGTGATCTTCCACGGAATTCAAGTCGACGTCTGCCGGGTAGTCGTGGCCGTTGGCGTGAGGGTAGATTCCGAGGTCGTGCGGAGCCCAGCGGAACGGCCAGTGATAAGTTTCGGCGTAGGTCAGCACCGGGGTCATCGACGCCTTCAGCAGAGTCGTATTGAAGAGCAGCAGAATCGGCGCAGCGGGGTAAATCACGTCCACCGTGGAGATGCATCCGCAGCTTGAGTTTTCTTTGGGAAATGAGAGTGGCGTGCCATCGTAATCCACCGCCAAACCTTGCGCGGCGAAAGACTCGCGATAGGAGAGCGCCGCCAGAAGCGCGTAATCTTCCCCACCCACGCGGCTGAGGTCGGCCATGAGTTCTTCGTCAAATTGCCGGCAGCGGACGGTGAGCGCCTCGTAATCCCGCATGGATTGTTCGAGCAGATGGGCGATGGTCGCGCCGTTTCGCCGCCAGTAGGGGCGAAGCCAGCGATCGAGATATTGCACCGAGAAGCTTTCGTCGTAGGCCAAGACCACATAGCGAGATACGGGAGTGGAGCCGACTTTGCCGAGATCAAAACGGTAGGCCAGCGTGGGACCGTCCCAATCGCCGGCGGGCTGAGGGGTCTCGGCGTCACTCGCCGGTATTGAGCCCGTCTTGGCAAAACCTTCTCGGCTGCGCGCCAGTTGGCGATGACTTGATCGGTGCCGGCGGCGGGAGGTGCGACCACGTAGAGATATCCCCAGTCGATTCGGATGAAGTCTCCAGCCTTCTGCAGAATGGGCTGCTGCTCGCTGCCGACGCGCAGAGCCGTGACGCCGCCGAACTGAAGTCGCGAAGCCACAACTTCTTGTGCGGTGCTGTCGACGGCAAGCTGTCCTGAGGCGTCGAAGTAGAGCGAGACGGAATGCTCTCTTGCCGTCCTTGGACTGCACGGTCCAGGTCACGTAGGTTACCGGACGCGACATTACATCCAGATCGGCGGGCAACGTGGGAGTCATGAACGTCAGCGTGATGGCGACGCCCGCAGCTTCGAACTGGTAAATCGTCCGGGTAGGCAGCACCTGTACCTTGCGCTGCTCCATTGCGGGGACCTGCTCCGGTTCGTTGCCGATGATGCGGTAAGGCTTGCCGTCGATGCGAACCAGGCCGCTGAGCTCTTGCGGGGTTCCGGTCCAGTGGCGGGTCGCGTCGTCGGTAAGGCGATCGGCCATCGACCAGACGCTGAAATACGGGCTGTTTGCGATCAATGGCACGGCGGGCGGACGAAAATCCTTGGCCACGGCACTGGAGAATCCGAGCAGAACAAGAATGATCCACTGCATGATCCACTTTGACCCGCGTGTTTGCTGCATGTTAGCCCCCTCGAAGAAAGTCTTGACTCTTTGTTACTCAGATTTGGCGCGCACACCGATAAAACGAATCTCATTGCTATTGCTCGACTGCTATTGCTTCTGAACGGCTTTGGGATCCGGAACAGCGATTCGACGGCCGTCGCGAATCTTGTTGGCGACAAGCTCTTCCGCATGTTTGAGTTCCTGAAAGGTCTGAAGCGCCGCCAGGCTTTCCTTTTGCTTTCCTAGTTTTCGATAGACCTGACTCAGGACGTAGAAGTATTGGGCGGAAGTTGGATTGAGCGAGATAGCGTTGCGCAAAGCCTCGGCAGCCTGGTCCCACTGGCCAGTGGACTGGTAAGCCCTGCCCATCTGGTAGTAGCCCAAGTCGCTCTTCGGGTTCAGCTCGATTGCCTTGCGAGCATAACTAAGAGCAAGCTCCGGGTTACCCAGGCGATTGTAATATTCACTCAAGTTGATGTAGGGGGCGTCGTACTTGAATCCTTTCTGGTCGGCGACTTGTATCGCTTTTTTGTAGGCTTCAAGAGCCGCCTTGTCGTCTTCCAGAGACTCTTCGGTGAAACCTAGCGCGTTGTAGGCCTCAGCGTAGGTGGGATCCAGTTGAATCGCCGTCGTGAACTCAGTCTTTGCCTCTTTGAGCATGTCTTTCGCTGAGTAGACCTCGCCCAGGCTGTAGTGGATTTCAGAGGACTCAGGTTTCAGTCGCACCGCCTGCAGCAATTCGGTCACGGCGTAATCGATCTCCCCGATGATGACAAAGTCTTTAGCGAGAATCTTGTGTGCTTCCGGGTTGTCGGCATTCAGCTCCAGAGACTTGGCCAATTCCCTGATGGAATCGCCGACCTTGCGCATCCGGAACAATTCGTATCCCTGGATATAGTGGGCTCGCCATGAATTCGGATGCTCTTTGAGGTAAGCGACCACGAGAGGCTCGACTTCGTCAATTTTGTCCTTTTCAATTGACGCCTCAAAACTCTTGATCTGGTCGAGATCGTCACCGTCGGCATTGGGAATCAGTTCTCCGGTGGAGGAATCCGGAGGTGCTGAGGGCTGCGGAGATGAAGTTGCAGCAGATGCCGTCGAATTGCGAAGAGCTGTCTGTGTGGAAGCATGCTCTCTTGTCTACCGCGGCGAGATTTTCCTGAGCCGCCGCATCCCCGGGATCGATCTGCAACGCCTTTTGAAAGGCGGCGGCTGCGCCATTCCAGTCTGCCTGGGCGCTCAACACCAAGCCCAACTCGTTGTAGGCTTCGGCCGAGGAGGGTCGCAGACGGATGGCCTCGCGAAAGGCCGCGTTGGCGTCGGCGAGGTCTCCATTTTTCCGGAGAAGTTGGCCTAAGCCAAATTGCGCCGCGTAGAGATTCGGCTGGAGTTCCAAGGCTCGCTTGAACTCGGCAATGCTGGCTTCGAGGTCGCCCAGCTTCGCCAACGCCTGGGCCAGCATCAAATGACCCTCTGCATAGTCCGGCAAGAGCTGCACTAATTTTCCGAGATTCTCCGCGGCCTGCCGGGTTTCTCCCTTGTCCATCTCCAGCTTCGCCTGAGCCTGCAAGGCATGGCCTTTCGTATTCTGTTCGTCATCCGCGGTGAGCTTCAGTCCTTTATCGAGTTCCAGCTTGCCTTCTTCGGTCTTATTTGTTCTTGATAGCGCCAGGCCGAGCTGATAATGAGCGGGGCCCGACATTGGGATCGAGGCTCACGGCCTGGCGCAAGGGTGCGATCGCTTCCTGCACCTGGCCCTTCTGCATGAGAGCTTTGCCGAGAGAGTAGTAGGCCTCAGCGAATTTCGGGTCGAGCGCAATCACTTTTTGTAACTGGGCGATTTCCTTGTCGACGCCATACTTCTGGAGGTATGCCATGGCGAGGTTGTATTGGGCTTTTGCCGAATCCGGCCGCAGAGCGATCGCGCGCTCCAGTTCGCTGATGGCTTCGTCATCGTTGTTCGAGGTGAGCGTCGCTCCGAGGTTTCCATGAGCTTCCGCATAATTCGGATTGATCCGGATGGCCTCGCGAAATTCTTTGATCGCCGCGTCATCTTCTCCGGTTTGAATCAGAGCGAGGCCGAGATGGTTGTGGGCCTCGGCGAAGTTGGGACGGAGTTCGATGGCCTTGCGAAATTGCTCGATCACCGCTTGCGGGTCGCTTCCGGCCTTGCCCAATAGAAGGCCCAGAGTATCGTGAGCCAGAGGATCATCTGCATTCTCGTTGGATCGCCTCTTGCACTGCATCAACGGCGAGTTTCAGATCTGGAATCTGGTCGGCGGAGTTCGTGATTGACGACCGACTGAAACTGTTCGAACGCAGCCGCGGATTGACCTGTCTTGAGCAGGATCATGCCGAGATCGATATGGGGACCCGGCAGCGCGGGATTTAAGACTGATCGCACGATCAAGGTATCGGCGCCCGGCCTCTAAGTCGCCGCTCTGCCGTGAGGCCATGCCGAGAAACGAGTACGCCTCGGCGAAGGCGGGATCCAATCGCACCGCGGCCTGCAACTCTGACATCGACTCAGGTTTTTGCCGGCCGTACCAAAGCGCGACGCCTAAGTTGTAGCGGGCAGGCGGAAGCGCTGGGTCCAGTTCCACAGCTTTATGCAGCTGATCGATTGCCCCGGCCAGATCGCCCAACTGGCCCAGGACGAAGCCAAGAAGATTGTGAGCTTCCGCCCAGTTCGGATCGGCTTCGACGGCTTTTTCAAATTCCTTCTGCGCGCCCTCGATCTCTCCGCTCGAAAGCAGTTCGCGACCTGAGTCGTAGCTAGCTTTTGCAGCGCCGCTGGGCTTGTGTTGTGGAGCTTCCCTTCTGTTGAGCGACGTGCGTTGCGGATTGGGATTCTCCCCGCAACGCCAATCCCAGGCTCTGCATAAGCGTTGCCCATCCCGGGATTGAGAGCGAGGGCTTTTTCCGATGCTTCAATGGCTCCATGGAAATCACCTCGCTGGCCTGATATTTCAGCGACTTCGCATTCGGCGTCCGGATTGTCGCCATCTTTCAGGATCGATTTCAGCTCAGTCAATGCGGCGTCGACGTTTCCCTTGGCGCGCAAGACTCGGCTCAGGTTCAAGCGCAATTGCACATTCTTTGGAGATTGAGTCAACGCGGACCGAAGCACGCTGGCAGCTTGGTCGAATCTTTTAGCCCTGGCGAGAGCGGAGGCCAAATTGTTCGATGCCTCGAGATACTCCGGGCTGAGATCGACGGCTTGCTGGAACTCGGCGATCGAGTCGAGGAGATGATTCTGCTGTGCGTAAGCGACTCCAAGCCAGTTGTGGGTTTCTGCCGAACGAGGATCCTGCTGAAGAACCGCCTTGAAGAGCGCGACGGCTTTGTCGGGTTCCCCCAGTTGCTGGAGGATCAAGGCTGAGGCAAGCTGTGCGGCCTCGTAATCGGGGCGCAGCTTGATCGCGGTATCGAGTTCCGAGAGGGCCTGGCCGATGTCTCCCGACTCTCTGCAGCCATAACGCCAAATTGTAATGCGCTTCGGCGTAGCCGGGATCGATTGCTATGGCGCGCCGAAACGCAGCCTGGGACCCTTGTTGATCTCCCAACTTGCCCAGCGCAGCGCCCAAGCCGTTTTCTGCGTCCGCGCGCCGCGGATCCAGTTTGAGGGCTTCCTGAAAGGAAGAGACCGCCGCTTTCCATTGCTCCTGCCTTAAGGATTGCACTCCCTGTTGATAGTTTTGCTCGGCCTGGGTGGAGGAATCGGAAGCGGATCCCGTTTGCAGGCAGACCGCTTGCAGGCAAGCGCTTGCAGGCAGACCAGGAGCGAGGCAAGCAAACAGCCGGCAAGAAGAACCCGAGAGTGGCGGACGCGACAACGGACCCCAAAACGCATACGTGGGAGATTCTAGACTCGATGTGGCCGGCGTCCCCAAGAAACCAGTCTTAGGTGCCTCGGGCCATGAATGTAAACGATTCCAATGCAACAGGCAACTGGGTATAGAATTGTGGCCTATTTCTGAAGTTATGAATGGCTGAGAACTCCGGAGCGTGAGTCGAAGCGAATGCGAAGCAAGGGCGCGAGTCTAGGAACTGTGAATAACTAGGAATTGTGAATAATTTGGTGAAAGGTGCATCCTGGGCTTCGGTCTTCTTCGTCGTTTTCTTCATGGTATTCGGGATGGTCGGCTCAGCGCAGCGGCCACCGCAGGCCGGACGAACGCCCGCTTCCGGCGATTTTCAACAGAGCCTTCGTGGACTCCACCACCCGGTAAGCACGAAGAACGTCGCAAGCTCAACGCCTCTTTGACCAGGGCCTAGGGTTGATTTACGCGCTCGACAACGTTGGGGCCGCCGACGCATTTCAGCACGCGGCCGCCCTCGATCCAAACATGGCAATGGCCTATTGGGGCATCGCCTACGCGCTCGGTTCGGACTATTACTATCACACGCCCGGGGACCCGGCGCGTGAACGAGCAGCCTATCGAGGCGCTCCAGAATGCATTGACGCTGTCGGCGCATAGTCCCGAGGTTGAGCGTGCCTATATCACCGCGTTGAGCAAAAGGTACTGTAATTGCCCGAACCCAAACCGTGAGCAACTGGCGGTCGATTTCAAGGATGCCATGCGCGAGTTGGCGCAGAGCTATCCGGATGACCTGGATGCCTCGACTCTCTACGCTCAATCGATCATGAACCTGAGCCCGTGGGCACTGTGGAATGCCGACGGTACGCCGTGGGAAGGAACGCCGGAGATTCTTTCGATCTTGGAATCAGTGCTGAAACGCGATCCTCGTCATCTGGGAGCGGCCCACTTTTATATTCATGCGGTAGAAGGTTCGCCGAATCCCGAGCGCGCACTTGTGTATGCGAACGTACTGCCCTCGCTTGGCTCCCTCGATCGGACATATCGTGCATATGCCTGCGCACATCTATATCCGCACCGGCGATTACCTTGCGGCGGAAGATGCCTGTGTGAAAGCCGCGCGACTGGATGACAACCATATTCGGGACTCTTCCAAGCCGGATATGTTCACAGTTTTGTCTTATCTCCATGACCTGTACTTTCTGGCTACGGCTGCGAGCATGGACGGCCACTCTACGACGGCGAAGGAAGCTGCTGACAAGCTCGTGGACCAGGTCGGTCCACATGTGAAGGGAATGCCGCAGCTGGAGTCGTTCCTCACCGTGCAGCCGGAAGTTCTGGTGCGCTTCGGTCGATGGGACGATATTTTGAAACTGCCCCCGCCGAGTGCAAATCTCAAAATCGCGAACTCCATGTGGCATTTTGCCCGGGGCATGGCGTTGGCCGCGACCGGGAAGCTTTCCGCGGCTGAAGTGGAGCATCAAGCCGTCACGGATGCTTTGGAGAATACTGCGCCGGATGAATCCTTTGCCATGTCGCCCAACCAGACTCGCGACATTCTGACGATCGCTTCTGATGTGCTGGCGGCGAAATTGGCAATGGCCAGAAATGAAAAGAGTGAGGCGATCGCGAAATTGCGGGATGCGGTTGCGATTCAGAACCGCCTGAAATATGCCGAACCGCCAAGCTGGTTTTATCCGGTGCGCGAGTCCCTGGGCGCGGCGTTGTTTCTGGCTGGACAATTGCCAGAAGCGGAGCAAGTGTTTCGCGAAGATTTGCAGCGAAATCCGCGGAATCCGCGGTCGCTTTTCGGGCTTCTGCAGGTATTGCGATCTCTCGGGAAATCTTATGACGCCGGATTTGTGCAGCGCGAGTTGAAAGATGCGTGGAAGGGCGATCTGCAACAACTCAACCTGAGTAATTTCTGACGCCAGCCAGCGAACCACCAGGAGCGAGCCTTTAGCGCCGGCATGATCGAAGCATGACTGATGAGAAAAAAATAAAAGTGACCCGCAGAGAGATGCTGAAGACCTCTCTGGCCGCCGGGGGCGCGGCGCTTCTCGGCTTTGGCGATTTGCGGTTGCCGGCCCTCCGCAGGGGCGCAAGAGGGGATGCCGTCCCGGAAGGCCGATATCTTGCATTGATTGAGTTTGTTGGCGAAGGTCTCATCCCGATGGAAACCCCGATGGGAGCTGGCCTTGATGGACGCCTGTATACGGACCTGTCGAACGTTACGCCAGATCATCCCGTTACTCCGAACGAAAATTTCTATCTGCGCACCCGCGCTTCCGAGCTTCTTGATGATCGCAAGCCCTGGGCGATCAAAGTGACGGGGCCCCTTAAACGACCGCTGGAAATCGGCATGCCGGCCTTACGAAAGATGTCAAGGCCGGCGGGTTCGCATCTGATGGAGTGTTCCGGCAATGTGCGTTTTGCGCACTTCGGAATGCTGAGCGTTGCCGACTGGGCGGGCGTGCCAGTGTCTGAAATTCTTGAATCGGCGAGAATCGATAAAGCTGGGAGCCGCGTATTGATCTCGGGCTTCGATCGTTACCCGATTCCTTCTTCCACGTCCGAGCCGGGTGCGAGTTGGATATTCACGGTGGACGATCTCAATTCGTCCAAGGCTTTTTTCGCAACCGAGATGAATGGTTCGTCGTTAGCGAAAGACCATGGCGCTCCCGTTCGCCTCGTTGTGCCCGGCTGGTACGGGTGCACATGCATCAAGTGGGTCAATGAAATTTCGCTGGTGGGTGAGGATGCGGCTGTGACTTCGCAGATGCAGGAGTTCGCCGCGCGAACCATGCAGCAGGGCACGCCGGAGCTGGCGAGGGACTACCGTCCCGCGGTGATTGAGCAGGCAGCGATGCCCGTGCGGGTGGAGAAATGGCTGGTCGAAGGGAAAATCGAATACCGCGTGCATGGCATCGCATGGGGAGGTTCCCGGCCCGTGAGCGGCCTCGAAATTCGATTCAATGAAGCGGAGGCTTTCGTCCCAGTCGCCGATTTTAAGCAGACCAGGAACGACCCCTGGAGTTTCTGGACGCATCCCTGGACGCCGAAGGGACCTGGGATCTATTCCATCCACCTCAGAGCGAGAGACAATTCAGTTCCCGCAAGACGATTGAATTCCGGCTACTATGCCCGATCGGTTGAGATCACCGAAACCTGAATCTGAGCTGCGGTGATTATTTATTTTTCAGCTGGATCACCGTCACACTCTCGTGCCGGAACGTGTATTGGAATTTCGGCGACTGGATCGTGACCGGTTCTGACCGGGGATGAACGGCCTCGGGATGCACTTCATCATTCTGATCGAAGATGCTCGACGAGAACAGCGTCGTAACCTTGGCACTCATCGGCACAAAACCATTCAACGAGATATCCGCGGAGAGATCGCGGGCCAGATCGCGATTTACGCAGAACAGCGTTAACGTATCTTTGGCTTCATTCACAGCCGCCACCACGTCCAGATAAGGCACGTTCGGAATCTCGGGTATCCGGGTGATTCCGTCGTGCACATCGTAGGTCTCGCCTTGCGTATCGATGGTTACAGGTTGAGTGGCGCCGGCAGTTGAGTACGCCGTTGAGTACATCGAGAACGCGTAGTACGCCGGTGTGCCGTAGACCCTTCCACGCTTTTTCCACATGCCGCCGAACTCGATGACCCCCGTCATGTCGGAAATGGGGACAATATCAGCGCTGCGAATCAACATGTTGAGAAAACCTCCGGCCGCGATGGCTCCGCCCATGTTGTCGAAGCGCGGAGCGACGTCTTCCGGAGCATGGAAAAGCCATTCGGTGAATGCGGTCCGCACGTCCTTTGCTCCGCTGTTTTCCAGTTGCTGGCGCATCTCGCGCAACTTGCGTTCCAGGCCGATCGGTAGCGCGAATGACGCCTGAGCGAGGAAGTCCGATGACGGATTCTTCTTCATGGTCTCGGCATCGCCCACAACGAAATGCGTCGAGAGATAGGCGAAGGTCCCTGGAGGGTTCGTCAACTGCGCTGCATTCCAGGCGGAATAGGAATCCGGATCGCCGCCGGTGCCGATGAGTCGTGCTTTCGGATCGACGGCGCGCACGGCATCGCTGAAAGCCTTGGTACGGGAGGCAATGAGATCGATGGTGGGATATCCGGTCTGGAAAGTTCCCCACAGTTCATTGCCGAGTTCCCAGAGCAAGCCGCCGGAGCGATCTCCCCAATGTTCATTCACGTCCTTTACCCACGCGGCTGCTTCTTCCGGCGTGCCGGTGCCGAGATTCAAAGCGATCTGCGGTTGTGCGCCAATCAGTTTGCAGTACTCGAGGAACTCATCGGTTCCGAATTGGTTGTACTCCGGTATGCCCCACGCGACGTTGAGCATGGACACGCGCTTGTCCAGCGGGCCAATACCGTCGCGCCAGTGATAGGCGGAAGTGTAGTTGCCCCCGAAGCGCACCAGCGGAGTCTTCATGGCGCGCGACATGGAGAGCATGTCGGGATCCAGGCCATCGACTGCGTCCGCGGGAAACAACGCGGCCTGGTCCACCAGCACGCGAGTTCCGTCGTGAGCGGAGAGCGTGAAGTCCGCCGGCTCCAGCGCTGCAAGTTTTCCTTCGGGGATGTCGAGGGCGACCTCGTACTTCTGCCAGGCGTCGCCGGTGAGCGCTATGGTTTGTGATGCAAGTACGATATCGGCCTTGTTTCGCTCACGGATAGAAATGTCGAGCGAGGCCGGCCCGCTGACGTGTTTCACGTAGACGCTTGCGTTGTATCGCAGCACACGGTGTATCGGTAAATACACTTTCTGCCGGACACCCGTTTCCTTTCCCGGAAGCGCCATGATCAGCAATGAACGAAAAGAATTGGCAGCGTCATTCCATCGCGGTTCGTAGCGCGCTCCCTGCGCGTAATCGAGCGGCTCCCAGGGCAGCGGCAGGCCGAGCGAAGAGGCGCGCGCCAGGGCTGGCTCCTCTTTAATCATCTCCGCAATGCGGCGCGCCGACCACAGATTCTCCTCGAAGCTGGGATTGGTGAGCGCATCCGCCCAAAGGCCGCCGTACGTGGAGTTGCCAATCGGCTCGAGGAATGTTCCAAAGATGGTGGGAGGAATCTTGAAGGGCAGCGGCTTGCCAACGTCGACCCGAATCAAAGTACTGGACTTGAGGTTTGCGGGCGTTCGTGTTTGTGATTGCGGTTGCGCGCTCGCCAGGAATGCCGAAAACAAAACAAACACAAACAGCCGGAACAGGATTCTACTTCTCATGCTACTTCCTTCCCACGCAGAGGATTGCATCTAGAGGAAACGTGAAGTGTATACGCAATGCAAGCGAGGACATCAGGAATTCGCGGCTCCCGAGAGTTCGCACAATATGGTTGACAAACTCGAGGCGCGATGCAATCGTTTACATCGTTTGCGCCCACCTGTGGAGGAATTCGATGATCAAGCGATTTAGCCCAATTGCCTTGCTGATGACTTGCTTGCTTGCGCTGTCGGCAAGCACTCCGGCGCAATCACAACGCTGGAGCGAGGCGAAGGCGAACGCGTGGTATCAGTCCCAACCCTGGCTGGTGGGAAGCAACTTTATTCCGGCAAACGCAATCAATGAACTCGAAATGTGGCAGGCCGCCAGCTTTGACCCTCAGGAGATCGACAAGGAACTGGGCTGGGCGGAGGGTCTGGGCATGAACACGATGCGCGTGTTCCTGCACGACCTGCTCTGGCAGCAGGACGCTGCCGGTTTCAAACAAAGAATCGACACCTTTTTGTCGATTGCCGCCAAGCACCACATTCGTCCGCTGTTCGTGCTTTTTGATTCGTGCTGGGACCCATTTCCGAAGCTTGGCCCTCAGCATCCGCCGATTCCCGGCGTGCACAATTCGGGCTGGGTGCAGAGCCCGGGTTCGTCGGCTCTGCAGAATCCGGCCGAATACTCCCGGTTGAAAGCCTATGTCCAGGGCGTAGTGGGCGCATTCGCGAACGATTCGCGAATACTGGGCTGGGATCTTTGGAATGAGCCGGACAACATGAACGAAGGCTCCTACGACACGAAGGAGCCCAAGAACAAGAAAGACTTAGTCGTGGCGCTGTTGCCTCAAGTTTTTGCGTGGGCGCGGGCGATGAATCCAACGCAGCCGCTCACCAGTGGCGTATGGGAAGGCAATTGGTCGGATCCCGCAAAACTCGGTCCGATGGAACGGGTACAACTGGAACAGTCCGACGTGATCTCGTTCCATAACTACGACTGGCCGGAAGAATTCGAAAGACAGCTCGGCTGGCTCGAGACGTATCATCGCCCCATCATTTGCACCGAGTTCATGGCGCGCCCGGTGGGCAGCACGTTTGACGCGATCTTGCCCGTCGCCAAGAAGCACAACGTCGGGCGCCATCAACTGGGGATTCGTTGTGGGCAAAACCCAAACCAATCTTCCGTGGGATTCCTGGTACAGACCGTACACGCAGCAGAAACCGGACGTATGGTTTCACGAGGTTTTCTATGCCGACGGAAAACCTTATCGAGAACGGGAAGTGGCGATCATCCGCGAGTTGACCGGGAAAGCGAACGCGAAGTAGTCAACTTACGTCTTAGTTCTTTGCCGTCGTTTTGCCCGGTGAGCTCACGAATGATCTCGGCCTCTCGCTCCCGATAGGGTTTACCATCCGTTTGCAGCACGTCGTGAAACCAAACCGTGGGCGGCGTTATGACATAAGGCCGCTCCCAGGAATCCCACGGCAAATTGGTCTGCGTCTTGCCAACCACGAATCCCCAGTTGATCGCCGCGACGTGGTACTTTTTCGCGATGGGCAGAACCGTATCAAAAGTACTTCCCGCCGAGCGCGCCATGTATTCCGTGCAGAGCAATGGGCGATTGTATTTCTTCAGCCCGATCACATGTTTTTCAAAATCCTCGGGCCAGCTGTAGTTGTGAAAAGAGATGACATCGGATTCCGCCAATTGAATTTCAGTGACCGGAGTGCGCTTTTCGGGTCCGATGGGAGTGAAATTCTGCTGAAAGGTTCCGCTGGTCAGAGGCTGCGAAGGATGAGCCTCGCGGGCCCACGCGAACACTTGCGGCAGCAGCGCGACTACTTCCGGGCTGCTGGCGGGCTCGTTCCATACATCCCAGGCCACGATGCGCTTGTCATTTGCAAACGCGCCGATCACGCCGTGCACATATTCTTTCAGCCGCGGATATTGTGAAGGATCCTTGAGCGCAGGCACACCCGGGCTCTGCACCCAGCCCGAATTGTGCACGCCCGGGATTGGCGGATGCTGCGGCCCCAGCTTCGGTTCCGCCTCCCAGCACGAATCGAACAGCACGAAGACCGGGTGAACGTGATGCTTGTCCGCGATGGTCAGGAACGTGTCGATGCGGCGAGTGAAGGCCGCAGAATCCTGCTGCCAAAGTAAGTCGTGCAGAAACACGCGCATCGTGTTCATGCCCAGACCTTCCGCCCAGCCCATCTCTTTGTCGATCTGTTGCGGATCAAACGTCTCCGCCTGCCACATTTCCAACTGGTTAATTGCATTCGTCGGAACATAATTGCCGCCGACCAGCCAGGGTTGCTTCGCATACCACGCATTGGCCTGCGCTTCCGACCAGCGTTGCGCGTGCGCTTTGATCCAGGCGGGTAAGAGCAGTAAAACCAGAACCGTGACGACCAGCGTCTTTGTATAGCGTTTCGTATAACGTTTCATCAGGAGCCCTCGTTGTTGTTGTTTCTCTTTACAGATTAGTTTTCAGCCAGCTCAGTGTTTTGCAGGAGCCGGTGCTTTGGATGACCATTTTTTCCAGAGATCCGGATTCGCGAGGAACGGGATGTACACGCCACCGACCACCGAACGCGCTTGAAAACCGGATTGCTTGCCATCAGTCGTCGAATACCAGTCGGTCAGCGGAACCCGGCTCGGCGACTCGTTGATGAACTTTTGCAGTGGCGCTATTAAAGTATCGAATTCCTTGCGATTGTCTGCCAGGGTCGCCGTCCAGACCTCCCAATCGAGCTTGGTGTAGTCGCGCCGGTTGTCGAGAGGCAGGCCGAAGGGACTCAGATGGGCCTCGTAGTATTGAATTTCCGTTTGCGCAACTTTTGCGGGAAACAGGTTGAGGCCAAGAATCCGATCCCACACCAGATTGTATTTTTGGCTCCACGTGCCGGGTTTGTCGAACGCGAGCCGGTAATGATCGCCATCTTGCGCCATCTGCTCCCACCGATTCGCCATATCCTGGGCCAACTGACGGTATGTAGTCGCATCGGATTTTCGTCCGGTCATCTCCGCCAACATGGAGTAGCCGCCCAGCGCAAGAATCGCTTTGATCGAGAGGTTCGCGTTATGCGCGAGGTGGCCGGCGAAATCATCGGTCGAGAGCTGATTCCCCGGATCCATTCCTTCCTTCCGCAGAAACTCCGCCCATTGCGGCAATTGCGGCCAGTAGCGATTCGCATAGGCGGCGTTGCCCTCGATCTTCGCCAGCGCCGCGAACATCAGCAGCATGTTGCCGCTTTCCTCCACCGGCATCTGATTCTCGATCGTCCTTTCACCACCTCCGTACACCTGTCCATTCGCCTTGGGGTAGGTGCCCAGATCGTGAGGCGCGAACGGGAATCGCCACCGCCCCGTCTCGGTGTATTCCATCAACGGCTGCGAGTTGAGCTTTCAAAAGCTCCGGGTTGAAGAGCAGGAAAAACGGCGAAGCGGGATAGATAACGTCTACGGTCGCAATGCAGCCGTTGCTGAAATTCTCCTTGGGAAAAAGCATCGGACGTCCATCCACGTCCGCGACGAGCTTACTTGCCGCAATGGTCTGCCGAAACGCGAGTTCTGCAACCTCCGCATACGCGTCTCCTCCCACGCGGCGCAGATCTGCTGTCAAGTTCTTCATCGAACTGCCGGGCTCTCTGATCCAGGCTGCCGTATTCCTGTTCCGCCTTCTCCAGCAACTGCCCCATGGTCATCCCGTTGCGGCGCCAGTAAGGACGCATCCACCGGTTCAGGTATTCAATCGAATAAATATCGTCGTAAGCCAGCAGAACATGGCGTGATGACGCGGTGCTGCTCACCTGCCCGAGATCGAACACCGAGGCCAGCACGGTTCTGCGATCGGCCCGCCGGGGCATGTCCATGTCGTCGAACGACAATGCCTTGCCCTCCGCAAATTGCGACTCGACATCGTCGCTCAATTGCGTGGACGCACTCGCGCCGGCCTGATCAGGCACGGCCAGCAACAAATATCCCCAGTCGATGCGAAGGTCGTCGCCCGATTTTTGCAGCACCGGCTGTTCGAAATCGGATGCCCGCAAAACCGTCATTGCTTTGAGCCGGGAACGCGACCAGGCGACCTGCTGTGTGCCTGTGTCAACCGCAAGAGATGCATCTGCGGCGAACAATAACTGAACGCTGTGCGGCGCCGCGTCCAGCGAGCGCACCGTCATAGTGATGTAGGTGACGGGCCGGGACATCACGTCAGGGTCGCTCGGAAGCAAGGGAGACAGGAAATCCACTTCTAGAGATACGCCCTGGCCCGCAAATTGATAGACCGTGCGCGTGGGCGTGAGCTTCAATCCCGTCTGCGGCAGTGCGGCCGAGCCGCGCGGAGCATCTCCCATCCAGCGAAAAACATTCCCGTCGATGCGAACCAACCCGGTGAGGCGTTGCACCTTGCCCGTCCAGTGGCGAGTAGGGCCGCCAGTTCAGCTCATCGCTCATCGACCAGATGCTGAAATAGGGATCATGCGTGAC
The DNA here is from genome assembly GCA_963846245.1 of uncultured Acidobacteriaceae bacterium. Taxonomy (GTDB): domain Bacteria; phylum Acidobacteriota; class Terriglobia; order Terriglobales; family Acidobacteriaceae; genus Sulfotelmatobacter. The sequence goes on along the minus strand of CAWJVI010000011.1, from coordinate 113,546 downwards.
CAGAGGAACCGCCGGTGGTCGAATTGTTTGCGCAAGAGCGAATGTGCCGAACAGCGTGACCGCAGCCAAAAGCTTCGTCGAAAGGCGGTAATGGCTCATGGAGCAAATCCTGTTCTTCGGTTATGTGGCGCTGGTTATGTGGCGCTCGCGCCATAGTGTCGACAGCACTCAAACGCGGCGTAGTTTACTTCATTGAGATGCGAATGTAAACGTTTACCTGACGGCGGACGCAACTGCATTCCGATTGTCGGAACTCGAGTGTTCGAGCTTGAGTGATCGACGATGAAACCTCAAGCATGCAGCGTGACCATGGCAGCACTGGCAGCGGGAAGGCGAACCTGCAATCTTCCTCGAGTTCCGCTGACCTCTTCTACTTGGGTAGGCTTCCATAGGCCATCGTGAGATACGCCCGCGCCGCCTAGAGTGACGCCGGATTTGCTCTCCAGCGACGGCCCTGACAGGCGAATCAGCGATCCCCTACGCAAGGGTGCGGATGTGCCTGCATCGATCACAACCATCGCCTCGGACGACGGCTCTTTGTTAATCAGCGTGAGCACGATGCGGTCCCGGGCCGGCTGGGTTGCGTAAGCCTTGATGTTTCTGTTCCCCCGCATCAAGGGCGCACCCAATGATGCGGCCGCCAGATTGCGCAAACGCGAGCATACCGTAGTACTCGGGAGCTGCCCAGTAATGTCCTTGCTCATCGTCGCCGATCGGCGAGTAGGAGCTGATGAAGCCGCGCTGGTTGACCCCAGTCTCCATGTTCACACCAGCGCAACCCGCGGATAGCGAGCGTAAACATGAAGTCAAGCACCCACAGAGCGGCGGCAAGCGTGTCGCTCACCCCAGGTCTGCCGCCGCCGGAGAACGAGTTCACTTCACAGATGCGGTAGGGAACGCCCGAAGATTCCGACGCGGCCCGGAGTTTCGCAAGAATCGGAGCAAGCTTTGGATCGGTATGAAGAAGTTTGTCGATCGTGCTGGTCGGATTCTGCCCCTCGCGATAGTAGTGGTGCGTCAGGAGCTTGATATCTTTGCCTTCGTCCACGGCGAATCGAGTGACCCAGTCGGTCGCGATCGCCGCGTCAGGCCCAGCGAAGGCGATGCCGGGGATGGCCTTCCGCAGCGCGTCTCGATACGTGCGATATTCGCGAAGGTAAGCCTCGTAATCGTAGCCCGTGTGGCGATGACCTTCGTGGCGACCGAAACAGGTCAGGCTCGTTGCCGATTTCAAACCCCAGCAGATTCCCTTTCGCCGCTGCGGTAACCGCCTTCGCTTCCTGAATCGCGTTTTCCTGAGTGCCGTTGCCCAGGTTCAGCCCCCAGATCAGTTTCCATCCAGTCGCATCAAGAAAACTACCCAGATCGCGCAGCACCGCGTCGTTGACGACCGACCCTGCTTTTCCCTCCGGCGAAGACAGCGGCTGCCCCGTTGCGGAATAGGAAGCATAGTCCGCAGTATTTCCGCCGACGCGCATCAACGCCGTGTGTTCCCAAGGTTTTGACGAGTTGGATGTAAACGGCATCTTGAGCGCTGAGCAGACCTGGACGCGCCACCGAAGAAATCTCGTAGCCGAAACCCATGAAGTCCGGCGGGATCACCGCAAGAGTCTGTGCAACATCGAGCGTGACACGCACCTCCGGTCCGCTCGACACAGCTTGCAACGCGTGAACAAAACCAGGCCGAGCCAGATCGCAGCCCCGACCGCACCCGCCGCCTGCGTCAGAAATTTACGCCGATTCATAGTTTCACTTCCGTCCTTCGCCAGCACTAGCCACCAAATATGTTCATGATTCAGAAATTGATTCCGAAATTTCCCCTTCGGATCATACTTCTCGCTCAACTGAATAAAGTCAGGCAGCTTCTTATAAATAGATTTCAGCTCCGCCGGCTTGGTAGTAAACAGTTTCCCCCAGTGCGGCCGGGCGTTGAACGGAGCTAATTCCCTCTCGATCACCGGCAACAGCTTGCTAACAGCTGGCCAGTCCTGTTTCCACGTAAAGTGAATGGTGACGCAGGCCTGTTCGTAGCATGGACTCATCCACAAGTTGTCGGCCGCAATCGCGCGAATTTCCGAAATCAACAAATGCGGGCTGACCTGGTCGCGCAATCGTTCAATCGCCAGAATCGCTTCGACCGCATGCTGACGGGGCACGAAGTATTCCGATTGCAACTCCTTCCCAGCGCTCGGCGTAAAGCCCATGCGAAAGTGCGGCAATCGTTCGTACCAGGGGCCGGACACTCCCATCTGCTCTGTGCAGTTTTCCGCAGACAGTTCCGCGATGGGATGCAGATTTCTGCGTAGCGAGTTTCGCCCCAAAAAATTCCGGAGTCGCGTCGAACGCTTGCCCTTTTTCCTCGCGGCTCTTGATCCAAACCTCGCTGATGCGTTGATTTTGCCAGTCGGTAAACAGGCTGACGCTATAGCGCGCTGGATTCGATCGCGTCGAAGTGATCTTTCACCGCCGAGAGCGGCATGTTTTCGTACACGTACTGCCGCATCCTGTAAGTCGGCTGAATATCGAGTGTGACCTTTGTGATCACACCCAGCGCGCCAAGCCCAACCACGGCTCCCCGAAACGTTTCTCCATCTTGCTGACGGGACAGCTTAACCACCTCGCCATCGGCCGTGACCATTTCAAGGGCCGAGACTGCCGTCGCGAGATTGCCGTTCTTTTCGCCCGAACCATGCGTCGCAGTGCTGCACGCCCCCGCTACCGAGATATGCGGCAACGACGCCAGGTTGTGCAGCGCAAAGCCCTTGCCATCCAGGTACGGAGCGAGTTGCCCATACGTGATGCCCGCATTGACGGTGACGGTGCGCGCGTCTGAATCCAGCGCCACCACCTCGTCCATCGGCTTCAAAGACAGGAAGTCGTACCTGCTATCGGCGATGTTGTTGAAGCAGTGCCGCGTGCCCAGCACTTTTAGTTTGCTTTGCTTCCTGACGTAACTCCGCACCTGCTCAACCGTGTTGGCGGAGTACAGGCGGTCAGTGCTGTATTCAATGTTGCCCGCCCAATTTTGCAGTTTCTTATTATTGGATGCCCAGGTCAGCAGAGGCGAAACAGCCGGGCTTGCAATCAACGCGGCGAACAGCCTGATAAAGTTCCTCTTATTCATGACTCACTCATGACGATAGCCCAAGTGTAGTAGTTACACGGTTTTCTTGCTCTTTCGCTTCCGAGCGCGCCAATTGTACACGTTTTCATCGTGCGCCATTTTCGGCCTTTCGTTACAATGCCGTCAGTCTTTGTAGCGGGAGTTGCAATTTGTCTTCTCGCCTTCGAACCCGCCTTCAAACCCGTTTGAGCCGGCGGCGATTTCTCAAGCAAGTCAGCCTGGCCGGTCTGGCGTCATCCGCGCCCGCCGGTGTTCTCTCTGCAATTGCTGGCGCCGTTGCGTCACCTTCGGATCCCTCCCGGCAAACCGTGACAAAAAATCGCACCCCTCTGGCGCACAGCGCATTTTATCCCCTGCCGCTCGGTGCAGTTCTGCCAGCCGGTTGGTTGCTGGCGCAACTGAAGATTCAGGCGGATGGCCTCGGAGGGCATTTGGATGAAACCTGGGCAGATGTTGGTCCGAACAGCGGATGGCTCGGCGGCACCGGTGAGTCGTGGGAGCGTGGCCCTTACTTTCTCGACGGCCTGGTGCCGCTCGCCTACCTTCTCGACGACGCGCGGCTAAAGGCAAAAGCTCAGAAGTATATCGATTGGACGCTGAACAACCAGGCCGCCAGCGGCATGCTCGGACCGCGCTCGAACGACGACTGGTGGCCGCGCATTGTGATGCTTAAGGTGTTGACGCAGTATCACGAAGCAACCGGCGATCCGCGCGTGATTCCAGCGATGCAACGCTATTTCGATTATCAGCTCGCAGAAATGCCCAAGCGGGGACTGCGCGACTGGGGAAAGTTTCGCTGGCAGGACGAAGCCCTCAGCGTCATCTGGCTCTACAACCGCACCGGCAACGCGAAACTGCTGGATCTGCTGCAGTTGCTGCATGCCCAGGGCTACGACTGGGTTGCGGAGTACGCAGACTTTCCCTACAAAGAACGCGTAACCGCAGAGCGAATCAAGCTGTCAGAAGGCGGGGGGCTCAAGGATCTCGCGCTGGCGACGCACGGCGTAAACAACGGGCAGGCCGTAAAGACCGGACCTGTGTGGTCGCTGGTTTCCGGTTCGGAGGTTGACCGCAGGGCCGTGATGCCACGTGATCGCAGAGCTCGACAAATACCACGGCCTCCCAAATGGAATGTTTTCCTGCGACGAACATCTCGCGGGACCGAACCCGTCGCAAGGTTCGGAACTATGCACCGTGGTTGAGTACATGTTCTCGCTCGAGCAGTCGCTCGCGATTGTCGGCGATCCGGCGCTCGGCGACCGGCTGGAACGGCTAGCGTTCAATGCGCTCCCCGGAACGTTGACCGACGATATGTGGGCTCACCAGTATGACCAGCAGCCGAATCAGGTGGAGTGCAGCCTGCATCGCGAACCCTGGACCACCAACGGCCCCGAGTCGAACCTCTTCGGACTGGAACCGAACTTTGGCTGCTGTACGGCGAACTTCCATCAGGGTTGGCCGAAGTTTGCGGCAAGCCTCTTCATGCTGTCGCAGGATGATGGTGTCGTAGCTGCGGCGTACGCGCCCTGCGAGGTGCACACGATCGTTCGCGATACTCCGCTGCACGTGCTGGAAGAAACCAATTATCCCTTCCGCGGCTCGGTCCGCTTGCAGGTCAATCCAGCGTCGCCTCTGGCGTTCCCGCTGCTGCTGCGAATCCCGGCATGGGCAGCGGGGACGAGTATCAAAGTCAACGGCGAGACACAGCCCGTGCCTTCGCCAGGCACATTTGCGCGCATCGAGAGAACATGGAAGCCAGGGGATCGCGTCGAAGTCGAGTTCCCGCTTGAACCGCGCGTGTCACAGTGGTTTCACGATTCCGTCGCCGTGGAGCGTGGTCCGCTGGTCTTCTCCCTCGGAATCGGCGAAGACTGGTTGAAACTGAGGGATCGAGGCATGACAGCCGACTGGCAGATATATCCCACCACGCAGTGGAACTATGCTCTGGCGGTTGATCCCGCGACGGCAGCGCACGACGTCACTGCGACAGAATCTGAAATCGGCGGTCGCCCCTTCAGCGCCAAAGGTGCGCCCATGAAACTCCACGTAAAAGCGCGCCAGCTACCAGCGTGGCAGGCCGCAGAGGGAGTCGCCGCTCCCGTCCCACAAAGCCCCGTAACCAGCGACCAACCCGAACAGACGATCACATTGATCCCCTACGCCGCAGCGAAGCTGCGCATCACAGCCTTCCCCCGCTTGAAGGCTTAACGCACACGATGTCATCCCGAACCGGGCCGAAGGCCCGGTGAGGGACCCTACGAAACGATTGAGTGGCATGGTCGCCAGCGAGCCCGTCACGGTGCGCGCAGCAGAACCGATCCCCGCTCGCCGCAGGAACGCAGCCCCTCCGGCGTAAGGTCCCTCACCCTCCTTCGGCGCGTTGAGGATGACAAGATTTAGCGCAGCGAGAATGCAGAAACGACGCAGCGCGCGCGATGCCACTCCGAATGTTCCGCACTCACGAGTTCTGCAGTGCGATGGCGCGAACCGGCGAACCGTCCCGGCCGGTGAACTTAAGAGGAACAGCCACCAGTTGGAACGAACCCGCTCGAATCTCAGAGAGGTTTGTAAGGTTCTCCAGAATAAGCACGTTGTGGCTCAACAGCGCCACGTGAGTGAGAAACGGAGCGCGATCCACGGAGGGAAAATCGACCCCTACCAAATGCACTCCGCACTCAATCAGGAAATCCGCCGCGTCGGGCGTGATCACGGGATGTTCGGTGAAGTACTCGGGACGCCCCCACTGTTTCGCCCATCCTGTAGAGAGCACAACTTTGCCGCAACGGGCAATCTGGTCCGCGTGGCTCGTCAAATGACTGCGCTCGATTCTCCCGTCGGCCGGAACATCCACGTGGACCAACTGAGCTTCGCCGACACAATGTCGAAGATCAACCTGATCAATGGTCGCCCGATCCTCAAAGAAGTGAAAAGGCGCGTCCATGTGTGTGCCGCAATGAATTCCGACGGAAATCCGGCTGCTGTTAAGCGCCCGCCGTCCGCCCGGTATCGAATAGCGGGTCGACTCAAGAACGCGTATTTCCACTGGAGGGTATCCGGCGTAGACGGGTGTTGTTGGATCCAGACTGTGACTAAGATCGATCACGCTACGGTCTATCACTCGGTCTGCCATTTCATACCTCGTTAGTTTCTGCCTCGTTTGTTGCTGCCGCAACCGTCGTAAACTAAGCCCGCTCAGGCAGATCCAGCTTCCGCGCGCAGTGCGTCGCGGCGTGCGCGACCGGACTTCGCAGAAAATATCGACGTCCGACTGGTACGTGATCACGCGAAAACCCTGTCGCACCCGCTCCTGCGCCTCGGTTTCACTCAAAGCGTTATAGCAGGCCAGCTTTCCGAGCGAATTGCAGATGTCGACCGTATGCTGAATTGCCGCTTGATGCTCACGATTCTCGCTGAAGTGCTGTTCCGATAGTCCCATCGACAAGGCCAGGTCGACCTGGCCCATCAAGAAACCGTCGACCCCTTCCACGGCCAATATCTTCTCGGCCATCTCAACTGCCTTGATATGTTCAATTTGCACGAGCAGGATGGTCTTCTGATTGGCCGCTTCCGTGTAATTGTTGCCGAAATGGTACCAGGCGTCGCCTCCTCTCGAACGCGCTCCCAGGGGAGGATATTTTGCCGCCTTGGCGGCTTGCTCGGCCTCTTCGCGCGAGTTGACCATGGGAACCACCACTCCCTGTGCGCCGAGGTCGAGGACTCTTTGGATCGCTGAGAAAGTCACCGATAGGAACCCGGACCAGCGGCCTCGATCCGCCCTGGCGAGCGACGTGGCAGCATTCGTACGCTGTTGAATAGTCGAAACTTCCGTGTTGCATGTCGAGGATCAGCCAGTCCCAGCCTTGTTGCGCCAGATAGCGGGAAATGGCTAGGAACCGGGAGCTGTTGAAACATGCCAAGCATTATTCCCGGCTGCTTCGCGTTGATCTTCCTTTCGCCGTCTGCATCGCTTTAGTTGCTCATGATCGCTTTTCCCTTCCACTGCCAATCGCCGTTGCAAAATCTGGCATTCACGAGAGTGCGTTGAGGTTCGCTGCCAGCGTAGACCCAGATCATGGCCATAACCTCCCTGGATTCATTCAGAAAGCGGTGCGGGCGGCCGCTCGGGACCATTGCGGTGTCGTATCCGCTCAGTTTGTATTGTGCGCCCATGACTTGGCAGGTGGCCGTGCCTTTGATGATCGTGATGGACTCGTCATAATCATGAAGATGGCACGGCAGACCCGTACCGGGCTGAAATTCCCCGTAACCACCGCAGATTCCTACAGATCCAAAGCGTCCCGGCGAACAGATCGCAGAAACTGGTGCCGTTGGCGAGTTTATATCGCGTCGCCTTACGCGATTCTGACCATGTGCTCCGGGGCGTTCTCATCGGGCAGACCGTAATTGCGATCCATTCGCGATCCACCGACACGAAAGAATCCTTTACGAAGTCTCTTCGGGGGTGCACCGCGCCGAAAGCGGCGTGAATCATCAGTTTCTTCTTCGCGGAGGGGTTGATGACTGAGTGGGCGACGCCGGCGGGCACGTGAAGACAGTCGAGTGGACCCATGCGGTAGGTTCTTCCTTCGACCATCGCCAGTGCGTCTCCACTCAGGACGGTGAATGCTTCGCTCACATCATGGCGATGATAAGGTAACGCGCTGGCTGGCGAGAATATTGCGAGGCCGGTGCTCATGCCCTGGACGCCGCAGGCTTCGGATGCCATCTCGCGAAGGAGCACTCCGGGGGAAATCTCACAAGTCTTCTTGACCGCCCGGAGACGACTTTTTCGCTCCGCCCGCTAAGATGGGACGACAACGGAGCGGAGCTTGCGATTTCTGATGTGCGTACATTAGTTCTCGCCATCTTCAGTCCTTGCCATCTCCGTTCTCACCACTGTTCGCTCCGGATGTTAGCTCGCCGCGTAAAATCCGGGTGTGGCGAGTTGAAGGATCGACTCTTCGTTCATCGCATCTCCCGCCAGTTCTCCACTCAGCCGGCCTTCACGCAGCACGATTATCCGGTGACTCAGCGCCAGCAATTCGGTTAATTCGGAGGAAACCAGGAGAATCGACATTCCTTCTTGCAGTGAGTTCACGAATCAAACTGTATATTTCCGACTTGGCCCCAACGTCAATGCCGCGGGTTGGCTCATCGAGCAGCAAGACCAGCGGATTTCTGGCCAGCCATTTGCCCAGTACTATTTTCTGCTGATTTCCTCCGCTCAACAGCAGCGCCAGTTGACTGAGCTTTTGGTAGCGAAGGTTCAATCGTTCCGCGTACAACTTCGCGAGCTGATCACGTTTTCGCTTTCGCAGAATGCCGAATGTTCCCAGCTGACGCAGGTTGGGGAGAGCGAAATTTTCCGCGATGCTGAGATTCAGCGCCAGTCCATGAAGTTTGCGATCTTCGGGAACATAGGCAATTCCGGCGGACATTGCATCTTTTGGAGACCGAATTTTCAACGCTATGCCGTTTAATGAAATCTCGCCCCTTTCCAAGCGGTGAACGCCAAAAAGGGTTTGCAGCAGTTCGGTCCGCCCGGCGCCGACCAAGCCGGCAACTCCCAGAATCTCGCCGCGCCTGAACTGAAAGTTGATATCGGTCAATACTCCCGTCACGGTGAGTCCTGAGACTGTCAGGCAGGGAGCGTCGCCGGCAAATGGCCGGCTGGCTTCGGCCTTGAGAATTTCTCGACCGACCATGAGGCGGATCAATTCGTCAGGATTGGTGTCGGAGACCGGCTTGGTGGCGACAAGGTTTCCATCCCGTAGCACGCTCACCCGGTCGCAGAAGGAAAAAATCTCATCCAGACGATGCGAAACGTACAGCACAACCTTTCCAGACGCTCTTAGTTCGATCAGGATTTCTCCCAACCGCGCAACCTCAGCTGCGGCCAGCGAGGAGGTTGGTTCGTCGAAAAGAAAAACATTCCCTTCTCCGGCTAAGAGCGCGAGCGATCTCGATCAATTGTTGTTCCGCGACACCGAGGCCGGCGACCACGCTTTGGGCGCGAAGATGGTCCAGGCCCACTCGCTGCAGCAGCCTTTTGCCAGTTTCGAATACCGTCTTCCAGTCAATCCGCCGCAATGATTTTCTGGGAAGTTTCCCCATCAGCAGATTTTCCGCAATCGACAGATCGGGCGCCAGGATGGGTTCCTGAGGAATGGTGCGAATGCCCAGCGATAGAGCGTGTCGCACCCGGGAGACGCTTTGATCTCCGATCACGACTTCGCCCTGGGTAGGTACGACGAGGCCGGAAAGAACTTTGAGCAGCGTGGACTTCCCTGCTCCGTTTTCTCCAGCCAGAGCATGGATTTCGCCGGCCCTGAACTCCAGGCTGAGATCGTTCAGCGCGCGCACGCCCGGGAAATCACAGGTTAGGTGTTGGACAGCGATGGAGGAGAGGTGGCTCAAGGCATTTTCTTCAGTGGTAATCATCCTTGCAACAAACGGACAAACTTGCGAGCCAAGGCCTGGGGGATCGTGTGCAATCTGGTCGATCGTAAGAACGGTCGCCAGTGTTCAGTGTTCGGTTCAGTGGCCAGACGAATCTACGCTCAGGCCAGTTGCAGCCGCAAGGCCGTGTAACGCGCAGGGGAAGGCAAGGTGATATTGGCGTTTCCCTGGGCATTTCGAATCGGCAATTCTTGCGCAGCGGGCCAAAGCACTTCGGCCGACTTAATCTTGACGCGAGCGCTGTTCACGCGGATCTCCACGGCAGGCACTTCGCGAAATTCTCCCTGCGTGGCCAATTCGATTGCGTTCAACACTTGCACCAGCAACGAACGCCTGTCTTTTTCCCAGAAAAATGTTCCATGAACGTATTCTGGGAAAACTTCGGATCTCAGTTCAGCGACGGGTTGAGGCACCATCAACCGCATCACCTCGGGAACCCAGTTGCGGATCCAGAACAGTTTGCTGCTCATGGCCTGAAACAGGCTCACGCCGACATACAGCGATTGTCCTTTGCCAAAGTTATTGAAAACCGCAGCCGGGCCGCCGCTTTCCTGGCCCGGAGGTGGAGGTCCCCAGTTGAACCAGTGGTGGTTGGGCAAGTCTTCAATCATGAAGGGCAGGCGATAGCGAAGCACTTCCTGTCCCGAGGTTTGACGCAGACGTAAGAACGAGCCGGGCAGACCCACTGTGCTTACCGCAAGACTCTTCGAGAGCGCGATGGCCGGTCGATTCCAGGTAGATTGAGACGACATTGTCCTTGAATTTTCCGGAGGGATCGTAGGCGTACTTCTTCTCCTCGGAAACCAGGTCCACGCCGAAGACATCAGCCAGCGGAAAATTTGAACGGGGCTGTCCCTTTTCGTCGACGAGGCCGCATTTGCCGGTGGCGAGCAAAGTTCCACCCTGCTTCACCCAGTTCCGAATGACTTCTGCTTGCGCCGATCCCAGAACCTCGACCTCGGGAAGGACCAGCGTTTCAAACTGCGCCAAGTATTTCTCCGTCAGGTTGAATTCGGGAACGCTTTCCACGGGCCGTCCCGAATAGGTGAGAGCTTCGAGGGCGCCGGTGACAGTCCGGCGAAAATGCACCGGAAGTTTTTGGCCGGACAATTCTTCCCGCGTGGCCTCGCTGTAGAGCATGGCAGTGCTGTAGAGGGGCGTGACGTCGCCCAGAAGGTGATCCACGCCTCGAACGTCGGCCCAGGTTTCTTTGGCGACACTGAACCAGCGTTTGGAGAATCCCTGGCCGTCGAGTCCTCCGACGACGGGAGCATTGCCGACAATGAAAGTTCGGGCAGTTTTGAACGATGAGGCCGTCGGCTTTGACGCGCGGAATCGATCCCGGGTAGGTATCGAGATATCCCTGCTGGCTGAAAACGCCGGCCTGGTAATCGGGACGGCCCCAGCCGCGCATCAGAATCGAGCCCAGGGAAATCCCGGTCTCCGAGGTCAGCGGTTCCGCGTAAATGAAACTTACTTTCTGCATGACTTCGTTGGTGAAAGTTTCCGGTCCTCCATTCAGAGACACGATGAGTTCCGGGCGATGCTTGCGGGCCGTCGACAAGATTTCATCGAGGATCTGGTTGGTGGACCGCTGCTGGTGCCACTTGTATCGCAGATCTCTGCCTTCGCGGGTTTTGAAGCCTTCGCGGTAAGGATCTCCCGGGATGGCCGGAATTCCAGGCTTCCTCGGTGTGTTTGCAGTAGCAAAATGGGTCGCGTCCATCGGCGGTGTAGAGCACAAACTGGATTCCGAAGATATCCAGAAATAATTCGTCGATCTCGTAGCGGGAGAAGAGCTCGTTAATCATGGCCAGAACATACTGGCGATAAGGACTGTCGAGACAAGTGATGAGCCAGCGGTAGCTCTGCTGCTCGCCCTCGGCGTTGACCCATCCCCAGTCGGGGTGGGTGAGAACTGCCTGATTATTGAATTGCAGGCTGTAATAACAAACCACTGACATGCCGAGCTTGCGGGCAATTTTAACTTCCTGGCCGAAGAAATCTCCCTTCAGATGAGGATGCCGCACGGCCACATCGCTCTCGTAAAAGGCGTAGCCCCAGTGATCCTGGGAATAAAACATCATGCTTTCGGCGCCGGCATCGCGGGCTGCGGCGAGCGCCGGTTCCAAATTGATTTCGAAATTTCCTTCGGGCGGAGTGTGGCATTCCCACTCCATCATGCGGTAGGTCTTGTTGGGAGGGACGATTCTGTGGCCGGCCTGACTTTGTGGCGAAGCAGGGCCAGCGGCAAACAATGTTCTTTTCAACGGGACTGGGAGGAACATGAGCCGGCCAGAACGGAACTCTTGCCTAAGGTCTGAAGGAATTGCCGGCGGGGCAAGGCGGGGGAATCGGAAAGATGGCTTCGTCATGGAGGCCTCGGGCTGGGAATCGGAGCGTCTCAGTTGTAAACGATTACATGCGGAGTGCAGCATACCAGAAGTCGCGACTGTTTAATCCTTCAAATTCTTAAAAAAATTGCGGAGTAGACGGGTGTGCTTACCATTCGCCAAATACCTGGCGAGCGTTCGTCTTGTCCACGCGCATCACGGGATTGCGTACCCAGCGCGGCACGGGAGGCCAGCCGTTGGCAACGTCGCGGGCAACACGAGCCGTGTTGATTCCCTCGAATGACGGCGATTGCGTGCAACTGCCGTACATCTCTCCGGCGAGAATCGCTTCCAGCCCTTCTTTGCTGGAATTGATCGAGATCAATTTCACTTGTTGCAGCTTTCCGGCTGATTTGATGGCTTGCAGAGCGCCTACGGCCATGTTGTCGTCTTGCGCCATGATGGCGTTGAGATCCTGGTAGGTCGTCAAATAGTTTTCCGCTACGGCTGTGGCTCGGGCGCGATCCCAGCGGGCGGTCTGGCGATCCAGAATCTGAATCCGGGGAGCGATGCGCTTGAGTTCGTCGATGAAAGCGGTGGATCTCCAGTAGGCGGCGTCCTGCCCGGGATTGCCTTCGATGATGGCGATCTTGCCCTGACCATTGAGCGCCTCAGCCATTAGTTGTGCGCCGATGATACCCTCCTCGCACCATGCTGGCTCCGATGAACGATCTGAAAAGAGGCAGCACGGATTCCTCTGTCCAGCTGTTAGTGCAGACCAGCGGAATTCCGGCGTCGTAGGCTTTCCGGACACTGGGAACGATAGCTTTCGCGTCCACCGGCCAGAAACAGAGAACGTCGACGCGCTTGCCGATGAGATCTTCGGCCTGGGCTGCTTGCCGGGCCGGATCATTGTTGGCATCTAAAGCGATGACTTCCAGATTCAGCCGCTTGGCCTCAATGTCGAAAGCTTTGCGGTAGCCGGCGAGGAACGGCGCGGCCGTGGAAATCATCAATAAACCCACCTGTGCGGGCCGGTTCTCGATCCACTGCCAATTGTCTGGGGCGCGGTTGGGCAATACTGCCGGCAGCTTTGCAAGAATGGCGTCAGCTCCTCGCAACGCGGTTCCTTGCGCAGACGAAGCCGGCGCGGGAGTGAGTTGCGGTCGACGAGGATGGGCCCGAGGACGTCCCTGCCGGTCTTTGACAACTGTCTGGGTGAGCGCGACTCCACTTGCTAGCAAGGTTGAGTAGTAGAGCCATTCTCTTCGCGAAAGATTTTCTTGCTTGCTCAAGTACGGCCTCCTCGGTTCATCCTCGGGTTATTCTCAGTCATCGAAAGTGCGTCTGCGAGGCTACGTGTTCTTACCTGCGCTAGGGCTCAGTAGTTTGCGTGCTGCGCAGGGTTGAGTGGCGCCGTGCGCTATCCAGGCCGGCAACCAGAATCAGCACAGAGCCTTTGATCGCCCATTGGTACGCGGGGGAAACGTTGAGCAAATTCAATCCGTTGGAAAGCACGGCAATAATTGCCATCCCGATCACGGTGGAAAGAATTCCTCCGCGGCCACCAGACAAGCTGGTTCCGCCCAGCACTATAGCAGTGATGGCCTGCAAAGGCGTGTCCTGTCCGATGATGGGAGAGCCTGTGTTAAGGCGTGAGGCAAGGATCATGCCAGAAAAGGCCGCCAACAGGGCGCACAAAACGTACGCCCAGCATTCCCGTGATTCCACGGAAATGTCTGCGAGGCGGGCGGCTTCGCGATTGCCGCCGATGGCGTAGAGATCTCTTCCGAATTGAGTGTGTTGCAGCAGGAGATGGCTACTGAGGGCGACGAGGGCAAAAAACAGGATCGGCAGAGGGATGTAGAGAAACGAGCCGCCACCTAACATTTCAAAATCACCGCCCGGGCCTGGAATGGGATTCCCTCGGCTCAGCCAGAATGCGGCGCCCTGCACTACTGCCATCGTTCCCAGGGTCACGATCAAGGCATTGAGTTTGATTTTTCCGATCAGGAGTCCGTTGAGGAGTCCGACGGCCGCCCCTGCCAGCAGCGCTAGTAGTCCGGCAAGACCGATTCCCAGCGGCAACGCGGTCACGAACAAAACCCCACTGAGAGCGGTAACGGCTCCGACGGATAGATCGAGACCGCCGCACAGGATGACGAGCGTGAGGCCGCAGGCAACGATGCCGTCCATCGACATCTGCAGCAACACGTTCCGCAGATTGTCCGGCTGAATAAAGCGAATCTCGAATATCGAGATCCCGACAACGAGCGCTGCCAGCAACAGGAGCCGTCTTGAATTTCCTGCTGCAAGAAAGCGCCGGATCATTGGCGCGACCTGCGCCGGTAGAGATCAAACGCAACGGCCAGAACGATAATCAGACCAGTGGCGATACGCTGGACCTCGTACGATTGACCCGCCAGCACCAGAAGGTTGCTGAGAACGCCGAGAAGCAAGACCCCTGCCAGCGTACGTTGGATGCTGCCCGCACCGCCCAAATATGCTCGTGCCGCCGATTACCACGGCAGCGATCGCGTCCAATTCATAACCTTCGCCGGCATCGGGCGCGGCCACGCCGAGCCGGGAGGCCAGCACTACTCCCGCCAGCGCGGCGCAGGCTCCGGTGGCGGCATAGCTTAGCGTCAGAATGTTCCGGGAAGGCAATCCGGAAAAAAAGGCCGCGCGCTCGTTGCTTCCAACCGCGAACAATGCCGCGCCAATGGTGGCGTGATTGAGGATGAGATGCGATATCAGGGCGACACTCAGAAATACGATCACCGGAGCGGGGATGCCGGCCAGGCTGCTGCGTCCCAGCACGAGGAACGCCGGATTCCCGTTGTACTGAATAAATCCTGCGGTGAAGAGATTGGCGGAGGCGTACACCAGATAGCGGGAGCCCAAGGTTACGATCAGCGGGTTGATGGCAAAGCGGCTCACCAAGGTTCCGTTCAACAATCCCGCTCCGGCTCCCAGCGCGACCGGGCAGAGTATGCCGAACCAGACGTTGGTCTTTGCGAGCTGAATTGCGAGGACTCCCGACAACGCCAGTATTGCCCCGACTGAGAGATCAAAACCTCCACCGATCATGACAATGGTCATCCCGGAGGCGATGATTCCGTTAATCGCAACTTGCCGCAGCAGGTTAACGACATTTCCGGAAGTAAAGAAAGTGGGAGTTGCCCGATGGATAAGCAGGACCGACAGCACAGCGATCAGCGATGCGAGGACTTTCAGCTCTCGAGTGCGCCACCTGGGAAACCAGCTTCGAACTTGCATAATCGAGAAATAGAAATTGTTAGTAGCGTGAGTGGCAAGTAGTCCAGTCTGAGTAATTCTCAGGAACCCAGTCTCAGCAGCCGAGAGAAAATTCGATTTACATTCGCGAAACTTTATCCTAGGATGCCTCCCACAGTCGATGATCAGACGGTACGCAGTATCGCCCCTCTGTCACCTGAATTCAATCTTCTTCTCGCCAGGACCCCATTGATGAAGCATTTGAGCTTGGAGTCGTGCCATGGAGGAATACAAGAATGAACGCTTATCAAATGCTGATCGATGGAAAATGGAAATCCAACGGCCACACCATGCCGGTGGTGAGTCCTGCGAATGAAGAAGTGATTGCCACCGTTCCAGTTGCTTCAGCCGACGACGTGCAGAGCGCGCTCGATTCGGCGTTCAAGGCGCAAAAAGAATGGGGAAAGCGTTCGGGCGTGGAGCGCGGGCTTGTCCTTCGGCGGTTGGCAGAGCTAGTGGAGCGCGACAAGGATCGGCTGGCTCGGCTGTTGTCTCAGGAGCAAGGCAAACCGCTGCATGAGGCGGTGGGGGAGATTGCTTTCGGCAAAAGCTGGCTTCCTTATTACGCCGAGTTTGATCGGCGAATCGAAGGCGACATTCTTCCGTCGGAGAATCGGAACGAACAGATCTGGATTGTTCCCGCGCCCGTGGGCGTGGTAGTGGGAATCATTCCGTGGAACTTCCCATCGGCCGTGGCCATCCGCAAGATCGCACCCGCGCTGATTGCCGGCAACAGCATCGTCCTCAAGCCGCACGAAGATACACCGCTCTCTGCGTTGGAATTGGCTAAGTTGGCAGAAGAGGCGGGAGTGCCTGCGGGCGTGCTCAACGTTGTTACCGGCCCGGGAGAAACGGTGGGCGAGGCTTTAGTGAAGAATCCAATTCCGCGGCTCATCAGCTTTACGGGAAGCATCCCTACCGGAAAGCGGATTATGCGAAATGCAGCCGACCACGTGACCATGGTTTCTCTCGAGATGGGCGGCAAAGCACCATTCATCGTGATGGAAGACTGCGATTTGGATGCTGCTGTTAAGACGGCGGTGGTTTCGCGTTTCTTCAATTGCGGCCAGGTTTGCATCAGCAATGAGCGCACCTATCTGCATAAATCCATTGCCGAACCTTTCCTGAAGAAATTCGTGGCTCAAGTGCAACAACTGAAGATTGGGAATCCGCTGGAAGCTGGAGTGCAACTCGGTCCGAAGGTCAACCGGGAAGAATTGGACAAGGTGGAGCGCTACGTGAACCAGGCTGTGGGCGACGGCGCCACGGCGCTAACCGGTGGGCACCGTCTTTCGAGCGGCGCGTTTGATCGGGGATATTGGTTTGAACCCACTGTTCTGGTCGGGGTTCGGCAGGACATGACGATTATGCGGGAGGAGATTTTTGGCCCGGTGATTCCGGTGATGGAGTTCTCGGATTTTGACGAAGGGCTGCGGCTGGCGAATGATTCGCGCTTTGGATTGGCGGCATACCTTTTCACGAATGATATGAATCGCATCATGCGCGCGGTGCGAGACCTGGAATGTGGAGAGCTCTATATCAATCGCGGGCCGGGCGAATCCATCCACGGCTTTCACAGCGGCTGGAAGGAGAGTGGCATCGGCGGCGACGACGGAAAGTACGGCCTCGACCACTACCTCCAGAAAAAGACGGTCTACTTGAAATTCGAGGCCTAGATTTGGAACCTGGAGCACGACCGGCGAAGCGCTGGCCAGCGATGAGAGATGCAGCGACCGACTTCCCTTTGGCAATGCTGGCAGACGATGTGACCGGCGGGTGCGATGCCGGAGTGCAGTTCAGCCTGCGCGGGGTGGCGACTCGAGTCTATCTTGAACTACCCCAAGAACCAGCTGCTTTTGCTGGGGTTTCGGTGATCGTCAATCACAGCCGTGGCGAAGCTCCCGAGGAGGCAAGCCGCAAAGTTGAGCAGGCATGCGATTGGATCGCAGCTTCCGGCGCGAAACTGTGTTTCAAAAAAATTGATTCGACCCTCAAGGGGAATGTGGGGGCTGAACTGGAGGCGATCCGAAACAAGTTTCCGGATCGTCTGATTCTGGTGAGCCCGTCGTTCCCACACATGGAGCGAATCCTTCTTGATGGTTGGCTCAGGGTTCGGTCCAGCGAAGGAATTCAACCGATCCATTTGCTCTCGCTGCTAAGCAGCCAGGGAGTCCGGCGGTTAACGCATATTTCTCAGCCTGCCCGGGCCGGAGCGAGCGACACTTTGGTGGAACGCATCCGGCATGCCGAGGCTGGCTGGGCTCGAATCATCGTCATCGATGCCGCTTCGGAGAGTCACCTTCGGGCAATTGCCGAGGCTGCGGTTCAGATCGTTCCGCAACCCTTGCTCGTGGGATCCGCCGGATTGGCGGCCGCGTGGAGCGAGGTGTTGCTGAAGGCTGGGAACAGCGGGGCGTCTGGGATCAGAGAACCGACCAGTCTTGAGCATCTGGTTTCTGCCGATTCTGCTGCTGTCTCGGCGGGCTCGGTTGTCCTCTGTATCGGGTCGACGAACCCTGTGACGTGTCAACAATTGCAGCGGCTGGCAGACACTCAATCGGTGCTGACGTTTAATTGGCAGCAGGATAATCCCGATCACGCGCTTGCCGCTCTGGCGCAGGGTTGGCACGTGGCTGTTCCAATCCAGCGGGATTCGGTGCAACTGGAAAATCTTCGACGCTTGTTTTCTGCGATTGTGGAAACGTCTCACGTCCGAGGATTATTGTGCTCCGGCGGAGATACGGCGCGGCTGGTGTGCTCCTCTTTGGGAGTTCATGCAATTCAGCTTGGCGGCGAAGTTCTGCGCGGGTTACCTTGGGGGACGCTGCTGGGTGGCCCAGCCAACCGATTGCCGATTTGCACCAAGGCCGGGGGATTCGGGAACCCCGACGCTCTTTCTAATGCAGTACGTTTTCTTGCGGCCCAACCGCGGCCAACGGAGAGTCGACAGGAGAATCACGGTGACGTCTGAAATTCTTAGCGCTGCTCAGCTGGCCAAACTGCAGAAGGTCGATTCGCCCACGATTGCCAACGTGATCGAACTGTTTGACGTTCGCTCCTATGTGGCGGGCTACAGCAACCTCACGATCAAGGCCATTTATCCAAAGCTGCCGCCTGCGGTGGGTTACGCGGTGACAGCCACTTTTCGGGCGGCTTACCCGGCTGAGTCGGGGGATTCCTACGGAGGCATGCCACAGTTGATTGCCGACGCGATGGCGACACCCGCCCCGAGAATTGTCGTGTTTCAAGATCTGGACGACCCTCCGCGCGCGGCAACTTACGGTGAAATCATGGTCACGACGTTTCAGAAGTTTGGCTTCTCGGGCTTGATCACCAGCGGAGCCGCGCGAGACATTGAGCAGGTAGATCGCTTGCAGTTCCCTTGCTGGGCCTCTTCGGTGATTGTGTCGCACGGATACTGCCGTTTTCCGGACGTGAACGTGGACGTGACAGTGGGAGGACTGCAAGTGAAGCCGGGCGATCTGCTGCATGCCGATGCCAATGGGATTGTGAATATTCCTCATACGATCGCAGCGGCAGTGGCGGAGCTGTGCGAGCCCTACATTGAAGCCGAAGAGATCATCCTGCAGTACCTGCGAAGTTCCCAGCCAACCACAGCGGGATATGGCGAGGCCGTACTGAAAGCCAAACATCGCATGGCTGAACTCAAAGAGCGCGCTCGTTCGTTGTTGAAAGCGAAGTCATGACCGCGACCGTCACTGCGACCGCCCAGCCCGCGATCGCGATCAGCATGGGCGATCCGGCCGGGATTGGTCCCGAGATCATCGTCAAGGCTTTGGCCGATCAGACTTTGCTGCCGATGGCGCGATGGGTGATTGTCGGCGACGCGGAGGTTTGGCGAGAGACCGTGGCCACTCTGGGGATCGACATTCCCACCGTGATGGTTCAGCAATTGCAAGATGCGGAGTCGCAGTCCTCGACTATTTTCCTCGATCGAGGCCAGCTACAAGGTGTACCACTTGCAGGAAGGTTGAGCGCGGCGTGCGGCCGGGCGGCACTGGAATATGTTCGGACGGCCACACTGCTTGCGCTTAATCGCGAGGTGGATGCGATGGTGACCGCGCCATTAAACAAGGAAGCGGTGGTTCTGGCGGGAGAGCACTTCACGGGACACACAGAGTACATCGCGGAGTTGTGTGGAGCAGCCGATTCGCGAATGTTGCTCATCAATGACCGGCTGCGCGTTGTGCACGTGACCACGCACTGCTCCCTGCGTCAGGCCTGTGAACCGACTGTGGAACGTATTCTTCGCACCATCAAGTTGGGACACGAGAGTCTTCAACTGCTCGGGTTCCTATCCCCGCGCATTGCCGTGTGCGGGCTGAATCCCCACGCAGGAGAGAACGGCCTCTTCGGCAAAGAAGATGCCGCTTTGATTCTCCCGGCGGTGCAGATGGCGCAGGGTGCTGGCATCCACTGTCATGGCCCATTTCCCGCGGACACGCTTTTTACCAAAGCGGTTCGCGGAGAATTTGATCTTGTTGTCGCCATGTACCATGACCAGGGCCACATTCCGATGAAGCTAATGGATTTTGAGAATACGGTGAACGTTTCCCTGGGCCTCCCGATTATCCGCACTTCCGTCGATCACGGCACGGCGTTCGACATCGCTGGGAAGAATTGCGCCGATGCCACAAACATGAAGGCTGCTTTGAGGCTGGCCGTGTCCATGGCGAAGCGGAGAATCCAGCGACATTCTCGAGGCGAAGAATAAGCTCGGCAGTGGAACAGAACCATTCCCGCTATTGCTACGGAGTTCGTTGCTACGGAGATCATTGTTACGGAGATCGATGGATGCCTACTTTTCGCGCGGAGCTACTGAAGCAGGTCGGTAGTCAGATTTTTGCCGCGGCCGGCGCCACCGGTCACGAAGCCCGGATTGTTTCCGATTCATTGGTAGAAGCGAACCTGGCCGGGCACGACTCGCATGGGATTCTGCGGATTCCAGAGTATATCGGCTGGATGGAACAGAAGCTGGTGACCATTGACGCTCATATCAGGATTGTCCAGGAGGCGGACTCGTTTGCCGTGGTAGACGGCGGCTGGGGTTTCGGCCAGGTGGTCGGTCGCGAAGCTATGGAACTCGCGATCACAAAAGCGGAGCAAGCGGGCGTTGGAACAGTCTCAGCCAGCCGCTGCTGCCACATCGGCCGAGTAGGAGATTATCCGATGATGGCCGCAGCCAGAGGCATGGTCGCCGTGATGTTCGTGAA
The DNA here is from genome assembly GCA_963846245.1 of uncultured Acidobacteriaceae bacterium. Taxonomy (GTDB): domain Bacteria; phylum Acidobacteriota; class Terriglobia; order Terriglobales; family Acidobacteriaceae; genus Sulfotelmatobacter. The sequence continues at coordinate 93,099 of CAWJVI010000011.1, read as the reverse complement.
CACTCATGGCGCCGGGAAGCTGGTGGCGCCCTGGGGCGGAAAGGATCGCCGCCTGTCGGCAAATCCGATCTCGATCGCCATTCCGCGCAAGACGGGCACTCCAATCGTTGTAGACATTTCCACCAGTGCGATCGCCGAGGGCAAAGTGCGAGGAATGCTGAACCGAAAAGTTTCCGTCCCGCCTGGCAGTATCGTGGACGCAGACGGCCATCCGACTACGGACGCAACCAAGTTTTACGGACCGCCAGCCGGGGCGCTCTTACCATTCGGAGGTCACAAGGGTTTCGCGTTGGGGCTGGTAACCGACATTCTCGCGGGGGCGATCTCGGGAGCCGGCTGCAGCCGCAAAGATGCTGACAGAGTTGGCAACGCCTTTCTCGTCTTCGTCATCGATATCGATCGTCTCAGGGGCGAAGATGCGTTCTACGCCGACGTGGAACAGCTGGTCGAATACGTCAAGAGCAGCGCCTTAGCTCCCGGCTCCACGGAAATTCTTGTCCCCGGCGAGCCCGAGGCTTTGGAAACGGAGCGCCGCCAGCAGAATGGCATTCCCGTGGATGAGGAAACGTGGCGCCAGATTTCCGAAGTCGGCAGGAAGTATGGAGTCAGCGTGCCGCAATGATGCAGGATCGTCAGAAGCTAGCCCAACTTCAGCAAGCCTTGGTTCTTGAGGACGTGCAGAAGTTCGCGCTGCGGGATTTGCCAATCCCAACGCCGGGAGATCGGGAGGTTCTGATCCGGGTTGGTGCGGTTGGGATTTGCGGCACGGATCTGCATATTTTCCACGGCCTCGCAAACTACTGCCGGGATGCGCGCGGCCTTCCGATTCCTTTGTCCTCAAAGCCGCAGGTGCTGGGTCATGAGTTTTGCGGATGGGTCGCCTCGGTGGGAAACTCCGTGCGCCGCTGCAAGGTTGGAGACCTTGTGGCCGTGGACCAGTTTCTTTCCTGCGCGTCCCTAAACCGTCCGGAGCGCTGCGAGTACTGCGAATCGGGAGACACCCATCAATGCGAGTTCGGCCAGGAACTCGGCATTACCGGCCCGCCCGGGGCCTTCAGCCAGTTCGTGGCAGTTCCGGAGACAAATGTTCTCGTCCTGCCGCCGCAGTTTGATGTTGCCGAAGGAGCTCTGATCGAACCGCTGGGCTGCGTGATTCATGCCTGTGACCGGCTGGAGAAAGCGGGGACTCGATACTCATTTGACGGGCGCCACCGCGTCCGCCGGATGCTGGTCCTGGGGCTCGGGCCTAGCGGCCTGCTGTTCATTCAGTACTTGCGCAATGTAATGGGATTCGACGGCGATCTTTTCGCGGCGGACTTGCAGGAGACCAAGCTCGAGTTGGCAGCGCGGTTCGGCGCCACACCCATTAATATCCGAAAGCAGGACCTGGTGTCTGAGATTCAGACCAGGACTGAGGGGAAGAAACTTGATTGCGTCATCGAGGCCACTGGCAGCGGCTCGGTTTTCGATGACATGCCAGCCCTGCTGCGCCGGCAGGCAACGGTTCTGCTTTACGGAGCCGGGCACTCAGGCCGCGACGTTGGATGTCTCACGCCATTTCAGGCCGGAGAAATTCATCTGGTTACTTCGGGAGGTGCCTCGGGAGGATTTGATTCCGATGGAAATCCCTCTACGTACCGGGCGGCGACGCAAGCCATACGCGACGGAAAAATCGAAGTGAGTCGGGTGATTAGTCACCGCTATCAGCATTTGGTGGAACTGGAGCAGGCATTCGTGCAGGATTTCCGGCGCCCCGAGTACATCAAGGGGATACTCACTCGTGGCTGAGACCATCAATCACGATGCGGCTTCTCAGCTTCGACGCAATTCTCTCGGCCTTCCGCCATCGCGAGCCACACCATGTGTAGCAGTCAGGCAGTCTCGCGGTCCTCGTCCATACTCTTGAACAAACACCTTATAAAACTGGGCGTAGCTTCCGAAGCCGGCGGCGTAGACCGCCTCTGCCAGCGTGTTCTTATCCGGTTGTCGATAATGCTCCCAAAAACGCGAAAGGCGCAACGAATTGCGGTAGCGATTGAGTGGGACACCCAGTTGCCGATGAAATGTCCGGCTTAAGTGCGCTACGCTGGCGCCGCAGGCCTTCGCCAAGCTGCGAAGATCTTCCTCCCAGTGGCTATCGCCCAGAATTTTGAGGGCCCTGCTGACGACTGGGTGTAGCGGCACCGCATCACCCAACACTTTTCCTCCCCGTTGGCTGCGCCAGGTGAGCAGGAGCAGATGATGCAGCCCGGCGTTGAGACCGTCGGGATCGCCATGCTGAAAACAGAAACCGGAGCCGGCTCCAAAACCGGCTTCCCGGTTAAGTACGTCAGGATCCAGCGCACCCTGCATTAGGGAATCCATCGTCTTGCGAATCAGATCGAATGAGTTCGGCTCAAGCAATGTGTTCAGCACGCCCTCATGTTCGTTTTCACTCCGCTTCAGCCCTTTGTATGCATTTGTGCGGCAAGACCTTGCGATCATCGCCGGCTTGAAAACGGCGACATAACACTGGGCATCATTCGAGCGGTCCACCAGTTGGTGTTCCTGTTCGGGGAAAAGCCACAACAGAGTTCTGGGTTGAAATGTGTAGCGCCTTCCATCGACAACATACGTAATCGTCCCGCGTACAACCAGGTTTAGCTCCAGTTCGATGTGGTGATGACTCCCTAATTGGGGAGGGTTTCTGGTGGACTCGACCAGATAGAGCAGGCCGTCATAGCCCTTTCTCAGTTTCAAGTCCTCTAGCATATGGACAAGATACGATAACTTCTCGGCAGCTGTCGAGAAGACTTCTATGCCGCTTGCCGGGTAGAGTTGATCGGCTCGAACCGGAATTTTACGTCCGGGAGACGCGTCGACATTCCGGATCAATCGAGAATGATGTGCAAGCGATCCAACTCAATATCGGCGATTACGCAATAATCTTCGGCTACTTCGCGCTGATTGTCGTGATTGGCCTTCGCCTGCGGCGCCGTATGGTCAGCAGCTCGGAATATTTTCAGGCAGGGCGCTCTCTCCCAGCGATCGTGACCGGGATTGCGTTTGTGGCGGCGAACTCCGGGGCGCTTGAAATCATGGGAGTCGTCTCGACCAGCGCGAAGTATGGGGCGCGGGCGAACCAATTCTATTGGATCGGTGCGATCCCAGCCATGTTGTTCCTGGGACTCTTCATGATGCCGATTTATTACGGCAGTCGCACGCGTAGCGTCCCGGAATTCCTGAAGCTTCGTTACAACGAGTCCACGCGCGTGCTCAATGCCGTTTCCTTCGCTGTCCTGATGGTGCTGGTTTCCGGAATCAGCCTGTACGCGATGGCGATCATCATGCGGTCGTTCCTGGGGTGGAGCTTTGGGGCGAGCGCCATCGTCGCCGGCGTCTTCGTTCTTATCTATGTCGTTCTGGGCGGACTTACGGCAACAATCTATAACGAGGTCCTGCAATTTGTACTGATCGTTCTCGGCCTCGCTCCCATGGTGTTCTTTGTGCTCAGAGACTTTCATGGCATCGCGGGGCTTCGAGCAGCGCTTCCTCCAGACCTCAGCCATACCTGGAAGGGGCTGAATGTTGCGCAACCTTTTGGGTCCGCTATGGACGTCGTGGGCATCGTCTTCGGACTCGGGTTTGTGCTCAGTTGCGGTTACTGGTGTACGGACTTTCTGCTGGTTCAGCGCGCCCTGGCTGCGCGGGATGTCACTGCCGCCTCGCAGACTCCACTCATTGGAGCGGCGGCAAAGCTGTTTTTTCCGGCTCTCGTCGTGATCCCAGGCCTGGCCGCGATCATTCTTATTCCGAAGGGTCTGGCAGAACGCTACGATTTGGCCTTGCCTACGTTAATGTCCCGCTACTACGGACACGGCTTGCTGGGACTTGGAGTCGTGGCCATGCTGTCAAGCTTCATGTCAGGGATGGCCGGCAATATTACAGCATTCAATACGGTGTGGACGTATGACCTCTATCAAAGCTATATCGCTCGCGATCGGTCCGACAGGCATTACATTACTGTGGGCCGTGTGGCAACGGTGGTTGCGACCATCCTCAGTATTGGCACAGCTTTTATTGTTCTGCGTTTCAACAGCTTGATGGACTATGTGCAGTTGCTGTTTTCTTTCTTCAATGCCCCGTTGTTTGCCACCTTTCTGCTTGGAATGTTTACGAAATGGGCGACGCCGAGCGGCGGATTCTGGGGTCTGCTTCTGGGCACTCTGGCATCCGTGCTCCATCATGCCCTTTATAGCGCGCATATTCTTCCCTACGGAAGCGACATGTCGGCAAATTTCTATGGAGCGATGGCAGGTTGGAGCGTTTGCTTCGTCGTGACCGTGGTCGTGAGCATGGTGACGGAGAAAAAACCTGCTGCAGAGTTAGCGGGACTTGTCTATGTGAAGGGTGAGCAAGGCGCGGGGGGACAGAACATCTTATGGGCGTTTGCGGCTGCGATTCTGGTAGTTTGCATCGCTCTCAATTGGTGGTTGTGGTGAACAACTTCTAGCAGTGGAGGAAGAATCAATGACGCTGCGAGTTCTTTTGCTTCTCTCGATTTCGGCTCTCTCGCCATATGTTCTGAGCGGTAGCGACCCTCAACGCGAGATTGGCCGAGTAGGACAAGGAGCGAAGTTTGTCGCCATTCAGTCCGATGGAAAATGGGGATTGGCAGTGACCGGCGCCGGGATGGCTTCGGGTTTACAGCCGCAGCCCGTTGCCTTCGAGTTTTACAAAGCGCCCGATACGATCTCGCACCGTTCCTCCGGCTATGACCGGATTGAAATTTCTTCGCAAGGGGCGGTGGGCGTCGCTGATGTGCCGGGGCCGGACAAAACGCACTTTACGGTCGAGGACCGGTGGCGCATTAATGGAAACGAGATTCAACTGTCTCGCAAGGTAACGGTATTCGGGACGGCAGATTACGGATTCCTCACTTCGATTTCCTTTTCTCATCCCGAGGCCCAATCCCGCTCAGAAGTGGATTACTTTGCGCCGGGAATGATCTACGGAAGCCCGGATCACCTCACAAAAACAGCAATTGGCGGCAGCGCAACCTATGGTCCGGAAGGGCATGGTGAAATTCAAATTCGGGAGGACCGATTACCAGCTCCCCTCTTTGGAGTTCATTTTGCTGATGGTTCCGCGCTCACTTTGTTAGACCCGGCGCCCAACGGCGCAACCACGAAGGCGGATTCACACGACACAGATGTACACACCATGGTGGACGAGAAGTTTCAGTTTGGAGCTGTAGGAGTGCGCCTGGCAGCGGGCCATCATGAGCAGGGTTTCTGGTTCCCGGGAACCGAAGGTGAAGTTACTTATCGCGGGGATACTTATCCGGGGGGCCAAGTAGAGAAGTGGCGACGCCGCTATCATCCCGTCCAGGACGGATTCACTCAGAATTATCGGGTTCACTTCCGTTTTACAACTGAAGAAAAATTCCCCGCCTACTACCGCAATGCCTGGCGATGGGCTTACGACACTTTGAAGCCACCAGTCACATGGCAAGATCTGGCTCTCATACAGCGGAGCATTATCGACGTGCTGGCGAGCCAGGTTGAAGTAGAAGGTGACCGGGCAGGCATCCCCAATTTCCTGCCCGCCGTGCCCGACAAAGCGCTGCCGGCGAATCTCAAAGTGATGAATCAGAATGCAATCATGGGTTTCACTGGAAAAAACCTTGAATCAGCGGAATTCTTGCTTGCGGACGCACAGGTTGACCAGGACGCCGCACGTGCAGACCGCGACCGCAAGTTCGGATTGGCGATTTTCAAATCCTTCGTGCGGTTAAAAGTTGATCCTCCGGTTGGAGAAGGCTTTGATATCAAAACGGGGGAGCCACAGCTTGCGATTCCGCGCGATCATCGCGTTTATCTTCGTTCTTTCGGGGATGACATGAAAGCGACCTTGCGCGCCTATCGCCGCGAGAAGCGCCAGGGAAATCTTCATCCGGATTGGCTGGCCTGGACTCGGCAATTTGGAAACTGGCTCCTGACCCAGCAACGTAGCGATGGGGGATTTCCGCGGGCCTGGGTTCCTGTTTCCGGAGAAGTGGCGGATGCTTCTCCCGCGTCCAGCTACAACCCTGTTCCCTTCCTGGTGCTACTTACTCAGGAGACTGCTGACTCTCGATATCTCAACTCCGCCGAGCGGGCTGGAGATTTCACGTGGATGCACGGTCAATCAGACGGCCGGTTCGTGGGAGGAACCATCGACAATCCAGACGTATTAGACAAAGAGGCAGGCACGCTTTCGACAGAAGCATATCTGGCGCTGTTCGATGCAACCAAGGACTCCAAATGGCTCGATCGAGCCCGTGTCGCGGGTGATTACGCGGAAACATACGTTTACATCTGGAATGTCCCCATGCCTGCCGATGAAGATGATGCGTTGCTGCATTGGAAAAAAGGCGTGCCGACTTATGGGACCCAGCTCATTGCAACTGGACACACGCTGGTTGACGATTACATGTCCTTCGATGTGGATGAGTACGCCCGGCTCGCTCGTTGGACCGGCGACCGGCACTACCTCTCAATTGCGACACTTCTCCTGCACGACACCAAGAACATGACTGCGATTCCGGGGCGGACCTTTGATTTGAAGGGCCCCGGGTGGCAGCAGGAGCATTGGAGCTTTGCGCCGGTTCGTGGATTTGGATTGCATCGGGGCTGGTTGCCATGGGTGGCGACCAGTCAACTCAAGGGCATGTTTGGACTGAGGGATTTCGACCCGGAGCTCTATCGCCAACTCGCCGCGCCAAACGCCGCAGGAACAAACTAGATGCCTCGCTTGAACAGGTACTTTCGGATTTGCACTATGGTCCTTATTGCCCGTTCCCCGTTTGCCCTTGCCGACAAACCCAAATCCCTGGTGTTGCCGCCTGATCCTGTAACCCGGCAGGAACTGCTCGCCGAGATCGATATCAAAATGAATCGGGTGCAGAACTTCCTTCGCGAGCAACATCTCGCAGGGATCCTTTTGACCCGGGTAAACAATTTCTCCTGGATGACGGCAGGAATTGCCAACAATGAAATTGTTATCACCAGTGAGGTGGGAGCCGCTTCGTTACTGGTCATGAACGATGGGCACAAGTATCTAGTGGGCGAAAACGGCGAGGTTTCCAGACATGCGCAGGAGGATCTGGCAGGCCTCAATTATGAGTCCAAAGGATATGACTGGTATCAGGATCAAACTGTGCCCGATCGAAAGCTCGAGATCATCCACGAGCTTGCTCATGGTCTTCCCATCGGGACGGACGTACCGTATGGCGACCTCAAGCTGGTGGCAGCGGAATTTTCTCCACTTCGCTATGAACTCACCGAGCCGGAGATCAAGAAATATCGTTGGGTAGGGCAGCAAGCTACGGAGGCCGTTATCGCCGTCTGCCGGCAATTACATCCCGGCCTCAGCGAGAGAGAGATCGAAGCCATGGCCTCGAATGAACTGATGCGGCGCGGGCTGCGGCCAACGGTCTTGCTCATGGGAGTGGATCACCGAGTATCTGACCACTATCACCACTCCCCTACCGATCTGCAACTCAAGAACTATGCCATCGTCAACGTATGTGCCCGCCGGTGGGGATTGGTGGCTTCAGTGGCGCGGTTCGTGCACTTCGGGCCGATTGATCCAGATCTCAAGCGCAAGCTGCAGGCTGCGATGAAGATCAGCGCGGAGTACCAGGCAAATTCGAAACCAGGAGTTAGCGCCGGCGAAATGATCGATTTGGCGAAGAAGTGGTATGCGGATAACGGATTCGAGGGAGATTGGCAAGCCCATCACCAGGGTGGTGCGATTGGCTACGCGGAACGCGAGTGGATCGCCGTACCGGGATCGAAGGAACCGATTCTCGATCATCAGGCCTTTGCGTGGAATCCCATTATTCACGGAACGCTTTCTTTCGACACGATCCTTGTTTTCAAAGACCACGTTGAGAACCTAACCCATACCTCGGATTGGCCCTCCGTTCCGATCGTGATCGACGGCAAGACTTATCAGATGCCGGATATTTTGATTCGTTGAGATATGAGATGAGTCAGTCCAGTTCCACACTATTCATCCCGCCGCCAACGCTCGACTACAGCCTGACCGGCGTGAATGCCACCCTGGCCATTGAAAAAGGTCTTGCCGAGGCGGATTGGTATCAGTGTGCCGTCCCCCGCGCGACCATGCGCCAGCTTCTCGACCGCCGAGATGGGCCGGCGATTCGTAATACCCTTCTGTGGTTTGCCTTAATCTTCGCAAGCGGATTCGCGACGTATCTTCTTTGGGGTACCTGGTGGGCGATTTTGCCCTACGCTTTCTACAGTGTCTTGTACGCGTCGACTTCCGACTCGCGCTGGCATGAAACCGGGCACGGTACGGCATTTAAGACGGATTGGATGAACAATGCGCTGTATGAGATCGCTTCGTTCATGGTCATGCGCGAATCCGTCGTGTGGCGGTGGAGTCACACCCGGCACCACAGCGACACCATCATCGTGGGGCGCGATCCCGAGATAGCCGTCCCGCGTCCCCCCAGCGTTCGGAAGATTGTGATGTCTTTGTTCAATCTCTCCGGTTACCCGAAATATTTCAAAGGCATCCTGCTGCACTCTATGGGCCGCATGTCCGCCGATGATAAGACTTACATCCCCGAGACTGAGTTCCCAAAAGTCTTTCTAAGAGCGCGCATCTGCGTGATTATTTACGCTGCTGTGATTGCGCTTTCCGTCGCCGAACGCAGCATTTTGCCGTTGATGCTTGCGGGTTTCACCAACTTCTTTGGGACCTGGCTATTAGTGGTTTACGGCCTCACGCAACATGCGGGACTGGCGGAGAATGTCTTAGATCACCGCTTGAACTGCCGCACTGTGTACATGAATCCGATCCACCGGTTTCTCTACTGGAACATGAACTACCACCTCGAACATCACATGTTCCCCTTAGTGCCCTTCCATGCCTTGCCGCTCCTTCATCAGGCAGTCAAGGACGATTGCCCGACCCCTTACCCAAGTCTGTTCGCGGCGTGGCGCGAGATCATCCCCACGGTGCTGAGGCAAGTCAAAGATCCCGCCTATCACGTCAAGCGACGGCTTCCGGAGGCCAGGAACCGTGGCCGCGACGACGCCATTGTTTTGGCGGCAACAGCCAATGCAAAGGGCTGGGTCGACGTTTGCCCGGCCTCCGCGCTTGCACCCGCCTCTGTTATTCGACTCGACTATGGCACAAAGACTTTCGCTATTTATCGCGACGAAGAGCGCAAACTTTATGCGACTGACGGGCTGTGCACGCACGGCAATACCCACCTCTCAAACGGGCTGGTGAAAGGAGGGACCATCGAATGCCCCAAGCACAATGGACGTTTCAACCTGATTGACGGCTCGCCAGCGCGTCCCCCGGTTTGTCGCGGACTCGCGACCTATCCGATTGAAGAGCATGCCGGACAGCTTGTCCTGAATGTCGATCAGCCGTCGGGCGTCGGTGCGCGCGCCACAAAAGCGGTTCAGTTCCGCGTAATCTCCAATCGCAGTGTCGCCACTTTCATCAGAGAACTGGTTCTCGCTCCGTTGGATGGACGAAGTTTCGAATTCACGCCAGGCGACTACCTGCAGATCGACATTCCTGCCTACGAGTCGATTCATTATCGTGACTTTGAGATTCCCGAGCCCTATGCCACCGTCTGGCGAAACCAGCGCGTATTCGATCTGGTCGCGCGCAACCTGGAGCCTGGGCGTCGCAACAACTATTCGATCGCGAGCAATCAGATGACGGAGAAAACACTGCGATTCAATGTCCGCATCGCGACGCCGCCTGCGGGACAGGATTGCCCCCCGGGCGTCGGATCCAGTTACATTTTCAATCTCCATCCCGGCGACATCGTGAGTGGCATCGGACCGTTCGGAGACTTTCACGTCAAGCCCACCCTGCGCGAGATGATCTACATAGGAGGGGGAAGCGGTATGGCGCCGCTTCGCGCGCATCTTTCCCACCTCCTTGAAGCGGAGCGGACTGCACGTAAAGTCAGTTTCTGGTACGGTGCGCGTTCTCGGCAAGAAATCTTCTACGACGAATACTTTCGGGGTCTGGCTGCGACCTTTCACAATTTCGCCTTTCATCTTGCGCTCTCATCGCCGCAGCCTGAGGACAATTGGACCGGACCCGTTGGCTTCGTTCATGATGTTGTACGGGAAGAGTATCTTCAGAAACATGCCGACCCGGCCGCCGTCGAATACTACCTGTGCGGTCCGCCCATGATGATCAAGGCTTGCACGAAGATGCTGAGTGCTTTCGGCGTCGCCGCCGGCCAGATCGCCTACGATGAGTTTTGAAACATGTCGATCTCGGGTTTTGTCAACGATCGATCGATGGACCCTCGCAAACTCAAGCGATATCTAGGCTCGACACCCTCATCGATCCCCGCAGCGATTCCATTTGGCGCAAAGTGGACAATGCGTCAACGCGATCAGCGTTTGCTGACAGACGGCTTCGAAGGAGTGCAACTTACCGCGGACTTGAAATGGCACAATCTACACAACCCATGACTTGGGACCCTGTGGTGCATGGTCATTTTCGGAAAGCATTGCAGTAGTTCAGCCAAAATCCTCTGAAAGAACTTACATCACCTGCCTGACCGCTAGAGTCCTCTTGACGCGCTTGGGGACATTGACTTCGCGGTTCACGGGTAATCCTTTCCTGATTTGTGGTCTCAGTCTGGGTATCACCACGTCTAAGTGCTAGATAAAAAAGGTAATGGCGGAGAGAGTGGGATTCAAATTTCTCTCTTAAGCGCTCGTCGACACACTACATGGGTCTGGAGTAAAAGCCTGCCCCATAAAATCCTCCTTATTGAAAAACAGGTTCCCCCTACTCTCAAGTTCTGTGCGGTTTTCGGCGAAGAGATTCTTTCGCGATGCATTCCGGCCCCGTACCAATCCCAGTCATCACGGAAGCACGGTAAAGCTGGTCTTGCTGGTCGCGGTGCCTCCGGCATTGCTCACCGAGATTGGACCGCTGGTGGCGCCCGGCGGTACGGTAGCGGTGATGTATCCGGCAGCGTCCACGACGAGAGCCGCTGACGTGCCATTGAACGTCACTGCCGTTGTGCCTACAAACGCCGACCCCTTCAGTGTGATCTTCGCGCCCACTAATCCTTTGGTCGGTGTGAATTCGAAGGCTCCTGGCGCCGGCGGGTTCAGTGCAAGGTTCAGTACGGAAATCGCGCCCTGGTCCTGCACATCTTCAGAGTTCTCGCCGCCATTGTTTTGCAGCGTTACATAAAGTCTGCCGTCGCCGCCCTGCAGCAGTGTACCCAGCGGGGAGAAACCGGTAGTGCTGGCATCAAAGCTGGCTTCCAGGGTCCCAACGCCCGCGAGCGTGAACTGATAAATCGTGCCAGTGACTTCGAATTCGCCTCCCTCCCACGCCGTTCCATAGAGGTTGCCATCAGAGGCTTCAATCAATCCCGCGCGGGGAAAATTGCCAATGCCTGACGCTGCTTCCGCGGCAAAGTCATACATCTTAGTGAAGACTCCTTTCGTGGTGATGCGGAACAGTGTTCCCGTGCCGTTGGCGCCGCCGGAGTAACAGGTGCCGTAAAGGTTGCTATCGCTGGCCTGCACCAGAGCCCCAATCGGCATGCTGCCATCGCTGCTGCCGGTGAATGAATGCAGTAATGTCACTTTGCCTGCTGGAGTCATCTTGAACACGGTTCCATCCTTCGATGCCCCACCGGCTGTGGTCGTGCCGTAGAAGTCCCCGTTTGAGGCCAGAGTCAGTCCGGCCGCTGGATTCGCCCCATCTGGCTCGGAGCCGAAATTGCCGGAAAACACATGTAACACTGTGTAAGTGCCGGAGGTTGTTATCCGGAAGATCGTGCCTTGATTGTAAAAGCCATTGAAAAGACCTCCTACTTGCGTGGTGCCGTACAAGTCTCCATTAGCTCCAAAGACCAATCGCCCGGTAGGCTCCGCCCCATCCGTGGCTAGCGAGCCGCACCCGCTGCCGCCGCAGAAAGAGTGCAATACGGTGAGAGTTCCAGTTTTGGTGAGCTTGAAAACGGTGCCGCAACCCGACAGCCCGGTAGTGTCCGCACAAGCTTCCCCGCCGGTACCGCCCTCGGTCGCGACACCGTAAAAGTTGCCGTCTTTTCCTTGCACCAGTCCAGCTTGGGGAAACCAACCATTCGGCGCGGTACTATTGGAACTGTCATACGGGAAGCTGTAGAGAACGCTCAACACCCCCGTCGGGAGTGATCTTGACTACCGCTCCGCAGCCAGGGATTTGACCTTCTACCTCGCCCGGGCATGTCACCCGCTCCGCCAATGTTGGTGGTGGTGTAGTAGTTGCCGTCCGCACCCTGAATCAACTCGGCCATCGGATTGGCGCCGTCAGGGTAGTTGCTGGTGGTGGAAGGGTTGTATTGAAACGCGTACAACTCGCTGAGCTGTGCGCGCGCAGGCAGCGCTTATAGACGGTGACCAAGAACGCGACCCAGCTCAACGCTCGCAACCGGAGAGGTTCAGCTTGCCTGGTACATTCAAATCCTTCGTAGTTTGCTTCGTCATAGAGCGCTCCTTATTCATTCCTGAAATTTGAACCTTCCCCGCTTCCTGCCGATCCCCACTCGCGCGATTGCAGCAGTGACTCCAGGCATGCCAGCGGCGAACCATCCGCAGCTTGCGACCAATGCCAACCCCGGCTGTCCCCCCGACCGCCGGGGAGCATTGGTCGGGTGGCTATAAGAGGTTGGGCAGCTCCCCAAAGCGCCTCCGCCTCTTTCAACCTCACGATGTCCACCTCCCGGCCACATTCCGCGCACCACGCTCGTCTTGAGTGCAATTTGCGAATGATCCAGATCCGGTCGGTTTCCAGGGTGATTTCGGTCCTTTTGTAAGCGGCTACCGATAGTTCTGAAATCTTTGCCCAGCGCCGGAATCCGTGATAAATTTCTCTCCACATCGGGCTCGCTTTCCTCGGCAGCTCGCTAACGGGGGCAATCCTGCCCGAAACGGCCTTCAAAAGTCTTGAGAAAGGTCCTAAGAATTTCTAAGGATTTCTAAGGGTCGGCTATGTCTAATGCTGTCAGGCAGTTCTACGAGTTCGGCCCCTACCGGATTGATCCGGATCATCGTCGGCTAACCCGCGAAACGAAGCCGATCCCACTACAGCCGAAGGCCTTCGACATCCTGCTGGTGCTGGTCCAGAACTCGGAACGAGTAGTTCCGAAGGATGACCTGATGAAAGCGGTGTGGCCAGGCACGTTCGTAGAGGAGTCGAACCTAGCACAAAACATCTCTGTGCTGCGCAAAAGCCTGGGCGATACGGTCGGAGAAAACCGCTATGTCGTCACGGTCCCGGGTCGCGGCTACCGCTTCGCCGAGAAAGTGCAAGTAGTGGACGAGGGTGAGATTGTTACCGAGGAAGAGGACAAGCTGATCGTCGAGAGCCACACCCGCTCCCGGATGGTGGTGGAAGAACAGCAGGCAGTCAACGCTTTGGCGGCAAAACCTCGAAGCCTGCGATGGTTGGTATTAGGTTCTTTACTCTGCGTGCTCGTCGCGACGGGAGCCTATCTTTACACTCATCGGGCGCCGAAACTGACCGAGGCAGACACGATCGTCCTGGCGGACTTCGATAACAAAACAGGAGATGCCGTTTTCGATGATGCATTGCGGCAAGGCCTTTCCGCGCAACTGGCGCAGTCGCCGTTCCTCAATCTGCTCTCCGACTCGCGCGCCGCGCAAACGCTCGCCCTAATGAATCGCCCAAAGGATGCGCCTCTTACTCCCGAACTTGCTCGCGAAGTCTGCCAGCGCACCGCGAGCACCGCCGTGCTTGATGGCTCGATTGCGCAGATTGGCACGCACTATCTTCTAACCTTGAAGGCAGCTGCCTGCTCGACCGGCGACTCGCTGGCGAGCATCGAGGCCGAAGCCATCGACAAGAACCACGTCATCGGCGCTTTGGGGGAATTGGCTTCGAAGGTCCGCAGCAAGCTGGGCGAGTCACTTGCCTCGGTGCTGAAATACGACGTCCAGCCATCGGACGTCACCACGCCATCGCTGGAGGCGCTGCGGGCCTACAGCCTGGCGGTTCGCGCCATGCGGTCCAATAAGCCCGTCGAATCGGTAACGTTGTTTCGAGAGGCAATCCGCCTTGATCCGAATTTCGCCGAGGCTTACTCGGGTCTGGCTAGCAACTACTTCAACATGGGTGAGGCGTCGCAGGCCGAAGAGAACGGCCGCAAGGCTTATGAGTTGAGGGGCCACGTCAGCGAGCGCGAGAAGCTCAGCATAGAAATGTATTATGCCGCGTTCGTCACGCGTAACTTCGAGGAGGCGCGAAAGTCGGCTCAGGCGGCCATCCAGATTTACCCGCGCGCATGGCCGACAATGGCGAATCTCGGCGTCTTCGACACCTATCTGGGTGAATACGACGAGAGCCTAACCATGAGCAAGAAGGTTATGGAACTGGCTCAGGGAAGCATGCAAGTCTACACCAACCTGATGATCGATTGCCTTCATGAGAACCGGCTAGACGAAGCTGAAGCGGTGGCGCGGGAAGCCAGCAACCATCATCTGGACGCAGCTTTCCTGCATGAGACTCTTTACCAGATCAAGTTTTTGCGGCGCGACACCGCCGGGATGCAGCACGAGGCCGAGGCAGCGCTAGCCTTCGCCCGAGACGGACTCGACGATCTCATGTTCTACTACGAATCAGACACCGTGGCCTACAGTGGAGAGTTCACAAAAGCGCGGGAGTTGACCGCCCGCGCTGTCGACTACACGGTGCGTGGCGGACAGAAGGAAACGGCCGCCGAGTACGAGGCGGAATCTGCCGTGCGCGAAGCGCTAGCGGGTAATTCTTCCGCCGCCAGGCAGCGAGCCGATCGGGCGCTGGCGCTCTCAAAAGGGAGAAACGCCATGGCGATCGCGGGTATCGCTCTGGCGCTGGCGGGGGATACCGCCGGCGCAACTCGCATTGCCGACGATCTCGAGAAGCGCTTCCCGGAAGACACCGTGATGCACTACAACTCGTTGCCCGTAATGCGCGCGTCCATTGCGCTACGGAGCGGAGATTCCGCCAAGGCCATCGCGGCGCTCACGGTTTCAACTCCCCATGAATTGGCGCAAGCGGCACAACAAGCAACCTTCGTGCTCTATCCAGTTTACGTCCGGGGTTTGGCATACCTGGCGGCGAACCAGGGCATTGCCGCGGCAGCCGAATTTCACAAAGTGGTTGATCATGGCGGACTTGTGCAGAACGAACCCATCGGTGCGCTAGCGCACCTGGGGCTCGGCAGAGCTTATGTTTTGTCAGGAGACACTAGCAAGGCCCAAGCTGCCTATCGGGAGTTTTTTGCCCTCTGGAAAGACGCCGATTCTGATATCCCCATTCTGAATCAAGCCAGGGCGGAGTATGCAAAGCTCGGTAGCGAATAAAAGTCTTCCGGGTGTAACTTCTTAAATCGCAGGCAAGTGATCGGGGCTTTGCCCGGAGCAATCGAAGCAAATACTATTCATGCCGCAGAGCCTCCATCGGCTCAACTCTCGAAGCCCGCATCGCAGGAACCCATCCCGCAAGCAAAGCGACACCAAGCAGCAATCCCGCCGCTCCCAGAAGTGAAGCCGGATCCGATGGCCGCAGTCCGTACAGCATGGACTTCACGACTTGTCCGAGGCCTAGAGCAACCGCGATTCCAACCACAACTCCTACGACGGCAAGCCTACCCGCTTCCTTCAGAACCATGCCTTGAACCTGGCCGCGTTCCGCGCCCAAGGCCAGACGAATTCCAATTTCGTTGGTGCGCTGTGACACGGCGTACGCCATGATTCCGTAGATTCCCACGCAAGCCAGGGCAAGCGCGAGAATCCCAAACGACGCAGTCAGACTGGCAAAGACGCGCTCCTGCGAAATGGTGGCGTCAATCTGCTGCCGTTGGGTCCGTACATCCAGTAATGGCAAATCGCGGTCGATGTCCTGCACGACTGCCCGCAGCGAGGGCACAATCGCGTCCGGCTTCAACCGAGTGCGCACGACGTAGGTCGCTCCGCCGATATCCTTCGATTGCCGGTAGAGATCGAAATGGAGCGGTGGCGTCGGCTGCTGCAGATTGGAATAGCGTGTGTCGGCGGATACGCCAATAATTTCTAGCCAGCTCCGGTTCTTGACTGTGACGTCATCCATGGTGAACCGACGGCCTATCGGATTCTGGTTCGGGAAGTACTTGCGCGCCAGAGCCTGATTGACAATCGAGAACCGCTGCGGCGTCTCCACGTCCTGCGCTCTAAAGTTTCGTCCCGCAACGATCGGAATCCCCATCACCGACAGGTAATCCTGACCGACCGTCGACTGCATCGCGCCTGACCCTTCTCCGTGCGGCTCATTTGTCTTCGGCGCGCCTTCCACGTTGAAGTCAGACTCCGATACCGAATTTGCCAGCAGAGGAATGTCCGTCAGGGTTACGCCCTCGACGCCAGGAACCTCACGCAATGCCTGCTCGACCCGCGCATGGAGTGCGATATCTTTCGGCGCGGGATACTGTTTGTTCGGCGGATTCAGGTCGAAGAGCACGAGGTTGTCGGCGCGAAACCCCACGTCGACTGCATCCAAGTTGATCAGGGTACGCACGAAGAGGCTGGCGCCGAATACCAGCATCGTCGAGAGGGCAACCTGGAAAGCCACAAGGGTTCGTCCGCTCCAACCCTTGCGCTGCTTGGTGGAGGCTTTGCCGCCATCTTTGATGGCGGTGCCGATCTCCGCGCGAGTCGCATTCCACGCTGGCGCAATGCCGAAGAGCACCCCGGTCGCTAGCGTAACTCCGGCCGTAAAGCTGAACACCTTCCAATCGAAAGGCACATTCATGCCTTCGCGTTCCCAGGCATTCAGCAGTAATTTCGGCAGAGCGGTCCGTGACAGGTAGCCGAGGAAAAGCCCAACCGCTCCGCCGATTGCGGCCAGCATCAGGCTCTCCGTCAGAACCTGACGCAGAATGCGACCGCGCCCCGCCCCAAGCGCCAGGCGCACACTCATCTCTCTCTGTCTCGCCGACGAACGCGCCAGCATCAGGTTCGCGATATTGGCACAGGCAATCAAGAGGACGAACCCTACCACCGCCAGCAGTACGTACATCGGCTGGGCAAAGTACTTGCCATAGAAGTTCAATCCCCGGCTGCCATCTTCCAGTTCCAACCGAGGCATCGTGTCGTTTTTTGCGACAGTCATCGTGGCATGAATCGCGGCGCTGAATGCGACGTTCAAGGCTGCCCTGGCCTGCTCCAAGGGCACGCCGGCCTTCTCCCGCGCCATCAACTGCACCCACCAAATCTGGCTGCTGGAAAGCAAGGGACCGCTCGTCCCCAACTCGCCTTTCACCAGCGGAATCATCGACAGCGGCATGAAGATGTCGGCAGAATTCTGCACGCTCATCGCTCCGGTAAAGCTGCGCGGATTCACGCCAATGACCGTAACCGGAGTCATGTTGACCGTAATCACTTTTCCGACCGCGTCGGGAGACTTCCCGAATGCTCGCTCCCACAATCCTTCGCTGATCGTTGCGACCTCGCCCGCTCCAGGGGTTTGGTCATCAGAAGGCAGAATGGGCCGCCCAAGCACAGGCCGTACACCCATCTGTTCGTACAAATTCCCCGAGACCAATTCCAACCGAACGGCCTGCGCCGATCCTTCAATCGTGGCGTTGGCCTGAATGTTCTCCTTGAAGGCGAAGATCTCGTCGAGCACGTGGTTTTCTTTTCGCAACTCCTCGTAGATCGGATACGTGAACGAAACGAAGCGAGTTCCCCGACCGGCAACCGGGGACACGCTTCCCCAGGAAGAATGCACGACGCTGTGCTCGCCTGCGATGGCTGTCAACAGACGCAGTTGCTCCGGATGTGGGACACCGAGCTGGGCATAGAGAAGCTGATTTGCCACCGAAAAGATGGATGTGTTGGCTCCAATGGCGAGCGCCAGCGACACCACGGCAATCGCTGTAAACCCAGGGCTCTTCCACAGAATGCGAGCTCCGTATTGCAGGTCGCCCCATAGATCATCCCACCAGCGCAATCCCACCGATGCGCGGATCGCATCCTTGTGCGATTCGACGCCGCCAAACTCGATGCGCGCGCGACGCATGGCTTCAGCCGCGGGAACGCCATCCCGCACCAGGTCCGCAGCATAGCTGTCGAGATGAAAACGCACCTCCGCCTCCAAGTCAGTTTCGAGACGCTGGCGCTTCACCATCCACTTCAACCAGGAACGAAGTCGTGCCAGAAGGTTCATATTTCCTCCGGCCTCGTACGCAGGATTCCGGCGATCACTGACGCCATGTGGTTCCACTTTTCTGTCTCCGATTGGAATTGGCGTTTGCCGGCCGCAGTCAGGCGATAGAACTTCGCCTTGCGATTGTTCTCGGATTCGCCCCATTCACTAGTGATCCTGCCCTGGTGCTCCAGCCGGTAGAGCGCCGGGTACAACGACCCTTGCTGGATCTGCAATTGCTCGCCAGATATCTGTTGAATTCGTAGTAGCACGCCGTAGCCATGCAACGGGCCAAGCGACACCGCTTTGAGGATCAGCATGTCCAGAGTGCCCTGCAAAAGATCGATCTGCTTGCCCACAATCTCTCCTTGTCTGCCTAGGAGACGATATCAACACACTCCTAGAGTGTCAAGGAGAGTGCATGAATCCAGCGTAGTTGTGGGGCTGGCTCACGCGAGAGGAGAATGCCGGCGCAACGCGAGGTTGGGAAACTAGCCGAAGCATTGCTTTTGCCTTGGAGCGTTTCGATATCTTCCGATGAGCCATATTGGCGGCCTCCCACGCCGCGATCAGTATGGTCATTCAGTTGGAGGCTGATGGGCTCGAAGCCCGTTTCTGGATAACTTCCTGTTTGCCGACAACCCACCCAGAATCGTCGGCCTTACTGCGACGGCTTGCTCAGGGCTATAATTTCACGCACGGATGGCCCTTACCTCTGGCACGAAGCTCGGACCCTATGAAATCCAGTCACCGCTGGGCGCCGGCGGCATGGGCGAGGTGTACCGAGCCGTGGACAAGCGTCTTGACCGTACGGTCGCAATCAAGGTTCTGCCGGCGCATCTTTCCTCTGATCCGGAACTAAAACAACGCCTGGAGCGGGAAGCCAAGACGATCTCCTCGCTGCAACATGTCAATATCTGCACGCTCTACGACATCGGCACTCAGGGCGACACGGATTTTCTGGTCATGGAGTATCTGGAGGGCCAGACTCTGGCCGACCGCCTGCAAAAAGGTCCGCTGCCAATCGATCAACTTCTGAAGATTGCGACAGAAATCGCGCAGGCTCTTGAGAAGGCGCATCAACGAGGCATTATCCATCGCGATCTGAAACCGGCGAACATCATGCTGACACAAGCTGGCGCCAAGCTAATGGATTTTGGGCTGGCAAAACCGAAGTTGCCGAATGCCTCGCAAGCTTTGGGTATGTTCACTCCCTCCACGCCGACGATGAACCTCGCGTCGTTGACCTCGGCTGCGTCCCCGCTGACCCAGAAAGGTTCGATCGTCGGGACGTTCCAATACATGGCTCCGGAAGTGTTGCAGGGAGCAGATTCCGACGCCCGCAGCGACGTCTTCAGTCTGGGCTGCGTTCTCTATGAAATGGTCACCGGACGCCGCGCCTTCGAGGGCAAAACCCAGCTAAGCGTGATGAGCGCAATCCTGGAAAAAGATCCCGAGCCGATAGCGACCGTGCAGCCCACTTTACCGGCGGCCCTTGACTACACAGTGCGGAGCTGTCTCGAGAAAAATCCTGACGAGCGCATCCAGACTGCGCACGACGTCAAACTGCAACTGGCATGGATTGCGACCTCCAGTTCGCAGACGGGAGCGCCGGCCCTGCCTTCTTCGAAGCCGCGCCCCACGTTGTGGCTGGCTGCAATCGCAGTCCTCGCCCTCGCGGTGATCGCGCTGACGGTGGCGCTGATGTGGTCTGCGCCGGCGCGGCGTGTACTGCGCGTGAATCTTCTTCCGCCCGAAGGAACCCGCTTCGAGACGCTCTACCGCAACGGAGCCCCGGCGCTGTCTCCCGACGGCACGCATCTCGCGTTCATCGCGCAGAAAGACGGCCGGAACTCGCTGTGGCTGCGTTCGTTCGACCGGCTCGACGCCACGCCTGTGCGCGGCACCGACGACGCCTTCTTCCCCTTCTGGTCACCCGACGGCACTGCGGTTGCGTTTTTCATGCAGGGCAAGCTGTGGCGAACGGACGTGAACGGCGGCTCGCCCACCCCCATCTGCGACGCGCCGGAAGCCCGCGGCGGCTCGTGGGGTAGCGGCAACGTGATCGTGTTCGCGCCCTCGTTCGGAGGGCCGCTCTTCCAGGTTTCCGCTGCCGGCGGAAAGCCCAAGGCGGTCACCAGCGTTTCGGTGGTGTCCAGCACTATCTCGGACCGCTGGCCTTCCTTTCTGCCTGATGGAAAGCATTTCCTGTTTCTGCATAGCCCTTACGGCAACGCGGCTGATCAGAATGAGGTTCACCTGGGTTCACTCGACGGCGGCGACCAGTTGGTGTTACGGGGGAAATTCTACGGCGCGCAGTATGCCGCCGGACGGTTGCTGGCGGTGCGCGACGGCTCGCTGCTCGCCTGGAAGTTTGACGCTTCCAGCGGAAAGGCTTCCGGCGATCCCGTACCTGTCGTGGATAAGGTTGCGTCCGACGAGATAACCGCGCTGTCTGTTGTTTCTGTTTCGGCACAGGGCATGCTGCTCTACCAGTCGGGCGCAGGCTCGAACGGCGATCGGCACGTTTGGATGGATGCCACCGGCAAGGAGCTTTCCCAGCTCTCCGAACCGACCGTCTACGGCCCCACCCGCATTTCTCCCGATGGCTCGCGGATCGCGACGCCGGTGATCGGCCAGTTCGGCAACTCCTCGCTTTGGATCTGGGACTTGGCCGGCGGCACGCGCAGCTTAGCCTCCGCAGCCAACGAGTATGTGGATGCTACGGTTTGGTCGGCGGATGGTCGCACTCTTTACTTCGACATTTTCAATCCGGACTTGCGCACCGAACTGCGCACGGTGGCAGCGGACGGCTCGCAGCCCGAGCGCACTCTGATCAAGTCCGACCGCAACCTCTTGCCCGTGGACGTGACCAGCGACGGAAAGTGGCTTCTATACGAGGAGGCCAAAGTCGGCGCGCTAACGGACGCCGAGCTCAAAGCATTTCCCCTTGTACCTGGCCTGCAGCCTCTTACCGTGTTGGAGCCGGTGGCCGACGGCAGCAACGCCCGGCTCAGGCCCGCCTCCAACGACTGGCTCGCCTACCAGTCGAATCAATCCGGGCGCGCCCAGGTTTATCTGACGCGCTTCCCGCACCCCGGCGCCAAGTACCAGGTCTCGAAAGACGGCGGTGTGCAGCCGGTGTGGAGCAAGGACGGCAAAACGCTCTACTACCTCGATCCCTACAGAAAACTCACGGCCGTAGATATTCAGACGTCCGGGGAGGCGGTGCAGATTGGCGCGGCCAAACCGTTGTTTACCGTCGGCATTCGCCACTCCATTTCCACAGAAGCGTACGACGTCGCGCGCGACGGCAGATTCCTGGTGGTGGACTCGATCACCGAGAGCACGGCGCCGCTTGTGCTGGTCACAAACTGGGACGCGGAACTGAAGAAATGAGCCCCACTGCGCAATCGGAAATCTAGAGAACTTTCGTTTGGCCTGCAGCGGAACTCATCCTGGATAACGGGCAACCCAGAGGTAATCCCAAGGGAAGGGTTGTCGACCAACCGGCACTTAGATGCAAGTCCAGAGATAGCAGCTGACCAGTTCTTGTCGGGAACGGTGAGAGTCGCCTCCGGCGTTTTGTGCTAGCATCCGTCGCACATCTGAAAGGAAAACCCAAATGAGCGTCCCCCAACGGTTGTTCTCATTTGTGCTGGCATGCGCTTCAAGCGTAATCGTAGCTCGCGCTCAGTCTCAGACAACGCCTAGCCCGGAAGTGAAGAAGTTGGCAGTAATGGTCGGCAAATTTACGATCGAAGATGAATTGAAAGCAGGGTTTATGGGGCCGAACTCGCCAGCGATGAAATTCAGTGGTACTGACGATTGCAGATGGACGGCAGACGGCTTCGCCGTGATCTGCGAGACAGTACTCTATAGACCCGGGAAGTAAATACTCGGACACCTCCTTCGTCTACTACGATCCGACTTCCAAGACATACCGATACCACGCAGTCGACAGTTCAGGAGGAACAGAAGACAAGACTGGTACGGTGAGCGGCGACGTATGGACTTGGCTTGGGGACAGCGTCTTTGGCGGGAAGGTGTATCACACCCGGTACACCATGAAGGTTGTTTCAGCGGATTCCTACGAATACTCCGATGAGTCGGGCGACAGCGAGAATTCCATGAAGGTGTTCGTGAGCGGGAAGGAGACTCGCGTCGCGGCCACCAAGCCCGAGAAATCGCAACCAATGCAGGCTGGCGCAACCCCACTGCTGCTGGAGAAAAATGAAGGCGAGACGCGTCTCTGGCGGCCCGAACCGGGAGAGGTTGAACCCGGCGGATTCATTCTCAAGGTCACTCCCAAAGCCAATGGCTCCGAGCATCTGGTGCTCGTTGGCGGAGAAGACATGCCCCCCGGCGCAGCCATACCAACCCATAAGCATCTTGAGCAGGATGAGATCGTGCTTATCGAGAAAGGCACCATCCACGCCCATGTTGGAGATCAGGAGCGCGATCTGCATGCGGGAGGAATGGTGTTCATTCCGCAGCATACGTGGGTCAGCCTGAAGAACACCGGCACCGAACCCGCCAGCATAGTCGCCATATTCTCGGCCCCCGGATTCGAGGATCATCTGCGCTGCGAATCAGTTCCGGCGGGAGAAAAGCCGACTACAATCTCCCTCGCCGAAGAGAATGAATGCGACCGACTAGGCCATGTTGTCTATCGCGAACGTGCAGAAGAGGACCCCGACAAATGAAAGGAGACTGCGAATCGCTCGGGTGGATAGCCGACAAACGGGAGTCAAGCTGGCTTGGAGGTGAGGGTTGGGAAAGGCTTGCTTGATGAACTCAACTCGTTAGCTGGCCACTCTTGAAACGTGTCAAGCGCTCGCCTTCACTCTAAAGGATGCTTTGGATGGAGGGTGTTTATATCAACATCTTGCTCTGCTGGCGGCGGGCAGGCTGGCTGGGGTCGGTGAATTCGAGCGGTTCAATGGCGCGCCGTTTTCGACGATGAACGCGACGCGGACGCCGTCGGATGGGCTGTTGGGAGGAATCAGGATTTCGCGGCCAGCAAGCTCGGAGGCGAGATCAGCCACTTCAAACGCGACGCGTGGAACTCGCCGGACGAGATCAGGGAATCATCCGCGGCCCTGGCTGATTTTTTCACGTCTTCCGGTCCCTGAGCGGTCCCATCCATCATCTCGGACCAGTGCCGGCTAAGGCATGCTTGTACTGAAGCGGGCTTGTGTGAATCGATTCCAGAAACTCCTGGATCACGAGCAAGCGGGAAGTGCCCCCAAAAAGAAGCATCGCCTACCGAATCGCACCCGCTGGCGCTCCGCCGAAGTCGCGCGTCATCCGCGCCAGCAAAGCATCAAAGCGCGGGTCGCCGTGCAAATGCCTCAGTCGCGGCTCCCGCGCCAAATAAACCAACCACGGCGAGCGTTCCGCAAACGCCTGCTCCAGTAACGCAAAGGCTTGATCGTGGTCGCCGAGCGCTTCGTAAATCAATCCCAACTCATAGGGCGAAACGTACCGTTCCGCGGATTGCGCAGTCAGCCGCTCCAGCGTCCGAAGCGCGCCCGCCCGATTGCCGTTGACCGCCTGCGCATGCCCAAGAAAGCTGAGGTGCACACTCACGCCCGAGAGGTCCGCCCCTTTTCGGATGACTGCTTCCGCTTCGCCGGGCGTGCCTGCGCCTAGATGAGCCCAACCCTGAAAAATGCGATTCCACGAGAAGCCTGGGTCGTTGGCCAACGCACGCCCTGATTCGCTAAGAGCTTGATCGAAGTTGTGCGCCATCACGTGGTGCCACATGAGGTGAAGCTGTGACATTGGATCCGCGGGATCGAGGTTCAGGTAGATTTTGCTCTCGGCTAACGACTCCTCCATGCGTCCCGTTGCCACCAGCAGATGCGAATACCAATGGTGCGCCGGCCCGTAACGCGGATTGAGCCGGATTGCCTCCGAAAACGACCGCTCGGCCTCCGGAATCTCCCAGCGGTAGTGGAGCAATGCGTAAGCCAGCGCCGCATGCCCCTCGGCCAGCTCTGGCTTCAGGCGAAGCGCCTGCTCTGCATACGACATCCCCTTTGGAAAACCCTCACCTGGCGGAAGCACGCCGCCCTCCCAGCTCGCTAGCGTGTTGTAAGCATCCGCCAAGCCCGTGTACGCAAGGGCATACGTGGGATCGCGCTTGACCGCCTGTTCGAAGTAGGCAATTGCCTCCATCGTGCCCGCCGGGCGTCTTCCCCAATGATGGCGGCCCTTCAAATACAGCGCGTACGCTTCCGGATCTTCTGAATGGCGCGCCGCCGAGGGGGAGCGGGCGCCCAGTAACTGTGGGCGCAGCTTGTCTACGATCGCAGCCGCGATCTCATCCTGCACTTCGAACACGTCCGTCATTTCCCGGTCGTACCGCTCGGACCACAGGTGGTGACCGTCGTTGACGTCGATCAACTGAACTGTGATCCGGAGCCGGTTACCGGCACGCCGAACACTTCCGTCGAGGATCACACCTACATTCAACCGCCGCCCAATTTCGCGAATATCCAACCCGTGCCCGCGCAGGGCAGCGGCCGACGTTCGTGCGATCACCTGCAGGTCGTCATACAGACTCAGCGCGTGGATCAGTTCCTCGGCCAGTCCGTCGCCGAATTGTTCGCCATCCCCACTCGCGCTGGCAAAGGGCAACACCGCGATCGAAGAAGCCGGACTCGTGCTGGCCCTCGCCGTCTCGGGGGCGGCTCCGACGCCGCCACTGCGAAGTGCCTCGAGCAGCTCCGCCATCGACTGGTAGCGCTCCGCGACCTGTTTTCGCAGGCACCGCAGGATGATTTGTTCCAACCACGCGGGAACGCGCGGCTGGACACGCGACGGTGGCGGCGGATCATGCAGCGCGATTTCGTGCATCGTAGATAGCAGGCTGGAGGCCTTGAAAGCCAGCTGCCCCGTGACAGCCTCATAAAGGACCGAGCCGAAAGCAAAAATATCTGACCGCGCATCGAGCTGCTCACCGCGCGTCTGCTCGGGAGACATATAGGAAACCGTCCCCATCAACATTCCCGGTACCGACTGTCCCGAATCGAGCGAATCGGCTCCCACCGGAGTCAGCTGTTTGGCCAGCCCGAAATCGAGAACCTTCACTTGGCCGTCGTTCGTGACCATAATGTTCGCGGGCTTGATGTCCCTGTGAATCAATCCCGCAGCATGGGCAACCGCCAGCGCGCCGGCGAGTTGGATCGCATAACCGCCGGCCTCCGAAATCGGCAAGCCCTCGGGACGGATCAACTCCTTGAGCGTCTTACCCGCCACATGCTCCATCACCAGGTAATCCACTTCGCCATCGCTCGCCATGTCGTGCAGCGTGACGATATTCGGGTGATTCAGCTTCGAGGCCGCCCGCGCCTCCTGAAGGAATCGCCTCTTTCGATCCGGATCGGCGACATGCGTCGAGGGCAGCACTTTAATCGCCACCGTCCGGTGAAGCCGCGTGTCGAGCGCGCGGAACACCTGTCCCATGCCGCCGACGCCGATTTCTTCAAGGATGCGGTAATGTCCAAACGCAACGCCCTTCAGGTCAGGCCTGGCCGCAGCTGCCGCCGTGACGGGCCGAGCGCTATTGGCCGTCACCTCGTCCGCAAATGCCGGTTTCTCGATGAAGCTCGCAGAGTCGCTGTGATGAGCCAGTAGCGATTCCACCTCGCGGCGCAGTTCCTCATCCCCGGCGCACGATTCTTCAATCACGGAACTGCGCCGGCTGTCGTCCGCCTCGAGAGCCTTGTGAAAAATGCTTTCGATTTTGCTCCAGCGCTCAGGCTTCATCGGATTTCTTTCCGCTCAGTTCGCGCATCAGCCACGCCTTGGCTAACCGCCAATCCCGCGCAACCGTGTCGGGTGAAACCTTTAATACTTCGGCAGTTTCCTCGACGCTAAGACCGCCAAAGAAGCGCATCACCACGACTTGGCTCTTACGGTCGTCCACTTTCGCCAGCTGATTGAGAGCATCGTCCAAGGCCACCAGATTAGCAGTGGGTTGCGGAGAGACTACCAGGGCCTCATCCAGCAAGACCGCCTGCACTCCATCGCCGCGTTTGTGCGACTGGCGGGCACGGGCCTGGTCAGTGAGAATGCGCCGCATTTGTCGCGCACACAGCGCGAAGAAATGCGCCCGGTTCTGCCAGTCGATCAGCTTCAGATCGGAGAGACGCAGATAAAGCTCATTGATCAGAGCCGTCGTCTGTAGCGTATGGCCGTCGCGTTCCCGTCCCATGCAACGCCTGGCGAGCAGATGCAGCTCGCGATAAACCTGAGGAGTCAGGCTGTCCAAGGCACCTTCGTCGCCCCGGCGCCATGCCTGAAGCAGCTGGGTGATCTCGTGTCCGAGAGCGTCGTCCATCCAAATCCCTGGGCCGGGGGAGTGGCCAATTGCGTAAACATTACCACACCACCCGGCAGGTGCCCCGAGAAGTTTCTTTCCGACTTACAGGTTTCCGCTGCGATTTTCGCTATATGGAGTGAAGGCAAACAAAAAGGCGCGGTGAGAACGACAACCGTGCCCCCAAAGGAGAAACGGACATGAAATCGACATTCAAGAAGCAGTACTCACGTTTTTTGGCCCTGCTCGCTGTCGGAATTATCGCCGCGGTGGGAGTTGCCCATGCAGCTGACTGGAGCGATGATCCACTGGCGCAAAAGGCTGAACTGGAAAAGCTTCACGCAGCCTTTCACGCGGCAGTTAGCGTCCACGATCCAGTGAATGGGGATTCGCCTGCAGTGGTAACTCAGCGAATCCGCGACGCTGTCGCGCTCTGGACTGAGGACGGCGAAATCACGATTGTCAGCACCACTGCCGCGGCAGGAAATTATATCGGCACCGGCGATCCGGATGATCCCGCAACTTGCCCTCTACCATCGGGCGACACGTCTGCCACCGGTCAACAGGGCACGCTGTGCACGTTCTTCAAATATGTTTCCGGCGGGATGCAGATAGCCAATAAGTTTGTGTCGCTTTCCCCAGCGTACAAAACGAAGTATGTCCCTGTAAGGGATAATGACGGCCAATGGAAATCATCGGTGTATTTCGAATGCCATTACTTCGACGTGTCCTTGGATCCGACTACTGGCTTGCCGCTATGGGCAGCGAAGAGTCACGTAGACCTCTACGGTGAGGCCAAGAAGATCGACGGACGATGGTTGTTCACCAAGGTTAGTTCATCTGCCGTTTCAGTTCCGGTTCCGTGAAGCAGAACACCCGATGCACGCGCTCGCCACGGGCGCAGCGCGTGCATCCAGATTGTTGGCCGCGAAATCCTGTTTCCACCGAACACCTTATCCGACGGTCTGCGTCGCATTTCATCGTCGAGAACCACGCGCCCGTCGAACTTCTCGATTGACCGATCCCAAGACACCCAGACGTTTGTCGAACCAAATGGACGAGTAACGGGCTACCCGGAAGTTATTCCGGGCCAGAAATCGGTTTCCGGGAAGTCTTCAGCTGCCCTTCACGAGTGTGCCAGAATCCCTGATTCCAGCCGCCTTAAGCCGTGCTGAAAGCACAACTCGTCGCGTGCCTAGTTTGGGAGTCTAATCCTGTGCCGAAATCTACACTTTCAGGTACACAGCGTAACGGCTTAACCGGCGGCCCACTACTGGATATCCTTACACGACCTACAGCGCCAGATTTTCATGCTGATGGTGCAGTCGTACGTCATTGTGCTTCACCACATGCGTGATCCTGAGAGACGATAACACCTCCGTGAACCGGCCGACTATTGGGCATCCGCCCCCGGTCCCACAGCCACGACAAAATAAGTGGCCGGCGTCGTGCCGACATTCTTGATGCCGTGCTCGTCATTTGAATGAACAAATCCTACCGAGCCCGGCCCCATAACATGACTTGTGCCATTGATCGTGAGTTGTACCGTTCCCTCCCGAATGAGCCACATTTCGCTGTGCACGTGGCGATGTGCGGCATGCGGCATCCCACCCGGCGGTAATGTGGTTTCGTGCACTTCCAACGACTCGGTTGTGGCCAGTTTGCCCTTCAGAACCGGGCGGATCGCCGCGCCGTTCACAATTTTCACTGGCAGTTCGCTGAACGGGAATGCAGTCGAGGGGATGGAATTATCCTGATTCGGCAAACCCTCTAGTTCGATCGCGCTCGAGACGAATCCCGAGAGCAGAAAAAGCACTTCTCGTCGAGTGGCCGACATTCGGGTCCTCCTGAGAAAACAAGTTTATAGTTGGGCCGGCATGGTAGCAGAGGATTCCTCGCCGCACACGCCGCAGGGGTCAACGTGAAATGATTCCATGACAGTGTCGGCTCCGACACCCGAGTAGAGTTTCCTAACGCGGCCTTTCGCATCGCCGCCGACAATTCCCCATCCCAGATGTAGATTCAAATATTTCCTTTGGGGATGGGGAATTGCACTCGAAAAATGTGGCATACGTGTTTAGAGGTGAAGCATAATCCTTTCTGATGGGGACAATGAGCTCTAGATTCAAATGAGAGCGGCTGTGTGCGGCTCAATTTGGATACTTGGCACAGAGACGCTGATAGTTTTTCCTCGCTCGCCTCGTGCAATGTGGATACACCGCCGGGTGCTTTGCGATCATCAGCCAGTGCCTAATTTTTTTGCCGGTCAGAAGCTCTCGAACTTGTGGTCTCGCGTTCATTTGTTGATTTCATTGGAAAATAGTTGCCGACGCCAGCGAGCGAGTCGAGCTGAATTAGCTCGCCGCCCCCATCGAAAGAATAGCGACCCCCGCACAAAGACGGTGCAGAGGTCGCAGAGCAAGCGGACTTCTAACTTACGAGTGATCTCAATGGCTGCCGCCGAACTAGTCGAATGGGCAGTCGCTTCCGGGTGTTGTAACAGGGCTGTTGAAGACCGAGTTCACGCCAGTGAACGTACGGGGGACGCTTAGCAGTCCACTTGCAGAGAGGTTGATGGTGTTGGCAGTCACGGTGCCAGGGTGGCATCCCATGTCAATACCGTATAGGACCCCTGAAATCTTATTCGCCTTGATGGTGACGTTATCTTCGGCGACCGCGATGCCGTAAAAGTTGAAAGGCTGGTTGTCGTATCCGATGAACATAATGGTGTTGCTTGAAACCGTTACCCCAGCCGCTTCGTCCCAGATGCCGACCCCTTTCAGGTTGACGCCTCCCTGTTGCTTGGGACCAAAAATGGAATTGTTGCTCACGGTTCCGCCCACTTCATACAGATAAATCCCATTTCCCAAGTTGCTCCCAAAAGGTACGTTGGGCGATATCTGGTTGATCGTGATATCCACGGCCAACAAAGGGGTGGCCCCCGCGGCCTGCACTGCACCCATGGCGACGACGCCATTGTTCAAGTAGCTGTTTTCGATCGTGACCTTAGTGGCTGGGCTGGTAGCGTTCTCCGCCCAGATGCTGGCCCCCGTGCATGCTCCCTGAGCAGCAATGCGGTTTAGGGTTCCGGAAGCTCCGCTAGCATAGTAGATCCCGGCATATTCCGCGCCTGTGCAGCTTAGAAAATCGTCATCCACGGTTATGTCTTGAAGGGTTACAGGCCCGGCCGTGACCCACACAATTGGAGTGAAAAGCGTATTCGATATGGGGCTGACCGTCGTCTGCATGGCGCCATTGCCTGCGATCAGCACTTGTCCATTCGCGTCTGAACCGAGAACGCCTTCCAGAGTTAAGGGCTTCGAAATGATCACTTGTTCAAAGTATTGACCACCACAAATCTTGACGGTCGATCCAGGCGCTACGGTGGACGAATTGACGGCGTCGGAGATTGTGGCAAAGCTGTTGGCATGGCAAGTTCCAACGTAGTAGGTGGCGGCATGGAGTGGATACACCATAAACAGCACGACGGCTGACAAGCAGAGCGATCGAAGAGACATTTTGCACCTTCCCATTCGGAGTTTTTGGGCTCCAGCCGACCCCAGAATCCCCCCGGACCAACCGGGGCCGGCTTGCCCTCATCTGTTACAGCGCAAAGCGGCCGCGAATCTCATCATCCGCGAAAAAGAAAGCAGGTTCCTCCCTTCGGCTGGAATGACAAGCGTATGGGGAGGCTTAAGAGAGACTTGGGCGAGGCGCCTGTTTATTGACTGACTTCACTCAGCCATGCAACTTCGATTAGTGCGGCTGATCGATGTGCGGGAGAAAAGCTTCCCGAATGTCACGGGGATTATTGGGAAGCTTCTGAGTCCAATGTTCGAGGAGTGCGCTAGTGCGAGCCTCAAGTTCGGCAGCCTCGTCAGCACGTCCCGCTTGCCTGAGAACTTCTCCCAGAGCCACCCAAGTGCGCGAAATGCAAACCGCATCGCGAAGATCGTTGTCTAGATCAAGATTCCAGGCCATAAGTTTTTTCTGGATCTCCTGATATTCGCCGATCGCCTGACTGTACTGATGGGTCTCTGCGAAAAAATCTGCTGAGGCACGCAAAGCGTGATCAGCATCGCTCATAGGCTTGATTTTGTCAGCCGGGTACACTTTTGCATCACGCAGAAGCTGAAAGCCCTTGTCGATCCGGCGTTTTGCTTCGCCAACTTGGCCAGTCCGGCGCAACGCGTAGGAAGAGGCAACTAACAACTCCGCCTCATCGCGTTGCTCGCGGGAGCTGGATTTCGCCTCCCTCACTCTAACGAGGGAACGATCGTAGACCGCCAACGCTTCTCGGGGGTGCGTATGCCGCAGAACATTTCCGAGTTCCAACCCGACCACGCCCACTTTGTGACGGCTGAGCGCATCATTGGAATCGCTGCCCGCGAGTTCTTCCGCAATGGCCAATGCCTTACGAAAGCAGGACTCCGCGTCTGCCGTGCGGCCCAAGCTAAGTTCACCATCTGCCTTTCCGAGAATCATGCCTTGATGTAACAAGGAGTTGACTACATTCGAACGCATCGTTGCATGTCCTGTCGCGGCATCTTTTACGACGATGTCGAGAGACTTCTGGATGGTGGCCAGCGCCTCATCCAGTTGCCCGGTTTGCCACTGCAAATACGCCAGCACGAGATAGATATGACCTTCCGACGGAGCTGCGGCAGCCGATTGGGAAAGCTCCAGGGCTCGTTTTAAATATCTTTCCGCCTTGTCAAACCGCCGTTGATTTTCATATTCCACGGCTGCATTCGCAGACCAGTAAACCGCAGCGGAAACTTCCCCCGGAGTGAGATTGCCCAGAGCCACAAACTGTTCGACTTGCGCGACCGTCTGGTCGGCCTGTGCCAATGCTTCCTCTTGCCGCCCTTGCGCATGGAACAAGGACATGCGATCGTGGGCGATCGATGCGGAAAGACGCCGGCCAGTTCGGTTTCGTGGATCTGTCGCCAATACCTGACCCACAAATCGTTCGGCATTTTTCAAACTCGTTTCTGCGTCTGAAAACTGGCCCAGGTTCGGCGATGTTGGATCGCCTTGAACATGCGCGACCTTGATATAGGCGTGAGCGATGTCGAGCGCAAGATCCTTGTCCCCGGACGCGTCACTCCCGAGCGCCGTCAGATACTGCAAGGTATCCGATACGATCTGGCTCCTGACTTTTGTAGCGCCGGAGAGCCCTCTGATTTGCTCGTCGAGATCTATAAACTTGTTGGCCAGCTGCCGGGCTTCCAGAAATCTCTTTTGCGCAAGGGCACGCTGGCGATTGGCAACGTAGAGCCCCGCAGAAAGGCTGGCAATTACGAGCAACAGAGTAGTCACTGCGACGGTGACTCCTACACGATTCCGGTGCACAAATTTGGCCGCACGATAGGTGACTGTGTCGGGGCGAGCGCTGATCGGCTCGTGTCTCAGGTATCGGCGCAGATCGTCGGCGAAAGCGGCCACGGAAATGTACCGTTCCGCTGGATTCTTCTTCAAAGCCTTTCCGACAATCGTGTCGAGATCTCCGCGAAGTTGCCGTTTCAGACCGTCCGGGCTGGTAGCGCGTTTCGCCGCTGCCGTCGTCGGCTCCGCGCCGGCAGATGCAAGTGACAGCGACATTTTGGGCGTTTCTGAATCGACAATGATCCGGACGAGATCGGTGGAGGAGTGGGGGCCCACTCCAGCGGAATACTGGCCGCTCAACAGCAGGTAAAGCAGCACACCAAGAGCATAGACATCGGTGGCAGTTGTAATTGACCCGGAGGTTATTTGTTCTGGCGCCGCGAATCGCGGGGTCAGGATTTTGTCGCCCTCGAGCGTAAGCCGTGTGGCGGCCGCTGGATCATCGCCATCAGGGAGCAGCTTCGCGATGCCGAAATCAAGCAACTTTACCTGGCCATCGTCTGTAACCAGCACATTGGCAGGTTTGATATCGCGGTGCACGATGAGATTGCTGTGCGAATGGCCAATCGCGCTCAGCACGTCGAGGAGCAGATTGATCCGGCTGTCGATGTCGAGTCGATGTTCATCGCAGTATTCATCAATATGTTTTCCGTCAACATGTTCGAGGACGAGGTAAGGCTCCCCGGCTGGTGTAACTCCAGCATCGATCAGCTCGGCAATGTGGGGGTGAGCGAGCCGGCCGAGGATCGCACCTTCACGTTTAAACCGCTCCAGGCTCAGTGGACTGTTGACCGCGATGTTCAGGAACTTGATCGCGACTCGGCGTTCAAATCGGCCGTCGCAACGTTCGGCCAGCCAAACACTGCCCATGCCTCCATGGCCGAGATGGCTGAGGATACGATAATGCGAAACCACCCGTCCCACTACGTGATCGACGAACTCCTGCTCTTCCTCGAGTGCGGGAGTCTTCAGAGCCATGCCCGCGACCAGGGGTGCTTCCAGAAAACTGTCGGCTTCGTGATGCGATTTCAGCAAAGACGACACT
Source organism: uncultured Acidobacteriaceae bacterium (assembly GCA_963846245.1). Classification (GTDB taxonomy): domain Bacteria; phylum Acidobacteriota; class Terriglobia; order Terriglobales; family Acidobacteriaceae; genus Sulfotelmatobacter. Next base: position 60,115 of record CAWJVI010000011.1, on the reverse strand, counting down.
TCGTGCTGCAACTCTGCATCGTCGCCGCAAGCTTGGTGAATGAACTCCTCCTGCTGTCCAACTGGAACTTGCAGCGCGGCCTGCAGCAGATCATCGACTCGTCTCCAGCGCTTAGCGTCCATCGGAATTTCCACGGCCCATCTCGCGGTGCAGCCAGGCTCGTGCCGTGCTCCAGTCGCGCGCCACCGTGACTGCCGATACCTTGAGCACCTCCGCCGTCTCGTCGAAGTTCAATCCGCCAAAGAATCGCAGCTCCACCACCTGCGCTTTGCGGACATCGATCTGCGCCAGCGCTTTCATGGCGTCATCGAGGGCGATGACGTCCAGATCCTTGCGCTTGCCTTGTTCGAGCAGCCCGGTGTCATCCAGAGATAGTGCGCCGGCACCCCCTCCGCGTTTCCCGGCGCGGTGGCGGCGGGCGTAGTCGACGAGGATCTGCCTCATCTGTTGCGCCGCGATTGCAAAGAAATGGGAGCGGCCCTCCCACTGCGGGGCATTCAGTCCCACCAGGCGGAGATACGCCTCATTCACCAGAGCTGCGCTTTGCAAGGTGTGGTCGGGACGTTCCTTGCGCAGTTGAAAGTGGGCCAGCCGCTGCAGTTCTTTGTAGACGACGGGCAGCAAGGCGTCCAAAGCCTTGCGGTCGCCACCCCGCCAGCCCTGTAACAGCCGCGTGATCTCTCCTGCCGATTCGTGCCCCACGAAGCTACCTTTGGGAGGGGAACAGCTTTGGGAACCTAGAGTAGCCACGGCCGTTTCTGACGTCAAGTGGAAACAATTGACAATTAAGCTACTTAGGGATGTTTCCTCGAAGCCGGGAAACATTTTGAGTGCCGAGGATAGCTTTGCCGGCGACTTTGCGCTGTTAAGAACAGAAGGACAAACGATCAGTACGCTCAGGAGATACGCCATGAAACCTGTATGTTGTCAGGATAGTTTCGGCAACCAGACAACACCTGCCCAACTTTGCTGAAGTCAAAGCGTCCAGTCAGTTCCTCCACCAGTGCTTCGATAAGGACCAACTTCTCAAAATGTTCGCGTGTCGCGACCAACATACTGTCACCTATGCGCCCTTGCTAATCATCCGTCACTTGAAACTGTTCGCGCCACGTCTCGTCACTAATGACGGGCTGATAAACGCCGATCACTGTGAGACGTGGTTCCTTCATGCGCCGAGAATATCGCACCGGCGGGTCAACTGTCGTAATCAGGCGATTACACTCAAAACCCCGGTCGCAGAGTCAATGAGTGTAAGGGAGATTTATCACCAGTTGAGGCGATTCCTTGACGGGTGGCCGCTCGGATAAACTTGTTGTTTGGCTGCGATCTAGAAAGGTATATTCATTTGATCCCTCGCCGAGCTGTGCTTCCACCGGTTCCCTCAGGAGAGTTTCTAGTGGTACGAGGAGGACGCCCGGGACGTTCAGCGGTGCGAATCGAAAGGGATGCTAAGTTCCGCAGTCGTGCGCGAATGACTGGCAGTATAGACCCATTGTTTTACAGCCGCCGCGGCAGACTCGCCCAGGATCGGATTGCCGCCCAATACCTCGACGGTCTCCACATTTCCCTTGACCCCGATGGTGAGGTGGAGGCGCACGGTCCCTCCAATGTTCAGGCGCTTCAGAGTGTCGGGGTAATTCGGCTCGACCCGCGTGATTAATCTTCTTTGGGCGCCATTGCCCTCGCGGACGATGGTCAGAGTCTTCACATCTTCCGCCAGGGTCTCGGCGCTCACATATCCGATTGCACCTTTTGTTCTGGCCACATAAGCCACCACTTCAGCGTCGGAGCCAAGTCGCTTTGGCATGGAGCCTCTACCGGAGAACACCAGAGCGCGATAGTAGCTCTCCAAGTCGTCATCGGTTCCCCCGAGGTATTCGTGCAGGAAGGTTCGGTGAACTGGCCCATCTTTTTCGAGTACCGGCTCGACGTGGGTGCCGTCCCTGAGCGAGTTGGACTCCTCCAGAAATACGCTTTTGACTTCAGTCGCGGAAATCATGTCCGCTTTGACACTTCCATTGGCGATCACTTTGACATCGGCCGCAATAACGCGAGCTGGGGCGAAGATTACAACGACAGCGACGAGGGAAAGTAGTCTGCGGTTCTTCATCGCGTTCTCCTGATACCGGCCCTCATTTAGAAATTCAGACTCGTTTTGACGACCAGCGCGTTGGTATTCGGCGCAAACCCGCCGGGATTAACCTGCGTGTAGAATCCGTTCGGATACGGGCCGCTGCCGTAGCCATTCATGAAGTGACCTTCCACTTTCACGTTCCAGAACTTGTTGATGTCAACCCGTCCGGTAACGACTTTGTCGTAATCGTGATTGGCCGGCAAACCGGTATTGGTCGCCGGAGGATAGAAGGCCGAGAGCGCGCCGGCTATGGTGTTCGAGATCGTGTAGCGAGAGTAATAGGACCCGATCTGAAACCGTTTGGAGATCCGGTAAGCTCCGGAGACGTACCAGCCGCGCACATCGGCGAAGCTCTCCGAAGTACCGCCGAAGAGCTCCTGGTTGCGCCAGTAACGCTGATACTCTGAGTCGATCCGAAGTTTGCCCACGGTGTACTCGCCATAGAACTGGTTGGTCCAGTCGGCTTTCGAAGACTCGGAGTAAGGCACGAGCCCCTCCCCCGGGTTAAATGGATTTATCGCCAAGCCCTTGCCGGTGATGTGCTCATTCAGTCGCGATACTCCGATCAGAAGACCCTTTAGTGGAGTTTTCCAGCGAAGATCAGCGCCGTACTGCAGCCCGCCAAAGCTCTTGATTTGCGCTCCGAAACTGCTTAAATAATAGGGATAGCCGCTGTATATGCTGTCGCTGCGGTGCCCGACATAGGTCGTGTAGGCAAGAACTCCGAGCCGGTGTGTGAGCGAAATTTTTCCGTAGATATCCCCGCCCAGATGAGCGATGGTCGCGTCGCGGAGATCGGTCGGATACACGCTTTGCGGAAGCAGAGCAAAAGTGTGGAGAAAATCCTCATCCTGAGTGTCGGTGTATAGACCGAGTGTGGTCTTAACCTTGCCGCCCCGAACCCCGAACCAGCCTTTGAATCGGTAATCGGCGACCGCCCAGTCGAGGGATGGATGATATTGGCCGAGTTGGCCAAGGTTGCGGTCGTAGCCTTGCGCCCCGACCCGGAACTTATCCGTGACCTGAGACGACATATTCAGCCCGAAATCGGTAAAGGCGGCGCTGCCCTGGCTGGTATTCATGGTCAGCCAGTTGTTGTCGTTGGTGTAGGCGAATCCCTGCGACACGAAGCCGTGGACCTGGACTGTGCGGTCCAGAAGTTTAAACTCTTGTGCCTGCAGGGTGATTTGGCCCGCCTGGAAACTCAAACAGACAAAGAGCAGGCTAAGAATTCGCTTGTGCACACGGCCTCCCTGGTAGCTTATGGGGAAATTGGAGCGAGAGCTTCAGCACAACACGGCCCAAGAGACCTCCGTTAACCTATGTATGTTGGCAAGTTAAGCTCCATATCGTCTGGAGCTTTAAGTTATTGATCCTTCACGTAGTTGAAGGCCGATGGCTGAGTCAGGATGTCTTCCGATTGGACGATTGTGCAGCTAGAGGACGGCAGGCTCGGTCAATGAATGAAGGGGCGATTTTGCAACAACGATCCGTCACCTGTCCAAATTTGCCGAAGTCAAAGCGTCGAGTCAATCCTTCCACTAGTGCTCCGATGAGGACTGACTTCTCAAAATGTTCGCGTGTCGCGTGCTCGTCACCCGTCACTTGAAACTGTTCGCGCCACGTCTCGTCACGAATGACGGGCCGATAAGCGCCGATCACTGTGAGACGTGGTTCCTTACATGCGCCGAGAATATCGCACTGGCGGGTCAACTGTCGTAACCAGGCCATAGCACTCATTGAGAAATGGCTGACCCAGGGTCAATGAGTGTAATGGCGATGTTACGCCAATCAAGCTACGGGCAGAACAAGCAAGGGTGTAGCATATGCCGGAATGCGATTGCGACAATACCTTTGGCGTCTGGCCGCTGGCCTAATCCTTATCGGCACTGTGGCGGAGGGAACCCTTGGCGTATTGTTCCTCACGGGGATCAAAAGAAGAGTTTCTTTTGGCACCCTACAGGCGATTTACTGGATTCCACCCGGGTTCGATCGCACTTCATCTCTTCTTTTCATCCTTGGGCGCCTCAACTTAACTGTTGCGTGGATGGTTCTAGTGCTCACGCTGTTCCTCGGCCTGGTACTTGCGCATGGTCTCTGGAAGGAAAGGTTTTGGGCAGCCTGTGTAGAAACGGCTCTTATGTTATATCCGGGCGTTTTGCTGGTGAACAACTGGTTCCGGTACTTTGCCGCTGAGGGTGTGCGCGGACTGCACGATTATTTCATGGCTGGTGATGGCCCCGCCTTGCTGTGGGTGCTCGTCATCATCGCGCTTCTGTGGACTCATCAGCTACTCCGCCTCTTAGCCAAGTGGAAAGGCAATGCCTTCGAGTCCACCAAACCCACAAGGGCAGATCACAGCAGCGAGATAAATTCAGTTGTCGTAACCAGGCCATGACACTCAAAACTTCTGCATCGGGTCAATGAGTGTAATGTCGATTTTTCGCCAGTTGACCTGTTTACAGTCGCCAACTCCCTCTCTGACTTGCCCCCTGGACTAAGGCTTGTTTGCGCTCTCTGATGAGGCGCTCAGGTCCTGCAAGTCACGGACGATTCTCGCCAAGGTCTGATCGAAATTCTTGTCACGGTTTCCTTGGAGGACGGCCCATTGCGCGCGCTCGGTAAACGCCCACAGCAAGGCATTCGTCTTCGGGTCGCGAATCACCAATCGAAGCTGTGGATCATAGGGCCTGCCGGCAATGCTATCGCCTCCTTGATTTCCTGCGGCCACCGATGGAGGGCAAACAAACAGTATTTCGAGCAAATCGGCGTCGGCTGGAGCGGCTACGAGTTCGTATCGGCCCCACGACTTCAACGCGGCGTAAAGCTGGTTGTAGGCGCGATCCGGCCCTCCGCTGAATTGCGCAACATCGTACCAAGGCTGTTCGCCGCCTGCGTTGGCCACAAAGACTTTTTTCGCGGCAAGAATCTGCGTCGGGATCGGACCTGCCGGCACCGGCTTCGCCTGTTCCCCCGCGAGAAAAACCTGCAACAGAAGAATCAGCAGACTGACACCGGCAACAGCTTTGACGTGGGTGGCCATAATTTGGCGCCCCTTTCTGTGCAACAGGAATGGTACGCTGCAGTGCTCCTTTGCTCAAACTGTTGAAATCAGGCGATAGCGCTCAAAATCCCCAGCCCAGAACGAAGCACCACCCGCTTTTGCAACGTCCAGCCGACCTCCGTCGTCCCAAATGCTGCGGCATGGGAGGCCGTCGCTACGGGCAAACAGAGAATCAAGCCGAATTACCGTCGCCGAGTGCTTCGACTGCCGGATCTGGATCATTGCAACTTGGCAATCCTTAACTGCCTCGGCTCGCCAGCTCGCGCCGCGTTTACGAATCCGGTATCGATCAATCCATCGCGCGTGGGGCATCGCCATCCTTTCCCTTTGCGTCTCAAATTTGCCGGCAGTTATGAAAGCTTCCGAGTTCTCGGGCCAGTCAGAGTGTTTGCAGGAAGTTGACCAAGTCCTGCATTTGCTGTTTCGAGAGGCCAATCTGGAAGCGCTGATTGTAGAAATTCACCACTTGCTGCAGATTAGCCGCGGCTCCGTCATGGAAATAGGGCGCACGTGCGGCCAAACCTCGCAGAATGAGACCCTTACCTCGGCCTATGTCGCTGCACTGTCCGGTGATCAGGGCTTTGCCGGGATCAGAAGTGTAGTAGGTATTGCCAGCGAGCGGGCCTTGTGTACAGACCAACTCGAACACCGGCAGGGTCGGCAACTGCAGTTCGTTGAGTCCCGCCAAGATGTTCGGATCGGTTTCATATTGCGGCGAGCGGCTGGTTCCAATATCCAGGGGCAAAGGTAGCGAGTGATTTCCCACGTTGAAGGTATCGTGGCAGGTGGTGCAGGTTCCCATAATCTGCTGCGTGCCAGTGGTTAAGCCAGGGACGTCGCTGATGGTCAAGGTTTGTGTATTGAAGATTTGCTCGCCGCGGGCGATCGAGGCTTGCTGCGGATTCCGTGAGTTCTGAAAGGATGTGTAGAGCGTAAACACGTTGGGAGTGAACTGCTTTCCCTCTGGATCTCCGCCCAGAGAATCATTGATTCCCGGATAGTAGGGTTGCGCAGACAGGAATTGCGCGCCACCATCCGCTCCTTTCGATAAACTTCCCGCTCGAAAATCGGACAGCTGCGCCGAGTTGAGAGCCAGTTCGAAACCTACTATCTGGCTGAGTTGCGAGGCCGTAGGAGGCTGTGCGGCCTGTGCGTGGGTCAGGGTCGCGTCGATCGCCTGTTGCGTGAGGTCGGCGTTCAGATTGCTGGCGAAGGTCTGTCCGTTGTTCAGTGGCAAAGTGAGCGATTCACGGCCATCGAACATGACGGCGCTCAAGAATCCCAAGTTTGTAGTGGGCAAAGGCCGGCGATAGACGGAAACCGTTTGCACCCCTTGCGAATCGGTGGTGAGGGCGCAACCATACGGGTCTTGTACCGCCGTAATCGTATATTGCGGCGCTGATGCGTCGGTGGTATTCGGCGGAACGGTCAGTCCGATGCGAATCAGTCCGTTGTTCACGACCAGGCTATTGTTCACGGGGCCGGTGGGACAAGTCGAGCCATCGAACTGCGCGAATAGCGGGTCCTTGCCTCGCGTGATTAGATATCGCAATTGCGCGTCAACCGCACTCAATCCGAAAGCGTCGCTGGCCTCATGGCAAGTTGCGCAGGTTCTCCCATTCGTACCTAGACTCTGAAAGAATGGGCCGCTCAGATCGACGTTCCCCGCGTGACTATATGTTCCAGAAAAGCCGGTGAAGTCCAGGAATGGAAAGAGGTTGGGGAGGTAGATATCTGCGATGGCGGATCCAGTGGCAACGATCAGGAGGCCAAAAACCCACGCGAGAAAACGCTTTCGGTTCCTTCCTCCCGAATTACGAAGTTGGTTCAACCTGCGAATGAAAGAACCAGTACGGGGCTCCTCAGACATATTTGCCTCCCTAATTGCGATTTGTGCGTTTCTATTTGCAACACCATTCATCGATCAACATGGGATTGGGTAGTCCATCCGGCGAGAACGGCGCGAGCGAAACCGCAAGTTATTGCACGCCTCCCGGATTTGCAGCAGAGACCAGAGTTACCGGGCTCTACTCTGGATATCGGAATCGGGAGGAAAAAGACGACAGGCGACGGGAAAAGAATGTCTGGGTAATTTATCTATTGGGCCTGAGGATTCCTAGTAGCGGTTGCCAATCTGCTGCGCCAGGAGCCCCGGTGCTTCAGCACGTTCCGGTTCATCGAGTGATCCGAATACCTGATCCAGCTGCGTGTCGCAGAATTGGGCGAGAATTCCATATATCGCGTGGAAATCCGTCGGCTGGAGGTCTTTCAACCGGACTACCACAGGGATATGTTTCCGTCTGGCGAGCTTCAGGAATTGGCACGCCAATGCCTTGAGTGCGGCTTTGCGAAGAGCGACTTCGTCAAGCATCCTGGGTGCGGCTGTCTTATGCGACGGCAAGCGCTTAAGAGTTCACCCGAATACGACTAAGCCACTGTAGGTTACTGATTTTACAACTGGCATGAGCGCCCGCAAAGACGAGTTCTTCATTCAGTGCTTGTCACGGCCTGTCGAGGGCGACCCCATGTGTAATGGCGGTAGCCCGACAAAGATTATTTCGGAGGAAGAGAGATCTAGCACCGGGGGAGCATTGGCGCTGTGCGCCGAGGGCGGCATCCCGACACAAGTTAGTCTTTCTCCCAAACCTGCAACTGGCGAGCGCGCATGCCCGAGCCCGCTGCGGCGGAGGACTCGTTCTTCTTCTGCCAATCGCTTTCGCTGAGCACGGGGATCGGCTCCAGCTTCTTTTTCTTCAGGCTAGAGTTGATGGCAGGCAGCGCCTTCTGAGTTTGCTTCTGGAAGTCGTCGACCACGTCCTGCAGTTCGTGGCCGAGCGACTCGGTACGCGCTACCTGATAGTCGGTAGGCTTGCCGTCGAAGCCGGTGATCGCGCCGTAAATCTGGCCGAGGTGCTCGCGGATGCGTTCTTCGCCGGTAATCATGCCGCCTTCTTTGGTGGCTACAATTTTGGACCGCAGCATATCGCAATCGGCGGCGAGTTGCCGCAGCTGCTTTTCCAGCGGATCTTTTTCCGAGAGCTTCAAAGAGCGCGCGTTGGCCGCGTCGCGCACTCCCTCGATCGCCTCCACGGCAAAGGTCATGTGCTCCAGTTCTTTGTAGACCTTCATCGAGAGATCGAATTGAGCTTTGCGCTCTTCGACGGAATACTTCGCCCGCGGGTCGATGGCAACGTTCAACTGCTCGGTGTACGTTTGATCTCCCTTGGTAAGCTTTACCGTGTAAGTGCCGGGCAAAACTCGCGGCCCTTGCGCCGCCTCAAACAACACCGTCGCCGCCGGAGCGACCGCAGGCGGCTTCACGCGCATGCTCCAACCGGCGCGGTTCAGCCCACGATGCTTGCTGCCCGCCACAGTGTCGACAAGCTTGCCCTCCGAATCGAGAATTTCGATCTTTAAATCGCCGAAGATGTGACGGCCTTTTTGGTAATAGGTGATCTGCGCGTCGGTTGGCCGATTCTGTCCACGGAATGTTTCGTCGCCTTCCGGCCATCCGCCGTTGACGTCGAAGTACTGAATCGAAGGCCGACCCGGAATCAGCGCCGCATCCTTGCCCATGATCTCCGGAGTCAGAGTGCGCAGCGGCGAGATGTCATCGACGATCCATATTCCACGGCCGTGCGTGGCGAGAACCAGGTCCGACTCGCGGGCCTGGATGACAATGTCGTCGACAGGAACCGCGGGGAAATCAGTTCCTTTATATTGTGCCCAGTGCTGGCCGCCATCCACGGAAATCCAGAGGCCGAACTCGGTGCCGAGGAAGAGCACGTCGCGATTGACCGTATCTTCTTTAATCACGTGAGCGTAACCGCGAACGCCGCTCTCTTGCGCCGCAAGGGCGGTCCAGGTCTGGCCATAATCCGTGGTCTTGTAGGCGTAGGGCTTCACGTCGCCGAAGGTGTGCCGGTCGAATGTGGCGTAGGCGGTGGCTTCGTCGAAGCGGCTGGCCTCGATGGTCGAGACCCAGGAGTTCTGGCCGAGTCCGTTGACGTGGGCGACTACGTTCGTCCAGGTCTTCGCGCCGTCGCGAGTGATCTGGACGTTGCCGTCGTCGGTGCCGACCCAAATGACCTGCCCGTTCTTCGGCGACTCGGAGATGGAATAGATCGAGGTGTGCATCTCGGCAGAAGAGTTGTCGATGGTGACGCCGCCGGATTGCTCCTGCTTCTGTTTCTCAGGATCGTTGGTGGTAAGGTCGGGAGAGATGCGGTCCCACGATTGGCCGTGATCGCGCGAGCGGAAGAGGAACTGGGCGCCAATGTAGATGGTCCCTTTTTCATTGGGGCTCATGTGAATGGGGGTGTTCCAATTGAATCGCAGCTTGCCTTCGCCATAGTTCGGCCAGAGATGCAGATCGCGGGTCTCATGCGTGTAGCGGTTAACCCGGCCAATTTCGCCGCCCTGCGCCTCGGCGTAGAGATAGTCGGGATCGGAGGGATCCTCGAACATCCAGAAGCCGTCGCCGCCAAACATGTTTTCCCAGCGCGAGTTGCTCACGCCGCCGGGATACGACGAGTCGCCCACCCAGGCGCTGTTGTCCTGCAAGCCGCCGTAAACGCGGTAGGGGTCGGCGTTGTCGGTGCTGACGTGATAGAACTGCGAAACCGGCAGGTTCATCTGGTGTTTCCAGCGATTGCCACCGTCTTCGCTGCGCCACAGACCGCCATCGTCGCCGGCGATTACGGTGTTTGGATTTTTCGGATTGATCCAGACATCGTGAAAGTCGCCATGGGCCGAGCTCGAAACTACGTTGAAAGTCTTTCCGCCGTCGTTACTCAACAGCAGGATTAGGTCGGGTTTGAAAATCTTATTTTCGTCTTTGGGATCGACAATTAAATTTCCGAAGTAAAAGGGACGCCACACCATGTAGTTGCTGGCGTCGAGTTTGGTCCAGTTGGAGCCGCCGTCGTCGGAGCGATACAGGCCGCGGCCTTTTTCCGCCTCGATGTTGGCATAGACTACATTTGGCTTGGACTCGGCCACTTGAACTGCGATTCGTCCATAAGGCTTCGCCGGCAACCCTTTGGCGTTGCTGTCGGTGATTTCCCTCCAATTCGCGCCGCCGTCAGTGGATTTGAATATGCCGCTGCCCGGGCCGCCAGAGCGGAAGGTCCACCCTTGGCGGCGGAAATCCCACATGGCCGCGTAGATGGTTTTCGGTTCCTGTTTACTGCGAGCCATCATGGCGCAACCGCTCGATCCGTTCGCGCCAGCCAAAACTTTTTGCCAAGTCTTGCCGCCATCGGCGGTCCGGTAAACGCCGCGCTCGTCGCTATCGTCCCACAGGTGGCCGGTGGCGCAGGCCAGCACATCGTTGCCGTCGCTCGGGTTCACTAGAATTTTCGCGATGTGCTCGCTGTCTTTTAATCCAACATCCGTCCAGTTTTCTCCCCCGTCGGTGGACTTATAAACGCCATCGCCCACCGAGACACTGTTGCGCACCCAGGATTCACCGGTGCCAACCCATACGTTCTCAGAATTCGAGGGATCGATCGCGACGGCGCCAATCGATTGCACATCCTGGCGATCGAACACGGGCTTGTAGGTGGTGCCGCCGTTCACCGACTTCCACACACCGCCGCTGGCCGCGCCTACGAAAACAGTGATGCGCCCGTTTTCTTCTACGGCGTCGAGCGCTGCGATACGGCCGCTCATTGTGGCCGAACCGATGTTGCGCGCGGGCAAACCTGAAACCGTCGCCGCGTCGTAGCGGTAGGGTGCTTGTGCCGCAGCCTGTAACACGGCGCACAGCGTGCCTCCGACGATCAGCACAGTCATTCCCCAGGAATTGCGAGCGGATGCTTTCATGTGTGCGAGTCCTTTTTCAGGCAAATGATTTTTATTCCCTATCCGAGTGAATCCGCTGCGCGAACAAAGCGGCGTGCGAACAGATTTAATGAACCCCTACTATCCCCGACTTCTTTTCCTCAGTCCTCAACGATGGAGGCAAATTAAAGTCGGCGGGATCGATCGTCACATTGGCTTCCATCTTCCGCACGGTAACGGTTTGCGCATCAGGATGGTTCTTCGGTCCCTGCGAGATCGAGAAGGGATACATCACTCCGTTTACGGGCTTGTAAGAACCGAACTCCATTACGCGATCGCGCTGCGAGCCGCGGATAAACTGCTGGATCTCTCGGCGAATCTCGATGAAGGTATCGGGATCGAGATAGTCGTAAATAATGTCACCATTTTTCAGCGTGATCTTCAGTCGCAGCGCGTCATCACCATCGACGACGTCGTGTCCGAGGTATTCAACGTTGTTGCCTTTCTCTTTGTAATCGACCAGCGGACCGTCGAAGTCGGCGTCGAGCAGCACATCGCGCAGATCGTCTTCGCCCATCAACTCCGGAGTTTTCTTTCCTCCGAAGGGCTGAATGTGCCAGCCGGTTGAGCCGTCGTAAGCCTGGATCGCGACCATCCCCTGCAACGAAAACGTCTCCCGCACTAGATTGGGGCGCTCGTTTTCCTGGCCCACGATCGCGGTAAAGCCGTCGGCGTCGAATTTGGCCGTCATGCGCAGGGTCTTAATGGCCTTCATCTTCTCCATGCCGCCTCGGGCTTCAATATTTTTGGCGATAAGTTCGTCGGCGGTTTGAGCGAAGGAAAAACCAGCGAGGCAGCAGACATAAATGAGCACGGCGAAAGCACGACGCATCAGCGAACTCCTGTGAGCGAGGGGATGAGCAGAACCCCGGAAAACGCGACACAGTACTGTACCCGGTAGTAGACGTGAGGTTCAAGTAGGGGTGAGCAGAGGCAGGGATTTCTGAAACTGGAATGATGGCCATGCTTTGATTTTTGTTGGCATCACCGATACCGCAGGTGTCTTCCTCCTGGATCTAGGGCGAATCCATGTAGGTAAGATTGCGGGTTATGACAAAATTATCTAACGCGGATGTGATCGAAGCCGCGCGTCACAAGTCGATCGAGGTCAAGGCCACGGTCGAACGCGCGTGGCAGTTCGATGAGTTTGAGCCGCTCCCTATCTCAAATGCCATTAAGAAATTGGATACGCGAGCTCTTGACAATAACAGCACAATCGACGCGCCTAAACTCAGGCGATGCCTACGTGGAATTTGGCGCGAGATCGGCGCAGTCAGGCTACCAGGACTCGAACGGTCCAGGATGGGCTGATAGAGCGAATTACCGCACTCGACAGCAATGTCGTTCACCTTTTCGAGAAAAGCTGGGTTGCGAATCAGAGAAAGAATGAAATCATCCTGATCTTTGTCCCCATGGGCTTCCCCCCTGCCGACGACCTGGTACTTGTCGAACGCTTCAAGAATGGGAGGGACCGCAGGCTCTGGAGTTGGTTCCGATCCCGTTGGCTTCGCCTGCTGCGCGTCTGGGCCCGGCCTATTGCCAGGAGCGCCGTCACTAAGAACAGCAACACGGCGCAGCATCGATGAATCAGTCGGGACAAGTCAGTCCTTTCCGCCTGCGCCTCGGAGGGTGGGTCGCCAGCTACGAGATTTTCCATTTGGAGTGCTCCTGTCTCAGTACGAGCGAGAACACATTTATTGCATAAATAAAGAGTCCAAGCGTGCGACGGGCGGACGGTTTACGTAACCAGGCCATTACACGTTTGGACCCCGAAACTGGGGAGGCCCCGCGAGCGCGAAGGCCGTGGCACCATATAACTGTCGATAAATCGCCATTTGACTCACTGATAGGGTGCCGAGCGCCATCTCGTCAAGCTTCCTTGCGGGCTACTCTGTTTCTCTATCACTCGTGTCTCAAAGCCTGCACAGGTTCCACCGCTGCGGCGCGGCGAGCGGGAACCCAGCTTGCCACCAGTCCGACCAACGCGAGCAGCAAAGCGGATGTTGCCAATATGACCGGACCGTTCGGATGCAAACCGTAAAGGAGCGATGTCACGAGGCGTGTCGATGGAAGAGTGGCACCGATGCCGCAAGTGATCCCCACCAGCGCAATCCATGCTGCCTCGCGCAAGACCATCGTGAGAACTTCCCGCGGCAGAGCGCCGAGGGCCATCCGAATACCGATCTCGCTCGTCCGTTGTGCAACGGAATATGCCATCACGCCATAGACGCCCACGGTACGACGCCAACAATTGTGACCGGCACCATGTTGACTTTGATCGTGCGGCCCACAACCTCCGGGGAAGATCCGAACACTCGTTGCCATAGGTCTGCACTGATCAGGGCCACGACCGGCGCGCCGATCCGGTCGTCGCCGGCGAGAATGGGGCGACCGAGCTGCGGCTGCACCTGAAGCTGAACAAAAAAGTTTCCGCTCACCAATTCGCCTTGCAGGATCTGCGCATTGCCATCAATGGTTGCATTCATCCTCCCCACGTCCTTGAACGCGAAAAGGTCTTCGAGTTTGTGGTTATCGCGCCGAAGTTGTTCAAATGCGGGATAGGAAAACGATGTGGCACCGATTCCTTCCGGCACATTGTCTGTAATCCCCCACATGTTTGAAACCGCCGTGCGCTTATCCCCATGCCAATGGAGCAGACGGAGTTGCTCGGCATGGGGCACGTCGAGCCGGTCGAGAAGCAGGCGCTTCAGGACCGAAAAAATCGTCGTGTTAGCCCCGATTGCCAGCGCCAGCGAGATGGCCGCAATCGATGTGAATCCCCAGCTCTTGCGCAGGATGCGCAAGGAATAGCGCACGTCCTGGACGACGCTTTCGACGAAGGGTAGGCTCTTCCCGGCGTGATATTGTTCGCGAATCGCTTCAACTGCGCCAAATTTCAATACAGCCTGGCGGCGCGCTTCGGCCGGCGCCATTCCGGATTGGAGGTTCTCTTCCGTCAGGCGGGAAAGGTGCTCTTCCATCTCCTCCAGCAACCGCTGGTCGTCGCTCTGGCGCGATGCCAGATTACGCAGGCGGGCGAGTAACCGTTTCAGCAGCCTCATGACCGCGTCTCCGCGTTGATCGAGAGGAACCGTGCAATGATTTCCGCCGTTTGGTGCCAGTCGCGGAGTTCAGTCTGCAACTGCTTTCGCCCGGCGCGGGTGAGGCGATAAAAGCGAGCGCGACGATTGTTTTCTGATGGCCCCCAGTCCGATTCAATTGCGCCCTCCTGCTCCAGCCGTAGCAGCAAGGGATACAGGGTTCCCTGGTTCAAAGCCAGCTGGTCCCCGCTGATCTGCTCGATCCGCCGCGCGATTCCGTACCCGTGCAGTGGCCCGAGCGCGTCCAGCGTTTTCAGAACCATCAATGCCAGGGTGCCTTGTTGAATGTCCGTCTTTGTCTTCATTCCACCTCTTGGTTTCCAACAGGGAGTATAGTCGGATTCATGTTGGAAAACAACAGGTATCGGTCGGGCTTTGTGACGCCGGTTTGCTTCTCGTGCGCAGCGTCGAAGACCGCGGCCCCGATAAGCGTGGATAGTTTGTCTGGGGTCCAACGGAGGAGCAGAACACCTGGGAAAGAAGGACGACCGGTGCCAATAAGAATTACGCGACTCGAACGAGCAAAGTATTTTTGGGTCGCTCGGAAGCTCTTGTCAGATGACGTGACATCACTATCACGCTCAAAACCCCTCAATGAGCGTAATGGCTTCCATGAGAAGGCCGGTCGGAGTCAAGTCGATTTTGGCGGTTCGTGAAACATCGTTGTTCTTCCGCCGAGTGGCCACTGTCGCCATGCTTCCATCCGCACTCTCGAGGAGCGATTTCATTTCGCTCGGTGCATGTTGGGTGTTCTCGTTTCAGCCAGTGCTACCACATGTTTCCAAACGAGCTGCGCATCAGAGCGCTTTCGTGGAAACGCGTGGAACGGATAGCAAATCGCTTCGAGTCGAGCGAAGTGCACTTTCCAGGTTCACGCGGGCAAGAGCCAGGTGCGGATGGTCTGGTGGAACCCGGTCATGAAGAATGGCGAAGGCTCGCTGGAGCAGGCCCGCGGCTTCCTCCGGTCGACCGGCGCGAGTGAGCAGAGCGCCGAGATTGTTGAGGGTCAGAGCGGCATCGGGACTGTCCTCGCCTAACAGTTTCTCTTTGATGGCCAGCGCTCGCCGGTATAGTTTCTCAGCTTGATCAACGTGACCGCGAGCACAAAGAACTGCGGCCAGGTTGTGCAGGTTCGAGGCTACTTCGTAGTGCTCGGGCCCGAAGGTCTTCTCAAAGATCGCAAGGGCGCGGCGGTAGATGGCTTCGCTTTCATCATATCGTTGCAGGCCGTCGAGAATCGCCGCATAGGCGACGGCGTCGAATAAGGTCTGGGGGGCGTCTTCGCCGAGCAGTCGCCGAGAAATCTCCCAAGCTCTGCGCCCGGGAGGTTCGGCGGCCGTGAAGTCTCCCTTGGAGTGCAGAATGCCGCCGATGTTGTGATAGATGACGCTGCAGGCCAGGCAGTCCTCACCGTTCAATTTGACGACCGAATCCAGCGCCTGTTGGTACAAGTACAACCCCTCGTCGAAGCGACCACAAGCCTTGTAGAGAACGGCGAGATTATTCCACGCTTGAGCTACCTGCTCGGATGCCTCGCCGAACTCAGTGGCCATGATCCACAATGCCTTTTTGAGGCTCACCTCGGCGCAGTCGAAATCACCGCGCACACGGCTTATTTCGCCGATCAATCCCATCGTCCTGCCACGAATCTGAGCGGCGCCTTCGCCGGCGAACGAGTTGCCTAACTGGTCTTCGATCGAATGCGCCCGTTCTGCCAGCAACAAAGCGTCCTGGAAGTTCTGGCGTTCGCTTTCGATTTCGGCAAGATCGTTGAGTAGATTGGCGGCATCGGGTGAGCTTGCGTCACCCGATTTTTCGAGGAGTAACAAAGCCTTCTTCACAGCCGTGGCCGCCTCATCCAGTTTTCCTTCGGCCTGCAGATTCCAAGACTGCTCCTGCAGTTTGACAGTGAGTTCGACGGCACGGTCAGCGTTCATGGATGTGCCACCACCAGAAGCGTTTTTGCCCGCCGTGTCACGCAGTCCAGGCATTGCCTCAGGTTTTGCGGATCGAGCGCACCCAGGCTTTCGTCGAGCATCACAACTTCGGCATTCTGCAACAACGCCCGCGCCAGAAAAACTCGTCCCCGTTCCCCTTGCGAAAGCTGCCAGCCCGTCTCGCCGACGATCTGGTCGAGTCCGGCCGGCATTCGCTCCAGCAGTGGTCCAAGACCGAGTTCGTGGCACAACTCTTTGGCTTCCTCGAGATCCTCGGTGGAGTGTGGGTAGGGCCGTCCCAACAGGAGATTGAAGCTGAGAGGCCCGGTGAATACATGGTTCTCGTGATACTGCGGAGCTACTGCGATGCGATGCCGCCAGGTTGCTTCGCCGAGTGTATGCCGGTCCAGTCCTCCGGCCAGAAGCAGACCACCCGAAGGACGCCGCAAGCCACCAAGCAGAGAAACCAATGTGGACTTGCCACTGCCGGAGTCGCCCTGGAGTAAAACGAAATCGCCGCGCTCGATGGCGAGACTGCATCCCTTCAAGATCGGCTCGTATCGGCCTTGATGAGTGAACATGATATTGTGGGCCTGCAGGATGGTGTCCGAGATCGAGGACACTTCGGGCGGCAATTCCGCCCGGTCGGCTCCTGCCGCGGCGTCAAACATCGGCTTCACATTGCTCCAGGCAATCCAGGCTGCGGCTCCCGGAGTAAGCCAGGCGGTCAAACGTTCAATTGCGGCGCTGGTGAACAGGATCGCTCCGAAACTGATGGCGAGTCGCACAAGCGAGGCCTTGCCGGAGAGAAACGACGGCGCCAGCACAGCGAAAGCGGCAATTACGTAGCTGCGAGGCAAGGCAGTTTGGATCCAGGCCGACGATCGGTCCAGAGTCTCGGACATCCGGGCGTACTGCTCGGTTTCACGGTCTTCCTCGTGATGCCATTCCGAAGGTGCCTGTTGTGCCAGCCGAGTGCGGTGGGCGCTCATCTTCTCGACCAACTGGTGGGTCAATCCAAGGCGCTTTCTCGTCCAGGAAGAACGGCGCTGCAAGTTCTGCAAAATGAGAAGAGCGCACAAGCCGACCCAGAGAATCAGCAATATGATCTCGGCGCCGGCGGCGGCTCCGAAGGCAATGACAAACGGCGCCAGGAGCAATTCGAGACCAGCGAGCACGATCTGCAAGCCACCGCTGGCGCCCAGTTGCTCGATCGCTTCCGATTCCAAAACTTCGCTCAATAACTGGCCAGCGCCCTTCCGACGCATCAGGTCGGCGTCCATCGTCATCGCACCTACCAGCAGGCGTTGTTTTAGGAGGCCACCGAAACCGATGGCAACAACGCCCTCCAGCCAGCGCGAGCCCGCGCGCAGGGGCACTGTGCTGGCTAGACAGAGTGCCCACGCTGCCAGCCAGGCATAGTCCATGCGCCCACTGAGCGCGCCCGATCCGAGGAAGGCCCAACTGGCAAACAGGAGCGCCATCTCAAGTGCATGCGTACCGAGGAGCGCGACCAGGCGGGAGACCAATCCGGCGGTCCGCATCTGCTGCCAGAAGGAGTCCTCCGGGCAAACTCTGCTGTCGAGAGAATCAGCGGCACTCTGCCCGGGCTGCCGCGGCAGAACAGCGATGTATGCGGCTAAGCGGCGGTCCATTCGCAGGCCTCGGTCGTCTCATTGAGAACTCCACTGGTCATCTTCAAGTGCCGCCAACTCGATCCTGACCATAATCGCTGGCGAGTGATCGTCTCCTGATCGCACAACGTGCGGTACCGGGAATCTGTCTTTTCATACAGCTCACGCGGTGAGCCCTGTTCGATAATCCGTCCCTGCTCGACCACCAAAACGCGCTGGAAGTCGAGGGTGTCGGGAACATCGTGCGTCACGAAGATCATCGTAGCTTTGGCAAAGTGCTGTCGCGCTCTTGCCAGCAAACTCCGCCGCGCTTCACGATCCAGACCGCGCGCGGGTTCATCAAGAATTGCCAGGCGAACATCGGGCCGCGCCATGGCACGCCCTATCCGAACATTCTGCCCTTCGCCTCCCGAGACCAGTGCGCCGCTTTCGCCGAGCGCAGTCTGCAAACCATCGGGCAGGCGTTCTAGCACACTCAGCAGGTCCGTACCTTGAATCGCCAGGCCGACTCGCCCGGTCGAATCGGATCCATTGCCATAATTGAGATTGTCGAGGAGTGACGCCTGAAACAGGTGAACCTCAGGGGCAATCCATGCCGTGTGGCGCCGCAGCTGTGTCAGCCGTTCTGCGTCGAGGGGCGCTCCATCCACCGTTAGGCTGCCCCGCTGCGGTTTGTGCCATCCCAGTAGCAAACTGGCCAGAGAAGATTTTCCCGCGCCGGATAAGCCAACTACCGCGATGTGCTCTCCAGGTGCGACGCTGAGGTCGACATCCTCAAGAATGACGTGACCGCTCGCGACCACCGTTACCTTCTGGATTTCCAAACCGACGCCGCTGGTCTTCGCCGCCGCGGGCGCAACTTGCGGAGTCTCCTCTTCGGGCGCGCCGAGAGGCTCCAGAAGGCGCCACAACGTGTTGCGCAGGGCCGGCATGTCCCAGGCGATGGACGCCAATTCCTGACCGAGGGTAGGAATGGAGACTGCCCAATACGCCAGCAACAGCAACCCGGCGGGAGAGGAAGTGCGCAGAGCCTCCCGGTAAACTAGCACGATGACGGGTACATAAGTTACCGCCATCTGGAGCACCTCGGCGCGCACGAATACGGACTGTAGTCGGAGTCCGGCTTCCGCCCACTGTCCGAGCTGTTCAGAATGCAGAGTGCGAAGTGTCCGCGCGGCGCCGTGTGCCTGAATCGGGCGCAACCCGAGTAGTGCATCCAGATAGAAGCGGCTCAGGGCGCCGCTGAAATCACGAAAACGCAAGTCCCGGCTTGCCAGGGCGGGCTGAAACAGCAGAGGAACTCCCACCGCAACGATCACGGCCAACACCGCAGGCAGGGCCGCGCCGGGATAAAACCAGGCGATACCCACTGCAGCGAAAATCAGGCTGGCGGTCAAGCGTATAAAAAGCCCGGCGAGTTCCGGTAACTGGCGCAGCAGTTGCAGTGTGTGGGCGCGGAACGCCATATCCGAAATCAAGCGCGATTGAAAATGGCGGTCATGCAGGCGGGGAATCTTCATCAGAATGCGCGTGCGCAGCCGCATTTCCAGATGACGGCCAAGGCGCAGAAGCCCGGTCACCGCAGGCCATTCCAGCGCGAGCAGTCCCCCGAGAAAACAAATCATGGCGACGATCGCGCCGATGCGCTGACCGCTCAGCTTCAAGTGCCGCGCCAGATCAAAGAATCCACGAAACAGCAGAGGCTCGAAAACCGTTCCCGCTGCGGAAGCAAGCAGGGCCAAAACAATCAGGCCGGTAGAAAGCCAACCGCTTTCCCGAACCGCCTCCCACACGGGAAGCCATACCCGCGTCGGGGGTTCATTGCGCACTGCCTCGAGGGATTGCGACAACGGTTCGGCGGATGCTTCCTCCCGCTTGCCCGCGGCAACCACCAGAACCGCGCCGCGCATCCGTAACTGCTCGTCACCCTCCGTCGTCGTGCGAATGGTCCAGAACTCGGGAGGAATCTGGTCGGGGTTTTGTGCGCACAGGCCGAGAAATTGTTCTGCTTCCGCGCCGCGCGTCAACTTGCCCGCATCGCAAAGAGTGTGAGCCAGCCGCAGGGAAGCGTCAAAATGCGCCCGATCCTTATCCATACCCATGCGATCGTTCCACAGATGCGGCTCAACGCCGAGGGCGCGCATGCGGCTCTCCAGACTCGCGGTGAACACGTCGCTATGCGACCATTCTTCCCACATCTCACGCGTGACCATCTGTTCGTGGATGTAGAGAGAGTCCAGAAACCTCTGCCGGTGCATCCAAATGCGGCCTGCTCCCGGATCCATGATTTGCACTAGGGGACCATGCACACTCCACAGCACGACAAAGTGGGTTGCGCCTCCGGCCAGGCGCATCACCACAATGGCCGGCAAAGATGCCGACTTTGGCAGCAACACTAAATCCGCGGGTATGACAACCTGCGATGCGTCGAGTCCCAGCGCCTGGGCCATGGTTTCCAGCGTATCGATCGAAGTTCCGTCTACATCCGTCTGGCAGGCTTCGCGCAACCGGCCGTAGGACAGATAGAGTCCGAATCCGGCGAACAGCGCTTTCAATGACGCCGGACCGCAGTCCATCACCGAGCTTTGGATCACTTCCGGAACCAGAAAGCGTTTCATGGGCGCCTCGTCATCCACTGGCCGGCGGTGCGCATTAGCAGCACCAGCGGAGTTACACACTCGACCGCGACCTCGATCGTTCCCGGCATTCCATGTTCGAGTCGCCCGCGAAAGCTGGCACTGGGATTGATGGCCAATTCGACGCGCACTTTGCCGTCGCGGATTTCCTCGGCCGTCCGCGCAACCGTAGCGGAAACTGAACCAAACTCTGCCCAGGGATAGCCATCAAGCCGCAATGCAGCTGACTGTCCCGTCTGGATGCGGCCGAGCGCAGCCTCGGCGGGAAACTGCGCCACTACACGCAGTTGGCCGGAAGGGACGATGGAGGCCAGACTCTCTGCTTCTTCCACGACTGACCCGGGCCGGAGAATCATGCATTCGCCGATGCGTCCGTCGATGGGCGCGCGAATCTGCCGGCGCTCGACTTCATACTTCAGGCCCTGTACGCCGGCGTTCACCGTATTGCGCTGTTCTTCCAGCGCGGAGATTTCGGAATACAAACGCTGGATGCGTACTTCGCGCTCCCGATCGCGTGTGGCCTGCTCCTGGGGCAGACGACGGGCGGCGGTTTCGGTATTTTCAAAGGCGGCGCGCAAGCGGCGCGCATCGGCCTCGATTCTTTCCAGGTCGCGCGGGGGAACCAGGCCCGCCTCCTTCATCTTCTGTTCGCGCGACAATTCTGCATCCGCATACTTCGCAGCGGCCTCGGCCTCGCGTACGCGGCCGTTTGCTTCCTCAAGGCTGAGCTGTGCGGTCCTTTGTTCTTCCGCGCGAGCGCTGTGCTCCGCTGCCACCTGCGAACGCAGCCGGGTTACTTCCAACTCCAACCCTTGGGCGTGAACATTTTCCTGACGCATCTGCAACTGCTCAGGAGCGGCGTCGATCTCAACCAGCACATCCCCACGTTGCACGGCCTGACCCACCCGCAGATGAGCCTGGACCACGCGGCCGAGCAGCGGAGACTGAATCGGATAGGCGGCCGCATCCAACTCGACACGGGCCTCGGACGAAACTTCGTACAAGCTCACGCGCGCCCGCGCCGCCCAGAAACACCATCCACCCAGCACCAGCATGCCGACCCCAAGCAGAGTGCGCGTCAAGCCCCCCCGGTCCGACAGCAATCTGGCGAAGGTTCGGGCAAAAGCGGCGGTTGCCATGTGGATTCTCCAAAGGTGACCCGCGACGATCGGGTCGCGGGTCGTTACGTTGGTAGTGCGCACAGAACATGCACACCGCCAAGCTAATTAACGGACGATTGTGTTGTGGTTGGCGGCGAGCTTTCCTGCCTTGATTCTGGTTTTGAGCTTCATAGGATTCTCCTTTCGTCACTTTTCTGGTGCTCTGCGTATGCCTCACCTCGTAAATTCCCGAAACGAGGGTTAACGGACGATGGGGTTGTGGTTCGAGGAGAGCTTTCCAGCCTTGATTCTGGTTTTGAGTTTCATACGATTCTCCTTTCCTCGCAGCCACCGCATGAAACTCTGGCGTTGTTGCGATAAATGTCTGACCTACACCTTGTGCCTCGCGAGCGGCATCCGCGGCGGGACAGCCGCCCACAGAATTGCAACTATCGCCCACTCCCCGAAGCCGCAGGGATCACGGCTTCGGCCGTCTTAGCTGCTTGCGCCGCAATCGTGCCAGTGGCGAAGGAAGACGCCGCCGATCCGTTAACCGTGACGTTATGGTTGGGTCTGATCTTGCCTGCGCGGATCTTAGTCTTTAGCTTCATACCGTTCTCCTTCGCGTTTCTGTCCTTCTGTTCTTAACAGCGCAAAGTTGCCGGCAAAGCTATCATCGGCCCTCAAAATGTTTTCCAGCTTCGAGGAAACACCCCTAAGTAGCTTAATTGTCAATTGTTTCCACTTGACGTCAGAAACGGCCGTGGCTACTCTAGGTTCCCAAAGCTGTTCCCCTCCCAAAGGTAGCTTCGTGGGGCACGAATCGGCAGGAGAGATCACGCGGCTGTTACAGGGCTGGCGGGGTGGCGACCGCAAGGCTTTGGACGCCTTGCTGCCCGTCGTCTACAAAGAACTGCAGCGGCTGGCCCACTTTCAACTGCGCAAGGAACGTCCCGACCACACCTTGCAAAGCGCAGCTCTGGTGAATGAGGCGTATCTCCGCCTGGTGGGACTGAATGCCCCGCAGTGGGAGGGCCGCTCCCATTTCTTTGCAATCGCGGCGCAACAGATGAGGCAGATCCTCGTCGACTATGCCCGCCGCCACCGTGCCGGGAAACGCGGAGGGGGTGCCGGCGCACTATCTCTGGATGACACCGGGCTGCTCGAACAAGGCAAGCGCAAGGATCTGGACGTCATCGCCCTCGATGACGCCATGAAAGCGCTGGCGCAGATCGATGTCCGCAAAGCGCAGGTCGTGGAGCTGCGATTCTTCGGCGGATTGAACTTCGACGAGACCGCTGACGTGCTCAAAGTATCGGCGGTCACGGTGGCGCGCGATTGGAGCACGGCACGAGCCTGGCTGCATCGCGAGATGAGTCGTGGAAATTCCGATGGACGCTGAACGCTGGAAACGGGTTGACGATCTGCTGCAGGCGGCGCTGCAGGTGCCGGCCCAGCGGCAGGATGAGTTCCTGCGTAAACAATGCGGCGGTGATTCTCAGCTGCTGGAAGAAGTTCGGTCGCTGCTCACTTCGCATCGCAAGGCGGGAAGTTTTCTGGAATCGCCCGGGCTCCACGTCGCTGAGGTCGCGGCGCAGATGCCTACTCTCGGCGTGACCCAATCGGGATCATCTTCTATTACCGGCCAGACTATCTCTCACTATCGCGTGCTGGAGTCGTTGGGCGCGGGTGGCATGGGTGTGGTCTACAAAGCGGAGGATACGCGCCTTCACCGTTTCGTTGCATTGAAATTCCTGCCCGAGGACGTAGCCCGCGACCCACATGCGTTGGCTCGTTTTCAGCGCGAGGCCCAGGCTGCGTCCGCGTTGAACCATCCCAACATCTGCACCATTCACGACATCGGCGAACAGAAGGGGCGAGCCTTCATCGCCATGGAATTTCTGGATGGGATGACGCTCAAGCACCGCATCGCCGGACGTCCGCTGGAACTGGAGGCGTTACTCTCGCTGGCGATTGAGATCGCTGACGCGCTCGATGCGGCCCACGCCAAGGGCATCGTGCATCGCGACATCAAGCCTGCCAATGTTTTCGTTACCAGCCGAGGCAGCGCGAAGATTCTGGACTTCGGCCTCGCAAAGGTCTCCGGGAAACCGGGCGACGGGAACGAAGAGACCGCCACTCTCGAGTCGGAGGAGCATCTCACCAGCCCTGGCGCCGCTCTAGGCACGGTGGCTTACATGTCGCCGGAACAAGTCAAAGGGAAAGAACTGGACGCTCGCACCGATTTGTTCTCGTTTGGCGCAGTGCTGTATGAGATGGCAACAGGATCGCTGCCCTTTCGTGGCGACACCTCAGCCCTGATCTTCGACTCGATTCTGAATCGTGATCCGGCGCCTCCTGCTCGTCTGAACCCGGCCACTCCCACCCGGCTCGAAGACATCATCCACAAGGCGCTTGAGAAGGACAAGAACCTGCGCTACCAGCACGCTTCGGATATGCGTACCGATCTGCAACGGCTGAAGCGTGACACGACTTCAAGTACCGGGCCGGCGTCGGCATCCGGCCGCAGCTCGAGCATTACTGCAATCACCGCGCAACATAAAACCGGCGTACTGGTCAGCGGAGTGATCGCCCTTCTGGTGCTGGCCGCCGCCGGATTTGGCCTCTACTCGCTCCTCACCCGTACCGGCCCGCAGCCTTTTCGCAGTTTCACCATCACTCAAATCACCAACACCGGCAAGTCGGTGGCAGCCGCAGTCTCGCCCGATGGCAAGTACATCCTGAACGCGCAGAACAACAACGGGCTGGAGAGCCTGTGGCTGCGCAACGTTGCCACCGGCAGCGACACGCGGATTATCGCCCCGTCGCCGGCTCGCTGTGACCGTGCTCGTTGATGAGCGGGACGATGGCGTGCATTTGTCCTACGACAGGATGACAAGCTTTCTGTCCCCATACGAAAACCCGGATGCCCTGAAGGTCGCTCGGGAATTGGATTCGAAGGTAGAAAGACTGCTCAACAATGCCGCGGTCGAGTGAACTTCACGCTATATCCCAACGGTCTGAAGGCGAGAAAGGACGAACATCGATTTCGCAGGGATCAAGGTACCCGACACAGCGCTGGTGCACGACGCGATGGACTTGTCGCGGAGTTTGCTAGAGCCACTTCTTTTTAATCATGTGATGCGCTCTTGGTTGTTCGGAATCGTCCTTGCAGAGAGCGCCGCAATAGCACCGGACGCTGAGCTCTTAGCTGTAGCAGCGATCCTGCACGATCTCGGTTTGACTGAGCGGTACAACGGGGAGAATCGCTTCGAGGTAGACGGCGCGAACGCGGCTCGCGAATTCTTGGAAGAACGCGGCATCTCGGCTCAGCAGGCGCAGCTTGTGTGGGACGCTATTGCACTTCATACGACCCCAACACTCGCTCTCCATAAAGAGCCCGAAGTAGTGATGACTCATTCAGGAATCGCGGTGGATGTCCTTGGCGCAGGTCTCGATCGTATCTCGCGGGAGAAACAGCAGGCGATCCTAACCGCATTCCCTCGGCTGGCATTTAAGGACGGATTTAAAGGTTGCCTTTGCAACGTCGTTCGTCAGAAACCGATCACGGCGGTTGACAACATTCTTCGGGATTTTGGCATTCGCTACGTAGAGGGGTTCACCCCTCCGAATTTCGCAGACCTCGTCGCTGGAGCGCCATTCTCCGAATAGCTTAACCGATGGCCCGTTTCGCAGTATTGCCGCTTATTCCGAGCAGTTCATGCCACGAGGTTGGTTCGCTACCCGCGGCATAGTTGGGGAATTCGGGCGCCGGTAATTGGGTCCACGCTTCTTCAATCGGCGTAATGATGCGCCACTCCGCCTCTACTTCGTCTCGACGAGTAAATAGCGTTGCATCGCCACGCATCGAGTCGAGCAGGAGTGTTTCGTATGCAACCGGCCCCTTCGAGCCAAAGCTCTTTTGATACGAGAAGTTGGCCTGAACCGTCACCGTTCGCGCTTGTGTTCCCGGCCGCTTCGCGTCGAACGCAATCGAGATTCCCTCGTCCGGCTGAATGCCGATTGTTATGACATTCGGATCAATGCCCGACGATGTGTTCGCAAACAATGCCTGTGGCGTCGGTTTGAGATGTACGCGGATCTCGGTCAAATTTCGTGCAAGACGCTTCCCGGTTCGGATGTAGAAAGGAACTCCGGCCCAACGCCAGTTCTCAATCTGAAACCTTACAGCTGCGTAAGTCTCGGTTGTGGAGTTGGGATCCACACCTGGTTCTTGCCGATATCCGGGTACCGGTTTCCCGCCAATCACGCCGGCCCCATACTGCCCTCGAACGGTGAATCGGGCGACGTCCTCGACACTCATCGGCCGGATGGATCGAAATACCTGAACCTTCTGTTCTCGCACTGAGTCGGCGTCAAACGCTATGGGCGGCTCCATCGCAGTCAACGCAAGCAACTGAAGCAGATGGTTCGCCACCATATCACGTAGGGCGCCCGTCTCTTCATAGAACGCCGCGCGGTTTTCGACGCCTACCGTTTCGGCAGCGGTGATCTCTACATAGTCGATGTAGTTCCGGTTCCACACCGGCTCGAACAGCGAATTGCTGAAGCGGAAAACGAGGATGTTCTGCACTGTTTCTTTGCCAAGATAGTGGTCAATCCGGTACACGGCTTTCTCGTCGAATACGCCGTGCACCACGTCATTTAGTACCTTCGCCGATTCCAGGTCCCGTCCGAATGGCTTTTCCAGAACAATTCTCGTCCACCCTTCGTCGCGACGGTTCAGTCCTACATCTCCCAGCCCTTCAATGATGGGTCCCGCTACTGACGCGGGCGTCGATACATAGAACAAATGATTTGGGCTCGAACCATTTTTCTCCATCGCCTCCAAGCGAACCCGCAACTGCACATAAAAGTTAGAATCGCTGATGTCACCCACCATGTAGTGCAGCCGCGCTTGGAAGTCTTTCCACCCAGACTCGCTGAAGTCGCGCGTGTCTTTCGACTTGGCAGCTGCCTCTCCACTCTTCTTGCGAAACCCTTCAGAACTCATCGGAGTGCGGCCGATCCCGAGAACTTCGAACTGCGGGTTCATGCAGCCCTCACATGCGAGGTTGTACAGACCGGGGATCAGCTTCCGTTTCGTCAGATCGCCTGAAGCTCCAAGAATGACCAGGACACACGAGTCGCCGGTGGGTAGGGGTTCTTGCGACAACTTCTCGAGGGGGCTGGCTTGGATAATCGCAGACATAAGTTTTCTCTCTCTATTGATGCTCTCAATATCACTTTCGAATCGCCATCAGAAACCAACCTACTCCAACGAATTCTTCTTCACATCATTGGCTCCAGCTTTGCCGGTGCTCTTTCGCATATGAACGACAACTCCACCTTCTTCGAAGCGCACTTCATCCATCAGTGCTTTCATCAGATATATCCCACGACCATGAGCGGATCCTGTATTCTCCGGAGCCGTTGGATCCGATATCCTATCAACGTCAAATCCTGATCCTTCGTCCTTTATCGCGAGTGTGATTTCGCTAGGTTCACAACGGCAACGAACGTGGACGTGCTTTCCGGGGTTCTCATGATTCCCGTGAATGATCGCGTTTGCGAGAGCTTCGCGCAGTGCGATCTCAACGTCGCTCTCGCCCTCAGGAGCGTGGCCGCACTTCCTCATCAACCGCATGAGTTTATCCACGAAGGGAGAAATCGCAGCGACTCTGCTTGGCAAGGAGCGTTCCAGTTCGAGGCAAGGGCCACCTTGATTATGGACTGTCATTGGTGGCTACCCGTCGAGACTTGTTTTCTTTTCGGCGTAGGTCGGGAATGTAGTTCCGAACATGGGCGCGCCGCTCTTCGATTGCTCTTTCGTTGCCTCATCCTGAATGACATCCCAATGCTCCGCGAGTTTCCCGGCTTCGAGACGCACGATATCAGCGGCAATCCAATTCACAGGAGCACCGAAATCGCTGAATCGACCGTGCACGATCACGAAGTCTCCCTCAGCCAAGATGGTCCCAGCTTCGTATTTCAATGTTGGCGGGATGCTCTTGATGAGGTCGAACAGACCGCCGCGACCAGGTGCGATATGAGAGCTGTGTTGAATGTAGTCCGGCGACCAGAATCGTTCTGCGGCCGCATAGTCGCGCTTGTTGAAGAGTGTGTCGAACGCTTCCAGGACAAGGGCCTTGTTTTGTTCGGGTGTAGTCTTCGGCATGTTGATTCCTTTTGCGCCTAGGAGATCACTTCGATTGCGTCAATCCGCGAGGGATAAAACGCCAGGTACTCTTTAATACTGGCAACTGCCTCATAAGGTTTTTCGTAAGTCCAAACGGCGTATTCCGATTTTGATCCGCCGATGGGAATGCTGTAGTACGTGCAATCACCCTTGAACGGACAATAAGTGTAATGCGCGGTCCGAACGAGCAGCGACATGTCTGCGTTGTTGCGCGGCAAGTAATAAACAGGCGGATATCCCTTCTCGTCGAGCCGAAGCGCTTGCGCCGACTCAGCGACGATCAGCCCGGCTACCGTCACACGCACCTTGCCCTCGGCCGGCGAAATCGTAATAGGATGGGCCGGTCCAGGAATTTTGATCTCCTTGCCTTTGTCGTCTCCATTGCGCTCCTCACGTTGTTAATTACAGCTTCGAGCCGCCGTCCACTGGAATGCTCGCACCTGTGATCCAGCGCGCCCCATCGGACGCTACAAAAGCGACTACGTCGGCGACATCTTCAGGTTTGCCAATTCGCTTCAATGCCTGCATCCCCAACGTGACCTCGCGACCCGCTTCAGTCTTCGTAAAGTTCGACATGTCCGTGTCGATCACACCGGGCGCGACCGCATTGACGCGAATGCCTTGCGGCCCAAGAATGGCAGCCCAGTTCTTGACCAAAGTCTCTAGCGCTCCTTTGGTCGAGGCATAGGCAAGGATCGAGGGGCTGCCCACGCCTGGCTTGCCAACGACGGCGTGGGCCCCGATCGAAGAGATCACAACGATGTTCGAGCCGTCGCCTAAAATGGGCAACAGTTGCTGCACCAGAAAGAACGGACTTCGGACGTTTGTCGCGAAGAGGTTGTCAAAATCCTCTACCGCATAATCCGCAAGGCGTGCCGCCTTGCTGATTCCGGCGTTGAGCACAAGCACATCCAATCGATCGCCGACGATTGCGCGCACCTGTTTTGCAAGCAGCGCAGCACCGTTCGGGGTTCCTAAATCCGCCGAGATCGCCTCTGCGCGCCCGCCTTTCGCTTGGATCTCGGAAACGAGAGACTCCGCCTCCTGCGCGGAGCGGCCATAGTGAACCAGGACGTGAGCCCCGGCCCTGGCTAGTGCCGCTGCCGTTGCGCGCCCGATGCCGCGTGAGGCCCCTGTGACCAGTGCTGTTTTGTCTTGAAGCGTGAACATTGCCCCTCCCGTACCTGTCAGTTGACGGATAAGACGATTCTGGCATGCATGCACCGATTCAGGCGTTCATTCCGCCATCCACGGTAAGATTCGCCCCCGTGATATAGGAGGATTCCGAACCCGCGAGAAACGCTGCCATTGCGGCGATCTCCTCAACATGCCCATAGCGATCGAGCGCGGTGGCGGCCTTCTGCGGTACCGCCCAATCACCCGAGGCAGGATTTAACTCCGTGTCGATCGGACCCGGCTGGATGTTGTTCACCGTGATGCCCCGGCTCCCAACTTCTCTGGATAATGCCTGCGTGAACATCTTGACGGCCCCCTTCGTGGCCGCGTAGGGCACAAGTCCCGGCGCAACGGCACGCTCGCCCACCGCCGAGCCGATCATGATGATGCGACCACCCTCAGTCATGTGCTTCAGCGCCGCCTGCGTCGCAACGAATACGCCGCGGATGTTGATGTCAAGCACGCGATCCATCTCTTCCAGGGTGGTCTCCTCGAACGCTTTCGGAATGGCCGTGCCGGCATTGTTCACAAGGACATCCAGCCTGACCGAAATGTCTCAACGGTCTTTTCGACCGCGGCTTCGACGGCATCGGCATCAATAGCGTCCGCCTGAATTGCGATCGCCTTTTGGCCAGCGCGTTCAATTGCTTTGACGACGGCAGAAGCCGCCTTGGCGTCCTTTCGTATATGTAATGGCGACCTTCGCTCCATCTGCGGCCAGACGCTTAGCGACTGCTGCACCGATGCCACGCGAACCGCCGGTGATGAGCGCGATCTTTCCTTCCAATTTCTTTGACATTGTCCATCTCCTTGAATTAGACATATGCTCATCAGGCATGAGCCAAATCTCATTGCTCGCCCAAGGCATCCAATCACCACATTGGATTATCCGGCTAGGCCAGTAGTAGCGCACTTGAAGCATACTTTGTTAGGCTCAGTGGCGATGCTTCAGAAGCATGGGGCTGGAAATGGAATTACGACATCTGCGTTATTTCGTTGCGGTCGCTGAAACCGAGAGTCTGAGCCTCGCGGCAAAATCTAAGTTGCATACCTCGCAGCCTTCACTCAGCCGCCAGCTTCGAGACCTTGAGGAGGAAATTGGCGCCCAACTCATAACGCGCACAGCCCGTGGAGTCGCTCTGACACCGGCGGGTCGAGCCTTTCTCGATCACGCGCGCGGAGTTTTATTGCAGGTTGACGCCGCGGCCGAAGCTGCACGGCGGGCAGTTCATCCCGCCAAGCCTTGCTTCTCGATGGGATTTCTGACTGGACACGAATTGACCTGGATGCCCGAAGCCTTGCGGATATTGCGCGACGAATTGCCGAACATTGACGTGATGATATCGAGTCAATATTCCCCGCTACTTGCGGAAGGCCTTTCGAAAGGAAAAATCGATGCGGCTTTTCTTCGAAAGGAACGAGCGCTGCCAGATCTGGCGTTCCGCCTTCTTGTGAAGGAGCCTTTGGTTGTGATCTTGCCTAGTGACCACCGTCTCGCCGCACTCAAAGCAATCAATCCAAGGGATCTAGCAGGCGAAACATTCGTGATTGTGTCCCATACGGCTCCCGTACTGCGTGCGGTCATCGACAATTACCTAAAGCGATCGCGAATCAATATCACGCCAGCTCACGAGGCGGACCACGTCACCATGGGAATTTCCCTAATAATGTCGACCCGCGGCGTCGGGCTGTTACCCGCCTACGCGCAGAACTTTCTACCCGCGTCTGTAACGAGCCGCCCTCTCAAGGGAGATGTGCCAACTGTCGATCTGGTCCTCGGCTACAGAAAGTCCAACCAGTCTCCAATCCTCAAGCTTTTGCTTTCAAGAGTCGACGAGTTAGTCGCTCGTGCGTCGAAGAAGATCCGATAAAATTAGTCTCCCATATCGTGGATATGGCCATGCGCAGCCTCTCCGCGTCGCTTTGCGCTAGCTAATCCTAGCCTCTGACTGATTGATCATGAAGGTAGACATCTCATTGAAGAATTTCCGAAGGACTTCTTCGGCTCTGCTTGGCAGCGAAGCTTCCCGCAACGCATTGTCCATGAGCCGCATCCAGCGGTCGCGCATAGTCTGATTGATAGGAAACGGCGAATGCCGCGCCCGGAGGCGGGGATGGCCTCTTTGTTCAATTTAAGCCTGGGACCCCCCGAACCTACCGATCAGGAAATCTCGGAGGCGCTGCTCGGCCCCTGGAAGATCACTAGCCGGGTAGATTGGCCCCAGAAGGTCGCTTGAGGGGCTTGTCGATAAATAGCGGCGACTAACCTTCCGAAACCTTCCGCACCGATCATGGAATAAATTTCGAGTTCCGGCATTCCCATTAGCTCTCCTCATCGAAAAGTTCGGCGATCAGTTCTTGACGAAAACTGTTCGCCATACGTGACGCACTTCGATCTCTGAGGAGCAAGACGTCAGGAACTTCAAGAGAACGGACAACAAGTTCTCGGAAAATGCAGGGAAACGGCAGACACCGTGACCGGGCGAACAGATGTTGGTTGTAGTAAGTGCTGATTTTTAAGTCGCTTACATCATTGTGACGGTCAGAAAGGAGCGCTCTAACCAACTGAACTACGCCCCCACTGCCGTAGCATCAGGTCATCGATTCAAACAGATGCGATTGCCGATCAATCCGCGCTGCGAATCAGGTAGCGAGGGCCGACTTCTCACGAAGGGGCTGCGGCCTCAGGGCTCTCCTCCTCCACAAATGGCCAATTGCATAATCGACAGAGATTTTTCCCGGGCCGAAGACGAGAATAAGCACGGAGGCAAAGAGGAATGTATACGCGTCGGAGGCATAGAACTTGCCGGGATTCGAGAAGATGGAAAACAACGCCTCGCGGTCGGCTGTGATGTAGGCCACCAGCATATCGATCGTCAGCGGTAGTGCGATGATTCTAGACCCAAGGCCCAGAAACAGTAAGGCTCCGCCCACAAGTTCAATCGAACTGACGAAGTATGCGTTGAACGCCGGCAGCGGTATCCCCAAACTCGTGAAAAACCCCACGACCTTGGGAATGTGCATTAGCTTACCGAGCCCAGTCTGAAAGAATTGCCAGCCCCAGTAGAGGCGAACAGCAAGGAGCAGCGGGGACTGCAAAGAAGAGAATGCCCGTTCAAAAAGCGAATATGCTCGCGCACCAGCATCGATGGTCTTGTTCATGATTGTCTTCCTGAAGCGGAACTAAAGCCCCTGGTCTGTAGAATTGGGGCGCAAAACCAACCTAGGCTCGACCAATTCTCAAACCAATCTTGCACTGTGGCGAGGAGCTTATTCTCTTGAATGTCTCGTCCCTCGAAAGCCTGCATCACTGCAACCGAGAGGCTCTTACCCTCTCGCAGAGCCTTGAGAAACTTGAAAGCTTCAGGCTCGATTCGTTTGAAGTAGATTGAATCGTCGACGCGGTGCACTACCAAGAAAATCGCTTGGGGCTTTTGACGCGCGACTTTGCGCAGGTGGGTTCGCTTTCCGCGCTCCGAAACCGCGTTACTGGCCATCTCGCTGTCAGAGTCATCCTTCCTGATAGCAACCAGCAAATCATCTACTGCGTAATGAACGCTAAGCAGTTGAACGTATGGTTGGAGTCTGAAACGCGGATCCGGATCCGAAGCCAGAACATCTCCAGGGACCAAGGCAGGTTCAGCCGCACCGTCGAAAGCTTCGATTTCAGCCCATTCTAAGCGAACCATATCCAGCGCCAAGCCTGCGCGCGGTTGAAGGTGTTCCGGATGGCTTCGTAACCACCACTCCAAGCGAGAGCCCAGATTTCGAAGAGTAAATGACTCAGAAGGACACTCGATAAGGTAGGCCTTGCACAATGCTTCAAACCGTCGTGGGCCGATGATCGCCCGAAGACCTCGAAAGTCCTCGTCCAAGGAGGCGAGTACGCGAAACCAGTATTGGCGATTGTAGATCTCAAGACGCTCGAATGAGCTCAGGCGATCATTCGGTTTGATGAACTCTGCAGCCACGTCGTGCATGGACTTGCCGTCACGAGTACGCGGCTGCATCTGCTCGTCGTTAGTGAGGGGTTGCATGACCGCTTCTAGCATGCGGTGTTGGATTTCGAGCAGGTTCATGATGTGACCGCCATGTCTGCGACGAACTGATTCGCTTTAAGTGCCTCGTTGTGAACCTCTTCAAAGGATGGAATTTTGTCGTCCCACTCCAGAAGCGTCGCCGTGCGGCCTGTGCGTTCGATGGCGCGCGCGTAGAGGTTCCAGACCGGATCGATCACAGGGTGATCGTGTGTATCCAGAATGTATTTTTCGAACTTCGAGTGTCCTGCGATATGGATCTGCGCCACTCGCTCCGCTGGAACCCCGTTCACGTAATCCAAGGGATCGAAATTGTGGTTTCTCGAAGAGACATAAATGTTGTTTACGTCCAAGAGAATTCCGCAATCGGCCAGTTCTACCACTTCGGTGAGAAACTGCCACTCCGTCATCTCCGACACATGGAATTCGGCATAACTGCTCACGTTCTCAACTGCGATCGGAATCTCAAGGAAGTCCCGTACTTCGCGAATTTTCTGCGCGGTATGGCGAGCAGCCTCGAACGTGTACGGCATGGGTAACAGGTCATGGCTGTACGTGCCGTCTACACTGCCCCAGCAAAGGTGGTCTGTGAGCCAGGGGGTCTGGGTCCGCTTGACCAGAGTCTTGAGCTTTTTCAGGTGCTCCCGATTCGGTGGTTCTGGGGAGCCAAAATACATGGAAACCCCATGCTGCACGACCCGGTAACGATCAAGAATCTGATCGAGGACATGCAGCGGGCGCCCGCCATCAATCATGTAATTCTCTGAGATGATCTCGAACCAACTCACAACCGGCTTCTCGGCGAGAATATGCCGATAGTGAGGCACGCGAAGACCTATCCCAACTCCAAAATCGGTGAATCCGTTGAAAGGATTTGCTGGCATGTCATTTTTTCCAAGAAAAAAGAGGGCCGGGACACTCAACCCCGACCCATTGGGGTTGAAGTGCGTTAGTTCTGCTGCGGCTTGGGTTGATCACCCATGGATTTATCATCCTTTGGTGGTTTCGAACCATCGGTTGCGCAGCCGCCCTTGCCCTTGCAATCGTTCTTGCCAGCATGCTCCTTGTCGCCGCCGCCCTGCCCCTTACAGTCGTTCTTCCCCTTACAAGCATGCTTTGGAAGTTTGTCTTTGTCCGTCTTCGCGTCAGTGCCGCCATTATCTTGCATGCTCACGGCTCGGATTCCGGCATTGTCTTGGTTCTGGTTCGTCGTTTGTGCTTGAAGCTTCGCGCTGCTGCCAGTTAACAAGCCGGCAAGTGCCGCCCCAGCCAACATGGCCTTCATGGAAGTACTCATCTTGTTGCTCCTTTTGCGAATTGATTTTGCATCTCGGTACAGCAACACTCGTTCTCAGGAGAAGCCCAAATCCCCTGCTTGGGAGGATTAAAGTGAATTGTCGCAAGTCATCCCCAGGTTGGAGGAAATCTCGCTGTTTTGCTCCCGATCAGCTGAGTGTCACTTTCTGGCCATACGATGTGGGATTGGACAAGAAAGTTACAAACGGGAAAAGAATGTGAGCCGCGGGACTTGACCTTGATTTCGGCCTGCACTCTCAACTCGACAGAGCGAAGACAAAACCTAATGCGGGTTTACACCGGACTTCAGTTGATTGGGCGAATTACCCTGAAAAATGACTCCTCTGAAGCATCCCTCGTGACCAGTTTGTGCTGATGTAACTTCTGACGATCTGTGAACATCGAACCGCTGAGTTCCGGGCACACGTTCACGAATGCAATTCTCTGCTGATTTCTCAGGCTGGCAAGAACCGCGCTGCACGGGCGCCGCCGAATCGTGGAAGAAAGAATGAACCTCCCATGAATGATTTTTACGTGCCTGAGAAGGCCATGGCGGAAAGTGGGAAAACCACCAACGCAGGAGACATTAATCTCCCGTACGCCCGATCGGCTGACCAACCTCCAACCAGGGTGGACCCTGATGAAGACTCAGGCAATCGGAAGTTTCATACCGGAGGGGGGCGCTGGAAGACCGGGAATCGACGAAACGTTCTCTATGTAGACGACAACCCAAAGGCCTTAAGAATGCTGGAGTTCGTGATTGAAGGGAGCGGATATAAGGTTGTAACCGCTCGTGACGCAGGTGAGGCGTTGGAACGGATACAGCAAAGCGGGTGTGACCTGGTTCGGCGAACTATCGAATGCTCAAAATGATTGGAATCCCATCCGACCGGCTCGATGGCGATGGCGGCGGCGGTCACTGGACCGGCGGCTCCTGTTCCGGCTCATGGACGGCGGAGCGTCGCGGCGCATAAATAGCGTCCGGCACCGCCTTAAAACGCGAGGCTAAAACGCGTCATGGCCGGGCTTGTCCCGGCCATCTCCGTTTTTAAGGCTGCACGTTCTTAAGCCCGAAAGTCCTCGGCCAATTTGAAAAAGACCAAACGCCTTGGCGAACCCGCTCAAACTTGAGCGCGTGGAAAACATCCAGACCTTGCGATGTGCAGACCTTAAGACGTGATGCCCGTGACGAGCGCGGGCATGACGCTTTGAGTGCGGCGGTACGCGTTCACCCTTCCGCCGCGTCGTCGTCCTTGTCGGCGTCACCTTGTTCGCCGGCGAGAATCTTTTCCGCGATCAGGCCGGAATTCGCCCGCACCGCCGTCTCGATTTTGTTGGCGATATCGGGGTTGGCCTTGAGAAATGTTTTGGCATTCTCGCGGCCCTGGCCGATGCGCTGGCTGTCGTAGGAGAACCAGGCGCCGGACTTTTCGACGACGCCGGCCTTGACGCCGAGATCGACCAGTTCGCCCATTTTGGAGATGCCTTCGCCATACATGATGTCGAACTCGACCTGCTTGAACGGCGGCGCCAGCTTGTTCTTGACCACTTTGACGCGGGTTTGATTTCCGACCACCTCGTCACGCTCCTTGATGGCGCCGATGCGGCGGATATCGAGGCGCACCGAAGCGTAGAATTTGAGCGCATGACCGCCGGTCGTGGTTTCCGGCGAGCCATACATGACGCCGATCTTCATGCGGATCTGGTTGATGAAGATCACCATCGTATTGGAACGGTTGATCGAGGCGGTGAGCTTGCGCAACGCCTGGCTCATCAGCCGCGCCTGCAGGCCCGGCTGACTGTCGCCCATCTCGCCTTCCAGCTCGGCGCGCGGCACCAGAGCCGCGACCGAATCGATGACCAGAACGTCGACCGCGCCGGAGCGCACCAGCGTGTCGGCGATTTCCAGCGCCTGCTCGCCGGTGTCGGGCTGCGAGATCAACAGGTCATCGACGGCGACGCCCAGTTTTCGCGCGTAGATCGGATCGAGCGCGTGTTCGGCATCGATGAAGGCACAGATGCCGCCCTTTTTCTGGGCCTCGGCGAGGCAATGCAAAGCCAGCGTGGTCTTGCCTGAGGATTCCGGACCGTAGATTTCGACCACGCGGCCGCGCGGCAAGCCACCAATGCCAAGCGCGATATCGAGACCGAGCGAACCGGTGGACACGGTGTCGATATCCATCGATTTGTCGTTCTTGCCGAGCCGCATGATCGAGCCCTTGCCGAAGCTGCGCTCGATCTGCGAGAGCGCGGCATCAAGAGCCTTCGATTTGTCCATGGAGGATCCTTCGACGAGACGAAGCGCTGTACTCATTGGTCGTGCTCCTTATGGCCGGGATTCGGAGGACACGGAAGCGCCGCCCCCCACTCCTCCCCGGTTGCCCGATGGCAACTGGCGATAACAGGACTGTACACGATCTGTTCTACGTTCGCAATATGTTCTTTTAATTTTTTGGGGGAGTATATCCCCTTGGAACATGTAAAAGATATATGGTATAACTTATTCCCTCAACTACGAGGGTTTGAGCATGTCAGACGAAAAAACCGTGGACCGCACGGGCGGTGTTCCACGATCCGATGCAGATGTAGCCAATTCAGGCGCTGCCCCGTGGACCAATCGGGTCATAGTGACCATGGGGCCGATGGTTCGTATTGCTTTCTTGGAGCAAGGCGCCCCCGACGAACCGATGTATTTTCGAGCCGCCGCTTCGATGTCGCATCAAGACGCCATCGCATTGAAGAATTTGCTTACCGGATTGCTCGCGGACGTAGAAAAGCAGATCGACGCGGCTCTCCACCAGCCCAAAGTTCAAGAGCCGTCGCCAATGGCTAGACGGCGCATTATTCGGGTTAAAGGTCAGCCGGTCGTTATTGACGACGGCGCCAGCGAAACTGCCGTCCGCTGGCGGCAGCAGCTATCAAATAATGTCCGGGGCCAGACGGGTTAAGGGCTACCCGGTTACACGCGATGAGTTGTTTACGCTCGGAGGCGTTGGTTTCCTTGCCTCGGCATTTTTTTGCGCTTTGGCTCCGACTTTGTTTTTCGCTCATATGATTTAGCTGCGAATTTAGACTTAAGTCCCGGCGTTGATCCAAAAATCATTGAGCATTGGCAAACTCGTGAATTTGATTTTTGGTATATAGGTTTGGTGCTTTTGGGCTTAGGTCTTTGTGATTGCAGCGGCTGGTGGCGCTAAAATATGGAGCGTAATCCGTTCTACGGAGCATTCAGATGAATGAAAAGCCAGCCCAGCGTTTCGATTTTCTTTTGCACGCAATGGCTACCCAACCCGAACCTTCGGAAAAGCCTGCAAAAGACAATCAAACATCAGATAAGGCGTCCGGCGCAGGTTATGGCGATACTCGAACTCGCGAAGGTAAGTCTGCAAATGTTTCCGTGAAACGTGCACGTAAGTCCCCTTGATGCCGCGCTTCACGTTTGACCAAAAGCCTTCAATCGTATTCGTGTGAACGTCGCCTCGCACATATTCCTTGGCTGAATGGTTGACGGCTTCGTGCTCGAAGCCGTGGCGCTCGGTTAGGGCTTCATAGCCGCGCCAGTCATCCGTATAGATTTTCGATCCGGCCTTCACGTAGTGCACCATGTGCGGAAGCACGTCGCTGTGACTACGGCCAAGCACATGTCGAGTTAGGACATCGCCGCCGCGTTCAACGATCCCGAACACTACCGCCTTGTCGCCGGGACCGCGCTTGCCGTGGTGATCCTTGCCGCCGATGAAAGTCTCGTCCGCCTCGACCGTTTTGCCGGGACCGCCAATTGGGAAATCGCCGTCAACGTAGCCCATGTACTTGCGGATCAGATTGCACATGCGCCATGCCGTTTTGTAGGTGACGCCAAGCTGGCGCTGCACCTCTTTTGCAGCCACGCCATTACGCGAAGCGCAGAATAGGAACATGACGAAAAACCAGTCCCGTAACGGCGTCCGGGTGCTCTCAAATGGCGTTCCGGCAGTCGGGTAGACCTGATAGCCGCAATGCTCGCAGGTGAAGCATCGGCGTTCCTTGACCCGGTAAAAGGTCGCCTGTTTCTGGCATTTGAGGCAGGTCAAACGCTCGCCGTACCGGGTCCGCATTAGGTGCTCTAGGCAACTATCCTCGGTCGGGAACCGTTTATTGAACTCCCTGATATTCGGTCCTTTGAGGGCCATGGAACTCTCCTAAAGCCCCGACGACTGGAGCATATAGGTACTGTATCACCCTTTGTTTTACATGTCTAGAGGGGATATATGCGTTTTTGGGTGCTGGCCGGTTTCCGAGCTTGGTGGCCGGTTTTGAAAACGGGACTGGCCGGTTTTGATTTGCTTGTTCGCTAAAAGCTATGCTGTCACAATTAAGGCTGATCAAAGGGGGCGACAATGCACAAACACATCATCGTGGCGGCGAGCTTGTTGGTATTAGCGACAACGACAAGCACCTCGACTGCATGGGCAGCGTGGGGATGCGGACACGGGTCTTCGAATGGTATCTTTGGCGTCGGCTATGGTCATCGCACCGAAGCCCAGGCCAAGAAGGTGGCTTTTGCGATCTGCGGACGCGCGGGCGGCAACGGATGCTACGTCACCAGTTGCAGTCCTAAGGCTGATACAGAAGTACAGGGGCAGGCGCTATGGCCGCAAGCATCCTTTGGTACAGAATTGCTTCGCTGCGGCAGTCCAGGCGAGCCTAAGTGCTGATTACCAAACAACTGCGACGAGGCCGCCTCAGTTGGCCGCCTCTTCTTTTCGGTACTGGCCGGTTTCCGAGCCTAGTGGCCGGTTTTGAAATGCCGAGTGGCGGAATTTACGAAAAAGTAACGCGAAATTTATACGGAAGTTACGGGCGCGCCGGGCATTGTCTGACCTCGGCGCTTTCTAGACGGCCCCGATTCGCGGGGCGACCAAGGTCGGGGCCGTTTACTTCAAGGCTTAGCGAGCATGCTCGAAACGGCCATCATTCTTGCCCTTGGCTTTGCCGCAGGCTTTGGCGTCCGTGATTCGATATCTCGGCGCCGTCGGATGCGGGCTCGATTGATCAGCCGCTAGCACGCCGCCTCAGTCGGGGCTTCTTTGCTGTTCCCCGGTCGAGGGGTGGCCCATAGCCAGCGATTGTGTTCAAGCGGACGTTGCTTGGGCACGATGGCGCGCCACCACGCGGAGCGATTAATCGTCGTCTCATATCCGAGGCCGGCAAGAAAACCCGCACAGTCCCGCTCCAAAGCCGCCGAATGAGTTTCGATAAGCAGCAGCGGTCGCGCTTGTCTCAGCAATTGCTCGCCGCATTTTCCCTATGCGTTTTGTGACATAGGCCGTTTCAGTAATGACTCCGCGATACGGATGCCCGAAGCGCCGGTTTAAAGTCTGAGGCCGGCCAACACCTTAGCCTCGGCAGCAATGCCGGGGCCTTTTTTTGGAACTTTACGAACCGGCGTCTCGTTCACGATATCGCGAACTATAGTCGCGAAATTCAAACATTCTTTGCCTTAACTATTTGCTCGTTGGTAGAATCCGACCGTAAATCTAGCGTGCGTGGTGTTCCATGAGTCTGCGACGGTGGGCGACGGCTAAGCTCCAACCGGGCGATTTAACAGCATTAGCTTCAATCGCCGATGGTTCTGAGAAACCGAAGGAGACGTCAGTCAAACGATTGTTGCGGCGGCGGTTCATTTCGCAAAGGCGCAATGGCCGTATTGCCCCGACCGTTCGGGGCCGCGTCGTTCTGATGATCCGACGCTCGAATTATCTGTAAGAGATAGTGGCCGCGTCAACGGGCGGCCTCTTTTTCCTTGTGTGAACGATCGTCCTAATTTCTGGTACTGGCCCCTTCGACCCTGTGGGGAAGGCGGTGGCTCCTTTCGCGCGCCAGAGCACACAAGTTTTTAATACACGCTGTGCAACATACCCCAGGGGGCCAATGATCCAAGAAACCGCTGTGGCCGGGACAGTGACGCCCGCGTCGGAACAGACGACGGCGCCGTGCCCGAAATGCGCAACGTCTATGATTCTGGCGGTGGTTACGCCCCACCCGATTGCGACGCATATGGAAAGGCACAC
This sequence comes from uncultured Acidobacteriaceae bacterium, assembly GCA_963846245.1. Lineage (GTDB taxonomy): Bacteria > Acidobacteriota > Terriglobia > Terriglobales > Acidobacteriaceae > Sulfotelmatobacter. The sequence continues at coordinate 19,907 of CAWJVI010000011.1, read as the reverse complement.
GTTCCTGTGCGCCAAGTGCAATCAGACTAAAACCTACATGCTCCCGGCCAAAGCTGGTTGAGGGCTGAAAAGCCAACCGTGTTTTCGGCGGCAAACGTCAAAATCCGATAAAATCCAAAGGATTGCTAAGGTTGCAATGGGTTGGATGTCCGTCCGGCGCCATGGCGGCGCAGCGCGCGCACGGCATCCGCTTAGGCATCCCTTCCCTTGGCGCGAAGAAAATGCCGTGCTGCGGGGTTATCCCCTTTGATCGATCGTGGCAGCGCAAGCGAGGCGTTATCGTGCTCAAGACCATCACAAGGCTGGCCGCCGCGGCTGCCGCATTAGCCGCCGGATTGTGTTCCGGCGTTCCGCCCAGCCGAGCGGCGGCCGGATCCGCGCCATGGTGCATTGTGACCGATGAGGGCAATACGCACTGCAATTACAGCTCTTCGCAGGAGTGCTTGCAGGCGATAGCAGGCGGCGAACGCGGCTTTTGCAACGTGAACTCGACCGGCTCGTTGTCGTCCGTCACAGCGGCGCCGCCGGAGCACCGAAAACGGCGCTCGCAATAAATTTGTATGACACCGACCCGAGCTAAGCTTCGATGACGATCTTCGGCGCCGGGCGGCCCGCGACCTGCAAGCTGTCGCGCACGCGCGCGGCGATGTCGCGATAGCTTTGCGCTTGCGGACTGTCGGGTGCGGTCGCGACCACCGGCAATCCGGCGTCGGACTTTTCGCGAATGATCATATCGAGCGGCACTTCGCCCAAAAACGGCACGCCAAGCCGCTCGGCCTCACGCCGCGCCCCGCCGTGGCCGAAAATATCCGAGCGCGTGCCGCAATGCGGGCAGATGAAGGTGCTCATGTTCTCGACAATACCGATGACCGGCACATTGACGCGGCGGAACATGGCGATGCCGCGCCGCGCATCGATCAATGCGAGGTCCTGCGGCGTCGATACGATGACCGCGCCTTTGAGCGGCACCTGCTGCGCCATGGTGAGCTGCGCGTCGCCGGTGCCCGGCGGCATGTCGACCACCATCACATCGAGCGTGCCCCACTCGACCTCGCGCAGCATTTGCGTCAGCGCCGACATCACCATCGGTCCGCGCCAGATCATCGGCGTTTCTTCCTCGATCAGAAAGCCGATCGACATCACCGGCATGCCGTAACGCTCGATCGGTCTGAGCCGGTTGCCGCCGACGGTTTGCGGCTTTTCGCGGATCGCGAGAAGTTTTGGCATCGACGGCCCGTAGATGTCGGCATCAAGAATGCCAACGCGCAACCCGAGGTCGCGCAAGCCCAAAGCGAGATTGACCGCGGTGGTCGATTTGCCGACGCCCCCTTTGCCGGAGGCGACCGCGATAATCGCGCTGACGCCCGGGATGCCGGCGGGCGACGGCGCAGCCGGTGCGCCGGGTGTCGTGCCCGCCCGCCCGCGCGCGGCGGCCGGCGGCACTTGCGGGCGCGGTGCGGGCGCGCCACCTCCACCCCCCGCGCGTTCGGCCGTAAGCGCGATCATGACCGACTTGACGCCGGGCACTGCGCGGATCGCGCTCTCGGCACGCTCGCGCACCGGCTCCCATTGTTTGACCGCTGCGGCGTCGACGGTGATGGAGAAAAACACCTTGCCGTCGCTGGCCACGATCTCGGAGAGTTTTCCGGTCGCCGGCAGCGGGGCGCCCTCGGGGCCCGCAATCTTGCCGAGCGCGGTAAGAACGTCGTCTTTCAGGTCTGCCATTCGATTGTTCCAAACTGCGGTGGCGAAGCGATTTGCGTCCGGGTTCTACATAGGCCCGTCACCGTCCCGGTCAATCGTCTGTCCAGTTGACGGCCCACCGCCGGCCGGGCCATGACCAACCGGAATCAGGGAGGAAACAAAATGGCAAAGGTCGCATTCGTAGGCCTCGGCGTGATGGGCTACCCGATGGCGGGTCACCTCAAGGCGAAAGGCGGGCACGAGGTCACCGTCTACAACCGCACCCCCGCCAAGGCGGAAAAATGGGTGTCCCAGCACGGCGGCAACAGCGCGCCGACGCCGAAACAGGCGGCCGAGGGCCAGGATTTCGTCATGGCCTGCGTCGGCAACGACCATGATTTGCGCGAAGTGATGCTCGGCAAGGACGGTGTCTTCGCCGGCACGCGCAAAGGCGCCGTCGTGGTGGATCACACCACGGCCTCCGCCGAGATCGCGCGCGAGCTTCATGCCGCAGCAAAAAAACGCGGCTTCGATTTCATCGACGCGCCAGTTTCCGGCGGCCAGGCCGGCGCCGAGAACGGCGTCCTCACCGTGATGTGCGGCGGCGATGATGGCCCGTTCACACAGGCGGAAAGAGTGATCGCCGCCTATGCGCGGGCCTGCAATCTGATGGGCGCGTCAGGCTCCGGCCAACTCGCCAAGATGGTGAACCAGATTTGCATCGCGGGGCTGGTTCAAGGGCTCGCCGAGGGCCTGCACTTCGCTATGAAAGCGGGCCTCGATGTCGAAAAGCTGATTGCGACCATTTCCAAGGGCGCCGCGCAGTCTTGGCAGATGGAGAACCGCTACAAAACCATGACCGCCGGCAAGTTCGATTTCGGCTTTGCGGTCGATTGGATGCGCAAGGATTTGAACATCTGCCTCGACGAGGCCCGGCGCAACGGCGCCAATCTGCCGGTCTCGGCGCTGGTCGACCAGTTCTATGCGCAAGTGCAAAAGATGGGCGGCAAGCGCTGGGATACGTCGAGCCTGATCGCGCTGTTGAACCGCTGAACGACAATCGCACCTGCTAACGATGCTTGGACCGGCGCGGCTCAGTCGGTCGGCTCGACATGCGCGTCCTTGGCGAGTTGCACGGTTGCGGCAATATCGTCTCTGACGAATTTGTCGAACTGGTCGACGCTCATCAGTTCGGGCGTGACGCCGAGCTTGGCGAGTTTGGCTTGCAGCTCTGGAATTTTGAGCGCCTGCTCGGTCGCATCGTGCAGCTTGTCGATGACGGCACGCGGGGTCTTCGCCGGCACCGACAACCCGACCCAGAAGCTGAATTCCGCGTTCGGATATCCGGCTTCCGCGATGGAAGGCACCTCGGGCAATAGGGCGGCCCGCTTCAGCGAACTCACCGCGAGTATGCTGAGTTTGTCACTACCAAGCACTGCGGCCGCCGCCGCCAGCGGAATGAAATAATAATCGATGCGTCCGGCCATCACTTCGGTCAGTCCCTGATCGCGGAACGGGACGTGCCGGACATCGATCTTGGCGGCGAGGCGCAGCCGCTCGCCGGCCATGTGCGACGAGGACCCGACACCCGCGGACGCGAAGGTCAGAATTCCCGGTTTCGCCTTTGCCGCCGCGACGAGATCGGCGACCGTCTTGAACCCGCTCTGCGTCGAGGCGACCAGCACGTTCGGCTGCACGCCGAACAGCGCCACCGATGTGAGATCTTTTTCCGGATCGTAAGGCAGATTTCGATGCAACACCTTTCCGGTGCCCATCGACGTCGAGCTGACAACGACGGTGTAGCCGTCCGGATCGGCCTTGGCGACATCGGCAAAGCCGACGACCCCGCCGGCCCCCGGCTTGGTCTCGATCACCATCGGCTGGCCGAGGAGTTGCGCGACCTGGTCGAGGACCACGCGGCTCGTGGTGTCCGACGCGCTACCCGGCGGAAATGGACTGATCACTCTGATCGGCCTGCTGGGATAGGCATCGTCGGCAAGCGCCGCTTTGGCCGGCATGAAAGCCGTGCCAATAATAGCGCCGGCGAACGCGCGGCGTGACAACATGGGATCCTCCCGCAGTTTATTGTTGCGCATTATCCCCGACGCGGGCGCAATATGCCACTTTAGTCGGGGAACTCTTTGTCGCACGATGACTTTAGCAGGTGCCAAGTTTAGTCCATACCACGTGTAGTGAGGGGATGAGCGCGATGCACGACGTCAAATTCAGGCTGGCCGATCCCGGACTTGCGCCACGCCGGACCAAGCTTGAAATGCCCGGCTGGGCCGGCAAGCCCGCAACCGCGCACCGACGGCTCGCACGAATATGCCTGGCATTGCGCGCCCTTCACCGAGGGAGCGCAATACGGGATCGAGATTTTTTATCCATATGACAACGAGCTGCATGTCACGCGCCATGACGGCAAGCTCACTTTCGACGGCGATTTCGGGCCGCCGCCCGAAACCGACATCATGTGGCCGCCGTTCCGCAGCTTCGGGCGCGACTATTACACCTATCAGCTTCTGCTCGATCTGAAAGTCGGCAAGGAATGGGCGGTGCGAAGCGAGCCCCACCCGCGCTTTTATACCGATACCAGCGATACGGTGCCGATCGCGGTGCCGGCTTTATTGCGGACCGAATGGTGGCCGATGATTTCATTCGTTGTATTCAAGTCGCCGCCCGAAGGAGGCACGCACATTTTCCGGCGCGGCGAACCGATGATGCAGATCCTCATCTTGCCGGTCGTTTCCGAGTTCAAGCTCGTGCCGATGGACGAAGAGGAATCGGCCGAACGCGAAATGCGCGGCCAGGCGCATTCACGCGAGCCGGCCCACCTTGGCTGCGGACACGACGTGGACGTCGGACACCGACACCATCTTCGATGGCACCTATCGCCATCTGCTGCGCGCTGCAAAAGCCAAAGACAGACAGGAATAGAAAGGCTGCAAGAATAAAAAGGTCCGCGAGACTAGGAAGACCGCGGGACTAAGCTGAAGCAACACCCGGTTCTAGCAAAAAAGGGGCGCCCGATTGGGCGCCCCTTTCGCCATCAATGGTGGTGGTGATGGTGATGATGCCGGTGATGGTGATGATGGTGGTGGTGCCCGAGGCGAATCCGGACGCCATGATGGTGGTGATGATGATGACCGACGCCGATGGTGATTTGAGCCACCTCGGTTGTCTTTTCGGAAAGCCGGGCATTGTCGGCCTGCAGCATCGGTACCGCGTTCGGAACGGGATCGAGAAGATCCCGATAACTCGCGGCCGGTGCCAGTTCGGTCGACTGCGCCGGTGCCGCCTGGGCACTGGTCATGGTGGTCAGAGCAGCGGCCGCTCCCAGCAGCCCAGCAATCTTCTTATCCATAGATCCTCCAAAGGAAGTGAATACCCCTTCAACCCCGAGCGATAAGCCGCCGGCCCGGGATTAGTTCCGGCGCCGCCAGCTATCTAAGCCGCCGCGCTGGGGCGCGCCGAAACCGCTCGGTGCCAGCGCTTGAGGTTTGTGAGCCTGTCAGGCACGGCGAGCTTGGAGACGCGCATGAAATCCACCGCCACCATTGCGGTGATGTCGGCAATGGTGAAATCCGTACCGGCAAGATAGGCCCGATCTTTGAGTTCGCCGTCGAGAAAATCCAAAAACTCTTGGACGCGCGGCTTGTTGGCCTCGCCCCATTCCGGCACCTGGGGCGTTACCATTTGCGCCATGGCCGGATGCAGATGCTGGAATACGCTCGATGCGGGCAGCAGCAGGTGCAATTCAGCCCGCCGGTTCCACATTTCCACCAAAGCGGCCTCGAGCGCGCCGCGGCCGAAGAGCGGCGGGTCGGGGTTGAGCGCCTCGAAATAGCGGCAGATGGCGATCAATTCCGCGATCACGGTGCCATCGTCGAGAACGAGGGCTGGCACCCGCTGCATCGGATTGATCGCGGTATAAGTTTCGCCGCGCTGCTGCAATGCGTTGAGATCGACCTGCTCGGCCGGAATTTTCAGCCCCTTCTCGGCCAAAAATATCCGCACCCGCCGCGGATTGGGGGCGCGCCCGCCATCGTAAAGTTTCATCGTGGTCGCCTGTTTAGCACGCCGAGCCCATGGGCTTATCGCGCCGAAACCTAGCGCGTCCGGCCGCGGGCAGCCAGCAGGCCAAAGACCCCAAAGGCTGGCAGCCCCGTTATGCCAGCACCGCGTGCCGAAAAAGCGTCCCGCCCAAAGTGTGAACGAATACTTGCCAAGGTCTCGCCTAAAGTCTTGCCCAAAGCGCGGGCTCAAAAGTTGGGCCCCGGCGTTAGCTCAAGGATTAATCGCTCGTCAGCCGATGAGCACAGCCGCGCTGCCGCGATCATGGCAACGCCCGGCCTTAAGTCTCGTCTTAAGGAATTTAGGCCACGTTCGTCGTTAATAATCGCCAGCCTCGGACTGCGATGTCTCATACGCCCAGCGAACAGCGCGATCTTGCCGCGCCGGCCGCCGCTTCATCGACGAAGCGCCGGCAGGCGTCCCAGCACGTGCGCGAGGCGCGCGACCGGCTGACGTCGACCAGCGGAACGCGGCCGGTATTCGATTACGAATTGCTGCGGCAGTTCACGCAGAACCGCATCTCTGCCTCGCCGGTGATCCTGCTGCTGATCGTCACCATCGGGTTGCTGTCGGGCCTGTGGACCGGCGCTTTGACCGGCGGCGTCTGGACCGCGGGCGCACTCATCATTCATCTCGTCATTATTCGCACCTGCCGGCAGTTTCTGGAGGAGCCACAGAGCACCATCAACCTGCGTTCGTGGCGGATGCGGTTTCTGCTGCTCGACCTGTTCTTCGGCATGGCGTGGACTTTCATCCTGATCAATCCGATCGGCATCGACGAGCAGGCCTCCACCTTCATGCTGTTCGTCATGCTGCTCGTGGTGGCGATTTCGAGCATGCTGGCGTCGAGCCTGCCGATCGCGGTCTTTGCCCTGACTTTGCCGGTTACCATCGCGATCGCGCTCGATTTCGCGGCCAAAGGCACGCTGCGCGACTATATCCTCGCCATCATGGCGATGGCGGCCGAGGGATATTTCTCGCTGCTCGCCTACCGGCTTTACACGACGACGTTGGCGACGCTCGAAGCGCGCGCCGAAAAGGACGCGCTGATCGGCGAACTCGAACAGTCGAAATCGATCTCCGACGAGGCGCGCCGCCGCGCTGAAACCGCCAATATCGCAAAATCGCGGTTTCTCGCTCAGATGAGTCACGAGCTGCGCACCCCGCTCAACGCCATCCTCGGCTTCTCCGAAGTGATGAAGGGCGAGATTTTCGGTCAGCACGCCGTGCCGATGTATAAGGAATACGCTGGCGACATTCACAATTCCGGCGTGCATCTGCTCAACCTCATCAACGAAATTCTCGATCTGTCGCGCATCGAGGCCGGACGCTATGAGCTCAACGAGGAAGCGGTGTCGCTCAACCGCGTCGTGGAGGATTGTCACCATTTGCTGAAACTGCGCGCCAGCAATCGCGGTATCACCATGCACGAAATGTTCGAGCCTGATTTGCCGCGGCTATGGGCCGACGAGCGCGCGGTGCGGCAGATCTGCCTCAACCTGCTTTCCAACGCCATCAAGTTTACGCCGCAAGGCGGCGAGATCTGGCTGAAGGTCGGCTGGACCGCGTCCGGCGGCCAATATATGAGCGTGAAAGACACCGGGCCCGGCATCCCGGAAGAGGAAATTCCGATCGTGCTCGCCTCGTTCGGCCAGGGCTCGAATTCGATCAAATCGGCCGAACAAGGCGCCGGCCTCGGCCTGCCCATCGCCAAGAATTTGATCGACCTGCACGGCGGCACCTTCACGCTCAAATCGAAGTTGCGGATCGGCACCGAGGTCATCGTCACCTTCCCGCCCGAGCGCGTGATGTCGGCGCTGGCGCCGATTGCCCATGGCGCGCCGCCGATTCAGCCGCAGGCGGCAGACTTCTCCACGTCCGCGCCCTATTCATCCGCCGACGAATCGTCGAACCGCGCCAAGCGGGTGCTGTTCGGCGCCGGCGGATAATAGTCATTGCCTTCGCCTGCCCCGTGTCTATGGTGCCGCGCGATTTCGGCCCGAGACGGTTTATGTCCACCACCAAGACCACGATCGAAAGCCCAATCCAGAGCCCTTGCAACCGCATCTGCGTGGTCCATCCGGGCTTGGGGCAGTGCATCGGCTGTGGCCGCACGCTCGACGAGATCGCGCAATGGGCCGGACTGACCGACGCCAAGCGCTGCCGAATCATGGCGCAATTGCCGGCGCGGCTTGCCACCGCAAATGCCGCGAACACCCCGCCGGCGACGGCCTAGAGGATCATCACCGTGCGCCAACGCTTGTTGTGGCTTCTCCTGATCGGCCTTTTGATCGCGATCCTGGTCCTGGTCGCGCAACACGGCGCGGTCGGCCCGCTGTCGGCCGACGATTTCGGCTCGCTCGCCTACAAACTGGCGCTCCTGGTGTTTCTTGCCGCGGCGCTGTCGACGCTGTTTCGTGAGCGCTTCATGCATGCGGTCACCGCGGCGCTGCTCTGGGTCGTGGTCGGCCTGGTTTTGGTGATCGGCTATTCCTACCGCTTCGAACTCAACAATGTCGCCGATCGCGTTGCCGCCGAACTCATTCCCGGCCACGTTATTTCGCACGGACGCAGCGTCGAGGTCGCGCGTACCAACGGCGGCGACTTTTCCATCGCCGCACAAATCAACGGCGCGAAAATTGCCATGGTGCTCGATACCGGAGCGAGTTCAGTGGTACTCACGCACGAGGACGCCAAGGCCGCCGGGCTGCCGCTCGATCTGCTCAACTTTACGGTCGGCATCGACACCGCCAATGGCCGCACCCGCGCCGCGCCGGTCACGCTAGACCGCATCACCATTGGCGGCCTCGAAGAGCGTTCGGTCGATGCGCTGGTGGTGCAGCCCGGGCAACTGCGCACCAGCCTGCTCGGCATGAGCTTCCTCAATCGGCTGCAGAGCTGGCAAGTCAGCGGCGATCGGCTGATGCTCAAAGGATATCCCTAGCGCGATACGCATAAGCTTCGCAGCGCCGATCCGCCGCCGGCTTTCTAAAAGCTCGAACATTCCGAGCCTAGGCCGTTGAGGATGGGGTGGCAGGTCATGCCCCTGTGGTTGACCCAGGTGTCATCGTGCTTCGTGGTGACGTACTTCCAGCCGCGGCTAGCCATGCATCGCTTGTACGCCGCGCTGGTGGGAATGTGGTTCTGCGGCGAACCGTACTGTTGATCGCAATAATTATTGGCCGCCACTCTGTCGGCGTCGCCGCGCGGCGGGTTCGAGGTCCAGACGTCGGTATCGGCGTAAGCAGATACTGCACCGGCAGCCAGCAAAGCCGTCACCAAAATAATGCGTTTCATTGTGCGTTCTCCACATTTGATTGCGCCCATACCCATTGGTTGCGCAGGAGCGGCGCACGGTTTCGAACGTCTCGATTACAAATTGGACAGGCGCAGGCCAATATCGCGCAGTGCAGCAATAGTCTTACCGCTCCGGGGACGCTATTTCGCGGGTGCGTTCTCTGGGCGAGCCAAACGAATGAACATCAAATGACCCAAGCGATAATCGAACCGTATAGCCGGTTCACTTGTGCAGCATTGCAGATTGCGCGGTGGCAGGAGTTGGCGGGCTCGGCGACAGCGATAGCGTCACCCAAGCATTCCAGCCTGACGGCCGGTTCTGGGGGTCGAATTCATAATAGGTTTTGAAATTGAGATAGGTCTGAATCGACGGTCCGGGGAAGATGAAGCCGATCTGCGGTCCTACGGCGGCGACACGCGACAAATTCTCCCCGAGAAACGCCGCCGCGCCGCGATCGGCAGTCACCTGGTCATAGAAATAGCCGACCGCGCCGATTTGCAGCGTCTTGGTCAGGAAGTGCGACGCGCCCCAGTCCAGGTGCCAGTCGACACCGTTCTGGTAGCCGGTACTGGGATTGACTAAATTATAGGTTAGCCCTGTCACCACAGTAAATTCATTGCCGGTCTGCGGATTGAAATAGGTGTAGCCGACACCACCATCGATGGCGCCATGGCCGATGCCAATATTCGCGAGATTGGTTGTGCTGTACATCCCGACCGGGATGTCCCCCATCGCATAGGCCATGAAGTTATTTGCGCCGCTGTTCCACTTCAACGTCGCTAAAGGATATAGATCGCTAAAGCCGGTGCGGCCGTCGTCGATCGTGCCTTGCCTGGTGATGGCGCCGCCGCCGGGGCCCGTCAAAGTCAATGTGCCGTTGATGTCGGTAACACTGCGACCCACGGCGGTGGTCACGCCGACGCCCAATTGGCCGCCAAAGACCGGCGTTGCAAACGTGTAGCTTGGCGCGATAAAGACGAGGTCCGGCGTTGCTTTCAAATTAGCGTTGAGGTTCACGTTGACGGTGCCGTTGAACTTGCCGAGCGTGATTTCACGGGCGGCGGCGACACTGCCTCCGGCGCTGAGCGACGGATAGTAATTCACAAGCCCGAGAGCCCAACCTGGCACGGCGGGCGCCGCCGCCAGGCTGCCGAATTGACCGGGAAGCCAGAAACTCACGCCGCCTTCGTCGGCATAGGCGCCGTCGGGCGCCAGCGCTGCAAGACTGGCCGCGGAGAGCGCGAGCGCGGCGAACAATGGTCCCGATTGCCGGCCGCCGAAAGTCCGCGCTCCGTATCCAACGGTAGCTGTCTTCATCGCCGCCTCCCCGTCGTCGCCGCAGGCGTGCAGGCCGTATCATGCGCGTTCCGCGCGCTATTTTCTAGAACGGATTGATGTAGTTCGTGATCGCGATCTGCCGCAGCAGGACTTTGCGAATAATATGGCTCGCCTTGACGCGGTCGGTGTAGATCGCAGCCTCTCCCGTACTGCCGGCGGGTAGACGGCGTGCGACTTCGGCATCGTTGAGCGCAACCCGCACGATAAAAGGTGCAGACTCGATAGGTTTTGGTGTCACGGCGAGCCCGGAGGTCTGAACCTGGCCGGTCGCGATCGCTTGCAGGACCGCTTCAACCTTTCCGGTCAGAATTTGCCCCGGATAGTACTTGAACGTGACTTCAACAGGTTGACCGGGCGCAATGTAGCGGGCGTCAATTTGGGGAATTTCCACGCCGACGAGGGTCTCGGCTGTATCGACGAATGCCATGACCGGCGACAACGGCAACGCAGCGACGCGCGCACCCTTGCGCAGCGCGAGATTGGTCACGTATCCGTCCGTCGGTGCGCGCACCACGGTTTGGTCGAGATTATATTGCGCACCGGCAACCTGTCCCCGCAACTGATCAACGGAGGCCTGGCGCTGCTGGACATCGAAATCGCGGCCAGTATTAGCCTGCTGCAATTGCGTCATCTGCGACAACCGCAACTGCTCGAATTTGAGCTGCGCGTTGAGGGCATCCAACTGCGCCTGGAACGGCGTCGGATCGATCCGAAACAACACGTCGCCGGACTTGATCGGCGTGTTTGGCTCGACTGGAACGTCGATTACCTCGCCGGCGACGTTTGGCACGATCGGCACCGACTGCCGGATCACCAGTGCACTTCCGGTCGGCGCGCCCCACCCCATGGGGATGAAAAGGCCCACGAGAAGCAACAGCAGCACGATTACCGGCGAGATTTTCCAAAACAGGTTGAAGCAAACGATCCTCAACTTCACCAGAATGAAGAGAAGGACAAGATAGACGTTGAGGAGGACGACAATCATTCGGCGGCCTCCGCTTTGCGAGGCGCCGGCACATCGACATAGGCCCAGATCAATGCGACCGGCCACAGCGCAAAGCCGAGAAAAAAGGTGATCCATCCGGCGACCGTGACCGCATGTGCCCAGGGATGCTTGCGGGCATGCGCGATGCGGCCCGGCAACGCGGCCAAGAACACAACGACCGCGACAGTGCTGCCCGCAAGAACGATCAGGACGATCCAGGCGAAAATATCGAGCATCGTCTCACCTCGTCCCCGTCAAAACGCTGCCATGGACAAGATCACGGTGTCGCGCCGGCGGGTTGCAACGGCGGCAGTTGCCATTTTCCACTCATCGCCGCTTTGCCTGGCCCGTAGACACGCGCGACCAAGCTGTATTTTCCCGCTGGCGCGGGCAGCCAGTTGCTTTCCTTGTCCTTGCCGAGTGACGTATTGCTCACATAGATCGTGAGCGAGCCATCCTTGCCATAGGTGAGACCCTTGGTCCGATCGCCCACGGAATATCGATTGATCGGATTGGCGTAGAGAAACCGGTCCGGCAGAGTGTAAAGCGTCGCGGACCAGAAGAACTTCGCCGGCGGCAGATTTGCTTTGGTGAAGTGGATCACCGAGGGCTTTGTGCCATCGCCGATATAGCCGCCGTACCAAGCCTCTTCGAGCGAATTTCCATAAAGGCCCTTCATCGCCGCAACATCGCGCGTGATGTAATTCGTCTTCAGGAAAGCGCGAGAGCCGAATAGTCCATTTGAGCTAAACGTCTTCGCCGCTTGGGCGTCGATTGCAGCTTGGCCGTCCTTCACACCAGCATCGACGGCGGTGAGGGTTCCCGGATCAACTTTGGAAGCGTCCCAAAGCTTACCCGGAACGATACCGATTTTCTCAAACCGCCTGCGAATCGCGATTTCGGACGGATAAGGCGGCTCCGCGAACTGCAGCAGGAAATTCAGATAGCCGATGAAATCGTGCGAGTGCGCCTTGGCTTTATCGTAAGGCGGGAAGGAAATCGGCGGCGCAGACGGCGGCGCAGGCGTGCCGAGGAAGGCGCTCAACGGCTGCAGCTTGTATTGCGCTTGGAGCGCCTTCACGTTGGCTACGTCGTCCGGACCTTCCAGAACCGTGCGTGTCAGGGTGCCGACGATCTCTGTCTCTGCTTTGAAAACCTGTTTGATACCAGCAGGTTTTTGACCCTTCCAATCAGGCCCGGCGATCATGTAGCTGCCCGCACCGAAGCCGGTGGCGCGCACGCCGATATAAGCGAAATTATAAGTGAAGAGATCGACCCATTGCATCACGTAGTAGCGGTCTTTAGGGACAGCCGGCACGCTCACCACCATCGGCTCCGCGCGCAGATCGAGCCAAGCCCATGAGTAAGGCGTATCGTTGTTCGGCGTGACGACGTCATGGTTGTCGGGCGTGAACGGTTCCGAGTAATGGCGGAACACATTGAAGCCGCCGACATACCCATTCGCATTTTTGTCCACGGCTTGGCTGTACCAGGTCTGATAGTTTTCCAGCATCGCAAACGCGTAAATGTAGGCCTCTTTGGCTATCGCGCGCGTCTCGACGGGCGAGACTGTTTGGGCCAAGAGTCTGGCGGGCACGGCGACGATTGCAATCGCGGCCAAGAGGGTGACGCAAAGGCGGTTTGACACTTTGCTTTCCTCCAGTAACGGCTACTTTACTGGCCGCGCGATCCCGTCTTATTGTGACGGCGTCTCTCCGGATATTACGGCGTCAACGCCCTGACGCGATCGAACTTAAAGGCGACCTGGAAATAGACCGGGTGTGCGGTTCGCAGCACGTCGTCGTTCCTGGACGGCAGCCGACCGAATTGCGCTAAAGCCGCACCGCTGCAGCAAATCCGGCCGGCGGCGCGTAGCGCGTCGCCGGCCGCAACGTGGCTCCCGGTTTACTTGGCCGTTTGGCCGGACATCATGTTCTTGATGAGACCAACGACGGCGGTAACGACGGCGCCGGCAACGCCGCCGCCGACTGCTTGTCCGAGAATTGTGCCGATGTCACCGCTCCCCGCCGCGCCCTGTAGCATCGGCAGCAGCGCGGTGAGAATTGTCCCGCCGCCAGCACCGCCGAGCGCACCGGCGATGGTGTTGCCGAGCGTGCCGAGGTCGAGGTTCTTCATTGTAGCGCCCGCGGCATTGCCGCCGGCCGCACCAGCGATGAGCTGGATGATGAGATTGATAAGCGTACCCGACATGTCATTCCTCCCGATATGTGGTTGAACCAGCGTTTCGTTTTTTCTTGTTGCGACCGCGCCGCGGCGCGGCCGAAGGCGGAATCATACGCGGAAACTGAACTAACGCCAGTGACATTTGGGCCGATCGGCACGCTTTCTGCCGACCGGCGCATCGATATCAGTCACTCTGCGCCGGATGCTGCAACTGCTCCATAATCTGATCGAGATTGAAGCTCTGCGGTTTCTGTCGCGGTGGAAATTCCTTGAACGTGGCCACGAACTCCGCTGCGATCGACTGAGCCTCCATCAGCATATACAATTTGTGCAGCGACCAAGCGTAATAGGAGTTTGAAGTTATCTGTGCCCGTTCGTAAGGGTCCATGCGCAGGTTGAAGAGCAACGGTACTCGCCGAGGAGTGAACGGCTCTCCCCAAATGTCCAAGGTACCAGGCGTCTTCTGCTCGAAGAACACGGCCTTCCAATCCCCAAACCGAAGCGCGACCAATTGGCCGTCGTCGTCAAAGTAGATGAAACCTTTCCGGTCGGAATGCTCTTGCTGGCCGGTTAGGTAGGCAAGCTGATCGTAACCGTCGAGATGTACCTTGTAGGTACGGCCGCCGATTTGCCAGCCGTTCAACAGCCGGTCCTTCACGCCGGTGTCGCCGGCGACCGCCAGCAGAGTCGGAAACCAGTCGTGACTGGAAAAGATATCGTTGGCGATGCTTCCCGGCTTGATGTGACCAGGCCAGCGCACCATCGCCGGCACGCGGAACGCGCCCTCCCAATTGGTGTCTTTCTCGCTCCGGAACGGTGTCATGGCCGCATCGGGCCACGAGTTCATGTGCGGACCGTTATCGGTTGTGTAAACAACGATCGTATCGTTGGCGATACCGAGATCGTCCACCGCCTTTAGCAATTTGCCGACATCGCCGTCGTGCTCGATCATGCCGTCGGCGTATTCATTGTCCGGCATGCCGCTTTGCCCGCGCATCGACGCGCGCACATGCGTATAGAGATGCATGCGCGTCGTGTTCATCCAGACGAAAAATGGCTTGTTGGCTTTAACCTGCCGCTGCATGAAGTCGATCGCGGCGGTGGTGGTTTCGTCGTCGATCGTCTCCATGCGCTTTTTGTCGAGCGGTCCGGTATCCTCGATGGTCTGTTTGCCGACCTTGCCGAAACGCGGATCGACTGTCTGATCGTCGCGATCGCTGGCTTTACTTTTGATCACGCCGCGCGGTCCGAACCTGGCCGTGAACGCCGGGAGCTTCGGGTAGTCCGGGTCTTCCGGGTCTTCCTCGGCATTGAGATGATAGAGATTGCCGAAGAATTCGTCGAAACCGTGCACTGTCGGCAGAAATTCGTTGCGGTCACCGAGATGGTTCTTGCCGAACTGGCCGGTGGCATAGCCGAGCGGCTTGAGCGCCTCCGCGATGGTGATGTCTTCGGGCTGCAGCCCGACGGTGGCGCCGGGAATGCCGACTTTGGAGAGACCCGTACGCAAAACCGCCTGCCCGGTGATGAAGGACGAACGCCCCGCCGTGCAGCTTTGCTCGGCGTAATAGTCCGTGAACATCAAGCCTTCTTTGGCGATGCGGTCGATGTTCGGGGTGCGGTAACCCATGAGGCCGAATGTATAGGCGCTGATGTCGGACTGGCCGATGTCGTCGCCGAAGATCACGAGGATGTTTTGTCGCTTGCCCGACGGCGCCGCGGCTTGCTGCTGCGCCTGCGCGACCTGAATCGGATTACCAGATGCGACCGCCGACGCGGCGGCAAGTGTGGTGCCCCCAAGCAACATGTTGCGGCGGTTGAGGGCACTCTTGATTGGGCTCAACTTGTCTCCGTTATCGTCGCTGGACATTGATCGCTCCCTTTCCTGATGACACAACGGAATCCGACGTGGCTCGTGGACGTATCCACCGCTTCCGCATGGCGCGCGGCTGGGCGGTAGCGGCGGCAATAGTTGGGTGCGCAAAGATGCGAGCCGCCCTTGAGCACCTTGCGTGGAATTTTGATCCGCGGCTGGCACGGGTCGTAGCTTGCATCCTCGCGCCCGCCGCGCGGATTGTCGGGGATGCAGCAGGCCTTTGGCGCGTCGGCCTCGTGCCGCGACGAATACCAGTCTGTCGTCCACTCCCAGACATTGCCTATCATGTCGTGAAGGCCGTGGCCGTTCGGCGGGAAGGCCGTTACCGGCGAGGTACGCTCGTAGCCGTCGAGCGCGAGTTTCTCGTTCGGGAAAACGCCCTGCCAAGTGTTGGCCATCTGGCGATTGCCCGGCGTGAATTCCTCGCCCCACGCGAATTCGGCGCCATTGAGACCGCCGCGCGCCGCGAATTCCCATTCGGCTTCCGTCGGCAGCTCCTTGCCGGCCCACTTGGCGTATGCCGCGGCATCTCGGTACGCGACATGCACAACGGGATGGTCGTCGAGGCCGCTGATGGAGCTGCGCGGTCCGTAAGGGCGCCGCCAATTCGCGCCAAATTTAAACGTCCACCACTGCGCCCAGTTTTTCAGGTCGACCGGATGCTTAGGCGCAATGAAGACGAGCGAGCCGGCCTTGAGCATATGTGGCAATGCGCCCGGATAGTCCTCCGGATCCGGCGCGATCTCGGCGAAGGTGACGTACTTGGTTGCGTTCACGAATTTACGAAAATCGCGATTGGTGACCGGCGTGCGGTCGATCCAGAAGCCGTCGACGGTGACACGATGAGCGGGCGCTTCTTCGGGATAGTGCTTGTCAGATCCCATGCGGAACGTGCCGCCTGGGACGAAATTCATATTCGCGGGGGGCGCGTTTGACGGTCGATCAACGCCAACGTCTGTCGGAGCGTAGAGATCTGACACGACACTCTCCCGGCAGAAACATCGGGAACACTATGCTGACTTGATGCCATGGCAAGTCACAAAAAACACTTGTGGCAGCGATGCTGACCTATTCGCTTTCGCGAACGCGACGATTAATCGCAAAAATGATGATTGCGATTAAGGTATCCCGTCACGGCTGCACAGGATGATGACGCAAGCGCGCTTTAAAACAAGCTGACGAGAAAACGCAGCGACACCAGCAGAAGAAAAGAGCTGAATACGATTTCGAGCGTGCGCCGTGACAAAGTGTGGGCGAACCGAGCGCCATAAGGTGCGGTGAAGCTCGACACCGGCGCCATCACCGCAACCCCGATCAGCGAGACGAAGCCGAGCGAGAACGGCGGCAACAGCGCATGATCGTGCAAGCCGGCGAGAATATAGCCGAGCGTGCCGACGATGGTGATCGGCACACCGAGCCCCGACGAGGTTGCGACCGCATTGTGAATCGGCTTGCCGTAGAGTGTGAGCACGATATTGGACAACGAGCCGCCGCTCACCCCCATCAGCGATCCGGCGAGCCCGATGACAAATCCGTAGAGCGTCATCGGCACCGTGCCCGGCAGATCAGTGCCGAGATTCCAACGGTCGCCGGCGAACAGAAATTTTGTTGCGATGAAGCCTGCGATCAGCACAAAGGCGATCTTGAACACCGCCGGCGGCGCGAAAGCGGCGATCACCGCGCCGCAGGTGACGCCGATCACGGCGGGCAGCGCCCACAGCCTGATGACGCGCGGAATCACCAGACCTTTTTCGCGGTGCGTGATGTAGGACCGCACCGTCGTCGGCAAAATAATCGCAATCGACGTGCCGACGCAAAGCTGCATGCGCACCGCCTCCGGAACGTCGAGCACGCGGAACACTTCATAGAGCACCGGCACGATTACCGCGCCGCCGCCGATGCCGAACAGTCCGGCGAGGATTCCGGTAACGACGCCGCCGATCACGACGGCGAGCGCGAGCCAGAGAACCTCGCTCAACGGGACGCCGAGAACCATTGTGCTTTTTGGTGCTTTCAGAAAGGCGGATTACGCGGCAACATTCGCCAATTCGGCATCGCTGTCCAGGACTGGGTCCGCGACCAATGCAAGCGCGGCGGCGAGATATTCCACACTCGCATGCGGCGCGGCCGCGGCGTTCGCCAGATGACGGCGAAAGGCGCGCGCGCCGGGCACGGCGCGGAACAGGCCGTGCAGGTGCCGGGTGATACTGTGAAGCCGCGTGCCCGCCGCAAGCTCGCGCGCGATATAGGGCATGACCGCGGCTGCGGCCTCTTTCGCTGACTGAAAGCGCGCCGTCTCGTTGAAGACCAGCGGATCGACGGCGATAAGCCGCCACGGCTCTTGATAGGCGGCCCGGCCCATCATAACGCCGTCGACGCGATCGAGATGCGCCATCGCCTGTTCGACGCTGCCGATGCCGCCGTTGAGAATGATGGTCAGGCGCGGGTGCGCTGCCTTGAGCCGATAGACGCGATCGTAATCAAGCGGCGGCACTTCGCGGTTTTCCTTCGGCGAGAGGCCTTTGAGCCAGGCCTTTCGGGCATGCACGATAAGCGCGTCGGCGCCGGCGCGCTCGATTGATTGCGCGAAAATCTCGAGCGCCGGTTCCGGATCCTGCTCGTCGATGCCGATGCGGCATTTGACGGTGACGGGGATCGCCACGGCGGCCTTCATTGCCGCTACGCAATCGCCTACCAGCGCCGGCTCCGCCATCAGACAAGCGCCGAAGCGGCCGTCCTGCACGCGGTCGGACGGGCAACCGACATTGAGATTGATCTCGTCAAAACCCAAATCCGCAGCGAAGCGTGCACAAGCGGCAAGTGCGCCCGGATCGGACCCGCCGAGCTGAAGCGCCAACGGATGCTCGGCCATATCATAACGCAACAGCCGCGCCCGATCGCCGTGCAGCACCGCGCCGGTGGTGAGCATTTCAGTATAAAGCAGCGCGCGGCGCGTCAGCAGGCGATGGAAGAACCGGCAATGCCGGTCGGTCCATTCCATCATCGGGGCAACGCTAAACCGGCGGCTTAAGCCGTTCATGTCTTCTATCCACTTTGCCCGCGCACAATCAGCGCCGCAGTCTGGGCTTTCGGACCGCGCTTTGTTCCTTCTTTGGCGCCGGCTTGTCAACCAAAGTAGCGGCCGCGACGCGCTCGCGGAGCCGTGGCGCCACGAAATCGATGAAGGCCCGCGTCTTGAGCGGCAGTACGCCCTGCCCGACATGCACAAGATTGATCGGCAACGGCTCGGCTTCGTGGTCGGCGAGAACGATCTGCAGCTTTCCCTCCGCCACCGCGCGCGCGGCTTGATAGGACAAAACGCGGGTGATGCCGACGCTTGCGACCGCCGCGTCGATCGCGGCCTCCGCGGTATTCACCGAGAGCCGCGAACGGATTGACACCGTCCGCTCCGCGTTTGCATGAGCAGGGCTAAATCGCCAAACCGTTGCCGGCGCCGATCCATCGAAAGTGACGCAAGCGAGTGCCGACAGATCTTGCGGAACTTTTGGCGTTCCGTGAGCCGCCAAATAAGCCGGGCTCGCGCACACCACATAGCGAACAAAACCGACGCGCGTGGCGACCATGCTGCTGTCCGGCAACACGCCGATCCGCACCGCGAGGTCGACGTGGTCGTCGATCAAATTCACATTGCGATCGGCGAGCATCAGCCGGACGTTGATCTCCGGGAACGTCGCGAGGAATGCGTTGATCCCTGGCAGCACATGCAATCGCCCGAACACAATAGGCGCGGTCACGACCAGATCGCCTTTGGGCGCGCTGTATTCGCCGGAAGCCGCGCGCTCAGCGTCGCTGACCTGTTCGAGGATGCGCTTGCACGCCGCAACATAAGCGCCGCCGGCGTCGGTGAGCGTCAGCCTGCGCGTCGAGCGGATGAGGAGCCGCGCATTGAGGTGCGCTTCAAGGTCCGAAACCTTACGGCTCACAGTGGGCAACGGCGCGCCGAGCTTGCGGCTCGCCGCCGTAAGACTGCCGGTTTCGGCCGCGGCAATCAGGATCGACATGGCTTCGAGGCGGTCCATCGTATATTCCATAATATGAGAGAGTGCATCTATTAAATAGCATATTATTTTAAATTATGGAACGATCTATGTTGGGCGAGCGTAGTTGCCTCGGACCAGCAAAAAGAGAATTCGTCATGGCCTATGGGTTTCTCGACATTGCGAGAACGCCGAGCGTCAAAGCCGCACAAGCCGCGAACGGCAGCGGCGAGCTGTGGACCGATTTCAAGGGCAAAAGGGCTTTCGATCGTTTCACCGAAGCGGAGGCGCAGTTCGTCGCGGCGCGCGACAGCTTCTACATTGCGACCGTTTCCGAAAGCGGATGGCCCTATGTCCAGCATCGCGGCGGACCGCCCGGCTTCTTGCGCGTGCTGGACGACACGACACTCGCTTTCGCGGACTTCCGCGGCAATCGGCAATACATCAGTCTCGGCAACGCCGCCGCAAACA
>CAWJVI010000010.1:0-536359 GCA_963846245.1 uncultured Acidobacteriaceae bacterium | reverse complement strand
AAGATGCGCTTCGGCAAGACCTTCACCACCTACCAGCTCGCCAGGAAGCTCGGCGCGAAGCGGGTACTCGTGGTGACCTTCAAGCCCGCGGTGGAGGATGCGTGGCAAACGGATCTCGAAAGTCATGTGGATTTCGACGGCTGGCAGTACCTCTCGCGCAACTCCGACCTTGACCCCACGGAAATCAATCCACGAGAAGCCGGTCGTCTACTTCGGCTCGTTTCAGGACCTCCTCGGCCGCGACAAGCGGGGAACATCAAGCCGAAGAACGAATGGCTGCATACGGTGAATTGGGACCTCGTGGTATTTGACGAATACCACTTCGGCGCTTGGCGAGATACCGCCAAGGAACTGTTCGAGGGCGAGGAAGAGGCGGTCGCGAAGAAGGAAGCGAAGCTCGAATACGCCGCTGGCGCTCGAAGATGTGAACGAAGACCTCGCAGTGCTTTCGGAGAAGGAGATTGAGTTCCTGCCCATCACGACCAAAGCCTACCTCTACCTCTCCGGCACGCCGTTCAAGGCGCTGGCCACAGGCGAGTTTATCGAAGAACAGATCTTCAACTGGACGTACACTGACGAACAACGCGCCAAGGAAGATTTCGCCGCCAAGAATCCCGGCAAGTGGAACCCTTATGGTGCACTGCCGCAGATGCGTCTGCTTACCTACCAGATGCCGGACGAACTGCTGACGGTTGCGAGCGGGGGAGAGTTCGACGAGTTCGATCTCAACGAATTCTTTGCGGCTACTGGCACGGACAAGAGGCGCACAGTTCAAGCACAAGAGCGACGTACAAAAATGGTTAGACATCATCCGAGGCCAGTACATGCCGAAGGCGTCGAGGGCCTCAAGACGGGCTCACCGCCGCCGTTTCCCTATTCGGATGTGCGGCTGCTGCCGTACCTGCAGCACTCGTTCTGGTTTCTGCCGAACGTTGCGGCTTGTCACGCGATGGCTAACCTGTTGGCTGAGAAACACAACGTCTTCTGGCACGAGTACGAGGTTGTTGTAGCGGCTGGCGCGTCGGCGGGCATTGGGCTCGATGCACTGCCGCCGGTGCGCGAGGCAATCGGGAGCGGATTCGACACCAAGACAATCACGCTGTCATGCGGCAAACTCACCACCGGCATTACTGTGCCGCAATGGTCTTCGATCCTGATGCTGCGCAATCTGAAGAGCCCTGAGACTTACTTTCAAGCCGCCTTCCGCGTGCAGTCCCCGTGGTCCATCAAGAACCCGAATGGTGACAATCCGAACGAGGAAGAAATCCTAAAACCGGTTTGCTTCGTGTTCGACTTTGCCCCTACGCGCGCGCTTCGGCAGCTCTCCGAATACGGCATCGGACTCTCGCCCAACGAATCGAATCCCGAGAACGCCGTCAGGGATCTCGTGTCGTTCCTGCCGGTGCTGGCTTACGACGGCGCGAACATGACCCAGATCGACGCTGGCGGAATCCTGGATATCGCGATGGCTGGCACCTCAGCTACGCTGCTGGCCCGCAAATGGGAGAGCGCACTGCTGGTGAATGTAGACAACGATACGCTGCGCCGAGTCCTTGATAACCCGGAGGCAATGGCCGCTGTAGAACGCATCGAGGGCTGGCGTGCGCTGGGCGACAACATCATCGAGACCATCATCAACAAGAGCGAGAAGGTCAAGGAACTCAAGAACAAAGCCAAGAACAAGGAGCTGACCGAGAAAGAGAAGAAGCAGCTCACCGATGAGGAAAAGGAATACAAGTCCAAGCGCAAGCTCGTGCAAGAAAAGCTGATCAAGTTCGCGACGCGCATCCCTGCGTTCATGTACCTGACCGATTTTCGCGAGAACACGTTGCAAGACGTGATCACTAAGTTGGAGCCGGACTTGTTTCTGGCCGTTACCGGTCTGACGGTGAAGGACTTCCATCTGCTCGTGAACCTCAAGGTATTCAATACCGAGCAGATGAACCAGGCGGTATTCGCGTTCCGCCGCTACGAGGATGCCTCGCTGCGGTACACGGGCATCGAGAGCCACGAAGGGCTCACACACTATGGGCTCTATGACACCGTGGTCGGAAGAGAGTAAGGGGCCACGCGCAGTATTCTGGCCGTTCCAATCCTTGCTACGCGAGGTCCACGAACGTCCGCGCTGCCCAGCTGGTGGTGTACATGCAGGAGCGGGTTTGGAACGACGACTTCCTGACCAAATTCCCGCGACGTTTACGTCAGCCGCGCTGGTAGTCCCCACCCTTACGCTACGCAAGAGCAAGCAGGCGGGCGCGGATGGATGCTGCCGTGTTTTTGCCTTTCTCGCGGGTCATAGCGTCTCCATGTACGGGCGAATGACATTGCTAACCCGGCAGACTTTGGCGTAGCGGTAGATTTCGTTGATGTTTGTCTTCTTTTGGCGAAGAGAATCCTTTAGAGCTTCGATTGCGACATCAAGCCCGATTTTGTTCCGGAATTTAAAGCAGTCGGCGACCGTCTTTGCGGCTGAATAAACGCGAACGGGAACGCCCTCGACTTGATGCTTTTCGATTCCTTCAGTCAGCGACTGGCCGGACAGGCGGACGATCCTGAGTGATGGCGAAGTGAGGGCAGGCGTTCTTGCCCCTTTACCGAGAGCGATCCAAACCGAAGCAGGACTCTGGGTAGTGATCTCGTGAAAAGTAAGCGACGAAAGCAGGCAAATAACAGCTTCAGGCACTCGCTTCGCCACTTCGGCATAAGAGTGGTGTTCCGTCACGTTGGCGTCTGGCAGAGTGTAGATTCCACGTCCCGGCCGTTTGAGCTTGCCTTGCCGGTGGAGGCGAACGAGGTACTCCCGTGGAAGGCCGATGGCCTCGATATCGCGGGGCCTAACGATCCCGTGTTGGCCGATGTACTGCACGATCTTCTGAAGAGGCTTGGCCACGGGCATGTCTCAATATGTCATTACTTAATCATATCTAATGACGTTTGGCAACACACCATAACCCCCCACGCCAAGATTACACACGTCGAACAGGAAGATCAGTGGTCCGGGGAAAAATCCCAGAGAAGGGCGTTTGATTGAGGCTGCCGCGCAAGATGGCGGGAACCGTATTCGGAGCATTGCGATAGAGTACGACCATCGTCGCAAGGCCACGGTAGCCGAGCGCGAAGCGTGGATTGACGCCTCGGCACATTAATTCAAGACGTTCCTTGTCGGCTTCCCCGAAGATTGTCGAGTTGGCATGTAACGGTCGCTCCGCCTTATAGTGCACATGGCCGGTGAAGGCCTCAATACCTCGCTGCGCGATTTGGTAGAAGGCCTCCTCGCAAATACTTGGCGCGATGAGAAATTCCGAAAACGTATTGAGCACGAAATTCTTGGCAGCAAAATCGCGCTCTCCGCAAAATTGATTTCCCGTCCCGACGAAATCATCAACGTAAATCAATGCACCTTCACCCAACTGGTCCATCGTCTTGGTGAGCCGAAATGTATCTCGTGCATCGACAAACTTACATCCCAGGCGCTCAAGGTTCGCGGCATCGCGCAGAAGATTAAGCATCACAGGGCTGCTGCTGCCGGCATCATGAACTTGCACGTAAATTAAGTTTTTCGGAGGAAGCCCGGCAGCGGCCAGACGCCTCATCAACGCGGCGTTTTGATTGACGAGAATATCGCGTGTGCGTGATTCGGAAATGTAGACGACGTTGTTCAAGAGGCGCTCCGCAAGACGCCAGTCCTTCTTGAACTGCTTGGTCCACTCTCGAACCGACATCCAATTAAGGGGCTGCGGCTTATAGTCGTGAAAACGCAGCGCCGCTCGAATGCTGTAAATCGTGCGCCACATTCAGTCTTGGGGCACCTCGGGATCATCGCTCCCCATGAGTGCTTGCTCAAGGCTCTTGCAATAAGCACGAACTTCCTTCAGGGCACGTCGCAGATTCCGGCGCTCCTCGTCATCCGCGGTGTAGCGGAGTTTGAAGCGTTGAAGCTGGGTCATGAATTCCTCGCATGCAGCGAGGGCACCCTGTACGCGCTTTTTGTCTACGATGAAAGGATCGAACGCCGCACGGGTTTCCACCTTCGGATTAAGAAAGAATTCCTCAATTGTACGGACCACCTTGGCCTGAGTAGCGGGATCGTCTTCCGCGAGATCGTAGCTCTCCATGATCCGCCGAAAGTGAATAACGCTTTTGATCTTCTTGTCGCGGTACTTCTCTACCAGCTTATCCGTTGCGCGATCGCGCCCAAGGCGTTTGACGGTCGGGACGGCCTCGAGTGCCAGGTCCAATACGGGCAGGGCTTCGATCCAGAAATTCGAGGGGATTCGTGTGGCCGGGTCCGGGTCGAGGGAGAGCTGCTGAAAACGCTCTGGGAACGCGAGGAGCTTCTTGCAGCGCTCAATTTGCGGTTCACTCAGGCCCGTGAGTTTTGAGAGCGCCTTGTTATCGTTTTCTCCAAGCTCCTCCATCACGATCTTCAGACCGAGCGCGGTGGGCATGAGTTCCCACGCTTCTCTGAAATTGTGAATAGAAAACATGTACAGCAGGCCCGCGATCTTCGAGGGCGGTTCAACAACATTGGCCGGAAGCCGAAGGGGTTGACCGTCCTTCTCTCCGCGTCCCTCGGCAATCAGTTCGCGGACGCACCGGTAGCGACGTTCCCCGTCAAGGATGGAAAACTTCGCCTGCCCCTTCGCCTGGTAGACCGTGATGGGCACAAGTACTCCGTGCTCGCCAATATTCTTCTTTAGCTCCTGAAGTTGATCTTCATCGAACAGGTGACGGGGGTTATTCAGACTTGGCTTAATCTCATCGGGGCTAAGATGCCTAAGCTGCCCCGAGGGTATTACCTGTGGGATAACGGGTTGTAGCGGCTTCAGGCTTGGCATGTTTTCAGTTGTAAATCAGCACTTCGTTTGAACTTACTCGATGCGCCGCAAAACCGGCAATGTTACGCCGCACCGAGACGGTCTCGTGCCAAAAGTTCTTGCGTAGAATATCAGCCTCGTCGGACTCCGCGTAGCTGACTACAAAGCTTATCCTCTTGGCGTCCAACCGTTCCATCCACCCTCGCAAACGATTGATATCCTTGTGCGTGAAGGTGCTGGGATCGTATTCGCGGAATACTCTTCGGGCTCGCACGGCAAAGGGTGGATCCATGTAAACAAAATCGCCCCTCTGAGCGTGCGCCAGCACGCGCTCGAAATCTCCATTTACAAAACGGGCGCATCGTAAGCGAGTAGAACACCGCCGGAAAACATCTGGCTTGGGAAAACCTCCGCACCGATCACCGCTGAAAGGCACGTTGAACTGACCCGCGAGGTTGGTGCGATAAATGCCATTGAAGCAGAAGCGGTTTAGGTAGATGAAGCGCGCGGCACGTTGTGCCGACGTGAGACTCGCCGGGTCCAGCCCACGCAGTTTTTTGTACGCATCTCGATCCGATGGCGGAATCCGGGACAGGCGCTTCAGAACATCCCCTACGCGGTACTTCACTTCAAGATAGGTGGCGACGAGTTCCTGATTAAGGTCGCCGAGGATTGCTCTCGGAGGTTTAAGGGCGAAAAAAAGGCATGCCGAACCGACGAACGGCTCTAGATAACGCGTGTGCTTCGAGGTCCAATAGTTCTGCAACACCGGCAGCAAGCGGCGCTTGCTGCCTGCCCATCTCAAGAATGGGGGGCAGATCGTATCCGAATGTCTTGCGTCGGGGGCCACTAGTGCGACCATCATACGCCGAAAAATGGCCCTCAAAACCATATGTCGCAGGCCTCAAATGGTGTCCGCGTTTCTATCACGGTAGAAGCTAAATGCCCCGTCGGCAAACACTTGCTGTTATCACGCGAACTGATGCGCTAAGATTGGCAGAGTCATTCATCGTATGCCGACGGAAAAACGTGGCAGGATTAGGCAAGATATGGGTGGCTTGGACCTTAACGCGACGAAATTCTTGTGGCGATGATGGAGTCGACGGGCTGGAATGGCAGGCAAACGGTTCACGGTTGCAGTCGCGAGCGATCTGCATGCTTACGCTAAACTGCCGGAAAACCATCAGAGACCTTCCCATCTGAGCATCAGTACGGGTGAGCAACAGCCCGAAAACCATCCCATCGCAGGCCTCGTGGAGCTAATCAAAAGGGACGAAGTCTCGGCAAATGTTTTGTTGTGCCCGGGAGATCTCGCTCATCAGGCCTGCCCGGAATGCATTCGCTATGGTTGGACAACTCTGCAGCAAATTCAGGAAGCATTAAAGGCAAAGCACCTTCTTGGAACCGCCGGGAATCACGATCTTGATTCGAGATATTTGCACGGGAATCCAGACGCGGCGCAAACCCTAAAGAACTTGTCCCCGCAGTTTCCGTGTGCGAAAGCCCCCCTGGCAAACCAGTACTGGGCCCGCGATTACACGATCGTTGAGCTTCCACCTGCTGTAATCGTGATATTGAACAGCAGTGCCCATCACGGACACGGCGAAAACGAGAAGAATCACGGTCGCATCACCAAGGATGTACTGTCTAGTCTGCGTGCTGGTATGCCAGCACTCGCGACCTTCCCGATTAAAATATTATTATGTCATCATCATCCGCACCAGCACTCTGAATTGAACCTTGGCGCAACCGATGTCATGGACAATGGGCAGCAGTTGCTAGACTTACTGGCCGCAGATTCTTCAGGAACTTGGCTCGTGATACACGGCCACAAACATCACCCGAAGATTTCTTACGCCGCCGGCGGAGGCAACTCGCCAATCGTGTTTGCTTCCGGGAGCTTGTGCTCAGACTTGTTCTTGGAGCTGCAAACGGCCGCCCGAAATCAGTTTCATATCATCACATTCGACCTCGATGCTATGCAACGCTTAGGTTTAGTCGGTCGTATCAGATCCTGGTATTGGCAGTACGGCATGGGATGGGCACCGGCCAAGCGCGGTACCGGCTTGCCGATCGAATGCGGTTTCGGTTTCCGAGGACGACCCGGTGTGATGGCTGAGGAGATCCGTAGCATTGTTAAGAAGGAATTGCGTTCGTGGAACGCGGTGACGGCCTCTTTGGAAACCTTGCACTACATGCTGCCGCAGGATTTCGACTATAT
Source organism: uncultured Acidobacteriaceae bacterium (assembly GCA_963846245.1). GTDB lineage: Bacteria > Acidobacteriota > Terriglobia > Terriglobales > Acidobacteriaceae > Sulfotelmatobacter. Next base: position 529,321 of record CAWJVI010000010.1, on the reverse strand, counting down.
GCGGGCACACTTGAACCAGCAACATCGGATCAAGATAGTAGAAGACGATAATGGTTACCCGGTTGAAGTTGGGGAAGTTGTCTGATGACCCAGGTGCCTTCAATCTTCGAATCATTCAATGCACGTGCGCTGACGCCCGCGCAGGTAGCAGAAACGTTCGTCCCGTCTGAACAATTTCGGAAGCTTGCGAAGCGTAGACATACCGTCGTCCTTGGCCCACGCGGCAGCGGAAAGACGACTTTGTTGAAAATGCTGCAGCCCGCTGCACTCGAACTCTGGCGCCATCCCGACGCCGACGAGGTTCGCGCTACAGTTGACTTTACAGGCGTTTTCATCGCCACGGACATAGCTTGGGGAGAGCAGTTGCAATCACTTGGTGCAGGCAAGATTCATCCCCAAATACAAAAGATCTTCAGCATCGCTACTTTCACCACGCATGTATTCAGGTGCCTGGTGAATACGTTCATATCGCGCAAACTAGTGGAGCAATCGGCCTCTACGCCATATCGAAGGGTAAAGATTGATCTGAGTGCGGAGCGAGTGATTGCATCGGGATTATGCAAGGAATGGCACCTAACAGATATAGTGCCGAGCTTTCTGGCGGTTCGGCACGCCCTTAGTGCAAGACTTTCGAGAATAAAGGAACTAGTGGCGCGAGAATTGATATTGGGCGACAACGGAAGAGACGCTCGGCTGCTAGAAACTGGTTTTCTTTTCCTCGACTTCGTTCAAGGATGCACCAACGGAATAGAACTTTTTGATGACGCTCTAGGCCAAGGGGAAACGAGATGGGCTCTAATGTTTGACGAGCTCGAACTGGCGCCAGAGTGGATTAGCAACTTGCTCGTCCGGTCTATTCGATCCACGGATCAAAGATTGCTGTTCAAATTGGCATTAAACCCATTCACAAGCACCAGTACGCAGCTCGAAAGCCCCACTTCTCCGGCACCGGGACAAGACTTCGACCAGATTGCATTGTGGTATGCGGAAAAAAGAGATTCTTACAGTTTTTGTTCGCAGTTGTTTGCGCAGCTACTTGAAAAGCGAGGGCTCGTGCTCAAAGAGCCAAGAAAGATTCTGGGAAACTCCTATTTTGAAACGACGGGTGAAGAGTGGCGCGATTTTGGAAATGCCTATGCTCCGGGCTCGAAGATCGCGACTAGATTTAAGAAGCTGTATGAGATTGACCGTTCATTCAGGGATTACCTCGACGGGCGTGGACTGCATCCAGATCGACTGCACCAGCTAGCGCCAAATCAGCGTGCCTCTGATCTTAGAAAAATCGCCCCAATCGTTGCAGTGCGGGAGTTTTTTCGAAGTGCGGACTGGCACGAGGCACGCGCGCGCAGCCGTAAACGTGCTTCTCTGTATGCTGGGGCAGAATCTATTTTTGCGATCTCAGAAGGAAACCCACGGTGGTTTATCGCGATTGTTGAAGATCTCCTGGACGGATGGGGCAGCAAACGCGATCGAATACCAGAGTCTGTACAGGCGGATGAACTCCAGAAAGCAGCGGAAAGATTTGCAGCCATGTTAAAGACAATTCCTACGGAGTCGGAGACAACAGAAAGCGTGTTTCGGATAGTGCGTTCCGTCGCTCGATACTTCAATAGACAGGTTGTTAGGGAGGATTTTCGGCCGGAGCCCCCAGGCACCTTTAGAGTGGACGATAAATGTTCGGAGGAGATTGTCGGTATTCTTGGCCAAGCCTTGAACGCAGGTGCCATAGTCTATGTCCCAGATGAAGATGGACAACTAAGCTTCACATCTCTGCGTCACAAGCGCTTCCGAGTGTCATATCTAATTGCGCCGCTCTACGGGATACCAATTCGCTTGGGGCCAGTCGTCAATCTGAGTTCGATTCTTGGGAAGAGGGCTTCACCAAGTCTGCCAGACCTATTGCCATTCGGAAAAAGCACCGGCGAGGAGGGAGCCGATGTTTAACCATGATTTGCAAATAGAGCTTTGCGGTGATGTTTTACATTCCAATTATGAGTGCTGTCTTTACACGCTGGGTTACGAGCAACGCAGCACCTACATCGCGAGGCGCTATCAAGGGCGGGCCAATCGCAGAGTTGCCTTGGGGTACCAAGACTTCCAGCTATTCTCGTACCAAGATAATAAAACTTGGTATACAGGAAACGGCTTCGACGTGATCGAGTGCTCAGATAGCGACTTCAGAATAAATATCGAACAGATTGTCGCTGAAATGGTTGGGGATCCTCGGAGAGCCGTACGTGTTCTGGTGGACATTTCAAGCATGAACCGATTTCGCCTAGCAAGTCTGGTTGACGTTTTCAGAAATGTACAAGGTATACGCACGATCCGAGTTGATTTTGTATATTGTCTGGCGGAATACTCGCCGCCGCCCAGGCTTACCTTCGTGAATAGGCATGTGGGACCGGTGGCACCGCAGTTTTCTGGGTGGTGGTCGGAACCCGATCTGCCAACGGCCGCGATAGTTGGCGTTGGCTATGAACAGGACAAAGCCCTTGGAGCTATCGAACACATTCAACCTTCAGAAGTATGGCTTTTCTTTCCACGCTCCCCGGTCGCCGAGTATACCTCTGCCCTGAACTATGCCAATAAATCGCTCATCGACAAGGTTAAGCGCGAGCGTTGGAAAGTATTGCAATACGATGTCGACGTGCCATACGCTCTGTTCGCCGACTTAGAGTCTTTAGTCGCCGGCCTCAGTTCAAGAGCGAACTGCATATTCCTGCCCTTTGGTCCAAAGCTGTTTGCTCTTTCGTCCTTGCTTGTCGCATGTGTGCATCGTGAGACAGCGGTCTGGCGCGTAAGTGGGGCAGAACAGCCAAGTGACAGGGTAGGACACTCAGTCTATGGTCTGTCAGCCGCTTTCTGCACAGCAGATGAGTCCATGCCCGCGGTTGCGCAGCAATCTAGCTAGCAAAACAGTGGTGCGGGCGGAGGGACTTGAACCCTCATGGGCCGTTTAAGCCCTGCGGATTTTCATTCCGATTCGTCTGTCAATTTCTCCAATTTCTCTTCGGGTTCGCTCAAGCATGACCCAAGATGTGTAAGAAAATGTGTAGTTCTGAACCCAAATACGAGTGAATTCTCTCGCCCCAAGCGGAAGATACGGGCAGCATCGAGCTGATACACCGATGACTACTGGTTCCGCTCGCGCGGGGCTTGCACACGGCTTGAAACTGGATGACTTGGAACTGTCATGTCCGGTTCTTATTGGAGGGAGCGGCAGCATAGCGTTTCCTTACCAGACCCCTTCCCCGATACTAAGAGATTGGAGCTGCACGAAGTACAGCCGCCGGCGGCGGCACGTGCAGGAGATTTGCCGCTAAGAACGCCCCAGCGGGGCAGCGGCAAATCAGAACAATCTCAGTGAGGAGAATCCGGGCCGGACATTGGGACGATTTCCTCCCTGCGCCAGCCTCCGCCAGCGGCTCCGGCAAAAGACGGCTTGGGGAGGTTCAGGTCCAGCGCGGCTTGTTGCGCTGACCTCTTTTGGACTGATCGCGGGTCTCTGCCGCTTTTGACGCCTTGGCCTTGGTATCGTCCGGTTCCGGTTGCGGCAGTTCCCATCCCGCCATGCCCTGCAACACGCGGTCGGCGTGCTTGATGGTGTTCACGTGTCCGTAGTGGATTTCAATCATGTGGACGGAAGTTCCCATCTGCTCGGCGAGGAAATACACGTCCACTCCTTCCTGCAATCGGAGCGTGGCATAGGTATGCCGGAAGCAGTACGTCGAACGCGGAACGCCCTGCGTGCCTTCGCGCAAATTCGCCTCGTTCAGAAGGTCGGCAATCAGCGAGCTGTAAAGAGTTTTTGCAGGCTTGCCCGTGACGTTGGTAAATACCCTGTCGTTCGGTTCCATGGCTTTGGAAATAACGCGGATGCGCTCCAGATAATCTCCAACGCTCCTGGGAGCCACCAGCTTGCGCGACTTGCCCTTGCCTTGCACGAACAGCACAACGATCTCACGCCCCTCGCGGTCTTTTGCGGGCATGATGTCGCGCCAGCGCAGATTCTTCATCTCCGCTGGCCTCATGCCTGTATTACACGCAATCAGGATCATGTTGTAGGTGATGGTGCGATACCAGACGCTGGAAGGTTTATCCGCCTCAGCAATCCACTTCCTTCCGACAGTATGGAGTTTGCGGTATTCCTCCAGCGTGAATTCGTCGCGCCGCATGGACTTGAGCTTCGGACGCTCGTCAAAACGCTGGCTGGCGGGAACGTAGCGTTTCTTGATGGCGTAATTCATCACCGCACCGAAGATGGACATCTCAAAGCGGATGGTGGAATCACTGATATAAGGAACCACCCGTTCTTCGGAAGGTTTGACTTCAATCGGTCTCAAAACCCTGATACCGAGGGTCTGCTGAACCTTGGTGCGGCGCTCGGCTTCCTTATCCGCGAAGGCTTGCGCCATGTCGTCGCTGACTTCCCGAACGCCGTTGCGCTTGTGACGACCCGCGCCGTTCTCCCGCCGCCATGCCGGGTAGCCGCCCCAAAGCTCGTCACCGATAAGGTGGACCTGCGTTGATCCTACATATCTGTCTAGAGCGCCTTCGATGACGGCGCGGACCTTCTTGGGCCGCGCGGCGCTGATTTCTCCGCGCTTCGCCCGCGCCTCCTGGGTCAGCAGATACTCTCTCCCCACCTCGCGGAAGGGATGGTTGAACACAGGAACGTCATGTTTTAAGCGGAATCGGATGTCTGCGTCTTGATCGAAGGCGCGTTCCCGCGCCACATCGATGTCGGTTGTCTTGAGCGAAACCGTCTTGTAATGGTCGGCCTTGGGCATCTTCACGCGGCAATACCACATCCGATGCTCCACGTCGCCGCGCCGGAAGAGAATCAGGCCTGGCTTGAGTTCCGATTTGTCGGTGACGAATGCCATATTCGCCTCCATCGTTTGACTCGTCCTGTGCAGATTCCGTGCAGATCTTTCTGGCAAGTCATTGACTCTGCGTATCTGTGCAGGACTCGTACAGATAATATCAAAACTTTATATCGATTGTTTACATGATCTTATGATATATCTGTCATCCTGAGCGAAGCGAAGGATCCCTCGCAGCTTCTCACTTCTGGCGGCCTGGGAGCGAGTTTCCACCGTGAGCTCGTGCCCACCTTCAGGCACGCCGGCATCACGCTACGAACTGTTTAGCTTCCGCCACAGCCCCGATCTCCGCGTCCCAGATCCCCTCGAAGTCCACGAAATAGCCTTGCACGTCGATTCCCGGAATAGCCTGCCGCAAGCTTGCCGCCGCGCGCCGCAGCTCCTCCTCGTGATGTTTGGCCTCGGCTTCGGTGTCGCCACCGAAGGCGCCGGCGAGGCCTCCATAGGCGCCGCAATCGGAGTGCACCATCAGAATGACTCGAGTGGTGCCATGCAGCCGGATCGACTTGCGAATCTGATCCAGAACGAACTCCCGGTCGCTCTCCCGCTCTGGCGACGCCAGGCACTTCGCGCCTCCGGCCACCTTGATCGGATCGGAATTGACCACGCCGATGCGCTTGAGAAACTTCCGAAATCCCAGCTCGAAGCGGTTGTCGAAGCACCAGAGTATGGCTGCGTCGCAGTGATATTTTTCCCGCGGAGCGTCGAAATGAAAGACTTTCTTCATGAATCTATCGTCGCACGAGATGGGTCCTCTCGCAATCTGGACCAGAACGAATCAAGCGCCAGCCACTGCGTTGCTATTCAGCGCGAGACCGCGCTAAGATAATACGTACACATCTTCCCCGACTTTTATCCCAGTAATCTTCACTAAAGGACCCCGCGGGCAAGGAGTGTGCGAACCCTCGGGCGTAGCGCAGACATGCGTGTGCGTGGAATCCTGTGACGGAGCTGGCAGTGAAAAGAGGCAGAACCGCGGTGATCGTGGGCGCCCAGTGGGGCGACGAAGGCAAAGGGAAGATCGTCGACGTGTTGTCGGAGAGCTTCTCGGTTGTCGCCCGTTACGCCGGCGGCCACAACGCCGGCCACACCGTCATCATTAACGGCAAGAAATTTGTGCTGCAGCTGGTTCCCTGCGGCGTCCTTGCGCGCAGGTTGCCGCAGCGTGATCGGCAACGGCGTGGTGCTTGATCCGCTGGCCTTTCTGAAAGAAGTGGACGCGCTTCGCCAGCTCGGCGTCAAAGTGGACGGAAGTCTTTTCGTTTCGAATCGCGCCCACGTAATCCTGCCCTACCATCGCATGATCGAACTGGCCGCAGAGAACGCGCCCGGCCGGGTCAAGATCGGCACCACTTCGCGCGGCATCGGCCCCGCCTATGAAGACAAAATGGGTCGCCGCGGCCTGCGTGTGGCCGATCTTTTCGACTCTGCAGCTGCTCAAGAAACATATCGAGAACGCGGTGCGGGAAAAAAACATGATCGCGCACGCGCTGTTCAACACCGAGCCGCTCGATGCCGACAAGATGTACACCGAATATGCCCAGGCAGCCGAAAAAATCGCGCCTTTCGTGTGCGACACCGCCGTCCTCCTCAACCACGCGCTGAAAGACGGCCACTCCGTTCTGTTCGAGGGCGCGCAGGGCACCATGCTCGATATCGATCATGGCACCTATCCTTTCGTGACCTCTTCCAGCGCCACCTCCGGCGGCGCAGTAATCGGAACCGGCGTGGCACCGAACGCCATCGATTCAGTCATCGGACTCACCAAAGCCTATTGCACACGCGTGGGCGAAGGTCCGTTTCCGACCGAAGAAAAAGGCGAAGCCGGAGAGCTGTTGCGAAAACGCGGCAACGAATATGGCGCGGTCACCGGACGTCCGCGCCGCACGGGCTGGCTCGATTTGCCGCTCTTGCGCTACGCCGGCATGATCAACGGCATCTCGTGGCTGGTGATTACCAAGCTCGACATTCTCGACGAACTGGCTGAGATTCCGGTTTGCGTGGGTTACAAGATCAACGGCAAGAAAACCGACGAAGTGCCTGCCCAGGCCACCGGCGGCTACGAAAAAATCGAGTGCATCTACGAGAAAATACCTGGCTGGCAGACTTCGACCGCCGGCATCACCGAGTTCGAAAAGCTGCCCGAACGCGCCCGCGACTACATGGCGTTCGTGGAGAAAGAAACCGGAGCCGCAGTGGGGATGATCTCAACCGGGCCCGACCGCGACCACACCATCATTGTGGATGCCTTCGCGGCGGAGTTGAAGACCGCCGCCAAGAAAGCCTAGAATTGCTTCCCCGAACGACCCGGGGGCAAAGCGAAAAGAGGTAAGGAGCGAAAGATGGTGGTTCTGGCAGTCACCTGGATGGCGAAAGCAGGGCGCGAGACCGAAGTGGCCGCGCTGTTTCAAAAGCTGACCGAACAATCGCGTAAGGAACCCGGCTGCGCGATGTACCAGGTGCACCGGCACAAGACCGAGCCGCGCCGCTTCTTCATCTACGAGCAATACAAAGACGACGCCGCGCTCGAAGCTCACCGCAACGCCCCGCACTTTCTGCAATTCGCCCGCAAAGATCTCCCCAAGATCGCCGAGCGCGTAGAAGGCCACTCTTCGAGCCGCTTGGTTAATCCGTATGGGAGGGAGAAGGTTGTGCGGAAGGAAGGTTGTGTGGGAGCGAGCGACTCGCCCGCGCTTCAGACTCGCAAACCTACAGCCGCCCGCCCCCGGTGTGTTCACTGAGAACCGAGAGCTCACTTCGCCAACTCGTATCCGGCAAAGAAAAAGCTCAACTCAAACCGCGCCGTATCCTCAGCATCGGACCCGTGAATCGCATTGTGCTCAATGCTGGTCGCCCATTTCTTGCGGATCGTACCTTCTTCGGCGCTCGCCGGATTCGTCGCTCCCATCAGCTTGCGCAGATCGGCAATGGCATTTTCTTTTTCCAGCGCCAAAGCCACCATCGGCCCGCTCGACATGAAATCGGTCAGCGAGTTATAGAACGGCCGGCTCGCATGCACGGCATAAAACTGCTCCGCCTGATGCTTGGAAATTTCAAGCATCTTCATCGCGAGAATGCGGAACCCGTTCTTCTCGAATTGTTCGATGATGTCGCCGACCCCATTGCTGCGGACGGCGTCTGGTTTGACGATGGTAAGAGTGCGCTGCAGTGTCTTCATAAATTTGTATTTCGTTGAGTCCGTTATTCCTCGTCTGTTTAGTGGTCGTCTAGAATCGTTGCCGAAGCCTCAGGGGCCAAGAGCCTGTTTTAGCTCAGGATACTGACGCCCGGCCCCGAGCACCCTGGCTACTAAACTTTCACTCCCAACGCCGCCGCCAGAGTTTCCCCAATCGCCGCCGGAGACTTCGCCACCCGAATCCCCGCCGCCTCCAAAGCCGCGATTTTCTCCGCCGCCGTCCCCTTGCCGCCAGAGATGATCGCGCCCGCGTGCCCCATGCGCCGTCCCGGAGGCGCGGTCTGTCCCGCGATGAATCCCACCACCGGCTTCTTCATATGAGTCTTCACAAACTGCGCGGCAGTTTCTTCCGCATTGCCGCCGATTTCGCCAATCATGATCACCGCCTCGGTCTCCGGATCGCGATTGAACAAGTCGAGCGCATCCACAAAATTCGTCCCGATGATAGGATCGCCGCCGATCCCAATCGCGGTCGACTGTCCAATCCCGCGCTGCGTAAGCTGATGCACCGCTTCGTAAGTCAGCGTGCCCGACCGCGAAACAATGCCGACCGAACCTTCCTTGTGAATCGAAGCCGGCATGATCCCGATTTTACATTTGCCCGGAGAAATAATTCCCGGACAGTTCGGCCCGATCAGCCTCGAGCGCCGGTTCTGCAGAAACTCCCACGCCTTCACCATGTCGAGCGTCGGAATGCCCTCCGTGATGCAAACGATCAAGTCGAGTTCCGCGTCGGCCGCTTCCATGATTGCGTCCGCGGCAAACGGCGGCGGCACAAAAATCACGGATGCGTTCGCGCCCGTCTTGTCCGCAGCCTCGCGCACCGTGTTGAAAATGGGCCAGCCTTCGTGCGTAGTTCCGCCCTTGCCCGGCGTGACTCCACCCACAATCTGCGTGCCGTAAGCCGCGCTGGCCTTGGCATGAAACGTCCCTTCGCGGCCAGTCAGCCCTGCACCACCACGCGTGTACTCTTATCCACCAGGATTGCCATAAACAGAATTCCTCGCGATTTCTACCACGACATTTCTAGCCTACCGCCACTCCGTCACGCCGAGAGTTCCCCGCGCCGCCGCCACAACTTTATCCGCCGCGTCCTTCATCGTGTCGGCCACGACAAAATTCAATCCCGAATTCATCAGAATCTGCTTCCCCTCGTTCACGTTCGTCCCTTCCAGCCGCAACACGATCGGGAGTTTGATATTCGTTTTCTTCGCGGCCTCGACCACGCCCGTAGCCAGCGTGTCCACCCGCAGGATGCCGCCAAAAATATTGATCAACACTGCCTTCACGCTCTTATCGCTGAGCAAAATTTCAAACGCATGCGCCACCTGCTCCGCACTCGCCCCGCCGCCCACATCCAGAAAATTCGCGGGCATGCCGCCGGCATATTTGATGATGTCCATCGTAGCCATCGCCAGCCCCGCGCCGTTCACCATGCAGCCCACGCTGCCCTCAAGCTTGATGTAATTCAGGCTGTATTTCGAAGCTTCCACTTCCAGCGGATCTTCTTCCGTAATGTCGCGCAGTTCGCGCAAGTCGGGATGCCGGAACAGCGCGTTGTCGTCGAAAGTTACTTTGGCATCAAGCGCAAACAGCCGCCCATCGGTGGTTGTGATGAAGGGATTGATCTCGAGCAGCGAAGAATCCGTATCCAGAAACGCCCGGTAGAGCCCAGTCAAAAACTTCACCGCCGGATTAATCTGCAGTGGTTTCAATCCCAGCTGAAACGCAATCTTCCGCGCCTGGAATGCCTCCAGCCCCATGCCCGGATCGATGTATTGCTTCAGAATCGCATCCGGATTTTCCGCCGCGACCTGCTCAATTTCCATGCCGCCCGCGGCCGACGCCATAAAAACCGGTTTGCCTTCCGCGCGGTCCACGAGAATCCCCAGGTAAAGCTCTTTTTCAATCGGCAACGTCTCTTCAATCAGCAAACGCCGCACAATGCGGCCTTCCGGCCCAGTCTGGTGCGTCACCAGTTTCATGCCCAGAATTTTTCCGGCAAGGTCCCCGGCCTCGTCCACCGACTTGCCAATCTTGACGCCGCCGCCCTTGCCGCGTCCCCCAGCATGGATCTGCGCCTTCACCACCACCCCGGTCGCGCCATCATCAAAAAGATTCTTGGCGATGGTCTCCGCTTCGTCGCGGGTCGCCGCCATCGCCCCGCGCGGAACACTCACGCCATATTTCTTAAGAATTGCTTTTGCCTGATACTCATGGATTTTCATAATAGGTGATTCTCGTCAGCGAAATCGGAAGGAACCTGCAACCTGCTTGCGGCTTCGCACTATGGCAGCAAACTATTGATTTTATAGAAGAGAAACGAATTAGAGCAAACCACACGGCATCGCGGTTGAACATCGCCTGCCCGACTTGTCATCCTGAACGGAGTAGCTGCTTCGCAAAGCGAAGCGGCCGCGTAGTCGAAGAGCCTGCCCCGAGCGGAGCCGAGGGATCCCTGGCAGCTAGTCCCGCCGCCGTCAGCTCCAGGGTGCTCTCTCGGTGCTCAAGACGGTGGCCCACGCGGACTGCATCTGCCTGAACCGCTTCCTTCCATGGCATTCGCTTCGGCAATGTAACAACCGCGCCATACTGCGTCTTTCACGGACGCGGGACATCTAACCCAACAACTCCTGATGACCGAACCAGCTTTGCATCGTTCCACGGCCTCGACATGAAACTGATTTCTCTGAACGTCGCGCGGCCACGGCTCGTCGTCTACAACGGCGCAACCATCAATACTGGAATCTTCAAGCAGCCCGTCGCCGGCCCAGTCCAGTTGCGCACCTTGAACCTGGATGGCGACCGCCAGGCCGACCTTACTGTCCACGGAGGTCCCTACAAAGCCGTGTATGCCTATCCCTCCGAGCATTACGACTACTGGCGCAAGGAACTGCCCGGCTTCGATCTTCCCTGGGGCATGTTCGGCGAAAACTTTACCACCACCGGCCTGAGCGAGGACGAACTCCACATCGGCGACCGCTTGCAGGTCGGTTCAGCCGTACTGCTGGTTCGCCAGCCCCGCATGCCTTGTTACAAGTTAGCGGTAAAATTTCAGCGTGACGATATGATCGAACGCTTCCTGCGCAGCGGCCGCAGTGGCTTCTATTTTTCCGTGGAGCAGGAAGGTGAGGTCGCCGCGGGTAACTCTCTGAAATTCCTCAGCCGCGATTCTGGCGGCATCACCATCGCCGAGATGAACCGTCTCTTCGTAAGCGACAAATACGATCACGATCTGCTGCAAAAAGTGATGAACACCTCGGCCCTGCCGGAAGACTGGCGGGAATACTTCGCTCCCCGGCTGGACGGCCCCGCTGTCGAAGCCTGAACGCCGTTGCCCCGTTTCAATCCGTGCTTCCGTTTGGGTTCTAAGAGTCTGCTTCGATCTCCTTGTCATTCCGACGCGCGAGCGCAGCGAGGAAGGAGGAATCTGCTCTCAGCCGGGGATCACCACAACCTTAACCAATTTTTCCACAGCCCGATGTGACATGTAACCTTGCCTCTAAATTCCATTTGCGCGATCATGCCAGAAGCGGATGCACTGCGGAGAGCCTGATTCGCTCGCCCCTAAGTCCTTTGTTCTCTGGATTTTGACCGCTAAGCTCTTTGACATCTAGATTTTGTGGGGAATTTCTCGCTAACCCAATGATTCCAAAGATTCGGGGGGAGGGGGAGGGGGTACCCTAACTCGGCATCATGCCCCCAAACCGGAACAGCGCCGCAGAATTGATTTCATCAAGAATCCAGCGCCTGCGCGAAAGCCAAGATCGAGACGTGACCCGATGCTGAAGCCCGAAGCCCGGAGCCCGAAGCCCTCACGCGATAGAATCGCTCTGGTGTTCCGTGGGAACATCGCAGCCATGATTCTCGACTTTCTCCATCGCCTCTCCAATCACGGCCAATCGCTTACCCGCGCGGAATCCCGCGAGGTAATGGCGGAAGTGCTCGCTGGAAAATGCACGGACGCGCAGATCGCCGCGCTGCTGGTGGCTCTGCGGATGAAAGGAGAAACGGTCGAGGAAATCGTCGGCTTCGCCGAAGCCATCCGCGCCGCAGCCGCAGTCTTACCCATCGAACGCGGACCGATCGAACGTATCGATGCCAGGGGCGACGCAGCCTTGGACGCGCTCGACGTCAGCGGCACGGGCCGAGACGCTCTGGCGGAGTCCGACTCTTCGTTCCGTGATCTCGGACATCATGATTCGTCTGGCTCGTCGCGCACGGAGTCTGCTCTGGTCGATACCAGCGGCACCGGCGGCGACGCCAGCGGAACTTTCAACATTTCCACCGCCACGGCTTTTGTTACGGCTGGGGCAGGCGTTCGCGTGGCCAAGCACGGCAACCGCAGCATCAGTTCGAAATGCGGTTCCGCCGACGTGATGGAAGCTTTGGGCGTGAATATCCAGCTCTCGCCCGAACGCGCCGCCCATTGCTTGCGCGAAGTCGGAATCTGCTTTCTCTATGCGCCCAACCTGCATCCCGCGATGAAGCAGGTGCAAGCGGTACGCCGCGAATTGCGCATGCGGACCATGTTCAACCTGCTCGGCCCTTTGACCAATCCCGCGCGCGCCTCCGGACAGGTCGTCGGAGTCTATGCGCTGGACCTGGTCGAGAAGCTGGCGGAAGCTCTAAGGATGCTTGGCTTGCATCGTGCCTTAGTCGTGCACGGGCTGGATGGTCTCGATGAAGTCACCATCACGCGCCCCACGCGGGTTGCCGAAGCGCGCGACGGCTCGGTGAAGACCTACGAAGTGACGCCGGAAGAATTCGGTATGAAGCGTGCCACGCTCACGGATATCTCCGGCGGCGACGCCACCGAAAACGCAACCATCATCCGCGCCGTGCTGGAAGGAAAGAAGTCGCCGCACCGCGACGTCGTCTTGTTGAACTCCGCCGCCGCGCTCGTAGCCGCAGGCCGTGCCGATCACCTGGCCGAGGCAGTGCCGATCGCGGCGAAATCCATCGACTCCGGCGAAGCGGCCAAGAAGCTTGCTGCTCTGGTGAAGTTTGCCGGTTCCGGCCGCTGACGTTCGGGCCTAGCGTCTCGGCGTCGATGAAATTTATTTTTTTTCGGGTTCGATCTTGAACGTGTTGTTCGTCAGTCGCTCTCGGGCACGCTACCGTCATTCACCACGATCTCGAACTGGCGCGGTGGAAGTTTCCACCCGGATCACGCCCTTGCTCTTCGCGCGCACTTCAAGCCGCCTTCCGATCTCGCCTCCAGCAAATTTCACGGTGAGCGGAACCTCTGCCCCGGCGCCGCCGCGATTCTCTACCGTTATCGTGAGCAGGTAGCCGCCATCGGTTTTTCGGGAGAATGCCGACTCCACTTTGAGGTCGGGCAGGCCACGGTCGCGATAGACCCAGTCGTCGAAAAACCATTCCAGGTCGCGCTGGGTTTGCGACTGAATCAATTGAGGCATGTAGGAAGGGTCTTTGTCCTGCTCTGGACGATACGCGGCGAACGCTTTTTTCAGCGCCGGCTCGCCGACCATATCGCGCAGCATCCACCAGACGTACATCGCCTTGCTGCGGTAGAGTTCTTCATTCGTCGTTTTGACCAGCGACCGGTTCACCTCGTCTTGAGGCGTGGACGCAGCCGTCTGTTTTTCGGCCTCGCTGAATGCCGCGCGATGCAAGCCCATGTAGTCTAGTGCGGTTTGGCGTCCTCGCTGCTGTTCGAGATAAAGAGCCTGCGCAAAGTGAGCGAGGCCCTCATCAATCCACGGACGCGACGAGTAAAACGAAGCATGAGCTAATTGGTGCGCCGCTACCAGGCCCGCGAGCTTTGCATCCGCGACCGTCAGTGGCGTCAGCAGCAGTGAACCGCTTTCGAAGGGAGCGGCGTTCGAGTCGGGCAAGGTCGGCGGTTTCGGCCTTTCGTCGGGACGGTCCGAACCACTCGGTGACTCAGCGCGATCGTTTTTTCAGCCGCCTCGGCATAGGCTTCCGCAGCGACCGCGTGCTCGGGCAGATTGTAGACCGTGATCGCCGGACGATCGACGACTCCGTAGCTGGCCACGACAAACGCCGGAACAGACAGGCCAATCGGCTGATACGAGCATTGCGACCAGGGAGACTGGGGACTTCCTCCACGCGTCACCGCGTGCAGTTCGATACCTCCGCACAGCGTGATGGGCGGAGTGGCATCCTCCGCGACGGTTGGGGAATCGAAGTGAACCTCCATCTTCGAATCGGCTTCTCGCGCCTTCCATCGCCCCAAAACTTCGGACAGGCCGTCACCCTCCGATAAGTCTGCTACCTCTGTCGCAATCGGATACCACGCAACGTTTCCCACGCCGCGCACCGCAGTAAACTTCGCGGTGATCTGGTCCCAGTCAGAACTTTTTGCCGCCTCCTCGGGAGTGCCGATGCGCGTGAGGCGCGTCGAATCGAGCAGGATGACGCCTTCGTACGCGATCTCCAGTTCGATGGTTGCCTTCGGCGCGACCGGCTGCGGCAGCGTTACGATCGCCTCGGAGAGCGCGCCCGTGTGATCGATGTCGGAAGTATAAGTTTGCGTGACGAACTGCACCGCTAGGTCGCCGGCGCGAATGGAGCGCCAGTCGAGCGAAGACGAAATCTGCAGCACCGCGATTTTCTGCGGCGACGACGAATCATTTCGAAGCGTGATTCTGCCGCGCACGCCAAGCCGCTGCTGATCAGGCTCGACTCGAACGTTCAAATTGTAGTCTGTGAAAGTGAAGGCCTCGCGGTCGAGCGAGAATGCGCTTACCGCAAACACAAAGAGAAAAGAGAGGAAGCAAACACAGCGAACGAGCCAATTCATTCCGCACTCGGTTTCGGGCGGGGCCTGGTATCCGTTTCGGAGTCGGAAGAACCTTCGCCCGCGCGCCGTTGCCGCACGATTTCATACAACACTACCGCCGCCGCTACCGAAACATTCAGCGATGGAACCTTCCCCAGCATCGGAATTGAGACCAGAAAATCGCACTTCCTCTTCACCAGATCGTGCAGTCCCTTGCCCTCGCCGCCCAGCACCAGCGCACAATCCATGTTGTAGTCGAGCGCGTCGTAGGTTTGTTTGCTGCGCTCGTCGAGCCCCACCGTCCAGATATTGCGCTCTTTTAACTCTTCCACCGTCCGGGAAATATTCGTCACCTTCGCGATCGGCAAATGCTCGCTCGCGCCTGCGGAAGCCTTGGTCACCGTTCCAGTCACGGCGGCGGCGCGGCGCTCAGGGATGACCACTCCGTCAGCACCTGCAGCATCGGCCGTACGAAGAATTGCCCCCAGGTTATGCGGATCTTCCACACCGTCGAGCACCAGCACCAGCGAGTACTGGCCGCGCTTGGCCCCTACCACGTCATCGAGATCGCTATATTGTTTTGCCGACGTGACCGCGACCACTCCCTGATGCGCCGCCGTCCCCGCCATGCGATCAAGTTCCGTTCGCAGCAGAAAGCGCACCGGCACGCTGGCGCGGCGGCAATCTTCGATGAGACGTTGCAGGCGTATGTCATGGCGTTCCTTCGCCATGCCGACCCACTCGAACGCCCTTCCGCCAGCCTTGAGCGCTTCGGTAACCGCATTGATGCCGTAGATGTAATGCATGAATTATTCAGTGTACCGCGCGGCGACGCCTCATCGCAGAGGCGTACTTTGTTGAGTCTCTACCGGCGCTGACGGCGAACGTTGGGCGCGTCGTGCTGTCGGCAAAAGACGTTGCAAGCAACGTCTCTACGGCTTGCTTCGAAGAGCCGCAACGATGTCGACAGGCTCTGGCCGCTCCGTGTAGTCCTCATCGGACGCCGCATAGATCACAGTTCCGTCGTGATCCAGAATGTAGGTCGCAGGAATCGGGAGCTCCCAACTTTCGTCTCCGTTAGTAAACGGCAGATTCACGAAGGCGCGGCGGTAAACCTCTGCCTGAAATTCCGGCACGCGATAACTTAGACCGAACTGCCGGGCAACCTGGTTGCCTGCATCGGAAAGCAACGGAAAACGTAGCTTGTGCTGGTCGTGCATGAAGAACGACTGCTTCACATTTTGTGGGGAGATCACGATCAGCGTTGCTCCGGCTTGCTCGATCTCGGGCACGATCAAATTCATCGCTTCCATCTGACCCACGCAAAACGGGCACCAACGCCCGCGGATGAAGCAGAGCACTATGCGCTTTTGCGCGAGCAGAGCAGCCGATGAAAGCATCTTCCCATCGTGATCCGGAAGTTCGAATTGCGGAGCTTTCGTGCCGACAGGCAGAATGTTCGCGGCAAGATGTTTCTCTTTCAGTTCGGCAACCGCGCGTGCATGCACGGCCTGCGTCTCCGGCAGAACGTATTTCGCGATGAGGTCTTTCCGCTCAGCAAAGATTTCGCGCAGCGGACGAATGTCCGTAGTAGGGGCCGACTCTTCCAGTGAGCGCCATTTCATCATTCAAATCTCGGACGATTCACTGCGTCAGCTCGAGCGAATGCGCATAGTAGCGTACGCCATCCGGGAAAGCTCCGGGGTGGTTGGCAAACCCGATGCGGGCAACAGTACTAATGTGATTATGCTGGCCCGCCTGAATGATCTGCGGCCCGTCCCGCTCCAGCGCCTGCAAAGATTTCTCTGACGGACGCACGATCGCGACATGGCCGGGCTCATGTTTATCCGGGTTCGCAAACGCGACCACCACCAGGTTGCCACGATTAACTTCCGCCTGAGCCTCTCGTGCACTGCCAACTTTTCGCCAGCCCTTGCTCTCGGCCTCTGCACCGTGCAGCCATTCTGCTTGAGCATTAGCCAGCAATACCTGACCGTGCTCGGGTGGCCGGAGAATGTATACACCCATTTTCTTTGCCGCTGCCGCCGCAAACGCACTGCAGTGGGTATGCTTTCCAGGGCCCTCATAGTTGCCGCCACGATCGGGTTCACCGGTCTCCCAATTGATATGTACGTTGGCGAGCCACAGCGACTCCACCTGCATGTCGTTCAGCATTACCGCGAGCCGGTTCCCCGCAGGAGTGATTTTGCCGCAGCAACGTTCTTCACCTGCATGAAGAGATCTTGCAGACAGCAGAAGAATCGACAGCGCGAGAATTCTCGCCAAGAGTGTGTGCGCGCGAGATGAGTTCGCGTCCCTTGACTGTGTCATTACATTCCCGGCAGCTTCATCCCCGCCAGCCTGCGCGCGAAGCTGGGCTTGCCCATCTGCTTGAACATTTTTTTCATCTGGGCATACTGGCGGAGCAGATTGTTCACTTCTTGCACGCTGGTGCCCGATCCGCGGGCGATGCGCTTGCGGCGGCTGCCGTTGATGACTTCGTGATGATTGCGCTCATGATTGGTCATCGAGTTGATGATTGCCTCGACGCGGTTGATTTGTTTTTCGTCGACGTTATCGGCGGCTTTCTGCAGTCCGGAAAACGGTCCGATCGAGGGCATCATGCCGATCAGGTTCTTGATCGACCCCATCTTCTTCACCTGCCGCAGTTGGTCACGGAAATCTTCCAGCGAAAAGCCATCGCCGGTGAGAGCCTTGGTGGCCATCTCCTGGGCTTTCTTTTTGTCGATCTGCGATTCGGCGCGCTCGATCAAAGAGAGAATGTCGCCCATGCCCAGAATGCGCGACACGATTCGATCCGGATGGAACGGCTCGAGCGCATCGTATTTTTCACCCACGCCGATGAACTTGATGGGCTGGCCCGTTACTTTCCGTATGGAGAGCGCCGCGCCGCCGCGCGCGTCACCATCCATTTTGGTGAGGATGACGCCGGTCAGCGAGAGCTTCTTGTGGAATTCATCGGCGGAATTGACCGCGTCCTGCCCCGTCATGGCGTCAGCAACGAATAATATCTCTGACGGATTCAGCAGCTTCTTCAGCGACTGCATCTCGTTCATCAGTTCGTCATCGATGTGCAGACGTCCTGCCGTATCGACGATCAGCACATCGCAGCCGGCAACGATGGCCTCCCGGCGCGCTTCTTTCACTAATCTCTCGACTGCCTCTGTGAGCTGCGCGGGAGTAGTCGCATCGCCGACCGCGCCTTCGTAAATCTGCGCCTTCACTGCCTCCGCCACAATTTTCAACTGCTCGCGTGCCGCGGGACGATAGACGTCCACTGAAACCAGCAGTGGACGATGCCCGCCAACCTTGAACCAATGGGCGAGCTTGCCGGAAGTCGTGGTCTTGCCGGAACCCTGCAGTCCGGCCATCAGCACGACCGTGGGCGGCTGCGAAGCGAACTTCATGCGCGCCGTGTCTTTGCCGAGAATCTCGACCAGTTCGTCGCGCACAATCTTGATGACCTGCTCGCCAGGAGACAACGCCGTCAGCACTTCCTGGCCCACAGCCTTGGCCTGGATGCGGTCGATCAACTCTTTCACTACTTTGAAGTTGACGTCGGCTTCGAGCAATGCCAGCCGGATTTCGCGCAGCGCCTCCGCAATGTTTTCTTCCGATAGGCGAGCCTGGCCGCGAAGGCTCTTAAACGCACGCTGCAGTTTTTCCTGAAGATTCTCAAACATAAAGGTAAGTAACTATTTTATCAGCCGGAGGGCCAAGACAGGATTCCGTCGAAATCAACGCGGAGCCGCCGTCGCCCCCGCAACATCTACCCAACCTTCGGCCGCACCATATCGAATCTCTGCGTCGTCCTCGTGTACTGGATCCCTCCCATGCGGCCGATGAGATCCAGCGAGTTGCGATCCAACTTGCCTTCCTTGAGATTCGCGTCGTCGATATGAATCGAGACGATCTTTCCGATCACGAGGCTGCTGCCGGTAGGCGCGGGAGAGAAGTCGAGAATCTGGTGCAGCTTGCACTCAAAGCTGACCGGAGATTCAGCGACCCTGGGTGCGCGCACGATATGCGACGGTCGCGGAGTCAGCTTCGCCAGTTTGAATTCGTTCACCGACGCATCGTATTCGCCGCTGGTCAGGTTCATCGCCTCGGCCAGTTCGTAGGTGACGAGGTTGACCACAAATTCCCTGGTTTCGCGAACATTTCGCAGTGTGTCCTTGGGTTCGCCGTGGCTGGCGTCTGCTTGCTTGGGACGGCGAAGTCCGGGCGCAAAGGCCAGCAGTGGAGGGTCGGCGCAGACCGCATTGAAAAAAGAAAACGGTGCGAGATTGGGCTGTCCCGCCGCGCTCACCGTAGACACCCATGCGATGGGGCGCGGCACCACACTGCTGATCAGGATGTTGTAAAACTCGCTGTACGGAACCTCGGATGGGCTGACGATCATGGCATTGAGTATATCGTCTGGGAGCACATCGTCTGGCGCGCTTCAACTCTTCGCAGCAAACACTTCCTTCGCTGCGATCACCGTGTTGGCGTGAATGGTCACCGTGTCTTCCACGTTGCGCGCGTAGCCTCCGGCATAGCTGACCATCACGGGGATGTCGCGCGCGCGTGCGACGCGAAAAACCAGTTTGTCACGCTTCTTCAATCCTTCAATCGTCAGAGCGAGCCCGCCCAGCTGGTCCTCGCGGAAAGGATCGGCGCCGGCGATGTAGCACAGCAGATCGGGCTCGAACTGCCGCAGCCCGGAACTTAGAGCGTTGTCGAGCCAGGCCAGGTAGTCGTCGTCCTCGATGCCGTCGGGCAAGTCGACGTCGATCGACGAGGGCGGCTTGTATGGCGGATAGTTGTTGTGCTGATGCAGGGAGATGGTGAAAACGTCTCCGGCGTGCGCGCCGCGCATCTTGCCTGGCGGCGCGGAATTTTGAGACTGCGAACTTTGAGCCGACGCGCTTCGAGTCGACGGCCCCGCCGAGGGCAACGGCTCGCTGGCCGTGCGTGTGCCGGCGAAGATCGCCGCCGTCCCGTTTCCCTGATGCACGTCGCAATCCACAGTCATCGCGGTGCGAATCTTCTCGTCGCGCTGCATCCGCCGGATGGCCACGGCCACGTCGTGAATCATGCAGAATCCCTCGCCGTGGTCGGGAAACGCGTGGTGAAAACCTCCGCCAATATTAATCGCGACGCGGTCGATCAACGCGTGCTGCGCCGCCAGTATCGATCCACCAGCGGACAGCCAGAACGCCTTCACCAGTTCCGGAGAAAAGGGAACTTCCAGCTCCATCTCCTCGCGCGGGCTCAGCTTGCCGGTCTTCAGTTTGTTTACGTACTCCGGCGTGTGGACCAGCAGAATGTCCTGATCCGTGGCAGGTTGGGGATCCAGAAAATCGCTGGGCTGTGCGACTCCTGTCTCCAGCAACCGATCGTGAATGCGCCGGTATTTCTCGGCAGGGAATACGTGCTGGCCGATGGGCAAGTAGTAGCCGTTGCTGTAAATGAGTTTGAAGGGAAGCATGGATGTCTACCCATGATACTGCGGTCCAGCCCGCGCCCTGTCATGCTGAGCGGAGTGAGATGGTTCGCGGAGCGAAGCGTCTCATGGAGTCGAAGCATCCCTACCTGCTTACAAACGTGCGAAGCTTTGGGATTTTTCTCGCTGCGATTCCATCGACACTGAGGGAACCCTTTGCGATACCAACTTCATAGATGCGGGCAGGGATCCTTCGACTACGCAAGACGCCGCGCTTCGCGCCGCGTCTCGCTCCGCTCAGGATGACAATGCTTTAAGGTAGACGGAGAAAAACTAACGCTTTTTCGCGTGTGGAATCGCCGGCACGACCATCGGCCTTCGCACCGGCACAATCGCGCCCTTCGCCGGATCGGCAGCGGCGGTGGCGCGGGTAAGCACTTCCTGCTGGATGAACTGCACGAACTCCTGCATCTGCCGCTGCATTTCTTCCATGCGCTCGCGCATTTGCAGGATGATCGCCATCCCCGAAATGTTCACTGCCAGATCGCGCGCCAGAGTCAGGATCAACTCCAGGCGCTGCAAGTCTTCTTCGGTGTAGAGGCGGGTGTTGCCTTCGGTCCGCGAAGGCTTGAGCAGTCCTTCGCGTTCGTAAAGCCGCAGCGTCTGCGGATGGATGCCATACATCTCAGCCACAGCCGAGATCATGTACGCGCCCTTGGATTTACGCTTGGTCATAGTCTCTCAATTGATTCTAGAGCGGATTCTAGATCACGATCACTTTTCTTCCTAATTCACGATCGTTTACGCTGCAGAATCACGCCAAACCCTGACCGCCCGCACGCATCCAAATCGTGGAGGTTTATTCATGGACGAAAATAATGCTGTCAGTGTATTGGAAGGTCTAATCGAAACCTGCAGAGACGGACAAAAGGGTTACCAGGACGCCGCTTCGCACGTGAAGCGGACTGACTTGAAAACGTATTTCAACGAGCAGAGCCTGGAACGTGCTGGCTTTGCTGGGGATCTTGAAGCGGAGCTTATCCGGTTCGGCAAACCGGACAAGAAAGTTTCCGGCTCCGTGGGCGGAACGCTGCGCCGCGCCTGGATTGATACCAAAGTCAGTCTTGGCGGCGGCGATAAGACGATCCTGGAATCGGTGGAGGCAGGCGAGGACAGCGCCAAGGAAAGCTACCAGAAGGCGCTCAGCGGGACTTTGCCGGGAAACCTGATGGAGATTATCCGCCGTCAGGCCGTCAGCGTTCAGCGCGCGCATGATCACGTTAAGACCTTGCGCGACAGTGCGGCCGCAGCGTAGTTCGTCTCAACCGCACGAAAAAGGGACCGGGGGGTTCCCGGTCCTTTTTTATTTTTCGATTATTTCTTGACCCAACCGCAATCAGGCTGCCGGCTGCGGCTTCTCCGCCGGAGTGGACCATCCTGCCGGCTTCAGCAAATGATTGATGGCATACGCCACCACTCCCGCGCCGATCAGAATCATTCCGAAGGCGAACGAGCTTATGCCCAGATCGCTCATGATCGGCCGCGCCACCGCAAAGACAAGCAGAAGCGCCGGAGGGATGCCAATCGCGATCGCGCCGAACAAGCCGCCCGGAACCCTAAATGGACGCGGCAGGTCCGGCTCCCGGAAGCGCAACACCGCCAGCGCCACGAACTCCAGCACCAGGCTAGCGCCATAAAGAAGAATGTCAAGCGTCACCAGCCGTGCGAAGCCCAAGCCCAGGCACATCGCCCATCCCATGGCCAGCACGATAATGGCAACCCAGGGCGCTCGCGATTTTTTCTGCAGCTTGCCGAACACGCCGGGCAGCATCCCATCCTGCGCCATGGCCAACGGAAGGCGGGAGTAGCTCATCACCAGGCAATTGAACATGCCAAATGCGCTGATCATGCCGCCGAGGACCACGCCAATGCGCAGCAGCGGTCCGCCCATGAAGCCCGGCAATGTCGGCCCACGAGCCGGTTTCCCATGCCGTGGGAGTCAGGCCGGTCATCCACATCGCGGCGAACGGAACAATGTAGCTCACGGCCACGATGCACACGGCCACCAGCATCGCCCGCGGATAAGTCCGCTGCGGACGTTCCACTTCTGTGGCGATGGTCGAAGCATTGTCCCATCCCATGTAATTCCACATGCAGATCAGCAGCCCGCCGAGAATATCCACGGTGGAAGTTGTAGGCTGGGTCACCGCGTGGACCAGTGCACCGACCTTGAACGGCGCCATACACACGATGATTACGAACGGCGCCGACAGCGCGAAGAAAAGCCACAGCGACGTGAGCGAAACCACTTTCACGCCGGCGATGTTCAGCGCGGCGCAGGCGATCACCACCGCCAGCGCGACCCACCATCCGCGATTTCCTTCCTGGAACCACGGGAACATGCGGGTAAGGTAAGCCACAAACAGCGTGGGATAAATCGCCATATCGAAAATCGAGGCAATCAGCGAGAGCCAGGCTTCCTGAAATCCCCAGAAATTGCCCAGGCCGCGGCGAACCCAGGCATAGTAGCCGCCTTCAAAGGGCAGCGCGCTCGAAAGCTCGCCGATCATGAAGGCCGTAGGCAGGCTCCAGAGCAGCGGCGTGAGCAGCAGAATCAGAATCGCGCGTCCGTATCCCGCGCCATGCACAATTTCTTCCGTGCCATAGGTTCCGCCCGACACCATAAAGAAGGTGGCGGCGACCAGTGGCCACAGCGTGAGGCGGGCGAATTTTTTCCGGTTGGGAGCCTTATTAGGAACGGCGGCGAGAGGTTGGGGATTCTCTTCTTGTTGACGTGGGGCGGTAGCTGTTGCCAATTTCTATGTCTTCCTCCTCAAGCGACTCACTCTCACCACCGCGTCTCTCTTGGCCTTTGACGTCAACCTGACAATCCGACATCAAGACGCGCTTCTCGCGGCTCCCGGGTAACTGCGATTCCCGGACATCCCGGTGGAGTTAGTTCGCAAGTGTGAGATTACGGGAATTTTCCACAGATGCAAGATATTTTTGTGGTTTTTACAAAAATTTTGCCGACGAGGTCAGGTACGGAGGTAACGCAGGCGAACAAGAAGAGATGTCATCCCGGAGGACGGCGAAGCCGCCCCGAGGGACCTTACGTCAGCTTGCATCGTTGATGTGGTGGACGGGAACCACCGAGCTGTCTACACCGTCGATAAACCTGGCGACAGCATCGTCTCCGAGCCGGTCGTAAGGTCCCCTCACCCGGCTGGCGCCGGGTTCGGGATGACAGCGTATAGGAGGCGGCGTAAGCGGTGGGCTAGACGCTAAACGTTCTTCCACAAAGCTTCCCGCGGATCTTCCGGATTCAGCTTGGCCAGTTCCCGCAACAATTCTTTCGTGCGCTCATCGCGGGGCAGCGGGACAGTCACCGTGATCTCCACAATCTCGTCGCCGCGCACGCCGTCCTTCGTAGCCGAAGGCACGCCTTTCTCGCGCAACCGCAGTTTCTGCCCCGACTGCGTCCCCGGAGGAATCTTCAGCAGCGCCCGCCCGTCAATCGTGGGCACTTCGATCTTGGCTCCCAGCGCCGCCTCGGTGGCGTTGACCGGCACGCTCAGGTAGATGTCATCGCCGTCGCGGCGAAAAACGGGATGCGCGTCGATCCGGATAATCGCGTATAAGTCGCCCGCCGCGCCGCCATGCGCTCCGGCATTCCCTTTGCCCGGGATGCGGATGCGCTGCCCGTCGCGCGTCCCCGGCTTGATGCGAACCTCAAGCGGCTCAGTCTTCTCGACCACGCCCGCACCGTGGCAGACCGGACACGTCGTCAAGTTCTTGCCCGTGCCATGGCATCGCGGACACTGCACGTTGAACTTCATGCGCCCGCTGGTCTGCGTGATCTGCCCGCTCCCCCCGCACTGCGGACATTTCCCCGGCGCTTCCAGAAAACCCTGCCCGTGGCAATTTCCGCAAGTATCGTGGCGCGAAATGTTCAGCCGCATCACGCCGCCGCGGATCGCCGTCCAGAACGGCACGTTGACCTGATATTCCAGATCGGTGCCCGGCTCCGGACCTTCCTCGGCCGCCGCCGCGCCGCGCCCTCCGCCAAACATTCCGCCGAAGATGTCGCGGAAGCTGCTGCCTCCGCCGCCACTCTTGCGGCTGCGGCCGGGACTGTCGGCAAGATCGGAAAAATCGAACCCGCCAAAATCGAAGTGAACCCCTTGCCCGCCACCAGCCTGCTCCGGCCCGCCGCCAGGGAATCCGCCCTGAAAGCCGCCATCCCCCGCCGTACCGCCTCCCCGCGCGTAAGCCTCCGCGGTAGCCGGGTCAATATTATCGGAGTAGAACCCGACCTGGTCGTAGATTTTGCGTTTCTTGGGATCGCTGAGAACATCGTTGGCCTCGGAGAGCGTTTTGAACTTTTCCTCCGCCGACTTGTCTCCAGGATTCACATCAGGATGGTATTTCCGCGCCAGCTTGCGAAACGCCTTGCGAATCTCCTCGGCAGACGCCGACTTCTTCACGCCGAGTATTTCGTAATAGTCCTTCTTGGGAGTGGTTGCCATTTAATCTGAAATGAATGTAATCCTGAAATGAGAGCAATCTGAAATCGAATGACGGGACGAACGAGTTTAGTTCACAATCCTTCGCCGCTCTTTATCTTCTACCACCACCGTCAAATCCTCAGCCTCCGCTCCGTCCACATACACCGGCACCGGCCGCGATCCCTCAGCGGTCTCGACAAAAACGACCCATTGCCTCTCGTTCTCGGCAAGGCTCAAAAAATAAGTTTCCCCATTCACCTGAAAATCCATCTTATCCCCCACATAAATGTCATCCTGAGCGAAGTTGCCGCCCGCGAAGCGGGCGGCAACGCAGTCGAAGGATCCCTATAAGTCACCCAAAGGCTGGAGAGAAGGCAGGGATCCTTCGACTCCGTGGATGCTTCGCTTCGCGAACCATCCACTCCGCTCAGGATGACAGACCAACGAACAGCAATAACAGCCAATAAATAGCGATCACAATCCGCAAACGTGATGGCGCGAGCAACCCTGCTCGCGCCACCCGGTTCAAGCTAAGAGCTAATAGCTAAGAGCCAAGAGCTCACTTCTTGTCTTCCACGTCCACGTACTCAGCATCAATCACGCCTTCGTCTTTCTTGGCCTGACCGTTGCCGTTCGCGTCGCCGCCCGCACTTCCGCCCGCCGCCGGACCAGCTCCCGGAGCGCCGGGCGCCGGCTGCGCTGCCTTGTACATCTGTTCGGCCAGCTTGTGCGACGATGCAGTCAGCTTCTCGAGGGCCTTATCCATCTGCGCCTTCTCGTTCGACTCCAGCGCCTTCTTGGCATCGGCCACCGCGTTTTCCACGTCTCCACGCTCGGAGCCGGAGATCTTATCTCCGTGCTCGCGCAGCATTTTCTCCACGTTGTAGAGCATGCTGTCGAGATGGTTCTTGCTCTCGATCGACTCGCGCGCCGCCTTGTCCTCGGCGGAGTGCGCGTCGGCTTCCTTCGCCATGCGCTCGACTTCGTCCTTCGACAATCCCGAAGACGACGTGATCGTAATCTTCTGGTCCTTCTGCGTGGCCGTGTCTTTCGCGGTCACGTTCAGGATGCCGTTGGCGTCAATGTCGAACGTCACTTCAATCTGCGGAATGCCCCGCGGAGCCGGCGGAATCCCGGTCAAGTGGAACTTGCCCAGAGTCCGGTTCTGCGCTGCCATCGGACGCTCACCCTGCAGCACATGCACCTCAACCGACGTCTGACTATCGGCCGCAGTCGAGAACGTCTCCGTCTTCTTCGTCGGAATCGTCGTGTTCCGCGGAATCATCGGCGTCGCCACGCCGCCCAGCGTTTCAATCGCCAGCGTCAGCGGAGTCACGTCCAGCAGCAGCAGATCTTTCACTTCGCCGCCGAGAACGCCACCCTGAATCGCCGCGCCAATCGCCACCACTTCATCGGGATTCACTCCCTTGTGGCCTTCCTTGCCAAACAGATCCTTTACCAGCGCCTGAATCCGCGGCATACGCGTCTGTCCGCCGACCAGCACCACTTCGTTGATCTTCGAGGCATCCACGCCCGCATCTTTCATGCACTGCTTGCACGGACCCACCGACCGCTGAATGATGTCTTCCACCATCCCTTCGAGCTTGGCCCGCGTCAGCTTCTTCACCAGATGCTTCGGACCGCTCGCGTCCGCCGTGATGAACGGCAAATTGATCTCCGTCTCCATCGTGGTCGAAAGCTCAATCTTCGCCCGCTCGGCTGCGTCGCGCAGACGCTGCAGTGCCATCTCGTTGCCCTTGCCGCGCAGATCGAGGCCTTCGTCTTTTTTGAATTCGTCGATGAGCCAGTCCACCAGCCGCTGGTCGAGATTGTCGCCGCCCAGGTGCGTGTCGCCGTTGGTGGCCTTCACCTCAATCACGCCCTCGCCCACTTCCAATATCGAAATATCGAACGTCCCGCCGCCGAAGTCATAGACGGCGATGGTCTCGTCTTTGCTCTTGTCGAGCCCGTAAGCCAGCGCCGCCGCCGTCGGCTCGTTGATAATGCGCTTCACTTCCAGCCCGGCAATCTGCCCGGCATCCTTCGTAGCCTGCCGCTGCGCATCGTTAAAGTAAGCGGGCACGGTGATAACCGCCTCGGTCACTTTTTCGCCGAGATAGTCTTCCGCCGCCTTCTTCAGCTTCTGCAAAATCAGCGCCGAAACCTGTGGAGGCGTGTACTCCTTGCCCTGCGCCAGCACCGCGACGTTGTCGCCCGACTTCACGACTTTGTAGGGCACCATCTTGATCTCTTCGGCGACTTCGTCATAGCGCCGCCCCATAAACCGCTTGATCGAAAAAACCGTGTTTTCCGGATTGGTGATAGCCTGCCGTTTCGCCACCTGCCCCACCAGCCGCTCTCCGGTCTTGGTAAACCCAACCACGGAAGGCGTAGTCCGCCCTCCTTCTTCATTCGGGATCACCTTGGGCTCGCCGCCTTCCATCACCGCAACGCAGGAATTCGTGGTCCCCAGGTCAATTCCAATAATCTTTCCCATAAAATGCTCCTCCTGAACTAGATAAGTGCTTTATAATCAGCGTGATTATGATTGCGCTCAAGCCCATGCTAAGACCTGAGTGGATCATTGTCAAGGTTTAGATGCGTGGGGAAGGAAGAAGTTGCGTCTGATTTTTCCCGCCTAAGGACTGGCACCGCGGACGGCCCCGATCCTCTGTCCCGCTCCACGAAAAAGGGTGCCTCATGTCTCGCGCCCTTTGCGAAACGTGGGATTCTCCAGCCCCATCCCCTGTGGGCTTACGTGCTTGCATGAGCGCGAAAACCGCGCTAGGGTTGTAGCCATATGAGCGATTTGCGAAGCCAGATTAATAGCCTTTCCGCGGCGGAAAAGGCCGAACTGCTGGACACGGTCTGGGAAAGCCTGGAAGCGGACTCTGCATCCCTGACGGATGCGCAACGGGCGGAGCTTGATTACCGCATCGCCCGGCATGAGCAGAACCCCTCTGATGTCATCTCGTGGCAGCAAGTCAGGGTGGGCCTGTTTAAGAAGCCGTGACCTTCCCCGTCGTCTGGACCCGAGAGGCTAACGAGGATTTGCTGGAAGCGCGCGCGTGGTATGACAACATCCGTCCACAGCTCGGGGAGCGGTTCGCCTTGGCAGTTGAATCCACGGTCGAGGCCAACCCAATGACCCGACGTCAATTCCTGATCGCGGGAACTGCCGCGGGAGCAGCCGCCGGCCTCGCACTATCTGCGACCGCCAAGCTCGCCGCCGCCACAACAACCTCCATTACGCAACGCAAGTTCTACCCCATCCTGAGCCTCGGCCGCTTGGGCCTTCACGCCACCTTCCTCGAATCCGTGGAGCTGGCCACAAAGTACGGCTTCGAAGGCGTGGATCCCGACATCAGTTATTTCGCTTCGCTGAGTGACGACGCCCTGCATAAGCTGCTCGACGATCTGCAAAAAAGAAATCTGAAATTTGGAGCGGCCGGCCTGCCTGTCGAATTCCGCAAGGATTCCGACACTTTCAATTCCGATCTCAAGAAACTTCCAGCCATCTCTGCAGTTCTCCGGCGAGCAGACGTCTGGCGGGTCAGCACCTGGATCATGCCGTGCAGCGACGATCTCACCTATCTACAGAATTTTCGCCAACATGCCGAGCGCCTGCGCCTGTGCGCGCAGGTTCTCGCCGATCACGGCCAGAAACTCGGCCTCGAATACGTCTCGCCGCGCACGCTCTGGCGAAGCCAGAAACATCCCTTTATTCATACGCTCAGCGAAGTGAAAGAGCTGCTCGCCGCCATCGGCACCGACAACCTCGGCGTCCAGCTCGATAGCTGGCATTGGTTCAACGCGCAGGAAACTCAGCAGGACCTTCTGACCCTGCGCGCGCAGGATGTGATCACCGTCGACCTGAACGATGCCCCCACCGGACTCACGCTCGACCAGTACCGCGACGACAACCGCGAGCTCCCTGCGGCCACCGGTGTCATTCCCATCAAACAATTTCTCGACGCCCTGCTCCAGATCGGCTACGACGGCCCCGTCCAGGCCGAACCCTTCAACGCAGCCCTGCGCTCCCTACCGCTGGACCAGGCCTGCGCCCTGACTTCCGACGCCATGAAAAAAGCGTTCCAGCTGATGTGACCGGGAATTCGCTTGAAATCATCCTTTACATGTGCACGCACATGCAACTATGCTATCCACATGCCGAAAATGATTCAACTTCGCAACGTGCCGGACACCCTGCATCGCAGCCTGAAAGCTCGCGCCGCCATGGCCGGCATGTCGCTCTCGGACTACCTGCTCGCGGAAATTAAGGAGATTGCGGAGCGGCCGACGCTGGCAGAATTACGCGACCGTCTCCATACGCGAAAACCGGTTACGCTCCCTCGACACTGCACGCCTGGTCAGTATTGAAGAGCGCAAGGCGCGGTGATCGTCCTCGATGCGTCCGCGGCGATTGACTGGCTTCTGCAAACCGCCGCGGGACAACAAATCGAGACGCCGAATCTACTCGCGCCGCGAATCCCTTCATGCTCCGCACCTTCTGGACCTGGAGGTGGCGCAGGTTCTGCGGCGGTTGGTCCGGGAAGCTGCGGTTTCAGCGCCGCGTGCCGATCAGGCGATTCAGGATTTGCTGATCTCCGCGTGACCCGCTATCCCCACTTCGTTTTCTTGCCGCGCATCTGGCGACTCCGGAATAATTTGTCGGCCTACGATGCCGCCTACGTTGCGCTCACCGAAAAGCTTGGCGCCACGCTTATTACACGGGATGCGCCCCTTGGCCTCGGCCTTGGCCCGTGTGGTGA
This sequence comes from uncultured Acidobacteriaceae bacterium, assembly GCA_963846245.1. Taxonomy (GTDB): domain Bacteria; phylum Acidobacteriota; class Terriglobia; order Terriglobales; family Acidobacteriaceae; genus Sulfotelmatobacter. Next base: position 499,741 of record CAWJVI010000010.1, on the reverse strand, counting down.
ACGTTGAGCTATTTTGAATGAATGCGCCGAGACCCGCTACTCAATCTCCGCCCGCCACATCGGCTCGCCGCCGAGCGAGTGGTAGAAGCCCCAGCCGGCCAGCGCCACTACGCTGAGCAGCGCCAGAATCGATGAGGGCATGTACCACGCGGAAAAGTCGGCGGAGAAAGGCACATTCGCCATCAGGTTGATGGTGAAGATGGCGCAGGCCAGCGGTATAAACCCAAAGCGCAGGACGATCAGCACGGCAATAGCATAGACCAGAATCTGCGCCGGGATCTCCACCGCCATGTAAGTGCTGCTCAGACCGCGCGGCATCGCGAAGATCGCGACCATCACAATGGCCGCAATCCACTCCTTCCGCAGCAGAACCTTCAGCCCAAACAGCAGAAAGAAAAAAACCAGCGTGGTTTGGATCGACTGCGGCCATTGATGCAGCCACGCCCCCAGCGCCTCGCGGCCTCCCATCAGAGCTTCGGTCGAGAACAGCGCAGGCGCAGCCCCCATGCGCATCATGGGGATGTAGCGAATCTGGAAGATAAGAATCCAGACCACTCCCAGAACCACGCCGAAAAGAATATCGCGGCCCACCAGCGGATCGCGCGCATGCCCCGAGAGCAGCCGGCTCCACGAAATCATGGTCTTCGGCCAGTGCCGCCTCACCCACGGTTCCACCGCCAGGTACAAGCATCCAGGTCACGCCCGAACTGAACAGCGCGGTGCTGACTGGCGAATAAAAAGGCCGATGGTGTCGCCGACGGTTGCGAAGTGGCCGCGGCACAGCCACAAAGCGATCTCCAGCAGAAACATCACCGATCGCCAGGCGGAGCGCGCCCGCCCGGTCGCCGCGTCCCTGGCGGTAGTTTCTGCGCGCCAGAAGACACCGACCCATCAGCAACCGCAACATACGATCAGCCACCGATAATTCTGCCAGCCTGCTCTCCGATGGATTTCTTCTCCGTGCTCTTCATCGCGCTCTGGTTTGGTCCAGTCGCCGATCAGAGAGAAGAAGACGGGCTTGCCCTGAAACGCCGCCGCTTCGACGCGAAGCGGACGCGTCGTCCCCGGCCAGGTTCCAGTCCATGCCATGCGCGTGTCGGAGGCCGCCAGCGAGTTCCACATGGGCTGCGCCGGCTTGAAATTTCGAGGGATCCAGTCCGGCCGCGGCGAAAAGAACATTCCAGTCATATGCGGAAGCCGCAGGGCGCTGCGTTTTCCTCTGGCGTCTTCGTTTCGCTGTCTGCTTTTGCGGCGGGATCGCCTGGAAATAAGTCAATCGTCCCTGCGGGTCGAGCTCACATTGATCATTCCCGAAAGCACGGTCGGCGGATCGCTTTTGGTGACGATCCCCGGCGTCATCAGATTGATCGCGGAAATCGCTTGCCACCAGAGCGTCGGGACTTTGCCGGTACCAGTATTGCAGCAGGGAAGGCCGCGCGGCGAGCACCGCATCCCAATGCGGCGGCTTGTCGTTTTTCTCCACGTAATCCTGAAAATCGCCGTCGTAGCGCAGGCCAAAGGCGCTGTCGGCGGGGCGTCCTGCATAGCCCAGGCGCGCGATCATTTCGCGGGATTTCTGAGTGAGGACCTCCGGAGTCAGCTCCAGCCCCATCTTTTCCAGCGCGCTGTAGTGAATGGAGAAATAGGTGACCAGCGCCAAGCCCAGCAGCACCGCGGCCAGACAGATCACGGCAGCTTCGTGGACGCAACCCGGCCGATTCGCCGGAGGCAGCCACCAACTGCGGCGAAGGCGTTTCGCCCGCCGCCAGCGCGGCAGCCAGCGGATCGCCGCCGGGCAGCGCGGCGGCGACGCTGAGAACATTTGCCGGACGCGCCGACAGGCTCCATTCTCCAGGCAGCGCAGGATGACGCGCTCGATGACTGGATTGAGATCCTTGACCACGGACGATGGCCGGCTAGGAGTGCGGTCGCCGTGCGCGCGCAGCTCCTCGCCGGATTTCTCGGAGAAGGCGCGCTTGCCGGTGAACACTTCGTACAGCACCAGGCCCAGAGAATAAATGTCGCTGCGCGTGCTGACTTCCTTTCCGGCCAATTGCTCGGGCGCCATGTAGGCGGGAGTTCCGCTGCGCACTTCGGCGCCGCTGAATCTGATCGGCGACTCCGGCCAATCCGAAATCGGTGATCACCACCTGCCCGCGCCCATCGAGCATGATGTTGGCGGGCTTCAGGTCGCGATGCAGCACGCCTTTGGTGTGGGCGGCGGCCAAGTCCGGCGCAGAGCTGGCGCGCGATGTCGAGCGCCTTATCTTCGGGCAGGCGTCCGATGCGCCGCAACAGCGAAGCCAGGTCTTCGCCGTCGACATATTCCATGGTGAAGAAGGTGTGGCCCTCGACGTCGCCCACGTCGTAGACGCGGCAAACGTTGGGATGCGAGACCCGCCGCGCGATCCGCACTTCATTCTTGAAAGCGCTCGAGCAGCCCTTGGTCGCGTGCGGCCTCGTCGGGAAGAAACTTGAGCGCCACGGCTTGGCCGAGCGTGAGGTCGTCGGCGCGGTAGACCTCGCCCATGCCGCCTTTTCCGAGCAGGGCGATGATGCGGTAACGGCCGGCCAGCAGGCGGCCGGGAAGAAAACGGCCTTCGCTCAAGTATTCGGCGGAACTGGAGGGCCTGGACGAGCAGAAGAGTCGAGGAAGACGGGGCCGCGGCGGTAGCGGCGATGGTGCCGTGGCGAAGTCGAGCGTTGCGAGGTCGTCGGTGTCGCCGTTGGTCGCTGCTCGGTCGGGCGCTCCGCAGGACGAGCAGAAGCGTCCGTCTCCGGTAGTTCAGTGCCGCAGGATGATGCACGTCAGGCATGAATTTTCCCGATACAGTCTACCCGCCTGCTACCCGAACCTCGGCCGTTGGTGGTGGGTCGCTTCGAAGGCCTTTACCACCAAGGACACGAAGTTACACAGGAAATCCTGACCCGCCTTGCGATGCTTCACGTCGTTCATTTTGATGACCCTTCTTCCGCATCAGCGCACTGACCGGTACCCAGATGTTGCCGTCCGAGCCTAACGCCGCTTTGTATTACCATCCAAGCGATGACTTCCCGCCTCCGCCGTTGGTTGCGCGATCCGCTTGTTTTGTTGTGCCTGGCGGCGGGTCTGCTCGCGTTTGTCGTGCAGTCCGGCGAACTGGGAACGGCCGACACCACGCACCGGCTGCAGACCACGCACTGGCTCTGGACCTCCGAGCCGCAGGTCTTTCCGCACGAGTATCCCGAGTTCGGCCTGCACGGCCGCGGAGGCCGGCTCTATAGCTGGTACGGCATTGGACAGTCTCTGCTGATGCTGCCCGCCGATCTGGTCGGCACGTGGATTGCGCACTGGCAACTTTTTTCCGACTACGGCGACGATCCCGGCGTGCGCAGCATCGTCGTCAGCTACAGCACCAGCATTCTGGTGAATGTGCTGACCGCGCTGATGTGCTTTCGCTTGCTTCGGCAGTTGCGGTTTCAGCATGAGAGAAGCGTGCTGCCGGCGTGCTGGCGCTGCTGTTCTGCACCACGCACCTGCACTACACGCAGAACATGATGGAGAACAACTACATCATGCTTCTGACGCTGGCTGGATTTTCTTTTCAGTATGAGTGGCTGCGGACGGGAAGCAAGCGGGCGCTGTTGTAGGTTCGGCGGCGCTCGGACTGAATCTGCTGACGCGGCTGACCACCGGCCTCGATCTGATGGCGGCGGAGCGTTTTTGCTCTTTGTGCTTGTGGTTCGAGCAAGCGCGCGGGAAGCGATTTGTGGCAGCGGTCTCGTGGACTACTGCAAAGTTGCCGCGCCGGTGTATGCGTTCTTTCTGCTGATCGATCGGCTCTATCAGTTCTATCGCTTCGGGTCGTTCACCAACACTTACGTCTCGCTGTTCGCCAAGGAGCAGCGGTTGCAGGATCCGACGCTGCCGCGCGAATTTTCCCTGGAGCACGCCGTTTCACGAAGGCTTTCTGGGCCCGCTGTTCAAGCCGGAGAAGTCGATCTTTCTCTTTGATCCGCTGCTGGTGCTGGCGATCGTGCTGTTGGTGCTGCTGTGGAAGCGGTTGTCGCCGGAGGTTCGCGCCTATGGCGTGGCCTCGCTTCTTCTGCTGCTGGCCTACATCAGCTTCTATGCGCGCTATACGTTTGGGCGGGAGACTTTGCCTGGGGCGATCGCTATGTTTCGACCTCGGTGGAGTTGGCGGCGCTGCTGGCGGTGCCGCTGCTGCTGCGCTATCGCGAGAACTTGCAGCACATGGATTTGGCGCGCTGGGCTATCGTCATGATCGCAATCAGCCTGGTCATTCAACTCGCATCGCTCGCGTTCTGGCTGCCGCTGGAGATTTATCAGATGGAAACGCTCGGGCCATCCCACGTTTGTGATCGCGCTGCGCTTCAAAAACATCGCCGCCTTCGCGCTGGGCAAAATGGACGCGTGGGGATTGAACACCGACTCGATGACATGGGATCCCTGGGATTACGTTCACATCACGACGTGGAATTTTCTGCCGTTTCTGCTGAAGCGAGTGGGAGTGGCGCCGGGCTGGGTGGTGCGTGTGGCGTTTGCCGTCTGGGTCGCGGGAATCGCCGCGCTGGTGTGGACGCTGGCCCGTTTGCGCTCCGTGGCAAACTTTACGGCTGGCCAAAACTGAACTTCACTACTTCCACCGTTTCCCTGGGCGCGGCCTGATACCTCCAGAGCTTAACCGCGTTTGCCAGGGACTGCGCGAGCACGGGATGGCCGCCGAGCACTCTGACTGCCTTCACCGTTCCATCGGGCCTGACGCGCGCCTCCACCAGAGCGGTTCCCTTCAGGTTCATCTGCGCCGCGATTTCCGGATATTCCGGCAGAACTCTGCGCAACACCTGCCGCGCTTCGTCTCTCGGCGAACTCGCGCCCGACGAATTCGCGCCCGGTGAATTCGATACCGTCGCCGGGGAAGCCCGGTAGTCAGACTTCGCGAGCGCCAGAATTTTCGCGCTGAAATGTATCTGCGAACGGTCCAGCGCGTCGGCATTCACTTCAAAGCGGACGCTGGCCTGGTCTCGCAACAGATTGATCATTCCGCCTTCGCGAAGAAACGATTCGTCCTCGCCCACCGAAAGCACGCCCACCCGCGCCAGTCCCTCGATCGCAGCCTGCGTATGTTTCCGATCCGACGCGCGAAAGAAAACCATGTGACACGATTTCCTCTCCGCATCCGAGCTTACGGCCTTCACTACCAGCATGTGAGTGCCGGCAATTTTTCCGGCGACCGTGGCCTTCAACACTTTGACGAACTCTCCTTCCCCGCCGCTCACTCCAATCACCAGTGGCGACGGACCCTCCGGCAATGCGAAGCGCGGCCACTCTCCCAGTTTTGCGAAATTGAGCAGGTACGCGGCTTTCACCTGATCCTCGGTCGCAACACCTTTCTGCCCCACCAGTTGCGGTCCCACCGCCAGCGCGTGAAGGGCAAGAAAGTGGAGCGCAAGAAAAACAACACCAATCCCCCGGGCAGCCCGGGGCGGCAACCGCCGGACCAACCTTTCGTCTTTGCCCGCGAAATGCATTCCGAGTTTCAGAACCTGCCTGTAAGTTTGACCCGGAAATTTCTTCCGTTCTGTTGAATGGCATCTTCCGGATCCTCAGGACGGCTCGGATCGAAATACTTCTTATTGAAAACGTTGTAAACGCTGCCCGAGACGCACAGATGTTTTCCCAGCGCGTGTCCCAGCAACGTGACATTGAGAACGGAGAATCCGTTCACCGTGTTCCCGGCCAAAGTCTGCGCCGAGCTGGTGTACTGGCCGTCGATGCTGGCGAACAGTCGCTGCTGCACCAGCGGAATGCTCACGTCCAGCTTGCCCAGTTGCTGCGGAGAGTTGCTGAGCGTCTGTTGCGTCTGGGGCTGCTCTGCCTCAATGTAACTGTAGCTGGCGCGGCCTTTGATGCCGCCAGCCAAGGAGCCGTCCATTTCGATTTCCACGCCCGTGGCAACGGCCTTGCCGGAGTTTTCATACACCACCTGGCCATCGCTCTGATTCTCGGGCAAGATCAGGGCGCTGATTGAATTGCGGAAGACGCTGCCCGAGAACGTGAAATGTTTTCCCAGTTCCTGCTCCACCACTCCTTCGACGCTGCGGATTTTCTCCGGCCCCAGTTGCAGATTGTCATCGTAAAAGGATCCGAAGTCCGGCGTGAGCTCATAAGGTTCGGGAGCGCGGAACGCTGTACCGTAAAGCAACTTCAACGTGGTTGGGCGGAAAGGATGGTAGATCAGCGCCAATCGCGGATTGGTGGTCCCGCCAAAATTGGAGTAGTGATCGTAGCGAACTCCGGCGCTTAGGGTTAGGTCGTGCCTGATCGCGAACTCATCCTGCCCATAGAAGGCCCAGATCAGTGAGCTTGCGGGGTCCGAGGTAAAGATGTGGTCAACGTAGTTTCCCTGGTCCTGTCGCAGGTTGTTTGTGATCTCCGTACCCGCGGTGATTTTGTGTTTGTCGAACAGGACGCCGCTCAATTTCACTTCGCCATCCCACCAGTTTCCCCGGAACGAAAATGTGTCTACCGTGGTCGGATCGGCGGGCGTCCCGGTGGGGAACACCACCGGCCCTTGCAGGCGGCCCTGGTCATAGGAAGTCCGAGCCGTCAGGCCCCACTTCTCTGTGATGGAGTGCTGGTAACTCAAATCGAGATATTGATGGTCGTCGATGTTTCGGGTGCGAGGATCGTTGAATACGCCGCCGAAATATCCGGTCGGCACTCCCCGATCGCGCGCGCTGAACAATCCCTGCAGCGTGAATCCATGAAAACTGATCGTAGCCAGAATGTGTTGAAAGCTTTCGTAATCCGTGTTTCGCGTGACCCCGTAATTGGTGGCGGGACCGTCGAATTGAGGAAAAAACAGAGTCTGCCCCGCGCTGTTGTAAAACGTGCCGGAGAGGAGCATGTCGAGCCCTTTGTACTCGCCGCCGTAACTGGCGCGTCCCTGGTAAGTGCCGTAGCTGGCGGGCGCAAACGAGACTTCCACGCCTTTCAGCCGCGGCGCCTTGATAGTTACCACGTTGATGACGGCAAGAAACGCCTGCGCGCCGTAAAGTGAAGAACTGGGTCCGCGGATAATCTCCACCCGCTCGATCAGATCCACATCCACCAGGAACTCCGGGCCGATCATGGCCATGCCCAGAATGTTGTCGTTGATGCGGTGGCCGTCGATCAACAGCAGGATTCGGCTGTTCCAGTCTCCCAGGCGTCCAAAGCCCCGCACTCCCACGAAGGTGTAATCCCGATCGTAGGTGATATAAAAGCCGCGCACACTCTCGAGAATCTCGGCGAGCGTGCGGTAGCCATATTTCTGGATCTCGTCCGCCGTAATCACCGTCACCGAAGCAGGCGCGTCGCTGGTGCTCTGCAATCGTTTCGAGGCGCCGTAAACCTGAATGTTCCCGAGTTCTTCGAGAGTGGCATCGGCAAGGTCTTTCGTTTCGCCGTTGGTAGACTCAGCCCTGGGCGTCGCAGCCCCGGTTTGGTCCTGGCCGCCGTCGTTGGGTCCGTTCTGAGCGTGCGCGGCTGGAATAAGCGATGGGGAAAATAAGAGGAAGCAAAGCAGGATAAAAGTTGGGCAGGCGGGGACGCGCCACCTCGTCGCAGGTGCGGGACGTTCAGCCGAGGAACGACCAGCATCCAGACGATCAACTAAAGACACCCTCCAAACCATCCCGGCAACACCCATGCCGCCTCCCGAAACCGTCCCATGCGCAGGCCTCGGCCAAGCATCCGGCGCGCACGCCCTCTACGGTCACCTTCGGCAGCCCGCAGTTCTTCTTCAGTAGCGTTGGTTACGTTGGAGTCTTTTGCTTCGCAGGCCCGTAGAGCTGTCCTACGCTTCGGGGCGCTGTATAGTGACCAGCATGTCGGCAGGGATAGTCATACGCCGCGCCAGGCCGGGTGAGAACGACTCGGTGCACGCGCTTGTGCAGGCGATTGCAGATGAGACTTTTTCCTACCTGTTCGCGCCTTCTCAGGTACCGATCGGAGAGGCCAACTGGCTCTCGGCTTGGGTGGCGCTCTCAGGAGACGAGATTGTGGGTGTGACCATGACGCAGAATGAATGGGTCAGCGATCTGTGGGTTCGCTGCGACAGCCGCAGGATCGGCATCGGTGGAGAGCTGCTGGCGCATGCCGAAGGTGAAATACGCAGCCGTGGACACGGCACACTTCGCCTTCGAGTGGTCAAGTCGAATACTCGGGCCGTCGAGTTCTATCAAAATCACGGCTGGAGCGTTCAGCGTGAATTTCCGCATGAGAAGTTCGGCCATACGATGTTCGAAATGACCAAATCGAGCCACATGCCCCTGTCGTGAGATTGTGAAACAAAAATTTAAAGGGGACCCGCCCCCCGGCAGATCCCCTTCCTGCTCAGAATGCCTGCCATTCAGGCCTTCCCCCCCAAGGGACGACCCTACGGCGTGCAACTGTTCTGAGAACAATTTTCGTCTTCGGAGCCAGATGCTGTTTACTCGTACTCGATCCGGCTCCAGGTCACGCAATATGCCGCGCAACATGGAAGTGTGCCGGCGATCCCGGTTATCTCACTTCATCGCGAATTTTTTTGTTATCGTTTGTCATGATCATGGCGCGCGATCCAGGTCGAGATCCGGCGGGTCGAGCACTCGATCGCGGCGTAGACGCAAATCGTCGTCGGGAAAAATGCAGGATGTTCCGCATGCGGGTTCTGTCGCGTTGTTTCGTGCTCCGCTTTGTGCTGCTGGCGGTTATCGTCTGCCTGGGTTCATCCCTTTCTGCTCGCTCTGACGCAGGTGTTGCATCTCCCGGCGCCCCATCCCCTGCACCGGCTCAGTCTCAGTCGTCGATTGAACAGTTGAAAGGCGGGGAGTCCGCGCAGGGCGCGATCGCTCCCGGGCAGTCCCACGTCTACGCTATTGATCTTGCCGCAGGCCAATACCTTCACCTCGAAGTCGAACTGGAGCGGATCGATCTGACGGTCCGGCTGCTCTCGCCAGAAGGCAAGGAGTTGGAGCAGCGGGAAAATTTGGTGGAGAATTCTTCGATCCCTCTGTCTTTCGTCGCCTCAACCGGCGGCACCTACCGCATCGAAATTCGACAGCCGATGGGCCCGGATCAGAAAAAAGAGGATGCCGAGGCGGGAGGCGGCAAGAAATCCGAGAGCAAGACTTATCAGGTCAAAGTAGATCAGCTCCGCCCCGCCGAGCCGGATGACCAGAAGCGCATCACTGCCGAGCGCGCCGGCAGTGCAGGCGACAAGCTGCGGGCCGAGGGCACCGGGCCATCGCGGCACCAGGCCGTAACCCAATACGAAACCGCGCTGACTGTGTGGACTGATCTGGCAGACCAGCCCCGGCAAGCCGACACGCTTTCGAACCTCGGCCGTGTTTACTACGACCTGGGAGACACGAACAACGCTCTGGAATTCTGGAACCGCGAGCTGACGGTGCGCCATGCCCTGGGACATCCCGACGACGAAGGCAACGTCCTCGGCAGCATTGGCACGGTTTACAGCCGCCTCGGCGACCGCCAGAAGGCTCTCGACTACTTCAGCCGATCGGTCGAAAAACTGCGAGCCGCCGGCGACAAAATCAACGAGGGCACGGCGCTTTCGAGCATCGGAAATACTTACTTCGGGCTCGGGCAAGTCCGGAAGTCGATCGAATACTATGAGCAGGCGCTGCCGCTGCAGCACGGAGTCGGCAGCCCGTCCGCCGAAGGGGCGACCCTCGGCAACATGGGAATCGCCTATTCCGCGCTGGGCCAGCCGCAAAAGGCGCTGGATTACTCGCGTCATGCGTTGCAGTTGGCCTTAGCTGCCGGCGACCTGGATGGGCAGGCCGCGACCCTAACCGCAATCGCTTCTTTATATTGGCAGCTGGGAGATTGGGATCACGCGCTGGAAAACCAGAAAAGCGCCGTGGAATTGACCAAGAAATCTGGAAATCGCACTTTCGAAGCAATGATCCTCAATAATATGGGGACCACCTACCGCGGCCTCGGCGACCTCGATTCTGCCCTGAAGTGCCACGAGCAAGCGCTTCCGATTCTGCATGATGTGGGCCTTCCGAACGAAGCGACCGCCCTGCAAAACATTGGCCACGTGTATCGCGACAAAGGAGAGTTTCAAAAGGCGATCGATTATTACCAACAAGCGCTGAAGCTCTACCAGGCGCGAGGCAACCGACGGGCCATCGCGCAGGATCTCGCGGATACCGGCGAGGCCAGTCTTTTACTCGGCCAGACTGGCCCGGCTCTGGAATATTGGGGCCAGGCGTTGCCGTTGGCGCATGCCAGCGGAGACCGTATTCTCGAAGCCAGCGTTCTGACGGGAATGGCGCGGGCTCATATTCGAGAGGGCAAGCTCGGTGACGCGCAAACCTCGCTCGATTCCGCCCTCGCCATGACCGAAACTCTGCGCACTGCCTGGGTCGGAGCGGATCTGCGCGCGTCTTATTCTTCCACGGTGCGCGACCGTTACCAACTGCAGATTGAATTGCTGATGCTGCAACATCATGATTCGCAAGCCTTTGAGGCGAGTGAGCGGGCCCGCGCCCGCAGCCTGCTGGAGTTATTGAGCGAAAGCCACGCGAATATACGTCAAGGAGTGGATCCTGCTCTGCTAACGCAGGAGCAATCGCTCGAAACCGATTTGCGGCTTAAATCGGAGCAACGGATTCGCAGCCAGAATGCGGCATTAGACAAAGATATTGAAGGACTTACGGTCCAATATCGCGAGGTGGAAGCGCAGATTCGTACGCGCAGTCCACGCTACGCCGCGCTGACGCAGCCGCAACCGCTGACTTTGGATGAGATTCAGAAGCAGATTCTTGATCCGGAGACGCTGCTGCTCGAGTATTCGCTGGGAGAAGATCGCAGTTTTCTATGGGCGGTCACTTCTAACTCCTTTCATACCTATGAATTGCCAGCGCGGAAGAAGTTGAAAACGGCTGCGCGACTCGCTTATAAGCAAATGAGCACGAGCCAGGGTGGCGGCGAGGCGATGCAGGGAGCCGCGGTTGCGCTTAGCCGCACGCTGCTGGGGCCGGTTGCTGCGGAGTTGGGGAAGAAGCGGCTGGTTGTGGTCGCCGAGGGGGCGTTGCAGTACATTCCGTTTGCGGCGCTTCCTGCGCCTGGAAGCGCGACTTCGTCGACACCCAGCGTGCCTTTGGTTGCCGACCACGAGATCGTCAGTCTTCCCTCGGCGTCGACGGTGGCGTTGCTGCGGCGTGAGACGGAAGGGCGCGCGCCTGCGGTGAAGCTTGCTGTTGTGCTGGCTGATCCTGTCTTCAGCCGGGATGATCCTCGGGTTGCGCAAGCTGCGAGCGTGAGCCTCAAGTCCTCGGATAACGCAATTTCTGATCCGCGCGCATCTTCTGACTCTGCTTCCAGCTCCGACTTAAACTCTGCTTCTGACTCTGCCTCTAATGCGGATGATCTGGAGCGGGCTGAGCTTTCGGAGCGGTCGGCGAAAGAGTCGGGGCTGCCGGGGTTTGATCGGCTACGCGCCAGCCGGCGCGAGGCGGAGACGATTGTCGAGCTGGCGGGAAAGAACAATGCTGTCGAAGAGCTGGATTTTGATTCCAGCCGGGAGACTGCTACCAGCGATGCACTGGGCCAATACCGCATCATTCACATTGCCACGCACGGATTGTTGAACAGCCGCAATCCGGAATTGTCCGGGCTGGTGTTCTCTCTGGTCGACCGGCAGGGAAATCCTCAGAATGGATTTCTGGAAGCGCAGGACATCTACAACCTGAAGCTGGGAGCGGACCTGGTCGTGCTCAGCGCTTGCCAGACGGCGCTAGGCAAGGAGATTCGCGGCGAGGGGCTGGTGGGACTTACCCGCGCCTTTATGTACGCCGGCGTGCCCCGTGTGGTGGCCAGCCTGTGGAAGGTGCCTGACCAGGCGACGACCGAACTGATGCAGAAGTTTTATCGTGGAATTCTGCAGCAGGGGCTGCAACCGGCCGCCGCGCTGCGGGCGGCGCAGTTTTCCATGTGGAAAGAACCGCGGCGGAGCGCGCCCTACTACTGGGCCGGATTCACGCTGCAGGGAGAATGGAAGTAACCCCGGAGTCATGGTGGAAGCGGCGCATTCCGGTGAGCTGGTGGCACGCATCCTGGCCGGGGAGAAGGCTGCGGAAAGCGAGTTGGTGCAACGCTACAGCCGGGGCGTGTCGATTATTCTCAATCGCGCTACGGGGGACCAGTCGCTGTCTGAGGATCTCTCGCAAGAGACATTTCAGCTCACGCTGGAAAAGATTCGGGGCGGAGAAGTGCGCGAGCCCGAAAAACTTTCCGGATTCATTTGCAGTCTGGCGCGGAACCTGGCTACGGACCATTACCGGCGCTCGCGGCGCTCGGAGCAGGTGGACGATCCGGAAGCGGTGGAGATGATCGCCGCGATTGCGCCCAGCCAGCTGGATCGCGTTCTGCAGGCGGAAAAATCGAAGCGGGTGCGGCTGCTGCTGAGTGAACTCTCCGAGAGAGATTGCGAGATTCTGCGGCGCTTTTATATTGAGGAGGAGGACAAGGAGCTGATTTGTGCGGACTTGAAATTGAGCAGTCTGCATTTTAATCGGGTGCTGCATCGGGCGCGGGACAGGTATCGGGAGTTGTACCGGCGGATGGAATCGTGAGTGGCGGCCTTTGGAAAGATTCCGGTCGAGCTGCGCTCGGACCGGGACGGGCGAGGCGCCCGTCTCCACACGAGCAGTTATGGCGTCTTAACGAGCGGGTGGGATAAATGAGGGCTGAGCTGCACCTTCCATATGACGCCTGACGACATGCTCTGACAAATATGCTCTGACGAATATGGATCACGACTACATCAACGAGCACGGGGTGGTCGCGCTGTACGTGGCGGGAAGGCTTGCGCCTGAGGAGCTCGCTCGGTTCGAGGAACACTTCGTGGAGTGCCGGCAGTGTCTCGAGCAGATTGAGGTCACGGGGGAGCTTCGCGAGGGGCTGCGGCAAGTGGCGAAAGACGATGCTGCGCGGCCGGGTGTTGCTCGAGCTGACGTTGCCCGGCCTGACGTTGCCCAGTTTCCCGCTGCCCAGCAGGGTGCGCCTGCGTTTTGGGCTGGGCCGGGATCCTGGAATCGGCGTGGACTTTTGGCGTACGGTCTGGTGGCCGTGGTCGGACTGGCTGCGATTTTCTTCGTGGATGCTCGATACCGACGGTCTGAAGTGGCTGAGGCTCGCAGGGCTTCGGACGATTGGCAGCGGCGCTATGCCGAGGAGCACCAAGCGCGAGAGGAGTTGCAATCACAACTGGCACAGTCTGCCGACAAGGCCGCCGACGGCGCCCGAAATCAAGACGGCGAACAAACCCCACTTGTGGCAAGTCTGCAGCCGGCTCCGCTGTTTTTTTTGAATGTCACGCGGGGGACGGATGAGGCCGGTTCAACTCCGGCGAATCGGGTTGCGATTTCCGCAGCTTCGCCGCTCGTCGCGCTTTCGCTGGAGTTTGAGAAGGATCCGGCGTTCCGCAGTTATCGCGCGCGGGTGAGTGACACCTCGGGGCGCGTGCTCTGGTCGGCCGAGAACATTCCGTCGCCGGCTTCGGACGCGATTGCTATTACGCTGCCTTCCCACTTGCTGGGCAGGGGCAACTACTCGGTTGCGCTCGACGGGCTGGGTCCCGATGGGCGATATCTTCCTGCGGCACACTTCACTTTTCAGGCATCCCTGCAGAAATAAGTTTGGTGGCGTGTTTGCTGCCCGCCTTTGGGAAGATGCCGGTCGAGCTTCGCTCGGACCGCTCCACGATGTGCTTTGTCAGCGTCTTTACTTGACCATCCCCACATAACGATTTTGCTTAAACTGGGACGAAATGTCGTAACCAGGGGTCATGTGGTGTTTTGACATTGTAAAAAATTTGCAAAAGTTTACGTTTTTCTTCTTGCGGTTCTTCAACTAGCCGATGTAGTATTCGCTGCGATATGGTGGTTGTACCACGTAGAAAAAAAGTTGCGGTCTTTGGTTCGGGACGGGATCGAGTTGTTTCCTATCGTCCGCTTCCTTCGTACAATTCGGCTGTGTTCTCCGGTCGTTAGTTGCATTCGTCAGTAGGGTCGTCTGTTTCGAGAGATAACCATCTGCTTGAGGAGCCGGCATGTCCACGTTGACGCGGTTTCGTCTTAGTCGCTCGTCGTCTTCGATTCCCTTCCTAACCGCCGCACTGGTTCTGTCTTTTCTGGTACTGAGCGCCAGCCAGCCGGCCAACGCGATTCCGGCATTCGCCAGGAAGTACGGCCTGCGCTGCTCGGCCTGCCATGAATCCTGGCCGATGCTGAACTTCTTCGGCCAGAAATTCAAAGACAACGGCTACCAGCTGATGAATGACCGCGATGCCCCGATCTGGCAGAATCCTGGGTATTGGCCGATCACCTTCCGCATCCTGCCGATCTGGCACCGGATCAGCACGGGCAAGGTGCCGATTGACACCTACACGGCAGGGAACCCCGTTCCCACCGGCACCCAGATCCAGCGGGTAACGAGTTCTGGCTTTGACCTGAGCGGCCTCGACTTCCACACCGGGGGCACGCTCGAGAAGAACTTCTCATTCTATGTGCTGCCATCGTCGGACGCGACCGCTTCTTTCCACTTCGAAACGGTGATGGCGCGGCTGGACAACGTTTTCCACACTCCCTGGCTGAACATTAAGTTTGGCAAGTTCGAATTGGATAACCTGCTTTCGGAAAAGCGCGTGCTTACGCTGACTGGCAATGGGGGCATCTACCAGCTCTACCATTTCATTCCAACCGGCGACGGCAACATCTTCGGGCAAATGGGAGACAACCAGCTTGGCCTGGAGGTGATGGGCCACTCCGCCAACGACCGCACACGTTACTCGGCTGCGTTGCTTAGCTCGAATGATGGCACGGTGGGATTGTCGTACGGCAACGGCTATACCGGATTCTTTACCTTCAGCCAGGCCATCGATGCGGGCCGGGCCGGAGTGCAGCGCCTCGGTTTCTATGCGATGGTGGGCCAGGCTCCGACTACGTGGCTGACCCAGGGCGGGCAGCTTTTTGGCGGCGCCAACGGAACCGGCCCGGCGGCGATCGGCAACAAGTCCTTTAGTCGCGAGGGCTTCGTTGGACAGTTCTACTTCGGTCCGCACGTCGACCTTACGGTGGTGACCCAACATGGCGAGGATAGCGCCTGGTTCGGCCAAGGCTATGGCGATCTAATCGACGGAGCCGCCGGACTGAACAACACCACCGGTACCACGCTGCCGGTGGGAGCGCAAAACCCGACGTGGAACGGCGTTCTGTTTGAGCCTCATTATGTCTACAGCCCGCAGCTGATCTTTATCGGGCGGTATGAGACGATCCGGATGTCGCAGCAGGCGAACGGGACGGGATATACCGGAACCGGACCTACGGGAATTGTAGGTCAATCTCCTTCGAACCTGGGCAACCTCTCGACTTACACCATCGGCTACCGCTACAACCCGTTCATGACCAGCCGGGCCGGCTTTGCCTGGCATAACGAATACAACTGGCTGCATTCCGACGGTACGGGACCGGTTACGGGCACCAACATCAACACCAGCGAATTGCTGATTGGCTTCGATTTCGATTTCTAGAAAGGGATAGACATGCGGACAAGATTGCAGAGGTGGTCGCTTCTATTGGGCGCAACTGCGGTTTTGGCGCTCCCGATGTCTTTGTGGGCGCAGTTGACGCAGTATGACTTGAATACGCGCCTGGGCGCGGAGAGTCATGTCGGCAATACTACTGGTCACGCCAAAAGTGCCGCGCTCCCGTATCGCCGGTTTTGTGTGGGCTGCCATGGCCCGCTGGGAGATGGAAATGGGGAAAACGCTCCTTACATGCAGCCGCCCATGTTCCAACAGCCACGCGACTTCCAATTGGGCGTCTTCAAGTGCCGCTCCACTCCGACCGGAACCTTGCCGACCGACCAGGACCTTTTCGACTCCATCACGCGCGGCTTTGACCGCTCCAACATGCCGCAATGGAACACTTTAAGCAAACAGGAGCGCGCCGACCTGGTCGCCTGGGTGAAGCACTTCTCTCCGCGCTGGGCGAACGAGAAACCGGGGACGCCGATCGTGATTCCGACGGAGCCGGAAGTGACTGCCGACCGCATCAAGGCGGGGCGGGATGTGTTTGCCAGGGTGCAGTGCTGGAAGTGTCACGGCGTTCAGGGTATGGCCAATGGACCCTCCGCCGCGACGCTCACCGATGATCTCGGGCGGCCCATCGCGGCCTTCAACTTTACCGATGGGTCGCGGCCAAAATGCGGCGATACCGATCAGGATATATATCGGATCTTCATGACCGGCCTGGATGGCACGCCTATGCCGTCGTTTGCCGACAACATCAAGCCCGAAGAGGCGTGGGACCTGGTGTTCTATCTGCGGACGTTCATGCAGCAGAAGAGCAAGGAAAAGGTTCTGGCGAAACAACTCGGGCTGAAGCCGGTTGATCCCAATGCCCCAGCCCCGACGCAGTAGAGGCTGAGAGACGCCGGGATTCATTTCGACAGTTTTCAAGGAGAGGACTTTCTATGAGGAAGCAATACAATTTTGCGGCTTTACTATTTACGGTAGTATTCATCTGCTGTGGCGCATTGCTGCTAAGCCGTGACGTCAAGGCCGCGGGCGAAGGCAAGATCTCCGGGACGGTCAAACTAGATGGCGTAGCTCCTCATATGAAGGGCATTGATATGTCGAAAGACCCGGTTTGCGTCAAGGCCCATGCCACCGATCCCGGCCATCTGGAAACAGTGGTGGCGGGCGCTAACGGAGGGTTGGAGAACGTGGTTCTTTATATCTCCAACTGGAGCGGACCCGCTACCACCTCGACGGCTATACCAGTGTTCGATCAGAAGAATTGTATGTACACGCCACACGTGCTGGCCATGGATGTCGGCGAGACGTTCAAAGTGGTCACCAGCGATCCGACAACTCACAACATTCACCCGCTACCGAATCCGATGACCGGCAATATCCCGTGGAATCAATCGCAGCCTCCGGGCGCGGCGCCCATCGAGAAGAGCTGGAAAACGCCGGAAATGATTCCGGTGCAGTGCAACATCCACCCCTGGATGCACGGCTGGTTCGCTGTGGTAAAGGGCCCCTACGCGACGACCGATAGTAACGGCTCCTACACCATCAACGGCGTGCCGCCCGGAACATACACGGTGACGGCGTGGCAGGAAACTTACGGGACGACGACGCAGAAAGTGACGGTGGCGGCGGGAGCGGCGGCTACTGCTGATTTCACTTTCAAGGCGAAGTGAACAGGAATCCGTGGGTGGTGCCCTAAATCTTTCAACCACAGAGTGCACAGAGGAACACAGGGTAAAGCTGTGCGTGAGCCCGGATTGCTGGATCTGTATCCATCATCTATCGAATCTGTTCGAATCACTATTTGTTGAATCACTGAAAAAAGCCACACTGACGCTGGGCTAAAGGCGGGCCGACATGGCGAAGCTATTCGCGGTGACGATCATTGTGATTGCAATTGCATCGGCGATTCCCATCGTGATGCACATGTGGCCCATGCCTCAGGACATCTCGGTGCACGGCCATCTGATCGACGAGCAGTATAACGACACGATGTGGGAAGCTGGCATTTCGTTTCTGGCTTCGCAGTTCCTGCTGGGATTTTTCGTATGGAAGTTTTCCAGCCCCAGGCCGGGTGCAAAGATCAAGAATTTCCCCGGAGGCGCCGCGGGATTGGTGATCGCAGCTTTTCTGCTGGTCGGCACGGAGTGTCTGGCGTTGGGAGTGTTTGGCGTGAAGGCGTGGGCCAGCGTGTATTTCACTCCGCCCTCGGCGAACGCACTGCCGATTCAGGTGCAGGCCGGGCAGTTTGCGTTTTATTTCCGCTATCCGGGGCCGGATGGAAAGTTCGGGCCGCTTCACCCCGAGCAGATCAGCCAGGCCAACGCGAACTTCTTCGGTCTCGATACTACGCACGATCAGGATTCGAAAGACGACATCGTCGCCGCGGAGATGGCTATTCCGGTGAATCGCGAAGTTCATCTGCTGATGCATGCCGAGGATGTGGGGCATTCCTTCTACGTTCCGGAATTGCGGGTGCAGCAGGATTTTGTTCCGGGCCTGGATGTGTCGGTTCACTTCACGGCCACGAAGATTGGTAAGTACGAAATTGTGTGTACGCAGCTTTGTGGGCTGGGGCATTACAACATGAAGGCGTATCTGGAAGTGATGTCGCAGGGAGATTACGACAACTGGATTAAGCAGCAGGCGGCGCTGCAGTAACGCAGCGACTGGCGGCGGTGTGGCTGCGCTCGCTGCGCTTGCTGGACAGCCAAGACGGCTGTCCCAACTGGCGTTGTTATGTTGGCGTTTTCGATTCGTGACTCGAACATTTTCCCGGGGTGAACACAATGCACGATACCGCACACGCGGTGCACGGGGCTCCGACCAGCTTTATTCGGAAGCATGTTTTCAGTCTTGATCACAAAGTAATCGGCAAGCAGTATTACGCGCTGGCGTTGCTCGCGGCGCTGGTCGGAATGTTTCTTTCCTGGATCATGCGCATCCACCTGGGATGGGGCACTTTTGCGATTCCGGGACTGCATCTGCTCTCGAAGACCGGCGCGCCGGACAACGTGATGACGCCGGAGTATTACCTACAATTAATGACCATGCATGGAACCATCATGGTCTTCTTTGTGCTTACCACCGCGCCGTTCGCCGCATTCGGAAATTTCTTTTTGCCCATTCAAGTCGGCGCGGAAGATATGCCGTTTCCGCATTTCAACATGATGTCGTTCTGGGTAACGTTTGTGGCATTTCTGGTTCTGGTGGCGTCGTTCTTTGTGGGCGACGGTCCAACTCTCGGCGGATGGACGCAGTACGCGCCGTTGAGCGCGATCGGTTCGGTGGGCGGCCCCGGCGAGGGTCTGGGCGTGGTCCTATGGGCAAGCTCGATTGCGATTTTCTGCGTGGGGCAGTTGCTGGGCTCGTTGAACTTCATCACCACAACTCTCGACATGCGGACCAAGGGCATGTCGCTGATGCGGCTTCCGCTCACCGCGTGGGCGTGGTTCATCACGTCGATCATGGGTCTGACGGCGTTCGCGGTGCTGATGCCCGCGTGCATCCTGCTGATTCTCGATCACGTCGCAGGAACCAGTTTCTTCGTAGCTTCGAATCTGGTGATCAATGATCAAGTGCTTCCGCACACCGGCGGGTCGACTCTTTTGTGGCAGCACCTGTTCTGGTTCTTCGGGCATCCTGAGGTCTACATTGCAATCGTGCCTGGGCTGGGCATTGTTTCGCACGTGCTGATCACCAACATGCGCAAGCCGATGCTGAGCCACCGGGTGCTCATTTATTCCATGGGAGCGCTGGCCGTTCTCAGCTATATGGTTTACGGGCACCACATGTTCGTCAGCGGGATGAATCCTTTTTCGTCGCTGGCGTTTTCGTTTCCTACGCTGGTGATCACGATTCCCTCCACGATCGTGGTGCTGATATGGCTGGGCAGTTTGTACGGGTCGAAGTTGCGGATCAACTCGGCGTCGCTGTTCGCGCTGGGCTTTATTTCGATGTTCATCAGCGGCGGCGTGAGTGGATTTTTCCTGGCGCAACCCTCGATCGACATCATGCTGCACGCCACTTATTTCGTGGTCGGACATTTTCATCTGGTGATGGGAGTCGCGGCCATGTTCGGAATTTTCGCCGGAACTTATTTCTGGTTTCCGAAGATGACCGGACGCATGATGAACGAGACTTTGGGCAAGCTGCATTTCTGGATGAGCTTCGTGGGCGCCTACTGCATTTTTATGCCGTTCCACTATCTCGGGATCGCCGGAAACGTGCGCCGCTATCAGGCCTTCACGGACGATTACCTGATTCCGCTGATCCCGGTGCACAAGTTCATCACGATTGCCGCGTTGTTTACAGGATTTGCCCAGCTTATTTTTCTTTGCAACTTGCTCCACAGCCTCTTCTGGGGAAAGCCTGCGCCGAACGATAATCCGTGGGAAGGCACGTCTCTGGAATGGAGCACGGCCACGCCGCCGCCGCATAACAACTTTGGCGACAAGCTGCCGGTGGTGTATCACGATCCGTATCAGTACAGCGTGGAAGGCGCGAGCAGCGACCACGTGATGCAGACCTCGCCGGAAGATCTTAAGAACGCGCCCGACGAGAAGTAATCAGGCAGTCGAAGACGAACAATTTTTACGCACGAAGTTCTGGAACGGAGAGTCCGCAGTATGGCGAGTACGATCCACGAACCATTGAAGGCCGAGATTGGGCGGTCCCTGAGCCACGGGTCCGGCAACGGAGGCTGGAGGAATCTGGTGCCCGCCGATGGAGACGTGCGCCGAGTGAAGGAGTATTCTCCTCCGCCGGCGAGTACGGGGATCTGGGTGGGCCTGGCGGCGATCACCATGACGTTTGCTGCCTTCACCAGCGCGCTGGTCGTGCGGCAGGGGTCGGCGACCGATTGGCAGCACATCACGTTGCCGCCGATTCTGTACTTCAACACGCTGGTGATTATTGCCAGCAGCGTGGCTCTGGAAATCGCGCGGCGGCGGATTGCGGCGTTCATGGGCGGGCCGCGCGATAAGAATGGTGATTCGGCGGCGACTCCGGCGCGCTGGCTCTACGTAACTCTGGCGTTAGGATTGCTTTTTGTTGCGGGACAGACCTTCGCATGGGTGCGACTGAGAGCCCAGGGATTCGGAATGGCCGCTAATATCAGCTATGCGTTCTTTTATGTGCTGACGGTGGCCCATGCGCTGCATCTGCTGGGCGGGCTGGGCGGTATGGCGCGCGTGATTGGGAAGCTGCATGGACATTTCCCGAGCGGGTCCGTTCTGCGAAAAAGCACGCTGGACGCGACTTCGCGGTACTGGCATTTCATGGGTGCGCTGTGGCTGTATCTGCTTTTGCTGCTTTGGATGAAGCTCTGAACATAGGTCTGAGCGCTGCTCTGAACGAAACTCTGAACAACGACGCTCGTACCCAGTCAAGGGTGGGAGGAGACTTGAGCCAAGCCGATTTTTCGATTCACGCGCAGGTGTCGCGATCCGCGGCGACGGAGATAATGACTGCTCCGACATTTTCGGTCCCCGCCAAAAAAATGGCGATGTGGCTGTTCATCATCGCCGACAGCGCAACATTTGCGGGCTGTCTGGTGGCATACGGATTTATCCGCAACGCTACTCCCGATTGGCCGCGGCCGTTTCACGGCATCACCAACCTTGCGCTGATGACGCTGATCCTGCTGACCAGCAGCTTGACCATGCTGTTTGCGGTGCGGCACGCGCAACTGGGAGACAAAGCGAAAGCCTTCCGCTGGACGTTGATTACGGCGGTCTGCGGAATCATGTTTGCCGCCCTGCATCTTCGGGAATGGTTTGGAATGATCGGCGAAGGCGCCACGCTGTTTCACAATCCGTGGGGCACGCCGCTGTTCAGTTCGCTATTTTTCAGCATCACCGGGCTGCATCTGCTGCACGTAACCGGCGGAGTAGTGGCGCTGATCGCGGTGGGATTGCGCTACCGGGGCGGACGTTACAACGCCGATGACCTCGAAATTACGGGGCTTTATTGGCACTTCGTGGATTTGGTTTGGATGTTTGTAGTGCCGCTGGTCTATCTGTTGAATCTGGCGCACTGAGTCGAAAAGGCAGGAGCGAGCAACCGGAGCGAATTAATTATGACTACCGCTGGAGCGCAGAACCGCAGTGCGGGCAAAGATCTGGCCGTGTACGGGTGCCTGGTGGCCCTGGCCGGGATACAGTTCTTCATTGCGTATCAGGACATCAGCACGTCGCAAATGCTGGAGCGCATGATGACCGTCGCGGTCGTCGAGGCCGGCCTGGCACTTTTATTTTTCATGCACTTGTCGGAGAATCGCGGGCTGCGATGGTTTGTCTTGATTTTCACAGTTGCCGTGATGCTCGGGTTGCAGTACGGTTGGACCGACAGCTTCCGGCTTTCGAACGGCGTACCGTGGGCGAAGTAGTAATCATCAGTCCTTGAACATGAAACCCTGGAGAAAAATCGGAATTCTCGGGATTGCGCTGGCGGGATTAATCGTACTGCTGACGCCCGTTCCGGCTTTTGCGCAGAGTTGCGCGCTGTGCTATACGCAGGCTGCGTCGTCGGGGACGCGGATGATTCAGGCCTTGCGCAGCGGGATTCTGATCCTGATTGTTCCTCCGACGCTGGGAACGATTGGGGTGATTTTTGTGATGTATCGCAAGCGCAATCAGGTGCGGCAGACGGAGTCCGATGACGAGTGGAATACTGAGTCCGGCGACGAATGGAGCAAAGGCTGAAAGACTGGTAGAATTGCCATCCGAAAACGTGATAGCCAACAATCCATCTCTCGAAACAGCTGGCCAAAGCCTGAGGTCGAAACTCCGCGACTATTACACGCTCACCAAGCCGGAGGTGAACCTGCTGATTCTGATGACGACGTCGGCCGGCTATTACCTGGCCTCGCGGGGCCCGATGCGGATTGTCGGCTTGCTGAACACCCTGCTGGGAACTCTGCTGGTGGCGAGCGGGACCGCGACTCTGAATCAGTGGATGGAACGCGTGTGGGACGGGCAGATGCGGCGCACGGTTTCGCGTCCGTTGCCTTCCGGCAGGCTTACCAGCCGCGAGGCGCTGCTGTTCGGTATTTTGCTCAGCGGGGCGGGCGGGCTCTACCTGCTGCTGGCGGTGAATCTTCTGGCGGCGCTGCTGGCGGTTTCTACTTTGCTTTCTTATCTGCTGATCTATACGCCGCTCAAGCGCAAGACGCCGCTGTGCACGCTGCTGGGGGCTTTCCCGGGCGCGATGCCGACGCTGATTGGCTGGGCGGGAGGGTCCGGGCACATTAATGGGCAGGCCTGGTTTCTGTTTGCCATTCTTTTTCTGTGGCAGTTTCCGCATTTTCTGGCCATCGCGCTGATGTATCGCGACGACTACAGTCAGGCTGGGTACCACATGCTGCCCGCGTTCGACCGCGAGGCGCGCTTTACTCGCGTGGAGATCGTGGGCTTCTCTCTGCTTCTGGTGCTGGCCACAATGCTACCGCTCGCCGACCGCGCGGGCTGGCTGTATGGGGTTGGTATGGGATTGGCAGGAGCATTTCTGCTCTACTACGTGGGCAAGCTGGCGGCCTCGAACTCGAAGGTTTTGGCGGGGCGGTTGCTGCATGCATCCGTGCTTTATCTGCCGGTGGTTCTGGTGATTATGGTGGTTGCGAAGAAGTAGAAGTTAGCGATTGCCGTGCGGCCCCTCTGGTTGTATCTCTCCGAAAACGTGTTGTGTGGAGCGGGCACTCTTGCCCGCTTGCTTTGTGGCGCTGGATGCAAGCGGGCAGGAGTGCTCGCTCCACACAAACCAATCGAAGTCTTAGATTACGGCCGCGGAACTGGTTCCCGTCGCCAGGAATACGTCGGCTACTTCCTGGCCGGCGATTTCCACGAATGCCTGGACCACGATTGGATCAAACTGACTGCCCGAGTCGGCTACGAGGCGCCGCACCGCCTCTTCGTGAGGAAAGCCTTTGCGGTAACAACGATTCGAAATCATCGCGTCGTACGAATCAATCACCGCGACGATTCGCGAGCCGATGGGTATTTCGCCGGCCTTCAGCCCGCCGGGATAGCCGCGTCCGTTGAGGCTTTCGTGGTGGTGCAGAGCGTAGAGACTGGCTTTGTCCAGTCCCGGAAACAGTCGAAGAATCGACCAGCTGTATTCCGGGTGCTTGTTCATCCACGCCCGTTCTTCGTCGGTGAGTTTGCCTTCTTTTTTCAGGATTGAATCGGGGACGCCGATTTTCCCGATGTCGTGCAGCAGAGCGGCGACTTCCAGCTGATACAGGTCGGTTTCCTCAATGCCTAGCTTTCTCCCGACGCGGACTGCCCATTCCGCCAGACGGGTGCTGTGAACGCCGGTGCCCGGGTCGCGCATGTCGAGCAACTGGGTGAAACTGTAAATCACCGAGTTCATCAGCGAACGCTGCTGCTCTTCGAGTTCCTTGATCCGCAGGCAGTCAACAGTATTCGACAGATTGGCCGCGAATTCCTGAATCGAAGTTGGTATCGTGGTCGTCATAGAGTTCCTCAGCGCTAAATTATTTCGACCGCAGTTATTTCAACCCCGGGTTATTTCAACCCCAGGCTGGTGCGCCAGGCCTGCACGGCCTGATACGTATCCAGGCGTCCGTTCCCCAGCTGCGGGTCGGAAATATTATCAGCGTGCGCCAAAGCCTTGGCAGCCTGCGGTTCCCAGCTGGGAAGGTTGGAGCCGCCCAGCGAAATGTTAATCCCGAGCAAACTTAACGAGAGGCCGCCGCCTCCAGTGCTGGATTGCGCGTTGTATTGCGAAACCATCAGCGCGGCTGTTCCCGTGACCAGCGGGGTCGAGAACGAAGTTCCCCAGCCTGCCGCGTAGCTTCCGTAGGGATAAGTGGTCATCACGCCTTCTCCCGGGGCGGCCAGCCAGACTGGCGGCGCTCCGTAGTTGGAGAAGGTCGATTGCGTGTCCTGGTTGCTGGTGGAGGCCACGTCGATCACGCCCTTGAGCGAGCCTGGGTAAACCGTCAACTGCTCGCCGCTGTTGCCGGCGGCTGCCACGCAGATCACGCCACTCGCAGTCGCGTAATTCACCGCGTTCGTCAACTGCTGCGAAGACGTGGTGTAGTTGAAGCTCATGTTGATCACTTTTGCGCCGTGAGCCACCGCGTAGTAAATGGCCCGCAGAATGTCGGAGTTATAACCGGTTCCGTTTGCCTGGAAAGCCTTCAACGGCAGAATCTGGGCCTGTGGAGCGACCAGGTGAATGAGGCCGGCAGTCATGGTGCCGTGGCCGAAGGCGGAGTAGTTGGGGTTTCCGTCCAGAACGGCAACGGTGGATTGATCGAGCACGGCGACCGTCGATTGGCTGACCTGCGCGGTCTGGACGTTTTCGCCATCCAGAACGGCAACGGTCGACTGGCTCACATCGCTCATTTCCGACCCGCCGCTTTGGTTGCGCGTGAAGTCGTAGCCGGTCAACAGCACGTTCTTCAGGACGGGATGATTGGGATCCACGCCGGTATCGATATCGGCGACAATCACTCCAGAACCCGCAGTATTGAATGTTGATTGGGTTGAGGCGGTTCGGATCAGCGTGTTCGCCGGCTGGTACACATAGCCGTGCCACACGGTGGTTCCGTAATAAGTGTACGGAGCTTCATCGCTCAGGTACGAGGGAAATGCACCGGCCGAAGCTCCCTGAGTCTGGACAAACTGGTCGGTTTCGACCGAGACCAGGCCCAGTAGGTTCAGGTTAAGCAACGAAGTCAGCGGAGCGAGGGCCGAGGGAATCTCAATCATGAAAAGCTGCCCCTGCGGATCGCCCAGACTCTCAACAGTCGAGCAATTGAGCAGGACGCAGAGGTTCAGAATGCCCTTCAGGCCGAGGTTGTCGCTGATCACGAGCCGGGCTTGCGGAACCGACTTTGCGGCCGATGTTTGGGCGGTCAGAGTTTGAGCTCCAAGACCGAGGCACAACAGAAGTGCCAGAAAAGTACGGAAAATATTCGATTGGCTGAAATGATCGTTTGCACGCTGATCGGTCGTAAATTGGCTGCTTCGCATGGTTCTCACAGGTTCCCCTTTGACTCGGCCGGGCTAGTTTTCTGCTCTGATCGAGTCTACGCACAAGTTAGAATTTTCAAAACTTACACGCGTAATTCGTACGGGTTACTTTGCGGGGTTACCTTCGGGTCATCCGGCCAGAAGGTATCCACCTAATCCAAGTGTTTTCTATCAGTTGCCTTGACCTGGATTCCGTACAGGGGGAGAACAATGGCATCAGACTTGTCTCGGCGAACCGAGATGGAGAGGCTGTTTGTAGCGTTAAATTCGAACTGAAATTCACCAAACTGGTTCGTGGAGGTTTCTGCAATCGGGTGCTTGCCATCCTGCAGGAGCACGGCCAGGCCCGGCTCCGCCCGCTTACCCTTCCGGTTCAGGACTTGCCCGACCAGGGCCGCCTGCTGCGCCTCGCGGTGCGGTTCTACGCGAAGATCAATGTAGTATTCGTCGGTCTCGTAGAGAAATTGCCGCGCCGCGACCGAACCGCGCATTCCAGCGGGAACGGGCGCGAGCTTGGAATCGAATAACAAGCGAAAGCCGAAGCTTTTTTCGGGCGCGACGGCCGCAAACTGGCTTTTTGCGACGCGGACAACGTCGGAAGGCGGCGTGAGGGCGCTTTCTGCCTGACCCATGATGTGGACGATCTGCCATGTATTCAATACGTTGGCGCACTTTCTGCATCCCTCGTCGATGTGTCGCTGCATGGTCATTTTGGCGCTCTGCGCTACTAGATTCCTTGCAAAATCTGCCCAAGATGCTTCGCTAAAATGCTTCACCAGAACCTCCGCCGGGGGAGCGGACCAGAAGCTTCCTGGGTACGCTCTTGCCTTGCTTGTCTTTGAGTCTTTTATGCTGGCTCTGTGGAATAAGGGCAGTGACGGGGTGAAAAAATATAGGGCCGGAGAAATAAACTTTCGGGGTCAGGCCTTGCCCACCAGAATGAATGGAGCCCATTGATAACAATGGGGATAGCTTGCTCGGAGCTGTAACATCGCTGAGCGCAAGGCCTCCGCTTTGGACTCGCCGGTGCCCAGCCGGCGGTAGAAAGCGGTCATAAACTCGGCTGTGCTCTTGTCGTGGACGTCCCACAGGCTAAGGATTAAAGACTGCGCCCCGGCGTGGAGAAGGCCACGCGCCAGGCCGATTAGTTCATCGCCAGCAGCGACCACATTGAGGCCGGTGGAGCATCCGCTGAGCGTGATCAGCTCGACGGGAAGACGGAGCTGGTAGAGATCGAACAGACTGAGGAATGAGTCGCCCATGCGGATGGCTGAGAACATGGGATTGTCCTGACGGAAGCGGCCGTGGGTGGCGATGTGAATGAGGCGACTCGCGGGACCTTTTTCGCGCAGGACATTTACGGTTGCGTTCTGGCCGACGAACAATTCTGCGTGATCGAGCACACCGGTGAGCGCCTGGACTTCGTCGAGAATTGCCGGGGCTTGCGGATCGGGAATGCCGAATACCAGCGAAGCTCCCGAGGAATTTGCTGGACGCGTCTGGCAGAGCGCGTAGATGCTGGCGCTTGGCGAATAGGAAACGGTGTAGCGATCGATCAAGTGTTGTGAGCCATCGAAGAGGGCGTGGAAAGGAACGTAGTGCAGCAGACCGTGCGGCACGAAGATGAGATGTTTTGCTTTGAGCCGGGGAGCGACCGGGGCGATCAGCTCATCGTAAAGTTCTTTGAGATGCGCCTGCGTGGTCTGAAGCAAGGAATCGTGGACAGCCTCGATATATTGCGGACCCAGGCGGAACTTTGAGAGTTGAAACTGAAGGAGCCGCAACAATCCGGCGATTCTCGGTTGCAGGGTTACGGGAATAATTTCGAGAGTCTTTCGTCCTAGCAGGCAGAGGAGGATGCGGTCGCGGACCTGGAAGTACTCGACCAGCAAAGTATCTTCGGGGATTGCGGCGCGAATGGTGGCGATGGGGACGTGGCTGGGCATTTGCAGGCCAGCCTGCGCGGCGTCGGCGTCGGTGGCATCGTGCAGGATTCGTACTAATTCTTTTTCGTGACGTTGCGCTTTTTTTTCGAGGGCTGCGATGCGATCGGGGGATTGCTTCTCCGGTTGAAGCTGTTCGCGTTCGATCAGGTTGTAATACCAGTTGAGTTCTTCGCGTAGTTCCTGAATCGAACGCACGAGGTCACTCTGCCCCGGCGTTTTTTCGGTGAAAGCGGGCGCAGGACGGGCGAAGAGGTCCATGAGGCTGCGCGATTTTGCCTGTTCCACGTAGGTGAAGGCTTCTTCGGCGGCATTCGGGGCATTCTGCCGAGAGAGGCAGAGCTCGACCAGATTTTCATAGACTTCCAGGCGATTCTTGATGAAGGCGACTTTGAGTTCTTCGCCGCGTAAGTTTCCGCGAAGCGTCTCCAGTGACTGACGGGCGCTTTGGTAGGACGCGTAGGCCTGTTCGCGATCAGATCTCGCCGAGTAGAGATTGCCCAGCAGCAGATGCGTCTCATAGGTGAGGACCGGCGACTCCAGTTCCTGAACTTTGTCGAGGGCGGCGGTGGCGTACTGGAAGGCTTGATCGGTTTCACCCGTCTGCTTTGCGATCCTGACGAGCAAGAGCTGAGCCATGACGGCCTTATTCTTCCACTTGAGGTCGTGGAACTTTTCCAGGGCCTGCGAGCAATAGCGCTTCGCCTCGAAGTATCTTCCTTCCTCGAAGAACGCGAGAGCCCGGTACAGATCGATCAAGGATGGCCACGCGTGGTTCTTTTCCTTGACAAAAATTTCCCGCGCTTCGGAGTAGAGCTTAAGCCCTTCAAAGGCGTGCCCCTGCTGGGCCGCCGCCATGGCCGAGAATGCCATCGACTTCGCGGTCTCGTATCCTAAGCCCAGTTTGCCGAATCCTTCGTATCCCTGTTGCGATAAATCCGCCGCTTCGGCGCTGAGATTTAATTCCAGATAAAGCTCAGAGAGGTCCATGCTGCACAAGGCCAGGTGGTAGGCATCGTCTATTTTCTTAGCATTTAGACGCGCCGCCCGCAGCATTTCAATAGCCCGGCTATATTCACCGCGCTGGAAATAGAGGTAGGCGATGTTGTAGTCCGCCTGCATCACCAGCAGCGGCATGCCATGCTCTTCACAGGATTGGCGGGCTCGCGCGTAAGAATCGAGGGCTTTGGAAAACATGTTGAGGCTGATGTAGCAAGTGGCCATGTTGCTGAGGACGGCGGCGATGGCCTCGGGATCGTTTTGCAGCGGCGACGCTTGATAGGCGCGCTCGTACGAGGCCAGCGCCTCCTCGAAACGATCTTGCCGGTAATAAATGTTTCCCAGGTTGATATCCAGGCGAGCCAGCCTCAAAGAATTTCCTTCGCTGGTGAATATCCGGCGAGCGCGCTGCTCCGCCGCGAAGGCGCGATTGTATTCACTCATAAGGATGAGCGGCTGAATGGAACTGCTCAGGGTGCGGGCTACCTGGTCGGTCTGTCCGGCGGCCTCAAAAAGGGCTGCGGCTTGCTCATGATGGTCAGCGGCGGCGGCGTGCTCGCCCTTGACGTAAAAGACATTTGCTTTTGCCCGCAGAGCGGTGGCTTTGGATTCCTTGTCTTTCAGTTTTTGCGAAATAGCGATGGCAGCATCGGCGAGACTGAGCGCGCGAGGCACATCCACTCGTACTTGCTCTACTACTTTTGCGGCGAGTTCGGAGACGACTTCGGGTTTCAACAGAGAAGGGTGTTGTTGAAAAAACTTTTGCCTGTGAGCATCGCTGGTAAGTCCCGCCAATTCCTGCAGCAATTGCTCGCGATCAGGCTCGCTTCGAGTCTTGGTCCGGACTGGAGTCACTGGAATCCTTTTTCTTCCAGCAGTTGGCGCATTTTCTTCAGGCAACGGCCGCGAATGAAGCCGATCGATCCGGAAGCGATGCCAAGTTCCTTCGCGACTTCCTGATAAGGGCGCGGTGGGTCATCGAAGAAAAGCATGCTCACCATTCGGCCGCATCGGGGAGGTAACGCTGCCAGGGCCTCGCGAACGCTCTGCTCCCGTTGTACTTGATAGAGCATTTCCTCGGGAAGTTCTTTCCCACTAACACCGGCACTGGCGTTGCGCTCGTCGTCGAGGACTTCCAGGTCGTCAACCAGATTCAGCCGATCTTTTTTCGAGCGCAGACATTTATGAAAACTGGTCTGCATCAGCCACTTGGCCAGAGCCCTGGGCTCGCGCAATTTAGGCAGGCTGGAAAGCAGGTCGACGCACACCGCTTGAAAAATATCGGCCGCATCTTCCCGGGGCAGGCCGAACTTGATGGGGATGGAGAAAATCAGATTTTTGTATTTTTCGATGAGCGCCGACCATGCGATCTGGTTACCCTTGCGACATTCGCGAACCAGGCGCTCATCGGACCACGCCATTTCGCGGGCCGCGGCGGTGACGACCTTCACTGTTTTGCACCGGATGGCGAGCCGGTTCCGCTTGAGAAGTACAGTTCCTCAACGTTCCACAGCGTGGTTGGCTCGAGAATCGCAGGCTTGAAATTCGCAAGATTTTTTTTCGCGCCAACCAGGATGTCGGGCGTGGCGAGAAATACATACGGGAGGTTCGCCGCGATGATCTCCTGCACTTGATCGTAAAGTTTTTTTCGTTCTTTGTAGTTGAGCTGCACCATCTGCTTCTGCATCAATTGATCGATTTGCGATTCCCACTCGGTCGCGGGTTTGGTTTCGCCCAGGTGCCAGAGGTGCGTGCCGCCGTTCGATAGCCACACATTGATCTCGGGATTCGGATCGGCGTCGCCGCCGCCCAGGGCCATGATGCTGGCTTCGTAGTCGTGAGTTTGAAAAACGCGGTCAATCACGGCGCGAAATTCCAGGGGAACGATGTGAACATTCATTCCCAGCTTGCTCAGGTCATCCTGAATGATGGTCGCCATTTTTGTGCGCTGGGCGTTGGAAGTGCTGGTGATGATGGAGAATTCTACGGGGCGGCCTTGAGCATCAACGAGCTGGTTATCTCCCTTCCAGGAAAATCCTGCTGATTTCAACAAGTCCCGCGCGCGATCGACGGAGCGTGACGGATGAGGCAGCGCCTGATCTACCCAAAGCTTGTTCGACGGACTCACATTTCCCCACAAGGCAGCGCCGCGCCCCGCATACACCAGTTTGATGATGCCATCGCGGTCGATTGCCGATGAGACTGCCTGGCGGAATTTAAGATCCTTGAACCACGACTGCCTGGACGAAATCTCATTCAGGTTTTTGGATGCGAGATCGTTGAGGTTGAACACCAGGAAGTTGTATTCGAGGCTTGGGCCCAGATCGAAAAGCTGAATGCTCCGGCTTGACGCATCTTTGGACAACACAGAGTAATTTTCGGCACTGAGACGGCTGATGATGTCGGTATCACCGGCCTGAAAGCGCAGGACTTGCGCGTCTTCGTTTCCGACGAACAGGAAAACAAGTTCGTCGAGGTAGGGGAGACGATTCTTGTTGCGGTCGGCTTTCCAGTAATAAGGATTGCGCTCGAGCACGATTTTCTGGCCGGGCACATATTCTTTCAAGCGAAACGGTCCCATGCCTGCGATTTCCGCGGGAGGCGTATTGAGAGTCCACGCTTGTGCGAACTTGCCTTCCTGATATGACTTCTCCAGCAGGTGACGGGGCATCATCGCCAGGCTGTCAAAGATGCGTTCGGCCGCGGCATAGGGTTCCGCGAGAGTGAAACGGACGGTGTACTGATTGATCTTCTGGACCGTGATCGGTTTTCCGCCGACGACCAGAAGATCGCGTTGCGGCGAATGCAGTTTTTCGTCGAGATATACCTCGAAAGAAAATACAACATCATCGGCATCGAAGGGTTGACCATCGGAAAAGTGGAGGCCGTGGCGCAGGTTCACGGTGAACACTCGGCCATCTTTGGAGATGGTCCACGACTTGGCCAGGGCGGGTTCGGTCTGCTGCGAGGCGCGGTTGATGTGGATCAAATCGGCCGTCAGGCGGCCGATTACTTCACGGGAAGGCGCGTCTGCGGCGGTTGCGGGATTCAGCGTCTTGGGCTCGCTGCGCTGACCGACGGTCAGGACGCCGCCGTAGTGGCCAACTTCGTTGTCAGTGATTTGTAGCTCTTCGCCGTGTTGCGGAGCCTGCGGCGGTGCGGAAAGCGCGACGGAACGAATACCGGCAAGTAAGAGAAGAGCGAAGCTACCCAAACGGCGCATATGTAGGATCCGCGGGCCTGTTATTAGATTGAGCCAGATTGTAACTGCTGGTGAAAAGCATTGGCCACTGTGAGGTAACCAAGAGAGATAAGTACCAGAGCGAGTGCGGGAGCAAACATCCACCAGTAAGACACCAACACATTGTATTGTTGCAAGTTCGCGAGCAGGTTTCCCCAGCTGGGCATGGGCTCGCTGAGGCCCAGGCCAAAGAAAGACAGGGTGACTTCCGCGATTACATATTGAGGGACCAGCAGGGCGGCCTGGGTCAGCAGAGTCCCGTAAGTATGCGGCAAGACGTGACGGCGGAGAATGTAGGCGTCCGACGCGCCGAAGCCGCGGCTGGCGGTGACGTATTTTCGGGAGCGGGCGCTGAGCACGATTCCTCGGACCAGCCGCGCCGGACGCGCCCATCCGATGGTGCCGATGACCGCAACCAACAGGAGAAAAGTTTGTGCGGGACTGAGGTGCAAGGGCAGGAATGCGCGGACGGCCAGCAGTACATAAAGCCACGGCAGGACGAGAAAGAGTTCGGCTACGCGCATGGCGGATTCGTCAATCCAGCCGGCGTAGAAGCCGGAGACACAGCCGACGCACAAGCCGAGGAGCAGCGAAATCGCCGTGGCTAACAAGCCGGCGGCGAGGGAAATCTGACCACCGTAGAGGATTCTTGAAAACTGGTCGCGCCCGTAGTTGTCGCTGCCGGCGAGGAATATCTGCGCAGGGGCGTCTACGCCGAACAGATGCGTGTGGGATGGGAGCCAGCCGGCAATTTTATATTCGGATGCGGCGACGAGGAAGTACACGGGATATTCCTGTGCGCGATTCTCGGTGTATTCGTAGAGAGTGTCGGAACGCGGTACTGATTGATAGATGAACGGACGAAGGTGCAGGCGTCCGCGAGCATCTACAAAATGGACGCGAGTTGGCGGGACGTAGGGGAAATCGCGATTTTGCTCGGTGGGCTGGTAGGGCGCGACGAATCCTGCCAGCAATATTGCCAGGTGCAGGGCCAGAAGAAAGATGGCAGCGGCAATGAGTTTTTTCTTGCTCTTCATTTTCTGGTTTTCATGCGTGATCCGTTCGGACGCGCGGGTCCGCGGCCACCAGCATGATGTCGGCCAGCAGGCTGCCTAAGATCATGAACAAGGTAGACGCCATTAGCACGCCAATCACGACGTAGATGTCTCGAGAGAAACAAGCCTCGAGCAGGAGCGGGCCCAGTCCGGGCCAACCGGTAATCACCTCGACCAGTAGTGAACCGCTCAGCAACCCAGCGACGGACAGTCCGAACAGAGAAATCAGCGGGTTGGCGGCGGCGGGCAGTGCGTAATGGAAGAGCAGCCGCGATCGGCTGATTCCGTGTCCGCGGGCGGCCTGGATGAACGGCGCCTGCAGCACTTCAATCATGCTCGCCCGCACGTGCCGGATGAGAATCGGAAGACTCGCAAGCACCAGCGTGGTCACGGGAACAATCAGGTGCGCAGCCAAATCCGTCATCTGTCCCCAAGAACCGAGATGGTCGAATCCAGAGGAAACCATTCCACCTATCGGCAACGCATGAGTCCGGATGACGAGATAAAGAAGGCCGAGCGCCAGAACGAGTTCCGGCACGGAAAGAAGTAAGGATGTGCTGGCTGAGGTGAGCTGATCTTCCCACCGGCCGCGGCGACTGGCGACCCAAACTCCAACGGGGACGGCGATGAGCCACGCCAGTGCCATGGCCAGCGCGGTGAGCAACAAAGTGTTTCGGGCGCGCACTAGGAGAAGACTTCTGACGGGCTGGTTGTAGGCGAAGGAATAGCCCCATTCTCCGCGTAGAACCGACGTAACCCAGCGGAAGTATTTCACTGGCAACGGTTGATCGAGTCCGTATTGCGATCGCAGGGCGGCAACGGTTTCTGGTGAAATCTGAGGATTCAATTTCATCTCATCGAAGAAGCTGCCGGGGGCGAGGCTGCTAAAAACAAAGGACAGAATGGAAGCGCCCACCAACAGCAGAACGGCGTGAATCACGCGTCGCTCGAGATACTTAATGCTCGACCACAGCTTCGCACCTGTGCTCGGCTTCATGGTCGGCCTCCGGCCCGTGCGGTTCGGAAAGCCGTCTCCAGCACTTGAACGGATGCCAGCAACTTGCAAGTCTGCGGGTGCTGCGGACTGGACAACACTTGGGGGGCTGATCCGCATTCGACGATCTCTCCCTGATGCATGACCGCAACGAAGTCCGCGATTTGCCCCACAAGACTGAGATCGTGAGTAATCAACAAACAGGTCAAGGAATACGCCGCTTTGAGATCAAGAAGAAGATTCAGGATTTGGGCTTGGGTCGACAGATCCAGGCCGGAAAGGGATTCGTCGAGGATCAACAACGATGGTTTCAGCGCGATTGCGCGGGCGATTGCCAGGCGCTGACGCTGGCCGCCGCTCAACTCGAGGGGCGAGCGGTTTGCCCAATCGGGGGATAGACCAACTTCTTCCATCAATTGGCAAACGCGCGCACGCAGGTTTTGCCCGCTTTCGCGATGCTGGATTTGCAACGGCTCTTCGATGATCTGAGCTGCGGAGAAACGCGGATCGAGCGCTCCCGCCGAATCCTGCAACACCATTTGAATTTTGGGGCGCAGGGGCGCGAGTTTTCGGCGGCTCCAGTGCGATATTTCGTTCCCCCCAAACCAGATTTCGCCGCAGTCGGGCTTTTCCATCATCGCCAAACAACTCGCCAGGGTGGACTTTCCTGAACCGGATTGGCCGACTAGCGCGGTCAGGCAGCCGGGAGCGATCTCGAAATTGGCATTCACGAGCGCTTCGATCGCAAAGCTTCGTCGCGAAAACGGCGTGCGCTGCACGTACCGCTTGGTCAACCCGCGCGCTCGCATGAGCGCGGGCTGCAACGCGAGTCTGGCTGCTGTTTCAGTTCCCATGGTTGAAACAACTCACTCGCCGATCCGGTTCCGGCGTGATTTCATCTGGCGATTCAATCTGGCAATCTGCGGTTCTCGCAGAACACTGCGGTTCGAAAGCGCATCCCCGACCGAGTTGATCGAAGCGAGTGAGACTTCCCGGAATCGCAGGCAAACGTTCCCGGCGAGTGAAACCCGAGACGAGACCGGAATGCTGCACCGACTCGGAAACCAACTGCAGCAAACCTTTTGTGTAGGGATGAAGCGGCCGGCGGTACACCTGCGCAACCGGGCCGGCCTCGACGATGCGACCGGCGTACATCACCATGACTCGATCTGCGAAGCCGGTCAGCAAAGCTGGATTATGCGTAATGAAAATCAGCGCCGACCCATAGGTGCGATTGATATCCCGCAGCGCATTCTGAATTTCGGACTGGAGGGTCACGTCGAGAGACCGCGTGGGCTCGTCCGCAATGACCAGCGCGGGGCGACAGACGAGCGCTTGCGCGATGGCAACGCGATGAAGCTCGCCCCCACTGAGTTGGTGCGGATATGCCCGGTAAATTCGATCTACATCGGAAATCCCGGCATCCTTGAGCGCGGCCTCGACTTCCTGCTTGCGGTGCTTGCTTCCGCCGCTGCGGTGCGCACGGATGACCTCGCTAATCTGATCTCCGGCGCGCATCACGGGGCTCAGCGAGAGGCCCGGTTCCTGGAAAATCATCGCAACTTTTGCGCCACGAACTTTCGTCCAGCGCGATTCGGCTGCGTTGGACAAGTCTTCGCCGTCGAGAGCGATCGAGCCTTCAATGTGCGCACTTTCCGGGAGCAGCCCCAGAATGGAAAAAGCGAGCGTGCTCTTGCCTGATCCGGATTCTCCGAGGATGCCTACGATCTCTCCGGGAGCGATATCGAGGTCGACCTGGCGCAGGGCCGGAACCGGCTGATGACTGCGCGCGTTGTAGCTGACGGTGAGGCCGCGGACTCGGAGCAGCGGGGCACACGTAGACGGCATGGAATTAGACTTCGACACGAAGGCCGGCAATCCTCCACCTGAGTTCAGATAGAACAAATTGTGACGGATGGAGTTGGAATTGCTTAATTACTGAGGTAATGGAGAGTTCGGGAGTGGGTGGACGTTGCGGTCAGAACCTGCGGCGGAGTATGAGTGCGCCGGTGCTATGATTTCTGCCGACATGATGCCATCGTCAGCCAAACGCTCCCTTTCTCTCATCTTCTGCGGTCTGCTTCTTCTGGGTTTCATTGTGCGAAGTGTTTCGGCGCCGGCGCAATCCGCTGCGGCAATGGTCCACGTGGACGCGACGCCGAGTCACAGCATCAATTCTTTCGATCCCGACAGCGCTCTCGGCAGCTCCATCGATGTGCTTTCTCGCATGGATATCGACAGGGTTTACACGCCGCACATTATTCAGGAGTCGCTCTCGGCGGGCTGGGGTCCGATTACTTACCGGAACAATACCGAGCTGCGCATGGCTGCGTGGCACTGGAACGAAAACGGTACATGGAGCGACGCCGCGCATCGCAGTGGATACTTCACGGGCAGCACCGAACTGAAGGACCCGATCCGCTACATACTGGCCTATGCTCTGCCGCACCGCGGTTTTGCCACCAGCGGAGATCGCCCGGTGCAGGGTCCGAACCTGACTTATTGGAAAAGCAATCCTTATCTCACCAGCAAGTTTACGGGTGAGAGCGACGCGTCGCATCCGCAATGGGTGGTGGTTGACCTGCGGGCGGAAAAGCCAGTCAGCGCCATACGCGTCGATTGGGCGAGCCCTTACGCCACTACCTATCAGGTGGAATATTGGACGGGCGCGGATGCGCTTGATTTTGACGCAGGCCCAAAAGGCGAGTGGAAAAAATTTTCTTCCGGCGCGTTGAAGAATGCGCAGGGCGGGACCGTGATTCTCAAACTTGCCGAGGCTCCGGTCTCCACGCGATTTCTGCGCGTGCTCATGACGGAGTCTTCGAACACCTGCGATGAGCATGGATCGGGCGACATTCGTAACTGCGTGGGCTATGCCATCCAACACATTGCGGCAGGCACCGTTGACAGCGGCGGCGCGTTCGTCGAGGTCGCCAAAGATCCCGGCGAAAGGCTGACGACATTCTGTGTTTCGTCAATCGATCCCTGGCATTCCGCGGCCGACGTGAATGACGGCGGAGGTAATCAGCACAGCGGCTTCGATCTATTCTTTAGCAGCGGCCTCACAAACAATCTGCCGGCGATGATTCCGGTGACCCTGCTTTACGGCACGCCTGACGATGCCGCGGCGCAGATTGCGTACATCGAGCGGCGAGGCTACCGCATTTGCTACGTCGAAATGGGCGAGGAGCCGGATGGCAAGCATGCCATGCCAGAAGACTATGCTGCTCT
The DNA here is from genome assembly GCA_963846245.1 of uncultured Acidobacteriaceae bacterium. Lineage (GTDB taxonomy): Bacteria > Acidobacteriota > Terriglobia > Terriglobales > Acidobacteriaceae > Sulfotelmatobacter. The sequence goes on along the minus strand of CAWJVI010000010.1, from coordinate 462,684 downwards.
TTATCTGCAATGGGCGACCGCCATTCATCAGGTCGATCCCAAACTTAAATTGGGTGGACCGGTTTTCGAGGGCGTGAACGAAGACATCCACGTGTGGCCTGACGGGCAAGGGCGGACTTCGTGGATGGGGCGCTTCATCGATTACCTGAAATCCCATGGCCGCATCGCCGACCTTGCGTTTGTTTCCTTCGAACACTATCCGTTCGAGCCCTGTGACATTACTTGGAAGACTTTGTACAGCGAACCGCAGCTCATGAAGCACATTCTGCAGGTGTGGAGGGATGATGGCGTGCCGAAGGACGTGCCGTTGATGGTGACGGAAAACCATCTGGCCGCAGGCCTCACGGGACCGATGACTACGATTTTTGCAGCGCTGTGGCTGGCTGACAACGTGGGATCATTTTTGGAAGGCGGAGGCGCGGCGTTTTATCACTCGCCGATTCAACCTCAGGGCGTGCAGAAGACTTGTCTGGGCTGGGCGTCGTGGTCGAACTTTGTTTCCAATGAGCATTATGAGATCAAGGGATATACGTCGCCTTACTTTGCTGCTCATATGATTAACCTGGAGTGGGTGCAGCATCGCTCGGGGGTGCACCACATGTATCCTTCTTCGGTGGAGATAAAAGATGCCGACGGGAATGCGCTGGTCACGACTTATGCGGTACGCCGGCCCGACGGAAACTGGTCGGTGATGCTGGTCAACCGCGACGAAAGTAATCCGCACACGGTGCGCATGCAATTCGAGGACGGGCGCAGCAAACAGGCGGCATTCTTTTCTGGGCCGGTCACGCTTGTGACATTTGGCAGCGAACAATATGTGTGGATTAACGATGGGCCGAACAGTCATCCTGATCCGGACCATCCGCCGGTGGCATCGACGGTGGAGGCTGGGTCCCAGACGACATTCACGCTGCCGAAGGCTTCAATCACTGTGCTGCGAGGCAAGGTGGTGGGACTTCTCGAGTGAGAGTTGTGCTCACTTCGATATCTACCTCCTCAAGCTACCTGAGTTAGGAGCCGCGGGTCGACAAGCGGGACGATCACCACGCTTGTGCTTTTTGCAGCAAGTCTTTCATTCCTGCCCAGCTCTGTCGCGAAGACTCTTCCGGAGTGCCGGCACCGCGCCAGTGAGTTTCCAGGCTTACGGCGAAGTGATAACCGTCACGTTTGAGCGCCTGGAATTGGCCCAGCCAATCCACGATGCCGCCGCCCATTGGCGCCCAGTCGTATCCAGCGCCTTTCTTCACGGCGTCTTTGCAATGGCAATGGCCGATTCTTTCTTTCGGCAGTAGATTGTAACCGTCGGGAAAAGGCTTTTCGCCGCTGGCGGCCGCGTTGCCGGGATCCCAGTTCAGCATAAAGTGAGGAGACTGCACGGCACTGAGCACCTTCGCCGCTTCCGTGCCGGTGGCGGTGTTTAGTGCGGAATCATTTTCCAGGAGCAGCGTAATTCCTTTCTTCCCTGTCTTGGTGGCCGCGTCCAGCAGCTTCTGGTTGATCGCGGCGCGGTAGTGGGCGGGATCGTCCAGCCGCCAGAAATCGAAGCAGCGCAGGCGTTCCGTGCCGAAGGCCTTGGCCATTTCGATTCCGCGTTCCAAAACTTCGTCCTGCTGGGCGAAGGTGAAATTCGCTTTGAAGTCGTTCGGTTCGCTGAACTTCGAGCGCGGAGCTCCGGCCCAGTCCGTCTTAAACAGCGGGCTTGCGATGTCGGTTACGCGCAGCTCGTATTTTTTGAGAATGCGCTTCGCTTCTGCAACCTCCGTGGCATCGAGGTTCACGATGTTCTTGTTCCACATGCCGCGCAGCTCGATCCACTCCATGCCAAATTCGCCGGCGGCCACTTCGCAGGAGCGACCAAAGTCCTGGGAAATCTCATCGTTGATTACGCTGACCCGGAATGGCGATGCCGGAGTATGTGCCCGCGATTGAGCAAACGGAGAATTCATAACCAGGGCTGCGGCCGCAGTGCCACCCATCTTAGCTAAGAGCTCGCGACGCGAAATTGGAGTAGTCATGACGTCCTTTCCGATTCTAAGCCTTCCCCGGCTCGAAGCGATGATGCCACACTCGAGCAGCGCCAATCAGATTCGCGTCTTCGCCTAACGAGGCCATCGTCAACTCGGCCTTCTCGAAAGGAACAAACCGGCATCCCCGGATGATTACCGAGCGAATGCCGTCCATGAACAGAAGCGAACTCTTCAGCACGCTGCCGCTCAGCACGATCGCGTCCGGTGCAAACAGATTGATCAGATTGGCGAGACCGAGACCGAGATAATAAGCCTCGCGTTCGACGGCACGGCGCGCGAACTCATCGCCCTGCTGCGCCAGTTGGCAGATGTCCCTGGCGCTCACGCTTTCGCGGAGCGGAGAATCTGCCGGAGCGTGGCTGTTGAACCACGCAGCCATGGCGGGACCGGCGGCCAGCGACTCCCAGCAGCCTCGAAAGCCGCATGAACACGGAGGGCCGGAGGGGTCGACCACGTGATGCCCAAGCTCGGGATGAGCTCCGTCGACACCGCGATAGAGTTCGCCATCGAGCACAACCCCGCCGCCGATGCCGGTGCCGACTGTCACGTAGATGAGTCGCGACTTGTGCTGGCCCGAGCCCCAACTTGCCTCGGCGAGTGCGGCCGCGTCTGCATCGTTTTCCAAGGCGACGCGAACGTTGAAGATGTGTTCGAGGTCGGCCACCGGCTTTTTCTGCCGCCAGCCGGGAAGAAAATCGACGTCGCCAAATTCTCCGGCGATCGGGTCGACCGGACCCGTGGATCCAATTCCGATGCCCGAGATTTCTACACCGGCATTTTTGGCAGTATCGCGGAGCATGGCAGAGATGCGGTCGAGGCCGTCCGCATAACGCTCAGGGTCGGTGGGCGACTCCATCTTGGACAAGACCCGCCCGTTCTCATCCACCATCCCAACTGCAATTTTCGTTCCCCCAATATCCACCGCACCGATCGTCATGGGTCCCGTGGCCTGGTTGTTGCCCCGCGCAAATCATGCGGCCGCAGATTTACTCATCAGGATGTTACACCAATCGCAAACCGCAGCGCTGCGGCGTCAGAACTCGAACCGCAACCCAAACTGGAAGAAGCGCGGTGTTTCCCCCGGGGCGTCGCCGGTAATGGTCCCGAAAAGCGGATCTCCCACGGCTGAATTCGGCTGCCCAAAGCGCGGGTGATTGGTGAAGTTAAACATATCCGCCCGCACTTCCAGCCGCATGCCTTCCCTCGGCACAAACGACTTGTAAAGGGAGAGATCCGCGTTGTGGATGCCGTCGACGCGCAGGTTGGAAAAATAGCGAGGAGCGTTGCCCGGATTCTGATCGCCGGGGTCCCCGAAGCAGACCGAGTTGAAGTAGGAAGGCGTGGCCACCCCCGAACCCACGTTCTCCCATTGCAGAGCCACATTGTGCATGGTGGCGCCGGGGGTTCTAAGTTGGGGACAGATAACCTGGGGCCGCTGGGTGCCGTTGGCGAGGCGCGCGTTGGACATGCTGATGGCCATCGGCTGCCCCGATTGCTGGGTGAGCAAGGTCGAGATCGACCAGCCTCCGACCACAGCGTCGACGGCTCGGTTCATATTGCCGCCAATCCATTGCTTGCGGCCAACGGGCAGGTCCACGACTATGGCAGCCGCGAGCCGTTGCGGCGTATCGCTGCCTCCGATACTGTGTTCCAAATTCAGCCGGTCCAGCTGTTGAGGAATGCCTTGGCCGAGCGACCCCACCCAGTTGTTCCTGCCCGCCGAAGAATAGTCGGTTGCCTTCGATATCGTGTAGCTGCCCGTGAAGCTAATGTGATGCGTGGTGCGTTTCTGGAACCGAACCTGCAACGCGTTGTACCAGGAATTCGCGGTCTCGAGCATCAGACCCTCGAAGTCGCCCGAGAACTGCGGGTACTTATTTAGAAAATTCCCCAGGGGCAGGGTCGTATTCCCGTAGTTCGAATTGGGTTCGTTGAAGCAAGGATTGGAAGGGGTCGATGTGCAGGGGGTATTGAACATGGGGGCAAACGGGTTGCTGACCTGGGTCTGAAAAAAGTTGCTCACGCAGCTATCCGCCTGGCAGGTCGGGTCCGTGGGAGTTACCGCCGCCGCAATCTGCGCCAGCAAAGCCGACGGGATAAAATCCCGGTTGTTGGTGCCAGCCCAGGGCAGATGCGTGCTGCGGTTGGCCGAGTAGTCCACGCCGAGCACAATCTGGCTGGGAAGCAGGCGCTGGATTCCCAGATTCCACTGGTAAATTTCGGCGTCCCGCGCCGCCGTGGTACCCAGATCATTCGGGTCTCCATAGCCCCAGTTTGCGAACTGGCCATATTGCTTACCCTGCGGACCGGTAAAGCCGTTGGGAAAGGGATTCTCCAGGGTCGCGGATTGAGTAGCAAAATTGTCGTTCGTAAAAAATATGTTGGCGTCCTTGAGGAACGCGGCGCCGGGATACTGGAAGTTTGTGGCTGGGCTCATTCCGAAATAGACGCCGGCCCCGCCCCGCACCACCGTCGAGGGATCGATCTGGTAAGCGAAACCCAGTCTTGGCCCAATATCTTTGCGCCAGGTCGGAACCGTCCTCATGCTCGAAGTGGGGAACTGTGTCGTGCCGATCAGCTCCTCGGAGGAGGGAAAATTCACGCCCGCCGACTGCAGAGCCGCTTGAGCGCTGCTCGTATTGAGATTGACGCCACTGTCTGCGTTGAAATTGCTGAATTGGAGCTGGTTGCCGCGCGAGGTGTAGGGCGAACTCCACTGGTAACGCAGGCCGAGATTGACGGTGAGTTTCGAGTTCACCTTCCAGTCATCCTGGATGTAAAACCCCGTCTCCAGCGACCGGTTCGCCACCGAAGGAGTGACCCCCAGCTGATTGCCGCCGTTGATATTGTCGGCATAACCAAAAGCCAGACTGGCAAATGGGTTGCCGGTGGTATTTCCAAATGCATCGGTGTCGTTGTTCGGAGTTGGCGATGTCACGTCATCCGTAAACGTCATGTAGCCGGTTGGGTAGTTCGGTTGCCAGAAGTTGTTATAGAAAATTCTCTGCTCGCCGCCGACCTTGATCAGGTGGGATCCCCTGGAAATTACCAGTTGCGACGAGTAGCTCACCAGTGTGTGGGCAAATTTAGTGTAGATACAACACTGATCGTAAAGGTTATTCCACGGCAAATTTCCCTGCATGAGAAACGTCGGCATTTGGTCGAGCCCGTTGGCCTGCTCGAACACCGCCGGCAATCCTGGAGTTCCAGCCGGCAGCGAAGCGTTGAAACTGGAGATCGTGGGGATACCCGGCAGCGACAGCTCATGCACCCGGTCGACTCCGATATGGCTGGTCCAGATAATCCGCGGGTTGATGGTCCGGCTATATTCGAGCGAGGCGTTTTGCGCCACCGTCACACCGCTCGCGATTCCGTCGTTATCGAAGCCGTCGCCCAGCGTGGTTGGAGTCGTGTAATTGCTCCAGTCCCGGCTGTAGCGGCCGTTGATGTGGTTCTTGTCGTTGATCTGGTGGTCTATCTTGATGTCGAACTGGTAATCCGGCGCGTTCGCCGTTGTGGTCCAGTTGTAGTTATTGAATTCATTCGCGTTGCTGGGCTTTGGGTAGAGATTGAGGACGGCCATTCCGATCGGATCTTGTTCGCTGGCAGGGATCACATTCAATTGGCCGTTGGACTGCACCTGCGGCCGGTTTATGCATGGATTCCCGCATCCTTGCGCGGTCGGGTCGTAAATAGCATTCAATGTTCCCGAGAAGTCGCCGGTCCGCTCCGCCATGGTCGGCACGGTCGCGTTTCCGCTGGACGCACTGGAACTCTTCACCTTCTCAAAATCAACGAAGAAGAAAGTCCGGTTTTTCCTGATCGGGCCGCCGAGCGAGAATCCACCCTGGTCGCGCCGGCTATCCGGTTTGGGGTTAGGCTCTGGGGTTGAAGAAATCGCGGGCGTCCATCCCCGGGCGCTGCAGGAAATACCAGCCAGAGCCGTGGAAGTGGTCGGTTCCGCTCTTCATCACCATGTTCACGACGGTGCCGCCGTTGTTGCCGAACTCGGCCGAGAAGCTGTTGTTCTGAACGTTCATTTCCTGCATGCCCTCGACCAGGGGCTCGTAGTAGACGTTGGAATTCCCTCCCTCGCCCTGCTCCGGCGCGCTGATCAGGGCGCCATCCAGCCGTATCTCGGCGGTCGCGTTGCGCTGCCCGTTGGAAGTGAAGTTCGTTCCCGACGGATAGTTATCCGTGGTGCCCGACCCTGCGACCTCGGTCACGCCCGCGGCCAGGAATGTCAGGCCGAAGAAGCTGCGGTTGATCAGAGGGAGTTCGTGCACATATTCGCTGGTGATGTTCGTGCCCAGGGTCGCACTCTCGGTGTCCAGCAGCGGCGCTGTGGTGGTCACCTCGATCGATTCGTTGACCCGCGCCGGCGACAATGTAAAGTTGAGCGTGGTTTCCTGGTCCGGTGCGAAAACCACATTCGTGCGCTCGGACGTCCTGAACCCCCTGACTTCCGCTTTCACCGAATACGTGGAGGGCCGCAGTCCGGTGAAAACGTATTCGCCCTTGGCGTCCGTGACGGTGTGAGTGGCAACGTTGGTGCCACTATCGGTGATCGTCACGGTGGCATTCGGCAACACTGCGCCGACAGTGTCGGAAACCACACCCCGGAGTTGTGAGCGGTAACTGCCCTGAGCCAAAACCAGGGGGGAACTAATGAGCAGAAACACTACCAAAAGCCAAGGAAGAACTGGCGTGGCCAGTCGCATGGGACCTCCGCACTTGTATGTGCACTGAACTGAACTTACGGTGTCGACGGTGTGTATACGGCGAACTTACGATTTATTTCGATTGCGATCTTATACTTACGTAAGCTACCCGTTGTCAAGGGTAATCTCGGGCCTGAGGCGCGCTCTGCCTGAGTTTCGGCCAGCTCTACCCCGGAGTTAATTCGAGGTTCCTTTAGCGCGCGTACCAGAACACCCCGCCCTTGTTAATCGCCGGAAGCACGAACGTTTCCCGTCCATCTTTTTCCGCGCCCTGCAGCTTCTGCACATCGCCGAGAAACGGCAAAAAGTATCCGGCGTTTCCCGTCACCGCCGGCAAGCTGACCTTCACGTCCGTCTGCGGAGTTTGAATCGGGTTGGATCCGCCGACCAGCCCCGCAAAATTCGCCAGGAATACGTGAGTCACGCCCTTCACCTGCGCCAGGGAGGTGGCCACCGATGGCGAGGCCGTGACCTCAATTCCTCGATTGGTCTGCGCGAGGCTGGGTTGCAGGCTCTCCAGAAATGCCCGCTGCGTTTCCGGAGTCGCATGGTCGAAGTTCTTCTCCAAAAGCGCGTTATACATTTTCCCCGGGCACTCGTAGAATCGCGTGACGTGAGGCCGGCCACTCAGATGCAGCGCATCTTCCCCGGTGACAATAAGCTTGTTGCCCTGCTTCAAATATTGTTCGATCTCATTTTTCTCAGGATCACTCCACTCGCGCACATCCGGGAGGATGAATGTCCGTCCATGAAACTCCGCGAGCGTTCGCGGAGTCACCACCTGAAATTCGCGATGAGCCTGCATTAACAGAATTAATATGCCGCGATACGAATTTATGAATTCGTCGGCGTAGAAGTTCCGAGTCTGCGGTGAAAAATACACGCCGATAGGATCAATCGGCGTCCGCGGGGCATAAAACGTGTTTTCGTGCTGTTTGATCCACGAGAAAATCTTCGTCCGAGTGGCCGGATCGTTGGAGCCTGCCATCGAATGTCCCGGCGCATCCCAGAAATTCGCGCCCGCCATCACTTCCGACATGGCAAGGTTCATCATGGCTTCGCGCTTGTCCACTTTCTGGTCGCCGTCCCAGGAGTAGTTGAGAATCCATGTCGCTTTGCCCTGGGCAAACGCGCGAAATGTGTACATCCCCACCTGGTAGCGAAACCAGTCGAGCGGCTTGCGCTCGGAGGCCATATGGCCGCTATTGCCGAACGAGTACTCGTGCGCGATCGCGTCTACGACCGTGTAGAGGCTGTAAACATCGGCCCCCACGCGCACTGCTTCCTCTTCGATGCCAGGATAAATTTCAGGAATGGTCTTGATCTGCGGATTGACCGACTTCGCATTCTGGTCAATCTCGTGCATGAAATCGGTAAACGTCTGGATGCGAAACTCCACCCACTTGCGAAAGTTGGGATCGGAAAAGTCGCCAAGCTTCAGGTCTTTCCTGGCATCGAGTCCGGTCTGCTTTTTGAAAGCGGCGACCGTATAGTCGTCGAAGCTAGCCCATGTGTCTTCCCAACCGTCAAAGTGGGTCATCCAATAGGGAATGTCCACGTAGATGCCGTCAATTCCGGTCGCGGCGATTTGCCGCACGCGTGCCATGTATGTTTTCCGCCACTCGCTGGCGTAGGGCGAAACCCAAACATCTTCATCTCCTTTCCTGATCCAGAACGCGCTGCCGCCGCCGAAGATTGCGGGCTCGCCGGTAATCTTGCGCTGCAGCCAGTCGGGATGTTCTTTGGCGAGCGTGTGTGGCGTCTGATCTGCGTTGGCCGTGATGCATTCCGTTCCGGCAATGTAGACGAATGCGCGATTCCCTGCCGCATGCGCTTTTTCTGCGACCGCGCGAATCGCGCGCAGCTTCTCCTCGGGATCGACGAAGCTCTCGTACCGCCCTGGAATATCGTTGTCCACTTCGATGCCGAACACACCGCTTTCCTGCGCATTGCGCACGATCTGATCCGCACTATTACGAGATAGTCCATAGGCCCCGATGCGCACATAGTTAGTCCAGTCCTGGCCAGTCACGCTCCGGTCGGTCTGATCGTGATCGCTGGAAGCCGGGGCCGCCGCGAGGGCAAGTAGCGCCAAGGAAATGAGTGTGAGTGAAAGAAGAAGAAGTGAAAAAGGAAATCCGGTTACAACTTTTTGTCTATGCATGCCAGCTCCTCGGGGAAATCGGAAACGAGTATAATCCCTGCATGCCGAGAGCAGCCTCACTTACGCTGCTGGTCGCTTCTGTCCTGAGTGGAGTTCTGCAAGCGCAGCGAGCAGGGGTGGCATTTCACGCGGGTGCTGCCGGACCGCATGTTCGCTCAGGTCTCACATGGCAGCGCGGCTCACAGAATCGAGCCGGCGCAAGACGTGGATTCCTTCCTTCCGATATTCACCGCCCCAACAATTTCGGATCCTATTTTCTGCCCTACGGCGATTCGCCTGGCAACGATCTGCCTGACTACGATCTGCCCGGTTATGAGGAGACCGATGCGGAGGCGGCGACGAACACGTCGGCGCCCCCGCTGATGATTCCGAGAACACGGGAGCGTCTGCCGAAGTCGCAGTTCATCGAGATTCCGAGTGTCGCAAACGCAACCGCGCCAAAAATGCCGCCGCCTGCCGTTTTCATTCTGGCCAGCGGCGAGCGACTGGAAGCCCGGCGCTTTGTGCTCTCGGCGAGCGTTTTGTCAGTCAGTATTGATCGTCAGCAGCGCAATGTACCGCTTGCCATGCTCGACATCCGCGCAACCCTCAGCGCCAATCAAAAGCGCGGAATCGACTTGCGTATTCCCGACGACCGAAATGAAATTTGCTTGAGTTTCTGAACTTGAGCTTCCGAAAAAGAGTTTCTGAAAAATTTCGGGCGCCCTGGCTTTCACTTCACGCAAAACGCAACCACCGTCCGCCCGCCCACTCCTCGATCCTTCTCCAACTCCGCGAGCAACCTGGATTCCAGATCTTCCGGATCGGCAACCATTTCGCAAGCAGCAATCTGCTCATCGGTCGCGCCGTGAAAACACAGTTCGCAGACTCCCAAACCTCCGTCCGATTGCACCGGAGGACCAAACGTCCGGCACGTCATGGGGCGCGTTTCGTAGAGATCACACAAGCCGGTTTCCGGATCGAGCACAGGACAGGGCTCGTCATTGCCAAATTCCGCGAAGCGCTCTTCCGCCTCTGGGCTTTCATCGAGCACGCCCGTTTTCGCGTTCCCGGGAAACTCGTTCGACAGCCGCCTCACCGAAGCCCGCGCCCGCTCGCGGATGCGACGGGCTCGTTGCGGATCTGCTTTTTCCAGGTCGGCCATCCCCTGCTGCAACCGGATCGCGTCCAGTTGATGAATGGCGAACACGCCCACGCAACACTGCGTGCACCCCGGACGGCATGCCAGCCATTCGCCGGCGCGCCGTGAAGCATCTGCCAGAGCAGCATCCACGATCTGGATCAGTTTCCGGTCGCCAGCCGGCAATTGCCGCGAAGACATGGCGGAAGAATACCGCATCGCTCGTAAAGTTTATTCGAACTGAAGCATCACAATCTCGGGATTCGAACCCAGCCGCAGCGGCGGTCCCCAGGTTCCTGCTCCGCTCGAAGTGAAAACCTGCATTTTGCCGATCCGGCTTAAGCCATAGACAAACTGCCGGTAAATCCGCCGCGCCATCCAACTCCAGGGGAAGAATTGCCCAAGGTGCGTATGCCCGGAGAGCTGCAGGGAGACGCCTGCAGCCTCCGCGATTTCCGGGTGGTCCGGCGCATGCGTCAACAGAATGCTCGCGCGGTCGCGATCCAAACCGAGTCCGTGCAGCACCGACGCAAGCTGTCCGTTCTGTGTCGCGTTCCGGTAAGGCACGCCAATAATCTGCAAACCGTCCACTTCCACCTTCTCGTTGCTGAGTACGCGCACGCCCGCCGCCGCGATGGCGCTCAGATATTTGCTGTCGTCTCCGAATTGCTCATGATTTCCCGCGACGAAATACACACCCTGTGGCGCTACGAGCTTGTTCAGCGGCTCCGCTGCTCGCCGGGCGTCGATGGCCGTCCCATCATACAAATCACCCGCGACAAAAATTGCGTCTGGCTCTTCCCTCAAAATCGTTGCCACCAGGCGCCGCAGAAAACTGCGGTTTCGCACATGCCCCAGATGTACATCGCTGATCAGCGCGGCTGTTCGCCCGCGCCACGCGGTCGGCAAGTTCGCGAGTCGCACCGTGGTTCGCGTGATCCGCATCCAGCTGGCGTTGAAAACGCCATAGAGTCCAGCTATCGTTGCGGCGCCGAACAGCAATTCCACGATCCGATGGAAGTTCACATCCACTCCCGCCAGCCGCGCCACTCCGAAAATAATCCAGGAGGAAACCGCCGCGAGAAAGAGGAAGCTCACCAGACCAATCCAAACCGCAGCGGCGCGGTAGAACATGCGCAGCGCGGCATTGGTATGGCTAAAGGCAAGTAGCGAAGCAGCAACAAAGCTGACCGACAAAAAACCGAGGACGAGTTTGATCCAAAACGCACCGGAGACTTCGCTTTCTCCGGGTGAAAAGGTCCACGTTTTATAGAGGAGATAATGGGTCAGAAAAAGAACGGACTGAATCACTGCGATAAAACCGATTAACTCTTTTCGTGCACGCATGTTGCATTAGAGTCTCCAAGCCGCCATTGGGATTCTTGACATGGCTTCTCCGGAATTCGCCTGGCCGCACGAGTGCAATTCACTCTAAATAAGGCAGTTACGTCGTGTTTGCGCTTCCGGCGGTCAACGTGTGCAGCGGGTTTACTGCGAGCCAACTGACAGCTCCCAGCAGACATAGCGCAGCTGCCACCAGAAATGAAGCGGTCCAGCCGTAGCGCACGGCGATCCACGGCGTAAGCGAGCCCGTCACTGCTCCGCCAATTTGGCCACCCATATTCATAAATCCTGACACCGATCCGGCGGAACCGCCTGCGATGTCTGCAGTGAGCGACCAGAAGGAACTTTGGGATAAATACAGCGATCCGGCACCGCCGGCCAGCACAACGCTGGCCAGTTCAGCGCTATGAACCTGTGAGCCGAAGGCGATGAAAATGCCTGCGACCGCCATCGCAAATGCTGCCAGTCCGCAGCGGCCAAGGCGCGGTCCGCGGGACTTGGTGAGCCGGTCGTTCAGCGTTCCTCCCAGCAGGCAGCCAATCAGCATTGCCAGAAAGGGCAGCATGGAATAGAACGCGCTCGCCTTCAAATCGAGTCCACGTACTTTTGCGAGATAGCGATAGAACCAACTGAAGAAAATCCACGCGACGTAGCCGTAACAAAAATAGCTGATGGTGACTGCCCAGACTTCGCGGCTTCGAACGACGCGCCGCCACGGCACAAGAACTTTGTTCCCGTCTTCGTTGCTGCGCTCCGCTGCCGGAGATAGCTGATCATTCTCAGTGGGTACCGTCGCAATGGCCAGCGTGAGTCCGGATCGAATCGCAGAGAGCTCTGAGGCAGACACTCGCGGATGCTCTCCCGGTGTATCGCGAGCGGCGATGAACCAGACTGCGCCGGCAAGTAACCCGATGGCCGCACAAACCCAGAACGACGAACGCCAACCATAATGAATCATGAGGTAGGTAATGAGCGGTGGCGTAAGCCCGGCACCGGCACCGACGCCGGCAAAGATCCATCCGTTGGCGATGCCGCGCTCGCGCATGGGAATCCAATTTGCGACGAACTTGTTGGCCGCAGGATAGATGACCGCTTCGCCGGCACCGAGCAGAAACCGGACCGCCACGAATAGCCAAAGTGCGTGCGCGATGTTGGCCGGGACCAGGGCCGTCAAAGCAGTGAAGATTCCCCACCAAACAACGCCGCCGGTCAGAACGCGACGCGGACCATAACGGTCAGCGAGATGACCCCCGACCGTTTGAAACAACGCATAACCAGCGATCATCGCGCTGAAAACCTTTCCGAGTTGCACGTCGGTCAGATGATAGGCGTCGACAATTGCTCCGCCTGCGATGGAAATGTTGACGCGGTCGAGATACGACACGGCACTGAGGACAAAGAGCCAGAACACCAGAAACCAGCGCACGCGGCTGGTCTTCGCGGGAGTCACCATGGGAGATTCACGTGTTGGAGGGAGCGACATGTCATTCGATCAGCGCCTGGCGATCAGGGTTATGCTGAGTGCTCCCGCAGGATGCGCGACAGTTGCTCGGCGACAATCTTATCCTCGCCAGGTTGGAGCATGAAGGAACACATCACCAGTCCTGGACGGCCCTCGCCGCCGCCGATGACGATTGCTGGTTTGGAGCTGCGCAGCAACTTTGAGACCTGTTGCGGAGTCACGGAGATTGTGGAGTCCCAGGCAATCTGCATGTGCGGCACGTGATTCGCGATGTCGGGAGTGAAGAACGACGTGCTCACACCTGGAATTTTCGTGAGCTCCTTTGAGATCCCGGCCAGCCGGTGTTGCCACTCTTTCGCCAGCGCATCGTGGTCCTCTTTGAGATAAAGCTCAAGCGCTTTGACCATTCCAATAATTTCTTCCTTGCCCACTTTCTGGCTGCGTCCGAGCGTGTCCTCGTGCGGGCTGTTGTTCAGAAGAGCATAGGCAACCAGGTCTTTGCGTCCAACCAGCAATCCTGCGCATTGCGGACCGCGCATCGCTTTTCCGCCGCTGAAAGTTACGAGGTCGTATCCCAAGCTGGTGTAGTCCCAAAGGTGCGAAACCGGAGGCGTGTCGGCTGCGGCATCGTTCATGCAAGGCACGTTGTATTGCTTTGCCAGCTTCGCCCATTCGTCTACTTTGATCTGACCCTCGGCGTTGGCGAAATTCGAGAAGTGCATCATGGCGGTGCGATCGTTGACCGCGCTACGGACCTGTTCGCGGGTTTCAATCTCAACGAGCTTAACGCCCGTAGACCGTAACTGATGATCAAATGGATTGCGGTGAGACTTCTGGATAATGACTTCCGATTTCATGCCGGTGACATCAGGGAGTTGTCGAATCAGCGCTTCGTTGTCGCCGGTGAGAATGCCGGCTAGGCCGGACTGAATTGCCGCCGCCGCGCCGGAGGTCACCAGCGCGGTATATCCCTCCGGAAGCTTGAGCATTTCTGCGATGCGCTTGCCCGCCGCCACTTCCAGATCTGGAATACTTACAAAATGGCGGCCAGCCATCGCCATGACAGCCTCAAGCTCGGGGCGAAGAATGGAGCCACCCAGTACCGTCATCGTCCCCTCGCAGTTGATGACGGTGGGCACGCCAAGTTCGTCGTAGGGATTGCCGGTCTGCCCAAAGCCGCTAACCTCGGCGCTCCCCGCAGCCGCAGCTCCAGTCGCCGAGAAAAGCTTACGAGGCGCAACGATGGACGCAGCGATGGCGGCCGCGGTACCGAGAAATCCGCGTCGATTCCACTTCGAGTTGATTCCCATGCGTGTGCTCCCTGGCCTATTCACTTACGAGTGACGGCAGCGATGCAATTGATTTCCACCAGCGAATCTCCCGGCAACGCGGCGACCGCAACCGTTGTGCGCGACGGGCCGCCATGCGGAAAGTATGTCGAGAAAACTTTGTGCATTCCATCCCAGTGTTCAATCTTCACCAGAAACACGTTGGCCTGAAGGACGCTGTCCATCGATCCACCGCCGACTTCGACCAGCTTCTTCACCTTGTCCATGACCATGGTGGTGTGAGATTCAATCGTCCATTCCTTCGCATCTCTGGTATCGTGCGCTCCCACCCCAGAGACATACATCAACCCGTTGTAGACGATCACCGGCATGATGATGTCTTTCTCGCTCCCTGGCTTGCCTTCTCCGTTCAGCTTACGAATTCCGTTGGCATCCTGCGTGGTGGAACTCTGCGCGAAGCTACGCGTGGGTAACACTGCTGCGGTAAACCCCAAAGCCGAAAGCACGGAAGCGAACCGCTGCGCAAACATCCTGCGAGTGAAATTGAGATTCATATGTAACGTTCCTTTCAAGTTAGATTTCAAAATTGCGAGGAAAACCAGACTGCAAATTGCTATCTGTACCGCAGCTGTACGATGCTAGACAAGCCAGCGCCCGTCTTCGAGAAAATCCGGCCGATTGGAAGAATGAGAATGCGAATTATCTGACGAAAGGTCAGTTTCCCGCAACTCCTGCGCGGGACTAAAGCCGGCCAAACTTCTTCACCGCCTCCATGATCGACTTCAGCTGCTCGATGACGGCGTACATGGAGTGCTCCTTGAAATCCATCTGCTGTGCCATGCTGAGCACCGCTTGCGCCTGCGCTCTCGGTACAACCGCGACGCCATCGCTGTCAGCCACGACGATATCGCCAGGGTTGACGGGCACTCCGTTGCACACCAGCGGAATCTGGGCTCCCGCAAAGCGATAGTGACGAACCGACGTGGAAGGCACAATTCCCGTGGCAAACACTGGGAAACCGATTTTGCGCAAGTACGCCACGTCGCGTACCCCGCCATCAATTACAGCGCCGGCATAGCCGCGCGCGGCCATCGCAGTGCCCATCAATCCTCCCATTCCGGCGATGTCTTCTCCATCCTCAAGCGCCATCACGTAAACCGAATTGCTCGATCCCTGATCAATGGCCTGCAGCATCCCGGTGAGGGCCTCGGGATCGTTGTTGCCTTCGTCCTTCTTGAGCTGCACGGTGCGCGCAAAGCCGGCAAACTTGGCCGTGAAAATTGGCTGCATGCGATGACTCATGTACATCCGCTTGCCGGTGAGCTGCTCGATCGCATCCGAGACTGAAGCAACTTCGACACGCCGAAACTCTGCGATCAGCTCGCTGTCAGATAGAGAGGCCGGTGGATTGGATTGCGCCCGAACCATGCGGTCCTTGCTGGCAGCCGCCAGGATGATGATCAAGCCCACGGCCGCCAACGAGAAGGCGAGTGTTCGGCTTTTCGCGTGCCTGCGAGATTTGTCCATTCCATCCTCCTGGTTGTATATATGTTCGCGGACTCTAACACCGTTGGTACTCCGGTTGGAAGAGAGAAGCAAAGCCTATGCTCTCAAGTCGCAAATCTTCGCACCTGTTGCTGTGGCTCTCACTCCTGTTGTGGGCAGCAGGCTTTCATGCCGCCTTCTCTTTTGCGCAGCAAGATGACGCGGATGACGACTTCGAAAAAGCCGCAGTGCCCGGCGCACGCACTTTCAACGCCACCTGTGCAGGATGTCACGGACTGGACGGCCGTGGAAGCGACAAGGGCGCCAACATCGCGGGCAGCGACAAGGTGCGGCATCTTTCGGACGCACAGGTATCCGCGATAATTTCGAACGGTGTCGCAGGCACTGGCATGCCGGCGTTCCACAGTCTCGGTGCGCGGCAGATTGGCTCGTTGGTCGGCTATCTGCGAATTCTGCAGGGCAAGGTTGAAGCACGGACACCCCCCGGGGACGCGACACGCGGCAAGGAAATATTCTTCGGCAAGGGCGAATGCTCCACTTGCCACACGGTCTCCGGCGAAGGAGGATTCCTTGGGCCCGACCTTTCCGGCTATGGACCAGCCATGCCAGCGAAGGCCATTCGGAATGAGATCGTCCGGTCCAGGAGGAACGTTCCGGCTGGTTATCGGTCGGCCACGCTCACTACCCGTGATGGTGATCGCCTGGAAGGCATCATTCGCAACGAAGACAACTTCTCGGTACAGCTTGAGACCAAGGATGGCGGCTATCATTTCTTTGAAAAATCCGCACTGCGGTCTGAACAACCTTTCGACCAGTCTCTGATGCCGACAAATTATAGCCAGCGACTTAATCCGGACGAACTCAACGATCTGGTGAGTTATCTAATGAATGGGGGTCCGACACCAAGCAAGCCGCGAACCTACCAAGAACCAAAGGATCCTCCACAATGAAACTTCGGAACCCCATTTTTCTTCATCTGACGACTGTTTTCTGTTTGCTGCTCACAGCCTCTGCCCAGAATGCTCGCTCCTATGAGCTACAGCCGCTCTCTCCCAAGTTTTGGGATCTCGTCGATCATGAGGCGAAACTGGAGACGGTTGCGACCGGTTTTGGCTTTACAGAGGGTCCTATGTGGGACGCGGCCGGATTCCTCTACGTCAGCGACGAGACGATCAACAAGATTTTTCGTGTCTATCCCGATGGTAGAAAAGAAGCGCTCATTGCGCTGGGTGATCCGGACGGCAACACTTTCGACCGCCAACACCGGTTGATCGATTGTGCGAGCGTGCTGCGTGCGATCATTGCGGTGACTCCAGACGGAAAATACAAGGTTCTCGCGGATCACTACGACGGGAAGAAATTCAACAGCCCGAATGACGTCATCGTCGGACCGGACGGCGCGCTCTATTTCACCGATCCCACGCTCGACCTGGTTGCAGGGGAGAAGCAGGAGATTCCGTTTCAGGGCGTCTATCGCCTGGATGACGCGGGCAACGTGCGATTGCTGACCAAAGGTCTGACCCAGCCGAACGGATTGGCCTTTTCTCCGGATGGCAAGCACTTCTACATTGATGACAGTGAAAAAAGAAACATACGCGTCTACGACGTTGCCTCAGACGGCACACTCAGCAACGGCCGCATTTTCGGGGAGGAGCCGGGAGCGAAGAACGACGGCGTTCCCGACGGCATCAAGGTCGACAAAAACGGCGATCTGTTTGTTACCGGACCTAAAGGCATCTGGGTCTGGGATGCGAACGGCAATCACCTTGGAACGATTGCCATGCCAGAACAGCCTGCGAACCTGACCTGGGGCGACCAGGACTACCGAACCCTCTACATCACGGCAACTACTTCCGTGTATCGCCTCGAATTGAAGACGCAAGGCTTTGTGCCCTATCTCTCGCAGTGACACCGAGCTCGACCGCGGCGTCCGTCAGTGTGGAAGCGAGAAAATGAAAACGTCGCTCCCAGCGGAGATGGCCACATATTGCACTCCGTCGAACGCATAGGTCATCGGCGATGCGCTGATTCTCTGTCCAGTATTGAAGTGCCAGAGCGCGTGCCCGGTCGTTGCGTCAACCGCCTCCAGAGAACCGGCATCATCGGCAAAGAACACCAATCCACCGGCGGTGGTAAGCGTTCCACCCCACGAGTTTCCATCGCCTATTTGCGGATACCGCCACACTGTTTTTCCATCCGCCACGGAGAGTGCGAGCAGAATTTTCTGCGAGTGTTCATCGGGCGGAAGCTTCGTGCCGGTGTTGTAGTAAGTCTCGCCTTTGACAAACTGTTTCGGGATCGCAAAAACAAGATTGCAGTTCTCAAGAGCCATCACATAGAAGAGCCCGGTGTTGGGATTATAGGAAGGCGAAAACCAATTGGTGGCGCCGTTAATGCCGGGGCAGATAAGCGTGCCTCCCGCGGTTGGAGTCCGACCTGAGAGTATCGGGCGGCCGGAGGCGTCCACTCCCGTGGCCCAGTTCAACTTCTCGACGAAGGAAGTCGCATGCAGAAACTTGCCGTTGGTCCGGTCGAGGACGTAGAAAAAACCATTGCGGTCGGCTTGGACTAAAAGGTGACGGACTGCGCCATTCTCTTCCGCGTCCACGAGCACCGGCGTTTCATTCGCGTCAAAGTCATACAAGTCGTGCGGAGTGAATTGGAAATGCCATTTCAACTTTCCCGTGTCGGCGTCGATCGCCAAAACACAGGAAGTGTAGAGGTCGTCGCCCGGGCGCGAATCTCCAACGAAATCGGGCGCTGCATTGCTGGTAGTCCAATACAGAGTGTCGAGGTCTGGATCGTATGTGCCTGGCATCCAGGTTGTGCCGCCACCATGCAGATAAGAATCTCTCGGCCAGCTGGAGGACCCGAATTCTCCGGGCCCGGGAATGGTCCATAAGTGCCACTTCAGTTTTCCGGTCAACGCATCATAAGCGGCCACGAATCCGCGCACTCCGGAGTCACCGCCGGACGTGCCGACAATCACTGAACCTTTCACCACAAGAGGAGCGCTGGTAGCACCGTAATGCTTGGCCTTGTCTGCGTATTGAACATCCCATAAGACGTTTCCCGAGCGAGCGTCGAGACAGAGCAAGTGCGCGTCATCGGTTTCCGCATAAACGAAACGGTCCCACACAGCCACGCCCCGATTTTTGTGAGCCGCGGCATCGTCGAGCAAACCGGAACTCAAAGGCCGTTGATGGTGCCACACCACCCGCCCGCTGCGCGCGTCCAGTGCGAATACATCGTTGGAGGAAGTCACGTACATCATGCCGCGAATGACCACGGGAGTCGCTTCGAGCCTCTGCGAGTTGCCCGGATGGAAAACAAACGCCGCGCGGAGTTGCGCGACGTTTGCGGTGGTGATTTCCTGCAAACTACTGAAGCGGCGCCCGCTGTAGTCTCCGTTATAAGAGGTCCAGTTCGCGCCAACCGGGCGTGTCAGCAGATCTTCTGCGGTCACGTTGGTGTCGGTTGTGGCCGGAGATTGCCGCTGTTGCCCCGTCGCTCGGACTCCCGTGCAGAGGGCCAGCAAGAACACGAGAAATGCTGCATCGGGCCATTTCATGTCAGCGATTGTCTCCAGGGGCAATACGCACCTCTTGAAGAGAGCCGCGATCCATCCCCTGCTCATCTTCCAGGTGAAGTGAAAGTCGCGCGGGTTTTCCTGGCGGGACGATCTCCGTTTCGAGGGACACCGTTTCTGTCGGATTCACATCCGCGATCGGCAGAGTTCCGAGGTTCTGACCATGTTCATCGTAGAAGCGCGCGACCAGGCGTCCAGAGAAGAACACGCCAAAAGAGCCGGAGAGCTTGACCTTTCCGTTGTCGAGAGCCATCGCTCGAAGCGGCCGAATCGAAATGCCCGCATCGGTCACGCCATGGAATTCACTTCCTGACCGCGTGGGGAACCATTCCGTCTCGAAATCGCAGCTCTCGCCGGGCCGCAACCGGCACGTCGGACTGTTGATTTCGGCTTCGAGGTAGTAAGGGCTCGCATCCGCATCTGCGCTTAGGGAAGGTATTCCGTCGCGATTCAACCGCAGTTCGGGACCGTTAGTCCAAAAAATGACGGACGCTTTGCCCGGGTAGGTTTTGCTCTCTTCGTATTGGAATCGTTCGACCATCGCATACCGACTTCCGCCATCCACGACTGCCAGCCAGCCTTCCGTCGAGTCCAGCCACAATTCCGCGGCCATGTGAACATAGTGCACGGCAAAAAGACCGTCTTCCCTGACGGAAACCGCAGAATTTTCCGCCGGACCGAAGCGAACATGATAACGGTTGAGATAACTGCTGGACGGGTTCGCAGGAGTGAATGTCCAGAAATCGTGGTTGAAGCGCCCGGAGGTAGCGGGGCTTAGTGAGTTTGGGCCTGGCGAGTTTGGTTTTGAGGAGTTGGGCTCGCCCGTATCGTATTGCGAAACCGATTGCATCGACCATTCCAACATATGCCCGGTCACATTCTTCATTGAGGCATGGAAGTGGATGCGCGGTGTGTCGGCATCCAGACGAATCGCGCGAACAAACTGAATCCCGGTCTGGGGATCGGCCGGGCCCGTAAGTTCGATTTCGCAATGTCGTCCTTCCAGAAGTTTTCGAAAGGAAAACGGGCCGTCGTCCAACACGTCAGAGTCACCCACCCAATGTTGTTCGTCGTTGTTTCCCTCGGGCAAGAGCCAGAGCTTGTCACCGCCATAGTTGAACCACTGGCCCGAGCTCGGGGGCAGGTACTTCCCTGCGAACCGGGGATTCACGAACAGGTAAGGATGTCCGGCGAAACTCACCTGCATGAGTCGGCCGCCATTCTGAGGCACTACGATCAACTGCACCCATCGATTGGAAAGCTGTTGCGCGTGCCAGCCCTTGTAATCCACGGCTTCGACCCGGCAATCTGCGCTTTTCGGCGGATCTACCTGACCGCGTGCTGGGACAGCAGTTAGCGTCAGTCCGATCGAGCCAAGAAGAAACAATAATAGTACGGGGAAACGTCGATTCTGATTCGCCCGTGGAGGGTGCAGTGTCATGATCGCGCCTTTCAGAGAGCCGCTAGTCGAGAACAGAATGCGGGCGGTCTCCAAAACGGCAACTCCGCCTCGCCCGACAAAACGGAATGAAACCCAATAAAACGAAAGATTTCGATTTGCGTCAAGCATAATCTGTGCTATACCGACTTCGCGACGGAGAGTGGCCGTTAACGCGTGGTTGAGGACCAGGGAGATATCGTAATGCGCATCCGGAATTCTAACCGGCGATCGTTCATGAAACTGGTGGCGGCTGCCCCGCTGCTTAGTCAGATTGCGGCCCGTGGCCTTTACGCGCAAGCGGCCTCTGCCATTGGCAAGGATCCACGCCAGAATGTATACACCCGGCTGGGGGTGAAAACAGTCATCAATTGTCGTGGCACGTGGACCTATTTAAGCGGGTCTCTTGAATTCCCGGAAGTTCGACAGGCGCAGCTGGAAGCGTCGGACTATTTCGTTAACATGCTGGACCTCCAGCGCGCGGTGGGCAGGCGCTTGTCGGACCTGACCGGAGCGGAATCCGGCATCGTTACCTCCGGTTCAGCAGGTGCGATGGCGGCGGCAACAGCCGCGTGCATGGCGGGCACCGATGACAAATATATCTGGCAACTTCCCGATACCACCGGACTGAAGCATGAAGTGATCATGGTGGGAGGGCGAAGCGCTTTCGATAGCGCCATCCGGCTCACCGGCGCCAAGCTGATTCTCACCTATTCGCCGGAAGAACTGGCCAACGCCATCAACGACAACACTGCGATGATCTACACTACGGATCTTGGGGAAAAGCTGCAACGAGTATTGGCGATCGCCAAAGAGCACAAGATTCCCTTGTTGCTGGATGACGCCGCAGGCATACCGCCAGCCGACAACGCCAAGCTTTATGCTCGGATGGGCATCGACCTTTATTGCTTCTCGGGTGGCAAGGGGCTCTGCGGGCCGCAGTGTAGCGGCTTACTTCTGGGCCGCAAAGATCTGATCGAAGCGGCTCTGATGAATTCCAGTCCGCGCGAAGGGGCTGTGTGCCGCCCGATGAAGGTCGGAAAAGAAGAAGTTATCGGTTGCCTGACGGCACTCGAGACCTGGTTGAATCTCGACGAAAAGAAACTCTACGCCGAATGGAATGGCCGTGTGGATCGCATTCGGAAGCTGGTGGAGACAGTCCCCGGCGTAAAGACTGACACCTACATTCCCGACGATGGGAACCGCTATCCGACGCTTAAGATTTTCTGGGATCAGCAAGCATGGCGATACAGCATTTCCGATTGCGTGCAGGAGCTGCGGGCGGGCGAGCCAGTCATCGAGGTGCTTGGGGCGGATAATCCCAGCCTGGTGAAGGCGGTGCACGAGGGGAAGCCGAATCGAAAAGAACACAAGGGGCCGGACCATATCGAACTGGTTTCCATGACCATCAAGCCCGGAGAAGAAATCGTTGTCGGGCAAAGACTGCGCGCCATTCTGGGTGCGGCGCAAAAGAAGGCTGCAGCGTAGAAGGGGCCTGTCGTTTTTAGAACAATTCACAGGAAGGTGCATGTGCGATTGCTGCTGGTCGGATTTCTGTTTTCCTCGATTCTCTTGGCGCAAACGATTGTCGCGCAGGTGCTCCCCGCTCAGGCGCACGCCGTCGTCCCCACGGCGATATCCGCTCACGCAAATCATTTCTACTCGCCCGGTGTGGATGCGGGAGACTATGTCTACATCTCCGGACAGGGACCACGTCGGCCCGACGGCAGTTCGCCAGCGACTTTTGAGGCGCAGGTTCGCCAAGCGCTCGATAACGTCAAGGCTATCGTCGAATCTGCAGGCTTGACCATGGAGCACGTGGTCTACACTCAGGTCTATCTGCAGGACATCAGCAAGTACGCCGAAATGAACAAAGTCTTCGCCGAATACTTCGCGAAGTTTCCGCCGGCTCGCGCTGTGCTAGGTGTGGCCGGCATTCCCGAGCCGCCGGTTCAGATCAGTGCTGTCGCGGTGCGCAGTTTAGCGGACAAGCGTGCCGTCTATCCGACAAACTACAAGTCAGAGGATCCCGCTGCGCCGGGCATTCTCACTCACGACCGGCTTTTCGTCTCCAGCATGCCCGGCAGTGATCCGGTGACCGGGAAAGTTCCGGACGATCCGGCAGCGCAGGTTGATCTGGCGCTCGACCGCGTAGAAGCCGTCGTGAAGGCGGCCGGCCTCGAAATGAGCCACATGGTTTTCGTCAATCCTTATGTGACGGGCGAGATTCCGATGCGGATTATGAATCAGCATTACGCTCGCCGGTTTGAGTTCGGCAATACCCCGGCGCGGGCCACAATCGACGTGACGAGTCTGCCAGGCGGTGCCCACATCGAGTACACCGGCGTGGCCGTGCGTGATCTCAAGCAGCGGAGAGCCGTGCGTCCGAAGAACATGCCGCCCAGTCCCACCGCCAGCCCCTGCGTTTTTGCCGGTGACACTTTATACTGCTCCGCCAAGAGCGGCTTTATTCCTGGACCTCGTGGTGGCGTCTATGCCGCCACCACGCAACATCAACTCCGGCAGACTATGCGGAATCTTCTCGACAATCTCGAAGAAGCTGAGATGGATTTCGACCAGGTCGTGGACACAACGGTCTATCTTGACGATCTGTCGGACATGGCAGCGTTTGACGAGGTTTATGCTCAGTATTTTGGCGCATTGCTTCCGTCACGAACTACCATTCAACAAATCGCTCCCACGGAGCGCAAAGCAGATAAGGAAGACCACTACCCCGATCTGGAACAGGTATCGCTCATAGCGGTCCGACGCCCGGCCGGCCACTGAATACGAGGGTGGAACAAAAAGGCCCCGGGACAATTCACGTTCACACGTACTCGCGCTCCATCCTTCGAATCGCCCGATAACGCTCAAATACTTTCTTCTCGCTTTCCAGGCCCAGGGCAGAGCGGATCGAGCTTCCGCGGAAAGTGTGGGCAAACATCTTCCATCCCTGGAACAGGACGAAACTCGGGTCATGCCTGAACGCAGCCGGTACGTGGTGAACCTTCATCCACCGCTCAGCTCTCCAGCGCATGAACTCCACTTCCTCGGCGGGCAGGTGCTCCGTGCGCACCACTGCCGTAGTACCGTCGTATTCCTCCAACCGCTCATTCATGATCAACCCTCGATCTCGAAAGTCTTTCGTCATGGGCGTACGAGGGTACGGGGTGGGATGTTGAATGTAGGGCCAATCCACGTACCGGCGGGCAAATTCGAGGTTGGCTTCGATCGACTCGCGCGTGTCGCTTGGGCTGCCAACGATTAATCCGCCGACCACGAACATCTGGTTACGGTGCAAGTAGTCAATGGCTTTGAGCGTCGCATTTCCGGCGTTTTGGCCGTTGGTACGCTCGGTATTCTTGGCGGAGGCCTTCAGAAATTCCAGGTCGTTTTCGAGGATGTTCTCAATGCCGAGAAAGACATAGCGAAATCCGGCACGTCGCATGAGCGGCGCAAGGGTTTCACCATGATTTGCGATGGCCGAGGTCATGGCCTGCACGAAGTAATCGAGCTTGTGCAGTCCGGCCTCGATAATAGACTCGCACAACGCCTCGAAGCGCCTCACGTTCAGAGTAATGTTGTCGTCGACCAGGAAAATGGTTCGAGCGCCGTGGTCGCGAGCATCGCGAATGTCCGCCAGCACGCGGTCGAAGGAGTAGGTGTGGAAATTGCGTCCCCTCATCTCGATGATGGAACAGAAGCTGCAATCGTAGGTGCAGCCGCGTGAAGTCTCGATAACGTCCACCTGTCGGCCCAGCAACGTGTAGCCCTGGAGCACGCGCGCATCGCGGTTCGGCGGGCGGATTTCGCTGTCTTCGAGCCGGTGCGGCAGCCGGTCGAGGTTATGGACCCATCTCTTGCCGTCTCGATAAGAGAGGCCGCCGATCTGGTCGACACCTGACTTCTGCTCGATGGCGCGCAACAATTCGCGGAACGTGACTTCTCCCTCGCTGCGCACAAGATAATCGACACCCATTCCCTCGTAAGCCTCGGGGGCAAGGCTTGGGTCGTATCCTCCTACCACGATTTTCACTCCCGGCCGGAGAGAGCGCACCAGGTCGATAATGCGACCGGCGGTGCGGCGCTGAAATGTCATGATGGAGAGTCCGACAACCTCCGGATCGAGTTCGCGGACAAGCCGGCTGACCGTCTCGCGAACTTGGCGATGAACCAGGATCAGGTCAGCCACAGCCACGCGGTGCTGCGGATCAACATTTCCCGCCAGTGACGTGAGCGCCCCATTGGGCATACGAATCGCCACCGGTGGCATATGCTCGAAGGAATCCGGCATGGAAAATAACAGGACGTTCATTGGAACCTGTCCTTTTCGCTTCGATGTAATCCCGCGGGAGCGGGCCAACCAAATCAGGAGCGATTGGCGGCAATTGTACCGTAGCGGGGAGCTAAAATGCCGACTGTACGTCAAGAAGGTCGAAAGGCTTGAAGGTGTTAACCT
The DNA here is from genome assembly GCA_963846245.1 of uncultured Acidobacteriaceae bacterium. Classification (GTDB taxonomy): domain Bacteria; phylum Acidobacteriota; class Terriglobia; order Terriglobales; family Acidobacteriaceae; genus Sulfotelmatobacter. Next base: position 437,565 of record CAWJVI010000010.1, on the reverse strand, counting down.
CGGGAAACTTCTAAGCTGAGGGCCTGCCGTTGAAAGCAATTTCAAGTTATCATTTCAGCAGATTGACACGTACCGCTGGCCAGGGGCCGCGAACGCTGACAAATCGTTTTTGGGGGCATCATGGCAATCAAGTTTATGCAAACACTTGACCGAAGCGACGATTCTTTACGCTTCCAGCTGATCGAGCGCTTGAAAGTCTATCTGTTTGGGACGATCGTGTTGTTCGCCTCGTTTGGGATGGGCGAGGCGGTCTACCGAATTCTGTTTTCGGAATTTGACGGCGCGAAGGATCGCATTCCAATCGAAGCCTTATTCGGCTTGGTTTTTGCCTGGCTGGCTACTAAGTTCGTTGGGGATGTTTACCGAAACCGCAAGGAAAGGCGTGCCCGACTCAATTTCATTTGGGCTCGCAATCATCAAATCCGCGGCGCCCTGGAAGGGATTGCTCCCACCGCCCATCCGGCGAAAAACCAGCAGTCGATCCGAGTTATCCGCGAAGAGGTGGACAGGATTGAGTGGGCGTTGAAAGAGATCTTACCGCGCTAAGCGGGAACTTCTCGATTCCCATTTACTTTGCAGTAGAGGCCTGTCGCAGGTTCGGCGTCAGCACCGTCAAATCGCCGATTTGCTCTCTCTTGACGGTACCGCGAAGGTGGGCAGCATGATCCATCATCCAAAGCTCGGGAATGATTTCGCCGACAAGTTGTCCGTGACAGAAGAGTCGTACGACGGAACTCTCAGAAACCACGATGCCCACCGCTTTGGTCACGGCGCTCATGTTCGCGGCGGCAATGTGACGGCTGCCAAGTCCCAGCGGTACATCCACTTGCGCCGCCACGGCGTCCAGGTAGCGGCACGCGGAGAGGACGATTCCGTCATGACTCACCACGAATCCGCCATCCAACTGCGCCAACTCTTTGACGGTTCCGCGAAGATTGAGATTACTAACGTGGCGTGAAGACTCTGGATGCCCTAACAACGGATCTAAAATCAACGCTCGGGACCGGGCCAGTACGGCATCTTCATCACCCAGCGTGAACAGAGTACCAACGCGTCTTCCCTCGCGACCCTCGCGAGCAATTTCGACGGCGAGACCAATCAGAGACTCAAGAACGTCCGGATCGTATTCCGTTACCTGGCAGAGAATACTCTCAAACATCGTTAGCGCTCCTCGCGTCGCGTAAACACCCGGCCTGACGCACCATCGTTGACAACGAACGTGTCATGCGATGCCGTTACGGCAGGGCCTCAGCCAAAGGGAGCCAGACCTGGAAGCGGGTGTCGCCGGGCTTGGAACTCAGCTGAATATTTCCACGGTGCTTCTTAACGATCCGCTGAACCGTGTCCAGGCCCAGACCAGTGCCTTCTCCGACTCCTTTGGTTGTGAAAAAAGGTTCAAAGATATGAGGCTGCACCGCGTCGGCGATTCCTGGACCGTTATCGCCAATCTCAACTACCACGCAACCGTCATCACGGTAAGTTCGAACGCGAAGTTCACCCTTGCCGTGCATCGCGTCTATCGCGTTATCAATAATGTTGGTCCAGACCTGGTTGAGTTCGCTTCCAAACGAATTCACGAGGAGGGGCATGCGTTGGTAGTCGCGCTGTACGACAACTCCCTGTTTCAATTTGTGATTCAGGATTGTGAGGGTGGTCTCGAGGCTCTTTACCACGTCTACGTTTTGGACCGGCGCCTGGTCCATATAGGTGTATTCCTTGATTGCGCCGACCAAATCCGATATCCGCGAGGTGCTGCTCTCTATTTCGTGCACCAGACTTGCGATCTCCACCGAGGCGGCGATCCGGACCAGAGCCGCTCGAGCAGTGTCCCCACCGAGACTCGCGAACAACGATTCAACAACCTCCGGCTGGATGTTCCGCCGGGCAAGGCCAGCCGCCAGCAGCCACAAGTCGCTATGTCCATGACTTCGCAATAGAGAATCGATCTGGTCTTCCAAATCGCTGATGGTCAGCGCATCCGGTGGAACCACATCCGTTTGCGTGAACGAAGCTTCCAGTTTTTCGATCTCCGATTTCTGGGCAGGCGAGAGATCACGCCTGCCCAACTCGAGGCTCGCGTTCCTGATTTTCGTCAGCATGTGCCGCAATTGGCTGGCGGCGCGTTTCGCGGCAGAAGCAGGGTTATTGAGTTCGTGCGCAAGTCCCGCCGAGAGTTTCCCCAGCGACGCCAATCGGTCTTGCTGTTGTTCGCGGCGCGTGGTTTCACGAATCCGGTCGGACATCAAGCCCACGAGACGCTTGGTAAGTTCCGGCATTTTCTGTACAAGTTCCGGAAACAGCGAGGCGGGAAACTGCAGGGCGCGGCTGTCGGTTTCGGCTCGCCCGCCTACGGTGAACTGCTTCATCCTCGAAAACGGAAGCACCCCGGTAACATCGCCCGGCTCCAGGTCAAAAACGACGTTTTCGCCGGCAATCTCGCCCCGACCTTGAAGCCGCCCCTCAAGAATCACAAACATGGAATCGGCTGGATCGCCCTGGCGCGAGTAAATATCACCGGCCTTAAGATTCAGCTCTTGCGATTGGCTGATGAACCAGGCGATCTGATCGTCGGGCAGATCGGCGAATGCGGGAACGCGAAGTAGTTCGGATTTTTCGACCATTTACACCTTGCTCAGATACTGATGGATGAACTGCACCGCCACTGATCCTTCGCCCACTCCGGACGCCACTCGTTTGATGGAACCGTGACGCACATCGCCCACGGCAAAAATGCCGGGAACATTAGTCTCGAGTAAGAACGGATCCCGGTCGAGCGCCCAGCCCTTCGGACGTTGCCCATCACGGATAAGGTCAGGGCCAGTCAAGAGGAAACCGCGCTCATCGCGCTCGACGACATCCCCCAGCCAATCGGTTCGCGGCAACGCTCCAATAAAGATAAACATCGACGTCGCCGGCACACGCTCAATCTTGTCGGTATCAGAACAAAGCACCGAAATCTCTTCGAGATGGGTTTCGCCATGTGCCTCAACCACGCCGGCATGTGTCCACAGCTGAATGTTGGGCGTCTCTTGAATCTGGTCGATCAAGTATCGTGACATGGTGCTGGCCAGTGAATCGCCGCGCACAAGAATAATCACGCGCTCTGCGTATCTCGCGAAGTTCATGGCCGCCTGCCCCGCCGAGTTCGCTCCGCCCACCACGTAAACAACCTCACCCTTACAAGAGAGAGCCTCAGTAGCGCCGCCGCCATAGTAAATTCCTGCACCCTGCAACCTGTCGATCCCCGGAGCATTCAGCCGCCGCCATTGCACTCCCGTCGCGACCATCAGTGCGTGACAAGATATCTCGTTTCCGTCCGCCAGCTTGATGATTCGGTAAGGCCCTTCGACGCGGACGCCAACCACTTCCTGCGGCGCCAGGATCTCCACTCCGAAACGCTGGGCTTGCACCACGGCCCGCCGTGCCAGGTCGGCGCCACTGAGTCCGGCCGGAAATCCTAGATAGTTCTCAATGCGGGAGCTCATACCGGCCTGACCGCCTGGTGCTTCCCGCTCAATCATCACCGTGTGCAAGCCTTCGGAAGCCCCATAAACAGCCGCGGCCAAACCGGCCGGTCCGCCGCCCACAATCGCTAAATCGTAGAAGCTGGTTTGGGCACGCGTGCGCAGCCCCACCTTCTGTGCGACTTCTGCTGGTACACCCTCCAGCAGCTTCGTTCCGTCGGGGAAGAGCACCACGGGGAGATTGGCCGCCTCCGGACCGAGAGCTTCCAAAAGGCGTTTGGTCTCCGGATCGTTGGCGGAAAGCTCCACGTCAATCCATTGATAGGGAACGTGATTACGCGCCAGGAAGTCGCGCAACTCGTAGGATCGGGGCGACCACCGGGTGCCCAGCAACCGGATCCCTTGAAATGTTGGACGGAAAGAAGCCTGCCAGTCATCGAGCAAATCGTCCAATTGTGGATACAGGTGCTCCGTGGGAGGGTCCCACGGCTTCAGGAAAAAATAGTTGATGCTGGCGTGATTGATGGCGCTGATCGCGGCGTTGGTGTCCGCATACGCGGTGAGCAGGGCCCGCTTCGCACTGGGAAAGATCCCCATTGCCTGCTGGAGGAATTCCACGCCGTCCATCCGCGGCATGCGCTGGTCGGCAAGCAGCAGGGCCACGCTGTCATTGCGCACCTTTAACTGCTTCAGCAGATCGAGCGCTCCCTCGGGCGAATCGCTCCCAATCACCCGGTATTCAGCGCCGTACTGCGAACGAAGATCGCGCTCGATGGCCCGCAAGACGTCGGAGTCGTCATCCACGCTTAACAAAATTGGTTTAGCCATACTCGGTCCCGTTCCAGGCAAACAGATGATTACACACTTCTTCGCTAACTGGTCGAGTTGGTTAGATTACAGAAACGTGCATTCGGTCGCGTAATTCCTAACAAGTTGCCCTCAATCATCCTTCTTGATCTGTTCCGCCACAATTTGAAATCCAGTATTCGCTGCCGGAACACCCGCATAGACGGCGGTCTGCAAAAGGACTTCCTTCAAGTCGCATAATTCGAGTTCTCCGGCCAAACCGGCTCGCAGGTGGAGTCTGAACTCCTCCCACCTTCCAAGCGATGCCGTCAGAGCCAGCACCAGGAGCCTCCGAGTCCGCCGGTCAAGTTGAGGACGAGACCAGACCGTTCCCCAGGCATAACGAGTTATCAACTCCTGAAAATCGCGCGTAAATTCTGTGGTTTCGGCGATCGCCTTATCGACGTGGGCGTCGCCAAGAACAGCGCGGCGCACTGCGAATCCTGCTTGCAGGGGGTCCGCGCTGGAAGCTGGTTGCGGCAGCAAGAATTCAAGCAAGGCTGTGGTAAACGAGCGCGGCCGCTCGAGATTGGAAAGATGCGCTGCCCCCAGGTGAAGCGCTTTCGCTCCGGGAATCTCCCGCGCCAGCCGCTCGCCATGTCCGGTCCACGGAGTCGCGACGTCGCGGTGGCCAGAAATCACCAGAGGTGGAGTCTTAATCAGCTTGAGGATATCTCCGTGATTCATATCGCGAAGGGCCGCGCAACATCCCAGGTATCCAACCGGATCCGTGCCCAGGAAGACTGAGCGAATCGAAGCGACATAAGGACCCTGCATCGCCAGTGTATCCGGTGAGAAGAACCGCTGCATTGCCACGTCGACGACCGCCGACATTCCGCCTTTGAGTACTGCTGCAATTCTTGTTTCCCAATTCGTGCGCGGCACGAACTGCGGCGACGTATTGGCCAGCACAAGATGTGTGACTCGCTCGGGTGCGTGAACCGCGACCCACTGTCCGATGGCTCCGCCAAGCGACAAGCCGCAAAAAGCGAATTGCGGAATCCCCAAAGTGTCGGCTAGAGCGAGAATATCCTTGCCCAACATTTCGATCGAATACTCTCCGGCGGTTGCTTCCGAGGCGCCGTGGCCTCGAGTGTCGTACCGCAAAATCTGAAAATGGGGAAGCAGGCCTTCTACCTGGAGGTCCCACATCGCGTGGTCCGTACTAATCGAGTGTGACAAAATCAGGACAGGCCGTCCTGCGTTGCCTTGCAGCCGGTAGAACATACGCGTGTTGTGAATGGTGGCGAAGGGCAAATCATCGCTCCTTATCGCTGTCGTTATCGCCGTCGTTGTCGTCCCGATTAGAGCTTGATATTAGAGCTCGTCGGAAGGCTTCAGCGGACCCAAGATATTGCTCGGGTGCTTCGACCTGCTTGAGTTCCGCGAGACCCAGATGGATCGTCACTTCAGGAATCTCGGCAAGAACAGCAGACAGATTCCTGCCCTCCTCTGCGCTCTTCCTGACCGAGGCCTCGAGAATTTTATGAGCGACGTCGCGCCCCAGCTTCGCTCCAAGCAGCATCATGGCGCGTTCTGCAAAAATTGCCCCATTCGTGTTCTCGATGTTGAGGCGCATCTTCTGCGTGTGGACTGATAGTCCGCCGGCTACTTCAGCCATCGAGGCGATTGCTACGCCGGTCGACTGGACCACAGCGGCAACGATCGGCCACTCCGCCTGCCAGCCTCCGACGCCACGCTCGTGCTCTTGAAGCATCGCAGAGAGAAAGGACGCAACGAGTCCCGGTACCCGATTCGCAGCGGCGAGGGTGAGTGAGCAGGCTGTCGGGTTGCGTTTGTTAGGCATGGTTGACGATCCACCGCGGCCCTCGCCCCTAGGCTCAGCTGCCTCTCCCACCTCGTTTTGCATCAGCAGACTGATGTCTCGCGCCATCTTGCCGAGAGATCCGGTCAGCACTCCGAAAGCGCAGATCAGAGTCGCCAGGTCGTCGCGCTGGGTGTGCCATGGCGCTGCCGCCGACTCCCCAAATCCAAGCTCCGCACGCAGAGCTTTAGATACAAGAAGTCCTCGGTCGCCAAGCGCCGCCAATGTGCCAGTGGCTCCGCCAAACTGCAACACGGCCGCAACTTGCAATGCCTTCTGTAAACGCCTCCTTCCCCGTCGCACCGGCGCAAGCCATCCCGCGGCTTTGAGTCCGAAGGTCACGGGTGGGGCTGCCTGAAGCAGAGTCCGCCCGAGCATGATGCTGTCTTTGTGCCGCTCCGACAAATCTGTCAGCAATTTTTCCAATCGCTCCAAATCGCCGATCAAAATCGGTTCCGCACGTTTCAGCAGAAGAGACATCGCGGTGTCGGCGATGTCCTGGCTGGTGGCTCCCCAGTGAACGAATCGCGCCGCCTCCGCGTCAGCCGTTCGCACCTGGTCGGTCAGCATTTTCACCAACGGGATCGCTGGTGTCCCAGCGCGGAATGTCGCATCAGCAAGCGCCGCGATGTCGAAATTGCCGGTCTTTGCGGCGGCCCTGATCGCATCCGCAGCCTGAGACGGGATCACCCCACTTCTCGCCTCTGCGCGCGCCAATGCCGTTTCAAATTCCAACATCGCCTGAAGAACCGACTCATCGGAAAACAGCGCGGCTAAGGCAGGCGTGGTTGCCAGGCTTTCAATCAAGCGTCCGCTCAAGTTTGGCTCCGCGTCGCTGGTCGCTTCGATTCGGGTCTGCCGTTCAATTCGAAATGATTAGAAATCATGATTAAACATCGAAAAATACCGTCTCGCCCTCTCCACGAAGGTGGACATCGAAAATCCAATTGCCGGTGTGAGCCGGATCAGGCTGGGCCAACAACGTCGCCCGCCGATTTTCTGGTACCAAAGCCAACATGGGATCTGCCGCGTTCGTCAGCTCTCCCGCGAAGTAAAGCCGTGTCGACAATCTCTTGAGAATGCCTCGGCCAAGAATCGATACGTTTATGTGCGGCGCCTGAACGGTTTCGCCTGGCCCCGGCACGCATCCCGGTCTGATCGTTTCAAATGTGCACGAGCCATCTTCCACAGTCGCCAATCGTCCGAAACCGCAGAAACCTGCGCCGTCCGTACCGCTGTTCTGATGCGCATAGTTCCCTTCGGAGTCTGCCTGCCACAGTTCGATCATGGCATCAGGAACAGGTACCCCTCCGCCGTCCAGCACACGAAAGGTGATCCACACTCGTTCGCCCTTCATTTCATCGCTGGGGACACACGAAATGCTTCGTGCGTCGGTGAGACCCAGATGCAGGTAGGGACCAACTGTCTGGGAGGGAGTCGGCGTGAGTTCCATCGTTATCTTTCTCTACCTTTCAAACGGCGTTGATTCACGGCCCCGCAGTACAATGTCGAAGCGATAGCCCAAAGCCCACTCCGCCTTTGTCGTTTCCAGATCAAATTTCGAAACCAAACGCTGTCGTGCCCTTTCGTCAGGAATCGATTGCAGAATGGGATCAAAAGCAAAGAGTGGATCGCCCGGAAAATACATCTGCGTGATCAGTCGCGTGACGAAGGCCGGGCCAAACAAAGAAAAATGAATATGCGCCGGACGCCACGCATTGTCGTGATTGCGCCACGGATAGGCGCCCGGCTTGACGGTCACAAAGCTGTAGAATCCGTCTTTGTCGGTTAGCGTTCGTCCCGTCCCGGTGAAGTTCGGATCGAGCGGTGCCGCGTGGTCGTCTTTCGCGTGTGCGTATCGACCAGCCGCATTCGCCTGCCAGATCTCGATCAAACTGTTCGACACGGCGTGGCCATCGCCATCCACCACTCGCCCGCGAACAATAATGCGCTCTCCCAGCGGTTCCCCCGCATGCTGAATCGTAAGGTCTTGATCGTTTGCATGAATGTCGGAATGGCCAAAGACCGGCCCGGTGACTTCAGAAAGAGTGTGCGGCAGGAAGATCAACGGCTGAGATGGCGCCCGCAGCGTCGTCGCACGATATGCGGGATAGAAATAGTCCGGCTGGGTCCCCGGCTCGTGCCGCCTAAAGGGCGCAACCGGTCTCCTTGGTTTCCTACTCTTGCTCGGAATCAGTGAAGAAGACATGCTCATCTCACAATTCCAAACCTCACTCGTACCTTGTCGCTACCGATTGTACGTCCATTCAGCTCATCGGAAGCCCAACGTAGTTCTCGGCGAAGGCTTGAGCCGCGGCACGCGAGCTTGTCAGGTAATCCAGTTCGGCCAACTGCCTCTGCTCCTCGAACCCGTCGTTCCCAGGAACCCGGTGCAGCATGGTAGTCATCCACAGCGAAAAGCGCTGTACCAGCCATACTCGTCTTAAACATGTTTCTGAGTAATGGTCGAGAAGTTGGCGATTTCCCGAAGCATAGAATTCCGCGAACGCAGCAGCTAAGACTCGCACATCAGCCACGGCAAGATTGAGCCCTTTTGCGCCGGTGGGAGGGACGATGTGCGCCGCATCCCCAGCCAGATAGAGCCTGCCATATTGCATTGGCTCCGCCACGAAACTGCGCATCCCGGTAACGCCTTTCTGCAAGATGGCGCCTTCCGTTAGCCTGCGCCCATCCCGAGTCGCTAGGCGCGTCTGTAATTCTTCCCAGATTCTTTCGTCGGGCCACAGCGCCAGGTCTGCGTCGGGAGCGCATTGGAGATACAGCCGGGTAATCTCCGGAGTCCGCATGCTGTGCAGGGCAAACCCTCGATCGTGGTAGCAGTAGATGAGCTCCTCGGAAGAAGGTGGCGCAGCCGCCAGAATGCCGAGCCAGGCGAACGGAAAAACCCGTTCATAGATAACTAAGGCATTCTCTATGCTCGGGCGACAGACTCCGTGAAAACCATCGCAGCCTGCAATGAAATCACAAAGGACCTCCGAAGGCTCGCCATGGTTGTGAAATCGTATCTTCGGTGTTGTCGAATCGAAGTCGCGAACGGTGACACCCTCAGCTTCAAAGAAAATTTCAGCGTCTGCTCCGAGGCGCGCCAAGATTAGGTCTTTCACAACTTCCTGCTGGGCATAGATTGTGATGCCGTGCCCCGTCAATGCTTTGAAGTCGATGCGATGCCCCTGCTCTCTGAAACGGATTTCCACGCCATCATGGATCAGGCCTTCGCGCTTCATTCGCCCACCTACGCCCATTTCTATCAGAAGGTCGACGGTGCCTTGCTCCAGGACTCCGGCTCGCACCCGCTGCTCACAGTGCTGGCGACTTCGAGCTTCGACCACAACCGAATGAATCCCTTGGCGGTGCAGAAGGTGCGACAGGACAAGCCCTGCTGGTCCAGCTCCCACAATCCCCACCTGTGTTCGTATTCTCATCGCCTCTTTCGCCGCGATTTCCGATGAGTAGCGTCGGGATTGTTTTCCGCAGAAAACTTCTCGATCACCTCACGCGGCACCGGTCTGCTCTCAATTTGTTCCGGGTCGGCTTCCGACTTCACTGCCCAGACCCTGATCTCAAAACATTCCACGGCCAAAACGTTTTTGTTGAACAACCGATGGCAGACGCAAAAGCTGCTGCGGCGCCACTCGGTTATCTCGGATTCGACGATTACTGTGTCCGAGAATCGAGACGGTGCCTTGAATGAGGCGCGCAGGTCGACCAGAGGAATGCCCACGATCTGGTAGGTCTTCAGCATTTGCCGCTTGGATAGGCCGGCTTTCTTAAACAACGCCGTCGTGCATGCGTCGAAGTAGGCCAAGTAGCGCGGGTAGAAGACAATCTGAGCGGGGTCGCAGTCGCCCCATTCGATGTGAATCGTCTTCCGGTTGGTTATGTTCGCCATGCTCACCCATGCCGCCTTTCCCGCGACACCTCTGGATGTTTCTCGACCACTTGCTCGATAACCGGAGAAATCTGGAAGTAACAATGATAGTGGTTGCGACACCCAGGGTTGAACTGCGCCCGGCAAGCGGGGCAGCGAGAGTCACTCTGCATGTACTGGAGAATCGTTAGCACCGCGCAGCACGCGCCGCAGAATACTGCCTGCTGGCCCCATTCACTCTCAGGCCAAACCGCTATCGGATGATCGGCGTGCGTCAGGTGGCAATCTTTGCAAGCATAGTAAAGCCCGCAACACTTCATCTTAATGGCAACAATGTCAGTCGGGCCGTGATAATGCTCGCAACGGGTTTGTGAATCGAGATTTACGCCATGCACGCGCGGGACAGTGGGAACCATTGTGTCAGCTAAGTGAATGAAGGAATTCAACCGATCGTCAGCAGCTCTTCGTAGAATCCACCGATCTCTCGCTCCCGATCTACAAAGTGAATCTCGAATATCCAGTGCCGCTCGCGGCCCGAAGCGTCCGGTACCCGCATGCGCGTGTGGTTCTTGGGATGGACATAGAGAGTGATTTTATCGTTTGCGATTTTCTCGTGTGGAAACACGCCAATCAGATGTCCTGCGATAGGGCCGCCGTACTCCCAGCCAGCTCGCTCCGCCAACTTCTGCGCGTACGCATACAGCTCTGCCGCGGTGATTTCAGGATGTTCATGAAAATGCCGCTTGCCGTTGGCGAACGCCTCCCCGATGTCGCGACACAACTTGTGTTTCAGTGGATCGTTTCCGACAACGTACGTACGCCCGAAGTCGGCCTCCCACTCCTCGAACACGGGTCCGAAGTCGAGAAAGACGATGTCATCCTCTGCAACCATCAAGTCCGGAGGGTTCTCATCGTACGGCGCCAAAGTGTTCCGCCCGGCGCGCACGATGCGCTTGTGCCAATAGCGCGAGATCCCGTACATGCTCCCGGCAAGCGCATAGATGTCTTCGTTAAGCTCGGTTTCCTTGGCCCCCGGCCGAATCAGGTTCCGCACTTGGATCTCAGCGAATAGCCCCTGGGCCTTTCTTTGAGCGTCCAACAGCCCGGCGACCAGCACTTCTTCCGATTGCTGCATAGTGAAGTGGATTAGTGAAACAGATTACCGTACTAGGTCCTTCAGCGTCCGTAATGCGCGACGAAGACCGCCTTCCCCAATAAATGTTCTTTAGCAGTCGATACCACCATCGCGCCGCTGGAGTCGGCGGCCACGTCAAGCTTCTCGACGCTCAACGCATAAACGGTAAACGTGTAGCGATGCGGCGGATCTCCCTTGTCCGGGCATGGGCCGTGATAGGCATCGTTGCCGAGATCGGTGCGGCCCTGCATGGTACCAGGCGGCAGAACGGGACTGTGCTCGGCCCCCGCTCCCTTAGGCAGTTTATTAACCGTCGCTGGCAGGTTATAAACGATCCAGTGCCACCATCCCGAGGGATCGCCATGCTCATCGGGATCGAATAACGTTACGACAAAACTTTTCGTTCCAGCCGGCGCATCGGTCCACCGCAACGGGGGCGACATATTCCCTCCACTGCATCCGAAGACGTTTGCGGTGTAGACTTCGGGAACTTTCGCCGCGAGCTGCGCGTCCGGACTGGAGAGCACAAACTTCGAGTGCGATGTCGATTTCACTTGGGCTGTGCTGACGCAAACAGCCGCCATCACTGCGATCAGAAATAGCAGTTCACTAAAGACGCAGGACATTCGGGTTCGCTGCACGTCAACTTCTCCTCATCAAGATTAAACTTTGCAATCAAAATGGCGGCAAAACGTGCCGCAACATCAGCCAACTCGGTGCCAAATCTCGCGACCCTCGCGTGCTCATCCAGGTCGAGCCAGAAATGACTACTTCGGAGGCCGATGACTTAGGCCCCAAACGTACGCAGCCAAGGCCGACGCCTGGGCGTCTGACAGTTGGGCTCCGCCCATAGGCGGCATCGGGCTGCGAAACTGCTTAGGCTGCGGCACACCGTTAGTAATCACTTTCAAAATTCCGGCGAAACTGCCGTCGCTCCACAGCCATTTGTTCTTCGAGAGATCGGGACCCAACGGTGAGCCCGTTCCATTCGCACCGTGACAACCGGTACAGCTCGCTCCGCCCACTTGACCGTGGAAAATGCGAGCGCCGAGCGCGACCATGTCTGCCGTCGACCCTTCGGGAACGGGAAGATTTTCAGTGTCACTCTCTGGTGGCTGGGAGGACGATTGAACGACATTGCCAGCAGGAGCCGAAATGTTTGGGCAAGGAGTGCCCTTCGGTGCTGAGCCCGCGGGATCACCCGTGTAGACGATCCGGTAAATCCGTCCGCGAATATCGTCAGACACATAGAGCGCTCCGTCAGGTCCCACTGCGAGGCCCGAGGGTCGGTGTACGGCACCCTCAGGAGACTTTACTGGCCCTGCAAAACCATCGGCAAAAATCTCGCAAGTGCCGGATGCATGATCGCCGTCGAGCGGCTGAAACACTACGTTATAGCCGCCTTGCGCGTAGGGCGCCCGATTCCAGGAACCATGGAAGGCAATGAATAGGCCGTCCCGATAGCGAGCTGGGAAGTTTTTCCCGTCATAGCGGGCCATTCCGTTCGGTGCCCAGTGAGCTGGAAATGCGGCAGCCGGAGGTACCTTGTTTGCGCAAACGCCAACAGCTTTGCCACCGTCACCGCCGTATTCTGGCGCCAGCACAAGCTTTTTCTGCGCACCGTCGTAGTAGCACTCGGGCCAGCCATAGTCGCCGCCGGACTTCAACAGCACCACCTCTTCAGCCGGAAGCGTGGCTTCTTGCTCGGGCTTATAAAGGTCAGGCCAATTCGAATGCAGCTGATCGCGCCCGTGCTGGGTAACAAACAAGCGACCCTTGGCATCGAAGGCAAAACCTTCAGCATTGCGTATCCCCGTTGCGTAGCGATCTGCAGGTGAAAACATCTGGCTTGTTTTGTTGGCGTCATAACGCCAGACGCCGCCACGCGTCTCAAGTTCAGTGCATGGATTGTCCCCCGGTATCTTGGGCTGCCGGTTCTTCGGCTGGCAAGAATTGGTCGCGGTAGCAACGTCCACGTACATGGATCCATCGGCGCCGATAGTGAAGGGATGCATGGGATGATCGCCACCGAGAGGCAATTTCGAGACAATCGTCTCGGAGGCACCTTTCGGCACGATCGAACCGGCGGGAAGCGAATATCGCACGATTCGATCGTTGATCTCCGCGTAAATCGATCCCTTATACATACCGATGCCCGTGCCACCGGCTCCGCCCGTTTGGACGGTCTCGCCGAAGCGCTCAATTACGTCGGCCTTCCCGGTTCCTGACTTGTCTTGAAGAGCGACCAGAAAACCGCCATCATGTGGTTTATCGAAGTCGTAGTAGTCCCCGGACCAGGTGTTGACGTAAACCACGCCGCTCGGTGCTACGAGCAGGTGACGGGCGTGCCCAATGCCGTCAGCAAAGACGGTGGCGCAAAAACCGGCGGGCAGAGTCAATCCGCTGTCATCGTGCGAACACGATGCACTTGTAGTTTTCTTCCCAGGACCAGGCTGACTCTGCGCCAGGCCCGTTAAGCTGACGACGCACATTAGGGCGAGCACGACGGTAGCAGAAAATCGGGATCTATTTAATCGGAGCGATCGCATTGAAGCCTCCGGAAATTGACGAAAGGACTGCCGCGAGCGATTTTAATACACCCATCAGGTTCATGGGGCTCGCACGTTTGGCACGAATGCGATCCTCGCTGGATTCCCAGGATTGCCCATCGGTGCGCGACAATCGCGAGATCTGGGCAAGGGCAGAATGAACGGCCGAGGTTACAGCCCCCGTTAAGAATTATTTTTGTGCCGCCTCACGTAACCAGCTCCTTTTTGGCTGCGAGTTCAAGATTGTCGAATCGGCGGATTTTGTAGAAAGCGATTGACACGATCCAGCTCAATGCGAAAAGGCCCACGATGAAATATCCTAGCGTGCCGAAATTGTCATTGAGCTTGGCGACCGTTCCCCAGAACCATCCGCCGAGATGAAAGTGCTCGCCCAACAATCCCAGGGCCTCGATACCTCCGACGACCAGCGCGACGACGACCGACACGGAAGTGATCGTTATGTTGTAGTAGAGTTTGCGAATGGGCTTTACGAAGGCCCATCCATACGCGCCTAACATAAGAATGTTGTCCGTGGTATCGATGAGCGACATCCCCGCGGCAAAGAGGATGGGGAAAACCAGAATCGACCAGAACGACAGCCCCTTGGCAGCTTCTGCAGCGGAAATCCCCAGGAGTCCGATCTCGGTTGCAGTGTCAAATCCCAAACCGAACAGGACACCCAACGGATACATATGCCAACTGCGGTTGATCAGGCGGAACATTGGACGAAACATTCGCGACAGGAGTCCTCGACCAGCAAGAAGCATGTTGAAATCTTCTTCGACGTAGCGCTCGCCGCGACGGACTCTGACAAAGGCTCGATAAATGGATCGCAGAACGATCAGATTGACGATGGCGATCGCAAACAGAAAAAACGCTGAGACCAGAGTCCCGACCACAGACGCGATGCTCCTGAAAGCATCGAGGCGATGCTGCAATGCCATCGCCGCTCCCGCGATGCCCGTTGCGCCGAGGATGACCACAGTCGAATGCCCCAGCGAGAACATGAAGCCAACTGCAACTGGGCGTTTTCCGTCCTGCATCAGTTTCCGCGTTACGTTGTCGATCGCCGCGATGTGATCGGCGTCGACGGCATGACGCAAACCAAAACTGTAAGCAAGAAATGCTGTCCCCATGAGCACCGGGTAACGGTGGAAGGCAACGCCCGCCCAAATCCATGCACCAATATTGAATACGAACAAAATACCGTAGATAGCAACGATTCGGCTGCGGAGGTGATCGGCCGCATCGTTGAACAACGCAGTGAGCTTGGGCGGTCCTGATACTCCTATACGGCCGAGGCTTTCCATCAAGCGCCTTTCACGTTCGACGATGAAAGATAATGCCGCAACAGATCTATCTGCTATTCCGCAGGGTCGTAGTTCAGGTTTTGCCCGAGCCATCGCTCGACTTCTGCCACGGTCATCCCCTTACGTTCGCTGTAGTCGGCGACTTGATCGCAGTCGATTTTGCCCAGGTCAAAATATCGCGACTCGGGATGAGCAAAGTAGAGTCCACTCACGCTTGAGCCGGGCCACATTGCAAATGACTCCGTGATCATCATTCCGGTGTTCGCCTGTACATCGAGCAAACGCCAAAGAGGGCCCTTCTCAGTGTGATCCGGGCACGCCGGGTAACCCGCTGCAGGCCTGATGCCCCGGTACTTCTCGGCGATAAGATCCGCGCTGCTCAGGCCCTCCGCACAACCATAACCCCACTCACATCGCACTCGCTTGTGGAGACATTCTGCGAAAGCCTCGGCCAACCGATCGGCGACGGCTTCCGCCATGATTGCGTTGTAGTCATCGTTCTCGGCCCTGAACCGGTCACGCAGATCCTTCAAGCCGATTCCGCTCGTAACCGCGAAGGCTCCGATATGGTCCGGCAGGGCCGTTTCCCTTGGCGCAATGAAGTCGGAGAGCGAGCGGCACGGCTCGCGACCTTCCCGGTTGGATTGCTGGCGGAGGAAGTGGAATCGTTCGATTACTCTTTCCCGTTTCTCGTCCGCGTACAACTCCACATCATCGCCCGCGGCATAGGCAGGAAAGAAACCATATACGCCGCGCGCCGTGATCAGCTTCTTCTCAACGATGATATCGAGAAGAGCGTTTGCGTCTGCGAATATCTGTCGCGCCTGTGCACCCTGTTCCTCGTGATCAAAAATGCGGGGATAAACACCTTTCAGTCCCCAGGTGTGGAAGAACGGTGTCCAGTCTATGAACTCGCGCAACTTAGCCAGAGGAAAGTTGTCCAGCACGCGCACACCGGTAAAGGCGGGCGAGGGGAGGTCTTCGGCGCGCCACACAATCGGAGTCCGCCGTTTTCGAGCGGCCTCCAGCGAGACGACGGTCAGCTTCGGCGCGGAGTGAGATCTGCGGATCGCTTCGTACTCGGCGCGATGCTGCGCCACGAATGCCGACTTTCCCGCGTCGCTCAGAAGACTAGTGGTCACGGGCACAGCGCGGCTGGCATCCAGAATGTGCACGACCGGCTCGCTGTAATGCGGCGCAATCTTAATGGCCGTATGCGCGCGGCTCGTGGTCGCACCGCCGATCAGCAGCGGCAACTTGAAGCCCTGACGCTCCATTTCGCGGGCCACATGCACCATCTCGTCGAGAGACGGAGTGATAAGCCCGCTGAGTCCGATCATGTCGGCTTTTTCCGCCTTGGCTCGTTCGAGTATCTTTTCGCACGGGACCATCACTCCCATGTCGATCACTTCGTAGTTATTGCAGGCGAGGACAACTCCGACGATATTCTTGCCAATATCGTGAACATCCCCCTTGACCGTCGCGAGCAGAATTTTTCCCTGCGCTTTAACGATTTCGCCTGCCGCAGCCCTGGCTTCCTTCTCGGCCTCCATGAATGGCGTCAGGTGGGCAACCGCTCTTTTCATCACGCGGGCAGACTTGACCACCTGCGGCAAGAACATCTTGCCGGCTCCGAACAGATCGCCCACCACGCCCATGCCGGCCATGAGCGGGCCTTCGATCACCAACAGAGGGCGGCCGAGTTTGACGCGGGCTTCCTCGGCGTCGATTTCGATGTAGGTGTCGATGCCCTTGACGAGCGCGTGAGAAAGACGCTCCTCGACTGTGCCGTTGCGCCATTCTTCAGCCTTTTTTTCGTTTACCGCCTTGCCGACGCTCTTGAGCTGTTCGCCGTAATCCACCAGTCGCTCAGTCGCATCGGGACGGCGGTTCAGCAGTACGTCTTCGACCAGTACTTTCAGCTCCGGCTCAATCTCCTCGTACACCTCGAGCATGCCGGCATTCACAATGCCCATATCCATGCCGGCCGCGATAGCGTGATAGAGAAATGCCGAATGAATGGCTTCCCGGACCGTGTTATTGCCGCGAAAGCTGAACGAGATGTTGGAGACGCCGCCGCTCACCTTCGCGTGCGGCAGGTTGGCCTTGATCCAACGCGTGGCGTTGATGTAGTCGACTGCGTAATTGTTGTGCTCCTCCATGCCCGTGGCAACGGTGAGGATATTGGGATCAAAGATGATGTCTTCCGGCGGAAACCCGACATGGTCAACCAATATGCGGTAGGCGCGCTCGCACACGCGAATTTTATCCTCGTAAGTAGCGGCCTGGCCCTGTTCGTCGAAAGCCATCACGACCACTGCCGCTCCGTATTTCAGAACTTTCGCAGCGTTCTGGCGAAACTTTTCTTCGCCCTCTTTCAGTGAAATCGAATTGACGATGCCTTTGCCCTGCATGCACTTCAGGCCAGCTTCGATGACCTCCCATTTCGAGGAGTCCACCATGAACGGCACTTTGGCGACTTCCGGTTCACTCCCGAGCAGTTGCAGGAATCGCGTCATCGCCGTGACACCGTCGATCATGCCCTCGTCCATGCAGATATCGAGGACATTCGCCCCGTTCTCGACCTGTTGCCGGGCGACGCTTACCGCTTCCTCATATTTTCCTTCCTTGATCAGCCTTGCGAATTTCGGGGAACCGGCCACATTGGTCCGCTCCCCGATCATGATGTAGACGCCGGGCTGTTGGGTGAAGGGTTGCGAACCCGAGAGCCGAAGTGGTTTCGACTGGATGGGTTCAACCGCGCTCGCCTCGTCGGACACGCTCACGCTCGACTCTCAATCCCGGTTTGCCGAATCTCGGTCTGGCGAGCGAAGGATTCCTCGGTAGGCTCCGTTCCCCACTTTCGCGGAGGCTGGCGTTCGAGCGCCTTGGCGATAGCCTCGATGTGCTCGGGAGTATTTCCACAACATCCGCCCGCGATGTTGATCAAGCCTCCCCGTGCAAAGTCGCCCAGATAACGAGCCATGTCCTGCGGACCTAGATCGAAGCCGGTTTCCGACAGCGGATTCGGCAGACCGGCATTGGGGTAGCACGAGATCGCGACATCCGCCTTTTCCGAGAGTTCCTCCAGAAACGGATACATCAAGTCGGGACCGAGAGAGCAGTTGAGGCCCACCGACAACGGTTTCACGTGCCGCACCGCATTCCAGAACGCCTCGGTGGTCTGCGCCGAGATCATCGTCTCGCCGCCACGCCCCACCGCCGCCGAGATCATGACTGGCAGTTCCTTACCGTCCTTATCGAACACCTCACGGATCGCGACCAGTGCGGCCTTGGCGTTCAGCGAGTCGAATATCGTCTCCACCAGCAGCAAGTCTGCGCCACCAGCGATGAGAGCACGCACCTGCTGCGTGTACGCGGCTTTAACCTGATCGAAAGTGACCACCCGAAAACCCGGATCGTCGGCGTCGGGCGAGTTCGAGAGAGACACAGTCAGCGGCCCAATCGCTCCCGCCACGAACCGCTGGCGCGAACTTGCGGTCCCGACACGATCAGCCCATTCTCTGCACTGCCGCGCCGATTGCTCATTGATATCCCATGCCAGGCTGCCGAGAAACGGATCGTCGACGACTTTTTGATAGAACGCAGGATCCTTGCGTCCGCCGCGCTCCCGTGGATCGTCGACAAAAAATTCGCTCTGGGTGATGCTGGTCGCGCCGAAGGTATTGGTCTCGATGATGTCGGCTCCAGCTTCCAGAAACCGGCGATGGATGTCGCCAATCATCTGCGGCTGAGTCAGCGAGAACAGGTCACCATTATTCAGAAGGCTCTTCGTCGCATCCTTGAATCGCTCTCCCCGGATATCCGCTTCCGTCATGCCATAGGTGCGGATGGTCGTGCCCATCGCTCCATCAATGATGGCAATTCGACTCTCGAAGATCTTTTCCAGAGGATGTTGGCGGGCTTTCTTCATTTCCTTTTGATGACCTTAGTCAGCCTTCGATTCAGGCCCTGACATTGCGGCATTTTCTGCAAAATGCGGCCTCTTTCATTATAGCGATTAGCAAGATATTCAATCGCTCAGGCGCGGCTGATCACTTTCTTGCCCTGCGCTTTGTACCCCAGCCATCCAGTGGACAATCTTTGCACCATCGATCCGAAAAGCTTGACACGAAAATCCGCACCGTGATAAAAGCGAGGCTCCTAAACCGATTTAGCCGTGTCCATCAGCAAGAACTTCCGGGCCACAATCAGACTCAGCTGGAAGGCTTTCGCCTGCACTGCCTTGCTGCTGTCTGTACCTTTAGCAGTTCCCGCTCAGAACGAAAATGCCAGCGTCATCATTGTCGATCCCTCGGCTCCGTCGCACCCGTTTCCGCACTTCTGGGAACAGATGTTCGGCTCGGGCCGGGCTATTCTGTCCTTGCGCGACAACTACCGGCAGGACCTGCGAGAAACTGAAAAGATAACCGGCTTCCGTTATGTGCGCTTTCACGCCATTTTTCACGACGAAGCCGGCGTCTACGACGAAAACGAGCAGGGGGAGCCCGTCTACAACTTTTCCTATGTCGACCAGATCTACGACGGCCTGCTGGCCGATGGAGTTCGCCCGTTTGTGGAGTTGAGCTTCATGCCGAAGAAGCTGGCCTCGAAAGAGATCGTTCAGAGTTTTTGGTACCGGCCGAACGTGGCCCCACCCAAGGACTGGAGCAAATGGGACGATTTGATCACTCAGTTCTGCAAGCATTTGATCTCGCGCTATGGAATCGACGAAGTGGCGCAGTGGTATTTCGAAGTATGGAATGAACCCAACCTGGATTTTTGGGGCGGCGATCCGAAACAGGCAACCTACTGGGATTTGTATGACCACACCGCGCGTGCCGTTAAGGGCGTGAGTCCTCGATTACGGATTGGTGGGCCGGCAACCGCGCAGGCAGCGTGGGCAGATGTTTTCATCCAGCACTGCACCACGAATCACATTCCCGTCGACTTCGTCTCGACTCACGTGTACGGCAATGACAAGGCACAGGACGTTTTTGGAACGGATGAAACGATCCCGCGCGACAAGATGGTCTGCCGCGCGGTGAAAAAAGTCCATGACCAGATCAAAGCTTCTCCGATGCCCGCGCTGCCCCTGATCTGGAGCGAGTTCAACGCGAGCTACTTCAACGAACCCGACGTCACCGATTCCTCTTATATGGGTCCGTGGATGGCAGACACCATTCGCCAGTGCGACGGTTTGGTGGACGTGATGTCCTACTGGACTTTTTCTGACGTCTTCGAGGAACAGGGAGTCGTGAAAACGCCGTTCTACGGCGGGTTCGGCCTGTTCGCCGAAGACAGTATTCCCAAGCCGTCGTTCAATGCCTTCAAACTGCTGCACCATCTGGGTGAGCAGCGGATCGAACTCAAGTCGGATTCAGCGATCCTCACTCGCAAGAAGGACGGTTCACTCGTGATCGCCGTCTGGAATTACGCTCCGCCAGAGCACGTCGGAACTGCCAAGACATTCACACTGCAGTTCGCGGGGACCCGGTTCAAGCACGCAGTGATTTCCCGCGTGGATCCCGATCACGGCGACGTGCACGCCGCCTATCAGAAAATGGGCGCCCCGCGTTATCCAACCCAGGCACAGATTCAGGAACTGAAGAATGCCGGAGTGCTTTCCGCGCCCGAGGGGCGCAACCTGAAAAACAGTGAATTGACGCTCACTCTACCTTCGTACGGTTTAGCCCTCGTTGAAGTAAAGTGAAATTGATTTTGGCCTGACTACCCCAAGATTGCTTAGCTTACCCGCGCTACTATGATCGTGGCGTCATCTGTTTGGCGCCCTCGCGAAAATTCATCCGTCGACGTGAATATCTCGCCTGCAATGTCGTCAAGGCATTGCGTGTAGCTTTCCTCCGCAGCCTTTCGAAGGCCCTCGACACCCCACTCTTCGCCGGCCAGATTTACCGCTTCGGTCACCCCATCCGTGTAGGCGATGATCAGATCGCCGGAATAAAGCTGCACCATGCCCTCCTCGTAAGACCAGCGCGGAAAAATGCCTACTGGCACGCCGCCGGTTTCAAGCTGGATCATCGAGCGATCCTGCCGAATGACTATGGGAGGATTGTGGCCCGCATTCACGTAGCGCAGCAAGCGCGTAGTTCCGTCGAAAACTCCGTAGAATAACGTGGCAAACCTGTCTGCGAGGGAGGACGCGTATACCTGAGAATTTACTGCGCGAATGACGGCACCCGCGTCGCTTCCCGCAAACGAAGCTGCGGTACGAAGCGAGGACTGGACACTCGATATCATCAGTGCGGCGGCTAGGCTTTTGCCCGAGGCATCTCCGATGGCTAGACCGAGAAGATTTTGCGAGAGTGGCAGAACACCATAGAAATCGCCGCCCAGGGCGCGGACTTGCCGGCAGCGCGCGCTGTAACTGAGAGCCTCAATCGTTGCGCCCGGATGCTGCATAAAGCGCTGCTGCACATCGCAGGCGGTTGCCCAGTCCTGGCTGACGTCCATTACGACGGGGTCGGTGGTCATCTTTGCACCTCTGTATGCTTGTCGATCTCCGAGGCGCAAAATCGACATCACAGGGACGAGATTTCTCGCATATAAATTTTATTCGGAGATGTCGAGAATCGCCGGTTCGCTCCGACTAGCTCATGAAAGCGCGATCTCTGCGCTAAAAACGGGAGAAAAAACATGAAATACATTTTGCTGATGGCCGGCACAAAAGCAGGTGTCGATAAATACCGTGCCTGGACCAAAAAGGACATCGATACGCACATGGCAGGCCTGAAGAGTCTCTCCAAAGACTTGCGTGAATCGGGTGAGCTTGTCGCCGATCAGGGACTGACCGGGCCCGAGGAGGCCATGGTTGTGCTCGGGCTGAAAAACGACATGCCAGTCACTGACGGCATCTTCCCTGAATCCAAAGAGTTTCTGCTCGGCTACTGGATCGTTGACGTCGCGACGCCCGAACGAGCTTACGCTATCGCCGCCCGGCTTTCGACGGTACCCGGACCCGGCGGAGCTCCGACGAATATGCCGGTCGAAGTGCGGCAGCTTGCGAGCCACCCGCTTAATTGGTCATAACGGGATGTCGATAACCGGTGATCTGTTCCGACTACCTCATCAAAGCGCGAAGTCCGCTCTAAAAACTAAGGAGAAAAACACAATGAAATACATTTTGCTTATGACTGGCACAAAGGCAGGCGTCGGCACATACCATGCATGGACGAAAAGGGACGGCGAAACGCACATGGCTGCCCTGCAGAGAATCAATAAGGAGTTGAGCGACTCGGGAGAGTTTGTAGCTACCCAAGGCTTAACCGGACCGGAAGAGGCTAGAGTGGTGCGCGGGCAGAAGAACGGCGTGCCCGTCACCGACGGCGTCTTCGCCGAGTCCAAGGAATTTCTGCTCGGCTACTGGATCATCGACGTCGAAACGCCAGACCGAGCCTACGCCATCGCGAGCCTGATTTCGGCGGCTCCTGGACCCGGCGGAGACCCGACGAACATGCCCATCGAAGTGCGGCAGTTTGCGAGCCACGCCCCTAAATCGTAGTGACGTGACGTCGAGAAAGTTGTGTCGGGGTCCGACTAACTTATGAAAACGCGGGGACGAGTGCAAAAGAAAGGAGAGGTATGAAATACATTCTGATGATGAATGCGACAAAGGCGGATTTTGACCTGTACTCTAAATGGTCGAAAGAGGATCTGCAGCGTAACGTCGCTTTCATGCGTGCTTTCAGCAAAGAGCTCAGGGACTCCGGCGTGTTTGTTGCCACCGAGGGCTTGGGGTGGCCCAACGAAGCCAGGATTGTCCGAGCTGGAAAAGACGGGGAGCCGATCACGGACGGGGTCTTCGCCGAATCGAAAGAGTTTCTCGCCGGCTACTGGGTCATCGATGTGGAGGGACCGGAGCAGGCGTACAAGATCGCCGCGCGTGCGTCGGCTGCACCCGGCCCGGGAGGGATGCCGGCACGCATGCCCATCGAGGTGCGGCAAGTACTCAGTGGTTTCGCCGACTTAGGTCTTTGACGTCGCTGGGCCTGAATCGCGATTAGGAGAATTGCCGTGTCAGAACAACCGCTGGATCCTCCGCTCGAGCACCTGTTGAGGGAATTGACTCCGCTGGTGCTCGGGGCCGTAGTGCGGAGATTTAGAGACTTTGCGGCGGCGGAGGATGCCGTTCAGGAAGCATTGCTTGCCGCCGCCACGCAATGGCCAGAAGAGGGACTGCCGGACAACCCGCGCGCATGGCTGACGCAGGTAGCCTTCCGCCGGATGACCGACCAAATTCGAAGCGAATCTGCCCGCCGCCGCCGCGAGGGCGAGATAGCGCTGGAGGCGTCCCGCGCACCCGAAGCCACGACAACCATGGACGCTGCGGCGGAGGAGGACGATACGCTCGTCCTCCTTTTCATGTGTTGTCACCCTGCACTGACTTTGTCCTCCGCAATTGCCCTTACGCTGCGGGCGGTCGGAGGATTGACCACAGCGGAAATCGCCAAAGCGTTTCTTGTGCCCGAGGCAACAATGGCACAGCGGATCAGCCGCGCCAAGCACAGCGTCAAAGACTCCGGCATTCCCTTCGAACTGCCCACCGCCGAGGAACGGGCACAACGCCTGCGCGCCGTTCTACACGTCCTCTATCTCATCTTTAATGAGGGCTATACGAGTAGCTCCGGACCGCAGTTGCAGCGCGTTGAATTGTCCCGCGAGGCGATTCGGCTGACACGATCCGTCCGGAACCTGCTCTCGAACGATGCGGAGATCGCCGGACTGCTTGCGCTCATGTTGTTGACGGATGCTCGTCGCGTTGCGCGAACGAACGGCGAAGGCGAGTTAATTCCGCTGATGCAACAAGACAGAGCGCTCTGGGATAGGCCACAGATTGCCGAGGGAGTCGCGCTCATCTCGGCAGCGCTGCCGAAAGGCTCGGTCGGTCCCTACCAGTTGCAAGCCGCTATCGCTGCAGTTCACGACGAAGCTGTCCGAGCCGAAGATACCGATTGGCCACAAATTTTGGCGCTTTACGATCTACTCAAGCGCATGTCCGACAATCCAATCGTTGCCCTGAATCACGCGATTGCGACGGCTATGGTGCACGGTCCGACAAAGGGATTGGCCCTGGTGGACGCGCTGAAAGCTGATGCCCGCGTGGCTGACCATCACCGCCTTGACGCCGTCCGAGCTCACCTGCTGGAAATGGCCGGAGACGGCGATGGCGCCGTCAAACACTATCGGGCCGCAGCCGGCAAAACCGGGAGCTTGCCAGAGCGCAATTATCTCCTCATGCAGGCGGCGCGGCTCTCCACCGAACTGCGGCTTGTCGACGAACCGGAATGAAGGGTACTCGTTCGTTACTCAACAGTGATTACTTCCGGTTGGGCGCGTCATTCGGGAGTGACTTTATCCTGAACGCTTTCAGTAGCCCCTGACTTGGGAAGACTTGAGATCCTTGCTGGGCACGGGTCTGGAGCCCCGGTAATTACCCGAGTAACCTTGTTTCCAGGAACGCCGCTCCTGCAAAATGGTTGCGCAGCAGGGCAAAATCAACAGGTACTCACCAGAAGTCACTCCCCCGGTACCCGTGTTTAGCCTGACGTGCGTCTCTGATAACACCGGGGGGGTCGAACATGAAGAGTATTGTTCCAGGTATCGTGTTGGCGTTGACTGCGCAAGTGCTCGTGGGCCAGACGGCGCCGCGCGTTTCCCTGCAGAGCTCCCCGCAAATCTCCTCGCACGTTCGGCTGGGAATCGCTTCTGATTGGACGCATCATCACGTCCTCTATCCGGATTCGATGGATGAATTCGCGAGGGCCCGAGGGCGAACAGATCCCCGCTGGATGCAGAGTTGGTATATCCGCCATCCCGAGGCCTGGTGGCCGGCTCCCTTTCACGGGCATCGCGGGCGCAATCGCAGGGACTGGAGCGTGCCCTTGTCGGCGTCCCCTTCGACGACTGCTTTTGAGCCGCTGTTCGACTTCGCCTTCACCAACGGCATCGACATGGGAAACGGCAGCCTCAACACAACCGACAATGGCGGAGGTCAATTTCTCGCGACCGCCGGCACGGTCACCGTAACTGCTGGCCGGGACGTTGGCTCCTACCCGCTGTATCCAGGCGGCCCCGGGACAACGCCAAGCCCAAGCGGATTCTTCACGTACGACAACATTCTCTTCCCTTCGGTCGATCCCGGAGTTGATTTAGAGGGGCTTCTCTTCATTGGCAGCGGTATGGAGATCAACATCTTCAGCAATGGCGCCGATGATTACGAGTTTTACGACGACAGCGGTTATAACAACGTGGGAAATTCGTTCATCCTGACCGCCGCTCCGGGCGGGGGCCAGACCTTCCCCGCGAAGTATGCATTTGACGTGACCGCGTCGCCAAGCTGCACGAACGATTTCGTAGTGATTGGCATCCCGGCGAACCCTGCGTCGGGCGGACAAGCCAACATCGTTGGATTCAACAATCTCTATAGCGGCACATCCACCCCAACCCCGTTCTGCGGCACGAGCGAGCCAACGGTGATGTTCGCCTACGCTTCTGGCAGCGGGCAAGTGCCATCTTCCGTGGTCCTCTCGCAGAACGGCAGCCAGATCGCCTATGTCGAGAACCGCACCGGCAGTTCCTACCTCCACGTCCTGACCCTTGGTACCACGGGAACGAACGGAACCAGCCCGACGGCGGCAGTCGTGCCGGGAAGTGCCGGGGGGAACAACGCTGTGGATCAAAGCGTGCTCCTTTCGCCGGACGGCGGCACCACAACCCAAAGCTCCACGAATTCAGCTTTCGTCGTTTATACACACGACGATGCCAACGATGTGGCCTACGTCACTACCTACAGTTCGGCCGCCAGCGGCTCCGGCTACCTGTACAAGATCAGCAACGTATTCAACGGCAGCGCCGTCCCAACGCTGGTTTGGAGCGTCGCCATCGATGCCGTTCCGTCGACTCCGGTATACGATTCGGTATCCAATAAAGTTTTCTTTACGGATGGCAGCGGCCGCATCGACTATGTGGAGGACGCTGGCCCCTCCCCGTCGGTTGTTTACAGCTCAGTCTTGGCTGCCGGCAACACAGCCGAGAACGCCGTAGTCGTCGATAGCACCAATCAGATGGTCTACGCTACCTTCAACTCCGACGGGACCAACGCCCTTATCGTGCAAGCTCCCACAAGCCTGGCGAGCAGCATCTCGGTACCCGTGGGCGCTGCAAGTACGATCTACGGCGGACCCTACGAGCCGGACTTTAACTACGCCTGGTACACCGGCACAGGGACACCGCTGCTCTATATCGTTGGAACAGGCACTGGAACGCTTCCCACCCTCTACAGCGTCGGGTTCAACAGCAGTGGCGTATTGAACAGCAGCGCCGACCCCACAACAGCAGTTCTGGCAACAGGCGCGGCAGACTCGTCGCCGGTTACGGAGTTCTACAACGCTACGCTCGACACGGATTATCTTTTCGTAGGGGTCACGAACAATTGCGTCGCTACCATCGGCGGCGGAAATGCCGGTTGTGTGATGAGCCTGAACATTACCGGTGGCTTTCCAACCGTCAATGTCAGCAGCACCTCTCTGGCTGCACCTGGCGGCACAAGCGGCATCATCGTGGACAACGACAGCAGTCTCAACGAAGCCTCCAGCATTTACTATGCGACCAAGACCGGGGTGAACCTGGTCAAAGCCACGCAGTCTGGCCTGAACTGATGCGAGTCTGGGCGCGGGGCTGAAGGTGGGTCCGCAGACCTCGCAGAAAGCCTCGCAGTTAAGTCCGCAGCGACCTCAGAATGCCCCTAGAGTGGCGACAGTTCGTCTTCCTTCCCATCGTCCTTTTTTCCCACGGAGAATCTTTTCTCCAGAAATTGCTGTGCCAGGTCCTTACCGCCTGTGCCGAATGCGATTGCCAGGCCAAGCATCACGGCTCCAAAAGCGGTTCCGAAAGCAACCAGCACAGTCTGTTCCGCGATTCCCAATTCCTCAAAGAACATGGATAAGACAAAGACAATGATGATGGTGCGAATGGAAACGCTCAACAGCCGGGGTGAACGGAGGTTGGCGTTCACGGCAGCCAGCAGAGCGGCTCGGGAAAAAAAACTGGCCGCGAGCAGGCCGAAAAATAGAATGAACAGCGCGACAAATAGACGGGGCAGAAAAAGAAAGAATCTGGCGATTTCGTCCTGTAAGCCCAGAATCCCCAATACGCTTACGCCCAGCAGAATGAAGCCCAGCCAGGCCATCCAGAATATAAACCGGCTCAGCAATTCGGTCGCAGAAGGCAATGCGGCCTTCGTCAGCAGTTGCGACGCGCCAGCGTTTTCTGAGAGTTTGTCGAACTTGATGAGCCGCAGAATGCTGCGCAAGAACATTTTCAGAAGGTACGCGACCACCCACCCCGCAAATGCAATGATCACCAATACGATGATCCGCGGGAGGATGTGGGCGAAGCCTCTCGTAAGCTCCTGCATGGCCTGAGTCAATTCGTCGATAATCATTTGCCGCATGGTGACCTCTCTCTACTGTTTCCAAATCTCCAGCAGATACGGTTTCGTTCGTTCAAATTCAAGGCACAAGCTTTCGATATTGTTTTCGACGTCGTCGGCGGACCCGTTGAGGTTCTCCGCCAGAAATGTGAGCGCCCTGCCGCGAAAAAGCGGAGCCAGCGCCTGGATGATGTGATCCCTACTGATTACCGATTTGTGATACGCCGCCGCAAATTCGTAAACCGTCTTTACCCACAATTCCGCGGAATAACGGAACGGGATGTCGTCGGTTCGGGCGATTCGTTGGAGCTCCGCCAGCGTCGCGGGAGAAAGAATGGACTGAAATACAGATTCCAGTTCGGCAACTCCAGTCGAAAACATTTCTCGCAGCCGCTTCCTGTTTATGCGTAGCGGTTCCAGGCTGAACTTTCGCTCAGCGCCAGTGGTTGAGATTGCCTGGGATCCGGTCCTGGTACTCCATAAAGAAAAATTCGCTTCCAAAGAAGAAAACAAAGCTCCGACAGTCTGTCGCATCGCCGGAACCAGGTCGGCGGAATGCCGTTCAGCACGCTCTATGGTTCCCAGAAAAGACTGGCAAATACGATACTCCCCGGTAATCGCAGCCAGCGTGAGTTGCGTTTCAGAACCAGCCCGAGCAGTCTCGTCGTGCCACGCATTCTGGGTAAGGAATTGGCTTCCGAGGCGGCCTGAAAATGCGTAGTCCAGCGCGTAGGGCTCGCGAATTTTAAATCCGTAAAGCGCGCGGGTCATGGGGTAGAGCAAATTGGTCAGCAGAATTCCGTCGAACCGGTGACGGCTATAAGTAGGCAACACGAGGTCGAAGTCTTCCGCGTAAATGGGCCGCAGAAGGGTGGCCAGCCAATCGGTTGTGATTTGAGTGGACTCGGGGGAAATCACTGCGCATGCCCTGGCCCGCAACAATTCCGCGGCGGCCATAATCGTATGCAGCGCCGTCCCCCGGGCAGGGCTGCTCGCATACTGTGTGCTGATCGAGTGAAACGTGCGGAGCGTGTACATCTTGGAGTTAGGCCGCGCGTCGTCGATGGCGGCGCTCGCGATCAGTTCGCGTGTGCCATCACGCGATCCTCCGTCGACATTGATGATCGCCGCTCTCTCCCGGGGAAAAAATGTCAGGATGCCAGCTTGAATCGTCTCGGCGATCGTGCCGATAGTTTTGGCATTGTTGTGCGTGGGCACACCCACCAGGATGTCGACCTCACCGACATTGATGAGCTGGCGGAGAAAATCGTCCGTGAGAACACTTTCGTCCGCTAATTTGACCTCTGCCATGAGACGTCGTTCTCCGCTCACCGATACCTTCAAATTCGCCGCAACCGAAACCAGTAAAACTGGTAAGGACCCAGGGTCAGCAAATACGGCAAATCGCCTACCCGGGGAAAAATATTCTTGCCGAACATCTCGATCAGAATATTTCCTTTGTAACGGCGCAGGTCCAGTTCCACCGCCTGCGCGGCATTCGACAGATTGTTGACCACCAGGATCGTCTCGTTCTCTAACTGGCGCACATAAGCCAATATTCTGTGATTGGCCGGATAGAGAAACTCAATCGACCCCGCGCCGAACACGCTTGTGGTTTTTCGAACTGCAATGATGCGTGCTATCCAATTGAGCAGAGAGTGCTCTGTCTTTTTTTGCGAAGTCACATTGACGGCAGGGTAACCATACACTGGGTCCTGAATCAACGGCGCATAGAGTTTCTCCGGCTCTGCCGCGGAAAACCCTCCGTTCCAGCCTCCGCTCCACTGCATCGGAGTCCTTACTCCATTTCGGTCGCCCAGTTTGATGTTGTCACCCATGCCGATTTCATCGCCGTAATAAATGTTTGGAGTGCCCGGTAACGACATCAGGATTCCGTGCATTAACTCGATCCGTCTTCGGTCGTTGTCGAGCAGAGGGGCGAGCCGCCGCCGAATTCCGAGATTCAGCCGCATGTCCATATCTCGCGCGTAGGTGTCGTTCATGTAGCTTCGTTCCACATTCGTGAGCATTTCCAGTGTCAGTTCGTCATGGTTGCGCAGGAACAGACACCACTGGCATGAAGGTGGAATTTCCGGAGTTTGTTGCAGAATCTCAGTGATGGGTTTGCGATCCTCCAATTTCACTCCCATGAACATCCTGGGCATGAGAGGAAAATGAAATGCCATGTGAAATTCGTCGCCATCGCCAAAATAGGGCCGAAGATCGACCGGCCATTGATTGGCTTCGGCCAGAAGCATCTTGCCCGGAAATTGTTCATCGAGTTTTCGCCGCAATTCTTTAATGATTCCGTGGGTTTCGGGCAAATTCTCACAATTCGTGCCTTCGCGTTCCACCAGGTATGGAACAGCGTCCAGGCGGAAGGCGTCGACGCCCAGCTCCATCCAGAATTTCATCACGTTCCACATCTCTTCCCGGACCGCGGGATTGTCATAATTGAGGTCGGGCTGGTGGCTGAAAAAACGATGCCAATAATAGGATTTCGAAATCGGATCCCACGCCCAATTCGACAGCTCGGTATCGAGAAAAATGATCCGAGTTTGCGAATACCGCGTGTCGGTATCACTCCAGACATACCAATCCCGGCGCGGATTGTCCTGGGAGCTTCGCGACTGCTGAAACCACGGGTGCTGATCCGAGGTGTGATTCAGCACCATTTCGATAATCACCCGTATCTGGCGCGCATGAGCCGATTTCAGGAACGTCCTGAAATCTTCCAGGGTTCCATAGCTGGAATGGACGGAGTAGTAGTCAGAGATATCGTAGCCGTCGTCGCGCAGAGGCGACGGAAAGAACGGCATCAACCAGATTGTGTCAATTCCCAGTTCCTGCAAGTAATCCAGCTTTTGATCAAGCCCCTGGAAGTCTCCAACGCCATCGCCGTTGCTGTCGTAAAAAGTACGAACGTGAGCCTGGTAGATGACCGCCAGTTTGTACCATGGCACTTCCTGCTTTAATGGCAAACCACGTCCTCCTCGTGTAAATGCAATAGTGCCTAATGCAGCAGTCTCGAAGCCAACGTCCTATCTTCGCATTTGTTTAGCTCGGCGCGCAGCTCCCAGTTTCCGAAGTTGGTCGGCCAGCTTGCGTTTATCCATTTATGATTAAGTGAGCGGAGAAACGATGCGATTTCGCGCGATTGCTTCAGATTACGATGGGACTCTGGCCCAGGATGGGCAGGTTGACCGTAACACCTTGGCTGGACTGGAACAGGTGCGGGAATCGGGAAGAAAGCTGATCCTCGTTACCGGCCGCGAACTTCCCAGCTTGCGCTCCGTGTTTTCGAGCCTCCATCTTTTTGACCGGATTGTCGCGGAGAACGGCGCCCTGATTCACAACCCAGGAACCGGCGAGCAGCGACTCTTGTGCCCGGCCGTTTCCAGCAAACTCGTCGCCAATTTGCGTCAGCAGGGCGTGCCGCTTTCTGTGGGAGAGTGCATTGTGGCAACCGTGAAACCCCACGATGTCGCCGTTTCGCTGGCGATCCGCGAGCTGAAGCTTAAGTTGCAACTGATTTTCAACAAAGAATCAGTGATGATCCTGCCCTACGGGACCAACAAGAGCACCGGCCTTTCCGCCGTGTTGTCTGATTTGGAGATTTCGAATGAGAGCGTCGTGGGAATCGGCGATGCCGAGAACGATCATGATCTGTTGAATCTTTGCGGTTGCTCAGTCGCCGTTGCCAACGCCATACCTGCGCTCAAGCGGCGTGCCCATGTTGTCACCGGCAGCAGTTATGGGGCGGGGGTGCTGGAGGTCATCCGTCGATTGATCGATAAGGATGACCTCTGCTGATGGCTCGCGCGAGGAACGGACCAGCTGCGACTCCACCCGGTTTGCAGGCTCGTCGAGCCGCACTTCGCATAATTCGGCAATTAAGCTGCTGGCCCATCGAAAGATGTTGTGTTCTCGGACTACCCTGCGCATGTGCTGCATCCTGGTCTTCCGTTCCTCCACGTCCATTTCCAGCGCGGAACGGATGGCCTCGGCCATCTGCTCGATGTCGTAGGGATTAATCAATAACGCGTCCGGCAATTCGCGGGCTGCGCCGGTGAAACGGCTCAGGATGAGCACTCCTTGTTCATCCTGGCGTGCCGCTACAAACTCCTTGGCCACCAGGTTCATGCCATCGTGCAGGGAAGTCACCAGGCAAAGATCCGCAGTTCGGTAAAACCGTTGGATTTCCTGGTGAGTGTGCTGCCGTTTCATAAACACGATGGGTTTCCACTTGCTCGACTGGAACCGCCAGTTAATACGCTCCGCTTCGGCTTCCACCTCCACCAGCAGATCGTGGTACCGCTTGATGTGGGTGCGGCTAGGCGCTCCGATTTGCACAAACGTGAACTTCTCACGATAGCTCGGATGTTTCTCCAGAAGCCGTTCGATGGCCAGAAAGCGCTCTGGAATTCCTTTTGTATAGTCCACGCGATCCACGCCCACCCCGAGGAATACGGCTTCGATCCCCAATTCGCGCAGCAGTGCAACCCGTTCCATATAGGTGGATTCTGCAGCCTCGGGGGGAGCGGGATTCTCCGGAAACTCCACGCTGATCGGAAAGGGTTTCACCACCGTGCGGTGCTCTTCGCGATTGACGGTGAAATGTTCCCAGTCGATACGCGACTCCAGCGTGCGATCCACCGTCTGCAGGAAGTTGGTGCAATGGGCTTGAATGTGGAAACCAATCAAGTCCGCCCCCAACAGTCCGTTCACGAGTTGTCTTTGCCATGGACAAATTCCGAATGCCTCCGGGTTCGGCCATGGAATATGCCAGAAGATCGCCACGCGCGCATCCGGACGGGCTTTTTTAATCATCCGGGGCAGAAGCGCGAAATGGTAATCCTGCGCGAGAAGCACCGGACGGTGCATGCCCTCCATTTCTTTAAGGACCGCGTCCGCGAACCGGCGGTTGACTCGTTCATAGTGCTCCCAATCGGAAACTCGAAACACCGGACGCGTGTGGGCAATGTGGCAGAGCGGCCAGAGCCCTTCGTTGGCAAAACCATAGTAGTAGCCTTCCTCTTCTTCCTTGCTCAGCCAAACCCGGCGCAACGTGTAGCGAGGATCGTCGGGAGGAACGCGCAGGCGATCGTGCTTGTCCACGGTCTCGCGGTCCGCGTTCCCGCTTCCATGCGCAACCCAGGTTCCATCACATGCGCGCAACACCGGCTCGAGCGCAGTCACCAGTCCGCTGGCTGGAACGATCGCCTCCACACCCTTGCCCTGCCGTCTATGGATGTAGGGCTCTCGGTTTGCTACAACGAACAGCTGGCTCTCTCCCAGACTCCCACGCACGTGGACCGAGAGTCGTTCCGCAGTCCAGAAAGAGTCCGCAGCCTGACGCAACTGGGCCTCCTGCTCGGCTGCGGAGCGAGCCGCCGTCAGACTTGCGGCGAAGTTTGCCATTTCATGGGCCAGCGGACGGAACATGTCCAGATCTGGCGCGGCCGGCCGGGAAGAGAGTTTACCCGTGCGCAAAGCCCGCATCCACTGCGCTGCCCGGGCAATTGGGCCCGTAATGCTCCAGCGCACAATCAGAAGAGTGGTGAGCGTGATCAGGAAAACCAGCACGAGCACGCGCAGAAACGTCTCGCGCCAAATCCGTCTACCTTGGACATTGATGTAGCTGGCGTCGTCAACGATCGCGAGTCCGCCGACAACCACTTCCCCCTGATGCAGAGGGACCGCGTAAATATAAACGGGGAGCTCCCCAAGCCGGATAAAAACCCCGGCGCTTTGCCCCTGTGCAGCTGCCTGCCGGACCATCTCAGGTTCGCTTGTTAGCCGTGGCGCCAGGAGTGGAGTAATGGCAAGGGAGTCGCCCTGAGCGTTGTAGACCGCAACTCCGGTCAGATGTTCCCGGGTGGCAAACCGGTCAACCGTGAGCTGCAGCTCTTTACGCGAGCCCTTCTTGAGATTGGGCTTGAGATTGAGATAAGGTTCAACTTTATCCGCGAGGCTTTCCCCTAATACTTCCTCCCGATGCTCCAGATCACGCCGCAGCCCCCGCTTTTGAAAGCGGACCTCGTAATAGGACGAGAGCAGCGAAATCAGAGTGATCCCAACGATCAACGAAATAGTAAGGCGAAGAGTTAGGATGCGCACGTATGACCTTGCAAATCGGCTGCCGCGCTCAGCCATGGCCGCAATGTTGTTCGGCCGAGGAACAGGATCCAGAGTGAACCAACAGAGATTCTATTTGGATTGCACCTGATTGTCTGTTCAAAACCGCTCACATTCCATTCGATGACGAGCCCGAAATGACGATCTCGAAGTGACGCTTCCGAAATTATCCCCAGCGCACCAGGACTCGCAGCCCGAGTTGCCCGAAGTCCATCCAGAGAGACGCAGCAAGCCACGTCTCTACAGGAAAGGGCCACAGACCGCATCACGATGCTTCGACAGTTTGGATCGTCCACAGCTAAAATCATCAAAGCTTATCGAGAAAGTGATTTCGTATAGCCATGATACTGATTCCTAGCGTTCGCTGAGACGACCCAATGATTGTCAATTTTGCAGAACGGGCTCACAACCACAACTGGGCACTCGACCCGGTGACCCGATCCCTGCTTGATACCGATTTCTACAAGTTGCTGATGCTGCAATTCATCTGGAAGCACTATCCAAAGACGAGGGTATCGTTCTCGCTCTTCAACCGCACCTCGTCCGTGCGTCTCGCCGATCTGCTCACCACTGAGGAACTGACCCAGCAGCTGGAGCATGTCAGGAAATTGCGATTCCGAAAATCAGAACTGGTCTGGCTGGCCGGCAACACGTTCTATGGCCGCCGCGGAATTTTCGAGCCCGGATTCCTGGAATGGCTGGAGCGCGATTTCCACTTGTCGGACTACGAACTGAAAATCAATGGCGACCAGTTTCATCTCACCTTCGACGGTCTCTGGACTGAAACCACCATGTGGGAGCTCTATTCGCTCTCCATCCTCGATGAGCTAAAAACGCGCGCTCATCTGAAAAAGCTCAGCGAGTTCGGTCTCGACATCTTGTACGCCCGTGCGAAAACCAAGCTGTGGAGCAAAATCGAGCGCTTGAGCGGCGTGCCCGATCTCAGGCTCGCTGATTTCGGCACGCGCCGCCGCCACAGCTTTCTCTGGCAGGAATACGTGGTCGAGGCCATGGCCTCGAATCTCGGCTCAAATTTTGTCGGCACTTCGAATGCGTTCCTGGCCCACAAGCACGATCTGGAGGCCATCGGCACGAACGCGCACGAGATTCCGATGGTGGTCGCCGCACTGGCATCAGATGACGAATCGCTGAAGGCTTCGCAATATCACGTGCTCGAAATGTGGCAGAGAACCTACGACGGCGAACTGCGGATCATGCTCCCCGACACTTTCGGCACCACGCAGTTTCTGCAAGGCGCGCCGGAATGGGCCGCGGATTGGACCGGACAGCGCATCGACAGCAAAAGTCCCTATGCTGCAGGGGACGAATACATCGCCTGGCTGAAAGCCCGCGGTCGAGACCCGGCGGGCAAACTCATCATCGCTTCCGACGCGCTCGATGTCGACGACATACTTGGCCTGCATGCCTACTTTGGCGGCGTACTCGTGAACGGTACGACAGCTGCCGATTTCCGCACCGCGGCCGATTTTATCGATCGCCGCAAGTGGATTTCCGGAAGGCGCATTCGCTTCAGTGCCGGCTGGGGTACGCTGCTGACCAACGATTTCCGCGGATGCGATCCCCAGGGCGGCAGCGGATTCGACCCCATCAGCCTCATCTGCAAAG
Organism: uncultured Acidobacteriaceae bacterium; assembly: GCA_963846245.1. Taxonomy (GTDB): domain Bacteria; phylum Acidobacteriota; class Terriglobia; order Terriglobales; family Acidobacteriaceae; genus Sulfotelmatobacter. The sequence continues at coordinate 402,332 of CAWJVI010000010.1, read as the reverse complement.
TGTCGAGTGCGGATGGCCGCCCGGCCGTGAAGCTTTCCGATAATTACGCCAAGGCGCTCGGCCTGCCCTCCGAAGTGGAGCGCTACCGCCGAGTCTTCGGTTCTTCCGGAATGAGCGACCTCCCCGTTGTGACGTAATGGATCGAGCGTCCCGGCTGTTGCAAAGCTTGGCCGGTGCGGCGACAATCATGGCGTCGTGAAAAAGCTACCGTCTGCTCGCCGTAAGGCTTCACACACCGTGGAGTGTGCCCCCTTTTCGGCGGGCGCGCTGGTGGTGGTGACCCTAAGCAACCCGCGAGACAAATTCTGGGGAATGATTCTTACGCTTGCGCCGGAGGGCCTGAGCATCAGCGGAATCGAACTTGCATCGTTCGATGATCTCGCCGTCATCGTAAAAAGCCGCGAGGCGTTTACCCCGACGGTGGTCTTCTTCCCTATGCACCGCGTTGAGCGCATTGAACTTGACCTGCCAGCTGGAGACGTGCCCTCGCTGGCCCAACGTTTTCAGGCGAAGACGGGCCATGAGGCCTCCGCCGTGCTGGGGTCGAGTGGCGCAGGAGCGACAGTAGAGGCGAGAAGCCACTCTGCGTCCCGACCGCATTCCGATCGGAGGCGTGCGTGAAGCTTTCTCAAATTTTCACCGCGCCGAACCAGCTTACTTTGTTGCGGATGATTTTTGTTCCGTTCATTGTGATCCACCTGGTGGAGGGCCGCTATCTCTGGGCGCTGGTGGTTTTCGTGATCGCCGGTTTCAGCGACGGCCTCGACGGATTGCTGGCTCGCACCCTTCATCAACAGACGTTGCTCGGCCAGTACCTTGATCCCATTGCCGATAAACTCCTGCTGAGCACGATGTTTCTGGTGCTCTCCATCCTGCACAAGATTCCGTGGAAGTACACGGTAGTAGTGTTCAGCCGCGACATTTCGATTCTGGCTGCCAGCGCCGTGTTGTTTGCTATTGCCGGTTTGCGTGATTTCCGGCCCAGCATTTTCGGCAAAGCAAACACTTTCTCCCAAATCGCCGCTGTATTTTTCGTCCTGATGTTCGAGGTGCGGCCCCTGTGGTGGGTCTGGGTCGCGCGCAAGGTCTGTTTGCGCGCCACTTTTATTTTCACCATCATCTCCGCACTGCACTACGTCCTTCTGGTTCAGAGCCGGTTGCGGACACACACTCACGCTCTACCGGAACAGGCATCGACCTCGGGAACGCCCATTTGACCGCATTTCTAATATCCCCCTAGAATCATAGGTTCGTCGCTGCTCCCGAAAAACTTCTATGGCGCTCCGTCTTTACAACACTATGTCCGCGCGGGTCGAAGATTTCCATCCGCTCGTGGACAATGAAGTCCGCATGTACGCCTGCGGGCCTACGGTGTATGACTACGGGCACATCGGCAACTTTCGTACGTTCATCGCGGTCGACCTTCTGCAGCGCTTTTTTCGCCAAAGCGGATATAAGGTCCGGTACGTGATGAACATCACCGACGTGGACGACAAAATCATCCGCAACGCCGCGCGCGACGGCGTCAGCGTCCAGCAATATACCGCGAAATACGAAAAAGCATTCCGCGAAGACGCCGCGATGATCGGTATCGAGGAGCCAGTATTGGTGCACGCCACTGAATTTATTCCTCAGATGGCCGAGTTCGTCGCGAAGCTGGTGGAAAAAGGCATCGCGTATCGCACCGAGGATGGTTCATATTATTTCCGGATTGCGAAGTTTCCGGAGTATGGCAAGCTTTCAAAAAAGGATTTTGGTGGCATGCTCGATGGCGCCCGCGTAGACATTGACGAATACGACAAGGACAGCGCCCGCGACTTCGCTCTGTGGAAAGCGCCGAAACCGGAAGAAGCCTCCTGGGACACCGTGATTGGTCCGGGACGCCCTGGCTGGCATCTGGAGTGCTCGGTGATGTCGATGCAGAAACTGGGTGAGAGTTTCGACTTGCACGCCGGCGGCGAAGATCTGATTTTCCCGCATCACGAGAACGAAATCGCACAGTCGGAGTCGCTCACCGGAAAGCCCTTCGCTCACTTCTGGTTTCACGCCCGCTTTCTGCTGGTGGAAGGCGAGAAGATGTCGAAGAGCCTGGGAAATTTCTTCACCCTGCGCGATCTCGTGCTGAAGGGGCATAAGCCGTCCTCCATTCGTTATCTGCTGGCGTCGGTCCCTTACCGCAACCAGTTGAACTTTACTTTCGACGGCTTGAAGCAGGCCGCCGTCTCTGTCGAACGTTTGCGGAATTTCAGTCTGCGGCTGACCGCGGGGAATTTCCCGGCTGGGGCCAGTCAGGGAATGCAGACGCTGGCGAGCGAAACCGTCGACCGCATGCGAGCCGCCCTCGAGGACGACCTCAACACCGCGCAGGCACAGGGCGCGATCTTCGAAATGGTGCGTAGCGCCAACGCTGCTTTCGATACTGGCAAAATCAAGAAAGACGACGTTGCTCCGCTGCTGGCAGCGCTTGGCAAGTTCGACGAAATTTTCGCCGTGCTCAATGATGACGATGGCCCTAAGATGAAACAGGTCTTCGACTGGGCGCTAAGCGACGGACGGGAAAAAGACATCAGCTCCGAACTACGGGAAATTACGCAATCGGTCGAGTCCTCCCCAAATGACGTAGAAACAACGATTGCCGAGATTAAGGCTGCACGTAAAGCGCGGGACTACGAGCGTGCAGACTTGTTGCGCTTTCAAGTAAGTAATGTTAGTAGCGTAATAGTTTCCTACAGCAGTAAAGACGACGTGAGCTGGCGTCATTCTCCGTACAAGACAAGTATCGATCCAATATCCCCGGTCGCGATTAAACTCAATCAAAGAGAGATCCACGCTCCGAACCACCTAACGTGGGGACTGGTATCGTGTTCTGGTTGCAAAGACACCTTCGCGTTTGGACCAAGCCGAATTTATGGGACCCAGAGGTCGAAGGAGGATCTGGAGATGGAACTGCGTGGATTACTTGAAGACGACCATAAAAAGGGACGGCCTCACCTGAACAGCTACGAACTACCGGGGTAACGTGAAGTCTCTTCCCGAATATCTCCACGACGCGGAAGAAGCCCACGGCCATCTTTGCGCCGGGCAGGTGCTGGGTGTGCGCCTCGCGATGCTCGGCTTACAAAAACTTGGCATCGACGACCCCCGCGGAAAAGATCGCAAGCGCCTGGTCACGTTCGTCGAAATCGACCGTTGCGCCACCGACGCCGTCGCCGTGGTCACGGGATGTCGACTCGGCAAGCGCGCACTGAAGTTTCGCGACTGGGGAAAAGTCGCCGCCACGTTTGTCGACGTGAGCAGCGGTAAAGCCATCCGCATCGCCGCCAGGGAATCCTCCAAGGCTCTGGCTCGCCAGATGCATCCTGAAATCGAAGACAAGAATCAACAGCAGATGCGGGCTTACCGCGAGATTTCCGATGACGATCTTTTTGCGCTGCAGTGGGTAAAAGTCGATCTGCCCCCCGAAGAGTTCCCTGGATACAAGGGCGAGCGCGCAGTGTGCGACGCGTGCGGTGAGGGCATCAACTTCCGCCGGGAAGTGCGGCAAGAAGAAAAGGTGCTCTGCCGCGCGTGCGCCGGGGAACGGTATTACACGATAATCTGAGATAACTGCAACGCCAAATCACCGCACCGGTTTCTGCGCCTGCTCAAACCCGTGCCCCACGCGCAGAATCGTGGCCTCATCGAAATGCTTCCCGAGAATCTGCAGACCAATCGGCAGCTTCTCTTTCGTTTCTCCGCACGGAATCGAAATCCCCGGAATCCCCGCCAGATCCGCAGTCACGGTGTAAATGTCGGCTAGGTACATGGCCAGCGGATCATTCGATTTTTCACCCAGCCGAAACGCAGCGGTCGGACTGGTTGGCGTGACAATCGCATCGACTTTGCGAAAAGCCTCCTCGAAGTCGCGCGTCAGCATTGTGCGCACTTTCTGCGCTTTCAGGTAATAAGCATCGTAGTAGCCGGCGCTCAGCGCATAAGTGCCGAGCATGATGCGCCGTTTCACTTCCGCTCCGAAGCCTTCGTCGCGGCTGCGGCGGTACATTTCCGAAAGCGTCTTCACTCCATTCGCCCGATTGCTGTAACGCACGCCGTCGTAACGCGCCAGGTTCGACGAGGCCTCCGCAGTCGCCACCAAATAATAAGTCGGGATCGCATAAGGCGTGTGCGGCAGAGAGACGGGCACAGTCTCGCAGCCCAGCCCCTTCAACTTATCGATGGCCGCCTCCACCGCCTGCCGCACTTCTTCATCCAATCCCTCGCCGAAATATTCCTTCGCCACGCCCAGCTTCAAACCGCGCACCGGTTTATCGAGTTCGGCAACGTAATCGGGAACGGGCACATCCGCCGAAGTCGAATCCATGGGATCTCGACCCGCAATCGCACCTAACACAATCGCTGCATCCTTCACGGTCTTGGCCAGCGGCCCAATGTGGTCGAGCGACGACGCGAACGCGATCAGCCCGTATCGCGAGACGCGCCCGTAGGTGGGCATCAAGCCGACCACTCCGCAAAATGAAGCCGGCTGCCGAATCGATCCGCCGGTATCGGATCCCAGCGCGATCACCGCCATATCGGAAGCAACTGCCGCGGCTGATCCGCCAGAGGAGCCTCCCGGCACCCGGTTCAGATCGCGTGGGTTGCGCACCGGATGAAACCCTGAATTCTCATTCGACGAGCCCATCGCAAACTCGTCGCAATTCGTCTTGCCAAGCACCACCGCACCCGCTGCTTCCAACCGCGCGACCGCGGTGCAATCGTAAGGCGGAATATATTTGCTCAGAATTTTCGATCCTGCCGTCGTGCGCACGCCGCGCGTGCTCATCACATCTTTAATCGCGACCGGCACTCCGCCGAGCGGCGGAAGAATCTTCCCGTCAGCGGCCATGCGATCGATGCCGTCTGCCTGCTCCAGCGCACGCTCTTTCGACAGCGTGAGAAACGCTCCGATCTGGCCGTCTTCTTTCTGGATGCGCTCGTAGTAGGCCTCCGCCAGAGCGAACGCAGTAGTCTTACGCTCTTGCACGGCGGTGCGGGCGGCGTCGATGCTGAGGGAAGTCAGGTCCACGGGAACAAACCCGGAAGGCAGAAGTCAAAAGTGAAAATTCAGAGTGAACCCCGTCTTAACTTCTACATTCCGACTTTTGCATTCTGCATTTATCTTTCAATCACTTTCGGCACCCTGAAAAAAGTCCCGTCCGAATCAGGCGCATTCTCCAGCGCAACTTCCTGAGGCAGCGATTTGCGCAGACCTTCCAGCACATCCTCTCGGCTGGCATAAGCGAAGCGCTCGCTGCCCTGCTTCGTCTCATCGACGCCGTAGCGATCCGAAACCTGCGCCATCGGCGGAACGTCCGACGTGTCGAGTTCATTGAGCATATCGATGTATCCCAGAATCGAATTGAGATCGCGCACCATGCCTGACCGCTCTTCCACCGTAAGTTCCAGGTTGGCCAGGTCAGCCACGTAGGCAACGTCTTTTTCAGTGACTTTCATTTTCTGAGACCATCATCGTAGAAATCTTGCGAGACAATCTGCGCGCACAAACGCAGGCTCACTGTGACGGGGAAGTAATCACAAACTCAATCCTCTGGACGCTCTCGATCGTGTAGCGATTGATGGTCGCCACGTAGCGGGGGGCCAAAGCCTGCAGTTCGCGTCTCCACCCGGCATCGGCCACCTCGACCCGCAAGACTCCGCTCACGAAATCGAGCGCGCGTGTGCGCTCCGCAACCGCCGACCCGCAAACCAGCGGCCACGCCGTTAAAGTCGCTGCAGCCGCGGGCATTCGTCGCAGAGAGTCGACGACCACCTTCTCCAACCCTGCTCCAGCCTGCTCCAAGCAGAACTCCTTCCGGTCCACCGTCGAGCACACTCACGATCAGCGAGATTTTGATTCTAGCATTCCGTGTCGTCAACTGTGGCCGCGCGAAAACAGGTCAGCTCGGAAACTCGCGCCTCACGAATTCCAACGCCGACTCCTTCGAGCCCAGCCGGCCTTCGAGCTGCGCATCTTCCACCGCTCCCAGAATCTCGCGGAACTTCGGTCCAGGCACATGTCCCGCTGCAATCAGATCGTCGCCGCTGACCAGTGGCGCCGGCCTCATCTTCTCCGGTGGAATCATAGCCAGCTTTTCCTTCACAAATTCATAAGTACTGAGATTTCCGTGGCTCGCCAGAGAATCCGCGCAGTGCAACGCCATATGGTGGTCGAAATGCGGCATGCGCAGAAACTTCTTCAGCGTAGACTCACTCATCCGCGTGGCATGGCCAAAACGCATGTGGTTGTCCACCAGCGCCAGCACCTGCTCAGTGTCATCGCCCGAAAACCGCAAACGCTTGCAGATTTCTTCCGCCATCTTCACACCGACATCCACGTGCCCGTCAAACCGGATGCGGTCGGGCGCTACGCGAAACGTCGCCGGCTTGCCCACGTCATGCAGCAGCGCGCCCCAGGCCAGCGCCGGAGGGCATGGATGCGGCAGGTTTTCCAGAAGCAACAGCGTGTGCACAAACACGTCACCTTCAGGATGAAACTGCGGTGGCTGTTGCACTCCCTTCATCGCAGAAATTTCCGGCAGAACTTCCCGCAGCAGGCCACTGTCGTTGAGCAGCACGAACGCGCGGCGAGCGTGACCTTCGGTGAGCATGCGCGTGAGCTCATCCCGCACCCGTTCCCGCGAGACGGTGCCGATCTCACTGGCCAATTTCTGGATCGCCGCAAGTGTGCCCGGCTCAATCGCGTACTCGAAACGCGCCGCGAAGCGCACCGCCCGCAGCATGCGCAACTTGTCTTCTGCGAAACGAAGTTCGGGATCGCCAATCGCACGGACAATCCTGTCTTCCAGGTCCTTGCGTCCACCGACAAAGTCGAGCACTTCCCCGTTCATGGGATCGAACAGCATCCCGTTGATCGTAAAATCGCGCCGAGCCACGTCTTCCCGCGGATCCTGACTGAAGCGCACTTCATCGGGATGGCGCCCGTCCGAGTAGCCGATGTCGCTGCGGAAAGTGGCGACCTCCACAGCATGAGCGTGGGTTGAGAAGCCGGCAGATTTATCCGTAGAGACGTTGCTTACAACGTCTCTAGCCGGCGGCGGCACAGGCACGAGCTCCGGCACGAGCACCACACCAAACTGCGCCCCCACCGCATAGGTCTCCGGAAAAATCGTCATCACCTGCTGAGGCGTAGCATTCGTGGCCACGTCGTAGTCTTTCGGTTCCCGCCCCAGCAACAGATCGCGAACGCATCCGCCCACGAGGTAGGCCTGAAAGCCCCGCTGGCGCAGGGTTTGAACGATGATCGTCGAAAATCCAGCGGCGGGAGATTCCGATTCCGCAATCTGTCTGAGCAAGTCCACCATCAAATCATAATCATATAACTTCACACTGGCGCCCTAGGCGTCAATGAACCAGCTTGCAACTGGAAACCAGAAACTAGAAACTAGAAATGATGCCCTCCGCCTATATCCTCGGAATCGAAAGTTCCTGCGACGAGACCGCCGCAGCCGTCGTGCGATCCGGCGAGCAAGTGATCTCAAATGTGGTGGCTTCGCAGATCGCCATGCACCAGCCCTATGGCGGAGTCGTCCCCGAACTGGCGTCGCGCGAGCATCTGCGGGCAATCGTCCCGGTCGTGCGGCAGGCGCTGGCCGAGGCGAAGCATACCTATTCTTCGGTCGACGCCATCGCCGTCACCCAGGGACCGGGCCTCGCTGGCGCCTTGATGGTCGGCATCAGCTACGCCAAGGCCTTGGCCTTCGCCCTCGACAAACCGCTAATCGCGGTGAACCATCTCGAGGGGCACATTCATGCCGTTCTGCTTGAAGAGCGGCAGAAGGGCAACCACGAGCTGCAGTTTCCCGTGCTGGCTCTGGTCGTATCCGGAGGCCACACGCACCTGTATCTGGCGGAACAAAATGCCAACAGCTGGACCTATGAAAATGTCGGCCACACTCGCGATGACGCAGCCGGCGAAGCTTTCGACAAAGTTGCCAAGCTGCTGGGCCTTGGCTATCCGGGCGGACCGATCATCGACCGCCTCGCTCCCCATGGTGATCCCCGAGCCGTAAAGTTTCCCCCGGCGCAGATCAAACATCGCGACCGTCGCACCGGCACTCTCGGCAGCGCTGAAAACAAATCGGACCATCCCCAAGCAGATCGCCCTCGGTTCGATTTTTCCTACAGTGGCATCAAAACCGCTGTGCTGCGCTACGTCGAGTCACACCACATGCAAGCCGCAATCGAACTTCGCCGCAAGGCCGTGGCCAACATCCCCAAGCCCAGGTCCGAGGACTACCTCGCCCACTGCGACAAACAAACTCTCGACCTCGTCGCATCCTTCCAGCGCGCCATCGTCGAAGATCTGGCTACGAGAACTCTGGCCGCGGCGCGGGCTTTCGACGTGGCCACGCTGTTCGTCACCGGCGGAGTGGCCGCCAACAGCGAGCTGCGCCGCACCTTTGAACGCGACGCCGCCGCGGAGGGCCTGCCCGTATATTTCCCCTCGCTCCGGCTCTCCACCGACAACGCAGCCATGATCGCCGCCGCTGCCTATCCCAAGTTCCTGTCAAAGGATTTTGCCCCTGCCGATTTCTCGGCTGAGGCTGGAATGCGACTCTAACCCGCTTTTGGATAGTGCTGTAGCTCGATTGTAATTCCGAACAAGCGTTCTTTGCGCAGAGAGGAATCTGGCTGAGCCGCGCGAAGCGTCGTGGTTTTTTGCGACGCAATAATCGCGCGTTTGGCTCGCTTCCTTCATCGAACTGCACCACAACTGACCCGGCAAATCACTATTTCGTCGCAGACTGCTTTTTCGCGCTCGTCTTCCCCCGCAGCGCCTTCAGTGCCTTGGCCAGCTGTTCTTCGATGTCGATGTCCTTGTAAACTAGGAAGTTGGCGAGTTTCTTGGATTCCTCCGAACCACTGGCGCGGCCGGCAATAATAATAATAGGAATTTGAGCCGTTTCCGGCTTGCTCCTGACCGCTGCAATCAGCTCGTAACCCGACATTTTTGGCATCTGCAGGTCGGTGACAATCAGGTCGGGTCGTATGCGGCTCAGGATTTCAAGCGCTTCGACTCCGTTGCCGACCGACTCCACCGTAAATCCATGCTTTTCCAGAAGACGGCTCACCGAATACCGGATCAGCATGGAATCGTCGACAACGAGTGCGACGGCAGGCATATGAGAACGGAGGCGAGCAGACACACGTGCACGGCCCCCATGGCGGGACCATAGCAGCCCTGGCCGCCCGCAACAACAGGAAAGCAGAACCGAAAGGTCACGTTGGTCACCGCCGCTGGCCGGGACTCGGCTAATCGGGACTCAGAGGTCGCTGCTCTGGGTTCGTTCCTCGATGGTCATGTCTTTGAGTTCGCTGTAGTCGAAGATCTCGCCACATTCCAGGCATTCTACGAACTCAGCATCTTCATCGCGGCTCACAATTTGCACACGCGGATGCTTGCAAGGTGGTTTCTTGTCTACGCTTTGAGGGGGAGCAGGCGACTTGGAGGTCATAAATCCGGAAGGGTCCTCAACACAAGAGACGGAGGCACGAATGCGCCGGAATTTCGGGTATTTTAGCCCTGCTTCGCGGCTTGTCAAGCCCCTTTACGCACATTACCGGTGAATTTCCCGCAATTGTGCTTGGGAATTCGAGCGCCAAGGCCTGAGGCGCGTTCATTTCTGACCGTGGACTTGTCTCATGCAAGCCCTTCATTCTTCAACAGTTACCTTCACTCAGAGCACCGCCCAGCTCGCTGAAAACCATTGCCGGACATCCGGCACGGCGGTAGACTCATATTTGAGACCTAAGTTTGAAACCCAGGAGCGATGGCAAGCGTTGGAACCGGCACAGGAGAGTTATTCATGAGCACCGACGTTAAGGCTGCCCAGGCGCTTGCCCAAACGAAGGCTTCTCAGCCTTCCGCTCCTTCGGGGGTTAAGCTCCCCATTTACATGGACAACCACGCCACCACACCCATGGATCCGCGGGTGTTGGAGGAGATGCTGCCGTACTTCGTCGAGAAGTTCGGCAATGCCGCTAGCCGCAATCATTCCTTCGGGTGGGCTGCGGAAGAAGCCGTCGAGACGGCGCGGGAGCGCATCGCGAAACTGATCGGCGCCACGCCCAAAGAGATCATTTTTACCTCGGGCGCAACCGAGAGTGACAACCTCGCGATCAAAGGCGCCGTCGATATGTACCGCGAAGAGGGCGACCACATCATCACTGCGGTCACCGAACACAAGGCCGTCCTCGACACCTGCAAGCATCTGGAAAGAGACGGCTTCCGCGTCACCTACCTGCCAGTGCGGAAAGATGGACTCATCGACCTCGACGACCTGAAGCGCGCCCTGGACGGCAAGGCAAACGAAGGCAAGACCATCCTGGTATCGATCATGTCCGCCAATAACGAAATCGGCGTGCTGCAGCCCATTGAAGAAATCGGCAGGCTGTGCCGCGAACGTGGGTTGATTTTTCACACCGACGCGGCGCAATCCATCGGCAAGGTGCCCGTCAACGTCGACAAGCAAAACCTTGACCTGATGTCGATCGCGGGCCACAAGCTCTACGGGCCCAAAGGCGTGGGCGCGTTGTATGTACGCAACAAGAATCCGCGCCTGCGGCTTGCCGCGCTCCTCGATGGCGGCGGCCACGAGCGCGGCATGCGTTCGGGCACACTCAACGTCCCCGGCATCGTCGGCCTGGGTAAGGCTTGTGCCATCGCGCAGGAAGAAATGCTGAAGGAATCCTGCCATCTCGCCGGTAAGCGCAACCGGTTGCGCGACCGCATCATGAGCCGCCTCGATGAGGTCAATATCAACGGCTCCATGGAGCATCGACTGCCCGGCAACCTCAACCTCAGCTTTGCAGGCGTCGATGGCGAGTCCCTGATGATGGCCCTCAACGACATCGCACTCTCCAGCGGGTCCGCCTGCACCACGGCAAAGATCGAGCCTTCTCACGTGCTCCGAGCAATCGGCGTCAGCGACGACCTGGCGCACAGTTCCATCCGCTTCGGCATCGGCCGCTTCAACACGGACGCTGAAGTTGATTATGTAGCCGACCGGCTTGTGGAAACCGTCACCCGCCTGCGCGAGCTGAACGCGGGCAGTTAGCAATTGGCAATTGGCAGCTAGCAATTAGCCGTCGGCAATAGCCGATTCCGAATTGGTGGAGGGCTACTAACTTCCTTTTAGTGTCTGTTCCAGACGTTATCAGAGGCTCCCGTGGCAGAGTGTTAATCGCTAACCGCCAATTGCTAATTGCCAATTGCCAATTGCCCAGCAGCTAGTTCCCCTCCGCCAGCTCCTTATAAAACTTCTGCAGCACATAGAAGGCCTGTTTCCGCTGGCCGCGATTTGAGATCAGGCCCTTGCGGTTGTGGTAGTCCTGAATGCCCGGAAGCAGGCGAATGGGCGAACGGAAATCCATCAGCACCCACGGAGTGATCCCGGCCAAATTCGGAATGCGCTGAATCATCGCCAGTTGATGCTGGTAGAGGTTTGCCTGAAGTTCCTCCGTCCAGACTTCATCGACGTCGCTGTGACGACCGGCCTGCGCGCCGCCGCCGAATTCGCTGACGATCAGCGGCTTATCCCACTTCGATTTCCATTGCATCCTGTCGAGGTCTTCCATCTTCGACTCATACCACCCCATGTACTCGTTGAGCCCGAGGACATCCAGCGCCTCGCTCAGCGGGTCTGTAAGAGTGCGCAGATCAGGACCGGAGTTCTCTGTCCGATTCATGGCCGAAGTGATTAACCGCGTGGAATCAAGCTCACGCGCATCCTCCGCCAACTGCTTCAGGAATGTCACGCGCTCCGGTTTCACCGGAGTTTCGTTCGAGAGCGACCACAAAATCACCGCAGCCCGGTTGCGGTCGCGCGCAATCATGTCGCGCAGTTGCGCCTGAGCATTGGCCAGCGTCGCGGGATTCTGCCAGTCAACGTCCCAGTAAACGGGAATCTCCGACCAGATCAGCAAGCCGATGCGGTCGGCAAGACGAATTTCGTTTTCGTTGTGCGGATAGTGGGTAAGGCGGACGAAGTTGCATCCCAAGTCCTTGGCCCAGCCCAGCAGAGTCTGCGCATCTTCCGGACTGAAGGCGCGGCCCTCGCGAAACGGCGCTTCTTCATGCATCGAAATCCCGCGCAGAAAAATCGGCTTGCCGTTCAGCAGAATCTTTCCGGCCTGCACTTCGATGGTTCGAAATCCAATCTGATCGTGAACCGTGTCGGCGCCGCCGCTGAGGACTATGTCGTAGAGTTTGGGATGCTCGGGCGACCACAGCTCGAGTTTCTGGCGATCAAGTTTCGCTGAAACCCGAAAACTCGCGCGGCCCGCGGCATCGGTGGTCACGGTTTCGTGAACTCCCGCCTCAGGAATTTCCAGCGTGACTTTCTGCGCCAACTGCGCGCCGTTTAACTGCACCCAGCCAGCAATTTCGCCCCGCGATCCCTTGGCTAGCTGAACAAAATAATCCTGGATGAACGTTTCCGGGACTTCGACCAGCGACACGTCGCGCGTGATCCCGCCATAATTCCACCAATCAAATTTCATGGCCGGAACGCCGTCGGCGCGGCGCATGTTGTTTACCTCGACGATCAGGAAATTCTCCCCGTCGCGCAGAAGATTGGTCGCCTCGAAATTGAAGGCAGTGAATCCGCCTTCATGCTCGCCAAGCTTTTCGCCATTCAGAAAAACTGCGGATCGATAATTGACTGCGCCGAAGTAGACAAACACGCGAGTATTCGCCCGCTTGTGATAGTTGAAGACGCGCCGGTACCAGACCGGCCCCTCGTAGAAAAGCAGTTGCTCGCGCTGTGTGTTCCAGTCGCCGGGAACGTTCAGTACCGGCGACGCGTCGAAACTGTACTCCACCCTGTCGGTCTTGTCCTTCGCAACCTGATTGCGGTAGATAGCGCCGGACATGCCGTTCTCGAACGGGTCCACAATGGCCCGCCATGCGCCGTCGAGGCTAATCGTGGTCCGGCCGGGAATGTTCGTGATCAGCGTGGACGGCGCAGGGGCGGCCTGGGCCGGAACTGCATAAGCGAACCCGGCAAGCAGAAGCAGTGACAGTGGCAGAAAGCGTTTCATGACGGCCTCGGAGCGCTCGGCTTGTATCAGCGCCCGGCGCAATTTTACATTTTCGTGACAAATGCCTCATGGGGGCATCTTAGCCTTTTGATGTCAGACATCCTCGCGAGCCCATCGTGAGGATGCGTGATTGATCTTGGCCTCTCTCTCCGGCCAACTAAAAAGGGGCTCGGCCGTAAGCCGCGCCCCATTTTTATTTCGTTTTTGTCCTTGGCGCGAAAATCCCAGACTTCAGCCGAGGCGAACCGCCACGGGTTCCTCTACAGTCGCTTCCCGCAGGAACTTCGCAGATTCCTCGGGCGGCGTGGGGTTGATGTAGAAGCCGGTTCCCCATTCAAATCCCGCAGTCTTAGTGAGCTTCGGCATGAACTCGATGTGCCAGTGGTAGTGGTCGTTGGTGGGGTCCTGCGCCGGCGAAGTGTGGATCACCAGATTGTAGGGCGGATTATCGAGCACGCGGTCGGCCTTGGTGAGCAGAGTCTTCAGCGCCCGGGCCAGGTTTTCGAACATGTGCGACGACGAGTTCTCGAACGCCGATTCATGCTGCTTGGGCAGAATCCAGGTCTCGAACGGAAAGCGCGGAGCATAGGGCGCCAGGGTGAGGAAGTCTTCGTTTTCCGCCACTACGCGGACGGCGCTGTCCATCTCTTGCCGGATGATGTCGCAGAAGACGCAGCGCTCTTTATAGAGAAAATACTGCTTCGACCCTTCCAGTTCCTGAGTCACGTTGATGGGCAGAATCGGCAGCGCAATCAGTTGCGAATGGGAATGCTCCAGCGACGCTCCCGCAGCTTCGCCGTGGTTCTTGAAGAGGAGGATGTACTTAAACCGCCGGTCTTTCTTCAGATCGAGAATGCGGTCGCGGAAGGTCCACAGCACGTCTTCAATACGTTTGGGCGGCAGCGTGGCCAGGCTCGCCGTGTGGTCAGGAGTTTCGACAATCACTTCGTGCGCGCCGACGCCGTTCATCCGGTCAAACATGCCTTCCGCTTGCCGGTTCAGGGTGCCTTCAATTCCCAGTGCCGGAAACTTGTTGGGTATGACCCGAACAGTCCAACCCGGGGTGTCGCGCTGCGGCGTGGGGCCGCCATTTTGATTCGGACGGTAGGCTTGAATTTCGGGCGGAGTCTTGCTCTCGTTTCCGTAACAAAAGGGACAAAAGCCCCCTTTGATCTTCATGTTTTCCCGCATGAAGTCGGTGGGGCGCTTGGCCCGGTCGGTCGAAATAATCACCCAGCGGCCGACAATGGGATCTTTCCTCAGCTCAGGCACTACTGAATCCTTTCCATTAACAAAACCGATATTCTACGCCGAGAGGGAGGCATTGCGAAACACTTCGATTTGCGGCTGGCGGGCCGACGACTGCGGATAGTATACGCTCACGATGTCGAACCTCCACTGGCACGACGGTGGCTGGCGGCGCAGGTACTCTCGTGCTACGGCGGCGACTTCGCGGCGTTTGTGGCGGTCCACGGCCGCCTCGGGAGTCTTTACGTCACGCGACGTGCGCGTCTTAACTTCAATAAAACAAAGCACATCGGCACTCCAGCCGATCAGGTCGATTTCTCCCGGATGCCGCGGCGTGCGGTAGTTGCGGGCCACGATCACGTAGCCCAGGCGGCGGAGATGAAAGCAGGCATCCTCCTCGCCGCGCCGGCCGGTGCGCTGGTGCTGAGGCCGCTTGTCCGGCGGCAGAGTATGCCGCGCCAGCCAGTCGAGGCTGCGGATGGCGGCGTGGGTGAGGCGGCCGGAGAACAGGATTGGGACTCCCGGGATGCGAGTTAAGATGCAAATTAGGATGCGGATGCGGATACGCGTCGTCGAGGAAATGCTACGCCGCGGAACGAAAAACGGTTGTGACGGATGTCACAACCGTGCGCGATTGCAATGATTTGAGTTCCCTTTCGGGAACTGCTGGAGACTAAGGCCCTGCAGCGCTACGCGTCTTTGCCTACGATCCTGATGCACTCTTCGAGCACATCGACGGCAACGTCCGCTTCGTCCTTGGTCACGATCAGCGCGGGACAGATGCGGACGGTGCTCGGTCCGCAACCCAGGAACAGCACGCCGCGATCGAAGGCCAGTTCGACGATGCGGTCGCGCTCGGCGGCGCCGTATTCTTTCGTGACTTTGTCCTTCACGATTTCGACGCCGATCATCAGGCCGCGTCCGCGCACGTCGCCCACCAGTTTCAGTTTTGAAGGCCAGTTGGCCATGCGTTTGCGCATGTGGTCGCCGACTGCGGTCGAGTTCGCGAGCAGGCGCTCGTTCTCGATCACGTCGAGCGTAGCCAGGGCGGAGGCGATACAGACAGGATTGCCGCCAAAAGTTGAGGCGTGCGATCCCGGAACCCAGTCCATCACGTCAGCGCGCGACATGGTGATTCCCAGTGGCATTCCCGAGGCGATGCCCTTGGCCATGCAGACGATATCGGGATGCACGCCCGTGTGCTCGACCGCAAACCATTTTCCGGTGCGGCCGATGCCGCTCTGCACTTCGTCGACGACCAGAAGAATTCCGTGACGGTCGCAGATGCGGCGCAGTTCCTGCATAAAGATGGTCGGCGCGACCACATATCCGCCCTCACCCTGCACCGGCTCAACGAAAATCGCGGCTACTTCTTCCGGAGCGAGTGTGGTCTTGAAGAGCTTTTCTTCGATGAAGCGGGCGCAGCCGAGCGCGAACTCGTCGGCTTCCTGCGCGCCACCCGAAGTGTGGCGGTACACATCGGGATAGCGCACGTGGGTCACGCCCGGCATCAGCGGACCGAAACGGCGGCGCTGCTGTGGCTTTGAGGCAGTGAGCGAGACCGCGCCCATGGTGCGTCCGTGGAACGCGCCGAAGAACGCGATAATGTTCTGCCGCTTGGTGTGGTAGCGCGCCAGTTTAAGTGCGCACTCGACGGCCTCTGCTCCGGAGTTGCCGTAGTAGACGCGATGCGGTCCGGGCATGGGAGCGATCTTCGACAGGCGCTCCGCCAGCGTGACCATGCTTTCGTAGTAGAAATCGGTGCCCGACATGTGGATCAACTCGGCCGCCTGTTTCTGAATGGCGGCGACCACATGGGGATGGCAGTGTCCGGTGGAAGTCACGGCGATGCCCGCGGAAAAGTCGAAGAACTCGTTGCCGTCCACGTCCGTAACGACGATGCCGCGTCCGCTTTTCGCGACCAGCGGATAAGAACGGGTATAGGACGGCGAAATGATCTGCGCGTCGCCCTCGAGCACGCGCTTGGCGTTGGGGCCGGGCAGGGCGGTCTTGAGCTTGGGTCCGAGAGTCATTGTTCCGGCGATCGTCGTCCCGGCGATCGTCGTCCCGGGAGTCATGGTCTTGGTAGTCATGTTTGGATTCCTCCGAAAAGCAGTGGCCCGTGGTTAGCGGCCAGTGGTCAGTAAGTGCAACCTCGAAGCACACGCCCTGGTTCATGCTTAGTAGGTTCAGGCGTACGTAGGCTGAGGCGATTCAGGCGGAGGATTAGATTAGTCGCTACCGAAGAGGCTGGGGCGCAGACGCGAAGGCAGATTTGCCCGATAGCGCCGCGGGCACACCAGGCAGTGTAGCCAGCACTCGGACTGATCTGCGTAAACAATTTGCAGATTGGCACGACGCGAATTGGAATTGTTTCGCAACATCGCAGACGGCGAACATCACTAAGTCATTATAGCTGGCCGCGGCGTGCGGCGTAACCCCCTTTGGTAATCAGCGCTTTGCCCGATGAGCAAAGGTCTTGGCCGCCAGAGCAGGCCGAAAGTTTTGACTTCCATCAAGCGGAGCCGTAGCATGGCTCAACCCTTGGGGCGGGGCTTTCCTTGCTCGACCACATCTCCCATTACCGGATCATCGAGAAGCTCGGCGGCGGCGGCATGGGCGTGGTCTATAAAGCCGAGGACACACGTCTAGGCCGTTTTGTTGCATTGAAGTTTCTGCCCGAGGAACTGGCTCAGGATCGCCAGGCGCTCGAGCGATTCCGCCGCGAGGCCAAGGCCGCTTCCGCTCTCAATCATCCCAACATCTGCACGATTTACGACATCGGCGAGGAAGATGGCCGGGCCTTTCTGGTGATGGAATTCCTGGACGGGGTCACGCTCAAGCACGTGATCGGGTCGCGTCCGATGGAGTTGGAGGCAATCCTGTCGCTCGGCATCGAGATCGCCGACGCGCTGGATGCAGCGCATACCGAAGGCATTGTCCATCGCGACATTAAACCCGCCAACATTTTCGTCACCAAGCGCGGACACGCCAAGATTCTCGATTTCGGCCTCGCCAAGGTGAAAGCCGCTGCGTCCGCTTCCGGTGAAATCGCCGAGGTAACCGCGCCCACCAGCGTCGTGGTCGAGGAGCACCTGACCAGTCCCGGCTCGACCCTGGGCACGGTTGCTTATATGTCCCCGGAGCAGGCGAAGGGAAAAGAACTGGACTCGCGCACCGATCTTTTTTCTTTCGGCATCGTGCTCTACGAGATGTCGACCGGGATGCTGCCGTTTCGGGGAGACACTTCGGCGCTTATATTTCAGGCCATCCTCGACCGCGCGCCTACGTCGCCGGTGCGCCTGAATCCCGACGTGCCGCCCAAACTCGAAGACCTGATCAACAAGTCGCTGGAGAAAGACCGCAACCTGCGCTACCAGCACGCCGCCGACATTCGCGCCGACCTGCAGCGCTTGAAGCGCGATA
The DNA here is from genome assembly GCA_963846245.1 of uncultured Acidobacteriaceae bacterium. GTDB lineage: Bacteria > Acidobacteriota > Terriglobia > Terriglobales > Acidobacteriaceae > Sulfotelmatobacter. The sequence continues at coordinate 384,557 of CAWJVI010000010.1, read as the reverse complement.
CCGATAGCGGACGAGCCGTCGCGGCTAGTTCCGCTTCAGCGGCAGTCGCGGAAGAACCTGTCGTGCCGGCATCCGCAGCCGCGCAGCCTGCGGCGGCTCACAGTTCAGCGAAAGTGGCGGCGGCATCTTCGGGCGCAGTGAGTGTCGCGCAAGCTACTGCCGCGCAAAGTGGAATCACTCCGGCAAAAAAGTCCTTGAAGATTCTTGTTCCGGCGGCGCTGGTGCTCTTGGCCATTCTCGTCGGCGGAAGTCTGTACTGGCGCTCGCGCCAATCCGCCAAGCTGGGTGAGAAAGACAGCGTCCTGCTGGCCGACTTCGTGAACACCACCGGCGACGCGGTCTTCGACGGCACTCTGAAACAGGCTCTGGCGGTGCAACTGGAGCAGTCCCCGTATTTGAACATCGTTCCGGAGTCAAAGATCCGCGAGGCTTTGCGCCTCATGGGCCGGTCCGGGGATGAGCGCCTCACCAACGACGTTGCCCGCGAAATCTGCCAGCGCCAGGGCATCAAAGCCATGCTGACTGGCACCATTGCCAGCCTCGGCAATCACTACGTCATCACGCTGGCCGCCCTGAATGGCGCGACCGGAGACGCTCTGGCACGCGAACAGGTGGAGGTTGACAGCAAGGAGCAAGTGCTCAAGTCGCTGGATAAGGCCGCCTCCGACCTCCGCCAGAAAATGGGCGAGTCCCTGGCCTCGGTGCAGCAGTTTGCCAAGCCGCTGGACGAAGCCACCACTTCGTCGCTGGAGGCGCTGCAGGCCTTCAGTCTGGGCAACGATGAGCATCAAAAAATGCAAGACGACGCAGCGATTCCTTACCTGAAGAAAGCGGTGGAACTGGACCCGAACTTCGCCATGGCATGGGCCACGTTGGGAGTCGCTTCCACCAACCTCGGCCGCAACGCGGAGGGGGCTCAGGCCGTCCGCAAGGCTTACGATCTGCGCGATCGCACCAGCGAGCGCGAAAAGCTCTACATCCAGGCGCATTACTATACCGAAGTGACCATCGATCCAGAGAAAGCTTTGTCGGTTTACGCCGAGTGGCGGCAGACCTATCCGCGGGATACTGTCTCCTACGAGAATGCGGCGTTAGCCTTTTCCGAACTGGGACAGCCGGACAAAGCGCTCGACATGGCTAGCCAGGCGCACCGCATCAATCCGCGCGATCCCTATGCCAACGACAACATGGCGGAGGCTTACGAGGCGCTGAACCGCTTCGATGAGGCGAAGAGCGTCGCCGAACAGGCCATCGCCGACAAGGCGGACGGAATTGCATCGCACTTCGTGCTGACCGATCTGGCCTACATGCGCGGCGACCGCGCCACTTATGAACATGAACTGGAGCTCACCAAGGGTGCTGCGGTCGAGCCGTTCATGCTTTTTTTCAATGCCGCATGGCAGGACTCAGAAGGCAAGGTCAAGGCCGGGCACGAGCTGTGGCAACGCGCCGATCAGGTAAGCGTGAACGCCGGCGCCAAAGACCTGGCGGCCCAGTTTATGGCGCTCGAAGGCTACACCGACGCCTTGTTTGGCTATACTGCCGACGCGCGCCAGAAACTTTCGCAGGCGCTGGCGCTTTCGAATGATCCGGACTCCCGCACCCTTGCAGTGGCCGCTTTCGCGATCATTGGGGACGTGCAGCAATCGGTTGCGATCTCTGGCAGCGTTGCGCATGAGTTTCCAGAGAACCACTTTCTCCAATCGCTTTTAATCCCTGAGGCCAGGGCTGCTCAGCAGTTCGAGAAAAACCAGCTCTCCGAGGCAATCACCACGCTCGAGATTGTTCGCCCCCACGAACTGGGAACCGGGCCCCGCGGCGGTGGGGTGACTCCGATGTTTCTACGCGGCCTCATTTATCTCAAAATGCGTGACGGCGCCAAAGCCGCCGCCGAGTTTCAACGCATCCTCGACCACCGGGGCGCGGCCGGTTTTGCTCCGGAGTATCCGCTGGCGCGCCTCAATCTCGGCCGCGCCTACGCACTGCAGGGCGACAACGCCAAGGCGCGAACCGCGTATCAGGATTTCTTGGCCGCGTGGAAAGACGCAGATCCGGACATTCCGATTCTCAAAACCGCGCAGGCGGAGTATGAAAAGCTGAAGTAAGACATTCACCGCGAAGATGCAAAGTATCCCCAGGGATTCGCACGTAGGCTTTCCTTCGTGTCGCCTTGTGTTCTTTATGGTTGGGATTGCCGGATTCAGACGCCACGCTCAAGTTTAGAATCCGATCCGCAGCGCACTCGTCTGATATGCTTTTAGTTCCCCTTTTTGTTCACTCTCAATGCATTCCGTACAGCGCCCACGCCCGTGGATGGTGATTCTTGCCTTCGGACTTGTGTACCTGTTCTGGGGCTCGACGTATCTGGCTATCGATATTGGGGTGCAGACGATTCCTCCGGCGCTGCTGTGCGCTGTGCGATTTTCTATTGCAGGAGTCGTGATGCTGGCGGTGTGCGCGCTGACTGGACACAAAGTTTTGTATTCGCCGCGCCAGATTGCGCTGGCAGCGGTGGTCGGCCTGCTCTTGCTGATGGGCGGCAACCTGACGCTCTGCTACGCGGAACTGACCGTGTCATCCGGACTGGCCGCGCTGATTATCGCCATCACTCCACTGTGGTTTCTGGTGCTCGATTCGCTGTTGCTGGGCCACCATCACATTTCCGGCCGCGGCAAGGCTGGACTGGCGTTGGGGATTCTCGGGCTGTTCGTTCTTTTTTACCCTGAACTCACTGCAAGAACCACGCTGGGACACAGCGAGTTGTGGGCGTCGCTGAGCCTGATCGGCGGATCATTCTCTTGGGCATTGGGCTCGGTGCTTTCAAAGCGCTGGCAGTCGGGCATGGACGTATTCAGCTTCACCGGCTGGCAAGTGCTGACCGCAGGGGTCGGGAACTTTCTCTTCGCATGGATTGCCGGAGACTTCTCGCGAGTTGTCTGGACCCCGCGCGGCGTCGGCGCCACGATGTATCTGGTAGTGTGCGGCTCGTGGATTGGCTACACCGCCTACATTTGGCTGCTGAAGCATGTGCCCACGTCGAAAGTTTCGACTTATGCTTACGTGAACCCAGTGGTGGCCGTGTTTCTGGGCTGGCTGATTCTTCACGAGCGCGTGGACCGCTTCATCCTGCTAGGCAGTGCGATCGTCGTGCTTTCCGTAGTGCTGGTGACCAGCGCGAGGGTCAAGCAGAAGACAGTCGCAGAAGAATTGCCCGCAGTGGAAGCCGCCGGGGATTAAACGGCTGATTTCAGATTGTAGATTTGAGATTTCAGATTGAATTTTGATTGGTCGTTGTCCCACGGAAATCCGAGATTTTCAATCTTAAATCTACAATTTACAATCTGAAATTTATTTCGACGCCTCTTCTTCATCCTCCGCATCACTCACCAAATCCACAGCATGTCCGCGGATCGCGAAAGTCTGTTTCGTGTCGCGGGCAGGCTCGAAGCTGACTCGCACCGGTCCGCGCTGCCAGGTCGGCGCCGGGCACGCGGAATCCGGCAGCGCATCGTCGGCGATGCTCCCCGCCAGAGCTTTCTTGAGTACCGGTTTGCGCCGGCTGAGTTGTGCGACGACAGCTGAAATCTTCTTTCCATCGTCAGATACGCCGCAATACGCCACATAGTCCCGGTACCAACTGGCGGCGGAATAGGTACTGTCAAACTCTGCCAGATTGATTGTGGAGACGTGGCCGGTTAAGCGGTCCACCAGCAGCCAGCCTCCGCGCTGCCATTGCCAGCGCGGTGCGCCGGAATCCTCCGGCAAACTGTCATTCAAACGAAACGCGCGCTGCACCGCGAACAGCCGCTCCGTGACTTCATGCGCTGAACCGATTGTGTATTCCCTGATGCGTCCATCCACCAGCAGCGGGCGCACTTTCAAAATTCGCGGTTGCGTCTCATCGTTGGCGCTGAACCATTTCACTGGCATGGTTTTTCCGAAGCTGATGACATGGATCTTCGCGGCGGCAGCGCCGGCCGGAGTTGCGAGCAAGATGGTCGAGAGCAAGAAAGTTGACAGCGCGACATTAGAGGCCGCGACCAATATCAGCTTGTTCGCGGAGCGGAGCAGGTTACAGCGCATCTTCCGAGATTAGGCACGACGCCTGCCCCCGCGCAAGGAAAGCCGTCACAAACCGACCGCCGCTGTTCCGAACTGGGACACGCCAACGTCCACTCGTACAAAGAATGTTACGATACCCGGTCGCCGCTCCGCCGCAAACGCCATATTTGAAGTACTATAGCGATGCGATCAGAAATCATGAGTTTCTTCCCCCCCTCGCGTAATCCGTTGCGGCAGGATACCAGGACAACTTCGGAGCCGGAATTCGCTTCTTATCCAGAAGTGGGTAACCTGTTGTTTCGGCGGCGCGTGCCGCACATTTTAGTGGTGGACGACCAGCCCGCCATTGCCGGCCTAATGAGCCAACTGCTGGCCATGCGCGGCTACGAAGTGGTGACCGCGACCAGCGCGGAAGAGGCCGAAGCCGAGATTCGCCGCCAGCCACCGGATCTGATCCTGTCCGATGTAATGATGCCCGGCAAGTCTGGGTACGACCTGTGCCGCGAGCTCAAGGAAAACCCGGCGACTCGCCTCATTCCTTTTGTGCTGATCACCGGGCTCAGCGACAGTGGCGATAAAGTTCGTGGCATTGACGCTGGGGCCGACGACTTCCTGAACAAGCCCGTGCTGGCCGAGGAGTTAATCGCCCGCGTGCGGTCGCTGTTGCGGCTGAAAGATTTTACCGACGAACTGGAGACTGCCGATTCTGTCCTGTGCACCCTGGGTAAGATCGTGGAAGGTCGCGATCCCTACACTGAGGGCCATTGTGAGAGGCTAGCGCTTCACGCTCCGGAACTGGGTCGCCAACTGGGCCTGGACGAAGATTCCATTCGTGCCCTGAAGCGCGGCGGATATTTGCATGATCTCGGCAAGATCGCCGTCCCCGATGAGATTCTGAAAAAGGGAACCAACCTAGCGCCGGAAGAATGGGTGATCATGAAACTGCATCCCATCACCGGCGAGAACATATGCAAGCCGTTGAAGTCACTACGGCTGGTGCTGCCCATCATCCGCCATCATCACGAACATTCTGACGGGTCGGGCTATCCGGATGGCTTGCGTGCCGGGGAGATTCCGCTTCTGCCGCGGATTCTGCAGGTGGTCGACGTCTACGATGCTCTCCGCACCGCCCGCCCCTACAAGCCCGCCCTTTCCCATGACCAGGCCGCTCAAACCATGCACGAAGAAGCCCGCCGCGGCCTCTGGGACGCCGATCTGGTCGCCGAATATTTCTCCATGCTGGAACGCCAGCGCAACGCGGCGTAGGCAATAGCTCATACTTTCCCCGGTACCGAGTTTCGGTGGTGGGTCAGTTCGGATCGGAGACGTCCCCGATCGCGGGAAGCCTTGATCCGCACCATGGACAGAAGCTAATTTCGACGACGGATGATCCACCATCATGGACGAACAGACTGTACTCACCTCGAGCGAGGCTGATCAGAGCGTCGGGGCAATCAGATCGGGTCTTGCGTAAGTCACAGCTCCGGCCCAAATCGTGGTCCATTCGATCAGTGCACGCTCATACATGCACATTTTGCCACGTATGACGCCCCACGGCCACACTTTGCCGATCAGACTCGCGCCTAAGTTGCCGAAGGATGTTTCTGCACCCCGGGCCAACGTACAATAGCTGCGTCGCTGGTTACTCGCCTCCCGGATCAGAAATCGCAAACTATCCGGGCGTCACTGAGAACCGAGAACTGAGAACTGGTTTTGGCCCCTACCTACAGCATCGTCGTCCCTGCTTACAACGAAAGCGCCCGCCTGGGTGCGTCCCTGGATAAAATCCTGAGCTACGTTGGGCAGCAGACGTGGTCCGCCGAGGTCGAAGTCATTGTGGTCAACGATGGCTCCAGCGACGACACCGCCGAAATTGTGCGCCGGCTCGCGCAAAAAAACTCTGCGTTGCGGCTGATCGAAAACCCCGGCAACCGCGGCAAAGGTTACAGCGTGCGCAATGGCATGTTGCAGGCGCGCGGCGTGGTGGTGGTTTTCAGCGATGCCGACCTGTCCTCGCCGATCGAGGAACTTCCTAAACTTCTCAGTGCGCTGAGCGGCGGCGCCGACATCGCTATCGGATCGCGCTGGCTGCAGGCCGAACTACAGACGCAGCGGCAGCCGGTTCATCGCCAGGTCTTCGGCCGCGTCTTCAATCTGTTGTTGCGAATTACTCTCGGTTTGCAATTCAAGGATACGCAGTGCGGCTTCAAGGCTTTCCAACGGCCGGCGGTGCAGAAGATTTTTCCGTTGCAGAAAATCGAACGCTGGGGATTCGACCCTGAAATTCTTTTCCTGGCCCGCAAATTCGGATTCCGTGTGCAGGAAGTTCCCGTGGCCTGGGCCCACAGGGAAGGTACGCAAATCCATCCTCTAACCGATGGCTCGCGCATGTTCTGGGAAATGCTGCGCATCCGCTGGTATGACTTGACGGGAAAGTACGATGCTGTTCCCCCGGGCGCAGCGGAATCAGCGGAGACTTTGCCTGGGGAGCCCGGGCAGCGACTCTAACGCCAGACCCTCACGCAGACTTTTCTTTTTTCTCTGAAGCTGAAATCACAGAAGACTTTACCGCCTCCACAACCCGCCGTCCCATCTCGGTCGTGGAAATCGCAGTCTGAGTCTTGCCCACCAGGTCGGCTGTGCGCCAACCCTCCGCCAGCACCGTGCCGACAGCATCTTCGATGCAGCCCGCTTCGCGTTCCAGTTGGAACGTATGCCGCAGCAACATCGCCACCGAAAGAATCGCTCCCAGCGGATTCGCGATTCCCTTGCCAGCAATGTCCGGTGCCGAGCCGTGCACCGGCTCATACAGACCGACCGCACCTCCAATGCTGGCCGAGGCCAGCAATCCCAGCGAGCCGACCACGCCACCAGCCTGGTCGGAAAGAATGTCGCCGAACATGTTTTCCGTGAGGATTACGTCGAAATCTTTCGGACGCTGCACCAGCAGCATGGCGGCGGAATCGACATACTGATGCGCGAGCTTCACTTCCGGATAGCTCTGCGCAATACGCGTGACCACTTCCCGCCACAACCGCGAGCATTCCAGAACATTCGCCTTATCCACGGACAAGACTTTGCGGCGGCGCTTCATCGCCAGATCGAACGCCACGCGAGCGATGCGCTCGATTTCCGGCTCGCTGTAGCGCATGGTGTTGAGCGCTTCTCTCGAGCCCGCAGTGCCTTCAATCGCTCGAGGCTGACCGAAATAGAGGCCGCCCAGCAACTCGCGGACGATCAGCATGTCAGTGCCGCGCACCACTTCAGCACGCAGCGGAGAACAATCTTCCAGCGCCGGAAAAAACACCGCAGGACGCAAATTGGCAAACGCGCCCAACTCCCGCCGCAGCCGCAACAGTCCAGCTTCGGGACGCAGATGATTGGGATAATGATCGAACCCGGGGCTGCCGACCGCGCCCATCAACACCGCCGCCGAAGACAAACAAGCCTGGATCGTGTCCGCGGGCAGTGGATCGTTCACCGCAGTCAGCGCGGCGGCACCGATAAGTTTGTGCTGAAGTTCAAGCCGGTGGCTATACCCGTCCGCCACAGTGTGCAACACGAGCACAGCTTGTTCCGTAACTTCCGGACCGATCCCGTCGCCGGGAAGGATAGTGAGTTTGAGAATCATGCGGGAATTAGTTTAGCGCGGAAATCCTGCGATGCACTACACGCCCCAGAGGTAGTCTTCCTGCTGCTCCGGGTGATGCTCTTGTGCAACCGGCACAGACATGCCGAAGGAGCTGGCGGGCGCGGGATTCGGAAACGCCTTCGGCGATTCCTGCGCCGCTGCGTTCGCCGCGGCCGCGGCCGCTCCCTGCAGCGGTTCGATCAGCGGAGTCGCAGATCCGGCGGGCTTGTGCGTGTCGCGGATCAACTCGAGCAAGTGATGATCTTCCACGTGCTTGATCTTGTCGGCGAGGCGGACGAAGCGGCGGTAGATGTCGTCGAGCGCGCGCCGGTCGAACTGGTAGCCCAGTTGTTCGCAGCGCATGCTGAGCGCGTGGCGTCCGGAATGTTTGCCCAGCACCAGCCGGGAATCAGGCACGCCCACCGATTTCGGCGTCATGATCTCGTAAGTCAGCGGATTTTTCAGCACGCCATCCTGGTGGATGCCGGCCTCGTGCGCAAAGGCATTGCGCCCGGTGATGGCCTTATTCGGCTGCACCGGAACGCCCGTGATCTCGCTGAGTAACTGGCTCGCGGGAAACAGTTGCTCGCCCACGATGCCCGTTTCGAACGGATAGCGGTCGGGACGAACTCGCATGGCCATCACGATTTCTTCGAGCGACGCGTTGCCCGCGCGCTCGCCGATGCCGTTGATGGTGCACTCCACCTGCCGTGCGCCCGCGACGATTGCCGCCAGCGCGTTGGCCACAGCCAGCCCCAGATCGTTATGACAATGCGCGGAAATCGTTACATTCTCCAGGCCTGTAACCCGCGCGCGAATCGTAGAAATCAACTCGCCGAACTCCAACGGCATGCTGTAGCCCACCGTGTCCGGAATGTTCAGCGTGGTGGCGCCGGCCTCGACTACGGTTTGCAACACGCGGCAAAGAAACTCAGGGTCAGTGCGGGTCGCGTCCTCGGGAGAAAACTCCACGTCATTGCACAACGACTTGGCAAAGCGCACGGATTCCCGCGCTTGTGCCAGGCACTCGTCGCGCGTAATCCGCAGCTTGTACTGCAAATGAATGTCTGACGTCGCCAGAAACACGTGAATGCGCGGACGCGCGGCATCCTGCAGTGCTTCCCACGCCCGCTCGATGTCAGGCTTGCAGGCCCGCGCCAGCGCGGCAATCACAGGCCGGCGGATCACCGCGGAAACCGCCTTCACTGCCTCGAAATCGCCGTCCGAAGCAATGGGAAAACCCGCCTCGATTACGTCGACGCCCAGCCGGTCGAGCTGGTGCGCCAGACGCAGCTTTTCCTGGTGGTTCATGCTGCACCCAGGCGATTGTTCGCCGTCACGCAGAGTGGTATCGAAAACGGTGATGCGGGCTCGGTCGGTCATGGGCTCTCTCAGAGACTAAACTCTGACGAACAGGCTATGATACGTCGCTTTGAGATAGAAGCAAAACTTATAATTATTTACTAGCCATTAGTGAAGATTATATAATAAGCAACGCTAATGGATTCCAGACTACCCATAAAGAGTTGAATTTATATGAGGCCGAATTTATGGAGGATTAAGCACTTGGAACTTGCGCAGCTTGAAGTCTTCTTGATGGTGGCGCGCGAGCATCGCTTCTCGCGTGCCGCGGAGAAACTCTTTCGCACCCAGTCGGCGGTCAGCCAGACCATCCGCAAGCTGGAAGTGGAACTGGGCGAGGCTCTGTTCGACCGCTCCTCGCGCGAGGGAGTTCTCACCGACGCCGGCAAGGTTCTGGTCGAATACGCGGAGAAGCTGCTGAACCTGCGCAGCGAAGCTGCCGAATCGCTGGTGGAATTGCGGGAACTGCAGAAAGGCAAGCTGGTGATTGCCGCCAACGAGTTCACCGCGCTCTATCTGCTTCCGATCCTGGCCGAGTTTCGCCGCCTGCATCCCATGATCAAGATCACGGTGCAGCGCGCGCTGGGGAGCCACATTCCCGACGATGTTTTGCGCTACCGCGCTGAGTTCGGCGTGCTCTCCTACGAACCGCAGGAACCCAGCGTGCATTCCATCGTGGTGTATCTGGACGAACTGGTCTTTGTGGTTCCTCCCAAACATCCACTCGCGTCAGCGAAACAAGTCAGCATCCGGCAATTAGGCGCGGAATCATTTGTGGCGCACATCGTGTCCTCGCCTTATCGCGACAAAGTTCTGCAGTTGTTCAAGACCCACAAAACTCCGCTGCACATGGACCTGGAGCTCCCCACGTTGCAGGCCATCAAGCAGTTTGTGGCTCTGGGAAGCGGCGTGGCATTCCTTCCGGAAATCAGCGTAGAGACCGAACTGGCGCGCGGAGAACTGGTGCGCATTCCGGTTCGCGAGCTGCAGTTGAAACGGAAACTGCGTCTCATCTACCGCAAGGACGCCAATCTTTCCCACGCCGCCCGGGCGCTCCTCAAAGTAGTGGAGGCAGTGGCGCGAGAGCGCAAAGGCCGCTACCGTTTCCAACGCGAGAGTTAGCAGCGCTCGAAAGGCAATTAGCAGTTGGCAATTAGCAATTGGCCGGCGGCCCTCGCCGATGGCAACAATCAGTCCGCTTGGAAGACCGCCGATTCCGCAGATGTCCTTCAGGAGAGCGCTAATTGCCAACTGCCAGCAGCTTCAGCTCAAATCCCGGCCACGCTTCAGCAGTCGGCGCAAACTTGATCTTCCTGAAACGCTTCCAGCGCGTCATTCACGGAAGAATGAATCTCCAGCACCGAATCCAGCTTGGTGAGGTCGAGCAGAGTCCGTACCAGATTGTTGGGCCCGGCAACTTTGAAGTCCACATTCTCTTTCTGCGCCGAGGTATACAGGAGCGCCAGTTCGCCGATGCCGGCGCTATCGAGCGAGCTAACCCCGCTAAGATCCAGAACGATTTTGCGCGCCTGCGACATAACGTCCCCTACCACGCGCGAGAGCGCGGCGGCTTCATCGCGATAAACGATGCGCCCCTGGCAGTGAACAATAATCACGTCCGCCTGAGAGCGGGTTTCCAAACTCAGCTTCAACGTCGACTCCTTACCTACTGCGAAAGCAGCCACATTTTGCGGCCGCGCTTGCCAATTTGTACTCATAATGTGCATCCTAGTCGATTAGACGAGCTCGAACGGGTTTTGGCATCATTAAAACCGAGTGAATTTCTCGCTCCAGGGACAGGAACGGGAACGTCCCGGTAGCACACATTTTATTAACCGGGACATCTTGTCCCTCCGGTACACTGCATCTAAAGGTTTTTTCGTTATTTCGTTATTATCTAGAGCGCTTTTTGCCGGCGCCGGGCGCCGGGGAGGATTTTTCGTGTCGAAAATTGCAGCCACTGTGCTGGCACTGGTGTGTTCGGCGCTGTTCGCGATCCCGATGTCTGCGCAGTTGATCCCGCATGGCAATGCCTACGGCGGCGGATCTTACGGCCGTTCAGAATTTGTGATTCCCACGAATGTGTACCATCTGAAGGGCTTCGAGGGTTCCAGCGAGTTCCTGCCCTTTGCGCGCACGCCTCACCTGGGATTCGTGCTCGACGGCAGCGGCATCTATGGCCACGGCATCACCCAGTACACCGTCGTGGCGGGTCCGCGCCTTTCCGTCACTTACGGGAAGTGGCGGCCCTTTGTCCACGGCATGGCCGGCCTTCAGTTGATTCATTCGGGAGGAAACAGTTACAACCCGCTGGCAATCGATGTTGGCGGAGGCGTCGATTACAAACTCTTCTTCAAGAAATTTTCCTGGCGGGTGCAGGGCGATTATGTCCGCACGCGCTATTTGAGCGACCAGCAGAGCGACTACCGCGGTTCCACCGGACTGGTCTGGCGATTTTAGCAATTGGCACATAGCAATTAGCCGTTGGCAATTGGCGATTCGCCAGGCGGAGTTGTCACTGGCATCGGCACGGCTCGTGACGGCCAAATGCTAATTGCTAGCTGCCAATTGCTGAGTCCAGTCTGCGCTTTCCTCACCCCCCTTTTCTTCCTCCTGCATCTAACAACTTTCCGAAGCAGATTGTGTTATCGATCCAGAAGGGAGGAAATATTTTCATGCGGAAAGTTACGGTAGTCGCCTTCACTCTCATTCTGTTCGCGGGCTTGGCGAGCGCACAGGTTCCAACGTCCGGAAATATTTTCGTCGGCTACTCCTTCTATAGCACGAGTCCATCCACGCTCGATCTCTCCGACGTGGGCCGCCCCAACATGAATGGATGGGAAGCTTCCCTCGAAGGCAAGGTACTGCCGTGGGTGGGAATCGTCGCGGACCTGAGCGGCCATTACGGGCAGCAAACTTTTACGGAACCCACGCCGGATGGCGGCGTTACGGGGACCGTTACGGGCCACGAAACGGACGTCACCTTTGGTCCGCGCCTGTCCTTTCCCATCCGAAAGTTCCGGCCGTTCGGAGAAGCCATGTTTGGCGTCGGGCACGTGAACACGGGGCAGGGAATCTCCACCAGCGACACATCCCTGGTAACTGTCGTCGGTGGAGGCTTGGACTATAAACTCATCCGCATTCTGGCTGTGCGAGCCGAAGCAGACTACGTGCAGACCCGCTTCTTCCACACTACCCAGGACAACTTTCGTCTGTCGACGGGCATTGTCTTTCGCTTTTGATGCGGTCTGGAAGGCATTGTTGATTTTTGATTGCTGATTGCTGATTGAACGGCCCACGGGCGTGGGATTTTTAATCAGCAGTCAACAATCAGCAATCAGCAATGCCCCACCCGCGAACTACGCCCAGTACTTGTGATCGCGCAGAAAGTAGTCGTGATTCCAGTAGTTCATGAAGGTCTTCAGAAAAAGCCATCCCACGCGCAGGTGTCCCATCTTCTGGAAGCGCCGGTTCGTGGTGTAAACGCCGCCGCGCACAATGCCGAACCGGCTGCGCTCCAGTTGCAGAGTGAGCTGGTAATCTTCGGCGTAAAGCACGCGCTCGTTAAATCCTCCGAGCTCCCGGAATTTCTTCCGGTCGAACAGCATGAACATTCCGGTCGCAAAAGGATGGTGTATCTGCGACGCGTACTGAAAGAAATTGTTGCCCCCGTAAACTGCCGCGTCGATCCAGTTCCCGCCGCGGCAAAGAATATTGGTGGTCACGCAATGCAGCTGCTCGCGCTGGGCCAGTTCCACGGCGCGCCGCACCACGGAAACATGCGCCGGCTCGATGTCCGCGTCGAGAAATAGGACGTAATCACTCTCCGCCTGCGCCGCGCCCAGGTTGCGGCCCACCGAAGGCATTCCACCGCGAATTACACTCACGTTCAGGCGATCGCGAAAGCTCATGACGATCTCCGGCGTGCCGTCGGTTGAATTGGCGTCAGCGACCAACACCCTCGTACTCGACATCTTCGAGTAGTCCTGCATCGTCAGCGAAGTCAGCAGCCGGGGAATCAGCTTCGCTTCGTTCTTCGCCGGAATCACGATCGTCAGCTCGCTCGCCGCCATCGTGCTCGCAGGTTGCAGTTTCGGCGCCGTGTTCTCGATATTCATAGTCGCTGTATTCATGGATGCGTACCCCCTCTTCGTCGATCGTCAAATAAGTGAGTTTGGAATCAACCCATCCGCCGGAGTTGTAGTAGTGAACGCCGTCTTTCTCAACGTGAACGGCCTGGTGAGTATGCCCGCAGAAAATTCGGTCCGCACCGCGATGCCGGGCGTAAGCCAGCGCACCACCGGCCACTTTTGATGACATGCGCAGCCAGCGCGTGTTCAGCCGGTCAATCAACCGCGCCACCGGCTTGCTCTTGAAGTCGAGCTTCTGCAGCAGCAGATACAACGACGTCCCCAGCTGGCTAAGTCGCACCCGGCTCACCTGAAAGCCGTCAAACTGATGTCCATGGATGGCAATGTGCCGCAGCCCGCGATACTCCCAGGCGTAGTTCTGGAAAACCCGCACGCCCACCAGGTGCGACATGATGTCGGTAAGACCGTGGTCGTGATTTCCCTCGACCCAAACGATTTCAACATTGCGCTTGGGGTTCGAGAGCTTGCGGATGTAGCCGAGAAACTTCCAGTGCTCTTTAGTCAGGCGGGCAAAGTTGAGGTCGGCGAAAATGTCGCCGAGAAGAATCAGCCGCTGGAAACGATTCTGCTTCAGCACGCGAGTAGCTTCGCGCGCATGGCTGGTTTCTGCACCCAGGTGCAGGTCAGAAAGGATCAGCGTGTTGTAGCCAGGCAGATCCATATTTCGGTTGTATCAAACGAATGTTACGGGGTGATGAAATGTGCATCAATATTGGTGCAGTGGTAACTGCGGGGTAATATGGCGGGAATAGCACGTCTGCACAACTCATATGGGGACAGCCGCCCCCGGCTAGCAGTTGGCAATTAGCAATTGGCATTCAGCCCGGCAAGCTGTCCTGCCATCGGCAAGGCCCCAGGGCGCTAATCGCTAATTGCTAACTGCCAACTGCTAGTGGCCGCACTACTTCGGCGCCGGCGGCACGTACTCCTTCGGCAACGCCGATCCTTCCCCGAAAAAGAACTGGTCCAGTTGCTTCACGATCACTTCCTGATCCTCGCGGCGCGCCGGGTTCAGCCGATATTCATTGAGCAGCATCTTGCAGTGCTCGGTCCACATTTGCCAGGCCGGTTTCGAGACATTGTCGTAGATCTTGCGCCCCAGGTCGTTGTCGAACGGAGGCTCGTCCAGACCGGGCAAGTCTTTTTTCAACTTCACGCAGAAAACAGTGTGCGCCATAACCTTCCTCAGGAGTCAGAAATTAAGAGATCAGAAATAAGAATGCGAAGCTTTATCTTACACGGAAGGCACAGCGTGAGTTCCAGTGGAGCCCCGGACGCCCTCGTCCGGGGAGCAGCGCCAAACTGACGAGCCGTCTTACTGCCGCAGCCCCATCCAGGTTTCCGAAACCACCAGCGAGTTCCCGGGATTCTGCGGATCGTATTTCACCGAAGTCGGCAGCCCCAGCCGGCAGGAGTGCAGATTCACCCAGTGCCGCAAGTAGGTGACATCCTGCGAGCATTCGTAGGAAACGCCAGCCACGTCGTATTTGTAGATCAGCATGGTGGCCGGCCTCGGACTGCTCTCCAGGCCGAGTTCCTGAACGTCAATCACAGTGCCGTCAGTGATGCGACCCACGCCGTTGAGCCAGGTCCGCCGCTCGCGCTCAACGTCGTCCGCCGTCTTCGGCTTTCGCCGCACCAGCGCATACGCCCCACCTGCCAGGGCAACCCCCGCCGCAGCCAACCCATAAATTCGCAGTGAATCCATAACTGAGGTAGGAACACTCCGCCGCAAGCTGCGGCTGATGTCCAATTCAGAATAAGCGGAAATCGAATTGCGAGGAAGTGGTTCAGCAGTTACCGAGGTGTCATGCTTGTGGAAATCCCGAGATGCATCGTGTGGGGAGGAGCAGCATCGTGTGGGATGGGATTGTGTGGGGACGGGCACCCTTGCCCGTCCATCGCCCGCAGGGCGATTTCTTTTTGGGGAACTCAGCGGAATCCGCGGCCTGCTCTACTTCTGTCCGCAGACGTACTGGCTGGCCATCTTCCCGAAGCCGCCCTCGGGATTCGCTCCGAACCCGTCGTCGCGAGTGGCCTTCTTACTCACCACGAACCCTCCGCTGTGGTCGCGCGAATAAAACCATTCCGCAGTCGGCGCCACACCACCGCTCCCGCAGTTGAAGCGCACCCGCGCGCGCATCTCGACGAACGGCCCACCCTGAGGAAGTTCGACCGGTTGTTTGTACTCCACGCGTACCCAGGCCGTCCGCAGGTTCTTTCGCACCCGAAGCGAGCTCACCGACACTCTATCTCCCGCCCCAGTCTCGCCAATCGGATGCCAGTCTCCCGCGGCAAACGCCACTACGCTCACCAGCACCACCGGGGCCAGCACGAGCGCAATCAGGATGCAGACCGCTTTTTTCAAATTCAGTTAACCTCAAGCCGAGAGAGACGCCGATGGACCGGAACACTCTGGAGCAAAAACCCCATTCTGTCAACTTTTGTAGAAGCCAAAACGGCGCCAACTGTTGTTGCCAATCATGATATTGTGGTCTGGCAAGCCGGAAAAGTGCCGCCGGCGCTTCCGGGGGATTCTATGGAAATGCTTCATTCTACGACGGTTATGTCCCCTATAGGCCCGCTTTTTCTGGCCGCGTCCCATACCGGGCTGGTGGCTCTCGAATTTGACGCTAGACAGCCCGGCCAGCAGTCGATCCGGCCAAATCCCCGCGATCTCCGCCAGGAGGCGACCCGGCAGGCCGAGCGCGCAAAGTTCGCGTTCGAGGAGGCTCCTGACCTCCTGCGCCCCTACGTGAAGCAACTGGACGAATACTTTTCCGGCCAGCGCCGCGAGTTCACCTTCCCGCTCAATCTCCGCGGCACCGATTTCCAACTCGCCTGCTGGCGCGCGCTGGTGGCAATCCCCTATGGCGAAACTCGTTCCTACGCCGACATCGCCCGCGCCGTGGACAAGCCCAACGCCTTTCGCGCCGTAGGCATGGCCAACAATCGCAACCCAGTCGCGATCGTCGTCCCCTGCCATCGCGTGATCGCCTCAGATGGAACGCTCTGCGGCTACGGCGGCGGTCTGGACGTGAAGCGTAAGCTGCTGGAGCTGGAAGGCGCGCTGACCGGCACGCTGGCCGCGTAAGGCATTGCAGATTGGAGATTTCAGATTGTTGATTTCAGATTTTAGATTTCGGATTTCAGATTTCGGATTGAACAAAACGCCTTGGTTTTTCAATCTGAAATCTACAATCTGAAATCTGAAATGCCCCTTTGACCACTGCCGACAAATCCTCCGCCCTCCGCAAGGCCAGCCTCTTCTACCTCGTCTTCGTAATGTTCTCCTACACCACGGGCGGCCCTTTCGGGCTCGAAGACATGGTCACCACCTCGGGCCCGGGGCTCACGCTGATCTATCTGCTGGTGCTCCCGTTTTTCTGGTGCATTCCGGTGTCGCTGGTTTCGGCCGAGCTGACCACCGCCATGCCGGTCGAGGGCGGCTTCTACCGCTGGACCCGCGCCGCTTTCGGCGACCTCTGGGGATTTCTCGCCGGATGGTGGAACTGGTCCGCATCATTTCTGCTCGGCGGAGCCTACGCCGTTCTCTTCACCGACTATCTCGTCTACTACTTTCCGTCGCTCACGGGATGGAAACATTACATGGTCTCGCTGGCATTGATCGCGGTCATCACTTGGATCAACGTGCGCGGCATCCAGATGGTGGGACAGGTCGCGACCGCGCTGGAGATTTTCATTTTCGTCCCGCTGATCGCGATGGTGGTGATCGGTCTCGCCCACTGGCGGCACAACCCGTTTGCACCGTTCGTGCCGCCGCACCAGCCGCCCTTCAAAGTCTTCGGCGTAGGACTGGCTCTCGGCCTTTGGCTCTACTCGGGATACGAACAGCTCTCCACCGTCGCCGAAGAAGTGGACAACCCGCAGCGCAGCTATCCGCGCGCCTTGGCGCTGGTGGTGCCGCTATCGATCGCCACGTATTTTCTGCCCACGCTGGCGGGCCTGGCCGCGGGCGGTGACTGGCAGAAGTGGCATACCGGATATTTCTCGGACGCCGCTCAGCAGATCGGCGGATTGATTGGCCACGGCTGGCTGGGAGCTTCATGGCTCGGCACCTGGATGACTCTCGCCGCCATGGTCGGCAACGTGGCGCTGCTCAACAGCACGGTCCTCACCACCACGCGCATGCCCTTCGCCATGGCCGAAGACGGATACCTTCCCGCCGCGCTCACCCGCAAGCATTCGCGTTATGGCACGCCGTGGCTGGCGATCGTAATCTCGGCAGTCTTCTACGGCATCCTCGCGCAGCACAAGCTCACGCAGCTGATCTCAATTTACATCTGGCTGCGCTCGGCCACCACGGTCCTGACGGTCCTTTCGGCCTGGAAGCTGCGCCGCGCCCGTCCCGAAATGCCGCGCGCGTTTGTGATCCCCGGTGGACGCTTAGGATTGTTCTACGTAGTAGCCGCGCCGGTAGTTATGGCTGTGGTCGCCCTGCTAGGCAGCGACCGCGTCGGCATGATCGGCGGCGCGGTCGCAATCGTGCTGGGGCCGGTGGTGTATGGAATTATTGCCTTCCGCAGGCCATAGATATACAATGATGAATGTATATCTTCACGGGAAAATGGAGGAAGCTATGCAAGTCTCGAAGTGGGGAAATAGTCTTGCAATCCGTCTGCCCGCCGCGGTCGTCGAGGCGCTCGAACTGAAAGAAGGCGACAATATCGAGATTCAGATCGCCGGCAAGCGAGCCTTCGACGTAAGCCGTGATCAGAGCCGCGAACGCGCTTTGGCTCGTCTGCGCAAACTGCGGCGTCCTTTTCCTCCCGGATTCGTCTTCGACCGCGAGGAAGCGAATGAGCGATAGAGCTTTCCTCGACACGAACATCTTTGTGTACGCAATCGTCCAGGACGATCCGCGCACGCACGACGCGGAAGAATTGATTGCTGAAGGCGGAAAGGTCAGCGTGCAGATCTTGAACGAGTTTGCGGCAGTGGCTCGCCGAAAGACCAACATGACCTGGGGCGAAGTTCAGCTCGGTCTAGAGACCATCAAGATCCTCTGTCCGGACCCGCTCCCGATCACGCTTGACACTCATCAAGAGGCCTTAGAGATCGCGGAAAAATATGGCTACAAAATTTATGATGCGCTCATCGTCGCCTCAGCCCTGGAAGCGAAGTGCACGATCTTGTACACAGAGGATATGCAGGACGGGCAGATCATTGATCGTCGCTTAACGATCAGGAACCCTTTCTAACCTTTACGATGCTCGGGAGAGAGCTCTAATGGACGAATTGCTGGACGAGCTTACAGCGGATTCCTGCGAGAAGGCCTTTCGGGCATGCATCGCACGGGAAGGTGTTGATCTCTCCGCGCCGGAAAATAGGTTCCTTCTTTTTTCCCTAGAGGGCCCAACGGTCAGTTTAAGCGCCCTTCACGATCACGAGGACCATGCACCACGGATCTCCGAGATACTGAGGAGAGTGATGCAGCGTGCGCCCCGAGCCCCTTTCGGCCCGCTTCCCCCAGTCAGCCGCGGAGCCGTTTTCGACACGACCGAGAGATGGGCCTTGGCCTTCATGATGGATGCTCAGCCGGGAACGCTTCGTTGCCGGATCTTTGAAGACATAGGACCCGAATTCCCAGTCGCTGCGCCGCTGTCGAAATGACCTTTGCGTCTCCCTTCGTTGACCTGCTTCTCTAGCTCACCCAATCCAGAAACTTATACCAAGCCCCCGCGAACGGCAGGAACCACGGCCTCCCGTTGTACAGCCTGAGCGGCGCGCCCGGGAACGGGATTCCCACGAACGGATTCTCCGGCTTATCACCTGCGGTCTTTTCTGCGGCGATCAGTTCCGCCATCTTCTGGCCTTGATATGTGGCCATGGCAACGCCGTGCCCGGCGTAGCCGACGGCGTAATACATGCCGTCGATCTGGCCCGCGTGGGGCATGATGTCGAAGGCGAAGTCGAGCGTGCCTCCCCAGACATATTCCACTTTGGCATCGCTCAGCTGGGGATAGACGTCGATCATCCCGCGCCGCAAAATCTCGGCGCTGCGCCGAACGGTCTGATCGTTCTCCGGGAAGAACGCGGCGCGACCGCCAAACAGCATGCGGCCATCGGGCGTGAGCCGGTAGTAGTAGAGATAATTTTTCGAATCGTAGATCATGCGGTTGCGCGGGCTGAGTTCGCGAGCAAGTTTCTCCGGCAGAATTTCGGTCGTAATGATGAACGACCCGATGGGAATGATTTTTTTCTGCAGCGCCGGAGTCGCGTGACCTGTATATCCGCTGGTGCCGACGAAAACCTCCCGCGCCCACAGCGTTCCTCGGGACGTGGACAGCTTCCATCCCGCCTCGCCCTGCCGAGATTCGCGTTGCAGGCTCTGGACGCGGGCACGTTCGAAAATTTCCGCGCCAGCCTTCGTGGCGGCACGCGCCAACCCAGCCACATAGCGCGCCGGATTCAATCCCGCGCTCACTTCATCCACCATGCCGCCGTAATAGATATTCGATCCAATCTCCGCGCTCAACTCCTGCCGCTGCACCACGCGCAGCTCGTGATTGAATTCGCGCGCGATCACTTCCGCCTGCCGCGCATAGTCGTCAAAATGTTTCTGCTTGCACGCGACCTCGAGATGCCCGCTGCGCGAGAAGTCGCACTCGATTCCCTCTTCGCGCACAATCCGCTCGACGCAATCAATCGTCGCCAGCGACGCGGCATACATGCGCTGTGTCAGCTCGCGGCCATACATGGAAATCAGCTGGTTCACGCCCAGCTTCATCCCGGTCAGCACCATGCCGCCATTGCGCGAACTGGCGCCCCAGCCAATGGTTTCCGATTCCAGCACCGCCACTTTCGCCCCGCGTTTGGCTAGCGTGCGCGCCGCCGAAAGCCCGGTGAACCCGGCTCCGATCACCGCCACGTCCACGCTCTCCGGCAGAGACGGCGCCGACTCAGCCCGCGGCACCTCCACGGTGGTCAGCCAATAGTTTTTTTCCTGCATTCCCATGCTTGCGCCCATCAACGCGTATCGATCGCCGAAGTGACCGAGCATTCTAGCGCACGCGAAGGATTAGGACCGAGGTCCGACGTGTCGGGCTTCGGCTTTCGGGCTTCGGCGTCGACCCTATACTTTGCGATGCTGCACGAGACGGTTGCTTGCCGACGCCGACCGATGAATGAGCCGTTTTGCTGAAGCCCGAAAGCTGAAGCCCGAAGCCCAGATTGCGACGCCCCAGGTCCCTACCAAGTGTCTGAGGTACATGTACTTCCAGTGTCTTCGGCCAGCGCGGTAATCCACCTCGGTAATCTTGCTGATAGTTACTGCCGCTCCTAATCTTGAAGGGTATGCCCCTTCGTTGCCTCCTGTTTTCCCCGGACGGGGAAACCCTCCGGACGATCGGCCAGGTCTTGACCGAACTCGAGATCGAAGGAGAATCCTGCGTTCAAGCCGTTGAGGCCGTGGAGAAAGTTACAGCCCGGCCATTTCAGATTGTCATCATTGACTGGAGCAGCCAGCCGGAAGCTGGCTTTCTGCTCAACACGGCGCGCGACCGCAAACCCGCCGACCGCCCCTTAACTCTGGCGATTGTGAGCGACGACGCCAGCGTGCCCACGGCACTGCAGGCGGGCGCCAACTCAGTTCTGCGCAAGCCGCTCATCGTCAACCAGGTAAAGGACACGCTGGCCACGGCTCGCGATCTTCTGCGTTCCAAGCTGGAGGCGCCGGCGCATGCGGCCGCTGCGGCCGCGGCGGCCAGTTCCGCAGCCGCGAACGCGATGGTCCCCATGGAAGTGCAGAGCACACTGCACCACGGCGAGTTCCTGCAGCCTTCGGGCTCGGCCCCGGGTGCGCAATTTGACACGGAGTCTTCCGACGTACAGAAATCGCTGGACCAGGCCGCCGCGGCACAAATCGATCCACTTAAAGATCTGGAACTCATTTCCGGGCCCGGCATAGCACAATCGCATGCTGCTCCAACGCAGTTCGCCGCCGCGGCGCCGGCGTCCGCACCAGAACCGGGTCCCGTGCCGGACGACGTGCCGGACGCCGTGCCGGACGACGAGCCTCGCGGTCTGGCCTGGTACCTGAAATCGCGCGCCAAATCGATGCCCGCCGAAGAGGCGCAGCCCGAAGCGCCACCGCCGCCGGATAAAGCGCAATTGCTGGGGTATGACCAGACGGCATCTTTCAGGCAGGCCTCGCACGCGCTGGAGAGTCCGGAAACGCAAGGCGAAGCGACAGAGTCGGCCGCGCCGCGTTCTAATTCTCTGAGCTCCGCCTTGCAACACGCCGATTCGCAACAGCGCGAAGAAACCGCGCTGTTCGCTTATATCGCGGGAGAAAAGAAGGACGCCGGGAACGAACCTTCCGCGCCGCGTCCGTGGCTCAAGAAACTGGCGATCGCCGCGGCCGTTATTGTTGCCGCCACGGTTGCATATTTCACCGTGCCCCAGGCTGTCGTAAAAAAAGATGTGAAGCTGGCCGTGGGCTCGGCGGCCCGCGCGGGACACAACTGGCTCAATCCGCAGCCCGCCCCAACCCAGCCGTCGCCCCAGGCTCATGAAAGTTTCGGGCGCGCCGGCGATGAGTACAAACTTCCGGTCGCCGAAACTATTCCTGACGCCAATACTGACCCTTCGCAGATACGCGTGTTGCCCGTAATCGACCCAACCATAAAACCGCCAGCGAACGGAACCGCCAACGCTGACCCGTCCGCGGCGCAGACCAACGCGGCCACACCAGCCAGCGGCGATCCGGCGCAGGCGGATCCAAATCAGGCTGCTGCCGGTCAGACTCCGGCAGGTCAGATCGCGCCCGGTCAAACGCCCGACGGACAGGCTCCGCAGAATCAAGCTCCACAGAATCAGGCAGCGCAGAACCAGACTTCGGCGAGTCCCGTGCAGAACGCGACGTCGCAGCCGCAAAACTCCACCACGCAGGCGGCGGCCAGCGCGCCCACAGATCCATTTCGCTCCAACTCATCCGCGGCAGCGCCAACGGCCGCAGTTTCAATCCCGACTCCGGCCGTTCAGACAACTCAATCGGCGCCGGTGGTTCAGCCGGTTTCTAACGTTTCTTCTCCCGCGGCTAACAGTTCGAATGCGTCCACTCCAAACCTTGCGGGAATCCCTTCCAGCCTGAAATCTGGAATGGCGCAGATGACTCCCGACGCCAGCGGCAACAAGCCGCCCGAAGCCGCGCTGCCTTCGATCGAGCCGGTGAACCTGCCCGAGGCCACCGCGCGCGGTTTGCTGCTCGAACAGACCACGCCCGTGTACCCTCCGTCGGCTCGGGGACAGGCCGGCACCGTAACTCTGCAAGTGTTGATTGGCCGCGACGGCACGGTGCAGGATGCCAAGTTCATTCAAGGCTCGCTGGCGTTCGCCCGCACCGCGATCGACGCAGTGAGGCAATGGCGCTTCAAGCCTTACCTGATGAACGGCCGTCCCGCGTCCACCCAAACCCTGCTCACCGTGAGCTTCAAGCCCGCTCCGTAAACTCAGACGACATGCTCGGCCTTACCCTGTGACCCTCTGCGGTGAGGCTTTTCTTGCGAAACGCCTGCAAGTCTTTTGTTATGTTGAGGAATCCGCCTGCCGTCTGAATTCCGCGATAACCGATCCAATTTTGGCTCGTCTGATCAAAAGCAGCGGGTAAGAGTGCTCGCTGCACACAACCCGTCCCAAGGTGCTCCCAAGTTACTGAAGAGACAGGGCGGGCACCTTGGCGATCAAAATCGGCATCTAAAGAGATATAATGCTTGTAGTTCCTCCGAAGTCGATTCCTGCCGGGAAACGAAAAATCTGATGTCCATGAAAACGAAGGCCGCGGTTCTTGTTACTTCTTTCGCCGTCCTGCTGTTTGTGGTGGTCGGTTCACTGGGCGGCGTGCACGCCTCTTCGAACGACGGCGCTTACCGCCAGCTGCAGGTCTACAGCGAAGTTCTCTCGCGCGTGCACAGCGAATACGTCGAGGAACCGAATATTCCGAAAGTCACCGACGGCGCCCTGCACGGCCTGCTCGAATCGCTCGACCCCAACTCCAGCTACATGACGCCCGAAGCCTACAAGGCCTACAAGGCGCATAAGGCCGAAGCCAAGGGAGAGATCGGCGCAACCATCTCCAAGCGTTTTGGCTACGCGGCCGTAGTTTCCGTGCTACCGGGATCGCCCGCTGAGAAGGCCGGCATTGAGCCGACTGACATTTTTGAATCAATCGAAGGCCAGAGCACGCGGGAAATGTCGCTGCCGGAAATTCGCAGCCTGCTGGCCGGAGTTCCGGGATCCACGGTGAATGTGTCCGTGGTGCGCGCGCGCCGCGCCGAGCCGCAGAAAGTTGTGATCACGCGAGATATCGTTGTCGTGCCGCCCATTACCGACAAAATCATGCCGGACGAAATCGGCTACATCAAAGTCGACGCGCTGACCAAGGGCAAGGCTCAGGAAATCGCGTCGAAGATCAAGTCGCTGGAAAAATCCGGCGCGAAGAAAATTCTCCTCGACCTGCGCTACACCTCTGCCGGGGAAGAGAGCGAAGGCATCGCGGTCGCGAATCTTTTCCTGAACCACGGCACGATCACTTACCTGCAAGGGCAAAAAGTTCCGCGGCAAGCTTATAACGCCGATCCGGCGAAGGCCGTTACTACGCTGCCCGTGGTCGTGCTGGTCAATCGTGGCACCGCCGGAGCGGCTGAGATTGTGGCTTCCGCGATTCTCGAAAACGCCCGCGGAGACGTTGTCGGCGAAAAAACTTTCGGCGACGGCTTGATAGAGAAGACCTTTGATCTGCCCGATGGCGGAGCGCTGATTCTTTCCGTGGCCAAGTATTACTCGCCCGGCGGCAAAGCCATTCAGGACACCGCCGTGACTCCGAACGTTGTGGTCGCTGACGACGAAGATAACGCCGGCCCCGACGATGAAGACTCAACGCCCGACACGACCGAGCAGGAAAAGCCCAAGAAAACACAGGACGACCAGCTGAACAAAGCCGTCGAAGTGTTGAAGGCCCGCACGACCTAGCCAAATCCGGTTTCGATCTCGGGAGACGCGAGTCGCGCGTCTCCCTTTTATTTTTCCGAATCCTGCGAACTGAATCCTACGACTGGTCTCTTTTATACAGTCTTGGACGGATCTTCCCGCTAAGCTCCTAACTCGCAACAGACTCCACGAAAACCAGATCGTGAGAAATGACCGGACGCTTCCCAAGGACTTTCGGGACGAGTGTTCGGGCGTCAACGGCCCATTTAGCCTCGGCGAAGACTTCGCAGAGCCCCCGGAACCCAGGAGAATACGGATGACAGCAGTCAGGCCTCATCGAACCATTTTTATTATGGTCGCCAGTTTCTTGTTGGCAATCGCCGTCGCAACAGGCGCTGCCGCACAGACGGACAAGGGCGTGAAGAACGTCGTTCTGGTGCATGGAGCCTGGGCCGACGGTTCAAGCTGGTCGAAGGTAATTCCGCTGCTAGAGGCCAAGGGGTTGCATGTGGTCGCAGTCCAGAACCCGCTGAGTTCGCTGGCTGATGACGTTGCCGCCACCAAGCGCGCCATCGCATTGCAGGACGGCCCAGTGATTCTGGTCGGGCATTCCTATGGAGGCGTGGTGATCACCGAAGCGGGAAACGACCCGAAGGTGGTGGGGTTGGTATACGTCGCGGCTTTTGCGCCGGGAGACGGTGAGTCGATCGTTTCCATCAGCAAGCCCTATCCGCCAACTCCGTTAGGCGGCGAACTCCGGCCCGATGCGCAAGGTTTCCTGTCGTTGACCCCGAAGGGCGTCGCGGAAGATTTCGCTCAGGACCTTTCGGATGCAGAAAAGAAACTCGTTACGGCGACGCAAGGTCCGCTGGCATCGTCCACCTTCGGAGCGACCATCACGACGGCCGCGTGGAAGACCAAACCGTCATGGTTTGTGATTGCCAGCAACGACCGCGCCATTCCTCCCGAGCTCGAGAAGGCTGAAGCGACGAGGATGAAAGCTACTTCGATCACCGTGCCTTCCAGTCATGTGGCCATGCTCTCGCATCCGAAAGAAGTGGCGGAACTGATTGAGCGAGCCGCGGCTAAGGCCGGGACCCGGTAGCGATTCGGAGATCGCTTTGCGCGCGGACGTAAACAATGTTTTCTGAACGGGAGATCAATATGAAAGCGGCAACGAGCGTTTTGGATTCCGAAGACGGGCTAGTAGGGCAACCCGCACTCCTAAGAGAAGCAGCGAAGAGCGACCTGTTGGATCTGGCGGTAAAAGCGCACGGCGGCCTTGAGCGCTGGAACAAAGTGAAGGCGATCAAGGTTGCGGCGTCGATCACAGGCGCAATCTGGTTTGTGAAAAGTAAGGGAGACTTCCTCAAGAACGTAGTATTGACCGCGGAGACGCGAACCGAGCGCCTCACCGTGGATTTCCCCGGCCAGGACAGGCGAGCGATTTTCGAGCCCAGCCGCATTGTGATCGAGACCGCGAGCGGCACGCTCATCGAGGCCCGCGATGATCCAGAGAAATCGTTTGCAGGGCAACAGAGAGAAACGCCGTGGGACGACATTGATGTGACGTACTTCGTCGGAGAAGCTCTGTGGACATACCTCAATACGCCGTTCCTCTACACCCATGACGGATTCGTCACTGAGGAGATCGCCTCGATTCAGGTCGAAGGCGAAACCTGGAGACGATTGAAAGTAACCTTCCCGGACAACGTTAAGAGCCACACCAAGGAACAGATCTCCTGCTTTGGGCCTGATGGCTTATTACGCAGACACGACTACACGGTAGACATTCTTGGCGGAGCCACCGGGCTCAACTACGCTTCGGACTACCGCGACGTAGACGGCATTATTGTGCCGACCAGGCGCCGAGTGTACGCGTATGAAGGCGATTATCAGCTGGTGAAAGAGCCCTTGCTGGTTGCAATCGACATGGGCGAGATCACGCTTCTTTAGGGCGTCGCGGCTTTCGAGAGCGGGAGTTCGTCGGACCACTCACAGAAATTTCATGAGCGCGTCCGCCGTTTCTTTGGGACGCTCCTCCATGAGCCAGTGCCCGGTATCCTTGAGCACGATGACGGTCGCGTCGGTGGCAACCAGCTTCACTTGTTGCCCCAGCGCTACTCCGTTCCCTTTATCGCCGCCAATACTCAGCACCGGCATGGTGAGCCTGGTCTGAGAGAGTTCAGCAAAATCCTTAGCGGCTTGCAGGAACGAAACGAAATAGGCCCAGCCTGCGTGCATGCGTCCCGGTCGCGCGTAGGCCGCCGCGTAAGCATCGCGATCGGCTTCCGGAATCGAGTGAGTCTTGTCGGCTGCGAAGTCGTTCCAGAAATAATCAAAGTAAGTGCGCTCGCGGCCCTGCACCAAAGCTTCAGGAGTGGGCCCGTTGAAGCGGAAGTGCCATATGTGCGGATTGTTGTAAACCGCCTCCCAACCCGCCACGCCGGGGAGGAAAGCATCCATCAAAACAAGTTTCGTCACTTCCGCCGGGAACTGCGCGGCATACGCATAGGCCACCATGAGGCCGATGTCGTGTCCGACGACCTCCGCTTTCTGCACTCCGAGCGACTTGGCAAGATCGTGAATGCGGATGGCGGCGCTCTTCATATCCAGGCCGTCGGCGGGAATGTCGGAGTCTCCGATGCCGGGCAAGTCCGGCGCGATCACGGTGAAGCGCTGGGCAAGCGCGGGAATGATCGGCCTCCACATCCGCGAAGTTTCGGCATAGCCGTGCAACAACAGAAGCGTTGTGCCGTGGCCGGCAGTCAGGTAATGCAACTTGACGCCGTTGACCTCGGCGGTGCGCGAGGCGATAGTCTCGTTCGGAGCATCCGCGTACGCGTTTCCGGAAAATCCTGCGGAGATAAACAGCAGGCCGAGCACTGCCAGACTCAGAGCGCGCTTCATAGAAGCCTCCTCGAACACAAGAAACAAGTCTCAGACTATACAGTCTGGGATATGGCTCGTCCAAGAATTCAAGGCTTCTGATTGCCAGATTGCCGAAGCCCGAGAGCTGAAGCCCGAAGCCCGCACTCCAAAATGCTATCCTGACTTCATCCGCAGCGACTCGAACGAATCATGAAATCTCTCTACGACGAACTCCCGACGGTGGAAATTGCCGGACGCAAGTTCGTGGGGCGCGTGCTGTTTAGCCTGCTCGTGCTCATCTCCGCGCTGGTCGGCGCTACTGCCGGACTGCTGCTGGTCTACACCACGGATCTTCCGCAGGTCGACGCGCTCGAGAACTACCGACCCAGTTCGATCACCGAACTCTACGACGACCGTGGCCGCGTCATCGGATCGTTTGCGCTGCAGCGCCGCGTGGTCGCGACCTACGAAGATTTTCCTCCGGTGCTGCGCGACGCGCTGGTCTCCATCGAAGACAAAGATTTTTACACGCACTCGGGAATTAATTTCTGGCGCATCGTCGGAGCCGCTTATCGCGACGTTGAATCCGGCGGGCGAGTGCAGGGCGCGTCCACGTTGACGATGCAGCTGGCGCGTAATCTTTTTCTCTCGCCCGACCGCTCGTTTCACCGCAAGGTGCAGGAGACGATGCTCGCCATCCAGATCGAGCGCCGTTTCACCAAGCCGCAAATCTTCACGCTCTACGCCAACCAGATTTTTCTGGGCCATGGCGTCTACGGATTTGAAGCGGCGTCGGAGTATTACTTCAGCAAGCCCGCGCGCCAGCTCACGCTGGACGAAGCGGCGCTGCTCGCCGGCTTGCCGAAAAGCGCGATTGTCTATTCCCCGATCAACCACGCCGATCGCGCACAGAAACGCCGCAACCTGGTGATCAACGCCATGCTCGAAGATGGCAAAATCACCGCCGCGCAGGCGGCCGACGCCCGTTCCGCTCCCATCGTTTTACATTTGGCCCATGACCCTAACTCGCTCGCTCCGTATTTCGTGGAGGAAATCCGCCGCTACCTCGAATCGAAATATGGAACTGATCAGGTTCACGAAGGCGGCCTCAAGGTTTACACGTCGCTGGATGTCGACCTGCAGAAGGCCGCGAACCAGGCCGTGCTCGACGGACTCGCCGCCTACGAACGCCGCCACGGATGGAAAGGGCATCTCGATAATGTTCTCGCCGCAGGCCTGACCATCGAAAAATACGCGCACGCCGATTGGGACGACGAACCTGAAGTCAACGGCTACATCCACGCGCTCATTACGTCCGCGGGGCCCGGCATCGCCACGCTGAAATTCGGCCGCTACACTGCCGCTCTGAGCCAGCCAGACGTTGCCTGGACCACCGCGAAGCTGCAGAACATTCTCAAGGCCGGCGACATCTGTTACGTCAAGATTCTCGCGCTCGGCGCGAACGGCGCGGCGAAAGTGAGCCTGGAACAGGATTCCGGCGCGCAAGGCGCGCTGCTCGCTCTCGACAACGCCACCGGCGGCATCCTGGCTATGGTTGGCGGCCGCGACTTCAACGATTCCAAATTCGACCGCGTCACCCAGGCGCGGCGGCAGGTTGGCTCTTCGTTCAAGCCTTACGTCTACACCGCAGTGATCGACGAAGGCGGCAGCCCTGACGACACCGTCCTCGACGAGCCCGTCAGCTTTCCCACTTCCAACGGACCTTATTCTCCGCGCAACTACGACGAGAAATACGAAGGCATCATCACGCTGCGCCGCGCTCTGGCACAGTCGCGAAACATTCCCGCGCTGAAGCTCGCCGACAAAATCGGAATGCCAGCGGTGATCAGTTACGCGCGACGCTTCGGCATCACTGCACCGCTGCAACCGTATCTTTCTGTGGCACTTGGCTCCGACGAGATCAGTCTGTTCGAGCAGACTTCCGCTTACAGCGTTTTTCCCAATGATGGCGTGCGCATCACGCCGCGCTACATCACCCGCGTCACCGACTACGAAGGCCGCGTGCTGGAAGAAGATTTTCCCGACGTGAAAGACGCCATCAGCCAGCGAACCGCGCGCATTCTGACGTCGATGCTGCGAGAAGTGGTGATGCACGGCACTGCCATCGCCGCCTCGAAGCTGCCGTTCCCGGTCGCCGGAAAAACCGGCACCACCAACGACTTCACGGACGCCTGGTTCGTCGGTTTTTCTCCCGCCATGACCTGTGGCGTGTGGGTGGGCTTCGACGAAAAAAGGACGCTCGGCGCTAAAGAAACCGGCGCCCGCGCCGCACTGCCCATCTGGCTGAACTTCATGACCGCCGCTACGTCCGGCAAGGACGTGGGAGACTTCGAACTCCCGCCCGCCCTGGCTCACACTTTTCAAAAGGTCGACACGCCCGATACCGCACCGGCGGCCGAAGAAGCCCACTGAGGTTTTTTCTGCGAGTTTTTTTCTTTGGCGTTTTCTCATCGAGATTTTCACCGGGGCGTCCTTGAATTTTGGACATGCCCTCGCGCGTTTCTCACCCGCCCACCCCATGTACTAAAGACCCTTTGCGCTGCGGCGGAAACACTGCGAGACTTGAGGTCAATCGTACTTCGCAAGAATTGCCCGCTTCGCCAGCTTCTTTGTCCAGCGTTCTTTACTCACTGTTCCGTCACCAATCAGGAAATATTTGCGAATGGCGCAACTGGATTCCAACGATCAGCATCTTATCGGCGCTTTTCCGAACGCGCGTCGCCGGCGCGCACGAAATCTTCACAGTACCCGGGAGACAAACATCATGCGAATCCTTCCCCAGTCCGCTTTCATCCGTCGTTTCGCCCACCGTAAACCATGTCTGGCCGCGCTGTTGGCCTGCTTCTTATGTCTGGCGCCGGCGCTCTCCCACTCCCAGCAGGACGTCCTCACCTACCACAACGACAACGCCCGCAACGGCCTCAACGCGAAAGAAACCACGCTCACGCTCGCTAACGTGAACTCCGCCACGTTCGGGAAATTATTTACCGTCACGGTGGACGGCCTGGTGGACGCTCAGCCTCTCTACCTGCATGGTGTCTCCACTGCCAGCGGCACGCATAACCTGCTCATTGTGGTCAGCGAACACGACAGCGCCTATGCCTTCGACGCTGACACCGGCGCGCTCGTCTGGCAGGTGACTGCGCTCAAGTCCGGCGAGGTTCCTTCAGACGATCGCGGCTGCGGCCAGGTCAGTCCCGAGATCGGCATCACCTCCACTCCCGTCATCGACCGGCCTAAGAACTCGAATGGCGTCATCTATCTCGTCGCCATGTCGAAAGACACTTCCGGAAATTATCACCAGCGTCTGCACGCTCTGGACGCCGCGACCGGCAACGAGTTGCACAAAGGTCCGGTCGACATCACCGCGAAGTACCCGGGCATCGGCGATAACAGCGCCAACGGCTCTGTGATTTTCGACCCGGCGCAATACAAAGAACGCTCCGGTTTGCTGCTCCTCAACAACACGGTTTACCTGGCCTGGGCTTCGCACTGTGACGCTCGTCCTTACACCGGCTGGATCATGGGATACAACGCGACTACGCTCGTGCAGACCACCGTGCTGAACGTGACTCCGAATGGCAACGAAGGCGCCGTCTGGGGCGCCGGGGCCGGCTTGACTGCGGACTCCAAGAGCAACATTTATTTTCTCGACGCGAACGGCTACTTCGACACCACGCTCAACTCCGGCGGCTTTCCCAGCGAGGGCGACTACGGCAACGCTTTCCTGAAACTCTCCACCAGAGGTGGACTCGCCGTCACCGATTATTTTGAGATGTACAACCAGGAAAGCGAGAATGGTTCCGACACCGACCTCGGCTCCGGCGGAGCTCTGCTCTTACCCGCGATGAAAGATGCTCAAGGCAATCTCTGGGATCTCGCAGTGGGTGCGGGCAAGGATTCCAACCTCTACGTGGTGAACCGCAACGGCATGGGCGGATTCAATTCCACCAACAAAATGTACCAGGAACTGGCAGGAGCTTTGCCCGGCGGAATCTGGTCGATGCCCGCTTACTTTGACGGCAGACTTTATTACGGTCCCGTGGGCCAGCCCATCCTGGAGTTCCAATTCAAGAGCGCCAAGCTGTTACTGAGTCCGATCGCACAAACCAGCCATGCTTTTGGCTACCCGGGCGCCACGCCCAGCATTTCGGCTAACGACGACGCTAACGCCATCGTCTGGGCCTCGGAGAATACTAATCCCGCGGTACTGCACGCCTTCAACGCCAAGACGTTAGTGGAGCTTTACAACAGCAACCAGGCCTCGGGCGGCCGCGATCAATTCGGCGCCGGCAACAAATTCATCATCCCCACTATTGCCAACGGCAAAGTCTACGTAGGCACCACCACGGGAGTGGGAGCCTTTGGCCTGCTGCCGTAGGAGGCGCGGGTCTTCTCACCGATGTCATCCCGACCTCTGCGCAACGCGCAGGGGGAGGGACCTTACGTCAGCCATGCATTACTACTGCCGTAAACGGGATCGCCACCGCGATATGCGGCGCTCATGAGCCTCTACGCGGAAACCGCATCCTTCTTCCCATCCTGCTCGCGGCGCAGCCGCGCCACCACCAGCCGGATCTCATCAAACGTAATCTCCGGCGGCAACGCATCTTTCAGCGGCTTCAACCGTTCGAGTCCCAGCTGGCCACAAGCCGCTTCAATCACGGATTGCCGGGTCGGGTCGATCCACGCTTGCTGAAACTCCAGCAACCCGCTCTCCACCAGATTCGCCACCGCATTCACCACGGTCGCAACCTGGCGTCCGCGAATTTGCGCAATTTCTTCGAAGCTTTTTCCGGCGGCCAGCAGGCTCAGCGTCTCCAAAGCCGGCGCTGTCTTTTTCACAGGCGGTGCAGCTGCGCGGGCACCGTTGCTGAATCGCAACAGCGCATCAAGGATCTGCTGCCCAAACGCCGCCGCCTTGCGCTCGCCAATCCCGGTAATTTGCAAAAGCCCGGCGAGAGCCTTCGGCCGTGCTCGGCAAATTTCCTCAAGCGAAGAATCGTGCAGCACCACGTAGGCAGGAACGCCCTGCTCTTTCGCCGTCGTCCGTCGCCACTCGCGGAGATACTCGCGTAATTCCTCTTCCTCGGCGCTAACCGGTGCTTCGGCCTGCGACAGTGACAATGAGGGAGACAAAGGCTTCGACGCACTTGCATCCCTGCGCTGCGCCGCAGCAAACCGCTGCCGCTTCCGCGGGTCGGGCGCAAAAACCTTCGCCAGCCACGCCGGCGAAGTCCCGCACACATCGCAAGCTCCACACGACTCCCACTTCGGAGTCTCTCCAAAGTGCGTGCAAATCTGGCGATGCCGGCAGCGGTTCGATTCCACAAACGCGCGGATCACGTGATAACGCTGCCACGCGCGTTCGCGCTCGGCCGAATCGAGAATCTGGTTGGCGAAAAATCCCAGCAGCCCCGCATCCGCTTTTTGCCACAGCATCACACAATCCGCGGGCTTGCCGTCGCGCCCGGCGCGGCCCGCCTCCTGGTAATACTGCTCAATCGATTTCGGCAGGGCTAAATGGATCACCGCGCGCACCGTAGCTTTGTTAATCCCCAGGCCGAACGCGATCGTCCCCACCAGCACGCGCACCTCATCCGACATCCAGCGCTCCTGATTGCGCCTGCGCGAAGCCGAATCCATCTTGCCGTGGTATGCCGCCGCGGGCAGGCCCTGGTCTTCCAGAAAGTCGACCGTCTCCTCCACCTTGTTGATGGTGGGCGCATAAACAATCACGCTGCCCTCGGTGTAGCTGTGCAAGGCATTCACCACCATCGCCGGCTGCTCGACGGCATTGCACTCGCGGACGATGTAACACAGGTTCGACCGGTGAAAGCTAGCAATATATTTATCCGGCGCGCGCAGCTGCAGTTGCGCCAGAATGTCATGCCGCACATGCTGCGTAGCGCTGGCCGTGAAGGCCGCGATGGGATGATCGGGAAAGTGTCCGCGCAGCCGGTTCAACTGCCGGTACTCCGGACGGAATTCGTGTCCCCACTCAGAAATGCAGTGAGCTTCATCAATGGCGAAGAACGCGATGGGAACTTTCTGCAGCCATCCGATGGTGTCGCCACGCGCCAGCCGCTCCGGCGAAAGATAGAGCAGCCGGTAAGCGCCTTCGCGCGCCTGCTTAACCACGCTCGATTGCTGCGCGTCGTTGAGGGTGCTGTTGAGCACCGCCGCCGGAATCCCCATCTGCGCCAGCTGCGCCGCCTGATCCTGCATCAGCGCGATCAGCGGAGAAACCACGACCGCTGTGCGCCCCGAAACCACCGCCGGCAACTGGTAGCACAGCGATTTGCCTCCGCCCGTCGGCATTACCACGCACGTGTCGCGCCCGGCCAGCAAACTGCGCACGATCCGCTCCTGCAATGGCCGGAACGAGCTGTATCCCCAGTAGCTGCGCAGCGGCGCGAGCAGATCGGTTTCCGGGGTCATGCAAGCAGTATAGGCTGAGGCGAAAATTAGGAGAAGGCCAAGCCCGCACATTTCACAGCAGAATCCCAAACAGGGAGATGACTGGTTACGGCAATCCGCGAATCAGTTTGGGATCGTGTTTCTTGAATTCACCGTCGAGGTAGCCGTCCACGATCCGGTCGCCGTAAACGTCATAGATCAACCGCAGGTGCTCGGGACGCCAGTCAGATGCGCGCCAGATTCGGCCCGTGGTGGTCTGCACCGCTGGAGGCTTGAAGGTTCCATGAACTCCGCGCGCGACCAGTTCAGGCAATTCCTGGCCCAATGCAAGAACCGCGCGGCAAGCCAGGTCGTGAACTCCGTCACCGCGAACCAACTCTGCGGCCACCTGATGAACAATTTCTCCACCGTCGATTGCCTGGGTCAGCGTATGTACCGTCATGCCGGTCATCTGCGGTTCGAGAAAATAACTGGGCCAGAAATGTGTGATCGTGCCGCGATACCAGGGCGAGAGCCCTCCGTGAATGTTCCAGCGTCTGCCCCTGGCGCGAGCCAGAGTTTCTTCACCAAGCTTATGAACGCCATACGACATGAGCAGATCGGGAGAAATGCGATCGATAAAGTCCCACACTTTGGAAGTGTTCAATTCACCGCGATCCACAATGAGAGTTTCCACTCCAGCGGGCAACTGGTGGCCGGGGAAGAATTGCTCTTCCGCGCGCGCGCGGCCGGCGAAGTGCCGCACAAATAATTTCCGTGTCGCTTCGCTCAGGCCCGCCAGCGGCTCCGGGATAAAGGCCTCGCGGCGCTCGATGATCATCCCTTGCAGCAGATTGCTCGCGGCGATGCAACGTGCAATGTAACTATGCCTGGGATGGTCGCCGGTGATAAACAAAATTCCCAAAGCCTGCTAATCTCCTCGGTGCGCCAATAGCCCGGCCGCCTCAAGTTGGCCGACCACCTGAGAAAGAGCTTGCAGTTTGCAGCCGCATCGCCGGGCGATCTCCATCATATCGTGCTCACCATCGCAGTAGCTGAGCACCATCAGAAGCCGGTTGAGGAACGTTCTGGCATCCACCAACTGGTCGCTGGAATTCGTCCATGTGGTTGCGCTGTTGACGTTGGGGTAGAGCCCGCGGGGCCCCAACTGAGGCTCGCCATACGGTTTCAAATTGACAAACCGGCTGCCGGCTTCGAGCGTCTGCAGGATCTCCTCCACCCTATCGATGCTATCTACAAGGCTCGGTATCCCCATGAACTCCTTGGTGTCCAGGGAATTGTGGTATCCGGCGTACTGGCCGTACACCGTGCGCGCGATCTGGCCGAAGGGCAGATTGAAACCCGGAGAGCAGTATTGGCGCTCATCCGATCCGGAAGTCGGATCGAACGGCCGGATCTCGACGGGATATTCTTCGTCGTTCTTAAGATATTGGATCACGCGATCCGCCAGGCTGTTTCCGCGCCGGCTCATTTTGTAACTCAGCTTTTCCCGGGGACCACCCACGCACGTGAGGACGATTCCCGATACCAGCTTGTCACGGAGATGATCGGCGTAGCGATGCAGGTAGCAGAGCGCTCCAATCGTTTCGGGATTCAATAGGAACTGGTAGGTGAATCGGCGGCGAGGCCACTTACTGATCCGGTCAAACAACCCGAGCAGCACCAGGGGACCGCTCAGTTCGTTATTCGCCAGGGAGGGGTGACACAGATAAGAAGTCAACAGAATTTCGCGGGGAGAATCCCCAGCAAGCACACACTGGCCGAACTGAATGCCGCCGTTATGTTGAAAGCCGCTGTCGATGCGCGCGTGGTACTCGCCCTCTGGGAGCGAGCGGAGTACGCGGTCCGGCAGGCAAAAGCCCCAGGTCCGTTTGTAATAGCTGGTCACGTAAGGAATTGCATCTGGATGTGCGGGCACACTATGCAGGTGCGGCCGCAGTGCAGCCAAACTGAGGCGGTGGTCGACAGGCTCGGAGTAACTGACCACCGAGAGCGTACTCTCCGCCAGGTCCGCAACTACTCGACCCGCGGGATCAGTTAGCTTGGCGCTGCGGATGCTCCACTCCGGGGGCACCGTCCAATCGAAGACTGTCGTATCCGTGGGCACGGTCTCGATTTCTAACGGCATGTGCCGTTGAAATATCGCTAAGCTGCGCCGAAATCCCTCGCCGGTAATGCTCCGGCAGATGGGAAATAATTCATCGAACAAATCTCCCAGAAAACTCCCAGTCATTTGCGCGCTCCGCTCCTTCCGCAACCACGCAAGCATGATTTTGTCACAGGTGTTCGGTGTTCTTTTGGTTCTGTAGCAGCTGTTCTGTAGCGGCCGTTCTGTAACGGGAAACCAGATTTCTGAAACCAATGCGTCGCAGGTCCCGCGGCGATTTTCTTTCTGATCTTAGCGGCTGTTCTTTGTAGCCTTCGCGCTTCAAGGCCTTATCCCTGACCGACGCGTCCCAACGCTATCAGGCTCCACAATGTGTTCGCGGCCACCAGGCCGATGATGCCGGCGGTCACCACGGAACGATAGCGCGTCTCCATCATATCGGCGAGCACTCCGGCGACGAAGAGAAACAGGAATGGCACCGCGGCCAGAAGAAATCCAGAGCCGCCGAGGTGCGGGTGCGCCACGCCCAGCACCAGAAAGAGCAGAGCCACCGAGAGCGGCGCGGTGTTGCCGAAGTAACGCGTGCGCGGCCACCGGGCGTATGCCACCAGCGCCACGGGCAACGCCAGAGCGAACGCCGGACACGAGCGTCCCAGTTGCGCCGCGACCTGTCGATAGACTCCCGGGATGGCGAAGGCTCGCCAGGTCGCTCCCCAAAACGCTGCGTGGCGCATGCTTTCGGCAAATGCATGCGGATGAAAAAAATATGCCGCGAACAGCATCACGAAACCTACGATGGACGCGGCCAGCCAGATAACCACTCCCGCCTGCCGCCGCACCGGCGCCACGTAGAGCAGAAACGCCAGCGCCACCGGCACGACGACGACCATGGAAAACTGCGCGCCGGTGGCGATCGCCAACGATGTTCCAAGCAGCACAATGCGTCGCCAGTTCCACAGGACCACTTCGCGCGGCGCGTAGAGAGTATGCGCAAC
The DNA here is from genome assembly GCA_963846245.1 of uncultured Acidobacteriaceae bacterium. GTDB lineage: Bacteria > Acidobacteriota > Terriglobia > Terriglobales > Acidobacteriaceae > Sulfotelmatobacter. The sequence continues at coordinate 347,987 of CAWJVI010000010.1, read as the reverse complement.
CGCGATCGCGGTGAAGATTGCGCCGAAAGCTCCCCACGCCGCCACGATCTCTGGCTCGGTATGCCACACGGCGCTGGCTTGAATCATCGCGGGCGAAAAGCAGTAGAGCGCTAGAGCCACGAACCCGCCGTGGTTGCCGCAGAGCCGACGCGCCACGTACCACAACGATGCTCCCAGCAACACGCCGCATGCGAGAAACGGCAGGCGGGTAAGCCATCCCCAGTAGGCGAACGATTCTAAATTCCACCAGCGCTCCGGCATCGGCAGCAGCGGAGCGGCCGAGACGAGCGGAAGCAGCGGCGAACGCTCGGTATCGTATTCGTCTTCAGTGTTGGACGTCTCTGCGAACTTTTTCGCAGGCGCCTCGGCATCGTGATAGGGCGCGCCGGCGATGCCGCGACCGTGCCACTGTCCCCAGCCGGCGGCGATACGCTCGCCCTCAGCTTCTTCCGCGCCGGTCTTTATCTGGTCATCTGTATCTTTCGCGCTCTCGATTGCAAAATCGGCGACTGCAAGTTCCATTGTGCATGCCACTGCGACCTGACCAGCCAGCTGGCCTGGGCGAGGAACGCCAACAGCATCAGCCCCGCCAGGAACTGGGGACGTCCGAAACGCTCGCGTGTGAAATATCCGCTCATAAGGAAACCGAGTGTTTTACCATGACCCAGCCCTCTGCGGGGAACTTCTTTGGCGGATGAGATCACAGCAAGAACGAACAAGAGCGAGGTCGCGGGTAACTCATCCGGCGAACCGGTCGGGGACTTATCCGGCGAATCTGTCGCCGGTACTCCGGTTGACGGCGCGGCTGCGCCAAGCTTCACTGTCAGCGACACAACCCTCGTACGCGCACACGCTTTTCTTTTTCCGCGAGAGCGGTCGCGACTGCCTGCGTGCGGGATGGGGATTCGCATTCTACGCACTAACGTTTTATCTGCTACAGCGAGTTGCCGGAGATCTGGTCGCGTCGCGGAATCTGGGCGCGTTGCGTGCGGGGACGGCGATCGAGTTCGCGTTCTTTGTGGCGGCGGCGATTCCCGCGCTGGTGCTGGCGCGGATCGAGCATCGCCGCTGGGGCGCCTACGGATTGCCAATGCGGCAGGCGTTCGGCAAGCTGTTCTGGGTGGGGGCGGCGTTGGGCTTCGCTGGAATTACCTTGTTGCTCGTGGTGCTGCATGGGCTGCACGTTTTTGATTTCGGCCACTTGGTGCTGCACGGCGCGCGATTGGCGAAGTTCGCGGCGTTCTGGGCGGGAACGTTTCTGCTGGTGGGATTTTATGAGGAGTTTCTGTTCCGTGGCTACTCGCTGTTCACGCTGGCCCGCGGGATCGGCTTCTGGTGGGCCGCCGCGGCGCTCTCGGCGACGTTTGGCCTGATCCACCTCGGCAATGGAGGAGAAGACTGGCGCGGCATCCTGGTCGCGGCATCCCTTGGATTCTTTTTCTGCCTCACGTTGCGGCGTACCGGATCGCTCTGGTTCGCCGTGGGATTTCACGCGGCGTGGGATTGGGGGGAAAGTTTTCTCTATTCCGTTCCCGACAGCGGGAGCGTTTCTCCGGGGCACTTGCTGAGCTCGTCGTTCCACGGTCCGCTGTGGTTGACGGGCGGGTCGGTTGGACCGGAAGGAAGCGTGCTGTGCTTCGTGGTGATCGCGGCGACGTGGCTGCTCGTTTGACCGGATGTATCCTGCTCAGACCAGGACGACCTGACGGCATTCCTGGCCCCCAAGTTTTCCACAGTGTTCCTGAAGGAACACATCTTCCATTTGCAGGAACGGTTGGACTGGGATTGGAAAGTCGTTAGGGCGATTCTCAAGATGAGAATTCATTGATGGGAATGGAGTTAGCGGCTGCTAACGAAAATCCGCTCGTCAGCACTGCCGATATATCGGCAGCTCGAGGAGGATCGAGGGCCCTTAGTCTGCGCCGTTCGGGTCGTTGACCGGTCGTGCGTCCGGGAGCGTTGGTTGGGGGCGTACCATATGGATAGTGAGAAACCACTCGACACTTGCGCAGGATGACGAGCGAGCACGGCAGGCTGCGGTTTATGAAGTGTCCCGGGCCAAGCGGCATGCCGCTTCGAGCCAACTCCTTGACGACCGCCTTCGGTTTTTCACTCATCAGGCGAAGCAGATTCTTCTCATCGACGTATCGCATTGTTCGGCGACCGAGGTCGAAAAGATTTTCCGGACTGTGCCCAAACTTGTGATTCCCCGTCCGCTTCGTTCGGTCTTGATACTGACCGATTTCACGGGAGCATCCTTTGATCCGGAAGCCGTTCGGGCCATGGAACAGACCGCCGTCTTTGACAAACTTCATGTCAGGAAATCCGCATGGGCGCGTCGGGAGAAGTTTCCTCGGGGTTTCTGCGAGAGCCTGAGCAGCTTCTCCCGCCGCGAGTTTTCGGTTTTTAAGACGCGCGAAGAAGCTTTGGCATGGCTGGTGATGGAGTAAATAGAAAAGCCCGTCTCAGTGGCGATCCTCTTTACATCAGTGGTGATGCTGGCTAACGTAGGGTCCCTCACCCGCCTCCGGCGTGTTCGGGATGACATTTCCGCTCGGGACATCGCTTCTCGGGATGACATCTCCAAATACCCCACTAGATGCGGTTCTCGCTGCGATGACGCGCTGTGCTACCCGAGAATCCGCTGACCCCCTTCCGCGTCTCCTCCAAAATCACGAATTAGCAGCGGTGCGGTACACTGCGCTTAATGTCTTCACTCAGTGATCAGATGGGGTTCAGCTTCCGGCCGCCGGAGCGGCGGGTCTGGGCGGTGCGTGAGCTGGTGGCCGCGGTGCGGACGCATGTGGAGCGGGAGTATTCCGATGCGTGGGTGGAGGGGGAGATTTCGAATTTCCGGGCGCCGGATTCGGGGCATCTTTATTTCACGCTGAAGGATGGGAGCGCGCAGATTCGCGTGGTGATGTTCCGGTCGTCGGCGAAGTTGCTGAGGTTTCGTCCGGCGGACGGGATGCAGGTGGTGGTGCGCGGGCGGGTGACAGTGTATGAAGACCGCGGCGAGCTGCAAATTTCGGCGGAGTATATCGAGCCTAAAGGCGCGGGGTCGCTGCAGATTGCATTCGAGCAGCTGAAAGCCAAGCTGGAAGCCGAAGGACTATTCGCGGCGGAACGAAAAAAGCCTGTGCCGGCGCTTCCGGCGCGGGTGGGGATTGTGACGTCTCCGCAGGCGGCGGCGCTGCGCGACATTCTCAACATATTGCGGCGGCGGCATCACACCGTGAATGTGTTGATTTACCCGGCGCAGGTGCAGGGCAATGCCGCGGCCGCGGAAGTGGCGGCGGGAGTGCAGCATTTTAACCGCGAGAGAAGTGTGGAAGTGATTGTGGTGGCGCGCGGTGGAGGGTCGGCGGAAGATTTGGCGGCGTTTAATGATGAAGGGCTGGCGCGCGCGGTGGTCGCTTCGGAGATTCCGGTGATTTCGGCGGTGGGGCACGAAACGGATTTCACGATTTTGGATTTCGTTGCTGACCTGCGGGCTCCGACACCGTCGGCGGCGGCGGAGCTGGTGATCCGGTCGCTGCAGGGAGTGGGAGATCAGGCTGCGGCGTTGCATGAACGGCTGGAACGCGCGCTGCGTTACCGGTTGCTGATGGGGCGCCAGGCGCTCACAGAACTGGCTCAGCACGGGGCTTTCGGCGGGATCATGGGAGCGATCCGGCAGCGGCAGCAAAAGCTGGACGATCTCACGTATCGGCTGGAGCGCGGGGAGAGGCGTGTGCTGGAGCAGATCCGGCGGCGTTGGGAAACGGTAGCGGCGGCGGTGCGGCATTATGATTTAGCGTCGGTCCTGGCGAGCATGCGGGTGGGGCTGGGCGCGGGAGTGGCAGCGCTGGCGGGGGCGATGCGCAACGTCCTGCTGCTGCACCGGACGCGAGTGGAGCGGTTGACAACGGGACTGGAGTCGCTTTCTCCGCTGGCCGTGCTGGAGCGAGGGTACGCGCTGGTGTTCGATGCTTCGGGCAAGTTGCTGAAAGATGCGAGCGGCACGGAGGTTGGGCAGGAGATTTCAGCGCGGCTGGCGCGGGGGGAAATTGTGGCGCGGGTGACGAAGAAGGGATGACAAACAAACGGAATAGCTCTCTGCATTACAATTAAGACTTTCGGGCCCACATTCAGTTCATCAGGAGAAACACTCCGAGTGACGCAATTTCTGACCTCGTGGTCGAGAGTGTCGGTGGCGCTCGACATTCTGCTGGTGGCGGTCATCATCTACCAGGTGCTGGCGATGATCCGCGGGACGCGGGCGGCACCCATGATGGCGGGCGTGGCGGTGGTTGCGCTCACGTTCTACCTGGCGCGGATTGGCGAACTGACCACGCTGAACTGGCTGGTGAGCCGGCTGTTGCCGTATGTGATTTTCGCGCTGATTGTCGTGTTCCAGTCGGAGATACGGCACGTGCTGGCTGATCTGGGTCGGCGGCTGAGTTTTCGGGGATCGTCGGCGGATGGCGATTCCTATGACGACATTGTTCTGGCGGCGAATTTATTTTCGCAGCACCAGACGGGCGCGCTGATTGTGATTGAACGCGAGATTGGATTGCGCACGCACGTGGAAAGCGGTGTGCCGCTGGATGCGCGGCTTTCCTACGATCTGCTGGCGACGATTTTCCGGCCCAGCGCTCCGCTGCATGATGGCGCGGTGATCGTGCAAAAAGACCGCATCGCCGCGGCGGCATGTTTTTTGCCTCTATCGATGAATCCCATGCTCTCCACGCAAATGGGAACGCGTCATCGTGCGGGGATCGGAATTACGGAAGAGACGGATGCGATTGCGGTGATCGTTTCCGAAGAGACGGGAGCGATCAGCCTGGCGATCGGAGGCAAGATCGAGCGCGACCTCACGGTGGACCAGTTGCGCGCACGACTGGGCGGCGAGCTGCGAAGGTATATGTCTCCGGTGACGCTGCCGACGGTGATTGCGCAGGAGGACGAATCGGATGCAGCGCTGGATTCGCCGTTGCAGGCCGCGGGAACCAAGTCAGAGAAGGAATCGCTTTCGGAAACGGAGCCTGAGCCTTGATCAGTTTTTTCAAGCGCTACGTGCTGCACAATTTCGGGCTGAAAATATTATCGCTGCTGCTGGCGACCGGGTTGTGGCTGGCCATTGCGCGCGATCCGCGTGGCGGAAGTCTCGATCCGCGTGCCCATTGAGTTTCTGCATGTGGAAGACAATATTGAAATCAGCTCTGAGCTAATTCCCGAAGCGCAGATTCGCGTGCGAGGGCCGGGACGTTTTATTCGGCAGCTGCGAGCGACCGACGTACATGCGGAGCTCGATTTGCGTGACGCCAAGCCAGGAGAACGGACATTCAATTTGACGGCGCAGGAGATTCGACGCCCGCAGGACGTGGAAGTAGTGCAGGTCGTGCCGGGCCAGGTGCATCTGGCGTTCGACACGCGGCTCACGCGCGAGGTCGAGATTCATCCGCGGGTGATAGGGACATTCGTGGCTGGGCTGCAGCCGATGGTCAACGGCGGACCCGGAGAAGGTCACGATTAGCGGGCCGCGACGGCGTGTGGAACGGGTTGAGGCGGCGACGACCGATCCGGTGGACGCGTCGGGAACGATCAATCGCGCCACGTTCGTGACGAATGTGTATGTCGCGGATCCGCTGGTGCAGGTGGTGCAGCCAACTTCGATTCACGTGACGGTAGTGATGGAAGCGGCCGGTTCTTCGGCGCATTAGTTGGTCGCTTTAGCTCGCGGAGGACTCCTCAGGTTAGACCGTAACTGTTCTCTCGTAATCCCACTCGTTGATCGTCCACGGTATATCATCCAGTGTCGGTCATCATTTCGTGAACCCAGTTTCGCGATCCAAATTTTATGAGGCTAAGTTAATTTTCTCTTAACAATTTATGGGCGAACAAAAGCGCCAACTATTTGGGACGGACGGGATTCGGGGCGTGGCGGGAGAATTTCCGCTGACCCTGGAAAGCACTTATCTGATTGGGCGCGCGCTGGGGCACGACCTGGTTCGCAAAACGCGCAGAGCACAGGCGGTGATCGGCCAGGACACGCGCGAGTCGAGCGGATGGATTGCCGACCGGGTTGCCGAGGGTCTGGGAGCCGTCGGCGTCGACGTGCATAGCGCCGGTGTTATTACGACTCCGGGGATTGCCTACCTGGCGCGGTCGCGCGGATTTGCAGCAGGCGTGGTGATTTCGGCGTCGCATAATCCGTGGACAGACAACGGGATCAAAGTTTTTTCCGGCGATGGTTTCAAGCTCGTCGACGAGGGCGAACTGGCGATCGAGAAGGAAATTTTTGCTCTGTTGCAGAATCCGAGAGTGTCAGACGAAACCGCGCAAAAAGTGCCGGGGCCGTGCCTGCCGGGCGAAGCCGAGCTGCGGCATGCCTATGTGGGTTCGCTGGTGCGCAACGTGGCGTCGGATTTGAGCGGGCTACGGCTGCTGGTGGATTGCGCCAACGGAGCGGCCACGGCGGAGGCTCCGGAATTATTTCGCAGAATTGGAATTCAGGCGACATTCATTCATGTTTCGCCGAACGGCAGAAATATTAATGACGGCTGCGGGGCGCTGCATCCGGAGACTTTGGGGAAAACGATGGCGGGGTCCGCGGAGAAATTCGATCTGGGGGTAACGTTTGATGGCGATGCCGACCGGGCGCTTTTCTGCGACGCGAGCGGAAGCGTAGTGAATGGAGACGGCGTGATTCTGGCCGCGGCGCGCGACCTGCACGCGCGAGGCAAGCTGACCGGCGGGCTTGTGGTCGCGACCACCATGTCGAACATGGGGCTGGAGATTGCGCTGAAGAAGTCGGGCATCCGCATGTTGCGCGCGAATGTGGGCGATAAATATGTGCTGGAAGAAATGCTGAAGACGGGCGCAGTGCTGGGCGGGGAGCAGTCCGGCCACATTATTTTTCGTGATGGCGATGCGACTACCGGCGACGGCTTGCTGACGGCTCTGCGTTTGGCGGACATTCTTGTGCGGAGTGGAAGATCGCTGGCGGATCTGGTGGGCGACTTGAAAGTGTTCCCGCAGAAAATTCAGAATGTGCGGGTGCGGGAGAAGATTCCATTGGAGCAGATACCGGCGGTGCAGAAGGCGATTGAGGCGGCTGAGAAAGAGTTGGATGGAAACGGGCGCGTGGTGGTGCGGTATTCGGGGACCGAAGCACTGGCGCGGGTGATGGTGGAGGCGGAGTCGGAGGAGAAGATGCACGCGCTCGCGGCGGGGATTGCGGGGGAGATTCAGAAGGCGCTCGGGATTTAGGCGCTGCAAAAAGCTCGTCGAACTCCGCTCCACTGGACAGCCGTCCCGACGAGTTGCGGTGGCGCGGGCATTTCGCGGGCAGGAGTGCCCGCGCCACACATGCCTGATTCACCACTTAGTGCGTTGCCAGAAGAAAATTTACCGTGATCTGCGTCTCCACTTCGACGGGTACGCTGTTCAGGATGTAGGGACGGTAGCGCCATTTGCTGACGGCTTCTTCTGCGGAGCGAACCAGCATGGGATGTCCCGCGAGCACGCGCAGATTTTCGATGGTGCCGTCTTTGCTGATGAGCGCGGCGAGGACGACTGGTCCTTCGATGCGCGCGGTTCTGGCCAGCGGAGGATACACGGGCTGCACTTGATAGATGAGGCTGCCCGGGTCCATGTGCGAGACGCGGATGGGATGCGAGGGAGCCGGCGGCGTAGCGAGGACGGGCTTGGTTCCGCTGCCGTCGAGGGAAGGGATTCCGTTGGGAACGCCGGAGACCGCGCCGGTTGCGGTTCCTGTGCCGAGGGCGCCAAACGGCTGCGGCGGAACCTCTTCGGCGATCTGCGTGATGCCAATCGGAATTCGCGTTGGCTCCAGCACACGAGTGTTCAGCACATTGCTGGGCGAGGGTGTTGCCGATCCGGCGCGCGCGCGCATCGGCGGAGCTTCTGGCACGGGCTGGCCCAGACTGACGGGCGTGGCCAGCCGGTGCAGCAGCGGGATGCGGTCGGGCCGCACCAGCGGCAAGAGCAACAACAGGCCCATGGCAAGGGCTTGCAGGCCGAATGAACTTAACGTGGTCCAACTGCGGCGCAAGCGCTGATCTGCGGACGCTTGTAGCAGGCTGCCGGTAAACATTTTTGCGCCCAGCGTTTCTTCGCCGAAAACTCCTTGGCCGAAATCGGTTTCACCAGACATGCGGTTTCCAAACATGGTGTCCTCCTGTGGCGCTCCCAATGAGTCTGTGTCGTAGCTTTTTCTTCCGCCCCTCCGGGGCTTGCGAAAGTTTGCGATCGTTACCCACGGCTTTCGCGCGGGCTGCATTCTTTCGCCGCGTTGCGGCTTTGGGCGCAACGCATTCCGCTTTTCGGACGCGGTCGAAAACAGCCCAGACTCTTTTTTGAATTGTGCTTGCTTCTATGGACACCGCGGGAGCGTGCTCGGCCAGGGCTGGAGAAAAGAAAAAAGGCCGCGTAGAACGCGGCCTTCGGGAACATTTTCGACACCAGAGGTGTCCCTCGAAAAACTAATTCGAAGGGTTGGCTGGCTTGGGAGTTGGCGCCTTCGGTGTGGTGGAGGCTCCAGTCCCTGGCCTGGTTGCGGGCTTTGGCGAGCCAGCCGCGGGCGCGGGCACGGTCGATTGCGCGTTGTAGGCGTCCACAACGGGCTTGGTGACGTCGATCTTCTCGCCGTCGTACCACAGGACTGGGCTCTGCGGCCACGGCTTGGAAGTATCCACGATCATGCCGAACGCGTTTTCCTGAGCGTACTTCACGATCATGGGAGCCATCTTCTGCAGGATGCGCTGGGCAATATCGTTTTGCTGGTTGCCCACATCCTCCTGGTAGTCCTGGCCCGCGCGTTCCAGCGATTTCTGTTTGGTTTCGATCTGCTTGCGCAGGGTCTCCAGCGCCTCGGGGCTCAGCTTGTCGCCCTGGGTGGTCAACTGTTTCTTCAGGGCTTCGAGTTCGTCGTTCTGACTGGTCAGCTGGGTGCGCTTGGGTTCGAGCTTCTTGGCGAGATCCTCAAAATCGCGGTGGCCTTCGTTCGTCTGGACGATGGCTTGCTCGATGTTGATGGTCCCGATCTTGGTGCCGGGGCCGGTGGCCACTGGCGACGCGCCTGCTGGAGTGGATGCGCCCATGGGGGCGGCGGTGCTGGTTTGGGCGATTGCAGAAATCACGAAGAGAGCCGCAACGGCCAGGATTGGACGGAGAAACTTGCTTGTCATTGGATCGCTTGAACTCCTTGGAACCGGACTCCCTGGAATCTGCCTGCATCGAACATGATTCAGGGAAGCAAGGCTCCGGAAATGAACTCCAAATTTTTCTCAGTGATGTATCACTTACGCAAACGCTGGGCCGCACTGAAAAGAGGTCTGCGCTGCTGTAACGGCCGCCGTCGCAAAAGGCGCACAGATTGCCAAGCGTCACACGCCGAAGCTGCGGGCATTCCACCCGAACCAGCCCGCCATGACGTGAATCCAGATCATTATAGTGAGGGGGGTTGCATGGCGTCAAACCGAGGGTTCGCAGGCCGCTAATACGCTCTAAGAGCGTCATTCACCACGGAGTCACGGAGACACAGAGAAAAACCTGAAAATGTTAGCGACCAGACTTTGCCAAGCGCTGGTTTCTCTATGTCTCTGTTTCTCTGTGGTGAATAAAGGCAGTTCTTAGAACGTAGTCGCCACTGTGAAGCGGAACGTCTTGCGCGGCTCCCGCAGCAGGAAGTTGGGGGAGTAGGTGACCTTGGCCAAGCCGTAAGTGTAATCCCCGGCGGCGCCGGCGGGGAACATGCCACGCGTAATTGGAATCGGCGAATTGGCTTGGTCATCGAGCCGCACCGGGTTATAGGCCCAGTAGAAGCGGAAGGGCGCATTGACCACCGGCATGAACACCTGCAACTCCAGGCCGGTGGACATTCTCGGGCGCCAGAGAGTCGATTCCAGAACCTGCAAGTCCCGCGACGGCGCCGGGTTCAGGATCGCCTGTCCGGCGCAGTTATATCCGGCATCCAGTTGCGGGCATCCGAAAGGCGTGCTGATCACGGCAGAGTACTGCTGCGAAGCGATCTGCAGTTGGGAGCGCCGGAGGATTGTGTCCATGCCGGTGTCGACAAACGGAGCAATCGCCACCGGACCTGCGATGGTGATGCGGTATTCGAGATTGGTGATCAGGCTGAGATCGCCGCCGGGGAAAACAATCTGGTCCACGGGAATCGGAACCGTCCAGCAGTTGGTGGGCAATCCCACGGTGGAATTACCGGGCACGCAGGGATAGTTGGGATTGGCGGGTTGCGGCACGCCCGACCGGTCTCGCAAGATGATCGAGTTGGCGCTGGGCAGGAAGGCCACCGGCGAGACGGAGCGAATGTCGAAACCGCGAATGTCGTTTTCGCCGCCCATGTAGAAACGCTGGAACGGCGGCGGAACCAGTCCGCCAAAGCCGCTGATGAACGACCCCTGCACGCGGAAGCCGATGGTGTTGCGGCGTTTCTGCACCGGCGTCCAGTGAGTGTATTGCAGGATGGGACGCACCGAGCGCACGGTGCCGCCGATGCCCGCAATTTCCGCGCCGACAGTCATCTGTTGGCCTTTGTGCGGGAACAGGCCGCTGTCGAGCGAATTGATCGAGAAGTTGGGGAAGATCTTGCTGGTAATGATCCCCGACAGCGCATTGGGGCCGGAGATGCCGCGGAACGCGATGTATTCGAACAGGCTCCGGGATGCCGTGCTCAAGGCCAACAGGGTGGAGCGGTCGAGTGAGTACGTGATGCCGAGCCGTTTGAACGAACGGCTATGCAGGGGATAGCTCAATGACGTTGTCAGTCCTGCGCTGGATTGCGAATAGTTCTGCAGGTTCTGCAGAATGGTATTCGGCAAGTTCAGGTTCTGGCCGCTGAAAATCGAGATTTGCCGCGCCTGGTTGAAGCTGGTCTTGTTAGCGAACACGCTCACGCCCAGCTGCAGCGGACGGTCAAACATGTAAGGCTGCGTGAAGCCGAACAGCGCGCTGCGCGCCAGATTTCCCAGGCTGATCTGTACCTGCACGGTCTCGCCCAGTCCGAGGAAGTTATTCGTGGCGTAGTTCAGCCCCACGAAGGCGCCTTCCAGTCCGCTGACGCCACCGTTCAAGCCGATGCTGTTCTTGCCTTTTTCATGCACCTTCAGCGTCAGGTCGACCAGTCCGTTCTTTTCGTCCAGGCGCTTGTCGGTGACGTTGGGGTCTTCCGGCTTCAACTGATCGAAATAGGAAAGCTGGTTCAGGCGCTGCAAGCTAAGTTCCCACAGGCGCGAGTTGTAGACGCCGCCTTCTTCCAGCACCATTTCACGGCGGATCACTTTGTCGCGCGTGGTGGTGTTGCCCTGGAACTCGATGCGGCGGACGTAGAACTGCTTGCCTTCATCGACGTCGATGTCCAAAAAGATCAGCTTCTTGTCGTCGTCGAACGTCGTTCCCGGGATCGACGTGAAGTTGATGTAACCGGCCGTGCCGTAAGCCTTGCGCAGATTTTCTATGCCCTTGGCGACTTTCTCGCGGCTGAAGAAGTCGCCGTCCTTGATGGGGAACTGGGCTCGAAGAATGTTCACGTTGGTGATGGCTTTGTTGTTCTTGAACGTGATTTTGCCCAGCCGGTATTTATCGCCTTCTTCGATGGGCATGGTCAGGTCAACCGCTTTGCCTGGTCCGGATTGCAGCAAAGGAATGTGAAATCCTTTGTGGCCGGTATCATGCATCTGCGTCTTCGGCTCGTTGACGATGACCTTGAAATAGCCGCGATTCTGGTACTCGGCGCGCACCCGCTCCGTGTCTTCTTCCAGCTTGGTGGCGTCGTAGGTTTTGGAGAAAATGTTTTCGAGGAAAATGGAGTGCGGAATCCCGATCGGCTTCAGGTTCTTCATAGCCGCACGCAGAACCCGCGACTTCACGTTCTTATTGCCTTGGAACGTAATCTTGCCGACTTTGACCTTGGGACCTTCTTTGATGACAAAAGAGAGACCGACGGCGGCCGGAGGAATCTGGCGCACTTCTGTGCGGATCGTGGAGAACTGCCGCCCGTGTTCCGAGAGCAGATTCTTGATGGAAACTTCCGCTTTCTTGATACGCGTGGGATCGTACTGACTCTCCACCGACAACCCAACTTTATCCTGCTTGAAGCGGTCGAGAACATCGCTCTGCGAAACCGAGCTCAGGCCCAGGTAAGTGATCTCGCGGATGGTCGGTTTTTCCTTTACCTGCACGATGATGCGCCAGCCCTTAGGGGTTTGCTCGCGCAGGAACTTGATGTCCTCGAAGTATCCCGTATTCCAAAGCGAGTTAAAGTCCCGCTCCAGGCTGGCGGCGTCGTAAATGTCTCCCGGCTTGGTAAAGATGCGAGCTTTAATGGTTTCAGACGGGATACGGCGGTTGCCCTGGGGAATGATCTCGGAGATCACGTCGGTCTGCGCCCAGGTCAGGGACGCCGACACGAGCAGGGTGAGCAGAGCCAGCGCAAATGTCAATCTCGCGGTCCACCGAATGGTCATCCCCTGGGTCAAACCGCGCCAAGACCGTGGAAATGAAGGAGATGACGCCGCAACGGCGCACCGTGTGCGCCCATGTCTGGGCACAAAAGAACTCTCCGAATGAATGCGAAGCTGAATCGCTACGACCTCAGACCGTGGGATGTAGGAAAACTGCCATTATACGGTAGCGCACTGACAACCGTCCAAGCCGCAACTCTTTATTGTCTTTAATGGGTCCGACTTTTTCGGTCGAACTTTAAGGTCCAACTTCCGGGTCGAGTCCGCGGTTGCTCTATGAGGATGGCCTGGATCACTCTACATCAACCAAGACGGAATAAACCGTGGCCGAGTTGCCCACGTCGCAAGTTTTTCTGAGGGTGCCATGCCGAAAGCACTCTTCTAGTTTACATCCGAGGGCCGTATCGGCTCGTGTGGCCGCGGGCGCCTCGCCCGCGCGCTTTTCATTTCATCCCTTCGGCCTACTCCAACACCCCGCAGGGATCGGGCCAGTCGTGCGGGCAAGCGGCGCGGACAACCCGTTTTATGCGTCGCTCGATTATACGGTGCTTTTCGCTCAGGAAGCGTGCGCAAGGCCGGGGGTGATACTCTTTCCCACGGACGAACGATGAACCTGACCCCAGGAACCAAACTCGGGCCGTATGAAATCGTCTCCCTGCTGGGCGCGGGAGGCATGGGCGAGGTTTATCGCGCCCGCGACTCTCGCCTCAAACGTGAAGTGGCGATCAAGGTTTTGCCGCAGGCATTTTCCCTGGACGCCGATCGCTTGCGCCGCTTCGAGCAGGAAGCCCTCGCCACCGCTGCCCTGAATCATCCCAACATTCTGGCGGTATTCGATATTGGCACCAGCGAAGGTTCACCCTACGTAGTTTCCGAATTGCTCGAGGGCGAAACCCTGCGGGATCGTCTGCGTGGCGGCTCACTCGCGCCGCGCAAGACTTTGGACTACGCCCTGCAAGTGGCGCACGGGTTGGCCGCGGCCCACGAGAAGGGAATCATCCATCGCGACCTGAAGCCCGACAATCTATTCGTCACCAAAGATGGCCGCGTCAAGATTCTGGATTTCGGGCTCGCCAAACTGACCCAGCCCGAACCCGGCATCCACACTTCGCTGCCAACTCTGACTCACGGCACCGAGGCTGGCGTGGTGATGGGGACCGCCGGCTACATGTCGCCTGAGCAGGTGCGCGGCGCGACAGTCGATCCGCGTTCCGACATATTCAGCTTTGGAGCAATTCTCTACGAGATGCTCTCCGGCAAGCGCGCATTTCACCGTGACACCGCCGCCGATACGATGAGCGCCATCCTGAAGGAAGATCCTCCGGACTTGAGCGAAACCGGCCGCAACGTGTCTCCGGCGCTGGAGCGGATCGTGCAGCACTGTCTGGAGAAGAATTCCGAGTCGCGCTTCCATTCCGCCAGCGACATTGCGTTTGACCTGGAGCATCTTTCCGGACTCTCCGGCGCCACCGCCAAAGTTGCGGCAACTGCCGGCGCGCGATCGCACCGTGGACTCCCGGTTGCGATTGCGTCCGGTCTCGCGATCGCGGTGGTCATGCTCGGTCTCGGTTGGTGGCTGGGCCGGGGCGGCGGCGCTGCGCCTTTGGCCGAGTACAAACAGATCACGTTTCGCACCGGTTCCATCGGCAACGCCCGCTTCACGCCTGACGGCAGCGTAGTCTACAGCGCGTCCTGGGACGGCGGTGAAGGTCAACTCTACATGTCACGCATGGACGATCCGGGTGCGCGCGAACTAAACCTGAAAGATGCCGAACTGCTTTCCATCTCGAAAAGCGGAGAGCTCGCCATTCGCCTCAACACCGTGCGCTATGCTGGCTACGCCCAAAGCGGCACACTGGCGCGGGTGCCGCTGAGCGGCGGAACCCCGCGCGAAGTGCTCGAGAATGTGCAGGACGCCGACTGGTCTGCAAGCGGCGACGCCATGGCGGTTGTCCGCTACGTTCCCGAGAATAGTCATTGGCGCCTCGAGTACCCAGTTGGCAAAGTTCTGTTCGACAGCATCAACTGGATCAGCCACCCCAAGATTTCGCCGGACGGCAAATGGATCGCCTTTGCCGACCATGAAAACCCCGGCGGCGACGACGAAGGTTCCGTGGCCGTCATCGCGGCCGACGGCAACGGGCTAGAAAAGAAACTGTCCCCCGGCTGGGAATCCATACAGGGGATTCTCTGGTCCCCCGCGGGCGACGAGATCTGGTTTACCGCGTCTACCATCGGGAGTGCTCTGAACCCAATGGCCGTCACCCTCTCCGGCAAACTGCGGCCCATCACCAATGTTCCCGGTGGCGTTTGGTTGCAGGATATGCGGAACGGAACCGCGCTGGTAATCACGCACCAGCAGCGCATTGGAATCCGGGGCATGGCGCCGGGCGGAAAAGAAGAGCACGAGCTGGGTTGGTTCGGCTGGTCGATCCTGCGCGATATCAGCCGCGACGGCCATAAGATCGTGTTCGAAGAAGAAGGTAATGGTGGCGGGGCGAACTACACGGTCTTCCTGCGCGATACCGATGGCTCCCCTCCAGCCCGCATTGGCGAGGGAGACGCCCACGCCATCTCGCCCGACGCAAAATGGGTCATCACAAAAGCGGCGAAGGGTGGGCCGCTGATGTTGGTGCCGACCGGAGCCGGCGAATCCAGGCCGCTGACGCATGATGCCGTGAGCTACAGTGAAGTTCGCTTTCTGCTGGATGGCAAACGCCTGCTGGCCTCCGGGATAGAAACCGGTCACGGCCGTCGCGACTACCTGATCAACCTGAGCACAGGCGATTCGAAGCCCATCACTCCCGAAGGCGTCGCTGGCGTAGATCTCTCGCCCGACGGCAGCAGCGTCACCGTGCTTGGCCCCGATGGAAAATGGGGAATCTGGCCGCTGCAGGGCGAAGGCGGCATGCGTCTTATCCCGTCGCTCGACTCGCGCTACTACATTGCGGGTTGGTCGCCGGATGGGAAATCGGTGTACGTAGCCTCCAGCCGCCCCGAACAGATTGCAAAGGTTCTCAAGGTGGATACGGCGACTGGAAAAATGGAACCCTGGAAAACCTTCGGAGCAGGAGTCGGCGCCGGAGTCACGGGAACAGGCGCGCCTCATTTTTCGAGCGACGGCGCCGCCTATGCCTACGTCTATGTGCAAATCTTGTCGAATGCCTACGTAGTGACTGGACTGAAGTAGAAGCTGCGCTGTTTCCACCGGAAAAGCGCCACCGAATCGTCCCCTAAAAACACGGGCGGCCTCGCGCCCGCCCGTTTCTTCAGTCTGCGCTCCCAAATTACTGCGCCTCCATCGGGTCCGGGCAAGCGCCCCAGAACAGTTTTTTCACAGGAATGAGCCGATTCGATCCAGGAATCCGTTTTAGATAGTAAGCAGGGTTGCTGGCCCTGCAGAAATTCGAATCAACAAGTCTGGAGGCAATAAAATGAATCTCCAATGCTTTTACGGCCGCGAACAGACATCGATTGAAGCGGCTAACACGGACGCGGCCCGGAACGCGGAGTCACGGGAGAACGCACGACGGCGACTGCGGACCACCATTCTCAATTCAGCCATCCTGGCTGCGATTGTCAGCATCGCGACGCTCCTCCAGGCATCGCCAGCCCGCGCCCAAGCGCCTGTTTCCCTGCAGGAGCAACTCAACGCGCAATACAAGGTAGCCAAGATGAAGTCAGGTTTCGGCGGAGCGACCGTGGTGGAAGCGGGCACGGTGCTTGCCGTTCAAAAGGCTGGGGTTCTGAGCGTGCCGTCTACCACAATGAGCACGTGCTCGGCAAAATTCCAGGACAACACACTTCACCCTTCGGTCGGATTTTGCGCAGCCATGTTTAAGAATATTTCCAGCTACTTGCAAACCGGTAGCAAGGTCTATCCCCTGAAGATCGAAGTTAATCTGGAGAAGGAAAAGATTTCATTCGAGGTAGTGGCCTGTGATTCCTGCAATGGAAGCGACTCTTCGACCTCCATGAAGGGCGGGGTCGTATTCCAGTTCCCCAAGGGTTATCTCGAGACAGCCAGTGCGGGGGCGGTGGAAGACACGATTGGACAGGTATTCTCCATCAGCAACGATGGCCCGAACGATGACCAAAACGGTGGACAAAGCGGTGGCCAGAACCAGGCTGACCAGCAGGCGCAAGGCGGACCGCAGGGAGCCCCGCCCGCGACACAACAGCAAGCCGAGCCTCAAACCATCCAGCTCGGGCAGAGTACCGACCAGGTGCTGGCCATGCTGAACAAGCCGGAGAAAATTGTGAACCTCGGCGCGAAGCAGATCTTTGTCTACCGGGACCTGAAAGTGACGTTCATCGACGGCAAGGTTTCCGACGTGCAATGAGACATCAGTAAGATGTGCATTTAAGATGTGCAGAGGCTTCGCGTGCGCAAGCGACGGCCGACTTGACCGGAAAAAATACGGGCGGCCTCGCGGCCGCCCGATTCTTCAGTCTAACCTAGCAAATTACTGCGCCTGCGGTGGATCCGCGACAAAGCCGGCAAAGAATTCCGGATTGCCGCTGATGGGGTCCTTGAGGAACAGACCGCGTGCGACGACCGGCACCGGAGTGGTGTCGGCGGAAAGCGCGCTCAGCCCGTTCAGGTCAAAGAAGAAAGTCAGATTCCCCGTGTTGACCGTGACCGGGCCGCCGGCAGAATACCCCAGCAATCCGTTGTTCGCGAGCTCAAAGTTCCCGCCGTTGGGGGCGTTCGGTGACCGCGACGGTTCCCGGCACGAGCATGCCGTAAGCGCCCTGGCGGCGCAGCGAAATCATCTGCGGAGTAAACGTGGGATTCACGAAACTGCCGCCGATGAAAATTCGCTGCCCGATTTCGAGCGACGTGTTATTGAATAGCG
This sequence comes from uncultured Acidobacteriaceae bacterium, assembly GCA_963846245.1. GTDB lineage: Bacteria > Acidobacteriota > Terriglobia > Terriglobales > Acidobacteriaceae > Sulfotelmatobacter. Next base: position 330,640 of record CAWJVI010000010.1, on the reverse strand, counting down.
CGCCAGTGAGCGGACCATCGAGGAAACAGATTTCGTAATCTGTGACCGCGCTGACGTCGAACGTCTGAATGGTGTCCACGTCGCTGACCATGTCCGCGCCCGTTTCCCCCACCCACATCGTGACTTGCTGCACCTGGTTCGATCCGTTGGTAGTGAAGGCGAGCACGCGGCCCGATATGAAAGACTGCGCCGTCGTGATCACTTCCACGCCGCTGGCCATCAGGCTTCCATCCGCCTGGAATGCGCCCTGTACGCCGACAATCGCCGGCGCCGCGAGATTGTTGATGCTCCAGCCGCTGTTGAACGTCGTGCTGCCGTTGACATAAACCGTCAGCTGGCGGCCGTAGGGACCTTGCATCACAAACGAGTTGCTGGCAGTAGCCACGGAAACCAGCCCACCCGTCAGATCGGTAATTTGCCCGTCAGGATCGCTGGCATGCGTTGCCTTCACAAAGATGACCGGATTCACCACGCCGGTGACTTGTCCGAGCCATTCACAGCCAGAGACTGCCGGATGTCGAATTCCATCTTCAGGCCGGCCAGCCCATTGCTTCCCACCACCATCGGCGTCGGGAAATTCACCGTCAGCGAATAAGTGGGAGACTGAGGCAGCGTGCCGTTGATCGTGCTCAACGCTGGCGGATTCTGCGTCAAGTCCACAAACGAAATAACCGGATTCGTCAGCACAAAAGTCGCGCTGCTATAAGTGTCGGCCGGGACAGCGCTGAACGCGAGTGGCGAGCGCAGGCCGATCAGCCGTGCAAAGTCCACCGTAGTCGGTGTCGAAACCACCTCCGGCGAATCGCTCGTGCCGTTCAGCGTGATGGAGTTAATAGTGACGTCAAAGCCCACAACCGAGGGCAGGGGCGCGTCTTCACCAGTAACGAAGACGTTCCCAGGCTGCGCTCCCGTCGTAAGAGTGTTGTGACTGGCCGACGCGCAACCAAGCATGATGGCCGCGAGCAGTGCTGCAACGGTCAACGCAAGAAATCTTTTCATGGCAAACTCCGGGTGAGGAATGATTGGGAAGCGAACTATTCGTCTCACGGAGATGGAAACACGCCCACTTGCAGAATGTCGCGTAACCGTGGGACGTGTTACCTGACGGGAATCAATCGTCGATCGGCCAAGGATGGCCTTGTGTTTTGAAGGAGTTAGCAGTGCTGCGGGGCAGAATCGCCCCGGACATGTACCTCAGGGCGAGACACACTCTCTCGCTTGCCCTTATTGCACCACTTGGCTCAAAGCCGTCGAGGCACTGCTGGCGGATATGCCGTCGCCGCCGTAGGTCGCGGTGATCGAATGCGTGCCGACCGCAAGATTGGCCTTCTTAAACGTGCCGACTCCTCCACTCAACGTCGCCGTGCCGATCGAAGTCGTTCCGTCACGGAATGTGACCTTCCCGCTGGGAGTTTCAGGCCCGCTGGATTGCACTGTCGCGGTGAACGTCACAGTCTGCCCGGACTGCGAGGGATTGGGGCTGGAGACCAAAGTCGTAGTCGTCGAATAGAGTTCCACGACCTGGGCGACGAGGCCGCTGCTGGGAGAAAATGTTTCATCGCCAACGTACATGGCCTTGACGCTCTTTATTTTTGCGCTGAGCGCTGAAGTGGTGAAAGTCGCCTTCTGCCCGCTCAGCGATGCCGAGCCCAGCAGTATGGTTCCCTGGTAGAAATTCACCTGTTCGCCATCCGGAATCACACCCTTTGTGGAAGTCACAGTTGCCGTGAATGTGACCGGCTGCCCCACCATCGAAGGCGATCCCGAAGTGCTCACTACCGTTTTCGACGCGACGGTCGCGTATTCGGCAAGAGTAGCCGACCGGCTGCCTTCCGCAGTGTTTAGAACACCCGAATAGGAAGCTGTGATCGCGTGAGAGCCGCCGCTCGCGTAAGACGTACTGAACGTCGCTTGATTATTCGCCAAGGCCACAGTTGCCAGGGGAACAACTCCGTCAGCAAAGGTTATTGCGCCGCCAAGGGAGCCGCCGGAGTGGCTGACGGTAGCAGTATAAGTTACTGCCTTCTTGACACTGACAGGATTCATGCTGGATGCCAGCGAGGTGGATGTAGTTGGGGCGCCAAAGTTGTTCAACAGAACGGCAACCTCGCCGTCGGTTGCACAGCTTGACGTGACACAAGGAATGGTCGCAATCAAATCAGGTCTGCCATCCGCATTCAGGTCCGCTACGAGTACTGATGCCACTTCATACCCACCCAGGTCGTAGACCACCGGCGGCTGAAAGGTTCCATCGCCATTGCCGGCCAGCACTGACAGCGTACTGACTGCACAATTACTGTCCCAGCACGAGTTCCCGACGATGAGGTCGGGCTTGCCATCGCCGTTCACATCCGCCGCTACGACCGCATTGGCTTCCTGGCCGCCGGAATCGTAGGCCACCACCGGCTGGAAGGTTCCGTCGCCATTACCCAGCAGCACTCCCACCGTAGTATCCGCGGTAGCATCCACACCCGGGCATGAAGAAAAGTCGTTGCCGCTGCACATGTTCCCCACGAGCAAATCCGGGTTGCCATCGTCGTTCACATCGGCCACGGAGACAACGTAGGCGGAATAACCGCCCGATCCGTAGGTGACCGCGCGCTGAAAACTTCCGTCGCCGTTGCCCAGCAGCACGCCTGCGCTTCCGCCGGTATTGCAGACGTCTGCGGTTTGACAGGCGTTCGCCACCACCAGATCCAGCTTGCCGTCATGATTCACGTCCGCAATGGCGACCCAGTCGGCATACGCTCCTCCGGTGACGTGAGTCACAGCCGCCTTGAAAGTTCCGTCCCCTTTGCCCAGCAGCACACCGACTGTGCTCTGCGATGTACAAGTGTTTTGGAAGCACCAATTCGTCACCACCATGTCGGGCTTGCCATCGCCGTTCACGTCCGCAACCGCGATCGACTGACTAGCGTAGCCGCCCGAGCTGTAGCTGACCGCCGCCTTGAAAGTTCCGTCGCCGTTGCCCAGCAGCACCGCGACTGAACCGTTGTCGCAAGTGGTGCTGCAAAAGTTCGCCACCAACAGATCCGGCTTGCCGTCACCGTTCACATCGGCGATAACCACTCCCACAGCGTCGCTCGGTCCAGAGTCATATGTCACAGCGGCCTGGAAGGTCCCGTCGCCGTTGCCCAAAAGAACTCCCACCGAATTGGAATCGTCGTTGGCCACGACAAGATCCGGCTTGCCGTCGCCGTTCACATCGGCGAGCGCCGCGGACGCAGCCCTGATTCCGCCGGAGCCGTAATCCACGGCAGGCAGCCACAGCAGAGGGCCAGGGCCCAGCGGGCTGACTGGTACTGAGGTTTGAGCCCGGAATGCCGAAGCGCCGGCATTCTTCGGCGGCCACGCACGTCGAGGCGTTTGCGCCACGGCGGCCAGCGCGGCAAACACGAGCAGGGCCGCAACGCTCGCAACCGTAACAAGACCCTGTTTACCGATAAGCGTGAAGACCTTGAAATTGCGGGCTCGGGTGGGCAGGAGAAGAGCGTAGCGCATGGTCTTGACTCCAGAGAACCGATGGCTCAATTTTGCGGGGACGGTACGGACAGGCAGCCGCACGGCAAGTTGCCAGTCCGTTGAGCAGCCGGATTATACAGCGATTCGCCCAGGAGGCAAATCGGGGAAGAACGCCAGCCTTTGAGCGTCTGACGCCCAAGTATCGCAAAATAGCTTCACTTCAATTCCAGAACTTCCTTTTCTTTCGCCTTGCTCATGTCTTCCATCTTCTTGATTTCGTCGTCGGTGAGTTTCTGGATCTCATCGAGCGAGCGTTTCTCTTCGTCCTCGCTGATCTTCTTATCTTTCAGCGCCTTCTTGATCGCGTCGTTGCCGTCGCGCCGGATGTTGCGCACCGCGGTGCGATGCTCTTCCAGCACGCGATGCAAGTGCTTCACCATTTCCTGACGGCGCTCCGCCGTAAGCGCCGGCACCGGCACACGGATCAGCTTCCCGTCGTTCATCGGATTGAGCCCCAGCTCCGCGGAACGGATCGCTTTCTCAATCGCGCCCACCTGCGACTGATCAAACGGCTGAACCGTAATCATCTGCGGCTCCGGCGCGTGCACCTGTGCGATCTGGTTCAGCGGCATCTGCGAGCCGTAATAATCCACGCTCACGCTGTCCAGCATATGCACCGACGCGCGCCCGGTCCGCGTGGCCGCCATTGCCTTGCGGAAATCTTCCACCGCCTTGTCCATGCGGGTCTTCAGCTGTACGTATGTTTCCTTGAGGCCGGCAATCGCGGCCATTGTGGCAGGGGCCATGGGGTCAACTCCGTAAAACGTCAATCATCAAAACGTTGCATTATAAACCAACAGAAAAATTGCCACGGATTTACACGCATCACCACGGATCAATTATTAGCTATAAATCCGTGAAAATCCGTGAAGATTCGTGGCTAAATGTTTTCTACGCGCTAACTAACCACCGACCCAATCTTCTCCCCAGTCACGACGCGCCGAATGTTTCCGTGCTCGTTCAGACTGAAGATGAAGATGGGCAGGTTATTGTCTTTGCACAGGCTGATGGCAGTCGAGTCCATCACCTTCAGTCCCTGTCTGCAGGACATCCATGTAGGTGATGGTCGTTGAATTTCTTCGCGCCTTCCACCAGCATCGGGTCAGCGTCGTAAATGCCGTCGACTTTCGTGGCCTTGAGAATCGCGTCAGCCTTGATCTCCATGGCGCGCAGCGAGGCCGCCGTGTCAGTCGAGAAATAAGGATTCCCGGTTCCGCCGGCGAAAATCACAACCCGCCCTTTTTCCAGATGGCGAATCGCCCGCCGCCGGATGAACGGCTCCGCCACCTGATTCATCTCAATCGCCGATTGCACGCGGGTGTAGACCTTCTGCTTCTCCAGCGCATCCTGCAGCGCCAGCGCGTTGATCACCGTCGCCAGCATCCCCATGTGATCGGCGGAAACGCGGTCCATGTCCTTAGCCTGATCCGCCACGCCGCGGAAAAAATTTCCCCCGCCCACCACGATCGCGATCTGCACGCCAAGCTTATGAACGTCGGCCAGCTCCGCCGCAATCTCGTGAATGCGTTTCGTCTCCACGCCAAAGCCCTGGTTCGCCGCCAGCGCCTCGCCGGAGAGTTTCAGCAGAATGCGTTTGAATACAGGGGTTGGATTCATATGCAGTCAGTCCGCGACGTAGCGCGAGCGTACGAATCGCGTAGGCGTCCTCGCCCGCGCACGACAGCTAAACAAAAAAGGCGCCCCGCAGGGCGCCTCGAATTACTCGCCTTTGGCTCTGTAGGTTTCGTGACCGCGATGGTCTCGCCCGCGTCGCCCACCTTGAAACGCGCAAAACGCCGCACCGCGATGTTCTCGCCCAGCTTGCCGATCTTCGCCGCGATCAGCTGCGAGATCGAGATGGTCTGGTCCTTGATGAAGGGCTGCTCCAGCAGGCAGACCTCCTCATAGAACTTTTCCATCTTGCCGGCGACCATCTTTTCCGCGATGTTCGCCGGCTTGCCGCTGGCCATCGCCTGCGCGAGAAAAATTTCCTTCTCGCGGGCGAAGTCTGCCGCCGTGACGTCTTCCTTGCGAACGTACTTCGGATCGCTGGCCGCGATGTGCATCGCGATGTCGTGCACCAGTTCCTTGAAGTCCTCGGTGCGCGCCACGAAATCGCTCTCGCAATTCACTTCGACCAGCACACCGATCTTGCCGCCAGCGTGAATGTAGCTGGTCACCGACCCTTCGCTGGTCACGCGCGTCGCCTTCTTGGCCGCCACCGAAACGCCCTTCTTGCGCAGGATCACGACCGCCTGCTCCATGTCGCCCTTGGCTTCGGTCAGCGCCTGCTTGCAATCCATCATCGGAGCTCCGGTCTTCTCCCGGAGATCCTTCACTTGCGCCGCAGAAATATTCGCTGTAGTAGTACTCATAAGTAGTTTCCAGTTTCTGCGTTTCTAGTTTCAAGTGTTCAAGAGATGCATGTTCGTCCTCATCTCAAGCCACTCTGAAACTAGAAACCGTGAAACTCGAAACCCTCTATAAACTTTGACCCGCGCCGGACGACCCGCGCGGGTCTGATTTCAATGCCCGGTTTGTCTACCTGCGAGCACTCCATGTGGTTTTACTGAGACTGACACTGAGAACCGCCCTTAAACCGTCTGGCTCTCCACCTTCGGCAGCTCGGCTTCTTCCGTTCGCCACCGGCTTCTTGTGCGTCCCCGCACCCAGCACTTCTTCCATGCTGATTTCTTCCGCAGGCATCCACCGCGGCTGCTTCGCGCTCGCGTGGTACTTCGCCGCGCAGCCGTTTCCGCCGCCTGCGCCGCATCCGCTGGCCGCCTGCATATCGGCAACCTGCTTGTCGGTCATCAACTGCGCGCCCTCGGCAATCGATTCCGAAATCTTCGACGTGAACAGCCGGATCGCCCGCAGCGCGTCGTCGTTGCCCGGGAATCACATAATCCACTTCGCTCGGATCGCAATTCGTATCCACCACCGCGACCACCGGAATGCCCAGCTTGCGCGCCTCGCGCACCGCGATCTGTTCCTTGTTCGAATCGATCACAAAGATCGCGTCCGGCAACCGGCTCATGTTCTTGATGCCCGCCAGGTTGGCCTGCAAATGCTTGCGCTCGCGTTCGAGCTTGATGACTTCCTTCTTCGGCAGCAGCTCGTAGCGGCCATCGGTGGCCATCTCGTCGAGCTCTTTCAGCCGCTTCACCGACTTCTGCACCGTGACCCAGTTGGTGAGCAATCCGCCCAGCCAGCGCTGGTTGATGTAGAACATCCCCGCACGTCTGCGCCTCTTCGGCAGATCGCGTCCTGCGCCTGGCGCTTGGTGCCCACGAACAGCACAATGCGGCCGTCGGCCGCCAGATCCTGCACGAACTTCGACGCCTCCTTGAACATCTTCAGCGTCTTCTGCAGGTCGATAATGTAAATCCCGTTGCGCTCTCCGAAGATGTATTCCTTCATCTTGGGATTCCAGCGCTTGGTCTGGTGCCCGAAGTGGACTCCCGCTTCGAGCAACTCCTTCATGGTAATAGTAGCCAATGAACCTCCTCGTTCAGTCTGCATCCGGCTTACTCCAGTTGTCAGTACCCAGTTGCCGGTTGCCAGTAAAGAACTGGCAACTGACTACTGGCAACCGGCAACTGCTCTTCCGGATTGCCATTCCCGTCCCCGCGCCGCGAGGCACGGGAAGAATTGAACACCTAAAAACAAGCTATTGGCTTTTAGCCTTTAGCTGTTAGCCAAAACAAAACCTAAAGCCCTTGTCATTCCGACCCCCGAGCGAACGCGAGGGGCGGAGGAATCTCGATCTTGCTCGGTACTCAGTACTCGGTACTCGCAACTATCTCTTGCGAGAACTGGAACCGCTTGCGGGCGCCCTTCTGTCCGTACTTCTTGCGCTCTTTCCCGCGCGAATCGCGGCTGACCATGCCCTCGGCCTTCAGCTTCTTGCGCAGCTCCGCATTGAACTGCATCAAAGCGCGCGCAATCCCCAGCTTCACCGCGTCAGCCTGGCCGCGAACTCCGCCGCCCAGCACATTGGCGATCACATTGAACGTAGCCGCCGAGTCCGTCGAAGCCAGCGGAGCCTTCGCCGCCGAACGCTGCGCCGGAGTCACGAAATACTCCTCGAACGCGCGCCCGTTCACCTTGAACTCTCCGCTGCCCGGACGCAAATACACGCGGGCAATCGCCGGCTTGCGTCGTCCCGTTCCGTAATATTGAACCAATTCAGCCATGTAGCTTTTAGCTCCTAGCTCTTAGCTCCTGAAGCTTGTTTCATGCCGGGAGCGAGCAGTTGTACTTTTCGCAGAACTTAAATTCTCAATCTCGCTTACGAAACCGCAACTTTGCGCGGCTTGTACTCGCGCACTTCCAGCTTCAAATCCTGCGGCTTCTGCGCCTGATGCGGATGCTTGTCGCCCTTGTACACATTCAGCTTCGAAAGCATATGCGCCGCCAGTTTGTTCTTCGGCAGCATGCGCTTCACCGCCGCTTCAATAATCGCTTCCGGCTTGCGCACCAAACGCTTCTTGTACTCTTCGGTCCGCAACCCGCCCGGATATCCGGTGTAATGCTGGTACACCTTCGACTCGGCCTTGAAGCCGGTCGTCCGGATCTTCTCCGCATTGATCACGATCACGTGATCGCCGGTATCAAGAAACGGCGTGTATTGCGGATTCTCTTTACCCATGAGGATGCGCGCCACCTGCGAGGCCAGACGCCCGAGCGTCTGCCCATCCGCATCCACGACGAACCACTTGCGCACAATTTCCCCCTCTGTGGGGAAATAGGTTGACATCGGAAATCTCCCAGAATGAAAAGACTGCGATAAGAAGACCGCTCGTTGATTCCCCGGCGAGGACGCCAGGCCATCAGGCGGGCAACCACACAACTACCAAGTCTTTAAGATACCGGAGCCTCCAAGCGATTGTCAACGTTGAGTTAACATTGGGGACCATGCGGTCACAGTACGATGGGATATCGGTTTCGAACCTTGGAGGTGCTATGACGATGCGGCATACGCTCTTGATGACCTTAATTATTCCGTTAGTTTTCACGGTGAATAGTGGGATGGGCCAAATGGTGGGATACAACCCAAGTAACAGTGCGGATCGGCACGCAGTGGACGTTAGTATGATCCAGCTCATCGCCAACCCACAGGCGTACGACGGCAAGAAAGTACGTTTAATCGGATTCCTTCGCTTGGGGTTCGAGGGAGACGCAATCTACCTGCACAAGGAAGATTATGAACATGGAATCTCCTCGAACGGGTTGTGGATTGATGTTCCACGCGAGATGACGAAAGATCAGCAGCAGATTGTCAACACGCAATATGCAATCTGCGAGGCCGTGTTCCGAGCCAGCGGCCATGGTCATATGGATATGTTCAGCGGTGAACTCACAAACGTCACCCGCCTTGAGGCCTGGTCCTTTAAAAGATAAGGAATAGACGGTCCCAACTGTGGCCCACGCCTTGTCATTCTGGTGTATTGAGAAGAGACGGAAGAAAGAAAACAAAAAAGAGCAAGCAACCACAAACCCGAAGTGGCTAGAAGCTAAAAGCTAATTGCCAACTGCCAACCGCTGCCTCACTCATACGCCAGCGCATCAATCGGATCCTTCTGCGCCGCCTTATACGCCGGATATAGCGCTCCCAAAGTCGCCCCCACCAGCGCAATGATCGTCGCCCGCAGCATCCATTCGTTGCTCTTGTCGATATGCACCAGCGGCCAGCGATGCTCAATCCCGAGGCGCGCCAACAGGCTCACCGCAATTCCCACCGCAATCCCAGCCAGCGCCAGAAGAATCGTCTCACGCAAAATCACATTGACGATATATCCCTTGGATGCGCCAATCGATTTCAGAATTCCGATCTCCCGCGTGCGTTCCATCACCGCCGTGTACATGGCCTGGAAAATCACCAGAAATCCGATGATCAGGCTTACTCCGATCACCACGCCAATGAACGGACGAAAACCCGGCAAATGACTGGGCGTCATCATGCTCAGGTATTCCTCCATCGACAGCACTGAGTATTTTTCCATGCCGCTTTGGCTCTGGATGGCATTCACCACCGCCCCCGTGTTTGCCGGGTCATCCAGTTTCAGGTAAAAGACCGAGGCCTTGTCCTGCGCTCCAATCAGGTCCTGCATCGTCGCCATGGGCACAAATTTCCGCGCGCCTCGTCCGTTTTCCACGATGCCGCACACCCGAAAGGAATGGTTCAAAATATCCATCGAGTCACCGATTTTCACATGCCGCTGCCGCGCGATGAAGTCGTCCACCAGCACGTCGTTCGGCCCCTGAAACGGTCCGCCCTTGAGATAATTAAACGGTCCGCTCAGAGCCTCGAAGCTGGAGATATCAATCCCATCAATCACTTCCAATCCGCCGCCGGTCGCGATCGCCCACACAACCGGGCTGACGACCTTCACGTGCGGAATGCCGCGCAGTACATCGCCCACTTTCACCGAGACCGGCGCCCCGCTGATCGCCGCAAAAAACGAAGACCCAGGCGGCTGCACAATTACATCAAAGCCAATGCCAGCCGTCCGATTCTTGTTGTCGTTCATGATGCCGTAGCACAAGCCCACGATCAGCAGAATCAGTGTGACTTCGAGCGCAATGGCCACAACGCTGATCAGCGACCGGATCGGCCGGTGCACCAGATTCGCGACCACCATCTTATTCATCATGATGATTCAGTATGACGGCTTCAGGATGACTTGCTCAAGATGACTTGCCAGGAATGACTTGCTAAAGATGACCCGCTGCGAAGGCTACGGCTTTAGCCGGGCCAGCCCCTACCGCTCCCGATCCACCGAAGGCACTTTCGCCGAACTCGATTGCGGCCCATCCAGATGCACCACATCCGCTCCCGCCGGCTGTTCCAGCGTGAACTGTTCATCTTTCAGCGGCTTGTTGATTTCCAGCTTCAACATGTTCAGCGTGATGTCGTATTCCTCTTGCGGACGCTTAATCTCGATGCGCGAGGCGAAGTTCACCCCGTCGTAGTCCTTGTAGTCGGCGTAACGGGCGTCCGTGCTCAGATTGCCCTTGTCGTCGTAGATGTATTGCGCGTGGGGTTTGAGATCGGTACGGCTGAAAATAATCTTGCGCGACAGCACCGGGTCATTGTCGCCCACCATGCGGATCACCACCAGCTCGTAATCCTCCTGCAGAATGGGATGCCCTTTGGCATCGTGCAGAATCTCGTAGCTGTTCTCCACCAGCGCCCGCTCCGGCGGCACGATCGGATGAATCAGCAGCGCGTCGTAAATATTCTGCGGACGGATATTCTCCAGGGGCTGGGCAGTGTTCGTCGCCTGCACCTCATTCCGCCCCATCACAAACCGGTTCTTGGGAGGGATCCAAAGCTTGAAGTCCTGCCCATTGCTCACCATGTCAAACGCCGTGGTGCGGACAATCGGCAAAAGCCCCACCATGTGCAGCATCTGAGGCTTGCGCGCCAGCACATAGCCACGAATCTCTTTGTAGTCGGTAACCTCGCCCTTTTTAATGCCGCCGGCCGAGGTGTCGATATCCACCGTGGCCTGCAGCGAACGCACCTTGTCCGCCTGTTGACTGATGGAGTCGATCAGTTCCTGCTGCGTCGCCGTCCGTAGCGGAGCCTTGGAGTAGGTCTCCTCCACCGGCCGGGTCCGCGAGAAAACTCCACAGCCTATGGCCGGCAGCACCGCGAGCAGCAAAGTCAGGGCCTGGAAAAACGGGGCACGTCTAATCAAGATTTAAGATGACTCCTAAAGCATTTGAGTATACAGGGACAAAGAAGGATGCAAAGCCTTGAATTGACGCGACCAACCCAAAAACCCGCTCCTTGGTCCCGGCCAGCGATTTTACCTCCGCATTCTGATCCCTGACCCCTGCTCTTCTGACCCCCTGCTTACTAAAGTCAGCAGTGACCCCGCAAAACCAACTCTCCCCACTCCTTCATCATCTAAACTGGACCCATTGTGCGCAAGTTGTTTTGGCTTATCTTCGTAGTGCTGTTGGCGGCCGCAGGCTGGTTCGCGTGGGCAATCTTCGCTCCAGCCGAGCCCGCGCCCCAAACCTTCGTCCTGTTGCACCCGGGCTACTCCACGCGCCGCATCGCCGCGGAGCTCAAGTCTGCCGGCGTAATCCACAGCGAGGAAGCCTTCATCCTCTGGCATTACGCTCACCGCCATCGCTCCCTGAAAGCCGGAGAATATCTTTTTGAAAAGCCGGACAACATCGTCGACGTCCAGAATCGCCTGATCCGCGGCGACGTCTACTTACACACCGTCGTCGTGCCCGAGGGATTCACCATGTTCGACATCGCCCGCGCTATCGAAGCCGCAGGCCTCGGCCCGGCGCAGGATTTCCTCAAGGTGGCGCAGTCCGACACGGACATGATTGCCGACATGGCGCCGCACGCAAAATCGTTAGAGGGCTATCTTTTCCCCGACACTTATGACTTCAACCGTTTGATGACCATGCACGAAATGGCCGCGGCCATGGTGAAGCAATTCCGCCAGGTCGCTCACCAGATCGGATTGATGGAATCCGCGCACCCGTCGCTCGTCGCCAGCGGACAGGCACAGCCGGCCTCTGCGACAGATCCCGCCGCGAGCAGTCCTCAAACCGACATCGAGCGCACCGTCATCATGGCCTCGATCGTAGAAAAAGAAACCCGAGTCCCCGACGAACGCCCACTGGTGGCCAGCGTCTACTACAACCGCCTGGGCCAGAACATCGCCCTCGACGCCGACCCCAGCATCATCTACGCCGAACTTCTGGCCGGAACCTACACCGGAGCCCTGCACCACGACGACATGCAGTTCCCGTCTCCTTACAACACCTACCGCAATCCCGGACTACCTCCCGGCCCCATCGCCAACCCCGGCCGCAGCTCTCTCCAGGCCGCCATGCAGCCCGCGCAATCCAACTACTACTACTTCGTAGCCGACGCCGAAGGCCACCACCGCTTCGCCCACACCATCGAAGAGCACGACAAGAATGTAGCCGCCTACCGAAAAGCCATGCGCGCAAAGTAGATCGGCTTCGGACCCGATTCGCCTTCCGGTAGTGGCTCGATGTGAGCTTGCGCACTTGTCAATTCGATGTCATCCCGCAGGAGCGCGCCCAAGCGCTCCGGAGGGACCTTACGAGATCCAGACATCGGTTGTACGGATGCGAGGAGCGCCTATACCGCGGGAAGCACCGGCACTCCGATCCAAGCCATCAACGGCGGCGGCCAGCGTAAGGTCGGGTTGAAGTAACTTGCGAAATCGAGCAGCTGACCGTCTTCCCCAAGCCTTGCCATCCAAGTCTTTCCCCCGCATAATCGCGCGGTGAGTTCCGACGAACAAGATTTCCACGACCACGATCTCGACGAGTACGATTCCGACGACCAGGATTCCCATTCCGGCCCATCCCCCGTTCCCGTTCTGGGACGAGTCCTCGGCCTCGACGTAGGTTCGCGCCGCATCGGCATGGCCGTCTCCGATCCTCTGGGAATCACCGCACAAGGTATCGAAACCCTGCAACGCCGCAACAAACGGACAGACTTCGAGCACTTGCGTAGCGTCATCCGCGACTATCACGTGAAACAGATTGTGGTGGGATTGCCCCTCCGCATGAGCGGCCAGGAAGGAATTCAAGCGGAAAAGATGCAAATCTTCGCCGAAGAATTACGCAAGCGCTTCAAGCTGCCGGTACATCTCTGGGATGAGCGCTTGACCTCCGCCGAAGCTAACCGCCTCCTGCGCGAGACCGAGATCTCGATCGAAAAGCGCGGCAAAGCCGTCGACCGCATGGCTGCCGTCCTCATTTTGCAGGGCTGGATGGAACGCCAAGGCAGGTAGCCCTCTCGCCACCTGATCGGGCCCAGCTCTCACGTAACTCAATTAATTTCAATCACTTACCACATACCGCAGTAGCCGCTCCCACGCCCCTTCATCCTTGCTTTCTGCCCATTAAGGGAGTAACCTAGTTGTTAGCGTCGACTTCGTTCTTCCCCGCAAAAGCCTTTCGCCATCCTGGGTGCCTGACATATGAGCAGTAACGACTTGAATTTCCACATCGGCGACAAGGTCGTCTATCCCAATCACGGCGTGGGTGTTATCGAACAAATCAGCAGCCGCGCTATCGGCGCGACGGTCGAAAAGTTCTACCTGCTGCACATTAAGTCCAGCAGCCTCAAGGTGATGGTGCCTTGCCAGAATGTGGGCAGCGTCGGCCTGCGGCGGGTCGTCCGCGACGCCGAAATCCAGAAAGTCCTTGATATTCTTTCCGTTAGCGACAGCGGAAGCAACGGCGACTGGAAAGACCGCTTCAAAGAAAACTCCGAGCGGATGCGCACCGGCTCCCTGATCGAAGTCGCCGGAGTCCTAAAAAGCCTGATCGCCCTGCACGCCGCCAAGCCGCTCTCCTTCCGCGAAAAAAAGATGCTGGAGCGCGCCCGCTACCTTCTGGTTAGCGAACTGGCCATGGCCCGCAACGTCGAAGAAACAAAAATAGAAGAAATCCTCACCACCGCGCTCGCCAAATGCAAGCTGCGCTTCCCAGAGGCCTCAGAGTTCCAGGCCTGAGTCAGCTCGCCCCAAAGCATCCCACTCCACAGCTGCGATCGCAGTTCAACGACCACCTCAATCACAAAGGGCACCAAGTCGCACGAAGGAGACCCTTGCCACCACGACCCTTCGTGATACTTCGTGCCCTTTGTGGTCCAAGGTTTCTCTTTCCCATCGACGAACCGACACGCTAGTGGCGATACCTTCCCCTTTGACTTACCCCGCTCGCATCCCTAAGATAAATCGACCCCACGACTGATCGCCAAATAATGCTCGGCCAAACGATTTCCCACTATCGCATTCTCGAAAAGCTCGGTGGTGGTGGCATGGGGGTCGTCTACAAAGCCGAAGACCTCAAACTGCGCCGTTTTGTCGCCCTCAAGTTTCTCCCCGACGACGTCGCCAAAGACCAGCAGGCGCTCAGCCGTTTTCAGCGCGAGGCGCAGTCTGCCTCGGCCCTGAACCATCCCAACATCTGCACCATCTACGAAATCGACGAAGAGAACGGTCAGGCCTTCATCGCCATGGAATTCCTCGACGGACAAACCCTGAAACACCGCATCATGGGCCGTCCGCTCGACAGCGAAACCATGATCGGCCTGAGCATCGAAATTGCCGACGCGCTCGACGCCGCGCACAGCAAGGGAATCGTCCATCGCGACATCAAGCCGGCAAATATTTTCGTGACCAAGCGCGGACAGGCCAAGCTCCTCGACTTCGGCCTGGCCAAAGTGGCGCAAGCCGCCAGCGAGCACACGGCCACAGAAGTCACGCCGAACGCACTCATGATGATGACCAGTCCCGGTTCGACCATGGGAACCGTGGCCTACATGTCTCCCGAGCAGGTGCGCGCGCAGGACCTCGACGCCCGCACCGACCTGTTCGCCTTCGGCGCAGTGCTTTACGAAATGGGCACCGGCAAGATGGCGTTCGAAGGCAGCAGCAGCGGCGTGATCTTCGAAGCCATCCTCAACCGCATGCCCGCCCCGGTTTCGAGTTTGAATCCCGCGATCCCCACCAAGCTCGACGAACTCATCACCAAGTCGCTGGAAAAAGATCGCGACCTTCGCTACCAGACCGCGGCCGAGTTGCGCGGCGATCTCAAACGCATCAAACGCGATCTCGACACCTCGCGCTCGCGATCGCAATCCGGCAGCGGCGCGGCGGTCTCGTCGTCAGGAATTTCGGGAACGTCGGAAAACTCTGCAGCACAAGTCACGCACGCGTCCATTCCCCCCGCAAGGCGCAGTTTGTTTCCCATGATCGCTTTGGCTGCGATCACGCTGGTCGCCGGTCTTGCCGCGGGAATGTTCCTGCTCCAGCGCACGCCGCAGCCGTCGTTCCCGGTCTACCGTCCACTCACCTTCCGCCGCGGCATTGTTCTCTCCGCGCGCTTCGCTCCGGATGGCAAGACCGTTATTTACAGCGCGGCCTGGGAAGGCAAGCCACTCGACCTTTTCACCACCCGCCCCGAGAGCCCGCAATCGCAGGAGATGGAACCGAAAGGCGCTCAGGTTCTGGCGATCTCCTCCGCTGGAGAAATGTTGTTGTCGCTGGGCAGCCGTCCCCGCGACGCGTTCCTTTATTCCGGCACCCTGGCCCGCGTCCCCTTGGTCGGCGGCGCGCCCCGAGAAATTCTCGACAACGTGGAATGGGCAGACTGGTCGCCCGATGGAACAACCCTGGCGGTCGTGCACGAAGTCGACGGACGCAAGCGCCTGGAATTCCCTCTCGGCAAAGTAATCTACGAAGCCGATGGCTGGATCGGCAACCTGCGCGTCGGCCCCAAAGGCGACCTCCTCGCATTTATCGATCACCCCCAGCCGCGCGACGATGGCGGCTCGGTCGCTATCGTGGATCTGGCCGGAAAAAAGAAAACGCTCTCCGAAGGTTGGGACAGCATTCAGGGACTCGCCTGGTCTCCGAAAGGCGATGAAGTCTGGTTCAGCGCCACCCGCACCGGGGGCGACCGTTCCCTGTTTGCCGTGAACCTCTCAGGAAATGTCCGACTGCTGGCACGCGTTCCCGGAGAACTGACCCTGCTCGATGTAAGCCGCGACGGCACCGTCCTTCTGACTCGCGGCAACGATCGCGCCGGCATGATCGGCCTGGCTCCCGGCGAGACCAAAGAACGTGACCTGTCGTGGCTCGACTGGTCCGTCCCCGCCAGTCTTTCGCCCGACGGAAGCGAAATTCTTTTTCAGGAAGCCGGCGAAGGCGGCGGACCAAAATATGCCGTCTACATTCGCAAAACCGATGGCTCGCCGGCAATCCGCCTCGGCGAAGGCAGCGGCATCGCGCTCTCGCCCGACGGAAAATGGGCGTTGGCCCGGCTAAACCAAACGCCGGCTCCATTCGTCCTGCTCCCCACCGGAGTCGGCGAAATGAAGCCCGTGAAAGATGACGGCCTCAACCACACCACCGCCGCCTGGCTGCCGGATAGCGAGCACATTGTTTTTTCGGGAATCGAATCCGGTCACGGCATGCGCCTCTACGTCGAATCCCTGACCGACGGCAAGCCCAGGGCAATTAGCGGAGAAGGCGTCGGCGCCAGCCCCATCCTTTCTCCCAGAGGCGACCTCATCGCCGACACCGGCTCCGACCGCAAGATCTATGTCTACGCAATCGCAGGTGGAGATCCGCGCCTGGTCCCGGGAATCGAGCCCTCGGAAGTTCCCACCGGCTGGTCGTCCGATGGCCGCGAACTCTTCGTTATTCTAAGAGGCGAGATCCCCGCCCGCGTCTTCCGCGTCGACATCGCCACTGGCAAGCGCACGCTCTGGAAGTCCCTGGAACCTGCCGACTCCGCCGGCATCGACACCATCGGCCGCGTCAACCTCTCCCTCGACACCAACTCCTACGTCTACAGCTACGTCCGCACCCTCTCCGATTTGTATCTAGTCGAAGGCCTGAAGTAGCAAGTGTAGGGCGGACACTCTTGTCCGCCGAGCACCAGCACGTACAATGCTGTTTCCACCACGGGTTTGTCATTCCGAACGAAGTGAGGAATCTGCTGTCTGTCGACGCCACCACCGCTCATGTAGCAGTGTCCGCTCTGAGCGTTTCCACTCCCCGCGGGTTTATAATCCCTTAGGCTGTGTCGTAGTCGCCGCGCAGTAATTATGACGGAACTCATCAAGCGAAAATTAACCGACGAGATCAACGCTCTCGAGCACGAGTTGATCCACGAGCTCCCCAAAGAAATCAAAAAGGCCGCCGCTCTCGGTGACCTCAGCGAGAACGCCGAATATCACATGGCCAAGCAGCGCCAGGAATTCGTCAAGGCGCGCGTCCGCGAGCTCGGCAAGCGCCTCGCCGATCTCTCCATGGTCAACATGAACAACATCCCCCATGACAAAGTTGGTCTGGGTTCCACCATCAAGGTTTACGACAGCACCAAGAACGAAGAGATCGAATACAAACTCGTCACCAGCGAAGAATCCGACGTAGCCGCCGGAAAAATATCCACTACCTCGCCCATCGGCCGCTGCCTGCTCAACAAAAAAGTCGGCGACACCGTAGTCGTCGTCAGTCCCAACGGCAAGCGCGAGCTGGAGATTCTCCACCTCTACACCATCCACGACCTCGAGGAAAACGGCGAACCGAAAGAGGCGAAAGCCTAATGTCCACGGCCTCCGCCTCGAACTCGCCCGTTTCCAGCGCATCCGTTTCCGCGGCGTCTCCGGCAAAAACTTCCGGATGGCGAAGCTGGACCAGCGCCTTCGGCCGCGCCTGCGGAGTGTTACTGAAAACGATCGTCCGCTGGCTCGCGCTCTCGCGCATCAATCCCAACGTGCTCACGTTCATGGGACTGGTCGTCAACACCTGGGCCGCATACTATTTCGGCAGCGCCAACGCCACCAACCAGAAACGCCTGTTCTTCTACGCCGGCCTGGTAATTTTCTTCTCCGGGTTCTTCGACCTTGTCGACGGAGAAGTCGCCCGCGCCACCAACCGCGTCACCCGCTTCGGAGCCTTCTTCGATTCCGTCGTTGACCGCTACAGTGACGCTTCCCAATTCCTCGGACTGCTCGTCTTCTACGCCCGCGGCGACCGTTTCTTCTACGTCGTGCTCTCCGCTTACGTCATGGTCAGCGCCATCATGGTCAGCTACACCCGCGCCCGCGCCGAAAGCCTGATCGGCAAATGCCGCGTCGGCTTCATGGAGCGCCCCGAACGCTTAGTGCTGGTAATCCTCGGAGCCCTCTTCAACCGAATGGCCCCCGTCCTCTGGATCATCGCCGTCCTAAGCACAATCACAGTAATCCACCGCATGCGCTACACCTGGACCCGCACCCAGGACCCGCCGGTAAGCGCCACGAAAGCCGGCCAAGCCGCATAAGGCGTCCGCCAAATAAAGTGTCATCCTGAGCGGAGTGAGTGCTCCGCGAAGCGCAGGACTCCGCAGTCGAAGGACCCCTACTCGACCTCCGGTTGCAAGTTCCACCTCAGGGAGCTCTCCCGCAACGCGAATTCCCAATTCGACACCGCGCCCATAATTATTCGACTTCGTCGACGATTCGATCCCACCAGCCAGCTTAGAATTCGTTCTGCAGACAGCGTTTAGAGGGTGATGCCAGTGGGTACTGGACGCGGTCCGCGAAACCGTCGAGTGGCTTATCAGCCATTAGGGTTCGACTCCCTCACCCTCTGTGGTCACTCGACTTAATCAATTCCGCTTGACTTAGCCGCCGCCAGAGTTATCCTGAAGGTGTTTCGCGGACGGCGTTCAGTATTCACGAGAAAAAGCCCCGGCTGATTACCGGGGCTTTCGTGTTTCTGCAGGAGAGCCGGTCCCCCCGAACCGAGAGGCACGCAGGAACCCGTGATCGTGGGCCGATTTGCGCCCTTTTCCCCATTTTTCGCTGGTTTTGCCGCACTCCGCCAAGCCTCACCAATCATTGCACTTGCAGCCGCGCTCAGGACGTTTTCCACCGTTCCTTGAGTTATTCACAACGTTCCTGAAGGAACACTTCTCTGGTTTGAGCCTAGTCCTGCCTCGTACGCTGCGGCCCGATACACCTGGGGCGCCGGACAGCCGGGGGCGGGTGTCCCCACATGAGCCTGCTAAACTGTCCAGTCCCGTCACTCGCGACCAAGTACTCGGTACTCGCGACTCGGCACTCGAAACTAAACACGATGGCTACTGATCCCGTTCTCGTGGTGCACGGCGGCGCTTGGGCTATGCCGGACGACATGGTCGAGTCGCACATCCGCGGCGTGAACAATGCGCTGGCCGCGGGATGGCGCGTGCTCGAGCGCGGCGGCCCGGCGCTGGACGCGGTCGAGGAAGCCGTTGTCATCATGGAGGATGACGAGACTTTCGACGCGGGTCGCGGCAGCTTTCTCAACCGCGACGGCAAGGTGCAGCTCGACGCGCTCATCATGGAGGGATCGACTTTGCGGGCTGGCGGTGTGGGGTGCGTGGAGCGGCTGCGCAATCCGGTGCGCGCGGCGCGGAAGATTCTGAGCGAGAGTCCGCACGTTTATTTTGTCGGCGAAGGCGCGGAAAAGTTTGCGGCGGAGCATGGCATCCCGCTGTGCAGGGACGAAGACTTGATCATTCCGCGCGAGGTCGAGCGGCTGCGCGAGTATCAAGCTGCGGTGGCGCGGCGCGAGGCAGAGCAGCCGGGGTCGTCTCAACAGGGCAACGATCTGTTTGCTCCCGTTGTTCACGATGCGACGATTTCGCACGATACTGTCGGCGCGGTCGCGCTTGACCGCGACGGCAACATCGCGGCGGCCACTTCGACTGGCGGCACGCTGAACAAAGCTCCGGGACGGCTCGGGGATTCGTCTTTGATTGGCTGCGGCTGCTATGCAGACAACCTGAGCGCGGCAGTTTCTACTACGGGATGGGGCGAGCCCATCATGAAGCTGGTGCTGGCCAAGTGGACTGCTGACCGCATCTCCGCGGGAAACATGCCGGAGTGGTCGGCTCTCGAAGCCATGAACTATTTGAAGCAGCGCGTGAACGGGCACGGCGGAATTATTGTGCTCGACCCAACGGGCCACATCGGCATCGCCCACAACACGCCACGCATGGCCTGGGCGTACAAGACAGTGAAGAAGCAGGAGTCGGGCGTGGAGCGCGCGGTATAGTTTTTGCGCCGGCGGTGTGCAGATTTTTTCCTCTCACGTAATTTCACTTCCGCGAGTTTGCGCTTGACAGCGCCGGGCTTCCCCATCAATATTCAAACGTTTCAATAGGGTGGTTTTGGTGGTTTCTGCGGTCCTGTGCTTTCGTGTAGGTACGCTGGATAGGCGCTGCCGGGCTAAGTACAGGGCGTAGGAAGAACAGTGGCCAGGGGCCAGTGAATAGTGGCCAGTGGTTCGTGGAGGATCGCATGCTGCACCTCAACTCGCGATTTCATTTTTATCACTCACGCGTCATCTTCGTCTTCGTTACGTTTTCCTTCAGTGTGCTTATTGCGGCGCTGCCTGCTTTCGGGGCTCCTGCGGTCACGGGGTATGTTCGCGTCAACCAGATTGGGTATGAGCCTGGGGTGGCGATGCGGGCTTATTTGATGACTTCGAAGGCGGTGAGCGGGGTTGAGTTTGCGGTTGCGAATGAGGCGGGACAGAACGTGATCACCGGATTGGTGGGAGCGACGCTGGGGACGTGGGGGAAGTACAGCGTTTATCCCATCGACTTTCAGGTGAGCGCTCCGGGGGTTTACACGGTTGCGGTGAGCGGGCCGGTTTCGGCGACGTCTCCTGGTTTTCCGGTGGATACGCCGGCTAATCTTTACGGTGCGCCGCTCGGGAACAATCTTTATTTTTATGAGAACGAACGCGACGGGGCGGACTTTATCCCTACGCCTTTGCGCACGGCTGCGGGGCATCTCAATGATGCCAGCGCCACGGTTTACAAGAAGCCCAGGACCGATGTC
This sequence comes from uncultured Acidobacteriaceae bacterium, assembly GCA_963846245.1. Taxonomy (GTDB): domain Bacteria; phylum Acidobacteriota; class Terriglobia; order Terriglobales; family Acidobacteriaceae; genus Sulfotelmatobacter. Next base: position 309,711 of record CAWJVI010000010.1, on the reverse strand, counting down.
AACGACAACTTTATTGGAAGCCTGATTCCGAATGGCGAGACCATCAACGCGGAGGGCGGTTGGTGGGATGCGGGAGACTATCTGAAATTCGTGCAGACGCACAGCTATGTGGTGGCGCTGATGCTGATTGGAGTACGCGATTTTCCGCGGCAGATGGGCAGGTACTCGACTGCGTCAGACTTCACGGATGAAGCGACGTTCGGTTTGAGCTGGCTGCAGAAGATGTGGAACGACGATACGAAAACGCTCTATTACCAGGTGGGGATCGGGACTGATTTTGAGAGTTTCGATTACTTGAGCGATCACGATATCTGGCGCTTGCCGCAGGTGGACGATACCTACTTTCGAAATGACCCGGTGTACCAGTACATCCGGCATCGGCCGGTGTTTGTGGCGGCTCCGGCGAAATCGAAGATCAGTCCGAATCTTGCGGGACGGTTGACGGCGGATTTTGCGGAATGCTTCCAGGTGTTTGACGAGACGAATCCGGCGCTAGCCAACCAGTGTCTGCTCGCGGCCGAGCATGTCTTCGACCTGGCTGAAACTTCTCCCAAAGGAAATTTGTTGACGACCGTGCCTTACGATTTTTATCCCGAAGGAGAATGGCGCGACGATTTGGAGTTGGGCGCGACGGAACTCTACTTTGCTTTGCAGTTGGCGCAGGAGCGCGGAAGCTTGCCGCAGGGTTTGCCGCATAGCGACGCGAGTTATTACCTGACGTTGGCGGCGCAGTGGGCGCAAGCGTACATTACAGGTCCAAGCGACGCTGGGGACACGCTGAATCTTTACGATGTCGCCGGACTGGCGCATTTCGAACTCTATCGCGCGATTGCGCTGGCGGGAAATCCGGCGGGACTGGCTGTGACGCAAACCGATTTGGTGAACGACATGGCGAAGGCGATGGCGAACGCGATTAGTCAGGCCAACGATCCTTTCGGATTCAGCTGGCCGTGGGGCAGCTATGACACGATCGCGCACGGCGCTGGCTTGGCGGTGATGGCGCGGGAATATTACTACCTGACGCACGACCGCACTTACGCGACTTACGCGCGGCGCTGGCTGGGAAATATTTCTGGCGCGAACGCGTGGGGCGTGACGTTTACGGTGGGCGATGGCGCGGTGTTTCCGGATTGCATGCAGCATCAGGTGGCGAACCTGGTGGGATCGTTGAACGGAGAACCTCCGGTGCTGAAGGGCGCGGTGGTGGAGGGTCCGAACAGCGCGGCGTCGTCGGGGTTGGTGGAGCACATGGTGGCCTGTCCGCCGGGCGGCGTCGATGTTTATAGGAAGTTCAACGGGAATGGGGCGGTGTATGAGGACAATATGCAGTCTTATTCCACGGATGAGCCGGCGATTGATCTGACGGCGACTTCGTTTTTGATGTATGCGTGGGAGATGGCGGGGGGACCGAAGGGGATTCGGTAGGGGTGGGTTGTATCGAGGAGTTCAAGAACTAAAGTCAAAAGCTAGCGGGTAAGAGTTCTTTCGACTGCGCTCAGGGCAGTTCTGCTTCATGACGATCAAAGTCAAAATCCCCACTTCTGGCAGCCGAGATTCCCACTTCTCGCGAAGGACGCGAGAAATGGGGCACCCTCACCCGATCAGTTTACGAACATGAGGTCAAAGGCTAGCGGGCAAGAGTGCCCGCTCCACTCAATCAAATACGAAGTCTGGGAGCGGAGTGCGCTTAGACTTACGAATTACGAACAGGCACAGGAAATCCACAGAGCGGATTTTCGGGGGCATGCGCTTGGGCGGATGTACTATACCTTCGTAGTACTTAGTCTACGGGCGGGCAGTGCGGGGGTTTCGAAATTCGTAACAGGGGCGCGGTGTAACTGGTTTTGCACAACTCTCTGCCATGCTGACAGGGGTTTGGTATTATGACTCGCATCGGATTTGGGGGTGCTCATGCTTCGAGCTGGGAAGAGCCTGCGAACTCTGCGTGAGAAGCTGGGGCTGACCATGCGCGACGTGGAAAACTCCAGCGTGCGCATCGCCGAGAAATATCATAACGAAGAGTATGAGCTCCCTCCGAGCCGGCTCTCCGACATTGAAACCAAAGGGCTTCTGCCGAGCATTCACCGGCTGTACACACTTTCGGTCATCTACCGGCGCGATCTGCGCGACCTGCTTTCCTGGTATGGCATTGATGTGAACAATACGGCGGCGGATCTGGGTCTGGTGGCGCCTCCGAAGTCGCACCTTTGCGATGCGCTGGCCGGGCTAACGGGTGCGCAAGTCCCAGTTCGAATGGACCCCGGATTCGATGAACGCCGAACGATGCACCTGGGACGAATGGTGGAGCAGTGGGGTCTGGTACCCGCCGCGTACCTCGCCCAATTTGCCAACAGCGACTTTGCTTATGGCTACATTGGTCACGAGGACTTCACCATGTATCCCATTCTGCCGCCGGGGAGTTTCGTCCAGGTGGATGAATCGCGGAACAAGGTGGTCGAGGGATCGTGGCGGTCGGAATACGAGCGTCCCCTTTATTTCGTCGAGACCCGGGATGGGTACACCTGCTGCTGGTGCAGCATGCGCAAGGACGAGATCATTCTGCAACCGCATCCTTTGTCGCCGGTAGCGGTCCGGATTTTGCGGCATCCCCAGGAAGCGGAAGTGCTCGGGCAGGTGGTGGGGATGGCTATGAAGCTAACGGAGTGGCGCGCTCTTGAGCCTGTTCCAGGGCCGCTTGCTCCAGGTACGAAAGGGCCGTCAGCACTGAACTGAGATGGGTCGCTTTGGGCGAATCCTTGCGGTCTTCCAACAGCAGATCGTCGAACTTGTCGCGCATCTCCTCGACGCAGGTTTGAGGGGGTAGTCCCTGGCTGCGGCTGGTTTCTTCTAAATCCTCCGTCAGAGAAGCCAGGGGCGCCCGAAGCACTCCGGCCAGCACTTCCCCGTGTGCGGTTTTCAGAGCCCGTGCCGCGGATTCCGGTCCATGCACGCGCGCCATTCCCCAGTGCTGATAGCCACCGCCTTCCCGCCGTAAAGAGGCCATGTAGAAGAGTTTCCCGAGCAGGCCCGAGACCGCGGCCAGCGTAGTTTCCCGAACATCCTGCAAGGCAGATTTCAGCGTCATTTGTTACGGATTCCGGACATCTGTGCGCTGGCGCATATTCGTTTTTCCCCTCGCCAGGCCGTGCAAATATCTCCCCGCAATTCCCAAAAAGGAGAAACTTATGCAACGCCTGGTACTTACCATTGCTGCAGCTTTGATCCTACTCAACACACTTGTGATTCCTGTGGCACATGCCGACGGTCCGCAGAATCCCAACTGTAACCCAACTCAAATCTGCCCCCCGTAACCCGCGAAGAGTGTTACGAAAAACGAACAACGGCCATTGAGGTTTGGCTGGCTGCTGGCACTGAGGGTATAGTGCCAGCAGCCACGATGTTTCAGCCTCATTCACTGCTCTGGCATTACCTCTGGGCCGCGCCTAGCATTCTTCTTCTTCTCCTCGCAGTAATCATCTACCACCGCTCGCTGCACCGTGAGTTTCCGATTTTTCTGACCTTTGCCATTGTCCAGGGCGTGACAATGCTGGCTCTCTACGTGCTAGACGTGACCCTGCCACTTTCCTGGGGCAAATTTTGGTGGCAGGCCAACTTTGTTCATTTGTTGATCGAGGTGGTGCTGAAATTTGCACTGATCGGAGAGATTCTCTCACATGCGTTAAAGCCCTTTCCGGCTCTTTCCAAATTGGGAAAGTTAATGGTTCGAGTGGTGGGGCCGGGGCTGGTGCTGGCAGCCACATGGGTAGTAGCCTTGTCTCGACCGAGTGAATTTCCCCCAATCGTGGCGAACTCGCATCGTTTGGACTTGGCCGACTACGTCATGCAGTGCGGCATGCTGCTATGCATTTTCCTGTTTGCAGCCTACTTTCATCTGACATGGGGGCGCTTGGCCTTTGGAATCGCTTTAGGCCTAGGGTTGGCGGGTTCCGTACAGCTGGGTACCTGGGCAATCTGGTCGAATCTTGTAATTACTCGGCACGAGCGCAACCTGCTGGATTTTGTGAACATGGGCGTTTACCACCTCAGCGTGTTGATCTGGCTCTATTATGTGCTGACGACGCCGAAAGCAACGCGCATGAATAAGCCGGGAGCCGGTGACGATCATGATTCGGGGGGAGATGGTTCGGGGGGACCTGATTTGAGCGGGCCTGACTCGATTGACGAAGACGAGCGGCAGCACGACCTGGCGGCCTGGAATAGCGAACTGGAGCGCCTGCTGAAACGATGACTCTCATCCTTCTGATCGTGGCTGCGGTGGCGACTCTGGCCTGGGCTGCTCGCCTGGCAATTTCGCGGGCGATGCGGCCTGCTTCAAAGGCCGACCTTGAGGCGCAGCTGGAGCCGATCGACATTGCGGCGTTCCGCAACCTGATCGATCCGGCGGAGGACGAATATCTGCGGCGGCATCTTTCGGCGGGGCAATTTCGCGTGACGCAACGAGCGCGGCTGAAAGCCCGCGCGGCCTACGTGCGGGTCGCGAGAAAGAATGCTGTCGTGCTGATTCGCATGGGGCAGACCGCACTGGCAGCGAGTGAAGCCGGCACCAACAACGCTCGCGCCAACAATGACGTTCGCGAAGCCGCGCTGCGGTTGGTCAACGACGCCATGCTGCTCCGCGCTAACGCCACGTTTGCCTTCGTGCGCACTTATGCCGACATGGCATGGCCCAATCGCAGCACGGCCACTGCCGGCATTCTCGACCGCTACCAGCGTGTGAGCGACTCCGCGATGCTGCTGGGGAGACTGCGCAATCCGGGCGTGGCGGTGCGGGTCACGGCTGGGTGAGGCGGGTCTAGGGCTGGCCAGGACAAAGTCAAAGGCTAGCGGGCAAGAGTGCCCGCTCCACACGATCAACTTCAAAATCCTCACCTCTGTACAAACACTTCTATGTTGTTAAACGATTTTCTCTTGCGTGCTCCACGTCGGCGAGCGGCGCGGGGGTAACTCTTCCATTACCCCTTTTTTCTTGTTTTCGAGGTATGTTCTGGTATAAGAACCAGCGGTAATCTAGCCGCCCTCAAATTGTCTTTTCTATCCACTTCGGCGTGCTGCCGCAGAGTTGGTTCGCCGTCTGCTCGCGTTCCACGAGCGCACAGGGAGAAATCTATGATCCGCACTCACTTGATTCGTACCCTCAGGTCGATTTCCGTCTCGTTGTCTTTCTCACTGATTTCTGCTCTCGCTTTCGGGCAGGGGGGCGCGGCTACGGGCGATCTGCACGTGACGGTGAAGGATCCGAGGGGGAACCTGGTGGCGAATGCGGTGGTCAAGGTGCGAGATTCCGCCAAGGGGTTGGAGCGCTCGGGCAATGGAGACGGGCAGGGAGGCTACAGCGTTCGCCTGCTACCGCCGGGCACGTACTCGGTTACAACCGACGCGCCCGGCTTCAGCGGGATTTTAAGCACGGAGGTCGTGATCACCGTCGGCGGACTGATTGAGCTTCCGGTCACGCTATCCGTGGCGACGGGCAAGGAAGTGGTGGAAGTGACTTCTCAGGCGGACTTGATCGAGACTTCGCGCAGTTCCACTACCGATACGATCGGGCAGCGCCGCATCGATAATCTGCCCATCAACGGCCGCAACTACATCAACTTTACGTTGACCGATTCGCAGGTAGTGCGCGACAACGCGCCTAACACTGGAGCTGCGCCCACTTCCGGTCTCAACATGAGCGGGCAGCGTGCGCGCTCGAACCTGGTGAATGTGGATGGCGCTGACGCCACCGACAATGGTGTCAACGGAGTTCGTTCCACCGTGTCGCAGGAAGCGGTGCAGGAATTCCAGATCATTACCAACGGCTACAGCGCCGAGTACGGTCGAGCCTCGGGCGGAGTGGTGAACATCATCACACGCTCGGGATCCAACGACTTTCACGGCGACGTCTACGGCTACCTGCGTAACCGGAATTTTCAGGCGGTGAATCCGTTCAGCACGGTTCCGAATCCGGCGTACACGCGGGTGCAGGGCGGAACGGCCTTCGGCGGGGCGATCAAGAAAGATAAAACGTTTTTCTATTTTTCGTACGAGATCACGCGGCGGCATGAGACGGGATTCTCCAGTATTGGACAAGACTGCCTGACCAGCGGCGGTCAGTCTTGTTTTGGATTGGTGCCGTTTGATGCCTCACCATTTTTCGGCGCTCCGGCCGGAACCTTTGACATTCAGGTAAGCCCGGCTCAGGCGGCGTTCATGGCCAATCCTTCTACGCCCGTTCCTGAAGCGCAGGAGTACGCCATTCTCGGCGGCGCCAGCTCCGGCGTTGCGATTACGGGACAATATCCGGCGTCGTTTGCATACCTGGTCGGCCTGGGCGTACTGCCTACACCGTCCAGTGGCAATCCCCTAGCCCAGTTCATCAGCAGCTGTCAAAACACAGGGCCGATCTGCGGCGGCATTCCCTCGGCGTTCCAAACGCTCACTTCACAGATGGGCAACTATCCCGTATTTGAAGGCACCAGCGTCTACTCGCTGCGAATTGATCACAACGTGAACAGCAATAACCGGCTGATGCTGCGCGCCAACGTGAGCCCCTCCACCATTACCGGCATCGAAGTCGGCGGCCAGGACCAGCCCTTCGGACAGAACGCTTACTCGCGCACTTCGCAGCAGACTTTCCGCGATGTCGCCGGTACGGCGCAAGATACCTGGACCATCGGCAACAACAAAGTGAATGAATTCCGCTTCCAGTATGCGCGGCGCGGTCTGGCTTATTTCTACAACACGCACACTCCGCAGGGATCGGATCCGGCGGTGAATATTCCGGGCTACGCCTATTTCGGCCGCGAGCCTTATTCCTACATTCAGCGCACGGAACAGCGCTACCAGTTCACCAACAATTTTTCCTGGACCATGGGCCATCATGACACGAAGTTTGGCGTGGATTTTAACTACATCCCGATCAACGCCATTTTCACGGTGAACTACGGCGGCGTGGTTGATATCGGTTCGGTATCCGCCTCCGACCTGGGACTGGGCTTTGGCCCCGGCCTGTCTCCGGTGCAGGCATACGGAGCGGGGATCCCTGCTGACGTCATCCAGGGCATCGGCAGTCCCAGCGACTCGTTCCACAACACGGCCATCGGAGCCTTCTGGCAGGATTCCTGGCGGGTGAATCCGAAACTTACCGTCAATTACGGCCTGCGCTACGACATTGAAATACCGCCTACGCTCAAACCCATCACGTCACCGCTGGCGAAAGCCGCATACAGCCTGCTCAACGTGCAAAAAGGAATTCAGACGGCAACGCACAATTTTCAGCCGCGCATCGGAGTGGCGTACGATCCTGGCGGGAATGGCAAGACCGTGATCCGCGGCTCTTATGGCATCTTCTACGATCATCCGCTGCTCGGTCTTTACTTCCTCGGCGATGCTTCGGATGGTTCCAGCAGCGGACAGCTCGCGTTTGGGCCAGGCTCGCCTTGCCAGGGAGCGGGAAACCCAGGCAACCTGAATGCAGTGGAGATTTTCCAGGGACTGGTTCCGTCGGCGACTGGCGCCCCCGCGTCTCCTTGCTCACCCGCCACGACCAGCGCCGCGCTCGGCCTGTTGAATTATTCGCCGAATCAGCAGCTTTTCTCGTGCACCACGGCCGGAGCCAGCTGCGGCGTGGCTTCTACGAGTCAATCCATTTTTCTGAACCAGAACTATCTCAATCCGGCGAACTTTCTGCCTCTGGGGTTTCAGCCGTTTGGTTATCCGCAATCCAAGAACTTTGTGTATGCCTATGCGCAGCAGGCGAACCTTACGATTGAGCGCGACCTGGGACGCGGCTTCGCGCTGAGTCTAGCCTACAACTTCAACGGCGGACGGCATCTCAACCGCCCCATTAACGCGAACACGATTCGCGGCGATCTGATGACGGCGAACTTTGAGGCGGCGCTGGCCGCGGGGCAAACTCCGGCGAGTCCATTCACTGTAAGCGGTTGCGGCGCGACCCCGACCGGCACGCCTTATGTGGACGCTTCGCTGATGAACTTCTTCCGGCCCGGCGGCTTGAACCCTTCGATTGCAGGTTTCTATCAGAATTTTGTACCTGGCGGAGCGGCTTGCGTCGGGCTCGCGAAGCAGATTGTGCAAGGCCTGTCAGGCCAAGGATTCAATGCAAACTGCGATCCCGCCACTTTGGCCGGCTGTGTCCCCTTCGGTGACATGGACGCCAACTACTCCAACGGCAGTTCCATCTACCACGGCTTCAGCGCCAACCTGCGCAAGCGCTTCAACCGCCACTATGAGTTCCTGGCCTCTTATACCTGGTCGCATGCCATTGACGATTCCACTGATCTGCAATCTACGCTGACGCCGCAAGACAGTTACTTTCCTGCGCAGGATCGTTCCACTTCGCTTTTCGACCAGCGGAATCGCCTCGTCTTCAGCGGGGTTTATCAGAGCGAAAGGCTGGGCGGGAACAGCTTCGCGAGCAAGTTCTTCAGCAATTGGACATTCGCTCCGCTGATTGAAGTGGCTTCGGGACGGCCATTCAACATCATCACCGGCAACGACGACAACCTGCAGCTGTCGTCTCTGACCGGGCGGCCTAATACCGTGGTCAATCCCATCTGCACGGCGGCTGGCTACACGCCGGTGGCGTCGAAGTTTTCTCCGACCGGCATGTTCCAGGAACCCTGCCTGCAACAGTTCATCGTCGCGGGCGTTGCGCCCACCCTGCAGCAACTCGACGGCAACCTGGGCCGCAATGCCGGAGTTTCGCCGTGGAACGTGTTCGACGATGTGCGCGTGGCCCGGCGGATTTATTTTGGCGATCGCTTCAGCCTGGACCTGATCGCCGACATGTTCAACATCGCCAACAAGTACAACGTGTCCGCGGTCAGCCCATTATTTGCGAATGCCGGGCAGGCCACGTCGGCGTATGATCCGCGGCAGTTTCAGTTTGCGATGAAGATTAACTGGTAGAAGCGTGGGCAGGCGAGGATTGGTGCGCCGTACGCAGGTCGCGGGCAAGAGTGCCCGCGCCACATAATCTTTTCCAGTAAACTAAGAAACCATGTCTGACCAAGGTGTCGTCCTTCCGCCGGAGACTGTCGCTCCGCAACCGCCTGCGCACAATGCTTTCCGCGGACCCAACGGCATTCGCGCGGGCTGGCGAGTGCTGATTTTTCTGATGATCGTCTGCGGTCTGCTGCTGGCTCTGGCGGTAGTCCTCAAGTTGGCCGCGCGATTTCTGGGCGGAGGCGCTCAACTGGGCGGGGCCGCACTCACGCCTTTGGGAACTGTCAGCCTCGAAGGAACTATTCTCTTCCTCGCTTCGGTCGCAGCCCTGATCATGGCGAAGATTGAGCGCCGCAGGTTTGGCGTCTATGGCCTGCCCGCGAGATTCGCGTTCCGCAAGGACTTCTGGGTTGGCACGCTCGTTGGCTTTGTCGCAATCAGCGTTTGCCTGCTGGGCATTTTCGCGCTGCATGGATTCCAACTCGCCGGCCTCGCGATTCACGGCCAGACGATCATCACCGCGGTTGCCGCGTGGAGCGCGGCTTTTGTGCTGGTCGGGCTGGCGGAGGAATTCTCCTTTCGCGGATATCTCCAGTTCACGCTCACCACGGGAATGGGTTTCTGGCCGTCCGCGGTTCTGCTCTCGTTGTTGTTCGGGCTGGCCCACGCCAGCAATCCTGGAGAAAGCAGGTTCGGTCTGGCCTCGGTCGTGCTTTTCGGATTGCTGTTCTGTTTATTCCTGCGGCGGACGGGCAATCTCTGGTGGGCCGTAGGCTTCCACGCGGGGTGGGACTGGGGCCAAACTTTTTTCTACGGCGTTCCCGACAGCGGACTCGCCGCGTATCACAACCTGTTCAACTCTACGTTCCACGGGCCGACGTGGCTCACGGGAGGCAGCGTGGGCCCGGAAGCCAGCATCTTTACGCCGATCGTGCTGGCACTGGTCGCAATCTTGTTCAGCCGCGTGTACCGCGAGAGGAAGTACCAGGCGGATCACTAGGCCGCGCGTTCTGGCGGACTCGACTTCAAAGCCTTCCCCGCATTGGCGGCGTCCAGGCGGATTCTGGTGACGCGGGCCGTTTCCTGCACCAGCGAATCCGTTGCGTTCGTCCCGTCTCCTGCCATGACTGAGCCCGCCGCCAAGGCAAAGCGCAACGCGTCCGTCTGATCTTCGAAATACAAAATAACTTGTCCCGACATAATATTCCCCTCGAGTGTGGACCTTCCCTGAACCGCGTTCTGGAAAAACTTTCGACGAGGTGGCGCGCAACCAGCGTAGCGCAAGAAAACTTTCCTCGATTGTCAGGGATGGATCAGCCCGGTCAAAAGTACTCTTCTTGGTTCGCGCGTGTCAGCAGTGCAGCCACTCGTAGCTGAAAGCTGACGGCTGAGAGCTGATAACAGGTTGATTGGTCGGGACGGGCAGATTTGAACTGCCGACCCCTCGCACCCCAAGCGAGTGCTCTACCAGGCTGAGCCACGTCCCGACTAGGAAGGAATCCGCCGTCTCAAATCAGCGGATAGGGTTGACTCAAGAATTTTACACTACGCGCCCGCATTCGTGCCGTTTAGTAGCTCCGGCGCACCGCTTCATTTCCCTCTGCGCGATTTGCGCTTCGACTTTTGCTTGGGCTTCGAGAATCCACGAGACAGCGGCGGCAACGGCTTGACTTCCCCCATCACCGCAAACTGAATCTTCTTCTCCACCGGATCGATGCGGTCCACCAGCACATGAATCCTCTGTCCTAAGCTGTAAGTCTTGCGCGACCGCTGCCCGATAATTTCGCGCGTGCTCTCGTGATACACATAGCGATCGTCGACCAGCGAGTTCAGCGGCACCAGCCCCTCCACAAACAGATCGGTGAGCTCCACAAAAAATCCAAACTTGGTGACGCTGGTGATGAGACCGTCGAAGTCATCACCCACGCGGTCCTGCATGAACTTAACTTTTTTCCACTCCATCAAATCGCGCTCGGCATCATCGGCCCGGCGCTCGGCCTGGCTCGACTCCTCGGCAATGTCGTGCAACTCGTCAATCGAAATCGGCCCACCCAGCGTCTCGAGGGATTCGCGGTGTGCAGCATGATCGCGGCGCTTCGACCACGGCGAAGGACCGCCGCTATCAGACGACGGGTGCCCCATTTCTCGCGTTCTTTGCGAGAAGTGGGGACTTTGACGTAACACCTCTTTCAATATCCGATGCACGATCAAATCCGGATACCGCCGAATCGGCGAAGTGAAGTGCGTATAACTCGTCGCCGCCAGCGCGAAGTGTCCGTGGTTCTCTTCCGAATAGCGCGCCTGCTTCAGTGAGCGCAGCATCAGGTAACTCAAAATTCGTTCTTCCGGCTTGCCCGCAATTTTTTCGGTCAGCTTCTGGTACATGCGCGGCGTGATATGCACTTCTTTTGGAATCTCAATCTCGCGCACGTGCTTCCCGGTACCGTACGCCGCGCGGCGGTCGGTCTTGAGTTGCACGCGATGAATCGGCAACGCGCCCACGCCCAGCGAATATCCAAACGTCGCGGCAATCACCTCGAAATCGTAAACCCGCTTCGCGTCCGGCTTTTCGTGAATGCGATACAGAGACGCAATGCGTTTCGATTCCAGATACTGCGCCACGCACTCATTCGCCGAGAGCATGAATTCTTCAATCAGCCGATGCGCAATATTTCGCTCCGAACGTGTAATGCTCTTCATCAACCCGCGTTCGTCGAACTCGATCACCGGCTCCGGCAAATCAAAATCAATCGACCCGCGGCGCTCGCGTTTGCCCTTGAGAATCAATGCCAAGTCGCGCATCAGTTCAAACGTCGGCACCAGCGGGGCGTAGCGCTCGCGCGTGGCAGCATCGCCTTCAATCACGGCATTCACGGCGGTATAAGTCATCCGCTCCGCCGAGCGGATCACGCCCTCGCACAGGTCGTAGCCAACAATCTCGCCGCGATGGTCCATCTCCATCACGCACGACAGCACCAGTCGCTCCACCTGCGGCCGCAAACTGCAAATATCCGTCGAGAGTTCGAGCGGCAACATGGGCACGGCCCGGTCCGGAAAATAAACGCTGGTGCCGCGCAGCCGCGCTTCCTGGTCAAGCGCCGAGCCCGGCGTCACATAGTGCGCCACGTCGGCAATGTGCACCTGCAACTCGAAATTGCCGTTCGTGAGCATGCGCACCATAACCGCATCGTCAAAATCGCGCGCCGTTTCGCCGTCGATGGTAACGATGGGCAGCGCGCGAAAATCGCGCCGCAGCCGGAGCTCGGGTTCCGCAATCACAGCCGGGGTGTCTTCCGCTTCCTGTAACGTCTCCACTGGAAAGTGATGCGGCAGGTGATACTTGCGGATGACGATCTCCACATCAACGCCGAAATCGTCCTCGCGCCCCAGAATTTCGATGACGCGACCGCGCGGATTCTGCGTAGCAGTAGGCCAGTCGGTAATCTCCACGTCGACTGCGACGCCCTCAAGATCGTCCCACTCCGTGCGCCGCGCCACCTCGGCACCGAGAACGCGATCCACAGATTTCTTGTCTCTTTTCTTCTTTGCTTCGCGTTCTTCCGCGTCCTCTGCAGTTTTGGTTTCCGGATATTCCATCCCCGCCGGGATCACAATCTCCTGCGTAATCTTGCTGTCGATGGCCTTCACATAATTGTGCCGGCTGCCGTAGTGAAAAATTCCCACCACGGTGGAATGCGCGCGCGTCACCGACCGCACAATCCGTCCCTCGGCCCGCCCATCGGGACGCACGTTGCTGATGTCGACCAGCACCCGATCCCCATGCATGGAATTGCCAATCAGATGCGGCGGAATAAAAATGTCGCCGGTGATCCGCGCCTTCATCTGCGGGCTGAGCGCGCTCGCATCCGGAATCACAAACCCGAATCCGTCGCGATGCATGGTGAGCCGCCCCGCCACCAGATTTTTGTCAGCCGCGGCTGCAGGCAAAGCGTAGCGGTCGGACTCCACCAGAATCAGTTGTCCACTGCGGGTAAGTTTTTGCAGAAGAGAATTCAGTTCGCCACGCCCATCGCCGCGCACTCCCAGCTCGCGCACTAGCTGCTTAAATCCTGCCGAGCGCTTGGGCTGCCGCGCAATGTGTTTGAGGATTGTAGAATCGGAAAGCATGGGAGTTCGGCTGTCAGCGATCAGCCGTCAGCCATCAGGATACCGCACGCGCAGGCCGTCATCCCGATTCGCATTTGCGCATGCATGGGATGCTGCCGCCTCACCACGTATCCCCGCCGCCCCGCGGCGGCCACGCTCCCAACGCGCGCCGGATCATCGCGATCTGGCCAGTGTGATAACTGTTGTGCGCCACCATCTGCCAGAGCACGGCCTCGAGCGTCCCCGCAACTTTCGTATCGCCCTCGTGCACGGTTTCGATCGCGCGGTCGAGCTCCGGCCGCGACGATTTCGCCAGCGCCGTGAATTCGCTCAACAGGCCGGAAAAGCGCCCCCGCAGTTGATCCCACTCCAACGCGGCTTGCTTAGGATCCGCAGGCGATGGCTCCGCCGGAAAACTTTCCGCCGAATGCTCCGGATAACCCGGCCTCTCCCCGCGAATCCGCCGCAGCTCGTAGTCCATCCAGTAATTCATGTGAAACACCAGCTGTCCCGCCGAGTGCGGAAATCCCCCAACGTGCCGCGCGGCCAGCTCAGCAGACAGATCCTCCACGCACGCCACAGGGTCTGCGTGTGCGCCTTTTCCGTGCAGCAATTCAGTGAGTGCGGGCTGCGACATTTCAGAAGTGTGCGTCAAACGCTTCAGCGTGGCCTAACAACAATTGCTGATTTCTGATTGTTGATTGCTGATTGAAAATCCCACCCCTCTCAGCCCGGCGTTCAATCAGCGATCAGAAATCAACAATCAGCAATCACGCTTCACCGCCCAAAATACTTGTCCTGCAGAATCCGCCGATGATGCGCCTCATGCCCCGCGATGGTGTAGGCCAGCGCCCGCACCGTGACCTCATTCTTGTTGGCCACTCCGCGCCGCGACCACGCCGGCTCTTCCAGACTTCGCAGCAGCGAGATCGTCGCCCGCCGCACCGCAATGTAATCTTCAATCACCTCGGCGATCGCATGCCGGGCAAACGGACCATTCTTCACATAGTCGTCCTGCTCAAAGCCTTCCATCGGGGTGGCATCGCCGCGCGAAATCCGCAGCGCCCGGTAAGCAAAAACTCGCTCCGTATCGCACACGTGCCCCAGCACCTGTTTCGCACTCCATTTCTCCGGCGCGTAACGAAAATCACCCTGCTCCTCGCTCAGCCCGGAAAGCAGCAGCACCATTTCCCGCCGCTGCCGGTCCAGCGTGGCAAGAATGTCGCCGTCCTCGATCAGAGAAATGTAGCGTTCGTAATAAGGCGCGTATTCGCCGGACTGAGGCCGGGCGATCACGAGGGCAGGAACTGCGGCAACTTCTTCAAGCATCGGAGCACTCCAGATTCGGATATTCGAACCGCGGTCACTTCATTGGACGAATGAAATGGATCTTCGATTAATCTTCGTCCTATAGCATAACTCCCAATCGCGCTGGAAAGTTCCAGCCACCCGCAATTTTTTCCGGCAAGCTTTACACCCTCAGGCCCGCGAGCCCCTGAACCTTCTCTCAAAATTCCCATTCATACATGCCAAAAAACCGTATCTGAATAGGAACTCCCGTTGAAAATAAAGGGCTTTTCCACAGCGCTCATTTTGAGACTCGGAGTACAATCGAGTTTGGTCACGGAAGTGCGGCGAGTGACCCCTAATCCTAAACGAGGAAAGGACTTTTTACCCCATGTGGAAGCCGACGAATCAGCCTCAGACCCCGGGCCGCCCAGCCGAGCCGGAACGTCCGACCATGTCAACCCCTACGCCTGCAATGGCGGCCAGCGAGCCTGCCGCTACTGCCCCGCGCCCCCTTACTGCCACCACCACCGCGGACCAGGCCACCATCGGCAAGTCGCTGGTCATCAAGGGTGAGGTCACCGGCTCCGAGTCTCTTTATATTGACGGACGGGTCGAAGGCTCCATCAATCTCGCCGGCAATCGCGTTACCATCGGCCGCAACGGCGTAGTCGCAGCCAACATCAACGCCCGCGAAATCGTGGTCCTCGGCAAGGTGCGCGGCAATCTCACCGCCAGTGATCGCGTGGATATCCGCAGTGACGGCTCGCTCACCGGCGACGTCGTGGCAGCCCGTATCTCCATCGAAGACGGCGCCTTCTTCAAAGGCGGCATCGACATCCGCAAAGGCGGCACCACCGGCCAGTCTGGCCAGCAAAAAGCCAACGGCGAGGACAAGAGCGTGTCCACGCCCGAGCCCGCAGCCGTCGGCGCCCGAGCGTAAGCTAGCAGATAGAGTTCCTTTCCTGAGCGGCGGAGATCCGCAGTCATACTGCGACCTCCGCCGCTTTACTCTACGCGCAAAATGTGTCCCCCCCCACACAATTTCCTCGCAACCTACAGCCAGAAGAGCGCAACCATTTCTCCTGGATAGGGTTAGCTATATAGAGTCCTTACTCAAACGGAGCAAGCAAATGCAATCTTCCCCACGAAGCAACAAATTACGAAGCGACAAATTACGAAGCAACAAGTTCATCGGCAGTCTTCTGGCCTTATCACTCCTCATGGCGTGCACAGCCTCAGCCCTGGCCCAGCAACCGAACCAAGCTCCACCGCCGGACCAGGCTTCCGATCAGGCGCCGCCATCCTTTTCGCCCGACCAACTGGACAAGCTCGTCTCCCGCGTTGCGCTCTATCCCGACCCGCTCCTGGCGCAGGTTCTCGCCGCTGCAACTTATTCCGACCAGATTCCCGACGCCGCTAAATGGGCCGATGAACACCACTACCTCGCCGGCGACGACCTCGCCAAAGCCATCACCGCCGACCAACTCTCCTACGACCCTAGCGTGCAGGCGTTGCTGCCGTTCCCGTCGGTCCTAGACACCATGGCTTCCGACCTCGACTGGACCCAGAGTCTCGGCAACGCGTTCCTCGCGCAGCGTCAGGACGTAATGGACGCGGTTCAGCGCATGCGCCAGAAAGCGAAAGACTTCGGCTACTTGAAGACCAACGATCAAATCGCCGTGAACGCCGATGGATCCTACATTGACATCGAGCCGGTAAATCCCGGCTTCATCTGCGTCCCGGCCTACGATCCGCTGGTGGTTTTCTGGCCGCCTCGCCCGGGATTTTTCGTGGGCGGCGCCATCGGCTTTGGCTTCGGCATCAATATCGGCGTGGCCTTCCGTCCCTGGGGATGGGGCTTCGCCCGCTTTGACTGGCGCGGCCACGGAGTCTTCATCAACAATGCCCCGTGGGGACGCACCTGGGCCAACCGTCGCTTCTACGCGCATCCCTACGCCGGAGTGCACCGCTATGAACCCGCGCGCCGCGCCGAAGGTCACCGCCTGATCGGACGCAGCGAAGAAGAACGCCGCGCCCCCCGCGAAGGCCGCCCGCATCCAGCCGAACGTCACCACAGGTAAGACGGCTTCGGACTCCAGGCTTCGGGCTTCGGCGAACCAGACGAAAAGATTCGCCGAAGCCTGACTCGCCTCTGACCACTGACCACTAATCCCTGACCACTGGGGTTCATCCCGACCCAGGTTTTCCTACGGCTGGGTGCCCGCTCCCAATATTTCCTTGCTCTGCCCTTCCGCCACGCCGGGATACGCCGTAACTTTCCGCCGCCGCAAATCTCCCGGCAGCCCCGACCGCAGCAGCCACAGCCCAGCCGCCACGGCCGCCGCCCACGTCACCGTGATCATCCCCAGCCGCAGCAGATCCGCCACCCGGCTTCCAGTCCCCGAAGTCGCGAGCGGCACAATCTTCGCTACTTCAAAACTGACAGCTCCCGCCACCACCGCAGTCACCAGCGCCTTGCCCAATTCTCCCCAGCGCATCTCGCCCAGCAGAATCAGCTTGCGATAGTGCAGCAGCACCGCCAGCGCCACCAGATTCATCCCAATCCCAATATCGGACGCCCACGCCAGCCCAATCACTCCGAAGGTGTGAAACAAGAAAGAATAAATCGGCAACGACGCCACCGTGATCACGCTCACCGCTGTCATCGGAGTCAGCGTGTCGCCGGCCGCATAAAATGCCCGCGCATAAAGTCCCTGCGCCGACCACAACACCAGCGAAAGCGAAAACCAGAAAAAATAAACTGCCGTAGTCTCCGCATCCGAAAATATAAATCGCCCGCGCCGGTAAACCAGATCGATCAGCGGCAGCGCCGCCGCCATCATCCACGCCGTGGCCAGAAACGCCGCCGCGGAAATCCTGTATACCGAATCGCTTACCGTCGCGGAAAATTCAGGCATCCGCTTCTCGTTATACAGCCGCGCAAAAAATGGCAGCGACGCCTGCCCCGTCGCCTGCCCCAACACCGCAATCGGCACCGAGAACAGCCGCTTCGCATAGTTCAGCAGAGAAATCGCGCCCACCACGCCCGACGCATAGTGCCGCAGAATCCAGTCGTCCGCCGTCACCAGCGACACTCCCAGCATCAGCGGAATCGAAAGCTTCACCCATTCGCGAAACGCCGGATTGGTCACGTCAAACGATGGACGGTAGCCCGTGCCAATCCGCGCCGCCCCAATCACGCTCGCCAGAAATGGACCAAGCACGCTCCCGATCAGCGCACCGTAGGCCAGCGACGCGATCCCGTAATGCCGCCCGCCCACCACTCCGCCCACAATGATGAACAGGTTGTAAATCAGCGGTCCAAACGCCGGCAGCAGAAACAGCCGGTGCGAAAGTAGAACCGCCGAAACCACTCCACCCACATAAAAGAAAATCTGCGCCGGCAGCAGGATTCGTGTCAGGTGAGCGCAGAGTTCAATCTGGTCCGGCTTGAAATCTTTCACGAACCAGTGCACAAATTCCGGCGCGTAAATTTCCGTCAGGATCGTTCCCACCACCATCACCGTGGTCATCACCGTGATCACGATGGAAAAAGTCTTCTGCGCGTCGGCATCGCGCTTCTCCGCCAGAAAACGCGTATAGATCGAGACAAACGTAATCGAAGCCGCGCCCCCGGCCAGAATGTAGTTAAGAAAATCGGGCAGCGTGAACGCTGCCACATACGCGTCCGTACGCGCTCCCGCGCCAAACGCGTACGCAATGTAGGCCTCGCGCGCGTAACCGATCACCCGCGACAGCATCACCGCCCCCATCATCAACAGCGTCGCCGAAAACGCCGTGTGCTGGTGCGATGGCCGGAAGAACTGAAGCAGTTTGCCCATGCCTGCTCAGATTACGCGACAACGCCAGCCTCTGCCGAGTGGCTGATGTGGAGCAGCCTGTCCGGAGCGGGCACATTCGAAGCTGGGAACCATCACTGCGGAGGGTGCCCCATCCTAGTCGCGTTCTTTGCGACTAGGGTGGGAACCACGATTGCCTTCAGCTTCGAGCCTTTGCCGTGCCGAGTAAGCTTTTATTTGCGAGTTGGCGCGGGGAACAACAACCTTCTGTCATCCTGAGCGAAGGGGAAACTTCGCGAACCGAAATTTCCCCGCAGTCGAAGGATCCCTGCAACCCATGGCGCTACATCAGCGCTGGTCGGGCGCTCTCGGGGCACGAAGACGCGCAGTGAAAATTCCCTGCCTCCGTGGTAAGTTTTGATCTTGACGCCCCGATTCACTGCGGAGTCTCGAACCGTGTCCCAGACCATGATTCAAAACCAAACCGAAACCGCCACCAACGTCAAACAAGCCGTCCCCTTCTTCATGGTGTCAAACATCGAAGCCTCCCTCCGCTACTACGTCGACGGCCTCGGTTTCCGCATGACCAACAAATGGATCGACCAAGGCAAACTCCGCTGGTGCTGGCTCCAACTCGGCGGCGCAGCCCTCATGCTGCAGGAGCACGGCAAAGATAAAGTCTTCACCGGCAAGCTCGGCGAAGGAGTCTCCATCTGCTTCCAATGCGCCGACGCCGTCAAAATTTATCGTGAAGTCACGTCGCGGGGAATCCAGGCCAAGCGCCCCTTCGTCGGCAACGCCCTGTGGGTTACGATCCTCACCGACCCCGACGGCTACAAACTGGATTTCGAAAGCCCCACCGACGCCCCCGAAGAATCCGAACTCCCGGAGTAGGAGGCCTGTGTCGAGCGGACCTGTCCTGAGCCAAGCCGAGAGCCAAGCCGAAGGAACTCTTGCCCGGCTTTGTCATTCTGAGCGAAGTGGAAACTTCGCGAAGCGAAATTTCCGCGCAGTCGAAGGATCCCTGCATCCTGCGGCGCCATGTCACGCTAGTCAGGGAGTTTTCACCACGCTGCCCGGTGGAGGACCCCGCACAGAAGAATTCCCAGCCTCCGTGGCCCGTCCTTAGCCTTGGCTCCTAAATCCGTGGCAACAAAGTCTTGGCTCTCCCAAACACCCACCCATCACTAACCAGAAAGTTCACCAGCGAGCAAACCACAATCGCAATCCCATTCGCCGCCAGATAGTTCATATGCATCCGCCCCACCATGATCCGCATCATCCCCAAATTGCCCGCGATCGAAACGAATCCGGTCGTAAGATTGAATCGCACAAAGCGCGCGAAGCTCTGGCTACGCAGCTTTTGGGTGGCGCAGCGCTTCAGCGCTGCGAATAGCTTCCCTGGAAGATTCTGGGCTCTAGCCCCTGAGGGATGCCGGCGCAACGACGGCCGAACTCGCTCCGACCTGGTTCGATCAAACTCTCTTCGCTCAGCCCAGGTGAACCGCTCATGCCAAAAGAAGTTGTGCACCACCGCAGTTTCCACCGCGAGCGCGGTTGCGACGAGATAATTCACGTGCAGCAGGCTCTTCAGGAGAAACAACACACCAAACTGCACAAGAATTCCAACCGCGCCCACCAAATTAAACTTGCACCAGCGCACCAGCATTTCGGTTTGCGCGAAATTTTTCCTGTTTTCTGTCGCGTTTTCGCAGCCTGTGCGCCGAGAAAATTCGCGTAACCTATTGGCAGGCAATAGTTTGACGGGAAGCGAATTTGCCGCGCGCCCCGCTAAATGCTGCATGTGATTGCCAGCGCAGGAATTACAGGAACCTGCCTCGCCAAAATCATGAGCGTTTACCGGATTTCCAGCCGGCCCATGCAGCGCAACTCGTGCCCCCTCAGCCGTTTGCCGCAATGTCGCTTCCCTCGCGCACGCTCGCATTCCGGGCAACGCCTTTGCTCTGCACAAGTTAGCTACGATTTGCACCGCGTTCTTCGCCCCGGTCGTGCTCATTGCGAGATTCTTTCTTCGCGATACAGCCGCACCGTGTTCTCAATCGTGAAGACCACCAGCATCAGCCCCATTCCCGCCAAACCAACCGCGCCGCCCACGTCAAACAGACGATATTCACGTCCGAAGACGTGAATCACCGGTTTCCACAACAGCGCTAAGTTCCCTACCGCCAGCAGGATGCGCAACTCCGTCGGCCCAAACCTCCAGAACGACAAACGAAACTCACCCAGCGCATGCGTCGCCAGATATGTCTGAATCGAAAGCATCAAGAACGCTACAAGCAGCCCAATCGCAACCCACGGATGCATATAACCCGACAAAGCCAAACCACCCATAAGTGCAAGAGCGCCAACAGTATCCACCATGTGGTCCACGTAGAACCCGTAGCGCGGACGCAGCCGCTGCCGCACTCGCGCCAACGTCCCGTCGAGCGAGTCGCCCAGCCAGTTGAGGGTGAGGCACGCGATCACTCCTAACAACCAAAATCGATTCCGTGGCTCATTCGAATTCGAGGCGAGCGCGTAGCACGCGCCCGCGCCAATCTGCGCGGCTAAACCCAATGCTGTCAGGTGGTCCGGGCTGATCCCGCAGGGCGTGCGCGCGGCCACCCACAGCAGCGCGCGCTTTTCTGCCGCAGCCGACCAACTCTCTTGTACGCGGCGCATCTCGCGGGGTGCCTCGTTCGGCATTTCCATTTCAGATACAGGCCGGGCGTGCTTCATCTTCATCTCTAACAAAATGCATGGGTTCACCTGTTCGCGCAATTCGGTCATGGTTTTGGAACCAGCGGTTGCCATGTTGCCTCCTTGAATGATTTTTTGCTCCTCGAAATTCACTGAGCGTTTTGTCGGGCATGCTCTGGGAGCACTTTGCGCTGGAAGCGGCGGGGCAGCAATGCACTGGGGCTCATGCGCGAGTCAAATGGAGGTCATCAAGCAAGTGGTTGAGGACTAGTGGGGTTACGAGCGGAGATCAACGGCGAGAGATGTGGCTTCGTCTACTGCGGCGCGGAGTTGAGTTACGGACCAGGTGATTTCTTCTTTTGTGATAACGGCGGGAGGGGCTATGAGGATGTGGTCGCCGGAGATGCCGTCGACGCAGCCTTGCATGGGATAGACGAGCAAGCCGCGGGTCATGGCGGCGGAGGCTACGAGCGCGGCGAAGCTTAGTTCGGGAGCGAAGGGGTGCTTGGTTTTCTGGTCGGCTACGAACTCGACGGCCCAGAGGAGGCCCAAGCCGCGGACGTCGCCGATTACGCGGCTACGCTGATGGGCGCTATGTTGATCGCCGTCGAGCAGCGACCGCAGGGATTGTTTGAGATGCTCGGCGACGGTGCCGGCGACGCTGGAGTCTGCGGCGGCGATCAAGTTGCTCGATTGCAGGTGCTGGAGCACGGCGCGGCCGGCGGCCAGCGAAATGGGATGGGCGTTGTAGGTGAAGCCGTGGAGGAAGGCGCCGGAACCGTTGGCGATGGCCTCGATGACTTTCTTGCTGGCGATGACTGCGCCTAGTGGAGCGTAACCGCTGGAGAGTCCTTTAGCGGTTACTAGGATGTCGGGGGCGAGGGCGGAACTTTCGCCGTGAGGATTTTTTTCATTTCTGTTTTTTTCGTTCTTACTTTTCTCGCTACTGTTTTTCTCGTTCGTGTTTTGACCCAGCCAGTGCTCGACGGCGAAGTTGCGGCCGGTGCGGCCCATGCCGGTCATGACTTCGTCGGCGATGAGGAGGACGCCGTGACGGCGGCAGATTTCGGCGATGGATTGCAGATATCCGGGCGGAGGGACGACTGCTCCCAGCGTGGCGCCGCTTAATGGCTCGAAGATGAAGGCGGCGGCTTCGCCGTTCGCGGCCTCGATGGCGCGTTCGAGTTCGGCGGCGTATTGCTGGCCGCAGCTGCGGCAGCTGTCGGTGCAGTCGAAGGCGCAGCGGTAGCAGTACGGCATGCCGACGTGGGCGAACTCCCGAATCATGGGTAAATAGATTTCGCGGCGGCGCGGGTTGCCGGAAACGGATAACGCTCCCAGCGTGGAGCCGTGGTAACTCTGCTTGCGGCTGAGGATTTGATAGCGGCGCGATTGACCGATTTCGACTTGGTATTGGCGGGCGAGTTTGAGCGCGGTCTCGATGGATTCGGAGCCGCCGCTGGTGAAGTAGACGGCTCCGCCACGGAAGTTTTCTCCGGCGAAGGCTAGCAGTTCTTCTGCGTAGGCTTCGGCGACCGGGGTGGTGAACTGGCTGGTATGGACGAATTCGAGTTTTGCGGCCTGCTCGGCCATGGCGGCGGAGATTTTCTGGACGCCATGGCCGATGAAGTTGACGGCTGCGGAGCCGGAGAAGTCCAGATACTTTTTGTTGCTGGCGTCCCAGAGGTGGACGCCTTCTCCGCGGACGGCTGCGGGGAAATCCTTTTTGAAGGAGCGGCAGAGGACGGGGGAGCGGTGTGGGGTCACTTTCGGATTATGGGGTGGGGTGGGGCGGGTGTCAAAAGGCAGTGGGCAGGGGTCCGTGGGCGGGGGGCAGCTGTAGTGGTCTCGAACTCAAGGGATTTGCAGGACTAGCTTGCCGTAATTCTTGCCGGACTCGAGGAGTTTGTAGGCTTCTTTGGCTTCGGCCAGGGGGAAGACGTGGCCGATTTGGGGAGTTAGTTTTTTTTGCGCGATCCAGGCGGAGAGTTGCTGCCAGGCGGGCTGCATGATTTCGGGCTTTTGCGACAGGTAGGTGAGCCAGAGGCCTTGCACGGAGGCGGATTTGGCGTACATGGCGCGGAGGTCGAGTTGGGGTGGTTTGCCGGTGGCGGTGCCGTATTGAATGACGCGTCCGAAATCGCGGAGGCAGCGCAGGCTTTTGGCGGTGTGTTCGCCGCCTAGCATTTCGAAGACGGCGTCGACGCCTTCGCCGTGAGTTTGATTTTTTACGACTTCTTCGTAGTCATGTTTTTTGTAGTTGATGGGGTGCTGGAGGCCGAGAGGTTTTACGCGGGACAACTTTTCATCGGAAGAGGACGTGCCGTACATTTCTATGCCGAGGAGGTGACCGATTTGGACGGCGGCGGTGCCGACTCCTCCGGCTATGGCGTGGATCAGGACTCGGGGAGTGCGGGGTGGAGTGGAGGGGGCAAAATTCCCACTTCTCGCAGAGGACGCGAGAAATGGGGCACCCGCATCCGGTGCGGCGCTCGAGGTCAGGCCGGCTTGCCAGTAGGCCAGGTAGGCGGTGAAGTAGTTGACGGGGAAGGCGGCGGCTTGTTCGTTGGTCCAGTGGTCGGGGATGGGCCAGAGCATGTGGGGCGGGGCGGTGGTTTTTTCGGCGAAGGCGGCCCATTGGGCGTAGCCCATGACGCGGCGTCCGGTATTTTCGTTGGTTGCTCCGAGCTGACTTGCTTCGAGAACAGTGCCAGCGAATTCGCGTCCGGCGATTAGCGGAGGTGGAGGAGTGCCGGGGTAGCCGCCTTTGGCGGTCATGAAGTCGGCGAAGTTGAGGCCTCCAGCGTCGACTTTGATCAGGGTTTGGCCGGGCTTGGGGGTGGGGTCGGGGACGGTTTGGATGGCCAGGGAATCGGGACCGGTTAGTGCGGTGATGACCAGGGCTTGCATGTGGGGAGAGTTTAGCAGGTGGGGGGAGAGCAGTGATCAGGGGTCAGGGGTCAGATCCGAGCCTTCGGACCTCCCGGCTTCTTGGATGGAGGCGCGCCGGGCTTCGCCCGTCCCCACACAAGGCAGCCCGTCCCACACAGGCTTTGGCGGGTATATACTCTTGGCGTTGGAATTCGTGGTATTGGATTTTAGTGAATTCCTGGCTAGCCCTTGGGCCGGGACGGGGCGCAGGTTTATTTCATTTATTCATGCGCGCCCCGCATGCGAAATGCTGATTCCCGTTGGGCTGCGGGGATATGGCACGGACGGATTAAGTACAGCTGGGGTCAGGCTGGGTTGCGTCCGGGGAGGTTTATATGCCGTTGGTGTTGATTCGCCTTCTTTTTGTCATTGTAGTGGCTGCTACCTGCTACGTGATTGGTCCGTTCCGGCTGACGCAGATACAGGATGGCGGAGTGGGCGCGGTGGTGGGCGCGGCGATTGTCCTGTTCGAATGGCAGCTGCGGCGGGTGAGCCTGAAACGGCTGATCGGCGCTGCTATTGGGAGCCTGGTGGGAATCTGCGGGGCATACCTGTTTTCGCTGGTGATCCGGAATAGTGTGTCTGCGGGAAACACGCAGAGCTTTCTGCAGATTCTGGTGATGCTGCTGATGGCCTATGTGGGGCTGGCGGTGGGCGCGACCAAGGGCGATCTGCTGAACCTGGCTGCGTTGGGCGGAATTTTCGGCGGGGAAAAGCAATCCAAGAAGAGCTACAAGATTCTTGATACCAGCGTCATCATTGACGGGCGCATTGCCGACATTGCGGAGACGGGGTTTCTTGACGGGATCATTGTGACTCCGCAGTTTGTGCTGCGCGAGTTGCAGCTGGTGGCGGATTCGGCGGACTCGCTGAAGCGCAACCGGGGACGGCGTGGGCTGGATATTTTGCAGCGGCTGCAGAAGATTGCGACGCTGCAGATTCAGATTGTGGAGAACGATTTTCCGGCGGTGCGGGAAGTGGATTTGAAGCTGATCGAGCTGGCCAAGGTGTATGAAGGGAAGATCATTACCAACGATTTCAATCTGAATAAAGTGGCGCAGCTGCAGGGTGTGCAGGTGTTGAACATTAACGAGCTGGCGAATTCGCTGAAGCCGATTGTGCTGCCGGGCGAAACCATGCGCGTGTTTATTTTGAAAGAAGGCAAGGAATACAACCAGGGCGTGGCGTATCTGGACGATGGGACGATGGTGGTGGTGGATAACGCGCGAAAGATGATTGGGAAGACGATTGATGTGTCGGTAACGTCGGTATTGCAGACGACGGCGGGGAAAATGATTTTTGGGAAGTGGGATGAGCGAACGGCGTATTCGAGACCGTCCGTGGCGGTTCCGGTTGTGCCGACGGCGGTGGTGGTGCCGGTGGTCACGCCTGGGGCGGGAGTGGTGATTCCGGGGCCGGTGGATAAGGCGGGGCAGTCGTAGGACTTTTCTTAGGTGGAGAGTTTTCTCAGGTAGAGAGTTTCAACTCGCGAATGGCATTTCCGGCGCCGCTGAGGTTGGCGAGCCGCATTTCGGAATACTTGCGAGATAGAATCACTCCTGGCGCGCCGGCGCGGAAGGCCGCCGTGACTGCTTGCTTCACGCTTTGCGGCGTGCACTTGCTGTTTTCGGGTTCGGTCGGGATATCGATATCGATGCCTGGCCAGATCAAAGTCTTTGTGCCGGCAATACCCTCGAGCGAGCGTTTGGTTTCGCGGTAGACGTAGTCGGCGGAAAGTCCGGTGTGCGGAAGCTGATCGTAGCTGCCTTCCTTGCTGGGCTGGCCGAATCCCATCAGGCCATAGTTCATATCGAGCAGGCCCTGTTTTGTGAGATCTCCATAAAGCGTTGAGCCGATATTGTCGACGTAGAGAGCCATCCGCTCACCGCCGCAATTGTTGTACATCACGACTTTTATAAAATCGGAATAATCCGATAGCTCGTGCAGGTCCTGTTCGGCGCGGTAGATGGGATTGAAGGAATTGTTGTGCCAGATGTGCCAACCGATTGGGACCGCCGGCTTCGCCGTCTTTACCGTTTTGTATATCGCGGCATAGGTCTCGCGAAGGCTGTCAGTCCAGAGCATTTCCCAGGCGGCCAGCTCTGGATAGCGCAGCAGCAGCCGCCAGAATTGAACGTAGTAACCGTCGACGGGACGTTTGCCGCTGCGCGCCGCGCGAACGAATTTTTCCAACTGCAAAAATCCCTGGCGCGCGCGGTCGACATTGATGCCGCGGGCTTTTGCTTTGCTCTGACAAAACTCGCAGAAGCAAGTTACGTTACCGGGATCGATCGGCGGCGTGTCGTGCGTGGCGCCGAGACTGTCACAGAGCGCACCTTGACGTTCGGATCCCCACATGATTCCGTCGATGTCGTAGGAGCGGGCATAGTCCTCAACCAGGCCGGTGAGGAAATTCCGGTAGTCGGGATTGTTGACGCACAGAGTCTCGGCACTTCGGCCGTACAGGTCGCGCTCCTGCAGTTTCTGGATGTTGGGCACGTCGGTGCGAAACACGTCTTCGAGCCAGCAGATGACCTTCATGCCGCGGTTTTTGGCGGCAGGCAAAACTTCGGCGAGGATATCCAGGTTGCCGTGATCGGGCGCGCGCGTGTCTTTGAGGACGGTGTTTTTATAAAACTCTGGGTGCGGCGTGGCGAAGTTTCCGCCGTGAAAATTGAGATCGTACTCCTGCTTGCCGTGATCGGGCAGGGGCTGGCCCGGAATCTGTCTTCCAGCGATACCTCGACCGTAGGTGAACACTGCGAGGAAAAGAGTATTCACGCAGGCACGTTCCTGAAGGACATCCAGGACTTTCTCGGTGCCTTCATCCACAAACGAAATTGCTCCGACCTGGATGCCGATGGTTTTTGAGGAAACCGCAGTATGCCCTGACGCCGGCACGGCCAACGCGGCGCCGGCGCCGGCGGTGACTTTCAGGAATTCGCGGCGAGTCACGTCTGATTTCAACATCGGCCACTCCTATTTACTTTGGTAGCAGCCGATGTCTATTTTTCCGGATTTGAGTCGCGGTGAGCCTTCGAGATCCAGTTCGTCTGCCTTGACTCCGTCGGTGGTGCCAGCAGCGATCGCGGGAGAATCTGATCGGAGATGGAAGTCTTTGGTGGCGTCAACAAAATGCGGATCCAGAAAACGGGAATGATGGTCATTCCCCGTGGACTGAACGTAGTTGTCAAAACCCGTCACGTGGGCGGAAGGTTCTTCCCAGAGGCTCGCCTTTGCGCCGGAAGCGCAGTAATAGAGGTTGTGATCGATAGTGACGGGCGAGCTGGTTTTTGTCGACCTGGGATTTGTTCACCGCGATGAGGCAGTGCGGCCCAGCGTAGACGATGTTGTTCGCAAAAATATCGTCGGCCATATTCCACTGCATCTGGAATTCTCCGGAGCCGGTTTGCGGACGTATCGTTTTCGTAGAGCGTGTTGTTGACCACGGTGCAGTGATCGGTGTGTCCGCGCTCCGGCGCGTAGCCTCCGATGGAAACGCCCGCGGTGTGGCTGTGATAGATGAGGTTATTTCGCGCCGTGATGTAACTGGTGGCGCGGTCTTTGTGCTCGCTGGCCAGTTCGATTCCGAAATCCACATCGTGCATGACGTTCTGCTCGATCAGGACCCTGGTGCCGCCGTCCACGTAAATGCCATCGGAATTTTGTTCGTTGCCGTAGGCCGGATTACCGCGCGAGGTAATGTTGTAAACCAGATTGCCGCTTACGACTCCATCGCGAGCCTGGTCGACGGCAGGGTCAGGCGCTGTGCGCTCGAAACCGATGACGTCGATTCCGATGTTGTTGTTGTCGTGGACAACATTGTGCGTGATGCGGAAGTTCGTAACGTTCCCGTTCACTACCAGCGATTCGCTGGAGCCGGTCTGGAGATGATGCACTTCATTGCCGTCGATTACGAGTTCGCTGATCGGAGTTTTGGCGTCGGTCCCGTAGACGGCAATGCCGAATCCGTTGGCGCCGTGTCCAGGACCGTCGCGGCCTTCAAAGGTCTGCTCAATATGATGGACGTTGTTCTTCAGCAGTTCGATATGGGAGCCGGATCCCATAATGCTGATGCCTAATGGAGTGAGACGATG
Organism: uncultured Acidobacteriaceae bacterium; assembly: GCA_963846245.1. GTDB lineage: Bacteria > Acidobacteriota > Terriglobia > Terriglobales > Acidobacteriaceae > Sulfotelmatobacter. Next base: position 281,819 of record CAWJVI010000010.1, on the reverse strand, counting down.
CTCGGCGGTGTGGTAGTTGCGAATTTCAAAGCCTTCGATTCTGACGTAGCTCTTGTCTCGAATGGTGAGAATGCCGCTTCTGCCATCTGGAGTGATATGTGCCGCGTCGAGGATAGCCGTTTCGCCGGGAAACGCTTCGGAAAGTAATGTATCCATCCGTCGCGTTGCCGGAGGTCTTGAGGGTCACGATCTCTTCGTAGACTCCTCCTCGTACATTGACGGTACTGCCTGCATGCACGGTGTCCGCGGCATGTTGAACGGTGCGCCAGGGCGCTGCCTGCGTGCCGGGATTCGAATCGCTTCCGTTCGTCGACACGTAGAAGGAGGAATTGGACTGGCCCAGAGCCGCGGAGACACACGCCATCAATACAAGAAAAGGCAGAGCTTTCACGCTTGTTCTCCCAGGAAAAATACTTGCTAGTTTGTAAACACACGTTCATTGCGGCTGCACTTCCACCAGCAGATTTCCGTCGAACTCAACCGGCAGATGCGGGCCGCGTCCTGACGCCGCGTGTCCTGACACTGTCCCCAGGCTTTTTCCTGTGACGTAGTCGACGACGGTGTAGTTGCGATCTTCGAGGCCGCGCAGTTCGACTGGCCCCTTCCACTGTTTTGCAAAAAAGGCATAGTACATAGTCTGATCTTTGCGGATGACATGCGTTTCCGGCACATCGAAGCCGATGTCATAGAGCTGGCCGAGATATTGTCCTTTGGACAACATCTTTTCGCGATAGATGCGAAGCCACTTTTCGAAGTCCTTCTCGCGCGCAGGAGTCAGATCGGATTTGCCATGCTTCGTGACCAGGGATGGAAGAACAAACTGCGTGCCTACGACGCCGCCCACGCCCAGAGGTGGAGGCAAAGTCGTTGCCGCCATCACTCTCTTCGACGTGGTCGCCGAAGAATGGGACGTCGTCGCCCATCAGGGCTTTTAACGTTTTCGCTTTGGAGCGAATTTGAAACGAACTTTCCGGGTCGGAAGCCACGGACATATTGAAGTGCGGCATGGTGAAAAAAGAAAACGCAGTGCCGCACGGGCAGAATTCCACGAGAGTTCCGGGTTTTACCGACTGCGCGGTGTCGTAAATTGCCTTGAAGAAATCCGGCAGAGCCTCGACCGATTCGTCGGGATCTGAGCTGATGGTGAGCTGGGTTGTAGCAGGCGGGAACTCCGTTCATGTCCTGGCCGTCGAGCTTCAGTCCGTCGAATCCCCAGTCGACCAGAATTTTTTTCACCAATGCTTCGTGATACTCCACGACGCGTTTGTCGGCGGGGCACAGATAATACGAATCCCACCAGGAAACTTTTCTTTTGGAGCCATCACGATTCAGTAACTCGTAGTCGGGATGGTCGCGGAGCAGCGCCGAGTCTGGCACAGCGCTGAGGGGCGACCACCAGAGCTGCGCCTTAAATCCTTCCTGGTGAATGCGGTCCACCAGGGCCTTCATGTCGGCGTCCCCGTTGGGAAATTTTTTGGGATCAAGCTGCCAGTCGCCCACGTTGTTTTGCCAACCGTCGTCGAGTGTGACCCACTTGAATCCCAGGCGTTTGACGGTCGGAAGTGTGTCATACACCTGCTGCGGCTGAACTTTTCGTCCATATCCCCACGCGCACCAGATGGCGCCGAAAGCGTCGTCGGGAGCAGTGGCCATTTGGAAACCTTGCTTCGTCATGAAGCGGCGGTAGTCGGCGAGCGCGCGGAAATAATCCCCTTGGTGGACGGCGACGAAGGTGCGAAACGTATGAAAACTTTCACCGGGGCGTAATGTGATAGCTTTCGTGAAGCGCATAGAAATTTTCGCGTGCGCTGCATCGGGCATGGATACGGGGAGGGAAACCAGCTTCGGCCGCGGCTCGACGTGTCCCATGGCCATGCCAACGTCACGGCGCCAGACGTCGATGACCGGCGTGCCGCCACCATAGTCGCTGGCGTTCATGCCTTGATAATTCTCTTGCTGAAAATTAACGCGCAGCGGCAGCACCCAGTTGGGACGTTTCTCGTAGGAGCCACTCTGGTAAGACCAGAACGCTGGCGTAGCCGCACCGGGCTGCGCGGTTATCGTGTACGCGTTGTTCGTCCAACTTTTGATTGCGAGACTGGTCGCTCCGTTATTGGTGTACTGGACGTCGAAAAACGCCATCGCGGGAAAGTCGTTGTATACGGTGACGGAGACTGTTTTTGTGAGTGTTCCGGTTTTTCCTGCGACGACGAGACGCTCACCTTCTCCGAAAGCGTCTTTTGCGTGCTCGTGTTTTTGCGAAGTCAGGAGAAACCCGGTCGAGCTGTTGGCCGTCGGCTTGTCGGCGATGGTCACGGTCTCAGAGGCGGAGAACGGCCCCATCACCGTTTCCGTCTTGTCGAAACGGGCTACCACCCGGGTGCGCAGGCGGTTATCGAATTCGATGCGGAGATTGGCGCCTTGAATCTGAGGCTTGGCGGCAGGGATATCCGCCGCCGCTGCTAGGGACGCCAACACTGTGGTGAGAACAATGTAGGAGGCGATCGCGGTCATGATCGCAGCGTGATCCGGGCCGCGAGCTTTCGAAGGAGATCGCTATTCTGATTGCCAAACTTTTTTCCTGGTAGAAAGCATATGGATGTTTATCGGGCGCCGGCACACGAAGAAGACTGGACGGAATTGAACGTAAGCATTCGTAATACAAGGAAAGGTTTGCAAAGTCAACTGATTTTGGGATGAGGCGGGAAAAGCTGCCGCGGTCATCTCGAGAAAGCCCGCAGGGGCGATGCGCAGGCGATGCGCGTTTTGGTGGCGATCCTGTTTACGTCGGTGGTGATGCACGCTGACGGAGGGTCCCTCACCGCGCCTTCGGCACGGTTCGGGATGACATCGCTCCACGGGCGCTACTCCGTCCGCTACTCTGGCGCTGCTCGCGGCGCTACGCGCGGCGCTACTCCGGGCCCTCTCGGGGCGATACTCGGCCCTTAGGCCTCCACAAGTTTTGCATTTATCGAGACTGGTCGAAATATTCGTTGCTTCTGCTGGATAACCGCTGGACAAACGAAATAAAACGATATAGATAGTAACAGTTCGATAGTTCGTTCAGCGATTCATTCCGCGAGCGGGGAACTTCCGATGAAGCGTAGAGATTTTTTGAAAAGCACTGTTGCTGTTGCCGTGGCGGCAGAACTTGGAATGGTTAAAGCGCAGGCGAAGGTTCCAGCGCACAACTGGGGAAAGTACGACTTCGGCTCCGGTCCGCGGGTGGCCGATCGCCTCAATCAGGGTCCGTTCCCGCAATATGCGCCGGATGCCGTGATTCCGACGGACGATGTGGTGATGACCACGACTTCTGCTTCGGAAGACGTCGCGGCGAACGCCGAGCCGAACGCTTTTCCGAATTATGGAATGGGACTGGTCACTTACATCACGGCAGACAGCGGCACGGAGGAAATCAAGTCAGACAATATTCCGCAGGCGATCGAGGACCTGGTTCGCTTTCCGCTGGGGCAGCAGCTTTATATCCGTCCGACGTGGAGAGAACTGCAGCCGCGGCCAGGACGGCTGGAGCTGCCCGAGTATGTGAAGCACGTTTTTGAATTGGCGAAGACGAACCACAAGCGGGTGGGATTGCGAATTCAGATGTGCGCGCCGGACTATAAACACGAAGCAGCGTTACCGGATTTTGTGCTGGAAAAAGTGCCGAAAGTTGATCTGGTGGCGCCGAGCGATCAGGAGAGCATCGCTGCAGGAAAAAGATTTTTGGACAACCCGCACTCGCGCTACCAGCCACGGTATGACGATCCTTTTTTCCAGCAGGCATTTAAAGAACTGGTCGGGCAGTTGGCGGCGGAATTTGACGGCAATCCGCTGGTCGAGTTTATCGATACGTTTATGTATGGGTTCTGGGGTGAAGGGCACACTTGGCCGTTCCCGAACAATCCTTTTCCTGACTACCTGACGGCGGAGCGCACCTGGATGAATATGCTCGAAGTGCAGCTCGAAGCGTTTAAGAAAACTCCTCTGCTCACCAATACGCAACCGGATTTCAGCCGGGTGGGCAATTCGGAAATGCTGGACGGCACGGTACGCAGCAACAATTGGATTCGCAGTGACACCATCTTTATTGAGAACGAGCAGATTGAAGCGCTCAGCAATCGTCCGCCGTGGATCGCGGCATTGCTTGAGCAAGGGATTCCTGGGAAGCCTCCTGATCCGAGCGCTTCCCACGAAGGAATATCCCCGGCGGAGAACATGATCGCTCACGTGATTGATATCGGGGCGAATTACTGGTCGCTGTGGAATTTTCACCAAATCAACGCTAAGAACCTGATGAGCTACTACCAGGCTTATCCGGCGGCGTTCGACCGGATCAATCGGCGAATTGGCTATCGGGTGCGGCCGTCTTTTATCTGGAGCTATAAGGACGATAGTTACCTGGGTCTGATTGTCGGCTTCGCAAATGACGGCATCGCGGGCGTGCCGGGCGTATTAAGAGTGAGCGTGGAGAGCGTGGACGGAAAGGTGCTCGCGAGCGGTGGTCTGGACGCCGGCTATCCGTTGCCGGGAAAGATTCGGCAGGCACAGTTTGTGCTTCCGAACGTGACAGATTGGAAAGGATTGAAACTTAGAGCTGAGATTGAGGTGAAGGGAATGCGCTACCCGGTGCGGTGGGCATGTCACCAGAAGCTGAACGATGATGGCTCGCTGACGCTGCGTGCCAATCTTCGGCAGCAGGTTTAGGCTGCGATTGTTTTGATTAGGCTAATGTGAAAATGCTGTGAGTGAAATCGATTCACCAATGGCTTTGTATCCTGCGGGCGAGGGGTGCAGGTGATCGCCGCAATCGAAGGCGGGCAGCAGTTGGTCGGGATGATTGGGATCGCGTACCACTGCATCGAAATCGATTACGCCGTCGAAATGGTCGGCGGCGCGGATCCATTTGATTCACCGCCTGACGATTCGCCGGAGAAGACGTGAGAAGCGGGCGCGCGATGTGGACCGAGGTGAAGTGCAACGGCTCGGTGCCAAACTCGTTCGAAATATGAACACGCAATCCGGTACCGCCGACCGATAGGTGAAAGATCTGACGCACGGTCGCATCCCGCAAGTCATCCATCGGCAATTCATTCTGAGGTTCTGGAATCTGCTGAGATGAGGCCCAGGTCGCCAGCGGCCTGCGAAGCGGGCACAGCCGCCAATAGCGACTGCAGCGGCATGAATTCCAAACAAATCAAGAATCCAATTGCAGCAAAGAATCCGTGCGCACGCTTCATGACGAAAAGCCTAGCGATGCTCGAGGTAGACAGTTTTTTGGAAACGGCGCAAATCACTTCTTCAACCAACCTTCTAACTCCAGCCAATCGGCGAACCGGTCAATCCAATGATCGGTAGGAATGTTGTGTTTACCCATGCCGAAGCCGTGGCCGCCCTTGGCGTAGATATGCAGCTCGGCCGATTTGTGGGCGGCGGTCCACCTCTGATACAAGGCGACGCTTTCCGGCACGAGGCCAAGCTGATCATCCGTGGCAGCGGCAATAAACATGGGCGGCGCGTCCGCAGGAACGGCGACATCTTTGAACTCTTCCCCACCCGGATAGATCGGAGCTACAAAGGCGGGGCGACCTTCCGGCGCGTAATGGAAGGCAACTCCGGCTGTGATCGCTCCGCCGGCGGAGAATCCGATAATGCCGACGCGGTCGGGGGAAACTCCCCACTCGGACGCGTGCTGCCGAACGTAGGTGACTGCCGCTAACCCATCGGCCACGGCAAGAGGAACGAACTTCGCCAACAGCACATGATATTTCGGCATGTCTTCCAGCATTGCGGCAAATTCCTGGGTGGCGTCCTCGCCCGTGTGCGCGATGCGGTACTTCAAAACAAAAGCCGTGACGCCCCTCGCGGCCATGTACCTGGCGACGTCGTTGCCCTCGCTGGTGATCGAAAGCGCCATAAAACCACCGCCCGGGAAGATGACCAGAGCGGTGCCGTTTCTCAACTCCGGAGAAGGCTTGAAAACGGTGAGACTCGGCTTCGTCACATTGGCGACGACTTCCGTGTTCCAGAGTTTCGAAAAGTACTCTTTCTCCGGATAGTTTTCCGGCGTGGAGCTTTCCTTCGCAGAGCTCTCTCGTGTTGACCCATGCGGCGTGGCGGGATAGAGAGGAATGACTTCCTGGGCGGCGGCGAGGGTGGCCAGAAGCATTCCAAGGCAAAGGGTGTGAAAAACGCTGCGAATGAGGAATGTTTTCATGGCCGCGTAGTTTAGCAGAGATACCTAGTCCTGCCGGATGTTACCTCTGTGGCGGCGGTGGAGTGCTGGATCTAAAAACCGACGTTAACGGAACTTATCTTTTTGCCCCGGTTGGTGGAGATGGAACGATTGCCGTCTATCACATCGACCAGAGCAATGGAGGCCTGAGCGCCGGGTCAGATTCTCCGTTCGTATGAGTCCGCTCCGCGCGTAACCCTCTCATTTAGTCACTCCTGAAATATGCAGTCGGTTGCAGTTGAGGTGGAGGATTTTGGGAGCTCGCGTACCGATCGTCAAGTGGGGCGATGTCATTCCGAGCGCGGCGATAGCCGGGCGAGGAGCCTTACGTCTGGCTGACGCTTTCGATGGCGTGGATGGCAGTGCCGGCGCTTCCCGCAGCGCCGGCGTTCCTCTCGTCTGTACAACCGATCTCTGGGTGTCGTGAGGTCCCTCCTGAGCGCTTGGCGCGCTCCTGCGGGATGACATCGGTCGATGAAGCTCTAAATGCGCAACGTGAAATCGAGCGTTTGCGGCATCAGAATCTCCGAAAGATATTTCTGAACTCCTCGGGCCCCGACGAAGTGGTCGCGCTCACGGAGCCGCCGCTGCAAGCACGTCGCTCGTCGGCTTAATCAGGGCTGGTTCAGGAATAGTTCTGCCGAGCCATGCGAACGTGCCGCGCACGATAAACACATTCAGCAATATCGAGATCAACGATGCGGCGATCACCGTGCTGAGGATGTTTTCGGCGACCATCCCCGCCGACCGCCCCGCCTGCAGCACCACGAACGAGAGCTCACCAATTTGTGTCAGCCCAGCAGCCACGAGAATTGCGGTGCGGATCGGGTAACGGAAAAGCCACACGACCATGGTCCAAACCAGAAATTTTCCGCCCACAATGAGCAGAAGCATCAGTCCCAGAAGCTGCAAGTTGTGCAGGAGTACCGTGGGCTCGATCAAAGTGCCGAGCGAAACGAAGAACAGCGCGACGAAAGCATCGCGCAGGGGAACGAGTTGAGTATGCGCGTCGTGAAGATCCGGAAGGCTGCTGATGGATACTCCGGCAAGAAAGGCGCCCAGCGCAACAGAGAATCCGACGGCGTGCGCGAGCGCAGCCGTCCCCATGCAAATGGCAATCGCAACCAGCAAGAGAAGTTCCGGGCTACAGGTTCTTTTCACTCGCCGGAGAAAAGGGGGAATCACTTTTATCGCAAGATAGATCAGCGGGATGAGCAGGAGTACGGCCTTGCCGAGAACCCACGCTGCCATCAGCAACCCCCCTTGATGAGCATTGCCGAGCGCTGGCATCACCACCGTCATGCAGATCACTGCGAGATCTTCCACGAGAGTGATGCCGATCATCACGCGCCCGGAAGTTGTTGTCAGTCTTCCTGTGTCGTTCAATAGACGCGCCAGCACCATGGTGCTCGCGACTGAAACCGCCGCTCCGATGACGAACCCTTCTGTGGTACTCCACCCGAAGAGCTTTCCAGCGCCAATGCCGACGCCCAGCATGAGCAGAATCCCGATGGGACCGCCGACCAGGGCAACCCATTTCACGCGCATCAGGTCCGGAATGGAGAACTCGACTCCAATCGAGAACATCAACAGCACTACTCCTACCTGGGCAAGCAGTTCGAAACTATGCAAATCGGAAAGATGCGGACCGGGGGTAAACGGGCTGATCGCGATTCCGCCAAGAACAAAGCCGAGAATCAAAGGAAGGTGAAGACGCCAGGCCACCAAGCCTCCAAATACGGCGGCCAGGAATATGTAGGTCAGATCGCGGAAGAGAATCGGATTGGGTTCCATTTCGTTGTCCTCAACGTACGTACTGTTTGTTCGCACCGGATCACTCGCTTTCAGACAGAAATAAGGCTCGCCCGCTGAGTACCTGCCGGACGAGCCCTTAGCAAGCCATCAAATGCTGCGCGTCTGTCGAGCCGGCTTTCGAACCAGCGACACCCCCAGTGCCGACGCCAGACTCAATGCACCCAGCAGTCCCACCCACGGCAGTAACGTGCCCGTAGCAGGCAAAGCATCTGCGGGTTGTTCCGCGCTGGCCAGAGTTACCTGAGGCTGGATGGGAGCCAGGAACAACAGAACTCCAACTTCACGCGGAGTCGCCGGCGGTGCTTGACCGAAAGCGAGCTTGCTCTGCTCGATCACGGTATGTTCATCGTCGGTGACGACGGTCGCTTTGATCTTCATACCCTTCCTCAAGTCAAACACTGACTTCTCACGGCCATCGATGGTGAACTTGGCGTGACTGGGAACGTTAAGGACCTGATTCGTGTTGTCCGGCAAAGTCAGAATGACGGACGTCGGGGCATTCACGTGCCACACCTTGCCCTCGATTGTTCTGACAGCATTGACATATCGCGGCGTGGTGGTGGTGGTGATGGTTTGGGTCAGTTTGGTTCCGGGCGCGAGCTCGCGCACGCTGACCTCGTTTCCGTCGATGGTGAATTTGTCATTGTCGGGCACAACCAGATGCTCGACCCTGCCGTTTTCGAGCTTGAGCACCAGATCGTTACCCTCGACGTAAACAATTTCCGCATTCTTCACCTGAGTGTCGAACGAGGACGGACCGTGTTGGATGGTTGTGATGGTTGAGTCCTGCGCCCAGGCTCCGAGTGACAGCAATGCCACGACGAAAGCAGCGCTGGCGCCTTTTCCGAACAGACTTGCCTTTTTGCTATAGGTGTTCATACGTTTTCTCCTTATCGAATTATTTGCTGCTGATGGCGGGCTGAGGGTCGAACTCTCAGCCTCACTTTTTTTCTCCCGCAAGAGAGAAGCTTTGACGATGTAGCGTTGTGGTGCGCTTCCGAAGAAATAAAACGGGTAGCACGTAACCAGCGTCAGAGAAGGAACAGGCCGTGGCTGGAGAACCTCGACGTTCTCCGGTTTCACAATCTGAATCTCATCGACGATGTAGGTGTCCGTTCCTTGCAACGTCTTCAGCTCGATCGCATCACCGACGCTTACATCTTTAAGTCCGCGAAAAAAACCGTCCCGGTGACCAGCAATGCCGATGTTTCCTGGTTCACCTGGCCGTGCCGTACCCACGATCCGCCCAACGGCATGGTTGAGCGTGAAATTGTCCGTGCCCTCGAAGAGCGGGACTTCCAGCTGAATATTCGGGATACGAAGCACTGCCAGCGGAACTCCCGGTTGCTTTCCGACGCTCCGCTTGTAAGCCCTAACCCGACGCTCATCCCAGCGACTGAAATCGATCTCCGACGGATCAGCGCCGGGCAGATCAACGTCCGGCGAGTCCGTTGGATTGGACAAACTCGGTTCGTCATCGGAAGAGGCGGCTTCGTTCACACTCTTGCTGCTCGTATCTGGCTCTGTTTCCAGCGCAGCAAATTGCTTGAGCGCTGCGCGCGAAGCGATAAAGCTCTCAATGCGAGCCGCGCCGTAGACGCCCGCCAGCACCAGGCCGCACACAAGCAACATGCGTTGGATCCATTTCACAACGTTCTGTCCGCGCTTCCTGTCGTGGTTCCGGCCTGGCTTAGGGCCGTCTACAGCTCCGTCTGTGCCTGCCGCCGTTTTGTCGTCGCTCACCACGCGATAACTAAATGCAATCGCGCAGCCAATTCGACGTGCTGAATCTGCGGCACTTACGGCAACGAAAAACGCCGAACGCTTCAGAAATTCTGAACGGTCAGAATTGCCGAGTGTGTTTTGTGGAGTGACGATTGATTTGCGTAGAAGTGACTTGCGCGGAAGTTGAGGTAGCGGATCAGAGGCAGCGCATCATACGCAGCGGATCAGAGATGAGCGGCGTTGCATCGAACTTACAAGGAGTTGATGAGGAGAGAAAGAAGAACGGGTCTTTCCAGAAGGAAGCAATCCCCTTCCGCAAAGACCCGTTGGTGAAGTTAGCGCGAGCTCACCCAAACACTGTCAGCCGAGTCGAGTTCCACACCCGCGACTTCGGTTGCCAGCGTGACGGTCTGCAAGCCATCTTTCTTACCCGGGACCGCGTTGAATTCAAGCAGATAACGATTGTCGAAGCTGCGCTGCAAGCTCTCAAGGTACGGACGAAAGCTTACAGATTTCTGCGTTCCGAGGAAGAACGACTCGCCCCCGGTTTCATCCGACAGTTTAGCGATCCCATTTTGGCCGTTGGTTATTTCCCAAAAGTTGTTTGCACGCCGTCCAACTCCGCGCGTGAATATAGTGTGAATGATCGTTCCGGTACGCTGCGCGACAAAACTTGCGGAATCGACATCGGGACTGATGAAGCCAAGCCCGCGATACCTGGGGCCGCCGCGAAACCGATCGATCCCATCCGTGATCATCACAATCTCCCGGCGATTCGAACTCTCCGGCCAGCGTTTCATCAAGTCGATCACCGAAAGGTATGGGCTGCCATAGGCGCCGATCGAAGCGAGCGGGAGCCGCAACGCCTTCGCCGCTTGATCGTGATTGTTGGTGAGGTCCTGCGCGATTTGCACAGTTCCATTGCGCATGTAGCCAACGCCGACCGAAGTGTTCGGCGGCAGCGAATTGATGAAGTCACGCAAGTCGCCGAATTGAAGAGCCACGCTCGGGTGAGCAGTGTCATCGACGAGAATGAACAGATCAACTTTGCCCCGATCCCCGCCCACCGGTGTCCAGTTAGTCACCTGCAGACGGTTTTTCCCTTGCCTCACCATAACGTCTTCCCGACTAACTTCGGGCGTGCGCTTGCCTTCTCCAAGCACGCGAACGGTGACGGTCATTTGCACGGGAGTAGTTGCTGTTGAAGTTTTTTCCTGAGCCTGTAATGGAACCAGCGCGAGGAAGAAAAGGAACACAATTGGGAGTCGTTGAATCAGATTTCTTGGCATCACATCCTCCTGTCGAACTTTCTAAATGAACTCTGTGCACGGCAGTCTGCCGGACTCTTGTGAGACTGCAATCACCTGCCCAATCGGCGGAGCTGAATCTAGAGGAGTTAAAGGCGAAAAAACTGCTGAGGATGCCGGAAATGCCGAATGATCAGAAATTTAGATTTGTGAGAGTGGCGGAGAGTCAGTCTCGCCGTGCCTTGAAGCGTAACTTGCTGATTTGCAGCGTCGCGATTTTTGAGTCCAGGGTCTGTCGTGGAATGCCGAGTTTCGCCGCCGCACCGGACGGGCCTGCCACTCGCCCTTCACTATCCGCGAGCGCAGCTTCGATCATTTCCCGTTCCCGCTCGGCCATCGAGGCAGCCAGTGGAGGCATCGTGCGCGACGGCCGAACTTCGCGACGCAGCCACGCCTCGTCTACTGAAAAAACGTCGCCCGCAGACAAAATCACCGATCTTTCAATCACGTTCTGCAGTTCGCGAATGTTCCCCGGCCAATCGTAGGCCTGCAGCAATGCGATGGTGTTCATCTTTATCGTGCGGAACGTTTTACCAACTCTCTTTGCGAAACGCTCGATGAGATGTTCCACCAGCAGCGGAATATCCTCCAACCGCTCTCTCAACGCAGGCACATAGATGGGAAAAACGTTCAGCCGGTAGAACATATCCTCGCGGAACGTACCAGCAAGTGACGGCAGCTTCCAGGTCGCGGTTGGTGGCAGCAATGATGCGAACGTCCACCGAAATAGGGTGGCTGCTGCCGACGCGCTCGAATTCTCTCTCCTGAATAACGCGCAGCAGGGCGATCTGTGTTTCCATGGGCAACTCGCCAATCTCGTCGAGAAAAATCGTTCCGCCATTGGCTGCCTCAAAACGGCCTTGCCGACGCTGCAGCGCGCCGGTAAAGGCTCCCTTCTCATGACCGAACAACTCGGAAATGATCAGCGACGGGGGAATCGCCGCACAGTTCACTCGAATAAAAGGACGCGCCGAACGGCTTGAGAGGTTGTGGATCGCGCGGGCAATCAACTCCTTTCCCGTTCCAGTCTCACCCAGAATCAGAACCGTTGAATCTGTCGGAGCAACCAGGCCCACTTGTTCCAACACCGACTTTAACCGCGGGCTTTCTCCGACAATCGCGTCGGTGGCGAGCAGGTGCGACACCTGCCCCGCAACGTGCCCTGCAACATGGAAGCCTGCAGCCGTTTCGTTATTCGTCCCGAGAGTGTAAGTAGAGGCCATAGCTGACTCCATTTCACTACTGCTGATTCGTACTGTCCTTTTTCAGTTTCAGTGCCGCATGAATTTCTTTGAGCAAAGCGTCGCTTCGCACGGGCTTATAGAAAAAGGCAGCAGCTCCAGCTCGCATTAGCGACTCGCGAAGCGACGTATCCCCATGGGCAGTTACGAAAATAATTGGAAGCCGGCTGTGTGCCTCGGCCAACCGCCTTTGTAACTCAATGCCGCTGATCCCCGGCAAGCGCACGTCGAGAATGAGACACGCCGTCTCCTCGCAATCGTCACAAGCAAGGAATTCCTCCGCGGAGGCAAACGTCCTGGAACAAAAACCGGCAGCCTTCATCACGCTTCCCAGCGCTTCGCGAAGGGCCTCATCATCGTCGACGATGGCGATGATACCGGTCTTGGTTAGAGTCTCGTTCACTTCACTTCACCCGATCTGCGGGTCTTTTGTATCTCCCGCGAGCATGAGACTAACAACCGGGGGACTTGAAATCTATCCTGCTTTCGCTCGATCCATCTACTGCTTTAGGAGGAGGTTGGTCGTTACCTTCGAGGAGAGTTTTTGATCTTTTCCGACATTCGCACAAGGTGAGCCAGGGATTCGGCGTTCGTTTTTTCCATCACATGGGCGCGATGGGTTTTCACTGTGAGTTCGCTCATTCCGAGTTTATCCGCGATTTGCTTGTTGAGAAGACCGGCAACAACTAGATCGAGCACTTCTTTTTCCCGTGGAGTGAGTGTGTTGAACCGCTCACGGACCTCGTTCAATTCCTGGCGTTCTTTGCGCAGCTCGCCATCGCTCGCAATCGCTTTCTGAATCGCATCCAGCAGATCCTGACCGCGAACCGGCTTGGTCAGGAATTCGTACGCGCCTTCCTTCATCGCACGCACCGACATCGGAATATCGCCGTGACCGGTAATGAAAATAATGGGGATGTGGATCCCGGCGTCGCTCAATTTAAGCTGAAGATCAAGGCCGCTCACACCCGGCATCCTCACGTCCAGGACAAGACACGCCGGGACGTCAGGACGCTTTACGGCCAGGAAATCCTGCGCAGAAGCAAAGGTCTCCACCCGCAGCCCAACGGATCGAATCAGACTCTGCAATCCTTCGCGAATCATGCGATCGTCGTCGATGACGAACACAACCGGATCCTGCTTCATGCGGCAGGCCCATCCCCACTCGGCAGAGTGAACTGGAAGATCGCTCCTCCGGAACCATTCGATTCGGCCCACAATCGTCCACCATGCGCCTCGATAATTGACCGGCTAATCGGCAATCCCATTCCCATTCCCTTCGCGCGTGTCGTAAAGAAAGGCTCGAACAAACGGCCCATCACATTCGCACTCACGCCTACGCCGGAATCCTCGACTGAGACTCGAATCTGGCCGCTGCTTTGCGATTCCGACCGAATCACCAGTATTCTAGGCCGATCGGTAACGCTGATCATTGCTTCGATGCCATTCATCAGCAGATTCAAAATTACCTGCTGCAACTGAATCGTGTCGCCCAGCACAGGCGGCATATCCGGCGAGAGTTTGCAGTCGATTACAACTTCATTTCTCGAGGCTTGTCCTTCGGCCAGAGCAACCGTCTGTTCGATCACGCGATTAATTTCGAGGCTCGACTTCTCCGGGCGTCGCCTTGCTGATCAGCGAACGAATTCGAGCAATGACTTCCGATGCTCTGGTGGCGCCCTGCGTGGCCCTATCCGCCGCCGCCCGGGCCTCGACAAGATCGGGATGTTCCCGCGAAAGCCAAGCTACACAGGCGTCCGCGTTCGCCACCACCGCAGCGAGAGGCTGGTTCACTTCGTGAGCTATGGATGCCGTCAGCTCGCCGATTGTCGTGATTCGAGCTACCCGAGTCAGTTCCGAGCGCGTGACCTGGAGAGTTTCTTCGGTACGCTTCTGTTCCACCATCTGCCTCAGAAGTGCGTCGTTAGCATCCTTAAGCTCCGATGTCCGTTCCGCAACTCTTGCTTCAAGTTCGTCGCGAGCTTGCCGAAGAGCCTCATCCACTCGTTTGCGCCATGCAATGAACTGCGTCACTCCCACTTCACAAGCAACGAATGTGAGAAAGAACGGTAACTCGCTCGGCGCTACTACAAAGCTACGTAGCGGCGGGGTGAAGTAGTACATCACTGCCAGCGTGCTACACGCGACCGCCAGCCAGCCCGCGCCCGCTCGCCCAAACCACGTGCTGAGAATTACTGCGACGGAAAAGAAGAACCAGAATGGATTGCCAAACGAATGTTGCAGGGCGAGCGACACCGCCAGCGCGAGCGATACGAGCGCGAGCGCGAGGCCGTAATGCACGAGCGCGAGCCTGATTGATGCGAAGCTGGTCGGCACCTTGAGGATTCCTCAATGGAACTCGAATCTTATACTACGGGCCTCATACTGCGGGCCTCGATCCTCGTGCCACGACCCCGCTGCGGGACAAGCCATAGCGCGAGCAGACCCAGCTCACAACCGACACGTTCAGTCGTTGTACTGTGCTGGAAAGTTTGTTCGGGAGTCGAATCGGTAGTTGGATTCGGCGAGCAAAACCACAACGGCGGCAACTGATGGAGATAAATGGTAGGCACGAGGAGACTCGAACTCCTGACCTCTACCGTGTCAAGGTAGCGCTCTAACCAACTGAGCTACGCGCCTACAACAACCTACAGATTATCATGGGAACATTTGCGAGCGGAAGCTGCCAAGACCGCCTGCGGCACGAAACCCTAATGCTGCCGCCCCACATACCACGGCGCACTCACTGTAAAGATCCGTTCGTTCCCGCGCGCCAGCAGCACCCATTCCAGAAGCCGCCCGCGCTGATTGTGCAGGAAGTATTCATACCATCGGTCTTCCACCAACTCCGGGATCACCACCACAATGCTGCGAGTGGGATTCTGTTTCGAAATATCGAGAACGAATTGCACGATCGGAATAATGACGAAACGGAACGGCGACGGCAAAATGTGCAGCCGTGGTGGCTCCTTGCCGGCCGCGCGAAAAGCCTTATCCACGTAATGATCCCAGTCTTCCTGCAGCAACTCAGAATGTTCGTTTGGCTCCACGTGCAGCGCGAGCACTTCTGGAGAAAGCCGCGCCGCAAATTCAATTCCCAGCCGCGTGATGTTGCTCCAGCGATCGATAACAATCACCGCAATCGGAGGCTGGCTGAGACCTGCCACGTCCACCGGAACCCTGCAACTGGTGAGCAGCTTCACCGCATGGTAGTGGCGCCGAACCACGGTAAACAAAGTAATCGTCAACGGAATGAAAAGCAGAGTAATCCATGCACCTTCCACGAACTTCGCAACCAACACCACGCAGGTGGTCACTCCAGTGACCATCCCGCCCAACCCGTTTACCAGAGCGCTCTTCAGCCAATGCGAACCTCGACGCCTCCACCAGTGCATCACCATGCCCGATTGTGAAAGCGTGAAAGCCAGAAACGCGCCGACCGCATAGAGAGGGATAAGTCGATCCGTAACTCCGCCGAAAAGAATCAGAACACCGCCGCAAAGCACCGCGAGAATAACAATCCCGTAGGTATAAACCAGCCGTCGTCCCCGGTATCCAAAAACATGCGGCAGATAATTGTTCTGCGCAATGGCGCGGCAGAGACGCGGAAAATCTGCGAAGGCCGTGTTCGCCGAAAGAGACAGAACCACAAGAATCGATCCCATGGTCAGATAATAGAAAATGCCTTTGCCGAAAACCGCTCTCGTAAGCAGCGAAAGCACGCTCTGGTAGCCGGGCGCGCCCGGATCGGTGGCCGCGATTCCGTACACTTTCACCAGATAAGAAATTCCCGCTAGCATCACCGCCAACAGAAAAATAATCACGGTGAGCGTGCGCTGCGCATTCTTCACCGTAGGTTCTTTGAATGCTTTCACGCCGTTGCTCACCGCCTCCACTCCAGTCAGCGCCGTGCACCCGCTGGCGAAAACCTTGAGCAGCAGCCAGTAGCTCACAACCGCCGTCACCGGTGGAGGAACCGGCAACGCGACCTCCGGCGTCGGATGTCCACCACTCAGCAGCACCCGCACAATCCCCGCGACGATCGTGATGAGAATCGTGCCCACAAAAAGATACGTAGGAATCGCAAACACAGTCCCAGCCTCGCGCACGCCGCGAAGATTGAGAATCGTGATCACAATCAGAATCCCCACGCAGAGCGAAACCGTGTGCGGCAGCAAAGACGGAACGGCCGAGATCAACGCTCCCACTCCCGCGGAAATTCCCACCGCCGCCGTCAGAATGTAATCGGCGAGCAGCGCCGCGGCCGCCAGCAATCCCGCAGGCGCGCCCAGGTTGAACCGCGCCACCGTATAAGATCCCCCACCCGAGGGATAAGCGGCGATCGTCTGCCGGTAGGAAAAATATACGATCACCAGCAACGTGATGATCGCCGCGCTGATCGGCACGATGTAGTGAACGCCCAGCAATCCCAGAGGAATCAGCAGACTGAGCGCCGCTTCCGGCCCGTAAGCCGCCGAACTCAGCGCGTCGAGACCAAAAATCGGAATGCCTTGCGCCGGACCGATCTGCTCGGCGCGTTCGTCGCTGGTCGAGATGGGTTTCCCAACTACGAGATCAAGAATATTCATTGGCGTTACCCAGTGATCCCCCGTGTCCGGAGCCTGCCCTGAGCGAAGTCGAAGGGTGGTTGGCGAATTAGGACACTCTCAACTGATCAGTCTCCAAGCGAGGCCCGCTCAGACTTGATATCATGGATTGTTCTCTTCTGGTAAGTGAATCGTAGGGCAGCGATCCGGCACTTCTGCTGTCTGCCTGCCACGAAATTCCAGAAACTAAAATTCAGCTCAGGAGTTCGCCCATGTCCGCACCCAGCCGCCGTCCGGAAATTCGCCGGCGCCGTACCCGCAACGAAAAAATCGTCCACCTGCGCAAGCGTCTCGCCGCCGCAAAAACCGACGCCGATCGAGACCGCTACACCGCAAAGCTGCACAAACTTGCCGTCGGTTCCCCCGGCCAGCCGCTGCTCAAGTAGGCCGATAATCGTCCTGCCGGGCCGCGTGGGCTTGATCTCCTTCGCGTCCTCCGCGGTTTTTCTCAGCGACCTCTGCAGCTAAAAGCTCTCTGCCGCCGCCACCACGAGCGATTAGGTGCTCGTGAAGCGCGTTACCTAAGCCACTCCGCTGCCGAGCTTCTCTGCTTCGCTTGAGGGAGGCTTGGGGCTCGGCTCTTCTCTTCCCGCCGCGCCGCCCACCTGCCGGTAAACCTCCAGAATCCTCCGCACCGAGTTTTCCCACGAAAATTTCCCTGCCTGCACGTAGCTGCGTTCCTTCATCCGCTCGCGCAACCCTTGATCGACCAGGACGCGATGCAATGCCCGCATGATTTCAAACACGTTCTCCGGATTCACCAGCACCGCCGCGTTCCCCACCACCTCCGGCAACGACGACACGTTCGACGTCACCACCGGCGTTCCGTGCGCCATTGCCTCCAGTGGCGGCAGTCCAAATCCTTCGTACAGCGAAGGAAACACAAATATCTTCGCTGAGTCATAGAAAATTCTCAGCACTTCGATAGGCACAAATCCCAAAAAGCGCACATCATTCTGCACCCCGCTGCGCACCACCGTGCGTCGCAAATCGGGATTGCCGGAAAGGTCATCCCCGATAATGATCAGTTTGAGGTCGGGGAATGTTCGTTCCTTTTCGAGTTCGCCCTTCAACGCCGAAAACGCTTCAATCATGCGCACCACATTCTTGTGCGCGCTCACCCGTCCCGCGTATAGCAAAAAGGGATATGTCACCTGATACCGTTCGGCGATCAACTCCCGGTCGGCGGCGCTGGCGTGTCCATGCAGGAAGCGCTCATCAATGGCGTTGTAAACCACTTCAATGCGCTCCGGCGAAATTCCAAACAGCTTCTCCATTTCCGTCTTGGTAAAATTCGAGACCGCGAAAATCCGCGCCGCGCCCCTCAACACCCGCCTGGTTAGCTGAAAGTGAAATGATCGCCAAAGGTCGTTTCGCTTTCGACCAAGCGACATGTGCTCCAGCATGTCGTGTACCGTCATCACATAAGGACAAGGCAGGGCGCGCGGCACGGAAAAAACGTTGGGCACATGCAGCAGATCGCAGTTAAGCCGCTGCAGAACCGCGCGGAACTCCCACCATCCCTTCAGCGAACGCTCCGGTTGGTGAAGCGGGACGGCATGAAAATTAGGCGGCAGCGAGCCGATTTCCTCGACCTTGGCGGGAGGTCCAATCAGAAGATACTTATTCTCACGGTCCAGTCGCCCCAGCGTGCGCACCACATTGCGGATGTAAGTGCCCACTCCAAATTCCGTCATCCGCCGGATGTCGATGGCAATCTTCACGGAAGGAATTTAACCACAGAACCAACACACAATGAATAACAACGAGAGATCGAACTGGAGATCAAGCCAGAAAAGCCTGTCATCCTGAGCGAAGGTGTCGTTCGCAACGCGAACGGCAACGCAGTCGAAGGACCTCCTGTGTGCCTGCGCCGCCAGCGGCGTCGAAAAAGTTTCACTCACCACTCGAGAGGGCTCTTGGTCGTTACAGTGTTCTTCCAGGAACACTTCCGCGGCACGGGACCGCCTGCAGCCCTACGTCCTGACTTCCGCCTGCGCCTTCGCCCTGCGCTCCGCATAAAGCGGAAACGCCTCGCAAAGTTCCAGCACCTGCCCGCGCACTTTTCCCGCAACGCTCGCATCCGCCCGTTGCAGCAGCACCTCGGCGATCCAGCGCCCCACCTGGCGCATCTCGCCTTCCTTCATGCCACGCGTGGTCAGCGCCGGAGTGCCAATCCGCACGCCGCTCGGCTTCATCGGCGGATTGGTATCGAACGGAATCGCATTCTTGTTCACCGTGATTCCTGCGTCACCCAGGGCTTTCTCGGCCTCGCTCCCCAGCATCCCCTTCGAGAAAACATCGACCAGCATCAGGTGCGTGTCAGTGCCGCCGGAAATAATCCGGAAACCTTCCTCCGCCAGCGTCTGCGCCAGCACTTTTGCGTTCGCGACAACTTGCGCCGCGTACTCGCGAAACTCCGGTTGAAGAGCTTCGAGGAAGCAAACTGCCTTGGCCGCCATAATGTGCACCAGCGGGCCGCCCTGCATTCCGGGAAACACCACCTTATCAATGGCCGCCCCAAATTCCGCCTTCGAAAGAATCATGCCCGAGCGCGGCCCGCGCAAGGTCTTGTGCGTAGTGGAAGTCACAATGTGCGCATGGGGCACCGGCGAAGGATGCGCCCCTCCAGCCACCAGTCCCGCAAAATGCGCCATGTCGACCAGAAACAGCGCGCCCACTTTATCCGCAATCTGCCGCATGCGCGCAAAGTCAATCGTCCGCGGATAAGCGCTGCCCCCGCCGATGATCAGCTTCGGACGTTCCTGCTCGGCAAGTTTTTCCAGCGCGTCGTAATCAATCGTCTCCGTTTCTTTGGTCACGCCGTAAGGAATGATCTTGTACGTCTTCCCCGAAAAATTCAGATGGTGACCGTGCGTGAGATGTCCGCCATGCGCCAGATTCAAACCAAGAAGAACGTCGCCCGGTTGCAGCACCGAAGCGTAGGCTTCCATATTCGCCTGCGATCCCGCGTGCGGCTGCACGTTGGCATGCTCGGCGCCGAATAATTGCTTGGCTCGATCGCGCGCCAAATTCTCCACCACGTCGGCAAACTCGCACCCACCGTAATAGCGCTTACCCGGATATCCTTCCGCATATTTATTAGTGAACACCGACCCCGCCGCTTCCAGCACGGCTTCGCTGACAAAATTTTCAGACGCAATCAGCTCAAGCCCTTCATGCTGGCGCCGTTCCTCGTTGCCAATCGCCGCCGCAATCAGCGGATCGTTTTCGTACAGCGGCATATACATTCGGGCTGAAACAGAGGACGAAACAGAATTCTTCATGTCGATTTCCTAAGGCCTCTCGTAAACTTTGGCATCATGCCGTTCCATATATCGTTCCGGCGACTTCACAGGCGCAAACCCAACCTGCGCATAGAGTCCATGAGCGTCGCGGGTCGTAAGAATCCAACGCCGCAAATTCTGCAGCGCGGGATGCTGCGTGATGCACTCCATCAGCCACTTACTCAACCCGCGCCCGCGATGCGACCCCAACACAAACACATCGCCTACATAAGCGATGGTCGCAAAGTCGCTGATCACGCGCGCAAACCCCACCTGCCTGGGTAATCCCACCTGGCTAGGTGTCCCATCGTAAATGCCGAAGCACAGCGCGTGCTCCATCGACCGCGCCACGACCTCGCGCGGAATTCCCCGAGCCCAATAACAATTCGTCAGAAAATTGTGGATCACATCCAGATCAAGCCGCGCAGGATCGGTGCTGATCGCAAATTCGCCTCGCCGGTGCTCGATAATCTCAGTTGCAGCGTCCATCGCACGCATAGTTTCCACGCTCACATTTTAACCCGCTAAGGCGCGCCCACACGTGAGATATAAAGTCTGAAGAAGCCCTCCGCGTCCGAATCAAGACAGACCTGCGCATTCGGAGCGCCGCTCTCCGGCCGCGTAAACCCCTTCTCATCCACGCGAATGTGCATCGCCTGCACCGGACACAGCTTCGGATCCAAAATGTAAGCTACCGTCATCACATCGAAGAGCGTCGGCGTCTCCTGTCCCCACTCGTGATAAAGCAGCGTCAACGCGTCCGTAAGCGGCGTCCCCGACTGAAACAAAATCGCCCGCCTCACCTCGTCCAGCTTCAGTTGCGTCGAGTCCAGTGGCATCACATAAATCGGCACACCCGAAGCAAAAAGTTTCTGCGCCGAGGAAATGTCACTCACAATATTCCATTCCGCCTGCGGCCCATGTGGCGGAAAATATCCCATGTCGCCGTAGCCGCGATAAATCGATCCTCCCATCAGCACCACTCGCCGCAGCTTGCGAAAAGTTTCCGGCTCCCTGTCGATCACAGCCCCAACGTTCATCAGCGGCCCAATCGCGACCAGTGTGATTTGTCCCGGATAACGCCGAATCTGCTCGAGAATAAAATCCACTGCCTTGGGATGTGACACCCGCGCAAAGTGCCCGCCCTCCGCATAGCGCCGCTGCGTAAACTGACCCTTCGCCGAAGTCGGCGCGCCCACCGCAACTGGAATGTCCGACCGACCAGCCTCTCCGAGCATTCGGTCCACAAGCTTGGCGCGAGTCTCCGTGTCGCCGAAAGTCGTGGTGATGCCGAGAATCTCGAGCTCCGGGCTACGCAACGCCAGCGCGATCGCGAAGGCATCATCAACGTCGTCCCCGATATCGGTATCGATGATGATCCTCTCAACTGCCTTCTCCGGCACTTTTTCGCGAACGGGCAGCGAGGTCGATTGGGCGCGAGCGGAAACCGCGAGCAAGCTCGCAATCCCAAAGCCCACGACAATTGCGGCTAATTTAGAAATGACCATCACCTCTCCGTCTCAATCAAACGCCGTCCGAAAAAACGACGCCAGCTGCCACCCATCCATATAGTTATACGGCGCCTCGCCCATCGTGTAGTGCCCGCACGGCAGCACCACCACTTTATGATCCAGCCCATACCGCTCGAACTCCGCCACCACATCGCGCGAAAGCTCCGGCAAAAAAGTCAGATCATACTTCGCATAAACGATCAGCGACTTCCGCGGCCACCGCGCGAACTGATTGAAATATGCCATCGGACTAACCGCCAGCCACGATTGCCGCAACGTCTCCAGCGTAATCTGCGACTCAATCCCCTGCCGGATATGCCGCGTCGACTGCCCATGCCACACCACGTCGGCAACATAAGTGGACGCATGATTAAATGCAGCCACCCGAATCCGCGGATCGTGCGCCGCCGCAATGAACGCATAGCACGATCCCAGACTCGTGCCCACAATCCCGAGCCGGCTGTAACCTTGCTGCTCCAGCCAGTCGAGACAACAGCGAATATCAACCACGCCCTGCCGCACCGCATCCAGCGTGCGTCCAATGTTCGCGGAGACCGCATAATCCGCGCGGCTAATCTCCGCTGGCATTCGGATATCGTGATAAGGCATGCTCAGCCGCAGCACCGAGATCCCCAGCATGTTCAGCACTTTGCAAAGGCTCACGTAAGCGACCGCGTCCGCATTCCAGTGCGGCAACAGAACAATCGCCCGCCGCCCCCGCGCCGGAAACCAGCGCGCATTCACCAGATTGTTTTCCGGATAAGGCGTTTTCACCGGAGCGGTGAATCGCAGAAACTCCGCGAACGTTCCCTTCACCTTCGCCTCAAGCTTAGGATCAGGAACTTCGCGCGTAGAAAAGACTCTTACCTCGCGCTTCTCCAGCCTGAAATCAGTCGGCGGCGCGTAGGAATAAAACTCATCGCTAGCCGCAACGATCCGCCGGTTGAAATCCACAAAGAATTTCGCCGGATCTTCCACCGCCTGCCCCGCACGCGTCCCGTTGCGGCAAGGCCAGTCCCGCGCCCACTCCACGCCCCAATCCAGCGGACGCACCACGCGGTTGTTGTCCACCGACGCAAGTCGGTCCTCCCAGTCATACATCCATTGCGCATAACGAGAAGGTGTGTAGCGAGAATGTGGGTCGCGAGAAGGCATGGTCAACCTTCTAGTCTAACAAGCGGAGACAGCATGTTTAGGGATGGTGCAGTTAACGGTCGCAATTAGCAGTTAGCACTTGGCATTTGGCCGTTGAGTGGTGCCCCCAAGAAATTACGGAGATAAGAAGAACGCTTTTACTTCTGCAGTCTGCAGTCTGCCCTCTGACCGCTGACCACTGGCCCCTGACCACTGCTTAGCTCCCATACTTCCTGGGCACTCTCTTCGAAATATTGCAGAGAATTTCGTAAGGACTGCTGTTCGCCAAAGCAGCGTGTTCCAGCGCATCCACGCTGAGTCCGTCTCCGGACCCAAGCAGAACAACTTCATCTCCCACCGCAATCCCAGGGATACCGGTGACGTCGACCAGAGTCAGGTCCATCGAAATGCGGCCCACGATCGGCGCATAGTGGTCGCGCACAATCACGCGTCCGCGGTTGGATAGCTGGCGGTTATACCCGTCAGCGTAACCCACGGGCAGCACCGCAACTCGGGCCGGCGCCTTGGTGACATACGTCGCGCCATAGCCGAGCGCCTGATCTCCGGGAAAACTGCGCAGCGAAAGAATGCGCGTCTTCCAGGTAAGAATCGGTTTCACCGGCAACCGCAACGTGCCGCCGCTCACTTCGCGACCCGCGCGCTGGAACGGCAAGTAATATCCGTAAAGCGCAATCCCCGGCCGCACCATCGTGTTTCGGTTCACACCGGCCCGGCTCTCACTGCTCAACGCTTCCCGGCGCGAGATCACGGCCCCAGTGTTCGCCACATGCACAAACGTCGGAGTCATTCCGGCTTCGCGCACCATGCGCCGCGCTTCTTCGAACTTGTGCAACTGGTCAGCCACCGAAGGCGCGTCCAGGATTTCGGACGACGCCAGGTGCGTCGACAATCCCCCCAGCTCAAGATGCTTCGCCGCCTGCAACGCCGCCAGCACCGCGGGAAGTTCCGCGACCGCAACCCCGAGCCGCCCCATGCCGGTATCTACCTTCAAATGCACAGGATGACGATGACGCCCCTCACCCAAAACCGCCGCCGCCTTTTCCATCGCCTCGATATGCCAGGGCTCCCACACCGTAGGAGTCAGGCGCAGCCGCACAATCTCGCTTTCTTCTCCGCGCCAGAATCCAGTCATCAAAAGAATGTTCGCCTGAATGCCCGCCTCGCGCAGCGGAATCGCTTCGTCGAGCGAAGTCACACCCAGCCAGCTCGCGCCTTCGGCTTCGAGCGCCCGCGAACATTCCACCGCGCCGTGTCCGTAAGCGTCGGCCTTCACCACGGCGCACACCGTCACGCCCGCGCCCACGTGCTTTTGCACGGCGCGAAAATTTTCCCGCAACGCCGCCAAAGATACTTCGGCCCAGGTGGGGCGCGTCGCCACGCGGCTCAGAATTTCTGCAGTGCTTGCCACTTTCGCGATTATAGCGGCAGCGCCCGCCATCTCCAGGTTACGCCCGGGCTACTCCCGCCCGGACCACGAATGCCCGGGCCACCAACCGGGAGAAGCACGAGTTTACTCAAGATTATTCGCGCCTAAGGTGCTTAAATGCACTTTAGGCCACTTTGCCATATTAAAAAAGCTGCGCCTTCGGAGAAATGACGTGACTATTTGCGCCGCTGCTATTAGCCAGAGCTCTGATTCGAAGCACTGCATTATTGCTGTTTGCGACCGCAAAGTATCGATGGCCGAGTTAACCGCTGAGGGAGTTGCTTGGAAATTGCAAACGATCCATCGTAAATGGCGTGCCATGTTTTCCGGGGATAACTCCTCGATGATCGCGCTGATAGATGCGGTGAAGGCGGAAGTAGCGAGCGCTAAGGGCGACAACGTTCGCAGTTTTGCACGTCTATGCAGCAAGGCTTACCGGGAGGAAAGGGAGCGCATCTTAGAGTCGGAAGTGCTCGCAGAGCATGACGTGAATTCTTACGCCGAATACCTGAAACTTAAAGATTCAGACCGCGATTTCTTTGACGCTCTTACTGAAAAGATGAAGAAAGTTGAGGAAAAGTGGAATCTATTGTTTTTTGGTTTTGACAAAATCGCCCGCCCGCACATTTTCATTATTACCGAATATGGCAAGATTCAATGGTGCGATGCAGAGGGATTTGCCGCGATAGGAAGCAGCGCATGGGCTTTTTGGACTGCGCTATCGCGCTTTGGTTTTAACCGTTACGCATCCCGTGGAGAGACGATGTGGGGTGTGCTATCGGCAAAGTTTGCTGCCGAGTCTGCTGAGGGTGTTGGCGAAGATACGGTATTTCTCCTCTTCAAACCTACAGACCGCCCCGGTTACACAGTGCCTGGACTTATACCGCGACACATTAAAGAGTTACGAGAACAATGGCGCAAATTACCACGCATTCCAGACGGAACGGCTGTTGTGCTAGAATGGGAGATGGGACTAGCCGAATCTCATTCCAAACTTAAGGTCCCGAATCCGCTGAAAGGGTTTTATAGTCCGGAATCCCGCAAGAAGAAATCGGCTAAATAAAATGCGCTGCGCCAATATACAGGAGCGAAATGGGCACTTACTACGAGGCCAAATGCGACCGCTGCAGTCGAGTTCTTCATGGAGCCAACACAGGG
Source organism: uncultured Acidobacteriaceae bacterium (assembly GCA_963846245.1). Classification (GTDB taxonomy): domain Bacteria; phylum Acidobacteriota; class Terriglobia; order Terriglobales; family Acidobacteriaceae; genus Sulfotelmatobacter. The sequence goes on along the minus strand of CAWJVI010000010.1, from coordinate 256,355 downwards.
CTCGTAGTGCGCGACGTTATTTGTCTTGGCTGCAGGTCACGTAATCGCCCGAGGGAATCCGCCCTATTTTTTTGGGCTGTTCGTTTTTCGTAACAATTCTCCCCCCTTTGCCCGCTCCACCGTTTTTCGTTCTAGGATTAGCACTCCCTCCCCCCTTTCTCTCTCTGCCGCTGGCGACGCAAGTCGCCAGCGGCACTGGCCTGCTGCGAGACAATCTCCCCCGAAGCTCAATCCATGTGGAGACGGGCACTCTTGCAAGCCTGCCCTGAGCGAAGTCGAAGAGTCCGCCGAGCGCAGCTCGGCTCTTGCCTTTGCGGTTTCGATTTTCCTGCTTTTGACTTTCGCGGCTTGATTGTTCGTAGCTCCAGGGTGGCGCAGCGCCTTCAGCGCTACCATCCCCGGGCGGGCCCGCATGCGGCTTCAGCCGCTGAGGTCAAGCTTCGAGGCCCACCCAGCAAACCCGCCCCACCAGATAATCGGCGGAACTCTTACCTTCATCCATGGCAATCGTTTCCATGGGATGCCCCTGATTATGCGGGCGCAGGATGAGATGGTTGCCCGCGACTTCCACGTACCTCACCGTGCAGGTTCCGTCCTTGAGCACGGCGTAGAGGTTGGATTCGCCTTTGCGGTAGGGCTTGAGCGAGTTGTAATGCCGGTCGAGCAGCAGGGTCGCGCCCGGCGCCAGCCGCGGATACATGCTCACGCCGTCGTCGGCGTCGGCTTTAATCAATACGAACCGTTCCCAGCCGGCGCGGTGGCCTTCGCTTTCCGTCCGCAGCTTGCGCAGGAAGGTTTTTTTGAATTTCAGGATCTCTTTCACGTTCATGCTGGCGATCAGCGGGTGGGTCGCGGCGACCGTTCCGTCCACTTGCAGGATGTTTTCGAACTCGTCGCCGCTGGGCGGCAGGATCGAGGCACGCTTGTTTATTTCGGCGGGATCCAGCAGGTCAAGCACTGAAAGATGTTGAACCGCAATGACTTTGTCCATTCCTTCCAGGCTCAGCCCCCGCTTCCGGTTGAGGAAGTTGGAAATGTGCGCCTGTTTGAATCCCGTTTGTTGCGCCAGTCGCAGCCCGGTTAATTCGTTGGCCTCGATGCGTTCCCAAAGAATCTTGCGGAGATTATCTTGCAAGACACGGAATTTCATAGCTTTGGAGTATAGCACCGGTGTCCATCGCAAACGTTGATCTGGCGGCGTTTTCCACAGCCCGTTTGGCAGCTCAACCTTGACTGAGGAAATTCGCAGCTATACCATCGCGCAGCATCAAACACATTTCCGGTTCAGGGATGAAGAAGTGATGAGCAACGGAGACAACGTCAATGAGGAGAAGGGCTTCGTCGAATTCCGCCGTAAGGTGCGGTCGGCCGAAGTGCTCTCCGCAGCCATGGAGCGGCTGCTGCTGTCGCTGCAGTTTACCGGACGCGTGAGCGTGGTTGTGCAAAACGGACGCGTTCTTAAGTCGGGCTACGAGGAAGGTTATTTCCGCCAGCGCTATGACGTCAACGGCGCTGACGGCGAGATGGCCTCGAAGCTCTAGAGAATAGGAGGATCTGGCCGACAAAGATCGTGATGTTCAGCAACACGGGGCCGCGGCTTCCGCGGCTTTGAAAACTAAATAGCTCAAGCAGGTCATCGTAATCGAAACGAGCCCTGCGTTCGATTTCCGCTCCGCGCGGAGATCGGCGCAGGGCTTTTTTGTTGTTCGCAACCGAAAGCCACTTCTGAAGATTCACGAAAAGAGGAGTTATGAAAAGCGATTACACGAATAAGCCGAAAAACGAACAGCGGGTAGAACTGAAGTATTGCGAAGGCTGCGGCGGGTTGGGAGTCCGGGAATGCGGCGGCGGGCAAGTCTACTGCGACGACTGCGCGCGCAAAATGGCCGAGCTCCCGGTTTCGACAACCCCGTCTCGACGGCCAACCCTTCCCGTCGGACGGCGCAGCGCGCTTGGCGACTATGCCGGCCCGCGCGAGGCGGATTCTGACGAGCTCGACCGGGACGACTCCGATTCCAACGACCTGGACGCGATGGCCGGCTCGCCGAGGCGGTTCGCGGCGGCAGGCGGTGCGGCATGAGCGAAATCATTTCCTGGATCGCGGCTGAGTCGGATGGGAGCGAACCGCCTGTGCCTCTTCCACTTGCACTGGGCGGAAAAGCGAAACGTCCCGACGACCCGGACCTTCCACCGGCTAAATTTCCCTCGCAAACTTTTTCGCAAAACACACAGCAACATCTTCCGCTGCATCAGTTTCCGGGGTCGGCGGAAAAGACGACGAGCCCAGCAGCTGCCCGCATCCCCGACGAGGGCGCGGACTGGGCGAACGACCCGCTCTTTAAGGAAACCGCTCTCGAGACTGACGTCTTTGAGGAGCAACGGAGGCGGCGCGTCTACCGGGGACGGACCGCGGCCATGCTGCAGCGTTACATGCGTTACGCGCTGGAAACAGGGCGGATCCCGTCAATCCTTGGCGGCGAGTTCTTTCGCAGCCGGGTTACTTCTTACGGCGTGAGCACGTTCGAAGACCGGGCCATTTTCGTGCATGACATGGAGAAATGCCTGAACCGTCTGGACGAGATGTCGCGGCAGGTTCTGGCGCGCGTAGTGTTGCAGGGGCATGACCGCGATGAGGCGGCGCGCCTGTTCGGCTGTACGCCGCGGACGATTCATCGCAATCTAACCGAGGCGCTCGACCGGATGGCCGATATTCTTCTCAAGGTGGGGCTGTTGGAAGCGATTCCCGCGACGCCTGCGGAAACTTCACTCTCGGAAGGTGAATTTGGGCCTGTGGAAAAAACTTGTCAAGGGGGTGAAGCCACTGATTTTTTGCTAAGTGATTGTGAAGATGGGAAATAAAAAGTTGAAAACCGTGTCCGGTTCCCCTGGGCAATTTGATATTCTGAATATAGAGAGTGAGAAGAAAGAACTCTCTGGTAGAGGGCGCGCCTGCGGGCGCGCCCTCTGCGTTTTGCGGCAAGAGATATTGGCAGAGAGCATTCTTGCCGGAACCACCGTGGTTGCCATGGGGGTCCGGGTGTCGAGCACAAAGAAAAAAGCAAAGGAAAAAACGAAGTCAACGGGAAAGAGCAATCGGGCGGGGAAAAAAGCAGCGACGACAACAACAACCACGACGACGACAACAACATCCTCGTCATCGACGTCGTCTTCATCATCGTCACCCAAAGACAAACAGGCGGTCGACCTGGCTGAGGTGCGAAAAGAGATCGGCAACATTGTGGGAACGAACGCCACCGCTCTAACCAGAGCGGTGATGGGAGAAGGCTTGAAGGGGCAACTGACGCCGGTAAAGTATTTGTTCGAAGTGACCGGGCTGTATCCCGCGACAGAGATCAGCGAGACCAAACCAGACAAGGAGTCGCTGGCGCACACGCTGATGCGCGGCCTGAAGTTACCGGTCAGCCCGATCGTGAATGAGGACGACGGGGATGCGGATTCCAGCAACCCGGTGAGCGGGGAGACGAAGCAAGAGGGCGGCGCAGATTCAGGAACCGGTGGTGACGGGAAACATTCTGCGGGGGAATGTTCTCCGGGGGAACATGCTTCCGGGGAACAAGGGACCCATTCCGAAGCGGGTGAGACGGTATCGTAGAATGAAGCGAGGGCGATTAGGGCGAGGCGGTGGTGGTGGCTCCCTGCGACGGTAGTGGTAGTGTCGGCTTTGCGTAAGGTCCCTCGCTTCGCTTCGGGATGACAGATTTAAAACAAACGCTTCGCTGTCGGGATGACAAGCTTAAAAGAGCGGCACGGCGCTTCGACGAATTTTGCTCGGCATAGACTGCGGGATACAGGACGGGAATGGACATCACGTGGTTGACCGACCGGATTGCGGTCGGAGGCGGAATCTGGACGTTGGACAACATGGAGAAGGTGGTGCGGGAGGAAGTGACGCACATCATCGACATGCAGATGGAGTTCGACGACACGCCGCTGGGAGAAGCAGTCGGGGTCCAGGTGTTGTGGAATCCGACGGACGACGATTTTGATCGCAAGCCTCGGGAGTTGTTTCAGCGGGGAGTGGATTTTGCCAGGATCGCGCTGGAAGAACCCGCGGCGAAGCTTTTTATCCATTGCGCGGCCGGGGTGCACCGGGCGCCGATGATGGCGCTGGCGCTGCTGGGGTCGATGGGATGGACGGTGGAAGATGCGATGGCGTTGATCGAGAAGCGGCGTCCGGTGGCGGATTTTGCGGACGTGTATGTGCGCAGCGTGGAGAGATTTTCTGGAAGGGCTGACGCCGCAGGGGTCGCGATTTTCGACTTTCTGAGAACAAAACCTGAACCACAGGGGACACAGAGGACACAGGGTACGGCGGCGCCGGCTTAGAGCTTTCCTTTAGCGGGAGCGAAGAAAGTCAAAACGCTTCCGGATTTTCTTGGAAAAGTTTGTGTGGTGAGAGAGCATGCTCTTTACGGAGCGTGGGCGCAGTGGTGCGTTCGCGAGGGGCGGCGGGGCCTGGCGTTGGCGGAGACTTGAAGCGGGTCGGGGGACGGGATCGGGTCGGAAACTGCGACGCCGGTGATTGTGCGGACGTACGTTGGGTCCCTCGCTACGCTTCGGGATGACAAGCGATTAAAGAGTCTGTCGCTTCGGGATGACAGACTTAAGGGAGCAGAAATTGGAGGAGATCATGTTTGACGCGGGAAAGATAGGCGCGGGGCGGCGACCGCTGGGGCGGAGGGCCGGTGTGCTGGGGCTGCTTGTGCTGGCTTGCGGGATTCTGGCGCTGCGGGCTGCGGCGACGGCGCAGAGTGGACCGGCGCTGACGACGGTGAGCGATACGGTCTACCGCGCGGATGGGACGCCCGCGCAGGGGACGCTGGTGATCACGTGGCCCGCGTTTCTTTTGGCGAACGGAACGCCGATCGCCGCGGGGGTGAACAACGTGACGCTGGGAACGGGCGGACAGTTGACCACGGCGCTGGTGCCGAATGTTGGAGTGAGCCCGGCGGGAATGTATTACACGGTGGTTTATCAACTGAACGATGGAACGACGCGAACAGAGTATTGGCTGGTGCCGACTACTTCTCCGGCGAACCTGGCGACGGTGCGGACGACGCCCGGGTCGGGGACGGCGGCGCAGCCAGTCTCGATGCAGTACGTGAACACGGCGATTGCTGGGAAAGCGAACGACAACGCGGTGGTGCACCTGGCCACGGCGGAGACGATCACGGGCACGAAAACTTTTTCGGCGGTGCCGAACACCCCGGCCCCCGCGAATGCCGGCGACGTTGCGAACAAGGGATACGTGGACAATGCGGTGAGTAACGTGGGTGCGGGCAACTTTGTGCCGGTGGCGGGCGGAGCCATGACCGGGCCGCTGACTCTGAGTGGAAGTCCGGTTGCGGCGTTGCAGGCGGCTCCGAAACAATATGTGGACACGGGGCTGGCGACGAAGGCGGATCTGGTGTCAGGACGAGTGCCGACGAGCGAGTTGGGAACAGGCACGACCAGCGCGACGGTGTGCCTGTACGGCAACCAGACCTGGGGCGCGTGCGGAAATGTGAGCACGACACCCAGCGCGACGCAGGCGATCACAGAGCCCACGGGGACAGTATTCACGGCGAACCGCCTGGGGCAGAAGCGGATGGCGGATCAGTTCTATTGGAAGCAGAGTCCAACGACTCCGGCAGCGCTGACGCCGGGCGCGGTGACGGTGACGCTCTCCCCGTGTCCGCAAGGATTCCTGAATACGATCAACGGAACGAACTCGAATCACTGGATCTATCTGGATTCGGCGGCGGGAGACGCGCAACAGCCGGGCGAGCCGGTGCTGATCACGGGAGAAAACTGCGCGGCGGGTTCGGCCTCGGGGACGATTACGTTTTCGGCGGCATACGCTCACGCGGCCGGATATGCGCTGGAGAGCGGAACGGGCGGAATCAAGGAAGCGTTAGTGGATGCGAACCAGGTGCGCTACGACACGGTGCGTGGCAATAACACCTGGGTGGAGTTGACGCCGAATCAGGTGACGACCATGAAGGCTCCGCTGTACTGGCAGACGAGTATGGGGCGGCTCTCGGGATCGAGCCTGATTGAGTGCACGGTAAATATGTCATGCATCAATCTGGGGGACACGAACTCCCTGGGATGGGCGGATGGAAATGCCAATTTGTACTTCGACAATGTGATGGATGGATTCTGGCTGCGGCCGAGCGCAAGCATGGTGTTTTGGGATGTAACGCCGTCGACACCATCGACGATCGGAGCGGGGAGCACGAGTGCGACGCTGCAGATTGCGACATGCCCGGCAGGCTTCTGGCCGCTGATTCCGAATCAGATCCTCTGGCTGAATGGAACCAGCGGAGGGCTGGTGACAACGGCGTATGAGGCTGCAGCGCCGGGTCCGGGAGAATTCGTTCGGGTGACAGGAGGGACGTGTACGCCGGGGGCGACGAATGGGACGATCACAATTGTGCCGGCCACGCCGGGGCTGAGCGCGTTCGCGGCGCACGGAACTGGATACACGCTCTCGAACGGGGGGACCTCTTACATTGAAGACAATTCGCAGAACTCCGTGATCTCGAACATCATGACCAACGGATTTGTGGGCAACGTTGGCTATGGCTTCGTGGTGCAGAACGACAATAACCAGGCGGAGACGGTGACCAACCTGAGCATGCTGGGCGGGACGAGATGTGACAACGATTTTTGCGGAGCGACTTTGTTCGGTCCCGGCCCGAATACGATCAACGCGGGGATTACGAGTTTTTCCGGAGGCACGAACCAGGCGTGCGCGGTGTGGTACGACGGGAACGACCTTGCGATCGGGCCGACGGTATGCCAGGGTTTCCAGAATTATGCGATTTTCATGTCGACCAAGCGCGGCGGGAGTCTGCAACACGCCCTGCTTCACACGGTGCACCGGGAACGGGGAGGACTGAGCAACTCGCTGGGCGCAAATCTGGGTGCGGCGGACCTGATCGTCCAAGGCTACAACGTCACCGCGGACGGAAATGGAGACGGGGTCAACTCGTTTCCGGGCTTCGCCGTGGCGGGTACACCGGGAGGACAGCTGCAGGCGTACTACCTGTCGATTATGGATGTGACCGATGGGATCAAGACAGTTCCGATTCCGCTGGGAACCGCCACCGTTACGAACCCGAATGCCAACAACGTGACCGTGAAGTGGGTGACGGCGGATGCATTCAGCGGCAAGACGATCAACTTCGAGCTATACCGGGTGGCGCTGCTGGCGGGGATTCCGGGGATCGTTCCGAACCCGAACGTCTGCGACGGAGTGAACGGCGACCCAACCTGCCTGGTGGCGACGAGCATTTCTCCCGCAACGATTTGCGACATTCACGGGGCGTGCACATTCACCGACAACGTGCAGACTCCGGGCGCGGTGACGCCTTACACAGGAATCGACGGCGCGGGATCGGGATATTTTCCGTTTAACAGCTTCAGTCCGGGAGGGATCGTCCTCAACAGCAGCGCGACATACCAGGGCGAACCCGCGTGCCTGGTGGTGATGGGGGGATGGTTGAACAGCTTCGCGTCGGTTATCGACAACGAGAGTCCGCCCACCGGCTGTGTGCCGTCCGGAGGTTCGTTTAATCCGATGCTGACGGCATTCACCAACAACGCAGGAGGGTACGCGCAGTGGGGACTGCTGCTGCCCGACCGGAACAAGACAGCGGACGGAGGATTGTGGACGAACCTGAAAGGACGAATCAATCTGATCGGGGGTGGGACGTATCCGCGCGATGCGTTCACGTGGGTAGATTCGAATCCGGCGAAGACGCTGGGAAGCAAATTGGACTACGGCAGCGGAGTGTTGGGCAGCGTGTATGGCGGAGTGAATCGTCCGCAATGGGATGTGGGCGACATTGCGACGGGAGTGGAGAACGCGGGGACGGGGCTGTACAACCGGGTTCCGGCGAGTGGAGTTTTTGACTGGTATGTGGGAGCGCTGCCGAATAATCCGGGCGGGACCAGTAACAACTGGACGGAAGAACTTTCGACGTCGGGGCATACGTTCAACGAACCGGTGACGGTGAACGGAAACCTGACGGTGACGGGAGCCTGCACGGGTTGCGGCGGCGGCGGATCGGGATCAGGGACGGTGAACAGCGGCACCGCGTCGCAGGTGGCGGTCTACCCGGGCAATGGCGCGGCGGTGAGCGGAGACGGTGCGCTGAGCGACAGTGGGACAACATTGAACTACGCGGGAAGTGGAGGGATTTCGGCGGCGGCGGGAACCTTCAGCGGGAATGTGACGGTGAATGGACAGCTGATGGTGGCGGGACCGTGGATGGTGAACTCTCCGGTTCCGGGGAGCGCGATGGGAGTGGCGCCGTCGGGGACTTCGGCGCTGGGAATTTCGAATGACGGGAATTTCTATATCTCAGCGAACGCTGGAACGCCACAGAAGGTAGCGACGGCCGCAACGAGTTCCTATTTCTCGAATTTGTTTCAGGAAGATGCGAACGACCTGGGCGAGTACAACGGAACGACCGCGCAGAATTTGCACGTGTATTTCAGCTACACCAACAGTACGACCTGGACGCGGGCTTCGCTGGGATTCGATACGGCGGATAACTATGCGGTGTTGCGCAGCGAGAGCGATCCCTCGGGAAGCGCTCTGGGGCTGGGGTTTTGGCTGAACAATGGGCTGAAGTGGGTGATTGATACGACGGGCAACGTGAAGCCGTGGGCCGATGAGGCGTACAACATTGGAGCGTTCAGCGCATCGACGGGGGTGGGATTGCGTCCCGGGACGGTGTACGTGGCGGGAAGCACGAGCAGCGACAGCGGATTTGAGCTGGGCAAGTTTGCCAACAACAGCTACGAGTTGTGCAATGACACTACGAACGGGACGGTGTTGAACGGACTGGCGGTGCTGACGACGGCGGGATGCGCGGTGAAGCCGGCGAGCGCGGCGACTGCCGGGGTGATCGGAGTGGCCATTGCGAGTCCGGGAACGAGCGGGACGGTGACCCTGGTCAGGACTGGATCGGCGTATTGCAGCTTCGATGCTACGGCCACTGTGGTGGGCGATTACGTAGTGCAATCGCCGACGCAGAACCCGACGGCGAGCGGATTTTATCCATTGTGTCACGATGCGGGATCGACGCTACCGACCGGAGTACAGATTTTGGGGCGGGTATTGCAGGCGACGTCCGGCGGTGCGACGGCTCAGATATTTTTCGACATGCCGGGTTCGAACGTGGGTTCGAGTGGGAGCGGGGCGATCGCTTCAGTGTTTGGGCGGACGGGCATAGTCGTCGCCGGGAGCGGCGATTACTCGGTAAGTCAGGTTACGGGCGCGGCTCCCCTGGCCAGTCCAACGTTCACCGGGACGGTGACGGAGCCGGATGGAACGACCAACAGCTCGAGTGGCTATGGGTTTGCGCATGCGCTGACGTTGCCCAGCGGCAGCGTGGCGACTACGCAGACCGCAGCGGACAACAGCACGAAGATCGCGACGGATGCGTTCGCTCACGGAGTGGTGCCACCGGACAGCAGTGCGACGGTGTGGATTCCGGTGCCACATGCCAGCAGCGCGGGGACGGTGTTCTCTACGACTTCCAACAAGGCGGCGTTGTTTGGAGTCGTGCTGGGATTTCAGAAGACGACGTCGCAGGTGAGCTACTACGTGGCAACGGCGGATACGTCGGCGACTACGTATGATCTGGGAATTTACTCCGGCACTTCGGCGGGAACCTGCACGCTGCTGGCGCACACCGGCTCGATCGCGGGCAGCACGGCGATGACGGCCGGCGCGCATACGGTGAGTTGGACTGGAGGCAGCGTGACGTTGCAACCGGGACGCTACTACCTGGCACTGACGGCGTCTGCAACTTCGAGCACTGCAGTTTTGTATGGAGACAGTGCGGGGGTGACGTTTGCGGGAGGGACGGGAACGTCCAATGTAGGCAACGTTTCGATCACGAGCGGAGGGACGCTTCCGGCGACGGCTACTTGTCCGACCGATTCGGTGCAGGTGGCGGCGCTGATTCCTGCTTGGCTGGTGAATTAGGGGACAGGGGCCAGGGACTAGGGGTCAGGAAAAGCTTGGCGCGAGTCGCGGTTTTAATTTTAATCAGTGAGGAGAGAACGTTATGAGCAGCGAGATTAATCCTGAGGCACAGCAACCGACAACCTTTCAATCATTTAATCAGAGCGACCGGAATCCCGTGGTGACGGTCTTGGGCGGAACCGAGGCGGACGGTGGCCAGTTACCGGCGCCGGCGATGACGGAAGTGCGGATGACGCCGGAGGGTCCGGCGGTGTCACCGGATGCGGGGCTGCAGTATTAGGGCAGTGGTCAGTAGCTAGTGGTTAGTGGGCAGTGATCAGACGCGGGGCCATCGGCTGGAGCCGATGGCCTTTTTTATTGGAGATTGGCGGTGCGGTGTGCGCAGATTCATTTTTCTGGCGGGGGCTTTGGCGCTGACGGGCATGGGCTGCGAGCGCAGGGCGGCGCGGGATTCGCTGCCGAACCTGGTGATTCCTGTGGCGTGCGCGTCGGAGATCACGCTGCTGCATTGCGATGCGAGGGTGAGTCCGCCGAAGTGCAAGAGCGCGCTGGTGACTTACCGGGGCGGGTGCGAGCAGATTGTGGTGGAGAGTCAAGAGCGCAACCACAGAGGGCACTGAGGGGCACAGAGGAAATCTCGGACGAGGTTCGGGGACAAAACCGGACAGCCGAGGCGGCTGTCTCTGCGTGAGTTGTTTATACGCGAGTGATTTTAGAGGGTGCGGAATTCTTATGAAACGGAATTTCATCATAACGGCACTGGTTGTCATGATGCTGGTGCTTGAGCTCGGGGCGTTGGCGTCGGCTACGACTTATTACGTGAGCTCGAGCACGGGAAGCGATAGCAACAGCGGAACTGCGTCGACGGCTCCGTGGCAGACGATTGCGCACGTGAATGCGCAGACGTTTAATCCGGGGGATTCGATTTTGTTCCGGCGAGGAGATGTGTGGAATGAAAGTCTGGCGCCGCCTTCTTCGGGGACTTCGGGAAATCCGATTGCGTTTGACGCCTATGGCAACGGGCCGGCGCCGAACTTGACGGGATATTACGCGGTGCCGAGTTCGGCGTGGGTGTTCGTGACCGGGAACGCGTGGAAGGCTCCTGTGCCGTCGACTTATTCGGCGGTGAACTTCTGTTTGTTTGGGTCGGTGTGGGGACAGAAAGTTTCGGCTGTGTCGTCGAACCTGACGGCGCAGTGGGATTTCTATCTGGCGAATGGGTACATCTACGTTTATTCGGTGGGAAGTCCTGCGACTCATTACAACGCGCCGATCGTGCCCATGGCATTGAGCAACGTGCCGGTGATCAACATCCATGGGCAGACGTGGCTGACGTTTCAACACTTTCTCGTGAACTGGTTCGATGACGAGGGCGTGTATGTGCAGGGGACCAGCGATCACCTGGTGTTCGCGAACATGGAAACGGACTCGATGATTCCGCAGGGAACGCAGCCGCTGGGATTTTATGTGAACGAGAGCACGCCGGGGCCGGGCGATATCAAGATCTATAACGCGGAAGCACATCTTAACTATGACGGTTTCAGATTTGACGGCGCGGCGACTGCGATCACGATGGTGAACGATAAAGGATATGCGAATCGCGATTCGGGGCTGGTGGATAACACGGGCGCGGTGACTTACTCATTTTGTCATTTCTATGCTTCGAGCCTGGCAATCGCGAGTTCGACGGATGTGTTGTCGACGACTGGACCGGGGCCAACGGCCGGAGCGGGAAATATTCCGCAGGATATGGCGCCGGCGGTGCAGGTGTGGCAGAGATATCCAGCGCGTGTGACGTTGACTGTGGACGATGCGGGAATGACGTCAGGAGCGGATACGTATTACGCGAACACGGTGTTGCCGATTGCGGATGCGGCGGGAGTTCCAGTGGGCGCGGCGATTACGGTGGGATATGCGCTGGCGCAGACGCTGATTTCGGAATTTCAGGGATGGATTAATGCGGGGAGGGATGTAACGTCGCACTCGATTTCTCATACGTATTACACGAATACGGACGCGCTCGATATTCAATACACGGGGAGCGGGACGGCGGCGGCGTTGAGCATCAGTAGCCAGACGCTGACGATTACCGTGACCGGAGCTTCCGACAGTGTGAGTTACAACCTGGCGCGCGGACAGACCGAGGGAACGATCGAAGGATTGCGCAACGCGCTGTTGGCCACGGGGAAATTTACAGCGACGGAAGCGACACCCTGCCAGGGTCCTTATGGGACGGGGTGTTCCGCCTACACGGAGTCGGCTCTGCTCGCACAGGATCTGGCCGACGTGAGCGGGCAGAATGTGAAGAGCAGCGTGTATGCGATGCAGCTCGATGTGACGCGGCTGACCACGGATGAGATCACGCTGTCGCGGCAATGGTTGACGACGAACCTGACGGGGCTGCCAGCGAGTCCGGTGTATGTGTATCCCGGAGGGTACGAGACGACCGCAATGCAGGGGATCACGGCGGGCGTGCCTTACGTGGGCGCGCGCGGAGCGTTGAAAGAAGATCTGGGAGTGAAGGACACGTATGGCAGCGGCTTCGATGTGCAGAACATCACGAGCTTCGGGGTGAACCCGAGCTGGCAGGGATTAGCGCCGGCGTCGTTGAATCAGAAAATTCAGGCGCTGATATGGAAACAGCAAGTGTGGGGAGTGCCGTGGGGAATTTTCTGGCACAACGTTGAACTGACCCCAACCGAGATCACGAATATGATTCAGGATTTCCAGAACGGCGGAGCAACCATCCTGACAAACACGGCGCTGGTGAACTTGTTGCTCGGCGGAACGCTCTATGCGGGTACGGATGGAGACACATACTACAAATCTGCGACGGCGAGTATGACGCTGGATTTCCGGCCGACGGTGAATTCTCCGGTAGTGGATGCGGGCGAAAATCTGGGCACGGCCTACGAGCTCGATATAAATGGAGTGAATCAGAATTCTTACGGGGCCAGCTGGGAAATTGGAGCGTATGTATTCGCGGGATATTCATTTTATGGCGGGGGCGGGAGCGGATCGTATTTCACGATGGGACAGTCTTCCAATAGTGGTGGCCCACCGAATTATCCCCTCGCACGCACGGATCGGAACCTAACCACAGCGTTGTTGCCTCCGAACTATCCTTGTCCGCCAAACGTGAGTACAAGTCAATCGACGTGTTCTTCTGGTGTCGAGGGCCAAGGGCTGATCGATACCGGCTGGCTCGTGGGAACGAACACAATTGTCACGGATCCAAATTACAACAACGTCCAGATTGCGCGTCTGACCGATTACAACGACACGGTTGCCCCGTATAGTTGCCCGGCCGCGAGCGTAGGTCCCGGAGGATCGGCGGAAGAGAATATTTTCGAGGCAAATGACAACTACATCGTGCTTGACTGCGGCAATGGCGGCGTGCGGATGAAGACGTTCAGCCCTGGGACGATGCAGACCTCGGGCTACGTGACCGGATGGCCCAGCGGCGGTGGTTATGGACTCCCTGGCGATGGAGAATGGGATTACACAACGGCAGGCACGATCTATCTGCTGGTTAGCAACCTGATCGAAAAGTGGACGGTCAGCGGCACGACGGCGAGCGGGCCGACCACGATGGCCGACTTCAGTTACGCGATTCCCTGCTGGCAGAACTCCTGTCCCGACTGGTCCAGCGGAACCTTTCAGCAGGGAGCTAACATCATTCCCCTAACTGGAAATGTTTCGCCAGCGCATGTCGAGCAGTTGATGAATACGTCGTCCTGCACGAGTGGTGGGAGTTACCCTAGTTTTGGTATCTCCGCTTCGAGTTCACTTACAGTCACGGCGGACGGAACCTGTAACTGGGTGGATATGGGTCCGGTGTTGACTTACACGCATTCCTACCCGGGAACTGTTTCACGCAACCATCAGTACGCGGCAGGCCTGGGGAACTTTCAGGGAGATGGTGGGAACGGTTCCTGTTTTGTAGTCTACTACGATCCGAATGCAGGTTCCTTTGGCACTTATTATCACCTAAATTCCTGCACCGGGAACAGCTATAAGTTTGTTTGCAGCGGTGCAGGACCGGCTTGTCCGGGCACGATGAGCTTCGTCACTAATCTGATGTTAGGCACCAACCCGGCTACGCAAGACCTCATCATCCTGCACAATGTAAAGATTTCAAAAGGGGGCACCTACTTAACGATCGGCCCACAGAAGTGCGCGTTCGCTTCGATCAACTGTCCGGTGGCCGGGGGCGGAGACGTATTCTTTTGGAATGTCGCGGGAGGGACGGAGTACTGGCCCGGCGGGACTTATTCAGGCTTTGCCCCGGGACACCACGCCACCGGCTATAACACTTTATTCAGCCTCAGCGGATACATCACTGCGAACCCCTACTCCTACAGTTTTGGCACATTGATGGGTGGTGGAACCATATCAACCTACTTCGACGTGAATGTTACAGGGCCGCCGCTGTGCCATCCTGTTACCTGCGGCACGAATTCTCCGTTTGACTATCACTCATCGGCGACTTACATGAACAGCGCAGACACTCATCCGGTTTGTGCAGCGACGCTGGCGAACAGCTATGGAACCAATGGATGGCCCTTTCAGTATCCCTACGAAGATGAAATTATCTGCTTCGCCACGAATGGCACGAACACAGTCTGGCGACAGGGGTTCACGTATAACACTTACTCGAATCCGAGTTTCAACACTTTTGCGAATGTCGGTTCGATGTCCTCGGACGGGAAGTTCTGGGCGGTCACGACGGACTGGTGGTGCACGCTTGGCTCAACTTCAAACACGGCGAGTAACCTATGCGGTTTCAACTGGCAGCCATCACATACCTATAACCTGAATGACAAGATCGCGCCAGGGACGAATAACGGAGGCGTTGGCTATGCGTACCAAGCCACTTCGTGCTCAGGGGCGTGTACGACAGGTTCCAGTGTGCCCTCGTGGCCATCCAGCGGGACTGTGACGGATGGAAACATAACCTGGACGAACGAAGGCGCGAGCAACGCCTTAGTCGGTGTGTTTATTTACAAGTTGCAATAGTCCGTGAGTTCGTCGGAGTGTTCTGAATTAATCGCAACAACTAGAGGTGGGTTTTGCCGGCCTGGCGTTTTTAGCCGGGGCCGTGGAGGTGTGGTCTGAGTGCGAACACCATGAAAGCTGACGGCACCGTGTGGGGGGGAGGGATCCGTCGCTTCGCTCCGGATGACAGATCCAAGAGATTTAATGCACTTGTGCAGGTTCATTGTGACTAGGCAGATTTCAACTAACCGTAAAACGAAATGGAGGAAACACTTATGAAGAGTAAGAAACTGAACGTTGTGCGCGCGCTGGCAGCGCTGGTGCTTTGCGCGACGATGATTCTCACCGCTTGTTCGACGGCGTGGATCACAGAGGCTGAGGAAATTGTGGCGGCGTTGGTTCCGGCTGCCGCGAACCTGCTCACGCTGATCGGGGCGCTGGAAGGCAACGGAGTCTCGACGCAGGATTTGCAGTTGGTGCAAAGTGCCAGCACGCAGGCGCAGACCGATTTGCAATTGATTAATACCCTGGTCACGCAATATCAGCAAGCGACGGACGCCGCGACGCAGGCTTCGTTGCTGACGCAGATTCAGACAGCGATCACGACCGTGCAAGGGAACCTGAGCGCGCTGCTGCCGGCTTTGCACATCACTGACGCGGCTACGCAGGCCAAAGTGACAGCTGTGATTGGCTTGATCTTGTCGGAAGTGCAATCACTGGAGGCGATCATACCCCTGGTAAAGCAATCACCGGCGCAGCCCAGCACTTCGGTCGCGCAAGCGAGTGCGAAGCTGAAAACGCAAGGGGCGAAGGCGCCACTCTCGGCGAGCCAGTTTCGAGCCTCTTACAACGCGATCATGACGGCGAAGACGGGCAACGCCGCGCTTGATGGCGCGGCAGCGAAGTGCAAGCTGCATGGTCCGGGCTTCTGGCACAGCCTGGGCAAGGCCATCGGGGAGGCGGGGTTTGGACAGTAGACAGTTCGGTTCGCATTCCGAGAAAACCAATGCGCCCGCCGCGGAAAGTTCCGCTTCAGAAAGTTCCGCGAGCGATTGGAGAATGCAACATCACGTGCATTGCAGGTGCGTGAAGTGCATTGATCATCCTTCGCAGGCGAAGCCGGGCGTGCATGTGTTTCCGGACCGATTGCATGTTCTGACGATGCTGGAGAATCCGCAGCGCTGGCGGTCGCGGTACTGGAACTACTGGATGTTCGAGCGGGAGTGTGAAGCGGCGGGGGCGATTCTGCATACTGCCGAAGTTGCTTTTGGCGAGCGGCATTTCGAGGTGACGAGAGCGGATCATCCGCGGCACCTGCAACTGCGGACCGCGAGCGAGATATGGCACAAAGAAAATGCGCTGAACTTACTCATGCAGCGCTTGCCGGCGGACGCGAAGTACGTGGCATGGGTGGACGCGGACGTGAAGTTCGCGCGACCGGACTGGGCGCAGGAAACTCTGCATCAGCTGCAGCACTACGACGTGGTGCAGATGTTCAGCCACGCCCAGGATGTAGGTCCGGAGTACGAACCGCTGCGGACGACGCCAGGTTTTCTTTACAAGTGGGTGGCGGATCGTCCGAGTCCGCACGACGCGAACTTTGGCATGCCGCGAGCGGCATACGGATATTACAGCGTGGGCAGCGGGCAGTTCTGGCATCCGGGATTTGCGTGGGCGGCGAAGCGGAGCGCGCTGGACAGTGTGGGCATGCTGATGGATTGGGCCATTCTCGGTTCGGGAGATTGGCACATGGCGTCAGCGCTGGTGGGGCAGGTGGAGCGGTCGTTGTGCTCGGGATATTCGGCGGCGTATATCCGCTTGTGTCGCGAGTGGCAGAAGAACGCAGAAAAACATATCCGCAGGAACGTGGGTTACGTGCCGGGCCTGGTGAATCATTTTTTTCACGGGACGAAACGGAATCGCGTTTATGACCAGCGGTGGAGGCTGCTGACGCAAACGGGATACGATCCGCAAATTGATTTGAAGCGCGATTGGCAGGGGCTGTTTCAGCTCACGGAACGAAGCACGATGCTAAGGGACGGAATCCGGCAGTATGGGCGCATGCGGAACGAGGATGCGACGGAGGTGGGGAGTTAGGGGCAGTGCAGGTTGGCGAGAACAGCAGGTCCCCTTCGGCTTCGCTCAGGGCAGGCTCTCCACTTCGCTTGTCATTCCCTACGGGAATGACAAGCTCCGGTCGGGATGACAGTATTTCGATAAGTTGACTTCGCGCTCGGCGAGGCGCGAACAAGGAAAAACATTTTGACAAGCGATCTTTATCTGCTGCGGCAACTCGGGATGGTGCTCGACCACAAGCTGGGCGAAAGCACCGTGCGGGATTGGCTGATCGGGAAGTTGCTGAAAATCCGGCCGAAGACGGGCAGCCTGACGTGTCTGCATTTGAATCGGGCACAGCAGGACTATTCGCGGAAGTGTACCCGCCGGAACATTGTGCTGAAGGCGCGGCAACTGGGAATCACAACGTATGTGGCTGCGCGATATTTTATTCAGACCATCACGCGGCCGGGGACGCTGACCGTGCAGGTGGCGCATAACGAAGAGTCGGCACAAGCGATTTTTCGGGTGGTGCATCGCTTCTGGGAAAAACTGCCCGAGGCGATGCAAGAGGGCGCGCTGGTAAGGTCGCGCGCCAACGTTCGCCAGATTGTGTTTCCCAAGCTGGACAGCGAGTATCGCGTGGAAACGGCGGACGACAACGCGGGGCGCGGGATGACCATCCATAATTTGCATTGCTCGGAGGTCTCCCGCTGGCCCCGCAACGGTTTGGAAACGCTGGCATCGCTACGCGCGGCGGTGGTTCCGGATGGTGAAATTGTTCTGGAATCGACCGCGAACGGCGCGAGCGGCGTGTTCTACGAAGAGTGGCAAAAGGCTGGAGAGACGGGTTACACGCAGCATTTTTTTCCGTGGTGGTTCGAGTCGCAGTATCAAGAGGAGAAGTGGCTGCCGCAGGCGCCCACACCGGAAGAAATAGAATTGGTGGCGAAACACGGGCTGAGCGAGGCACAGATCGCGTGGCGGCGCATGCGGTGGAAAGACTTGCGGCGGCTGGCGGCGCAGGAATTCGCGGAGGATCCAGTGGCGTGTTTTCTGGCGTCGGGTGAGTGCGTGTTTGATCTGGAGGCGGTGGAGCAGGCGTCCGCGCGTTCGGACAAGCCCCTGGAGTCGGAGGATAACGGGCGAATGCTGACCTGGTTTCCTCCTACGCTCGGACGGCGCTACATCATCGGAGTGGATACGGCGGGCGGCGGGTCAGAAGGAGACTACACGTGCGCGCAGGTGATTGAGCGGAGCCTGGGATTACAATGCGCGGAGTTGCACGGGCATTTTCCTCCGTTTGAGTTGGCGCGAAGAGTGGCGGCGCTGGGGCGGAAGTACGAATCGGCGCTGGTAGCCGTGGAGCGGAACAATCATGGATACGGGGTGCTGGCGCATCTCAAAGAATTGCATTACGAAAATATTTTCGAGCAA
The DNA here is from genome assembly GCA_963846245.1 of uncultured Acidobacteriaceae bacterium. Taxonomy (GTDB): domain Bacteria; phylum Acidobacteriota; class Terriglobia; order Terriglobales; family Acidobacteriaceae; genus Sulfotelmatobacter. Next base: position 237,859 of record CAWJVI010000010.1, on the reverse strand, counting down.
GGCGGCCAGGATGGATGGCTGACTTCAGCCGCGAGCCGGCCGGCGATGATTGAGAATCTTGCGGCGGTGTTGCTGGCGAAGCCGGAACTGTTTCATAGTCCGCGGCTGCTGGGAGAGTTGCGAACTTTTGTGCGTCATGAAGATGGCAATGGCGCGGCCGCGGATGGCGCGCATGATGATTGCGTGATGGCGATGGCCGTTGCGCTGGCGGTGCGGAGGGAAGACGCAGGGCGCGTGGCGCGGCGGGGAGCGATGGCGATGGCGAGTTTGGTGGTGGGGTGAAGGGCGGGCTTCGGGCTTCGGCTTTTCGGTTAGGTAATGTCGATGGTTGGGCGTCACATACTTTGGAGCGTGAGTTGGGGTATGATGTCCGGCCTTGTGGAAGAGTCGAGCTGTGCTCGACGGATAGCCGAGGGCGGCTGTCCCCACATTTCTGTACTGACATCAACGTGCCGGTTTACGCGGTCCAACACGTGAGAAGGATGCGAGGCGGGGCGCAGGGACACTTAATGCGCTGCTCGGACGGGAACTTTTATGTGGTGAAGTTTCGGAATAATCCGCAGCATTTGCGGGTGCTGGCCAACGAGATGCTGGCCACGCGACTGGCGGAACGCGCTGGCCTGCCGGTGCCGGCGACCGAAGTTGTGGAAGTGGAGGACTGGCTGGTGGAGCACACGCCGGAGTTGCATATTCAGCTGGCGCATAACACGATTCGGTGCCAGGCGGGACTACAATTCGGATCGCGATATGTGGTGAGTCCGCTGGAGGGGCAAGTGTTGGATTATCTTCCAGTGGAAATGCTGAGCATGGTGCGCAACCGCGAGGCGTTTGCCGGCATGCTGGTAGTGGATAAATGGACCGGCAACGCGAACGGGCGTCAGGCGGCCTTTTGGAGAAGGTTGCGCGAGCGGAAATACACGGCGTCGTTTATCGACCAGGGATATTGCTTCAACGCGGGAGAGTGGACGTTTCCGGACTATCCGCTGCGCGGGGTGTATGCACGCAATGAAGTGTATGAAGATGTTCGGGGATGGGAGTCGTTCGAGCCCTGGCTTTCACGGATTGAAAAGATGGAAGCCGATGTGGTGTGGGCCCTGGCGGGAGAGATTCCTCCGGAGTGGTACGGCGGGGAGTGGCATGAGTTGGAAAGGCTGACGCAGACTTTGATTGCGCGACGTGGTGCAGTGCGGACCTTGATTGAAGCATTTCGAACTTCGCCGCGGAGGCCGTTTCCGGAGTGGGTGGAGCACTAAAGCCGTCAGTCATCAGCCGTCAGGAAAAGCTGGACCTTCTAGTAGGAGGCTTCTATGAGAGATTTTCGGGAGCTTAAAGTTTGGGGCAAAGCGCATTCGCTTACGCTGGACATTTATGCGGCGACGCGGACGTTTCCGAAAGATGAGTTGTACGGACTGATCAGCCAGACTCGGCGGGCAGCAGCTTCGGTGGGCGCGAATATTGCTGAGGGATGCGGAAAGAACAGCAGACCGGATTTTGCGAGATTTCTGCAGACTGCACTCGGGTCCGCGAGTGAACTCGAATATCACTTGTTGCTAGCGCACGATCTTGGTTATCTCGCGGTTGACATTCACGAGCAGCTGACCGTGCGTGTGATGGAGATCAAGCGAATGTTGACGGGGTTCATCCAGTACCTCAACACGGGTGCCGCGGTCTGATGGCTGACGGCTGAGGACTGACGGCTTCTGATGGCGGAGAAAAGACATCTCGAGTTCTTCTTGCTGCGGTATGTGCCGGACGCGGTGAAGGATGAGTTTGTGAATATTGGGCTGGTGATGGTTGAGGCGGGCGCGAACGGGGGGGGGCCTCGGCGGACCAGGCTCGATTTGCCGATGTGCGCTTCACGCGCGACTGGCGGCGGGTGCGATGTTTGGATCCGCAGGCGGATGTGGAGATGCTGGAGGCGCTGGAGCGGGAGATTCGCGGACAACTGGCGGAGGCGCGGGATCGAGAGACGCTGCTGCGGCGGCTGGAGGATTCGTTCTCGAATGTGATTCAGCTTTCGCCGGCGAAGGGATGCTTGGCGGAAGATCCGGCGCGAGAGATTGAGGCGATGGCTTCTATGTATTTGGAAGCGGCGAAGGTCGCGGGGCGGCGCGAGGCGAGCGGGCGGCAGAGAATTTTGGCTGCGATGCGTGGAGCGTTTGAACAGGCTGGGGTGTGGCCGCTGATGCGCAAGCAGATCGCGGTTGCGCAGTATACGCATAAAGGCGATCCGCTGAAGATTGATTGCGCGTACCGGCCGAATGGCGAGATCAAAATGTTCCAGGCTCTGTCGCTCGACACTGATACGGATGCGGCGAAGGTGCTGGCGTTCAGCTTTCCGAAAATTGCGGAAGGGATCGCTGCGAAGGAAAATGCGAAGACCGTGTTGACGGCAGTTGTCGAGGATGGACTCGGCCGGTCGGACGAAGCGGTGTTGTTTGCGCTGGCGACGCTGGAGCAGAGCCGGATTCGCGTGGCGTCGGCGGGGGAGATGGTGGGGATTGCGGAGGTGGCGCGGCGGGAGTTGCGGGTGTGAACGGAATCTCGAATACGATCGCCACCATTCTGGTGCTGCTGGCACCGTTTGGTTTTGTTTACAGCTGGTATTTCTACTTCACGAAAATGCCCTGGAAGTCGTCCGGTTGGCGCGGTCGTTTGACGCTGGTGTCGCTGATGCTGCTCTCACTCGCAATCTTATTGTGGCCGATCAACAGAATGACCATGCCGGCGGCAGACTGGAGCAGCGGTGTTGGAGTGGGTCAGCAAGTACGATGGGTAGACGCGGGGGAACGGGTAGGTTTGAGGGTGTTGCTGGCGGCGTTTGTCATGAGTTTTTTTGGGCGGCCACGACTAATCTTGCCCATTGTTTTGGCGTGCGTGGGAACTGGACTGTTTTGGATTTTCACGAATATGCCGTGAATGCGGGCCGGGATCGGTTGCATGGGTCCTTCGCTTCGCCAAGGATGACAATGGGGATTTGAGTGCAGAAGTGATTGAAGTCTGAGCTGGAATGAGCTCCGCCGTGGCGGGGCTTTTTTGTTGGGCTAGTTTATTGCTGATGGACAGAGTCGCGGGCAGGAGTGCCCGCGCCACACAAGCGATGCCGCGTTGGCATCCCCACATTCGTTTCATACGAGATAAAACATCATGAAAATTACTGAGACGTTGCGCGGCGCGATGCGCCGGATGGCGGGAGTGTCTTTTCGAAACGAGATCTGGGGGTCGCTGCGAGAGCGGCTGCTTGCCGGGCCATCAACCGTTATATCGGACGAGCGGCTGGCGAAGAGGCGGCGGACTTCGGCGCTGCCTTCGATCTTCAACTCTTACTCGCCCCTCAACGACGCGATGCCGAAACCGTCGCCGTATAACCTGCGGCGGTTTTCGGAGACGCCGATTGCGCGGCGGGCGATCAACTGCATCAAGGATCGCATCGCGGGGATGCGCTGGCGCGTGCAGCCGCGGCAGGGATACGCGCTCGAGGCGCTGCCCGACGGCGCGCAGCGCGTGCGGATTCTTACGGACAACTTTGATGCGCCGAATCCGGACGATTCCTTCCGGTCGCTTGCTGAGCAAGTGCTGGAGGACGTGATCGTGGGCGGTTACGGCGCGATCGAGGTGCAGGCCACTGGAGATTCGTCGCGGCCGCTCGTGCTTTGGCCGGTGGATGGGGCGTCGATCCGGATGAATATCGACTGGGATGGATCGCCGAGCGGAGTGCGCTACATGCAGGTGAATGACCAGTCGGGCGCGAATACCCAGGTCAAGCTGGATGACGACGAGCTGATTTATATCCGGCTGAATCCGCGGACGCACACTCCGTTTGGGTTGGGGCGGCTGGAAGTGGCGTTCGAGACGATCAATTCTTTTCTGGGCGCGCATCGTTATGCGTCGCGGCTGGCTTCGAACACAGTGGTGCAGTATGCGCTGTGGCTGCAGGATTTGACGCCGGAACATCACGAGCGGCTGATTCGCTGGTGGCAGGACGAGATTGAGGGTACGGGGCGCGTGCCGATTCTGTCGGTGGAGAGCAAGCCGGAAGTTTTGCGGTTTGGCGGAGGCACCGATGCTGACTTGCGATTGCAGTGGCAGGAATTTCTGCTGCGCATTATCGCTGACGCGTTCGACCTCCCTCCGTTTTATTTGGGAGTGGAAGCGGACGTGAACCGGTCGACAGCGGAAGAGTACAACGACCTGGCGTTCCGGCAGGCGATCGTGCCGACGGCGCGGCTGCTGGCCGAATATCTGACGCGAGATGCGATTGCGAAAAAGTTGGGATGGACGGATCTGGAGTTTGTGTTTGCCGATGTGGAGACGACGGATCCGCTGGAGGAAGCGCAGATCCAGCAGATTCTGTTGCAGACGGGCGTGCTGACTGTGAATGAGGTGAGGCGGATGCGAGGGCTGCCGGAGCTGCCGGCGGTTGGAGAGTGACGTAGCGGGCTTCGGGCTTCAGGTTTCGGGCCAGGTCAAAATCCCCACTTCTCGCAAAGGACGCGAGAAATGGGGCACCCGCTTTTGGTAATGATGCACGAATAAGAAATGGGGCATGGCGATGATTGAACTGGAAAGTATGGCGATTGCGATGCCTGAGGTGGTGGGGCATCCGAACCGGGAAGCGTTCTGTGGTGTATTGACGCTTGTCGATGTTCCATCACAGCGGTCTCCGTCGGGAGCGCGGGGACATCAGGTGGTGATGACGCGGGCGGCTGCGGAAGCGGCGTTGCCTTCGCTGTTGGGGATGGCGCTTGATTATGCGCCGTCGTATGACCGGCACGATGTGCAGCGCAAAGTGGGCGTGATCACGCAGGCGGAGGTGGTGGGGCACACGCTGGAGATTGGCGGGTATCTGTTTGCGCGGGATTTTCCGGAGGTGGTGAAAAAGATTGGGGCGTCGGGACGGCGCGAGAGGCGGGCGAAGGCGGCTGGGCATTCATCTTCCAAAACTGTTCGAGTGGGAGCCGGCAGAGCTGGAATTGTTCATGCTGGGAATCTTTTCGGGATGGTGGATGCTTCGGATGATGTGCACTGCCGAGCTGCGCTCGGCTCAAACGGGCAGGAGTGCCCGTTTCCAAACACCCCATCTCTTTCCACGTTGGCGAAGCGGTTGCTGCGTTTGACGATCGCTCTGCGTGGAGGATCGCCGGATCGCCAGGAAGAGAGTGACGAGGCGGCGCGTGCTTCGCCGGTCAAGAGCTTGCCAGCCGAAACCTTGCACGCGGAAGACGCAGGGTTGGGAATGTCTTACGAGGTGACCGGGGTGGAGCTGGCGAATATGCAGGCCCACGTGTGGATGCTGACGAAAGTGATTTTTACCGGCGCAGCGATTCTGCGTCGTGACAAGGCGGCTTACCAGGATACGTGGATCGAGTTGGGAAGTTAGAAAAAGTGGAGCAAGCAAGTCAGCCGGTGAAATCACCGGGAAGGAGAAAGCATGAACGAAGAAGTGATGCAGCAGTGGATGGCGACAGCGGAACGGCTGGCGAGTGCGGCCGAGGCGCTGGATCGCGTGCTAGGGAAGATGGAGCAGCAGCAGGAGGCGCTGAGCAACAAAGTGGACCGGATTGTGGCGGCGGTAGATGAGCGTCCGCTCTACGAGCCGGAACGCGCGGAGGGAAACCGGCAGTTGATGGAGCGAGTTGCCGAACTGGAAAAGTCGAACGCCGATCTGAAGGCGCAGGCGGCGCGGATGATGCGAAAGACACTGCCTTCGACGGTGTCGGCGATTCTGGCGAAGAGCAGCGAAGCTGGCAGCGAGAAGCTTGACCGCGGCGTGCTGGACAAAACGCTGCAGGCCTTGAGTGTGGAGCAGCGAATCGCGGTGAAGGCGGAGCTGGCGCGGGCAGGGATGATCGAGTAGCGGGCTTCGGGCTTCGGCTTTCGGGCTTCGGCAAAGCAGGGCACGACTTCGTCGTGCCTTTTTTGTTGGGCCGTGGAAAGCGCTTCCCGGTCAACCTGGCGGGTTCGAGGAAGCGCTCCCTTCGGCGCTTGCGGGCATTCGAGGAGGAGTGGGGATCCATCGACTTCGGAGTTGCTCCACTTTGTGGAGCAACTCCTGCGCTCAGGATGACAGGTCGAGGGGGTGGATGAGCAGCGTAACGAGGTGAGTAGGGTAACAACGGAATCAATTTTCATTTTCCGGAAAGCATTGCAAGAAAGCATTGCAAGAAAAATCAACTACAGAGGAGAAGACATGCAAGGACAATTTGTAGATTTGTTTGCGACGGCGGATTTTCTGGGGCCTGGCGCGGTTGAAGTCAATCGGTACCAGACAGAAATTTTCGACATCGTGCGTCGGCGGGGCATATTCGGACAGAGGATCAAGCAGGTGCCGGCTACGGGGCATCCTTCGCGATTCTTTGAGGAGACGGCGATTGCGGCTCCTACTGCGGCGCAGGGGTTCATGGACCCTCGCAACATTGCGCCGACTGTGCAAGCTCCGACGCGAGTGGAACTGGCGGTGCCGTTGAAGGCGCTGGTCAGCCAGATCAACTACAACCTGTTCGACCTGGAAGTAACCGCACAGCAAAGCCAGTTTGCCTACTTGCAGGCAAAGGACCTGGCCGACGCTGTGGACGGGATACTGCGCACGCACGATGTGGCGTTGTGGAGCGGCACAGACACGTCGTTCAGCGCGCCGACCACGACGCAGTATTTCGGAGCGATCGGGCAGATCGAGGCGGGCGGCAACACGGTGACGGTCGCGAAGAGCACTGGCAACATTGTGCAAACCTTCAAGACCGCCGTCGCTCAAATGGTGGCGAATTCGTCGTACCAGGTGAGGCCGACGGCGATTTACGCCAACCCGATGCTCCTTGATCTGATCGACCAGGAGATGAAGACCGCGTTCAACGTAGTGCTGAACACGGTTGAGATCACGGGCGGGTTCCGAGTGAAAGCACTGACGACTCAGGCCGGCGAACTGCCGCTGATTCCGGAGTGGGCGCTCGGGTACACGGGGACGATCGGTTCGGGAGCGGTGTTGCCAGCATACATCGTGACCGAGGACCTGATCGAGTATCACTGGCTGACCGATCCGAATCCGCGAGTGTTCAAACTCGGGCTGCCCGGTGCGTTGACGCAACAGATGGTGGTGGTGAAGTTCGGCGCACCGGTGGTGAAGGGGGCGAACTTTGCGCACTACGAAGTGAAGGTAACTGACTAGCGAAAAGTTCTCAGTTCTCAGTTCTCGGTTCTCAGTGCGGCCTTCGCGGCCGGCGTTGAGACCGGACTGAGAACTGAGGGCTGGTTTGCGATCACCGATCACCGGAACTCATTCTGAGAACTGAGAACCGAGAACTGAACTGAAAGCCGAGGACGAAAGAACTCATCATGAATTATCTGGCTACGACCGACTACATAACGTATGGGCTGGATCCTGCGACAGATCCCTCGTGGATTACGGCGGCGTCGGCTGTGATCGATGCGCACTGCCGGCGGGTGACGCTGGGAGTCAATCAATACGAAGAGCGGCTGAAGCTGCCGCCGGAGATGAACATGGTCCGCGTCAGCTACCTGCCGATGGTGACCGTGGCTCCGTTGACGACTCCGATTGTGACGCTGCAGGGGCGCTACGGAATGCCACGACGGGGTGAGTGGCCGTTTCCGGAGTTGAGCCTGGAATTTGCCCTGGTCTTCGCGCTGCCAGGGATGTGGACGACGATTGACCCGACCACCATCGATATTTGGGCCGACAGCGGGGAGCTAACTTTTCCGGTGAATGCTCTGGGATTATTTTTCAACGAAGTGGATGTGGTTTACAACGCGGGGTGGAGCACGATTCCGACGCCGGTGCAGGTGGCGTGCGCGCAGATTGTGAAAAACGCGCAGGCGACGCCGGCGCTGAACGTGAAGTCGGGGCAACTCGACCGCATGCGGCTGGATTATTTCGGCGACACGCTGGTGGACCAGACCGTGACCAGCCTGCTGGCTCCGTATGTGTCGCTGAAGGGCGCGTAACCGAGACGTGAGTCGCGGTCGCGAGTGATTCGCGGTTGTCGTTCGATACAGGCTAGCTCTGCAAGCGAGATGCGAGGGAGGAAATCATGGGAGGCGGAATTTGTGGGGCCGCGCTGGTGCGGGCAGCGAATGCGATGTTGCGGGCGCTGGGCGGAGATCAGGTGAGCATTGTGCTGCCTGCAACTGCGACGGCGAGCGATGCGGCGGGACAGTTGGGACTGGTGGATCCGGGAACGCAGGAAGTGATCGTGTCGCCGGTGGTGACCAGAAATCTGACTACGGGAACTCTTGGTCCGCGACGTCGAATTGAATTCACGTTGCCGGCGGCAGTCATCGCCGAGCAGTTGCCGTCGCTGGGGATGGGTACGGCAGAAGAGCTGTTCGATGCGGCATTGGGGCTGATGTACTGCGCGGACCTGTTCCACATCGAGATGGTGACCACGGAGAACTTTGCCGGGACGGCGTATTTCTATGTGGTGACGGCGGTGGAGTGAGGCGGAGCTCTTGGCTTTTAGCTCTTGGCTCTTAGCTCGAGCTCTCGACGCACTTTGCCGTGACCGCTCCCACGCGGAGGCAATCGAACAACACCGTTACGACTGTCACAGATTTACAACTCTCAAGTTGTGAGCTCCAAGCTAAAAGCTAAGAGCTAACAGCTAGAAGCTGGTTTTCATGCAATTTGCTAAAGATAGTTTTTTTCTTGCGCTGCAGCAACGGCTGGCGGTGCTGAATCCGGCACGCACGGTCACGCTCAATGGGGCGACGGTTCCGGCGATCCTGGTGGTGGAGAATCTGCTGCCGGCGGCGGCGGATCCGCAACCGAACACATTTTATCTCGAGTGGGGAGCCGCGAACGTGCTGGATGGTCACGCCGGCAACTCGGCTCTGATGAATTTGGCGTGCGTGATTTCGTACTTCACGCTGGGAACGGTTCCGAGCATGGTGGATCGCGGGCGCCTGCTGGGGCAACTCGACGACGAATTGTTGGGAATCTGCCAGCCGCCGAATACCGAGAAAACAGATTACACGCAATCTCCAAGCGCGGATCTAGGCACCGGCATCTTCTGGAGCCAGCCGGCGTTCGACGATGCGCTCACGGGCAGCGTGGAAGATGACATCACTGCGTATCAGACAGGAAAGTCTGCAAAGCGTTTGTTCTACACGCAGGATTATCAGGATGGGCGCGTGGCGCGCCGGGCGCAGCTGACAGTTTATTTCTTCTCGGAGGTGACGCTGCTATGAGCACTTTCCCGTTGCGCGCGGCGATGGTTCCGGTGTCGCGACAGATGCGCGTCTATTTCGCGCCGGTGAACCGGGCGACTGAGACGCCGACGATATTTGATCCGGGAGTGTATGGGGCGTTCGCACTGGATTCACCGCCGACGCCGTGGCTTGACCTGGGATGGATTGACAACTTTGAACGCTTCTATGACACGCCGACGGATGTGGTGCGGTCGGGAAGCGGAGAATTGCCGGCGGCGCAGTTTCGCGGTCCGCTGGAGGCGCGGGTGGAATTTGATTTTCGGGAGTGGGGCAAGTTGCAAATGGCGCTGGCGTGCGGATCGGAACACATGAACGTGCTCGCGCCGGTGGGAAGCGCAACTCCGGCACCTTCGGGTGGAACGCCGTTGCCGGGAGTGGCGGTGCTGGCGGGATCGACGGCGAGTGAAGTGGTATTCGGAACAGGCGCGGTGAGCAGCTTTGCGGTGGGAAGTTTGATTGCGGTGGATTTGGATTACGCGCAGCAGACCGGATATGTGGGATCGGGGATCGCGGCCGCGTACGTGCGCAATCCCGCAGCCGTGAACAATGACGTGAACTATGTGCGGCGCGTGACGTTCAACGTGGGGCGAGTGGTGGAAGTGACGGCCACGGCGGTCGTGCTCGCTCAGCCGCTACTGGCTGGCGCTCCGGCGGCGGGAGCGTCGGCGCAGACGGTGGTGGCGTTTGTGGATCGCGAAGGCGGATCGTTTTTTCAGGAGTGGTCGGCATTGTTTGTGGCGGAACAGGAATCTGGCGGGAGAGTTTGTTTTTATTATCCGCGGTTGAGTCCGAATCCTGGGGCGGCGGCGAAGAGTTCGGGGTTTTCGAAAGCCGGGACTGGAAATGGGTTTGTTCGGGAGGATTTCGCGATCATCAGAAAGCCTTTGTCTGCGATTTCGTTGCGGGCGGCGTTTCTGGCGCTGCCTTCGACTGATCCGAACGATGGGCAGACGGTGGTGTGCTATCGGAGTTATTTTCCGGCGGCGCAGGCGGCGGTGTATTGAGGAGCAGGGGCCAGGGATCAGGGGGCGGGGATTAGCAATCAACTCTCAGCAAAGTTTTCAACACAGATGACACAGAGGTTCACGGGGTAAAGCTTCTTTCGGAATAGAAATTACACAATGAAACTTACGATTGACAATTTGTTGGGGACGGGCGCGCAGGACTATACGGCAGCGCTTGACGCTACGGTTGCGCCTAAGGTCGTCAGGACGCTCAACAAGGCGGCGATACTACAGTTGACTCTGGTAGCGAATGTGCCGAGTTTCGTGGCGCCGGCAATTGGGGCGCGGGTGATTTTGGCGAAGGCGAATGGGAGCTATGTGTTCACCGGATATCTGACGCAGGCTCCGCGATGCGAATATTTGGGGTGGGGGCAGCAGGTGCCAGTATATCGCTACGGGCTAGTGGCGGAGAGCGATGAACTCTTGCTGGATCAGAAGGCGCTGCCGAACCGAGCGCCGTTCGTGGAGCGGACGGCGGGTTCGGCGTTGCGGCAACTGGCGCAGGATTTACTGCCTGGAGGATTTGATACCAGCGCGGTCGCGGATGTGGACAGTCTGGCGTCGTACGCGGTGAATCCGCAGGAGAAGTTTTCTTATCACGCGGGCGAGATCGCGCTGTCGGCGCGAGCGAGCTACCGGGCGATGAACGGGACGCTGACGCTGGCGGGAGTGGGCGCGGCGACGTATGCACTGAATGAGAGCGATCCGAATTTTTCGCCGAGCGGATTGGAGTTGGTCAGCCCGAACCTGCTGATGAACCAGGTGCAGGTGATCGGACTCGATGAACCACAGGATTATGTTCGGGACTATCTCGTTGGTGATGGGCTGAGTCTGGATTTTTATCTTTCGCAGAAGCCGTTTGCGCAGAGCTCGTCTGCGCTGATCGATGAAGAGTTTGTGGGGACGGTGCTGGACGCGACGACGTGGGTGGTGAATGATCCGTCGTCAGCGATTTCGGTGGCGGCACAAACTTTGCAGGTCGCGGGAGGAACTGGAGTAGACGGGCACACCACGGTGAGCTTTTTGGAGCAGATTGAATTGGGCGGGGCGCTGGAGTTGCAGCATGGAGACGTTAGCTTTACGGGTGCGTCGCAAGGTGTGCTGGGCGGCCTTTACACGGGAGCGGTCTCGGTGGCGAACTGCCTGGCGGGATTCCAGATCACATCTTCGGGCGCGGGAGTGAGCATCCAGGCGTTGATCCAGGGAGCGCTTACTGGCGCTGCGATCGCGACTACTGCGGGGCACCGCTACATTCTGACTACTTATCTCTATTCGAGGGAAGTTTACCGGTCGCAGCAGACTTACCATTCCTCGCTGCATCCGGCCGGAGCGGGGTGGGGTGGTGGGGCGGTGGCCGCGGATGTGCGGTTCGTGCTGGAGGTGCAGGATGTGGATCCGTCGAACCCGGCAACGCTCGTCGCGCCGGGGACCGTGCTTTATGACGACGTGATCACGAATGCTCCGGGATTCTGCACTTATGCGTTGGTGAATTCGGAGAGCATGCATTGCAGCATTGCTTATACCTATGCGGCGCACATTTCTTTGGCCGAAGTGCGAACGGCGCTACCCAGCGCGAGTTATGTGACGCAGTTGGTCGGGTCGCTCTCGGACGGAGCGGAGTGCGAGATTACGAGTTCGCCGTCGGTGGATTTTTATCCGCAGTATGTGCCGGCTTTGAATGAACTGATCGTGGTGAGTTATCGAGGGTCGGGGCGGGCAGCGGCGGAAGTGCAGAACGCGACGAGCGTGGCCAGTTTGCAGAATGGCTCCGACGATGGGACGCGCGGCGCGGTGCGGGACGTGAAGATGCCAGCGGCGCGCACGGCCGCGGACTGCGAAAACGCGGCGCTGGCGATTTTGGAAGATTCCGGGGGAACGGCATGGTCCGGGGCTTACCAGACCTGGAGCGATTTTCTGCCTGGGGCTGCGGCTGATATTTTCCCGGGGGATGCAGTGACGGTGAATGTCCCATCGCGTGGCGCGGTGTTTAACGCGATTGTGCGGCAGGTGGAGATTCAAGTTGCCGATCCGGCCGACGATCGCGGATTTTACAAGATTGAGTTCGCAAATGATTTGGCGGCGCCGCTGGCGATGCAATCTGCAGTGACTTTAACGACGGTGCCGCTGCAGAATTTGCCTCCGGTGCTGGCGACGACGCAGGTGGGCGCGTATTACCAGGTGAATTTGACCGACGCGCAGGTGACGGCGGTGACTTCGACGACGGTGACGGTGGATGCGGGGATGATGCCGCCCAGTGGTTGCGGGATTGAAGTGAGAGCGCACGACTACGGATGGGGCGAGTCGAACGACCGGAATCTGCTGGGCAGGTTCAGTGCGGAAACTTTCAGTCTGGCCCGGCTGGCACGGAGCCAGAATTATTTCTTGCGGCTGTATGACAGTTCATCGCCGCCGCGGTATTCACGGTACTCGGCGGCGCTACATGTGGATTATCCGCTTTAGGGCTTTGGAAGATCAGGAGACACAGTTATGGAATTTACAGGGAAAGAACTGTTAGCGATGCGGATGGTAGACGAGGTGTTTCAGCGGGAAGTGCTGGACAAGCTAGCACGCCTCGAAACCAAGATGGACACGCTGGTGGGCAATGGGCAGATGGGACGCGTGAAAACTTCAGAGAACAAGATTGAGGCGCTGGAGAAATCCGAAATGCGCAATAGCCTGCATAACCGCGTGGTGAATGCCGCTATCAGCGCGGCGATCGGGCTGGTGATCGCGCTGCATAAGTATTGGTTCAAGTAGGATGCTCGCCTGCGGCGCTCTTGAGAAAAACAATCATTAGGGAGAAACATTTATGGACTTCTTGCAGCAGTTATTGCGCGGGATTGGGTTTGTACCCGCACTGGTTAATGGAATCGAAGGGCTGTTCGGGAATAAATCCGGTGCGGAGAAAAAAGATGCAGCGATGTTATTTCTTGAAAACGCTCTCGCGATGTCCGATGCGGTGGCGGCGCGGGAGATCGTGAATCCGGAGCAGTTCAAAAACGGGATCTCGCAGATTATTGATGGGGTGGTGCTGTGTATGAATGCTTCGGCGTGGACGAAAAGCGGTGGTCAGGGATCAGCGGTCAGTGCTCAGGTGTAGGGCTGCGGGGGATTGGACGGGCCGCCCTTCGGCAAGCTCAGGGAAGGCTTTCTCGGGCGAAGGGCGCACGAGAAATGGGGCACCCAAGGTTAACAATCCCCGGCCTTCTTAGCCGATTTCTTCGCTCCAGGTTTCCATGGTTTTTTTCACGAAGGCCATGAACTGGTCGGCGACGGCGCCGTCGATGAGGCGGTGGTCGTAACCGAGAGTCAGGTGAACGACGGAGCGGATGGCGATGGAGTCGTTGCCCTCTTTATCGGTGACGACAAGCGGCATTTTCGTGATGCCACCGACGCCCATGATGGCGGAGTTGGGCTGGTTGATGATGGGCAGTCCGAAGACGGCGCCGAACTGGCCGGGGTTGGTGACGGTGAACGTGGAACCTTCGATATCTTCGGGCTTGAGTTTTTTGTTGCGGGCGCGCTCGCCGAGGTCGGTGATGCCGCGCTGCAGGCCGAGGAAGTTGAGGTCGCCAGCGTTTTTGAGGACGGGGACGATGAGTCCCCAGTCGAGCGCGACGGCGATGCCTACGTTGATGCCGCGGTGGTAGCGGATGTTGTCGCCTTCGAGCGAAGCGTTGATGATGGGCCACTGCTGCAGCGCGATGATGGCGGCGCGCACGAAGAACGGCATGAAGGTGAGGCGGACGCCGTGGCGCTGCTCGAATCCACTTTTTTGTTTCGCGCGCAGGGTGACGATGCGGGTGAAATCCACTTCGTACATGCAGTGGACGTGAGCGCTGGTACGGCGTGACTCGATCATGCGCTGCGCGATGATCTTGCGCATGTTCGTCATGGGGACGAGGTCGCCGGGGTATGGGGCGGGAGCTGGGGTCGCGGGATGGGCGGCTGCTGGTGGCTGAGCAGATCCTGGTGAGGGTGGCGCCTCGCTGCGCTCGGCGGGACGGTCGAGTGCGTCCGTCCCCACACTGGCAGGTTGGGACGACGACGCGCGCTCAATGAAGGCCATGATGTCTTGCTTGGTGATGCGGCCGCCGAGTCCGGAGCCGGTGATTTGGGAGAGGCTGACGCCGTGCTCGCGGGCGATTTTGCGGACGAGCGGGGAGGAGCGGGCTTCATCCTCTTCTTCTGCGTGGGCCGAGGTTGCGGCTGGAGCTGGAGTGGGCGGCGCGGCGGTTGCAGGTTTCTTTTCTTCTTTTTTCTCTTCTGGCTTTTTCTCGGGCGCCGCGGGAGCGGCTGCGGCGGCTTCGCCGTCTGCGGCGATGGTGCCGACGACTGTGTTTACGCCGACGGTGGTTCCTTCGGCGACTTTGATTTCGCGCAGGATGCCGGAAGCCGGGGCGGGAATTTCGGCGTCTACTTTATCGGTGGAGATTTCGAACAGCGGCTCGTCGCGCTGCACTTTGTCGCCGGGCTTCTTCAGCCACTTGGTAATAGTGCCCTCGACGATGGACTCGCCCATCTGGGGCATGATGATGTCAGTCGGCATGATTTCCTTCCATAGGCCCACGGGTCGAGAGATGGGGCCGGACGCAAACTTTATATTATAGCGGGTGGGGGATGGTGGTGGAAACTGGCGGAACGTTGGGTAGTGTCCGTTGAGACTTGCTGGCGGGCGCGCATGGGTGCCCTGATCATCGGGCGTGATCCTAGCCTTCGGCCGAGTTCGGCTCTCGCCTCAGGGCAGACAGCAAGGTGCTGTGTCGCTGCCCTTCGGTTTTTCGCGATTGTTGCGATCCACGCTTTGCTGCGAGTGATGCCCTGCATGGCTGCTGGAATTAGCGATCACGTCTCGACGATAGGTGATTGCTTGCGTAAATGCTTATTATTCAATAAAATACAGCCAATGAACCCGTCTCACGCATTTGAAGCACCCTTTCACACGGTAATCACGTCTATTACCTTAGGAACATTGCTAGGACGTGACCTCCGGCTTGACAATGAGTAGTACAATTCTGCTGTCCGGACGACCGGACCTCACGACCTAAAGGGAATATGGTGAGATACATGGCTGCCCGCAGCTTTGATTACGACAGTTTCGATTACGACTTTGACGCCAAGGTAATGCCCTTGGATGAAGCAATCCGTGAGGCATCGCGGCTGGCGGCGGCTGATTCTGCGCATTTTTATCGCGTCGTTGCAACCGATGGGAAAATGCAGCATTTCCGCGTGCAAAAAATTTCTAAGGCTAAGGCTTACGCTAAACAGAAGGCAAACTTTGCGTCCAGAATGGCGCACGCTTTCAATCGCTAGGGTTTGATGGCCGAAGAAACCCAACCCGCTCCTAAACCTCAAGCCATTGAAAAGAAAAATAGCGGCGATGGAGCTGCTCCGCAGCAGCCGCAGCAGCCCATTACTCCTGAATACGTCCCGTCAGGACTTGAGCAATTGGAAAAGCCAGCATTGGTTCAACTGGCTGCTGCCTTCTTTTCATCAAAGACTACTTTTGGCCCGGACCCCGAAACGGCTAAGCTGATGGCGCAAACCGAAATGCATCACGAGACCTGCCGACTTGAGGCGTACAGGAAGAATCTGGAGAACCAGGAAGAGGACAGCAAGCGAAAGCATCAATATCGCTTAAAGCATCTCAATCACGATACTTTTCTACTTGCCTTGGTGTTGATTCTTGCCTTGGGTGGTGCTGGAGTGGGTCTATATCTCACCATCATTGATAAGCCCGGACTCGGCAGCAATCTGCTAATTGCCTCTGTGGCTTTGATTTATTACGTCATTGGCGGCAAGTCACCCTTCCACAAAAAGGAAGAATAGCCTTCCTGTCTACATTCATCTCTTCGGTGCCGCAACGCACTCTTGACGCTACCGATTGTTGGGTAGTGGCTCGGTTCGGTATTTGATAAACGCACGCGCTAGTGCTTGTGGCCGTCTTTCTTCTCGTCTACTTTCTTTTCGTCCGCCGCGGCGGCGGGCGGGGCGTTGAAGCTGTTTTTCCAGTAATCCTGGACGGCGGGGGGGAGTTTGTCCATGTGCGAGAGGAATGAGGTGAGCTTCCACATGTCTGGTTCGGAGAGGATGCCTTCCCAGGCGGGCATGCCGGTGAGACGGGAGCCGGTGCGGATGGTGAAGAAGATGTGCCACTCGGGATCGTCGGGCGGATCGGAAATGAGATTGGGAACTGGCGGATAGAAATTCTTGGCCAGGACGGAGGGCTTGCGGTCGAGGCCACCGTGGCAAAGGGCGCAGTTCATGGTGTAGAGCTTCATGCCGTCGATCAGGTTCTGGTCGCTGGGCGTGAGCGGGTTGGCGACGTGGGGAGCGTGGCGCTCCATGGAGGCGTCCATCGCGGTGTTGGCGAGGTGTTGCTCCAGGTGCGACGGAGCGACGTTGGCGGTGGTGGGAATGAAACCGAGCATAGCGACGCCGAGTCCGCCGAGGATGAGTACGAGAACAGTGACGATAACGCCGAGAACGAACTTGCCCATGGAGCCTCCGGAGTGGCTATTGTGGCAGATGGGGCGGGTGGGGCGCTAGTTCTGTGGGGGAGTGGGAGTTTTGAGGCGGGTGCTGTCTCTGGGCATTGATTTGAGAAGCTACAGGCAAAGATCGAGTCGAGCTTTGCTCGACTGGACAGCCGAGGGCGGCTGTCCCGACATGGTACTTCTCCTCCTCGCGAGCTTCAATACGCCTTCAGGCGGCGGGATTCGCGGACTACGTCTTCTACTTTCGGCAGGTAGTGTTCTTCTTGCGGAGGAGAGAATGGGATTGCGGAGTCTAAGCCGGCGATGCGGACGATGGGGCCGTCGAGATCGTCGAAGGCCTCTTCGTTGATGATGGCGGCGATTTCGCCAGCTAGGCCTCCGGTGCGGGAGTGTTCGTGGAGGATGATGACTTTGTTGGTCTTCTTTACTGTGGCAGCGATGGCTTCGCGGTCGAGCGGGGAGACGGTGCGCAGGTCGAGGATTTCGATTTCGACATTTTCTTTGGCGAGAATGTCGGCGGCTTCTAGTGCGGTGTGGACCATCGCGGCGTAGGTGATGATGCTGAGGTCGCGGCCTTCGCGGACGATGTTGGCTTTGCCGATGGGGACGACGTAATCTTCGGCGGGGACTTCGCCCTTGATGCGGCGGTAGAGATATTTGTGCTCGAAGAAGATGCAGGGGTTGTTGTCGCGAATGGCGGCTTTGATGAGGCCTTTGGCGTCGTAGGGCGTGGCGGGGCAAATGACTTTGAGGCCGGGATTGTGGACGAACCACATCTCGGGATTCTGCGAGTGGAAGGGGCCGCCGTGGACGTATCCGCCGCTGGGGCCGCGGAGGACTAGCGGGGCGGGCGCGCCCCAGAGGTAATGCGTTTTCGCGACCATGTTGGTGATCTGGTTGAAGGCGCAGCCGATGAAATCCATGAACTGGAATTCGGCGACGGGACGCATGCCGGTGAGCGAGGCTCCGAAGGCTGCGCCGACGATGGCGGACTCGGCGATGGGCGTGTCGATGACACGCTCGGGGCCGAAGCGGTCGATGAATCCGTCGGTGACTTTGAAGGCGCCGCCGTAGATGCCAATGTCTTCGCCGAGGCAAAAGACGGAAGGGTCGCGGTCCATTTCTTCCCAGATTCCCTGGCGGATGGCTTCGAGGTAGGTGAGTTGCATAGGGTCAAAATCTTTCGCCGCGGATTTGCACGGATTTCCGTGGATTTAATTTGGTACAAATTGTACAAAGTGTGATATTATACGTTTAGTACGGATTTCTGGAACGAATCTATGCCCACCAAGCTGACCGCCAGCCTCGCCAGACAAAACTTTTCCGACATACTGAGCCGCGCCGAATATCGCGGCGAAAGAGTTATCGTACACCGCGGCAAGAAAGCTGTCGCCGCCGTGGTGCCAATTGAGGACGTAGAGCTATTGGAAAAGTTGGAAGACGAAATCGATATTGCTGCAGCCCGCGAAGCGTTAAAAGATCCGCGAACTATTCCCTGGGAGAAGATTAAGAAAAATCTCAAACTGTAGGATGGGCGGTCGTGGCCTATACGGTTCAGTTCAAGCCTCTTGCGCTCCGGCAACTGGAAAAAATCCCGCGCGAAGCGCAGAAGCGGCTGAGCGCCAAGATTGAGGGTCTGCGAGACGATCCGTATCCTGCGGGATGCAAGAAAATGGCCGACGTCCCTGACGCTTGGCGGATTCGAGCCGGCGACTATCGAATCGTTTATCAAGTCCATCGCGGAATCTTGGTCGTTCTTGTGCTCACGGTCGGGCATCGGAGGGAAGTGTACCGCTGATCCACTTTGCAACCCGCTCGGGTTTAGTGTGCTAGTCTGCACCGCATGGTCCGCGATGCCAGCCATCCTGATAATTCTCACCCAGCAGACCAAAAATTCCTCGCCCAGATTGAGACTCACGGATGGAATGTGACCAACGTTTTCCGGCGCGAGGGCGAGTCGGGACCTGAGTGGTCGTTTTCGACGGGCCTGTTTCATTCCTACCGGCATCCTGAGATCGTTATCTTCGGGCTTGAACTCGACAATATGCAGAAGATCGTCAACACCATCGGGTCAGAGATAAAGAAAGGAGCTAAGTACGAGCCTGGGAACGAGTATCACGATGTTTTTGCCCGATGCGGCTGTCAGTTCCGCCCTGTTGACCCTGGTCACTACCAGAAATACCTGGGCTGGGCGATCTGGTTCTACAACGGCGACCCGTTCCCCGTTCTGCAATGTCTCTGGCCGGACCTCCAGGGGCATTATCCCTGGGACCCTGACTGTTCGCCCGGCGTCGTCGCTCTCCAACCACTGCTCTTCAAGCCGTCCTGACTATTTTAAATGCGCTGCCGCTTCTGTTTGCTTGAACCCGCCCGTTCCCTTCTTCACCTTCGGCGTGCCATATTTTGGTTTGATTGCGTGGCAGCCTTCTTCGCAGTAGACACCGCCTTCGGCGGATTCGGGGGTTGGCATTGGGGAGTTGACGGCGATTTCGCGTTCTTCTTCGATGATCCGCTCTACTTCTGAAATCAGTTCTGCGTTTTCTTTACTGCTCAGCCACTTCTTTTCTTTCACTAGATAATTTTCGAATCTTGCGATGGGGTCGCGTTTTTTCCAGAAATCGAACATTGGCTTCGGGACATAGGCGGCGGCGTCGTGGATGGCGTGGCCTTTCATGCGCATCATTTTGGCTTCGATCAGGGTGGGGCCTTCGCCGCGGTGGGCGCGTTCTACGGCTTCGCGGGCGGCGTCGTAGACCTGGCAGGCGTCGGTGCCGTCGACGATGATGCCGGGGATGCCGTATCCGATGGCGCGTTCGGCGAGGTCTTTGCAGCGATATTGCATTTCGGACGGCGTGGAGTAGGCCCAGAGATTGCTCTCGATGAAAAGTACGAGGCCGAGATTTTGCACGGCGGCGAAGTTGATGCCTTCGTAGGTGACGCCGGTGGACTGGCCTCCGTCGCCGATGTAGGTCATGACGGCGACGTTGCGACCTTGCAGGCGCGCGCCGAGGGCTACGCCGGAGAGTACCGGAATTAAATCGCCGAGCATGGAGATGGGCGAGACCATGTTGCGCTTTTCGATGTCGCCGAAGTGGCTGGTGCCGTCGCGGCCGCGGGTGGGCGAATCGGCTTTGGCCATGTATTGCATCATGGTGTCGCGGGCGGCGAATCCGCGGACCAGAAGCGAGCCCTGGTTGCGGATCATGGGGGCGAACCAGTCGTCCTGGTCGAGGGCGTAGGCGGAGGCGCAGGAGCAGGCTTCCTGGCCGAGTCCGAAGTAGACTCCGCCGACGACTTTGCCTTGCTTGTAGAGATTCTCGAGCGCGACTTCCATTTTGCGATTGAGCAGCATGAAGCGGTAGATCTCGATGGCTTGCTGCTTGCTCAGATATTTTGAGTCGCGGATGGGCGGGACGGGGGCGTCGAGGTTGCCGGTGACTTCGTAGCAGACGTGGTCGGGGGCGTCTTTGTGTTTCTCGGTGATCTGGCGGACGCTGAGGTTGGGGTGCTCGAGGCGCGTGTCGGGGATGCTGTAGGTGCGGAGGTCTGTGTTGGCGGATTTAGCTCGAGAAGCCCCGTTGTGCCGAGGGGTTCCGTTCGCGTTGTGCTTGGAATTCTTTTTCTTGATTGCCATGGTGAGGACCGAATGCGAACGTAATTTGCAATGCTATCGCAGAGTGAAAGGAAAGAGCTAGTGCGGCGTCCCGACCGAGCCGCACTTGCCTTCGAACCGCCCACCTCGACCGCGTGCTCACGCGACCGCTAGCTCAAGGTCTCCCGCAATGGCAGGGCTGGCCGCGTATTCAATGTGCAGAACCCGCCTCGCGCAATCCGACTGCGACTTGGACGAAGAGTGGACCACCAAAGGCTTCATGGCGACGATGCCCCCTCTCGGGACGCAACATTCTACCGGGGCAATGTCTTGTGCCAATTCATGGATCGCGTCGTCGCTAAGTACGCCGAGCTTGTGAGTTTCCGGCAACACACGCAAAGGGCCGTTCTGCGATGTGGAGTCGTCAAGATGAACGCGCAAGGCGAGCACTTGAGAAAGAGCGCTTGCTGGGGCATGAGCGTAAATCACGCCCTCTTTAACGGACCACGGTCCCCAACCCGGCGTCTCCTCTCGACGTCGCAGCGGGAGTGCTGTGTCTTGATGCCAGACCACAAGCCAGTTGGCATCCGTGGTTTTCTCAAACATTGTCGCGCGAAACGGATAGGCGCTTGCCCCTAGAATGCTGCGTCCGATTTCGAATAGCTGCGAATCGTTCGCCAATGAGGCCACGGCGGCATGCCCGAGAGCATGACGCACTCCGGCGCGGCTGCGACGCAGATCAGCCATTGCAAGATTCCTTGCCAACAGAGTGACCCGATCTTCTTTGAGTATCCCCGGTATAACTGCAAATCCGCGGTCTTCGATTTGCTGTCGATGCATGGACATTTCCAAGGGGATCAACTCCAAAATGTGTCTTCTTTGTGAAGTTGGCGGAGTTCCGTGGGCGGCTTCATCGGTACCCCGACTGGGCGGCCCAGGAGGGCGTCGATGGTATCGACCCAGAGGATTTGGGTGGAGAATACTTTTCTGAAGTTGCGGGAGATGGATTCGGCGACGGCGGTCATGTCGAGTTTCTTGCCGAGTTCTTGTTGCATTGAGGTGACGGGTTTTGCGGTGATGCCGCAGGGGATGATCAGGTTGAAGTAGGTTAGGTCTGGGTTTACGTTGAGGGCGAAGCCGTGGGAGGTGACGGAGCGGGAGATGTGGATGCCGATGGCGGCTAGTTTGGAGTCGACAATTGTGGTGGTGGCGGCGGACAGCAGGTCCCTCGACTGCGCAGGACGATTCTTCGAATCGTCCTGCTCCGCTCGGGATGACAAGTCTCTTTGTGGTGGCGAAACTGCCTGGTGCGTCCAGACGCCGGTTAAGCCGGGGATGCGTTTGGTTTCGATCGTGAAATCGGCGCAGGTGCGGATCAGGACTTCTTCCAGGCGGCGAACGAAATCGACTGCGCCCAGATGCTTTCGGAGCGAGACATCAGGGCGAGTCTTCGACTCGGCCCGGCGCACGACGGCGTCCGCCGCTCCATCTTTGAGCGCTCCAGTTGCGTGGGCGCGCAGATCGAAGATGGGGTAGCCGACTAGTTGGCCGGGACCGTGGAAGGTGACGTCACCGCCGCGGTCGCACTCGAAGAGTTCGACGCCGCGCTGGGCCAGGAGTTCGGGGGAGGCGATTACGTTGGCGGATTTGGCGTTGCGGCCTAGCGTGATTACGGGCTTGTGTTCCAGCAGAAGGAGGACGTCGCCGATTTTGTTTTCTTTGCGGAGGGCGACTAGCTGTTGCTGCAGGCGCAGGCCGGTGGCGTAGTCGATGGTGCCGAGTTGGATTGTGGAAATCAAATTATGTTTGCCACGGATTTGCACGGACTCTCGCGGATTAAGATCAAAATCTTTACCACAGCGGCACAGAGGAACACAGGACTAGCGCGCCTGTGCAGGGACCTCGACGTAGGCGGAATATGTGTGCGGCTCAGGGATGGGCTCTCCGCTCTGCGCCAGGCCCTCCAGGTGAAAGGCAATTGCTTCCTGCATCTCCCGTTCAACTTCTTCGCGCGTCCGACCCGTGGCTACGCAACCGTCCAAGTCTGGGGAGTAGGCCGAATAGCCTGTTCCGGTTTTCTCAATCACGATCAGGTATTTTTTCATTTCTTGAGTCCCGCTTGCTTGAAAATGCTATTTAAAGTACCGGGTCCAAGATCGTCTCCCGGCTTACCTGGCACGGTCACAAGGCCCCGGTTTCACTGAATGTTTGAATTGACGATGGCTTCCCCGAGTGCGGTCGAGGTACCAGCCGTCTTGCTCTAACGTCTTGATTACATCCCGCGCCTTCATTTTACGCTCGCCAGAGTTTCATGCGTTGATCGGGATTCCGTAGACGCTGTTTGCCGCGTCCAGCATGGCTTCGGCCAAGGTTGGATGGGCGTGGATGGTCCACATTAGGTCTTCGACGGTGGCTTCGAGTTCCATCGCGACGACCGCTTCGGCGATTAATTCGGTGGCTTGGGGGCCGATGATGTGGACGCCCAGGATTTCGCCGTAGTCGGCGTCGCTAACGATTTTGATGAAGCCTTCGTGCTGGCCGACGATCGAGGCACGCGAGTTGGCGGTGAAGGGGAACTTGCCGATTTTTACGTTGTATCCGGCTTCGCGAGCGCGGGTTTCGGTGAGGCCCACGCTGCCGATTTCGGGATGGCAATAGGTTGCGCCGGGGATGTGTTCGGGGTTGATCGGCTTGCCGGGTTTGCCGGCGATTTTCGCGACGGCGACGACGGCTTCCATGGCGCCGACGTGGGCGAGTTGCGGACTGCCGAGCACGATGTCGCCGACGGCGTAGATTCCGGAGTCGGAGGTCTGCATCCAGGAATCGGTTTTGATGAAGCCCCGGTCGGGCTTGATTTTTGTGCGTTCGAGGCCGATGTTTTCGGTGCGCGGCTTGCGGCCGACGGCGATCAGGATTTTGTCGGCTTCGATTTTTTGCTGTGCGCCGGCGACGGTAATGGTGACTGCGACTCCAGTTTTCGTTTTTTCTACTTTGTCGACTTTCGCGCTGGTGTGGAAGTTGATGCCGCGCTTGCGGTAGACGCGAGCGAGTTCTTTGGAGATTTCTTCGTCTTCGACGGGAACGAGGCGCGGCAGCATTTCGATGATTGTCACTTCGCAGTCGAAAGAGCGGTAGATCGAGGCGAACTCTACTCCTACTGCTCCTGCGCCGACGATGACCAAAGATTTCGGAAGGTCTTTCAGGCTGAGGATTTCGATGTTGGTCAGGATGCGGTCGCTGGCTTCGAGGCCGGGCAGCATGCGGGCTTCGGAGCCGGTGGCGAGAATTACGTTCTTCGCTTTCAGATGACTGGCTTTGTTGTCGTTGACGATCTCGACGGTGAACACGCCGTTTTGTGCCGAGCCGGTCATTTTTCCGTAACCCTTAACCGTATCCACTTTATTTTTCTTCATCAGGAATTCGAGGCCTTTGGCGTGTTTGGCGACGATTTTTGATTTGCGATCCTGGACGGCGGCCCAGTTCAGCTTGCGGGTGTCTACGCCTTCGATGCCGAATTCTTTGGCGTCTTTGAGGTGATCCCAGAGTTCGGCGTTGAACAGTAACGCTTTTGTCGGAATACAACCGACGTGCAGGCAGGTGCCGCCGAGGAATCCGTCTTTTTCGATGAGTGCAGTTTTCAGGCCCCATTGGCCGGCGCGGATGGCGGCGGTGTAGCCGGCGGGGCCGCTGCCGATGATGGCTAGGTCGTAGAGAGTTTCGGGCAAAGGGATTAGTCCTCAATAAGAAGAGATGAGTTCGGGTGGACTTATGATTCTAGAACAGGGTTGAGGCAGGGACCAAACTCGGTGGTGGTGTACTCAATTCTTCAACCACAGGGGGCACGGAGGGACACAGGGTAAATCGCGGGAGCGGAGATGCCTATAGAGATCCTTCGACTGCGCGAGACGGTGCGCTTTGCGCATCGTCTCGCTTCGCTCAGGATGACAGGGCGTGGTGACAGAGTGAGTTCAGTTGTTTTCGTTGCTGGCGCGCTTCCAGTTGATCAGTTCGCCGATGGTGGAGCTGGTGCTGGAGACGGGCTGCTTGTAGGCTTCCACTTCCATGCGGGAAGCTTCCTCGCCGACGGCGCGGATGCTGAGTCCGACTTTCTTTTCTTCGGGGTTCATCTTGATGATCTTGAAATCGTGTTCGAAGCCGGGCTCGAGATGCATGGGCTGGCCGTTTCCGTCGACGGCTTCTGACTTGTGGCACAGGCCTTCGACGCCTTCGGCGATTTCGACGAACGCGCCGAATGCGGCAACCCGCAAGACTTTGCCGTGGACGACGTCCCCGATGTGGTGAGTTTCGAAGAACGATTCCCAGATGTCGGGCTGCAGTTGTTTGACGCCGAGAGACAGACGGCGCTTGTCCGGCTCGATGGCAAGCACGATGGCTTTCACGCGATCGCCTTTCTTCAGAACTTCCGAGGGATGCTTTACGCGCTTGGTCCAGCTGAGATTGCTGACGTGGACTAAGCCGTCGATGCCATCTTCGATTTCGATGAAGGCGCCGAAGTCGGTTAGGTTGCGGACGCGGCCTTCCACCGTCATGCCGACGGGGAATTTTTCGTGTAGCGAATCCCAGGGATTGGCGGCGAGTTGGCGCATGCCGAGAGAAATGCGGCGCTCCGTCGGATTGACGTTGAGCACCACGCAATCGACTTGATCGCCGACGTTGACCAGCTTCGAGGGATGCTTCATGCGCTTGGACCAGGTCATCTCACTGACGTGGACCAGGCCTTCGATGCCCTGCTCGAGTTCGACGAACGCGCCGTAGTCGGTGACGCTGATGACGCGGCCGGAGACGTGAGCGCCTACGGGATAGCGATGCTCGGCGTCGAGCCAGGGATCGGGCGTGAGCTGCTTGAAGCCGAGCGAGACGCGCTGTTTTTCTTTGTCGTACTTGAGAACCTTTACCTGAATCTGGTCGCCGACGTTGACCAGGTCGCGGGGGTGAGTGAGGCGTCCCCAGGACATGTCGGTGATGTGGAGCAGGCCGTCGAGGCCGCCGAGATCAACGAACGCGCCGTATTCGGTGAGATTCTTTACTACGCCCGTGAGCACTCGCGCCCTCTTCCAGGTGCTCCAGAGTTTTCGAGCGCTTTTCGAGTTGCTCGCCTTCGAGCAGTTCTTTGCGCGACGACGACGATGTTGCCGCGCTTCTTGTTCAGTTTGATGATGGCGACTTCGATGGTTTGGCCCTTCATGCCATCGAGGTTGCGGACAGGACGCACGTCCACCTGCGAACCGGGCAGGAAGGCGCGCGCACCGAGAATGTCGACGGTGAGGCCGCCTTTGATGCGTTCGATGACGACTGCTTTGATGGGCTTCTTGTCGTGATAGGCCTTTTCAATTTCATCCCAGGCGTGAATGCGCTGCGCCTTCTGGTGAGAAAGGTTGATATAGCCTTCCTCGGTCTGGCCTTTGTCGCGCATCACGTCGATTTCGTCGCCGGGCTTTACCTTGGGCTTGCCTTCGTGGTCGAGCACTTCGGCGAGGGGCAACATGCCCTCCGATTTGGCGCCGATGTCGACCACCACATGCGTGCTGGTGAGCTTGAGGACGGTGCCTTTGATGACGCGGTCGGCGCCGGCTGCGGCTTCTTCGGACTCGGTGGTGAAGGTCTCGAGCGCGGAGGCGAAGTCTTCGCCCGCGGGCTTGTCTTCCTGGGATGCCTCGTGCTCGGCTATTTCCTGCGCCGTGGTGTCTTGCTCAGTCACGTCGTGTTCAGTCGCGTGCTGGGCGGCAAAGCGCGGTTCATCCGCGGGGTCGGCTGAAGGTGAGCTCTGGCTGGTATGCGGAGCCGCAGTCGCGGTTGGCTTGGGTTCGGTCGCAAGGGCTGTGTTGGAATCGGAATGTTGAGCGGTAGTCTCGTCGAGCAAGGTCATGCCTCTCTGATGAACGGGGTGCGGGGCCTGCCTGACGGACTGCTGGAGTGCGTCGTTTGGTTGTAGTGGGCTCACCCTGGCGAGTGAGCTGACAAAACCAGCTGTCGGACGTTTTACAGAAACCCGCGTCCAAAGGGAACACTTCGACTATAGCAACGGCTCACAAACAGTGTCAAACGCAAATCTCGGGCATGTTACAGCCAGGTTGCATTCTCTGGAGAGCGTGGCGCAGGGTGCGGAGATCCCCGGGCGCCGGCTGCGGCTAAGCGCTCGAGGGCGGCTGTCCCCACATAAGCATCTTCCAAACGCGACGCGGGCTGCGAGTTCCCGGCGGCCGTTCGCATCTGCTAACCTGCGGCTATGGATTACCTTTGGACCCCGTGGCGCTACGCCTATGTTTCTTCCGCGGGGAAAACTTCGGGGTGCGTTTTCTGCGACGCGGTTAAGGATGGAGATGATTCCAAAGCGGGGATTGTCTATCGCGGCGAGAGTTGCTTCGTCATCTTGAATGCGTATCCTTACACGCCGGGGCATGTGATGGTGGTTCCTTACGCGCATCTGGACGAGTTGCAGAAGCTGCCGGCGCAAGCGGCTCACGAAATGATGGACCTGTCGCAGCGGATGGAGTCCGTGCTGCGCGAACTCTACCACCCGGACGGAATCAACCTGGGGATGAACATCGGCAAGGCGGCGGGAGCGGGAATCGCGGGGCACATCCACATGCATGTGCTGCCACGATGGGTGGCTGACGCCAATTTTCTCTCAGTGGTGGGGGAGACGCGCATTTTGCCGGAGACGCTGGATGTGACCTGGAAACGGATTAGCGGGGCGCTGGCGAAACCTGTTTAGGGTTTGAGTAAGGCTTAACCACAGGGGACGCAGAGGGGCACAGGGTACTGCCTCTTCAAATCACTACAAATCACTTCTTGTTTTGGCCCGGTTCCGGGATGGTGACTTCATCGTTTCCGGAGCCGTAGACGTCACCCACAACTCTTAGATTCTTGTCCAGGCGGACGGCAGCGCCCAGCGGGGCGCGGCGCGGCCGGGCTCCGCGACTGAACAGGCTCGGCATTTGGCTATATCGCAGATCCTGAAAATATACGATGTAGCCGCCATAGGGCTCGTCGGAAGTTGGTAGAGTCTCGGTTTCAGTGATGGGGTATTGCGCCCAGGACAGGTAGACGCGTCCCAGATACGAGTTTTTTGCCGCCAGGGTCACTGGAGTTTCCTCTGGCTTGTAGTGGATTTCGAGCTGGCCATCGGGATCCACCTCGGGCTCCAGAGAGTTCACGCGAGCGAGCGCGAAGAAGGCAGGGGTTTCCACCACTCCGTACCAGTGGAACGGATCGGTCATAGCAGGATAGGCGGAAACCCGCAGCGGATCGGCATTCTCATAAGACCGGGCTGCCAACGCAATGACCGCGCGGCGATGTTCGTAGTCGCGCACGCCCCAGGTGAACACCACTCCTACGAGCGCCAGAGTCGCGGCTACGCGGCCTCGGGGGCCACGCTGGCGCGCGCCGATTTCGCGGTCAATCAGGGAAAAAAGTTCCGGCACGATCAGGCCTAGCAGCAGGAAACCCAGAATCACCGGCTCGACGATGAAGACAATGTCCCACGAATACCATTTTTCGGAAACGGGCCAGAAGGGACGCACGCCGTAATTGTTGGTGAAATCGAGGAGGATGTGACTGAGTCCGGCGAGGCACGCGTAGAGAAAGAGCAGTCCCCAGCGCGGCGGCAGGTTGGGATCTTTCAGCTTGCGTCCGCGGAGCCGCCAAATCAGGTAGACGAAGGCAACCACCACTACTGCATCGATGGGGACGCCGAGAAAAGAGTGGGTAAAGCCGCGATGGTGAGAGAAGCCGAATGCCGGGCCGCCGAAACGGCTGAGAATGTCCAGGTCGGGAGCCTCGGCTGCGAGCGTGAGCGTGAGCGTGGCCAGGGCTGTCTTGCGGTTCAATCCGGCGCGACCCATGCACGCGCCGGTGAGAAAGTGGGTGATTGGTTCCAAGCGGGCTCGGGATATTGTGCCATGTCGGGGGGTGGGTGCGCTTGGGGGCTGGCTTGAAGTGTGGCGCTTTGCGGCTCGCTTCGCTTTGCCGGACAGCCGAGGCGGCTGTCGCTACGCGATTTTTTCGCGGGCCTTTACGCTAGCAGGGTTAGAGCGTCTTGCACGATTGTCATTTCCACTGGCAGGGTGCCCAGTAATTCGCCGTCGGCCTGGGCGTAGATTTTCTGGTGCGATGCGGCGCTGACAGGCTCGGGAAGATATTGGCAGGAGACTTTGTCGCTATACACCAGGTCGACGCCTGGGATGGACCACTTCTGGCGCAGCAGGGCGCGGGTCACGTAGGCGAGATAGGCGGCGCGGCTGGCTGTGCGGCACATTACCAGGCGCAGGTCATCGCGATCCAGGGACGCGCCCGGGGCAAATTCCTGCAGAACTCCGCCGAAGTTGCGGATGCGCACTGCCATCAATTCCGTTACCTCAGCGCTGCGGCGTTCGTCGATGCCAGTCTCGATGTATTCCGCCGAGAAGCGTCGCATGCGATAGGTGAACCAGAGCCTCCAGGCCTTGGCGTAGTAGGCAGCCATCCCCAACTGGCGCTTGCTACCCGCGTGCAGCTTGTAGAAGAGATGAGCATCCACGCCGATGCCCGCCGCCAGGATAAAATAGCGCATGCCCGGCTTGCCCTCTAAATCTGAATACTGAATGCGCCCGAGGGCGATTCGGCGTGGGGATGCGTGAATGGCGGTCTTTGCTGCGGCGACGGCATTGAATGGAAGATTCAGGTCACGGGCCAGCGCGTTGGCAGTGCCCATCGGCAAGATCGCCAGTGCCACCGGGGACTTCGCCAGCACCTGCGTAATGTTGTGGATGGTGCCGTCGCCTCCACAAGCAAAGATGGTATCGCAACCGGAAGCGATGGCTTGCCTCGTGTGTTCGCCGGCATCGTCGCGAGATTGCGAGAGCACCAGCTCGGCTTCCACGCCAGCGCCGCGCAACAGCTGCAGAACAGATTCCAGCATTATCAGCCGACGCGAGCGACGGCCTCCGGAGTCAGGGTTGTAGAGCAGAGCTGCTTTGCGCATCATGAGTTCGCGAAGCTGGATTGTACCGGAGGGGCAGTTCAGGGCCGAGTCAGCGTTTGCCCCACTCCCACATGCCGAACATCGCTTTTTGCGGCAAAGGATGCCCGAATTGGCGCGCCAGCATGGCGATTTGACCGCGGTGGTGGGCATCGTGCGCGATGAGGTAGGCGGCGAATCCCGCTACGTCGGGGCGAAAACCGCGGACGCGCCCGTCGCTTTGCAGAGCTGCGATCATCACCACGCTGAGAGCATGGCGGCTGCGCTCCAGAGCATGCAACGCCTGCGACGGCGTCACCTTGGTGCGATCGAGTTGCGCGGGAATCTTGCTGCCCTTGGCCGAAACTTTCAGCCACATCACGCGTACGTTGTGCATGTGAGCGATGATCGCTGGGATGGTGCGGCCTTTACCGTTGGCAGTCTTTCCCTTCCAGGCCGCGGGAGGAATGTGGTCGATGAGATATTGATTGATGCGGTTGTTGGTGTTGAAGGCGTTCAGCAGCGCAATGGGGAGCTCGGGGGCAAACACCTTGCCTCGGAAAACAGCACTCGCCGCTGACGGAGCGTCTGGCATGATTCGTTACGGGCCCAGGCTCAACTTCTTGGTAAGAGCTTTCAATTTGGCATAAGCCGTCGCCACTTACAAGGGGCAGCTTTTCCACAGCCTTTGAATCTCTTTAAGTGCAAGTTGACATCGGGACAGCCAAGCCTGGTCCGAGCGAAGTCGAACGGGCTGTGCCTCTGTGTTTTCTTCCGCCTATAATCTTCTGCGATGCCTGCTGCGGCCAAAGACCTCGGGAAGAAGATTGAATCCCTCCGCGACAAGATTCGCCACCACGAATCCCTCTATTACGTGCTCGACCGACCGGAGATCAGCGACGCCGAGTTCGACAAGCTGATGCTGCAGCTCAAGCAGTTCGAAGCCGAGCACCCCGATCTCATCACTTCGGACTCGCCCACACAGCGCGTCGGCGGCAAGCCGCGCGAGGGATTCGTCAAAGTCCCGCACTCGTCTCCTATGCTGTCGCTCGACAATACTTACAACGAGGATGAGCTTCGGGCATGGGAACACCGCGTGCACGAACTCAGCGGCCGCAGTGACGTCGACTACGTGTGCGAGCTGAAACTCGACGGCATGTCGCTGGCGCTGATCTACGAAAATGGCAAGCTGGTCCGGGGCGTGACTCGCGGTGATGGATCGGTCGGCGAGGACGTGACTCTCAACGTACGCACGGTGCGCTCGATTCCTCTGCTGATTCCGGCTGAGAAGTTGAAGAAGGCGGGGATTCCTGCGGACTTCGAAGTGCGCGGTGAGTTGCTCATGCCCACGGCATCGTTCAAAAAGATCAATGAAGAACGCCAACGCGATGGACTGCCAACGTTCGCGAATCCGCGCAATTTTACCGCCGGCACCGTCCGGCAACTCGATTCCAACATCACTGCGCAGCGGCGTCTCGATTACTTTCCTTACATGCTGTTGCGAAACGGCCGCACTTATTTCGATCGTCACTGGAAAACGCTGGGGGCGCTCGACACTGCCGGATTCAAAGTGAATCAAAACCGCAAGCTGGTTTCGGCGATGGACGAAGTGTGGACGTTCATTCAGCAGTGGGAGGCCAAGCGCGACTCACTGCCTTACGAGATTGATGGCATCGTCGTCAAAGTGGATCGCACGGCGCTGCAGGACGAACTCGGCTTCACGGGCAAAGCTCCGCGCTGGGCCATTGCCTACAAATACGCCGCGCGCGCAGGAATCACGAAGCTTGAGAATGTGCGCTGGCAGGTTGGCCGAACAGGAAAACTTACTCCCGTGGCCGAGTTGGTCCCGGTTTCTATTGGCGGGACGATGGTTCGCAATGCGACGCTGCACAACATGGACGAAATCGAGCGCCTGGGGGTAAAGATCGGTGATTGGCTGCAAGTGGAGCGCGGCGGCGACGTAATCCCCAAGGTCGCGAAGGTAGTTGACGACAAAGATCATCCCCGCGGTAAGGACGACATCGACGTGCCGGATAAGTGCCCGGTCTGCGGCACAAAAGTCATGCGCACCGAAGGGGAAGTCGACTACCGGTGCGTCAACGCCAACTGCCCCGCGAAGCTGCTGGGGACTATTCTGCACTTCGCTTCCCGCGGTGTGATGAACATTGACGGTATGGGTGATGCGCTGGTCGCGCAGCTCACCGACCGCGGCCTGGTCAAGAACGTCGCCGACATCTACAAGCTGACCAAAGAAAACCTGCTTAGCCTCGAGCGCATGGGAGAAAAGTCCGCGCAAAACATTCTTGACGAGATTGAGAATTCGAAAAAGCTGCCGCTCGATCGGGTCATCTACGGCCTTGGCATCCGTTTCGTAGGCGAACGTACGGCGCAATTCCTGGCTGAACACTTCGGTTCGATGGATGCCCTTGAGAAGGCCAGCGTCGAAGAATTGCAAAACGTCGACGAGGTAGGCCCGCGGATCGCGGAAAGCATCGCAGAATTCTTCAGCATCCCTGCGAATCGAAAGTTGGTGGAGCGTCTGCGCGAAGCGAAGCTGACGCTCACCGGCGAAAAGAAGCAGCGCGGAACTAAGCTTGCCGGCAAGACATTTGTGCTGACCGGGACGCTGCCGCATTTCACGCGCGATGAGGCCAAGAAGATGATCGAAGATGCCGGCGGGAAAGTAACCGGCTCGGTCACGAAGAAAACAGACTACGTGGTCGCCGGCTCCGACGCCGGCTCCAAGCTCGGCAAGGCCAGGGAGTTAGGCGTGGCCGTGATCGACGAAAAGCAGATGGAAGAGCTGGTAGGCTAGCCGCCTGCGATTGTCCGTCCTCACGCTTGACGCGCCGCCGCCACTGGACCAGAATAGTGGTTCGGGTCCAGAGTTAGTATTCGAGTATTCGAGGTGCCAATGCTGGCTTATCTGTTCGTACTCTTGGCAATCGCAGTCCGTTTCCTGCCCTTCGCGGGGCCGCTCAACGTTCTGCCGCATGCGTGGCACTTCACGCCGGTCGGGGCCTCGCTGCTGTTTTTCGGAGCGCGCGGTGCGCGGCGGCAGATGTGGGTACCCGTGGTGCTGCTCGCCATCACCGACGTCATCCTGACCAAGTACGTCTATGCGTTTCAGTTTTCCTGGGACCAGCTCGTCGTCTGGGCGTGGTATGCGGCTATTCTCTGGCTGGGGTCGAATCTGCGCGAGAAGTCTGGCCCGGTTCGTGTGGTCGGCGCCGCACTCACTTGTTCCGCTTCGTTCTTTCTGCTGAGCAATTTCGCCGTCTGGGCCTGGTCGGGAATGTACCCACGGACTTTCGGCGGACTCATGACGTCGTACACAATGGGCCTCCCGTTCCTGCGCGGAACGGTGACCAGCGATTTGTTCTTCTCAGCCGCGTTTTTCGGACTGCCAGTATTTGTGCACGCGCTCGCCAGCCGGGCGCACCGCTCTGCCGGCGATCACATCGCCCCAGCTTAAGGGTTGCGATAGGGCTCAACAATCCGACCCGAGCGAACCTCGCCTCAAATCTCGCTATCACCCGCGAGTTTCCTGGCTTTCCCGCGCCGCCGCACCAGCAGCCAAACCACCACCCCCGCCGCGACCACTCCCAGCACCCAATAAAAATGGTGTCGAAACACTTTGCCCGTCAGCTCCACGATCTCCGGACCAAACCACAGCGTGAGTAAAGAGAGCACCATGAAGCGTACGAATCTTCCCGCAAAAACCGCGGCCAGAAAGTCGCGGAATCGCATTTCGAACACGGCTGCCCCCAGCACGAACACCTTGAACGGAGTGGGCGGAGGCAGCATCCCGGGAAACATCAGCGCCCAGAATTCATGGCGCTCGAACGATGCATGAATCTTCTGAAAACGCTCCTCGGAAATTCTCTTGCGCAACACCTTCTCGCCGCCCAGATATCCCAGAATGTAGAGCGGAATACTTCCCACGGCCGAGCCCAGCGAAGCCAGAAGCACATACAAAAGAAAATGTCTGCGGTCGTTATACACATAGGCAGCGACGACCGCGTCGACGGGCATACCCAGCAGGGCCGAATCGGCGAAGGCGACGACAAACGGTCCCCAGATTCCGAGCGGCACCAGTAACCGGAAGATCCACGCGGTGTAGCGCGCCAGAATGTGTCCGATGGTTTTCAACAGGAGTTCAGTTTACGTGAAAGGCGGAAGGGTCATGTGGCGAGGCGGAGACGTTCAGCTTCAAAAATGTTTCGTATGGCCCTGCAGCAGCTTCAGCGCGTGCGGAATCAACTCCACCACCGCTTCCAGCGATTGCACCGCGCCCGCCGGAGAACCCGGCACATTGAGGATGAGAGTTTTGTCGCGCACTCCGCATACGCCCCGGCTCAGCGCGGCAAACGGAGTCCTTTTTACTCCTGCGCCGCGCATCTGCTCTGCCACGCCGTCCAGCATCCGGTTGCAGATCGCTTGCGTCGCTTCCGGTGTGACGTCGCGCGGGGCAATCCCGGTACCGCCAGTTGTCACGATCAACTGAACGTCCAGCGCTAACCGCATCAGCAGATTTTGAATCTGCATGGAATCGTCCGGCACAATTTCCTGCGCGGCGATCCGAAGACCAAGTTTTTCCAGAACCTGCGCCACGGCCGGACCTGACAAATCCTTCCGGTCGCCGCGGGCGCAGGAATCGCTGACCGTCACCACCGCGGCCAGGAACAACTCGGGTGTTTCAACCTCAGCTGTCGAGGAGGACATCTTCCTCTTCTTCCCTTCCGCCGCTGCCGGCGCTGGTCGCAGCGGCAGGCGACGATACGGCCGCGCCCACTGTCGGGTCGCCGCTAGTCGCCTCGGCACTGGCCGCACCACCGCTCGAGCCCGCACTTTCGCCGCCCTCGCCACCACCGTCGCGGGCGGATTCATCAAGCAGGCGCAGGCCCTCCATCAGCAGGCCCTGCGTGTTCAGTTGCGTGGTTTCCTTGGTCGTCTTGCCCTCGAAATCGAGTTCGAAACTTCCGCCGGTCCAGCGCAAAACTTTGAAGACCGCTTCGTCGCCCACCAGCGCACCATAGGTCGCGTGCTTGACCTGACCTTCAACGAAAAATACTTCGCACTTGTCGCCTTCCTTAGTCAGCGTGAGCTGGCAACTTTTACGGCCCATCTCCAGCGACTGCATAAGGTCGATGACATTCATCTGCGCGAGATTGCCGCGCACCACGCCATCGGAGGGCGCCGTCTTCGCCATTTTTTCCAGCGCGATGCGGTCGATCATGCGCTTGATGCGTTTTACCGCTTCCCGCAGAAAAAATGGCTTCTCCAGATAGTCGTCCGCGGCATCTTGCGGCGATAAGCGTTCCGCAATGTCAGCCTTGTTGGCCATCAACACGGCAGAAAAGTTGGCGGT
This sequence comes from uncultured Acidobacteriaceae bacterium, assembly GCA_963846245.1. Classification (GTDB taxonomy): domain Bacteria; phylum Acidobacteriota; class Terriglobia; order Terriglobales; family Acidobacteriaceae; genus Sulfotelmatobacter. The sequence goes on along the minus strand of CAWJVI010000010.1, from coordinate 203,217 downwards.
CTTGGGGCGACTCTTCAGTTTTTCGATCAGCTGCCGTCCATCCATTCCGGGCAAGCGGTAGTCGGACACCACCAGGTCCGGAGGATCGTCCACCGCTTTGAGCAGCGCGTCGGCGGATTCCGACGCAGCCGTCACCACTGCCAACGGAGACAGGGCTTGCTGCAGCATGCCCAGCACCATCGGATTGTCTTCCACCAGCAGTAGCTTGACGTCGTTGGCCATGAATCGAGCGAACTATTCTTTTTCGGAGCGCGTCTTCTTCGATCGCTTGCGGTTCGAACTCTGCGGCCGCCGGTAATCGCCGCTCTTTCCGCCCGTTTTTCGTTCCAGCACAATCTCGCGAATCTCGATACCCTTATCCATCCCCTTGGTCATGTCGTAGACGGTCAGCGCTGCGACCGTGACCGCAACCAGCGCCTCCATCTCAACCCCAGTTTGAGCGGTGGTTGCGACTTTGGAGACGATTGCGACGCCATTCTCGCACAGGCGCATCTCCACATCAACGCGCGCCAGCGGCAGAGGATGGCACATGGGGATCAATTCCGCGGTGCGCTTGGCCGCCATGATGCCCGCGATGCGAGCCACTTCCAGAGGATCTCCCTTAGGATTTTGGGGTAACGCCGCCAGCACCGCCGGTTTCATTGCGACAAAAGCGCTGGCCTCGGCTTCACGCTTGCCCGGCTTTTTCCCAGAAACGTCGACCATGCGGCCACGGCCAGCACGATCGTAGTGGGAGAGTTTGGGCATTCGTCCGCGATCAGATCCGTAATCATTATTTCACACGCTGGGAAAAGGCTGATCTCAACGCAGGAAACGCCTCGCGACCTCAGCGCATCATCACGGCGACCCACTCTCCCTCGGCAATGAATTCGCGGTCGGGCGGGACGACGACGTAGCAGTTTGCGCGCGCGGCGGCAGCGATGTCTCCAGACCCCTGCCATGCGACCAGATGGGCCTCTGAGTTCTCAAACTCTCCCGAAAGAATCGCCGGGAGAAATCGCCTCAGCCCGGTCTTGACGCGGATTTCCGATGCCAGCCGCGCATGGAGAAATGTCAGCTTGCGCGAAGACATCCCTGCCAGGGCCTCCACCAGCGGTCGAGCAAACAGTTCGAACGTGACCATCGTCGAGACCGGATTCCCCGGCAGGCCGAAGAAATACTTGTGTTCTGCCGACCGCACTACCCCGAATACGACCGGACGTCCGGGCTGGATTTTCGCGCTGGTAAAAAAGAATTCCGCACCCAGTTCCGCCAGCACCTGCTCAACCAGATCGTAACGTCCCACGGAAACGCCGCCGGTCAGCAGCAGCAGATCCGATTGCAGTCCCAGCTCAATCAACCGTCCAAGTTTTTCCGTCTTGTCGGGAGCGATAGGCAACAGAACGGGAACGCCGCCGGCAGCGAAAATCTGCGCAGCGAGCGAATAACTGTTGGAGTTGCGAATTTGGGTGCGACCGGGCGTGGCATCAACCCCGACGACCTCGTCCCCGGTAGTGAGAACTGCGATTCGCGGCCGCTTATACACTTCCACTCGCGATTTGCCCACGGAAGCGGCCAGCGCAATCGCGGCGTCATTCAGCCGCACGCCGCGATCCACGAGGAGGCCGCCCTGTCGAGCCTCGGCGCCACGGGCAACAATGTTTTCCCCCGATGTAACCCCTCTTGTGATTTCGACACGATTGCCTTGCCGCGAAGTGTGTTCCACCATTACCACTGCGTCCGTCTCGGCAGGCACGGGCGCTCCGGTCATGATGGACACAGCTTGGCCTGGATCTATGTAAGCGGGAAGTAGGTTCGGGTTCTCGCCAGCTCGGATCTCCCCGATCACGTCCAGGGTCGCGGGAAGCCGAGACAAATCGCCAGAGCGAACAGCGTAGCCGTCGCGACTAGAGCGTGGGAATGGTGGGAGATCGCGGTCGGCCACGACAGGGTCAGCAAGTACACGGCCGGCGGCGGAGAGCAGATCAACAGCTTCCGTCGCACCCGAGGCTTCCGTGGTATGGAGTCTGATCCTGGTGGCTTGTTCTTGAACGACGCGGCGTGCGTCTTCGAAGCTGAGCACGGACGGCGAATCGGGCTGCGGAGTCATGCCCACATAATAAGACCAAGCAGGCTCACACGTTCTAGGTGATTACGCGCAGGGTATTTTTCGCAACCGCACAGGAGAGACTTGCGGGTTATCTAGCCAGTTCCTGGCCCAGCACCGCTGGATTGCTGGCGAACGAAATTCCAACTTCGAGATCCACAACGCGGTCGTGAACCAGTTGCGCGATCTCGCCGTCGAAATACTGCATGCCCTCGTCAGAGCCAGCCTTCATCGCATCAAGAAGGGTCTTGTCCTCGCGCTCGCCTTTTTCGATGCATTCGCGGGTGCGGGCATTGGCTTTGAGAATCTCGATCACCGGGACGCGTCCGTTGCGCCCCGTCTTGGGCAGAAGACGCTGGCAAATAATGTAGCGGAACGATTTGGCGAAGCGTTCGCGCACGGACTGCTGCTCGTTCGGAGCGAACGAAGTGACGATGCGCTCCACGGTTTTCGAAGCGTCCATGGTATTGAGGCTGGAAAGAACCAGATGTCCCGTCTCCGCCGCTTCCAGAACAATCTCGATAGTCTCGCGGTCGCGCATCTCGCCCACCAGAATCACCTTGGGCGCCTGCCGCAGAGCCGATCGCAACGCATGGGCAAAGCTCGGCGTATCGCTGTGCAGCTCGCGCTGATGAATCGTCGAGCTTTTGTGATTGTGCAGAAACTCGATGGGATCTTCGATGGTGATGATGTGGTAATACTTTTCGCGATTGATGCAGTCAAGCAACACAGCCAGGGTGGACGACTTACCCGATCCCGCCGGACCCGTGACCAGCACGATGCCATCGCGCAGCTTCGACACATCCGCCAATTGCTCGGGCAGCCGGAGCGTAGCGAAATCTGGAATGGCGGTGGGAATCACGCGCATCACCACAGCACAACTGCCGCGCTGAATGAAAATGTTCACCCGGAAACGGGCCAGGCCGGGCAGTCCGTAAGAGATGTCGCAGGCGCCATGCTCGCGCAGGGTAGTGATGGCCTGCTTGTTGTCGCCGATCAAATCCACGGCGATGTGCCGCGTGTCATCCGCATTCAGCACGGTCATCCCCGGAACCTGCACCGGGATCAGCTGGCCATAGACCTGCACCTGTGGCGGCCGGCCGGGCGAGAAAATGAGGTCGCTGATCTTCTCGGCGGCGCCCAGCATGGCGCTCAGCAAAGCAGGCGTAGCTACCCTGCCTTTTCCCGAAAAGCCTTCGAGAACAACAGAGATTGGGGCAATGCCCGGTGATGCCATTCGCTCCTCGCACTTGCGGAATCGCACGCACCACAGAGTAGGGAAATAACGATGTGAACTGTCTTAACTGTACCGCGCCGCGAGCCGTAACGCTAAGACAGCAAGTACATCGTCCTTAGTAACCTGATGGCCGTTCCACAAAGGAAAAAGGGCGACCGGTGCGGCCGCCCTTTCATCAAGCACATGAGTTGCTTAACCGTCTTCGCTATTTTTTCGCTGCGGCCTTCTTCTTATCGAACCCAACCTCCACTTTTGCTCCGAGGCTGGCCAGCATGTCTTTGGCGTTTTGGGCGTTCGGGCCTGTGGGCGCAACTTCAAGGTATTTCTGGAATGCCTCTACGGTCCCTGGTGCGGGAATGGTCTTTTCCCCTTGCAGCGTCGCTTTCGCCATTAAATTCAGTCCCTTTTGGTAGTACGCCTCAGCCCGCGTAGGATCGGCGGCAATGCACTTATCGAAGGCCGCGTTGGCCTCGTCTGCTCTGCCGGCGTTGGTGAGCACCGCTCCGATATTGAAATACGACTGGGCTGTTGCGCTCGGATCGGCCTGCGCGGCCAGTTCATACGTCTTCACGGCATCGTCAATCTTGCCTGCCCTGTTATAAGAGTCCGCCATATTGTTGTAGTAGGCGGCGAGATTCTTGGTGGCGTTTGGATCTTTATCCTTCCCGCTCTTGATGGCGTCTTGCTTGAGCTCAATGGCTTTCTGGTACGAGTCGGCTGCTTCTCCGAAGCGTTTCTGCTTCTCAGCCATATCAGTCTGCTTTGGCGCCGACAAACGATAGGCATCGCCCAGCTTGAACCAAACGAGGTCGCGAGTAGCGTCTATCTGGTTTGCCTCAGTGAGAACAGCGATGGCGCCGTCAAAATCTCCCGCATCGGAAGCGGCCTTAGCCGCTAGCAGCTTCTCGTTCAGAGTTTTGACGGTGCTTCCTTCTTTTGCCTGCTTGGCCTGATTTTCCTGCATCTGCTTCAACTGCTCCGGCGTCAGACCCTGTCCCTTCGCCGCGCTTTCCTGTTCCTTCTTCACGTCAAAATCCACAGTATTCTCGTCGATCTGGACGTGGAATCCTTTGACGTGGTCCGCCTCTTTGTTCGCCTTCAGATCGTCGGCGTTCTTGTAAAGCGTCACGGTGTATGTGCCAGGGGTAACTCCCAGCGAAAAATATTCGCCCTTCTTGTTGGTCTTAAGAGTGTACTTTTGGCCGTTGTCCGTATTGACCCAAACCACCACAGCGTCGGCGAAAGGGTTGCCCTGGGCGTCTTTGCAAACTCCCTTGACCGATCCCGAAGCCTGGGCGAAAACTGGAGGCACGCACAGAACCGCCGCCAGAATAGCGAGCACAAAAATTGCAGAATATTTTTTCATTTTGGCCTCCCGTTCGAAACCTTACCTTCCTCTACCTTGCCGCTCCCACATACGAAATCGGATCCTTGACTCCCGCAGCCTGAAACGCGCGCATGCGTAAAACGCAGCTGTCACATGTTCCGCAGGCCAGATCTTCGCGCCGGTAGCATGACCAAGTTAAATCGAAGGGCGCGCCCAGTTCAAGGCCAAGCTGCACAATCTGAGATTTGAGCATCGCAATCAATGGCGTGACAATCTCAATTCGTCCTTCTTTCGTCCCGGCGCGCACCACCTGGTTGAACGCCTGGTAGTAAGCGGGGCGGCAATCAGGATACCCCGAACTGTCTTGTTCGACCGCGCCGATATAAACTTTTTCAGCGCCCAGCACTTCAGCCCAGCTTACCGCCACCGCCAGAAAATGCGCATTGCGAAAAGGCACATAAGTGACGGGAACTCCACCTCCCGGAGTCCCATGCCCCGGGAGCCCCGGCCCCGCCGCATCGGAATGCGGAATCGCGATGCCCTCATCGGTGAGAGCCGAACCACCGATGGCGGATAATGCGTCATTGCGAACCATGAGTTGGTCGAGAATGTTGAGCCGCCGGCAAATCGCCAGAAAAGATTGCCGCTCCCGCTCTTCCGTACGCTGCCCATAGCTGATGTGCACCGCCGCCGCGGCGCCGTAGTCGCGTACCGCCAGCGCCGCGCAGACGGCAGAATCCATCCCGCCGCTGAGCAGCACCACCGCACGGGATTTTGTTGCGTCCGCCATCACCAACGCTCAAACTCCCTTCACCGCCGGGTCCCAAATAAACTTGTGCAGCTGCATCCCGAGGCGCGCCGCGACATTGTCGGCGAGCATCCATTCCGCCAGCTCCTGGGGATCAAGCAAACAGTGCGAACTGTCTCGCGTCCCGGTGGCATCCTTGCGGAACGCGGGCGAGAACAGAACAGCGTTCACCCGTTGCGCCAAGCCGTGTTGCTGCGCGAAGTCACGCGCAAACTCGTAGTCCACTCGGCTGCTGAGCACGAACTTCACCTCGTCGCGGGCCGTAAGCGCTTCCAGATTGCCCACATTAAACGTCTCGGGCTCGCCGGAGTCAGGACACTTCACGTCGACAATCTTGACCACTCCCGCCGGAACGCGCTGCAGAGGCCGTTCTCCACTGGTCTCGAGCAGCACGCCGTAGCTCTCCCGCAGCAGCCGCTCCATCAGCGGAACCACTTCGCGATCCTGCAGCATGGGCTCGCCTCCAGTAATCTCGACCAACCCGCCGCCCGGGCTGAGGCGCTTCACTTCACCCAGCACCTCGTCGATCGCCATTTTGTGGCCGCCAGTGAACGTGTACTCACTATCGCACCACGAGCACCGCAGGTTGCAACCCGTCAGCCGCACAAACACACACGGCAATCCCGCGTAAGTAGACTCTCCCTGCAGCGACTTGTAAATTTCAGTGATCTGCACGGAAATCTATACGGATATAACTGGACACTGATCCCTAATCCCTGGCCCCTGACCTTCCCTACTCGCTGTACTTCGCCGTAGTCGTGTCCGTCTCAAACACGGTCACGTCCTTCACGCGCACTCGCCCACCAGTCACGCGTTGCAGCCGCGTATCAGACTCATGATAGAAATACTTCGCCAGATTCTCCGCCGAAGGATTGATGACGGTGAACGGTTCGATGTCATTGATCATCTGATGATCCAGCCGGTCGATCACCTGCTTCAACACCTCACGCAGATCCTTGAAGTCGAGCAACAGTCCAGCCTTGTCGAGTTCCGAGCCAGCCAGTGTCACCCGGATCTTGTAGTTGTGCCCGTGCGGATTCTCGCACTTGCCCTTGTAGTTGCGCAGGTAATGTCCCGCAGCAAACGTGTCTTCCACCGTAACTTCAAACATGCATCCCTCAGCGGCCCAGTGCGAACACAGGCCCAACCGCAATCTTCACCCAAACACATTATTGTACCGCGCCAACGCAGTGTGAGCCCGCGCCGGCTTTACTCAGTGTGGCTTTACCCTGTGCCCCCCGTGTCCTCTGTGGTGAAAGAATTCGGGACACCACCTCGACCCCCACTTGACTCCCGCCGAGCGCCGCAGGTAGCTTGCCCTATTCGGATTCCAGCCCGCAACAAGGAGTGCGCATGCAACGTTGCCATTCGGTTCTGCTTCCTTCCATCCTTCTTTTTCTTCTCGCGAACCTGCTTCTGCCCAACCGTATCTCTTTCAGCGCCGCCGCCCAGAGCCGTCCCGACGCGCCGCCGGAGTTCAGTATTAAGGAGCACTACACCAAGTATGAATACCGCGTCCCCATGCGCGACGGCGTTCACCTCTTCACCTCGATCTACGTGCCCAAAGACAGCTCGAAGACTTTCCCGTTCCTGATCGACCGCACGCCCTACAGCGTAGGACCTTATGGCGTAGACCAGTATCGCCGCACCCTGGGCCCCGCCCCCGAATTTGACAAAGCGGGATACATCTTCGTTTTTCAGGACGTGCGCGGCCGTTACATGTCGGAGGGAAAGTTCATCGAGATGCGTCCCCACCTCGACACCAAGAAATCGAAACAGGATGTCGACGACGCCAGCGATCTCTACGACACCATCGACTGGCTGCTCAAGAACGTTCCCAACAACAACGGGAACGCCGGCATCTGGGGAATTTCTTATCCCGGCTTTTACACGTCCGCCAGCATCATCGACTCGCATCCCGCCCTGAAAGCGGCTTCTCCGCAGGCCCCCATGACCGACCTCTTCATGGGCGACGACGCCTACCATGGCGGCGCATTCATGCTGAACGCGAACTTCGGTTTCTATAGTTCGTTCAAGCCGCAGGAAAATCCCCAGCTCCCGCCGAAGACTTCCGTGCCGTTCGACTACGGCACCAAGGACGGCTACGAGTTTTATCTGAACGTCGGGCCCATCGGAAATCTTTCAAAATATCTAGAAGGCAAAAGCGAACTGTTTGACGACCAGCTCCGCCACGACACCTACGACGATTATTGGAAGGCCCGCAACCTCGCGCCCCACATGAAGAACATCCACTGCGCCGTGCTCACCGTTGGAGGATGGTTCGATGCCGAGGACTTGCAGGGCCCATTCTCTACGTTCCACGCCGTCGATAAAAATAATCCTGGAATCTTCAACGCCCTTGTCGTCGGCCCTTGGGTGCACGGCGGATGGGGCCGCTACGACGGCGATCATCTGGGACGGGTCGAATTCGCCGCCAACACCGGCGAGTATTACCGGAGCAAAATCCTCTTCCCGTTTTTCGAGCAATATCTTAAAGCTAATGGCGACGCGAAGCTGCCCAAAGCCTACGTTTTCGAAACCGGCACCAACGTCTGGAGGCAATACTCAGCCTGGCCTCCGAAAAATGCCGAACCGAAAACTCTATATTTCCATGCCAATGGCGGACTCTCATTCGATCCGCCGGCAGCCGACTCTCCCGCGTTCGATGAATACGTCAGTGATCCCGCCAAGCCGGTGCCGTTCGTGAACTACGTTTCGCTGAATGTGCCCCAGGAATACATGCTCTCCGATCAGCGTTTCGCCTCCAGCCGCACCGACGTGCTCGTCTATCAAACGCCGGTTCTTCAGGAGGACGTCACCATCGCCGGTCCGATCTCGCCGCGGCTTTTCGTTTCCACCAGCGGGACCGATTCTGATTTCGATGTGAAGCTGATCGACGTCTACCCGCCCGACTATCCCGACAGCAAGCTGGACGCGCCCCGCCCCGAAGACGTCAGCAAGCCGCGGACCGATGTGCCTCCGCCATCATTCACCATGGGCGGATATCAGCAACTGGTTCGCGGCGAACCCTTCCGCGGCAAGTTCCGCCACGGTTTCGAAAAGCCCGAACCCTTCGCGCCCGGCAAAGTCGAAGAGATCAACGCCACGTTCCCCGACGTGAACCACACCTTCCGCCGCGGCCACCGCATCATGGTCCAGATTCAGAGTTCCTGGTTCCCACTCACCGACCGCAATCCGCAAACCTTCGTCAACATCCCCGACGCCAAGCCTTCCGATTTCCTAAAAGCCACCGAACGCGTCTACCACACGAAAGAAGACGCGTCAGGGATTGTGGTGGGAGTTCTGCCAATTGCAGGAATAGCGGAAGAGCGAAAATGAAAAGGAAACTCGAAAACGACAGAACAGGAGTAGGGACAGCCGCCCTCGGCTGTCCAGCCGGGCACAGCCGGCTCCGCATATCGCGGAAAGCTATACCACCCCGAAGAACTCCTCCACGACTCTCATCTCCGTGGTCCTTTTGTACTTCGGCAGACTGTCCACGAACACACGCCCATACTGCTTCTTCAAAATGCGGTTATCCAGCAGGCAAAGCAGTCCCCGATCGTGCAGCGACCGGATCAGCCGTCCGAAGCCTTGTTTCAGGGTGATCACCGCGGCCGGCACCTGATACTGAAAAAACGCATTTCCGCCATCCGCATCGATCGCCTTCACCCGCGCCGCCACGACGGGATCGCTGGGCACGGCAAACGGCAGACGGTCAATGATCACGCAACTCAACTGCTCGCCCTGCACGTCCACACCCTGCCAGAACGATGAAGTCGCAAACAGCACCGCGTTCGGCGTCAGCCGAAACTCTTCCAGCAGCGCGCTCTTGGGCGCATCTCCCTGGCGCAGCATTGGAAATTCGATCACCCCCAGCAGCCGCTGATAAATGTCGTTCATCTGCGCGTAGCTGGTAAAAAGCACAAACGCACGCCCCCGAGTAATTTCGAGCAGCTTGCGAATGCGATCCGCTGCCGCCGTCCCGAACTGCGGCGTCCGCGGATCGGGCAAATCCGGCGGCACATATAGCAGGGCCTGACTCTCGTAATCGAAATGCGAAGGCAATACCGACTCGCGCGCATGCTCCAGCCCCAACCGTTGCCGGATGTACTCGAACCCGCCACCCACCGCCAGCGTCGCCGAAGTCAGCACCGCGCATTCCAGTTTCGACCACAAGCACTCTCGCAGAATCGGCCCCACATCAACCGGCGTGGCCTGCAAGAAAACATTCTGCCTTCCGCCCTCATTGCGAAGACCTTGAGAACCTTCTTTCGTTTTCTCCACGTCTCGGCGTCTCTGCTGTGAATTCGTTCTCCCGCGTCCACCGCGCCGCTCGATCCAGAACACCGTATTCCTATCCTCCGCTTCCATTGCATACCCAAGCTGCACCTGAATCTCCTGCGTCCGCCGTACAAAGTTGAAAACTTCCTCCGGCTTCTGCGGCAAGCCCTCCAGCTCTCCCGCCAACCGCGTCAACGCCTGATTCAGCGCCAGAAACTCGTCCCCGTTTTCTTCCAGAAATTCACGCCGCGTGTCGAAGGAAAACCGTCCTTCACCCGCGGGCAACAACGAAAAAAAGAATTGGGATCGCTCCCGCAAACTCCCCAGCGCTCCCGACAGCGCAGCCGAAAACATGCGGTTATGCTGCAGCGAGACCTCAACGTCCCGCGCCAAATCCTCCACCCGCAGGTTGCTCACCGAAATTCCAAAATAGTTCCCGGCAACGTCTTCAATCTCATGCGCCTCATCGAAAATCACCGCCGCCGCTTCCGGCAAAATCCCCGCATCGGCCGCACCGTCGGACTGCAGCTTGATGGCAAGATCGGCAAAGAACAGATGATGATTCACGATGATGATGTCGCTCTCCATCGCCTTGCGCCGCATCTCAGTAATGAAGCAGCGTTCCCACTGGCTGCATTTCTGCCCGAGGCAAGCGTCGGAACGCGCGTCCAGCTTGTGCCACAGCATGCTCGCCTCGGGAAGTTCTGCCAACTCGGCGCGGTCGCCCGTCTGCGTAGTTTTTTCCCACGCCGCCATCGCCCGATATTGCTCAATCTCGTCCAGCCCGCTCAGCACCGGCTGATCGGTCAGGTCGTAAAGCTTTTTGCGGCACAAATAATTGTTGCGACCCTTCATGTAACAAACCGAAAGCTTGCCCCCACTCGCTTTGTTATTCCGAGCAAAGCCAGGAATCTCCTTGTCGCCGCTTGAACCCCCTGCAGCGAAAAGCGCCTGCTCCAGAAACGGCACGTCTTTATAGAAAAGTTGTTCCTGCAGATTCTTCGTTCCCGTGGAAATGATCACGCGCTTGCCCGAGCGAATCACGGGCATGAGATAAGCCAGTGTTTTCCCCGTGCCGGTGCCGGCTTCCACAATCAGATGTCGTTTTTCTTCCAGCGCCAGCTCAACCGCCTGCGCCATCTGCAGTTGCCCCCGCCGGAATTCATACGCCGGATGCGTCCGCGACAGCACTCCTCCCGGAGCGAAGAATTGGTAAAGCGACGCATCCTTGCCGCTAGGCGCCGGGCGAGTTGAAGGTGGTGAAGCCAAGAAGTCTCTATAATAGCTGTTCAGGCAAAAGTCATCGTCACAGCTCGTGTGGGACGGGCACTCTTGCCCGTCGCCGACTCGAAGAGCCGGCTGCGCTGCCACGATGCGGAAGAACTTGGGATTCCAGCGGCCCGAAGAAAGCCGGGGCCAGTTTCCAAACTCATTTTGACGCAACCCACCTACAACTCGACCAGCACTCTCGCCACCACCGCAGCCGGCGTTCCCACGCTCGCCATCGTGGGCCGACCGAACGTCGGCAAGTCCACGCTGTTCAACCGAATCGTAGGTTCGCGCCGCGCCATCGTTGGTGACGAACCCGGCATCACCCGCGATCGCCTCTACGGTGACGCCGAATGGCGCGGACGCCACTTGCGCATCGTCGACACCGGCGGCATTCTTCCCGAAGAAAAAGATTTCATCCCGTCAGAAATTTTCCGCCAGGCCCGCGTCGCGCTCGATGAGGCGGCCGCCATCGTCATGGTCGTCGACGGACGCACCGAACTCGCCGGCCCCGACCTCGAACTCGTGCGGCTCCTGCGCAAAGCCGACCGGCCTCTGTTTCTGGCCGTGAACAAAGTCGACGGTGAAAAGCAGTCGAGCCTGGTCGATAATTTTCACCGCCTGGGAATCCGAGAAATGTTTCCGGTCTCCGCCGAGCACGGCCGCGGCGTAGACGATCTCCTCGACGCAATCCTGAAAGTCATCCCCGAGGCACAATCATCAGAACCAGACTCGCGCGATGAACGCAGCACCGCCGCCCCGCCCGCAGTCGAGAAGCCGCCGCGTCCTCGCAGCCGAAAACACTTGGACTCAATCGCTCCCTTCCCAGACGAATCCGAAACGGCCAACGAGCAACCATCAGCGACCAACGACGATTCTCCCCACGAAACCAAAGTAGCCATCATCGGTCACCCCAACGTCGGCAAGTCCACGCTCCTGAACGCGCTCACCGCGTCGGACCGCGCCATCGTCTCGCCCATCCCCGGCACCACGCGCGACGCCGTCGACGAAATCCTCGAGCACAACGGACGCCGCTTCCGCTTCATCGACACCGCCGGCATTCGCCGCAAAGGCAAAACGCATCTCATGGCCGAGAAGCTCTCAGTCGTCATGGCGCGCAAGCATCTCGAAGCCGCCGATGTCGCGCTTCTCGTGATCGACGCCACCGAAGGCGTCAGCCAGCTCGACGCCGCCATCGCCGGCTACGCCCACGAGAGCGGACGTTCTATGATTATCGTGGTCAACAAATGGGACTTGGTCAGCAGCGGCGCGCTGAAACCGGGAAGGCCGTCGAAAGCCACGCGCATGCGCGAAAGCAAACGCCCCGGCGACCGCGAAGCGTACGAGGAACGCCTGCGCTACGATCTCAAATTTCTAAACTACGCCCCCGTAGTCTTCATCTCCGCCAGCACCGGCAAAGGCGTCGAAAGAATTTTCCCGCTGCTCGAAAAAGTCGCCACTGAACGCCGCAAGCGCGTCACCACCTCGCAAATGAACCGCTTCATCGAGCATGTCGACTTCGAACGCGCCTCCGTCCCCATGCGCCAGCGCGTAAAAATCCTCTACATGACGCAAGCCTCAGTCGCCCCGCCCACGTTCGTCCTCTTCACCAACCGCGCCGTAAAATTACACTTCTCCTACCAGCGCTTCCTGGAAAACCAAATCCGCGAAGCCTTCGGCTTCGTCGGCACCCCAATCTGGATAAAAAACCGAGCAAGAAATACGTAAGCAGGAAAACTCGCGTAGGGACAGCCGCCTCGGCTGCCTGCCAAGCGCAGCGAGGCTTACCGAATGCGAATGCGGGTCGGTCCAACGACCGTCAGTCGTCCAGCCATCTCCATCTCCAACAACTTCGGAAGTCGCGACCTCACAAACGACAGGATGGTGCGCCGTCCTGATCCATCCGGGCGGAACAAAACCACGCCACTATGTTCGTGGACCGGATATTGCAACAGGCTGGCAATCCCCTTATCGAGCGTCAGCAAAATGCGATCCGCTGCCCGGGCCGCCTGGACGATGGTAGCGTCATCTGCGCCGGCCAAACCTTCGCCCACCACGGTGTCCGCATCGTGCCCCAATCGCAGAAGATCATCCGCAAGCTCGCGCGGAAGATTCTCGTCCAGCTTGAATTTCATTTCGTCCGAATCGGCACGAGCCGTTCTTCGTGTGCCAGCTCCGCCGCGTAGGCAAGTGCGGCTTCAATGTGCTCCAGTTTCAGGGAGGGATAACTGCGCAGTATCTCTTCTTTGGTCGACCCTTCAGCCAGACTGTCAAGAATCACCGTCACGGAAATTCGCGTTCCCGCGGCGCACAACTCTCCAGCGCAGACGTTCGGTTTGCTCTCGAAAAATTCCTGCCATGCCACCATCTTTCTATTTTAGCGGGAGTCTCGACGATCGCAAATGAATTCTCTGCCGAACTCCCTCACTCCCCCGCCACCTCCCGCCCCTGCGTCAGCAACCCCACTCTCTGCACGCCCGCGTGGTGTGCCGCATCAATCACCTCCGCCACATACAGGAAATCCACATCCGCATCGCCGCGCACGAACGCCACTTTTTCCGCCCGCGTCAAATAAATCCGCGCCAGCCGCGCGTCCAGGTCCTCCCATCGCACGTCTTCCTGATTAATCTTGATCATCGGTGGCGCGTCTTTCGTGGTCCACACCACTTCGATCACCACAGTGCTAGATTCCTTTTCTTCCTCCGTCTGTTTCTGATCCGGCTGCGGAATCTGCGCCGTCTCTCCCTGCTCCTGATCCATCGCCACCGCCAGCATGAACATCACGATCAAAGTCAGCAGCACATCAATCAGCGGCGTAACGTTAATCTGCGGACCGCGCACACCCCCGCCCGAAACGGAGAATCCCATAAGAACTCGCTCCTCTCAGGCACGCGCGTGTCTGCAACATCAGACACCTCGCCAGTCGCAAGAGTTCCTCAACCCAAGGCGTGTCATCACCGGTTTGTCATTCTGAGCGAAGCGAAAGCCTGCCCTGAGCTGGAGCGCAGCCTAATGCACGTTGCATGCATTCGCGATGGCTGTTATCACCACTCTGTCATCCCGAGCGGAGCATGCCGATGAGCAAAGCGAATCGGCATGCGCAGTCGAGGGACCTGCTGTTTGCGTGCAGCTCCCGAGGCCTGACTTTTTGGACTAAACCGGAGTCCTATCCGATCGGGGCCAGACCCGGCGGCAGCGGCGGTGGCTGCCCAAACGGAGCAGTTCCCGGCGAAAGTTCCGCCACCGTCGTCGCGGGATAAAGCGCCCTACTCAGCGCCGGATACCTCCCCGCAAAAAAATAAATCGAATACGCCGGGAAGAACACAATCGCCGGTACCGAAACCAGCGACACTACATACAGAAAACAAAAAAGGAGAATGCATCCCACTACCACCGCCAGCGTGATGGTCCCCGCATTCCAGGTCAGCCCCGCCGATTTGCCCGCCAGCACCCCCACCACGCCGAAAAGCGCGGTCGGGACCACGAAGAACAATCCCAGAATCAGCGTCACAATTCCGATCACCACCGCCGCCACAATCGCCATCACAATTTTCATCAGCACATAAATCACGTAGTCGCCCTTCTCCGCATTCATCATGGCCCACAGGCGCCGCCATCCTTCAAACGCCCCAATCCCTTCCAGCGCCATCTGCGGCACCACAAAATCCTTGGTCAGCACAAAAATCACCGCCGCGACCAAAGCGAAAATCGCCGCCACAAAAAACAGAAAAAAACCTCCCATGATCAGTGGCCCCATATGCTCGCCGGGCTCCTTAAACCAACCTCCCACGACCCCGAAAGCCACAGGAATTCCAATCACTACCGCGAAGAACGCGAATGACGCCAAAAGGTAGAGCAGCTTCCAGATAAAATACCGGAACCCCGGCCCTTGCCTGCGGCTCCAGCCCTCGCCCACCCGGCACTCCCCAGTCAGTATGCTGTCGAACAAAATGAACCGCATCACGCTGCTCACATAGGTCAGAATGATTCCCAGCACCAGCAACGAAGCCACCAGAGCCGCAATCAATCCCGCGTACAGAGCGAGATTTGGCATCGACCAGTCCTGCGCCAGGCCCTGCTGCAGAAAGTGTCGGCCACTGTCGCCCCGGGGCATCGGGATGTTGATGAAGCTGCGGTTGCAGCCGCCGCCGGATCCCAACTCTCCGGCCAGCAATCCCACCACGGCCAGTTTGGTCCATTGCGCAAATCGAAAAGGTTGAAACAATTGTTTCTTCGTATGCAGCAGGGCGGGAGAAATTGCGTCCACGGCAGAAATAGGCAAGCGCGCACCTCACTCTAAATCGCTTCCCCAGCAAGTTACTAAGAATCCCTCCAGGGATCAAATCAAATCAGAAAAGTTAAGAAGGCCTCCGAGCCCGCCCCAGTTCGTGTGGGGACGGGCGCCTCGCCCGTCCAGCCAACCGCAGCGAGGCTAGCCTTTGACTCTTGCAGACGGAGTTTCCTCACTCACCACCTTCTCCAACGTAAACAGCTCAGTCCCAAACAAATCCTGCGGTTCCTCCACCACGCGCCGAAACCCGAACCCCTCATACAGCCGGATCGCAGAAGTAAGAAACGGAGTGCTGCTGAGAAACAGCCGGCCGAGCCCCTCACGCACAGCCCAGCTCTCGACTGTCCGCAGCAAAGCCGCTCCCACACCCGATCCCCGGGCCGCCGGCAAAACCGCCATCCCCCGAACGTACGCAGACTCGCTCTTCGCCACGGCAGCCACGGTACCTAGCACAACACCACCGCGCAGCGCGACCCACACCGGCCCCTCCTGTATGCGAATCAAAATCTGCTCCGCGCCCAGCGCCGTCGCAGCGAACCCGCCATCCGTATACAAAGCCCTGAACTCTACGAACGATTCGTAGAGCACCCGCGCGATAACCGGAGCATCCCCAGGTCCTGCCCCACGAATCGTAACTGCCGCCAGCATTCCTCCGCGCCCTCCGCGGCCGTTCTCACCGCCCTCAGCGATTAAACGTTTATCCAGCCGCGAGCACTGCCCCAGCCAGCTCCCACCATTTATCGAATTCCATCAGCGCAAGTTCGCACTGCAACCGGTGCCGCTCCTTGCGATCCCGAACTTTCTTCTCCAGCCCCGGCAACAAATCAAACGTAATGTTCGCGGGCTGAAAGTTTTTCGCATCCGCGTGCGTCACATAATGCGTCAGCGACCCAAACGCGCTAGCCCTCGGAGGCGCAACCAGCTCTTCCCCGCGAGCCAGCGCCGCCGCCTGCATCCCCGCCATCAGACCGGTGGCAATCGATTCCACATACCCTTCCACGCCGCAAATCTGTCCGGCAAACAAAACCCGCGGATGCGCCTTCATCTGCAGCGTGTCCCGCAGCAACGTCGGCGCATTGATATACGTGTTCCGATGAATCTGCCCGTACCGCAGAAACCGCGCATTCTCGAGGCCGGGAATCAGCCGCAGCACCCGCGCCTGTTCGCCAAACTTCAAATGATTCTGGAACCCCACCAGATTGTAAGAATCCGCCCGCAGATTTTCCTGCCGCAACTGCACCACCGCATAAGGCATCCGCCCCGTTCGTGGATCCTTCAACCCCACCGGCTTCATCGGACCAAACCGCAGCGTATCCCGCCCCCGCCGCGCAATCTCCTCAATCGGCAAACAGCTTTCAAAATAATTCAGCTTCTCCCAATCCCGCTCTTCCACCGCCTGCGCCGCTACCAGTGCGCCATAGAACGTGTCGTACTCTTCCGCCGCCATCGGACAATTAATGTAATCCGCCGACCCCTTGTCATATCGCGCCGCCATATAAACCCGCGACATATCAATCGAATCCGCCTCCACAATCGGACTGATCGAATCATAAAAATAAAGATGCGGACTGGAATGATTCTGGTCAACGGCGTTCTGATTTTGGGTGGTGCAGCGCTTCGGCGCTGCGATCTCGGCCCCAATTTGAGAAGCGGCTTCAGCTGCTGAGGTCCCTGCCTGACTCGACGCCGATAAGCTCAACCTCGCAATCTCCCCCGCCAGCCCCTCCGAAGTCAGCGGCCCGCTCGCCACAATCGTAATCTCCGCCTCGTCAATCGCCGTCACTTCTTCCCGCCGCACCACAATCCGCGCCGCGCGCGAAATCGTCTCGGTCACTCTCGCCGCAAACGTCACTCGATCCACCGCCAGCGCATGTCCCGCCGGAACCGCGCACTCCCGCGCAATTTCCAGCAGCATCGACCCAGCTCGCCGCATCTCCTCCTTCAACAGCCACGGAGCCGTATTCTCACTATCCGACTTCAACGAGTTCGAACACACCAGCTCCGCAAAATCCGCAGTCTGATGCGCGGGCGTAGTCCGCACCGGCCGCATCTCAAACAATTCCACCTCCACGCCCCGCCGCGCACACTGCCACGCCGCCTCCGCCCCCGCCAGCCCCGCCCCGATGATTTTTACCGTCGCCATCTTTACTCCGCGTGCTCCGCGGCCGTTCTCCGCGCCCTCTGCGATTCTGGTTTACCCTGTTTCCTCTGTGCCCTCTGTGGTTGGCAGTTTATTTTGAAGCCCGTCGCCCGCCACGCGCCTCGTGAATCCTCTCGCCTCTCTCCAGCATAGCCACGAACTCCACAATCTTCCGCGCCCGCGTCTCCACCTTCTTCACGGTTTGAATCCGGAACAGCACCGCATACCGGTTCGCCCGATCGAGCTCCCGAAAAAACTCTCCAGCCCGCGGATTCCCATCGAGCGCCGCCTGAAAATCCGCCGGCACCGCCGCCCCCTTCGGAGAATCGTAAGCCGATTCCCATCTCCCGTTTTTCCGGGCAAGCTCCACAGCCTCCAGCCCAGCCGCTTTCATCTGCCCGCTCGCAATCAGCCCCAGCGCCTTCTCCCGGTTAATCTTCGACCAGATACTCCTCACTCCCCGCGGCAAAAACCTCTGCAGCCAGGCTTGCTCGCTCTCAGGCCGCTTCTGGCCGTCAATCCATCCGTAAATCAGCGCCACTTCCAGCGCCTCGCTATACGTCACGGACCGCATCCCAGACCCTTTCTTCGCCAGCCGCAACCACAAGCCCTCACTCTTGCGATGATTCTTCTCCAGCCACGCATCCCACGCCGCCCGGTTCGCAAACAATCGCACCGGCGTCACGCCTGCTGTCTTGCCACTTTTCATTTTCCATTCTCCGCCAGCCGCCGCAGTGCCTCGCCGCTCAGCATCACCCGCCGCCACTGATCGGGAAACTCCGCTCCCAGCGCCTTGTACAGCTCAATCGCTTTCCGGTTCCAGTCGAGCACTTCCCAGTGTATGCCGTAGCAGCCGTCTTCCAAGGCAGCGCGCGCGACCGCCGCCAGTAACGCTTTCCCAATGCCCTTTCCGCGATACTTCTCCCGCACAAACAAATCCTCCAGATACAGAGCGCGCCCCGCCCAGGTAGAAAAGTAGCCAAAGAAAACCGCGTATCCCGCCGCCCGCCCGTCCCACTCCGCCATCAACGCACGGAATCGCGGATTCTCCCCAAATCCGTCACGCGCCAAATCCTCTTCCCGGATCGTCACGAATTCCAGCAGGCGTTCAAACTCCGCCAGCTCGCGGATCATCACCCGCAGCAGCCCGCAGTCATCAATGTTTGCCTTACGAATCAGGAG
Organism: uncultured Acidobacteriaceae bacterium; assembly: GCA_963846245.1. Classification (GTDB taxonomy): domain Bacteria; phylum Acidobacteriota; class Terriglobia; order Terriglobales; family Acidobacteriaceae; genus Sulfotelmatobacter. The sequence continues at coordinate 184,593 of CAWJVI010000010.1, read as the reverse complement.
CATCCGCAGGAAGAATACATCAGTAGCAGATTCGCGAGACTGGGCTCGCCACGTCGCGGAAGGGCGGTCTCAGCGCGGGATCGTCTCAGCGCGGGATCAGTGTCGATTCGCTGGAGACGCATATCCAGCTATCGCTCCGGCGTACCCACGTGTCCGTAAAACGCTCCCGCAGCTCGTAGGCCTTTCCTTTTTTCACACCGCTTTCCCGACACACCCCGTTGACCACCGCGACCGCGCCGTAAAGACGCACCGTCACGCCTTCGTTCACAATCCTCACCGGATGCATCGACGGCGACTCCACACTGGCCAGATATTCTGCCTTATTCATCAGCGTGCCGTCATAATCCACGTAAGTGAGATCCGGCGCGAGCAGCGTCTTCAGCGCCTGTGCGTCTTTCTGCTGCACCGCCTGGTTCCACGCATTTTCCAGCGTCAAAATTCTGGCTTCCTCGGGAGCAGTCTGCTCCACCGTCTGAGCGTTGGTCCCAACCACTGTCAGGAGTAACAGAACAATAGAAAACAGCTTCCACATCTGGAGTTTTCCTTTCGCGAACGCAACACGAACCATCACACCTCACCTGGACAATGGCGCCGCCGCCGCCGCCACCAACACCCAATTCCCGTTCTTCTTCACCCAGGTATCAACAAAGCGCCAGCGCCTCACCTGGATCCTCCCATCGCTTCCGCTCTTTTCGCGATAGCTCCCCACGACGATGGCCGCGCTTCCAAAAATCTGCACGCGCATGGTCTCCATCACGACCTGCTCCGGATGTGGCCCCGCCGACCGTATCTCCGCCAGGTATTCCCCCTTCGTCAGAGATCTGCCGTTCTCGATGTACACCAGCCCGTTATCGAAGATCTGGTCTAACGCATGGTTGTCACTGCGCGATTCCGCCTCAAACCATGCATGCTCCAGCGCGCGAATTATCGTATCGGCATTTTCCTGCGGCTCCGCTTGTGCCGAAACAAACAACCGCATCGCGCACACCACACCCAACAACAGGCTAGCCGTTCTCATTCCACCCGCTCTCCGTTCCAGAGCGCCGGAAACCGGAGCAACGGCAACTGGAGCAACGGCAAAAAGATAAGCTCCACGCCTCGGCCTCACGACCCGAGCGGCGTGGCCAGGCTTGCAATCGAAACCCAACCCCCGCTCTTGTAGCGCCAGGTATCCACAAAACGCTGTCGCCGCACAAACGGCTTCCCGCGCGCCGCGCCGCTCAGTTGATAAATCCCGGTGACCACCGCCGTGTCCCCGTGCAAGTGCACAACCATCGCTTCCGATGAAACCCGCAGTCCGTGCGACGCCTTCACGTCTTCCAACACCTCCGCCTTGGTGAGTATCTTGCCCTCGGCGTCGACATTGACAAACGCGTCATCAAGGATCGCATCCAGCGCCTTTAAATCCTTAGCCTCCACCGCCTGGTTCCACAGATTCTCCAGCGCCACAATCTTCGATCCAGCGTCGGGATCAGAAGTCTCCTGCGCGTAGCCCCCCGAGGTCGCCACGAAAGCCGCCAGCACAACCCACATCCACCTTTTCATTGCCGGCACCTCTTACTCAGTACTATCGGCCCGCTGCTATCCTTTCTTGAGTGCTTGCCCGTTCTGCACAAAATCAACCAATCTGCGATGATGGATACGAAGCAAGAATCGACGAGCAAGACCCGCATCCCTATCCCGGAGGATCCTATGGCGCGCATCTCCCTGATTGCCCCGGAATCAGCCTCTTCCGAAGTCAACGAGATTTACGAAAAAGCTCTCCGCGGCAAACCCGGCAATGTCCACAAAGCCCTGGCCCACCGTCCGGAAATGCTGAAGAACTTTCTTCCCTTCTACGCCAGCGTGGGCCGCTCCCTCGACCGCAAGCTCTACGAACTCATCTACCTCCGCGTCTCGCTGATCAACCAGTGCTACTACTGCACGCAGCATCACGTGGCCAGTTCAAAACGCGTAGGCCTCACCGCCGAAGACTGGGCCGCGCTCCGCGCCGGAGACTACTCGCGCTTCACCGCAAAAGAAAAAACCGCGTTAGTCTACGCCGACAAACTCACCCGCACGCCCCACGACATCACCGACTCCGACTTCGCCGCTCTGAAAAAAGAATTCACCGACCCCGAAATCGTAGACGTGCACCTGCTTACCGGCCTGGCCAACCTGACCAACCGTGTCACCGACCCGCTAGCCCTGGAATTAGAATCCCCCGAAGAAAAAATCTAATAGTCTGTCATCCAGAGCGGAGTGACTGCTTCGCGAAGCGGAGCAGTCGCGCAGTCGAAGGATCCCTACCGCCACCGTGCCGCGTGCACTCTAGGGGTTGAACTCCCTGAAAATCCGCCCCATCCCGGGGATCAAACTGAAGCTCCGCCTTGTCCCTAAAAATTCGTAGCCAGGAGATTGACTTACCCCGTGCCCCCCTGTGCCCTCTGTGGTAAAGATTTTGATTTTCCAATCACAAAATTTCCCTCACATCTCCCACCCGCCGCGTAACCCGCTCCCGATCCAAATACTCCAGCAGTGGAATCGCATACTTCCGCGACACCCCCGTCAGCTCCTTGAATTTCGCCACATCAATCTTCGCCGACTTCGTCTTATAAGCCGCCAGATCCCGCCGCAACTGCTCCAGCGCGCCGCGATAAAATACCAGCTCGTCAGAAATTTTCACCAGCACGCGATCCCGCAACAATAAAGTCACAATCTTCTGCGCCCGCGCCTTGTCGATCTTCAGCCCCGCAATCACCTCCTGCAGCGCCGGAACCTTCAACCCCGCCGCGGCAAACGCCTCCTCGATTGTCTTCTTCGATTCCGCTTCCTCGTCTTTCATCACCACGCCGCGTCCCGGCAACCGCACCAGGTCATGGACCAGTTCAAGTTTCTTCGCTCGCGCCAAACCCTCCACCGACGCGGCAAACAGCTCTGGAGCCATCTCCAGCGCGCGCACCAGTTCGTCCTGCATCTCGCCCGTCGACATGCCCGCGCTCAACGGATTCTCTTTGTGGAAACTGGAAACCGCATCCAGCACGCCCGTCTGCGCCAGTTCAAATTCGTGCTTCGCGAGCAAGCGATCCTGAAACCGCACCAGCAATCCCTCTTCGATGAGCGCTCCGGCAATCTCCACAACTTCAGCCCGCCGCCATCCGGTTTCGGCCACCGCCTCCGCCAGCGTAAGCCCTCGCATCCCGCGCCTCATCACACGCCCCGCCAGAATCGCTCCACGACTTCCCGATCCGAATTCCTCGATCTTTTGTGTGAAAGCAAGAATCGACCCACCCGCCGCGCGTTCAAGTTTCCTCACCCCCTTAGGGTCGCTCATCGGAGCCGCATCCACCACCGTTCCCCCTCCAATCGTGACCACCGGCGAAAACTGCCGCAAAATAAAACGATCCCCTGGCAGCAGCAGCGCCGCCTCCGCCAGCCGAATCTGAGCAAACGCCTCCCGTCCCGGAAAAAGTTCCGGGTGCCCCATTTCTCGCGCGTTCTTGGCGCGAGAAGTGGGGATTTTGACTCTGGAGTCATGAACCGACGGGATTTCCTCTCCAAATCCATACAGCCGCACTTCCGCCACCGTCTCCATCGTGTACGAATGAAAATGCACTCGCGCCCGGTTCTTCAGCGCCCGCGGCGCCGATGCCAGCAATCGCATCTTCACATCCACCACCCGCGTCGTCCTCAAAGTCTCCGGAGGCGCCAGTGTCATCCCGCGAGCCAGATCCTCCGTACTCGCTCCTGCCAAATTCAGCGCCGTACGCTGCCCCGCGACCGCCGCGTCTGCAGCCTGCCCATGCACCTGCACTCCGCGCACCCGCACGCGCCGCCCCGTCGGAAAAACTTCCAGCTCATCCTCCGGACGAATCGTCCCCGCCACCAGCGTCCCGGTCACCACTGTGCCAAATCCCTTCATCGTGAACACGCGATCAATCGGCAGCCGCACCAGCGCCCTCGAATCCCGCGCGGCCACCTCGCCCGCAGCCGCCACCAGAGCCCGTTTCAACTCCTCCAGCCCCGCACCCGTAAGCGAACTCACAGCCACAATGGATTTTGCATTGTCGGCTTTCGGGCTATCCAAAAATGTCCCGCGCAAAAATTCCTGCACCTCCAGCCGCACCACCTCGAGCGTCTCCGCATCCACCGCATCCGCCTTGGTCAGCACCGTGATCCCGCGCCGCACCCCCAGCAGTTGCAAGATGTCGAAATGTTCCCGCGTCTGCGGCTTGATCCCCTCATCCGCCGCAATCACCAGCAGCACCAGATCGATCCCGCCCACGCCCGCCAGCATGTTGCGCACAAACCGCTCGTGCCCCGGCACATCGACAAACCCAATCCGCAGCGTCTCCCCGTTTTTTGCAGGATCGTGCGCTCCCGCCAAATCCATATGCGCAAAGCCCAGATCAATCGTGATCCCCCGCCGCTTCTCTTCTTCCAGCCGGTCCGCATCAATCCCGGTCAGCGCCTTCACCAGCGCCGTCTTCCCGTGATCAATATGCCCCGCCGTCCCCACAATGAGAGATTTCATCTGCCCAGAATCTTACCGGAAGAAACGAGTGTGGGGCGGGCGCTCTTGCCCGCCACGGCCGCGCAGCGGCCGGCCTCTAGCTGTCAGTGTCACGGCCACCGGATAAGCTCCTCAATGTTTCCAATAGCTTCCAGATAATTGCAACAAGTTACAGACTTTTTCAATCACTTACGCCGATTTTGCGTCAGGAGTCGATTTAAGCCCCGCCGAACCCGAGGATGACCTCAGGGTCGGCTCGAGCAGTCAACCGCGCTCACAGCGAGATTCTGTGCGCCCCAGAGCCATCCTGCACGCAGCCTTACCCACTTCCGAAGCAAGTAAACTCCACAATCCCATCACCTGTTTTCAGCAACTTAGAGATTTCCACAATGAAAACAAAGAACATCGCGGAGCCTGAAAATATGCCTTCATGATCGCCGCTCTGTGTTCTCAATAGCTTACAGCTAAGTTGTTGAAACAAAAGAATAACGAAAGAATGGAGGTCCTGTCCCCGCTGGTGAGCCCGTCACGCCCCCACACCCGATGTCATCCCGAACGCGCCGAAGGCGGGTGAGGGACCCTACGATCGTTTGCACCGTAACTGTAGCAGCCGAGGACCACCATCGCCGCGCGCACCCATGACGGCACCCGCCAGCGTCCATGCCACTTCACGCGCATCGTAAGGTCCCTCACCTGGCCTTCGGCCCCGCTCGGGATGACATCTAACTTGCACGCGCCGTTGCGAGCAGGGTTTTCCTACCCTCCCGCGCCCCAAAATGCGACAATAGAAGTTCCTCATGCCCACTGCCCTGACTTCTGCGCCCACACCGGAGATGATCCGGCAGCACGGGCTCACGCCTGACGAGTACGACAAAATCAAGCAGCTTCTCGGCAACCGCGAACCCACGCTCACCGAACTCGGCATCTTCAGCGTGATGTGGAGCGAGCACTGTTCCTACAAATCTTCGCGCGTACATTTAAAGCGCCTGCCCACGCGCAGCAAGCTGGTGATGCAGGGACCGGGAGAGAACGCCGGCATCATCGACATTGGCGACGGCTGGGCCTGCGCCTTCAAAATCGAATCGCACAACCATCCCAGCTTCATCGAGCCGTTCCAGGGCGCGACCACCGGCGTCGGCGGAATCCTGCGTGACATTTTCACCATGGGAGCAAGGCCGGTAGCCGTGATGGACTCGCTGCGGTTCGGCCCAATCACAAATCATGTGGGGCGGGCACTCTGCCCGCCACGGCCGCGGCAGCGGCCGGGTTTGATTTAGAGGACAAGTCAAAAGCAGCGGGCAAGAGTGCCCGCTCCACACAAGCCACGCAGGCTGAGATTCACAAGAACCATTCCATTCTCGAGGGCGTGGTCAGCGGCGTGGCTTCCTACGGCAACTGCTTCGGCGTGCCGAACTTAGGCGGCGAAACGAAATTCGAAGCCGTGCTACTCCGGCAACCCGCTGGTGAATGCATTCGCGCTCGGGCTGGTGCGCAAGGACGAGATCTTTTACGCGCGCGCTGCGGGAGAAGGCAATCCGGTGATCTACGTTGGGGCCAAGACCGGACGCGACGGTATTCACGGGGCGACCATGGCCAGCGAAGAATTCAGCGAAGCTTCGGAGGCGAAGCGTCCGAATGTGCAGGTGGGCGATCCGTTTCTGGAGAAGTTGCTGCTCGAGGCTTGTCTCGAAGCGATGAAGACGGGAGCCATCGTCGGCATTCAAGATATGGGTGCGGCGGGACTTACGTGTTCGACCTGCGAGATGGGCGGACGCGGAAATGTTGGCATCGAAATTGAACTCGATCGCGTGCCGCAACGCGAAACCGGCATGAGTCCTTATGAAATCATGCTGAGCGAATCGCAGGAGCGCATGCTGCTGGTGGCACAAAAAGGGCGCGAGGACGAAGTTTTCCGGGTTTTTGAAAAGTGGGGACTCGATGCGGTCGAGGTCGGCAAGGTCACGACTGACAACAAGTTGCGCGTGCTGCATCATGGTGAGGTGGTTGCGGAAATTCCGAATCAGGCGCTGACGGACGATGCGCCAGTGTATAAGCGTCCGCTGGCGCGGTGGGAGCCTCCGGTTCCGAGGGAGATGCCTGGTTTCGTTAAGCTCTCGTCGAAATCCCCACTTCTCGCGCAAAGAGCGCGCGAGAATGGGGCACCCGGCTGAATTTTCTGACTTCACTGCTGAGCTGAAGCGGCTTTTGGCGAGTCCGAACATTTGCGGGAAGCGGTGGGTTTGGCAGCAGTACGATCACATGGTGCAGACCAACACGGTGGAATCGCCGGGAGCGGGCGATGCGGGCGTGATTCGTATCAAGAACACAAATCAGGAGTTATCGCAGAATGCTCCGCAGCGCGGGCTGGCGATGGCTTTGGATGGGAACGGGCGGTGGTGCTATCTCGATCCGCGGCTGGGGGCGATGCATGCGGTCGCGGAGGCTGCGCGCAAGGTGGCGTGTTCGGGTGCAACTCCTGTGGCGGCAACCAATTGCCTCAACTTTGGCAATCCGGAGAAGCCGCACATTATGTGGCAGTTCTCGCAGACGATCGATGGAATTACGAAAGCTTGCGAAGAACTTGAGATTCCGATCACGGGCGGCAACGTTAGTTTTTACAACGAGACGCTGGGCGAGGGCATCTATCCCACGCCGGTGCTTGGAGTTGTGGGGATTCTTGAGGATGTGCGCAAGACGGCGAAAATGCATTTTGCGGCGCCTCAAGGCGAACCCGGACGCACGATTGTGCTATTGCGCGCCGGCGAATCTGCCGATATTACCGACGTAGAGAGTGAGTTCGGGTCGTCGGAATACGCAAAAGAGATTCTGGGCGCGTTGTGGGGATATCCGCCGGAGCTCGATCTGGAGCGCGAGGCGGCGCTGCAGAAGACCGTGATCGAACTGATTCGGTTGGGGTTGGTGGAATCGGTGCATGATTGTTCGGATGGCGGCGTGGCCGTGGCTCTGGCGGAGAAAACCTTCGCCAAGGGTATCGGGGCGCGGGTGAATCTTATTGGTGGTGCACTCCCGGTGGAGTTTGTGCTGTTTGGGGAGGATGCTAGCCGGATATTGCTTTCGTGCGACGCGGGGACCGTGCCGGGAATCCAAGAGGTTGCGGGGAAGTTGGGGGTTGTGGCTGAGGTGATCGGGGAGAGTTCTTCTTCTGGTCGGGTGGAGATTTTGGTGGATGATCGGGTGTGTGTGTCTGCGGCGGTTGCCGAGTTGCGTGGGGATTATGAAGGGGCGCTGGAGGCGGCTTTGCGGGCTGAGCCGGAGACTGTGGCGGCGGAGTCTTAGAGCTTAGCCACAGGGGACACAGAGGGGCACAGGGTAAACCGAGTTGAGCTTTGCTCGGCTGACGGCAAGAGTGTCCGTCCTACATGGCAGTGGCGGAGTTTGGAAGTGGTGGTGATGACCAAAAGCCCCACTTCTCACAAAGGACGTGAGAAATGGGGCACCCAGCGACTTTGAGCTAAGAGCTAAATGCTGACTTCGGATAAATTTCGGGATGAATGCGGGGTGGTGGCGGTGTTTGCGCATCCCGAGGCGGAGAAGCTTGCTTATCTGGGGCTGCATGCGCTGCAGCATCGGGGGCAGGAGTCGGCGGGGATTGTCAGTTCCGATGGGTTGAATCTGCATCAGCACAAGGCGATGGGGCTGGTTGCGGATATTTTTACCCCAGATGTGCTTTCGCGGCTGCGCGGGTCGGTGGCGTTGGGGCATACGCGGTATTCGACGGCGGGGGATTCGGCGTTGCTGAATGCGCAGCCGATAGTGGTGCAGTCGAATAAGGGCGCGATTGCGGTGGCTCATAACGGCAACCTGGTGAATGCGGTGGAAGTGCGCGGGCGGCTGGAGCGGCAAGGGTCGATTTTTCAGACGAACAGCGACACGGAAGTGATTGTGCATTTGATTGCGCTTTCGAAAGAGCACACGCTTCCGGAGGCGATGGCCGATGCGCTGCGGCAGGTGGAAGGCGCGTTTTCGCTGGTGATGATGAGCACGGATAGAGTCTTTGCGGTGCGCGATCCGCGCGGGTTTCGGCCGCTGGCGATGGGGCGGATTCCGGCGCTGGAGGGGCAGAAGCGCGATACCGTGGTGTTTGCTTCGGAGACTTGCGCGTTTGATTTGATTGGCGCCGATTATGTGCGCGACGTGAAACCGGGCGAGCTGGTGGTGGTGGGGCCGGAAGGGATTACGTCACAGTTTTATGCGAAGGCTGCGCCGCAATCGAGCTGCATTTTCGAGCATGTGTATTTTTCGCGTCCCGACAGCCGTGTGTTTGGACGGGCGGTGCAGACCAGCCGCGAAGAACTGGGGCGGGAGATGGCGCGGGAATCTCCGGTGGAGGCGGATGTGGTGGTTCCGGTTCCGGATTCGGGAGTGACGGCGGCGGTGGGGTACGCGGCGGAGAGCGGGATTCCGTTTCGGTTTGGGCTGATTCGCAATCACTATGTGGGGCGGACGTTTATTGAGCCGAGCCAGAGCGTGCGCGATTTTGGGGTGAAGCTGAAGCTGAATCCGGTGCGGTCCCTGCTGGAGGGCAAGCGGGTGGTGCTGATTGACGATTCGATTGTGCGCGGGACGACCAGCCGGAAGATTGTGCGGTTGATTCGCGGGGCGGGGGCGAAGGAAGTGCACATGCGGATTTCTTGTCCGCCGACGATTTCGCCTTGTTATTACGGTGTGGATACGCCTTCGAAGAATCAATTGATTGCGGCCAACAAGTCTGTGGAGGAGATTCGCGAGTATATTGGCGCGGATTCTCTGGCTTATCTTTCTCTGGAAGGGCTGAAGCGGGCTTGCGGCGAGGGGCCGCAGATTTCCTACTGCTCGGCTTGCTATACGGGGAGCTATCCTACCAACATTGTGGACGTGGAGGAGATATTGCCGGCTGCGGTGCGGCGGTAGGGTCCACGTCTTTTTTCTTTTGCCACGGATCTTCACGGATCTTTTCTCTCTTGAATTCCTGAACTGACATTTTTATTGTGCAGCGTTTGCGCTGGCGGGGCTGCGGTGGTGGGAGCACCACGCGAGCTTTCGGCGGTGTGGTGGGTTATAGGGATCCTTCGCTTCGCTCTGGATGACAGGACTTTCGAGTGTCTGGTATATGCATGAAAAAAGCCTCCGCGGCCTTGTGGGCTGCGGAGGCTTTTAATTTCGCTACGTCTGCGACTTTACTTCTTGTCGGAGGCGTTGGCGGGGTTGAAGGAATCGGCGAAGGCTTGCGCATTGGGCGTGCCTACTCCGGTTACGTTGTCCCAGCCCACTTTCGTGTGCAGGGCAGTGGATTCGTTACAGGTGGTGCCGTCGAAGAAGAAGTCGGGCGACGGGATGGCGCAGTCCGTTCCGAAGGAAAGGGCCAGCGCTGTGCCGGGGATGGAGGGATAATCCCAAATCGCGCTGAAGAACTTAGCCGGCGGATTTGGAGTGGGGCCGCCCAGGATTTCGGCGGCGGTGTATTTGGTGGTGCCGCTGGAGTCGACCTCCGTAGCGGTCACGTTATTTTTGGAGCTGACGGGAACGACATCGAAAATGGCTCCCGCTGGCAGTGAGTAGACGTGGGACGCGGCGAGGCCCAGAGCCGGACCACCGTTGGCTTCGGACTCCTGGTTAGCGATCGCCCAAAGTGCGGAGAACATCGGCGTGGCGACGCTGGTGCCGCCCCACACTTGCCATACCTGTTCCGGAACCTGGCCCGGGATCGAGATGGCGATCACGACTCCGGTGTAAGGATCGGCCACCCAGGAAACGTCGGGAAGCAGACGGTCCTTGCCGGGCAGATGTTTCTGGTACGCGGGCTTGGGGAAGCCGGCGAGACAGTTAAAGTTGGAATCGACGGTGACGCAGGTGCTGGGACCTCCGCCGGCACCGCCAATGAACCCGGAATCGCCGTAATAAACCGGATCTTCAATGAAGCCCTCTTCGGAGAACAGAGTTTCATTGTTTCCCCAGCCGGCCTGCCAGGCGATGGAGTTATCGGAATTCAGAGCGAGCGTGACGCCCCCGACAGCGGTGGACCAGGGAGAATCCGCGGGATAGCTAACGGTGGTTACGCCGTAGAAGGCGCTGAAGTCGCCATTGTCCCCGGTGGCGAAATCGGCGGAGATGCCATAGACAGCGGCGAGTTCGGAAAGCAGGTCGCCGGTTTCGAGTTCGGCGGTGGAGACGAAGGCTTCCGGAGCGCCGTAGCTGCCGGAGATGACATTGCCCAGTCCGTTGTAGATGGTGAGGTACTCCGCCTCGTCGATGTTCAGGAAAGTAGCGTCTGGCGGAACAATGAGGTTGATGCTGGCGCCGGGTGCGACTGCATGAGCCCACTCGACGTCGATGTTAATTTCGACTTGATCGGGAGCCTCGCAATAACTTTGCGAGGGCGTTTCGATGACGTTGAAATTCGAGGAAGTCAACGCGGGCAAGTTGAACTGCGCCGAGAAGGCGTTGGCATCGCTGAGAATGGTGGAGGAACCGCACCAGTCGATGATGGCGATGGTCTGTCCGGCGCCGGTGTAGCCCTCGTTGTAAAGGCCAGTGAGATTGTAGGCAGTCTGGATGGCCGGCGGAGTGTAGCCGCAACCCGCGCTGGTCAGAGTCTGAAAATTGAGGTGATTGCCCTTGATGGAAACGGTGGGCAGCGGGCCGCCGTCAGGCGGGGGAGTGGAGAAGGATTCGCTCTCCACGCCGTCAAAGCAGTTGGAGTTGTAGAAATCGTTAGGGGTGACATTGGCTGGCTTGAGTTGGGCAGTCGCGCCACTGACCGAATTGTGGACGGGAGGAAGATTTGCGGTGCGAGACATCGCGGGATGCACAAACGTCGCCGTATCGAGTCCGGCAATGGAGCGAACCAGCGGAGCGGCAGCGCCATCGACGTAAGGATCGCGATCGTTGGAGCGGACAGTCTGGCCGTGGACCTTATAGTTGTTGAGGGTAACGTGGAAGGCGGTCTGCACATCGCTGACGGTGCCACGGGCCCGGACGAAGAAGTTGTTGGGGCCGACGGTGACGACTTTGAGGTTGTGGGATTCGAAAAATTCGCGCACCGTGGCAGCTTCCTTCGCGGTGGGAGCGAAGCGGGCAAGGTCGGAGTTCTTGAGCCAGTGGCGGTAGTTGGGCGAAGTGCGATCGTAAAGCTGTTGGGCGAGGGTATCGAGAGCGGCGCGATCGTGGAGATTGAGCCAGACACTGACTTCGATGGTCTTGGCCGGATCTTCGGCGCCGAGCTTCTTGGCGGTGGAGACGAAGGTGGGCGTGTTATGCGCAACGAGTTGTCCGGCCGCCGCATACGCGGGTAGAACCGCGCCTAGGGTGAGGGTCAGCACAACAAAGCTGAGCACAACAGAGCTCAGCACAACGGGGCTCAGCCCAATCGTCCGCGCGCGGCCGACGTGAGCTGAGGAGTTCAACGGTGTTTTCGCCTGATACATTTACTTCCTCCCTGTGAGTGAGTGTTCTGAGAAACATCGCCCGAACCGTCGGGGCCATCTGCGATGACCTGCTGCGATAGCCTGCGACCTGCGGCATAGGCGCGGTAACTGCCCCTGCAAGGGAAGAGGCAGCCTCGATCGATAATTGAGTTTGCTGAACGCAACGTCATCGCTGCGCGGTGAGGAGTGGACTGCGCGAATCGCGGCGCGAGGATCGGGACGCGAAAGACCGAAGATCGCGGCGATTCTGTAGAACCATCCGCACAGCACAACAACATAGGGCTAGTAGTAAGCCACTGTTATGCAAGTCTCGTCAAGCTCGGAAGCGAATAAAAATCAGATAATCGTTTGAGTGTGCAGAAAGTTGCATAGAGATTGCACGAAGTGGGTGAGGATTTTCGTGCGGAGACGGAGTCAGCGCAGAGGCTTGCGCGCGCGGGCGATGCGCGGGATGGATTGCAGATCGGGGATGAGGAGAACGTCGTCCCAGCTGTGCAGAAGATGTTGCACTTTTGGGGCGATGGTGCCGCTGATCTCGAGGATGAGCCATCCGCCGGGACGAAGAGCGGCGTGGGCCTGAGGAATGAGGCGGGCGATGACTTCGAGACCGGTGGGGCCGGCGAAGACGGCGGAGCGCGGTTCGAACTTGCGGACTTCCAGCTGGACTTGATCTTCTTCGGATTCGCCGACGTAGGGAGGATTGGAGACGACGAAGTCGAAAGTCTCCGGGGGCAGGCCGGCGAGGAGATCGGTTTCGTGGAAGTGGATGCGGGATTCGAGTTGATGGCGAGCGGCGTTGGCGCGGGCGACTTCGAGGGCAGCTGGGGAAATATCGGTGGCGTGAATTTCTGCTTGTGGAAGTTCTTTGGCCAAGGCGAGGGCGATGCAGCCGGAGCCGGTGCCGACGTCGGCGATTTGGAAGTGGAGAGAGTTGGCGGGCAGGAGTGCCCGCCCCGCATTTTCTGATTCTGCATTTTCTGACTCTGCATTTTCTGATTCTGCATGAGCCCGGGCTAGGTCGAGGACGGTTTCGATGGCGTGTTCGGTTTCGGGGCGGGGGATCAGGACGGCGGGAGTGACGATGAGATCCATGCCCCAGAATTCCTGATGGCCGGTGATGTATTGCGCGGGAACTCCGCGGGCGCGCTCGGCCAGAGCGGCTTCGTAGCGAGACCGCTCGGAGGCGGTGAGTTCGCGCTCAGAGTGAGCGTGGAGATAGGCACGGTCGCAGTTGAGAGTGAACATGAGGAGGAGCTCGGCGTTCAGGCGCGGGGAGGGGACGTGGTCGGCGGTGAGGCGGGAGATGGCGGAGGTGAGGGAAGGCTTCAGCTGCACTTGTACATTTCAACACAGAGCGGGCGGGGACGCTGGTCGAGACCTGTGGTGGTAACAGCCCGAGATCTGCTGGCGGTGTGGGTGCTATAGGGATCCCTCGTTTCTCTCGGGATGCCAAGGCTAGAGAGGGAGATGACGCAACTGGAAAGAGGTGGGAAGCGGAAACTAGAAACTGGTAGCTGGCAACTGGTCACCAGCCGCTGCCTTTTAGTGAGGCAATTTGAAGTTGATGGTGACTTCGGTCTGGATCTCGATTGGGTCGCCGTTGAGCAGATAGGGTTTGTACTTCCATTGTTTCACTGCGTCCAGGGCAGACTGGGTCAGGAGCGCGTCGCCGCTGACGACTTTTACCTGGGTAACGTTTCCAGTCCTTCCGACGGTCGCCATAAGTTTTACGATTCCTTCGGTGCGCATGCGGAGTGCGTTGGCCGGATACGCGGGTTGAACCTTTTTCAGCAGAAGGCCCTGGGAAACTCCCTGCGAGACGGTGAGGGTTTGAAGTACGGGTTTGGCGACGTTGTCGCCCGCAGTCAGATTGGATAAGTTTCCATCGGAGCCGCCGGCAGCAAGGCCAACCATGCTGGGCGCGGCTGCGTCGGGCGCGGGCAGCTTGGCGGCGGATTTTGTGGAGCCGTTCTTAAGAATGATTGCCGGTGCAGCTGTCTCCGGGGCAGCCGGCTGAGCGTTCGCCGGAGCAGTGGAATTGGAAGCCGGTGCGGTCTTTGTCGCGGGAGCGGTCGCGGCCTTGGCCGCAGCCTTGGTTGCGCTTGAAGAGGCAGAAAGCTTGGAATTGCCCGAGGGTGCGTCGGCACCGTCGTTTGAGTCGTCGCTGGCGGAGTCAGTAGTTGACGGCCCGGAATTCGCCGCTTGCGGTGGAGCGGTCTGCGCGCTCGGCGAAGATGCCGTGGTGGACGCCGCTGAAGGCCGAACCGAAGTGGGTTGCGCGGGCGCCTTAGTTGGCGCGGATGACGTTTGTTTCGGAGCTGCGGCGGGAATATTGTCGTGCAGCTGTGTCCATCCGAAATAGATTGCGCAGACCAGGAATACGACCGCGGCGATTCCGAGAAATATTTTCTTGCTTCCAGCGGCTTCGGATTTTTCCGGGAGATTGGCTCCGCCAAATGTGAAAGTGGATGCGGAGGCGGGGGATTCGGCTGGCGCTGAGGTAGATGGATTCGTATCGGCGGCAATCGCGTCCGCGGGCTTTTCTGCGGCGACGCTTTCTACGGCGATCTTGTCTTTGTCTTTGGCGATCGCGTCGGACGAGATAGTGCCGAACGCGGCAGTGGATTTTCTTTCGGCGGGCGCAGATATTTCCACGGCTGGTGGTGCGACTTCGCGGGCCGGCGCTGGGGCGCTGGCGGCTCCGCCGCCGGACAGCGGCGATGCGGACGCAGGGTTGAGCGTTGACGGCGGTTTTATCGCGGAGTCGGCCGGGAGACCGGATTTTACGGCTGGTTGTGCTCCGGCAGTTTCGGTCGCGGCCTTCGCGGATGCTGTGCTGGCCGAGTTCGCGGCGGCGGCAACCGTGGTTTGGATTTGAGGATTTGCCGGAACGCTGGCAGCAGGCTTCGAGATTAGTGGCGCGGCCGGGCGCGGCTTAACTGCAGTTGCCGCGGATAATGTCGCAGGCCTTGCAGGCGCGGCTGGCACAGTGACGGCAGATTTCGGTGGAATCGGCGTCGTGGCAACTGGGGCGGACGGTTTCGCCGCGTCGCCCTTGCGCAGGAGTCCACGCGCGACGCGCAGAGTTCCTTTCGCTTGTTCCACGTTGATGGGTTTGGTCAGCACCAGGTTGGCGCCGATGCGGAACGCCTTGGCCACCCCGGCTTGTCCCTCAACCACAGCGACCGCGAGGGACGCCTGATTGATCGCGGAATTGCGCGCGCTTTTGAACAGCAGGCTCGCGTTCTGGTCGTTATCGCAGTCGACTACGACGGCGTCGAAGTGTTCGGCCATCAACTTCTTGACGGCGGCGAAAGGTTCAACGCACGATTCGACGGCAAACTCCAGCTCGCTCAGGACTTGCGTCACTGTGCGGGCAATTTTTTCGTCGGGACAGAAGAGAAGAGCTTGGTAACCCATACTAAGTTCATCGTAGGTACACCGGTAAGACGCGGCAAGTTACGGCAGTAATTCATGGGCCATTGACTATGGGCGGCGGGATGGGTGTTTGAGGAGTGCGGGGAATCAGTATCGCGATCGCCACACGTACATGGACGGAAGTAATCAGTCCGAGCTTCGAAGCAGCTCTCCACGTAGAATGGCGGCCATGCGGGTGCCGCTATGGCTGAAGATTGCCTGGACTATTTGGCTGATCGCCTGGGCGCCGATTTATTGGAGCCACTACGGCGTGCAGAATTTTCTTTTTTTCTGTGATATTGGAAACATTCTGATTGGGATTGGATTGTGGCTGGAAAGCCCGCTGATATTTTCGTGGCAGTCGTGCGGTCTGCTGGTTTTTCAAACGCTCTACACCATTGACCTTGCGGGGGCGTTGCTCGGCAGCCGCCACGTGATTGGCGGCACGGAGTATATGTTCAGTTCGGATTTGCCGCTGTTCATGAGATTGCTCAGCCTGTTTCATGTGGTGACGCCGCCGCTGCTGGTGTGGGCGATCTGGCGGCTGGGTTACGATCCGCGCGGGTGGAAATGGCAAACGGCTACGTGCTGGGTCGTGGTACCGATCAATTATTTCTGGCGTCCGGAATACGATGTGAATTGGGCTCGGGGATTATTTTTTAGAGCTCAGCACGCGGTGCCGGGAGCTGTGTATCTGCTGGCTTATCTCGTAGTGGTGCCGCTGGTGATTTATTTTCCTACGCATTTGTTGCTGGTGTGGCTGAGCCAGCGGTGGAAGCGGCAGGGTTAGCTTTTTGTGCCGGAATTCGTGGGTGGATTACGCACCGCCGACTCGGGTTGCGGGTAATCGATGGTTCCCTTGAACGACGAAATATCTTCCTGGTGAAAATCGGGGAAAGGTAATTTCTTGTTGTCGCGCAGGTCGGTGATTTTCTTCGCGGCGGTTTCCGCTTTGTCTTTTTCCAGTCCGGAGTCGCGCTTGATATATAGCGTTTGCGAGGGCAGCGCGACGCTGGCGCCGGCATCGTCGACGAGATCCATGATGCGGAGCAGCAGGTCTTCGCGTACGGCGGCGAATTCGTTGTAGTCGACGGTGAGGACGTAGGAGACAAGTTCCACACTGAGGGAACCGGCAGCGGCAATGTCGGTGAGGCGGACGCGAACTGTCTTGGTTTCAATCTTCGGATGGCTGTAGAGCATGCGGCGAATTTCCGAGAGCACGTAGCGGAGATGGTCCGCCTTGGTCTCGGGGCGAAAGCCGAGAGTGGTTTTGAAGAGAATCTTGTCGCGGCGGCTGAGATTCTCAACGTTGATGGTAGCGACAGTGCCATTGGGAATCGCCAGCAGAGTGCGTTCGTCGGTGCGAACGCGGGTGGAGCGCAGGCCGATGTCTTCGACGGTTCCCGTGCGATCGCCGAAACGGCAGGTATCGCCGACGCGGATGACTTCATCACCCAGGATGGAAACTCCGCCGAAAAGATTCGCAATCGTCTGCTGCGCACCGAAACCGATGGCCAGACCTCCGATGCCGAGGCCGGCAAGGGCGGTGGACATGTTGAACCCGAGTGTGGTGAGCGCGGCGAACGCGCCTGTAACAACTATGACGGCTTTAATCATCCGCTCACCCAGCAGCATGAGCGATCCGGTACCGGTGTGGCCGCGGGACAAAGCTCGAGTGCGCAGGCGGAGCAGAAACCATCGGATGGCCTGCCAGGCAATCCAGGCGAAGCCCGCGATCAGGGAGATCGTAGCGGCCTGAAAATAGTAGTGGCGTGGCAGCAGCGCGATTCCCAGATAGCGAACGAAAAACTCATGCACCAGAGTGCCGGCCAGCAGCCAGGCCGGGGCTGAAACCGAGCGCCAGTTCGCGATGTCAGAGTGGCCTCGCCACCGCGCCCACCAGCGCAGCGGAATCTCCAGCAGCACCAGAACCAGCCAGCTGATTGCAGCGGCAACGGGCAACGCCAGCAGCAGAGCGAGCCACTGCCACAACGGCATTCCGGCAAACTGGTGCTTCACCAGCACGCTCGGGAGTTTGTGCTCCACCTGGCGCGCTTCCACCTGGTCGTAGAGCTCGGGAACTTTGGCCAGCGTGTCGGAGGAGACCAACCAGATCTTGCCCGCGATAGGATCGGATACTCGGACGAGATCGAGGTCGACTTCCACATCGCCGGAGGCCATGGTGCCGATTCTCTGGCGTCCGAAGGGGACGCCTTCCTGCGGGATTCCTTCCGGCTGCGTAAAGTTTCCCACTCGTCCGCTGAATGCGGTGCCGTCCATCACATACTTGAGTTGCGTTGCGAGTTGCTCGCCCTCGGCTTGCCGCCGCGCAGGGCTCATCTGCAGGTATTGCGCTGCGATGCCGTGATCGCCTGATTGCGCGGCCCGCAGAAAACCGAGGACCGCGCCGGAAGGAGTGGTGCGGCCTAACGGATCCGATGGCGTGGTCGTGGTGGTCGTGCTTGAAGAGGACTGCAGCAGATTACTGAGCGCTGCCTGGGCCCTGGCAGGAATGCTGACGCAGAAAGAGACACAGAAAGAAAACGCCAGCACAAATATCGTCTTAGGAAATAAACGCATGAACCTTCTCCAACGCGAATTTGCGCGGACGTGCAGCGGTCGCGGCCGACTCGAGATTGAACTCAATTGTATCGAAACGAAGCGGCTCGAAACGAAGTGTTGCTCATGCGTGGCGCGCTGCGCATCAGGTCCGCTTCGGGCGGTAGATGTGGGTGCTGGTGCCGAAGAAAACTTCCGCAGCTTCCATCGAAGTTTCTGAAAGCGTGGGATGAGGATGGATGCTGAGGGCCACGTCTTTGGCGAGCGCGGCCATTTCGATCGCCACCACGCCCTCGGCAATCAACTCTCCGGCGCCAACGCCGACGATGCCGACTCCCAGCACGCGTTCGGTTTGCGGATCGATAAGCAACTTTGTCATGCCTTCGGGACGGTCGAGGGTGACGGCGCGGCCCGAAGCTGCCCAGGGGAACTTGGCAACTTTGACGTCGCGGTTTTCTTTTTGCGCCTGCGTTTCGGTGAGGCCGCACCACGCGACTTCTGGATCGGTAAATACGACCGCGGGAATGGCGGCAGGCTCGAATGCAACTTTATGTCCGGCGATGGCTTCGACGGCGGTGCGGCCTTCATGCGACGCTTTGTGTGCCAGCATGGGCTCGCCGACGAGGTCGCCGATGGCGTAGATGGAAGGGTCGTCCGTTTGGAGTTGTTTGTTTACCTGGACGAATCCTCTCGCGCCGAGCTTGACTTGAGTTTTTTCGAGACCGGGAATTTCTGAGTTGGGCTTGCGGCCTACCGAAACCAGAACGCGGTCGAAAACTTTTTCCCGCTCTTTAATCTCCGGGCCTTCGAAGGTGGCGCGGATGCCGGCGCCTTCGTCTTTTACGGCAGCGACTGTAGTGTTGAGCAGGATGGTGTCGAACAATTTCTCCAGGCGCTTGTGCAAGGGAAGAACCAGATCGCGATCGGCTCCGGGGAGCAAGCCGGGAAGCATTTCGACCACGGTGACGCGCGTGCCGAGTGCGGCGTAGACCGAGCCCAGCTCGAGGCCAATGTAACCTCCGCCGACCACGAGCAGGGTTCCGGGAATATCCTCGAGATTAAGCGCACCGGTGGAATCCATCATGCGCGGCGAATCGATCTTCAGCGACGGAACGATCGCGGGGCGCGAGCCG
The DNA here is from genome assembly GCA_963846245.1 of uncultured Acidobacteriaceae bacterium. Lineage (GTDB taxonomy): Bacteria > Acidobacteriota > Terriglobia > Terriglobales > Acidobacteriaceae > Sulfotelmatobacter. Next base: position 165,568 of record CAWJVI010000010.1, on the reverse strand, counting down.
GTAGCGAGGATGATGCGGTCGAAGGTGAGAGTCTCTTCGGAGCCGTCAGCCTTGGTGATGCGAAGCGTGGTGGAATTCTCGAATGCGGCGTGGCCTTGCACATATTTTATTTTGCGCTGCTTCGAGAGTACGCCGAGTCCTCCGGTTAGTTTCTTGACGACTCCTTCTTTCCAGGAGCGCAGGCGCGCGAGATCAATTTTCGGCGCGGAAAATTCGATGCCCCAGTCTTTGGCCTGGTGCGATTCTTCCAGCAGCTTGGCCACGTGCAGCAAGGCTTTCGAGGGGATGCAGCCGCGGTAGAGGCAGACGCCTCCGGGGTTGAGCTCAGGATCGATCAGGGTGACGGTCATGCCCAGATCGGCGGCGAGAAACGCCGCGGCGTAGCCTCCGGGGCCGCCGCCGACGATTGCGATGTTCAAGTTTGGAGTTTCAGACATGAGGCTTTTCAACCACAAAGGCTTTCAACCACAAAGGGCACCAGGGTACACGAAGTAAAAACCAATTCAGCTCGATGATTTGTTTCTTGTTCTTATCCCTGCACCGAGAGCAGGAACGGCTGCTCGAACGCCTCAGCGATCCAGCGCAGGAAGCGCGCGGCGTCGGCGCCGTCGATCAGGCGATGATCGTAGGAAAGCGAAAGCGGCAGAATCAGCCGGGGTTCGAACTTCCCTCCGTCCTTGCCTGCGATCCACTCCGGTTCTATGCGGGAGCGGGACAGCCCCAGGATGGCCACTTCCGGATGATTCACGATGGGAGTGAAACCGATGCCGCCGATCCCGCCCAGGTTGGTGATGGTGAAAGTTCCGCCTTCCATCTCGGCCGGGGTTAGCTTTTTGTCACGAGCTTTCTTCGAGAGCTGCGAGAGTTCCACGGCGAGTTCGACGATATTCTTTTTGTCCACGTCGCGAATCACGGGAACCAGCAAGCCGCGATCGGTGTCCGCAGCCACGCCGATGTGGATGTATTGTTTGTAGACGATTTCTTCTTTCTCGATGTCGATGCTGGCATTGAACTGCGGGAAAACTTTGAGAGCCGCGGCGCAAACTTTCAGTGCGATCGCGGTGACCGTCATTTTGCCGCCGGCTTCTTGCGCTTTCGGAGCGAAACGCGCGCGCAGTTGTTCGAGTTCGGTAATGTCCGCGCGGTCTTGTTGCGTGACGTGAGGAATCGTGTTCCAGGATTCGGCGAGGTGCTCAGCGGTTTTGCGGCGAACTCCGCGCATGGAAACGCGCTCAGTCTTGCCCCATTTGGTGAAGTCGGGAAGCTTCGGAGCGGCGAAATGCCCCGCTCGCGGCGCCGCTTGCGCCGCCGAGATAACAACTGTCAGCAGAGCTTTGGCGTGGGCCTTGACGTTGTCTTCGCTGATGCGTCCACCGGGACCGGAGCCTTTGACTTCGTAGATATCGATGCCGAGTTCCCGCGCCAGTCGCCGGATACTCGGCGCGGCGGGAACAGGTTGACGATGCTCCGTCCCCGCAACTTTGCCGAGCTGCAGGGGCATGGAGAAAGCGGACGGAGAAAGTTGTGGCTGATCGGGAGGCAGTGCCTGCTCTTCGGTTTTGCCTTCGGCGCGAATCGCGGCTTGAAATGCGAGGCGCGCTCCATGCTGTCCGGTAACGTGTTCGACGGGGCCAGTCTGCTTCTGCGCAGGTTCGGCTGCCGTTGCGCCGCCTTCCAGGGTGAAGATGACCTGGCCGACTTTGATTTTTTCGCCTTCTTTTACTTTTACTTCTTTAACCACGCCACTCACCGAGGATGGAACTTCCACCACCGCTTTGTCGGTTTCCAACTCCATCACGGGCTGGCCTTCGGAAACTTTCGTTCCCGGCGCGATCATCAACCGAACCAGATCGCCTTGCGAAATATTTTCCCCAAGCTCAGGCAAAGTAAATTGGCTGGCGCCGGGCTTGGTTGGAGCCTGGGCGGGCGCTCGCCGATCTACGGTTGCTGTTTGTGCAGGCGCCGCTGCTGGCCGCGGAGCGACTGGAACATTCGGCGCGGGCTCCGGCTTCGCAGCAGGAGCGGCCGCGGGAACCGAAGCAGATGGTTGCGTCTGCGCAGCTGGCGCAGCCGCCGGCTTGGCCGGAACTCCGTTGTCTACCGTGAAAATAACCTGGCCGACTTTAATTTTGTCGCCTTCTTTGACGCGGATCTCCTGCACCGTGCCACTGACCGACGAAGGGACTTCCAAAACGGCTTTGTCGGTTTCCAGTTCCATTACCGACTCGCCCGCGTTGATTTTCGTTCCGGGTGCGATCATGAGGCGCACGAGGTCGCCTTGCTCGATGTTCTCACCCAACTCCGGAAGTTTGAATTCGATCACTTCTTCTGATTCCTTTTTTATGACGTGGCTTTTCTTGTGTAGCTTTAATTACCTAGCTCCGGTTTTCGATTCCCAGCGTCCGGCGGCTCGCCTCGAGCGCCGAAGCAGCCATCGCAGTCGTCTAGGTATTTGCGGGATTCGCCTTCTCCGGATTGATACCCAAATCATGAATCGATTTCTGCACCACATCCAGACCGATTTTCTTCTCCCGCGCCAGCGCTCCCAGCGTAGCCAGCACAATGTGCTTGGCATCCACTTCAAAGAAGTCGCGCAGCGCGACGCGGTTTTCACTGCGTCCGAAACCGTCGGTTCCGAGCGAGACTAATTGCCCGGGCACCCACTTCGACAAGCTTTCGGGCAGCACCTTCATATAGTCCGAAGCCGCGATGAACGGGCCCGGAGCGTCCTTGAGCATCTGCGTCACGTACGGAACTTTGGCCACGTCTCCGGGATGCAGCATGTTCCAGCGCTCGCACTGGTTGGCATCACGATAAAGTTCCTTGTAGCTGGTGACGCTCCAAACGTCGGCGGCGACGCCATATTTTTCTTCCAGAATCTGCTGCGCCTTCAATACTTCGTACATGATCGTGCCGCTGCCCAGGAGTTGCACGCGCGCCTTGGCGTCAGTCTTACCGGATGTTTTGAAGCGATACAGACCCTTCAGCACGCCCTCGCGAATGTTCGCGCCCTCCGGCATGTGCGGCATCGGCAAAGGTTCGTTGGTAACCGTGAGGTAATAGAAAATCGACTCCTGGTCGACGTACATGCGCTTGATGCCATCCTGAATAATGATGGCGATCTCGTAGGCAAACGCCGGATCGTACGCCAATAAGTTCGGCACCGGCAGCGCGAGGACGTGACTGTGTCCGTCCTGATGCTGCAGGCCTTCGCCGGCGAGCGTTGTGCGTCCAGCAGTGCCTCCCACGAGGAACCCGCGACAGCGCATGTCGGCGGCCGCCCAGATCAGATCGCCGATGCGCTGGAACCCAAACATGGAGTAATAAATAAAAAACGGAATCGTATTGATGCCGTGATTCGCGTACGCCGTGCCCGCGGCAATAAACGAACACATCGACCCAGCTTCGGTAATTCCTTCCTCGAGAATCTGCCCGTTCTTCGCTTCTTTGTAATAAAGGAGTGTGTCCATGTCGACGGGCTCGTAGTTCTGGCCCACGCTGGAATAAATTCCGACCTGTCGAAACAGCGCTTCCATTCCGAATGTGCGCGCTTCATCGGGAACGATAGGCACGATGAGCTTGCCAATCTCCGGATCGCGCAGCAATTTCGCCAGCAGACGCACGAACACCATGGTGGTGGAAACGTCGCGCCCCTCGGTGCCTTTGTGGAATTCGTCGAAGAAAGAATCGGCAACCGGCTTGAGCGGCGTTGCGCGGACTTTGCGCTGCGGCATGTATCCGCCAAGCTGCTGCCGGCGGGCCTGCATGTATTTGATTTCTGGGCTGTCGTCGTGAGGCCGGTAGAAAGGCGCCTCGTGCAATTCGTCGTCCGGAATCGGAATTCCGAAACGCGAGCGGAACATCTGCAACTCGTCTTCGTTCAACTTCTTCTGCTGGTGCGTGATGTTCTTGCCTTCGCCCGCTTCGCCCAGTCCGTAGCCCTTAATCGTTTTCGCGAGAATGATGGTTGGGGCGCCGGTGTGGTCGACGGCAGCTCTGTACGCCGCGTGAACTTTGATGGGATCGTGACCGCCCAGCCGCATGCGGGCGAGCTGATCGTCGGAGAGATGCTCGACCATCTTGAGCAGCCGAGGATCGCTGCCGAATAAATTCTGGCGGAAATATGCGCCGCTCTCGACGAAATATTTCTGGTATTGCCCGTCGCTGACTTCGCCGAGACACTTGACCAGCAGCCCATCGCGGTCATTCTGGATGAGGCTGTCCCAGTCCGTGCCCCAGATGACCTTGATCACATTCCAGCCGGCGCCACGGAAAATCGCTTCCAGTTCCTGGATAATCTTGCCGTTGCCACGCACCGGGCCGTCCAGTCGCTGCAGATTGCAGTTCACCACGAAAATTAAATTGTCGAGTTTTTCGCGCGAGGCCAGACTGATGGAACCGAGCGACTCCGGCTCGTCCATTTCACCGTCGCCGAGGAACGCCCAGACTTTTCCGCCGGTCGTTTTCTTCAGTTCGCGATTCTCTAAGTATTTGATGAAGCGCGCGTGGTAAATCGCCTGAATCGGCCCCAACCCCATGGAGACTGTGGGAAACTCCCAGAACTCAGGCATGAGCCAGGGATGTGGATAAGAGCTAAGGCCGCCGCCGGGCTTTAGCTCGCGGCGAAAATTCTGCAGCTTTTCCTTGGGAATGCGGCCTTCGAGATAAGCGCGAGAGTACATTCCTGGCGCTGCGTGGCCCTGAAAGTACACCACGTCACGATCGCCACTTTCTGTTTGCGCCCGAAAGAAATGATTGAAGGCGACTTCGTACAAAGTAGCCGCAGAGGCGAAGGTCGAGATGTGCCCGCCGATCCCTTCCTGAATCTTGTTCGCGCGCACCACCATAGCCAGAGCGTTCCAGCGCACCAGGCTCTTGATGCGGCGCTCCATTTCCTGGCTGCCTGGAAATGGCGGCTGCTGGCTGCTCGCGATCGTGTTCTGGTAAGGCGTGGTCGCCGAAAAAGGAAGGTTGATGCCGGCTTCCTGCCGGACATGCAACGCCAACTGCTGCAGCAATCTGCCGGCGCGGTTGGGGCCCCCCTGGGACAAAACGTAGTCGAGGGAATCGACCCACTCGCGCGTTTCCAATACTTCTAAGCCATCAGTTTCAGTCTGAGCCACGTCTGGTTTCTCCGTCGTCTTAGGCGCAACACTTAATCATATGCAATCGCGAGGATTTTTGCTGGCGGAAACTCTCGGTTCCGTTCATTTCTGATTTAGAATCCATCCCGGCGGCCCGGGGGCGGTCTTTTTTGAGGAAGATGCGGAGGTTTTTATGCTGAAGATTGTGTTGCTGCTGCTCGTGGTGATCGGGATGGTTCTTCTCGTTCCGCGATTGCTTTCGAGCGGCACGTTGCCGGAAGTAGGCAGCGCCGCTCCCGATTTCACGCTGCCCACCCAGGAGGGTTCGACCGCGAGCCTGAAGGATTATCGCGGCAAGTGGGTGGTGCTCTACTTTTATCCCAAGGACCAGACTCCGGGGTGTACGCGCGAAGCGCATAATTTTCAAGTCGACCAGCCGAAATTTGCGCAGCGTAATACGGTGGTGCTGGGTGTGAGCCTCGACAGCGTGGAGTCCCATAAAAAGTTCTGCGCGAAAGAAGGGCTGAACTTCAAGCTGCTGTCCGATACCGCCCACAACGTCACCAAGGCCTACGGCTCTCTCACGAATCTGGGCGTAGTGCAGATTGCATCCCGGAATACTTTCATCATCAACCCGGACGGAAAAGTGGCGAAGGTCTACGGCGGTGTGAACCCGGCGCATCACAGCGACGAGGTTCTCGCCGACCTGGATCGGCTACAGAAATGACCGGCCGCAGAAGTAAAAACAGAAACTAAAAGTACGAACTCTTCTCTTAATCGTCCATCCCGCATTCGAGCGCGTTAAACTCAAACGATGGCCACAGTAGCCAACCGCCCCGAATTGCGTGACTCCGCGGGATACCGCTTCCCGCCCGGGTTTCAGCGGAACCTGCTGTGGTTTGCGTTTCGCAAGTTTCGTCCCGGCAATCCCATCCTCTTGTTTCAACATCTCGCTGAAAAGTACGGCGACATCGCCCACTACAAAATCGGCTGGCACCACATCGTGTTCCTGAACCATCCGGAATACATTCGCGAAGTGCTGGTGGTGCAGAACGACAACTTCATAAAAGAACGCACGGTGCAGCGCACGAAGATGCTGCTGGGCGAGGGCATGATCACCAGCGAAAACGCCGAACACCGGGCGCAGCGGCAAGTAGCTCAACCGGCGTTTCATCGCCAGCGCATCCAGGAATACGCCGCCACGATTGTTGACGAGGCGGCGCGGGCGCGCGAGTCCTGGAGAGCCGGAGAACAGCGAGATATCGCCATCGACATGATGCACCTGACTCTCAAGATTGTGGCGCGCACTCTGTTTGCCGCCGACCTGCAGAACGAAGTGTTGGAACTGGCCGATGCTATCAATCGCATCATGGGCCTCTACAATTTTTTGGTGATGCTGCCCGCGGCGGAGTGGCTCGTGCACCTGCGGCCGCCCGGCCTGGCGGCGTTTGTGAAGGCCCGCAAGCGCATCGACGCGGTGGTCTATCGCATGATTGACGCGCATCGGCGGCGCAGCGGCAATGGCGGCAGCTTGCTTGATCTGATGCTGGCCGCGTCTTCTGATGAAAGCCGAGGCAAGGACAGCGCTGAGGCGCAGCAGGCGCTGCGCGATCAGGTCATTACGATTTTTCTCGCAGGTTCCGAAACTGTGGCCAACGCTCTGGTCTGGACCTGGTATTTGCTTTCGCAGAATACTGAGTGTGAACGGCGGTGCCACGAGGAAGTCGATTCCGTGCTCCAGGGCCGTCTGCCAACCTCGGAAGATGTTCCGCGCCTGCTCTACGTCGAGATGGTGATGGCAGAGTCGATGCGGCTTTATCCTCCCGCGTGGGCCATGGGCCGTTACGCTCGCAACGATTTTCAGTTAGGAGATTTCCGGCTACCCGCACGCACCACGGTGTTGATCAGCCAGTTCGTCACGCACCGCGATCCGCGCTATTTTCCCGATCCTCTGCGATTCGATCCCGAACGCTTCACCGCGGAAGCGAAGTCGAGGCGCGCGAAGTTCACTTATTTCCCGTTCGGAGCAGGAGTGCGTCAGTGCATCGGCGAATCATTTGCCTGGATGGAAGGCGTGCTCGTCCTGGCCACGTTCCTGCAGAAATGGCGACTGCGCCTGGTTCCCAATCAGCGCGTCGAGCCGCAACCATTGATAACGCTCCGCCCGAAGTACGGGATGAAGATGCAGATCGAAACCAGATCGTCAGACTAGTTTTTCCCTGACAAGTAAATATCCGCGACATGTTCCGCGATCTCCCAGGGTTTGCCTTCCGCCAGATTCGTCAGCACTACGACCGTTAGACGATCGTCCACATAGCGGGCAATCGTGGTCTGGAATCCCTGCCACGCGCCGTCGTGGCTGACCACGCGATGACCTCGCCGATTTTCGGTAAACCATCCGAAGCCGTAGCCGTCTTTATTCGGGCTGCCATCCTTCAACTTGACCGGTGTCCACATCAAATCGAAGCTGGAGCGCTTGAGCAACTCTTCGCCGTAAAGCGCGGCGTCCCATTTCGCGAGGTCGAGTATGGAGAAATATAAGCTCCCGTCCGCGGTGGTGTTCACCATGGGCGCGACCCATTCCTGGTTTTTCAGTTCGCCCTTCACCAACCGGTAGCCCGCGGCGCGATTGGGAACGATGTCAGCCTCGCTGATGATGCGCGTGGTCTGCATGCCCAGCGGCTGAAAGATGCGCTGCTGCAAAAAGTCTCCATAAAATTCTCCGGTCACGCGGTGAATCAGAATGCCCAGCGTGAGGTACCCGAGGTTGCTGTAGTCCCACTTCGTTCCGGGAGGATAAGCCAGCGGAATTGCCTCAACCATTTTCAGTAGTTCGTCTTCGGTCCAGTCTTTACGAAAATCAAACTTCTCGGGATAGTCCGTGAACCCGGCGGTGTGGCTCAACAACTGGCGGACCGTCACTTCCTCCCAACTTGCGGGCGCATCGGGAAAATATTTTGTCAGTGGATCGTCCAACGCAACCTTGCCTTCTTCCACCAGCATCATCACGGCAGTCGCGGTGAATTGCTTGCCCATTGATCCTGACTGGAAGACGGTTTCCGCTTTCACGGGGACCTGGAGCTCAACATTGGCCAGACCAAATCCCTCGGCGCGCACGATTTGCCCGCCCTTCGATACCAGCAGCGACAATCCTGGAATGTGCTGCTTCTGCATTTCGCTGCGCACGTAGTCGCCGACCGAATCCGGAGTAGCGGAAGAATTCTGAGCATCGGCAGCAGCCGGAAATAAAATCGATGCTGCGAACGACAAAAGTAACGAGAAAAATATTGTTGCAAGGCCTGCGCGTCGGGAAGGCATGGTGAGTTCTCCAGCGAAATTAGAATCCGCTAGTCTAATTCGTCGCTTCCAATTCGTCGCTTTCAAATTGTTGTATAGTGACTCCAACGTCGCGCGGTGAGGACAGGGCTGAAAATCTCCGAGCTGTCTGCGACAGCCCCCCAGTAAGAATCTGACTTCTTTCCGGATTTTTCTCCCTGGGCTCCGTTGGGCGCGCGCGCTGAACTTTCAGTTTCACAGTTGTAGCGGCAAATATGGTGGGGGAAAGTCCTCTCCAAAAAGGAAGGATGGCTGCGAGTACCAGGGACGAACGAGTCGGGTGTGAATCAGCCAACCAGGGCCAGAATGATCACGATCGTATCCGGAATACCAAGGTCAGGCACTTCTCTCATGATGCAAATGATCGCGGCCGGAGGAATGGCCGCACTCACCGACAGCCAGCGCAACGCCGATGCCAACAATCCTCGCGGCTATTACGAATTGGAGTCTGTGAAAACTCTCGCGCGCAACCCGGATGCCATCGCCGAAGGGGAAGGCAAAGCAGTGAAGGTGATTTCCTCACTGCTGACGTTTCTGCCGAATCGCTACGACTACCGTGTGATTTTCATGCTCCGCCCGCTCGATGAAGTTCTGGCATCGCAGGATCGGATGATGCAGCGCCTCGGCCGCGTGGTTCCGCCCGCGTCGGTGGAATCCGTAAAGGGAGCATTCGAGCAGCACATCGTGCAAATTCGCGGATGGCTCGCCGCGCAACCGAATATCGCGGTGCTCTACGTAGAGTATGGCGCCGTGGTGCGGGATGCTCACGCCGAGGCTACGAAAATCAAAGCTTTCCTGGGACTCGATCTGGATGTGGACGCCATGACCAAGCAGGTGGAGCAGTCGCTTTACCGCGAGAGATCTTCGGGTTAAAGATTTTCGGGCTGACGTTCGTCGGACGCGCCGCCGACCCTGAAAAGCAGAAACAGCATCCAGTCGAAAGTAAGAAATCTCATCCCGAAATCTCAGCCAAAGAATTCTCCAGCGCTCCTCCCTTAGGTGTGGGCGAGGCTCCCTCCTGGCTCGCCACCCATGCTCCCACTCGATTAGCAATTTCGTTCATGCGGTCGAGTGAAGCGCCGTGCAGGTACTCGTGCGTCAGGCCGGCAGTAAAGGCGTCCCCGGCGCCGATGGTGTCCGCCACTCGTACTCGAAAGCCAGCGTGCTCGCTCGATCCAGATTTGCTGACCAACAAACTGCCGCGATTCCCCCGCGTGACGCAAACCAGCTCCAGATCGTAGAGACCGAGCAGCTTTTCAGCCGAAGCTTTCTCGCCGCCGTCGCCGTTACTGTGAACGAGGCCGATGAGTTCCATGATCCGCGGAAGTTCCTCGTCATTGGCCTTGACGATATCGGCCAGACGCATCGAGTCCTCGATCAGTTCGCGCGAAAAGAAATCGCCCCTGAGGTTAACGTCGAAAACCCGCACCGCATCGCGCGAAGCTGCGCGAAGAAAGTTCCGGATGGTTTCGCGGCTCCGCGGCGAACGCTGCGCCAGCGATCCAAAACAAACCGCGTCCGCTCCCTTGGCCAGATCCTGCCATTGCGGAGTCCACTCCATAAAATCCCACGCCGCCGGCTGCGCAATCACAAAACTCGCCTGTCCCTTGCCGTCGACGCGAGCCTGCGCCGTGCCGGTGGGATGATCGTCGCCAGTATCGGTTTGCAGGAAGTTCACCGGCAGGCCGAGCGCCTCCATGCGGCGTCGCGCTTCCTGGCCTCGCGCGTCCGCACCTACCCGGCTGGCGACCACGCCGCGATTCCCCATCAAACTCGTGATGTAGGCGAAGTTCGCAGGCGCGCCTCCCAAATGCGTCGCTTCCGGCAAGATGTCCCACAAGACCTCGCCGAGGCCAACCACCGTTTTCTTCGCTTTCTTCATCGTTCCTGCAAATCGTAACGCGGATTGGCTTATGACGGCCACCGTGCGCCGCACGCAATTCACTCCTCCGATTAGTGAAACATATAAAAGGCAAACATATAAAACCAGACGATCCCCGAATCTGCGGCGCGGGCCATGCTAGAATTCGCCCCTGCTCCTCATTTCTCGACGTGACCCTTCATTCAGCAAGCCCCGGCTTCACCCTCGAGCGGTTTCTTCACGCTCCTGTCCAGTTCAACAGCGTCGGAAATTCGCGCCGCGCCCGGCCCCGCACACGATTCGCTTTCGCAGACCTCGCTCTTCCACTCCTCTTACTGCTTGCGTTTCCTGCTCTTCTATCCGCGCAACAGAACGAACCAACTCCGCAGTTGTCACGAACGGTTCGCACCTGGGAGTTTCTTCCCGTGGTCGGCACCCGCGCAGCCTTGTTCGGCGACGAGTTCGGACACATGGAAGCCTGGGTGTATCCGCTAAAGATTTTTCGCGAGCTGCATCTGACTTTTCACTCCGGCGACCGCGCCCTGCCTGCGGAAAGTTTGTCGCGAACGTTAGTGGTGCGTCCCGAATCGGCGACCTTGCTCTACGCGGGCGATTCATTTCGCGTGCGCGAAACGCTCTTCGTTCCGGTGCACGAACAAGGAGCCGTGATTCAGTTCGACATAGAAACCGAACAGCCTTTGGAAATCGAAGCGGCCTTCGTCGCGGACTTCGCCCTCGAATGGCCCGCGGCGATCGGCGGCACCGACGTCGATTGGGACGCCAACCGGCGCGCCTTCGTCTTCGGCGACGAAACCAGAAAGTTTGCCGCGATCGTCGGCTCTCCAACCGCGCAGGGCGCCCACGAAGCCTACGAAACAAATTATTCGTCCTCGAACGAAAACTCGTTTCGCCTGGGCGTCACGCCGAAGGGACACGAAACTCGGCTGCTGGTAATCGCAGGCTCGGTTGCCGGCATCGAGGACGCCAACAAGACTTATCAGCGCCTCTCGTCTTCGTATCCGGGCCTGCTCCGGGATTCCGCCGACTACTACCGAAATTATCTAGCGCAAACCGTCGGTCTCGAACTTCCTGACGCAACTTTGCAGCAAGCCTACGACTGGGCGCGCATCAGCACCATCCAGGGGCTGGCGAACAATCCTTACCTGGGCACCGGCCTGATTGCAGGTTACAGAACTTCCGGCACCAGCCAGCGTCCAGGATTCGCGTGGTTCTTCGGCCGCGATTCCTTGTGGACCTCGTTCGCTCTAAACGCCGAAGGAGATTACGCCACCACGCGCACCGCACTCGAGTTCATCAGCAAATATCAGCGCGAAGACGGCAAGATTCCGCACGAAATTTCGCAGAGCGCGAGTCTCGTGCCCTGGTTCAAAGACTATCCGTATCCTTACGTGGCCGCCGACGCCACGCCGCTTTTCATCATCGCAATGAATGACTATGTCGCGCAGAGTGGCGACCTCCCGTTTCTTCGCGACCACTGGGACAATGCCTGGAGGGCCTACCAATTCCTGCGCTCGACTTACGATGCGCAAGGCTTCGCGCAGAATGCCGGCGTCGGTCACGGCTGGGTTGAGGGTGGCCCGCTCTTGCCTGTGAAGAATGAGCTCTACCAGGCCGGGCTGGGAGTTGAGGCTCTGCGCGCGCTCTCCAGCCTGGCCGGGTTCGCCGGTAAAGACGATCTGAAAAATCAGCTGGCCGCGGAGTTCGACCAAAAGCGCGCGCTGCTCGATCAATCTTTTTGGTCGCCGGAGAAAAAGATTTATGCGTTCGCGCTGACGCAAAACAACCAACGATCAGACGAAGCCAGCGTGCTCGCAACCGTTCCCATGTGGTTTGGTTTGCCCGATCCCGGCCACGCCGATCAGATGATCACGCAACTCTCTGAGGCTGACCACGAAACCGATTGGGGCATGCGCATCATCTCATCGCAGTCAAAAATCTACGACGGCTCGGGATATCACTTCGGTTCCGTCTGGCCGCTGTTCACCGGCTGGGCCTCCGTGGGAGAGTACAGATATCACCGCGCTCTGCCCGCTTATTTCAACCTGCGCGCGAACGCGCTGTTGGCTTTCGACGGCGCGCTCGGTCATTTCACCGAAGTCCTCTCCGGCGACTACTACCAATCCTTCGCCACGAGCTCGCCGCACCAGATATGGTCCGCGGCCATGGTCATCAGCCCCATTCTGCGCGGGCTTTTCGGATTGCAGGTAGATGCGGCAAACCACACGGTCTCGCTGACTCCGCACGCGCCCGCCGACTGGACCTCATTCGCCATTCACAACGTTCACGTGGGATCGGTCGCCGTGGATTTTCAATATCACAAAACGGCAGAGAGCGTCGTGATCGAGACGAAGTCAACCGGTGCGGGAGATTGCTGGGTGAATTTCTCGCCCGCTCTCAGCCCGCGCGCGCACGTCGTTGGCGTCGAGTTGAACGGCCGGCCCTTGCCTTTCAAGTTGCAATCGAATCGCGAGGGATCGAACGGCGAAGATAAGAGCGGAAGCGGGAATGAAAGTCACGGCAACGAAAGTCACAACGAAGACCGCAACAGCGACCAGCACGTGTCGCTGCGTTTCCCGGTGCGCGTCGGCTCGAACCGCGTCGTGATCCGCGTGAAGAATGATTTCGGATTGTCGCTGTCGAACGAACTTCCGCCCCTCGGCAGCACCAGCCGCGAACCCCGCGTGCTCTCCGAATCGTGGAACCCGGCGCGAACTCAGCTCGCGGTCGAGGTCTCAGGCCTGCCGGGAACGCACTACGAACTTGGAGTCTGGAATCCGTCGCAAGTCAGTTCAGTGGACGGCGCAACGCTCAGCCAGGGAAAAATACACATCGAGTTTCCGGCACCGAGTAACGGCACCGGCGGAGCACCGAGTGATGGAGGAGCGAGCGAAGACTATCGCCACAGCACCATCGTGTTCCATTTTGCCAAGCCCTAAGACAAAGCTGGAAATAGTTTCTTCGTGGCGTCGTGGGACTTGGAGATGAAAAACCTAGAGAGGAAAAAAACTGGAAGATTTGGAGGCGCGGGTCGGAATCGAACCGACGCATAAAGGTTTTGCAGACCTCTCCCTTACCACTTGGGTACCGCGCCCCTCGTCCCTACGTTAGCTTTCCAGGCGGAAAAAGTCCATCGGGGGAGTTCGTAACAAAGGAATCTGGAGCGGGAGACGGGATTTGAACCCGCGACTTCGACCTTGGCAAGGTCGCACTCTACCACTGAGTTACTCCCGCTCAGCGATTGTAATTATAAATGACGCATTCCAGGGGAGCAACGCCAGTCGCTCCTTCCGAAAGTCCAGAGAACTAGCGGTGTATTCTTTTTAGCGAACTATGTCACCGAAAAAGCCAACTCTCCGCGGCACCAAGTGGCTCGGGACCATCCCGGTCGAAGCTGAGTGCACCGCATGTGCCGGATTTAAGTTCAAGGCCATCGCCGGGAGTCATCGCCCCAACCAGGGAGAATACGCCAAGTCGCTGCAGCAGCAGTTCGAAGCCCACCTGAAACAAGCGCACGGGGAAGACGCCGACAAGACTGCGCCGTGACGCATAGGCGCGAACTATTTAGTGTGTCGCCCACTGCGGGTCTTCTTCCGGGCTCACGATCTGCCCGTCGCGCATGTGGATGATGCGGTCTCCATACTTGGCCGCCTCCGGATTGTGCGTGATCATCAGAACCGTCTGCCCCAATTCCTGGTTCGATTGCCGCAGCATTTTCAGCACGACGTCCGAGTTCTTCGAATCCAGGTTGCCGGTAGGCTCGTCGGCCAGCACCACCACCGGCTTGTTGATCAGCGCTCGCGCCAAAGCCACGCGCTGCTGTTCTCCGCCGGAGAGTTCCGCCGGCCTGTGCATCAACCGCTTGCTGAGCCCAAGCAGATCCGTGATGCGATTGAAATGCGCCGGATCGCCGCCAGCGTTGCCGGAAATTTCCTGCGCGATGGCAATGTTGGACCGCGCGTCGAGAGTGGGCAGCAGATTGAACTTCTGGAATACGAACCCGATTTTGCGCTTGCGCATGCGAGTGCGCTCGCTGTCGGAGAGCGCCGCGAAGTCGTCTCCGTCGAGCACCACACTGCCGGAGTCGGCGCGGGTGAGCCCGCCCAGAAGGTAGAACAGCGTGGACTTGCCGCTGCCCGAAGGCCCCACCACGCTGACAAACTCCCCTTTTTGCACGCTGAAGGAGATGCCTCGGAGAGCCTCAACCTCAATCTTTCCGATGTGGTAGGTCTTATGCAGTTCTTTCGCTTCGATAAATGCGACGGCCATGCCCACGCATGATCTTACACGATGCGAGCCGCTGGCATGGCTCGCTGCTGGAATGAAGATGGACTGAAAAGGAATCCGGTCTCAGGCTGCGCCGATCTGCGGTGATATCTGCACGGGCCGCTGCTGCATGCGTCTCGGCCCGCGCCTTCGCACCAGCAGGATGCGAATGCGTTCTAGCAGGTCCGCGGGTGCGTACATGCCTTTGGTGAGGAACACGTCCGCCTGGGATTCGTGACTGTAGATTCGCACTTTGCTCGAGATCAACACCGCGGGAGTCTGCGGCGACAGGTTCTTGACGGCAGCGATCAGCTGCGGACCGTCGAGGCCGGGCATTGCCATGTCCGTCACCACCAGGTCGATGCCTCCCTGCCGGAAGCGCTCCAGAGCCTCTTCGCCGCGAGAGAAACTCGCCACGCGGTAGCCCCTCGTTTCCAGCATGATCTTGCGATGGGAGAGCGATTGTTCGTTGTCGTCTACACACAGGATAGTGCGCTTTGGCTTCATCAATCCTTTAGCAATCCGTTGTTGTCGCGACTTGGATTCGCGCGTCCAGCGGAAGGTTTTCTCGATATGAAGAATGTTAAGAGCGACCTGCATGCTAACGGTTGGAGAGCGCGGCTGTAAAGTGCCGCCGACGCCAATGAGACTTTCTGGCTATTGATCTTTTTTCGCGCTCGTGGGCTCCACTATTCTCAGCGGCTTGCGCGAGATTGCTTACAGAAACACTTCGCCGCGCAAAACCTCTACGGCATGGCCACCAACGCGGACGTTAACTATCCGGTTATTGTCGCGCGTGCTTTCGCGGGATGCCCGCACGAAAATCTGGCTCGGCCGTTTCATTTCCAGACCCTGTTCGATTATGACCTGCTCATCGGGTTTGGCCACTCCATGAGACACCATCCAGGCCGCGGCGCAGCCGGCGGCGGAGCCCGTCGCGGGATCTTCGCCATTGTAGAAAAGCATGCGCGCGTGCAGCCGGGCCGCGCGATCCACGGTTTCGCGAGTCACGAAGTAAAAAAACTTGCTGTCGGTCTTCGCGAGGTATTCAGCCGCGCGGTTCACGTCGAGGCGCACATTCTGCATTACCGCCACCGACTTTAACGGCGTCACCGTGTAAGGCAACCCGGTCGACACCGTCTGGATCGGAACAGAGTCATCGAAGTCCTCGATGCGCAGTCCGGTTGCCTCGGCCACTACCTCGCGGGAGTGCACAGCTCCGAAGACTGGATTTACCTGGGTCATCTCTCCGAATGCCGGCTGTCCGGAGCGATCCTCGAAACGCACCGGGACTGTTCCCACGTTCAGGTTCAGCTTCACTTCGGGCGCGCCGGTCTGGCCGCGCAAGGCGAAAGCCGTGCCCAGCGTGGGATGTCCGGCGAACGGCAGTTCTTCCTGCACGGTAAAGATTCGGACACGCACGCCGCGCTCGCGCTCCAACTCTGTGTCACCTATTTCCGCGTCCCCCGCGGCCGCGTCCCCGGGCAGAATGAAAGTTGTCTCTGAAAGGTTCATCTCTTTGGCGATCGATTGCATCTCCGCGTCGGTCAACCCGCGCCCATCGAAAAATACGGCCAGCGAATTCCCTTCCAGTGGCCGCGAAGAAAAAACGTCCCACTCCGCCATCGCCAATCGCCGCACTTGTCCGCTCACCAGATTGCTCCCCCAGAATCGTGTTTGAGGCTACGAGTATTATGCGGTCTTGGATGCGCCGGATGACGAAATGTTCCTGAAGGAACACAACTGCGATTTGTAAAAGTGTTCCTTCAGGAACGTCTGTGGAAAAGATGAAAAACGGGATAAGCGATAAGTCATTCCCTCGGAGTGGCTTGTGGGCGGGTGCCGATATATCGGCAGCTAGTGTGGCGAAATAACCACAGTGAAAACCGTCCCTCGAGGTGGATCGTTTTGAGACGGGGCGACGGCAGTGTCTAGGGGTCTGAAAAGCAGGGATCAGGGGTCAGGGGTTGACGTGCATAGTGAACATGGCGATCTGCACCTCTTTGATTTTCTTATTTCTTTTTCGGCTGCGATGTGGCGAATAATGACGAGCCGATCAGGAAATGGCCTTCCGCCTCATCCGACAACTCCAGGTCCATCCGCTGGTAGCTGAAGTTCAGCCGCAGGTAATATGTTTTCCCGGCCTCGGCCGTCAGATGTATCGCTTCTCCGACCCGCTCGGAAGATTTCTTGAAGGTTCCCGACTGCCACTCCGTGCAGACATTATGTTCTCCCGGGTCGACCTGAAAAAAGAAATACGACTTCCCCTCGTTGGCTCCCACCCAATTTCCATCGACTCCGACACGCATCGTAGGGGCGGTGACGAAATCTACAAAAAAATAGACCAGGGCTTTGCCCTGTTCCGCCCGCCCAACTGGATGTTTCACGTCTGTCGTCTGCACGTTGAACATCCCGCCGCTGGGGCCGCATCCGGCCGCAGTTCGCGCGGCTGTCGCATCATCCTGCGCCAGAACTGGCAAGGCTCCCAGCAAAATCACCAAGCATAAAATGCACCAACACTTTTTCACGGTATGCCTCCAAATTGCGAACGGGATCGAAAGATCGGAGTTATCCGTCTGCGGCTCATCTTAGCTGGTTGGCAGAGGTTCTGTAAGCCCGGTTGTCGCTGGCTGCCGTCTGTTGGATGCGGGGCTCATGCTCAAGATCCGCGGGGCACCTCGCCGGATGCAGCCTCTTTGGGATAGTTGAAGAAGAGCTGATTGCCGTCGGGATCATCGACTACGAGAAGCCGGTAGCCCCACGAACCCTCTTTGACCGGAGCGCCCCTGGCCTCGAGTTCGGCGCGCAACGCGTCCAACGCGGCTGCCGCGGCCTCGGGCGTCGCGGGCTCGACGTTCAGGGACTCGACGTTCAGGGAAATGAAGATCAGGCCCTTGCCAACCTTCTCCGGCCAGGTGTCGGCCAGGATCAGAGCGCAGCCCTGCCGGTCGACTTGTGCGACATGCGCTCTACCGTCCTCGTCGTAACGCCAGGGGCTGGTGAAACCGAGCTGGTCAACGTAAAAGCGGAGCGAGGCTTCAACGTCGGCCACATGCAGGACGGGGCGCGCGAACCAGTCTGTCATGAGCAATATACCCCCCGAGTTAAAGATAACTTCCTCCTAGATCAGTTTCCAGCCCTCGCGTGTCGGGTTTTGCCCACCGTTTCCGATCTCTATAGTAGGGGCGGTTGATTTTGAAGGGCGTGCTCCAAGGCGCAAAGCCGCGCGGCTTTGCCTGTAGAGAGACAGCCGAACGGCAGAAAGGAAATTTCACGAACTGGGGGAACACTTCAATGGGCGACGACTACGGATATCTTGTAGACAAAGACAAGGCGGATGAAACCCTGGATGCATTGGAGGACAAAATCCGCGGCTGCCAGCCGGGACAGAAAGGGCTAGGCGCCCACCAAGGCTTCCACAACGACGATGTCGTTCTGATGATCAAGCTGTGGGAAAAGGCGATCAACGTGAGGTTGGGGAGAGACAACAAAGATTGGGTCTATTACGTGATGAAGCGTGACCCCCCTAAACTTACCGACAAGCGAAAGCGCTCCGATGTGCTGTGGGACGCCATCGAGAGTTTCCGGCAGTTCCATATGGAAAACCAGGACGCCTACCGCCAGGCCCAGGAGGCCATGCGCAATTTCGTGTGGGAATACCGCAGCGCCCTCACCGATGTGAATGACAGTACGCAGTTTGTGCAAAAAGTCCAACTGTTGATCTCAGCGGGGAAAAAAGGGCTGGCGGAGGAAGCCCTCCTGCCCAGCGAGCAATGAGCACAATTCACCCGATTCAGCGCTGGCTAACGAAGATCGTTCAGGGGGCGCGGTTCTGGAATCTGCGGAACGACATTCACGGTCAAAGTTCGGGAAAGACTGCGATCGGGGAAGACCGGCACTGAGGGTCTCGCTGGGCTTTGTTTCGTCGGTCTTTGTCTCGTCGGTCTTTGTCTCGCCGGTCTTTGTCTCGTCGGTCTTTCCAACAAGTGTCGCAGGCTGCTTGGGGGTAGCCTGAGACAGCGTGGATCCCGCCTCTCGCGTCGCCTCGAGGGGCGGGATTTCTGACCGGCTGGCGCGAGCCGGTTCGCTGAGAGCAGCCGCTGGTTCCCACTTCTCGCGCCACTTCTGGCGAATCGCCGCGTTTGACACCGGGGGAACCCGCCTTTTATCCTGACTACGTGTTTAACCCTGCCTTCAGCGGCCGTCTTCGTTGCTGTATACACGCTTGTTGTATACACGGTTGTTGTATGCACGCGCCGCCGCGTGGGTAACAGGGTCAGCGAGACTTCTTATCAACCCACCCGCGGCAAACCGGGTGGGTTTTTGTTTTCCACTGAGATCGCCCGGATTTGAAAGCTGCCGCGGACCAGCTTTCGCACGGTAAGGCACTTCAAATTCTTAAGAGGAGAAGAAATAACATGGCTACCGAGACCGCAACTGAAACCGCCAGAATTCCGCGCATCAACGACACGGCCCCCGACTTTACTGCTGAGACCACGCAAGGCACGATTCACTTTCATGACTGGATCGGCGACGGCTGGGCTGTGCTGTTTTCGCATCCCAAAGATTTCACGCCCGTGTGCACTACCGAACTCGGCTACATGGCCGGCCTGCAGCCGGAATTCACCAAGCGCAACACGAAGATCATCGGCCTGAGCGTGGACCCGGTCACCAGCCACGGCAAGTGGGCCGCGGACATCGAAGAAACCCAGGGCCACAGAGTAAATTACCCGATGATCGGCGATCCGGAACTGAAGATTGCCAAACTCTACGGCATGTTGCCGGCCGAGAGCGGACACACTTCCGAAGGCCGCACTGCCGCCGACAATGCCACCGTGCGTACCGTGTTCGTGGTGGGCCCGGACAAGAAAGTGAAACTGCAGCTAAGCTATCCCATGAGCACCGGCCGCAACTTCGACGAGATTCTGCGCGTCATCGACTCGATGCAACTCACCGCTAAGCACAAAGTCGCAACGCCGGTGAACTGGAAGCAGGGCGACGACGTCATCATCCTGCCCTCCGTGTCGAACGAAGATGCGCAAAAGAAATATCCGGAAGGGTGGAAGTCACCGAAACCGTACCTGCGAATTGTCGCGCAACCGAAGTGAACGGACGAAGAAACCGTGGGCGCCCCATTTCTCGCGTCCTCTGCGAGAAGTGGGGGATTTTTTGTTCACACGTCGGGAGACGGTGCACGTCCCCACAGAGCACCCAATCCCACACGGGCGGTGGTCGAGACTGGAGCCAGTCCCTCCGCCGATTTTGAACTCCCCGCTTTGCGCTCGTATACTGCAGGCCGCTATGAAGGTAATTGTGATTATTCCGGCGGCGGGGCTGGGGACGCGCATGGGTCCTATGCCGGGCGCCAAGAGTAAGGCGACACAACCGGTCCTCTCCAAGCAATTCACGGAACTGGGCGGGACGCCAATTCTTATTCACACGCTGCGGAAATTTGCCGCGGTCGATGCGGTGAGCGAGATCTGGATTGCGCTGCGCGAGAATGAGATTGCGGGATTCCGGGCGCGGCTGCAGAGTGAAGCGGCCGGAGCCGAAGGGAAAGATATTCTGAAGAAGAAAATTGAGCTGGTGGTAGGCGGGGAACACCGGCAGCAGTCGGTGGAGCATGCGCTGAATGCGGTTTCGGCGGCGGCGGATGACATTGTGCTGGTGCATGACGCGGTCCGTCCGTTTGTGACGGCGGAGATTATTGGCGCGGTGATCGAGGCGGCGAAAAAGTATGGGGCGGCGATCGCGGGGCTGCCTGCGGTAGATACGGTGAAACAGGTGGAGCGGACCGCCGAGGGCGCAGTGATCAAGGCGACGATTCCGCGGGTCGGGGTGGTGCTGGCGCAGACTCCGCAGGGATTTCGTTACAGCGTGATCAAGAAGGCAGTTGATGAAGCGTCGGCCGACGGATTTATGGGGACGGACGAAGCGTCTCTGGCGGAACGGTCGGGGCACGAAGTGGCGGTGGTGATGGGATCGGCACGGAATATCAAGATTACGTCGCCTGGGGATATGGAACTGGCGGAGTTTTATTTAGGGAAATAAAACTTTTCGCCGCGGATTCTCGCGGATAGAGCGAAATGCTGGCTGAAGATCTTAAGCATCGGGAGCTGACCGAGGAGATCATTGGTGTGTTTTACGACGTTTACAACGAACTGGGGCACGGTTTTCTGGAGAGTGTGTATGAGCAGGCACTCGCGGTTGCTTTCTTGGACGCGGGCTTGAAGGTGGAGCGGCAGGTGCCTGTGTCCGTATGGTTCCGCGGGCATCGGATAGGAGTATTTTGTGCTGACATACTGGTTGAGGGGAAGGTTCTGCTTGAGCTCAAGGCGGTTCGAACGATCGAGCAGGCTCATGAGAAGCAGCTGCTGAACTACTCGCGAGCTACTGACATTGAGGTGGGGTTGCTGCTGAATATTGGTGCGAAGGCTCAGTTTCGGCGGCTGGTTTATGAGAATGAAAGAAAGAAAATCCGCGTTGATCCGCGTGAATCCGCGGCGAGTTAGGGGTTGCTCTTGAGAATCGGTTATGGGTTTGACTCGCATGAATTTCGCCCTGGAATTCCGCTGAGGATTGGCGGGGTTGCGCTGGTGCATGACCGGGGGCTGGGCGGGCATTCGGATGGCGACGTTTTGCTGCACGCGATAACCGACGCTTTGCTGGGTGCGATTGCGGCGCCGGATATTGGCGCGCTGTTTCCGCCTTCGGATGCGAAGTGGAAGGGCGCGGACTCGGTGATTTTCTTGCGCGAGGCGCTGAAGCGGGTGCGGAACGCGGGTTACGGCGTGGCGAATGTGGATGCCAGTCTGATTCTGGCCGCGCCGAAGATTGGTCCGCATGCGGCGGAGATTCGAAAGCATGTTGCGGAGTTGCTGGGAGTGGATGGCGATTGCGTGGGACTGAAGGCGAAGACTCCGGAGGGGCTGAATCTGGAGAATGCGGCTTTGGCGCACGTGGTGGTGCTGCTGGAGAAATTGCCGCGGCGGCGGAAGAAGAGGTAGGAGAGTCAAAATCATTTCGCCGCGGATCTTCGCGGATTTTTCTTCCCCGCGACGATTTTGACCTTACTTTTCGGACTCGGCTGTGATTTGCTTCTGCCGGACTCCTGCAGCTTCTACCAATGCCTGGAAGATGTCGCGGGAGGATTCGTCTTCTTCTGCCGAGCGTTCGGGGTGCCATTGGACTGCCAGCACAAAATGATCGGGCGCGTGCCTTCGAGGGCTTCGATGATGCCGTCGGCGGGGCAGCGGGCGGCGATGCGGAGTCCCTGGCCGATGGCGTCGGCGGATTGGTGGTGGGAGGAGTTTACCGGGAGCAGGATATTGCGTCCTTCAGGGGCTAAAGCCCAATTACTTTTGAGTGAGTTGGCGGCACCTCTGAAGCCGTGCCCTTCCGGTGAGTGGTCTTCTGAATGTCGGCGGGCGAGATTGGGGAAGAATTGGCGCTTGCTTCGCTGCGCTGGACCGCCGAGGCGGCCGTCGCCATATGAGCCGTAGTGGCTGTCGGCGCCTGGGGTGAGGTGGTATTTCTCCGCAGGATTTCTGCCAGGTTGGAATTGGTTCTTGATTTCTACGTTGTGGGCGATTCTACTTTTTTCCCGGCTTCGTGATCTACGCTTGCGCGAGTTTCCTCCGGGAGAAAATCTGGGATGTGCTGGATCAGCGAGCCGGAGCGGAAAACGTTGAGGCTTTGCAGTCCGTAGCAGATGCCGAGGATGGGCTTGCGGTGACGGTAGGCGTCTTCGAGAAGTAGTTCGTCGACGGTGGTGCGGGGGAGGTCTGCTGGGGCGGTTCGCGGGGAGCGAGGGGCGTGAAACTTTGCGGGGTCCACGTCGGCTTTGCTGCCGGGAAGCAGCACGGCGTCGCAGGTGGCGATCAGTTTTTTTATTTCTGTTTGAGGTTGATCGAGCGGGATGCGGATGGGTACGCCTCCGGCTAACTCGACGGCTCGTTCGTAGGGCGGGATGGCGCGCTCGGCGTATTCAAGGTCGGAGGAGTGGGGCAGGGGGATGGCGATGCGGGGCATGGGGTTTATTTTACTTTGTTGGGCGGGGCGTGGGTGGCGGGGGGCATGGAACTCGCGGCTGCGGGGAAGATCGGGCGCTCGCTTCGCTTGCTTGGACAGCCGAGGCGGCTGTCGCCACATGAGTTGAGGCGGTCGTGCCGAGTCGGTGCTGTCTTCACACGAGTTGAGGTGGCGTCACTCTTTCTTAGCTTAGACGTTCGATTGCGGCCAGGGCTTTGGTTTGGCGGTAGTGGCGGATTTCCATTAGTAGCGACAGTGCGAAGATTATGGTGCCTGCTACTGCGGCGACCGGGAGCGCGATGTAGCGGTAGGCGATGCGCATGTCGGGATGGACGCCTTGCAGTTTAGCGGTGATCACGGTGCCGAGGATGGCGAACAGCAAGGTCACGGCGAAGCAGAGCAGGGTGCCGATCAACGTCGCGAGAAAGACGCGGAAAGGGATGGCGTACCAGCGGGGGCAGCGTGGACTGCAGCTTTGATACCATCGCGTCTAACATAAACCATCCTGCATGTTGTGAGGGTATAAGATAGTCATCATGTCACAGGCGGCGCCAGCGATTACGCGGAGTCCGGCGGAAGTGGTACGGGTGACGCCGGTTTCGCAGGCGGCGAACGGGATTTGTTATGCCGTGGCGGGCGAGACGGCGGTGAATTCGTTTGACCTGGAGCGCATGATTGCGGCGGTGCCGGGGAAAGTGGCGTCGGCGCTGGAGCGGAAGGCTTATTATTTTGTGCCGCTGGCGGTGAGCCAGGGCGAAGAGACGGTGATCGCCGACCGCTATGATGTGGGGTTGAGCGACAATGCGGTTTGTCATCGCAACCTGAATCTGGGCGATTCGCAGTGCGTGTTTATTTCCACGCGGCTGATGGATGACAAGTTTTCCGTGGCGTTTGAGTTTTATATCAATGTGGGCCACGCGCTGGTGGAGCGGGCCGGAGTGTCGCACGAATTCAGCGAACTGGCGTGGAGCCAGGTAGAAGCCGGGGTTCGGGGCGAGACGTCTCTGGATGCGTTTGAGGCGCGGAAACTGGCGACGGCCGATGGGCCTGACGCGGAGCGCTACAAGAACGAATATTTTGAGGCCACGTTCGCGGATACGATTTCGATTTATTTGCTGTCACTGTATCTGGATGTGGATTACCGGGACCTGCGGGAGCGGGATTATCCGCTGCTGGCGCCTTCGGCTTTGGCTGAGCGGTTGAGGAAAGTGGCGGAATTGTTTCCCGCGAATCCGGGGTTTGAGTTTGCGGTGTTGTATCGACGGCACGGGTAGGGCTGGGCCGGGGTAGTCTTTTGCCATTTCGCGAATCAACCGGATAGCCAAATCAAATTCTTTTCTTTCTTCTGTTCTTTTGTTCCCTTCTTTTTTTCTGTTCACTCTTCTGATGCGTTTCTGGAATGCGATCGTGGCTGTGGGCAAAGGCTAAAGTCAACGCCTAGAGTCAAAGTCGACGGCGGGAGCGAGGCGGCTCGCTTCGCTTTGCCGGACAGCCGAGTTGGCTGTCAGTACGTGAGCGGGATCAAAGCGAACGCAAGTCTTTCTTTTGTTCTCTCTTCTCGAGCATTCTTAGAATCCAGTAGCTGGCGGTGGCGGCGGCCAGGTGTTTCAGAGTGTGGCCGCTTACGATGTGGCCGACGGCGAAAACCTGCCGATCGAAAGTCTCCAAAATCTTGGCGAGAATATATAGGCCGACGACTACGGCGAAGTCCGAGCCACGCGTGTAGTTCGGCGGAAGCAGAAGCGCCAGCAGCAGGACCACGATGGCATAGACCTGCACGGCGGCGTAGAAACGGAGATCGCCGTGCGCGTGCAGTTCGCTGGCTCGCCATTGCAAGACGCTGCCTATACCGATGGCGAGCAGCGCGGGTAGAAGCCACAATCCGACTTTCACGCTGACGCGTTCGGCGATAACGGCGTCGACCAGCGCCATGAAGACGATCATGATCGGGAGGCGGTCCCAGACCAGGCGGGCGTTGCCGGGGTCGAGGTGATAGTAGGCCGAGCCGAAGGCGGTGAGCAGCAGTCCGGCGAACATGAGCACGTAAATCCAGCGGATGTAGCCCTGGCGTCCGCGCGGATCTGCGAAACGATTTTGCGCTGACGCGCCGCAGAAGGAAGATCAGGCCGCAGATTCCTACAATCGCAAACGGCAGGTTGGAGACTACGTCGCCGAAGTTCGGAATGCCGAGCCAGGCGCGTTGGTCTGCGAACTGGTGGTAAGACAAGGGCTGTGGGATCGGCGGCAACAGTACAGCGATGATGGCGATTATTACGGCGGGGGCTAGCAGGAGCGCGGGGGCTTTGGAGCGTGGCACGGGTGGCCTCGGGAGAGGATTCTAACGGGGAAATTGATTTCGGGGAACGGATTCCGGAAGGTATGGAGATTCGGTTTCTAGTTTCCGGTTTCGGGGAATCGTTTCCGATGCGGCTAAGGGGCGGCATTCGGGAAGAAGGCGGCTCGCTTCCCTTGCCGGATAGCCGAGGCGGCCGTCGTCACATGAGCGGGGGAGTCAGAATCGAAAGCTAAAATCAAAAGCGACGGGCAAGAGTGTCTGTCCCACCCAGGGTGCTACTTGCTGCTGACTATGAAGTTCACTGTGCTGGGCTGATTGGGGGTGACGGTCACGGATTTTTCCCAGGTTTTTGGTTCAGAGAAGAGCGGTCGGTCCACTTTCTTTTCCGTCAAAACGTCGTAGGTCTGTTGGCGTCCCAGCACTCCCCAGCCTTCGTGCCAGGCCACAATCTGATAGGTTCCGGGAGGCACGTTGGTGAACTCGAACTGTCCGCTGTCATCGGTGACGGCGTAGTAGGGATGAGTAACCACCATCATCTCGGCATTCATCCAGACGTGGCCACCGTTGCAGCGCAGGTGAACCAATCCCGGAGTGGACATGATGCGCGAGGTGATCTGGTTCTGGAAAGGAAACGGCAGGTTGAAGCTGGCGGCGCCTTCCATGTGGATGGTGTGCAGCGTGGCGTCGGAGCTTTGCATGGCCAGCGGACTATCTTGCGGGACCAGAAGAATGTGCGGAATGTAGCGGCACTGTTTCTGGTCGAGATGACGGCGTTGTTCGGGCAAATCCATGGCTTTGCCGCTCGAAATGTTCTTCAAATAGACGATGGTGTTGGCGACGCCGCCCTGGGGGCCGACGATCAGGCGCTCCAGGTCGGTGGTTTTGTGGGAATCGGGGTCGCAAACCTGCGGATCTTTGGTGATCGGGAAATCAAGGTTATGGGGCAGCGGTCCGGCCCATTTGACGGTGCCGGAAATGGTGCCGCCGTCGGTGACCTGGATGACCTGGTAGCTTTGGGCGAACGCTGCTGTGGCGGCAAAGCATGCTGCGAAACAGAGGGTCAGAAAGAAAGAGGTTTGGCGTGCCCCACGCATAGTTAATCCTTTAGCGTTCTGGCGGATGGCAGCGAAGCTCACCGCCGGCGCATGAAATTTGATTCGAACGTCTTGCGCGCGCTCCCACGGGGGCTTTGCATCCCTACTTTCGGGAAAAGCTGCAACAGGACCGGACGTTTTTCCCGGTACAACAATTGTGGTTGCGTCTCTTGCTTGATTCCCGCCTGGGGGAACCGTCTCTAAAAACGGTGGGTCAGCGGAAATCCCTTTCAGAGTGCCCTCGAAAAGGTAAGTCGTCGAGATTACTGAAGTCACTGAGGGGTCAGCGGGGTCAACGCTCGCAACTACTGCGTAAGGACAGGACCTCCTGGGCGGCGCCAGGCCTTCGCCTTTGGCTTCGACAGCCGAGGCGGCTGTCGCCACATGGGCGGTGGAGACTTTACAATCATTGCCCATGCCTGTCACGGTTCGATCGTTCGCGAAGATTAATCTTGGGCTGCGGATTGGGGCGGCGCGGGAGGACGGATTTCATGAGCTGGTTACGGTTTATCAGACGATTGGGTTGCATGATGTGATTCGGGTGAGCGTGGGGCGCGGGAGTGGGCATCGAGATTCGCTGCGCGGATCCGCGCGTGCCGCGGGATGAATCGAATACTTGCTTCCGCATTGTGGAGAAAGCTCTGGGGTTTTGCAAGTAAAGAGCCGCGTGATCGTTGAGATTGAGAAGCGGCTGCCGGTGCAGGGCGGGTTGGGGGGCGCGTCGGCGAATGCGGTGGCGGCGTTGCTGGGGCTGGAACGGGCCGTTGAAGAAATAGCTTCCGGCGACAGATAGATTGCGGATTGCGGGGGAAGTGGGATCGGACTTGCCGCTGTTTCTGGTGGGCGGAACGGTTTTGGGGGTTGGGCGAGGGGAACAGGTTTATCCGCTGCAGGATTTGCCAGCGATAGCCTTGTGTGGTGGTGACTCCCGAGGTTGGGGTTTCGACTCCGAAAGCGTTTGCGGAGTGGGATCGGAGGATGGCGGGGCGGCGTTGCGTCTGGAAGAACCAGCCGAGCTTCGCTCCGCTCGGACAACCTAGACGATTTCGCTCAGCCCGTGGCTACAAAAGCTGCCGGTCAAATCCCACACAAGCTTTTCCCCACACGAGTCGTGATAGAATTATTGAGCTTGGCCGTGGGTTGTCGGCATGGCTGAGCGAGACGTACTCCAGTGCTCCTTCTGATTTGTTGGCAGGAAGGGGTCGGGCCGAGAATCCGCTTCTCTGGCTTGTCCGGGCTGGGATCGAAAACGACTTTGAACAGGTCGTCTTTCCTGAGTATCCCGAGCTGAGTGAAGGAAAACGAGCGTTGGAACGTGCGGGGGCGGCATATGCGTCCTTGTCGGGCTCCGGGTCCACGCTGTATGGATTGTTTCGGTCGCGGGCCGAAGCGGCTAAAGCCGCTGGCAGGCTGCGGACGGCGGGCTGGGCGGCGCAGGCTTCGGTTACGTTGACTCGGCGGGCTTACTGGAAAAAGTTTCCAGTTTCCAGCTCCTAGTTTCTGGTTGTTTAATAGAGTAGACTCCGGCAAGAATGCGGAATGTCCGTTTCCTTCGCTGGAGACGGGAAACCGGAAACTTGAGTTACTGGGCCGTCGACTAATGGTAGGTCAAGTGCCTTTGGAGCACTTTGTCTAGGTTCGAATCCTAGCGGCCCAGCCAAAGATCAGTTCTCAGTTGCCAGTTCTCAGTTCTCAGTTGAACTGGCCAAGTTCGAAATACTGAGAACTGGGAACCGAGAACTGAGAACTGCCTATGGCTACTTTAGTCACGCCGACTGACAAGGCTGAGAACGCTGAAAAGAAGAGTTCACCTGTGACGGATGAGAAGCTGGAGCGGAAGCCGCGTCCGCGGGTGGATGAGAAGTTCAAGATTTTCTGCGGCACGGCCAACCCGCAGTTAGCCGACGAGGTATGCCAGTTTCTGGGCATGCAGCGGGGGCAGGCGCAGGTGACGCGCTTTGCCGACGGCGAAGCGTACGTGCAGATTCAGGAGAACGTGCGCGGCGCGGATGTGTTCGTGATGCAGCCCACGTGCCGTCCGGTGGACGGGCATTTGATGGAACTGCTGCTGATGATTGATGCGCTGAAGCGCGCTTCGGCCCGGCGCATTACGGCGGTGATGCCATATTTTGGTTACGCGCGGCAGGACCGCAAGGACAAGCCGCGCAGCCCGATCTCGTCGAAGCTGGTGGCGGATTTGCTGACCACGGCGGGGGCGCACCGGGCGCTGATTGTGGATTTGCATACGCCCCAGTTGCAGGGATTTTTCAACATTCCGGTGGATCATCTGTTCGCTTCGCCGGTGCTGGTGGATCACTTCCGCAAGCTGCAGTTGCCGAATTTGACGGTAGTTTCGCCGGATGCGGGCGGCGTGGAGCGGGCGCGGTTTTTTGCCAAGAAGGTGGATGCGGCCCTGGCGATCGTGGATAAACGCCGCGTGGAAATGAATGTGGCGGAAGTGATGCACGTGATCGGCGATGTGAACGGGCGGACTTGTTTGATCATCGACGATTTGATCGATACGGCGGGCACGCTGGTGAAAACGGCCGCGGCGTTGAAGGAAAACGGGGCGACTGTGGTTTACGCCTGCGCTTCGCACGCGGTGCTTTCGGGGCCGGCGGTCGAGAACATCAAGAATTCGGTGATCAAGGAACTGGTAATCACGAACACGATCCCGCTGAATGCCGAAGCCGACGCCGCGCGCACGGAAAAGGGAGGGAAGATTACGGTCCTCTCGATTGCGGGATTGATTGGGCGCGCGATTCAGGCGAATCACGAAGAGACTTCGGTGAGCAAGTTGTTTGTTTAGGGCAGCAAGAGTTTTTGCAGGCGCCGGCAAGAAGCAGGTTCCTCCACTGCGCCGTCGCTATGCTCCGGCTCCGGTCGGAATGACAACACTGTAAAGGGAATCGAATTTATGGCGACTGCAATTGAAACCAACGTATTGGAAGCACATCCGCGGGAGTCGGGGAACAAGAATATGGCCCGGCGAGTCCGCATGGGCGGAAAAATTCCGGGCGTGCTTTATGGCGCGGGCAAGAATTCACTTTCGGTGAGCGTGGATCCGCGGCAGGTGACGCGCATCCTGAACTCGAAGACCGGGCACAACACGATTTTCGATCTCGCGCTGAACGGCGGCGAGCAAACCAAGGCCATGATCGTCGACTGGCAGTATGAGCCGATCAAGGGCAAGCTGCTGCACATCGACTTGAAGCGCATCGCCATGGACAAGGCGCTGAAAGTCAGCGTGCCGATTTTCCTGCGCGGCGAAGCGGCGGGTGTGAAGCAGGAAGGCGGCATCCTGGAGCAGATTCTGCGCGAGGTGGAGATCGAGTGCTTGCCGGCGGATATTCCCAGCCACGTTGATGCCGATGTGAGTGAGTTGGTGTTTGGCAAAGTGCTGCGCGTGTCGGATTTGGCGCTCGGAGAAAAGGTGAAGGTGCTTACCGATCCGCATCAGCCAGTGGCGCACGTTACCACGGTGAAGGAAGAAGTTGTGGCCACGCCGGAAGCGGTGGCGGCGGAAGCGGGAGCGGTTCCAGCCGAGCCCGAGGTCATCAAGAAGGGCAAGCAGGAGACGGACGAGGAAGGTGCCGAGGGTGCCGACAAGGGCGAGAAGAAGCCCGAGAAAGCGGAGAAGAAGGAGAAGAAATAGCCGTAAGGAAGCGAGCCAAACGCGCGGGTATTGCGTCGCAAGAATCGCGACGCGTCGCGCGGCTCGCCCAGATCCATCGCTGCGCAAAGAACGCTTGCTCGGGATGACAATCTAGATCTGAGAGCGCGGGCGGAGGAAATTGATAGGGCGTGAAATTGATCGTCGGTCTCGGCAATCCGGGTATCGAATACCAGTTTTCGCCGCATAACCTGGGCTTTCTGGCGGTGGATCGCATCGCCGGGGATCTGAAAGTCGAAGTCAGGAACCGGCTGTGCCGGGCTTTGACGGCGCGGGTGGTGATTGAGGGCGTTCCGGCGCTGCTGGCCAAGCCTGAGACGTACATGAATTTGAGCGGGTTGTCGGTCCGGGAGTTGGTGGACAAGCACGAAGTGATTCCGGAAGCGGACCTGATCGTGATTCAGGACGAACTGGATTTTGCGCTGGGTACGTTGCGCATTCAAACGCGGCGCAGCTCAGCGGGGCACAACGGCATTGAGTCGATTATCGATGCGCTGGGGACGAATGATTTCCTGCGCATCCGGATCGGCGTAGCGCCGGAGCACAAGGTAGAAGACGGCCAGCGCTATTTGCTGGCGCCGATGCGCAAGGCCGACCTCAAAGTGGTGGACGAAGTCCTCGACACTGCGGCAGAGGCGGTCAGAGTGATTTTGAAAGATGGTCCGGCGGCGGCGATGAACCGCTTCAACCGGAAAGAGTAACGGGCTTCGGCTTTCGGGCTTCGGCCCAAGGCAAATTAGCCACGGATTTGCACGGATTCTCACGGATCGAAATCTTTAATCTTTGAGAATTTTCTTGGTTGATTCGATTTATCCGTGTGATCTGTGAAGATCCGTGGCCGGTTTGGTGGCCTAGAATTTTGGAGACTGCGAATGAATCGTACTTATGAGTTGATGTTTATCGTCCGGCCTGACATGACAGACGAGGATTTGGACAAGCTGGTTTCCACGCTGGGGACGGCAGTGACGTCCTCGAATGGAACCGTGAAGAGCGTGGAAAAAATGGGCAAGCGGCGGCTGGCCTATACCGTGCGCAAATTCCACGAGGGAGTTTATGTCTTGCTGACCGTGGAAGGCGGAGGCACGGTGATGCACGAACTGGAGCGCCGGCTGCGCGTGACGGAGCCGGTCATCAAGTTCCTGACTGTGCGCATTGACGAGGAGCAGAAGCGCCTCGACAAGATCAAAGCCATCCGCGACGCGCGCAAGAAAGTAAGTGCGCAACCGGCGGCAGCTGCGCCTGCAGCGGAAGAGCCTGCGGCGGCGCCGGCGGCGGAAGCTCCGGCAACGGCGTAAGAACAGGGGCCAGGGGTCAGTGGCCAGTAAGACGGGCACTGATCGCGGGCCAAGGGCCTTCTGTTCTCGCAGCGCACACAGGTAGATTTGACTAACAACTAGCTACTAATCGCTAACCACTGATTCTAGTGAGCACGATTTCAAGGAGCACTATGGCTGAAGAAACGAAAGCACCAGCGCCTGCGACAGAACGAGCGGCCGGCGATGCACCTGCACCACGCGAGGCACATGCCCCGCGACCGGATGGTCCGCGTTTTGGCGGCGGCGATCGTCCCGGGGGAGACCGGCCGCGATTCGGCGGCGGGGGCGGCGGCGGACGTGGGCCCGGCGGTCCTCCGCGCGAAGGCGGACGCAAGTTCTTCCGGCGCAAGAAAGTGTGCAAGTTCTGCGTCGAGAAAATCGAAAGCATCAATTACAAGGACTACCGCATGCTCGGCCAGTTCGTGGCCGAAAGCGGCAAGATTGTGCCCCGGCGGCTGACCGGCGTGTGTTCGCCGCACCAGCACCGGCTATCGTCGGCGATCAAGCAGGCGCGGAATATCGCGCTGCTGCCGTTTGCCGGGCGGGCATCGTAGGCGGCGAAGCTGCCTGATTGTTGATTGTTGATTTCAGATTGTTGATTGAAACCCAAAGGCCGACGCCGACCGGTTTCTAATCAGCAATCTAAAATCAGCAATCAGCAATAGGGATGTCACGGGCGCAGAAATCTGATTGGAAATTGGAGCCATCATGGAAGTCATTCTCAAAGAAGATGTAGTCAAACTGGGCGCCCGCGGCGACGTGGTGAAAGTTGCCGAGGGATATGGGCGCAATTACCTTTTGCCGCGCAAGCTGGCCATTGAGGCCAACGCCGGGAACAAGGCCGTCATCGTGCAGATGAAGGCCGCGTCGGTGCGGCGCTCTGCCAAGGAAAAGACCCAGGCGGAGGAACTCGCCAAGCAGTTTGAGGGCGTGTCGGTAGCGTTCCAGCGCAAGGCGGGCGAGGGCGATCAGCTCTTCGGGTCCGTCACGTCGAGTGACATCGGCGAGGCGCTGACCAAGAAGGGATTCAACATCGACCGCCGCAAGATCCAGCTGCATGAGCCGCTGAAGACCGTGGGCGAGTTCACCATCCCGGTCAAGCTGCACAAGGATGTGACGGCGCATCTGAAGGTGGTCATCGAGAAGGAAGCGGTCGAGGCGTAACTGGTTACGTCTCTCTCGCCACGTTCCGTGGTAACGATGTCGGCACAGGGTCTGTACCGGCGAGTTCGTCTAGCCCGTCCCGGTCCAGGACCTCGCCTTGCGGGAGAGAGAGACGTTGCAAGGAACGCCTCTACGAGGGCATTCCACCTGATTGCCTCACGATCAGTGCAATTTCGCTTGCCGGGCTGGGACGGATGGTTGTGCTCCACTGTTCTGTTTCGCCGTAAATCGTTGCCCCAGAACGACCTACGCGCCCACAAAAATCATCCCGCCAGCTATAATTTCTGCTCACGGTTCCACGGACCACCCGTCTATTCCTGTGCAAGCCCGGATACAGTGCTTGACCATTTAGTGTTAACCCGGGACTTGCAGAGGACACGACAGAATGCCGGCCGAAGCATGGGTAGTACCGTTTGCGGTTAGCCAACGGGCCCACTCGGGACGAAGCGAGAGAGCGGAAAAAGTCGGCGGTGGAAGAAGTGAGAACCAGCTTACGGAGAATCAGGACCCCGTGCGGGGCCGCATGGCTGGGCTAGATCGCCAAACGCAAGACCGCCGCATCGACGACACGATGCTGATTCGCGAGGCGCAGCGGGGTAACCGCGGCGCGTTCGAGGAGCTCGTGCGTCACTACGACCAGTCCGTTCTGCGACTGGCGCTTCATCTCACCGGGACCGAGCACGACGCTCAGGACGTCTACCAGGACGCCTTCCTGAAGGCTTACAAGAATATCGGCAGCTTCCGGTTTGAGTGTTCCTTTTACACATGGATTTATCGGATCGTGACCAATTTGTGTCTCGATCACCTGCGCAAGAAGAACGTGCGCAAGGAAGATGCTCCGGTCGCGAAGGATTCTTCCGGCGGGGAGTATGACCTGCTCGACCAGGTGCCGGATGGACGGGCGGGAGCGAATCCGGAGCGCGATTTGATGCGGCGGCAACTGGGAGCGCGCATTCATGGGGCGCTCGAGAAGCTGACGCCGCGGGAGCGCATGGTGTTTGAGTTGAAGCATTACCACGGGTTGAAGTTGCGGACTGTGGGCGAGATTTTGCATACGACGGAAGAGACGGCGAAGAATACTTTGTTTCGGGCCACGCAGAAGTTGCGTGGCGCGCTGGCGGATATGAGGTACGCGGTGTGGGATTAGCGGCCAGCGCTTCGCGCTGGCCGGACAGCCAGACGGCTGTCTCCACATCGTTCATAGGTTCGGCCTGCGGGGGAGCTGGATTTATGAAATGTGAATGGGTTCGAGAAAATATCGCGCTCCAGGTTTATGGGGAGCTGGCGGATGACGCTCGTCACGAACTGGAGCAGCATGTGGCGCGCTGCGCGGACTGCGCGGCCGAACTGAAGGCGGAGCAGGAGTTCCACGCGCTGCTCGCGAATGTTCCGTCGGTTGAGCCGACGCCTAACCTGGTGGCAGCGTCGCGCATGCGGCTGCAGGAAGCCTTGGAGACCGCCCAGCAGGGCGCATTCTGGCACAAGTTTGCGTTTGATCCCGCGAGCTGGCTGCGGCAGGTGAAGTTCTCGCCGGCGCTGGCTTCGGCGATTTTGATTTTTGGCTTTGCGGGTGGAGTTGGAACGGCATACCGAATGTTCCCTGGCGCCGAAGCCTCCGGTTAGCACCGCGTCTGGAACGCCGGTTGCACCTGCCACCGAGGCCGCGATCGCCGGCATTCGATCCATCACTCAAACTCCGGGAACAAGTCAGATCGACATCAAATACGACACAGTCGCCACGCAGGATGCGCAGGGTTCTCTGAACGATCAGAAAATCCAGCAACTGCTTTTGTACGCAGCCCGCAATAACTTCAACTCCGGCCTGAGCATGGATTCCGTCAATCTGCTGACGCAGAAGCCGAATGACGCGCAGGTGCAGGAGGCGTTGCTCTATGTGTTGCAGTACGATTCGAATCCGGGAGCGCGGTTGAAATCCCTGGGCGCTCTGGGCGCGTATGTGAAGAGCGACCAGCGGGTGCGCGATGGGGTGCTGACGGCGCTGGTGAACGATTCGAATCAGGGCGTGCGCACCGAAGCGCTGCGGCTGATCGAGCCGGTCAAGGCCGATGGCAGCGTGCGCGGCGTGCTGATGACGCTGGCGGCGAAAGATCAGAGTACATACATTCGGTCGCAGGCCCGCACCATGCTGGCCCAGCTGCCGGAGATTGATTAAGGAAATTCAAGAGGTGGATGAATTGAAACGTTGGTCACAAGTCGTTGGGCTCGCTGGAGTGCTGGCTCTGCTTGCACCTCTCGCCCTTGTTCCGCAGGGCTGGGCGCAGGAGACCCACATGTCCCGCGAAGGCGAAACCTGGGGTCAGCAGGTCACCGGGTCGCTGGCGTCGGTGAAGAACCTGAGAGTGAAAGTGGACATGGGCTCGGTGGTGGTGCGGGGGGGACAGCAGCAAGGCATTAATTATGTCGTTCATACGAACTTTAAAACCTCTTCCGAGCAGGACGCGCGCCGCCAGTTCGAGCAATACAAAGTAACCGCATATGTGAAGGGTGACACCGCCTGGGTGGTGGGCGATTGGCAGGGTGGACGGCGGCCTCGACATTTTTCCGGCGAAGTCTCCATCAACGTTCCTCGTGAAATGTTGCTGGTCAAGCTTGAAACAGAAGGCGGCAACGTGGATGCCTCGGGCATTACCGGCCGCGTGGAAGCGGAGAGCGGCGGCGGCAGTATGCACCTCGATGACATTGGCGGAGGCGCCAACGCCGAGACCGGCGGCGGTGGGATCGATGTGGGCACAGTGAGCGGCGATTTGGGGCTGCATACCGGCGGCGGCACGATTATGGTTCATCACGCCAACGGCAAGGTAGTCGCGGAGACCGGTGGCGGCAGCGTAGAGATTCAATCGGGCGCGCAGGGCGCGACGATCGAAACCGGCGGCGGCAGCATCGAGGTGAAGCAGTGCAACGGCAAGCTAAAGGTCTCAACCGGTGGCGGCAGCATAGACCTGGGAGACATCAACGGGCCGGTGGAGATTGAGACGGGCGGCGGCACGATTCATCTTAGCTCCGCGAAGGGCGCGGTTCGGGCGCAGACGGGCGGCGGCGGCATCGAACTTTACGGTGTGCCTTCGGCGCGCGCGGAAACCGGAGCTGGCAGCATCATCGTGAAGCTGGTGAACACAGGCGCCGAGCGCAATGATTCCATGCTCGAAACTTCCGCCGGGGACATCACGGTTTACATCGCGCGGGATGTGGCGATTTCGGTGCGCGCCAGCGTGGAACTGGGCAACGGTCACCGCATCACTTCGGATTTTTCCGACATTCACGTCAGCAGCGAAGGCGGCGGTGACTGGGGAGCTCCGAAGACGCTCACGGCCGAAGGCAAGCTGAACGGCGGTGGTCCGATGTTGAAAGTACGCACGACGACGGGCGACATCTGCATCAAGCGATCGGATCATTAATTGGCACTACCGAAATTGGCACTACCGATCGGGATCGCTGAAGAAACGGCAGAAGCTCGCTGCATTCTTCCGGCGAGATTCTGCGGCACGCTTTCAAAACTATTCTGAGGGCCATGACCATGCGGAAATATATTCTGACGTCTCTCACGGTACTGCCTCTGCTGCTGAGCTTTTCTCATGCTGCACAAAACTGGTCGGTGGACCCGCCGGCGGCCTACGGGTTTCCCAGCGAGGACTCCAGCACTGGATCGTATCTGGGTGTGGACATCAGCGACGTGAGCACCGAGCGCCTTTCGGCTCTGAAGCTGAAAGAGGAAAAGGGAGTTGAGGTCACCATGGTGGACCAGGATGCTCCTGCCGGCAAGGCGGGCATCAAGGAACACGATGTCATCCTCAGCATGAATGGCACAGCGATCGAGAGCGAGGTGCAACTCAAGCGCATGATCCGGGAGACGCCGCCGGGACGCGTCGTGACCTTCGGGATCAGCCGCGACGGCCAGCCGGTGACGATCAAGGTGCAGCTTGCCGACCGGCGCAAGCAGTATGCCTGGGTGGGCCCCAAGATGAAGGATTTCCACGTGGAGATCCCGTCCATTTCCATCAATCCGGATATTGAGATACCGCAAATCAACGTCGTGGTGGTGCGGTCCTCCGCGCGCAGCGGCCTGATGGTGGAAAACATTACGGCGCAGTTGGGCGAATTCTTCGGCGTCAAAGACGGAAATGGAGTGCTGGTTCGCACTGTGGAAAAGGGCAGCCGCGGGGAGAAAGCTGGTTTCCGCGCCGGTGACATCATCGTGAAGATCAACGACAAGCCCGTCCACGACACCGGCGACTTCACCGACGTGATGCACTCGCGAGACAGCGGGACGGTGAGCGTAGGCGTGATCCGCGACAAGAAAGAGCAGAAGCTAAGTCTCGAGCTACCGCCGCATGGAGACTCCGGCGCATTGATCGAGGAAGACAGTTTGGATGAGCCTCTTCTCAACGCTGAGACTGAGCTGGAAATGAGCAAGCTGCAAGATGAGCTGGCAGTAGCTCATCCCGACATGAACCTGATTTCGGACGAGAGTGAGGGCGCGGAGCAGGCGGAGGACGCGCTACGCCAGGCCCTCTGCGCCCAGCAACGAGCGGAGCGAGCAAAGGAACTTGGGAAGAACTCCGCGGCACAGAGCGAAGCGCTAAAGTCCGCGATCGACCAGATGCGCCAGGCTCAGCCAAAAGCACTGCAGGCGCAGGCGCTGGAGAAACTGAAGCACGAGCAGAAAGCGATGAAGCGGCAGCAGGAAAAGCTCAAAATCGACATAGAACGCGTGGTCCGCGACACGCGGCCGGGCGGCTTCGATATTTAGCCGGTCAAAGCTAAGAGCTAAAGGCTAAGAGCTTAAGAGCTGATCGCTGGTAGCTGTTCTAGTTGCTGGCAGAAGTGCCGCGAACCAGAGTGGCCAGGGCAATGCGGTTCCGGCCCGCCTGCTTCGCGGCATACAGGCCGTTGTCAGCGGCTCTCACTAATTCATCCCGAGTGGTGCCGTGGTCGGGAAAAGCGGCCACTCCGGCGCTGATGGTGACGGTTTGAGGCACACCGGGGAACTGCCAGTGTTCCACCATCCTTCTGAGTTTTTCGGCAACGCTCACCGCGTGCGAAGCGTTGGTTTGCGTGAGCACGATGCCGAATTCCTCGCCCCCGTAGCGGCACACTACGTCAATCTTCCGCAGTTGCTGGTGGAACAGCGATGACACCTGCCGCAGAACTTCGTCTCCCAGCAAATGTCCGAACTCGTCGTTAAGGCGCTTGAACTGGTCAATGTCAGCCATGATCACGGCCATGCCGGCGCCGTAGCGGCGTGAGCGCTCAATCTCTTCGAGAATGCGCAACTCAAAGAAACGTCGGTTGAAAATTCCCGTTAGGCCGTCGAGATAGGCCAACTGCTTCACCCGCTCGACGTAATGCGCATTTTGGATGGAGGTGGCGCAAATGTCGGCCACGGATTCCAGACATTGCAGTTCGTTCTCCCGGAAGGCATTGCGATTCGCGCTTTCGAGCGCCAGCACTCCCAGGATTTGCCCGAATGAAACCAGCGGTATGCTCATGCGCGAAGCGGATTCGACAAAGAACCGCATGCATTCGGGCTTGGTGGCCAGGTCCTTCTCGATGAGCGTGCCGCTGGTCGAAAGAATATGCGACCAGGGCTCGCGATCCGCAGGAAAGCGCCCGCCTTCGGGAATCCGCGGGGTAAGAGTCCCGTGGTGTGCCCGCAATACCAGCTCACTCTCTTCGCGAAGGAATAAAGAAACGTGCGGCACCTGGAACGCCTGCTGAATC
This sequence comes from uncultured Acidobacteriaceae bacterium, assembly GCA_963846245.1. Lineage (GTDB taxonomy): Bacteria > Acidobacteriota > Terriglobia > Terriglobales > Acidobacteriaceae > Sulfotelmatobacter. Next base: position 127,690 of record CAWJVI010000010.1, on the reverse strand, counting down.
AGCACGCACACCTTGCCCAGCAGCTCGCCCAGATCGAGAACCGCGGTGCTTTGCTGCGCGATGGCGTTGATGGCCTCCAGTTGCCGCGCTCGTTGCCGCTCCAGCGTATAGAGCCGCGCGTTCTGCAGAGCCATGGAGGCTTGTGTCGAAAACAAAATCAGGAGATCGATGGTTTCTTTATCGAAATGATCGAGCCGGGTGCTTTGGCAATCGAGGACGCCCACCACCTCGTCGCGCACCATGAGCGGCAGGGCGAGTTCCGAACGGGTCGCCTTCGCCGCGCAGACGTAACGGGGATCTTTCCTCACATCGGGTGCGTAAATGGGTTGCTTCTTGAGTGCGGCGGCGCCGGTAAGGCCCTCGCCGAGGCCTAGCCGAATCTGATCCTGTCCAGCGTCCCAGCCGATCTGCGAGCGCACACACAGCTCCTGCCTATCCTCATCCAGCAGAAGGATCGCCGCGTTCTGTAGATGGAAATAGTCGCGCGCAATGGCCAGAATCCGCTGCAGCACCTCGTCCGGATCAAAGGTGGAAAGCACGGCCTGGCCCGCATCGTATAGGACTGCGGTTTTCTGCATTCTGTGCGGATTCTACCGTGGAAAGCAGCGGGTCCCGAGGTACCGAAAGTAACTGACCTTCGGGCCGATGCCAGAACGTTCGCGGATGCAAGGACGTTCGCTCACACTTACCTCCACCTGCGCGCGGTGCGGATCAGACCGTAGGCTACGAGACAGAACCAGAAATCGAGCGCCATCCCCAGATCGAAATGAAACGGACGATGCCGCGCCACCGGCGGGAAAGTAGGCTCCAGCAGAAAATACGTCACATTGCCTAACACCACGGCGAGCTAGAACCTGGAGAAAGTTGGCCATCGCGGGCGCTGAGGGTTTAGACACCGCAGCACCTTGATTCGGATAGCATCGACGCGGACAGTCTACCCTCGCCTGGCCAGCGGTGACTGGCTTGCCCCGCTAACATTCATTGTCCTGCTAACATTCTTGAGGAACCCCCGCACCCATGCTTGAGCTCTCCACACCGGTGAAATACGTCAAGGGGATTGGTCCGCGCATTGCCGACGTTCTCGCCACCAAGGGTATTTCGACGGTCGATGACCTTCTCCATTATCTGCCCTTTCGTTATGAAGACCGGCTCAACCCGCGAGGAATTTCCGAGCTGCGGGCCGGAGAAATGGCCACGGTGATAGGCGAGGTTCGCAGTTCGGGGCTTGTGCTCACGCGCCGCATGCCGATCTTCAAGCTGACTTTGGAACAAGGACGCGCTCACCTGCGGTGCCTGTGGTTCCATGGCGCCTATTTGAAGGACAAGTTCAAGCTTGGTCAGACGGTCGCGCTTTACGGGAAAGTGGAGGAGAACCCGAGTACACGCGAGCTGCAAATCAGCAATCCGCAGTTCGAGATACTGGGCGACCCCTCCGACGGCGGAGAGAACGGCGCCGAAAAGAGAGCTGAGTCTTTGGAAATCGGTCGCATCGTGCCGATCTATGAATCGATCGGACGCCTTACGCCGCGCTGGTTTCGGCGCGCGATCCGCACCGCGATCGAAAACCTGAATCCCGATCTGCTCGAACCGATTCCTGCCGGCGTTCGCAAGCGCCTGGCGCTGGTTTCGCCGCGCGAGGCGTTCTGGAAGGTGCATTGGCCGGATGCGGGCGAGAGCCTGCACGACCTGCAATCGTCGCGCACTCCGGCGCACATCCGCATGATTTTTGATGAACTGTTTTTCGTGGAACTGGGACTGGAACTGAAGCGCCGCCAGCAGAAGGCTCAAACCGGAATTGCTTTCCGGCTGGACGAGCCGGTTCGCGCGGCGATCAAGAAAATTCTGCCTTTTCATCCCACCGCCGCGCAGAAGCGCGTGCTCAAGGAGATCGCATCCGACATGGAAAAGCCTTATCCCATGCGGCGTTTGCTGCAGGGCGACGTGGGATCCGGCAAGACGATCGTGGGTTTCGAAGCCGCGATCATCGCCATCGAAAATGGATGCCAGGTCGCCCTCATGGCGCCCACCGAAATTCTGGCGCAGCAACATTATTTTTCTGCTCGCAGAATTCTCGAGAGCGCGGGCTACCGCATCGTTCTGCTGACTGGTTCGCTGGAATCGGATCGCAAGCGTGAAGTTCGACGCCACATTGCGCAGGGTAACGCGCAGCTCGTGATCGGCACGCACGCTCTGCTCGAAGAAAAAGTGGAGTTCTCCAACCTCGGCCTGGTCATCGTCGACGAGCAGCATCGCTTCGGCGTCCTGCAGCGCCTGAAGCTGATGCGGAAGTCGGGAGATAGCGAGGCCACTCGCGTAGAGACAGCCGCCTCGGCTGTCCGGCCAGCCCCCGCCCTGAGCCTGCCGAAGGGGCGAAGCGCGGCCACCTCACCGCAGGCCCCGTCCCCCGAGCCCGACGTTCTGGTCATGACCGCAACCCCCATCCCGCGCACGCTCGCGCTCACGCTCTACGGCGACCTCGATCTCAGCGTGCTCGATGAACTTCCCCCCGGCCGCACCCCAATCGTCACCCGCCGGGTGGCCGATGAACGCTCGCCCGAAGTCTGGGACTTCGTGCGCAAGCAGATCGCCGCTGGACATCAGGCCTACGTGGTCTATCCCGTGATTGAGGAGAACGAAGAAACCGAACTCAAGGCTGCCATCAAGATGTACCGCGAACTGAGCGGCCGCGTCTTCGCCGACCTGAAAGTCGGCTTGCTGCATGGCCGCCTCGACCCGGAGTTGAAAGATCAAGTAATGCGCATGTTTCAAAAGGGAGAGCTGCAGATTCTCGTGGCCACCACGGTCATCGAAGTCGGCGTCGATGTTCCGAACGCCACAGTGATGGTCATCGAGCACGCCGAACGCTTCGGCCTGGCGCAACTTCACCAACTACGCGGCCGCATCGGGCGCGGGGCCGCGAAATCATATTGCGTCCTGATGACGGGCGGCAAAGTGAGCGAAGAAGGCGAGAAGCGCCTCGATGCCATGGTGAAAACCAACGACGGTTTCAAAATCGCCGAACTCGATCTCGAACTGCGCGGCCCCGGCGAATTTTTCGGAACCCGGCAAGCCGGGATGCCAAGTTTCCGCGTGGCCAATTTAATCCGCGACCGCGAGTTGCTGGAAGCCGCCAAGCGCGAAGCGGCCGCCGTGGTCGCCGGCCCGAACGCAGAGATTTCAGAAGTCGAAGTCAGCCGCGCCCTGGTTCACATGCGCACCCGCTGGCAGAACACATATGGGTTGGTCGAAGTCGGGTAACGGCCTGCAGATGCGTCGCAGGCAAACTGGTAGAATCGAATCAGTGGCCAGTACTTCACAACTGATTCAGATCGAGCTCGCACCGCCGCAGCGCGTGCCCAAGCCCTCGTGGCTGCGCGCCAAAGCTCCTTCTGGCGACAACTTCCATAACTTGAAGAAGCTGGCGCGCGGACTCGGCCTGCACACGGTGTGCGAGTCGGCGCAGTGTCCGAACATCGGCGAGTGCTGGAACCATAAGACTGCGACGTTCATGCTGCTGGGCGATATCTGCACGCGCCGTTGCGGCTTCTGCGCTGTCCCCAAAGGACGGCCCGAGCCCATCGACTGGGACGAACCACGCCGCGTCGCCGAAGCTGTGGCCACGCTGGGCTTGAAACACGCGGTCGTGACCAGCGTGAATCGTGACGACGACAACATCGGCGGCGCTAAAGTTTTTGCCGAGACCATCCGCGAGATTCGCGAGCTCACGCCGGATTGCCGCATCGAAGTGCTGATTCCGGATTTTCAGGGTCTCGACGAAGCTCTGAAAATTGTTCTCGATGCTAACCCCGACGTGCTCAACCACAACACGGAAACTGTTCCGCGTCTTTACCGCGTCGTCCGCTCCGGTGCGCGCTACGAGCGCACTTTAACTCTGCTAGCGAACGCCAAAAAGTTTTCTCCCGGCATGGTCACCAAGAGCGGCGTCATGGTTGGCCTGGGTGAGTCGTCGGAAGAGTTGGTGGAAGTGTTCCGCGATCTCGGCAGCCGCGGCGTGGATATTCTCACCATCGGCCAGTATCTGCGGCCTTCGAAGGATCACCTGCCCATCGCCCGCTTCTACGCTCCGGAAGAATTCCAATATCTGAAGGACGAAGCCCTGCGCTTCGGATTCCGTCACGTGGAATCAGGCCCCATGGTGCGCTCCAGCTACCACGCCCACGAGCAGGCGGAATCGACCAGCACGCCGCGGGTGGTATCCTGAGCCGCGAATGTTTCTACCCACCACAAACTTCCTGAACAATTCCATCACTCGATGTTGCCCCCGGGATCCAGCGCTCCGCTGCCCACGCAGCGACGCGAGCCGGAGGTTCTGCGCCACGTGGTAACCGTTCTTCTGGTTGTCCTTGGTTTCTTTGCGGGGATGCTGGGCGCCATCACCGGAATCGGCGGCGGCGTAGTGCTCGCTCCCATTCTCGCGTTGCATTTCGGCATCCCGATTCGCGAGGCGATCGGCACCAGCCTGGTTGCGGTCATCACCACGTCCGCGGCGAGTTCTTCGGTTCATTTGCAACGCCACACCACCGACATTCGCCTGGGCATGACGCTCGAACTCGCCACCGCATTCGGCGCAGCGGTCACCGCCTATCTTGTCGGCTATTTCAATCGCAGCCTTCTCGAAGGAGTGTTCGCCGGATTTCTGCTTTACAGCTCGATCACGATCCTGACGCGCGGCGGAAAAGTGAAGTCAGGAGACGAATCATCCTCCGAATCATCCTCCGGACTGGCCTTAATCAACGGTGAGGTCGTGATTCCTCCCTACGAGCCAAAGCGTTACCCGTTGGGAATGGCCGCCTCTCTGGTGGCCGGCGCGCTCTCCGGATTGCTGGGTATCGGCGGCGGCCCCATCAAAGTTCCGGTGATGTACATCTTCATGGGGGTTCCGCTGATGGTCGCCACGGCCACTTCCAACTTTATGGTCGGCGTGACCGCCGCGGCCAGCGCCATTGTTTATTACCGCCGCGGCGACATTCTGGTGGAAGTAGCCGCGCCCCTCGCCGTTGGAGTCTTCCTGGGATCGCTGCTCGGAGCGCGCGCAGCTCCCCGCATTCGCACCCGTTATGTCGTCTATCTGCTGGTGGCCATCATGGTATATCTGGCTGGCCACCTGATTGTGCACGTGTTCGAGAACTTGCATGGAGGAGGTGCGGCATGAGCGAACTGCGCGAGCCCGCCTTCGATCGCGTCGTGGCTTCGGTCTTGCGTATTGGCGCATTCAGTTGTTTCTTCGTCATGCTGGCCGGCCTGATCACCGGCCTCTTCGTGCCCGGCCCGATTCCTCTCGGCATTGAGCGCGCTGGCGTTTTGCTGATGCTGGCCACTCCTGTGGTTCGCGTACTGGTCGCTTGCTTTCTCTTCTTCAACGAGAAAGACATGAAGTACGGCTGGATTTCGCTGGGAGTGCTGGTGATCTTAATGCTGGGAGCAGTCTTTGGGATCGGCGAGCACTAGAGGCCCTGCGCGTCGGCGCCCAAGGCGGCTGGCCAAACAAAAAGTGCAAAAGAAAACACTTCAGAAAATGTGCAGCTTGATGCTGAGATATTTCTTGGGATTTTCCTTCACGGCCTTCACCAGTGCCGAAGCTTCCGTAATCATCTGGTTGGCGTTGTTGTAGAGGGTTTCGTCTTTGAACAGCTTGCCGGCCGTGCCCTGGCCCGCTTCCAGCTCGGAAGTCAATTCCGAAAGCTTGGTGATGGTGATGTCGAGCTTCTTCGCCAGTTCGTCATCCTCAACGAGCCTGCCGATCGTGCCCTTGCCCGAATTGATGGTCTCGCTCACCTTCTTGATGTTAGCCATGGTGTCGTTGGCGTTGTCATAAAGCGATGGATCCTTCAACAACTTTCCCGCCGTGCCCTTACCGGCTTGCACATCGTCGATCACCGCGTTCATTTTGTCGAGCGTGGCGAGGAACTTATCATAGGCGTCGTTTTTGTTGATCAATGCGCCCAGACTGCCGTGGCCCTTGGCGACTTCTTCCACCATTCCTTGCAAGTCCGCCACCGTGGCCGATATCCGGTTATACAAAGTGGGATCATAAATTAATTTGCCCAGCGATCCCTTGCCACTCTCGGCGAAAGCCAGAATGCGGTCGGCGCGTTTGAGCAGCGCGTCCATGTTCTCCAGCGTACTCTGGCTGGCGCGCACCACCTGGTTGAAGTCGGGGTGCACCTGAGTGGCGAGCGTATCTCCATCCTGCACGATGGCCCCCACGGCTTGCGAACTATCAATGTCGAGGTAGGTTTCGCCCAGCACCCCCGCGGTCTCCAGCGATATCACCGAATCGCGTCGCAGGTCGAAGCCGTACTTGGTGCTCACCTTCATGATCACTTCCACAGGAGTCAACTGCTTATCCTTGTCGGGAACGACGCGAATTTTGATGACATTCCCTACGTCCACGCCGCTCAAGCGCACCGGGGCGCCTTCGCGCAGACCGCTGGCGTTGTCAAAATAGGATTGCAGCTTGATGCGCTTCGAAAACAGCCCGCGCGTTCCCGACATAAGAAACAGCAGGACGCCCAGCGTCACGCAGGACACAATCACAGTGATGCCGACACGCAGCTGCGACCATTTAAGCTGCTTCTGGCTAGGCAAGTGGTCTCCTCATTGTGGCCAATCGCAATCGTGATGAACCCGGCGTCTTTTCTCAGGTTCCGCCAGGAACCGGAAGTGAGAATCCGTTCGTTGCATCATAGCAAACCCGGGCCTGCGCTTCTTCCTCTACGCCTCTTGGGAGCGCAGCGCCCTGGTCAGCAACAGCGCCAGCAGGTAGGCGCCAGCTCCGCACGCCAGAGTCACAGTAAGCCCGAACTGGATGGCAATCAGCATAGCCAGTACCGACCCCAAAACGCTGGCCGCGGCGTTCATGGCCCAGGCCCACTCCACCGCATTTTCCGGACGCGCTTCCGCCGACGGAAACTCCGGTGCCGGAGACGAGGCCAATGCCCGAAGGCCAGTGGGGAAGGGCATTCCCATCACAAAACCAAGCGGCGCCAGCAGGATTGCGCTGATCACCAACCGGTAGTTGAACGCCAGGCCCACCAGCGCGGCCAGCCGTCCGGGAAGGAAAATCACGTCCACGATCAGAACTAAGACCACCAGCACGAGCGGGATCCATCCCTGCTCGGTGCGTGGCAGCCAGAGGCGTGAGCACAAACTTCCCGCCCCGCTCGAAATCATCAGCAGAAAGATCACCACCGTGAGCGCATAAGTAGGATGCCCCAGAAAAAGCACAAACCGCTGGATGAACGCGATCTCCACCAGAATATAGCCGAGCCCCACGGCGATGAAATACAGCAGCGGAACCGGCGACTGCCGCGCCGCTCCGCCCTTGAAAGCCAGCGGCAGAATCAGAAATGCGAGCACCGCCACCACTGAGATTCCAAAAACCAGGAGCAGCACTAGAACCCCGAGATTCACTTTCCAGTCCACACCTTCTTGCAAACCCTTTTCCCCAAGAATCTGCGCCGGCTTAAGCGTGAAGAAAAAAAACGGCGCATTATCGGTTACCGGCGAGACGTTGTAAGCGTAGGTGCGGGCGAAACCGTAAGGGTCGTTGCTCGCGATCAGCCGCGAGAACGGATTATCGGGCGGCGCCGAGGGCATGTAGAGCGCTGTCAGCGGAACATGATTCGCGAAGTGCGCCCGCACCGCGATCTCTTCCTCGAACGTAAACGGAGTCTTTTTGGCCAGCACGACCACGGGAATGCCGTCCTTATTCAGTTCACCGAACGACCCCACGATGAAATGCCGCGCCGGATCCGCAATTCCCATTCCGTGCAGCGTCTCCATTGCCACCGAAACCACCCGCAGCGCCTCGCGAGGATTCTCAAACTCCCAACGTGTGACGGCGATGATGCCATCGGGCTTCAAGTGATCGAAATATTCGCGGAACGCCTGCACGGTATACAAATTGTTTTCGCTGAGCGCGAATGCCCCCGCCGCAGTCGAAGCCCAGGTATCGACCAGCGTCATTTGCACGACGTCGAAGCGCTCCGCAGTCGACCGCAGATACGACCGTCCGTCGGTGACGTGAATATGCACGTCCGGGCGTTCGTAAAGATGCAGCGAATAATCCGCGTAGCGCCCGCGCATAATATCGGTCGCAATAATGGGATTAATCTCGATACCGGTTACGCTCGGGCTGCCGTTCGCCAGCGCCCGCACCACATCCACGCCTCCACCCGGCCCGATGATCGCGTATTCCCCGTGTGGCCGGAAAACGTTAACCAGCGCGGGCGGAGCCGTCATCAGGTTAGTTTCCCAAGCCGTCCCCGTCCAATGCGACAGATCCGCATTCATGATGTAGGTGGATGCATCCGCGTCGATGACAATCGACTTGGTGTACGGAGTCTGCCGGTCGACCTCGACTCGCGAAATCGCGTTCCAGCGCGCGTATTCCACCCACGCTGGATTGCGATACATTCCTTTCGCATAGACCACGTCGATGAGACGGCCGGAATGATTCACCGCAATCAACGCCACCATCGCCAGAACCAAAATACCCGCGATGCGGCGTTCTGAATTTATTTCCGACCACACGATGGCCGCGATCCCGAGCGTGGCTGCGGAAATCAGAATCGCATTCGGCCCGCCGAACCAGTTCAGCAAAGGAACCACCGCCAGGCATGCCAGTGCGCCGCCGCCCAGGTCGGCTCCATAAAGCCGCGGGATGCGATGAGGCTCGCGGGCAAACACCACCGCAAACAGCAGCCCGGTTAGAAAAAACGGCACCGCCGCCACCAGGTAGATCACGGTCAAGCGCAGAAAATTTCCGTAACTCACCTCGAGCGTCACCGGCACGTGCAGCACAATCTCGAGCATCACGAACACAACAAAAGAATTCGTCATGCACAGCCGCGCCGCCAGCGTGCGCGTGTCCACCGCCGCAAGGCGCGACTTCAGCAGATACGCGAACACTCCCCCGGCGCCCAGCCCCAGCAGCGCGATCGAGATCGCGAGAAACGCAAAGTGATAGAACAGAATCACGGAAAACAGCCGCGTGAGCGCAAGCTCCAGAAGCAGCGCCGAGAAGCTGGTAAGGGCCAGCCCAGTCAACACAATCTTCCCCGGAATTTCGCGATTGCTCGGTGACAAAACTGGAGTCGGAGCAGTGACGGGCATAATTTTGTTGAAGGCGACAGTTTAGCAGATGGCAAAGGCAGCGGCGCGCGGAAGTAAGAAGTCTGAAGTAAGAATGCAGAAGTAAAGGCAAAACCAACTTCTGCATTTTGAATTCTTACTTTCTGCATTTAAAATCGCGTCAGTTCTCCAGAATCACCTGCGCAATGGCCTGCTCCGCAGTGTGCGAAATAGAGAGCGCGGCGTTCTTCACTCCCAGCCGCGCGGCAAATTCCCCCGCGACCCCATGAAACGCCATCGTCGGCCGCCCGCCCGGCATCCGCGTGACTTCGCAATCCCGCCAGCGCACTCCGTGATTCCAGCCCGTGCCCAATGCCTTCATCGCCGCCTCTTTCGCAGCAAAGCGAGCAGCGTAACGCTCCATGCGGTTCGCCTTGGAGTCGCAGTAGCGCATTTCCCCCGCTGTAAAAATGCGGTGCAGAAACCGGTCGCCGAACCGTTCAATCGCCCGCCGGATGCGAGGAACTTCGGCCATGTCGATACCGGTACCAATGATCATGCGATCACTCTTAGTTGTCCACGGCTGGATGTCAATGTAACTCGAACAGCACTACGCTCGTTCGCAATCTACAGCAACCTGTCTCCGCGGTAAATCAACTGTCCGTCCAGCATTCGCGCCTCTGCGGTAAGCTGGTGAGTTTTTGCCGGTCCCGTTCCGTCGATATGGGAAACTTCATGTCCGTGGGCAACCATCCAATCCGAAACCAGCATGCGGTGACATCGAAAATACAGTCGTTCGGCGCACATGTAGACCGTTCGCGAAGCCTGGGCGAGAGTCACCAGTTCACCCGCAGCCGTCTCGAATTCCGCGGTGAGCATATAGTCCGCGTAATTGCGGAAGCTTGTATTCCGCAAAGCGATATTCCGGGACTCTTCCACAATCTTCCGGCGATATCCTCCCAGTGCCTTCATCCATACATAAGCGACCCCTGCCGCAGGAAGACTTTTCTCCAGCGATTCGCGGTTAAACTCGGGCAGCCGCCGCGACATCGGAAAGGCGCGAATATCCACCACGGTCTGGATTTGGTGAGCCTTTAGCGCCTCGAGCAGTTCGTTGCTCGTGCGCGTGGAGTGCCCGATAGTGTAGAGAGTCGCCAACGAGATGCCCGCAACAGGAAAGCTCGCTAGGGCAACAGAGCTACGAGTGCAGCCCTGACCGCTTCATCCTGCTCCGGAAACACTGTTCGCAGATCGAGCAGCACGCGCCCGTCCTCAACTCGCGCAATCACCGGCGGATCAGCTCGCGCGCAGTCGCGCAGCCAACTCGTCGGCGCTCAGGCCGGCGCAATTAAGCGCGACCAATCGCGTCGGCAAAACCGAAGACGGCGCAGCCCCGCCACCAATCACGGATTCGCCATCAACGATCTCCGCGTCCACTTTGATGAAGCTATTTTCACGTCAGCGTCTCCGCCCGCTTACCGATCTCCTGACCTGCGAGAGCCGCATCATGCGCAGAGTAGGAATGGCATCGTGGTCGCGCTTCACGTACGCGAGAAGCGTAGCTTCCAGCGCGGCATAAGTAAGTTTGTCGACGCGCAGCGCCCGGAACAGCGAATTCGCCCGCATGCGCGCGATCAACTCCTGCCTGCCACTAAGCAATCCTGCCTGCGGGCCGCCCAGCAGCTTGTCGCCACTGTAACTGACAACATCTACGCCGGCGCGCAGACTGTCGATCACAGTCGGTTCGCCGCTGATCCCGAACGGCTGTAGATCCACAAGCGCGCCGCTGCCCAAATCCTCCATGAGTGGCAATCCACGCTCGCAAGCCAAGCCCACAAGATCCGCCGTGGAAGCCTGTTCCACAAATCCGCTGATCTCAAAATTCGACCGGTGTACGCGCAGCAGCAGCTTCGTACGCTCGTTAATGGCCTGCGCGTAATCGGCGACCCGCGTGCGATTCGTCGTGCCCACCTCGCGCAGAATCGCGCCGGATTTCGCCATCACGTCCGGAATACGAAACGACCCGCCAATTTCCACCAACTCCCCGCGCGAGACAATGACTTCCCCACCATCGGCCAGCGTATTCAACGCCAACAAAACCGCAGCCGCATTGTTATTGACGACGATGCTGGAAACGCCTCGCGTAGCGACAGCCGCCTCGGCTGTCCCGCCGAAGCCTGCCCTGAGCCTGCCGAAGGGGCGAAGCCCCGCGGAGATTTCCGGCTCCGCACCCTCGCCCAGCAGCCTGCGAAGCAGCCGATCCACATGCACATCACGCTCGCCGCGCTCACCGGCGCCAACGTCAAATTCCAGATTCGAATAAGTCGTGGAGGTTTCGCGAATATGTTCAAGCGCCGCCCCCGCCAGAGGCGCGCGTCCCAGATTCGTATGCAGAATTACTCCGGTCGCATTGATCACCGCGCGCAAGCGAGTAGCCAAGCGCGCGCCGCAGTTGCTGCTCCACGGCGCTTCCCATCCCAGATAGCGCCAAATCCAAACCACGCTCATCGAGCAGCCCCGAGGAAATTTCCTCCCGTAACCGGCCAAGCGCCGCCCGCACCGCATCCGCCACCGCGGCAGATCCTTGCATGTCAGACAAAGCAGCCACCGCCGCAGACCGAAGCACTTCGTCCACCGCAGGCAGCTTTCGAAAAAGATCCGACTTGGCGGTGCTCTTCACGGAAGGATTATCCCACGAGCCCCGCGGCGTGGTCCCTTTCACCGCGCCGGACACGGCATTGCGAACCTCTAAAGCGTGTGCAGGTAAGCCAGCAGCTCCTCAATATCCTGTTGGTTCAGCGTCTGGCTATACCCCGGCATCTCTTTGCGACCGAGGCGAATAATGTCGACTACCCGTTCGTCATTGGCGGGAAGGCCCGCTCACCGAAAGATACGGCTGCTTGAAAACGCCCTTCAGCCCTGGACCCTTTCTGCCGTGCGTAGAGTAAGGATCGTGACAACGGTCACAATGAGAATCGTAAATCTTGCGCCCCACGGCCTGTTGCGGATTGAGCCCAAGTTCCGCGTCCGACTTGCGGCGTTCGACATCACATGCGCAGAAACTCACCAACGCAGAAGAGCAACGCCCGCCACGAAAACAGTGCAACGAAATGAACGAAAATCCCTCTTCATACGCCAACGCCCGCCAATCGCCCGAAATGCCCCCCGCCCACAGACACGGCGGCCACAATCCCCTTACAATAACAGAGCGAGTGCCGAGTCACGACTGAACCCTCCGCGAATAGGCGAACGCCACAGGAAAAACGCAAGGGAGTCATAAGCGAGATTCACCAGCGAGAGGCGCTAGAGGCGCACTCGAGATTTTAAAGATTTACTAAAATGACAGTCGCGATCAAACGAGTCTACGAACCGGCCAAGCGCGGCGACGGCGTGCGCGTACTGGTGGACCGTCTGTGGCCCCGTGGACTCACCAAAGAACGAGCTGCGGTCCATGAATGGCTGCGTGATCTTTCGCCTTCCGATGAATTGCGAAAATGGTTTCATGCCCGACCCGAGCACTGGCAGAGTTTCCGCAAAAAATACCTGAAAGAACTCGCCCGCCCTGAGGCAGAGACCGAACTCCGCCAACTCTACCTTCTTGCGCACAAAAAGAAACAGCTAACTCTGCTCTTCGCCTCGAAAAACGACCAGCACAACAATGCGCTCGTCCTGAAGGAACTCCTGGACGGTATGCGCAAACCTCCGACCGGCACCGGCCCGGGATCGGCTTATGCCACGGGAAGGCGCAGCGCCGCAGTGCGACGCAGGTAGCCAATAAGCAGAGCAAGATCTGTACAGACCTCCGTGTGCGGGACTTGTGTGGGGCGGCCACTCCTGCCCGCCACGGCCGCGCCAGCGGCCGGCCTTTGACTTCGCGGTTCTTGGAGAACGTGGTCGGCAGAGCACCCGCGACTTTCCTCACTTCGAAATTTACTCACCCTCGGAGATGTCCGCACGCCATTCACTTTCCCTTCGCGAGGAATCCCGTTCATTTAGAATCGTGCGCGATGAGAGCAGTCTTCCAATGGAGCCTGGGCTCGCGCACGCTGGAACTCGGCAAGCGCACGCTGATCATGGGTATCGTCAATGTCACGCCTGATTCATTTTCTGACGGCGGCTCGTACTTCGACCGCGACCAAGCCGTCGCACACGCTCAGCGCCTGCTGGAAGAAGGCGCCGACATCCTCGACATCGGCGGCGAATCGACGCGTCCAGGCGCACGCGTCGAGGCGTCCGCCACATCGTTGTCAAGCAATGCCAACAGGAATCCAGCAATTCCGCCAGCCCCAAAACCGCAGTCACCGCCGAAGAAGAATTGAAGCGCGTGCTCCCGGTGATCGCCGAACTAAAGACGACCGAACTGAAAAAGAAACATCCCGCTGCCGTGCTCTCCATCGACACCTACAAAGCCACCGTGGCGCGCGCCGCAGTCGCCGCCGGTGCCGAAATCGTCAACGACGTCAGCGGATTCCGCTGGGACCGCCAGATGGCGAAAACCGTAGCCGAGTTAAAATGCGGCGCCGTCCTCATGCACATGCGCGGACGCCCCGAAGAATGGCGAACCCTGCCGCCGCCCGGCGATGTCGTGCTGCTGGTAAAACGTGAGCTCAGAGAGTGGGCCGAAGCCGCTGTGCTCTCTGGCGTGCGGCGTGAGCGCATCGTGATCGATCCCGGCTTCGGTTTCGGTAAAAACTTTGACGAAAATTATCCCCTTCTGGCGCGTTTCAGCGATCTGCAAGCCCTAGGCTTTCCGCTGCTGGCCGGAACATCGCGCAAATCTTTCATCGGCCGAACCCTGGCATGCGACGGCCAAGACGCATCCGCGTCCGATCGTCTCTACGGAACGCTGGCCAGCCAGACGGCGCTGATCCTCAAAGGCGCGCACATCATTCGCACCCACGACGTGAAGGCAGCGGTGGAAGCGGCGCGGGTTGCGGATGCGATTCTGCAGGCGCGCTGAAGCCGATTCCGTCTCTGTCGTTGACTTCGGTCGTTGACGTCGGTCGTTGAAGTCGATTGTTAAGTTCGATCCGCCGACCGAAGACCGAACAAAACGCCGACTACTTCGCGCCCGGATAAATCCCTTCCAGCGGCTTCGCCAGTTGCTCCTCCAGTTCCGGATGAGGCAGAGACTTCCGCGGAAGCATCGCATCACGCTGCGCGGTGTTGTAAACGAAAATGGCCATGATCACGGCGGCCTGCTTCAGGTCCGGTTCGGAGAGCCGTTCGTAAGTGTCGAGGCTGGTGTGGTGGCTGCGCGTCCCGTAGTCGCGCGGGTCCTGAATGAATTGAAAACCCGGCAGTCCGACCTGATCGAAAGAAACGTGATCGGTAGACCCCGTATTGCGCAGCGAAACCGTGCTGAACCCCAAGTCGCTGATCGGCGTGGCCCACTGCTGAAAAATCATCGAAGCCGCCAGGTTGCCCTCGGCGAAAATGCCCAGAAATTTTCCGCCGCCGTTGTCGGCGTTGAAGTAGGCGTCGAGTTGCGCATGTTCGGGCTTGATCGTGACCGGGCCCGTCTGCTGGCGAAGAAATTCGGGTACCACTTGTTCTTCCGGTTTGGTCGAGTAGGAACGCACTCCAAAATGGTTGCTGACGTATCCGGCTGATCCGAAGATACCTTGCTCTTCGCCGCCCCACAGGCCGATACGAATCGTGCGCCGCGGCTGAACGTTGAGCGCGCGCAGAATCCGCATGGCCTCAAGCGCAATGATGGTTCCGGCGCCGTTATCGGTAGCTCCGGTGCCCGCAATCCAGCTATCGAGATGACCTCCAAGCATCACCACTTGATCCTTCAGCGCAGGGTCGGTGCCTGCGATCTCTCCAATCACATCGCTGCCCGGCTCATGATCGCCATAAAACTTCGTGGCAATGTTAAGACGCACGGAGACCGGAACGCCGTGCGAAACCAGACGATGCATGCGGCCGAACGCCTCGCTCGCAATCGCCGCCGAAGGAATAGCCTGCTTATGCTCGGGCCGATACACAAACCATCCCAGCGAAGCTCCCGTGTCATCGTGCAGGTCACCGCCGAAGCCGCTGGCTCGCAAAACTGCGATCGCATGTTGGTCGGCAAAAAAGTGCCCGACCTTCTCGAGAAAGGCCATCTCTTTAAATACCTTTTCCCACAACGCAGGATCGTTCGGAAGAACGAAGCTGTCATTCTGGTCGCCATCGAGGGGATAGGAACGGAAGTGGTCGAGCTTGGCCGCGTCGTAATGCTCGAGCGGATTCTCAGGGTCGGGATTAATTTTCGGCGCATCCCCGTAAAGTACGATTTTGCCCGCAAGCTTTCCCTTCCACGCGTCGAAGTCTTTCTCCTCCTTAAGGGGCGGAACCGCGATCACCGCACCCGTAGCTTCGCCGGCCGTCGCGGGTGACCACGGCGTTGCCTGCGCCAGGAACGTGGCCGTCGAGGGCGCAGTCATCTCCACCGAAGTTGCGATCTGCTGCCAGCCCATCCCAAACTCGCCCCAGGATTCGGCGTGAACGTTGGTGGCTCCCATGTGCCGGAGTTGCTCAAGCGACCACTGCTCGGCCTTCGCGAAATCAGGCGAGCCCGTAAGCCGCGGACCAACCCCGTCAAACAATCCGCTGGCATATTCCATGATGTGCGAGTGGTTGAAACCCTCGTCGCGGATACGCGCAATCGTTTCGAAATCGAGAGTCTCGGTAGCAGACTGCACAGAAGCAGACGCGGGGGCAGCCTTGGGTTTTTCCGCAGCGAAGGCAGCGAGTGACAGGGCGAGAGAAGAGCAGCGACAAGTTTCATGGCCCGTCGATGATACGGCAGCCAAGTCCCGCCTCACAAATATGTCGTCGTGCTTCGGTCTGGTCGGCGGGGCGATCGGGAATCTGCCACGCGAAACGCTGATATTCCAGATGCCGATGTTAAGGACCTTCTCCCACGAGTCCGGGAAACGAGCAGTTTTGAACAGCCGCCTCATGTCCAAACGCGTAGCATTCAGACTAAGTCTGCCCCAATCTACGCCCTTTCTCACCAGGCTTTGGGATGGCAGGAAAAGTGCACACCAAGGCTGGAGCTCCATCTCCACTTATGTCTTCTCCCACGAATCCGGTTGCGACTGTTGCTCCTGCCGCTCCCCGCGCGGCTGCCGCCGCTGCTCCGGCCGCGGCTCCCATGTCGACTCCTGCCCTGCTGGCGGCGATGCTAAGAACTTCCGCGAAAATCAGCGACCTCTTTTTCTCGCCCGGCAAACCGCCGCTCGTCGAAATCAACGGAAAACTTGTTCCCGCCGGCGCGGCGCGCTCGCTCACCTGTGAAGACACCCGGCGCATCGCGCCGATCTCATGGGCGACAATCAGGATGCCGCGGAAAACTTGCGGAAACTCGGGTCGTGCGACGTATCTTTCAGTCTGCCCGGTTCCAATCGCTTTCGCGTGAACATCTTCATGCAGCGCGGCACGTGTGCGGTGGTGATGCGGGTAATTCCCGGCAAGGTCCCCGACTTCGAATCGCTGAACCTGCCCTTGGAACTCGGCAAAATCGTAGGCCTGCGCAACGGCATCGTGCTCGTAACCGGCCCCACCGGCTCCGGCAA
The DNA here is from genome assembly GCA_963846245.1 of uncultured Acidobacteriaceae bacterium. Classification (GTDB taxonomy): domain Bacteria; phylum Acidobacteriota; class Terriglobia; order Terriglobales; family Acidobacteriaceae; genus Sulfotelmatobacter. The sequence goes on along the minus strand of CAWJVI010000010.1, from coordinate 111,029 downwards.
ATCCTCCACGCTCGCCGCGATCATCGACAAAATCAACAAAGAACAGTCCTATCACGTGCTCACCATCGAAGATCCTATCGAGTTCCTGCACCCGCACAAAAACTGCATTGTCCATCAGCGCGAGTTGCACGCCGATACTCCCAGCTTCGCGCTCGCCCTGCGCGCCGCGCTGCGCCAGGCCCCAAAAGTAATTCTCGTCGGAGAAATGCGCGACCGCGAAACCATCGAGATCGCCATGGAAGCCGCGGAAACCGGCCACCTTGTCATGTCCACGCTGCACACTATCGACGCCTCGAAAACCATCGAGAGAATCGTCGGAGCCTTCCCCATGGCCGAACAGCACACTCTTCGCAATCGTCTGGCCAAAAGTTTTCGCTACATCATTTCTCAAAGACTGGTTCCTCGCAAGGATGCCACCGGACGCGTAGCCGCCTTCGAAATTTTGAAGTCCACTCTGCGCACCCGCGAGTACGTGGAAAAAGGCGAAGGCGATGGCAAGACCTTGCTCGATGCCATGCGCGTCGGCAGCCAGGACGGCATGCAGACCTTCGACGGCGAAATCGAAAAACTGATTCGCGAAGGCATCGTCGATCTCGACACCGGCCTCGCTTACTCCACCAATCCCGGCAACCTGCAACTGGAGTTAGCCGATCTGGCGCAGGAACTCTCCGATCCCCTGCTGGAAACCACCGCGACCTAGCGCACGCTTTTGGGAAAGCAGCGGCTTCGGGAAAGGCACGAGCTCTATTTGCCATTGCCGGTGAAAACATCGAGCGCTTTAGCGCCTGCGATGAAGTACATCTCTTTAGCACACTAATTTTTTTATGAGCTTCTGAACCCCCGGCCCACCGCAAATCCTAGGGCGCCAGCACCGGCGTCATCGTGAATGTTCCATTGCCGCTGCATCCCAGGCTTCCCGTCACGGTCCAGGTGCCAGTGATCTGACCGCCGCTCACCGTGCCGTTCAGGGTCAGGACAGTGGTCCCCCCGGAGCTGACCACATAGTGAAACGCACCCGTAACCTGACCGTTGAAATTTCCGCTGAGCGTGAACGTGCCACTCTCGCTAACTGGGCTGAACGTACACGGCTGCATGTTGTTGGTTGTAAAAGCTGAAACTACTCGTGCCGAGCGAGCCATCGCCATTGACCGTGATGTTCGTCATAAAGGCGAACGTCTCGCTTCCATTGCTGTTCAGGGTCGCGCTCCAGTTTCCATTGATATTGCCGCTCACGTGCTGATCCGCTCCGCATCCGGAAAGCACAAGACTTGCGCCTAGCAATACGAGCACCGCAATTTGTTTCATAGAGAAGCCCTCATTTCGTCGGGATTTCGCGAACGGGCACCTTGTGGGGTGCCAGCGCCAGAGCGAAAGGATGTCAGGATTCGAGCAGCGATCCTCTGGCGGTCGTCACCTAATGATAAGGAACCCGGGCCTCACGGAAAGGTTGCTCTGCCCCTATCATCGCAGAAATTAAGCTCGATCGAGTCGGTTTCGGCGAAGGCGGGTTTCGGGGAGGGCACAAGTTGAGAGGTTTACTCGTGCCCTAAAGCTATGAAAAATAGGTTCTCATTTAGCGTCCGAGGTTCGCAGCCCCACGCGACCGCGAACCTCCTAAACCTCCGGCACGGGCCCAAACTCCGGCGACTCCACCTGCAGCAGTCGGTACGCCTCCCCGAGCGTCCGAACTATGTGCAGATCGGGGCGAGTTTTTTCGCCCAGCATCTGAAACATGCGCGCCATACCGTACACCACATCCGTCGGCGTGACGAATACTCTCATAAATCCGGTGGGAAACGCAGACGCAGCCGATGCCAGTCGTTTGACCACATTGCTCGAAACTTCAAATTTCGTGTTCGAGAAAAACAGGATGCCCCGGCACGGCGGATGCGCGGCAAAATAATTCGTCACACAGTGCATAACACTCCAACAGTGATTCGTCCGTCACCAGTCCTTCCAGAGTCGCGCGCAGGATGCCATTCCTCGTGTCGAAATCCAGGGCACAGCCCACAGAAAACCCCCTTTCCGCCTTTTTAGAGGCTCCGCGCGAGCCTACCCCATCAGAAAAATTTTTCCAACAGGAATTCGAGCGCGTACAAACCGGCCTTAGGTTTGATCGGGCTGCCCCATCTCTCGCGGGTTTTAGGAGAAGTGGGGACGGAGCCCGGCTTCGCAGCGCAAACCCACAGCGCCAATACGCGGGGAGTGCACGCAATCCCGCCGCTCCGCCACTCATCCCGAGGCTTCTCTTTCCGCTATATAGCACAACCGCAAACCTTTGCGCATATTGCCCACGATAAGTATTCTCTTGCGCGACCTGCTATATAGTTCTATACTTCGCGCCGTCAGCAATCCACCAGTTCTGGAGGTATCTGTTATGACCAGCAATTTCCCGCTTCGCTCTCTCCTCGCCCGCATAGTATTGACCACGGCGTTGGCGCTAGCCGCCTGCATGACTTCTGCCGTGGCCCAAACCAGCGATCACGCCAAGATTCTCGGAGGATACTTCGAAGAGTGGAGTATCTATTACGCCGGCTACAACATCGCAAACCTGCAGCAGAATGGTGTCGCCGGTAAACTCACGCACCTCATGTACGCCTTCGCTAACGTTACCACCACTCCCTCGCCCGCCTGCGCCATCGCCGATACATGGGCTGACTATCAGAGTCCCTATCTTCCGAGCGTCAGCGGTGTCGCCTACACGGGCCCGCTCTATGGAAATTTCGCGGCCATTCAACAACTCAAGCAGCTGCATCCCGGGCTTAAAGTACTGATGTCGATTGGTGGAGCATCAGCGGCAAACACTGCCGCCTTCGTGACCGCAGCCAGCACTGCGGCAGGTCGCCGTGCCCTGGCCGCTTCGTGCATCGACCTGTTCGTCAACGGCAACATCGCTCCCGGCATCACCGCTCCCGGCTTGTTTGATGGCTTCAATATCGATTGGGAATTTCCCACGGCGACGGACACAAAAAACTTCACCGCTCTGCTGGCAGAATTCCGTACTCAGCTGAGAACTCTCGCGGCGACCACCGGCAAGCATTACGTTATGTCGTTCGACGGACCGGCCGGGGCGCAGAACTATGTGAACATCGATCTCAAACAAGCCGCCGAGCAAGTGGACTTCATCACCATCGACGGCTACAACTACGCCGGATCATGGCAGACGCAAACCAATGACGCTTCCCCGCTATTCGATTCCAAGCAGGATCCTCTGTACGGTCAGGATCTCGACATTGATGCAACCGTAGACGCCTATCTCGCGGCCGGAGTCCCGCCCTACAAGTACACGATGGGTTTGCCTCTCTACGGCGCCGGTTGGACTGGCGTTCCCAACAAAAACCATGGCTTGTACCAGAACTCAACCGGACCTTCTCCCGTCCTGTGGGCAAACGGAACGGGCCTCTGTCCCGATCTTAGCGGCAACACCCCCGGCTGTGACACTCTGTTGACCCCGGGCCTGGCCACCTATTCCACACTTTCAAATCTCACCGCCAACGGATACACCAGCTACTACGATCCCAAAAGAGTCGCCGTATCTCTTTACGATCGAACGGCCGGAACCTTCTATACCTTCGACGATCCGAGCGTTGCGCTTCTGAAAATGCTCTACATCGAGCTGAAGGTTCCCGGAGGTCTCGGCGGCGCCTACGTGTGGGCCCTGAAAGACGACGACGCCAAGGGAACCATGGTAAAAACCATGGCCGCAGGCCTGGGCCGCTAGGGCTAGAGGCCCGACGTCCGCAACGAAGCACTGGCAACGAACACCACGGCAGACTGGCGATGGAAGCCAGTCTGCCGTCATTTCCTCGGAAAGTCATCTCATCGGTTTGGGAAGGGCCACGAGTTGCTTGTGTGGAGCGGGCACCCTTGCCGCTGGCTGCTTACTCGCCGTTAAGTCATCGAAAATAGGTTCGCGCTTTAGCGCCCGAGGCGCACATTCTCTCGCGCGATTAGTTTCCCGGCGACCTCCTCGACCCGCGCTGCGCAGAACGACCCTAGAACGCCTTCGCGGAATCCAGCAGAATCGTCACCGGACCTTCGTTCACCAGTTCCACTGTCATCATTTCCTGGAAGCGTCCAGTCTCGCAGCGTAGCCCCGCCGCGCGAACGCGCTCAACGAAAAATTCATAAAGCTGTCGCGCCTTCTCCGGCGCAGCAGCCGCGTCGAACGAGGGCCGCTTACCGCGACGCATGTCTCCGTAGAGCGTAAACTGCGATACCGCCAGCACGCTCCCACCCGCCTCCTGCACGCTGCGATTCATCTTGCCCAGTTCATCTTCAAAGACTCGCAAGCCTGCGATTTTTTCAGCCAGGTACACCGCATCGGCCTCGGTGTCCGGATTGCCAACCCCGAGCAGGACCAGAAGCCCCATGCCAATTTCGCCCGCGATATTTCCATTCACCGAAACGATGGCGCGACTCACGCGCTGTACAACGGCACGCATAAAATTTTCTGCTCCTGGGAAATCTGATTCAGCGCCAAAAGGAAAAGCTTAAACCACGAGGGAAACGAAGTATCATGAAGATCTTCGTGGACGCGGTTTTCTTCGTGTGACTTTGCCATTATGGTAATGGTCTCCGCTGGCGGCGCCACCAACCCGGCCCGCGGTTTGACCACCGCAACCGCGAACCGTTAGGATTCTCTCTGGGCAGCTTCGATGCCAGAGGCTCTGTCGCTTGCGGCAGGCTCCATCCTTTACACTGATTCGTACCTCCAATTACACTACACACTCGCCTTTTTTGATTTTCCCGAGAGGAGTTTTCCGATGGCCGATGAGAAAGTGAATGAGAAAGACAAGCAGATTGGGGAAAAAGTAAAGCAGATCATCGTCGAGCAGTTGGGCGTCGACGAGGGAGAAGTCACTTCGAGCGCTTCCTTCGTGGACGATCTGGGCGCGGACTCGCTCGACACCGTGGAACTGGTCATGGCCTTCGAGGAAGGCTTCGACATCGAGATCCCGGACGAGGACGCGGAGAAAATCCGTACCGTGCAGGATGCAGTGGACTACATCCAGAAGCACTCGAAAGTCGCCAAGTAGCTAGTCCGGCGCGGAGAAGCAGCGACGAATCGAGGCAAGCGAGGAAAAACATGGCAGCCGTTGATGAAAAAGTAAAACAGATAATCGTGGAGCAGCTGGGCGTGGATGAAGGCGAAGCGACAGCCAGTGCCTCGTTCGTCGACGACCTCGGGGCTGATTCGCTGGATACGGTGGAACTGGTCATGGCGTTTGAAGAAGCGTTCGACATCGAAATTCCCGACGAAGACGCCGAGAAGATCCGCACCGTGCAGGACGCGGTCGACTACATCTCCAAACACGCGAAAGCGGGTAAATAGGTTTGGGACGCAGGGTGGTAGTGACGGGCCTCGGACTGATTTGTGGCGTGGGCAATACCACACAGGATGTCTGGAGCGCGGTGCTGGCCGGCAAAAGCGGCGTGGCCCGCATCACCCATTTCGATTCCACTAAATTTGCCTGCCAGATCGCCGCTGAGGTCAAAGGCTTCGACCCGCTGAACTTCATCGAGAAAAAAGAGCTGAAGAAGATGGGGCGCTTCATCCACCTGGCCATCGCCGCCTCGGATGAAGCCATGAAGATGTCGGCCCTGAAAGTGACTCCCGAAAACGACGAGCGGGTGGGAGTGCACATCGGATCGGGGATCGGCGGGTTCGACATTATCGAACGCGAGCACACCGCTCTGATGGAAGGCGGCCCGCGCAAGATCTCTCCCTTTTTTATTCCCGCCGCCATCGTCAACCTAGCGGCCGGTCACGTTTCCATGCGCACCGGCGCCAAGGGACCCAACGAGGCTACGGCGACGGCTTGCACTACCAGCGCCCATTCCATCGGCGATTCCTTTCGCATCATTCAACATAATGACGCGGACGTGATGATCGCTGGCGGCTCCGAGGCTGCCATCACTCCCATGGGAGTCGGCGGATTTGCGTCCATGCGCGCGCTCTCCACCCGCAACGACGATCCCGAAAAAGCCAGTCGGCCCTGGGACAAAGACCGCGATGGGTTCGTGATGGGTGAAGGCGCAGGCATCCTGGTGCTCGAAGAGCTGGAGCACGCCCGCAAGCGCGGCGCAACGATCCTGGCCGAGGTTGCTGGCTATGGCATGTCCGGTGACGCGTACCACATGACGCAGCCCGCTCCTGAGCACGAAGGCGGTTTCCGCGTGATGCGCAATGCCGTGCGCGACGCCGGCGTGACTGCCGACGTGGTCGGCTACGTCAATGCTCACGGTACGTCGACTCCGATCGGCGACACGCTTGAGGCGCATGCCATCCGCAATTTTTTTGGCACGCGGAAAATTCCTGTGAGTTCTACGAAATCGATGACCGGCCACCTGCTCGGTGGCGCCGGCGGCCTCGAAGCCGGCATCACGGTGCTGGCGCTACGCCATCAGATCCTACCTCCGACCATCAATCTGGAAAATCAGGACCCGGAGACGGATGGAATGGATTTCGTTCCCAATCAGGCGCGCAAGGCTGAAATTGAGTACGCCATGTCGAACTCCTTCGGTTTCGGCGGCACCAACGGCGCGTTGCTCTTCCGTCGCTGGAACGAGTAGGACGCAGCAAGGCAGTGGTCAGTGAAAGCACACCCGTTGCATACCCCTTCTTTGCCGTAATGTTCCTGCGGGAACACAACTGCGATTTGTAGGAACGTCGGTGGAAAAGATGAAAAACGGATGAAAGGTAAGTCATTTCCAGGGAATGGCTTATGGGCGGGTGCCGATAGATCGGCAGCCAATGTGGGGAAATAGCCACACTGAAAACGGGTCCCGAGGTGCATTGTTTTGAGCCGGAGGGGCACGGACCAGGAGTCAGGGTAGGCGGTGGCTCAGGGGTCAGGGGCCAGTACCCTCCGGGACGACTACTGACTGGATCGCTATGAATCCTCAGCGGAAGGTGGAGTTCGCGCTCCGACGGGAAGAAAGCTTAGAGCTTGAATAGTGATCGCAAGGAATCGTCGTCGATATGGCTATCCGGTGCGATCCAATGAATAAAATCTCTGGCGCTGATGTGGGTGGGCTTTTGAACCTCTTTCTTCTCGAGGCCGGACTCAAGGTCTGCTTGTTTGCCCGTGTTGGCTATCACCGTCCATGTCTTCGTCTTCATTTTTCTACCTCCGTGTAGCAACAGGAATGCGGCGAGAGCATCCACTCATCTTCTTCCTTTCATAATCTCCCTTCTTCCGGTGCGGCGATAGTGACTGAAGTTCGCTCGCGACGGCTTTGGGTCTGGTGTAATTGGGGATGGACTGTCTATGTTTGGATTATGGAGGCCGCGCTCCCGAAGGCGTGCCTACTGAGGACGCCCGATTGGCGAGTGGCTGCCCGAAGGGTTACGCCAGTTTGCCTGGAGAGAAGGGAAGAATATGAAGAAGGTCTTAGTGTTGTTGCTCTTATGCTGCACGCCCTGTTTCGCTCGTAGCCGGGCAGCCAAGCACGCGTTCCAGGTTGAAACCGGGTTTCCGAGAGGCCGACGAGGATACATGGTTACCTACAGAGTGCAGCCGGCTTGTGGCGGAGCGGATGCCCCATACAACATGCAATGGCAAACGATTGCAGACGGCAAAGCGCAAAACAAACGGGAACGAGCGCAATGCAAGAAGAATAGAGCACGATAAACAAATGCCTTCGCTCTTGTCGCCGCTGACCCATGACCGCGTCCTTAGTTTGAAACATAGGCAATAGCGGCTATCTCGTAAGTCCTCGGCTTTACGCGACGCTGAAGCGCCGCTCTTCCACGGTACTGCACATATTCGTGAGTTTTTCCGCAACGGCTGAAGCCGTGCCCTTCCCGAACCCATCTATCGGATGACTTCCAGTCTAGCGGCTTTTATTGATGGGGACTCAGGGTCTTTATGTACGGGGGCTGCTCAAAATGAGCGCAACCGGCGAAGGCAGGCGATATTTACGCCACGGGCGCGGGCGCTGCTACCATTGGCGCATGTTCAATTTTGGAAAACCGAAAACAGCTGGCGACTGGATCGTTCACATTGTTGGGGGTATCGTCGCGATATTTCTCGTCTGGTGGATGCTTCGGATGTACGTGCTGTGAGTGCAGGCGAAAACTTTCGTAGTGAGTAAAATCCCTCGGGGTCGACGAGTGCTGTGGCGATAGTTACGCCGGTGGGCACACTTGCATTTGTCACAAACATGAAAAACGGCGGAACGTCCCCGATGCTAGGACAAGCGCGGGGAAAAGTCGGTCAAGGCCATGAAGGTGGAGTCGACTTTCTCCACGAGTTTGCCGTTGGCTTCGGATTTGTCGCGCACACTCTTCCATTCCGGATCGTCCTGGAAGGATTTCCAGTTGGCGACGGCCGCTTCGCGGCTGGGGTGCTGAAGAATGTAGATGAGCGTGTTGCTCTTCTCCGGCTCATCGAGGGGAGTCCAGTAAGCGACGCTTTTCATTCCGTGGCGGTCGAAGATTTTTATGGTGTGTTCGCGGAAGCGTGACTGCAGGTCTCCTAATTTTCCTGGAGCTGCATGATAGACGCGGAGTTCGAAGACGGTTGTCGCGGCAGGACTGGCGTTGTCGTGCTGAGCGACGGCCCAGAGTGATGCCGGAAACAATGTGGCCGCAGGAAGTGCCTGGAGTAGGGTTCGTCTTTTCACGGGAGGCATTTTAGCAGAAGTACGAGCAGGGATCAGGGGGTAGGGTCGGGGCGAGTGACGCGGGCGCCTAGCGCGATTGTGCCGGGGGTCAGAATCCTGTGACGGAGGGGGCTGTGGAATCCGACCCTTCGAAAATCGCGACGGGTGGGGCAGCCTCGGTCGTGGTGGCATACATGTGGGCGGCCTGGTAACTGGCTTGTAAGTGGCTGTGGGTGCAGGGGATGCGCGATTGCCGATTCTTGTGGTCCGGGGGTGCAATCGAGGTAATGACACTTTGGTACTCCGCGGATGGCCCTTTGTGCCTTTCCAAGTGCCGCGGGGCAGGACAGAATGAAATGCAGCTAGTGAGTCGTCCCCTCGACTATGGAAAAAACTTTGGCCTCTATTCTTCCCTCTGCCTCCTCTACCCGGAAAGCCGCCGCGCGCACTGCACTGGTTGACGTAAAAGAATCCGCGCGACCTCTGCTGGTGGAATGCTTCCGGCAATTCGGAATTGAGTCGGTGGTAATGTCTTCGAACGCGGCTGAGCGACTGCGCCGCGAAAAATTCGAAGCGTGCGTTCTGAATCTGGGCGAGGGCGCCGGGGCGGAGGCCGTGATGGAAGCGGCGCGCAGTTCTCCTTCGAACAGCCGCTGCGTGATTTATGGACTGGGCGGGAATGCGCAAGAAGCGATGCGCTATTCCAAGTATGGCATCAATGCCATGTTCAGCGAGCCGCTGGAACGTCCGGCTGCGGTGAAGCTGGTGCGGGCCACGCATCTGCTGGTGCTGCATGAATTCCGGCGCTACGTGCGGGTTCCGGTGATTACCGAAGTGGCGGTCAAATCGGTCGATGGCGCGCGGTTCACGGCCAGCAGCATTGAGATCAGTTCGGGCGGCATGTCGTTAAAGACCTCGGAAGAACTGGCGTTGCACACGAACGTTGAGATTTCTTTTGCCCTGATGACGCTGCCGCGGGTTACGGTGCGCGGAGTGGTCAGCTGGCGCAAGCCGAAGTCTTACGGCGTGCGTTTCGACGCGGCGGACGAACGGCGGCATAGCGTTAAGAAGTGGATCGACTCCTACCTGGAAAATTAAGCGGATGTGGTTAGTGCGAGATTATGGCGCGGGGCTGCGCCCACGCTTGGACAGCCGAGGCGGCTGTCTCTGCTAACGCCACATCGTTACGCTTCCCGTTACAATATCTTCGTGACTGAGGCGGCCACTCGCGAGGTGCGTGCTGCTGCAGAGCCGGAGTCTGGGCCGCGGCGCTTTACTCTTCGCCAGAGGATTGTACTGAGCCTGATCATCTGGGCGGGTTACTGGGTGATCCGGCTGATTGGTCCGACGCTGCGGGTTTGTATTTCGCGCGAAGAGGGCGCGCAGGAAACTGTGGATCAGCGGCCGCTGATTGTTTCTTTGTGGCATGCCTGCATTATTCCCGCGACTTATATCTGCCGCGATATCGGGGTGCGGGTGATGAGCAGCTACAGCTACGACGGCGAATATATGGGACGCATCATCCGCCGGTACGGGTTTGTCGCGGTTAAGGGATCCAGCAGCCGCAACGCGGTGCGCGCGCTGCTTGGCCTGCGCCGCGCGCTCGAAGAGGGATGGACAGTGGCGTTCACGCTCGACGGGCCGCGCGGGCCGCGTTACCAGGTGAAGCCCGGACCGGTGGCGCTGGCGCGATCGGCGGGCGTGCCTCTGAGCACATTTCATATGGCGGTGGAGCGAGCCTGGGTGCTGAATACCTGGGACCGGCTGATGATTCCGAAACCATTTTCCCGAGTGTTGATGCGGTTTGGAAAGATGATCCCGGTACCGCGAGAGGCTGCGGATGAAGAGCTGGAGAAGTATCAAACGGAGTTGCAGGGCTCGCTCGATCGCGTGCGCGAATTTGCGGAGGCTAACATTCGGAAAGTCGGCACGGCAGAATTTCCTTATGCCGAGTGAACATTATTCATGAAGAGGGAGAATACGATGGCTGCGGCATATACCGCGAAAAAGATAAGTCCGATGCTGGCAGTTGCCGACATGGATGAGACCCTGACCTTTTACAAAGAGATGCTCTGCTTTACCGCGATGATGAAATCGCCAGAGTATTCCATCGTGGAGCGGGATGGGCAGACCATCCATTTCATGAAAGCTGCGAGCGAACAGGTGATGGAGTGCGTGCGCGGACACACGGAGATTTACATTGAAGTCTCCGGCATTCGGCCGCTGTGGGAGCATGTGAAGACGTTCAAAGAGAGATATAAAATCCGGGATTTGTTTGATCGAGAGTACGGCATGACGGAATTTCACATCGGCGATCCGAATGGATGTTTGGTGTTTGTCGGGGAACCGACGCGGGAGCTGAAATAAGTTTTCAGGGTTGTGTCCCTAAATTTTTAGCACACCTAAATTCTTTACTACAGAAGGCACGGAGGATCACGGGGTAGAACCAGAATCGCAGGGAGCGGGCAATTTTCGCGCACTGTACTTTGCATGGTATTTCCGGAGGCTCGAAGTTGATGGTTCGCAATTTGACTTATACCTGATGGCCCGGTAGATTTCTCAAACGCGTTTTTTGTTCTTTTCCAATGTCTTTCGGAATGCGCGTCTTTGCCGCTTGGTGAAGACAGGGAAGCGGGTGTAAATCCCGCGCTGCCGCGCAACTGTAAGCGAGGAAACTGCGGCTGGCCACTGGGAACGATCCCGGGAAGGTCAGATGCTAATTCCGGATGCTCATCGCATCCTCACTCGCAAAGCCAGGAGACCGGCGCAATCCGTCCACCTTAACCCCTTTCGCGTGAAAAGGAGGATGGCTATGCGCGTTTTTCGCGTTGCAGTTTTTGTTTTCGTTGTTGTCTTTGTCTGTGTCTTTGGGGCGGCTGCTTCTGTCGCCAATCTCAAAGTTAAAGTCGTCGATCCGCAATCTGCCGCCGTGGCGGATGCGCAAGTATTATTGCTGCGGGCGGGTGAGGCCGCGGTTCTCTCTGCGCAAACAACTTCGGCGGAAGGGACGGTTATTTTTCGCGCGGCTGACTCGGGGAAGTACCAGGTCAAAGTTCTGGCTCCCGGTTTCGCCGTCGAGGTTGCGGACGTTCCCGCTCGGGCGGAGGAGTTGAGAGTGCAGCTTCGGCTGGCGACTGCTTCTGAAACAGTGGTGGTCAGCGCCACGCGCACGCCTGTGCCCGGGGAAGCCGCGGGCGCCGACGTCGACACACTCAATAGCGAGCAACTCACGACCCAGCAGCCACTCGCCGCCGATGATGCAGTTCGATTTCTTCCCGGCGCCGTCGTGAACACGTCCGGGCAGCGCGGAGGATTATCGTCACTGTTCGTGCGCGGTGGCGAATCTACTTACAACAAAGTGATTGTTGACGGAGTTGCGGTGGATAACCCGGGCGAAACATTTGACTTCGGCACCCTCCCCCTGGCGGAGGCGGATCGCGTGGAATTTGTGCGCGGCGCCCAGAGCACGCTCTACGGCTCCGATGCCATGACGAGCGTGGTGCAAGTCTGGACGCGCACCGGAAGCACGCCAGTGCCGGAGTTCCGTTTCGGAGCCGATGGAGGAAACTTCGGAACTGCAAACGGCTACGCGTCGCTCGCCGGGACTCACGAACGCTTCGATTACAACCTGTTTGGCGATCAATTCAGCAGCAACGGGCTGGGAGTAAACGACGCTTATTCGGATTCGCTGGAGGGTGCGAATGTGGGCACAACTGTTACGGACCACTCCGCATTGCGAGTGCGGGTTCGCCACTCCAACAGTCAGACGGGCTTGCCCGGGGAGTGGAATTTCAACGGCGCCCCGCTTCTGGCGCCCGATTCCACTGAATCGGCACATCTGAACAATATTCTGGGAAGCGTGGAACTGGCTGTGGCAGCGCCTTCAGGATGGCAGCACCGCTTTACTGGCTTCGACTCACTTTATCGTTACACGGATACAAACCTGAACCCTCCTGCTGACAGCTACGACAGCTATGCGGATCTCTACAGCACTCGCATCAACCGCGTGGGATTTGAATATCAGGGCGACTACTCGGAAAGAACCTGGGCTCACACCACTTTTGGATATCGCATCGAGAACGAAAATGGAGTTGTGTCCGACCTGAATTCTCCGCCTCCCGCTTCCGGGCAGCGTTTGGATCAGAATGCATATGCGCAACAACAGTTCACGGTGGGGAGGCTCTCGGTGATCGCTGGCGGGCGTTTCGTACACAGCAGCACCTACGGCAATACGGGTGTGCCGCGGGTTGCCTTGACGCTGCTGGCGTTACGCGGCGGAGAATTGTTCTCTGGAACACGTTTGCGCTTTTCTTATGCCACCGGATTTATGGAGCCGGCCCTTTACCAAACTTTCGGCTACTCTGCGTATGGCTACGCGGCTAATCGGGGACTGTTGCCGGAACGCACTCGGGCCTTTGAAGCTGGCTTCGAGCAGAAACTATTTGCGGGCCGCTGGGCTCTGAACGCAACGTATTTCAACAACCTCTTCCATGATCAGATTGAGGCCATACCCAATCATTCCGGCGTGTACCAGTTTTTCAATCTCGACCAATCGTTTGCTCAAGGCGCCGAAGTTGAGTGGCAAGGAAGGATCAACTCGAAATTGTCACTGACCACGGCCTATACCTATACTTCGACCCAGATCCTTGCAAGTCCGCAGTGCACGCCGGCAAGTCCTTGTGAGTTTCCATACGCTCCGGGAGATCCCTTGCTCCGTCGCCCTAAGCATTCGGCAACGACCATGCTCAGCTATCTGGGAACGCGATGGGGAGCAAACCTGGAAGGAAGTTTTGTGGGCCGACGGCCGGATTCCGACTTTGATGGCTTCAACATTGACCACGCGGCGGGCTACGTGCGCGCCGATCTTGGCGGCTGGTATGCCATCCACCGGCGCGTGACTGCGTACGCGAATGTCGGGAATGCGCTGGATCGACGCTACAACGAGGTGTTAGGTTATCCGGCGTTGCCGATCAATTTTCGCGTGGGATTTCGATTCAGAGTGGGAGGGGAGTAAAGCGGGAATGTTGCGATTGTTCTCGGGTGGCTCATCCGGGAGCAGTTTCACGAGAGCGTTCTTATACGTTCTTGGTAAACGACATAGACCCATGGCGCTGCGGAGTTATTTCGAGCTTCGGGGGCCTCGCTGCTAGCTGGCCTTTTCCGGCGAGCTGTGCATGGGCATGGGCATCGACGACGCCATTTTCGCGCCGAAATATTTGGCGCGGGCTACCAGTAACTTCTGCACTTCGACTTCCTGCAACGGCTGCTGGCGTCCCAGCAGATGGGTGACCAGGGCAATCTGAGCGAAGTGCTCCACGGTTTCCATCTTCATGTAGGCGCGCTCAAGCGTGTCGCCGTAGGCAACGACGCCATGGTTCGACATGAGAATGGCGTCGTAATGCGGGACAAAAGGCTCGAGGGTGCGGGCTAATTCGGAAGTTCCCGGCGTGCCGTAGCGCGCCAATGGGATGCAGCCCAGGCCCATGACTACTTCACAGACCAGCGGCTGGGTCAGCGCGATGCCCGCAGCCGCAAATCCAGTAGCCGTGGGTGGATGCGCGTGGACAATGGCTTGAATATCGGGGCGCATGCGGTAAATCAAGAGATGCATGCCGATTTCGCTGGTCACGTTGCGACGGCCGGAGACGCGCTGGCCTTCCATGTCGACCACGACCATGTCAGCAGCGCGCATGTTGCCCTTGCTCACACAGGTCGGCGTCACCAAGATTTGATCGTCCTTGAGCCGGACCGACAAATTGCCGTCCATGGCGGCGACCAAGCCGCGCTCGTGCAGCGTGCGTCCGTAGCGGACGATTTCTTCCCTATGTTTGCGCTCGCTAGACATGGGTACCCTTAGGGGAGTGGCGAAAAAGCGGTTCTGCAACAGGCAACGGCATAGTACCAGCACCTTCCGACGGACACAACGAAATTTACGAAACTTTAGAAGTTATCGGGGCGGCCCGACGCAAGCCGCATTTCCCTACAGGCATTTCCCTATAGGCATTTCTCTATAATCGGGGCGTGCTGGTCTCCGATTTCAACTTCCATCTACCCGAAGATTTGATTGCCCAGGCACCCATGGCTGACCGCGCGGCATCTCGGCTGCTGCAGGTGGAGCGGTCGTCCGGACATTTGTCCGACCGGGGATTCCGCGATTTTCCCGGCCTCCTGCGCCCAGATGACCTGCTGGTTCTTAACAATACAAAAGTGTTTCCCGCCCGGTTGTTGGGACGGCGGGCCGGGGTGAAATCCCAGCCGGTTAGCGCGCAAAACCCCGCGGCTCCCGATTTTCTGCAAGGCCGCGTTGAGGTGCTGCTTACGCGGCAGCTAGGTTCTGCTACCGCGGCAGACAAGAAGGAGAACCACAATGATTGGGAATGCCTGGTGCGGCCGGGGCGGAAGATTCAGGTTGGGGAGCGGATTTTTTTCGGGGAGCGCGGGGAAAGGACCGGGGAAGGGCAGGACGCGCTTCGGGCCGAGGTCATAGCGCGCGGGGCCTTCGGCGAACGGACCATCCGGTTCCAGCCGGTGGATGATTTTTTTGGCCGGATCGCGCGCATCGGCCACGTGCCGCTGCCGCCTTACATCGCGCGCGCGGATTCTGCTGCCGACCGCGAGCGCTACCAAACAGTTTATGCACGAGAACGCGGGTCGGTGGCCGCTCCTACCGCCGGGCTTCATTTCAGTCCGGAGGTCCTAGCGCAAATTGCGGACCGCGGCATTGAAACTGCCGAGATCACTCTGCATGTGGGCCTGGGAACGTTCCAGCCCGTCCGCGTTGAGCGCGTGGAAGAACACAAGCTGCACCGGGAACCATTCACGATTACGCCCGAGGCTGCGAGCAAGATCAATAGCGCACTGGCGGCCTCGCGACGCGTCATTGCCGTTGGAACCACAACAGTCCGTGCGTTGGAATATGCTGCGGAATACGCGGCGCAACCCGGAGGCGGCATTTCCGCCGGCTCTGGCGAGGCCGACATTTTTATTTACCCCGGCTACAAATTTCAGGTTGTCCAGGGACTGCTCACCAACTTCCACCTTCCGCAATCCACGCTGCTGATGCTGGTGTGTGCGTTCGCTGGACGCGAGAATGTGTTGCGCGCTTATGATCATGCGGTGGCGCAGCGTTACCGCTTCTATTCTTATGGTGACTGCATGTTTCTGGCGTGAAGTGTCTGGCGGCGGAAATGTTCCCTGAGCGACACCTCCTGTGGTTCGCGGCCTGCGTTATACTTTACTTTCTAGCTAGCGGTTTTTCGGTCAATAAGTTTCCCGGTTAGCACCAAGAACGAGCGCCATGACTACGGTTACGAAACAGGTCGTCTCGATTCAGGACCTGGTGGCTGGGCTGCGCCAGCTGCCGCGGGCTGCCTTCGACGAAACTGAGCCCCTACGGAAGTTTCTGCAGGACCGGCCGGTGGACGCCAGTTCGCTCTCTCCGTATCTCACCTGGGATCGGCAGCATTACACGCGCAATCTGATCGACAAAACTCCGCTCTATGAATTGCTGGCCATCTGCTGGGAGATCGGCCAGGCCAGTTCGGTGCATAACCATCGTGACCAGAACTGCTGGATGGCGGTGCCCATCGGGCGTTTGCAGGTGGAAAATTTTCGCGTGGTACGGCAAGACTTGAGCGCCGGGAGTTGTGAGATTGAGCCCGCTGACACCGTGGAGATGAACATTGCGCAACCCTGCGCGGTTGATCCGCGGGAGCCGGTGCATCGTGTGGTCAACCCGCGGCAGTTCGGCGAGCGCGCGGTCAGTCTGCATGTGTACTCGCGGCCGTTCGATACTTGCGTCGTTTATTCCGCGGAGCAGGGCACCTGCGGAGAAATTCAACTGCACTACCACACGGCGTACGGGAAGTCCGTCGCGCGGTGAGACGAGCCATGCCGACGCGACCGTTGCCATGTATGTTTTCCAACAGGTTGCCCGGCTTGGTTGCCGCTGCAGTCTTGTTTTTGGGCACGAACTCGTGCGAGCAAAAAGCTGCCGCTCCCGCGCCGGCTCCTGTTCACTATGAACCTGTGGCAGTGTCGCCCGTGGGCACCGATCAGAATGTTCTGCAGAAAACTTTCACTCTGAAGACTTCGACGGTTTTTCCTTTCGAGATTCCAGCGCACGCTACTCGTCCGCATCTGCACGGACTCTACACATCGTTTGCCGGCGATACCCATGGGGAATCTGGCGGCGCCGCCAACATCGATTTCCTTGTGCTCAACGACGATCAATATGGCGACTTCCAACACGGACGTCCCTCGGAAGCTCTTTTTTCGGTGGAAGCTTCCCACAATCAGGCGGTGAATTTCGACCTTCCGGCTTCGATGGATCAGTCCGTGAAGTACTACCTGGTGTTTCGAAGTTCCAGCGGCGAAGGCAAGAAGACCGTTGAGGCCAACTTCAAGGTCGATTTCTAGCGGAGTGTGGCTTGCGCCCGCGAGTCGCCAGCAGTTCGGCATTCCCACCGCTGCCAAGCCAACGCTCCGGCTGCTAAACTAACCACTTGCCTCCCCGCAAGAAATCTTCGGAACCGGATGCCGCCGCGACATCGTCTGCGGCATCCTCAGCCGCATCCTCAGCCGCATCCTCTGCGGCATCTTCCGAAACCCCGGACGCCGCCCACGGCCGCATCTTTCTGATCGACACCATGTCGTTCATTTTCCGCGCTTATCACGCCATGGCGCGACAACGGTCTATGTCGACGAAGAGCGGACTGCCGACTGCCGCCATCTATGTTTTCGTCAACATGCTGCGCAAACTGCGCGACGATTTTTCTCCCGAATATCTCGCTGCGGTTTACGACGTAGCCGCTCCTACGTTTCGCGACCAGCAAGCCGAGGCCATCACTACCGTCCGCAAGTTCGACATCAAGACGCAAACTTTCACTGAGGTGGAATACAAAGGCTACAAAGCCAACCGCGCCGCCATGCCGGAGGATTTGGCGCAGCAACTTCCCTACATCCGGCGCGCGCTCGAGGCGTATCGCATCCCGATCCTCGAACTGGCTGGCTTCGAAGCCGATGACCTGATCGGCACGCTTGCCCGCAAAGCCGCGGACGCTTCGCATACCGTCTACGTCGTCTCCAGCGACAAGGACATGATGCAACTGGTGAACGACAAAGTTCAGATCCTGAATCCGCCGAAAGATAATCTGATTTGCGACGCCGCCAAAGTTGAGGAAATTCTTGGCGTGCCTCCTGAACGCGTGATCGATGTGATGGCTCTGCGCGGCGACGCCATCGATAACATTCCCGGCGCACCCGGCATCGGCGACAAGGGTTCGGTTGAGATCATCAAGCGCTTCGGCACCGTTGAGCAGGCCCTGGAACACGCTGCCGAAGTTGAAAAGAAAACCTATCGCGAATCCCTGCAGAACAATCGGGAAGCGATTCTTTTCAGCAAGAGCATGGCAACCATCGACACCAACGTTCCCGTCGAGCTCGATGTCGAGGCCATGCGCGCCGGCCAACCCGCGCTCGACGCTCTTCGCGAACTTTTCACTGAACTCGAATTCACTTCGCTGCTGAAAGAACTGCTGCCGGTGGTCGAAGTCACCGATGCAAGCTACAGCGAGGCGAAATCCGCGGCCGACGTAGAAAATGTTCTCGGATCGGTGCCCGCAGGAAGCGCGCTCGCCTTGGCAGTCGAGCAAGCGGAACCTCTTCCGGAATCTGCCGAAGAAGAAGTTGAACCGGAGCCACAAGAGTCGATGATGCTGGCGCTGAGCGATGAGACTTCGCCTGCGCCGCCGGAACCCGCCGTGCGTCGCGCGGCTATTTCTGCGGCTGCAGGGACGGCGACTACGGTGAGACTCGACGGCAGCGAAGCCGGCGCGAAATTATTTTCCGCGCTCACCGACTCTGCTGTGCCGAAAGCGATTCACGATTACAAATCTGCGATTCACGCGCTCGCACCGCTCGGCATCGAACTGCAAGGTGTGCGACACGATTCCATGCTGTATTCCTACTTGCTCGATTCCACGTACTCGTCGCATCGCCTGCCGGAGGTCGCGCTGCGACGGTTCAATCTCAAGCTCTCGGGCGATCTTGCGGAGTCTGCCGACATTACTGGACGCCTGGCTTCCGCGCTGCGCGCCGAAGTGGAGCAAGCGAATCTTGCGAAGCTCTACGAAGAAATGGATCTGCCGCTGGTTCCCGTGCTCGCGCGCATGGAGCAAGCCGGAGTGAAGATCGACACGGTGCGCTGGCACAAATGTCTTCGGAGCTCGAGCGCGAGAGTGCGGTCAAAGCGAAAGAGATTCACGAAATTGCCGGAAGCGAATTCAATATCAGCTCGCCGCGCCAACTCGGCGATGTCTCTGTTCAATCGCCTCAATCTTCCCAAGCCCGTGAAATACGGCAAGGGACGCACCATCTCAACTGCCGTCGACGTTCTCGAAGCTCTGGCGGAAGAGCATCCTATCGCGAGAAAAGTTCTCGACTACCGCCAGCTCACGAAATTGAAATCCACTTACGTCGACGCGCTTCCAGCGCTCATCAATCGCGCGACCGGACGCCTGCATACCACTTTCGGCCAAACCGGAACGGCCACGGGACGGCTTTCATCGGCGAATCCCAACCTGCAAAACATTCCCATCCGCACAGAGCTCGGGCGCGGCATTCGCGCCGCCTTCACCGCCGAGCCCGGACATGTGCTGCTTACCGCCGACTATTCGCAGATCGAGCTGCGCCTGCTCGCTCATTTCTCGCGCGACCCGCTGCTGGTTGAGGCCTACCGCCGAGGCGACGACATTCACACGATCACCGCATGCACAAGTCTTCGGCGTACCGCCGCTCATGGTAACGCCCGATCATCGCCGCCAGGCCAAGGTTGTGAACTTTCGGCATCATTTACGGGCTTTCGGCGTTCGGACTTTCTCAGCAACTCGGCATTGAGCCCGCCGAAGCCAAGCAGTTCATCGCAAACTATTTCGACAGATACAAAGGCGTCCGCGCTTTCATCGATAAGACTCTTGAAGAAGCCCGCCGTGAACTGAAAGTTAGAACTCTTCATGGGCGCGTCCGCCCGATCCCTGACATCAACAGCAAGAACGCCAACCAGCGCGGGTTTGCCGAGCGCACGGCGGTGAACACTCCGCTGCAAGGCACGGCCGCCGACCTGATCAAAGTAGCCATGATCCGCATCGATGCGGCGTTGCGAGAGCGCGGGCTGAAATCCAGAATGACTTTGCAGGTTCACGACGAACTGGTTTTCGAAGTTCCTGAGAACGAAGTGGAGATGATGCAGTCGCTGGTCCGCGAGCACATGGAGAAAGCGCATACGCTGGCAGTCCCGCTGCTCGTGGAAATCGGCGTGGGTCCTAACTGGAGAGATTTGGAGTAGCTGGTCTGGCGAGCCTTGGGAACGTATGCGAGCTGATTTGAAAGGAGAGATCGAGGGTATGAGTGCGAGCACGGGAATCGGAATCTCACGGCTGGGGCAGGTCGCCATCGTCGCGCAGGATGTGGAGCGCGCCACCACTTTTTATCAGGACGTGCTGGGCTTGAAGTTGCTGTTCAAAGCTCCGCCGGGGTTGGCATTTTTCGACTGTGGAGGAGTGCGGCTGATGTTGTCGCGTCCGGAGAAACCCGAGCACGATCATCCCGGCTCGATTCTGTATTTTGCCGTGCCGGATATTCAGGCCGCGCATCGCAAGATGAAGGCGAACGGCGCGCGCTTCGAAGACGAGCCACACCTGGTGGCGAAGATGCCGGATCACGATTTGTGGATGACATTCTTCCGCGATTCGGAGAATAACTTGATGGCACTGATGAGCGAGGTGAGGAAGTAGGGCTTCGGGCCTGAGCTTTCGGGCTTGCGTGTTTGGACTTCGGACCTCAGCCTTCGGACTTCAGACATCTTCCTGCAAAGGTCTCCTGAAGCCTGAGGCCGAAGCCCGAAAGCCGAAGCCCTAGTCCCGCCTCTGCTATCATCGCTGGCGAGGATTTTTAGGCGGTATGTTTTGCGAAGTATGGAAGACGACGAAGAATTCGAAGACGACGAAATTCCTATCATTTCGGGATCAGGAGAAGGACTCATGGACGAAACACCGGCCAGGGGCGCGGGTTCGCGCCGCGACGAAGACATTGCGCTTGACCTGATGAAATTCATTGCCATGACCACGGGATACGGCAAGACCGCGACTACCGGCGGTGTCGGATTTACCGGAGGCGGGTCGGCGGCCAAGCCGGAAGAATACGCGGCGCATCTGCTGGAGTTGTATGGCAAGTGCCTGATCGCGGTGGAAGGTGGGAAATAGAAGCGGTAACCGACACCGGGCAAGCCCTTCCGTAATCTCCTGTCGCGGGCTGGCGTGGCAGATACTTGGCCTTGAGGTATGAAGTCTCTCCCTCCATCGCAGCCCCGTTTGCGGGCCACGCGAGTGCATTTCGCTGAACCCACTCCGGCGGTGCTGCGACTCCAAAGCGGCCGCAGCGTCGCGGGCAAATTGAAAGTTGTTTCCCTGACCGGTGGGTTGCTCTCGGTACCTCATCCAGTCGACACTGGGAGCAATGGCAAATTGATGATCCTGACCGCAGCCGGCATGGTGCTTGGTTCCGCGGAAATGTTGAGCCCGCTTTCCTGGAGCTTGCAACCCTTCCGCTTCGTTGCCTTGCAGCACGACGATCAGAGCAGGCTGCAAACTGTTATTCAGGGTGCGATCGACCAAGGCCGCAGCAATCATGGGCAAATCGAGCGCTCTCGCGCCTGGTGAGTTTCGATCCCCGTTGAGTCGGTCTTTCTCACCGGCCGCGTTCTTTCTCCACCTTTGTGGTCTCTATGGCGCGTACTTAATTCCCAGCTGATCGAACAAGAAACTGAACGTGTCGGCTTCTTCTTCGATCTGTTCGTCGAGGGCGGTGCCGAAGCCGTGTCCGGCGGCCGATGAAGTGCGCAGCAGAATCGGGTAGCCCGAGTGGGACGCCGCCTGCAGGCGCGCAATCATCTTTCGCGACTGCATGGGGTTGACGCGGTGATCGTTCTCTCCCGTGGGCATGTAGATCGCGGGATAGGCCGCGCCGTCTTTCACGTGGTGATAGGGCGAGTAGGCGTAGAGCGCCTTGAACTGCTCGGGATCTTTCACCGTGCCAAACTCCGTGACGTTGAACGCGCCGTTGGGATCGAGTTCGACGCGCAGCATGTCGTAGATACCCACTTCGGAAACGACCGCGCGAAACAGGTCGGGACGCTGGGTGAAGGCCGCGCCCATGAGCAGGCCTCCATTGCTGCCGCCGAGAATCGCCAGATGCGCGGGCGAAGTATATTTCTGGTCGATCAGATACTGGGCTGACGCGAGGAAATCGTCGAAGACATTCTGCTTGTGCGTGAGATTGCCGGCCGCGTGCCATTCCTCGCCGTATTCAGCGCCGCCGCGAAGATTGGCATCGACATAGACGCCGCCCTGATCGAGCCAGAGGCGCGCTAACGAACCGAGAAAAAATGGCTTCTCGCTGATGCCGTAGCCGCCGTAGCCATACAGCAGCGTGGGGTTCGTGCCGTCGAGCTTCGTGCCCTTGCGGCGAATGATGTTGAGGGGAACGCGCGTGCCATCCTTGGATGTGGCGAAGGCGCGGACTACTTCGGCGTCGTCGAAGTTCACGGCAGAAGTGTCGAAAAGCGCGGTGCGCGTGGCTTTTCCGCTGGCGGCGTCGAAGTAGTACCACGCGGCCGGCTGAATGTAGGTGGACGTGTAGAACAGCACGTCACCGCCGCCGATGGAAACAACCTGGCCGATCGCGGAGACCGGCGGCAGCGGCACTTCGACATCCATTCCCGCTTGATTCGATGCCGGGCGCAGCACCGCCCGCGCCGCGCTCAGAAGGCTTTCGCGCGAAGATGCGAACGCGCGAGGGGCCTCCGATAATGTCGATCACGTAAAGGTGGTTCCACGCCGGCACGAAGTTTTCGATGGAAGCGCGCGCGCTTTCGTCAGCTCCGCCGGAACCGGCGCCTGACGATTGCGGGCCTGGCGACTGAGGAACGACGACCTTGGCTTGCGCAAGATCGAGTTGCTCGAGCGACAGGCGCAGTATCTGGCCACGGGGCGCGTCCTTGCGCGAGAGCAGGTAGAGCGCCGGATCCACGCCGAACTTGACCGAGACGACACCGTCTTCAAAATGCGTAAGCTGCGTCCACTTGCCGGCGGAGTCCATCAGATAGTGGGCGAACTGGCCGCCATCGCCATTGGCAACCGCTACCAGCAGCCAGCGGCCGTCGTCGCTGGTGCGAAGCAGCGTCTCGGCGATACGAGGGAAATCCTTTCCGATGACGTAGGTGTCTTCTTTCGCATCTGTGCCAAGCTTGTGAAAATAAACCTGCTGGTAGAAGTTGGCGTCTTCAGGCGCACGTTCGTTCCCTTGCGGATAACGCGTGTAATAGAAGCCGGAGCTGTCGGCCTTCCACGCGATGCTGCCGCCGCCAGTGGCGAAGTTCACGCGCGGAACGACATCACCAAGTTCCTTTCCAGTAGCGACTTCGAAAATATGCGCGGAGCTGTCTTCGGAACCGTTCTCCGAAAGCGCAGCCGCAATATATTTCCCGCCGAAGGAAGGCACGTAGAAATCAACGGAGAGCGATCCCTTGGCGCTGGAAGCGTTGGGTCGAAGATGACCTTCGCACTGGCCGGATCGTCAGCCGAGCGCATCACCACGAGCACCGGCTGCTGTTGGGGCGGCTGGTATTTCTCGGCAAACAGCATTCCCGCGCGAAACTGCAGATCGTAGTACGAAGCGGAACTAGCCGCGACGAGTTGGCGCAGACGCTCTTTGATGGCCGCGCGTGCGGGTATGTGGTCGAGATATTCGCGCGTGCGCGCATTCTCCGCGGCGCTCCACTGCTTGACGGCAGGATCGTCCCAGTTCTCGAGCCAGCGGTAATCATCCGTGACTTTCACGCCCTGATACTCGTCGCTAACGGGATGCCTGGGCGTGGCTGGCGGCTTGGGAACAGAAGGGCTTTGCGCGAAAACACCCAGAGTCAGCAAGCAAGCGGCAAACGTAAGCAGCGGGCGCGTGGTTTTCATGGAGTTGCCTTTCAACGGAGCGGCGAAATTATACACGGGGACGAGCAGCCGTTACGGAGATGCCGCGATGCTCTGATACGAGGAGTACCCATTCAGCTCGATTGGCTTGCTACTGAGCCGCTTCAGGCCGGAGCGACCCGCTCTGAACTTCCTGGGCTGCAGGGGCGGCCGGTCACGTGGAACGGGCAGAACAGCAGTCACCCGCGTGCCCGGGCTATTGGATTGGACGTGCAAAGTGCCACCTAACTGCCGCAAGCGTTCTCGCATTCCACTAAGCCCGACGCCGGTATAAGCCGATGACTCGAATGCGGACGCTTTTTCGAGCGGAATTCCTTTGCCGGTATCTTCGATCTCAATTCTTAAGCAAGCCTCGTCTTGAACAACACGAATTCGGGCGGTGGAACTGCCAGCATGACGATGAATATTGGTCAGGCACTCCTGCACCACGCGGAAGACGGAAAGCTCCGCATCTTTGGACAAACCCGCAAATTTCTCAGGAATGTCGAGCCTGGCATCGATTTTACTGCGTTCAGAGAATCCCTCGACATACCAACGAAGCGCAGAGGCGAGACCTACCTCATCCAGCAAAGGAGGATGCAGCAGATGCGAAATGGTGCGAATCTGCTTACCCGCCTCCGCGACCATCGCAGCGTTTTCAGAAACGCGCTTGGCCGCCTCAGGACTTAGCTTATGAGACTCCGCCTGTACCAGGACAGCGTTCATACTGATGGCGGCAAGTAGTTGTCCAACGCTGTCGTGCAACTCGCGCGCAATGCGCCTTCGCTCTTCGTCTCGCAATGCAATCATGCGGGCGTTAAGCTCTTCGAGTTGCTGTGTCTTGCGGCGCAACTCCACGAACACCTTAACTTTTGCCCGCAGCAACTCTGGAACCACAGGAACCGAAACGTAATCGACGGCTCCGTGTCGATATCCCTTCACCCGGTCCAGGTCCGTCACGTGAATCCCGGAGACGAAGACGATCGGAGTATTTTGAAAGCGCGGGTGCTCGTGGATCATCTGCGCCGTTTCGAAACCATCCATTCCGGGCATGCTCACGTCCATGAGCACGAGGGCAATATCGGTTTTCAGCAGGTGGTCCAGGGCTTCCATGCCTGATTGAGCCTTGATCAGGTTCTCGCCTAATTCACCGAGCATCGCTTCGTAACTGAGCAGCTTGCCCGGCTGGTCGTCGACCATCAGGATGTTGATCTTGTCATCCATGTCCCTGATTGCGGGTGCCTCCGCTAGTCGCTAGCAATCCTTCAGAAAGCCACCGCAGCAGGGACTGCAGTGCAGCGGAAGTACTTTAGCCTACTTACGGGTCTGAGCTGCGACGGAATACAGGGAATCCCGTATTTTTTTATCCGGCAACAAGATCGGACATACAGGGAGCACCTGGGGGCTACCCGTCAGCTGAGGACCGAATGAGGATTTGGAAGCTGGGCAGCAAACTTTACCCTGTGGCCTTTCCTCCGGCAAACCGAACTGGAATAGCCAAGTGCCTGTGGCAAGGCGACTTTGGGGCCGCAAGGTCATTTGGCGTCACAATTGCTTGTGACTATGACATCTTCACTGTTCTCTATCGAACTGTTTTCGATCGAGTCTCTATCGAGCGGCTAAACATCGAAAACCGAACGCCAACTTTGGAGGTGACCCCCTTTGCGAGGCAAAACCAAAGAACGTTGGAAAGAAATCTGCGAGCGAGCCGTTGTTGAGCAAGACCCGGACAGGTTCGTAGCCACAATCCAGGAGCTACTTCAGGTGTTGGAGGACGAAGAAGAACAGCGCCCGCAACCCGACAGGGTTGCAAGAGCCACCCGTGAAAAACCTACCAAGTTAAGCTGGCAGGTCGCTTAGGACATACGTCTGCTCGGTCGGACTATTTCGCCCTATCTTCCTGGGCCTGTTTGATCCAGCGGTGGAATCTGGCTTCGCTGGCGCCGTTCCACGAGGAATGGATAGGAACCAAGACGCCTACGCAGGCGTTCGATGTGCAGGCGCAATGCCCGCCGAAGTTCGACGAGTAGTGGTTCGATCTCCTCGTCCTTCTTGGTGGCGAGAATCTGCGAGCACAGTTTGCGAATCCGATCTTCCATGCGAAGCATTGCGCGGCACCTGCATCCGACGGTGCAGTAGCGCTCTCACAGGCTATGTGGGCTTTTCCCGCCAAAGCAATACGGGATATCCGGTAGATTTGCGGTCGCGAAACCCGGGGGCAGCCTGTCAGAGGCTATCTGGTCGCCGGATCTCGAGGCATCCGGAGGTAAATACGAAAGGAAACGGACCACCAGCGCTCGTTTTGTACACGCCATCGAAAAATACGCACATCAAATCTGAGACCGTGTCGCTGTAGCGAAACGATGGCTTCCACGGGCCGGTGCGCCATCCTGCGGGTTCTGCCTTCATGATCTGCACGGGCTGGCTCCAATCGCGCATGTCGGAAGATGGCGTTTTGGCGTGGCACCACCAAAGCCCGGGAGTCGCCGGTGGTGAAGTCGGCGCCAGCCAGACTCGTGAGAAAATGGCTTCATATCGTTCATTCGTTTGCAGGACGCAGAAGTCGAAAACTTTTTCTTCCGGCGGGAAAACAATCTTATGGCGGCTCCAGTTCGAGCGCCCGTCCAGGCTTTCAGCGTATCCCTGAACGATGTAGTCTTCCTGATTCGATCCGGCGGCGTACCACATTTTCCATTTGCCCTCAGCGTAGATCAGGTTGGGTTCGTAGACGCTGCCATGCTCCCAATCTTCGTTGGGAGTGAACACTGAAGAGGGCTGATCGACCCATTGATTGCCGTCCCACTCCAGATACCCGATCGTGTAGGGGCCCCACACCTGCGCGGCTCCCCCAGCGTAGTAGATTCGCTCGACCCAACCCTCGCGCTGCGGGTCCCAGCCCTTTACGTAGGAAGGACAGTGGCGTCCGCCTTTCAGATCCCATGGAGCGCTGACGGTCTGCCCGGCCAGCACGGCGATCCTCGTCGAATCGCCGAGCTCGGACGTCAGCCGCCAGCCCGTGGCTACGAGAGGCGCGCCCTGCGGCAGGGATGCGCTGAATAATTGAATTCCTTCCCGGTCGACAGCCTCCCCCGCGAGAAACATCCACCAGCGGCCTCCGCGATTGACAACCGTCGCGTCGGTAACGGTGAACACGTTTGTAAGCGGTGCAAAGCCGTCTGCGGGATCAAAGATTTTCGTTTCTTTCCCAGGAAACGTTGCCGCCAGAATCTCTCGTTGACTTGGCATATTGCTGATCCGATTTTACAGGTTGATTGCGAATGAGAGCGTGTTCCGCCAGGCGATGAGCGAACTGGCAACGCCCGGTGACGTTACGAAAAAAGCCACGTTACGAAAAAAACCGCGCCCGATGACAGGGCGCGGTTCGCACTGGCTGCAAAACGGAGGCGGTCGCGGCCAAGCCGCAACTTAACGGCGCTTCTTGCCTTTCTTCTTCGCTGGTTTCTTGGCGGCAGCTTTCTTCTTGGCTTTCTTCGCAGGCTTCTTGGCGGCTTTTTTCTTTGCCGGTTTCTTCGCAGCTTTTTTCTTGGCAGGGGCCTTTTTCGCCGCTTTCTTTTTCGCGGCGGGTTTGGAGCCTCCGCCGCCACCGGCGGGAGCCGGCGGTTTCGGTGCGGGTTTGGGGGCGGGTTTAGGAGCAGGAGGCGCGGGCGTGGCTACGGGCGCCGGCGCATGTGCATCCGGTTCGGGCAGTCCAGCTTCTTCTTCCTCTTCCTCTTCGAAATCTTCTTCCAGCGACTCGCTGTAAGCGCCGCTGTCGGCGAATTCATCTTCTTCGTCACGTCCGTAGAGCGTCGGGTCGTAAAACCTCATGGATCCTCCTGATCTTTAGTGGCGGCCTCAGGCGGCTCGTTGCGGCAACGAGCGCCCGGGCTGCGGGCACGAGAGAATTTAAAAGACCACCGGGACTTCTTCTGGAACGGCGCGCGATTATAGCACGACGTTTGCTGCAGTCTGCAAGCGCTGAAAATGCGCTACGCAATTATTCTGTTATCACACGGCGCGGGGCCAAGGGAAGCACAATCGGCGCTGCAGGCTTCTCGCATGGCCATGGAGCCCAGGGGGAGACCCGCATAGAGACAGCCGCCTCGGCTCTCCAAGCCCGAGCGAAGCTCGGCGCCCAAAGTCGGAATGTCTGGGATCTAAGGTCCGGAGTGTTATGCCCGAAGCCTGGGGTCCGAACGTCCTACCGGGCTTGCGGCACGGTCAAAATCATCCCCGGACGCAGGACAGCGATGTCGCGGTTGTCGCGCTTGATCGCGGCGACGGTGGTCTTGTAGTAGGTCGCAATGGAGTAGAGAGTTTCGCCGGTCTTGACCTTGTGGTGGATCACCGGGGCTGCGGCCGTCTCGATGTGTTCAATCTTGGCCGACTTTGTCACCGGAGGCTTGGCGCTCACGGTTTGCGCCGCAGGCTTGGCAGCGTGTTTCCTGGGTGTTCTGGCCGACGCCACTTCGGTAGTGTGCGCGCTCGGCGTGACCGGCAGATGCAGGGCCAGCACTTTGCGTCCGGAAAGGCTGTCGCCCCGCAGGCCGTTCCAGCGCCGGAGCATCTGCGGCGAGACGCCGAAATTCTCAGCCACGGTCTCGATAGTGTCGCCAGAGTGAACTTTGTAACGCGTGATGCGCCGCGCGTAAGTGGCGGTATCCGAAAGCGGATGCTTTCCCGGCGCGACTGGAATCACCAGCCTGGCATCGGCTTCGAGTTCGACGGGTGTATCGAGGTGGTTGGCCTCGGCAATCGACTTGGCCGTGACGTGGTAAGTGCGCGCCAGAGAAGCCAGCGTATCGCCGGAATGCACGGTGTGGTAACGCCACCACAGCCGCATCCCGGCCGGAATCTCGGCCATTGCCGTTTCGTACTGATCTTTCGTCCCGGCGGGCAGGTGCAGCTCAAACTTACCTTCATGCGGCGTGGTCAGCCGCAGCAGGCTGGGATTCAGATCCTGCAGGTCTTCCAGGCTTCCCCCCCACGCATTCCGCAACCAGCCGCAGATCAACTGGAGAAGTCAGCGTCACGGTGTCGTAGTCCGCAGGATGCTCCATCGCAACTGCGTTGAAACCATACTGCGACGGATTCTTGGCCATGATAGTCACGGCCAAGATGATGGGAACGTAATTCCGCGTTTCTTTGGGCAGAACGTTGCGCCGGTAAAGCTCCCAGAAGTCGGCAAACCCGGTGCGTTTCACTGCAGACTGCACCGTGCCCGGGCCGGAGTTGTAAGCGGCCATGGCCAAATACCAGTCGCCAAACTCGTTATAGAGATCTTTCAAGTGATGCGCGGCGGCGCGCGTCGATTTCTCGGGATCCTGCCGGTCGTCGACCCACATATTGTGCGACAGCCCGTAGCCACGGGCCCGGCTAGCCATAAACTGCCAGATGCCCCGCGCCCCCACCCGCGAAACCGCCAGCGGATGGAAACCGGACTCGGCCTGCGCCAGATAAATCAGATCCTGCGGCACGCCCTCCTCTTTGAGGACGGAAACCATCATGTCGTGGTAGCGTCCGGAGCGGGCAAATGCGCGCTCGAAGTTGCCGCGTCCGCGATTGGAAAAATAGGTGATGTATCCGGCCACCTGGTCGGTCATCATCAGCGGCAGGTCGGAATGGGTCGACTTGATTTCCGCCTGCGCCTTGGCGCGCACGGCGGCGTCGGCTGAGGGAGTGATGCCGTTCGTCTCGTCGATGGGCGCGGGTTCAGATTTCTGCTGTCCCTCGGCATCGCCCGCTGCATTGTTCGCCTGCGTCGCTGCCCGGGGTTCCCACCGAGCCCGTCGAGGCCAATCTCGTTCACTCCCGCAACGACGCGGTCGAACTCCTTCTGCAGGCGGTCGTCGGAGCGGACATCCAGATTGCTGCCCAACATCGCGTTGAAGGCATTATCGAAATTCAGTTTGGCCGCGTCGGTATTCCCCGCCTTGTAGTTGACCACTCCAGCCTGGTATTCGCTTCTCGACCCGCGCCACCAGATCTCCGACGGGGTCGGCATGTGGCCGGCGTGGGGTTAGCCTGAGACGCAGCTTGGGAAGAATCTTGTGTTGAGGTCTTGCGCAGGAGCGACGGCAGCAGCCTTTTGGGACGAATCCGGCTTGGATTGTTGACCTTGCGCGGCAGCCGAACCTGAACCAGCCGGTTTCGCGGCAGGGGCTCCCACGGCGCTCAATGAAGGTGCAGCCCCCGGCGGCAGAAGCGATACCGGCTTCTGCGCGCTCTGGCACGCGGACCACGCCAAAACCAGACAGGCCAGCACCGCAGTCCGTAAATGGGGTTTTGCAAGCCTCATATTCTGTACAAACCTCATACTCTCTATAAGATGCGGGATTCTGCCTGGGCGTTGGATTGCGGTACATCCTTAATCAAAATCGTACCCGCCAGCCAGCCTTGGGTCAACGCCGAAAAGGCACTTTGACGGTTACCTTAGGCACCACTCAGCAGGGCCCCGGCCATGCCATAAAGGCCTAGTACCCAACTCCCGAAGGTCGAAAGGTCCTCCGCCAGCCCTTCAAACCCGCCAATAATCCGGACGCCAGTTCTGGATCGCTTTCTTAATATCCTTGCGCGACAGTTTCTCTTTCAGCGTGCGCTCCACCAGCTTGGGAATCTCGGCGTCGGACGCGAAGCGCAATCCGACCAGCTGGTCTTCCGTCAGCTCTGGAATCCGCGAACGGAGGGGCTCCGGCAAAAGCATGGCCAGCCGCAAGCGCTCTTCGAGGCGAATTACTCGATCCTGCACCTTGAGAGCATAGATGCGCTCTTTGAAAGCAATCACCAGAAGAGCAGCCGCCAGCAGAATCAACAGGAAAGCGTGGAAGTGATCGCGAAAGTCACCTTCAGTGATGTGCGCGAAAAAATGGACCAGAGCCAACAGCAATCCCAGAAAGAACACGGGGCCCGCGAAGAAATGAAACAGGGGATCAAATCGCGAGTGATTGGCAAAAGTCTGCGGAACTTTTTCGGCCATGACGCAAGCTCCTTGGCGAGGTGACAGTGTAGCAGACCCTCCAGGGCATTGCGGAGTCTGATTCGACATTCGGAATGCCTCAGCACGAATGGCGAAAGCCGGAGGCCATTTCGCTTCGCTCGTTATGGTTTCCTTTTCATGGATCATCTTCATGGATCGTCCCCCAAGATCACGCCGATCCCATCCTGCGTCCCGTATAATTTCCCGCGGCAGATAAACCGTCGAACGAATCAAACTGGTGTAAAGGAAAACAATGAAAGCGATTCAAGTGAAGCAAGTGGGCGGACCGGAAGCCATGGAATTGGTGGACTTACCTGTCCCGCAACCGAAAAGTCACGAAGCGCTGGTCAAGATTGCCGCCGCTGGCGTCAACTTCATCGACGTGTATATCCGCGAGGGGCGCTACCACGCGCCCGTGCCGTTCGTGGTTGGGCAGGAGGGTTCGGGTGTGGTCACCGCGGTAGGCGCTGACGTGAAAACAGCCAAGGTCGGTAACCGCGTGGCCTGGAGCGGCGCTCTCGGGTCGTATGCCGAATATGTCGCTGCGCCGGCCGCCGCGCTGGTGCCCGTCCCGGAGGATGTTGGCGACCGCGACGCGGCCGGAGCCATGCTCCAGGGCATGACCGCGCATTATCTGTGTTACGACACTTACCCGTTGACGCCCGGAAAAACCGCGCTGATCCATGCCGGCGCCGGCGGCGTGGGACTCCTGCTGATCCAGATGGCGCACAATCTCGGCGCGCGTGTCATCACCACCGTCTCCACCGAGCAGAAGGCCAAACTGGCGCGCGAGGCCGGCGCCGATGAGGTCATTCTCTACACGCAGGTCGATTTTGAAGCCGAAACCAAACGCCTCACTGCGGGCCAGGGCGTGGACGTGGTCTATGACAGCGTGGGCAAAGCCACTTTCGAAAAAAGCATGAACGTGCTGCGCCCGCGCGGCATGCTGGTGCTGTTTGGCGCGTCCAGCGGACCGGTTCCACCCGTGGATCCCATCACGCTCTCGCAAAAGGGCTCGCTCTACATGGCCCGCACCAGCATCGCCCACTTCACTGCCACGCGCGAAGAGTTGCTGGCGCGTTCCGGCGCAGTGTTCAATATGATCTCCAGCGGCAAACTCAAGCTAAGAATCGCGCACACGTATCCGCTCGCTGAAGCGCAGCAAGCGCACCGCGATTTGGAAGGCCGGAAGACTACGGGGAAGCTGCTGCTGATTCCGTAAGGAGTGCGCCCACCAACAGAAGCAACAGAGTCAAGTCAGACGAAGGTTCGGAAAGTCCACACCGTAGCGACGGGCGTCGAGAGTCATGAGCCGGTCCGCTTTCAGCAGCGCATGCGATGCGATCAGGAAGTCCACGAGTAGCCGCTTTGGCGAACCTCCGCCAGAACTGCGCCGGCGGATGGCATAAGCGGCAAATCTCGTTGCCGCTAGCCGCCAGACGTCTTCCCCAAGCTCGAAATCGACTGCGATGACCATCTCGTCAAGCAATGTCTCAACACGCTGCGCGCTGACATTGAGCGCTGGTGCGGCTGAAAGCTCGACAAAGACTGGGGCGCTTACCACCAGCGCCCCCTGAGCGCGGGCTTTTGACAATTGAGCGACAATCGCGCCCGCCGACGATTCTCCCGACCAAACCGAAGATAGGATGTTCGTGTCGAGAGCCGTTCTCATTCGTAGTCTTTATCGCTTCGCATATCGTCAATCCAGGCATTTATCCCCTCTTTGCCGCCGGGGAACGGGCCCAGAATCCCGATGTACTTTTCGAAGGGGTTCACTTCCGAGCGGGCCGGCCGGATCACGGTGTGATCCCCCTCGACCACAAACTCGACACGATCACCGACCGCCAACCCGAGGCGTTTGCGAATCTCCTGCGGGACGGTAATCTGGCCTTTGCTGCTGATAGTGCTGGAGTTCCTCATCTTTACCTACATGACTTACAGTAAAGATAACACTCTTTACTCAGAGAATCAAGCCCCAAGACGCAGCCAGGAAACCGCTCTGCGCAACCCCTCACAAACATTTCAGCGCTTGCGCGTGTAGCCGCGCGCGTACGCTGGCGCTTCCTGGCCCGGGAGCAGGCGGACATCGTCAATCGGCTCTCCTGCCACCGTCTCCAGCGGGATTACTCCGGCCCAGGTCGGAAACGCATAGTCCGGTTCATCGTCGACTGGAGGACCGACACGTACTTTCGCGGAGAATTCTTCTATCGGCACGCGCAGCACCGACGTTGCTTTCAATTCGCGGTCGTTGGGCTGGCGCGAGTCGTCCCAGCGGCCGGGCAGAATGTGTTGCGACAGCGCGTAGAGAGCCTCAATTTTTTCCTTGGGATCGTCCACCAGCGTCGCCTTCCCCAGGATCACCACGGAGCGATAGTTCATGGAGTGATTGAAAATGGAACGCGCGAGCACCAGTCCGTCGAGCAGGGTCACGGTCACGCACACCGGAACGCCGTCTTTCATCTGGCGCAGCATGCGGCTCGCCGCCGAGCCGTGAATATAGAGATTGCTCTCCACACGCCCGTACGACGTTGGAATCACAAACGGCTGGCCTTCGACCGCGAAGCCTACGTGACAGAGAAAGGCTTCATCAAGAATCTGATAGACAGTTTCGCGGTCGTAAGCTGCGCGCTCGGCTTCGCGGACGACACGAGTCCGCGGAGTCGGCATGGAAGGTTGGGACATGGGGAAAAAACTCCGGCAAGCGCCAAGGATGGAAGAACGTGAATAGAAATTCTAGCAGAGTGGCCGCTCGTTTTTTCCTGTTCGCTGGTATGCCGACAAGGGAACATCGGCATGATTCCGCGCATGCTGGCAAGTTGCGCCGTTGAAGGAATCTTTCCGCGGATTGGGTCGAATCGAACAGGGGCCAGGGAACAGGGAACAGGGAACAGAGGTCAGGAGAACATTCTGTAGCTCTTATGCTGTACCAGCGTTGGTGAAGGCTTCGAGCGCGTCGGATACGGTGGGGAACATCAGGAACAGCGGTTCGGTCTTGGTGATCTGGAACACTTTCATGACGCGCTGGTTGACGCCGGTGAGCGCCATGCGGCGTCCAGACTTCTGGCACGAGATGCAGGAACTGACCAGCGATCCCAGGCCGGAGGAATCGAGATAAGGCACGCCGGTGAAGTCGAGGATCATGGTGGGCGCGTCTTCGCGGCGCACCGCATTGATGAACGGAGAAACATTCTCGACGGTGAGTGGGCCGTGCAGGCAGAGGACTCCCCGGTCAATGCGCTCGATCTGTAGGGGGTCGGATGCCATGGCCGCACGATTTTAGGCCAGATGGCAAGGCGGGTTCAAGTTTTGGGGACTCAGCTTTTAGCTTTTAGCTTTTGGCTACACCTGCGGGGCAAGGTACACTGCTGGCATCTTCGCTGGCGCCCCAGGAGGATCCGTGAAACGCGTCTTGCTCGCCATCGTCACCGTTATTTGTTATCGGTCTGTGCCGGCCTGCCCCAAGCCTTGGCCAGCAAACGCAAGCGCAGCAAACATCAATCCAGCAAACATCTGCCACTCAAATCGCTGACGAGTTGGGCACGCTTGCCAGTGATGCCATGCAAGGGCGCGGTAGTGGCACGGTTGACGAACTCAGGGCGGCGAGGTATCTGGCGCGTCAACTGCGGCGGATTGGAGTTTCTCCGCTGGGCGACGCGGGCGACTTTATTCAGGACGTCTCCGGCACGTTCAATTTTCGCGGCGGGGCCAAGCCGTGGCATACGCGCAACGTGATCGGAGTTCTTCGGGGCAGCGATGCCAAGCTGAAGGACCAAGTCTTGCTGCTGACTGCTCATCTTGATCACCTGGGCGTGGGTAAGCCGGTAAATGGCGACAGCATTTATAACGGCGCCGATGACGATGCTTCTGGCTGCGTGGCGGTGCTGCAACTGGCGAGGGCGTTGGCGAAGGGCGAGCGGCCAAAACGCACCGTGCTGTTTGTTTTCTTTGGCAGCGAAGAAACCGGCGGGCAGGGCAACCAGTATTTTCTGCGGCATCCGCCACTGCCGTTGGATCACATTGTCGCCAATCTGGAATTTGAAATGATTGGACGTCCCGATCCCGCAGTGCAGCCCGGAGAACTCTGGCTGACGGGCTACGAGCGGAGTAATCTAGGCCCGAGCTGGCGCAGCATGGCGCGAGGCTGGTGGCCGATCCACATCCGACGCAGAAATTTTTCCAGCGGTCGGATAATTTTGCTCTTGCGAAGCGCGGAATTGTGGCGCAGACGGTTTCGAGTTATGGCTTGCATCACGACTATCACCAGCCCAGCGACGATATGACGCACGTCGATCTCAAGCACATGGAACAGGCGATTGCATCGATGGTAGATCCGGTGGAATGGCTGGCGAATTCGGATTTCAAGCCGGAGTGGGTAGCGGGGAAAGCACCGTAGGTGACACGTTTCGGACGGAGATGCCCGTCGATCAACCCGTTCTGCGAGTAGTGAGCAAACTCAAAATCTCTCGCAACCCCTGGCGGATGTACTGGATTTCGGACGAGGAATGTGTCGGGAACGGAATCGTGGACTGACCCTTGTCGGCTTTGGCTTCCGCGCGCATGTGCTGGCGCGCGCCCTGGATGGTGAATCCCTGCTCATAGAGAAGTTGCTTGATGCGCAGTACACTTTCGACGTCGCGTTTGCGGTACATGCGCTGGCCGGTGCTGCTCTTCACCGGCTTCAGCTGCGGAAACTCGCCTTCCCAGAAGCGCAGCACATAGGCCGGCAAGCGGCACAGGTCGGCGACTTCGCCGATGCGGAAATAGAGTTTGTCGGGGATGAGAACGTCGTCGGCTTTGCCTTTGGCTCTAGCTTCAGTCTTGCCCGCGCCGTTCGTCTGTGCCTGTTTTCTGGCCACCATGTGGAGGACTCCGGCCGAAGCCGTGCCGTTCGCTTATTGTGACACAGGTTGAAAAGATGGAAGAGACATTTTCGTACACGGAAGAACATCTATGGCGCCGGCAGGCGGCTACCGATGAATTCGGAAACCCGCTGGGCGGCTGGGGGATCCAGGTTGGCGAGAACGGCGATCACATAACCTGACGCGGGACATATCCTTAGGTCGCCATTCATTCCCGGCGCGCCACCGCCGTGACCAAAGCAGCGGACTCCCGCGTCCACGCTGTCCTGAAAACCGTATGCGTATTTGCCCCGGGGTGTATCGACTTTGCCGGTGACCAGCAGATCCGTGTGCTCGGCGTCGAGCAGTTTGTGGTTTTGCAGAGCGCTGGCGAACCGCAGAAGATCTTCGACCGTGGAATAGCCTCCTCCGGCGGACGTTCCACGCCAGGGAAGAGTGTCGGTGTTCGGCTTCCAGTCCTTGCTTCCATCTTCCTTCGTGTATCCGATGGAGCGGCCGGGAACGGACTCATTCTCAGGCAGAGAGTCGGTGGAGTTCATTCCCGCAGGCTTGAAGACGTGCTCACGAACGTAGTCGTAATAACTTTGCCCGCTGACTTTTTCGACGACTACTCCCAGCAGCAGAAAACCATAGTTGCTGTAATCCCAGCGGCTGCCTGGTTCGAATGCGGGCGCACGCTTTTCGTAGAGTTTTACATAGTCCTGCAGCGTGCGCAGCTCAAGGCGGTGAGCGTCGAACTCCGGGCCGAAAAAATCTCCGGTGCCGCCCGTGTGCGTAAGCAGGTGATGGATGGTAACTTTCGCGGCGACATCTTTATTGGCATAGTCCGGCAAATATTTGCCGAGCGGATCGGTTAGCTTGATCTTTCCAGCCTGCACCAATTGCAGCATGGCCACCGCAGTAAACATCTTATTCATGGAACCGATGCGAAATTGCGTGCCCAGCTGGTTGGGGATTTTTTTCTCGCGGTCGGCCAAGCCGTAGGCCTGCGAGAAGACGGCTTCCCATCCTTTGCGACGATCACGGCACCGGCGAAACGGTCGGCAGCAGTGGCCTTTTCGAGTTGCTGACGAAGTGCTGCTATGGCCGCCTCTTCGCTCATTCGCGGAATCGCAAATTCCGCGGGGCGGGGGATGGCACGTAATTCGACTTTGGTGACCAGGTGCGGCTCTGCGGCGGCAATCTCGAACTCGATCCGCGCGAATTGATCGGAGTCTCGCTCCTTCAGCAGAGCGACAAATCGCGTGGCTGTGGATTCTACTGTCTTCTTGAGTTCGAATCCACCGGTCTGCTGGCGGAATTGAAGTTCGTCGTCCACCTTCGCCACTTCCGACGGCCGGTTTTTTTCGAAATACTGCTGCAGGGCGGCGCGGTCGCCGCTGTTGAATGCCGCGAGCCAGACCGCGAACTGCCGCGATGCCGCTGTGTCCTGAGGCTGTGGCGACTGCGCGAACAGTAGCGTCGCCGTCAACAGCAGCGCTGCCAGCATCAACATTTTTTTCATGAGTCCTCGATGGGAAGCGGTTGTACGACCCTGTAAAAGACGCGCGATCGGAAGTATAGTCAACCGGTCTTACTGATCTTACCGCTCTAAACCGCTCTAGCCCCTGAATTGGAAAAGCCTCTCTGGAGGTGCTTCTCCGGAGAGGCCAGTGAAAATCCTGACGATGCGAGACTGAGTCTCGCGGGCGGTTAGTGCTTTTTCTTTTTTGCCTTCTTCTTCGTTGCCATTGAAGGATCCTCCGTTGAACGATTTCCCTTGCGAGATTGAACTCCCGGGCCCGTTGCCTGAAAGACCAGCCCAATCAATGGTACTGCCAGTCTCTCTGATACAAGATATTGCGGCACGATGAATGAAGTGTCAACAGAATTTTACAGTTTACGCGGAGAAATTCGTCGTCGGCTTCGTTGGCCAATGCCGGTTCGTCGAAACGTTCGGGGCACAATTGGGGAATCTGTCAGGTTTCAGAGAACCACCAACGACGAACGACCCCCCAACGACTGTTAGTACACTGCGCCCATGCGGCGCGATCCCGTTGAACTCGAGATCTTCAAGAGCCTCTACCACTCTATTGCCGAGGAGATGGGCGCCACGCTGCGGCGCACCGCGTTTTCTCCCAACATCAAAGAGCGGCGCGATTACTCCTGCGCGGTATTTGATGGAGACGGCGAAGTGATCGCGATGGGCGACCACATGCCGGTGCATCTGGGGTCGATGCCCATGTCGGTGCAGGCGGCGATCGGGGCGTGTGAACTCACGGGCGGGATGCAGCCGGGTGATGTGGTGATGCTCAATGATCCGTTTCGCGGGGGAACGCATCTGCCGGATATCACGCTGGTCGCGCCGGTGTACGTGAGAGCGGCATTGAAACCGCGCGGGCGAGTCGCCCGCGGCCACACCAGCAGAGGTGACACGAGCGGAGATGCTCGCGGGTTACGGGGTCACGCGATCCCCGATTTTTATGTCGCTTCGCGGGCGCACCATGCCGACGTGGGCGGAGCGTATCCCGGCTCGATGGGCCTGTGCCGCGAAATCTATCAGGAGGGCGTACGCATTCCTCCAGTTAAACTGATGAGCGGCGGAAAGATGCAACTGGATGTTCTCGCGTTGCTGCTCAATAACGTGCGCACGCCGGAAGAACGCGAAGGCGATTTGGGAGCGCAACTCGCGGCCTGCCATACCGGCGCTGAGCGCTTGGGCGAAGTTTGTATGCGATATGGAGTAGAGAAGGCCAAGAGCGCGGCCCGAGAGATCTGCTTGAGTATTCGGAGGAGTTGATGCGAGCATTTTTGGAACGCGTGCCAGCGGGGACGTACCGGGCCGAAGATTTCTTGGATGGGGATGGGATCAGTCAAGAGCCGGTCAGGATTGTGGTTGAAGTGAAGTTCCGCAAGCTGTCGGCGCGGGAAGAAGCGGCGGCAGGATGCCGCCGCGACAGCCGGCAAGGACCCCGCCGCTACCATGCGCGCACAGGCTCGCCGTGAACGCAGTCGAGAACTCGACCGCACCCACATGGTCACCATCGATTTCAGCGGCAGCGATCCGCAGGTTGAGGGCAGTGTCAATGCGGTCGAAGCTATTGCTTATTCGGCATGCTTCTACGTTTTTCGCTGCCTGCTGGCTGACGACGTGCCGGCCACGGCTGGACTGATGCGACCGATACAGGTGATCGCGCCGGAAGGAACTATCGTCAACGCGCGCCCGCCGGCAGCGGTGGCAGGCGGAAATGTGGAAACTTCACAGCGCATTGTCGACGTGCTGCTCCGCGCACTGGCTGACGCAGTTCCGGAACGCATTCCGGCTGCCGCTTCCGGGACAATGAACAATCTCACCATCGGCGGCGTCGAATTTCGTGAGGACGATCTGCGTACGGACGATCTTCGCAACCGCGACCCGGGCAACGACGGTATAGACCACACGCGCACCGGCCAGCCCTTCGCCTACTATGAGACCATTGCCGGCGGCATGGGAGCGCGGCCGGGCTAAGGCCGGAGTTTCAGGCGTGCACACGCACATGACCAATTCGCTGAACACGCCGGCGGAGGCGCTGGAATATGCTTATCCGCTGCGCGTGCGGCGATATTCGTTGCGGACGGGCAGCGGTGGAGATGGAGAACATCATGGTGGCGACGGGATCGTGCGCGAGATCGAGGTGTTGACGGATTGCTCCGTCACGCTGCTGGCAGACCGCCGCACACGTAGGCCGTGGGGATTAGCGGGCGGCGGCGCCGGCTCGCCCGGAACCGCGAGCGTGATTCGTCACGACGGTTCCGTCGAAGTGATGCCCGGAAAATTCAGCGTGCGGCTGCGCGCGGGAGAACGCATCAGGATTCAGTCACCCGGCGGCGGAGGTTGGGGTGCACGCGGCTGACGAGGAGCTCTCCTTAGTTGGTTGATTCTTCTTGCGCCTGCGGCGTAAACCGCCAGCAGCTCTGCTCCCTTTGCCGTTGCAGTAACAGGATTGATAAACAGATTGATAAAGAGGATCGACTATGCACATTGTTAAATCGTTCGGAGTAATGTCAGTCGCCAAGATTATGGGCGTGTTGTACGCCTGCATGGGACTACTTTTCGCACCGTTCTTCTTGCTGTTCGGCTTGCTTGGATCATTGGCAGGATCGATGACCGGGCAAGGAAACTCTCCCTTCGCGGGAATTGTGGGCGTCTTCGTTGCCGTTCTCCTGCCATTTTTCTACGGAGTACTGGATTTATTGGCGGGGCGATTGGGTCCCTGCTGTACAACCTTGTTTCAAAGTGGGTGGGTGGATTCGAAGTCGAGGTGGAGCTGCGGCCAACAACTCCCGTTGCGCCTTACCCGATTATCCCTCCCGCCACTCCCAGCGTCTGATTTGGCGGTCGTATCTGACTTGGTGGCCTTATATGACGACCGATCCCGCTGCTCACTATCTCGACGAAGCTCACCGGCAGATGCGGGGACACAAGCGCCTGGCCGAGGGCGCCATGGCTCAGCTGAAAGACGAAGAACTGTTTGTGACGCCCGATCCGGAATCGAATTCCATCGCCGTCATCGTGAAGCACATGGCGGGCAATATGCGCTCGCGCTTCACTGACTTCCTGACCACGGACGGCGAAAAGCCTGATCGTTATCGCGACCAGGAATTCGAACTCACCCCACAACCACGCGCGGCGATCTTACGAAGTGGTGGGAACAAGGCTGGGCACGGGTGTTTGAGGCGATCGAGTCACTGAAGCCGGAAGACCTGATGCGCAGGGTGACGATTCGCGGCGAGCCCCACACCGTGTTGCAGGCATGAACCGCCAGGTCGCGCACTATGCTTACCACACCGGACAGATCGTGTTTCTGGCCAAGCACATCCGATCGGGCAAGTGGAAGACGCTAAGCATTCCGCGCGGCAAGTCGGAGGAATTCAAGACGGTCGCGCCGAAGCCGCGTACGTCTTGAGCGAGTAACTCAGACCGAAGCGGCCTTCTGTTGGAGCTGGCGCGGAGGTAATCGGATCGCCTTGCTTACTTCTTCACCGCGTCTTCCTTCTTCGCTTCCGCGGTCGTGGGTCGAGGCCAAACTGGCGAAACCAGTTCCACACGCCACATTGGTCCCCCCATGTACGAAACGTTCTCCGACTTGACGTAGGTGGGAGCTTCGCCACCAAGAATCCAGATGTGCGCATCTGGCGGCTGCTTTCCCAACATCGGCGCTACAGCTCCGGCGATGCCTCCGATGTCGATCTTTACTAGGTAGCGAGTCGCTTCACGGCCCGATCCCGCAACGGTGAAAGGTTCAGTCCCCTCGGGAGTAATCACGAGTTTGACGAGGCGAGGTTTTGGCGCAGACACCACCATCGAGAACTCGGCCCCCGTGGCGCCGGAGGGAAGATTCTTCAGCAGCGTGGGCACCAGGCCATTGGCCAGGTCCGGCGGCAGTTTTAAATGCGCGTTCTCTACTTTCTCCTTGCCATCATCGTCCGTGTAGCGAACCGTCACCTGCCCCGTGGACGTGGTCACCGTCTCCTCCGTAGCATGCTTGAACGCCGGACCTTTTTGCACAAGATGATAGCTGATGAGGCGAAAGTCACCGCCCTCGGAAAAAACCGTGGTCTCCTCTTGTCGCGAACCATCCTTGAAGCGAAATATGAGTTGACTGGTGACGCGATTGCCACGCGCGACCTGCACCAGGTCGCCCTCCGCGACGGGAGTACCGTCAACTGTGCTCAGCAAGAGAAAGCCATGGACCAACCCTTCCTTGTAACGTACCGCTACGGGAGCAGCCGACATCGAGGCGCCGCTAAGAAAACAAGCTGAGATCAGAATTACAGCAAAAAACTGAGAACGCACGAGACGGTAACCTCCACTGTGTGTTGGCTGCCTTTCGATGCTGTGGTCGGGAAGATGGTTGTGCGTTGTGGGATGAGATTGTGGTACGAGAACGAGAATGAGCCGGAACAGCCGCGGACCTCACCTGAGCCGGGCCTAGCCGGGCCTAAGGAACTCCTCGTCCAGCTCTGGCGCGGTGCTAGAATTGAGCGTTTGTACTATGTGATTCGGAATTTATCAGGTAGCCGTCATGCCCTCCAATATGCTCGCGGTCGTTAAGCCGGAAGCCGCGCCCGGCGCGGAGATTCGCGAGGTTAAGATTCCTGCCTATGGGCGGAACGATGTGCTGGTCAAAGTGAAAGTTGCCTCGATCTGCGGCACTGATCTGCACATTTATAACTGGGATCGCTGGGCCCAGAACCGCATTCATCCGCCGCTGATTCCGGGGCATGAATTCTGCGGCGAAGTCGCCGCGTTTGGCGAGGAAGTGACCAGCGTCAAAGAAGGCGACTTTGTTTCCGCAGAGATGCATGTGGCTTGCGGAAAATGTCTGCTGTGCCGCACCGGCGAGGCGCACATTTGCCAGAACGTAAAGATCATTGGCGTCGACGCCGACGGAGCTTTCGCCGAGTACGTGGTCATTCCCGAGTCAAATATCTGGAAACTTGATCCGGCGATTCCGCAGGATTACGCCTCGATTCTCGATCCGCTGGGCAATGCCGTGCACACCGTGCTGGCCGGGGAGATCGCCGCGAAAACCGTAGCCATCACGGGCTGCGGGCCGATCGGATTATTTGCCATCGCGGTCGCCCGGGCGGTAGGCGCGACTACCGTGTTTGCAATTGAGGTCAATGAGCACCGCGCGAAAGTGGCGCGCGCGATGCAGGCCGACTACGTCCTCAATCCCGCGAAAGAAGATGTACGCGCCGTGGTCGCCGAACGAACAGGTGGCCTCGGCGTGGACGTAGTGCTCGAAATGGCGGGCCATCCGGATTCGATTCGAACCGCCTTCGACATCGTGCGGCGCGGCGGAAGAATCTCCCTTCTCGGCTTGACCTCTAAACCTATCTCGCTGAACTTTTCCGAAGACATTATTTTCAAAGGCATCACGGTGCAGGGCATCAACGGACGCCGCATGTACCAGACGTGGTACCAGATGACCGCGCTGCTTAAGAGTGGCAAACTTGACCTGCATCCGGTGATTACCGACCGCATCGCGATGAAAGATTTCTCGCAGGCGATGGAGCGACTGAAGACGGGCGAAGCCAGCAAGATTCTGGTGTATCCGAATGGAGTGAGGTAAATTTTTGCCACGGATTTACACGGATCCCCACGGATCATTCCGCTCCGCGGGCCAATTCGAGTGATAGCCGTGCTTTTA
Organism: uncultured Acidobacteriaceae bacterium; assembly: GCA_963846245.1. Classification (GTDB taxonomy): domain Bacteria; phylum Acidobacteriota; class Terriglobia; order Terriglobales; family Acidobacteriaceae; genus Sulfotelmatobacter. The sequence goes on along the minus strand of CAWJVI010000010.1, from coordinate 68,389 downwards.
ATCCCGGTGAATCCGGGCAAATCCGTGGCGAGGTTTTTTCATGACCACTCTAACCCGCACTAATCCGCTTTCTTATCTCACCGATCAACTCGACGAACTCAAGGCCAAAGGCACGCACTTCAAACTGCGCGTGCTCGACGACGAGCAGGCTGCCGTCTGCACGTTCGATGGCAAGAAAGTTATCAACCTCGCCTCCAACAATTATCTGGGACTGACCACGCATCCCAAGCTACGCGAAGCCGCGCTCGAGGCCACGCGCAAATTTGGTGTGGGATCGGGCGCGGTGCGCACGATTGCCGGGACGATGAAGATTCACATGGAACTGGAAGAAAAAATCGCGCGCTTCAAGAATGTGGAGGCATGCGTGGTGTTCCAGTCCGGGTTCGCGGCCAATGCGGGAACGGTTTCGGCGGTGCTTGGGAAAGAAGACTTCATCATCTCCGACGCGCTGAACCACGCATCCATCATCGATGGCGCGCGGCTCTCGAAGGCAAAGATTCTGGTCTTCCGCCACAAAGACATCACCTACGCCGAAGAACAACTCGCCAGCATCAAGGACGATCCCGGCAAAAAGTTGCTGATCACCGACGGCGTCTTCTCCATGGACGGCGACATCGGCCCGCTCCCCGCGCTCTGCGATCTGGCAGAAAAATACGGAGCCATCATGATGGTCGACGACGCGCACGCTTCCGGCGTGCTGGGCCGCAACGGTCGCGGCACCGTCGACCATTTCAACGTGCACGGCCGCGTGGATATTCAGGTGGGCACCCTGTCGAAGGCCATCGGCGCGCTCGGCGGATACGTCTGCGGCACGCGCGATCTGATTGATTTTCTTTATCATCGGGCGCGGCCGTTTTTGTTTTCCACGTCGCATCCACCGTCGGTGGCGGCGACTTGCATTGCGGCGTTCGAGGTTCTGGAGAATGAACCGGAGCGCATGGAAAAGCTCTGGGAGAATACGCGCTTCTGGAAAAAAGAACTGGGCCTGCTCGGCTTCGACATCGGGGGACGCACTACGCCGGCCAGTGAAACTCCGATCACGCCCATCCTCATCGGCGATGGCAAACTCACCATGGACTTCTCCCGCGAACTCTTCCAAGAAGGTGTGCTCGGCACCGGCATCGCGTTCCCGACGGTCCCCGAAGGCAAGGCCCGCATCCGCACCATCATGACTGCGACGCATACGAGAGAAGAGTTGGAGCAGGCGCTGACAGTGCTCAAGCAGGTCGGGAAGAAGATGGGGATTCTACAGTGACTATAAGACTTTGACATAAACCGCAGCCGACCTTCGCTCGTCTCGGACGGGCAAGAGTGCCCGTCCCCACACAAGCAAAAGCCCGCCTTTTTTTTCAGTCCGCGCGAAGTACGTTCTTGCCGCTTACGATCGTAGCGACCACTTTCCCCGTGAACTGCCAGCCGTCGAAGGGAGTATTGCGCGAGAGCGACAACGACTTCGCGGCCTCGAATGTCCAGCGCTTTCTGGGATCGAAGATGGTCACGTCGGCGAAATTGCCCCTCGCCAGCGATCCGCGGCCGCGCAAATCGAACACCCGTGCCGGGCCGGCGGTGAACAGCTCGACGATGCGCGTCAAGTGGAATTTTGTGTTCGCGATGCAGCTTGGTGATCGGCGAGCGCCAGCGCAGTTTCGAAGCCAGTGATGCCGAAGGCGGCTCGCTCGAATTCCACCTGCTTCTCGTGCAGAGCATGGGGGCGTGATCGGTGGCGATCGCATCGACAGTGCCATCCGCCAGCGCCACGAGAATCGCCTCGCGGTCGCTGGCTGAGCGCAGCGGCGGGTTCATCTTGAAATTTGTGTCGTACTCGCCAACATTTTCGTCGAGCAGCGTGAAGTGATGCGGCGTGACTTCGCAGGTGACGCGAGCCTTGGCGCGTTTGCCGCGGCGCACCGACTTGAGCGCGTTCGATGTGGAAAGATGAGCCACGTGCAGGCGCGATTCGCGAATCTGCTGCGCGAGAGTCACGTCGCGATCCACAATGCTGGCTTCCGCCGCGGCCGGCATGGCGCGCAGTCCCAGCCGAAAGCTGGTTGCGCCTTCGTGCATCGAGCAATTTTCCGTGAGGCGCGTGTCTTCGGCATGCTGCACCACGGGGAAGTTCAACTCGGCGCCGAGACGCAGCGCCATGCGCATGATGTCGTCGTCGAGGATCGGCTTGCCGTCGTCGGTAACAGCGACCGCCCCGGCACGCTGCAACGCTGCGAAGTCGCTGAGAGTCTGCCCGCGGCTGCCGCGCGTGGCCGCGGCGATCGGGAAGACGTTGACCACCGCGCCGCGCTCCGGATTGCGCAACCACGTGACCCATTCCGCCGTGTCCACCACCGGCGCCGTGTTGGGCATGGTGCACACGGAGGTAAAGCCGCCGGCGGCAGCAGCGGCTGTGCCGCTGGCGATGGTTTCTTTGTAGCTTTGTCCAGGCTCGCGCAAGTGCACATGCAGATCGATGAAGCCGGGAGCCACGATCAGTCCGCGCGCGTCAAATTTCTCGTCGGCACTGCCGCGAATCTTGTTCGGCAGCGCAACCTCGGCGACGCGCCCATCGCGCAACAACACGTCCATCGGCGCGTTGATCTTCGTCGCCGGGTCAATAAGCTGGCCGCCCTTGATCAGCAGGCTCGCTCTTCGCGTTGGTTCTTGCAGTCATCGTTCGCATTCAGCAGTGCAAATAGCATTCGGCCCCTACGCTTTCATCTCATTCATATCGAGTCGGGAAATCATCCGCCTGAGCTCATTTGGCCTTCCCCAACGCCCGCGCCAGAATCGCCATCCGCGTCGGGACTCCGTTGTGCACTTCTTCCACGATCACCGACTGCGGCCCGTCAGCAACCTCCGCCGTCAACTCCAACCCGCGGATAATCGGCCCGGGATGCATCACAATGGCATCGCGCTTGGCCAGTTTCAGCCGCGCGGCAGTCATCTGGTAGCGCGCGATGTAATCCTGCACGCGAATTTTCTGCCCCGCCAGCCGCTCTTTCTGCACCCGCAGCAGCATCACCACATCTGTACCGCGCAGGCCTTCTTCGATCTGGCGCGTAATGCGCAGCCCGGGCGCGAGCGTGGCCGCGACTTCGGGCACAAACTCCGGCGGGCCGCAGAGCGTAATCTTCACTCCGAGCTTGGTCAGCAAGTGGCACGCCGAGCGCGCCACGCGGCTGTGCAGAATGTCGCCAATGATTGTGGCCTGCAATCCTTTCAGCGACTTCTTGTGCTTCAGAATTGTGAAAGCATCGAGCAGCGCCTGCGAAGGATGCTCGTGCATGCCGTCGCCGGCGTTGATGATGGGAATATCGAGATGCTGCGCCATCAAGTGCGGCGCGCCCGCCGAAGGATGGCGGATGACGATCGCATCGGCGCCCACCGCACGCAGAGTGTAGCCGGTGTCGAGCAGGGACTCGCCCTTTTCAATACTCGATCCCGAGGACTGCACGAGGGTAGTCATCGCGCCCAGCGATTTTGCGGCAAACTCAAACGACGAACGCGTGCGGGTGGAAGCCTCGTAAAAAAGAAGAGCGATGCGCTTGCCGCGCAGCAGCGGCCGGGCCTTCAGCGGGTTCATGCGGCGGGCCAGCTTGAGCAGGCCCAGGATTTCCTTCGCGTCGAGGTGTTCGATCCCGAGCAGCGAACCGCGTGCGGGCTTATTCATCGCGTCAAAGATAGGTCGGAGACAATAAAGATAAACGCTGCATCATACTCGGCGAGCGGAGCCGGGGCAAGGGGTTCTGGCGCCGGAGAAAGGAGCAAGGGCAGAATCCGTCCGCAGGAATTAACGCCGTGCGGAAACTTACGAGCGGCCGCGGCGCCCGAGAAACGCGCCCGCCAAGGCGCCGCCGATGCTGGCCAATATCACGCATGCCAAAAAGGCCACAACGAGGGTGCCGACCATCATCACAGTGACGCCTGCGGGAGACCGCATGAAGTCCACGGTCGCCTGAAACTGCGGGTCGGAGTAGCGCGACGCCTGCTGTTCCACCGCGTCGAGCATCACTTTCCGGACTTCCGGGCCTTTGTGAAGCACGGCGACGGCCAGCGCTTCGAGGATAGCCCACATTCCAAAGCACAGCAGGCCGCTGATTCCGCCCAGCCGCGCACCCTCCTTTGCACTTACCACCGTACCTGGAATACGCCGTAGATAAAATGCCACAGCTAGAAATCCTGCGCCCAGCACCGCCAAAGGCAGAGCTACCAGGCCTGTACTCATGACGACGGCCGCGATCAGCGCGGCCAGAGCGCACGGTTGCATGGCTCGTGACCACTGCACCGGCAGGCGAAGCGCGCTGGCCCGCAAGCTTGCATTTGATGGAACGTGAAGCGCGGCTGCCAGCACAGCGTGCCCGCTCTCATCCTGGATGGGCTCGACCGGCAGAGGCTCCGCAATGGTGACGCGAATCTGCGGCGCGCCACAGTGCGAACAAAAGGGCACGCCATCCTCGACCGACTGCCCGCATTTGTGACAGGGATGATCCATCCGGCGTAAGAAGGGCTTGTTTGAAAGTACCGCAGCGCTCCCGCCGAGGCAAGGACGGGCGGGATTTTAGAGGGCAGGACTTAAGCACTTAAGCACGAGGACCGCGATAACGAGGCCGCGTTCCTCGCAATTCTGGCAGTCTTAATTCTGGTGCTTCTCAAATATCTCCCTGCTTCCCGCGAGTGCGAACGTAGACCAGAGCGAAGGTCGCTCCCTTGCCGGAATCGCGGGGTTCGACCGCGACTACGTGCTGGTTGTCTTCCGTGCCAACCTTCAGTTCGGTGACCGGGCCGCCGTCGCTGTCACACTTCAGCTCCTTCGATTTCTGGTCTTTATTTTTATCTTTAGAATCCTTGGACCCCGCTCCCTCAGAATCCTTGTCGTCGCTGTCCATGCTGACGTCTCCCCCGTGCTTTTGAGAGTGGCACTCGAGCACCTTGCCATACTTCTTCAGCTTCTCGCGGTAGAAGTCGACAACTTTAGCCGGAGCGTCGTCAGATTCGTACTTTGCGACGACAAGCTTAAGGCCGAAGGCTTCCGTAGCGACTCCGAAATTCAGGGGATCATTGTTTTCGTCACGCTTGGGATGCGCGCCGGGATACAACGGCAGTCCAGCATTGTGCGCGTCGGCATCCTTGCCCACATGCAGGTCGCCAACCGAGCTACGGACGTCAAGAGACTTGTCCTGCTTGTCGGATTGCTGTGCGACCGCGGGCAGCGTCAACATCGCAGCGATTGAGAGAGAGAGCGTCAGACGATGAAACATGTGGTCCTCCTTAACGATAAGCGAACAACTAGCGGGACTGGATAAATACGAAGCTAGATATCCGCTTCCTTGCCGTGTGTCCGCACGTAGACCAGAGAAAAGCTCGATCCCTTACCTTCAGATTCCACCGCGACGATGTGCTGGTTCTCGTCGGTGCCGACTTTGAGCTCCACGTTGTTGCCGCTGCTGCTATCGCAATTCAACGAGTGCGACTCGCTAGACTTGCCAGAATATTGCATGTTCACGTTGAAGTGGCCCGACGTGTGGCACTCCAGCACGGAGCCATATTTTTTCAGTTGATCTCTGTAGAAAGCGAGGACCTTCTCGGGCGCATCGTCCGACTCATATTCCAAAGCGACAACTCTCAGACCATATCCGAAGCCCGAGATGCTCACGTTGGCGCTCTTGTCGTCGTGCCCGGAGTCTTCCGGTTTCAACCGCGCCCCGGGATAGACGGACAGGCCAGTGTCGGCAACATCAGCGCCTTTGCTTACATGGATCCCGCCCATGGGCGTTTTGATATCCACCTGCTTGTCCTGCCCATTCGACTCTTTTTTCACATTGACACTGCAGGCGCCAAGCAGCACGACCGTCAAAGCCGCCGCTGCCAAACTCACACCGCGAGCCCTATGAAATTTATTGCTGTGCATTCGGAACCCCTCCGCTCGCCACTTGCGCCGGCCGTTCGATTCCGGCACCGCGCTGCGCCACATTCGGAATCGTCACCGGCAAATGTCCGCGAATCGCAATCTCGCCAAACAGCGCCTTGATCGCGCCCAATTCCGAGACCGACGCGTTCGAGAAAGTGCAAACGTAGTTCTCAATCTTCGGAAAATCCGACGCCAGGTAGGGATTCCCCATCGCCACCACCACCGTCTTCGCCGCAGCCCGGTCCAGCACCTGCTGCAACAGAGTTCCGGTCGCATCGGCCATCGCCATCGAGTTGCCGATCTTCCCCGCGCTCGGAATCACATAGACCACCGTAACCACCGTCTGCGCCTCGTCCACCGCCTTGAGCACATCGTCGCTCTCGCCGGCCGCGATGCGTGGGTCCACGTAAATCACGCGGGCGTCAGGAATTCGCGCGCGGAATTCGCGCCCGAACACGCGCCCGGATTCCGTACGCACATCATCGGAAAAGATTACCCCCACCACCTGGTTGTGCGTCTCTTCCACTGTGGTATACGGAAGTCCCTCCTTGTTAGTTCCCTTTGATTTCAGCGGCAGCACTTTGCCATTGTCGCGAACCAGGGTCACCGCCGACTCGGCCACCTGCTGCCCAAACGCGATGTTTTCCGGCTTACCGACGACCGTAGCCAGCGCGTTTAAATCCACTGTCCGCGAAAGTTGCAGGCCCAGTGATGCCTTTATTTTCAGAATCTTAAGCACGGAGTGATCCAGCCGTCCGCGGGAAATTTCCCCCGACCGCACCGCCTTGACCATAGCCTCATACGAAGCGCCCAGGTCGGCCGGAATAAGCAACAGATCGTTCCCTGCCTTGAACGCCTCCACGGCAGCCCGCCCAATATTGTTGGCAAAAAGATGAGTCAGCCCGGCCATGTCGAGCGCATCGGTCACAATCAGGCCTTTGAATCCCATCTGCTTTTCAAGCAGATCCGTCACCACGCTCGAAGAAATCGTAGCCACATGATTCGGATCCGGATCGAGCGCCGGAACCGTAACGTGCGCCACCATCACCGCATCCACCCCGGCGGCAATCGCCTGCCGAAACGGCGGCAGTTCGATCGAATCGAGATGAGCGCGGTCCACATTCACAGACGCCACTCCAAGATGCGAATCCGTGGCCGTGTCTCCGTGTCCCGGAAAATGTTTCACCGTAGTCAGCATCCCGGCCTCGTGCGCGCCTTTGATGTAAGCCGTAGCCAGATTGCCCACCTGCTGCGGATCTTCCCCGAACGACCGCGTGTTGATGATGGGATTCGCCGGGTTCGAGTTCACATCCGCATCAGGAAAAAAATTCCAGTGAATGCCTATCGCCCGCGATTCCTCGCCCGTGATGCGCCCGAAGTTTTCCGCGTCTTCCATCTTCCCGTCGCCTCCGAATGCCATAGCATGAGGAAACACCGTAGCCCCCATCAGCCGCATCGACAGACCACGCTCGAAGTCAGCGGCAAAAAGCAGCGGCAGCTTCGCGTCGCGCTGCAGGCGGTTAAGCAATTCCGCCGCCTCATAAGGCTCACTACGCAGCAGGAACGGACCATCCACATGCACCGTCATCGCGAACGACCCGATGTGATATTTCTGCATCGCCTCACGCCACTGCAAGTACTCCGGGCTCTCGACGTTCAAAAAGCTGGCCCGGCACCAGATCATAAAAACCTGCCCAACTTTTTCTTCCAGCGTGAGCTTGTGCAGCGTCCGCTCCGCCCAGCGTTCGCCGTCCCGCGTCAAGTGGATGCTGGTGCGATGTTGCACCACCGGCTTGTCCTTGGCGTAAGCCGGAGGAGTGATAGTCAGCGCGAGAAGAAAGAAGCAGAGAAGAGAAGAAGAAAATCGGGACATAATTCGGGGCTCACCTTGAGAGACATTTCGGAGCATGCCAAGAACGATAGCAGAGCGGAAAGCCAGTGTCAGGTAGTCGTATGCCCATCGTTGCGAATGCGATGTCATCCCGATCACAAACACATTGTGCCATCCCGATCATAAACACTGTGTCATCCCGCAGAGAGCGAAGCTCTCGGAGGGACCCCACGTCGGACCGTAGAATTTCGTGCCGCAAACGGGAACGCCTCCGCCGCTCGCACCCGTCACGACACTGCCACTACACATGCCGCTTCATGCACATCGCAAGGTCGGTCACCACGCCCTCGGCCCATTCGGGATGACATCCTCTCTCAGCTTCATAGCTCTCGAGTAAGATCATCGACAAAGGCCGCGGCCCGTTCCTGAATCTCCCCATCGTCCCCAAATCCGCGCAGCCAGTTCACCTCGGGCTCACGCCGAAACCAGGTCATCTGCCTCTTGGCGTAATTGCGATGAGCCTGCTGCGCCGCCGCAATGGCTTGCTCCCGGCTAAGCTCCCCGCGCAGAAACTGCGCCGCCTGCTTGTAGCCAAGCGAAGCCAGGGGACGCGCGTCCGCGCCATATTTCTGAACGAGGACCTGTGTCTCTTCCACCAGCCCGGCATCGAACATGCGCCGCGCGCGCTGGTTGATGCGCTGATAAAGCGCCTCTCGTTCGAGATCGAGCCCGAGCCGCAGAATGCGGAAGCCACGCAGCGGGTCGCGCCCCTGCTGCTGCAAGAGTTCAGACATCTTCCGCCGCGAGCCTTTGCCCCGAGAGGTCAAGCAAACTTCAATCGCGCGGATCAGCTTCGGCGTGTCATTGGCATGAATCTTTTCCGCCGCATCGCGATCAAGACGAAGCAGAATCCGGTGAAGATACGCAGACCCGCGGCTCCCGGCCCGCTCGCGCAACCGCACCCGTAATTCCTCAGAGCGCCCGGGACCGGGAAAGAGGCCGTCGAGCAAAGCCCGCAGATAGAGTCCCGTCCCGCCAACCACAATCGGCAACCGCCCTCGCACACTGATCTCTCGGACCACCTGCCGCGCCTGTCGCGCATATTCCCCGGCCGTGATGTACCCAGTTGCATCGACCACGTCGAACAAATGGTGAGGGGCTCGACCGCGCTCCTCGATCGCAGGCTTGGCGGTGCCGATTTCAAACTCGCGATACATCGCGACCGAATCACAGTTCACGATCTCGCCGCGAAATCGCTCGGCCAGCGCCAGCGACAAAGCCGTCTTCCCGCTAGCCGTGGGGCCGAGCAGCACCAGCAACAGCGGCTGAGGCCGCGCCGCGTCGGAAGCCACGTGATCCGTTCTCCGCTCCACCGGCTGCTGCACCATCCGCTCCACGGTCAGCGCAGACTCCAGTGAATGGCGTGCCAGTAGCGGATGATGGTAATCGCCAGCAGCAAGAACGCAATCAGCAGCAGCCCCGCAGTCTCCGTGGCGTAAATCGCGTGGCGCTGGTGCCTGTGATCAGAATCGTTCTTCTGCTCGGAATCGTGAGGCTCGGCGGACACGCCAACATTGTAGCCCCGCCGATCGCAGCTCGGCAGGTTTCCTGTGCAGCTCCTATGCCGCTGCCCGCTGTTCATGCCCCCGGTGCTACACTACGGCGTCGTCCATCCCGGTGTCGCAAAACAACAGCAAAATCGCCCGCTTTGGAGTGTTCGAGCTCGACCTCAGTGCCGGCGAACTGCGCAAGAACGGCCGGAAGCTCCGCCTGCAGGAGCAGCCCTTCCAGATTCTCGCGCTCCTGCTCGAGCGCGCCGGCGATGTGGTCACGCGCGAAGAACTACGCCAGAAACTTTGGCCCGCCGACACCTTCGTGGATTTCGACCACGGACTGAACACCGCCGTAAACAAATTGCGCGAAGTCCTGGGCGACTCCGCCTCCAGCCCGCGATTCATAGAAACCCTGGCGCGGCGCGGATACCGCTTCATCTCGCCGGTCAAAAACGATCCGCAAAGCAACGCTCAGACCGACGCGGAGCAAGGAGTCGCCCCACCCGCCGCGCCGCTGACACGGGAAGCAAAACAGGAATCGCAGCACGCAGTGGACGCCGCTGCCATGCATCCCGACCTCGACGTCCCCATCCCGCAGCGTGCCCTTACCCGTGGCCTCTTTGCGCTGATTCAGGTAATGTACCTGAGCTTCTATCTGTCCGCGCTCTTTCGCTTGCACATCGTGCAGAACATCGCGGACTCTTTTTTTCCCGCCTGGGGCGCGACGGCTCTAGCCGGGGCCGTGATGGTCACCGCCGGAGTGGGTATCCCTCTGCGCTGTTATTTGATCTCGGCGGTCGGCTTCGACCACCAGCAACTTGCCGAAAAATTCCACAGGATGTTCCCGTTCGTGCTCGCGCTCGACCAGTTGTGGGCAGTCTCTCCGTTCCTTCTGACCTCAAAGATCGGAATCGGCGCAGCCTTCGCGGCCTGCGCGGCTTTACTTTACGTGCCATTTTCCGAGCGGACTCTCATCCGCATGGCGTATGTTGGTAGCCGAGTGCGAGGGTAAATGTTCAATCGAGCTTCCCCCGGGCGAGCGATTGCGGGAACCAATCCCGCCGATCCCCCGTATCTTCATCGAGCACACCGAAGCAGTAGTGTGCCCACACCCGGCCGAAGTGACTGGTCTGAAGCAACTTGATCTGAAGCAACTTAATCTGGAGAAACTCATTATGAAATGCCTCGCAATAAGTCGCGTGTCATTTGTAATTCTGGCTCTCGCTGCTGCAGCTTCCCTGCCCGCGCGCGCGGACGAATGGTCGAAAACTTTCAATCTCACCGGCAAGCCCGATCTGCGCGTGGAAACGTCGGACGCCAATATCCGCGTCGACACCTGGGACCAGAACACAATCCAGGCCACGGTCACTACCGTACGCTACAAGATCGGCGACGACGGCATCAAAATCCAGGAGCACCAGACGGGTGACGTGGTCGAGCTTGAGGTGCACTACCCGCACACTCACGGGTTTACCATCGACTGGGGCCAGCGTCGGGTCGACATCGTCATTCATATGCCGCGCGAGGGCAAGGTCAACCTGCGGACCGAAGATGGCAAAATCGAAGTCGGCGGCTTCAAGGGCGAGATGGACTTGCACAGCGGCGATGGATCCGAAACCCTCGACGCGGTCGACGGCAAATTGCGCGCGACTACCGGAGACGGGCACATCCGCGCCAACGGCCGCTTCGATGAACTCGAATTGAAGACCGGCGATGGCCATGTGGAAGTGCGCGCCGCGGCGGGATCATCGCTCAACACCAGCTGGAGGCTCGAAACCGGCGACGGCAACGTCTCGCTGGAGATTCCGGAAAACATGGCCGCGGACGTCGATCTGCACACGGGCGACGGCCACATCGACGTTGAGATGCCGGTCACAACTCAAGGCACAATCCGCGAGAACGAAGTTCGTGGAAAGTTGAACGGCGGTGGCAATCTGATGACCATCCACACCGGCGATGGTTCGATCCATCTGCGCAAGGGATGATCCGTTTTTCGCGTCCGTGAATGACTGGCGTTATACTCATCGGTCTCACCGATTTCGATTTCATGGCATGATTCGTTCGTTTTTCTGCAGCGGCTTGAAAAGCGGACTAGAAAAGGTCTCCCCATGGCAAAGCTACGCATCGGCTTTCTCGCGCTCACTCTCGGTTCCGTCTTCTTCTGTCTTTCCCTCGCCAACGCCCAGCAACCCGCTGCCGCCAAGTCTGAGCCCGTGCTCGACGTTTCATCCATGGACAAGAGCGCTGACCCATGCGTGGATTTCTTTCAGTATTCCTGCGGAGGCTGGATCAAAAAGAATCCGATTCCGGCCGATCAATCGAGTTGGGACACCTACTCCAAAATGCAGGATGAGAATACGGCGCGCTTGCGCGGCATTCTTGAAGAAGCGGCCGCCGCCGGCCCCGGACGCGACGCCGTCACCCAAAAAATCGGCGACTACTACGCTTCCTGCATGGATGAAAAAACTGTGGACGCAGCGGGCGCCAAGCCGCTGCAGCCTTATCTGGACGCAATTGCCGCCATGCGCACGAAAGCTGATCTGGCCCAGGTAGCGGCGGACGCGGCTTACACTTCGCACTACCGGCGCAGCACCTTGTTTTTCTTTAGCTCGGACCAGGACTTTAAAGATTCTACTCAAGTGATTGCCCAGGTCTTCCAGGGAGGTCTCGGCCTTCCCGACCGCGACTACTACTTCAAGCCCGACGCGAAGTCCCAATGAGGAGCTGCGCAAGCAATACGTGGCGCACGTGCAGAAGATGTTCGAGTTGCTGGGGGACAAGCCGGAAACTGCTGCAACCGAGTCGCAAACTGTAATGCGGATCGAAACCGCGCTCGCCAAGGGCTCCATGACCCGCGTCGATATGCGCGATCCGCAAAAGCTTTACCACAAAATGACCGCGGCCGAGCTTCAGACTCTGGCGCCGAATTTTCAGTGGAGCACATATTTCACCAAAACCGGATTGCCCGCGCTCGCCAGCCTGAACGTAGCCACGCCGGATTTCTTCAAAGCGCTGAGCGAACAGATCGACAAAGAAGATCTGGCGAACTGGAAGACTTACCTGCGCTGGCACCTGGTGCACGCCGCCGCTCCGCATCTTTCATCCGGCTTCGTGAACACCGATTTCGAGTACTACGGGAAAACGCTGCAGGGCCTGCAACAGATCGAACCGCTCTGGAAGCGCTGCTCGAAGAACGTCGACAACCAGTTGGGCGAAGCTCTGGGCCAAGCCTACGTGGCCAAGTATTTCGGTCCCGAGGCCAAGCAGCAGGCGCTCAAGATGGTGAAGGAAATCGAAGCGGCCATGGAGCAGGACATCAACTCGCTGCCGTGGATGAGCGCCGCCACCAAGCCCCGCGCCCTTGAAAAACTCCACGCCGTGGCCAACAAAATCGGCTATCCCGACAAGTGGCGCGACTACAGCAAACTCGAAATCATCCGCGGCGACGCCATGGGCAACGTCCTGCGCGCCGATCAATTCGAGTTCAATCGCCAGCTCGCAAAGATTGGCAAACCCGTGGATCGCGGCGAGTGGGGCATGACTCCGCCCACGGTGAATGCGGAGTACGACCCGCAGCTGAACGACATCAACTTCCCGGCAGGCGTGCTCCAGCCGCCGGCGTTCGATCTCACTTCTGACGCCGCGCCCAACTACGGCGATACCGGCGGCACCATCGGCCACGAACTCACTCATGGGTTCGACGACGAAGGCCGTCAGTTCGATGCTCAGGGAAATCTGCGCGAGTGGTGGACTCCCGACGACGAAAAAGAATTCGTCAAGCGCGCGTCCTGCATCTCCGACCAGTATTCCACTTACACGATTGTCGACGACATCAAGATCAACGGGAAGCTCACCCTCGGCGAAGACATCGCCGACCTGGGCGGTTTGATTCTGGCGTACATGGCGTGGAAGGAAGACACAAAAGCTCAAACCCTGCAGCCGCTCGACAGCCTCACACCCGATCAGCGCTTCTTCGTGGGCTATGGCCAGAGCTGGTGCGGCTCAACTCGACCTGAAACCATGCGCATGCGGGCGACCGTGGATCCGCACTCCCCGGAGAAATATCGCACCAACGGCGTCGCCTCAAACATGCCGCAATTCCAGGAAGCATTTCATTGCAAAGCAGGTTCGCCGATGGTAAACGCGAACCGCTGCCGAGTCTGGTAGGAATCGCCGCAGACAACATGCCAGGAAGAACTACTGCTGCTCCATCTCGCCTTTATCCGGGTTGTAGTAGAACCGAAAGCGCAGAGCGAGATATTGTCCCCCGAACTCGGTGGGTAAGGGCGGGAACGGATCCGATGCGGTGATTCCGCCCCACGCGGCGCGGTCGAGGGCAGTATCGCCGGAAGTCGCTATCAACTTCATACCAGCCACTTGTCCGTCCTTGGTGATAGCGAACTCAATCGCCAACTTCCCCTTTTTCATTTCGGCGGACGGTGGAATCAGGAGATACCAGTTCTGACGCACATCCTGAAGAATGCGTTGGATGTAAGGGCCAAAATCGACACCCTGGGTGTCGCTGAGAATATCGAGCGCCCCCATTGGCCGGCCGCGGGCATGGGTTCCGAGCCCGAAATCGCCTTCCTGACCGCCTTGTCCCGCGGCCCTTGAAGCCGCGGCAGCCTCGGTAGCCTGCTGCAACGCCGAGCCCGCCGTCGTGGGATTCGCATATTTGGCGAAGGCATTGACCTGGTTGTTCGGCCGGACCGGCGTTTGTAGCTGAGCCAACCGATTAGGGTCGCTGGGCGGATGCGTCGCTTGCGGGCCTGGCTGCGCCTGTGGCTGACTCTGCGCCAAAGCGGGAGGTTGCTGCGCCATCGGCTGCGGCGCTCGTGGACCCCTCAATCCCAGAGCTCCCGGCGGAGGAGTCGCCAGAATCTTGCGCAATTCCTTGGGATCGAGATGGCGCGACATCGCGATCCGATCCTTATCGGACAGCACGTTGGTCTTGGGCCTGGGCACCTTCTGCAAGTCCGAAGGCAGCGCAAGAAATGTCACGTCCTTGCCTTTGGTCGGATCCACCGCAATGACCACTGGGTGCCGGTGCCAAACATTTTTCTCGATCCAGGGCAGGTACACCAGAACCATGAACAGCAGCAGGTGGGCGATAACGGAGATCCAGCCCGCTTCGCGCTTCCGCGAACGCGACAGATCGTCCTGCAGCTGAATGAGTAGATGAGGAATATTCGCGTCGGGCACGCGATAGGCGGTCTCCCAATCACGCACGTCGTAGAGACCAAGCTGCTCCGGCTGTGGCTTTTCGGGCGGGGCGACTGGATCCTGGAATGGAATTTGCGTGATCGGCATGCGTTCGGACTAGCTCTGGCTCGTTAGACTGCGAATCCCCACCCAACGTTGCATCCGGCCTTCGAAGCACGGCACAAACGAAGTCCTGGAGCCAAGTTATCTCTTATTTTCGCATCTTTCGCCGGATTCTCCCACCAGCAAATGGGATGCGCCTTCTCCGTGTAAACATTTGTAAAAGAGTAGCCGGATCAGTCTCTTGAGAACCGGAAAGTATCCACAAAGCCTTTACGTTGAGTGGGCCCTCCTTCGTGATACTTAGCGTTCCTTAGTGGTAAAAGCCGTCAAATTGAGCGGCCACGACTGAGCATCGCGTTGAAACCGGGGGGCGTCGCGAAGAAAGACGGCAGAGATCAGGACGGCTTCGCCGTGACGGGGAGATTCACGCTTTGCCCGTGCCGGCGGATGGCGTCGACAATGTCGAGGGCCAGCGCCAGCGCGCGGTGCCCGTCTTCGAGCGGCACTGCCGGCGTGGAGCGCGTCTGCACCGCGCGCAGAAACGATTTCAGCTCCGCATGCAGTGGCTCCTCGGAAGTTACCGGCGGTTTGCTGACCGCGATCTGCGGATTAACCGAGGGCGTTCCGGCGTCGTTCTGTCCCACCGTAAACACCAATACTTCCTGCCGTCCGTAGTCGAGCGAGATGTACTGCCGCGGCTGGAAAAAGCGCAGCTTGCGCACCCGCTCAGTAGAAACCCGGCTCGCGGTGAGGTTCGCGACGCATCCCGATTCAAATTCCAGCCGCACGTTCGCAATGTCGACTTTGCCGGAGAGAATCGGCAAGCCAACCGCGCGCACCTCTTTCACCGGAGATTTCGCAAACGCCAGCACAATATCAAGATCGTGGATCATCAGGTCGAGCACCACATCCACATCCAGCGAACGCGGCGTAAAAACGCTGAGCCGGTGCACCTCAAAAAACATGGGACGGGTCAGCAGCGGCGTAGTCGCGCGCACCGCAGGATTGAATCGCTCCAGGTGGCCAACTTGGGCAATACGCTTGTGGGCGGCGCACACAGCCAACAATTCATCTGCCTCGGCGAGCGACGCAGCCACCGGCTTTTCGATCAGAACATCAACGCCTTTCTCCATCAATTCCCGCGCAGTCGCAAGATGCTGCGCCGTGGGAGCAGCCACGGAAGCAGCCTGAATTTCGCTGTGCGTAGTGAGCATTTGACTCACCGAACCGAAAGACCGGCAGCCAAATTCGCGGGCCACGGCATCGGCTCGGTTGACATCGGGATCAACCACTCCCACCAGACGAACGGCTTCCCCCTGCTGCTCGAGTTCCTTATAAACGCGCGCGTGGTTGCGCCCAAACACGCCGACCCCAACCACCGCGACCGGAATCGAACTCGGCGATGACACAAGAAATCCTCGATGGCCAGTTGCCGGGAAAGATTGTAAACGCAAAGCACCGAAAGAGCATCTGGATAACCGGCGCGAGTCGTCCTATTGTTGGATGGTCATTCGGAGAAAGGACTCATCGCTTCATGAAAACTATCGCCCTGCTGACAATCTCAAACATCTTCATGACGTTCGCCTGGTACGGACATTTAAAGTATCGCAACGTCCCGCTCTACAAAGTGATCCTGATCAGCTGGCTGATCGCCTTTTTCGAATATTGCTTTCAGGTCCCAGCCAACCGCATCGGCTCCTACGAGTTCAGCGCGGTCCAGCTCAAGACGATCCAGGAAGTGATCACCCTCGTAGTCTTTTCCGTATTCTCGGTGCTCTATCTCGGACAATCCATTCGCTGGAACCACGTAGCAGGATTCGCCATGATCGTCGGCGCAGTGGGATTGATCTTCAAACAGTGGTGAAGCATGTGACTAAGCACTTTGTAGTGTGGCTAGTCCTGTTTTGCTGACCCCTGATCCCTGACCACTGGCCACTGCCGTTCACTTCGCCTTCTTCAAAATCGCAATCTGCCCCGCATGATACAGCTCATGCTGCGCCATGCCATTCAGCATGTGATAGAAATCGTAGCGTTTTCCCGGAACCCGATCACGAAGGCGCGAGTCGGACAAAGCCTCAACAGTCTTAACCAGTGCCCGATGCGTACGCGTCATCTCGGCCACCGCTCTGCGCCAGGCGTCTCGCGTCGGATTCGCAACGAGCGGAAAATTCGCCGCACCCGTAGGCTGGCATTTTTCCCCGCTCAACCGGACGAGAGCCGCCCCATCCCAGGCCGCAACGTGCAGCACTAATTCCCAGATGCTGTGTGCGTCAGACAGCGGCTTGGCCGCAGCCGTGGCAGCGTCAACGTCCGCGAGCAGTTCGAGCAGACCCGGCCCATGCCACGCGTCACCGTCAAACGCGCGGCGGAGCTGATCAGCAATGCGCGCAGGTTCGGACGTTGCAGCCACAGCCTTCCTCTTCATTTCCTGACATCCCCTTGAACTGAGTCGGCAACCACCGCAATCTCTCCAGCGTTCGCCGCCTCCAGAATCGTCTCCCCATCCAGCAGCAGACATTTCCCCGCATCCAGCGCCAGGCACGTCGCCCCAGCGTCGCGCATCACTTCAATCGTCTTTATCCCGATCACCGGCACGTCGAAGCGCATATCCTGATTCGGTTTCGCAATCTTTACCACAGTCAGCGCGCGGCTGAGCGTCGACGCCTCGCCCTCCAGCGAACGCATGATCTGCCCGGCGCGTTCAATCGCGGCGTCGGTGCCTTCCATGGCTTCCACTGCCACGCACGCCGCGTCGGCAATCACCACGGTCTGCCCAATATCGTGCTGCGCCAAGTCCCGGGCCACGCCGCGTCCGTAGTCGATGTTCTTGCGTTCCTGCTCCGTAGGAGCGCGCCGGCTCAGCACACCCCCTTTGACCAGCAGCGGCTCCAGCAGCCACGTAGAACTCTCGAGCCCAATGCCTTCGTCCGCCAAAACTTTCGCCACGGCTCCGAGTAAAGAATCCGTATTTCGCGTGGTCAACGAAAGCAACAACTTGGCTAGCCGCCAGTCAGGACGAATGCTGGAGAAAATCTGCTTATGTCGGACCTGCCCCGCCATAATTGCCCGGTGCACGCCTTCGCGCTGAAACATTTCAATCAGCTTCGAAAGCTCTCCTAGGGAAAACCAGTGAACCGCCGCCGCCCCGCGCGATTCAATCTCAGGAAAAGTCTCTTCCTTAATCGCTGCCACCACCACTTCGTATCCCTGCGCCCGCGCCGCGTCGAGCACAAGAAATGGAAACTTGCCGTTCCCCGCGATAAGTCCAAGACGCTGCATATCAGTGGCGAGTGGCGAGTAGCAAGCAGTCGGTGCCGGTTTTACTGGCCACTGATCACTAGCCACCTACCACTACTTAATCACTCCCCGCTGCGAAGATTCGATAAACCGGATCAACATCTCCACATCTTCCCCGCGATCCGACTCCGCCTTCAGCTTTTCCAGCGCCTGCGACGTATTCATCTTCGATGCCAGCAAAGTTTTATAGGCGTGGTGGATTTTCCCGATGCGCTCCTTCGAGAATCCGCGTCGCTCGAGGCCAACTTTATTCAGTCCATAAGCATGCGTGCCGCGCGCAGCGGAAGTTACAGAGAAGGGCAGCACATCCTGCGTGATGGTCGTGCCTCCGCCAATATACGAATGCGCCCCAATGCGCACAAATTGATGCACGGGGCACAAAGCGCCTACCACGGCCCACTCCTCAACCGTCACGTGGCCGCCGAGTGTGGCTCCATTCACCAGCATGGCATGGTCGCCGATCACCGAGTCGTGTCCGACGTGAGCATAAGCCATGATGAGAGTATGACTGCCAACTTTCGTCAGCCCTCCGCCTTTGACCGTACCGCGATTGAGCGTGACATATTCGCGGATCTCGTTGTGCTCGCCAATTTCCAGACGCGTGGGCTCGCCTTTATAGGTCACGTCCTGCGGCGCCATCCCAATCGCCCCGAAAGGAAAAAAAATGTTATGCGCGCCGATCTTCGTTGGCCCCTCGATGGCGACGTGCGAAATCAAACGGCAGTCCTCGCCCAATTCAACGTGAGGTCCAATCACGCAGTAGGGGCCAACCTGGCACGATGCAGGAACCTTGGCGCGGGAATCGATTACGGCCGTGGGATGAATGTTCAAGAAAGAATATCCGTGGCAGGTTGCATCACAACGGTTGCGTCACAGGTTGCATAACAGAGGTTGAACAACGCAAAGACCCGAGCGGGATCACTTCATCCCCGCGGACTGACTTATCCCGCAGTCTCGTCACTCTCCCCGTCATCCGAGCCCGAATTTCTGCCGCGCGCACTGTCGATCAGCTGGCACGATACCGTGGCCTCGGCCACGCGCCTGCTGCCCACATAAGCCGTGCCCTGCATCTTGGCCGCCGTCATTCCCGGGACAACTCGCCAGCCTTTCACTTCCACCTCCAGCCGCAGCTGGTCCCCCGGGCTCACCGGACGCCGAAATTTAGCGCGTTCGATTCCAGTAAACACCATCACTTTGTCGGCGCGGTCCTCTACTTCGGTCAGCAAGAGAGCCCCGCCGGCCTGGGCGATGGCTTCCACAATCAGCACTCCCGGCATGATCGGCAGCCCAGGAAAGTGTCCGGCAAAAAACGGCTCGTTGATGGTTACGTTCTTGATGGCGACAATTCGCTCCTTGCGCTTCAACTCCAGCACGCGGTCAATCAGCAGAAAAGGATAGCGATGCGGAAGGATGCGCAGGATCTCGTGAATATCCATCCCACCGGGAGTGCTCTCAGTCATAATTCGCCCCAAACAGCTTGCAGATTATACTGTAACGCACTGCGGTCACGCCGCAGACGGCACGGTGATGAAATATGTGGGGACAGCCGCCCTCGGCTGTCCGTCGAGCGCAGCTCGATGGTTTCTTCGTCAGCGATGCTCATCACACTACCACCAGCGAAAGAGGAGCAATGCCCAGTAAGAAATCGCACGCCAAGAAAGCACCAGCTAACCAGGAAGCATCCCCCGCATGGCGCGACCGCCAGCATTATTTCGAAGCCCGCCTGCAGGAAATGGTCGAAGCCGCCCGCGAACTGGTGGAGATCGAATCTCCCAGCGATAACAAACCCGCCGGCGACCGCCTCGGAGCTTTCCTCGCCGAAAAATTTCGTGTCATGGGCGGCGAAACGCGCATGCACCGCACCGAGATGTATGCGGATCATCTGCAAATCAATTTCCCCGGCCGCGGCAACGCAGCCCCGGTTCTTCTGCTGGGACATTTCGACACGGTTTATCCCCTGGGCACGCTGGCCACCATGTTGTGTGGAGTTGCCGGTGATCGTCTGCACGGCCCCGGCGTCCTCGACATGAAGGCAGGCATCGTCCTGATGATGGAAGCAATCGCAGCCCTGAAAACTTGGCACGGAGAACTTCCGCGGCCGGTCACGGTGCTCCTGGTATCGGACGAGGAAGTCGGCAGCAACTCGTCGCGCGCGATCACGGAAGCGTTGGCCCGAGAATCTGCAGCAGTGCTGGTGCTCGAACCCGCAGCCGGACTCCGCGGAGCGCTCAAGACCGAGCGCAAAGGAGTGGGCGAGTACACGCTGAAAGTCGAAGGTGTCGCCGCGCACGCCGGCCTCGATCCGGGCAAAGGCCATAGCGCCATCCTGGAACTTGCCCGCCAGATCACCGCGATCGCAAAGCTCAATGATCTGCGCCACGGGCTCTCGCTAAATCCTGGCATCATTCAAGGAGGCACGCGCACTAACGTAGTCGCAGCCGAAGCCACCGTAAAAATCGACGTGCGCATCAAGAGCGCGAAACAAAAAATCGGCATCGATCGCAAGCTCCGGTCGTTGAAGCCATTCGATAAGCATTGCCAACTGGAAGTTACTGGAGGTATCAATCGTCTGCCCATGGAGCGCACGGACGGCGTGGCCGCGCTCTACAAAAAAGCCCGCGCAATTGCTCGCGAAACCGGATGGAAACTCGACGAAGCTTCCGTCGGCGGAGGCTCCGACGGCAACTTCACCGCCGGCATCGGCATCCCCACGCTCGATGGCATGGGCGCCGTGGGCGAAGGCGCGCACGCCGTGCACGAGCACATCGTCATATCCGAGTTACCGCGCCGCGCCCTCCTGCTGGCGAGCATGATCGAACAGGCTTGATCGAACAAGCTTGATCGAGCGAACATGATCGAACCGGTTACTGCCGCACAGTAAATACCAGGAAGTAGTCCATCTTGTCGCCCTTCACAAAATCGTAACTCTCGAGCAGTCGATAACCGGCCTGCGTCGCCTCACGAATCACCACCTCGCGCGCCACGCCATGGTCCTCGCCGTTTCCATTGCGGTCGATGATCCCAACCTTGCCTCCGGAGCGAAGCGCAGTCCGCAGATTTTGCAGCAGCGTCACCGGTTTTGCTATTTCGTGGTAAGTCTTCAGCATCAGGACGCAGTCGACCGAGTTCGCAGGCAGCTTCGGATCGTCCGCCTGGCTGAGAATGGTTTTCACATTGTCGATTTTTTCTTTCCGCGCCCGTTCGCCAATGTAGCGCGTCGCTTCAGGATTAATATCTATCGCGTAAACGACCCCGGCGCCGCCCACCTGTTTCGCCGCGCGGACCGTGAACCATCCAGAACCCGCGCCAATGTCCGCCACGTTCTTCCCCGCCGTGATTCCGAGAATGTCCATCACTCGGTTGATCTGCAACCGCTCGTCCCGCCCCGGCGAATCGAAAATAGAAAGATCGCCCGTATACGGCTCGCTGGTCTTGCGTTGTTCGCTGGGCGCTTGTGCCGCAGTCTGAGCGGAAATGTGCGTCACAATTTCAACGGACGACAGCAGCGCGAGTGTGAAGACAACGCAAAGTTTGCGCATTAGTTGCAACCTCCCGAAAACTTGTGCCTTTAAGAATAGACTCCAACCGAGCGCCTTGGTGAGTACACCGGTTTCAAATGCGCGAAGTGATGAATTTCGCTGTCATCCCCACTTTTGACTCCCAAGTTGCCATAGCCTAGACTTCTCACAGGGAGTCCTCGGAGGAGTTATGGGTGAAGGCCTTTTTCAACCGCTGCATATTCTGCTGATCGTCGCCATCGCGCTTCTGGTTTTTGGCACCAGCAAATTCTCGGCGCTCGGCAAGGGTCTCGGCGAAGGCATTCGTAACTTCAAGTCCGCCATGAAAGACGGGGAAGAACCCAAGAAAGAAGAAAAAGTAAAAGAAGAAGAGAAGAAGTCCTAGCCCAGCCCCGCTTCACCTCGTACTGTTCGTAGTCTGCTCCTCAACAACAATCGACTAGAACGACCGTCCCCACTTCAGAGCGCCGCGTTTTCACGTAGCATCCGGTAAACCAGCGCCACCGGCAGTCCCACGACATTGCTGTAATCCCCTTCAATGCGCGGAATCCAGCGCGAAGCAATCCCCTGAATCGCATACGCCCCCGCCTTATCCATAGGCTCGCCAGTAGCAACGTATTCGCGAATGTCATCGTCAGACAATTCACTGATAGTGACAAGCGTAATCACCGAAGCAGTCGCCAGTCGCATCTCGCCAGTCGCCAGCCGTTCGTCAACGCCTGGCGCAGCTTGTGTCCTGCCTTTGCTGGCCCCTGGCCCCTGACCACTGACCGCTGCTAAGCACACCCCCGTGATCACCTCATGAACCCGCCCCGATAACATCCGCAACATGCGCGCCGCATCAGCAGCGTCACGCGGCTTGCCAAAAATGTTCCCCTCGACCACCACGATCGTATCCGCTCCCAAAATGCAGTCCCCAGGCCGGCTCCGGGACACCGCCACCGCCTTTTCCCGCGCCAGCCGCTCGGCACAATCGCGCGGCGCCTCTCCGTCGCGCACCCTTTCGTCAATATCAGCAGCCTGCACCACAAACGAAATGCGCGCGTTGCGCAAAAGTTCCTGCCGGCGTGGCGACGCAGAAGCAAGTATGAGCATGCAATGTGATTCTAGCGAAGAAGTGCCGACTATCGAGTTGCTGATCTCGGCCAAACGTCGACGCTCACCCCACGATCAGCTCGACGCGATTCCCAAACGGATCACACACGTGGCACCGCCGCACCCCCGGAATACTCTCGTCTTCTTTGGTGTCAACTCCCGCAGCACGCAGGCGCGAAGTCAGTCCTGCATAATCACGGCAACGCAATGCGGGATGCGCCTTCTTCGCAGCACGAAAGTCCTCTTCCACTCCAAGATGAAGTTGCACGCTGCCGCTGGCAAACCAGCATCCCCCGCGCTTCGCCAGCTCCGGCGGCTTGGGAATCTCCGCCATGCTGAGCAGGTCGCCATAGAACCCTCGCGCACGCTCTTCCTTACCCGCCGGCATCGCCAGCTGCACGTGATCAATTGCCGTAAAAGGCGCTTCAGCCATGCTCACATGCTAACCGACAACCGCAAGCCGGGAGCCCGCCCCTGTTAGAATAAAAGTTTAACCCGCATCGATCCCGCATCCTATGGACGCAGCGTTCCTCCGCAATTTTGCGATCATCGCGCATATTGACCACGGCAAGTCCACGTTGGCCGACCGCCTGCTGGAGCTGACCGGCTCGCTCACCGCGCGCGAAATGCAGGCCCAGGTCCTCGATTCCATGGACCTCGAACGCGAACGCGGCATCACCATCAAAGCTCACGCCGTCCGCATGATGTATACCGCGCTCGACGGCAACACCTACCAGCTCAACCTCATCGATACTCCCGGCCACGTCGATTTTTCCTACGAAGTTTCCCGCGCGCTCGCCTCGTGCGAAGGTGCCCTCCTGGTAGTCGATGCCTCGCAGGGCGTCGAAGCGCAAACTCTGGCGAACGCCTATCTCGCCATCAATCACGGCCTCGAAATTATTCCCGTCATCAACAAGATCGATCTGCAAAGCGCCGACATTCCCCGCACCAAAGAAATGATCGAAAGCGCCGTCGGCCTTGACGCCTCCGACGCCGTTCTCATCAGCGCCAAGACCGGCCAGGGCGTGCCCGACGTTCTTGAAGCCATCGTGAAGCGCGTGCCTCCGCCCAAAGGAAATCCCGACAACCGCCTGCAGGCGCTGGTTTTCGATTCCTGGTTCGACGCTTACCGCGGCGTCGTCGTGCTCACTCGCGTCTTCGAAGGCACACTGCGCAAAGGCGACAGAATTCGCCTGTGGTGGAACGGTACTACCTTCGACGCCGAAACTCTCGGCGTACTCACTCCCAAGCCCGTCGAAATCAACGAACTCAAAGCCGGCGAAGTCGGCTTCATCATCGCGAACATCAAAAATGTCGCCGACACCAAAATCGGCGACACCATCACCCACGACGCCGCTCCCGCGCTCGAAGCTCTTCCCGGCTTTGAAGAAATCAAGCCCATGGTTTTCGCCGGCCTCTACACCGTCGACGCCCACGAGCACACGCGCCTGCGCGAAGCCCTCGAAAAACTTCGCCTCAACGATTCGTCATTTTTCTTCGAGCCGGAAAGTTCCGTGGCTCTCGGTTTCGGCTTCCGCTGCGGCTTTCTCGGCCTCCTCCACATGGAAATCATTCAGGAGCGCCTCGAACGCGAGTTCGCGCTCGAACTCATCACCACCGCGCCCGGCGTGCGCTACAAGATCTACAAGACTGACGGCAAAATGATCGAAGTCGATAATCCTTCGCGCTGGCCCGACCCCAGCGAAATCGCCAAAATTGAAGAGCCGGTGATTCTCGCAACCATCCTCACCAACGAAGAATACGTCGGCGGAATCCTGAAGCTGGTCGAAGACAAGCGCGGCAAGCAGAAGACTTTCGAATATGTCAGCTCGTCGCGCGTCATGTTGCACTACGAGTTGCCGCTCAACGAAATCGTGCTCGACTTTTATGACCGCCTGAAGTCCGTATCGCGCGGCTACGCTTCGCTCGATTACCATCTCGCCGATTACTGGGAATCGCCCATGGTCAAGCTCGATATTCTCGTGGCCGGCGAACCCGTCGACGCCCTCTCCGTAATCGTCCATCGCGACTTCGCCTACGATCGCGGCAAAGCGCTGGTCTCCAAAATGCGCGAACTCATTCCCCGGCAAATGTTTGAAGTGGCAATCCAGGCCTCCATCGGAGCAAAGATCATCGCCCGCGAAACCGTCTCCGCCATTCGCAAGAACGTCATCGCCAAATGTTACGGCGGCGACATCAGCCGCAAACGCAAGCTCCTCGAAAAACAAAAAGAAGGCAAAAAACGCATGAAGCGAATCGGCCGCGTCGACATCCCCCAGGAAGCCTTCCTGGCCGTCCTGAAAGTCGGCGAAGACAGCAACTAGCAGGCCGGCAAAAGAACTTGTGAGATTCCTGCTTTACCCTGTGCCCCTCTGTGTCCCCTGTGGTTAACGGTTTTTGGGCCATGCCCGGGTCACCGCGGAGGTGGCCAATCGCGACCTCTCCGGCCGAATCGACGATATCCATGCACCACATCCAACCAGAGAAAAAATCGATTCAGCGATTCTGGTTTTCAGCTCGTAGCAACAGCGGAGAAGGCTCTCCGCAACGCCGAAATCAAGCACAAAACGAAGGGGCTCGTCCTGCCAGATGTGCAAATCTCAAAAACGTACCGATTCGCGCTCAGTTTCGCGCAGCCGCATGTTAATCCCGCGTGAATTGTCTAACTGGTTAATACTCAGCCACTTAAAGCTCAAGTTTGACTCCTGGTCAAACCGGCCGCCCGGTATTTGCTTAAAGGAATTCTGCACGTGGTTTTCTATTCCACAAGCTTTCCACAGGCCAACCTAAAATTCAGCAATCCCGCTGCAACCTCAACGTCCTACAGCGTTTACCGTACGCCCGCTCTAAAGTTCCGCCCGCCGTACGCTTACTCTTCCGGCCCAATTCCGCCCTCCGCGACTGTCTCAAATCTGGTGCAGTTCTTCAAAAACGCCAGATGGATTCTCCCCGTCGGACCGTTACGCTGCTTGGCAATAATGATCTCCGCGCGCCCCTGCAAATCCGGATCGTCCTGCTTGTAAACCTCTTCGCGAAAAATAAACATCACCAGGTCAGCATCCTGTTCGATCGACCCCGACTCGCGCAAATCGGAAAGTTGCGGACGGTGATCGCCCCCCCGGCTCTCCGGAGCCCGGCTCAACTGCGAGAGCGCAATCACCGGCACCAACAATTCCTTGGCCAGCGCCTTCAGACCGCGCGAAATCGCGGATACTTCCTGCGTCCGGTTTTCATAGCGCTTGCCCCCGCCCGACATCAGCTGCAGATAGTCGATGATGATCAAATCCAGCTTCCCCGCCGATTGCTTCAACCGCCGCGCCTTGGCCCGCATCTCGCTCAAAGAAATGCCGGCCGTGTCGTCAATATAAATAGGCGCGTGCGCCAGCTGCTCCATCGCGCGCACCAATTTTTTCGTATCGTCCTGCCACAGCGACCCAGTCCGCATCTTGTGCGCATCCACTCGCGCCTGCGAACACAGCAACCGCAGCAGCAGCGCCTCGCGCGACATTTCCAGCGAGAACACTCCCACCACCTGCCCATCTTCAATCGCCGCATTCTCCGCAATGTTCATGGCAAACGCCGTCTTCCCCATCGATGGTCGCGCCGCAATAATCGCCAGATCGGATCGCTGCAGCCCGCTGGTCATTTCATCTAAGTCAGTGTAGTGCGTCGCCAGTCCAGTAATGCGCTGCCCGCGTTGCAGCAGCGCGTCGACCGACCCAAACGACTCGCGCACAATCTCCTGCACGCCCATGAAGCCGCGCCCAATACGCTTCTCCGAGAGCTGGAAAATCGCCGCCTCAGCATCGCTGAGCACATCTTCCGCCGCATCACTCTGATCCGCCGCCCGCGCAATCGCCGTGTTCGCCGCATGAATCAGCCCGCGCAGCAGCGCCTTGTCCCGCACAATCTTGACGTAGTGCTCAATCGACGGCCGGTCCGGAACCCCCTCCACCAGGCTCGACACATAAGCCACATCGCCAATCGCCTGCAGATCCTTATGCCGATCCAGCTCCTCGATGAGCGTGATCATGTCAATCGGACGGGACGTCTCCGCCAGATCCACCATCCGCGAATAAATCCGCCGGTGCGAGTCCAGCGAAAAATCCTCCGTCCGCAAATGCTCCGCCGCCTGGTTATAAGCAAAGTTATCCAGCAGAATCGCCCCCAAAATCGAGCGCTCCGCCTCCACATTCGCCGGAAGACTACTAATCGTGTATTCAGAAGTTGCCAATGTTTCTCTCTCTCTCGAATTCCAAAAATGCAAGGACGAACACTATCTGCAAGTGCCTTGTGAATGCGAGGCAGCCCCGTTGGAAAACTCAGCTGAAATCAAAAAAAGTCGCGCGCCGAAATTACGCCTCGAAGCCCACCCACCAACACGTTTCAGTATAGGAGAAGAAAACACGAAAGACAAAGCAGCACGCGAAAAATAAAAAATGCGGTCTTGGCCAGCCACCAAGACCGCATCGTCCGTGGATCTTCTGACTCACCTCATCCGCCACTCACGCGGCGGGATGACGCTTCTGGCCCGTCAGCGCTCCCGAGGGAGTGCCGCATTTGCCAAAGCTGGCTGCACTCGCAATCTTGCGATCACCGCGCAACCGCTGCGGGGGCCGGCAGCCCATTCCCACTCATGGAGCGGGATCGGGGAGGAGGCCGCAACGCCCGGGCAACCAGTTCGCGTTACGCACGCGCTTCCGATATGTCCCCCGGCGATTCACCCTCGAGAATCACCGGCTGCTGCAGGCCCTGCCGCAATCATCCGGCAAGCTCAGAAAACTCTCACGTTTTCGCTGTACCCACTCTCCGTCAGAAGCCTGCGCCCCGCAATAAAAAAACAGCGCACTCTTGTGCGAAAACTGTGGACGAACTGCCTTCCTTGTGGAAACCCGAGGAAAACTGAGAACGATTCAGGATCATCTCATCGTTTCTGCGGATCAACACCGCCACGCTCCAGCCTCTGCTTGAAATAATTCATCGCCGCTTCCATCCGGCCCAAAGTGCTCGCCGGAGGACGTTGATCTCCGGCAGACTCCGCTCCTGCGGAATCCTCTGCGCGGCTCTCGCCCTCCGCAACCTCGCTATCCCCAGAACCTTCAGCAGAGACTTCCGAAGCTTCCCGCAAGAGGTGCCACGCTTCGCGATACTTCTCGTATTTGGACGTGGGGGATTTGGGATATAGGGTGATCACTTCTTTACCTTGGATTAATTTGGCCGGGATGATGTACCAGGCATCCTCGATGACTGCGTACGCTGCCAGGAAGTCGAATGAGCCTGCCGCGTAGGCCTTATGCCCTCCTCGCACGGTGCATGCATATCCCGTCTTTAGCTTGCTGATGGTGGATTTCACCTGCACGCTGACGAAACGTCCGGTCTTGCCGATGACGAAATCATAGCTGCTCATTTCTCCCCAAGGTCGGCTCACCGGCAAACCGTGTTCGCCAGCCCGCGCCATAAAAACCGACTCCGACCACTCGCCGCGCTTTTTCTTGTCCTGGATGACTCTTGGTTTCCGCTTCTTCATTCTCCGCCCCAGAATCAGGAAAGCGGCATTCGGAGAAAACTCGCAAATGCCGCCTTATGTTTCGATTCGACAGGAAAGAAAAGTTAAAGGCAAGAAAATCAAAAGAAAAGTGGGAACGAGTCCCGGAACGGGAATTGCGACAGAGGGCGAAGGAACTGTACATACCCCATAAGATGTGATATCTTATGGGATGTGTGTTAAAGATCATTCTCGATACCTCGGTTGTGGTCGCCGGACTGCGGACGCGACTGGGAGCCGGAAATGCCGTTTTGCGCCTAGTAGCTGAGAGGCGGATCAAGCTGCTGGCAACTCCGCCGCTCTTCCTGGAGTATGAAGATGTGTTGAAACGTCCTGAGCATCGCTTAGCTCATGGTCTTACGCCGCTGGAAATCGACGAGTTCCTGGCAGAGCTGGCGGCATTGATCGAGCCCGTCGAAGTTCATTTTCAATGGCGGCCGCAGACGCGAGACCCGAATGACGAGATGGTGCTGGAAGCCGCGATCAACGGTCATGCGGACGCAGTGGTCACCTACAACGTGGCCGACTTTGCCGAGGCCGGGCAGCGCTTTGAAATCTCCGTGCTCCGCCCAGCGGAGCTGCTCAGGAAGGTGAAGCCATGAGTAAGGCAACGTATCCGTTAAAACTTCCGGTCTCGATCAAGAAAGCGGCGCAGCGGCTGGCGAAAGAAGATGGCGTGTCGTTGAATCAGTGGATCGCCTCGGCAGTCGCGCAAAAGGTAGGGGTCGTGGAGACCGCCGCCGATTTCTTCGAGAAACGGGCGGGAAAGGCCAGCGGGGCCGGCTTGATGAAGTTTCTGCGCACCGCGCCGAAGACCGCGCCAGAGGAGGAAGACGAAATACGGTGAATGTCCCGTCTGTCCCTGAGTTCTGTCCACCCTACACCACCACGACCGAGGCTGCCCCACCCTTCGCGATTTTCGGTAGTGGCTCAGTTTGAAATTCTTTCTTTGTAAGGTCCGCGCTTGCCGGGTTTCGGCATCGCCGCTTCGCCCATCGCCACCAGTTCTTCGATAGTCCATGCATGATTCGATAGCCCTGCTTCCATCGCTGGCGTGACGCGCAAGGTCTGGTGAATCCGGACAAAATTGCAGTACATGAAGTGAACCGCGACGGCGTAAGCGTGATTGTCGATCTTCTTCGAGAACGCATTAGTTAAGCGAGTAAATCGGCGAATGTGCATCCTCATGGTTAAATTCTGGCGTTCGACGTAGGACGTGCTCACATGCTTAGGATCGGGATTGCCGCTTACTTCTTTCATTTCGCAACCAATACACGTTGCCGGGGAGTATCGCGTTTCGTTCTCTAGCGACGAGCCGTAGATTTTTTGGAGCTGGGCGTAATCCACGTCTGCGCCGAACGCATCTTCGACCGCCGTCAGATAAGCCTTATGCCCGTCCGTCGTGATCTGCACACGCCCTTGAATCCGATTAGCAGCGTCTTGCATGAAATCATGCGCCCAATCAGCGCCGCGACCTCCGACCAGATAGGAAACAACCAGCTTAGTATCGGCGTCGATTCCAACCCACGTCCACACGTCGCCCCAGCCGATTTCTTTTTTCTCAGCGCTGACGTTCTTCGCTTTGGCTCCGACGTATGCCCAGATTTCGTCGCATTGCAGACGGTGCACGCGAACATCGCGGACGTGCTTGTCGTGGTATGCCATGCACGCTTGACCGAGATCGACGAGAAGTTTGGTGATCGTGTTACGGGAAAATCCAGTCATCCGAGAAGTGGAACGAATGCTATTCCCTTCGACGAGCGCCGCAATCACCCTCACTTTTTCGTCATTTGTCAGAGAATTCATATTGAGCATTATGCTTGAGTTGGATACATCTTGTCAAGCATTTTGCTCAATTTATTTCTTGCAACTGATTGCCAAAAATGCTAGATTTTACTTGTCTGCTCACGCAGACAAGTAAATTCCCCCAGAATTACGCTTGTAACTATGGATTTTACGTCAGTTTTGTGTAATATTCTTTTGTCCGTTAAACCTTTCGAGCGTCGGGCCACGTCTAAACAATTCAGTGAGGACGGACGTTAAATGGACATGAACGTGAGGGCATTCCGAGTCGTACAGGAAGCCATCAACGGGCAGCCATCTGCCCTGAACGCCAAAAAAAAGGCCGCCCGAAAAGGCGGATTGGTTGGTGGACCATCACGTGCAAAGTCAATTAGTGCCGAACGTCGATTAGAAATCGCGAAGAAGGCAAATGCGGCGCGTTGGCGAAAAAACGCTGCCAGATAGTGAGGTCCCGCCATGCCTGTTACTGAATTTACCCCTCAACACGCTTCTCCCACCGTAGAGCGCCCTATCAAGTCGCTATCTACTCAGGTTCGCTGCTTTGTATATTTGGTTGGGCCTAAGTCTTACCGCGCTGAGTGCATCGACCTGGATATTGCCGCTGAGGGGGGCACCGAGAGAGAAGCACGGCACGGATTGCGCGATGCCATCGTGGGATATTTGAGTGTAACTTGTGAAGGACAGGCTGAGGTCCTGCGCGATGCCGACGAGAAGGCATTTCGGAAGCTGATCTTGCGCCCATCCCCCATTTCTCACCGTATTCACTACTACATCGGTAAAGTGCAAAGAGCCATATTCCACAGGGCTCAAACCCGTAGTGACTGCTACTATACAGTCCCCGCCCCTTGCGGTCTTTAACTCGCTGAACTCCACTACAAAATACGGATAACCTATAAGTAAACACAACTTATAGTAGTTATCCGTAAGCTGTTCAATTGGAAGTGGTTTTGGCTTGCTTCGGAACGACTTTCCTGCTAAATAAAATGAGTGCCCAATCTTGATAAGTGGGCACTCATAAATTCGCCTCTTGATGGATCGTGAGAGGACTTTGATGTGTCCGCAAACTCATCCTAAAGCCCTCCTGTAATTTTCGTCAAGGACAATTTAGCGGGAGAGGTCTGTCCCGACAACGGGGACAGGCACTTGTCTGTCTGATCGGACGGTTATTGGTATGGGCAAAAAACTACCGAAGCTCAAACCGCGAGAGGTCAAAACCAATATTGGGGCTCTCGGCTTCCGTTGGAAGCGAACAGACGGCTCTCATGAAACATGGGAAAGGCTACCGGACGCAATCATAGCTTCACGCAAAACAGTTACAGTCGATGTAGGGAAACCGCAGTTCGATGATTACCTGATGAAGATGATGATTCGTCAATCTGGATTTACGAAAGAGGAATTTTGCACAGGTATTATGAATCCCTCGAGGCTTGCCGCCGCCAAGATCGCAGTTCCGAAAATTCCTCAGACAGTTCCCGCTAAGAAAACCCCATAGAAACTTCAAACTGAGCCACTACCCGATTTTTGAAGGGTGGGAAACCACGGACCTCGACTTAGGGCGGGACTCCCAAGGACGACCTCTAAGCCGTCAGCGCACTCTGCCCACGTAGAAAGTTGTCCATTAGTTCATCGCCGAAGTTACCGCGCATACGTGGATCAACCAGAGCTCTTGCCTTGCCTGATCGTCGCTTCGCCCATTCCTCCCGCGATCGAATGTGAAGCGCCCATTCGCGTTCGCGCAACCGTTTGTCTTCGTACCCTCGCTCCCAAGGATGGCGACCATGCTCGTCAGCTGCGAACGTGGAGCCCCGATCATTGCCGGCGGCAATCCCCGTGCGAAACCCAACTTTCCAAAGGTGCGGCAACAACAACCAATGGTCGTCTAGCTCTCTCCACTCTGTCGTCGATACGTGCCGCTCAGGAAACAACCATTCCCTCTCAGCGGCGGCGGCGTACCGGGTTGCACGGCGTTTAAGGATGTAGTTAATTCGCAACACCTCATCTTCCACGAGCTCCCGACCGAACTGGATTTCTCCCAGGTATTTCATCGTCTGATCGAAGTAGCGTGCATTCTCACGAAACTCCGTCGGCGTCGCCCATAGGTTGCGAACCAGCTGCAGGTGAGTGACGACGAGACACGCGTCTAGACCGAGCGGAAAGATCGTTCGCGTGCCGATCTGCTTGAGGCTCGGATCGTTCGGATAGGTCCACTCACTCGGAAACATTACCTTGCAGTAAAAGGTGACCGGATTGTCCGTAACGAGAAACTTCGTCGGGCTCTGCCTGGCCCGCACGATCTCCCATACACCCTCAGACCACATAGTCGCGTAGGCTTCAAACATCGAGCGTAAGACGACCAGTGTTGGAAGCTGCTGACGCCGGTCGAACTCCCTCCTTAGTTGAGCGCGTAGAGGTCGTCCTTGTAAAAGCAGCTATTAGGCCCCAAGTGTCGAACCGCCCTGCGTTGATGGGCGTGCCCGTGTTGAACGATCGTTTCGGGTTGAAGATCGAGATAGTAGTACTTATTCGTCCGAGGCGGGAGAAACCTCCGCTGATACCACTCAGGGACGTAGTGATGTGCGCGAGACTGTACTCGGTGCATAACTTTCCTTCCAAGTTCAATGATCGCTACGCCCCATTTCTAGTGCAAGAGGAAGAGCACCGATTCTTGTGCAGAACCTGTGGAAGAGCGGCGAATACTGAGGAATGCGCCGGAAAAGTGGCTGCGGCCAGATGGGCCAGGTAGGAGGCCGCCTCATCCCGAGCAGTTCTCGACGGATGGGAGCCGCGCACAAAAGCGAAAGCCCCGAGATCACTCGGGGCTTTCAACAATGATACTGAACGCTGTCCGTCACAACCTATGATAGTCCCTGCAAATAGCCTGTCAAGCGGTTTTGAAGGAGTCGAGTGATATCAGAGGGCGAGGGAGTCGAACCCTAGTGGCTGAAAGCCACTCGACTGTTTGACGGACAGCGTCCAGTACCCACTGGCAACGCCCTCTAGACATCTGTCCGTGCGGCATCGATTGTATGGCGCCGCGACACAAATCCGCGGCTTGAAGCGCGGAAATTTTTCGTCCATTTCCGATTTGGGAATAAGTCGAGTTCGGAAAAAAAGCACGGCCGGAGCCGTGCCTCGGTGGCGCTGGTAGGGGTCCTTCGACTGCGTGAGGCGATTCGCATTCGCGAATCGTCTCACTTCGCTCAGGATGACAACCCCTAGGTCTTAGTCTTTCGGAGCTAGGTTTTTCGGCGCTACTCTTTCAGCTCTTAGTCTTTCACTCCATCCATGAACGCACGCAGCTTGCGCGAGCGCGACGGATGGCGCAGCTTGCGCAGCGCTTTGGCTTCGATCTGGCGGATGCGTTCGCGGGTTACTGCGAAGCTCTGGCCGACTTCTTCCAGAGTGTGCTCGCTGCCGTCTTCGAGGCCGAAGCGCATTTTTATTACTTTTTCTTCGCGCGGGGTCAGCGTGCGCAGGACCTGTCCGGTCTGGTCCTTGAGGTTCACGTTGATCACCGCCTCGGCCGGTGAGACTACGGCGCGGTCTTCGATGAAGTCGCCGAGATGCGAATCTTCCTCTTCGCCGATTGGCGTTTCGAGAGAGATAGGCTCCTGCGCGATCTTCAAAACTTTCCGCACTTTCGCCACCGGAATATCCATGCGCTTGGCGATTTCTTCCGACGTCGGTTCGCGTCCCAGTTCCTGCACCAGCTGACGAGAAGTTCGGATCAGCTTGTTGATGGTTTCGATCATGTGCACCGGGATGCGAATCGTACGCGCCTGATCGGCGATGGCGCGAGTGATGGCCTGCCGAATCCACCACGTGGCGTAGGTGGAAAATTTGTAGCCACGGCGGTATTCGAACTTGTCCACGGCTTTCATCAGGCCGATGTTGCCTTCCTGAATCAGGTCGAGGAATTGAAGGCCGCGGTTGGTGTATTTCTTGGCGATGGAAACCACGAGACGGAGGTTGGCCTCGATCAGCTCGCGCTTGGCCTGCTCCGCGTCCATGTCGCCCTGGATGATCTCGCGCTGGGTGCGCTTGAGCTCCTGAAACGACACGCCGGTTTCCAGTTCCAGCTTTTCCACTTCGCCGCGAACGGCGCGCGACTGGCGCCGGTATTCTTTTTTCTGTTCCTCGCTGCGAGTGGCGTCCGCTTTGCGCTCGAGATTTTGCGACTGGCGATCGAGCGAGCGCATGCCGTCGACCATTTTGTTGAGCCGGTCGATCAGCCGTTTGCGTTCGTTGTTGGTAAAGCCCAGCTTGCGCACCGCTTTCGATACGGCAACAATGGCGCGGGCGAAATTGCGGCGGGCGCGACGATGGTCCTTGGGACGCTTCTTCTGCGAAACGGCAACGTATTTTTCTTCGACGACGCTGACCTTTTTGTAGAGCTTGGCCATGGCATCGATCTTGCCGGTGAACTCATTCAGGCGATTCTGCAGAATCTCGTCGGTGATCTCTTCTTCGTCGAAGGTGACCACTTCCTTGATCGAGCGCACGCCCTTTTTGAGGTCTTCGCCCATGGCCAGCAGTTCCCGGATGACGATGGGAGACCTCGACAAGGCCTTGAGCACGCGGATTTGGCCGCGCTCGATGCGCTTGGCGATCTCCACTTCGCCTTCGCGCGTGAGCAGCGGCACGGTGCCCATCTCGCGCAGATACATGCGGACAGGGTCGTTGGTTTTTTCCAGAGCTCCGGGGGTGAGGTCGAGTTCGACGTCCTCGGAGCCTTCTTCAGCATCCTCGAATTTTTTATCGAGCGCGGCTGAGGAAGGCGATTTCGGGCCTTCCAGCACGTCGATTCCTTGCGTACCAATGGTGGTCAGCAGATCGTCCAGGTCGTCGGGACTGTGCACATCGTGCGGGATCAGGTCGTTGACTTGATCGTAGGTGAGATATCCCTTCTCTTTGCCTGTGTCGATCAGCTTTTTTATGTCTTCGTATTTGTCGTCAAGAGCCAAGAAGTATCCTTAAAACAACTCAATTCGCTCGCCGTGAGCGTTGTGGTAAAGTTCCGTAATGGGTGGGACTGGGATGTAGCGGGATTGTGCCTAGCACAAACTTACAGAGTTTAGCACATAAGTGCTGCTGCGTCTATCAGTTGCCCGCGTTCAAGTCCGCTTTTGATCCCCGTCCGCCGCTATCTCCAACTCTGCTAAATACTTAGATGGCTCGCACAGGCTTTTTTGTTTCAAGCCTTTCCGGTGTTTTTGCGTAATGTTCAGGCCGCAGGCGCCGATCCTCCGTCGCCCAAGACCGCGATCGCGTAGCGCCCGGCTCAGGCGCTCCAGTTCGCGCAGGAGCAGGTTGCGCTGGTCGAGTCATCGCCGCTTTCTGGCTGATTCCAACTCCCGCCGGACCTGTTCGACGCGGCGCTTGATGTGAATCTTCTGCAAGGCGCGCACGGCGCGGTCCAGCAGCTCGGCGGTGAGAATCTCGTCTTCTTTCAGTAAGATCGAGGCCAGCATCCGGCGATCGCTCTCGGCTTGCGGCACTTCCATTACATCGGCAACTTCGGCCCCGGCATTGAGCAGGGCCTCGGCCAGCGCTTCGGTGGCCAAGTCCGCGATGCAGGGCTTCGTTTTGCAGGACGAAGCGCGCCTGGCGGGCGGGATCGAATTCTTCTTCTGCGCCGTCGCGGGCCGAGATATGTCCTTCTCCGGCCTGCATTTGGCGGGCGGAGGCGAGAGCGCGGACCAGGATGCGCTCGGCGTCGGTAACCTGCGCTTCCGCCGGAGCCTTGACCGCCGCGGCTGACCGAGTCGCGGCGACGTGCTTCAACTCTTGCCGCAATACGCCGGAATCGATGCCCAGTTTCTGCGCGATCTCCTGCGCCAACTCGTCGCGGATGATCCGGCTGGGCACGCGCTGGACGTGGGGCAACAGATGATTCACGGCCTGCTTTTTGCCTTCGCCGGTGCGGACGGGAAATTGTGTGCGGGCTCGCTCGATGAGGTAGTCAAAATATTTTTGCGAATTCTTCAGCGCCGCGGCGTAGGCGTCTTTCCCTTTGCGGCGGATGTAGAGATCGGGATCGAAACCCTGTTCGAGCGTCAGCACTTTGATTTGAAACTCTTCTTCCACCAGCAGTCCCAGGGTGCGGTCGGTGGCTTTCGCGCCGGCTGTGTCGGGATCGAAGTTGACGACGACATTCTTGCTGAAGCGGCCGAGCAGCTTGGTTTGCAGCTCGGTGAAGGCAGTACCGGAACTGGCAATGACGTTGTGAAATCCGGCGGCGTAGACGGAGATGCAATCCATTTGGCCTTCGACCAGAATCGCGTAATCGAATTTGCGTACCCATTCCTTGGCTAGAGTCCAGATTGAACAAGACTTTGCCCTTGGAGTAGATCGCGGTTTCCGGCGAGTTCAGATATTTTGGGCCGGCTTTTTCGTCGCTGGCGAGAGTGCGTCCGGTGAACGCGATGATCTTCCCCGCTTCGCTGGTGATGGGGAACATGACGCGGTTGCGGAATTTGGAGTACATGTTGACGGCGGGCTTCGAGCTTCGGCTTTCGGGCTGCGGCGAACCTTCATCCTCGATGCCAGAATTTCCCTCACCCATGCCATTTCGAGCGGAGTGAGGAATCTGTTCTTGCTGATGGCTGCCGGCTGACTGAGTGCTGCCTGGCGGAAGCCCGGAGCCCGAAGCCCGGAGCCCGTCGTCTTCCTTCCAGGAAAACAGGCCGCTCTCGCGGAGAAGCTCTTCGCTGAATTCGTTCTTCAGGCGGTCGCGCAGGAGGAAACCGGAATCTGGAGCGTAGCCGATGCGGAAGCGGGCGATGGTGGCTTCGTCCAGGCCGCGGCCGAGCAGATACTCGCGGGCGCGTGCGCCTTCGGGACGCTTCAGGCATTCCTGGAAGAATGCGGAGGCGCGTTCGTGCACGTCGAGCAACTGGCCGCGCAAACGGGCTTCTTTCGCTTCGCCCGGAGTCGAGTACGCAGCCTTAGGCAGAGGGATGCCCATCTTCTGGGCGACCATCCGCACGGCTTCCGGGAAGGTGATGTTTTCGATTTTCTGCACGAAGCTGAAAACGTCGCCCGACACGCCGCAGCCAAAACAGTGAAAAAACTGCCGCGTGGCGTGCACAGAAAACGACGCCGTTTTCTCCCCGTGGAACGGACACAGACCGGAAAAGTTCTGCGCCCCCGCCTTCTTCAGCTTGACGTAGTCGCCGATGATGCGGACGATATCCGCCTGCTGTTTGACCGTGTATGCGAAATCGCCGGGGTTCGCCATGGGTGGAGACACTGCTCCGTGGGAATTGTGAGCTAGAAAGGCGCTGAATGAAATATACCCGAGCGGGATTGCTGTGGAGAAGCTGTGGGAATCGGGTGTTAGCGGTTGATGGGGATGGAAAACCTAGCTCTTAAGGGTCCGCTCCCCGGCTTGGGTCCTACACTCGCAGCTCTACGACCGTGGCGCCGGCGCCGCCTTCGTTTTGTGGGGGCTCGGCTACGGATTCGACGTGGGGATGCTGTTGCAACAACTGGCGGAGGGCTTTGCGGAGGATGCCCATGCCGCTGCCGTGGACTACGCGGACGCGGGGCAGTCCGGCTAAAAATGCGCGATCGACGAAGCGTTCGACTTCGCGAGCGGCGTCGTCAACGGTGCGGCCGATTACGTTGATTTCGCTGGGGACGTTTGCGCCTTCGCTTTCGTTGTTCAGCGACACGGAGATGCCGCGGGCGCGCGCGGCTTTCACGGGAGAGTCCCCGGGGCAGGCTGTGCGGGGGTCAACACCGCGGCTACGTCGTCGCGGGCGATTTTCATTTTCATGGCGCCGACTTGCACTTCGAAATTGTTGTCGTCGATCTTGCGCATGATTCTGGCGGGACGGCCGGTGGACTTCAGCTTCACGGTGTCGCCGACGGAAACGTATTTAACGACCTGGGGCTGCGCATTCGGATCGCCATGGTCGGCGCCGGTGGAGTGCGCGACGATGGTGGAATCGAACTGCTCGCGGAACTCGCGGCGCAGCCTGGCGACGCGGCGCTCGGCTTCTTTGGAGAGCTTCTGCGCGGTGGCGCGATCCTGGATGGCATTCACGGCTTCGCGCGTTTGATATTCGAAGTCGCGGAGGACGCTTTCCAGTTTTGTTTCCATCTCGCGAATTTTGGCTTGTTGGGCTTTCTTGCCTTCCGAAGCCAGGTGCGCTTTTTCGCGTTCGAGCTCGTGTTCGCGGGTCTTCAGGCGCAGGCGCTCGTTTTCTGCTTCGCGCAAATCGGCGTGGAGGCGATCGAGAAATTCACCGACGTCGCGAGTCTGAGTTCCGAGGCGCGCG
Organism: uncultured Acidobacteriaceae bacterium; assembly: GCA_963846245.1. Lineage (GTDB taxonomy): Bacteria > Acidobacteriota > Terriglobia > Terriglobales > Acidobacteriaceae > Sulfotelmatobacter. The sequence goes on along the minus strand of CAWJVI010000010.1, from coordinate 30,298 downwards.
CGGGCTGCTTCGATGATCGCGGGATTCAGACCCAGGCGCTGCGCAATGTTGATTCCTGCGGAGGCTCCGGGCACGCCAACTTTCAGTTCGTAGGTGGGCTGGAGGGTGCGACTCGTTGAAGCCGACGGAGGCGTTCAGCGCGCCAGGAGTATTTGCGCCATAGACTTTCAGCGAGGTGTGATGCGTGGAGATGACTGCCAGGCAGCCGATGCGGAGGAAATATCCGGCGATGGCCACGGCGAGTGCGGCACCTTCTTCGGGATCGGTGGCTGAGCCTAATTCGTCGAGCAGAACGAGCGAGTGGGCGGTGGCGGTGCGGGAGATGAGATCGATGTTGGTGACGTGGGCGGAGAAGGTGGAAAGATTCTGCTCGATGGATTGATAGTCTCCGATGTCGGCGAGCACGGCGTCGAAGACGGGGAGTTCGGCGCGATCGGCGGGGACAGGGATTCCGGATTGCGCCATGAGGGCGAGGAGGGCGACGGTTTTCAGGGTGACGGTTTTTCCGCCAGTGTTGGGGCCGGTGATGACCAGCTGGCGGGCTGTGGTTTTCGAGTTCGATTGTTACCGGGACGATGGGAACGCCCTTTAGCTTTAAGTTACGTTCCAGCAAAGGGTGGCGGGCATTGTGCAGGAGCAGGCGAGCTGCGCTCGCCGACAGCCGAGGGCGGCTGTCTCCATCTGGTTCTGGCTGGGCCTTTAGCTCCGGTGAGCTTTCTGCAGCGTTGCTCAGAGCCACGGCTACGCAGTTGTAGTCTTCGGCGAAGCGGGCTTTTGCGAATTGTAATTCGAGTTCGACACAGAGTTTCTTCGGCGGCGTGGATCGATTCGGAGTGTTCGCCGATGCGACGGGTCATTTCGAGGAGGATGCGATGAATCTCGGCGAGCTCTTCGTCGAGCAGGCGGACGAGTTCGTTATTTTGATCGATGGTTTCGAGGGGTTCGACGTAGACGGTTTGGCCGCTCGAGCTGGCGCCGTGGACGACTCCTTGTACGCGGCGTTTCTGCTCGACCTTGATGGGGATGACGAAGCGTTCGCCGCGGATGGTGATGAGTTCGTCCTGCACGGTCCCGCCTTCGGCGAGGCGGCGCAATATCCGCGGAGGGATTCCTGGATGGTGCGGCGCTGTTTTTCGATTTCGCGGCGGATGCGGACGAGTTCGGGGGAAGCGTGATCTTCGAGCGTACCGTCGGGCTGAATCTTGTTGCGGAAGAAGCGGAGGAAGTCGTTGAAGTCGGCGATCTGGGCGGAGAGTGTGCGCAGGCCGCGCCACTCGCGCTTCATGCTGGCCGGGGGATGCAGCGAGATCTCGCGCCATTCGGCGGCGCGATCGACGACGAGTATGACGTCGCGAATTTCGGTGGTTTCGAGAATAGCTCCGAGGATGCGGGACTTGTTTACTAACTCGGCGGTGGGGAGCAAGCCGGAGAATTCGAAGCGGCCGCCGACGCGGCGGAATTCGCGAATTTCGCTGGCGAGTTCCTGTTGGGCTTCGATCCAGGCGCGATCGGTGGACGGGGCGAGAGCGGCGATGCGAGCCTGGCCCAGCGGCGAGGAGGCGTATCCGCGGAGCAGGTCGAGGAGGGAATCGAACTCGAGGACGCGCGCGGAACTGTGGGTTAGGTCGCTGGGCATCGCAGTTTTTATGGTACAGGAATCAGGTGGGAGCCCTGTAGAGAGAAGCGGAGCAAAAGAGTTTGACCACAAGGATCGCAAAGACTGTCACTTGGGTATGCAGGTTGTGGGTAATCGCTTGTGCTTGCGGGGCACTCGGCAGGATGGTCAGGCTTTGGCGGCTTCGGCCACTGGCTGAATGACGGCGATGGCAGCGGGGAGACGGATGATAAACAAGGCGCCGCCTTCGGGTCGGTTGAGGCAGGTGATCTGGCCGCCGTGGTCCTGCACTACACCGTAGGCGGCGCTCAGGCCGAGGCCGGTGCCTTTGCCGACGGGCTTGGTGGTGTAAAAGGGATCGAATACGCGTTCCGGTTCGCGGATGCCGGGACCGGTGTCGGCGAATTGGATCACGGCATCGGCTCCATGGCGGAGCGCGGTGATCTCGAGAGACCTCCGCCGACCTCGGCCAGCGCGTCCACGGCGTTTTCCATGATTTCGTGAAACGCCTGGAACAGTTGATTGGCATTTCCGGCGACGCGCGGCAACTCGGGCTCGAGCGAAACCGAGACCTTGATGCGATCCGAGGAATGTTTGGCTTCCAGCATTTGGGCGCAACGTTGCAGCAGCGTTGTCAGGTCCACCGTGATTCTTTCCCCGGACTCTGCTGGGCAAAGCTCAGCAGGTTCGAGACGAGGTCGCGGGTACGACGGGCCTGATCGACGATTTTGCGAACCAGTAGCGCCCTGCTCGGTGGTGAGGTGTTCGCGGGTCCAGAGCTCGTCGGAGTGAAACATTATGGCGGCGAGGGGATCGTCGATTTCACGGGCCGCGCCTGCGACCAGATGAGCGAGCGAAGCCAGTTTCTCTTTTTGCACCAGATGAGTCTGCAGCCGCTGCTGGTCGTCATAAGCCTCGCGAGACTCCTGCAAAAGGCGCATCAATGTCTGGTCCTGGATGTATTGCCGCAGAAACACGAAAGCGCCCAGCACGAGCATCGCAGCCAGCACCGCGAACAGACGAAAAGTTCGCGGCGCCAGCGGCGACTTGTCGAAAAGGAAAGTCCACAATCCCAGCACGGGCAACGAGAGAATGGCCAGCATGGCGAGCTTCGGCGCAAGGATTCTCCCAGCGCCATTTCCCGGGCGGCGGTTCGCTGGTGAGTTGCTCCCGGCGCGCGGCGAACGCGGCTGCCGCCATCCAGGCGAGCGCGGCTACCATGGGAACGTCCAACAGACTGCCCGAGTAATAGGTCCCTGCGGCAAACGCATGATCCAGTAAATAGGCCCCGATGGTGTGCAAAACAAGAGCGCCGAGAAAACTTGCGTACAGGTCGCCTCCAGCGTCCCGAACTCGTCCACAGCCGCAAACCCGAGGACTGCCAACACCAGCAGGTTTTCAACCTGATAGAGCCCCTCATAGTGATACTCGTAAGCGGGCACGTTTAGCACGACGTATTGGTGGGGAAAGACGATGAAAGCGTAGAGGAATATCCACCACACCAGCAACATGAGAAAATTCAGCGCGCTGAGTTGAAAGCGCGATTCGTTACGGGTGAGGTCAGGACGCCAGCCCACGGCCGCCATGATGGGGATCACATGAAAAAACAGGATGATGTCCCAGAAGTACGGATCGGGAATGTCGAGATGGAGGATAACCTCGCGATAAACCCACGCCCCCTGGTTGAGGCCGCGCAGGAAAAACCCCAATGCCATGAGCAACCAGAAGCGGCGCGCCGACGCGGTGTCCGGAGAAAGCGTTCGCCAGCATGATGGCTCCGCAGCCGAGCATCAGGAGCAGCACAAAAATGTTCAGAGAATGCCGTGAGGGCAGCTCCGGGATGGCTGGCCATCGACACGACAACGTAAAGCCAGGGGAATCCCGGCCGCGGCGATAACCCGACGGTGGCGGCGAAACAGATTCATCCGCTTCAATTCTAAGGCAGGTGTTCGGGTTCCGGGAGTTGAGTGGCTGGCGGCAGGTTACTTTGGTGACCTTCTGGCGGTGGGACGCTAACAAAATCCTCAGGGGCTGAAGCCCTTGCAGACGGGATGTTCTAGAATCATGTAGGAAGCGGTATTTCGACGTTTCCCCGGGTGGTGCCTCATGGCCTTTCCTGTTACTCGCCTTCGCCGTCTTCGCCGTAGTGGAGAACTCGCAATCTGGTGCGGGAGACGCGCCTTACGCCGGACGCGTTTGTCTATCCCCTGTTCGTTTGCCCTGGGGAAGGTGTGCGCAAGGAAGTACGCTCGATGCCGGGCGTGTTCAACCTGTCGGTGGACGAGGCGGTGAAAGAAGCTGAGGAGGCGCATACGTTGGGCGTGCCGGCGGTGATCCTTTTCGGGCTGCCGGAAAAAAAGATGAAGTTGCCCGGGGCATGGGACGACGATGGCATTGTGCAGCGGGCCGCGCGTGCCTTGAAACGGGAGATCCCCGAGCTGATTCTGATGGGGGATGTGTGCCTCTGCGAATATATGTCGCACGGACACTGCGGGATTGTGAAACGACGTCGATGCCCAATCTCGGGCGCGCGGTTCGGGACGCGCTGACCCCGTCGCAGCGCGTGCTGATGGTGAAGAATGACGAAGAGAAAGACAAGGCGATCGCACACTGGCATCGGTCGCCGAGCGGGCTGTGCAGTCGAGTTTCGAGATTGACAACGACGCGTCGCTGGAACTGCTGGCGCGAACGTCGGTTTCGCTGGCGCGAGCGGGCGTCGGACATCATCGCGCCGTCGGACATGATGGACGGGCGGGTAGCGCGCGATCCGTGGCGCGCTCGACAAGCGGGCTTCACGAATACGCCGATTCTTTCTTATGCGGCGAAGTTCGCTTCCGGCTATTACGGACCGTTCCGCGAAGCGGCGGACTCGGCTCCGCAGTTTGGCGACCGTCGTTCGTATCAGATGGATGGCGCCAACTTCCGCGAAGCCATGCGCGAGATCGAGCTCGACATTGAAGAAGGCGCGGACATGATCATGGTGAAGCCGGCCATGCCTTATCTCGATGTGATCGCGGCGGCGCGCGAGCGCTTCGATTTGCCGCTGGCGGCGTATCAGGTTTCCGGGGAGTATGCCATGATCGAAGCGGCCGCGCGTAACGATTGGATTGACCGGGAACGGGTGATGATGGAATCGCTGGTGAGCATCCGGCGCGCGGGTGCCAGCACTATTCTGACTTACTATGCGAAGGATGCGGCGCGACTGCTGGGATGAGTTGGGAAGGTGCCTGTGCCCTACGAGTATGCGCCCCAATCCTTCGCGGGCGAGACCCCCGCGGCAGATGCCGCTTCCGCGCACCTTTTATTCCACCTCTTTTTTTATTTCATCTCACCCAATTTTTTTAACATTTCTTTTCCGTTGTCGTTTTTTCGATTTAATTTCAGCGATTTCTCGTAATTCTTGATTGCCAGATCTTTCTGCCCGGTCTTCATGTAGGCCTCGCCCAGGCTGTCGTAAGCGTTGGACGACTGCGGATAATCCTGCACGTTACGCTGGAACACGGTGATGACATCCTGCTCGTGTCCGCCGTAGAGCAACGCGTAGCCCAACTGATTCAGCTCACGTTCTCCGGCGTCGGCAGCGAGCGCGCCTGATTTTCTTAGTTCCGCATAGCGATCGAGCGCGGTCTGTGCGCCTCGCAGTTTTCCAATCAACACGATGGAATGCAACTCTTCCGCTTTGTAATTCCACGCGTATTCTTTCGCAACGCTGCGCAGGAGCAGGTCGGCCACAGCGATGCCGTTGTCGGAATCCGCCATGATCGCAATGCCGTTACCGGTTTGCCAGTTCATGGTGAGCAAAGCTTGAAAGCCTTCGTCGGCACCGTTGTGGCCGAATACGCCGGGATTGTGGTCGTCGACGAAAAAGCCGAGGCCTGCGCCTTCGTGCGGCAGTACCGGTGTCAGCATCTCTTCGACAGTCTTCTGCGTGAGAACTTTGTTTGACTGTCCATTCTTCGATTGCGCGATTTCGATGGCAAATTTCGCCAAGTCGGTGGGCGTGGTCCACAATCCTGCCGCGGCCATTTCCGGATAGATGTGCCATCTGCCGTGGACGGGCTTGCCATCCGCGTAGGTTGCGGTCGCCGTCGAGGGCAGCGCGGGCGGGCGAAAGCGGCTGCTCATACCCGCTGGCGGTCATGCCAACTTTTTCGAGGACGGTTTCGCGCAGAAGAGCGGGAAACGCCTTCCCGGTCTACGTCCATCATTAATAGTTGCTCGATCGTCACGCCACCACCGGAATATCGTTCTTGCGTCCCCGGCACGAAATCCACGCGCACGGGCGCGGTGTTGGCTGGCTTCTCTCCATTCAGAATCTGGACGATGGTCGGCAGCGGCGCGTCCAGCGCCGTATCCGGGAAATCCGTGCACGGTGAGGCCGGCGGTGTGCGACATCAGCCGGCGCAGGGTTACTTTCTGGTCTTTGGTTAATTTGTCATCGGGAACCTTCCACGACTTCAACTTCTCGTTGACGTTTTCATCCAGCGAGAGCTTGCCCTTTTGTACCAGCGCCAGGGCGGCCGTGGCCGCGACCGGCTTGCTGATCGAGCCCGCCTGAAACAGCGTTCCAGTTCCCACGGGCATGGTCGCTCCGGTGCCAATCACGCCGTATCCCTTCGCCCAGACAATTTTGTAGTTGTCGATTACGGCGACGCTCACGCCGGGCACATTGTAGGCACTCATGGCTTGCGCCAGACTGAGGCGGAGCGGTGGCTCTTTCTCGCCCATCGGGATATCGAGTACCAAGGCTTCGATTTTCTGGATTCGCGCTTCCTGCGTGGTCGAGGCGGCGGATGATTTGCCGGATGGTTTGGTCTGTGCGGCCGAGCTTCCCAGCGCGCACAGCAGGACCAATGCGATGAAGGGTGCGGGCACATTTCCTTGGCGAATCTTCAATCTTAAGAAGCGGAAGGTTAAGAAACCGTTTTCTCGCATAGGGGTGTGACGGTCGCGATCAAGAAAGGACATCATGGAACGGATCCTTTTTACTCCGAAGCTCGGGTGGGAGCTGACAGCAGTCTACGCTCCGGAACCTTGGCTGGCTTGAAATCTCACTTCGACCAGGCGGGCGCGCGAACGCTTCGACGTGCCGCTGGCGGCGTGTCCGGTGTGCGGGGCCGTATGCCTGATCGAAGCAGCCGCCGACAATCGGGGGCGGGTGATGATGGGTGATGATCGAGTCGCTGGTGAGCATCCGGCGGGCGGCGGCCAGCATTCTTCTCCTGCGCTAAGGAGGCGGCGAGGCTGCTGGGGTGAGAGGGAAGGGGTGTGTGCCTAAGAGTGTGCCCCAGGCCTGCGGCGAGTCGCCCGCGGCCAAACGAGCAGCGACGGAATTGCGGCCCGGGGGCTCACGACTCAGAACAGGATTCAAGCCTGAGATCGTGAGCTCCCCGGGTTCTTCTCCTAAGTGTCTTTTTAAGTTCGGTTTCCTAAGTATCAGCTGGCCCGGCGCATTGGTTTGTCGCTCTTGGCAAAATCTGCCTTTGCTTCGCTGGTGGAAGAGATGTCCTCAGCGCCCGTGAGCTCGAGAATCTCCTTCGCGCGCTTTGTCCAATCTGAACTGTCGGAGTGAACGGAGAGCAGGATGCCGCCGTTTTTCACGCGGCCTTCGTAGCGCTTGGCTTCGTACTCTGGGATACCGAGGCCAATCAGCGCACCCGTGAAGCCGCCGACCGCGCCGCCGACGCCGACCCCGGCCAACGCGGCCACAATCGGTCCCGCGGCGATGAATGGCCCGAGTCCGGGGATGGCCAGCGCTCCGATGCCAGCGAGCCAGCCTAAGCCGCCGCCGATGACTGCGCCCGTCCCGCGCCCGCCGTGGCGCCTTCGGGCGCCTTCGTTCCTTTTTCGTGAGCGAAGTCTTTGGTGCCGGCGTTTTCAGGAAACAACACGGAAATGTCGGTGCTGCGAAATCCCGCGGACTTCAACGCGTCCACGCCATTTTCGACGTCTGCATACTGGGGATAAATTCCGAATACCGCTGTGTTTTTTCCGGACATAATTAAATCTCCTTTTTTATTTTAGGTAGCTGCGTTATTACTGCTTCGGCACGACGTCCATTTTGTTCGTAACTTTGTCGGAGCCCACCAAGTCGACAGCCTTGGCCGCGATGACTTTCATTTCTTCGTCCGAGCGCACGGGCCCCTTGAGGGTCACTGAGCCGTTTTTCGCGATGACCTTCACGTTATGTCCGTAAGTTGAAAGGGACTTGTCGGCGATGATGGCTTTGCGAAGTTGCTGAGTGATCTGCATATCGGACTGGTTCGAGGGTTGCTGGTCGGCGGTGGCCTCGTTGGGATTCTGGTCTCTCTGATTGACTTTAGTGTTGTCGGCTTGCGGAGGAGCGGATTGATTGGCTGGGTCCTGCGCACCAGCTGTAGCGAATGCACCCAAAAGAAGACCGGCGAACAGCGCCGTTCGAATCGTGATTTGCGAGATTGTTTTCATTAGACCTCCTTGCGAGTTTGTCCTGCGAGTTTAGTTTCTGGCGAAGCCTGCGACCGAAACCTGCAGGCAGAGAAATGCTGTTGGCGTGCTCCGAATGCTTCGGTGCACCTTCGAAGAGCTCTCAGCCTTCGGTGCCAGTGGCGCTTCTCACCGCGGATGAGAAGCAATCCCGAACCCGGCCACCGATGTCCTGAACTCTTTCTCCGATCGCGTCGCGAGTTTCCTGGCCGCTGGCGGGGGCCAGTAAAATCGCGGCACTCAGGCCAATGCCTACGCCTGCGGCAAAAGTCAGGGCGTTGCGCAAATTATGGTCTTCGCCCTGGTAGAGTTCACGAGCCTGGTCTCGAACGTCTGACACCTGCTGCGCGGCTTGGTCAACGGTGTCGGAGACACGGTCGCGCACGTCGCTGGCGAAGCGATCTGACTGGTCCAAAAAGTACACGGCAGTCTTCAGGATTGATTTGACTAGATTCTTCATGGAGTTCACCCCTTCCTCTTGATGAGCAATTCCCGAGCACGAAATCGACATATCCCTTAGTTGCTGAAAGCGAGACGAACGGAACGAGCAGGTGAAAACTTTTTTGCCGCTTGGAATGTCAGGTTGAGAAAGTAAAGAAACCAGGGTTGAGCGTGGGCTTGTGTGATTTTCGTAGTGCGGTAGCGGCGGGGCTTAGGCTCCGGAACCTTGGCTGGCTTGAAATCTCACTTCGACCAGGCGGCGGTCTTCGTCGGAGACTTTGAACATGGAGCGGGGCTTGAGTTCGAGGAAGCTGGCGATGAAGACTTCGGGGATCTGGCCGATGCGGGTGTTGTAGGTGTTGACGTCGTCGTTGAAGAACTCGCGGCGGTCGGCGATGCGCTCCTCGAGTTCGCTGATACGGTTCTGCAGCTTGAGGAAATTTTCGTTGGCTTTGAGTTGCGGATAATTTTCGGCGACCGCGAACAGGCTGCGGAGCGCGCCGGTCATCTGCAGGTCGGCGGTTGCTTTCTGGCCGATGCTGGCGGCGTTCATGGATGCGGCACGCGCCTGGGTGACGGCCAGCAGCGTCTGCTGTTCGTGCTGCATGTAGCCTTTTACGGTTTCGACGAGGTTGGGGATTTCGTCATGGCGCTGCTTGAGCAGGACGTCGACGTTGGCCCAGGCGCGGTCGTTTTCGTTGCGCAGGCGGACGAGTTCGTTGTAGAGGATCACAGCGTAAATGAACGCGCCTGCGATGAAGAGGAAGAACGCGAGGCCGGTGATGATATTGCTGTTCACGGTGGATGACAGTTTAAGGTGCCAGCAGAGTGGGGAGCTGGGGCAAGTGCTAAGGCAGTGGCCAGGGGTCAGAGGTCAGGGGTCAGCGGTCAGGGGCGCTGGCTGCTGGGAAGAATTCCGCTCGGCTTCGCCTGGGCGGGACGGCCGAGGCGGCCGTCCCCACATGAGTTTGTTTAGTCTTTGCTACTGCTTTTTGGGGGTCAGGTCGCAGGACTTTCTTACTTCGTCCAAGTTCAGGCCGGCGGGCGAGAATTCTGCGATTGCGTAACCCGTTCTGGTTTTGATTTCAACGTTGAATACCTGGGATGCCATCGCGCCGCGGACGGTACCTTTGTCCATGTCGAGGAAACGCCCCGCCACCCAGTTCCAGCCTTTGTGGTCGTGGCTTCCGTCGAAGCGCACCATTACCTCCATTTTCGGCTGGCCCCAGAAGCCTGGATAATCTGGCCGGCCCAACTTGGCACCGGGATTGAAGTGGGCGTGATCGTATTTGCCATTGGTGCATACGAGTTCGACGCGCGGCTTGTAGTCCGGGTCTTCCCGCAAATAGTTATTCGAGAGCAGTTCGAACCGGACTTTTTTTGCGCCGGTCATCTTGTCTTCGGATCGAAACTGCATCCATTGACCACCGGCGCTGACGCCGTCGCTCTCGCCCTGGTTGGGGCTCATGGCGCCGCCTGAGGCGTCCTGAGCGAAGGCCGATAGCGTGGCCAGGCAGACCAGTACGAGACCGGCCAAAAGAGCCCTTGCGGTCAGATTCGAGTAAATCGGATTTGAGAAAGTCAGTGATGAGAAATTCTTCGGAAATGTGCGCAATTCTTTCAAGTTCGCCTCCAGACACAAATACCTATATCTATATTGAACCGAAGTGGCGGGAAAAAGTTGCACGAAAAGGTACGTACCCTAGCGCGAGCCGATGCGGAGATCGATGTAGACTTCGGAGCGGTCGTCGAACTGGCTGACGGACTTGGTGTCACTCTTGTGGCCGTTGAACTGGGCGTAGACTTCGTAGTCCACGGCGCTGGAGAGCGCCGGGAAGCGGTAGGTGCCGTCCTGGTTGACGATGTAGGTCTTGACCGCGCGCGTGCGCGTGTTGGTTAGATAGACGACGGCGTTGACCACGGGGTTGTCCCGGCCATCGAGAACTTTGCCGTAGAGGAGGCGTCCGGCGTTCTTGTCTTTCTTGTCAGGCGAGGCATGGGCCAAGCCACATAGCGCCACGAGCAGGGCGCAGGAGGCCAGGATGGCTATGGAACGTTGGGGATGAATGCCGTATGTCATTTCTTAATTTCTTATTGTCTCACGTGGGGCGTAACTGCAATCTTGCGGGAAGCCTTCACGGCACCCCTTACAGCCATCATTTAATTTCGGCGGCAGGGATGCTTCGACTGCGCCGTGTCGGTCGAGGAACGACCGACCCGGCTCCGCTCAGCATGACAGGGCTCAAAATCCAGGCAGGCTTGTCGGCATAGCGGCGAAAACACATTATGGGGCCAGGTGGAGGCCGGTGTCTTCGCGTTCGTCATAGTCGACGTGTACTTTCACTTCGCTGACCTGGTGCAAAGGCTTGCCGTCGGCAGTCTTCACGCCTTTCAGATCCGCGGTCAGGATGTAATCGGCTTCGCCGGGAGGGACGCGCTGAGCGAATTCTCCGCGATGGTCGGAGTAGACCTCCCACTTGGCTTTTTTGTCCTGAGCGCGGCGAATCTTGACCGGGATGCCGTAGACTGGCCGTTCGTCAGGGCCCCAGACCGTACCGAAAATCAGGGCGTACTCTTTTTTCGAGGGCTTGGAGTCGGCCGCCAGTTGGCCAGGAAGCAGGATTACGGCGAGGAGGAGGCAGAAGGAGCGGGGGGTGGTGAATTGGCGCCGTTCGGTACCGCGCGGAAACTGCCGGCGGTGCGGAGGGGGTAGGGGTCCCTCGCTTCACGGAAGAGTTAGAGCAGGGGGGTTGAGCGGCTGAGGGGCTTCTCGTTCGGTCGGGATGACAGAGTTAGGGAATTGCGGCAACACTCCAGACTGAGATGACTCTTTCGCAATGGCCCTAGGAGTAGTCACCGTCTTCCGTCTCCTCCTCTTCTTCCTCTTCTACATAGCCCTCTTCCACGGCTTTGAGTTCGAGCGGGCTGATGGTGATGATTTCAAAGTCGGTGCCGCACTCGGGGCAGGAGATGAGTTCACCCTCTTCGACATCGTCTTCGTCAAGATCGAGCTTGGTATCGCATTCCGGGCAAAGCATCGTAAAACCTCCCTAGCCGATTAGATCCCCTGCTAATATTTATTTTTCCGGTGCTGCAGGTCAAGGGGTGTTGCAGCGGGAACCGAAATTTCCCAGTCGGGGGTAACATTCAATCATCCTTGACAATTGGCGCTGATTTCGCAATTTGGAGCTATCAAGATGCTTGGTTACGGAAAAAGGTTCGTTAAAAGATTTTGGGTTCTTCCGCTGGCGCTGGGGCTGGCGTTGCCCTGCGCCGCACAGGGTCAAGGCGCGAGCGCAATGCCGACTGAGGCTGGCAGCCCAGACCCACGAATTGTGGCGGCTCTGCACCAGGTTTCCGCGGAGCACATTCGGGCGAATATAGAGAAGTTGGTGAGCTTCGGGACGCGGGCTACGATTTCGGCGCAGGATCCGGAGTCGATTGCCGCCGGCCGCGGGATTGGCGCAGCGCGGGACTGGATTAAAGCCGAGTTCGAGCGCTACTCGAAAGAATGTGGCGGCTGCCTGGAAGTGAAGACCGACAGCTTCACGGAAGCGCCGGCCGACCGGATTCCGCAGCCAACCGTTATCACCAATGTTTATGCGGTTCTCAAAGGAATGAACAGCGGGGGGGCGAGCGACGCGCAGCGCATCGTGCTGGTGACCGGACATTATGATTCGCGCAACAGCGGCACGCTCGATGGCAAGGGCGACGCGCCCGGTGCCAACGACGATGGCAGCGGAACCGCCGTGAGCCTGGAATGTGCGCGGGTGTTGAGCAAGATGTCGAGCAAGATGAAGTTTCCGGCGACAATTATTTTTTTGACGGTGGCGGGCGAAGAGCAAGGATTGAATGGCAGCGGCCACTTTGCCAAGATGGCGAAGGAACAGGGGTGGAATATTGAGGCGGTGCTGAACAACGACATTGTGGGCGGCGACAAGAGCGCGGAACAGGACCATTCGGTGGTGCGCGTATTTTCCGAGGGAGTGCCAGCGGCGGCGACGGAGCAGGACATCCGGCGCATTCGAGGGCTGGGCGGGGAGAGTGATTCGGGATCGCGGCAATTGGCGCGCTACATCGCCGATGTGGGCCGGACTTACTCTGGCGAGGTCGGCGTGAAGCCCATGCTAGTGTTCCGGCTGGACCGCTACCTGCGCGGCGGCGACCATCTTTCATTTCTCCAGCAAGGATTTGCCGCGGTGCGCTTCACGGAGGTTCGCGAAGATTTCCATCATCAGCATCAGGACGTGCGCGCGGAAAACGGCATCGAATACGGAGACGTGCTGAAGTTCGTGGACTTTGACTATGTGGCGAATGTGGCGAGACTGAATGCGGCGACGCTGGCTTCGCTGGCGGCGGCTCCGGCGCCTCCGGCGAATGTTCATTTGCTGACGAAAGATTTGGAGAACGATTCCACGCTGACCTGGGACGCGGTGCCGGGCGCGGCGGAGTATGAAGTTCTGTGGCGGGCAACGACCAGCCCGGAATGGGAGCACGTTCTAAAGTGCGGCAATGTTACGCGCGCCACGCTGAAGCTTTCGAAGGATAATGTGATCTTCGGGGTGCGGGCGGTGGACGGCGGGGGACATGCGAGTTTGGCGGTGGCGCCGGTGCCGGCGCGGTAGAGAGGCAGGCGTCGGGAATCAGGGGTCAGGGGTCAGTAAAGGCCGATGATGGTGGGAGAGAAGGGTTCAGGGCAAGCGACGGATCCGGGCAACTCGTCCAAACCTTGGTTGCCTTCGAGCTGATAAGATTGGCAAGAAGAGTACATTCACAAGGGGTGGTCGATCTTTTCCTTTCTGGCCACTGACTAATCCATGAATCGTGGACGATCCATGACGTTGAGCTTTCCACCGTTCACGCGGTGGGTGAAGCGGCTCATCATTATCTGCGCGGCGGTTTATTTCGTGCAGGTGGTGTTGGGCGCGGTTGCGCCTCAGCTGGCGAGAAACATGGAGGTCTATCTTGGCCTGGTCCCGTTTGCGGTGCTGCACTACGGAATGGTGTGGCAGCTTGTCACCTATTCTTTTCTGCATGGCAGCGTGAGCCACGTCCTTCTCAACATGCTCACCCTGTGGATGTTCGGGTCGCAAGAGGAACAGGACTGGGGCTCGCGCAAGTTTCTTGAATTCTATTTCTTCTGCGTGATCGGAGCGGCGCTGGTGACGGTGGCGGTGTCCTACACGGGGCTGCCAGGCGCATCACCGCTGGTCCCGACCATCGGGGCTTCCGGCGGGATTTACGGTTTGCTGATTGCCTTCGGAATGCTTTACGGTGACCGCGAAATTCTTCTGTTTCCGTTTCCGTTTTCGATCAAAGCGAAATATCTGGTGGGGATCATTATTTTTGTGGTGGTGATTGCCACGTTTCAGCCGTCGCAGGGCGGCGTGGCGAACTTTGCTCACCTGGGCGGATTGCTGTTTGGGTTCCTATATATCAAATTCGTTCCCAGCCGCGGGCTGACATTTGCCGCGACCGAGCGCTACTTCAGCACGCGCAACGGATATTACCGATGGCGGCGGCGGCGGGCGGCAAAGAAATTTGAAGTCTACATGCGGGCGCATGATCGGGATGTCCACTTCGACGAGCACGGGAATTATGTGCCGCCGGATGAGGATCCACGCAAGGGGAATGGGGGTGGGAAGTCGGGGTGGGTGAACTAGAACGGGTTGCGTTTCGCCGCGGCCAGAGAAATTCCGCGAGGCGAACGTCCTCTAGTCGCGACCACAGAAGTTCGGTTGAATTTCCAGTAATACTTCTAGCGGTAATTCTTCCCGCTTCGCTTTGCCTTTGAATCCCAGGTCGTGACCTCCGCCTTCTACCACCAATAATTTCGCTCTCCCGGGAATCATCTTCAGCGCTTGCTCGAGTTCGGCGACGGTGCCGAAGGGATCGCGCGTGCCCTGGACGAAAAGACTAGGCGTTCGCAGGTCGGGAAGATGCTGGGTGCGTTGCTGCTCGGGCTTGCGCGGGGGATGAAGGGGATAGCTGAGCAAGAGCAGTCCCTGCGACAATATCCGGTTCTTCCGCGCAAAGCATGCTGGCCTGGCGTCCGCCATAGGAGTGGCCGCCGAGATAGGTACGGCCCGTGGTTATTTTTTTCATCGCGGCGACGGCGTTCTTCAGGCCGGCGCGATCGCGGGCGGCGTCACCGGGGCCGGGCGGGCCGTAGGAGCGGGATTGGCGATAGGGCAAATCGCAGCGCAGGACGGTGAATCCGGCGCCGCAGAAGGCATCGGCGAGGGCGATCAGCAGCGGGGCTTGCGCGTTTGATCCGGCGCCGTGAGTGAGGACGAGAGCGTTGTGGTTGGGAGTTTCTGGAGCGTGGAGAAATCCGCGCACGCGCGGATCATTGGAATCGTCGGTGAAGGCGCGGATGGAAGCGGTCACGGGATGCTCGGTAACATTCTAGACGATGGACGCGGCCGCGAGCTTCGCTCGGCCTGGACAGCCGAGGGGGCTGTCCCCACATGGGTCTTGAAGCCTACGGCACCTTACTCGCTTCCCGTGGGACCACTTCCAGCTTTTCGTACACTTTCAGGATTTGAATTTCGTGGCCGAGTTTTGCCCAGCAGCGTTGCGCGTCGGCGTCTTCCTGGGCGGCGCGGCGGGATTCTTCGGACTTCCAATAGCGAAGTAAAACATAATGCGATTCTGGGTCACGATAGAGCAGATCGCGGCTATAACCTTTGGCGGCGAGAATGGAGATCAGTTCGCGGACGGTCTCAAGCGACGCGGCTTCCATGTCGGGCACCGGCTCCCATACTGCGACCGATAATATTTCCTGAGGCATGCGAATTATTTCCTCCGGCGGCTGCGCCCGTTCGACTGTCTTGAGGTTTGCTTAAAGCTAACTGCGGCGCTGGCCTCTTGGGGGCTGACCTGGTGCAGGCGCATAAAGTTAGTGGAGCCGGAAGCCTGGCGCGTGCCGGCGACTACTCCTAGAACGTCTCCCGGCTTCAGCACGCTGCCGCGCAGAAGTTCCTGCTCAGCCATAGTCACCATCTGCTCGGCGGACTTCGCCTGACGGCAGCGCACGGGATGCACGCCCCAATATAAGTTCACGCGCTGGACCACGGGCAGGGAATGCGTGAAAGCGTAGATGGGAGCTTGCGGGCGGTGTTTCGAAATCATGCGGGCGGTGTTGCCAGTTTCGGTGAAGACAGCAATCGCCCCCATGGGCAAATCTTCGGCGACGTGGGCGATGGATTCACAAATAGTCTCGGCAACGGAAAGTCCGCGGTGGTCGCGGCGGCGGCGCGGTTGCGTGAAGTCTCCCATGTTGCATTCGGCTTCGACTACGATGCGCGCCATCATGGCAACGGCTTCGCGCGGATAGCGGCCGGTGGCGGTTTCCGCGGAGAGCATGACCGCGTCGCTGCCATCGAAAATTGCATTCGCCACGTCGCTGGCCTCGGCGCGGGTGGGACGCGGATTCTCGATCATCGATTCGAGCATTTGTGTGGCCGTGATTACCGGCTTGCGCCACGCGGCAGCGCGGCGGATGACCTGCTTCTGGATGACGGGAACTTTTTCCGGCGCAACTTCCACTCCCAGATCGCCGCGGGCCACCATGACTCCGTCCGCCACTTCGAGAATTTCTTCCAAATGGTCTATAGCTTGAGGCTTTTCCAGTTTGGCGATCACAGGAATGTCGCTATTGTGCGCGGCGATGATCTGCTTGACGGTGCGGACGTCGGCGGCGCGGCGCACGAAGGAGAGCGCCACCGCATCCACTCCGTGCGTGAGCCCGAATTCGAGATCCTTGCGATCTTTCGGCGTGAGGGCCGGGATGGAGAGGCCGACGCCGGGCAGATTGATTCCTTGATGCTCGCCTAAAGTTCCGCCATTCAGAACGTCGCAGATTACGTCTTTGCCGCGCGTGCCGCGAACCCGCAATTCGATGAGGCCATCGGTGAGCAGGATGCGCGCACCCGGTCCCACCTCGCGTGCCAAGTCGGGAAACGTGGTGGAAATGCGGGTTGCCGTACCGGCGATGTCTCTGGGCGTGATGATGACGGTCGAGCCGGACTTAATTTCGACGGGCTCGTGGCGTTCCAGGCGCCCAGTGCGGATCTTCGGGCCTTGCAGGTCTTGCAAGATGCAGACGCTTTGACCCTTCGCGGTCGGCGGCACGGCGCAGTCGCTCGATGTTGCGGGCGTGATCTTCATGCGAGCCGTGAGAAAAATTAAGGCGTGCCGACATCCATGCCGAGGCGGAACAGGTCGCGCATGGTGGCTTCGGAATGGCAGGCCGGGCCGATGGTGGCGATAATCTTGGCCCGCCGACCCGGGCTTCGTTACGCTCGACGACGAATGCGAAGTGGATCCGGAAGCAGGGCGAGCTCGTAGCGATTTCAACTGTTCACCGTCAACATCACCATGTCTCACGAGAATGTTCGAACCGGGATGCCAAATCGCCGGCAGTGGACGCGCGCGGATCTGAAGACGGTCCGCGCCCTAGCTCCGCGGCTCTGGGGCCACTCACCGCGGTCAGCTCTTTTCCCAGCATGGCGCGGGGGAACAGCATGGCATTGAATTCCGCGCCTACCAGGATGACCAGAGCAACCATGTACATCCAGACCAACAGGGCGATGGCCGCTCCCAGCGGGCCATACATAATGCTGTAGTTGGCGTAATGCGCCAAATACCAGCCGAAAGCCAAGGTGACGCTGAACCACATGGCCGTGGCCAGCACCGAACCCGGAAGCACGCTGTGCCAGGGCTGCGTGCGCGGAACGGCGTTGTGATAAATCAGCGCGATCACCGCGATGCTGGTGAGGGTTGCGATGAGCCAGCGAATGGCAGACCACATCAGCAGAACATAAAACCCGAATTCGTGGTTCATATGGAAACAGGATGGTGCGCTCGATGCTGCTGCCCGAAGCTACCAGGATGGTGGCAAACATCAGCGGGATGCCAGCCAAAATCACCAGCGCGAAAGCGATCATCCGCTCCTTGACCAGGCCCCAGATTTTGGGAAGTTCGTAGGAGCGGCGGAAACCGTCCATCCAGGAAACCATAACGCCCGAGCTCGTCCACAGCGCGAGCAGCGAAGTGGTCACCAGAACGCTGGTCGAGTGCTGCGTCGATCCTTTCAGGAAAGCAGTGGCCGTGGCGCTGCCGGTGGGCAGAATGCTTCCCAGCGCGATGGTGAGTTCGTGCATATAAACCTGGCCTTCGCGGAATGACCCCAGCACCGCACCGACCACGAGCAAGAGAGGAAAGAAGGTGAGAATGGAGGAATAGGCGCAGGCTTTGGCGATAGAAAAGGCATCGTGCTGGAAGGCACGCCAGAAAGCCAGCCGCAACAGCCGCAGGAAGCGCAGAGTCACCGACCCTAGAGTAGGGCCTGGGGGCGCTGGACGCAAAGAAAGAAGTTGGCCGGACTCTTCAGTCTGCAAACGCTGGGGGTTGGCATGCATTGGTAGTCCGTTGCTGGAATACGGCTCACACTCTTGATTATCCGCCGCCGTTCCGGCTATAGGGATCCTTCGACTGCGCGGATGCTTCGCTTTCGCGAACCACCCGCTCCGCTCAAGTATGACAAACCAAACGGACACGACAGCGGAAAAAGCTCGGGGGCGAACAAGTCGCCCCCGGGGTCTATTGTAGCGCTGTAGCCGTTACTCGGCGGCCAGTTCTTCGGTCTCGCCTTCGTGGCGCATCATCTCCAGCGCGCGCTCGGCTTCTTCGTAAGCTGCCGAGACTTCCGCCTGCACCTTGGCCGCGGCCTCTTCCATCTCTGGCGAGAGGCGCACGTTGCGGTAGTACTCCATGCCGGTGCCGGCGGGGATGAGACGTCCCACGATGACGTTTTCTTTGAGGCCGCGCAAGTGGTCGACCGCGCCTTGAATGGAGGCTTCGGTGAGCACGCGCGTGGTCTCCTGGAACGACGCCGCCGAAATGAACGAATCGGTCGACAGCGACGCTTTCGTGATGCCCAGCAGCAGCGGGCGTCCGGTGGCTGGTTTGCCACCTTCCTTGATGACGCGATCGTTTTCCTCGCGGAAGTGGAACTTGTCGAGCTGCTGCTCGAGCAGGAACGTGGTATCGCCCACGTCTTCCACCTTCACCCAGCGCATCATCTGGCGGACGATCACTTCGATGTGCTTGTCGTTAATGTTGACGCCCTGCAGGCGGTAGACCTCCTGGATTTCGTTGACCAGGTAAGCCTGCAGTTCTTTTTCGCCAAGCACGGCGAGAATGTCGTGCGGGTTGAGCGGGCCGTCCATCAAAGGCTCGCCGGCTTTCACCCGTTCGCCTTCCTGCACGTTGACGTGGACGCCGCGCGGCACCTGGTATTCCTTCTCGGTGCCGTTGTCGGCGACCACGTAGATTTTGCGCTGGCCCTTGGCCACTTCGCCGAACTTGATGGTGCCATCGATTTCGCTGATGACGGCCGTCTCGTGCGGCTTGCGGGCTTCGAACAATTCCACCACGCGCGGCAGACCGCCCGTGATGTCCTTGGTGCGAGTAGTTTCACGCGGGATCTTCGCCAGGATGTCTCCCGGGAAAACCGTGTCGCCTTCCTGCACCATAAGGTGGGAACGCGACGGCATCAGGTAGCGCTTGCTGGCCTTGCCCTTGATTACGATCGCGGGCTGGCGTTTTTCGTCGGGCGAGTCGGCGACCACGTGACGGGACAAGCCGGTGACTTCGTCGACTTCTTCGTGCAGAGTCACGCCGTCCTGCAAGTCCTTGAACTGCACCGCGCCGCCAATTTCGGTGACGATCGCGAAGGTGTAGGGATCCCACTCGACCATGACCTGACCCATCTGGACGTGATCGCCTTCGTTGACCTTCACCTTGGCGCCGTAAACCACGGAGTAGCGCTCGCGTTCGCGGCCCTTTTCGTCCAGGACCGCAATCGAGCCCTGCCGGTTCATGACCACCAGATCGCCAGACTTCGACTTCACCGTCTGCAGGCCGATGAAGCGCACGGTGCCGTTGTTCTTGGCATCGAGACGCGACTGCTCGGAGATTCGCGAAGCCGTGCCGCCGATGTGGAACGTACGCATTGTCAGCTGGGTTCCGGGTTCGCCGATAGACTGTGCCGCGATGACGCCGGTGGCTTCGCCAAGTTCGACGAGGCGTCCGGAGGCCAGATTGCGGCCGTAGCACATCACGCAGACGCCGCGCTTCGATTCGCACGTCAGCACCGAGCGGATTTTCACTCGCTCAATGCCGGCGGCCTGAATCGCTCCCGCAAGGTCCTCGGTGATTTCCTGGTTGATGTCGACCACAACGTTGCCGTCATAGTCTTTGATTTTCTCGAGCGACACGCGGCCCACGATGCGGTCGCGCAACGGCTCGATGATCTCGCCGGCTTCGACGATTCCTTGCACGTAGATGCCGTCGACGGTGCCGCAGTCGTATTCGCTGATGATTACGTCCTGCGCCACGTCGACCAGACGCCGCGTGAGGTAGCCGGAATCGGCCGTCTTCAGCGCCGTATCGGCTAGTCCCTTGCGGGCGCCGTGCGTCGAGACGAAATATTCCAGCACCGTGAGGCCTTCACGGAAATTGGCCGTGATCGGCGATTCGATAATTTCGCCGGAAGGCTTGGCCATCAATCCACGCATGCCGGAGAGCTGGCGGATCTGCTGTTTCGATCCGCGGGCGCCGGAATCGGCCATGACGTAAATCGGATTGAGGTCGCCTTCTTTATCGCGGCGTTGCATCTCGGCGAACATTTCGTCCGAGACTTTTTCCGTGATCCCCGACCAGATTTCGATCACTTTATTCTTGCGCTCGCCGTCGGTGATGGCGCCGTCGAGGTATTGCTGCTGCACGCTGACGACTTGTTTTTCGGCGTCGCGGACAAGAATTTTCTTGTTGTCCGGGATGACCATGTCGTCGATGCCGATGGACAAGCCGGAGCGCGTCGCGAACGTGAAGCCCAGCGTCTTGACTTCGTCGAGCATCTTGACCGTGGTCTCGAGGCCGAACGTCAGGTAGCAATAGTTGACGAGCGCGCCGATACCTTTCTTCTTGAGCAGGCCGTTGATGTAAGGCATGCCCTCGGGCAGGTGATCGTTCAAGATCGCGCGGCCGACGGTTGTATTGACGAACGACCGCTCCACCTGCACCGGCTCGGTGTGGATGATGTCCTGATCGTCGTAGGCGGTGGTCAGGTCGATCAGCGAACCGCTGTAGCGCAAGCGGATCGGAGAAAGCGTTTCCACCGCGCCCGCGTCCAGCGCCATCAGCACTTCTTCAATGTTGGCGAACGCGCGGCCCTCGCCCTTGGCGCCGGGCTTGGATTTGGTGAGGTAATAAAGTCCCAGCACCATGTCCTGCGTAGGGACGGTGATCGGATGTCCCGAGGCCGGCGACAGAATATTGTGCGAGGCCAGCATCAACACGCTGGCTTCCACCTGCGCTTCCGGAGACAGCGGAATGTGCACCGCCATCTGGTCGCCGTCGAAATCGGCGTTGAACGCGGTGCAGACCAACGGGTGAATCTTGATGGCCTTGCCTTCGACGAGCACCGGCTCAAACGCCTGAATGCCCAGGCGATGCAGCGTGGGTGCGCGGTTCAGCAGCACAGGATGATCCTTGATGACTTCTTCAAGAATGTCCCACACGATGGGCTCCTGCTGCTCCACCATTTCTTTCGCTTGCTTGATGGTGGTGACGTTGCCCGTCTGCTCGAGCCGGTGATAAATAAACGGCTTGAAAAGTTCGAGCGCCATTTTCTTCGGCAAGCCGCACTGGTGCAGCTTGAGTTCGGGGCCGACGACGATCACGGAACGGCCGGAGTAGTCGACGCGCTTGCCCAGCAGGTTCTGGCGGAAGCGTCCCTGCTTGCCTTTGAGCGTGTCGGACAAAGACTTCAGCGGACGGTTGTTGGCGCCACGCAGCACGCGGCCGCGGCGGCCGTTATCGAACAGGGCGTCGACCGCTTCCTGCAGCATGCGCTTTTCGTTGCGCACGATGACTTCAGGAGCGTGCAGGTCCATCAGTTTCTTCAACCGGTTGTTGCGGTTGATGACGCGGCGGTAAAGATCGTTCAAGTCGGACGTGGCGAAGCGGCCGCCATCGAGTGGAACCAGCGGACGCAGCTCCGGCGGAATCACCGGAATCACGTCGAGAATCATCCAGTGCGGCTTGTTGCCGCTGCGCCGGAAGGCTTCGACCACTTTCAGGCGCTTCGCGTACTTGAGCCGCTTCTGCAGCGAGCTCTCGTTCTTCATTTTCTCGCGCAGTTCCACGGAGAGCCCGTCGGTATCGACGCGCTTGAGCAGTTCCTTGATCGCCTCCGCGCCCATCATCGCTTTGAAACCCGCAGGGCGATACTGTTGGTCGAGTTCGCGGAACTTGGCTTCGTCCTTGATGACCTCGCGCTCTTTCACCGGAGCGTCGCCTGGCTCGACCACCACGTAGGCCTCGAAGTAGAGAACGGATTCGAGGTCACGCAGAGAAATGTCGAGCAGGTGCCCGATGCGGCTGGGCAGGCCTTTGAAGAACCACACGTGCGAGCAGGGCGACGCCAGCTCGATGTGGCCGAGCCGTTCGCGCCGCACTTTCGAGAGCGTGACTTCCACGCCGCACTTGTCGCAGATCACGCCGCGATGCTTCATACGTTTGTATTTGCCGCACAAACATTCCCAGTCGGTTACGGGGCCGAAGATGCGGGCGCAGAACAACCCGTCGCGCTCCGGCTTGAAGGTGCGGTAGTTGATGGTCTCGGGCTTGGTGACTTCGCCGTGCGACCAGCTGCGGATTTTTTCCGGGGACGCCAGACTGATGCGGATAGCATCGAAGTCCGCAATCACATTTGCCATTTCAAAGGGGCTCGAACGAAACAAGGTGTTCCTCCGCTTCCTGCGGTTCTCACGCGTCCGCCGACGGACCCCGGAATCAAGTTCTCAGTTCTCGGTTCTCAGTTCTCAGAAAACCGAGATCGAACTCTCGCCTTGCATGCGGCATCAGGGTCCTATGCCGCAGCGGCGCGTACTTCAAAATCTCCCAAAATTGTCCTCAGCTCTCGACCTCAGCTCAGCCGTAACTGAGAACTGAGAACCGAGAACTGAGAACTGGCTTCGTCAATCTGCTGCCGCGCTGGCCGTGGGCTTCTTCTCCGCTGCCTTGATCAATTCCACATCCAGGCAGAGCGATTGCAGCTCGCGGATCAGCACGTTAAACGATTCTGGTACGCCGGGCTCCATGGCGGCTTCGCCCTTGACGATGGCCTCGTAAATCTTGGTGCGGCCGTATACGTCGTCGGATTTCGCCGTCAAAAGCTCCTGCAGGATGAAAGCTGCGCCGTAGGCTTCGAGCGCCCACACTTCCATTTCGCCGAAACGTTGTCCGCCGAACTGGGCTTTTCCACCCAGCGGCTGTTGCGTGATCAGCGAATACGGCCCGATGGAGCGCGCGTGAATCTTGTCGTCCACCAGATGCGACAGCTTCAGCATGTAGATGTAACCGACGGTGACCGGCTGTTCGAACTTGTCTCCGGTCATGCCGTCATGCAGAGTGGTTTTGCCCGAAGTCGGAAGGCCGGCGTGCTCAAGCAGCGCCTTGATCTCGCCTTCGCGCGAGCCGTCGAACACTGGCGAGCCCATGAACACGCCCCTGGTCAGGGTCGGGGCCACGGCTTCCAGTTCTTCGTCGGACATTTCTGAAATGATGTCCGCCAGCTGCGAGTCCTTGAACAGCGCCTTCAACTCGCGCCGGATGGCTTCGGTGCGCGTGTTCTCCTTGAGCAATTGCGTGATCTTCTCGCCGAGCACGAATCCCGCCCATCCCAGATGGGTTTCGAGGATCTGGCCCACGTTCATACGAGAAGGCACGCCCAGCGGGTTGAGCACGATTTCCACCGGCTGCCCGTCTTCGAGGTACGGCATGTCCTCTTCCGGCAGGATGCGGGCAATCACGCCCTTGTTGCCGTGGCGGCCGGCCATCTTGTCGCCCACGCTCAGCTTGCGCTTCATCGCGACGTAGACTTTGACCAGCTTGATCACGCCGGGCGGAAGTTCGTCGCCCTTGGTGAGTTTGTCTTTTTTCTCGTTGACGATCTTCTTGAGCACATCGATCTGGCGCGAGGTCATTTCCTCGATCTCGTCGATCTGCTCGTTCACCCGCGGATCTTTATCCGCATACTTGATGCGCTTCAGGTTGCGGGTGGAGATGCGCTCAATCTCGTCGCGATTGAGCATGGTGCCCTTGGTCAACAGACGTTTGTTGGTGCGCTCGTCGTGCAGGTCGGCCTGCACTTCCTTGTTGCCCAGAATATTTTCCAGGCGCTTGAGGCGCTCGTCGGTCAAGATGCGGATTTCGTCCGACAAGTTCTTCTCGAGCTTGGCGATTTGCGTGCCTTCGATGAACTTGGCGCGCTCGTCCTTTTCCTGACCCTTGCGCGAGAAAATCTTGACGTCGACGATGACTCCCTCGATGCCCGGCGGGCAGTAGAGGGAAGCGTCGCGCACGTCGCCGGCTTTTTCGCCGAAGATGGCGCGCAGCAGTTTCTCTTCCGGCGTCAGCTGGGTTTCACCCTTGGGCGTTACTTTGCCCACCAGGATGTCGCCCTGCTTGATGCTGGCGCCGATGCGGATGACGCCCGCCTCGTCCAGATTGCGCAGCATGGTCTCGCTCACGTTTGGAATGTCGCGCGTCACTTCTTCCGGACCCAGCTTGGTGTCGCGCGCTTCGAGTTCGAATTCCTCGATGTGCAGCGACGTGTAGTAATCGTCCTTCACCATTTTTTCGGAGACCAGAATCGCGTCTTCGAAGTTGTAACCGCGCCACGGCATGAAGGCCACGAGCACGTTGCGGCCGAGAGCCAACTCGCCGTGGTCGGTGCAAGGACCGTCGGCAATGACCTCGCCTTTGAGAACGCGCTGTCCCTTCTTGACCACCGGCTTCTGGTTGATGCAGGTGTTCTGGTTGGAACGCTTGAACTTGGTGAGCTGATAAATGTCGCTGCCCACCTCGCGCGACAACTGCGTGGGATGATGTTCGCCTTCCACGCGGACAATGATGCGTTCGGAATCGACCGAATCCACTAGCCCGTTGCGGCGAGCCAGCACCACGGCTCCGGAATCGCGAGCCGTGACGCCTTCCATTCCCGTTCCGACGATCGGCGCCTGCGCGCGGAGCAGCGGCACGGACTGGCGTTGCATGTTCGCGCCCATCAGTGCGCGGTTCGCGTCGTCGTGCTCGAGGAACGGAACCAGCGACGCGGCCACAGAAACCAGCTGCTTGGGGCTAACGTCAACGTAGTCGACTTCCTCGCGGCTGACGAATACGAAGTTGCCGGCCTTGCGGGCGTTCACCAGTTCGGCCACGATGCGGCCCTTATCGTCCAGTTCCACGTTGGCCTGGGCGATGGTGTGCCGGTCTTCTTCCCATGCCGACAGATAGAACGAGAAAGGCTCGAGCTCGATCGGCTTCTTGCGTTTCTCTTTCAACTCGGCGTTGAGTTTTTCGATCTCGTGCTTCTCCACGTGATCGCCGACCTTGTGATCGCTGTCGCCGGTATTGACCACCGTGACGTAGTCGATGACGCGGCCGTTTTTGATCTTGCGGTACGGCGATTCGATGAAACCGTAGTCGTTGATGCGCGCATAGCAGCTCAGCGACGAAATCAGGCCGATGTTCGGACCTTCCGGCGTTTCAATCGGGCAGATGCGGCCGTAGTGCGTGGGATGCACGTCGCGCACTTCGAATCCCGCGCGTTCACGAGACAAACCGCCCGGCCCAAGTGCGGAGAGACGCCGCTTGTGCGTGATCTCCGAGAGCGGGTTGGTCTGATCCATGAACTGCGAAAGCTGCGACGATCCGAAAAATTCGCGGATCGCAGCCATGACCGGCTTCGCGTTGACCAGGTCGTGCGGCATGGCCGTGGACATTTCCTGGTACACGGACATTTTTTCTTTGATCGCGCGTTCCATGCGGACCAGGCCGATGCGGAACTGGTTTTCCATGAGTTCGCCGACCGCGCGCACGCGGCGGTTGCCCAGGTGATCGATGTCGTCAACCGCGCCAATGCTCTTGCGCAGCTTCAGCAGGTAATTGATGGTGTCGTAGAAATCGTCAGGATCCAGCGTGCGCTTGTCGAGACTGGTAAATTCCTGGTTCTCGTGCAGCTTGATGTTGAACTTCAAGCGGCCCACGCGAGAGAAATCGTACTTGCGTGGATCGAAGAACATGCCGTGGAACAGCGCCGTCGCCGTGTCGAGCGTCGGCGGATCGCCGGGGCGCAGCTTGCGGTAGATTTCGATCAGAGCTTCCTGCGGCGTCTTCACCGAATCGCGCTTCAGGGTCTGGCTGATCACCGTGCCCACGTCGTCGCGCTCGGGGAAGAACAGGCTCATCTCGATCACGCCGGAGTCGAGAATCTTCGAGAGCTTGTCGGCGATGAGCTCGGAGTTGGCTTCCAGCATGACTTCGCCGGTGGTGGTGTCGACGATGTCGCCGGCAGTCCACGCGCCTTCGAGGTCGGTGATGTCGACTTCGATCTCGGTGATCTTCGCCTTTTGAATCTCCTTCAGAATCTGGGCGTTGATCTTGCGGCCGGAGTGCGCGATTTCGTCGCCCGACTTGTTCTTGATGCTGTGCGCGAGCTTCATGCCCAACAGGTTCGTGGGCTTCTCGCTGGCCGGATCAAGCGTCCAGTAAAGCTTCTTGTCGCGGATCGCAATGCGGTCCGTGGTGTAGAACGTCTTCAGAATATCTTCGCCGGAACGCAGGCCGAGGGCGCGCAGGAAGATCGTGCCCAGGAACTTGCGCTTGCGGTCGATGCGGACGTAGAGCACGTTCTTCTGGTCGTATTCGAATTCCACCCACGAGCCGCGATAGGGAATAATCTTTCCCAGGAAGTAGGTGCGGTTGTTGGCGGTTTCGAAAAACACGCCGGGCGAGCGGTGCAACTGGCTGACGATCACGCGCTCTGTGCCGTTGATGATGAAAGTCCCGTTCTGCGTCATCAGCGGAACGTCCCCGAAGAAAACTTCCTGCTCTTTGATGTCGCGGATGGAGCGGTTTCCGGTTTCGACGTCCTTGTCGAAAATGGTCAGGCGCATAGTGACCTTGAGCGGCGCGGAGTAAGTCATGCCGCGCTCTTCGCACTCGGCCACGTCATATTTCAGCTGCAATCCCACCGGGTCGCCGCACTTGTTGCAGAAATCAGGCGTGTTGGCGTTGTAGGTGCCGCACTTCGAGCACAACACCTCGCCGGGATGGAACGGGTCGGTGATGACGGTATTGCCGCAATTTTTGCAAGTGGTGCGCAGGTGATGCAGTCCCTTGAGGTGACCGCACTTGCACTCCCAGTTACCAATGGCGTAATCCACAAACTCAAGTTGTGATACGTTGCGGAAGTCGGTGATCGGGAACACGGACTGAAACACCGCCTGCAGGCCGCCGTCTTCGCGCTCGCTGGGCAGTTTGTCCATTTGCAGGAAGCGGTCGTAGGAACGCTTCTGCACCTCGATCAGATTCGGGATCTGAATGGTGGCTGGAATTTTTGAAAAATCGAAACGTTTACGGTAGGCATTAGTCTTCATCGTTAAGAAACTCCCAATCTTGGGCGCCGCCGAGAGCGTCGCCAAACCGCGGAATGTGGGGCGCGTCGTTTCTTACCGAAAGCCGCGCCGCGGTACTGAACCTGGTAGATCGTTTAAGCGGTAGATCGTTGCACCGTAGATCGCTGAAGCTAGATCGTTAAAGCAAATATCCGGAAAACACGAAAGGGCATCTGCAGGGACAGTGGTTCCCGCAGACGCCAACCGAGGCGTTTCGCCCTTCTTGATTTGAAATCTTTCGCGCCAGTTATTCGGCCTGTTTCCGCTTCGCCTGCCTTGCGAAGCAGTTTGCCCAAACTTCCCGCGAGCCTCGCTCGCGCATGAGTGAGGCAGGGAAAGCGGTGTTATATAGATGCTAACACCGCCGCCCACGCTTCACAACTAGGAACACAACTTATTTCCAGCTTTTGCACCAACTTAGGGCGATTCTGCCCTGTGGAGGGTGCAAAACGGGAAACCCCGCGGAGCAATTCCATGGGACGAACCCTTAGAGACGTAACTTGTTACGTCTTTCTAGCCACGAGCTCGCTCCGCCTGCCGCGCTACTTTACCTCTACGGTCGCGCCGGCATCGGTGAACTTCTTCTTGATGGTCTCGGCTTCGTCCTTGGAAACGCCTTCCTTCACGGTCTTGGGCGCTCCATCGACCAGTTCCTTGGCTTCTTTCAAGCCCAGGCTGGTGACTTCGCGGACGGCCTTGATTACGTTGATCTTGTTCGCGCCAACCTCTTTGAGGACGACGGCAAACTCGGTTTTCTCTTCCGCCGGAGCTGCCGCTGCTGCCGCGCCGCCGCCCGCTACTGCGACCGGGGCTGCCGCTGCCGCGGACACGCCGAGACGCGATTCCAGTTTCTTGACCAGCTCTGCCGCGTCCAACAGCGACAAGGCTACGATTGAATCTTCCAACTGTTGCAGGTCTGCCATATTGTTCTCCAGTGTTTTAGTCTTTTCGTAGAGACCTAGCTCGCCGAAACAAAGCTTGCTACGTCTCGCTTTTCGTTATCCGCAGGCCACGGTTTCCAGTGCGGCAGGTTCGACTTCCCAGCGCCAGACAACGCCTGGAACGAACCGCGCAACCCCTGACTCGCAGACAACCAAACTTTTCGATGTGGCGCGGGTACCCTTGCCCGCGCGGTAGAAAACACTACTTATCCGGCCTCTCAGTCCAGCGCTCCCAGATCATCCTGAGGCCAAACCAAATCGCGATTAACACGACCGCCCCGAACGCCCGAGTCAAGAGATAGAGCCAGTCCATTCAGCCCCCCTGGCCGCTAAACCCTAGTCGAGCTTTGCTCGACCGGACAGCCGAGGGCGGCTGTCCCCACATGACACATCTACGCCTCTTTGAACTTTTTCTGCTGCACGCCTTGATCGACTACCACGGCCAGGTTGCGGCCCACCGCGTTCACCACGGTGACCAGGCGCTGCGCCGGCGAGTTGATCAGGAACAGCAGCTTCGACATCAACTCTTCTTTCGACGGCATGCTGGCCAGAGCTTCGATCTCTTTGATCGAAATCACGCGGCCTTCGACCACGCCCACTTTGAAGGTGAATTCCGGTGTGTCCTTGGCGTACTTGGTGAGCGCCTTCGCCATCGCGACCGGATCGCCTGTGGTGTAGGCGATCGAGGTGACGCCGGTCAGGTTCTTCAGTCCTTCTTCGACCTTCGTGCCCTTGGCGGCGCGCTCGGCCAGCGTGTTCTTCACCACCTGATATTTCGCGCCCACGCCGCGCAAAGCCTTGCGCAGCTCGAAGTCCTGATGAACCGTCAGCTTGCTGTAGGTGGCGACTACCACGTTTGAAACATTCTTCAGGTCTTTGCTCAGCTTCTCGACCTGCTGCGTCTTTTTCGCTTTGGTAACTGGCATTGTCTATCCTTATTTTTCTTTGTCATCCTGAGGCGACATGTTTTCGTCGCCGAAGGATCTGGACGCGCCGCGCGAATCGTCCGCGTCTTTTGCGGACGAAGAAATCGCGCGTCTGGCGCGCTTCCCTGTTAAGCCTTCGCTGCTAGCTCAATAGGAGCCACGTCCAGCAGAATCCCCGGGCCCATGGTCGAACTCAGCGTGCAGCCCTTGATGTACTTGCCCTTAGCTACTGACGGCTTGGCCTTGATCACGCTGGTGATCACGACGGTCGCATTCTCGATCAGCTTGTCGGGCGTGAATGAAATTTTTCCCACCGGAACGTGCACCAGCGCGGTCTTGTCAGTGCGGAATTCAACTTTGCCGGCCTTCACTTCTTTTACTGCCTGCGCCACATCGAAGGTGACGGTTCCGGTTTTCGGATTCGGCATCAGGCCCTTGGGACCAAGAATCTTTCCCAGTCGCCCGACCGATTTCATCACGTCGGGCGTGGCGATGAGCGCGTCGAAGTCGGTCCAGTTTTCTTTGGTAATCTTCTCGACCATTTCTTCGCCGCCGGCAAAATCGGCTCCAGCCGCTTCGGCTTCTTTCACTTTGTCGCCGGTGGCGATGACCAGAACTTTTTTCGACTTGCCCAGACCGTGCGGCAGCACAACCGTGCCCCGGACCATTTGGTCGGCGTGTTTGGGATCGACTCCCAGGCGCATCGTGATCTCAACAGTTTCGTCGAACTTGGCGTATTTCACTTTCTGCAAGAGCGGAACCGCATCCTTCAGAACGTAGGCGCGCTTTTCGACTGCGGCGTGCGCCTTGGCGATGTTCTTTCCTTCTTTTTTCATTTTACTTTTCCTTGTCTCCCACCGCTCTCAGCGCTCCGAGAGCCGTGGTGTTTTCGACAGAGACGTAGCAAGCTACGTCTCTACTGATTGCTCTATCCGACGACTTCGATGCCCATGGATCTGGCCGTGCCGCGGATGCTTTTGATCGCGGTGTCTACTGACGCCGCGTTCAGATCGGGCATTTTTTGTTTTGCGATCTCTTCCACCTGCTTCAGCGTAACTTTGCCGACTTTGTCTTTGTTCGGCGTGCCCGAACCCTTGGCGATTCCGGCGGCGCGCTTCAACAGAATCGAAGCCGGCGGCGTTTTGGTGATGAAGGTGAAGGTGCGGTCGTTGTAAACCGAAACCACGACCGGAATGATCAGCCCCTCCATCTCTTTCTGGTTGGTTCTGGCGTTGAACTGCTTGCAGAACTCCATAATGTTGATCTGCGCCTGGCCAAGGGCCGGGCCCACTGGAGGCGCCGGAGTTGCTTTGCCGGCAGCGATCTGCAGCTTTACGTAACCTGTAACTTTCTTTGCCATGACTTCTCTTGGCTCCT
>CAWJVI010000009.1:0-215655 GCA_963846245.1 uncultured Acidobacteriaceae bacterium | reverse complement strand
TTCCGACCTCACTGCCATGCAAGCTGGCGGCGGGTGTTTTGGCGGATTGTGGGCTTTTATCAGCAACTTGCTGCCCAGCCTGGCCCCGAGCGGATGCGACGGCGAAAAGAGATAGAACGAAGAACAGAAGAACTCGAGTGGCGCTGGAATTCGCTGGCATTCGTCTTACCATGCTCCCTTCGAAGTTCAGCGGTGTCATCGGCCGTTTCCTCAACTACTTTCTCGAAACAGTGAAAATTGTAAAATCACTGACAATGCCGAAACTGTTCACAAATGCACAGTCTCCAGAATAAAAAGGACACTGCGGCGAGTTTTTTCAGCGAGCCTGTCGACGTTCGTGGAGTCCTTCGCGTCGGTTTGGTGAGTTCATCGGCGGGAAGAAGATCTCCTTGCCGTGGGCGATAGCCGCAGCACCATGTGCGCGCGCGACAAGGTCGCGGAGTTCGGCGGCTCAATCGTGCGGGCGCTGTGGCGTCGCGTGAATGGTCGAACCAAAAGAAGAACCAATCTGAATGATGGGACCCTCGCGGCCAACGGACCCGCCACTCCCGATCGACAGTGCGGATGCCAGCGCTTTAATGACTGACACGACCGGACGAATGACTCCTTTGTGGTAGAAAACCGCGTCGATGACTTCCGGTACGCCGTGACCTTTCGCCTCTGGAGCGAAGTTCTTCACCAGGAAAACCACAGCGAAAGGCTCCGACGACCGGGACAAGAATCACAGATGGCCCCCAGGGACCAGCTGGTGTATGCCTGTTCGCGTCGTACGCTGCGGAGAACTTGCCTAGAAAGAAGAGATTGTGAAAGATCCCGATGAGAGCCCGGAATGCCACGGCTCCCAGACCTGCCACGATACCCACCAGCAGCGAGAGCGCCCACAAGATTGCCGGCCCGACCATTCGCGCCGCCGGTGCTGTGTGGTCAGGTGTCAAAACAACCTCCCAGAGGATAGGCTGGACGGGTCGAACACGGTTCAGTCCTCCTGTATTTCGCCGGAGTGTAACATAAGGCTGGATGATAACCTGTGACTCAAGTTCTCTTAGACATATCCTTTTTGCGACCGATTTTTCACCATCTTCTACGACAGCACTGCCCTATGCCGTAGCCATTGCACGACATTTTGGCGCGAAACAGTACCTCGCGTATGTGATTCCCACGGATGCGTACGACCTGATTCCCGTCGGCGAGCGAGACTCGGCCCTAGAAAAATATGCGCGGCCACGACTTGACAGCGAAACTATATTTCTGCAACCATCGAAATATGACAGTCGTCTCCAGCAAGAAAAGTACCGAGCAAGTTGCAAAGCTGGCCGACATGCTTTCCGCAATGGGTTCGGAACCGCGCCTACGGATCATGCAGTTGCTACTGTCGGCTCACCCAGACGGCCTGGTTGTCACCGAAATTCAGGACGAGCTGGAGATTCCGAATTCCACCCTGTCCCACCACCTGGAAAAACTCAAAGGTGAGGATTTGGTCCGCGTTCAGCGTGAAAGCACGTTCCTCCGATACACCGCCAACACGGATGCACTTCAGGAACTGCTTCAGTTCCTGTACGCGGAGTGCTGCACTCGAAACAAGGTCGTCAAGCCTGAACGGATCGTTCGACTCTGCAAATAAGGAGAGTTCATGAGCACCACAGACATCAAGGAAGTGGTTAAAGAGAAATATGGACAGGCTGCGCTGCGCGTGAAAGCTGGCGGCAGTTCTTGTTGCGGAGCGACTGCCAGCAGCGGTTGCTGTGATCCGATCACGTCGAACCTATACGATGCGACGCAAGCAGGTCAGATTCCCGAAGAGGCAATGCTGGCCTCGCTCGGCTGCGGGAATCCGACCGCTCTCGCCGATCTGAATCAGGGTGAGATTGTTTTAGATCTCGGCTCCGGTGGCGGCATAGACGTGTTGCTTTCCGCGAAGCGAGTAGGCCCGACCGGGAAAGCCTACGGGCTGGACATGACGGATGAGATGCTCGCGCTGGCGAACGAGAACAAGCGCAAGGCTGGCATCGCGAACGTGGAGTTCCTGAAGGGCGAGATTGAGAACATCCCGCTGCCCGACAACTCTGTGGACGTGATCATTTCAAACTGCGTGATCAATCTGTCCTCCGATAAGGACGCGGTTCTGCGAGAAGCCTTCCGGGTGCTCAAGCCGGGTGGACGGTTCGCTGTGTCGGACGTAGTCACTCGCGGCGAAATGCTGCCGGAGATTCGGAAGAGCATTCTGCTGTGGGTTGGCTGCGTAGCAGGATCGTTAGAGGAGAAAGACTACCGCACCAAGCTCGCTGCCGCAGGCTTTGAGCAGATAGACCTTGAACCAACCCGCGTCTACAACGTGGATGACGCCCGTGAATTCCTAGCAGGCCAGAACATTGACGTTGACGCCATCGCGCCGCAGGTGGATGGCAAGATCATGAGTGCTTTCGTGCGCGCCGTGAAGCCTGTCCGCAACTGACGCGGGTGCCTTAAGTGCGACGTTTTTATTTCGTTCGCTGGTCCCGAGCATGGGGGCATATGCGGACCGGATAATAGTGCCTCATTCCGCTGCTCTTGATTCACTGTAAACGTTTCTAATACTGGCTCCAAAGAAGCTGAGGCCTCCAGAACGTCTGGTCAGGTTCCTAACAGGTTGATTTGCAGTTTCTCGTACCCATGTTCGCGTGCCCATAGGTCCAAAGGTATTGTTGCCAGTTCATCTACAACGGCAACTGCCAGTCCCGTTTTCGTCAAGTCGATACTCTTCAGATAGGTATGGCATGTGTCGCAGACGTCCACGCGGACGTGCGCGATCTCGGGCGCTGAATAATATGCCATCTGCGGTTCTCGTTCTTCTCCGCACGCCGGACAATAAATTCTTCGAAAAGCCCATTCATGCGCGCAGAGCATGCAAATCAGCGATTTTTTCGCACCGTCGCCTTCGCTCCGCAATACGCCGACGGCAGGCTTGCCGCCGCAAAGCGGGCAGGTCGATGGAGTTCCGTCGACAACGGCGATTTCGCGGTGATCGGCAAGATATTCAGCATACGGCTGAAGAAACATCCACGCGAGTACTCGATCGGAAGACTGGGCTTGCGCAGTGTCGTCCACGCCTCCAGCCAATTCTGGCTCCCCGTGCCAGAAGTCTTCGATCGCGTGTTGCCATGCCGCTGGCCCTTTCTGCGCCAGAGCGGCGGAGGCCTGTGCAAGCGGCGCTGGCGCAATCTGCTGGATCAGCGACAGGAATTCGGGAAACTTTGGGAGGAGGAGAAAAAGATCCAACTCGTCGCGCAGAGGGCGATCCGAGGAAATCTTTGGCGCATCCGCGAGAGCTTTCTGGATTTCACGGTAAAGGCTTTTCTGAAATGTCGCGACACGCGCGTAGTAACGAAGTCCTTCCGCGGAGAATGGATAAGACGAGACGAGTTCGTTGGCGCGACGGATGCGGCGATCCCACTTCGCATCGGTCATTGCGCGATGGCTGGGGTCGGGGTTTGCCGGTGACGTCGTAGTACCACGTGCGGTGGAACGTCCACGCCCATGCGCGCGTGACGTAACCGTGAATCATGGATCCAAAGCTACCCTCTTCGAGGACCGCGCTCATGTACACGTGAATCAGGAACAATCCAATCGTGATGAGAGCCACGCTCGCATGAACCAGAATCGCGGCGTAGCGCACGAACCGGAGGCTCCATGGGAGAGCTTCTGTGTACCACAAGGCGACGCCGGAGAGCAGCAAGAGAATTACGCTGTAGAAAATTCCCCAGAAGAAGAGTTTCTGTCCGTAGTTGAAGCGGCCGACCGGCGGGAGTTTTTCGTCCTCGTTCTTGATGTAATCCGGGATCGCTTTCCCCCAGGCGCGATCGGCGTCGTCAATTTTCATGTCGCCGCGCCACTCTTTGAACGTCCAGAAGAGCGATGCCGTAAAAATCAATCCGAACCACGGATGCCAGAATCTCGCCGTGGGACCGCCTCCCACAACCGCGGCCAGCCAGTACAGATAGGGCGACCAGAAGGCGAGGCCAGTCATCAGCAGGTAGATGTACGAGAGCGCGCCGATCCAGTGATTCACGCGCTCGCCAAACGTGTAGCGGACGATCGTTTCCTCGTCTTGGTTGGCGGAACTTGAGCGCGAAACCGCGTCGGTCGTCATAACCGCCTCCCTATCGCGCCGCTCGTCATCGTGAGACATTCTTCGAGACATTCGGCGAAGCATCCGGCGGAATCGGTTCCTCTTTCTTCGGTCCAAATCGCATGTAATGCAATGCCATGCCGACGATGCCGCCGACCATCGCCAGATTCCCCAGCCACTTCAGCGGCCCTTTCCACAGCCGCACCGACCAGGGGATCTGCGGATCCCGCGGCAACCCGCCGTACAACTCCGGATTCTTCGCGTCGTGCAGGACGTAGATCACGTGGGTTCCGCCCACTCCGGCCGGATCGTAAACTCCCGCATCCTGGAATCCGGAATTTGTCGCGAAGTTGCGCCGCGCGAGTCTCCGCCAATTCCTTCATTTCCGACTTCGTCCCAAAATGCAGGCAGCCCGTGGGGCAGGCCTTGATGCAGGCTGGTTCGAGCCCCACCGACACGCGGTCGTTGCACAGCGTGCACTTAAAGACTTTGCGCGAGGGAGGATCGAATTTCGGAATGTTGAACGGGCAGCCGGTCATGCAATACCCGCAACCGATGCAATTCGCCTCCTGGAAATCGACGATGCCGTTGGCATACTGGACGATGGCGGCGTCGGCCGGGCAGGCCGCGAGGCAGCCCGGATCGGCGCAGTGCATGCACTGGTCTTTGCGCATGAGCAGCATCATGCGTGCCGTCGGCGCGCTCATGCTCGTTGAACTTGATCAGGTTCCAGTAATTCCATGCCGTCTCCGGCATCGTCTGGTAAGTGTTATCAAAGGTGGTTTCGCTGAAGGTGTAACCGTTCCATTCCAGGCAGGCCACTTCGCATGCTTTGCAGCCGATGCACGTGGTCGTGTCCACCAGCTTGCAGACCTGGAATTCACGGTTCAGACCTTTGCCCGGGACGACCCCGGCGTGACCGGAAATTCGGATTAGCTCTGTTGCCGCCTGGCTCATGGTTGCTCCCTACGCCTTCTCGACTTTCACTAAGAAGCCCTTGGATTCAGGAGTGTGGGCATTCGGATCGGTGACTGCGGGCGTCAGCAAATTCGCCGGCGTCCGCGCATTTCTTCCTTCATCCTCGTCGATACCGCGGAAGCCCTGGTGAATCGGCAACCCGATCTGATAGACCTTCTTGCCGTCGATCATCATCGGCTTCAGCCGGCGAGTGACAAAGGCTTTCGCGATGTAGGTTCCGCGCGCACTGATGACTTTGATCTTGTCCGTTCCGCGAATTCCTTTTTCGTCCGCCAGCTCCACCGGAATTTCCACGAACGGTTCGGGAATCAGCTGGACGTTCATCGGATTATTTTTCGTCCAGTAGTGATATTGCTCGGTCAGCCGGTAAGTGGTGCAGACGATGCTGTACTCCTCCGGCGATCCAAACTTGTCGTACGGCGTCTTGAACTTCTTCACCAGCGGATTATTCGACTGATCGGGATGAAGCGGATTCTTGATCGGGCTTTCGATCGGTTCGTAGTGTTCAGGGAACGGGCCGTCCGCCAGCACACCGATCGGAGCGAATAATCGCCCGATGCCTTCCGGATTCATGATGAACGGCCCCATGTGATCTTTGGGATTGGAGTCGGGCTTGAAGTCCGGCACGTCGTTGCCCACCCACTTTCCCGCCGCTTCGTTCCACCAAACCTGCTTGCGATCAGGATCCCACGGCTTCCCATCCGGATTGCAAGAGGCGCGATTGTAAAGCACGCGCCGGTTGGCCGGCCACGACCACGCCCAGTTGGGAAAAACACCCATTCCGGACGGATCCTCCGTGCCTCGCCGCTGGATCTGCGATCCGGCCTCGGTCCACGAACCGGAGTAAATCCAATTGCCGCACATCGTAGTGCCGTCGTCCTTCAACCACGCAAATCCGGGCAACTGCTGGCCGGCTTTGATCACCTGTCCCGTCGCGTCGTCCTTCAGGTCGGCGAGAGCTTTGCCGTTAATCTCCATGGCCACTTGGGAAAGTGGCGGATGAGCCGCATCCGCATATGCCCAACTCAGATTCAGAATGGGGTCGGGAAATTTTCCGCCATCCTTCTTATAGAGGTCGCGAACCCGCAGGAAAATCTGCGCGATGATGTCCTGATCGAGCCGCGCTTGCCCCGGAGGTGGAACCGCGGCATATTTCCAGGTGACCCAGCGCGCGGAGTTGGTCATGCTGCCATCTTTTTCGGCAAAGCCCGCGCAGGGCAACCGGTAAACCGTAGTGTTGATGTTCTTCTGTTCTTCCGCTGTAATGCCCGGCGCTCGCCAGAACTCGCTGGTCTCATCCTCGTAAATTTCGCCCACCACC
Source organism: uncultured Acidobacteriaceae bacterium (assembly GCA_963846245.1). Taxonomy (GTDB): domain Bacteria; phylum Acidobacteriota; class Terriglobia; order Terriglobales; family Acidobacteriaceae; genus Sulfotelmatobacter. The sequence goes on along the minus strand of CAWJVI010000009.1, from coordinate 209,251 downwards.
AGCCAGTCGGCCTTCTTCAGCGCATTAATGTTCTTGTTCGTGTCCGGGCCGATCATCACTCCGTTCATTCCGAAGGCCAACATGCCCTTGATCTTGCCGTTGTACATGTCGTCCCAGATGTGCGTCCATGAGCAATCCTGTCCGGGCTTGGGCAAATAATCGAAGGCAAATCCGTTTTCCTTGGTGGCCGCGTCGCCGTAGAACGACTTGAGCAACGACACCATGAATTTCGGCGTGTTCGCGTAGTAGTTCATCGAATCCCACGGCGAGGGCTTCGACGCCGTCGGCGTGGTGCGCTTCAGATACGTGGCCAAATCCTTGTCGTCGGGAACCGGCCCTTTCAGATAGCCGGGCAGCGAGTCGTACAGCCCGGCCATGTCGGTCGCGCCCTGAATATTCGAATGGCCGCGAAGCGCGTTCACGCCACCGCCCGCTCTTCCGACGTTGCCGAGAAGAAGTTGAATCATGGCGGCGGTGCGGATGATCTGCGTTCCGAAAGTATGCTGCGTCCAGCCCACCGCGTAGATGATGGTCGCGACTTTCTTCATGTCGCCATCTTTGCGGACTGAGGTAAATAGATCGACGGCCTTCAGATACTGGTCCTTCGGGATGCCCGTGATCCGTTCTACGGCTTCGGGGGTGTAACGCGAATACTGCTGCTTCATCAATTGGAAGACGCAGCGCGGATGCTGGAGCGTGAGGTCGTAGGCGACATTCGGCGGCAACGCAGGCGGAGGTGCGGGTGTCGCCGGATCCGGATTTGCCTTGCCGGGCGCAGCGGAAGATGGCGGTGCGGGTGCGGCATGCGCGGGAGTGGCAGCATCCGTTTTGCCGCTGAAGTCTCCGCCCTCTTCATAATTCCACGTGGATCTTATCGTAGGTGCCCGCCGCGGAGTTAAATCCCGAGTACAAGCCATCCTCAGGAAGTTTGAACCCCTCCTTAACGATGAAGGCCGCGTTGGTGTAGTTGACGAGATATTCCTTGGCGATCCGGTTGTTCTCGATGGCATAGCGGATCAGTCCGCCGAGGAACGCAATGTCGGTGCCGGCGCGAATCTGTAAGAAGAGGTCGGCGGTAGCGGAGGTGCGCGTGAATCGAGGGTCAACGGAAATCAGCTTGGCGTTGCGGTTGCGCTTCGCCTCCATCGCCCACTTGAAACCGCAGGGATGGTTTTCGGCGGGATTCCCGCCCATGATCAACATCATGTCGGTGTTCTTGATGTCGATCCAGCCATTCGTCATGGCCCCGCGTCCGAATGTTGGTCCCAAACTTGAGACCGTGGGGCCGTGTCAAACACGGGCTTGGTTTTCTAAATAAACCAAGCCCAACCCCCTCATGGCCTTGACGGCCAGAAAATTGAACTCATTGGTGTCCGTGCAGCCGCCGATGAACGAGATGCCTTCGCACCGATTCACGGTGCGACCGTTCGCGTCCTTCTCGACGAAGGAACTGTCGCGCGTTTTCTTGGTCCATTGCGCAATCTCATTCAGAGCGTCGTCCCAGGAAATGTCCTGCCATTCCGTCGCGCCCGGGCGCCGGACCTGCGGCTTGGTGAGCCGCCGCGGGTTGAGCATGTCCTGTTCGAGCGAAGAGCCCTTGGGGCACAGCGTCCCGCGGTTGGTGGGATGATCGGGATCGCCTTCGACGTGGATCACTTGCGGCGTGACGTTCTTTGCCCGATCGCCGATCGTGTAGATGAGGACGCCGCAACCTACCGCGCAATAGGGACACGTCGAGCGCGTTTCAGCGGCGCGTGCAATCTTCAACTCTTTGAGTTGCGCGTAGGCGGGCTTGAGGTCGAACCCAAAAACGGTAGCGCCGACCACGCCGACCGTTGCTGCCTTGAAGAAATCTCTGCGGGACTGTGGCATCGAAATGATCTCCGCGTATGTCCGAGAGTCGAAGGACTTGTAGATTTTTTAGTCTTCAATGTTGTGTTTGTCAAGGACATGAACGCGGGGTAGCAGGCTATGCTTCGCTCTTGGTCGAAGGCTAGCCCGGTTTCCGCTGACCTGGGACGATTCGTAAATTTCCGAATCCCGGTGTTGTTGCGGCCAATCCAACTGCTAAAATGTGAAATCTTACACGCCTTTCTTCCCGCAAGCCTCTACGGCGGCTGCGTGCGGCAGGAGGTAGTTCGGTATGAACGAGAAGGCAAGTTCCAAGACGATCCGAGACCTTCCGCAAGAAGACGTTCCCAAAGCTGTCTCCAGGCGCAACTTCATCAAAGGCGTCATCACCAGCGGTGTGGCAGTCTCTTCCGCGGGCTACTTGTTTCGCGCTTCCTCCCTCCTGCATGGCCAGCAGTTGCCTGCCGGCGTAGGTGAGCGACTGATTACGCTCAACGTCAACGGTCAGCAGCGGCGCGTCGACGCTATGAAGCAGGAGACCTTGGCGTCGACGCTGCGTTACAAGCTGGGCCTAACCGGCACGAAGCTGGGATGCGACCGCGCTGAATGCGGATCTTGCACCGTTCTTATTGACGATATTCCGTATTATGCGTGCTCGGTACTCACCCATACGGTGCGTGGCCGGAAGATTCTGACTATCGAAGGCTTGGCTCGCGCTGACGGGACTTTGCACCCAGTGCAGCAGGGCGTCATCGACGAACAAGGCTTTCAGTGCGCCTTTTGCATGCCCGGCTTCATCATGAGTACAGTGGGATACCTGAAAACCAATCCCAATCCCACCCGCCAGGAGTTGGCGCAGGGTATCTCGGGAAACCTGTGCCGCTGCCAGGATTATGACAAGATTCTCACCGCGATGATGCGGGGCGCCGAGAATATGCGGAGGTCTAGTCTTGGATAACCAGAAGACGGATAACAGGAAACCTATTGAGACTTTCCAAGCTGCCGAGCGCCAGTACGGAGCCGGGTACAAACTGATCGGAAAGAACTACCAGACCCCAGATCTATATGCGAAGGTCACCGGTCAGGCAAAGTATGCGGAAGATTTTCGAGCTGAGGGGATGCTGTTCTGCAAATTGTTGCTTAGCCCGATGCCGCATGCTCGCGTAAAGCGTATTGATGCGAATGCGGCGCTAGCCATGCCGGGCGTCAAAGCGATTCTCACCGCGAATGATCTTCCCGCTCCGGCCGATACCCTTACCGACAACGGAACTGTGATCAAGGCCAGCAAGTGGGGCGAACGCGGCCTCACCAATGAACCGGTCTATCAGGGCGAGCCGATTCTTGCCGTGGCCGCCGTCGACGAACTTACCGCGGCAGAAGCTATCGAGAAGATTCAGATCGATTTTGAACCGCTTCCGTTCGTGGTCGATCCGCTCGACACTTTGCGGCCCGGTGGTCCTAACCCGCGCACGGATGGCAATGTCTGGACTCGGCCCGCCGGACAAAACCCGGGTCCTCCCGAGGTCACGGAACTCAAGTGGACCCAGGCCGACTTCGCGGAAGAGAAGCACGGTCGTTTGCCCATGGGCAAGAGCCCTGACGAGTGGTCCTACGGCGATGTCGATTCCAGTTTTAAGAATGCAGCGCTGGTTCTTGATGAGACATTCGTGACACCCGACACCAGCCATCAGACGCTCGAGACCCGTAGTGCAATGGCTTACTGGCAGAATGGCAAGGTTTACATTTACACGGGCACGCAAAGCACCGCGCAAACGCTGCCCGCGATCGCACGCTGGCTGAATATTAATCCCGACAACGTTGTTTTCATCAGCGAGTACACCGGAGGCGGGTTCGGCAGCAAGATCACCGGAGGCGTGTCGATGATCATCCCTGCTCTTTTGGCGAAGAAAACCAACACTCCAGTAATGATGCGTATCAGTCGTGAAGAGGAAACCTTCATCGGTCGCGCCCGTCCCAGCTTTCAAGGACGCATGAAGGTTGGTTTCTCGAAAGAAGGTCGGATTACAGCTCTCGACATGTTCGTAATTTGCGACAACGGTCCATACGATGCGGTGGGTGACGCGCCTTCATCGGGCCGCATCGTCTCTCTGTTGTACCAGCCACAAGCCATGCGTTGGCGTGGCGTCACTGTGCTGACGAATACGCCGCCCCGCAGCGCGCAAAGTTCTCCTGGCGGCCTTCAGGGGATTGTCATTATCGAGCCCATCATCGCGAAAGCTGCGCGCAGGCTGGGAGTTGACCAGGTAGCGATTCGCCGCATCAATTGTCCAGAAGGCAAGGCGCAGTTCGGACCGGCCGTGCAGGGTAAGCGGCAATATGCGACGAGCGCATTCCTCAAGGAAGCACTTGATCGTGGCGCGGAGCAATTCAAGTGGAGCGAACGAGTGGCGCGCACTCCAAAAAGGATGGGCACGAAAGTTCGCGGCGTCGGCGTATCGCTGAGTTGCTACGTTGGGGGCACCATCGGGTTCGACGGGCTTCTCGTCATCAAGCCCGATGGGCGGATCACCTTCCAGTCTGGAATCGGCAATCTCGGAACGGAGTCTGTGATTGACGTGCATCGCGCGGGCGCAGAAGTTCTGGGTGTGCCGTGGGAAAAATGCGATGTCGTGTGGGGGAACACCACAAAGAACCTTCCATTCACCTGCGTCTCCGGCGGTAGCCAGACGACTCACGCCATGACGCGGGCCGCGCATGCTGCCGCGATGGACGCCAAAAAGAAGCTCCAGGAAATCGCGGCCAAAAAGCTAGGAGGTAAACCGGAGCAGTACGAAGTCGGCAACGAGCGTGTTTTCCGCAAGGGCGGAGCCGGTATGACTTTGGCGCAGGCCGCGAAGTACGCGATTCAGCTGGGAGGCGTCTACGATGGCCACGAGCCGGCCGCCGATCTCCACAAACTGACGAAAGCGTCCGTAGCAGCGTTAGCGGGTCAGGGTCTGGTGGCCGCGGCCAAGGACAACTACCCGCGCGATGGCTCGACGTTTTCCTACGTTGCCAGCTTCGCCGAAGTTGAAGTCGATGTCGAAACCGGCAAGTACTACATCGTCGATTTCCTCGCTTCCGCTGATGTTGGCACGGTGATCCATCCCCGAGCGCTGGGTGGTCAGGTGCTCGGCCGTTCGGTCCTGGGCATCGGCCATGCGATCGGTCAGAAGTGGGTGTTCGATCCGCACTACGGCGAAATGGTTTCCAAGCGATTCCATCACAACAAACCGCCAACCATTCTCGATGTACCCGTCGATATGCAATGGAGCGCGCTGGACATTCCAGATCCGGAGACGCCGGTGGGTGCGCGTGGTGTCGGTGAACCGCCCGTTGGAGGCGGCTGTGCTTCCATCTTGAATGCCCTCTCCGATGCGCTGGGAGATGAGATCTTTCAGCGCGCACCGGTGAATGCCGACACGATTCTGACGTCGCTAGAAGCGGGCCGCCCGATGCAGCATCCCTTGACGGCTCATATTTGATGTTCGTATTTGATTGGATCTTGATATCGAGGAGAGTTATGGCTGTCATACGAGACGTAATGCCCGCCTTCGAGCTGTATCAGCCCGGTTCCGTGGCCGATGCACAGAAGCTTCTCGAGCAGCATGGCCCCGATGCGTGGGTGCTGGCCGGCGGGATGGACAGCTTCGACTGGCTCAAGGATCGAATCAGGAAGCCCAAGGTTGTAGTCGATCTGAGCGGAATCGAAGAACTGCGGGGAGTCCGGACCCTCGGCAATCATGGCAGCGATGGTATCGAGATCGGCGCGATGACCACCCTTACTGAATTGGTGAATCATCCCATCATCAAGCAGAAGTATGGCCTGCTGGCGCAGGCCGCGGAGGTGGTGGCATCGCCGCAAATCCGAAATCAGGGAACACTCGGCGGCAATGTTTCTCAGGACACGCGCTGCTGGTATTACCGCGGCGGTTGGCCGTGCTATCGCGCCGGAGGCAACGTTTGCTACGCCGATACTCCCGAGGGCCGCAACCGTGAGCACGCCATTCTGCACGCGGACCGCTGCGTGGCCGTGAATCCTTCTGACACGGCCCCGGCCCTGATTGCGCTTGACGCCAAATTCGTCCTGCGAACGCCCAAGGGTGAGCGCGTAGTGGATGCCGAGGATTATTTCATCGGTCCTGAGATCGATATTACGCGGCTGCACGTCTTGCAGCCCGGCGATCTGCTGACCGCCATTCGTATTCCATCCACCTGGGCGGGCGCGCAATTCTATTTCGAAAAAGTGCGAGACCGCAACGTTTGGGACTTCCCGCTCCTGAACGTCGCCTCGGCCATGGTTCTGTCCGGCAACACCATCGAGCGCGTGCGAATTGCAGTGAACGCCGCCGCCGCCAGACCGTTAAGGCTGAAGGCCGTCGAAGATGCCGTTCGTGGCCAGCCGCGGAACTCGGCGACTGGCGCGATGGCGGGAAAACTTTCCGTGCAGGGAGCCGTTCCCCTGCAGTTCAACGCCTACAAGATTCCTCTGATGAGAAATCTGGTGAAACGCGCCATCAGTGGAGTCGAGGAGGCAACATGGGCATCTTAGAGTGGGCCACCAGTCCGTGGGGACAGAGCATCCCCATCCATATTGCCTGGTTCCTGATCTGGGTTGCGGTGATCGCAGGGTTGCTCTTCCTGATCGTTCATGCCATCTACGTCATGTTCTTCGCCAAGCCAAGAGTGTTCGCGGGCGATGCTTCCCCCAAGTCGTAACCGGGATACCCAAGCACGTGCCCCGGCACTCGCTGGTCGCACGGATGTTTCACTGGATCATGGCAGCCTCCATGTTCACGCTGCTGTTTACCGCGTTTCTCCCGAAAGTGGGCCTCCAGTTTAATTGGGTGACCTATCATTGGATCGCTGGCGCCGTGTTGACCGTTTCCATTGTTTTTCACATCATTCATGCTTCTTTCTGGCTGGATTTCTGGTCGATTTGGCCCGACAGAATCGATGTGGACGACGCCGGGAAAAGAGTTCGCCGGTTTCTCGGAATGCAAGCACCGCCGCCGCGAAAGTTTGCCAAGTATCCGCTGGAAAATAAGCTCTTTCACGGCGTGATTATTTTGTGCGGTCTGTCGGTGATTTTTACCGGCGTCTTCATGATGTCTCGAGTGCGTACGATCTTTTTCCCTCGGAATCCATATCTATTCAGCGACATGACCTGGGGCCTGATGTACGTGCTGCACGGCTTGGCAGGCGTGGGACTGATTGCGCTGGTCATGATGCACGTCTACTTCGGCCTGCGTCCGGAGAAACGCGCGATCACGAAATCCATGATCTTCGGCTGGATGGACCGCGATTTTTATCTGGAAGAGCACGATCCCGAGCGATGGAAGGTTGAGACTGCGTCTTCGTCACCGACATCCAGCCGGATCGAAGGCCGGGGACTAACCGATGCTGGCTGAGATCTGCGATCGCTGTGACGCGGTAGAAGAATGCTACGAGTTTCTGCTGGCATACGCAGCCCAGGGGTTGCCGAGCGACCAGGGCAGCAAGTCGGGTGCACAAGTCCGCAAGTTCCTGCAACGCGCCGTCGAAGCCTTGACGGGCCTGCCCGAAGCCTGTGCCCTTGCAGTCAAACAGGAAGGCCTTGAGCCGGCCGGCAAATATCTGGCGTTCATTGCGGTGCTTGATCGCGACTCTCGCGACTCTCTTGCTGCTCTTGAAGTGGTTCTCGCTCAATCCGCGATCAGTTCCCAGTTGATTGACAATCTGAACGCTTCCATCCACCTTCGAGCGCTGCTCACCGACCTATTCCTGCTGGGTGAGATTCTGAAGAAGCAAAGCAAACCGGCTGTGCAAGTAGTCACGAGCGAAGGCGAATAAAGAAACCGGTCTCCCGTGCGTCACCCTCACGATTGTTTGACTCCCTTCTGTTGACCGACCAATAATCACAGCTGAAGCTATGTCGCAGTGTCGTATCGATATCTACGAAGAAATCGTCCAGGTCCGCGGTTTGATCACGTGTCGACAACAGAATCAAATCGCACAGGCAGCAACGCCGCCCACCCCTTCGACAAGCTCAGGGCAGGCTCTTGCAAAAAACGCAAGGATGGGGCACCCTCAGTGGGAATGGTGCATGCAAAGGTCGCCAAAGGTGGGCACCTGTCGATAACTTGGTCCATAGTGTTTTGGCTTTCCTCGTCAGGCATAATCGGCAGCAGGTACGAATACGAAAGAATCAGAATCAGCGGATGAGCACTGTTTATCGGGATTGGAGCCGACAATGAACGGCGTACAAATCGACCAGAAGAACTATGAGATGCCCCCGCGCGAGGGGATCACCGTCGCGCATTTTCTCACCGTCGCCGACGTCGAGCGATCGGCTCGCTACTACGAAAAGGTCTTCGGCGCTCGCATTCTGACCATGGGTGACGGCAACGCGCCTCCGTACCTTCAGCTTGCGAATATCTGGATGATTCTGAACGTTGGAGGCGGGCCGACCCCGGATAAGCCGACGGTAACGCTCAGCGTTCCCGACCCGAATCACATCAACAGCTTTATGAATTTCCGGGTTGCGGATATTCAAGCGTGCTACAAATTGTGGAAAAGTCGAGGAGCCGAGTTCATCACGGAGCCGATCCCCAAGTACGGCGAGATCCGCTGCTACATCCGCGATCCTGACGGCTATATTATCGAGGTCGGACAGAGCACTACCCTCACTTACGGTTAACGCTTGGGCCGGATGGGATGCGGATTTAAACGCTTCGTGCCAGCCCTCGTGATCGTTTTCGAAGCTGTTGTCGGCTGTTGGCGTCGTAATCTCAGAAGTTGCCGCCGAGAAGGCATCAGCCGAACCGCCGCAGGCACAGAATCACAACAAACAGCCAAAGAAGACGACGTCTTACGCCAGCTCTCAAACAACGTCGTTTCCCTTCCGATGACGGACCTGAACGTATGCCGCTAACATGACGTGTGCGAAATCTTTGGGGCAAACGCTTCTCTTTATATCTTTACGTCAGACAGGAGATAACCAGTGGATTACTTCGTAGCCGGTGCCGCAGCCGGATGCTCCGCCACCGGCACTGCGCTCTCCAGCCACGCCGTGTACCATAGGTCCAGCAGCATCTGAGACCCCGCAGCCAGCCGATGAGTCGTAAACTCGAACGCTTCCGGAGAGCCCTTCCCGGTGAACCCTCCAGCCTTTTCCAGTTCGTAAACTTTGTCTACCAACGCATTCGACTGTCTGAGATAGGCGACGTAGCGCGCGAACGGATCATCCAGTCGCTCGGGACTGGTCACCAATCGCGCAAAATCTTTCGCGGTGATGTTCGCCGCCACATACGCGGTTTCGAACTGTGAGTGGATCTTGCGCTCGGTAGTGTATCCATTGGGATTCGGGCCCACCCACCCGTTGTACTGAATGGTCGTGTGCAGCGGCTGCGAGCCATCCGCCACATAATGTCCCAGCCAGGCCGCGTAGAAAATAATCGCCTGTTGCACCGCCGCCGTCGGCTGATGCGTCGCCTTGCGCTGCCGGTATTCGCGGAACGAAGCCTTCAGTCGCCCATAGACTTCCATCGTGATGTAAGGCTGCAGGCCGACGTGCTCGGGCAAATAGTCGTCGGGATGATCCGTGCTTGGGGTCGCGGCGCGTTTTTCGTAGAGCTTGCGATAGAACTCGTAGCGGCCTTGCGGAAGTGGGTCAAGCCAGGAGACGCGTTCCAGGTCGATGAAGTGGTCGGGCTCCTGCGCGTTCTTCAGCGCGAACTCCGAAGGACTCCGCCACCGGTCCGGCTCCGGGCCCAGATAAGCAATCTCGGCCACCGCCCGCCGCAGAAACGACGGCATGTCGGCCGGAATTTTCTCCGCAGCCACGCGGTTGATGGAAGTATGCCCGTCGTTGCCCCACGCTCCCGCCCCACGCTTTGCAAAAGAACGAGGGCCGTCAGCCGCTAGGCTGACCAGCCCCCGTCCCGACCGCCTAGTTTTCATTTCACGATGCAGAATTCGTCCACTCCTCTCGCTTCAAATCAGAACGCCAAATGCAGCGAGAGCTGCAGGAAGCGTGGGCTCCCAACCGTGTGCTGGATGACGCCCAAGCTACCTGGCGGGGGAATCGATGGCGGACCTACGAAATTGGGAAAGAAGGACACGTCGTTGTTCGGAGTGTCGAAATCGGGATGGTTGAAAATATTGAATGCATCGGCTTCGAACTTCAGTTGGAAGCGCTCTTTGATCAGGAATAGCTTGGCCAGGCTCATGTCGAAGCGCACCTGGAATGGGCCTCGAAAACTGTTCCGGCCGTTATTTCCAAACAAGGATTCAAAGTCATCGGACCCGCTAGTGTCGGAAGCGGGAACCCCGTTGGTCCCCGGAGCCACGAACTGGGGTGCAAAATCAGCCGAATTGAGCTTACAGAGTGAGGGCGACAAAACTCCCGGGGGCAATTCGCGCCTGGCTGCCTGCCTGGCGGTTACGCCCGGTACCAGCGGAACCATGGGGTTGCCAATTTCGTTATCGGTGCCGTAGTAGAGACTCGCCACCGAGCCCGTATAGTCGTAGACGCTGTAGGGCTGCCCGCTCTGCGCCACAGTCTGGCCACCAATGGTCCAGCCGTTAGTCACGTAGCCCCACGCCCCGCCGTCCACGAGCTTCGGAATCGTATAGCTGTAGTTGATCAGGAAAACGTGGGTCTGATCGAAATCCGAAGAGGCGTAGTTGGCTCGGGGAGTGAGCGGATTGTTCCCGGTGAAAAAGAGGCCCAGGCCGCTCTGCTCGTCCAGCGAATGAGACCAAGTGTAAGACGAGGTGAATTGCAGGCCGTTAGACAGGCGCTTGTGGACCTGGAGCTGCAATGCATCGAAGTTCGATATTCCCTCCGCCTTATACGACACTGCGTTCATGTCGTACCCGGGATAGGGCACGCGAATCGGCGCATTGCCGGAAAATTCGTTCGTAAATACAGGCTCGGTATCCAGGAACAATGGAGTGGTGCCTCCGTAGGAACTGGTCTGCCTGTTCACCACATTCGTCGGTGTGGCGATGAGGGGTTGGTTGAAGGGAATGGGCAGCACCAAATGGGTGCCATGATTGCCGACATAACCGGCCTCGATCATCCAGGTATTGGAGGGCTGAAATTGAAGGTCGAGTGTCCAGTTCTGCGTATACGGCAGTTTGTTGTTGATATCGTAACCGCCAAACAGGAAAGGACCATAAAGATTGCCAGTCGGCCAGCATCCCGGAAAACCGCAAGCAGTCTGCTCGAGATTCGGCAGGTAGGCCTGGAAGGCTGCTGCCGTGGCTGGAGGGGGCGGTGGCAGAGTCGTGCCGAACGGCTGAGATAGAGTCGCGCCCTAAACACGGAGATCGGTTGGACGAACGGAGGCGCGAGCGTGACGCCGAATGGGCCGTTAAATCCGGCACCTGCGCTGGGCGACAAGTAGCTGAAAAACTCGCCGCGGTCGTAGTACATACCATACCCTGCGCGCACGGTGAGTTTAGACGTTGGAGCCCATGCGATGCCGATGCGGGGCGCGAAACCCCACTGGTGATTTTTCATGAGCGAATTGCTGGCTCCGGGCGTGGCGCCAGTCTTGTTATTCCCGGCGATTACCAGACCAGAGCCGGTAATTACGTCAGTGCCCGTGTCGCAAGGTGTTCACAAGCCGGGTCCGCCGGCAACTCCGCCGACGGTGCATTGCACGTAACTGTACTTCGAAGGGTCAAAACCGGTGAGCATGCCGTATTTCTCCGAGAGCGGCCCGTCGATGTCCCAACGCAACCCGGCGGTTACCGTCAGGTTTTTCCTCATCTTAAAGTTGTCGTTAATGTAGGTGCCGACGGTATCGGAGCGGTAGTAGCGGTGAGCCGAACCAGCGAACTCATCGCCGCCGTGCAAGGTGCCTTCTACGAAGTTAAGGAAGGTCTGTGAAGTTTAGCGTATCGGTATCTGTGTTGTTATTGAGGATATTGAGCTGGGTGTGGTCCCACGTCGTCCCCACACTGAGGATATGCTTTCCTTTCACCCAACTCGTGGAGGTCCCGAATTCCCATTGATTCTGGAACATGCCGCCATCGCCAAAGCTGGTGCTGGGACCAAACTCCAAACCAGCCTCGATCGTAGGATCCGCCTGTGGCGATGTCGAACTGAGGAAAAGTGGCCGAGCCAGGCAGGGTAATGCCCACCGAACTTGGGGTGAATCCCTTTGTCGTGTTTGCATAAGCTCGCAGACGAGTGAATCCCACATGCTGTTCCCAAGTGAGATTGGGGGATAGCACGACGGAGTTCGCGAGGGAAAATACCTGGCTGCCGGCGGAAAGCTGTTGGGAAAATCCGAGCAGCGAACCGACCGCGCCAAAAGGATTGTTGGTGGGATTGCTCTGAACGTAATATCTCCCGGACAAGCGATCCTTGGAGCTTAAAACATAATCGATACCAGAAATCCCTTGGTTTACGGTGGCTTGCGTATTAGGACCTTGCACGACGGCGTCGTAGCCGAGCGTGACGGCCTGCGTCGGAGTGTATTGCGCGCTGGGTATCAGATACTGCCCGTTGGGAAGTTTGGCATTCAGAATGTTGTGCGGCAGCGCTATTGATCTGGCTCGAGGTAATCGTGGTGCCGTATGTCGCCTGAATCATGTTAATGATGCCCTGCGTACTGCGATCATTCGTAAGACCCAGAGGCACGGTCACATTTTTGGTGGAAGCCTGGCATCGGCAATGCGCACTCCCTGATAGGACCCAAAGAAGAACAACTTGTCCTTGATAATCGGCCCGCCGATTGTCCCGCCAAAAGCGTTCCGATTCAGGAAAGGACGAGGCAGATAAGGCTGATTGGTAACAGGGTTGATGCCTGCAGCATTGTAGAAATACGGCGTGGCATTCATATCGCTGTTCTGCCACTGTTCCCAGAGTGAACCATGCATCGCGTTCGTGCCAGACTTAGTCAGTACGCTGATGTGGGCGCCACTGTTGTTGCCCTGGGTAGCGTCGTACTGCGAGGAGTTGACGGCGATCTCCTGAATGGCATCCGGCGGCGGAGTGGGAAGAGCCTGGCCAATCGCTCCATACACCGATGTGCTGGTTTGGATGGTACCACCCGCACCGAAGTTCTCACCGGTGTTGAGCACGAACCGGTTCTCACCGACCTGGCTGGTGGAATTGCCGTTAAAGAGGTTGTTGGTGCTGACCCCGTTCAGAGAAAAGCTATTGCTGGTGTCGCGATTTCCGTTCGCGAAGATGGCCTGATTGCCAAGGCCAGTGTTGGCGCCGCCTCCACCGAGGAAGTCCGCATGAACGCCAGGGCTAAGAATTGCCAGTTGCGTGAAGCTGCCGGTGCCCAGTGGGGTGGTTGCGATGGTTTGCGTATCGACGACATAGCCGATCGTGGTGTCCGTCTGGTTCATCAAGGGCACGGCGTTCACCTCCACCGTGGCACTGATCGAACCCACCACCAGAGTCGTATCCACTGTCGTCGTACGGTCACCGAACACCAGGATTTTCGTGTGTGTTTCCGTTTTGAAGCCGTCCTTCGTGACGATGACTCGATAGGTTCCGGCGGGAAGATCCGGGATCACGAAAGAGCCGTTTGTTTTGGTCTGAGCAGCAACTTGGAGGTTGGTCGCGATATTGACCGCTTTCACAGTGGCGTCGGACACGACAGCTCCCGACGGATCAGTCACCGTGCCGGTGATGGAGCCCAAAGTTTGCTGCCCCAACGCAAACGGCGGCGTTAAGCAGCAATAAACGAGTGCTGCGATGGCGACCAAAGTGTAGATAGGAAAACACGAACGAAGGGAACACAAGGAGCGAACAGAGGTCATGGCGCTGGGGCCCTCCAAGGGGTTTCAAAACCAACCGTTATAGCAAAGCTGGTTGCTGCCCTTCAAGGAGACTTGGATGGTTTTCGTTGACTTTATTTTCAGATTGGTAGGATCGTTTTTTAAGAGTATTCCGCAGCAGGCAACCGTTCCCACGCTAGCCGACCTTGCCGCGTTCGGCCAGACCTGGCTGCGAGTACGCTCCAGGCAATGGGGCCTTTTTAGCCGTTATGGCATTTCATGAATCAATAACTTACGCGTTGTCTACCCTACGTTTGCGGCCGGATAGCCCTCGACATATTCCTCTTCATTACAACCGTAGTACGTGACTGTACGCGCGTCGAAATCGACATCGTACCGGACAACTCCCGCACACCACGACGCCATCAGGAATTCCGGGAAGGTACTCTCGCCCGCCTGGTCCGTGCGCAGCGCCCGGATAAGGGCGTCGCGATCGAACGCTGGGACATCGACACTGCCTGAGACCAGCGGCGTACCTTGCGTCACTACCGGCCCTTCGCTCGTGAGATACAGGCTCTGGCAGGACGGCAGGCACCACATATTTCGTTTCACACCCGCTCGCCGAAGAGTCTCGGCCAGGTAGGGAAAGCCTCCGACCTTGGGGCGGCCGTCCATGGCCCGCTTTTGGGCCGCTTGTAGGATTTCAATAGCTTTACTCACTGTCGCTTCCCCCGTGATCATTCCACCTTATTGGCTATGGAATGCGGAAGGCCCGAGTTTTTTCAGCGCTGACATTGATGGTCCAAGCTATTTCAAACTTCTACCCACGCGAGATTCAAGATGAAAATGACAGGAAATACCATCCTGATTTACCGGCCCGGGGGTCGGGTTAGCGCTCGCAGAGGAGAGCGTCAGGCTCGACAATCGGGTCATCGTGGCGGCTCGCAGTCCTGAAAAGCTCCGGGGTATCCTGGGTTCTCCATGCACACCGATCTCCCGGATCGACGGTCCTCTGCTGAATTTTATTCCAAAGGTGGAAGACTGACTAGACTCGAGTTCCCTCGCACCGAGATGCAACACTTCGGGAACGTCGCTGTGGCGTTTAGCAGCTATGTCGTGGAGACGGAGGTTGGACGGCAAACGATCCTTGGGCTCAAGCCGGGTGACGGAGATCTTTGTCAGGCAGCACGGCCAGTGGACCAATCCAGGTTGGCACACCGACAAGGAAAGGTGAGTGACCTAATGGTCCATCCCGGCTTATTGTGTAGCGGTCAAATCCTGCCGAGAACCAACAGAATCACAACGATGAACAGGATCACTCCTACGCCGCCGGTTGGGGCGTAACCCCAGTCGCGGCTATGCGGCCAACGTGGCAACGCTCCGAGAAGCGCCAGAACCAGAATCACGATCAGTATAGTTCCTAGCATTTTCTTGTTCCTTTTCCCATCGACTTGGGGGAAGGGCGCGAGCCACGGGGGCCCGCGCCGATTTGGTTGATAGCAGGTGAAAGCCGTGACACCAGCTACGACGCGAAGCTGAGTTCAAGATTCACGCCGGGATAGCTGGCGTTGCACAGGTAATACACGCCGTCAATCTCGACGACATAAACGTTCTGCGTGTAGAGCCAATTGCTCGGCCACACACCTACGAATCCGAACGAATAGCCGCCGTATTGGAAGCGGTGATTGTTGTAGTCGCCCTGGCTCACACGAAACGTGTGACCCTGTCCGAAATTGGCTTTGAAACGGTCGTCGGGAATGCGACCGCGCTGGGCCGGTGCTGCGGGCTTCGCCTGTGCGTGCTGCTCCTGCGCGGGCTTTGCTTCTGGCCTAGCGTTTTTCTCTTCGGGCTTAACGCTCTTCTCCGGCTGGGAGTTTTTTTCCTCTGGCTTTGCCGGTTCTGCTCTTTTTTCGGTTTCCTTCGCCGCCGGTTTGTCCTTCTGTTCCTCCTGCGGGTCATGCTGTTCCTGGGCGAACGCCGGAGCGACAACTCCGAGGGTCAAAGACAAAACTGCAGTGCTAATGATTCCAACTAGCTTCATAGGGTATTTGCCTCCACTATCCTTGCGATTTGCTACCTACCACGCTTCTGCGCTTCTACTGCAAGCTTCCTGTCGTAGCATTGACCGGGCTGCCGATGGCTTCGCCGGAGACGAGAAGTTCCACTCTGCGATTCTGCTGTCGACCTGCTGAGTTGTCGTTCGTGGCTACCGGCAAAGTATTGCCGAAACCTTTGGACGAAACCGAATTGGCCAACACACCTTGTTGCACCAGATAATCGCGCACCGATGCGGCGCGATTCTCCGACAACGTCTGGTTCATATCGTCGGTACCCACGTTGTCCGTGTAGCCGCCGACTTCAATGTTGAGTCCAGGGTAGGCCAGCAGAATGCCGGCAACTTTCGCCAACTTCTCCCGCGCGCCCGGTTTCAGTGAAAATTTTCCGGTGTCAAACAGAACATCGGACATGCTGACGATGAGTCCCCGCGCGGTCTCGCGAGTCTGAAGAATGGTGTTCAACTGTGCTGACAAGCGCGTGCGCATGGCTGCTTTATCGGCTTCCGCCTGTTGCGTGGCCTGCTGCGCCGTCAGAGCGTCCCGACGAGATTGATCGGCATCGGTCTGGGCTGCCGAGAGTGCGGCTGCCGAGGAAGCCTGGTTCGCCGCCATGTCCGATTGGGCCCTGGCAGTCGCTGCTTGTGCATCGGCAGCGGCGTTCCGAGCATTAGCCGCATCGGAGTCGGCCTGGGCCCTTGCAGCCTGGGCTTGTGCCGTATCCGATTGCGCTTGAGCGGCTTGGTTTTCGGCGTTTAATGCGTCGCGCTGGGCACGGTCTTTCTGTCGAGTTGCTTCGTCGGCACGGGCCTGGGAGTGGGCCTGCGCATCCGCGGAATCCTGGCGTTCGTTGGCCAGACGGATCTCGTCCATTTTCTTGACTGCGATGGCGCGCGCATCTTCAGCAGTCTGCACGGCCTCGCGAGAAACGGCGATCAGCTTCTTTTTGGGAGCGCCCTTATCTATGGCGTAACTGTCGGCGCTATCCATCAACTGGACCGCACGCTGATAACTGTCGCTGGCGTACTGGTCGGCTCCCTCGGATTGAGCGATGCGCAATGCATTTCGCGCTTCGAAGAATTCAAGAGGCAACCGCGCATTCAAAACCACGGGGTCGAATTTGTATCCGGTTGGAATATAGCCGCCGCGCTCCATGAGTTCGTACTTTGCATTTACCGCCTCGATGGTTCCCTTGGTGTCGTCGCGAACGACGTTCTCGAGCACGACCACGTTGCTGGGTTCGCGCACCGCGTAATAAGGCTCTGCCGTAACGATCATGGCAAAGGCCTGAAGGTCTGTGGTGACGTGCAGCTTGCTGCGATGGTTGTCGCCCACTAATACTTCTCCAAGGTTCACGGCGCGACCTTCGGGTGAAATCGCCCATAGAACGTAAGTGAGATACTCGTTGCCGAAGCTGGTTGGCCGGTCGAGGCCGCCGAATTCCGCTTCGATCTCGATGGATCCGCGCTTGCTGTTCACCTGGGCTACGCCGTCCGCTGAGCGCATTAGATCCGTGCCCTCGAAATCCATTTTGGTGGATCCGCTGCGATGGCGGTAATTGACGGCCTGCACGCTGCGGCTTACGACGCTTACGCGGAAGACCGGCATTGAGTTCATCGGCTCAACCGCAACAGTTGTCTGCGAGTTGGTTTGAGCAAATGCGCTCAAACTGAGGGTGATTCCCGCTGCTAACAAAAGCTTGTTTTTCATAGGATCTCCTTGGTGGGCATGTTGCTGCCCGGGTGCCGTGGTCTGAGGTGAGTCGTCTTAGCTGCGATGATCGGAGTTTTGAATTGCTCGAGGCCTGGTTTCTTATACCTCTTTATGGAGCCTCGCTTACACGTCAGCCTTTGCCGATGCGGATGCCGGAGAAGGCATGAAACAGACCAAAAACATTCAAGATCCACAAAACCAGCGCAATCACTACAACGCCGTTCAAGATTGACTTGATGGTGGACTGCATGGGGATGAAGCGATTCACCAGCCACAGGAGAACCCCCACCACGATGAGAACTTCCAGGAGTTGAATTAACGGCATGATCTTTTGACCTTCCTTATTTCGCGAGCCTGTTTCATGGGTAAACATCTCTCATCCGCTGGAGGTGTTGCCCCGATCTCGAGTTTTAGAGAGTTCCTAGGGTCGAATCGTTGTTCGCCGCAAGGTTTGGCGGCACACACGGATGAAGACCGCTGATTGGTTGCTTGGTTGTGATCCGATCTTTATTCTTTGTGACCCGATCATGTCCTAACCCCCAGCAACCTTGAACTAACTTCAACAACGCGAACTGCGAATCAACGGTAGCGGCTCGTATTTAGGGTCAGTACAAAAATCATGACAGGTCCACGCGGGAGCGTCTGTGCAAGATAGCTCACATGCGAAGAATCGAGGCTGCGAGGGGACAAGATCAGAGCCCAGAAGCTTCAGTGCAGAATGCGGCCTTTTCCCTAATGGGCATTTAGAAAAGTGCAGCGAAACGCAGCGGCCGATTCGGATTCTCGGCGGGCAGGTCGAATTCCCGACCACAATCGAAGCAGACGCGGTAAGTGCGGTTCTTAATGGTGAACACCCGGCTCATGTGTTTGTGCCGGCAGCGAAAAAGAAATTGGAAGATGCCGAGCAGCCCGCTCATTAGGCGTCAATCCTGCGCGCGCTGCCGGCGTTCGCAACTTCCGTTGGTATCGAGCCACGCGAGCAGCGAGCGAACGCTAGCCCTGGCCAGGGCAATCGCGCAGTCCGCGGCTCCGTAATAAATGTTGAGAGTGTCGCCATCGGCGTCCATGGTGTATCCGCAAGGAAACACAACGTCATCCACATCGCCATGGACTTCGTATTTTGCCTCTGGACCAAAGATCCACGAATCGCCTCGCATCAGGCACTTTTCCGGAGTCTGAAGATCGAAAAGTGCGAGGCCCAGTCGATACAGGCAGCCTGATGGCGTATGCCGGACGCCGTGGTAGAGAACCAGCCATCCCGCGGAGGTCTCGATGGGCGGCGGCGATAGTCCGATTTTGTTGGCATCCCACCAGGCGCCGCGGCGCGCTTCCAGCATGAGCCGGTGCCTGCCCCAATAACGAAGATCGGGAGAATAGGAAATCCACATGTGCGCTCCGAGATTGGTTGCAGGGCGATGAATCAGCGCCCAGTAACCATTGAGTCTTCGAGGCAGAAGTGCGGAGTCTTTGTCATCCGGCGGCATGATCACGCCATAGCGTTCGAAGCTGCGGAAGTCTTTGGTCAGAGCCAGCGATACGCCAGGACCGCCGCGGGAATAGGACGTGTAAGTGACGACGTATTGCTGCAGTTCGGGAACGAACGTGATGCGCGGATCTTCAATGCCCCAGATTTCCTCCGGATAATCCTTCGGGCTGGGCATTAGCGTCGGTTCTGGGTCGATCTCCCATCCGTCGACGCCGTTGCGGGAGCGAGCCGCGCACAAGTGCGACAAGCCCCGCCGATCTTCCACGCGGCAAAGCAGCAAAGTGGTACCATCCGCGAGTCGCGTGGCGCCTGCATTGAATACGCTGTTGATCGGGTACGGCCAATCTTTATTTGTCAGGATTGGATTCGCGGGATGGCGATGAAGTAATGGCTCGAAGTTGGTACTGAGTAGGGTCACAGGCGTTTCTACGGGCATGGTCATGACTGGGTATCCGTTCGGTGAGACTCTGGTGGTTCAAATTCCGGGGTTCAAATTCTGGTAGAGATCGCATTTCGACCAGCGCCATCAGGAACGAGAGCGTGGATTCCGCACCCTGGTTTTCGTTGGCGCGGTCAGGATGCAGTCCGTCCCGGCAACCGCCGGTCACTGAATCATAGAGCGGGACTTGCAGATCGTTATTGCCGAGGAACCAGTTGAATGCCGACCAGGCTTGGTTGCGCCAGCGGCCCTCCCCGGTTATGCGATAGGCTTGCAGACAGGCGGAAACCGCGCCGGCGGCTTCGATGGGCTGCTGATCGAAGCGGGCCTTCTCACCGCCCTGGCGATAGAACCCTTGCGACCCAATGGGCACGAAGTGACCGTTGATTTCGCAGCGCTGTATTTGCGCAAGCCAGTCCAGCGATTCGAGACCAGCGGAAATCATGCGGTCATCGGAGGATGCGGAGCCTACTAACAGAAGAGCTTGGGGCAATCTCGCGTTTCCGTAGGCGAGAACGTTCTCGAACCATTTCCAGTCCGAGGTTCGGACTGACGCATACATTTCGAGCAACCGCCGGCTGAGAACCGAGCGCACTTTCTGCGCGTCTCGATCTCCAGGAAACGAAGTGAGATATTCCTGAATTCCGAGCAGGGTGTAGGCCCAGGCCCGCGGACTGCTGAATTCCACCGCCGCAGGGAGCGAAAATTCGAACAGGCGCCCCGCCGCGCCCCGGAATCCCTGATCCCGGGATCGGCCCAGAACCGTGCCCAATCCCCATAATGCCCGCCCATGCGAGTCTTCGGAGCCCACCAGTTCGTTCCACCGGCGATCATAGCGAAGGAAATTCTTGAATCTGCCTTTCGCGGGATTGAACGCGTGCTCCAGGAAGGAAAGATAAACGCCAGCGGAATTTACGAAAGGCGAGTTTGCGCTTCCGAGTCGTCCATCATTTCGCGAGGACGCCATCAGAGCTTCCGGTAAATGTTCGGGAGCCAGCTGTTCCAATTGCACGGCCAGGATGAGGGCGCGAGCGTTGTCGTCGGTGGCGTAGCCTTCTTTGCGATTCGGAATGGTAAAAATCGAGTGCTGCAGCATGCCAGTGTCGTCGGTCATGCGGCTGAGATGATCCAGTTTCAGTGGAGGCAGCTGATCTTTATCCAGATCCAGATCCAACGATTTATGAGTCATGCGCGCCGAGGACTGGACCTTGGGATTCGCCATGCGGTCGCCCCGGACCCGCGCGAAACTTTCCATGTAACCCTGCGCCACTCGCTTCCACACCATTTCCCGCGCGAACAGGTAGGCGCGTTTACGCATGGCGTGACGAATCGCGGGAGTGTCCAGGAGTTCCATGGTTTTTTTCGCGATGGCATCGGGATTTTCAAATGGCACCAGCGCACCGCGGTTGTCGTCCAGCAATTCGACCGCGTGCCAGTAGGGAGTGGAGATGATCGCCTTGCCCGCCCCCAGTGCGTAGGCCAGCGTTCCGGAAACAACCTGCGCTTCGTGCCGGTAAGGAGTGATGTAGATATCCGCGGCGCCGATGAACTCAACCATTTCTTCGGGACTGACGAAGCGGTTGTGGAAGATAACCTGTGATTCCACTCCCATTTTTTTCGCCAGAGCCTGCAGCGACTCGCGATATTTGTCTCCCTCGCGGCGGAAAATGTGAGGATGGGTGGCTCCGGCAACGATATAAACAACGTGCTTGTGCCGGGATAAAATCTGCGGCAGCGCCTGGATGACGTTTTCGATTCCCTTGTTCGGGGATAGCAGTCCGAAAGTAAGCAGAACCGCCTTCCCTTCCACGCCGAACCTGTCTTTGTAGAAATTAGGATCAAGGAACGGCAAGTCTGGAACCCCGTGCGGCACCATATCGATCTTGCTGCCGGGAACCTTGAAAATTTCCTGCAGAAACTGGGACGACAGCTGGCTCATGACGATGAGGCGGTCGGAAAGCTCCGCGATCTCTTCCATCACCCTCATCTGGTTCGAATCGGGCTCGCGCAGCACTGTGTGCAGCGTGGTGACCAGAGGCATTTTCAGGTTGCGCAGCAAATGCAAAATATGGCTTCCGGCCGCGCCGCCGAAGATTCCATATTCGTGCTGCAGGCAAACCATGTCGATATTGTTGAAGTTCAGGAATTCGGCCGCATCCTCATAAGACTTCACATCGTCCTGGGCAAGCGACCATCGTACCCGTGCGGGATAGTCGTATCCCTCTTCATTGTCGTTGACGGGGAGCGCCATCAGGCGGGCTGTTCCGTACTCTGCGGCAATGGCGGTGCAGAGATCAGTGGTAAAGGTAGCGATTCCGCAATGCCGCGGAAGGTAGTTTCCGATCACCGCGACCCGGCTGGGCAGCGATGGTTTTGATTGCCATCGGGCGACTGGGAGGGCGATTGTCGTTCGCGTGAGGGGGCGAGGGACGACGACTTCGAGGGTCGGATTTGGAAACACGGTGATGGGCTGTGCCATTTTTCCCAATTCCTGGCTGAGAACGTTGAAGACGATTTTCTAGGGGAACCCGTTGCGAGTGCCACACAACAAACACCGAAGAACGATGAGGTTAGCCTCTTGTCAGTATTCAACGAAAATGGTTTGTGTACTGGTCACAATTGACCAGAATATTCGCGAACAGACGCGCACGGTGTAAGCCGTGAAGGTCAAACCGAAGAAGGCGTTGGCCGTTCGTTGCCCTACGTGCGGGGCAAAGCCAGGCGAGAGATGTGAGCTGAGCACCGGTATGCCCCGTATCGACCCACATCGAGACCGGAGACTGGCGACCGAGAAAAAGTGAACCGGTCAGAAGCCTTCATCTGAGCGCGCACTCTTCCTGAGAGAGGATTGAATGCGCCGCGAACTGACTCGCAAGCACGCCGCAACTGAATCCCGTGACCGAACGCTCGGACAAATTTGGGACACTCAGCCCTTGGCCCATTCCGCGTCGTGCTGAGTATTGCGCCGAGTTTCGGCGCCATCCAGGAAACAACTTTTCTGCATATGGCGGGAATGCGCGGAAACGGTCACGTACGGTAATCCGAGAAAGCGCTGAGAAACGATCCCTGTGATCTCGAGGGAATTAAAATCGTGCTGCTTGACCTTCTCCAGAATGCGATCTAACGCTTTCTGAATCTTTGCGGCCCCGATCGTTCCAAAGCACGTCGCTTTGAATTGCGTCGCCATGAAAAAGAAATTCCATCCGGCGGCATGGATCTTGCGATCCACGGCGAAGCCATCCATAAACTTGAGCTGTCTCCAGTCACCAGAGCAGGGTTCGCTTTCCAACCCCAGAAGCTGCGGCTTTCCGGGCCATTCTTTCATCAGGATGGTGCCGACTTGAACTGGCATTGGGATAATCTCTTTCACCGGCGGTGATCAATGAATTCCGTTCCCCGCACCAGCCATTCTGGGCCACGCGACAAAAAGAAAATGCCCAAAAGTGACCACTCTTTCTGACATTTGCCGAAACTAAGAGCAGAAGTTAAGAGCCGAAGTTAGGAGCCGAAGTTAAGAGCAGAAGTTGAGGGCAGTAGTTAAGAGGCAGTGAAGTTAAGAGCGGTCAGGGCGATTTCAAGGCCCTTGTGATTGTTCGAATAGGCCCGTCTGCGGGCTATACTGAATTTGAGAATGAGCCCCAGGTTGATAGCAAAGATGCCAGCAAGAAAGAACGTCCGATTCGATCCCAGCACTTTCCTCGCGACCATTGGCGCTGGCAGGAAGATATTGGCCGTTCCGAAAAAGCAGACAATATTTACGCAAGGAGACGTCGCGGATGCCGTCTTCTACGTGCAAAAAGGCAAAGTGCGGTTGACCGTGGTATCGAAGGTTGGCAAGGAAGCCACGATCGGGATTGTGAGCGAAAGGAATTTTTTTGGAGAGGGTGCGCTGGCGGGTCAAGTCTTACGGATGGGCTCGGCGGCCGCGATGACTGATTGCGAAATTCTCCAGGTGGAGAAGAAGACGATGATGGAAGCCCTTCATCGCGAACCTGCGCTTTCCGAGATGTTCGTGGCTTACTTGCTGGCGCGAAATATCCGTTACGAAGAGGACCTGGTCGACCAGTTGTTCAATTCGAGCGAAAAACGACTGGCTCGCGTACTACTATTGCTCGCTCACTTCGGCAAGGAAGGCATTCCGGAAACTGTGGTACCAAAAATCAGTCAGGAAACTTTGGCCGAGATGGTGGGAACCACGCGGTCGCGGGTGAGCTTCTTCATGAACCGGTTCCGGAAGCTGGGCTTTATCCACTACGCCGGCGGCACGGAAGGCGCGCTGCAGGTCCACAGTTCGCTGCTCAATGTAGTTCTGCACGATTGAGCCTCGCTCGCGACCCGCAGCTTCGCATTCTTGCGAAAACCGTCAGACCGCGCTGCGGCCGCTCAACAGATTGATGACCACCACAATCAAGGCAACGACCAGCAGTATGTGAATCAGACCGCCAGCTATGTGCAGGCTAAAACCCAAGAGCCACAGAATCAGAAGCACAGCGACAATCGTCCAAAGCATGTTTAGTCTCCTCAGTTCAATCTTCTATTTGCAAACTGCTTAGCCTCAACCTTGTGGTGCATCCTTCCGCCCGGATGGAACGCCTCTGAGTGGCTTTCCGCATTCTAAACACAACCGCTTCGCTCGCGGCGTGATCAGCCCGCAGAACGGACACATCCTCTGTGAGCGAACTTCCGCGCCTGCGGTTTCAGTATCGTGACCAACTTCCCGAACGAACCAGACAAAGAAGCGAGCCATCTGCGAAGC
Source organism: uncultured Acidobacteriaceae bacterium (assembly GCA_963846245.1). Classification (GTDB taxonomy): domain Bacteria; phylum Acidobacteriota; class Terriglobia; order Terriglobales; family Acidobacteriaceae; genus Sulfotelmatobacter. Next base: position 185,222 of record CAWJVI010000009.1, on the reverse strand, counting down.
CGGTTACGGAGCGGAGGAAGAACCGGTTCCATCAACGCACCTTCATATCCTACTCCCGAGATAAGTTGGGACAGTTTCGCCTCGGGTTACGAAACCGAGCCACCGAGCCTCTCGCGCGTTACATCCCGACATCGAATCATGACATTTCAAGGCAGAGAATTCTGAGCAGGATTGCTCACCCGCTGAAACAAAAGTTCCGCTGGGCACGATCGGCGCACGATCAGAGATGAGAATTGATTCACCTGCCGGCAGCCTGAAAAGCGAAGTGAGCAATTCAGACCAGCTATTGCGATAGGCGTGGGCGATCATGGTTCCAGAGGCGGGCACTTCTGCTCTCTCTTTCAGGTCCCCTGAACTAAGTCAGCCATCTGAAGTTCTCTCCTCTTAAGTTCCGCAATGTTCTGCAATTTCGTTCGACAATCCGAAAGGAACAATTTCATGAAGAAGACAATTTCGCTGGTGTTGATGGGCATGATGGGCATGGTCGGGACTTACGCCTTTGCCGGATCGGACCGGGAAGACACGGTTGACCGAATGCAAAAGTCAGTGGAAGTTCTGCAGTCGATCATGGCGATGCCCGACAAAGGCATCCCTGAGGATGTGTTGAACGCCGCCAAGTGCATCGTCGTAGTGCCAAACTTGCTCAAAGGCGGCTTCATCATCGGCGGCAAACACGGCCGCGGAGTGGCTTCGTGCCGCACTCCGGAAGGCTGGAGCGCTCCGGCTTTCGTTTCCGTCGGCGGCGGAAGCTGGGGATTGCAGATTGGCGTTGAAGGCGTGGACTTGGTCATGCTCGTCATGAACGATCGGGGCCTGCAGCATCTGCTTTCGGCTAAATTCGAACTCACCGGTGAAGGATCTGTGGCTGCGGGCCCAGTTGGCCGTCACACTTCCGTCGGAACCGACATATTGCTCAACACGGAAGTGTTGACCTACTCGCGCTCGAAAGGCGTATTCGCCGGACTGACGCTGGAAGGTGCGGTAATCGAGCAGGATAACGACTCAACTCGCGCCATTTATGGCCACCACATGATGTTCCGCAGCATTCTTTCGGGCCGTGCAGCAACTCCCGAAAGCGGACAGGCGTTTGTGCAGGCTGTAAGCGAAGCCGGCCACCAGGCGCACGTCGCAGAAGCGAGGTAAGACCGCAAGGACTCATTTGCGTTGGAATGCAGCCAGCAACAAAGCTTTGTGGCTGACCGGAACCACAGACCAGTTCCGGTCAGCGCTACAGAGACTAGCGCCACACAGAAATGCACGACGGCCTCTCGACACCGAGCCGGTCGACTCCTCCAGAAGGCGGACGAAATGAAAGCGAGTCTGCGGAAGTGTCTTGGGGCACCGGTAGCCGGTCTCGGGCTTTGTCTCTTTCTTTGTCTCGGGCCTCTACTGGCATTTACTCAGTCTTCCGATCCTGCGCAAAATCAGGGTGGGGAGAATCTGGAGGCCTGCAAGGCTGGCCGCGCGGCCTGCGATTCATCCAAGCTGAGCGCGACGCAGTTGACGGAAGTGGCTGTCGCCAGCCACGGGCGCAACGTTGCGAACTGCAGAAACGGTTACGATTCCTGTGACCATTCGAAACTTTCCGAACCCGAAGCGGAGGCGTTGGCGGTAGCCAATCACAAGCATAATGTCGCCGACTGCAACGAGGGAATGCAGTCCTGCGATCCCTCCAAACTGACGCCGGCCGAAGCGCGTGATTCGTCCGCCGCGGCCCACCGGCGTAACCTCGCCGACTGCAGGGATGGGTCGGGCGCGTGTGACCGCTCGAAATTGACTGCCGCGGAAGCCGCGACTGTGAACGGTTCCAGGCAGCAGCTGAATGCATCCGACTGCAAGAACGGCACCGGGCTCTGCGATCATTCGCAGCTGACTCTTTCGGAAACGAAGGAAGCGACCACGGCACGACACCAGCGCAATGCAACCAACTGTGCGAACGGGTGGGATGACTGCGATCACTCCCTGCTTGCCCCCTCCGAGGCGAAACAAACTGCGCTCGCAGAACGCCAACGCAATCTCGCTGCCTGCAAAGACGGGCAGGAAACCTGTGACTATACGAAACTTAGCTCCTCCGAAACCAAAATGCTGGCTGATGCTGAACACAAGCGCAACTACGTGGCCTGTCTGAAGGGATATGGCTATTGCGATTCCTCCCGGCTCACAACGGAAGAGACTCGATCCCTCCAAGCGAAGGGACACTGATATCCGCAGCAGTGATTCCTGGAAGTCGTGAGGGATCTGCATGGTGTATAAAACTATGATTCAACGAAAGTGTCCGGAATGTATGAGCGAGTTGGTGCGGGCCCGGAGTGCCGATACCCAGCGCGTGACAGGGATGTCAGCCTTTTCCTCGCCTGGTTGGCGTTGCAGCGTTTGCGGCCGCGAATTCACCACAGAGCAGGTCCGCGAAAGCAAACGCTCAAAGTCCGCCGCGGTCGATCCCGCGTAAGCGGACCTCTCCAACCATCAGGCGGCAAATCCCACATTTGAGAGTTCGCCTCCTTTATCGTGAACTTCCGCTGCTCCGATCTGTGGCCAATGACCACGAATTGCGAAAGTACTGAAGGCATTATCTTCGCTTCTTCAATGTTCTCCGGCGTACACCCTTATCCCCTCCGGTTGTTTCCAATTCGCGATGGCTCGCAATGCTGAGATCCTGACCGGTAGCGCTCGCTAATGCGAATCGATTATTGACCCACCGGCTAATGTCCCGTAAAAATCCGTCACCGAGTGACGTAGCGATCGCGCCTCTAAACAGCTGCGAAATTCACAAAACCAGTTTCCTCCTGGCTCGTGCGCAAAGGGGAAAACATAGTGGCGTGCTTGTTTGCTTCGCGGAATAGCGGCCTTGGGAACGTACGAAACCGTCTCACACTGGGGATGACATGAAATTGAGCTTTGCATGCTGCCTGAGACTGGGGATGATCCTCGCTTTTTCTGGCTCAGTCTCTGCTCAACAAGCTGTAACCGGAAGTCGGGACTCAGTTGCACAACCAGCAGCGCCGCCGACGGACTCGTCTTCGCTCGCACCGCAGCAGCCAACGTCCCCGCCAGCGCAAACCGCACCGACGACGCCGATCAAACGCATGCTTGGCCCGCTCGAGATTTCGGTCAACTGGCGGACCCGCGCCGAGGGGTGGAACTGGTTCCAGGGCGTCACCGGAAACAGTGACTACGGCTTCTGGGATTCCTTGCTGCGCGTAGGTATCGGGCAAACCGGCGAACACTTTGATTGGTTCCTCGAAGGCGAGCAGCCTTCGATTCTAGGTCTGCCCGACGACGCCGTGGTGGCCGCTCCGCAGGGCCAACTCGGCCTGGGTGGAAACTACTATGCGGCGAACAACAATCACACCAACGTCGCCAACGGATTCGTGAAACAGGCGTTTGTGAACTTCAAGAACCTCGGACCGGCCAGCATAAAACTGGGCCGCTTTGAATATTTTGATGGTCTTGAAGTCACGCCTAAGGATCCGCTGCTGGCGACCGTGATTCAGACGCGCATTTCAAGCCGCCTAATTTCGAATTTTGCTTTTGCAGCCGTGCAGCGCACCTACGACGGCGTCCAACTCACCGCAAACTCAGGTCAGAACAACGTTACCTTCTTCGGCGCGCGGCCGACGGAGGGAGTTTTTCAAGTGAAGGGAATGGACGAACTCGATGTGGACACCTACTATGGCGCCTACACCCGGTCGGTGACAAGCGGACAAAGCGCGGGCGAACTGCGGGTGTTCGCTCTGGGCTACATCGATCACCGCACGACAGTGCTCAAAACTGATAACCGTCCCGCGGCGGTTCGCTCCACCGACCGGGGCAAAATTGAGATTGCGACGTGGGGCGCCGATTACGTTCATGTTTTCAACACCAGCGACACCGGCAAGTTTGACTTTCTGGTATGGGGCGCATTGCAAACTGGTTCATGGGGGGACCTTGCGCAGCACGCCAGCTCGTTCGTCACAGAGGCGGGATGGCAAGCGCCTGTCAAAGCCCTGAAGCCCTGGATCGGTGCAGGCTATTCGTACGGAAGCGGCGACGGTAATCCCAATGACTCACGTCACGGCACGTTCTTTCAAGTCTTGACCACGCCGCGCCAGTACGCACGCTTCCCTTTTTACAACATGATGAATAACGAGGACTTATACGGCAGCCTGAATCTGCGTCCGGCTTCGAAGCTCTCTCTTCGCAGCGAAGTGCACACGCTGCGGCTGGCGAACTCGCACGATCTCTGGTATTCCGGCGGGGGCGCGTTTCAGCCCACCACCTTCGGCTACACGGGCCGCCCCAACAACGGCCACCGCGGCTTGGCCAACGTCTGGGATCTCAGCGCCGACTACCAGATTACCCGCTCTTTCGGCACCACTTTTTATTACGGCCATGCCTGGGGCAAGGGTGTGATTTCGGCGATTTATCCGAACGATGCCAACGGGCAGCTTATTTTTCTCGAGACCAACTTTCATTTCTAGAGCCGCTAATATAATTCCATTATTGACCCGCGGCGGCCAAGATGTGATTGTAGTCACATTTTGATAATTAGCCTGGTTCTTGGGAGAGCGGCAATGGCGGTTTCGAATCCTGCGGTTCCCAACGTTCATAACGCGCCAGGGGCGAACGCCAGCTTCTACGAGAAGCTCAATACGCGCTGGCACGAGCGCGGCCTGCAACTGTTCATGTTCATCGTGCTGGCGCATTGGGCCGAGCATCTGGTCCAGGCTTACCAGATTTACGTGATGGGATTGGCCGCGTCCGAAAGCTCTAGGCCTGCTTGGGTTGTGGTATCCGTGGCTGATCCAAACGGAAGCCTTGCACTATGGCTATGCCCTGGTCATGCTCGTTGGCATTTGGATATTCCGCAAAGGCTTTACCGGCGTCTCGCACACCTGGTGGATGGTAGCGTTCTGGATTCAATTCTGGCATCATATCGAGCATTTCCTGCTGATCTACCAAGCCACGACGCATCACAATTTCTGGGGTAAGCCGGTTCCCTGCAGTGTGTTGCAGCTGATCTTCCCGCGGGTGGAGCTCCATCTTTTCTACAACTCGATCGTGTTCATCCCGATGGTGATCGCCATGTACTACCACTTGTTTCCTCCGGTGGGTGAGCACGGCAACATGGCCTGCACCTGCGAGTGGGGTCGCGACGATTCCGCGAAGGCTGCCTGAGCGAGGCGTGTCGAACCACCTTTTGAAGCAACAACTTGCGAGATGGCTCGCAGTAGTGGTCTGCATGTCGATCCTGCCCATCGCGAGTTGTTCGCGACCGGTGGAATCTTCAACTTTTGTCGCGATTGAACACGAAATTTCTCCTGAACCGGCACGGGTTGGCCCCGTCACGCTGACTCTAAAGTTGGCCGATTCCGCCGCCAGGCCGATTACCGGCGCGCATGTTGCAATTGAGGCTGACATGTCGCATGCGGGCATGAGTCCCAGGTTCGCGGAGGCGAGAGAAACGGACCCTGGGCGCTACGAAGCTCGGCTGGAGTTTCCGATGGCGGGCGACTGGATTATCCTCCTCCATGTCACGTTGCCCGACGGGAAGAAACTGGAACGGCAGTTCGACGTGAGGGGCGTCCGACCCAACTAGGCAAGCTGTTGAATCCATCCTCCATCCCGGCCCCGGAAATTTCAGATTCGCTTCCCTTTGATCTGATGCGTGTGCCCGGGCTGGGCGATTTATTCCGCTGGCGTTACGCTCGCCCGCTACTTCAAGCCCCGTTGCTCGTGCTCAGCATCGTGATGATCCTGCACGGCTTGTTCGGGCCGTCCTTGGCGCCCAAGAATCTCGCGACGACCCTCAGCTGGCTTCACTTTCGCGGCGTGCTGGTGCTTGTGCTACTGTGCGCGGGGAATTTCTTCTGTCTTGCTTGTCCCTTTATGCTGGTGCGTCAATGGGCGCGTCGCCTCTTTAAGCCCCGGTTCACGTGGCCTCGAGCGTTGCGCAATAAATGGCTTTCAGTTGGTCTTTTCTATCTTGATCCTTTTTACTTACGAACTGTTCGACCTGTGGTCTTCGCCGTGGTGGACGGCGTGGCTGATTGTGGCCTACTTTCTTTCGGTGCTTGTGGTTGACGGATTTTTCAAGCACGCTTCGTTCTGCAAGTTCGTCTGCCCCATTGGACAATTCAACTTTGTGGCGTCCACACTTTCGCCGTTCGAAGTGAAGGTCCGCGAACAGGATGTCTGCACGCGCTGCCATACCAAAGATTGCATTCGTGGCCGGCGTGAACCGGTGTCCGATCTGGTGACCATTCGCGGATGTGAGCTGGCCCTGTTTCAGCCCAGCAAAGTCGGCAACATGGATTGCACTTTTTGTCTCGACTGCGTCCATGCCTGCCCTCACGACAACATCGGCATCCTGAGTCGGCTGCCAGCGAGTGAGTTGATGACTGATCCTCTGCGTTCGGGCATTGGATACTTTTCACGACGCAAAGATATCGCAGCACTGGCACTGGTATTTACTCTGGGCGCGCTTCTGAATGCTTTTGGCATGGTCAGTCCCGTCTACGCGGTCGAGCGTTGGATAGGGCGATTGCTGCATGTGAGTCATGAAGCCCCGGTACTCGGCGTGATCTTTGTGTTCTTTCTGATTGTGGAGCCGCTTCTGCTCCTGGGGCTGGCCGCGTGGTTGACGCGAACCTGGGTCGGAGACACGAACGCAAAAAGCACACGCGCTCTGTTGCCGCTGGCCGTGAGATATACGTATGGCCTGGTTCCGCTGGGCTTCGGAATGTGGCTCGCTCACTACTGCTTTCATTTTCTGACCGGACTCTATACGCTGATCCCCGTTACTCAGAATGCGATCGCGAGCCTGGGCCGGCCCTTGGCTAGGCGCGCCCCGTTGGACCTTGACGGGCCTGCCAGCCAACGTCGTGCAAGTAATTGAGATCGGATTCCTGCTGCTCGGATTCGCGGGTTCTCTCGTGGTGACCTATGGTCTGGCGGAAGACGATTCCCCGGATAGGCCGCTCCGGGCGTTCCTGCCGTGGGCAGCGGTTTGCCTCGTCCTCTGGTGCGCGTCGATGTGGCTGATGTTTCAGCCGATGGAAATGCGCGCCACGCTGATGAGCGGATAACAATTCAGAACTCAAATTCAGAACTCAGCTTTAGAGTTTCGCTTTAGGAGCAGATGGCAGCGCCTTTGTTTAAACGAATGCGGGATGGCCCTAGAGACATGGAAAGTACTTTCGGCTGGGCTTCTGTTTGCGCTTTCGCTGCTGTTGCCGAAGCCAGCCAGCGCGCACAACGGCCCGCCGTTTCCTATTATTGAGAATAAGAAAGTTGGGCCTTGTATAGTTGCTCTCTGGACTCATCCCGATGTCGGCACTGGAAACTTCTATGTATTTGTTGAACCGGTGCCCGGCAGCACAGTTCCAGGCGATTTGAAGATCGAAATAGGAGTGCAACCGGTAACCGGCCGGCTCCCCGAAGTGCTGTATGCCGCCGAGCGCGTGAAATCGCATGGCCCGCTGCAATATAACGCTCAGGCCGAGTTCGACCGGCAGGAATTGTGGCGCGTGCGCCTGGTGATTCAAAGTTCGCAGGGCGACGGTGAAGCGACAACCCAGGTAGAAGTGACTCCGCCTGGTTTCGGCCGGTGGGATCTTTTGTTATATCTTTTACCGTTTCTTCTCGTGGCATTCTTGTGGTTCCGCGGCATTTCGCGCACGCGGCGGCGAAGAAGCGAGCAATTAAGGAAAGCGGCTGGAACAGCCAATCCCGCTTAGACAGCGGGCGACGAGGACTGTCGCTTGAGTTCTTCCTATACAATGTTCAATGCTGTGTACGCGATTTTGCCAGGCCGCGGTCCGGAGGTCGGGAGCGCGCTTCGATCCAGGTAGCGACGGCCGCCTCGGCTGTCCAAGCCCGGGCGGAGCCCGGCACCCCAATCCCCGGTCCGAGGTCCGAGCGAATCCCCTGCGACGCTCGCTACGCTTCCAACGAGTACTCGCGTTACTGCTGCTCGGAAACTTTGCAATCGTGCTCGCCGGATGCCACTCCCGCCCCAAGCTGCCCGAGAAGGGATCCAAAGCCTATGCCGACGTTGTGTCGGCATTTTATGTTGGTCTGGCGGCGCTGCAGGTTGGCGATGACGTTCACGCCGAGAGCAAACTTTCTGAAGTAACAGAGCTCGTGCCCACCGAGCCCGCGGGATGGGCGAATTGGGGAGTGCTGGCGTTGCGACAGAGAAATTATGACGTGGCCGCGTACCGGCTCGAACGCGCGCGTGTTCTGGCGCCGCACAACGATCAGATCTACGACCTGATCGGAATTCTGGAAGGCGATCGCGGTCATTCCGCGCAGGCGATTGCCAGCTTGCGGAAGGCGGTGGACCTGAATCCGAAGAACTTGCGAGGCGCGTATGCGCTCGCGGAAGAAATCGAACGTCAAAGCGATGCCAACAGCGAGGCTGAATTTCAGAAAGTGGTGCAGAAGATTCTGGCCGCGCAGCCGGACAATCTGGCGGCCTTGCTCGAGCTCGCCCGCGTAGCTGCGAAGCGCGGCGATGCCGGCACACTGAAATCGGCCGTGGCGCAGATCAGCGCGCAATCCTCCACCTGGCCTGCGGAAGTGCAGCAGCAGCTTGCGGCAGTGCAGGCTGCAGAAACCGGCACAGATTTACGCGCGGCGGCCACGCGAACTACATTTCTGCGCAATGTGCTCATGCGCGTTCCCGAGTACCGCGAAAGTCTCTCCCTCATCAAGGCGCCCGCCGGCGAAGAAGCTCAGCCCTTCACTCATTTTGTACGAATGGAATCCCCGGTGTTCAAACCAGCCGCGGCAGACACGGCCATCCAATTCGTCTCTCAACCGGTCGCGGATGCCGGCAATCGTCATTGGAATTGGATTGGTGCCATCCAACTCGGCAGCATGGGCGCACCCGTGATCGCTGAAGCCGATGGCCGAGAACTGCATTTGTCCACTGGGGCAACCCTTCTCTTCCCGGGCGGACCGTCCCATGTTCCGCCCATGCCCGAGGGAATTCTGCAAGTCGACTTCAATTACGATTTCAAAACTGATCTCGTGCTGTCTGGCGCGGGCGGCGTGCGTTTGTTTCGCCAGGACAGTCCGCGCGTGTTCACCGACGTAACCACCGCAGACCAAGTTGCCGAAATCTGTGACCAATGCTCACTATACCGGCGGGTGGGCCGTCGACATCGAAGCGGATGGCGATCTCGACATCGTGCTCGGCGCGAACGAGGGACTGCCGCTCGTGCTGCGAAATAACGGCGACGACACGTTTCTGTCCCGATTCATCCCTTTGCGGGAATCTCGGGCGTGCGCGGATTTGCCTGGGCTGATTTCGATGGCGACGGCAATCCCGATGCCGCCATCATCGACGGTACAGGACGTCTTCACGTCTTTATGAATGAACGCCAAGGCCAGTTCCGCGAGCGCGCGCTGCCCGCCGGATTAACCGTCGTAAAGGCGATCGCGGTCGCCGATGCCAACAACGACGGCGTGCTCGATTTGTTGGCAGTGCAGGCGGATGGCGCCATTCTTCGAATCTCCCGTAAAAACGATGGAGAAAGCTGGGAGACGGCGGAGATTGCCAGAGTCCCGGATGTCGCCACGAATCTCGCGGGCGATGTCCGACTGCACGTGGCTGATCTCGACAATAACGGAGCGCTCGATCTGCTTCTGGCTTCGACGTCGCCGCCTACTAATTCCAGCGTAGCCAACGCCCTGATTTGGCTCGGCAATGACGACGGTAAGTTCGTGCTGTTCGATCATCCCGCGGGACCAGCAATGGTGTTTGACGTGGCCGATTTGCGTGGAAATGGCAAGCTCGACCTGCTCGGTCTCTCGGCCGACGGACAACCGGTGCAGGCCATGAACCAAGGATCGAAGAATTATCACTGGCAAGTGGTCCGGCCGCACGCCGTGCAGGCCGTGGGCGACCAGCGCATCAATCCGTTTGGCGTTGGCGGTGAAATTGAAATTCGCTCCGGCTTGCTGGTGCAGAAGCAGCCCATCACCGGTCCACAACTTCATTTCGGCTTAGGAGACCAAACCGAAGCAGAAGTCGTGCGCGTGGTCTGGCCGAATGGAACTGTTCGCGCCGAGTTCGGAGTAAAAGCAGACATGGAAGTTGTAACCGAGCAACGCCTGAAGGCATCGTGCCCGTTCCTGTTCGCTTACAACGGGAAACAGATGGAATTCGTGAAAGACGCCGTGCCCTGGGGCTCCGCGATTGGTCTGCGCATCAATACTCTCGGCTCTGCGCAAATTGCGGCGACCGGCGAGTGGTACAAGATTGGCCGCGACCAACTCGTGCCGCACGACGGCTATTACGACCTGCGCATCACAGCGGAATTGTGGGAAGTCTATTACTACGATTATCTGGCGCTGATGGCGGTTGATCATCCGGTGGGCACGGAGATTTTCGTCGACGAGCGTTTCGTGATTCCACCGTTGAAGCTAGGCCTCACCACGGTTTCCACACCGCACAAGAATGCGCAGGCCATTGACGACACTGGCCAGGATGTTACCGACATCGTCAGCACACTCGACGGAAAAGCCGTTACCAGCTTTGGGCGCGGCCAGTATCAGGGCATAACTCGCGATCACTATCTTGAAATCGATCTCGGTGAAGATGCCCCGAAAAGCGGTCCGCTGTATCTGATTGCGCAGGGATCGATTCATGACACCGAATCGTCGGTGAACGTTGCCATCACTCAGGGCACCCGGTGGCGCGCTCACGGGCTGAGTCTCGAAGTTCCCGATGGGCATGGCGGTTGGTTAACTGCTCAGGATAATTTGGGCTTTCCCGCCGGGCGCAAAAAGACAATTCTTTTCAATCTGACCAATGTATTTCGGCCCGGAACTCCGCACCGTGTGCGTATCCGAACCAACCTGGAAATTTATTGGGACGCGATTCAGTGGGCCCAGGGCGCACCGGAGACGCCGTTAAAGACGGTCACACTTAAGCCCACCGTGGCCGATCTGCATTATCGCGGGTATTCCGTGATGCACATGCCCGGGTCCGCGCGCGCCCCCGAAGTTCCCGATTACAACCAGCTCGAAGGGACCAAGCAACACTGGCGTGATTTGATCGGCTACTACACACGTTATGGCGATGTCCGCGAACTCGTCGACCACATCGACGACCGTTACGTGATTGTCAATTCCGGCGATGAGTTATCGCTGCGCTTTGCCGAGCAACCGCCTCCGCCCGCAGGCTGGGTGCGCGATTTCGTGATCATCGGCGACGGGTGGATCAAAGACGGCGATTACAATTCAACTTTCTCGAAGACCGTGCTGCCTTTGCCCTATCACGCGAAAAATGAATACACAACCCGGCCCGGCAGCCTTGAGGATGAGTGGGTTTACCGGCAACATCCCGACGACTGGAAAAACTACCACACCCGCTACGTCACTCCTGAAGTTTTCAACAACGCATTACGAGATGAATCCGGTCATTATGAAACCGGCAGCGATGGGCTCGGGAAATGACCGGCAACCGGATCGCAAGAGTCTTGCGTCGCTCTCTTCTTTATAGCGCTGTTGGCTACTCCCTTCGTCATTAAGCGCATCTCGGCGGGACGTGAAGCCGACAGGTCGAAAGCCGACGCCGCGACGGCATTGCTCGTCACGGATTTTATTTCGCAAGAAATCTCTCATTCTGCCGGCATCAATTTTATCCACCAGTCGCCTAAGCTCGATCCCAAGCTGGATCCGATCCTGCCGGAAGTTGCCTCGATGGGTGCATCCGTGTCGATCGTCGACTTCGATCGCGACGGCTGGCCCGACATCTACGTTACGAACAGTGCGATCGGCAGCAAGAACGCCCTCTACCGCAACATGCATGACGGCACCTTCAAAGACGTGGCCAGCGAAGTCGGCATCGCCGATGTCAACCAGCCCGGCACCGGAGTTTCCACTGGCGCAGTTTGGGGCGACTATGACAATGATGGATACGAAGATTTGTTCCTGATCAAGTGGGGGCGACCCGAATTATTCCACAACGATCAGGGCCATGGCTTTACGCGCGTCACCGAACAGGCCGGTCTGCCGCCGTGGATCAACGCGAATTCCGCCATCTGGTTCGATTACGACGGTGATGGGCTCCTCGACCTTTTCGTCGGCGGCTACTACTCCGAAGATATCGACCTTTGGCATCTCACCACGACCCGCATCATGCCGGAGAGTTTCGAGTATGCCAAGAATGGCGGCCGAAAATATTTATTTCACAATCTCGGAAACGGCAAATTTGAAGAGCTCAGCGCGAAAGTTGGCATCGACAGCCGGCGCTGGGCGTTGGCTGCCGCCGCAGCGGATCTGCGCGGAACCGGACATCCTGATTTGTTCGTAGCGAATGATTACGGAGTGTCCGAACTCTATTTCAATGACGGCAAACGATTCCATGAAGTCGGCGAACAGACAGGCGTGGGCTTTGCCCCCAAAAGCGGCATGAATGCTGCGTTTGGCGATATTCTCAATCAAGGCAGATACGCAGTTTACGTTTCCAATATTTCGGAGGACGGAATTCTCATCCAGGGAAATAATTTATGGATGCCGAAGGAAGGCACTACAGGCGATGCCATCAAGTATCAGAATCTGGCGCGCGACTTTGGCGTAGAACTTGGCGGCTGGAGTTTCGGCGCGCAGTTCGGTGATTTGAATAACGACGGAACGCTCGACCTGTATCTGACGAATGGTTACATCTCGCTCGACCGGAATCGCAGTTACTGGTACGACTTCTCCAAAGTCGCAGGGGGAAACAGCACCATCATCGGCGACGCGAAGAACTGGCCGGCTTTCGAAGGACGCAGTTTGTCGGGCTATCAAACCAAACGAGTCTGGCTCAACGATGGAGCTGGCAAGTTTGTCGATGTCGCGCAGGCCGTGGGTGCTACCGACGTTTACGACGGACGTTCCGTGGCGTTGGTCGACTTGTGGAACCGCGGTGTCCTCGACGTCGTCGTCGCTAACCAGAACGGTCCCTTGCTCCTTTACAAGAATACGGTCACACCGCGGAACGAGTGGATCGAATTCGAATTGGAAGGAACCAGCAGTAATCGCAGCGCGATCGGAGCTCAGGTCACATTATCTTGGAATGGTCAGAAGCAGGTGCAGGGAGTCTCCGGCGGCAGCGGCTTCGCCGCCGAAAACGACCGCCGCCTGCATTTCGGTTTGGGCACGAACCCGCAGATCGAGAACGTCGTAATCCGCTGGCCGTCGGGCAAACTCCAGACCATCGACAAACCGGCGGCGAATCAATTGCACAAGATGAAGGAGCCCGCATGAGCCAGCCGACGAGCGTGCCCGTCTTTCCTGCTCGATCGCCGGGCGAACCGCCTCACGCGTCGGGCCAGCGGAAGCCCGTGTTCAGCCTCGATAACCGCTACATCGCGCCCGCCTTCATTACCTGCATCCTGCTCGCCGGGCACTTGTCATTTGGCATTCTCGAGAGCTATCAGAAAACGCTGTTGGCGATCGTTACAAGCATTGTGCTCGAACTCGTGCTCGGGCGCATCTTCTTTCACAAGTGGCTGCATCCGGCCAGCGCCTACATCACGGGCATCAGCGTTGGCATTCTGGTTCGCTCACCCGCGTTCTGGCCCTACGCGCTGTGCAGTGCGATCTCGATCACCTCCAAATATGTGTTGCGCGTGAAAGGCCGCCATATCTGGAATCCATCGAACTTCGGCATTTCCGTAATGCTGTTTCTGGCTGCTGAGACCGTGGCCACGCTGAGCATCCAGTGGGGCAATTATCTGTTGCCCATGTTGGTGATCTGGGCACTTGGTTCGATCATCATCTGGCGCTTGCGGCGCTTTCACATCACTGGTATTTATGTCGCATCGTTTATCGCGTTCGCATTTTTACGAAGCTGGATGACCGGCAGTCCCTGGCAATCGGAAATCGCGCCGATCACGGGTCCCATGTATCAGCTCTTTATCTTCTTCATGATTACCGATCCAAAGACCACAGTCCGCGCGCGAAGGGGCCAATGCGTGGTTGTTTTCCTGGTGGCGCTGTTTGAAATGGTGCTGCGCCTGTATCAGATTGTCTACGCGCCATTTTATGCGCTCTTTGTTGTGGGGCCGACCGCCATGCTGATCGAGATGTGGCTCGACGCACGCCGCGCAAACGCCGCGAAGCTAGCGGTGCCGCAGTGATCCTTCGCGAAAGAGACATTTCATCCCTGATGCCACCACGGCGAGTCGTTTGCCTGTCTGCTGGCTGCTCTCTTCGCGATATCGGGTTGTCAACAAAAGCAACCCGCGAACCCAAAGCCGCTCCGGTGGCGGCAGCGCCTATTCCCATGCCACCAACGCCCCAACGCTCTGCGTCGCCGGAAGCGACCGCGATTCCTACTCGCCCCTCCGGCCCAATCGAATTCACGGATGTAACCGCCCAGGCGGGAATTCACTTCAAGCACAACAGCGGCGCTTTCGGAAAAAATATCTTCCCGAGACCATGGGCGGCGGCGCTTGCTTTCTCGACTACGACAATGACGGCTGGCAGGATGTTTTGCTGGTCAATTCCATGGACTGGCCCGGGCATAAGTCGGGCAAGTCCTTCCCTGCTCTCTATCACAATAATCGAGATGGGACGTTCACCGATGTGACGCGGCAGGCTGGCCTCGCAATTGAAATGTACGGGACTGGGCTGCGCCGTCGGTGACTATGATAACGATGGCAACGTCGATATCTACATCACCACCGTCGGTTCCAACCATCTTTTCCGCAATCTCGGCAACGGCAAGTTTGCCGACGTTACCGCGAAAGCGGCGTCTGCCGATCCGGGATTTTCCGCCAGCGCGGTGTGGTTTGATTACGATAATGACGGCAAGCTCGACCTTTTCGTCGCCCACTACATCGATTGGTCGATCGAGACCGATCAATACTGTTCGCTCGACAACAAGAACAAGTCCTATTGCACTCCGCAGAGATACAAAGGCCAAAGCTCATCCCTATTTCACAATAAAGGCGATGGAACTTTCGAGAACGTGACACGGCACGCTGGCCTATACGATCCCACGAGCAAATCCCTTGGCGTCGCGCTGCTTGGATTACGACAACGATGGCTGGCTCGATCTTTTCGTTTCAAACGACACCGAGCCCAACAAGCTCTACCACAATAATCACGACGGCACTTTCACGGATGTCGCCGTGGCTGCCGGCGTAGCCTACAGCGAAGCCGGCACCGTACGCGCGGGCATGGGCACCGATGCGGCCGATTACGACAACTCCGGCTGGCAGAGTCTGGTGATCGGCAACTTTACCAACGAGGGGATGGCGCTTTACCACAATGATGGCTCTGGTCTGTTTACGGATGAAGCTCCCGCGACGGGTCTTAAAAGAATATCGACGAAGTCGCTTACGTTCGGCACTTTCTTTTTTGATTACGATCTCGATGGCCTGGCCGACATTTTCGCCGTGAACGGCCACGTTTCCGACGACATCAGCGTGGTGCAACCCAACGTCAAGTACGCGCAACCGCCTCATCTTTTTCGCGATCTGGGAAAGAACAAATTTGAAGAAGTGACCACGCAACTCGGCCCAGCGCTGCAACGAGCGATCGTGGGCCGGGGCGCCGCTTACGGAGATTTTGACAATGACGGCGATCTGGATTTATTGATCACCGCCAACAATGGTCCGGCGCGGCTGCTGCGCAACGACAACGGAAATCAGAATGACATGCTGCGAGTAAAGACCGTCGGCACGCGGTCGAACCGCGACGGCATAGGAGCGAAAGTCACGCTCACAACCAACAAAGGAATGCGACTTTTCGGCATGGTGAAGACAGGCTCAAGTTATCTCTCCCAAAGCGAGCTGCCACTCACCTTCGGCCTAGGCAAACCGGAAGCCGGCAAGACCGTGAGTCTGGAAATTGTTTGGCCCAGCGGCCAGAAAGATACTATTCCGAACGTCAAGCCGAATCAGTTCATCACGGTGAAAGAAGGCAAAGGAATTATTTTTGCCCAAGCAATTGTTTTCGCCAAGGCTGGGTCCGCCCTGTCTCCAACGCCAGCCGCTCCCCAAAAATAACAGAGAAACAGATGACCGGCTCTTATCGCTGAATCATTTACTCAGTTTCGCAAGGATCTTTCTCTGATTCTCAATGATCGTGCCGAGGGCGCCCTGGTTCTTGAGAATTCCCGTCTGATTCTTCAGAATGCTCGCCTGATTCTTTTTGATGATGGTCTGATTCGCACGAAGTTCTGCTTGATTGGCGATGATGGTCTTCTGATTCCGGATAATGGTCTGCTGATTTGCAATCACTTTACTTTCTGACATTGTGTAAGTAGCCTCCAGACGCGGTGAACTTCCAACCCAGCAACGATTATAAAGGCGTTGCCGTGCAGGACCCGCTATTCAGCCAGAAACGCACCACCCCCAATCCAGAATTCCGTCAACGACTTAAGATTCTTCTTGTAAGTACGGGTGACCGTGTATTCTCTTCCACCTTTCACCCGCAGACCGTATTCTCCCGTCACATAAGGTTTGATTTCTTCTACGAACGACGTATTCACCAGCACCGAACGGTGGATCCGAATAAATCCGTAAGGTTTGAGTTTTTCCGCGACAACCGAGATAGACTCGCGCAGCAGATACGATCCTGATTTCCCGCTGCAGCAGTACATAGTTACCCTCGGCTTGCACCGCCACCACATCGCCAGGATTGATGAACAGAATCCGGCCCTTGGCTTTAATTGCGATCCTCGAATAATGCGGACGAGCCAGCTTCTGCAATTGCGGCAAGGCTTCAATCAATTTCGCAGCGCGCTCGCCCTCGGCTCTCCGGAAGGCCCGGTCCAGCGCTTCACCGATTCGTTCGTTCGAGAACGGTTTCAGCACGTAGTCTACGGCGTGTTTCTCAAAAGCCGCAATCGCGTACTCGTCGTGCGCGGTTACAAACACAATCGAAGGCAGAGGCGGATTTCTTCCCCTGAGCTGATCTGCAAGTTCCGTCCCCGACAACTCGGGCATGTTGATATCGAGCAGCAAAACGTCGTAGGACTCCGTCGCCAGTTTCTCCAGCGCCTCAATCGCATCGTTGGCCGAATCAAAATGCTCCACGTCCGCTCTTGCTGCCAGGAAATTTGCCAAAGCAGTTTGAGCCAGAGGCTCATCATCCACGATCAGCACGCGCATGGGTTCCCTCTTCCCTCTCCATTCCCACCGGATCGCCGCCTAAAGCCGGCAACCGCAATGTCGCGCTCGCTGTGTGATCGTCCGTTTCGGTAAAAGCAAAAGTCGCTTCGTCGGAATACAAATATCTAAGGCGAGCGTCCGTGTTTCGCAACCCTACTCCCAAACCCGGGCGTGCGCTTGCCGCCAATGCTATTGCGAATACGAAGTTCCAGCGTCCCTTCGCTCTTCTTCGATGCAATCTCCACCCAGCCACCGTCCCGCGTACAGGCGATTCCGTGTCGAACCGCATTTTCCACCAGAGGCTGCAGGATCAACTGCGGAACCAGTGTTGAGCCGGTGTCAGAATCGATTAACCACTCCACGTTGAGACGAGTTCCCAGACGCATCGCTTCGAGATCGAGGTACTCTCGCACGAACTTCAGTTCTTCGCTCAGTGGGATCAGATCCGAACTGCTGTGCTCGAGCGTGCCTCGCAGCAGAGCTGGAAAGTTTAACCACCATTTCCTTTGCGCTGGACCTGATCGGTGTCAATCAACGTCGAGATGCCATGCAGCGTATTAAAGAAAAAGTGAGGATGTAGCTGCATCTTCAGCGCCTGCAGTTCGCTGGCGGCCAGCGCCCTTTGAAATTCGATGTTTTCCATCTCCTGCTTACGCAGTTTTTCGAAGTACTGGTAAGCATGGGCGGCAACCACGATGGCGATGTACATCATGATCTGATCAGCAAATCCCTGGTGAATCAGCTCCAGGGGTCCGAGCCCGTTCCGTGGGATATATTGCTGCAGCGCTGGGTCCGATCGTAAAACGCACCACCCAATACACGCATAAAGAAGCATGAAAGGCCCGACTCCTAGACAATAGAATAACAAATACCGAAATCGATCCCGCGCGCCACTGATGTAGCGACGAGCCAGATAGAAGATCAGCGGCGTCAGCAGGGCAAAAGCGAAGCCCTGTGACTCCGCAAGCAGCAGCATGTCGAAGAAAGTCGTGTGCATGTTCATTTCCTTGTCGAAAACCCGGTACTGCGCGCCGGTCAACAAGGAAAGCCCACACCATACGGCAATCGAGGCGCCGTATGCGCGAATCGTTGGCCGAAATTCCTCCAGCTTCATCCTCCGCATTTTATTCCCCTCGCCAGGTCCCCTGGCGATATAGGGTACAGAACTACAAACAAACGCTCCGAGCATACTTGCACGAGATGTGCGCATGGCTAAGGCGAACCAGCGACGAATTCCTTCGGCAAGACCGCCTTCAGGGCAGGACATGCGGCGGAGAATAATCCGTGAAGTCTCTTCTCTGCCGGTACCCACCCTCCGTCTTTCCGTAGATATCTGTGCGCCGAATTTGTTTTCTGGTATATGCACCGCGAGTCTCTATAAACAGACCACTCCTTTCGTCTCCAACCGCGAATCCTAATCGCGTTTTCCGGATGTTCATATCTGTAGGATCGCCCCGTTCTTTTGTTTTGCTGTAACTCAGGCCGCACAACTCGCCGCAGGTGGTCCTGCGACTGCACAAACACTTCCAGTCACCTAAATAAACAAGTGGAGATCAACAATGCGATTTAACACATTGACCAGATTATTTGTTTTGGCAGCGCTGTGGACCGTTCTGCTACCAGGCGTGCTGTTGTCACAGAGTGCAACCGAAGGCGCAATCAGCGGAACGGTTACGGACGCTTCGAGCGCGGTTCTCGCCGACACCACCGTCACGTTGAAAAACTTGGACAAAGGTTACTCGCGCCAAACCACTACCAACGCGCAAGGCATTTACCAGTTTCCCCTCGCCGACCCGGGAAACTATGAGGTTGTCATCGCCGCCGCCGGCTTCAAGCAATTTGGGGCGAAAGCCGCGGTGAACGTCGGTCAGGTTACCGTCGTCAATGCCAAGCTCGAGGTTGGTGCGGCCGGAACAACGGTTGAGGTCTCCGCCTCCGCGCCGCTCATGGACACCGAGGCTGCCGACATGTCCACCTCGTTTGATCGCAACCTGGTCGAGAACTTGCCCAACGGCGGCAACGACTTGACCGCCGTCGCCTATACTGCACCGGGAGTCGTCATGAACAGCGGCGGCATGTACGGCAACTTCACCGCGAATGGCCTGCCCGCCACCTCGAACGTCTTCACGGTCGACGGCGAAAATCAGATGGATCCGTTCCTCAACTTGAACAACTCCGGTCCCACCAACCTGATGCTCGGGAAAAACAGCATCGACGAGGCAACCGTCGTCACCAACGCCTACTCCGGCCAGTACGGGCAACAAGCGGGAGCTCAGGTCAACCTCGTCAGCAAGGGTGGCACCAACAATTACCACGGCAACGTTCAATACCAGTGGACCGGACGCCTGCTGGATGCGAACGACTGGTTCAACACATTCTTCCAGCCGCAGCAGCCTCGTCCTTTTGCGAATAACAATCAGTGGGCAGCCTCTTTCGGCGGACCGATAAAAAAGGACAAGACCTTCTTCTTTATCGACACTGAAGGCATTCGGTACATCGTCCCCTCAACCACAACCGTATATACGCCGACCACCGCATTTCTGAATGACACCGTCAATATCGGCCTGCCGGCCGCCGGAGCATCTGCCAACAGCATCGCGACTTACACCAAGGCGTCCACGATTTGGCAGGCTGCTCCCGGCTTCAAGAACGGTGCCGCCATCGCGGCCAGTCAAAGCTGCATCGATCCTCTCACCGGAGCGCAGATCGACAACGGCCCCACCGCAACTGCCACTGCCGGCTGCCTGCAGTCTTACAGCGCAAGCCCGGCCCTGCCCGCGAAAGAAACTCTGCTGATCGGCCGCTTCGACCAGAACTTCGGAACCAAAGACCGTCTGTTCTTCCGTTTCGACATTGACACCGGCACGCAGGCTACCTACGCCGACCCGATCGATCCCTCGGCGTTTTCCGCCGCCAGCTACCAGCCCGAATACAACAACAGTCTGAACTGGTCCCACACCTTCAGCGGCAGCGCCAGCAACCAGTTCGTCGCAGCTGTCAGTTACTACCGCGCGATTTTCATCGAGAACACCAACCAGGCCACTTCCCCCTTTCCCTACGCCATGTTCGTGGGAACCACCGTCGGCGTTTCCAGCCCCTTTGGCCTGCCTTCCGCGACCGGCTTAAACGCCGAGAACTTTGCGTTCCCGCAAGGCCGCAACGTCACACAAGCGCAACTCGTGGACGATTTCGCCAAGACCCTCGGACGCCACAGCTTCAAAGTCGGCGTCAACTTCCGGCGCTACGACATCACCAACTATGACGCCTCCGTGAACTAGTGACCCCGTTGGTCTATTCCGGGCTCGGCGATTTCTTTAGCGGCAATGCCTCCATCTACGCCCAGAACAATCCGCTTCATCCCACCGCGCCCATGAACACCGGCGGTCTCGGCGTTTACGCACAAGACGAGTGGTCTGTCATGGCTCGCCTCAAGTTGACTTTTGCTTTGCGCGCAGAGCACAACTTCAATCCCACTTGTGACACGAACTGCTTCACCTTGCCCAGCGCTCCCTTTTCACAGATCAAGACACAGGGCGTAAACACGCCGTATGACCAGGCGCTGCTCACGGGACGAAGAGACGCATTCGGGTCCGTCGACAGCATCAATTTCGCTCCGCGCTTCGGCTTCACCTGGTCGCCGCGAGCAAACAGCAACACAGTAGTAAGCGGCGGCTTCGGAATTTTCTATGATGCCTTCCCGGCGTTCATTACCGACTCCTTCGTCAACGTCCCTTACCTCGTGGGAGTAAACCTGTTCGGACCAGACATCGGCGGTGGCCCCGTGGCTTGGGGAGATCCCGCCGGCGCAGCGACCACCGTGACCAACACCGTGAACACCATCCGCAACGGGAACGCCGCGCTCGGAATTCCCTCGCTCGCCAACGGCCTCACCGTCAATCAGCTTCTGGCCGCCGGAGGCGCGCAGCCGAACATAACTGGATTTCCCACCAAGCTTCGCACTCCGCAATACCAGGAATGGAACTTCCAGGTGCAACAGGCAATCGACAGCAAGAGTAAGATCACCGTCGCCTACGTGGGCAGCCACGGCTATCATGAGCCCTACCCTAACAGCACGCTGAACGCAAGTGTGAACCCCATCAACCCGCCGGCAAACCTCGGCCCACAAATCGTCGGCTACCCTAGTACCACTCCCGACCCCCGATTCGGCACCTTTACCGAGTGGAATTCCGGAGCCGTCTCCAACAACAACGAAATGACCGCCACCTATACTCGCCGGATGGGCGCTGGGTTCGTCCTTAATGCCAACTTCACCTGGGCGCACACTCTCGACGAAATCTCCAACGGATCGCTCCTGCCCTCAAGCACAACCGCCATCCAGGGTCAGATCAATCCGCTCAGCTTCCGCGCCAACAACTACGGCAATGCCGATTACGATATCCGCCACAGCTTCAACGCAAACTACGTTTGGACCGAGCCGTTCCACTTCCAGAACCGCGCCCTGAGCGGCATCCTGGGCGGCTGGATTTTGTCCGAAAACTTCATCACCCGCACCGGCCTGCCCTACACCGTGACCGATGGCACTGTCACCATCACCAACGGAGGAACGGCGACGCCGGCACAGCTCGCCAACCTGAACGCTCAGCAAAGCTGCGTGAACGGATACAGCACCTGTTTCAACTCCGCCGACTTTTCCAGCGCCAATAACTTAGGGCTATTCCCGACCCAAATGCGCAACCAGTTCCGCGGGACCCGGATTCTTCGACTCCGATTTCACCGTGGGAAAGAATTTCCACGCCACAGAACGGGTGAAGATCACCGTAGGGGCGAACATCTACAACATCTTCAACCACCCGAATTTCCAGAACCCGAACAAGAACTGGACCCCTGGCTGTTCGACCATTCCAACCGGCTCGCAGCAAGCCAGCTGCGGAAATATCAGCGGACAAGCCGCACCGCCGACCGGGCCCTACGGCTCGTTCTTTAACGGACTACCCGCAGGACGCGAAGGCCAGCTTCAGGCTAAGATAGTTTTTTAGGCGCTTGCGAAAATAAGTGCGTGAGAAAACAGAATTGCTGAAGCAGGATTGCAAAGACAAAGACGAAGAACAGATTGGGAAGCCGCGAAAAATATTTCGTGGCTTCCCTATTCCTGTTGCTGTCGCTCGGCCTCGCAATCCCCGCACTCACCCAGCCCGCAGCCGCGCAGGAAGACTCGAAGACGATCGACCGGAAGGTGCATCCCGCGCCTGATTTCGGATCCGATGGCACCTGGCTCGACCAGGGCGCGCCCGCCCCGCACCACATCTCCGGCTACAAAGGTCATGTTCTGCTCATCGATTTTTGGGAATATACCTGCATCAACTGCATCCGCGACTTCGGCGTGGTCAAGCGCTGGTACAGCAAATATCACCAGTATGGTTTCGACGTCGTCGGAGTCCATTACGGCGAATTCGACATCGGCTTCAATGTCGAAAACGTACGCGCGGCGGCGCAGCGCTTCAAGCTGCCCTGGCCCGTGGTCGCCGATCAGAAAGGCTCGAGCTGGAAGGCCTACGAATCTGACGGATGGCCCAACCGCTATCTCGTCGACCCGCAGGGCAAAATCGTCATGAAAGTTTTCGGCGAGTCCGGTAATCGCGAACTCGAAACGAAGATCCGCGAGGTCCTCAGTGCGGCGCACCCCGAGCAGGCGGAGGAAATAGCCAAGATCCCGCTCGATCCCGACGAGAACGATTTCAAACCGGAATGCGGCAGCACGACTCAGGAGACTTTCGTCGGGGAAATCTACGGACGAAGCGCCGTCGAGGATATGGCCGGCCACCACGCCGGCGACGAAGCCGATTTCCAGCCTCCGCATTCCCCACCCGACGGCGCAGTCATGCTGGTAGGCCGCTGGCGCGTCGAACGCGACGGCGTATTCTCCGACGGTCACGGCGCAGCCGCCGAACTGCGCTACCACGCCCGCTCGCTCTACAGCGTTCTCACCCTGAAAGGCGGAAAGCCAATCCGCGTTAACCTCTTCCAGGACGGCAGCCCCCTGCCGAAAGACAGCGGCGGCGCCGACGTGAAATTCGACGCCAAGGGAGCCTTCATCGACGTTACCGGCTCCCGCATGTACTACCTCGTGCGCAGTCCAGCCTTCGGCGCCCACCTGATCTCGATGCAACCAGAAGGCCCCGGCCTGGGCCTGAACTCCTTCACCTTCGGCAACAACTGCCAACTCGCAGATATTCCGTAACTCGAGCCTTACCCTGACCCTCTGTGTTCCTCTGTGGTGAAAGTTTTTCGCCGCAGCTAAACCGGACCCTAGTCGTAATACTCCAGCCCCAAATGCGTAATCAACTCCTCGCCCTTCAAATGCCGCAGCGTGTTCTTCAACTTCATCAACTGGATAAACAAATCATGCTCGGGATAAAGCCCCGGCGCGGTCATCGGCGACTTGAAGTAAAAGCTTAACCATTCCTGAATCCCAATTCCCTTCAACTCCGAACAACGCTGCGCCAGGTCGACAAACAAAACCAGGTCGAGCACAATCGGCGCCGCAAGAATCGAATCGCGACATAAGGAAATCAACCTTGATCTGCATCGGATAACCCAGCCATCCGAAGATATCGATGTTGTCCCAACCCTCTTTGTTATCACCACGTGGCGGATAATAGTTAATCCGTAACCTTGTGGAAAATATTCCCGTACAAATCCGGATACAAAGCCGGCTGCAGAATGTGCTCCAGCACCCCCAGCTTCGACTCTTCCTTGGTCTTGAACGACCCCGGATCGTCCAGCACTTCCCCGTCCCGGTTACCCAGAATATTAGTGGAGTACCATCCGCTCAACCCCAGCAGCCGCGCCTTGAACGCAGGAGCAAGAACCGTCTTCATCAAAGTCTGCCCGGTCTTGAAATCCTTCCCGCAAATCGGCGCATCGTTCTTCCGTGAAAGTTCCAGCATCACCGGCAGATCAACCGTTAAATTCGGAGCGCCATTCGCAAACGGAACCCCTTCCATCAGCGACGCGTAGGCATAAATCATCGAAGGCGCAATCATCTCGTCGCTCTCATGCAGCGCCTTCTCGAACGCCTTCACCGACTGATGCGCCGCCGTCGCCTCAATATACGATTCCGTCGATCCGCACCACATCGTCACCAGCCGGCTCGCCCCGCTCGTCTTCCGGAAGTCGCGGATATCGGCGCGCAACTGCTCCGCCAGATCCATCTTGCTCTTGCCCTTCTTCACGTTGGGCCCATCAATCTTCTTCACGTAATTGTGGTCAAACACCGCCGCCCGCGGCTTTATCGACGAAAGAAACGGCTTCAGCTGATCAAGCAATCTTTGGTCGAGCACGCCCGCATGCGTCGCAGCGTCGTACATGTTGTCTTCAAAAATGTCCCAACCCGTGAACACCAGATCGTCGAGTGTGGCCAGCGGCACAAATTCCGTAACCTTCGGCGAGCGCCCGTCAGTACGCTTGCCCAGTCGCACCGTCCCCATCTGCGTGAGCGACCCAATCGGTTTAGCCAGCCCCTTGCGAATCGCTTCCACTCCCGCTACAAACGTTGTCGCCACCGCGCCCATCCCCGGGATCATCACTCCCAGTTTCCCTTTCGCCGGAGCAATCGTAACGTCGTGCCCCGAGCCGCCGTGCGCTTTCGCCTCGGACTTGACTTCATTCTTAGCTGCGTTCTTGACTTTCTACTCGCGCCGTCTTCCCCGCCGCCTTTGCAGACTTCTTCTTTGTCGCCATAAGTTGGCCGCTTCCTCAGTGAGTATCAGTATGGATATGCAAACCTTGTATGTTCTCGTATCCGCCCGCCATATTGCAAACCCGCGCGGCCAAACGCGCAGAAATTCACTCCAATGGCGAAGCCGCAGCATCGAACGGAAACCACCACGACTCGTGTGGAGACAACCACAGATCATGTGGCGACGGCCGCCCCGCGAAGGGGCGAAGCCGAGCCAGCCCGATCCATTCCACTGATTAATTTCGTCTTAACTATTTCGTGCCAAGATCCGCACCACTTCGTTACTTCCGTTACGCTCTATAACATTTTTTAATTGGACTCCGATCCTCGCATGCTTCACAATGTATTCACTTCGCAAACCAGCTCTGCAGCCGGTGCCCGCGAAGCCGATGTTTGCCTGCGAGCTCTGCTGCCCACAGCGCAAATCTCTGACCTCGTTGTTCTTCCACCGCAATCTGAGCGCTTCTTCAGACCGGACGCCGAAGTGTGCTCGCAGATTGGTTTTCGGACCAAGAACAGGAGATTCCATGACTTCCATTCGCAGATTCGTATACGCCGCAGCTCTAACCGTCATCGCCTTCAGCTTCGCGCCTAACCTGGCTTCCGCCCAGGAAGCGCGCGGCCGCTTCGTTCTCACCCACGAGGTGCAGTGGCAAACCACGGTGCTTTCCGCGGGAGAGTACGAGTTCTCCTTCAAGCCTGAGGGTCCTGATTCCGACATGCTGTTCGTGCGCAAGCTCAGCGGTCGGGAACCGGATTCCTCATGCTGGTCACCGACGTCACTGACGCGAAGCCTTCCCGTGCCGACCACCTGTTTCTGGTCGCACGCGAAGGAAAGACTTTCGTCAGCGCGCTGAATCTATCCGATGCCGGTGTAACGCTGCACTTCGCCGTGCCATCCGGGACTCGTCAGGTAGCAGTAGCAGACGGGCGCCTAGCCCGACAACTCGTTAATCGACGCACCAAAACATAGAGAGCAGATTCCGTCAGGAATCTGCTCTCTTTTTTTGTCGAGCTAGACTAGCTAGACGAGCTTTCCGTTGAGTTGAGTAGGGGGGCCCACTTTCGACAAGTTGAATGTGCGCTTTGGGACGGGCACGAGTTTACTCGTGCCGTTAAGCGACCCGAACCGACTCGCGCTTCAGCGCCTGAGGAGCGCTCCTTACTCCGGGGTCGCCCGCAAAACCTACGAAGGCACCGGCAACCGCGACTCGCCCTTCACTTCGTCGCTCAGCACGATGGCCTCGGCAATTTCTTTCATGGGCTTGCGCTTCTGCCGGCTCTGCCGCTGCAATGCCAGATAGGCCTGCTCCTCGTCCAATCCCAGATCGCGCTGCAGAATCCCCTTCGCCCGCTCCACGATTTTCCGCGTCTGCAACTGTTCCGACAGATTGGAATTCACAATATCCAGCCGCGCCATTTCGATTTCCGCTCCCACCAGAAATCCAATCGTAGAAATCAGCTGGATCTGCCTGCGGTTGTAAACATGCGGCAGCCGGTGCTGCAGGTTGATCACGCCCATCACCCGCCCCCGGCACATCAGCGGCACCGAGAGAAATGCCTCATAGGTATCTTCCGGTAGTTCATGAAAAAAACGAAACCGCGGATCCGACTGCGCCTTCCCCGACACCGAAACCGGTTCGCCGTGCTCCGCGACCCAGCCCGTAATCCCTTGTCCCACACGCAGTTTCAACCGATCCACCACTTCGGGATGCGGATTCTTCGACGCCCGCAAAACCAACTCCTCGCCCTCCAGTACATACACCAGGCAGGAATCGCACTTCACCAGCCCCGCGGCAAACTCCACGACTCGGCTTAAGACTTCATGAAATCCGTCTGCTGTTCCCAGCCGGACGCCAATCTCATGCAACAAATCAACGTGTGATTCTTCAAACGACATTATCGGTTCCATGATGTAAGTTAGGGCGCGCCGCCCGCAATGTCTAATTCCAAATTTTGATGGGCCTGATAAAGGATTTCCCTCCAGTTATTACCATGGTTTAACATCTTTTTCGAATCAGCTGCATCGCGCAACAAATGGAGGGGCGGACGTCCTCGTCCGCCCAGGCAGCAGCACCGACCGGGAAGGTCCGTGGCAGAGCCACAGAGATCGCAGAGCAAGTCTAAAATCTTGGTGAACCTCAGCCCCATTAATGGTGAATGGGCTACCCTGTGTTCCCCCGTGACCCCCTGTGGTAAAGGTTCTAAGGTTTCCCGTCGAGCTCCACAACCTTCACCGGCAAATCCCAATGCGCGTCCAGAATCTCAAACCGCCGCTGCTCCTCACGCGCGTAAGCATCCTGATCGGGCCATAGCTGCTTCTTGATCGCATCCTCTTCGAACGGCTCATTCGCCGCGGCCGCATTCTTGAACACGATGGTCACGCGAAAATCCCAGCGCCCGTCTTCCGTGGTGTGATACCGCGGCTGATCCATCCACACCTTCACCATCCGCCCCATCTCGACTTCTTTCTTCAGCAGCGGATAATGATTCTTCTTGAACAGCTTCAGAAATTCATCCGCATGCCCCCACTTCGTCTTGTAGTAATACTCCACCACAAACGGCTGACCGGACGCAGCCGCCTGAGCGCGTGAAACCACAGGCAGCGCGATAGCAAAGAACAGCACCAACGCGAGAGTGCGAGAAATTCGGATCACAAATCCTCCTGGTAAATGCCAGTGAGTACACTATCAAAGAGTATCGTAGAGACGTTGCAAGCAACGTCTCTTACGGATGGTTTCGTGGCAGGACGCACACTGGTGGAAAGCGACGAACAGCAAATCCACAAACTCTTCGAAGACGGCGACCGCGCCCTCATCGCCGCCGACCGAGCCGAACTCTCGCGCATCTTTGCCGACGACTACATCCAATACGACGAATCCGGCAAGTCTTCCACGAAACGGGAAGTGATCAACAATCTCACCTCAGGCACAATCCGCTACATCTCGATGCTCTCCACCGCCCGCCAAATCCGCCTGCTAAAAAACGACGTAGCCCTGGTCCACGGCTCCGAAGAAGACGAAGTCGAGCAGTCGGGCCGCCGCTTCCAAGTCCGCTACATCTACACAGACGTAGTCATGAAGCGCAACGGCAAGTGGCAGATCGTAGCGTCACAACTGGCGAAACCAACCAAACCGTCTCGGAGATGATTTACTGACCCCTGCCCACTGACCCCTGGCCACTGATTCTATTCTGCCAATGACTCCAGACAAACCAAGCCGCCCCCGCCACCAGTACCACGACAATCACCGCGTCGAACTTGTGGAAATATTTTCCCAGCGCGCGCCAGTTCTCGCCCAGCTTCATTCCGAAATAAGCCAGCGCAAAGCACCACGGCCACGATCCCAGAAACGTATAGACGTGAAACCTTCCCCGCGGCATCCTCGCCACGCCCGCCGGCAGCGCGATGAACGTGCGAATCACCGGCAGCAACCGCGCAATGAACACCGCTAGATATCCCCAGCGCAAGAAAAAGCGGTCAGCCCAGTCGAGCTCGCGCTTGCCCATCAGAATCCAGCGCCCGTAGCGCTCCACCAGCGGACGCCCGCCGTAACATCCAATTTCATACGCCACCAGCGATCCCAGGTTGCACCCGATCGCGCCCGCCGTCGCCACCCATAGCAGTTTGAAGGTGCCCTCAAATACCAGGTACCCGCCAAACGGCATAATCAATTCCGAAGGTAGAGGAATGCACGCCGACTCAATCGCCATCAGCAGCGCGATCCCGCCATAGCCGGTAGCAGCGATTACCGACTTAATAAATAAAAAGACAACAGCCAGAAGTTTTTCCGTCATGAGTAGAAACTAAGTTCCGAGACAAGTTCTCAGTTCTCGGTTCTCAGTTCTCAGCCCGACACAACCGGTTCCTGGGCCGCTGAGAACCGAGAACTGAGAACTGAAGTAAGAGTGTATCGGAAAAAAGCAGAGATGCCGCGTAGGTGACGGCCGTTAGCTGAGAGCTGACAGCTCCCCTAAAACGACCCATCCTGCGTGAACGTATACCCGGGAAGCGTTGCGCCTTCCGGGCTCTTGGTCACTTTGATGCGCACGGTCGGCGCGTCCGGAGCCGTAATCCCCGCCGGCCGCAACATGGCAAATTGCGAGAACACTTCGCTGTAAACCTTGGTGACCAGGTAATCCAGGCCATCGGCGTTACTCCGCCACACTTGTCCGAGTTGAATCGCATTCACTGCCACAACATTTCCTGACTTCGTTCCCTAGAATTGCCGCCTGAACACGTTGCCTGAAATCGCGTCTGAACTTGAAGGGTTGAGATCAGATTACCCGCCCTCCCCGTCTCAGTCAATGAGGTCTCAGGTTACGGACGGTCACTGCAACCGTGGCCCGCTCCCCGTCCCTCCGCCTGCTAAAATGTTGCTCCTCATGCCCTCCCGTCAAAAAAATACTCACGCGAAAAAGAATGCTCATGTAGAAAAGGGTCCTGATGTGGGAACGGGCACTCTTGCCCGTTCCCGGGGCACAGCCCCGGTGGCAGCGCCGCGAACTCAAAAGGCAGCGCCACGAACCCCGAAGAAGCCCCCCCTCTACAATCCCCTGGCCCCGGAACGCATCGCCGAAATCCTAACCCGCCTCGACCAGCTCTACCCTGCCGTCGTCTGTGCCCTCACCCACTCCAGCGCCTGGGAACTTCTGGTCGCAACCATACTTTCCGCCCAATCGACCGACGCCAACGTCAACCGCGTCACCCCCGAACTCTTCCGTAAATATCCTACTGTCGAAGCCTTCGCCGCACTCACCCCCGAACAGCTCCAGCCCGACGTCCGCTCCACCGGCTTTTTCCGCAACAAATCAAAATCAGTCGTCGGAGCCGCAAAGAAAATCGTCGCCGACTTCGGCGGCCAGGTCCCCGACGACATGGAGAAACTCCTAACCCTCCCCGGCGTCGCCCGTAAAACCGCCAACGTCGTCCTCGGCTCGTGGTTCCACAAAGCTGAGGGCGTAGTCGTCGACACCCATGTGCACCGCATCTCCCGCCGCCTCGAACTCACCACGAACAACGACCCACAAAAAATCGAGCAGGATTTAATGAAGATAATCCCGCGCGAAAAGTGGATTCTCTTCTCTCACCAGATCATCTGGCACGGCCGCTCCCTCT
Source organism: uncultured Acidobacteriaceae bacterium (assembly GCA_963846245.1). GTDB lineage: Bacteria > Acidobacteriota > Terriglobia > Terriglobales > Acidobacteriaceae > Sulfotelmatobacter. The sequence goes on along the minus strand of CAWJVI010000009.1, from coordinate 155,308 downwards.
GCATCGCCCGCAAACCCAAATGCGTCGACTGCCCCCTCGAAAATCTCTGCCACGCCGCCGACAAAACCTGGAGCACGGTAGACCAGCACAAGAACGCGAAAGCATAAGCCGTAGAGGTTAAGGTCCCCCGACGTTTGTCACTCGCCTAACGCCCTGTCATCCTGAGCGAAGTAGTTGCCTCGGCGAAGCCGAGACAACTGCGCAGTCGAAGGATCCCTACCTCCGTACGACCGCCGGCGCACCGAGGGGTTCTTGCTATAGTCGCTCGCCGTACGAAATGCAAAAACACGTAGAGCCTCGTGCAGGCGCTAGGGATCCTTCGACTCCAAGGCCAGTGCGCCTTCGCGCACTTGCCTCGCCGCTCAGGATGACAAGGCTGAGAAAGCGCACCTGCTATAATGGTCACCACAGTGACCACATGAGAATCACCACGATAAGAGAGTTCCGCGACCGAGCGACAACGCTAATCCGCTCGGAAGATCCCATCCTGTTGACTCGTCGCGGCCGGGTCGCTGGAGTCTTCCTCCCGTGGCGCGAAGCAACCCTGCCTCTGGACCTGAAGCGCGAGCTGTTTTCCATGCTCACTTCCGAAATTGCCCGTCACCTGAAAAAGAAGCGTGTCACTGAAAAAGACGTTCTCCAGGATTTCGCTCGCTGGAAAAAGGCACGCCGTGAAACTGGCCGCCGACGCTAACGTACTTCTTTCGGCCGTGATCGGAGGGCGCGCCCGCCTGGTGTTCGGTCATTCGAAAGTTGACGAGATACTCACCACCGAGCACACCTTCGCCGAAGTGGAAGAATACGTCCCGATCCTGGCCAGCAGGAAGGGACTGCCCGTCGATGTTCTGACTCTCGCGGTCGCCGCGCTGCCCGTAACCATCCTCGAACGCGCCAACTACGCGAGGAAACTGCCCCAGGCGCTTCGTCAAATCGGCAGCCGCGACCCCGACGACGCCGACCTACTCGCGCTTGCCCTTCAGTTCCGAATTCCAATCTGGTCGAACGACAAAGACTTCACCAGTACGAAAGTCCAACGATTCACCACAGAAGACCTGCTGCGTCATCTGCGTATCATCGAATAGCCAGCATTCCATCCCGCGAACGTGCCCTGACACTCTGCTAAACTTTCTCTTCACCCTCATCAGAGGCTCCCAATCCCATGCGCGCTTTCATCCCGTTTGCTATCGTCATACTCATGAGCACAGTCGTCGCCGAAACTGCCGCTGCCCAGACCCTGCCCGCGCCTCAGGCCATCACCGACCCGAAGCAGATCGCGTCCAGGCCCAACGCGCAAGTCGAGCCGAGAACTCTCACTATCGAAAAGCTCTACATGACGCGCCAGGTCGGCCGTCCCACGTGGTCGCCCGACGGCAAGAGCATCGCCTTCGTCTCCAACATGAGCGGACGCAATAACCTGTGGCTGGTCCCCGCCGAAGGCGGATGGCCCACTCAACTCACGGTCAGCGACCAGCGCCAGACCTCACCCGCGTGGTCGCCCGACGGCAAGTGGATTGCCTATCAATCCGACTTCGATGGCGACGAGCAGTGGGATATTTTTCTCGTGTCGCCGAAGACCGGCAAAGTCGTCAACCTCACCAACACGCGCGAAATCGCCGAGATGAGTCCGACGTGGTCGCCCGACGGGCGCTACCTGGCGTATGAAGTGAAACCGAAAACTTCCGCCGCGTTTGAAATCGACATCTACGACACACTCATGCGCGAAGTGAAACACCTCACCACCGGCACGCCACAGGACAAGCGCAACGTGAATCCCATCTGGTCGAAAGATGGCAAGTTCATCGTCTACTCGCAAGAGCAAGCGAAGGGAACCGATTCAAACATCTTCATCGCCGAGGTCGCGACGGGAAAGAGTACGCAGCTCACGCCACATGAAGCCGAGCAACTCTACTTCGCCAATGACCTCTCGCCGGATGGCAAGCATGTTCTCTTCACATCGAACGCGGCGAACGGTTACGAAAATGTCGGCTTGCTCGACGTCGCGACCAAGAAGATTTCCTGGCTCACGAAAGACAAATGGGAAATCCGCGGAGGCGAATTTTCGCCGGACGGCAAGCACATCACCTTCAGCGCCAACGTCGATGGCAGCGAAGATATTTATCTGGGCGACCTCGCGACTGGCAAATCGACTGCCCTGCCGATCCCGAAAGGCGTGAACGAGCCTACGGGCGGCCACTCCGCGTTCACGCACGACGGCTCGCGTCTGCTCTACATGCACAACGGGCCGACGGCTCCCGGCGATCTTTGGGTCTACACGCTCGCGACTGGCAAATCGCATCAGGTCACGCATTCACTCGTCGCGGGCGTTCGCTCCGAAGACATGGTCGAGCCGTTTCTGGTGCACTATCCCAGCCGCGACGGCAAATGGACCATCTCCGCGTTTCTCTACGTGCCCTACAACATGGCGCGCAACGGACAGAACGCCGCCATCGTCTACATTCACGGCGGGCCCACCTCGCAGAGCATGAATTCGTTTAACCGCTTCGTGCAATACGCCGCGAATCAGGGCTACATGGTGCTCGCGCCCAACTATCGCGGCTCGACTGGCTATGGAAAGGAATTCCAGCAGGCGAATTTGTTCGACATGGGCGGCGGCGACTTGCAGGACGTGCTCGCGGGAGTCGACTGGATCAAGCAGACCGGCCATCTCGATCCCAAAAAGATTGCGGTCATGGGAGGAAGCTATGGCGGTTACCTCAGCATGATGTCAGTGACGAAAGCGCCCGACGTCTGGGCCGCGGGCGTGCCCATCGTGCCGTTCGTCAACTGGTTTACGGAAATCGAAAACGAAGATCCCGTCTTGCAGCAATCCGATCTCGCGACCATGGGCGACGTCGTGAAAAATAAAGCGCTGTACGAAGACCGTTCCCCGATCAACTTCATCGACCAGATCAAGGCGCCGCTGCTGCTGCTGGCCGGCGGACACGATCCGCGCTGCCCGAAATCAGAAACGCAGCAGGTGGTCGACGCCATCAGGAAGCGCGGCGGCACCGTCGAATACAAAATTTACGAAAACGAAGGCCACGGCTTCGCGCGCGTGGAAAATCAAATCGACGCCTACAAACGCGTCGCCGATTTCCTGCTGGCCCACGTGCAACCAGCGGATTGCGCCTGCTCGCTGACGGAATAGCGCTGCCACGAGATCTCGTTCTAGCTACGCGCTATAGTTCGCCACGACCCGAGCGACTTTTCCAGTCGCTGACAACTCCATGAACTCTGCCGTGCGTGTTCCCTTTTGATTTTTGTAATAGAGCACTACGCTGTTCAGGCCGCAGAGAACGTCCTCCAGTTGAAAGTGCAAATCTGGGTAAGCTTCCAGCCCTCGCTGAAAATAAGCTCTCAAGTTTGCCTTTCCCCTCACCATGCCATCGGAGGTTCCTAACAGTTGCGCCGCGGCCGGCGATGTCAACTCGATTCCCTCTTCGTAGTGAGTCATGATTAAGTCCAGATCGTGAGCGTTCCAAGCCTCGACCCAACGGCTGGCCAGATTTGACCCCTCGTCTCTTGTCACAAAGTTTTCCCGTTCTGATTCAATAACTTACGGCTAAGCTATTGATTTCATTTAACATAACGTTATTGTAAGTGGCGATTCTAGAACTGACGCTCGCGGAATGACCTCCGGGGCCGCCCGAGACCCGATCGTCGATCCCAGGGCCGTTAGAAGCTCCGGAAACGGTATCCTGATGAGCGACCGTGGCCGCGATCGAGCGTCCTGCCGATCCATCGCGCCGTCGATGTTTTCAATAACTTGGCGCTAAGTCGTTGATTCCACATGAGCGATAATCGCGTCCACCAAGCCGGGGATCGTGTACTCCCTCGCCTCAATGTCTACCCCGAGTCCAAGTTCACGCAACGTCGAAGACGTGACTGGACCAATCGAGGCGTGAAGGATTCCGTCAAGACTCGGGTGAATTCGCGCGAGCTTGCCACCACAGCGTCACGAAGTTGCGCACCGTGGAAGAACTCGTAAACGTGATCACGTGCGGACGCTGCCGCGGATTCTTGAGCGCCGCGCGCAGGCGGGCGCGCGAAGATTTCGGCACCACGGTTTCATAGGCTTCGACGACATCGACGTGCGCGCCGGCGTTGCGTAATTCCCGCGGTATTACGTCGCGAGCAACTTTGGCGCGCACCAGCAGCACACGCTTTCCTTTCACGCGGCGACGCAGGCTGCGCACCACGGACTCGGCCACGTACTCTTTGGGAACGACATCGACTTTCACGCCGCGCTGCTCGATGGCTCTCCTCGTTGCGGGCCCGATCGCGGCGATGTGCAGATGTTGGAAATGCTTTCTTGTGAGTTTCAGCTTTGTCATGCGTGCCCACATGGCTTCGACGCCGTTTACGCTGGTCAGGATCAGCCAGTCGTAGGTTGCAAGGTCCTTGAGGGCGGAATCCAGCGGCTGGTACGAACGCGGCCGGCGAATTTCGATGAAGGGGATTTCGAGCACTTGGGCGCCTAGCTTGCGCAATTCGGCGGAGAGAGCGCTGGCCTGATGCCGGGCGCGGCCGACGAGTATGCGCACTTTTCTCAACGGACGGTTCGTTGATGCGGGAACGTTCTTGCTCATGGTTAGAGTTGGCAGGCAAGAGTGCCCGCCCCACACAGGCGCTGCTTATTTTTCCGGAGGCTTGCCCATGCCTTGCTGCTGCATCAGGCGAGCTACGCCTGTGACGGCGGTGTCTTCGGCTTTGCTCAGGGACGCCAGCATATTCGCCTGTTCTTGTTTGGTGCGATTCTGGCCGAGCTTGAATTTGGCTTCGAGTTTCGTTGCCATGATTTCGAATCCCACGATGTGTTTGAGCATGCTATCGCGATATTTCTCGTCGAGACTGTCCCATTGCTGGGCGTAGGCGGCTTCAAAGGTGGCGATCAGTTCATGGAGCACGCCTTGCAGCGCTTCTGGCGACGCGAACACGCGCGCGGTTCCGTAGAGATGCACGGCTCCGTAGTTCCACGTGGGGACGTTTTCGCGTGTGACGTAGTTGCTGGGCGAGATGTAGGAATGCGGTCCGTGGAAAATGGTGAGGCACTGCGGATTCTGTTCGAGATAACGCCAGTGCGGATTCGCCTTGGCGACATGGCCGCGAATGATGAGTTGGTCACCGGATTCGCGGATGACCACGGGAACGTGGCTGGCGAAGGGACCGTCTTCGTGAGCCGACACGAGGATGACAAAGGGATTCGCCTGCATGAACGCAATGGCTGCAGCATGGTCACGGACGACGAAATGTTCGGGGATGTACACGGGTTGAGTCTCTTTTCGGTTCAGTTTCTCTTCGACGCCCAGTTTACATTGGGCGCGATCATTCGAGACTACGGTTGGGGTGGGATGGCCAGTCCGCGGCTGTAGACGGCGGCGAGGATTCGGTCACCGCCTTGGTTGAGCAGGGCGGCGCCGGCATCGTTGCCGAGTTGTTCGGGATCGTCGCCGTCGCGGGAGTCCCGCAGGACTTTGGAGCCGTCGGGATCGGCCACGACGGATTCGAGATGCAATTTGCCCTGACGAATTTCCGCGAAGGCGCCGATGGGGACCTGGCAGCCTCCGCCGAGGCGGTTCAGGAGGGCGCGTTCGCAGGTGGTGGCGGCGCGGGCGGCGGGGTCGTTTAGGAATTCGAGATGCTGGCGCATGGCCGCGTCGCCCTGGCGGATTTCGATTGCGAGTGCGCCCTGGCCGGCGGCGGGGCACATGATTTCGGCGGGGATAATTTGCTTGACCAGTTCCGTTTTACCGAGGCGCTTCAGGCCGGCGGCGGCCAAGATGATGGCGTCATATTCGCCTTGTTCGAGTTTGCGCAGGCGGGTATCGACGTTACCGCGCAGGGGATGAATGTCGAGGTCGGGGCGGATGGCTTTGAGTTGCGCCTGGCGGCGCAGGCTGCTGGTGCCGACGCGGGCGCGCTGGGGCAGGTCTTCGATTTTTGAGTAATTACGCGAGCAGAAGGCGTCGCGCGGGTCTTCGCGCTCCGTGATGGCGGCGATTTCGAATCCTGGGGCGAGTTCGGTGGGCAGATCTTTCAACGAATGGACGGCGAGATCGACGCGGCCGGCGGCGAGGGCTTCCTCGATTTCTTTGGTGAAGATTCCTTTGCCGAGTCCGCCTTTCGTGCCGACCATGGCGAGGGGGACGTCGGTAATTTTGTCGCCGGTGGTGTGGATGATTTCGATTTCGACCTGGTGGTCGCGGGCGCGGAGGAGCGCGGAGATGTGGTTGGCTTGCCACAGGGCAAGTTGGGAACCGCGGGAGCCGATGCGGAGTTCAGGCATGGGTTAGTAATCTAAATCTTCTGCCACACGACGGGACTAAGTCCGTGTTTTATCAGGTATATGTTGGCTTCTTTAAAATGGCCGCATCCGATAAAGGGGCGGCGGCCGCGATAGGCGGAAAGCGGCGACGGGTGCGATGCCTCCAGCACCAAATGTTTTGGACATTCGATTAACACCTTTTTTTCCTGCGCGCGCAAACCCCAAAGCAGAAAAACGACGGGCTCGCGCTTTTCGTTGACGGCGCGGATAACGGCGTCGGTGAACTTCTCCCAGCCTTTGTCCTGATGCGAGCCGGCCTTGGCCTTCCGCACGGTCAGCGTCGCATTCAGCAGCAATACTCCCTGTTTTGCCCATCCCGCCAGGTCGCTATCAAGCGGCATCTTCATGGTGCAGTATTCTTCTTTGATCTCTTTGTAGATATTCTTGAGGCTCGGTGGAATTTTTCTAATGCCCTTGGGGACCGAAAAGCAAAGGCCATTCGCCTGCCCCTCGCCGTGATACGGATCTTGACCGATGATCACCACTTTGATGTCATCCAATGCGGTTGTGTTGAGCGCATTGAAAATTTCGGCGTGCTCCGGATAGATGGTGTGTTTGGCGTTCTCCCGCTTCAAGAACCGTTCTAGCTTCGTCATGTAGGGCTGGTCGAACTCGAGGCCGATCACATCGAGCCAATCTTTCTTGAGACTGTTCCGTAGGGTGGTCATCGCTAGGTGTGATGGCATTGTCCTGCCGCATAGGGGAAACCTCCTCGCATTGCCGGCAGCAGTGCAAGCTTATAGGGATCCTTCGACTTCGTCTGGCGATTCGCTTCGCGGATCGCCAGATTGCGCTCAGGATGACAGAAGGGTGGGGTGTCGGGTCGGGGCGACATTAGTGGCGTGGCTCTGCTTCTTTTTCTTTCTGGGTCGGGCTTTCTTTCTTGCTCGACGCTTCTTTCGTTGGCGAGGCGGGGCCGGATTCTTTGTCGTGGAGGTTGAAGAGGCGGCGGACTACGTCGATGACTGTCGTGACTTCGGCTTCTTTGGCCGCGGTCTTCAGCGTGGTGATGGGGGTGTGCATGACTTTGTTGATGATGCCTCTTGTCAGGGCTTCTACGGCGATTTCCTGGTCAGGGGTCATGTGGCCGAGGCGGCCGCGGACGCGGTCGATTTCGGCCTGGCGGATGGTTTCGAGATGGTCTTGCAGTGACACGATCACCGGGACGACGTCACGCGTGTGCAGGCGGGCTTCGAGGCGGGTTTTGAAGTTTTCGACTTCGCTGGCGATGATGGCTTCGGCGCGCTCGGCTTCTTTGCTGCGGTCGGCGACGTGGGTGGAGACGGCTTGCTGCAGGTCGTCGATGTCGTACGTGAAGATGCCATCGAGTTTGGCCATTTCCGCGGAGACGTCGCGGGGGACGGCGATGTCGATGAAGAACATGGGCTTATTCTTGCGGCGGGAGAGGAATTGCTCTCCGTGCTCGCGGCGGAAAATGGCGTGAGGCGAGCCGGTGGAAGTGATGACGATGTCGGCGCGGTCGCAGGTGTCGTAGAGATCGTCGAACTTGATGGCCTGGCCGTTGAATTTTTGCGCGAGGACGAGGGCGCGATCGTAGGTGCGGTTGGAAACGAAGATGGAGGCGCATCCGTGGGCCATCAGGTGGCGGGCGGCGAGCTCGCTCATTTTTCCGGCGCCGACGATGAAGACGTTTTTGCCTTGCAGGCTGCCGAAGATTTTCTTCGCTAACTCGACTGCGACGCTCGCGATGGAAACCGATGATGATCCGACTTCGGTTTCGCTGCGCACGCGTTTGGCTACGGCAAAGGCGCGGGTGAAGAGCTGATCGAGCTGGCCGCGAACGGCGCCAATGGCGCGGGCGGTGGCATAGGCTTCCTTGACCTGGCCGAGAATCTGGGCTTCGCCGACGACCATGGAATCGAGGCTGGAGGCCACGCGGAAGATGTGGCGTACGGCTTCTGTTTCTCGAAACTCGTACAGATGCGAGTCGAGTTCTTCGGCGCTGAGATGAAATTGGTGGTGGAGGAATTCGCGCAGGTCGGCGCTGCCGTTGGTAGTGTGGGTGATCAATTCCACGCGGTTGCAGGTGGAGAGGATCATGCCCTCTTCGATTCCGGGGTGGGCAGCGAGATCGCGGCAAGCGTCGGGCAGGCGAGATTCGGGGATGGCGAGGCGCTCGCGGACATCGAGCGGAGCGCTTTTGTGATTCACGCCGATGAGCTGATATCTCATATCTCCGAGCCTCATGAGGCGGCGAACCTGTGGACGGCGGAGAAATAGTTGGCGGCCCAGGCCACGATGGCGGCCACGAAGGCGCAGGTGGCGAGCACGGCGGCGCGGCGGCCGCGCCATCCGGAGCTCCAGCGGGTGACGACCATCACCATGTAGACGGCCCACATGAGGATCGACAGCAGAATTTTCGGATCGAGGAAATCCATGCGGCCGTACGTGGTGACGGCGACGAACGAGCCGATCAGCAGGCCGAGGGTCATGAACGGAAACCCCAGAAGCAGCGAGCGGTAGCCGATCTGGTCGATGACTTCGAGCGCGGGGAGGAAACTGGTGAGGCTGCTGGGGTTCTTGGATTTGAGGCGGCGTTCCTGCACCAGATAGAGCAGGCTGGCGCCGAAGCTGAACAGCAGAGCGGCGTATCCGGTGAAGATGAGCGCGATGTGGACGGGGATAAGCCATCCTTTTTGCGCGGACGAGGCGAATGCGGACGGCTGCTGGCCGACGGCGGCCACGAAGGTCAGGAAGAAGACGATGGGAAATACGACGACGCCGGGAGAAGTGGTCTGGTAGATGGCGTAGGCGATCATGAAGAAAGTCATCGAGATGAAAGCCAGGAGGGATTCCGCGTCGTGCACCGACGCCCAGACGAAATGACCTGACAGGAAGACCTCGGCCAGCGAAACGAAGTGGAACACCATGCCTACGCTGACGGCGTGCAGGGCGATGCGGCTGAACAACTCACTGGGACGGGCTAGCGCCACAAAGGCGTAGATCAGCCCGACGAAGTAGCAAGCCAACGCGAAACGGAGCCAGAGCAAAGGCATAGGAACAAGTAAGTATCAGAGTCTGGAGAGTTTAATGCAAGCGATGATCCAAGTGACGCTCCAAGTGACAAGGGGCTTGGAACTTCTTATGCTGTCAGCATTATATTCTGCGGGGGCGCTCTGGTCGCCGAAACGGGGCGAGTCACGGGGACGGGACATTGCGAGAACTCCTCGAATGACCGGCAGCAGTACAAGCTTATAGGGATCCTTCGACTTCGTTTGGCGATTCGCTTCGCGCATCGCCAGACTGCGCTCAGGATGACAGGGTTTAGGGGCTTGTGCGGCTTATTCCACGCCCAGGCTGGTTAGGGCTTCTTCCAGCAGGGTGGTGTCGATGAGGAGGCGGCGGCCTTGGTTTTTTACGTCTTCGAGCTCGTCGAAGGCGCGGAAGAGGCGGAGTTTGGCGGCGGCGTATTGTTCGGCGTCGCTGAGGGAGCGGTTGTGGGTGGCGCTCCAGGCGGTGAGGGCTGGTGCTGTGAGGAAGACGCTGATGGCGTAGGTTAGTTTGCGGTCGGAGGTTACGTCGAAGATGAATTCGGCGGCAGGGGCGGCGGGGTCGTCGGACAGCGCGGGGCGTTTGCCGACGAAGTAGTATTGGTAGACGTAGCCTTGGGCGCCGGTGTAGGTTTTCAGGCGGCGGACGGGCTTCTCGGGTGGCATGCGGGTATTATGCGCCTCCGATGTCGTTCTTCTCCACGGAGGCGGCGGGAAAGTTCTCTCAATTCTGACCTGACTTCAAAATCCCCACTTCTCGCAAAAGACGCGAGAAGTGGGGCACCCGGGTTGCACTGCGAAGCTGCGCTTCGCTCGGATGGGCGAGGAGGCGTCCCCACACAACCGGTTCTAAGAATATTTAAATACTGGCGATTCGCACTGAGGTCCTCGACTTGTTCGGGATTACTCACCTGGATTGGAGAGATGCCGATAGTCTTATTGGAAGATAGATTACGCATCGCCTCGCGCGACGTGAGGGGAGCGGTCTACTTACCAGGTGATTGATGATTCAGGGATGGATTTGGCTGGTTGTGGCTGCGCTGGTACTTCTCGTGGCATATCAGCACATGCGATTCGATGAGATTCTGCGGCGATTGAAGAAACGCGAAGAACTGTTTCAGATTGTCACCGAGAATGCCGCCGACATGATTGCGCTGGTGGATATGAAAGGGCGGCGACTCTATAACAGTCCCGCCTACAAGAAAATTCTCGGGTATTCTCCGGCGGAGCTGGGAGAAACTTCGTCGTTCGAGCAGATTCATCCCGAGGATCGCTTCAAAGTGATGGAGGCGGGGCGAGAGGCGCGGCAAAGTGGGCTGGGCAAGAAGATGCAGTACCGTATGCGGCATAAGAATGGATCGTGGAAGGTTCTGGAATCGTCGGCCAGCGCGGTGCGGGACGAGAAAGGCGAAGTAGTCAAGTTGGTGATCGTGAACCGCGACATCACGGAACGGCGACTGGCAGAAGAGCAACTGGAACACAATTCGCATCATGATGCGCTGACCGGGCTGCCCAATCGCCGCCTCTTTCTTGACCGGCTGGGACTTTCTTTTATTCGGACGCAACGCAAGCCGGATTCGCACTACGCGTTGTTGCTTGTGGATGCGGACGGGTTCAAGAGTTTTAACGAGACGATGGGTGCGGGCGCCGGGGATCAGGTGATCGTGGAAATGGGAAAGCGCATGGCGGCGGCGCTGCGGGCAGAGGACACGGTAGCAAGGCCGCAGGCTCCGGGGGCGCGCATTGACGCGGTGCTATCGCGCCTGGGAGGCGATGAGTTTACGATTTTGCTGGACGGAATCGCCGATCCCAGCGATGCCATGCGGATCGCGAACCGAATCAAGGTGGCGGTGGCGATTCCGATTCTGATTGAAGGACGAGCCGTGTGCATCTCGGCGAGCGTGGGAATAGCTTTGAGCACGACGCCGCACCTGCAGGCCGAAGACGTGCTGCAGGATGCGGAGACCGCGATGCGCAGGGCCAAGGCGCTGGGTGGATCGCGATGTGAATTGTTCGATGAAGCGATGCAGACCGAGGCGGTGAACCGTCTGAAACTGGAATCGGAATTGCGAAGAGCGGAAGAGGAAGGCCAATTTCAGATTTACTACCAGCCGGTGATCACGCTGAAGACCGGGCAGATCATGGGGTTTGAAGCCTTACTGCGGTGGACGCATCCGCAGCAGGGAGTGATCGTGGCGGACAAATTTCTGGAAGCCGCGGAAGACACGGGCCTGATGATTTCGATTGGACAATGGATGATGATGGAAGCGTGCCGGCAACTGCGGAAGTGGCAATTGAAATACGCGGCGGCGGGGCCCTTGAGCCTTGCCATTAATGTTTCAGCGCGGCAGTTAGCGCACAAGGATTTTGTCAGCGATCTTCGGGACGCGATCCTGGCCAGCGGCGTGGAGGCTGGCAGCGTGCAGTTGGAGATGTCGGAAAGGCTTGCCATGGCGAACCCCAAGCTGACCTCCAGCGTGCTTTCACAACTTCAAAGCGTCGGAGTTCGGGTAACTCTGCAGGAGTTTGGCAGCGGGCCGTCTTCGCTGGTGGAGTTGCGGAATTTTCCCGTGGAGGCGATGAAGATCGGCCAACCGCTGGTGCAAGACTTGCTGGGGGACCCCGGCACTTACGACATTGTGGAGTTGATCATTGCGCTGGCGCAGAAAATGAACGTGCGTGTGATCGCGGACGGAGTGGAAACGGACAGGCATTTGGAACGCCTGCAGGAACTGGGCTGCCAGTTTGGCCAAGGACGCTTTTTCTCGCCGCCGATTGAAGCCAGCAGCGCAGAAAAGCTGTTGTCCCGGCAATTCGTGCAGCCACAGGCAAGTGGCGCAGCAGCGCGGTAGCGGCGCTGGGAGCCTTACCGGACGCCGTTTCCGGGGGACACCACGCGGCCGTACTCCGTGGCACGGCTGAGGCGGTCGAACATGCGCCAGGCATCCAGAGATATTTTGCTGATGGCCTCTTCGCCGTCGCGTTCGTTGCGAAGAAACGCAGTCATCACGCAGATCACGTAGGGGCGGCCTTCGACGAAGACGATGCCCGAATCGTTGCGCACGGCCTCGAGCTCGCCGGGCTTGTCTGCGACCTTTAAATCGGCGGGAAGGTCGCGGGGAATCCAGGAATCCTTTCCGGTGCTGAGCATGGTAAAGAAATCATTTTCCATTTCCTTGTTGAGAACTTTGCCGCGGTAGAGAGCGGCGAGCAGGGTCATCATTTCGCGGGGCGTGGAAATGTTTTCGCGGCCTTGCTTCGCGGCGTCGAGGTCCATCATTTTACGGCGCAGGCGGGTGTGCGAGAGGGCGAGCGAGTCGAGCATGGCGTTGACGTTCTCCATGCCGACGCGGTCGATGAGCACGTTGGTGGCGGAGTTGTCACTGACGGCGATCATCATGGTGGCAAGATCGCGCAGGGTGACGCGAGTGACGCCGGGAGTAAGGCCGCCCATGATGTTGCTATCGGCGACGAGGTCGGAGGCTTGCACGGTGTAGAGATCGGTGAGCTTGAGTTTACCTTGCTGCGCCTGGCGGTAAAGCTCGGCGAGCACAGCGATCTTGATGGAGCTAGCCTGCGCGAAGACTTCATTTTCGTGCAGAAAGAACTGGTCTCCCGTAGTGAGGTCCTCGATGGCGACGCCCATTACGCCGTCGAGATGCTGATCGATTTCGTGGATGTTGGCTTCGAGCTTCTGCCAGAGAACTGTCTGCTTCTCTTGCGTGATTGCAGAAGGGCTTGCTGTTTGAGGATGCGACGTCTGGGCGAAGCATGATGACGCAATGAGGGCGCAGCAGAGTAGATACTTCACGCGGGGTCTCCTGAAATTCAGTGGCCAGGGGGCAGTAAGATCAATAAAAGATTGGATATTCGGTACTTGCTACTGATTATCGCTTCTTTTCAACCATCAATTTTCGCTTCACGTAATTGCTTCACGGCGGTTTCACTGCTGACCGGCGAATAATACACTTCCTTGAATGTGTAAGAGCGCGCTTTCGAGTTCACGACCGGAAGAATTTCGATATGCCAGTGGTAGTCCTCGTCGAGCGTTTTCCAGTAGCCAAGATTCTTGGAGGGATGCATGCTGTTGGGCGAAGTGTGCAGCACGAGATGGAAATTCTCGGTGATGGTTCGCACGCGCTGTAGAGTGCGACGAAGGAGCGCTGCGAGGTTGGTGAGCACTACTCCGCGAGCCGAGCCCGGTGCGTTCGAAAGAGGCTTCATGGGTGCGCGGGAGAATCCAGGTTTCGTAGGGAACGCGCGGAGCGTAGGGACACAGGGCAACGTAGTCTCCGCGGGCTTCGAGCACGCGGAGGGCTTGGCGCTCTTCCTGGCTGAGGATGTCGCAGAACACGCAGCGCTCTTTGGCGACGAAGTATTCGCGTCCTGCGCGCAGTTCGTAAAGTACGCGGCGCGGAACAAATAGAGTCGCGGTGATTTGCGATGTCGGATGGCTAAATTCCTGCCCGGCGCTGGAGCCGAAGTCTTTGAAGAGGCTGACATATTTAATGCGCGGATCGTGTTTCAAATCGAAGATGCGCTCGGCGGCGAGGTGCAGAAACTGTTCAATCTCTCCGTCGCTGGCATTCCAGAGATGGCGGTCGTGCTGCGAATTTTCGACGATGACTTCGTGCGCGCCGACTGAGCGCATGCGGTCGTAGAGGCCGTCGCCGCGGCGTCCGGGCTCGCCTTCGATGTGGTAGAGCGGAGTCGGATGCACCACGGCGCGCGCTGACCAGGGAGTACCGACAGCATTGGGCACGGCCGAAATGACGTGCGGTGTATCTTTCGAATCGGCGCAGAAACGGCAGGCCGAGGGAGGCCGCGGCGCGGATTCGGCGGGATCGTCTCCGGTGATGACCCACGAGCGCGTAATGGGATCCTTGCGCAACTCCATGCGATAAGAGAACACTGCGATAGAAGCGGAGTCAACTGTGATTTCGCTGCGGGGCGCGATGAGAAATGACGCAGATGCCCGCGTTCGGCTTTGTTATAATCCGCGCCAAGCCCGCCTCGAGCCGAGCCGATTCGATAATGACCGAGCCGTCCACTCCGCTAATGCGGCAATATGCCGCCGTCAAGAAAGATCATCCCACGGCGTTGCTGTTTTTTCGCCTGGGAGATTTCTACGAGCTTTTTTTCGATGACGCGATCGTGGCCGCCAAGGAATTGCAGATCACGCTGACCTCGCGCAATAAGGAAAAAGGCATTGCGGTGCCGATGTGCGGCGTCCCTCATCACGCTGCAGAAAACTATATTGGAAAACTGATTCGCAAGGGCTTTAAAGTGGCGATTTGTGAGCAGGTGGAGGATGCGCGGCTGGCGAAGAAGCTGGTGCGCCGCGAAGTGACGCGGGTAGTCACGCCGGGGACGGCGGCGGATTCGTCTCTGGGGGCGGAGGATAACAATTTTCTGGCGGCTATCGCTCAAGTCGGCGAGCGTGTCGGATTTGCGGCGCTCGACGTTTCGACGGGAGAGTTTCGAGCGACGGAGTTTTCTGGCGAAGGGGCGTTGCGAAGGGTGCAGGAAGAGTTGGAGCAACTGAGGCCGAAGGAACTGTTGTATGGGTCGGCGGCGCCGTTGTTTGAGGCCAAGAGCAGCCGAGCTCTGCTCGGGCGAACGGGCGAGCCTGTCCTGAGCAAGGTCGAAGGATCGCCCGTTCCCACACAAGCTTTGGCGCTGCATGGGCCTCAGCCTCGCCCGGCGGGGGCCACTTGCACTGAGACTCCGCTGGATGATTGGGTGTTCGCGCCAGATCACGCGATTCCTCTGCTGGAAAATCACTTTGGGGTTTTGTCGCTCGAGGGATTTGGATTGTCTGGACGCGCGGCTGCTGCATCGGCGGCGGGAGCGATTCTTTATTACGTGCGGTCCACGCAGCGCGGATCGCTTGATCATGTGGACCGCATTGGTTGGTACGAGCGGCAAAACTGTCTGGTGCTCGACGCGGTCACGGTGCGCAATCTCGAGTTGATCGAGCCGCTGTTTGCCGGGACGGATGCGGGAGTCACTCTCTTTCGCGCAATCGATTCGACCGTCACGCCGATGGGAAAGCGGCTGCTGCGGTCGTGGATGCTGCGGCCAGCGCTCGACCTGGGCGAGATTAATGCGCGCCTCGATGCGGTGGAGGCTGGCGTGAAAGCGACCGTGGCGCGGGAAGAGCTGCGCCATGCTCTCGATGGAGTGCTCGACCTGGAACGGCTTCTGAGCCGGGTTGCGCTGGAGACGGCAAATCCGCGCGATGTTCTGGCGCTGGGAAATTCGTTGGGGAAACTTCCAGCGATCAAGACGGCATTGGGACGCGTAGCCTCGCAACGGCTGGCGGCGCTTCACCAAGCGCTGGATGACTTGAACGATCTGCGCGAGCACATCGAGAAGACGATTGTGCCGGAGCCTCCGCTTACTTTCAGCGATGGTGGGGTGATCGCCGCGGCGGTGGATCGAGAACTCGACGAACTTCGCGAACTTTCGCGCAACAGCAAACAGGTGCTGGCGCAGATCGAACAGCGGGAACGCGGACGGACCGGCATCGGTTCGCTTAAAGTTAAGTTCAATTCGATTTTCGGGTATTACATCGAGATTTCGAAGGCAAATCTGCATCTGGTGCCGCAGGATTATGATCGCAAGCAGACCCTGGTGGGCGCCGAGCGGTTTACTACTCCGGAACTGAAAGAGTATGAAGTCAAGATTCTCGACGCACAGGAAAAGATCGTCGAGATTGAGCGGCGATTGTTTGCCACGTTGCGGACGGCGATTGCAGCCGAGGCCAAGCGGATTCGCCGGACCGCGCTGGCACTGGCAGAGGTGGATGTGCTCGCTTCGCTGGCGCACATAGCAGCGTTACGAAATTATTGCCGGCCGCAGTTCGAGCCGGACGGTCCGGAGAAGCCGACAGAGTCTGGCGTGCTGGAAATTATTGAGGGCCGGCATCCGGTGATCGAGCAGCAGGAGTTGGCCGGGGGCAGTGAACGGTTTGTGCCGAATGATCTTTACCTCAACGCGAACTCGCACACGATTGTGTTGCTGACCGGGCCGAACATGGGTGGCAAGTCGACTTACCTGCGGCAGACGGCGCTGATTGTGATTCTGGCGCAGATGGGCTCGTTCGTTCCGGCGCGCTCGGCGCGGCTGGGCGTGGTGGACCGCGTGTTTACGCGCATCGGCGCCAGCGATAATCTGGCGCGCGGACGCTCGACTTTCATGGTGGAAATGACGGAGACGGCGGCGATTCTGCACACGGCGACGGCGCGGTCGCTGATTTTACTGGATGAAGTTGGCCGTGGGACTTCTACGTATGACGGGCTCGCGATTGCCTGGGCCGCGGTGGAATATCTGCATGCGCGAGTGCGGGCCAAGACTTTGTTCGCCACGCATTATTTCGAGTTGACCGAACTGGCACAACAGCTTGCGGGAGTGAAAAATTATCACGTATCGGTGAAGGAAACTGGCGGCGGAATTGCCTTTCTGCGCAAGGTTGAGCCGGGAGCGGCAGACCGCAGCTACGGGATCGAGGTTGCGAAGCTGGCGGGCTTGCCCAATGAAGTTGTCGTGCGGGCGCGCGAGGTGCTGGCCGAACATGAGTCCGCCGAGCGCGAGGTGACGGGACATCTTTCTCCGGGGGCGACGCCTCCGCCGACACAGCTTACGATTTTTACACCGATTTCGCAGCCGGTGCTCGAGAGGTTACGAGAAGTGGATTTGAACCGGCTCACGCCGCTGGAAGCGTTGAATCTTCTGGCCGAGTTAAAAAAAGAAATCTAACCCCAGCGAATTGTTCGCGATTTCGAATGCCTACCAAAGTCAAGCCGCCAAGCGTCCAGGCGATCGGTCAGCTTCTGATCGTCGGTTTTAACGGCACGGAGATGACACCGCGGTTTAGTTCCCTTCTCACACGGCTGCAGCCGGCGGGCGTGATTCTGTTTGCGCGCAACATCAAGAGCGCGGAACAGACCTGGCGACTGCTGCGGGACTGCCGGAAATGCGTCTCGACGCCGCTGTTTACCTGCGTCGATCTGGAAGGCGGAAGCGTCGATCGATTTCGCGAAGTGCTTGGACCTACGCCTTCGGCGGCGGACGTATTCTCGACCGGTGATCGCAAACTTTTCCGCACGCACGGTCGAATGATCGGAGAGAACTGCCGCGCTCTCGGGTTCAATACGGATTTTGCTCCCGTGCTCGACCTGGCGTTTGAAGCATCCCGCAGCGTGATGGGTTCACGGGCAGTTTCGGAGACTCCACGAAAGACCGTTGCGTACGCGCGCGAGTTTCTTGCCGGATTACGCGCGGCGAGCGTATTGGGATGCGGCAAACACTTCCCGGGCCTCGGCGAAGGCAAACTCGACAGCCATCACGCGCTACCGGTGATTGAGAAGTCGATGAAGAGGCTTTGGGCTGAAGATATGGTTCCCTACCGCACGCTGCGTCGACAACTCCCTTTCGCGATGATTTCGCATGCGGCCTATCCGCAGGTGACGCACGATCAGACGCCGGCCTCGCTCTCGAAGACTTGGATTACAGATATCCTGCGCAAGCGGATTGGCTTTCGCAACCTGATCGTGTCGGATGATCTGGAAATGGGTGGAGTGCTCTCGGCTGCGCCAGTCGGAGAGGCCGCGGTCAAGCACATTCGTGCCGGTGGCGATCTCTGTTTGATCTGCCATCGCGAGGATTACATCACGCAAGCCTACGATACGTTGGTCTCGACGGCGGAGCGCGACGCGAAGTTTGCGCGGCAGGTTGAGGACGCCGTGGCACGCGTGCGGGCGTTCAAGATGAAGTCGAAAAAAATGATGCGCGCGGGTAAGCCACCCTCCGCGGCGGGGGTTGGAAGGTTGTCGCGCAAGTTGTGGGAGTTCGGCGAGCAGGTGCGACTGGAGAATATGAATCGCGAGGAGAATGCGCGCTCGCGCGGATAATGCAGAAAGGGATGACCAAGAAAAGCATGATCGTGGCCGGGGTGATGAGCGGCACTTCGGCGGATGGAATTAATGTTGCACTGGTGCGCGTTACGGAGCCCGGCGGGTCGGGCTTCCGCGCTGGGTCCGGGCAGTCTGCTGGCAGTCGCGGGCGAGCCGCCCGTTTCCACGCGAGTCGTGCCCACGCGGGATTTGAGTTGTTGGGGCATGCGGAGTATTCGTATCCCACGAAAGTTCGTGCGGCTGTGCTGGCGGCGATGAATGCGCCGCTGGCTTCGGTCTCGGCCCTGGCGAGGCTCAACTTTGTGTTGGGTGAACTGTATGCGGAAGCGGTACTGGCGACGCAGAAGAAGTTCCGAATCAAGGCCGCACTCATCGGCTGCCACGGACAGACGCTGTACCATCAGGGCGAGGCGGCGCCGTATCTGGGGCGCAGGCTGGTGGCGACCTGGCAGACGGGCGAGGCGGCGATTGTGGCGGCGCGTTTGAGGGTGCCGGTGGTTTCGGATTTTCGTCCGGCGGATATGGCTGCGGGCGGCAAGGGCGCGCCGCTGGTTCCGTTCCTCGATTATTTATTATTTCGCGACGCGCGCGTGGGGAGGATTGTTCAGAACATTGGCGGGATCGCGAACCTCACGGCGATTCCGGCGGGCGCGTCCCCGGGTAACGTTATTGCGTTCGATACTGGGCCGGGAAACATGGTGATCGATGCGGTCACGCAGCAGTTGTTTGGCCAGCCGTTCGATCGGAACGGAAAGATTGCAGCGTCCGGGACTTCGATCGAGCCCGTCATCACGAAAATATTGCAGGGTGCATTTTTCCGCAGAAAACCGCCCAAGACTGCGGGACGGGAAGAATTCGGACGAGAATTCGTACAGGATTTTCTGCGGATGTGCGGCAACGCCCGTGCGCGCGACGTTGTGGCGACAGCGACGGCTCTGACTGCGCGTTCGATTGGTGACGCGGTGCGTCGGTTGCTGCTACGCCGTCAAAACACGCGGAGGCCGGCATTTGGCGAGATTATTGTGTCGGGCGGCGGGGCGAAGAACGCAAAACTGATGGCAACACTAACGGGCGAAATGGACAAACTCGGTTTGCGATTGAGGCTTTCCGACGAGTTTGGCTTGCCTTCGCAGGCGAAGGAAGCGGCGGCATTTGCGATTCTGGCGCATGAAACCTGGCACCGCCGGCCCTCGAACATTCCGTCGGCGACGGGCGCGAAGCGGCCAGCAGTGTTGGGTAAAATCTCGTATCCTTAGTAATAATTAGTAACAATTCGACCCGATGCCCACCTACGTTGCCATGCTGCGCGGAATCAATCTTGGCCCTCACAAGCGGGTCAAGATGGAGGCGCTGCGAAAATCGTTTGAGTCGCTTGGACTCAAGAACGTGCAGACCTATATCCAAAGCGGTAACGTGATTTTCGAGGCCGGGAAGACTTCTCCTGCCGCTCTGCGCAAGAAGATCGAAGCGCGAATTAGCAGCGATTTCGGTTTCTCCAGCCTCAGCATCCTGCGATCGCAAGAGGAACTCGCCAAGATCGTCAGCGACAATCCATTTCTGAAGCACGCCGGCAACAGCCACGAAAAGCTTCATGTCGTCTTTCTGTCCGAAACTCCGGAGAGGGACGTGCTGAAACAACTGGAAGGTCTCACCAAATCGCCCGATGCATCTTGTTGTCTGGGTCAGGAAATTTATCTTCATCTGCCCAACGGATTTGCCCAAAGCAGTATGATTCACAATCCTCTCGAACGAAAACTTCTGACCCGGGCGACGACCCGCAACTGGCGCAGCGTGAACAATATCTACCAGATGTGCCTGGATTGCGAATGAAGGCGAACCGAGCGCCACGTCTGCCAATTGTTGCTCGAGGAATTGTTGCTCGACTCTTTCTCCTGCTCCTCTGTTTCGTTGCCGTATTCACGCTGCTCTCGTGCTCCGGCAAGCCCGATCCCAACACGCTGGTGATGATTATCGAGTCGAGCCCTAACAATCTTGATCCGCGAGTGGGGTTGGACGCACAGTCGGAACGCATCGATAGCCTGATCTTCGATGATCTGCTGAGCCGCGGCGATGACCTGAACGTGGCTCCGGGCCTGGCTGAGCGCTGGGAGATTCCGGATCCGCTGACCTACATTTTTCATTTGCATCCCGGAGTGAAGTTTCATGACGGGCGTCCGCTGACTTCGCGGGATGTGAAGTGGACGTTTGATTCCCTGCTCACCGGAAAAATTCGCAGCACCAAGACAGCCAACTACCGCTTTGTCAATCGCATCGACGCGCCGGATGATTTCACCGTGATCTTCCACCTGAAAGAGCCGGAGGCGCCACTGCTGTGGAATCTTTCCGACGGCGCCATCGGCATTGTGCCCGCGGGCAGCGGCGATGAGATGTCCCGGCATCCCATCGGGTCCGGACCGTTTAAGTTCGTCAGTGCGGAAACCGACAAAGACGTCATCGTCGAGCGCAACGACAATTATTGGGGCGAAGAGCCGAAACTCACTCGCGTTCGCTTTGCGGTCGTGCCCGAGGCGACTACGGAGGCTCTTGAATTACGCAAAGGAAGCGGCGACATCGCCATCAACTCGTTGACGCCCGATATGGTGCTCACGCTGTCGCGCGAGCCGAATCTGGTTGTGGAGCGCGACCGTGGAACGGAAGTGCAGTACCTGGCGTTCAATCTGCGCGACCCAATCCTGAAGGATGTCCGGGTGCGGCAGGCGGTGGCCTATGCGCTTGACTGTAAACCGATGATTGACTACTTATGGCGAGGCCAGGCGGAGCCGGCACGCAACGTTTTGCCGCCGCAGAGTTGGGCTTACAACGAAGACGTGCCGGCTTACGCCCACGATCCGGCAAAGGCGCGGCAATTGCTGGACGCGGCGGGTTATCCGTCCGTTAACGGAGAGCGGTTTCACATCACCATGAAAACCTCGACCAACGAAAGCACGCGGCTCATTGTGGCCGTGATGCAACAGCAGTTGCGCGAGGTTGGAATCGCGCTCGACATTCGGAGCTTCGAGCCTGCCACATTTTTCTCCGACGTGATTCACGGGGCGTTTCAGCTTTACAGCCTGCGCTGGATCGGGGGAAACGAAGATCCCGATATCTTCGAATATGTGTTCCACTCGGCGAAGTTTCCGCCGAACGGGGCCAACCGCGGCTACTATTCGAACCCTAGAGTGGACGCCCTGATTGATCGCGCTCGGCGCGAGGTCGATCCCGCGGTGCGCAAGCCGCTTTACGCGGAGGTACAGCGGATTCTGGCGGAAGAGTTGCCTTACATCGACCTCTGGTATCTGGACAACGTGCTGGTGCACACGCGGCGGGTGCGGAATATCAAGATGAACCCGGCCGGGAACTATGATTTCCTGCGCACGGCGGAGTTGGAGCCTACGAACAATTGACGAATCTGTGTCGACGTAGCTTGCTACGTCTTTGCGGGCGGCGTTCGGAATCATGGCGAGAGAGACGTTGCAAGCAACGTCTCTACGGGCGTCGCCGTGGCGATTTGGTCCAATGGGCGAAAATGCTGCGTGTTACCATCGAATTCCGTAATCCCACATGCGAATTCTTTTTATCGGCGACATTTTTGGACGACCGGGACGTGCGATTGTCAAAGACCGGCTGCCGGGGATTGTCCGCGACCATGCGATTAATCTGATCATAGCCAACGGGGAGAACTCCGCGGCCGGGTTCGGCATTACTCCGGCGCTCGCGGAAGAACTCTTTGAACTGAATATCGACGTCATCACGACCGGGAACCACGTCTGGGACAAGCGCGAGATCGTCGATTATTTTCAGATGGTCGAGGGCAATGGGCACGGTCCGGCGCGGCGACTGCTGCGTCCGGCGAATTATCCGTCGGACATGCCGGGGTGGGGCCTGTACGAAGGCCGAAAAGGCAAGGTTCCTTATGCGGTGATCAATCTGCAGGGGCGCGTGTTTATGGCGTCAAATGATGATCCCTTCCGCATTGCCGATCAGCTTTTGCAGAAAGTTACGGCCAAAGTGATTCTGGTGGATATCCACGCTGAAGCGACTTCAGAAAAGATTTCGCTGGGCTGGTATCTCGACGGCCGCGTAACCGCGGTCGTGGGCACGCACACGCATGTTCCCACAGCGGACGAACGCATTTTGCCGAATGGCACTGCCTACATTACCGACGTCGGCATGACCGGGCCCTACGACGGCGTGATTGGCGTGAAAAAGGAGCTGGTGGTAGGAAAGTTCCTGAACGGCATGCCGGTGCGCTTTGAACCAGCCACGGGAGATGTACGCCTGTGCGCGGTCGTGATCGAGTGTGACGACGACTCCGGCAAGGCCCGACAGATTGAACGTCTGATGTTGAGCTGACCTGAGTTGAATTGAGCTGAACGGAACCCTTGCAACTCGATCGCTCGCTGCAAGAAGTCTTGAGCCCGTCGTTCTACCCCGGAGGGACCAAACGTGTTAAACGAAATCTCCCGCACGGGGGGTAGAATCATACAGATGCGACGGGCAGCATTTATTGTGTCGGCGGGACTTTTCGCGGTTGGGCTCTCGATCCCATCTGCCGTGGCCGCTGACGATCCGACTGCGCCCGCTCTCGTTTCTTGCGGCAACGGTGTTCCTGGGGGCGTGAACTGCGTCCGCTCCAGGAAAGATGAGAAAGAGGCACGCAGCGCCTATTCTTTCGGACTGAAGCTGGAGAAGCAACAACACTTCAACGAAGCTTTTGAGCAATTTGATCGGGCGGTCCGCCTCGATCCGCGCAACTCGAAGTTTTTCGAGACACGGGAACTGGCCAAGGCGGGGTTGGTCTACGAGCACGTGGAACGCGGCAACCCATTACTGTATGGCGACCAACGAGCCCGCGCCGCCGAGGAATTTCAGGCGGCGCTCGATCTCGATCCGGCGAGATCAGTTCGCGCGCCAGCGGCTCGAGGATAGCGCGCACGCCACTCGTCAGAACTTCCTGCAAACGGCCCTAACTGTGGGAGACTCCGAAGAAATTCACCTGCAACCCACGAAGGAGCGAGCCAGCTTCCAGTTTCGCGGAGATGTGCGCGCCATGTTCACGCAGCTGGCATCGTCCTATGGTATGACCGTGGAATTTGACGACTCGGTTACCTCGCAGCAGGTGCGCTTCTATGTCGATGACGTTGACTTCGAGACCGCTTTGAAGCTGGCTTGCGGCGTGAGCAAAACCATGTCGACTCCGCTGGCCACGCGCCAGTTTTTTGTGGCCAAGGATAACACCGAGAATCACAAGCAGCTTGATCGCATGTCGTTGCAGACGTTTATTCTTCCGCCGCACAGCGCGACCGCGGAAGTGCAGGACATCATAAACACTCTGAAGAATGTGCTGGAAGTGCGTTTTGTCACTTCTGGGCAGACCGCCGACATTATCGAAGTACGTGCTCCGCAGCCCATTCTCGCTGCCTGCGCCCAGCTGATGGCGCAACTCACCGGCGATCATCCTCAGGTCATGCTCGACATTGATGTCTATGAGATCAGCCACCAGCTCATGCAAAATATCGGCGTGCATGTGCCCAACACTTTTAACCTTTACAACATTCCCGCAGCCGCGCTGGCGGGCCTGGGCGGACAAAATATTTCGCAGCTCATTAACCAGCTAATTGCATCCGGAGGCATCAACCAGGCCAACGGCACCGCAATTTCGTCGCTGCTGGCGCAGTTGGGCGGCCAGGGAAATTCCATCTTCAGCCAGCCCGCTGGCGACTTTCGGCGGCGGACTTACTTTTATGGGACTCAGTCTCGATCAACTCGCGGCGAACCTTTCCGTGAATGAATCGTGGGTGCGCAGTCTGGAGCATCTCAACATGCGCGCCAGCGATTCCGGAGACGCGACGTTCCATCTGGGAACCCGTTATCCCATCCTCAACGCATCCTATGCTCCCATCTACAATTCGCCGGCGATTGCTTCGGTGATTGGCAACAATAGTTACCAGGCTCCGTTTCCTTCGGTCAGCTATGAAGATCTGGGACTGAATGTGAAGGTGAAGCCGGCCATTCATGGGGACGGAGAGGTGAGCCTGCAACTTGAGTTGCAAGTCCGCTCGCTTACCGGACAAAGCTCGAACGGCGTGCCTGTGATTTCCAATCAGGAATATAAAGGCAGCATTAATTTGAAGGACGGCGAACCCGCGGCGGTTGCCGGAGAAGTGACGCTGACGGAACAACGTTCGCTCGCCGGGATCCCGGGCTTTGGATTTCTTCCTGGCTTGAACCAGGTCGCGGCCGAAAATACCCGCGACGACGAGCAGGACGAACTGATGATCGTGGTCACCCCTCACGTCCTCGCCAATAACGAGCGGATCTCGAGCGAAATCTGGGTGACCGGGAAATAGGAAACCACGCGACGGCTCTTCCTGGCGCTACTTCCCTTCTTTCGCGGCAAACTCCACCAATTGCTTCAGCACCTCGGCTGGAATCTGGCTGACGTTGCCGATTCGGCGGCCATTGATAAACAGCGTCGGAGTGCTGGTCACTTCCACGGACTTGCCGAACGCCAGCGAAGCATCGACTCGCGCTTTCGTATCAGGCGCGGCGGCACAGGCCGCTATATCGGAACCTTTCACACCCGCTCCGTCGGCAATCGCAGTGAGCTTCTCGTCGGCATTTTCAGCCGTGATGTCAGCCTGGGTCTCGTACGTCTTCGCAACAAATCTCCAGAACGCCTCGTTCGACGCGCGGCCCACGCAGTCCGCATAAGCGGCGCCCTTGGCCGCCCAGTTGTGCATCTCCAGCGGGAAATTCTGAAACACCAGGCGTGCAGTGGGCTCGGCGGCCATCAGTGCTTCAATTGCCGGCTGCGCTGCCTTGCAGGCCGGACATTGCAGATCACCGAATTCCACGATGGTTGCAGGCGCATCCTTGGGGCCGCGATCAGGCCCGGTGATCCCCTTTTCCAGCGCCTTGCGCGCAGGCGCGAACGGCTGCGCCCCGAACGGAATAATGTCTCCGGTCAAGGCGTGCGCTCCGTCCGCTGTGACGAAGAAGCGGCTGAGTTGCTGGCCCTGGGGGCTGGCGAGGACCACCGACACTTCGGCGAGTCCCGGCACCGGCGCAGGCACGATGGAGGAAATCTTCCATGTCAGTTGCGGGTCATAGCCGAAAGTTGCGTGCAAAAACGAATCAACCGTGGCTTCTGACGGAAGAACGGTTGCCGAATCGTTGGCCGCCGATTTCTCAGTTGGCTTGACCGCGGGCTTGACGGGAGCATTCAACGACGGAGCAGTTTGCGCGCTCGTCTGAGACGAGAATAATGCCAGCACCGCGAATAAGGCCGGAACGAAGATGCGAACGGAATGAGTGGAACTGCGCATGGTTTTCCTTTCAATTAACTTTTAAAGCATGAAAAAACGTGAAGTATGAAATATATAACGCCGAACAAGAGAACTGCTTAGACGTCACTCTTCGCGGCGATCGGAAAACGACGTCCGTAGCCGAAAGCCTTGGGGGAAATCTTGAGCCCGGGAGCCGCCTGCTGACGCTTGTATTCGGCGCGATCCACCAGTCGGATCACGCGCCGCACGACATCAATGTCGATGCCTCGGTCCGCCGCGATACGCTCCGCCTGATGAGAATCTTCCACGTAGTCCTCGAGCACGGCATCGAGAATGTCATAAGGCGGCAGCGAGTCGCTGTCTTTCTGGTTGGCGCGCAGTTCGGCCGAAGGCGGCTTCTCCAGTGTGGCCCGCGGAATCACTTCGCGGCGCGAATTCACATACTCGCTGACGCGATAAACCAGAGTTTTCGGAACGTCGGAAATCACCGCGAGGCCGCCCACCATGTCTCCATAAAGAGTGCAGTATCCCACGCCCAGTTCGCTCTTGTTGCCCGTAGAAAGCACGATGGCGCCAAATTTATTCGAAAGCGCCATCAGGATCATGCCGCGAGCACGCGACTGAAGATTCTCTTCCGTCACGTCTTCCTTGTATCCGCGGAAAACATTCGCGCAGCGTTTCCCGATATGCCTCGTACGCCTGGTTGATCGAAAGCAGTTCAAACCGAATGCCCAGATTCTTCGCCAACGCGCGGGCATCGTCGATCGAACCCTGCGAAGAATACGGGCCCGGCATGCCGACGCCGATCACATTCTCCGCACCCACTGCATCAGCAGCAATGGCCGCCGTGAGCGCGGAATCGATGCCGCCGCTCAACCCGATGATTGCCTTCTGAAATCCGCACTTCTGAATATAATCGCGCGTCCCCAACACCAGAGCACCGTAAACGCTGGCCTCATCGCTGGCGACTTGTTCATGCATTTCCCCGGTGAGTGTCTTCGAGTCAAAGGTAATCAAGTCTTCCTCGAACGATCGGCCCTGGGCAATGACGTTCCCCTCGGAATTCAGCACCAGGCTGGAGCCATCAAACACCAGGCTGTCATTGCCGCCGACCTGATTCACCATCACCACCGGAACTTTGTGCTGCCGGGCAATGCTAGCCAACATGTCGCGGCGAAGTTGCCGTTTGCCGATCCAAAAAGGCGACGCCGAAATATTCAAGACAAAATTGCCACCCGCGCGAATCAGCGCGTCGACAGGATCAAGCGGGTAGAGCCGTTTGAGCCAGAATTGCTTGTCGTTCCACGCATCCTCGCAAATCGTGAGGGCCATTCGGTTACCGCAGAAGGAAAACAATTCCTGCGTTTTGGCAGGCGCAAAGTTCCGCATCTCGTCGAAAACGTCATAAGTCGGCAGCAACATTTTCGACTGCACGAAAGCAACTTTTCCCATCCATCAGCAATGCAGCGGAGTTCCGCACCGATTTACCCGTCTCCGAATGCGCCGGAGTCACTACGCCGCAAATCACAGCGATGCCATGCGTATCGCCCGCGATCCGGTCCAGCGTTTCACGGTTGCGCGCGACAAATGAGGCCCTCTCGACCAGATCACGCGGCGGATAACCACACACCGAAAGCTCGGGAAAAAGAATCAATCCTGCTCCGTCCGCCTGAGCGCGGCGCGAGAACTGGATGATCTTTGCCGCGTTACCGGCAAAATCTCCTACCGTTGGATTGATCTGTCCCAGCGCAATCTTCACATCTCAAGTGTAAAGCCCGCCGCGGTCCACGGCCAAGTCGGCGGGCTTGACGGCGCTGTTAGCATGGCAGGTGCCCAATAAAGAATGCGGCAGGAATTGCAAAAAAGCGTTAACATTAACGATTTGGTAGAGGCTTTTCTCACATTTCTCAAGAGAGGCGAATTCATGATTTTGCCGGCTGGCTCCCCCTGCGCTAGACGCTCGCTGTCTGCGATCGTCGTTCTCGCCAACATTGTTCTCGCGTGTGTTCTTCTCCCGTCGCGGCTGCAATCGCAAGCCAACCCTTCCGCGCATCCTTGGATGAACAACGCGCTTTCGCCCGATGAACGCGCCGCCATGGTGCTGAAGGAAATGACCATCGACGAAAAGATTACGTTGCTGCATGGCACCGGCATGGTGGGTCTGAGCCCGATGAGCCCGCTGGCGATTCACTCTAACGGCGGCGCAGGATATGTTCCGGGAATTCCGCGCCTCGACATTCCCGCGATTCAAATGTCGGATGCGGCCTACGGCATTCGCAGCAGCGGCGAGAATGGCAGATATTCCACGGCTCTGCCGGCCAACATGGCGAGCGCGGCGAGTTGGGATATTGCTGCCGCTTATGAATACGGCGCGCTGATCGGGCGCGAATTGCGCGCGCAGGGCTACAACATGACGCTGGGCGGCGGCATCAACCTGACCCGCGAACCGCGCAACGGGCGCACGTTTGAATACCTGGGCGAAGATCCGGTGCTGGCTGGGAAAATGGTCGGCTCGGTGATGAAGGGCTTGCAGGCGCAACACGTTATCGGCGATATCAAGCATTACGCACTCAACGATCAGGAGAGCGGTCGCAATGCTGTGAACATCACCATCGACAAACGCGCGGCGCGAGAAAGCGACTTGCTGGCTTTTGAAATTGGAGTGCACGAATCGAACGCCGGCGCCGTGATGTGTTCCTACAACCGTGTGGGTGGCGAATTTGCCTGCGAAAACAAATATCTGCTGACCGACTTGTTGAAAAAGGAATGGAATTTTCCGGGGTTTGTTGCTATCCGACTGGCAAGGCACGCATAGCACTGCAAAAGCTTCGGCCGCGGGACTTGATCACGAAGAGCCGGGAGAAATTTTCTACGGCGACACGATGAAGAAAGCTGTGGAATCCGGAACAGTGCCCATGGCGGAGTTCGACGAACACGTGCGCCGCATTCTGCGCTCCATGTTTGCCACCTGGCGTAGTCGATGATCCGCCGGTAAGGAGGCGTGGTCGATGTGATGGGCGGTTTGGCGGTCGCGCAGCAGATCGCGGAGCAAAGCATCGTGCTGCTCAAAAATAACCAGTCCATCCTTCCGCTCGATGCTACCAAAATTCACAGCATTGCGGTAATCGGCCCACACGCCGATGTCGGAATGATCTCCGGCGGAGGTTCGGCGCAAGTGGATCCGCCGGGAGGAAACGCGATCATGCCTCCGGGGAAGGGTCAAACCCACTGGCAGGACCACATCTGGTTTCCCACGTCGCCGCTAAGGGCGATCCGCGCAAAAGCTCCGTCGGCCAATGTTCAGTATGATTCGGGCACTGATCCGGCTTCCGCCGCCGCTTTGGCGAAATCGGCAGACGTCGCCTTGGTATTCGCCTATGAGTGGGAAAGCGAGGGCATGGATCTCGACAACCTCACGCTTCCGGAAAATCAGGACGCATTGATCGCGCAGGTTGCAGCCGCAAATCCGCGCACGATTGTTGTGCTCGAAACTGGCACCGCCGTGACCATGCCGTGGGCCGATCAGGTCGGCGGCATTTTGGAAGCCTGGTACGCCGGCAGCCGCGGTGCCGATGCTGTGGCCAATATCCTGTTCGGCGATGTGAACCCGAGCGCGAAACTACCGATGACTTTTCCCCGGAGCGTCGCCGATTTGCCGCATCCTGAACTCGTGAAACCTCCACGCGAGTCGACGGGCGGAGACTGGAGAAGAATCGCCACCGGCCTGCCTGCATTCCAGGTGACTTACGATGAAGGCGTGAAAGTCGGATACAAATGGTACGACGCCCAGAATAAACCCGTTCTGTTTCCCTTTGGCTACGGGCTTTCTTACACCTCCTACTCGTACTCGAACCTGGCAGTCGCGCGCGGCAAAGACGGTGTGCAGGTGACTTTCACCGTAACCAATACCGGCGTGCGGCCAGGAGCGGAAATCGCTGAGGTCTATGCCGGGTTGCCAGCCGCTGCCGGCGAACCGCCGAAGCGTCTGGTGGGCTGGAGTAAGATCCCGCTCAACGGAGGAGAGAGCAAAGCAGCCTCGGTGACCATCGACCCGAAGTATCTTTCCATCTTCAACGTTGACACAAACGCATGGCAGTTGCTTCCGGGCGACTACGCAATTCTGGTTGGAGGTTCATCGCAGAGCCTGCCGCTGAAGAGTTCGATCAACCTGCAATAGGGGCTGAAGTAGCACAATACAGAGGTAAGCCAAGCAGGCGAGTTTTTCACTGCGGAGCGGAAGCACGGTTGCCGACTGCCCCGTTGTTTTCTCCGGCAGCCAGATCGTGCATGCACAGCCGCGTAAAGTCATTCCCGCCGCACTGATCGATCTGCGTCATAGGGAGATCTTGCGGACGCACTACATACTTCCCGTCTTCCATCGCCTGGGAAGAATCCACTGAGTCCGTGACCAAGGGGCTGCCCGAACGCTCGCGAATATGGAACTGCCCTGACGCAGGCTTGTAGTTGGAATACGTGAAACATCGTCCAATGCAGGCCCGATCCACCATGTGGTTGATGAAAAGAATCCTCGAATCGCGCGGAGCAGTGATTGTTTCTGTGACGCGGCGGCCGTAAGGCAAAGTCTTCACCATATCCTCGATCTGATCCTCCATTTTGTTCAGGGTGCCAGTGTCGCGATAAAGGAATCCGAAAAAAATAATCGCACATCGCGGACAGGCCCGCAAAGTGCCACCTGCGCGGCTGGACCGATCCAAGAATGCACAGGCCGAGAATCCCCGTCACCGCAGTCAGCCGGACGACCGGAAATCCGATCGGTGCGGCGTACCGCGGCAGGTAAATCAATTCCGGGATCATCGCCGCCACGAACAGCAGGATCAACCACAACTCCAGCGCGGTGCGGAACGACCATACCGGTTCTCCACGCTTCCGTTGTTGCACTCGCCCATGAATGAAGCAGCCGCTGCCAAATATGAGCGCGATCCACGCCGGAAATAAATAGTGGTTTCCATACAGCACCAACTGGTCGGCGCCATTCAGCAGATAGAAGAACGGAGTGTCCCAGTAGGCGACGCGAAAGTGGCGAACGATATACCAATGCAACCCCAGCACCGCAAGAAATGCTGACGCAAGCACGACCCAGCGGAACCAACCGCTGCTCTTTTCCGCTAGCCGGATGTACATCACTATTCCCACGAGGCTCAAAAATCCCATGGGATGTGCCATCAGAGTGAGACCACTCAAAAAGAACGCGGCGATCCAATCAACCGCCTGTCCTCTCCAGAAGAGCGCAGCGGCGAAGAAGCCAAAACCCAAAGAGAGGTAGTAATTCATGAAGCCCATCTCGAAAGTCCAGCCGTAGGCGATCATCGCGATGGCAGGAACCAGAAACCAGGGCAGACGACACGTAGCCGCTGCGATGAACCCAAACGCGCCCCAGAAGAAAATCAACACGCACGCCGACACAACAATCTTCTCCGCCGACGGCAAATCCGAAAACCATGCCCAGCTTGGCCAAAGCCACGTCCACCAGAACGTTATTCCACTGCCGCACCAGATAAAGCCCAGGCGCGTCTCCTGCCCGATCAACTGCGCCAGCCATGCGTTGTAGGTGTGGCTGGCAAGGTCACCAGCTTCGATGTGCCTGTGCCAAAAACAAGGCAGGAGTAGAATGACGGAAATCGCCACGATGGGCAGACATCGTCCGGCCACGAACTTCAGGGCACCTACTGAAAGCGATTTTGCGCGAACGTGGGAAGTTGGTGGAGAGAGGTCATCGTCGTGGCGTTCATGCAGCAGTCTCAGTCTTCGCCCGCAGGAAAAACCGTATGCCGCGCCGCAGGCATAGGTGCGTCGCCCTTCTGCTCGCGCCACAGCACGCGGTTCAACCGAGTGGCTCCCGCCGCGTCGGGTCGCGAGAAATCCATCTTCGACGAAATCTTCGCCCCCGGCGCGGTGCGTTTATTGACTTCGTAAATCAAACCATTCTTCAGATTCCTGTCGTCTACCGTGAACGCGGGCTGATCGCCCGCCCCAGAAAATAAGCCTCCGATCAGCGGCGCATAAGCGTCATTCTGATTCATCGGAGGCAAGCCGAGCAGCGTCTCCAAAGTGTGAATCATGTTCACCGTAGTGTAGAAACGATGCTCCACATACGGCTGCGCCGCCGATCCCGGAGAATATTTGCTGACCACAAAAGCAATCGACCGATGCGCATCCACATGGTCGGCCCCATCCTGAGCATCATCTTCCAGCACAAAGATCGCAGTGTCATCCCAGTAAGGACTATGCGAAACCGCATCGACGACGCGCCCAAGCGCCAGATCGTTATCCGCCACCGAGGCCGCCGGGCGCGGGAACTCGGGCCGCGTGCCACCCGTGTGGTCGTCGGGCAAATATAACAACACGAACGCCGGCAACTGAAATTCCTTCGCTTCGTTTTCCTTCCGCGCCCGCACGAACGCCGAAAACTCGTTCAGGAATTCGTCCGCCCGCAACTGGTCGGGATACTCCGTATTGAAATCCGGAAACAGCGGATCGAAATGATCGCGCAGCGCCGCCTTGGTCGGCTTCACCCCGCTAAACAACGGCACGGCCCACGGCCATGGACTCGGCCCGCGTGCGGATCTCCCACGTTCGGCGCAAGCAACTCGCCCTTATGAACTGCCGTCCGGGGGCAGCGCGCCTCCTGACGCGAAGGAGTTCCCTGCTTCGGCGACGCCGCTTTTTTCTTCTCATTGCACCACTCGGCATTCACAAACTCGCCATAGTCGCGATAAGTCAAACCATGCTTCGCCACATTGTCCCAGAGAAATCCGGTCGAAGGATCATCAATGTCCGGCTGATTATGTTCCAGCGGATATTCGTCGGCCACCTGCCCCTGGAAATCGTAAGTCCGCTCCTTGCCGCGATAAGCAATCTGCCACGTCTTCTCGTTGTAATCGCTGGTAATCGCCGCCGTCGACCACAAATGCCCGTCGCCGGAAACTTCCCCGCTGTCATAAAAATTATCCAGCACGCCAAACTGCAGGGCGAGCTTGTGCTCGTTGGGAGTGATCTCCTCCCCATACATCGTGATCGAAGGATCGCCGTCACCCACTTTCAGATCGCCCAGAATCTGATCGTAGGTGCGATTTTCCTTGATGACATAGATCACGTGCTTGATTGGGTTCGAGCCCTGCGCAAACGAAATTGTTCCGGGATCGGCATGCAGCAGGTTGTCGTGCTCGACGATGCGAGTGAGTTCTGGAAGCTTCTGCGAGCGTCGACGGAATATTGAGCCGCGCGATCGATCCCCTCAGCAGAGTAGGAATGTAAGGATGGTCGCGGTGCCGCTTCTCATAAGAAGTTTTCCCCATGCCTTTGTTGGGCCCGGCGCCTTCGCCCTTGGCAGTCGCGATCAGCAGGTCGTCGCCGTGAACGGCCAGCGCGATCGGGATACCAGTCGGTGGGGATGAAACCCAAGCAGCCGAGGATACCGATGCCGATTCGACCGCGCTGCGTCAATGCTGGACGTGTCAAGATACCGCAACCGCGTCCAGCGATGCATCAGCAACGAACAGCAGCTTCCCATCGGAGGACTGCGCCAGCGCGCTCGGATAGGTTCCGGCGATATTTTTGGTCCCGTCGCGGTGACAGTGTGGAGGAAATAATTAAAGGACGAACTGCGGTCGGTCGCGACGACGCGCAACCGCATCCGCATTTGACAACGCGACGTAAAGCAACCTCTCATCGGACTCAGCAACAGCGCCGTCGGATGCGACCCAGGAGCAATCGGATCATCGGGTTTCTTTAGCTTGATCCAGCGGACGACTTTCCCTGCAACAAGATCGAGCTCCGCCACTTGCGATGCATTCCACAAACTGCACCAAGCGCGCCGTCCATCCCGAGTGGCCACGCACGTGTACGGGAACGAAGACGGCACCAGTTCGCTCGTGCTCAGGTCAAACGTCTGCAGCACTTTCCCGCTGCCGGGATCGAGCAGCACAACGTTGTCCGAAAGATTGTTCGCGACCAGAAGTTTGTCGTGGCCTCCAGCCGAAACCAGCGCCAGCCCCGCCGGATAGGGAATCGCCGTCCCCGCAGGCGTCTTCTGCAAGCCGATAGAAACTTTCTTCCCCGCCGCCAGTGTCTGTGGCGCAATCGGGATGAAGCGCTCAGGCGCAACTTTCCCTTTGGCGAAAACGCGTAGACCGCAATTCCGTTGCCTGTGTTGCCCGCCTTTTCGCCCGTCGGATCAGTCACCGACCCTACCGACGCGTATAGGTGCTTGCCGTCCGAACTAAACACCAGCCCCAGAAAATAACTCTGATACGACTCGTCGCTCAGCCGCGCGTCCGGATAATC
Organism: uncultured Acidobacteriaceae bacterium; assembly: GCA_963846245.1. GTDB lineage: Bacteria > Acidobacteriota > Terriglobia > Terriglobales > Acidobacteriaceae > Sulfotelmatobacter. Next base: position 121,461 of record CAWJVI010000009.1, on the reverse strand, counting down.
GATGAGATGATTATTCGTGAGATCAAGTATCGCGATGGACTGGTGAGCCAGACTCTCCTGCGTTCCGTAGCCGTCATTGAGCAGCGCGGCGTAGCGGCCGTCAGGACTGAGGGCAATCGTGGCGGGAAAACTATTCGTGCTGCCGATCTTCCCCGGGGATGGGACGCGTCAACATTTTGCTGGTCGGCAGATTGACGGGAGGACGATCTGCTGTCGGCATGCCGATTGCGCGAAGGCGATCGCGAATCACACCGAAAAAAGCTAAGGCAAGACAAAGAAACTCACGGCGGGCGGAGCAAATCACGGATGCCTCCGGGCAGGAACTACTTCAGAATGAAATCGAGATGAGCCTAATGCAAGTCAGACCGGGCGGTCAAAGGTACGGAAAGGCTGTGACGAGTCAACATAACCACAGAAGACACTGAAGTGCAAAAGGAAATTGACCAGCAGTACTTCGCTGATCTTCGGACCTGTCGGAGCGGACGGTTTCCCTCCGTGAGCTGCGACTACGCGGCCTAGAGTCCCGAGACCCGCGGAGTCCGGCGCGTTGGGTCGGACGACTCCGAAGTTTCCACGCCCACGTTGTGACGCACATCGGCGCCCTGCACCCAGAAGATCACGTCCTCGGCAATGTTGGTGGCGTGGTCGGCAACGCGTTCCAGGTTTCGGGCCACCAGCAGCGCGTCCAGAGCCTGGCGCACCACTTCGGGCCGCTCGTTCATGGTCTTCACCAGTTGGATGAAGGCATCGTCGCGCATGCGATCGATCACGCTATCCATTTCAAGCACAGCCTGCGCCAGTTCCACCTTCGCTTCGATAAATGACTCCAGCGCACGGCGCACCATCGCACTCACCGCCGAACCCATGCGCGCGATGTCGACCGGCAATTCCACCGCCGGCAACTCCGTCATGTCCATCACACGCTCGGCAATGTTGACGGCCTGGTCGCCGACGCGCTCCAGATCAGAATTAATTTTTGTGACGGCGAGAATGAAGCGCAGGTCCACGGCCATGGGCTGCTGCATGGCCAGCAAATCGAACGCAGCCTCGTCGATCTCCCGCTCCACCGTGTTGATCAGGCCTTCGCCCTCCAGCACCATCTGGCAGCGGGTAAGATCGCGCTCTACATATGCCTGGCGGGCGCGGTCCACCGCCTGCTCCGCCAATCCACCCATGCGGAGCAGCTTCTCCCGCAGCTCGTCGAGACCGTGTTGAAAACGCGTACGCATTATCCGAACCTTCCTTATCCGAAGCCCTATCCGAATCGGCCCTATCCGAATCGCCCAGTGATGTAATCTTCCGTCTTTTTATTTGACGGCTTGGTAAAAATCTTTTCCGTTCTGTCGAACTCGATCAACTTGCCCAGCAGGAAAAATCCCGTGAACTCGGCCACCCGCGCCGCCTGTTGCATGTTATGCGTCACAATCACGATGGTATACCGCTCTTTGAGTTGAAAGATCAACTCTTCAATTTTTCCCGTGGAGATGGGGTCGAGCGCCGAGCAAGGCTCGTCCATGAGCAGCACTTCGGGCTCGACCGCGAGCGCCCGCGCAATGCAAAGCCGCTGCTGCTGGCCACCGGAAAGGCTGGCTCCCGACTTCTTGTGAATCTGATCTTTCACTTCGTCCCACAGAGCCGCCGCATCCAGGGAGCGTTCCACGATTTCATCCAGCTTGCGCCGGTCGCTGAACCCGTTGAGCTTTAATCCCGAAGCCACGTTGTCGTAAATCGACATCGTCGGGAACGGGTTCGCTTTCTGGAACACCATGCCCACCCGCCGGCGCAGCTGTGTCGCGGACGTGCCGTTATAGGCGTCGATCTCTCCAATTCGCACTCGCCCCGTCACCCGCGCATCGGGAATGGTTTCGTGCATGCGGTTCAGGCAGCGAATAAACGTCGACTTGCCGCATCCCGAAGGTCCAATCAAAGCGGTCGCGTGGTTGGCCGCAACCACCAGGTTGATGTCGTACAGCGCCTGGCCCTTGCCGTACCAGGCATTCAGGGTTTCGACTTGGATTCCAACGCCCATAAGTTATGCGGTTCCGAAACTGCCGCGGCGCACTGCGTAGCGCACCGCCGCGATCGAGCTCACGATAAGAAGAATCAACACCAACGCTCCCGCCCAGGCCTGGCGATGCCAGTCATCATAGGGCGACTTCGCATAGTTGAATACCTGCAGAGGCAAAGCCGCCGTGGGCTGGAGCAGGTCGCAGATTCCAGAACTCGTTGCCCAGCGTGGTAAACAACAACGGAGCAGTCTCACCTGCGACCCGCGCAAAAGCCAGCATCACTCCGGTAATCACTCCCGAAGTCGCGCTGCGCAAGGTGATCGAAAGCGTAGTCCGCCAGCGCGGGATGCCCAAGCCATAAGCCGCTTCCCGCAGCGCCTGCGGCACCAGCAGCAGCATTTCTTCAGTGGTGCGGCTGATGGTAGGAACCATCATGATCGCCAGCGCGACGCCGCCCGCCAGCGCCGAGAAGTGCCAGCGCAACACCACAATCGCGTAGGCCACGATTCCGATTACGATCGAGGGCACTCCGTTCAGCACGTCCGCGGTAAAGCGAACCGCGTCGCCCAGTCGGTTGCGCCCATACTCCGCGAGATAAATACCTGCGCCGATCCCGAGCGGAACGCCGAGCAGACTCGCGATCCCGAGAATCATCCCCGAACCTACGATGCCGTTGGCCACGCCGCCGCCGACTTCGCCCGGCGGCTTGGGAGTCTGGGTCAGAAAAGCCCAATTCACCGAAGCCAGACCGCGAACCAGAAGGTACCCGAAAATGGCGACCAACGGCACCAGAACGACGATCACCGTGAGAATCGCGATCCCCGTCATGGCATGGTCGGTCACCCGGCGACGCAAGCTGACCGGCGATACCTTGTGCTGCAGAGCGGCAATGTTGGCAGCGTACTAGACATGCGTGCTCGCAGGTTGGCCACGCGTCACCGTCCAGACCAGAACACGTGCCAACGTATTCACCACGATCGTAACCAGAAAAAGCGCCAGCCCGATTTCAACCAGCGCCGACAGATGCATGTTGCTCGTGGCCTCGGCAAACTCATTGGCCAGCACGCTGGCCATGGTATATCCGGGCGCGAAAAGCGACGCGCGAAATATCCGGACTGTTTCCGATCACCATGGTCACCGCCATGGTTTCCCCGAGAGCGCGCCCCAGCCCAAGAATGATGCCGCCCACGATTCCCGCGCGCGCGTTGCGCAGCACTCCGATGCGGATCATCTCCCAGCGCGTCGCGCCCAACGCCAGTACTGCTTCGCGCTGATGCTGCGGCACCACCGTCAGCACTTCGCGGGCAATCGACGAAATGATCGGGATGATCATGATCGCAAGAATGATCCCCGCCGCGAGCATGCCCGCGCCCAGGGACGGCCCGGTAAACAATCCCGTCCAGCCAAGGATTCTCGGCAGGCCAAGGTTTTTGCCAGAAACGGCTCCACGTGGTCGCTTAACAGCGGAAGCAGCACAAAGATCGCCCACAATCCATAGATAACGCTGGGAATCGCCGCCAGCAATTCCACGAAAAACGAGAGCGGTCCACGCAGGGCTCGCGGGCACATTTCCGTAGTAAAAACCGCAACTCCAACCGCCAGCGGAACCGCGATGATCAGCGCCAGTATTGACGAAACGATCGTTCCGTAAATGAAAGGAAAGGCGCCAAACTGCTCATTGACCGGGTCCCAGTTGCTGGTCCCGAAGAACTTGAATCCAAAGGCGTGCCAGGTAAGACCCGAACGCAATAGCAACTCGTAAATGATGAGCGCAAGCAGCCCCAGAATCGCCATTCCGCAGGCCACCATGAGGTACTTGAAGATGCGGTCGGGCATTTCCCCGTCAGAAACCCGCAGCATGGGTTCCGGCCGGGGAGCGGAAGTAGTGGTAACCTTTGTCGCTGCAATAGGTTGCAGTCCGGGCATATCAGGCCGATGGAATGCGGGATTGGCCATTCGCATCCTCACCGTAGCAGATAGTTGTTACAAAAGTGTTAAAATCACGGTGGTTTCTTGCCGAGGCTCGCGTTGCAAGCGTGTACGCGTTTGGTAATTTCCACTGGCGACAGCTTTTGGGTGAACTAATAAAGAGTGGCATTCCCTGAATGGCGTTTCTTGCAGAAACTTTTTGCACCGCTTGTATAGTTCCTCTCCCATACGAGACTGAGTCGATTTTGAATGTCGAAAAACCCTATCCAGTCTGTTTTTCATAAGGTTGAGCGGGACCTGGTGAAGGTTTCGTCCAGACAGAACGCCGAAAGCGTGCACCGCTTCCGCAGCGCGGCCCGGCGGCTCGAAACTTTGCTGGCGGAACTCGTCCCGGAGCAGGAGCGCCCTCATCGCAAATTGCTGAAGGCACTGGGACGAATCCGCAAACGTGCCGGCAAACTGCGCGATCTCGATGTGCAACTCGCAGCCTTGCGCAGCTTGAAGGTTCCGCAGGAGCCACGCCGCAAAAGCCAGCTGATGAACAGCCTGATCGAGCTTCGCGCGGAACACGAGAAAAAGTTGCGTAAAGCATTGAATAAACAGGTTATTCGTGATACCCGCAAGCGCCTGAAACGCGCCGCTAAAGATGTGAAATCAGCAGCCGTCGGCAATCCGCTGGCTGTCGCTCGAAAAATGCTCGGGCAACCACCGATCCGCATGCTCGAGGAACGCTGACTGGAAAGCTGACGGAAGACTTGCTGCACCATTACCGCATCATCAGCAAGCGGGCACGCTACATCGCCGAACTGGCTCCGCCGTCAGCCGAGGCAACGGAATTCATAACGCAACTCAAGCGCATGCAGGACGCCTCCGGCGACTGGCACGATTGGTTCACCCTGACCCACACCGCAGCCAAGCGCTCGGCGACGTGCACGAGTCTTCGCTGGTAGCCGTGCTTCACAACGTAACCGGCGCGAAGTTTCGCAACGCGGTGACGGCGTTTTCCGGGTTGCGCGCCGCGCATACTACGCACACACCACCATTAAAACCTGCGCACAAACCCACGTCCGAATCTGCCGCCTGACGCGACGGGGAACGCAGCGCCAGCCGCGCAAGACTGCACCGCCAGCAGCTACGGCGGCATAGTTCCCGGTTTTAGGTAGTCATTGAGTCTTCCGGCGGTGAAGTCTTCGCGGCCGTGATGAAGAAGCCGCTCGCTTCGCTTCGCGGGACCACCGAGGCGGCTATCCCCGCATGAGCTATCGCCGTGCCACCCACTAGCATTGGCTCTCCTCCTGATGGCTGAGGGTTGACGGCTGTTACACTGTGATGCTTCCCCATGCCTACCTTTGCCGCGGTTGACATCGGATCAAACTCTGTTCGCTTGAAGATTGCGCGTCTGGCGGGGCGGCGCCTTCGGCAGATTCACGAAGACCGGGAAGTCACGCGCCTCGGCGAGGGCGTATTCCGCTCTGGATTTCTGACTCCTGAATCGATGGCGGAAACCGTCAAGGTGCTGCGCCGTTTTCACCGGGCCGCGCAGCAGGTGGTTACCGACACGGTGCGCGTGGTTGCGACCAGCGCTTTGCGCGACGCGCGAAATTCCCAGGCTTTCCTCGAGTGGGTGCGCTCGGCTACCGGTTGGCGCGTCGAGATCATTTCCGGAGTGGAAGAAGCGCGACTGATTCACCTGGGACTGGTTTCCAGTCCGCGGGTGGACCGCTTGCCCACGCTGATGATCGATCTCGGCGGCGGCAGTTGCGAGTTGACGGTTTCGGCGAAGGGGCAGATACGCGACACGGTGAGCCTTCCGCTGGGCGCGGTCCGGCTGACCGACGAATTCCTCCGGCACGATCCACCGCGCAAGGGAGAACTAAAACGCCTGCGCGGATTCGTGACCCGCGAAGTGAACCGCATTGCGCCGCGGATCGTGGCCGCACGCGTGAAGAATGCGATCGCGACCTCCGGAACAGCTGCAGCTTTAGCCGCCGTGGCTGCGAATCTGAGCAGCAATCGCCGGAACCACCGACTGCTGGTCTCGAGCGCGGACATGACCCGCATCGCCAAGCGGCTGGCGCGGCTGCCCGTAGCCGACCGCCGCAAGATCGAAGGCATTGGTCCGCGCCGCGCAGAAATTGTTGTGGCGGGCGCCATGGTTTATCACGCCCTGGTCGAACATTGCCATCTGCAAGGGATTTCGTTACTCGCCGCTCGGCTTGCGCGATGGTCTGCTGGCGCAGATGGCGGCGGAATACGACCGCAACACGCGGCCCGGCAAGCAGATCGAATCCGAGCGCTGGGAGTCGATTGGGAAAGCCGTGGAGCATTACGGCGTCGACCGCAAACATGCGCTCGATGTGCGCGAGTCGGCGATGTTTCTTTTCTCCGCGCTGCGTTCCGTGCACCGCCTGGCTCCCGAGTATCGCGAGTGGATTTCTGCGGCGGCCATGCTCTACGAAGTGGGAGACTACGTGAACCGCGCCGGGCGCCACCGCCATACTCACTACATCATTTCGAACTCGGAAATTCTGGGTTATACGCCGCCGCAGCGGCGCATCATCGCGGCCATCTCGCGTTATCTCGGAAACTCGCGTCCCACGGTGGATGATGGGCCCATGAAGGTGCTGGATCCCGCCGACCGAGCCGGGCGTGCAGAAAGCCATCTTATTGCTGCGGCTGGCGCGAGCGCTGAATCTCGGCCGCAGCCGCGCGGTGCAGAAGGTGCGGGTGAAACTTCACGCCGCTGACGTGCGACTGACGCTCGTTCCGCGCCGCCGCATGGGAGTGGATCTGGAAATGTGGGCGATTGAGAAAGACTGCGCTTACTTCCGCGAGGTCTTCGGGCGGGAGCTTTCCACTGCGCGTGTCGTAGAGCGTACGCAGAATTTTCGGGGTCACGCACCAGCTCAAGGTCCCGGAACTGCGCCGCATTTCCACTTTGGCGACGGCTCCCTTTTTCAGTTCGAGCGAGGCCTCGCATCCGGAATCGCTGATGATCGCGCCCAGAAACTGGCTGAGGTTCGGGTTGTGCCCGACCACCATGATGGCTTCCTGACGGGCGTATTTTTCCAGCAGCTTGCGGAAATCGGCGAATCCGGCTTCGGGGCGAAGGCCGGCATCGATCTGCAGTTTGCCTTCGTAGCCCAGTTCGTTGCCCACCAGAGAACCGGTCTGGGTGGCGCGTTTCAGAGGGCTTGAGACGATTACATCCACCTGGACATCCAATGCGGCGAGCGCGCGGCCGATGTAGCCGCATTGCGCGATGCCTTCCGGGTCGAGCGCGCGTTTCTCGTCCTTCTTCGGATTGGCGACGTGCTCACCGGCGCTGGCGTGACGCAAGAAGTAAAGAATCATTGCGGACTACGTTCCTTCCCCACGATTACTCTGTGCTTTCGCGGCGCGGGCAGCGGCGGCAGTGTTGCAGCCTGCTTCCCTTCCGCCAGACTAATCAGGAAATCCTGCGCGCTGAAAGCGGCCGCGCCAACCGGAGGCTTGGTTTTGTGTTTTCCCTGCGGCGATTGCCAGGCGCGAATGTAAGTGGCATCGCGGAGCAGGATGCGCGCTTTGCGATTGTCGGCGAGATAAGCGTCGAGAATTTCGTGGCGCACGCGATCGCGCAGCACTTCGTCGAGCAGCGGCACCAGCACTTCGACGCGTTCGTAGAGATTGCGAGGCATCCAGTCGGCACTACCCATGTAGATTTCTTCGTCGCCACCATTGGCGAAATAATAGATGCGGCTGTGCTCGAGGAATCGGCCCACAATGCTGCGCACGCGGATATTGTCACTCACTCCGCGCACGCCGGGACGCAGAGCGCAGATGCCGCGAACGATCAGATCAATCTCCACTCCCGCCTGCGAGGCGCGGTAAAGCGCCTGCACAACACTTTTATCGAGAAGCGCATTCATCTTCGCGATGATGCGAGCCTCGCGGCCCTGGCGAGCGTGCTCGGCTTCGCGATCGATCAGCGCAATCGACTTCTCGGCCAGATCGAGTGGAGCGACCAGTAGCGGATCGTAGCCCGGATTTTCCGCATACGCCGTGAGGAAGCTGAACACATCGTGGACGGCGCGCGTAATTTCGGGATTCGCCGTGAATAAACTCAGGTCGGTATAAATGCGCGCCGTGGTCGCGTTGTAATTTCCGGTGCCGATGTGAGCGTAACTGCGGATCGCGCCATCGGGATCGCGGCGCACCAGCAACGAGAGCTTGCAGTGCGTCTTCAGGCCGACGAGTCCGTGAAATACTTGCACACCAGCATCTTCCATGTCGCGCGCCCAGCGGATGTTGTGGGCTTCATCGAAGCGTGCTTTCAGTTCCACGACCGCAGTGACTTCCTTGCGCGAGGCCGCGTCGATCAGCGACGGCACGATCAAGGAATGTTCGTTGGTGCGGTAGAGCGTCTGCTTGATCGAAAGCACTTTATCGTCTTCGGCGGCGGACTCGATGAAGTTAACCACCGCGTCGTAGGAATCGTAGGGGTGGTGCAGCAGGATGTCGTGACGGCGCAGCTCCTCGAACAAATCCTTCGACTTGGCGGTAAGACGCAATTCGCGCGGCGAAAACGGACGATACTTCAGGTCGGGACGATCCACTTGCTCGTACACATTGAACAAACGCGAAAGATTCACAGGCCCGTTAACCGGAAAAACCTGCCAGGGGTCGAGCTCAAACACGGTTCGCAGGCGCTCGATGATTTCCGGATCGGCGTCGGCCTCGATCTCCATGCGCACCGCGTCCCCCTTGCGCCGGTTGTGCAATTCCGCGCGCACGGATTCGAGCAGGCTGCGGGCTTCTTCCTCCTGCAGGTAGAGATTGCTGTTGCGGGTGACGCGGAAAGGCGCGGAAGAAACCACGTCGTAACCGTGATACATGTTCACAGCGTGGTGCGCGACCAGGTCGGCGAGGAAAATGAAGTCGACCGTGCCCTCCGAAGGCAGGCGAACCAGGCGAGGCAGAGCCCGAGGGACAGACACCACGCCGGTATAGGTGAGCGCGGAGCGGCGGCGTCGCCGCAGCAGAAAACCCAGGCACAAGGCCTTATTGATCACCCGCGGAAAGGGGTGCGCGGGATCGACCGTAACCGGCGTCAACAGCGGATCGAGTTCCTTCTGACAATAGTCATCTACAAACCGCAACGCGGTCACGATCCAGTTCGTGAAGGGCTAGCACTCGAATGCCGCTCGCGGCCAGCGCGGGTCGCAGGCGCGCGTTCCAGCAGTCGTACTGGTCGTCGACAAACTCGTGGCAAAGCTTTCCCAGAAGTTCGCGCTTCTGCACCAGAGTGGTGCCATCGGGACCGGCTTCGTTGTAGCCGTCTTCAATCTGCTGCACCATGGCGGCCACGCGAATTTCGAAGAACTCGTCGAGATTGCTGGCGGAAATCGCGAGAAACTTTACGCGCTCCAGCAGCGGATTGCTTTCATCCCCAGCCTCTTCGAGCACACGACGGTTAAACGCGAGCCACGAGGTGTCACGATTGAGGTAATACTGAGGATCTTCGAGTGAAATGCGAGCCATGCGGACGTGCCGTTACTGTTTCTTTCCTCGGGATTGTCTGCCCTGAGTTTCCCCAACCTGGGTTTTCCCAACTTGGGTTTCGCAGGTTATTTAGTATAGAGCATCTTGAAAAGCAAAGCGGCGTCTGGCTGAATCTCACCTGACGCCGCTACATTCTGAGTTGCCAACTTAGAGCTGCCGACCGCTCGTTGGCCGGGTCAGTGCACTTGTTTGATTGCTTCCTTCACCTTGGCTGCGACATTGTCCGGAAGCGGGGCGTAGGACAGAGCGGAAGTCATTTTCTGGCCATCGGTCACCATCCAGGTCAGGAAGTCGGAAAGAATTTTTCCTTTCGCTGGATCCTTGGACTGCGCAGGAATCAGAAGCCAGGTGAAGCTGGCGATCGGATAAGCGTCTTTGCCGGGCGCGTTGGTGATGGAGATGCGAAAATCCGCGGGCATCTTCGGAGCCGAGGCCGCGGCTGCGGTTACGCTCTCGAGAGATCCCTTGACGAAATTGCCCGAGGCGTTCTGCACGCTGCCGAAGGCGATTTTGGTCTGCAGCGCGTAGATGAGCTCGACGTAGCCGATGGCTCCCGGCATCTGGCGCACATAGGCGGCCACCTGTTCGTTACCTTTGCCGCCTAACCCGAGCGGCCATTTCACTGCCGTGCCGCTGCCCACGCGGCTCTGCCAATCGGGACTCACCTTCGAGAGATAGTCGGTCCAGATGAAAGTGGTGCCGCTGCCGTCGGAGCGGTGGATGACAACGATATCTTTGTCCGGAAAGTTCACGCCTGGATTCGCGGCCGCAATCGCCTTGTCATTCCACTTGGTGATCGTTCCCAGGAAGATTCCGGCCAGAACATTGGGAGTAAATTTCAGCTCGGAGCTCACGCCTGGAATGTTGAAGACGGGCACGACCGCTCCCAGCACGGTGGGAATATTGAGAATTTTCGACTTCGCCGCTTTGAGTTGCTCGTCATTCATGGGCATATCGCTGGCCCCGAAATCCACGGTCCTTCGCTGACCTGCCGGATTCCGCCGCCGCTGCCGATCGACTGGTAGTTGATTTCAATATCAGAGTGCAGCTTGTGATACTCGCTAAACCACTTGGAATACATGGGATAAGGAAAAGTTGCACCCGCCCCGTTGAGCTTGGTCTGTCCCCAGGCGGCCACCGGTAAAAGAAGACACAACCAAAAAAGAATGACTTTCCGCATTCGCACCCCCTGAAATGTTGGTACTCCACTTCTAGTGGGGCAATGTTACAGGACTGTTACAACGTGGTGAATTTGTGGTGAATGGGAACAAAAACAATTCGCCTACGACCCCGGCTGCAGGCGAGCGAGCTCCCGCCCGAACAGCGGGTTAGCGGGAAACTGCGCGCGCAAGCCAATCAGCAACTGGATTGCCCGAGGCTTGTCTTTATCGCGCACATAAGCAATCGCCAGCAGGATGCGGGCGAAAGGGGCCAAATAGCGGCCGTGGTCCGCGGTCAACTGCAAATCGGCGAGGCCGCCCTGCCGGTCGCCGGGAAGCCCTCCCAGCCGCAACAACCACCGAAACGGCGCGTACAAGCTGCCCACTATGTACTTGCTGAAGCCGGTGGCGAGGAACACGTCGTAGCAGTCAGGACAAACCGCGAGCAGTTGTGCCGCCCAGGCCGATGATTCCTTGGTGTAATGCAGCGAATCGAGGGTGCGATGATCAATCAGCGCTGCATAGTCTGCTTGCAGCCCGGAAGCCAAAGTCATGGCGAATAATCCATCGCGATCTTTCGCATCTTTTGCGAAGCGCGCCCGCGCCAGAGTTTCCCCTCGCGTGATGGCCACTTGAAAGCGCTCGCGCACCGCTGGATCAGCCGCGAGCTTGGGCCGCCCTAGAAACGTTTCGTCACTCGCGTAGAACTGGCTTTCCAGGACGCCCAAGCGGTTGAACTCGGAGAACAAGAATCCGGCAGCTTCGCTCACCGGGCCGACCGGATCATCGGGATGATCGGCCTCCCACGCGGCAAAGTTTTTCTGGGCGCCGGCAAAATCCAGATTGTAGAGACCGGAATATCCATGATCGAGCGCGGAATCTGCCGCGACGATCTCCGCCGGGCTTGCAACAGCCGAGGGCGCTATTAGACAAGCGCACAGGACTGCTACCATGATGATGGCTCGTGCGTCGCAGAATCTATTCATGTTGAAGATGCGCCCAAAAACCCGACAGCACGTCGTCTCTGCCCATTGTCGTTGATCTGCCCGGCTTTGCAACCAATACATTCTTTGGAACTCCTAATTTTGATGCCGTGCGCTGCAAAAGTTCAGGTCCAAGTGGTCAATTTCTTGTAAATTTCGACTCGTGTAAATGTTGGTTCTCAAATACTGCTGCCCCCAAATTCTGATTCTTGCAATTCTGATTTTCGCAACTCCAGAGAGCTTGATGATGCGCACCGCTCTCGTGAACGAAGGACGAAATCTTCATGAGTGACTCGCCTGCACAGTACGCTCCGGGTTGGCCCGGTATTTCGCCGCGTTGGACTTCGAGCGCAAAAACCGGAGTCGGCACTGCCCTCAACCAGCATAGCCGCGTGTGGTTCACGCTAAGCCACGGAATTCTCAACGAGATCTATTTCCCTCGCGTCGACCAGGCCTGCACCCGCGATATGGGATTCATAGTCACCGAGGGCAACACGTTTTTTTCCGAGGAGAAGCGCCACTGCTCGTTCGAAAACCGTCCTTTTGAGCCGGGCATTCCGGCATTCGAGCTAACCAACAGCTGCAGTGGTGGACGCTACAGGATTCACAAAGAAATTCTCACTGATCCTTACCGCAACGTCGTGCTGCAGAACGTTCGCTTCGAGCCGCTGCAAGGGCAGCTTTCCGATTATCGCCTCTATGCCCTGCTCTCGCCGCACCTGGCCAATGCCGGATACGGCAATACGGGCTGGGTCGGAGACTACAAAGGCGTTCCCATGATCTTCGCCCATCACGACGATACCGCGCTGGCGATGGCATGCTCGGTGCCGTGGAAGAAAATGTCGGTGGGTTTCGTCGGTACGTCTGATGGCTGGCAAGATTTGTCCCAGCATTTCGAGATGCAGTGGGAATACGCGCGAGCCGAGAACGGTAACATCGCATGCACTGCGGAGATCGACCTGGCGGCGTGTAACGGAGAATTCGTCGTGGCCCTCGGCTTCGGTGGTATTTGGAGCGAGGCCGGGCAACAGGCGCGTTCCAGCCTGCTCGAAGACTATGCCGACCTGCGCCAGCACTTCGTGATCCATTGGAAAGACTGGCAGAATACGCTGCTCAATCTTGACGACCCAACCCGCGAGCACAATCTCTATCGCGCATCGACTGCCGTTTTGCGCACGCATGAGTCCAAGGATTTTCTCGGCGGCATTATCGCCAGCCTCTCCATCCCGTGGGGATTCAACAAGGGCGACGAAGATCTGGGCGGTTATCACCTGATCTGGCCGCGCGACCTGGTGGAAACCGCGGGCGCTCTGCTGGCCGCCGGCGCCGTGGTCGATTCCGTCAGAGTTCTTCATTATCTCGAGGTCACGCAGGAGGCGGCGGGCAACTGGGCGCAGAACCTCTGGCTCGATGGACGTCCTTACTGGAGCGGCATCCAGATGGATGAGACCGCCTTCCCCATCCTGCTGCTCGATCTCCTGCGCCGCAAGGCCCCGAACGACTTGGGCGACCTGCAACGCTGGTGGCCCATGGTGCGCAACGCTGCCGGCTTTATTTTGCGCAATGGACCTGTCACGCAGCAGGATCGCTGGGAAGAAGATGCCGGGTATTCTCCATTCACCCTCGCCGCCGAAATCTCGGCGCTGCTGGCCGCCGCGGACATCGCCGATCTCACTGGCCACGGCGATGCCGCCTCGATCATGCGCGACACGGCCGATGCCTGGAACGACAATATTGATCGCTGGATCTATGCCACTGGCGGCGATCTGGCGCAGCAACTGGGAGTGGAGGGTTACTACGTCCGCATCTCGCCGCCCGATAGCGGAAGCGCGGCCTCTCCCACGCAAGGCTTCGTGCCCATCAAGAACCGCCCGCCGGGGCAAGACCACGAGATCGCAGCGCACATCGTCAGTCCTGATGCGCTTGCGCTTGTGCGTTTCGGCCTGCGCAGAGCCGACGATCCCCGTATTCTGAACACGCTGCGAGTGATCGACGCGCTGCTAACCGTCGAGTTGCCACAAGGACCTTGCTGGTACCGCTATAACGGCGACGGATACGGTGAACACGCAGACGGCTCGCCTTTTGATGGCAGTGGAATCGGCCGCCCCTGGCCGCTTCTGGCCGGTGAGCGCGCTCATTATGCGCTGGCCGCCGGACATCCCGACGAAGCAATGGCTCTGCTCACGGTCATGGAAGGTTCCACCATCGGCCAGAGCCGGTCGCTGCCGGAGCAAGTTTGGGATGCAGCGGATATTCCGGCGCTGGAGCTTTTTCGCGGCAAGCCCTCCGGCTCTGCGTGCCCGCTGGTGTGGGCCCATTCCGAGTACATAAAATTGCTGCGCTCGATTCGCGACGGCAAAATTTTCGACCAGCCGCCGCAGACCGTTCAGCGTTATTTGGTGGAGAAGCGTCAGCGGACCATCTTCGGCTGGAGGATGAACAATAAAACCCGCACGATTCCGCGCGGCAAGGTCCTGCGCATCGTGCTGATTTCTCCCGCATCCGTGCGCTGGAGCATCGACGGATGGAAGACATCGCAAGACACGAGGACCCGTGATTCCGGGCTGGGCATCCACACGCTCGATCTTCCGACCGCGTCACTTCCTGCAGGCGGGCAGGCAGTATTCACTTTCTTGTGGGCGAAGGAAAACCGGTGGGAAGGCACGGACTATGTGGTGACGGTGCAGTGAGAAGGGTCTAACAGTTCTAGAATCTCGACCTCATACTTCCGGTGGGCTGGAGTAAAGCAACTCCACGACTGTGCAATCGTCGCTGAGCGGATTGCCTGCGCAGAACGTCGAGACGGCGGAAAAAATTCCTTCTAACGTTGGCGTTTTGGCTGCGGCCGCTTCCAGCCGGGAATCTTCGAAGAAATCGCCCATGGCATTCTCTGCCTCGGTGACTCCATCGGTCACTAGGATGAAGCGGTCGCCGGAATTCAGCTGGCAGCGGGCACTTTCAAAGGTTGCGTCGGCCAGCAGGCCCACCGGGACGTTTCCGTGCGGCGGACGAATTACTTCCCCGCCGCACACCAGCAGCGGCGGCACATGCCCGCAGTTCACATATTCCAGATCGCCATCGCGGCGCAGGCGCGCCAGCAGCACGGTCGCATATTTTTCGCCCACCAACTTTTCGGTGAAGAAGCGATTCACGGCGCTCACGATTTCAAGCAGTGCTCCGCCGGAAATAAGATGCGAATAAATCATGCCCTGCAAAGTGGACGCCAACAGCGCCGCCGAAACTCCCTTGCCGCTGACGTCGGCCAGCACCACCGCCAGACCTTCCTTCGTGTTGACTGCGTCAAAAAAATCGCCGCCGATTTCTTTGCAAGACAAATTCTTGCCGCGCAGCTTGGCGAAGGGCACCTCGGGAATTTTCACCTGCATCAGCCGCTGCTGAATCGAAGCGGCAATACTCAATTCCTGCTGGTAGCGGCGCGACTCTTCTTCGGCTTGCACGAGCCGCGCGTTCTCGATCAATGACGCCGCTTCTGTCGCGATCACGTGCAGAATGTCCTGACCGACGCCGCTGATGTCGCGCGAGGCGAAACGCGAATCCACGTAGAGAACTCCCATGACTTCCACTGCGGTCTGCGCGGGCACCGGCGTTTGCGCGTCGCGCGTGGACTGCACCTGCATCTTGCGCAACGGAATACAGACCACGGTGCGTAGATCGTAAGCCACAATGCTCTGCCGTCCCGAAAGATCGATCGACTGGCTGGTATCGGTGAGCAGGAATTCCGAATTCGACCGCATGGACTCTTCCAGAATCGAGTGCGAAATCGTGGTGTCATCGAGCAGTGGATCGCCCTTCAGATTGCGTCCCGCGGCCAGCCGCAGTTTGCCTTCGTCATCTTTCAGAAAAACGTAGCCGCGCTCCGCCCGCGTCAGCCGCAAGGTCACGTCGAGCATGGTCATCAGAATTTCGTCGAGCACGCCCGCAGTGTTCAGCTTGCGGGCCGCCTCGAGAAACAAGCGGAGTTTTTCGAGGTCGGTGGCTTCCGGGGAGATCTGCACTCCGGAAAGCTGGCTCAGGAATTCGCGCGCGGTATTGGAAGTGGCGTGGGCCGGATTGAAAAGAATGTAGGCGGAGTCGCGCGCCCCGAATTCCAGGCGGTCGTTGCGCTCCAGCTTCTGGCGCTGGATGCGCTCTCCGTTGACGAACGTGCCATGCTTGCTGCCCTGGTCGATCAGGTAGAAGTCGTCGCCTTCGAGCACAATCTGCGCGTGGTCGCGGGAGACGCGCGGGTCGGCAATCACGAGGTCTTTATCAACCTTGCGTCCCACACTGAACGGCGTGCGGTTGAGCACGATATTTTTCTGATCGTTGCCCTGGACAAACACCAGCGCGGGAAACACACCGGAACCAGAACCGTGGTGACTTATTGCACTCAGGGTCATGAAATGTCAGATCGCCGGGCGCATCCGGATTTTCGCGTTCGTCAGGAAGAACTGCGCTTGCCTCGCCTGAACAGACTACCTTGTCGGCTCATGCGCTCGCAAGGCACTTCGCGGATTCCGCGCCGCCAGCATGGTTGCGGCAAAGATCAAAACCGGTAGTGCGAACGTTGCGTAGAACGGGGCTTTCCAGCCGCCGAGCGCTGCGTCGCGGGATACGAACCACAGCACGCTCAGGCCGAGACTCGCGATCCACTGCCAGGCCAGCGCCAAACCAGCCGCCCAAATGAGCGGGCCTCCGGAGCGCGATTCGGCTGGTTGCGCATCGTGGCCTCGCGCCGGAAATTGCTCTCGTGCCAGAAAAAGAATCGCGGGCAGCAGCAGAACTTGATTGTAGGGCGCGTACATGGGCACAACGAGCACGGTGAGAGTCGAGACAACGGCGAGCGCGCCCGCGAACCCGGCTGATTCCGGGGCTTCGCGGCGCAGCTTCCACAGCAGCAGCGCGGTCGCGAGGCACGCAATCGCTGCAAGAATCTGGCCGCCGTGACTGCCCAGCGCCCAGTTTACGAGCTGATCGAGAACCGATTCATTCTGCGTGTATTGATGGTACTGGCGGATTGCTTGCAAAAACATTTTGATCCAACCCGGCAGCACCCACTCCGCGGCGATCAGCAGAACACCCATAATCGTGGCGAAACCAAACACCAGCCGCCGGCGCGTTTTCCAGTCGCTCACCGCCCAGCCAAGCAGCCAGAGGACCATCGGCCACGCCAGTTGCGGTTTGATCGTCGTTAGCGCAAGAATCGCGCCGCCGCAAAAAAGAAATTCGCTGGCCACGCATGCCGCCGAGCCGGCCAGCAATGCGGCCACCAGCAAGCTCAACTGCTGCAGCTTAATTCCCTGCACCGCCGGAACGCTGCCCAGCGTAAGCGGATCGCAATCGCGACAGCAACCGGCGGCGGACGCCAACCCAACGCACGCAACCACAGCGGTACGGTCGCCGCCGTGAGCGCGATCAGCAGCCAATAGAAAAATAGCTGCACGCTGTGAAACGAGAACCCGATCAATGGCGCCAGCAGAAAAACTACATAGACCGGATACGCGAATCCCTGCCGGTCTTTGGGATCGCCCGGCCGCGCCGGGTCCAGCGCGCGCCCGTAGTATCCCTTTTGAATTTCCAGCGACACTTCGTCGCTGTAGGGATTGCGATGATGCAGCAACAATTCGCGCGCGCCCAGCCAGCGCGGGTAAAGGTCCGAGAGATTGCCGCGCGGGTGATCGTTCGCGGCCGCGTCGGCCACCTGATGAGCCACCAGAATCCGGTCCACATAAAACCACATGCCCGTTGCCGCCAGCAGCGCCAGGAACAGCCACAAAGCGAGTTGCCAACGTTTCTGCAAGGTTAGAGTTTCTGCGAAAAGCGTCTCGCGAAATCAGGGAGCGATTATCTCGCTCCTCACTCGAATCGACAGAACGTAAGAGGAAAGCGCACCTATGTTACAACTGATCGAAACAAGAGCGATATAAACATCGGCAATAACGACCGGTCTCAAACTCTTCCATGCGATGGCGCATCGCAATCTCGGCGGCGATCGGGCTGGCCAGCGGACTGTTCTGCTGGTTTCTCATGGTGCATTTCCATCAGGACGCCGCTGATTTCCGCTGGGCGCTGCGTCTCGCGCGGTACATGTTACAGCGCCAGAATCCGTACAACACTCCACTGGAGCAGTATCCGCTCACCGCGGGTTTTTTCGCATTGCCTTTCCTGCGTTTTGCACCTGAAGTCGCGGCCGGACTTTTCTGGGGCATCAGTTCCGCGCTGCTGGCTTTCGGTCTGACTCGCAACGGCTATAGCCGCCTCCGCATTTTTCTGGCGTATCCCTTCTGGGCGGGAATTCTTACCGTGCAGTGGTCGCCCATCATCGCGGCCAGCGCATTTTTCCCGCTGCTTCTGCCGGTGACCATGGCCAAGCCGCAGATTGGCTTGCCGGTCTTTCTGACGCGCCTTAGTGGTCGTGGACTGCTGGCGTGCGCTGTGCTGGCCGCAGCCAGCCTTGCGGTGATGCCGAACTGGCCCGTGCTCTGGCTGCGGCAAACCGCCAACTACGAATTCTTTATCCCGATGCTGATTCTTCCGGGGCCGCTGTTGCTGCTGGCATTGTTTCGTTATCGCGATCGGGACGCGCTGCTGCTTGTGTTGACCGCGCTGATGCCGCAACGCTGGTTTTTCGACGCGTTCATTCTGTGGCTTATCCCAAAATCGCGCCGCGAAATTACGTGGACAGCCTTCTTCAGCTGGGGCGCCGGCATCTGGCGCTGGTATCACTATCACTACACTTCGACGCAAGTCGGCCGCTGTGTGGTGATTTTTCTCTACCTCCCAATGCTGGCCGTTGTGCTGTTGCGGCCACGCGCAGAACGGCGCCCAGAGCCTCAACCCACGCCTCAACCTGACCCGCTCAGCCCGCGGCCGAGCGTTCTGGCGTAACCCCGACTTACGCTTCCTGCACGCATAGCCTCTTTGCTGATCTGCCATACGGACCACAAGAGTGGAATGGCCATCAGATTAATATTCTTATTTTCCAGCCACAACACGATCCAGAGCGGACTGATAAGAAGCGGCAGACTCGGAATCAGCAATGCCGCTTTTCTGCCGGGAAAGTTTGCCAGACTCGTCCAGCCATAGTCGGTGAGCAACACCAGCGGTAGAAGCAGCAGGCAGAGATCGTGCGCGTTGGTGTGCCAGCTGGTCAGAACCGCAACTACAACAGCCAGCGAAAATCCAACCTCAAGGTGATCCCGTGAAACGAGCCTGCCCTTCATCGCGGCGAAACCCAGCAGCGACGCGGACAACACGAGAACGAGACCTGCCAACACCGCAGACACGGGATTGCCGGCCACGGAATTGAACGACCATCCCTCGATCAGACCCCGCAGGTTCGGCATCAGTTCGGGCGGCACGCCTCCGAGAGCAGGAGCCTTTGCGATCTGCATGACAAACCTGGGATAGGCCAGCATCCCTTGCCATCCCACCAGTCCCAACGAGAGCAACGCCCACACGCCGGCGACCACGGCGAATCCCAACGCAGCGCGCTTGCGTTTCCAGAACGCGATCAGCAAAATCATCGGGATGACAAACTGAAACTTGAAAAGCGCCAGACCAAACCATCCACCGGCGAGGAAATCAGATTCCCGCTTGAGCGCGCTGAAGCCAAGCGTGCAAAGCAGCAGCAGCAGAATCGAATCCTGCCCCTGCAACAGGCAAAGAAAAACCGGGAAGAACGCGAGAAAGCCCAGAACAAATTCCCAGGGCGGAATCGCGCGCAACACATGCAAGTGCCGCCGCAACGTTATCGCCACCCCGAACAGACCGAGGATGTTCAGCAGGTCCCACGCTATAAACGCCTGCCGATAAGGCAGCAAAGTCAGTGGCAGAAAAACCACCGCTTCGAGTGGAGGATGGATATAAGGCAGCGGCCCGCGCCTCGATTCAGTCAGTCCGCCGGTGAATACCTGCTGCACTTGATACTGAATATGCGGGTCGTAAAGCTGATCCCGCAGGCCCTCACGCAGGATGGTGCCGGCCGTGTAGAAAACCGTGAAATCCGGATAGCCGCGGAGAATGCGATCCCGCAGGTCAACGAAGAAGAGCGCATGCAGACACAGCATTCCCACGACAAAAATCCGGATGAGGCGCCGGCGTACTTCCGGCCTTCGCGCCGGCAGTTTTCTTCCGGGCTTTTTTCCAGACAAAGACGATGAAGAGGAAGACTGTATTTGTTCAGGGGGCACGGTGCGACGCGATTGTATCCTGTGCACTGCTTCGTCGCTATGATGACTCCCCGCTGTGATCATTCCCCGCTATGATGGTGGCCGCATGAACCAAGCCCGCACACAAGGATGGCTAACCACAAAGCGCACATTCCTCGCCGTTGTCTTCCTGGGCATCGTCGCGCTGTCCGCGCGGAGCGTCAGCGATCCCGATGTGTGGTGGCATCTCAAGACTGGCCAGCTGATCGCACAGACCAGAACCGTTCCCCACGTTGACTCTTTTTCCTTTACCCGCGCGGGCTATCCCTGGGTAGCGCACGAGTGGCTCACTGAACTTTTTATCTATGGCATTTATCGAATCAGTGGTTGGGGTGGCTTGATTGTTGTGTTTGCGCTGATGGTGAGCGCTACTTTCTTTCTGGTTTACCTGCAATCTGCGCCGGATCCATATTCCTCCGGCGTGGTCGTGCTTCTGGGCGCATGGGCCACGGCACCGGTCTGGGGAGTACGGCCGCAAGTGGTTTCGCTGCTTCTTACCAGTTTGTGGTTTCTAATTCTTGGACGGTCGGAGCGGAATCCGCGCCTGCTCTGGTGGACCCTCCCGCTCACCGTTCTCTGGGTCAATCTGCACGCCGGGTTCGCGCTGGGGCTGGCGCTACTTCTATTTTTTCTTGCGGGAGAATTCCTGGAGCAGTTCACTTCCTCTCGACCCGCTAACTCAGCTCGCCTGCGCGCTCTGGCCATTACGTTCCTGTTTGACCTGCTGCTGGTCCCGCTGAATCCGAATGGCGCGAGGATGTATCTCTACCCAGTGGAGACTCTGCGTTCGGACGCGATGCCGAAGTACATCGCGGAGTGGGCCTCACCCAATTTTCACCACGCGGCATACATTCCATTCCTGCTTCTTCTGCTCGCGACGACGGCAAGCCTTGCTTGGTCGCGATTGCGCGTAAGGCCACGCGACATTCTTTTGCTGATAGTCAGCACTTTCGCTGCGCTGTCGTCAATTCGGCTGATTCCCTTCTTCGTGCTCGTGGCCGTGCCCATCTTGTCCTGGTCGGTAGAGCTCTGGGTTCGCTCTGGGCATTCTGGGGACCGCGCTTCTAGGCGTGGTCCGCTTCCTTACGCGGGTTTGCTCAATGCGGTCATTCTTTTCGCGCTGGCTGGATTTGTCGGATTTCAAATCAAGAACGTCGTTCACCGCCAACCCCGGGTCGAGACCCAGCACTTTCCCGCGGGCGCTGTTGCCTATCTGCAGACTCATCCTCGTTCTGCGGCAGGCCCACTGTTCAATCTCTACGACTGGGGCGGATATCTGATCTGGAAACTTAACCCGCAGACCCTGGTTTTTATCGACGGCCGCGCCGACTTGTATGGCGAGTCCCTGATGCGGCAATTCGCCGACATTTACGATTTAAAGCGTGACTGGCAAGACCCCCTGCAAACCTGGCGGATCAGGACTGTCCTGGTAAACCCGGACAGCGCGCTCGCGGTCGCCCTAAGGCATGCACCGGGCTGGGAGGTTGGTTACTCGGATTCCCAGGCGATAGTTCTTGAGCGATTGGCTGCGTCACCACCAGAAGGCCAATAACTACTTACGCAACAATGAGTTACCACGCTTTTATCAAGCCGACACCGGCTTGGAGGAGGAGTTCCGTTGGTACCCAAGGGGTATGCAACAAATTACTCTTTCTTCGTATTTTGCGGGGTATGATGGAGGACAATAGTTGAGGCTGAAACTCCTCCCAACTTGAAGGTGCGACGGCTTTTGCACGCCGGTCGTGTCTGGTTCGGTCGTGTCTGGTTCAGATCGTGTTTGGTTCAGATCGGTCTGGTTCAATCGTGTCTGCCTGAGATCGTTTTGTATAAAGGAGAGTCGAATCTATGCAGCTTGCACATAGGCTTTTCAGGGAAGAGCAGGGTCAGGATATCGCCGAATATGCGGTGATGCTGGCCGTGATTCTGGTGATCGTGGTGGGGACCGTCCGGTTGATTGGGTCCAACGCTAATAACGTTTTCTCGTCGGTGGCCAGCAGCATTCAGTAACCACCAACACGAATGCCAAACTTCAGATAGCATTGCCTTTGCAGTTTTCTGAGGGAGTACCATGAACCGCACACGCTTGTTGATGATTGGAGTCCTGGCGCTGGCCCTGGGCAGCATTGCGGGCCTCATTGCGTACAGGAACTTGCAATCGAGAAGCGGATCCGGGGAGTCGGGCGTGCCGGTGGTGGTGGCCGCGGACGATATCCAGGTCGGAGCCCGGATCGAAGAGCACGACGTACGCATCGCCAACCTGCCGCCTTCGTCTCTTCCGGCCAACACCTACGACCGGCGATCGAAGGTTTTGGGGCATGGCGTAGTCGTCCCTATCGCCAAAGGTGAGTTTATTCTCCCCTCGAAGCTGGCTGGTGAAGAGGCTGGTGCCGGATTACCTTCGCTGATTCCAAACGGAATGCGAGCCGTTTCGGTGCGCGTGAATGAAGTGGTCTCGGTGGCCGGATTTGTCACTCCGGGCACGCGCGTCGATGTGCTGCTCACGGGAACACCGGAGGGCGGGAACGACCAGCAAACAACAACGGTGCTGCAGAATGTCCGAGTCATCGCGGCGGGCCATACTCTGGAGCACAGTGCCACTGGCGAGGCCCAGAACACCGCCGTGATCACGCTACTGGTTTCGCCCGACGATGCTCAGCGATTGACTCTGGCCAGTTCGCAAGGCCACATTCAGCTCGCGTTGCGCAGCCCGCTCGATACCAAGCAGGATGACGTTGCTTCGTCCAGCGCCAGGGGATTGTATAAAGGGGCTCCCGCGCCGCCTGTGGTGGCCTCGGTCAAGCCTCCTCGTGCGGTTGTGGTCAGGAAGCCGGCCGCGCCTTCCTCTCCTGCTTCCTCGGTCGTGAGCGTTGAGGTCATCGAGGGCGACAAGAAACCGGTGGTTGTGCCTTTTCCAGAACAAGGTTCTGAGACGAAGGGTCCCGACACGAAATGAACGGCGCACAGTTCGATTTCCCGCGGACCAGAAGGATCGACTTAAGCTTTTCTCACCGGGAGAAGAATCCGAAGATGAAAATTCTTACGCCGATTCTTGCGGCCGTGGTCGCTCTGACGTTGCCCTTCAATGCGTTTGCTGAATTCATTCAGCAGCCGGCAACCCCCGCCGTCGATCCCACCCAGAGTTCCGCACCGCCGACGGGCACGCAGACCACTAACCTTCCGCCGCAGTCAGAGCCACAAGGGTCGGCGCCGTTACGAGTGATGGTGGGAAAATCGCTGCTTATTAACACTACCGAGCGGCTGAAGCGCATCTCCGTTACCGACGACTCCGTAGCATCGGTGAAACCAATCACTCCCACGCAGATTCTGGTTCATGGCCGCACGCCGGGAGAGGTTTCACTTCTCATTTGGGATGAACTGGAGCGCTCGCGCAGCTTCGATCTGCGAGTGGACGTTGATGTCAGCGCCTGCATGGAAGAAGAACACAGGGTTTTTCCCGAAGAGCAGATCACCGTCACTCCTTCGCGAGCTGCCATTGTTTTGTCGGGACACGTTTCCACGGAAGATGTCTCCAAGCGAGCCGCGGAGCTAGCTTCCGCCTATTCTCCGAAAGTGATCAACGTGCTCACCTTCGGCCCAGTCGGTGCGCAGGAAGTTCTGCTGCAGGTGAAGTTCGCGGAAGTGGACCGCTCCGCGCTATCGCAAATGGGCGTGAACTTCATTTCCACCGGCGCGGCGAATACTGTAGGGAGCACCACTACTGGACAGTTTGGCGGAGTGGGTACGCAAACGATCTCTCAGACGGTGGGCCAGGGTGGTCCGTTCACGGCCAGTAGTTCGCTTAGCAACGTGCTGAACCTGTTTCTGTTTCGCCCAGACATTCACTTTGGAGCCATCATTGAGGCTCTGGAGACCAAGAACCTGCTGCAAATTCTCTCCGAGCCCAACCTGATCGCGGTGAACGGCAAGGAAGCCAGCTTTTTGGCAGGCGGCCAGTTTCCGTTTCCGATCGTGCAACCGGGCGCGGGCTTTACCGCGGTGACGATTTCGTTCAAGGAATTCGGCGTCAAGCTGGTATTCACTCCGGTCATCATGCCGAATGGAAATATTCATTTGAAGGTCGCTCCGGAAGTGAGCACGCTCGACTTTACCAATGCATTGACCATCTCCGGCTTTACGGTTCCTGCCCTGAGCACGCGCAAGGCTGAAACTGAATTTGAATTGCAGGATGGGCAAAGCTTTGTGATCGCCGGCCTGATGGACAATCGCGTGACGGATGTCTACAACAAAATCCCGGGCCTCGGCGATATTCCGATTCTGGGAGCGTTCTTTCGCAGCAAGAGTCTGCAGAAAAGCAATTCTGAATTGATGGTGTTATGTACGGTACACCGGGTCTCTCCAAGCACCGCACCTCCCACGCTGCCCAAGGATCCGAAGCCGTTTATTGATGACAGCAAGTTCGATAAGCCGCTGGGTAAGTGAGCGGTGGCGGACCAGATCTTACGAGCCAGGGCGGGGAGAAGTAACGGGGCATGGCAGAGCTTTCGGTTGTAATCGTAGCGGTCGATAACGAGCAGCGCACCGTGCTGCAGGTGCTGGTGGACGGCACCAGCGTGGCACGGACCGCTCACACGTGTGCCAGCTTTCCCGCGACCGTTTCTGATCCGGTGGTGCGCCGTGTGCGCGCTGCGACTCCCGATGTAATCCTGGTGGATATACCCGGCGAAAATCCTGCGGTTGCCCTGCGTGCGATTGAGTTATTGCATCAGGAGTTGCCGGAATCTGCCGTGTTCGCCATTGGAACTCTCAGCCAGCCGCAGGTGATCGTCAACGCCATGCGCGCGGGCGCTCGGGAGTTTATTGAGCGGCCTACTACCACCACTGACTTGCTGGAAGCGTTTGTGCGCCTCACAGCAGCGCAGCGGCGCAACCGACAGGAAGGCCCGCGCGGCAAAGTGTTTGCCGTGGTTAACGCGAAAGGTGGCAGCGGAGCCACTACCGTTGCGGTAAACCTGGCGCTGGCGCTGCAGGCTTCCCACGGTCACACTGCGCTGGTGGACCTTGCTCCGCTCGGACACGCCGCACTTCATTTGAACGTGAAGGCCCAGTTCAACGTGGCCGACGCTACGCGAAACCTGCACCGCATGGACGTTGACCTGCTCGAGAGTTTCATGACCCGCCATGGCGGCGGACTGCAATTGCTGGCCGGAACTAACATGCCGTCTGCGGTGGAGTATTCCACTGCGGATTTCAACCGGCTCTTCGAGATGATGGTCGGGCACTACCGCTACGTGGTGGTGGATGCCTCAACGCGTTTTGACGCGGCCACGCGACTGATTGCCAACCTGTCGGAGAAAGTGCTGCTGGTGGCTTGCACGGACGTGGCCTCGTTGTGGAGCGCGGCGCGCGTGCAGCAGTATCTTGGAGAATCCGTGAACCGCGAACGCGTGGGGTTGGTGCTGAACCGCTTTCGCAAGGTTCCCGGCTTTAGCGAAGCTGACGCCGAAGCGGCTGCGGGAGCGAAACTGCTGTGGCGCGTTCCCAATCAGTATTTCGCCATCTCGACTGCCATTGACCGGGGAACGCCGGTGATGTCGCAGGGACACAGCGAGATTTCCCGTTGCTTTGCCGGGTTAGCTCAGGAATTGACGCGCAATGACATCGACGTCAAACGCACAGCCTGGTCGTTGTTTAAGTCGGTCTAGGTTAAATCGGTATCGGGCGAAATTTGGGTACAAGTTTCAAGTCGATATAAAACGTTATGGCGAATCTGCAAAACTCCGAGCGCGCCGAGTACCAGCAGGTAAAAGCTGACCTGCACCGCAAGATTCTCGACCGCCTCGATCTCGAAAAGCTGGGCAAGACTACCGGCGACTCGGCACGAAACGAAGTTCTGGTCGTTATCCGGAACGCGATCAGCAGCGAAGCCATTCCTCTCAGTTACACGGAGCGCACGAACCTGTCGAGCGAGATTCTCGACGAGATCTTCGGCTTGGGTCCGCTGGAACCGCTGCTCAAAGATCCAACCGTCTCCGACATCCTGGTGAACCGTTTCGACCGCGTCTACATTGAGCGCGCGGGCAAGATCGAACACACCTCCCTCTCGTTCAAAGACAACACGCACCTGATGCAGATTATCGAGCGCATCGTTTCGCGCGTAGGCCGGCGCGTGGACGAATCTTCGCCGATGGTCGATGCCCGCCTTGCGGACGGATCGCGCGTCAACGCCATTATTCCGCCGCTCGCCATCGACGGCCCCTGTCTTTCGATTCGCCGTTTCGGACGCGAGCCGGTCACCGCTCGCCAGATGCTTGAGAACCACACTCTCACCGAGCCCATGCTGGAACTGCTCTCGGCGATGGTGAAAGGAAGGCTCAACATTCTGGTTTCCGGGGGAACGGGCGCAGGCAAGACGACTCTGCTCAACGTGCTCTCGGGCTACATTCCGAACTCCGACCGGATTGTGACCATCGAGGATGCCGCCGAATTGCAGCTCAAACAAGAACACGTGGTGCGCCTCGAAACCCGGCCACCCAACATCGAAGGCAAAGGCGCGGTGCGGCAGCGGCAACTGGTGATCAACAGCTTGCGTATGCGTCCCGACCGCATCGTGGTGGGCGAGGTCCGCGGCGAGGAAGCCTTTGACATGTTGCAGGCCATGAACACTGGTCACGAAGGCTCGCTGACCACGGTGCACGCCAACGCGCCGCGCGACGCGATCGCCCGCGTGGAGAACATGGTTTCCATGGCGAACCTCAACATTCCGGAGCGCGCCGTGCGCTACCAGATCGCTTCGGCGGTGCACGCCGTGGTGCAAATCGCGCGACTCTCTGACGGCACGCGTAAGGTGATCACCATTTCCGAGATCACAGGCATGGACGGGGACTTTCTCGCCATGCAGGATATTTTCGTGTTTGAGCGCACGGGCGTGGACGAAAATGGAAAAGTTCGTGGCGCCTTCCGCGCTACCGGAGTTCGGCCCCAGTTCGCGGAACGTCTGGCCTCTGCCGGTGCGCGGCTGCGTCCGGCGCTGTTTGAGGTTAAGACAGAGGTTTAGGAGACGCGGATTTAGGAGTAGGACAATTGTGCACGAGTACGACGTGAGTGGTTTGACCGTATGCCGCTTCTGATTGCATTGCTCGTGGTCATCGTGGTCACGCTGGGGGTTTTCGCCCTGGTCTCGCTGCTCGACCAGCGCAGCTCCCGCGCGCGCATCATCAAGGATCGGCTGGCGGCGGTGCAGAAAACTCCCGATCAGCCGGTCGAGGACGTCGCGCTGCTGCGCGACGAACAGCTCAGCCAGATTCCCGCTCTCGACGTCTTCCTGCGGCGCTCAGAACGGATTTCCGCGATTCAGATTATGCTGGCGCAGGGCGACACGAACATGCGCGCCGGAAATTTTCTCGCCCTGTGCGCGATCATTTCGGCCGTCGCCGGTCTCGCAGCGTTTATCTGGAGCGGGAAAGGCCCGGTGGCATGGGCAGCCATGCTGGTTGGTTTTCTGTTGCCGTATTCGTATGCATCCTACCGGCGCAACAAGCGCTTCGAGAAATTCGAGGAACTCTTCCCTGAGGCCATTGATACGCTGGCTCGCGCGGTGCGTGCTGGTCACGCGTTCACTACCGCCATTGAAATGATCGCCAGCGAAGTGGCCGAACCGGTGTGCGGGGAATTCCGGAAACTTTACGAAGAACAAAAATTTGGTATGCCGGTGCGCGACGCCCTGATCAATCTGACCGAGCGCGTGCCCCTGGTCGATGTCAAGTTTTTCGTCACTGCGGTGATGCTGCAGCGCGAAACCGGCGGCAACCTCGCCGAGATTCTCGACAACTTGTCCTACGTGATTCGCGAGCGCTTCAAGATTCAGCGGCAAGTGCGGGTCTATACGGCTCAGGGAAGGCTCACCATGGCCTTGCTGATGGGCATGCCGCCAGTCATCGTGACGGTAATGCTGCTGATTGAGCCGGCATTTATTCGCCCGCTGTTTTCTGATCCGATTGGGCACACCTTGCTGGTGGCGGGAATTACATTGCAGACGATCGGGTATTTCGTGATCCGGAAGATCATCAAGATTCAGGTGTAGTTCGGGTTGGAGTTCGAATTGGGTTTCCAGAGAAAGAAATGCTGACTCTCATTCTCACCATCGTGATTGCTATGACGGTCGTGCTGGTGGTGTTTTTCTTCGGCGCGGCGGTGGTGACTCCGACTTCGGTGCTGGGCGCCCGTTTGCGCGCCCTGGGTGCTCGGCCGCAGGTGGAGCAAAGGGCTCCGATGCGCGAACGCATCGAGCAGGCCCTCGATCCGCTCAGCCGAGCGATTCCTCTTTCGCCCGCGGACGTTTCCCGCACGCGAGCCTGGCTCATCCGCGCTGGATACCGTGAATCCCGGCACGTGACTCTTTATTTCGGATCCCGCATCCTGCTGGGCGTTGTGGGCTTCGCCGTCGTGGCGCTGGTGTCCGGATTCGGCAACCTCTTCCTGATCGCCGGCATTCCAGGTCTCGGATTCTTTATCCCCCGTTTCGCATTGAAGCGCATGATCAAGAACCGCCAGCAACGCATTCGCTTAGGGCTGCCGGATGCTCTTGATCTCACCGTGATCTGCGTCGAGGCCGGGCTGGCTCTGGATCAGGCCCTGATGCGCGTAGGCCAGGACTTGCACCACGCCCATCCCGACTTGAGCGACGAGTTTCACCTGGTTGACCTGGAGATGCGGGCCGGCAAGCCCCGCGCCGAAGCTCTCCGCAACCTGGTCGAGCGCACTGGCGTGGATGACATTCGTTCGCTGGTGGGCACGCTGATCCAAACCGACCGCTTCGGCACCAGCGTAGCGCAAGCTCTCCGCGTGCATTCCGATTCCCTCCGCACCGAACGCCGGCAACGGGCCGAAGAACAGGCCGCCAAGACCACCATCAAGATGGTTCCTCCCCTTGTGATATTCGTTCTGCCTTCCATCATTTTCGTGACCATCGGACCAGCCGTCATCGACCTGATCCGCCAGCTTGGCCCGGTCTCCGGCGGGAAGTAACGACGGCAGAAATAGAAACGGGAGCGTTCCGAACCATGGGTGTTGTTTCTCCAAAAGGCCCGCCTTCAAAAGCCCAGGCCTTCAACCAGACCCGCCAGGTGTATCTGGCTCGCGACGTTGCCCTGGCTAATACGCACTGGACCCGGCTTCGCGGCTTGCTTGGAACTTCGCCGGATGACTTTCGTAACGGTCGGGGCATCTGGATTGTCCCCTGCCACGGCGTTCATACTCTGGCTATGCGCTTTCCCATCGATGTTGCCTACCTCGACCAGGACCGCGTCGTAATCCATATCGAACGCGGGCTGCGGCCCTGGCGTTTCGCTCCCGTGCGCATGGAGGCGGCTTCGGTTCTGGAACTGCCGAGTCAGGTTCTTTCTGAAACCGGGACCGAAATGGGCGATAAAATTGAGATTAGGCTAACGCCAGAGAAGGAAGGCAACGTTCCCCTCCCGTGAGTGCCACGCTCCAACTCGAAGAAGTAACTCAGCGTTACCACGCGCCACGTCTGCTAGTGGAGTGGTCCTCGCCCTGGGACGAGTTCGTCACATCGATCCGGCCGGCTCTGTCCCGCTCCACGGCTCGTCTGGCCGGCGAGGCGCCGTTGGGACTTATTCCCTACCGCATCATGCTGGCTGCGTTTGCGCTCGAACTGTTTCTGATTTTCTGCGCCGTCATTATTCCGATCAAGCTGTCGCAACTTCATCCTTACATCGCTCCCAGGCTCGCGACCCACGACATTATTTACTATTCCGGCGACGAACTTCCGCGCACCGAGGACTTAGGCGGAACACATGCCGGGCCCGAAGGACGAGCCGGCGGCACGGAGGCGCATCACCGGACGCAAACCATCAAGGTAGCCCGCGGTGGTTCGATGGTGGAAAAAGTTCTCGACGCTCCCCGGCTTAAGCTTGCGCCTTCGCCCAGCGCCGTCGCCAATCTGCTCGCCATTCGTCCGGATGCTGGCCCGCCTCCGACGGAGGGAATGCGGTCCTCGCGCGCCGTTCCCAATCTTCCGTCAAGCGTGATTGCCCCTGTGCCTAGCCTGACCAGTGATTTTTCACGCACCGCAGTGGCGCCCGGGTCCGTGATCCCGCCGGCCCCCAGCGTTTCGCGGGATCGAGTACTGATCGCCCCGGCGCTGAACTCCAGCGTGATTGCACCCGCGCCAGCAGTTTCCAGTAATCACGGCCGTTCCGCGCCGGCACTCACGACCAGTGTGATTCCTCCTGCGCCTGAAGCTTCGCGCGATCACACCCTTGTTGCGCCCAGGTTGGATACGCGCATCGTGGCCCCCGCGCCGAGTCTTTCCCGTGACGCGCGCGATCAGGCTCGCTCTGCCCCGGCTTTGAATTCCAGCATCGTGCCTCCGGCCCCGGCTGCGGTGAGCCGCGATGTTTCGCGCTCGCCGGTGCAAATGGCGAATGCCGCGGTGGTGCCGCCGCCTGTATCAGCCCCGGAGCGGCAGTCCGCGCGGAACCCCAAGCTGGCTATGCCGGCGCCGTCGGTCGTAGCGCCACCCCCCTCCACCGATATGTCGCAGGACTTGCACCGGCTGGCCAGTGGCAGCGCGCCTGAGCTTTCGAAGAGCGTGGTTCCTCCGCCGCCCACGCCAGCGGCGAGCACTTCGTACATGAGTTCCCTGCTGAATCGCGTCTTCGGAAGCACCCCGGTTGTGGCGCCGCCGCCGACGGTGACAGGGGGCAGTTCGTCCCGTACAGCTGGCTCGCTCGCGACCAACGTCGTTCCGCCGCCACCCGCAGTTTCCGGAGGCTCCCCCGCGTCCACAGGCCCACGAGCGGGAGCGAGCCCTGTTGCTTTGGCCAGAAACGTGGTTCCTCCGCCGCCTTCGGTCGGTCAATCGGGGACGCGTTCCCCGGTCACCGCAACAGCTGCTGCTTCCCGAGTCGTACCACCGCCTCCGGCCGTTCCCGGCGCAGGCCCGACTCGCGAGAGTCCGCTATCGGCTTCTGCCGGCCCTGCGCTCACGCCGAGTGTCGTCCCTCCCCCGCCGACCTTGGCGAACGGAAACGGAGGGGTTGGGTCGGGACGCGGAGCCAGCGGCGCCGGACTCGGTGCGCCTCTGGATGCGGGCACGATGATTGCCCGGCCTGCCAGCGGCGGCACCGGCGTCGACGCATCGGTAGTGATCTCAAAAGATCCCGGCCCGAAAGTAGGATTACCGGCGGATGCCCGGGCGGGTTCGCTAGCCATGTCGCCCGCCGGTGGCGACAAACCAGGAGTCGGCGGCACAGGCGGCGGATCCGGTCTGGTAGCTGGCGAGGGCCCCGGCAGCGCGATAAACGGAGCAGGCACTGGCGGAGGCAAGCCCGGAACTGGTCATGGTTCCGATCCGGCCGCGAAGGCTGGAATCTCTCCCACTACCGGCCCGGGAGGAGCAGGCAGTGCCACGCGCGGAACTCCTGCAGTGCCCGGAGTTTCCGTGACTGGCGGCAGCAGCATCGTCACGGTCGACTTCGGGTCTGGCATTGGCAGCGGCGATCCGAATCTTCCCGGCCGATCGTCGGTCAAGGACCAGCACAGGCTGGGCGTCAGCGTTCAAAGCACCGCCAGTTCGGGCGGGGCGTTTGATTTTTATCACCTGCTACCAGCGGCTACCAGTCACGACGTGTATCTTGGGACGTCGCCACCGGGTGTCTTGCGGTATTCCGAACCTGCGCCGGTTCCAGGAGCCTCCGGCGGCCTCACGATTCCCGAGGAGATTCACACCGACCTGCCCGCTGGACTGCCGCGCGCGCGCCTGGTGATCAGCTGCGTGCTCGACGCTTCCGGTAATCTTAAGAATCTCCGCGTCCTCGAAGCTGGCCCCGCGGACATGACAGCGAAAGTCATGGCCGCGCTGCCCAGCTGGAAGTTCACCCCGGTCATGATCGGCAACCAGCCGGTCGAGGTCAACGCCATCCTCGGATTCAACATCGACACCAATGATCGTCGCTGAACGATCGCCGTTACGATCTTCGTTGAATGATCTTCGTCAGCCGCCCTTTGCGATTCCGCTTAACGATTCCTCTCAAAGATCACACCGACGTCGTCCGCATAAACGCGCTTCCAGGGCGGGCTTGGTTCCAGAATGTTGGCCAGCGCCGAACCCTTTGGGACGAGGACGCAACGGGCCTGATACTTCGTCGAGAAGTCCATCCCAGCCCGGCTCCACGTGCACCATCTTCAAGTAAGACTTGAAGAATTCTTCGCCGTATAAATCGTGGCGGTCATCGACAGCGACCAGCGTACGAGGATAGAGCCGGTAAATCAGATAGCCGCCCCAATAGTCGGGAACAGTCACGGGGTCTCGCTCCACTGGCCGTCTTCCGGTCGAGGAAGTCGACCGCTGCGACGGGAAAGCGCTTTGGCATCAAAATGCGCGTCCATCAGCCGGTTCGCGCCCAGGCTGCCCCCGCGGGCAGCAACCACAGCCAGAAAAACAGCGGCAGCGAGCGCCCACAGATGCCCCCGCAGGCTCGAATTGCAGAGCTCCCATCCTCTCGCGTGAACGCAGCCGCGCGATCGCCCAGCGTCCGTCGAAGAACGCAAGGAATTCAGTCGCCGCCGCAGATTTTTAATCGCGGCCCGACAACAGCGGACCAACCACCAGCGCCAGCAGCAACGAAGAAACTGGAATATTTCTTGAAGCATACAGACCGGAGTACAGCGCGAAGAGAATCACCAGCACTTCACTCACGCGCAGATGTGCGGGCCCGGGACGCGAGCGCAACCATTGCAGCCAGCATCAGCAGCGCGAAACATCGCTGCGCCACGCCATGAAAGTTGGGAGACTGAAATTCGTCAATGTGTTCCATCAGGAAGCGGTTCGAGAGGTAGCCGTAGATGTGCGCGTGAAGGTTCCATCCGTAGGGATTTACCAGAGACGCCACTCCGGCCGCAAAGCCAACGCCAGCAAGCCTTCTGGCCTGCGCCCCCCAGCGCAGCTTGGCGAGAAACTCATCGAACTTGTCTTCCTTCAACGTGAGCGCGTACCACACCGCACTCAGCCAATAAATCGCCAGCAAGACAAAGCCGATCAGAAAACCACCATGCATGTTCACCCAAACCAGCATCAGCAACGGCAGAAACCAGAGGCGTTGCCGGCTTCCTAGTTGCGGAACGCGTTGCTGTGGGTCGCTGCAGAATCGGCCGCCAAGCAGTCAGATTCTGACGAGTCCAGAATCCAGAACCACGCCAGAGTAAACAGCCAGCTCAATACATGCGGCCGCGCCAGAAAATGAATCATCGACGCCGAGGCCGCCAGCAACAACAACACCAGAGCCACGAATACATTCGTCCCGCGGCGGACCAGCAGCCTGAATGTCCATGCAAACACGCCCGCGATCACCACCGCGGTAAACCAAACCACTCCATTCAGACCAGCCCAGCGCTCTAATGCACCGACGATCACGTCGTACAGCCACTCCCAGGCAAACCATGTTTTCCCGCGCATCGCCGGAGGAGAACGAATCCACGCGCGGAACGGCGTGAGAGGCGAGAATCTGCTGGCCGGTGCGAATGTGCCAACCGATCCCGGCATCTCCCAGCAGGCGCATGGAGAGCGACGTGCATGCGAGAACTGCCAGCAGGGCGATGAAGATCGTGTCGCCCATGGACGGGACCAGCAGGCGCGTCCAGAACGGATGTGCATCTACCGAGGAACTGCCGGCACGAGAACTTCTGGAACCGTCCACCATCGCGGTGAATCTTATAGAGTGTGGAAGCGAACAGCAAGATCGGCGGGAAAAAACGATACAAAACGGCCGACGGACACGTGCGCCTCGCGTGGTAATCGTCGGAGCAGGCTTCGGCGGCCTCAATGCCGCCCAGGCGCTGGGCCACGCGAACGCCAAATCACCGTAATAGACCGCAAGAATCACCACACCTTCCAGCCGCTTCTCTACCAGGTCGCCACTGCCGGGCTTTCCCCCGGGGAAATCGCGGCGCCGATTCGCTCGATTCTTTCGTCGCCACAAGAATGTTGAAGTTCTCATGGCGGAGGTTACCGGATTCGATCTCGCCCGGGGAAAAGTCGAAACGCCGGACGGTGATATTCCTTATGATTACCTGATCGTCGCCGCCGGAGCCAGTCACGCCTACTTCGGTCACGAGGACTGGGAACCGTTCGCTCCCGGCCTCAAGACAATTGAGGATGCCCTCGAAATTCGTCGCCGCGTGCTGTTGGCCTTTGAACTGGCCGAACGCCAGGTGGCCGCTGGCGCAGCCGCCGCGCCGCTTAACTTTGTAGTCGTCGGCGGTGGACCCACCGGAGTGGAACTGGCGGGAACGCTGGCTGAAATCAGCCGTCATGCGCTGGCACACGAATACCGCGCCATCGATCCGAAGATGGCGCACATTCTCTTGCTCGAGGGCGGTCCGCGGATTCTTCCCGCATACGCCGAGGACCTGTCGCGCAGCGCGCAGGAGCAGCTCCAGCATCTGGGAGTGGAGGTGCGCACTTCGAGCGTGGTAACCCAGATCGAGCCCGGCGCAATCCACGTGGGTGAAACCCGGCTCGCGGCGACTGTAATTCTGTGGGCCGCCGGTGTCGCCGCTTCGCCCCTTGGCAAAAAGCTGGGCGTGCCGGTCGATCGCGCCGGCCGCGTGCTGGTACAAAAGGATTTGAGCCTTCCCGGCCACCCCGAAGTCTTCGTGATCGGAGACCTCGCCGCCCTCAAAGACGAAAACGGAAAGCTGCTGCCCGGAGTGGCGCCCGTCGCGTTACAACAGGGAAATTATGTCGCCAAGATAATTCGCCACGAAATCAACTCAGGCCAGGGTGCCCCATCAAAACCGGGGCCCCGTTCTCGCGTCTCTTGCGAGAAGTGGGGGGTTGCCGATACGCGTCCGCCGTTCCACTACTGGGATAAAGGCAGCCTAGCCACGATCGGCCGTGCAGCCGCAGTCGCCGAGTTCGGCAAGATTCATATCTCCGGTTTCATCGCCTGGCTGGCCTGGCTGTTCGTTCACATTCTGTTTCTGATCGGCTTCCGGAACCGCGTGCTGGTTTTCATTCAGTGGGCCTGGTCCTACGTCACGTACGAGCGCGGCGCACGGCTGATCACCGGCAGCACCTACTTGCCCGGCTGGAGCTCCGTTCGGCCGCATTCAGAATCGTCCACTCCGGAGCCGCCAGCCTCAGCCATCGTTGAGAGTGGAAGCTCAGATGAGAGCGATAATAAGCTCGCAAATCGAAGTTAGCAAATAAGTTCGCAAATAAAAGTAGGAGTATTCTGTAGAGGGCGGCGCGACTGTTTCGCGATTCAGCCTTCCCGGATGCCAGGCCATGACGAAGATCTCGATTCTGCGGGTTTTGTCGTGCGTTGCGGTGGCCGCCTTGCTGTGCGCACCGGCTTCCGCTGAAATTCTCAAAGTTGTTCTTAACGACACGATTCAGCCCATTACTGCGGAATACCTTGCACGCGCACTCGATGAGGCAAAGCTCCGAAATGATCAGGCGGTCCTGATCGAAATCAGTACTCCCGGAGGACTGCTCGACTCAACCCGCAAGATCATCGAAAAAATCTCGAACTCGCCCGTGCCCGTAATCCTCTATGTGGCCCCCACCGGCAGCCGCGCCGGTTCCGCGGGAATCTTTATTCTCGAATCCGCCGATGTGGCTGCCATGGCCCCGGGAACCAATGCCGGCGCGGCACATCCCGTGTTGCTATTCGGCCCGGTCACGGAGAAGACCGACGACGAAATGAAGCGGAAGATCGAGAACGATACCGCCGCTCTCATGCGCTCAATCGTTTCCCGCCGCGGACGCAACGTCGAAGTCGCCGAAAGTGCGGTGCTTGAATCCAAGTCATTCACCGATCAGGAAGCCCTCGCGCAACATCTCATCGACTATGTGGCATCCAGCGAGCAGGATCTCTTCCGCCAGATCGACAGCAAACCGATCAAGCGTTTCGACGGAAAAATCATAACTCTCGCCCTCACCGGCCAGCCCATCGTGCCCTTCGAGATGACGCTTAAACAGCATATTCTCGACTACCTGATGGACCCGAACATTTCATTCCTGCTTCTCGCCATCGGCGCCCTCGCTCTCTACATCGAATTCAACCACCCCGGCGCGGTCGTGCCCGGCACCGTGGGCGTCGTATTCATTTTGCTGGCCGCGTTCGCGCTGAATCTGCTGCCCACGCGTTTCGCTGCGCTGGGGCTCATCCTGGGAGCCTTTGCTCTGTTCGCCGCCGAAGCCAAGTTCGCTACGCACGGCGTTGCGACCATTGGTGGCATTGCGCTGCTCACAATGGGCGGGCTGCTGCTCGTGGATTCTCCTATCCCGGAAATGCGCGTGCATCTGGTCACAGCGCTGGCCATCAGCATTCCGCTGGGATTGATCACCGCATTCCTGATGACGATCGCCCTGAGGGCCAGGCGCAATAAGGTTGTCACCGGCTCTCAGGGAATGATCGGCGAAACCGGCATTGCGCAAACTACGTTGTCACCGCAAGGCAAAGTTTTTGTCCACGGCGAACTCTGGGACGCGGTTTCGTCACACGAAATTCCAATCGGCCAACTCGTCGTCGTGCGCCAGGTCGACGGCCTGACACTCCATGTCGATCCCACTTCCAGTTGCGCAGCCGTCCAAGTTGCCGCCGCGGCCCTCTAAGTGGCAGGCGAGAATTAGAATGTAACACGCGGGCACTGCTCGCCCTCGACTGTCCGGCACCGGGCGAAGCCCGGCGGTTGCTGCGGAGCTGTTCAGATCCAGAGCGACCGCGCACCAAGCCAGAGCAAGCCACTGTCGGTCGAAATGCCCTCCGCCCGATCCCCACTGCTATACAATCCGCTTGAGGAGCCTTGGCTCCTGCATCGTGGAGGCACTCGTGGAACTTCCTTTTGGCATTGGCACCGTTGTTATCATCGTGATCATTGCCATCTATCTGCTGAACTCAGTCAAGATCCTCGCCGAGTATGAGCGTGGCGTCATCTTTCGCCTGGGCCGCCTGCTCGACACGGCCAAAGGACCGGGCATCATTCTGGTTTTTGCTCCGCTGGACCGGATCGTGCGCGTTTCGTTACGCCAGGAAGCTTTTGAAGTTCCTCCGCAGGACATCATCACTCGCGACAACGTCACGCTGAAAGTAAACGCGGTAATTTTTCTGCGCGTCATCGAGCCGCGCAAAGCGGTGGTGGAAGTTTCCAACTACACCTACCAGACTTCGCAGTTCGCGCAGACCACGCTGCGCTCCGTGCTCGGCGAGCAGGAACTCGACGAACTCCTCTCGCACCGCGAAAAAATTAATCTTCGCCTGCAAAGCATCCTCGACCAGCACACTTCTCCCTGGGGAGTGAAAGTGACCAACGTCGAGGTGAAGCAAGTGGACATGCCGGAATCCATGCTGCGCGCCATGGCCAAGCAAGCCGAGGCCGAGCGCGAGAAACGGTCGAAGATTATTCACGCGGAAGGCGAATTCTCTGCCGCGCAGCGCCTGGTCGACGCCGCCCATTTGCTGGCCACCGAGCCGGTCAGCGTCCAGCTCCGCTATTTGCAGACTTTAACCGAGATCGGCGTGGAGAAAAACACCACCGTAATTTTCCCCGTCCCGGTGGATTTTTTCTCGGGGCTGCAAAAGCTCTTGGGCAAGGCCGATCCTGGCTTACCGCCGGGAAAAACAGCATAGTTACGGCTCGATTGAGAATTGGGATCGGGATTTCGTCCATAATGTGACGAAAGGAAAGCGGGCGCGAAAGCGCCCAGAGTTCATGGGTTACCTTCACGGAGTTGCAGCATGGCCTCGTCTATGGCTTCGTCGGAAGACACTGAAATCACATTAGGGACCGGCAAGCTGCTGGTCCTGTTCTTCGTGCTGGTTGCGATCTGTGCCGGATCTTTTTCTCTCGGCTACAAGCTCGGCAGCAAGTCGGAACCCGCCGTCTCTGCCGCGGTGTCGCTAACCGCAACTCCTGGCATATGAAGCCGGCCAGCAGTGCGATTCTGCGCCCGTCGGTTCGTCAAAACCGGGCGATCAGAAAAGTGTCACGTCGGAGGCGTGCCGGCACTTCCGATGGGAAACCGGTCGTGCCCGGAGATTCCAGCAACCCCGCCAATTCCGGTACCCAGGCTAATTCAGGAGCCAATGCATCGGCGGCCAATCCATCGACGACGCCGACCTCTGCCTCCAATGCTCCCGATCCCTCCACAACCCTGCCCGCAAGTTCGTACTTTGTGCAGGTCGCCGCGGTCAGCAAACAGGACGACGCTGACGCCCTGGTCGACGCGCTGAAGAAAAAACAATATCCCGCATTTGTGGCCGCGAACGCCACGACCGACAAGCTTTTTCGCATCCAGGTAGGTCCCTTCCCCGACATCCAGGAGGCCGAGGCCATGCGCACACGACTGATCGGCGACGGTTACAACCCGATCGTGAAAAAATAGGGCGCTGTTTTATGGCGAAGAACAAGCAAACAACAATGGAGCAGTTACGGAATCGTTGCTTATCATTACGGGGACGATGGGGGCGGGCAAGACCACCGTCATGGGGGAGGCTTCAGACCTCCTTGCACTGCGCCACATCGCCCACGCGGCGATCGACCTGGACGCGCTCGGGCTTGCCCATCTTCCGTCCACAACTAGCAACGATGACGTGATGTACGGCAATCTTCAGTCTATATGCAAAAACTACGCTTCCATCGGGGTGACGCGGGTCTTGGTCGCGCGTGCGATCGAGGACCGCGCCGAACTGGAACGTTGTCGCAGCGCTGTTTCAGCCTCAAACACGGTGGTGTGCCGTCTCGCGGCTAGCATCGAAACGATGCAGCGGCGAGTCAATATGCGCGAATCAGGAGTATCGCAGAGGGAATACGTTGCCCGCGTTGCGAACCTGAATCTCACTCTTGACAATGCACAACTTGAGGATTTCATCGTTACTAGCGAGGGTCGCTCTGTGACCGAAGTCGCAAAGGAAATGCTTGTCAGGGGTGAATGGATTCCACAATGACGGCGCTGACACGCTTATATTGACAATCATCTATTTTAGGGTTATTCCTGTTGCCAATCCTGTTCGGTTGCCATCTTATGACCGCCTCGGAACCTTCCCTCGACCGAGTGCTGCACGCTGTCGCTGACCCCACCCGCCGCCGCATTCTGCAAGCACTCAAAAACGAGGTGCATGCACTGCGGTGAAGGCATCAAGCGGGCCGGGAAAAGATCGAGCCGCAAACATGCAGGCCGCGACACGTTCCATACAAAGGCGTAAGTCTTTGCGCTGGCGACATCGAAACCTGCGTTCATCTTTCGCAACCCACCGTCTCTCACCACATGGCGATCCTTACGAAAGCCGGACTCGTCGAAGCCTTCAAACACGGCCAATGGCGCTGGTACCGGCGCAACGATCACGCCATCCGTCAAATTGTGAAGTTGTTGCGCAAGGGGATCTAGGGGCGGGCTTCGGGCTGCAGCTATCAGGCTTCGGCCAGATCTAAGACATTATGAGTGGATTTTCTTTTTGCTTCGGTGCGGCTAGCTCGCCGAAGCTGCAGACGCATGCGCCTTCTGCAGTAGCGGCGGGCCTGCGTGATCAGATCGGCAACTTCGAATGGCTTTACCAGGTGAGTGATGTTGTTGTCCTGCAGAAAATTTCGCGCATCGCCCAGGTCCACGCTGTTCGAATAGGTAAACAGGACGTGAGCTTTCCATCCCCGGGCAACTTTCTTTTAGCCAGGTGTAAGCTTCTTTCGCACTCCAGTCGCCCGGCATTTTGCCGTTCATGATGACGGCATCGAACGGTTCCGAAAGCAGGCGCGTTTTTACGTCCTGGCTCTTCTTCGCAGTCACCACTGTGGCTCCGGCTCCGGCCAGCACATCGCGCTCAAACTCGAGCACGGACTCTTCTTCTTCCACCAGCAGAACTCGACCTCCGATGGCGCCCTCGCGCTTGCGCGGAGCAACAATCACTGGGTCGGGATTAGTCAGAGCGTGCGCGGCAACGGGCAGCCTCACTTCCATCACCGCCCCGCCTTCGGGGCTGTTGTGAGCAGTGATGTCGCCGCCATGTTCCTTCACAATGCCGTAGCAGATGCTCAGTCCGAGGCCGGTTCCCTTGCCTACGCTCTTCGTTGTGTAGAACGGATCGAAGATGCGCTTGGGATCTTTGAGTCCCGGTCCGTCGTCGGTAAACTGCGTAACCACGCTTCCGTTCTCGGCGAAGATGCGGATTTTCAGCTTGCCTTGTTTGCCCGTTTCCAGAATCGCGTCCACTGCATTGTTGATAATGTTCAGGTAGACCTGCTCGATTTGATGAGGATCGGCGATCACCGGGGTAGTCTCGGCGGGCGCTTCCCTCTCAACAGTAATGTTGTTGGTTTTCAGATCGTAGTCGCGCAAGGTTAAGCGTTTCGTCGAGAACCTTCCGCAGAT
Source organism: uncultured Acidobacteriaceae bacterium (assembly GCA_963846245.1). GTDB lineage: Bacteria > Acidobacteriota > Terriglobia > Terriglobales > Acidobacteriaceae > Sulfotelmatobacter. The sequence continues at coordinate 81,276 of CAWJVI010000009.1, read as the reverse complement.
CCACTTCCTCGCGTTGTGGCTGCCGTTGCCGCGCGAACGAGAGCAGATTCTGCACCACGCGATGCGTGCGTTGCGCCTGCCGGTATAACTTGCCCACATAATCCAGAGCTCGCGCGTTCAGCCCTTCGCTTTCGAGCAGCTGCGAGTACCCCAGAATCGCGGTCAGAGGATTGTTCAACTCGTGCGCCACCCCCGCGATCAACTGCCCCACGGCCGACATTTTTTCGCTCTGCAGCAATTGTTCCTGCGTCCTGCGCAGATCTTCATAAGCGCGGCACGTTTCTTCATACAGGCGTACTTTTTCGATGGTCGTGGCCAGCTGCCGGCTGATCGCGACCATGAGATTTTCTTCGTTGCTCGAATATTCGTAACCCTGCTGGCTGCACAGTCCCATGATGCCGATGGGGCTATCCTTGCCCCAGAACAGCACCCAGATCCAGGCGCGATCGGAATCGGAGCGAATGAACTCGGCGACATCCGGCGGCAGGTGCGGCAAGTATTCCGCAGTCACCACTTCGGTCCGGGAGCGCATCAGCAGGTCGCCGAAGCCATTCGGAAACGAAACTTCAGAGGGACGCGCCTTGTCGCGGCTTCTGGGTCCCCACGACGCACGCCGCCGGTAAAGCGGAGCATCCGTGTCGGAAAGATAAACCGAACCACTCTCGGCGCCGAACAGCGAGACCACCTGCCGCAGAGTCAGGTTCAGGATTTCATCCAGATCGAACGATTGCGTCGCCACCACCGCCATGGCGTTCAACGCATTCAGTTCGCGATTGCGGCGGCGCATGTCTTCTTCGGCCCGGCGCTTCTCCGTCACATCCAGCACGAAGCCCTGATAGCGCTCGATGTTCCCGGTAGAGCCGCGCGTGGCGAAACTGCTCTCCGACGCCAACAGCAGCGTTCCGTCCTTGCGCCGCAGCGTGACTTCAAAGTTGCGCACGTAGTTATGAGATTTCAATCTCTTTGCGGAAGGCGTCCCGCTGGGCCGGATCAACGCAGATATCGGAATCCAGGTTCATCACCATCAACTCTTCGCGCGACGGGTAACCAAGCATATAGACCAGCGCATCGTTGCAGTCGAGCAGGTGTCCGTCGGGCGTCGCCACGTAGACTCCCTCCTGCACCTGTTCGAACAGCAGCCGGTATTTTTCTTCCGCCGAGCGCCGATCGGTGATGTCGCGTACAACGTGGATGGTCCCCTTCTGCGGGCTGCCTTGCTCGGTGTACGACGAGGTAGAAACCACGGCGAAGCCGCCGAAACAAAGGTCGGCTCCCTCCATGAAATCTTCGTCTCCGGAGATGGCGCAGTAAGGGCATCCAGTCCATTCGCCAACATTGCGCGGGAGCACCGATTCGCAGGTTCTACCCATCACATCCGCGGGAGCCATGCCCAGATGCGAGAGCATCACCTGGTTGGCCTTGATCACGTGAAAATCCGCGTCGTGCGCCAGGATAATGTCGTGAACCGAATCGAAAGTGTTCATCCACTGCCGCTGCGAACGCAACACCTGCTCCAGCAGCCGGAAGTTCTCCACGGCCGTCGCCAGCTGCCGCGCGCAACTCTGCAAAAATTCAAGCTCCTCGGGCATCCAGCGCCGATTCCCCGAGCTTCCCAGCGCCAGCAGTCCCACCGGCGCTTTTCTCCCGACCACGGGAAGAGTCACTATTTGACGAATTTTTTCCACCGCCATGCACACTGGATTTTCCGGCCCGCCCATCCCGATCTTGCTCACCCAGGGCTGTCCGGCTTCCATCTTCTTCGAGAGATCTTCCGTGATCTCCGCAAAACCCGCGTCGCGCAGGAAGTCCGCGGAAACTCCCAGAGCATGAGTCGCCACCAGGTGTCCGCCTTCTACCAGGCGGAACCACACCGCTTTGGTGTGCGTCAGCCGCTGCAATTCCTCGAGCGCGGTCTGTACCAGATTTCCATATTGCTGCGCACTGGCGGAAGCGCTGGTCAGCGCCTGCACCACATGAAGACGACGAGTTCGCAACGCAGCCTCGTCAAACACGATCGCCAGCATGCTCAGTCCCAGCAAGATCTCAGCGGCCAGGAAGATTGCATCCGGTATGCGGATCGCCACCGGCGCCCACGGAAGATGGAGCATCAGCAGTGACAGCGCCAGAGTCCACGGCGCGATCTGCCAGCGCCCGCGGCGCTCGCGCAGCAACGCGATCGCTGTCGTCAGCAGAATCACGCGGTAGGCAACTTCAAGAGCCATGCGCAGCGGCACTACATCCGGCCACAATAGAAGTCGCGCTCCCGCAAACCCCACCAGAACTGGAGTAATCACCGCCAGCGGCACAATCAGTTCGCGCGTCCGGCTATAGGTGAGCACCGCCCCGGCCAGCAGTCCCACCGCCAGCACGAAAGTCGTCTGCACCACCACCGGAAGAAGCTCTGCCGGAATCCGCGCCGCGAACACATCGGTCGCCAGGCGCGATACCACCAGCGCGATCCATCCCAATACCCAAGCCTTGAAATAGCGAGCATGAAAAGTGCGCAGCGCCAGCAGAGAGCCCCCGAGAAGCACTAACAGGGCCCACTCCGCAATCGTCGGCTTACCCAATCCAAGATGGGTGACCGTGCTCGAGATCGTCGAGAGGAATGAGTTCATCGCTATAGGACGTGGTGGTTCCTTCTTTTGAATACCACGGCCCAGCCTTTTTCCAGTGGAGTTTCCGGACCTCGATGATTACTTTCGGCATCTCGTGGTTGAGTTACAATCGCCGATAGACTCTCGCAGGGAATCTATGGCGGATCGAATTCTGGTTGTCGACGACGAAGAACCTATCCGCGACATCGTCTCAGCGATGCTCACCTCAGCTGGATATGCTTGTAAACAAGCAAGTTCCGGCATTGAAGCTCTGGCTGTACTGAGCTTTGGCCAAGAGTTCGAACTCATGCTGTCAGACTTGATGATGGCCGACCTCGACGGCATTGGCCTGCTGGAACGAACCAAGGAGAAGTATCCGGACATGCCAGTGGTGATGGTTACCGCTGTGCACGACATCTCCGTGGCTCTTACGGCTATCCGCAACGGCGCCTATGACTACCTGCTGAAGCCGTTCGAGCGCGAACAGTTGCTGGCCACCGTGAGCCGCGCCCTGGAAAATCGCCGCCTCAAAATGGAGAACCGTAACTACCAGTTGAACCTGGAATCCCTGGTGGAAGCCCGCACCGATCAACTGCAGGCAGCCGTGGGCAATCTGGAGCGCTCCTACGACATCACTCTGGCGGCTCTGGGCGATGCGCTTGACCTTAAAGACGCCGAGACCGAAGGCCACTCCAAGCGCGTGACCGCTTTCACCATCGCTATCGCAAGGGCGATGGGCGTTCCCCGCGAACAAATCCTGGTGATTGCGCGCGGCGCGTTCCTGCATGACTTCGGCAAGGTAGCCATTCCCGATGCCATCCTGCGCAAGCCGGGCAAGCTCGATAAAAGGGAAATGGACATCATGAAGGAGCACTGCTACCACGGCTACCAGATGGTGAAGAAGATTCCGTTTCTCGTGGACGCGGCTGAAATTGTCTATTCCCACCAGGAACGTTTCGATGGCACCGGTTATCCGCGCGGACTCAAAGGAGAAGAGATTCCGCTGGGATCTCGCATTTTCGCGGTTGCCGATACGCTCGATGCCATCACTTCCGACCGGGTTTACCGGCCGGCTCAGTCGCTGCAGGCCGCGCGGGAAGAAATCGCAAAGTGGTCCGGACTACAATTTGATCCCGATGTGGTAAAAGTCTTCCTCGAGATGCCCGACAAAATCTGGGAGGACTTGCGGCGAGAAATCGATGCCCAGGGCTACCCCTCGTCGCTCAGCCCACCGCCCTCTGGCAATTCGACCGGCGCCGGCGCATAGAGCATAGAAGAAAGAAAAAGGGCAAAGCACAGCTCTGCGGTTAGGCGGTTGCATTCCCCGGAGCTGTTGAGCAGGATTTGTTTTCCAGTACGAGCCCGCCGCCCCAGCGGGGTTACCATCAACGCCTGCGCCCTGCTGGCGCAGAATGTTTCGCGCAGAACGATCTTCGCGGAGTGTTCGACGCAGAACGTTCGCGCAGAATGTTCGCGCAGTATGATCGCCGTAAAATGTTTGCCAAGGGTGTCGCGCTCGCGGAGCAGAATTGACTCTGACAAATCATTCCAGGCTATGGGCCGTCACCGTTGTGTCTCTCACACTGGCGCTGGCCCTCGCTTGCGCCGTGCTGCCGCGCGGGCTGGCTCTCACCGCAGTCAGCGACCTCGTCTGCGCGCTCTTGATGCTGTCCGCTTTGCTGGCGTTCGCCAGTAACGGACTCGCCACCCAGGGCCGCACTCGCCTCTTCTGGATGTTGCAGGTCATGGGCTGGACCCTCTGGCTAAGTGATCAGATAGTGTGGATCGTCTGGGATCTGTTTCTTCGCGCCCGGATGCCTGCCATGTACCCGGCCGACGTTCTCCTGTTTCAGGCCGGCGCTCCCATGCTGGCGGGCCTGCTGCTTCGCCCCCATCTCGCCCCCTCCGAACGGGGCGCGCGCCTCGGCATTCTCGATTTCCTTTTGTTGTTGTTCTGGTGGCTCTATCTTTACGTTTTCTTCGTGGTCTGCTGGCAGTACGTGTCTCCGAATCAGGCCAATTATGACCGGAACTTTGACTGGCTCTACAACTGCGGAGCCTTCATCCTGATCGTTGTTCTCGGCCTGTTCTGGCGCCAGACCAAAGGGCGCTGGAAGACTTTCTACGCCCTTTTCGGCCTGGCCGTTCTGTTCAACAGCGTCGCGTTTGTCGCTTTGAACAGAGCCATCGAAAAGGATGTGTATTTTACCGGCAGTTGGTACGACATACCCTATTCGGCGTCATTTGCCGCTTTCACCCTGCTGGGGCTCGCCGGGCGACAACTGAGCCCTTCCGACGAAGCTCCGCGCGAGGGCAGCTACAGCTCGTGGGTAGCGAGCCTGGCCATGCTGGCAGTTTTGTCCTTGCCCGTGATCGCGGTTTCGGCGCTGCTCGATCAAACCATCCCGCCGCAGGTCGCTCGTTTCCGTATTCTCCTTACCCTGGGCACCATGTTCGCCATGGCGTTCCTGATCTTTCTGAAGCACTACCGCCTCAATCAGGAGTTGAAGCGCGCCAACGACATTCTGGAAGAAGCTTCCCTCACCGATCCCATGACCGGCATTCGCAACCGCCGCTATTTCTCCGCCACCATCGAAGCCGATGTGAGCCAGTCGCTGCGATCCCACTCCGACCAGCGCGAACCGCGCACCCGCGACCTGGTCTTCTATCTCATCGACGCCGACAATTTTAAGGAAATCAACGACAACTACGGTCACGACGTTGGCGACCGCATCCTGGTGGAAATGTCGCACCGGATAAGTTCGGCCATTCGTCATTCGGACGTTCTGTTGCGCTGGGGCGGCGAGGAATTTCTGATCGTCTCCCGCTATACCGACCGCCGGGAAGCCGAAACTCTCGCCTCCCGCGTCCTGGTTGCAGTCGGAGCCGCGCCGTTCGTCCTGCGCAGCCCCAACGAAGTCCTCTACCGCACCTGTTCCATCGGCTGGGCCGCATTCCCCTGGCACCTCGCCGATCCCGGTCGCGTTAGTTATGAAGAAGTACTAAGCCTTGCCGATAGTGGTCTCCGCCGCGCCAAGCAAGCCGGGAAGAACCGCGCCATCGGAGTGCTGCCCAGTGACAAATCCCCTGCGTCCACAGTCAAGGATCACGCAGCGGCTATTCGCCCTCACCCCGACCGGCTCGATGTGGAAGTCCTGGCCACCGCCGGCCCTGTCCCGCGAAACGTCTAGCTTCAGGTTGTGCTGGAACCCGATCCTCCCCACTCACTTGATGTCGTACATCGCCGAATACTCTGCCCGTCGACCCTGGAGCAAATAGCAAATAAAGAGCAAATAATCCTCGCCGGCCCGAAATAAAGCGGCAAGGTGAGCGATTCTGACCAGACTGCAGTCGCTATCAGCCAGATAATCGACAACGAATTAGAAGAGGCTAATGTCAGATCAGCCTCGATTCTTGTTCTCACGCTTGCTTCGCGTGCCCTGACAGGCGTGGCTTGCTACCTGGAGTAATTCGACCGAGACCAGGTACTGGGAAAGGAATTGTATGTCGATGCGCCAGCTCTCCAAGGTCTTAACCGCCCCTCTGGTAGCGATTTTCTTCCTTAGCTGCGGCGGTGTTGCCAACTCGCCGGTTTCGACTGCCGCTGGTCCCGCCGTATCGATGGTCGTCCCCCAGAGCGGCGGCATAGCCACGAACCGTGAGATTGCCGTGCTCTTCAGCCAACCCATGGACCCCGCAAGCATCAACAGCGGCACGTTTCTGATCGCAGGCGTGACGGGCACAGTCGCTTACGATGCCACCAACATGATTGGCGCTTTCAAACCTTCCCAACCCTTTGCCCCCAATACTGCGTACAACGCGAGCATCGGCGTTGGGGCCACGGACATGAGCGGAACTCCACTGGCCGCGCCCTTCGATTTCTCCTTTACTACCATCGCAACCAGCGACACCTCCACGCCGTACCTGGCTGCCGTCAATCTTGTCGCTGGCGCCAGTTGCGTTCCGCAGAACCAGAAGGCCTCGGTCACCTTCTACCAACAAATGGACTCACTCACCATCAATCCCAGCACACTCTATCTTGTAGCTGCGAACACCACCGTGGCCGCCACCGTGACCTACGACGTGGTTCACCAACAGGCCACGCTCACGCCCTCGGCTAACCTGGCGGCGAACACCGCGTACTGGATCGTAATCACCGGCGGAGCCCAGGACATGAGCGAGCAGCCGATTGGGCCATCTCAACAGACTTTTACTACTGGTCCGTGCGCAGCCGGTGAAACCCAGCCGGTAGCTCTTTGTCCTGGCATTGGAAATTTCTCCGTCCTGGCTGGAAGCACCGTCACCAACACCGGTTCTACGACAGTGTCCGGGGATGTTGGAGTCTGTCCGGGTACCGCCATCACTGGATTTCCGCCGGGGACGACGGGCGGGACGATCCATGTCGCGGACGGAGTCGCATCTCTGGCTCAGGCCGCCTTGACGGCCGGGTATATCGACGCAGCCGGACGAGCGGGCGGCACATCGGTGGCGGGAGATTTGGTCGGCAAAACGCTCACTGCTGGTGTGTATACGTCAACCTCGTCGCTGGCAAATTCCGGGGACCTCACGCTCGATGCTCAAGGTAATCCGAATGCTGTGTTCATTTTCCAGATCGCATCCACGCTCATAACCGGGAGTGGCAGCCACATCATCCTGGCCAATGGCGCCTTGGCTTGCAACGTCTTCTGGCAAGTTGGCAGCTCGGCGACCCTGGGAACAAACTCTGTATTCGCGGGAAACATCATGGCACTCACGTCGATCACAATCACCACCGGCGTGAACTTAGATGGCAGGGCGCTGGCGCGGAATGGCGCGGTCACGTTGGACAGCGACGTCATTGACGGCTGTGCCTGCTCGTCGACTTATTAATCGATAATGGCTCGATCGGCGCTCTGCCGGCCAGCACTCAAATGCTGGCCGTTCCTTTTGGTCATCCTGAGCGAATCATGGGCGTCGGCAAGCCGAAGTCGCATGCGCAGTCGAAGGATCCCTGGCAGCGCCGCACCGCCAGCCGTCCTAAAGATTTCCCTCCGCGACCCGAAGTGTCGCAGCTCGCGCCGGACAGTATCAGAAGGCTACTGCCCAGCCTTCGCCAACGCAATCCTCGTCCCATCCAGCGGAATCTCCCTCTGAATTTCCATCTCGATCGAAGTCCCCACTTCCAGCCTCACATCATTACCCCGTTTCAACAATGCCCAGGCAATGCCCGCTGCCGCTCCCGCTCCCGCCCCAATGCGCGCGCCGTTCAGGCCGCCGGTGGCCAATCCGCCGCCAATGCCGCCCACCGCGCCGCCGTACGCGCCATTTCTCGCCGCATCTTCAACCTTCTTACCTGTGTCGCTATCCTGCCGGATGGTTCCTTCTTTATCTTTCACGCCTTTGTTGTCCGCGCCCGGCGTGTTCTCCACCGATCCCGGCAGCATCACCGTGTAACCGCTGGGATAAATCATCGACGTAAAGTGCATCAAAATCTCCGCCCGTCCCTTTATCCGCCCGGCGCGTTCCACGTGCGAGATTTTGCCCTGAATATAGGTTCCCGCCGGCACCAGAATATGTTCGTTCACCACGAACGGAAATGCAGTCTCCGCATACACGGCGTCCCCCTCGCGCGCATTCTTGGTGGAGATGGCTTGCTTGAGCAGCAGCGGAATCCTCGCTCCCGCTGGAATCACCGCAGCGTTGGGGTCCGGCGTCTTCGCTTGGCGAGCCCCGTCATTCGGTGTGGAAGCGGCCGGCGTAGCAGTTGGAACCGGAACGGCAGCCGGTTGACTCGTCGCGTCCGGCGTCGGATTCGCGACCGGAGCCTGCTCCACCGGAACCGTGCCTTGCGAAGCGGGCTGTGAAGACGCTGGCTGCTGAGCGGTTGGCTCCTGGGTCGTTGCCTGCGAAGACTCCGCAGCCTGACCGAAAGCCATGCCCGAGAAAAGAAAAAGTACACAGACCCATCGCATCGCCGATCTCCAGAAGCGCTCCAATGTCTTATACTCTGCGGATCGTGTTCCGCAGATAAAATTACGCGAATCCAGCCGAGCATACCACGGCCTCAGCGGCTGGGATGCGCATTCGCGCTATTCGAGTTTGCCCACCCGCCAAGCCTAGGTTTGCCTTCTTGCTCCCTAGTGCCCTTAGTGGTGGAGGGTCCTGCATGATCTCTTCGGCGCGATTGAAAGAAAGGTAGCGCCTCGGTTCCGAACTAGGGCTTGGGTCCGATCTGGGTGCCCCTCTTATCCGATCAATTTCTCGCCGCCTTTGCTAGAAGTGGAACCACACACCAGACGCCATCGCAGATTTTGTGCCTGAGTTAAAACGGAAGCACGCCCGAGGAAGCGCTCGTGTTGTTCCCCGCTCGCCCTTCCTGTATCGTGTCTGTTCCGGCCTCGACGGTTTCACCCTGTCAGCCTGCGCGCTCTGCTGTGCCGCGCGGCTTCAGGCGGGTTGATCAGCCCGGTTTAAATCATGCGCCATTGCTTGCTTGCTCTTATTATCCTCACCGCCTCCGCTGTATGCCTGAGCCAATCTAACCCGGACCTGGCCGGCCCCGAAGAAGACGGCCACGAAGTCCAGCTCTGGACCGGCGGCGGCCACTCCGTCAGCGGCGGACGCGGCGATACCGGCGTCTTCAACGCCGGCCTCCGCTACGGATGGATCATCACCGCCCCGCATCTCCCCAGCTTTCTTCGCGGACGTTTCGAATACACCGTGGACGCCGTTCCCATGTTCCTGGTTTTCCAACCCGCCAACACCGCCTACGGCCTGGGATTCAACCCGCTCGGCCTCAAGTGGGATTTCGTGCGCCGCGGCCGCCTCTCTCCTTATCTCGAACTCAGCGGAGGTACGCTCTTCACCAACCACAACGTCCCCACCTACACCAACACCGTAAACTTCACCTCCGCCGCCGCGCTGGGCACCCACATCCTCGGCCCGAAATATAACTGGAGCGTCGAGCTCCGCTACCTGCACATCTCCAACGCCGGCCTAGCCGTCCCGAATCCAGGAATTAACACAGTCCAAGTCCGCCTCGGCGTCGGAAGATTTTTCAACCACCACGCCATTAACAGAACTAGCGCCGACACTTCCTCGGCAAAGTTCAAAATGTCTCCCGACCGCAGGATTGCCTTCGTGCAGACTTGTGTCCTTAGTGGTAAATGCCCCGCCATCACCGTCGAATCGGCCCCACTCCGCCTACGAACCCATCCCGAGTTGCCACTCGCGTCGCCCCCAGCTATTCTTCTCCCTTATGTCCACGCTGGTAGAATGCGTCCCAAATTTTTCCGAAGGCCGCGACAAATCGAAAGTTGACGCCATCATCGACGCCATGAAAATCCCCGGCGTCTATCTGCTCGATCGCGAAAGTGACACCGACCACAACCGCTCGGTCATCACGCTGGTCGGCGAGCGCGAAGCCATTCAGGAAGCCGCCATCCGCGGCGTTGGCAAGGCTTCCGAACTCATCGACCTCAACGTCCACCAGGGCGCGCATCCCCGCATGGGCGCCGCCGATGTGGTGCCATTCATCCCTATCGACGGCGTCACCATTGAAGATTGCGTAGCGATGGCGCGCCATGTCGGCGAACAAATCTGGAAGCGCTATCAAATCCCTGTCTATCTTTACGAATCCGCCGCGACCAGTCCCGAGCGCCAGAATCTCGAAAACATTCGCCGCGGACAATTCGAAGGCATTCGCGCCGACATCGCCACCAACCCCGCTCGCCGTCCGGATTTCGGCGACCCCCAGCGTGCATCCCACCGCCGGCGCAACGGTCGTCGGCGCGCGCAAATTCCTGATCGCCTACAACGTTTTCCTCAACACGCCCGATGTCGACATCGCCAAAAAAATCGCCAAGGCTGTCCGCTTTTCCACCGGCGGCATGCGCTTCGTGAAAGGTGCGGGATTCCTGGTGCGCGGCCTGGCGCAGGTTTCCATGAATCTCACCGACTTCGAGCAGACCCCCGTCCATCGCGTTTTCGAGATGGTGAAACGCGAAGCCGCGCGTTACGGCGTCACTCCAGTCTCCAGCGAAATCGTAGGACTGATTCCCAAGAAAGCTCTGGAGCAAGCCGCCGAGTGGTTCCTGCAAGTGGAGAATTTCGATTCGTCGCTGATTCTCGAGAACCGCCTCGCCGCCGTAATGGGAGGCAAAACTGCCATCGGCGGATTACGAGCCGGAGTCGAGCCGTTCGTGGAGCAGCTCGCCGCCCCCACCGCCACTCCCGGAGGCGGCAGCGCGTCCGCGGCCGCAGCAGCCATGGCCGCCGGACTCGCCGCGATGGTCGCCTCGATGTCGCGCGGCAAGAAAGCCTATCTGCAACACGAGCCTGAACTCAGCGCCGCCATCGCCCGCCTTACTGCGCTGCGCGAAGAACTCAAAGCCGCCATCGACGCGGACGCCGAGGCCTACGACGCCGTGATGAAGGCCTACAAGCAATCCAAAACCGACGCTGCCAACGCCGATACTCTCATTGACACCAGCCTCAAACTAGCCACCGGCGTGCCTCTCAGCGTCGCCGAAAAAGCCCACGAAGTCGCCGCCATCGCGCAGAGTCTGGAACCCATTTCCAATCCCAACATGAAGTCGGACCTGACCACGGCGCTCGCCCTGGCGCACGCGGCCGTCACCGGCGCGCTGGCCAACGTGGAGATCAATCTGGCCTCGCTGAAAGACGCAGCCTTTATCGCCGAGGTGCGCAGGCGCGTGCAAGCCCTGACCGCGTGACCGCGAAATACCGATTTCAGGTTTTCGTTCGGCTTTTCCGAGTCAAAATCCTGCCGTCCGGGTTGCTATGGGATGGAACACACCCTGTAGCGCCAAGGAGATCCGCCATCAGCCCCCTGCGTTTCCTGTTTGTCTCCGGCTCGCTCCTCAGCACCATCGCTCTTCTAGTCTAGTATGATTCGCGTGTCCCGGCGGCAGCTCTTCACCCTCCATGGGCGCGGGGCCCGGCTACACGCTCACCGCGGCGGCGTTGAATCCCGCTTCCATCACTGCAGGCGCTACGTCCACTTCCGCCATCACCGTAACACCAGCCACCGGATACAGCGGCAACGTCACCCTCTCCTGCCCCAATCTCGCAAGCGCCACGGCGATTACATGTTCCTTCAGCACAAATCCCGTGGCGGTCTCGGGCGGTGCCGCAGCGAGTTCCACGCTCACGGTCACAACCACGAACAACACGCCCGGCGGCACTCAATCCATCAGCGTGACGGGAAGCGACGCCCACAGTATAGCTCCTAGCAATGGCCCTCAGTCCCTGAGTCTGCTAACGACCGCCGTGTTCCAGCACATCGTTGTGATCTTCCAGGAAAACCGTACTCCCGACAATCTCTTCCAGGATCCCGTGCTGGTTGCCAATGGCGCCGACATCGCCAGCACCGCAGATTCATTCGGTCAGACCATTCCTCTCAGCCCCATCGACCTGGGCACGGCCGGCAGCAACCCGCAGAATTACGACTTGAGTCACGCCCATGCCGCATTCGTGGATATGTACGACGGCGGAAAAATGGACGGGGCCAGCCTGATTCCCTGCTCTCCCGCTGCGAACTGCCCGCCCAATGCCCATCCCAACGCGCAGTTCATGTACGTGATGCCATCCGATGTTCAGCCCTACTTCGCCATGGCCGAGCAATATACTTTCGGCGACCGCATGTTTCAGACCAACCAGGGTCCCAGCTTTCCGGCACATCAGTTCATTCTTTCCGGCACTTCGGCTCCCACGGCAACCAGCCCGCTTTTCGCCGCAGAAAATCCTCGTCAAGAGTCCCGCAGGTTGTATCGCGGCGCTCACCAACACCGTCGCCATGATTGACGCGACCGGCAGTGAGACCAACTCGCCTCCCGAATATCCCTGCTTCGACCATCCCACGCTAACCGACCTGCTCAACACCGCAGGTATAACTTGGCGCTATTACGCTCCTTCCGCCGGATCCATCTGGACCGCGCCCGACGCCATCGAACACATCTGCCAGCAGCAGACCATCAACGGCGTGCTCACCTGCACCGGGCCGGACTGGACCAGCAATGTGGTAATCCCGCAAACGGGAGTGCTCGAGGACATTGCGAACGGCAACCTCGCGCAGGTAAGCTGGGTCATCCCCGACGGCGCCGCTTCCGATCACGCTGAAAGCAACAACGGTAGTGGACCATCCTGGGTCGCCTCCATCGTCAATTCGCTTGGCAATAGCCGGTATTGGGCCAACACCGCCATCATCATCACCTGGGACGATTGGGGAGGCTGGTACGATCACGTCGCCCCCAAAGTAGTGAATGACGGCGTCAGTTGGGGTTCAGGATACGTCTACGGCTTCCGCGTCCCTCTCGTTGTGGTTTCGCCCTACGCCAAGGCCGCGTATATCGACCACACCAACCACGACTTCGGCAGTGTCCTCAAGTTTGTTGAGACCACCTTCAACCTGCCGTCGCTGGGCTATGCCGACGCCCCGGCCGACGACCTTTCCAGCTGTTTCACCATGAACCAGACCCCGATAACGTTCCAGACGATTTCCGCTCCCCTCGATGCCGCGCATTTCATCAACGACAAAAGTCCCCCGACAGATCCCGACGATGATTAAACCGTTAGCTAGGATGATGCCCAAACAGGGGATGATCCGCCTTTCACTCTGCGCGTGCAGGGGCGGATGCCCTCGTCCGCCCGCTTTTGACTCTGAACGCGAAATCCTGTCAAGACCCTAAGCCCGAGCTTCCGAGCCTAAGTCACTGATTCGCATACGAATATAAAGTCCAAAAGCGTGTCCGATTTACCCCGTCAATTTGATATTCTGGATATATAGGGTAACGACAGCGGCGCAGGCCTTCAGGTCTGCGCCGTTCGTGTTTTCTTCGACCCCAAGCGCAGAAGTTCGGCCCGCAGCCGGGCGTGCCGCTGAGTCAGACGCAGATAGCGCATTTCGTCGAAACCCGCTTGAGCCCGGATGATCTGCACCGCGTCGTGCTTCTCTTGCGGCGGCCAGCGGCTGAGGTCGGGAATCAGCGCCAGCACCAGCGACCAGTTCTCGAAAGCGTGACGCTCGGCAGGATTCCAACGAGACAAGTTCACGCCGAGTGCGCGGCTAACTTCAACCACCGACACTTTGCGAATGCGCGCGCTCTCGCCGTCAAACTCGCGAGCCATGCGGCAGTTCACGCGCATCGCGAGATTGCGGGTGGAGAAAGTGTCCCAGGGACCGGATTCGTGATCGCGCTCTTCCAAATCTGGCTGATCTAAGTCATACCGATCTAAATCATAGAAGACATGCGCTTCTGCAAGGCGTCGCAGGATTCGCGGCGACGTTCGGTGCGTGGGATCGGCGGCGATCTTCTGCTCTTCCCTTCGAGCAAGTTGCTCGAGGTCGGCACGGCCACTGCGAAAACCAAGCTTCCGGTAGAACCAGAACGCGCCGGAGTCGATAGCTTCGTCGTTATTTTGGCCGATCTGGTACGGATAGACGGAAATGCATCGCGCCCCGGTGAAGGCGCAGAGGCTACGCAAAGTCTGCGCGTAGATCCACGCGGTCTCCCCGTGGCGGTACGTGTAGAACGTGTTGAAGCCGACCTCGAGCCATTCGCAGAGGCCGATGGCTTCGATGTAGTTGATGGGGACTCCGTTCTTGAGAGTGAAGCCGGCAACATAGGCGCGCAGCGGCAGACGGCGCGCCGGCGGCAGGTTCCAGAGATGGATCACCACCCCGCGGCCGAGGCTGACGCGGACGACCGAGCCCGGATCGCCCAGCGTGGTGCCGTAGAGCTCGCGGTAGCGGACAGCCATCACTTCGCGGATGAAGTTCATGACACTCTCACCGTCGGCAGACGAAAGTCTGGTAAGGCGAGGCGCGGGCTGAGAAAGTTCGTGCGCCAGTGAGACCTGGCTGCGAATAATCAGCGGTTCGCGATGATAGTAAAACGCTCGCGGCCGCTGCCAGTTGCGAGTGCGGGAAAGGCGCAGGTTGTCGAGCCTCCAGCGCACGGGCAGGCGGAGAGAGTCGTAGAGCGCGGCGCGAGCGCGGTCTTGCTGGTCGTTGGAGAATTTCTTTTCCTGGGCAGTCTGTCGTCTGCTTCTCCTGCTGTTTCTTAATTTTCTCTTTTGAATGGGCTTCGATTGAGTCTGCGGAATTGGCTTCGACGGGAAGTTGTTCGAAGCGGCGAAGCAGCCATTCCAGCGGGCGTTCGCGGCCGCGGGCGGAATCGAGCCAGCGCGTCCACGGAATGTTCGCTTCCACGTCGGAATCTTCCGCAAGAAGCGGCATGAGGCGAGGCCAGAGCGCAGCGAGGGCGCGCTCGTTTTGCGAATCGTCGAGGTAGTCGTCCCAAGCGATTTCGATTTGCCGCGGGATGCGGCGGGCGAGCCAGCGCGCAGCGTCAAAGCTGAGCGCGTCCTGCATGACTGTTCCGGCAATGCCGGAAGTATCGAAATCGTCGAAGGCCGACATGTCCGCGCCGAGGCGGCGGATGTGATCGACGCGCTCGTGGAAAGTGTTGAGCAGATTTTCCAGCTTGGGTATCAGTGACGCCCCAGGCGGAAATGCGCGAAAGAACAGCAGCGCCTCGTGAAAGCGGATGAGCGCTGCCGGGTCGCCGAATTTCTTCGTGTGCAAGTTGCGCCAGCAATTTTTCGAGAGACGTAACTGCGCCCGCTTCGAAATGGCCCTTGGCGGCTTCGAGGAGATTCAAGAGACGATCGACGGAATGCGTCGCGGCAAATCTGGCGGCTGGGGACGCGGCGGGCCTCGATGTTGGCATCGGAATCGGCGATGTGACCGGGCTACGTAATGATGTCACCAGCTTACGCAATCAGGTCGGTCGGTTAGGCCGCTCGCGAATAAGCGGCCCGCCAGTGTACCGCAGTCCCGGTTTGGGACGAGACCCGGGTAGTCCTGCCAAACCGTAACGCAAGTTCTACCGCTTTTCGTAGACGTTGGTAACGTGGAATACAAGTTGTCATATTAGACAATGTCAACACTGTTGCATACTGTTGAAACAATTTAAGTTACATATGCTTGTTTATGGCTCGTTGTGTGCAGTGTTATTTCAACACTCACACTCAACCTGTGCCCACCGATGGTTGCGGTGGAAATTTTGGATTGAAGTAAAGGCGAGGAGTTTAACGATGCTGCGAAGACTGGTCCTGTTTGCTGTAGCCACGAGTTTGACGCTGGTTCTGGTGCGCCCTGCAGAAGCGCAGACCGCGTCGGTCAACGGAACTGTCACCGACACAACCGGAGCGTTGGTCCAGAACGCGACGGTGACGGCCACCAACACCGCGACGAATATTGCTCGCAGCGTCGAGACAGGAGCCTCTGGGGTTTACACACTCACCGACCTTGTGGCCGGACTCTACGACCTCAAGATCGAGAAGGCGGGTTTCCGCACGGTGAGATTTGCCGCTGTGACGCTGACTGTGGATCAGGCGCTGACTCTCAACACCAAGCTGGAGATCGGCTCCAACCAGGAACAAGTCACAGTGGAAGACACCAGCATCGCGCCCATCGACACCACGGATGCCCAGGTCAGCAACGTGGTGGACGAGAAGCAAATGGAAGCGCTTCCGCTAATTCTGCGGGATCCCTATCAGTTGATTCTCCTGACGCCTGGAACGACGCAAACCAACTCGGGACTCGGAGGGTTTTCCGTGAACGGCGGCCGGGAACGTAACAACAACTTCGAATTGGATGGGACGAGCAACAATGACCCTGGCGTTCCGGGGAGTGGACTGGTGACGTTGAACCCTGACGCCACGCAGGAATTTCGTGTGATCACGAGTAGCTACCTTCCCGAGTTTGGGCGCGACTCCAGCGCGGTGATCGATATCATCACGCGCAGCGGATCGAATAATCTCCACGGCGACGTCTACTACTTCGGCCGCTGGAACGCGCTGGGCGCCCGGGGCTTCTTTAACACCCCGTCGACCGGCCCGCAGAGCCCCTACGTTCGCAACACCTTCGGAGCCTCCGTTGGGGGGCCAATTATCAAGAACAAGCTTTTCTTCTTTTTCAATTACGAAGGCAATCGGTTCGCGACAGCCACCACATCGGAAGCGATAGTCCCGGATGCGGCTTTTAAGACGGGCGACTTTACCTATACCGATCCGACTGCCGGACCGGTCAATATCGATGTCAGCACGCCGGGTTCGGCTAACAACGCGTTTGGGCTTGCGCTCGACCCTCAAACCCAGAAGATTTTGAATTTCTATCCCGCTCCACAGCCAAATGCTCCGGCACAGATCCAGGGAATTTCATCGCAGTACTTTTTCGGGGATACAGATCTTTCCAATGCCAGCAATTACACTGCGAAGGTCGATTACACGATCACTCCGAAAAACGCTCTGAGCGTGCGTTACCTCGCGAATAACGACAAAGACAACGGGGGAGGCACGAATCCCCTTCCTGGCATTGGAGGATATTCGTTCACGTCGCTTACGCAGAGCATGAACTTTCACCTTACCACCACAATAACCACGACACTACAAAGCGACTTCTACGGCAGCGCGAACCGGTCTTATCAAAACTATGTGTGCAATGGTGCGAGCACGATCGATGGCTTGAGTCTCGCGGGGCTTGATCCCTTCGGCCGCGGGCGCGATTGGGCGCTTCCGGGCTTTACCTCGATCGGTTGCGTAGGCCTGGGCGACAGCAACGGCCAGGACCGTCCCTTCGGAACCTACAACGTTGGCGACAACCTCACCTGGATCAAAGGTCGCCACTCCTGGAAGTTTGGCTTCGAGTGGGGAGACAGCTACTCGAACGATTACGATGACTTCAGTACGCGGCCGACTCCCAATTTCGGCATTTTCGGTAATACTGGCACGTCCGCACTGCAGAATACGACTTCATTCGACAACGGCACGGTTGAGGACGCAGTCTGGGGGCTGTTGGGCGGGGTATTCAACGAATCTCAAACGCAACTGTTTAACACGGGCGGGAACCGCATTTCCAGCGACGAACGCGGTTTCCGCGAGCGTGACATGTTCGGATTCTTTCAGGATCAGTTCAAGGCGGCCTCAAACTTCACATTCAACTATGGGCTTCGCTACGAATGGGACGGAGTTCCCTGGGTAGTGAACGATCAGCTCACCAGCGCAACGCCGGCAGCGCTGTCTGGACCTTCACCGATCACGTTTGTGCAGGTTACGCGCGGAGGAACGAATCCGCTGTATGCCAACGATGTGCATGGATTTGAACCCCGGCTCGGCTTTGCCTGGGATCCGTTCAGAGACGGAAAGACGTCCATTCGCGGCGGTTATGGAGTATTTCGCGACCGACAGTTCTTCAATCTCACGGGCGACACACGCGCGAATCCGCCATTTTCGCTTCCCTACGTAAATAACGCTTTCTTTGATTTTGGACCTGGCGCCTCTGACCAGATCTCGCAGATAGGCATCCCACAAACGCAGCCTGCTCCCGGGTTTACGCTGCCGCAGTTCTCCTTTGCATTTCCGGCGACGATTAACCCAGACTTTCACGTTCCGTACGTGCAGCAGTGGAACTTTGGCATCCAGCGTCAACTGCCCGGGCATTTCACGCTCGAAATCAACTATGTGGGTAACACGGCTCACCGGCTACTGCGCGTAGTTGATGGGAATGCTCCGATTCCGGCGCTGGTGGCGAAGTTGAGGACATATTGCAGCGGGGCAAACCCTTACGGCTGCGTGGATTCGCCCACTGCAAGCCCCCAAGTAGAAACCGTTCAAGGCTCGAACCTTTATATTGGAGCAGAGCTCGGCCTGCTCCCTTTCGACGCCGTCAACAACGCCGCGGCGTATCACTCGAATGAGGTATCCAGTGTTGCCAGCTCCAATAACAACGGCCTGCAGACTACGTTGAGCCGGCAGTTCAGCCACGGCATGTCGTTCCAGGTGAACTATACCTGGGCGCATGCGATCGACGATGCCAGCGACGCCTTCCTGCCGCAAGCAAACCAGACAGTTTTCCCGGCGAACTCGTTCTACCTTGGCCGCGAGCGGGGAAATTCGTCCTACGACGTGCGCAATCGTTTGGTGTTCAACTATGTTGCGGAGTTGCCTTTTGGCCGTGGCAAGAGTCATCTCAGCAATGGCTTTGTCGGCAGGGTTTTTGAGGGATGGACCTGGTCGGGGATCGGCACATTCCAAAGCGGATTCCCATTTGAAATCTTTGAGGGCGGAGTCGACAGCGATGGCACGGGCGCGACCCAGAGGGCAGATTACAGTCTGAGCCCAGCTGTGGTTCCGGTTACGATGCCGATCACCCAAACAGGGCCGAATGATGGACGTTTCACGTTTCCGCTATTCGGAGGTCCGGGCAACGTGCAGCGCAACACTTTCTATGGCCCGGCGTATAAGAACTTCGACATGGTCATCTCGAAGAACACGAAACTTTCGGAAAGGCTCAGGCTGGAATTCCGCTCCGAGTACTACAACATTTTCAACCATCCGAACTTCCAACAGCCAGACAACTTTATCAACGATGGCCCAACCTTCGGGCAGTCGTCCGCTGAAGTTGGCCGCAATGATGGCACGACCGGAGCGAGACAATTGCAGTTCGCAATGAAGATGCACTTTTAATTGAGGTTACGGGAGTTGGCCCGTTGGTGGTGGGGTATGGCACGGACGAGCCATTTACCGGACTACGGGGTTACGTTAATCTCCTAATTGAGCAGCACTTGGGGGAGGGCTGATCAACATACGTCCCGTGACTCTAACGAGTCTGGGGCGTTTTGTTTTGCGCGGAAGAATGGCGGCGGTGGTTCATTTCCCTAATGAGGCGCATTAAACCGTGGTTTAGCCTTCGAAGTCAAAATCCCCACTTCTCGCAAAAGACGCGAGAAATGGGGCACCCAGGCATCCGGAATCGGCCTGATTTGCGATGCTGTCAGGATCGGCCGCGGAACTGGATGATTCTGCGGCGATCGCGTTTGGATGGTCGGCCGGCGGGTAACTCTTCGAACTGCTTCATGGCTTTGCGCTCGGCGGCTACCTTTATCCGCAGCTCGCGGCTGGCTTCGGTCTCGCGGTAGAGGGTTTGGGCGACCGACGCAGGGCCGCGGACGTCTTTGAGCAGCAGGACTTCCACGTTGAACTCGCCGCCGTCGTTGGTGACGTGTACCATGTCGCCGATGCGGACTTCGCGGGCGGGCTTGGCGGGTTGGCCGTTGGATTGAACGCGGCCGAGTTCGCAGGCGCGCGCGGCCAGGGAGCGCGTCTTGAAAAATCTGGCGGCCCAGAGCCATTTGTCGATTCGTACGGAAGGCATGGGGTTGCGGCTTACGCTGACGGCGATTCTAGTGCAAACTGCGTGGGGATGCGAGCGGCAGTGGGCAGGGGCCAGAGGTCAATTTCTAGTTTCAAGAAACTGAAAACTAGAAACACGGGTTCAGTCTTTCTTTTTTTCCAGTTCGGCCCAGCGGGCGTAGAGATTGTCTACGGTGGTTTGCGCGACTTCCAGCTCGGCGTGGGCGGTTAACAAGCTTGGGCCGTCGCTGGCGATTGTTGGGTCTTCGAGTTGGACGCGTTTTGATTGCAGGATTTCCTCCGCTTCGGCGACGCGTTGTTCCATGGTGGCGTATTCGCGGGCTTCCAGATAGGCCAGCTTTTTCTTGGCGGGAGCGGCGGCAGCTGTGGTACCTGAAACCTGGCTGCCGTTGCTCTGCGGCTTCCCGGGTTCGTTCTCGGATCGCTTATCGGATCCCGTCTCCGATTTCTTCGCGGAGAGGGACGCGGACTTTTCGCGATCGGCTTGCCAGGACTCCCATTGGCGATAGTCGGCAAAGCTTTCTGCGCCGCCGGCGCCATCGAGACCGAGAACGATGGTGGAGACGCGATCGAGCATGTAGCGATCGTGCGTGACCAGCACGAGCGAGCCGCGAAACTCGAGCAGGCTTTCCTCGAGGATTTCCAGCGTAGGAATGTCGAGGTCGTTGGTGGGCTCGTCTAGCAGCAGAAGGTCGGCGGGCTGGAGCATGAGCTGAGCGATGAGCACGCGGGCGCGCTCGCCTCCGGAGAGGCGGCCGACGGGTTGATTGAGTTGCTCGCCGGTGAACAGGAATCTGGCCGCCCACGACGCGACGTGGGTTACGCGGTCCTGATAAATAACGGAATCGCCTTCCGGAGCCAGGGCGCGACGGAGAGTTATTTTGGGATCGAGTTCGCGCTTCTGGTCGAAGTAGACGATGCGCAGCCAGTCGGCGCGGCGGATGGTTCCGGTGGTGGGAGTTAGCTCGCCGCGCAATAGGCGCAGCAGCGTGGTCTTGCCACTGCCGTTCGGGCCGACTAAGCCGACTCTGCGGCCGGCGGTGACGACGAAGCTGAGGTCGTCGAAGAGTGTGCGGTCTCCGATCTTGTAACTGATACTTTCGAGTTCGATGAGGCGTTTAGTCTGGCGATCGGTGGCGGAGAAATCCAGTTGCGCGACTGGCGGTGCGGGTTCGGGTGTTGAGGTCGGCTAGTTCGCCCATCAAGTCGTTGGCTTTGCCGATGCGGGCTTTGGATTTTCTGGTGCGGGCTTTGGCTCCGCGGCGAAGCCACTCGATTTCGTTGTGGACGAGGTTTTCCAGAGCTTCGTGGCGCTTCGATTGGGCGTGCAGGAATTCTTCTTTCTTCTCGAGGAACCGGGTGTAGTTTCCGCGGACACGCAGCACGCCGTCGGGATAGACGCGGCTGAGTTCCACCATTTCGGTCGCGACACCTTCGAGGAAGTAGCGATCGTGGCTGACGACCACGCAGGCGAATTCGGCCTGCTGCAGCAATTCTTCGAGCCACTCGATTCCGGCGAGGTCGAGATGATTTGTCGGCTCGTCCAGCAGCAGGACGTCGGGCGCCTGAACCAGAGCCTGGGCGATGGCGAGGCGTTTCTGCCAGCCTCCAGAGAGCTTGCTGGCTTCGGCATCGAGATCTTCGAAGCCGGCGCGGCCCAGGGTTTCGGCGAAGCGCGTGCCGCGCTCGGAATCGGGCACGGAGGCGCTTGCCATCGCGTCCTGAATCACGGAGCGGACGGTTTCGCCGGATTCGAATTGCGAGTCCTGCTCGACGAAGCTGAACCGCAGGCGCTTGCGAACGGCTAATTCGCCGGAGTCGGGGCTGATGGTTCCGGCAAGAATGCGCAGGAGTGTGGATTTTCCGGAGCCGTTGGGACCGATGAGTCCGATGCGGTCGCCTTCGGAAACGGTGAAGGAGACATCCTGAAACAGTGGGTCGGCTCCGAAGGCTTTGGTGATTCCCTGAGCGTTGATGATGGGTGGCAAGGACTTCGGTTCTCCTGATTTATATGGCTGATGGTATCGGGAAATAAGCTGCGTTGGATGGCGCTGCTCGCGAATTCCACCGTAGCCGAAGCGCACCCACCTGGAAATGAGTCGGAAGAGAGGAAGCACCACAAACGATTTGGCTGCCCCCCAGGGATTCGAACCCCGATAACCTGCTCCAGAGGCAGGTGTCCTAGCCGTTGAACGAGGGGGCAATCTTGATGACGCCCGGCGATTTTCGCCGCCTACCATCGATTTTATGGTGCGGGAGGAAGTGTGGTCAACATAAACTGGGGATGGCGGCGGGGTTCGCGGCGGACCTGTTTGCTTCCGTGGTGATGGCGGAGCTTTGTAGGGTCCCTCCCCCTGCGCGGTGCGCTGCGGTCGGGATGACATCGGGAACCGGCGGCGCTGCGCCGAGAAGCGGTTTGACGTGGGAAAGAAAAATCATCTACCACTAAGGACACTAAGGTGCACGAAGGAGAGCCTTCGCCGGCCGCCTGGCGTTCAGCTTAGCGGGGTCTGAGGAGATTACATGGCTACGACTTTTGAGAATCTTTCTGCTACTCCGGTTGATTATTCCGAAATCGCGCGGCGGCCGATCGAGGCGGAGAAGTGCGCGCTGGTGGTGATCGATATTCAGGAGAGCCTGCTGGCGCCGATCTTTCAGAAAGAACAGCTGGTGCGGAATTCGCAACTGCTGATACGGGCGGCGGGGATTCTCAAGATTCCGGCGTTGGTGAGTACGCAATACGCGAAAGGACTGGGCGGGACGGTTCCGGAGGTCGCTTCCCTGCTCTCCTCGGTTCAACCGGGGATCGAGGCCATCGATAAGCAGCTCTTCTCGTGTTTCGGCAGCGAAGTTTTTTGTTCGCTGCTTAAGCGGCTGCCGGGACAAAGGAATACGCTGCTGTTGTGCGGCATGGAGAGCCACATCTGCGTGACGCAGACGGCGCTGGGGGCGCTGCGCGAAGGCTATCTGGTGCATGTGGCTTCGGATGCCGTCAGTTCGCGGACGGAGTGGAACTGGAAAATTGGACTCGATCGCATGCGCGCGGCAGGGGCGGTGATTTCGTCGACGGAGATGATGATTTATGAATTGACGCGCTCGTCGGGGTCGCCGGCTTTCAAGGAGTTGCTGCCGTATTTGAAGGGATAAGACGTTCAGCCTGACATCGGGTAAGATACTTCGTCTGCGAGGGAGACGTTGCAAGCAACGTCTCTACGACAGCGTGTTGCAAGCAACATCTCTACGGCACGGCGGGCGACTCTCTCTTCATCATGTCATTATGAATCGCGAATATCACAAGGGGTATAGCCAGGAGCTGCAGCGCGATATGGAGGCGCTGGTGTTTGGGCATGCGGGCACGCCCATTTCGCGTTCCCAACTTCGATGGGAAGGTTCTTCGAGTATGAAGACCGGGGAATGATTGGGGTGCTGGCGCCGAAGATTGAGCGCGGCGAGCTGCAGGTGTTCTGTCCGGATGCCGTGGATACCGAGAGTTGGTACAACAAGGGCGTGCATCCGCGGGTGCGGGTGATGCGGCATTTGCAGTATGAGCGCTACATTCTGCATGAGTTTTTGCCGTTTGTGCGGTGGAAGAATCAGACGCCGCGGCTGGCGGTGACGGGATGCAGTTTTGGCGGCTATCATGCGGTGAACTTTGCGTTGAAGCATCCCGATGTGGTGACGCATTGTGTGAGCATGAGCGGGGCATTCGATATTCACCGGTTTCTGGATGGGTATTACGATGACGATTGCTATTTTAATAATCCTCCGGACTAT
The DNA here is from genome assembly GCA_963846245.1 of uncultured Acidobacteriaceae bacterium. Classification (GTDB taxonomy): domain Bacteria; phylum Acidobacteriota; class Terriglobia; order Terriglobales; family Acidobacteriaceae; genus Sulfotelmatobacter. The sequence continues at coordinate 57,688 of CAWJVI010000009.1, read as the reverse complement.
TTGCCCAACATGCATGATGACTGGTTTTTGAGCCGGTACCGGCAGATGAAGATTGTGCTGGGGTCGGCGGATTGGGATATTTGTCTGGATCAGAATGTGAAGTTTTCGGCGATTCTGAATGGGAAGGCGATTCCGCACTGGCTGGATATTTACGGGGATAACTCGAAGCATGACTGGCCATTGTGGCAGCGGATGGCGGGGAAGTATTTTTAGCAGTGATCAGTGGCTAGTGGTCAGGGTCAGTTTTTACGGGGAGAATTCGCGTGAAGAAAATTGGGATTTTATTTGGGATGGAGAATACGTTTCCGCCGGCTTTGGCTGGGAAGATCAATGCCATGGGCATTGAGGGGGTGGAGGCGGAGTTTGTGAAGATTGGCGGGATTCGGATGGATGAGCCGAAGAAGTATGACGTGATCATCGACCGGATTTCGCAGGATATCGAGTTTTATCGCGCGTATTTGAAGAATGCGGCGCTGCATGGAACGATTGTGGTGAACAATCCGTTCTGGTGGACGGCGGACGACAAGTTTTTCAATTATGCGCTGGCGCACAAGATGGGCGTGGCGATTCCGCCGACGGTAATTCTGCCGCACAACAAGCATCCGGAGGGAACGACGGATCAGTCGATGCGGAATTTGATTTTTCCGCTGAACTGGCAGGAGCTTTTCGATTACGTTGGCTTCCCTGCATTTCTCAAGCCTTATTCCGGAGGCGGATGGAAGCATGTGTATCACGTGCATAATCCGGAGGAATTTTTTCATCACTATAACGAGACGGGGCGGCTGTGCATGACGCTGCAGCACGGCGTGGAGTTTGAGGAGTATTACCGCTGTTACGTGGTGGGGCAGGAAAAAGTGCACATCATGAAGTACGATCCGCGGGCGCCGCATCATGAACGGTATGTGAAGGGGAATCCGGCGCCGTCGTCGGAGGCGTTGCGGGATCGCATGGTGAAGGACGCGTTGTCGCTGTGCCGGGCGCTGGGGTATGACTTGAATACGGTGGAATTTGCGGTGGAGGGTGGAGTGCCATACGCGATTGATTTTTTAATCCGGCTCCGGACGCAGAGATTACGTCCGTGGGGCAAGAGAATTTTGACTGGATTGTGAATGCGGTGGCGGAGATGGCGGTGAAGATGGCGCTGAGCGGGGAGAGTGCAGTGAAGGAGTTGCGATGGGCGGGGTTTTTGGCGGGAGCTGGTGCAGGAAAGACGGGAAAGAAAGGCGAGCCGGAGTGGGTGGCGGCGCGGAAACGGAAGCCGGACGAAGTAGGGGGTGACGCTTCGCGGAGCACTTACTTCGCTCAGGATGACAAGTCATGCAGGAGGGCAAAGCTGCTGCGAAGAACGTGGACGAATACCTGGCGGGAGTGCCGGAGCCGGCTCGTTCCACATTGAAGAAGGTTCGGGCGGTGATTCGATCTGTGGTGCCGCCGGGGACTACCGAGATCATCAGCTACGGGATTCCAACTTTCAAGTACAAGCGAGGTCTCGTGGCCTTTGCGGCTTTCCGCGATCATTGCAGTTTCTTCCCCCTGGGTTCGTCGGTGCTCGACGCGTTCAAGGAAGAACTCACAGGGTATCGCGTTGCGAAAGGCACGCTGCACTTTCCGTTGGACAAGCCTTTGCCGGCTGCGCTGGTGAAGAAAATTGTGAAGGCGCGAATTGCGCAAAACGAAGGCAACTGAAGCGGCTGATCCAGCAGAAATTACTCCGAGCGTTGATATACTGTTAGGTTTGGTTTGCCCACTTCTCGCAAAGTACGCGAGAAATGGGGCACCCTCAGCGAGGGCGATGCCGGCGAAGCAGCACTCGACTTCGCTCGTGATGACGGGGAAAGCGGACGCAGATTGGGTCCGGTTAGATTTCGCGGGCAGGAGTGCCCGCGCCACATGAGCCGCACCACATGAACACACCTACTTTCACGATCGGGATTGAAGAGGAATATCAGACGGTGGATCCTGCAACTGGGGAACTTCGGTCGCATATTCAGGCGGAGCTGTTGCAGAAGGGCAAGATGCTGCTGCAGGAGCGGGTGAAGGCGGAGATGCACCAATCGGTGATCGAGGTGGGGACCGGGATCTGCAACAACATCAAGGAAGCCAAGGCGGAAGTGAAGATGCTGCGGCGGGATATTGTGCGGCTGGCAAACGAGAATGGGCTGCGGCTGGCGGCGGTGGCGACGCATCCGTTTTCGGATTGGCGAGGACAGGAGATTTATCCAGACGATCGATATAAGAACATTGTGGAAGATTTGCAACTGGTGGCGCGGGCGAATTTGATTTTTGGGCTGCACGTGCACATTGGGATTGAGGATCGGGAAACGGCGATCCACATGATGAATCATGCGCGGTATTTTCTGCCGCACATTCTTGCTTTGTCGACAAATTCGCCGTTCTGGCTGGGAATGAATACCGGGCTGAAATCGTACCGATGCAAAGTGTTTGATAAGTTTCCGCGGACAAATATTCCGGACTATTTTCCGAGTTGGGGAGAGTATGAGAATTTTGTCAAGCTGCTGATCAAGACCAACTGCATCGACAATGCGAAGAAGATCTGGTGGGACATTCGGCCGCATCCGTTTTTTAATACGATCGAGTTTCGAGTTTGCGATGTTCCCATGCGGGCGGACGAGACGATTGCCATTGCGGCGCTGATTCAGGCCACGGTTGCGAAGCTCTATAAGCTGTACACGGCGAATCAGGGATTCCGGCTGTACCGGCGCGCGCTGATTATGGAGAACAAGTGGCGGGCGTCACGCTACGGGCTGGACGGGAAGATGATCGATTTCGGCAAGCAGACGGAAGTTCCGACGCGGGACTTGATTCATGAGTATCTCGAATTCGTGGACGATGTAGTAGACGAGTTAGATTCGCGCCAGGAGTTGAATTACATTCACGAAATTCTGAAGAACGGCAGTGGTGCCGACCGTCAGTTGCGGGTGTTTGAGCAGACTGGAGATTTGAAGAAAGTGGTCGATTATATTGTGGAGGAGACTGAAGCGGGGCTGGAGGAAGAACCGGCGACCGCGAGAAAAGTCGGATGAGTACACCCGTGGAACAAACTAAAATCCCCACCTCTCGCAAAGAACGCGAGAGACGGGGCGCACGCCTTGAGGTCAGCCATTCCGTTCGATCCTGAATTTACTGCCGGGGCATGCAACGCGGTGAACGTTTGCCTGCGCGTGCAACCGCAGGAAAAGGTGTGCGTGATCACCGACGAGGCGACGATCGAGATTGCGGCGGCGCTGGTTCAGGAAATTCAAAAGGTAGGAGCACCTTACCGGGCTTGGGTGCTCGAGGATCTGGGACCGCGCCCGTTGACCGATATGCCGCGCGAGATTCTTGAAGACCTGGAGAATAGCCAGGTTTCGATCTTTGCGGTGCAGGTGCAGACGAACGAATTGCGATCGCGGATTCAGATGACGAATGTGGTGAACCGGAAAAAAATCCGGCACGCGCACATGGTGAACATCAACCGGCAGATCATGCTGGAGGGGATGCGGGCGGACTTCCAGAAAGTGGACCGACTGAGCCAGAAGGTCGTCGAGATGGTGCGGAAGGCGCGCAAGGTGCGAGCGAAGACGGCGGCGGGAACGGATCTGACGGCGGATTTGAATCCGAACTATAAATGGTTGAAGACGAGCGGAATTATCTCTCCGGAGAAATGGGGCAACTTGCCGGGTGGAGAGATTTTCACGACTCCGGGCGAAGTGAACGGGACGTTTGTGATCGATGGCGTGGTGGGGGATTATTTGTGCGCGAAGTTTGGGAATCTCAGTCGCACCCACTGACCATACAGATTGAAAGAACCGGCTTACCGAGGCGCACTCAGAGAATCGCGAACTGGAAGCAGATTTCTGGAAGTATACCCATACCGACGAGAACAGCGACCGGGTCGGGGAGTTTGCTATCGGGACGAATATTGATTTGAAGGAAGTGATTGGGGAGATTTTGCAGGACGAGAAATATCCCGGAGTGCACATTGCGTTTGGGAATCCGTATGGGGCGCATACGGGCGCGGAGTGGGATTCTTCGACGCATATTGATGTGGTGGGGCGGAAGTTTAATATCTGGGTGGACGATCAGCAGATTATGGCGGATGGGAAGTTTCTGGTGGAAGCGTAGGGAAGCTTTTAGCTCTTCGCCTTTAGCTTTTAGCTTTTATCGGTCAACAGCTTGGGACAAACCTTTCGGGCGGATTGCTATCGGCGCAAGATACCGCACGTTGTGGTGCTGAGGGAAGCTTACCGAGCATTTAACGCGCGGGACATCGATGCTGCTTTGGCGACCATGCGACCGGACGTGAAGTGGCCGAACGGCATGGAAGGTGGCACGGTTCATGGGCATGCGGGCGTTCGGGAATACTGGACGCGGCAGTGGGGCATGATCGATCCTCACGTCGATCCAGTGCGATTTGAGACGGATGATATGGGGCGAGTAGTGGTCGGAGTCCACCAGGTGGTCCGGGATCTGGCCGGAAAACTCTTGCTCGATCGGATGGTCGAGCATATCTACTCGATGGATGGCGGGCTGATTTGCAGGATGGAAATTCGCGAGTAGGGCCTGGGGTTTCCTGCGAACTACCTGCGAACCCAGGGAGAGGTCAATCAGCATCGACGACTATAGGGATCCTTCGACTCCGCAAGAACGCCGACGTTGTCGGCGTTTTTTGCTACGCTCAGGATGACAGAACGCTGAAATCATGATTCCTTTTCTTCGCAAACAATTCAACGACAGTTTTACTCCGGAAAAATATCAGGCGTTCTTGCGGCGGATCGATGACGTGTGTGGAACGCATGTGCAGTTCCGGCTGTCGGAGACGCCGTGTTTTTTTCCTAAGGCGTTGCTGGAGCGGATGGCTCGCGATGGGAAGGAATTGATTCGGCAACTGGTGGAGAATCCGGAGTATCGGGCGAAGTCTGATTTGGCGGTGCCGGCGGAGTTTAAGGTGCCGAACGAGCCGGATCACCCGATGTTTGTGCAGGTGGATTTTGGGTTGGTGCGCGATGCGCGCGGCGAGTTGCATCCCAAGCTGGTCGAGTTGCAGGCCTTCCCTTCTCTGTATGCGTATCAGGGTCCGCTGGCGGAGGCTTATCTGGATGTGTACGGGCTTCGGGCTTCGGGCTTCGGCTTTCGGGCTTCGGCCGATCCTACGCCCCCTTCGGCTTCTGGCGAGCTTAAATATTTTCTTGGAGGGCTCGAACAATCCTCTTATCAAGAACTTCTGCGGCGGGCGATTGTTGGCGGGCATGATCCGGAGAATGTGATTTTGATGGAGATCGATCCACTGCATCAGAAGACGCTGCCAGATTTTCTTCTCACCGAGAAGATGCTCGGGGTGCGGACCGTCGATATTGTCGACATCGAGAAAGAGGGATCGCGACTTTATTATGAGCGCGACGGGAGGCAGGTGCCGATCTGGCGGATTTATAACCGGACGATTGTCGACGAACTCGAACGCAAGGGAGTGAAGTTTGGCTTCGACTGGCGCGATGAGCTGGACGTGGAATGGGCGGGGCATCCCAACTGGTATTTTCGGATCAGCAAGTTTTCGATTCCCTATCTGAAGCACGAGTCGGTGCCGAAGACCTGGTTTCTGGACCGGCTGCCGGAGATTCCGAGCGATTTGGAAAACTATGCGCTGAAGCCGCTGTATTCGTTCGCCGGGCTGGGGGTGGTGATTGCTCCGACGAGAGAGGATATTGCGGCGATTCCGGCGGAGAAGCGTGCTGGTTACATTTTGCAGGAGAGGATGAACTTTGAGCCGGTGATTGAGACTCCGTTTGGCCGAACCAAGGCGGAGGTGCGGGTGATGTATGTGTGGATCGAGGAGCTGACGGCGGTGCTGACGATCATCCGCATGGGGCGGGGGCTGATGATGGGCGTGGATCACAACAAGAACATGGAGTGGGTGGGAGCGTCGGCGGCGTTTTATTTGGAGTAGGGCGGAATCGTAGCCGTCGCGATTGGGTAGTTGGTGTTGTCCTAAAGTCATAACCACAGGGGACACGGGGGAGCACAGGGTAAAGCTTGAATCGCAGAAGGATCGTAGATTTTAGCCGGCTGTGTTGACGATCGTAGTTTCGAGGTGCTGGCCGTTGGGGCGGAGCACGAACATTTTGCCCGATTCGAAGCGAACGCGGACCGGGTCGCCGGCGATGAACTCTCCCGGAGCGTAGCCGAGGGCCAGAGCGGAATCGTATTCGCCGATATACTGCACGCCTTCTACCTTGACGACCACGGCGGCTTTGCGGGGGGAACGCGTGGCGGTTTCCCTGCGAATCTCAGCTTCGGCCAGGAACCAATTCTGCAGGTCGCGACCTGGAATTCTTCCACTCTTCTCGTAGATCTCTTCTGCGCGACGGCGCATAGCCTCCCGCAACTCGCCCTCTGAGAATTTAGCTTGGCCGGGCGAAGTTTGGGGATTCGGATTGGCCGCCGGTTTGGCGTCTTGGCGATCTGGCGTAGACATATCGGTCCTGGAGTTGATGGTAGCACCGACTAAGAGCCGTCGGACCGAGCAACTGAGCCCGGAAGGACATGGGGATGACTGATCTGGAACTTTGCCTGTTTCGAGCTCTAGCCCGCTCGACGCAGCTTATTGGCGGGCTGTCAACCTTAAAGCGCAGAGGCCGCAGAGCAAGTGCCGCGGAGGTCGCAGAGGCTAGAAGTTGAAGAGTCCGTTTAGTTGGAACTTGCGGGAAAGAAAGGGAGTTGACCGGATGGCAGCGACAGCCTAACATTACCGCTCGGAGCAGGGGCGCATGCGCTCATGATCGGCCAGACCGTCTCCCACTATCGCATCCTGGGCAAACTTGGGGGCGGTGGCATGGGTGTGGTCTATGAGGCGGAAGACCTCAAACTGGGGCGGCATGTTGCCCTCAAGTTCATTCCTGATAATCTCACCGGCGACCCCAAAGCGCTGGAGCGGTTCGAGCGGGAAGCGCGGGCGGCTTCGCAGTTAAACCATCCTAATATCTGCACCATTCACGGGATTGAGGAGAACAACGGCCATCCTTTCATTGTGATGGAAAAGTTGGAGGGCCAGAGCCTGAAGCAACGGATAAACGGGCAGGCGATGGATCTGGAGCCGGTTCTCGATATCAGCATTCAGGTGGCCGAAGCGCTGGCGGCGTCGCATGCTAAGGGGATCGTCCACAGGGATATTAAGCCGGCCAACATTTTTCTGACGCCGAGCGGACAAGTGAAGGTGCTGGACTTTGGGCTGGCCAAGCTGGTGCACCACCTTGGAACCGACGACGATGCGGCGGCCGACAACTCGCTGACCGCGGTGGGAGTGATCCCAGGAACCGCGGTGTATATGTCCCCGGAGCAGGCGCGGGGCGAGACCATTGACGGGCGCAGCGACCTGTTTTCGTTTGGCGTGGTGATGTATGAGATGTCAACGGGCAAGAAGCCGTTCACGGGAAATAATTCGCTGGTCACGCTGGACGCCGTGCTGCATCAGAAGCCGGTTCCACCGCGGCAGCTGAATCCGAAGCTGCCGATGGAACTGGAGGGGATCATCGGCAAGGCGATGGAGAAAGACCGCACGCACCGCTACCAGGGCGCGGTGGAAATGCGATCGGATCTGACGCTGCTGAAGCGAGAGACCGAGTCGGGAGCGGTAAAGAGCGGGCTCAACTCTGCCAGGCTGCGAGCCGGGACGAAGACGTTCGGGCAGAGCAACCGGCTCCAGTTGTACATCCTTCTCGGCGTCACTGCGGTCCTGCTGACGGTGTTGGGGGCGGTGGGGGCCTGGTGGCTGAAGCATCGCGAACTGGCCAACGCGGAGCAACGCAACGCGATTGCTGTGCTGCCCCTGCAGAACATGAACGGCGATTTCGCCGTGGATTATCTGCGCTTTGCGCTGGCTGACGAACTGACCAGCGTGCTGACCTATGCCCGCACGCTCGAGGTTCGGCCTTCGTCGGTCACCCGGAAGTATGTGGGGCTCGATCTCGATCCGCACAAAGTGGGGCAGGAGTTGCGCGTGGGGCGCTTGCTCACTGGAAACTTCAGGAAGCAGGGCGATCAGCTCACCGTGACGCTGGAGTGCGTGGACGTGCCCAATGACCGGGTGCTGTGGGAGAACAGCGTCACCGCCAAGACGGACGATCTGATCGGGATGCGGCAGCAGCTGAGCACGCTGGTGCAACGTGGTCTGTTGCCGGCGCTGGGCGGAGCTGGCGGCGAAGTGGAAACCGCGTCGCAACCGAAAAATCAACAGGCGTATGACTTTTATTTGCGCAGCGTAGCCGTGCCGCATGATCCGGCGCCGAATAAGGAAGCCATTAAGATGCTGGAGTGGGCCGTAGGAATCGACCCGACGCTACGCTCCGGCCTGGGAGGCGCTGGGACAGCGCTATTACTACGATTCTGTTTATGGCGGCGGAGGCGAAGCGAAATTTCAGGCATCCAATGCGGCCTACGAGCGGGCATTGTCGCTGGACCCGAACCGCGTGATGGCGGCGAGCAATTTGATTACGGCGCGAGTGGAGCGAGGCGAGTTGGGACGGGCTTACGACGCGGCCACCGATCTGGTGCGGCGGCGTCCGCAGAGCGCGGATGCGCACTTCGCGCTGAGTTATGTTTTGCGGTATGCGGGCATGCTGGATCAGGCGATGCGGGAGTGCAATAAAGCGCGGGAACTTGATCCCGGAAACTTCAGCTTCCGCTCGTGTGCCTGGACGTTTCTGTGGGATGGCAAGACCGATCGGGCCAACGACTTCGTGCATTTGGATGCCGGGTCTGAGTGGGCGGCGTGGGTGACTCCGTATGTCTATCTGGCAGAGGGCAGAACATCCGAGGCGCGGGAGGCTGCGCGGGGGATGGGCAAGGCATCTTCCTATCACCGCGACTTGATGCTTGCATGCACCGCGACCCAACGGCCTCCGGATTTTGAAAAGATCGTCCGCGAGTCGGAGTCGTCGGCAATGATCGAACCCGATCCGGAGGCGTGGTACCGGATTGGAGCGCTCATGGCGTATTGCGGGCAGAAGGAACCGGCCCTGCGCCTGCTGAAGGCGGCGGTGCAACAGAATTATTGTGCGTATTCGGCGCTGCTGGACGATCCGCTGTTGAAGGATTTGCGGAAGGAGACGGCGTTCAGTGAGGTGCTGACCGCGGCCAGCGCGTGCCAAGCTACGCTGAAAGAAGGCAGGTAGGGCAGTTACCAGGGGTCAGTTTCGGCAAGGCCCCTCTTCAATTTTATGGCGACATTTACTCGACGAACGCTGTTGAAATCCTCGGTTGCCGGTGTGGCAGCCATCGCGGTTCCATCACATATGGTGAGTTTTGACACGGCGGTAACGGCGCGCAAGGGGAGAATCCGTCAGTCGGTGAGCCGATGGTGTTACGAGAAAATTCCGCTGGATCAGTTGTGCGCCTACGCGGCCAAGATCGGATTAAAGGGAGTGGATCTGCTGGAGGTGAATGAGTACGAGATCCCGCGGCGGTACGGTCTGATTTGCACCATGGGATACGCGGGCGGCGGCGACATTGGGAAGGCTCTGAATCGCACCGAAAATCATGCTGCGATTGAGAAGGCGTTTCGGGTGAACATTCCGCTGGCCGCGAAGGCCGGCGTGCCCAACGTGATTACGTTCTCCGGGAATCGTGGCGGCATGGGTGACGACGAAGGGGCGCGCAATACGATTGCCGGCCTTAATCGAGTGAAGAAGATTGGAGAAGATCACGGTGTAAATATTTGTATCGAGCTGCTCAACAGCAAGCGGGACCATCATGATTACATGTGTGATCACACAGCCTGGGGAGTTCGCGTGGTCGAGGAAGTGAATTCGCCGAATGTGAAGCTGTTGTACGACATTTACCACATGCAGATTATGGAAGGCGACCTGATCGATACGATCCGGCAGAACATCCAGTGGATTGGCCACTTCCACACCGGAGGAGTGCCGGGGCGGCATGAACTGGATGGGACGCAGGAGGTTCAGTGGGATGGGGTGATGCGGGGGATCGCTGAGACCGGGTTCCATGGGTATGTGGCGCATGAATTTGTGCCGAGCCGCGATCCGCTGGTTTCGCTGCGCGAAGCGGTTGATTTGTGCGATGTCTGAAGATGAGCCTTCCGGCGCTCGGCTTCCGGCTTCCGGCTTCCGGCTCTCAGTTCCGGACGCTTCAATGGCGTCGGGAAAGCTTGCAAGGGCGCGGATGTTCAATGAAACGGGAGTGATCCCAAAGAAAGAATTTGCGTCGGAGTGTGGGTAGGCCCCATCCTTGTAGCGTGAGACATCCCGGACCCTTCAGCCTGGCGCAGCGGCCCTTGAGCCGCAATTCTTCCAAACTTCAGTCGTTTGCTCACTTTGTTCGGAGGTTGATTCACCCTCTGCTGATCCTGCTTTGCCTGGTCGGGGCAGTGGCGTCGCAGAATGCGCGCGAACAGCGACCTGACGCAAAGCTTCCTGCAGCGAAACCTTCTTCTACAAGTCCAGTTGTGGCAGAGCCGGTGGAGATGGTGGATCCGCGCTTTGCTTACTCGGGGGTTCCGGCGGAACTGCCACAGGATCAGGGGGCGGCGGGGTTGCGGCTGGCGCTGCTGCGGCTGGGGACGACGGCGCGGCTGATGCAGGTGGTAGCGCATCCCGACGATGAAGATGGCGGCATGTTGACGCTCGAAGCGCGGGGGCGCGGCGTGAGCACGCTGCTGATGACGCTGAATCGCGGCGAAGGCGGGCAAAACAAAATTGGCAGCAATTTGTCGGACGTGCTGGGCGTGTTGCGGGCGGAGGAATTGCTGGCGTCCGATCAGTACTACGGCGTGCAGGAGAGATTTTCGCGTGTGGCAGATTTTGGATTCTCGAAATCGCCCGAGGAGACTTTTCAGAAATGGGGTGGGCATGATGTGGCCCTCGCGGATATGGTGCGGGTGATTCGCACGTTCCGTCCGGATGTGCTGGTGGCGCGGTTTTCGGGGACGGACCGGGATGGTCACGGGCATCATCAGGCCTCGAGCATTCTGGCAAAAGAGGCGTTTCGCGCGGCGGCCGATCCCAAGCGGTTTCCGGAGCAGATTGCCGCAGGGACTCGAGCCGTGGCAGGCTAAGAAGTTTTACATCGGAAACGTGTGCGGGTTTGGGGCAATGACGTGTCCGGACGATCAGTGGACTTTGAAGTTGAACACCGGCGAGCGCGACGCGAACCTGGGCATGGGGTATGTGCAGTTCGCGATGCAGGGGCTGCGGCATCAGATGTCGCAAGGCGCGGCGAATTGGACGATTGATCCCGGCGACCGGTTTACTTTTTACAAGCTGGTGGATTCGGTGATTCCGAGCGCGACTGGTAAAGATGGACATGAGAAGGATTTCTTTGATGGGATTGATACGGGGTTGGCAGGGATGGGGGGCGGTTACCCCCTAAGCCTGACGGACCGGATACGGCTAAAGGGTATTGCGCAAGAGATCGCCCTTAGGATCGGAGGCCGCCAAGAAGAACGATTTGGAAGGCGCGGCGCAAGCTTTGCTCTATGTCAAGGCCGGACTGTGGCGTTTGCTGCTCCCCTACTCTTCCCAGGCAGCAATGAAGATGTCCGTCAGCCCAAGCCGGAAGGAACGCCTCGACGATGCCAAAACAGATTTTCTTCTTCGACTCGCCGAGAAACGTGCGCAGGCGGAGACTGCGCTGAATCTGGCGCTCGGCGTCAGCCTGTCGGCGGACGTGTCTTCAGACGGAGGACGGACGACTGATGCGGCAAAGGAAGCGAATGCGCTAACGACAGTGTCTCCGGGGCAGGAATTCCTGGTCGCCGTTAAGTTTCACAATGGCTCGAAGCTGCCACTGACGATTGACGGCCTGAAACTGGAGGTGCCGGCGGGATGGAACACAATGAGCGAGAGAATCCGGCCCGAAGCGGTGAAGCCGGGGGACGAGCTGCGCGTGACGTTTCGATTGCGTGTCCCAAAGGATGCGGCCTATACGCGGCCCTATTGGCATCGCGATGATCCGGAGACCGAGAGCGTCAACCACATTGACAACGAGAATTATGCGACGCTGCCCTTCCCGCCTCCGGCACTGCAGGCGCGGGTGAATTACACGGTGCCTTCGGCAAGCGGAGCGAAAGTTGAAAATCGGATCGCTGCCGTGGTCGTAACACCCTTTGTCGATGAAGCCGGGAAAGAGCACTCGCGGCCGCTGGCGGTGGTGCCGGCGTTTTCGGTGGTGCTGGAACCGGGGACGCAGGTGATTTCCACGCATAACGGTGAGAGTTCGACGGTCACAGTCGGAGTGACGAGCAATCTGGCTCGGTTCGAGCGCGGAGTTTGCGGCTGGAACTGCCGGAGGGATGGAAGTCCGAACCCGCGGAGCAAGCGGTGGAATTGACGCATCGCGGAGAGAAGAAGGAAGTGCAATTCAAAGTGTTCCCTGCCGGCATTGCAGGAAGGCCGTGCGACGCTGCGGGCGGTGCTCGATGCTTCGGGAGAAAAATACAGCGAAGGTTACACGCTGGTGACACGCGAAGACCTGGGCAGCTTTTATTATTATCAACCGGCGCGGCAGCGAGTGAGCATGGTGGACGTGCGCGTGCCGCACGATTTGAAAGTCGGGTATGTGATGGGCGCTGGGGATGATATCCCGACGGTGCTGGTGCAGGTTGGGATGGATGTGACTCTGATTCCTGCGGAGAAGCTAGGCAGCGAAGACCTGAGTAGATTCGGAACGATTGTCCTCGGAATTCGAGCATACGACACGCAAAAAGATGTTGTGGCGAACAATCAAGAGGCTGCTCGATTTCGTTTCTGTGGGCGGAACGCTTGTGGTGCAGTACAACGCCGGGGTAGGAGATTTTAATGGCGGACACTTCACGCCATACCCAGCCGAATTGAGCCGGGCACGAGTTTCGGTGGAGGAGGCTCCGGTGGAGATTCTGGCGCCGGAGGATCAAGTGTTTCATTATCCCAACGCGATTACGGCGCGGGATTTTGACGGTTGGGTGCAGGAGCGCGGGTTGTATTTCATGGACAAGTGGGATGAGCATTTCACGGCGCTGCTCAGCTGTCACGATCCGGGTGAAGATGCGCAGAAGGGTGGCCTGTTGAAAGCGAAGTATGGCAAGGGGATTTATATCTACACGGGATACGCGTTCTTCCGGCAACTGCCGGCGGGTGTGCCTGGGGCGGTGCGGCTGTATGTGAATTTGCTGGGTGCGAAGCAGTAGCCAGTTGTCGGTTGCCAGTCTGTGGTTTCCTGTTTCCAGTTTCCGGTTCTGTTCCAGGTCGTTCGTTTCGTGCTTCATCCGACCTTCGCATGGAATCTCCAACAGAATCGTCCGCAAGTTCGCCCGGCCTTATCCGCGGGATGGGGCTGGGGAGCGCGACCGCGCTCAACATGATCGACATGATTGGCGTGGGTCCGTTCATTACCATGCCGCTCATGCTGAGCTACATGGGCGGCCCGCAGGCCATGATCGGCTGGATCGTGGGAGCGCTGTTTGCGGTGTGTGACGGGATGGTGTGGGCAGAACTGGGCGCGGCTATGCCGGGGTCGGGCGGATCGTATCGCTATCTGCGTGAAATTTATGGGCCGCAGAAAATGGGACGGCTGATTTCGTTTCTCTTCATCTGGCAGCTCTCCTTCAGCGCTCCGCTTTCGATCGCCACGGGCTGCATCGGGCTGGCCGGATATGCGGCCTACTACTGGCCGACGCTCGATACCATCTACTTCGCGCACAACGCGGCTTTGCATATTCCGTGGGCCGGAACTCTGCAGGTGGGATGGATCGTGACGCCGGGAACGTCGGTGGCAGTGGCGATTTGTTTCTTCACCATGCTGCTGCTCTACCGTGGAATTTCGGTGATCGGAAAATTGTCGAAGTTGCTGTGGCTGGGCGTGATGGGCACGATCGGATGGATCATCTTTGCCGGGCTCACCCATTTCAGCGTGGCGCGGGTGTTCGATTTTCCGCCGGGGGCGTTTACGCTGTCGCGCGCTTTCTTTACCGGGCTGGGCGGGGCGATGCTGGTGGCTACTTACGATTATTGGGGTTATTACAACGTCTGCTTTCTGGGAGACGAAGTAAAAGATCCGGGACGGAATATTCCGCGGGCGCTGCTGCTTTCTATTCTGCTGGTCGCGTGTCTATACATAGTGATGAACTGCGTGCATCCTGGCCGTGGTGCCGTGGCGGGAACTGGCGCAGGCGGGACAGAACAACAACGGGCTGTATGTAGTGTCGCTGTTCATGCAAAGGATTTATGGCGCGTGGGCGGCGAAGCTAGTGACGGGACTGGTCATGTTCACGGCGTTCGCATCCGTGTTCTCGCTGATGCTGGGGTATTCGCGGGTACCGTACGCGGCCGCGAAAGACGGAAATTATTTTCGGGCGTTTGCCCGGGTGCATCCGGTGTACCGCTTTCCTTATATTTCGTTGCTGGCGCTCGGTGTCGTCGCGGCAGCATTTTGTTTTCTGCGCTCTGAAGGATGCGATTGCGGCGCTGGTGGTGATTCGCATCCTGATCCAGTTTCTGGTGCAGGCGGTTGGATTGATCGTGTTGCGAAGCACGCGGCCGGACATGCCCCGACCGTTTCGCATGTGGCTATATCCTTTGCCGGCGCTGGCGGCGATCGCGGGATTTCTCTTCATTTTGTTCAATCGGGTGAACGCCTGGAAGGAAGTGCGGTATGCGGCGGTTATTTTGCTAACCGGGCTTGCGATTTACATGGCTCGGGCCTGGAGAGGTCGGGAGTGGCCGTTTGGAGCTGCGAAACAAGCTCTTAGCTTTTAGCTAACAGCTTAGAGCTTACGGCTAAGAGCCGGAGTCAAAACAGCACAAAAGAACGAGTCTGCCACCATAGAGGACACAGAGGAACACAGAGAGTGGCTGATCACGTTGCAATTCCGGGAGGCAACGCCGTTGATATCCGCGCGGGCGGACCCGGCTTGGATGCCGCTGCGAGAACCGTTGTTTCGATCGCTGTGGATTGCGGCGGTGGTTTCTTACACCGGGACGTGGATGCAGAACGTTGGCGCGGGCTGGCTGATGACGCAGCTGACCACGTCGCCGCTAATGGTGAGTCTGGTGCAAGGTGCCTCGGCGATTCCAGTTTTTCTGGTGGTGCTGCCCGCAGGAGCGCTGGCCGACATGGTGGACCGGCGCCGGCTTCTGCTGTTTACACAGAGCTGGATGGTAGTAGCGGCAGCGGCTCTGGGCGCGCTCACATTGTGGCATGTCGTGAGCCCGTGGACGCTGCTCGTGTTTACTTTCTTTCTGGGACTTGGCGCCGTGATGAACGATCCGGCCTGGCAGGCGATTACTCCGGAAGTGGTCTCACCGCAGCGACATGCTTCGGCGGTGGCTCTGAACTCGGCGGGATTCAACGTGGCGCGAGCGATGGGTCCGGCGCTGGGCGGAATTGTGGTTGCGGCGGCGGGTTCGGGATGGTCGTTCTTATTGAATGCGGCGTCTTTTTTCGGTGTAATCGTTTTCCTGTGGCGCTGGAAGCGGGCACCGCACGAGCCGTTGGCGACGCGGAGTGTACGCGATGCGATTCTGGAGGGGTTCCGTTATGTGCGCCGGACGAGGCAGGTACGGTCAGTCCTGATTCGCACCGCGGCATTCAGCGTAGGAGCGACTTCCCTGCTGGCGCTGCTTCCGGTAATCTGCCAGCCGCACGGCGCACAAGGATATGGATTCCTGCTGACATGCTTTGGCCTGGGCGCACTGGCAGGAGCGGCGCTGTTGCCTCGGCTGCGGCTGCGCTATTCGGTGGATGGGTTGGTGGCAGGATCAACCGTATTGTTCGCCGCGATGACGGCCGCGGCCGGACAGGTGCATGTGTTTGAGGTGCTATGTCTGGTATTGTTTACGGCGGGCGCAGGGTGGATCGGCATCCTGGCATGTTTTAATTTTGTGGCGCAGACTATGTGCCCGTCGTGGATGAGGGCGCGGGCGCTGTCAATGTATCTGCTGGTGCTGCAAGGCGGAATGGCCATCGGCAGCGCAATTTGGGGAGTGCTGGCCGTGCGCGTCGGAGTTCCCACGGCACTGGCGTGGTCGGCTCTGGCAATGCTGGTGGGGCTCGTGAGCATTCGGCGGCACCGGTTGACGGCGAGTGAATTAAAGATGGCGCCGGCCGTGATGAGAGACTAATCGTTTAGATGGCGATGATTTATTCAAGCATCATTTACGTAATCAAGGGGGCATCATGATAACGATAAAAACAAGAATGAGACAGTCTTATGTCTTGTGATTTGTACGCTGGCTCTGGCGACGGGCGCTTTCGCGCAGGCAAAGAAGGAAACGCCGCGAACCGTGACGGAGGTGTTGAGCAACACCGTCAAAAATCTCGAGCACGATCTTGTCCCGGCGGCAGAAGCCATGCCGGAAGAGAAATTCGGTTTTGCGCCGAGTAACGGAGAGTTCAAGGGCGTCCGCACATTTGCCGAACAGATTAAGCACATTGCCGCCGTGAACTACGAACTGGGAGCGGCGATTCTGTCGGAGAAGCCGCCAGTGGACATTGGCGACGAGTCCGGACCTGCTTCGGTCACATCCAAGGCCGACATTCTGAAATATCTGAACGATTCTTTCATCTATGTTCACAAAGCGATCGACACCATCAACGACAAGAACCTGACGGGCACGGTGAAAAGTCCCTTTGGAGAATCCAAGGTGACGCGACTGGGCCTGGCAACGACTGTGGCGTGGCATGGCTTCGACCACTATGGCCAGATCGTGGAGTACTTGCGCATGAACGGGATTGTGCCGCCGGCCAGCCGTCCGGGGCAATGACAAACTTAAAGCGGGTCAGAGTCGTCTCGAGAGTTTCCGCTCCATTCTACTTTGAGGGTGATGCAAACGACCGGCGAGCGCCGCGCAGAGTAATCGGATGTGGAAAACAACTCGGCCGACAAGCCGTAACGCAACAGTCGCGCAACCACGGCTTCTCGGGCCTTCTTCGCATCGCTACGCGGATCGAGAAAAACCAATACCGACGGGCCAGCACCGCTGAGCACTGCGCCGAGAAAACCGTTCTTCCCTTTCAATGGCTGCAGGCAAGGTAACAGCGGACATAGAGCCGAGCGGTAGGGCTGATGGATGCGGTCTTCGAGCGCCGTAGACAACAAGTGCGGATTACCCTGCATGAGCGCGGCGAGCAGCAGCATGGAATTCTGGATATTGACCACAGCGTCGGCGCGCGAATACTGAGCGGGCAGCACGCGGCGAGCCTCTTCGGTCGGAAGGCTCGCGTCGGGCACGACCAGCAACAGCGGCCACTTCCCTTTCGGGCGCAAGGAAATAATCTGAGGCTCGGATTCGCGCCACATACGCGCCACGGTAAGGCCGCCCATCCAGCAGGCAGAAGCATTGTCGGGATGGTGCTCGCGGTGGGAGGCTTCGCCCACGATACGCGCGTCGGTCCAGCCAGACGACCGAAATGAACCGCGAGCGCGATTCCCGCCACGCGCGCAGCGGCAGAAGACCCGCATCCTTTGCCGATGGGAATTTCATTGCGAACGCGCAGAGACAATGGGACGACTTCTTTTCCTTCAGCTTCGAGAATCTGGCGGTACGTATTGAGGATGAGATGGTTCTCGAGCTTGCCGCAAATCTCGTGGTCGCGGCCGGTGGCAGAGATGGAGAACTGGTCGGCGGGGCGGGCGTCAAGGTGGATGTAGAGATCCATGGCAATCGCAGCTGCGTCGAACGCCGGCCCCAGGTTGGCCGAGGTCGCGGGCAAAACCAACTGGAGAGAGGACTGGCGTCGGGAGCTTTTCTTCTTAGGCATGTTGCTTAGCGGATCTTCTCGGCATTTTTCTTTAGATTGTTCAATTACGCCTGGAGATCGGATTTCTCCTGTTGTTCGAGAGTCCGGATCACCGCGTCGAGCGTGGCATCGAGGACGATGGGCGGACGGCGCAAAGCCTGGAGTTCCGAGTGCGCACTCTCGCTCTCGGCGGTCGCCGGAAGCAGTTCGCCGCGATGAAATTCCATAGTGAATCCCGGATCCTTGAGCAGATGTCCCGTGAGCACCAGCACGACTGATTCCCCTGGCTTGACGAAACCTTGCTTCAACAATTTTCTTAGACCCGCCAAAGTCACGGCTGAAGCCGGTTCGCAGCCAATTCCCTCGGCGCCGATTTCTGCCTTCGCCCGGGCGATCTCGATTTCACTGACCTGCTCGCACGCGCCGCCGGTCGCCTGCAAGACGCGTATGGCTTTTTTCCACGATGCCGGATTGCCGATGCGAATGGCAGTGGCGGAGGTCTCCGCTTGCACGGTGATCAGCCGCTTCCCGCCAGCTTCGCGCAATGTGCGGACCAAAGCATTTGCACCTTCAGCCTGAATGATTGACAGTTTCGGCAAACGCGAAATCAGGCCAAGGTCGTGCATTTCCAACAACGCCTTGCCGATGGCGGAACTATTTCCCAGATTGCCGCCCGGGACGATGATGTGATCAGGCGGTTGCCAGTCGAGTTGTTCGAGCAATTCGATGGCAAGAGTCTTTTGACCCTCCAGGCGAAACGGGTTGATGGAGTTCAGCTGATAAACCGGCGCACGCAGAACCAGTTCCTGCAACAGCCGGAGGCAGCCGTCAAAATCGGTTCGCAATTGGCAGGTAACGGCACCATAGTCGAGAGCCTGCGAAAGCTTGCTCCAGGAAATTTTCCCTTCCGGTACCAGCACCAGGCTGCGCAGTCCGCCACGAGCCGCGTATGCGGCCATTGAGGCCGATGTGTTGCCGGTGGAAGCACAGGCCACCCAGCGAAATCCCGCCTGGCGCGCGAAAGACGCGGCCACGGTCATGCCAGTGTCCTTGAACGACCCAGTCGGATTCATGCCTTGATGCTTGGCGAACAGATGTGGCAAGCCGAGCATGCGCGAACACTGCGGCAATTCGTATAGCGGAGTATTGCCCTCGCGGAGAGTAATGACGTGGTGCAGGTTCTCGAGCGTCGGGAGTAGTTCGCGGAACCGCCAGACCCCGCTTAAGTCGACCGGAGAAAGTGAATCACGGCGTTGCTTCCATGTTGTTTTCAAACCGGAGGCAGTTGGGGCTGACGATCCCTGAGCTTGGCTCCATCTCGGATTGGTGATCTCGAGCAAATCGCCGCAACGCGAGCAGCGGAAATTCTGAACGGCGGAGTCGCTGAGGTCGCCGCAAGCAATGCAGCGGAAACGGAAGCCGCTCGGCGCGACTTGACCGGCAGGCACATTTGCCGCCGTTGCATCGGCGATAATGGTCTCGACGGCCTTGGGCTCGATGGGGGTTGGAGGTGGCATCAGGGTCCGGGTGGAATCTTCCCGCTATTTCTTGTCGCGGAGATACTGGTCGGTTTTGTTGATCCAGTCAGCGCGAGGAGGGTTGAAAATGTCGAGGTCGACTGTGTCTTCGACGGCTTCCGCTTTATGCGGCATGTTCGGAGGTATAGTAAGCACCTCACCCGCGTGAACTACAATCTCACGTCCGTCGATCCAAAACTTCAGCGCGCCATCCAGAATGTAGGTGATCTGCTCGTTGTGGTGGCTATGTTCGGGAACGATGCATCCTTTCTTTAAGAGCACGCGCGCCACCATAATCTCCTGGCCGACCACGAATTGCCGCTGTAGCAGCGGGTTGAGTTCTTCGAGCCCGACAGTGTGCCACGGGATGTACTGCAGCCCGGCCTTTGCCATTGTCTTCTTCACCGTACCGGACAATGCCGTCCGGCGTTTTGATTTCTTACGCGCAGAAATCTTGGGTTTCAGTTTTCTCTTCGCCATGGTTGTCTTCGCCATTCTTGTCCAGTGCTGCGAGAAATCCAATCCATTCACGCGGTCCCGCGCTGCTTCTAGTGCACTCGGCCATCGTAAAGCTTCACCGCTGTATCATGTAAATACGCATGCGCAAGCTCGAGAGCCCGAGGTTCGGTGATCTCGCCTTCGGACACCATTTCGGCCAGAGCCGCAGCCAGCGACGCGCGCGCGGACTCCGCACCCAGCCAATAGCTTTCCTCGGCGCCCATAACGTCATTGTAGGGGAAGCAGTCGGTGCCAAAGGTGACTTTGTCGGGAAAAGTTTCCAGCCACATCTTAAGAGTTTCCTTAAATGCTGAAGGATACTGGGCGAGTTCTCCGAAAGAGGAGTCGAAGTAAACATTTTTCATCGCCGCGAGCCAGATGGCCTCGCGTTCCAGCGGATAACCGCCGTGAATCATCACGAAGGTGGTGCCGCTGTAGCGCGGATCGCGCAGTACGCTCTCGAGACCCATGATGTTACTAGCGGAAAGATTGAAATAGTCGCCGATACCGACGGCGGTGTGGATGTGCACCGGCAAGTGCTGCCGCCCGGATTCGGTCACCAGATAGCGGAAAAGATAATCCTGGAAAGCTCGATATTCTTTTTCGCGTGGGGATTCCGCCCGCGACATAACGTTGATAAATCTCATCTGCTTGCGCGCGCGGGGGATCCGAGAAAGTCGTAGGCCGGAAGTAGGCGACTTCGAATTTCATCGCGATGCCACCTTTTTCCTTGTTCGTTGCGAGCACACGCGCGATGAACTTCAAATAGTCGTCCAAGCCGGCGGGAAGCTTGCTGACATTCTCCTGCTGCATCCAGCGATGCAGCATCTTCTCCTGCAGCGGGATGTAGACGCCCTCGTCACCGTTGCGGGCCGTCTCGCGCTCGTTATTGAATGGCCACATGAAAGCATCGCCGAAAAATACCCAGGGAAAGCGCTTGGGATCAAGGTAATCGGCCATCATGGCGCGGTTCGCAACCGAGCTTTCGGTGTTGATCTTGTCGAGAACCAGGTTGAAATAGGCTTGACCGGGATATTGCTTCTTGAGTTCCGCCTTCTTAGCGACGAGCCACTTGGCGTGTTCGGGAGAAAGATCGTTGTAAGGATATCCCCATAACGCTTTGGCGGCTGCGGCGAGTTCGGGATTATCATCGCGGGTGCGCAGAGCTTCGCTGGCGTTGGGCGGGGCAGCCATGGCATCCACGTCGGGATCGTCGGCAAAACCGGGATGAGCATGATGATCGAATGCAGGAATCTTTTCGATCTGCGGCAAAAGACGCAGATAAATCTGCTGAAGGTCGGGTCCGGGAAATGGGCGAGCCTGGCCGCCTGCGAGCGCCGACAAGCCAACGACCACGCCCAGCAGGAGCGACCGGCGCACAAATGCGAACGAAGATTTCATCGATATCCCTCAGGATCCATAGATTACCTGCCGGCCAGCGTTCCCTGCCAGGCAGCGGAAACTTTTATGATGCGTTCCACCGCTTCGTGCAAAGTCGCTGTCGACGACGCGAACGAGAAGCGGACGAAATCTTTGCCCGCGGCGCCGAAAGCAGCCCCGGGAATGGCGGCAACGCCCGCATCTTCCAAAAGAATCTGGCAAATTTCTTCTGCTACTCAGGCCGGTGGCAGTAATGTCGACCCAGGCATAGAACGCGCCTTCCGGTGGCTGGCAACGGAAACCGGGCACGCGGTTAAGGTCACGCACAAATTGTTCGCGGCGGCGGGAGAACTCGACGACCATGCGGGGCGTTGAGCCTTCCCTATCGCGCAGCGCGTCGATGGCGGCGTATTGCGTGAACTCCGCCACGCAGGTGTAGGTGTTGACGGCCAGCAACGCCAAAGCGGGCACCACCGCAGCCGGCGCGACAGCGTATCCCAGACGCCACCCGGTCATGGCAAAGCTCTTCGAGAATCCATCGATGATCAGAGTTCGCTCCTCCATGCCGGGATAGCGCAACATGGATTTATATTCGCCGCCATAAATAATGCGCGCATAAATTTCGTCCGACAGAACCCACAAGTCGTACTTCACGGCGATCTCGGCAAGGGCGCGCTGCACGTCGTCGGTATAAACCGTCCCAGTGGGATTGCCGGGGGCGTTGGTGATCAGCATGCGGGTGCGAGCCGTTATTTTGGAGGCGATCTCGGCCGGGTCGGGCTGAAACCGATTGCGCGCCGCCAGTTCGAAAGGCACGGGGACGGCGCCGAGTCCGCGTGTGATCGAAGGATAGCCGGGAAACCCGGGATCGGGATAGAGAACTTCGTCACCCGGATCGAGCAGCGCCATCATCGCCAGAAACAGCGCGATCTTGCAGCCGGGAGCAATCACGACGTTGGCCGACGAAACGGTGAGACTGCGGCTGCGATGCAGATAATCGGCAATCTCCTCGCGAAGAGCGGGGACTCCGATCACGGCGCAGTAGCGATCTTTGCCGTCCGCCAGTGCCTTGGAAGCGGACTCGATCACGGAGGCGCCAGGATGAAAGTCGGGCTCGCCGAGTTCTAAATGGATAATGGAGCGGCCCTGGCTTTCCAATTCTTTGGCCCGAGCAAAGACCGACAGAGCGCCTTCACCGCTCATCACCGACATCCGGGAAGCAATCGACTTCATGGAGTCTCCGAATTCTGCATTTTTTCAATCCTCGAAACTTTCGGGGATTCACAACCCTTTGTAAGCGCCGCCGTCCACCAGCAGCGTCTGGCCGGTGATATACGAAGCGCGCTCGGAAGCGAGCCACACGATGGTCTCTGCGACTTCACGGGGCTGGCCCAGGCGCTTCAGTGGAGCTTCCGCAGCCCAGCCCTCAAACAAATCCTGCTCGGTTTTTCCCGAGGCGGCAGCGCGGGTTTTGGCTAACTCTTTCAGGCGGTCGGTGGCAGTAAATCCGGGGCCGACATTATTCACCAGAATTCCGTCTTTGCCGAATTCGTTGGCCAGGCTCTTCACCAGGCCCACCACCGCAGCACGTGCCGCGTTCGAAAGCACAAGATCGGCGACCGGCTGCTTGGTAGTGATGGAAGTGAGCGTGATGATGCGTCCCCAGCGCTGCCGCCGCATGTGCGGAATCACCTCACGTGCGAAACACACGGTACTCAGAAAGTTCATCTCGAGGGCGCGCTGCCATTCGTCGAGACTGGCGGAGAGGAAGCCCTTCGCGGGCGGGCCACCAGCATTTGTAACGCAGATATCGACGGTCCCGAATTTCTGCGCGACCGCCGCAACGAAGCGACCCACCGCCGCAGCGTCGGTAACGTCAAAGGCCTCAGCCAGAACCTCGACGCCATATTCTTTTCGAATCTTGTCCGCAGCCGCCTGCAGAGTTTGCGAGTTGCGGGCGCACATGGCCACGCGACAGCCCTCGCCGCGAAGGCTTGGGCGGTGGCCCGGCCAATCCCCTGACTGGAGGCCGCGACCAAGGCAACGCGGTTTTTCAGACCCAGATCCATGATTAGAGACCCACAACCAGAGACTCGTGAATGGGGAATTATAAACGTTCGGGCACGCATTCCTTAGCTTGCGGGAGTGCTCGCGCGCAATTAATCTGGAGGGAACGAGGAATCCCATGAAACGGAACACTCATCACACAGACACGAAAGCCGTTCGCGGCGGAGTTGATCTCGAAAAGAAGAATGGTCCGCTGGCCACGCCGATTTTTCAGACCTCGACGTTCGAGGTCACCGACAACGAAGAACAACTGCGCGTCACGCCCACCGACCACTTCTACACACGCTACGGGAATCCTACCAACACGGTCGCGGAGAAAAGAATCGCGGAACTCGAAGGCGTCGACGCGGCGCTTACCTTTGCCTCCGGCATGGGCGCCATCACTACGACAGTCCTGGCGTTGCTGAAGGCAGGCGACCACATTGTGGCGCAGCGCGACATTTATGGCGGAGTGACAAAATTCTTCACGCAATGGCTGCCCAAGCTGGGCATCGAGACCACGTTCGTCGATACCACGTCCTATGAAGAACACGGGCGGGCGATCCGGCCCAACACGAAGTTGTTGTATCTCGAGTCGCCGACCAATCCCACGCTGCGCGTTGTGGATTTGAAAGCCGCTGCCATTTTGGCCAAGCAGCACCGCTTGATCAGCATGATAGACGGGACATTTGGCACCCCTGTCAACCAGCATCCGGCGGAGTACGGCATCGATCTTGTCATGCATTCGGGAACGAAATTTCTCAGCGGACATACCGACCTGATCTGCGGCGTGGTTGCAGGCCGCAGCGAGATGATCGAAGAAATTCATGCGACGCGGAACACCCTGGGAAACTGCATGGACCCACACGCTTCCTGGATGCTGGCCCGCGGACTGAAGACGCTGGCGGTGCGGGTTGCGCGGCAAAATGAGAATGCGTTGCAAGTGGCTGAGTACCTCGAGCAGCACGATAAGGTGCGGCACGTGCACTATCCGCTCTTGAAGAGCCACTCACAATACGAAATTGCTAAAGAGCAGATGAGCGGGGGCGGCGGCATCGTTACATTCGAGGTCAAAGGCTCGGGCGAGGACGCATGCCGCGCCAGCGAAGCCATGCGGCTTTTTACGCTGGCGCCGAGCCTCGGAGGTGTGGAGTCCCTGGTGTCGATCCCGGTGTTGACTTCGCACGCCATGATTGAACCCGCGCATCGTGTCCAGATGGGCGTGACCGAGCAGATGATCCGGCTCTCAGTAGGAATCGAGAACGTCAACGACCTGATCGCGGATTTGGAGCGTGCGCTCGAGGCCGTGCGGGCGCCGCAGACAGTAGGCAGCGTCTAGCTCCACTTTAGCTCTTAGCTATTGAGCTTTTGGCTTATTAGTCAAGTGCCTGCCCTCAAACGAAGTCGAAAGGGCGGCTGTAGCCACGTGGAAAGAAAAATCCCGGCCTCATGCGAGACCGGGATTCTGTTCCCTATCAGTCCTTCAAGCTAGAACAGGAACTTCAAACCCAGCTGCAGGATGCGCCCCAGGTGCGCCGAGTTGATCTCAAACATGTTGGCGCCTCCCGGACCCAAACAGCTGGGATCTCCGGCGGAGTTATTCGCTCCGCCAGTGCACGTCATCCCAGCACCAAAACCACTCCATTCGGGATGGTTGAAAATGTTGAAGGCTTCGCCACGGAACTCGATGGAGAGTCTTTCCTTGATGGCAAAGTGCTTGAACAGCGCCATGTCAAAGTTGACGCGGCCCGGATTGTTTATGTCGTCTCTACCTGAGTCCCCAAACGTTAGCCCGGTAGGCAACGCAAACGCACCCGGATTGAGCGCGAACTTCACGTAACTGCCACCCGCGAGCGCACTCGTTCCTGGGATATTAGACTTGGGATTGCCAATCACGTCGGCGTAGGAGCCGGTTCCGACCCCGTTGCCTACGCCCGCATTGTCGCCATACGTCGTGCCGTTGGTGACGGTCGCCGGCGTTCCGGTGGAAAAGATAGCGATACCGGAATACTGCCAGCCACCGAGCAACGAATGGCCAAGACCGGCCTTCCGCATGAACGGCAGGTCGTAGACATAGCCGATGTTGAACATGTGGCGTTCGTCAAAAGTGGAACTCGCACGGTTGGAAGCCGGAGAGTAGGTGTTGACGAACGTCCCGTCATAACGATCCGAGGAGTCGTCGATAGAGTGGCTGTAGGTGTAAGCCGCGCTCACGCTCAAGGCTCCAACGCTCTTGCGCAGCGAAACCTGCAGAGCGTTGTAGTTGGAAGATGCAGCGGGTTCAAGATGCGTAATGGTAGAGACGCCCAAAAATGGCCGGTACGGGTCGGCGTCATTGCCGCAAGCCGTTTGCAGGTTGGCAGCCGTCGCACCTGTAACCTGCTGGCCGTTCACCACGCCACTCACGTTCGACAAGCCAATGTGCTGGAGACTGTTGCAATCCGCATCGCTGATCGGCTGGTGGGGCTGATACGGATTCTTCGACGCGGGGGTCGGGTAGAGCTGGTTCAGGTCGCTCTGCCGGCCGAGATGCGTTCCTTTGCTGCCCACGTAGGAAACCGTGAGCACTGAGTGGCCCGACAGTTCCTGCTGCACGTCGAGGTGGAACTGCTGCATGTAGGGCCAGACCGCTTGGTTGGGAATGGAGATAAAGCCCAATGGGAAGGCGGGCGGCGTGGCGTTGCTCGGATTTCCAATTTCCGTGTATCCGCCATTGGGCCCGGACCCGACGATGTTGATTTGCGACGAGCTTTGGAGCAGAGGCGACGACTGACCTTCCATGCCCTCGGTGTTGGCTTCGTTTCCGTTGGCGTGCTCAAAGAAGATGCCATAGCCACCGCGAATGGCAAGCTTTCCCTTCCCTCTGGGATCCCAGGCAAAACCGATACGGGGCGCAGGGTTGAACAGGTGCCCCTTGGAGCAGCCGACGGCAGAGACTCCGCCGACCGACGCATTCGGGAATCCCGCGAAAGTAACGGGGCCTCCTGGACCACCGCATTGCACAAGACCAACAAACGGGTTAGTCGCCCCGGGAACCAGCGCGCCGGCACTTCCTGTAATCGTACCGTCTCCGTCGACCTTCGGTGCGCTTGCGATATTAGCGTTGTAGACGGCTGGATCCCAGTTATAAGCGTGCTGGTACCGATCCCGGTAGGTGCCTTCCAGACTGACTCTCAAACCCAGGTTCAAGGTCAGACGGTCGGTCGCGTGCCAATCATCCTGGAAATAGGGTTCGACGATCTTGTACCGGTTGTAGAACTTCAACTGGTTGCTGCCCTGGGAGAAGCTCGCGATGTTTCCTAGCAGCATATCTGCGAAAGCATTTTTCGTGCTGACTGGGGAACCAATGTCGTACGTCAGCGAGCCATTCACCTGAACGCTGCTTAACTCATTTTTCTGAGCCGCAACAAAGTACCCGCCAAACTGCAGGTTGTGGCGTCCAATAATCTTGGTCACGTTATCGCGATAGGTGTAAGTCGGATTGGAGTTGTAAGGTCCTTCGGGCCAAATCCCGTCCGGATCCTCGGCGAACCCGCCTCCGTAGGCGGCTCCTCCGCTCACGTTGATGGCGGGCAATTTACCAGCGGCGCCGTTGGGATAGATATATCCCATTGCGAAGCCAGCCGGAAGTTGCCACGCCCCCTCGGACTTGAAGGCAATGTGATCGGTGGTGTAGCTCGCTACAAACTCGTTCAGAAGGGTGGGAGAAACGGTGCTGGTCAGCCGCGCCACGAAGCTTACTCCCGGCCCGTTGAAGAACGTCTGCACCGTGGGGAAAGACGCAGAATCCCAGATTGGCCCGGATTCCAGCGTGTTCCACGAATCGTGAATATAGCGGAACGTCACGCGGTTGTGGTCGGTAATGTTGTGGTCGACGCGGACCAGTTCTTCGCGCCAATTTGTGGGAAGCAGGGAATTGGAATTGTAAATAGCCGCACCCGGCGTGTCTAAGGTCCCCACCGGAACCAGCGCGAGCAGGGCTGTGCCAGTGGCGGTCGGAGTAATCGAAAAGCCCGGGTAATACGTGCCCGTGCTGGGGTTAATCGGACAGTCGATGTAAGACCCTGACAGATGGTTGGGGCACACGTCGCTGAAGTCGCCGGCGCGTTCCTTGCTGTAAGGCACGGGAACGTTGAATGAAGCCGGGACGCGATCACGCCGCCACTCCTGCGACCAGAAGAAGAACGTCTTCTGCCGGTCCCTGTTGTAGACGCCGGGGATATAGATCGGTCCGCCGATGGTGTAGCCGAAATCGTTTTTCTTGTAGGGAGGGGTAACGCCAGTATTTCCAGCAACTACGCTATTGAAGTAGTTTTGCGCGTTGAACATATCGTTGCGCACGAACTCGTAAGCGTCGCCGTGGAAGTCTTTCGTCCCGGATTTGGTTTCCACTTCCACCGTGCCCGATCCGTTGCGGCCATACTGGGCGCCGTAGTTCGATGTCAGAACCTTGAACTCCTCAATCGCATCAATGCTGGGATACACGTTCAACGTGCCGTTACTGCCATTGTCCATGTTGTCGCCACCGTCGAGTTCCCAGTTGTTGTACTCGACGCGCCCGCCGTTCATGCTGAAACTGACGCTGCCGTTGATACCGACCTGCGGCTCGTCCATTCCTGTCTGGTTGCTTACGCCGGGAACCAGCGTCACCAGTGACGTAAAATTCCTGCCGTTCAACTGGAGCTGGGTCAGTTCTTTTCCTGTGATCGTCCCGGCCAGTTCGGAAGACTGAGTCTCAACCTGGGCAACGTTTGCGCCCTCGACCAGTACTTCAACCGTGGCGGCGCCAACTTCGAGCGCGACATCGACGCGCGCCTTCTCCGCCACGTCGAGCGTCACGCCCTTGGCCTCGTACTTCTTGAAGCCGCTCGCGCTCACGATGACGTTGTACGAACCCGAGGGCAGTGCCGACTCGTTGTACTCGCCAGTGGAGTTCGTGACCGTTTTGCGGTCAATGCCACGCTCCGGACTTGCGATCACGATAGTGGCGCCGGCAACGGCGGCTCCTGACTGATCCTTCACCGTGCCTGTGATCGAACCGGTAGTCTGACCCCAGGCCGCCACGCAGGCAACCATCACAACGAGCAAGCTCCGCAACAGTTCCCGAGACGATTTCATAATTCAGTTCTCCCCTTTAGCGCGGGCACCCCGGCGCGCGCTCCAATAAACCGCACCGCCTCTTGGCGGCACGGCTGCATAGTTTTCACACTCACAACGATCGACAGGTGATTCGAGACCCCAACAGCACGCTATTAAAACGTATGAATAGTGCTTTTCGAAGGCATCTACTGTCAAGAGAAAAGCGCATGAGAGGACCGATCTTTTAGCAGTCGCGTCCCACGGCCCCACTACAACAACCTGCGCGTCGATTCCCTTACTACCAGTTCCGGAGCCACCTTGCGATGGTCGGCCGCCACTTCGCGCTTCTCGAGCACGCCGTTGATGCCTTCCACCACGATCCCCACAGCGGAGCCACCCATCGATTCCAGGGGCTGGCGAACCGTAGTCAGTGAAGGCGTGTAAAGGGCAGAAGGGGCCACATCGTCGAATCCAATCACCGAGCAGTGCTCGGGCACCCGCAGTCCTGCCTTGGAGAGCGCCCGGATCGCGCCGAAGGCGGTCATGTCGTCAAAAGCCAGCAACGCAGTGAAGGAATTCTTTTGTTTGATCAGTTCTTCCGTAAGCCGCTGACCGGCCTCGAAGCTGGAAGTGAAATCGCGCGATTCGGGCAGATCCACAATCAGGCGCTGGTCAAGCTCCAGCCCACAATCCTTGGCGCAGTTGCGGATCCCCCGCCAGCGCGGCGAGCTGTCAGCCAGAGTCTTAGGCCCGCGGATGATGGCGATCTTGCGATGTCCCATGGAATGTAAATGCTCGAGGGCAAGATAACCGCCGATTTCGTTGTCCACGATAACGGAACTGATAGAGTCGGTCTTCAACTCGCAGCCGATCATGATGGTCGGAATGCTGCTTTTCTCCAGGTCCCCGAGCAGGTTGATATCGAGAAAGAGCCAATTGGCGACCACGATCAGCCCTTCGATGCGGCGGTCGAGCAAAAGCTCAAGATAGCGCTCGAACCGCGCGCGCTCATTGTGCACGTCAGTGAGGATGGGAAGATAGGAAGACTGGTAAAGCGTGTTCTCAATGCCGCGTAACACCAGCGTGCAAAACGGGTCGGTCATGTCGAACACCATGACTCCGACGGTGTGGCTGCGCTTGCTGCGCAAGGAGCGGGCGAACTGGTTAGGCCGGTAGCCGAGTTTCTCGGCGGCGCGCTCAATCCGCTTCTTCGTGACGGTCGGAATGTAACGCGCCAGCGGAGCGTTATTGAGGACGATGGAAACTGTGGTGGAGGAGAATCCACTCTCCTTGGCAACGTCTCGGATGGTGACCATCGAAGCCTTTTAGCCTTATCCTTAAACCCACGCAACACGGTGGCGGCAAAAGCCGCAGCAATGACCGCGGCAATAAAAACCGAAGCGCGAGTCTCCGATTCCCCCTCAGATTTCCACGCATCCCCGCACTTGAATTCGCCGGGAGGCTGGCGGACACTACAGCAGAGACTACATCCAGTGTCAAGCATTCGAAACAAGCCGGGGTTGTTGAGGACTTTGCCGAGAGCTTTTTCGGGCACGTTGCTGCGACTGCTTTTGCTGGGCATCGCGATCGGGCAAGCTGGTGCGCAGAATTCCGCTCCTACTCCGCCAGCTAAGCCACGCACCGGCGATGCCGCCGCGGAGAACGCGAAGCAGCAGGCAGCGCAGATTTTTCAGCACGGACAGGAGGCGCTGAATCACGGCAGACTGGACGAAGCCGAGCACGATTTCCGCCAGATCCTGGCCCTTGATCCGCAAGCGGGAGCGGCCTACGCGAATTTAGGCGTGGTCTACATGCGCAGCAAGCGGTGGACCAAGGCTCTCGAAATGCTGCGCAGAGCCGAGCACATGTTGCCGCAGGTCCCAGGCATTCGCCTCAACATTGGCCTCGCCTACTACCGCCAGAACGAATTTCTGCTGGCGATCCCTCCCTTTGAATCAGTTGTGCGCGATCAGCCGGATGCGCTGCAACCGCGCTACCTCCTCGGGCAATGTTATTTTTTCGCCAACCGGTGGGCCGATGCCGCGGACACGCTGGAGCCGCTGTGGGCGCAGGAATCCACCCAACTCAATTATCTCTACGTGCTCTCGATCGCAGCCCATCGCGCCGACCGCAAGGAGCTCGACGAACGAGCAACCGCGCAGCTGGTGCGCATCGGAGAAGGCTCGCCCGAATATCATCTCTTCATGGGCAAAGCCCACTTGAATCTGGAACAATATGACCTCGCATTAGAAGATCTTCGGGCCGCCGCCGCGGCCGATTCCAGGTTGCCTTTTGTGCATTTCAACCTTGGCCTGACCTATTTGAAGAAACAGGATTACGAGCGCTCGCGCGACGAGTTCCTGAAAGATGCCACCGTGGAGCCAGACCTGGCCCTGAACTATGACGAACTCGGCGATGTCTATTCCCTGATGCAGCAAGATAGCAATGCCGAGAAGAGTTATCGCAATGCGCTCCGCCTCGATTCGCGTCTGGTAAATTCGCAGGTGGGGCTCGCCAAGGTCTACCAGCGGGAAGAAAAATATCCACAGGCGCTGGCGGCCATCAACTCCGCCGGAAAACTGGATCCCAACCGCACCGATATTCACTACCTGCGCGGCCAGGTTCTCTTGCACCTGGGCCGCAAGGCCGAAGGCCAGAAAGAACTCGAAACCGCGGTCCGCATCGACAACGAGCGCCGCACCGAACACCAGAAGCAGATAGAAACGGAATCCGTCCCCTCGCCCGAACTCCTGCAACAGGACCAGCAGTGACAAAGCTTTGCCGCCCGCCCCAAAACCGTCTCCGACGCGGCCTCCCCGATTCTGGCTTTACCCTGTGGCCCCCTGTGTCCTCTGTGGTTCGCCAAGTCAGGACGCTGTCCTCCCGCGACTACGGCAACCCCGTGATGTTACTATTTAGAATTCGTTTCATCCTTAAAGAAACTACCGGGCACCCTTTACTTTATCCTGTGAATCGAAGGTAAGAGACCAGACTTGCTCATGTTGAAATCCAGCTTCTTGAACTCCCGCATCGCCGTTCCCGTCCGCCTGCTGCACCGGTTCTTATTTCTGGCTCTTCTGGCATCGCCTCTCATGGCTTTTGGGCAGGACTTCACCATGATGGTCACCGAACCCTACCCGTCCGCGGTGGACGCTGGCCAGGACTCAAAATCCTACATCAACCTCGGAGCCGTGAATGGCTTCACCGGCAACGTTTCTCTTAGCTGCACCGTGTCCCCGCTAGTTGCGAACGGCCCGACATGCACGCCCCCAGCCACGGCGACTCCTCCGCAGCAGGTCGCGATGTCGATCACAGTCGGCGACCTTGCGCCCGCCGGCTTTTATACCCTCACCGTGACGGGGACCGGCCCCGCCCCGAGCACCACGAAAACGACGAACATAAACTTGACCGTGCTGTCGATAACCCCCGACTACACTCTCGCGGTGACGACCACGATCTTCCCCACCAGCGTGCAACCGGGTTATCCCGCCGTAGCAACCATCACCGTAAGCCCGATCAACGGTTATTCGGGAACTGTCACGCTTTCCTGCAGTTCCATCACGCCGCTGGCGACGCCCGCTCCCTCCTGTTCGTTCAATCCGCCTGCAGTTGGACCTCAGCCCGGCGGCTTGCAGCCACCCTACACGTCCATCCTCACCATCACCACCACTGGAAACACGCCGCCACCGCCAACTCCCGCCTCGCTTCTCGGAGGCCTCAATGGGATCAACGGTTCATGGCCGCACGGACCCAACGGCCTGAGCCTCAGCAGCATGTGGTTGGCTTTCCCCGGACTGGGCTTGATCGCGCTCGCCCTGGCCACGTCGGACCGGCGCCGCCGGAGAGTTTGGGTGATGGCGCTTCTCCTCGGATGTTCGGCAAGTGTGCTGCTCCTGCCCGCCTGCTCAACCAACAACTCCAACACCGGTCTGAACGGAAGCACGCCCAAAAATACCTACGTCTTCACCCTGACCGGCGCGGACACCCAGGGAGTTGCGCCCAGCAACGAAGTCACTCCTGCAACCGTAAGTCTCACGGTAAACTAGCGCCGGTTGAAGCCATGGGCAGCTTCCGGTCTCCCGCATCCGTTAGCTCGATTCTTCGCTTTCCGCGTAACCTGGCGGCCGCCTGCCTTTTCTGCTTTTACCTCTCCGCAAGCCCCGCTGCACTGGCCAAAGACAAAGATAAAGACAAACCCAAACCAGCCACCGTCCGCTGGGACGAACAACGTCCGGGCTGCACATTCTCCCGTGGCGACGACGGAAAGTACCGTTACGGCCTGTGGTCGGGTGATCTCGGTATTACTCTCGCGCTCGACGCGCAGGAACTGGAAAAAGTCCGCCGCCGCCACGAGCCCTTTTTTGGCGTGCTGCTCGACATACGCTATCGCGGCCAGACTTCCGTCGATCTGACGACCGAAGGTATTTCGCTGCAGTTCCTGAAACACTTCAAAGTGATCCAGCCCGCGCTCGATCCCGACGGATTCGCGGAAAAAATCCAGAAAGACGCCGACGCCCAGGATCACGAAACCGCCCGCGAACTGGAAAAACATCCCGAGCAGAAAGACGCGAAAGAGGCCTACACACGCGCCTTTCAGAAAGATGCCGCGGAGCTCTTGGAATTCGTCACCAAGGACACGCTGCGTCCAACGCACCTCGACCCCGGAAAGCCGCAGGCCAGCGGATGGGTATTGTTCAACACCAACAGCAGGTGGATCAGCAGTTGGAAAAGGCACGAAACCTTCGTGCTGCGCGTTCCTATCGAAGGCATTATTTTCGAGATCCCCTTCGCGCTTCCTCCAGAAAAAGGTGAACTGATTCTGCGCCACAGAGAATAGAAAATCGGGCGCCCGGGCAACTCGTGCAGGAACAACAACACTGCCGCGGGTGCCCCATTTCTCGCGTCTCTTGCGAGAAATGGGGGTTTTGACTTTGTTTAGGTTTGGGTTTTGACTTCCGGCACCGCAATACTTCCTACGAAGCGGCCCGTCGCGTCCCGTGGTTGTTCTCCGCAGACTGGCGTCTGAGAATATCGCGCAGCGAAACCAACCCCTTCAGCTCTTTGCCCTCGACAATCGGCAAATGGCGGAACCCGAATTCCTGCATGATGAAGAGACATTCCTCCACGGTTTCATCCGCAGGAACTGCGCGCGGGTTCGCACTCATCACTTCCGCCACCGATGTCGTTCCCGGATTCCTTCCCACCGCGACCACGCGGTTCATAACGTCGCGTTCCGAAAACATGCCGGCCAGTTCTCCGTTGCGCAGCACCGGCAGCGCTCCGATGTTGTGTTCCATCATGTAGCGCGCCGCTTCCAGCACGGTCTTCCCGGCATCGATGGAATAAACTTTGCGGTCTTTCACAATTTCGCGGAGGGTGGTCATCGGTTACTCCTTGGTCGGGGGATGGCAGTCCGGCTAGGCCCACAGCCCAGCCCTTAGGTGGGCAATACTTTATCACGATCCATAACCGCTAAACATCCGGGAAACAGGCCAGGGACGCCACTGTCCGGTTCGCGGCAATCGTCGTGAAGTCTCCCAGATAGCACTACCCTGGGGACCTCTGTGTCCCCCGTGGTGAATGAATTTAAACACCACGAGGTGCGCGTTGGCCTGGGTCTCCTACGTGCAACTTTGTGTCCTTGGTGGTAAAAGTAGTTGCCTTGACCCGCCACCGAAGGCCTATCGGCTCAACACCAAGAAGACGCCACAGCCCGGAAGCAGCCTATCGCTCCACCAATTCTTCCAGCGTAGCAAAAAACGCCGGATAGGAAATCGCCGCGGATTTCGCCCCGCGAATCGCAGTCTCCCCTTCCGCCCGCAGCGCCGCAATCGCAAACCCCATAGCAATCCGATGATCGCCGCACGAATCAATCTCCGCGCCGTGCAGCCTCTGTCCCCCCGGAATCTTCAACCCATCTTCGCGCTCTTCCACCTGCGCGCCCATCCGCCGCAGATTGCTTGCCACCGCGGCAATGCGGTCCGATTCCTTTACCCGCAACTCCTTGGCGTCGCTCACCTCAATTCCCTGCTCCGTATAAGGCGCAATGGCCGCCAGCACCGGGATTTCGTCGATCAGCGCCGCCGAGTCAGCTCCAGAAATAGTCGCACCCTTCAGTCGAGCGCCCTCCACTTGGAGTGTGCCGACAAGTTCGCCGTGGATCTCCTCGATCTGCGTCACAGAAATCTTCAGCCCCAGCAGCGTAAGGATATCGAGCAGCCGCGCCCGCGTAGGATTCATCAACAGATTCGGAATGGTCAGCCGCGACCCCGGAAACAACGCCGCCGCGCACAAAAAGAAAGCGGCACTTGACAAGTCGCCCGGGACGCGGCCTTCCAGTCCCTTAAGTCTCTGCCCTCCGCGAATCTTCACTTCATTTCCCTTGCCCTCAAGTTGTGCTCCAAACGCGCGCAGCGCAACTTCGCCGTGATCGCGAGTGCGCAACGGCTCCTCGACGCAAGTCTCTCCGTCAGCAAACAATCCCGCGAACAGCAGACAAGTTTTCACCTGCGCGCTGGCCACCGGCATCTTGTAGTCGATGGCTTTCAGGCTACCGCCCGTAATCCGTAGCGGCGGAAGCCCGCTCTGCGAGCCAATCTGCGCGCCCATCGCAATCAGCGGCGTAATCACGCGTCCCATCGGCCGCCGCGAAAGCGATTCGTCCCCCACCATCTCACTGCTAAATTTCTGCCCCGCGACAATCCCGCTCAACATCCGCATCGTCGAACCAGAATTCCCGCAATCGAGCGCCGCATCCGGAGCGGACAAGGCCAGCCCACGCCCTTCGATCTCGATCGTGTTCTCGACACCGTCCATACTCCGCGCGCCCCCACTTCACTCCCAGCGAGCGCATGCATCCCAGCGTGCTGGCACAATCGGCGCCAGTGGAATAGTTCTCAATCCGTGATGGCCCCTCGGCGATTCCCGCCAGCATCGCATACCGGTGCGAAATGGATTTATCCCCAGGCAATCGCACACTGCCGCGCACATTGCGCGCCGGGCGCACCGTCACCTGCGATTCATTTTTCATCCTGAGATCAATATAGCGGAAGGTACCAGACGAGAACTGCTAGGGCGCCGTGAATTGCCAATCTATTGATTGTTGATTGCTGATTAAAATCTCAAAACTGCAGCAACAATTCCAGCTTTCTCCGCTCTTCATCAGCAGTAACAATCAGCAATCAACAATCAGCAATCAACAATCAGCAATTTCTCAAGCCCTTGCCCGAGCCTCAGCCGCAGCTTCCTTCAAAATACTGGAAGGAACTTCCCTCAACGTCACCCCAAACTCAAACATTACCGTCTCCGTCCCGCGTCCCCAGCGCGCCACATCCCAATGCGCACGCACAAACTTCACATCGGGATGCGCCGTCAAATCGAGCAGCAACACAGACTGTTCCCGATAAAACTTCTGTGGAAACGCCGCAATCGGCTTAGGGACTCCACGCCGTCCCCTCCGCCGAGCCGTAGACGCTCACGTCCAGCGACTCCTGCTCGATGATGTCAGTAATATCGAGCGTCAGCAGAAAAACCCGGCTGCCGGCCGCGCTCACGTCGACGGTCGGTCCGTCACCCTTCGTAGTCACTACCGTTTTCCCCGCAACGAGATCAACCAGATCGCTAGCCAGAGAAGTAGTCATCGTTCCCATTAACCTCAACTCTCTTTCCGGATTACAGCCCCTCATACAGCTTATACAGCGCTCACTATCCAGCGATCACTCCGACGGATGCTGCCCCGTGAACTCCGAACAGCACGGTTTCTGCGCGGGCTTGAACTCCATTAATTCGATCCGCGTCAAATCAGGATCGTACACGTTCAGTTGCCACTTGCCATCTTTCCCCATCTGCGCCTTCTCGTCCACCGTGCGGCTTCCAGCCGTGCGATTCCAGAATCGCCTGCGCTTTCTCCATGTCAGCAACGCCCAGCGAGATGTGATTCATCACTCCCGAAAGCCGCAGATCGGGATGCTCCGGCTGGTTCAACATATACTCCACCCAGTCCGTGCCGTCCGGAACCTGCATGGCGACCCAATCCGTCTTGTCGTCCTGCATTCCCCCATGCCAGTAAGGACGAAAGCCCAGCAGCTCCCGATAAAAGTGATCCTCCGCATCGCGGTTGTGCACCAGAAACCCGGCATGAATCATGCGCCGCGATACCGCCGACGTCGACGGCCGGCGCATCTGCCTGACATTCTAACCTTGGCATTTTCGACTCGCGGCATGTTCGACCGAAGGACGCTCCACAAATTCAATGCGATGTCCTTCAGGATCGACAATGGAAAAACTCAAACTGTGATCCGACCATCCCTGCACGCCCGAAACTTTCACTCCGTTCGCCGTCAAATAATGCCGCAGCCCCACGATGTTGTCAGTAGTAAATGCAACATGATCCATGCGGTCGGTCGACTTCGGATCGGGCGCCGCACTGTAGCCCACCCACTGCGCACCCACCATGTAGCGCACCGTTCCGCCCGGTT
This sequence comes from uncultured Acidobacteriaceae bacterium, assembly GCA_963846245.1. Classification (GTDB taxonomy): domain Bacteria; phylum Acidobacteriota; class Terriglobia; order Terriglobales; family Acidobacteriaceae; genus Sulfotelmatobacter. The sequence continues at coordinate 20,967 of CAWJVI010000009.1, read as the reverse complement.
CAATCGCCGGAGCGTCCGCCAGTCCGAGCACAGCGCCATAAAGCTTCTGCACTCCGTCAGGCGCGGTAGTGTAAAACGAAACGTGATCAATCCCCATGATGCGCGGCCGCGAAACAGCCACGGTCTGCGCGAAGGCGCCAGCCGCCAAAAAAAACAATGCCAGTAATGCAACCAGTCTTCTCATAAGCAGCACGATTGTAGCCCGACCCGTCCCACAAATCCTAGACTCCGATTCCGATTTACCCTGTGCTCCTCTGTGCCCGGGCGTGCCCTGGCGAAGTCGAAGGGTGGTGAACGAATTTTGCCACTACACGACCAACCCTAAATCCCCTCCGAGAAAATTCGCCAGCAGCCCCGTTATATCCTCCGGCCGCTCCCAGGCCGCAGTAATGCCCAGCCTTAGGAATCACTCGCACCTGGCTCCCCGCAATATACTGGCGCATCAACTCCGCTTCATTCACGCCGGTAAGAATATCTTCGTCCCCCGGTGATCACCAGCACAGGAACATTGATGGTCTTCAATGTATCCATCGAGTCCGGACGCTCCGCCATCCCCCGCTGCACCTGCGCCACATTCTCAGCCGACATTTTGCGCATCATGCCCAGTGCGTCCACGACCCGGTCAGGACGAGCCTCGCGCGTGGTCTTCCCCAGCAATCGCGGAATCATGCTTTCAAAGAATGGCTCTGTCCCGCGCTCCAACACATCGTTCGCCGCCTGCAGCCGTCCCGCGCGGGCTTCACCCGAGTCCGCCGGAGCCTTGGTATTGCACAGGCCAAGCGCCGCAACGCGCCCGCGAAATCTGCGCCAGAATTCGAACAACGCATATCCGCCAATCGATACTCCGATCATCGGCGCGCGCCCCACCTCGGCGTCGTCCATCACACGCGCAATATCGAGCGCATGCTTCGCCATCGTAGCTGGCCCCTCGCCCACTCCAGAATCGCCATGCCCGCGCAAGTCCGGCAAAATAATGCGGAAGCGCGCAGCCAGCACCGCAGCCACAGGCAACCAGAATTCATGATTTACGGGAAAAGGATGCAGAAGCACAACCGGAGCGCCCTCGCCCAGCACCCGGTAGGCAATCTCGGCGTCGCCGCTCTTCACCTTCGAGAGGGTAGGCTGCATGCAGCCGATTTAAACACAGATGCAGCCGCGAAGCGGCGAAAGAACACAGCCCACGGCTTGCCCTGAGCTTGCCGAAGGGGCGCAAGCCGTGGGTAACAAGCTAGATCTGTGCCAGCCCCGGCAGGGGCGGAAGAAAAGTTATGACCACGCACTTCACACACTCGTCATCTGCTGCGCGCCCGCGGGAGCCATAAGTTGCGGCGGCTCCTCCGGCATCACGATCCAGGCAACGATATAGGGAATGAAGCCAACGCAGGTCATGAGCGCCGTGATCAGCCAAGCCAGCCGCACCACAGTCACGTCAATATCAAAATATTCGGCGCAACCCAGGCACACGCCCGCAACCTTGCGTCCCTGGCGCGGCCGCACCAGCCGTTTGCGCGCCACAGACGCCCCCACGCGAATCCCGCAATAGGCGCAAACCGCCGCATCGTCCTGAATCACTTTTCCGCAGTAGTTGCAGTACATAGCTGTCCCCCGCACTAAAGGTACGGCGATCAGCCCGAGAAAGTTCCCCGAAGCCCCATCCTCCTCAACCCACGTCGAGACAGCCGCCTCGGCTGTCCAAGCTCGGGCGAAGCCCAGCGCCCCGTCCAATGGTCTGAAGTCTGACTCCAAAGGCAGGAAGCCCATCCCCCCACCCTCTACTCCCGATAACCCTCCCTCAAAAACCTCCGAGCCTCCCCGGCAAAAGCATTCCCGCCGCCCTCCGCTACCACCTCCTGATACTTCTTCACCGCCATTTCCCGCTTCCCCAGCAAGTCATACATTTTCCCCGCCGCCAGATTAGCTTTCTGCAAAGTCTCCGGATCAGGATTGGAGACCTCATTCGTCAGCTCATAAGCCGCCGCCGCTCCCGCGTAATCCTTACGGCTACGAAATAATTCCCCCAGCCCCCAGGCTGCCAACTCATAATGCAGCGCGCCATATTTCCCATCCCGCCCGTTCTGCCAGACCTTTCGGTAACCCGCCTCGGCCTCGCCCCAGCGCCCGGAATCGCGCAGCAAATTCGCAACTTCCAGCGAGAATAAATAATTCCTCGGATACCGCGCCGCCAGTCCCTCCATAATCCCGCGCGCTTCGTCGTACTGATGTTCGCGCCGCAGGAACAGGCACAGCACCACTTTGGCGTCGACTGCGTTCTCGCCGTTGCTCTGGCTCAGCTCCCGCAGGTATTGCAGCCCTTTTTCCTTGGTGCCGCTGAGCCCCACTAGTGCGACCGCCACTTTCACTCCCCAGGGAAGACTGCCCATCACGTAATTGTGCGTCCCCACCACCAGCTTCGCGTCCACATAATTGGGATCGAGTTCCAGCACGCGTTCGTGGTCCTGCCGCGCCCCCACTCCATTCCGCAAAGCCGAAAACCATGCCCGCTCGATCAGCGCCGTGTAAAGCGCGAAGTCCGCCCGCGTAACCCCACGGGCATAGAGAGCGTCCACATCATTTGGATTAGCTTTAAGCTGATCTTCCTCCAATCGCTCAGCCTCGACCACGAGCTGCCGAATCCGCTGGTCTACCTTAGGATCGCCCGACCGGTGCGTCTGCCCGATAAAACTGTCGTTGGCATACTCGCCCGTATTCATGGCGCCAGTGTCGTAGAGCTCGCGGATCAGCACAGAGCCCAGCAGATGGTTCACCGCAGAAGGATCCCGGGGATGCCGCGCCAGAATCTTCTCGAAGTCATGCGTCGCCTGCTCGTGCTCCATGTTGTAGAAGTGGTCGAACGCAGCATCGACAGCCGGGTCGCGAACCCCGTCTGCGGCGGCAGAAGGAACACAGAAGGCGATCAGAATCAGAAGTAGGCAACGCCGCTTTTCCCGTTACAGAATGAACCAACGAAGTCTTCCCCCTACTAGCCGCGAAGATCAAACCCAATGAAACGCTCAGCCCCCACCCTGCGACCCCCTGTCTCCTTTTGTGGTTAAAGCCCTTAGTTGGCCCGCGCCACCCTGGGTTTCCCCCAGTCTAAACGAATCGCATCCAGCATGGGATGGACCTTCCCGGAACCAAATCCGTTAGCGGAGCGCCAGAACAGTCACTCCAATTCCCTCCACACCGGCCCTATAATCTGCTCGCAAGTCCGACCACTCATTCGGGTTTTCAGCAACGATTCGAGTGAGCCGTTCCGTCCGGTCTGCCGAATGGAGCTCGGCAGGCCGGCGGAAGTTTTCTGCCACATGTTTTCGGTCTTTTGCGGAGCAGGCGTCGAGCCGGTTTAAACGCAACGTGAAATGCCAGTTTCGCTCTCACCGGAAGGGTCTTGGACTTTAGAAACCAGCGCATCTTTACGCGGAAAAGCACGTAATTATTGCCGGAGAGTCATGTAGAGAACACTGAGCAAAACTCGTAAGTCATTAATTCGCCGATGCTTAAGCGCGAGTCAGCTTTGGCGTTACGCTTGCCTCTTGAAGAATCATTCTTGAACAACTAAAGGTTCAACTTTTTGGGGTCGACACGATGGCGGAACTAACCCACAACGTGGAGCAGGAATTCTGGCAGCCGCCAATCGCCATGCACATGGCCAGTCAACCCCAGGAAGTCACTGCCGCTTTGAGCGATGCCTGTGACCGCTGCACCACCGAATATCTGGTCGGCGCCCGCTTTTGCCACTCCTGCGGCACCCCGCGGCCCTCCCAGCTGCAACGAAATCACCTGCAATCCGCCGAAAATCAATCCGCCTACCTTTCGGCCGACTTTTTGTCTTCCGACTTCTTCGCCAAAGGAGCCGCCAAGCTCCGTGCCACCGCCGCCGGAATCCGTTGGCGCAGGATCACCGTCCCGGCTTGGATCCAATACCTGCATTTCCACCAGATCAAGCGCTGGATCGGCCTTCCCACCGCATCGCTGGTCGCCTTCTTCATCGGCCTCGGCTGCGTAGCCGGAGCCGTCGGCGTGAGCCTCGTCTACAAAGCACAGAACTTCGTCGACTTTCAGGCCATCCAAATGTGGCGCATCGAGTGGCTCTTGGCCGCCGCCGCCGCCTTCGTAGCCGGCATCCTTCTGAAAACCCCCTCCAACAAGAATCACGACGATCAGGACTAGCCTTCGCGCGCTCCGTTTCCAACTGACAAGAAGGGTGCCTCGGACCCTTTCAGACTTCGAGATCCACAAGCTCTACCTGCTGGACCTTCGATTTTCGGATACCCGCCGGGAAACCACCTTCGAACGAAAAACCGTCGACTCCAACGAACTGCAAGCGCTGTTGATCCTCAAGCTGGGATCGCAGTAACCCCGCCTAACTGCTCCCTCATCATGTGTGCCCCGGTTTCGAAACCTTCGCAAATCGATTCGAGATGCATGGCCCGCCAAATTCTCACTGCGTGTTATCGCCTGATTGCTTCAGCCATGCGCTAAACTGGGGCCCGGCGGTAATTCGGTACGAAGAGGAGTCATACGTGGAAATACGTCAGCGCATTACTGTGATCTTCTGTTTGGGGATAGGCCTGGCGTCGTCGGCGCTCACTGTGGCGCAGTCCTCCCCAGGTTCGGGAGCAGAGATACGTCATGCAGAAAGTGCGGTGCCGGGACTGCATGACTTCGATTTTTTATTCGGACACTGGCAAATCCATCATCGAAAGCTGAAGCATCGCCTCGTCAACAGTCACGAGTGGATCGAATTCGAAGGGACATTATTCTGCCAGCCACTGATGGGTGGCTACGCGAATGTCGACGACACCGTGTTCGAAGTTCCTGGCGGCACTTACCGCGGTGTAGCTACCCGATCGTTCGACGCCAAGACGGGGCAGTGGTCGATCTGGTGGCTGGACAGCAGGACACCACTGGGTCCGATGGATCCGCCCGTGAGAGGCAGCTTCCACAATGGCTTAGGAACCTTCTATGCGAACGACGATACCGAAGGCGGGAAACCAGTCCGCACGCGGCTCCTATGGTCCGCGATCACATCCACCTCAGGTCACTGGGAGCAGGCAGAATCACCCGATGGTGGAAAAACATGGGAAACGGATTGGATAATGGACCTCAAACGAGTGCAATAGTTGGTTGAATGGATATTTGCCTCCGAGGTTTCGGGTCGAGGTCCGGGGTTTGCGGGCGGTTGCAGCAATCGTCCGGCGCGCATTCGATGCACAGCGCCCGATGAACAATTGACCCGCTGAGGGGGAAATTCGCCGTACCCAACGAACCCTGGTGAGTTTTCCGTAGGACCCATGGAACCTCCGCGAGCCAGAACGCACGATCTCGGAGCGGGGTGAATCCTACGATTCGTCCCCGGAACTTGCCGCGCGCCGCTGCTGGCCCAGACGATACAGATGGTGGACGGGACCAACGCCCCGCCCCAGGTCGTGACCGTAAGCGATCGCCGCGGTGACATATGTTTTGGCGAGAAGCGCAGCCTCGGCCAGTCCTCGCCCCAGCGCGAGATGGCAGGCCACGGCTGTGGCGAAGGCGCATCCGGTGCCATGGGTGGAGTTTGAACGCTGCCGCTCCGCCTTAAACACTTCGTACTCAATCCCTTGCACGGTTTTGAAGCTGAGTAGATCGGTCGCTTTTTCCAAGTGTCCGCCCGTAACCACAATAGCCGGGCATCCCAGTTCGTGCAGTTGAGCAGCGGCGGCCTTCATGCCATCTAGGTCGGTAACTTTCAGCCCAGTGAGCGCGGAGGCCTCATCCACGTTGGGAGTGACCACATCGGCCAGCGGAATCAGCTTTTCCTTCAATAACTTAACCCCGGCAGCATCAAGCAGGTCCGCACCTGACGAGGCCTTGATGATTGGATCCAATACCACATTAGGTAATCGAGTTTTCCGCGAACGGCTTCCAAGAAAGTCCGAAACGGCCTTTACTACGTCCGAGGTGCCCAGCATGCCGATGCGGACGGCGGCGATTTTGACGTCGGCAGCCAACTCAGCCAGCGTTTCCGCAACCAATTCAGGCTCAACCGCATGCACCCGCCGCACGCCCGCAGTCGACTGGACGGTGAGCGCGGTGATGCACGCCACGCCGTAGCATCCGTGGGCGGCAATGGTCTTTATATCCGCCGTAACCCCTGCCCCGGACGACGGATCGAACCCTGCGATGGTCAGAACTACCGGCGGTGCTTCAGCCATGCTCCCTCACTTCTTTGCCCTCTGGGTCTCTTCTCGATCTCTTTTCGATCTGGCTCGTAAGCGCGAATCTAACATCGTTTGGCACCTTCCGTCGGCCCTTTCGTAACGTCCGCCGACTCGCATCAGGAAATAAATTTACGGCAAACCTTCGGGGTGGGGCGCGCAAGTCGTTGATTCCTATAGTGCTTAAACCGGCAATAGCCGTAACCAACTGATTATGAACGGCTTGTAAATTCTACCTCCCTCGCACTGACTGGGTATTTACTATATTATAAATAGCTAAGATTATTGTTTTCAACGGAAGTGCCCGTATTACCCATAATTACCAACAGGTTACGTAAGATTATGATTACTAGGACGTCATCGCCGGAGGGTCCAATCCAGGTTGACACGCCGTTTGGCATCCCGCTAGCATAGTGAGATTGCAACACACGAAAGTTCATACAAGCCTTAGGCCAAGGACACTTTTGAGATGCGAGGAGAACTGAATGCGACGAACTTTAGCTCAAGTACTGGCGATTGCTTTTCTGGTCGCCGGGACGGGAGCAGCTCAGGGCCCGAACAACTCGGAGGCGACACCGGCTCCTATTAGTTCAACCCGAATAAAACCCGAAACCAAGAAACCTGCAGGGCAGCCCTACCAGGTAGGGACCGCCTCATGGTACGGCAGCGACTTTGATGGTCGGCTGACCGCCAGCGGCGAGCCCTATGATATGTACGACATGACGGCTGCTCACCTCAAGCTTCCTCTGGGGAGCTACGTGCGGGTGACCAACCTGCGTAACGGGCGAGCCGTGGTGGTAAAGATCAACGACCGCGGACCGATCGTCCCCGGCCGGATCATCGACCTCTCCTATGGCGCGGCGCTGGCCCTCGGCTACGACAAGCGGGGCGTGCAGCGGGTACGCCTGGACGTGGTGAAGCCGCGGCGCCAGAGCACGACCTACGACACCGTGGCGGAAAACCGCCCCATACCGGCGATCCCCTCCCGGTAGCAAAACCCTCCTGAAAACTATTACACTGATTGGGATGAAGGCCGCTTTTTCCCATCCCATCCCAATCAGTGCGAGTGAGAGTCAGAGTCAGAGTTTGGTTAAGAGAGACCCACGCGAGCGGCTCATCGTGGCGCTGGATGTATCGACAGCCGCGGCGGCGCGGCAGATCGTTGCGGCGGTGGGAGATAGCGCGCTGACTTACAAAGTCGGCATGCAACTTTATACCGCCGAAGGCCCGCAAGTGGTGCGGGATCTGGTGGCGTCAGGGCGGAGGGTTTTTCTCGACCTGAAGTATCACGACATTCCAAACACCGTGGGAGCGGCCGTCCGCGAAGCCGCGCAACTGGGCGTAAGCATGTTGACCGTGCACGCCGCTGGCGGCAGCAGAATGCTGCGGGCCGCGGTGGAAGCGGCCACGTATGACGCAGCCGGATCGAAGGCAGGGCCGATGGTGCTGGCCGTCACTGTGCTCACCAGCATGGACGAGGCCGACCTGGAGCCGACCGGCGTGCCGGGCCAGGTGAAAGCTCAAGTATTGCGGCTCGCTACGCTGGCGCTGGCTGAGGGCTGCCAAGGCGTGGTCACGTCAGCCCGCGAGGCGTCCGCACTGCGCTCGAAACTAGGAAACCACTACGCGATCGTGACGCCCGGCGTGCGGCCAGGCGGAAGCGGCCACGCCGACCAGCGGCGCGTGGTAACTCCTGCCGAGGCCATCGCCGCCGGCGCCAGCCACATTGTGGTGGGACGGCCCATCACCGGGGCTGCCGATCCTGCGGCAGAGGCGAAGGCCATTCTCGAGCAGATTTCGAGGTAACTCCTTACCTCTGATTACCCCGGTCCATCACCCGATGGATATTGACGCGGCCTGCGGGCCGGGCCACCATTGGTCTGTCCTATCCACCGATTTGCTCAGGGAGGGCCTGTGCGTGTCCGTGCGCTGACAGCATTCGTAATCTGTTTCGCTTTGAGCTGCGTTCCTAGCAACGCGCAAACTGCCGCGGCTGGATCGAGCGCGTCCGAGCTGTTCGGAAAAGGAATGAACGCGCTGGTGGGAAGTAACGCCACCCGCAGTGGTGCTAACGCAATCGAATATTTCCATCGGTCTGCTGAAATGGGATATGCGCCGGCGCAAGTCGTGCTGGGATATCTCTACGAAACCGGGCGCGTGACGACGGCCGATCCTCGCGAAGCCTTTAACTGGTACAGGAAAGCGGCGCAGCAGGATGATCCTTTGGCGCAGTGGCTGGCGGGGCGAATCATTTACGCCGGGGCGGTGCCGGGCCGTGATCTGAACGAGGCCAGCGGCTTTTTGCAGAGCTCCGCTGACCACGGAAATCCGTTCGGTGAGTACCTGCTGGGGCAGATCAAACTTGAGCGTCAGGATTATTCCAGTGCGGCAGCGTGGTTTCGCAAGGCGGCTGAGCAAGGGTTACCGCAGGCGCAGGAGCAGTTCGCGAAGCTGTTGCGCGACGGGCGCGGCGTGGCGGCGCCGGACAAGTTTGAGGCTTATGTCTGGATGCTGGTAAGCAGTAACGCGGGAAACCAGCGCGTTGCCAGCGATTTGCAGGCGCTGGAGGCCGACCTGGGAACAAATGAAGTAGAACGAGCCAAGGCGAAAGCTCGCGATATGGAAGGCAGCGTGACCCGCAGCGTTACCCCTCACGGATGCACGGGATGGCAGGGGGAGTTTGATGTTATCCCGGCGCCCCCTCCACCGGATTTGCAGCGGTACTGCCGCTGAGGCCGAAACTCGGACCTCCTAAAGCTTCTCGAAAAACTCACACGCTGAGCATGAAATATAAATGCCGCCGGGGACACCGCGTTCGCGGTCTTTTACGCGCTTGACGATGCGGGTGGTTTTGCCGCACTTGGGGCAATCGGTGCTTTTTGTGGTGTCCATGACCTTTTTGCGGTCAGCTGTTTTTGCGATTTTGGGGCCTGGTGCCATGGTTGATTTCTCCTGATCTGTTCAATGTGTGCGCAGCGCAATCTGCGGGAATCGTTCTCACAGATGATTGTGGAGGGGATACACCCGAAAATGCGAATCCACTTTTGGAAGACTTACAGCTGCGTCTTAACTATCTTCCGTCGTAACTGATTTTACAGCAAGGCTGGGGCGGCTGTCTTGGACTGTGATGGATTGGGACTCCCGTGCGGCTCTTGACTACAAAAACGTCGAGCGACGCTCGACGGAGGCGAGTGCGAGGGTTCCTACATCAGCATCTTGTAAACTAAGGCGCTGCTTCCCCAAGCGGCGGCGTTGACCCGCGTCCTTGCCCCTGCTACCGTCAAATGTTTGCCCAGCATGCGGCCGAGCCTGCTGATGGCAAAGGGATCTGGGCTTCACTCTACAGCCAACGGAGATTTTTTATATGCCCGCTATCAAATTTCGAGGTGTCGATTTTATTCAGTACGATTCCCTGCTCACGGATGAAGAGCGACTGGTTCGCGACACAACGCGGCAGTTTATTGAAGACAATTTGATTCCTATCATCGAGGAATGCAATCGGGCGGGGCGCTTTCCGCGGGAACTCGTCAAGCCGATGGGCGAGTTGGGATTTTTCGGCGCGTCGCTCAAAGGCTATGGCTGCGCGGGGATGGGACACGTGGAATATGGTCTGATGACGCAGGAACTGGAGCGTGGAGATTCTGGCGTGCGCAGTTTTGTGAGCGTGCAGTCGGCGCTGGTGATGTATCCGATTTATGAATTTGGCAGCGACGAACAAAAACAGACGTGGCTGCCGGCGATGCAAAAGGGCGAAAAGCTGGGCTGTTTTGGACTGACCGAGCCTGACTTCGGATCGAATCCGGGCGGCATGCGGATGCGCGCGCGAAAAGTGGGCAACGAATACGTGCTCAACGGGGAGAAGATGTGGATCACTTCCGGCAGTATCGCCGACGTGGCGGTGATCTGGGCGAAGGTGGAAAACGAGGATGATAAGATTCGCGGCTTTCTGGTGGAGACCGACCGGCCTGGCTTCAAGGCTGAGGATATTCACGGGAAGTGGTCGCTGCGCGCGTCGGTGACCTCGGGACTTTCGCTGCAGGATGTTCACGTGCCTGAAGCGAATCTGCTGCCGAAGAGTGGAGGGTTGAAGTCTCCGCTGATGTGTTTGAATCAGGCGCGTTACGGCATCGCGTGGGGAGCGCTGGGCGCGGCGATGGCGTGCTATGACTGCGCGCTGCAATACTCTCTGCTGCGCAAACAGTGGCGCGATCAGCCGATCGCTTCGCACCAACTCGTGCAGGACAAGCTTACGTGGATGATCAGCGAAATCACCAAGGCGCAGTTGCTGGTGCTGCAGGTTGGCAGGCTGAAGGATGCGGGCAAAATCGAGCATCAACATATTTCGATGGCGAAACGCAACAACGTGTGGATGGCTCTGGAATGCGCACGGCTATCGCGCGACATTCTGGGTGCGAACGGCGTGGCGGATGATTATCCGATCATGCGGCACATGATGAATCTGGAGTCGGTGAAGACCTACGAAGGGACGCATGATGTGCACTCGCTGATTATCGGGCAGAGCGTAACGGGAATCGACGCGTTCTAGTCGCGAATCGCGATGACTTCTGAGAAGAAGAAACGGGTTACCAATGCGGTTGGATTCCTCTCTGGCGTGTTGGCCTGTATGGATGCGGTTCGCGAAACGCGAGTCTTCTGGCCTCCGGGCGAATTCTGGGAAGGTCTGCGGCATGGGCAGCGGGTGGAATTCGGCGCGGGGATTGCGCTGATCGTGGTTAGTATTGTTTTGATGGGTATGCGGAAGCGGACGCAATGAACCCGCTTCGGATGTAGTCGGCGTTTGCCGACGGCAGTCACGCGGTGGGTTTTTCCCGGGGTGGTTCGACTGCTAAGAAATCGTGGACGAAGCGTTGGCTGTAGCTCTCCAGCAGCTTCTGGACTCGTTCGGCATCGGCCGAGCGCAGGACAAGACCAGCGTGGTGATGTCTTTTGATGCGCAGGAATATTTCCGGATCGTTGTAGGCGGCGGTGTCGGGATCGTCCTGCCGCGCCAGCGAGAGAATGATTCCCGCGTAGTCTTCGCGTAGTGGCGGAAGTTTGTAAGTGCCGTCTCCGCCTGCGATCTCGATGCGGGCCCACTCCCGCCACAAGTTGAGGCCGGTGGCGGCATCGACCATCTCGTTGATGTAGGCTCCGCCCACGCGCGCGGCGCACTCCAGAAAATAGAAATTGCCGTCGGCTCGCGCCTGAATGAACTCGGCATGAGCCACACCGCGAACCAGGCCCAGCGCGGCGATCAGTTCACGATTGATTTGCCGCAGGCTGGCATCGGCCTGGCTCGCTCGCGGCACGGTGAAGGTGGTGAAAACTCCGCCTCCCTGCGCGACGTTCATGGGCGGCTGGCCGTATTTGCTGACGTTGGCGAAGACGATTTCGTTTTCAGAAACCACCGAGTCGACGTGGAAGACATCGCCGGGAACAAATTTCTCCAGCAGAAACGACGAGCGCTTGTCGCCCAGTTGATCGAGAACAGGCCATAGTTCTTCGGCGGCATGAATTTTCTTGATGCCGATCGCCGAGGCTTCCTGGCGCGGCTTGAGCACCCACGGGCCGGGAACGCTCTCGAGGTAGTAGCGAATATCGTCCTGATTGAATACGGGAACGAAATCCGGGACACGCACATGGCGGTCGAGCGCCTTCATGCGCATGGCCAGCTTGTCGCGGAAATAGCGCATGGTGGTCAGGCCCATTCCGGGGATGCGCAGGTGTTCGCGCAAGGTCGCGGCGGTTTCCATGTCGTATTCATCGAGCGCGACGATGCGGTCCAGCTTGTGCGAGCGCGCCAAGTGTGTGACGGCCTGCACGGTGTCGGCGAGTGGGAGATCGGCGGGAAGGTAGAAGGTATCGTCGAGGCTTTCGCGCGGCCAGTCGGCGTCGCGGAGTTTCTCGGCCGTCAGCAGGAACACACCGGAGCCCTGGCGTTTGCATTCGCGCATGAATTCCTGTCCCTTCTCGTAGGTCGTGATGCACAGGAAGGTGGGCGGGCGCGGTTCCGGCATGGGATCCTTATTTTTATTTAGGGTTGTGAGGATAGCACGGAGAGCGTTAGGTCAGGATCGAATATTCTGATGCAGTCGGCCCTAAATTCTTCACCACTGAGGGCACAGGGGAACACAGGGTAAAGCCGGGAATCGTCTCACTTCGCGAGTGGAGCGCGCGCCGGCTGGCCGGGAAAAACGCCTTGCAGCAGCTTTCCATCTTTCAACACCGGGACGCCGTTCACCAACACAAAATCAATTCCTTCGGAATACTGCAGCGGCTCTTCGTACGTCGCTTTGTCGATGATGCGGTCGGGGTCGAAGATGGTAATGTCGGCGTCAGCGCCTACGCGAATTCTTCCCTTGTTTCGGAACATAGGAGCATGCATTTCCAGGCGCTGTGCGGGCATCAGCGTGATCTTGCGCAATGCCGTCATGAGGTCGAGTATTTTTTCTTCGCGCACGTAATGCCCCAGAAGTCGCGAGAATGTCCCCTGACCGCGGGGATGCACTCTGGGCCCGCTGATCCGCATGCCGTCACTGGCAATCATAACCAGTGGATCGGCCAAGGCCGCGCGCACCGCGCTGTCGGGAATTCCAAAGATCACGACGTCTCCACCCAGCTTGCGATATCGCTCGAAGCTTTCGGCGGTAAGCCGCTCGCCGGTTGCGGCCCATTGAACATCTTTGTAGGTAATGCCGAGACCTTCCTGCCATCCCGGACCGAAGATCGTGGTTTCGATCCGCGTGCTCGACGCGTTGTAGGGATAGCATTCCATGGTCACATCGAGGCCATGTTTCCGCGCACCTTCGACCATGGCGATGAGCTGGGGCGTATCCGCTAATCCCGTGCTCACAATATGCACGACGTGGAGAGGCGCGCCGGTAGCGGCGGCCGCAGCAACTACTTCTTCAAGACCTGCCAGTCCGGTCAGTGGTTCTTTCGCGCCGTAGTAACGAAGGTGAACGTGCACCGTCGCATGGTATTTCGCAGCGACCTGGAACATGCGCACGATCTCCTCGTGACTGGCGGCTTCGGTGTATGCGATTCCCATGCCCACTGCGAGGGCGCCGCGGTCCAGTCCTTTTGCGAGCGCCGTCTCCATCTCGGAGATTTGTTCGGGAGAAGCTTTTTTGTGGGCCGCATCGCCGCTGGGCAGGAAGTCGCTGGGATCGTGCATCACTTTCATGCGAACGGGAACATGTCCCACGCTCACGCCGAAATTGATGAGCGACTTCCCTGCTCTGGCTGCATACCAGGCATCCACGTCATCGGTGCCGACTTCCAGTTCGAGTGACGTGGTGACACCATCGTGCGCCTGAAATTCGTAGTTCCTCGGTTCTTGTCCGTGCTCGTGCAGGTCGATGAATCCGGGGGCGACTACCCGGCCTCTGGCATCGATGGAGGTCGATCCCTTTAACACGTGCTCAGAGATGGCCGCGATTTTTCCGCCCTTCACACCAACGTTCCGAACCGCGTCCAAACCCGATTCCGGGTCCATCACACGTCCGTTCAGAATCACAACGTCGAAGGTCTCGTCGGCGGGTGACGGGCTACGCCGCGCAACAGCGAGCGCGGCCCCCACGGCCAAAAGAACCGCGATCAGCGCTGCTGCCCTGAATCTGGCTTTCGAGGAAGAACTCATCTCGCCAAGTATACCGTTACACGGGAGCGCCCGATTCGCTGCCAACGTAGACGCTGGCTAACCAGCTTGATGCGGCTGTCTGGCAGCTTCTTCCATCCCCTGCGCGTTTGCGCTATAGTCACAAGCCGTCCGCAAATGACGGCGTCGACCTGGAGACTGCATGACTACGAAAGCTCGTCAGGAAGGCAAGGCCCGCAGCTTCGGGGAGAATATTGAGAGCGATCTGGCGTCGCGATTCCTGCGCGTGGTGGAGGTTGCTGCCATCGCTTCGGCGCACACCATGGGACAGGGCGAACGCAAACTTTCAGACCAGGTGGCGACCGAGGCGATGCGGCGCACGATGGATTCGATCCCCATGCGCGGCACCATCGTGATCGGCGAGGGTGAGCGCGATGAAGCGCCCATGCTTTATATCGGCGAAAAAGTGGGAGCCGAGTTTCCTGATGGATCTGGAGTTCCCGAGGTTGACATTGCCGTCGATCCGCTGGAAGGGACGAATTTGTGCGCGACCGGTGCACCCGGTTCGATCACCGTGCTCGCGGCTTCCGAGCGCGGCGGCTTGCTCAACGCTCCCGACTGCTACATGGAAAAAATTGTGGTTGGACCTTCCTGCAAGAATGCGGTGGAGCTCGATGCTCCCGTGGCCGACAATCTGAAGAGCATTGCGAAGCGGCTGGCGCGCGACGTGGAGGATCTGGTGGTGATCGTGCTCGACCGGCCGCGTCACGAAAAGCTGATCGCCGACATTCGCGCGGCGGGCGCCCGCATCCGGCTGATTGGCGATGGAGATCTTTCCGCCGGCATCGCGGCCGCCGTGATCGGAACGGGCGTGCATGTTGTGATGGGGTCAGGTGGCGCGCCCGAAGGCGTGATTACCGCAGCTGCGATTCGCTGCCTCAACGGCTATATGCTGGGCCGCCTGGTGGTGAAACCGGAACAGGAAGAACGCCTCGCGCGCATGGGCATCAAGGACAAGACGCGCATTTACGAAGCCGAAGACCTTGCACCCGGCGAGCAACTTATTTTCGCCGCCACCGGCGTCACCGATGGAGCTCTGCTCAAGGGCGTTCGCTTCTTCGGAGAAGGGACGAGAACCTCGTCCGTGATCATGACCCTCCGAACCAGCAAGGTGCGCTTTGTGGAGAGCATCCACCTGGAGAAGGGGCCGGGAGTGAAGGTGAGGTTCTTGTAGGCAGTGGGTTCGTTGCTATGCGAACGGATTCTCAATCCGCAAGCTTTCGATCTCGCGTCCGTGCTGGAAGTCTTCGCTATAAAGTGTTTTACATTGACTCTCCAGCGCCGCCGCTAAGATAAGCGAGTCGTACCACGCGAACCGATACTTCCCTACGAGCCGCAACGCTTCGACATAAATGGCCGGCGACGAGTGGACTGCGAGCAGAGGGCGGAACACGGTGATCAGGTATTGCTCGGCTTCAGCCGTGCTCATCGGGTGCGAAAAGCGTCGAAAGGCAACGTTGAAGAATTCCTGCACGACCTGGTAGCTAACGATTCCCTCGCCGGTATCGGCGGCTCGCCGAATAAGTTGTGCGGCCCTCCTTGCCTTGGCAGGCGCGCTGGCGTCGAAGGTGTAGGCAAAAACATTCGTGTCGAGGAAGAATCTAGCGCTCATTCATTTCGTCCCGAGTATAGGGGCCAGCCGAGCGCACGTGTCGAAGGCGGCGCATGAGCGCATCCACGGCAGCTCCGCCTCCTGACTGCGCCGCATACTGCTCCAGCCACTCACGGAAGGCCGCATTCAGGGTCTTGTGCTGCGCCTGAGCGACCAGTCGCGCTTGCTCGATCAGGGCTGCTTCCGCACTGAGAGTAATATTTTTCATGCTAAGGTAGCGTACACTGTTCTAGTGTGATTGTCTAGCCACATCAAGCCCCGTCCGCGGCAGAGCACCGCGGTCTACTTCAGATATTCGGAATCCTTCTTCAGCTCGTCGGGGATGGGTGGGAACGGCGGCCATTCGCCCGACTGGCCTTTTAGCAGCGGAGTTGTCGGCTCGGCGCGCAGCGTGCCGTCGTGCACGGCGATCTTGTGTGGATTCCCTGGGGTGTAACCTTCCCACAGCGACACTCCGGCGTAGGCGCCGTCTTTCCGCAGGACGTAGTAAGTCATGTCCATGTAGTGCAGCTTGGTCATGACGTTGTTGTAGTTGCGGACGATGCGTTTGAGCGCGTCCATGCCGGCTTCCTGCGGGGACATGCCGCGGCGCATATTCTCGACGATGGTGTGCGCGCCGGCGACCTTGATGTTTTCTTCTCCGCTGCCGGTGGCGCCGGCTGAGCCCACGTCCTGGTCGGTGTAGCAGCCGGCTCCAATGATCGGCGAGTCTCCGCAGCGGCCGGGCAATTTGAAGGCAAGGCCGCTGGTGGTGGTGATGCCGGAAATTTCTCCTTTGTCATTCAACGCTGAACAGTGGATAGTGCCGGTGGGCGGAAACAGGACTCGCCGCACCGCCGCGAGCTGGAACTCCGGCTCGATGCCGAGATCGGCCGCACGCTGGCGTAGTCGCTCGATGCGCTCCGGCCAGAGAGCCGCGCTGGGTTTGGCTCCGCTGGGAGCATCGGGCGCGTGCCAGCTCGGGTCTGCGATTCCCGGACCCCACCAGTCGCGATCGGAATTAAATTGCTTCCACAGCATCCAGATTTTGCGTGAGCGGTCTGTGAGCAGGTTTTCGTGCGGGAAGCCCATGGCTACAGCGAATCTCTCTGCACCTTCGCCTACGAGCATGACGTGGCCGGTGTGCTCCATCACCGCCTTCGAAACCATGGAGACGTTCTTGATGTTGCGGACGGCTCCGACCGAACCGGCGCGGCGCGTGGGACCGTGCATGCAGCAAGCATCCAGTTCGACTACGCCTTCTTCGTTGGGCAAGCCGCCCAGACCGACCGAGTCGTCGTTGGGATCGTCTTCCGGACCCTTCACTACTTTGATAGCGGCATCGAGCGTGTCTCCGCCGCTTTTCAAGAAAGCGAATGCGGCTTCCAGATAGGCCAAGCCGTTGTGCGCGCACACGATGATGGGACGCTTGTACGAGGTTGACTGGGCTGCGGGCTGCTCTCCGTTTTCGGAAGCGGCGACAGCGGAGGGCGCGCCGACTCCAGCGGCGACGGCTCCGAGCATGGAAGTTTTTACGAAATCACGTCGCGAGAAGGTCACGAGATGCTCCTGAAGGTTGCCAGCGTATAGAAGTCCCGGCCGGTTGCGCACGAGACCGCGCAGTTAAACACATGGCGTTCACTCGCTTTTGCTCATTGGATGAACGAGAACGGCAACGCGCAACTACAAAGCGGGACAGGATACCACGCCACGATGGCGAGTTTCACGCGCGCAGGCTGCGGCAAAATTCAGCGGCTGGCGAAGCGACGTAGGCGGCCGGGATAGAGCCTGCCTTCGTCCAGGGAGCGGGCATTTGCGGCAGTCGTGATCGGCTGCACGTTCGCTCCCTCGGAACGGTAGCGCAGCAGGGCCGCAATATTTCCCACTCTGTCGAATTCGGGATCGTCTTTGACGTAAAACAATTCGATGTCGCGGCGGATCACCCATGGCAGAATGGCTTCTCCGACGTCGACCACTTCATGCGTGGCCATGCCGCAAGCTGGACAATAGCTGACCAGATGAGCATCGAGGTGGCCGCATCCGGAACACTCCACAGCGTGGCCGAGGAAGTTCTCGCCTACGAGCAGCGTTTGCACCTCGCCTAATTCCAGCGAGCGCAACACCCGTCGCAGTCCGGTAACGCCGCGGGAGTGGCCCCGTGCCTGGTCCAGAGCCTGGTTCACAAACTCGCGGCAGCGGCCACTTTTCCAATTTTCCGTGATGCGCTCAGCCTCGGTGCGAATCTGGTCGCGCGTAATGTGCCCCAGGTCGGCATGGAAATGCCCCAGCAGCGACTGCTTTACATAGGGATGCAGTTGCGGTTCCAGCACAGAACGGTGAACGTCCTGGCATCCCAGGATCCATTTATCGAAGACGCCGCTTTCGAAAGAGTCCTTGAGTACCTCGGAGACAGTTTTGAAATGCTGGCGGACTTCATCGTCGACGCGGCGCTGGGCGTGGCCGCCGTCGTATCCGGCATAGCCGTCACTGCGGCCCTTGCGCGAGAGCGGCAGAAACAGGCCCTCGCGCTCGATCAATTCTCCCAGGCGAAGATCGAACACGCGAGCCCGATGCCGGTCGACCAGCACGATGCCCAGGCGTGGGAACGCGCCCAGCAGATGGGCCAAAGGCTTCAGATGAAAATGCCGGTCGACGACCAGTTGCGTGCCCGGCAATTGCGCGGGCAAATCATATTCCCGCCAGAAGTCCTGCCCGGCGCAGGCGAACACGGCCTTCGCGTGAGTGCCATTGCTGCGGAATTCGCGCGACAGGCGCACGATGCGTTCGATATCGGAGCGTGTACCGTCTTTCTTTTCTTTACTCTCGAGCTTTTCTTTGCTCTCAAGCTTGCGCAGGGCTTCGCGCGACAGGTCCTTGATCAGAATCGTGTCTTCTTTATGCGCCTTGTTGCGAGGAGTTGCAGGCTGAAAATAAAAACTCACAGCACAGGACTTCGAATCTTGAAACTCTGCTAGTTCCCGGATTTGTTCGCGCGTCAAGGTCATACCTAACTCTCCAGCAATCCAAAATTGGTCTCGGTTTAAGCGGCTCCGAATGGAGCAATCTTCTCCGGGGTCCGCTTCTCTTGCATTCGCGTGCCCCGCGCCTGTTGGGCGACGCCGGGCGCCTTGCGCAAGTGCTCGCGCGCCACGGAAATGGAAGCAAGCACTCCTTCGGCGGGACGCCCGGTAATCGCGGCGATTTCTTCGATGCCGAATCCTTCGATGGCAAAGAGGATGAACGCCTCGCGCGGCCCGGAGCCTACATCGCGCAATGCGGAGGCAATCAACCGCAGCATTTCATCGGAGGCGAAAATCTGCTCAGGCGTGGCCACGCGGTCGTCCGCAATGATGGTCTCTTCGGTGATGGCCTCGTCGGGCTGGTGGAATTGCAACTCCGCCTCGTCGCTGGCTTTGACGTTCTGCTTGCGCGCCGATTCTTCGAGGTGAACCGCGCTTCCATCGCTTTCTTCGGGACGGGAAAGCTCGGTGATCGCGAGCAGCGCCAAACGGTAGAGCCAGGGTTCGAGCGCAAGCCGTTGCGGCTTTTCCGGACCATCCCCAAGGGCCGCGGCGATGACCTCGTCAATCACTTCTTCTTTGGTGAGTGACTCGGCATTTAGCAGGTCCTGCGCTTCGCGCATATAGAGCTCGCGTTCGACGAAACGCTCCAGGCGCGAAAGGTTCGCGTTGACGTAAGAACGAACATCTTCCGCCGAAACCACCGGAGGGTACACAGCGGCCAGCGTCTCCTCGAACGGCACTTGCCGGTTGCGCCGCTCGGAAGCTTCATGCCCCCGGCGCTTCCATTTGTGCGACGAACGCAGCAGTTCCTTGTGACGGGTGACTTGCTGCAGCAGATCTTCGAACGCGCTTCTGATCGCGGCTTCCGCGGTTGCAGCTTTCGCATGGACCGCCATTTGGCCCGACGGTAAACGCAGGTTCAAGGAAACGCTGGTGCCTTCGCGCGGCGAGATTTCCTCCACCGCTCCCTTCAAGTGCACCAGTTCGGGGCGGAAGACCTGCAGACGTTTGCGCAGTTTTTCAATCTGGTGTTGGATGTCTTTCTCTACGGCGGGAGTCTTATGAAGACGGTAACTGACGTGGACGTTCATGAGCACCTCGGCGTTTTCGACGAAGCCACGCAACCAAGTGCTATCTAGAACAAATTGTACACCCGTCAGGAAAAGAAGAAGGACGAATTGAGCGAAGGATATCACCGGTCTTAGAATCATTCCCAAAAATGCACGAGCGGATCGCTCCGGAACACGCTCGCATCCGCCCGGGCTAGTCAGTCTGGTTGAGTCAGTTGGTTCGCCCAACGTCGGCGATCTGGGTTATCATCCGGAACAAATGAAATCAGCAAGACTTCTGCTCCTCGGGTTCCTGAGCGCATTTTCCCTTTTTTCTTCTTCCGCCTTCGCGCAGGTTTCCTCCGCCTCGAAAGAAGTTGAGGCCGTGTATCCCGAGGCGCATGCACTGTATCTCGACCTGCATCAGAACCCGGAACTCTCAGGCCACGAAACGCAAACAGCGGCGAAGCTAGCCGGCCGCCTGCGCGCACTGGGCTACGAGGTGACTGAGCACGTTGGAGGTACAGGGATCGTCGCCATTCTCAAGAACGGAGCTGGACCAACCGTGATGCTGCGTACGGAACTCGACGCGCTTCCGGTAGAAGAAAAAACCGGCTTGCCTTATGCCAGCAAAGTCCATGCCAAAGACGATGCTGGACACGACGTTCCAGTGGCGCACGCTTGCGGACACGATCTACATATGGCGGCACTCGTGGGCACGGCGGCGATCATGGCGCACAGTAAAGACACGTGGCATGGGATGCTGATGCTGATCGGCCAGCCCGCCGAGGAAACCATCAGCGGCGCGAAGGCGATGATTGCCGACGGCTTGTTCCAACGCTTCCCCAAGCCCGACGTCGGTGTGGCCTTGCACGTGGACAATCTGCTGCCCGCGGGACAAGCTGGGATCACGCCCGGAATCTACAACACGAATGCGGATTCGCTCCGCATCACGATTTATGGCAAGGGCGGCCACGGCTCGGCGCCGCACACGGCGATTGATCCCATCGTGATCGCGGCCCGCACAATTCTCGCATTGCAGACGATTACCTCTCGCGAAGTAAAGCCGGGCGAGATGGCAGTGATCACGGTCGGCTACATCCAAGCCGGGACCAAGAACAACATCATCCCCGACCACGCCGAACTGGGGCTCACGGTCCGAACATTCAAGCCCGAAATCCGCAAACAGATTCTTGCCGCGATCGCGCGCATCACCAAGGCGGAAGCCGAGGCCGGCGGAGCGCCCCGCGAACCACTCATCGAGCACTACGAATCGACCGATTCTGTGTATAACGATCCAGCGCTGGCGCAGCGGCTCAGAGCCCCGCTGGAAGCGGCTCTCGGCAAACAAAATGTGATCGCGACGGAGGCCATCACTCCGTCGGAAGACTACGCATTTTTCATTGAGCAGGGCGTGCCGTCGCTTTACTTCAGCCTCGGCGGCGCC
>CAWJVI010000008.1:0-209734 GCA_963846245.1 uncultured Acidobacteriaceae bacterium | reverse complement strand
CGCAACAGCTTGGCCTGAGTTCCCACGGGCATTTCCCCGATTTCGTCCAGCAGGATTGTGCCTCCTTCTGCCAGCTCGAAACAGCCAGTGCGGCGCTCCAGCGCTCCTGTGAAGGCGCCTTTTTCGTGGCCGAAGATCTCGCTTTCGATGAGAGTTTCAGGAATGGCCGCGCAGTTGATGGCGACAAAAGGCCGATCGCGGCGAGGACTCAGTTGATGGATGGTGCGGGCCACTAACTCCTTGCCGGTGCCGCTGGCGCCCGTAATCAACACCGACGCCGTGCTGGGCGCAACCAGTTCGATGAGCCGGAAAATCTCCTGCATCTTGCGCGACGCGCCCCGCAAGGTGCCCAGCGAGCCCGAATCCCTCAGCTTGCGGCGGGCGCTCTCCAGTTCCGCACGCGTTCCCACCAGCACGGCTGCGTTTTGCAGCATGGTGCGCAGTCGGTTGGTGTCGATGGGTTTGGTGATGTAGTCATACGCACCCACCCGCATGGCTTGCACCGCACTATCGATTGTGCCCTGTGCCGTCACGACAATTACCGCCATGGCCTGGGATTGTTCGCCCAGCCGCTCCAGCAGTTCGATGCCACCCATGCGCGGCATCTTGATGTCCGTAACCACGATGGAGGGACCCATTGCGCGGCTTTCTCCAGGCCTTCCACCCCGTCGCGGGCGGTTTCCGCCCGATATCCCCAGGAGGACACTAACTCAGCCAGGCCCGTGCGTTCGTTTTCTTCGTCTTCAACAATCAATACTTTTTCGTGGCTCATCCCTGTGGTTCTGCCGCTTCTTCAAGGTCGTGCTTCTTCGCACTTCGTCGGCAGCGAAACTACAACCATACGCGGCTAGCTTCCTGCGGGGCAAGCTCTGGAGGCCGGTGCCCGCGGACGTTTAGGCGCAACCCAACGTCGGGATCAAGGTTCCTCATCGCCATGTCAATTTGAGACCAGGACCCAACCCGGGACAAAACTAGAGGCACGGGTTGTCCGAGACAAGCAATTCTTGAAAATCGTCTTTCTCTTTAAGATTGCATTGCGTTAGAATTGCCCGTTTCCCAATCGAGGTCGTTCAAGCTGTTGATTATTCGATATCTTTCAGCGCAGCCTGCGTGCCAAAGCGCATGCAAGCCCGCGGGCACATCATTGGAGGATGGAATGTCAGTTTGTTCTCGCTTAACCTGGGGCCGCGCGGTCGCGGGTCTGTTCGTGGTCCTGGCAGTATCGCTCATCTCGATTCCTGCGCTTGCACAAAGCGACTCGAATCCGAAATATGACGTGTTTGTGGGGTATCAGTGGTTGCATCCGGGTGCTACAGTGCCTGCGATCAACGGCGATCCTACAATCCCACTCCCTTTCAAGTGCCGGATATGGCCAAGGGATTTGGTCTTGCCTTCACTTACAATTTCGATCCGCATTGGGGCGGGGAGGCCGACCTCGGTCACAACTGGGGAAACGGCAACTACGAGACCACGTACTCGGTTGGGCCGCGCTTTATATGGCGGACCGATGGAGCCAACTACTTCTTGCATTCTCTGGTCAGTCTGAATCGAGTGAGCATCGGCGGGGTCGCCGCCAACAATGGAATCGGAGCCATCCCCGGTGGGGGAATGGATCTGCCTATCAACAAGAAATTGGCTTTTCGCTTGTTTGAAGCCGATTATGTCTGGGGACGGCACAATTATTCGGATTTCGCCGACTCGGATTTTCCTGGTCTGCGGCGTCCATCGTTTGAAGGTGTTCGCCTGCGCACCGGGCTTGTTTTCAGCTGGGGTGGCGCGCCTGCGTTAATTCCGGCCGCCAGTTGTTCGGTGCAGCCGGGTGAAGTACTGGTGGGCGAGCCTATCACCGCCACTGTCGCTATCAGCAACTTCAACCCCAAGCATACCGTCACGTATGCCTGGAGCGGCAATGGAGGTCAGATTACCGGGAAAGATACGACCGCGCAGATCGACACCACCAACGCGGCCCCCGGCAGTTATACCGTGACCGCCCACGTGACCGACGCCAAAGAGAAGAACAACAATGTGGCCAGCTGCTCGGCGAACTTCACGGTGAAGCCGCTGCCGCCGAAGAACCCGCCCAGCATATCTATTTCTGCCAGCCCGACCAGCCTGCAAGCTGGCGGAACCGTAAACTTGTCAGCCAACTGCACCAGCCCGGATAGTGTCGGAGTCTCAGTAGCCAGCTGGACAGCCAGCGGAGGAACTGTTTCCGGCAGCGGCAGTTCAGCCACGCTGAACACCACTGGAGCGTCGCCGGGTGCAATCACGGTCGGTGCAACCTGCACCGATACTCGTGGCCTGACTCTCAGGCCACAACCGAAGTGATGATCGAGAACCCGCCCCCGCCACCGGTCAATCCAGAGATCGTACGACTGGAAGCGCGGCTCTCGTTGCACAGCGTTTACTTTGTGACCGACTATCCTAAGATCGCGAATCCCAAGGGCGGTCTGCTGCCCAGTCAACAGAAGACGTTGATCGCGCTGGCTACTGACTTCAAGGAATATCTCCAAAGCAAACCGGATGCGCACCTGATTCTTGGCGGCCATGCGGATCATCGCGGTTCCGTCGAATATAACCAGGCGCTCTCCGAGCGTCGAGTTAACCGCGTCAAGAGCTTCCTGGTCGAGCAGGGCGTACCCGAAGCCAACATCGATATCAAGGCGTATGGCAAGGAACGACAACCTGACCGACTGACCAGGTGAAGAGTGAGGTCGAGAGTAACCCTGAGCTGAGTCCGGAAGAGCGGCAGAGGGTTCTCAGGAATATGGTGACGATCAGAATGGCGAGCAATCGCCGGGTTGACGTTACCCTGAGCACGACGGGCCAAACCTCGGTTCGCCGATTCCCCTTTAACACCACGGACGCCTTGACGCTGATCGGCGGCAGGGAATCGCGAGGCTAAGAAGAAAGCCGCGCCGAAGAAGCCGGCTAGGAAGCCGCGCACTCAGAAGCCGTAACGGCGTCTGTGTCAGGCTTTGGAAGAACTCTCGCGGAGGACGCCAGCGTCCTCCGCGATTTTCTTTTGCCTTGGAATCCGACCCGGACCAGCCGCTCCGCGAATCTCCATACGCGATCGGGCAACTTCTACACGGATGGGCTCGGACCGTCTCCTTATGTGCTTGATTCCATGAACCCTGTTCTGGTACTTCATTTGCCACTATTGCAGACCAGAAAGCCGCGCGACCATGGATGCGATGACAACACTCCCACGGGCTCTCCGGTCCCGCTCTGCCTTCGGGATGTTCTGTCTCGCTCTGAGCCTGAGCCAAGGCTGTGCCCGGTCGGAGCCCTCGAATCCGACGAACGCAGATTCGGTCGATGCACAAAAACTTCCATTTCGCCCAGATGCTGATCCGGCCTCGGTTAGCGACAGCGCTCGACCTGCGCCCGCGCCCGATCCGAAATTGAGTCTGCCTTTTCGGGCAGGATTGCAGCCGCGCATCCTGCCCTCCGGAACCCTTCTGACCGTGCAATTAGACGACTCGCTTTCCACCACCAACGTTCATGCCGGTGACGCCTTCACCGCGTCCGTCGCCGCGCCCCTTACCGTAGACGGCGACACTCTGGTTGAACGTGGCACAGCTGTGACTGGACGGGTTGAGTCCGCGCAATCCCAAACCGACCGGCCCGGCCTGGTTCCCGGTTCCGGCTATTTCCGGTTGACTTTAAATGCGATCACGATTGAGGGCAGGCAACTTGCGCTTCAGACCTCCAGCCTGTTTGCCCGGGGACAATCGAACCCTCATGTCTTTGTCCCCGGCAACCCTTCCGACCTCCGCTCAGACAGTGTCCAGGTCCAAAAGGGACGTCGGCTAACCTTTCGGCTGACAGCTCCGCTCACGCGTTAACGACCCGAAGTCGATGGCCGAGCGATCAATCCCCGAGCGCACTCCCAGAATAAATTGGCTGTAATTCCTTCGTTTGTCGCCTAATTCAAGCAGTTTTCGATGCTTATTATTTTCCCTATGTAGCAGAAACTAAGTCTCTTGCCGAGTTTTCCACAGGCTTTTCCTGATTTGAGTGACGTATGCCCTTCGCAGCGCCAGATTCTCCCTCCTAATATTGAGATCGATTAGCGGGGCGGTTTGCCACCCTCGGCGTTCCCGATTCGGGAGCACCGAGGTATCAAGACAGCCCATCGTGGGGTTTCTTTCGGGAACCGTCCCGCGCCAAAGTAAATGCATGAACACCGCGACCCCATTTCCGTGGTCGGACCTGGCAGCCGGAGACAACGCCAACAGTCCAATAGAGGAAAGCCAGCTCCAGGCTCAGAGATGGGAGGCGGTCGGCCGCCTGGCTGGCGGCGTGGTGCATGACTTCAACAACCTGCTCACCGGCGTCATGCTCTACTGCGACCTTCTGCTCTCGAGCCTCGATGCGCGCGACCGCCGCCGCCGTTACGCCGAAGAGATCCGCTCCGCCATTGTGCAAGCTACCGGCCTGGTCAAGCAGTTGCTGGTTTTCGCCCGGCCGCAAGCCACACCGGTCCGGACTCTGTGCCTCAACGAAATTGCCCGAGGGATGCACGATTTACTGGCCCGGCTGATCGGCGAAAACATCGCCCTCGATCTGCATCTCGACCCGGAATTGGGCGCAGTCACCATCGACCAGGCTCAGGCCCAGCAGGTCTTGCTGAACCTGGTTCTCAATGCGCGCGACGCTCTGCCCAGCGGCGGCCGCATTACGGTCGAGACCAGCAACTGCAAATTCCAGCCCGTCGCCGGGACCATGTCACCGACCGGTCTCCCAGCCTTTCCATGCGTGCTCCTCGTCGTGGGCGACAACGGTCACGGCATGGACGCCGCAACCCGCCAGCGCCTCTTCGAGCCATTCTTCACCACCAAGAACGCCGGCCAGGGCACCGGCCTGGGACTAACTACGGTCCGCAGCATCGTTACCACCAATCGCGGACTGATCCACTTCGAAAGCGAACCCGGCCGCGGTACTCGCGTGCTGATCTTGCTCCCCCGCGCATCTCAGCCTTCCGATTCTCTGGACCATGCCGTCTGACACGGCCGATCCAGATTCGGAGACCCAGTCACCAACACCAATTCAGCAAATCAAAAAGGAATCACTCTTATGACGTCAGTCGCAGTAACCCACACCCTCGCTACTCCTCAGATCATGGCCGCAAATTTTCTGAACCTCCTCATCGTCGACGACGAACGCTCCATCCGCGACGCTTGCCGCGAGGTCGCCCTGTCCCTAGGTTTCATCGCCCACGTTGCCGATTCCGCCGAGCATGCCTATCGCCTGCTGCAAGCTCAAAGCATCGACGCCGTTCTGCTCGACCTGCGCCTGCCCGGCGCCGGCGGCCTCGAAGCTCTGCGTCAAATCAAGGCCCACCGCCCCGAAGCGCTCGTGATCGTGGTGACGGGCTATGGCACGGTGCAGTCCGCCGTCCAGGCCATGAAGAATGGCGCTTACGAATACGTGACCAAACCGTTCAGCGTCGAAGAACTCAAACTCCTGTTGCAGCGCGTCTCCACCCACCTGAAGCTGAAGACCGAGAACCGCATGCTGCGCGAGAAGCTCAAGTCGAAACAGGGCTATGGCGGCATCGTCGGCCGCGCCCCGGAGATGGAGAAGCTTTACCGCATCATTGCCAAAGCCGCCAACAGTTCCCACCCTGTGCTGATTCTCGGCGAGAGCGGCACCGGCAAAGAAATGGTCGCGCGCTCCATTCATTTTTCCGGACCGTTCCACGACAAGCCGTTCATCCCCGTCGATTGCGGATCGCTGGTGCCCACGCTGATCGAAAGCGAACTGTTCGGCTACGTCAAAGGCGCGTTCACCGGCGCCAATCAAGCGAAGGACGGACTGCTCGCCATCGCCGAAGGCGGCACGGTATTTCTCGATGAAGTTGGCGAACTTCCGGTCGACCTCCAGGCCAAACTCTTGCGGGCGATTCAGGAAAAGGAAATTCGCCCCGTCGGCAGCACACGCCGCATCCCCATCAATGTCCGCATCCTGGCCGCCACCAACCGCGATCTGGAGCAGGCTGTGACCGAAGGCTCTTTCCGCCGCGACCTGTATTTCCGCCTCAATGTGCTCAGCCTGCGCATCCCTCCGCTGCGCGAGCGTCGCGAAGGATATCCCGCTGCTCATCGCTCATTTCATGGAGCGCACGTCGCGCGCCTCCGGGCAGGAAAAAATCCTTACCGACGACGCCGTCAAAGCCATGCTGGCCTATGACTGGCCGGGCAACGTCCGCGAACTGGAAAACTGTCTGGAGCGCACCTGCGCCTTCACCAGCGGACCGCTAATCCATGTACCCGACTTGCCTCCGGCCATCGCCGGCGCCCACGTTGCCGTTCCCGTCGCAACGGCAACGGACACAACCAGAATAAAATCGTCCCGATGGCGGAACTGGAGAGGCAGACCATCCTCAACGCCATCGCGGAACTCAACGGCGACAAGTTGCAGGCCGCCCGCTTGCTGGGCATCGGCAAGACGACTCTGTACCGCAAGCTGAAGGACTATGCGGCGCAAAGCTAAACTGTTTCAGAACCGCTGGAACAAGTTCTCATCCCGAGCGAAGCGCCTGATCTTGGTTTTTACATGCAGCGCAAATCATAGCCGACGCAAGCAAACACCAAGATCCCTCGCTTCGCTCGGGATGACAAGCAGTGGGGAGGTGGGGTGAGTGAAGAGTGGAGAACTGGGATACTGAGAACTGCGCTACTTCGTCTACATCATGGCCAATGCTTCGAAAAGGCTCTACACCGGTATGACCAACGGTATTCGACGGAGGGTTCGGGAGCATAAGCTGAAACTGACACCCGGTTTTGCGGCGCGTAACAACATCACCCGGCTCGTCTACTTCGAGAGCTTCGAAGATGTCCGCAACGCGATTGAACGCGAGAAGCAGATCAAGGCTTGGACTCGGGCCAAGCGGCTAGCGTTGGTGGAATCGATAAATCCTAGGTGGGATCATTTGTCGCGGGAGTGGGATCAGCCGCAGACGTTTCGGTTCACGCCGAAGGTTGCGTAGTGCATCTCTCGCCGGACAGATCAGTTGCGCCACAAGCAAACACCAAGGTCCCTCGCTGCGCTCGGGATGACAAGCAGTTAGGCGTTCACTTATGAAATGGTTCGCATGCCGCGGCGTTCCTTAACGGGAACAGAGAGTCGCCTGCGCCGCTTAAGTTCAGCCTTTTCAATGGTAGAGGGATGGCTCATCGCGTGCTATTGAAATGAACATGATTCTACTCATCACCCCTTCGGCACGCGGCCAAGAGTGCGCTGCCACGGTAAAAGATGCCACCGGCGAAGAAACCCATTGGGCAGAATATTTGCCGCAAGCGGTAGCCCGGCTGCGCGAACAGACTTACTCAGCGGTCGTGATCGACCAATTCCTTTTGGAGAATGAGCCGGCTGAGAGCGACCAGGTGATCGAGCACTTGGGAACGGCCTTTCCCGTCTACCTCAACTTCGCCGTCAGTGGCATGGAGCGCCTGTTGCGCGAGGTCCGCTCCGCGCTGCATCGCCGCAAGCGTGAGGAAACTCAGGCTCGCCGTTCGCGTCGAGCAACAGATTCGCAGCGAAGTATGCGAATCCCTTACGGCCATGTTGCTTTCCTGCGAACTAGCTATGGCTGTACCCGAGGTCCCTGCCTCCGCCGCGGAAAAAATCCGCCTGATCAACAGTCTCGCTCGCGACATGCGCCTCAGGCTGGGCGCGAACTGATTTGCTTAAACTGATTCGTTTCATTGCCTATGCAAGATTCTGCACCGTCGGCTCAGCCGCAGAAAACCTTCGACGCTTCACCCCTGTTGGCACTAGAATGTACACGCGACCTCGCTCGAGCCCGCATCCCGCGGGCAATCCGACACACCCGGAGGTCCCGTGCACGTACTGGTCACCGCCGACACCATGTCCGGTTCCTGGAGCTACACCCGTGAACTGGTCACCGGCCTCGTCACGCGCGGCGTACGGGTCACGCTGGTCAGCTTCGGCGAGATTCCCCTGCCCGAGCAGACGGCGTGGATGGACCTGCTCCATGGCCTGGAATATCGTCCCACAGCTTTCCGCCTGGAGTGGATGGACGAGGCTCCGAAGGATCTGCACGACTCTTCGGATTTCCTCGCCAGCTTGGTTCGCGAAGTTCGCCCCGACCTGCTTCACCTCCACCAGTTCTGCCACGGCGATCTCCCGGTGAATGTTCCGCGCGTGGTCATGGCCCACGGCGACCTCATCAGTTGGAGCGAAGCAGTCCAGAGGCTGCAGCCCGCGCTCTACGCGTACGCTCAAGTGGTATCGCGACACGGTCGTCCGCGGCATCGCCGCCGCAGATGCTGTCATCGCACCCTCGGCCTGGATGCTCGACACGCTCCGCGCCACCTACACTCGCCCGCGCCGTGGAGCCGTGATCTATCCCGGACGCAATCCCATCTTCTTCAATCCCTACGTCAGCAAAGAAGACTCTGTGCTATCCGTAGGCCGCCTGCTCGATGCCGGCAAGCAAGTCCACCTGCTGACGCAGCACGCACAGCCGTTCCCTGTCTGCATCGTCGGCGCGGACCAGACCGTGCCCGTGCCCCGCATCCCATTCGCGCCGATGTAAAGGTGTCGACCGAGCAGAATTCCGTAGCCGTTCGTGGGCCGCAGACCGACGCTCAACTGCGTGCCCTCTACAGCCGTGCTGCCATCTACGCCGCCACGGCGCGCTATGAGCCGCTCGGCATCGCGGCTCTCGAAGCCGCATTTTCCCGCTGCGCCATTGTCGCCAACGATATTCCCAGCTTTCGTGAATTCTGGGGCGACGCCGCCCTCTATTTCCGCACGAACGATGCCGGCAGCCTGGCCGAAACTCTTCGCCAGTTCGACGCCGACCGCCCCCTGCGCCAAGCCTACGCCGACCGCGCCTACGCCCGCGCCCGCGAACGCTTCACCACCAAGCGCATGATCGACGACTACCTCGACCTCTACCGCACCCTGGTCTCAGCCAACACCCTGGCCGCCTAAGATCGACCTTCCTTACATTCCGCTCGCCTAGTTGTCGTCCGTGTCGTTGTCATCCCGAGTGAAACGAGGGATCTTGGTTTCTCTCGCGCATAGGAGCGACGACCGTGGTCTAATGTCTTAAAGACCGAGGAGAACCTCCATGCCACAAAGCCCGCACAACCTGGTCGGAGAGCTGCACAACCTTGCAGCCCACGCCCACAACGCCGCTGCCGTAGCCCACGGCAAAGGAGATCATCTAACCGCGCACGAACTAAGCCAACAGGCGCACGAGCACTCCAGGAACGCACTCAAGCTCGCCGAAGAACTCGCCCGGGAAGCCAGAAAGTCCAGCAAATCGTCACTTGCCTGGTTCCGGCCCGCCAAAATTGAATTGCGAGGACAGCCCTGACTTCATTTGTTGTGTTCCGTCATGGCCCCCAAGTTCAAAACGGGAACATCCGGTGCCGCACTTTAGGTCCTTCGTGCGGTATCCGCTTGTGATTCCGCTCCCCCTGCCGAAGATTAGATACGAGTCATGACCTACGAAATTCCTCTGTATCGCACCTTCACGACGCACCTTATCGAGGGAGGGCACGCTAATGCGCATGCCGGCAAATTCCATAACCTCTCGGGTTCTCTCGTTCTCGTTCCTTTTTCTTTTCATGGCTGTCGCCTTTGCTTCGGCCCAGACACAATCGGCGGTGGATACCAAGGGCAGTCCCTCCACCAACCCCCGTGCCGATCTCCAAATATGTGGGAGCCGAGACCTGCAAAACCTGCCACGAGGATATTTATGTGGGAGCGGACACCTGCAAGTCCTGCCACGAGGAAATCTACAACGCCTGGGCAAAGACGCCGCACTGGAAGACCACACTGAACAAAGAGGGCGGTCCTTCGCAGCAAGGTTGCGAGGGCTGCCACGGTCCCGGAGCGGACCACGTGGCGGGCGGCGGCGACGTGACCAAGATATTCAATCCCGCGAAGCACTCGGCCAAAGAGGTTGACGCCAAGTGCCTGACCTGTCACGCGGATGCGCACCCGAACTTTGACCGCTCGCCCCACGCCAGGGCGAACGTCAGCTGCATTAGCTGCCACAGCGTTCATCAGAGCAAGGAAGAAGAAAACCTGCTGAAGGCTGCGCAGCCTACGCTCTGCTTCCAGTGCCACTCCGACACTAAGCCGGCGTTCAATATGCCGTTCCACCACAAGGTGAACGAAGGCTTGATCACGTGCAGCGATTGCCACGACGTGCACGGCACCTTCCTAGCCAACAACCTGAAGTCCACGGCCGACCAGAACGCGATCTGCACCAAGTGCCACACCGAGACGCGCGGGCCGTTCGTCTATGAACACGTCGCGGTCAAGGCCGAGGGGTGTTTGGGATGCCACACTCCGCACGGTTCCCAGAACGCTCGCCTGCTGAACATGCCGGCCATCGCCCCGCTCTGCAACCAGTGCCACAGCGGCGTAGCTAACAACACGGTTCACGGAATGGGCGCGGGGTCGTCGGAAACCATAACTTGTACGAACTGCCATACCAATATTCATGGCTCGAACATGAATGCGGCGTTCCTCAGGTAGGAGTCATGGATTGCAACGCGCCTGGAGAATTGCGGAGGCGCGGCCGGGTGTCGATTGCGCGCAGGGATTCAAGGTCTCGACGAGCAATGTTTTTCAAGTGAGGCTTTCAATGATGAACCCAGGATGGATTTCCCGGCTGTTGAGTGAAAAGCATTCTCTTGCGGCGGCCCGATGCATTGTCGGGGGCATGGCCGCAGCCATTTTGGGCTTGACGGCGGGCACTGCCGTCGCGCAGGTTCCAATATTTGTGTCTCACCAGACCGCTCCGGACGGCTACACGCTTCATGAGTCTATCGATCTGGGCGGACATGTGGCCAATATCGACGGCAGCGGTGCCATGTACGACACTCTGGTCAACCAGCAGTCCGGTCCGCGCATACTGGGCGAGACCTATGAGCTGCGCGCGCTGCCGGAAACGAAGAACACCCTCGTCGATCACTTGAAAGCCTTTACCAGCGGGCTCGGCGGCGATCCGTACAACGTTGCCAAGCTGGACTTTTCCAAGGGCAAGCTCTACGAATTCTCCGGCTTGTTCCGCCGTGACCGCCAGTACTTCGACTACAACCTGCTGGGCAATCCGAACCTTCCGCCCGGCCAGTCGATTCCAATCGGTCCCGCCGCGGCGCCGACGGGTTCCTACGCGTGGCCGCAGGTGACGCAGTCGCCGTTTTTGAACAACTCGGTGCGCCGCATGACGGACACCAACCTTACACTGCTTCCGCTGTCGAAGGTGACCTTCCGCGCCGGCTACTCGCAGAACGTCTTCCAGGGTCCGAGCCTGACGCCCAGCGGTTATCAGGTTGCCGGCGCCTACGACCTGCTGCTCCAGGAGTATCAGCGCAACAGCACGGATGACTGGACGGGATCGGTCGAGTGGAAGCCCGTATCGCGGACCCGGTTGACCTATGAAGAGCAGGTCACTCACTACAAGGGCGATTCCTATTTCAGCATGGCGCCCCAGTATTTCAACCTGCAGGAAGCGGACGGATACAGGGTCGCAGTGCTCCAGAACTACGACAATCCGATCAACAAGCCGGTCGGCATCACCTGCAACGCCGGCGTTGGACCCGCCCCTATTTCCCCGGCGCAGACTCCGAACGGTCTACCCATCGTCGATCCGACGTGTAATGTGATTACCAGCTATTCGCGTTCCCAGCCAACCCGCGAAATCTTCCCGACCGAAATCTTCCGGTTCCAAAGCTCCAGCATCAAGAACGTTACGATGAACGGCAACGTTCGCTACACCTACGCGAACACGAGCCTGCCGAACTACTACGACGACTTCCAGGGTCTGGCGGGAACGAGCCGCGAAATCACGTATGCCGGCAACGCCAGCGCCAACCGGGAAGCGATCGCCGCCGACTACGGCGTCACCTGGCAGGCGCTGAAAAAGCTCAGCATCTCCGAGCAGATCGACTACTCGAATGTGCACCAGCCGGGAGTGGCCAACATTACGAGTCTAACCACCGTGACTTCCGCAATCCCCGACCATCAATAGCACGACGTTAACCACCACGGTGATCAACACTCCGATCAACCCGGCCACGGGCAAGCCAACTTCCACGTTTTGAAGGCAGTCCGACCGTCGCTACGCCGCTGTTTGATTTCTTCGGCCAGAAGTTCATCACGAACAACCTCACAGCGGCCTACGACCTTACGGATCGCACCATGTTCACGCTCACCTATCACTACCAGGAGCACACCATCGGCGAAGGCGCCGCGAACACCACGGGACCCCTGTCCGGCATCTCCAACTTCACCATCAATGAGAACGGCGGTACCTTCGGCGTCGCTATGCAGCCGGCGAACAACTGGAACATCAACGGTTCGGTCGAGGTTCTGTACGCCGACAATGTCCTCACCCCGGTCGCACCCCGCCAGCTTCAGCATTACAGAATTCGCACCACTTACCGGCCGAAGACCTGGGCGACGTTCTCCGGCGCGTACAATGACCTCGAGCGCCACAACAATACGAACAATACAGGCACGGCGTCCGTTGATGGCCCGCTCCAGCACGTCGATCATAGCCGCATCGTGAGTTTGAACGCCGACTTGATGCCGAACGAGCACTACGGGTTCGACATCGGCTATGCCTACAGCGACGTGTACACGGCGACCAACATCTGCTTCCTGGGCACGGCCTCAAGCCCCACCATACCGGGCGCCGCGACGCCCACCGGCACGGCTTGCCCGTCTCCGCCTCCCCGCGGGGGATCGGGGCCTTATACTTTTGGTCCGGCTAGGGACTTCATGAACGCTCCAACGCAGTACGCGTCAGTGGCCTTGGCTCTTTCGCCGATCGACAAGTTCCACGCCAACATCGGCTACCGAATAAGCTCGGTCAACGGCAGCCGCTTTTTCAACGATCCGCGCGATGTGAACGGATCGCTGGTCTCTACCTACCTGTCGCCTTTTCTGAATCTCTCCTATGCGATGCAAAAGAATCTGATCTTAAAGGGCGAGTACAACTACTTCGGCTACGGCGAGGGTGGTCCTTCGGGAGCACAGTATTGCAATCCCTCCAGCACGCTCCCGACGCCGACTATCCCGGCTCCGGTCGTGCCCTGCAGCACGCTGCCCAATACTGCGATGAACGGTCCGGCCTACGGGTTCACCGCTCCTCGGAACTTCCATGCAAACAACCTAACCGTTGGAGTGCATTACGAGTTCTAAAAACAATGGTGGCGTAGAAGCGCGCAACATAAATGTTCTGAATTTGAATGGAGACACACACATGAAGAACGCAAACATTCGAGTTGTCGTCACTTTGACAGCAATCGCCGTCATGTCTTTTCCAGTTTTGTCAGCGCAAGCGCAGGACGGGTCCGCGACGTACAAAGCAAAATGCGCCATGTGCCATGGCGCCGACGGAAGCAAAATAACCGCCCATGATCTCACAGCAGCGGCTGCGCAAGGCATGTCGGACGCCGATCTGGCAGCCGTCATCACCAACGGGAAGGGCAAGATGCCGGCTTCAAAATCGCTGAAACCGGATCAGGTTACGGCGCTGGTGGCATATATTCGCACCTTGAAAAAGTAGCGCAACGGAGCACAGGCCCGAGGCCCAAAGGCAAAGCTCGCAAAGACGGAGCTGGGAAAACGAGAAGAGTCGTGCTTTCTTCATGATCCTTAAAGAACGCATAAGCGAGTGGTCAAAACCGCTCTACTTCTTCGCGCAGAATCCTGTCTCGCTTACGGGTGCCGTGATTACTACGAGCACGGCGCTCACCACGATCGCCTTCTGGTTCTACGAAATATTTCTCCCGGGCCCGCCTCATCCTTATATCGGCATTCTCGTATTCCTGGCCCTGCCGGCTGTTTTTGTCTTTGGTTTGCTCCTGATTCCAGTTGGCATCTGGCTCAGGCGGCGAAGTCTGCGCGGAAGTGGGCAACTGCCGACGGTTTTCCCCACGATCGACCTGCGCCTGCCCTTGGTGCGGCGCACTTTGGAGTGGGGGGTCGTCGCTACCGGGATCAATCTTCTCATCATTGGAACCGCCTCCTACCGCGGCGTAGAGTACCTGGATTCGACAAATTTCTGCGGAACGACTTGTCACGTAATGCTTCCCGA
Organism: uncultured Acidobacteriaceae bacterium; assembly: GCA_963846245.1. Lineage (GTDB taxonomy): Bacteria > Acidobacteriota > Terriglobia > Terriglobales > Acidobacteriaceae > Sulfotelmatobacter. Next base: position 195,633 of record CAWJVI010000008.1, on the reverse strand, counting down.
GAATACTGCGTACCACGTTTCCCCGCATGCGCACGTGGCTTGCGTGGACTGCCACATTGGTCCTGGACTGCCTTGGATGGTGCGAGCCAAACTGACCGGCTTGCGGCAGGTTTATATGGTCGCCACTCATACTTATCCGCGGCCCATCCCTTCGCCGGTAAAAGACCTCCGTCCGGCTAGCCAAACCTGCGAACAATGTCACTGGCCCGGCCGTTTCGCAGGCGATAAATTGCTGGTTCGCACCAGCTACGCAGAAGATGAAAAAAACACGCCACAGACAGACATTGTGATGCTGAAGGTGGGCGGAAGCAATGGTCAGGGAGTGAGCGGAATCCACGGGCACCATCTAGCCGACGCGGCTCGCATCCGCTACGTTTCAACCGACCCCCAGCGGCAGACGATTCCGGCCGTGTATTACACCGACGATAACGGAAAGACCACCGAATTCCTTTCCAGTGACGCCAAGCCAACCAAAGAACAGCTGGACCGAGGCGAGCATCGCGTGATGGATTGCCTCGATTGTCACAACCGGCCCGCGCATGTTGCCGAGCTGCCAGAAAACGCTGTGGACAAGCAAATGTCGATCGGGCGCATCAGCCCGGATCTTCCCTACATCAGGAAGAAAGCGGTCGAGGTGCTTAAGGTGAGTTACAGCACTCGCGAAGTGGCCGAGCAGAGCATCACCAGCGAGATCATCAAGTTTTATCAGAGCAACTATCCTGAAATCGATGGAGCGCAGGGGGCCGCGGTGAAGCAGGCTGCCCAAGAAGTGGCGAATATCTACCTGCGAAACATCTTTCCAGACATGCGTCTGACCTGGGGCACACACCCGAACAATCTTGGGCACAATGACTCTCTGGGCTGTTTCCGCTGCCACGATGGTAGCCATACTAGTGCCGATGGCCAGACCATTACCAATGATTGCGCGGCATGCCATCAAATTATTGCATCCGGAGAAAACAAGCCCAAGATCCTGACGGATCTGGGAATGAAGTAGCTTTCCTCAACGTGTTGCTCTAGCTCGCGAAATTCTTTGGCTTATTCGTGACTGGCCTTCACTTGAAGCTGTGCGAGGTGTCGAGATTTCTCACCGGGCATAAGCAAGATCAAGCCTTCAAGTTCAGTTGCCGCGTTGCGTGCGTGGTCGGCTTGTTTCAACATCAATTGTTCAAATTTCCGGCCTGACTCTCTGTGATCCATATTTCCTTCTTGCAGAAAGTACACCCAACAGGCGGAGGAAGAGTGAGCACTCTTGATCAGAAGAACGAGAGGTCCGTTGTTAAGCTCGAATCTCCTGACAGACAAAATGAGGCGCTATCCATGTCACCCAAGATGCACGCTGCGGTCGTCGAACAATTCGGGAAACCGTTAAAGCTCGTGGAATGGGATGTCCCCACTCCCGGAGCAGGCCAAATCCTGGTGAAAACCGAGGCCTGCGGAGTATGCCATACGGATCTCCATGCGGCCCACGGTGACTGGCCCGTGAAGCCCATACTTCCGTTTATTCCTGGCCATGAGGCTATCGGTTTGGTCACTTGCGTTGGAGCGGGCGTGACAATCGTGAAGGAGGGTGATCGTGTCGGGGTGCCGTGGCTCTACTCGGCGTGCGGTCACTGCGAGTACTGCTTGACTGGTTGGGAAACGGTTTGCGCTCAGGCGCAGTTCGGCGGCTACACCAGGAACGGCGGCTTTGCCGAATACCTCCTCGCCGATCCGAATTATGTTGCTCATATTCCTATCGGCCTCACGGCCACGGATGCCGCGCCCTTGGTTTGCGCTGGAATCACGACCTACAAGGGCATCAAGGAGACCGAGGCACGGCCCGGTGAATGGATCGCTGTTTCGGGCGCGGGCGGACTCGGTCACCTGGCCATACAATATGCTAAGGCCATGGGACTACTGGTCTGCGCAATCGACATCGACGACGGCAAGCTCGCCCATGCCACGCGTCTCGGGGCCGATTTCGTAATCAATGCCAAGACTGGAGATCCGGCAGCCGCCGTCAAGAAGGCGACCGGCGGCGGAGCGCATGGCGTTCTGATCACGGCGCCTTCGCTCATCGCATTCAAGCAGGGCGTTGGCATGACCCGGAAGCGGGGTATTTGCGTATTGGTCGGCCTGCCACCCGGAGAATTCCCGGTTCCGCTCTTTGATGTGGTAGCGAACTGCATCACTATCCGCGGTTCCTTCGTCGGCACCCGCCAGGATATGGCAGAAGCCCTAAGCTTCGCCGTCGGCGGCAAGGTCAAGGCCGATATAGAGCTGCAGCCCCTGTCTTCGATCAACCAAATCTTCGAGCGCCTTGAGCACGGCGATGTGCCGTCACGCGTGGTGCTCGACTTCGCGCCGGCCAAAACGAAGAACCAGCGCTCGGAGCTAGATCAGCATTTCGCAACCGTAGGTGCAGGTTCTGCAAGAGATGTGTGACGCTCGCCGCCTTTTCGCCTGGGAGCCGAGCGGACTTGGAGGCTAGTGCCAAGCCACTTCGAGAAACTCGTGATTCGCAGGCGGATCACTCCGGCTTCATCCGGAACTATTGGTGCGTGATCGGCGAGAGGGGAAAACCGTGAGAGAAGCGCAGCGGAGAACCCGCGGCCGCTGAATGCTATTGTACGAAATTAAAACGCACCCGTAAACGATTGATAATAAAAGAGATAGTGGTGGAGGCGGCGGGAGTCGAACCCGCGTCCGAAAATGTTACTGGTCAAGAGACTACATGCTTATTCACGTTCATGCCCCAGGCATTACCCTGGGACGTTCGCGGCCCACGCTCAGAACGGACAAGAAACGCTAGCCGCTAGCCTGAGGTCTTAGCCTCCCCGCCCAGACGTAGCGGGGAAGAGCAGCCCTTTGTGTGACGCTCGCTCACAGCCCAAGGGCAAAGCTGTGGAAAGCGGCTGCCTAAACTAGTTAGGCTGCGTATGCCATTTGTTGATTGGCAATTATCATTTTGCCCACGATTACGGGTGTGTGCACCCCGGCATGCCTCTTGGCCGCAAGCATCTCCGTCGAAGCCGTGACGCCCCCACTGGTGGGATTGGCCATACTCAAAGAGCTACTTCCAGACTAGGACTCGCCCGCCCGGAAGTCAAACACCGTTAGTTAGATGCCAGCGCGGCGCCAAGGCTTCGCCTGTCCCGAGTCGGAATGCATATCTCATTAAGCTCCATTCAGCCTGGGTCTGGCTTGACATAGTAGATGGGCGATGTAGTGAAGCATGCGATGCCATCATAACTACATCCATTTCTGATTCGTGACCTGATTCGGCGAGCGAACGTGCGTATGAAGAGCTGATTCATTGTCGGTAAGGCGCGTCGCCCCCGCGGAGACAAAAGACTCTCGATCAACGCCGGCGCCGTGCACCGGCACTTTGGCGTTCAACAATCGGGTGCCTCTGCGTATGCGCGGCCCTCGGATCCAGGAAGTTTCTGGCGGAGCACGGCCTGCGCATCGTATCGAAGACGGGGCCTGCCGTCCGGACAGAGCACCACTGTCACATTCACCTACGAGATCGTCACGCCTGGGTCGCAAGCATCTTCACAAAAACCTTCCGCAGAAGAGTCATGGCAGTCGCTTCGTGGGATCGCGAAGGACATTTACGCATCGTTTGGGGGCGGGGAAGCCTATCTCAGGCAAGAGCGCGCCAATTTCTACGAGCCCGGCGAGGATCCCCTCGAGCGCAAATCATGAGCCGGATTTATTGGGACACGATACTGTTCATCTATTGGCTGGAAGACCATCCCCAGTATGGCGACCGCGTCCAGCAGATTTTCGAGCGCATGCGGCACCGTCAAGACCAACTGTGCACCAGCACCTTTGCGGTTGGAGAGACTTCCGGTCGCCTTCCACAAGAGAGGCGCGATGGAAACGGCGGCTCTATCCGGTAACTTTTTCCGGCAGGATTCTGTCGAAGTAATTCCTTACACGTTGGAGACGGCAGATTTGTATGCGGATATCCGCGCCAAGATAGGAGTCTCCTCCTCCGACGCCATCCATCTCGCCTGCGCTGCGCGGGCGGGCACTGATCTGTTCTTAACCAACGACAAGAATCTCGTCGGCAAGGTGATCCCGGGAATCCAATTTATCGCAGGGCTGGACTCCAACATCATTTGATGCAGGCCGAATTTGACGCGGGCCGACCTTCGCCCCGTGGCAATCCTACGCCAGGTCCGCCGCCTTATGCCCGATCATCACCGCGTCCTGCATCTGCTTGAACAGATCGCCAACCGCCGCCGGGGAATGCGATAGCAGAATGGTGTTGCTCTTGTCGTTGGCGCCGATTTCCTTCATGGTATCGAGGTATTGCGTAACCAGCACCAGCATCATCACATCCTTGGGCGTCGCCCCTTCCACCGCCTTCGAAAATGCTTCCACGGACTCTTTGAGTCCTTCAATGATCGCCTTGCGCTGGTTGGCGATGCCCTGGCCTTGCAGGGCCTTGCTCTGCGCCTCCGCTTCGGCCTGCTTCACCTTAAGAATTTTCTCGGCCTCGCCGCGCGCGGTGGCCGCGACCTGCTCGCGTTGCGCCGCGTTGATGTCGTTCATGGCGGCTTTCACTTTTTCGTCGGGCTCAATGTCGGTGACCAGCGCCTGGTCAATGGCGTAGCCGTAGGTCCGCATCACGTCGTCGAGTCCCTTCTTTGATCGCGATCGCAATATCGGATTGCTGCAGGAAGGCGTCGTCCAGATTCATCTTCGGAACATGCCCGAGAATCACGTTAAACACGTAAGAAGAAATCTGCTGCTTCGGATTCGCCAGCTTGTAGAACGCCTCGTAAACTTTTTCGGGGATCACGTGGTACTGCACCGAAACCGGCATTTTCACAAACACGTTGTCTTTCGTTTTCGTTTCGACGTCGAGTGCAAGCTGCTGCACCCGCAAATCGATGCGGGCGGCAATCTGGTCGAGCCAGGGCAACTTGAAGTTGATGCCCGCGTTGGCCACGCGATTAAACTTCCCCATGCGCTGGATCACGACCGCCTCGGCGGTCCTCACCTGAAAGAAGCCCTTCAGAATCGTCCCAATCACGAATAATGCAACGAGCGCGTAGAGAATCAACATGGCGCCTGACGAAGAATCCATCGGTAAATCCTCCTCGATCGTCTATCCAGATGCCAGCCAGCTTGAACAGCAGGGAAGCAGCTTCCGCCGGAATGGGACGCATCATAGCCGTTCCACCAAATTCCGACAATGCGCTTGGGCCATCGAGGGCGATGTCATCATCCTCCGCGTTCTCAGCGGCCCGCTCTCCGCGCCCTCTGCGATTCTGGTTTCCCCCGCCGCGTCCTCATCCGACTCGAGCTCCCGCGCGCAGCTTCTCCTCCAGCCGCGCCTTTGCCTCCGGCCACTCCGAATCCAGAATGCTGAAGTAAACCGAATCTCGCACCCGCCCCGTCCAGGTGATCACATGCCTGCGCAGCGTGCCTTCTTCTTTCGCTCCCAGCCGCAAAATCGCGTTGCGTGATTTCTCATTCAGCGCATCGGTCTTGAGCTCGACGCGAAAGCATCCCCACGCTTCGAACGCATGCCGCAGCATCAGATACTTGGCCTCGGTATTCACGGCCGTGCGCTGCCACGCCGGAGCAATCCACGTGGAACCGATCTCAACCCGCCGGTTGTTGCGTTCAATGTTCATGAAGCGGGTGCTGCCAATCACGCGCCCCGAGGCGCTTTCCACCGTCGTGAACACCACCGACTCGCCCCGTTCCTGCTCCTGCAAGGCCTTGGCCACCAGTTGCTGAAAATCTTCCCGCGTCTGCATGCGATAAGGAATCCAGCGAAAAATGTCGTCGAGATCGTTTTTGGCAACCTCCCAGAAAAGTTCAGCATGTTCGTGACGAATCAGTTCGAGACGAACCACCGACCCGTAAGTGTGACTGGGGTGACGATATTCAGCGGAGAATTGACGATACTCGTATTGACGATACCCATAAATGAAATTGCCTTAACTATTCCTTAGCCAGACTCAGCTTCAGCCAGATTAGCTTGTCCGCGCCCTGGCCACATGATTATCTTGCATCATGGCGACGCTCTCGGGGCATCTCAACTACGGCATCCATGGGCTGTTAGGATCAATAGCAACACGCGACAGAAGGAATTGCTCGAATGTATTGAGCGCCAATTTGCTGAACGAATTGCTCAGCGCTCAGCAATACTTTTGGAGAAGCAACGGCGCCCCGATTCCTTCGATACAGATCGATTCGGTCCAGAAAGAATCACCAACCTTGTCACACACAAGCCCGTCTAACCCATCGATGTCTCGGGAGCTGCCAGTGAAGGCGCACTGTCTGCCGTTTACCCAAATTCCGCATACGACGCACCTCTTCACCGACTTTCTCGCGTACACGCCTCAGGTCCAGCCTTTCTATCCGCACTCCCCGCATTTTTCAGAATGGTTAAAAGAAGAAGCCGCGGCGTTAAGTTATGACTCCTCCCGCCGCGACCGTGTGACCGCGATCCTCGAACGCCAGAATCGCTCATGGGACGCATCTCCACAAACGCTGACCAATCTCGAACGCCTGCGCAAAGGCGCGGCTGCCGTGGTAACTGGCCAACAGGTCGGACTATTTGGCGGCCCCATGTTCGCCATCTACAAAGCATTGACCGCCGTCAAACTCGCCGAAGAGGCCACCAAAACCGGAGTCGATGCCGTCCCCATTTTCTGGCTGGCCACTTCCGACCACGATCTCGCCGAAGTGAATCACGTCGCCTTTCCCGGCCCCGACGGCGCATTGCAAACCGTCACCACCACCAGCCACGATGTCCCCGCGGCCCCGGTGAGCGCCGTGCGCCTCGGAGACGAAATTCTTGCCGCTGTCGAACAAGCGGCAACTTTGCTGGGGGAATCCGACGCAACGCGCCTTCTGCGCGAATCCTACCGCCCCGGCGAAACGCTCGGCACGGCCTATGCCCGCTTCTATGCGAGCCTGTTCGCCGAGTGGGGAGTGATTCTCCTCGATGCTTCCGACCCCGAACTCCATCGCGTGGCTGAACCCATCTACCGCTCCGCAATCGAGAATGCAGCCGCGCTCAACACCGCGCTGCTGGCCCGCGGCGAGGCTCTCGAGGCCGCACGTTATCACCAGCAAGTGAAAGTAGCGCCCTCCACCGTGCTGCTGTTCGCGATGAAGGACGGGGCCCGCACGCCGATCCACAGCGCTGACTACAGGCGACGCGGAATTTGTCGTCGGCCACGAGAATGGCGCCGAAAAGTTTTCCAAAGACACCTTGCTGGCCCGAATCGCAGCTACTCCCGAGCAATTCAGTCCCAACGTGCTGCTGCGTCCGGTGGTGCAGGATTATCTGTTGCCCACACTGGCCTACGCCGGCGGCGCCGCGGAAGCAGCCTATTTCTCCCAGGCCGGAGCCGTCTACGAAGTTCTGCTCGGCCGCGTCACCCCAATCGTTCCGCGTTTCTCAGCCACTATCGTCGAACCCAAAACGCAAAGATTACTGGAGCGCCACGGAATCACCCTGCGCGAAGTTCTCAACGGTCCCGAGTCTCTCCGCCAGGAACTGGCTGCTCGCAACCTCCCCGGAGAATTGCAGGCAGCCTTCGACGTCGCCAACAAATCGTTGGAGAGCAACCTGATCACGATCCGCGAAAAGCTTGAAAAACTCGATCGCACTCTCGTCGAAGCCGCGCAAACTGCCAGCTCAAAGATGCGCTACCAACTCGACCGTCTCTACACGCAAGCTGCCCGCGCCGAGTTGCAAAAGGGCGAAGTCGTAGGCCGTCACGCCGAAACCCTCACCCAGTCCCTGTTTCCGGGCAAAGGCCTGCAGGAGCGTGAAATTGGCGGCGCCTATTTCCTTGCGCGCTACGGACTCGATCTTCTGCGCCAGCTTCACGACACCATCCAGCTCGATTGCCACGATCACCAAATTCTGGAGCTGTGAAACAAATCATCACTGCTGCTTCAGCCAACTTTCCAACTCCCTCAGCGACTCCACGCGCTCAACTCCGCGGTCGCGGTACGCTCCGGCTACATCGAACAAAATTGCCTGCATCCCGGCATTGCGCGCGCCCACATAGTCCACGGAATACACATCGCCCACGTAGAGGCTCTCCGCCGCCTGCGCCTGCATCGCCAGCAACGCCGCCTGAAACACGGCAGGATGCGGTTTCTCCTGCCCGACAATCCCTGAGTCCGTGATGCTCTTGAAACAGTCTGCAATCCCGCGCCGACGCAGCACCTCTTCGATTTTGCCGTCGGCGTTCGAAATCATCGCAGTCGAATAATCGCCGCCGATTCGCTCAAGCGCCTCCCGCGTTCCCGGCAAGATTTCGTCCCAGTTCGCTGATTTCTGCGTGTTCTCGATCAAGACATCGCGCAGGCTGCCCTCCAGCAGATTCAATTCTTTCAGCAGGTAAGTGTGGAACGTCCACCAAAAGCTGTGGTCCACTCGCCCGCCGACCATGCCCTCGTCAAATTCTTTTTTTGTTCTGCGCTCCAGAGCTTGCCACTGCTCGAGCGTCGGATGGCGGTCTGCCGGCAGCGCAGCCAGGATGCGCGCCCGGTTGGGAAACAACAGCGTATTGCCCACATCAAAGAAGATAAACGAAGTTCGGCCATGAATCATCGTATCCAAGATGCCGGGTGCCCCATTTCTCGTTTCTATGGCGAGAAGCATGCCCTGAGCTTGTCGAATGAGTGGGGATTTTCGCAGCCACAGGCTTGGCCCACCCGCTTCAATTTGTAAGCGGCTCCCCGCGTGGCGAACCAGGTACGCTCCTGAACTTCCGGCCCGTGACCATCCAAACAAAAACAGGTAATATCAAATTTTCCGCCCCGTGAGCGCGAGGCGGAAGCTCCGCCGGAAAATCGCTGACGTTTCACACGCCGCCTGTTGAACGACCATGTTTTCGGGTCTCGCACGCACAACTCGCGCCGCACTCGCAGCCTACCCGGCAATGCGCCTGCAAGTGTCCGTATTGTTAAGTCTGTTGCTGGCCGTGCGATCTCACGGCTCCCGCGAGGACGTCTACAACATTCTCTGGGCCGTGGTCTTCGGCTTCGCGACGCTGAATATCCTGAGCCTGGCATCGCGCCGCCTCGAACCCAACCGCCGCGGCATGACCTTCGGCGAGCTGATGGCCGTGCTCGTAGTGCTCCTCTCCGTCTTCCTGCTGGGATGGGAAATGTTAAACCTCTTCCACATCTTCCCCATCAAACTGCAGCGCTAAGGCTCAAACAAGAGCGGGTGACCTAAGCGCAGGCGCCGCCTCGCCCCGATTTCATCCCGTCCGCCGCGCAACACGCAGGGGGGGGACCTTACGCAGCCCCGACATTACAGGGGAAGCCAACAGGCTCACCGACCGAACCCGCAGCCGACCACACTCACATACCTCCACTTTGCGGTATGATTCGTCTTACCGATGTCCAACCGTCCCGCAAATTTCGAAATCACCTGCCCCTGTTGCAACGGCTTGCTGAAAGTGGACGCGAACACCGGCACCGTGATCTCCCATACTGCCGCCAAGCAGCCGAAAACTTTCAACGATATGGAAGAAGCCGCGCGCGCCATGAAAGAGCAGGACAGCCGGCGCGAATCCATCTTCCGGCAATCCGTGGAAGCGCAAAAGAATTCCTCAGCTCTCCTGGAGAAGAAATTTCAGGAAGCCGTCAAGAAGGCCAAAGAGACGCCCGATACCGGCAGGCCCATCCGCGACTTCGATCTGGACTGAAGCAGCGTGATGAAGCAGCAATAGATCAAGCAGCTACCCCGAATGACTAATCGTCCTCTTCTTCTCGGCCACCGTGGCGCGCGCGCGGTTCAGTCGATCCCGGAAAATACGCTCGCTTCGTTCGATCGCGCTCTAGCCGACGGTTGCGACGGCTTCGAGTTCGATGTCCGCCTCACAGTTGATCTGGAAGCCGTAATCTCCCACGAACCAAAAATTGGCCGCGATAAGATCGAACGGGCCACGGCCAAAGAAGTCTCCCAACTGCCCGCGCCTGCGCGACGTTCTCCTGCGTTACCGCGATTCCTTTCTGGATATCGAGCTGAAAGTCAAAGGTCTGGAGCGAACCATCGTCGATCTGTTCCTCCGGCTCAAACCCCGCAAGGGATGCGTCGTCTCATCGTTTCTGCCCGGAGCGCTGAAATCCCTACACGCCGAAGACCCGACCATTCCGCTCGGCCTGATCTGCGAAACCAAAACTCAACTCCGCTCCTGGAGCGAACTCCCAGTCAACTATGTGGTTCCTCACCATGAACTGCTCGATGTCGAGCTCATCCGCAAAGTGAAGGGAGCCGGAAAGAAAATCATCGTCTGGACCGTCAACGATGCCGCCGCCATGCAGCAATTCGCAGAATGGGGAGTCGACGGCATCATCTCCGACGATACCGAAACTGCTGGTCCAAACCCTGGGCGGTTGAAAGGAAACGTAAGGGATTGTAGCTCGATTTGTGATTGCGCACTCGCGGATTCACCCACCGATGTCATCCCGCAGGAGCGCGCCATAGCGCCCCGGGAAATCTCACAAACCCAGAACTTCGGTTGTAATGATCGAGGAGCGCTGGCACTGCAGGAAGCAGCCCGTTTCCCAGCAGCCGCCGACGGCCCCTCGCCGGGCTCAGAATGACATCGGGCTGAAACAGCTGTGAAATTGAGCCGCTACCCGAAACTGGCACCCGCTCGAGCGTCCGCCCGCCCGCGCTCCAGCAACTGCTATCATCCTGACCAAACGCCGCCTGGCATCGCCGCCATGAAACTGTCCTTCGCCACCGCAACCGAATCCGATGCCCGCGAACTCGCAGCGCTCCATGCCGCTGCGGCTGAGGAGCTGACCAACCGCTTCGGCCCTGGCTTCTGGTCCTCACCGCCGTCGGAGCGCAGCATCCTGGCGAACATGCGCAAGCCCAAGTTCTCGCGGACCCTTATCGCGCGCAGTATATCGTCGCACTCACCTCGTCGGCACCCTCCGCCTCCACACCATGAAACCCTGGGCCATCGATACAGCCTATTTCACTGCAGCCAAGAAACCTCTGTATCTCACCGGCATGGCGGTCCATCCAAACCTCCAGCGCAAAGGAGTCGGCCGTCTCCTGTTGAAAGAAGCGGAGGCCATCGCCCGCGCCTGGCCCGCCGAAGCCATTCGTCTCGACGCCTTCGACTCTGCCGCAGGAGCCGGACCCTTCTATGAAAAATGCGGATTCCGCGAAGTCGCGCACGTGATCTACAAAAAAAATCCTCTCATCTATTTTGAGCGAATCCTGTCCCCGTAACACTAATCCCTAGACCCTGACCCCCGGTCCTAGTCGGCCGCGGCTTCCAGGGCGGAGGGCCGACTTCTCACGCGATGAAGGAACGAAGCCCGCTCCGTTTCGAAAGCTTCCAGATTCGCCCCGATCGTGTATTCGTCCCAGCCCAGCACTGCGCCAATGCGCAACGCCGCTTCGCGGCTGCACGACTCGGACCAGCACGATCCCAAGGCCACCGGCACTCGCCGCAGTAGAACATCGGCGAGGCTCACGGCACACTCGCGGCGGAAGGCCTCCACCACCTCGGCCACTACGTGCGAGCTGTGCGGACAAATCGGAGCGCGCAACTCCGCACTCACCAGCGCCATGCGGGCGATATCCATGGCGCGTTTGCCGTACCATTCCACCATACCGCGCGCGGATTCCTCGCTTACCGAACCGGCCTGCGCAATCTCGAGCACCGCCTGATCAAGCATGGGGTCGAGCGCGGCTCCAGGTCCAACCGACAACGTATTAGTCTCACGTACCGTGATTCCAATTTTTCGCGCACATTCCCGCGCCAGCGATGCAGCCGTGGTCAGCTTACCGCCGATCACGGAAATCATCCGCGCCGCGCCTTCCCCGGTATGGTCGTGCAGAAAGTGTCGCCGCGTCACGGCCGATGGACGATTTCCCTCCGAGTAGGGCAGCGGACGCACTCCCGCAAAAGCATATTTCACGTCGTGCGCCGAGAGCTTCGCCTTGGGAAACAACTTCGTCACACTGCTCAACAAATATGCAGTTTCCTCGGCCGAGGGCTCGGTTCTCCCGGGATCGCCCGCATCCGCGACCTCGGTTGTGCCGACCATCAATTGCTCGTTCCACGGCACCACAAAAATCGGACGCCCATCCGCCGCCTCGGTATACAGCGGATTACTCGGCGCTGCAGGAAAGCGGGGCAATACGATGTGCGAGCCGCGTACTCCGCTGAGCATCGGTTTCGCCGTCCGAATCGATGATCGCTGGCAGATGCGGTCGGCCCAAGGCCCGCAGCAATTCACCACCCAAGCAGCGTCCACGTGCGCATCTTTCCCCGTAATCCGGTCGCGAAACAGCACGCCCCGTGCACGCCCGTGCGCTACATTTACCGCTAGAGACTTCCGCGTGGTTGCGGACCACCGCTCCGGCATCGATAGCCTCCGTAAGCCATTCCGCCACAAGGCGTTCGGGGAACTCGCACTGCGCGTCCTCATAGTTGAAAATCGACCAGCGATGCCCCGCGTCGAGCGCCCGCTCGACACGTTTCAGTTCCATTTCACCCAGCGTTTTGCTTGATTTACGACCTGCGAGTCGTTGATAAAGCCACAGTCCGATGCGCACTTTCATCGCGCTGCGCTGACTCTGCTCGTTCAGCAGCACCAAAAACTGAGTGGGCTGAACAAGATGCGAGCGCTCGCGCAGCAATCGTTCGCGTTCCCGCAGCGACTCTCGCACCAGCCCGATTTCGCCATGCTCCAGATACCGTAAACCCCCGTGAATGATGCGGGTAGAGCGGCTGGTCACGCCCGAAGCGAAGTCGTTTTGTTCCAGCAACAACGTAGTTTTCCCCGCGCGCGCACACTCGCGCGCGACAGCCACCCCGTTGATGCCTCCGCCGATCACAACCACGTGGAAACGTTGCCCTTCCAGTGGAGCTCGAGGCTTGATCGCTAAAGTCATGCTATTTCAATAAGATGGACTGCGCGCACAGGCCAGAGCATACGCCGTTTTCGGCCCCTGGACCCACTCTTCCTTCCCAGTTTGCGCTTGTTCGCTTCTGGGAGGAAGGTAACGTTAGTGCGGTGGGTACCTGGCCTAAATCCTATTGCTGACTACATTTTACGGCAAGATGAGGACAGCGCGACGCCAGCACATTGCCCACTCCGTGGAAGGTCGTTTACAGTAGTTTGCGAATGTCTACCACAGGAGAACGTTTCGAACGCGCGGTTGCCATCATGGAGCGCCTGCGCGCGCCGGGAGGCTGCCCCTGGGATCGCGAGCAGACTTTTGATTCCATCAAGCCCTACACGCTCGAGGAGACTTACGAGGTGCTGGAGGCGATCGACAATCGCGATTGGGACGAACTCCCCGGCGAACTCGGCGATCTGCTGCTGCAGGTGCTTTTCTACTCCGAGATGGCGAAAGAGCAGGGAACGTTTTCGATTGACGACGTTCTCGACCGGCTGTCGGGGAAGCTTGTGGACCGGCATCCGCATGTGTTTGGCGACGTCAAGGCGGACACTTCTGCCGAAGTGAAGCGGAACTGGGAAGCTTTGAAAGTGGAAGAGCGCAAGAAGCGGCAGAGCAGGGAAACTGCGAGTGCCACCGCAAGCACGTCTGCCTCTGATTCGAGTCAGGCCAACAAAGACGGGAGTCTGCCAAACAACGACAGCTCCGTTCTCGCGAACATATCGTCGAAAATGCCGGCTATGCTCGAGGCCTCGAAGCTCAGTTCGCGCGCGGCGCAAGTCGGCTTCGACTGGCCGAACGTGGAAGGCCTGTTCGCGAAGCTCCACGAAGAAGTCGACGAACTAAGAGAGCAGCTGAAAGAATTTCCGGAGCCCGGACCTGGCCCGCAGAGCCGGGGCGTCGCGGGATCGGGCCGGCAGGTCATCCCTGAAAAATTGCAGACCCGGCTCGAAGAAGAAGTCGGCGATCTTTTCTTCGTAGTGGTGAACATCGCCCGCTATGTTTCGGTGGATCCGGAATCCGCGCTGCGCAAGACAAATCGAAAATTCAAACGCCGATTCCAATCGATGGAAGAACGCCTGCGCGAATCCGGACGATCTCCCGATCAAGCCGGCATGGACGAACTTGAATCCTTGTGGCAACAGGCCAAGCGCGAGGAAAAAGCGCTGTGACCGCCAACCCCGTCGTCATCCGGTCCTGCCACGGTCTCGAGGAGCTGCGCGCCTGCGTGGCTTTGCAGAAAGAAGTCTGGAACTTCACCGACGCGGAACTGATCCCGCTGCGCATGTTTGTGGTGGCAGAAAAAGTCGGCGGACAGGTGATGGGCGCCTTTGCTGGCGACGACATGGTCGGGTTCGCGCTTTCGGTTCCCGGCACTCGCGATGGCCACGTTTATCTTCACTCCCACATGCTCGCCGTGAGAAAAGACCACCGCAACAGCGGCCTGGGGCGGCGGCTCAAGCTGCTGCAGCGGGAAGACGCCTTGGCGCGGGGCATTGAACTGATTGAGTGGACATTCGATCCGCTCGAGATCAAGAACGCCTACCTCAACATCGAGAAACTGGGAGCCATCACGCGACGCTACAACATCAACCAGTATGGAATCACGTCGTCGCCGCTGCAGGGTGGATTGCCCAGCGACCGGCTCATTGCCGAGTGGTGGTTGAAATCGAAACGCGTGGAAACGCTGCTCAGTACCGGCAAGAACCCGCCATCCAAAATCGAAACGAAAATTGAAGTCCCAGCGCAGATTTACGAATGGAAGGCTGCGCCCGAAACCCGTGGCCAAGCTCAGCAACTCCAGGAGCGGAATCGCGACCAGTTTCTGCGCGCCTTCGGCGAAGGGTTAACCGTGCTAGGCTACGAGCGCGATGCGGCCAGCAACGGAAAATTCCTGCTCGGGCACTGGGATGAAAATTGGTCGTACGCATCGGAAGGTTAAGACCTTGATTCACATCACTGCCTGTCATCCCGAACGCGCCGAAGGCGGGTGAGGGACCTTACGTCTGCGGGCAGGATCACCGTCGCCAGCGGGACAGCCTTCGCCGTATACACCCTTAGCGACCCCGCCGACGTCCATGCCACCTCCCGGGCAGAGTAAGGTCCCTCACCGGGCCTTCGGCCCCGTTCGGGATGACATCGTCTTTCGTTAGGAATTGTGACGGCTCTTTCAAAGATTTTCTCTGCGTCTCTGTGACTCTGTGGTGAAATGATCTAACCCCATGAAAGTTGAAGCCATCACACTTCGCGAAATTCAGATGCCGTTGGTCCACTTCTTCGAAACCAGCTTCGGGCGCACTTATAGCCGCCGCATTCTTCTGGTTACGGTCCACTGCGAGGGCGTGAAGGGCTGGGGAGAATGTGTTGCCGGCGAAGATCCCTTTTACAGCAGCGAATGGATCGACAGCGTCTGGCCCACCATGGTGCATTATCTTGCCCCGGCGGTGATGGGCCAGTCGTGGGAGTCAGCGCGCGAATGCGTTTCGTTCTTCGCTAAGGTGCGCGGACATCGCATGGCCAAGGCTGCGATCGAAAATGCTCTGTGGGATGCCGAAGCCAGGCAGAAGCAGCAGCCGCTATGGAAACTGCTAGGGGGAACGCGCCGTGAAATTGCCTGTGGCGTTTCAATCGGCATCCAGGATTCCATTGATGAGTTGCTGGAGAAGATTCAGATCGAAGTCGCGGCCGGATACCGGCGCATCAAGGTTAAAGTAAAACCCGGCTGGGACGTCAATGTGCTCGAAAAGATTCGCTCGCGCTGGGCCGAGATCACGCTCAGCTGCGATGCCAATTCCGCCTACACGCTCGACCAGGTCGAACATCTGCGCCTGTTCGATCAGTTCAATCTGCTGATGATCGAGCAGCCGCTATGGGACGACGATATTTACTATCACGCCCGGCTGCAAAAACAGCTGCGCACATCCATCTGCCTGGACGAATCCATCGTGAATGCGCGGGCCGCGGCGTTCGCGGTGGAAAGCGGGGCTTGCCGCATTATCAATATCAAGGTCGGCCGCGTCGGTGGGTTTACCGAAGCGATAAAGATCCACGATATCTGCCACCAGCAAGACATTCCGGTGTGGTGCGGAGGCATGCTGGAGTCGGGAATCGGCCGAGCGCATAATATCGCGCTCTCCACGCTGCAGAATTTCCGTTTGCCGGGAGATGTATCCGCTTCGAAGCGCTACTGGAAAGAGGACGTCATCGATCCTGAAGTGCAGGTCTCGCCCGCCGGCATCATCGCTATTCGCGACGATCCGGGCACGGGTTATGCGATCAAAGAAGATCTGATCGAGAAGCTGACTACGCGGAAAGAGACGCTGCGCAAGTAATAAATCCTCGACGACTGGACGCGAGCGAACTTGTGACTTGAACGGCGAGCCTATTAGCCGACCGATGTCATCCCTCCGAGAGCGAGGGCACTTGGGAAGGATCTTACGAAACGTGCGGATCGGTTGTGCGGAGGCCGGGAAAAGCCTTCGCATCACACAGCGGGGGCGTTCCCTTTTACAGCAGCGATGCCATCGGCTGACGTAAGGTCCCTCGCCCAGCTGTCGCCGCGCTTGGGATGACATCGGTTTTTTTGGGCATTCGCTTTCGAATTGAGCCACGACTTACTTGTGAGATGACTTCTAGTGAGCGCTCCCGGCGGGACTTTGAGCGTGGTTCTGAGCCAGCTTCGTCTGTTCCGACTTTAGCAGGTCCACACCTTGCGCAAATGTCAGGTTCGCGGGGACGCGGCGAAAATCGCTCAACACTTCATCGCTCACCATGTTAAAACTCTTGACCAGCAGTATCTTCCCTGTGAAGCTTAAGGTCATGCGCGTGATTTCCCACGTGCCATCGCCGACATCGGTTTGCGCAATCAGAAAGTGTCCGCCTTTATCCAGCCTCCCGAAAAATCCCCAGCCGAAGTTTACGTCTTTGAAGACGGTGCCTTCGATCCTGGCGATGCGGTGGCGCTGCGCATCAATGAGCA
Source organism: uncultured Acidobacteriaceae bacterium (assembly GCA_963846245.1). Lineage (GTDB taxonomy): Bacteria > Acidobacteriota > Terriglobia > Terriglobales > Acidobacteriaceae > Sulfotelmatobacter. The sequence continues at coordinate 178,738 of CAWJVI010000008.1, read as the reverse complement.
TCGTTCCCTGCGTGCCGCCGAGCGCTTGTTCGGAAAGATGGGAGGGCGGCGTGTAATTCGGATTCGGCCGGAACTTCAGGCGCACCAAGGGTTCTCCGGCCTTGCCGAAATCGGCCGTCGCCGTTTCCGAGCCGTCATATTCATATACGTAAACGTCGGGTAGGGCCTTGAGAATGCGCACGAAGCGGTCGGTGGTTTCTTTTTCCTGCGCCTGCTTGTGGCGAAGCTGTTCGGGTTGGTCGAGCAAGCCTTGCAGATGAGCCTGCTCCCCTGCGAGTTCCGCCTCCGTCACGGGACGGTCGTCGTAGGCGATGACCATACCCGCCATCGCGTCGTGCGTCTCCACGTACAACTTGGTTTGCGAACCGCGCGGAGTCTGCTTGCGGGAGTGGAACTGATGTTTCACCGACGGATCCTGGAACGCTGCCAGTTCGGCGGTAACCGTCTGGCCCACCAGCTCGGCAGGCGCCGGCTTTTCCGATGGAGATGGCTGGCCGGGCGAGGATTGAATGACCGATGACTGCGGGGGCGACGACTGGCTGGCAGCCGCGATCTGGATGGCGCCCAGAAGAGCCGCAAGAACGGCAAGTGCGATCGAGCGCCCGAGCCAAACGCGAATAAAATCCCGGCGCTGCGGTTTGCTTTCCATCAAGAATGGATCGCGTCGCATCCACTTAGTTTACCAGCGATGGCGGCTACATTTCCGTGCCGTGAACTTGCTATTACCCTGGGTGCCGACGATTCCTGACTTCTGTCGCTTGCCGCATGTTCGGAAGGTTGAGTATAGTCGAGGGAACGGCGCGGCCATCCAATACGTGCTTGCTTGATGCGTTCGTCGTTGTTGGTTGAGTTCTGGTTTCTTAAGTTCTGGTTTCTTGAGCCAGCTTTGCAAGGAGAGTCTCCATGAGTGCACCGTTGTCGGGCGAATTGGCGCAGATTGGCAAGTCGGTCGTCATCAAAGGCGAACTGTCGGGCAGCGAAGACCTTTACGTCGATGGCCAGGTGGACGGAACCATCGCTTTGAAAGGCAACAGCTTGACTGTCGGTCCGCATGGCCAGGTCAAAGCCAGCGTTGAAGCCAAAGGCGTGGTGGTGCAAGGCAAGCTGGAAGGAAATGTCCAGGCCAGCGAGCAAGTCGAATTGCGAAAGTCGGCGGTGGTTACCGGCGACATTTCCGCGCAGCGAATTTCCATTGAAGAAGGCGCGTATCTCAAAGGCAAAGTAGACATTCGCGGCACGCAGGATGGGAAAGCAAAATAAAGACTGGTCGGCGCCGGCGTAATGTTCCGCGCTCTGGCATAGACTGGCGGCAGAGGCGGGATTCGGTTTCCCTGAATTGAATGGCATCAGTAACTCAGAATTTCATGAAACTCTTTCGCGGCTCATCGGGCGGACCGGAGCCATCCACATCGGCGCAGACTTCGCAGCGACTGAGCCGGCGTTCCAGCGGACTCGGGGAAGTGGCTCGCAGCTGGGACACGGAGACTCCGCTGTGCGTGCTCGATCTGGGCTCGACCTCGCCGGCTAATATCAGTTACTTCACCGAGCGCGGGCACCGCATCTACAGCGAAGATCTATTGGTCGCTTCGACCGAGCCGACGCTAGTGACCAAAGACGAGCAGGGAAATGTGGTGCTCGACAGCCGGCAATTTCTGGTCGATAACCTGGTGTATCCCGCGGCGCATTTCGATGTTGTGCTGTGCTGGAACCTTCCCGACTATCTGCATGAAAGCCTGGTGCGGCCCGTGATGGGGCGTTTGTGGTCGGTGCTGAAACCGGGCGGGATGCTGCTGGCATTTTTTCATACGCGGGACGCAGGACCGGATTCGCCTTGCTACCGTTTCCACATTGTGGGGCGGGATACGCTGGAAATGCAGCGCATCGAGATGCGGAAAGAAACGCAGGCGCGGTCCGACCGGAGCGATTCATACCGCGATCACGGAAGGCTTTCATCTGCAGAGAGTTTTCAACAACCGCCACATCGAGAACTTGTTTCGCGATTTCGCTTCGATTAAGTTCTTTCTTGCGAGGGATAACGTGAGGGAAGTGCTGGTGATACGGTGAGGGCGGGAATTGGTGATTGCTGATTGGTGATTGAAAAGCCGGCTATGCGGAGTTTTGGTTTTGAATCGGAAATCAACAATCATGAATCAGCAATTTCCTCCTTCCATGCAATCGCTCCCATGCGGAATAGAAAATGGCATGAGATATCCACGCGGGGGGCAGGATCCGCAGCTGACGAGATTATCTGGCGAAGCTCCTCCGGAAGATACGCTCTGCGCACCGAGGCTACGCCATCCGCACGCGAGATTGCGCTGCGCATCAGCGGGAACCCGGCATAGACCAGCGCCAGATGCAGCGGATTCCGCACCAGATCGTTGATCAACACCGCACGGCGTGTCACCCGCATCGCCTCGCGCACGAATCGCGACAAGGCATCTGGCGCGAGATGGTGAGCGAACAGATTGCAGCTGACCAGGTCAAAGGCTGAGTCGTGAAAGGGAAGTGCTAGGGCATCGGCGACGATCGCTCCGCTGTGTTTTGGTAGATGGGACCATGCGCGATCCAGCAATGTGATCTCGAGGGTGATACCGCGCAGTGCTAGCTTCTCGCGCACGAGGTGCGGCACCTCGCCCGTTCCGGCGGCAACTTCCAGTAACGAAAAATGACGCAGCCCGGTCACCTGGACGACTTGCTCAATCAGTTGTTGGGTCGTAGCTACTCCGCCGAACCGGCGGTTGACGAGGGCGATATCGCGCAACGAGGCTTGAACATCCTCCGGTGAACACGCGTCAGAGTCGAGAAGTTCGGGTATGTCGACGCGCTTCATCGTGGATTGGAAATCTGGCAAGCTAGTGGCTGGTTCGTCGTCGCGAGCGCCTCCGCAGGCTGCACACTGTCACGCGGCATATCGTCGCGCGCCGCTTTCTCAGGGCGAACCCTGGAAAACATATTGCAGAGCGCTCAGACTTCCGCCAACTCTTCTTCCAGCAACTGTTTGTTATACAAGTCGGTGTAGTAGCCGTTCAAGGCGAGGAGCTCATCATGCGTGCCCAGTTCGACGATGGCGCCGTGCAGCACCGCGATGCGGTCGGCGTTGCGCACGGTGGAAACGCGGTGCGAAATAAAAATAGTGGTTCGTCCCCGCATCACGTCGCGTAGATGGTTGAGGATCTTGTCTTCGGTGTGCGTGTCCACGCTGGAAAGCGCGTCGTCAAGAATGAGAATCCGCGGATTGCGAATCAGGGCGCGGGCAATCGCCGTGCGCTGCTTTTGGCCCCCGGAGAGTGTAATGCCGCGCTCGCCCACCAGCGTCTGATATCCCTCGGGAAAGCTTTCGATGTCAGAGGCGATATTCGCAGCTTCGGCGGCGTTGTGAATCTCCTGGTCCGTCGCCGTGTCCACGCCCAGCGCGATGTTTTCCCGGATGCGGTCGCTGAACAGAAAAGGTTTCCTGGGGCACGAACCCGATGCTTTTACGCAAGGACGCAATCGAATATTCGCGGATCGGCCGACGATCAATCAGTACCATTCCTGCTGCGGCGTCGTAGATGCGCGGAATCAGGCTGACCAGCGTTGTTTTTCCCGAGCCCGTAGGCCCCACAATCGCCAGGCTGCTTCCTGCAGGAATTCGCAGGTTCAAATCGCGCAAAACCGGTTTTCCGTTGTAGCTGAAGTTGAGCCCACGAAATTCGATTTCGCCTTCATTTGCCGCTCGCGTGCGTCGGGAGCGTCCTGAATTTCCGGCTGCTCGAGAAGGATCTCGTTGATGCGTATCAACGAGGCCGTCCCGCGCTGAAAAATATTAATCACCCAGCCGAGAGCGATCACCGGCCACGTGAGTTGCACCATGTAAGTTGTGAAAGCCACGAAATCCCCAACGCCCATCGAACCGTTCAGCATCAGCGTGGTTTTGGTCCCCAGATACGAAACCAGCTGCACTCGATCTTGTCCCTTGCAGCACCTCGCGTCCGCCCAGCCACAACACCAGCACCACCGCGAAACCGAGCAGAAGTTCGAGCGTGGGCCAGAGCATTCCCATGAGCCGCACCAGTTTCAGGCTGCGCCGGATGTATTCGTGGTTCTCTTTTTCGAACGCGCGAATCTCCGCTTCTTCCTGCACGTAAGCGCGGATCAGCCGCGCTCCAGAAAAGTTTTCCTGGGCGCGTGCCGAAATGTCAGAGAACATCGCCTGGATGCGTTCGAAACGCTCGTGAATCCGTCGGCCAAAATACTGGATCACGATGCTCACGACCGGCAGCGGAAGAAAAGTATAGAAAGTCAGCCGCGGACTGATCGAGATCATGAAGGCCAGCGCCCCAGCCGTGTAGACCAGGGTATTCGCCGAATACATGATGGCGGGGCCCAGCAGCATCCGCACGGCGTTCAAGTCGTTGGTGGCGCGGGCCATGATGTCGCCGGTGCGATTGCGCTGATAGTAGGAAAAAGAAAGACGTTCCAGATGCTTGAAGAGATCGTTGCGCAGGTCAAACTCAATTTCGCGCGAAATGCCGATCACGATCCAACGGGTCAAAAACTGAAAGATCCCCTTGAAAGCCGCGATGGCCAACAACAATCCTGCATAGAACAGCAGTTTGTGACGGTTAACGCCCTCGTGCAGATCGTCCGCGGCACGGCCGATTACGAGTGGAAACAATATCCAAATTCCATTCGTCAGGAAAACGCAAACCGTACCCACCGCGTAACTCCAGCGGTAGCGTTTGAGGTAAGGCAGGAGCGGGCGCAGATTCTTGGGCACCATTGCAGGTTCTGTAGATGAGATTTTAACAGGCGGGGTTCAGCTTTTCGCGGGGGATGAGGGTCGAAGGGCAATGGATCCCGCTCAGCGATAATGCCATTCGTGGGCTTGCGAGTCCTTCGAGCGATCCTTGCGCCCGTGAGTCTTGGCATTCTTTGGGCGGAGCCTATGACGAGTGTCTGTGGTTCGCTGTTTCTCGAATGCTCGCTTCTCGAACAACGCAGGAACCGCGACGAAGTCCTTGCCGAACGCAATCACGCTGACCGTGACCACCACCAGGCTCCATCCTGCGAAGAAGAGCCAGCCCGCATCGAGAAGATACGATAAGCTGCCGGTCATTTTTTCCCTCCGGTTGCTGGAGTCTTAACAGCGCTGAGGCTTCCTGGTCGTGGCCACTTAAACCAAAATCAAAACCCCCACCTCTAAACGCAAAAAACGCGCAGAAGTGGGGCACCCAGAGTCATGCGCTACTGTTCCGCCGGAGCCGGGGCAGCCGCTGGAGCCGCAGGCGTTGCGTGGATTGCCGCGCATACGAGCCGCGCGGCGAGCCTGCACTGCCTTCATTGTCGCCTGCTGGTCCGAGGTCAATACCTGGAACAGCTCGGAATGAATCCGCGTCTGCTGCACCGTGAGTTCCACCATCGCCGCAGACTGTTGCGCGGCGAGAGCACGAACCTTCGCATCATCATAGGTGCCTTGCTCATACTGTTTGAGCTGCTGCCGCGTCTGCTGCAGTTGCTGGAACAGCGGCTTCAACGCGGGATTCTCCTTGGCCAGAATGCCTTTCATCTGCGTGGTCTGAGCGTCGGTCAGGTTGAGGTAGTCGGCAAAAAATTCGCCGCTGCCGCCCCTGCCAAATTGGTGGCCACGCGCGGGCGGCGCGGGTGATGCGTCGGCGGCCTGCGATTTCACAACCACCGTCACAAACAGTACGCACAGTGCCGCAATCATGAAACGAAAACGAAGTGCTTTCATCATATTGGTAAGCTCCTTCAGCCCAGCCCCTGCTTGAGGCCGGTTTTGCTTGCACTTATGGAAACACGGCTCCTCTAAAAAAGGAGTAAAGAATCGGTCAACCGGAGTAAAGTTTTGTCAAAAGCGTACCATTCTGGCTAGTCGCTGGGATGGGTCCCTTGCGATTTGCGGTTTGACGATTGCAAAGTGACAATTCTTTACTACTAGGTTCAGTCGGCGTGGTGCACAATGAAACCTGCACATATGGATCGCATTCTGGTTATCGACGACGACGTGGAACTCTGCAGCCTGGTGCAGGAATATCTTCAGGCGGAGGGCTTCTCCGTGGAGTGTGTACATGACGGAGAGCGAGGCCTGCAGCGCGCGACTGCCGGCGGATATCTTCTGGCCGTGTTGGATGTAATGTTGCCGGGCATCAACGGTTTTGAAGTGCTGCGGAGAATCCGCGCCACGTCCCGCTTGCCTGTGCTTCTGCTCACCGCACGTGGCGAAGATGTGGACCGCATTGTCGGGCTCGAGATCGGCGCGGACGATTATCTTCCCAAACCTTTTAATCCGCGGGAGTTGGTGGCGCGCATCCGGGCAATTCTGCGGCGCTCACGCAGTGACGGCAAAGCCGTCCCCGCCACGCCGGAGATTGTGCGAGTGGGAGAAGTCGAACTCGATCCCGCAACCCGCACTGTCCGGCGCGATGGCCAGCCCGTCGACCTTACTTCCGTCGAATTCAATCTGCTGGAAGTTCTGCTGCGCGAAGCCGGCCACGTGGTACCGCGCGAGCGTCTGGTAAATGCCGTGCTCAGCCGCAAATTTTCGCCTTTTGACCGCAGCATCGATATGCACGTCAGCAAGGTCCGCAAAAAGCTGGGCGATACCGATGATGACAACGACGAGCACATCAAGACGGTTCGCGGTGTCGGCTACATTTTTGCGCGGCCGCGCGAAAAAGTGCGGAGCTCGACATGAAGAGTTTATTCCTGAGAATTTTTCTGTCGTTCTGGCTGGCGCATCGCGCTGTTCGTGGTGCTCGCGATCCTGGCGGTCGCTGGCCTTCCGCCCGCAACGGACTCCGACGTGGGAGTCCTTAGCCAGCACCGCTCTAGCGGACTCGGTGGGCGCCTACGAACAGGGAGGAGCGCACCAGCTACGGCGTACCTGGAAAATCTGGAAGCCACCCAACATGTTCGCGCCCACGTTTTCGATGAGCAAGGCAACGAGATCTCCGGGCGCGCCGCGCCGGCCTGGCTCGAGCACATGGCTTTAGGCAAGCCGCTACTTAATCGGGATGGCATCCTTTTCCCCGCGCCGCGCGTCATTGTCGAGTCCCGCGGCTTCGTCCGATGGTCATCATCGCTATACGCATCGCGCTGGCGCTGCCCCAGGGCCCGCGCGTGTTCTTCGGTCCACATGGTTTTCCTCTTACCGGCCTCTTGATTCTGGTTCTTTCTTCGGGGCTGGTTTGCTATTTCTTGTCCTGGTACCTTGCCAAGCCCATCGTGCGGCTGCGGGCAGCGACCCGCCAACTGGCCGCAGGAGACCTTTCGGCCCGCGCTGGCGCACCGCCCAGCCGCCGCGGATGAAGTCGCCGGCTTGATGCGGGACTTTGACACCATGGCGGAACGTCTGGAAAAACTGGTCAACGCCCAATCACGCCTGCTGAATGACATCTCGCATGAACTGCGCTCGCCATTGGCGCGCCTCAACGTGGCGCTGGGCTTGGCGCGGCGGCGCTCGGGCGCGGAGAGCGACGAGATGCTCGAGCGTATCGAACTCGAAGCCAGCCGGTTGAACGAACTCATCGGCAGAATTCTGACTCTGGCGCGACTCGAGGATGGTGAACAGAAAGTTCCCCGCACGCCCGTCCCGTTGAACGAGTTAGTGCTGAGCGTCGCGGAAGACGCGGAATTTGAAGCGCAGGCCCGGCACTGCCATGTGCGCACCGAAATTCCAGAGGCCGGCTGGGAAGTCCGCGGAAATGCGTCCCTGCTACACAGCGCCATCGAAAATGTTGTGCGCAACGCCATCCGCTATACCCACGAAGGTGGCTCGGTAGAGATTCGCCTGCAAAGAACCGAAAGCGCAACTGGACCGGAGGCTCTTCTGCAAGTCACCGATTGCGGTCCCGGTGTTCCCGAGGACGCGCTCGAAAAAATGTTCGAGCCCTTCTACCGACTGGACGATGCCCGCGGCCGGCTGACTGGCGGAGTCGGACTTGGCTTGGCCATTGCCCAGCGTGCGGTCCGCTTTCACGGCGGCAGAGTTGCCGCTTCGAATCGCGCGGAGGGAGGCCTGCTGGTGGAAATCCGGCTGCCGCTCATTCCTGGTGGAACGCAAGGCTGACGCGGCGCCGGAGGCTGTTCCCGCTGGCCGCGAAGTGTAGGGCGGACACTCTTGTCCGCCGCTTTTGACCTTACCCTCCATGACATAGCCGACCCTGCATACAACTCCTGGGCGGGGTTTATGCTCCAATCAGAGTGGCGGCGTTTGCTCTTCCTGCGCTTTCCTGATAAATAAGTGGATTGAGATTTTCGCTCCTTTTGGGGACTGCTACCGCCCGCCGGCTGACCTGCGGCTGTGCAAACTAACACGTATACTGGAAGACACCAAGAAACATATTCGGAAACATAATAGGAAGCCCATTCGGAAACATGGAGATAAACCGAAGAATGTCTAGGAGATGCGCCGGGGTGCTTGCGGTGGTAATTGTGCTCGCGATAGCCATGCTGCTGGCTTGCAATAGCACGTATTCGGCTTCGTCGGACGGTTTGGTGATTGTTCCCAGCTTCGGTTCCGCCGCGGTACAGTCCTTCAGCTTCAACTTGACCAACGGACACGTGTCGACCGTCAATTCCGCGCCCCCAATTTTGGGTCAGCCCACGGCCATGGTTCTCGACCCGGGTGGCAACTTCGCCTATGTGGCGGTCATGCCTAACGCGCAAGTCTTTAATACCCTGACGACAACGTCGCTCGTTTCCTACACGATTAACTCAGACGGCACCCTGGCGGCTACCGGGACACCGCTGACCATGCTCACGGTCTGCCTCAATACCTTGCCTGCACCGGCGCCGCCCTATGTCAGTTGTCCAGCTGTGCTCCCGTCAGCCCCCGGCTTCAATCCCACGGAGGGGAAACTTAATCCGACAGCCGTCACAATCGATTCGGCTGGACAATTTCTTTTCGTGGCTGATCAGCAAACGTCCGACTTCAACGGAAATGCTGTGCCGGGGACAATTTCGGTATTCTCCATCGGATCCGGCGGCACTCTCACTGAGATCGCGGGCTCTCCCTTTACAGTTCCGCCCCTTCTGACCGGACCGGTCACCATTCCGAATCTGGTGGGCGTGGCCGTCACGCCCACGAAATACCCGGTTTTAAATACGCAAGCCGTCCAGAACGCTGAGTGCGCGCTGGTGCAGCAGCTTCCGCCCTCAACTCCGGAGTACCTCTACGTTACCGATGCCAACAATAATTGGGTCTGGGGTTTCACGGTGCAATCGACCGGAGCCCTGCAGCCCATTGGTTACCCCAACAACCTCGTAACTTTCCCAGCGAATTCAGTAACTACCGGCGTCGCGGTCGATCCCTGTAATCGCTTCGTTTTCGTCACCAACAACCTGTCGAACAACGTAAGCGCCTACGCCATCTGCAACGGCACCAGTCCCGCCCGGCCTGCGATCTGCGATACCAACCAGTACCCCGAGGGATATCTGGTCCAGGTGCCCGGTTCACCGTTCGCCCTCGGCGGGGGACCGTCCGGTCCCAATGGCCCTACCGTTTTGGCGGTGGACCCGTTGGCCAACTATTTGTACGTGGTGGATAAACAGTCGAACGCGCTTTCGTGCTTCCGTATCACCCAAGTCAACGGCGGTCTGGCGCCACTCACCACAGCAACCGTCGCCACAGGGATAAATCCGTCTGCGATTGCGATTCGGGCAGACGATAATTGGGTTTTTGTTGCTAACAACGAAACGTCGAACGGGTTCGGAGTCGTATCCCAGTACGAGCTCGCGCCCGGAACCGGCATCCTGACCCCATTCGGCACCGGCATCGAGACCGATAACTATCCCACAGCAGTGATCGTGAAATAGTTTGCCATTGAGAGGTAGCACTACCCTGTGAACCCCAGTGTCCTCTGTGGTTGAAGCTTTTGCTCTCGCCGGAAGATGCAGCAGAAGTTCCTACGTAGGCACCTTCAGAATCAAATATCCGCCCACTAGGCTGAAGATTAAATCCGGAAACCACGCCGCCAGCGCTGGCGGAAGCTGGCTGAGATCGCCCATGGCCTCGAATAACCGCGACACCACCGTATAGAAAACGGCAATCCCCACCGCGATCGCGACTCCCGTAATCGCGCCTTTTTTCCCGGACGAGAGCGAGAAGGGAACTGCCAGCACCGCCATCACCAGCGTGATCACCGGATAAGAAAGTTTTTTCTGCAACTGCACCCGCAACCGCACTACGTCAAAACCGCTCTGCTGCAGATCGCGAATGTAACGGTGCAGCTCCTCGTAATTCATCTCTGTGTATTGCTTCACTTCCTTCTTGAAATAAGCGGGCGTTTCGCCGAACTCGGGGAAGGTTGAGACGTCGAACAAACGGTACCCGCCCATGGCCGAAGCTCGCAGCGAACGCTCCCAGCCATTCTCGTAGACCCACCGGTTCATGGTCTCGGCCCAGTGCGCGCGTTCGGCGTGGATGCGCCGCGTGATGGTGAAGCTCGCGGGATCAAGCTGAAAAATCGTGATGTTGCCGAACTGATTTCGGTCGGCATCGAAAAATTGGTAATAGTAAATGTCGTTGTTCTGGCCAAAAATCCACTTGCGATCAGGGCGCAGATAAGTTTGCGGCGGCTTGCCTTTGATCTGGTTATGCAACGCCTCCTGCCGCTTGTTGGTATGAGGCAGATAAAACTGATCGGCGAAAAACAATCCCACGGAAACCAGCGCGGCCATTACCAGAACCGGCGCCACAAGCCGATAGACGCTGATTCCAGTCGCCTTCACCGCCGTAATTTCATTCGACCGCTGCATAATGCCAAACGTGACCAGCACCGCCAGCAACATGATCAACGGCGCGACCGTATAGAGCAGATAAGGCGCCACGTTGAGCAGGTATTCGGCGACGACAAGCGCTGGAATCTGGTTGTGCAGGATATCTCCCAGCAGCTCGAATAAAGTAAACACCAGCAGCAGCACCAGAAATGCCGCCAGAATCATTCCCAAGTAGACGAAGAAATCGCCCAGCACCGAATCATCCAGCAACGTAGGAAACGTGGCTCGAAAAACCCGGCGGCGAGTCGACGCCCGTTCAAACGCAGTTTCCTTCCGAGTGCGCAGCCGTCGGCTGTGAAGCGGTTCCAGCGGCTTCGGCGAAAGGCGCAACGATGCCAGCTCGAACGGCCGCTTGTCGGCTCGCCACAGCAGAAACATTCCACCCGCCAAAAAAACCAGGTCGGCCAGCCACGCCCCGAACCACGGCGCCACCCTGCCCTGTTTCGCCAGCGAAACTCCGATCAGCGAGACAAAGTAATAGCCAAAGACCAGCAGGATTGTGAGCACGAACCCGCCCGATTTCCCGCTCTTCTTCGATGACAGTCCCAGCGGAATCCCTACCAGCGCCAGCACCAGGCACGCGGTTGGCAAGGCAAAGCGCCGATAGAATTCGATCCTGTACCAGCGCGAAGAAGCCGTATCGCCATGCTGGGCCTGCTCATATAGAGTCCGTGTGCTCACCATCCCGACGGGAACCGTCTCGTCGGTTTTGCTCTCCGACTGAGGCAGTTCGATGGGAATATCCATTTTCTGAAAAGTTGAGATCTGGTAATTGTCCGCCTGCTTGGGATCGGTTTCGTGCGTGGATCCATCGAGCAGATGCAGGTGAAGGTGGTCCGCGCCCTCGCTGACTACGATGCCCTCCTTGGCCAGCGTTACGCGGGGGTTCGAGGAGTCCGATGTATCCGCAAGAAAAACGCCCTTCCACACCGCCGCGCCCTGTCCGCTATGGACATCCTGCACGTAGAGCACTTTCCCCGGGAAACCCTCGTAGAAAACCCGCGGCTGAATTTCGAACGATACCTGCGATCCCTTGAGCTGATCTTCGAGTCGCACCAGCGCTGCCTGGGAATACGGCGCCAGGTAGATTCCGTTGGCTAATGCGAGCAGCCAGGCGGCGATCACAAAAATCGAGAGCGCGCGCAGAAAACTCCAGATGCTCATCCCGCTGGCGCGCATCGCGGTGATTTCGCTGTCCGCGGCCAGGCGACTCAGGCCAATCAGAATCCCCACCAGCACGCTCATCGGGATGGTGTAGGTAAGTGCCAGAGGGACGGTAAACAGGAAAATTTCGGCCACGCTAGGGAGTGGAGCGCTGGCGCGCACCACGAGTTCTAGAATGCGCCCCAGGTCGCGGGTAAAAAGAACGAACGTGAAGATCGCCGCCCCAATCAGGGCGTGCGCGACAACCTCGCGCAGAATGTAACGGGTGAGAATCCGCATGGGAGACGCGCTTTAGCCGAGCATAGCATGGGCGGGGACGATGGGACGTGGCGAGCGTGGTTTGGGTGGTGATGCAGTTTGACCTGCACTACTACCCATGTTTGTCATCCCGAACGCGCCGAAGGCGGGTGAGGGACCTTACGACGTGGGGCTGCGTTCCTGCCGCAAACGGGGACCGTTCCGCTGCATGCACCGTGACGGGCCCGCCGCCGACCATGCCACTTCAAGCGTTTCGTAAGGTCCCTCACCGGCCTGCGGCCCCGTTCGGGATGACATCATGCGTGCTGTGTCGTCGTGGTGGTGCAGTGTCATTTCGGCATTTGCAAGAGGAACGTTCGTTTGCGGAGAGATCTACTCCGCCTTGAAGAATAACGCGGCCAGCGGTGGCAACGTCAGATTCAGCGAAAACGGTCGCCCGTGCGTTGGGATTTCTTCGGCCTGGACGCCGCCGAGATTTCCCATCCCGCTGCCGGCGTATTCGCGGCCGTCGCTGTTCAGCAGCTCGCGCCAATAGCCGCCGTGCGGAACTCCCACGCGGTAGCCCAGACGCGGCACCGGCGTGTAGTTGCAGACGACCAGCACCGTGTCGCGCGGCGATTCGCTCTTGCGCAGCAGAGAAATTGTGCTGGTGGCATTGTCGTTGCAATCCACCCACTCGAAACCATCCACCGTGTTGTCGAGCGTATGCAGCGCAGGTTCGCTGCGGTAAACCCGGTTCAGTTGCTCCATCCAGGCCTGCACGCCGCGATGCACCGGATACTGGAGCACATCCCACTCCAGGCTGGTGTCATGGGCCCACTCGCGCACCTGCCCAAACTCGCATCCCATGAACAGTAGCTTCTTGCCGGGCTGCGCATACATGTAAGCAAACAGCAGACGCAGGTTAGCGAAGCGCTGCCATTCGTCCCCCGGCATCTTGCCGATCAGCGACCCTTTGCCGTGCACCACTTCATCGTGCGACAGCGGCAGCACAAAGTTTTCGTGGAACGAATACAACATGCGGAAGGTCAGCTGGTTGTGGTGATACTTGCGGTGAATGGGATCGTTGCGGAAATATTCCAGCGTGTCGTGCATCCAGCCCATATCCCACTTCAGGCCGAAGCCGAGCCCGCCCAGGTAGACCGGCTTTGAAACCATGGGCCACGAAGTCGATTCCTCCGCGGTGGTCTGCACGTCGGGATGCTCTTTATACACTTCCTGATTGAATCGCCGCAGAAAATCAATGGCATCAAGATTTTCGCGGCCTCCGAATTTGTTGGGAATCCACTCGCCCTGCTTGCGCGAATAATCCAGATACAGCATCGACGCAACCGCATCCACGCGCAGGCCGTCGACATGATATTTATCGAGCCAGAACATGGCGCTCGACATCAGAAAGCTGCGCACTTCGCTGCGGCCGTAATTGAAAATGTAAGTCTTCCAATCGGGATGGAATCCCTGCCGCGCATCGGCATGCTCATAAAGATGCGTCCCGTCGAAGAACGCCAGCCCGTGCTCGTCAGAAGGGAAGTGCGAAGGCACCCAGTCGAGGATCACCCCAATGCCATGCTGGTGCAGATAATCCACCAGATACATGAAATCCTGCGGCGTTCCGTAGCGCGAAGTGGGCGCAAAATAACCGGTAGTCTGGTATCCCCACGAGCCGTAGAACGGATGCTCCATTACCGGCAGGAATTCCACATGCGTGAAACCCATGCGCTGCACATATTCGGCGAGGCGCGGGGCGGTTTCTCGATAAGTGAGCGGACGATTATTTTCCTCCGGGACGCGCATCCACGAACCGAGATGCACTTCATAAATTGCCTGCGGCGCCCGCAAAGAGTTACGCTCACCGCGCTTCTGCATCCAGTCGCGGTCGCTCCATTCGTAGGCCAGGTCCCACACCACAGAAGCTGTCCGCGGCGGTCGCTCGTGCAGAGTCCCAACGGGATCGGCCTTGTCCACGCTGTACCCGCCAGCCTGCGATTCAATGTGAAACTTATAGAGCGCACCCTGCGTCACGCCAGCAATAAAACCTTCCCAGATCCCGGACGACCCGCGCGACTCCAGCCGATGCGATTTCGGATTCCAGGAATTAAAGCTTCCCACCACCGACACCGACCGGGCATTCGGAGCCCACACGCTGAACACCGCTCCCGCCTGGCCCTTCTGGGTGACCAGATGCGCTCCCATCTTGTCGAACAGGCGGTAATGGCTGCCTTCGTTGAAAAGATAGAGATCCTGGTCGGTAAGAAGCTGGTCAGTACGAAGCTGCGGCGCGGCGATTACAGTCTTGGATTCGGGGCTCATGTATGGCGCAAGATATGCGCGAGAGGTGCGGCTTTAGTGTACCGGAAGAGAGGCATAGAGGGACGATGAAACACAATCCGGGCTGAAGGCCTTTCGTGCGGACATCTGGACCGAGGATACCCGCGTGATATCGTTGGAATAGACTCGGTCTGTCCGATGCCCCGCAAGAAACGCACGCACAAGCATTTTCAGCTGGACCCGCGCAAAATCAAACGCGCGCAGACAGTCTTGAAAGCGAAGACCGAGACTGAAACCATCGAACGCGCCCTGGACCTGGTGATCGCTGAATACGAAAGTAATCGCCTGAGCGTCAAAGCTCACGCACGCTTCATCAAGAGCGGCATTGAAATCAAAGACGTATACCGCACGCTGGAGAACTAGACCTCACTTTCGCTAGGCTTGGGGGTATCGTACGGCCTGTTCCCCTCGATTCGAGCGATTGCCCGTGATTCGCCCCGGTCTAACCCCAAACCGGCCATGCTAGACTGACTCTTCGAATCATGCCCGCCCTCCGCGTCATCCTGCTCTGGCATCAGCACCAGCCTTTTTACAAAGACCTGGTCTCCGGCGAATACCGGCTGCCCTGGGTCCGCCTCCATGCTTTGAAAGACTATTACGGCATGGTCAAACTGCTCGACGAGTTTCCCAACGTCCACCAGAACTTCAACATTGTGCCGTCGCTGATGGCCCAGATCCAGGACTACGTTGCCGGCACGGCCCGGGACCCGTTTCTGGCGGTAGCGTCAAAGCCTGCCAAGGATTTATCGGTCGGCGAGCGCCGCTTCGCCCTGCAATATCTTTTTCAGGCCAACCCCATCAATTTGATCGGACGCTATCCCCGCTACCGCGAGCTCTGGGAGCGTTTCCGCGAACACGGTGACTCGGCCGAACGTGCCGAGCGATATTTTCACGCGCAGGATTTCACCGACCTGCAAGTCTTATCGCAAATCTCCTGGTTTGATGAGTTCTTTCTCGAGGATAAAGACGTCGCCGCGCTGGTCACCAAAGGCCATCATTATTCGCTTGACGACCAGACTTTCGTGATGGCTCGCGAAAGGGAACTGCTGGGCAAGGTTCTGCCAGCTCACACAGCGGCTGCTCAAAAAGGTTCGATAGAAATCTCCACGTCACCCTTCTACCATCCCATTCTTCCGCTCATCTGCGATACCAATGCCGGAGCCACATCTTCACCCGGACTGCCGCTTCCGCAGAGCCGGTATCGTCATCCCGAAGACGCTCGCGAGCAAATTTTGCGCGGCCTCGATCTGCACGAACAGGTTTTCGGAGTCCGTCCCAAAGGAATGTGGCCGTCGGAAGGCAGCGTCTCCGAAGAATCGATCGCGATTGCTCACAGCCTGGGCATCCAGTGGATGGCCACCGACGAAGGCGTCCTCGGGCGCAGCACGGGCGTTTCCTTCAATCGCGATGGCAGCGGCCGCTTGCCCGGGCACCTCGCCGAGAAGCTCTACAACATTCATCGTTACGAAAACGGCTCGACGGCGATGCACATGGTCTTTCGCGACCACACCATTTCCGACCTCATCGGCTTTGTGTATTCCGGCATGCCTCCAGCCGATGCCGCCGGCCACCTGATCGGCAATATCAAAGACGCAGCCCGGCCAGTTCTGGCGCAAGGCCGCGACGCCGTTGTCTCCATCATTCTCGACGGAGAAAATGCCTGGGAATATTACCCGAAGTCCGGACGCGAGTTTCTACGCCGCTTCTACGATGGCCTGCAGCGCGAGCCCGGCGTGGAGGCCGTCACTATCTCAGAAGCGATCGCGCGCCACAACAATTTCAACCGTCTAACCTCGCTCGTCCCCGGTTCGTGGATCAACGCCAACTTCAACGTCTGGATCGGCGCTCCCGAAGACAATCGCGCCTGGGATTACCTGCACAACGCCCGCGACTTGTACACGCAAAATGCCGCCCGCGCCACCGAAACGCAACGCAAACTCGCGTTTGACGAAATCCTGATCGCCGAGGGCAGCGACTGGAACTGGTGGTATGGTCCCGAACATCACTCAGCCAACGACCGCGATTTCGACGAACTCTACCGCGCGCATCTTTCGAACGTCTATCACGCCCTGGGCGCGACCCCGCCTGACTATCTCTCGCAGCCCATCACCGGCGTCGAAGTGCGCCCGGCGTTCATCCCGCAGACCGCCTACATTCATCCCCACATCACCGGCGACAAGGTGCGCTATTTCGAATGGATGGGCTCCGCCATTTACACCGCCGACCATCGCGCCGGATCCATGCACGGCAAGCAGTTTCTGCTGGACGCGGTCTATGCGGGAATCGATGCGACGCACGTCTACGGACGCCTCGATTTCAACGGGGACCTCCCGAAAACCGACTTTGAACTAGTCGTCAACCTGGAATCATGGGCGGGAACCGAAACCCGGCCGCGGCGCACCCTACGCGTCGAGGCCGCCGTACAACAAGGCCGCATCCGCGCCTGGACCGTGGAAGGCGGCACCGAAGAGCGCGTTCTGGCCTCGTCCACTCATCCCGATGACGCGGCCAAGCTGGCCTTGCTCCGCAACTTCGAATTCAAGTTGCCCCTGCTCTGGCTCTTGGCGAATCCTGCAGGCGCCGGAGCGACAAGCAGCGCCCCAAAACCCGCCGCTCCGATTGCTGCTGCGGGCAAGCTGCGCCTGCGCTTCAGCCTGTGGCAGAACCGTCTCCCGGTAGACGCGTTACCCCTGGAAGGATGGATTGAGCTGCACCTGCTGAGTGAGGGAGATCTGCTGTACGCCGTCGGGTAATTAGTAGTTAGATGAGTCGAGACTCGCGACAAACTCTGTCATCCCGACCGGAGCTGTTCATTCCCGTAGGGAATGAACAGCGGAGTGGAGGGACCTGCTGTTCTTGTGCGGCTTACCCGCCGCCTGCGTCCTACTGCCCGCCGCTGGTCGGCGCGCTCGCCGCTCCAGACACCATCAGCGGCCGATTCAACTCCAGCGTCAACTCCGTCCCAGCCGGCAAAATAGCCGACCGATGTTTTTCCAGCCAATGCACGGTGGTCGCCGTCGCCACCACCGCTCCGCCGATCGCCAGCCCCAGCGGGCCTCCAGCCAACCCACCGATCAGCATTCCCCCGGCCGTACCTGCGCCGGTCTCGATCTTGTCGCTCTTATCGAAGCCTGATCCTTTGAACTGTCCTTCGGTATCGACGTCGGAACCCCGGCCCAGGTTGGTATCGACCAGCGTCGCGTCCAGAAAGTAGCGCTCACCGTTCGGGAAAATCACGGCTTCCGGCAGAATCCCAATGCTCGGCTTGCCCGAGATGCGCCGCGGCTCGCTCACCTTGGTCACGCGGCCTTCCACAATCGCGCCTGCCGGAATCATAATTCTGCCACCGAGCATCACCGGCTGACTCAACTTCCCCTGAAAAGGATCTCCAGCCTTATTGCTGAAAGTCGCCAGAGTCGTATCCAGCCTCACCATCAGAGCTGTGCCCGTTGGCACCGCCTGCGCCGCAGCCATCGTCGCCACCAGCAGAATGCCAGGTAGAACCATAGATTTCTTCATCATCGCGTCTCCTCCAACCCCAAGACTGTCCTCCTAACTCTAGTCCACCCCGAAACCGCGCACAACCCGCGAAGCAGCGCGGGAACCAGCAGAGACAAGGGTCAGCAGGTTGCCTCAGCGATGTCGTCGATAGAGGCTCAATTTCAGCGCGACTCCAAAACGGATGTCATCCCGAGCGCGGCGACAGCCGGGCGAGGGACCTTACGTCGGTGATGCCGTTGCCGCTGTAAACGGGAATGCCCCACTGCATGAGGCGAACGTCTTCCTCGCATCCGTACAACCGATCTCCGTGTTTCGTAAGGTCGGGGATAGGGCCGCTGTTCAATTTTCAAGTTGAGCCACGATCACATGTCCTCGGTCACCGTGCTCTCATCTTCCATCCGCTATAATCGTTGGTCCCGCACTCACATTCATAAAGGAAAACGAACCTATCCCATGTCGAATATCGCAGCCATTCATGCCAGAGAAGTTCTGGACTCGCGCGGCAATCCTACGGTAGAAGCAGAAGTGTTCCTCGTCGACGGCTCTTTCGGCCGCGCCATCGTTCCCAGCGGTGCATCCACGGGCGAGCACGAGGCCGTCGAACTGCGCGACGGAGACACCAACCGGTTCCTGGGTAAAGGCGTCCTCAAGGCAGTCGAGAACGTCAATGGCGAGATCGCCGAAGCCCTGGCCAACTGGGACGCCTTCGATCAGCGCGGCCTCGACCACAGAATGATCGAACTCGACGGCACCGAAACCAAGGGCCGCCTGGGAGCGAATGCGATTCTCGCCGTGTCCATGGCAGCCGCGCGCGCCTCGGCGGCTAGTCTCGATGTTCCGCTTTACCGCTATCTTGGCGGCGCAGGCGCTAACACGCTGCCGACTCCCATGATGAACATCCTCAACGGCGGCGCGCACGCCGACAGCAACGTCGACTTCCAGGAATTCATGGTCATGCCCGTCGGAGCCCCTTCGTTTTCAGAGGCTTTGCGCTGGGGAGTTGAAGTATTCCATACACTCAAGGGCGTGCTCAAAAAACGCGGCTACAACACCGCGGTCGGCGACGAAGGCGGCTTCGCCCCTTCCGTGAAATCGAACGTGGAAGCGGTCGAAGTTGTGCTCGAAGCGATCACCAAAGCCGGCTACAAGCCGGGAGAAGAAATCGCTATCGCCCTCGATCCCGCCGCCAGCGAGTTTTATCAGGACGGCAAATACGTCTTCAAGAAATCCGACAAGTCCACCAAAAGTTCCGACGAGATGGTGAAATTCTGGGCAAAGTGGGTGAAAGACTATCCCATCGTTTCGCTCGAAGATGGCCTCGCCGAAAACGACTGGGACGGCTGGCAGAATCTAACCAAAGAGCTCGGCGGCAAGATTCAACTGGTCGGCGATGATATTTTCGTGACGAACACTCAATTTCTGCAAGAGGGAATCGATAAGCAGGTGGCCAACTCGATCCTGATCAAAGTCAATCAGATCGGCACGGTCAGCGAAACGCTCGATGCCATCGATCTCGCCCGCCGCAACGGCTACACCTCAGTAATTTCGCACCGCTCCGGCGAAACCGAAGACACATTCATCGCCGATCTCGCAGTCGCCACCGGCGCAGGCCAAATCAAAACCGGCTCCGCCTCCCGCACCGACCGCATCGCCAAATACAACCAGTTGCTGCGCATCGAGGAAGAATTAGGCCCAACGTCAAGATTCCTGGGGTTGAAAGCGCTGAACTACAAGGGCTAGGAAGATCTGCTCGTGTGGGAATTTGCTTGTGTGGGGACGGGCGCCTCGCCCGTCCGCGCGGAGCGCAAGCTCTGCAGTGAGACAGATGTATCCGCAAACAGAAATGAAGATAGGAATGAAAACCTAACGATCCAGCCTAGCCCTATCCCGTAGCCCCGCGCCGCCGCGGAAACATTTCCCCAATCCGCTTAATCTCCGCCCCCACTCCGCGCAGCTTTTCCTCAATATTCTCGTACCCACGGTCCAGATGATAAACGCGGTCGATGATGGTCTCCCCATCGGCAACCAGCGCCGCCAGCACCAGCGACGCCGATGCCCGCAGATCAGACGCCAGCACCGCCGCGGCGCTCAGCGGAGTCTTGCCCTGAATCACCGCTTTGCGTCCCTCGATCTTGATGTTCGCGCCCATGCGCACCAGTTCCTGCGCGTGCATGAAGCGATTCTCGAAAATATTTTCCGTAATCACGGACATGCCTTCCGCCTGCGTCGCCAGCGCCATGAATTGCGCCTGGCAATCAGTAGGGAATCCGGGATATTCTTCGGTGGTCATATCGGCCGCGGTAAACGGATTGTCGCCCATCACCCGCACGGAGTCGCCATTGGCCTTCGTCTTGACGCCCACTTCCTTCAGTTTCGCGAGCACCGCGCCCAGATGTGACGGATCGCAGCCCGTGACGTTCAGATCGCCCCCGGTCATCGCTCCGGCAATAATGAACGTGCCAGCCTCGATTCGGTCGGGAATGATGCGATGCTTCGCGCCTTTCAGTTTGCTCACGCCGGTCACGCGAATAGTAGACGTCCCCGCGCCCTGTAATCTTCGCTCCCATTTTATTGAGCAGCTCGGCAAGGTCCGCGACTTCCGGCTCGCGCGCGCAATTCTTCATCACCGTTTCGCCCTCGGCCAGCGTCGCGGCCATGAGCAGGTCTTCCGTACCGGTGACGGTGATCTTGTCGAAAATAATCTCGGCGCCTTTGAGTCGATCCGTTCGCGCTTCCACGTAACCGTGATCTTGCGTAATCTTCGCGCCCAGAGTTTCCAGTCCTTTAATGTGCAGATCGATAGGCCGCGACCCAATCGCGCAGCCCCCCGGCAGCGAAACCCGGGCGTGGCCGCAGCGCGCCACCAGCGGTCCCAGTACCAGCGTGGAAGCCCGCATGGTCTTTACCAATTCATAATTAGCCTCGGGAGCGACCAGAGTATTGCAATGAATAGTGGTGCGATGCTGCGCGCGTCCGTAGCCGAGCTCCACTTCAGCGCCCATCGCCGCCAGAAGATTGCGCGTGGTTTGAATGTCGCGCACCTGCGGAATATTTTCGAGAATCACGGGTTCATCGGTAAGCAGCGCCGCCGCCATGCAGGGTAGCGCCGCATTCTTCGCCCCGCTGACACGAATCGTTCCCAGTAGCGGCTCCCCGCCGCGAATAACAAGTTTGTCCATGATATGAATCCTTGGTGAATTCTCATTTTAGCGGGGAATGCCAGCCTGTGTGGTTAATCGGGAGGGCACGGCCTACTGGGGAACCAACACAGGCCGCAGGGCACATGGCTGGGGACAGCCGACCCCAGCAGTCCGGTCGAGCGAAACTCGACTTGTTGTAGCCTTTGATTCTGCCTACGCCCGGCACACCCCCGCTCACATGGGTTTCGCCGCCGCAATCGCCTGTCGCACATGCCCCTTCGCCTTCTTCAGCGCAGCGGCAGCACGGACTCGGTCCACCCTCGCAGCCAGCATCACCAGCGCCACCGGTGTTCGCCGCCCAGACTCCTTCAGAGTGTCCGCCCAGCAGTTTCCGAATCCGCCCCGGTCGCCCGCTCCAGAATGCTGATAGCCCGCTGGGTCAGCTTCTCGTTCCTCGGCAAGACGTTGACCATCAGGTTGCCGTAAACGTAGCCCAGCCGCGTCATCGCCCCGGTTGAAATCATATTCAGCACCATCTTGTGCGCCGTGCCGGCCTTCATGCGCGACGATCCCGCAAGCACTTCCGGACCAACTTCCGTAACAATCGCAAAGTGCGCCGCCCGCTCCAGCGGCGAGCTGCGATTGCAAGTGAGAGCAACAGTCTTGGCACCGCGACGTCGCGCCTCGGCGACCGCAGCCACGGTAAACGGAGTACGCCCGCTGGATGCGATGCCGATCACCACGTCACGCTGGCCCGGCTTGCGTTTTCTCATCTCCGCGCGCCCCAGTTCCTCGTCGTCTTCGCTGGCTTCCGTGGCGGACGCCAGAGCCTTCGGACCTCCCGCAATAATGTATTGCACCGTCCGCGGATCTACGTTGAACGTGGGCGGGCATTCGGAAGCGTCGAGGGCCCCAATGCGTCCGCTGGTCCCGGCCCCCACGTAAATGAGCCGCCCGCCACTCCGCAGCCCGGCAGCCACCAGATCGATCGCACGCGCAATCTGCGGCAAAGCGCGCCGCACCGCGAGCGCCACCACCGCGTCTTCCGCATTGATCAGGCTGGCAATTTCCAGCGAAGACTTGCGGTCGAGATCGTCGGCGTCCGGATGCGACTGCTCCGTGCGCAGGCGACGCAGGTCGCCGGTCTGCTTTTCTTTCTTAGCTTTCAAGAATGTCCTTTCAACCAGCCGCGTCCAGAGCTTCCACCACCGCATCGTGAACTTTCGGACGGACCTGCTTGATGCCCCGGCTCGATATTTGATTCGAACTGTCGGGCCACGTCCGGTTCGTCAACAAGACTACAGAAAGCTCGCGCGCCGGGTCGATCCATAGAGAGGTTCCCGTATAGCCGAGGTGACCATAGGCCTGCGTCGAAAAATATTTCCCGGACTGCGAGGGCGACGAAGGCGTATCCCATCCCAAGGCGCGACTAGATGCCCGAGAAGGGGCTTCTGGCGCGGTTTCTCGCCGCGTGAACAGAGCGACAGTCTCGGGTCGCAAAATAGGAAGTCCACTGCCGAGCATGGCATGCGCAAAGCGGGCAAGGTCCTCGGCGCTCGAAAAAACTCCGGCGTGTCCGGCAACTCCGCCCAGCACGCTGGCGTTTTCGTCCTGCACTTCACCCTGGATAATGCGCTTGCGAAACGCGCGGTCGTCCTGCGTAGGTGGGATTTTAGAGCGGGTTTCCAGCGGCGGATTGTAAGTAGTGTGCCCCATGCCCAACGGTCCGAAGACTTCTCGCTGGCAAAAGCGATCCAGTGTTTCCCCCGCGACCCGCTCCAGCGCGTCGCCCAAAACAATGAACCCAATGTCACTGTATTCGGCGCACGAACCTGGGTCGGCAACCAGCGGCGTGGTAAAAGCAGCCCGCAATAGCTGCTCGCGCGTACGAGCCTTCAAGAACAGTTTCTCGTACGCAGGCAGTCCCGACGAATGCGCCAGTAACATACGCAACGTAACCGCTCGTCGGCGAGCATCGCCGCTTTCCGCGCCACCTCCGGCAAACTCCGGTACGATCCCAACGACCGGCGCCTCCAGATCAAGCAACCCGCGCTGGTAGAGAATCATTGCCACGGTTGTGGTCGCCACCACTTTGGAAACCGATGCCACGTCGAACAATGTGTCAGTCGTCACCAGCGGTGAATCTGAATCGTAAGTAAAGCGTCCAAACGCCTTTAACGCGACCAGTCGCCCGCGATGCGTCACCGCAATGCTGCTTCCGGGAAACACGCGATCAGCGATGCCGGCCTCGATGACGGAGAAGGCAGAGGAAAAAATGCGGTCCTGTTGCTCGAGGCCGGGCGACAACGGCGTCACAAAGCTGCCGAGAGTACCTGAATTCAAGCTGTCCGCCCCCGCCTCATCGTTGTTTACAGCATACGACACAGGATAAGACACACATTACGGCATAGAATATGGCACAAACGGCACTCGTTACCTGAGTTTGTTGAGTCGTACCGCCAGCGTTGTGTAAAGTCAGAGTATCCTTTCTTCAAACACCAACTCGCTAACGCCGCAAACGACTGCCTCGATCATGCCATCCCGATCCAGCATGTCATCCCGAACGTGGCGAAGCCGGGTGAGGGACCTTACGATGCAAATAGATCAGCATTACGGCATGCGAGCATCTTTTCCAGCGCATGCACGGCGGGCTTTCCTTGCGATCGTCACGCTTTTCTTGCTCGCCGCAGTAACCACTGCGGCAGCCGTCCCGCACCCGGAAGCACAACCGATCGCAGCCACTCGCCGTCTCCGCCGCCGCGTCCCCAGTTCGCCTCGCCGCCGTGGACGCGATCATCGAGCAAGCCATTACCGATGGAAACATTCCCGGCGCCGTCCTCATCGTCGGCCACAACGGCAAAGTCGTCTACCGCAAGGCCTACGGCAGCCGCGCCCTCGAACCCAAGCGCGAGCCCATGACTTTGGATACCGTTTTCGATCTCGCGTCGCTGACCAAGGTGATCGCCACCACCACCGCCGTCATGCAGTTGGTGGAACTGGGAAAGGTTCGCCTCAACGATCCCGTAGCCAAGTACCTCCCGGATTTTGCGCAGAACGGTAAAGACGACGTCACAGTGCGGCAACTGCTCACCCACTATTCCGGCCTCGAGCCCGATCTCGATCTGAAAGCACCCTGGGAAGGCAAAGAAACTGCCTATCACATGGCGTTCGCGGAAACGCTGCAGAACCCGCCCGGCTCGGGATTTGTCTACAGCGACATTAATTTCATCACGCTGGGCGCCTTGGTCGAAAGAGTTTCCGGCGAGCCGTTGGACGAATACGCCACGCGTCACATCTTTGCGCCGTTGAAAATGTTGCACACGCGTTTCGTCCCACCGGCATCGTGGAAGCCAAAGATCGCGCCCACGCAGTATGACGAAAATGAGCACATGCTGCGCGGCGTCGTCCACGATCCCACCGCCAGGCGGATGGGCGGCGTAGCCGGGCACGCCGGCCTGTTCTCCACCGCCGACGATCTCTCGAAGTTTGCCCAGGCGTTGCTGAACGGCGGCGCAGGCATTCTCTCGCCGCTGGCCGTAGAAAAAATGACCACGCCCCAGACTCCCCCGGCCGCCCCGCTCCTGCGCGGATTTGGCTGGGACATCGATTCTCCGTTCTCCTCCAACCGCGGCGATCTGCTTCCCGTCGGCTCCTTCGGTCACACCGGCTTTACCGGAACATCGATCTGGATCGATCCCACCACCCAGACCTACATCATCCTGCTCACCAACGCCGTGCATCCCCGCGGCAAAGGAAACGCAATTGGCCTGCGCTCGAAAGTTGCCACCGAGATTGCCGCAGCGTTGCCTCTGACTACGGACGAAAAAGAAAAGCTGCGCTGGCTGAGCATCACCGGCTACAACGAAGCGCAAAGCGGCGGACGCCGCCTGAGCACCCGCAACGGGACCGTGAAAAACGGCATCGATGTTCTGGAAGCGCACAACTTCGACGTCCTGAAACAGCCAGAAGGAAAGAAACGCATCGGCCTGGTCACCAACCAGACCGGCCTCGACGCCGACGGCCGCCGCACCATCGACATTCTCGCGCAAGCTCCCGGCATCTCGCTCGACGCCATCTTCAGCCCCGAACACGGCGTCACCGGAACCGTCGACACCACCGACGTCAACAACTCGAAAGATATCGCGACCGGTGTCCCGGTTTACAGCGTCTATGGCACAACCGACGCCGCGCGCCATCCGCCCCAAGAAGTCGTGAAGAATCTCGACGCCATCGTGTTCGACATTCAGGATGCCGGCACGCGCCTCTATACCTACGAAACCACGCTGGGATATTTCCTGGAAGCCGCCGCGAAAGCCGGCATTGAATTAATTGTGCTCGACCGCCCCGATCCCATTACCGGCTCGTTTGTCCAGGGCCCGGTCTCCGATGCCGGACGCGAAAGTTTCACAAATTATTGGACCGTCCCAGTTCGTCACGGCATGACCATCGGCGAACTCGCCAAAATGTTCAATGCCGAGCGCAACCTCAACGCCAAGCTCACCGTTGTCCCAATGGAAGGCTGGCAGCGTGGCGACTGGTTCGATTCCACCGGCCTCGCCTGGGTGAATCCCTCGCCCAATTTGCGTAGCATGACCGAAGCCGCCTTGTACACGGGAGTCGCTCTGATCGAATACACAAACATTTCTGTCGGCCGCGGAACGGATACGCCGTTCGAACTCGTCGGCGCTCCCTGGGTCAAGAGCCGCGAACTGGCGTCGTACTTAAACGCCCGCGCCATCGCGGGAGTCCGCTTCGTCCCCGTCACCTTCACGCCGTCGTCCGCCGTTTACAGCGGGCAGCAATGCCAGGGCGTAAACATTCTGCTCACCGACCGCAACGCTCTCGACGCGCCCGAACTAGGCCTGGAACTCGCCGCCGCCCTGCACAAGCTGTACGCCACAGATTTCAAAATCGAGCGCATGGCCGAGCTGCTAGTGAATCAACCAGCGTTCGAGGCGCTCATCGCCGGACAAGATCCGCGCCGCATCGCGCAGGATTGGCAGCCAGACCTCGCAACGTTCCAGCAAATTCGCAAAAAGTATCTGATTTACTAATGGCACTGGACCACAGAGTGAACGCGCAGAAATTCCGCACACACGCCTCGGTGGCCGCATTTTTTTTGGCTTCTTCTTTTCTCTTTTCCCAAAATTCGAATCCGGAAGCCTGCCCGCGCCCCGCAATCGGCAGCCTGTTGACGTCTCCCCTTGAACTCCGCAGCGTCCACGGAACTCTCACCGCCGCGCTGTCCTTCCGCACTTCCGTCGATCCCACCGGACAGCTGCGCTACTGCTACATCGATGCCGATGGCCGCCAGGCGCCCACTTTGCGAGTTCATCCCGGCGACCTGATCACTCTGGAATTAAAAAATGATCTGCCGAAAAATGACTTGCCCGTCGCCACGCCGTCGGCACACACTCACCCGGCAGCAACTCCGTATCTATGCGGCCCGGCCGGCCCCGCGCACATGACCGCAGATTCCACCAACCTGCACTTTCACGGCCTCAGCATTCCTCCCGTTTGCCATCAGGACGAATCGCTGAACACCGTCGTCCGACCCGCGGACTCGGCCTTTGAATATCAATTCCGCATCCCCGCCAGCCAGACGCCGGGCCTGTACTGGTACCATCCCCACATTCACGGCAACAGCGAAGCCCACGTGCTCGGCGGAGCCTCCGGCGCGCTGATCGTCGAAGAGCCGGAGACGACATCGGCAGAAGCCGGGAAGAGAAGTGCAGTCAACCAGAGTCCGGCGCAACAGAGCCACGCGAAAGAAAGCCAATCGACGAAAGACGCAGCAACAACTCCGCCCAACCAACTCCTCCCCGAACGAATCTTCGTAATCCGCGATCAGCTGCCCGCGCCCGACGCCGAGTCCGGACATCCCGCCAAGGATCTTTCCGTAAATTTCGTCCCCGTACCCTATCCCACTTATCCGATGGCGATTCTCCGCACAAAGCCGTCGCGCCGCGAATTCTGGCGCGTGCTCAACGCCTGCGCAGACACTTATCTCGACTTGGGAATTCTCTTCAACGGAAGGTACCGCCAATTGGGCCTGGTCGCCGTCGACGGCGTCCCGCTCGCCCGTGCGCCCGGCCACGCCGACGGCATTTCCTGGCAGAACGACATTCCAATTCCTCCCGGCGGCCGTGCCGAATTTGTCCTCGACACGCCAGCCGAACACGTCGACGCCGAACTCCTCACTCTCGGCGTCGATACCAGTCCTCCGAACGACGAAGATAATCCGAGGACGCGCACCGCCACGAGCACCACGCCCGTTCCCGAGAATGACGACGCCAATCCTCCGCGGCAGCTGGTCAAGATCATCGCCTCGCCCGATGCCGACGAAACGCAAACGCAGGCTGCGCTTCCCGAACCCGCTCCAACCTCGGATCTCGCCCGCGCCCAGCCGGTGCGCCAGCGGCGATTCTACTTCTCCGAGAAAGTGCTCGACCCTCAGCATCCCACGACGTCCACCGTCTACTACATCACCGAGCAGGGAGCGAAGCCCACTGCGTTCCATCTCGCGACCGCACCCAACGTCACAGTCCGCAGCGGCGATGTCGAAGACTGGATCATCGAAAATCGCTCGCAGGAATCTCACGCTTTCCACATCCACCAACTGCATTTCCTCACGCTGCAGCGCGACGGCGCTGCCACGAAAGAAGCGTATCTGCGCGACACCATCGACGTGCCTTACTGGGACGGCACTTCGCCCCACTTCCCCAGCGTGAAGTTGCGCATGGATTTCCGCGATCCCAACATCGTCGGCAAGATTCCCTACCACTGCCACGTGCTGCAGCATTCCGACGGCGGCATGATGGGCGTAATCGAAGTGAAACCGAAGCCGAAAAAATAGCGAGTGGATCCGATTCGGCGACTTTGCCCTCGAACGACGCAGGAGCAGAAACCAATTGCGAAACCAATTGCAAAACCAATGCAAAACCGATTGGAAAGCCGATTGCAAAAACGGATGTCATCCCGAGCGCGGCGACAGCCGGGCGAGGGACCTTACGTCAGCCAACGCCGTTGCTGCAGTGGACGGGAATACTCCCACTGCATGAGGCGAAGGTTTTCCTCGCATCCATACAGCCGATCTGCGCGTTTCGTAAGCTCCATCCACCGCCCCCAACCCCGCCCTACAAGCAATCCGCCCTTTAGTGATATGCTAGCGGCGATATGGAGATGACCAATCTGCTCCGGAAAGTCTTCCTGGTCGACCTGCTTCAGGGCTTGAAGGTCACCTTTCGCTACCAGGATCCCAAAGAAATCTATACCGAGCAGTACCCGCTGGAGCGGCCCCAGGTCGCCGAGCGTTACCGCGGCGCGCCTCGCCTCAACGTCAATCCGGACACCAACGAGACCATGTGCATTGCCTGCGACCTGTGTGCGCTGGCCTGTCCGGAAAATCTCATCGTCGTCTCCAGCGAACGCAACGAGCACACCCGCCGCAAGGAACTCACCAACTTCACCTACGACCTGAGCCGCTGCATGTTCTGTGGCCTCTGCGAAGACGCCTGTCCCGTCGACGCCCTCGAACTCACCCAGGATTTCGAACTAGCCAGCTACACCCGCGAAGGCTGGATCTGGGACCGCAAAACCCTGGAAGAAGGCCCGCAGCCCACGCAATATAAGAAGTAGGCTTCTCGCCCTAAGCTTCTAGCTCCCAGCCTCTGCTATTGCTCTCACTGCGCGCGAGCTGTGCAAAGACCCTTGCATGTGTATGTACAAAGAATGTACACTGATTCAAGCGGAACAGCAGCTCGAGTTCGACTGGGACAAGCACAATGAAGGGCACCTCGCGAAACATAGCATCAGTCGTCTCGACGCAGAGGACGTTCTGTCAGGAAACCACATTCTTATCGAGTACCAGGTGGAGGAAAACGAGCAGCGCTGGATCGCAGTGGGAGCTGCTCGCGACGGGCGAATACTGAACATCGTATTTGCAACCCGAGGCGAGGCCATTCGACCGATCACGGGCTGGGCCGCGGACAAAGAGACAGCCGAGCTATTTCTCAAGCAGTGGGGACCGGAGCGAATATGGCAAAAGCAAAAATGAAACGAGCGGCGATTCCGAAGTTTTCCAGCGAAACGGAAGAAGCGGCGTGGTGGGATAAGCATCGTTCCGAGATCGAAATCGAAATCCGGCGCAGGATCAAACAGCGAAAGCCGCTCACACTAAGCAGCCTCCTGCAGAAAGCCAAGCCCTCGCAACCGGTCACCCTCCGCATCGCGAAGGAGGACCTGGACACCGCCCGCCGCCTAGCCGCGCGCAAAGGCATAGGCTACCAAACCTACATCAAGATGCTGCTCCGCGAAGCCCTCGCAGAAAATGCCGATGGCGCTTAGGACAGGCGTTAAGGGGATGTCGAAAAGACGCGGGTAGCCCGCCCTTCGCGATTTTCGAAGGGTGGGATTCCACGAACGCTGCGAGCAGGGGGGGTAAGCCGGGATACGCCGCGGGACGGGGCGTTCACCGTTTGGTCGCCGTAATCATGCAGTACGTCATGGGGCCAAATGGCGCGCTGACCAGCGGCAGCAACACCGGCGCCAGCACGTTGTTCCAACGGGCTCGAGTCATCTTGCCTTTCCCGAACACCACGTCGGTCAAAAGGAACTTCAGCGTCACCCAGGGAATGTGCGCCACCGAAGGTGCAACCCGCATCTGCAAGTGCTCAACCGTGATGTCCGTAAAGCCCAGCTCCTCCAGCCGTGCCCGGAACAGGTCAAGCTGCGCCAGCTGTTCGATGACCCAACAATCGCACAGCTTGCGGTAAATGCGCTGCTGAAGAGCGTTGGTGAACCGATCTCTTGATAGAAAGCCGTCCGCAACCACAAAGCGGCCTCCGGGCCGTAGCAAACGGTACGCCTCCGCCAGAAGGGCACCCTTGTCCGCACCGTGGGCGTGGCAACTGCTCTCGAGCGCATAGACTCCGTCGTAGCTGGCACTGGGCAGCACTGTATCTTCGTAGTCGCCCTCGAGGACACGCACGCGCTCACCACAACCCGCTGCGTGGTTCAAGGCGCGTGCGTTCTCCACCTGCCACGGTACCCGCGTAATTCCGAGCAGCCACGCCTGCGGCAATCGCCGCGCAAAGCTGCGCAGCGTTGCGCCCAGCCCACAGCCAAGGTCCAGGAGCTGCGGTTCCGCAATACCTTCCACTTTCAGCCGCGTAAGAACTTCTGCATTCATCTGCTCCAGCATGGTTTCCCGGCGCAACGGATTTACCCCGGCCCGGTAGTAGCCGAAGTGCATATTGAACTCCCGGCTCCACGCTGCGTAATCCGGGCCAGCCTCGCGGTAATACTGTTCCAGGCCAATTTGAGGGACAACGCGTGCTGGGGCGATGGGCTTGGCTACGAATTCCTCGGTCAACTTGGATTGGGTCAGCCTGGATCGTGAGGCGATCATTCTGTCTCCCTTCGCTTCGCGCAGGGTCAGCTCGCGCACACCGTTTGCGGACAGAGACATTAGTTCCTTACATTCTGTTAGTTCAGTATATACGCAAATAATAGAAATTAGAAGCGGATCCGGAGTGGGGGCGCCGCGAAAACCAGGCCCAGAAAAAACTTCTTGACATCTCCATCCCGTAACTGTACGGTTACGCATCATGCGGAACCGTTCGGTTACATATCCACCGGCCCGGGACGCGGAAGCCACTTTCCAGGCCCTCGCCGATCCCACTCGCCGCGCCGTCCTCGACATGCTGCGGAGAGGCAGCCAGCCTGCCGGAAACATTGCCGGAGCGTTTCCGGTATCCCGTCCCGCGATCTCCAAGCACCTGCGCCTGCTGCGGCGCGCGCACCTGGTCCGCGAGCATCGCGAGGGACGCAACCGGGTTTACCAGCTCAATCCTGAACCGCTGCGCGCCGTCGACTCCTGGCTGGAACACTACCGCAGTTTCTGGAGCGCGAGCCTGGCCAACCTGAAAGCCTTTGTAGAAGCCGAACACGCACGCGAAAGTCACGCTGCGGCCAATCCGGCCGCGGCCAACCCAGCCGCAGCCAAACCCAAAGGAAGCAAATAGCCGTGCTGCAAGTTCCAACCAATCCGGGCGTTCCGAAGATCGTTCTCCGAGGTCGTTCTCCGAAGATCGTTTTCCGACTTCGCTCTCCGAGATCGTTCTCCAAGATCATTCTCCGAGATCGTCACCGACTCGATCGTCACCGAAAGGAAAACATCATGACCAAATCAAGCCGTTTTGCACTCACCCTGTTCGTAGCCCTGGCCGCAACCGCCGCGCTGGCGCAGTCCGACGCCCAGAAGTCTTTCGACCAACTCAAATCCCTCAGCGGCTCCTGGGAAGGGAAGGCCAGCAGCGGAGAAGTGGTCGCAGTCAGTTTCCGCGAAACCTCCGGCGGCAGCGCCGTGCTGAGCGAAATCCAAGGCCACGGCCCCGAGAACATGATCAGCATGTTCAACATGGATGGCCCCAACCGCCTGCTGGTTACGCATTACTGCGGAGCTGGCAACCAGCCGCGCATGCAAGCCAGCGCTTCGGCCGACGGCAAGACCATCACGTTCACTTATGTCGACGCCACCAATCTCGCCACGCCCGACGCCGGCCGCATGACGCAGTTGGTAATCGCCATCCCCGATGCCAACCACCACACCGAAGACTGGACGTTCACCGACCACGGAAAAGAGATGAAAGAATTCTTTGACCTGCACCGCAAGATGTAGCGGCACAGTGCGTACGGTATCAGCCATCAGCCTGGAGAATCCGAACCCGAATCTGGAGATAAAATGATGAGCACCGCAATTGCCAGCACCACCACCATCACAACCCGCGAGGACGCGGTACTCTGCGAGATCGAGATTGCCGCGCCTCCCGATCGTGTTTTTCAGGCTCTGACCCAGCCCGGCGAACTCATGCGCTGGTGGACGAGTGAAGCTTGCAGGGCCGAACTTTGGGAAATGGACGCTCGTTCGGGCGGCCGCTGGCGCTCCAGGTTACGGTCCGAGACGATGCCGGCTAACGGCACAAAGGTATTCGAGGCCAACGGAGAGATTCTCGAGATCGATCCGCCCCGCTTGCTCGTCTACACCTGGATCACAAATTGGGATCCGCAGCCGGCTTCCAGGTCCGTCGTGCGCTGGGAACTCGCAGCCGCAGCCAACGGCACGAAACTGAGAATGACCCACAGCAGCCTTACGCCGGAGTTGGCAAAGGGCTACAGTGGCGGCTGGCCCGATGTGGTGGGAAGACTCAAGAGTTTCGCAGAAAAGTAATTCGGAGAATCCATGCCGGCCGTAACAACAAGCGATCAAGATGCAATCGTCAGCGAGATTGAAATTGCCGCTCCGGCCGAGCGCGTGTTTCAGGCTCTCACCCGGTCGGACGAACTTGCCCGTTGGTTCAGCTCTCCCGATTGCCCGGTGAAGCTCTGGGAGATGGACGCGCGCCTCGGCGGCCGTTATCACTACGAGACCGAGAAGGGAACGGTCGTGGTCAACGGCGTCACCGAGTTCGGTTGTCAGGGAGAAATTCTAGAATACGATCCTCCGCGCCTTCTCGTTTACACCTGGGTGGCGAATTGGCACGACGACAAATCCCGCCGCACCGTCGTGCGCTGGGAGCTTACGCCCACGAAAACGGGAACGCTTGTGAAGGTGACGCACAGCGGCCTGGCGCAGGAAGACTCCGCGCGCAACGATTACAGCGGAGGCTGGCCCGGCGTGCTGGAGATGCTGAAGAACTTTGCCGAGAAGTAACGTGCACGACGGGCAAGAGTGTCCGTCCTACGGAACCCAGGGAGAACCCATGGCCACCGCCACTATCACGCCCGATCAGAACACGGTCATCGCCGAAATTTTCATTGCGGCGCCCCCGGCTCGCGTGTTCGAAGCCATAACCGATCCTGAGCAGACGGCGCGCTGGTGGGGTCAGGTGGGCCTATATCGCATCACGGAGCGCACCGCGGATCTGCGTCCCGGCGGCAAATGGCGAAGCGCCGGCGTGGGTGCTGACGGCACCCCCTTTCACGTCGAGGGCGAATATCTGGAGATCGATCCGCCGCGCCTGCTGGTCCATACCTGGATAAGCAGCTACAGCGGCCCGCTCAAAACGGTGGTGCGCTGGGAGCTGGAGCCCACGGACGTTCACGGCCTACACGCCAGCGGTCCGAAGAAAGCGGGCACGGGCACGCTGGTAAGAGTTCGTCATGAAGGTTTCGCCAGCGTTCCCGCGCAGGCCGCCAACCACGGCGATGGATGGAAGCGCGTCCTCGGCTGGCTCGAGGGATTCTTGGAGAAGGGCGAAACCGTGGACACGCGCCCGACCGCCTGAAAGATTCATGATGCTAGGGGCACCCCCAGCGTTGTCATTCCGAACCCGTTCTTTGGGTGAGGAATCTGCTGTCCTGGCCCCTCGATGAGCCCGAACGCCCGTCCGGGGAAATTGTTGTCAAGACCCTAAACGTGAGCTTTCTCAATCAAGTCGCTGATTCTATGCCAGATATAAATCCTGAAACCATGTCCGGTTTCCCCCTCGAATTTGCTATTCTGGATATAGAGAGTAAATAAACAGCGGCGCAGGCCTTCCGGTCTGCGCCGTTCGTGTTTTCGGAGGAAATCAGCCGGGCCGAACAGAAGGGAAGTCCACAGGGTGCAGCTTACAAGCTGCGCCTTTCTTGTTATGCGCGAAGAAAACGACAATTCGGGGGACGATCAGCAAGCAAGAGAACTGATCGAAATTCAGGCGGTGACCGGGCCTGATCGCAAACGACGCGGCGAGTCGGCAGAGGCAGAGTTCATCGCCCGAGCCACACGCTTAGGCTTCGCCGCGCTAACGCCCTGGGGAGAATGCAACCGCTACGACGTGGCTATCGACCACGGGCGCGGCTTCTGGCGGATTCAGGTGAAGTTGACCGCCTTCGCTTGCCGCTCCCGATACCACCTGGTGCTGTCAATCAGCGGCGTGACTTATACGCCGGCTGAGATCGATTTCCTCGCTGGCTACATTGCGCCGCTGAACCTGTGGTACATCATCCCGATTGAGGAGGTCGCATCGCTGACCGGGGTGTCCCTCTCTCCTCACAGCCGACGCGAAACGAAATACAACAAATACCGCGAAGCCTGGTGCCTGCTGGATTGCACCCGCCAGGCCCGGGGATGGAAGGATATCCCGGCAGTGTGCCGCTGCCAGCAGCTGGCCGTACGCTGCGCCGTGTGCCCGCTGCGAGGATGACCGTCTCATGTGATCGGCACACCCCACCCACGTTGTCATTCCGAACCCGTTCTTTGGGTGAGGAATCTGCTTCGTGCAGCCCGCTCCGCCGGTAGGGGGCCGGTTTTGAGGCATCCTGTTTCCCACAATGGCATCTAAAGTGCTAGAGCGGTCAAGCAAGAGGCGGTGCACCGAAGAAAGTATTGTAGTCCTTGCGGAATACACGTAAATTCTGGCATAGTGTCGCCATGCATAAACGGTCAAGCAAAGACGGAAATGAGATGGCATTCGCAGTCGTGGCTGCTGCCCCGGTACGGCCTAGGAGAAAAAATCCGGCGGCCGTGGCACTCGGTAAGCGAGGGGGTAAGGCTGGCGGCCCAGCCAGGGCGGCGGCGTTGAGTCCAGAACGACGGCGGGAAATCGCTAGGAAGGCCGCAGAAAAGCGTTGGCAAATCTGACTCCTGTGCTTAGAATGGCGTGCTTCCAATGCCCGACAATTTAGCCAAGGCGAAACAGGATTTTGAGTCCGCGATTCTTGCTTTCCAGAAGAAGCGGAAATCCAAGGTTTTCGCCATTGTTCATGACTTCAGAGCGGATCATCTCTGTACGTCAAACTTCCAAGCAATTCTACGCAGCCGTGACCAGTTTGCTGGCATAGACACGCTGGAAGTGGTGATTCATTCCCCAGGCGGGCACGCGAACATTGCCTACCGCATGGCAAGATTCTTCCGGGCACATTGCAAGCAACTCAATTTTATTGTGCCGATGTCGGCCAAGAGTGCTGCGACCTTGTTGTGTTTGGCCGGTCAGAAAATTTTCCTGGGTGAACTGGCCGAATTGGGGCCTTTGGACGTGCAGTTGACTGATGAATTTGAGCGAGGAAAGCGGCCATTCTCTCCGTTGGATGAGTTTAAATCGATGGAATTTCTGCGGGAATATGCCACAGAGTTCCTTGATTATTTTACTTTCGTTCTTACGGAACGTGGGCTGAGCGTGAAACAAGCCCTTCACGAATCAATTCCCGCTGTCGCCAGTATGACCGCTCCGCTTTTCGCGCATATCGATCCCAGTAAGGTCGGATCCTATCGGCGCAATTTGGCCGAGGGCGAGGAATACGCGAGAAGATTATTACTGCAGACCGGCAACCCTTACACGGAAGAGCTAGTCCAAAGGTTAGTGTGGAAATACCCGGTCCATGACTTTGTTATCGACTATGCTGAGGCGAAGGAGATGGGCCTACCCATAGCCTTACTGCCCGCAGCCGAAGAGAAAATGCTCTTCGCCGCAATTCAGGGGATGGTGAAATATGGCTTGTCATACAGTGGATTCATTCCGGTGCCAGTCGGCAAGGCGAAGCCTAAGCCTAGGCCTAAAGGCACAGCGCGAAAAGTGCCGACTGGAATCAAACCGAAACCAGCGGCCAAGCCCGCCGCCGTCGCATAGCGACCGTGAGCTTGCGCTCCGCCAACTGCTCTCTAAGCTGCGGAACATGAGTCCCTCCGAGCGCGCCCGTGTGCTGAGGACCAAGAAGAGAGTCTCGTCCAAGAGAAAGACGACGAAGAAAACGCCGCCTAATCCCAACGTTCGCCAAAAATGGCGGGGCCAAAAGCGCCCCGCCGTTTTTATTTTTACGCTTAACTATCGTGACGGCTCAAGCATAGCATTGGCGCACAGTGGCGCGGGAGGAATCACGTCGGACCAGCGGCAGGACATGCACACGGCTCGCGATCGCAGGCCGCGCACCTCCTCCGCGCTATACTGGCTTTATCTATGGCTGAAGCTCCACAACCAAATTCGGGGAAGACGTTTTATCTGGAGACGTTTGGATGCCAGATGAATGTGCATGACTCGGAAAAAGTCATTGGCACGCTGCTGCATGAAGGGTACCGGCAGGTGGAGACCGTCGAGGAGGCGGACCTGATCCTTTACAACACCTGCTCGATTCGCGATAAGGCGGAGCAGAAAGTTTTCTACCGGCTGGCGGACTACAAGAAGCTGCAGGCGCAGGGCAAGACGTTTGGCGTGCTGGGATGCGTGGCGCAGCAGGAAGGCGAAAAGATCTTTGAGCGGGCGCCGCATGTTTCGCTGGTGGCCGGGTCGGCGTCGTACCGGAAGCTGCCGGAAATGCTGGCGCAACTCGAAGCCGGGCAGCTTGAGAAGAAGAAGATTGAGGCGGCGCGGTCTGAAACTGGAGAGCGCGAAACCGCGAAACTGGTGCGCATTACCGGGCTCGACGATCGCCAGACTGACGAATGTTTCGAGACGGAATTCACCGCGCGGACGAATCCTTACCGCGGATACATCACCATCATCGAAGGCTGCGACAAGTTCTGTTCGTATTGCGTTGTCCCCTACACCCGCGGGAAAGAGCGCAGCCGGACGGCGGAGTCCGTGCTGGCGGAAGCGCGGCAGATGGCTGACCTGGGCTACAGCGAGATTCAGTTGCTGGGTCAGAACGTGAATTCGTACAAAGATCCAGCAGGGAAGAAGACGTTCGCGGAATTGCTCGCGGCGGTGGGCGAGGTGCCGGGAATCCGGCGGGTGCGGTTTACGACGTCGCATCCTAGGGACTTCGGACGCGACATTGTCCAGGCGATCGATGCCGTGCCGACTCTGTGCGACCATGTGCATCTGCCGGTGCAGAGCGGGTCGACGCGCGTGCTGGACGCGATGCAGCGGCTTTACAACCGCGAGCAGTATCTGGAGCGCATTGCCTGGATCAAGGCGGCGAAGCGGGACATCAGCATCACCAGCGACATGATCGTCGGCTTTCCGGGAGAGACCGAGGCGGACTTCGAGGAAACCTTGAGCCTGCTGGACGAGGTTGGCTATGACAGCGTCTTTACGTTTAAGTATTCGCCGCGACCGAATACTCCGTCGCTGAGTCTGGAGGATGCGATTCCGGATGCGGAGAAGGCACGGCGGCTGGAAGTGATTATGAGCCGGCAGCGGGAGATACAGATTAGTCGCTACAAAAAACACGTCGGGATGATTATTGAAGTAATGGTTGAAGGATTCAACACAGGGCGGGGGCAGTGGATTGGGCGGACTTCGCAGAATAAGACGTTGAATTTTGTGGCGGGGGGTGGGGAGCTGGAATCAAAGTCAAAGCAGCGGGCAGAGTGCCCGCTCCACACGGCAACGTCAAAACCAACGTCAACAGCGACGGACAGGAGTGTCGGTCCTGCACAGCCTGTGGTTGGAGGCTACTGTTCGGTTAAGGTGACGGCTAGTTTTCCGAACTCGCTGGTTGGGGAGATGGTATAACCGTGGAATATTCCGGGAGGGCACGATGGAAATCGAAATGACAATTCGCGGACTGATGCTGGATCCGGTCACGCAGATGCCGATCGTGATCCTGAAAGGCGTGGGCGGCGAGCAGGTGCTGCCGATCTGGGTGGGGCACTTTGAGGCGCATGCGATTCAGATGGAGATGGAGAAAGTGAGCGCGCCGCGTCCGATGACGCATGACCTGATCAAGAACGTGCTCACTGGCCTCGAGACGCAGGTGCACCGGGTGGTGGTGACGGAGCTGCGCGAAGATACGTTTTATGCGGTGATTTGGCTCGAGCGCGGCGGCGAGGTGGTGAGTGTGGACTCGCGTCCGTCGGATGCGCTGGCGCTGGCGCTGCGCGTGGATTGTCCGATTTTTGTGGATGAAGTGGTGCTGAAGAACTCGAAGTTGGCGGCTAGCGCCAACGAACGGCTCTCGAGCGATGAGCTGCGGAAGTATCTGGAAGGGCTCAACGACGAGGACATGGGAAAGTATAAGATGTAGGCGGTCGGTGATGCGATTATTCCTACTTGATGCTAATGTTAATTATTGACATCGCTGATACGCTTGTGACATCATATGTTCCATGCGGACTACACTGAATCTTGATGATGATGTCGTCGAAATGGTCCGACGCTACTCCGAGAGTCGATCGGTTGCTTTAGGAAAAGCTGCTTCTGAGCTTGTAAGAAAAGGGTTTACCACTCCCACCCCAACGCGAATCGTAAACGGGCTAGTGGTTTTCGACCTTCCTCCGGATTCGCCGCGCATTACCTCGGAGCGAGTGAAGAGACTTCTATCCGAGATGGATGACGCCGAGGCAAAAGCGGCACGGGAATGAAGGCCTACCTTCTCGACGTAAACGTTCTGTTGGCTCTATCGTGGCCGGACCACCAGCATCACAACCGCGTGCACACGTGGTTCGCACGCAATGCACCGAAGGGATGGGCGACCTGTCCGATGGTGCAAGGCGGCTTCGTGCGGATCGCTTCGAATCCAGCCTTTTCGCCTCGGGCCGTCTCGCCCAAAGAAGCCCTCGGCGCTCTCGCCAGGAACACCCGGCATCCTGCGCATCAATTTTGGCCGGATGACATCTCGCTAGTCGATGGACTGGTGAATCTGCAAAGTCGCATCGTCGGCCACCAGCAAGTAACCGACGCATATCTCCTTGCACTAGCCATGCATCATGGCGGCAAGCTGGCGACCTTGGACAAAGGATTCCTCGCTTGGGGCTCTGGGCAAAGCGTCGAAGTAGTTATTTGAGGTCAGGGCGTCGAGGGAGGCCTCAGGCGCGCACCGGTCTTTCGCAGGGCAAATATCGTAGTTTACATAATGTTCGTTATCGGACATTGCACTGATGAAGAACCCCCCCCAACCGCGAACGCTGGCTGAATGATCTGGAGGCCCGGCAACGCAATGTGGTGGTCCCTGACACGGTTCAGAACGAAGCCCGAAGGAATCTTGGAAAACAGGGGTGGACCACTACTATCGCGGTTGGGCTGTTTGTGTTGGGAATCGTGGTTTTCGGCCGCCTAGCCATGTTCCTGATTGTGCTTCTTCGAGGAGGCAGGATTTGGGCGCCGGTGCTTATTGCGATGTTTCCTTCTGTGGGGTCTCATTTTTGGGGCGATTGCATGGGGTACGCGGCGCGCTCTGCGACGTATCGAGGATGCCCGCCGGGCCAAGACTCATAAGCTCTGAACGGTGACAGCAACGCCTTGCAAAGCGCGGAACTGAAGCCGAGTAACTTTGTGCGCACGGCACGCGCCGCGGTCCCGTTGACTGCGGTTGAGCTTGCTGAGCGACGTAGGGTCCCTCACCGGGCCTTCGGCCCGGTTCGGGATGACAAGAGATGATTCAGGGCTTTTGTTGCAGCGGTTCCTTTAAGGTGTACTTTAAGAGGCACCACAAGGCGCGGACGCCGTCTTTCCAGCCGATTTTCTTGCCTTCTTCGTAGGTGCGTCCCCAATAGCTGATGCCGACTTCGTAGACGCGAAGGCCGCGCTTGGCGATTTTTACGGTGATTTCGGGTTCGAAGCCGAAGCGGTCTTCTTCGATGGGGATGGCTTGCAGGATTTCGCGGCGGAAGACTTTGTAGCAGGTTTCCATGTCGCTCATATTCATGTTGGTGAGCGAGTTGGAGAGAATCGTAAGGAGCCAGTTCCCTACCGAATGCCAGTAATAGAGAACGCGGTGGGGGCCGCTGCCGAGAAAGCGGGAGCCGTAGACGACGTCGGCTTTGCCCTGGACGAGCGGACCCAGAAGAGCGGGATAGTCGGCGGGATCGTATTCGAGGTCGGCGTCCTGGATGAGGACGAAGTCTCCGGTGGCTTCCTGGATGCCGAGGCGAAGGGCTGCGCCTTTGCCCATGTTCCTAGGTTGCAGGAATACGCGGATTTGAGGATGAGCTGCGGCCAGTTCGGTGAGGATTTCGCGAGATCCGTCGCGGGAACCGTCGTCAACGCAGATGAGTTCGAGGTCGATTTCGTTTGAGTCATTCTTGTTTAGATCGGGAACGGCCAGGACTCGGGCTACCACTTCGCGGAGCGTGGGCTGCTCGTTGTAGACGGGCATTACGACGGAGAGTTTCATGGGGCGTGGATTCCACGTTACGGGGCGGGGGTGGGGAGCGTCAAGGGTTTGCGAGGCAGGGGTCAGGGGCTAGGGGTCAGTAAGGTCAAGGAGTGGCGCTGCCACATGTCATCGGCGGTCCTCATCGGCGGTCCTGTTTATGGCGGTGGTGACAGTTGGCTGACGTGGGGCCCCTCACCCGCCTTTGGCGCGTTCGGGATGACATTTCTAATTCGGGATGATCTAAAGGCGGACGACGGGAGCGTTCGTCCTACACCGGCGGGTGGGGAGCTTTACTACGGTGAACCAGAAATTCTCCACTGCACGGACGATGCCCTGGAAGGTTTTGAAGTCGATGGGTTTCACTACGTAGCAGTTGGCGCCCATGTGATAGCTCTCTTGAACGTCAGTTTCTGCAGCGGACGACGAAAGCACGCAAACTGGAATGTGCCGCAGTTCGTCATCCCGCTTGATGCTCCACAACACTGCGCGGCCATCGAGTCCGGGCAGGTTTAAGTCGAGCAGAATCAGGTCGGGGGTAAGCTGCGAGGCGAATTGTCCGCGCTTGTGAAGCAGGTTGATGGCCTGGGTTCCGTTCACCACAACCGTCAGATCGATGGGGAGCTGGCTGGCCTCCAGACCTTCGCGGGTCAGGTCCGCGTCACCCAGGTTATCTTCCACCAGCAGCACTTGAATAGGCTCTGTCACCATCTAACTCCTTTGCCGCCACACAAATTGTGAAGTAGAACGTGGTGCCTTCGCCGGGGACCGATTCGAACCAGATGGTCCCGCCGTGACGTTCTACGATTTTTTTGGCGATGGCCAGGCCAATGCCAGAGCCTTCGTATTCTTCGCGGGTGTGGAGGCGTTGGAACATCTGAAAAATGCGGCCGCTGGAGTCTTTCTCCATACCGATTCCGTTGTCCGCGACCGCGAAGCGCACCATCCCATCGATTAGTTCGGCGCTCACGCGAATCAGCGGCGTCCGTCCGCCGTGGAACTTGAGAGCATTGCCGATCAGGTTCTGAAAAACCTGACTGAGTTGCACATCATCGGCATGGACGGCCGGGAGACTTTCTCGGACGACTACCGCCTGACTTGCCTGGATGGCGGCCTGCAAACTCGCCAGCACCGAGGTGAAAACGGCCTCGGCGTCGGTAAACCGCAGTGGTTTCGCGGCGGTGCCTACGCGGGAGACCTGCAAAAGATCGGTGATGAGCTGTTGCATGCGCCGGGCGCCATCGACCGCATAGCCGATGAATTTGTCGGCTCGTTCGTCGAGCTTACCGCGGTAGCGTTCGCCCAGGAGTTCGCAATAGCTCGATACCATGCGCAGGGGTTCTTGCAGATCGTGGGAGGCAACGTAGGCGAATTGTTCGAGCTCGTGGTTGGAGCGGGCCAGCTCTTCCACTTTTTGCGCGAGCTCGTTCTCGGCCTGCTTGCGCTGCTCGCGGAGGCGCTGCTCTTCCAATGCGCGACGGATGGCCACAGGCAGCCGCGTCAACGCGCCCTTCAGAACGTAGTCGGTCGCGCCCTGCTTCAGGCACTCCACGGCGTTCACTTCACCGAGCGCGCTGGTGACCAGGATGAGGGGCACGTCGAGGTTGTCGTGGCGGAGGATTTCGAGGGCCTCCATGCCGCGCCACTTTGGCAGGTCAGAGTCGGCGAGGACGATGTGAGGACAGTTGGCGCGCACCTCCCGGGCAAAGTCGTCGGCGGTTTCCACCACAACGGAGGTGAAAGTAAACTGGGCCTGGCGCAATTCGGACTGCACCAGTTCCACGTCTACGGGATTGTCTTCGACCAGCAGAAAGCGCAGTAGAGCGGGCGTTGGCATCGGTTGCGGTGCGGAATGGGGGGGAGTTGGAGGGGTATCAGCGTTCATTATTCTTCACCGTCATTCTTGACCGCCCTTCTTGAGCACTATCACCAGCTTTATGTCTAGC
This sequence comes from uncultured Acidobacteriaceae bacterium, assembly GCA_963846245.1. Classification (GTDB taxonomy): domain Bacteria; phylum Acidobacteriota; class Terriglobia; order Terriglobales; family Acidobacteriaceae; genus Sulfotelmatobacter. The sequence continues at coordinate 136,608 of CAWJVI010000008.1, read as the reverse complement.
CATCGGCGCGGGGAGTTGAAACTTTAGTTGGGTTGTTGCTGGGATCGGAAAATCGGTGGCGCGATCAAGAGCTAAGGCGAGGTCAAAGGCGACGGACAGGAGTGTCCGCCCTACACGAGCAGAACCGAAACGGCACAGACGCTGCACGTGTCAACGGCAGTCCTGTTTACGGCGGTGGTGACGGTTGGCTGACGTAGGGTCCCTTACCGAGCCTTCGGCTCGATTCGGAATGACATTTTGTTAGAGCTATGACAGCTTAGACCTATGACATTTTCTGGAGCTATGACAGTCCTAAAGCAAGGCCAAGGGCGACGGACAGAGCCTGCCCTGAGCGAAGCCGAAGGGAGGGTCCGCCCTACACGGGCTAGTCGGCTTGCAGGACGATCCGGGGATGGAATAGGGTGCCGGCTACGCGAGTGGCGATGGCGATGAGATCTTTCTGGCCAGAGAAGACTTTTACCTGGCGGGCGCGCGATAACTCGGGCAGGTTGACGGAGCGTCCGGCGCGAATGCGGAGGGTATTGGCTTCGTCGGCGGTGACGCAGGGGAATTGCGGCAGAAGCATGCGGGGATGGACGAACAGGTTTTCAAACGCGTGCGGGATAGTCTCTGGCGCGGCGGATTTTTCTGCCTGCGAGGCGGCCGGTTCCGTATCTTTCGCTTCTGCTTCTATTTTTGCTTCTGCTTCCGGATGCGTCGGCTTTGTCTTGCTTGTCCTGGCGACTGCTTCCAGTTCTTCGAGGGTGTGAGCGTCTGCAATGGAAAATTCTGCGACGGCGGTGCGGCGGAGGGATTCCAGATGCGCGCCGCAGCCGAGTTTCTGGCCCATTTCATGGGCGACGGAGCGCATGTACGTGCCGGAGGCGACCCGGGCGCGAAAACGGGCGCGATGGCCTTCGACGCCGAGGATTTCAAATTCCCTGATCTCGACCTGCACCGGTTGCAGTACGACTTCTTTATGCTTACGCGCCAGTTTGTAGGCGGGGACGCCATGAATTTTCTTGGCAGAAAATGGCGGGGGCATCTGGTCGATCACGCCGCGGAAGGCGGCGGCGAGGGTCACGACTTGGTCTAGATTCAGCGTGACGGGCTGCGCGGGAGCGGCAGGTTCGCCTTCGGCATCGTAGGTATCGGTAGCGAAGCCGAAGCAAATTACGCCTTCGTAAGATTTCTCTGACGCCGTGTAGAACTGTGCCAGGCGGGTGAGATTGCCGACGACGAGCGGAAGAACGCCGGTGGCAAGCGGATCGAGCGTACCGAGATGACCGACGGAGCGCTCCTGCAAGATACGGCGCACGCGGTTGACGACGTCATGGGAGGTGAGGCCGCCGGGTTTGTCGATAATCAGGACGCCATTCATGGGGATTTGGTAATTTGGTAATCGAGTAATCTTGTGATCGGATACGCTGACCGAAGGTTTGTTGGCTTTGAATTCCTCAATTACCAAACTACCAGATTCCCTATGCTTCCTCTTAAAGACGACCAGCCGAGCTACAGCACGCCCTATGTAAACTGGTTCCTGATTGGGCTGAATATTCTTATCTTTTTGTTTCAGGCGACGCTGGACCCGCGGAGCTCGAAACTGTTGGCCCAGCAGTTCGGCGAAGTGCCGAGTCATCTGGCAGCGTTTGTGGCGGGGTCGCACCGCTACACGCTGCCGCAGGTGGTGTTTCCCTTCTTCACGTCGATGTTTTTGCACGGAGGGTGGGCGCACGTACTGGGCAATATGTGGTTCCTCTACATTTTTGGAGACAACGTGGAGGACTACCTGGGACATTTTAAATATCTGGTGTTTTACCTCCTGTCGGGCTTGATTGCGATGGGCAACGCAGGTGGCGATTTATCCGCACTCGAATGTGCCGACGATCGGGGCCAGCGGAGCAATCGCGGGAGTGCTGGGAGCGTATTTCGTTCTGTATCCGCGAGCGCGTGTGCTGACGTGGTTTTTTGTTTTCATCCTCTATATACCGGCGTGGTTCGTGCTGGGGGAGTGGTTTGTGATGCAGTTTCTTTATGGGACGGCCAGCCTCTCGATGGCGCAGGCGGGGCGTGATCTTGGACGGTGTGGCATTCTGGGCGCACGTGGGCGGATTTGTGGCGGGGATGCTGATGATCAAATTATTTCCTGAGCGGTCGCGGCGGTCGCCTTACGCGTATTCGTGAGATTTCTCTCGGGGTGACAAACTTCCCCACTTCTCGCGCAATGCGCGCACGAGAAATAGGGCACCCGGCTAACGCAGCAAGCAAGTAAAGGCAGGCGGGCAAAAATGCCCGCCCCACACAGACAACGGCAAAATCAAAGCAAAAGCGACGGACCAGAGTGGCCGTCCTACGCTATTTCTTTGGGCGCGATTCGGGCGGGACCAGGCCGGACAGGCGATAGTAGACGACCAGTTGGCCATAATGCTCGCCGGAATGTTCGATGAAGCCGTAGGCGAGATCGCCGATTCTGACCTGTTGATGGGCGAAGGGATCGACGACTAGCTCGGACATTCCTTTGTCGCCTTTGGCCTGGATCGCGGCCGCGCCGTCGGCGAAGGATTTCTTGACGAATGCGACCACGTCGGCCTTGGTCTTGTACTGGTCGCGCTTGGGGTCTCCGTCGGGAGGCTTCTGTCCGAGCACGGGAGCGGTGAAGAAATAGCAGGCTCCGGCGGCGTGCAGAAGTTGTTCGGCGAAGCTGCGCTGCGCCGGGGTGGGCTTGAAGTCATATTTGTCTTCCGGAAAGTCTTCTGCCATGGCGACGAGCTTGCGGCCGATGTCGTTCCAGGAATCGAGCACGACTTTAGAGGGGCTATCCGCGGGCTTTCAGGGCTTTCATTGCATCCTGCGCGCGGGCGGATGGGGCAAGAATTCCCGCGGCCAGGACGATTGCGGCGGCCAACGATACCATCTTCTTCATTACGTGTTTCCTCTCTGATTTCAATTTATAACCTGCGGCGGCAATTCTAATCGGACGCGCGGGGGTTGGAAAGGTGAGCGGCTCAAGGTCGGGTATCATGCGACCGCGACGTGCCTTTCGCTGTGCGAAAGACGCGTCTCCGCTCCAGATGAAACGGGGAGGATCCACGATGGAGCGGTGACTTGAAAATTGCGAAATCGTGCGCGTGTTCCGCTCGGTGCCTAAGTTTCGTCGACTTTAGGTTCCGTTGGGGCGCTGGCGGATCAGCGACAGGAATTCCGAGCGGGTTTCTTCTTCGCTGCGGAAGCAGCCGAGCATGGACGAGGTGACCGCGGCGGAATGCTGCTTCTCGACGCCGCGCATCATCATGCACAAATGCCGCGCCTCAATGACTACGCCGACGCCCTGGGGTTCGATCACTTTCTGGATGGTTTCGGCGATCTGGGTAGTGAGGCGCTCTTGAATCTGGAAACGGCGGGAGAAGATTTCGATCAGGCGCGGGATTTTGCTGAGACCGATCACTCGGCCGTTGGGAACGTAGGCGACGTGGACCTTGCCGAAGAAAGGCAGCAGGTGGTGTTCGCAGAGGCTGAAGACCTCAACGTCTTTCACGATCACCATTTCGTCGTAACTCACCGTGAACAGCGCGCCTTTGAGCATGGCTTCGGGATCTTCGTGGTAGCCCTTGGTGAGAAACGTCATGGCCTTATGAACGCGCTCCGGAGTGCTGGCGAGGCCTTCGCGCTCGGGGTCTTCGCCCAGACGGACGAGCGTTTCGCGCACCAGGTCTTCGTAGGTGGCGCTGGTTAGGGTGGTGGGTTCGGTGATGGGCTTGGTCATGGGGTCCTTTAGGCCGCTCGCAATGGCAGTTTTTCTTTCGCCCCGCTGAGGCTTGCTCTCGTTCTGCTTTCTGCCCACGGCTTGCGCCGTGGGCTGCACTCTTGCGCCGCTCCGCGCGGCTGGCCTCTGACCAACGCTATTTCTGCAGTTCGGCCGCTCCGGAGTATTCGAAAGAATTCATCATGGTCTCTTCGATCCTCACTGTTTCCAGATGCGCGTGGTGGAAGCCTCGCTGCAATATTTCGAAGATCTCGACGCACAGATTTTCGGTGGAGGGAACACTTTTGGCGAATTCCTGCAGCGTATTCAGATTCTCCAGATCGTAGCGGGAGAGCACTTCCCTTTCGACGAAGCCGTCGAGGTCGACGAGATTGCAGACCATGCCAGTGCGCGGGTCGACTTGTCCGCTGACCGTGACTTCCAGACGGTAGTTGTGGCCGTGGCCGTGAGGATTGTTGCATTTACCGTAGGTGGCGCGGTTCTCTTCGGGGGACATGGCATCGCTGTGGAGGCGGTGCGAGGCGGAGAAGAAATAGCGGCGAGTGAGGTAGGCTTTCATGGTTAGGTTGGTTCAGGCGGCCCTCCCGGACGCGGTTCATTTTTCTGCTCGCGATCCCGCCAGTAGAACTGGCGGGATATTATCGGCAGTCCCTCCGGGACCGGCTTAGCGACGCTTACGGTCGATTTATTCACCGCTCTTCATTAATCATTCTCCATTATTTTTCATTCTTCTCCGTAGAAGTCGACGAACAGATCGGGCGTTTCGTAGACGCGGATCCGGTGCAGTTGGGCTTGCTGCAGTTTAGTTTCGAGACGCTGCCAGATGGCGATGGCGAGATTTTCCGTGGTCGGAATGTGGGTGAGGAATTCGGGAACTTCTTTGTTCAGGAAGCGATGGTCCATGGCGTCGAGCACTTCGCGATGCATGACTTCTTTGAGTTGCTTGAGATCGACGACGAAGCCGGAGCGGGGATCGACTTCGCCCTTCACAGTGACTTCGAGGGTGTAGTTATGGCCGTGGCCGTTGGGATTATTGCACTTGCCGAAGACGCGGCGATTCTCCTCGGACGTGAACTCGGGGTTGTGGTAATAGTGCGACGCGGAGAACTCGGCTTTGCGGGTTAGGTAGACCATAAGAACAGTTGCCAGTGGTCAGTGGCCAGTGGCCAGTAAAGCTGCTTTTTCGGAACCTGTTTTGTTGGAATCTGGCTTTGTCGCAATATGTGCGGCCCTTCCAGGCTACGCTGCCGTTGGCGTGCGCTCGCTTCGAGCGCAGCAACAGGTAGGCGAACATGGGAAGGCCGATGAACGCCAACAAGGTCGATGGCCAGGAAAAATGCGCGCGACGAATTCGCGCTATCGTGACTGCTGGAGGAATCAGATACCAAGGCGCAAGGGCGAAATCTCGATCCGCAAGGTTCATACAACGCCAGCACCAGCGACGCGACAAATACCACGAACTCAAGCAAGCGCCATGCTGCGAGAAAACCTGGCGACGGAAACAGGAGAGCCAGATTCTTTGTCCAGCCTTCGCGAAGTTGGGCGAAGTTGCGATACATGCGGGTGCGAACCGCGTCCCCACCGTAGCGAAAGAAAATCTTCCGCCCTGATCGCTTCACCGCGCGCGCGAGGGCGACATCTTCGAGCAAATCCGCGGCTACCGCGGAATGTCCGCCGACGGCGTCGTAGGCTTCACGCGTGATCAGAATGTACTGACCGTTGGCCGCGGCCACAGCCGATTGCGGATTGCTCACCTCGGATGGGCGATAGCGCCGCGCCAGATCGGCGAAGATCGACGGGCATCACGGTTTTCTCCCACAAGGTCTCGACAATTTGCTCCGGAGAATACGAAAGCATGGCTGCTCCGTGCGCCGTTGCTTCCTTCAGACTGCGCATGAGCGAGTCGGGCAGGTGGACCGTGTCTGCGTCCGTGAACAGGAACCAACTAGCCGCGGGCCTGGCGCGCGCCGGTCGCGACGGCGTTGTTCTTGCCGGTCCAGCCGCTCGGTAAGGGATCGGCGTCGATCACTCTCACGTTCGGAAACGATGCGGCGATTTCCGGCGTGCGGTCGGTGGAATTGTCGTCGACCACGATGATTTCGAAGTTGACGTTTTCGAGGTTGACCCGGGTCTGTGCGACGAGCGAGTCCAGGCATGCGCCCAGGCTGGCCTCTTCGTTGCGCGCGGGAATAATTACAGACACAACCGGCACCGTGCTGCCGGTTTGCCCCGTGATGGTTTCCGCCGTCATGTCGCTGTCATAGGGTGGAATCTATTATTATAGCTGTGTGCGACACATCGCTGTTTCGTTCTTCACGCTTCTTGTGGGCGGGGTTCTCCTGTTGGGGCTTACGGGCTGTTACAGCGGTTCGCGCCCGGCTCACATTGGTTCCAGTGCCCCCGATTTCACGGTGCAGGACGGCGATCGCAAAGTTACGCTGAGCCAGTTGCGCGGGCAGGTAGTGGTGCTGAATTTCTGGGCGACCTGGTGCCCGCCCTGCATTGAGGAAACGCCGTCTCTGGTGGTGATGCAGGAGCGCCTCAAGGCCAAGGGCGTCACGGTGCTGGCGGTCAGCGTGGACGCTGACGAAAGCGCCTACCGTCATTTCCTGAAAGATCACGGCGTGAATCTGTTGACCGTGCGGGATCCTGACCAGAAAAGCAGCGGTCTTTATGGCACTTTCAAGTTTCCTGAAACCTACGTGATCGATCGCAACGGCGTGATGCGGCGTAAGTTCATTGGCGCGGTGGACTGGACCGAGCCTGAGATTACGGACTTCCTGAGCCGGTTGTGAAACCACACCTCTTCATGCCGCGAAAAAGAGGATTCATCTTTCAGAAAAACAGAACCGGAGTCGCTGTGGTCGTCCTTGTGCTGTTTGCTTTCGGGATGGTCCCGGCTGCTCATGGAAGAAGTACCGCAAGAGAATTTGCGCGCCGCGAGTACGCTGCAAGCTGGCGCAGCTCAAACTACCGCTCAACCCTCGAATGATCCGGCGAACGATAAAGATCTCATCAAGGTCATCGCGGTCGGGGATGTGATGCTGGGTTCGAGTTTTCCCGACGATTCTGGACTTCCGCCGAATGATGGAGCCGATCTATTGCGCGATGTGACTCCACTCTTGCAGCGGGGAGACATTGTGTTTGGCAATCTCGAGGGACCACTGGTGGACGGCGGCAAGACCAAGAAATGCGGCAAGAAAATTGGCACTTGCTATGCCTTTCGCGTTCCAACGCGATATGGAGTTTATTTGAAATCCGCGGGCTTTACGGTGATGGGGCTGGCGAACAACCACGCACTTGATTTCGGTCTAGCGGGCCGGGCCAGTTCCCGCGCGGTGCTCGACTCACTCGGAATTTTGCATTCCGGCGAGATCGACGACGTGGCGCGGCTTACGACGAAGGGCAAGAGAGTGGCACTGATTGCCTTTGCGACCTACCCGGGAACTTATAACCTGCTGGACCTGGATGATGCGATTGCAACCGTGCGCCAGGCGAAGACCGAAGCGGACATTGTGATTGTGTCGTTTCATGGCGGCGCCGAGGGCTCGACTCATCAGCACGTTCTGCTGGGAGATGAAACATTCCTGGGTGAGGACCGCGGCGATTTGCGACGGTTTGCTCACGCCATGATTGATGCGGGCGCGCAACTCGTGCTCGGGTCTGGCCCACATGTGGTGCGCGGCATGGAGGTCTACTGCGGCAAACTGATTGCTTACTCCCTGGGCAACTTCGCGACCTATGGGTCGTTCAATTTGAACGGGGAGAATGGAGTGTCGCTCATTCTCGAAGCAAATCTTGGCGCCGATGGCTCTTTTGCAGGGAGGCGCGGTCTACCCGATCAGGCAGGAAAGACCAGGAGGACCGCATCTGGACGCGAATATGAGCATCCTGCCGATTCTGCGAGACCTTTCGCAGACCGACTTTCCGTTTACCAACGTTGAAGTGAGCGAGAACGGCCGGCTGACTGCCAGGCGCGTGGAATTATCTCGATCTTGTCTTTCCTGCTGCTGCGTGCGGAGTATTCGAATATATTCCGTGTCCCGAGGAGCCGGTTTGCAACTGACGAAGTTTTTGCAACTGACCCTCCTTCGTCGAGGAGCCGGCATTGTCTTATTGACGGTTTTCGGGGCGGCGTCTTGCTGGGCGCAGTCGCAATCGAGCAAAGCGCCGGATCTGGATCCTGAGTTGAGCACTCATGCTGGCCCGCGATTCTGTGTGTGATTCCAAGGGGACGGTGGGAGGAGCGGATCAGACTCCAGCGGGCGCGATCCCCGTTGGCCCCGGCCCCGCCTACGGTACAAACCCTGCACAATTCGGGCGGACGAAATGTTGGCATCATTGCGACCGTGGAGGATGCGTGCCATTGTTCGCGCGGCAACTGCACGAACTACGTCTACTTAAAGTCCGGGCAGACGTACCGGCTCGCGCTCAAAGAAAATCTGGCGTCTTTACATCCGCTGAGAGGTTTCAAGCAAAGCATGCCGGCGCTCAGTGGGAAGCTGCAGGTGAGCGATTCCGAAGCTGAGACGATCATCTATGAGTGGGCGGGCAGCGAGTATCGGGCCAGCATTTGCGCGACGGTAGTGCAGGAGAGCGGTCACCCGGTCATCACCAAGCACGCGTGTATGAAGCCCTGACTCGTATCGGACGGACACTCTTGTCCGTCGGCCTTTGACTTCTAGATTCTGCGGTTCCAGTTTCACAGACCAAAGGCAAAAGCGACGGACAGGAGTGTCCGTCCTAAGTACGAAGAACAGGCCCGAAGTCACAGCGGCGTTTTTCGCAGGCGCAGTGCGTTGGTGATTACCGAGACCGAGCTGAAGCTCATAGCGGCGGCGGCGAGAATCGGGCTGAGCAACAATCCGAAGAATGGATAGAGAACTCCCGCCGCGATGGGCACTCCGACGGCGTTGTAGACGAAAGCGAAAAAAAGATTTTGCCGGATGTTGCGCATGGTGGCCTGGCTCAATTTGCGGGCGCGCAGAATTCCGGTGAGATCGCCCTTCACCAGCGTGACTCCGCCGCTTTCCATGGCGACGTCAGTGCCGGTGCCCATGGCGATGCCGACGTCGGCTTGCGCGAGTGCGGGCGCGTCGTTGATGCCGTCGCCGGCCATGGCGACGACTCTTCCCTGCTGCTGCAAGTTTGCGGATGACTTCTAACTTTCCTTCGGGTAAAACTTCGGCTTCGAATTCTTCGATGCCCACCTTCTTGGCAATTGCAGCCGCTACCACTCGGTTGTCACCGGTGAGCATCACAACGCGGATGCCCTGAGCTTTCAGGCCTCGGAGAGCCTCGGGCGAAGAAGGCTTGAGTTGGATCCGCCACGGCCACATTGCCCACGTACTTTCCATCAACGGCGACGCAAAACACCGTGCCATCAATCGGTGTGACCGACGAAATGGTTGGCTCCTGCAATGCCCCCACCTCCACCATCAAGGCGGGGCTGCCGACCGCAACTTTTCTTCCGTCGACGATGCCGACAATGCCCTTACCGGTTACGGCATGGAACTCTTCGGGACTTGAAAGTTGCAGGCCGCGTTTTGCGGCGGCGTCCACGACGACCGAAGCCAGGGGATGTTCGCTGGCGCGTTCCAGGCTGGCGGCGAGGCGTAGCAGTTCAGGCTGGTCTGCGAGCGTCTGCGAATAACTTATAAGCGTCGGCTTGCCTTCCGTCAGCGTTCCGGTTTTATCGATGACGAGTGTGTCTACTTTTTCCAGAATCTCGAGCGCCTCGGCATTCTTGATCAGCACGCCAGCACGTGCGCCGCGGCCCACGCCCACCATGATCGCCATGGGCGTGGCTAATCCCAAAGCGCAGGGACATGCGATGATGAGCACGGCCACGGCGTTCACCAGCGCATGTGCGAGGCGCGGCTGCGGGCCGAGCAGGAACCACGCTACGAATGTGGCCGCTGCGATGGCGACCACCGCGGGCACGAACCATGCCGCGACGCGATCGGCTAGCCTCTGGATGGGGGCGCGGCTGCGCTGCGCCTGGCTGACCATTTGCACGATGCGCGCCAGCAATGTTTCGGAGCCGACGCGCTCGGCCCGCATCACGAACGAGCCCGTGCCGTTGATGGTGGCTCCGACCACTTTGCTGGCGGCAGTTTTTTCCACGGGCATGGATTCGCCCGTGACCATGGACTCGTCCACGGAACTGCTGCCTTCGAGCACGACGCCATCCACCGGAATTTTTTCTCCGGGGCGGACGCGCAGGCGGTCGCCGGGCTGCACTTGTTCGAGCGGAACGTCCTTCTCTGTCTCCACAACCTCGCCAGCTGTAACTTCGCCACCTGTTGACTTGCTCTCGGTGACTAGCAGACGCGCGGTCTTGGGACTGAGATCGAGCAGGGCGCGAATGGCCGCGCTGGTGCGGCTGCGAGCGCGCAGCTCCATGACTTGTCCGAGCAACACGAGCGTGGTAATCGCGGCGGCCGCTTCGAAATAAACGTCCGGATAGCCCGCCATCCCGCGCATCGAGGCGGGAAAAAACTGCGGAGCGAGCGTTGCGACTAAGCTGTAGACGTAGGCGACGCCCGTGCCAAGGCCGATCAGCGTGAACATGTTGGGGCTGCGGTTGACCAGTGAAGTCCAGAAGCGCTGAAAGAACGGTAAGCCGCCCCAGAGCACAACGGGCGTGGCGAGCGCTAACTCCAGCGCGGGCAGAGATGCGCCGGAGAAAGTTTCCGGCAAGCGCATCTTCGAGAACATTCCCGCCATGGCGATCGCGAACAGTGGAGCGGTGAGCGCGGCGCTCACCCAGAGTCTTCGGGTCATGTCGCGCAGTTCGGGATTCTCTTCTTCGGTCGCGGTGACGGTGCGAGGCTCGAGAGCCATGCCGCAGATGGGGCAGGAGCCTGGCCCTGCGCGGACGATTTCCGGATGCATGGGGCAGGTGTACTCGGTGCGCTTGGCCGGCAGCGGGAATTCTGGCTCGAGGGCCATGCCACAGGAAGGGCAGGCTCCCGGCTGCGACTCACGGACTTTCGGACACATCGGACAAACGTAGGCCGGCGCTGCCGAAGATGATGCCGCTGGCTTTGGCGGCGACTGCAACTGCCCCGGCGGAGACTGATGGTTCGCAGCTTTGGGAGCGGCCGGCATCCCCAGCGATGACCAATTCAGATTTGTGAGCTGCTGGCTTGTTCAAATATCCCGCGGGATCGGACTTGAATTTTTCCGCACAACCCGCGCAGCAGAAGTAGAATTTCCTGCCGCCGTACTCATGAACATTTTTTGCCGTCGCGGGATTCACGTTCATCCCGCAGACCGGATCTTTTTCCAGAACTGGGGCGGGGCCGGGAGTAGTGGGGTTGGTGGCCGTCATCTAATGCGCTGTTATCGGGTGCGTGAGGCTTCGGGCTTGGCAATTGGGCTTCAGCAAAACCAAAATCCACTTCCGAGGACTGCTTGGCTACTCATTGGCCCACTCAAATGAACTTGCCTCACTCGAAAGTCGCGCGCGGAATTCGGAAACCCAAGTCGCGCGTGCCCTTTTGATTGCCGGTACACTATATTGGATTCAGCCCCGGCTACGTTCAGCGTCCGGCGACGGCCAGCGGCTTCACTTGCCGACGCCCGAAGCCGGTTTCCGGTCGACTTCATCATAGCGAAAGGCTTTTCAGCGATGACATACTTGGATATGGTGTTCCCCTACGGCGCAAACCCCGGCGAGAACGAATTAAGAGCAATCGACGGCATGCGCGAGGTCTATGGGGTGCTGCAGGTTTTTTTCAACGAGAAGGATCGCACGGTGCGGGTAAAGTTCGATGCCTCGCGGCTGAAAAGGGACGCCGTCGCGCGCCTGTTGCGTCAGGCCGGTATTGATGTCGGTGAACCTCTAGCACTGGCTTAACGCCTCGGGAGGGCTGCCAGGGAGAGACCGTAAGTAGCTTTGGCAAAGCCGGGGGAGGGCTGTGCGGGGAATGCAATCGGGGCGCCCAAGAAAACCTCTGGCCGAAGTTATTCTCTGGAGCGCCCCGTTGCGCGCCACTTCGTCTGGCATTGTTATAAGCACATAGCGTGCCGTCCGCAAACCGCTCAAAACACACGTCGTGGGGACTTTTGACCCGGTAGGAATTGCCCACCGCCGGAAAGAATTACTTCGACCGGAAGGGCGATCGGCGAGATGAACCTGCACAACGTACCCGAGCACGAGCAAATTGGAGAATGCTATTTTCAGAGGAAAGAAACTTCCGCTATAATCGGGACGGAGTTTTTCCCGCCGCGTACGATCCGCGCCCTTAGCTCAGTTGGATAGAGCGTCTGGCTACGAACCAGAAGGTCGGGAGTTCGAATCTCTCAGGGCGCACCATTCTTTTCGTTTTTTTTTATTCTTTGCCGAAAGCGGGCCTCCGGGGTCAAGCGGTTTGGTGTGGAAAGAAGAGTCATTCAACACCAAGGGCGCGAAGTATCACGAACGGCTTTCTGGCAAAGGCCATTTTCGTCGGCGATTATTCCTTACTGGTCCTTTATCTTTCCTTATTCTTCGCGGACGTTGCTTCCGAGGTTCGCGTCTTTTATGTTTTGTGCGTTTTCTGTTACCTTGACTGCAGCCCTGTTGTGCCTTAGTGGGTCGTGTTTGTTGCAGTTTGCCGGAAAGCGCTTTCCGGAACCAACTTATCGCCCATGTCCAAGGATATTCAGCGAGATGTGGCCGTGCTGTCGGCGGCCAAGCGCGGTCTGATTTATCTGACCGCGAACGACTGGGCGCTCATTGCGGATAAGGCCGTCCGCAAGGATTTCAAGCAGGGCGCCACGATGGTAGAGGAAGGCAAACTCACCAACGGCGTTTACCTTGTGCTGAGCGGAAGCGCTCGGGTGGAGATTCCCCGCCGAGTCACGTTTCCGGCGATTGGTCCGGGGGAAGTTTGCGGAGAGGTGTCGTTTATCGATGATCTTCCGGCTACGGCCCGGGTGGTGGCGCTGGAGCCGGTGGAAGCATATTTTCTGGACCGCTCAACCTTGCAGACGATGTTCGAACTGTTCCCTCACCTGGCTTCACGGTTTTACCGCTCGCTGGCGGCGAATCTTTCACGCAGGCTTCGGGATTTGATTGGTCCGATGTCGCCGTTGGGCAGGAAATAGGGCGATTCATTATGACGGCTGGAAACCTTGCCTAAAATATTAAGAGCGCTTCAGGACTCTTTCGAGTCTCGAAGCGCCCGAACAGCCTCCCCCAAGTCTGCTCAATTACTAGGCTATCCGGAAGGCTATACTTTGGGAATTCCACTTCGGTGCTATCGGGTGGCACGGGACGGCTATCAACGGGGCATTTGGAGGCGGCTGACATCGCCGCCGGAACGCAAAGGGATGTTCTCATGTATGCATTACTTTGCAGTTTTTGGGCTGCAGGCGGTGATCGTACTTCGTATAAGGCTATGTGCATCAACATCTTACAATTGGTCTAAATTTGGAACTAAAACTGCACTGATAGGTCCGATCTGTTTTATCGATGCTGGGTCTCCTAGCAGGGCGATTAAGCCCTCGAAGATTCTAACAGTAAGGGTTCCGAACACAGGTTCAGGAGGAAGTATGAAACGGGTTTTCTTTGTTGTGGCATTACTGGCTTTGGCGCTGCCGATGGCGGCCTTTGCCAACAGCTCGACCGAGTTTACTGGAGACGGCGGTACGCTGTCTGGCTTGAGTGGCGGATTAACCCTTTCTGGCTCGACTCTCACCTCGGTTAGCGGATCTGTATGGCATGGGCCTGGAGTCCGGTACGCTAGGTAGCGTAAGTCTCTCAACCGGTGCCTTGCTGAGCTCCATTTACACAAAAGGGGTCTTGACCAGTGCGACGTTCGCCAGCGGGGGCAGCTTGATGATCACTAGGGAACGGAACCGACGGAATCCCCTCGGGCACGATTTTCACCGGCACCTTCAGCCAAGCCCATGACGTTGTTCAACCCCGGAGCCGGCCAGTACATTTTGTACGGAACGTTCACGGGAACCCTGTCTAACGGTTCCACAGAGAGCGGAACCATTACGGTGCTGACTTCGCAGGGCGGCGGCAACGGTTATACCGGGCAAATCGGTGTGGGCAGTGTAGACATCAGTATGTCCTCACCGGTCCCAGAGCCTGGTACGCTCACCTTGCTCGGAACTGGCCTGGTTGGATTGGCGGGAGCGATTCGCCGCAAACTTGCGGCGTGAGTCGTGTGCGCGGAGAAGGGTGATTCAGCCCTCGAAGATTCGAACAGCAAGGTTTCTCGACTCAGGTTCAGGAGGAAGTATGAGGCGGGTTCTTGTTTTGGGATTACTGACTTTGGCGCTGCCGATGGCGGCGTTTGCGAATACCGCGAATCCTTGGACGGACTTTCGAATCCTTAACGCATGGCAGCCTATCACTGGCGGTAGCACCATCAGCCTAAATGTTGGCGTTACGGCGGATGAATGGATTCAACGGGGGCGGCCTTTTCGGGGGCAGCTTCGGCACCATGAGTTTCACTACGGGCGCATTGATCAGCTCCGTACATGGCGTGGAGACGTTCGGAAGCGGCGGCAGTTTCGAGATCACCGGAAACGGCGACTGGCGGGCTTCCTGACGGCGTTATTTTCAAGGGAACTTTTAGCGGCGCGGTCAAAGAATCGATAATCGGCGGAGGCACGGACCCTCAAAATCAATTCATTCAGCTGACCTGCGCGAGCTCTAAGTGGGTGTCTTGACCGGTACGTGGTACAACGGCAAAAGCGTGACTGGAATTTTGATCGTAGACAGCGGTGGCGGCGTGGTAAATGCCTCTGCCAGCTTCCAGCCGTCGGCTGTGCCTGAGCCGGGAACCCTTAGCATGCTAGGCACCGGGTTGTTGGGTCTTGGGGCGCTGGTACGCCGCAAACTTAAATCCTGACCTTTTCCGAACTTGCGCGACTTTAAGAGCCCCGCCGAACGCGGGGCTTTTTATTTTTCGGGCGCAAACACCCACGCTTTCGAACCTCGTGATTACCGCAGTAACGCAGGCGGGGGGATTACCGTTGACCTGCCACGGCCCCGTCCTTAGATTGAGCAGCAGGGGGTTATGATGAAGGATATCCATGAGGTGCTCCGGCAAAAGCAGGCAAAGTATGCTCAGCTGGGGAAGCAGATTGAAATGTTGCAGCAGGCGGCGGAAAAGCTGCGCGAAGTAGCTCCCTTGCTCGCTGAAAACGATGACGAGGACAACGCGGTACTGGCGGAAGTGGACGATCCGCAGGGTGACGCGATGGCCGCCAAAGCGGGAGCCTCGGGCGGCGCCAGCAAGTCGGCGCGTCCGGCTGCGCCGCGCTGGCCGTAGACCGGTTCCGTTGATTACTGGTTCAGTTGATAGGGACTGGTTGGCCCCAGAACGGGTCGACCAAGCCCGGCTGAATCACGCTTGGTGAACCAGCTTCGGTAAGTGAGGTTTGACGAACCAGCTTTGATGAATCAGCTCCGGTTTTACCACGTTTATTCAACCCCAGTCTCGCAGGGATGGTGAGTGCCAGCAATGAATCTTCAGGCGTTAATGGTCTCGACCGACGATGCGGCTTCTGAGCTGCTCGGTCGAGTGCTGCCCAATTTCGGCATTGCGGTGGAACGCTTCAGCGATCCAGAGACTGCGCTCGCCCGTCTGCAGCAGCAAAGATTCGACGCACTGGTCCTGGACTTTGACGATCCGGAACTGGCTCATAAGGTCTACGAGCAGGCCCGTGAACTGGGATCGGGCAGTTCGCCACTGACTATTGCGCTGGTAGCCGATCCTTCCAAGGTTCGCGCGATTCTAAGCGCGGGCTCGCAATTCGTGCTCTACAAACCCATCGCGGAAGCTCAGGCGCGCGCTGGGCTGCGTGCGGCCGCGGCTTTGTTGAATCGCGAGCGGCGGAGAGCGTTTCGGGTTCCGGTGCAGGCTCCGGTGCAGCTGACGCTGGCCGACACGCGGAAAATCGAAGGCATTCTTCTGGACCTGAGCGAAACCGGCATGGACGTGCTCACGGCGGAAACGCAATTTCCGGGAGCGTTGCTGGAGTTTCAGTTCGTTTTGCCGGATGGCGGGTTGGAAGTTCAAGCGCACGGACAAGTGGCTTGGGCAAATCCGAACGGCCAGACCGGAGTTCATTTTGTAGACCTGGAAGAATCGGTCAAGGATGAGCTGAAGAAATGGCTGGAATCCGCGGCGACGAGCATGGGCGGCGAGCTCAACGAAGCCGTGCCGCACTGCAAGCTCACCGATCTCAGCCTGGGCGGATGTTACGTGGAAAGCGATGCACCGTTTCCCGAGCGCTCCATGGTCGACTTGTGTTTCAAGACGGGCGAAATGGAAGTGCATACCGAGGGCATGGTACGGGTCGCGCATCCCGGGCATGGCATGGGTTTGGAATTTCCCTCGCGCACGCCTGAACAGCGCGCGCAGGTGGAGAACCTGATCAATTTTCTGCGCAGTTCTTCCGATCGCACGCCTGAGCTTTATGTTTCACCGCGCGCGCTGGTAGCCGATCTCACGCAGTTTGAGCCTTCCGAAATTTCTGCCCGGAGAGTCAAGTGACGAGTTAGAAGATGAGCTGCTGGAACTGGTTCGGCGAGGGGCGACGCTGCAGCAGGATGAGTTCGTGGAAGAACTTCGGCGCCAGCGCTCGCCGGAAGAAGCTTCCGTTTAGGTTGGCCTGCCTCGTTTGTGAATTCCCTTCAATCTTTCTTATTCCTCTTGAATTGATCCCCTTACTGTAGAGACGTTGCAGCAACGTCTCTACAGTTAAGATGGGCGAAGCCTTTCGCGGAATTGTTGGCAGGCTTGCGGGAAGGATTTGGTGCTAGGCGGACAAGTTGGGAGAACATGCGCGGGTGCGAGAGGCTTCAGCTGCGATCCAGTTGCGAAGAATCGAAGAACCCGTTCCCCGTCTCAGGCGCGGGCTCTTCGACCTTCGTGGTCTGTACCACCCCAGTGCGAGAAGGATATTTGATCGGGGTTGCGCGAAGATTTCAGAAATATTAAATCTCGATTAAATATAGACTCGGAGCGGTGGAAAATCTCCCGGCGCGATTGCGGCGTTAAGATAAAACTCTGGCCACGGACCCAACCATCGCTACCCAGGTAAAGACTTCGCCCGCGAGGATGAGACCCGCGGAGAAGACGCCACCGCTGTTGTGGTTGCCGCTGCTGGTGATTTCCGCAGCGGCCTTTGCGGTGGAGATTCCTTTCTTTTTTTTCGGCACGCCTTCCGGCCACGACCTGGAGTTTCATCTTTATTCGTGGCTTGAAGTGCTTGGGCAATGGAAGCAAGGGATCGTGTATCCGCGCTGGGCTGCGATGGCCCACTTCGGATTCGGCGAGCCCCGGTTTGTATTTTATCCTCCGGCTTCATGGGCCATTGGCGCAGCGCTGAGCGCGATTTTTCCGTGGACGTTCGCCGTCGATGTTTACATCTGGATGGTGCTGGTGGCGGCGGGCATTTCGATGTTTATGCTCGCACGGCAGTGGCTGCCGCGTCGCCATGCCATCTTCGCGGCTGCGTTTTACGCGGTCAATCCTTATCATCTGGTGATCGTTTACTGGCGCAGCGCCTTCGCCGAATTGTTGGCGAGTTGCGTGTTGCCGCTGTTGCTGCTGTTTCTGCTAAGAGCCGCGGAGGGGAGGCGGCGTGTGATCGTCCCGCTCGCGCTGCTGCTCGCCGGCGCGTGGCTGATCAACGCGCCGGCCGCCGTGATGATCCATTACTCGTTCGCTTTGCTCGTCGTCGTGCTGGCCTGGCAGCGCCGATCTCCGCGGCTTCTGCTGGTGGGCGCCGCGTCGGTCGCGCTGGGCGCATGCTTTGCGGCTTTTTACCTGATGCCCGCGATTTACGAACAACGCTGGGTCAATATTACGGAAGCAGTTTCGATCGGCTACCGGCCGCAGGATAATTTTCTTTTCATCCACACCACGGACGCCGAGCACGACGCCTTCAACCATCTCATCTCATGGCTGGCGTTGGCGGAGATTGGCGTGCTCTTGATTGCGGCGTGGGCGGCGCGATCGCTGCGGAAGAGCAATGGCGAGCTCTGGAATACTCTCGCCGCATGGGCGATCGCGTGCATGGTGTTGCTGCTTCCGGTTTCGGCGCTGTTCTGGAAGTTCGCCCCGAAACTTCGCTTCATGCAATTTCCGTGGCGCTGGCTGTTGTGCCTGAGCATGATTCTTTCGGTGTTCATCGCGTTCGGCTTGCGGCGCTGGCCGGCCCGCGCTCTGGTTTGCGCCGGCGCTGTCTTACTCATTGTGGTCAGTGGATATCGCATCCAGCGGCCATGGTGGGAGGATGCGGACGACCTTCAGGAACTGCGTGACAACATGCAGGACAAGATTGTGGAAGACCGAACAGACGCGGCCGCCGGTTATGAAGGCACCGACGAGTACACACCCACGGGAGCTGATTCTTCGGCGATTCACAGGGGCGCGAGGCGCGTGACCGTCGAAGGACTTGAACACGCTGGCATTCATGTGGTGCAGTGGAACGCCGAATCGAAGGACTTCACAGCGGAGATGTCCGCGCCTGCGCGACTGGCGCTGCATCTCTTTAATTATCCGGCGTGGAAAGTTGAGGTCAACGGGCACGTAGTGCAAGCCGGCACGCGCGAGAGCACCGGGCAGTTGATGGTTCCGGTCGAAGCTGGACCGAATCGCGTGCAGATCACGTTTGTTCGCACCTGGGATCGCATGGTGGGAGCGTGGATTTCTCTGATTACCGCGCTGCTGGTGATGCTCTGGATCGCTGTTGCAAAAGCACGAGGCGGCTCTGATCTCGCTACTACCTTCTAAACATCATGCGACGAATTCTGATTGCGACTTCGAATGCGGGCAAGTTGCGCGACTTTGCAGGGGCGGCGGCGCGGCAGGGTATTGAAATCTCGGGATTGCCGGGTTTCGCTTCCCTGCCCCCGGTGGTCGAAGACGGAGATACTTTCGAGGCTAATGCGCGGAAGAAGGCGGAAGAATATAGCCGCCATATTTCAGGAGAGATTGTGCTGGCTGACGATTCCGGCCTGGAAGTGGACGCGCTGAACGGGGCTCCGGGCGTGCACTCTGCGCGATATGCGGCGCCCGAACTGCTGGGAACCGAGCCGCACGAAGCTGGCGCTAACACCGATGACGATGCCAATAATGCGCGCCTGCTGCGCGAACTGAAGAATGTTGCTCCCGAAAAGCGAACAGGCAGGTTCGTGTGCGTGCTGGCTGCGGCACGGGACGGAAAGACGTTGGCTACGTTCCGCGGTGTTGCCGAAGGAACTATTCTTGACGCTCCGCGTGGGAGCAACGGGTTTGGTTACGATCCGCTGTTTTATTTCCCGCAGATCGAGAAGACGTTTGCCGAACTGAGTGCCGAAGAAAAATCCCGCTACAGTCACCGTGGAGGGGCGTTCCGGCAATTTCTGGATTGGTATAGCCGTTTCGCGCCCGCATCGGCGTCCTGACGTACCTCAATTGCAGATAGCCCGCCTTGACTTCTCTTCCCCGACAACAACATAATAAAAAGTTCCGCCTTCATCGTTGAACGCATAAGACGAACTCATAAGGAGCGTTTCTCGTGGCGTCAGCCAGTTCTACTGCTCCCGGTCAGCCTGTAACTCATGGCGTAGCGCCGTTGCGCGCCGGTCGTGGAATCTCGTTTGTTTTGCGGCGGCTGCATTCCCTAACGGGAATTATTCCGGTGGGGGCGTTTCTTTTCGAACATATTCTGATTTCCAACTCAACTGCTATCACCGGGCCGGATGCTTACGCCCGCCAGGTGAGCTTTTTGGCGAATTTGCCGCTGGTGTTCTTTCTGGAATTGTTTGGTATCTGGCTGCCGATTGCGTTTCACGCACTCTACGGCTTTTATATCTGGTATCGCGGGGACGGGAACACGATTCAATATCCCTGGAGCGGCAACTGGATGTACACCGCGCAGCGCTGGACTGGCGGCATAGCTTTCGCTTACATCCTCTGGCACACGTGGACGATGCGGTTTACTGGAGTTGACCTGCACGCGCATCCTGAACTCTCGTTCGGCAAAGTGCAGGCGGAAGTATTTCAGACGCCGTTCTTTCTTGTTTTATGTTGTCGGCCTGATCGCGGCTTCGTGGCACTTCGCCTACGGCATCTGGCTGTTCTCGGCGAAGTGGGGCATTGTTTCCGGCGAGAAGGCGCAGAAACGATTTCTGATTGTGTGTTTGGCATTCTTCTTTGTGTTGAGCGGCGCGGGGCTGGCGAGCCTGACTTCTTTCCGCTCGCGCCCGCAGCAACCGACTGAGCCGGGGACAGCAGTGACGAACGCGGATAAGCAAATTACAGAAAGCCGATAAGGGGACGATGGCAGCAGCTCCGAAAATTATTGTCGTGGGTGGCGGACTGGCGGGCCTCTCGGCCGTGATCAAGATTGCCGAGATGGGCGGCAACGTCGATCTGTTCTCCATTGTTCCGGTGAAGCGCTCGCATTCGGTGTGCGCGCAGGGCGGCATCAACGCGGCCAAGAATCTTAAGGGCGAAGGCGACTCGACCTGGAAACACTTTGACGACACGGTGTTCGGCGGCGATTTTCTCGCCAACCAGCCGCCGGTCAAAGACATGTGCGAGGCCGCGCCGGGCATCATCGATCTGCTCGACCGCATGGGCGTTCCCTTTAATCGCACGCCCGAGGGCTTGCTCGACTTCCGCCGCTTCGGAGGGACTCTGTATAACCGCACAGCATTCGCAGGCGCGACCACCGGACAGCAACTTCTTTACGCGCTCGACGAACAAGTACGGCGGTATGAAGTCCGAAGGCAAAGTAAAGAAATACGAGCATTGGGAATTTCTTTCCGCCGTGCTCGATGGGAACCGCGTCTGCCGCGGCATCTGCGCCATGGACTTGCGGTCGATGGAAGTGCGGACATTCCCTGCCGATGCCATCATCATCGCCACGGGCGGGAACGGCGCGATTTCGGCAAGTCGACCAATTCGGTTGTGTGTACGGGTTCGGCGCAGTCGGCGCTGTATCAGCAGGGCTGCTATTACGCTAACGGCGAATTTATTCAGGTGCATCCCACATGCATCCCGGGCGAAGACAAGCTGCGGCTGATGTCGGAATCGGCGCGCGGCGAGGGCGGACGCGTCTGGGTTCCGAAGACGGCGGGCGATAAACGGGATGCGAAGTCGATTCCCGAAGGTGACCGCTGGTATTTTCTGGAAGAGTGGTATCCCAAGTACGGCAACCTGGTTCCGCGCGACATCGCTACGCGGGCGATTTTTAAGGTGGTGTTCGAGCTCAACCTCGGCATCGACGGCAAGCCGATGGTTTATCTCGACCTCACGCACATCGATCGCAAGATTCTCGATCGCAAACTGGAAGGCATTCTCGAAATCTACGAGAAGTTTGTGGGAGATGATCCGCGCGACACGCCGATGAAGATTTTCCCCGGCATGCACTACACCATGGGCGGGCTGTGGGTAGATTTCAAGCAAGCTACGAATATCCCCGGCATTTACGCGGCGGGCGAGTGCGAATATCAATATCACGGGGCGAACCGGCTGGGCGCGAATTCGCTGGTCTCTTGCATTTATGGCGGAGGCATTGCGGGGCCGAACGCGGTGAAATATGCGCGCGGGTTGCAGGCGCCCGCTGACGGCAACGGATGTTTCGAGGCGGAGAAGAAAAAACAGGAAGAAAGCAATTCCCTGCTGATGAATAACCAGGGGACGGAGAATCCTTTCCGGCTGTGGCGCGAACTGGGCGAGTTGATGACTAAAGATTGCACCGTCATCCGCTACAACAAGAATTTGCTGCAGACCGATGCGAAACTGGTGGAGATGCTGGAGCGCTTTCCGCAAAGTGAACCTGAGCGACCGCACGCAGTGGGCGAATACCAGCGTGGTCTTTACCCGCCAGCTTTACAACATGCTGCAGTTGTCGCGCGTGATTGCCCAGGGAGCACGTCTGCGCGACGAATCTCGCGGGGCGCACTACAAACCAGATTTCCCCGAGCGCGACGACAAGAATTTCCTGAAGACGACGAAAGCAGTTTTCGCGCCCGATGCGGATGAGCCGAAGTTTGAGTTTGAACCGGTGGATACGTCGCTGATTCCGCCACGGGCGAGGAAGTATTGATGCGGCGAAGCGAGAATGCACATGAAGTGGCGGACCCCCTCGTCTGCCCGCCGGAGCGGCAGTGCGGCATGTGCGATTGGTTTCTTGGCGCTGCTCCCGGACGAGGACGTCCGCGGCTCCACGAATGAGAAGAGTCAGGAAAAATGGCAAATAAATCCGTCATCATTAAGATCAAGCGCCAGGCTACTCCCGCTGCCGAGTCGCGCTGGGAGGAGTTCGAGCTCGCGTGGCATCCGGGCATGAACGTGATTTCCTCGCTGATGGAGATCGCGGCCAATCCCGTCACGCGCGACGGTAAGCCGACCACGCCCATCACTTACGATTCGAATTGCCTGGAGGAAGTTTGTGGCTCCTGCGCCATGCTCATCAATGGACGCGCCCGCATGGCTTGCTCTGCTCTGATCGACAATCTCGAGCAGCCGGTTCGACTTGAGCCGTTTTCCAAATTTCCGGTGGTCCGCGATCTGGCTACCGACCGCAGCGTGATCTTCGAAAATCTCAAGGCCGTCAAGGCGTGGGTTCCGATCGACGGCACCTACGATCTGGGCCCCGGTCCGCGCATGACGGCGGAACGAGCAGGAATCGGCTTATCCCATTTCGCGCTGCATTTCGTGTTGCTGCTGTATGGAGGCGTGTCCGCAGTTCAACGAAGACACCGGCTTCGTGGGAGCGGCCACCATCGCGCAGGTGCGGCTGTTTAACACCCATCCTACGGGTCAGGCGCTGAAACGCGAGCGGCTGACGGCTTTGATGGGCGATGGCGGCATCCAGGAATGCGGTTACGCTCAGAACTGCGTCGAGGTCTGCCCCAAAGACATTCCGCTGACAAAAGCAATTTCGGAAGTTAGCGGAGACGTGATGAAACAGGCTATCGGTGACCTTTTTCGGCGCTGATTTGCGTCAATTGTCTAGATACCGGACACCCGTCCTGCAGGTGAGAAATGCCAAACGATTGTCCCCACAGTAGATAAGCGGATTTCTGCCGGTCCTGGCGGATGGCCCTCCACATGCCGCTTATCACGGTGTTCCTGCGGCTTGCAGATCGGGTAGTAACCAGTAGTAACCAGATGTTGGAATAGAGGTTTTGGTACGGCGGTAACAGGCTGAGAGCAGTATGTGGTTTGAGGACTTGACAGCCTGTCGTAGAATGTCCGGCAGTCGGGCGCAAGTTGCACCGGAACGGAAGAGGCCACTTCGTTGAAACAGAAAAGACAATTCTGGCTCGCTGTTGCCCTTTCGGCAGGCTTGTGCAGCCCGCTGTTTGCCGCCAGCCCGACCACGCTTCACCGCACGGTGCATCGCAGGCGGCAGGTGCGGTCTCTTCGGTGGAACCCAATGTTCCGGCCGTCTCACCAATCGTTACTGGTGCAGAACGCCGAGATCGACCGCATGGAGCTGCCTCGCATTCAGGACGATGCGGAGCTGGAACATCTTAAAGCGATTGAGGCTCTGGTGCCGATTCGCACCAGCGACTCGCTGCGTTTCGATCCGCGGCTTGATCCTACGAGGCGCTTCAGCCGTCCCTGGACACGCGACTTTACGGAAGACATTGGACAAGCTTTTTACCACCGCTTTCACCAGCAGATTCAGGTGAATTCAGCGGTGCGTACGGTGAAAGTACAGAAAAAACTTCGCCGCCACAATCGCAACGCGGCTCCTGCCGACGGCGACACGGCTTCTTCGCATCTGGCCGGCGTCACCGTGGACTTGCAACGCCGCGGCATGACGAATGAACAGATCCGCTGGATGGAGCACTACTTGTTCTATATGAAGGCGCTGGGGCTGGTGGAACCGGAAGAAGAGCGCCACCAGTGGGTATTCCACATTATGGTCTCCGGCCATTATTCGGAATGGCGGGAGACGCAGAATATTGTTCCGCTGGACATTGATCCGGTAAGAGGACCCAGCGTCCTGAAACCGGCCAGCTTCCGGTCGACAATTCTGCAACCGACAGCGCGCAAATTCCGCTGCTGGATTTGCAGCTCACCGCGCTCGCTCAACCCGAGTAGTCAACTACACGGTATATTGCGCTTCACCGTTGCCAAACGACCAATTCTCCCACGCGACTTCCACCAGACTGACCATGAGATCCTGCGGCCGCAGTCCTGGATTCTCCGCCAGAATCTCCGCCATTCGCTGGAATAGCTTGCGTTTCTGCGGAGGCTTCCGTCCGGTTGACAGAGTGATCTGTACCATGACGATGTTCTCCGTCCGTTGTATTCCCAGGTAGGTGGGATCATAAAGCCAGGCCGCTCGCCGGGTGCTCGGTAATAATTTGAAATCGATCCTGCGCAGGGGCCTCGATGGCTTCGACCATTGCCCGATGCACTCCATCCCCCAGTGCCTTTTTATATTCTTCCGCTCTTGCCTTCGCGTAGGGAAATTCGAACCAGCGGCATTCACGCCTCCTCTAAACGTTTAACGTTGAGATCAACAAGTGTCTATATCGAATGGATGAATCTGCTCCTCGGCGCGATTCATAAGTCGGCGTACCTGGCGTGGCCGATTGATGGTCATCTAACGGATCATGGTATAGCGGACCATGCCTTCATGCAGTCATGCTTTAATAAATCATGATCGTGCTGATGGCCGGGCTTCCCGGTACTGGTAAGACAACTCTTGACGCGCGAACTGGCGGCGCGAACCTCTGGCCGCATTCTCAGTAAAGACGAAATCCGCCACGCGATTTTTGCTGCGGCTGGAGATTGAATACTCTTCGCGGCAGGACGATTTCTGCGTTCAGATCATGCTGGAGACTGCGGCGTATTTGCTGCGGCAGGATCCTGCTCGCATTGTCTTTCTGGACGGACGGCCGTTCTCCCGCCGCTATCAGATTGAGAATGTTCTGGCCGCTGCCGCTTCGTTGAATCAGGCTTGGCGGATACTGGAATGCATTTGCTCGGAAGAGACGGCGAGGCGGCGGTTGGAGGAGCACGCTGCCGGGGAAGACATCCCGCGGCCAACCGCGACTTTCAGCTCTATCTTGACGTGCGATCGCGCTTCGAAGCTATTTCGCTGGCGAAGACCGTTATCCATACTGATGAGCCGCTCGAAGAGTGCGTCGCGCAGGCGCTTGCCGCGCTGCGGTGAGTGTTCCGCGATAATGCCTACCTTTTTCGACGCCGCTGCCTATACAATCGGTGACCTGCCGGGTACGACGGCAAATTTCTTATGACTCGACTCCGAGCTTTGCTGTTTGCGGTTCCGACTTTGTTCTCCTCCACTGCTCGTTCTCTCCGGCTCAGACCCCAGCTCAAACTCCGGTTACGTCCGCGAGCTCTGCTGACGTGGTGGTCACGGCGAAGGCGCGCGCCATTCACGACTCCGCTCTCGTAATCGACACGCATGCCGACACGCCGCAGCGTTTTCTCGACGAAAACTTTGATCTTGGCTCGACCGATCCTAAAGACATCGGGCACATCAGCCTCGATAAAGCGAAGCGCGGCAACCTGGGCGCTGAATTTTTTTCCATCTGGGTCGATCCTGAAACCAATCAGGGCCATTTTGCCCGGCACACGTTCGATCTGATCGACTCCGTCTACCAGCAGGCGGCGCGGCATCCCGACCGCATGATGATGGCATTCTCCGTGGCTGACATTGAGCGCGCGCATAAAGAACATAAGCTGGCCGCGCTGATGGGCATTGAAGGCGGACATTCGATCGAGAACGACATGCACCTGCTGCACGATTACTACCGCCTGGGCGTGCGTTACATGACGCTGAGCTGGTCGAACACCAATGAATGGGCGGACTCCTCGGGCGACATCAATGACTCCAAAGTGCAGCACCACAACGGCTTGACCGACTTCGGCAAACAAGTCGTGCTCGAGATGAACCGTCTCGGCATGATGGTCGATATTTCTCACGTTGCCGATAAAACTTTCTGGGACGCGATTGCGACCACGAAGGCTCCGGTGATTGCGTCGCATTCTTCCGCACGTGCGCTTACCAATGCGGGACGCAATATGACTGACGAGATGCTGCAGGCCGTGGCCAAGAACGGCGGAGTCGTGCAGGTCAATTTTTTCAATGGCTTCATTGACCAGAACTTTCTCGACGCCGAGAAGGCGCAAGCCAACGACAAGGCCGCCGCTGTGGAGGCTTACATGGCGCAGCGCAAAGCTGAGGGCAAGGAAGTCAACTACATCGAAGTGGACCGCATCGAGCGTGAGTGGATGGCCAAGCTTCCGCGGCCGCCGCTGAAAGCACTGATCGATCACATTGACCATGTCGCGAAAGTTGCGGGAATTGATCACGTGGGCCTGGGGTCGGATTTCGACGGAGTGAGCGGGGCCACGCCGCAGGGGATCGATTCCGCCGCCGATCTGCCGAAGATTACGCAGGCTCTGCTCGATCGCGGATACAGCGCCGGCGACATCAAGAAGATTCTCGGGGGGCAATATTCTGCGTGTGTTTCGTGAAGTGGAACGCGTGAGCCACGAGATTCAGGCGGCACAACCCATACCCACGCGTTAGCCTCACGGGCATCACCGGCTTGTGCTGTCGTACAATGCAACGTTGGTTTCCAGTATTGTCTCGGCTCGCCGAAGCGTGGTAAGGAAACCGAGTCGAGCTTCGCTCGACCGGACAGCCGAGGGCGGCTGTCCCCACATGAGCATTTAAGATTTCGAGAATTTAGAGGAGCATCCATGCGGAAAACTTTGACACTCATCGTATTTAGCTTGATGGTCGCGCTCGGGGCATGGGCGCAATCGGGAACAAGCACGCAAGCTGCGCCGGCTGCCAAGCCCAGCAATGCAGCCCAACCGGGTGCGGCGACGAAGCCAGCAGTTCATCACGCCCCTGTTGTGACCACCGCCGTAATCGAAACTTCCGTCGGCAATTTGCACTGCACGCTTTTTCCCGACAAGGCTCCGCTTGGCGTCCATAATTTTATTGGGCTTGGCCAACGGCACGCGAGACTGGAAAAACCCGGTCAGCGGCGCGACCAAACATGGCGTTCCACTTTACGACGGGACGATTTTCCACCGCGTGATTCCTGAGTTCATGATTCAGGGCGGAGATCCCGCTGGCAACGGAACCGGCAGTCCCGGCTATGAGTTCAAGAACGAAGTCTCTTCCGACCTGCTGTTCGATCGTCCCGGCCGCCTGGCCTATGCCAACTCCGGTCCAGACACCAACGGCTCGCAGTTTTTTATTACGGAAAAGGCGGTCCCGCACCTTAACGGCGGCTACACAATTTTTGGGCAGTGCGACGATGCAGCAGTCATGCTGGTGAAGCAGATCGCGCGTATGGCGCGCGATCCCAGCAATGACAAGCCTTTCCGCACGGTGAAGATCATCCATATCAGGATTGTGCGCGGCAGTACGGCCACGCCGGCCAAACCAGCGAGCACGACGGTTAAGAAGCCGGCGAGTACGACGCCCGCAGCGCCTGCGAATCCAAATTAGTCTTCTGAGCCGTTCGATCAAACGTGAGATCTGGAATAGGTTTGATCATGACCAAGCGATCTTTGATTTTGACCATTGTGATGCTCGGCATCGCTGCGGCCGTTGGGGCGCAAACGTCTCCTCTAAAACCACGCGAGACGTCGGCCCAGATGCCGACGAACGCTGCTGCGAACCCGCTCAGTTCGGTTCAGCAGGACGTTCCCTACGGCACGATCGGCGGCCATCCGCTGATGCTGGACATTTATCAGCCGGCTGAACAGTCTTCTGCTCCGCGCCCGGCGGTAGTGCTGATCCACGGTGGGGGCTGGACGAGTTTCGACAAATCGACGATGCATACTATGGGAATGTTTCTTGCCCGGTGCGGTTTTGTCGCGTTCGCGGTTGATTACCGGCTGATTTCATGGAAACGAAAATCTCTGGCCCGCACAGCTGGACGACGTGCAACGCGCGGTTCGGTGGATTCGTGCCAACGCTGCTAAAATATCGGGTCGACCCCGATCATATTGGCGCATTCGGGCACTCCGCGGGCGCGCAGTTGGCGGCTCTGCTGGGGATGGAAGATACGCGCGACAATTCCGATGCGACCCTCGCCAAATACTCCAGCAGAGTGCAGGCCGTGGTCGAAGTCAGCGGACCCACAGATTTCACGACTCATCGCGATGCCGATGACGAAGTTTTTCTCGCCACATTCTTCGGCGGGGACTATGCGCAGCGTTCAAAAGTGTGGCAGGACGCCTCCCCCGTATTTCATGTCTCGAAGAATGTGTCACCGTTTCTCATCATGCATGGCACCCAGGACGCGGACGTGCCCATCGCGCAATCGCAGGAACTTGCCGACAAACTGCGGCAGGCCGGAGCTTCCGTGAAGTTTGTGACCGTCGAAGACGTGCACACTTTCCAGACGCCGGAAGCGCGCAAACGCCTCGCTCTTGAGACGCAGGCTTTCTTTACTCAATACCTGCGGCCGGGCGATCTTCAAATAGTTCGTGATCTTCCGCAGCCAGTTTTTTCCGCGCACCCTGTTAGAATCAAAAGCCATCCACTAAAGGAGAAAATGATATCCATGAGCCGATCTGCGGGAACTTACGCCATTTTTGAAACATCAGAAGGAACCATCGTCTGCCGCTTGTTCGAGAAAGACGCGCCGAAAACCGTTGCCAACTTCGTGGAACTTGCCGACGGCAAGCGCGAGTGGACGCATCCCTCGACGCGCAAGAAATCGAAGGACCGCCTCTATGACGGTACGATTTTTCATCGCGTGATTCCCAACTTCATGATCCAGGGCGGCGACCCCCTGGGCACCGGTACGGGCGGTCCCGGCTACCAGTTCGAAGACGAGACGAAGGACTCGCCGCACAAATTCGATAAGCCTGGCAAGCTGGCGATGGCGAACGCAGGACCGAATACGAATGGGTCCCAGTTTTTTATCACGCTGGCGCCGACGACATGGCTCACCGGCAAGCACACGATTTTCGGAGAAGTGGTTGAAGGCCAGGACGTGGCGGAGAAGATCGTGGCGCTCCCGCGCAATCGCCAGGATCGTCCAAACAAGGACATTGTGGTGAAGAAGGTGACAATCGAGAAGGTGTAGAGGTTCTGTGACTAGCGGTTGGCCAGCACCTGAATCCCGGGTGCTGCGATGAGCTTTTCATCGGCGGTGACGAGCGTCAGGTCAAAGACCTTCGCTGACGCCGCGATTAAGCGGTCCGATGGATCACTGTGTTGGAGACTCAGGACGGAAGTTTCCAGGGCAACTTCTGTGGTCAGGGGTGCCTCGTGCAATTGCAACTTTTCCAGGGTCCGCCGCGTCCACGTGACCGCATCTTCGTTTAACTGTATTCGTCCCTTTTGCGTGAGCATCAAGAGTTCCCAGACACTGATCGGAGAAAGCCAAAGCTGGTTCTCCGCATCATCGAAAGCACGTGCAACGCGCCGCGACAGGCGCGTAGGATCGAGCACAATCCAAAGCCAGATGTGTGTGTCCAGTAGTAGCTTCATCAACGGCCTGCTTCCCAGTCGCTCTCGGGGCTGATGGAACCGACAATATCGCCCACAATGCGTCCCGTTCCTACCATGCATCCCAATCGCCTGCCCGTGGCCCTCTGCGGAGATGGCGGGACAACTTCCGCAACCGGCTTGCCAAAGCGGGTGATTCGAACTGGCCTGCGTGTCTTGCGGACTTCTTCCAGGATGCCCAGACACTTGGCTTTGAACACGGAGATAGCGATTTCCTTCACAACTCCATTTATACCATGGTCAACGACCATGGTCAACTTACGAATATACCGCACTGCTATCCCTCGGCCAGTCTCGACGTAGTGTCGTAGAAGCGTTCTTCCGGGCAACCAAAAGTCTCCTCTGCTCACCTAACCTCGGCGTTCAGGGGAAGAATTTGTCAGTCATCGATTTTGGTCACTTCGTCCTTACCATTGCCATACTTCTGTTTGCGGTTCATGGCTTGGGCTATCTTGCCGAGAAACTTAAGCAGCCACGCATTGTAGGCGAGATCCTCGCGGGTATCCTGCTCGGTCCATTTGTGCTGAAGCTCTTGGCGCCGTCGGTCTACGGCAAACTCTTCTCCTTTTCGCCCAGCGCCGCCACGGTTATGGGATTTCTCTATCAGCTCGGCCTCATCCTGCTGATGTTTTGTTCCGGGGCCGAAACGCGACGCCTTCTGGCCAAAGAAAATCGACGCAACACGTTCCTGCTCCTTACCGTTTCTGACCTGGCCAGCTTCGCGCTGGTGCTGGGTTTAGGCTTCGCGCATCTCCTGCCGTTGCAGCTGTTGACTGGGACCGCCGGACAGCCGACTTCAACTCTACTCATAGTGGCGATTGCCACTGCCGTCTGCTCCATTCCAGTGATTTCGCGCATCTTCTGGGATCTTGGAATCATGAAGACGCGCTTCGTGAGCCTGATTCTGGGCTATGCCTTACTGGAAGATCTCGCCCTGTGGATTGTGCTGGCGATTGCGACCGCCCTGGCCGCGTCGGCAACACTGGCGCAACAGCATGTTACAAGCACGATCTCTTCGCATGTGATCGGCACGCTGATCTATACGTTGATTGGATTGATCGCGGCTCCTGGTCTGCTGAAGCGAGTCAGCAACGCGGGTTGGAATGTTCTCTACAAGGCCTCTCCGGTCGGTTACGTGATGGCCGTGTTAATGGCTTACTGTGCGATCGCCGCAATATTCGAGGTCAACCTGCAATTTGCCGCGCTGCTGGCTGGGTATGGAATTGTCGGGGGCCTTTACGGAAGCCGGCGCGAACGCTTCGCCACACCGGTCGACGCTATTTCGAAAGTCTCCTTCGGCGTCTTTGTGCCGATCTACTTTGCCATCATCGGCTACCGGTTGGTGTTTGGCCGTCAGTTTTCCTTCGCGATTTTGCTGGTATTTCTGGTGGGTTCTTCGCTGATCTCCGTGTTCTCGGCCGGACTGGCCGCGTGGCTCGGCGGCTTCCGCGGGCTTGATATCATAAACATCGCTCTGACCACGAACGCGCGCGGTGGCCCCGGCATTGTGCTCGCCAGCGTGGCTTACGATGCAGGAATCATCAACGCTGCCTTCTACACTAGCCTGGTCATCACAGCGGTGGTCACCTCGCAGATAGCGGGAGCCTGGCTACGGTTTGTGCTCTCGAAGGGATGGCCGCTGCTCTCCACGAATCCCGACGAGACCTGGAAATTTGGCGAAGCCGCTTCGGGAGCAGCCCTGCCTCGCGGTACCGAGGGCGCGACGGTGTAGACCTCGCTAGACTCCGATCACTCCGCACAGCTCCTTGACCGCCGCGGCGCTCTTGTCCAAGCCGGCTTTCTCTTCGGGCGTGAGTTTGATTTCGATGATCTGCTCGATTCCCTTCGCGCCCAACTTAACGGGCACGCCAACGTAAAGGCCGGTGATGCCGTACTCGCCCTGCAAATATGCGGCGCAGGGAAGGATTTTTTTCTTATCTTTGAGAATAGCTTCCACCATCTCAGTGGCCGCGGCCGAGGGCGCATAGTATGCGGAACCAGTCTTGAGATACTTCACGATTTCTGCGCCGCCGTCGCGGGTACGTTGGACCAAAGCTTCGAGCCGGGATTTCTCGATCAACTCGGTGATCGGGATGCCGGCGACCGTGGAATAGCGCGGCAGCGGAACCATGGTGTCGCCATGGCCACCGAGCACGAATGCGGTGACGTTCTCCACGCTGACTTTCAACTCCTCGGCGATGAAAGCGCGGAAGCGGGCGGAGTCCAGCACTCCGGCCATACCGATTACGCGCTCGCGCGGGAATCCGCTGAGCTTGTAGGCGGCTTGCGCCATGGCATCCAGCGGATTCGAAACAATGATCAGAATGCAGTTGGGCGAATGCTTCACCGCCTCGCCGACGACCGCTTTCATGATGTTGTAGTTGGTGTTGAGCAGATCGTCGCGGCTCATGCCGGGTTTGCGCGGAATGCCCGCGGTGATCACGACGATGTCGGAATTCGCGGTGTCCTTGTAGTCGTTGGTGCCGGTGATGTAGGAATCGCGCTTCTCGATCGGCATAGCTTCGAGCAAATCGAGGCCCTTGCCCTGCGGAACACCTTCGATGATGTCGATGAGCACTACGTCGGCGAGTTCTTTGGACGCGATCCAGTGAGCGGCTGTTGCGCCCACGTTGCCGGAACCTACGATGGTGACTTTCTTGCGCATGAATGAGTTCCTTTCGAATAAGCAATAGCAATTAGCAGTTGGCAGTTAGCGATTAGCATTAAGCCCGTAACAGTTTGCCGGCGCACGCGAAGAGAACTTGCTCCCGTCGCCCAGCTCGGGATCGGAATGACAATTGCGTTACGACAATAACTCTTCACAGTCTTTTTTGGGCCAAGCGCGAACCGCTAAATGCCAACTGCTGAATGCTCTTCTCACGCCAGCACCGCCGCGCCCATGTTCTCGATCATGTGTCCGGCAAATTCGCTGGTTTTTACTTTGGTCGCGCCTTCCATGAGGCGCTCAAAGTCGTAGGTAACTTTTTTCTGCTCGATGGTCCGCTCCATGCTTTGCTCGATCAGGTCGGCAGCTTCGTTCCAGCCGATATGCCGGAACATCATCACGCCAGAAAGAATCACCGAGCCGGGATTGATGACGTCTTTATCAGCGTACTTCGGGGCCGTGCCGTGGGTGGCTTCGAAGATGGCGTAGCCGTCGCCGATGTTTGCGCCGGGGGCAATGCCGAGTCCGCCCACCTGCGCCGCGCAGGCATCGGAGATGTAGTCGCCGTTCAAATTCGGGCAGGCCAGCACCGAATATTCGTCCGCTCGAGTCACCACCTGCTGAAAGATGGAATCGGCGATGCGATCGTTGATCATGATTTTCTTCTTCCACGCGCCCTTGCCATGAGTGGCGTAGATGCTGTCGAGCACTTGCTGTACTTCTTTTTCCACCGACTGGCGGAATGACGGCGGAGCGAATTCCATGCCCGGCTCAACCAGTTCCGCATTCTGCGCGACGGTGAGACTTGCGTTCTTGTCTTTGTTGTCGAGAATCCAACTCTCGCGTTCAGTCACCACCTGGGCGCGGAATTCTGCGATCGCCAGTTCGTATCCCCACTTGCGGAACGCGCCTTCGGTAAATTTCTGGATGTTGCCTTTGTGCATCAGGGTTACGGTCTTGCGGCCCGATTCCAGCGCGTGCTTGATGGCCATGCGCACCAGTCGTTTGCTTCCGGTCACGGAAATCGGCTTGACGCCCACGCCGGAATCCAGCCGAACCTGCTTCTTGCCGCCCTTGAGCATGTCCTTGTTGAGAAATTCGATCAGCTTGGCGCATTCGGGAGTTCCCTGCTCCCACTCAATGCCGGCATAAACGTCCTCAGTATTCTCGCGGAAGATGACTATGTCCATGCGCTCGGGATGCTTGACCGGCGAAGGCACACCCTTGTAATACTTCACGGGGCGCACGCAGCAATAGAGATCCAGAATCTGCCGCAGAGCGACGTTCAACGAACGAATCCCGCCGCCTACGGGCGTGGTCAGCGGACCTTTGATGGCGACTCGAAATTCGCGAATCGCGTCGACCGTATCGTCCGGCAGCCAGTTATCGAACTTTGCCTTCGCTTTTTCTCCCGCGAAAACTTCGTACCAGGCCACGCGGCGTTTGCCTTTATAGGCTTTTTCGACCGCGGCATTGAACACGCGCAGCGAAGCCTTCCAGATGTCGCGCCCGGTGCCATCCCCCTCGATGAAAGGGATGATCGGATTGTCCGGAACCTCGTATTTGCTAGCCGCATAGCCGATCTTTTTTCCGTCCGCCGGTATTGCCACGCCGTTATAAGTGCCCGCCATCTTTCTCCTCCGATACGGTAAGCCTGATGTCTGGGATGAAACCCACAATTATAAATAATTCGCGAAGAAGCCGATAGCGACATTCCTGGCTCGCCGGGCGCCGAGTATTGTTCGGACTCGGCTGCTCGCGGAAGTTACGGCAACCATCTCGAAAAGGCTATAGTCAGCTGTAGGAAGCGAATCGTTCAGTTGGAGGAAATCATGAGATCCGCTTTGATCGTGATTCTCTTGGCAGTATCCGCGTTCGGGCAGCAGGAGTCGGGTACTCTGGCCGCCGCTTGCGGCCCGAAGAGTACCGGCTTCAACGTGAAGCGCGACGAATCCCCACACCCACCCGCGCAGTCCGAGCCCGGCAAGGCGTTGGTTTACTTCATCCAGGACATTGGCGAAGTGAACTGCCTCGGCGGCTGTGTGACGACGAAGATCGGACTGGATGGAGCCTGGGTGGGCGCCGATCAGCACAACTCCTATTTCTTCGTGTCCGTGGAGCCGGGTGAGCATCACGTGTGTGCGAACCCGCAGTCGCACGTGGGGATGGTAAGCCGGCAAGTGGCCCTGGCGCATTTCACGGCAGAAGCGGGGAGGGTCTACTATTTCCGCACGAGAAGTTTTATGGGCGGAAGTCAACTACTCTTCGATCTTGATCTGATGGACAGTGACCAGGCGAAGTATTTGATTTCGTCGTATCCCTTGAGCGTCTCGCACCCCAAACCGTGAGACGTTGAGGGCCTTGCTGTTTGCGCGAACCCGATCCCTGCCAGCACTCACCATCTCCGCGTTCCAAACGTCTTGCGGACTCCTACGGTTGCGTATCTTCCCCACGGACCGTTGTTCCCCAGATCGGCGACGCCGAGATTGGTGTCGCGGGCGCCCAGACGGTCGAACAAAAAATGCTGAGTGACGCGCAGCTCGAATCCCTTCCCTGCATAGATCGACGCACCCCACGAATGCTCGATGCCGATAGCATCAAACGACCAGGTGTAGAGCGTCTGCGGAAGATTCTTTCCAAACAGGAATGCTGGCGACCCGAAAAGCATGAAGCGCCGGAGTTGGCCGCGCCCAAACGGCCGCACTTCCAACGTTCCGGAGAGCATGTAGCGCGCGAACATGCTGCAGGGCGCGTTCACTCCGCCATATTGTCCAGCGGTCGCGGCGCACAGGTTGGGATCGATCTCGTTATGCGGAGGCGCCAGCTCGAATTGCGCCCAGCCGTAAAGCATGTCGCGAGGAAAAAACATCCGATCCTGGCTGGCGTCGGCCGTTGAGCTGCGTGCTGAGTCGCTTGCCGGCGGTGACGTCTGCGCCCGGCACAAGGCTGCCATGAGTACGAGAACCGCCAGAATCGACGCCAGCTTCTTCATTCTTCCTCCAGAGTCGTCACTTTCGAAATTCTTACCCTCAAAATTCGCTATACAGAGAAACGATTCAACCGTAAACGATTACGGCACGTCGGAACCTTCCCGGCGTAACCCAATCGCGATCCCGTTGCAAGGGCGGAACATTGTAACCCGCCTGACCACAGGCAGGTCGTTGCCCTCTGGTTACTTGCCAGCCACTCCATTTCGCTGTGGAATTAGCTTGAGGGAGAAAACCTTGGAGGACAAACTATGGGCCGAATGTTCGGCTTTCTCAGCATCGTAATCGTACTTGGTGTCGGAATGTATATCTATTCCAGGCAGGCGCAGAGCTCATCTGCCGAGGCCGGGGCGAACAATCCGAGGGCGGCCATCAACATCACCGCAGTGAGAAGCGATTTGATCAGCATCGCCACCACCGAGCGCCGGTACTACGCTACTGAAGGGAAATACGCATCCCTCGACGAACTGATTTCGAGTAACTACATTACGATCGCACGGCAGCGTCCGCCCTATACCTACGAGATTCAGACCAGCTCCAGTGGCTTCCGTGCAGTGGCGACTCGTTCCGGCGACGACGCTTCCGGCACTCCGGCGCAGCTTTCCGTCGACGAAAACATGGATTTCCAAACCTCTCAGTAGAACCTCTTGGAATGTGGGGTTATCGTTCCAGGTTCCGGGGCTCCTTGGCATCTCGCGCCCCGCAGGTCTTCCAGAATTCATATTGAGAAGCGGATTTATCCAGTTCGTGGAATGGAAATCCGCTGTAAACGCTGTCAGTTCAAGCATTCAGCGTTTGGCTGGTCGATTGCTCCAGTAACGGTACAGAGGCCCCGGAAAACCAATGCCCCAGGAAATATCCGTCTCGTATCAAGCCATCAAGAGCAAGGTTTACCGCCTGATCGACGCACTTGTGGTGGGTGAAAAAACCGAGGCTGAGGTACAGGACTCGATCCGGCGCTGGTGGGACCTTATCCACCCCGCGGACCGGCCCATCGCCCAGAAATATCTGATGGCGGTGCTGGCATGTTCCGGATCTGCTCTGGACGCGATCTCCGAGGGTCTGGTTTCAGTGGCCGGCTCCGAACATGCGTATGTCCACCTTCCTGCCCGGCAGTTGAAGGTGATGGAACGGATGCTCAAAGAAGCTGCCGTACGCACCGCCGTTTAGCCGTATCGTTTCCCTTTGCTTCACTCGCATGGCGTGACCTCGCCTGAAGCGACAAAGATTTTACAATTGCTGAGTTGCCGGTTTCGCGCTGGGGCACGTATCCTTGTAAGTTGCGTACGCTGCGCACGCCTGGCTGCAACAGGTTCCGCGCCGACGGGGTTGTGTCGATTCCAACCTTTCAAAATCTCTTTCAGGAGCACCAATGAATTCTCCCCGCAGATTGCACCGCCGGATTCTCGGCTATCTTACTTTCGCACTTCCCTTCGGAGCATTGCTCATCATGGCTACTTCCCTGCTTGCTGCGTCCGGGATCTACAGTTTCACTCTCAACTCCATCGATGGCAAGCCCGCGCCGCTCGCCGACTACAAAGGCAAAGTAGTACTGGTGGTAAATGTCGCCAGCCAGTGCGGCTACACCCCGCAATACAGCGCGCTCGAAGCCACCTACGAGAAGTACAAAGATCAAGGCTTCGTGATCCTCGGCTTCCCCGCCAATAATTTCGGCGCGCAGGAACCGGGCACCAACGAAGAGATCAAGACCTTCTGCACCCGCAAATACAGCGTGACGTTTCCCATGTACGCCAAGATTTCCGTAAAGGGAGCGGACCAGGCGCCGCTCTACGCTTACCTGACCAAGGAGACCGGACCGGGGCTAACCGGCGACATCAAGTGGAACTTCACCAAGTTCCTGGTTGATCGCAACGGAAAAGTCGTACAGCGGTTTGAGCCCGCGGTGACGCCGGATTCGAAGGAAGTTGTGGGCGCGATTGAGAAGGAATTGAAGTAGCGGAGCATGGAACGCGGCGTGGGTCTTCCCTGTTCACGCCGCTTGCCTCACTGTCCGCTCCAGTTTCTTCAACGCTTCCCTGCCGCCTTCGCTGGATGGGTTCAGTTCAACCGATTTCTGATAATTCTTCAGGGCGAGTTCCTTGTCGCCGTTTTTCATGTAAGCCTCGCCCAGGCTGTCGTAGGCATTCCATGAGGCAGGATGCAGCTCAACATTTTTCCCGAACATCAGGATCGCATCGCCGATCTTCTTCCTTCCCATCAGGATGTATCCCGCCTGATTCACCGTTCCTTCTGAGATCGCACCGCTCGCCAGCTCCCGAGAAAATCCATCCAGCGCCGCGGCAGCGCCCTTGGCGTACGCCATGCGAGTGAACGACAACCCCGCAGCGTCGTAGTTGTCGTACTTGAGCCAGTCAAATGCCGGCTGCTCGCCGCCCAGCGTCTCGGCCAAAACCTCCCGCGCGATGGAGAGACCATTTTCGCTGTTGGTCATGTAAACCACTCCGGAGCTTGTTCCAGGCCGCACCACGAAGAATGCTTTGAACACGCCATTGTCACCCCAGTGCCACAGCGATTCGCCCTCGGCCGTTTTCTCAATGCCAAATCCCAGCCCCCAGAAGATCGACGTAGACAATTTGCCCGACGGAGTGCCCTCGATGCAGTTTTCGCAGGCCGGGTCCACCGCAATCTGCGGAGCTTCCATCTCACGCAGCGTAGCTGGCTTCAGACCTTTTCCCTGGAGGACGGCGTCGAGAAAAATCGCGTAGTCTTCCGCGGTCGTCTCCAGACTCGCCGCGGCGTTGGCGTGGTCCGCCTTGAACAAATCCACAGGATCTCCGCCCACGTCGTGTCCGACCGCAACCTCGTTCTCGAACGCCGGATTCCATACGTAACTGCTGTGCTTCATCCCCAGAGGCGTGAAGACGGCTTCCTGCAGGTAGTCGTTGAGCGGCTTGCCCGTGATCTTCTCCACCGCTTGCTGAAGGAACACCATGCCCGCACCGGAATAGCTGAACCTTTCCCCGGGAGTGAAGTGGATGATCGAGCGGCTTACCATCTCCGGGCCAATTGGGAAATCCGGTGCGATGACTCAGCACAATCCGTGCCGTGATTTGCTGGAACCGCGGGTCACCTTCAGTCATTTCTTTTGGCAGATACGGGGCCAGCGGCTCGTCCAGCTTCAGCTTGCCTGCGTCCACCAGCTTAAGCACGCCATAGGCAAAGACCGGCTTGCTGAGCGAGCCCACGTTGAACATAGTGTCGTTCGCGACTGGCTTTTTTGTTTCTTCGCTGCGAACTCCGAAGCTCTGCATCCACACCGTTTTCCCGCCCCGGATGACGGCAATCGAAAGCCCCGGCACCCCCGCCTTCTCCATCAGGGCCGGGATGTCTTTTGCGAGGCCAGCTTCCGTGGCAACATTCATGGGAACAGGCGGGGTCGAGTGTTGGGCAAGGCAAACTGCTCCACACAGCAGCAATAACGTCGCGAACCGACACAAACACGTCATGAACGCTCCTGAGTTGTAACGGAAATTTGTGACGAAGGATCTCTGCCTTAGACGCGCGGCCGTCCGGTTGGTGAGGGTCAGCGATTGGGCCACCTTGGGAATGATGTTTGCGTGCCCTATTCCGAGTGAGGGTGTCCCATCCCTTCGACTCCGCTCAGGACAGGCTCTTGTGCTCTTTGTAAGGGGGGCCGCGATGCCGCAGACACAACTCCTGGTCCCGTCCGAGTGCGAGCATTTCCACTCCTTCGCAAAGTACGGCGGGATTGCAAAATCCTACATCTTGACGACGCTGGCTGCAGGGGTGTGCAATCCCAATGAAAGGAGAACTGATGAGCCGATTCTTGAGTATTTGCTTGCTGGCAGGCTGCGGAATAGTCTCGGTCCTGGCGGCGTCTCACTCTCCGCAGAGCACTTCGATGGCGGGCGATCGAGCGAATGCTTCGAAAGCAACAATCGAGGGCTTGGTTCGGGATGTTGCATGTCCCATTCAGAACCTGGATGGAACTGCGACTAACCTAAGCCTCAAATGCGTGAGGGAATGCGTGAGGGGTGGTTCGCCGCTCGTTATTCTGACGAAGGACGGTCACTTGTATTTCCCCATCTCCGACAAAATGCCTGACACGGATCAGCGGCAGGAACTGATGCCATTCGTCGGCAAATACGTGCGGGCTAGCGGGACCGTATTTGAGCGGACAGGGACGCATGCGATTGTGATCACGGAAATTAAGGAAATGAAAGAGATCCACTTGACGATAGATGGACAGTAACTCAGGCGTACCGAGAACAAACGACTGAATGTTATTGTGGGAGCAAGTCAGCTGCCGTAACCAGGCCATTACACTCACCGGCGATATTCTTGCGGATCCAACCAATCCCTCAGATGTCGTAATAAAGCGCGAACTCATACGGATGCGGCCTCTGCCGTATCGCGTCCACTTCTTTCGAACGCTTGTACTCCACGTAGGTGCGCAGGAGTTCTTCGGTGAAGACGTCTCCTTTGAGCAGGAAGGCGTAGTCGCGCTGCAGGGCGTCGAGCGCGTCTTCCAGCGAGCCGGGCATGGAGGGCAGGCTCGCCAGTTCGTCCGGGCCCAAGTCGTAGGTGTCTTTGTCCATGGGCTGGCCGGGGTCCATTTTCTGTTCGATGCCGTCGAGGCCGGCCATCAACATGGCGGCGAACGCCATATAGGGATTGCAGCTGGGGTCGGGCGGGCGAAACTCCACGCGCTTGGCTTCGGGCGAAACGGAATACATGGGAATGCGAACCGCCGCCGAGCGGTTGCGCCGCGAGTAGGCGAGATTCACGGGCGCTTCAAAGCCTGGAACCAGCCGCTTGTAAGAGTTAGTTGTGGGAGCGATGATCGCCGAGAGCGCCGGCCCATGCTTGATCAGTCCGCCGATATACCACAAGGCCAGCTGCGAAACGCCGGCATAGCCATCGCCAGCGAACAGAGGCTTGCCCTCTTTCCACAGCGACTGGTGAGTGTGCATGCCGCTGCCGTTGTCGCCGAAAATCGGCTTGGGCATGAAAGTGACGGTTTTCCCATTCTGGTTCGCGACGTTCTTCACGATGTATTTGAACAGCAGCATTTTGTCCGCCGACCGCACCAGCGAGTCAAACTTCAAATCAATTTCCGTTTGCCCGGCCGTCGCCACTTCGTGGTGATGGCATTCCACTTCCAGCCCGCAGCTCTGCATGGTCAGCACCATCTCCGAGCGCAGATTCTGATAGTGGTCGGTCGGCGGAACCGGAAAATATCCCTCGCGGTAGCGCGGACGGTATCCCAGATTGTTTTCTTCGCGGCCGGAATTCCATCGTCCTTCTTCGGCGTCGACGTAGTAAAAGCCGTATTGCTCGCGCTGATCAAAGCGCACGTTGTTGAAGATGAAAAACTCGGCCTCGGCCCCGAAGTAGGCCGTATCGGCGATTCCGGTGGCGCTCAGATAAAGCTCGGCCTTGCGCGCAATGTAGCGGGGATCGCGGTCGTAGCGCTGCTTGGTAACAGGATCGACCACATCGCAGATCAGCACGAGCGTAGGCGTGTCGGTGAAAGGATCGACCAGGTGAAAAGCCGGGTCGGGGATCAGCATCATGTCGCTCTCGTGAATCGCCGCCCACCCGCGAATCGACGACCCATCAATGCCGAAACCCTCCGCAAACGACGCTTCGGTGAGCTGCTCAATAGGATAAGAAATGTGATGCCACAGCCCCAGCAGGTCGGTAAACCGCAGGTCGAGAATCTTCGCGTCGTGCTTCCGGGCGAATTCAAGCACGGACTTCGCATCAGCCATAAGAGTTCCTCGTCGAAAAGCGCGCGACCTAAGCACGCAGCCAGCCCGGAAAGGCGCTCATCGGCCTGCCTGACTGCTACAATCGGTCGCAACGCGCAAACGAAGGAGTGTAAGCCCCGGCCTGGGCACTGGCAATTCGATTGTTTTTATGGAGTCTATAGACTGGGATTATCGTTGCTGGGATTATCGTTGGCGCCGGCACTTGCCCCATGGACTTTGATCAGCTCGAAACCTTCCTCGAAGTGGCGCGGCACGCTTCTTTCTCGCGCGCGGCGGAGAAGCGTTTCCGCACCCAGCCCGCCATTTCGTCGCAGATTCGCTCTCTGGAAGAGGAAGTCGGAGCCAAGCTGTTCGACCGCTCCGGCGGCAAAGTCTCGCTGACCGCGGGTGGCAAAGCCTTCCAGAAGTATGTCGAGGAAACTCTCGACGCCCGCAAGGCCATGCTGGTCGCGATTGCCGAGATGGAGCGCGTGCCTCGCGGCGAAATCATCGTAGGAGCGAACGAAGGCACCTGCCTGCACATTCTTCCCGAGGTGTTCGCCGACTTCAAAAAGCAGTATCCCGATGTATCGGTAAACATCAAGCGCGCCGACTACTCCGGCATTCTTGAGTCGGTAATCGACAACTCCGTCGACTTCGGTGTGGTTTCACTGCCGGTTACGGACAACCGCCTGACCGTGGTGCTAATCCATCGCGATGAGCTGGTGATCATCGTGCCGCCGTCGCATCCGCTGGGTAAAATGAAATCCGCGCCCGATCGCCGAAGCCGCCAAGTTTCCCCTGGTGGTGCCGAAAGTCGGCCACACGCGAGATTCGCTGGAGGAACTTTTCCACGAACGCCGGCTCAAGCCGAACTACACGATGGAACTCGACTCCAGCGAACTTTTGAAGCGCTTCGTCGCCGCTGGTGTAGGCGTCGGCTTCATTGCGCGCTCCAATGTCGTGGAAGACGTCCGCGCCCGCTCGCTTGCCGCGATCACCATCGCCGACGCGCAGGTGCGCCGCGATCTGGCATTGGTATTCCGCAAGGATAAGGCTCTCAGCCGCGCCGCTCTGGCCTTCATCGATATCGCCGTGAAGCACAAATCCACCGACGAACTGGTCCCGGGCCTGAAGTAAATGATGAAGCGTTTACAGATCCTGCGTCTTCGGCGGCGGCAGGCGCTTCGTGTCGCCGGACTT
This sequence comes from uncultured Acidobacteriaceae bacterium, assembly GCA_963846245.1. Taxonomy (GTDB): domain Bacteria; phylum Acidobacteriota; class Terriglobia; order Terriglobales; family Acidobacteriaceae; genus Sulfotelmatobacter. Next base: position 94,791 of record CAWJVI010000008.1, on the reverse strand, counting down.
CTCGTTCTCTCCGCAGGCATCACGCTGTGCATACCCGGCGATCTCCTAGCCGCCCCAGCTTCGCTAGGCAGCCCGCCCCAGGCCTCCGGCGCGGAACGCAAGCTCATCGCGATCACAGCGACCGGCAGCAAGCGCTTCTCTTCGCCCGATATCGCCGCCTCCAGCGGCCTGCAGCTCGGGTTCATCGCCGTAGACGAAGACTTCAAAAAAGCCGCCCGCCGCCTCGCCGAAACCGGAGCGTTCACCGACGTGGCCTACACGTTTTCCTATTCTTCCGAGGGCACCAAGCTCGAATTGCAGGTCACCGACGCAGCCAAGTTTTTCCCCGCGCACTTCGAGGACTTCGTCTGGTTCTCCGACGCGGAACTCCAAAAGCGCCTTCACGAACGCCTGCCGCTCTTTCACGGCGACCTGCCCGTCAGCGGCAGCCTGCCAGACCTGGTTTCCGACGTATTGCAGGCCATGCTGGTGGAAAACAACATCCCGGGCCTGGTTCGCTACCTGCGGCCCAGCGATCGCGGCGGCCCGACTTCTCTGTTCATCTATAGCGTTACGGGCGTGCTGATTCGCGTCCACAACATCGAGTTTTCCGGCGCTGGCGCCGACGAAGTGCCGCTGCTCGAAGCGGCCGCGAAGAAGCTTCCCGATCATGAGTACACGCGCACCGGCTTGGCCAGCTTCGCACAACGCGAGCTTTTACCGGTTTACCACACCCACGGATTCCTGAAGGCCGCATTTGGCACGCCCACGCCGAAGGTGGTCAATCTCGCGCCCGGCGACCCCAGCCTGGAGAATCACCCCGACGTTCCGAACGAAGCCTTCGTGGATGTTACTTTCCCCGTAACTCCCGGGCCTCAATACAAAATCAGCGCTCTGGAGTGGACCGGGAATCATCGAGTTCCCTGCCGACAAGCTTCAGGCCTTGGTGCGCGCTCGGCCGGGGCAGGTAGCAAATACCGTGCAACTCACCAGCCGACCTTTTGGAAGTCAAGAAACTCTACGGATCTCGCGGATATATTACCGCCACGTTCAGAACCGAGGCCGCTCTTGACGACACCGCCAACACGGTGGTGCTCCACATGGAAGTGAAAGAGGAATCTGTCTACCACATGGGCGAGCTGCAGTTCCGCGGGCTCGACAACAGCCTCATCACGAAGCTGCGGGCAATCTGGAAGCTGCGGCCGGGCGACGTCTATGACCTCGGCTACATCGACGAATTCTGGCCGCAGGCCAACAAACTTCTTCCCGCGAACTTCGACTGGGAGCATGCGGTGCATCTCACGGCCAACGTCCGCGACAAGAGCGTCGATGTGGATATTCAGTACACGGTAAGCGCGCCGAAATGATCCGTGAGTAGTGGTGCAGTTTGAATTGGCTGCAATGACACAGAACATAAATGACGCAGAACACACCCGATGTCATCCCGAACCGGGCCGAAGGTCCGGTGACGGACCCTACGAAGCGCTCGAAGCGGCACGGTCGCCGGCGGGCCCGTCACGGTGCGCGTGGCGGAGGTGGCCCTCGTCTATTGCAATTACGTCGGAAATTGTCGTAGGGTCCCTCACCCGCCTTCGGCGCGTGCGGGATGACAAACGGTGGTGGTGGCGCAGTTCAAACTGCCCTACATCCAATTCACCCAGCGACTTGTAACTTGGCCGCCGGCTGGCGCATGCTTGATAATGACCTCGGATAATGATCTCGTGCCTGTCGGGCCAAAATTAGGTTAGCAACGAACTGCCTCATCATCCACAAGGAGAAGAAACTGATGAATTCTCGCACGCAAAAACTGGGATTTGCCCTGCTGCTGCTGATTCTCGGCGCGGCCCTGGCCGTTTCCCCTGCCTTCGCCGCGCCTAAGGGCAAGACCTTCACTGGCACGGTCAGCGACGCCATGTGCGGCGCGAAACACATGATGCCGGGCGACGGTGCTTCCTGCACGCGCGATTGCGTAGGCAAAGGTTCCAAGTACGCGCTGGTGGTCGGCGACAAGGTTTACACCCTCGACACCGCCGACAAGGCTGCCCTCGCCACCCTCGATAAGCAGGCCGGAGCACAGGTGAAAGTCACCGGGACGGAAAAGGACAACACGATCACCGTATCCTCGGTGGTGGCTGCTCCCTGAGAACGTTTTTCCTCCGGCGATTCTCCGACTCATTCGTCGACGCAGCTCTCAACACACGGCGGGAACAGAATTGTTCTGTTCCCGCAGTTTTTTTTCGCGCAGCCGCGAAATTCATGCGATGTTTACGAACCGTTATGTTAGATTGTGCATTCCCAAGCTCAAATTTTTTCACTCACGGAGGACAAAGTCGTTGGGCAAAGACATGGTTCCCAAGCGCATTTTCTTTACCAAGGGAGTCGGAAAGCACCGCGAACGCCTCACTTCCTTCGAACTGGCCCTGCGCGACGCGGGCATCGCTGCCCAGAACCTGGTACGCGTCTCCTCCATCTTCCCGCCCAACTGCAAGCTCACGGCCCGTAAAGAAGGCGTGAAATACCTCAGTCCCGGAGAAGTGGTGTTTGCCGTCGTCGCGGAAAACTCGACCCGGGAAGCCCACCGCCTGTTGGCGTCGTCGATCGGAGTCGCCATCCCCGCCGACCGCACCACCTACGGATATCTCAGTGAACATCATTCCTTTGGCGAGACCGAAGACGCCGCCGGGGAGTACGCCGAAGAACTCGCCGCCGAGATGCTCGCCACCACCCTCAATGTCGAGTTCGATCCCGACCGATCCTGGGACGAGAAAAAGCAAATCTACCGCCTCTCCAACAAAATCGTACGCACCGCCAACGTGACCCAGTCCGCCGTAGGCGACAAGCGCGGCCTCTGGACCACGGTGATCGCGTCCGCAGTGCTAATTTTCGACTAGGTCGTTCGACCAAACCGGCGCTCAATTACGATCTCAAGAATCCTGTCATCCACTGAGCGAAGTAACTGTTCCCGAACGCGAGACCTGCCCTACGCTGAGTCGAAGGATCCCTACCCGCGCCACACTGCCAGAGTCTATTCCGGGAACGCCCACCACAACTCCCCGCAGTCTTCGACCATCCTGTCGGTAATCAAATTCCTACAGTTCCTACAGGAAGCCTTTGGCAGATTCCCCACCTCCCGCTATCATGAACCGAGAAAGCCGTCCGCGAGGGTCCGCATGAAAACCGTACATTCCCCGTTCTTCCCTTTAGCCGCAAGCGCGCGAGTGTTATCAGCCCTGTGTTTCCTCGGGCTCGCATTGGCAACCTCAGCGCCGCGCAAACCTGGACCCAAGCCTGGAGCGATGAGTTCAACGGCCCGGCGAACACCCCGATCAACCCTGCCAACTGGAGCTACGACACCGGAAGTCTGATGGTGAACAATGAAGTGGAATACTACTGCGCGCCGGGCAGCAGCACTCCGCCGTGTGTTGCGGGCACTCCGAACGCGTATATCGACGGGAGCGGGCATCTGGTGATCCAGGCCATCAAGATCAATTCCAGCGTCACGCCTTACAGCGGAAGTTGGACTTCGGCCCGCCTGAAAACCCTCAGCCTGCAGAACTTTCAATATGGGCGCCTTGAATCCAGCATGACGCTGCCGGTGGGCCCGGGAATTTGGCCGGCATACTGGGCTCTGGGCAACAACATCAACACCGTAAACTGGCCGACCTCCGGCGAGATCGATTTCATGGAAAACGTTCCCCCGCTCGGCGCCGGCACGATTCAATCCACCATTCACGGCGGGAACTCTGCCAGCAGTTGCTACTGTGGGGAGAATGGATTGGGAAAGCCCTACCCGTTCCCCGGCGGCGCTAACGTCACCGGCTTCCATACCTACGGCGGGATCTGGTCGCCCAACATGATTCAGTTTTATGTAGACGACCCGACGAATATTTTCTTCGTGGTCACCGCGAGTGATATTCCGTCCACCCAGCAGTGGGATTTCAATCACCCGTTTTTCCTGCTGCTCAATCTGGCTGTCGGCGGAACCGGGAGTTGGCCGGGCCCTCCTGACGGCAGCACGCCCAATCCTGCAGTGATGACCGTGGATTACGTTCGCCGGTACCAGCCGTCGACCCTCGCCGGGCCAACCATAACTGCCCCTGCCATCACCTTGACGGGAGGGACGGGCAGCAGCACGGTCAACTTGAGCTCGACGAGCGGCACCGGCCGGGTCTATCTCTCCTGCACCACCACTGCGCCGAACGCCAGCTGCTCGGTCAAGTCGGGCGACGCCCTGAATCCCTACACCGTGGACTTCAGCAACAAGGCAGCGGCACGGCCACTGTAACCGTAAGTAGCACCGCCGCGGCCGCAGGAGGGCCGAAAGCGCAAAATTCTGGACTCCCAAGTCCTGTGCTATCAATAACTTCCGGAACTCCGCGTCCGGAATCCTCAGTCTCCGAACATCGTAACTGGCTTCTAATGAACAACTTACTGCTGCTTTCAGGCCTTATTTTGGCTAGTTTTATCTTCTACCGGGCCGGAATCGCCGTTTGCGGCGCGGATTAGGCGGGAGCGGCCTGATGCTGGCTTTGCTGGTGATGCATCCGGGGTGCGGAAACGGAAATAATAGCTCAAGTGGCGGTGGAGGTGGATCAAGGCTATACCGTTACAGTAAATGCATTTACGGTGAGTTCCAGCGGGAATCCAGACTCGACGCTGACGATCCCGGTTAAGGGTAAATTGAGTGCCAGAGAGGGGTGGAACTTCGGTAATCTCCCGGCCCTGCCTTATGTAACACTCCGTTAACCCTGATCGGTTATCATAGAGATGGACTTATACGCATTCATCTGATCGGGGACCCAGCAGTGGATTTTGAAACTCGCAGGCAGAAGCAACAGGAACTCATGGCAGGCATGGTGGAGCGGAAGATCCGCCGCCGCGCCCGCCAGCTTTATGACACCCGCGGCCAAGTGGAAGGCTATTCGTTACAGGACTGGTTTCAGGCCGAATCCGAGGTGATCGAGAGCAGCATCCTTGCGCCCGTTTATCGCAAGGTTCGGCTTCGAAAATCAGCAATCTGCCCAACAAGACCCCGAGCGGGGCAACGAGACGTCCGCTTAAGTTTCGCCGTGCGCGTCGGCGAAATCTGCTGCCTATTTCCGCTTCGCGGCCTTCCTAACATCCTTTCCATTCTTACTCTTACCGTCCTCAATTTTAGAAGCTCCGGTGGCTCTTTTTTGTCTCCATCCAGCCGCTCGAGCACAGCGGCGACAATCAGCGGCAATCCGACGGTCGCATCCAGGAAAACCTCGCCGAATTTCCCGCCTTCCGCCGGCGGCACGAACTTGCCCCAGGACACGGCCTCGCTATACGGACTTCCGGATAATCCGCCCCAATAGACCGGCTCCGGACAAATTCGCAACCCGTAGTGATAGCGCTTCAACGGCAGATTCTCGCCCAGCCGGCGGTGCCTTAGTTCGATGAATGGCCCGAACTGCTGCGACCAGTTTCTGGGGACTCCGCCGCCGATGGTGAAAATGCCTAACCGCTTCTGCCGCAACAGGGTAGCGGCGAAATGCTCGACATCTTCGAAGGGATCGAACCGGATCTTGTGCCTGCCCGTCGATTCCCGCAAGCGATTGTTCAGAGCTGTATCCAGCCCCAGCTCGGAATCGGTGAAGGCGGGCACGAATACGGGCACTCCCTTCTCGTACGCCGACTTCAGAATTCCCCGCCCCTGCGCGTGCTTCGCCAGATGCTTGCCGATGGCATGATTCAACTTGTAGGAGCACATCACTTCGCTGTGGTCCCACGCCTCCAGCACCGCCGACATCACTTCTTCCACGTCGTCAAGATTCTGCTCGGGCTCCAGCGTGTCGTAAACGCGGTTGTAGCCCTGCTCGTAGAGTTCCTCGTCGGAAACCTCGGGATTATGGCGGAAATGCGACTTGCCCGTGGCCTCGACCAGGCCATGCGCCATCAGCGCGCCCGTTGAGACCACTGCGTTTACAATGCCACGGTCGATCAACTCGGTGACGATCAATCCCTGCTTGGCGACGGTCATGGCACCAGCCAGCGTCATCACTACGAAGCAGTCGGCGTCTCGCGCCATGGCTTCCAGCACGTCGGCCGCTTCGCCCACTTGCCTTCCGGTGAAGGCGGTCTTGGCCATGGCACGGACCAGCCCGTCAATCGACTTCACTCGCCCCAGGTCCAGTGGCTCCAGCGGAATTAGGCGATCTTCAATTGGATTATGCAGGTGCCGATCTTTACCCTCGCCGCCGCTTCCACCTTTCCGTGAGATTTTCCGCAGGATGCTCGCTATGAATGCCTTGTTTCAAAATCACGCCTCCAAGCTCAACTCACAAATCTCCCGATAAATTACTTTACAGGAGAAATGTGAACGCACGCCACGCGGCCGGCGCGGCAGCAGTGGTGCGGTTTCCTGAGTAGCTATCCTGTCCCGTGGCACCATCAACCGTTTTGTCATCCTGAGGCCCGCGCTTTTTGCGGGACGAAGAGCCTGCCCTGAGCTTGTCGAAGGGACCTATGCAACCTGCCGCCTTTGAGACGCTGCCGGCAAATTGCATAGGTCCTTCGCTTCGCTCAGGATGACAAGCTGTGTCTGCGGAACAACACCACTGCTGATACCCTCACTCCGCTTTCAGTCGCAGTTCCTGTTTGCCTTCATGCAACTTCAGGCTCTTGCCGTTCAAAATTAACTCGCCCGAGAGGCCTGCGGGTAGAGTGATTACCGCTTTGACCGTTGACTGTTCCACCGTGTATTCCGCGTCGATCATCCCTTTCGGACTCGGCACCGCGGCAGAAACGTGTTTCAGCGATCCGAGATGAGGAGACACCGTGACGGTCCCGAATCCTGGCGTTGTCGGGCGAATACCCGCCACGATGGTCAGGAAGTCGTAGTTCGGATGTGCGCTCCAGGCGTGAGAGTCCGAGCGTGTGGGTTCCGGCGTTTCCGCCCAGGTTGTCAGGCCCAGCGAAACCATCTGCCGCCATGGCCCCAACAATCGCAGGTAATCGTTCCCCATTCCGGCATGGTCCAGGGCGCGGGCGAGATAAAAGCGGAAGTAATACGTTGCGTTGGTCATGGGCGGCACGGACCCGAGACCGTGTAGCCAGAGTCACTTGACGAAAGAATTTTCGTCAGTACCGCCTTCTGCTTTTCGCGGGGAATGACGTCGAGCCAGACGCCGAGAATGTTGGCGTGCTGGCTGAAATGTTTTTGCGCAGGTGTGTCTGCCAACAAACCGTATTGCTGGTTCCAGCACAGCTTGTAGACAGCCTGGGAAGCGCGATCCGCCGCACCGCGGTAGAGCTCGGCTCTTGCCTTCTCTCCCAGCGCCGATTCCATTTCTGTTGCGTAGCGTAACGCCTCGACGAACTGCAACGTCATTGGAGAAGATCCGCCATCGCTATCCTGCGGAGACATGCCAAACCCGAAATCTTTTCCCCAGTCCACGAACGGCCACCACGGAATCGTCATCAGCAGGCCGTCGGCACGCTGGCGAGCGAGAAACCAATCCAGAACCGTACGCGTGCCAGGAAGCTGGGCGCGGACGAATTCAGGATCGGAACGGTACATCCAGAAGTCGTGCAGCATCCCGACCCAGAGCAACGAGAACGTTGGAATGATTTGCCTTACCGACGAGGGATACCGACTGAACGTGAGGCCTTCGGGGATGCGGGAATTATTGTAGGCCTGGATGGCTTGACGTGCGAGGCGGTCATCGCCGGCGACGGTGTAAGAAATCAGCGCCTGAATCCGCGTGTCGCCCACATATTGCAGGCGCTCGTAGTAGGGCGTGTCCATGTAGGTGTCGTGGGCGTCGAGGCGGGCGGTGCGCCAACTGATATCCCAGATGGGCTTCAGCGAATCGTCATCGGAGTCGAAGTGTCCGCGCTGTTCAAACGGGTAGGCCGTGAACCATGTCCGCAGTTTCTCAACTTCCAGGGGTTGATCGGCAGTCTCGATATCAAGTTGCAGGTAGCGCCAGGTTTTCCAGCCCAGCGGGGTAAATGTGCGGTTGGGCGCGCCGTCCGGGACGAACTCGTCGAAAACTCCCAGAATGCGCTTGCCCACAATTTCATTGCGGTTGCCCTTCTGGTTCTTGCCGTCGAACAGAGCTTCGGCGTAGGTCAGGCGGATGAGGGATCCGCGGCCGCCACTCACCGTGAGTTCGGGATAGGCCGTGGTCAGATGCGAATTGTCGATGAGAACCGAGGCCTTGGTATGAGGAGGCACGGTAAATACCTTCTCGGGAAAGCCGGCGGGCATGTCGATGCCTGTGGACCTGACAACCTGGCCGGCGGACATCAACTCCATCTGCATGGGAGGCAGCGAGTCGGGCACGAGCTGCCAGTTATTCTCCTGCATCATGGCGCCTAGAGGCGTGGCGTGCCCAATGACGTCCGCTTTTTTCCAGCGTCCGGCTGGATTGGAGTTCGAAAGGCCGGAAGCGGCGGCGTTCGAGTCGCGGATGTTCGAATCGGTGGCATTCGAATCCGGAGTATTCCAATCCCAGTCGAGCATTGTGCCGTCGATGCGCTCGACCGGCTCGGCAACGTAGTAATCGTCGTCAATTGTCTCGGGGGTGGAGGGTACGCGAATACCTTTTTCTTCTTCCACTTCCCAGCTCTGTCCAGTATCGGCGACGCGTTCGGATGCGCTGTCTCCATGAAGAACGAAACCGATACGATCACTGATTTGGGCGATCGGCGTGAGCACGCCAAAATTCCAGACCGCGGCGGCGAGCTGATTTTTCCCTTCGCGCAGGAGAGGAGCGATGTCGTAGCTTTCATATTTCCAATGAGCCAGATCGCTCCGCGAGGGGCCGGAGCCCACGCGCTGCTGGTTGACATAAAGAATGAATTGATTGTCCGCGCTCACGTGCACTAAAAAATGCTGCGGGGGTTGCGCCAAGCTCAACGCACTTTGCGGAAGTGCAAGCATAGCCACGTCGCGCTGCGGACCATCCGGGGAAGTGATCCATTCCGCGCTCCACATTTCTTTTGGACTTTCAGAAGGAAGTTGTGCAAGCCCAACTTGCGCGGCGGTCAGGCCAAATAACACAATCAGCTAACAAACTCACTAAGTCTCGACTTCGCATCAGATTCTCCGCTTCGCCCCTACCGGCTTGGCCTCCCACTATAGTCAATAAATGCGGCCCTTCGCACTCTCCCGTACGCTCCGGGTTACACTTCCCTTCTATGGCCGGCAAGCGCAGCTTCGAGGAACAGATCGCAGCCCTCGACAGTCTGCGCCAGCAGACTCCAGAAGCGTGCATCGAACCGCTGCACAGAGCTCTTGAGCATCGCAACAACTTCGTCGTCGCCAAAGCCGCCGATCTCGTCCGCGTTTTCCAATTACCGCAGTTGATCCCCGAGCTACTTACTGCGTTCAACCGCTTCTTCGACAACCCGGTCAAGACCGATCCGCAATGCTGGGCTAAGAATGCCTTGAGCCGCACCCTCGCCGCATTCGAGTATCAGGACGCAGCAGTTTTTCTCCGCGGTATACGCCACATCCAGCTCGAACCGGTCTGGGGAGGCAGTTCCGACACCGCCGGAACCCTGCGCGCCACCTGCGCTCTGGCGTTGGTGCAATGCCGCAGGTTGCTCGAACCTGACTTGCTGGTGCATCTGGTAGAACTCTTTGCGGATAAAGACAAGTCGGTTCGCATCGAGGCGGCTCGCGCTGTCGAGCAGGTCGGATCGCCGTCGGCTGCACTCTTGCTTCGGTTGCGGGCTGTTCTTGGCGCCGATGAGCCGGAAGTTCTCGGCGCTTGCTATAGCGGCATTCTTCGCCTCGAAGGTGCGAGCGCTCTTCCCTGGATCGGTCGCTTTCTCGCTCCCTCTGATGATGCCGCCGCCGAGGCTGCGCTTGCCATTGCGGGCACGCATTCTCCCAGGCTTTAACATATTGCGCGAACGGTTTGCCGAAGAAGCAGACCCGTGGTTTCGTTCCGTATTGCTTTCGGCCATCGCGCTTACGCGTCAGGATGCCGCCAGCGAATTTCTTATCGATTTGGTCAATTCGGAATCGCTGCACGCTGAAGCGGCCCTCGAAGCCATCATGCGCAGCATGCCCTCGGACGAAATCACGAGGCGATTGGAAAAACTCGTGGCTGGTAACCAGCGGCTGGCTCGCGCCTTCGTGACAAACAAACCGACCTCGTCGTAAGAAGCGCCATGCTGAACTGGTTCGGCTGAAGCTGAAAACCAATCGCTGAAGTCGTTTCGCAGAAGCCCGATAGCCGAGACCCGAAGCCTGCTTCTCGAATGCTATATTTAATTCCAGAGGCTCACACTCTTGCCGCCTGAAAAATTCCGCGTCGCGCTCGTCCAGATGTCGTGCGGGCCTGAGCCTGAACAGAATCTTGCCAAGGCCCTTGAGCGCGTCGCCGACGCCGCTGGACGCGGCGTTCAGGTCGTCTGCCTGCCTGAACTTTTTCAGACGCAGTATTTCTGCCAGCGCGAAGACCACTCTCTGTTCGATCTGGCCGAGCCGATTCCCGGACCCACGACTGAAAAATTATCCGCAGCGGCCCGCAAGAACGGCGTCGTTCTCATCGCGTCACTTTTCGAGAAGCGCGCTGCCGGCGTCTACCATAACACCGCTGCCATTTTTGATGCTGATGGTTCCCTGCGCGGGCTCTACCGCAAGATGCACATTCCCGACGACCCTCTCTATTACGAAAAATTTTATTTCACTCCTGGCGATCTTGGCTTCCGCGCTCTCGACACCGCCGCCGGACGTCTCGGCACGCTCGTATGCTGGGATCAGTGGTATCCGGAGGGCGCGCGCCTCACGGCGTTGCAAGGCGCGGTTGTGCTGTTCTATCCCACGGCCATTGGCTGGCATCCCGCCGAGAAGGCCGAGTTCGGGGTGGCCCAGCATGATGCCTGGCGCACCATCCAGCGCTCGCACGCTATCGCCAACGGAGTTTACGTCGCCGTAGTCAACCGCGTCGGTTTCGAGACCGGTAACGTGCGCGGCAAATCCGCTCCCGGCCAGGGACTGGAATTCTGGGGTGCGTCGTTTTTCTGCGATCCCTTTGGCCGGGTGCTCGCCGAAGCCTCGCACGATCGCGAAGAAATCCTGGTCGGCGAAGTCGACCTGAAAGCTCTGGAAGAAATTCGCCGCAACTGGCCGTTCCTGCGCGACCGCAGAATCGACGCCTATGCGCCCATCACCAGCCGTCTGATCGATGGACGATAAGATCGGTCAATGGTGTAGAGGCCTGTTCTCGTCACTTATGCCAGGAACTCACGGACTTTCAGTGGGGTCTAGACTATCTGAAGTTGACCGACATCTCACTTTAAGCGAATTGATACCCGCCGTCGATTCCGAGCCATCTTGCGCTGGGTGGCTCGACTGATCCTGTATCGATTGCTGGTTGCTGGCTATTCCTACATCTCGACTCGGTCTATCAACTTCGTAGACCAAGGCGTTCTTTGCTGACCTAAGATCTCCGACTTGCGACCGCCGGCTTTCCCGAGGTTCCGGACATCATGATTCGCAACGGGGGCACCGCGAGCCAGGAAATTGCTGCCTCGGTCTCCTTGATCTAGACAACCCGGTGGTCGACGACCACGGGACGTACCTTCCCACGGAGGCCCCAGACTACGTGCAGCGCCACGGAGATTGCATGGTTTCTTTGCAGATCATGACGCAGCTGGCACGGATTCCGTTGCTAGGCAGAACACCGAGTTCTTTTCTCGGATCTACTTTTCATCGGGGGCCGTTGGGCAGAGGTGCGCAGTTTGAAGTCTAGACGAGAAGCTCTATATGGCCGCACTGCTATTCTGGGACGATCGAATCAGCCGCGAAAAACTACAGATGGTTCGACCCTGATGCCCGCTTGCGAGATAAGAGAGCGCATGGTCGCGGATCAGACGCAGCGAGCTGGGCCCGACCCGTGCACAGGGAACCCCTCACGCAGCCGCTGGGTAGTACTGGGCGAGTTCCGGCAACGGCTCGAGGCTGATCTCAAGCCGAATTCCCCGAAAGGCTCTCAGCCAAGAGCACCAACGCGACCTTGCGAAAGCTCTCCGATAAGTTCGACGGGCTGGAAGACGAGGATTGATGGAAATATAGCCCTGCAGAAACTGAATGAGGTTTTTCCGGTGATCTTGAATCAGACATAGGTGATAACGCTCCCGACATCGCAACTCCGAGCTGTCGACATCCCTATCACACTCACCGAGCAGGAATACGTTCGTCACGATCAATGTCAGTCCAGGACTGCGCGATTTACCTCCCGTGCAATAAACTATCCCCATGCCCCGGTCCAGAAAGTCAACTAACGCTCTAAGTGCTACCCCGGCAGATTCCGGATACCGCATGCCCGCCGAGTGGGAACCCCACGCCGCCACGTGGCTCGCCTGGCCGCACAACCACGACGACTGGCCGGGAAAATTCGAACCCATCCCGTGGGTCTATGCGGAAATCATCCGCAACCTCGCTCGCCATGAACGCGTTGAGTTGATCGTGAACAACGCGCGCGCCCAAACGCAAGCCCGCAGGTGCTAAGCGCGCCAACGCGTCTCACGCCCAACGTCCACTTCCACCGCTGGCCTACCAACCGCGTCTGGCTGCGCGACTCCGGCTGCATCTTTCTCGCGCCAAAGGGATTCTGCGGGGCAGGATTATGCGGGGAGGGCGCCTCGCCTGTCCGCGCACGGGAGCAGCGAGGAGCGGGTCGCTTCCCATCTGGCGACCTCGCGCTAAAGTTCCGCTTCAATGCCTGGGCCAAATATCCGAACTGGCGTCACGACGAAAAAATCGGCACGTCAATGGCGAAGGCCGCGCACGCCCACGAAATCCGCCCCATGACCAACGCAACTCTTCCCTCCCGCGCCCGCATCGTGCTCGAAGGCGGCTCCATCGACGTCAACGGACGCGGCACGCTCCTCACCACCGAAGAATGCCTGCTCAGCAAGGTGCAGGAGCGCAATCCTGGCATGACCCGCGTCCATTACGAGAAAGCGTTCGCCGACTACCTGGGTGCGCCCAACGTGATCTGGCTCGGACGCGGCATCGCAGGCGACGACACACACGGCCACGTCGATGACCTTACCCGCTTCGTCTCCCCCGACACCGTCGTCACCATGGTCGAACACAATTCACGCGACGTGAACCATGGGCCGCTGCTCACAAATCTTCGCCGGCTGCAAGCCGCGCGCGATCAACACGGCAAGCCGCTCAATATTGTCGAACTCCCCATGCCCGGCGCCGTTGTCTTCGAAGGCAGACGCCTTCCCGCCAGCTACGCCAATTTCTACATCGCGAACGGCGTCGTGCTGGTGCCTGTATTCAACGATCCCAACGATCGCATCGCGCTCAACACTCTGACGCGCCTGTTCCCCACGCGCACCATCATTCCCATTTACGCGGGCGACCTGATCTGGGGACTCGGCACCATGCACTGCATGACGCAACAGCAGCCGGCGACTTAGCCATTGGCCTCAGCTGTCAGGGAGGTCAACACCTCAGACCACCAACGTCGAACTTCGGAACTAAGCCCCACGCCTGGCGAGAGGGCGAGAACTGCTCTGCGAGATCCGCAAGAGCTGGGCCTTCCTTATGCAATCAACCTTTTTCAGGAAAGTTGAATCGAATCTCGCTGTACCATATTGCACAGACCAAGACCGACCTCAGGGGCTACCCTGAATCGCATGGGGGCGCAGTAGACCCTCGCCCCACGCTATTCAGCAGTAAGAATTTTCAAGACGAAGAAAGGTGAGGATAATTGAATGAATGGATTTAAGTTGTTCACGTTAGCTGCTATTGCTGCAATCTGCTTCGCGGTAACCGCTCCCAAAACACAGGCTCAAGTACAGGTCGACATCGGCGTCACGCCCGACTGTCCCTATGGCTACTATGACGTCGCGCCGTACGACTGCGCTCCTTACGGATACTACGGCCCGGAGTGGTTTACCGGCGGCGTCTTCATTGGCGCCGGCCCGTGGTTTCACGGCCCCGCAGGCTTCCACGGCCACGTAAATAACCATTTCCATCCCGAACATGGCTATAACGGTCCCCGGCCAGCTCGTGGGGAGAAACCCGATCCCAATAAGCATCTCGATCGGGTTGAGCACTTCAAAGGCAATGAAGTGCGGGATGGACGCGGTCACGTCGGCAAAAAGTAGAGGTTTGGTGGTTGCGGGAATGAGCGGGAAATCTGCCTTTGTTCGCGCGGGTCCGGGTCTCCGATCCGGGCTCGCCGAGCGAAGCGGCCAGCGTCAATCTGGCATCGCTCAATGTGGCGTTGCGGTCCGGTAGATCAGACCGATCACAACCCCAGTGACCACCCACTCCACAAAATAGGCGGCCGCTTGTTCGAGGACCAGTTTCAACCCGATGTTCAGGTTGACATAGTTGTGCACCACAAACGCGCCAATCGAAAACATTCCTATCAATGCCCCGAACAGCGCACCCAATCGTGCGCCTGCAGCGACGCCCAATCCTCCTGGATACAGCAAAGCGTACAGCGTCGCGAGCGCTAGCATGCTTCAAACATCGCAGCCATTCCGAGCGGCATATGGCTCATCTGGCCTTCCTGGTTTCGGTACACGGCGGGATACTTCAGGAACTCATTCTTAAGCGACGGCAGCAGGCCGAAGGCGAGCCCCCCGACGAGAAAATACGCTATGAAAGCGCCCAAGGCTGCAAGAGCGATGCGTGCGAAGTTCATGTGACAATCCCTTCCAAAATCATGAGAGCTTATCGCAGGCTTGGCAGGCGAGCAACAATTTAGGCAAGAACAACGTCAAAGGCGGGAGACGGGACCGTCCGCTCTGCACAAATCCAGGAACGCCTGGTGAACCCGCGTGTCGTCCGAAAGCTCCGGATGAAATGTGGCGGCCATGACTTTTCCCTGGCGAACGGCGACTGGGTCCGAGTTTTCCGTGGCGAGGACTTCGACGTTGGGGCCGACGCGTTCGATTTTCGGGGCGCGGATGAAAACCATTTCCAGCGGTGAATCGCCCAGTCGACCTTCGCGGATGGAGCTGTCGATCTGGCGTCCGTAGGCGTTGCGGCGGATACGAATATCGAGTGCGCCCAGGCCGGCCTGCTTCGGATTTTCTACATCGGTCGCGAGGAGAATTGCGCCGGCGCAGGTGCCGAACGTGGGCTTGGCGTGAACAAATTCCTTAAGCTTTGCGAAACCTTCATCTCCCAACAATTTCAGGAACGTGCCGGACTCACCTCCTGGGATAACGAGGCCGTCGATACCGTCGAGTTGCTCGGGCTTTTTGACCAGCACAACTTTAGTGCCCAGCTCTTCGAGCCGGCGGCGGTGGGCGTCGAAATCACCCTGTAAGGCTAGGACACCGATGGTCATACGAAACCTTAACCACAGAGCATGCAGAGACTCTGCTCGAATAATCCGTGTGGATCGCCCACTCCAACTTGATTCTAACGGATGAGCGAAGCAGGGCTCAACGTTGGGTTTCGACCGTAAGAACCCAGGTGCCGAAAACGCCGGCCGCAAACGACAACAGTACGCCGGGGACAATCCAGTACACGCCTGCGGGTCGGCCCGCGATCAGCAATACGCCTGAGACAACGAAGGGCAGCGGAGGGAGTTGATTCACGACAAATCGCGCTGCGAATCCAACATACCGGCGGTCGAATTTACGGGAGCGAATCAGTGAGATCGTGTGGATCGCCCACATGAGCAGTCCGGTCGCGCCGATCTCGACGCCGTACGCAGCGGCACTTTGCCGCGGGACTAACGCGAACGTGGTGACGAACATCACGGATATGAGCGCAAGAAGCGCTTCCGCCGCCCGCGTGGGCAAATGCGAAAACTGCAGGATGCGGCTCAGATTAATCGAGACAGCGACGAACAGGAGTCCAGTCAGCGCAGCACCGGCGCCAAGCTCGCCCACGAGGAAGTTGCTCCAGCCCTGCATAACATCGGTTGTCATCGAATTCTCGTCCGGGTTCTCGTTTGGGTGGATTGTAATGGATGGAAGCAAGATGTGGCCGGCCGGGGCTGACTTACGAGGCCAGCGGGTTCGGACCGCATTGCGTGGAGACGGATGGCGAAGTATGCTTCTTTCTTCTTTGCGGCGGGATCCCACGAGGTGGATATGACATTAAACAGCGCAAGTTTCAATGTTGGAGAAATTCAATGCGTCGCCGTCAGTGACGGCACGTTCTCGTATCCGCTCGGCTGGCTCTTTTCCAATGTGCCGCAGGAAGAAGTAGAAAGCACCTTCGCCAGCGCAAACTTCCAGCCACTCACGTCGAGAGCCCGTACACCTGCCTGCTGGTGACCACGGGAAAACATAAAGTGTTGATCGATACCGGTGCAGGTGGCCTGGCTCCCACCACCGGCGAGCTGCTGAAAAGCCTGGAAGCCCTGGGCGTTTCTCCCAAGGAAATCACCGATGTGGTTTTGACCCATGCCCATCCCGACCATATCGGCGGCGCGCTCGACGCGACCGGCCAACCCGCATTTCCTAATGCGCGCTACGTTATCTCGAGAACCGAGTGGGAATTCTGGAACGACCCCGCGGTGTTGCATGATTCGGCCATCGACGGTCACATGAAACAAATGCTGGTGGGTTGCGCGCAAAAAAATCTCCCGCCGCTCAAAGGGCGCATCGATCTGCTGGATGGGGAAAAAGAAATCGTACCGGGAGTTCAGGCCATCCCAGCACCCGGACACACGCCGGGACATATCGCGCTGCTGATTTCGTCGTCCAACTCGCAGTTGCTGCACCTGTCGGATGCGGTGCTTAAATCCTTTGCACATGGAGTATCCGGCCTGGCGCAGCTTCTTCGATCTGGATCCGACTGATGCCTCGACTACGCGGCAGCAACTACTCGATCGCGCCGCGGCCGACAAAGCGAATATCCTCGCCTACCATTTTCCGTTTCCGGGCCTGGGGCGCGTCGAGAGCAAAGGCCACGCGTGGAAGTGGGAGGCGGCAAGCTAATCCTCAAAGTGGAAGAGCGCTCGGAAAACGCGTCTGGAAATCCAGCAAGCCCACCCAGGTAGGCGTGATGGTGACGCGCACCATCGACTGCACCATCTTTCCCATTTGCGCGGCCCAGGCTTTGCCCTGCTCCGGTCCAAAGTAGCGCTCGGCGGCCAGGGCGTATTCGGGAACGACTCCGTCCACGGGCTCCAGACGCGCCGTGCCGCGAACCAGCAGCACTTTGTGCGGAAAAACGTTGTCGTCGATGGTGAGAGAAACTCGGGGATTTTTCGCAAGAGCCTTGAGCTTGGGCGCCTTAGCCGGAGTGGCCATCACGATTTCCTTTCCGTTCCAGTGAAACCAGATGGGAATCACGCGCGGCGATCCGTCGGCCCAGACATATGCCAGGCGCGCGGGAATTTTCGATGTGAGAAGTTCTTGCGACGCGGGATGCTGCAGCAGGCCAAGGTCCCCTTGTTTGACGGGCATGACTTCCTCCCATTCGGGCTAAATGTATCGCGGGGAGTATAAACGAGTTTCTTGCAGGGATGTAGCTCACAGTCTTGCTCACAATCCCAGCCGACAGCCCGCTAGCATGAACCGCGATAACAGAATGGGGCCCAGGCGCGGACATTTTCCGATGGTAGGATGAAACCCGATCGGAGGTGCATGTGGCCAGCGCATCGATTCCGAAGGACAGGCGGTCGGCGCGTATCGCGCTTGTCGAGCAGCACATTCGACTTGAGAATGAGCATGACCTTGAAGGTGTTCTGCAAACCTTCGGCGATGCTGCGCGCTACGATGACGAGGCGTGGGGTGAACACTACAAGGGCGGGGACGGGGTCCGCCGGTTTTATGAGCAGTTGATGAAAGCACTGCCTGACCTGGAAATCGAGGTACAGCGCCGGCATGTCACAGACGATGCCGTTCTTGTCGAAGTCGTGATTCGCGGCACGCACCTGGGGGAGTGGCGCGGTCTTCCGGCGACAGGGAGAGGAGTCGAGTTCCCACTCTGCGGGGTGTACACGTTCGACTCCGAGGATCGTCTGGCCGGAGAAAAAATCTACTACGACCGGGCGACGGTGTTGATACAGCTCGGCGTTTTCCGTGAGCCGCAAAGCGTATTGGGCCAAATCTGCATTTTGGCGACGCATCCCGCCACCATCGCGCGGGCCTTCGCCAGGAAGCTCCTGCACAGGTGACGGCGCCGTATATACTTTTTCCGTGTCCCTCGTTAAGCAAGTGCTCCAGGCCGATGTCCGCCGCTCGGCGTGGGCCAATCTGAATTTGCTCGAGGGTTGCTTGGCTCTCACGGCTGGGGAGATGGAGCGCGACTTCAGCATCTCGCACACCAACATTCTCTCCACTCTCAGCCATATTTACGATGGCGAAAGAGTCTGGCTCGACTGTTTGGCCACGACCGCAGACGGGGGAACCTGGCGGCTGCCTACTGGTGGGGCTCCGAAATACTCGTTCGACGATCTCAGGCGGCGGTGGCCGCAACTGTGGGACGGCTTCGGCCGATGGCTTGAAGGTCAGTCCGACACCAGTTTGGGGATTGAGCTGAATTTGCAACTTCCTGGCGAAGTTGAGCGGAGCTTCCCGCGCTGGAAAATCCTGCGGCATATGCTCGACCACTCCACCATGCATCGCGGGCAGGTCGTCGGTATGATTCGCATGCTGGGACACCAGCCGCCCGCCACCAGCCCGATGGATCACTACCTCGCGGGCGAGCCCGCAGTAGTTTGAACCGCTGTGCTGGGAGCGCTGCGCCGACCAGAGCCTAAATCTGCAGTTATTCGAATAGTCCCACTTTTCAAAAAGCGCGAATGGTGGGCCGCCCGTGGGTGTAGGGAATTCGGTGGGTGTTCGAGTTCGCCGGTGGCCAAAGTCGAAACCATGAAGTCAAAAGCATCTGCATCAAGAGGACGCGCCAAAATGTCGCTAAGTACCCTGCCGTACGTTTTCAGGGTATTGGCATAAATGAGGAGAGAGATATGCAACGAAGTTTGATTCATCGCATTGAAGCGGATGGCGTAAGTGTCTTCTATCGAGAGGCCGGTTCACCGGACGCGCCGGTCGTAGTCTTGCTTCACGGTTTTCCCACGTCGTCTTTTCAATTCCGGGAGCTAATGCCGCGACTCGCCGATCGGTACCGTGTGATTGCGCCCGATCTTCCTGGCTTTGGCTTCACGGAAGTTCCCGCGAAGCGCGGCTACAAATACAGTTTCGACGCTCTGGCGCAAACCATAGTGGCCTTCACCGACGCCCTCCGACTCAAACGTTATGCGCTTTACGTGTTCGACTATGGCGCACCGACAGGGTTTCGACTGGCCATGATGCGTCCGGAATGCGTGACGGCAATTGTTTCGCAGAACGGCAATGCGTATGAAGAGGGGCTGGGAGACGCGTGGGCGCCGATTCGGCGCTACTGGAGTGAACCCTCTGTTGAGAATCGTGACGCCATTCGCAAGGGATTAAACCTTGAGGGGATGCGCCGGGAATACGGCTCTGGCATTCCTAACCCAGACGTCATCGCGCCGGAGGAATACACGCTCGATGCGGCGTTGCTGGCGCGTCCCGGCAACGTGGATATTCAATTGGATCTGTTTCTCGACTATGCGAACAACGTGAAACTCTATCCGAAGTTTCAAGAGTATTTCAGGAAATGGAAGCCTCCGCTGTTCGCGATCTGGGGCAAATTCGATCCTTACTTCATTCCCGCGGGCGCTGAGGGGTTCAAGCGGGATATCCCGGAAGCGACGGTGCAGTTTCTAGATACGGGGCATTTTGCGCTGGAAACGCATGTCGAGGAGATTGCGGAGGCGATGAGGAAATTTCTGGACCGGAATCGACCTTCATTGAAGGAGTGAAGCGCGCGAAATCTCGGCCTTCGAAAACCGCGAATGGTCGGCCAACCACGATGCGCCGGCACTGAGGTCCTCTACCCTGCAATCGATCCACTCGCACTTTGTATTACAAAGTTATTTGTGGTAAATTGGTTTCGTGGGGTCGAGCTGACCCCGTTGGGTCGATATTTCGCGTAGAAAGTCAGGAGGCCGCTTGGATCCAGTTTCCTTTTCACCGCTGAGTATCCAGATTCGAAATAGGTCCCGCTCCATGGGACTCAAACTGCTCGTAGTCTGCGGACTTGCATTGCTGATGACAATTCCTTCTTTTTTCGTGGACGGCGTGGTGGAGGAGCGTTCCAAGCGGGCGAAGGACGTGATCGAGGAAATCAGCGGCCGGGCGGGTGGGCCGCAAACATTTCTCGGACCCTCACTATCGATTCCTTACAGCATTCCGCCGGTCTTTAAGGGAGCTTCGCCTACGCTTGGCGTTTATGTGGTCTTTCCGACGAAAGGCGATGCCAACGTAAAGATTCGAACCGAGGAGCGGCGGCGTTCTCTGTTCAAGGTTCCGGTCTATCAGGCGGAACTGAAATTCGATGCGACCTTCGACTTGACGGGCGTCCCTTCGGCAACGCCGGCAGGCGCAGAACTCGACTGGACCCGGGCCGGGATAGTCATTGGAGCTAGTGACGCGCGCGGAGCCCTGGCCGATGGAACACTCACCGTGAACGGCAAAACGAGCACGTTCATCCCAGCAGAAAACATTGGAGAAGGGGAAAATCCACGTCTGCCATTGACCTACTTTGGTGTAAGAGTCTCTGATCTGGCCAAGCCGAACGCGACGTTCGACGTATCCGCCAACCTGCGCTTTTCCGGCGCTCAGCGGCTTGCGGTCCTGGCGTACGGCAAGAGCACGCGCCTCGTCGTAGAGGGCGACTGGCCAAGCCCAGGCTTCGACGGTGGCTTTTTGCCGGTGAAACGAACTGTCTCCTCACAAGGCTTTACGGGAGAGTGGTCCGTACCGTTCATTGCCCGCGGGATTCCCGCCGAAGGTACCAGCACTGCGGTCGGCGCACTGGATCACACGGCGCTGGGAATCTCGCTTATCGAGGTGGCCGATCCGTATCAATCTGTCAGTCGCTCGCTAAAATATGCCCTTTTGTTTATCGGGCTGTTGTTTCTTTCGTACTTCGTCTTTGAGGCTACGGCAGGCAAGCGCGTCCATCCCGCTCAATATATTCTGGTCGGCACAGCACACATGATTTTCTATCTTCTCTTGCTCTCATTGGCCGAACGGATCGGTTTCGATTGGGGCTTTCTCATAGCCGGCTCCGCCACCGTGCTCTTGCTTTCGGCCAATGCCCAGTGGATTTTTGCCAGCCGAGTACAGGGCCTTCGCGCTCTGTTTGTATTCAGCTTGCTCTACTTTTTCATTTATCTGTTACTGCGATTGGAAGACAACGCTCTTCTGGTCGGTGCGGTCGCAAGTTTTCTCGCTGTGGCAGCGGTGATGTATTTCACCCGCAACATCGATTGGTATAGCTCTATACCAGCCGGGGGCGCGCAGCCGTCCGAGGCTGTTCATAAGGATGGGTAGAGAGTGTCGCGAAATCAGAACCACGCGGCCCTAAAGAGCGACGGCTCCGGAAAGTTCCGGAGCCGGTTCAGTGAATGTGGTGTACGGCACTCTGTCCAACCTCAGTATTGGCTTTGATCGATGCGGTGTCAAGTTACTTGGAGAGAGTATCTCTGCGTTATCTCCCCAATAAAACTCTTCTCCACAGAATCAGGAGAATGGGCCGGGCGGGACTCGAACCCGCACCTTCGACCTGGACAGAGTGCTGTGTTGCCGTTACACCACGGGCCCACTGAGAAGTCTGGGTGATGGCGCGGACGAAGGCAAGAGTTCGGAGGAAGTTTTTGTAGAGTGCGGACCGAATCGGAACGGAAGATGCTCACTGCGGGCGTCGGAAGCCCACCCTTTGCAAAGTACGCAAAGGATGGGGCACCCGGCTGAATCAGATCGCAGGCTTGCGCTGGGCGGATCCCAAGACCCTGCCGGGGCCCGATTCTTGAACGAAAGCGACAAGTCTTAAATTCTTTGGATCGGCGCCGGGCGCGAGTTTCAGTTGAACGTCTCGGCTAAAGCTCTTTCCTTTAGGCAGCTTGCCTACTTTTGCGAGCTGCTGCACAACCGCAACGTGGATCAAGTGCTTTCCACCGTTTTCGCCCTTCAAAACTTGTGACTCGACGTGGTCGAGAGCGATCGCGACGTAAACGTCGCCGCCGTACTTTTCAGAATTGACATCGGTTTCGATGCGCGCGCGCAGGATGGTAGGACTGCCAGCGACAGTCACCTCGCCGATGCGCACCGGGACCTTCGGCGTGGCGGCTGCCTTCTGGAAGATATCCATCATCCGCTGCTGCGGGTAATTGATGCGAATCTGCTCGGTTCCATCCACGACGATTTGCGGAGTATAAGAACTCTGCTCCTTGAGAGCGGTTTCGTAGGCCGCCTGCCGATCGGTGAGGGCGGACGAAGAGTTCGGATCCTTCCAGCCGTCGTGATCCCAATACGTCACGTGCTCACTGAGGACGATTAGCTGAGCCCCGGGAATCGGCTGAAGTTCGTCCAGCGTTTTAATCATGATGTCAGCGGGCGGACAACTCGAGCAGCCTTCGGAGGTGAACAGTTCGACGAGGACGGGATGAGCGTCTGGGCTCGACGCCGGAGCAGTGGAAGTGCCTTGGACTTGCGGAGCTTGTGCGTTAGCGGCCTGGAACAGGAGGCTGAAGGTCAGAAACGCGAATACGAGGGACGACGCGGAGCAGCGGCGCGACATGCAGGTGATTTTACCACTGTCGTGAGCAGGCCTCGGTTTGCAGGTTCGGGTTCGTGGTACTCACCTGTCGAAAGCCAAGATTCCGGCGTGGTTCGCGAAGTACAGGAAGACCAACAACACGATGTTGGCAAGAGCGAGGAATGTGCCGACGGCCAGAAGCCCGCGGACGACGCCGTGTTTGCCGGTTGGCAACAGGAGCAGAGCGGCGGGCAGAATGGTGAGAACCTGGGCCATTCCGAAGTAAACGAAGTATCCGAGGGTTGCGCCCATCAGACTCCATCCGCGTTGCTCGGTACCGGCCCGGGTCGTGGCGAGGATCAAACCTTCCACCATCAGCAGCGACAGCGGCTGAAGAACAATTCCGAGGAGGACGCCCATGCCGATCTGCAACGGAGAGGATGTGGCTTTCATTGCGCCTCCTTCGTTGCGCCACTTTCATTGGTCTCTTGGGAGCGGCGGTTTCCGGCGTCGCCATTGGGGGAAGGCCAGCCATGGGTCGCGAGTCCGCTGGAAAGTGCAAACCACGCCCATTCTGTGCGCAGGCCACCGTCACTGCTCAGCATCAGGCCGGGAAGACTGGTCGAGGTGCCGCTCACACCCCATTTCTTGCGCCCATCCGGTGTGACGGCATAGAGCTGATGGTAGTAGGAGTCGACATAGATTGTGCCGTCCTCGGCGACGACCGGGCTACCGTCGAAATAGTCGTTGGTGGTGTAAGTGCGCTCGGATTTGTAAGTCCACTTCGTAGCGCCCTTTTTATCGAGGGCAAAGAGGAAGCCTGCCGCGAAATAGACCGTACCGTCCGGAGCAACCGCGATCCCGCCGTTAATGACTCGCGCACCGGAATAAAAGCGCCAGAGTTCGTGACCCTGGGGATCGAAAGCGAGGGCGTGGCCAGACGGCACGTTGACGACGATGGTACCGTCTGGGGAGACGACGAGTTGGCTAACCTTCGCCGAGACCGAAGTATTCCAGAGCTTCTTTCTCTCAGCGGTGACGGCGACGATCTCCGGAGCCGATTGCACACCGGTATATGCATAGACGGTGCCGTCGGGACCGATGGCCGGGGGAACCGGGTTCCAGTCGAAACCGCCGGTGGCAAGGGTCCAGCGCACGTTGCCGACGACGTCGACTGCGGTGAGCGCGGTGTTGCCGGCCCGCGGCATAGAAATGAAATAGGCGGTTCCGTCGCGCGCCAAAGCCGGTGGGCTGCAGTATTCATCTCGTGGCATGGACCATTTCAATTGCCCGGAGCGAGTGTAGGCACGAAACCAAAACTGGTTATCGCTGGTTCCGACCAAGCTCGATCCGACCAGATAGACGGTTCCGTCATTGCTGACCGCGCAGAATTGAAAGGTGATATCCGGGACGAAGGTGCGGCGGTTGTTGATGTCGCTGCCGGAGGAGAAGTGGTAATCCTTGTAGTACTCCACGCCATCCGGCGCCTGGCAGGCGGGAAGGGGCTGAAATTGTCCGCGTGGCGCTTCCAACTGGGCTGGCGCTGGTTCGAGGGGGGCCTCGGAGTTGACCGGGATCATGCGCCGACGAGCCATCTCGACCGTCTGGATTGCAAAGGGCGAGCCAATGGCGGCGGCCGTCGCGATGAGATAAAGCGCGAACAGAGTCCGGAGGCGCATTAGAGACTAGGGTATCAGCAATGGAGTTCGCAGGAGCGGAGTTAAGATCAGAGCGGGACGACAGGGGCAATAGGCGGGGAGAAACAGTGGTATTGCGGGCGCGTGAGTTCTCGCTCCGCGAGCGCCGGGGCTGGAATGAGGCAGTGTGCATCCTCTGGAGTAGACGGTAAAGCCAAAATCAAGAATCAAAGGCGGCGGACAGGAGCGTCCGTCCCACAACTTCACCAGCCGCGGGTTTGCAGCATGTGGGCTTCGTCCAAACCGCTCACCGCCAGACCTTTCATCGCTCCTTGCAGGTCTTCGCTGACTTCAAGTAATACTTTAGGGTCGTTGAATGCGTGGCGGCTTTCACGATGGCTCGGGCGCGCTTCTCGGCTTCGACGGGATCGGCGAAAGTCGTCGAGTCTTTCATGAAAATTCCGGAGCCCACGAACACCGCTTCGGCGCCGAGCTGCATGACCAGGCAGGCGTCGGCGGGCGTGGCGATGCCTCCGGCGCTGAAATTTGGGACGGGGAGCTTCCCTGCTTTCGCGACGATCTTCACGAGTTCATACGGCGCGCCGTGTTCTTTGGCCTTGGCGTAGAGTTCTTCTTCGCCGAGGACGGTGAGGATTTTCATCTCCTGCACGATCTGGCGGATGTGCTTGACGGCGTGGACTACGTCGCCGGTGCCGGCCTCGCCTTTCGTGCGGATCATGCATGCGCCTTCGGCGATGCGGCGCAGGGCTTCGCCGAGATTGCGCGCGCCGCAGACGAAGGGGACGGTGAAGGCGTGCTTATCGACGTGGTGAGCTTCGTCGGCGGGGGTGAGGACTTCGGATTCGTCGATGTAGTCCACGCCGAGTTCCTGAAGAATTTGTGCCTCGGCGAAATGTCCGATGCGGCACTTGGCCATCACCGGAATGGACACGGCGGCCATGATCTCGCGAATGATCTTGGGCGAGGCCATGCGGGCGACGCCGCCTTCGGCGCGGATCTGCGCGGGGACGCGTTCCAGAGCCATGACGGCGACGGCGCCGGATTTTTCGGCGATGGTGGCTTGTGCGGCGGTGGTGACGTCCATGATGACGCCGCCCTTGAGCATTTCGGCGAGGCCGGTCTTGAGGCGGAGGCTGGTGGAGTTGCCGTTGTTCTTGCGACATATTGGGAACCGTGTGGATACCTTTTCGCAAGCGCGAAGGATGGGCGCGGAGCGCCTCGAACTCTTTATTTTACAACGTGAGCGGGGTTTTACGCGCCCGCTAGCGTTTGAAGATCAGAAGTACCGTGACGGCGGCCGCGATAAAACTCCAAAGGCTGATTGCGATGATGCGTTCGATCCGCCGAACCTTGGGAGAACGCTTGGGCGTGGTCTTGGAACTTCGATAGACGCCGTAAATCCTAAGACCCAGAACGAGGGCCACAACAATACCAGTGGGAATGCGAATTGAATTTGGCGCTTCCCACCAGATTTGTTTGTAGCCGAGGAAGATGGTTGCGCCGACTTGGGGATATTGGCTCATTCGTTTTGACGTATCGAGATCAAAATCCCCACTCTAGCCGCAAAGAACGCGGCTGGAATGGGCCACCCGACCAATCTATTTTTGGACCAATCTTATTTCGGATCGACTGTCGGGGTTTTCTCGGTTTCGACTGATTTCAACAATTCTTCGTCAGCCTCTTTGTCGCGCTGTTCGCCATTTAGACCGATGAATCGCTGGTTGGCGTCGTGGATTTTCTGCTCGGCGCCGTGAAGTTGGCTCGACACCGAGACGAATGTGATGCTGACGATGACGACGGCCGTCGCAAAAAGAACCAGCGCCGCGAGCCAGGCCGGGCGGCTCATGAACAGCAGCGCGATCGAGGCGACGACGATGCCGATTTCACATGCCAATTGTGCCCACTCGTAGTGCTCGGCTGCCATGGAATGGACTTGAGTGGCCGACTCGTAGGACTCCGACCATTCGAGCGCCGTTTCCTTTTCCTTATCGAGCGCGCGGATGACCGTGGCGAAGCCGACGAGGTCCTCGTGTGTGGGAATCTCGGCGTTGAGGTTCTTGGCATTCTCCAGACGGTTCACCCGTGCGGCGCGCGCCACGTCGGCTGAGGAGATTTGACCTACCAGTTTTCTCGACTCATCGTCCCACTCCTTAAAGCGGTCCGCGTCGGGGTTCAGGGCATGCAGCTGCCGCAGCTGGGCCAGGAGCACGCGGTATTTGGTGGAGATGGCCTGATACTTCATGGAGGCGTTGGTTTGTTCGACCATGGTGGCGATGAGTTCGGTGCGCTGGCCTCCGACCAGTGCCGCACACAGCGCCAGCAGCACGCCCAGGCATGCCATGGTGATGCCGAGATATTTGCCCAGGTGTCCGGCGTGGCCGGCATGTTCGATGTGCTCGGCTAATTCGTCAACTTCACCCATATCATCTTCACTCTTTTCCGCGCCGGGTTGCCCCGGGAATTTTGTCTACTCGTTTTTACTACCTCGCAACATATTTGGCGAACATTTTTTCAGGATCGATGGCGATGAAGGTTCCGCGGCTTCGGGCCAGGACTTCGTTCTTGTCGTCCATGATCTCGGCTTCGTTGATGTGCTCGCGGCCCTGGACACTGACTTCCCTGCCCTCAACGTGAAGCGGCTGATGCAGTGGGACGGGCTTGAGATATTCCACGGTCATTTCCTTGGTGAGGGCGACGACGTGGTGGAGCTTGTTCACTTTTCCCATGGCGTCATCGAGGATAGTGGCGATGATGCCGCCGTGGCAGTGGCCGGGCGGTCCGGTGTAGCGCTTGCTCAGGCGGAATTTGCAGACGAATGTTTGTCGCGGCTCGTCGAGGGTGAACTTCAGGCGCATGCCCTGCGGATTGTTCATCCCGCAGGCGAAGCAGTAGTTCTTCTGCATTTTGACGTAGCGCGTGTCGTGGCCGTGGGATCTGGGGCTTGCGGGGCATGAGTGATTCTAACCTGTTGGAAGGGCCGGCCTTTGGTCGCGATACAACCAAGATTTTCACCACGGAGGACACTGAGGCACAGGCGGATTTGTTCGGCCTATTTTCCATGTCCGCATTTTTTCCCGAAGCCGGATGGCTGAAGCCCGAAGCCCTGCGGTAGCACATGCGTCTGGGTTTGACCCCTGCGGCAGCGTCATATACCTTGGGGGCTGCCGTTTCCCGCTTCGCGTTGCGAAACGGGGCGCGGCGACTATCTACTCATGGATAAGAAGCGCATCCTGGCCAGCGCGGTCGTGTTCCTCATCCTGGCAGTTCTCGTCTATTTGCAATACCGGCATTGGCAAAGCTTCGACTGGGGCACGTTCTGGGGTCAGGCTCGACGCATCAGGAAGTTCCGCGTCGCCTATGCCGTTGGGCTGATTTACTTCGGCTACATCTTGCGGGCGCTACGCTGGAAGATTTTTTTGAAGCCGGTGCGGCCGAATGTCACTGCGACGTCTCTGGTGTCGCCGACGCTGATCGGTTTCACGGGTCTGGCGTTCTCGGACGGGTGGGAGAATTTATTCGTCCGTATTTGATTGCGCGGCGAACTGACCTTCCATTCTCATCGCAGCTTGCGGTGTGGACTGTGGAACGCATTTTCGACTTTGGAGCATTCGCCCTCTTGTTGGCGGTTGCAGTTTTCCGCGAAGGAGGAATGCTTTCAATTCCGGACCCGGGGCCGTTTTATCGTGGTCTGCGAGTCGGGGTGCTCCTGCTGAACCTCATCGTCGTGGCCGTTGCGGCGCTCGCGATTGCGATCAACCGCCGTGGGGAAGCTATAGCGGGTTGGGTCGAGAAAAAAATGGAGCACATGCCGCGGAATCTTGGGCACAGAGTGTCTGCCGAGGTACATAAGTTTGGGGATGGCCTGAATACGATCCACGGCCCAGTTGCACTGCTCGAGGCCGCGCTGGTTTCGGTGGGAATGTGGTACGTGATCGCGCTGGCATACAAAGCGGTGACGCACTCGTATGACGCGCCCTCTTTGGACATTCCGCTTCTCCAGATTCTCATCCTGATGGGGGCGAGCATGGCTGGCTCCATCCTTCAGTTGCCTGGGGTCGGCGGAGGTTCACAGCTTGCAGTCATAGCCATGCTTTCAGGGCCGTTTGCCGCGCCCAGGGAGTTGGCAGCGAGTTGCGGAATTCTGTTATGGCTGGTGACGTTTGCAGCCGTGGTGCCGGTGGGACTGGTGCTGGCGCATCACGAGCGGTTGTCGTTGCGGAAGTTGTCGGAGGAGAGTCATCGGTCGGAAGAAACGGAAACGGGCGCGCCGCCGGGCTTGAGCGACAGTCGCGATAATTCTCGCCACGGATCAAGATGGAACGAAACGCCGGGAATACATTCAGGCATGATCAGGCAGGCGTCACGAACGGAGTTGTACGCCTTGCTGTGCTAGAATCTGGCCGTTCCCCTGCAGAGTGGCGTCGTGATTTGGTCAGGACTGGCCGCGTAAACGTTTACGTTGAAGGCCTCGGCAGATCAGGGTTTCCGCTTGGTTGGGTCTTCGCTGTGGTTCTCCAACAGCTTACGCCAGGCGCACTCACTTTCTTTGTGGATAGGTGAAAACGCATGCATCTTGCAACTCTGGTGTTGAGTTCCTCGACGCTGGTTCATCTCTCGCCCGTCGACATTGCCATTGTGGTTTTCTATTTTGCGCTGGTGCTGGCCATTGGCATCTACCTGAAGGGACGGGCGAACACTGGCGAAGATTTCTTCATGGCGGGCCGGGAGATGACGGCGTGGGTAGCCGGCCTGAGTTTCCTCTCGGCGAATCTGGGCGCGCTTGAACTGATGGGGTGGGCGGGCTCAGCTTATCAGTACGGCATTCTCGCAACTCATTGGTATTGGATCGGCGCCATTCCCGCGATGCTGTTTCTCGCGCTGGTGATGATGCCGTTTTACTACATTTCCAAAACGCACTCGGTGCCGGGATATTTGAAGCTGCGTTTCGGAGAACCTGCCCGCGCGCTATCCGCGATTTCCTTCGCGTTTATGACCGTGCTGATGAGCGGCGTCAACATGTTCGCCATGGCCAAGGTCATGCAGATTGTGCTGGGCTGGGACATCAATTTCAGCATATGGGTATCGTCTCTTACGGTTGCGGTTTACGTCACGCTTGGCGGTTTGCGTTCGGCGATCTTCAATGAAGTGCTGCAGTTCTTTCTCATCTGGGCGGGCGCACTCCTGATTCCGATCCTGGGGCTTTACGAAGCCGGAGGTTGGGGCCATCTCAAGGTGCTGATTACCGAGAGAGCGTCGGCGCAATATATCCATCTTTGGGCCGGGTTGGGATCGTTCGCGAACAATCCCATGGGAATTAATTGGGAGCGGCATTGTTTTTGGATTAGGCGCGGTTATCTCGATGGGCTACTGGACCACGGACTTTCTGGTGGTGCAACGCATTCTGGCGGCGAAAGACATGCGCAGCGCAGAAATGGCGCCGATCATCGGTGCCGGATTCAAGATGATGGTGCCGATCATTGTCATCCTGCCAGGATTGCTGGGCTTGGGTCTGCTGCCGATGAAGCTGGTTCCGGAATCTGTGGCAACCGTAACTCACGGCTACAGTTACAACGATGTTCTTCCTCTCATGCTGGCGCGCTATTGTGGGCCGGGGCTACTCGGCCTTGGAATCACCGCGCTCATTGCTGGCTTCATGTCAGGAATGGCGGGGAACGTGAGCGCATTCACGACCGTCTGGACATACGACATTTACCGGCCGCTGATCAACAGCAAAGGCAGCGACCATCACTACGTGAACATGGGTCGCTGGACCACGATCGTCGGCGTGTTGATCAGCGTGGGCACGGCATATCTGGTGATGCGGTCAGCCAGCATCATGGATTACGTGCAGGCCTTGTTCAGCTTCTTTATTGCGCCTTTGTTCGGCACGGTCATACTAGGGATGTTGTGGAAGCGGGCGACTGGCGCTGGCGGCTTCTGGGGATTGTTGTGCGGGACGCTCTCTTCGGTCGGCATGTGGGCCTGGGTGAAAATCGATCCGACGGCGCTGCGTTATGTGGCGCTCTCTCCCGACGCGAAAGCGCTTGCCCAGGACATGTATCAGGCGCTGTGGTCCTTTATCGTTTGCGTGGTCGTGACTGTGGTGGTGAGTCTGGCAACGAAACCCATACCTGATAGCGCATTGGCCGGTTTGGTCTACGGGCAGACCAAGATTCCTCCGATAGAGAACGTCCCGCTGTACCAGAAGCCTCTTTTTTGGGCCGGTGTGGTGGCTGTAGTGTTTGTGATCCTCAATATTATTTTCTGGTAGGCGACCTTCTATGACAACAGACGCGAAAGCAGCGAGTTCGGTTTCGATCTGGTTTTTCATCGGCCTGTCGCTGCTGGTGAATGGACTGCTCATTCTTGGCGCGGGCGTGTACGAAGTCGTGCACCCGCCTCCGGTCGACCAGCAGGTGGTTCTCTTTCAATACCATGCGAGCGTGTGGTGGGGAGCGCTGCTGGCCCTGGTGGGCGGTTTCTACTGCTGGCATTTCGCTCCGAAGCATGGAAGCGGAGAGGGCATGTAGGTCCAAAGACACGTCGTTAGCCCAGCGGTTGTGAAGCAACGTCCACAGCCGGAACGATGGTGGCCCCGGGCAGATTCGAACTGCCGACCTCCGGTTTAGGAAACCGCTGCTCTATCCAGCTGAGCTACAGGGCCATGTGATCGGGCTTCAGGCTTCGGCTTTCGGGCTTCGGCGAAATGCCTAATTGCTTCGGCCGCAGACTCGAATCCCTCTTCCACAACAACTTCAGTTTACAATGGCCGAGTTCGACACGGCGAACTTGCCATTCGGACTTTCCTACTTCAGCAGCACCAGCTCGGAGCTCTTTAGATGGCTGCGACCGCTTCAACCAATCGCGAGGGTGACCTCGGGTTCGCCGAGAGGGCGGCCGGGCCTTGCGTATTTGTGCTGTTTGGCGCGGCTGGCGATTTGACCAAGCGTAAGCTGATGCCTGCGCTGTTCAACCTGGGCAAAGCCAACCTACTGCCCGAAAACTTTGCCGTGATGGGGGTTTCAGTCGACGACTTGAGCCTGGAAGCTTTTCGCAGCCAGGTGACCAGTTTCCTGCCGACCGGGCCCGATTCAGCGGACGCCCTGGACTGGTTCCGGAAGAGGCTCTTCTACGAGCGCGGCGACTTCGCCGATGCGAACACATTTACGAAACTCCAGGAGCGGCTGGTCTCGCTCGACACGGAACAACATACCGAAGGCAATTATCTTTTCTATCTGGCGACCGCGCCGAAATTCTTCGCGCAAATTGTGCAGCAGTTGGGAGCATCTGGGTTGTCGCGGCAGGAGAATGGATGCTGGCGGCGGGTAGTGATCGAAAAACCTTTCGGGCACGATCTGGATTCGGCGCAGGCATTGAATCGCGATATCAAGAAGGTGTTGCAGGAAAACCAGATTTTCCGCATCGACCACTATCTGGGCAAAGAGACGGTGCAGAACATCATGGTCTTCCGCTTCGACAATGCCATTTTCGAGCCCATCTGGAACCGGCGTTATATCGACCATGTGCAAATCACGAATGCCGAGACCGTCGGCGTCGAGCTGCGCGGCGGTTATTTCGATGCAACCGGGACCCTGCGTGACATGGTCCCGAACCACGTGATGCAGTTGCTCAGCCTGACCGCCATGGAGACGCCGGTATCTTTTCAGGCGGACGCCGTGCGAAACGAGCAGGCCAAAGTTTTGCATTCGATCCAGCCGCTGAGTTCGGACGATGTTTTGCAGCGCACTGTGCGCGGGCAATATGGCGAAGGCACGATTGCCGGGGAAAAAGTTCCCGGCTATCGTAAAGAACCGGGAGTGGCAGCGGAATCACGCACTGAAACGTTTGCGGCATTGAAGCTCAACATCGACAACTGGCGGTGGGCGGGAGTGCCATTCTATTTGCGGACCGGCAAGCGCCTGGCGCAGCGCCACACGGAGATCGCCATCCAGTTCAAGCGCATGCCGTTTGAGTTGTTCCGCGATGCTCCGAGGCACAAGCACAGCAACACGCTGGTCATCCAGATTCAGCCAGTGGAAGGAATTTCACTGAGTTTTGGCGCGAAGATTCCCGGGCCGGTGTTGCGGGTTGGGTCGGTGAACATGAGTTTTGAGTATTCCGCGTATTTCGGAGCGGACGCTTATACCGGCTACGAAGTTTTGTTGTATGACTGCATGATCGGCGATGCCACTCTATTCCAGCGCGCCGATATGGTCGAGGCGGGATGGAAAGTTGTGGACCCGGTGTTGGACGTGTGGCGAGCGCTGCCCCCGCGCAAGTTTCCGAATTACGCGTCCGGCAGCTGGGGGCCGGCGGACGCCGATCAACTGCTGGAAGTGGATGGCCGCCAATGGAGGAGAATCGAGCCATGATTCTTATTGAACAATGATTCTTGCAGGCGAGATCGGCGCAACGCGAACGCGGCTGGCCGCCTTCGAAACCGAAGGCAATCGGCTGAAAAGTGTCGTGGAAAAAAACTATCCGAGCCAGCAGCATGATGGGTTATCCGGCATCCTCGCTGACTTCATCAAGACCGAAGGCATTCCCGTTCACAGCGCTTGCCTGGGCGTTGCCGGCCCGGTGCGCGCGGGCCGGAGCAAAATTTCCAACCTGCCTTGGATCGTCGACGCACGAGAAGTCGCCAAACAACTCAAGCTGACTTCGGTCGGACTGCTCAACGATCTGGAAGCCTTCGCCTACGGAATCGATGGCCTCGAGTCGAAAGACTTCATCACGCTGAGCGAGGGTTCGGAAGAAGCTGAAGGTAATCGCGCCGTCATCTCAGCCAAAACTGGGCTGGGGATGGCGGGGCTCTACTGGGATGGGTTCCGGCATCATCCTTTTGCCTGCGAAGGCGGGCACGCCGACTTCGCGCCCCGTAACGACCTGCAGATGGAATTGCTGGCTTACCTGCAGAAGAAATACGGCCGCATCAGTTGTGAGCGAATTCTCTCCGGTCCGGGAATCAAGAATATTTACGACTTCCTCCGCGACGCGCACAAGGCTGAAGAACCGGAGTGGTTGCGGACACAGATGACTACCGCGCCCGATCCTCCGGCACTGATCTCAAAGACGGCTTTAGAGGGCAAGGCCGCGATCTGCGATCAGACGATGTCGATTTTTGTCAGCATCTTCGGTGCGGAGACTGGGAACTGCGCTTTGAATTTTATGTCGACGGGAGGAATCTTCATCGGCGGCAGCATCGCAGCGAAGATTGTGCCGAAGATGAAAGATCCTGTGTTCCTGGAATCTTTCCTCGACAAAGGTCGCATGGAGACGATCCTGAAAGATATACCAGTTAAGATCGTGGCCAATGACGACTCCGGGCTGATCGGGGCGGCGCGTTACACCCTGGTACAAAAAGCATTTCGGACTGCAAGCTGAAGGGCCGGAATCATAAAAGCACTCGAGCGGCTATATCGCAGCTCGCGCCTTTTCTCGCGCCCTCGAAGTGCGCCTCGATTTCCTCCAGCGTCTTCCCTTTCGTCTCCGGCAAGAACACCGCAGCCGTGATGAAATAAATAACCGTGCAGGCGGCGAATCCAAAGAACATCACAGCATAGCCATGCTTGCCGACAGTCGGCAGGAAGATCGCGGCAATGG
Source organism: uncultured Acidobacteriaceae bacterium (assembly GCA_963846245.1). Classification (GTDB taxonomy): domain Bacteria; phylum Acidobacteriota; class Terriglobia; order Terriglobales; family Acidobacteriaceae; genus Sulfotelmatobacter. Next base: position 61,002 of record CAWJVI010000008.1, on the reverse strand, counting down.
TCGTGGCTACCGCCTGGTTTAGCAGCAATGCGATGCTCATGCCGTTGGAGCGAATGCGGGTGGGCATCAGTTCCGACAGCGCCAGCCACACGCATACGCCAGGGCCGATGGCATAAAACGCCATGAACACAAAGAGAGTGATGGCCACCAACCAGCCGTTACGCTCGCTCGGCACCGGAGTGATCAGGGCATTCTCAATTTTCAGCGGAGCCTGGCGCGACGCATCGAGATTGCTGAAGGGATTCGAAAAAAACGCCACCACTTTATTCGCGGGGAGGCAGGCTGTCGCGGCTGATCTCGATGGGCTTGGCCGACGCATCGTCAGAACGCACAGCTGTGCTCGCAGCAACAAAATCTCCGCAGGAGTAAATAACGATCAGCGATGTAGGGTGGCCGCTGATCATGCTGCCCGCGTCCCCGCTGGTTGCGAGAAGAGCACCAGCGGACTTCTCATCGTAAACCAGCGAAAGCTTCTGATCCGCCGTCACCATGGCTTGCACGGCGTTTCTGGAATCCACGCGCAGGTGTTCTGTCTGGCGGAACAGCAAGCCGGTGCAAATCAGCGACGCGATAATCCCCGCGGTGCCCACGGACAGCAAAAACTTGCGTCCTTTGCGATCCACCAGCATGACGCCGCCAATGGTCATGAGGAAATTGATCAGGGTAAAGAGAACATAGCCCCAGTGAGCCTGGAGATCGGGCAGTCCGCTCTGCAACAGGATGTTCGCGTTGAAGCCGATGATGGAGTTGATGCCGGTGGCCTGGTTGCAGGCGAGAATGATGCAGGCCAGCACAAAAGGAATGACGTACTTGCGGCGCAACAGAGACTCTTTGATCTGGGATCCCGCTTGACGATTGGGCCTTCTCAGCGGCGGCCGTTTGTTCCATCTCCTGAAGCTCGAGTTCGGCCTGCTCTTTCGTACGGGAGCGGAGAAGCGCGGCGAGGGCGGCTTCGCGCTTGCCGTGCCGAAACAGCCAGCGCGGAGACTCCGCCACCATGAAGCTGCCGATCACAAACAAGATTCCCGGCGGCAGCGAAACCCAGAAGATGCTCCGCCACGCCGTGTCCTTGAAGGCGAACAGTCGAGCAGCATCGTGCAGCTTCGCCACTTCGTCGACCCGAAAACTGAAAAACACGGCAACTACGGCGGCGGCAAAGATGCCAAGCGTCAGCAGCCACTGGAAGATGCCCGTGCCCTTGCCGCGACTCGCCGCCGACAGACACTCCGCCAGATAGAGCGGAACGACAACGCCGATCAGGCCGGCGCTGACGCCCTGCAGCAGGCGGCCCAGAACCAAGGGCCCATAGCCGTGGGCGAGCGCAATCATGGGAATGCTGACCACAAACAGCAAACCGCTGAGCGCCATCAGAAGCCGGCGGCCCATCCAGTCCGCCAACATGCCCGCGAACAACGTGGAAATCACGCTGCCGAGAAGTACGGCGGCGACCACGATCGAAAGTTGTCCCGCATTCAGCCCGGAAGTGGCTTCCAGATAGGGCAACGCGCCGGCAATGATGCCGACGTCGACCCCGTAGAGCAAACCTCCCAACCCCGCCACCAGCAGGAGAAAGCGGTTATAGCCAGCCTTTTCGTCGATCGCCAAGTGAGCAGTCCTTTCGCAGATTGCAGAACGCGGAGATTTAATCTTCACGAGGATACATTACAAACTACGCAACGCCGAATGTTTACTGCCTCAGTTTGATCGAAGCGGGCCAAATGATTTACTCTCAGCCGCGATGACCAGAACTCCGAAAAACAGTCGTGACAAGGCTAACAAGCCTTTACCCTCCCGTTCATTTTCCCATCTCATGCGTCGTGAAATTTACGAGCAGCCGCAAGCCATCGCAAAGACGGTCGCGAAGCATCTTCAAAACGACATTATTTTTCCTGGCGAGCTGCAGACGATCGAGAGTGCGCTGCTCACATTCGAAAAGCTGATCATCGCAGCCAGCGGATCGAGCCGCCACGCCGGCCTTGCGGGCGAAATCATGATCGAGGACCTTTCCGGCGTGGCGGTGGATGTGGAGTACGCCAGCGAGTACTGCTACCGCTCCACGCACGCGGCAGTCGATCCAATCGTAATGGTGATTACCCAGTCGGGAGAAACCGCGGACACGATTGCCGCGCAACGCGAGGCGCTCACCCGCGGCGTAAAGACCATCGCGATTTCGAATGTGGATAAGACCACCATCGTTCGCGAGGCCGGAGCGGCGCTGATCAGCGGAGCCGGGCCCGAGCTTGCGGTTCCAGCCACCAAGAGTTTCACGACGCAATTGACCATCCTCTATCTGATGGCACTATTCCTGGCACGCAAACGCGGCAGGATGACTTCGGAAGTAACGCGTTCCTATCTGCAACGCCTCTTGCGGCTACCCGAGGCCATTGAGGCGAACCTGACGATCTGGGACGATCTGGCGGAACAATTCGCCGGCAAACATTATCGGGCGGAAAAATTCCTCTACCTGGGGCGAGGAGTGCACTACGCAATCGCGCGTGAAGGTGCGCTCAAGCTAAAAGAAATTTCCTATGCGCACGCTGAGGGATATCCCGCCGGCGAGCTGAAGCACGGGCCCAACGCGCTGGTCGATGAGAAGCTGCCGGTGGTCGTGCTGGCCACCTGCGATCATCGCGATCCGGACTCGCTGTTGCGTTACCGCCGAACGCTGGAAGTGATGAAGGAAGTGAAATCACGGCGCGGACCACTGGTAACGGTGGCGACTGAAGGCGACGAGGAAGTGAAGACGATCGCAGATTCGGTGTTCTATGTTCCGGCCGCGCCGGAATTGCTACTGCCAATCGTGGAAGTGATTCCGCTGCAGCTTTTCGCTTATCACGTCGCCGTCGGCAAAGGCTACGACGTGGACCATCCGCGCAATCTGGTGAAAGCGGTGGTCACCGAGTAGCGCTCGCACCTCGGCCACTCAGGCGCGTGCGAAGTCGATGAACCCATGCTGCACGTCGGTGCGGATGAGCTTGGCGCGCAGTTTGTCGCCGACGTCCAGACCCTTCTGTCCCTGCGCCAGCAACCCTTCTACGTGGGGCTTCTGCACGAGAACGAAGGTTCCTTTTGGCGTGACCCCGGTCACGATCGCATCGAAAGTTTCGCCGATTCTGCGCTGCATGGCGATCGCGGCCAGCCGCTTACCCATTTCCCGTTCAACTTTCTTAGCCGCATTCTCTTTCAGGGTGCAATTGGCGGCGATGGCGGTGAGTTCGTCATCCGTGTAAGGATTTTTCTGGCCCGCCAGCGTGGCCTTGATAAGCCGCTGCGTAACCATATCCGGAAAGCGGCGGTTAGGTGCGGTGGAGTGCGTATAATCCCGCACAGCGAGCCCGAAATGTCCAGGGGCGGTGTCCCCCGCGCGTTCCAGAACGTACTCGCCGCGGCCGATCAGCTTAATCACCGCTAAAGAGAGATCGCCAAAATGGGCAGGATCAGAAGCTTTTTGCTGGATAAGAAAGTCATTCAACGCTTTCGAATCCGGGTCCGCGGGAAGTTTAGTACCCTTGCCCGCAGCCAGTTGTACGATGCGGTCCCAGCGTTCCGGCGTCCTCACGATCCGGCGCAAAGAAGAAACGTTTTCCAGCATCCTGGCCACGACGCCGTTGGCCGCGATCATAAAATCTTCGATCAGTTCGGTGGCGGAGTTTTTTTCCTGATGGACCACGTCCACTACTTGATCATTCAGCATGAGCGGACGCACTTCATCGGTCTGCAGACTGAGCGCTCCCTGCTCGAAGCGCTGCTTCTTCAACTGCTGAGCAACCTCATCCTGAAGTTTAAGTTGTGCCTGCAAATCGCGTGAGTCGGCTACTTTAGGCGGAGCCGCTGCCTTCCCTTCCAGCCACGCGCCCAATGAGTTGTACTGCAGCTGCGCCTTGTTGCGTACGAGCGCGCGATAGAGCTGGCCCCCGCTCACTCCGCCCGCGGCAGTAACTACGAACTCGCAAACCACGCTGAGACGATCCTGATTTTCGAGCAACGAAGTCAGCCCGGTGGACAATTCTTCCGGAAGCATCGGGAAGTTGTGGACACCGGCATAAACCGTGGTGGTTTCTCGAGCGGCGTGCACATCGATGGGCGTTTGCTTGGGAGCAAAGGCATCCACGTCGGCAATGCCCACCATAACTTTGACATCACCGTTTGGCAGGCGCTCAGCGACTTCGATCTGATCAAGATCACGAGACGTGTCATTGTCTATGGAAGACCATAAAAGCTGGCGAAGATCGCGCACAGCCCCAGTGGCAGCGACTTGCGGCGGATGCGCACGCAGTTGGGCCACCTGTGCAGTTTCTTCCGCAGGAAACTCCGGCTGGAAGCCGTGATCCATCATGATTTGTTTTGCGATAGCTTGCAGGTCGAGGTGCGAAGGGCTGGAGACGCTCATGAACTCCCCGGAATGCGTATGCAGTCGATCTAGGCTAACACGAGGGGCAGCGGCGCGGGTTACGCCGCGAGAGAAGCAGTGCGCAATTCTGCCGGGCTTGTAGGCCGAGCTTGTTGTTTAGCTAGCCGAATGCAGCCGCCTGACGTCTTCATTGGTGAAGCTACGCCGTGCGGTCAGCTTGTGAGTCTTCCAGTAAGCGGCGGCCTCGGCGACCGTAACCCCGTGGCCGCGTATGCGCAAGGCCTGGGCATCGACCAACTCAGTGACTCCGCTCTCGACAATACTCGCCGGAAGCGCCGCGGAGAATTCTGTCGCTCCCACAGGAAAGCTAATCTCCACCACGGCGGTTGAAACTCCGTAATGGTTATCAGCTCCGTAATAGATTGGGATGAGATCGGCCTGGTGTTCGAGCTGCGGATTCGTGGTAAATGGAACCTCGGTCGCGGCTTCCGACGCAGCTTCGGGAAAGTTGAAGCTGGCCGGTTCCACCGGCGGCAACGGCGCATCGAGCGACAATGTCGGCGTGGCGATCGAGTGAGCCAGGAGTGGCGAACCGGTGAGCAAATACTGCGGCCCGGCGGCGAAGTTGGTGTCCTGGGCGACGGCGGAGCCAATCAGAAAAAGCAGAAAGCAAGGCAGAGCGAGAATGCTCATAGAACCTCCATGAGCGCGCTAAGTGAAGTATGGCGCAAAACAAAGAGAATTTCCAGCAGCAATCACGCCGATTCCGGCTCCAGTCAATGGTTTCAGGACGGTTCTATCCGAAAGGAGGTGCCGCCGCCACTTTCTGGCGTTCGCGGTGGTTATAGCGAAGAAGATAATACATGTAGATCACGACAACCAGATTGCCGAGGAAAAGCACGGTCCGGAGCACGGTGATGCCCCGGGAAAGTTCGCGAACTTCGAGTGGGAGAAACACCGCCCCGGCGACAAAAGCGATCCACTCAGCCCAGGCACGCTGCCGCCACAGGCCATAAGCCTCGATCAAGCGCAATCCGCCGTAGGTAAAGGCAACGCTGGCGGCGGTCCAGAGGCGTTTGTCGGTGGCGCTGTCAGCGAAGTTCAGAAAAAGCTGGGCGTAGCGGCGGTCGGGACTGATGTGAAACTTAGCCAGCAGGCTCTCCGCAAGCAGCCACGCGTCCTTGTGAACCAGCAGCAGGGCGCATAGACCAATCGCCATCACGAAAACGCCCTTGCCGAACTCGAACATCGCGACAAAGCGCAGCAGAGGTTTCTGGGCACGGATCGGAAGACGCGGCACCCCGGTCAGCGGCTTACCTCCGGGCGGGCCCAGATTGGCTGAGGAATTCGTCAAAGCTGAGTATCACCCCAGATCAAATCGGCGAAGATCAAACCGGTGAAGATCAAATCGGCGAGTCGGGCCGTGAACCGGTAGCGCGACCATTTCACTTTCTCTTCTGGCGAACCGCCGAGCGCAATTCTTCGACGATCTCATGCGACGCCCGGATAGCAGCCGCGTGCTGGTTCACGTTAAAGGAAATAGCTCCCACTCGCGCATGACCGCCGCCGCCGTAGCGCTCACAGATCCTGGCCAGGTTTACTTCCGGCGGTTGCGGCGCCCAGGGATTCGATCCCACGGAAACCTTCACCCGGAAACTGCTCTTGCTGAGCCCCACGCTGTAAATGGATTCAGGATGAAGATAATAGGGAACGAATTTATTGTAGCCTTCGAGATCGTGATCGGTGATGTCGAAGAATATCGTGGCATCTTTGCACTCCGTGCGTTGCTTCAGGATTCCGATGGAAATTTCGTGACGCCTGAGCAGCGGCGGCAGAAGCGGGGCAACAAAAGGCTCTTCGAGAATTTCGGCGAGCGGCTTCACCGCCAGCAGCGGAATCAGGTTCGGAACAAAACCATGGTCAGGCGCCGACTCGATGACCATGGTCAACTTCATGGCGGGCGCTTCCATTTCGACCGCCGTTTTGGCATCGGGATAGAGCGCGCCGTCGATGATGTCGGTCCAATGAACCAGATCGGCAACCGGAGCAGGATCAAAACCGAAACGCTGCTGCGCGATCATCGCGATAAAGCTGGTGCAGGACTTGAAATCAGGATCATAAAACTTACGATTGCTTTGATCCTGCTCGAAGTGCGCAGCGTCGGCCGGAGACAAAAACGCGCTCTCATGGTGATCGAACCACCACGTGATCTTGGGCGAACTGGAATACTTGAAGTCGACAATCGCGTTCTCGTCGCCATCGAAATGGGATTCGTCGAACAGTGCTCCCGCGCGATGGACAAGACCGGAAAAAGTGAACTCGGCGTCGCCGCGAATCCGCTCGCGGTAGAAACGGGAAAACAGCGCGGCGGAGGAAGCTCCGTCAAAACATTTATCGTGATAGAAGACCCGAACTCGCAATGAACGCCTCTCACTCAAGATTCTCGCCGGGAAAGCTGTCCCCGGCGCTTACCTCGCTTGGGGTAAAAGCTAATAGGAATGACAGCTTGGAAGGAGAAAGTCAAGGGCGCGTGGGGCGATCGTCGTTGCGATCTTGTCCCCACGCGCCCAATACAGGAAGTAACCGCTCCCGCCCAAGCCAAAGAATACAGCATGGCTGGTCCACAAAACGAACCGCACCTACATTGCGTTGGCCTGTTTCTCGGCGAGATCGCCGATCACCGGCAGCTTGTACATCACACCCTGGTTCGCCTTCATCAGCAGGATGATCCACACGATGAGGACGCCGATAGAGAGGCCGGCCCAAAGGAGAAACGAGATCAAGTGCCCCAGGATCGGAATAAACGCCAAAACGATCGAGACGATGAAAAGCCCGATCCAAAGCACGACCGCGGCCAGATGCAGGAACAGGTTTTGCCACGAATGGAAGCGGACAAACTGGCTCTTGTTGTAGGGCGCCGTCACCAGGAAAATAATCGCTGGAATGATAGTGATGTAGGCCAGCATCCCGGCCACATTGTCTGCCATGCCGGTGCCGCTGGCTGCCGGTGCTGCCGGGGCGCGGCTGATGCAAGCCGCGCAGGTGGTGGTGCCATCGGCGATCTGAGCGCCGCATAGATTGCAAAACGCCATACCGGGTCTCCTTCAACCTTGAGTTGAAAACTACATTCTCAATTGCTTCGCAGGTGCGCCGCCCCAAAGAACGTGGCGGCAAAATAGCAGAAAGCCGCGTACGAAGCAATCCACAAATTTCTTGTGAGTGAACGGTTATCTACAGCGGTCGTCCCGGAATCAGATTGGCCTGCCGTTCCGCCAGTTCTCCCAGCAGAGGTAGCTTGAATACTTCGCCCTGGAAAGCCTTGACCACCAGCACCAGCCAGACAACGACCGCGGCCAGTGCGCCGACGATCGAAACCAGCGAGACGAAAAGAGGACCAACCAGTGGGACTAGAAACAGAATCGGGCTGGTCAGCTTGAGCGCCACGCCCAGCAACAGGCAGATCAGCGTGAGGAAAAGACACTGCAGACACTGGAAGCGCACGAAGCGGTTCTTGCTATAGGGCTTGAGCAGAAGAAGCAAGGTCGCGGGAATAAAACTGAAGTAAGCCAGCGCACCCGCCACATTCTCGGTAAGCATGCCGATCTTTGCCTGGGCACGCTCCGGCCTTTGCATGGAGTGTCCGCACCCCGGACAGAACGCGGCGGAGTCCGGCATCTCCGCGGAGCAGTGAGGACAAGCAATCGGCATGGGGGTCACTGCATCCACTTTGGCGCAGATTGTCGCGCACCTTCAGTCTAAAGCAGAAAGGCCCCGCGATTCTGCCTGCTGGAATAGAATCTTCAAATGCGATTTTCGTTCTGCAAATCCCAGACCCCCACATCCTGTTCATGAGTACGATCGCCACCATCGCACCAGCCACTCGCCGCTCGCCCGTGCTCCGGATTCTTTTCTGGCTGATATGCCTCGTCGTCGCGATTCTTGTAGGCGTCGTGGGCTATGCCTATTTCATCGCGCGGTCTGCCCTTCCCCAACTCGATGGTCGCCTGCAGGTGAATGGTCTCTCCGCTCCAGTTACGGTCACCCGCGACACCCACGGCGTTCCCACGATCGAAGCGACGTCGCTGGACGACTTGTTCTTCGCCCAGGGCTATGTCACGGCGCAGGACCGGCTCTGGCAAATGGATGTGATGCGGCGTTTCGGAGCCGGAGAACTCTCCGAGATTCTGGGAGAAGACACGCTCAAACTCGACCGCGAGCAACGCATTCTCGGATTGCGGGCAGCCGCAAAAAAGTCCATCCAGACCACGAACCCACGCGACCGAAGTTACTTCGAAGCCTATGCACGGGGAGTGAATGCGTATATCGCAACGCACGGCGACAGGCTACCGATTGAATTCCGGATCCTGAAATATTCCCCGAAGCCCTGGCAACCGGAAGATTCCGTCGTCATCGCCAACGGAATGGTGAAAGATCTGAACTATCACTATTTCTACGACGCGCTCGACCGCGAGAAAATTCTGGCCAAGCTAGGGCCCGAACTCACTGCGGATCTTTATGTGAATCGCTCATGGCATGACCGCCCTCCAACCGTAATGCGGGAAGACTTGAACGACCCGCACACCAATAGTGGAGACTCGGACTGACGACGACGATAGCGATGACGATGGCCCGGACAACTCAGTCACGCGCCAAGAACGTCCGCGCTCGAAATAAGGCGCGGAAGAAGCTCTACCCGTCGATGGATCCAACGACTGGGTAGTTTCCGGCGCCCACACCACCACCGGCAAGCCGCTGCTCTCAAACGATATGCATCTCGGGCATCAGATGCCCAACCTCTGGTACGAAGCGCATCTGCAAGCCGGAACCTTCAATGTCGCCGGCGTAACGCTCCCGGGAGTGCCTTATGTAATTGTGGGCCACAATCAGCGCATCGCCTGGGGATTTACCAACGTGGGCCCGACTGTGACCGACGTCTACATTGAAAATTTCAACGCAGCAGGGTGCTTATCAAACTCCACAAGGCTGGATTGCAGCCCGAGCATCGCACTGAGGTCATTCACATCAAAGGCAAGCCCGACGTCACCATCGACGTGAAGATTACGCGCCATGGGCCCATCATCACCGACCTGGTTCCCGGCGAAACGCGCCCACTGGCGTTGCGCTGGACGCTCTACGATGGGCTCCGGATGCCTTTCTTCGACGTGAACGCCGCGCAGAACTGGGAAGATTTCCAGCATGCGTTCTCGCAGCTGGATGCTCCGGGACAAAACGTGGTGTACGCCGACGTAGATGGAAATATCGGCTATCACGCCACCGGCAAAGTTCCGATCCGCGCGGCCGGAGACGGCAGCCTGCCCGTGAGCGGCGCGGACAACGCGCATGAGTGGACCAGCTTCATTCCGTTCGAGAAGCTGCCGAATATCTATAACCCTGCATCCGGGATCATCGCCACGGCAAACGGAAGAATTACTCCCGACGATTACCCGCACTCGATCAGCATGGAGTGGGAAGCTCCCTGGCGTCAGGCGCGCATTTATCACGTGCTCGAGTCGGGCAGACAATTTTCCGCCGCAGACATGCTCGCCTTGCAGATGGATGTTCATTCGGAAGCCGACTTGTTTGCGGCCGAGCGTTTCGTCTATGCCGTAGACCACGCGGCAAAGCCCTCCACCCGCGCCAAACAGGCGGCCGACTTAATGAGAAATTGGGACGGCCGCATGCTGGCTTCGTCGGCGACTCCGACAATCACAGAACTTTCGATTCGCGAACTGCGGCGACTGCTGCTTGAACCGAAATTGGGAACCGCACCCGAAGATTCGACAACGCCGAACTCGACGACGCCAGATCCGAAGAAACCAGAATCCAAGAAGACCGAAGGATCCCTGACTTGGCAAACCTACTCCTGGGAGCAGCGCTCCATCTGGCTGGAAAACATTCTGATCCATCATCCCAAACGCTGGCTTCCGGAAAAATATCCTAATTACGAGGAACTATTGACCGCTGCGGTGGAAGCGGCGGTCAGCGACGCCGACGCGCCCAAGGACCTCGCATCCTGGCATTGGGGCAGTTTCAACGCCGTCGAGATTCAGCATCCGGTGCTGGGAAAGATTCCAGTCATCCAACGCTGGGCCGGGCCGGGCGTGCAGGAGCAATCGGGCAGCGGCTACACAGTAAAAGCAGTTACCCGGCACCATGGCCCCTCGGAACGATTCACCGCGAACCTCGCCGACCTCGACCAGTCCACCCTGAACATCGTGACTGGCCAAGCCGGAAACTTCCTCAGCCCCTACTACATGGACCAATGGAAAGCGCTGGTACAACGGAACCACCTTCACGTTGCCATTCAGTCCCGGAGCCGTGCAAACCACCAAAGCCCATAGCCTGGTTCTGGAGCCGGGAAAATAAAACTTCGCGCCATGATGTCATCCCGAACCGGGCCGAAGGCCCGGTGAGGGACCTTACGAAACGATTGAAGTGGCAAGGCCGCCGACGGGCCCGTCACAGTGCGTGCAGCTCGCTGATCGTTATGAATGTCTGGAGAACACCGAAGATGACCACGCAGCCGGTGCGGAAGATTCAATTGGTCTGGGTCGCAGTTGCTGGGCTCGGTCTGTTTGCTGGGTTGTGCTCGATTTTTGTGCTGGTTGTGACCATGGCACAGGGCTGGCAGGAGCACGCACAGGCGCAATGGCCGCAGGCGACAGCGCTCATTCAAAGATGCGGCGTGGATATCTACACGCATAAGCTAGAGGCTTACTGGATCGATTGCCGTGTCCACTATCTGGTTGGCGCCGAGGGGATCGTAACCAAGGTTCACTCGCGCAGCACTCCCGCTCCACGCAGAGTTATCTGGCAATACCCACCGCAGCAGTTCGGCCTCATGCAAGAGTGGGTCGATGAGCATCCTCCGGGGAACACCGATCGCGGTGCATTACGATCCCGCGAACCCCAAGAAGGCAGTACTAGTAGCGACCGACATGCCGCTGGCCGGACCATCGACGCCGAATAACTTAAAGTTGCTGGAAGTCACGGCCGGCGCGTGCGTGTTGCTGCTGGCAATCGCCGCAATCACAAGGTCATCCTCCGGCGTGGTTGGCACACGATCGCCATAGCGAATCCCAATCTCGGGTCACTGCAGGGTCGCCATATCAGCGATCGCCACACCACTCATGAAAGCCGATTTCGGACAATTCACGATGACGCTCGCCTTCGGCCGTTCCATTCTTCCGCTGTAATTTCCCATATCTCTGCGGGGAACCGCCCACCGACATAATCGCGCTCCACCGTCGCAATCACACGCATGCCTTGCTTTTCAGAAATACGGCGGGAAGCTACATTCGACACCGCCTTGGGCACGCGCAAAACAGAAAAGCCTAAAACGTTGAACCAGAAGTCCGTAACCATCTCGCACGCCTCGCTCATCAGACCCTGACGCTGCCACGGAAGACCGAGCCAGAATCCGCGATTCTCGTCCTCCGAACGCATCAGCGAAATGCAGCCAATCAGTTGCTCCGGACTCGTTTTCAACCGCAGCGTCCAGTGCCAGGCATCGCCTCGTTCCATGGCTGGAAGCGCAACGTCGCGATAGTACGTCTCCGCTCCGTCGGCAGGGTATGGCCAAGGCACTGCCGTGGTAAGAAAACGTACAACATCCCACTGCGGAAAAAGTATCTGGGTCTGCTCTGCGTCGCCCAGTGCAAGGGGACGCAACCACAGACGAGATGTTTCAAGGGAGGTCAATTACCAGGCCTGGAATGCGCCCTTCATGATACTGGAGTGTAACTTCCGATAAATCGCTCTTGCACTCGGACTCGGTCAAAAACGTGTAATCGCCTGTTTGCGACAGCGATCTGGAATTCTCGCAGCTCCGGGAGTAAGCTGCTGTGCGTGAGAACAGAGGCACTCATGCAGACCGCCCGGGGGCATATCTTTTTATGCACTGTTGCCTGTTTGCTCGGGATCCAGCCCTTCGGGTATGCGCAAAGCATTACCGAACTTAAGATCAAAGCTGAGGACGGTGATGTACAAGCACAATTCGCTCTTGCCAAGGCGTATCACCTGGGAGAAGGGGTCGCCAAGGATGAGGCGCAAGCCGTGCAGTGGTGGGAGAAGGCGGCGGAGCATGGCGATGTGACGTCGCAGATCAACCTTGGAGTTGCTTATTCGCATGGAGCAGGGGTTCCAAAGAACTACGCCGCAGCCGTGCGCTGGTACACCAAGGCTGCCGATCAGGGCAATGCAGAGGGGCAGCGGGGCCTTGCACTCCTCTATCACTTGGGACAGGGTGTTCCAAAAGACGATGCCGAAGCCGCGAACTGGTACACCAAAGCTGCCGAGCAAGGCAATGTACAGGCCCAATCGGATCTTGCAGCACTTTATCACTTGGGTGGATCGGGTGTTCCGCCAGACGACGCCGCAGCTGTGCGCTGGTGGAAGAAAGCCGCCGAGCAAGGCGATGTAACGGCTCAAGGCAATCTCGGAACGGCGTATGGCTTAGGAACGGGCGTTCCGAAAGATAATGCTGAAAGTCTGCGATGGCACACCAAGGCTGCCGAAAATGGCAACGCAGCTTCCCAGCTCAGCCTGGGACTGTTCTATCTCCAGGGCGCGGGAGTCCCGAAGGACGAGGCAAAGGGAGTCAAGTGGCTGCGCAAGTCCGCCGAGCAGGGCAACCCTGACGGTGAGTTCTGGCTTGGAGCTGCGTATTACTCTGGCACAGGCGTCGCTAAGGACACCGCCGAAGCTTTGCGTTGGTATCGCAAGGCAGGCGATCAAGGCAACGCCGCGGCTCAATACAACCTCGGACAGGCTTACAACTTAGGGAACGGCGTCGAAAAGGATCCCGCCGAAGCAGCTCGCTGGTGGCAGAAGGCTGCCGAACAGGGCATGGCAAAGGCTCAATACAACCTCGGGATGGCTTATCGCGCTGGTGCAGGCGTAGAAAAGGATAACGTACAAGCGTATTTCTGGATCGCGATTGCTGCGTCATTTCTTGAACAAGGATTTGTCAAAGACTATCGCGACAAAGTCGAAGCAGTGCTCACACCAGCTCAGCTTGCTGATGTGCAGGAACGCATTCGCAGATGGGAAGAGGCACATCCGGCCACGCAGACATCTTCATTAAATTCCTTACCAGGCGTCCCGCAGGATCAACATCAAGCCCAGCCACAAGCCCAACCGTCGGTACATCTTGTAGCATTGGGTATCAGGCCCGTATTTATCGCATTTCCCAAACCAGCGACCTGTGATGGAAAACTCGCGTCTGTTTTGCTTTCCTCTTTCAAAGAGGCACTCTCAGCCTCGCAGCGACATGAGCTGATTCGAGATCTGAGCGACAATGGCAAAATGGACACGGTGTTAATCGTCCAAATGTCTTGCGAGGAACGCAACAATTCTGTTTCGCTCACGAGCACCTACGGGGAGGCGAAGTGTTTCGGTCCTAAGAACTGCCATGTAGCGTTAGACCCGCGCACGGGGAATGTTCTTTCGTGCGACCCAAACGGTGAGCCTATATGCGGCAAAGAGCTGTTTAAAGAGTTCGAATATGTGTTAGCGACAACCGGGATCGGTGTGAAACTAGAGTGAATGAAGGAAACGCAACGGGACTGTAGCCCGTGCCCCTTTTTTGTCCGATTCCGCACCCGTCACTCTTGTAGCATCACCATATGCTCATTCACCCGGTTTGGGCGTAATCGCACGTTTGCCACACCTACATTCCCCAGTCGGGCCCTCTTACGGAGTCATGGGCTGACCGAGTCACGGGCTGACCGTGAAGGCAACCGCGTTTGAGTCGTAACCACCGCACGTGTTCGATGAGGTTGTGGTTGTAGTTCCGTCGATCGGGGTAGTAGACGTGCCCGTTGGGGGATTGAGCACCAGAACCTGCAATGTTCCGGGCTGCGCAATGGCGGAAGCGGGGACCGTAGCCACCAGCTGATCGCCGGTGACCAGGCTCGGCGTCACCGGGGAGCCATTAAAGTTCAACATCGAATAACTGACAAAATTCTTGCCGCTGATGGTCAATACGAAGTCGCTGCCTCCAGCAGATGTGGTGCTGGGTGAGATCGAAGTGATGGATGGAGCACCCTGGCAGGAGCAAGACACGCCTATCGCCAGCGCGACTACAACTACGAACAAAACAGACGATCTCGTTGCCGTTGCCATTGGCGTACACCGCGCGCTCTAGTAGAAGTCGATCTCTTTCAAGTCGATCACGAGGCCTACGACCGGGACGGTGCCGGTAGGAATGTAGTCCTGGTTCTCCAGCAGTGCGTCCAGGTCCGTGTCATAGACGCGGAGATTCCCGCCCTCCGCCACATACTCCACTTGGCGCGCAGTCAAGCCCGCAAAGCCGGTGACGTCTCCGTTGTCCGGAGGGATCACCACGTTGCCCTCGGCGGTATTGTAGATCGCCAGGCAGCCCCGCACTTCCCCGACTGGATTATTAACGTCGCCAATTGTCGTGCAGGTGTGCGATCCGATGAAAAGCTGGCCGTTGATGCTTAAGTCCATGCGGTCGTGGTAGCCATCGGGGATGTAAATATCCTGAGTGTTCACCACGGTCAGCGAAGTCAGATCTACGATGTCAAGACGCCCGCAAGTGATTGCGGCGGTCGTCGGCCCGCCGGCACAAGTGTTAGCTCCGAGGGTAGGCGGAGGGGGCGTTCCGGCCACGTACATCGTTGTCCCGTTGACCAGTGCCCAGGTAGCGCCCTCCACGGGGATGGTATTAGTTATGGCGAACGTCGCCGTATTCACCACGGAGACGCTGGCTGGCTGCGTCCCGCCGCACTGCAATCCACAATTCAGCACGTAGGCAGTCGAGCCGTCGCTCGAATAAATGGCATAGGCGGGACGGCTAAAGCCCGTGACCAGAAAGCAGGCGGTGCTCACCGAGCCGCTGTCGCAGCCCTGGTCCACCGGACTCACTGCGACTGCGGGAGAAAGCACCGCCATGGTGTCGCTATCGTCGCTGAAGGCCAATAATTGCGTCCCCCCGGCGTTGGAGACGACCGTCGTCGCGCCCGGAACACCAATCGTGGAAATAGTCGAATTCGATGCCAGGTTCATCTCCACAACGGCGCCCGCCGGAGAGAGGATCCCAGCCACGGAGGCCGTCGGAACCGCCGTAAACGCAAGCGTGGCGCTCCCCGTGGGAATCACCATGCTGGTGGTTGCGCCGGGCAGCCCGATCGATCCGGCGGTGGACTCCGTTACCGTGTCTACGACAGCGACGTTATTGGTGCCCGCATCGAAGACAATCACAGTCGCCCGGTTTGCGGAAATAGCCATCAGCCCGGGCGTAGTTCAACGTACCCGCGCCGATCCCGGCAACGCGCGGAAGCGTGTCGTTATAGCCGTTAACGATCACCAGACTGCCAAACGTCGACCCTGCCGTTACGCTCTGGGAAGCCAGAACGCGAGTGTCCAGGCCGCTGGGGGGATCTTTCGGCTTGGCTGCCTTGCTGCACGAAATAAAACCGATGCTGGCGACGAAAAGGACACCGGAAACAAGAACGAATTTCTTCAAACGCGAAGCTCCTAACGGCATGAAAAATGGAGATTTAAATGCGAAATAGCGGATTATAGCAGACCTCTGGCCAAGGCTTCCCCGGCGCACTGCATCTAGCCTCATCGCCGACCCCCATTCAGTCCTAACTTGCTCAGTTCGAACCCTCTTAGCCGCGCATTAGCTGCGCTGCGGATGCACAAACCGGCAACCATCCTGTATTCTCAAGACTATAGCTGTTATTTTCATTCAGCATCTTATGCCAGCAGACTTTCTTTCGCGAATCAAGCAAGCCCCGGTGCTCTGCGACGGGGCCATGGGGACGCTGCTCTACGCTAAAGGCATCTTTATCAACCGTTCCTATGACGAATTGAACCTTTCTCAGCCCGATTTGATTCGTGGAATCCACCACGAATATTTGCAGGCAGGCGCGGAGATCATTGAAACCAATACCTTTGGAGCCAATTCTTTTCGCCTGGCGCGGCACAGCCTGGCCGACAAAGTGCGTGACGTAAACCTCGCTGGAGTGCAACTGGCTCGCGAGGCCGCCAAAAGCTTCGATGTGTGGGTCGCAGGATCGGTTGGCCCGCTGGGAACCAGAATCGAACCCCTCGGCAAAACCTCATTCGAGGAAGCCCGAGAGTCGTTTCGGAAGCAAATTGAGGCGCTGGTGGAAGGCGGCGTGGATCTGCTGATCCTCGAGACGTTCGGCTATCTTGAAGAGCTGCATCAAGTTATGCTCGCGGCGCGCGATGTGAACGCCGGGCTGCCGATTGTGGCGCAAGTCACCATCGACGAAGACGGAAATTGCCTCGACGGATCGTCTCCGGAAACGTTCGTTCCCAAACTCGAAGAATGGGGAGCCGACGTGCTCGGATGCAACTGCAGCGTGGGCCCGGTCGCCATGCTGGACGCCATTGAGCGCGTACGGGCGCTGACTTCCCTGCCCCTGGCCGCGCAACCGAACGCCGGCATTCCGCGGTCGGTCGAAGGCCGAAACATCTATTTGTGTTCTCCGGAATACATGGCCAGCTATGCGCGGAAGTTTGTTGCGGCCGGTGCCAAAGTGGTCGGCGGATGCTGCGGCACCACGCCAGAACACATCCGGGTAATGAAATCGGCGCTGCGAGTGGGCGAAGCTCGAGGAAAAGCGCCAGGGGCGCAGGTGGCGGGCGGTCATACGGCAACTCCGGCGACGCCAGCGGTTCCTCTGGAGAAGCGATCGAGCCTGGGCGCGAAGTTGGCCAAGGGCGAGTTCGTGACCATGGTCGAGATTGTTCCTCCGAAGGGTATCGACATTCGCAAGGAAGTCGAGGGGGCGAAGTTTGTTAAGTCGGTGGGCGTGGATGCGGTGAATATTCCGGACAGCCCGCGTGCCTCGGCGCGCATGAGCAACCAGGCGCTGTCGCTGCTGATTCAGCACGAGGTGGGTATTGACGCGGTTCTGCATTACACCTGCCGCGACCGCAACGTGCTGGGCATCCAGAGCGATCTGCTGGGTGCGGCTGCGGTAGGAATCAAGAACCTGATCTGCATCACCGGGGATCCACCGAAGATGGGAAATTATCCCGATGCGACGGCGGTGTTTGATGTGGACGCCATCGGCCTGGTCAACATTGTGCACAATTTGAATCGCGGGCTGGACCTGGGCGGCAATCCGATCGGCACCGGCACGGGATTTGTGATTGGCGTAGGGGCGAACCCGGGCCTCACCGACTTGGACGAGGAAGTCCGCCGCTTCGAATTCAAAGTGGAAGCCGGTGCGGAATACGCCGTCACGCAGCCCGTGTTCGACTTGCGATTGCTGGAGAACTTTGTGCGCCGCATCGAGCATTGCCGGATTCCGGTAGTGGCGGGAATTTGGCCTCTGGTAAGCGTGCGCAATGCCGAGTTCATGAAGAACGAATTGCGCGTCAGCGTTCCTGACGCAGTGCTGGAACGCATGGCGCGCGCGCAAACGCCGGAAACGGCGCGGGCCGAGGGCGTGGCCCTGGCTAGAGAGATGCTGCTGGCAGTGCGGCAGATCGTGCAAGGCGCACAGGTCAGCGCGCCGCAAGGACGGTATAGTTCGGCGGTGGATGTGCTGGAAGCGCTAGGGACAAACGGCGCGAAGTAGGGTTTCCGTCCGCGGCTGGGAGTGCCCTGTGACCTCGTAGGGGCTGAAATATTACGGCTTATCCAGCGTCGCGTCGATAGTGATGTTTCCGCCAGCAGTAATCGTCATTCCCCGCTGCCACGGTCTCAGCCCTTCCTTCTCGACTTCGACTACGTGGTCTCCGGGAGTCAACTGGATGGTCGATGGAGTGTTGCCCATGAATTTTCCATCCACGTTGATATCAGCGCCCGGAGGCGTGGATTTCAAAATTACGGTCGCGGGTTGCATGGTAGTCGTGGCCACTACGGCTTTCTCCGCCTGTGAGTTGTCGGCGGCTGGCGAAGCCTCTGGCTGCGCCGACGCTGGCGCAGACGCAGTGGCGGTCAGGATTTCTTGCCCTGATTTACTCTCAACATAGTCCTTCAGATGCTTGGCAACCGCTTCTGCCATCGACTGCGAGTTCTTGCTGCCGCCTCGCTGTTTGTTAACTGAGTAGGCCCACAGGGTTTTGGTCGAATTTCCCTCGATTAGCTGGACAGAGACATTTCCTTTGTCTTCAATCCCGGCGCAGTAAGCGAACAGGCAGCGCGCGATTTTACCGCCCGTCGATTCTGTCTTGACTTCGACAGGTGCGGCCCTCAAAACATAAGTTGCCTTTGTCTGGTCCGTTACCACATCGACGGGCACGTTCTTTTTCGAGACCGCCGCAGCTAAGTAGGTTTCAAAACCTTGTTGGGGTTCGATAAAAACAGTGGGGCGCGCCAATTGACCAAAGGACGAGACCGAAGCAAACATCAGCAAGAGAAGACCGAACTTCTTCATTGTGGGTTACACCCTCAGCGTGAGCGTAGCGGATAAGAGTCAGCCACGACAGGTTACCCCTGTGCTACAGGCGGGAGGCTCGACCTTGCTTTCTCAGCCTCCGGAAATGTTCTGAACCGGGTCGCGCGTGAAGCTGCGATGGGCGTGCCTCTGCCCGCCGCTCCGACGGCGAGACACCCCTTCATAAAAACTTTCGCATTTTGACGGCACAACCGCTCGTGGCCAAGAGGTATCTTAAGTGTGTTGCGCGAGGAAGCCCTCCATTCGATGCGAGCCGCTGCTTTTCTTCTTTTCGGTGGCCTCTTCTCAGTCTCCGGATGGGGACAGAGTGCCTCGCCCGCACATTCAACATCCCCGTCAACGCCCGCATCCACAGCACAGAAACTCATCCTTACGGTGACCGATGAAAATGCTGTGCCGGTCGCGTCCGCGCATGTCCTGATGCAGGCTCCGCCGCCGGCTCTGCCGCTGCGCTGCCTGACCGATTCCGCAGGGCGCTGCGAGTTCCTCGATTTGCCGCGTGGAGCTTACGAACTTCGCGTGGAAAAAATCGGCTTCTACGCAATCTCGCAGTCCAAGGTGCAGATAGGAATCGCTGTCAGCCTCGACGTAACGCTTACTCATCAGCAGGAGACGCGCGAAGTGGTGGACGTGGTGGAAACCGTGCCGGCGATCGACTCCGCGCAGATCTCGTCCAAAGAAGATCTCAGCGCGGCGGAGCTGATCGACATCCCCTACCCGGGACCGCACGATTACCGCAACGCGCTGCTTTTCATGCCTGGAGTTACGCCCGATGCTTTTGGGCAGGCGCACGTGGCCGGCTCCGAAACTTACCAAACTCTATTGCTGCTGGACGGCTTCAATGTGACTCAACCCACCAACGGAGCGCTCGTGGTGCGGACGAGCATCGACTCATTCCGCTCCATTGCGGTGACCCCGAGCCGCGAACCGGCCGAGTTCGGCAAGGGTTCTGGCGGTGTGCTCAGTTTGAACACGCGCATGGGCAACGACCACTTCCGGTTCAACGCGACGGATTTCGTTCCTGCGCCGCAAGACGTCAAAGGTCTGTCTCTCGCCAACTGGACGCCGATCTACACGATGTCCGGGCCGATTCGAAAAGGCAAGATGTGGTTTATCGACACGCTCGACGGCGAGTACGACGACTACGTCACCAAGCAACTGCCTGACGGCGCCGATAGCGACCACGTGTGGCGCATGGACAACCTGGTCAAGCTGCAATCGAACCTCACCACCCGCAACATCGTGACGGCCAGTTTTCTGTCGGATTACTATCACGAAGAATACGCCGGAGAAGGGTTCCTCATGCCGCAGGCGACCACCCCGACCGAGGTGGAAACCGCCTACATCGGCTCGCTCAAAGACCTTTACTATTTTCGCGGCGGGGCGCTGCTGGAAAGCGGATTCGGTGTCGACCGGTACAATCTGACGCTCGCTCCGCAGGGAGACGCGGGCTACATTCAGACGACGCTCGCGGCCGCCGGTAATTATTATCTTCAGGAGAATGCGCTGGCTCGCCGGGTGCAGGTCCTGGCGAATCTTTATCTTCCTCCGCACGAGTGGCACGGACGCCATGACATTAAATTCGGGGCGGACCTCGACCGCTTGAATTATGACGCGCAATTCCTGCGGCATCCGATTTCGTTTGTGCAGTCTGTGCAGTCGGGTCCACTCGAGCCTTGTCCTACCGCTGCGAATGGTCTCCCTATCGTGCCGGCGCCGACGTGCGTGCGCTATTCGGTGTTCTCGGGAGGCAGTTATTCCACAATTTACAATGCCGAGGCCAGCGCCTACATCGAAGATCGCTGGCTGGTCACGAATCGTCTGCTCCTTGAACCGGGATTGCGTTTCGACTGGGATGAAATCATTCGGACGCCGCTTTTCTCTCCTCGCCTGGCGGGGACTTACATTTTCGACAACGAAAGTAATACGAAGCTGTCGGCGGGAATTGGGATCACCTATGACGCAACCAGCATGGGATTGATCCACCAGGCGCTCGAGGGGCAGAGGGTTGATTATTTCTTCGATACGAGCGGCTGCCCGCAGGAAGCGAACGGCGCGAGTATTAAGTGTACGGATCTTGCGCCAGGGACGCCGGAACCTGCGCCGATCCCATTGCCGACTGCGTTTGCCGTGAACCGGAACACGCTCGCCGCACCTCGGTATCTGAATTGGAGCGTTAGCCTGGAGAAGAAACTTCCGGCGGCCGTTTTTCTGAAACTGGAGTTCATCGAGAAGCGCGGCGTGCATGGCTTCGCCTACAACACGTTGAATGGCGCGGTGGATGGAACATTTCTCCTCGGAAACGGCCGCGACGACCGCTATGACGCGTTCACGGTGAGTCTGCGGCACCGCTTCAGCCAGCATTATGAGATCTTCGGCGCCTACACTCGCTCGCGCGCGCGCACCAACCAGGTGTTCGATCTCAGCGTGGATCTTCCGGTGCTGAGTCCTCAGTTACCCGGGCCTTATCCCTGGGATACGCCCAACCGTTTCGTCGGATACGGAGTGTTGCCGTTTTTCAAGCTGCCCGTCATTCATAAAGTTGACCTGGTCTATTCCGCCGAGGCGCGCACTGGTCTGCCCGTCATTGCGACCTCAGAACAGGGAGAGATTTATGCGGCCGATCCCCCGGGAACTTTTCGTCTGCCGACTTACTACGCCGTGAACCTGGAGTTCGAGAAGCGCATACATCTGTTGGGACGCTCTTGGGCGGTACGCGTTGGCTTCGACAACATCACCAATCATGCCAATGCTTTGCTGTCCAACGGAATCATTAATCCGCCGACCCAGCCGGTTCCGATTTTCGTCGATGGCAATGGGCGCGCCCTTGATGGACGCATTCGATACCTGGGGAAAAATTGAAGAGATATTGCCGCTGGTCTCAAATTGGTCTCGAAGACTGAGCCCAATTCCCTATCGCCGAACAGGTTCCAGATTGAAAAACAATTTTGCTTCTTTCGGGCCACGATTACAAAAAATCACTGGACAGCCGCAACGAAAAATGGGATTACAATAAGTACAGGAGCGAAATCCGTTGCCAAAGTTTGAAGAGTGTCTCCAGCGACTGGAGAAAATAGTTCAGGAACTGGAAAAGGGAGAGGTTCCCCTCGAGAAATCTCTGACCCTTTTCGAAGAAGGCATGCAGCTCTCTTCAGCCTGCCGCAAAGAACTGGAACAGGCGGAAGGTAAAGTGGAGATTCTGCTGAAGAAAAACGGGAAGCTCCAGGCCGAGCCATTCGAGCCTGAGACGGAAAGAGCACAGGCCAGGCGTTAATCGCTGAACAGACTAGGCGCGGGAATTCGTCTCACGCTCATCAGTACCGACGTCTGTGGAGTTGGATTTCCCCCACCCCTCAGCCTTAGTTTGCCGTGGCGTTCGCTGTCGACGGCGGTTGTTCGGGGGGATTTATGGGTTTGAGTGTAGTTGTTCTGCAGAAGGATCCTGCAATAGCCCAATCCCTGGCCGCCGGGTTGCGTTCTCTGTTTCAGTCTGTGCATGTGTCGGGCTCGGGTCACGAACTGCGCGATCTGGTTGCGCAAAACTTTCCCGAGGTGGCGGTTCTCGATGTTGAGGGTCTGCAATTTGCTGATATCGAAAAGCTGCACCAGGACTTTCCATCACTGTTGATCCTCTGCACGCACCGCATTCCGGACGAAGAAATGTGGATGGCCGCGCTAGAAGCAGGCGCCGTCGACGTGTGCCCGTCCTAGGATGTGGAGGCCATTCTGGCTTCAATCTTGAGAAGCGTCGTCTCTGGCCCAGGGCACGGCGGCATAACCGTTAGCAAATCCCTTCGGCAAATCCGTTGCCGTCCGAACTTGCGATTTCCTCCGCAGCTCCCTTGCTATACTCACTCCTTCATGCTCGAGGAAACTCTTGAACAAGGCCGAACAGCGGTGGACGCCGCGCTGGACCGGCTGATCCCGTTAGAGACGCAGCATCCCGTCTCCATTCACAAAGCCGTGCGGCACAGTGTGTTTGCCGGCGGCAAGCGCCTGAGGCCGGTGCTCTGCATGGAGGCGGGGCGCATGGTAGCCGGGTCGCTGCCCACCGGGATTGAAGAACTGGGCGCGGCGCTCGAGATGCTGCACACTTACTCACTGATTCACGATGACCTTCCCGGCGCTCGATAACGACGACCTGCGACGCGGCCGTCCCACATGCCACAAAGTTTTCGGCGAAGCTCTTGCGATTCTGGCCGGGAGACGCGTTGCAAACGCAAGCGTATGAAGTGATGGCGCGGCTGAAGTGTCCGGCGGAAGCCCGTGTCCGTATCGTCGAGGAAATTGCGCGCGGCACGGGAACCGTCGATGGCATGATCGGCGGCCAGGTAGTGGATCTGGAAGCCGAACACACCAAGCCGGACGCGGCCATGCTGGAATATATTCACGGAGCCAAAACCGCGGCCCTGATCACCGCGAGCCTGGTGAGCGGAGGGTTTTATGCCGAAGCCGAACGACCGCGCGGTCGCGCACCTACGCGCGTTCGGAAAGTCGATTGGCCTGGCGTTTCAGATCGTCGATGACATTCTCGACGTGACCCAGACCAGCGAACAACTGGGTAAGACAGCCGGAAAAGATACGGCGGCAGAGAAGGCAACGTATCCTTCGCTGTTTGGAGTGGAGCAGTCGGAGCGCAAGGCGGATGAACTGGTGAGCAAAGCATTCGCGGAATTGGAAAGTTTCGGCGAACGCGCGGAGACTTTGAAAGAACTGGCGCGGTTCCTGGTGGAGCGGAAGAAGTGAATTGGCAGTTGCCGTTGGAGTGATTTCCCAAGATTTGATTGGCGAAAATTAGGCTGCCGGAAAAACATTTAAGCTGAAGCGGGCCGACGTCTACAAGACTGAAGTCGCGACCTCAGCAACATTCTCGTGAGGAGATGTCTTGACTGATCCTATCGTGAGTCACAAGCCGCTCGACATTCTGGCCATCGCAGCCCACCGCGATGACGTGGAACAGACCTGCGGCGGCACTCTGCTGAAAGCGACGCAGCGCGGCCAACGCACGGGCATCCTCGATTTGACTCAAGGCGAGATGGGCACGCGCGGCACGGCGGAAGACCGAGCCCGCGAGGCTGACGATGCCGCCAAAATCCTGGGCGTGAGCTGGCGCCGGGCCCTCGACATTCCCGACGGGCGCGTCGAAAACACCTGGGAGAATCGGCTGAAGGTCGCGAGCGTGATTCGGGAGACGCAGCCGCGTGTCGTGATTCTGCCGTACTGGAAGGGACGGCATCCGGATCACTACACGACGTCGGTACTGGGATACGAAGCTTGCTTTCTGGCGGGGCTGGGAAAGCTAGCCCTCAGCTCTCAGCCGTCAGCTATCAGCCAGCGCGCCTCCGCCCCTGGACCGCAGACCTCGGACCTCCGCCAGGACGCTCCCGCAACCTTGCCTCGGCCCCACATCGTCCGTTCAAGATTATTTACGCGACGCTGTACTACGATGTGCGGCCTACGTTTGTAGTCGACATCAGCGCGCAGTTTGCGGGGAAGTTCGCTTCCATCATGGCTTACAAGTCGCAGTTCAGCGATCAGGAAGCGGGCAAGGATCTGTTCCCTGCTCACGACGAAATTCACGCCCGCGTGGAGGCCATGGCGCGGCATTACGGCGCGCTGGGCGGCGTCACCTATGCAGAACCGTTTCTGCAGAAAGAAGTGGGATTGGTAGAAGATTTGCTGGCGATCCCGGTGAAATCGATTTAACGTTTCTGGAGCCAATTACTCTCAGTTCAGAGGTAGAAATTATGTTGCTTTCCTTCGCCGCTGTCCTCCGTGTAAGGAGAATCGCGTCCAGCGCCAACGCCCGCTGGCTGGGGCTCGTTCTGGCGATCATACCTTTCGTTGGATGCGGCGGCGGCAGCAGCATGCCGCCTACGCCAAGCTTCACGCTGTCAGCGGCATCCGCCAGCCCGAGTGTGGTCCAGGGTTACAGCGTCTCCAGCACCATTACGGTGACGCCGCTGAATGGCTTCAGTGGTAGCGTCGCCTTGTCCGCGTCGGGACTGCCCAACGGAGTGTCCGCATCGTTCAATCCAACTTCCACCAGCACTACCAGTGTGTTAACTCTGACTGCGAAAACTACGGCCGCAACCGGGACGTCCGCCGTGACGGTCGCAGGAATGTCCGGGAGCCTGTCTCCAACGACGCCGCTCAATCTGACTGTAGCCGCCCCGAGTCTAACGATAGTCTTGTCTCCGAGCCTGGCGGCAGTGGCGGCCTCCACGCAGACGCAAGCGTTCATCGCCAACGTAACGGGCAACATCAGCAATCTAGCCGTCAACTGGAGCGTGGACGGCACCGCGAACGGCAACACCACCGTAGGAACAATTAGCGCCAGCGGTCTCTATGCTCCGCCAGCAACCGGTGGAACACACACCGTCACCGCGACGAGCATCGCGTTACCTTCCTCGTCGGGCTCGGCCAGCGTCGCCGTCACGGATCTCCCCGGCGTTTACACTTATCACAACGATCTGGCGCGCGACGGAGCAAACACCCAGGAATACGCGCTGACTGCGACGACTGTGGCCCCGGCAAACTTCGGCAAGCTATTCTCCTGCCCGGTGGATGGCGCGGTCTACACGCAACCGCTGTGGGTGCCGGGCCTGAACATCGCAGGCGCGCCGCATAACGTCATTTTCGTCGCCACGCAGCACGATACAATTTTCGCCTTCGATGCCGACGCCAGCCCCTGCGTGACATATTGGCACCAGACTTTGCTCGACACGCTTCACGGCGGCACGGCCGGGGAAGGACCTGTGGTCTGGCAAGACGTGGGCTACTGTTATGGCGACGTCTATCCGGAGGTTGGCGTCACCGGAACGCCGGTGATCGATCCCACGACAAACACAATCTATCTGGTCAGCGCGTCGGAGATCCCTGGCCCCTCGTCGGGCAACTGCAGTCTGCCGCCGGGCTCGTTTTTCCACCGGCTGCACGCTTTGGACATCACGACGGGGAACGAGCAAATCAACTGGCCAGTGACGATCGCAGCTTCCGTGGCAGGAACCGGCGATGGAACTTCCGGCGGTACGGTGAGCTTCACTTCGCAACTGGAGCACAACCGATCGGGCCTGGCGCTTTCGAATGGCATTGTCTATGTGGCGTTCGCCGCGCACGAGGACGCCACGCCGTATCACGGCTGGCTGCTCGGCTACGACACTTCTAGTTTGCAACTGGTCAGCGTCTTCAACACCACACCGAACGGAGTGGGGGGCGCCGATGGCGGCATCTGGGCAGGTGGAGGCGCTCCCGCAGTCGACAGCGCGGCAAACGGGGGCGATGTTTATGTCTCCACCGGAAATGGCGTGTTTGACGAAGGCTCCGGCATGTCGCCGGAGAGCGATTACGGCGACAGCATTCTGCGGCTTACTCCAGTCACGGGAAACACAGTGACCCCGAACGGTCTCAACTTAAATCTGAACGGATGGTTCACCCCATACGATGAGCTGAATCTTGAGAACGGCGATACCGACCTGGGTTCCGGCGGGGTGGTGTTGTTGCCGGATCAAACCTCCGCGCCCATGCACTTGCTGGTGGAAATCGGCAAGGAAGGTGTCGTCTACCTGATCGACCGCGACAACATGGGGCGATTCCAGGCGTCCAACAACAGCCAGATCTTGCAATCTTTCAACGCCAGCGGATTGTGGGGAACGCCCGCGTTCTGGCAGAACGGACTTTACACTGCCGGCGCCGGGGATAACCTAAAGCTATTCGCTTTCACAGCCGGCGCGCCGGGACAGTTCACGACGAGTCCGTCTTCGCAGTCGCCGGAGGTTTTCAACTTTCCCGATGCGTCGCCCTCGATTTCATCGCAGGGCGGCTCCAACGGTATTGCCTGGGCGATCAATGCCAGCCTTTATGGATATGCCAGCCAGAATGCCAGCGGAGTAAATTGCTCCCAGACTCCGGTCCCCGCCGCGTGCACAAGCCCTGCGATCCTGCACGCCTACGACGCGACCAATCTTGGCACCGAGCTGTGGAATACAACGATGGCCGCCAACAACCGCGACCAGGCCGGTAACGCCGTGAAGTTTGTTCCACCTACCGTCGCCAACGGAAAAGTCTACGTCAGCACGCGAACCGAGATCGACGTCTACGGGCTGCTGAATTAAGCTGCGTATCTATTTCTTCAACGCCACAGCCACGCCATCGCGGATGGGCAAAATCGTGGTCATAAATTCCGGCGAGGCGCCGAGCTGCCGGTTGAACTCGACAATGGCTTTGGTTTCCGCACCCTTCGGATTCTTCTCGGCGACCCTGCCGCTCCACAGAACGTTGTCGGTAATGAAGAGTCCACCTCTGCGCAGGTGCGGTGAAACCAGCCGCAGCACGCGCGGATAATCGGTCTTGTCCACATCGTTGAAGATAATGTCGAATTCCTGTTTCTGTTCCGAGAGGAATTCGAGCGCATCGCCGGTGTGAATCGTGATGCGGTTAGCCACGCCCGCTCGATCGAAATAGCCGCGAGCGCGCTCCGCATTCTTAGGATCGCCGTCCGTGTAGGTCACGCGCCCCTTTTCGCCGACGGCCTGCGCCCACCAGACTGTCGAATAGCCGATGGCCGATCCCAGCTCGAAAACCGTCTTTGCGTTAATCATCAGCGCGAGCTGCTGCAGTATGCGACCAACCGCGGGGCCGACGATGGGGACGTCGTGAGCCGCAGCGTATTCTTCCATTTCGGCCAGCACAGCATCGCGCTTCGGCACCATGGAGTAGAGATAGTCGTCGACTGGCGCGGCGGTGAAGCCGTTGTAGTGCCGCCAGCCTGGCTTGTTCGATTTTTTCGGCATCTTGTTCGATTTGTTTGACATGTTGGACCTCGGCCCTACGAAATCGTGACTCCAGGCTTCATCTCAAAAACTTCCATGTCGGGAACCAGCTTGTGCAGCGCCCCCGGAGTTCCCGTTAGCACCGGAAAGGTTGCGAAGTGCATGGGAATCACTGTCTTAGCTTTAAGCAAATTGCAGGCGTAGGCAGCCTCTCGCGGCCCCATGGTGAAATGGTCGCCAATCGGCAGCATCGCAATATCGGGCGCGTAGAGTTCGCGAATGATCGCCATATCGCCGAAAACGTTGGTATCGCCGGCGTGGTAAATTTTAACGCCGTTGGAAAACTCCACCACATAGCCGCAGGCTTCGCCGCCATAAACCATTTCGTCGCCGTCCTGAATGCCGCAGGAGTGGTCGGCGTGAACCATCGTGACTTTAATATCGCCGACAGTCAGCGTGCCACCCTTGTTCATCGCCGCCGTCTGCTTCACGCCTTTTTTCTCTAGCCAGCCGACCAACTCAGGGATGCCGACAACTTTCGGGACATGCTTTTTCGCGATCTCCACTGCGTCGCCAATGTGGTCGCCGTGGCCATGCGTGATCAGCATGACGTCAACTTTCTTGACGGTCCTCTCCGACGCCGGACACGAGGGATTGCCCATGATCCACGGATCAATAATGACAATCTTGCCCGCGGGAGTTTCGATGCGAAAAGTGGCATGGCCCAGCCACGTCAGTTTGAGGCCTTTCAGGTTCATGAAACCAAGCTCCTGGCTTTTAGTTCCTAAGCCTGGCTGAATAAATCCGATGACGCGACTCGGGCGCTCCTCGAAGAGCATAAAAAAGTTTGCCAATGCGCCGCGAGATTTGCTCACCTAGTTTAATATGAAACGCCTATGGCTGACCTCAAGGTGCTGATCACGAGGGACCAAATTACAAAGCGAGTCGCAGAACTGGGCGCGGAAATCACGCGCGACTTCAAGGGCGAGTCCGTGATGCTGGTGGGTGTGCTGAAAGGTGCGGCGATTTTTCTGGCCGACCTTTCGCGCCAGCTCGACCTGGATGCGACGTTCGATTTCATCGGCGTCTCCAGCTACGGAAACCGTCCCAGCCCCACGCAGGAACTCAAGACCGGGTGGGACTCCACCGGCGAAGTGAAGCTGACCAAGGATGTCGATCAAACCCTGAAAGACAAAAACATCATCGTGGTGGAAGACATCCTCGATACGGGCCTGACGCTCACCTATCTGAAGAAGATGCTGCTGGCGCGGCAACCGCGGACACTCAAAATCGCCGCGCTTCTCGATAAGCCTTCGCGGCGCAAGCTTCCGCTGCAGGGAGATTACGTTGGCTTCAAAATTCCCGACGAATTTGTGGTCGGCTATGGGCTGGATTATGCCGAACGCTACCGCAACCTGGCCGATATCTGCGTGGTGCCGCGGGAATAGTGCCGCGGATGTTGCCGCGAGTACAGACGTCAATTCGCGCAGCGCCGGCGCACAAGCCGCATCAGCGAGGCAACTGAACGACGCGCCGGCGCGCTCTCCGCCTCGCGAAATCCGGCTGCTATCATAGAAACTATGGGATCTGTTCTTTCCAAACCGGCGCAGCATTTGCAGATCGAGCCTCTGCTGCTCGAAGTTGCGGACGTGCTCGCGACCTCGCTTGACCTGGACACTACTCTGCGGCGGGTTGCAGAGGTCGTGCGCAAGGTCATCGACTACGAAATTTTTGCGATCCTGTTGCTCAATGAGAAAACTCAAGAGCTGAAAATCCGTTTTCAGGTGGGATATCCGCCAGAAATCGCCGAGCGGACGCGCCTGAAAGTCGGCGAGGGCGTCACCGGAAGAGCCGCGCAAGAGCGCAAGGCAGTCCTGGTCGACGATGTGACGGCGGATCCGAAATACATTGCCGGAGTTCCCAATGTGCGCGCCGAGCTGGCAGTGCCGCTGCTCACCAAGAATCGCGTGATCGGGGTGATTGACCTGGAAGCGCGCGAGCCCGGCTATTTTACGGAGGAGCACAGCCGCCTGCTCACTCTGGTCGCATCCCGCATGGCCGCGGGCATCGAGAATGCGCAGCTCTACACGCGCACCATGCGGCAGTCCCGAATTCTGCTGCTGCTCAACGAGATTGCCCGCGAACTCACATCGATTCTGAATCTGGACGAACTGCTCGGCCGCATTGCCGAACTGATGCGCCGGCTCATCGATTACCAGATGTTCAGCATTCTCCTCCTGGATCCCACCGGCGAGAAACTGCAGCATCGCTTCTCGCTGCGTTTTAATGAAAATATTCAACTCAAGCACGAAATTCCGCTGGGCCGAGGCCTGGTGGGCTACGCGGCTGAGACCAAACAAGCGGTGGTCGTACCCGATGTCACAAAAGATCCTCGCTACATTGAAGCCAATCCGGAGACTCGATCAGAGCTGGTCGTTCCCTTGATCTATAAGGATAAGGTGATCGGGGTTCTCGATCTGGAACATACGCGAAGCGGTTTTTTCACGGAGGATCACAAGCGCACCGTGACTACGCTGGCCGCGCAAATTGCCATCGCCATCGAAAACGCGCGGCTCTACGAGCAAGTCGCCCGGCAGGAGCGGCGTCTGGAGCGAGATCTGGCGCTGGCGCGAGAATTGCAAATGCGCCTGCTGCCTCATGCCCGGCCAAAGCTCGGAGAATCTCGACGTGGCTGCGAAGTTTATTCCCGCGCGGGCGATCGGTGGCGACTTGTACGACTTCATCCCCTATTCCATGTCACGGCTGGGAATTGTAATCGGCGATGTCAGCGGAAAGGGCGCTCCGGCCGCGATTTACGCCGCGCTGGTGAGTGGTATCCTGCGTTCGCACGCGCCCATCGAACCCATGCCGGCGGAGATGCTTTCTGCGGTGAACCTGTCGCTGGCCGAGCGCCGCATCGAAGCCCAATTCGTTTCGATCATCTACGCGGTCTGGGATGACGAAAGCCGCACCCTCACCGTCGCCAACTCCGGCTTGCCCCGCCCCATTTACGTTCACGGCGGAAAAAACGAAGTGATCGAAGCGACCGGCCTGCCTCTGGGACTGTTTGACGAAGCCGACTACGACGAATTCAAATTCCGCATGAAGCCCGGAGATATGTTCGTCTTCTTCAGCGACGGCATGCTGGATGCGCGCAGCCGGAGCGGCGAAATGTTTGGACGCCGACGCGTCGAGGAAATCGTCGCCAGCTGCGCGGCCAAGTCCGCGGACTGCGTCGTCGATTCCCTCTTCAAAGCCGTGGCCGAACATTCCGCGGGCGTGGAAACCTTCGACGATCAGACCGTGGTTGCCATCAAGGTACGTGACGGCGGACAAGCTTCGCCGAAGAAGAAATGACCGCGCGCGGCAAGACCAGCATCGCGCATGCCGCCGGTTTTGTGTACGCGCAGAAAACGGGAAGCCGATCGCGCGGCGCCGAACTCACTCTGCACTCCGACGAAGTCGAGCTTTCACAGCTCGCCCAGCGCTACGGCACTCCACTCTACGTCTATTCCGCGACAATGATTCGCGAGCGGCTGGCAAGTTTTCAGTCTGCCTTCCGCAGCGTGCCCCACACAGTCTGTTATTCGGTCAAAGCCAACTCCAATCTCAATATTCTGCGCCTGCTCGCCAAAAGCGGATGCGGCTTCGACGTAGTTTCCGGAGGAGAGCTGGATCGCGTCCTGGCGGCGAATCGCCGATCCGCCGCGCGAGTGGTCTTCTCCGGCGTGGGAAAGACCCGTGACGAGATTACCGCAGCCCTCAAGGCC
This sequence comes from uncultured Acidobacteriaceae bacterium, assembly GCA_963846245.1. GTDB lineage: Bacteria > Acidobacteriota > Terriglobia > Terriglobales > Acidobacteriaceae > Sulfotelmatobacter. Next base: position 29,702 of record CAWJVI010000008.1, on the reverse strand, counting down.
AAAATTCTTTTGTTCAACGTCGAGAGCGAATCAGAACTGCAGGTTCTTGCGGAATGCGCCGCGCGTTTGCGCAGCGTGGCACGAGTTGCTCTGCGCGTGAACCCCGACGTCGCCGCCGATACGCATCCTTATATCTCAACCGGCCTTCATGCTCACAAGTTCGGCGTACCGATTCGTGAAGCCCGTCGACTCTACGCCAAAGTTGCCGAAGCGACACATCTCAAGGCGGCCGGAGTCAGTGTTCACATCGGCTCGCAGATCACCGACGTCGCTCCGTTTGCCGAAACGATGACACGAGTCGCAGAGCTGGTCCGCGAATTGCGAGACAATGGCCACGCCATCGATTACGTCGACGCCGGTGGAGGACTGGGAATTTCATATCAGAAAACGGTCGCGGCTGATTCGTCATCCCGAGTTGACTTCTCGGCGCAAGCTGATTTCTCGGAACAAGTTGCGGCCTACGCGCGCGCCATCATCGCGCCACTGCGAGGATTGAATGTGCACCTGCTGCTGGAACCGGGGCGCTCCATCGTAGGCGCGGCCGGCGCTCTGCTTACATCGGTAATTTATCGCAAAGCGAACGGCGGCAAACGTTTCGTGATCGTCGATGCCGCCATGAACGATTTAATTCGACCCGCGCTCTATGGCGCCTACCATGAAATAGTTCCGCTGAAACGGGCGCCCGTTACAGAAACCGAGGGGCAAGGCGAAGCTGTCGACATTGTCGGCCCCGTCTGCGAAACCGGCGATTTCTTCGCCCGCGATCGCGCGTTGCCAAACGTGCAAGAAGGAGATCTCCTCGCGATTCTAGACGCCGGAGCCTACGGGATGGCCCTGTCCTCGAACTACAACACGCGCCCACGTCCGGCAGAAATCCTGGTGTCAGGAAAATCCGCAAAGGTCATTCGCCGCCGCGAGAAAGTCGCGGACCTTATGCGAGCCGAGCGCCGATCCTGATTTAGAAAGACCCGGAGCTCGTTCCTGTAGAGACGTTGCTGGCAACGTCTCTCGCCGCCATCTCTTCCCTACCGCTCTCCCCACTTGAGCTTAGTCCGCAGCACATGAAAAAAATCTGTTTCCGTGTGAAACAAGTTGACCTTATGTTCAGATCGGCTGCAGCGCACGCGGTCGCCGTCGCGCAAGTCGAGGCCCGGCTGCCCATCGAGGCTGAGATACGCGAGCTCTTCGTCACTGCGCAGCACCAGCTCGATCTCGACTGAATCCGGCACCACCAGCGGACGGTGCGTCAGCGAATGCGGTGAAACCGGAGTGATCACAAAAGCATTCACCGTTGGCATCAGCACCGGCCCGCCCGCGGAGAGCGAATAAGCTGTCGACCCCGTAGGCGTCGCGACGATCATGCCATCCGCGCGGTAGCTGGAGACGAACACCTTGTCGATGTGCAGGTCGTAAGTGTTCAGGCGGGCCAGCGCAGTCTTGTTCAACACCGCGTCGTTGAAGACTAAATAGCTGCCCCGAACTTCGTCTCCACGAAGCAATTCGCACTGCATCAGCGAACGCTGTTCCACCGCGGCGCGTCCCTCCCCAATCGCCTCGAGCATGGGATACAACGAAGCCAGCGGCACCTCCGTGAGAAACCCCAGCGACCCCAGATTCACCCCGAGCAGAGGAACATCCACCGTAGCCGTGGCCCGCGCGGCGGACAACAGCGTGCCATCTCCACCGAGAACAACGACTAAATTCAACGACTGCGCGGCCATCTGTGCACGCGAAACTATTTCCGGCCCCTTCGTGTATTGGGACGTTTCCTCATCGATCACCACTTTGTAATCGTGCCCCGCAAGCCACGCCAGCAGCCCCGGAACGACCTGCGCGACTTCGGGACGATTGGGCCGGGAGATAATCGCTGCGATTTTGGAAGACGATTGCGAGCTGACCATGGCGAAACAAGATTGTACAGAATCGCGGAGGGAAAACCTTAATCCGCGATGGTGACGAGCCTAGAAAACTCCCAGCAGAAGAAACTCGCGATTCCCTTCCGCGCCCAGAATCGGAGACTCGATCACATCGTTGCTGGAACAACCCAGACTTGCCAGGGATTTTCGAACTCTCTCCACAGCGGCGGCCTGAGCCGCCTCGTCGCGCACGATCCCGCCCTTGCCCACGTGTTCCCTCCCCGCTTCGAACTGCGGCTTGACCAACACCACAATCTGCCGTCCCTTTCGAGCGCCAGCATCCGGGAACGCAGCCGCCACTACCGCCGGCAGAACCAGCGTCGCCGAAATAAACGACACATCCATCGCGATGAGTTCAGCGGTCTCGCCAGTGACGATCTCTCGGGTCAGATAGCGAGCGTTGGTTTTCTCCAGCAGGCGGACCCGCGGATCCTGCCGAATCTTGAAGTCCATCTGGCCGTAGCCTGTATCGATCGCGATCACCCGGGCTGCGCCATGTTGCAGCAGGCAGTCGGTGAATCCGCCGGTCGAAGCGCCCACGTCAAAACAAATTTTCCCTTCCACCGGAATCTTCCAGTGCGCCAGCGCGCGCTCCAGCTTCAGGCCGCCGCGGCTTACGTATTTCAGATCCTCACCCAGCAGCCGAATCGATGCGTCCACCGCCACTTGCGCGCCCGCCTTATCGCGCTTCTGCTCGTCGACCAGCACATTCCCCGCAAGAATCAGCGCCTGCGCCCGCTCGCGCGAGCCCGCCAGGCCACGATCCACCAGGAGTTTGTCGAGTCTGAGTTTCACCGGAGGATGGCCGTCCCTCTTCACGTTCCCACCACAAGTCCGCCCGCACCCCGCACAGTGCAAAGTCCCGAAACATAACTCTGCGAAGCAGTTACAACGATAGCAGCCAGCTTTTCCTCAGACTTTTCCACGAAGATGTTGAAAACCTCTCCGCGATGCAACAAAAAAACGCACGAAAAAAGATGCGCACAAAATCTGCACCAATGCAAAAGCCGCCCGCGAAGGGCGGCTGTGCGGATCGGTAGTCGCCACAAATCAGCCGGCGACTTCTTCCAGCAATTTCTGGTCGATGTCGAAGTTCGAGTGAACGTTCTGCACATCGTCATGTTCTTCGAGCGCTTCCATCAACCGAATCATAGTATTGGCAGCGGCGCCTTCCAGCTTGATGTAATTCTGCGGAATCGAAGTCACGCTGGAAGACGCAGGCTTGATGCCAGCTTTTTTCACTGCTTCCAGAACAGCTTCAAACGCCGACGGTTCAGTCAGGATTTCCCAATTCTCGCCGTCGTCATTCAAATCTTCTCCACCGGCTTCGAGGACAATATTCATCAGGTCATCCTCCTTCGCGGCCGTCTTCGGAATAATGATGTCGCCCTTCTTGTGAAACATCCAGGAAACCGCACCGGCTTCGGCCATATTGCCGCCGTTTTTTCCGAAGGCGTGGCGAATTTCGCTCACCGTGCGATTACGATTGTCCGTATTGATGTCCAGCAAAACCGCGACTCCGCCGGGCCCATAGCCCTCGAGAGAAAACTCTTCATAGGTCGCGCCGGGCAGTTCGCCAGTGCCGCGCTGAATGGCCCGCTTGATGTTGTCGGCGGGCATGTTCTCAGCCTTGGCGGCAACAATGGCGCCGCGCAGGCGGGGGTTGGAATCCGGGTCGCCGCCGCCGTTCTTCGCGGCAATACTGATTTCCTTGATCAGCCGGGTAAAAATCTTGCCGCGCTTGGCATCCAGCGCGCCCTTCTTGTGCTTGATTGTGGCCCACTTTGAATGGCCGGACATAGCGAGACCTCGTGTTTAATGATCTGTCGTTTAACGATCGATAGTTTGACGATCTGTAGTTTGACGATCTGTGCTTAGTAATCCGTGCTTAATGAGTCCAAGAATGGCGCAGGATTCGCCCGAAAAGATCACAGGATTCCCTCGATATTCATGCAGGCGAACAGAGATTATAGCACGATGCCCGAGCGTGACAGCATTGGCTAGTGTTCCACGGTTTACTCTTAAACTGGCCCCTGACCACTGTTTTCCATCGCCCCCACCATGGATTGAAAAATCTTCATCCCATCCGTGCACCCCAGCTCCGGCTCCGCGGACCGTTCCGGATGCGGCATCATCCCTACCACATTGCCTCCGGCGCTGCAGATGCCCGCAATATTGTCCAGCGATCCATTAGGATTGGCCCCGGCGGTAATGTCACCATCGAAGCCAGAGTAGCGGAACACAATGCGATTATCCCGGCGCAGTTCATTCAGAGTGTCCGGATCGCAGAAATAGTTCCCTTCCATATGCCCGATCGGAATAGTGAGCACTTCGCCTTTGCGGCAGGCGTTGGTAAACGGAGTGTCCACATTTTCCACCCGCACCTGCACCGGCTTGCAAACATATTTCAGCCCCACGTTGCGCAACAACGCTCCCGGCAGAAGTCCCGCCTCGCAAAGAATCTGGAACCCATTGCAGATGCCCAGCACCAAGCCGCCGCCGTCCGCAAACTTGCGGACCGCTTCCATCACGGGAGAAAACCTGGCGATCGCCCCGGTGCGCAGATAATCGCCGTAGGCGAATCCCCCGGGAACAATCACCGCATCACAGTTCTCCAGATCGTGCGACTCGTGCCACAGAAACGTCGCCGGCTCTTTGCAGACGTGCTGAATCGTCCAATAGGCATCGTGATCGCAGTTGGAACCGGGAAAGACGATGACGCCAAATTTCATGCGCGCGCCTCACGGGTAGATTTTTTCCTAGTCTAGCACGCGCTCCTGAACGGCTCGAGCGTTTCAGCGATCAGCGCCTCAGTATCAAACTGAAGACCCAGGTGATCTGGGTGCGCCATTTCTCGCGTCCTTTGCGAGACGTGGGACGGCACACGAAGCACCATCGCAGATTCTCGGAGAGCCTGAGTTTCAAACTGACGAACAACCGATCAGTGCGCGGGAACATCCTGGCTGGGTTCTGTGGTCGCTGCAGTCGTCGCAGCCCCAGCGCCCGCAGCCTGTACCGGAACATTCTGCTGGGGAACATTCTGCTGCGCAACGTCGCGCTGAGGAGGATAGCCCTTAGCCTGCACGATCGCCCAATGCCATTCCTGGTCGGGACCAATCTCCACATTGAGCGGCGTAGCAAACACAGTCACTCCAAACGGCGGAGCCGCAGCTCTCATGTGGTACAGAACCGCAGTGTCGGGACGCTTGCCGCCGCGATCGTCGTTGCTAAGATCGGCATGAAGGTCCGATCGACTCCCCGGTTCCTGCAAAGGTTCGACCGCAGCCGCCGGAATCACCTTCGCCAGTCCGCCACTCCCGGAGAGATCGGGCCCGAGCTGATCACGACTGGACTGACCTCGAAAAGCTGCCTCCGGAAAATCCGACCGCCTCACCACCGTCAGCGCCACGGCCACTTCGCTCACATGCCATTCCGTGCCATTGAAAACCGAAACTTCCAGCGAGTCTCCGTGAATCGCCGCCGGACCGCTCAGCTTGAGCAACTGATCCGCAGGCAATTCCATCTGCACGTAAGAGCTCGCGAGCAACGATTTGACGTTGGCGCTGAAAGCAAGGCTGCAGGTAACGTCCGGAGAAGAAACCTGAAACGCATTCCCCGGCGCATCGATCGAATACATCAGAGAAGACCGCGAAGCGCGATGGCTGTCCACGTCGTCCATCACCTTCGTCAGATTGTCGTTATCGATGATTTCCTGCTGCGACGCAGGAACCTGCTTCCGCAAATTGCGGGCAACGTCGCCCAGCGGCGCATCGCTATCGTCCGCTTCCTGAGCGGCGAGCACGGCAGGCGTCAGTAGCGACAACCCAACCACAAGGCTGGCCAGCATCCGCCGATTTGTGCGAGTCCACAACATTGAAGATCGAAACTCTACCACCGTAGAGACGTAACTTGTTACGTCTCCTCTAACCACATGCAAACCCGCCCCTGCCGGCAGGAGACGTTGCAAGCAAGGTCTCTACGCAACCTTGCGCGAGAAACCCATCCTCAAATTGTAGTAAGAAATAGAAACAGGCGGGACGTTGCTGCAAACCTTGGTAACCAGCCCATGGTAACTAGCCGATCTGAACCAAAGAGTCGTGGCCGGCGCGCGAGACGAACGCGCGAGACGAAATGGAAGCGCAACGGGCACGCGCCCAAACCACGACTGCCAGTTACAAAAACCTGCGAAATCTTTACCCGAAATCTACAAAAGGCCCGACGACCGAAACCGTGAAACCGGGTCCGCTACCGGCAAGGCCTGACGCCGAAAAATCCAGCGCGCCACCGCAAATCCCACCGCCGCGTAGCAGAAATTCATGATCCGCATACTCACCCCCAAATCGAGTCGGCTGGTTCCCTTAGACTGGTTCCGTGAGGGAGGAACATTAACTCTATCGGCACAATAGCAACGCTTCGGCAGTCGAACAAGGCACATCCGTGCCATCGAAATAGCACGGAGGTAATAGGGGTAACGCGTGGGGGACGGCGATTTCAGAGGAGCAGATTTTATATTGCAGATTTCAGATCCTAAGATTTTCAATCTGCAATCTGAAATCTACAATCTGAAATGTCCTGCCGGCGCGTGGTACCGAACGCCGCCGGCGATCTTAGATCGATTTCAGATTTAAGATTTTCAATCTGCAATCTGAAATCTACAATCTGAAATGTCCTTCCGGCCCGTGATGGTCGACGGCGATTTTAGATTGCAGATTTCAGATTTAAGATTTTGCACAATCTGAAATGTCCGCACGCTCTCATTTCTTCACCAGCAATTTCTTCGCCGCCGCCAGCTCCTGCCGCTTCGCCCCGTCCACTTTGGGATAGGAAAGATCGAGGCCTTCCAGCGTCTCCACCAGCACAGCCGACAACCACCAGCCGGGTGAACCATTTATTATCCGCCGGCACAACATACCAGGGCGCATGCTTGCGTCGCCGTGTTCGCGATCATCTCCTCGTAGGCCTTCTGGTAATCGTCCCAGTACTCCCGCTCCTGAATATCGTCCGCTGAAAACTTCCAGTTCTTTTCCGGCTCCTCCAGCCGCTTCAGGAATCGCAGCTTCTGCTCTCTTCTTCGACAGGTTCAGAAAGAATTTCCGGATCACCGTTCCACTGCGCGCCATGTGCTGCTCGAAATGCCGGATGTCCTCAAACCGCTCTTCCCAAATATTCTTCGTCACCAGCGCAGGCGGAGTCCTCTGGCTTTTCAGTATCGCCGAATGCACCCGCACCACCAGCACCTCTTCGTAATACGACCGGTTGAAAATTCCCAGCTTGCCCGCGTTCCGGCAACTTGTTCGTAGTGCGCCAGAGAAAATCGTGCTGCAGTTCCGGATCGGACGGCGCCTTGAACGAATACACCTGGCACCCCTGCGGATTCACCCCCGACATCACATGCTTGATGATTCCGTCCTTCCCCGCCGCGTCCATCGCCTGGAAAATCAACAGGACAGCCCACTGATCCTGCGCGTAGAGCATGTCCTGCAGCTCCGCAGTGCGCACAATCCCCGCCTGCAGAGCCTCCGCGGCATGTTCCTTGGCACCGTGCCCGCCGCACTCCGCAGGATCGAAATCCTTCAAACGAAAATGTTTACCACTGTCAACGCGATAAGCCTTAGCCAGCTTGTCAGTTTTCATCGTGAGTTTATTTCCTTAACGGAGACTCTTCACCAACCCCCCGTCACCTAATGATTTGTCATCCAGAGCGAAGCGAAGGATCCCTACCGCCGCCACCGCTCCCGACGGGACACTTCCCTAAAATCATGCGCCCACCGGCTTCTCGCTGACAAACGGCAGCCTCGCCTGCTGCCACGCATCGAAGCCCCCAGACACGTTCGTGACACTCTTAAAACCCGCCCGCAACAAAAGACTACAGGCAATCGCACTGCGATAGCCACTCTTGCAATGAACGGCAATGGCTGCGTCGTGATCAATCTCCGGAGTCGACACCTTGAAATGATCCAGCGGCCACCACGCCGCCCCGTCAATGTGTCCCGCTTCCCACTCCGCCTCGCGGCGAACGTCGAGCAGCTGCAAGCCATTCTTACCCAACCGTTTACCGAGTTCATCCGGCGAAATCTGCGCCAACGTCGCCAGCGGAAATCCAGCAGACTTCCACGTACTCACGCCACCGTCCAAATATCCATCCAGCTCTTCGATGCCCACTCGCGCCAGCCGCACCCGCGCCTCCGCCAGTTGCTCGTCAGACTCCGCGATCAGCACCGGACGCGCCTTCAGACCCAGCACCGTTCCCGCCCACGTAGCAAACTGACCGGAGAGTGCAATGTTCACCGACCCCGGCACGTGGCCCGCGGCAAACTCCTCGCCGGCGCGCACATCCAGCGCAATCTCACCGTCGCAGAGCATGCGATCAAGATCCGCCGGCGCCAGTCGTCGAAGTTCAGGCAGATCAGAAAGTGTCGTGGCCCCAGCTCGATTGATCTCAGCGTCCTGCGAGAAATATTCCGGACGCACCGGAAGGTGCTCGGTCAGCTGAGTGACGAACTCATCTTTGCTGCGAATCTGCAGCGCGTAGTTGGTCAACCGCTCCGTGCCGATCGTGGACGAGCGTTCAGCGCGCATGTTCCGCCCACAGAGCGAACCGGCTCCGTGCGCGGGATAGACCAGCACATCATCCGCAAGAGGCATCAGCTTGCCGTGCAGACTGTCGTAAAGCATTCCGGCCAGCTGCGCCGGAGTGAATTCGCGCGACAAGTCGGGACGGCCCACATCCCCAAGAAACAAAGTGTCCCCGGTCAGCACGGCCCATGCATCGGCAGACTTTTCCTGGTCAGATTTTTCCTCGTCAGGCTTCTCCTGATCAAAGACAACCAGGCAGATGCTTTCCGGCGTATGCCCCGGAGTCTCAAGCACGCGGATGCGGAGCCCGCCCACCGCCAACTCGAAACCTTCGCTCACGGGCACGTGCGGAAAATGAGCGCCCGCGCGGGCTCCGATATAGATTTTCGCGCCAGTCCGAGCCGCAAGCTCTCTATGTCCAGAAACAAAATCCGCGTGCAGATGAGTTTCGAAGATGTGGCGGATTTAACGCCCTGGGCGTCTGCAGCCTTCAGGTACAGATCAACGTCCCGCTGCGGATCGACCACCACCGCCTCGTCCCCGGACGCCAGCAGATAGGAAGCGTGCGCGAGACAGCCCAGATAAAACTGTTCGAAGTACATAATCGTGGCTAGCCGCCCCTGCAAGAAGATACTAGAAGAAGTCGGGCGACAATGCCACCGCCGGGCGGGTGGTCGCTCAAGTTCAAATAGAGCGCAAAACGGGATGTCATCCCGAGCGCGGCGACAGCCGGGCGAGAGACCCTACGTAGGCCGATGCTGTTGATGGCGTGGACGGGAACGCCCGTGCTTCCTGCAGTGCAGGCGCTCCTCGCATCCGTGCCACCGATGTATGGGTTTCGTAAGGTCCCTTCGGAGCACTGGGCGCGCTCCTGCGGGATGACATCGGTGGGTGAATCCGCAAGTGTGCAACTTCAAATCGAGCTACAACCAATCGAGCCACCACCGAAGGTCGGTCTCTAGCGGGCCTGCCAGGCAAGCCTAGTCGGGCAGCGGCGCCAGGAATTCCAGCCCAAAGCAGAAGCCATTTTTCGAACGGACGATCGCAGTCAGGTGAGAGCGCGAGGGCATATCAAATTCAACTTCAAGCAAGTCTCCCGGGCTCAGCAGGATGCCGGCATAGAGAACCATGCCACCCTCGCTCAACTCAGTTCCGCGGCCCGGAACCACGGTAGTGGAAAACCCTTTGGCAGTGACGACTTTGACCGGCAAATCAACGGGAACACGAGGCCAGCGGCGCGTCTTATGGGGGACAAGCATTCCCGCGATCATCTTCTCTTCCCCTCGCTCTTTCAAATTACCGAGGTACAGGCAGCAAGCTGTTCAACAGTACAGTGGGCGGGACCAACAATTTCCCGCCGCTTCTGGCATGGCAAATGCTCGAAGAAAGCGAAAAGAAGACGTAATGGACCTGAAAAAGCGCTGAGAAGTGCCGCACCACATGGCGGCCATGAACTCCTTCTTTGGGAAAATGCGGCCGAAAAAAAACTGAAACACGGAACCCTGCCCAAGGGCCCTGACGCATCTAAGATAGACTGACGGTACCGGCGACATACTGGCCAAACTGAAGAGGGATATGAAAAAAGCTCACTCCAGGGGTGCGCTTGTGGTCCGGCTGCTGCTGTCTTCCGGGTTTCTGATCCTCACCGCTTTCCTTCTGAACCGCACCACGGCACAAGCCCAGCCTGCGAACGAACCTGTGTCCGACGAACCTGCATCCGCAGTGAAAGCTCCGCCGTTGCCAGTGCAGGTGGTGGTTGAAAATCTCCAGAGGAACAATGCGCAGCGGGCGGCCGCACTCACACGGTTCGAGGGGACGCGCGTCTACCGCGTGCAGTACCGCGGATTTCCCAGTGATCACGACGCCGAGATGGTCGTGCATGTAGCGTTCCATGCGCCGAGTTCCAAAGAATTCACGGTCGTATCGCAGACCGGGTCGAAGTTTATTGGCGACCGCATTTTCAAGAAGCTGCTCGAAGGCGAGCAGGAAGCCGCGAACGAAGAAAACCGGCAACGCAGTGCCCTCAGCACGGAGAATTACGATTTCGCAATGGCAGGATATGAAGAGTCACCCGAGGGCGGTCGATATATCCTCGACCTGTTGCCCAAGACGAAGAACAAGTTTTTGTATCGCGGCAAAATCTGGGTCGACGCCAAAGACTTTGCGGTGACGCGCATCGAAGCCGAGCCCGCAAAGAATCCTTCATTTTGGATCAAGAAAACCGATGTCAGTCATCGGTACGTCAAAGTGGACGATTTCTGGCTGCCCGCCGAAAATCACAGCGAGAGCGTGATTCGACTCGGCGGCAAGGCGACGCTTTCCATTTCGTATCGTGACTACAAGATCGTCGAAGCAACCCCTCTCAACCAGCCCGAGCACGCGCAGACCATGGCAACCGCCAAGCCGCACTGAGACTTTCGGTTTGTGACTTGGTTGGTTTATGCGGAGCGGCTTCGATTGGTAATAATTTCCGTCCCGTCCGCTGAGTCTACTCTCGCGCCAATTCCCGGCCGTTGACAGCAAAGAACTTACGACGAGCCCAGCGAGTGGCAACCAGCTTGCTCGTTTGCCAACAATCAATTTCGTCCATAGCGCCCCTTTGCTTCATTCCGGCCCCATCCAGCTTCACTGTCGGGATGGTGACTTGTTCTGAGTCCCTTTTTTTTGCACAGATTATTTTGCGCGGCGATGTTACACGGGGAATCCCGGAGGCGGCATGCGACTCCTGAGTGCTCGGCTGATTGTCTCGCTCATTGTGGGCGTGACTCTGGTTTCTCTCCTGTCTTCCTATATCGAGGTGCGCGGGGAACACCGCCGGCTGCGCCGCGACCTGGAACGGCGGGCGGAAGTGCTCGGAGAAAGTCTCGCCGGCAATGTTGAGCCTTACCTGCAACGCCAGTCGCCGCGGGAGCTGGAACGCATCGTGGAGCGCTTCAGCCATCGCGAGCAGCTCGCCGGCGTTGCCGTTTACAACAACCAGTCGGATGCGATCGCTCTATCTTCCGACTTGCCGAAAGAGGTCACCACTCGGCCCTCCGCGGTAGCGCTGGCGATCCGGGAAGATAAGGCGCAATCGCAATTCGTTCATCAGGACGACGCTTCGCTTTACATCTACGCAGTGCCGCTTCACGCGCGCAGCAATGAGCAGCACAACGAGGTGGCGGGCAGCCTGGTGATGATCCAGGATGCCAGTTACATCGACCAGCAAACGGCGCACATGTGGCGCGGAAGTTTTCTGCGAGTGCTGGTGCAGGTTCTGCTCATCGCTTTGATCACGCTGCTGATCGTTCGTTGGAGCATTGAGGGGCCCATCGCCCGCGCGGCGCAATGGATGCGCGCCCTGCGCACAGAGCGATTTGTGGGACCCCGGACGGAATTTCCTGATCTTGATTTACTGAACCTCGATTTGCTGAAGCCGCTGGCCCATGAAGTGACCACGTTTGCCGAGAGCTTGAGCGCTGCGCGCACCGCGGCGGAAAAAGAAGCGCAACTGCGCGAAGCCGCGGAATCCGTGTGGACCGCCGACCGTCTCGGGGTGCACCTGCGCAGCCGGCTCCGCAGGCAGATGAGTGAGAGCCGCCTGTTCGTCGTTTCGAACCGCGAGCCTTACACCCACGTGCATCAAGGCAGGTCGGTGCAAGCGATTGTGCCGGCCAGTGGTTTGGTTACGGCTCTAGAACCAGTGCTGCGCGCATCGGACGGAACCTGGATCGCGCACGGCAACGGTGATGCGGATCGCGAAACCGTCGACCGCTTTGATCGTTTGCGCGTTCCTCCAGAAGATCCCAGATATACGCTGCGGCGCGTCTGGCTCACCAAGGAAGAAGAGCAGGGTTATTACTACGGCTTCTCGAACGAGGGGTTGTGGCCGCTCTGCCACATCGCGCATACGCGGCCGCTGTTCCGCTCTTCCGATTGGGAGCATTACCGGAGCGCGAACGAAAAGTTTGCCGCGGCCGTGCTGAAAGAAATGAAAGGCGTGGAGCAGCCGGTGCTGCTGGCGCAGGATTACCATTTCGCATTGTTGCCGCGCATGGTGAAGAAGGAGCGTCCGGACGCGCGCATTGCGATTTTCTGGCACATTCCCTGGCCCATGCCTGAGGCCTTCGGTATTTGTCCGTGGCAGCGCGAGCTGCTGGATGGCTTGCTGGGCGCGGATTTGATCGGATTCCACATTCAGTCGCATTGCACAAATTTTCTGCAATCCGTAGATCGCGCGCTGGAATCGCGCATCGACTGGGAACACTTCACGGTGAATCGCGAGGAGCATCGCACGGCGGTGAAGCCGTTTCCGATCAGCGTTGACTTTACCGCGGCGACTGCTGAGTCGCCGGCGCAGGAGTCTGCGTACTCAGACCGCGCTACGTTATTGCGCGAGCTCGGCGTGGAGGGATTATTTCTCGGCGTGGGCGTGGATCGGGTCGACTACACGAAAGGAATCCTCGAGCGCTTTCTCGCCATTGAACGCATGATGGAGAAACATCCCGTGTACCGCGAAAAATTCGTATTCGTGCAGATCGGAGCGCCCAGCCGCACTCACATCAAGCGCTATCACGATCTGCTGGCGGAAGTGGAAGCCGAAGCGGAGCGCATCAATTGGCGCTTTCAGACCGGGAAGTGGAAGCCGATCGTGTTTCTGAAACGGCAGCACAGTCACAAGGAAATCGATCGCTATTACCGGACTGCGGATCTTTGCCTGGTCACTTCCCTGCACGACGGAATGAATCTGGTGGCCAAAGAGTTTGTTGCTGCACGTCACGATGAGCAAGGGGTTCTCATCCTGAGCCGGTTCACCGGCGCGGCTCGCGAACTGCGCGATGCGGTGATGGTGAATCCTTACGACATTGAGCAGACGGCGGAGGCGATTCGATTGGCGCTGGAGATGGAGCCCGAAGAGCGGACTGCGCGCATGCAGCGTCTGCGCAAAGTGGTGAAGGAGCAGAACATTTATCGCTGGGCGGGAAATTTGATCGGAGAGTTGTGCGAGGTGCGTCTCGATGCGCCGGATGAGATGAAAACACCTTCGCCGGCATCGGCGGTTTGAAATTCGTTTGAAGATAACTTGAAGATAGTCAGTGGGGATCGCTCAGGAAATGCCCCGTGCGGAGATTCGTGAGCCGGCAGACGCTCGCGGAAGGCCCGCCTGACCATCGGCCCACGAGGCAGATTGAGCGCACTGGCGGGGCAGATAAATCGCTTTAACTTCGAGATATAAACTGCTTGTTTTCAATAAGATGCAAGCAATTCATTCCACATGGCTTGAGGCTCGCAACCTCTTTGCATTATCATCTTGCCGCCAGCTGCACCAATCTTGGTGCGCCGCCCTTCGCAAACATTGTGCACGATCGCGCCGCGGTGGAAGAGCCGCAACTATGCAGTGGTGGCTGAATTCCCAAACTACTTCAGTTCGATGTCATTCTGAGCGCGGCGACAGCCGGGTGAGGGACCTTACGCCGACCGACGCCGCCGATGCCGTAGATGGGAATGCCTGCACTTCATGCAGTGCAGGCGTTCCTCGCATCAGTACGAACCGATGTCCGGGCTTCGTAAGGTCCCTCCGAAGCGCTGGCGCGCTTCTGCGGGATGACATCGGCCAGTGAGTTCGTAAGTGCTCAACTTCAAATTGAGCCATTGCCAAATTATTCTGACGTCACGGCTTTCAGATAGCGGTAATAAAAATCCACTCCTTTGTAGTAGGACTCGATGCCCAGTCTCTCGTCGCGGCCGTGGGCGCGGATGTCGTCGCGGTCGATGGCGATGCCTGCAATTCCGTAGGTGGGGATGCCTGCGCCCATGGTGTAGATGCCGTCGGAGGCGCCGGTGGCCATCTCGGGAATCACTGGGATGCCCGGCCACATCTCGGAAGTAATTTTCTCGAGCGGCCCAAAGACGTCGCGGCGCAGCGGCGGGGGCGGAAGGCTCTTGCGGTCGGGAGCGCTTTCGAAAACGTTGCCGAAGTTGTCGACGTAGCGCACGCGTAATTTTCGGATCGGCAAATACTTTGATCAGTTCCTGCCGGACTTCTTCCGCGGAGTGTCCCGGAAGAATGCGGCAATTCACGTTGGCCTCGGCGCGCTGCGGCAAGGCGTTGTTGGCGTGGCCGGCGTTGAGACGCGTGGCGACGCAGGTGGTGTGGATGGTGGAATTGTCGATGGGATCTTTCGAGAGGCTCGCGCACGGCCGCGGCGTCGGGCGGATTCTTCAATATTCCTTTCATGTCGGCAGCGCGCGCGCTGGTTTCCACTTTGGCCATGCGTTCGTAGTAAGCGCGCGTCACCTCGTTCAGTTCGAAGGGAAACTGATAGTTCTGCAGCCGCGCCAGCGCGTCGGCGAGAGCGTAGATGGCATTGTCCGGCCGGGGCAGCGAGCTGTGGCCTCCGGGATTCGTCACCGAGAGTTGAAAATCCGCGTACAGTTTTTCGGTGGCGTCCACCGTCATCATCACCGGCTTGCCGTGGTCGCTCAGGATGCCGCCGCCGTCGTGGTTGAAAACAAACTCGGCGTCGATGAGGTCGCGGTGATTCTTGAGGAGCCAGTCGACGCCGTTCGATTTGCCGCCTTCTTCATCGGCGGTCAGCGCCAGGATGATGTCGCGGTCGGGAGTGTAACCCTCCTTCTTAAAGCGGATCAGCGTGGTGACCATGATGGCGTCGCCGCTCTTCATGTCCTGCGTGCCGCGGCCGTAGTAGAAGCCGTCCTTTTCCACGAACTTGAAAGGATCGGTGGTCCAGTCTTCGCGGTGAGCTTCGACAACATCGAGGTGACCGATCAGCAGGATGGGCTTGCGCTTCCCTGTCCCGTGCAGGCGGACCACCAGATTTTTCTTGCGGTCGTTGGGGCCGAGGATCTGCATGTCGGCCTCGGCGAATCCCGCGTCGCGAAAGCGTTGCGCCATGGCCTCGGACGCGGTCGTTACATTGCCTACAGAGTCGGTGGAATTGATCTCGATCAGTTGCTGGAAGATGTCGTGAGAGAGTTTTCTGGTGGCGTCGTCGATTTGAGCCCGGGACGCGAGCGAGATGAACAAGAAGCAAAAGAGAAAAAAGAATTGAGGGAGCAACTTGCTGCGGTCCAATGGGGTCTCCTGGGACGACTGTCAATTTTTCTGCCTGCGAAAATTGCACACATCTTACATGAATGACTCGCTGGACGACTCGGGCAGGATGCTCCGACACGTTTTGATTAACCTTCCAGCCTTACACGGGTCGGGTTAGACCTGGAGCACGTCGCCGTCGCGCGCCACGATCTGGTAGAGCACCGGGCTCACGATGCGGCCAAGGAATAGCCGGGAGATAAGTCCTGCGACAATGACGATGGCGAATGGTTTCTGCGAGTCCGAGCCCACGCCGGTGGAGAGCGCCGCGGGCAGAAGGCCCAGGCAGGCGACCAGCGCCGTCATCATGATGGGCCGGAGGCGGATCAGCGAGCCCTCGAGCGTGGCCTGGCGAATTCCCTGCCCTTCGAGACGTAGCTTATTGATGTAGGAAACGTCGATGATCGCGGTCTCCGCCGAGACGCCCATGAGCACGAGCAGACCGAGAACGGAGGAGACGCTGAAAGTAGTGTGCGTGAGTTTGAGCGCCAGCAGCGCGCCGACCGGCTCGGTCATGACCACGCCGATGACCACGGTAACCGGGAACTTGAAATTGCCGTAGAGCGCGAACAAGATCATAAAGATCAGGAGAATCGCGAGCGGGCCGATCACCGCGAATTGCTCGCGCGCGGCGACGTATTCGCTGTATTCTCCGCCCCAGTCCAGGCGGTAGCCTTGCGGCAGTTTGACGGAGGACTCGACGGCTTTCTGCGCCTCGTTCACGGCGCGAGCCAGGTCGCGTCCCTCGATGCTGAACTGGACTCCGATGTAGCGCGAATTATTCTCGCGATAAATAAACGATGCGCCGTTGCCCTGATGAATCGTGGCCAGCTCTGCGATCGGAACCTGCTGCCCGGAAGGAGTGGGCACGAGCAAATTGCCGATGGCGTGCTCGCTCGAACGGTATTCCGGCTTCATGCGGACCACCAGGTCAAACAACTGCTCGCCCTGAATGACCTGCGTGGCGGCCTGTCCGCCGACTGCGGCCTGGATCACGCCTTCGACGTCGGAGACATTGATGCCGTAACGCGCGATTTTTTCGCGATTCACGTCGATCTGCACGCTGGGCTGCCCTAGCTCACGCACCACAGTAAGCTCGGTGAAGCCGGGCACCTGCTGCAGCACGCGCTTGATCTCGACCGCTTTATCTTCGAGTGTTTGCAGATCGGGGCCGAAGATTTTCACTGCCAGCGCGCTCTTCAGGCCGGTGAGCGCCTCATCCACGGCGTCTTCGGCGGGCTGCGTGAAATTGAAAATCACGCCGGGATACTGCTCGACCTTTTTCTGGAGGTCCTTGGTCAGCTCGGCCTTGTTGTGGATCGATCCCTTGCTCCACGTCGCATCCTTATATGGCTTCAGTCCGACGTAGAACTCGCAGTTGAAAAAGCCGGTGGGATCGGTGCCGTCGTCGGGGCGGGCCAGCTCCGAGCCGACTTCGGTGACCATGGGATACGCCATCAGAATTTTGCGGATCTGCGGAGCGAACCTGGCCGCCTCCTCGAAGGAGATGGTGTAGGGCATGGTGGCGCGGACCCACATGGCGCCTTCGTCGAGGTGGGGCATGAACTCGCCGCCGATGAAGGGAATCAGAATCAACGAAGCGAGGAAAATTATTGTGGCCAGCACCATCGTTAGATTCGGGCGGTCGAGGCACCAGCGGAGTTCGGAAGCGTATTCGTCCTTCAACCAGTCGTAGGCGCGGTTTGCTTTTTCTTTCACACCTTTCGTGAACCAGTAGGAGGCGAGCACGGGAACGAATGTGAGGGTGAAGATCAGCGAGCCCAGCAGCGCCCAGGACATGGTTTCCGCCATGGGATGGAAGAGCTTGCCGGACGGGCCACTCAGCGCGTAGATGGGAATGTAGCCGGCGAGGATAACGGCGATGGAATAAAAAATGGGACGGTCCACGTCGTGCGCCGCCGCGAGGATTACTTCGTGAAGTTTGTAGTCCTGCCCGTGGCGTACGGCGAGTTCGCGGTGAATGTTTTCCATCATTACGACTGTGCCGTCGATGATGATTCCGAAGTCGATGGCGCCGATGGAGAGCAGGTTCGCCGGAATGCCGCGCGCGTGGAGGAAAATAAAAGAAAACAGCAGGCTCAGCGGAATGGTGAGCGCGACGATGATGGCTGCGCGCACGCTGACCAGAAAGAAAATCAAAACCACCAGAACCAGGGCCATGCCGAGCAGCATGTTGTGTTCGACCGTGTCGATGGTCACCTGCACCAGGTCGCTGCGGTCATAGTAGGGACGGACTTTCACGTCGGCCGGGAGGAGGTCGCGGTTGATCTCCTTGGTTTTTTCTTCGACGCGTTTGAGGACGTTCTGCGTCTGCTCGCCGGTGAGCATGAGGATGACGCCTTCGACCCGGTCGTCGTCGTTCTGGAAACCGAATTCTCCCAGGCGAGGAGCGTGGCCGATGGTGACCTCGCCGATGTCGCGGACGCGCACCGGAACGCCGTTGTTGTTTCCGACCACGACTTCGCCGATGTCTTCGGTTTTATTCACCAGCCCCAGTCCGCGCACGTAGAAGAATTGCGAACCCTGCGAATAAAAGCCGCCGCCGGCGTTGGCGTTGTTGGCGGCCAGCGCGTTGAGTACTTGCGGCAAGGGAATGTGGTAGCTGTAAATTTTGGCGGGATCGAGCAGCACCTGGTATTGCATCACCGTGCCGCCGAAGCCGGAATCGTCGGCCACTCCGGGCACGGACTTGTAGGCGCGCTCGATCACCCAGTCTTCGTACGTCTTCAGTTCTTGCGGAGTGCGGTCGGGGCTCTCGATCACGTAGCGATAAACGAGGTTCGACGGGCTCGAGAGCGGCGCCAGGCTGCCCGTCACGTTCGGAGGAAGCGTGGCCGTCGACAGCCGCTCAAACACAACTTGCCGCGCGAAATAATCGTCCGTGTTGTCTTCGAACGTCATGATGACGTCGGACAAGACCGTAGAGTGAGATCGAGCGCATGAACACCATGTGGGGCACGCCGTTCATCTGCAGCTCGATGGGCAGCGTGACCAGGCGCTCGATTTCCTCGGCCGCGTGCCCGGGCCACTGCGTGATCACTTCGACCAGCGGAGGCGAAAGGTCCGGGTAGGCGTCCACGGGCATGCGCTGAAACGAGAGCGCACCGACAACGAGCACGAGCAATGCAAACATCAGGACCAGGAACCGCTGGCGAAGCGCGAATTGGACGATGTGGTGAATCATCTGCGGTTACGTCTTACGTTCTGGTTTGTAGCGCTCTATGTTGGTTCTGTCACGCCTGTTCGGTCATCCTCAGTGCTGGAGCGAGTTCTGGAATTGCAGGAAAAGACTGCCGTCGCCGACCACGCGATCGTTAGCTTTCAACCCGGTGAGGATTTGCGTTTTCCCCGCTTGCGTTTCGCCGAGCGTAACGTCACGCCGGGCGAACTGGCCTTTTCCGGTCTGCAGATAGACGTAGGGCATGTTCTGTTCGTCGCGCAGCACGCCGGAGTTGGGGACGAACAGCGCATTTTGAATCACGCCCGCCTGAACCTGCGCGGTTACGTACATTTCCTTCTTCAAGCGCTCGCCGGGATTGGGGGCTTCGATGCGCGCCTGCAGCGTGCGCGTGTTGGGATCGAGCGCGGGAGAAATGTATTCGATCTTGCCGTGGACTGCGCCGGGATACGATTCGTTCTCGATCGTCACCGGATCGCCGACGTGCACATAGGCCACGTCGTTCTGGTAGATGTTGATGAGAATCCACACCGAGCTCATGTCCGACAGCGCAAAACACTGCGTGGCGCCGGCCGCCAGCAATTGGCCCGGGGAGCAGGTGCGGTCCACCACTTCTCCGGCCACCGGCGAGTAGAGCGGAATTTCCGGCGTGGGCGGTTTGGTGACGATGGTTTCGGGGTCGGTGATGCCGAGGATGCGGATGGCGTCGGCGCTGGACTCGAAGTCGGCCTGCGCCTGCGTGCGGTTCGATTGCGCCTGTTCGAGGTCGGCCTGGGCGATGGCGTGATGCTCATAGAGATCCTGCGCGCGGTGGTAGGCTTTGTCCGCAAGCTGGAAGGCGTCGCGTGCCTTGAGATAGGCCGAACGCAGCAGAGAGTAGTCCGGGCTGGCGATGTAAAGCAGCACCTGGCCGGCGTGCACGTGCTCACCCTGCACCACTACGACGCGGCTCACGGGGCCGCCCACCTGCGTGATCACGGGCGTGGTTTTGAAGTCGTTGTACTCGACCGCGCCGCTCAGGCGCAGCGTGCGCGGCAGCGGTCCCTGCTCGACTGTGCACGACCTGGATATGAGACAGCTGGTCGGCGGGCAGGGAGAACAGTTCCGCCTTTGACTCGGGATTCTCCGCCGTCGAGAACGAAGTCATCTTGCTGGCCTGTTTTTCGGCTCCGCCGCAACCGGCCAGCATCGACGATGCTCGCCGACCGGACGGCCAGACACGATTCCAATGCTGTATCACGGATATCGAGCGGACGATCTTTTCGGTGACGATATTCTCTCGAAGGTTCATGGCAGGTTCCTCGTTCCCACCGCTTCCTTCAGTTGCTCGAGAGCGGTCATATACGAGGCCAGTGCCTGGCGATAGGCCAGCTGAATGGCCCGGTAACTGCGCTCGGCGTCGAGAAAATCGAGCAGGCTGGCAGCGCCGCGTCGATACGCATATTCGCTGATGTCCCGCGAATCTTCCGCCTGCTTGAGATATCCGGAAATATAAAGTTGCACAATCTCGTCATTGCTCCTCACCGCCTCGTAGGCATTGGCAACATCGGAGAGAACCGTATCGCTGGCCGCTTGCTGCTGCTCCTGCGCCTGCGTGAGCGCGTAACCGGTGCGCGCGATTTCTCCCTTGATTGCGGTTGAATACCGGCAACGCAAAATTCACAAAAATCGAAGCGGTGTTCTCACCGGAAACATGCGTAAAGTCGTAGGTGCCGTTGACGTCGACCTTGCCGTTCGCTTTGGCCAGAAGGATTTGGCTCTGCGCCGCGGTGATCCCCAGTACCGCCGCGCGAAAATCGGGACGATCGCGCAATGCCCTGGTCTGCAAGTCCTCCTGATTCGCCTTTAGCGGCTGGTAAGCGAGATCGCCAATCACGTCAAAATCCGCCGGTACCGCGTCGTAGCCGAGAAACTCGCGCAGTCCGACGAGCGCCTGCACCCTCGCCAGGCGGGCAGCGGACACGTCGGTCTGAAACTGCAGCAGCTGCAGCGAGATCTTAAGATAATCGCCTTCGCTGATAGAGCCCGCCTTGAGTTGCGCCGCTCCGATATCGACAGTTTTCTGGAAGCTTTGCAGATCCTGCAGCGCGAACTGAAGAGTGGATTCCGCCAGCAAAACGCTGACAAATTGCTGGCCCACATTGAAGGCCAGGGTGCGCTCGGCGTCGGCGACCTGGGCGCGAGTGACGGCCGTTTGATCCTGGGCGGCCTGCAAGCGCCGTTGCCGCTTGCGGCCACGTTCGAACAGGTAGCTGATCCCAAGTCGAACTGCTGCAGTCTCGTCCAGATTTTCACCGGAAAAATACTGCGGACTGAAAAATGGGACGAACTGAGTATCCGCCCCAAAAGTCGGATTGGGGCGCAAGGTTGGCGGTAATCTCCTGGGCCTGGTTCTGCAGAATCAGAGTTCGCGTGGCTTTGATGGAATGGTTGTGCACGAGCGCCAGATCGATGGCCTGATCAAGGCTGATCAGAGTCGAATTTTGCCCACTGGCTGCCCCCGCGAGCAGCAGAAAAAACATCGCTGCCGGGGCGAATATCCGAACATCGCTGGAGCGCATAAGGGTTGAGATCAAAACGCACTGACTGTGGCACAAGACATAGCGAACAGAAGTTCATGCCGCACCGATATTTCGACAAGCTCGGTCGTCCGCATTGTTCTCCTGGGATCGTTCTTCTGGGTAAGACGGGGGCCCTGGCTCAATGGATGTATTGTAATTCACCGCGTTTCCCATTCGGCGGCGCATAATCAGGACGAGCAATCGGCATCATGAAAGCGTCATACTGGAGACCATTCTTCGGAGGAAGTGAAATGGAAAAGCGCAAATTGGGTAAGGGTGGCCTTGAAGTTTCTGCCATGGGCTTAGGTTGCATGGGCTTGAGCTTCGGCCTCGGACCGGCAACCGAAAAGCAAGAGGCAATCCGTCTGATCCGCGCCGCGGTGGAGCGCGGGGTCACGTTTTTCGATACCGCGGAAGTATACGGGCCGCTCGTAAACGAAGAACTGGTGGGCGAGGCACTGGCACCGTTCCGCGGAAAAGTTGTGATCGCAACCAAATTCGGGTGGGAAGCCAATCCCAGCGAAGGCGGCAAGTGGTCTGCTCTCAACAGCCGGCCAGAGCACATCAAGCAGGTCATCGAAGGCTCGCTCTCGCGGCTGCGAGTCGATGCCATCGACCTGTACTATCAGCATCGCGTCGATGCAAACGTACCCATTGAGGATGTTGCCGGCGCTGTCAAGGAATTGATTCAAGCCGGCAAGGTGAAGCATTTCGGCCTGTCGGAAGCGGGCGCGAAAACGATTCGCCGCGCCCACGCAGTGCAGCCGGTCGCTGCCCTGCAGAGCGAGTATTCGCTCTGGTGGCGGGAGCCGGAAAAGGAAATCCTGCCGACGCTGGAAGAACTCGGGATCGGCTTTGTTCCGTTCAGCCCGCTGGGCAAGGGCTTCCTCACCGGCGCAATAAATGAGGAGACCACCTTTGCCAGCAACGACTTCCGCAACGTTGTTCCGCGGTTCAATGTTGAGGCGCGCAAGGCCAATCAGCAAGTCGTGGATGCGCTCTGCCAGATCGCGGATGAAAAGAAGGCGACGCGAGCGCAGATTGCTCTCGCGTGGCTGCTGGCCCAGAAGCCCTGGATCGTTCCCATTCCGGGGACCACAAAGCTCCGTCGGCTGGAGGAGAACCTGGGAGCTGCGAACGTGAGTCTTACTTCCGAGGACTTGCAGCAGATTCAGGACGCGATGTCAGGAATCGAGGTTCAGGGCGCCCGCTACCCGGAGGCCCTGCAGAAGCTGGTGGGCCGCTGAATTGGTTCGGTGAAAGGGTGCCCGAGACAAGGGCACCCTTCGCAAGCGCAAATGTTTTTATCGCGGCTAATCGGCCAGGTCGTAGCGGGCGTCATAGCGATCAAGGTTCATTACTTTGTTCCACACAGCGGCGAAGTCCTTGGCGAACGCCTCCTTCGAGTCGTTAGACGCATAGACTTCTGCGAGTGCGCGGAGCTGAGAGTGCGATCCAAAGAGCAGATCGACGCGTGTGCCGGTCCACTTGGTTTTGCCTGTCGCCCGATCGCGACCCTCGTACACGCCTTCGGATGAAGAGGGCTCCCACTTCGTGTTCATGTCGAGCAGATTGACGAAGAAGTCATTCGTCAGCGTCTCGGGCCGGTTGGTGAAGACTCCGTGTTTGGTCTGCCCGAAGTTTGCATTCAGGACGCGCAGGCCGCCGACGAGTACCGTCATCTCGGGGGCAGTCAGGGTTAGCAACTGCGCGCGATCCAGCAGCAATTCCTCGGCTGAGAGTTTCTGTCCGCGTCGGAGATAGTTGCGGAAGCCATCGGCTGCGTGCTCCATTACGGCGAAGGAGTGAACGTCGGTCTGCTCCTGCGAGGCGTCGGTGCGTCCCGGCGTAAAGGGAATCTTCACCGCGTGCCCCGCTTTTTTCGCTGCTTCTTCGATGGCCGCATCCCCGCCGAGAACGATCAGATCGGCCAGCGAGACTTTCTTACCTTTATTTCCGTTGGACTGTGAGCTGTTGAACGCCTTTTGGATCGCCTCCAGCTTGGGCAGAACCTTCGCCAGTTCAGCCGGCTGATTTACTTCCCAATCTTTTTGTGGCGCAAGGCGAATGCGACCTCCGTTCGCTCCACCGCGCTTGTCGGAGCCGCGAAACGACGACGCCGCTGCCCACGCAGTCGTTACCAGTTGGGAAATCGACAATCCCGACGCGAGAATCTTTGTCTTCAGAGCAGCAACGTCCTTCTCCTCGATCAACTTATGATCGACTGCGGGAACAGGATCCTGCCACACCAGAGTCTCCTTCGGAACGAGCGGGCCCAGGTAACGCACGATCGGCCCCATGTCGCGGTGCGTCAGCTTGAACCAGGCGCGAGCGAACGCGTCTGCGAACTGATCCGGATGCTCGTAGAAGCGGCGTGAAATTTTTTCATAGGCGGGATCGAGGCGCAACGCGAGGTCCGTGGTCAGCATGGATGGGGCGTGGCTCTTCGACGAATCATGCGCGTCCGGCACCGTACCGTTCCCTTTTCCGTTTTTCGGCGTCCACTGATGCGCGCCGGCCGGACTCTTCGTCAGTTCCCATTCGTAGCTGAACAGGTTGGTGAAGAAATTATTGCTCCACTTCGTGGGCGTCGTGGTCCAGGTAACTTCCAGGCCGCTGCCGATCGTGTCACCACTGTGACCTTTGCCCAGCTTGTTCTTCCAGCCGAAGCCTTGATCCTCAATGTCGGCGCCTTCCGGTTCGTTGCCGACATATTGCGCGGGAACGCCAGCACCGTGAGTTTTGCCGAAGGTGTGTCCGCCGGCAATGAGCGCGACGGTCTCCTCGTCATTCATCGCCATGCGGGCGAATGTTTCCCGGATATCCCGCGCCGCAGCGATGGGATCCGGCTTTCCGTTGGGACCTTCGGGATTCACGTAGATCAGACCCATCTGCACCGCGCCGAGAGGATTCGCGAGATCACGATCTCCGCTGTAGCGCTCGTCCGCCAGCCACGTGCCTTCAGGACCCCAGTTCACTTCTTCAGGCTCCCACACGTCGGCGCGGCCGCCGCCAAAACCGAACGTCTTGAATCCCATCGAATCGAGGGCTACGTTGCCGGCGAGAATCATGAGGTCGGCCCAGGAAATTTTCCGTCCATACTTCTGTTTGATCGGCCACAGCAGCCGGCGCGCCTTGTCGAGGTTCACGTTGTCCGGCCAACTATTGAGCGGAGCGAAGCGTTGCTGGCCGGCTCCGGCACCGCCGCGGCCGTCAGCGATGCGGTACGTGCCCGCGCTGTGCCACGCCATACGAATGAAAAGCGGCCCGTAGTGGCCAAAGTCGGCCGGCCACCACTCCTGCGAGTCGGTCATCAAGGCATGCAGGTCCTTGATCACGGCATTCAGGTCGAGCGTCTTGAACTCTTCGGCGTAATTGAACTCCTTGCCCATCGGATCGGACAGCGGAGAATGCTGGTGCAGGACTTTCAAGTTCAACTGCTTCGGCCACCAGTCGCGGTTCGTGGGTGCGGAAGCGCCGTGGTTAAACGGGCACTTGGCTTCGGGTAAGGTACTTTTGTTCTTAGTTTCGGGAGAAACGCTTCCTGATGAATTCGCGAGTGTATTTTCCATATGTTTTCGTCCTTCGAATTTTGAATTAATACTGCATGAACAAGAATTATTTTCTTTGTAACTATTTTTTCCCACGGCAGCGGCGGCAGAGGCCAAAGACCTCGACCAGGGGCTGCGTCAGATCAAAGCCATCCGGCAGATGCCGGGACAGCCGTTTGAAATCGATGAACTCTCCTTCGATGTCCTGCACCGATTTGCAGCGCGAGCAAACCAGGTGGTGATGAGGTTTGAGATTGCCGTCCACGCGCAACGTGGTGGCATGTGGAGTGACCTCCCGCAGCAAACCACACTCGATGAAAAGCCGGAGATTGTTATAGACCGTGGCCAGAGAAACGGATGGAATGCGGCGCCGAACCGCGGCGTAAATGTCTTCCGGAGAATGGTGCCCGTGCGAAGCGATGACGGCCTCATAGACCACCTGACGCTGGTGTGTGACCGCCAAACCGTGCTTCGCGGCCAGCTCACGGAACTGTTCATGGGCGAGGCGCATGATTATCGGATGAGAATGATTATAAAACGATCCGGAGCAGTGTCAACTGGAAGTTTTCCTGGGTGGCGTCTCGATTTGAGGTTGTACACATGCGGATTCGCCTACCGATGTCGCTGGCCGATTCATCGAGCGATGTCATCCCGCGGGAGCGCGCGAAGCGCTCCGGAGGGACCTTACGAAACGCTGACACGAGTTGTACGGATGCGAGGAACGCCGGCACTGCAAACAGCATCGGCATTCCCGTCCACGTCATCAACGGCGTCGGCCGGCGTAGGGTTCCGCGCCCGGCTTGTCGCCGCGCTCGGAATGACATCGGGCTGAAACAATTGTGAGATTAATGCACTGCCATTTCCTGTGACCGCTGGTTACAACACCTGCTGTCAACGGTGAGACACGCGCCAAGACGGCTTAGCTTATCTCCTTCACCGTGATTTCGTACTTGAAGTTGTCGGGGTCGAATGGATCCAGTCTTCCCTCGGCCGTTTCCGCCTGCGGATACATGAAAAACACGAGCGGTGGTTTGGCGGAATCTGGCAGCGCTACGTCGTGAGCGTAGTTATATGCCATCCAGTTCATCTCCCAGGAACCGAACAGGCGCTGGCGCGCTTTCGACACCAACTCGTCGCTCAGTGGGCGATTTCCCGGAGGCTCTTCGAGAACTACCTTGCGTACGTCTGCCGGGTCGACCGGAACCCAGCCGTGTTCGCGAAGGTACACCTCCGCGCGGCAGTGCTGGGCCTTGGTGGCTCTGTCCGTCGCCAGTCCAAGGCTTTTGTAGCCCAAGTCGGATTTGGCAATCCGCAAGCCATAAACATCCCGCGCCGGCAAACCCACGGAGCGTGCGAGACCAACGTAGAGGGCATTCAAGTCTGCACATTTTCCGCCCATATCGCCGGACTCCAGCATGAACCGAATGTCACCACGCCCGCAGCCGCGCGCCTTGGGATCGCGGAAGGTGTTGTCCACCACCCAGTCGTAAATCGCGCGAGCCTTCTCTATGTCGGTGGTCGCGCCGGCGGTCGCCTTGAGCGCGGTCGCTTTCACAATGCCGTCGGTAGGCACATAACGGCTGGGCTGAAGAAAATAGTCGAGCTCTTCTTGTGAAATGCGTTGTGAAACGTGTTTGGAAACGTGCGGCGCGCTGCCGGGCGCCGTCAGGTCGACGGAGTAGTTCTTCAGCGAAACATTGCTGATCAGCGTGAGCACGGGCTTCGCGCTCGCGGGATAAGTCGCCGCTATGATGCCAAGTGCATTCGGCTCCTCTTTGCTCAACCGAGCCGTTCCGCCTTCTGCAACGAACTTGTTGGCATGCGTCCGCTGAAATGGCGTATCACGAAGCAGAGCCGAGGGGATCCAGATGTGAGTCACTCCACTGGGCTTCAGGACTTCTACTCGCGTGGTGACCTCGAAGGTCCGCCACGCGCCGCTCGTTTGTGATTCGTCGGCAACGAGTGGGATTGATTTTGTGACCGCCAAACCCGCGCAGAGTGCGCCGGTCGATTGGAGAAAGGTGCGCCGATTCATAAGCTCCCTATGACGCCTTTGTCGGCGCGGTGCGAAAACGAAAAGTTTACATCAGCCGCACTACGTCGATCTCTAGTCTTTTTGGAGTATCGCCGCCGACCAACCTTCCCGAACCCGCGGCGATCCGCAAGCAGGTATCGCTACGGCAGGCTTGCCGGCCGAGACCTAACACGAACCTCGCCCGTAGCGGCGCAGCGGTGGCAGTTGCTGGTCTGCCCCGCGCCCCCTAGCTGCACGAACTCCACTTACTGTGGCGCGCCCGGAATATACGCGCCGAATCAATGGGGGCCGTCCCGCTGCGCCCAGGCGAGGAGCGCCAACGCCGCACCGGCCGGAGCGGCTTGATGCTCCGGCGGTCGAACGTGCAGACGATCTTCGAGGTGCCGTCCCCACTTCTCGCAAAGGACGCGAGAAATGGGGCACCCAGATAAACCTAAGTCTTCAGTTTTAAACTGAGGGGCTACCAATTCTCTGGATTAGTTGCGGATCAGCCGGTAGGTGTGGTGAATGCGTAAACCATTCAAAAGAATGGCGGGGACGACGGGACTCGAACCCGCGGCCTCTGCCGTGACAGGGCAGCGTTCTAACCAACTGAACTACGTCCCCACTTTGTTTTCTTACCTTTATCGGAAACCCGCGCGTTTACTGGCTTTCCTCAGGTTCAATCGATTCGCCCGTGTCGCCTGCTTCAACCCCGTAGAACCGAATTCCGAGGTTAATGGACACCATGGACACCAAGCTAAACCGTCCAAAACCGTGCTGCGGGCAAACACCAACCCAGAGCAGCTGTCCCTGCCCTGTCAATGAATTGTAGCAGACCGAATTCAGATCAGTACAGGTTCTGCACCGAGTCTCCACATCGAATCACGAACCAGACCACAGACGCTGCAGGATCGCTTTGCGGCCAACCATCGAGTGTGAGCCATTTGGCTCAGTTCAGGAGGCCCATGAGTGCATACACTCGGACTTAGGACGAGTTCACGGGAGCCGCGCTTCAGTCGAGCCTTCTGGGAGCCACTGAAGATATTGAAGATGAATAGTGATCGACCTTTAGGAGAAGTGCGATGGCGAACAGCAAGGATGTCGTGGTCACCGGGGTGTCGAGCGGAATTGGTTGGGGAACCACAAAGGTGCTTGTTTCAAAGGGATTTCGCGTGTTCGGCTCTGTGCGCAAGCAGGCAGACGCCGATCGCTTGCAAAGAGAGTTCGGCGACGGCTTCGTACCTCTCATCATGGACATAACGGACGCCGACGCTGTGCATCAAGCTGCCCAGAAGGTCGGCTCCATGATTGGCGATAGGAATCTGGTTGGCCTGGTGAACAATGCAGGAGTTGTGGTGAGTGGGCCGTTGATTTATCTGAGGCCCCAGCGAGTACAGGCGGCAGTTGGAGGTCAACATGATCTCCCCGCTTGTCGTAATCCAAGCCTTCGCTCCTCTTTTGGGAACAGATAAGAAGCGGCAGGGTCCCGTCGGGCGCATCGTGAACATCAGCTCTAGCGGCGCAAAAATCCCTATCCCCCTTATCGGTGCTTATAGTTCGTCGAAGTGTGGTCTTGAAGGAATGTCGGACGCGCTGCGGATAGAACTGATGTTATTTGGCATCGACGTTGTGATGATTGAACCGGGCACTGTGAACACGTCAATGTACGACAAGGGCGAAAAAGAAGATCTCAGCGAGTTCAAGCAGACCGAGTATTGGGAGGCGGTGCAGAACTTCCAGAAGTGGATCGTCAACGAAGCGCGTACGAATGGCCTACCCCCTGAGCGTCTTGGCGAAGCCGTCCATCTGGCACTGAGCACGGCAAAACCAAAGGCACGCTACGCGGTCATTCCGCAACGTTTCAAGAACTGGACTCTGCTCAGACTCCTTCCTGTGAGGATGTTCGACAACTTTATCGCAAAGCAAATGGGACTCAGAAAGCCGAAGCCAGCCTCGAACGGCGGGTTCTCACATCTCGCGACAAGGGGAATTGAATGAATGCCAGACCACTTTTGTCATCCCACTTACCGGTAATAGACACGAACAATAAGGATCAAACATATGAATTCAACCAACACCAGCCGAACCGCACACCTTCTTGAACTCATGAAGAAGGGCGACGACGCCTTCAACTCCCGCGACGTCGCAGCGATGAATGCGGCACACCACCCAGACATAATCGCTCACGTCATGGGGATCCCTGATCCGATCCTCGGACGGGTAGCGCACGCCGCGATGATTCAGCAGATGATTCGTGTGTTCCCCGACATCCACGTCCACAATGACCCATATCCAATCCAGCTCGGAAGCGGCGATTGGATCACCGTAATCACCCGCGCTACAGGGACCTTCACCGGAGAGATGATCATGCCCGACGGCAAAGTGATCGCCCCAACAGGAAAATCGTTCGACCTAGTTTGGGCGAAGCCGTCCATCTGGCACTCAGCACGGCGAAACCGAAGGCGCGTTACGAGCGCAAACTAACACATTTGTGGAAGACCAATAAAACTGTTTGTGCCGCACGCCATCGGAGTCGGCAGAGATTTGGAAGCGGACTCCCTTTTTGTCATCCACAATTCCCCCAAAAAACGCTGGGCGAATCGAAGTGGGGTAGCAGTACCAATCGATCGAACCGTTCATGCCTACTTGGGCAACAGTCCGCATGTTGCCGATCATTCCGTAATTGTCGATAGGCTGATACGACCTAGCAAAGTGCCTTTCAGACTGCTCAAAGAGCCGCTTGGCGGAATCAAGAGCGATCTATTCAGCCAACACCTTGTGCACAAACT
>CAWJVI010000007.1:0-300029 GCA_963846245.1 uncultured Acidobacteriaceae bacterium | reverse complement strand
TCCCCCGTCGGGCTCGTCGAAGGGCTCGTCATCCGGCTCGACGTCGTCCACTTCAGCCGCGTCGTCTTCCTCGCCGGCCTGCAGCACCGGCGGCTCGTCGGGCGCCACCAACGCGGCCAGCGGGTCCGGCTCGCGCTCCTCGGCCCAGGCCATCTCCGGCGGCTCCAAGCTTCACCATCTGCGCCAGCACCCTCGCTCCCGGCGCGCGCGCCCGCGTCCGTGCCCAGCGGACCGAGACCAAGCGACTGCACAGCCTGGTCACCCGGCTGCACGCCTGCCTTGGATCGCTGAGCGGTCAGTCCCAGCGCCTGCTGGCCCTTCGCGCCGGCGTGGGGCGGAAAGGCCCGCAGCGCGAGCGCCGTCGCCCAGCTCCTGCACGTCAGCGCCGGCGCGAGCGTCGTCTGGAGCGGCGCTCACTCACGGCTCTCCAGACCGCCTGGATGTGCCGGCCTGTCCGAGCAGCGCCGCCGCCGGTAGCAGCAGCGGCAGTGACGTCAGCAGCGACGCCGGACCAGCCGTCGGTGGTGCGTTCGGACGCCGGAGCGATGCTCAATGCCAAGGCGCCGTGGCTCACGGCTGGCTCGGCGGCAGCCCGCAAGCGGTCGCGCACGTCCTCCCGCCCCTCGCCCCGCCACGCCACATCGCCGACCCCCACCACGACCAGCGGTCAGTCGAGTCCGGTGATCGTCACTCCGGCGGCCTCCCGCACGGTCGTCGGCGACGCCACCTCCGGGCACGCGGTGTCCGGACTGGCGATCGCGCTGTTCGCGGTCCTGCTCGCCGGACTCTCCCTGATCCTGTTGCCCGGTGTCCGGCGCCGGATCATCCCCGTCGTCGGCGCGATCCCGCGGGACGAACGGCGAGGCGGACGACCCGACTCCGCCCCGTCACCGGTGGTACAGGCAGCCTCCACGCCGGATGCGGCCGCGCTGGCCACCCCAGCCCGCGGTGGCCGTCCCGGCCGCGGTTACCGCCCCGGCCGCCCCGGCCGCGGTCGCGTCGACTCCCCCGGCGACGTCAGGGGAGCCGCACGCCGAGCCTCAGACTGCAAACCCCAACTCTAACCCTCAACCTCAGGGTGAGTCAGCGACCCGGGCGCCCGCGGATGAACCATCCGCCCGCAGCCAGTGGGTGAGAAGGAGCACGCCGGTCGGGCGGCGCTGATGGCCACCGTCGCTGCCGGAGGCGCGGTCAAAGCCCTCGGCCGGGGCCGACGCAAGCCTCGTCCGTAACAGGGCTAAAGCCCACGACGGTGATGTCGATGAACAGGCCGTGGATAGTCTCCGGGCCGTGTTCGTCCGCCTCTTCTCGATGCTGTCTGCCCAACGCGGACAGACGATGGCCGAGTACGCACTCATCCTCGGTGTGATCGCGCTCGTCGTGGTGTTGCCTGCCGGAAACACCCTCGGCGGCAGCATTTCCACCATCCTTCACACCACCGCCGAGAAGTTCTGACCTCCAGCCCGGGGCGCCCCGGCGCTCAGACCGCCGCCGGGCGTCCCGCCAACAGTGGGAACGAACGCTCTCGCCCTGACGGGTGGGCATGACGTAGTTCCCGCGGCGTAGGACGAACATGAATTCGTTGATGCCGTTGTTGACGGTGTCGCCGATAGCCGGA
This sequence comes from uncultured Acidobacteriaceae bacterium, assembly GCA_963846245.1. GTDB lineage: Bacteria > Acidobacteriota > Terriglobia > Terriglobales > Acidobacteriaceae > Sulfotelmatobacter. The sequence continues at coordinate 298,411 of CAWJVI010000007.1, read as the reverse complement.
TTCTGCAGCTGGGCGCTCGGGGCATTCATCGCCTTGCGGGTCGTGACGAAGTCCGCGATCGTCCGCTGCAGAGCGACGAAATGCAAGCCAGCCTGCCCCCCGTCGACGGTGTTGAAGTCGCGGCGCAGGATCAGCGGCTTGCCGTTCCGGCGGGCCCGAGCCAGGTCTGCGCACGCCCGATCACCCCGTAGTGGTTGATCGCCTGGGCTCTCGACCGTGCGAAAGCCGTCACGGGTCGCGGTGACTTTGTAATTCCCGATCGGCAAGGCCAGAACCTGATAGAAGCCGTCATGGTCAGTGGTGGCTTCGCGGCTGATCTGGGTCGCGGTATTGGTGACGGTGACCTGCACTCCGGGAATCACGGCTCCGGTGGAATCGCTGATTGTGCCGGTGATGCGGGCGGTCGCGTCCTGAGCGCGGCTGAGGCCGGGGAGGAACGCAAGGAGAGCGAGAGTGGCGACGGAGATGCGCGAAGCTATTCTACGGGCCGTTTTCATGGGGAATCGTGTCATGAGGGATCCTGTTGCGACTTGGGTCTATGTTAGGGGTGGTGAGCGTGCATCGTCAAAACAGGGCACGTTCTCCGGGACGTGCGCCTCCAAAAAATGCACGACTACAAGTTTATTGAGGATGGGTAGCTGGCTTATTTGGACGCGTTTCGGGTGGTGTAGGGATGCTTCGACTACGCCGGGAGGATCGCTTTGCGATTCTCCCCGGCTACGCTCAGCATGACAAGGGGCGTGAGTGCGGTCTTGGTAACGGGCCGCGGTCTATTTCTGGGCGGTCTGCGCCAGGTCGTTCTTCATGACGCTGACTTCTACGCGGGTGCCGCTCATGCGCTCGGCGGACGGGTTGCCGAGGGCGAGAACGTACATGCGGTAGGTGGGGATCTCCTGGTTCAGCACCAGGTAACGGACGACGGCGTCCGCCATTTTGCGGGAATTGGCGATGGCGGCCTGGCCTTTACCGGAAGAGAAGCCTTGCACTTCAAGGATGTAACCGTGCTGGCCCTTGAGTTGGGCGGCGACCTGGTCGAGCGCGTCCTTGGCTTCTTTGCTCAAGGCGGTCTGGCCGGGGCGGAAATGAAGCTCGGTCTGCGCGCCGGACTTGTATTGATCGAGATTGCTGACGGTGGTTTCGTCGGCGGAGACGCGTGTGTCGAGCTTGGCGACGGTCTGATGGGCCATCTCGGCTTTATTGGCGGCGTCGGTGGCGTGCTGATCGGCGAGGGTAACTTTTTCTGAAGCCAGCTGGAGACCATGCTGGGCACGCGCGTCGACGTCGCGGATCATTTTCTGATGGGAGGCGGTGATCTCATCGAGTTCTTCGACACGATCGCGGATGGGCTGCACATGCCGCCTGACATATTCCTTGGTGGCAAATGGGTGCATCAGGAGCGCGGCCAGGCCGGGCTCGTCGCCGTCCCAGAAGTCCGGAGGGTTAGGAGAATCCAAGTGCTCTGGCGCGGGCGCGGTCTGTGCTGAAGCTGTGGCTTGCGTGCTGGTCGAGTTGGCTTGCTGCGCGAGTGCGGGAAGCGCAAGAGCTGTGGATAAGAGCAGAGCGACGAACAGGCGATTCTTCATAACATCTCCGAAGTTCGGTGAACTTTAGCGGGCACTATTGTAGCGCTGAAAGTGGGTTTTTCGACAATAAAATCGCGGGGAAGAGGCTATTTTTGGGGTGTTTTGGGGGGTGGCGTTCCTCGGAAGGTAAAACCCCGTGTCTCGCAAAACCGGCGAGACTTGAGTACCCACGTGTCCCTAATTCAAGCCTTCTGGTGAGACTTGAGCAGGAGATAGGCTGCTACCAGAATAGCCAGGCAGGTCAGGCCGCTCCACAGGTTGACGATGGGGGAGAGCCAGGTTTGGATGGTGGCGATGGTTACGAGCACGAAGCCGAGCGGGGACCCCCAGTTGCCGAGCGGAGAGCGCAGAGGCAGGGCGGCGAGTTGTTGCGGGGACTGGCGGCGGCGAAAGCGGATATGGGCGGCGAGGGAAACCAGCCAGGCGAGAATCATCCCAGTGAAGGCAGCGCCGATGAGATAGCGGAAGGCATTTTGCGGAGCCCAGAGTGCAAGCGCTAATGCGACGAGAATTCCGTAGGAGGAAGCTACGACCGCGAACTGCGGCGAGCCGGAGTGGTTCACGCGGCCGAGGCTGGCCGGGGCCCATCCTGTGCGAGACAGAGAGAAGAGAATGCGGGAGCCGGCGTAGAGGGCGGCGTTGGCTCCGGAGAGTGCGGCGGAGAGTACGACGAAGTTCATCAGGCCGGGAGCGCGGGGGATCTTGGCGATGCGGAAGACGCTGACGAACGGACTTTCGGTGACTCCCGCGTGGTTCCAGGGCATGACGCCGAGCAGAACGACCATGGCGCCAACATAGACGAAGGTCAATATAAGAAATGTGAGCCAGACGGCGCGGGGAGTGTCTTTGGCGGAGCGCGATTCGCCGGTAGTGACCGCGACCATTTCGACTCCGCCGAAGCTGTAGATCGCGAAGGTCATGGCGAGGAGCGGGGAGAGCGGGCCGTTGGGGAGCAATCCGCCGTGGGCGCGGTATTGCGGGGCGACGTGGCCGCTGAACAGGAGAAGCGCGCCGATCACGATGAAAGCCAGGATGGTGAGCACCTTGACCATGGAGAGCCAGAACTCGAAGCGTCCATAAGAGGCGACGCTGCGCAGATTCACCGTGAGCAGCAGCGCCCCGAAAACGAGAATCCAGATATAAGAGCGCACGGACGGAAACCAGTAGGCCATATAGGTGGCGGCGGCAATCATTTCCGCGCCGATGTTGAGGCCCATCCCCAGCCAGTAGCCGGCGCGCGCGATGAAGCCGGCGAACGGGCCGAGATAGAGGCTGCCATAGACGCCGAACGATCCGGCGGCAGGATGGGCGCAGGCCAGTTCGCCGAGAGCCATGGCGACGGTCCAGCTGATGAAGGCGGCGGCGAGAAAGCTGAGGATGGCGGCGGGGCCGGCGATCTCCATGGCAGCGCCAGAGCCCAGCAGCAGGCCGGTGCCGATGGAGCCTCCGACGGCAATCATGGCCATTTGCCCGGAGGTGAGCTGGTGGCGGAGTCCTTCTTCGTGAATTTGCGGCAGGTGAATTTGCGGCGTGTGAAGTTGTGGAGAAGCGGGCTCCGCGGGCATGCAGCACCATAGCAAAAGCGCGGGAACGAAACAGTTGGCGCTCGCTTGGGGGGAGGATCAGCGACGGTGAGCCAAAGCCGAAGAGTGTATTCGAGGTCCTGAAACACTTCGTGCGGGAAACTTTATTTCGCCGCTGCATCTTGCGCGAGAGGGACGAGGTCCAGAAGCGCGATCGCGATGTGCCATCAACTGGGCCTCAGGACGCTCATTTGCAGGCAAAGGCCCAAATTCACTCTTGCAACTCCGTAGCGCCAGTGCTTTAATTAAAAAGTATCGTCTCGCGATATATAGTCGTTCAAGGCCATCGCAATGCAGAGGTCGTATTTCTGGTCCTTTTTCCGGTCGTTGACTTTCCGCGCTCGGAAGCACTATCAAGCCACAATCTACTATGGACTGGCAGTATTCGCGGCGAGTGCGGCTCTGCTGTCCCGAGCAATTTTGAGCCCGGAGTTTGGATCGCACTACCCGTATCACACTGTATGGTTGGCGATCATTTTCGTCGCGTGGTACTGCGGAGTGGGTCCGTCGATCTTCGCTGTCGGAATTGAGGCACTCGGAATCTGGTACTGGTTCTTGCCGCCTTATCATTCGATTTCTGGAAAAAACCACGTCGAGTACTTCGGTATTTTCGGGTTTCTAACCTTCTCCGCCATCATTATTGGCTTTGGGGAATCGAACAGACGCCTGTTGGTAAAGCGCGAAAGAGCAGAAAGGGCATTGCACGACGCCAACGAGGAACTAGAAGCGCGGGTAAGCCAACGGACGGCTGAACTGGAACGCTCCAACGAATCTGCGAGACGGTTGAGCGCCAGAATCATGGTGGTGCAGGAGGAAGAACGCCGCCGTATTGGCAGGGCGCTTCATGACAGTCTGGGGCAATATTTAGCATTGCTGAACATGAATCTCAGCCTTCTTCGAGCCCAAGCTGAGACCCAGACCGCTCTTTTCTCCGAATGCGCGAGCCTTGTTGAGCAGTGTCTCACCGAGACACGGACCATATCGCACTTGTTGCACCCGCCGCTGCTAGATGAGCTCGGTTTTGGTTCGGCCACGCGTTTATTTGTGGAAGGGTTCTCTCGCCGCAGCGGTTTAGCAGTTACGCTCGACTTGCCGTCTGAGTCTGGCATGCGACTACCGAAAAATCTCGAAATCGCACTATTTCGCGCGGTTCAGGAAGGACTTACGAATATTCATCGATATGCGGAAGCAACATTCGCAAGCATTAGCTTGAAAAGAGATATCGCAACGGCGCAACTCAGCATCCGGGACAACGGAAAGGGGATAGCACCTGCGCTGTTAAAGCGACTTCGCGACGGCACCGCTGACTCTGGAGTGGGTATCGCTGGGATGCGGGAACGTTTGCGCGAGGCAAACGGAGTACTAGAAATCCAGTCCGACCAGTCGGGTACGATTCTTAAAATTACAGCCCCTGCAACTCCGGGTCCTGCTGAACAAACATCGCTTGCTATAGCGCCAGCGCAACCGCTATCCGCCTAAGCGATCAGGTTATGTGCGCGATCGACGGAATCAGGATTACGTTCACCAGCCCCGATAGGCCTTTGCTCCGATACGAGCGGCGTGGTGCTGCTGGCAGACAAGCAGATTCTTTCCCTTCGCTTTGCCCTGGGCTCGGAGTGACAAAATCTCAACCACAGTAGCCCGCTCCCGGTAGCCGGGGGTGACTTTCGTAATCGCGACTGGGCGTTACCGCATTGCTGCGGTCTGGGCGGGCTCCTAGAATCGAAACAGGGTTACTCCGCCCGTTGGCCGTTACCCGTTGGTCGTTACACGTTAACCTAAGTACCCGCACATGGCTGAAACCACCAGACGACCGGACCGAGTTGAGATTGCACGGCGCGTCGAGCGTGCGGAAAAGCTCCTGCAGAAGGGGAAAACCGCCGAGGCGCTGGAAGAGTATCTGCTGGTCCTGAAAGACGATCCGGAAAATGACGTCGTGCGGCAATTGTCGGCCGATCTGTGCCTGTCGCTGAGCCGGAATAAGGAAGCGGTGCAGTTGCTGGGAGACTTGTTCGAGCGGCAGGTTTCCGCCGGCGATGCCACCCGCGCCAGCCTTACCTACAAGAAACTGGCCCGGCACGGAAGCCCCACCTGGCAGCAGAAATATCGTTTTGGACAGCTGCTGGAGGGGTCGAACCGCAAGCTCGCGGTTGTGACCTACGAGGCCGCCTTCGCCGATCTGATGAAGCTGGACAATAAAAAAGATGCGGCTACGCTGCTGGAGCGAGTCGTGGCGTTGGAGCAGAACATGGCGAACTTCCAGCGTTTCGCCGAGCTTTCCTCGGAACTAGGCAACCGGAAAGTGGCGGCGGCGGCGTTCCATCGCGTGGCGCAACTGGCGGCGGAAAGCGGAGAAGTGAGTGCAGCGTGGTATGAGCGCGCCTATCAGGAAGATTCTTCCGACCAGGGAATCGCGCTGGCCTACGGCAAAAGCCAGCTCGCGCAGGGACAAGCGGGCGCGGCGATTTTTATTCTCGAGCCCCAGGTGAACTCGGGGCAGACTACTCCTGAGTTGCGGGATGTTTACACCGAAGCGCTGATCGCGGCGGGGCGGTTCGCCGAGGCCGAGCCGCTGGTCTGGCAGATGTTCGAACTGAATCCGGCGCGGGTGCAGCAAGTGATCGGGCTGATTGGACAATTTCTCGATGTCAATCAGGACGATGCAGCGGTGGCGCTGGCACGGAAGCTGGAACAGTTCCAGCGGCGGCGGGGCGAGCGGCGGCAGTTCATCGCCATCATGCAGGATATTACGGCGGGGCATCGCGCGTCGTCGCAGATGCTGGAATTCCTCAGCGAACTCTATAACGCGTCGAACCGCGAGAATGAATATTGCCTGACGCTGCTGAAATTATTTGATCTCTACTGCAGCACCGGCGAGTATGCCAAGGCGGCGGAGTGTCTGGACCGCTCGGCGGAAGTGGATCCGTATGAAGCCGGACACTTGAAGCGGCTGGACATGCTGAAGGGCAAAGTGGACGATGCCCGCCTCAAACTGATCGCGTCGCGCTTTTCCCCGATGACTAAAGCGTCCGAGGAGCCATCGCATCAGGAGGCGCCAACGCTCGGAGCTTCGACTTTGCAGGACCTCATGCTGCAGGCAGAAATTCTCGTGCAGTACGGCATGCGCAACAAGGCGGTGGAGCGATTGCAACGCATACAGGAAATGTTTCCGCGCGAAGAAGAGCGTAACGAAGACTTGCAACGGCTGTATCTGGCCGCGGGGATCACGCCGCGCTATGCGGGGTCGGCGCCGTTGCCGCCCGCTCCGGCTCCGGTGCCGGGGATCCCGCCTGCGCCTGCACCCGTCGCGGTGCCGGTTGCAGATCCGGCGGCGGATGTTCGCAGCTTTACGCGAGTCGCCGAAATTACGCGCAAGCTCTATCACCAGGGAACGGCGAAAGCGGTGCTCACCACCGCGGTGAAGGAAATTGGCAGTCACTGGGAAACCACGCGATGCGTGGTCGCAATGGCCAAGCCCGGCCTGCCGCCGACGGCGCTGGAAGAATTTTGCGCTGAAGGACAGAAGGCTGCGAGCCTTTCGACGCTCGCGAAACTGATTGTCTGCGTGCAGGAATCGACCCCGGAACATGAGGCGCTGATCGCGCCGGACGCCGCGAAGGCGCCGCAGCTGCAAACGGCGCAGAAATGGATTACCGAACTCGGCGCGGTGTCGCTTCTGGCGATTCCTTTGACCGACGGCGAAGAGCCGGTAGGCGTGTTGCTGCTGATGCACTCCAGGCCGCGAGTGTGGCAGCCCTCGGATGTGGTGGTGCTGAAAACCGTGGCCGATCAAATGGTGATCGCGCTGAACAATGCCGGGTTACGGCGGCTGGTGAAAAATCTTTCGGTGACCGATGAAAAATCGGGGCTGTTGAAGCGGGCGTCTTACATCGATCTGCTGCTGGCGGAGAGCAAGCGCGCGATTCAAAACTCGGCTCCCCTTTCGCTGCTGCTTTTGCAATTCGGCCGAAGCGCCGCCATGGTAAAGGAATACGGCGAAGCGGAGATCGAAAGCGTGCTGGGAAAAATTGGGCAGCTCTTCGCGGCGAACATCCGCTCGAACGATTTGGCCTTCCGCTATGACACCACCACGATTGCGATCATTTTAGGAGATACGGCTACCAAGGAAGCGACTCTGGCGGTTGAGAAGCTGCGCAAGATTGTTTCCGAGGTGCGGCTGCCCGCGAAAAATGGGGCAGAAAAAGGTCACCTCGCGCAGTTCTCGGCGGGGCTTGCCGAAGCTGTCGTGAAACAGGAATATGATCCGGTGGATATCGTCACCGAAGTGATCAACCGCGCCGAACACGCGCTGGCACAGTCTTTGGCACAGGGGCCCGGGAAAGTGGTGGCGCTCTCGGCGGCGCTGGCCGCGGGCGCGGTAGCGTAGAACGCCTTCATCCGGAATTTCTCGATCTTAGTCCTGCGTTTCTCCGTGCCTCAGTGTCTCCGTTGAAATCGCTCTACAATTCGCCAACCACCTCGCCCGCTGATAAACTAGCGAGTTTGGCTTAGTGACTCTGATCTATTCTGGTCAGGGATCCGTCAGGAAAATCAATGTTGAAGCCGGGAGACATCGCCATTGTCAGCGGGGCGCGCACGCCCTTTGGCCGCTATTGCGGAAAGTTGAAAGATTTTACGGCGCAGGAATTGGGCGCGATCGCGGCCAAGGGTGCGATTGAGCGCTCGGGAATCGACGCGAAAGAATTCGACCACGCGGTGTTCGGCAATGCGCAGCAGACTTCCGGCGACGCGCTGTATGGCGCGCGGCATGTGGGGTTGCGCGCGGGACTGCCGATTGAGACTCCGGCGCTCACGGTGAACCGGCTGTGCGGGTCGGGGATGCAGGCGATCGTGTCGGCGGCGCAGATGATTCAGACCGACGAGGCGAAGATTGTGTTGGCCGGCGGGATGGAGGCGATGTCGCAGGCTCCGTTTGTAATTCGCGGGCGCGACGGATTTACGCTGGCTCCCGGGGGCAAGCTGGAAGATTCGCTGATGGTGGCGCTGCTCGATAGCTATTGCGGCCTGTACATGGCGAACACAGCGGAACTTTATGGCGAGCAGCAGGGGATTACGCGGCAGGCGCAGGATGAGTTTGCGCTGCGCTCGCAGCAGCGGGCGGATGCTGCTTACAAAGAAGGACGCATACAGGAAGAGTTGGTTCCGGTGGCTTTGCGGAATGCTAAAGGCGAGCCTACCGGAGATTCGCTGACGGAAGATGATCACCGGCGTCCGCAGACCACGATGGAAGGGCTGGCGAAGTTGAAGCCGGCGTTCGGCCCATCGTCAGGAAAACCCGGCACGGTCACGGCGGGCAACGCGAGCGGCATTGTGGACGGGGCTGCGGCGGTCGTCGTGATGTCCTTGGATGAAGTGCGCAAACGCAACACGAGTCCGCTGGGGCGAATCGTGAGCTGGGGGATCGCCGGAGTCGAGCCGAACGTGATGGGACGCGGTCCGGTGCCGGCGACGAAGATCGCGCTGCAGAAGGCCGGTTTGAATCTGGACTACATCGATTTGATCGAAGTGAACGAGGCCTTCGCGGCGCAGTATCTGGCCGTAGAGAAGGAGTTGGGATTGGATCGCGACAAAGTGAACGTGAACGGCGGGGCGATTGCGCTGGGGCATCCGCTGGGCGCGACCGGAACGCGGCTGGTGATCACGCTGCTGTACGAGTTGCGGCGGCGGAAGAAGAAGTATGGACTGGCGTCGGCGTGCATCGGCGGCGGGCAGGGGATTGCGATGGTGGTGGAGAGCATGAGCTAGCTAGCATTCACCACAGAGTCACAGAGAAAACCGAGAACGAGACAATTCAGTTTCGGTGTGTCGCTTTGCCGGAGCAAAGTGTTGCATGGAGACAGTAATCTACATGCCGCTGTTGGTAGAGGGGACAGATTGCTGGCGTCCCGTGCGAGCCGTGCGAATTACCGACAATTGTTTCGAAGTCATTGATCAAATTGCGCCCGGCGAAAGCTGGAAATTTGCACCCTCCTCCCGCGTGCGGTGTCGAAAGCGCATATTTACCGGCGGCGAAGCGGGTTTGGAAGCGTTTGAATACGCCATTGAGAGCGATTCGAATTACCAGCTTCTAAGGAAGCACGAGAAGGAGATCTTTCGCGTTGTTTTTAAGAATGGCGAGGAAGCGGTTGTTAGAGTGATATCCGTCAGCGGGGAGTGTGAGGACTTTGTTTATGACCTTCTGTCCACTAACCGTGATCGCGAACATCATCGGGTTCGAAGCGATGCTGCCTACTGCGCAAGATTTGCTGATTTGATATCCGCGCGCTTGGAGGTTGAGATCTAGCTCCGTGACTCTTTGGTGGCATCCAGTATTACCTGAGGTTCGAGAGGGAATTGTTAAATGGCGATTCAAAAGGTTGGCGTCCTAGGTTGCGGCTTGATGGGTTCCGGCATCGCGCAAGTCTGTGCCACCGCCGGATTCGATGTGACCGTGCTTGAAGTCGAGCAGAAGTTTCTCGACAAGGGCTTCGCCGGGATCGAGAAATCTCTGGCGAAGTTTGCCGAGCGGCCGGTTGAGAAGGGCGGAATCACGGCCGCGCAGAAGGACGCCATCCGCGCGCGGCTGAAGGGGACGACCAACAAAGCCGACCTGGCGGATTGCGACATTGTGATTGAGGCCATCATCGAGAACGTGGAAGAGAAGAAAAAGATGTATGCGTCGATTGATGGCGTCGTGAAGAAAGATGCGATTTTCGCTTCGAATACTTCTTCGATTTCGGTGACGGAGCTTTTGACTTCGGTGAAGCGGCCGGAGCGGTTTGTGGGGCTGCACTTTTTTAATCCGGTGCCGCTTATGAAGCTGGTCGAAGTCGTGCGGACGATCGCCACTGCCGACGATGTTTATGAGACGGCTTACGAGTTCGGAAAAAAGCTGGGCAAGGTTCCGGTGCGCACATCGGACAAGACGGGATTCATCGTCAACCGGCTGCTGGTGCCGTATCTGCTCGATGCCATTCGTGCGTATGAAGAAGGCGTGGGGTCGATCGAGGATATCGATAACGCGATGAAGCTGGGATGCGGGTATCCCATGGGGCCGTTTACGCTTCTCGACTTCGTCGGCCTCGATACCACTTATTACATCACGCACGTGATGTATGACGAGTTCAAGGAGCGGCGGTTCGCATCGCCTCCGTTGCTGAAGCGGCTGGTGATGGCCGGGTGGTACGGGCGGAAATCAGGCCGCGGCTTTTATGATTATGCGGATCCTGGTAATCCGAAGGCGAATAAGCTGTAGATTTTGGTGGGAGGCAAGAGTTATGCCAGCAAGGTTCTCTTTGATCTGCGGGTTCCTGCTCATATCCGCCCTTGCATGCGCGCAGAACGCCTCTGTTTGGCCGTGTTCCGACGATCTTACGAAAGTTGAGGGAGATAGTCGTCGCGTTCGAGTGAGTGTTGGGGTGATGCAAGCGCTTGCTAAGAACAAAACCTTGCCGGACATCTCCGATCTTAAAGATAAAAAGTTAAGCTCGACCGTCATTTTACGAATCATTATCGGAAAGGATGGTGCTGTTCGATGCGTCGATCCTGTGCAAGGAGACGCGGATTTATTTCCGCGCAGTGTGGAAGCGGCAAGACAATGGCGATTCCGCCCCTACCTTCTAAACGGCCAGCCGATAATGGTCCAAACCAGGATCGAGTTTGTGTTTAAGAAGGGGAAAGTTAAAGACCTGCAAGCCGAACGTTAACATTTTTATGAACTTCGAAAACATTCTTCTCGAAAAGAAAAGCTCCATTGCCTACGTCACCGTCAACCGGCCCAAAGTGCTCAATGCGCTCAACATGGCCACCATGGAAGAGCTGCGGGCCGCATTCCATGACATCAAGAACGACTCCGCGATTCGCGTTGTGATTTTTACCGGCGCGGGGGAGAAGGCGTTCATTGCCGGCGCCGACATCGGCGAACTAGCCAAGCAGGATGCGGTGAGCGGCAAGGAGTACACGCATCGCGGACAGAACGTTCTTAACCTGATTGAGAATCTGGGCAAGCCGGTGATCGCCTGCATCAACGGATTTGCGCTCGGGGGCGGATGCGAGATTGCCATGGCCTGCACCATGCGCCTTGCGAGCGAGAACGCGAAGCTGGGGCAGCCGGAAGTGAAGCTGGGGATTATTCCTGGCTACGGCGGCTCGCAGCGGCTGCCGCGGCTGGTGGGCAAGGGGTTGGCCATGCAGCACATCCTGACCGGCGAGATGATCACGGCGCAGGAAGCGCATCGCATCGGGCTGGTGAATGAGGTCACCGTACCGGCAGATTTGATTCGGCGCGCTGAGGCGATTGCGGCCAAGATTATCGCCAACGCGCCGCTGGCCGTGCAGTATGCGATGGAGGCCATCAATAAAGGGATGGAGATGACTTTGGCCGAGGGACTCTATCTGGAGGCTGTGCTGTTCGCGGTTTCCTGCGCCTCGGAAGATAAGAAGGAAGGGACGTCGGCATTTCTGGAAAAGCGGGCAGCGCAGTTTAAGGGAAAGTAAATTCTGGCCACGGATTTACGCGGATCTTCACGGATCATAAATTCTCGCCACGGAGGCACGGAGTCACGGAAAAGAAACGCAATCACGATCATGCTTCAAGACTTTCTACCGAGCTAGTGGCGGAACCCAGGCTGCGCGCGGTGGAAGGCGAGTTGAATGCCGCCGGAAAGCGCTTCGGCGTTGTGGTCGCACGCTTCAATGCCTTCATCACGGAGCGGCTTTTGCAGAGCGCTTACGACGGTCTGGTCCGGTGTGGAGCGGCAAAGCGAGATATCGAAATCGTGCGCGTGCCGGGAGCGTTCGAAGTTCCATCCGCAGCGCGCACGCTGGCGGAGACCGGGAAATATGACGCGATCATTTGCCTCGGCTGCCTGCTGCGCGGAGATACGGCGCACTATGACGTGATCGTGAACGAGGTCACGCGCGGGATTGGACAGTCGGCGCAGGAAACAGGCGTACCGCATGCTTTTGGCGTGCTTACCTGTGACACGCTGGAGCAGGCCATTGATCGCGCCGGGCTGAAGATGGGGAATAAGGGATTTGATGCCGCGCTGGCAGCGGTGGAGATGGCGGCGATTACGGCAGTGGTCAGGGGTCAGGGGTCAGGGAACAGCAAAAGCAAAAAGAAGTCGAAAAAGCCAACTTCAGATTCTGGTAAAGGCAGACGTTGATCCGCTGCTGCATCTCCTCTTCTCTCATTCCCAGATTCCCAAACGATATCTAGTAGACTCAAGCTGACGGCTGAAAGCGGACTGGCTCTCATGGGTACTCGGCGAAAATCTCGCGAAATGGCGTTGCAGATGCTTTTCCAGGCTGATATGGGGAAGCAGGATGCCGACCACGTGCGGCGCACCTTCTGGGGCGAGCATGATGGGACGGGCGCCGACGTGCGCGGGTTTGCCGACGATCTTTTCCGCGTGGCCACCGACCGCGGCGGGGAAATCGACGGCCTCATCGAGCGCCATGCCGAGCACTGGCGCATGGAGCGCATGGCCGCGGTCGACCGGAATCTTTTGCGGGCTGCGGTGGCGGAGTTGCTGGCCTATCGGGAAACTCCGCGAGCCGTCGTGATCAACGAAGCGCTGGAGATCGCGCGCAAGTTTTCCACGCCGGAATCCGTGCACTTTCTGAATGGCGTGTTGGATAGCATTGGGAAAGAACTGGAAAAACCTGCGTAGTAAGTTCTCTCGATTACAGCGAGACTTACTCTCTCCCCAATATTGCCTGCCTGTTCTGAATCACGCCCAGCACCTTGCCTAAGGCTTGACGCTCACCAAATCCAACGTACAGGCGATCGTGCTGGCTCCAAATCCGCAGAAGGGATTGTTCACATTGGGCAGATTGGGGAAGGAAATCTCCTGCAGGTCGGTGGTGGAGATGGTGTTCACTTCGTGAAGAGTGCCGTCGTTGGCCGCGACATAGACCAAAGTTCCGTCCTCGGTGAAGGACGCGCTGACGGGAATGGCATTGTTCGCGAGCGGAATGCTGCCGCTGAGCGATCCGGTGTTGAAATTGAAAACCAGAATGCTGCTGAAGTTGGTGGTGACCACATAGGCCTTGCTGCCGTCTGGGTCGACGAAAAAGCTGATGGGATTAAATGTACCGACTCCGAAATTAAAGTGCTGCGGAGGGAACGGCACGAGAGTTGTCGGGTTCGAGGCCTGCTCGATGAACTGCGAGCAAGGCGGGGTCGGAGTTGGCGGATAGCCGAAACCGGGCACGATTGCGTCGGTTGCGATGAGGTCGATGCCGGTGTTGTCGAGAGCGACGAGCACGTCCAGTCCGCTAGCATTCACGTCGGGGGTGAGCAACGCGTTTACCACCGGAGGCGGCGCGCTGGCTGCCGGCAGTACGCTGAGAAACAGAGGCGGCGCGGGCAGGTTGATGAGCAGCGGGTTGAGCGCGGGATCCGTTGAGAGCGCGTTATTACAGGTGTTGAATGTGGTCACCGAGGAAGCGCTGCCACCCGTGACGAATGCGAAGGCTCCAGTAGAGGAGAATGCGACCGCACTGGCGGGCGCGGTCAACGGGATCGTCTGCATAGACTGCAAGGTAGAGTAAACAAAAATCGTATTTCCCGTGGTACTGCTGCAGGCCGGGCCGCCCGGGACGCAGGCCACGATATAGGCCTTCAGGCCATCGGGCGAAAAGGCGGCCGCTACTGCCCCGGAGATCGTGAAGCTGCTGAGGGACGGGGAAGAGGCATTGCTGGAGTTAGTGATGAAAACCTGGTTTGGCGTGTGGACGGTGTCAGAAAAAACCGCGAGCTGGCCGTTATACGAAACCGCCAATACCTTCCCTGTGAAAGTTCCAAGACCGCCGAAGGGATTGCTGGCACTGCCGATGTTGGCGGGGTTGATGGTAAACACGCCGTAATTGCTTCCCACATAGGCCTTATCGCCACCGGCGTCAAAGAGCAGAGAATTGGGCGGGGTCGGCAAGGCCACGGGATTTCCCGGGACATTAGTGGCAGTCGATACGTTGTAAAGGGACACGGAACACTCGAAAGTTGTATCGCAATCCAGGCTGGAAGTGATCACCCCGGTGGTGGCGGGAGTGCCGGTAACGACGCCGGAGATTGCCGTGGCAGCATAGATGGGCACGGGGATGTAGAGGTCCGAAACGTTCTCGGGAGCCAGCGGGAATCCAATATTGCAGCTGGGCGGAGTGCAGGAAGCAGTCACGATTCCTGCGCCCGGGGCCGGGGTAGAGGCGGAACAGCTGAGCAGGTCTGTGCAAGTCGCCGGCACGGAGATGGCGCCGGGTTCGCTCGAACCCCAGGTCAACGGCGGCTTTGCCATGAGGTTCCCGAGAACGTCGTAGACCGTCGCGTTCACCGTCTGGGTTGTTCCCTTGCTGGAAACGAACGTGGTGACGCCGCTTTTCTGGGAGCCAGCCGTGCCCAGTTGCAGGACAATCTGCTGCACCGGGCAGGTCTCAAAAAAGTTCCAGGCTGGACCGCCATTGTTGAACTGCTGATACGGAGTGCTGGTTACGCCGCTGGCCGAAGCGAAAATCTGGGTGAAGCCGGGCGCGGCCGCCGTTGCGGTGGCTTGATTGGTAACGACGTTGTAAGAAGAAGTGATAACGGGGGTGATGGTGACTACGCCCGGCGCGACCGCGGAAAAACTAAACGGACCCACCGAAGAAGTCACGTCTACGCCCTGGCTGTAAGCCGTGGCCTTCAGGGTGATGGTCTGATTCTGCGAAAGACACGGCACCGGGTTGGTGTACGGCGGGGACGGCGGCACCTGGTTCACCACGATGTTGTCAATGGGCGGATGAACGAAGACCAGAGTGGGCGAGCTGACTACTCCGTCAGCCGTGGCCGTAACCTGAACTGCGCCCGATCCCCCGGGAACGCAGACCGTGAAACTAGTGGTCCACACGCCTGCACAAGCCGTTCCGCCGGGTGCGAAGTTGAGCAGGCTGGTGTCGGTGGATTGGTAGGTAAATGCCACGTTGAGGCTGGCGTTGGCACTGTTCGTCGCGCTGGCAGAAAACCTGAGCGTGCTGCCCAGTTGCAGCGAAGTGCTGCCCCCGGGGTTAAGGGTAATCCTCGCCGGGAAGGAAGACCTGGGGGCCGGCCGGTGTCCGCCGCAGCCTATGAGAACGGACAGTGGTCCCACGCTTAAACTGCACAATGCTACCGCGCACACCAGACGACCCGTCCTCGACCTGCCCATGAACCCTTTCTCCTCGCCCTGCGCCGCGATGTCCTGAAGCACGATGTCCTGCACTACCATAGGGACGAGCCGTTCTTGTAAATTGGAAAAACCAGAGTTGCGATAAACAGACTTGCGAGAACTAAACTGCGAGAACCAGAATTGCCGGAACCGGAACTACCTGAACGATTGCGAACCTCAACCACCTGAGAAATCTGAGTGACTTGCAAAACCCAATGAATTGGGAAACCTGTAGTCTAGAGGCTCAAGGCAGAATCGGCAAGCGCCGCGAGGCAACTCCAGCTCCGCAGCGGTTTCCGGTTCAAAAATCGTTCCTGTTCTGGGCCTCGTTTCTGGGATGCAAAAACACGGGTTGACGATGTTCGGATGCGCTTGCTATAGTAGATGGGTTCCGCGAGATCACCCAGGCTGACTGTGCGTTGTCGCTTTTTTGTGTGCGCAATTCACGGATAAGCTTTCGAGAAACGCGTTTCCGGAGTGCAGGTAATTCCGGAAACTTTCCTCGCTGAAATGCTCCTGCGGTGCCTTCCGCCCTTTTGTGGAAGGATATGCAGGGGAAGGCTGACGAAACGGAGCGCCCCCGGAGTTTGGCCGGGTGCCACCGTCGGCAGCGTAAGTCTGAATGGGAATCCAGAATCTCTCCGGCATTTTTGTGCGGTGAGAAGTAATGGTTGGCCTTGTTTTGCTAAACATGAGCCGGCCATGCCCACGATGCGCGTTCTAGAACAGCAGGATTGGAGCTGTGTGCTGCCTGTGTGAAATCGGGCTGCGCGGCTAAGGAGTGGTGAAGAGTGCCTACCTTCAATCAATTGGTGCGTGATGGCCGCAAGCGGCCCCGTTACAAAACGGCCAGCCCGGCGCTGCAGGGGTGTCCGCAGAAGCGCGGAGTTTGCACCCGCGTCTATACGCAGACTCCCAAAAAGCCGAACTCGGCTTTGCGGAAAGTGGCGCGCGTGCGGCTGACCAACGGCATTGAAGTGACCACTTATATTCCCGGTGTCGGCCACAACCTGCAGGAGCACTCGATTGTGCTGATCCGCGGGGGCCGCGTGAAAGATCTGCCGGGCGTGCGCTATCACGTGATTCGCGGCACGCTGGACGCAGTAGGCGTCGCCGGCCGCATGCAGGGCCGTTCGAAGTACGGCGCCAAGCGCCCGAAGAAAGCGTAATAGAGTTTCGCGTTTCTAGTTTCAGGTTTCCAGTGTGATGCCTTCGTTTTGAAACTTGAAACACGAAACTAGAAACTGCGTTGAGGAACTGGAAGCTTACATGCCAAGAAAAGGACATATCGCCAAGAGGACCGTCCCGAACGATGCCGTTTATGGCTCGGATCTGGTGACGAAGTTCATCAACTCGATGATGTGGCAGGGCAAGCGCTCGACCGCCGAGGGCATCTTCTACGAAGCCTTGACGCGCCTGGAATCGAAGGGCGGCGACGAGGCTCTGAAGTTGTTCAAGAAAGCGGTGGAAAACGCCAAGCCGCTGCTCGAAGTGAAGACCCGCCGCGTGGGCGGCGCCAACTATCAGGTTCCGGTGGAAGTAAACGCCGACCGCCGGACGTCGCTCGGGATTCGGTGGCTGATTACTTACGCCCGATCGCGCGGCGAAAAAGGAATGATCGACAAGCTCAGCAACGAATTGCTGGACGCCGCCAACGGAAAAGGTGCGGCCATCAAGAAGAAAGAAGATGTACACCGCATGGCGGAAGCGAATAAGGCCTTCGCGCATTACCGGTGGTAAGGAAGCTTCTAGCTTCTAGCTTTTAGCTGCCAGCTAAACAACGAAGCTGGCAGTTGGGTTTGGCTAGAAGCTAGTAGCTAGAAGCTGAATTTCAGATTTCGGAGCCCAGAAAGAGTTAGAGCGTCGTGCCCAGAACAGTCCCATTAGATCGTTGCAGGAACATCGGCATCATGGCCCACATCGATGCCGGTAAGACCACTACGACGGAGCGCATCCTGTTTTATACGGGAAAGACGCACCGCATCGGAGAGGTGCACGAAGGCACTGCCACCATGGACTGGATGGAGCAGGAGCAGGAGCGCGGCATCACGATCACGTCCGCTGCGACGACCTGCACCTGGCGCGATATCCGCATTAACATTATCGATACGCCCGGCCACGTCGATTTCACAGCCGAGGTCGAGCGTTCGCTGCGCGTGCTCGACGGCGCCGTCGCCGTGTTTGACGCTGTGCATGGCGTGCAGCCGCAGTCGGAAAAAGTCTGGCGGCAGGCCGATAAATACGGTGTCCCGAGAATTTGCTTCATCAACAAGATTGACAAGATGGGTGCTGATTTCGAGCATGCCGTCGATACCATCCGCAAGCGCCTCAGCGCCAAGCCCGTTGCCATCCAGATTCCCATCGGCCAGGAAGATAAATTCCGCGGCGTCATCGATCTGCTGGAAATGAAGGCGATCGTCTGGGTCGACGACACCATGGGCGCCGAGTACGTCACCGAAGAAATTCCCGCCGACCTGAAGAAGAAAGCGGAAGCCTTCCACGCGCAGCTGGTCGAGAGCATCGCGGAAAACGACGACGAAATCCTGCACAAATTTTTGGAAGGCGAAGAGATCAGCGCGGACGCGCTGCGCGCTTCGCTGCGCAAATCGACCATCGCGCTGAAAGTATTTCCGGTGGTGGTGGGAACCGCGTTCAAAAACAAGGGCGTGCAGCCGCTGCTCGACGCCGTCGTCGATTATCTGCCTTCGCCGCTTGATGTGCCGGAAACACATGGCCTAAATCCCGACAATGGTGAAGCCATCACGCGCCATGCGGACGATAAAGAGCCGTTCGCGGCGCTGGCTTTCAAGATCATGGCCGACCCCTTCGTCGGACAGTTGACATTTATTCGCGTCTACTCCGGCCAGCTCAAGACCGGCGACTCGGTGCGGAACGTGCGCACCACCAAGACCGAGCGCATCGGGCGTTTGCTCAAGATGCACGCCAACAAGCGCGAAGAGATCAGCGAGATCCTGGCAGGCGACATCTGCGCCGCGGTCGGTTTGAAGAACGTGGGCACCGGCGACACCATCTGCAACGAAGATCATCCCATCGCGCTCGAATCGATTACGTTCGCGGTCCCGGTTATTTCAGTCGCGGTCGAACCGAAGACCAAGGCCGACCAGGAAAAAATGGGCATGGCGTTATCGCGTCTGGCTCAGGAAGACCCCACTTTCAAGGTTCACACCGATCCCGACAGCGGACAGACCATCATCAGCGGCATGGGCGAACTGCACCTCGAAATTATCGTCGACCGCATGATGCGCGAATACAAAGTGGAAGCCAACGTGGGCAAGCCCCAGGTGGCGTATCGCGAGACCATCCGCAAGCATGCCCAGGCGGAAGGCAAATACATTCGCCAGACCGGCGGCAAAGGCCAGTACGGGCACGCCAAGATTTATCTCGATCCGCAACCGCCCGGCCTGGGCTATGAGTTCGTCAACGATATTACGGGCGGCTCGGTGCCCAAAGAATTCATCAAGCCGATCGATCAGGGAATTCGCGAGGCGCTCGAAGGCGGAATTCTCGCCGGCTATCCCATGGTCGATGTGAAAGCAACACTTTACGACGGCAGCTATCACGACGTCGATTCCAACGAAATGGCATTCAAGATTGCCGGGTCCATGGCGTTCAAAGAGGCTGCCCGCAAGGCTTCTCCGGTGCTGCTCGAGCCGGTGATGGCGGTCGAAGTCGTCACTCCCGAAGATTATGCAGGCACTATCATGGGCGACCTGAGTTCGCGCCGCGGCCGCATCGAAGGCATGGAGCACCGCGCCGGTTCGCAGGTAATCAAGGCCATCGTTCCGCTGGCAGAAATGTTTGGCTACGCGACCCACATGCGTTCGTCGACCCAGGGCCGCGCGGAATATTCCATGCACTTTGCGCGCTATGAGGAGGCTCCGCGATCGGTGGCGGAGGAAATCATCGCCAAGGTACAAGGCACAACGAAATGACTGGCAGCGCCGCGGTTCGTCGTCGACCGCAGGTTCTGGGTCAGAGAAAGTAAACGGGCTGAGTTTGAGGCGGTATTCGGGCGGGACGGAATCTGGGCACGGTTTCTGCGGCAAGCGGAAAGTTACGTCGCTACCGAAGTGAAATGCGAGGCACAGCCCGAGGCAGGAAGCGCTGCGCGGTACCGGGTTTTGGATTTCTGGCGCGGGCATCGCGGTTTTGAAATTTTCCGCGAGCGATTTGCGGAAGGTTTCGCGGAGTTCGACCGGCAGATTGTCGACGAACTGGTGGAAGAGCAGGAATTCGTCGGCACGTATTACGACGCTGACGGGCATCAAGGGTTTAGCTAGAAGCTAAGGGCTAGGAGCAAAGAGCTGAGTTATGGCGAAAGAGAAATTTGATCGCAATAAGCCGCACTGCAACGTTGGGACGATTGGTCACATCGATCATGGCAAGACCACGTTGACGGCGGCTATCACGAAAGTTTTGTCGAAACACAATCCGAAGAACACGTTCCGGTCGTTTGATTCGATCGACAACGCGCCCGAAGAAAAGGCTCGCGGAATCACCATCGCGACGGCGCACGTGGAATACGAAACGGCGAACCGGCACTACGCGCACGTCGATTGCCCGGGCCACGCGGACTACATCAAGAACATGATCACCGGCGCGGCGCAGATGGATGGCGGCATTCTCGTAGTCGCGGCGACGGACGGTCCCATGCCGCAGACGCGCGAACACGTGCTGCTGGCGCGGCAGGTAGGCGTGCCCTACCTGGTGGTTGCGCTGAACAAGGTTGACGCAGTCGACGATCCGGAGCTGCTCGAGCTGGTCGAGTTGGAAGTGCGCGAGTTGCTGAAGTCGTACAAGTTTCCTGGCGACGACGTTCCGGTCGTTCGTGTGTCCGCACTGGGCGCACTGAACGGGGAAGCGAAGGCGGAGGCGCAGGTCGACGAGTTGATGGCGGCGGTGGACAAATATATTCCGCAGCCGGCGCGCGAACTGGACAAGCCGTTCCTGATGCCGATCGAAGATATTTTTTCGATTCAGGGACGCGGCACGGTGGTGACGGGACGTATCGAGCGCGGCAAAGTGAAAGTCGGCGAAGAAGTGGAAATCGTCGGCTTCCGCGACACGCGCAAGACGGTGGTGACCGGCGTCGAAATGTTCAAGAAGCAACTCGACGAAGGCATGGCGGGCGACAACGCAGGCCTGCTGCTCCGCGGCATCGCGAAAGAAGATGTGGAGCGCGGCATGGTGCTGGCGAAGACGGGATCGATCACTCCGCACACCAAGTTCAAGGCGGAAGTTTACATCCTGACGAAGGAAGAAGGTGGACGACACACGCCATTCTTCAAAGGATACCGTCCGCAGTTTTATCTGCGCACGACCGACGTAACGGGAGTGGCGGAACTTCCCGAAGGCACCGAGATGGTGATGCCCGGGGACAACGTCAGCCTTGTGATTGAGTTGATCACCCCTGTAGCCATGGAAAAAGGCCTGCGCTTCGCGATTCGCGAAGGCGGCCACACGGTAGGCGCAGGAACGATTTCGGAGATTATTCAGTAGCAAGGCAGAAGTCAGAAGTGGGAATGCAGAAGTAAAACAAATTTAACTTCTGCATTTTGAATTCTTAACTTCTGCATTTAGAAACGCGGCTTGCGTCCTGCCGCCAGTTCTTTTCCTCCCGGAGAGCGGGAGGGGTTAGAGAGAGTGACACTGTGATTGGAAAAGAAAGAATTCGCATCCGGTTGAAGGCTTACGACTACCGCATCCTGGACCAGTCGACGGGCGAGATCGTGGAAACCGCGCGGCGCACCGGAGCACAGATTGCCGGGCCGATTCCGCTGCCCACGATGAAGAACAAGTACTGCGTGCTGCGTTCGCCGCACGTGGACAAGAAGTCGCGGGAACAGTTTGAGATCCGCACCCACAAGCGCCTGCTCGATATTCTCGAGCCGACGCAGCAGACGGTCGACGCGCTGATGAAGCTCGATCTGCCGGCGGGCGTGGATGTGGAGATCAAGGCATTCGGCAAAGAGCATAAGTAGCTTTTAGCTCCTAGTTACTAGCTTCTAGCTAAGACGAAAAGCTCACCAGCCAATAGCCGCTTATCGGCGAGCCACGCTGGGCATGGAGAAGGAAATGGCAACGAGAGTTACAGGCATTCTGGGCAAAAAAGTCGGTATGACGCAACTGTTTGACTCGAAGGGCGATGTGCGCCCGGTCACAGTGCTGCAGGCGGGTCCGTGCGTGGTTACGCAGCACAAGTCGGCGACCCGCGATGGTTACGAATCGGCGCAGATTGGCCTGGTGGAATTTGTGAAGCAGTCGCGGCTGACCAAGCCGGCCCAGGGACACTTGGCGAAGCACAATCTTCCGCCGGTAAAGTTCATGCGGGAAGTTCCGCTCGAGACCGACGGCGCGGCGGATGTCGACGTCACGATCAAAGTCGGCGACCGGATTCTGGTTGAGATTTTTGATGGCGAAAGATTTGTCGACATCGTGGGAGTCAGCAAGGGTAAGGGCTTTCAGGGCGTGGTGAAGCGGCATCATTTTGCCGGTGGTCCGAAGTCGCACGGTTCGATGTTCCAGATTACCGGGTCGATCGGCTCTTCGGCGTTCCCTTCGCGCGTGTTCAAAGGCATGCGCATGTCGGGACATATGGGCAACGCCCGCGTCACGCAGCGCAACCTGCGGGTGCTGGGCCTCGATAAAGACGAGAATCTGCTGGTAGTCGAAGGCAGCGTGCCCGGGCCGCAAGGCGGGTACATCGTGATCACCAAAGCCAAGAAGCCGCCGCGAGAGCGCCGCGGATTCGCGGGTTCGGCGACAGTGGATCCGTTGAAGGCGGCGAAGAGGGCGGCCAAGAAAGCGTAGTTCTGAGTACCAAGTTCCGAGTACCGAGCAAAAGCTATATGGCAACTATAGACATTCACAATTTAAGCGGAGCCAAGGTGGGGACGTTCGACCTGGCCGACGAAATTTTCGGCGCGGTCAACGAAGACCTGCTCTGGGAAGCGGTCAAGCATTACCGCGCCGGGCAGCACAAGGGCACGCACAAGACCAAGGGCCGCTGGGAAGTTTCCGGTTCGGGCAAAAAGCTCTGGAAGCAGAAGGGCACCGGACGCGCCCGCATCGGGTCCATCCGCTCGCCGCTGTGGCGGCATGGCTACACCGTGCATGGTCCACAGCCGCGTTCTTATGACTACGCTTTCCCGCGCAAAAAGCTGCTGGGCGCATTGCGCTCTGCGCTGGCGGCGAAGCTGGCCGACGGAAAACTGATCATCGTGAACGCCTTCGACGTGAAGGAACCGAAGACCAAGGAGTTCCGCAAGGCGCTCGACGCCCTGAAGGTCGACAAGACGGTTCTGGTCGTAGAGGCGGCGAAGCACGAGAACCGCAACCTGGAATTGAGCGCGCGCAATATTCACGGGCTCGAACTGGTGAGCGGCAATGAAGTGCATCCGTATCACTTGCTGAAGTACGACCGCGTGATTTTTTCGCATCCGGCGATCGAGAAGCTGCAAGTGTCGTTGAAGAAATCGGTTTCGAAGCGGCAACACAAGGCCGGACAGGTAAAGACGAAGACGAAGGCGCGAAGAAAGCGGCTTCGGCTCCGCGGCGGCGGGCGCGGCCTGACAAAGCGGCGGAGGTAGCCTAGAAAAATGAAATCCGCATATCAGATTATTCGCCGTCCGGTGATTACCGAAAAAGGTTTGGCCATCAAGGAACTCCAGAACACACTGGTGTTTCAGGTGGCGCCCAAGGCGACCAAAACGGAGATCAAGGAAGCCGTGCAGTTGATTTTTAAGGTGAAGGTATATTCCGTGCGCACCGCGACTTACCCAGGCAAAGAGCGGCGGCGCGGCAAGTTTGCCGGCTACCGTCCGGATTGGAAAAAAGCGTACGTGCGGTTGCGCGCCGGCGAAAAAATGCCGGAGTACGCGCAGAATCTGTAAGACAGTCGCTGGTCGCTCGTCGTTGGCCGTTGGCCAGCCCGAACCGATGCAGCGGCAAGAAAAAGCTAAGAGCTAATAGCTAAAGAGCTGAGTTTATGCCGATTAAAACTTATCGACCGACGACACAGACGTTGCGCTATCGCACTACGATCGTCAATGACGACATTACGACCATGCATCCGCACAAGCCTCTGGTCGAGCCCAAGCCTCGCACTGGCGGCCGCCGCAACTCGGGCGACATGACGATGCGGTTCATCGGGGGCGGGCACAAGCGCAAGCTGCGCATCATCGATTTCAAGCGCGACAAGACAGGGATTCCCGCGACGGTCACCACGATTGAATACGACCCCAACCGTTCGTCGCGCATTGCGCTGCTGGCCTACGCGGATGGCGAGAAGCGTTACATCATTCAGCCCGAAGGGTTGAAGGTGGGGCAGAAAGTGGTGAGCGGTCCCGAGGCCGACATTCTTGTGGGCAACGCGTTGCCGCTGCGCAACATTCCGCCAGGCACGCAGATTCACAATCTGGAACTGAAGCCGGGCAAAGGTGGGCAGATGGTCCGGTCGGCGGGCGGCGCGGCGCAACTGGTCGCGAAAGAAGAGGAGTACGCGCTGGTGAAGTTGCCTTCGGGTGAGACGCGCAAGATTTCGCAGGATTGCATGGCTACGATTGGCCAGGTGGGAAATCTCGATCACGAGAACGTCACCATCGGCAAGGCAGGACGCTCGCGCTGGCTGGGCAAGCGTCCCCACAATCGCGGCGTGTCGATGAATCCAGTCGACCATCCACACGGCGGCGGTGAAGGCAAGACCTCTGGCGGGCGGCATCCTGTAACCCCATGGGGCCAGCCGACACGCGGCTACAAGACGCGCAATAACAAGCGCACCGATAAGTTCATCGTGAGCCGCCGCAGCAAGAAGCGCGGCGTAGAAGAAGCAGATTCCTCGCTTCGCTCGGAATGACAAGCTGTGAGTGGGCGAGAGAGTGAGAGACAACGGAGCGGTTGGCTGAAAGCTGACGGCTGAAAGCTGAGAGCTGATTTTATGGCACGTTCAACCAAGAAGGGCGCGTTCGTGGATGGCTACCTGCTCACCCGGGTCGAAGCCATGAATGCGCGCAGCGAGAAGAAAGTTCTGCGCACCTGGTCGCGGCGGTCTACTGTCGTGCCGGAGATGGTGGGACACACCATCGCAGTGCACAACGGCAAAAAGTTTATCCCGGTGTATGTGACCGAGAACATGGTGGGCCACAAGCTCGGCGAGTTCAGCTTCACGCGCCAGTTCAAGGGACACTCCATGCGGGCGGCGACCGAAGTGGCGGCCAAGCCGGCTGGCATTCCGGGCGGTCCGGGAGCGATTTCGTCGGCTCCGCCAGCGGCGCCGAAGGCGTAAGAAAACCTCTCTTGGCTCTTAGCTATTGGCTTTTGGCCAAAAGCTAAAGGCCAAGGGCCAAGAGCGAGATCAAGACTATGGAATTTCGAGCTGAATTGCGTTACCTGCGCGTTTCGCCGCAGAAAGCCCGCCTGGTGCTGGACCTGATCAAGGGCCGCAAGGTGGAAGACGCGCGCAACACGCTGGCGTTCACCAAGAAGCGCGTGGCGGCGCATGTGGGCAAGCTGTTGCAGTCGGCGCTCGACAATGCGAATTTTCTGGCCAGCGAAAAAAATATCGACGTTGAGATCGACAATCTCTACGTGAAGCGTGCGGTGGCGAATGAAGGGCCGCGCATGAAGCGCATCCGTCCGGCGCCGCAGGGCCGCGCGTATCGTTACCAGCGGCGCATTGCGCACATCGAGCTGGTATTGGCCGAGCGCGGGAAAGACAGCGCGGTGGTTCACGCGGCGAGCGGCGACACGGCGACTGGCGCGAAGATCAAGCGCAGCGCGCCGGCGGCAAAAGCGGCGGCGAAGAAATCCGCGGGCAAGAAGAAAGTGGCAGCGAAATAACGGCAACAGCAGGAATGACAAGGTTGATTTTAGTTTTGTTTGGGACGGTTTGATTTAGGAGAAGCAATGGGACAAAAAGTCCATCCTTATGGTTTTCGGCTCGGCTACACCAAGCCGTGGAAGTCGCGCTGGTTTGTGGAACGCGACTACGACAAGCTGCTCCATGAAGACGTCAAGCTGAAGACTGAGCTGAAGGAAAAGCTCAAGTCGGCCGGCGTCAGCACCATCGAAATCGAGCGGCCGGGCAACAAGCTGCGCATCATTATCAAGACGGCGCGTCCCGGAATCATCATCGGGCGCAAGGGCGCGGAAATCGACAAGCTCAAGGGCGAGCTGCAGAAGCGGACTTCGCGCGAGGTGTTTGTCGACATCCAGGAAGTGCACAAGCCCGAGCTCGACGCGCAGCTGGTTTCGGAATCGATTGCGCTGCAGCTGGAAAAACGTGTCGGCTTCCGCCGCGCCATGCGCAAGGCGGTGGATTCCGCGCTGCGTTTTGGCTGCAAAGGAATCAAGGTCCGGGTCAGCGGGCGTTTGAACGGCAATGAAATCGCGCGCTCGGAGTGGTACCTGCAGGGCCGGTTGCCGCTGCACACGCTGCGCGCCGACATCGACTACGGCTTCACCGAAGCGCGCACCACTTATGGCGTAATCGGAGTGAAGTGCTGGGTCTACAAAGGCGAAATTTTGCCAGCCAAGAAACGCGAGCCGCAAACGGCAGTGGCCGGCGGGTTTTAAGGTAGTAAGAAGTCAGAAGTAAGAAGTCAGAAGTCAGAATTCAGAATTAAGCACTGCGGTTTGAAGTGAAGAGTTTAGCTAAGAGCTAAAAGCTAGTAGCTAGAAGCTGATTTCCTATGTTAATGCCAAAGAAAGTGAAGTATCGCAAGCAGCAGCGCGGCCGCATGACCGGCAAGGCGTGGCGCGGATCGACGCTGGCGTTCGGCGACTTCGGGCTGAAAGTGCTCGAGCCGGGCTGGATCACCGACCGGCAGATTGAAGCCAGCCGCGTGGCCATGACCCGTTTCGTGAAGCGCGGCGGCAAGATCTGGATCCGCCTGTTTCCCGACAAGCCGGTCACCAAGAAGCCGGCCGAAACCCGTATGGGCAAGGGCAAAGGCGCTCCCGATCACTGGGTCGCCGTGGTCCGCCCGGGAAAGATTCTGTTCGAGATGGAAGGCGTGACCCTGGCCGACGCATCCGAAGCGTTGCGTCTGGCGTCGCACAAGCTGCCGCTGCGCACGACCATGGTCAAGCGCGAAGGCATGGTGCATTAGAGTCATCAGCGGTCAGCCATCAGCCATCAGGGGTAACGCGATGGTTGGATTTTAGCTGAGAGCTGACGGCTGACGGCTGAGAGCTGAGAGCTATTTTATGAACGCAGACAAAATCAGAAACCTGACCGAAGAAGAGCTTGCCCATCAGGAGCGCGACCTGGCGGACCAGTTGTTCAAGCTGAAGTTTCAGCTGAACATGGGCCAGACCGAGAGCCTGAAGAAGATTCGCGGCTTGCGCAAAGATATTGCGCGGGTCAAGACCATCCAAGGGGAGCGCGGGCGCACCACGGCAAGCGTAACAACGGCCAGCGCTACTAAGGCCAGTGCGAGCAAGGCCAGTGCAACCAAGGCCAGTGCAACCAAGGCAAGCGCAACGGAGAAACGATAATGGCTGAAACCGCAAGCCAGACCCAGCAGGTGCAGGGCCGGCGCAAGGAAATCGTGGGGGAAGTCGTCTCCAGCCGCATGCACAAAACCATCGTGGTGAAGGTGACGCGCAAGAAGGCGCATCCTTTCTACAAGCGCGTAGTCGCGCGCAACAAGAAGTTTTATGCGCACGACGAAACTAATCAGGCGCATGTGGGCGATGTGGTGCGTCTCGAAGAGACGCGGCCGCTGTCGAAGCTGAAGCGCTGGAAGCTGAAAGATATTGTCCGCAAGGCTGCGATCGTTCCGGAAGCTGCGGTTGAAGTCGCCGTGAAGTAGCCGATCGCGCGGAACGAGACCGCGGACGCAAGGGGAGATTGACGTTATGGCTGTGATGATGAGATCGATGCTGGAGGTGGCCGACAACTCGGGCGCCCGCAAGCTGCAGATGATTTTGCCGCTGGGCGGCTCGACTGGATTGAACGCCGGTCTGGGCGACGTGATCACGGCTTCGGTAAAAGAAGCTGCACCCGAAGGCCAGGCGAAAAAGGGAACGGTGGTGAAGGCCGTGATTGTTCGCACGCGAAAAGAACACCGCCGGCGCGATGGCACCTACATCCGCTTCGACTCGAATGCGGCGGTTTTGATCAACGATGCGGGCGAGCCGGTGGGGACGCGCGTGTTCGGTCCCGTGGCTCGCGAGCTGCGTGAGAAGAAGTTTTTGAAGATTGTTTCGCTGGCGCCGGAAGTGATCTAGAGCGAGAGTGGCGAGTATCGAGTACTGGGTACCGGTAAACAAAGCTTAGGAATTGAGAACTGGAAATGCGAATCGTAAGCACTGAAAACAAGCGAGTGGATATCCGGCGCAACGACACCGTGAAGGTGATCACGGGGCGCGACAAGGGCAAGGAAGGGCGCGTGCTGCGCGTGTTTCCGAATGACAGCAAGATTCTGGTCGAGCACGTCATGATGGTGAAAAAACACGTGCGCCCCAACCCGCAGCGCAACATCAAAGGCGGGATTGCCGAACAGGAGAGCCGCATCGCAATCTCAAACGTGCAGCTGGTCTGCGGCACTTGCGGCCCGGTGCGCATTGGACATGAAGTGCGCGGTGATCGCAAAGTTCGCGTATGCAAGAAGTGCGATACCACGCTCGATAAATAGGCTATTGGCTCTTGGCATTGGCTTTTGGCTTGGAGCGCTTTCGCGAAAAGGTTTAGCTAAGAGCCAAAGGCCAAGAGCTTAAGGAACTGGAAATGGCAAAAGACAAGAAATCATCGAAAGACTCGGCGCAGGAACAGAAGGCTCCCGACCAGGCACGTCATGGCGCGAAGGAGCGTCCGCGTCTGCGCGCGCGCTTCGAGAAAGAAGTAGCGCCGGCTCTGCTGAAAGAGCTCGAACTGCACAACCAGATGGCGGTTCCGCGCCTGCACAAAATCGTCGTGAACATGGGCGTCGGCGAAGCTACGCAGAACGCCAAGGTGCTCGATCCGGCAGTGAACGAACTCGGCCAGATCACAGGCCAGAAGCCAGTTGTCACGCGGGCTAAGAAGTCGATTGCGGCGTTCAAAGTGCGCGAAGGCCAGGCCATTGGAGCCATGGTCACGTTGCGCGGCGACCGTATGTACGAATTTTTCGACCGGCTAGTAAACATCGTGCTGCCGCGCGTACGCGACTTCCGCGGGGTGTCGACCAAGTCGTTCGACGGACGCGGCAACTACACCCTCGGCCTGCACGACCAATTGATCTTTCCGGAGATTTCTTACGAGAAGGTCGACAAGCAGAAGGGCATGAACGTAACCATAGTGACCACGGCCGCGAACGACAACCAGGCGCGCTCGCTGCTGAAGCACCTGGGCATGCCGTTCCGGGCGTGAGGTCAAGATTTCAACGTTTCAAGGTTTGGCTAGCAGCTAAAAGCTAGTAGCTAGGAGCTAAGTTTGGCAACTACAGCAAAACGAGTAAAAGACGCGAAGATCCAAAAGAAGTTTGAGCTGGCCCGCGACGCCAAGAAGCCGCGGCCCAAGTTTTCCACGCGTCGGCACAACCGCTGCAACTTGTGCGGACGGCCGCGCGCTTTTCTCCGCAAGTTCGGAGTGTGCCGCCTGTGCTTCCGCGGGCTGGCGCTGCGCGGGGAGATTCCAGGCGTTTCGAAGTCGTCCTGGTAGGGAGTGCGTGCAGTAGGTAGGGATCCTTCGCGGCAAAGTGCGCCGCTCAGGATGACAAGCTGAGTTAACTACAGATAACAAGTTTCAGGGACCATGGCCGTAGCTGGGATTTTGATGTGAGTAGCAAAGCTGCCGCAGGTTCTCCGCGAAACGCGGAGCGAACGGGTGGCTACAGGAGAAACCAACGATGAGGTTGACCGATCCGGTCGCAGACATGCTGACGCGAGTGCGGAATGCACTCCAGGCCCGGCACCAGAAAGTGGATATCCCGGCTTCGCGCCTGAAGCTGGAGATTGCCCGCATTCTGAAGGAAGAGGGCTACATCTCGAACTTCAAGGCCGCTGAGGAAGAAGGCCACAAGGTCATCCGGGTTTACCTCAAGTACGGCGCCAACAACGAGGCGGCGATCTCCACCGTCAATCGTGTGTCGCGTCCCGGTTGTCGCGTCTACGTGCGCCGCAGCGAGATTCCACGCGTGCTCGGCGGCATGGGCATCAACATCCTCACCACGCCCCGCGGCGTGATGACCGGACGCCAGGCGCGCCGCGAAGGCGTAGGCGGCGAGCTGTTGTGCGAGATTTGGTAGAAGAACAGCTTCTAGCTATTAGCTACTAGCTACTAGCTCAGACGCCGCGGCTCGATCTTTGAAGGTGGATGGGACTAAACCGGAGTTTTGGATTACAAAATAAGCGCCTGGCTAGAAGCTAGGAGCTAGAAGCTAGAAGCTCTTATGTCAAGAATTGGAAAAAAGCCGATTGCGATCCCCAAAGGGGTGACGGTCAAGGTTGAAGGCAATACCGTTTTAGTTCAGGGCCCCAAGGGCAAACTGGATACGGCGCTGCCGGCCGGAATCAAGGTCGAACAAAAAGACGGCAACATCGTGGCGATCCGCGAGAATGATTCGCAGGCCGCTGTCCACGGATTGGCGCGCGCCTTGGTCAATAACGCCGTCGAGGGCGTCACCAAAGGTTGGACTCGCGACCTGGAAATCGTCGGCATCGGCTATCGCGCCGAGATGAAGGGCAAGACCGTGGTCTTCAGCCTGGGGTATTCGCATCCCATCGAGTATCCGCTGCCCACGGGCGTGGATGCCGTGGTCGACCCTAAGCAGACCAAGATCTCGCTAACCGGAATCGATCGCCAGAAAGTCGGACAGGTCGCCGCGGAAATGCGCGCGCTGCGTCCGCCCGACCCGTACAAAAACAAAGGCGTGCGCTACGCCGGCGAACGCCTGAAGAAGAAGGTTGGAAAGACGGGCGCGAAGTAACCTGTAGTTGAAAGCGTCGACTCTTTGGCCAACGACCAAGGACGAACGAGCCAAGGACAGATTTTATGCTGACAAGAATCTCGAAAAATCATAAACGCGGACACGTGCACGACCGCATCCGGAAAAAGATGCAGGGCACGGCGGAACGTCCGCGGCTCAACGTGTACCGTTCACTGAACCATATCTATGTGCAACTGGTCGACGATCTGCACGGCAAGACGCTGGTTTCGGCGAGCACGGCCGAAGGCAAGAAGGAAGACCGGCGCACCGGCGGCAATGTGGCCGCGGCGAAAGTTGTCGGCAAAACCATTGCCGAGCGCGCCAAAGCCAAGGGCGTCAGCAAGGTGGTCTTCGACCGTGGTGGGTACATCTATCACGGACGGGTCAAGGCGCTGGCCGATGCAGCCCGCGAAGCAGGATTGCAGTTCTAAAGGCGGCTCTCAGCTGTCAGCTCTCAGCCATCAGCTGGAGCGACAGACTGATAGCTGAAAGCTGATAGCTGAAAGCTGGGTTTAAAGAATGCCAACAGTAATCAAGAAACTCGATGCAGGTTCGTTCCAGCTCAAGGACCAGGTGGTCGCCATCAACCGCGTGACCAAAGTCGTCAAGGGCGGCAAGAATCTTTCTTTCGCGGCGCTGGTGGTAGTGGGCGACCCTTCGGCCGGAGTGGTGGGTCACGGTTCCGGCAAGGCCAAGGAAGTTCCGCAGGCCATCCGGAAGGCGATCGAGTCGGCCAAGAAGAATCTGGTGAAGGTCAACCTGACGCCGACCAGCATTGCCCACCTCGTTTTGGGGAAGTACGGTTCCGGCAAGGTGCTGCTCAAGCCGGCCCCGGAAGGCACGGGCGTGATCGCCGGCGGCGCGGTGCGCGCGGTGATGACTTCGGTCGGCGTGCAAAACGTCCTGACCAAGTCCATCGGCACCACCAACCCGCACAACGTGATCAAAGCCACGTTCGACGCTCTGAAGCAGCTCAAAAGCCGCGAGAGCGTAGCGCTCATGCGCGGCAAAACCGCGCAGGAACTGTAATGAAGAGTACCGAGTCCCGGGTAACGAGTATCGAGAAGGCGCTGAAGAATTAGTTAACTGGCCACTAGCAACTGAAGTTAAGCAACTGAGGTCCCAATGACGGCGAAGAAAACAAATTCGGGCAGCGGAAAGATTCACCTGAAGTGGGTGCGCTCCGCCATTTGTGCCCCCGTAAAGCAAAAGCTGGTGATCAAAGGCCTGGGCTTTACCCGGCTGAATCAGGTCATCGAGCGTCCAGACACGCAGGCCATCCGCGGCATGGTGGCGAAAGTCCCGCACTTGGTGGAGTTTGTGAACTAAGAGTTTTCGGTGATCCGGCCCTCAGCGCAAAGCGCGCTTGGCTGATAGCTGAAAGCTGATAGCTGAAAGCTTACTTATGAATTTATCCAACATTCGAGCACCGAAAAAGTCGTCGGAAAAGCGTAAGCGCGTCGGCCGCGGCATGGGTTCCGGCATGGGCAAAACTTCTACCCGAGGACACAAAGGCCAGCGTTCGCGCACCGGTTCGCGCATGATCCGCGGGTTTGAAGGCGGCCAGATGCCGCTGCACCGCCGCATGCCGAAGCGCGGCTTCACCAACATCTTCCGCAAGGAATTCAACATCGTCAGCCTCGATCGGCTGGTCGAGCTGGGCAAAGAATTTCACGGCGACCCGATCACGCCCGAAGTGCTGCGCAAAGCCGGAGTCATCAAGACCAAGCATCCCGTCAAGATTCTCGGCGATGGAGAACTCACCGTCGCCATCACCGTGCACGCGCACAAATTTTCGAAGTCAGCCCAGGAAAAAATCACCAAGGCAGGCGGCAAGGTTGAGGTCTTGCAGTAATGGTTGAGAAGCTGCTCAACATCTTCCGGATTCCCGACCTGCGCAAACGTATCCTGTTTACGCTGGGCCTGTTGTTCGTGTATCGCCTGGGCGGCCACATCCCCACCCCCGGCATCAACACCGCTGCGCTCGAAGCTTACTTCCAGGGTCAGCAGGGTGGTCTTTTCGGCTTTATCGATCTGTTCTCCGGCGGCCAGGTCCGTCGCATGACGATTTTCGCCCTGGGCATCATGCCCTACATCACCGCGTCCATCATTCTGCAATTGCTCACTGTGGTCTACGAGCCGCTGGCCAAGCTGCAGAAAGAAGGCGAACTCGGGCGCAAGAAAATCACCATGTGGACGCGTTATATCACCGTGATCCTGAGCGCCGTGCAGTCGTTCGGAATCGCGATCGGACTCGAAAAGGGCGGATACGCCCTCACCCCCGGCTGGGGCTTTCGCATGATGGTGATGCTGACCCTCACCACGGGCAGCGCCTTCATTATGTGGCTGGGCGAGCAGATCACGGACCGCGGCGTGGGCAACGGCATGTCGCTGCTGATTTTCGCTGGCATCGTGGTCGGATTGCCGCACGGCGTCGCCGACTTGTTTGACAAAGCCAAGAACGGCGCCTGGGGAGCGCTCACCTTCCCCTTGATGATCGGGATCATTATCTTCATGGTCGCTGTGGTTGCCTTCATTGTGTATGTGGAGCGCAGCGAACGGCGAATCCCGGTGCAATACGCTAAACGCGTGGTCGGGCGCAAGGTGATGGGTGGACAGTCGACGCATTTGCCTCTGCGCGTGAATGCCGGCGGCGTGATGCCGGTCATCTTCGCTTCTTCCATCTTGAGTTTGCCGCCCATGATCGGCGCGGGCCTCGGGTTTACCAACAACCGTTACCTGGGTCCGGTCATCGACTGGCTGAAGTGGGGCGAGCCGCTCTACACGGTGGTCTACGCAGTCGGCATTATTTTCTTCGCCTACTTCTATGTGTCCATCGTTTTCAACCCCAGCGAAGTCGCCGACAACATGCGGAAATACGGCGGATTCATTCCGGGCATCCGGCCGGGTAAGCGCACTGCCGATTTCATCAACGAAGTTCTCACTCGCATCACTTTAGTCGGCGCGCTTTACCTCATCATCATTTCGTTCATTCCTGAGTGGATGATCGCCGGAATCCGGCTGAACCACCTCTTCCTGGTCGGAAGATATTTCGAGGCCATGCCCAACTGGGTTCTGAACGGTTTGGGCGTCAACTTTTATTTTGGCGGCACATCGCTGCTGATCGTGGTGGGCGTGGCCATGGATACGGTCAACCAGATCGAGGCGCAACTTATCATGCGCCACTACGATGGTTTCACGCCGCGCAGCGGAAGAATTCGCGGCCGCCGCAACTGGTCGTGACAAAGCAGTTCTCAGTTCTCGGTTCTCAGTTCTCAGTTTCGGAACGGGAGCTGCCCCGGTTGCGATCGCGCTCGACTTACTGAGAACTGAGAACCGAGAACTTGTATTGATGGCGCTGGAAACCTTGCGTGACGTAGGTCCCGTCGTGCTGCTCGGAGCTCCGGGTGCCGGAAAAGGCACTCAGGCCAAGCGGGTGCATGCGCGTTACCAGATTCCCCATATCTCGACCGGGGATCTTTTGCGGGACAACATTTCCCGCGGCACGGATTTGGGCATGGTCGCCAAGGGCGTCATGGCCCGGGGAGAGTTGGTTTCCGACGACCTGGTCTGCAACATGGTTCGCGGACGCCTGGCTCTGCCGGACTGCGGACGCGGTTACGTGCTGGACGGTTTTCCGCGAACGGCGGCGCAGGCCGGGTGGCTGGATGCCCTGCTCGATGACATGCACCTCGATGCCACGAACAACGACCGGCTCTTTGACAACTCGCGTGCGACTCGAGCCTGGCCGATTGTGGTCAGCCTTGAGGTAGACTATAATCAATTGTTGCTCCGGATCACTGGACGCCGTTCTTGTCCTACCGATGGACGGATTTACAACGTCCATTTCCAGCCGCCCCGTGTCGATGAATTGTGCGACCTTGACGGGACGAAGCTGGTGACCCGAAATGACGACCGCTTGGAAGTGATTCAGCCGCGGCTGACGGCGTATCAGGAACAGACCCGTCCCGTAGCCGACTACTACCAGCGAACCGGACGTTTGATCGCGGTGGATGGGGAACTTCCCATCGACCAGGTCACACAAAAGATTTTCCGGATTCTTGAGGATCATCACGCAGCGTAAGGAATGGCGATTGTGTGCAAATCAGCGGCGGAAATTGAAAAGATGCGGCAGAGCGGCCGCATCGTGCGACAAGTTCTCGATCATGTGCGCACTCTGGTGGCGCCCGGCGTCACCACCATGGATCTGGAACGCGCCGCTGAAAAGAAGATCAAGGAACTCGGCGCCAAGCCCGCTTTCAAGGGATATTACGATTATCCCTGCGTGCTTTGTACCTCGTTGAACGAAGAAATTGTGCATGGCATCCCGTCGGAAAAGCGGGTGCTGAAAGACGGCGACATCGTTTCCATCGATTGCGGCGTGGTGCTCGACGGTTATTACGGCGATGCGGCGATCACGGTTCCCGCGGGTGGTGCGGTGAAACCGGAATTGGCGAAGCTGCTGGAAGTAACGGAAGCGTCCCTGTATCGCGGCATCGAGCAGGCGCGCATCGGGAACTCAGTTGGAGATGTTGGCGCGGCCGTACAGGAACACGTCGAAGCCGCCGGCTTCAGCGTGGTGCGCGAGTTCGTAGGACACGGCATCGGGACGCGGCTGCACGAAGAGCCACAAGTGCCAAACTTCGGAGCACGCGGTCATGGCGCAAAGTTGCGCGAGGGCATGGTGCTCGCAATCGAGCCCATGGTGAATTACGGCAAGCCCGGCTCGCGCGTGCTGGAAGACAAGTGGACGGCAGTGACCGAAGACGGCAGCTTCAGCGCCCATTTCGAGCACTGTGTAGCAGTCACCAAAGATGGCCCGGTAATTTTGACGCAATAGAGAATGCAGTTCTCAGTTCTAGGTTCTCAGTTGGGAACCGGGCGCTTTTAACTGAGAACTGAGAACTAGCAACTGAGAACTGATACTAAATGAGTAAAGAAGACGCGATTGAAGTGATGGCCGTGGTTCTGGAACCGCTGCCCAACGCCATGTTCCGCGTGGAACTGGAAAACAAGCATAAGGTGCTGGCGCACGTCTCCGGCAAGATGCGCAAGAACTTCATTCGCATCCTGCCCGGCGACAAGGTCGCAGTGGAACTTTCCCCCTACGACCTAAATCGCGGCCGAATTGTGTACCGCTATAAATGATTTTTGGTTAGCTGACAGCTAAGAGCTGACAGCTGAAAGCTGGGTTATGAAAGTAAGAGCGTCCGTAAAGAAGATTTGCGACAAGTGCAAGGTCATCCACCGCAAAGGTGTAGTGCGGGTGATCTGCGTCATCTCAAAACACAAACAGCGCCAGGGCTGAGAAATCGCCCTTGGCCTTTCGCTCTTGGCTTTCGCTAAGAGCCAAGAGCTAAGAGCCAAAAGCGGGGTTTAGAAAACATGGCACGTATTGCAGGCGTCGATCTTCCACGCCAGAAGCACATCAACATCGCGCTGACCTACATCTACGGCATTGGGCATCCGCGCGCCGGACGTATCCTCGACGAAGCCAAGGTCGAGCCCATGAAGAAGGTGCAGGACCTCAGCGAAGAAGAGGTCAACCGCATCCGCACGGTCATTGAAGAGCAGGGCCTGGTAGAAGGCGATTTGCGCAAGGAAGTTTCGATGAACATCAAGCGCCTCATCGAAATCGGCTCCTACCGCGGATTCCGCCATCGCCGTAACCTGCCGGTCCGCGGACAGCGCACCCACACCAACGCCCGTACCCGCAAAGGTCCGCGCAAAGGAACGGTCGCACAAAAGAAGAAAGCGACGTCGAAAACGTAAGAAACCAGTTCTCTGTTCTCTGTTCCCAGTTCTCAGTTTGAGGACAAGGGATTCTCTGAGAACTGAGAACTGAGAACTGAGAACTGGAAAATGGCAAAACCAGCAGCAGCGGGCGGCGCAGCAGCCGCACCAGAGAAAAAGGGCAAGAAGAAAACCTTCAAGAAGAAGGAGCGCAAGCACGTACCCCACGGCTTGGTGTATGTGCAGGCTTCCTTCAACAACACGATCGTGACCATCACCGACATGAACGGCAACGTCCTGTCGTGGAAGAGTTCCGGATCGCTTGGGTTCCGCGGATCGCGCAAAGGCACGCCCTTTGCCGCGCAGCAAGCCGCCTCGAACGCGGCTAACCTGGCGCGCGATCATGGCGTCCGCAGCGTGGACGTACGCGTCAGCGGCCCCGGTTCCGGCCGCGAGTCGGCCGTGCGCGCCCTGGCCGCCTCCGGAATCGAAGTGCGTTCCATTCGCGACGTCACGCCGATTCCACACAACGGCTGCCGTCCGCCAAAACGGCGTCGCGTCTGAGACGCCACGGAGTTCTCAGTTCCCGGTTCTCAGTTCTCAGTAAAGTCTGAGATGCCTGAGACGATGGGTCAACTGAGAACTGGCAACTGAGAACTGAGAACTTGCACCGGGACGAAGGGTGAAGCCAAACCCGTAAACCGGTCATCTAAAAGGAGAACAAACTTGGCCCGTTATACCGATGCAGTCTGCCGTCTATGCCGCCGCGAGGGCATGAAGCTGTTCCTCAAAGGCGCAAAGTGCTTCAGCGATAAGTGTCCTATCGAGAAGCGCAACTTCGCTCCTGGACAACACGGGAAAGACCGCAAAGCCAAAATCGTAGGTTATGGCCTGCAGCTGCGCGAAAAACAGAAAGCCAAGCGCATCTACTTCACGCAGGAAGGCCAGTTCCGCAACTACTTCGAGAAGGCTGCGCGCTCCAAGGGCGTCACCGGCGAGCTGCTGTTGCAGCAGCTGGAACGCCGCCTCGATAACGTCGTCTACCGCCTCGGCTTCGCGCAGTCGCGGCGTCAGGCGCGCCAGTTGGTTCGCCATGGGCACGTTGCCGTCAACACCCACAAGGTGAACATTCCTTCGTACGAAGTAAGCGCGGGCGAGGAAATTTCTATCCGCGAGAACAGCAAGAAGCTCACCGTGCTCGAACTCGCGAAAGAATTCGCCAGCCACGGCACCATGCCCAGCTGGCTGGAAGTGGATCGCGACAATTACAAAGCGCGCGTGCTGAGCTTGCCCAAGCGCGAAGATATTCAGCTGCCGGTCAACGAACAGCTGATCGTCGAGTTGTACAGTAAGTAAGAGTTCCCCAGCTTCCGGTTTCTAGTTTCCAGCGGGAGGCGATTGCGGCCTCGCGGAATCTAGAAACTGGAAACCAGAAACTAGAAGCTGTTTTGCGGTCCGCACATTCGAGCCAAATCAGCCCTTTCTGACGTTGACCTGAGTCGGACCACTCAGCGAGCCAGAATCGAGCCAAACGGCCGAAGGAGAAACACATGCTTTGGAAGGGTTTTCAGAAACCGAAACGTCTCGCAGTTGACACCTCCAGCCTCACCGACAAATACGGCATTTTCTGGGCGCAGCCCTTTGAGCGCGGCTTCGGCACCACCGTGGGCAACGCCCTGCGGCGCGTGCTGCTGAGTTCGATTGAAGGCGCGGCCGTCACCGCCGTGAAGATGGAAGGCGTCCTGCACGAATTCCAGTCGATCCCCGGCGTCGTCGAGGACGCGACCGACATCATCCTCAACCTCAAGCAGATTCCGTTCAAGTTGAGCGGCGACGCGCCGAAAGCCATCTACCTGCGCGCCGATCAGCCCGGCGTGGTCACCAGCGGCATGATCGAAGCCGACGGCGACGTCGAAGTCCTCGACAAAGACGTCTACATCGCCACCGTGAGCGAAGGCGGCAAGCTCGACATGGAAATGCGCCTCAAGCGCGGTCGCGGCTACACTTCCGCCGACAAAAACTTCGACGAGGATCTCGGCATCGGATTCATCCCCATCGATTCCGTCCACTCGCCGGTGCGCAAGTGCAACTACACCGTCGAAGCCGCGCGTCTCGGCCAGATCACCGATTACGACAAGCTCACCCTCGAAGTCTGGACCAACGGCTCCATCACGCCCGCCGATTCCATCGGTCTGGCCGCGAAGCTGCTGAAGGACCACATGAACATCTTCATCAACTTCGAGGAAGAAATCGAAACCGGTACCTCGTCGTCCGACGACCGCAAGCCCGAGATTCACAACGAGAACCTTAACCGTTCCGTGGAAGAGCTCGAGCTTTCCGTGCGCAGCTACAACTGCCTGAAGAACGCGAATATCCAGACTATCGGCGAGCTCGTGCAGAAGACCGAAGCCGAAATGCTCAAGACCAAAAACTTCGGCCGCAAATCGTTGAACGAGATCAAAGAAATTCTCTCTTCGATGGGCCTGAGCCTCGGCATGAAGATCGACGAGCACGGCAACGCCGTACCCGGTCCGACTTCGAATCAGGTCCTTCCAGCTTCCGCGTACGGGCCGGACGATCAGCTGTAAGAACGATCAGCTGCAAGAACAAGAGGTCAGGGGCTAGGGGTCAGGGATCAGAAGTAAGCGAACTCCTAGCCACCGACCGCAATATGCAAGACTGGCCACTGACCCCTGATCCCTGGCCCCTGCTTTTAAGGAGACTGAAATGAAAAACTTAGTCCGCACATTCTTGGTGTTGCTGTTCTTAGGCGCACTTGCCTGCGCGGCGCAGGACGTAGTCAGCGCCGTCCATGGAACCATTAGCAAACTCGACTCGGCCTCCAGGACCGTCGTCGTCAAGACCAAGGGCGGCACAGAGCATGCGATCAAGGTTGTCGACAAAACCACCGTCCACAGTGCCGAAGCAACCGAGATGGGAAGCAAAGACGCGTTCCACGGACTGACGGAAGGCACGGAAGTGGTGGCACACTATACCACCAAGGGTTCAGAGAAGACCGCGGTCGAGATCGATAAGGTCGGCAAAGATGGTATCAAGTCGGTGGATGGGACAATCACCCACATCGATCACGCGGGCAAGACCATGACGGTGAAAGCCGCCGACGGTACGGAACAAACATTCCGGATGTCCGATCACGCCGCAGCCGATGCAGGTAAGAACATTGCAAAAGGAAGCGAGAAGTCTGCGAAGGTCACGGTCTACTACACCGAAGACGCTGGCAAGAAAGTTGCCCACTTCTTCGAGAAAATCGCAGGATAGTGCGGCGAACACAATGAGCAAGACTGGCCACAGGTCCCTGACCCTGGCCGCTGATATACCGAGACTGGCCACGGGTCCCTGACCCCTGGCCCCTGAGCTGAGGTTCACCAATGCGTCACAAAGTAGCAGGATACAAACTCGGACGGAACACCGCGCACCGGCGTTCGCTGCTCCGCAACCTGGTCACATCGGTGATCGTCGAGGAGCGGATCGAAACCACCGTTCCCA
The DNA here is from genome assembly GCA_963846245.1 of uncultured Acidobacteriaceae bacterium. Lineage (GTDB taxonomy): Bacteria > Acidobacteriota > Terriglobia > Terriglobales > Acidobacteriaceae > Sulfotelmatobacter. The sequence goes on along the minus strand of CAWJVI010000007.1, from coordinate 258,893 downwards.
AGGCCAAGGCCGCGCGCCCCATCGTCGAGAAGATGATCACGCTGGGCAAGCGCGGCGACCTCGCCGCGCGCCGCCTGGCTGGAGCTTACCTCATGACCGATGAAGCCCTGGTCAAGCTGTTCGACACGGTCGGCCCGCGTTTCGGCGACCGCAACGGCGGCTACACGCGCATCATCCGTACTCACTGGAACAAGGGCGACGGCGCCGACAAGGCTTTCCTCGAACTCCTCGGCAGCGAGAAGATTCTCGACGAAAAGAAGGAAAAGCGCGCCGAAGTCCGCGCCAAGAAAGTCGCCGAAGCCAAGAAAGCCATGGAAGAAGCCGAAGCGCAAGCCCAGCACGACGGCGGCGTTGAGCCGGTCAACGACGAGCACGACGCAGAGAAGGAAGACAAGAAAGAAAAGAAATAGGTGTAACCCGTTTGCAGTGTGAAAGGCACCGCCCTGCCGCCGTGCCTTTCTTGCTGGCCCAAAACGGGCCCCCGCATCCGATTGTCCCCCTTACGTTCCATTGACTTGTCCGGACCCACCCACGTAAGATTCGCGCCAATGATTGGCCGCACCATCTCTCACTATCGCATTCTGGAAAAACTCGGCGGTGGTGGCATGGGCGTGGTCTTCAAGGCCGAGGACACCGAACTTGGCCGCTTCGTCGCCTTGAAAGTTCCTGCCCGACGAAATGGCGCAAGACGAGCCTGCTCTGGAGCGTTTCCGCCGCGAAGCACGCGCCGCCTCCGCCCTGAATCATCCCAATATCTGCACCATCTACGAGATCGGCAAGCATGAAGGCCAGTCCTTCATCGCGATGGAATACCTCGACGGCTCCACGCTGAAGCACCTCATCGGCGTCCGTCCCATGGATCTCGACCCGCTGCTCGGCATCGCCATCGAAGTGGCGGATGCGCTCGATGCGGCGCATGCTAAGGGCATCGTTCACCGCGACATCAAGCCGGCGAACATCTTCGTCTCCAAGCGCGGTCACGCGAAGGTTCTCGACTTCGGATTAGCCAAGATGGCTGCCGGGCCCAACTCAGTCAGCGCGAATTCTCAAACCCTGGCTGACGCGGCCGCGCTCAACCTTACCAGTCCCGGCACCGCCGTCGGCACGGTCGCCTATATGTCGCCCGAACAGGTGCGGGGCAAGGATCTCGACGGGCGCACCGATCTTTTTTCTTTCGGCATCGTGCTCTACGAAATGGCCACCGGCACCCTGCCGTTCCGCGGCGAGACCCAGGGAGTGATTACCGAAGCCATTCTCAACCGCGCGCCCACCCCTCCGATCCGGCTGAACCCCTCCCTTCCTGCCGAGGTCGAGCGCATCGCACAAAAGCTGCTGGAAAAAGATATCGAGCTGCGCTACCAGAGTGCGGCCGAAGTCCGCGCTGATCTCAAAAGGTTGAAACGCGAGCGCGATTCCTCACGCATTTCTTCTTCCGTCGCCAGTGAAACGCCGAGCGGCTCGGCGGCAAGCCTCTCGAGCGCGGCATCCGTCAGAGGTTCGTCGTCCGGGATCCAGGCAATTCCAGAACCTCAATCCCGCAGCGCCGTGGTCGTTCTCGGAGCCTCGTTGCTCGCGGCATTGGCCGTGATCGCCTTCCTGCTGTTGCACCGCGGTGCGCCAGTCTCTTCTCCGGCCTATCATCTGCTCACCTATCGTCGAGGCACCATCCGCATGGCGCGGTTCGCGCCTGACGGCCAAACCGTGGTGTACAGCGCGGCTTGGGAAGGCGGACCAGTGGAAATTTTCAGCACACGCTTTGGCACTCCCGAATCGCGCCCCGCCGGAGTTCCAGGAGCCGAGATTCAGTCCATTTCCTCCACCGGAGAAATGGCCGTCCTGTTGCACAGCCAGCAAAGCAAGTCCCAGGTCTACACCGGCACCTTAGCCCGCATGCCGCTCGGCGGTGGCGCGCCGCGCGAGATTCTGGAGAACATTCAATGGGCCGACTGGTCTCCTGACGGCTCGCAACTCGCCATCGTGCGCGATGTGAATGGCCGCAATCGTCTCGAATATCCTCCCGGAAAAGTGCTCTACGAAACCGGCGGCTGGATCAGCCATCCTCGCATCTCCCGCAAGGGTGACATGATTGCCTTTATCGATCACTCCATTCCCGGCGATTCCATCGGCAGCGTGGCTCTTGTCGACATGAACGGCAAGAAACGAACCCTTAGCCAGAATTACGGAGGCGGCGCGGTCGGCCTGGCTTGGTCTCCCGGCGGAGACGAAGTCTGGGTTACGGCGACTGTGATCGGTATCGACCGTTCCGTGTTTGCCGTCCCCTTGTCGGGAAAGGAACGCCTCGTGGCCCGGGTGCCCGCCGACCTCACCCTGCAGGATGTATTGCCGAATGGACGGGCCCTGCTCGCCCGCGATAGCTGGCGCCGAGGACTGATTGTTCGTCGGGCTGACGATGCCACCGAACATGACTTCACCTGGCTGGATTGGTCCTACCCCGTCACGCTCTCAGCGGATGGCCAGACGCTCCTGTTCCGCGAGGAAGGCGAGGCGGGCGGACCGACCTACGCCGTGTATCTCCGCAAGACCGACGGCTCACCCGCGGTTCGCCTAGGCGATGGTCTTTCTCTGGCCTTGTCGCCGGACGGCAAATGGGCTCTCTCCAGTCGTGGCGACAACCAGGCCGATCTGTTCCTGCTCTCCACTGGACCGGGCGACCCCCGGCCCCTGCCGGGGCACAACATTGTTCACGGCTCCGCCTGCTGGTTCTCGGATGGAAAACGGATTCTGGTATCTGGCACCGAGACCAATCACGGATCACGGCTCTACGTTCAGGACATTGACGTCGACAAGATCACAGCTGTAACTCCGGAGGGGACGAACGGACTTTCGTTCGCGCTGGCGCCCGATGGCAGCTCGGTCGCCGCCATTGGCCCTGACGACAAAGGTTATCTCTTCCCCATTCCTTCCGGCGATCCTCAGCTCATCAAAGGACTGCAGCCGGGAGAAGTCCCCGTCGCATGGACCGCCGATGGCCGTTCCTTATTCGTCTATCGCGGTGGGGATTTGCCTTCCAAGGTTTACCGCTTGGAGGTTGCCACCGGCAATCGCACTCTCTGGAAAGAACTCATGCCTCCCGATCCCTCCGGAGTCGAATTCGTCGGTCCTGTTCTTCCCACTCCCGATGGCAAATCCTACGTTTACGGCTATCGCCGCCTGCTATCCGATCTCTACCTGGTGGAAGGCCTGAAGTGAACGTGATCGCGATAGTGCCGGTTCCCGCACGCCATAGCTAAGAGCCAAGAGCTAAAAGCTAAAAGCTAAAAGCTAAAAGCTGCTCTCCCCCCCGCTAGTACATGTCCGCTCGGAGCCATCCGGAGGTAATCTTGTCGTCTCTGCCAACATCTCCATAAACTTCTTGTAATGGCCTTCACCAAAACACAGATCGGCATTGCGGTCGGCGCTGGCGTCCTGCTGGTCGCAGTGTTTCTGGGATATGTGTGGTGGCTCAGCGATCAGGGACCGGTGCTCGCGCGGTCCGAAGAGCACGATCCGCTCAGCGGCCTGCCCGTCAGCATCAAGATGAATCCGTTGCGCGACCGCTCCACCGAAAAGGCTGCCGGAAAATTCCTGCACGCGTTGCGCGATGGCCACTGCGACGAACTGCTGGCCAACTGGGAACGCGATTACCACAAGAAATATGCCCGCTACATCTGCGCCTCTGAGGCGCAGCACCCGCTCATCTCCTGGGAGCTGGTGGAGTGGGAAGAAGCCCCGCCGCTCATCATCCTCCACTATCGCGGCAAGCGCGAAAGCAGCTCCGGCGCGACCGACAAAGAACTATTCACCGTCACCACCGAAAACAAAAACGGCGAATGGATCGTAACCAAGTACGACGCCATGTACTGATCCCTGATCCCTGACCCCTGACCCCTGACCTCTGACCCCTGCTTCTAACCTCCGTGATAAAACCTAATGGATGCCCGCCCCATCCGCCGAGCGTGAGCCTTCCCCCGCCCGCAACATCTACGCCTTCGGCTTCACATCGTTCCTTAACGACACGGCCACCGAGATGGCGTACTGGGTGCTGCCCGCGTTTCTGGTGTCGCTGGGCGCCGGTCCAGCGCAATTGGGACTGATCGAGGGCGTCGCCGAAAGCGTAGCGTCGTTCGCGACACTCTTCTCCGGATACCTCGCCGACCGCATCGACCTCCGCAAGCCGCTGGTGGTAGCAGGATATTTCGTCGCGAATGCCGTGAAGCCGCTGCTCGCGCTCGCCACATCGTGGTGGCACATTCTGCTGATTCGCTTCGCCGACCGCCTGGCCAAGGGAGTGCGTGGCGCGCCACGCGACGTGATGGTAGCCGAGTCCGTGCCGAAAGGCCGGCTGGGCGCGGCTTATGGCCTGATCCAGTCCATGGATTCCGCGGGCGCGATTGCCGGACCTCTCATTGCATTCGTCCTGCTCGCACGTCACGGAATGCGAACCGTCTTCTGGGTGGCCGCGATTCCCGGAGCGCTGTGCGTGTTGGTCGCTTTGTTCGGCATCCGCGAGAAGCAAGCTCATGTCATCCCGAACCGCGCCGAAGGGCCGGTGAGGGACCCTACGTCCGCCCTGAACCTCAACGGCAGTCGACGGGATCGTGTCATGCGCCGTAGCTGGACTGTCAGCTCGGGTGCAGTTAAGCTGCCGCGAGCTTTCTATTTTGTCCTGTTCGCCGTCACCCTGTTCTCTCTTGGCAACTCCAGCGACATGTTCCTGGTGATGCGCGCGCAGAACGCCGGCATTCCAGTCGCGCTAGCGCCGCTGTTAGGCCTGGTGTTCAACCTCACCTACACGCTCGGCTCCTGGCCCGCGGGATGGTTCAGCGATCGCTTCTCACGAAAGCCGATCGCCGCTGCCGGCTACCTGATCTTCGCCGCAGTGTATTTCGTTTTCGGCCGCGCACCGTCCGCAATGGCCATCTGGATCGCGATGGCGGTCTACGGTTTTTACTATGCCCTGACGCAGCCGGTGCTGAAGGCATTGGTGGTGGAAGCCGTCGGTGACGATGTACGCGGTCGCGCTCTCGGCATTTATTTCTTCGTGACCAGCGTCGCCACGCTTGCCGCCAGCCTGATCACCGGCGAGTTGTGGAAACACTATGGAGCCGGCGTCCCGTTCTTCTTTTCGGCAGTGCTGGCCGTAGTGTCGGCCACTCTGCTCATGACGAAGCCGGCCTCTGATTAAATCTCCGTCGTCCCAATTTGCGCTTGCTATCCTTCGCGGCATCTATAACCGGAGAAACCGCTTCCACCGGTTAGGTTAACCGCTCGCGCAATCCACCTAACCGTTGATACCGCAATCTCCGGTTAGTCATGCCGTAATTCGCTGGATTTCCTCAACTTAACCCACAGAAACAGCAAAATTTGCACCGTGATTCCGGCGCAAGTGTCCAGAACCACGTCGCGCACCGAGCCAGTGCGCTCCGGGTTGAAGCTCTGGTGATATTCGTCGAGGCTGGCCACCAGCGCAGTGCCAAGTACCGCCAGGTTCGCCCAGCGCACCGTCCAGCTCGCGCCTCCGGGCAGGGGAAGCGTTTCACGCCACGCGCGAAACAGCAGGAGGCTCAGCAAGCCGTAGCCGAAAACGTGTCCACCTTTGCGGATGAAGAAATGCCAGTGCTCAAACTGGAATGGATCCAGCCCGAAGAGAAAATGCAGCGGCGGGTAAAGAAAGCGGGCGGTATTGCTGGCGGCCCCATCGAACTCGACTCGATCGTGATCACGACGAGCCATAGAGCCAAGGCGATCCAGGCCTTGAGAGTGTTGTGGCGGTCGGAGCTCAAGCGAGTGGCGCGCCCGTCTACGTTCCCGCTGGCGTGGGCGGGACGCCCACGCGACTTCGGCAGATGCCGGCGCTCGTGGATGCGCCTCCGCTATTCGATGGCATAGTTGGGAGCCTCGCGGGTGATCATGACGTCGTGGACATGGCTTTCGCGTAGGCCGGCGCCGCTGATGCGCACGAAGCGCGTTTTCTGCAATAATTCGCGATGGTGGAGCAGCCGCAATAGCCCATGCCGGATTTCAGTCCGCCGACCATCTGATGCACGATCATGGCGACCGATCCGCGATAAGGGACGCGGCCTTCGATGCCTTCGGGAACCAATTTGCCGAGGCGGTTGGGGTCGGACTCGAGACTGGAAGACGCGGCGGCGCCGAAGACTCGCCTTCGACGTTCTGAAAATAGCGCTCGCTGGAACCCGCGGCCATGGCGCCGATCGAGCCCATGCCGCGATACGATTTGAACGAGCGGCCCTGATACAGAATCAACTCGCCGGGACTTTCGTCGGTGCCGGCGAACAGCGACCCAATCATCACCGCGCTTGCGCCCGCGGCCAGCGCCTTGGTGACGTCGCCGGAATACTTGATGCCGCCGTCGGCGATGATGGGAACTCCGGCATCTTTCGTGGCGCGGAAAGCTTCGGCGATGGCGGTGATCTGCGGCACGCCGGCTCCGGTGACCACACGCGTGGTGCAGATGGAACCTGGACCGATGCCCACTTTGATGCCGTCGGCTCCGGCGCGAGTCAGTTCGCATGCGCCGTCGAAAGTTGCGACATTGCCCGCCAGCAGCTGCAGTTCCGGCAACTTCGACTTCACCAGCTTCACGGCTTCGAGCACCTTGGTGGAGTGGCCGTGCGCGCTGTCGATGGCGATCACGTCCACTTTGGCTTCTGCGAGTTCCTGCGCGCGCTCCAGAAAATCTCCGGTCGCACCAATGGCCGCGCCTACGCGCAGGCGGCCCTGGGAATCTTTGGCGGCGTTGGGATACTTCAGTTTTTTCTGAATGTCTTTTACGGTGATCAGGCCCTTCAGGTTGTATTTGTCGTCGACCACCAGAAGTTTTTCGACGCGATGCTCGTGCAGAATTTTTTCGGCTTCTTCGAGTGTGGTGCCGACCGGGACGGTGATCAGGTTTTTCTTGGTCATCACCTTGTCGATGGGAATATCGAAGCGGGATTCAAAACGCAGGTCTCGGTTGGTGAGGATGCCGACTAGCTTGCCGTGCTCGGTGATGGGCACGCCCGAAATTTTATATTTGCGCATGACCTCGAGCGCGTCACTGACCCGGTCCGTGGGGTGCATGGTGACCGGGTCGACGATCATGCCGCTTTCCGAGCGCTTTACCTTGTCGACCTCGTTGGCCTGCTGCTCGATCGTGAGGTTGCGATGAACAATGCCCATGCCGCCCTGCTGGGCGAGCGCAATGGCCATGTGCGATTCGGTGACAGTGTCCATGGCGGCGCTCACGATAGGAATGTTCAGGTGGATGGTGCGCGTGAGCTGCGTCTGCGTATTCGCTTGCGACGGCACAACATCGGACCGTGCCGGCAGCAGGAGAACGTCGTCGAACGTGAGAGCCTCGGGAACAGGAAAATGAATCATAAGTGTCTCGGGAATTCTCCCAGCTGGGTGAAGGTTTTATTGTAGAGAGACGAGGAAGATCAGGCAAATGGGGCTAGGGAGCTGGCGAGTGTGGTGGCGACACGCGCCAGCGGCCCGCCATGGAATGAGTTCATAGGCGGTCGAGGAGCGAGTGAGCCTACGGGCAAGATGAAGGCGCACAAAAAGCGAAGGTTGGTGTATGATTCGGCTATGTCTGGAGCCGCAACACCGCCGCCCCCCCGCGACGCCTCCCGCCGCATTAGTGATTCCACCAAACCCCGGCGAGACCGTCACGAGCGAGCTTACAAACAACACCTACACAATGGGCGGAAAGATCGGTGAAGGTTTTTTTGGTCTTGTGTTCAGTTGCGTGGATATCTGGAATAACCAGCTCGCCGTAAAGGTATTGAAAGGGACCGCCCCTTACGGTGTCATCGAAGCAGCGGCACAAGCGGAATTCGGGAAGTTAATACTGCTGCGTCATCCGTACATCACCTACGTCTTCGACGCCTTCCACGTTGAAGAGACGATCTATATTGTCACGGAACGCTGCCACTGCCCCCTGTCACGGTTGTTCGCGGACGTAAAAGACTTTGATGGCAAGCTCTGGATAAGAGCTGTTTCGCGCTGCTTGCTGCAGGCCGTCCACTACATTCACTTGGCCGGTTATGTGCATCAGGACATTCACCTCAACAATGTGTTCGCAGCTTTTGCACGCGATGAGATGATCGAGAATCAGCAGGGAGCTCTGAATTTCAAGCTAGGCGACCTGGGAATTGCGAAACTGGCTGGCGAAATAGATGCGACGAACACAAGAGCGCAGTGGATGCTCCCACCGGAAGTCCTCGACACAAAAGAGTTCGGCCCGATGGACTACAGAATTGACATCTATCACTGCGGCTTGTTGTTTTTGCACTTGCTAAATGGCACCGAGATCAGGTTCACTAACGAAGAAATCCTTGCCGGCAAGCCGCGACAATTGGCGTTGCAACTTCCGCCACCTTACAACTTTGCACTTGAGAAGACTTTGCGACGGCACGTGGCTGCTCGAACGGCGAGCGCAATGGAACTCTGGCGGGACCTTAATTCTCCTCCGGCCCTGCCAGCGCCGCCACAGGAAGAACAAATTGCTCTTCCGGCGGCTCCTCCCCAGGCTGATGAAGGCCCGGCGAAGCAGACTGCGGGCTAATCGCGTGTGAGCGGAAACTAATGCTTCTCTAACTTGTCGAGGCGCTGCCTTATTTTCTGTGTCTCGTCATATTGAGCGTCCAGCCTCTCCTCAAGACGATCTAGTCGCTTGCCATGTTCCTTCTCTAGTATTTCCAATTTAGCAACACTTTTCATCAAGGATTCTACCCACTTGTTCGGTTTATCTTCCATGTGGCCTCCGCCTTACGATTGCACGACAACAACCACGGGAATTCAAACTGACCCACTGCCTGCCGGGCGTTTGTCTTTTGGGGACTGCGGGCGTATATTAGGGAATTGAGAACTGTTGTGTAATACCAGTAGTTGGCGAGGCACACCAGTGGGCGCAAGCCCACTTTTTAGTTGCAGCGGGAATGTATCTTGGAGTTTGACGGTAAGTTATTGCATTCATGGCGCTTGACGTTGATCGCGTGCGGGAAATCGCGGAGCGGGTAGCCTCCTCCAGCGGACTCGAAGTGGTCGATGTGGAATTCCGCGGCGGGGGCAAGAGCCGCATGCTGCGGGTTTATCTGGACAAGCCTGCGTCGGGCGCGGGTGCGCTGGACGCGGTAACGCAGGAGGTTGCGCAGGACGCTGCTGAGGGCGCACCGCTGGGCGTTACGCACGAGGACTGTGCGAGCTTCAGCCGCGAGTTTAGCACCGTGCTCGACGTGGAAGACGCTGCGCCGGATGGTTCGTACACGCTGGAAGTTTCATCCCCGGGGCTGGACCGGAAGTTGACGCGGGCGCGCGACTTCGAACGCTTTACCGGCAGCCGCATGAAGCTGATGACGCGGCATCCGGTGAACAACAACCGCTACTTTGACGGGCGGCTGGAAAGTTTTCGCGACGGCCGGTTGACGCTGGACTTAAGCGTGGCCAGCAAGAAGTCACGTAAAAAGATGGGCGCGGCAGTGGTGGCGGCTCCGGAACAGAAGATTGAAATTGAGTTCGCCAATGTGGAGTCGGCGAATTTAGTGCCGGAAATCTGAAAAGCGGCTTCGGGCTTCGGCCAAGACAGTTCGATTGAGTGGGATCGGGTTCTGGTTAGTTTGGGTTTTGGTTTTGCTGAAGCCCGATAGCCGAAGCCCGAAGCCCCGCATGCGCAGCAAGCGTTGTAACGGAAGAATCAGTTATGGCAAGCGAGCTTTACAACACGATTGACGCACTGAGCCGGGAAAAAGGGATTGATCCGCAAATTGTGGTCAGCGCGGTGGAAGATGCCATTGTTATGGCCACGCGCAAGTACTACAAGTCGCAGGAGAATCTGCACGCCAAGCTGGACAAGGAAACCGGCAAGATCAATGCGTTCGCGGTGAAGACCGTGGTGGAGCTTCCGGAGCAGGTGGAAGATCCGAACTTGCAGATCACGCTGGAAGATGCGCGCAAGGTCGACCCGAAGCTGGAGATCGGCGGCGAGCTGCAGATTCCCAAAGTGACGGAAGGAATTCTGGGGCGCATTGCGGCGCAGCTGGCGAAGCAGGTGATCTTCCAGAAGGTGCGCGAAGCGGAACGCGACACGGTTTACAACGAATACATTGGGCGCGTGGGAGAGATCGTCAATGCGACGGTGAAGCGGGTGGAAGGTCCGGATGTGATTTTCGATATCGGCAAGGCCGAGGCTCGCATGCCGCGCAAGGAGCAGTCGCGGCTGGAGTCGTTTGCGATCAGCGAGCGCGTGCGGGTGGTGATTGCGCGGGTGGAGAGAGCTTCCAAGGGGCCGGGAGTGGTGGTGTCGCGCGCGGCGCCGGAACTGGTGCAGCATTTGTTCCAGACGGAAGTGCCGGAGATTTACGACGGTACCGTGGTCATTCGCGCGATTGCGCGCGAGGCCGGGGAGCGCACGAAGATCGCGGTCATGTCGAAGGACAAGGACGTGGACGCGGTGGGCGCTTGCGTGGGCATGAAGGGAATGCGGGTGCAGTCGATTATCCGCGAGCTGCGCGGAGAGAAGATCGACATCATTGAGTATCACGAAGATGCGGTGACTTTTGCCGAGAAGGCGTTGCAGCCGGCGAAGGTGAGCCGCGTGACCGTGGTCGACAGCGCGGATAAACATCTTGAGGTTGTGGTGGATGACAGCCAGCTCTCGCTTGCCATCGGCAAGAAGGGCCAGAACGTGCGGCTGGCGGCGAAGTTGCTCGGGTGGAAGATCGACATCAAGAGCGAAGAAGAGAAGCGGCAAGAAGTGGAGCTGCAGATGGCGGCGATGGCGCCGCCGGCGAGCACACCGCTTGAGAGCGTGACTGGCTTGGGCGAGGGGCTGATTGAAAAACTCGGCGCGGCTGGAGTGACTACCGTGGAAGCACTGGCGGACATGACGCCGGAGCAACTGGAAGCGATCGAGGGCATCGGGCCGAAGACAGTGGAAAAAATCAGCCTCGCGGTGAATAATTATTTTGCCAGCCTGGAGGCAGGTGAGGGTGTGGTTGCCGAAGGCGAAGTTTCCGCCGAAGGTGTGGAAGGCGAAGCGGTATCGCTGGAAGCGACGGCAGAGGGTTCCGTGGAGGCCGACGCGCTCGCCGAATCTGACGTTGAGTCGAACGGCGCGGGAGAAGCTCCGCTCGAATCGGCAGAGTCTGAAGCGGCGTCTTCCGAAGCGTCTTCGGAAGGAACGCACGGCGGGGACGCGGATACAACTGCGTCGCCGGAAAGTGAAGATGCGCAAGTGCAAGTGAAAGATCTGGAAGTCAAAGAGTAGTGATGGCAAGCGCGAAGACATTCCGCATGCCCACAAAGCTGAACCGAGTGAGGCTCAGATGAAGACCTGAGCACACGCGGAAGCAAGAAAGGCCGGATGAGCAAGGTTCGAATCAACGATCTCGCCAGGGAGCTGGAAGTTAAAAGCAAGGCTATTCTCGATGTCCTGCAGGCAGTCGGGGTGACCGAGAAGAAGACCCATTCCAGTTCGCTGGAAGACTTCGAAGCAGAAAAGGTACGGGTGCACTTCCGTGCGTCCGCTGAAGCGGCTCCCTCTGCGCGATCCGCCCGCAATCCGCGGGGCGAAGACGAAATCAAAACTAAGATTGACTTGTCGCACATCACCCGGCCGGGAGATGTGCTGAAGGCGATTACGCAGCGGAAAGAGGCTGCATCCGCGCCTCCGGCGCGTGTGGCGCCGCCTGTGGCGACTCCGCCTGCCGCGGTTTCTGCGCCTCCTGTTGTCAGCAAGCCTGCGATTGTGCCGCCTCCGGTGGCCAAGGCGCCTGCTCCGCCTGTTGCATCTGTGAGCACAGTTCCTGCACCGCCAGCAGCAGCGCCGATTGCTCCGCCTCGGCTGGTGACGCCTGCTCCAGTTGAGCGGCCGGTGGCTGCACCTCCGGTGTCTGCGGCTCCGCCTGCGCGGCCTGTGGCGCCCACTGCGCCTCCGGCTTCAGTATTGACGGCTTCGCCTCAGGCTGCATCTCCATCTTCACTCAGTTTCTGGGCAGGCATCAGTATCCGCACCGCGTCCGCCCGCGCCAGTTGCGCCGCAGCCTCCGTTGCCGCGCATGATCGTGCCGCAGACTGGGCCGCGACCTGTGTACAAAGCTCCGCCGCCTCGGCCCGTCACGCCCACGGCACAAGCTGGGGCTTCGGCTCCGGGCACGTTGCGTCCCGCTCCGGGACGTCCGGTGCCGGGACAACCAATTTTTCAACGACCGCGTCCGCAAGTGCCGGGTGGTCCGCCGCGTCCGGTCTCGAGACCCGGAGAGCGGCGTCCGATGCATCCGACGCGGCAGTCGCCGACGGGTACGCGTCCGCTCGGAGTAGGTCCGGGACTTCCGCCGCCGGGACCGGTGCGTCCAGGAAGCCGTCCGGGAGCACCTTCACGCAGGCCGGGCCAGCGCTACGTTCCGCGCGGCGTCAAAGAAGGCCCGATGAAGGGCTACGTTCCGCCATCGCGCATGGTGGTGTCGAACGAGCCGTTGCCGATCACGCGGAGCATCACCATCACCGAAGGCATCAGCGTGAAAGATCTGGCGGAGAAGCTCGACATTCGCGTGAAAGATGTAATCTCACGGTTGCTGGGGCGCGGTGTTTTCGCCACCGTGAACCAGACGCTCGACGCAGAGCTGGCCAGCGAGATGGCGCGCTTTTTCGGGGCCGAGACGAACGTGATCACGTTCGAGGAACAGGCTTCGAAAGAAATTGACGCGGCCGTCACCGAAGATACCAGTGTCGAAGTGGTGCCGCGGCCGCCGGTGGTCACGATCATGGGCCACGTGGATCACGGCAAGACCACGCTGCTGGATGCGATTCGTCTGACGAACGTGGCCGGCGGCGAGGCCGGCGGGATCACGCAACACATTGGCGCCTACAAGGTTCGCATTGTCGACACGGCGTCGCCCGCGTTTGGGCGCGAGATTGTGTTCCTCGATACGCCGGGCCACGAAGCGTTTACGCGTATGCGATCGCGCGGGGCGAAGGCGACGGACATTGTGGTGCTGGTGGTTGCGGCCGACGACGGCGTGATGCCGCAGACGCTGGAGGCGATTGATCACGCGCACGCCGCGGAAGTTCCCATCATCGTGGCGGTGAACAAGATCGATAAGCCCGAGGCTCTGCCGGACCGAGTGAAGAAGCAGCTCGCCGATCGCGGGCTGATGCCGGAAGATTGGGGCGGGAAGACCGTGTTCGTGGATGTTTCGGCGAAAAAGAAAACCAACCTGAACCTGCTGATGGAAATGATTGCCCTGGTCGCCGACCTGGGGGAACTGAAAGCTACGCCGGAGCGCGCTGCCACGGGTGTTGTGCTCGAGGCCAAGCTCGACCGCGGCCGCGGACCTGTGGCGACGGTACTAGTGCAGAACGGCACGCTGAGAGCCGGCGATAATTTTGTGGTGGGCAACGTTTACGGCAAAGTCCGCGCCATGTTTGACGATCGCGGGGCCGCGCTGCAGGAGGCTCCGCCGTCGACGCCGGTGGAAATTCTGGGCATGGAAGGTTTGCCGCAGGCCGGCGATCAGTTTGTGGTGGTTGCGGACCGCGACAAAGCGCGCGGCATCTCCGAATACCGCGAACAGAAAGCGCGCGAGGCGATGCTGGCCAAGAGTTCGCGCGTGTCGCTCGAAGGTTTGGCGGAACAGATCAAGACTGCCGGCACCAAGGAACTGAACATCATCCTGAAGGGCGATGTGCAGGGGTCGGTGGAAGTGCTGGGCGACCTGCTGGCGAAACTGTCGAACGAAAAAGTTCGTCTGAAAGTTCTTCGCTCTGGGGTTGGCGCAATTACGGAAACGGATGTGCTGCTGGCTTCGGCGTCGAATGCCATCATTATCGGCTTCAACGTGCGCCCGGAGCGAAAGGCGCAGGAACTGGCCGAGCAGGAAGAAGTGGATATCCGGCTGCACTCGATCATTTACGAACTGCAGGACGAGATCAAGCGTGCCATGACCGGGTTGCTCGAACCCACGATCAAGGAAACTTATCTGGGACGGGCAGAAGTGCTAGAGACTTTCCGCATCCCGAAGGTGGGAACGATTGCTGGTTGCCGTGTGACCGATGGGTTGATCAAGCGCGACTCTGAAGTACGCCTGCTGCGCGATAACGTGATGGTGTTCAAAGGCAAGGTCGCCTCGCTGCGCCGCTTCAAGGACGATGCCAAAGAAGTGACGAACGGTATGGAGTGCGGTATCTCGATCGCGAACTACGGCGACATCAAGGCTCGCGACGTGATCGAGGCGTTCGTTACGGAGCGGATTGCGGCGGAAGTGATCGCGTAAAAGTCTCAGGGCTCAGGTTATGAGGGATCTCAGGGGGTAGTTGGTTTTCTGACTCCTGGAACTGCTAGCCCTGGCCCGTTTTCATGATCGCCTTTCTCACTCTCGAACTGCATATTGAAGCGGCGCAATCGCTCAAAGATAAGCGGCAAGTGGTGCGCAGTTTGAAAGACCGGCTGCGGGCGAGTTTCAATATTTCAGTTGCCGAGCTTGATGCGTCCAGCTTGTGGAACCGGGCGACAGTCGGGGTGGTCAGCGTCTCTGACTCGCGCGATTATCTTGATGGCCTGATGAGAAACGTGGAGCGGGCGGCTACTCGCATCGCCAATAACCACGGCGCGGACGTTGAGGATTCTTCCCTGGAATACTTCTGACACCGTCGTCGGTCGTTGGTCCTTGGCCGCTGGCAAAAAAGCGTGAGCCGGGTGCTTTTGCCAACGACGAACGACCAAAGACCAACGACGCCCCTATTGTCTTGTTACTTCTGTACTTACCTCACCCCCACGAAAGCGCGAGAGAATAAGGCTTCCGGGCCAACACACGCGAGCGATTTTCTGGTATTGTCATGAGTTTTATCCGAGGTGAAGTGTGGAGAAGCGTGGGCTCAAGTATCATCGCGGTCGTGTAGGTGAAGCCCTGCGCGAGGAAATCGAAACTCTGGTGGAAGGCGAGTTGGCGGATCCGCGAATAGGGCTGGTGAGCGTTAGTAGCGTGATCGTAGCGGACGATGGGCGGTCGGCGCAGGTGTGGGTGTTTGTAGATGGCGACGATGAGGAGGCCGAGCGAAGTTTGGAGGGGCTTGCGGCGGCGCGGGAATATATAAGACATGAGCTGGTGGAGCGGCTGCGCTTGCGACGCGCGCCGGAACTGTATTTCCGGCTGGACCGTGCCGACATTGAAAAGGCACGAGTGGAAGAATTATTGCAGCGGACGAGGCTGCGCGCGAAGAAGAGCAAGGCTCGCAGCGAGGCAAAGGCGAAGGAGAAAAAATAACCAGATGCTGCAGGACGTGCTAAGGCAGATTGAGCAGCGCGAACGTTTTGTGCTGACTTCGCACGCGCGCCCCGATGGGGACGCGGTGGGGTCTGCGCTGGCGTGCTGCCAGATTCTGCGCGCCCTGGGCAAGCACGCCGACGTGGTGTTGCATGATGGAGTTCCGCGCATCTACCGGTCTTTGCCGTTTGCCGACGAGGTGCTGCAGGCCAGCACCGTGACCGGGAGTTATGAAGCCGCGATAATTCTGGAATGCGACAGCATTCATCGCACGCGGCTGGAGGGTCTGGAAAACCGGTTCCTGATCAGCATTGATCATCACGCGACTGGAAGGCCTTTCGCGCACGTTAACTGGATCGATCCGCATGCGGTAGCGACCGCGGAAATGGTTTTTCGGCTGGCCCGCGAAGCTCGCGTGAAGTTTTCTCCGGAGATCGCGACCTGTCTTTACACGGCGCTGATGACCGACACCGGCTCGTTCATGTTTCAGGGCACGAACGAAAATACGTTTGCATTGGCTCGCGAGTTGGTGCTGGCGGGCGCCGATCCGGCGCACTGCGCACGTGGCATTTACTTCGCGCATTCCGGCGCCAAGTTGCGGCTTTTGGGCGAGGCGCTGCGTAACTTGCGACAGGAAGGCAATCTCGGCTGGGTGTGGGTGACGCAGGAACAGATGGATCGTTGCGGCGCCAGGGAAGAAGACTGCGAAGGATTGGTGAATTACGTTCTGTCGATCGGCGAAGTGGAAGTGGCGGCATTTTTTCGCGAACTCCCCGACGGGCGTCAGCGAGTGAGTTTGCGCAGCAAAGGTAAACTCGACGTCGCGCGTATCGCCCAGAACTTCGGCGGCGGAGGCCACGAATGCGCCAGCGGATGTTCGGTGGACGGGCCTTTGGCAGAGGCTGTGCGGCAGGTTTTGGTACATCTGCGGCGCGGGACGGCCGTGCAGTAAAAAGCAATTGCAGATTTTGGATTTGTGATTGCAGATTGAAAACCCGCCTGCTGGCATTGGTTTTAAATCTGAAATCTATAATCTGCAATCGCATCTGCAATCAGCAATTCCTCCATGACCACCCGCACCCGCACCGACGTCCTCTTGCTGGCGGGTTTCTGCGCGTTTCTCTTCTTCTACGGATTGGGACAATTTGGGTTGGTGGGCGCCGACGAACCGCGCTACGCGCAAGTCGCGCGCGAGATGCTGCAGCGTCGCGATTGGATCACGCCCGTGCTGGGAGGGCAGCCCTGGCTGGAGAAGCCGCCGTTGTATTACTGGCAGGCAATGCTCGCCTACTCTTTGTACGGTGTGAGCGATGCTGCGGCGCGCGCGCCTTCGGCGTTGAATGCGACGTTGCTGGTGATTGCCGTTTACCTTTTTTTGCGGCGTTTCCGTCCCGGAGTGGAGTTGGATGGCGCGCTGATCACGGCGTCCTGCGCGGGAGTGATCGGGTATGCGCGCGCCGCCGGCACCGACATGGCGCTGGCTTCTGCGTTTTCCATCGCCATGCTATCGTGGTGGGGCTGGCGCGAGAGCGGCAAGACGAGCTTATCTCGCGGCGTTCTATGTATTCATGGCTCTGGGCACGCTGGCCAAAGGGCCGGTCGCGCCCTTTCTCGCCGCTTTGGTCATTGTGTTTTATGCCGCGGCCGCGCGGGAATTCAGGACAATTGTGCAGACTCTTTGGCCGCCGGGCATCGCGATTTTCTGCGCGATTTCCTTGCCCTGGTATTTCGCTGTGCAGATGCGCAATCCCGAGTTTTTCCGTGTATTCTTTCTGCAACACAACCTGGAGCGATTTTCCAGCAATCTTTATCACCATCACGCGCCGTTCTGGTATTACCTTCCGGTAACCTTGTTGGCCCTGATGCCGTGGGCGGTTTTTGTGACGGCGGCGTCGGTGGAGTCGGCACGTCGCTGGTGGGCGGAGAGATCGACGAGCGACTCCGGCGAACGAGAACTGCGAACTCCAGTTTCGACTTTTTCTGTTGCTGTGGCTGATTGTGCCGGTAGTGTTTTTTTCGATTTCGCAATCCAAGCTGCCAGGCTACATACTTCCCGCGGTCCCGGCGGGCGCGCTGCTGTTGGCGGATTACCTGCGACAGCATCTGAAGCAGGAAGAAGTTGCAACTCCTCGCGAAGTGGCTGGTGGTGTTGCACGCAGTACTGGCGGGAGCGTGCATCGTGCCAGCTCTATTTGCCGGCTACTTCGCTGCGCAACATCGGTTGCCAACGGGGCAGTCCATGCTCGGTGCGCTGGCCTTTGGTTTCGTGCTGGCGGCTGGCGTCGCCTTCACACTGTTCAGTCGCGCGGGATTGCGCATGCTGCGTTTTGTTACTTTGATTCCGGTGGTGCTGGCGGTCGCGGCTGTTCTGAAACTCGGATCGGCATCTCTGGACCAAACTCTTTCCTCACTCCCTTTGGCCAGACAGATCGCAAGCGTGGAAACCGATTCACTCCCACTTGCTGTTTTCGAGGTTCGCCGCGAAACCGAATATGGCCTGGCGTTTTATCGCAACCAAACGATTGTTCGTTACGAGAGAGACAGCGTTCCCGCCGAGGAGCACTTGCTGGTGGCTCCGGAGAATTCTGCGGGCGGAAGTTGTGAAGCAAGTTGCTGACCGACGCATCCTTCTACTCGGTCACTTTGCTCCGCAGCACGTCGACTATTATTGGGTTGCGGCGGTGAGCGTAGGCTCCGCGCACTAGCAGTGCTCCTAACAAACCCGTTGTGGATGCAGAATCCGACCACCGGGGCCGAAGCCCCGCGCCTGGGGAGGCTTTACGCGGCGCTGAAGCGCCGCTGTTCCACGGTGCTGCACACCTGCGTTAAGTTTTCTCGGCTGTTGCCGCCCATTGTTCGGCGCGTTTGCCTCTGCTCAGCGAACCCACTACACTCGAACTTTTGCCGCCGCGATGTTCGCCACATTTTTCTTGCGGCCGACGAAGCAGGAGCGCTTTGGAGATTCTCGACCTCAGACATTTTTCTTCGGTGGATTTGCGTCCTCTTCTCGACGACGAGACGCAGCTCTGGGCGCGCCTGCTTTCGTGGGACTATAGCGGATCGGCAGAAATGATTCTGCGTTATGTCGACGCCAAAATCTTGCCCGGCTACGCGGCGATCGATCGCGGACGAATCTTTGGCTACTCCTTTTTTGTCTATGAGGGAAGCAAAGGAGTGATCGGCGACCTTTACGTGACCAATGGCGCGCGCCTGCCCGATCCGCGGCAGGTGGAGTTGCGGCTGCTTACGCACGTGATTGAGACATTGCAGCAGTCGCCGGGGATTCACCGCGTCGAAGCGCAATTGCTGGCGCACGATGCGGGAGCCGTGGCGCGTCCGTTTCTGGAGCAGGGATTCCAGCGCCACCCGCGGTTGTTCATGGTGCTACCGCTCGAAGGCAGTGCGGCCGCGCAGGCCGCTGCTCCACACCCGGAGGTGGAAATCCGCCGCTGGATCGAAGGCGATTACCAGGCGGCGGCTGCGGTGATTACTGCGGCCTATCGCGGCCACGTGGATGCCCAGATCAACGATCAATATCACACGCTGAGCGGATCGCTGCGCTTTCTCAATAACATTGTGCGTTTTCCGGGATGCGGTCTGTTCGACGCGGAATCTTCCTATGTCGCCTTGGATCGAAAGGCCAAGAGTCTGATTGGATTGATTCTGTGTTCCCGCGTGCGCAATGACGTGGGTCATGTGACGCAGATCTGCATTCTGCCGGAATACCGTTCCCGCGGCATTGGTGAATCTCTGCTGGCGGCCACCGTCGCAGAACTCAGGAAGCGAAAGTTTTCGCTGCTTTCGCTTACTGTGACCGAAGCGAACTCGCGCGCCGTGGATCTTTATCGCCGGCTGCATTTCGATACGAAGAGAATCTTTGATGCGTTCGTGTGGCAGGGGTGAGAGAGGCAGCTCTTAGCTGTTAGCTCTTGGCTCTTAGCTTTTCAGAAATGGCTGCACTGTTTTTCGGCGATTTCTTTTTAACTCGGGCTCAGGTGGGTAAGAAGGGGCGAGCTAATAGCTAAGAGCTTAGCTTCCAGCTATCTTCTCAATACCCACATTGCCCAGCCCGCGAGGATCGTTCCGCCGAGGAAGACGGCGAAACAGTAGAGGCCGTAGCGCACCATGGCGCGAGTGTTTTCGCGGTGCGTGATGCCGAAGACGATGGAGGCGAACAGGGCAAACACTACTGCCGCGCTGAAGTGGCCGAGGTGCAGCGTCACAGTTCCTCCGCGGAGCAAAAGGCTCCAGCTGATGGCTGACAGCTGATAGCTGATAGCTGTTTCATTGTTTCTTCCCGATCGCGATGTGGTAAGCGTCGGCGACCGCGATAAAGTTCAGCAGTCCTGCGACGATCATGAACTTTGTTCCGTAGTCGGCCGTGGCGAACGCAATCGCACCCTGGCCCCAATCCTGCGCGAGCGTGACGATGTAGAGGCCGCCTGCGCCCATGTCGCCGATGAAGCCGAGCATGTCAAGAATGTCGCCGCCGTTGGCTTTGTAGATGCGGCCCTGCATCATCAGTCCCAGCACGAACAGAGTTGCGATCGAAATCAGCAGCAGTGCGCCGCGTATCCAGCGCTTCTGGATCATGTGGCCGGCGCCGGGAATCAGCCATCCGACCGCGGGAGCGACCACCGCCATCATGTTGACCGGTGCGGCTTCGCTGGTTCTGGTTTTTGCCGTCGAATTTGCCATTAGATGGTCACGATCTCACGTTGGATTTTTCCCGTTACTTCCGCCGACTTTGCGCGCACCAGCACGTTCACTTCGCTGCGCACGCCAAACTCCGGCAGGTAGATGCCGGGCTCAATGGAGAAACAGGAGTTGGGAAGAAGCTGCCGCTCGTCGTGGATTTCGAGATCATCCATGTTCGCGCCGTTGGCGTGGACATCGGTGCCGATGGAGTGTCCGGTGCGGTGAATGAAATACTCGCCGTAGCCTTTTTCTTGGATGTAGCCGCGTGTGGCCCGGTCCACTTCCCAGCCGGCGATGCGACGTCCGGCAGCGACGGCGTCGATCGCGGTTTTCACTCCGATATCGCGCGCGTCGCGCACGATCTGAAAAATTTCGCGCATGCGTCCCGAAGGCGCGGCGCCCACAAACCCCATCCATGTGATGTCGTAATAGACGGCGCCGGGAGTATTCTTCTTTCCCCACACATCCAGCAGCAACAAATCGCCTTCGCGAATGGGTACGGGACGACTGGCGTGAGGCTCGTAGTGCGGGTTGCCGGCGTTGGCGTTGACCGCAACGATGGGCGGATCGCCGGTCAGCAGATTCTCGCGCTCAAACGCTTCCATGAACCATTGCTGAATTTCGTGCTCTTTGGTGCCGCCGTTGCGCACTCGCCGACCAATCTCTTGAAACGCTGCGGCCACGATCTTGTCGATGCTGTCGCGCGCGGCGAAGTGAGTCTCGATCTGCTCTTCGCGTCCACGTTGACTTCGAACTGCGCCACGAGATCGGCGGAACTCACCACATTTTTTCCCAGCCCGCGGATCAAGTCGATCGTGCCGCCGTCAACCAGCGAAATTGTAAAGACGATATTGTTGGGCGAGTACTGCATGGCGAGGTCACGGCAGGGAGCCAAGATTGTCTTTAGCTTGGCGAATAATTCCTGCCAGCCCGAATACAGATGCTTGCTGCCGGGAAGCGTGTCGAGATGCCCCGCTTCAATCTTGTGCACCAATTTCACCGGCTCGCCTTCCGCGGGAATCAGATAGAACCAGCGGCGCGTGACCATTAAGCCGGGCGACAAACCGAGCACGCGATAGGCGATAGGATCGCGATGGTGGTGGTCGTAGAACAGCCAGGCGTCGATATTCCGTTCGCGCAGCGCAGCTTGGATGGCGGGCAGGTTCATGGGCGAACTTCTATTGTAAACAAGGTGAGGGATTTTGGGGGAATCATGACCTGCTTTGTGGCGGGCCAACTGCGACTATCTGCTAAAGTGGCGCGAAGCGTCGGCCTCTATCTTCAAAATCCGATTCTTCACTGTTCCCGGCAGCGTTTCGCACGCGGTGCGCAGCACCAGTCGAGGCGCGCCCTTACGAATCTTCATCAGATAAGGCACGGTGCGCTTCGCATCGAACTTTGCGGTCTCGCGCAGCAGCCAGCCCAGGCCTTTCTGCACCATGTCGTCCTCGTCGGTGAGGAGCGAGTTGGAGAGTCTGGTGATTTCAGGAAAGAACATTTTCGCCCGTGTGCCACGAATCAGCGCCACGCATGCCGCTCGCCGATGCCAGCGATTTGGAGACTTTGCCCAGCGAAACACATTTGTCACGCGTGCAGACTTCACGCGCGCTGCACTGGCCGCGACCATCGGCGCGATCAAGTCGTGCACCAGGGCATCATGGTCGGCCCAACTGTTGATTCGGTCGAGCCAGGACTCGAACAGCTTGAACTCGCGGTCGCCGAACTCGGCATCGAGTTTCTCCAGAAGGAACACGGCCACCACTTTTTCTTCGAGCACCGTTCCCGAAAAAAGCTGATCCGCAACTTTGATCAGGAAATCGAGTCCGAACTCTTTTCGTATCTCCCGCCGGAAACTTCGCGCCGCCCGGCGCAGGTCGGCGGTGTACCAGCCATGCGACTTGATCTCATCTTTGAAGAACCACTGCACGCTGGCGGCGTGCTCGGGCGACCCGCCGTGTTTCAGCGTTTGGCGGATTTGCGCCGCGATCTCTTCGGGAGTGGGGTTGCGTGAGGGCATGGAATTCAACTGGCCGGGCTTCCCGCGGGGACTCTCGCGTACCTGTCATAAATCCACAGCAGCACGGTTGTGGCGAGGCCAACGCCCGTGACAACCCACCACATGCGCGCGGGCTGGTGCGTGACTTCTCCGAAATGATGGACGAGCGTTCCGCCGAACCATCCGCCGATCAGCGAGCCGATCCCGATCGGCAAAAACGCGAAACCCATATACGTGCCTTGCTGCCCGGGAGGCGCGAGCCGCGAAATGTATTCGTAGTAGCGCGGTTGCTGAATGATTTCGCCCAGAGCGAGAACGAACAGCGATAGCACCGCGCCCCAGATCGTTGGCCGGAAGGCGAGAATCAGCCACGAAACGGATGTGATCAGAGTGCCGAGTATGACGGCTTGAAAGGCGGGAATTCTGCGCGTCAGAAAATTCACGGCGAGGGTCAGACAGATTACCGTAAGGCCGTCGGTGACCAGAATGATTTCGACGTCGGCGTGCGGGTTGATGTAGCCATGGATGTAGCCGGGCAGGCTGATGTATTGCTGCCAGAATACAATCCAGTAGCCGGTGAACAGCACGAGAAACCACATGAAGCGGCTGATGCCGGCGAGCACCAGCGCAAGCAGCCCAATCCAGATCCACCAGGGAACGGCGAAGGGATGAATCAACATCGCGATACGCAGCAGCAGAGCGAGACACAACACCGGTAACACCAGCCGGTAATTCCCCACGACTGTGCAGAAGTTTCGCGCTACCGTGGCGATCGAGGGCGGAGGCGCGTCCCCGGGTTTGCGCGGCTCGCGAAAAAAGATGAGAACGAAAAAAAACATGGCGAAGACGCTGAGCGCGGCTACGCGATAAACATTCTCGACGCCCAGGTGGCGATGCGCCCACGACGCGAAATAGGGGCCGGCAGCGCCGCCGATGTTAACCATGGTGTAGTAGATGGAGTATCCGATGGACCGCACATTCTCTTTGGACGCGCGCGCCGTAGTGCCGACCACGCACGGCTTAACAAGAGCGACACCCAGCGCTGGAAGGATGAGAATGAAACCCACGAACAGCGCCAGGGGCACGGCGTTGCGGACGGGCGCGAGCCACGATGCACCGATGGAGCCGATCAGGAAATAAGCCGCGGCCAGGATGAGATAGGCCATGGAAAGCGCGCGACGAAAACCCATGCGGTCGGCAGCGGCTCCGCCGAAGATGGCGAGGAACCACACCATGCCGCCGAAGATTCCGGTCAGAGTTCCGGTTTGCTCGGTGGAGAAATTGAGTTTTTCCTGCAGGTAGAGGGCGAGCGAGGCGAACGCTCCGTAGTAGGAAAGGCGCTCGAAGATCTCGCTGATGTTGGCGACCCAGAAAGGACGCTCGAAGCCGGTGCGGATATCCTGCAAGCGTTCAGAAAAAGTCTCAGAAAAAGTCAAAGTGGCTCCATTGCTCTTGGTAGCGCGGCCGTCTCGGCGGCTTTGGCTAGTGAGGGCGGACGCCCTCGCGACAGCCGGCGGGATGCCGGCGCTACTGTATGCGCTTGCTGAACTCTTCGGCTGACGATCCGGCGATTCGAATTACTTTGTTGCGCCCGGTCTGGCCGGAGGCAATGGTAACGGAAGATTGCGGCACCTTCAAAAGTTTCGCGAAGAATTCGATGCGGGTGTGTTCCTCCATGTTCTTTATGGTTAGGTCTTGGTCCTTTCCCCGAAGATGGCTGTTCCGACGCGCACGCAGGTTGAGCCTTCTTCGATGGCCACTTCGAAATCGTGCGACATGCCCATGGAAAGCACATCCATGCTGACACCTGGCAGTTTGCGTGCGGCGATATTGTCGCGCAGTTCGCGCAGTTTGCGGAAGTAAGGGCGCGCGGCTTGCGGGTCGCCGGTGAAGGGAGGGACGGTCATCAGGCCGAGGAACTGCAGGGACTCCAGTCGAGGAGCCGCGATCAGCAATTCATCGAGCGCTGGCGAGTCCGGAGCAGCGCCGCTCTTGGCTGCTTCGCCGCCCACGTTGATTTCGATCAGCACGCTCAGATTCTTGCCGAGTTGGCGCGCGGCGGCGTTCAGCTTCTCTGCGAGCTTCAGTGAGTCGACTGAATCGACCGCATTGAACAACTCAACTGTCTTGCCAGCTTTGTTGGTCTGCAAGTGGCCGATCATGTGCCACTCGGCATCGGGCAGGTTCTGAAGCGCGGCGATTTTACCTGAGAATTCCTGGACGCGATTTTCCCCGAATAGCCTAAGACCAGCTTCATA
The DNA here is from genome assembly GCA_963846245.1 of uncultured Acidobacteriaceae bacterium. Classification (GTDB taxonomy): domain Bacteria; phylum Acidobacteriota; class Terriglobia; order Terriglobales; family Acidobacteriaceae; genus Sulfotelmatobacter. The sequence continues at coordinate 234,675 of CAWJVI010000007.1, read as the reverse complement.
GGCTTCGCGGATGCGCTCGGGCGGGTGCGTTTTGCTGACGGCCATCAGGCCGATCTCTTTGGGATTGCGTCCGGCGCGGCGGGCGGCTGCGGCGATTCGTTCGTGTATTGATCCGATGTTGGCGGCGATGGACATGGCAAGACGCTAAAGAATAATGCAGAAGTGAGAACTCGAGAATGCAGAAGTAATACCGGATCCAACTTCTGCATTCTGCCATTACATCATCGCTGTCGGCGGCGCGGGCTCGCTGGGATCGCCGGCGCTGGTGAGCGGGAGCAGGATCATGAGCGCGGCCAGCAGGGCCATTACGACGAGTCCCACGAGGTAGAGCGGATGATTGAAAATCTGCGCGGACGTGATGCCGCGGGCCCAGCCTTCGAGCAGTTGCAACACGCGCTGTTGCGAAGTCGCAAGTCCGAGTGCGATGAACCCCGCCCAAACCAGCCCAAACACTGACTCGCCCGCGATCAGGCCGGAGGCGGTGAGAACTCCGGCGTTTTCCACTCGCGCCCTCTGCGCGTCGTTGAGTCCACGACGCTTGGCCATCCAGTCGCCGATTGCGCGAAAAACTCCCCCGATGAAAATAGCAAACGTGGTCTCGAATGGAAGATACATTCCGACCGCGACCAGCATGGGACTGCGCACCTGCATCATGATCAGTCCGATCCCGAAGAAGATGCCGACCACCACCAACGCCCAGGGCATGTCTCCACCGACGATGCCGATGGCGAGCGTGGCCATCAGGCCTGCCTGCGGAGCGGAAAGCTGACGGCTGCCGAAACCGAACGCGGTATTCAGCAGGTAGAGTGGCCAGTACATAACCAGGCTGGCCACGACCACGGCGATCAATTCTGCCATCTGAATCTTCCGCGGCGTTCCACCCAGGATGTAGCCGACCTTGAAGTCTTGCAACAATTCGCCGGCCACCGACGAGGAAACGCACACGACCGTGGCTACGCCCAAGACCACCGCTACGCCTTTCATCCCAGACACGCCGAGGGAAACCATCAGCAGCGCAGCGATCAACAAGGTGGAGAGCGTCAACCCGGAAACCGGATTGTTCGATGAACCGATAAATCCGACCAGGCTGCCGGAAACCGTGGCGAAGAAAAAGCCGACCACCAGCATCACCACTGCCGCCAACACCGCCGGCCAAATCAAGCCCGATATGTGGATGTAAAGAAAACACATCAGGATGAACATCAGGGCGATCAGGCTGAACACAACTCGAGAACTCATGTATTGCTCGGTGCGCGATAACTTGGCTCGCTGGTCGGCGGTTTGGCGAAGATCGCTGAAAGCCCGGCCGATGCCGGCGGTGAGGCTCCGGCCCATCTTGAACAAGGTGTATGCCGCGCCCACCAGCATTCCGCCGACGGCGATGGGGCGCACGATGAATCTCCAGACAGCGATGGCCATGGTGGCCCAATCGTCAGGCGTATCGGCGGGAAGATAGTGTTTGAGCTGTGGGCCCAGAAAAAAAATGAGCAGCGGAACCATCAATCCCCAGGCCAGTACGCCGCCGGCGAATTGAATCGATGCCAGTCGCAAGCCAATGATGTAGCCCACGCCGAGATACGCCGGACTGACGCTGGGCGCCGCAAAGGTGCTGGTTCCTCCGGCGGCCACCAGGTTGGTGCTGCCGGTAGTGCCCAAGCGGACTTGGCTGCGGCCCAGGCTGCCTACGGTGAAATGAATGTCCTTGTCGGCGGCGAACAATCCAAAGCGGCCGAGTAAATAAACCACGCCGCCTACCCCGATGTTCCAGAACAAATATTTCGCGGCCTGGGCTCCGCGGCGTCCGGCTTTATGAATTTCGGCTGCGGCCACGGATTCGGGGAAGGGAAGTTCGGGGTCCTCGACCATGACGCGCCGAACCAGAGAAATAAACAAAACTCCCAGGATGCTGCCCACCATCATCAGTGCGGTGGATTTCCAGTAGGCGTCGGCGGGGCGAAACGACGGCCACGCCTTGGAAATCACGAATGCCGGGATGGTAAAAATTGCGCCCGCGGCCAGGCCCTCGCCGATGGTGCCCGCCGTACGAGCGATGTTCTCCTCAAGCAGAGTTCCTTTCCACGCGCGCAGGACCGCCATTGCAATTACGGCAGCGGGATAGGTGGCCGCGATAGTAATCCCGGCGCGGAGTCCGAGATAAGCGTTGGCCGCCCCCAAGACCACCGTCAGCACCAGCCCGAGCAGCACGGCGCGCAGCGTGAACTCCTTCATCTCCATGGTTTCGGGAACGTAGGGTTCGTGCTTCTTGGGGCCGGTTACCGGCGCGATGGGGGCGGGATCGCTCATCGTTCAATCCTTTTTACCGCGTGGGATGGAAGCTACTTCCTTGCAAAATTCACTCTAACTCATACCAAACACTGGAACGGCGCACCTTAGCATGCGGGACGCAGGTTTACAAGTCCGGCTGGGGTTTGCGAGCCTGCGGCAAAGAAGCCGGTGGAACTGGGCTCGAGTAGACAGCCGAAAGCCTGCCTTCTCCGGGTAGCCAGTTCGTGCGGAGGGGCGTAGAATGGGTTACTGGTTTGGTCTGCCCCTTCGTTGTTCTTTATCTCCCTCGAGGTGCAGTATGGCTGTCGTTCGTTCTCTCTTATACCCGACGTTCCGCTGCGGTGATTGCAATTGCGAGGTCGGGTTCCGTTCGCGCCGCCGGTCGTTCACGGAGCGGGTCATCCTGCCTCTTTTCCTGCTGAAGCCGGTCCGTTGCGGCGAATGCTTCCGTCGGTATTACCGCTTTATTTTTGTGCCGGTGAAGAGTCGGTTGTCGGAGGCCAGCGGACTGCATCCACTGGCCAAGCCGCCGGCCAAGCCGGCCGCGACCGGCAAGCGCAACGTTGCCTAGCGGCAGGCAAGGCCGTTATACTGCTGATGTAGGACGATGCTGGAAGCAAAGGCCTACGAAAGGAACCGTCCGGGTAAAATTGGCCCGGCGCGGTGCGCGAGGAGGCCGTCTTCAGCAGTACTGGGGACCGAATCCGGGCTAGCCAGAGCAGTATCGCGGGGTCAGGGCTATCTGTTGTCCCGCGAAGGACTTCCACCTGGGCTGGCCGCGCTGCCGAAAGCCTTTTTGCTGTTCTGTTTCCCGCCGACTGCCGCATCTGCGCCACCCCGCTAATCAAAGTTTCCCGGCTTCCGGTTTGCTCCGAGTGTCTGGAGCAGATCCTTCCTGTGCATGGCCAATTATGTTCGGTCTGCGGTGAGCGACTGCTTTCGCCTCATGTTGTCACGGGGTCTAACGGGCAGCCGCTTTGTCCGGTTTGCCAGCTCGTCGAGCCGCAATTTGCGAAGGCTGTGGCCTATGGCAGTTATCAAGGCGGCCTGCGGGAGCTTATCCACTTGCTGAAGTATGGCGGCGTGCGGCCTGCTGCTGGCGTTCTCGGACGCATGCTGGCCGCAGCGATTTCCACTCGCGAGCTCTGCGATGGGGCCGGCTTCGCATCGTCCCCTGTAGTGGTTGTCGCGGTACCTTTGCATCGCTCGAAACAGCGCCAGCGGGGCTTCAACCACGCGGAATTGATCGCCCGCGCAGCGCTGAAGTTGCTCACGGCCGATGGGCGTGCGGTTCGGAACGAAATGATTCTTAGCGATGTTCTGGAGCGGAAACGCGAGACCAAGTCACAGATCGGGCTGACCATCCGTCAGCGCCAGGAAAATGTGCGCGGAGCGTTTGCCGTGAGGCGTGCTCAGGAAGTTAACGGCCGCGAGGTGCTTCTGGTCGATGATGTCTATACCACAGGCGCTACAGTTTCCGAATGCGCCCGGGTGCTGCGCCGCGCGGGAGCGACCAAAGTGTGGGTCGCGACGGTCGCGCGCACGCTGAAGCTGGCATCCAAGTATGGCGAGATGAAGCCGGGCGAGATGAAGCCGGCAGCCGGCGTGACTGCGGACGATGAGGAAACACCGCTGGCGAAAGCCGCGAGCTAGGAAGGTCGCACGTGGCTGTGCTGAGGCCGCGGTGCTGAGGCGACTATGAAAGTTGAATGGTGAGGCTTATAGAATAATTAATAGGGAACGACTGGGCAGAGTTTTATGTCACCGAGGATGGAACAGGAATTCGGACCACCGGGCCGCTTCGCTGCTGGCCTGTTCTCGCCGGCGGCTACGCACCGCGCGGGGGATGGTCATGCCCTGCTCGCGCCCGTTCTGGTGTTGAACGCCTCGTATGAGCCCATCAATGTTTGCGCCGCCCGCCGCGCGCTGGTGCTGGTGCTCAAGGGCGTGGCCATGACCGAGGAAGAAAACGGACACTTCCTGCACGCTGCCCGCATCGCCATGCGCGTCCCGTCGGTGATTCGGTTGCTCGAGTACCGCCGCATCCCCCATCAGAGCCGCGCTTTATCGCGGAAGAACATCCTGCTGCGTGACCGCAACACTTGCCAGTATTGCGGCGAAGTGCTGCCTTCGGGCGAACTCACGCTCGACCACGTGATCCCGCGCTCTCGCGGAGGTTCGTCCACCTGGGAAAACCTGGTGGCCTGCTGCCATCCCTGCAATCGCCGCAAGGGCAACCAGTTCGCCGCCGAAGCCGGCATGAAGCTGATGCGCGAGCCCCGCGCCTTCAACCTCCACACCAGCCGGCATATTATGCGTTTGATGGGACGGTCGGATGATAAGTGGAGGAAGTATTTGTTTTACTAGTTATTCAGAATTCCCAAGAAACCTGTCATCCTGAGCGAAGCGAAGGACCTATGTAACTTGCAGCCAGTTGCAGAGGTCCTTCGCGGGCAAAGAACGCCGCTCAGGATGACAAGCTTTACAGGGTTCGGCAAGCAATCAACGCTGAAACTCTGGCCCCTGGTTACTGCGGCTGCTTCTGATCCGGAGTCTGCGCCGGCTTCTGCTGATCCTTCGGCAGTTCCTTGCCTTCGTAGAGAATCTTCACGTTCGACCCGAACCGCTTGTAGTCCTCGTACTTGATAATTTCCTTGATGTGGATGTCCTGCAGTTTGAAGTGCAATTCATCGTCCGCTTTGGTGTACACCGGAAACCAATATTGGCCGTCGACCTGCTGCCGCCAGGTGGTGAACTTGGGGTAAAGATTCTCTTCGTTGCTGTGTTTCTTGCGGATATCGGGCACGCTCTTGCCGTAAGTCTTCACGATCTGGAAGTCGTGATCGTCGACCCAGACGCGCCCCTGGAAGTAGCGTTTCTTACCTTCGATTTTCTTGGGGGCGATATCGAAGACATAGCAGTGCAGATCGTCTTCCTGTTGCTGCCCGACAAAAAGGACGTTGTATTCCGGCAGGTCTGCCGCGGCCAGCACGAAGGGCATCCGGTGCCGGATGTCTTCCATGTCTCCCTGGTCCATGGACAGTCCTCCATGTTCGAGCGAGGATTGGGGCGCAAACACGACGTTTTCGGTGCGCTTCCCTTTGTCGTCATAAATGACGTCGAACACTTCGCGGTACTCCCCCGTGACCGTATCGCCATCCAGAGTTTGAACCTTCACGTCCTGCCGGTAGGTGTACTGGTCGCGCGCTTTGGCGAATTCGGTTTCCTTGGCCGCGAAACGCTTGATGATTTCATCGGGTGTGACGTTCGTCGGAGGCGCCGTATCGAGCGGGCCTTCCTGCGCGGCGAGCGGCAGCACGGCCAGCCCACAGGCCAGCAGGGTAAGACAAGACAGCAGACTCCGAAGCGCGGGTTTCATGAACTCTAGTCTATCGCTTTGCCGCCAGAATGGCATTCTGCGGAGGCGGGCCGCCGCGGCAGCCCTGCCTCCGGCCCCTTTTCCGCTCGCTAGGGCCGGAGGAGGGATGCTGCAGTTTCTCTGCCAATTGGTTGGATGCCGGAGAATGGAATGGGTTGCCGGGAGGGAACCGGGCTTCGGGCTTCAGCTTTTGGGCTGCGGCTTTTGGAGTTGTTTCGGCAGTCTGCAAAAGGCCTTCGCTGCGATCAAGTAGGCAGGTGGAGGCGTTGTCTGCACGCGAGGGTTGCCGAAGCCCGACAGCCGAAGCCCGAAGCCCGATCTCTTGTGCTATCAATGCAATCAATGCTATCATTGCAACCATGGCTAGCATCATCATTCGCCGGCTTCCGGAAAACACCAAGCGACGGCTGCGGATTCGCGCTGCTCGCAACGGACGATCGATGGAGCAGGAAGCCCGCGAGCTTCTCGAAGCCGGCCTCGCCCGTAAAGAATCCGAGCCAGAGAATCTTGGAGAAGCCATCCGCCGGATTTTCGCCCCGCTGGGCGGAGTCGATCTGAAGATTCCGCCTCGTCGCAGTATGGTGCGCGACCCCGGAATTCGCTGACAGCAGAGCACTCGCGAATGCTGATCCTCGATACCAACGTGATCTCCGAGACCATGCTGCCTGTGCCCTCGCCTCGCGTGGTAGCTTGGTGGTCGCAACAAGGCAAGAGCGAGGAATTGCGCATCACCACGCTCACTGTGGCGGAGATTTTGTTCGGAATCGAGCTTCTGCAGCAAGGAAAACGCCGCACCACTCTGCTTGCTGGCGCCGAAACGATGTTCGGCAGGGTCTTTGCTGGTCGGATCCTGCCTTTCGATGAAGAAGCGGCGCGCGCGTTTCCCAAAGTCGCCGCCAGTCGCCGCGGGCAAGGTCGTCCCATTGCGGAATTCGACGCGCAGATCGCCGCCATCGCCCGCTCCCGCGGAGCCGCGCTGGCCACGCGCAACACGGCCGATTTCGAGGGTTGCGGCGTGCGACTGGTGAACCCCTGGCTCGGGTAAGCGTCGCGCTCAGGCGACGCCACGCCATCCCTGCTACACTTTCCCGTTTGCCGTAGGAGGTTCCTTTATGCGCCGTTTTTTTCTGGCTGTTCTTGTTCTTATCACGTTCACGTTTCCCGCCGTTGCCCAGACCAAGCATCCCTTCACCTTCGAAGACATGATGAAGCTGAAGCGCGTGGGCGAGCCTGAGGTTTCCCCCGACGGCAAATGGGTGATCTTCAGCGTGGTCGATGTGGATCTCGAAGCCAACACGAAGACGCCGCACATCTGGATCGTGCCCACGGCGGGTGGTCAGGAAAAAGAAATCATTGCCGACCAGGATGGAGACCGTCCGCGCTGGGCGCCGGATGGGAAGCAATTTGCGTTTCTGTCCACCAAGGAGGGTGGATCGCAAGTCTGGATCGCAGACTTTGATGGCGCGGCTGGTACGCTCACGGCGACACATAAGCTCACGGCCATCGCGACCGAGGCGGGCGGCGAGTTGTGGTCGCCCGATGGCAAGAATATCCTCTTCACCTCGGACGTTTATCCCAACTGCACGTTCGATGATCGAGGAGAAGCCGGATGCAACAGGGTAATGCTCGATGCGGCGCAGAACGGCAAGGTCAAGGCGCAGATCTTCGATCATTTGCTCTATCGTCATTGGAATTCCTACAAGGAAGGCAAGCCCACGCACATTTTTGTGGTTTCGACAAAGCTTCCCGCCACGACACACGCAGTTGTGGTTTCTCCGGACAGCAAGTCGCGCCCTCTCTCTTTTGATATTTCACCGACCTCGCTGGATCTAACTCCCGGCGACTACGATGCCCCCGTATTCTCGCTCGGCGGTCAGGATAACTATGCCTTCTCGCCCGACGGGCAGGAGATTTGCTACACGTCGAATCACGACAAGAATCCGGCGGCTTCGACCAACAACGATCTGTGGATCGTGCCGGTCAGTGGAGGAGTGGCGAAGAACATCACCGCCGACAATCCCGCCAGCGACTCGACGCCGCTCTATTCGCCCGATGGCCGCTACATCGCCTACCGCGCCCAGCAGCGCCCGGGATACGAGAGCGACCGCTTCCGGTTGATGCTGTACGACCGAAAGACGGGCGAGAAGAAGGATCTGACGACGAGCCTTGATAAATGGGTAGGAACTTTTGTCTGGGCGCCTGATTCCGCGCGTTTGTACTTCGTTGCTGAAGAAAAGGGAACATCGCCGGTGCATTCGATCACCTTCCGAACTGAAACTAGCGCGGAGAAAGGTTATGACATCTCGATTCGCCACACGGATATCAAGATCGACGATTTCCTCCCCGGTTTCTATGATGATCTTGCCCTCACCCCGGACGGCAAAACACTCCTGTTCACGCAAATGACACTGCAATATCCGAGCAGGATTCGTAGTCAAGAGTTGTCTTTCCACGAAGACGGGACAGTGAGGGCGTGGGTCGGCATGGACCGCCTTGGCGGAGATGTGCGGGACGACTACTGCTCCCCCACTCGATGGGACGACGGCGTACATTATCTCGAGCACGTGAACGACGCAGTTCTCTCGCAGATCACTATGCCCGGACTGGAATGCTTCTGGTTCACCGGTGCGCACGGCGACAAAGTCGAAGGTTTCCTCGTTAAACCGCCCAACTTTCATCCTGAGTTTGAACAAGGAAAGAAACTCCCGGTGAAGTTTCTCATTCACGGCGGGCCGCAGGGGGCGTGGGGAGACGACTGGAGCTATCGCTGGAATCCCGAACTGTTCGCGGCCCCAACTGCAACGACGCCCAGCGGCTACGTGGTCATCATGATCAACTTCCACGGCTCGACTGGATACGGGCAGAAGTTTATCGACGCCATCAACGGCGACTGGGGCGGCGCTCCGTTTGAAGACCTGATGAAGGGGCTCGATTACGCTGAGGAGCATTACCCCTTCATCGACAAAAATCGCGAGTGCGCGCTGGGCGCCAGCTACGGCGGATACATGGCCAACTGGATTCTCGGCCATACCGACCGCTTCAAGTGCATCGTGACCCACGATGGCATGTTCAACGCCGAGTCCGCCTGGGGCACGACCGAAGAACTCTGGTTCAACAACTGGGAATTCAAAGGCACTCCCTACGACAATCGCGCCAGCTATGAGAAGTGGTCGCCACACCAGTACGCCAAGAATTTCAAGACGCCGACTCTGGTGATTCATGGCCAGCGCGACTACCGCCTCGACGTGAGCGAAGGCTTCCAGCTTTTCACCACGCTGCAGATGGAAGGCGTGCCCTCGAAGATGCTGTATTTCCCCGACGAAGGCCACTGGGTGGGCAAGCCGCAAAATTCGCAGTTGTGGTACAAGACGGTGAATGACTGGGTGGATCGTTGGACGAAATGATGACCGGGGCTTCGGGCTGCGGCTTTCGGGCTTTGGCAAAGCCTCTCGCCCCGTGGTTGTCACTCCGACCGAAGGGAGGAATCTGCTTTGTGCCGCAGCCGGCGAACAGCAGGTTTCTCGCTCCGCTCGAAATGACAGCATGAGGATTGACAACAACCGATTTGGCCACAACCGGTCACGGTGGGATTCCGATGCGAAAAGCTAAATCTGCAAACACTGCCGTTCAGAAGGCTGCCTATCTTTCGCAGGTCGACGCCAAGGTCCAGCTCGATTCCTTCCTCGCGAAATACGATCCGGAGGTTGAGGCTTTCGCGCGCCGCGCGCTCGCCAAGATGCGCGAGCTGGTCAAGGGCGCGATCGAAATGGTCTACGACAACTACAACTGGCTGGTCATCGGCTTCAGCCCCACGGAGCGGCCTTCGGAGGCGATTTTCTCGCTAGTGATGCCTCCGGGCCGCGTCACTTTGTGCTTTTTGCAGGGGGCGGGCTTACCAGATCCGGCGAAGCGCCTGCAGGGAACCGGCCGCGTGGTGCGGAACATCCGGCTCTACGACGCCGGCCATCCGGATGCCAAAGTGCTGGATGATCCTGAGGTGCTCAGCCTGATAAACGTCGCCCTGAACCGCGCCAAGGTGCCTATTCCGCCCGATGGCCGCCGCAAGCTCATCATCAAGTCGATTTCCGCGAAGCAGCGGCCACGCCGGCCATCGCGCTAGAAAATCACGTTTTCGGCTCTCCTCAGTTCGGTGCGGCTGGAAAGGCCTGCAAAACATTCTGTAGTGCCGCGGTGGTTCCGGCCGTCGCGGCAACCCGGATTTCCAGCGGCCCGGAAAATCCCCCTGTAGACGGAGTCAATCGTGCCATCCCGTTGGCATCGCTTTGTACGCTGGTCTGGCTCACGCTAAGTATCACGGGCAATGCTGGATCGCCGCCATTATCCCCGGCGGACCCGCCCGCAGGGACACTCGCTGCTGGACGCATCACCACAGTTTGAAACGCGACTACCGCGCCGAGAACCGAATCCGGCGGCGAGGCAGAATCTGTGACGCGCACGATGACTGGCTGAAATGGCTGGCCGAGGGTGATCGCCTGCGCGGCCCCCGCGACCGGCCACAGGGTCAGCAGGGACGCAGCCACCGGCGTCACAAAAAACGACTGGCAAGGACTGTCCGACGGCGCCACGCAGGCGCTCACCTGCACCTGGGCCACGACGTTGGCGAGAGTGAGCGTAACGGTGGCGTAGCCGCTGCTGTTGGCCACCGCGCTCGCCGAACTGAGTATTCCCGAGCCCAGGGCCACGGTGAAGTTCACGGTGTCTCCGCTCAGGGGAGTGGCGTTGTCCATGACGCGCGCGGTTAGCGGGATCGTAACGCTGCCGCCCGCAACGACCCAGGAGTACGGCGACGTGAGCCCAATCGCGAGAGACGCTTCCGTTCCCACCACCGTGGTTGAAACCGACTTCGACAAAAGGTAAGCGCCCGGAGCCAGCGTCGCGGTGAGGGTGGAACTCCCGGTAACTTCCGGCGTAATCCAAGTGGAAGCGTTGCCGCTCTCATCCGACACGGCAGAACAGGTGGAAGCTCCGCCGCAGGCCGACAGCGCCGCGCCATTGCTGGCGCTCCAGACGATCGTCGCGCCGGCCACAGGAATGACTCCCGCGGCAGCGACTGCGCGCACTGTGATGGGATTATTGGCTTGCGTACCGACCGGGGTAGTCGGGTTCGTCCCTTTCACCAGGACGATGCTGTCGGTGTCCGCTGCGCCGAACGTGATGGCGTTGGTCATTATGGAAAAGGCTCCGCTGACGGGATCGGTAATGGTGACCGTCTGCAGGCCGTCTGATTGCGCAGGCAGAGCCAAGATCATGTCGCCAGCCCCCACGGCCAACGGGGTAGCATTGGCACTGCCTACGGCGACCGCCAGCCCGGGCGCGAACCCGATGCCGGTCACCACCACCGCGCCGCCATTCACCCCGACTCGCCCGGGAGTGACCGCGTCTCCATAGAGCACATGCGCGTGGTAATGGTAGTCAGCGCGCCCGTCGCCCCGCCAGTCGGAGATGCCGATCAGGAAAGGGCCGGGGATAAGAATCTGCGCATCGAGGCGCGTCACGCCAAAGATTCCGGTGTTGAACGACGACGGAGTGAAAGCTCCCGGGGGCGACGTCTGCGGAACTGGGACCGGCCACATTCCCAGCACCGGCTGCACTTTGCTTTCGCTGGGATTGCCGCTTTCGTCCAGTGAGGTGATGGCAATCGACAGGGTGCGGTTTGCCTTGGCTGGAAGTGAGAACCATGGCAGGTCGCCGAAGCCGCTGACTGAGCCCAGCCAGTCGCCACCCGTCGGGATTGGCGCGGGATTGGCCCAGGTCTCCGACGCCGCCCACTGTGGCACCGGCTGGGCGCTGCCGGACATCAGGATGTCCTGTTCCATGTTCGTGCCAGGAACGAGCATCAGGCTAATCGGCTGAGCACTGCCGGAGGGCGCTACCTGCAGCGGCGCGTAAGGGCCCACGCCAATCGACCAGATCGGGTCCAGACCTTCCACGGTCACTTGATATTGCGCGCTGCCGACCCCGCTCGGAAACGGCAAGCCGCCGAGGTCGAAGAAGCCTTGCATGCTCTGGTTGGTCGAGCAGAACTCGCTGTAGGGACTGCCCAGCGAATCGTTGAGCCCGGTCACAAGGTTGCCGGCATCGCCGCAGAAAAGGAATCCAGAAACGGAAGAAACTGCGAATTGCCCGGAGGGTAGGCCGGTGGCGGGATCAATCCAGCGCGCGACCACGTTTGCCCCTTGCATCCCCAGTGTCGCGCTGCCCGAGGAATCGACGAAGTACACCGAGCCATAGATTCTCGCCGTGGCGGCCGAAAAAATCTGGGAGCCGGGAAAGCCGGACTGGTTCGCAGCGGTCACGGGATAGAGGCGGGAGATCGCAGCCTGGTCGTCGCTGGCCAGTTCGTTCGGGTTGGGATAGCAGAATGTGATGGGTACGCAATTTAGCGGGTCGATATCATGCATCAGCGGGAACCCGGCGAAGTCGTCCGGAGTCGGGGGTTTTGGGTTGCCAGTGATCACATTCAGGTTCAGCTGGGACCATCCCAGCCCGAACACGCTGCCGAGCACGCGCAACAACCGATATTCCACATCGGGCAATTGCGAAGACTGCTGGGCGCATTGGCCGTTGATGACTACCAGGGCGTGGAGAAAGTTTGCGTCAGCGCTGAAGTTGTCGGCTCCTCCGTAAACGGCGTTGACGAAACATTGGCTCGTGACGCCGGCGCCGCTACCGAGCAGGGCGTCGGTGACCGTGCCGTCGTAGTCGTAGACAATGCCAACAGGCGTGGTGATCGCACTGGGTTGGATGTCGGCAGGCATCGATAATGTGCCGTTGGAGTTACGGGTCACGTTGCTGCCGTTGACGTCCTCGGCGAGCTGACCTCCGTTTGTGACGGCTAACGCCGCGGTCGGGACCGCAGTCCAAAGGCTGAAGGCCGTCGCGACGAACGTGTTGGCGCCGGCATTGTCCAGCACCGGGCTGAGGTCGCCTCGATCCGTGTAATAAGTGATCTGGCCCTGCGCCCAGGTTAAGGGCTGGCCTGTGACCGTGGAAGAGAAGTAGCTGGTCCCGGCAACGTATTTGGGCCCCCCAGCGCGGGATAGAAGGGCGAAGACAAGAATAATCGCCAGGGCGATCGCTAGTCTGGAAATGAGCGCAGGAATGTGCCGTGACGCCGAAGTCTTTGCCTTCATTGGGGTTTCGGTCATTCCGGCCCCTGCTCGCCAACGGCTTGGCGCAACGCCTGGGAAAAATCGTTGAAGGCGATGCGCGATCGTCCGGCGAAGAGCGGATCCGCCTGGAAAGCAGCCAGTTGCCGTTCGGAGGGCAGGATTCTGCCCGCTGAGTCGAGGTGGAACTCCCCCAGCGTTCCCCCGACCGCACTCGTAAGTCCAAGTTTGCTGGGTGGGTATAGGAAGAGAAGCACATGTTCCCCCACCGCGTAACGCTGGCCGCTCGACCACAGGCCGAGCCACTCCAGAATGGTCAGACTTCCTCCCGGACCTGCTCCTCGTAGAGGACGCTCGACGTGGAAGGTGATGGCGACGGTGGGCACAGCTGAACCTCCGGCAGCAGGGCCGGGTTCAATCCTTGTGACCGTTCCTGCAAAGATCGTCCCAGCAGTTCGGGCGAGTTGTAGGAACGTAGGTGCACCGCCGGGAGGCGAGCCCGGCCCGGAGCCCGGCCCGGGGAAATGTCCTGGCGGCTTGGGGCGAAAGGGCGTCGAGCCAGCCCAGGCTGGAGACTGCGGGTGCGCCGGAACTGCCGGTTCGACGCCGGCTTTCACGGAAATAGCGGACGTTTGACCCCACAATGCGGGGGTTGAGCACAGAGCCAGCAACCATACGGCGAGCAGAGAACTGCAACTTCTCCCATGCATGGAGAGTCACCTGGTCAGGAATGTCTGCTCGGAGGAACCGGGGAAACCTAGGCTTATGCTAGCTGGTGCAAAAGGCAAAAAGATGTGACGGATGTCACAATCACCCTGTGGATTTCCCGAGGTGGAAGATGCAACAGGATGGAAAATGCAACAGAATGAGATAAGACGTGGTGGAAACTAAACGTTCGTGGCCGAGCAGTTCACAGCCGGCGGCCGAGATGTTCTTCCGCAGAAAGATTCGCTCCCGCCAGCAGCAACAGCCCTGACAGGAACGCCCAGAACATCAGGCTGACGGAGAGCGCGAAGGGGCCGTACACTTCCTGGAAATTCAGCCGTGGCAACGCCATGATGTAGGCGTACTTCAGCGCTTCGGAAAGCAATCCCATGATGATGGCGGTCGGCAACACGGCGCGCGCAGGAACTTTCCCGTTCGGCAAAAGCCAGTAGATTAAGAAAAAGATGGTGATGCTGGCGGCCACGGCGAAGACTTTCATCAGCACAAAGCCGACCAGCCGCAGCAGCCCAGTGGCGTGCCCATGCAGCAGAAACTCGAACAACGCCACGTTACCCGCGGTCATGCCGATGGAGACCAGCGCCAGCACTCCGCATCCAAATGCCAACCCAAGCGAGACCACCTGATTCCCCAAATAAGAGCGGTTCTCGGGAAACCTCCAGATGCGATTCAGTGCCACTTCCAGCGGCATAAATACGCCCGAGGAAGTGACCAGCAGAATAACCAGCGAAACAATTTCAACCCGGTGACGCGTCTCCACCATGGCGTTGAGGTTGCGAATCACAAAATCCTGTCCGGCAGGAAGATAGTCGCGGAGTAATTGCACCACCACTTCGTACATGACCCGCGAATGAAACACGTTGCGGATGAGCGTCATCAACAGAACCACAAATGGGAAGAACGAAAGAATGGCATTCGCCGCCACGGAAAAAGCGAAAGTGTGGACCTCAGTGCGCAGCAAGTACTTCGTGGTAGCAAGCACCAGGCCGGAGCGGCGCGGGGTTCGTGCCGGAGCATCCCCCGAGCCGGGCTTCGCAGACGCAACGACGGCCGGCGCAACAGGGACCGGCGTAACAGGGACCGGCACATCAGCGGCAGGCGCAGCAACGACCGGCTTCACAATGGCGGGCGGAACAATCGTAGGAGGAGGAGTGGCCACGAGTTTCTTATTAAATCCTAGCAGAGCGCCCAGCCTTCGCGGCAGCCTGCCGGAACCTTAAGTTTCGCCGGGGTTACCGAAGCTATTTCTTTATCTATGTTAAAGTTATCTAATTATGACCTTAGGTCATGTTTCGATTCCCTTCTAATTCCTCTTGCGAATCGTTTTAATACTGCTTATTATCTTCTGCTCATAACCGGACCGACGGTCCGGTTATCAGGCCAGTAGATAGGTTGACGTTGAGTTGGGTGGCAGAAAAGCACCAATTACCGGGCTCCGTAAGTTTCCGCCGCGAAAACAAATCGCGGGCGAGAACTGAGGAGTCTTTTCTTTTTGGCTGCGCTTCTTCCGCGCAAGCGAGACGCAATCAAGTTCACCGGGTCTTCCGAGGGAGCCTCAAATCATTCGAGGTTTCTCAGTCGGGAGTCCGGAGAACAAATTCATAGCGAACAGGGGGAAAGGAGTTTTTCCGTGAGAGAGAAGGGAACAGTCAAGTGGTTCAACGGGGCGAAAGGATATGGGTTCATCCAGCGCTCCACGGGAGAGGATGTGTTCGTGCACTTCTCCGCAATCCAGGAGAACGGCTACCGCACGCTTAACGAAGGAGAGACCGTGGAGTTTGATCTGCTCAAGGGCCCCAAAGGCTTTCAGGCGGCAAACGTTCTGCGCGCCTAAACGCGAAAACAAACCATTCAAGAACCCTCTCGCTCCCAGCGGGAGGGTTTTCTTGATTTGCATCCACGACGATGCAGATTGATCGGACATAGAACGATCGGCTGCAGTGATTCTCCACCGGTTTCAGAAATCCTGAGCCTGATAATTTGAAAAGTCCGCCGGAGGCGCCACATTCACATCCGGACTGCAGGTTCTGTCCGACGTTACAGGCCACTGCGTTAAATAAAGCACTTTCTGCCCGGTACTGTTCGCAGCCTGCCGCTGCGCTGCGGCTTCAGCCGCGTCGTTGTAAAAGGCCTCACCGATAATCCACGGGATCCCTTCATATCCCTGGCTGGTCAGGGAACTGAACGCGGTGGTAAAGCTGTTTTCGGTTTCGTCGTAAATATGAACGTCGAATAATTCCGGCGCGCCTGAATTCCCATACGCACTTGGTCCATACACCGTGCTGACCTGGCTCACGTGGGCCGAATCGGCGATGATCGAAAAACCGAGTGTGTCGCTGTTTCCGAATTGCGCCACATAATCGTTCCACAGCATCTGGGAATACTGCAGCATCGGCGCGTATCCAGGCGTGGGAGGAATGCCTTCGTTCAACAGGTCGAGGTGATAGGGAATCCCCGACGCCGCGATGATGGGATGGAGATTCTGAATCACGCTCCAGTTCTCCTGAAAATAGTCGGAGCTGAAGGTGGTCCATTGCGTGGGATCATTGTTGGCCTGGGGATGAAAGCTGACCTCAATCTCCACAAATCCCGCCGCTTTGACCGCCGCCAACAAACTGGTGAGGTTGTTGAGAAACTGTGGCGCGAGCGTGCCGCCGGTCGAATCCATGATGGTTCCGGAATTGATTCCCCGGGCGTGATAAATCGGTATGCGAAGCCGCCGTTGCCCGTTGTTGTACATCTGCGCCAACTGAGAATCGATTGTTGCGGTCGCGGTGTTGTAGTTGTAGACCACGCCATAAGGCTCCCGGTTGCAGGGCGAAGCCAGGTAATACCATCCATAATTCGACCCGCCCAAACCCGCCGCCGCTGGCGGAGGCGGAGTAGTTTTCGTAGAGCCAGAACCTGAAGACGAACAGCCGGCCGACCAAATGCCAATAATCAGGGCGGCGACCAAAAGGCGACTCTTCCTATGAAGATTTTTTCTATAAGAACCCATAAATTTCGAAGCCCGAAGCCCGAAGCCTGAAGCCTGAAGCCCGAAGCCCGAAGCCCGGAGCCTGAATCATCACCGCACTTCCAGCGACACCAGATCGCCGTCCGCCGCGCCGCCCGGCTTGTAGTTCACCGCGACCTTGCGGTCATGCCAATCGCAGGAGAACTCGTCGCTGCCCACCAGCACCAGTGACTTGTAATCCGGCGCCCGCAGCTTGAATACGTTGCCTGCCGACGCCACAGTCAGGATGGCCGACGGCGCCGGCGTGCAGTCCACGCTGACCAATTCGCCGCGCAGGAATTTGGTGGGGCGCTTGTCGGGCGTTCCGGCAGCTGTGATTGCGGTAGGCGCAGACGAAGTACTCTCAGCCTTGGCGCGTTCCGCAGCATCCTGCTCCAGCACGTCAAATGGCGATTTCTGCGGCGCTAATTTCGGCGCGCCTGCACCCGACGCGACCGGGATGCCATACTTGCGTTCGGTAGCAATCTGATCGAATTTTTCCCGCGCCAGCGCCGCAATCTGCGGATCACCGCCCGCCTTCAGCCGCTCCAGCAGGGTTTTCGCCGCATCCCACTGTTTATTCGCAATGTAGATTTGCGCCATGTGATAAACGTAGCGCGGCTGGCGCGGATTCATCTGCAGCGCCGCGCGTTCCGCCTGCAAAGCCGCGGTCGCGCCGCCGCCTTCCATGCGAGCCACAGCCATCAGGTCATAGGCGTCCGCGAACTCGGGATACCATTCGAGCACGCCGCGCAGATCCTGCATCATGTTGGCCAGGCCTTGAATCTCGGCGTGCCGGGCTTCCGCAATGCGGTACTTGAGCACCGAAACGTAATACCGCAACCACATGTCGCGCGGATTGATCGCCGCCGCCTCGCCCAGTTCAGTGGAAGCCTGGTCGAACTCGCCGCGTTCAATGTGATCCCAGGCCAGCGCGCGATGCGCCCATTCATTGCCGATCGGAGCGACGACTATTTTCTTATCGACATCGTCGGAAGTTTTCTCGGGCGCAGGTTTTGCGGAAGTATCCTCCGCCAGCTTCTGCAACTCCTTCATCCCATATTCCCGGCGCTCTGGAATGCGGATTTCAAGTTCCGCATACAGGGCCTGCGCATCCGGTTCGGGCATGATCTTCGCGGTAATCGCCGAATCCTCCGGGCCCACCGGAACCGGGAAGTGATGAACCTGCGCGGGATTTGCCCCCAGTTCCGGATTGGGATTCTGCTGCCGCGCCGCATCCAACGCGGTGAACAGCACAGTCTGCGCGTGAAAGTAATCTTTCACCGCCTGCTCCAATTGTGCCGAGCTCATGCCATACGCTTTCTGAATCGCTTCATCCACCGGAATGTGCTGGTTCAGCACCAGCCCGAAGTACGCGCCGGTTTCGGGCAGCTTCTTCTCGTGCAGCAGGTAGTGCATCACCATCCAGGACTGCGCGTAGTAAAGCGTGTTATGCGTGCCCTCGTTGTAACTCGCCGTGTCATGCTTCATGGTGAACAGGTCGGCCATCGAGAGCCAAACCTGCGCCCCCAGCAACTCGGTGAGCGACTGCGGCGGATGCGTGTCGTGCTGTTGCTGCAGCATGTCCGTGGTGACGGAAGCGTGCATCTCCGGGTCGGCGCCGATTTCCACTTCTTTGTTGTCGACGTGCACTGAACTGAAATATTCAGCCAGCCCTTCGTCGAACCATCCCTGAGCCGGGGGATAGTTGGCGTTCAACAGCATGTGAGCAAGATCGTGAGCCACGGCCCGCCACGATTCTTCCTCAAAAACATTCAACACAAAAAAGTTCTGATCTTCGCCCGGAAGAAAAAATCCTGGCACGCTGATCGGCTGCCCATTTTTTAAAGGCGCAAGCTGGTAATAAGACTTGTCGTTCTTGAAGGCGACAATCGTCACCGGCAGCGGCTGGTAAAGCTTTTCTTTCGATAGCAGTAGAGCGAACACCGCCCGCATCTGCTCGAAGCGCAGCGCCACCTCGCGTCCCTTTTTTTCGCCCGCGTCAGTGATGACGGTGAAATGCGTGGAATGGATTTCAAGCCACGGAGACTTCTCCGCGGCGGGAGCGCTCAGGCACACCACGACGGTCAGCGCAAGTGCAAGGACGAATCGAATCGAGATGAAGCAACCGCGGACCATTCGCGCTGCCAGAGAAAAGGGAAGAACGTGCCTTCCCCCAATGCTAACACGAGGGTTGAACGCCTACGCCACACGAGCACTACCGCATAGTTTCGAGCAGTGTCATTCATCCCAAATCGCTTCTAGCTTCTTTTCTTGATTTTCGGCTTGCGGGAGCGCTCTCGATGATTGCCGGATCGGTTCAAATGCACAGGAATTCCGGTGATCAGGCCCTGATAATCCGTGAGGCGTTCGCCGATGATGACCACGCCCTTGGAGGTGATTTCATATTCGCGGATATCCTTGCTATGGTTACCACCGCGCATCTTGATCACCACCATGATCTTGCGCAGCTGGCCGTCGATGTTCACGTACCGCAGCCGGATAATGTCATCGGTGAGAAAGGAAATCGAGTAGGTACTAAACGGGAATTCTGTGAAAGACTCGTTCACCTCAACCGTGCTCAAAATCGTCACCCCGACTCCGGTCAAAGCGGTGATCATCCGGTAGAGCGATTCGCGAAAGTCCGCGCGGAAGCCGGGTGCCAGCGCCATCTCAAAGCCCGCCAGCGAATCAATCACCAGGCGTTTGGCGCCAATCTTCTGCACCGCGTCGAGAATCTCGTGCATGGTTTCATCCACCGAGAGGTCCAGCGGACGGAGATAGAGAATTTCAAGTTTCTTTTCTTTTCGCGGCGTCTTCAAGTCCAGGCCAAAACTGCTGGCCCGCTCCGCATACTCTTGCGGCCGTTCTTCGAAGACCACCACAATTCCCGGATCTCCCTGGCGTATTCCCTCAGCAATGAATTGGGTTGCCAAAACTGATTTTCCCGTCCCCGAAGCCCCTGCTACCAGGACACTATCTCCCTCGGGAATGCCGCCGCCGAGCATCTTGTCCAGTTCCGGAATACCAACGGAAAGGCGCCGTGTACTGGGTATCTTTCTTGTTTGTGCGGCCAGTCCAAGAGTACGCGAGAAGGCTTGCAGTCCGGCACGGGTAATGCGGAAGGTGTGCAGTCCGGGCACGGACGCCTGCCCGCGCAGTTTCACGATCTGTAGCTTTCGCACAATGGAACTTCGCTCCGCAGCCTGGTAAAGCCAAAAAAGGCCATCGGAGACCGTGAATACCGGATTGTCACGGATCTCGCCCTCGACATATTCCCCGACCAGAAAAGTCGTGGCTTGCCAACTGGTCAGGAGCAGGGCTAACCGCTGAATGAAAGATTGCAGTTCCACTTCGGTTGTACCGCCAAGCGCCTTCCGCACCACGGTGCGAAAGGAGTCCACTACCACGACGCCGGGGCTTGCCTTCTCAACCTCTCTCGTAATCTCCTCTAAGACTGCGTCCAGATCCTTCTCCAACACAACCTGGCTCAAGTTGATAAAGCGGACGGCGGTGTTTAACTTGGCCTGGTCAAAGAAAGTGTACTGCTGCTGGTAGCGCAGCATTTTGATGGCGGGTTCGCCGAGAATCGTGAAATAGAGCGCGGGACGCTCGGGCGTCGCGTTGGCGAATATGATTTGGTGGGCCAGCGTGGTCTTGCCGCTTCCCGGGGCGCCCGCGATGATATTAAAAGAAAATTCCGGGAGGCCGCCGCCCAGGATTTCATCAAAACCCGGGACCCCCGTCGGCAGTTTGTTTATTTTCACCTTATCTGCTGCGCTCAAGCTTTACTCTCCTTCTCGGAAACGTGACCGCTGAAGGCGGCCTCCGGCCACACATCCTGAACCAGCCGCAACGTTAAACCCTCGCCAATGAAAGTGAGGAGCAGCCCGATTAACTGGGCAATGAGAATGGTTCCTCCGTCCCTGGCTTGTTCCTTGCCAGTTTGCGACGCAAGCTCCTCTAGACCTTTTACCGAGCCATCCGCCGTGACCTGTACCACGCTAAGACTGGGAGCTTCCGCCCTGGCCAGCGCCAGAGAACGAGAAAGCAGCGAGCGGAAACCGGCAACTCCCGCGAGTGTAATCAGGGGCCGGCGCAGCTTTGCACAGACGCGAAAAGCCGCAGACTCCGCTGGCTCGGAGTTCTCGGCCCCAACGGCTTCGTAGGTAAGAAGTCGTTGGGCCAAATGTCGTGACTCTGTAAGACTCACGATTTCCTTTTCGTGCAGGGCGCGAACGTTGTACTCAGTTCGGCTTAGGGCATTTCACCGCCGCCACTACTGCCAATACGGTGGCAGCGTTGCGAACGTTATCTGCGATCGTCATCAGCGCTTCCGTGACGGGCGGATTCTCCGCCGCCAGTCCATCGAGACGCGCACTGACGCTTTGAAGTCGGTCAACTTCGTTCAGGATCGCTTCAAAACCTACGGGTGCACCGCTGGTGGGGAGGAACCCAAGGTGGGGGAGAACTTCCGATATCACCAGCCGCAATGTCATCCCTTCGCCAATGAAGAAGAGAAGCAGCCCGATCAGCTGCGCAATCAGAATGACTCCTGCTTCCCTGGCCTGGTCCTTGTCAGTTTGGGGCCGCAGCTCGTCTAGACCCTGTAAGGATCCATCCGGCGCGACCTGCACGGCGCTAAGACCGGGAGCTTCCGCCCTCGCCAGCGTCAGAGCACGAGAAAGCAGCGAGCGAAAACCGGCAACGCCCGCGAGTGCAATGAGAGGTTGGCGCAACTTCTCACAGACGCCAAAGGCTGCGAATTCCGTTGGCTCGGAACTCTTGCCCGCAGCGTTTTCGTAAGCCAGAAGTCGCAGGGCCAAATCTCGTGTCTGTGGAGGAATCATCATTTTCGTTCCGTTGCCGTGAAAAACTTCCGTGACACCTGGACGTGAAACGTTCAACCTAATGTTACGCGTTTAGGAGTCGCTCGGGTAAGGCGCGCGCTGCTTCATCAAATTCTATGAGCGTGGCGCCCGACCTCGATCACTGTATAGCCGCTGGCCCCCAATCGGGATGATATGACCCGCTAGTCGTGGAGAACGATGTTGAGAAGTGAACTGTGAACCTGTAAGCCGCCTTCTACACCCCCGGCGTAGTTAATGAATCCCAGTTTCCTGAACCGGTTCATGAAAAAATTCACCCGCGAACGAGTGGTGCCCACCATTTCTGCCAGTGTCTCTTGACTGATCTGCGGAACCACAGTTTCAGGAGTCCCTTCCTTGCCAAAATGAGCGAGCGTAAGCAGGACACGGGCCAACCTTTTCTCGCTGGAATTAAATAGTTGGTCAACCAGATCATCTTCGTATCGAATGTTCCGCGTCAACAAATACCCGACGAACAGATTGGAAAGCGTGTGTTCCCGGTGAAGCGTATCCACCATGGCCCTTTTCTCAATTCGCAGAACAGCGCACTCCGTCATTGCGGTCGCCGTGTACCTGCAGAGAAGTTGGCCTGCAAGCAAACCTTCGCCGAAGAAATCGCCCGCGCTCAATATGCCGATCGTCGCTTCCTTGCCAGTCATGGAGACAACGGCGAGTCTCACCTTGCCCGTCTGCACGTAGAAAACTGCGTCCGCGGGATTCCCTTGGGCGAAGATGGTCTGCTTTTTCGGAAAGAGCAAAGCTTTCCTGCCTTCGCCGATGGTGTCGAGGAACACCTGCGCGTCGAATTTGCGGCCGTTCTTCAGGGCTGGGGGTGGACGCGTCGAATTTCGCGTAAGTTCCGATTTCCGTTCAACCGGCGCAGCGACGGCGATTTTCGTTGAATCTTTGGATTCGCGAGGCCAAAGCATAGCCACACCTCCACTCATCCCACGTTCCGGCACATTATACCCCCTCTTGCGCTGGCCCGGCATCGCACTATTGAGCGCGTCGTGGACGTTCTTCCCTTGAAAGCACAGCCGTGGATGAAGCGTCCGAGCGGGTTGTCGGCAAACCGGAAGCTATCTCAGCGGATTGCGGTAACAACTGAACGCAGGGTCTCCTGCCGAAATGTTGGGGTTCCGCCAGCAATCAACGCCAGGGCCTTTGTGGGAGAAGCGACTTCTAAATGGTTGGAGAGTTCCTAGTCGCCGCTGGCGTGGTTCTGCGTAGGCACCAGCACCAGGCGCGGGCGCGCCGGTTCCGGCTCAGATTTGTAGCCGACTGCGTGCGGAATTGCCCATGAATGCCCCGTAAGCGGCGAGAACGCCAAGACCCACGGATACGAGTGCCGTGACGCACAGAACGAACGTATTCAACGTCGTAAACTTCGGCCTCCCCGCCAACATCCCGCGCAGCAGCGGCTGCGGCATCATCAGCAAAACCGCCGACACCTCGCGGCAGATTCAGTTTTTGCTAAAGCTGATTTACTAAAAGCAGCGGATCATCATTCGACGGATGGCTCTTGATGTTCACAACAGCGACTTCGCCGCCCAGATCCTCAAACACCTTGCGAGGTATTATGCCAACGCGCCACGCAGACGGTCCATGAGTGCGAGTAGGTCTCGCTTTCATAGCTCCAGAGCAGCGAGCCATCGCCAATCGAATTAGCATACGAAGGCATCGACTCTCTCCATCTTTTCCCTCTTACTCGTTGGATATCGTAAAATCCGAGTTAGATCCCGTGGCATATCCCATCAAAGTGTGTGTCGTCTGCTCCGAGGAGTTCGAACTGAAGCCCGGTAAACCCGGCTTTGCCAACCGCTGCCCGGCATGCAGTGAACCGCCACCGGCCGAGTCAAATGCCCAGGGCGGCAAGGGCGCGGACGAACGCAAGGCGCAGAGAGAGGTCAATGAGGCCCGGAGAGACGCCATCCGCAACCTCCTATACCGCAAGGATAGCTGAGCCCATTCGCCAGCTGAACAGGCCCAGGAAGCCACGTAAGCGCGGCACCTTGTCATGCCAGAGGCGTGAGAGCCCCCCTACCAATCAGTCGTGGAGTTATTGGCCGCTCACGTACAGCGGCATGGCCAGTGAGTTGTTTAGTCGCCGCTGGCGTGGTTCTGCGTGGGCACCAGCACCAGGCGCGGGCGCGCCGGTTCCGGCTCAGATTTGTAGCCAACCGCGTGCAGAATGCCCATGAAGGCCGCATAAGCGGCGAGAACTCCCAGACCCACGGATACCATTACCGTGGCGCACAGAACCAGAGGCATGAAGAGCGAGATCATCTTTCGTCAACCCTTACAAAGTTCAATTTTCACAGCCACTTCTCCGCCCGCTAAGTCCTTATCCCTGAACGCCCAGGCCAAGATCCTGGCGAAGAATTGCCTGCCGAACGTCTTCCGAAACTATGCGGCGCCGAAGTTCTCAGCTTCTCACCGCGTTGACGTCCAGCCCCAGTGACAACTAAGATACGGAGTAGAACTGTGTACTCCCACTCTCGGACAATTCTGATTACCTGTCGACGTTACGGAAGGGAAATCCGGGCCTGTTTTTGGGACATGGGATGTTGGGACCAGCATTAAATGGCTATTACCAAGATTTCCGTCCGCGGAGCCCGCCAGCACAACCTCAAAAACATCAATGTGGAGATCCCCCGGAACAGCCTGACCGTAGTCACCGGGCTGAGTGGGTCGGGCAAGTCATCTCTAGCATTCGACACGATTTACGCCGAGGGCCAGCGCCGTTATGTGGAGACGCTTTCGGCCTACGCTCGCCAGTTTCTCGACCAAATGGAGCGTCCCGACGTGGACGCCATTGATGGCCTGAGCCCGTCGATTTCGATTGAGCAAAAGACCACCAGCCGCAGTCCGCGTTCCACGGTGGGGACCATTACTGAAATTTACGACTATCTTCGCCTGTTATTCGCCTCGATCGGGGTTCCGCACTGTCCCAAATGCGGACGCGCCATCAGCCGCCAGTCCGCCGAGCAAATCGTGCAGCGGGTGATGGCCCTGACGCCCGAAGACCGCGTTATGGTTCTCGCGCCCATCGTGCGCGGACGCAAAGGCGAATTTAAGAAGGAAATGGAGACGCTGGTCAAGCACGGCTACTCGCGCGCCCGCATCGACGGCGAACTGGTCAGTCTCGATGACGATCTCAATCTCGACAAGCGCAAGAACCACACCATCGAAGTAGTAATCGACCGCCTTGCTGGTGAAGCCCGGGATTGAGCATCGCCTGGAAATGTCGGTCGGCCTGGCGATGAAATTGGCGGGCGGCCTGGTACAGGTTGCTGTGGTAGGCGGAGAAGAGCAGCTTTATTCCGAGAAGCTGGCCTGCCCGGATTGCGGCATCAGCGTGCCGCAACTGGAGCCGCGCTCGTTTTCGTTCAACAGCATGTACGGAGCTTGCCCCGAGTGCCACGGACTGGGCAGCAAATACGATTTCGATCCGGCGAAGGTGATCACTGACTGGTCGAAGCCGCTGCTCGATGGCGGGCTGGGCCCCGGTTCCGCGTCGCAGAATCTGCTGCACATGCTGCAGATTTCCGCCGCGGCGTATGGCATTGATCTGAATACGCCATTCGAAAAATTTCCCGAGAAGACGCAAGACTTTCTGCTGCACGGCGAGGCCGGACGCGGCGGCAAGACCGGATTCCATGGCATCTTTGGATACCTGAAGCAGAATCTCGAAGAATCCACCTCGGAAGGCTATCGCGACTGGCTCATGGACCACATGTCGGCGACAGAGTGTCCCGCATGCCATGGCAGGCGGCTGCGGCCCGAAAGTCTCGCGGTGAAAGTCAAGGCGATGTCGATTGCCGATTTCACCGCGCTGCCGATTTCGAAAGCGCTCGAAGTGGCGCAAAGCATCAAGCTCGCGGGCCGCGAAGAAAAAATTGCTGGCCGCGTCATGCATGAAGTGGTCGAGCGCCTGCAATTCCTGAATGCCGTTGGACTGAACTACATTTCGCTCGACCGTTCGGCGGCAACGTTATCCGGCGGGGAAGGCCAGCGCATTCGTCTGGCCACGCAGATCGGGTCGAAGCTGCGCGGCGTGCTCTACGTGCTGGATGAGCCTTCTATCGGCCTGCATCACCGCGATAACGGGCGCCTGCTGAACGCGCTTGAAAATCTTGCGCGATCTCGGCAATACCGTGCTGGTGGTCGAGCACGACGAAGAAACCATCCGCCGCGCCGACTATGTTATCGATCTCGGCCCCGGCGCCGGCCGCCACGGCGGAACGCTGGTCGCCCACGGCACGCCAGACCGAAATCATGCGCGAGCCCAACTCGCTGACCGGAGCCTACATTTCCGGCAAGGCCGCGATCGCGATGCGTGCCCAGCGCCGGCACGCCAATGGCACGGCGCTCACGATTCTCGGCGCCAACGAAAACAATCTCAAGCATCTCGACGTAACTTTTCCTCTGGGCGTGATGACCGTGGTGACCGGCGTTTCCGGCTCGGGAAAATCCACGCTGGTGAATGACATTCTTTACCGCGCGCTGGCTCGACAACTTTACCGCTCGCGCGAAAAAGCCGGCGAACACAAAGCAATCTCCGGCGCGGAACACATCGACAAAGTCATCCGCATCGACCAATCGCCCATCGGCCGCACGCCGCGCTCGAATCCCGCGACCTATACCGGAGTATTCACGCAGATTCGCGATCTCTACGCCATGCTGCCGGAATCGCGCGAGCGCGGCTACAAGGCCGGACGCTTTTCCTTCAATGTTTCTGGCGGACGCTGCGAGGCTTGCCAGGGCGAAGGCCAGCGCCGCATCGAAATGAATTTTCTGCCGGACGTCTACGTGCTCTGCGAAGTCTGCGGCGGACGCCGCTATAACCACGAGACGCTGGCGGTGAAATACAACGGCAACTCCATCGCCGACCTGCTGGAGATGCCGGTTTCCGACGCGCTGCCGATTCTCGAAAATATTCCGCAGGTAAAACAGAAGCTGCAAACCCTGGTCGATGTCGGCCTCGGCTATATTCACCTTGGGCAATCTGCGGTCACGCTCTCCGGCGGCGAAGCCCAGCGCATCAAGCTGGCCCGCGAATTGAGCAAGCGGCAAACCGGCAAGACGCTCTACCTGCTCGACGAGCCCACCACCGGCCTTGCACTTCGACGACGTGAAAAAGTTGCTCGACGTGCTGCACCGTTTGACCGACCTGGGCAATTCGATCATCATCATCGAACACAATCTCGACGTGATCCGCAACGCCGACTGGATCATCGACCTCGGCCCAGAAGGCGGCGAAGAAGGCGGCCGCATCGTGGCCCAAGGCACGCCGGAGCAGGTGGCGCGGGTGAAGAAGTCGTATACGGGTCAGGCGCTAGCGGGATATTTTGGAAAAGCAGTTGCCAGTGCTCAGTTGTCAGTTCTCAGTTAAAGGCGATTCTTTTTTGTCTTCACCCGAAAATTCGCAGTTTGATCCGCAGCCCCCGTTGACGTCGAGTCTCAGCCGTCGCTCCCGCTGGCTTCCGATCCGCTCCTGCCGGATTCGTTTCCTCCTGCTCCGTCTCTTCCTACTCCAGCCCCCGAGCCCCCGCGCGACCCTGTCTGGAGTGGCTGGGACGTGCTGCTGATCGCGGTCGTGGCTGTGCTCAGCCTGATCGTCATTCAAGTGCTCGTGCTCGCAGGGGCGAAGGAACTGATCTATCCGCACTTGAGTTGGAAGGACATCGCGCAAAAGGCTGTGCTGGCGATCCTGGCCCAATTTTTCGCGTACATTCCACTTGCCATCTTCATGGTCGTTTTGGTCGAGGGCAAGTATCACGTCCGCTTTTGGCCGGCGATTCGCTGGAACTGGCCGCGCTCGCAGTGGAAGATGCTCGGGCTGGGAGCGTTGGTGCTTCTGTCGCTGAATCTTCTGGGCCACTTTCTGCCCATGCCGCAAAGCACGCCGTTCGAGGAGTTCTTCTCGCGGCCTCGCGACGCCTATCTGATGTCGGTGTTCGCCATCAGCCTGGGGCCGCTGATGGAGGAACTTTTCTTTCGCGGATTTCTTTATCCCGTGCTGGCGCGCCGCATGGGAGTAGTTCTGGGGAATTTTTTTCACCGCGCTGCCCTTCGGCCTGATCCACATGTTTCAGTATGGCTACGCGTGGGGAGTGGTGCTGCTGATCTTCCTGATGGGAGTGGTCTGCACGGCAGTACGCGCAGCCACCGGATCGGTAGCATCAAGCTTTCTGGTGCACGTCGGCTACAACGCGACAGAAATGCTTCTGTTCGCGATCGCGACGGACGGTTTCCGCCACATGGAAAAAGCCGGGTTGTTGTGGCCGCTCTAACGAAAAGAATCTCGCGACTCGGTACTTACTTCACGGTGATCGTCAGCAACTGCGCTCCCGAGACCACATAATCCAGCGGAGCCGTCGCGGTTTCATCCACGCTCGATTCGCCGCTCACGATCATTTCCTGATTGCCGCGCATGCCTTCCATCACATTCATCACCGAGATGGGTAGCGTGGGCATCACTTTGTCGGCGACGCGCGCTTCGGGATCAGCTTCGAGCAGCGACACGTAGACGCGGTTGTTGGTGTGCTCCTTATTGAGCAGCGCGATGGTCGAGGCCAGATCGAGCTTGCGTCCGAACGCCGGATTCATCCTGCCCACGCGGTCCAGCGTTTCGCCGTCGCTCACAAGAATGCGCAGCGTTCCCTTGCTCGCGGAAGTCGGAATCCTTACTGGAATCGATTGCACCACGCGCTCGCCGCGATAGGGAGCCAGCACGGTTTCCACCATCACCTGATCGCCGGGCCGCGCTTCGGTTACATCGGTGCGGGCACTTTCCAGGCGCGCCCAGCGGCGTTCGCGCACCAGATCGAAGTCGAGCTTCACGCTCTGTACTGCGGGGGTGTTGTAGGCGTTGTCGTAGATGCGGCCGAAGCGGTCGCCCAGCGTGAGCGCGGCCTGCATCGCGGCGGGCTGTCCGTTTTCCGACGGGGCAAACATATTCTTGAGCGCAACTTCGGGAAAGCCTTTGACGTTGATCGCGCCATTCAGCCTGTAAGTGATTTCTTCGCCGTACTCATTCACGCCGTGCAGCGCGTTGAACACCGTCGCCATGATCGCGACCGGGCTCAGCCGGGGATTGTTCAGACACTTCGTAGTGGAATTCCTTTTTCTGGACACCGCTTCCGCCACTAATCGTCAACGTGACCGGAATCATTTCCGGCTGCTTGTTGAAGACTCCCATGATGCCGGTGTGGCGATCCTGTACGAAGACTCCAGCTTCTTCCGTAGTGTTGACGATCTTGAAGGCATTCATCGGAGAAGCCAGCGTAGCGAGCACCTGCGCCTTGTTCATGGGAAGGTCGACTGCGCCAAATTGCAGCAGAGGATGTCCGCAGGCCAGCAGTCGCTGCGGATCGATATATGTCACGGTGCACGTAGCGGCAATGTCCATGTCGCCGCGCACCAGAATCGCGCTTACCGCCGAGCCCGGTTCAAGCGGTTCCGGCTGCTTGTCGTCGCTGACGGAACCCGCCCCCATCACCGGCACGATTCCCGCGGACGCGAACTCGGGAGCGAAGCGGCGCACGGCGTCTTCGGAAAATCCGTTGAAGACCAACGGCGTCTCGATCGGCTTCAGATAGTTCGCGTAATCCTGCGTTGAATTCCCGAGCGCCACAGCATCTCCGGGAGCAGCGGTCTTTCCGGCCGCATTGCTCACCGAGGCCGCGTCGCCGCAGCTTCTTCCGCCGGCGAACGGTCGAGAGCATTAATCTCCAGCATGCTCGCGATTGGCGTCACCCCGGCGATCGGCTCCTTGGAAAATTCTCCGATGCGAAACGCCAGCGCCCCCGCCAGTTTGCCGTCGAGATACACCGGGCTGCCGCTCATCCCCGCGACCACGCCGGTATATTCCACTTTCGTACCGTGCAGGCGAACCAGAATAATGTCGCCCTTGGGGCCATTCACGTTGCGCAACACGCCCAGCACTTCCACGTCCATGGACTCAGGCTTTACGCCTTCAAACACCGTGTAGGCCACGCCACGCATTCCTGCGTGGATCTGATCGATGGCAATGGTTGGCTGCGCGGTCGGCGCTGGTTGAGAGTCCTGAGCGGCTAGATTCGAAGATAAAAACAGGGCGACGCAGAAGAGCAACGCGAACACGAAGCGCGAGCGGACTGCTTTTTTCATAATCCCCCGAGGCACCGGCGAAACGACCCCGCTCCTGAATTAGACTCCGCCAAAGTGTAATTCACTGCCAGGAGGGAAAGCGCGAGGGCCAAACCGAACATCCTAATTACGAATCCTTGCGTCTATACTAGCATAATGATTTCCCAGGGTTCCCTTATGTTGAATACGTCTAATGGATGGATTTACAAGGCTTTACACCAGACTTCACCAGTGACGGCGCGGCATACTGCGCCGCACACCGAACCGCATGCCGAAAAAACGACGGGCGCGAAGAAGCTGGCGCTTCTTGTGACCACTTTCTGCATGTTGGCCATGCTGTTGGCGGCTCTGCCCATGCTGGCGCAAGACCAGTCGCAGCCCGCCGGTCAGACCCCGGCGCAGCCGGCCGACAACGGCAAGCCCAAGCAGGATGTTCCCGATGCAGCGGGTGGCCCCGGCGGTAATGTCGGCCCCTACGCCATTCCAAAGAAGACCGAGACAGAACCACCTCCGCCGCCCCCGCCGCCTACTCCGAAAAAGCTCGAGGACGTGCCGGACTACTCGCTGACGGTCAACGTTCCGCTGGTGAATGTGGATGTTCAGGTCACTACGAAAGATGGCCAGTTCGTTCCCGGACTGAAGAAGGAACACTTCCGGATCATCGAGGACGGCGTTCCGCAGACCATCACTAATTTCAGCGTTTCGCCGGCTCCCATCACGGCCGTGTTGCTGGTGGAGTTTGCATCCACTCGCTACAGTTTCATGATTGACGCTCTACGGGCTTCCTACGCCTTTGCGGGGACCCTGACCAAGGATGACTGGATCGCGGTCAGCTATTACGACATGCAGCCGCACATTCTCGTGGATTTCACCCAGGACAAGAAAGCCGTCTACGGTGCGTTGAACCAGTTGCGCATTCCAGGCTTCTCTGAAACCAACGAGTTCGATGCGCTCTACGATACGCTGGATCGCCTGGACCGGGTCGAAGGGAAGAAGTACATCATACTGATTACCACTGGATACGACAGCTTCAGCAAGCTCACGCTCGATAAGATCACGAAGAAGATCAAGGATACGAAGGACGTGACGATTTACCCGATCAGTGTGGGACAAATCGCACGGATCATGGGCAACGCCGGGAACCGCAGCATGGGAATTCACGCCAGCGAACTGGACTACCTGCAAGCCGATAACGAGCTGAGGAACTTCGCGTCTATGACCGGAGGCCGTGCGTATTTCCCACGTTTTCAGGCGGAGTATGGCGAGGACTTTCAGGCGATTGGCGAAAACATCCGCCATCAGTACTCGCTGTCCTATCACCCCACCAACGTCAAGCTTGACGGAACTTACCGCAAGTTGAAAGTGCAGGTCGTAGCGCCCGATGGCGGCCCGTTGAAGATAAAAGACCAGAAAGGTAAAGACGTCAAAGTGGAAGTCGTCGCCCGCGACGGCTACACGGCCAAACACACCGTGGACTAGCACCATTGCGGCGAAGTGTGCAGCGCGACAAGGTCGAAGAAGACTTTTGTAAGAACGGAGAGCTGAAAGCTGAGAGCTGCCCTACATGCGAAACAAGTGATCCAGCAGCACGAACATACCCGCTCCCACGAACACCAGCAACGCCATTCTAACCGCCGGTTCCTTGTTCACTTCCGGAATCAGGTCAGACGCGGCCACATAAATCGTGACTCCCGCCGCCAGCGGCAATCCCGCGCCCACGTGATGACGGAACAGCGCCATGGTGAGCACTCCGGCCAGCGTCGATCCGCCGAGAACTACTGACGCGCCCCAGGCCGTGCCCCGGCTGCGTCCGCTGGCCAGCATCACCGAACTCACCGTGAATCCTTCGGGAATCTTGTGCAGAAATATCGCCAGGAAAATCAGCCATCCCAGCCAGTTCGAAACCAGAAATCCGGACGCGATCGCGATGCCGTCGAAAAAAGTGTGAATGATCAGCCCCAGCAGCACCGAGTATCCCTTGCGTGCGTGGATGAACTCGTCGTGATGCGTCTCTTCGCCGAAATGAAAATGCGGCGTGACCGTGTGTTCGAAGAAATGAATCATCAAATATCCCAGGAGCACCAGAAACGCCGCGGACTTCCCGCGTAATTCCAGACTCTCCGGAACCATTTCGACAAGAGCGGTAGCCAGCATGAATCCCGCGCCCAGCGCCACAAAGTAACGCAGATAGCGCCGCTCCCAATGCCGCTGCACAATGATCGCTCCGCCAAAAACGTTGGCAGCTGCGGCGGTCAAGCCGAGGAGAATGCTGATCAGGATCGGGTTCATGGGCTTGAGTACCGAGTTGCGTGTACCGAGTACCGGGACGAAACTGCTACACAGTCTTCTCCCTGAGAGAATTGATGAGGCCGCTCAGGATGCGGCCCACTTCGTCGGCGCGCTTGAGTAGTTCCATCGCTTGCGACTCGGACAGGTAATTTCGCCTCTTAGCGATGAGCATCTGTGTTTCGAGCTCGGCAAGCGAGCCTCGCGAATGACGAAGGAAGTGAAGGAATTCACGGTTGCTGTAGTGCGCTTGCCCTTCCGCAATGTTGCTTGGGATGGAAACAGCGGCTCGGCGAATCTGGTCCGTAAGACTGTAGGTCTCGCGCTTGGGAAATGCGTCGGTCGCATCGTAGACCGCGTTGACCAACTCCATCGCTTTTTGCCAAACGATGAGATCTTTATAATGCTGAGCCATTATGCCTCAGAATATAACTAAGTGCTCGGTACTCGGTACCCAGCACTCGGGACTCGCAACTATCCGCTATGCCGGATATGCATCACATCGCCATCCTGCACGATATAGTCCTTGCCCTCGAGTCGCAGGGTTCCTTTAGCGCGGGCGTTGGCTTCGGAGCCGGCTTCCAGCAGTTGATCCCAGCGGATGGTCTCGGCGCGGATGAAGTGTTTCTCCAGATCGGAGTGGATCGCGCCGGCTCCTTCCTGGGCGCGGGTGTGGGCGGGAATGGTCCAGGCGCGGCATTCGTCTTCTCCGGCGGTGAAAAACGAAATCAGGCCAAGCAGTTTGTAGGTCGTGCGGATCAGGCGCGTCAGCCCGCTTTCCCCGAGGCCATAACTCGACAAAAATTCGGCGGCGTCCGCATCGCTCATTTCGGAAAGCTCGGCTTCCACTTTGCCGCAGATGGCACTGGCCCCGGCGTTAGGTCTCGCGGCAACTTCCGTCAGATTGTATTTACCGACCGCTTCTTCGAGTTCCTTGCCCAGTTCCGTCGACTCGCCAATGTTGAGCACGTAGAGGATCGGTTTCTCGCTGAGGAACATGAAACCGCGCAGCCGCTTCTTGTCTTCGGGAGTCATCTCCATTTCGCGCAGCGGTTTTTCGTTGCCAAGATGCGCGTTGGCGCGCTTGATCAGCTCGAACTCTTTTTCGAGATCCGGTGTCTTCATCTTCTTGAGATCTTTTTCCAGGCGCTCCAAGCGTTTTTCGATCTGCCCCAGATCGCTGACCATCAAATCGAATTCCACGTTCTTGATATCGCGCAGCGGATCGATCGCGCCCACGTGCGGAATCGAAGGATCGTCGAATACGCGCACCACATGCGCCAGCGCGTCGACCTGGCGCAGATGCGCGGAGTAAGCCGTATCCTTGAGCGCATCCTGGCCGATGGCGCCTACGTCCACGTATTCGACGGACGCATGCGTCAGCTTCTTCGGGTTGTAGAGCGCGGCCAGGCGGTCGAGCCGGTCGTCCGGAACTTTGGCCACGCCAATGTGCGCCTCGCGCGGGTTGGCGCGGGCTTGCTCCGAAAGGTGAGCCTTGGTAAGAATCTGAAACAGCGATGTTTTGCCCACCTGAGGCAGGCCGATGATGCCGGTTTTCATAGGGAAGCTTCTAGCTCCTAGCTTCTAGCTAATGCGACGCTGAGGGATTTCAAGCGGGATACACACTATGTGCCTCAGCGAGCGTTGGACAACCTTTCAGGATAAATGATCAGGATGGCAAATGCCCAACGGGGGCGATGTCATTTCGACGGAAGTCGGCGCTCATGGGCGGTAGCTAGAAGCTAGGAGCTAGAAGCTGCCGTCAAGTACACCACCACCAGCCCCAGCAGCAACACGGCGCCTTCCACGCGAGTCGACCACACGTGCAGAGCGTCGAACTGAACGCGAGCAGGATTGTCGATTGGCACGGAAGCGAAATCGGCGACCTGCCCTCTCAGCGTGTCCATGCGGGGCATGATCCAGAATTGAGAGAGCAGCGTGAGCGCCAGCATCAGGCACAGGAGCACGTGGCGGCCGGCGAATACGTGCGCGGTTCCGTCGGTGAGGCGGCTGTAGAGCAGGGAACTGATCAGGTAAATGATTCCGGAGATGATGGCGATCCAGTGCAACTTGCTCAGGGCTCGCCCGACCACGTTGCCCGCCAGATGCGTGCTGGGCAGAACCTGAAACGCCGTCGGGGCGAGCACGAAGGCAAAGAAGATCAGGCCGCCGATCCAGACAACCAGAGAGAGCACCATCAGGAATCGCAGAAAGGGCATAGCGAAGAATTATATCCTCGCGCTGCGCGGGCAATTCGAGTGAAACCTGACAACGTTGCCGAGATTTGAAAATGCTGGTGTGGAGCGGGCACTCTTGCCCGCTTGCTTGCAGCTCCCAAAAACAGCGGGCAAGAGTGCCCGCTCCACACAAACGCCGACCTTACACCGGCACGGCAACATTCTCCACGATCTCACGCAGCACCTGATCGGCCTGCTCTGATTTTTTCAGCGTGGAGGCGTAGAGGCTGCTGACCACTACACGGTGCGCGAAAACGGGCACGGCGAGTGGCTTGAAGTCTTCGGGAGTGCAGTAGGTGCGGCCGTCGAGGAAGGCCATGGCTTGGGCGGCGCGGTAGAGGGCTTGCGAGCCGCGGGGCGAAACTCCCAGCGAAAGGAATTCTGACTCGCGGGTGCGGCGGACGATTTCGAGAGCGTAACTCACCAGGGATTCGTCCACGCGAACCTGCTTCACGGCTTGCTGCGTTTCGAGCACTTCGGCGCCGGTGAGCACGGGCCGCAAATCTTCGAGGCGCGACACTCCGGCTTCGGAGCGCAGAATTTCGCGTTCGGCGGCAGGTTCGGGATAGCCCATGCGCGCGCGGATCAGGAAGCGGTCCATTTGCGATTCGGGTAGAGGATAAGTGCCGTGGTGCTCCACGGGATTCTGGGTTGCGATCACCAGAAACGGCTGCGGCAATTCATAGGAGTGCGCGTCGACCGTGACCTGGCCTTCGTTCATGGCTTCGAGCAGAGAAGATTGCGTCTTGGGAGTAGTGCGGTTGATTTCGTCGGCCAGCAGCACGTTGGTGAACACGGGGCCTCGCTTGAACTCGAACCGCTGGTCGCTCGCCGAATAGACGGAAATGCCGATCACATCCGAAGGCAGCATGTCGCTGGTGAACTGCACGCGCTGAAAGGTGCAATCGAGGGCGCGGGCCAGCGCCTGTCCCAGCGTGGTCTTGCCGACTCCGGGTACGCCTTCAATCAGAAGGTGTCCACGGGCGAAGATGCTGACCAGCGCCAGGCGGACCACGTCGTCTTTGCCGCGAATCACGCGACGAATGGCTTTTTCGAGTTCCGTGGCTTTATGCGAAATTGCGATAGCGGTTTCGGGCGACATTGTCTCGATTCTACTATTCGGCTGCGGGGGTCGAGGAGTTACCTACGTCACAGGACCAGCTGTCAGCTATCAGCTATCAGCTTTCAGCCATCAGCCATCAGCCAAACCTGGATCCTCGCTTCGCTCGAGATGATAAATCTCTTATGGCTGACAAATTTCTCGTGTCGAGAATCGCCGCAATCACCCATTGAACGCGGTCGTCGGCAAAGCTTGCGTTTGTTCTCGCGGAAAGCTGACAGCTGATAGCTGACAGCTCACTGCGTGAACTCCGCAGGCCGTCCCGTCAGCCGCTCGATGCGCTTGGCGATGGGCGGGTGCGTCGAAAAAAGACCGCCGAAGTTGATCCCGAGCAGTGGCGCGATGATGAACAGATGCGCCGTCGATGGCGTGGCTTGCATGGGGACGCGACGCGAGTAAGTGTCGAGTTTTTGCAGGGCGCTGGCCAGGGCATAAGGATTGCCGGTAAAGTGCGCCCCGGTGGCATCGGCCTGATATTCGCGCGAGCGCGAGACAGCAAGCTGGATCAAGCTGGCGGCGATGGGGGCGACGAACAGCATGAGCAGTCCAGCCAGGCCTCCGCCCCCGCGGTCGTCGCGTTCGCTGCGGCCGTAGCCGCCGAAGATCATGGCCCACTTTCCCATGCTGGCCAGCATGGTGATTGCACCCGCGAGCGTGGCGGCCACCGAGCTGATCAGGATGTCCCGGTTGTTGACGTGGCCCAGTTCGTGGGCGAGCACACCTTCGAGTTCTTCGTCGTTCAGTAAACCCAAAATCCCGTGAGTCACGGCGACCGAGGCATGTTGCGGGTTGCGTCCGGTAGCGAAAGCGTTGGGCGACTCGGTGGGAATCACGTAAATCTTCGGCATCGGAATGCCGATTTTCTGGGTCAGCCGCTCGACCGCGGCGTAGGCGCGCGGCAATTCTTCGCGGGTGACGGGCTGGGCGCGGTACATGGCCAGCGCGATCTTGTCAGAGTAGAAGTACGAGACGAAGTTCATGACGGCGGCGAAGGCGAGGGCGAGGAACATCCCGTTCTGTCCGCCGAAGGCGCGGCCAATGAACATCAGCAACAGCGTGAGCGCGGTCAGCAGGAATGCGGTCTTGAATGCGTTTCCCATGATGGATTCGATCTTACTCTTGGTTAGATGCGGGTTCCGTCCTTCGGACGCGGACTTCGGGACTGCGGGCTCCGGCTGTCGGGCTTCGGGCTTCGGCCAAAACGTAACGCTGTCGCGTTTCGGAACCGCCCCCGTCCATTTTGGTAAAAATCCAAGCTATGGGGGGAGCCCCTCCTTCCGGTCTATTGAAATCATCGACTTAGCGGGATTTTCCAGACCTAAATCCAGGGCCACAATCACTTGCGGGCAAAATATCGATAACAGAGGAGTTATCCGCGTGCACCTGGATCCGGTGCCGAGCTTTGCTCGGCTCGAACGGGCGAGGCGCCCGTTCCCACACAAACCGCTCCCGCGAGCGCTGGCTTCCGCGCGAGCAGGATCACGCTTTTTGGGCTTCGCGTTTTAGCGCGTGCTGCAGGGTTTGATCTAGCGCGGCTTTGGTTTTTTCGTATTCCTGCTGCGAGATTTGGCCTTGTTTGTGCTCGACTTCGAGCTTGAAGAGTTCTTCTTTCAGGCCTTCGAGCAGCATGGAGGAGGAGCTTCGCCGGGCGGCGAGCGGTGTGCGACGGGAAGCTGTTTCTGGAAGTTCGTAGTCAGACTCGGAATCTTCGATTGTTGTGGCCTTCCCGCGTCCTGCGCGGCCGGCGGACTGTTGCCGCGCGGCTACGAAAACGGCGCCGAAAACGAGCAGGGCTCCCAGGGCGCCGAGAATCGGCCAGCGGTATTTCTGCAGAGGGTCGGGAGCGTCAATGGGCGGGCCGAGTCCGCCGCCGGGACGGTTGCCGCTCGGCGGCGCCGAGGCAGTTCCCCCTTGCTCGCCGCCGGCCTCTTGCGGTTCGGTCAAAGTGCCTTCGCCGGAAACCTTGAAGGCAAGGTTCTGGCCGGGCTTGTAGTTGGACGCGACTTGCACGTTCGCCTCAGGCTCATTCGGGTAGTTGATCAATTTGTAGCCGGCCGCTGTTGCCGCGGCGTTGAATTCCATCGCCTTCGGCATCATGACTACGAAGTGGTCCAGGGGATACTGCGATTTAGGGTCCAGATTAGCGCTTCCGGTGTATGGCATCTGGTAAGCCACTTCGAACCGCGTGAGACCGGGGCGCAATGGGAAGATGAACGAATAGCGGTTTTTCTCACCTTCAGGCACGGGAGCGGATTTCAGCGGGTTGCCATTTTCTGTAGTTGCGGTTGCAGAATCTGGAATGATCTGCGCGCCGTCGGGAATGTAGAACTCGAGGTTGCGCTCGTCCATTTGAGTGCGCGGCGGTTTCGAGGCGTTCTGCACGCCAAATTCGCGGACGATCTCAATCTGACCTTGCGCCGCCTGGATGCGCATGATGTCGGCGACCACGCTGATGCCCTCGATTTTCTTGCCGGCGTCGTAGACTTCGACCTCAACTGAAGTGGTTCCGGGAGGCGCCATGCGATGGTAGGTGACCCCCTCATGAACGGCGCGGACCAGGTGCGGAGATTGCGCGTCGGCGAGCTTGAGAGTGAAGTTGCCCTTAGCGTCGGTCTTGGTGCGCGCGGATTCTTCCATGCCCTGCGTGAGGCTCAGCAAAATTACATCGTCACCGACAGCGGGTTTGCCGGTGGTGGCGTTTTTCACGGTGCCAGTGAGAGTTTGGGCGGCCGGCTAGGGATGTGAGGAGAAGGACGGCCATCAGGGCCGCCGCTGATGACAGCAGCGTTTCTCGGAAAACCTTGCTAGCGAAAGGCAATGCGGGGCGAGGAGAGAACTCCTCGCCGAGGTCATTGCTGGCGACGGCGGGCACGGGGTCCTTCGACTGCGTGGAAATTTCGCTTCGCGAAGTTTCCACTTCGCTCAGGATGACACTCGTTAGACGGTGAGTTGCTCTCAACCTTTTGTCCTCCGGGGCGCGGGTGCGGCTTTTGATTCCAGGCGCGCGATTTCGGCTAGCAGCGTGGCGGCTTCGTCCTGCAGCGAAGACTTGAGCGAGTAGTAGTCGACGTCGGGCACCTTGCCGGCTTTGTATTCGAAATTCAAGTCGCGAAGGTTTTCGTAGACGGCATCTTTGCGCTCGCGCAGGAACGAGGCGCGGGTTTTCTCCGGACCGAGAAAAATTTTTTCCGGAAGATAGAAAACATAAACCAGAGCTGCAACGGTCGCCACGACGTAGAAAAGAATCATCACAGTTTAGTCTCCTTGTCGGCCTGGTCGCGGAATTGTTCGAGTTCGGTGCGACTGATCCTGGACCCGGCCGTCGGGCCACGCTGAGCCGTTCGCGGGCACAACTCCCGCGGGGCTATGCGGAGGATTGTTTCGCCATCCGCGAACCACCAGCACTACCAGGCCGAATCCGAAGAAGAGCGCTGCGAAGGGGACGATCCAGGCGGTGCGATTGAAGCCGGTAGTCGTAGGCGCGGCCAGCACGGTAGGACCGTATTTCTGCACGAAGGCCTGCTGCACCAGACTGTCACTGTCGCCGCGTGCGACCTGCGCCGCCAATTCGTTGCGCATGCCATCGGAGTCCGGGCAGCCCACGTGATTACACTCAAGAAGAATCTGGTTGCAGCCGCAGATGCACATCATCTGGTGGCCGAGCTCGGTGAACCGAGTGGCCGGGTCGCCGGCACCGGAAAAGATGAAGACCGCCAGGCAGAGCAGGAGAGCCTGTACAGCTTTGCGGCGGTTAGGGCTCCGCTTGTGTGGCGCGGGCACTCCTGCCCGCGAAATGCCGGCGGCGCCAAACACTGCCAAAAACAACCGGGCTGCGCCCAGCGGACGGCCGAGGGCCTGCCCTGAGCTTGCCGAAGGGGCGGCTCTCCCCACATCAACCTTGCCATCCCCGAATGTCATCTCAATCTCCCGTCACTGCGTGAACGGGTTCAGCTACGCGTTTTGCCACCGGCACACGCGCAGGAGCGGGAGCATTCGGAATCAGGGCCATACCCGTTCCCAGCACCATGACCCAGGCCCCGATCCAAATCCAGATGACCATGGGATTCAAGTGCGCCTTGATAATGGGCCAGCCTTTTTCGTTTTGACCTTCGAAGATCACGTAGAGATCTTCTTTAAATGTGGAGCGAATAAAGGGCAAGGTCGAGGCTTGCTGGCTGGCTTTGTAGAAACGGCGCTCCGGGTAGAGAGTGTCGATTTTATTTCCGTTCTTGTAGACATCGAGCACAGCCCACTCGCTGGCGTAGTTTGGAAACTCTTCATCGGTGTAAGACCGGCAGATCAGCGTGTAATTACCGATGGTCATCTGGTCGCCGTAGTTCAATCCCTTGTCGGCTTCTTTTTCCTGGTTGAAGGCGGAGCCGGCGAAACCGATCATGGCGAGAACCACGCCGAAATGAACAATGTAGCCGCCGTAGCGGCGAGTGTTGCGATGGCCAAGCTGCACGATGGAGGCGAACATCCCCTGTCCAGTGTGGCCGGAGATGACGCGGCCGCCGCGATAGAACTCGGACACCACGGTGAAGATGACCAGGGCGGAGAGAAAAATCGTCATCAGCGAGTAGAGGTACGTGATGTCGTGCCACGGCCTCATGCCGAAAATCGAACCCCAACTCTGCGGCGTGATGATGAGGAAAACGGCAACTGCGAGCGCGCCGATGGCTGGCCAAAAAAAGTTGCGCCGCAAGCTTTCGAGGGACGTCTTGCGCCACGCCAGCAGCGGGCCGACCGCCGTGAGCAGCAAGAGCAACAGCGCTACCGGAATGTTCACCTTGTTATAGAAAGGCGCGCCCACCGTGACTTTGTTGCCCTGTACCCATTCCGAGATTTTCGGAAACCATGTGCCCCACAACACGGTGAAGCAGGCCAGCAGCAGCAGCAGGTTGTTGAACAGAAAACTCGATTCGCGCGAGATCAGCGACTCCAGCTTGTGTTCGCTCTTCAGATGCGACCGGTTCTTGATGAAGAAAAACAGGAACACGACAAACGTGATTCCAAGAAACCACGCGAACCAATCGCCGATGGAAGATTGCGCGAACGCGTGCACCGAGCTGATGATTCCGCTGCGCGTGAGGAACGTCCCGAGAATGGCCAGCCAGAAAGCAGCGAACACCAGCCACATGTTCCAGACTTTCAGCATGCCGCGTTTTTCCTGCATCATCACCGAGTGCAGAAACGCGGTGCCGACCAGCCAAGGCATCAGCGAGGCGTTCTCCACGGGGTCCCATCCCCAGTAGCCGCCCCAGCCCAGCACGGAATACGCCCAGTGCGCGCCGAGAAAGACTCCGCAGGTCAGGAAAATCCAGGTGACCATAGTCCAGCGGCGCGTGATGTGAATCCACTTCTCGCCGGGATACTTCATGATCAGCGCGCCCAGCGCAAAGGCAAACGGCACGGTGAACCCGACGTAGCCCAGGTAAAGCATGGGCGGATGGATCACCATCTCGGGATACTGCAGCAGAGGGTTCAACCCGCTGCCATCGGCACGGAGCGGCCCTTCGAGAATGCCGAACGGATTCGCGGCCAGATTCAACAGCAGAAGAAAAAATACCTGCACTGCGGCCAGGACTACCGAAGCATAGGCGAACAGGCGTGGATCAGTTTTGTAACGGAGCCGCAGCACGAAACCATAGGCCGCCAGCAGCAGTGACCAGAACAGCAGCGAACCCTCCTGGCCCGACCAGAGCGTGGCAAACTTATACGGCGCGGAAAGCTCGCGGTTGCTGTGATGAAAAATGTAAGCGATAGTGAAGTCGTTCTGGAACGCGGCGGTGACCAGAACAACCGCGGCCAGCAGCACGGCAGCAAAGCAGGCAACTCCCGCGCGGCGGGCGGTTTCGCCCACACGGTCCATACCTTCGCTCTCGTGACCACTTTGAAAGAACAGCGCGATCATTCCGACGAGGAACGAATAAGCCGCCAGTGCCAAAGCGAGGAGCAGAGCGAAACTACCAATTTGCGCCATGAGGGAGAAATCCTCAGTATCTTTTCAAAAAACCTGCCGTCGGGCAAACGCAGAAGTTTCTGCCCAGGCGGAGATGGCGGAAGGCCAAGACGATAAAGAACGCCGGGAGTATTGTCCCACATCGCGAGCGGATTGTTGCAAGGCGGCGCAGAAAATCAGCGAGACACTCACGTAGAGACAGCCGCCCGTTCGACTTGGCTCAGGGCAGGCTCTCGGCTGTCCCGGTCCTAGCGAAACTCTACCGATGCTTAATCGCGGCCGGAAACCTTAAGCGCTACCGACCACGGATAGGGGTAACAGAAGCGGGGAAGTACAGTCAGGAAGCTTACGACGCCGGGCGCACGAAACTTCCTCAAGGCGGAACCCACAGTTCGTCCGCCAAACGAAATTCAAGCCAGAAAATGCTCGCCTATGCCCGGCGCTCCTGGTAACGATCCAGGATTTCGCGCTCCGCTACCAGCCAGTCATCCTTCTCGCTTCCGGATGTGGCCCCGCGCTGCTCGTAGAGCTCAAAAGCACGACGGCGGATTTCTTCTTCCAGGCTGAACGGCACTACGCTGGGCCGTGGCGCTGCCTTGACAATTTCAGGCCGGGATTGTGACTTGGCTTTCAACGAGCCATTTTCTCCGCGCGAAGCCACCGGCGCGACTGCCGCTTCGACGGGAGCGACGGACGTGGCTTCTGGATTGGTTTCGGACGGCTTTCCGGTGCGGGTTTTGGACCTTGCCATGATCGAACACTCCTTGCCGACTCTTATGAGTCAGTATGAATTGAGTTGCTTATAAGTGAACCGCGTACACTTCGCCCCTGGGATTTTTCCTGCATTTTTTGTCCTCCAGAGGTGTCCCCACTATAAACCTTTCCAGCCTGTGGATTAAACCTTTGTGCACCAAATCGTTTAGGCCAGCGGCAGCAGAATAGGAACCTCCAGCAAGCTGGATTTATCGAGGTAAGCGCTCAAAACCGGGATTTAATATACGTACGCTTTGAGGAACGCGAAAACCACCACTCCGGTGATCGACACGTAAAGCCAGATGGGGAATGTCCAGCTTGCGATGCGGCGGTGCATTGCGAACCGTCCAGTCAGCGAGAAGAAAAACGTTGTGAGCACCATCGGCAGTGCGACGATGGAAAGGATTACGTGGCTGGCTAAAATGGAAAGGTAGACCGTGCGCACCGGGCCGTGGCCGGGGAAAATCGTGTCGCCGTGCAATGCGTGGTTCACGATGTAGCTGACGAGAAAAACGGAAGAGAAGGCAAAGGCCAGCAGCATACTCGTGCGATGCGCTCCCCGATTGTGATGTTTGATGAAATACAATCCCACACAGAGCGTAATGGCGCACAATCCGTTTAGAAGCGCGTTCAGGGCCGGCAAAAACATCCAGCGCCCCGCGAAACCTGCCGAAGGATGATGCACGTACAGCAGCCACAGCAGGAACGACACTGCGAGGCCGCTGACCACGACAATCGCTCCGACCACCGGACGCGGACGAACTTCAGCCTGTCCCATGCCGACAATTAAATCACAAAAATCCATGAATCCGCGTCGACTCCGCGGCCATCACAAGTCTTGACGCACAAATTCCGCGAATACGTTGGCCCCGCTCGCCGTGACATATTCAAGAGCGAATAAAATAAAATTTATAGATTGAGTTCAGGAGGAAGCGGAACATGAGTAACGCGGCTCTACAAACTCCAGCATTACAGGATATTTCCTCAAAACCAAAGACCTTCACGGCGAAAGCGTACGCGGCCCACAGCCCCACCGGATCGATGGCTCCGTTGACGCTGTCACGCCGGTCTCCACGTCCGCAGGATGTCCAGATCGAAATTCTCTATTGCGGCGTCTGCCATTCCGATCTGCATCAGGTTCGCAATGAGTGGAAAGAGGTAATGCCCACGGTCTATCCCTGCGTCCCCGGTCATGAAATTGTCGGCCGTGTAGTGAAGGTCGGCAACGCCGTCAAGAAGTTCAAGGAAGGCGACATCGCCGCGGTCGGCTGCATGGTGGACTCGTGCCGTGTCTGCACCAGTTGCCGCGCAGGGCTGGAGCAGTATTGCCTCAACGGTTTCACGTTGACCTATAACTTTGAGGACAAGATTCTTGGCGGAGTCACCTACGGAGGCTACTCCGACAGCATCGTGGTCGACGAAGCCTATGTGTTGCGCGTGTCCAACAAACTCGACCCGGCTGGCACTGCGCCCCTGCTCTGCGCCGGCATCACTACCTATTCGCCGTTGCGTCATTGGAAAGTAGGCAAAGGACAGAAAGTTGGAATTGTCGGCCTTGGTGGATTGGGACACATGGGAGTGAAGTTTGCCCACGCATTCGGTGCCCATGTCGTGCTCTTCACCACGTCTCCGAACAAATCCGCCGATGCTGTTCGCCTCGGCGCCGACGAAGTCGTGATTTCGAAAAACGACGCCGAAATGCAGAAACATGCCGGCAGCTTCGACTTCATCCTCGATGCCGTCTCCGCGGACCACGATCTCAACGCTTATCTCCAGCTCCTGAAGGTCGACGGCACCATGACGCTGATCGGCGCGCCGGCGAAACCTGCGCCGGTTTCGGCGTTCAATCTCCTCATGAGGAGACGCAGCCTTGCGGGCTCCGGCATCGGCGGCATCCGCGAAACGCAGGAGATGCTGGATTTCTGCGCCGAACACGGCATCACCGCCGAAGTTGAACGGATCAATATTCAACAGATCGATAAAGCGTACGAACGTCTCCTGAAGAGTGACGTGAAGTACCGCTTCGTCATCGACATGGCGTCGCTAAAATAGGCTGGCTAAAATTAGGTTGGTCCAGAGCAGTTTCCGATTCGTCCCCGACCGGCAGCGCCCGAGCGGCCGGTTACAGTTCTATAGAGACGTTGCTATTTGCAACGTCTCTGTCGGAAGCGTCGCCCGAACGTTCGGATTCACCACTCCTCTCGCAGAGACGGAGCCAGCTACTTCTTTACGGTCCGGCTTTCGCCAGCGCCTCGCGCGCAGCGTGAGCGTCCTCCGCGTTTAGTCC
The DNA here is from genome assembly GCA_963846245.1 of uncultured Acidobacteriaceae bacterium. Lineage (GTDB taxonomy): Bacteria > Acidobacteriota > Terriglobia > Terriglobales > Acidobacteriaceae > Sulfotelmatobacter. The sequence goes on along the minus strand of CAWJVI010000007.1, from coordinate 190,516 downwards.
CAAACTAATCGCCGCTTGCAGTTTGTCGCGGGCTTGTGCGGGCTGGCCTGCGGCAAGATAGACCAAGCCGAGATGAAACTGAAACTCGGCGGTCTGCGGATTTTTCGCCGCCACACCTTCCAGCAACGGAAGCGCCGACCCGTACTCGCCTTGTTTGTAATAAACCCAGCCCAGCGCGTCATTCACGGCAGGGTCATCGGGTTGAATGCTCTTCGCTCGCAGCGCCAACTGCAGAGCTTCGCCCAGAGAACCTCCGTGGTCGGCGTCGAGGCGCGCCAGATTCGCCAGCGCCCAAACTGAGTTCGGATCGATATTCAAAGTTGCCTGGCACGCCTGTTGCGCGCGACTCCAATCCCCAACATATTCGTATATCCTGGCCAGCAGATTGTAAGTGGGAAGATACTCGGGAAACTTGGCGCGCGCCGCCTCATATTCCCGAATCATTTCCTGCGGACGCTGGGTCGCCGCGTAGATGTTTGCCAGCGCCAGATATCCATTCACATAGTAAGGATTCAGCGCCAGCGTCTGCCGGTAACTGCGCTCGGCGCACGGCCAGTCTTTCTGCGCGACGCAAAACTCCGCTTTCGCCACTTGCAGTTGATATGCCTTGGGATGGCTCCCGGTTTGTTTTTCAATTCGCTCCCGCGCCTCTTTCACCTTTCCTTGCTTGACCATGCTTTCGGCCAACCCATCGAGAGCCGGCGCATAGTCCGGCGCGAGCGCCAGTGAATTTTCGAAAGCTTTCTCCGCGTCCTCCGCATTTCCGCGCAGACTCAGAACCCGCCCCACCCGTTCTTCTGCTTCCGGGCTGCGAGGGTTGAGCCCGATCGCCAGCTCAAACGCTCTCTGCGCCTGGTCGAGATCGCCTCGAACCAAATAAGCGCCGCCGGCGATGATGTGTGCCTCCGCCAGCCAGAAGCTCGTCGCAATCACCTGGCTCGCGTATTGCAGCGCCCCGTTCCCGTCATTCTGTTGTAAGCGGATTCTGCCCAGCCCCAGCAGAGCGGGCAAATAGCCGGGTTGCACCACCAGCGATTGAGTTAAAGCCTGCTGCGCTGCCGGAAGCTCTTCCTGCTCGAGGTACACCTGAGCCTGGTAGTAATAAACTTCAGGCGCGTCTGGAGCATCTTTTAGCAGACTCTGCAGTTCGGCCGCGGCCTCGCGCAGACGCAAAGCCCCCAGGTCGCTCCGTGCGCGCAGCACGCGGAATGCGGCGTCGTTGTCTTGCTGACCCTCATGGTCATGCTGATCGATCCACTCCCGCGCATCCTGCCAGCGGCCTAACTGCAAATAGCACTCCGCAACTTTTCTAGCGGTCGCACCGTCGGCCGGATTCTCCTCCGCCAGCGCGCGAAACCGTTCCAGCGCTGCCGCCGCATCTCCATTCGTAAGATAGAACTCCGCCACCGCAGTCCGCCCATCGGCAAATCCGCTATCGCGCTTCTCTACTTGTTCCAGCACACGCGCGGCGTCGGCGCCTCGATCCTGTTCCGCGAAAAATCCCGCCAGCGCAATCGGCAACTCCACCGCCTTAGAATTCCTCTCCATTCCCTGGCGCAGCACCTGCTCCACTCGCGCGAGCGCATTCTGGGTTTTATAAAAACCCGCCAGGTTGACGTAGGTCTGAGGATCTTCCGGCTTCACTTCCACCGCATTCTCGAAGCTTTTTTCCGCAGCGCCGTATTCCGCATCGAGCAACCGCGCCAACCCAAGATCTTCGTAAGCCTGCGGATCGTGCGGTGCCAGGTCGATCGCCTGCCGCAGTTCACTTTCTGCGCCTACATAATCCAATTGGCGAAGATCAGCCTGCCCGATCAAACGGTGCGCACCACTATTTCTTCCGTCCCGGTCGAGAACGGCTTCTGCCTGGCGGCGGCCTTCTTCGTACTGCGCCGCCGAAACCAGCAGATTTCCCAGGCGCAGCCGCGCCTCCAGATTCTTGGGATCGAGCTCTACCGCCCGCGAAAACGATGTGGCGGCGGCCGTTGGACGATCTTGCCGCAACTCGACGAGTCCCAGCCGATCGTAAGCATCGCCGAGCTTCGGATCGATTGTGATCGCCTGCCGGTATTCGCCCTCGGCCTCGGCCAGCTGATTCTTCGCGGCATAGCCATTACCTTTTTCAACGTGTTCCTTCGCGCGCGGCGGAGTGGTAGCAAGCCGCAACGGCGCGAAGCGCTGCAAGGACTAGCATTGCCGTGGCAAGACGCAGAAATCCCGCAATTCGCGCCGGGTTCCTGGTTCTCTGTGGAAATCGCGTCTCTTTCATTTCTCCAAATGATCCCAGTGCCACCACAATTTCGCGCTTCGATTCTAGCCGAGATTGGTTCTCCGCACTTCGATTCGCGTCGCGCTCAGGAATCGCCGCGAGCACCAGAACCCGCATTCTGCGCGGCCCTCTACGCACAAATTGCTTGTTCGTATGTAGGCCTTCTTCGAGGGCCGCGACGCGATTCTTGCGACCTCAACCGCAACCTGCGGCGAGCGGCGGCAATGCAAAAGTTTGCATCTTGACAACTTTTAGTTGTCCGCCAAGAATGCGTGGGCCCTCCCAAATCAGCTCAGGCCAAAGCCTGTGCTGCCACGTCTGTTGCTTGCATTACTGTCGTTTGAGCCCATAGCAGCCAGATAAGAAAATAGCTAAATAAGAAAAAAGAAAGTGGAGTTCCCCATGCGCCCAGCGACTTCCCGCGGAGTTCTGTGGATGAGCGTGCTTTCCCTTCTCGCGGCACTTTTCGCCGTTCAAAGCTTTGCCTTCGGCCAATCCACTTCGGCCTCCAAGCGTAAGCTCTCGCGCGAAGCGGCGCTCCGGCGTCAATCGCGACGGTCGCGCCCACTCCGAAGGAAGTTCGCCCCTTGGTCACTACTGAAACCTGGACGGGCGGCGGCGGCAGCAGCGACACCAAATGGAGCGACGCCAGCAACTGGAACAACGGCGCCATTACCAACGGCGAAAACATTCTGATCAATACCACCACCGCTGCTACGCAAGAAGACGACAGCCCTACCATCGGCACTCTTACCCTCAGCAACGCTGGCGATTCCGTCACGCTCCTGAACAATACCGTCCTGACGGTCGATGGCAATATCACCAATAACGGAACCATCACTTTGGGTGCGACCGGCAACTCGACCGAGCTCGACATCGGAGCATCTCTCACGCTGAGTGGCACCGGCACGCTGGTGCTGGGCACTGGCAACACGAACTACATTCTCGGAACGAGCGGAGTTACTCTCACCAACGCCTCGAATATCACGGGCGTCGGGTAACATTGGTAACGGAGCGCTGATTCTCGCCAACACTGGCACCATCAATGCCAACGTCAGCGGGGACACACTCGTGCTCCAGCCGGATGGGTCGGTCGCGAACAGCAATAGCGGAACCCTGGAAGCCACCAACGGCGGCACTCTGGAGCTCTACGGCGGATCCTGGACGAACACCGAAGGGACGATTTCGGCGGCGGCTGGCTCCACGGTCAACCTGGTCGCCAGCGTGAGCATCACCGGTGGAACGCTGACCACGACGGGCAATGGAGTGATCGACGATGCTGCCGGCCAGTACGCCTACCTGACCAACGTCACCAACAAAGGGACGTACAACATTATCAACAATGCCGAGACGGTCATCTCCGGGACCATCACCAACAACGGCACCATCAACATACTGCCGACCGGCAACACCACCGCGCTCTACGTTTCCGCGGGAGGCGCGACCTTGACGGGTTCCGGCTCGGTGCTGATGGGCACTGGCGCCACCAGTTACATTTATGGTGCTAACTGGCGCTACGCTCACCATCGATCAAGGAATCTCGGGCGTGGGCAATCTCGGCAATGGCTAACTCGTTCTCGTCAACAACAGCACGATCAACGCCAACATCAGCCCAACCGTAAGCACCGCAGCTCTCACCATCCAGCCCGACGGGACTATCACCAACTCCTCTACCGGGGTCCTTGAAGCCACCAACGGAGGCACTCTGGTTTTGTACGGAGGATCGATTGCCAACTCCGGAACCATCCAGGCTGTCGGCAACGACTCCAGCGGAAACGCTTCCACGGTCGCTGCTGGAAAACAGCGTAAGTATCACAGGGGGAACTCTCACCACGAGTGGCAACGGCGTCATCGATGATGCTGCAGGCCAGTATGCGTACCTGACCAATGTAACCAATAAAGGTACGTACAACATTCTGAACAACGCCGAGACGGTCATCTCCGGGACCATCACCAACGACGGCACCATCAGCTTGCTAGCCGCCGGGAACACCACGGCTCTTGATATTGCAGCCGGAGGCGCGACGCTGACCGGCACTGGATCCGTGGTGATGGGCACCGGTTCCATGAACTACATTTTTGGCTCCAGCGGCGCCACCCTGACCATCGATCAGGGGATTTCAGGCGTCGGCAATATCGGTGACGGCTCTCTCATCCTGGTCAACAACAACACCATCGACGCCAACGTGAGCGGGGACACGCTCATCCTCCAGCCCGATAGCTCGGCAGCTCCATCAACGCCAAGACCCTGGAAGCTACCAATGGCGCCACCCTGGAACTCTACGGCGGCTCGTGGACGAATACCGCCGGCACGATTACCGCGGCCAATGGTTCCACCGTCCTGCTCCTCGACAAGTGTGAGCATCACGGGCGGCACGCTGAGCACGACCGGCACCGGAGTGATTGACGATGCCGCCGGCCAGAATGTCTACCTGACCAATGTCACTAATAGCGGCACCTACAACATTCTCAACAACGCCGCCACGATAGTCTCTGGGACGATCACCAACACCGGCACCATCAACCTGGAAGCCGCCGGCAACACTACGGAACTCTACCTCGCCGCGAACACCACATTCAAAGGCAAAGGTGACATCATCCTCGGCCCCGGTTCCGAATAACTACATTCTCGGGGTTGGCGGCTCGGTCCTGACCAATGAACAGACGATTGAAGGCGCAGGCAATGTCGGCGACGGGGCGCTCAAGATCGCAAACACTGACGTCATCGACGCCAATGTCAATGGCGGGACTCTCGTCCTCCAGCCCGACGGTTCTGTGGCCGCCTCCACCAATACTAAGACTCTGGAAGCGACTAACGGCGGCATTCTCGAGTTCTACGGCGGCAAGTGGACTCAAACCGGCGCCGGAACCATCACCGCGGCGACCGGCTCCACGGTCAATCTGACCGCAGGTGTGAGCATCACCGGCGGCACCCTGAACACGGTCGGGACCGGGACCATCAACGATGTCGCAGGCCAGACGATCTATCTGACCAATCTCACCAACAATGGCACCTACGACATTCTGAACAACGCCGAAACCGTGATCTCCGGCACCATCACCAACAACGGCACCATCAACCTGATGGCATCAGGCAACCTCACGGAACTCGACCTGGCGGCGAATACCACCATCACCGGCACCGGCGCCGTGGTGCTGGGTTCCGGCAGCTCGAACTACATTCTCGGGGCCAGCGGCGTCGTCCTCACGAACGATTCCACGATTGAAGGCGCGGGCAACATCGGTGACGGCGCACTCACCATCACCAACAACGGAACTCTGGATGCCAACGTAACCGGCGCGAACCTCGTGATTGCTCCCGGCAATGGAGGCTTCACCAACTACAACGGCACCACCAACACGCTGACCGGCGGCACCTACATCGCCAACGGCGGCAACCTCACCTTTGCCGGCAGCGCCACCGGCATCACCACATTGTCCGCGAACGTGATTGAAGAAAATGGTGGCCAGTTCATCGATACCAACGGCAACATCAACGCGCTGGCGAATCTCACCAACATCACTTCCACCGGCAGCCTCACCACGGATGTGAACTTTACCGATCCCGGCGCCTTCAGCAACGCCGGATCGTTGACCATCCTGAAGGGCACCAGCTTCACCGTGAAGACCTTGTCGCAGATCACCGGCAGCACTCTTACCGCCGGAACCTACGTGCTCGATGCCAACCTGAATCTCTCCGGCGCCACGCAGAGCATCACCACCAACGCTGCGAATCTCACGCTAGCCGGCGGCACCATCGAGAACGCCAACAACACCAATGCCCTCGCGGCTCTCGCCACGAACAGCGGCAGCCTGACCCTGGCCAACAACGCCACGTTCACCACCAAGAGCAACTTCAGCAACACTGGCACGCTCACTGTCGGCAAGGGCAGCGCGTTCACGGTCAACGGAACTCTGGCCCAGATCAGCGGTTCGACTCTGGCGAGCGGTACCTTTGTCCTGGGCGGCAATCTGACCGTAGCCAGCGGCGTCAGCATCACCACCAACGCCACTTCGCTTATCCTCGAAGGCGGCACCATCGAATCCGGCACCACGAACGCCCTGGCCAACCTGGCCAGCAATACCGGAAACCTGACCCTCGCCAATAGCGGCAGCTTCACCACCGGCGCCAGCAAATTTACCAACAGCGGTGCGCTCACCATCAACAGTGGCAGCACCTTCACCGTAACCAACACGCTCGGCAACCTTAGCAGCGGAACTCTTTCCGGCGGCACCTACACCATCGGCGGCACGCTGCAAATGGCCAGCAGCAACGGCGGCATCGTTACCAACGCCGCGAACCTGACGCTGACCGGCAAAACCGCAAAAATTCTCGACGGCACAACCAACGCGCTGGCCGGTTTCGACAACAACACCGGCAGCTTGACCCTGGCTGGCGACGCCGTTCTCACCACCGCGGCCAGCAACTTCTCGAACTCCGGCACCGTGGATGTCGCCAGCGGAAGCACGCTGACCATCGGCGGCACGACAAACAGTTACAACCAGACCGCAGGCAAGACCACGGTAGACGGCACTTTGACCGGCGCAGTAAACCTGACCGGCGGCACCATCCAGGGCGCGGGCACACTGAAAGGCAACGTCTCCATCGGAGGCTCCGGCGCCACCCCCACTCTCCACGTCGGCGACTCCGGCCTGGCGGGCCTGCTCAAGATCACCGGCACCTACACGCAACTCTCCACCGGCACTTTGAACGTCGCCATCGGCGGACTCACGTCGGGCACGCAGTACAGCAAACTCACAATCTCCGGCGCAGCCAGCTTGAGCGGCAAGCTGACCGTCAACATGATCAACGGTTTCGTTCCCGCTGTAGGCAAGACTTTTACGATCTTGTCGGCCAAAAGCATTACCGGAACCTTCTCGACGCAGTACATCGTTATTAACAGCAGCGAGTACTTCGCCGTGACCTATACCGCGACGGGAGTGGTCCTCAAAGTGGATTCGGGCACACCGCCCACTGGCCCCGACACCAGCCATTCCGCGGCGGTAGTTGCCGTCGTCAAAAAGGATGTCAAGAAGGACAAGACGACCGTCCTGACCAGTAATCTGCGAAAACGTTACAACGGCGAACCCTCACGCCTGTTGACTGCCTCGGCTCACGCTCCCCGCGGCACGCTAGCGCAGCGTTACCCGCTTGAGAACAACCTCGCCTACCGGTTCGAGAACAGTCTCGATCACAGGCTCGACAATAAAGGTCCGGCCGCCCAACGGTGTCTACGGACTGGCCATTTGGCGCGGTCCCACGGCTCGCCCCATCGCGCATCCCAGCGCTCCAGTAGCTTATCTTCCACAGCCCGAGCCTGCATCCCGCGAATGGCTGGACGCCGTCCAATCGCGTTGCCAGTTCGCCGATCAACCACTGGCAGAACAATCAGGGTCGCACCATCCCTGCGCTAAGAACCATCCCCTCGCTGATGCGGGCGCGGTGATATCATCGGTGCGATCTTGCAGCATGCTTGGGAATTGCTGGCCTGAATTGGCTTGAATACGTTCGGAGGGAGTTATTTTGAAGAAGCAGATCGTGTCAACCCTCCTGCTGGGTTCGCTCATGGCGGTTCTGGCAGGGTGTGGCAATTGGGGTCATCAGGAGCAGGGCCCGGAAGTTAATCCCAAGGCATACTCGGCTGTACTGCTCGACAACAACCAGGTCTATTTCGGCAAACTCGACAAGGCCAGCTCCGCGTATCCCGTCCTCACTGACGTCTACTACATCCAGAGTCAGGTGAATCAGGAGACCAAAGCAGTCACGAACATCCTGGTCCGCCGCGGCAACGAGTTGCATGGCCCGGACCGCATGTTCCTCAATTCACGCCACATTGTGTTCGTCGAACCCGTAGGCCCCAACTCCAAAGTGGCACAATTGATCGAAGCCGACAAGAACAAGCACTAGAATCGTCTCGCCAAACTTCGTACGTTTAAGGTTGTGATCCTGAGCGAAGCGAAGGACCTCTGCACCGTGCTTGCAGCGTCCAATCCTTGCGCGCTGGGGAAAGGCTCCCACTTCTCCCCCGATTTTCTGCGGGACCACTTCCACCCGAGGAACCGGCAATCTCTCTCGCCAGGTGAAAACAATTGCGCATGCCCTTGCAGGCCGATCCGCGGGCTCCCCCACCCGCAGCTAAGTACCTGAAACCACAAGCCCCGGCTGTCCCCCGGCCAGGAAATTTGGCCGATTGATTGCAACTATCCCTGGTTGGTAGCTTATGTACTCCGCTTTTTACTCCCCCTGGAAGTGAGGAACGCCCACTACCGACCGTAATCAAGAATTTAGAGAAAAAGATTGATGAAGAAGGTTCTATGTGCTGACTAGCGCTCTTGTGTCCTCGGGTTACTTCCGGCTTGCAGTACAGAAATCCACTTCCGTCCCGACTCCACTTTAACCTCGATCCAGGTCACCGCTGTCTCTACCTCCGTGGCCGCCGGTCTGCCTGATCAACTCACGGCCACCGGCGAGTATAGCGACGGCACCAGCCAGGACCTGACCGCGACCGTTGTCTGGACTTCTTCCGACATGAATGTCGCGACCGTTTCCGCCGGCGCGGTGACGACCCTGACGCAAGGGACAGGCAAAAATCACGGGCACGCTTTCCGGAGTGACTGGCAGCGTAACCGTGACCGTGAACGCTCCAACAGTTAAGACGCTGGCCGTTTCCTCTACCAGTCCGTCGATCGCGCCGCGTACCACCGTGCAATTTACCGCCACCGCCACCCTGACCCCGATAACAGCACGGAAAATGTTACCGGTTCGTGACCTGGAGTTCTTCGAATCCCGTCAGTCGCCAGCGTCAACTTCAATGGTGCCCCGGGGTTGACGATGGGAGTGACGGCCGGCACTTCTACCATCACCGCCACCGTCACGAACTTTGGGCACCGTCTCTTCCAGCGCGACCCTTACTGTCAGCAATGCTACCCTGACTTCCATCAACGTGACGCCGACGGCTTGACCGACGAACTCATTCCCGCTGGGGACAGTGCAGCAGTTCACCGCGACCGGCACATTTTCTGACAGCACCACGCAAGATATATCCGGGACCGTGGTGTGGAGTTCGTCGCCCCCGAGTGTGGCCGCGATCACTGTTAGCGGGCTGGCTACGGCGAAGATCGTCGGGACCTTGACCGTCACGGCAACTTCCGGCGCGATCAACGGAACTGCCTCAGCCACCGTAAATGCCGCCGACCTGTCTTCGATTGCCGTGCTTCCCGCCAACTCCGATCATCGCGCAAAATACCACCGAGCAGTTCTCGGCAATCGGCACTTTCGACCGACGGCAGTACTCACAACTTGACCACTGATGTCACGTGGAATTCTTCCGATCCTGCCGTCGCCCCGATCGGCATCGCCAACGGACTGGCCATGGGCCTGGCTCCCGTAGCCTCCGCAACCATCAAAGCCACTTTGGGTACCATCAGCGGTACGACCACGCTGGACGTCACGAACGCCACCATCGTGTCGATCTCGGTCTCGCCCACCGGCCGCACTATTGCGCCCACCACGGAGCTCGCCTTCACGGCTACAGGAACGTTCAGCGATTCCAGCACGCAGGTCATCACCACCGATGCAACCTGGATATCGACTGACACTAACGTGGCCACAGTTGGGCCGGAGGCGAGGCGACCGCCGTCGCCGCCGGTACGACGAATATTACCGCCACTTTCGGCGGCCAAAGCCGGGATCCTCGCTTTTAACGGTTAGCTCTGTCACCCTGAAGTCCATCGCGGTCGCACCACCTACAGCAGTGCTCGCGCCAGCTTCAACGCTGTCCTACACCGCGACCGGAACATTCAGCGATGGTTCCACCGCCAACGTCACCGACATCGTCACCTGGAGTTCCTCCGCATCGAATGTGGCGAGTATCAGCAGCTTTGGCCAGGTCACCGGCCAATCGGCGGGCACCGCAACTATCACGGCGCAGCAGGGCTCCGTGAGCGGTACGGCTGCGCTGGTGGTCGAATCGGCGAGCCTTGAGCTCCGTGCAGGTCACTCCCGGAACCGCAACGGTTGCCGAACAGACCGCGACTCAATTCAGCGCCGTCGGAGTGTTCTCGGATAACAGCACGCAAAACCTCACCGGCTCGGTGAGCTGGACTTCGTCCCCAGCCTCAGTCGCGACGGTGAGCAACGCGTCGCCGACCAAAGGCTTAGCCGCAGGCGTCGCTCCCGGAACTGCGACCATCACTGCACTGTTCGCGGGACAATCAGGGTCGGCGATGTTAACCGTAACCAACGCTACTCTCAGTTCCATTACCATCGCTCCGGATCCTGCGACGATATCGCTGGGCGGCACGCAGCAATTCACCGCGACGGGCAACTTCAGTGATGGGACTACTGAGGACCTGACGGCGCAAGTGACGTGGACGTCTTCCGACGTAAGCGTCGCGACCATCACCGCAGGCGGATTAGCCAGCACCGCTGGCAAAGGATCAACAACGATCACCGCGAAGATGAACGGTGTGAGCGGAACCGCATCACTGACCGTCGACTAATCGCGGACTTAGTAGAAGGCGAGCGAGGCAACGCAAGTTGTCTCGCTCTTTTTTATTTGCACATGTTTATTAGCAGATGTTTATTTGCAGACGATGCTGGGATTGTCTTTCGCCAGGTCGAGGCAAGCCTGGTGTTGCTGCGCCTGGTGTTGCTGCGCGCGCCATGCGGCGTCATCCTGCGCAACAACTTGCGGCTGGGCTGCGGGCTGCGTTGCGGCTGCCATCGCAGTCGGAGCAGGAGCCGCGGCAACAGTCGCTGCTACTGTGGCAGACTTCGAGGCCGGAGCCTGAGTCAACCCGACCGGAGCCTTATCGAGCATGGCTTGAAATGCGACCATCTCTTCGGGCTTGCTCCACGGCACCGGGTTGGTTTGTACTTTGCAGTAATCGTCCGGAAAATCCCATGCCGGCTGCACCGTCACTTTCGTCACACCGTTGCTCTGCGCCAACGTGTACGACCACACTTGTTTTGTAGTCATCCCCGGACACGCATTCGAAGCCATGAAAAGCTGACCGTAGAGCGGCATCTGCGCCGGCCTCGAGAAGCGAAACGTCAGCTCGTGGTCGGAATCGGTATCGGTATCGACCGCGTAACCATCCCTCAGACTCTCCTGAACGATGAGCGCCTTCACCGTCTGCGCAGACGCTTTGGTCGTGAACACGTACGGCCCTGGCTTAGCTTTTTCTTTCTTGTCGCGCGCGAGCGCCAGGGTCGTGACCGCCAGGATCAAAATCAGAATCGTAAAGCTCGTAATAACTTGCTTCGTAACTTGCTTCGTAACGTGCTGCATCGCTTGCTTCATAACTCTCACCTATTCTGACTCTACCGACTTACGCCCGCGCGCCGCTAATTACCAGGGTCATCAGCGGCAATTTCCTTGACGACAACCTCGCCGAATGAGCCTGGGTCTGGGAGCGGTTTCTGGCATACGACCGTCAGGAACCAATCGCGGATGACCCCCTTTACCCGCATGCGAGCCTCCTCGATGCTTATTGGTTGCACTTCCTCCGGTTCTTTCGGGACTAACCGGGGCGCGGTCTGGACGGCGTCTTCGGCTTCGTCCTCGTCTTCCTCGTCGGCATCTTCTTCTTCCGTGTCTTCTTCGTCCGACCCCATTCGGTCTTCGAAGTCTTCTTCGAACCACTGCGGGCCGTTGAGGCAGGTGGCGTTGACAGTGTCGCGGTCGACGACGACGTCGGTTGCGTCGTCTGCTTCGAGGTCGGCGATGCGCAGATTGGCGCTGGCGGTTTGCAGGGCATAGAGCATCAAGCCGGCGGTCTTGTGATCCATGCGACCGGCGCCGAGCATCTGAATCACCTTCATCAGTGCGATCTGCACGGCGTTGGCGTCTTCGAGCAGGGGTAGATCGAACCGCTGCGGCGCTGAGACGTCGGCGGCGATTTTTGCCCGCTCGCGGCGGATGCGATCATGAAAAAAGCAGAGGCGCCGGTTGCGCAGGGCGGGAGACCCGCACTGCGTTCCGTTTACCTTGATGTGCTGACAGCGTGGAACATTTTCGAGATCCATAATCTTCTGTAACCTCTTCTCTCGTCTCGACTGCCCGCGACGCGGCGGACTGAGGTCCGCGGGTACCCCCCTCCCCCTCCCCCCGAATCTTTGGAATCATCGGGTTAGGGGGAAATTCTCCGCAAAATCCGCGTTTCAAAGGACTTAAGTGTCAAAATCCGTGAAACAAAGGACTTAGCGCCGGACGGTCTCGCGGTTTCGGCGAGCGTCGCGGCTGGGACCAGAATTACGCGTTCGCGTTCTTGAGTAAAGGTTATCCGTCACATGTTTTGGCTGTGGAAAAGTGTGGGGGAGTGGGGACATCCGCGATAGGGAGGGTGACGGACGCTTAGAACCCACGGTGCAGTCGTTCGTGGTTTCCCACCCTTTGCAAAGATCGCAAAGGATAGGGCACCGCATTCTGCCGTAATGCGGAGCGAATTTCAGTGCGGCTCTGCCGACTTGTCCACTTTGCGGACAAGAATGACAGGTATAAGATTGCGGGGAAAATCACGGAGAGGGCAGCCTATGACAGCGCAAGAGCTGCAAGAATTCCTGGTCCGGCACCATGCGGTGTTCACGGCGAAACATTTGGACACAGGAGGTTGGCTATTCATATGCGCCGCCGGTGATATCTTCACCTTGTCCGAAACCGGCACGGTCGGCAGCGAAGGCACGCCCACGGACCTGACAAGAGCGGTGTGGAATTTCATTTCATGGGGACAGGGTTAGCGATTGGAGGAAAACGATGAGTAAGGAAAGTCTCGAGCTACTGAAAAAGCATCTGGCGAAGGGCACGAGATTGCCGGACGGGTGCAAGCTGGAGAAGCAGTGTGAAGACGAGCCAGTCTTCACGCCCGATCACCCAGTCACATATAGACACCGGACTGCGCACCGATTGAGCGGGTGCGACGACCCTGCGAACAACAGTGATTGGAATTGGGGGGATTGGGAAGAAGACAGGTGTCCAAAATGATTGGTCTCGCATCGGGATGACAGAGTTGGGGGAGTCTGGACTTTCCCCACTCAAGCCAAAACCGGGCTCGAGTGGGCCACCTGTTGTCCTCCGCGCGAGGATTCGGGCGGTGGAGGCAAACAGCAGATTCCTCGCTCGTTCTCGCCGCTTTGCGGCTGCGAACGGCTCGGAATGACAAGGACGGGGTGCTGAGATACTCTTTCCCTCCGTCACCCCCGGCGGCCCAAATCCCTGACCTTCGACAGGCTCACGGCAGGCTTTCTCGCGAAGGACGCGAGAAATTGGGCACCCGGGTTTCATTCGCTCACTTACTCCTTCACCCCCAACTGCCAAAACAAAAACGAATACACGTCGGTGAACTCTTCGATCTGTTTCGCCACTGGCTTGCCCGCGCCGTGGCCGGCTTTTGGTTCGATCCGCAATAAGATCGGGCGGCTCCGGCTCCGACCATTTTTTGCTTCTGCCTGCATCAGGGCCGCCATCTTTTTTGCGTGCATGGGGTCGACGCGCGTATCCGAATCGGCGGTCATGAATAAGGTTGCGGGATACTCCACGCCGGGCTTCACGTGGTGATAGGGGGAGTAGGCGTAGAGCCACTTGAATTGTTCCGCGCTGTCGGCGCTGCCGTACTCGGGGATCCAGAGTTTTGCGATCTGGAAATCCTGATAGTGCAGCATGTCGAGCAGCGGGACCTGGCACACCACGGCGCGAAACAGATCGGGACGCTGGGTGATCATTGCGCCCATCAGCAGTCCGCCGTTCGAGCCGCCCTGAATGGCGAGATGATTCTTGTCGGTATATTTTTCGGTGATGAGATGCTCGGCGGCGGCGATCATGTCGTCGAACACGTTCTGCTTGTTGGCGAGCATGCCGGCGCGGTGCCAGTCTTCTCCGAACTCGGCGCCGCCGCGCAGGTTGGCGACGGCATAGACTCCGCCGTGCTCGAGCCATAGGTAGGTTGCGGGCTTGAAGGCGGGCGTGTTGCTGATGTTGAATCCGCCGTAGCCGGTGAGCAGCGTGGGATTGTCGCCATCTTTCTTCAGTCCTTTTTTGTGGACTATGAACATGGGGACGCGGGTGCCGTCTTTCGAGTTGAACCACTCCTGCTCGACCTGGTAGGCCGCGGGATCGATCGCGGGTGCATCCACTTTGGCCCACAGGGAAGTGACGCCGGTTTTCAGGTCGTAGCGATAAATCGAAGGCGCGAATGTAAACGACTGGAAGCCGTAGAAAATTTCATCGCGATTCCACTTGCCGCTGAGATCCCAGACGGTGCCAATTGCTGGCAGCGCAAGATCTTTGACGCTTGTTCCGTCGGATTCGAATATCTTGAGCTGCGAGGAAGCATTCTGCTCGTACCGCGCGACGATCTTGTCGCCCCACAGTCCAATGTTCTGCAAAACCGAACCCGTCTGAGGAATGATTTCCTGCCAATCGTCGCGCTCATAGTTGCCGGCTTCCGCCATGAACACGCGATAACGCGGAGCATCTTCGTTGGTGACGATATATAGCCTGCCGTTGTACGCCGTCGCGCGATAGAGAAAATTTTTGTTCACGGTGATGCGCGTGGGCGGCGTGCCTTTTTTGAGATCCATTAAAAAAAGTTCGGTCTTGGTCCAGCCCTGAGACACAGTGATCAGGAGCAGGCGGCCGTCGTTATCCATTGTCACGCTGGGCCAGTCTTCCAGGTCGCGGCCTTCGCCAAAAATTGGCTGGTCGGTATCGGGAGCGGTGCCGAGCGCGTGATAGAAGACACTGCGGTGATACACTTCCTCGCCGTCGGGGACGTCGCCCTTCTTGGGATAGCGGGTGTAGTAGAAGCCGAAGTTGTCGTGCGTCCAGGCGACGCTGGCGGCGCGGGTGCGGTCGATGGTGTCGGGCAGGATTTCGCCGGTGTTGGTTTCGATGATGTGGAGAGTGCTCATTTCCGAGCCGCTGGCCGAGGTGCCGTAGGCCACGTACTTGCCGGTTTCCGAAGGCTGGAACCAGTCGAGCGCGACCGTGCCGTCCGCGGCCAGTTGGTTGGCGTCGACCAGTACGCGGTCTTTTCCGGCAACCCCTTCGCGTACACAAAGGACCGGCTGGTTCTGCATGCCTTCGCGACGCGTATAGAAATAATGTCTGCCCGCGAGCTGCGGCACGCCGATGTTCCCGATGCTCAACAGCTCCGTAAGCCTCTGGTGAATCTGCGCGCGACTGGGTAGTGGATCGAGCAGGGAACGAGTGTAGGACATTTCTTCCTCCACCCATTTCTGGGTGGCGGGGGTATTTTTCTCCAGCCAGCGATAGTTGTCGAGAATCTTGATGCCGTGGAAAAGTTCTTCCAGTGGCCGCTTTTCGGCCACCGGAGGGCCAGCTGCCGCGTTCGCGGCAGAGTTGGCAGCGGAAGATGCGGCCGGGCCCGAGGGAGAAGGAATCGAGCTCGAAGGAGACGGAACCTGGACTGAAGGAGATTTGGGCTGATTGGAGGAAAAATTTGCGGAGGAAGAGTTAGACGCGGAAGCGTCAGATCTGGAAGGGTCGGATGGCTCCGTTGCAAAAATCGCAGTGCCCACCAGCATCAAAGATGCAAAAGCCCAAAGCAAACGAAAACCTCCTGACATAAACACCTCATGCCGAAACGCAGCGTCCCAAACAGCGCAGCCAGCGGGGCATGGCGTGCCTCACGGCGAGTGGGAGCTTCAAGCCAAAAGCGTACCAGAAAGTGATGACGCACTCGTCAGCGGTGTTTTCAGAGGCCAAGCCGGGATGCTATGATGGAACGCGATAGCGGCGGTGCGCGCTTCGTGCGCCCCCACAACACTCCTCAGTAGCTCAATGGCAGAGCATCCGGCTGTTAACCGGAGGGTTGTAGGTTCGAATCCTACCTGAGGAGCCATTTCTTTTCTGCCTTGTGTCTGGTTTACGCCGCTTTTTTCGACGCGCTGACGGCTGCGCAGCATCGCTAAAATCGTGCTAGTCTCGTTCGTTCAGTGGAGGCCTGCCATGTTCAGTTTCTTGCACCCGGCCCTCGTCGCTGCTCTGTTGTTCCTCCTTTTGCCATTCGCGGTGCCAGGCGACGACACCAATGCTTCCGCTACCCCACCGGAACTCGCGGCTGCCGACCAACTCTATCGAGCGGGTAAGTTCGCGGAAGCGGAGGCTGGCTATCAGGGAGTTCTTAAGAATGATTCGAAACTCGTGCCAGCGGAAGTGGTGCTTGCTCAAGTTGGACTGGTGCGGGCTATGTTGCGGCAGCAGAAGATTGATGAAGCATTGGACACAGTGAACACTGCTTTGGCGGTACAGCCCAATGCGGCGGCATTGCTGGCGGCGAAAGGTGATATCCAGTTTCGTAACGGTGAAATGTCGGATGCCGAGGTTTCCTATCTCGCAGCGAAGAAAGTCGATGCAAAGGAAGTGCACGCCTATCTTGGACTGGCGCGGTTGTATGGCTCTTACTCCCTATACCGTAAAGCCTATGAACAGCTACAGAGCGCTCACGAGGTCGCTCCTGACAATATTGAAGTACAGAGAGCATGGCTACGCATGCTTCCACGAAAAGAGAGGACAGCGGCATTGGAGGCCTACCTCGGGGGGCCGCATCCCGATGATGAGGACGAAACAAAGTGGATGACGGAGTATCTGGGTTTCCTGAAAGCGACGGCGGATAAGCCTGTTCATGCGTGCAGGCTGGTCAGCAAAGTGGAGAAGACTGAAACTAAGTTGGAGACCATGTATGGAGCGGCGGACATACATCGCATGCGGGGCATCGGCCTGTCGGTTAAGCTCAATGACCGGAGTGCCCGTCTGCTGCTCGATACTGGAGCAGGCGGGATCATGGTGAGCCGCAAGGTTGCGGAGAAGGCGGGGCTGACGTCAATCTCTGCGGTGCATTTTGGAGGCATCGGCGATAAAGGATTGCAAAGCGGCTACACAGCGGTAGCGGACCACATCCGAATCGGCGAGCTAGAGTTCCAGGACTGCGTGGTCGCCGTAAGCGACAAAGGCTCCGTGGCAGATGAAGATGGATTGATCGGTGCCGACGTGCTTGGGGCTTATCTCATCGACATCGATCTTCCGGGAATGCAGCTCAAACTTTCTCCGCTGCCAAAGCGCCCCGAAGACACAGTTGCCCCAAAGTCGCTGAACAGCGAGGGAGAGGAGCAAGCGAATGCAGAGCAGAAAGAAGAGAGCGTGAATGCGCCGACTCCGAAGGATCAGAACTCCCCACAGCCGACAGCGACACCAGCACGACGCCTGCCCAAAGATCGTTACATTGCGCCCGAGATGGCGGACTGGACGAAAGTTTTTCGATTTGGCCACAACATATTGGTACCCACCAGCGTGAACAATTCCAAATTCATGTTGTTCGGACTCGACACGGGTGCCTTCAGCAACCTTCTGTCAGTGCGCGCCGGGCGGCAGGTCAGCAAGGTCAGTTCCGAAGAGCGGGTGCGGGTTCATGGTGTGAACGGCGCGGTGGATAAGGTCTACAGTTCGGACAAGGCGACCTTGCGTTTCGGGCACTTTCAGCAGCCGAACTTAGGCATTATCACCCTAGACCTCTCCACCATAAGCCGACACACCGGGACAGAGGTTTCTGGTTTTCTGGGGTTCGCAATGCTCAGGCAGCTTGAGGTGGAATTGGACTACCGAGACGGGCTTGTTGATTTCAAGTACGATCCCAAGCGCGTGAATGCTTTGGTCAGGTAGTCAGTCCCGATGGTACCTTCGAAACTCTATTTCACCCGAACTCTTCCCAGCAGCCAAACTCCCGCAGAATCGGCTTCGTGATGTTGGGCCGCTCGACAGTCTGAAAAGGCAACGGGCAACTAATCGTTCTGGGATTAATTTTCTCGAACGGCGAAGCGGCTTTCGACTGGGCTGGCGGCTTCGGTGAAGGTCATGCGGATTCCGTGTTCGGGGCGCAGGATCACCATGGGGCGGGCTGCGATGGTTTGGCCGGGTACCAGGCGGAAATCGTATTTTCGGAGTAGGACACTTAGGATCATGAGGATCTGCAGCATGGCGTAGTTGCCGCCGATACAGCCGCGGGGGCCGGCTCCGAAGGGCAAATGAGCGAACGGCGTGTGCAGCTTTTCTTTTGCTTTGGTGAAGCGTTCCGGGTCGAAAATCTCAGGATTTTCCCAGTATTGTAGCGAATGGTGCACGCCGTAAATGAACACTACGACCGTTGAGCCCTTGGGTATAGTGACATCGCCGGCGCGGTCGTCGGCGAGAGCCATTCGGTCGACCATCCAGAATGGTGGGTAGAGGCGCAGCGCTTCCAGTATCACTCGAGTTGTGAATTCGAACTTGGGGACGTCTGAGAAACTCAGGGGCTTTTCGCCGAGCACAGCATCGAACTCCTGACGTATCTCGTCGACACAATCTGGTCGCGAGCTTAGTAAATAGAGAAGCCACGATAACGCGTTCGATGACGTTTCATGGCCAGCGACCAAGAGTTGCATGCTCTCGCTGAGGACCAACTCGTCGGGCATACCCTGGCCGTCGCTGTAGCGAGCGTCCATCAATATTTGCAGCAGATCGTGGCCGGGGGCTTCTTTGCGACGGCGCTGCAGGTATTCGTCCAGGACGCCGAAGGCGCGGGATCGCAGATCCCAGTGCCGACGCAACTCGCCGGAGACGGCAAACCAGGGATTCAGGTAGGGCTGAATGGTTTGGCGGACCATGAATTCCTGGACGGTCGAGATGGCGTGACTGACGACGGCGATGTCTTCCTCTTTCAAGCGGGCGCCAAACAGGGATCTGCCCACCATGGCGAAGGTAATCTTCATCATCAGCGGGTAGATATCGACGGGGCCGATGCGGGCTTGACGGTCGAAGTCCTGCAGGGAGTCGGCGAGAGAGTCCTGCATGATCGAGGACAGAACTTCGAGTTGCTTTCGCTCAAAACCGGTCTGGATGAGGCGGCGCTGGGTGCGCCAGGGTTCGTCCTCAGTGGTGAGAAGACCCTTGCCCAGGAAATGGCCCATGCGCTTCTTTTGGATTTCGGACTTGTAGTAGTTCTCGGAATTCGTCTTCAGCACGTGCTGAATGACGACGGGATTGGTGGTGACAATGGCTTCTTTGACGCCGCCAAAATAGAAGCGGAAGGTTTCACCATGGATTTCGGTGTACTTCGTGAGAACTTGTACGGGATTGCGGGCCATCGCGCCCGAATCCAGGAAGGATTGGGACCGGGAGACGGCGGGGACGCTGTGCGGCAAGGTCACGCCTCGCTATCCAGACGCATGAGATGAGAAACATGATCTTCGTTTCCCAACTGTTTCAAGAGTAGCAGGTGATGCTTGATCGCCTGGGTCATGGTCGAATGTTGCCGATAGGGAATGCCGTATTCTTCGGCGGTCTGCTTCACGATCCGGGTCAGCGGAGCGTAGTGAGTGTGACACACAAATGGGCACAGATGGTGGACGATATGGTGGTTGAGGCCGCCGACGAGCCAACCGACCAGCGGAGTCTCGGTGGCGTAGTCGGCCGTGGTCGCGAAGATGTGATGGATCCAGTTATCGAACTCATTGCGGTCCGCGGGAAAGTACGTGCTGTCGATCACGTGCGTCGTCTGGAACACGAGCGCTACGCTCAAACCGATAATCAGATGGGAAAGCAAGAAAGCTAAAGCGACCAACAGCGGCGATTTTCGCAACAACACGACGGGCAAAATCAGCATGTAGGTGAGATAAAACGCTTTGCCGGCAAAGAGAATGACGTATTCCCGCGCCGGGTGCTTGGTGCGTTTCAGATAATCGTGGGACGGGAAGAAAAAGCACTCGAAGTCTCTCAAGAACACATAATCAAGAGAAAACAGGGCGTACATGAGCAGCGCATAAATGTGCTGGAAGCGCTGGAGGCGCGTGCGAGGTTCGTGGGGCGTGAACCGTAAGACGCCGCGTCCCGTAAGCGCGTCGTCTTCACCGTGGAGATTGATGCAGGAGTGGTGGCCACGATGATGGAGGATCCGCCACATATATGAATTGATTCCACAAACATCGAAAACGTAGTTCAGAGCTTTGTTTACCGACCGCGACGAGGAGATGGCGTTGTGGTTGCTGTCGTGGGCGATGTTTAGCAGAAGGAATGTTTGCGCGACGGCATTCAAAAGGTAGAGGGCGACGAACTTCCATGAGTCCGGCTTGAATGTGTAAAGAGCAATCCAACTGCCGGCGAGCACTGCCAGGCCCACCGCGATTTTGAACCACATGGCGAAGTCGGCTTTGGGAGAAATGCTCCCGTCGGAAAAAAAATCGTCGAGGCGGCGGCGCAAGACTTTGGGGAAGGAAGACTCAGGGGCCGAGGCGGAAACGGAGTCCCGCAGCGAGGCCTCCGCGGGTACAAGATCATCAATGTCCGGCTTCAAACTAATAACCGCCTCGTCTCTCAGAATCTTACCGGCGCAATGATGTCAGGTCGGCGCGCGTTGCCGAAGACATCGTATCTGGCGCAAGCAGGGGAAATTTATGTTAGCTCGAAAAGTTGAGGAAGAGCAAGGGAATTTCAGATCATCCGGAGCGGGAGTAACGGTGCCTGTTATGGGACTGTCAAGGGCGGCGCTGCTTCCCAGCTATGCTAATCTCTGTTAACATCGACCGCTCAGGACAATGGGGCAAGAAGTTTGAGTGGGGCGTCCGACGCTCGGAGGGGTAGTCTTGACCGGAGCGGGAGACGCATAGTTTTAAGTTAAATAGCTGTGCCGCTGTTCACGAAGTCGGCCTGTCCCCTGTGCACGGGGTGCGACTTTGGTTTTCTGATACGGAGTGTTGTTATTCCACCCAGGAGGTTAGCAAATGGCGGTGCCACCGCCATGAGTACAGATTCGAATCTATGATGGCTTCGATTTTAGACAAGCTGGATAGTCTAGGGGATCAGCACCCGCACCGACTTCTGTATTCGTACATTGACCTGAACGGCAACCAGATAGGAGGCTACTCCTATGAGTCGTTTCTGCACCGGACGAAGGTGATTGCCGGACATCTGCGCAAGGAGCATGGTTTTGCGGCGCAGGACCGTCTTTTGCTCGCTTACCCTCCGGGGCTGGAAATGATTTGCGCATTTTTTGGTTGCGTGCGCGCGGGGCTGATCCCCGTGCCCGTTTATCCTCCCAGCTCTCATGGGTTCCAGGGCGCTCTGTACAAGATGGTCCACATCGCCAAGGATTGCCAGGCGAGCGGGATTTTAACCAGCAAAGATTATCTTGGATCGCTGAAGACGAATCTTGCCCGAAGCGGAGTCTCGGCTTCGGGAGTGGACGTCGACTACATTTCCGGTCTGCGTTGGGTGGTGACGGAAGACTTTGTCGATATGGTTTCGGGCGAGACGTTCCACGCTGGTTCCAATGGTAATTCCAACGGTGGGTCCAACGGGGCTTCCAACGGCGGATCGAATATTCTGTTTCTGCAGTACACGTCGGGGTCGACTCGAGATCCCAAGGGCGTGATGGTGACGCACGAAAACATACTGCATAACTGCCCGCTGGTGATCGACCATGACGCGCCGATAGTCGTATCGTGGCTTCCGCAGTATCACGATATGGGACTGATTGGGTGCTACCTTTATCCCGCGCTTACGGGCGGCACCACTTACGGTTTCGCTCCCACGGATTTCATTCAGCGTCCAACGCTGTGGTTCGACGCAATCAAGACTTATGGGGCAACAGCCTCTGCGGCGCCGAACTTCGCTTACGACTATTGCCTGCGCGCTGGGAGGCTTTCGAAGGAGAGTCTGGAAAGTTGCGATCTTAGTACGCTCCGGCTGCTGATGGTTGCGGCGGAACCCGTGAAACCGGACACTTTTAAACGGTTTCTGCAGGCCTTTCAGCCGCATGGACTGAAGTCGGAGAGCTTTTTTGTGGCGTACGGACTGGCGGAGAATACGCTGGCGGTTTCGCTTGGCGGCCGCAATATTATTTCAGTCAACAAGAACGCCGTCGCGCTGGGCAAGGCCCGCATGACCACGGAGGTTTCCGAAATTGGGGCGGCCACGCAGATTGTGAGTTGCGGAACTCCGCTGCCGGGGCTGACGGTAAAGATCGTGGATGCGGAGAAGCACGTCGAGCTGGAGGCGGGTCGAATCGGCGAGATCTGGATTGCTGGAGGGAGCAAGTGCCTGGGCTTCTGGAATAATCCGGAGCTCACGCTCAAGCTGTTTCATGCCCGGCTGGTGGACGATAGCCCCTATGACGATGGCTACATGCGGACCGGCGATATGGGATTTTTCCACGACGGCGAACTCTTTGTTTGCGGCCGCATCAAGGACATGATTATTCTGCGCGGGCAAAATTATTACCCGCAAGATATTGAGGCGGTGGTGGAAAAGGCTTCGGGGCTGATCCGGACGAATTGCGTCGCCGCGTTCCAGATTAATGAAGACAGCGAGCCGGCGCTGGCGATCGTCGCTGAGGTGAAAAATCCAAAGGCGCTGCCGGACGCGCTGAAGATCGCAGCGGCTGTGCGGAATTATCTGAATGTGGAAGTGGCGCTGATTTCTTTTATTGCACCGCGGGCGATACCGAGAACGAGTTCGGGCAAGATCATGCGGCATAAAACCAAGCACATGTGGCTGCAAGGTCAATTTACCGTCCTCTCGGAATTTTCGCGGGAGAAGGACGACGGACTTTCGGGATGCGGGTCTGCAGGGCAGTCGCCTTTCGACGTGTTGAAAGCCCGTTACAACCTGACGGGCACGGAATCGTACAACCTGGTGGAAGCGGGGCTGGATTCTCTGGATCTTGTTGTGTTCATGCACGAGATCAAGGAACTTTTAAAAGATAAGGGCGCGGATATGCTGGCGAGGCAGGTGGATATTGGTCTCGTGCAGCGGGTGAGCGTTGCGGAGTTGTTTCGACTGGCCGAGCAGTTGGAGCGGGCACCAGAAGAAGCGCTGGTTCCGCTGCGGCATTCGCTGGCGGCTTTCCGTGACGAACAGCGCGCGGCGGAACAGCGCATGATGCGCAACGACAGGAAGCTCATCTTCGAGCCTGCAGGGCCGACGGTGTTGCCGGAAACACCAATCCTGAATCATGTTCTGCTCACCGGCGGTACTGGGTTCATCGGACCGTTCCTGGTGAAAAGTCTGCTCGAACAAACGCAGGCGAAGATCCACGTGCTGGTGAGGTCTTCCGACGAGGATCAGGGCAAGCAAAGGCTGAGGGCGGCGATGGAATCGATGGGGCCGTGCCCGGCGGAACTGATGCAGATGTTCGAGACACGCGTGAGTCCGGTTTGCGGAGACCTTGGCCAGCGAGAACTGGGATTGACGCAGGGGGCCTGGGATTTCCTGGAGAATGAAATCGATACGGTGTTCCATAACGGCGCGACCGTAAATTACCTGCTCAACTACGACCGGATGCGTGACGCGAACGTGCGGGGAACGAATGAGGTCTTGAGGCTGGCGTTTGAAGGGCGGCCGAAGAGTTTCAATTACGTCTCGACTACGTTCGTGTTTGGCTGGGCGGTCAAGAGTGTTCTGTATGAGACTGACTTGAACGAGAATATGGAGCTTCTCGATTTTGGATACAGCCAGTCTAAGTGGGTATCGGAGCAAGTGGTGATGGAGGCGTGCCGGCGGGGGCTGACGACGCGGATTTTCCGGCCCGCTTTGGTGAGTCCTTCGATTAGCGGCGGAGGCAATAACTTCGACATTGCGGTGCGTCTTGTGGCATTCATGGTGAATCACGGCATTGGCGTGGACGCTCATGAACCAGGTGAGTTTCGTTCCCGCAGACATCACGGCGAACAATATCGTTGCGATTTCCACGACTCCTGGCACGGAGAATCAGACATATCACGTAGTGAGAGACGATTACGCGAACATGCTGGATATTACCGGACTGATTACAAAGGCGACGGGCCGGCAATTTGAAGTGTTTAGTCTTCCTGACTTCGTTCCCGAGCTGATCCGGAGATGCAGGAAAGAAGATCTACTCTTTCCGCTGCTGGATTTTCTAGTGGGCTCTGTGGACAACATCTCGGCGATGGAATTCAAACGCTACGATAGCACTACCTATCAGGCGGCTCGGGATGCTTCCCGATGGGGCAAGCCGGATCCGTCTCTCGAAGATACGGTCAATGGCATCTTGCGATTCATGCAGCGGAAGGGAATCATCTCGGTTGCGGCGCGTGAGTTTAACGCCGTGGGTAGCCGGTAGGGGTTTCATCCGCGCTGATATACCGGGCCGGCACCGTGACGTTATTGTTTCCGAAATACGAGTGTCTCTTTTATCTGCTGACCGGTTTCGAGCGTGCCGGCCGTGGTCAGGGTCATTGTTGATCCGTCGGCGGAAACCACCCATCGATCTTTTTGCGAGATTTGATCATCGCGGCGGTAGGTCGAATCGACGGTGTGAGCGTCGACCAGCTGGAGGGCGACAGTATCGTTGCTCGAATTTTTCAGATTGTATTCCTTGCCGTCAAATCGGGCGCTGTAGCTGAAGTCGCCCAGGAACCGGACTCCCTCGGTTTCCGTCCGCCTCGATCTTGAGCGTCATCCCTTGACGCAATCGAGTCTTACTCAAATCCTCGGTCCACTCGCCACCGAATAAGTCATCGGGAGCTTTCGTTCCCCCGGTCCGCGTCCACACGGTGATGCGGTCGGCATGGCCTTTTTGTGAAGTCCTGCTGGTTAACTCGTTACCGTCGGCCGAAAGTTTGTCACGAACGGTTGCCACTACGGCTCCATCCTTTTTCTCTTTGACTTCGACTTGATGCTTATCGATTCTGCGTACTTCGATTTGATTAATTGCCGGATTGCCTTGTACGGGCGCTTCATGGCCGTCTAACTTTGCCGTGAAGTCGAAGCGGGATTCGCCGGAACTCACGACGTGCACCTCATGGTGGAGAGACGTGACGGAGAGTCTGTTGGGGGGATCGAGGGTGGATTCCGCAGTGATGAGGGTCCAGGAACCGACGCGGGGGTCTGCCGCGCCAATTTGTAGCGCGATAGCTAGCCCGAGCAACGCTAGTTTGTACATTGGTCCTCCTGCATTGGCTCTGCTGAAAACCGTGTATCCTTACCACACCATAATACGAATCCGTCCGCAATGCGAACCCGCATGCACCGGGTTAGTCGGAAACGGAACCGGCAAATACAGGTTGATCCGAAGCCCGAAATGGTCTCGCGCGGATGAAAATCTCCTTAACAGTGACGATTTGGCCTGACATCGTGACATTATGAATCTCATGTATGTTCGCCGTTTCTGGCTGGCCGGAGTAGTCCTTGTCGCGGTTCTGGTGCTGCTCCCATTTTCTTTTCATGCCGAGCACCATCTGGAGACTGCGACACGAATCGAAGGCAGCGAAGCGGAAATCGTGACGCAGGATCTGGCCACTCGCTTTCGTTCGCCATTCGTGGACCGCGTGGTTCTGGTAGTGCAGGGACTTCCTCCTGTCGATTCGGAAGAGGGCGAGCAAGCATTAGGGACGATTGAACAGAGTCTGGGGAAGGAACCGGGCGTGTCCGGAGTGGTATCGCATCTTGATTTTCGCGATCCGATTTTCCTGGGCAAGGGCGGAGCCACTTTTATTCTGGTGGGACTGGCCTCGACCGAGGGTCCTGTGGAGTCGCTGGTCCCGAAGCTTCACCAGCTGGCGAGTTCTCTCGAAAACCAATTGCGGAGTCGTTATCCGGCGGTGAAGCTCGAGCTGACGGGAGAGACGCCGCTGAATTTCGACATTCGGAAAGCCAGCGCAGACGACGTGCAACACGCCGAAACCCTGGTGATTCCTGCCACACTCGTACTTCTGCTGGTGGCTTTCGGAAGCCTGGTGGCGGCGCTGATTCCCGTAGCCGTTGGCCAGCTTGCTATCGCGACCGCACTGGCGATCGCAGGATTTTTGGCCCTGCGCTGGCACTTGTCGATTCTGGTTCAGAATTTGTCCACGATGCTGGGGCTGGGCTTGGGGATCGACTACGCGCTGCTCATGGTGAGCCGCTTCCGGGAAGCGATTGCTGTAGAGCCAGACGGACTCAAAGCCGCGGCCATCGCGGCACGGCAGGCGGGCCATACGCTCGTGATTTCAGCCTCGACGGTGGCCATCGGATTTCTGGCGCTTTTAACCGTCCCCATCAGCGAAGTTCGTTCCATCGGTGTGGCTGGATTCCTGGTGGCGGGAATGAGTGTGGTGCTGGCCAGCACGCTGGTTCCAGCACTGCTCGGAATTCTCGGAACCCGAATTAATGCTGGACGGTTGCCCTTTCTTGCCAGTCTGGATGCGAATCGGGCAGCACGCACGGGAAACCGCTGGAGGCGATGGGGGAAGGTGATTGTCGCGCATCCCTGGGTTGCCATCCTTGTGGCGGGTGTCCCCTTGCTGGTGCTCGCCTCACAGGCCATGCGGCTCGATACCAGCGTCCCCAGAGGGGATTGGCTTCCGCCGGCGGCGGAATCGGTGCGCGCGCTGCACACGCTTGAACGTATGGATCGAGCGGGCATTGTTTATTCGTTGCGCGTGATGCTCGAACTTCCCAACGATTCGATTGCGCAAACGGACTCGGGATGGAATGCGCTCGACCGTTTCAGCAAACAGCTTGCGAGCGATCCGCGTACCGGCCGCGTGATTTCGATTACGACGATGGCGGGGAGTGACCGGTCTGCCCTGAGCAGCCTCACTCGTGAGACGCGCCGAACGTTTCTGAGTCGCGACGGGCAGGAGGCGCTGCTGGAAGTGTTACCCGCGCCTGGGGTTTCGCTGAACGATCAGGTCAAGTGGGTGCGGGAGCTGCGAAAAGAAGGCGCAGCAGCTCTTACGGGAGTACCTAGCGCTACGCTGCGCATTGGCGGTATCCCGGCGCTGACGGCCGATTATCAGACAATCGTCAGAGACCGGTTCGCTTCGGTAATGGCGCTGGTAGTGGTAGGGACGCTGATCGCGCTTATTGCTGGGTTCCGATCGCTTTTCGCCGCGGTGAAGGCGATTGCTTTGAACTTGCTCTCGGTCGCGGCCTCGTTCGGAGTATTGGTCCTAGTGTTTCAGGACGGGCACGGGGTCAGGCTCTTTGGGGTGCCTGAAGGAACGGGCAGCATATTTCCCATCGTGCCAATCGTCGCTTTTGCCATTGTTTTCGGGCTGAGCATGGATTATGAAGTGTTCCTGGTCGCGCGAGTGCTCGAAGCGAGAAGGTGCGGGCTGAGTGAAGAGGAAGCAATCCCCGAGGGGATGGCCAGAACGGCGGGACTGATTACGAGTGCGGCCGCAATCATGATTGTGGTATTCGCGGCATTCACGTTCGGAAGTTTCCTGGTGGTGAAGATGCTGGGATTTACGCTGGCGGTAGCGGTGTTAATTGATGCCACGCTCGTTCGCATTGTGATTGGACCTGCACTGCTTCGCGTTGCGGGCGATTGGAACTGGTGGCCGGGAGGGCTTGCTGCTCTACTCGGATGTACGCCGGTGATCGACGGCGGCGAATGAGGCAACCAGTTGAGAGTGTAGGCGAGGCGCTAAGGTTTCCAATCCAAATTCGAGTCCATTTTCGAATCCCAGGAGTAAGCCGAGAAGGAAGTGGGGCGCAGAACGTCAATCTGGACGTGAACTGGCGGCTCGGGCTGCGTGAATACCAGTTCTAATTTCGTTTCGCTGCCGGGCGCGGCGTCTGGCAGAGTCACTTCCTGTCGCTCGACGGGAATATTGCCTGCGCCGAAGAATAAACCTCGCAGTTTGTAGCCTCTGAGTGTGTAGGCGGGAAGATCGCGCCGGAGTTTAATCAGCACCTGGATCAGCAACTGGAGTTTCTTCAGTTGGTGCTGCACCGTCGACCGATTCGATCGGGCTGGACTCGCGGCGGAGAAGTTCGTAGGACGGCTTTTGCGCGCCGTAGAGATCCACAACTCCGTGGACCCGCTGCTGCAACGGATCCACGCCGCGGTCGCCCATCTGAGTACGGTAGTCGTTGTAGCAGAAGAAAATGGCGCCGCCGACGAAATCTTTCGAGCGGATTGCGGCGGTGTGCGAGCGCAGAATCTCCACTCTTTTTTCGTCGCCTTCGAGCCGGTCAGGAGTGCAGGCACAATATCCGTATTCGGAGACGACGATTGGCTTTCGGGGAAATGCGGCGTGAATTTTGTCGAGATAGAGTGCGGCGTCCGCCGCAGAACCTGGCATCCAGGTTCCGAAATATTCATTGGCTTCGATGAAGTCCATGAGGCCCGCGACATCGCGCTCCGGGGTGCTGTCCAGGGAATTCGAAGCGTAGGAGCATAGACGGCCGGGATCGAGGCACTTCGCTTCCTCCAGCATGCGCTTGGCGAACTGATACGCGGGCGGATTCTGTCCGCCAATTTCATTGCACATTCCCCAGGCCACGACCGATGGATGATTGAAATCACGAGCGATCATTTCGCGTAGTTGATCGAGACCATTTTCCAGGATGTCCGCGTCGGGCTCGGCGGTCATGCCGTTGAATGTGTCCGGCCCCCAGGCGGGGATCTCGGTTTGCACGAGAATGCCGTGGCGGTCGCAGTACTCAAGAACGCGCTTGTCCTGGGGCCAATGGACTCGCGTGAAAACGCAATTCAGATATTTCATGTCCGCGTGGTCGTGGGAGATCCACTCGGCTGGTTCGGCCATGCCGAACTCGGGATTGCCCCCGGCCATGCGTTCCACGCCCATCAGGCGCATGAGCTCGCCGTTAAGGTGAAACTTGCCATCTCGAATCTCAAACTTGCGGAACCCGAAAGTGGTGGTGAAGCGGTGGGTAGTGCTTCCATCTGAAACTGAAACTTCCAGGCTATAGAGGTGGGGATGATCAAAGTGCCACAGCTTAGCTTTCAGCAAAGTCGATTTGAGGGTGAGAGTTTCGAGTGATCCTGGCTGGAGGGAAAAAGACTTGACCGGGGAGTCGGGGGGAACTTTCACCGAGTCCTCTTCTTCTGTAATGCAGAAGGAGGCTGTGCTGGTCGAGGTCGCCGCACCTGTGTTGCGGATGTATGCGGTAATCGTCAGGTTTCCATCGCCGCTGGCGAAGTCCGGGACGGCGTCGACGTCAACGCGTTCGATAAATGTTTTTGGCGTGACCAGTAGTTGCACTGGGCGGAAAATGCCACCGTCATTGGCCCAGTCGCTCGACCGGCCGCGCGGAAGCATGCGATCGTTGAAGGCGCTATCCACACGTACTGCAATCGTGTTCGTGCGATCCCACTGCACAAGGTTCGTGATGTCAAATGTGAAGGCGGTGTAACCCTTGCGCGCGTGTTCTCCGGCGAGGTGACCATTGACCCAAACTGTCGCGGAGTGGAAGACGGCTTCGAACTCCACGCGCACGGCGCATTCGTGTCGATTTGCGGGCGCGAGCAAATCAAAGGGCCGCCGATACCAGGCAATTCCGCGATAGTCGGCCAGCGGGGTCTCGACCTGCCACGTGTGAGGCACAGTGACTTTTCGCCAACCTTCACCGGGAACATTTTCGCCATGCCAATTACTTTTCGTGCCGCGATCGTCGGGGTCAGTGCGAAACAACCACTCGCCGCACAGATTTGTAGCTTCCGTGATGCATGGGTGGCTGGGTGTCGCGGCTGCCCAGGAGTTGGGCGCGGCTAGTGCTCCGGCGATGGCGCCGACAGAGCCGGTCAGAAAATTTCTACGAGAGCGCATGATCGCGTTTGGCGGGGATTTACGCCGCTTGCAGTTAAGCAGTCTGCGGTTTCCAATGTCAAACCAAAAAGTCCGTCGTGAGGAGGAGAATCACCGTGAGGAGAATGCGAATTACTTCCAGCTATAGGTGGCGAGGGCTCCGGCGGGCAGGGTGTAAGTGAAGGACTGACCTTTGAAACTCACGGTGAAGGTTGCGGGGTTGCGGGCTGAGTTCAGCACCAGCAGGACGATTGATCCATCGGAATTCTGAAAGGCGACATCTTCGATGCTGCCGGCGCCGAGAGTGTTTGAATCGATCCGGTGCGCGCCGGGAACGACGAACTTTCCCAGATGTCCAAGGATGTAGTACTCCACATTGAAAGTGACTTGGGCTGGGGAAACACTGTCGTCGATCGTTACGACTCCCCGGCAGTTGGAACAAGTGCCGACCTTGGGGCCGGAGTTCTGATCGAGAGCGAGATTCCAGAGAGAAACGCTTCGCGCCCAGTTGCGCGTAGCGCCGATCAGCAAGTGCTCGGCGTTCCAGACCAGGTCGCCGGCAAAAGTGGTTGAAGTGATGCCAGAACATTCGGTGAACCAAATATCTTTGGCGGGAAAGGCAGCCTTCACGGGGGATTGGGCGCTGGGATCGCCGGCGTAACAGTGAAACGAGCTGCCGGCGAGATACTGCGCGGCGGAGCTGGCGAGCACCGACTCCGGATAAGCGGGGTTATCCCAATTATGGTCGTACGCGAAGATTTTCACATTGCCGAGTCCAGAGGTGCTGAGCGCGGGCCCGAGATTATTTGCGATGAAGGTTGCTTCATCGGTTGCGGGGAGAGATTCTGAGGCGTATCTCGCAGTCGAGTAGAGGGGTTCGTTTTGCACGGATAGTGCGTAGATGGGAATGCCCTGCTGCTGGTAAGCCTGCACGAAATCGACGAAATACCGTGCCAGGCTTGGGAAGTAGGACGGGTTCATGGTCCCGCCATTCATGGCTTGGCTGGATTTCATCCAGGCGGGCGGGCTCCACGGGAGTGCGACCACCTTTGAGCCTCGGGTTGATTGACAGAGCTTGTTTGACGAGAGGGACGATGTAAGCCGTATCGTGCGCAATGGAGAAGTTTGTGAGATTGGGATCGGTCTGGCCTGCGGGCATTTCGTCGTAACTATAGTTGCCACTTGCCGAGAAGTCGGATGCGCCCATGGGCTGGCGCAGAAAACTGATTCCGATGCCACTGCTCGCGCTGAAGAGC
The DNA here is from genome assembly GCA_963846245.1 of uncultured Acidobacteriaceae bacterium. Lineage (GTDB taxonomy): Bacteria > Acidobacteriota > Terriglobia > Terriglobales > Acidobacteriaceae > Sulfotelmatobacter. Next base: position 159,441 of record CAWJVI010000007.1, on the reverse strand, counting down.
TGTTGCATCAACGTCGTCTGCTGCGAAGCGCTGAGCTTGTTCCAAATCAACCATGCGGACGAATCGGTGAGGGAACCGCCGAACCCATCCATCTGCTGATACTGGGTTGTCGCGTCTACAGTGATGACAAGAGCGCTGGAATTTCCAGCGGTGGCGAAGGAGACGCTGGGCTGGGGTTGCAGCAGCATCGTCCGGTCGCTGGTGGTTTCGACGATTTGCACGGCGGGGCCGGATGTGGTCTGTGCGGTCCCGGTTGAGTGGGGGCAGCTGGTCAGCAGGAGGCAGGTCGTGGATACCGCTGCGCATACAAACGACAGCTGGAAAAGTCTGGCGAGCTTGCCCTGACGGCGAGTGTCGGTTCGAGCATCGGATCGAATGTTAGATCGAACGCGGGGTCGAAGACCGGGAAGAATCGTGGGTTCGTGTTCCGACATTCTGGCCTTTGGTGCCGGGCACTTTCTGAAGTCAGCGTTGCCGACAAGAATCTCATGGGTGTCAAATCAGCCTCTCAAATCACGTTGAGGTCTCTGGGTAGGCAAGAGTAGGAGTCGTTGGAGCTGACTATCAGGTCTGTCCTCTTCCCCCGGCCGCCGGTTTGGGCTACCCTACATGCGAGCAGGGAATTGGTGGCGCTGTGCGAAGGAATGTCTATGACTTCTGAACTCGTATCCATGTCCAAGGGATCTATGCGAGCACGCAGTGTTGGTGCGGAGTTTGTGCAGGTGTTCGTCGCCGTGTCGGTTCTTGTCGTGGGGGCTTTCAGTGCTGGAGTTCGGGCGCAAGTTCCGGCTGCTGCGAAGCCGCTGCCTACACTTACGCATGTCGATCAGATCCGGAGTCTGAGTCCGGAACAGGCATCTCTGGGTTATCCGGTGCTGGTGCGGGGCGTGATTACGATGGATGCTCCGGCGCCGGACTTTTTTGTTCAGGATGCGACGGCTGGCATTTACGTGGAGGGCAGCGTCTCCGCGAAGTTTTCCCATCTGCTCAGCCAGGTCGTCGAAGTTGAAGGAGTGACGGGGCCGGGCAAATTCGCTCCGGTGATTCGCGAGACGAAGTTGCGAGTGCTGGGCGAGGGAGTGCTGCCCAAGCCACAACTATTTCCTTTCTCCGAACTGGCCAACGGGCAGCACGATAGTCAGTGGGCGCAGGTGCGAGGCATTGTGCGATCTGCGGCCGTTGATCGCAGCTCGTGGCAGGAATTGACGCTGGCCATGCGCATCGCATCCGAAGGAGGCGAGTTCAATGTTCGTGTGCCGATTGGTCACGATCAGGATTTGTCGTCCGGTTGACAGTGGGTCGACAGCGAAGTGCTGATCGAAGGCGTGTGCGGCAGTCTGTACAACGCTAACCGGCAACTCACGGGCATCCTGTTTTATGTTCCTCGGCTGAGCTTCATTAAAGTGGAAGCTCCCGCGACGGAGGTTCCATTGTCGGCGTTGTTGCGATTTTCGCCGGCGGAGGGAACGCGGCATCGGGTGCGCGTGCGCGGCGTCGTCGGCTACCAGCAGCAGGGCAATGCACTGTTTCTTCAGAGTCAAGGCAAGGGACTGCGCGTGCTCACGCATCAGAACACGGCGCTCGAGATCGGCGATCTCGTGGACGTGCTGGGGTTTCCTGCGATGGGGGACTCGGCGCCGATTCTAGAGGATGCGCTGTTTCATCGTTTAGGCCACGAGAAAGCGCCGGAACCGGTGAAGCTTAACCTCGGTGTACCTTGGGAACAATTCGATGGCGCGGTCGTGACCACCAATGCGAAGTTGCTGAACCGCCAGGCGCAGCCGGATGGTTTGCGGCTGATGCTGCAGGATGGCGACGTGTTTTTCGATGCCGCGCTGCCGGCGAGCGCTTCCGCGGAGCGACTGCTGTCCATCCCGCTGAATAGCGAAGTGCAAGTCACCGGAATTTGTTTAGTTCGCAGCGGAGGTTTGTGGCAGACGCCGCAGTCGTTCCGCATGCTGCTGCGCTTGCCGCAGGATGTGGTGGTGCTTACGGCTCCCTCGTGGTGGAATTTGCGGCACACGCTTTGGCTGCTGGGCATTATGGGGGGCGTGCTTCTGGCGGTGATCGTGTGGGTGGTCGTGCTGGGCCGGCGACTGCAAGAGCAGATGGCCGTTATTCGCCAGAAGTTGAGAAGCAGCGCGGTGCTTGAAGAGCGCAACCGGATTGCCCGCGAGCTGCACGACACGCTGGAACAGGAATTGGCCGGGATCACCATGCAACTCGATCTGGCGGTCGATTGCTTTCAGCAGGCGCCGGGCGTGGCCCAGCACGCTCTCGAAACCGCGCGCGATATGAGCCGCCACAGCATGGTGGAAGCGCGGCGTTCGGTGTGGGATTTGCGCTGCCAACTGCTGGAAAATGGAGATCTGGTTTCTGCACTGGCGCAGATTGTTGAGCCTCTCGTGCCACGCGAGCAAACGAAATTCGATTTCAAGGTTCAGGGCGACCCGGTGCGACTGCCCGGTCCGGTGGAGATGAACCTGCTTCGTATCGGCCAGGAAGCCGTCGCCAACGCGGTAAAGCACGGGCGAGCTCGGCACGTTTCCATCGAATTGCGGTATTCTCCAGCGTCCGTTTGCCTGACCGTGAGCGATGACGGTCAGGGCTTTGTGGCCGCGCAGGCGTCTCCGACGGGACATTTCGGACTTCTCGATATGCGGGAGCGCGCGCAATCGATGGGCAGCCATTTAAGAGTGGAGAGTGAGCCCGGATGCGGAGCCCGCATTGCCGTGGAGGTTCCCGTGCACTCCGCGGAAGCGATTGATGAAGAGCTCAAAACCAATACGCATTCTGGTGGTTGACGATCACTTCATGGTCCGCATGGGTCTTTCTGCGTCGTTGAATGTGGAACCGGACATGGAGGTGGTGGCCGAAGCGGGCAACGGCAAGATCGCGCTGGAAGCTTATCGCAAACATCGTCCTAACCTGGTGATGATGGACCTCCGGCTGCCGGGCATGAGCGGTATCGAGTGCACGGTCGCGATGGTTCACGAGTTTCCGGACGCATGCATTCTCATGCTCTCCACGCACTCGGGGGAAGAAGAAATTTACCGTGCGATGCAGGCCGGAGCGCGAGGGATACATTGTGAAGAGCATCATCCGCGAAGAATTGCTGCGGGCGATCCGTGAGGTTCACCAGGGCGGGCGCTATCTGGATCCCGTTGTGGCTTCGCTGCTGACCGAGCGGCTCTCGCACCGCTCCCTGACCAGCCGGGAGCTTGAGGTGCTGCGGATGGTGGCCAAGGGATTGGGAAACAAAGAAATCGCAGGCGAACTGAACATCGCCGAAGTTACGGTGAAGCTGCACGTGAGTCATGTACTGGAAAAGCTCAACGTGAAGGATCGGACGCAGGCGGCGACTGTTGCGCTGCAACGAGGGATCATCTCGCTCGACTGATCGTGCTCGACCGAATTGCTCTGGAGTTTCCCCGAGGTCTTACCCAAAGGTCTTACCCAACATCAAGGCGCCAACCTGCAGCTGTACGAAAGTAGTATTGACACCTCTGCGTAATTATTTTCTATTAGTACGTTTGCATTAAGCTGACGCATCGTGATTGCACAGATGCGCAAGTAATTAATCGTTTTTGCATACTGCTGGCAAGCACAACATTCAGGCGTGGTCTCCGCCTGGAAAAGATAACGAAAAGCTAGACGCGGTAAGCAGTATTTGGGAGGCACTTCCATGACGAAGATGCTATGGGTCTCGGCCCTCGTTCTGGTTTTCGGAAGCGGGGCATGCTTTGCGCAGAGCACAAACTCCGGGGACATTCGTGGCACCGTAACCGACGCGACGGGAGCGCTGATTCCGGCAGTGACGATTACGGTCCTGAATGTCGATACCGGCGTATCGAAGGACTATCCAACCAATCAGGACGGTCTCTACGATACGTCTTCGATTGTGACCGGAGCTATCAGCTCACGTTCACAAAGGACGGCTTCGAGAAGCTGGTGCGCGGGCCCATCAGTCTGGAGGTCGGCTTCACCACGGTCAACGCCCAGTTGAAGGTCGGCTCTGCCACGCAGCAGGTGACGGTCACCACGGACGTGGCGCTGTTGCAGACGGAGACGAGCGAACAGAGCACGACGCTGTATTCGACAAGTCGATGGCGCAGTTGCCGCAGGTCACGCAGGATTGGGAGAACTTCATGATCCTGCTGCCAGGCGCCAGCGGCACCGTTGGCGGAAACCAAGGCTCGTCGAATCCGGGCCAGGACGTGGCGATCAATGGCAACCTGCCTTATAGCAACATTCTTGCGGATGGAGCGTCGACCACGCTTTCGCATAGCCAGAACGCGAATCCCGCAGTGTTTGAGAATGTCTCCGAACTCCAGGTGAACACCAATCATTTTTCGGCGCAATATGGCGTCGGCGGAGTCATCTTTAACCAAATCACGAAGGGCGGTACCAGCCGTTTCCACGGGTCGGCCTACGACTATCTTCAGAACGATGCTTTGACGGCCCATTCGGACTTCACCACAACCGGCGGTCCCCTTCCTTCGCTACAACAACTTCGGGTTCTCCGTTGGCGGGCCCGATTCTGAAGAAGAAGATGTTTTTCTACTTCGACTATGACCAGTTCGTCGACCACGGCAACAGTACGGCTACGAACAACGTGCCGTCGACGGCTGTGATGGCCGGCGACTTTACCGGCATGCAGAACATCTACGATCCGACCACGCAAGTTATGGCGGTCGATGCCAAGGGCAACCCTTACCCGATCCGGAAGAGCTTTGCCAGTGAAAATACAGGGGCCTTAAGTCGGCATGAACGCCATCCCCCCTGGCGCGCTTTTCGATGCGGTAGCGTCAAAGTTTCAGCTGTTCTACCCGACGCCGACAAATCATATTTCCGGAGGCGCGTTTATTGCCGGAACCGTCGGCTCGGAGGGAGAAGTCCAAAATAACTTCTACGCCAGCCAACAGCTTCCGCGCCGTATCGAAAGTTCTTTGGCCGGTTGGACTATGACATTACGCCGAACAACCGCATCACCATGTCCGATACGCAGAGCGATACTCCGCAGATCTACCCGAGCACTGTAAGCGCCTGTCCCTTCGGTTGCCAGTCCGGCGACGTGGACAACAATAACGCCCAGATCACTGATGTCTGGAACATAAGCCCCACGCACCATCAACGAAGCCAGAATGGGTTTCACCGATCAGCTAAACTTCTTTGCCGATCGTGCCCTGAATCACGGCTATGCGGCCCAACTGGGCTGGCAGTTTGCCAAGGCGGATGACTTTCCGGCAATCAACTTTACAGGATCTTATCCCTACGCATGGATCGATCCCAGTTCCAACGCGTGTATCAGGAGTTCACCTGGGATCCCTCCGACGTGGTGACCATGATCCGCGGCAAGCACATCCTGCACTTCGGCGGAGAACTGTTGACCTACCAGAACAACTCTACGGCGTGGGGCAACGTGCAATGCTGGCACGATTCCAGTTTTCAGGGCAGTACACCCAGCAATGGGCACTCAACGCCGCGGGTGTTGCTGGTCCGGTCCCCGGAACGGGCATGGAGTACGCGGACTTCCTGCTCGGCTTGCAAACCAGTGGAACGCGGCTGTTTCACCCGAGTTCGGCGCGCGCATGAAGACTCCGCAGCTTTTCGTGCAGGACGATTGGAAGGTGCGCCCGAACCTTACGCTGAACCTTGGTCTCCGCTACCAGATCAACCACGGCTGGAATGAAATCCACAGCAATGAGTCCAGCTTCGACCCAACCGTGAACAATCCGGCCACCAATACGCCGGGCGCTTATTGGTTCGCCACTACCCACGCCAATGGCCGCAGCTCCATGATGGCGAACACCTACAACACATGGCAGCCGCGCGTAGGGTTCTCCTGGGCGCGCGATCCGAATACCGTGCTGCGTGGCGGGTTTGGGCTCTATTCGTATACCTGGAGCCTCGATACTTACGGCGAAAACAATACCACTTACGGAATGGGCGCCGCCATCAGTTCGGCCGGCGGCGACAACGACTCGACCAACGGCATTATTCCGATCACCAAGCTTGACGGAACCGGCACTGTCTTTGGAACCTCCACCCCTCTGCCTTACACGCAGGGATTCCGACACTTCTCCCACCGCCTACAACGGCCAACCCGCAGGCTACATCCAATACCACACGCCGGTCCCCAGGATCCTGCAATGGAACGTCTCCGCGCAACGCTCGCTCGGCACGAATGTTGTGGTCGAGCTTGCCTACGTGGCTAGCCACGGATCGAGCCTGAACTTCCCTACCGATCTGAACCGGTGCCGCTGGCCTTGCTATCGCCCAGCGATGCGCCGACGGATCGCCCTTATCCAAACTTCCAGAGCCTCACCGGCAGCACCAATAACGCCGTCTCCAACTACAACTCGCTGCAGGCCTCCATCACCAAGCGCATGACCAACGGCGTGAGCTTCAGCTTCAACTACGTCTGGTCGCATATGCTGGACGACCAGGATTCTTCGGGGTGGGGAAGCCACTGCGGGACCGCAAGACTACCAAATTGCCAACAATCCCGCGGCCAACTACAGCAACTCAAACTTCGATGTCCGCCACGCTTTCAAGGGGTATGCGGTTTACGTGCTTCCCCTGGGCAGGGGCCAGAAGTTCTTAAACAGCAGCCGGCCTCTGGACGCAGTGATTGGCGGCTGGCAGATTTCCGGTACGGTGGTTCTCTCAACGGGAGGCCGTTTACGGTGGACGGGACCCAAAATACTTACGCGCAGGCAGGCTCGTCGCTTCCCAACTGGGTTCCGGGAGCTGGCTACAAGCCAGATCGTCACCGCATGCATTCTCCAACTGCCGTTTGCCTCGCCACGAGTGCGTTTTCTCAGCCGGAAAATGGAACGTTCGGCGACGTAAGAAGGAACAGCCTTTACGGACCGGGATTGAACGTGTTTAACCTCTCCGGCAGCAAGACGTTCTCTTTGCCGTGGGAGGGAGTGAATATCCAGCTTCGCTGCGATGCGCAAAACGCATTCAACCATCCCAGCTTCGGTGTGCCGAGCGATGCCAGCCTTGGCGGTTCTAACGGTCCGGGCACGCCTTATACGACAGGCACTGTTGCCATCACGACGACAACGGTTAGCGGTCGCAACGTGCAGCTTGGGCTTCGGATGACGTTCTGAGCTTTGGTCAATTGGTCACCTACCTTGAAGAGACGGCGATTTTCGCCGTCTCTTCTTTTTGCTACATCCTCTATGATTTATACGACTATAGAATCTGGATGGTTCAGTCTGGATGGTTCCGAATGATTGCGAAGAGTGGCAGTTGCCTCTGCCGGGTTCGTCTTGTTGGCGGGAGTTGCGTTGTGCTTCTCTCAGGCGACTGGGGTCACACAGCGAGACACGCAGGAAGACAAGCGGCGGGAGTTTGCGGCGCACATCGAAAAGGCGAACGACTACCTCCGCGAGAAGCAGCCGGCGCTGGCGATTCCTGAGTTCGAGGCCGCGGTGGCCATCGATCCTGAAAATGTGGATGCGCAGGCCAATCTGGGAGTTCTGCTGTTCTTTCAGGGAAAGGCAGCGGATTCTATTCCCCACTTCCGCGCCGCGGTGGCTGTGCACGAACTTGCTAGGCCCCAAGAGGAGCGGCAGCCTGGTCTGGCGAAGATTCAAGGGTTGCTGGGGATGGCCGAGAGCCGGACGCTGGACTTTGCCGATGCGCGCAAGGATATGGAAGCTGCGTTTCCTTCGCTACAGGACCCGCGCTTTCAGCTGCAACTTGGCCTGGAGCTGGTCGGGCTCGATACCGAGAGCGGTGATCTGGACAAGGCCGCGGCCGTGATCGCGCATTTGCGGAAGGCAGACCCGGACAACGCGGAGGTGCTCTATGCGGCCTACCGGACTTATTCCGATCTGGCGGGCGAGTCGATGCTCGCGTTGTCACTGGCTGCGCCGGATTCCGCACAAATGCATCAGTTGTTGGCGCACGAAGACGTCCGGCAGGGAAATACCAACGTCGCCATCGCACAGTATCGGAAGGCGATTGTCATTGATCCGCATCTGCCGGGGATTCACTTCGAATTGGGGGAGCTGCTCCATGCATCGACGGACGAGAGGTTAAAGAAAGAGGCCGAGAAGGAATATCATGCGGCGCTAATGGACAATCCGCAGAATGAGAAGTCGATGCTCAGGCTTGCGGAGATTGACGGCCGAAAAGGAAATATCCAGCAGTCTTACAAGGAATACAGGAAAGCCGTGGAGCTGCAGCCGACGGATGCGGACGCAAAGCTGGGATTAGCCAAGACTCTGATTGATATGAATCAAGAGGATAAGGCGCTGCCCCTGCTCGAAGATGCCGTCAAACTGGAGCCTACCAACGCCACTGTGCATTACCGCCTGGCGATGCTCTACCGGAAGATGGAGCGCATGGACGATGCTAAGCGCGAAGTGGAACTCTACCAGAAATTTGAGGACATGAAGGAGAAGCTGCGCGCGTTGTACAAGGAATTGCAGGTTCAGCCCGCGGAAATTCGCGCCGCCGAGCATGATGAACAGTAGGAGATGAAGGATAGGCTCGGAGCGCGAAACGCGGTTGGAACATCGAAGGCGCTGCGGACTAGCCGTCAAAAATATGGCCATCGGCGCAACGGCAAATCGTCTCCGTGCAGTCCTGCTGTTGATGGCGCTGTTTGCTGCCGGAGGAATCTCTGCTCGGGGCGCAGAACGCGGGCCATCCCGCCGAGTCTCCTCTGATGCAACAACTCCATCAGGCGCTCAGCCTCGCCGAGCAGGGCAATCGGCAGGGGGCGATGGATCTCGTGATCCGCTTGCTTGAACAGCATCCAGATTTTGCGCCGGCGCTCAAGCTGAAGGGCATGTTGCTGGAAGAGGCAGGTCACACTTCCGAGGCGGCGGCCGCGTATGAAGAGGGTCTGAAGCTCGCGCCGAACGATGGTGATCTTCTGTTGAAGGTCGGCATCGCCAAGCTGACTGTGGGCGAGAAAGAAGAAGCCATCCAGTTGCTGCAACACCGTGTGCGGATTCTCCCCGGCGACGGGGACGCGCAGTATTATCTTGCCCAGGCCTATCACTTGAATGGGCAGGACGACCTGGCGCTGCGCGCCATCCGGCTGAGCTTAAAGGCGGAGCCCGACAACATATCGGTGTGGCAGAAGTACGGAGAGTTGCTTTGCGGCACGGGAGATTGCGCGGCGGGCCTGAAGTGGTTGCTTAAGGCGCAGCACTCTGATGCGACGCTGTTGCGAATCGATTACGACATCGCCGCGACTGATTTCAAATTGATGGATCTTGCCGGTGCGGCGCAGTATGCCGCGCGCGCAGTGGAATCACAGCCCAATGATGTGAACGCGTTGCGGCTGCTCGCTACTGTGGATGTAAAGCTCGCGCAGTGGCAAGCTGCCAAGCACGCGTTTGAGCAAATCATCGCGTTCAAGAGCGATGATGTGGAGTCGTTGTTGGGACTTGGCCAGTGCGAACTTGAACTGAAGAACTATCCAGCCGCTGTTGATAAATTGCAATCGGTGTTGCGGCTCGACCCCACGCGGCTGTTGGCGCATTTCTATTTGTCACGGGCATTTGCCGCGATGGGCAGGTCAGAGGACGCGCAGCACGAAGCGGCTTTGCATCAGTTGATGATGGAACAGATGACGTTTGTCCGCTCGGCGGAGAGTGAGGAACGCGAAAGCCCGATCAGGGCACAAGCGCGTCAATTGCTAGCGGAGCATCGAGAAAAGGATGCGTTGCAACTCTATCGCGAGCACTTCAAGGGAACTGCCGCCACTCCGGCGGATGCGTATGTGTTTGTCGGGAAACTTTATCTCTTCATGGGAGACTCGGAAGATGGCCTGCGCAGTCTTCATCATGCGCTTGAGCTTCAGCCGACGGTTCGAGGCGCTCATACTTATGAGGGAATACTGGCGCTGAAGCTGGGCGACCTGAGCCGCGCTGAGAATGAATTTAAGGCGGAACTCGCAAACGACCCGAACTATCAGCTGGCGATTGCCGAGATGGGCGAGGTCCGTTACCACCAGGGCCTCTATTCCGATGCGGCGGAACAACTCGCGAAGTCCAGAACCACGACTCCGGAGTTGCTTTACATGCTTTGCGATTCTTACTTCCGCACGGGAAAAGTGTCAGCTGCCGACTTGACTGCTGAAACGCTGGCGGCGTACGGGAGAAGCAAGCCTGAGGTCGTGAAGGAACTAATCGACCTTCTTCTCCACAATGGGCAAACGGAACTTGCGCAGCGCCTTTCAGGAAATCCTGCACAAAAATAAACCGGGTACAGCTCAGGGTGACGCGCTCTCCGTCACGGTGAGAATCTGATCTGCTTTTATGTTCTTCAAAATCTGCTTGATGCCGCTCGGCCAGGTTAGTTCAATGGTTTCTATGACGCTGGCCCGGCCCAGTCCAAAGTGGACGCGCTTGTCGCTCGAAGAGTTGTAGCTCACCGCGGTGGTCGCATGGTTGTACTGCGTGCCCAGAGACGTTGCTACTTGCACTTTTGTTCCGAGTCCGTCGCGGTTCGACTTTACGCCGACGAGGTTCAGAATGATCCAGTGGTTTTGGTTGATTGAATTCTGAGTGCCGGAGCGGTTCATCCAAATTTCTGGCGGGCCGTTCAGAACCGTCACGACCACGTCGATTTTGCCGTCGTTGTTGAGATCGCCGAAGGCTGCGCCGCGATGCGCGGCCGGAACTGAAAAGGACTTTCCCGCTTTTGTACTCAGATCTTCGAATGTCAGGCTGCCCTTGTTGCGAAACACCTGATTGGGAAGGGCAAAAGGCCGGTGCGCCAACACCATGGCGTTATCCAGAATGTCGGCGTTGGCGGTGAACAGATCTTTGTTTCCGTCATTGTCGAAATCGAAAATTCCCACTCCCCAGGCCGTTGAGCGGCTGGTCAGCGCGCTCAGTCCTGCGGCGCTGCTGACATCCTGAAATTGACCATCCCCTAAATTCTTATATAGAGGAAAGCCTTCCTTGAACATCGCGGTTTCAAAAATATCCGGCTTGCCATCGTTGTCGATGTCGCGGAAATCCGCGCCCATGCCGGCGATCGCGTTGCCGTATGCGTTGTACGCAACCCCAGCTGGCAATGCGACGTTGCTAAAAGTCCCATCTCCGTTATTGTGCAGAAGATAATTTTCGAAGGTATCGTTGGAGACGAAGATGTCGGTAAATCCGTCGTTGTCGTAATCGGCAAACGCCAAGCCCATGCCTTTGCCAACGTATTTCGAAATGCCCGAGGTTTCCGAGACGTCGGTAAAAGTGCCGTCGCCATTGTTGCGATAGAGAATGTTCGGCATTCCCAGAAAATCAACCGGAGAGCAGTAGGCCGGAAGTCCCTGCTGGACGCAGGGAGTCGCGGTCTTGATGTTGTAATTGAGGTAGTTCACCACAAAAAGGTCGAGGCGCCCATCGTTGTTGTAGTCGAACCATCCTGCAGCGACGGCCCACGCCTTGCCGAGCTTGGGGACGATACCTCCGACTCCCGGCTTTTTCAGTGACGTCGGTGAAGGTGCCGTCGCCATTGTTGTGGAAAAGCTGGTTGTGGTTGATGCCGGTCACGTAGAGATCAACAAATCCATCATTGTCATAGTCGCCGGCGGCTACTCCCATCGAGTAGCCAATGCCCTGGAGACCGGCTTTCTCGGTTACATCGGTGAAGGTGCCGTCCCCGTTGTTGCGGAAGAGACGGTTTGAAAAACTGGGATCGCTTTTTTCAAGTGACGGAATCGCTGCGCCGTTGGTAAAAAAGATGTCCAGTAAACCGTCGTTGTTGTAGTCGAAGAGCGCGACTCCGCCAGCCATGGTTTCAAATGTGTAGTGCTGGGGACTGACGCTGTTCTTAAGTTTAAACTTGATCGTCGATTGTCCGATGGTGTTTTCGAATTGGATCGCGGACGCCGCCGGCACTACCGTATTCGCGGACTTTTTGCCGGGAGTGGTCTGGCGGGGCTGGATTGCCTGATGGGGCGCAGGACTTGGCGGCGGCAGCATTTGGGCGCGCAGGCTGGGGGCGCGCGGCAGCAGACAAAGGGTCAGGAGAACGAGAACGATTCCGCTGGGGGCGCTTATCGAATCCGAGGCGGGAATGTGGGGGACGGTGTCCTGGTTAAGATTCGGCCGGTGCCTGCGCGGATTTGGCTCCATAGCGATAAGCTTAACAGCCTGTGATGCGAGGAGCGGACTTCTGCAATGTGCGCACGCTAGCCGCTGACCGATCTTTGTGGAGTCGTACAAACGGCATCGCAGTTACAATTCCTTGCTGAGGAGAATTCATGACAAATCGAGCGGGACGGGCGGGGAGAGTGTCTGAGTTTGAGAATGCGGGGAATGCTATTTGCTCTGACAACGTTGATCCTGGTATTTTCTACGCTTGTGTATTCCGAACCGAAAAACTCAACGGACACAGCTGAGTCGGTTCAGTCTTTTTTGGGACGGTGGGATTTGACTCTTAAGACTCCGCTTCGCGAATATCCTTCGTGGCTGGAGATAACTCAGGAGAATGGGCAGCTCAAAGCTCGCTTCGTGAGCCGTTGGGGAAATGCGCGGCCGCTTCCGAAAATCGAACTCTCGAATGGCACACTGACGTTCGTTTCTCCTAAAGAAGAGGAAGACAGGAAAAACGACATGGTTTTTCAGGGCAAGCTATCTGGGAAGACACTTGTGGGGACCACGACAGGGCCCGATGGAACCGCGTGGCAATGGACTGGCGAGAGAGCGGCATCCTTGAAGAGAAAGAGCGATCCGAAGTGGGGGAAGCCGACGCAGTTATTCAATGGAAAGGATCTGAGCGGGTGGACTCCGAGCGATGCGGCGGCAACGGCGAAGTGGAAAGTGGAGAACGGCACGCTGGTGAGTCCGGGACACGGAGCGGAGCTTGATCACTGAAGCGAAGTTTGAGGATTTCAAGTTACACGTCGAATTCAATTGCGCGCCGGGATCGAATAGCGGCGTCTACCTGCGCGGGCGTTACGAACTCCAAATCGAAGACGATCCCGAGCCAGAAGGGCCGACGATGCGCACAGGAGGCATTTACGGCTTCCTGGCTCCGACGCCGGAACAGCCGCGCAAACCGGGTGAATGGCAGACCTATGACATCACGCTGGTGGGACGAGTGGTGACGGTTGTACAGAATGGTCAGACCATTATTGACCGGCAGGAAATTCCCGGGATCACAGGCGGGGCTTTGGATAGTCACGAAGCTCTGCCGGGACCGATCTATCTGCAGGGCACCGAGGCCGGGCACGTCACTTTTCGGAATATCACGATTACGCCGGCGAAATGAGGCAAACTGGAGAAAGCGTTCACGCCCAGCCGACGGAGTGGAAAACTTACGAAGCGGAAGATCTTGGCCTAGACTTTGGCCTCGGACGTTTTGGTACGGGCAAGTCTCTGCCCGACTGGCTTCGGCGGGGATCCGCTCCCCCGAGCACGAGTTCACAAAGACGGTCGACAAAGTCAGGAGTCAAACTGTCGTGCCGTATGAGGAACCGCATGTAGATGGGTCCGTAGAGCGAATCGAGGAGCAGGTCCAGGTCGACGTCGCGGCGCAGTTCGCCGCGTAGAATTCCGCGACGCAATGTAGCGTATGCCTCCTGCCGGCGCGGCCGCAGAAAGCGTTCGCGGAAAGCGGCGATGAGGTCGCGGTCGCTCTGGCCGCCGCCAAGGATGGCGGAAACAATGCGTCCACGCGGGCTGCGAAAAACCTTGATGAGCTGACGCATTTGCTGGCTCATGTCGGTGCGAACGAAGCCGGTATCAGGGAAGTGGAGTTTACGGGTGGTGCTGCTGGCGAATGCGTCCGCGATAAGCACCGCCTTGTTCGGCCACCAGCGATAAACCGTTGCCTTGCCAACGTTCGCATGAGCCGCCACGGCTTCGATGGTCAGCGCGGAAAAGCCATTCTCTCCCAGAAGTTTCAAGGTGCTGCGCAGGATGGCCAGGCGGGCATGTTCACTACGCGGGCGGCCAGGGAAACGCTTACGACCGCCTTTACCGCGTTGGCCACGAGCTGGAAGCTTCTGGCGCATGTTTCCACCCTACCATATAATAACTAAACAAGACTTTAGAATCCGATACGGTTAGTATCGAATCTAAAATCAGCGTTCCAGGGGCTCTCTTCAGCATTCCGTCCGGAGAGCCTTCTTTTTATCCGAATTCTGAAACGGTGCCTAATCGATGTGGATTGTTGCGTTAGCTCTCCGGCGTCCCTACACATTTATTGTGATGGCGCTCGTCATCATTCTTCTGACGCCGATCACGATTCTGCGGACGCCCACGGATATTTTTCCGGATATTGATATTCCGGTGGTCTCGGTGGTTTGGTTCTACGCGGGAATGTCGCCGCAGGATATGGCGGACCGCATCGTAGCGAACTCGGAACGCGGCATCACTACCACGGTCAACGACATCGAGCACATGGAATCCCAGTCGGTGTACGGCCTGGGCGTGATCAAAGTATTTTTCCGGCCGGGCACGAACGTGCAGGGAGCCATCGCGCAAATCACGGCGATCGGCCAGACGACCGTGCGGCAATTGCCTATTGGCACCACGCCGCCGCTGATCATCTCTTACAGCGCGTCTACCACACCGATCATTCAGCTGGGATTGAGCAGCAAGACTTTGCCCGAGCAGCAACTCTTTGATCTTGGTCAAAACTTCCTGCGTAATTTCCTGGCGACGGTGCCGGGCGCAGCGACTCCTTATCCCTACGGAGGCAAACTTCGCCAGATTCAGGTTGATCTGGATTTACCGAAACTCCAGTCTTACGGGCTTTCGCCCAACGATATCGTCAACGCGGTCAACGCGCAGAACCTGATCCTGCCAACGGGCACGATCAAGATGGGTCCGCTGGAATATAACGTCGAGATGAACGGAACGCCGCAGACCATTGCGGAATTGAACGACCTGCCCGTCAAGACCGTCAACGGTTCCACGCTGTATATGCGCGATGTAGCGCACATCCGCGACGGGTTCGCTCCGCAGACCAATATCGTGCGGCAGGATGGGAATCGCGGCGCGCTGATGTCGATTTACAAGAATGGTAGCGCGTCGACGCTGCAAATTGTCGCCGGCGTCAAGAGCATCGTGGCGCTGGCAGCACAAAGCCTTCCGCCGGAACTGAAGGTCACTGCGCTGTTTGACCAATCTTTATTTGTGCGCGCATCCATCCAGGGCGTGTTGCGCGAGGGGTTGATTGCTGCGGCGCTCACTGCGGTGATGATCCTGATCTTCCTAGGCGACTGGCGTCCGACCATCGTCATTTCCATTTCCATTCCGCTTTCTATTTTTGTATCGATCATCGTGCTGAGTGCGATCGGCCAGACCATCAACATTATGACCCTGGGCGGATTGGCGCTCGCCGTGGGCATTCTGGTGGACGACGCCACGGTAGAAATTGAGAATATTGAGCGCAACCTTGCCATGGGCAAGGAGATGAGGCAAGCGATTCTGGACGGAGCGCAACAGATCGCGGTGCCCGCCTTCGTCTCGACGCTCAGCATCTGCATCGTGTTTGTGCCCATGTTTTTTCTGGCGGGCGTGGCGAAATTTCTTTTCGTGCCGCTGGCCGAGGCAGTCAGCTTCGCCATGCTAGCTAGTTACCTGCTTTCGCGCACGCTCATTCCCACGCTGGTGATGTACATCATGCGTGGACACGAGCACCGCGCGGAGGCGCCCAAATCATTCCTGGGTCGCTTTCAACGCGGCTTCGAGCGGAAATTCGAAGACTTCCGCCGCGGATATGAACAGTTGCTGGAAACCACACTCGAGCATCGCGGAGGTTTCGTAATCTGCTTTCTGGTCTTCTGCCTGCTGTCGCTTGGGCTGTTTATGTTTCTGGGAGAGGACTTCTTCCCCCAGGTAGATGCGGGATTACTGCGCCTGCATGTGCGTGCGCGCCCCGGCTTGCGAGTGGAGGAGACGGCGCGACTCAGCGATCAAGTCGAGGCCGTTCTGCGAGAGGAGATTCCGGGTAATGAGTTGCAGACGATCCTCGACAACATTGGCCTGCCCAACTCCGGAATCAACCAGTCCTATAGCTCGAACGGAACCATCGGCAGCAGCGACGTCGAAATCCTGATTGCGCTCGACCCTGAGCATCACCACCCCACGGCTAGCCTCATCCGGCGTCTGCGCGAGGTGCTGCCCCAGCGCTTTCCGGGAGTGGAGTTTTTCTTCCAGCCAGCCGATATCGTCACGCAGATTCTGAACTTTGGCCTGCCCGCTCCCATCGATGTGCAGGTTGTCGGCACTGACGTGCAAAGCAGCTATAACATTGCGCAGCAGATCGCAAACAAGATGCGGCACATTCCCGGCGCGGCCGATGTGCACGTGCAACAGCTGCTTTCCCTGCCCACGCTGCACATGGATATTGACCGCACGCGCGTCACGCAGGTTGGCTTGACGGCGCGCGATGTGGCGCAGAGCGTGCTCGTATCGCTGAGCGGCAGTTTTCAGACCTCGCCGAATTTCTGGCTGAACCCGCGCAATGGAGTCACTTACTCGATCGCGGTGCAGTCGCCGCAATACCGCATGACCAGCATGCAGGACCTGATGACGATCCCGGTGAACTCACCACAGGGAGCGCAATTGATGAGCAACCTGGTGCAGGTCACTCCGGTCGCACGAGCCGCCACGGTGAATCACTACAACGTGCAGTCCGTCATCGACGTTTATGCCAGCACTCAGGGCCGGGATTTGGGGGCGGTGGCGGCGGAGACCGACAAAGTACTCAAGACCTTCGATGGAAAATTGCCTCGCGGCACGCATATCGTCGTGCGCGGGCAGGTTGCGACCATGCGGTCGTCGTTCTTTGGCTTAGGCGTAGGACTAGCGGGCGCGATTCTCCTGGTCTATTTATTGATCGTCATCAATTTCCAGTCGTGGCTCGATCCATTCATCATCATCGCGGCCTTGCCAGGAGCGCTGGCAGGGATTTGCTGGTTCCTGCTGTTGACCCGCACCACGTTGAGCGTGCCGTCGCTGACCGGCGCGGTCATGTGCATGGGTGTGGCTACAGCCAACTCGATTCTGATGGTCAGCTTCGCGCGAGAACAGATGGACGAAGGGATTCCCGCGGTGCAGGCCGCCGTCTCCGCCGGTTATACCCGCATGCGCCCAGTGCTGATGACCGCGCTGGCCATGATTATCGGAATGGTGCCGATGGCTTTGGGTTTTGGCGAAGGTGGCGAGCAGAACGCGCCGCTGGGCCGCGCAGTAATTGGTGGATTGTTGTTTGCGACGGTCGCAACTTTATTTTTCGTTCCGAGCGTGTTTGCCATATTCCATGGACGCCGGGAGTCTAAGCGGGCACGCCAGGAACAGGCACCGAGTACGCAGTAAGGTTTCGCAGAAATCGGAGTGGAGCATGAGCGCAGAAGACGAATCCAAACCAACGCCGCCAGAAGCACACCGGAGTGAGCAGAGCGGTAACGCCCAACCGTCACAGCAAGGCGAGGGCGAGCCGCAACATGCGTTGAGTGCGCAGGCCCAGCGTGACGAGGAAATTGCGGCGATCCAGCAGCATGCCCGGCACCAGCCGCCGGGGATCCAGAAGCCGCCGGATGTTCCGCCCGCGCCGCCGGGTAAAGCTCTGACGATCGTGGGAGTGTTGTTATTGGTGCTGCTGCTTGCCGGAGCGCTCACTCTTTGGAGCCGCGCGAGCCACGAGAGCGCTCTCGCGAAGGAAACCGAACGCAGCACCGTTCCGACGGTGGCGGTCGTTCATCCTCTCGCCGAAAAGCCCGACGAAGATCTGGTTTTGCCGGGCTCGCTGCAGGCCTACGAGGAATCTCCCATCTATGCCCGCACCAGCGGCTATCTTCTGCGCTGGTACAAGGATATTGGCAGCCGAGTGAACAAAGGCGAATTGTTAGCCAAGATCGATACGCCTGAAGTGGATCAGGAATTAAACCAGAGTCGCGCCGCGCGGGAGCAAATCGTGGCGGCGATGGATCTGGCGAAAATCAGCTCCGATCGCTGGGAGAACCTGCGCAAGACCGATTCCGTCTCGGCACAGGAGGCTGACCAATATGCGAGCGCCTACAAACAGAGCCAGGCGAACCTCGCGGCCGCGGATGCGAATGTGCGGCGGCTCGAACAGTTGGAGGGCTTCAAGGACGTTTATGCGCCATTTTCCGGAGTGCTCACGCGGCGCAACGTGGATCCCGGCGCGCTCATCAACGCCGGAGCGGGTGCGGCCGGCAGGGAACTGTTTGACCTGGCGCGCGTCGATCCGCTGCGCGTTTACACCAGCGTTCCTCAGGCTTATGCGCCATATATCAAAGTTGGCGCGGCAGCGACCGTTACACTTCAGGAATTTCCCGGGCAGAAGTTCTCTGCGAAGGTGGCACGGACCGCGGAATCCATCGATCCGGTCACGCGGACGTTGCTAACCGAGGTCGATGTGCCTAACAAGGATGGGCGTCTCTACCCCGGTTCGTTCGGAGAAGTTCACTTCAAGGTGGGCTCGGATGTGAACAAGGTTACGGTTCCGGTTAACACGATGCTGTTTCGTGCCGAGGGCCCGCGCCTTGCGGTCATCGGTTCCGATGAGAAGGTGCAGTTGCGCCCGATCAATATTGGACGCGATTACGGTGCCACGCTGGAAATTCTTGGCGGTGTTTCTCCCGGTGACCAGGTGGTGGTGAACCCGGCAGATTCGCTGGAAGACGGGCAGCAGGTGAATGTGGCGCAGCCTGCGCCAGACCAACCGCAACAAGGTCAACCGTCGCCGGGTCAGAAGCAGGAGGGCGGCGCGAAGTGAAGCGGGTCGCAATCTCGGCCGCGGTTGCGCTGCTCGGCCTCGCCGCCGGATGCACGGTAGGTCCGCGTTACAGCCGGCCCGCGCCTCCCGTTCCGCCGCCGGATGCGTGGAAGACGCAACCGCCATGGCAAGAAGCTGCGCCCAAGGACTCAATCCCCAAAGGCGAGTGGTGGAAAATCTTCAACGATTCCGCGCTCGACGGCTACGAGCAACAATTGCTGCAGGCGAACCAGTCTCTGGTGGCCGCGCGCGATCGTCTGGAGCAGGCGCGTTCGTTAGCGCGGGTAGCCACTGCAGACATGTTTCCGCAACTTTCGGCGGACCCCAACGCAGTCCGAGAGCGCGGCTCCGCCAATCGTCCGCTGAATGGCGAGCAGCCCACCATCGTAAATGGCGTTCCGCAGCCAGTTTCTCCTTACACGCAGAGCGTTTATACAATTCCGTTCTCGCTGAGCTATGAAGCCGATCTTTTCGGACGAGTGCGGCACAAAGTGGAAGCGGCCAACGCAACTTTGCAATCCACGGCGGCCGATCTGGCGAACGTGCAGTTGGTGCTGACCGCTGAACTTGCCGCCGACTACTTCACGCTGCGTGAGCTCGATGCCGAATATCAGGTGGTGCAGGAATCCGTGGGCTTCGAGCGCAAGGGGCTGGACCTGGTGAATAACCGTCACCAGGGCGGCATTGCCAGCGGACTGGAAGTTGCGCAGCAAGCTGCGTTGCTCGATTCCACCTTGTCGCAGCTGGCGCTGGTGCAACAATCGCGCGCGCAATACGAGCACGCCATCGCGGTGCTGGTGGGGCAGTCGGCTTCCAGCCTGAGCGTGCCGGCCGCGACGTTGCAGGCCACGCCGCCACCAGTCCCGCTGGGAGTTCCCTCGGACGTGCTCGAGCGCCGGCCCGATATTTCCTCCGCTGAACGCTTGATGGCTTACCAGAACGCTCAGGTCGGCATCGCCCGCGCGGCGTTCTATCCGCACATTACTCTAAGCGGTTCCGGAGGATGGCAGAGTACGGACATTACGTCGCTGTTGAGCGCGCCCAGCCTTTTCTGGTCGCTGGGCGCGGATGCCCTGCAACCGATTCTGCAGGGCGGGCGGAACCGCGCCAACCTCGCCGCCGCACGATCCGCCTATGAACAATCTGTGGCCAACTACCGGCAATCGGTGCTCACCGCGTTTCAGGAAGTGGAAGACGGCATCAGCAATCTGAGCACGCTTTCGCAGGCTCTCACCACGCAGGGTGCGGCGGTGGAGGATGCGCGCCGCGCCCTGACCATCGCCAACAATCGTTACATCGGCGGAGTCACCAGCTACCTCGACGTCATCACCGCACAGACCACGCTGCTGGCCAGCGAACGCCTGGAGACGCAGTTGCTCGGCCAGCGGATGGTCAGCTCCGTGTATCTGGTGAAAGCCCTCGGCGGTGGATGGGACGCCAGCGAAATCAAGGACCAGCGGGTTCGTCCGCAGGCGGGCCAGATTTTACAGCAGTGATCGTCGCGAGGCGTTTCCTTACCTGCGACCCGCTGCAACGTCATTCTTTATGCGGTTGATAAAGAGCTGAATAAAGACCCCCGATACCAGGCAACAGGCAAATCCTATCCACAACCAGAGCACATCTTTCTCTATCCCTCCAAGCCCGGTCACAAAAATGCTCAGAAGACTCATGACGGCAGTGAGAACAGTTTTCGCCGTCATGCCCCAGTCTCTGGTGGACGGGCGAATCTCTTGACGGTGGTTGGCTAGACACGGGAGAATAATTCTTCGCGCTTGGAAAAATCGTAGGCTTAGACTGAGGGCAATTCAATCGTCGGCGGCTGAAACTGGGATCGATGCTTACTGGGTGCGGCGGAGCGCGCGTTAGTACCTATGCGCTCGGACGACGAACCGCTTCGGCGCTGGACCGACAAAATAAAACGGGTAGCACGTCACCAGCGTAAGCGCGGATTCGGTGGAGTGAGCCAGCACACTCCTGGTCATCGTTCGCGACGACTTTCGCCCAATCGACTTCATAGCGCGACAGGCCACTCGCGGTCTGGAGCTGTATGTCGTCATTTTTGCGAATGTCTTTCAGTCCGCGGAAAAAAGTGTCGCGGTGCCCGGCGATTCCGACGTTCCCGTCTTCGCCAGGAAGTGGCGTGCCCGCGATGTGCCCGATTCCCAGGCGCAGATCTCGCGAGCTGGTGCCTTGCAGGACTGCCACTGACATTCCCAGCCTCGGGATATCCATTCGGCCTAGAACGTCTCCTTTCTTGATTGGTGTCTTGGGCTGGGTTTGCGGGTGTTCTTTTTCGAGCAGGATTTCGTTTTCCAGGGAGCGTTTTGCGGAGACCTGGTAGAGCCTGGCTTCGAGCAGAGTGAAAGCTACGTAGCCAAGCAGGAGAATGCCGGTGATGAACAAGAGACGCTGAGTCCAGCGAAGAAGCGCTGGCTTGGGCGCGGGGTGACGCCATTTAATTGTGAGCTTCACGGCCGGTCGCCGGTTGCCTTCGCAGCCTCGGGTGACCGATAGGACGACTGAGATGATGGCTGAGATGGCGAGGGCGCAACGTAGCCGGTTCGGGTGCGCACCGACAAGCGTCTGTGGTCTGGTGCGCTGGCCTTTACGAGTATCGTGCGATAAGTGCCGTCACGCTTCTTATTCGTGGGCGCATAGGCGATGGTGTACTGGTTGCGGATGTCGCGAGCGATCCGTTCGCAGATGGGCGTAACGTCCGCCAGGGATTCCGGCAGGAAGGCCTCGCCTCCGGTTTCTTTGGCCAGGCGCTTGAGCACGCCGGGATTGCGATCGGGATCCTGATCATCGAAAACGCCGATGGTGTAGATGATCGCGTTCGACTGCGCCACCAGAGCGGTAATTTCTGCCAACCTATGATGGCTCGTGTTGTCGCCGCCGTCGCTGACTATGATCAGCACTTTCTTCTCGCGATCTCCCATCTTCAGGTGTTCGAGCGCGGCGGCGACTGCATCGTAGAGGGCCGTTTCACCATTGGCCGCGACTCTCGACAGGGCAACCTGCAACTGAGCCGGCTGGTCTGTGAACGCGATATTGCTCGGAAGGCCGAACGAAACTTTTTCGTTGAAGTTGACTACGAACATCTGGTCCTGCGGGTTGCTGGAGCGGACAAACGCCATGGCAGCGGCGATCACGTCATGGCGTTTCGGCGTCATGCTTCCACTGTTATCGACCACCAGTCCGACCGTGACCGGGACATCGTCGTGGCTGAAGTACTTAATGGTCTGCAGCACGCCGTCTTCGTACACCTGGAAATTTTCTTTGTTCAGTCCGGAGACCAGAATGTTCTTGTGGTCCTGTGTGGTGGCGCGCAAGACCACGACGTCCACATCTACTTTGATGGCATATTCGTCGGCTGGACGGCTTGGCGCCGCGGCAGGTTCCTGGGCTTGAGTCCGACCCGACAATGTAATCGGGAGTGCGATCAGAAAGATAAGGGCGGCGAGAGGCGGCAAGGGCTTAAGGCGTGGCGCGGATAAGGAACAATCAGGCATCCCTGTTTCTTTCACAGTGTCGCTTTCTCTACAGCGTACCGGTACTTACAGCGACTCTATAAACGATCCGGATTAACCGGACGAGCGCAATGCTCTGCGCCGTCCAGCATCCGGTCAACTTAGCAGGCGGATCCGCGAACGGATCCACCCGCGTGTTCAGTTCAGACAACTCGTTTCGAAAATGCCGAGATGGCGAAGCCAGCGCCAATTGCCAGTAGTCCAAACAATGCAATCAGGGGCAGTGAGCTAGCTGTTTTTGGCAGGGGACCGGCGGCAGCCACCATCACCGGGTCAGCCGGGGGCGGTTCGACGACCTGCGCCAACTCGACTGGTTCCCCGGTAGGGGCAACTGCCTGGATGGCCGTCGTCTTCAGGGTTTCGGCGGGCGCGGTGGCCAACTCGTCCGGCGTGTAAAGCACCGGCTCGTTGGTTTCCTTTGCTATCTCGAGAGCTCTCGACTTGTTGTACACAAATTCTTCACCCCACGCACGCCCCGGGTAGAACCATGCTCGCAGAGCTTCCGGCTCTCCGGCGGGACGCTCGCGAAACGTGATGGTCGTCTTGTCAGTCGTCTTCAAGCGATAGTTTGGGATTGCCAGAACGGTGGTAAGGACCTGGGTTTCGTCCTGATTGAAGATCTGGACAATGTGGCGGTCGGACGGTGAATCCACAATCTTGAAGACGTACGTACCAGCCGGCAAGAGGTGAAGGCCAACTCCCGGAACCTCGACGGGGCCGCTGAAGGTGATGGTCGTCTTCCGGTTCCAGTCGTCCGCTGATGCCCTGGGCACTATGAGTGCGCAGAGCACAGCCAGGCTTAGTCCAATTATTAACCCTTTAAACAATTTCATGGTCTCTCCTGAATTTTCTCCGACTAACTCGCACGGCGGTGTTGGTGGAGCGAGAACTCTTTGTGTTGTCGGGTTCACAAGAGATCTGAAGATCTATAACCGGAAAGTCCGGCAGTTTCAAAAACCGTGGAAAGCTGTTCGAGGTTGAGTATCCGGTACAGGGTTTTTGATAGCTGGTCAAAATTGATCGAAGTGCCTTTATGGGACAGTTCTCATCTCGCTGGTAACTAAGGCGCTAGTGAGCGCGACGAGCGGCCGCTACCGGCTGTGACTCCGTGGTGAATCCGGGCAGTTGATTCTGTGTGGCTTCTAATTACGGCATCCCGAAAAGTGAGTCATAGTGCACAGACTTGAAGCCGGATCGGTGGAATCCTTGCATGGACACGCCGCACTTCAATCCACGCAGCCCGCAGCAGCAAGGTAGGACCGGGCAATCGAAGGATGAACTGGCAAGGTGGTTCAAAATGCGTAACATTCGTTTCCTGTTGCTGGCAGTTCTAATTCTGGCCGCACTGGCCATACCGGCTTCCTCGTTCGCGCAATTCGGCGTGGCGATCACGATCGCGCCTCCGGGACTCCCGGTCTACGCCCAGCCCATGTGCCCCGCCGACGGTTATTTGTGGACACCGGGCTATTGGTCTTATGGCGATGAAGGCTACTTCTGGGTTCCGGGTACGTGGGTGCAAGCTCCCGAGGAAGGCTTGCTCTGGACTCCGGGATACTGGGGTTGGGGCGACAACGCCTACGCCTGGAATGAAGGCTATTGGGGTACGAGTGTCGGCTTTTACGGCGGCGTCAACTACGGCTTCGGCTATGGTGGTCTCGGCTACCAGGGCGGATATTGGAATGGCGGAGCTTTCTACTACAACCGATCGGCAAGCAATGTGAATGTCACGAATATTCACAATGTTTACAGCAAGACTGTCATCAACAACACGACGTTCAACCATGTCAGCTACAACGGCGGACGAGGCGGCGTGAGCGCTCGCCCCACCGCGGCGGAAGAGACGGCATCGCACGAGCAACACCGGGCGCCAACGGCACTGCAAACCCAACATGTGCACGCTGCCAGCACCAACCACGCGCTTTTGGCGTCGGTGAACCACGGGCGCCCGGCAATAGCCGCAACAGCCAAACCTGGGGAGTTTACCGGTCACGGCGTGGTAGCGGCCAAGAGCGCGGGAACACCTTACAAAGCCACTGCGAATAAAGCCACCGCGAATCACGCAGGCGCAACTCGTTCGAACGCAAACAAAACAGCGGCGACTAAGACGGCTGCGAATAAAGAAGCTGCAACGCGCTCCAGCGAGAACAAAGCGGCGGCGAATAAGGCAGCCGCGACTCGCTCCAATGAGAACCGGACAGCTGCGAATAAAGCAGCCACGACGCGCTCGAACGAGAACAAAGCAGCGGCGAATAAAGAAGCTGCGACCCGCGCGAGCGAAAACAGGGCAGCTGCGAATAAGGCAGCCACAACGCGCTCGAACGAGAACAAGGCAGCTGCGAATAAAGAAGCTGCGACGCGGTCAAGTGAGAACAAGGCAGCGGCGAATAAGGCAGCTGCAACTCGGTCAAGTGAGAACAAAGCAGCTGCGAATAAGGAAGCTGCGACCCGCTCGAGCGAGAACAAAGCAGCTGCGAATAAAGAGGCTGCAACGCGCTCTAACGAAAACAAGGCAGCCGCGAACAAGGAAGCCACAACGCGTTCGAACGAAAGGGCGGCTGCGCCCAAGCCGAGTCGTCAGCCCTCTGAGTCCGAGAAGCCGACTGCAACGCATGCGCAGTCTGCGCCGCGTCAGGCTGCGCCTAAGCCTGCTAAGGCCGAAGCTGCTCCTCATGCGCAGCCCGCGCCGCGCCAGCCCACTGTAGCTCATGCGCAGCCTGCGCCTGCGAAGGAAGCTCCCAAAGCCGAAGAGCATCCTCGTCAGTAGTGAATGGAACTCGATTGTTCCCCGTTGCTTCCGGAAAGTTCCGGCAGCGGCCAAAGACAAATCGCAAAGAAGAACCCGAAATTTAGCAGACCCTGGAAAAGGAGAATCATGATGATGACAACTGCAGCAACCAAGTGTGCGCACCTGCCATGCAAGTGCACGACGACGCCGGGCGAGAAATACTGCGGTCAAGTCTGTAAGGAGGCGGGATCGAAGGAAGTAGAGATTGCGTGCCAGTGTGACCATGGACCGTGTCCGCTGACCGTGTGAGAACGGGGGCTTTTTGGTGTGCGAGCAGGGACTTTCCAAAAAGAGTACTCACATGGGCATGCGCCGCATGGTACTCGTGCTGTTGGCGGTGCCAGCGCTGTCGTTGCTGGCAGGCGCGCAGTCGCTGACCGATTCGGCAGACTCGCCGGCCACGGTTGCGAGCACGAGCTCTGCGCAGCCAGACTTGACCTACGTCCGTCCTACAGAGAAGACGCGGCTGCACAACTACGTCTTTGATGCATTTGGGCCGTATCCGACGGTCGGAGCTGCCATCGCGGCCGGCATCAACCAGCTGTCTAACAGTCCGCCCGAGTGGGGGCAGGGTGCTGCCGGTTACGCCAGGCGATTCGGATCCGACTTCGGCATCGCGGCCGTGACAACGACGACGCGCTATACGCTTGCCCATGTTTTCCATGAGGACACGTTGTACTACCGCTGCGAATGCAAGGGAGTATTGCCGCGGCTGCGACATGCCCTGATTTCCACTTTTACCGGACGCCGTGGCGAAGATGGCCACCGTGTCTTTTCTTTCCCGGCTCTGGTCGCGCCTTATGCCGGGACCATGACCGCCGTCTACGCTTGGTATCCCAAACGCTACGATGCCGAAGATGCGTTCCGCATGGGCAACTACAGTTTGCTGGCGTACGCAGCGCAAAACGTGGGGCTGGAATTCATTTATAGCGGTCCTCACTCCCTGCTTTCGCGCATGCACCTGAATAATGGCCGCCGAGCACCGGATCCGAGGACAAATCCGGAGTCAATCCGGGGTCCAATCCATGATCGAGCAGACATCCATGAGGGTCGCGAGCATGGATTCCGGCGCTTCATCCTGCGCTCCCCAACCAGCCGGACTTTCTCACAGCTCCGCTTACGTTGACCTCTTCCAAGCGCGTGATCAACGAATTTCTGACATGGTTTGGAGATCTCGGAATCTTTTTCTGGCAAGTGGCGCGCGCGGCCGTGACACCGCCGTTTGAATTTCACGAATTATTTCTACAGCTCGACGACATCGGATCAAAGTCCCTTCCCGCTGGTGGCTTTGGCCGGCGCCGCCACCGGCGTTGTGCTTTCTTTGGAAGCGCGTTACAGCCTGACGCGATTCGGGGCGAAATCGCTGCTTCCCGCCGCCATTGTGTTTTCCGTGATCCACGAGACTGGTCCCATCATCACGGGACTGGTGGTAAGCGGTCGCGTCGGCGCCGGCATTGGCGCGGAGTTGGCGTCGATGAAAGTGACCGAGCAGATCGACGCTATCGAGGCCTCCGCGGTAAACCCTTACCGGCTGCTGGCGGCCACGCGCATCCTGGCTTGCATCCTGATGCTTCCGCTGCTGACCCTTGCTGCGGACCTGTCCGGCCTGCTCATGGGCTGGGTTACGCAGGCGCTGGTTGAGCCGCTTTCGTTACATCAGTTCATCAACAGTGGTTTCAAGAGCGCCACTTTTAACGATTTCCTGCCTCCCACGTTCAAGACTGCGGTGTTCGGTCTGATCATCGGACTGATCGCGTGCTTTCAGGGAATGCGGACCGAGGGCGGCGCCGCCGGGGTAGGACGCGCGGCCACCAGTTCTGTAGTGTTGTCGTCCCTGTTCGTCATCCTGGCGGATGTGGTGCTGGTGAAGCTCATTCTTATATTTTTCCCGTGAACATCTTTTGGTGAGATGTTTTCGTGACACGGATCGAACCGCCCGGATTGAACCAGACGCGAAAAAATTATGGACACTGCCACCATCGATCAAGCTGCGATGAATCAAGCCGAAACGAAGCAAAAGCAAGCCGAGAAAGACGGCAACGCACCGGTCATCGCCGTCGTGGACTTGCATAAGTCCTTCGGAACGCAAAAGGTCCTGAACGGGATCAGCCTGGCGGTGAAGCGCGGCGAAACCCTGGCGGTGCTGGGGCGTAGTGGGACGGGCAAGAGTGTTCTGCTGAGGCTCATTATCGGACTGGAGAAACCTGACCTGGGATCGATTCTGCTCCATGGGCAGGACATCTCCGGCCTGGCTCTCGACCAGATGGGGGAAATCCGGAAGAAGATGGGTTTTCTGTTTCAACATGCCGCGCTTTACGATTCGCTCACGGTCGAGCAGAACGTGGCATTTCCATTGCAGCATCATAAAAGAGAGATGACGAAGTCCGAGCGGAGCGACCGAGTCCACCAACTGCTGGCGGAAGTAGGCATGGAAGCCGCCATGGCAAAGATGCCTTCAGACATCTCTGGCGGCATGCAGAAACGGGTAGGACTCGCGCGGGCGCTGGCTTGGAGCCGGATATTCTGCTGCTCGACGAGCCCACCGCTGGTCTGGATCCCATCAGTTCCGGAGAGATCGATGACCTGGTTCTGAAGCTCCAGCAGGAACATCACATGGCATCCGTTGTAGTGACGCATGACCTGCACAGCGCGAAAACGATTGCCGACCGTCTGGCGTTGCTCAGCCAGGGGAACCGTGGTAATCGAAGGCAGCTTTGAAGAATTGCAGAAAAGTGACATTGAGTTTGTCAGGGAATTTTTGAAGCATTCGTAGGAGGATCTATGTCGAGAGCGGCGCGGCTCGGAGCTTTCATCGTGGCAACACTGGCAATTCTGGTGGCCGGTATCTTCATCATCGGAGGCAAGCAGTATCTGTTCCGTTCCACCTACCAGCTGAGAGCGCAATTCGACAACGTGGTGGGCCTGGACGCCGGCGGCGATGTGCAAGTGGGCGGCGTTCACAGTGGGACTGTGCACAGCATCGTGTTGCCGCACAAGCCGGGCGAAAAAGTCACGGTGTTTATGGATCTCGACAAGACGACGCATGAGATCGTGAAACAAGACTCCGTCGCTACGATCGAAACCGAGGGATTGTTAGGCAACCAGTTTCTGGCGATCTCGTTTGGATCGGCGGGATCGGGTGAGGTGCGGGACGGGGATCTCATCGCCAGTCAGCCTCCACTCGAGATGGCCGAGCTGCTGCAAAAGGCGAGCGGCCTGCTCGATGGCACCCAGCAAGCCATCCAGAATGCGACGCAGGCAACAGCGAATCTGGATTCGATCAGCGCCAAAATCGATAAGGGGCAGGGAACTGCGGGAGCACTGGTGAACGACAAGCAGCTCTACAGCAACCTCGAGAAGACATCGAGCTCCATGCGCGACACCATGGTCCAGGCCCAAGCCGGGGTTACCGACTTCCAGGAAAATATGGAAGCCATGAAGCACAACTTCCTGATTAAGGGATATTTCAAGAGCCGCGGCTACGAAGACTCCGCCGAACTCGCCAAGTATGAAATTGAAAAGCTGCCGGAAGGCGCGCCGGCCAAGGAGTTCACCTACTCGGCGAAGCAACTGTTCGACAAGCAGGATTCGGCCAAGCTGAAGAACCAGAAATCGCTTAACGCCGGTGGCGAGTTCCTGGCCAATAACCAGTTCGGTTTTGCCGTGGTCGTGGTATCGGAGGGCATGGAAGGCGACACCCAGAAAGAGCTGGTGCTGACGAGGCGCGGGCCATGGTGGTGCGCCAGTATCTGGTGGAAAACTTCGGATTTGACGACAGCCAGCTTAAGACATTGGGGATGGGCAAGCAGGCGGAGGCGAATTCGGATGCCGGCTGGGGCAGAGTTCAGATTTTCATCTATCCTGCCGGGACCGAAATTCCGGCCAACAAGCAAGCGCAGACGACCGCGTCCCCCGCTACCGCTCCCGCTCAATCAGCTCAGGCTGCTGCGACGCCTACCAGCGCGAAGCCACAGTAGGCTGGCGATCGCCGGGTCCGTGCGACTGTCTGTCATCTGCGGAAATGTATAAAAAGGGACAGTCATTCCAATCGTTAAAACGTAGTGTTGCTCTAGGCTCACTCAAGATCATCTGGTAAAGCTCGTGTCAGAAAGAAGCATGATGCGGATTCCCTCCTCCATTCGTTCACTTCGTTCGTTGTTTTTTGCGCTGTGGTTTGCGCTCGTCGTGCTGGCTATGTCAGCATCGTCGTTTGCCCAAATTGGCGTGGCCATTACCATCGGCCCGCCCGCGCTGCCCGCCTATGAGCAGCCTCTTTGTCCGGGTGATGGTTATCTCTGGACGCCGGGCTACTGGGCCTACGATTACGACGCGAGCGACTACTACTGGGTGCCGGGCACATGGGTGACGGCGCCGGAAGTGGGCTTCCTGTGGACTCCAGCCTATTGGGGTTGGGGCGGCGATGGATTTGTTTTTTATGACGGCTACTGGGGCCAGCAGGTGGGCTTTTACGGCGGAATCAACTACGGGTTCGGTTATGGCGGTGAGGGTTACGAAGGCGGACGTTGGGATAACGGACATTTTTTCTATAACCGTTCCGTGAACAATGTGAACATCATTGAAATTCACAACGTTTACGACAGGGCCGTCACGAACACCACCATGAACCGCGTCAGCTATAACGGAGGCAATGGCGGAATTATCGCGCGCCCCAGTGCGGAAGACGAGTCGGCGGGGCGGGAGAGACACATTCCGCCAGTAGCGGCGCAAACTCAACACGCGCAGGCGGCCCGAGCCAATCCGCAGCAACACGCGGCGGCGAATATGGGCAAGCCCGGTGTCGCAGCCACGCCCCAGGCCGGGAGATTTCGACGACCGCGGCGCAGTACCAGCCAGGGAGGCAGGAGCGCCTTATACTCCGGGCAATCGCGCAGCGAATCAGGTGCGTACGCAGAGCAACTCCGTTCAACCCGTCGCTGCGGTGCACCCTCGCGATCTTCCGGCCTACACTCCGACCGCCCCAAATACCGGCAAGCCGAAGCTGGACAAAACGTATCAGCAGCAGCAGGGCAAGCAACTGGCGAATCAGCAAATGGAACGAGACAAGCTCCAGCAGAAGCAGGACGAGGAACACCTGCAGCTCGCGAACCAGCACGCCAGTGAACCACAAAAGCAGCAGGTGGAGCAGCAGCACCAGCAACAGACGCAGCAATTGCAGCAGAAACACCAACAGCAGCAACAGCAATTGCAACAGAAACAGCAGCCGGAAACCCGGGAGCAGCCCAAGAAGTAAGACTAGTTCGACCGCAATAATCGCAGGTTTCGTGCCCGGCAGGGCCGCACTTTACGCGGCAGGAGCACCAGCAAATTACAAAGGAGCATTTCATGACGCAAACTGTACTGGAAAGAACTGCCGATCACATTACCGAATCGGCTCACCAGGCTTCTCGCGCAAGCAGCGCGGTTGCCGATGCTATCGCGGACGGCGCAGGGGCAGTGCGGCGTGCCGCAAAACAGAGCGGCGATGCTGCGGAAGAATTCCTGAATGACACCAGTCAGCGCATCCAGCGCCACCCCATGCTCATTGTGGCGACGACATTCGCGGCAGGTTTTACCGCAGGAGCGTTGCTCTCCTGGATGGTCAAACGACGATAGCGCCCCGCCCATACAGGAATGGCTTCTGCGATTGCCGCCGCTCAGCGTTCACTGCTTGGCGTGCCTTTTTTCCGCACTGAGCACCCTGGCGCGAGGCACGAAGGAAGAGTTGTTTCCCGCATGACTGCAAGTCGCGGTCGGCGGCGGATTCTACTCATCGTGCGCGCCTCGGCTTTGCAATCTTCACGGGCTACATCTGCAAGACGGCTCTTCCGCCGCTATGCGTCATACAAGGGCAGTTCGATTCGCGCTCTGCCATACAAGTGTACGATCGTGGGCAGCAACTGGCTGGCCAGACGGTCCTTGGCGACGAGGGCATCTACCAGGTGCAATGCCTGTTCTGGAACGCCCAGTCCTTCGGTGAGCAGGATGATCGGCGCTTGCGGCCTGAGCCGCCTCAGTTCGATGGCGACCTCTTGCCCGTTCATGGCCGGCATGAAGTAGTCCAGAATTACAACGTCAACCGAATGGGTGGAGGCCAGCTCCAGTCCCTCGCCGCCGCTGGGAGCCGTCAGAACGGTGTATCCAAAGCTTTCGAGGAATGCCCGCTCGCATTCGAGCACATCCCGGTTATGGTCGATACAAAGAACTACGCCGCCTGGGGATTCCGAAGAAACTGACTGGGGCATGTTGCACCTTCAAAAACCTATCTTCAACAACTAAGATCCTGAAAGCTGATCAAAACAGCTCAAGCTCCGCTAGCTTGATCTGGCCACGTTATTCCCTGGACAGCGAACGAAACCATTTCACTCCATGAGCCCTTATGCTCAGTATTTTCGGCGTAGATAAGCGAGTCTTAATGATGGTCCGAACAGGGCGGCTTGCCTGGCAGACCACGGAGACGAAATGCTTTATGCTGGCAAAGTGAGTTGCGTTGGGATCGTCTTCCTATCCTGACGACCTGGATTTCAGGACCACGCCCGACGCCACTCGCTTCAGGACAGAATCTGACCAAAGAGGAGCCGGGGGACAAACACTGGAATGATGTGCAAGATGCCAGGGACCTCAACGCCGTCAAGCAGATGCAACAAACTCTGCAGGACGAAGGCCAATATCGCGGAAAAATCGATGGCGCGCTCGGTCTGCGCACCCGGGCGAGCATCCGCGGATTTCAGCGAGCGGAGAATCTGCCGGTGACGGGGCAGCTTGATATCGAGACAGCCGGTAAACTCGGCGTCACGCCTGAGGTCCGCACCGAGACGATCGACGAGACTCCGAAAGATAAACCTTCAGCTGGCATAATATGGGCTAAAGATTCGAGGCGGCTCAGTAGGACCCGGCGGTCGGCAGCCAGAAAAGTCGCTGCTGCTGAAAGTGATGGGGGAGAGAAAGCCGAGGCTTCCAGCGGAGCACGCTAAGCCGCGCCACGGCGCGCTTCGGTCCATTGCGCGCTGGCCTCGTCTAGCCCAAGCCAGCCAGTACTCCTCGCATATACGCAAAGCTGCTGATGACGCCCGGCATCGGGTCGTCGGGATGAACCTCGTACTCCAGGTCGACGAAGCCCGTATACTTCATCGCGATCAGAGCTTCAAACATCTTGCGCACCGGCATCATGCCATCTCCCACTGCGACCTGGCTCTCTTTGTCCTGGAAACTTCGTGAGGTCCTTCATGTGTAGATTGAACAGTCGCGGGCCGGCTTCACGGATCGCCTGAACCACATCGGTGCCGGCACGAACCGTGTGCCCCACGTCGATGCAGCAACCGACGCGCGGGTCCAGACCCTTTATCCCTTTCAACACATCCAGCGGAGAATGCCACAATTTGTCCTCCGGCCCGTGATTGTGGATGGCGATACGGATGTCGTATTCCTTTACGAACTTTTCTATTCGCGGCAGAGTTTCCGGGGCGGGATCGCCGGCGACGATCACGCCAATCGCCGCGCGCTTGCAGTATTCGAACTTGGCGCGGATATCCGCATCTTCATCTTTGGGAAAATAGATGGCTCCGGCGGCGTGAAGCTTGATGCCGGCGGCAGCATAGTCCGCGAGCGCAGCCGCTTCCTGCTGAGCATCCGTAGGAAGATGATCTTTGACGTCCTTCACGTTCAGCTCAGAAACATTGAGCTGTTTCATGAATGCGATCACTTGGGCGCGAGTGAAATTACGGAACGTGTAGCTGGCGAGGCCCAAACGAAGAACAGGCGCTTGGTCCGCGGATGGCTGCGCCTGAGCAAGTGACGTGAGGCTGCTCGGCGCAGCTAAGGCGGCCGCTGGCGAGCGCGCCGGAGCGCAGGAGATCACGACGTGTGAAGGTACTTTTCATAAGGTATCAATCTGCGCGGAGTCACTCCGCATGGGCTTAGACATGCGGCTCCCAGCCCTTCTCATACTCGCGGGTCCACCATCTTCATGGCTTCGGCGTCGTTCTGGATCCTCCCGTCGCTGGTGTCGACACGCAGCTCCCGATTCACTTCCCATGCGATGTTGGAAAGCTGCAACATGGTGACCGCGACATTGCCGACCGCGATCGGGGCGTTGAGCTTTTCGCCCTTGCGGATTCCTGCGATGAAGTTGGCGAAGTGGGCGTCGGTCATGGAGTCGCGCCCGATCAGATCAGAAGACGAGGTCTTGCTGCCCACCTTGAATTCGCTCGTCTTATTCCCCTTGAGGTCGTAAATCTCGTAGCCATCGCGGTCGACCAGCAC
This sequence comes from uncultured Acidobacteriaceae bacterium, assembly GCA_963846245.1. Lineage (GTDB taxonomy): Bacteria > Acidobacteriota > Terriglobia > Terriglobales > Acidobacteriaceae > Sulfotelmatobacter. Next base: position 126,135 of record CAWJVI010000007.1, on the reverse strand, counting down.
CGAGCCGGTGGTTCCCATGATCGTCGCGCCACGATCGCGGCCGTAAAACTTCATGCCCTGGCAGCACTTGCCCTCCCAGGAAATCATCTTGTCTTCATATTCGAAGCTGGTCACGAGCGTGTCGTAAAACTGCCAATCGTCTTTGAAATGATATCGTCCGCCCGACGAAGAAATTCGCTGCGGATAGTCAACGCCCAGCGCCCAGCGGCAAACGTCGACCTCATGCGTGCCATTGTTCAGAGTTTCCCCGGTGCCGTAGATTCTGAACCAGTGCCAGTTGTACGGTTGCACATTGTCTTTGTAGGGATGGCGCGGCGCCGGGCCTTGCCACAGGTCCCAATCCAGTTGCGGCGGTACGGGCGCTTCTTTGCCGGTGCCAATCGACTTCCTCTCATTGCTGTACCAGGCCTTCGCGTAGTAAGCCCTGCCGATTAGCGCCTGCGTTAATCTTTTCGATGACTTCTATCGTGTGCGGCGATGAACGCTGCTGCGTGCCCATCTGCACCAGCTTTTGATACTTCTGCTGCGCCGCGATCAGCATCGCTCCCTCGGCCGGATTGTGACTGCAGGGTTTTTCCAGATAGACGTGCTTTCCAGCCTGCAACCCGGCAATGGCCATCGGTGTATGCCAATGGTCAGGCGTGGCGATGGTGATGGCGTCTACGTCTTTCAGTTCGAGAATCTTGCGGAAGTCCTTGTCGGCAGCGGGAGCTTCGCCCATCTCGTGTTGCGTAGCGTCTGCGAACTTCTTGAGGATATTGCTGTCCACATCGCAGACGTGCGAAATGCGGGCCGCGGCCTTGTTCACCTTGAGCGACGAGAGGTGAGCGTAGCCGCGCCCATTCAGACCAATCACCGCAAAGTTCAGGCGATCATTAGAACCCATGATCTGCCCATAACTCTTTGCCGTAGTTCCCACGGCCAAACCGGCCGCGCCCACTGCCATTGCGTCAAGAAATTCACGTCGTGTAACCATCGGTTTTTCCTCCTACTTCCTCACTGTGGCCGCGGCGGCCATCGGCGCGAGGCTCGACCGGTCGGCTGCGGGATTTTTTTCGGCGTCGCCTACTGGCCGTCTTTCTTTTCCGGTTCGCGGGGCAACGCTGGTTCGATCGGCTTGCGCGGCAACATCTGGTCGCGCATGGCCGTGTTGTAGACGAAGCTGGCCACGATCACGGCCATCTGCTTCAGGTCTTCGGGTTGCAGACGGTCGTAGACATCCATGTTGGAGTGGTGAGTTCGGCTTTCATACTCGACGGGATCCTGGATGAACTGGAATCCGGGAATGCCGACCGCGTCAAAGGATTGATGATCGGTGCCGCCGGTATTTCGCATCGTGATGGTGGTCATGTCGAGATCTTTGAAGGGACGCATCCAGGCTTCGAAAATGGGCTCGACCGCTTCGTTTTCCTGCAGATAGATGCCGCGAATCTTGCCGGTGCCGTTGTCCACATTAAAGTAGCCGGAAACTTTTGCCTGCTCGGGCTTCACGGTGACCGGTCCAGCTTCGCGCCGCATCAGGGTCGGCATCCCCTTCATGCCGGGATCGTCCATGGGAGGACGCGAGCCGAAATGCTGCTCCACATAACCTTGCGATCCGAGCAAGCCCTCTTCCTCGCCGCTCCACAGGCCGATGCGAATGGTGCGGCGCGGCTTGATGTCCAGCGCTTTCAGAATGCGCATGGCCTCCATCATGACGATCGTGCCTGCGCCGTTGTCGGTCGCGCCCGTGCCCGCGTGCCAGGAATCGAGATGAGCGCCGAGCATGACAACTTCGTCTTTCTTGTCCGTTCCCGGAAGCTCGGCAATGGTGTCGTATTGCATGGGATCGTCGTCGTAGAACGTGTTAGTCACATTCAACTCGAGAGTCACGTCTGTTTTCTTATCGAGCAGGCGGGCGATGCGGCTCCAATGCTCGGAGGCCATGGTCAGTTGAGGGATGGTAGCGGTCTCGCCGGTTTTGTAGGATCCGCCGGACTGGACGAAAACCGTTCCGCCGCCCGCGGTTCCGCGGCTGTGATCGATTACGGCAAGAACTTTTTCGTCGGCGAGAAATTGATTCAGTTCTTTGACGAATTGTTGGCGCTTGACGAAGTCGGCAAAGCGAAAGGCCGGGCGTTCGCCGGGAATCTGATACTCCGCGGTCTTGGCCAGGTCGTCATCTGTATAGCGCTTGTAGGGAGCTTCGATGATGGGCTTCACCTCCGCGTCGGGCCCGAAGATCAGAATCATTCCGGCAAGCTTGCCTTTGTACTTATCGAAGTCTTCCTTTTTTTCGATGTTGACGCGGATGCACTTGCCGGTAACGACTCCGTTCGTTCCGGGAGTCCAGGCCTTCGCGTAAACGAGGAGCGGAGCAATGTCGGGCGAGGTCATGCGCACATTGACGTACTGATTCGCCCAGCCGCGGCCGAACGGTCCCCAGGGTTCCAGATGCGCGTTGCTCAATCCCATTGCCGTCAGCTGATCGCGAGTCCACTCGTTGGCGCGCTTCATGTTGGGAGAGCCGGTCAGCCGCTCGCCGATCGAATCCATCAATCCGCTCGCATAGTCCATGACCTTGGAGTTGCGAAAGCCTTCGTAACGAATACGGGTGATCGTCTCCAGATCAACTTTTTCCTGTTTTTCCTGAGACCAGGCAATGGCCGAAATCAAACTCAGGGAGGCGATGAGACCGGCAATGCGAACAGCTCTTTTCATAGTTGGCGCTCCTGCGCGAGGATCAACCTGCTTCGAGATCCCGGTTTTGAGATCTTTGGTTCTGAGATCCAGGTTTCGAAATTCTGGTTTTAGAAATTCCGGTTTAGAAATGCTGGTTACGATCAAAGCGGGGATTATACAACCAGACCGGAGGTCTAAGAGTGAGGGTGATTGTAAAGTTATTTCAGCCGGAAACAAGCACAAATCCCGATAGCGGCGAACATTGGCGAGCCGCCGTCGCCTAGCTACCGCAGACCGTGCCCTCGGCGCGCCAGCATTCGGCCGATGCGGTCGCCTACTGCGCGAAGTGAATCGCCGCTGCAACGCATTCAGAATCACCAGGAAACGATCATCGGTCCAGCGGCCCGACATGGTCCGTTCTCCACACGGCGAGCTCGAGCGCTGTGCGCGCCACCTTGCGGAGCATGCGGGTGGCTGCCTCTCGCTCCAAAGTTCGTTCGCCGAAAAACCTTAAAGCCTCTTCAGCCTGAGTCCAGATCTTCGAAAGGCACCTGCAGTTCCGCAGGGTTTCCGGCAGATGGGATCGCATGATGGTGCGGCTGGCGATGCCTCTGATCTCATCCGCGTGGCCGGAGCTCTTCACGCTCTCTTCGCGCGGTTCACCTGCTCCAGTTGGTGGCGATCTTCGAAGCTTTGCAGCACGCCGACAACGATCCCATGCTCATCCCGCACCGGCACTGCCCAGATGCGGACAGGAATCCGGTGGCCTCGTTTGTGACGCAGATGGCCCTCGATCCGGCTGGGTTGCGCGCCCTCGATCGCAGCCCGACCGGACATTCCGAGCCACAGGCTTCGCATGTGTTGCTGCGATCGCATTGTGAAAGAGTTCGTCCCGCGCAAGGCCGGCCTACCACCTCGTGGCGGTTCCCGGTGATGCGTTCGGCGCCGTCGCTCCAGAAAACGATCTTTTTCTGGAGGTCGACCACGCTAGACTCCGACCTGCAGGCTATCCAGAAGGCTTCGACAGATATGGGATCTTCAAAGGCGGACATCGTTTGCCGGTAGGCAGGCACTCGACTATCTTCATCGGCACAAATCCACCGCGACTTCAGGAGATGAAAGCGGTTCGGCGCCTAAACTTAGGAAGTGCGCTTTTTCAATAAGATAGGCCTATGGCACTTTTGGGGGATAGGTGGCACGTCCGGGCTATTTTCAGACGAAAAAGACGAGTTTAATTTTACAGGTGAGCAGTTCTGGGGGAGGGCTGCCCGGGCGTCCCGGACTCGAAAGAGTCTCGGGACGCTCGTTATTTTTAAGGGGTAAAATCTCTGATTTTCGAATAGCGCGGAGAGCTAATTCGTCGAGATGGTGAAATTGACGGTGATCTTCGCCTGCGTTTCCACTGCCTCGCTGCCCTGGTAGTGAGGCTTGAAGTGCCACTGCCGCACGGCATCCTGCGCCGCGGCGGCCAGAATCGGTGGCCCGCTGATCACGCGCAGATCCTGAATCGTCCCGGTCTTGCCGATCAGGGCCTGCAGGATCACCGAGCCTTGAACCTTCATCTGGCGGGCGAGGAGCGGATAGTCGGGCTTCACCGGCCGACTTACCACGTCGGTGGTGCCCTTTGAAATCTGCACGCGCTCGGCGGCATTGCTGGTCACGCTCGCGGCGGTTTCCGTGCTCACGGGCCCGTCCGCCTGCGCAGGAGTGCCCGGCTGCAGGTCCACTCTGAGCGAATTGTTGCCGGGGCGAATCGTGCGGTGACTGTCTCCCGCGACGACTTCCACTTCCAGCGGAGGCAGGACGGTTCGGGTCGTAGTGGCAGTCGCCATGGATGGCGCCGCAGCATCGACGACGATATTCTTCTCGGCTGTTGCGTTGGCCGCTTTCCCGTTGGTCGATTTTCCGTTAGCCACGGCGCGATGCCTGGAATTCGACGCGGCCGAGTTCGCAGGAGAAGAATTCGCCGCCGAAGAATTCAATTTCCCCGCGGCTGATAGCCGATTGTGTTGGCTGGGTGACGGGCGTGCTTACCGCGGGCTGGTCGTAGTCCGCTTCTTCGGTGTCCGGAAACCAGAACCCGCGATAGTGGTACAACGAAACACCCAAGCCCGCGAGCAGCAGCACCAGGGCCGCCACCATCAGGCTGTCGCTGCTTGGGATCAGCCTCCGGCAATCCTGCCACGGCGACGCGATCATCTTTGGGAACCAACGCTTTGGATTCGAACATGCGGAACCTGGGTCGGCCTGAGGGACTTTATTCTCGGCATAGTATGCCTTGAAAAGCCCGTAAATGCCACGAAAAAGTCAAAGTTTTGCGCGTAGTTTGGACATTCTCAGACGTTGCGGTTGCATTAGTTGTGCAATGTATTAGCCAAAGCGCAGTGGGTAGACGATGGCGTGCCGACAGGAAGCTACGTCGGGAATTCTCTTCAGCAGGCCAGTTGATTGCGCGAAATCTTCAGTCCCGTCAAATTTCCGAGGATAGTCACGGCGACGGACTCAGTATTGAAGAATTCGTTGGCCAGACTCGTAAGATCTTCGACGGTGACGGCTTCGATTTTCGCGATCAGCTCGTCAAGATCGTAGAAGCGGTCGAAATACATTTCCTGCCGGGCCAGGTTTGACATGCGGGCGCTGCTGGACTCCAGCGACAGCATCAGGCTGCCCTTGAGCTGATCCTTGGAGCGGCGCAGCTCGTCCGCGGGCACCGGCTTCCGCCTTCAGTTTGTGAAATTCGCTGACCACCGACTGCACCACTTTCGACGCCGACTCGCGCGAAGTTCCGGCATAGACCGCCAGGCATCCCGTATCGCGGTAAGGATTCAGATCGCTGTAGATGGAATAAACCAATCCCTGCCGCTCGCGAATGTTCTGGAACAAACGCGAACTCATGCCGCCGCCGAGCAGCGTGTTGAGAATGTAGCCGGCATGCCGCTTCTCGTGCGCAATGGGATGTGAGGGCACGCCGAGGCAAAGCTGCACCTGCTCCAGCGCCTTCTTGTTGCGCAGCGTGATCTTCGAAACGATCTTCGGCACCGGCGAGTGGAAACCGTTCTTTCTGGGCTTCATCTGCTCGAAGTGCTTTGGTGACCAGCTCGACGAAGCGGTCATGATCCAGATTGCCGGCGGCCGAAACGATAATGTTTCCGGGCGCGAAGCGATGGGAGTAAGTATCCAGAACGGCAGCGCGCTCGAACTTCTTCACCGTTTCTTTGGTTCCAAGAATCGGCTTGCCCAGCGGATGATCTTTCCAGAAATTCTGCGTGAAGATTTCGTGGACGAGATAGTCCGGATTATCCTCGTCCATCTTGATTTCTTCGAGAATCACGCCACGTTCGCGCGTGATGTCGTTCGAATCGAAAACCGGATGCAGCACCAGATCGCTAAGAATCTCAAGCGCGACCGGAAGATGCTCGTCGAGCACTTTCACGTTGAAGCAGATACATTCCTTGGCGGTGAATGCGTCCATGTTGCCGCCGATGGAGTCGACCTGGCGGGCGATCTCTTCCGCAGTGCGGTGCTCCGTTCCCTTGAACAGCATGTGCTCGATGAAATGCGAAATGCCGTTCCACGCGGATCTTCATCACGCGAACCAGTCTGCAGCCAGATTCCGATCGAAGCCGAGCGGATATGCTGCATCTGCTCGGTGATGATCGTGAGACCGTTAGGCAACACTTGACGACGAATATTGCGAACTTCTTTCACCATGGATTAGTGCTTTCCAGCTGGACGCTCAGTAAAAACCCTAAAAACCGTTGTGGAAAGGTCTATAACTATTCTGACATAGGGCGGCGGGGTGTGCGAAAATGTTTAATTGTTTAGAATGAGTAGTTTGCGGGGAATGTCTGTTTTGGGGTGGCACTGAACCATGTCTGGCGGCACCGGACGTCCGAGGCAGGCACTGGACAGATTCCTAAGCAGCATAGCAGGAGGGGAAGACTTGCTTCATAGCGCGGACACGTCGCTGCTCGGCCTGAACCGCCAGGAAGTGGCGGAACTCGTGGAGAAGGCTGGGGAACCTTCCTACCGCGTTCAGCAGATTATGAATGGAGTTTATCGCGAGCGGGTGCAGGCGCTCGACCAGATTTCGACCCTCCCACGTCGGTTCCGCGATGATCTTTCGCAGCGTGGGTTCGCTGTTGGTTCGCCTCGGATTCAGGAAAAGTTCGTGTCGGCGGACGGCACAGTCCGTTGCCTCGTGGCCTTTGCCGACCGTGAGAGCGTAGAAACGGTGTGGATGCCCGAAGGCGATGGCGGCGAGGCCGGCGACGGCACGGAAGCGGGCGACCCCGGGGGTGAGGCCGCAGTTCGTCTCGCCGCAGTTCATCACAAGGAGAATCAGAGCGCGACCCGCAGCTGGGACCGAGCCACAATTTGCGTTTCCAGTCAGGTGGGTTGCGCCGTGGACTGCCACTTCTGCCTGACTGCTTTACTCGGCGTGAAGCGCAACCTGAGCGCCGGAGAAATTGTTGGCCAGGTCTGCGCAGTGCTCAACGATCAGAAGGTCTCACCGCCGCAGGATCGCATCAATCTTGTTTTCATGGGGATGGGCGAGCCTTTCCTCAATTACGAAAATTTCATCAAGGCGGTGCGGTTGCTGGTGGAAGAAGTCGGCATCCCAGAAGCGCGCATGACAGTTTCGACGGCTGGCATCGTGCCGCGCATTCGAGATTTTGGGCTTGGAGCCGATTCGGCCCAAGCTCGCTATCTCTCTGAATGCTTCCAACGACGAACTGCGCACCCGGCTGATGCCCTTGAACCGGAAATGGAATATCGAGCAGTTGCTGGCCGCTGCCCGGGATTTTCCGTTGCGCAATCGGGAGAGGATCACGTTTGAATACGTGCTGCTGCGGGATTCGAACGATACGGTGCGGAATGCTCAGGAAGTTGTCGAGCTGCTGCGCGGACTACGGGCAAAAGTAAATCTGATCGCGCTGAATCCCGGGCCCGGCATCGATTTCGCAACTCCCGCGGAGGAGAAAGTGCTTGCGTTCCAGAAGGTGCTGACGAAGGCGGGCATTCCGGCGTTTGTGCGGCGTCCGCGCGGCCGCGACATTTATGCGGCTTGCGGCCAACTCAAGAGAACAATCGCGGCCGGGCCGGCAGAGATATTGCCAGCAGAGATCGACTCGGCAGAGATCAAACTGGAAAAGATCAGGCCGGCAGAGGAGCACTCCTTATAGCGGACTGCAGCACGGACGAGGCCACAGGCAGTTCCACGTTCACGGTAATCCCGTCCTGCTTGTTTTGCTCGAGCCAGATCCGGCCGCGGTGTTCCTGGACGATGCCCTGGCAAGCGCTCAAGCCGGTCATGCTCTCATCTGCATGGCCAAGTTTGCTGCGGCCGGTTCCCTCGGCGGAGACCTGGAGAACCGCAACGTCGTGGTGATGGGTGGTGCAAATCGTCAATCTCGTGCCACCGTTTTCCTCGAGCGCGTGCAGCGCATTCCCAAAGACTTGAGAACAGACCTGAAGCAACTGGTTGGAATCCCCGAGAACCCGGGGCAGTTGATTATCGAGTTCCAAGTGCACGTCGAGGTGCAAAGGCTGCCATTGCGATTCCGCTAGTTTCACGGCCGTGCGCAACAGCGTGTTGAGATCGATCGGGGTCCGGGTAGCGGGCGTACGTTTGGCAAAGCTGAGCAGGCTGGCAACCAGGGAGCGCGTGCGCCGGGCGTGTTGACCGATCTTGACGGCCTGCGCCCGTTGCTCCGGGTTGAGGCCGGTATTCAGAAGCAGATCGGAATATCCCAGCATCGCGGTGAGCGGATTGTTCAACTCATGCGCCGCACCGCCCACGAGCTGACCGATGGATGCCAGTTTCTCAGACTGCAGGACCTGCGCCTGCAGGCGCTTCAGGTTCTCAATGGAATCCTGCGAGCGATGAAAGAAGTTAACGAGCTCACGGTCCAGCAAACGCTGGCGCACAAAAACCATTACGCCCATCGCCAGCGCAGCCAGCAAGGTGAGAATCAGCCGGAACGAGAGGATGCGATGTGGAACCGCCGTATCCGACAGCGTCCAAGCAGCAAAGAGTGGGAGCGAGAACACCGCGATCATTCCGCAACGGGCCACCCACACTCCGTAGGCGGTACCTGCTTTGCTTTCCGCTTCAGGTTCGCCGGCGCGGCTCCACAGGGCGAGCAAGGCAATCCAGGCCGCCGAGATCGACAATGGAATGTCGTAGAGGCTTCCGCTGTAATAAACTTTGCGCTCCAGCGCCCAGTTTGCAAAATACGAACTGCTGGCATAGAGCAGGCTGAAGCCAAAAAGATTTGCATACAGGGTCTTCCAATGGCCCTGGCTGCCTTTCCAGCACACGGCCAGAGCCACCAGGAAGGCTATTTTCTCAGCCAGATACAGTGCGTTGAGATTGTGACCGTAAGCGGCCGCGTTGGGAACCGCGTAGAGCCACGGCATTACGATGAGTACGTAGACATAGATCCACCACACCAGCAGCAGCGTAAAATCGAGCCGTCCCAACCGTGCTGCATATTCGCCTCCGCGCACGTGGGCGCGGAGACCGAGCGCCGCCATGAAGGGAACGAAGTGCAGAAAAATAACAATATCGGCGTCGAACAGATCAGGTACATCGCGGTGGAGAAACACTTCGAAATACGTCCAGATCAGTTGATACGTAAACCACAGCCCCATCCCTAACGCCAGCATCGTCCAGAAAAGCCGCAATCGGCCCTGGGTGCGGAGCGCTCGCGGAACCAGCGCCAACGTACCCGCCGCGAGCAGCAGGCATTGGGTGAGGTCGCTTGTGGCCGTCAAGCGAAACGATTGCGGCAGGGTGAGCGCGCCCAGCAGTGCTACCGCCAGGCAGACAATCACGCCTCCGGACCAGATTTTGGAGCGGATGGTCAAAATATTATCCCCCGTCATTCTAGTTCGGATCGAGCGCGGTCACTGGTTACTGTAGTAATCTGGCCGGGGCTGCTCAGCGTCCGCTACGGGGCGACGGATTCCGAGTTCCAGCCTTTAAGGCCGCAAGTTTTTCTTGCTACAAGCCTTTCTTATCAATAGTATGCGGCACAGCCACTCGCCGCTTCCCCCGCGGAGATAGACTGTTTTGTTTCGTACCGACCGCTACAGGTTTTCGTGGAGATTGCAGGCCCCCACCGATCCCGGCGAGATTCGCCGGATCGAGCGCTGGCTGGCCACGGCACGAGTGTTTCTCGCCATCTCCGCGCTAGCCGCGATCTATATGGACCCCACGCAGCTGGGGCATGCGCCGATCGCCTACGCTCTGCTTGGACTCTACCTGATACACGGCGTCCTGGTGATGACGCTGTTGCGGCGCAGACAACAGTCCACCCCGGCGTTTCGTCTATTGGTGCATGCGGCGGATATTGTCTGGCCCGCGCTGATTTCCGTATTTGCCGAGGGACCGCGGAGCCCGTTCTTTCTATTCTTCTTTTTTGTTCTGGTGGCCGCAGCCTACCGCTGGGGAGAGTGGGAGACGCTGGCCACGGCGGCCGCCGAGGTTGCTTTGTTGTGGATCGAGAGTCTTTTGCTCCACGTGTGGATTACCGGCCGGACTCTTCCCTGGCATGTATTGTCCGGTCTGAACATCAATCAGGAAGAGTTTGAGCCCAAGCGTCTGTTCATGCTTTCGGTCTACCTGCTGGTGATGGGGCTGCTGCTCGGTTACCTGGCGGGGCAACAAAAAGAGCTCCGGGCTGAGAAATCTGCGGTCACGCGAATTCTGGCCAAGGCGCGCGTGGAGTCAGGGCTCACGGGCACGCTGCAGCAAATTCTCGCGGAAGTCCTCACCATGTACGGCTGCGCGCGGCTGCTGATTGCCGCGCAGGAATCGCACAGCCAGCGGGTATTTCTCGGCGAACTGCAGGCCGATAAAGACACCACTTCCGAGTTTGTGTGGAAGGATTCCAGCCCGCGCGATGCTGCAACTTATCTGGCTGATTTTCCCGGAGATGTTTGTTGCGCCGTCCGCGATGCCGGCCGCTGGTCGACTCTTGCTCTGGATCGCGAGGGCAACCAGGTTCCGGTGGAGCACACCGAATCGCTCACCCGGCTGAACGAATTCCAGCGTTTCGATTCTGTGATTGCGGTTTCTTTCCTGCTGGGAGGCGAGTGGAGGGGACGCGTGTTCCTCTTCGAGCCGACTCGGCAACGGGAAAAACTGGAAGAGCTTCGGTTCCTGCTCGATCTGGTTCGCCAGATCGGACCGGCGGTTTACAACGTCTATCTGCTTCATCGCTTGCGGCGCAGGGCGGGCGCTGCCGAGAGAGCGCGTTTCGCGCGCGAACTGCACGACGGCGCGGTGCAGTCTCTGATTGCCGTCGAGATGCAAGTGGATGTTCTGCGCCGCCGGGCCGATGCGCAAGGCCCTATCGGCGGCGAACTCGGAAGGATCCAGGGACTGCTCCGCGAAGAAGTGCTCAAGCTGCGCGAACTCATGCAGCAGATGAAATCGATTGACGTGGACGCGCGTCGGCTGCTCAGCGTTTTGAACGACACGGTCGAGCGTTTTCAGCGCGAGACTGGAATTGCCGCCCGCTTCGTCACCGACCTGGAAGGGTTCGACATGCCGCAGAGAGTTTGCCGCGAGGTTCTCCGCATTGTGCAGGAGGGGCTGGTGAATGTGCGCAAACACAGCCAGGCGCGCCACGCCCTGGTACGCCTTGGTTCCACCCAGAGCCTGTGGACGCTGAGCCTGGAGGATGACGGCAAAGGGTTTCCGTTTTCTGGTCGCCTCAGCTTGGCTGAAATGGATGAAATCGGAAAGGGACCTATGATCATAAAGGAACGTGTGCGTTTGATTGGGGGGGAACTCACGGTAGAATCAAATCCGGGTCAAGGAGTGCGCCTGGAAGTCACGGTGCTCCGTGGCGTGGAAGTGCCGCATGAATTTTAAGAAGCCACAAACTGTTCGCATCGTGATCGCCGACGACCATCCCATTTTCCGGGATGGGCTGCGGCGGCTGCTGGAAGCCGAGCCCGACTTGAAGGTTCTCGGCGAAGCCTCCGACGGCGCCGAAGCCGTAAAGCTGGCGCGCTCGCTGAAACCGGACATCCTGCTCCTCGACTTGGCCATGCCCAAGCATCCGGGTCTGGAGGCCCTGCGCGACCTGAGTGCATCCTCCAATTCATCGCCGGTGCGCGTGATTCTGCTGACGGCGGCCGCAGAAAAAAGCCAGATTGTGGAAGCTTTGCAGCTGGGCGCTCGCGGTGTTGTGCTCAAGGATTCCGCGACCCAACTGCTTCTCCGCGCAATTCATACCGTGATGTCGGGAGAATACTGGGTGGGCCGCGAGAGTGTTTCCAATTTGGTGCAATATCTCCGAACTTTGATGCAATCTTCCAGTGACGAGGCGCGGCAGAAGAAGTTCGGTCTCACGCCCCGTGAACTGGAGATTGTCTCGGCGGTCGTAGCCGGCTACTCCAACAAGGAAATCGCCGAATATTTCAAGATCAGCGAAGACACCGTCAAGCACCACCTGAGCAATATCTTCGACAAGCTGGGAGTTTCGACGCGCCTGGAACTCGCGCTGTTTGCAGTGAACCAGGCGTTGCCACTCAAGAGTATTGCCTAAATTACCAGATAACGCGGAAGTAACCTGTAAGGAAGACCGACGGTCACGGCGTATGGCACCTTTGTGCCATTGGCCGAGCCTTCCCGGGTGATTAGGATTCTCTACAGAGCCCTCGTAGTGGTTGTGTGTCGGCGTGTAACTGAAAGTCCCCGAAAACGGGGAAGGTCGGTTCAAGAAATGGAGAGGGAGCTCACAATGGCAAGACTCTTACAGCAATTCGGGAAGCTTTCGCAGAACTCTGGAACGATGAGCGCGGTCAGGACATCGCGGAATACGCGGTGATGCTGGCAGTGATTCTGGTTATCGTCGTGGGTACAATTCGGCTGATCGGTTCGAACGCCAACAACGTGTTCTCGAATGTTGGCAGCTCGCTGCAGTAGTTTCCGACCGCTGCCGGCCCGGATTACAGCCATAGCTCATCAGCTCCAGCCACCGGGCGGCACACGTCAAGCGTGCTTGATCCCGCCACTGTCTCGATTCCAACTTCTATCTGGTTCGGATGACCCCTGGTTTTCGACTGAAGTGTGTGCCCGGGCGCGTCCACGCGCCCGCTCCCGGCCGCGCATGAATTCAAGCTTAGCGAATTCGATCTTATTGCTTTGGGTTTTGTTTCTGGTCCCCAGCGGGCGCGGTCAATGCCACTTTTCCGCCCCTGGGGTTGAGATCCGCGTGAGGAAGGGAAACGGTGGCGTGATCTCGAAGGGCATTTTCTCCCGCGCCGAGTTCAGCGGAACAAGCTTGCCCTTGGCCATCTCCACCTGATCGCTCCAGGGATCCACTTTGATGCGGCCACCCAACGGAAGCGCCGCGATCTGGTCGGTGCGACTATTCTCCAGGGCCGGGGCCGACGCCATCAGGCTGGCCATCCGAATGGTCTTGTGCTCTTCAATGCTATTTCCCAGATGAGAGTGCAGCAGATTGGGAAGCTCCGGAGCCTTTTCCTGCAAAGCCTTCAGAAATAATCCGGCGCTGCCCAGCTTGTCTTTGTAGGGAGAATTCTTCAACATCTCCAGAGCTTTCGCATCGGCCGCTTCTTCTTCCTTCTCGCTGTGCTTAAAGGCAAGATTCTGGAACGAAGCTTCATCGGGGAAAAACATCCGGTCGTTGAATGCCAGCTTGGTATCAAAGCGGTGCCCTAATATCACATGGGCCAATTCGTGCGCCAGGATCATCGCCAGGGACGCTTCATCGGGCAGCACATCCAACAAGCCCCGGCTGATAACGATGGTGTGGCCGATGGTGAATGACTCTAGCGGCGCGGTCAGCAACACGCGGCAGCGGATGTCTCCCTGAAGATCAATGTTGTTGGTCACCATAAGGTTATTCACCACGGTGAGCAACACTTTGTCCACTTCTCCGGGAGGCGCAAGCAAGCCGATTTTCTGAATGCGGTCAATGGCATTGTCTTCCGCCTGCCGTTCCCACATGCGCTCGGCGACCACCGGAGTTGCGTCCGAGGCGGCCTCGGTCTGATCTTTTACCGATTGCGGCGAATCCACCACGATCTGGGTAAACTCCTCGTTCCTGGACAAGCCCTTCAAGTCATAGCCCCACAGCCGGGTCTGCGCTTTGAAATGCAAAGTCTTGGAAAGTCCGGTCTTCAGATTCTGCTCTTCCGTGTAGATGTAGGCTGGCAGCCAGGTTCCGGGGCGCATATTCAGGCGCCAGCTGTCGAAGTGGAAATAGAAATTAACCTTCGGCGGCGGGGCATAAGTGCCGTTAAACCGAACAATGTTGTATTCCTGATCCTCGACCCAGATGCGGCCCTTGAAGCGCGGAATCTTTTCTCCTGCGCGCGGCTCAACATCGATCACCAGGCAGCGGACCTCGCCCAGAAACTCGCGGCGCACAAAGTTAAAGTTGTAATACTTTTTCTGGAAGTCCGTGTCGAGTACCACCATCTGCGCAAAACCGAGCGGCAGAAAGTGCATGGAATAAACGCCGGTCAGCTTGGTCAGCATGCGCTGTCCGAACCCGGGCTGGCCCGTGAACGAAGTGTCTTCCGGGCCGTCGGTCATATCCAGCCGGCCCAGGAAATAATGGTCTCGGATGGGCTGGGGATCGCCGTTGCTGTCCGCTTTAAGATCCTGAATGTAGGTCTCCACCATGGGATGCATGTGGCGCATCTGGGCGAGGAACAAATGTTCGCGCTGCACCACGCGGTCGAGTACATCACCGAGAGAGGCGGCGGATTGCGACGCGGTGGAGTCTGGTGCGGCTGTATTTTGCGCGGGTGCGCCGCCGGAGGGCGCATCCTGCGAGCGAGCCGGCACAACCGCAGCCGCGACCAGCAGAAACGCGAGAATCAATGAATGCAGAATTCGCATAGGGAATAATAATTAAGAAATTGTGCTATCTCTTTTTATGCTATCCGAAAGACCACGTGCAGTACCACAGTCGAGTCTGAGGGCTGGCCATCACTCAGCGCAGGCTTGAAGCGAAGCTGCCCCGCCTCTTTCACGGCTTCCTCGTCCAGACCATGTCCCAGACCACGAACCACGCGCAAAACCTTGACTTTGCCCGAAGCTTCGAGCACCGCTTCCACCAGAACTTCGCCTTCGACTTTCTGTTTCCGGGCTTCTTCAGTATAGATGGGGACGGGCTTCCAAAGGATTTCCGCGGGCACGATTCTAGGTACAATAGTTTGTGCAGTGTGGCCGCCGGTCGGAGGAGCGGGAACATCCGCGCTTCCAAATCCAGCCTGCTGAACCACAGCTCGCTGAGCTGGCCGCGAGTCGCTGACCGCGACGCCGTTGCCGAATCCGGAGCTGACTACAACGCCACGAGCTCCATTGGCGCCTCCCGTGCCGTTGCCTGAGCCCGGCCCGGCTGGGCATATCGAATGATCCCAGCTGCGCGATCGTGATCGGTTTTCCCTCGCTGGCTTTGGCAGGTATGCCATGCGGATCGCCGAAGCCGCCGGTCTGCACTTTCTCCGGCGCGAGCGCAAGCGTCGGGGTGGCTGAGCTTCCGGAAGAGAAAACATTGGTCTTGACCGGAGCGCGAGGAATCACCGGCTTCGGCACGGGCGGTGAGTTCTCCAATTTTTTCGCGGCGATCTCAACTTCCGGAGCGGGCGTGTCTTCCATCTTGATCTTCGGTTTCGGCTGCGGAGCGGGAAGTCGCAACGCCTCTACCGGCGGATCGAGTTCGGCCACTTGCTGAGGCGGCGGCGTGAATCTGCGAATCGGCTGCGGCTGATGATTCACCGGCACTGGAGTCGGCACCAGTTCGATGGCGTGATAATCGTGAACCGGAGCTTCCAGAATCTCCGGGTGGAGCACACGTACCCAGACCAGTAGCGCCACTGCTGCCGCCTGAACGCCAAAACTAAGAGCTACCTCGGACCAGGGCTTTTTAGGCTCCGGTAGGAGAGAAAAAAGGCCTTGCTGGGAAACGGATGATCCCATAATTGCGCCCCTGCGCTGCTTATGCGCTGTAGAACCGAGTATTTTAAAACATCATTTTAGAACCCGGCTTGTGAGCGAAAAGCTCTCTGCCAGGCCGGAATCTGTTGAGGGAACCTGTTGGATCAGCTCCCCGGGGAAGAACCAGGCGGGCAGATCCGCCTTGAATAATGCACGGCAAAGGCCACTTTCTATCTTGCTAGTATTTCGATAAGAAACGCTATATCAATAGTTTACACCCTTTCCCGGCCGCGAATGGCTTGGCTGTGAAGATTAGGCTAGCAAAAAAGAGTACACCATGGAGGAGAGATTTACTGTTGGCCGGACCTAATGTGCTTCCCAACACGGCGTAGACGCAAACCGGGACCGGGTACGCCCGAACGGGTCAGCGATGAACCTGGCCTTAAGAGTGACTTACCGAACGACTTAGCAGTGAACGATCTTGGCGTTCTTGATGCCGCGCGTGGCGTTGCGGGTGTCGACTACCAGTTGTGCTTCCTGAACGATCTGTTTGTAGTCGTAGTCGGAGTGGTCGGTGACGATGAGCACACAATCGTACTGGCCCAAGTCCTTCAGTTCCGCGCGCTTCATCTGCAAATCGTATTTTCTTCCCTTGCCGATGAACGGGAAGTACGGATCGTGATAACTCACTACCGCGCCGTCTTTCTGCAGCAGTTCGATGATGGTAAGCGCGGGAGATTCGCGCAGGTCGTCAATGTCTTTCTTGTAGGCTACGCCCAGCACCATCACGCGCGCGCCGTTGATCGCCTTCTTGTGGCGATTCAGCGCTCCGGCCACCGAGGACAGAACGTGGTACGGCATGTTGGTGTTGATTTCTCCCGCGAGTTCGATGAATCGGGTGCGGAAATCCCATTCTTTGGCCTTCCAAGACAAATAGAACGGATCGACGGGAATGCAGTGTCCGCCGAGTCCGGGGCCCGGATAGAAGGGATGAAAGCCGAACGGCTTGGTGGAAGCTGCGCCGATCACTTCCCAGATGTCGATTCCCATGCGCAGACACAGCAGCTTGAGTTCGTTGACCAGCGCGATGTTCACGCAGCGGTAAATATTTTCGAGAAGCTTGGTCATCTCCGCGACGGCGGGCGAAGAAACCGGAACCGTGCGGTTGAAAATGGCTCCGTAGAGCGCGCCCGCAAGTTCCGAGGCTCGCGGATTCAATCCGCCGATAACTTTGGGAATATCGCGGCGAGCCACGGAGGTATTTCCTGGATCTTCGCGTTCGGGCGAGAAAGCGACGAAAAATTCGTTCGGCCGCAATTTCCGTTCCCCGCGCGGCTTTCAGGCCGGCTTTGTTCTCTTTTTCGAGAATCGGTACCATGACTTCTTCGGTGGTGCCGGGATAAGTGGTGCTCTCGAGAACGACGAGTTGTCCGGCGCGCAGGTGCGGCGCGATGGAGTGTGTAGTATCAGTGATGAAGCTGAGATCGGGTTCGTGATATTCGTTCAGCGGGGTGGGGACGCAGATGATGATGGCGTCCATTTGGGTGATCTGCGCGTAGTCCGAGGTCGCGGTAAAGCCCTGCGCCTTCGCCGCCTGGATTTCTTCGGTGGTGATGCGGTAGATGTAGGAACCGCCTTTGGCGAGGGTGTCGACTTTGCGCTGGTCAATGTCGAAGCCCGTCACCTGGAACTTCTGTTCGCTGTACAGCAGGGCGAGAGGAAGTCCGACATACCCCATCCCGATGATGCCAACCCGGGCCTGGCGTTGCTGAATCTTGCTTTTTAGCTGGTCCACAGAGGTATCCGCGGCAGAAGTCGTCATTGTCTAATAGGCCGTCGTTTCTTTGAGATAGAAGGGGAAGATGCTGAATGCGGCGGTCGAAAAATCAACTCTAACCAGTCAGTTTTGACTCAACGATTTTAACATGACGGGAGCCGGGAAGGACATTTTCCAGCAACTCGCTTCCGGCAACCGGCGAAGGAGCTTGAAAACAAATGGGATTAGCGGCGAACAATCGGGTTCGGATGGTAGCTGGCCTGGTGCTGGCGGTGCTTTTGGTACTGTTTGCCGCGAAGGCGGGCAGGTTTCTGGTAGTGGATGCGCCGGTTCCCTCCGACGTAATCGTGGTGCTGGCTGGAGAAACTGACCGGCGCCCGGCGCGCGCGCTGGAACTTCTGCAACAAGGCTACGGAAAACGGGTGCTGATCGATGTTCCCGCCGACTCGACCATCTACACTTTCACGCAACTGGACCTTGCCCAAAAATATGTGCAGAGCCTTCCCCAGGCTGCGGTGGTCAGCGTGTGTCCCATCGTGGGGCTTTCGACGAAGGGCGAGACCGAAGATGTAGAAAAATGCCTGACGCGAATGAACGCTGGCACAGTCCTGATCGTGACGTCGGAGTTCCACACGCGCCGCGCGTTGAGTATTTTCCGGCGGGAATTGCGGGGCAGAACGTTTTCCGTGGCGGCAGCGTACGACAGCGCGCAGTTCGGCACGCGCTGGTGGACACATCGCCAGTGGGCGAAAACTGTGGTGGATGAATGGTTGCGTCTGCTGTGGTGGAGTGTGGTGGACCGCTGGCATTAAGTACCTCAGCGGCTAAAGCCGCACGGAATGCGGTGTCTTGATCGCAGCGCTGAAAGCGCTGCGCCACCCAAAGTCAAGCGCCGCGGCACTCAAACTCAAGCGCTATGTTACCCAAACTCAAGCGCTATGCACCAAGCTCAAGCGCTGCGCACCCAAGCGCTGGGCCACCCAAATTCAAGTACAACAGGCGCCCGAGTTCGAGGCAATTGGCGAAAGTTTTCCACCGAAGAGCCGCGTCCAAAGCACAAAAGCCATTGACTGGCAATCCGTTTGGGGGGTAGGATTCGAGCAGGTCACCAAAACAGTTATTAACGGAGTGTGGGAATGGGGCAGTCTTCTTTCCGCAGAATGGTAAGTTACGTGCTACTGTGCTTGCTTCCCGCTTCGGTATTTGCCGCTGAAACCAATGCGGCCATGCTTTATACCAACGGGACGGCATGGGTGAACGGCGCACACGTACCTCGCTTTTCTTCGGCCATTTTTTCCGGCGACCTTTTGCAGACCCGCTCCGATTCTGTGGCAAATATCACGCAGACGGGTTCCAGCATTACCGTGCTTGCAGATTCCCTGGTGCAGTTTGAAGGCTCGTCTTTGAAGATTGAGCATGGTGGGCTGACGGTTTCAACTTCGAAAGGCGTAGCGACCACGGCCGGAGATGTGAAGATCGCGCCCGCTTCGAGCGCCTGGACGGAATTCACCGTTACCGATGTGGATGGCACGGTGAGAATTGCCGCGAGCAAGGGCGATCTTTTGATCACCGACGCCAACGGCTCAGTGACTCTGCCGCAAGGCCAGGACACGACGCGGCAAGAATCGACGGACCAGGTGAACAACAACGACCAGCCTCCCAAAGAGAAGAAAAAGAAGAAGCGCGCTGCGGGAGCGGCTTCCTGCCGCTGAGGGCGGCATCCTGAATTCTCCCATCGTGATCGGAGCTGGCGCGGCGGCCATTGCCGGTGTCACGACCTGGGTGCTGCTCCAAAGCAGCAACCCCGCCAGCCCGTCCACTCCGTAAGCGCGGCCTCATTATCTTTAGTCTTTAGCGCCCTCGATTTCCTCTTCTTGTTTTGTCTACTTTTTCTGTCTGCCTGTTCGAACGGCACAGGTTGGCTCAACGCAGGCTGGGGAACTGAACCACAGGACACAGAGGTTCACAGGGAACTGCTGAGCGCTTAATCAGATTTTCCCAGAACTGAGAAGCCAACTTTCAGACGACTTCGGAAGCAGGCAGCGTCTGTTCTGCGGGTGGCTGTACGGGCTTGCGCTGGCGTTTGGGCACTGCCAGCGGCTCGGATGCGGCGACGGTGCAGAACACATAGAAAAGCGCGGCGTTGGCGGGAATCTCCAGATTAAAGTCGACTGCGCTATGCACCAGGATGCCGATGATCCCCAGCATGCACGCCAGGGTGACTGCTCCACCGACCTCCGAGGACCAGTTCCGAATCTTGCGTCCGGCTCTGCGGAAGAGCACCACCAAGTACCAGACCACAACGCCGAAACCCAGCAGCCCCATTTCCACTAACAGCTGCAGGTAGTCGTCGTGCGCCTGGTTGACGAAGAAGTTGGTGTAAAAAGTGCGAAACTGCGGATAAGCGACAGGAAAGCAGCCCAATCCCCAGCCCAGAACGGGCCGCTTCGAGAACATGTGCAAGCCGTCGCGGTTGATCTGGAAGCGCATGTCGCCCGAGATGTCGGCGTGGGCACCATGCACCGAGGCCAAGCGGCGGCTGAGTTCGTCCCCACCGAGCCAGGTCAACAAGGCCACCACCAGCACCAGGAATAGACCAAGCGCGGCCGCGGTACGCCAGTCGTAACGCTGCCTGACCAGGACGATTGCCAACACCACCAGTTCAGCGACCAGGGCCAACATTCCGCCGCGGGATCCGGAGAGAAAAATCGTCCCAGCCATCACAGCGGCTGCGCAGGCGGCGGCGATGCGCTCCTTTTCGGGAGCGAGCCGGGTGAGAGACAGCACCAGCGGAATCGGGATCAGCAATTCCATGAGCCCGGCATAATGATTGTGATTGACGTAGGGGCCGTAGATCCATCCGCCCAGGCGCGGTTGGCGCAACCAGTAGAGCCTGCCGTTGGGAGAAATGCCCTGAAGCAGCGCAAAAGCGGCAAGCACGGAACCGTAAATACAGAAGATGACGGCCAGTTTGCGGGCCTGGACGCCGCGCAGCAGAGTTTGCGAAGAGAGGAAGCAAAGAATCGCGTAGGCGATGAACAATAGAGCGTGAGAGACCGTATCGTGCGGATAGGCGCTGGAGCGAAACACGATTTGCACCAGAACCAGAAGCCCGAAAACTCCCATGGGCAGAAAAAGCGCATTCCAGATGATTTTGATCTCGCCAACGATCCATTGCTTCGCAAGCCAGGCCAGAGCCAGCAGAATCGCGCCGGTTTCGAGCACAAAGATTGACCAGGGTTCCACTGCACCGAAGGCCACGGGACCGAACAGGAGCAGGCCAAAAGTTCCGTAGAGCAGGCCCGAGCCGATCTGTTCGGACAGAGCGAGTTGCTTTGCTTCGGCAGTGTCTGGTAGGGGCATGAAATCGCTATGATTTGGCCGGGGCAGGCTTGTCTAAGGGCTTCCTCGTGAGATGAAAATCTGCGACCCAGAGCTTACCACGGATGGGACTGCCCTCCGGCAGGCGGCGGACGTGCAGCACGAGCAGTTTGCAGTCCGGCCCGGTGGTGAACTCGCCGGTAGCGGACTTCCAGAATCCGGCATCCTTCAACTCGTCGCTCTCGTAGTAAATTGCCTGGTTGTACATGTCCTGGACGGTGAAATGAGGGCCGCCGGCGCCGTCGAATTCGCCAGTCTTGTAGTAACCGGTGAAATCGTAAGTGGTATTCGGTTGCACCGGAATGTACTGAAAGAATCCGGCATCATTGACTCGCGGACCGTCAAATGTGATCAGCAGGGAACGCCGTCCGCCGTGAAAATCGCTGGGATCGAGGGTTAATTCGACGCTGGGCTGCTTCTCATACTGCCAGTCGAAACCGCCGTTCAACACGTCGAGGCTGAAATTTCCGTTCACCACCAGGTTATGGGGAGACGGCAGATATCCCGAGAGCTTGAGGGGAGCGGCGACCTGCTGCCATACCAGCAAAGCCTGGTCCACGTCTTTATGCAGAATCAGATAGTGGAAGTATTCGAGAACGTATCGCAGGTCGGGGAGCTCACGCAACGACATGAGAGAGGCCCAGACCTTCGCGGTGGCGACGGTCTCGTTCTTCGACATCAGCAGGCTGAGAAGCGCGATGTGGGCGTCCAGGTGGGGCGGCACTACGTCGCGAAGAAGGACGTCGACGTCGGGCTCGATGCGCCAGCAGAATTGGATGGCTGAAGCCATCAGGGATGGGTCGGTGCCGAGGACGACGCGGAATTCGCGGAGAGCTTTTTCATTTTCGCCACGGACCAGATAGAGGTTTGCAGCCTCCCACGCCACGTCGGGGGTGGTGGAGTCGGCTTCAATGGCATGTTCCAGAGCGGCGGTCTGGCCGGTCATGTCGCCCAGAACCTGATAGGCGTTGGCCAGATCAAACCAGAAGCGCGCGGAATGCGGATTGAGCTGCACCGCCGCGCGATAAGGCTCGATCGCCGAAGAGGGGTCATGGACTATGACGTCATAGTAGCGGCCGATCAGGTGGTGGTAGTCGGCATCGCCGGGGTCGAGCCGAGCCGCTCTCTGGAATCTCGCGAGGTCGATTCGGTCTGGGTCGCCGTACCATGATGCCAGGCACTCCCGGCTGGCAAGGCTCAGGTAGGCGAGCGCAAGCCCCACGGCGACGACTGCAACCAGCCACTTCTGACCTGGTTTGTTGAAAGGGATCTGCATATTTATGCCGGGAACAATCCCGGGCTAGGCGCTGCTGGACGATCAGCGTGGTGGTTCTGCCTCAGGATCTTCTTCGTCGGAGGACGCCTCGTGATTGTGGTAGTACTGGGCATATTTGCCCTGATATTCGTAATAGTAGTAGTAGTCGGGAGAACTCAGGTCGACGGCGTTGAGAAGAACGCCCGATACGCGAGCATTGACCTGCATCAGAATGTCTCGGGACCGGCGCAGGGCCTGCTTGGTAGTGCTTCCCGACCGGATCACCAGCACGATCGCGTCGGCGCGCGGCGAAAGCACAACGGCGTCGGTGACGGACAAGGTGGGAGGCGTATCGAGAACGATGTGGTCATACTTCTCGCGCAGCTCGGCCAGGACATCGCGCATGTTGGTGGAGGCGAGCAACTCGGCCGGGTTGGGCGGCGGAGTTCCGGCGGGTAAAACGTCGAGGTTGGGAAGGGTCGGAGCGACGGTGATGGCCTGCTTCAGCGTGACGCTGCCAGTCAGCACGTTGCTCAAGCCGCTGCGCGGACCCATGCCCAACGTTTTGTGAATGCTGGGCCGCCGCAAGTCGCAGTCGATCAGCAGAACGCGTATGCCCTTCTGGGCCAACACCACGGCACAGTTGATGCTGGTGGTGCTCTTGCCCTCCTGGGGCAGGGCGCTGGTGACCATGATGACCTTGGGCGGAGCACCCAGATGGGAGAGAAGAAGCGACGTTCGCAGAGCACGATACGACTCCGCCATCTGTGACTGCGGCCGCACGTGCGTGATCAGTTCCACGGCTTCATTCGACGAGGCCAGCATCAGACGTTTCGAGGACGCGCCCTCGCGAGTGGTCTTCGACCCCAGAGGAATCATACCGAGCGGAGGAAGACCGGAGATGGCCTGGGCCTGCTCGGTGGTTCGCACGGTGTTGTCCAAACCTTCGAGCAGAAAGGCCAATCCAACGCCCGAGGTCAACCCCAGCACGAACGCGAAGCCAAGATTACGCGGGACATTTGGTTCGACCGGATAAGTAGGAACCCGGGCGCTGTTCACGATCTGAAAATTGTTGGACTTCAGCCCCTCCGAAATGCCCGCTTCTTTCAGCTTCTCCAGCAGCCCTTCGTAGAGCTGGCGGTTGGTTTCGAGGTCACGCTTCAGCAGACTGTATTCGATGGCGCTTTCATTCAGCTTATTGGCGGCCTGTTTCTGTTTTTCCAACGCTTGGGAGAGCAAGTCTTCCCGCCCCAGGGCCGTTGTGTATTGGCCCTTCACCTTGCTCGCGATCTTTTTCATCTCAGACTGAAGCTGGACTTCGATTTCCGCCAGCTGATTATTCAATTGAGCGAGTTTGGGGTAGGAAGGGCCGAACTGAGTGTTCAGGTCGGCGATCTGAATCTTCAAATCTGCTTGTTTTGCGCGCAAACTCTCGAGTAACGGGGAAGCACTACTGCCCGCCGCCGGGACCTCCAGCCCTCCGGCACTGGAAGCGATCGCGTCCGGATCGCCGGACTCCACGAGATGGTAGAAGGCTTCCTTGTCCATCCGCTCGGATTCGGCGATGGTGAGGGCCTTGTTCAGTTCATCCAGCTTGGCGGTGGTGATGTTCTGCTTTTCGTCGATTCCCAGAATCTCGTGCTCTTTCTGATAGCGCACAAGTTTTTCCTGAGAGGTTTCCACTTTCATCTGCAGGTCGACGAGTTGCTGCCCCAGCCAATCGGAAACCTGCATCGTGTTATTGAACCGGGTTTTGTAGTTGTTCTCCTGGTAATCGCTCATCAACTTGTTCACCACATTCTGGGCGGTCTGCGGGTCCGAGTCCCGGAAACGAACCGACATGATGCGGGAATTGGGGAGAAGACTGATGGTCAGCCTCCCTTTGAATGAGGACAACAGGGAGGAGGTTCGCGAAGGGTCTGCCTCCAGCGGATCCGGAGCCAGATCCAGCGAAGATGGCAGCGCCGAGGCCGGCGACTTTCCTCCGAACTCCGGCTGCCGATCCAGGTTCAGTTCCTTGATGACCTGGAGAGCGAGAAGATCGCTCTGCAGAATCTTGACCTCGGTTTCCATTTCCGTGGGATCGTAATAGTCGAAGCTGATGGCGTTGGCATCTTTGAAGTTGAGCGACGAATCCGGTTTCTTGACGGCAATGCTGCCGTTGGCCTCATAGATGGGAACCTGCCTCAGGGTGGCGATGGCGACTACGGTGAAGATGGTCAGCAGGCAGCCGACGACGATCCACTTACGCTTCACCAGGACGCGGAAGTACTCGCCAACGGCGGATTCCTGCGGGGGAAGGTCGGAGTACAGGCGCGGAGATCGTCCCACGTCAAAGGCCGCCGCGGGCGGCAATTCGCGGATGGCCACGCTATTCGCCTGTACCAGAGGTCCCGAATCCATGCCTGCTCCTCAACGAATCTGTAGACGCCTACAAGGCCGTCTGAGCCGCCCGCACACATAACGAAAAGTCCCGATCCCGTCCGAGAAGGCTGGTTCGTTGCGCAGGAGTTTCTTTCGTTATTCGATAGCTGGAGAGTTCGCCGATCATTCTAACATTGGAGCGCGGAAAACCATTGCGAAATTTGCTGAGTAGATTCGCTTCTTCGATGCGGAATTCCGATGCGGAATTCCCGCATCCGGCGGCGATTCCCGATAAACTCCGCTATACTACTTTGCACTGCGATTCTCCTGGGAAAACGGGATCTTTGTGGCCTCGGTCTTGCCAGCGCACAGCCCTTGGATAGCGCGAGCAGACTGACGAAATCTGACGACTGCAGGGATGTGAGGCGCGCGGAATGAATTGGGCAGAACAGACGGTCCTGGTGACGGGCGGCACAGGATCGTTCGGGAAGAAATTCGTCGAAATCATGTTGCGGGAGTATCACCCCAAAAGGTTGGTGATCTTCAGCCGCGATGAACTGAAGCAACATGATATGCGAGCCGCGGGCATCGATCACGCCAGCCTGCGCTATTTTATCGGCGATGTGCGCGACCCCGGAAGGCTGGAGCGGGCTCTGTCCGGAGTTACGGTAGTGATCCATGCGGCGGCGCTGAAACAAGTTCCGGCCTGCGAATACAACCCGTTCGAAGCCATACAAACCAACATCATGGGCGGACGCAACGTGATCGACGCCGCCATCAATCAGGGCGTGCCGCGTACGCTGGCCCTTAGCACCGACAAAGCGGTAAATCCCATCAACCTCTATGGCGCCACCAAGCTTTGCGCCGAGAAAATGTTCGTACAGGCCAATGCCTACGCCGGAGCGCAGGGTGCACGCGGTTCAGTTGCGCCCGCTACGGAAATGTGGTGGGAAGCCGGGGCAGCGTGATCCCGGTATTTATGGAGCAACGCCGCCGGGGCCGCATCACGGTGACGGATGCGCGCATGACCCGCTTCTGGCTGACCCTGGAGCAGGGAGTGCGCTTTGTGGTGAGCAGCATCGAGCAGATGCACGGCGGAGAGATTTTCGTGCCCAAGATTCCCAGCATGCGGCTGGTAGACCTGGCCGAAACGATCGCGCCGGGCTGCGAAATTGAGACCATCGGAATTCGCCCGGGTGAGAAGCTGCACGAGGTTCTGGTTTCCGAAGACGAGGCGCGAAATACTCTCGAGGTGGAAGACCGTTACATCATTCAACCTTCCCATCCCTGGTGGCGGCGCGAGAATTGGGTGAACGCGCGGCCCTTGCCGGAGGGATTCCGCTACGCCAGCGATAACAACGAGCACTGGCTGAGTAATCGCGAACTGCACGATCTGGTTTCGCCCCTCACGGCGGAAGAACAGCCGCTTCCGGCTCGCATTCCGGCGTAGGCGAACCGGCCTGGACAAATCGGCTTTGAACGAATCAGCTTGAACGAACCAGTATGATTGCGACGTCGGTTAGTCCGCCAGCCCTCGCCATCAACGGCGGATCGCCAGTGCGCGAGACACTGCTGCCGTATGGGCGGCAATCCGTCGACGAGGCAGACATCCAGGCGGTGGTCGATGTTTTGCGATCGGATTGGCTGACGACGGGTCCGAAGGTCGCCGAGTTTGAAGAAGCCTTCGCAGCTCGCGTGGGTGCGGCGCACGCGGTGAGTTTCAGTTCGGGCACCGCCGCTTTGCATGGCGCGGCCTTTGCCGCGGGATTGTCGCCGGGCGACGAGGCCATCACCACTCCGATGACGTTCGCCGCGACCGCGAATTGCGTTCTGTATCAGGGCGCCACGCCGGTCTTTGCCGATGTTTGCTCCGACACGCTCAACATCGATCCGGCGCAGATCGCGAAGAAGGTGTCTTCCAGGACGCGCGCGATTCTTCCCGTGGCGTATGCGGGACATCCAGCCGATCTGGAGGCGATCCAGAAGATTGCCTGTGACCACGGGCTCATCGTGATCGAAGACGCGTGTCATGCTCTGGGCGCGAAATATCGCGAGCGTTCGACTGGCGCGGTTGCGGACATGACGGTTTTCAGCTTCCATCCTGTGAAGCACATCGCGACCGGGGAAGGTGGAATGGTCGCCACCGGCAACCCGCAGTTTGCGGAGACCTTGCGGTGGTTCCGTAATCATGGAATTTCGAGTGATGCCCGCCAGCGCCAGAGCGCCGGTGAATGGCACTACGAGATGGTGCTGCTCGGCTTCAACTATCGCCTGCCCGACGTGGCATGCGCTCTTGGCATTGAACAATTGAAGAAGCTGGATGCGAGCCTGGCGCGACGGCGTGAGATTGCGGCACGGTATACAACAGCTTTTCTGGAGCTTGCTGGAATGGTTCCTCCGGCCGACGCGGCCGGATGTGAATCCCGCCTGGCATCTCTATCCCATTCGTCTCGAACTGGCGAAGCTCACGGCGGATCGCGGCCAGATTTTTCGCGCGTTGCGTGCGGAAAATATTGGCGTCGGCGTGCACTACATTCCGGTGCACCGGCACCCATATTATGTGGAAAAATTCGGTTATCGCGGCGGCGAATACCCCGTGGCGGAAGACGCGTACGAGCGTCTGATCAGCCTGCCCATATTTCCTGCGATGACGGATCAGGATGTGAGCGATGTGATCCGCGCGGTAGGCAACGTCGTGGGACACTTTTGTCCGGCATGCTAGGAGAGTTCTTATGCTTTTAGCTCTTAGCTTGAAGCGGCGCTGAGCAGATTCGACGGGCGTCATTCATAGCGTCGCTCACTGAACATCATTCACCGGGTGTTATTTACTGACCATCATGCAGCAGGAGGCTCATTGAAAGTAGTTGCGATTGTTCAGGCACGGATGGGCAGCACTCGTCTACCGGGCAAAGTGCTCAAAGATCTTGAAGGCGAGACGATGTTGGCGCGCGTGGTGCAACGCCTTTCGCGTTCAAGATTGATCGACGAGGTATTGATCGCGACCACAGACCGCGCGGCGGACAACGCGATCGTCGAGGAGTGCCGGCGCTGTTCCGTTCAGGTTTTTCGCGGCGACGAAGACGACGTGCTCGACCGTTATTTTCACGCTGCCCAGGTGACCAAAGCTGAAGTCGTGGTACGCATCACGTCGGATTGCCCGCTGATCGACCCTGGGGTTACAGATAAAACCATCGCTGCGTTTCTCAATCCAGCGTCTCTCAATCTACCGTTTCTCAATCCACCGTTTCTCAATCCACAAGGGCAGGCAATGCCGGACTACGCTTCCAATCGTCTGGTGCAGACCTACCCGCGCGGGCTGGACACCGAGGTGATGACGATCCAGGCTCTGGAACGTTGCTGGCGTGCCGCCAACCAGCCTTACGAGCGCACTCACGTGACTCCTTACATCTACGAGCATCCCGGCGAGTTCAAGATTCTGTCTGTGACCGGGGAAAAGGACGCCAGCCGGCATCGCTGGACCGTGGACACTCCTGAGGATCTGGAATTTGTGCGTGCAATCTACGCTCGGTTCAAGGGACGCGATGACTTTCGGGAGCCCGATATACTTGCCCTGCTGGAGCGTGAGCCTGAACTGACGGAGTTGAACCGCTCGATCATGCAAAAGGCTGTGCGCGAAGGCTGAAGATTCTCCAAATTTTTCCGGACGGCAACTGATGGTGCTCGGATGATCCTTGTAACCGGAGCCAGTGGCTTGCTTGGCGCGAGCGTTGCGTTGCTGGCGCGGGAGCAGGGGCGCGAGGTGGTGGGACACTACCACCGCCATCCTGTGCACATGGATGGAAAGAAATCACTGGGAGCCGATCTGGCTGATCCGGCGGAGGCTCGCCGCATCTTTCTGGAGGTCAAGCCGTCGATCGTGGTGCATTGCGCGGCGGCGACGAATGTTGACTGGTGCGAAGAGCATCCCGAGGAAACTAACAGAATCAACGTGGAGATGCCGGGGACAATCGCCGAGACGGCCGCACAGAGCGGTGCGCGATTGCTTTACGTTTCCACGGACTCGGTGTTCGACGGTGAGCGCGGCAACTATGCCGAGACGGATACGGCAAGGCCGGTGAACGTGTATGCGAAGACTAAGTTGCAGGGCGAAAAGGAAGTGCTGCGCCACCATCCGGCGGCCTTGATTGCACGCGTCACTCTTTATGGATGGAATGCGCAGAACAAAGAGAGCCTGGCGGAATGGATACTGAAGCAGTTGACTCTCGGGAACGTCGTGCCAGGATTCTCCGACGTTCATTTTTGCCCCATGCTGGCCAACGACGTCGCGGAAGTTCTGCTTGCGTTGTTAGACCAGAATCTGACCGGTGTTTACCATATCGTTGGCTCGGAACGCGTCAGCAAGTACGAGTTCGCCAGACGAGTTGCGTCGACGTTTGGTTTCGACCCGGGGCAGGTTGTCCTCACGCGCCTGACCGATGCAAAACTGAAAGCTCAGCGGCCACTGGATACGTCGTTGAATACGGGAAAAATCTGCGCCGCCCTGGGGCGTCCCATGCCCGATGTCGAGGCGGGGCTTCGCAGGTTTTCTCGGCTGCGCGAGAGCGGTTATGTGGATCGAATCAAGAGCCACCTGACTGGAGTTCGGGAATGACGACTCTGAAACTGGGGAATAAATTCGTGGGTGCCGAACATCCGACATACTTTATAGCGGATATTTCAGCGAACCACGATGGCGACCTGGAACGCGCCAAACTCCTGATCCGGTTGTGTGCCGAAGCCGGGGCCGACGCCGCCAAGTTCCAGAATTTTCGCGCTGCCAAGATCGTGAGTGATCGCGGGTTCAACAGCCTGGGCGATCAACTTTCTCACCAGGCAAAATGGAAGAAGAGTGTCTTCCAGGTCTACCGCGAAGCAAGCCTGCCATGGGAGTGGACCCCGGAACTGAAGCAGGAATGCGACGCTTGCGGAATCGAATATTTTTCGGCGCCCTACGATCTGGAAGCCGTGGATATGCTCGACCCCTACGTGAGCCTGTTCAAGATCGGGTCCGGTGATATTACCTGGCCTGAGATGCTGCAGAAGGTGGCATCCAAGCAAAAGCCGGTACTCTTGGCCACAGGCGCTTCCGAGATCGGAGAAGTGCAGCGCGCGGTCGGAGAAGTACTGAAAATCAATTCACAACTCGTCCTGATGCAATGCAACACGAATTACACCGCCAGCCTGGAGAACTTCCGGCACATCCACCTGCGCGTGCTGGAAACCTACGCCACAATGTTTCCCTCGGTCGTGCTGGGGCTTTCCGACCACACTCCGAAACATGCCACGGTGCTGGGGGCGGTTACGCTGGGAGCGCGCGTGATCGAGAAGCACTTTACTGACGATGATCAGCGGGAAGGTCCGGACCATCCCTTTTCCATGACACCTTCTACCTGGCGCGAGATGGTGGACCGAACGCGGGAGCTGGAATATGCGTTGGGGTCATCCCGCAAGTTCGTCGCCGAGAATGAGCAGGATACCGTGGTGGTGCAGCGGCGCTGTTTGCGCGCAGCTAAGGATCTGAAAGCAGGAACGATTCTGAGGGAAGACATGCTGGAGTCGTTGAGGCCAGCCCCAAAAGATGGGCTCGCGCCATTCGAGCTGCCGCGGGTCGTCGGCAAGAAGTTGATGCGTGATCTGCCCCACGGCGAATACTTGAGATCGACTTCGTTGGCTGACGTCGAGGGCAGCGAGTGAAGGTCCTGTATTTTTCTGACAACACCTCCGGGCACAACCAGCGTTTTCTGGAAATGCTTTCAGAGGCGGGGTTGGATGTCTGGTTTCTCGACCCAACCAGCACCGGCGTAGCGGAGCGTTGGCTGCCGAAGACGGTCCACTGGCTTCGGCTCAAACAGAAGCCTCTGCGGGATTCGGCTCCGGCAACTTTTGCCGCTTTGTTGCCCGAGTTTTGCCAAATACTGCAAGAGATTGGCCCGGACGTCGTCCATGCCGGTCCCATCCAGAGTTGTGGCTACCTGACGGCACTCTCTGGCTTTCATCCCTGGCTGCTCACTTCCTGGGGATCAGATCTTCTGTTTCACGCGCAGCGCAACCCGGAGTGGAAGCATGCGACGCAGATCGCCTTGTCAAGCGCGGACGGCTTCTTTTGTGATTGCGACGCCGTTCGTTCCAGCGCGAAGCAGTGGGCTGATATGCCGGACTCGCGCATTGTGCAGCTTCCCTGGGGGATCAGAAGGGGATTGTTTGGGCCAGTTGGAGCTTTGCCGCCGGAGGGAGAGTTCGAGCGCGAGCCTGGGACGCACGTGTTCCTCTCCACGCGCTCCTGGGAGCCGCTCTATGGCATCGACACTCTGCTGGAAGCATTTCGGCAGGCTTACCGGGTAGACTCCTCGCTGCGTCTGTTATTGCTGGGAAACGGATCGGAGGCCGGACGAGTGCGGGAGTTTATTGACGCGAATGGATTGAACCGCGTGATTCGGACGCACGATCCTTACGGCCGAGAAGAGATGCCGAAGTGGTTCCGCGCCGCGGACACCTACGTCAGCTGCACGCAGTCGGACGGTACGTCGATTTCCTTGCTGGAGGCTATGGCGACGGGCCTGCCGGTGGTTGTGACTGACATTCCCTCCAATCGTGAATGGGTTGTAGAGGAGCTGAATGGATGGTTGGCTCCTGCGGGCTCGGCCGAAAGGTTTGCCGATCGCTTGTTGGATGCTGCGCGTCTCAAACTGGAAGACCGCAAGCTGTTCTCTGAACGAAACCAGCGCATTGTGGAGGAGCGGGCGGACTGGGACCGGAACTTCCCGAAACTCCTGGAGATGTACCAGCAACTTACCGGCAAGTCGATCAGCCAGTGACCGGATTCGCTGAAGATTTTGTGGCGAGCTCGCTGGGCGTAGCCGGTGGGTGCATGGGAGCAGCAACATGAAACTTGTCAGCCCGATCCTCAAGAAGATCGTCTATCCAAGTTTGGCGAAGACCGGTTGCTTGCGTGGGCTGGCTCCAGCGGGCCTTGCCGTCGTGACTTATCATGGCGTACTCCCACAGGGATACGAAAGCATTGATCCGGATCTCGACGGAAGCCTGATTACGGGCGACTCATTGCGTCAGCAAGTGCGGTTGCTCAAGGCCAAGTACACGGTGATTTCCCCGGAAGAAATGCTGCTGTGGTGCCAAAGAGAACTGGTTCTTCCCCCGCGTGCAGTTCTTCTTACCTGCGATGACGGACTGGTGAACAATTTGACGGACATGCTGCACGTGCTCGAGGAAGAAGGTGTCCGATGCCTGTTTTTCGTAACCGGAGCGTCCGCGAGTGAGGGGACTGCGTCACTCTGGTACGAAGAGCTTTTTCTTTTGCTCCTCCGGGCGCCGGCAGGATCTTTTAGGGTTTCCTCCGGGGACCTCGAAATCAGCGGTACGCTCGCCGGCCGTGACCAGCGCCGCGCTTTGTGGTGGGATTTGGTGAAACAGCTCTCGCAGGTCGGGGCCGAGAGCCGCAAAGCGTTTCTCGATGTGGCGCGAGTGCGTTTACGTACGGGCGGCGCAGATGCGATCCCTGCAAACGATTTACCATCGCAGCGGCGATTCCGGCTGCTGAACCGCGCCGAACTGCGGCAATTGGAGTCAGCCGGAATGACGATAGGAGCGCACTCCATGAGTCATCCTCTGCTCTCGCGTTTGCCCCCGGAGTTGGCGTGTGCCGAGATGACCGAGAGCCGGGCTTGCCTCGAAGCGGTTTTGGGAAAACGGGTTTGGGCGTTTGCCTATCCTTTCGGGGATGCGGCGTCAGTGACGCCGGAAATTCTCGTCATGGCGAAGGACGCTGGATACTCAGCCGCTTTCCTGAACTGGGGCGGAGGGCTGGGCGCGGAACTCCCCCCGTTTGCGATTCCTCGCGTTCATGTGACCGAGTCCATGGGTCTCGCAGAGTTGGAAGCGCACGTGGCCGGGTTCTATTCTTCTTTGCAGCGGCACGTTGGCCGGAGCCCGCGAGACTTATTGCGGCCGGCTCAAGGGTGATCCACTCCATGGCCGGCCATTCGGTAGAAAACAATCTCGAAGTCTACAGCGCGCCGCCCGTGGTTTCTTACTACGCTTCCCTGGATTATCTGACGCCCTGCGAACGATTACTCTTCGATGGTTGCATTAAGGGGGGAAGCAGCATCCTGGACCTCGGCGTTGGCGGAGGGCGCACGACCGCGTATCTCGCCGGTCGCGCTTCCCGCTATATCGGCCTGGACTACTCGGAGGCGATGATCAAAACCTGCAAAACCAAGTTTCCCCACCTGGAGTTCAGGATTGCGGATGCTGCCGACCTCTCCGCGTTTCAGGATGAGTCGTTCGATACAGTAGTATTTTCTTTCAACGGGATCGACATGTTGCCG
The DNA here is from genome assembly GCA_963846245.1 of uncultured Acidobacteriaceae bacterium. Taxonomy (GTDB): domain Bacteria; phylum Acidobacteriota; class Terriglobia; order Terriglobales; family Acidobacteriaceae; genus Sulfotelmatobacter. The sequence goes on along the minus strand of CAWJVI010000007.1, from coordinate 93,421 downwards.
AGCGCAGCGCGACGGGCTTGCCTGGAACACATTTACCGCGTTCTTAAGCCCGGCGGCGTGCTGATCTTTTCTTCCCACAACCCACGCGCGATTCTGGTTCGGCGAGGGTGGAATCGCGAACGGCTGAAGAAGATGGCGAGCCGACTTTCTGGCGGAGCGACAGTGCTGTACTCATTGTTGTTTGCCGGACTTACGATCCTACGATTCACCCTGTCCGCAGGCCAGTCGGCGTGGTCAAGCGTGCCGCGTTTTTTCAAGAGAGTTCCGTCGCAAATGTTCTGGCATGGAGAGGGAATTCTCGCCGACACGTCCCACGGCGGGTTGCGTACTCACTACTGGACTCCGCAGCGGGCCATCGACGAACTGACTAGTTTTCATTTTCGGATCGAGCGCGTGGTGGGAAATGAATACCCCCAGCCGCCCCGGGAGTACGCGACAGATTGGTACTATTACGTGTTCGCCAAGCGTGGATGATCGGGTGAGTTGGGAAAATTGCGCTTAGTCCTGCTGAGAGAAATTCCGGAAGACGAAACCCTGCGCCTCCAGTGGAATGCCATGGTGGAGCGAGTGGAACAGCCCCAGGTTTTTTACACCTACGAATGGGCTCTGGCGGTGTATCGGGCCTATCCCGCGACCCTGCATCCCCTCCTATTCCTGGCGTACGACGACGGGGGATCGCTGCGCGGAGTGGCTGCTCTGGCGACAGATGCTTCTACAAGGGAAGCATCCTTTCTCTGCGCCACGACCGGGGATTATTGCGATTTTGTAAGTTCAGTCGAGGACCGCAGCGAGTTCGTCGATGAAGTGTTCGGCGGCATTAAGAAGCTCCGAATCGCTGTGGCGGTGCTGGCCAATCTACCGGCCGACTCTGCCACTGTTTCAGCGATGCATCAAGCCGCCAGGAAACATCACTTCCATTGTTTTGCGCGAACCGCCTACGAGTGTGCTCAAGTGCTGTTGGGTTCCCTCGAACATCGAGGCGAAGAGAAGCCCGTTCTGCCCAGGAAGAAGATGCTTCGGCGCTTCTCCAATGCCATGGGCCGCGAAGCGCCGCTCCGTCTGGAGCACGCAAGATCGTGGAGCGATGTCCAGCCCATCTTCCCTGAGTTCGCCCGGGCGCACGTGGCGAGGTTTTTGGCCACCGGACGCATCAGCAACCTGGCGCGCTCGGAACGGCGAGTCTTTCTTTTAGAACTGGCGAGGTTGCTTTCCGGTTCCGGCTGGCTTGTCCTTACCCGCATGATGACTGGTGCGAGAGCGGTTGCGTGGAACTATGGATTCCAGTTTCACGACACCTGGTTCTGGTACCAGCCCACGTTCGACAGCGATTTGGAGAAATATTCGCCGGGCTTTTGTCTGTTGGCAAAGCTGATCGAGGAGGCCGCGGAGAATAGGTCGCTGCAGGTTGTCGATCTTGGGCTCGGCGCCGAAGACTACAAGGAACGCTTCGCCAACCGGACGCGGAAAACATTGCACGTGACGCTGCAAACTTCTCTAGTACGTCATTTCGGGGCCATCGCCCGTTTTCAAGTGGCTAGTCTGGTGAGAACATCCCCCGGTCTGGAACGCAACGTTCGGTCGGTAGCTGCGAGACTGCAGCGCGTCCGCAAAGGCGCCCAGGGGCGGAGCTTCGCAGGAACGGTGGTCTGGTTCGCGGCCCGGCTGCGAGATTCCATGTGGTCGGAAACGGAAGTGTTGTTCTGCGAGTGGAGCGGCCGGAATCGTTTGGAGACCGGCGAATGGGAACTCCGGCCGCTCAATCTCAACCAATTGGCTGCGGCCGCGGAGCGACACTCCGAAGATAAATTGACTCTCGCCTATCTTGTGCGCTCCGCCCAGCGTTTACGAGCGGGAAAAGAGCAAGGGTTTTGCTCTGATCAATTCCATGGGAACGCCTGTTCATTTTGCATGGACCACTGCATTCAGTGGATTTTTCCTGGCCGAACTGAACACTAAGGTAGAGGCTCCGTCCCGGAGGCGCACTTGCTGTTCGATTGCTGGACTCCGGTCGCAGTGCGTGGCCAGGGATACTACGGCTCACGCCATTGGGCTGATTGCGGAAAAGTTTCGAGCGCAGGAAAGCGGCCCTGGATTTTCAGCGCGGCCACTAACACCGCTTCCGTCCGCGGCATTGAAAAGGCTGGCTTCCAACGCCGCTACTCGCTGGTCCGGCAAAGGGTTTTCAACCTGCAGAGGGTCAAGGGACAACCGCCGTTTTCGCAGGGAGCGGGTCCGGCGGAGGTTTCAGCTCCCGTCTGAGGTGTCCCGCAACATTGCATGCGTGTTCTTCTCCTTCATCCCGAGGACTTTCCGCAACGCGGACCCTGGTCGGCTCAGCGCTGGGACCTGATCGTTGATCTGGGAAGGTCTTCCCCTGCTTCCGCGGCGGCGTGGGAAGAAGCGACTCATATCTCCTGTGCTGCGCACGGATTCTTTCCGGAAGGGTGTGGAAGACATCAGGCAGGTCAGGCGGTTGTTTTCGCTGGGTCTGGGCCGCCTTCTCGACGAAGAGGGAATCGACTGGTGGGATCTTACATCCCTCTTGATCGCGCTCGAAGTCGAAGCCGTTCTGGTTATCCATCGCATGATTTCGGAAATCGACGGGACTGCGGAGATCTGGGCGACGCGCACCGGGTGGCCGTCGAGCGCGGTATTCGCTCTGTTGAAACGCCCTCTGCAGAGTTTTTCTCAGGAACCCTCAGCCCGCATCAGCACGCGTGTCCGGCACTACGGAAGCGTGTTCCGGCGGTTTTCCGCTGGACAAATCAAAGAGATGTTTTCTGGACAAATACGATTCCCGAATATAAGTTGGCGGTCGAGATTTGCTTCCCGGGCCGCGCCGTTACGGGAACCTTCGATCCTGCTACCCAGCGCTTATGGGAACGTCTCGCGAATGGCTGCGGCCTATGCCAGACTGCTGCCGGAACAATCTTTTCTGCTGGTCGCAACCCGCCAGAGCGGCCGGCTGAGTGCCCTGCCGCCGAATGTTCAGACGCGGGACCTGGCGAGCTTACGCTGGAGGCGACGTTCCGACCCGAGAGAATGCCGGCATCCTCGAACAGTGGGTGAAGCTGAAAGCCGATCTCTGCGCGATTCCCGAATTTGCCGTGCTTTCCCGCTGCGGCGTCTTGGACAGTTTTCCGGGATGGTTTCAGTCCGGACTCCGCGCCCGCAACGCCTGGCGCAAAGTGATTGAGAGCGAACCTGTGTGTGGCGTATTGTGCGGCGATGACAGCAATCATGTATACCCGGCTTCCGGTGATGCTGGCGGCCAGACGCGGAATATCCACCGCGGATTTTCATCATGGCGCGATCGATGGTCGTTATCTTCTGAAGGAGTTGCCGTGCGACACCTATCTTGCCAAGAACGAAATGGAGAGAGATTACCTGCTCCGCGTCTGCGGGCTGCCGCCGGAAAAGGTCGTACTCGGCGCGCCCGCACCTGCCCCGAGCGATTCCCCGCAGAACGACGGACCGTCGGACCTTGCGCGATTGGTTCTTTTCTCCGAGTCTTATGAGAATTCTGGTTTGCGCGCCGAAGAAGTGTACCGCGAACTCTTGCCGCCCCTTTGCCGCGTGGCTCGACAAACCGGGCGAGGCATTGTCCTGAAACTCCATCCTTTCGAGAGTCTTTCCCAGCGGACCAGGATGGTTCGGAATCTGTTACCGGAGGCAGATTTCAAGAGAATCACGGTGGTGGATGGACCGCTCTCTCAGCGGTTGCTCTCGAATGCCTGGTTTGGAGTGACGGTTGAATCCACCACGGTTCTGGACTGTTTCGTGCGGCATATTCCTTGTTTCGTGTGTGGTTGGCTGACGATGCCGTCGTTCGGCTATGTTGAACAATATGAGCGGTTTGGGGTCGCACAAATTCTGCGCAGCGCAAGAGATTTGGAAGAAATCCCAAGCCTCCTGACTGGTTTGCGGAACTCGCCGTCGACAGCGGAGAGCTTCTCAAAGACAGCTGAACCCGAAGCCCTTCGCCGATTATTGGGAGTAAAGTCGCGGGCGGACGCGGTCGCGAGGCGGGTTTCATGAAAGAGCTGGCCGTCAACTATCTCACATCGAACGATCCGGCCGTCAATCCGCGAGCTGCCGCCGGAAGAACCCAGCAATTCCGTTCCCAGGTCGGAAATATCTCGCGGCAATCCGGCGTGTTTTTTGCGGGGACAATGTTCACCGCCGTTGCAGGCTATCTCTTCAAGGTCTATCTTGCGCGCACGCTAGGTGCGGAAGCCCTGGGCATCTACGCCTTGGGCATGACCGTTGTGGGTTTGGCTGGAATCTTCGGCGGAGTGGGGTTGACCTGGGCGGCGTCACGGTTTCCCGCGGTCTACGCGAATACTGGTCGCATGGAGGAACTGCGCTCATTTATGGCGTGGAGTGTCATGATTCTGGTTGGCTTAAACGGATTGCTTGCGGGGGGCGTGGTGTTGACGCGTCGCTGGGTCTCCATCAACATCTACCACACGCCCGCTCTGGCAGGTTATCTGGGTCTTTTTGCCTTGATTCTTTTTCTTGGGTCACTGACGACGTTTTTTGCTCAGCTCCTGACCGGGTACAAGGAGGTGGCAAAGAGAACGATCATCACAAACTTCGCAGGAGTTCTGCTGACCATTCTCTTTACTGTGATCCTGATCTCCTTGGGGGGCGGACTTTGGGGATATATCTCTGCCCAGGTTGCCAGCGCAATTGTGGTATTATCCCTTTTGATTTGGACCACGTATAAGCTTACCCCCCTCCCGGCGCGTTTTGCGCTGAGGACGATTCATTATCCGCAGCGCGAGATGTTCTCTTTTGCGGCGGCCGCATTTGCGATGGACATCGCCGGTTTCCTGTACAGCCAAACCGACAAAATCGTTCTTGGCTTTTATCTGAACGCGCGATCGGTTGGAGTCTATGCGGTCGCCGCTACGATCGTCGCATTCGTTCCGATCGCGCTGCAATCGGTAAACCAGATATTTTCTCCAACCATTGCCGAACTGCACGCTCGCGGGGACTTCGAGCTTCTAAACCGGCTGTTTCAGATCTTGACCAAGTGGGTGACGGGGCTGACGTTGCCGCTGGCTGCGGTCGTCATCTTGTTTTCCAGGTTGCTGATGCGCGTCTTCGGCCACGACTTCGAAGCGGGCTGGGTTATCTTAGTGATCGGCGCCGTAGGACAACTGGTGAACTGCGCGACCGGATCCGTCGGATATCTGCTCCTCATGTCAGGAAACGAGAAGAGACTGGTCAGAATTCAGGTGACGATGGCCGTGGTCACCGTGACCTTCTGTCTGCTCTTTGTGCCTCGATGGGGCATAGTCGGAGCCGCGATTGCTGCCGCGATCGGTAATGTGGCCACCAATGTGTGGTGTCTTCTGGAAGTCAGGATGCTCATGAAGCTGTTTCCATACAATCGCACTTATTGGGGTCTTGCTGTTCCCACTGCGGTAACATTGGCCGCTGCAATTGGTCTTCGAGTAGGGTTACGATCAGTCAAGGCAGATGTCGCGGTATTAACATTCAGCACCGCTCTCGTCTATGTCATTTTCGTGGGAACAGTTCTCCTTTTGGGCCTCGAAGCAGATGACCGTTTAATCGCGACTGCAATCTGGTCGCGAATTCGCAATTGCTTTCCCGGGGTTCCGGACAGCACTTCCTGAATTGCTTAGGTTGTTACTTTGAGGCTCAATGAACGACCGGAACTCGCTTGCTGAATTGCTGAAGATTGCGAATGCGAGGCTCTATCCCTCCATCACAAACCCGAATTATCTGGTCCTGCGGGCGCGCAGATTGATTTTCAACAAATGGATGCAGGGTATCCCAGGAAATCATCTCATGGTATTGGATATCGGAGGACGGTATCAGCCATACCGCCCGTTAATCGAGCACCGTGCCCAGCGCTACGTTGCTCTTGATGTCTTGAGGACGCCGCTCGTGGATGTGCATGGGAAAAGGGGAAGAACTTCCTTTCAAAGCCGATACATTCGATCTGGTGCTTGCCACTCAAGTTTTTGAGCATTTTCCCGAACCTCGCGTCGCCGCCGCTCAGATCCATCGGATCTTGAAACCGGGCGGACATCTGATGATGACTGTGGCGTCCGTTTCGCCACGCTCGGCGGATGACGAGTATTGGCGGTTCCTGCCTGCCGGCTTGAAATTCGCTTTGGCCCCATTCTCCAAGATCGAAATCGTGCCCGAGGTCACAAGCATCGGGGGTATGCTGCGATTGAACGCGGCGGCCATCAGCATTTTTGCCAAGTATGAATTCATCCGGCAGATTCTGCACCGTACCGTTGTGCCGGCCCTGAATCTGGGTGGATTAGTTTTGGAGAGCGCTGGAATTTCTACGAACGATCAGATTGCGGGCAATTACAGTGCCTTGGCCCAAAAATGAGATTTGTCGGATCGTCGCCCTCGAGGCCAACTGGTAAACTGCGGAGTCCACTAAGCTATCTTCTGCTGACGTCGTATGACGAGACTGGGTTGACCAGAGTGCAGGTCGTGATGGACATGCCAACCGCCGGATTACAGCCATGACCGAGATGCGAGAAGTCCGTTTGCCAGACGAGTTGTGCGCGTCCGCCGAAAAGAAATTCTCCGGGAAATTCAGCACCGTGGAGGAATTACTGACTTTCATTCTTCGTGACCTGTTGCGCGACGATGCATTGCAACTCGACCGCGCCGAACAACGCATCATCGAAGAGCGACTGCGTGAACTCGGCTACATCTGAGGCGATCTCTTGAGGCGACCTCTGCCTCGTCAGTCTCCGGAAAAAACGGCCCGCACCGATAACCGCCGGGCAACCGGAGACTACAGCGTCTGGGCGCAGAAATGAATATGCTCCGAAAGCTTTGGCAGCGTGGCCGCGACCTTCTACCGATCGACGGATTTCATTTCGACCGCCCCATCGTTGTGCTCCAAAGCGACGATTGGGGTCGCGCCGGATTGCGCGACCGCGAAGGACTCGAACAACTCACCGCAGCGGGATTGGTTCTGGGCGAACGGCCGTACGATTTTTACACTCTTGAGACCGCCGAGGACCTTGCGGACCTGCGCGCGGTGCTGCGCGGCCACCGCGATTCCGACGGACGTTCTCCCAGCCTTGAAATGAATTTCGTGGTGGCGAACCTGGATTTGGAGAAGATGGCTTCTGAGAAGAGTTTCGGCGGCGGGATTCCAGTCGGATTCATCTCCTGCCGCTCGCCGAAGGTCTTCCCGCCGGATGGAATCGGCCCGGTCTGTTGCAGGCTTACCGTGAAGGCATTCACGAAGGACTCTTCTATCCCGCCCTGCACGGCACCACACACTTCTGCCGGGCAGCGGTCGAACGCTATCTCACCGAAACTATCTTCCCTCCTCGAGCGACCGCGGAAACCTTCTGCGAACATTGTGGAATGCCGGCACGCCTTACATCCACTGGCGTATGCCGTGGATCGGCTATGAATACTGGGATCCCGAAGCTTCGCCGGACGATCGATTCCTTCCGGCTGAGACTCAGCGTGATCTGATTGGCAAGGCTGTCGGCGACTTCGCCAAGCTGTTCTCCACGCTGCCGCGCTCGGCGTGCGCTCCCGGCTACCGCGCGAACCACGATACGCACCGGGCATGGGCGGAAATCGGAATCCGCATCGCGCAGAACGGGCCCGGCGCCGCCATCCCGCCTCATTTCGATCAGCACGGAATACTGCAGCTTTACCGCACCGTGGAATTCGAGCCGGCGGTAAACCCAGAATTCTCTCTCGATGCGTGCATCCGCAGTGCCGAGGATTGCTTCGAGCGCAAGATCCCCGCGATCGTGTCTGTGCACTCCATTAATTTCCATTCTTCCGTGAAGGATTTTCGCAGCCGCACTCTCGAACTTCTGGATGAATTCCTCGCCGCGTTGCAGCGTGCCCATTCCGATCTGCTATATCTTCATAGTGAGGAGATCTACGAAGTCGTGAACCAGGGCTCGTGTGAAACAGGGCAAGGGACGGCCAGTGTAAACGTCACCCGCAAATCTTTCAGGAAATCCCGGGTTGCGCCTCTTCGGGAAACCTGAGTGGTCATACCTGGACGATCAGCTTGGACGATCATGCTCGGAGAATCATGCAGAAATCAATCGTACTGATCACGGTGGATTGCCTGCGCGCCGATCACGTCAGCTTCATGGGCTATGAGCGCCCGACTACGCCATTCCTCGATTCTCTGGCCAGTGAAGCATTCGTTTTTCCTTCCGCCATTGTTGCGGGCGCACCTACGTACTACTCGTTTCCGGCGATCATGGCTTCGCGTTATCCGCTCGCGCTGGGCCGCGACGTGCTGGGTCTTGCGCCCGGAGAGCCCAGTCTGGCTTCTGTTCTCAAGCGATCCGGATATGCAACCGCTTCATTCAGTCGCAGCCAATCCTTACATCTCGGGCCAATTCGGCTATGAAGAGGGTTTTGATACTTTCCGCGACTTTTTAGACGCTGACGCTACGGCTCTAACGGAGAGTGAGATGCCAACTCCCAACGGCGATGGCTGGGCGAGCCGGCTCAACCGTAAGCTGCAGGAACTCCGTCCGCAGATGGGGCCGCTGGCTGGGGTCTATGACGGATTGTATTTCCAGTACTGTCAACGGTTGGCCACGCCTGCTCCCGGCTCGCTCGATGCGCTGCGTCGCTTTCCCGCCGCCGATGTGATCGTCGATCACGCCGTGTCATGGCTTGAGTCCATCGGACAGAGTCCATTTTTTCTTTGGCTGCATTTGATGGATCCGCATGCTCCTTATTATCCGAAGGAAAAAGCGCTGGAACTCATGGGTTGCGATCCGGTGACTCCTTTTCGCGCGCGGTATTTGAATTCGTATTGGAATCGGAGCGATCTCGGATCCAAGAAACTGAGAAGTCACCGCGACTGACATCGTTGCTCTCTATGACGCGGGCATTCGCTGGGTCGACGAACAGATGGCACGCCTCATTGCAGCGCTCCGCGATTCCAGCCGCTGGCCGAACTGCATCTTCGCGCTGACCGCCGATCATGGCGAAGAGTTTCTCGACCACGGTGGCCGCTTTCACCCACCCTCGCGGCTGACAGAAGAGTTAATCCATGTGCCGCTGCTCTTGCGCGTTCCCGGCGCCGCAAAGAAGGAACTGCCCATGTCTCCATTCAGCCTGCTGCACCTCGCTCCTACGTTGCTGGACGCTGCGGACCAGCCAATCCCCCCGGCGTTCCACGGGCGCAGTTGCTGGGCGCAAGTACGGGAAGGCGATCTGCGCGATGAGACGGCAATCTCCGAATGCGTTGTGGGCTGCACCAACCCTTTTCGAAACGAAAATCGTCTGGGACCGCGCGCGCTGGCGTTACGTGAAGCTCGTTACAAACTCGTGCTCGAATTCGATCCTCCCGCCGATCGTCTTTACGACCTGGATGCGGATCCCGGTGAACACCAGCCGCTGCCCGCGACCGGGGAGAAGCCCGTGCGTCACCGTCTTCTGCAACACGCTCGGGAGCATCTTCAGAGCTCCGCTCGCGAGCGCGATGTGGGCTCGCGGCTGCAAGCAAGGCTCCGCGAACTTCGGCTAGAATGGGCACGGTCGTCTCCAGAATCCAAAGCATGATGTTCCGAAGACGATGTGCCGAAATATGACGGCTGCAATACCAGAAACCCAATGACAGTGAGCGGCAAGCCGGAATATCGCGATCTTCGTGTGCTCGTGACCGGGGCTGGCGGTTTTATCGGCAGCCACCTCGTGGAAGCCTTGGTAGGCGCGGGCGCGCACGTGAGGGCGTTGGTGCGTTACACAAGTCGCGGAAGCTGGGGTCATCTGGAACAGGTTGCGCCCCAGGTTCGTGACTCAGTCGAAGTTGTCCTTGGAGATGTACGGGATGCGCAATTCATGCGCAATCAGTTGCGCGGCTGCGATGTTGTCTTCCACCTGGCTGCCTTGATCGGGATTCCGTATTCCTACGAGGCGTCGGAAAGTTACGTCGACACGAATATTCGTGGCGCTCTAAACGTGCTGCAGGCGGCGCGCGAGGCGAAGAGGCCACGGGTCGTGATCACGTCCACGTCTGAGGTTTACGGGACCGCTTGTTACACGCCGATGGATGAGAAGCATCCTTTGCAGGCGCAATCCCCGTACTCGGCTTCCAAGATTTCCGCCGACAAGCTGGCCGAGAGTTATCACTTGAGTTTTGGTTTGCCCGTGGTTACCGTGCGCCCGTTTAATACTTACGGCCCGCGACAATCGGCGCGTGCGGTGATTCCCACGATCGTTTCGCAAGTGTTGGCTGGCGGAGACACGCTCCGCCTGGGCTCGCTGGATCCGGTTCGTGATCTCACTTACGTCGGGGATACGGTTCGAGGATTCCTGCGCGCTGGCGTTGCGGAAAAGGCGGTAGGTCAGGTCATCAACCTTGGAACTGGCCAGGGTATTTCGATTGGCGAGTTGGCTCAGATGATTATGCAGATTGCAGGGCATAAGTTGCCGATTGTTGCCGACGCCGATCGGGTTCGTCCGCCAGCGAGCGAAGTGCGGCTTCTCATCGCAAAAACCGAACGCGCACATAACCTGCTCGGTTGGGAACCTGAAGTTCCGCTCGCGGAGGGTTTGAAGCGAGTCATCGAGTACATCAGTGCCAACATGGTGGCATACCGCGTGGGCACCTACGCGGTCTAGGAGATTTGCAGAAATGCAGGCTGTCGTTCTGGCTGGCGGAAAAGGCACGCGGCTCCGCCCTTACACCACGCTATTGCCCAAGCCGCTGATGCCGATCGGTGACATGCCCGTTGTGGAAGTGATCATCCGGCAATTACGCGCTGCGGGTTTCGATCGCGTGATTTTGGCTGTCGGCTATCTGCCGGATCTTTTTCGCGCTTTGATCGGCGACGGAGAGCGAATGGGCGGCCCCATCGAGTTTGTGCGCGAGGAAATTCCGCTGGGAACCGCCGGCGCTCTGGGATTGATCTCCGGACTGGATTCGGATTTTCTGCTGATCAACGGCGACACCCTGACCACTCTCGACTACCGCGCGTTCATGGAATATCACCGCAAGCACGGCGCAATTGCCACGATTGCTACGCAATGCCGTCAGAATCCAGTCGACTACGGGGTATTGGAGATTGCTGACGACCAGCGGCTGACGCGCTATGTAGAAAAGCCGGTACAGACGTATCACGTCAGCATGGGAGTGAATGCGTTTCGCGCGGATGTGCTGCAACACGTCGAGCCGAATCGCTACCTCGACATCCCGCAGCTGATGCAGGTTCTCATGGACAAAGGCCAGCCCGTGCAGTGCTACCAGAGCGACTGTTTCTGGCTCGACATTGGCCGGCCCGCCGACTACGAAAAGGCACTGGAGGTTTTCCAGGAACGTCGCGCGGAATTTTTGGGCAACTCGTCATGCGGGTCCTGATCACCGGTGGAAGCGGCTTCCTTGCCGGCCATCTTCTGGCTCTTGCCCAGCTACAGGCCACCGCCGGCGTCGAGGTGCGCAGCCTGGCGCGCCTTGAGTGCGATCTCTCCCGGGACAAAGAACGATTGTCCTCGGTGCTGCGCAGCTTTCAGCCTGACAGAATTTTTCATCTTGCCGGCCGGATCAACGGCTCGGAGTCCGAACTCTTCCGCGACAACCAGGTGGCAACCGGGAATCTGCTTCAAGCCGCTGGGCGAGTCGCTCCGGCGGCGAGGATTGTGCTGGGCAGCACAGCGGCCGTCTATGGCCGCGGCGGAACCGCGACAGCGCCGTTGTCGGAAGATCAGATAGCGACTCCGCGCGGCGACTATGCGTGCAGTAAATACGCCGCGGAAGAAGACGCTGCCGTCTACGCGCAGGCAGGAGTTTGGCTCGTGACGGCGCGGATGAGTAACCCCGTCGGCGCAAATATGAGCCCTGCTTTGCTATGCGGAACCCTGGCCCGGCAGATCGTCGAGATTGAGCGTGGGAAGCCGCCGATCTTAACTTTGCGAGATCTGACGCCGAAGCGTGACTTCATTTCCGCGCACGACTGCGCGCGGGCGCTCTGGCATCTGGCCGAATTTGGAACGCAAGGAGCTATTTACAACGTGGCGAGCGGAGATTCGGTCTCGATCACGGAGATGGTGAACCTCTACCTGGACTTAGCTCACGTGCGGTCGATTGAAGTGAAATCTCATCCCGCGAATGAGGAACGTTCGTCGCTCCACGAGCAATGGGTGTCGAACGCACGTTTGCGCGCGCTAGGATGGAAGTCAGACGAGACGTTGCGTCAAGCGATCAGCGATCAACTTGACGTGGAACGGAAGCGCGCATGAGTCCAATTCGCCTTCTGGTCGACAGCCTGGCCGATGAAGATGGTTTTAACGCGCAGATGACCAGCGCCCGCGACATTATGAGTCGGCTCGACCCGGCTCGTTTTCATGTCACCACTTTTTGTGTCGGCAAGCCCGATGCGCGGCTGGTTCAACGTCCTGCTACTCGTTTGATTCAACTGCCGCAACGCCGGCAAACATCAAAAATCCTCAGCGGAATTCGTCACGGGAAAACATGACATCCTGTTTTATGTGAAGTCATCGCCGGCCGCCAGAATGTACCTGGCGATGCGTCCCAAGTGGTTGGACAAGCGCGTTGTTATCGGAACCGTGGAATCGCAATCCGATCTCAGGAGCGAACCCACCATCAAACCGGAACAGATACGTCTTTGGGAGCGGACAGTTCTTCGCAGCGACTATCTCTTCAGCAACTCTGCCTCCGTCCGCGAGAATCTGGAAAAGGAGTATCGGCTTCCCAGCGAGGTTGTGCCCACGGGAGTCGATGCGAAGTTTTTTACTCCAGCATCAGACCGTCCGGCGAACTCGCGGGTGCGTGTGCTGTTTGTAGGGTCGCTCCGCCCGTTCAAAGGTCCGCAATTGCTATTGCAGGCCGCGCCTCGATTTCCGAACGCGGAGTTCGTGATCGTCGGAGATGGCCTCATGGCTGCGGAGCTTGAGGAGCGTGTTTCGCGGGAAAAGCTCACGAATGTTCGGTTCGCGCGCGGCTTGGATGTTTCCGCGCTTCGCGAACAATATCGCACCGCTGATATTTTCTTGTTTCCGTCGCATTGGGAGGGTTCTCCTAAGGTAATCCTGGAGGCAGCGGCCTGCGGACTTCCTGTGATCGCACGCCAGGACTACCAGCCAGAGACGGTCCTGGATGGAAAAACCGGATATCTCGGACGGGGCGACGATGAGCTTCTGGTTCACCTGGAAAAACTGATTGCCAGCTCGGACCTCCGGAGAAGCATGGGCCGTGCAGCCCGAGCCCACATTGAGAAGTTTGATTGGGATCCCATCACTCGGCGCTGGGAAGAGATATTTCTGAGGCTTGCACGGAAAAACGAGGCCACGGAATCCCAATGAGTGCACCAGGGGAGAATTTAGCGCGTGGTCGAGGAACGCCGCACGTTCTTACACTCACGCCCTTCTATCCCACGGACCAAGACGATGCGGCAGGCTGTTTTGTCTCTGAACCCCTTGCATTGCTGGCAAGAGCGGGCGTTCACAACACAGTCTTCGCCGTGCAGCCCGTCTACCGAGGAGCCGTGCGCGGGCGCGAGTCTGCCATTCCTGCGCGCTGGCTGCGATATCTGTCTTTCCCGGGAGGCTTCGGGCTGCCCAGTGCTGGAGCTTTTTTGTTCGGGCGTATCGTTAGCCAGGTTCGCAAGCTACACGCGTCGCAGCACATCGACGTGATTCACGCCCACGGGCCGTTGCCTTGCGGCCACGCCGCCATGCTGTTAAGCGCCGAGCTGAGTATTCCGTACGTCGTTTCAGTTCACGGCCTCGATGCTTTCTCCACGGCGCAGGTCGGCGGACGAGCGGGCGAGTGGTGCCGCCGCATTTCTCAGCGTGTGTATCGTTCTTCCCGACGCGCCATCTGCGTTAGTGAGCACGTGCGCGAGGCGGTTCTGGAGGGCGTCGGAGGAAGTTGCCGAACCTCGGTGGTTTATAACGGCGTCGATCCCGGGTTGTTCACTCCCGGCGACATTCCAGCTTCTAGTGCACCCGCGATTCTCAGTGTCGGCAACTTGATCCCGATCAAGGGACACGCACTCCTCATTCGTGCGGCTGCTGCGCTGGCTGCCGAATTTCCTGACTTGAGCTGGGAGATCATCGGAGACGGCCCGGAAATCGCCCGCCTGCAAACCCTGTGCGCGCAATTGCAGGTCGCGGAAAAAGTGCGGTTCCTGGGAAGACAGTCGCGCAAACAAGTCGCTGCGGCCATGCAGCGCTGCACACTGTTTGCGCTCCCCAGCCGCTATGAAGGCCTGGGCTGCGTTTATCTGGAGGCGATGTCCACGGGCAAGCCCGCGATTGGCTGCCGGGGGCAGGGGATTGCAGAAGTCATCCAACACGGGTCGAACGGTTTTCTGGTCGGATCCGACAATGATAGGGAGTTGGCACTGGCCATTGCGATGCTTTTGAGAGATGAAACGCGCCGGCGCAACATTGCGGTCGCTGCTCGAGACACGATTCTCGACCGCTTCACGCTTGCCCATCAGGCGGAAAGTCTCTTGCGAGTCTATCGCGAGGCTGCGGAATGACGCGCCGTCTGGTCATCCTCACAGAAATCATCGCGCCTTACCGCATCCCGGTTTTCAATGCGCTGGCGGCGCGCGGCGATGTCGAGCTGCATGTTATTTTTCTTTCGGAAAATGATCCCAGTCTGCGGCAGTGGCACGTTTACAAAAATGAAATAAAGTTTTCCTACGAAGTGTTGCCTAACTGGCGCCGTCGCATCGGCAAGTACAACGTGCTGCTGAACGGTGGTGTAAGCGCTGCACTGAGCCGCGCACAGCCCGATGCGGTCCTGTCCGGCGGATACGGTTATGTGGCCTCGTGGCAGGCTGCTTTCTGGGCCGGGAGCCACGGCGTTCCCCTGCTTCTGTGGTCGGAGAGCACCGCCCTCGATATTCGCCGCGGGCATCGTGTCGTTGAGTTCATCAAGCGAAAGTTTCGCCAGCGGTGTCGGGCCTTTGTGGCGGCGGGGAAGGCTTCGCGGGACTACCTTCTCGCACTGGGCGCATCGAGCAATACTATATTCATTGCCCCCGATGCCGTAGATGTGAGCTTCTTTGCGGGCGCAGCCGAGAAAGCACGCTTGCAGCAACAAGAGATTCGCGTCCGCAACGACCTGCCTCCACGCTATTTTCTCTCGGTGGGAAGGTTGACCAAGGAAAAGGGGGTCTATGAACTTCTCGACGCGTATGCCAAACTGGAAGCCTCAGTCCGCGCCCTGATAGGGCTGGTGTTTGTTGGCGACGGGGCCGCGTCCCGGGACCTGGAACGACGGGCGGCGGGAATTCAGCAGGGCGTGGTAAGGTTTTGTGGTTGGGTGCATCGAGAACAGATATCGGAAATCTACGCGCTCGCAGAGGCGTTTGTGTTCCCGACCCACAGCGATCCTGGGGACTCGTGGTGAACGAAGCGATGGCATGTAGCCTACCTATTATTGCTTCGCAGGTCGCGGGATGTGTTCCTGACCTGTTGCAGGATGGCTGGAATGGTTTCGCGGTTCGTGCTCGTGACGCCGATGGATTGGCGCGCTCGATGCAAGTGCTGCTCGACGATCCCGAATCGGCGCGGCGGATGGGCAGCCGCAGCTTTCAGCGGATTCAGGAGTACACGCCGGAAAAATGCGCCGCAGGCATCGTTCAGGCCCTGGCATTCGTCTCTGGTGATTCAGCATGACAAGTTCGCGCATCCTCCCGCTGCTGGCCGTACCTGTCCTGTTCCTGATTTTGCTCTATGCAGCAGAAACTCGTCCAGGGTACTTCACCGACTTCACCTATCTTGGCGGCGTGCTCGTGCTTGAAATCCTGGTGTTTACCATCTGGCGTTACGAAAAGTGGTTCTTCCTCGTCTTGATGATGACGTTTCTCTGGGCGGGCAGCAACATGCCTCTGTGGAGCGCGGGAAACGTGGTGCGCTGGTTTTTTTTGGGCTTTGGAGCTCTGGTCGGTCTTGTCAAGTGGGGCAAACTTGATCGTCGGCATCACTTTTCCTCCCTTCATCTCATCGCGCTGCTGTGCGTTCTGTCGGCGGTGGTTTCCTCGATGGTTTCGACCCGCCCCCAGATGTCGCTCCTGAAGTCATTGAGTCTCTTTCTATTGTTCCTCTACGGTTCTTGCGGGGCCCGAGTTGCTTTGGCCGGCCGCGAGTCCTCCTTTGTCGGCGGACTGTTGACTGCTTGTGAAGTAGTGAGCTATCTCTCGGGCCTTCTCTATCTGGTGTTCGGTTTCGAAATCTTTGGCAACATGAACTCTCTTGGGGCAATCATGGGAGTGGTGATCATCCCAATTCTGCTGTGGGGTGTCCTGATCACCGAAGACCGGAATGTGCGGCAGCGGCGAACCATCGCATTGTGCCTTGCGACTTATCTGCTCTTTTTTTCCGTGTGCCGGGCCGGTATTCTGGCCTGCGCGGTAGCTGCAACGATCCTTTGCATCTTATTGCGTCGCCAGCGCCTGTTCCTCAAAGGAGCCTTTATCCTGGTTTTCCTATTGACGGCCGTCGCGGTGGTGCAACCCACCTACTTTGGCTCGTTGATTTCGAGCTTTACCGCAGACGTGATTTACAAAGGAAAGCCCGAAACCGGAGTGTTCGGATCGCGCAGGTCGCCATGGACGGACACTGCCGATGTGATCCGGGAAAGCCCGTGGTTTGGCAGCGGCTTTGGCACGGATATGCTTGATGCTCCCACGGCCTGGGATTCGAGCTTTCGCACGATCGAAGAGGCGAACCGCGAACATGGCAACAGCTACCTCGCCTTGGTCCAGTACGTCGGATTGGCGGGAGTGGTTCCGTTTGCGGTACTGCTGTCGCTGGTGGTGGGGCTCATCGTTCGCACCTGTCTCCGGATCCGGCGTTCGGCCGATCCGCGCAACTACGCAGTCCCCTTTGTTCTGGTCTGCATCGCCGGGCTGGTACATGCCATTTTTGAGGATTGGCTCTTTGCCGTTGGCTATTATCTGACCGTCTTTTTCTGGACGCTTGTGTTCCTGCTCTATGACCTCCAGCCTCAGCCTGCGGAAGACCCCGTCGTGTACGTGAGTCGACGGAACCATGCTTCGTTGGCTACCCATCCCATTCCACTGGCCGCCGATCACTTGACCGCCAATCAATGATCCGCCTTTTTGTGAATGCCCTGGCTGCCACTGCCGGCGGAGGGCTAACTTACGTGCGCAACGTGATCCCCCAGATCGCCGCTCGCAACAATGCGACGGCTACTGTTTTGCTCGATGCAGGATTGCGCCGGGAATTTCAGGCTCTGTCCAACATCGAGTTTCTGGAGTGGGAAGGAACTTCCCGGCCCGGTCTGCGTTTTTGGCTGGAGCAGCGCATGGTGCGGAGGCTCGCACTCCGCAGCGGTGCCAACGTTTTGCTTTCTGCCGGGAATTTTGCCGTCTGGAACGCTCCGCTGCCCCAAATTCTGTTGAGCAGGAACTCTCTCTATACTTCCAGCGATTTCGATCGCGATCTCCGCTCCCGCGGGGAAACTCGCCTCTGGCTAGACACTCGCGTGAAAGCTGAGTTTGCGGAATGGTCGATCCACGCCGCCGACCGGGTGGTGGCTCCCAGCGAATCGTTTGCGGAAGAGCTGGAACGCTGGACGGGTGTGCCCATCTCTGCCATCCACCATGGTTTCGATAGTGATACCTTTCTGCGCGATCACTCCCCGCTTCCCGATGCCGCGCGGCAAAAGCTCGAATGCGCGGGTGGCGCGTTTCGGCTGTTGTTCGTCAGCCACTACAACTACTATCGCAATTTCGAGACGCTGATCCGCGCGCTGCCCGCAATCCGGCGGGAACTGGCGCCGCGCCCGGTTCGTCTCTTTCTGACCTGCAGGCTTGCACCAGGAGCCAATCCAGGAGCCTATCGTCCGGAGCGCGCGGCGGGCCTGGTGCGCCAATTAAACCTGTCGGAAGAGGTGGTAGAGCTTGGTTCGGTTCCGTATTCGCTCCTGCACCGAGTTTATCGATCAGCGGATGTCTACGTGACACCAGCATATGCCGAATCGTTTGCCCATCCCCTGGTCGAGGCCATGTCGAGCGGTCTGCCGGTTGTAGCTTCCAATTTGCCCGTACATCGCGAGATCTGCGCCGACGCGGCTGTGTACTTCGAGCGATTCTCGCCAGAGGATCTGGCGCAGCAGATTCTCGCCGTCGCAGGTTCTTCGAAGTTGGCCGGTCGGCTGGCTCAGGCGGGCAAGGTCCGTGCCGCCGCATTCAGCTGGAAGCAGCACGTAGATCAGATCCTGTCCCTGGCCCGCGAGCTCGCGTCCCAGTGCCAAAGCTAGACTGCGCGTCGGGCGCTGACGTAAAGACTATCGGCCACTTTCGCCAACACGGGAACGTGGTTGCTGAGCCGGCGCAGGACTTCTGAAGTGCGCACCAAAGCACGATATCGCGCAGGGAGCAGATGCAGGTCGTTCGGCTGCACATTGAGAGAGAAAAAACCATCCACGCTCAGTTGGGATGGGCCGATGCTGGAGTTGAACGCCGCGAGCAACTCCGACGGCCTCCAATAGCGAACTTCAAAATCTCGTTCCAAACGGAATCCGCGGCGCGCCTGGTGGTACAAACATCGCACGCCGAACATGTTCGGCATCTGCACCAGAACGCCACCGTCCACGGTTAGAACGCGCCGCATCTCGGCCAGGCTCGCAGCAACGTTTTCCCGCGAGATGTGCTGCAGAACGCTGTAAGAAAAAATCTGATCAAATGTGTTTTCCCGGAAGGGTAGATAACGCCCGTCGGCCACGGCATATTCGGCCTTGATGCCTAACTGGTGGGCAACACGATTCGCTGCCCGTATTGCTTTCAAAGATGGATCAATCCCGATGGGGCGGAATCCTGCCCGCGCCGCGGCAATGCACCAGCGTCCCCAGTTGCAGCCAACTTCCAACAGACGTCTTCCATTGCCGGGCGGAAGCCGCAGACGGGGAATGGGATATTCCTTCAGGTTCCCCACCAGATGCTGATACAGGCTGCCGTTGGTGGCGCCGATCACATTCCGCACAAATGGATCAATTTCGCCGGGCTGCACGTCGAATTTCGGAAGGGAAGAGGCATCTCCCAACTCCGCCACCGCCAGAGCCCGGGTGCCCTCGATATGCGTCTGTTCGACTTCGGAAACCAGCAGAATCGGAACGTTGTCAATCACGGCATAGCGGTGTCCCTGCTGGCAAAGCAGACTTGTTCCATCTCGTTGCAGCGTTTCCTTGTCCCGCGGGCACACCAGCAATTCCCACATCCGCGGGCTTGCATCGCCGGCGGATCCGCCCTCGAAAGCTTGATGTGGCGCGTTCACCCTAGGCCCTTCTCTTCAGGAGAATGAGCGTTCCGACGTTGCCCTTGACCGGGTCGCTGACGCTGCTGGTGGACGCACCCGGGTAGGCCTGTTGCAGCTTGCTTACCACACCGGCATACTTCGCGTGCGCGGGCGGATCCCAGACTAGCACCGCGTCGGGAGCCAGTTTCCCAACATCGGTGACCACTGAGTTCGCATCAACGTTGCCTGGGGCTGATTCGCGGGCGTCGTCGTCGCCCTCCTCGTCAAACAGGTCTCCCACCACCCGCGCTCCTGCAAAATATGCGGCATACACGCCGGCCTCCCAGCCCACACCATGATCCGGATACGGACCTTCGCCGATCACAACCACGGTCCGGACATGCCCCTTCCGCAAGCCATCCGCAGCGTCGTAAAGGCTCCGCTGAAAGTCCTGCCGTATGGTACGAAATGGCGAAGCCCAATAAACTTGAGTTCCAATCAAGCCTAAGACCAGC
Source organism: uncultured Acidobacteriaceae bacterium (assembly GCA_963846245.1). Classification (GTDB taxonomy): domain Bacteria; phylum Acidobacteriota; class Terriglobia; order Terriglobales; family Acidobacteriaceae; genus Sulfotelmatobacter. Next base: position 73,667 of record CAWJVI010000007.1, on the reverse strand, counting down.
AGCATCCCCGCGAATGTTTGCCAGCGGCCAGCATTGTCAACCTTCTCGACCTCGGTGCTCGTCTCGCGTGCGATTCCCGGAGGTACGACGAAGCGAATGCAAAGGGTCATCAGAACGACTGTGATTGGCAGAGCATATCGCCCGTCAAAAACCAGCATGCAGTAGGCGACGACCAGAGCCGCAGTCGTAAGCAGGGCAATCCAGGCGAAACGAAATCGTGTCGGAGCCCGTTTTCTGCCGCGGGTCAGCTGGATCATCCCCAGGAACAAAGCGAGGATTCCGCCCGGTGTCAACAGCACCACAAACTCTTTTATCGCCACGGGAACATTCTGCGCTTCCTTCCGCAGGAGCTGACGCAACAGAGCCGGTCTCCAGACCTGCGCGTGCCAGATCGGCGAGCCCGGCGGCATCTGGTCGGTGACCATGAAGTCGTCATAGCTCAGCCGGGCATCGTGAAGCACTGCCAGGCCCGCCGGTTGAGACGCTCGCCTCGCCGCCGGATCCAGCAAGTTAAAGCGCAATTGATATCCGGTGGTGAAGACATGATACTTTTCTCGAATCGCCGTTCCCCAGCCAGCCATACTCAGGACTGGAAATATCGCGGCGCAGACCAGCGCTACGGCAGCTTTCTTCGAGTTCGCATGGAGCGAAGACACGATTGCCAGCAGAGTTGCGATCGCAAACAGCGGCAAAGAGATCGCTTTCGCCAGAAAGGCCACTCCATGCGCCAGACCTAACGCCAGCCATTTCCCAAGACTCTCCGGCCGTTCGAGGCATCGTAAAAGCAGAATGAAATAGGTAAGCACGCAGGCGGTTAAAAGAAAGTCCGCCCCGATAAAGAGAACCGAGAACGCAGCCACTCCACGAGCCGCGGTGAACCATAGGACCACCATCGCGGCCAACACTCGCGAGCCCCACAACCGGTAAGTGAGCCAATAAGCTAGGGCCGCGCAGAGAGCGAACAGCGGCAACATCAGAAGGCGCGCCGTCAGCGTGAGCTCGTTTGTGGTGTGAGCCTTTACGGCCAGCGATGTCGCCGCGATCAGCCATGAAATCAGCGGACTCCAGTATCCGTGGACCGATGCCTTGAAATCTGCCGCGACGAGATGCCGCGCAATCCCGATATAAGACACCGCGTCGGCATTGATGTTGCGGCCACAGTAGCGCCAGAACCAAATCACCTGAAAGCACCAATTGAGTCCCGCTAAGACGATCAACAGCGCCGCAAGGCGGTCGCCCCGGCCCCGCACCGGAGCAGTGCCATCTTCAAGTGATGTATCGGTGGACATAGTGGAACGAAACTCTGCCAGCCTAGCACAGCGGATGATTCCCCCATTTCTCCGAATCTACTCCGTTTGGCCCGACCGGTTTGCGTTCGGCGACATCTCCTGTTTAAATGCTCGTTCTCACCCTAATTGTCTTCAAAGCAACACGGATGGTGCAATGCGCTGGTACTTCGGCTTTTTCTTCGTTTCTGGTTTCTGCAGCATTCTCTATGAGTTGGTGTGGCTCCGCCTCGCGATGGCTCAGTTTGCGGTTACCACGGCGCTGGTTTCAATCGTTCTATCCGCATTCATGATCGGGCTGGGCGCGGGGTCCTGGGGGGCTGGACGCTACCTCCGCGGCCATAAAACGAGTCTGAGCATTCCTGCTCTGCGTCTCTACGCCTTGACCGAGCTCTTGATTGGCGTGTCGGCGATTCTCGTTCCCCGTGAACTGGTATGGGGACGCATGCTTCTGCAAAAGGTCGACGCCGGCACCCCACTCCCCGTCGCCGCGTACTACCTTGCCGCCGGATTCTGGATCGGATTCACCCTCGTTCCCTGGTGCGCTTGCATGGGTGCCACATTTCCCTTCGCCATGGCTGCTATCCGGGCGAACTTTTCCGAGTCACGCCGCTCCTTCAGCTACCTGTATCTGGCAAACGTTCTGGGCGCTGTTACAGGCGCTGCCATTCCCTTGCTGCTGATTGAGCTCTTGGGTTTCCGAGGTACTCTGCATGTCGGCGCCGCGTTGAACTTTTGCCTGGCCACGGCGGCGTTTGCCCTCAGTCTGAGAGGGAAAACTCTGGACGAAACACAACCGCGGGCCGCAATTCTTCAAACTCCGGCTCCCCCGCCGGCCATGGCAACTTCGGGCCTCACATGGTCCTATTTTCTGCTGTTCGCCACCGGCTTCACCAGCATGGGAGTAGAGGTCGTTTGGATTCGCCTGTTCACACCCGCGTTAGGCACTGTAGTGTATGCATTCGCAGCGATTTTGGGACTGTACCTGGGAGCCACGTATGTCGGTTCCTTGATTTACCGCCGCGGCAAGTTGGACGCGTCCTCTCCCAGTAATTTCTTTCTGGCCTTAATTGCCCTTTCTGTATTGCTGCCCTTGCTGTTGTGCGATCCCCGATTACCGATGGTCTACCCTCTGCGCGTTGCCGCGATTCTTCCTTTTTCCCTCGCCGTGGGAATGATCACTCCCATGGTGCTGGACCGCGTTTCCCAGGGCGATCCCGACCGCGCCGGCAGAGGATACGCCGTCAACATCGCCGGTTGCGTTCTGGGCCCGCTGGTTTCGGGATTCCTACTTCTGCCTGTGCTGGGCGAGCGCTTTACCCTGCTGGCCTTCGCTCTCCCCTGGATCGTCGTGAGTTTTCGCAGCCTGCCACTGCCCCTCGCCACCGGGCACACTTCCAGTCCGCGCTTCTCTTCGCACTTCTCAATGAAGGCCGTGCTCGTTTGCCTGGTCTCGCTGGTTCTGGTTTTTGCTACCAATAGTTTCGAGAGTCAGTTCACGCCCCGTGAAGTCCGCCGTGACAGCACTGCCACCGTTACCGCGATCGGCGCAACCAGAATCGAGAAGCAGCTGTTGGTGAACGGAATGGGCATGACTGGCCTCACGCCCATCACCAAGATGATCGCCCACTTGCCTCTCGCATTCCTGAACAGACCACCCAAAAATGCTCTAGTCATCTGTTTCGGAATGGGCACCACCCACCGTTCCGCGCTGTCCTGGGGCATATCTTCCACTGCCGTCGAGCTGGTACCGAGTGTGGTTTCCGTCTTCCCGTTTTTCCATGCTGACGCCAATCAGCTGATGCACTCCCCGCTCTCGCGGATTGTGATTGACGACGGGCGCTTCTACATGGAGCGATCAAGCCAGCAGTATGACGTTATCGTCATTGACCCGCCGCCGCCGGTCGAGGCCGCAGGATCCAGCCTTCTCTACTCCAAACAGTTCTATTCCATCGCCAAGCTTCATCTGGCTCCCGGCGGCATTCTGCAGCAGTGGTTCCCCATGGGCAGTCGCGATCCTGCCATCATCGCAGCTGTCGCCAAATCTCTGCGCGAGTCTTTCCCTTACGTTCGCGTCTTCCACTCCATCGAAGGTTGGGGATATCATTTTCTAGCCAGCCAGTCTCCGCTGCCGTCTCCCTCCGCGGCCATGCTGGCCAGCCGATTGCCGTCCGCAGCGGTGACGGATTTGCTCGAATGGGGGCCCGCACCCACTGCCGAACAACAGTTTGCCGGAGTCCTGAACCAGGAATTGTCGTTGGACAGTCTCATCGCCCGGGACCCCGGCGTGCCCGCACTTCAGGATGACCGGCCAGTGAACGAATATTACATTTTGCGCCGTGCACTGGACCCGGAATATCGCCACAGAGTGTGGGGCAGAATGCTGGCGCGGTTAGGAAGAAAATCGTAGAACCACTATACGGGTTGCGAATCAGCGTTCGTGTGGCGCGGGCACTCTTGCCCGCGGCTTTTGCCTTACCGACCCAACGCCGTTCTCCTGCGTTTCGCGATGGTCACGTTCGTCCATCCTCAGTGCGAGAGCGAGTGCAGATAGTAGGTAGTAGTCCCGATCCGCCTCCAGCCGCTGCCAGCTTCCGCGGAGAGCGGACCGGTTGTTACCAATGCTTTCGCGCCCGTGCCTGCAAAGAGGCGGTACACGTCTTCCTTCTCTGCCGGAGTCTCGTCCCAAAACGTTGGGGCGTCCACTGCGATAATGGCGGAGACGATTTTGAACCGTCCCAGCCGCGACCAGTAGAACCAGTTTCCATCGCCCACCACGGCAACGCGATCTCCGGGTCGCATCCCCCCCTCGGTCAGAATGTCAGCCACGGTAATTTGATCCTGGGCAGAATAGGGCCCTCCCTCTCGCACGGCCCGTACCGTTCCGTCGGCCACAGACAGCAAAATCGTCACCACCGTCGCGAGTGCCAGGTAGTCCACCAACGTGCTCCGACTGTCGGAACTCGCAGGGCCTGAGCGGGCGCTATCGGAGTGAGCGCTCACCGAGTCGTGACTCGAGGTGTCGAAACGTACTCCAGCCAAAATAGCCAGCCAAAAAATGCTCACGTACGTCCCGACAAATCTGGTTTCCGCGTGCACCAGCATGTAGAGGCCGCCGGCTGCGAAAGCCATCAGGAACAGCGGCCAGTTGGCCAGAATCGCTTTTCGAGTTGCCACACCTCCGGCCAGAATCAGGGCCAGCGCAACCGCCAGAAGTCCCGGCTGGTCGCGCAACAGCAAACCGGCGTACAACAGCAGATGCTCTTTGATGACTCGCATCTGCGCCCGCACGTCAATCGTTACCCTGCGGCCTTCGTCCCAATACGAGGAATCGAACGAAGGCGGATAAGTTCCGCCCACCGGAGTTGCGAATTCGAAGACAGGAGGATGCGAGTGAATCTGCCTTGTAGTGTGGACGGGGATCCCACTGCCCGGCGGTTCGCCCTGCCAGTTCAAATTCCTTCCTCCCGGGCTAACGAGTGCCGAGTAATTCAGGTGCCCGCTGTCTCCAAAATCAAATCGCCCCTTCGCTCGCGACAGCGCCACCAGCCAGGGCGCGGACACTCCGAGAAATGCCAGAGTCGTGATCGACAGATAGCCCAGCCTTTTGCCCCGTGGCACCGCGAAAAATCCGATTGCGATGAAGGCGAAGCCCAGCGGAAACATAACCGCCTTGGTCAAGTACGCCAGTCCCAATACCACGCCCAAAATCAGATAAAGCGACCAAGAGCCTTTCCCGCGCATTCGCAACAGCAGTCCTGCGATCATGTAAACGAACCCCGCTATACACAAGTCTGGCGACACGCCCCAGATGCTGATCAGCTCCAGCGATGTCCACAGAAACAGGGAATAAGCAATCGCGAGAAATGACACCCGGCTAAGTGCGGTCGTGGTCGCGCCGCTGGCACCCCCGGGGAGGGTTGCCTCGGTCCGTGCGGTCAGATCGCGGGGTAGAAGTGATCGCAGGAAGAATTCGAAGCCAGCTAGCGCAGCCAGATAAACAATGAAATTGACCACGTGCACGACTGGAAACTCCCACTGCCGCGTCGGCTTCGTGAGAAACATGGCCGCTCCCAGCAGCCACGCGTAAAGTGGACTCCAATATCCGTTCACCGCATCGAACCATTTGCGGTGAAAAAAAGCATCTCCCAGATCGAGGTAGCAGATTCCGTCGGGATCCATCGAGTATCTACCCACCCAGTCTCGAACCAGCCCGGTGGCCACAATGATCACCAGTGCCCAGAAACGCACTGTGGCTTCGGAGAATCGTGCCGTGCTCTTGCTGAGAGAGAGATCGACGACGGCACCGGAGTCTGCGTCGGAGTGGTTGAGCATGGATTCCGCAATTTATCACAGACAATGGTGTGGGAGGTCCGCCACGGAGCACCATGCACCTGCTTCCGCAGCTTTCGCTGCGCCGAGTTACGATCGCCGAATTATGACCAGGGCCGGCGTTGTTAGTATGATCTGGAGTCTGAGAAGTCTCGACTTCCTGAATCTTGATTTCCCCAAAAACGATCTCTCAAAATCCCAATGTGTGGAATCTTCGGTATCATCGCGCGCAACGCCCAGGTCCCCGCGGACGTGCTCGAGCGCGCCACCGCGTCCCTTGCGCATCGCGGCCCGGACGACTCCGGTACGGTGATCGTGCGCGACTCAGCGCCAGAACCAGTTGAAATCGGCCTGGGCAATCGACGCCTCGCCATCCTCGATCTTTCTCCACTGGGCCACCAGCCCATGCACGATCCTGAGACCGGCAACTGGATTGTTTACAACGGAGAGCTCTATAACTTCCGCGACGTTCGGCGCGAACTTCATCAGGCCGGCACGGAGTTCACCAGCCACTCCGACACCGAAGTTCTGCTGAAGGCGTACGCCCGCTGGGGCGAGGCCTGTCTCACGAAATTTCGCGGGATGTTTGCCTTCGCTCTTTGGGACGCGCATCAGCATCGTCTGTTCGTGGCCCGCGATCCCATGGGCATCAAACCGCTTTATTACGCACAGTCCGGCGCCTACTTTCTTTTTGCCTCCGAAGTGCGCACCCTCCTCGGTACAGGTCTGGTACCGCGACGCCTCGATCAAGCCGGTCTTTTGAACTATCTGGCTTTCGGTTCAGCTTGCGATCCGCTTACGCCGGTGGAAGGTATCCACGCGCTTCCCGCGGGCCACAGCCTCACCTGGCAAAGCGGAATGGTTCGTCAATCTCGCTATTGGGATCTCGTGGATGATGGCGCGGCAATCGACAGCGCAACTGCCCGCGTGTCTCCCTCAGCGGCTGAACGCCAGCACGCAGCTTTGACCCTGCAGCCGATGTTGGAAGAAGCCGTACGCCTGCAACTGGTCAGCGATGTGCCGGTTGGCATATTCCTGTCCGGCGGCATTGATTCGAGCGCCCTGGTCAGTATTCTCAGCCGCGGAGGAGTAACGCCCGCAACGTTCTCCATCGTTTTCCAGGAGGCGGATTTTTCAGAGGCCGAATACTCCCGCGCTATCGCGAAAAAGTTCCGCACCGACCATCATGAAATTACGGTGTCCCAGGAAGATGTCCGTTCAGCAATCCCCGACGCCCTTCGCGCCATGGATCTGCCCACGATGGACGCGGTCAATACATATTTTGTATCTCGTGAGACTCGAGCCGCGGGAATCAAAGTGGCACTCTCGGGTCTTGGTGGGGATGAAGTCTTCGCCGGATATTCGAACTTTCGCATCGTGCCGCGCATGGAGCGATTTGCGAGCCTCTGGAAACATGTTCCTCGCGCAGCGCGAACTTCCTTGGCGTCCGCTTTTACTATACTGTCTCGCGCTTCCGACCAGAACCAGAAGCTAGCCTCGCTGCTGCGCGAGAACGGCCGCCTGGTGCACCCCTATTTTCTTTCGCGAATGTTGTTCACGCCCTCCCAACTCTCCAATCTTTTTCCGTCAGGCACTCCGGAACAGGCTGCCCGCGCATTGGCGGAGCAGGAAACTCTTCTCCAGCGCACTCTCCCGTTAGATCCCGTGAATCGTGTTTCCTATCTGGAGTCGCGCTGTTATATGCTCAACACACTGTTGCGCGATGCCGATTTCATGAGCATGTCCCAGGGATTGGAGGTGCGAGTACCTCTCATCGATCATCTGCTGGCCAAAACTGTTCTGGCGCTTCCCGGTTCGTGGAAGCTAAGCGGTAGTTCGCCCAAGAGGTTGCTGGTCGAATCGCTCGACAATTCGCTGCCCCGGGAAATTGTTCGTCGCGTCAAGCGCGGCTTCACCCTTCCCTTTGAGCATTGGCTGCGGAGTGAACTGCGCGCCGAGGTTGAGCCTGTGTTAACCGCAGGAATTGGGAACGGCCCACTGGGAGGGATTCTTGACACCGTTCGCGTGCGCAAGGTGTGGGAGGATTTTCAACGCGGGGCCACATCCTGGACGCGTCCCTGGTCGCTCTATGTTCTGCATCGCTGGTGCGAGTTGCACATGTGATGGATTCGAATGCTTGCGGTCGGTGTGGTGCTGAGCGAAACTGAATGGAAAAACTGCAAGAAGTCGAAGCCGGCTCGTCAGTCGCCGTCAGCGCCACGTTGCCGGTGAGCGTGATTATCGCTGCCCGCAATGAGGCGCACAATCTCCCGCGTTGCCTCGAAGCCTTACGTGATCTCGGCGAAGTCTATGTGATCGATTCGCAAAGCGGCGATGCGACCCCTGAAATTGCCCGATCCTTCGGCGCCAAGGTCGTTCAGTTTCACTACCCTGGTGGATGGCCCAAGAAGCGCCAATGGGCCATGGAGACTCTGCCTCTCGCGTTCGACTGGATATTGTTGCTGGACGCGGACGAATCGCTAACGCCCGAACTCACAGAAGAAATTCGACGAGCGATCCAGAATCCCGATATCACGGGCTACTACATCGCTCTGCGCATGCATTTCCTCGGTCGTGTGCTGCGTCACGGCGATGCCAGCTTTTGGAAGCTGTCACTTTTCCGTCGCGGCAAAGGCCGCTTCGAATGCCGCTTCAAAGAGCAGGATGCTTCCATGGCCGACATGGAGGTGCACGAGCACGTCGTGGTCGAAGGCGGCACGGCGCAGTTGAGGAACCCCATCATCCACCACAACGTGGAATCGCTTTCTCGCTATATCCAGAAGCACGACGAATACTCGAACTGGGAGGCGCGCGTGCTTCTGCCAGGTGAAAACAGCAGCGGAGAGTTGCCGCCTGCGCTGTTCGGTACACAGGCTCAGCGCCGTCGCTGGCTCAAGAAAAAGCTTTATGTTTTGCCGGGCTCCCCCGTATTGCTTTTCTTGTATCGCTATTTGCTTCGTCTGGGATTCCTGGACGGGACGCCGGGTTTGATCTACTGCGGATTTCAGGCAGTACAAATGTTCCATACCAAGTCGAAGATTTATGAACTGAGAAAAGTCCGGCCCGTCGGAAGGAACTAACTCAAAGATGTGCGGCATCAACGGCGTGGTGAATTGCGGCGATCGGGAAACCCTGGCCAGGATGACTCAAGTCCAGGCCCACCGCGGCCCCGACGATTCCGGATTGTGGGATCGGAAATTCCCCGACGGCTCCTATATCGGCCTGGGCAGCCGCCGCCTGGCTATTCTCGATTTATCCCCGCTCGGTCACATGCCGATGGCCAACGAGAATCGCACGCTCTGGATCACCCACAACGGCGAGATCTACAACTTCGCCGAACTCCGCCGCGAACTCGAAGCCAAGGGACACAAGTTCGTATCGCATACCGACACCGAAGTGATCCTTCGCCTCTACGAGCGGGAAGGCGCAGATTGCGTCAAGCGCCTGAACGGAATGTTCGCTTTCGCTATCTGCGATCTGCGCTCGGGCACGCCAACGCTGTTCATGGCTCGCGATCATTTCGGAGTCAAGCCTTTTTATTATTTTCATCAGGGGGGCCGCTTCGCCTTCGCGTCGGAAATCAAAGCACTGCTGCAAGTCCCCGGAATCGAAGCCGAACTCGATCCCGAATCGCTGCACCAGTACTTGACGTTTCTTTGGGTGCCCGATCCCAAGACAATGTTCCGCCGCATTCTCAAGCTGCCCGCTGGACACTACGCAGTCCTGCGCGACGGCGAACTGAAGCTCACCCAGTACTGGGACCTGACTTTTCCTGCGGCCGATCAAACCTACGCGCGCTCCGAAGAAGATTTAGCCGAAGAAATTCGCGAACGCTTCCGCCGCTCCGTGGAAGGGCAGATGATCAGCGACGTTCCCATCGGCGCGTTCCTCAGCGCCGGCCTGGATTCTTCCAGCATCGTGGCCATGATGTCCCGAGCAACGAAGTCCCGAGCAACGAAGTCGCGAGGTACGCATCAGCCGGTACGCACCTACACCATCACTTTCCCTCGTAAGTACCGCGTCGGAGAAACCACTCTCGACGATCCGGACGTGGCTACCCGCCTGGCGCAGCATCTCGGCTGCGAGAACCACCGCATCGTAGTCGAACCGGACGTCACCGACCTGTTGCCCCGCCTGGTCTGGCACATGGACGAGCCTACCGCCGACCCCGCGATCATCACGGCTTACCTCGTCTGCCGCGAAGCCCGCAAGCAGGCCACGGTGCTTCTCTCCGGCGTCGGCGGCGACGAACTGTTCGCAGGTTATCGCAAGCATAGCGCACACTACTGGGCAGAGACTTACGGAAAAGTACCCGCGCCCGCTCGCCACCTCGCCGAACGCGCCCTCACTGCGTTGCCCAGCCTGCGCGGAACGCCGCTGAAAGGAAGTCTCCGCCTGGCGCGGAAAATGGCGCGTGGCGCGGCGCTCAGCCCGCACGATCGCTTCATCACTAATTGCACATACCTCGATAATGCTCAGAAGGCGAGCCTCTATGTTTCTGGCTCGGCTTCTGACGCCGCGTGGCGAGGCTCGTTTGACGACGCGAAATTTGACCCGGCCTATCAACACCGCGCCGCGTTCGATCGCGTTCGCGACGCCGACTTCCTGCACCAGATGCTCTACCTCGACACCAAGATTTTCATGGCGAGCCTGAACCTCACGTACAACGATAAAATGAGCATGGCGTCATCAGTCGAGGTGCGGGTTCCGTTTCTCGATCGCGAACTTGCTGAATTTGTTGCGTGGAAAGTTCCGCCCCGCCTCAAACTGAAAGGTTCGTTCCGGCCCACCACGAAATATATTTTCCGCGAGGCTATGCGAGACATCCTGCCGCCCGAGGTGTTGCGTCAACCAAAAGCCGGCTTCGCGGCTCCGGTAGACTATTGGTTGGCCCACGATCTCAAGGAGATGCTGGGGGACCTGCTCTCGGAATCGCAGATCCGAAGTCGCGGTTTATTTCGTCCTGAAGCGGTGCGGCGTTTCGCGGATGAGCACGCCAGCGCCCGCCACGACTGGTCGATGCAGCTGTGGCAGTTTCTGACGCTCGAACTCTGGATGCAAGTATTTCTTGACGGCGGAGCCGCGAAATTCGAGCCCAGCCGTCCGGAGCCGCGAGAAGTAGCGAGCGCTTGAGTGTGAATATTCTCGGCCGCGAACATTGAATACGCAATCATGAAGCAAGTTCTCCAACACGCGCGCACCGGCGAAATTTCTGTCGCCGAAGTTCCCGCTCCGCAGCTCCTGCCCGGCTGCGTGCTGGTGCGAGTTGCCGCATCCGTAGTTTCCGCCGGAACGGAACGTGCATCGGCGGAATTTGCCAGCAAGAATCTCGTGCAGAAGGCGCGGGCGCGCCCGGACCTGGTGCGGGAAGTCATCGGCAAGATTCAACGCGACGGCATTCTTTCGGCGGTGCACGCCGTTCGTAGCCGCCTCGATCAGCCGCAGACTCCCGGTTATAGCAGCGCCGGAACAATTATCGCAACCGGCGAAGGAGTTACCGATCTGCAGCCGGGCGACCGCGTCGCCTGCGCCGGCGCGGGTTTCGCCGTGCACGCAGAAATCGCTTGCGTGCCCCGGCTGCTAGTCGCAAAAATTCCCGGCGATGCCGAGACAGAAACGCCATTCGAAGAATCGGCGTTCGCAACGCTGGGTGCGGTCGCTCTCCACGGCATTCGAACCGCGGAAGTGAAACTCGGCGACAGGGTCGCCGTGATCGGCCTCGGATTGCTCGGCCAACTCACTGTTCAGCTGTTGAAGGCCGCGGGCTGTCGCGTTCTCGGCCTCGACATCGATCCGGCGCGCGCGGAACTCGCTCGTCATCTGGGCGCCGATGCCGTCGCCATTTCAGCTGCGGATTTTCGCGATCTTTGTCTAGAGCGTTCCCAAGGCGTGGGCGTGGATTGTATTCTGATCGCTGCGGAAACTCCCAGCAGCGATCCGGTCAATCTTGCGGGCGCCATCGCTCGCGAGCGCGCGATCGTGGTCGCTGTCGGCACAGTAGGCATCGCGATCGAACGCAAGGCCTACTACGAAAAAGAACTCGACTTCCGCATTTCGCGTTCTTACGGTCCCGGCCGCTACGACTCCGCCTATGAACAGAAAGGCCGCGACTACCCAATCGGTTACGTGCGCTGGACCGAAACGCGCAACATGCAAGCATTCCTGCAATTCCTTGCCGAAAAGAAAATCAGAGTCAGCCCCCTCATCACACATCGTTTTCCCATCGAAAACGCTCAGACCGCTTACGACTTGATTACGGGAAAATCCGGCGCTCCATTTCTGGGAGTCGTGATCCACTACTCCGGTGCAGGCAACGAATCGCCCACGCTAGAGCTTGTCTCCAAGCCCGCAACCGCAGCGCCCGCAAGCGAAGCCGCCCGCACAAGCGAGATTTCCGTCGGACTGCTCGGCGCAGGAATCTTCGCCGCAGGCACGCTCATTCCCGCAATCAAGTCGTCAGGGTATGCTACTCTCAGCGGCGTTTGCACTGCAACCGGAGCCCATGCCCAGCACGCCGCCCGCGCATTTGGTTTTAGTTATTGCACCACGGAAACCGCGCGAATCGTCCGCGATCCCGCCATCAACACCGTGGTCATCGCCACTCGCCACCACCTGCACGCGAATCAGATTCTCGCAGCGCTCTCGGAAGGGAAAAACGTCTTCTGCGAAAAACCGCTCTGCCTCACCGACGATGAACTGCGATCTATCGTCCGTGCATATCACGAAATTCCCTCTGCGCAACGCCCCGCGCTCATGGTGGGCTTCAACCGCCGCTTCGCACCCATGCTCGCGCGCATGAAAACTTTTCTGGCGCCCATCGCTGAACCGCTGGGGCTAACCTATCGCGTCAACGCTGGATTTCTCCTCCCCGACCATTGGGTGAACGATCCGGAGCAAGGTGGCGGCCGCATTCGCGGCGAGGTTTGCCACTTTGTCGACACGCTGATGTTTCTGGCCGGCTCTCCAATTGTCGAAGTCGATGCCCGTGTAATCGCAAACGCCGGACGTTACAGCGGTGACAACGTGCTTGCCTCCATTCGTTTCGCCAACGGTTCCGAAGGCACGATCACTTACTTGGCGAGCGGTGACCGCTCTTTCTCCAAGGAGCGCGTCGAAGCGTTCGGCGGCGGCGCAGTCGCGGTGCTCGAAGATTTTCGCCGTCTCGAACTGGCGCGCAACGGCCGCAAGCAGACCGTCCATTCGCGCTGGCGACAGGACAAAGGACATCGCGCCGAGTGGGCCGCCTTTGCCGCGTCCGTTCAGCAGGGTCGCGACGGCGCAATTCCGTTCGAAGAAATTGTGTGCTCCACTCTCGCGACTCTGCGAATCCATGAATCGGTTGCTACCGGAAAACCGCTGGCAGTCGATGCTGCCGCCTTCATCGACGCAGCTCTTGACCCTTCGCGCCCAAACGGATGACTCTTTCACACCGACAACGCCGGAGGAATCGAGCTTAGTTTCGCGCTCGTCGTTCATGCTGATTCTTGGCCTCAACATGTTTCATGCCGACGCCTCCGCCGCCATCGTGCGCGACGGAGAAGTCGTCTTCGCCATCGCCGAGGAGCGCCTTAACCGCCATAAACATTTCGGCGGATTCCCAGCCCTCGCAGTGCAAGCATGCCTCGACGCAGTCGGCGCGAAAATTCTTGACATCGACCACGTAGCCGTCGGCCAGGACAGCGACGCCAATCTCGCCAAGAAAGTGCAATACGCTCTCGCCCGGCCAGCGAAGATCCTGAACTTCATCCGCCTTCGCCAGCGTAAAGAATCCATGCGCGATGTGCGCTCGCTGCTCTCTAAAGCCCTCGACGCCGACGACTCACAACTCCGCTTCCAGGAACATCACGTCGAGCACCACATCGCCCACATCGCCAGCGCCTACTATTGTTCGCCCTGGGAGAAAGCAGCCGGCTTCAGCTACGACGGCTCCGGAGATTTCGTCTCCACCATGATGGCCCGCTGCGAAGGCAATGACATCGACGTGCTCGAGCGCGTCTACCTTCCCCACTCGCTCGGCAGCCTCTATACCATGATTTGCGAATTTATCGGCTACAGCAAATATGGCGATGAAGGCAAAGTGATGGGTCTCGCCCCCTACGGCAAAGCAACTTATTGCGACGAGATTGCGAAAATGGTTGCGCCGAAAAAAGGAGGCTTCCAGCTCGACCTCAAATATTTCAAACCGCTGGGCAGCAATCAGGGCATGCAGATCATGCCCGACGGCACAGTTCGCCTCGCGCGTCATTTCTCCGACCGCATGGGAAAGCTTTTCGGTGAGCCGCGCCGCCCGCATTCTGAAATTACGCAGCGCGATATGGACCTGGCTTTCGCTGTGCAGCATCGTTTCGAGGAAATCTTTTTTCACCTCCTGAATCACCTGCAGCAGAAAGTTCCGCTGGCCGACCTCGCCATGGCAGGAGGCTGCGCCCTCAACAGCGTCGCCAACGGCAAGCTCTTCGACCGCACTCCGTTTCGCCACACCTACATCCAGCCCGCGGCCGGGGATGAAGGCCTCGCCATCGGCGCCGCGCTGCACACGTATCACTCCACACTGAAGCAACCGCGCCGCCACGAGTTGAAGAATTCCTACCTCGGCCCGGAATTTTCCGAGTCGCGAATCGAATCCGCACTCAAGAAGGCGGCCCTTGATTACCGCAGACTAGAGCGCCAGCCCCTACTCGACGCAGTCGCGGACCAGATCGCAGCCGGCAACGTGATCGGTTGGTTTCAGGGCCGCATGGAGTGGGGCCCGCGCGCCCTCGGCAATCGCTCCATCGTCGCGCATCCCGGTCTGCCCAACATGAAGGACGTGCTCAACGCCCGCATCAAGCACCGCGAGTGGTTCCGTCCGTTCGCGCCTTCCATTCTTGTCGAGCACCAGCACGAATATTTCGAACACGATCATCCTTCGCCCTTCATGCTGCACGTGTACAAAATCCGTCCGGAGAAGCGCGATCAACTGTGCGCCGTGAACCACGTCGATGACACCGGACGCCTGCAGACCGTGGCCCGCGAAGAGAATCCCCTGTACTACGATCTGATCTCGGCGTTTCACCGCAAGACCGGAATTCCCGTGATCCTGAACACTAGCTTCAACGAGAACGAACCAATCGTCTGCACTCCCGAAGAAGCCATCGATTGCTATCAGCGCACTCGCATGGACGTTCTCGCGATTGGCCCGTTCCTGGTGGTGAAACCCGAAAGCAGTTCTCAGATCCCAGTTCTCAGTTCTCAGCAACACACGTGACCGGTTTTGTTTTTCCGTGTTTACCCTGTGTTCCTCTGTGGTAAAGATTGTTTTCGCCGTAAAGTGGCAGACACCATGACCACGCCTCCGATGAAGACCCCTAGCCAAGCATGGGAGTTGGTGCTCGTCGCCCGGTTCCCGCGATTGCGGGCGCTGGCTTGGTCCGGAGATTATCTCTACGCCTCTCGCGGCTACCATCTACTGCGCGCGAAAATCTCGCAGGAGAAAAGTCCGTCGGCGGAATTGCCTTGGCACCCCGTCGCCTCGTTCCGCCCGGCGTGGTGGCGTCATGGCAGCGCCGCCATTCGCCTAAGTTCTCGCTTGTTTCGTGATGGCTTCCACGCCCTCGCCATTCTGCCTTCGGGAGGAATCGTGGGCGCAGTGCCGGGCGCAATCGTGACGCTGCGCCCCGGCGAAAAGGAATTCCGCACAACTCACGCCATCACTCGCGGAACGCGGCCGTTACACATCACCTCAGTTCCCAGCGGCACCGTCTATTGGGGAGAGTATTTCGATAACGGCGCGCGCGACGAAGTGCACATCTACGCATCCACTGACGGCGGACTCACCTGGAATGTCGCCCACACTTTCCCGACGGGCGCAATCCGTCACGTGCACAATATCGTCTACGACGCGTGGGGAGATTGTCTCTGGATCCTGACCGGTGACTACGGCAACGAGTGCCGCATTCTCCGCGCCTCCTGTGACTTCGGCCAGAGCGATGTTGTTCTGCAGGGAAATCAGCAAGCCCGCGCCGTTGCGCTGGTCCCCGCAAAAGATGGACTCTACTTCGCCTCTGACACTCCGCTGGAAGCAAACTTCATCTACCACATGAATCGTGACGGCGGATTGCGGAAACTCGCCGGCGTCACCAGTTCATCCATCTACGGATGCCGCGTGCGCAACAATATTTTTTTCTCCACGATGGTTGAGCCGAGCGAAGTGAACTCAGACCAAAACGTCCGCATCTACGGCAGCCTCGATGGAGAAAGTTGGCCCGCTGTGCTGGCGTGGCGAAAGGACCACTGGCCGATGAGCTTCTTCCAATACGGCAATGCATTCTTTCCAGATGGCGAGAACAAAACAGATTACTTGGCGTTGACTACCGTGGCCGTCGAACAGGAGGATCAAGCCACTCTTTTCTACTCAATCACGAAGTGACCGGGCGGTCGCCCTCCATCCGCTTCGTGATATAGTTCGACAAATCTCCACGATTCACGCCCCTTTTGCCGCATTTCAGCTATTACCGCCGCATCGTCAGCGCCTATCTGGTCGGAGGCAAAAGCCATCTCACGTTCTGGCACGAAACCCCCGCGGAGAATACAAATACACGCGTCGACGAACTAGGCGAATACTACATGCCGTTCGCGCAGAAGGCCGACTATCAAGGCGCATACGACTCTGCCGGCATCCCACTGCTCGACTATCGCGGCAAAATTGGCCCGCAATATAATCCCATCGCCATCGCGCAATACGGCCTGGGAAATTACAACCTCTTCCGCCGCACCGGCGAAAGCTCCCGCCGCGAAAAGTTCTTCCTGATAGCAGACTGGCTCTGCCAGCACCTCGAGAAAAACCCGCGCGGACTCTCCGTCTGGAATCACCACTTCGACTGGGAATACCGCGACACGCTGCGCGCGCCCTGGTATTCGGCCTTAGCGCAAGGCCAGGGAATTTCCGTGC
The DNA here is from genome assembly GCA_963846245.1 of uncultured Acidobacteriaceae bacterium. GTDB lineage: Bacteria > Acidobacteriota > Terriglobia > Terriglobales > Acidobacteriaceae > Sulfotelmatobacter. The sequence continues at coordinate 57,119 of CAWJVI010000007.1, read as the reverse complement.
TGGTTCGAGCCCACCAGGAGTCGGGACAGCAGTCGAAAGACGCACGTTATCTGGAAGCGGCGAAACTAGCCCTCGCGAGTTTCTTCACTCCCGTTAGCGAAGGCGGCGTCGCATTCACCGACGATCGTGGCGATCTCTGGTTCGAGGAGTACATCGTCTCCCCGCCCACCCACATTCTCAACGGTTTCATCTGGGCCGCCTGGGGAGTTTACGATCACTTCCTCGCGACGCGTGACCAATCGGCCCAAGCGCTCTTCGCCCGCGCCGTGCAAACTTTGCTGCGTAATCTCGACCGCTACGATCTCGGCTTCTGGTCTCTTTATGAGCAGTCGGGCACTCGCCTGCCCATGGTCGCGAGCCCGTTCTATCATCAGCTGCACATCGTTCAGCTGCGCGTGATGCACCGGCTCACCGGCGAAGAGAAATTCGCACGCATCGCCGAGCGCTGGGAGGGCTACACCCGAAGCCGCGGCAATCGCACCCGCGCGTTATGCTACAAAAGCGCTTTCAAACTCTGTTATTACTAGCTCTTAATTACTAGCTCTGTTACTACCAGGCTTCGTGAAAATTCTTTACGTCTCACAATATTTCCCCCCGGAAATGGGAGCGCCCGCCGCGCGAGCCGCCGAACTCGCCCGGCACTGGGCGAATGCCGGTCACACGGTCTCGATTCTTACCGGCTTCCCGAATCACCCGACTGGCGTGGTTCCCGCCGAATGGCGAAGCCGCCTTCGCCGTCTGACCTTCCATGAAAAAGTGGCCCATGAAAAGCCGGGTTCGGTCGATGTCTACCGTACCTGGCTCTGGCCCTTGCCCAACCGCAAAGCGCACGAACGCATGCGCAACTACGCTTCGTTCTGCGTGTCTGCGGCCGTGCGTGGTCTTGCTCTTCCACGTCCCAACGTCATCATCGCCACATCGCCGCAGCTGCTGGTTGCGCTCGCGGGCTGGTGGCTGGCTTTCGCTCGGCGTATTCCTTTCGTCTTCGAAGTCCGCGACCTCTGGCCGGAGTCACTAGCCGCCGTCGGCATAGGGGACGAGCACTCTCTGCTGCACCGTTCATTGTCGGTAATCGCGAACTTTCTTTACCGCCGCGCCGACCACATTGTCGTAGTAAGCCCTGCGTTCAAGGATTTTCTGACTCGGAGTCGGCAAGTACCCGCGGGAAAAATTTCGGTCGTAGAGAACGGTGTCGAAACCGATCTGTTTTCTCCCCGCACCGCTGCCGCGAACCGCACGCTGCGCCACGAACTCGGCGCCAACGGAAAGTTTCTGATTTGTTATGTCGGAACCATGGGCATGGCCCACGGTCTGGAAACCCTGCTCGACGCCGCCGCGCGCCTGCAGACTCAGAATCCCGCCATCCTGTTTCTGCTCATCGGCGAGGGTGCCGAGAAAGATCGCATCAAGGCTCTGGCGCAATCCCGCAGCCTCGCCAACATCCGTTTTCTCGATCAGCAGCCGCACGAAAAAATTCCCGCATTCATTTCCGCCTCTGATGCTTGCCTCGTCCTGCTCAGGAAAACTGATGTCTTCAAGACGGTCATCCCCACCAAGATGCTGGAGTTCATGTCCTGCAGCCGTCCCGTGATTCTCGGTGTCGACGGGCAGGCCAGAAAAATCGTTGAGGAAGCGGACGCCGGAATCGTCATCGAGCCTGAGAACGCAATCGCCCTCGGCGACGCGATCCAGCGTTTAGCCGCCGCCGACGATCTTTGCCAAAAGCTGGGAGCGCAGGGTAGGGACTACATCGTGCAGCACTTCTCCCGCAGCCAAACTGCCGACGCCTATATTCATGTCCTGGATGCATTGCGGGAGGCCGCGCGTCACGATCAAGCCGGCGCGGGAACGCCTGGACAACTCTGATCCGGATTCGCGAACAAGCTATCTGAAGCTATCTAGGGGTGGACGGCATAAATCGACAGCGCCGTCGCCGCCGTCACCGCTGCATCAATCGTTCTCCCGGCCGCCACTTTGGCGCCGCTGACTGGGACGAACAGAATGTCATCCGCTTCCAAAGTCACATCGGGAGCCTTGGCTTCCAGCATTTTCTTAAGCTGCACCCGGGTCTCGGTCATCCCGGTAGGCCCTTTGTGAATGATGCGAACGCCGCCCATCTTCGCCGTGTGATTCGTACCGCCTGCCAGTGCCAAGGCTTGCAACACCGTCAACTTGCCGTTGTCCACCAGCAGCCCGCTCGGCTTACCCACGTCACCCACCACATAGATAATCGGCGCGCGTGGCACCGTGATCGTATCGCCAGGAAGCACCTCGATATTTCCACTGAGATCGTCGCCGAGATTTCTGGGAAGGATCAGTTGCGTAGCCTGAGCCTGGTCGCGGTGGAAGATGCTCACTCTCCGCGCGGCTGCCGGCGAAAATCCTCCCGCTTCCGAGATAATTTCGTAGAGTCTATGATCCCCCACGTCGGGATAAATCCCAGGTTTGTAGACTTCCCCGAGCACCGTCACCCCCTGAGAAGCCGACTCGTCCACAAAAATAGTCACATGCGGGTTGCGCACGAAGCCCCCGTCAGCCAGGCGCTTCTCGATCAGCGTTTGGGCTTCATCCACGGACAAGTCGCCCACATGTACATAGTTGATCAGCGGCAGATACACGTCCCCGGAATTGCCTACCCGCGCTTTGGTGGCAAGTTCCGGCACGTTGTAAACATTCACTTCGATCAAATCGCCGTCGCCTAACTTCAAGAAGGAAGAATCCCCGGGAGGCGCGGAATTGTTGGCTGGGATTGGGATATTGATATTGCTGTTTGCCGTCGGCACGGGCTGGGCGGCTGATGGAAACGGCTCCACAGCTTGATTTTGTGAGGGATGGGCTTCCCCAGATGTCTCTTGGGACGGCGTTTGCTGGGACCAGCCCGCCACGGCAGTCAGAAGAACTAAACTACAGCCAAAGACAAACGAACGCCCCCGGCGCACGCGATTCGACCTGCCTGATCTGGTCAACGAGTCCCCTGAATCTGCATGAAGTTTTGCCTGCAAGTCTAGCACATGCAGATTCCCTAAAGGGGCCTTTCTACGGCCATTCGGTAGAGTTTTCCACAGCTTTTTCTCAGGGGAGATTGAAACCGCACTCCGGCACCTGCTAGATTCACTGGATCACTTGCAAAGGCACGAACCTTTAAAACCACTCATCCCTGACCTTTGTCAGTTGTCACACTTCCGTGTGGGAGCGGAAATTTGCTTCCTCGAGGTCTCAGTTCGGCAGCCGAGGTGGCCTGTTGACAGTCTTATTTTTGGCCATTTTTCTCGTTTCGCTGGTCTTGGCGTTCATCCTGACCCGCTCCGTCCGCGACTTTGCCACGGTTCGCGGATGGGTGGCCGTTCCTTCTCAGGAAAGGCATCTCCACAGCGCTCCGCTGCCGCGTCTTGGCGGGGTCGCCATCTTCATTTCCTTCGCCTTCAGCATGGGTCTCGCCGTCGCTCTCGCGCGGTCTCGTTCCAGTCTGCACGCGGCTCTTTCACTGAAAACGTTTCTAACGATTTTTGCCCCGGCGTCCCTGGTCTTCCTGCTCGGCGTTTACGACGACATTCGCGGCGCGGGGCCCTACCTCAAGTTTGGTGTTCAGGGACTGGCCGCCACCGCGTTGTTCGTGGGTGGTCTGCGCATCGTCGATATCCCCCTCGTTTTCGGAGCCCACCGGCTGCCCTGGTTCCTGGGCTTGCCCATCACCATCGTCTGGGTGGTTGCGATCACCAATGCGTTTAATCTGATTGACGGATTAGACGGGTTAGCGGCCGGGTCCGCGTTGTTCTCCACCCTCGTGGCATTCGTCGTGTCGCTGACCTACGGCCAGTCCCTGGTTACCATAACCACCATCGCCCTGGCGGGCGCCATTCTCGGTTTTCTGCGCTACAACTTTAACCCCGCTACCATTTTTCTCGGGGATTCCGGCAGCCTGTTTATTGGTTTCGTCCTGAGTGCGCTGGCTCTTGAAGGCGCGCAAAAGGCTCCCACTATCGTGGCCGTCGCCATCCCGGCGGTTTCTTTCGGCCTTCCCATCCTGGAGACTTCTCTTTCCGTCATGCGCCGCCTGATCAGCGGACGCCCGGTTTTCACCGCCGATCGTGAGCATATTCACCACAAACTCCTGCAGCACGGCATGACCCACCGGCAAGTGGTCATCCTGCTCTACGGCGTGTCCGCTATTTTTGCCATGCTGAGCCTCTTTCTTCTCTGGCCCACGGGCAGTTCTCTGGGACTGGTGCTCGCGGTGTTAGGAGTCGGTATCTGGATTGGCGTGCAGCATCTCGGCTACCTGGAGTTTGGCGAACTGGCTCGCGTCGCCCACCGCACTCTCGACCAGCGCCAGATCTTTATCAACAACCTCTCCATCCGCCGCGCTACCGAGGAACTCAAAGTGGCCCGCGACTATCCCCAGGTCCACCGCATCCTGGCTGCGGCCTTCGGCAGCAACGACTTCGATGGCTTCGATCTGCAGGTGAAACTGCTGCCCGGCGAGATGGTCCCTCCCGACGCGCAGGAGGGCTCCCCGGTACGCGAGGGCGGCTTCTCATTGCACTGGAGCAAGCCTGGAGCCGCGAAGTCGCGGGAAGGCGCCCCATCCTGGACTCTCGGCCTCGACCTGTTGAGCACCGCCAACCGCCGTCGTGGCACGCTGGCGGTTCACCGCACCTATTCGCAGCGCGCCCTTCAAGTCGACGTGAATCTCCTGACTTCGTTGTTCCCCACGGCACTCGCCGACGCGCTGGATCGCACTCTCGCTCCTGCTCCGCAAGTCATCGCGCTCCCCGACCAGGACGGAATGATTACAGCCCAAGCCGGTTAGCCTGGGCCAAACGGCCTATCCCCGAACCAGCTACAATCTTTTCTCGGCCCCCAGTTTGCGTTGTCATCCCGAGCAACTTGTCATCCCGAACGGCGCGTTTTTTCATCGCGCCGGAGGGATCTCAGCCTCTACGGTTGCGGAGCGCCAGCCAAAGGAGCCTACATTGAGCCGTGCGACGCAATAGTCGCTCAAATCACCCATGCACATTCTCCACGTTGTCGGCGCCCGTCCCAACTTCATGAAAGCCGCTCCGGTGCTGCGTGCTCTCGCACCCAAGCCGGGAGTTCGCCAAACTCTGGTTCACACCGGCCAGCACTATGACCGCATCATGTCCGACGTTTTCTTCCAGGAACTGGAAATGCCGCAACCGGCTTGCAATCTGGAAGTCGGCTCCGGCAGCCACGCGCAGCAGACCGCAGCCATCCTCCGCGCGTTTGAGCCGGTCGTAATCGAGCGCAAGCCCGATCTGGTGTTGGTCTACGGCGACGTCAATTCCACCGTGGCCGCCGCTCTGGTCTGTTCCAAGCTCGGATTTCCGGTTGGCCATGTCGAAGCCGGCCTACGCTCCCGCGACCGCACTATGCCGGAAGAAATCAATCGCCTGCTCACCGACCAACTCTCCGACCTGCTGTTTACCCCGTCCGCGGACGCCGACGAAAATCTGCTCCACGAAGGCGTCGACCGCTCCCGCATTCACCTGGTGGGCAACGTTATGATCGACACTCTGGTCCGCCTGCTTCCGCGCTCGGAGCAGCACCGCCGCGCCAATCTTGCGGCGCCGTATGTCCTGGTCACGCTGCACCGCCCATCGAACGTAGACGATCTCCTCTGGCTTCGCGAACTACTGGCCTCGCTGGCCGAGCTAAGCCAACAGCTGACTGTAGTCTTCCCGGTCCATCCCCGCACTCGCGAGCGCCTCAGCAATCTCGCCGCGGATGCAGGTGCACACCCTCGCCTGCAATTGCTCGATCCTCAGCCCTATCTCGATTTCCTCGCCCTGCAGCGCAACGCAGCTCTTGTGATCACCGATTCCGGAGGCATTCAGGAAGAAACCACGTTTCTGGGCATACCCTGCCTCACCGTGCGCGAAAATACCGAGCGCCCAGTCACCATCACGATGGGAACGAATCAGTTAGTCGGCCGGGATCTTCAAAAGCTGCGCAAAGCCGCAGCAGAAATCCTCAGGCAAGAATTGGAAGACGGAACCAACGCGTCTGGAACTGACAAGGCAAGAACAAAAAGCAGCGGAACAAAAGTGCAACACCAAACGTGTCACATCCCTTTTTGGGACGGACACGCAGCGGAGCGCATCGCAGAAATCATACTGCGACGCGCTTGTAACGTCAGAACTCTTCAGAAACGGTCCAGGCGAAAGAAAGACCTAGAGCTTCGCGCTGGCGTAAGAGTTGATTTCGCAGTTCAAGCAAACTTCTTCAAAAGCAGGTGCGGTCCATTGCATGATTTTTCTCCGATTTCGCCCCAAGCGTCGCTGCCTCGAAACGTTTCTCAAGCTTAACCCACCGCGAAGCCAAAATCAATACGCCAAAGCATGTACTGGAAACGATGTGCGAGACAAGCTTTGATGCCATTACGAAGAGCTCAAAGCCTCTAAACCCCCGCCAGCAAGGCCCTTCGTGATACTTCGTGCCCTTTGTGGTGAATGATTTTTCTTCCCATCGGCAAACTGACCCCAGAATCTCGAGCCAACCAGCACCCTGCGGCAGGCAACTCTTTAGAAACGAATGAAATAGCGCTGACAAAATAACGACTGACAGGATTTCTCTCGTCCCCAGCCGATTTCCACAGCCCGGAACCACTCCCGTCACTTCCGCCCCGCGCGCCACGTGTTTACCGTGGCATCTCCGATAAGCACCCTGCAATGAACAAGCTGGGACGAACAAACGGCCAGAGCAAGTACAAAGCTGGGATCAACCAGCAAGGAGTCAGGCAATCATGTTTGGCAAGACCGTTTATGGCACAGCTTTCAGAGACGTCAATTTTGTCCCTTTGCAATCGGCCACTTTCTGCATCCAGTGTGAACTGATCAGCGCCAACCACCGTCCCCACTGCCTGGCCTGCGGCAGCCAAGCCCTGGTAAGCCTATCGCGCGTGCTTGGCGGATCGCTGCTCGCGCAGCAAACCGCCCATCTCATCACCGATTCCGAGCTGGATAGCCTAGTCCGCGACCTCCTGCGCACCGTTCCCGATCCCCAGGCCGTGAGCACTGCCGATGATTTTGCCGACCGTTCCCGCGTCCCGGCCCTTGCCCACCGCAGCCAGCTTCGCTTGTCGAACGTAGCGCATCCCGCTTCCGGGTTTCGTGCCGTGTCGATCAATGGAGAGCTCGTCGAAGAGATGGAAATCCGCCCTTCCGAGCTGGAACTGGAGCCCGCCATCAGCGCAATAACCGAACGGGCTCAACACCTTACGGGCGCAACCGGAGCCGCCATCGCCCTCCGCGCCGGTGACGAAATCGTTTGCCGCGCCCGCACCGGACGCACCGCCCCCGATCTCGGAGTTCGCCTCCAGACCGACGCCGGAATCTCCGCCGAAGCGGTTCGCACCGGCGAAGTCATGCTCTGCAATGACGCCGAACGCAATCCTCGCGTCGACCTGGCCAGTTGCCGTCGCTTAGGCGTCCGCAGCATCCTGGTTTCCCCGCTTCGCCACTATCGCCGCACTCTGGGTGTGTTCGAGGTTCTTTCCTCGTCCCCCAGTGCTTTTGACCATCGCGACGTCGCCACCATGCAACTGCTGTCGAGTCTTATGGTTGCAGCAATTTCCCGCATCTCCAGCCTGCACCACGCCGAAATCCTGCGCCGCGCCAGCTGAAAAGCACTGCCACGGATCACACGGATCTTTCACGGATAAACCCTTTTGTTTTTCTACTGTTAGGTTTATCCGTGCGAATCCGTGAAAATCCGTGGCCAAATACAGCTTTCTTTATGATACTTTTCCACAGTCTCGGGGTAATATGTACCAGCGCAATTTCGGCCCTTACGACCCTAAATGGCTGCTCCATCCACGCCTCCGCAAGCCCCGCCAGTCAACCGTCGCCGCCGTTTCCGGCACAAGGTTCGCACTCCTGCGTATGCCAGTTTCATCGGCGAGTCGAAGGGCATCGCGCTCGATCTGAATGCCATTTCCGACATCAGCGAAGACGGAATTGCAATCGAAGTAAATTCCGTTCAGGAAACGGGACGCCGTTTTGATCTGCACCTGGATCTTGCTGAATCCTCCGACCCCGTCTACACAAGTGGCGAAGTCATCTGGTCCACTTCGGGGCGCTGCGGACTGCGTTTCGCGGATCTTCCCGTGCCCAGCTTGTTTCGCCTGCGCAGTTGGCTTTTTCTGAATGCGATGACGGCTGTTGCCGATTCTCAGGCTGCCTCAGATCGCGCCCAGCTCGTGCCTCTCGAAGAATCGTCCCCGCGCCCGAACTACAGCGATACGCTCGCGGCGCTCGCTGCCGTGCAGCGCGAAGTTGAATCGCTGGGCCCAGACCTTGATTGCGGCACTGCAATTGATCGTCTCCCGCGCCCAGACGCTGGTTCGCGCTTCCGGTGCGGCGATTGCGCTCGGCGGAGAGAACCACGCTGTGATGGTTTGTCGCGCCAGCTCCGGAGAAGACGCTCCTCCGGTCGGCGCCGAACTGCAAATCGGTTCCGGTTTTTCAGGAGAATGTGTTCGCGCGGGAAAGCCGCTGCGTTGCGATGATGCCGAGACTGACGACCGCGTGGATCGCGCCAGTTGCCGCGCGCTCGGAATCAGATCGATCCTGGCGGCGCCGGTGCGCGTCGTGGGCCGGGTCATCGGACTGATCGAAGTGTTCTCGCCCCAACCGAACGCTTTTTCCGAGCACGACGCCATCGTGCTGCAACGCCTGGCGGACGCCGTGTTAGTCGCGGTCAACCGCGCAGCTCGAGCCGAAGATCTTGAAGTTCAACTTCCGTCTCCCGCAGCGGTGATTCCCACTCAAGGCAGCGTCCTGTTCGCTTCCGAGGTCACGGCGTGGGGGAACGGAACAAGTAATGCAAACGACGAGAGCCACGCTGAGAACGCTAGAGCTGGACGCGGAACGTCCCGCCGGAATTCATCTTCCTCAATATCACTTGATTATCCTGCTCTGCGCTGCCGGCCTGATCGTCGGCGTGATCGCAGGTGCACTGGGATTCATCTTGGCTCCGTGGATCCAGTCAACCGTCGCGCCCTGGATCAGCGCGAAGATGGAAGCCCATCAGCCCGGCCCACTGCAAACCGTGCTGGCCTCGGGCTCCAACCTCAAGTCCAGCCCCAGGTTCGGCCGCACGTCCAGGATCCAGCTCAGCGAACAATTCTTCCCGGTCGGTCGACACCTCCACGCTCGCGCAACTTCGGCAACTTGCCGAACAGGGCGACCCGCTGGCGCAGAATGCGCTTGGGCCTCCGCTACGCTCAGGGCGACGGCGTAAAACTGAACGAAGAAGAGGCCGCGCGCTGGTTCGCCAAAGCGGCCGAGCAAGGTAATGTCGCCGCGCAATCCAAGCTGGGTTCGCTCTACTGGGTCGGGCGCGGTGTGCCGGCAAGTCTGCACGACGCATATTTCTGGACCGTGCTGGCTCGCGCCGGCGGAGACAAAGGCAGCAAGGAACTCGCCAAGCTTATCGGCGACCACATGAGCCGCGCTCAATCCGAGCAGATCGAACAAGACGCCGACGCCTGGCTCCAGCAGCACCAGACCTCAGCCAAACCCGCCCCCGGTCGCTAGAAGCCCGCCACGGATCAAACGGATTTCCACGGATAACCCTTCCTGGTTTCCCATGTTTAAGCTTTATCCAAATAAATCCGTGTGAATCCGTGGCTAAGAATAAGAAGAAGTTGTCCGGTGCCCGAACCCAGCTAGAATAGAGACAGAGGCCCTTGGTGCCGACTCTTCGCAGCATCCTCGATCAGCGAGTCCGCGAAGCCGATCCTCTCCTTTACGAGCGGCTCGACAAAAATCGCGTCCGCTGTGTTTCCTGCGGGCACTGTTGCCCTATCCCGGACGGCCAGCCCGGCGTTTGCAAAGTTCGCTACAACCAGGGCGGAACGCTCTACGTGCCCTGGGGATACGTCGCCGGAACGCAGTGCGATCCGATCGAGAAGAAGCCTTTCTTCCACGCGCATCCCGGCGCGCTCGCCTACAGTTTCGGCATGCTCGGCTGCGACCTGCACTGCGGCTATTGCCAGAACTGGGTAACTTCGCAGGCCTTGCGCGACCCCAGCGCGATCTCGCCTCCGCTCGAAACTTCGCCCGACGTCTCTGGTTCGCGACGCCATCGCCCAGGGCGCGAAAGCCCTGGTCAGCACCTACAACGAGCCGCTGATCACCAGCGAATGGGCCGTCGCCGTTTTCAAAGAAGCGAAAGCCGCGGGACTTCTCACCGCCTTCGTTTCCAACGGCAACGGAACGCCGCAGGTCCTCGAATACTTGCGCCCCTGGCTCGATCTCTACAAAGTGGACCTCAAGAGTTTCGACGATCGCCACTACCACGAACTCGGCGGCCGCATCGCGCCGATTCTCGACAGCATTCGCCGCATCCACGAGATGGGATTGTGGCTCGAGATCGTCACGCTGCTCATCCCCGGCTTCAACGATTCCGCGGATGAACTGCACCGCCTCACCGAATTCATCGCCGGCATCTCACCGCGACATTCCCTGGCACGTCACCGCATTTCACGGCGACTACAAAATGCAAAACGATGTCGCTCGCGACACCACCGCAGAAGACTTGCTGCGCGCCGTCGAGATCGGCCAGCAGTCCGGCCTGCGCTACATCTACGCGGGCAATCTTCCGGGCATGGTCGGCGATTGGGAAGACACGCGCTGCCCGCAATGCAGCGAAATTCTAATCAAGCGCCACGGCTACCTGATCGAAGATTACCGGTTGACCGCGAATGGACGTTGTCCAAACTGTGCGACGGAAATTCCCGGCCGCTGGTCTGCGCGCTTCGACGGGCAAGTCAGTTCCCGTCCTTTCTTGCCGCGCAGAGCGTCGCGTTTCGTTACAATCACAAGTCGCTAGAAAGCATTCGCGCATCACAGTTCGTTGCGGCCAAATGCCAACGCTGATTGCCAATTGCTGAATGCTGAGTCGCTGTCTCATTCATGCGGAAACTATTCATCTTTGCGCTGTCTCTAGTCGTCGCAGGATCGCTCACAGCCTGTTCTCCCCGCGACCTGCTCACGCGCCGTCTGGCCGCTGATCTCATCGAGGGCTCCGACGCATTCAGGACTCCGCAGGCGCTCCTTGTGCGCACGGGCATCGTCTCCAACAAAGACTATCTCTCGCCCGAATCGCTCGTGCTGCAGCATCACGGCTGGATCTCCGCCACCACCGCGCCTTGCCCGCCAGCGATTGTGCCCCCACCTTGCTGGGATGTTGTGCTGACTCCTTCGGGCGTAGAAACTGTCCGCCCGTTGCTTGCGCCAGCCGACGAAGGCAAGCCGTCGTTCAGCCTTCCGGTGGCGAGAAGGGAACTGGTTGCCATCACCGGCGTCAGCAAACAGGGCAATGTGGCCGATGTCGATTTCATCTGGAGGTGGCAGCCCGCAAACGAAGTAGGCTCCGCTCTCTACTCGAGCGACCTGCGTTACCACTCCACTGTCGGATTTCGTGACCTATGACGACGGCTGGCGCGTCGTGCAGTCTGCGTCGCATTCGGGTCAGACGCTGGATGACGCGCTCAAAAACGCGGACCTCGCACCGTGAGCGAGCACGTACGGGAAAGGCACGAGATGATCACCCTGGGTGGCGCACGCTTTCAGCCGCTGCGACAAAAATGTTGTTTGAATTCGGCTTTAGCCGCCTGAGGTCCGCGACGGGGCGAGCACCGGCTTTTCAAGGGACGGCCTCCACCTGAACCGCAGGTCACAATTTGCCTCCACAGAACGCGCCGTTGTATAAACCTAGTTCCCACCGGGAACCCTTATGCGAATCCAAAAAGTTGTGGGAGTGGCCGTACTGGCAGTGAGTTGTGCGTTGTGTATTTTCGCCCCGATTGTTTTTACTCAGTAGCCCAAGCCCAGAGTAAACCAAAATTAACCCTCGACGAATTTTTCAATTCCGTCAGTTTTCCCACGATCGCTCTCTCGCCCGATGGCAACGGGTTGGTGATCGGCGCCGAGCGCGCCGACTGGGACCAGCAAATCTTCCGCAACGATCTCTGGCTCTATCATGACGACGGTGGGGTGGCGCGGAATGCCCAGAAAAGAACGGCTCGCTCATTCAATTGACCCAGTCCGGCCATGACACCGATCCCAAATGGTCTCCCGATAGTCACTGGATCGCTTTCCTCTCCGAGCGCAAGACGTCCTCCGAAAAATCCGACAGCTCCGATTCCGATTCCGACGGCGACGCTAAGCACAAGGGACCGGGCCAAAGACAAAGATGGAGACACCAGCCAGATCTACCTGATTTCACCCACCGGCGGCGAGGCTTTCCCCATTACGACGGGAGATGAGGACGTTCACGATTTTTCCTGGTCCGCCGATTCGCACACAATTTATTTCGCCACGCGCAATCCCTGGACCAAGGCGCAAAAAGACGACTATAAGAAAGCATGGAAAGACGTTGTGCAGTATCGCAACGCCGAGCGCGGTGACACCATCTACGCTCTCGACTTGGCGGCTGCGATCGAACGCCACACCGCCGCACCGGCGAAAGTTGACAGTGATGCCGAAAAAGACTCAATCGGCACGCCCGGAGCGCGCGCCATCGCGACTTCGCCGCTACGCGTCGACGATCTCGTTACTTCTCCCGACGGCGGCAAACTGGCCTTTGCGAGCAACGCCATCAACCAGCGTCAGGAAAAAGTAGAAGATGTCGAAATCTACGTAATCGACTCTGGCGAATTCTTCGCCTGCCACTGCTCCGCGCGCTCTCACCCATAACCAGGCTGTTGAAGGCCGATTGCGTTGGGCGAACGACAGTCGCCACATATTTTTCAATGTCGAAGTCGGCGACGTGACCGGACCTTACCGCGATATCCAGCCGCATCTTTATTGGGTCGACAGTGATGGTGGTGCCGTTCAGCAGTGGAGCAAAGATTTCATCGGCCCCGTCGAACGCTATGCCGTTGCTGGCGAGAACGTGCTCACCGCCGCGCGTGCCGGAACCGAAGTCCAACTTTATTCCGTCGCCAAGCCTGCGGAATCACTGCATCGCGTGAGCGGATGGCCCGGCACCTACGAAGGAGTTTCCGCGTCACCGCATTCTTCTCGCGTGGCCTTCGTCTACACTTCAATGGGCAAGCCGGCAGAAGTCTATCTCGCCGAGAGCGCATCCGCGCTCGACCAAGCCAAGCCCATCACCGCGTTCAACAAGCTCTTCACCGAGCGCGATCTTCCGCAAGGCAAACCTTATCAGTGGAAAGCCGACGACGGCACGACTGTCGAAGGCATGTTGATTTATCCTCCCGGCAAATTCGAGGCCAAGCATCTGCCGATGTTGACGTTGATTCACGGCGGACCCGCCGACGCCGACGGCAATGCCTTCGCCGCCGACTGGTATGAGTGGGCCGCGCTCGCCGCCACCAATGGATGGCTCGTGTTCCGCCCCAACTACCGCGGTTCCACCGGATACGGCGACAAGTTTCTCCTGCAGATTGTTCCCGTCATCGTGTCGCGTCCCGGCAAAGATATTCTCGAAGGCGTCGACGCGCTGGTGAAAGACGGCATCGCCGATCCCGACCACCTCACCGTCGGCGGCTACAGTTATGGCGGCTACATGACCAACTGGCTCATCACCCAGACCACGCGCTTCAAGGCCGCAGTCACGGGCGCGGGCGCGGTTGAGCACATCGGCAACTGGGGCAACGACGACACCACCATGGACGATGCCTACTTCCTCGGCGGACGTCCCTGGGAAGCGCAGCAGCGTTATCACGACGAAGCCGCAATTTTTCAGATCGACAAAGTTCGCACTCCCACGCACATGGTCGCCGGTGCCGACGACATTCGCGTCGCCGTGATGGAAGATTATCTGCTAGAGCATGCGCTCTATTCGCTGGGCATTCCCAACGCGTTGCTGGTTTTCCCCGGTGAAGGCCACAGCCTCGCCAAGAATCCCTGGCACGGCAAAATAAAAGTTCGCGAAGAATTAAAGTGGCTGCAAAAATACGGAGGCATTCCAGCAGGGAACTAAATCCCCAGGTTTTGTCCGAGAGGTTTCTGAACTTTCAGGTTTGTCATTACGAACTGAACTTTCAGGTTTGTCATTCCGAGCGGAGTATGATTTTCGCGAAGCGAGAATCATGCGGAGTCGAGGAACCTGCTGTGTGATGGCGCCAAGGGGGCGCCGTCAAGAGTCTTCGGAGGTTGCTCATGCCTAACGACCACACGCCGCGCCGCGATTTCCTGCGGATCTCCGGCGCGAGCCTCGCCGGCGCCGCGTTGCCTTCGCGCCCCGCGGAAGCGCAAACGACTCCGCTTGCTCCGAACTCCGGCATCTTCGACGTAAAAGTTTTCGGCGCTACCGGCGACGGCAAGACGATCGACACTCCCGCCATCAACCGCGCCATCGAAGCCGCCGCCGCAGGCGGAGGCAGCACCGTCCGCTTTCCCGCCGGCAACTACCTGTGCTATTCCATCCGCCTCAAAAGCAATGTAGCTCTCAGCCTCGATCAAAATGCAGTCATCATCGCGGCTCAACCATCCGGCGAGCCAACCGCCGGCCCAGCCGCCGACTCCGGCTCCGGCACCTACGACCTCGCCGAGCCCAACACGCCCTGGGACGCCTACCAGGACTATGGCCACAACCACTGGCGCAACAGTCTGCTCTCGGGCGAAAGCCTTGAAAATATTTCGATCACCGGCCCCGGGCTCCTCTGGGGACGCGGCCTCAGCCGCGGCTGGGGCCCCGGCCCCGTCGCCGAACACGCCGGCGTCGCGAACAAAACCATCAGCCTGAAGAATTGCCGCAACGTCACGCTGCGCGATTTCTCCATCCTCAAGGGCGGACACTTCGGCATCCTCGCCACCGGCGTCGACAACCTCACCATCGACAATCTGAAAATCGATACCGACCGCGACGGCATCGATATCGATTGCTGCCGCAACGTCCGCGTCTTCAACTGCTCGGTGAATTCGCCCTGGGACGACGCCATCTGCCCCAAGAGTTCCTTCGCGCTCGGCTACGCGCGCGCCACGGAAAACGTCACCATCACCAACTGCTACGTCACTGGAATCTACAAGCTCGGCACGCTGCTCGACGGCACCTTCCAGCGTTTCGACACCGCGGAGAAGCACAACGCGAACGGCCGCATCAAGTTCGGCACCGAGTCGAATGGCGGCTTCAAGAACATCACAGTTTCCAACTGCGTCTTCGAAGGCTGCCAGGGACTCGCGCTCGAAACCGTCGACGGAGCTCTGCTCGAAGACATCGCCATCACCAACATCACCATGCGCGACATTACCTCGTCGCCCATCTTCCTGCGCCTGGGCAGCCGCATGCGCGGTCCTGCCGGCGTGCCAGTCGGCTCGTTGCGTCGCGTCCTGATCAGCAACATCGTCTGCTCGAATTCCGAATCGAGTCTAGGCTCGATCCTCAGCGGCATTCCAGGACATCCCATCGAAGACATCCAACTGAACGACGTCTACATCCAGCACCGCGGCGGAGGCACGCCCGAAGCTGCAGCGATTCATCCGCCGGAACTGGAAAATAAATATCCCGAGCCGAACATGTTCGGCCCAATGCCCTCGCACGGATTTTTCCTGCGTCACGTGAAAAACATTTCAGTGAGCAACGTGGAGATCAGTTCGCTGAAAGAAGACACCCGCCCCACCTTCGTCCTCGAAGACGTCCAGTCCGCCGACTTCTTCCGCATCCGCACGCCGCGCGTCCCCAACACCCCAACGTTTGCGCTGACCAACGTCACCGACTTCAGCGTCGCGCGCAGCAAGCACGTTGCAGACACCCAACTCGACCACGCGGATCAGAAGAAGCTGTAGCTCCTCAACGGGCCAGCGGAGTCGCAGAAGTGTTCCTACAGGAACGTTGTGTGCTGACAGAAGTGTGCTGACGTTTATGTATGCACGCGTAAATGTAACTGCGGACGGGAGTTAGGGCACCCTCGGGGTTTTTCTCGCGGATCAGAGCTCGCGACTCGGGACTTACTTGCCGGCGCTGGCGACTTTCACTCCGCGCGAGCTGGCGGCGTAGCGCGCGATGCCTTTGTAGAGGGCTTCGGCGATCTGTTCGCGGTAGCCGTCACTGCGGAGTTTTTGTTCGTCGGTGGGACTGCTGACGAAGGAAACTTCTGCCAGAATTCCTGGCATGGACGTCTCGGTCAGGACTACGAAGCTCGCCTCCTTTACGCCGCGGTCGCGAAGTCCGGGATTCCTGGCCGCGAGGGTTCCGTAGAGGGAGCGCTGCACGCTGTCGGCAAGGCGGCGCGATTGCTCGATTTTTTCGTGGAGTTCCGCCGGGGTGAGCGTGACGGCAACGGCGGGCTTGCCGTTCGCGTTGGCCCGCGTGTCTACGTCTTTTGCATTCGGCGCAGAGAAGAAATTCGTGTAATACGTTTCCACGCCGCGCGCCGAGGGCAGATCGCTGTAGTTGGCGTGGACGGAGACGAACAAATCCGCCTGCGCCTGATTGGCGATTCCCGCGCGTTCGTCGAGCGGAATGTAGTTGTCATCCTGGCGCGTGTAGATAATTTCCGCGCCCAAACGGCTTTCCAGCAGCTTGCCGAGGCGCTCAGCTACTTCGAGCACCAGATCTTTTTCCAGCAGGCCGCGACGCCCGACGGTGCCAAGGTCCCATCCGCCGTGGCCGGCATCGACGGCGATGCGGAGTTTGGGCACGCGCGCGCGCAATTGCAAATCTTCTTTCGTCGGAGGAGGCACGACGATTGCCATCAGGCTCTTCTCCGGTCCGGCGTTCGGAAACAGATCGACCGAAGTGTTGGGAGCGGCTCCGACTTTGTTGACCTGCAATACGAGGCGGTACGGATTGGGTTCAAGACTCACGGAAACTTTCGCGTCGCCTTTGGTTTCGAGAACGATGCGGGTCATGCCCGGGACCGGCTGCGCCACGCGGATGCGGTTGAGCAGCGCGTCGCCAACTTCTAAAGTTCTGCCCGCCCACTCGGGCGCGAGCGCAGTGTCGCGCAAGTCAAAGTAGGTGCGATCGGGGTGGCTGATGTGGTGGTACTCGTATTGCACCTGATCTTCGAGGTCGATGACCACGGTGGTCGCGGCGTCGGCCGATGACCAGTGGCGGATGCCAGTGACGCGCGGAAACTTCGAGAGTTCCTGCGTTGTGGCTGGGGTCATCGCGGGCTCGGCGGCGGAAAGGGAGTCGCCATTCGGTTCGGAAGCGGCGCCGGTGTCTGGATTGGCGGAAGGCGTGAGTGCTTGATTTGCGCCGGCGTTTCCTGCGGGCTGCGAACCGAGCGGCTTGAGCTCCGGCTTGTGCGATTGCACCATGGAGTTGCCGAGCTGCTCATTGTTCAACTTCAACCAAATCCCACCCGCGACGACTACGACAATCACCAGGAGCACGAGCGCGAGCAACACGCCGCGACGGTTGCTGGAGGCTGCCAGCGGTTCGACTGCGGTTTCCGGCTCTGCGATTGTTTGCTCGGCGAGCGTTGTTTCGACGAGCGTGGGCTCGCTGACTGTTGCCGTGGCAATCTTTGGATGGGCGGCCGCTGGCGCAGCAACTGAGGTCTCGGCAAGCTTTGGTTCGGCGAGTTTGGGTTCGGTGAGCTTTGGCTCAGGAGTTTCTGGCTCGGCAATCTTCGAGAGTTCGGGAATCTTTGCGAGGACAATCTCGCCGATCACGCTGGCCGCGGATGCGGATACTTTCTCTTCCGGCGCAGGTTTTGCACGGAGGTCGGTGACGACCAACTTCTGGTCGGCTGCTTCTCGCTCGATTTTGTGCGCGGCCGGCGCGGGTTGATGTACCGAAGTTTTTTCGGGAAGCGCCGGTGAAGGCGCGTCAAGAACACTCGCGGTTGCAACGCTCGGGTCCAGAGCATCAATGTTCGGTGCTGCCTCCAGCTTGGTTGCCGCGACCTGCGCAGCCTGTGCGAAGCGGTCTTCGTCCTCGGGCTTGAGCGCTCCCAGGATAATTTCCGCGAGCAGCTCGAGGCTGCGCACATCGCTGTCGTTGAAACCAAAGGGATCGATGGAGAAGGCTTCGAGGACGCCGATGACGCGCCGCTTTCCGCAAAGCGGTACTGCGACCATAGAGCGCGCGCCCAGGCGGCGGCAGGCTTGCAGATTCACGCGATCGTCGGTTTCCGTATCGTCGGCGCGGACGATCTGCGCGCTGCGGAAGCAGGCTCCGGAAAACGCCGAGTCGCGGTCGATGCGGGCGCCCACGTCCGGCTTGATTGCGCCCGCCGAGGCGCGCAACACGATCTCATTATTTTCGGCGAGCGCGATCGCGAGGCCGTCCGCGCCGGTGATGGCGATGGCCCGCTCCGCCACCAGTTGCAGGACGTCATCGAGGACGAACTGCTCTCCGGATTCAAACTCCGGCGGGGCAATCGCCTCGAACCCGCCATGCCGCGCCGCTAGAGCGCGCCGCCGGCGCACGTGCTCGTGCAGTGCCGAAAACGCGAGCAAGGCCTGCAACGCGTCGCGGCCGGAAGGCGGTTGGTCGAAGTCATCGCGATCGAGAGCCCCATGCATGGCGGGGCTCTTTACGCTGCGCCAGGCAGGCAGATTGTTCCGCAGGAACTCCGCGGAAGTTTCAATGCCGGGTTTTGTGGGGGTCGTCGCCATTCCAGAGACACCGCTGCCTCTCTAACGTTAGCGATCTTTTATGCGCAAGGCAATTACCAGGCCATGACCCTTCGGCCATGGTCTTTGGTAAGTTCCTTCCGCCCGACGTTCGGGCGCGAACAAAGAGTGAAAGCTTTATTTCGCCGCGCGGTCGGCAGAATAGAATCCTTCGAATCCGGCGAACCATTTCAGTTACTCCAGCTTCGCCGACCCGGGCAGCTAAAATTTCTAGAGAGAGTCTTCGTCCGACCTGCGATTCTCCGGCGGCGAGCATGCATGCAGCATCCACTTCCACGCGTCGAGCCCGTGCCCAACACCGGCAGAGCCTCCACACTCTGACGTATGTAACGCTCGACGAAGCCAATGGCGGCATCGTCCGGAATCTGAACCACGAGGGCGTTGCGATCCAGGCGGTTGGGGCGCTTCGGCAGTACCAGCGCGTGCGGGTGCGTTTCGAACTGCGGCATCCTCGGGTCAAGGTGGATTGTCAGGGGGAAGTCGCATGGGCCGATCCTTCCGGACAATGCGGAATTCGATTTCTCGATCTTTCTACCGAGACGGGTCGGCAGATTAACGAATGGATCCTGGGAGACCTGCTGGATTCCATTCCATCGCGAAGCAATTCCATCTTCGGCGGCGCAGGGAGCGCTGACACTCAAGAAGACGGATTGCTGTTGTCGCCCAGCGCCCGCAGGGTGATTGAACTCCAACCGGAGCGCTTGGCCGGACAGTCTGCGTACTCCCAAAAGATCGACGAGAAAATCTACGAACAGATCGGGCAGTGTGTCGATGAGGAAGCCGAAGCGGCCGTGTCTGCCGGCGGGCTGCCTGAAACGGACTGGCTTTCGCGTCCGATTTCTGGAAGGCAGATGGCGTGGACGCTGGATTCACTGATCGTATTTGCAGCGTTGCTTCTGTTCTCGCTGATTTTTCTCACGGTGACTCAGGACCTTCCGCGATGGCCGCTTGACCTGGAGGCAGGATTCGGCGTCGCGATTTTTGTGAGTGCGTTTTACTGGATATTTTTCCGGTTTCTCGGCGGCTCGAGTCTAGGGGATCGGCTAGCGCGGTTGGCTGAAGCGGATGGTGGCAGCGACAGAGATGCCAGAGAATCTGCGCGCTTCCGGTGAGAATTCTATTCCGTTGAGACGGACGGTCGTGTTACAGAGGCGCTCGCGAAAGCCGGCACTTCGCGATTCAGAGAAGACTAATTCTGAAAATATTGTTGTGCCAGCCAGAGTTGCAGCGTCCGCTGCTGACGTGGAGTTACCTTCACGAAGCGGATGCCGACGTTGCCGCGTGCATCCTGCCACGCGACTTCGGCGTGCGCTTTTAACGTGTTTTTCGCTCCGGGCAATTCGAACGAAATCTGGAACGGCTTCTTCATTTCGACCGGCGAGTCGGAGTGAACCTGCAGGCCGCCCTGGCTCACGTTGATGAGATGCGCTTCAATGGGCGAATTGCGATTGCAGTTCAACGATACCGGCACTTCGAGACCAGCGCGGTGATAGCGCAGACGTCCATCGAGAATCATATTGCGCGCGGCGGAAAGCGTGCGCACGGCTTGCTCCACCGAAATCGGTTTCTTGAAAGAAAATAAGGCGCCGGTCGCTTCCACGGTTTGTGACGATGGCGCTCCCATAATGACGAGTGGCACGGTGTTCAGCTGCCGCTCACTTTGCTGTAATTCGTGGAGAAACTGGGCGCTGCCGTTGAGATCGCAGTCGACAATCAGGGCGTCGACTTTGGAACGGCTGAGGCGGCTCATGGCCCGCTGTGGTTCTTGTTCGACGGCGACATCCATGTGAAGGCCACCGAGGATGCACTCGAGAACGCTGACTTCCTGCCAATCGCGAGAAACCACCATCGAGGAAAGAGTCATGAATTGAATCTAGTCTTCGAGGGTACTCTGCCGTAGATAACTAACGTAACGCTCAATTCCCCCGATACCACTCCACTGTCTTCAGCAGGCCTCGCTCGAAATCCACTTTGGGTTTGTAGGCGAGATATTTTTCTGCTTGGGAAATGTCGGCTAGCGAGTGCTTGATGTCGCCGCCGCGTTCGGGGCCGTAGATTGGCTGTCCTTTGTAGGAAGTCATGCCGCGCAGGAGTTGGAAGGTTTCGTTCAGAGTGACGCGGCGTCCGGTGGCGACGTTGAATACTTTTCCGGCGGCTTGAGAAGCGGCGTGGCACGCCAGCAGATTTGCTTCCACTGCGTTGTCGATGTAGGTGAAGTCACGGCTTTGTTCGCCGTCGCCGTAGATGGAGGGCTGCTCTCCGCGCAGCATTTGGGTGATGAACTTGGCGAGCACGCCGGAATACTGCGACGACGGGTCCTGATGAGGTCCGAAGATATTGAAGTAACGCAGCGAGACGGTTTCGAGTCCGTAGCAGCGGAAGAACGAAATCATGTAACGTTCGCTGGCAAGTTTGGCGACCGCGTACGGAGAGATGGGATCCGGCGTCATCGCTTCGTGCTTGGGCAAGGTTGGCGTATCGCCATAAGCCGACGACGAGGCCGCGTAGACTACGCGCTTCACCTTGGCGTCGCGTGCCGCCACCAGCACGTTGACCGTGCCGTCTACATTCGCCCGATTGCTGCCCACAGGATCGAGCACCGACTTCGGCACCGAAGGAATCGCGGCCTGATGCAGAACATAGTCGACGCCGGTGCAAGCTTTGTGCATCGCGTCGAGATCGAGAATATCGGCTTCGCGGAAGTCGATTCGAGGAAGAATCTCCTGCAGGTTTTCCCGTTTTCCCGTGGAAAAATTGTCTACACCGCGAACCTGTTCGTTTTTTGCCAGAAGAGCCCGCGCGAGCGAAGATCCGATGAAGCCGCCAATGCCAGTGATCAGATAGAGAGCCATATCTTTCCATCATAGCCAACGGAGGGAATTCTGTGGGGCGATGGAGTGACGCTCTTTATTCCGATTCCGATACCGATGCCGATTCCGACATTCTGACGCCGAAAGCCTAGAGAGGTCTTTGCAATTGTCCCGGCAGCTTTGCGTCTGCCTGGCTCTTGCGCAGGATGCGCAGGAATTCGTCGCGCATCAGTAGCTGACGGCTTTCGAAAAATTCAGCCAGGGCACGGAGCGCCGCGGTTGCATCAGCGGGCAGCGCGATGGACATCAGCGGACCGCCCCAGGGCGCGGACGGCGAGTGTCCGGGTCCCAGAATCACCGAGGGCCGCGAGATGGTGCGCAATAATTCCCGCAAGCGGGTGCGAGTCTCTTCCGACATTTCGAGAAAAGCGATTCCCATTCCCAGGCAAGGGTATGCTACCCGGACGCATCCTTTGCTCTGGATCTGGAATTCGCCGGCCTGCAACTTGACGTGCACGTTGGCTCCCACCGGGTAGGTGGTGGTTGCCTCCACATAGCAGCCGTGCATGCTTACATCCGTGCAGGTAGCCCAGGTGCGCAATTCGAAACCTTCCTGGCAAATTTCGACGCTGCCTTCGCACTTGTAGCGAGGGCTGCGGCGCTTCTCCAAAGTGAGAGTTTGCGGGACGGCAGAATTTATATTTTGCGCGCGGCCGGAAGTTTCTGTTGAATTCGGCTCGTGCGCCCAGGGAGGGCCGGCATCGGCGGTCGGCGCAGTCTGTTTCAGAGCTTGCAGATAGGCCACACCTTCGTCGGCTTCCTGCGCCAGGGGACTCGCCATGCTTCCCTCGCTCCCGTAGCGAGGGCTGCGGCGCTTCTCCAGAGCGAAAGTCTGCGGGGCGGCAGAATGCTGAGCCGGTGCACGTTCAGAAGCGTTCGAGGAATTCATCTCGCTCGCCGGAGCGGTCCTGGCGGCCGGCGCCGGCGCTGAACTTTTCAGAGCCTGCAAATAGGCCAGGCCTTCGTCGGTTTCTTGTGTCATAACATTCACGAGACACGCTGCTACGCTCCGTTGCGGAAGCGCGACTCGGCCTGAAATTGCGGCACTGAAGCCACCACACCATTTCGGAGCTCTCTTTTTGCTTATCGGAGATTTGCAGGGAAGATTTAGCCCGGCTCCGCCGATTCGGGATGAAGATCTTCTAATCGGAGGATTCGGAGGATGATGACTCGGTGGTTCCCGTTTGTTCGGACGCTTGCTTAATTCGCTTCCACAATTCTTCGCGTCCGATCCCAGTCTTGGCCGAGTAAGGCACGATGTGGGCGGTGGGATATTCCTTGGCTAAAGTCTTTAGCGCACCGTGGAGTTGATTATTCGACAGCCGGTCGCTTTTGGTTGCGACCAGAAGAAAGTCGCGTCCGGAGGCGGTGAGGAAGTCGATCAACTGGCGGTCGGGCGGTTGCGGAGGCACGTTTGCATCCACCAGCGCAAGGCACAGCGCCAGCGTGGGGCGATCGTTGAGATAAGGTTCAATGAATTTCGGCCACTCAGCGGAAATTTCGCGTGAAAGTTTCGCGTAGCCGTATCCGGGCAGGTCGGTGAAAATCAGCTCGGGCTGCGGCTTTCCGGCCCAGCGGATTCCAAAAAAATTAATGCTGCGGGTGCGGCCGGGAGTGGAACTGGTGCGGGCCAGCTTGCTGCCCACGAGAGAGTTGATCACGCTGGACTTGCCGACGTTCGAACGGCCCAGGAATGCGATCTCGGGCAGGCTGGGCTCGGGGAAGTGGGCGGCGTCGGTTGCCGCGGCCAGAAACTGCGCCATCACTCTCATGCTCAAGTGTGCAATGCGGAGCGGTAAACATGCAAGCGGAAGCCAGGGGATACGGACCAGGGCTAGGCGCCAGGAATAGAGAATACAGCACGCGGCACAGAGAGCCGGGTTACCCGCGGCGAAACTGCTTGCTCAGCGTTAGGGCCTGGTGCTGATACGACGATCCGATATTCGTGCCATAAATCTTGCCCGGTCGCGATAGCAACGGCATATAGTTCAGCCGGCCGACGAACTGCCCGTGCTCGATCAGGAACGGGACTTCGTGGGCGCGAACTTCAAGCACGGCGCGAGTTCCCTTGATGTCGCTGGATCCGTATCCAAAACCGGGATCGAAAAATCCTGCGTAGTGAATTCGGAACTCGCCGTCGGCGGGATCGAAGGGGACCATTTCTGCCGCGAATTCGGGAGGAACGCGCACTCGCTCGCGCGAGGCCAAAATATAAAAATCCCCGGGCTCGAGAATCAGGTTCTTGCTTGGATTCTGATGACGAACTTCCCAGAATTCCTCGGTCGGATAATAGTCGATGCGGTCCAGTTCAATCGCGGGGGCGTAGCGCTTGGCGCGGTAGGCAATGATTTCGCCCGGTTCAGCGGCTTCGAGATTCACGGTGATTCTCAAGCCTCGCTCAACTTTCGCTTTTCCGGGGCTGTCTTCGTCTTCCATGTAGACGAGGGGCACGTCTTGATTCAAGTCGCGAATCGTTTTGTCGCCGGAGACGGGATTGCCTTGCACAAAACGCAACTGGCTCAACCTCATGCCCGCGCGAATGGCGACTGTAAACGTGCGCGAGACAACCTCGGCATAGAGCTTGCCTTTGTATCCCGGCGGCACGTGGTCGAATTCCGTGCCGTAGTCGGTGATCAGGCGGGTGAAAATATCGAGGCGTCCGGTGGTGCTCTTTGGATTAGCCTTGCCGGAGATATTTTCCGGCAGGTTCAGTTCCTCGACCAAGGGCACGATATAAACGCAGTCTTTTTCAAACACCGCGGAGCCGGTCAGGTCGACTCGAGTCATCCGCAGTTCCTTGATTTTGGCTTCGACCGTGCTATTCGGTCCGGGCAGAAAACCGGCGCGGACACGATGCGCCATGTCGCCGAGCCTCAGGTCGAGACTGGCGGGCTGAACATGCTCGGGATTGATCGCAGGCCTAGCGATAATGTTTCCGCGCGCGATCAGGTTGGTGATTTCCTGCGAAGGCAGGATTCCCGTTGTGCGGGTTCGAGCTTCTTCGGCGGGCAACTCCGAGCCATTCTCAAAAGCGATTTGACCTTGATTGGACGCGGACATCTTAGAAGACTCCCCTTTGGGCCGGGCGAACTGCGACAGTCGATTCTCTGACCCGATTCTCTGACGAGGACTGCTGCGCACTGGCTGGAAAGTGCTTTAACTGTAAGGAGGCGAGAGGAAAGGTGTCAAGTCTGGCCGGTCGCCTCGCCGGCAGATCCATCGTAGAGACGTAGCTTGCTACGTTTCTAAGAACAGAAGAGCCTGCTCACGCAGGCTCTTTGCAAAAACTGGAGAACTGAGAACCGGCTACTGGTGCGCGGCCGGGCTCCCGACCGTATCCGAGGTGAGGGGGGCAATCGCCTCTGCCACTTCTGCATCGATCTTTGGCAGCGGTGATTCCAGAGCAATCTGCAGCACCTGATCCATGGTGTCGACGAAATGCAGCTTCATGGCGTTGCGCAGATTCTCGGGAACTTCGGCGACATCTTTTTCATTGTCTTTGGGCAGGATCACTTCAAATAATCCAGCCCGATGCGCTGCCAGAAGTTTCTCTTTGAGTCCGCCGATCGGAAGCACTTTGCCGCGAAGCGTGATCTCGCCGGTCATGGCCAGGTCGCGACGCACTGGAATCTTGCTCAGCGCACTGGAGATCGCCGTGGCGATCGTGATGCCGGCCGATGGGCCGTCCTTGGGAATCGCGCCTTCCGGAACGTGCACGTGGATGTCGATGGTGCGATAAAAGTCGCGTGACAGGCCGAGATGTTTCCAGCGCGAGCGTACGTAGGTGATGGCGGCCTGCGCGGATTCCTGCATCACGTCGCCCAGCTTGCCCGTTAGCGTTGGCCTTCCACCTTTGCCTTCGACGACCGTCGCTTCGGTGCTCAGGATGGAGCCGCCGACTTCCGTCCACGCCAGGCCCGTGACCAGGCCGATTTCGCTCTTCTCATGCGCCAGCGTGTCGCGAAACTTGATGACGCCGAGGAAATCGTTGACGGTTTCGCCGGTGACTGTGACGTTGTAGTTTTCGCCTTCCTTCACGACCTTGCGCGCGACCTTGCGGCAAACGTTGCCGATTTCGCGCTCCAGGTTGCGGACGCCAGCCTCGCGCGTGTAGGCGCGGATGATTCCGGTAATGGCCTCGTCGGTGAACTTGATGTTCTTTTCCGACAAGCCTGCCGCCAGCATCTGCTTCTTCACCAGGAACTGCTTGGCGATTTCTACTTTCTCCTGCTCGGTGTAGCCGTGCAGTCGGAGCACTTCCATGCGGTCTTGCAGAGCGGGAGGAATGGTGTGCATCACGTTGGCCGTGGCCACGAAAAATACCTGCGATAGGTCGTACTCTACGTCGAGATAGTGGTCGACGAACATGAAGTTCTGTTCGGGATCGAGCACTTCGAGGAGTGCGGCTGACGGGTCGCCGCGGAAATCCATTGACATCTTGTCGACTTCATCCAGCATGAAGACCGGATTCTTGGTTCCGGCTTTCTTCATCATCTGAATGATTTGCCCGGGAAGAGCGCCGATGTAGGTGCGCCGGTGGCCGCGAATTTCGGCTTCATCGCGAACTCCGCCGAGCGACATGCGGACAAACTTACGGCCGGTTGCTTTTGCAATCGACATGCCCAGAGAAGTTTTGCCGACCCCGGGAGGGCCGACGAAGCACAGAATCGAGCCCTTGGGATTTTTCACCAGCTGCCGCACGGCGAGGAATTCAAGAATGCGTTCCTTGATCTTCTCCAGCCCGTAATGATCTTCGTTCAGGATTTTTTCGGCGCGCGAAATATTTCGAATTTCTTTCGACCGCTTCTTCCACGGCACGGCCAGGAGCCAGTCGAGGTAGTTGCGCGAAACCGTCGACTCCGCTGACATCGGCGGCATGGCTTCCAGCTTTTTCAATTCCTGGATGGCCTTATCTTTCACATCTTTCGGCATGCCGGCGGCTTCGATCTTCTTTTTCAGTTCGTCGAATTCGCTTTTTTCGCCGCGGCCCAGTTCCTTCTGGATGGCTTTGATCTTTTCGTTGAGGTAATACTCTTTTTGCGCCTTCTCCATCTGCCGCTTCACGCGCGACTGGATGGTGCGGTCCACGTTCAGCTTCTCGATTTCGATATCGAGCACGTCGGCGATGCGCGTCAGTCGTTCCGCGGGATCGAAAATTTCCAGCAGTTCCTGCTTTTCTTCGATGGAGAGTTGCAGGTTCGCGGAGATCACGTCGGTCAGCTTCGCGGGATCTTCCATGCGCACGGCCGAGATCATGGTCTCGTAATTCAGGGCCTGGCACAGTTTGACGTATTGCTCGAACAGGGAAGTCACGCGCTGCATGCTGGCTTCGATCGCCGGGTTCATCTCGGTGGCGTAGCGCGCCACCCGCACCGACGCCTGCATGTAGCCGTCTGTGTCGGTGACTTGCAGAATCTTGCCGCGCTCGATGCCTTCGACCAAAACCTTGATATTGCCGTCGGGCAGCTTCAGGCTCTGCACGATGTTGACGATCGTGCCCACCTGGTAGATCTCATTGGCCTTGGGTTCATCCATGGAAGCGTCGTGCTGAGTCGCCAGGAAAATCTTCTTGTCCGCCGCCAACGCCTCTTCCAGCGCGCGCACGCTCGACTCGCGCCCCACCACGAACGGGGTCATCATGAACGGAAAGATCACGACGTCCCGAATGGGCATCATCGGCAGCTTCTTGCTCTCGAATTTTTCCTTGGATGTGGTCAAAGAATTTCCCCCGGGGAATTGAAAGGCCAGAACAACGAAACCAGATTCGCCGCTTACGCCCTACCTCTATTCTACTCCAGCCCCTGACTGTAGAGACGTAGCTGGTAACGTCTTGCCCGTTCTTACCGCTTCCTGCGGAGACCTAGCAAGCTACGTCTCTACGGCCGTAACGCTAACCGGCCTTTTCCATCACGGTTGTGAACGAGGCGCTGCGCTTCTCTACCATTTCCCGCGTTACTTCAAACTCTTTCAGCTTCTTCTGGCTCGGCAGGTTGAACATCAGGTCGAGCATGAGTTCTTCCAGAATCATGCGCAGGCCGCGGGCTCCCACCTTGCGGGCCATCGCCTGGCGGGCAACGGCGCGGAGGGCTTCATCGCTGAACTTCAGGCGCACGTTTTCGAACTCAAACAGCCGCTGGTACTGCTTGATGATGGCGTTTTTGGGACGCGTGAGAATTTCGATGAGGGCAAACTCGTCCAGATCTTCGAGCATGCCGACCACTGGTAACCGGCCGACAAATTCCGGGATCAGGCCGAACTTGATCAGGTCTTCGGGCTGAATCTCGCTTAGCAGTTCGAAGTTGCGCTTGCGCGAGACCGCCATATCGTCTTTTTCAGCATCTTCGCCGCCCCGGAATCCCAGCGATTTTTTGCCGACGCGCCGCGCGATAATTTTCTCCAGGCCAACAAATGCCCCGCCGCAAATGAACAGAATGTTGGTGGTATCCACGGGCGTAAATTCCTGGTGCGGATGCTTACGCCCGCCCTGAGGCGGAACGTTGGCGATGGTGCCTTCCAGAATCTTCAGTAACGCCTGCTGCACGCCCTCGCCCGAAACATCGCGGGTAATGGACGGGTTTTCGTCCTTGCGCCCGATCTTGTCGACTTCATCGATGTAGATAATCCCCGTCTGCGCGCGGCTTACGTCTCCGTCGGCCGACTGCAGCAGTTTGAGAATAATGTTCTCCACATCCTCGCCGACGTATCCTGCCTCGGTGAGCGTAGTCGCGTCGACGATGGCGAAGGGAACGTCGAGCATGCGGGCCAGAGTCTGCGCCAGCAGCGTCTTTCCCGTGCCAGTCGGGCCGATCAGCATGATGTTCGACTTTGTCAGTTCGATGCCGTCGCCGGTTTTCTGCCGGTTCATGAAGATGCGCTTGTAGTGGTTGTAAACCGCGACCGCCAGCTTCTTCTTGGTCTGTTCCTGCCCGATGACGTACTCGTCAAGGAAGGTTTTCACCTCCTGAGGCTTGGGCAACTGGTTGGGAACGCTGGCCTGGGGAGTGGCGCTGCGGTCATCTTCGAGAATGGAGTTGCAGACCGCGACGCACTCGTCGCAAATGTAGGCGCGCGGATAGTCGCTGGGCGACGAAATCAGTTTGGCGACGGCGTCCTGCGATTTGTGGCAGAACGAGCAGCGCAAAATCTCGTCCGAGCCGGATTTGTTTTTCACTCGGCCTTACTCCTTTATGCCGGCAGAATCGAGTCCCAGCGTCGTTCGCCTCGCCTGCCGTCCTGCAGCTTACCTCTGCCCGGGGCGGTGTTTTTCAATCACGCGCGAAGGCCGATCATACGCTTTTTCCGGTCTTATAGATGATATCGTCGATGATTCCGTATTCCTTGGCCTGTTGCGCGTTCATAATGAAGTCGCGCTCGACATCTTTCTCCACTTTATCGAGCTTTTGCCCGCTGTGCTTGGAGAGTAACTGGTTCGTTATCTCTCTCATACGCAGGATTTCCCGGGCATGAATATCGATGTCGGTAGCCTGGCCTGATAATCCTCCCATCGACGGTTGATGTATTAGAATCCTCGAATTCGGCAGCGCCAATCTCTTTTTTGCTTCGCCTGATGCCAAAAGTAACGCCGCCATCGACGCGGCCTGTCCTCGCACAGCGTCATAGACATCGTTCTTTACGTATTGCATGGTGTCGTAAATGGCCATGCCCGCCGTGATGGAACCTCCGGGAGAGTTGATGTAAAGCTGAATGTCTTTCTCCGGATCTTCCTGAGCCAGAAACAACATCTGCGCGATCACCAGGTTGGCGATGTTGTCGTCAATCGGCGTCCCGATGAAAATGATGTTGTCGCGGAGCAGCCGGGAATAGATATCGTAGGCGCGTTCGCCCCGCCCGGTTTGCTCGATCACCATCGGAACGAGCATCATGTGTGCGTCGTTCTTATTCGAATCGTTCGATTTCACGTTCACCTGCCACACTCCGCCCCGAAACAACGTCTGGTCGCCAGGGGAGAGTCGAAAGTGGTCCGGGCCTTTTCAGTAACTCACGACGCGGACTGGTGATACAAAAAGTTGAGGGTCTTTTCGCTGCGGATTCTGTTTCGGATTCTATCGAGGCCCCCATCCTGTGTCAAACGAGCGCGAACCGCTTCCGGAGTCTGTTTGGTCTGTTTGGCCACCGAGGCAATTTCCCGGTTCAACTCTTCCTCGTCGACCTCGATTTTTTCCAGCTCCGCGACGCGATCCAGTAACAACGACGACTTCACGTCCTGCAACGCCTGCTCCCGCTGGCCGACCCGCAGCCGCGGCAAATCCATCTTCTTCATGTCTTCCATTTTCATGCCCTGGGCCGCCAGCGCTCGCAGGCCGCGTTCCAGGCGCAGATCGATCTGCCGCTCCACCAGCGATTCCGGCACTTCGAAGTCGTTGCGCCGGACCAATTCGGCCGTAAGTTTTTCTTTGGCGTCGTGCTCGGCGGCGTGACGCTTTTCCGCGATCATGTTTTCGCGAATCTGTTTACGCACCTGGTCAAGAGTGGTGAACTCGCCCAATTCCTTGGCGAAATCATCGTTCAGTTCGGGCATATCTTTGCGTTTAATGGCTTGCACCTTCACCGTGTAGACGAAGGTCTTGCCCGCCAGCCGTTTGTCTTCAGCGTCTGCAGCGTAGGCCACTTCAAAGGAGCGCTCCTCGCTCGCCGAAACGCCGCGCAGATTTTCGGTGAATTCCTTTACGGTATTCTTGCCGCCGATTTCGATTAGAACTTCGTCCATGTGCACGGGATTGGCGTCGCCCGCCTTGCCGTGCTTTGCGGCATCCTTCGTGTCATCTTTGGCGGCGTCCTTCGGTTGCCCGTCGAACGAGGCCTGGGCGAAGTCGCCATCGGCGAGCGGACGTCCCTCGATCGAGGTAAACGTGGCGTGCTGCTCGCGGACGCTGGCCAGCGCCTGCTCCACATCTTCGTCCGTGACCGTAATCTCGGGATGTTCTGCGCGCAGCTCCTTGTAGCCCTCGACGCGAATTTCGGGCATCACCTCGAAGCTGGCCTTGAAGGTGAGGGGCTCGCCATCATGAATGTGCAGTTCGGTGACGCGGGGCTGCGACACCGGGATCATGCCGAGCTTCTCCGCTTCCTTGCGGAAGTAGCGCGGGACCAGCGCCTCCACCACGTCGCTTTTCAGATCCTCGGCGAAGCGGTGCCGGATCATCGACGCCGGCACATGCCCCTTGCGAAATCCCGGCAGCCGCGCCACCTTCTGATATTTCAGGATGATGGCTTCGGTCTCGCGAGCGACTTCAGCCGCGGGGACTTCGACGGAAATCTCCCGCTTGACGCCGTCTTTATTATTTTTCACGTCGGTCGTCTTAGGTTCGTTCTTCGCGTCCGCCGTATTTTTAGCGTCTGCCGTTTCTGTGGGACTCACTTTTGCCTTTCAGGGGATGGCCGGCGGTCGGGCCGTAACCGTGGATCCTTCGAGCCAAGGAACCAGCCGCATTCACACCCCGTTAACTTCAGTGTAAAGACAGAAGGAGAGCACCGTCAAACCGCTTAGGGATAGCTCAACCATCAACACCGTCCGAGCAACACCCGTTGCACGAAGAGTATAGTTTTCGTGGTGAGAAATAGCCTACTTGCGATTGCCTGTTTGCTCTTCTTCAGCCTGCGCGCTATGGCTCAAACGGAGATCGTGGAAATCGAAAATCTGCAGTTCGCAAAGTCGGTTGCGGGAATCGTAACGGATCCGTCTCATGCCGTCATTGGCAGCGTTACAGTCGAAGAGCGCTCGGAAGATTGGAAGAGGGTGCTTCGCACAACTGAGACTGATGACCGGGGCCGATTTCGTTTCCGCTCCCGCAGCAAGGGCAGGTTTCGTTTCCCCGCCCGCGGTACGACCGTCTACTACCTTGAATTCTCCCGCTCCGGCTTCAACTGGGTTCGGCTGAAATTGCAGCTAGACAAGAAGGCGAAACCAGTCATTATGGTCGAGATGCCGCTTGGAACGTAGCAGTCTCGCGTCAAGCCGATGAGGGGATCGTCCGCGCCTCCACTTCACACCTTGCCTGCTTCTGCCTTCTAATCCGGCAGGCCGACTCGGCGCAGCATCTTTTGAAAGCGGGGATCGGCTCGCAGAGGATCGACCCGATAGTCGACTTTCAGGAATG
This sequence comes from uncultured Acidobacteriaceae bacterium, assembly GCA_963846245.1. Classification (GTDB taxonomy): domain Bacteria; phylum Acidobacteriota; class Terriglobia; order Terriglobales; family Acidobacteriaceae; genus Sulfotelmatobacter. The sequence goes on along the minus strand of CAWJVI010000007.1, from coordinate 25,550 downwards.
GCATTTGACTCTCCCGCTTCGTGTAGGACTTTTCCAACCAGCGAAATGCGGTGTCGGCATCGCCCATAGCGGCAAAAAGAACTGCCATGTCCCAGGCGGGCACATAGTGTTGCTTCGAGATTAGTTCCAACTGGTCCGCGATTTTACGCGCTTCGTCGTGATTGCCGGAAAGCGCATACGCGCGGCCGAGATGCGCAAGCGAGGTTGAATTATTGTTGGAAAGCGCGCTGGCTTTCTGCAACTCACTGATGGCGGACCGGAAGTCTCCCTGCTGTTCGTAGACTGAAGCCAGAAGCTCATGGCCGGGCGCAAAATTAGAATCCAGTTCCAGCGTCCGCTGGGCGACGTCCAGGGCCTGCTTAAAGTCGTGCAGGTCGCGGTATCGCGCAGCCAGCGTCGTATTGATGGACAACGATAGTGGATCTGACTGCTGGGCCTGCTGGGCTTGCTGCAGCGCCTCGGGAAGGCGGCCCATCGCTCTCAGGTAGTGGCTATACCATTGATGGGTCGTGGCGTAACTAGGATTCAGTTCGATGGCGCGCTGAAATTCCTGCTCGGCCTGTTCCCAGTTCCAGTCGTAATAGAACTCAATAAGTCCCAGTTCCGCGTGGCCTTCTACGCTGGCTGGATCGAGCTCCAAAGCCTTGCTGGCGGCGGCTCGCGCTTTCGCCCGCGCGATTTCCGGAGGCAGCGACTCGGAGCCGAGGAGCGAGTACGCTCCGGCCAGCCCGGCATAAGCGGCCGCGAAGGCGGGATCCTTCGCAATCGCGTCCTGAAAGAACTCGATACTCTTGTTGAGCCCGGCTTCTGTCCGCTGGTTCCAGAAATAGCGGCCCTTGAGATACGCCTCATAGGCGTCGGGCTGAACGGTTCGGGCGTTGTTGGATGGCGAAGACGCCGGCGGTTGTTCCACCCGGCCTTGAATTTCCGAAGCAATGTCGTGCGCTGCCGTGCTCTGCAGCAGCAAAACGTCCTTCAGTTCGTAGTCATAGCTGCGGGCCCAGAGATGCCGATCGCTGGCGGCTTCGATCAGCTGTACCCGAATTCTGACCCGGTTTTTCTCCCGCTCCACCGTGCCTTCGATTACGGCGTCCACGGCTAGCTCGCGGCCAATCTGTGGAATCGTCTGCTTCCCGCCTTTGTAATGCATCACCGACGTTCTGGAGATGACTCGCAGACTGCGCAACTGTGCGAGATCGCCGATAAGTTCGTCGGTCATGCCATCGGCAAAGTACTCCTGGGCGGGATCGTCAGAAAGATTTTCCAGCGGCAAGACCGCGAGGGAGCCGAATTGTTTTCCCGACCGGGACGCATTCACCGTCGCGTTCGATGAACCAAAGGGCCAGTGTATCCGTCCTGGGAACTTCGCAACCATCACAATGAAAATCATGGCCAGCAGCGACAGCGCGACAAAACTGAATCTCAGGAATCTCCAGCGTGAAGTGGGTGGTGCAGAAAGTGGAGCAGAAAGCGGAGCAGACGATGGAATCGGTTGAGGTTCGATTCGAGCGAGCGGCAGAGGAATTGATGCGTGTATTGCTGCGGGCGGCTTGGGCGTTTCCGCGACTACCTCGACCGGAGCCACAAAGCGATAGCCCAGACGGGGCACAGTCTCGATGTAACGTGGCTCGTCGGCGGAATCGCAGAGCACCTGCCGGAGCTTTTTCACTGAGGTGTTGAGACCGTGCTCGAAATCGACGAACGTATCGGCTGGCCAGAGCTTGGCGCGGATTTCTTCGCGAGTGACAACTTCCCCGGCGCGACTCAGCAACACTTCAAGGATCAGGTAAGGCTGACCACGAAGTCTTATTTTCGTTCCGCCCTTGGAAAGCTCGCGCGCACCCGCGTCTACCTCGAACGGGCCAAAGCGGTATTTCCCCCCAGGACCCAAAGAACCCCCGCCGCAACAACTACTCTTTAAATACTCTTTCGAGATTTTACCACTGTAAGTCGCGGCGGAGCCGCTGCAAAACGGCGGGCGAGCGATCCAAATTGCCGTATTCGAGCCCCGCATGCTTGTCTCGGTCTGCAGTTCGATGCCAGATAACCGCCTCTATTTCATAGCGTTAGCAACTCACCTCCGACTTACTAACGTTTCACCCTCGATGCATTGCATTTTCCGCCCGCTTGCGCGAAAGTCACTTGCATTCGGGGGCACATGCCCAGCGAAGATGGCGTGGCACGCGGGCCAGAGGGGGGTCTTGAAGCCCGACAGCGGAATTGGGGTTCCGCTGGCGCCAGCGCCAAGGACGCAGCGGGAGGTTCTGAATGAGAGCCTCCCGAAACCCTCTGTGCGGATCGCGCAGTGTTGTCGCAATGGATACAAGCGCCAGTCGTCCGCGTCTCAGTCGGCGCGGCGTCGGCGAAGGTGCTGTACCCCCATAGGGAGAACCGTCGGGGGGCGGTTCTCCCCATGGATTTGAAAGCGCGAACCGGTCGCGCCTGCGCCGAAGAAAGAACAGAATGCAGATCGAGGCGATAAAGATTGAGCCGATAAATTTGAGAGCCCGCATCGAGCGGGGTACGCCTCAGCTTCGATGCCCGGGTGGCAGAAGTGCTGCTGGGGCGGCCCGACCTGAGGCACGCTGAAATCGGAAAGCAATTCGGAGTCAGCCAGAACGTGATTCGGCGAGTCATAAAACAATTCAACATCAGCGCTCGCAAGCGCGGTCCCAAGCGCGGCCTCAAGCCGGGACCAAAGAGTGGACCAAAGCCCGTCGAAGCGCGGACATTCGGTGCTCAACGTTTCAGAATGCAGTAGCGGCCAGGACGCAGGCGCTACATCAAGCGGAGGCTGATTTGGCGGCCTTGAACTGAAAGCCGGCGGGCGTGGAGCGGTTGGCTTCCAGGAGCTTCAGAATCGTGTGGTGGTCGACCGGTCTCGAGAACAGATAGCCTTGTGCCCGCTCGCAACCGACCTTCCGGATAAGATCCAGCTGAGCCAGAGTTTCCACTCCTTCGGCGACCACTGTTAGCCCCAGATTGTGAGCCAACATGACAATGATGCGGACGATTTCGTAGGTGTCCTGGTCGCTATCCACGCGGGAAACGAAAGCGCGGTCGATCTTCAAAGTATCAACCGGGAGGCGCTGCAGACGGCTGAGAGAAGAGTACCCTGTGCCGAAATCATCGATGTCGAGACCAACTCCCAGAGCCTTCAATTGCGCCAGCATCCCGGACGATCTTTCAGCATCAGCCATAGCGATGGTTTCAGTGATCTCCAGATTCACGCACTTAGGGTCCATACCGCTTTCCTGAAGGAGCTGGCCAAACTGAGTGGCTAAGTCAGCCTGGGCAAATTCTTTCGGACTTATATTGACGCTGAGCGAGAGCGGCGGGTCCGAAGGAAAAAGTTTCTGCCAGTGGCGCAGCTGCTGACAAGCCTCGATCAGCAATTGGCGATTAATGGACAGGATGATGCCGGTCTCGTTGGCGACTGGAATGAAATCGCCTGGCATCACCATGCCGGTGGGACTTTGCCAACGAGTCAACGCCTCGAATCCCACCATCCGTCCGTCTTGCAGGGACACGATCGGTTGGTAGTACACCAGAAACTCGCCCAGATCGAGGCCTCTGCGCATGTCGGTTTCCAGTTGCAAACGCCGGAGGGCGCCGGTGTGCATGGCATTGTCGAACACTTCGCAGCGTGCCTTGCCGCTATGTTTGGCGCGATACATGGCGATCTCGGAGTCACGAAGCACGTCCTCGGCCAAGGCAGCGGGATTGTTGCTGAAGGCGATACCGATGCTGGCGGTGAGAACGATTTCGTGACCATCGACATCGAAGGGCAGAGCTAATTTCTGCTGAATGCGTTCGGCGACGCGAATGGCATCGCTGGGGTTGCCCAGCTCTTCGGCCAGCACGGCAAACTCGTCACCTCCGGGCCGGGCGAGGGTATTGTCGCCAAGGACGGGCTCAGTGTCGTCGCTTGGGGACTGCCGCGAAATGGTGTCAACGCGGCGGAGACAATCCGAAAGACGCCGGGCGATCAGGATGAGCAGAGCATCTCCGGCGGCGTGCCCCAGGCTGTCATTGAAGACTTTGAATCTATCGATGTCGATGAAGAGCACGGCAAACTTGAAGTCGGCGTGACGTTTGGAAATGGCCAGCGCGCGACCCAGACGATCGAGAAAAAGCGTGCGATTCGCAAGGTTCGTCAAACCATCGTGGAAAGCATTGTGGGTCAACATTTGCTCGGCGCGCTTGCGTTCGGTGATGTCACGGTTCACGACGACGAGTCCTTCGATTTCACCATTTGCTCCGCGAATGACGCTGGCAGTGGACTCAAGCATCCTCCACGAACCATCCTTGTGGCGGATGCGATATTCGAGCCGCTCTCCGCCGCCAGTGACTCGCGCCTTCTCGGCGGCTCCCAGCACGCGAGGCCGGTCGTCGGGATGAATCTGATCCATCGGGGACGAGTTGGCTAATTCCTCCTGGGTATAGCCGAGGACCTTCTGATATGCCGGGCTGTTGTAAAGGCGAGATCCATTCTGGTCGACCACGGCAATCATGTCCGCGGCGTTTTCACTGATGAGCTGAAAGATCTGGTCTCGCTCCGCCAGTCGGTAGCGCATGCGCTGGAGTTGCAGATGTTGATAAACCGTATAGATATCGAACAACAGAACGAGCGCGGCGAGTCCCCGCACCCACTCTTTAAGGCTCAACGTATAAAGCCGGTCGTTGGCCATGTGGAATCCAGGGAACGTTAAGGCTAGGATTCCGAAGGTCAATACCAACGTGACAGCAACGGCAAATCCCCACAACCACCATTCCCGCCACTCGACCTGACGCAGACGGGGCAAGGTGGTCTCGCTAGCACCGGGTTGAGATTGCTTGAACATAATTGTTAGAGCATGCGGCTTCGTGCTCGGACTTCGGAAGAGGGCATTCTGGACAGGGACATTAAGGGGAGGTTGCTCACAACGGATCGCTCTTCGTCCTCTCGCAACTGCTTTGCAACTACAAACTGACGACAGCCAGGAAGTACGGAACCGGTAGTGCAGTGAGCTTCCAGGACACACCACGTCTAAGTTCCGATCGTGAGTCGAAGAAACCTTGTGCCCCCTACTGGACCTCCGGACTTCGGCGCTGTCGTACCAGACTTAGTGCATTTTCATGACCAACAGGCTTTGCATTAAGTTCTGCCCACAAAGGTATTTGGGACTGAGACCTCAGGAACGGATTTCCAGAATCTGGAATGTGTACATATTCTGGGCGCGAGGATGGATGAGGATGGATGCGGACGATTTTCTGCGTTGAAGACGGCAAGTTGTTCGGGAAGACATGCTCTGGAAACGAGCTACTAGCTTCTAGCTCCTAACTGAACCGTTCAGCGGCTTAGCTAGAAGCTAGAAGCTGGAAGCGCCCTGCCCGTAGAAATCTCGGATGAATAGTAAACACTAATCCAGAACTCATACTACGGGATTAAGCGGGTCGGGACATCTTACAGGACGATAAGTGGAATATTTCTAAGACTTTACCCACCTTGCCATGTTTGGTTCTCAACGTGCCCATGGTTAACGGGGTGCTATGAAAGAGCATGTTCAGCTGGACGGTCTTCTCTTCACGAGTGACACGCAGGTTCTGTCCGTGATGAGTCAGATTCTGGGAAGCTTTGCCATTAAAACAGAAGTTTGTCGTGAGCTGGACCCGGCTCTGGACGCGGTCACTCATCGCAGGCTGGACGCGGTGATTGTCGACTGGGATGGGGTAGTTGACCCCACGCGTATTGTGAGGGCCACGCGCAAGTCATCTCCGAATAGCAACTCAACCATTGTGGCTCTGGTCAGCGGGCAATCAGAAACGCACGCCCTTCTGGTTGGAGCCAACTTCATGATTCACAAGCCCGCTAACATCGACCATGCCAACCGCTGTATGCGGGCTGCTTACGGAACCATGTTGCAAAATCGCAGACGCGCCGCTCGCGTCCCGGTCGACATTGCCGTGGTGGCAAGAGTTGCCGACGTAGGAGAAATCCGAGCCAGAATCAGCGACCTCAGCATCGGCGGGCTGGCGTTACAGTGTGCCCAACTGCTGCCAACCGACCGCGAGGTGCTGACGCAATTCTCGCTTCCGGGGGCCGGGATGATTCATGCGACCGGCAAAGTGGTAAACGCCGATATCAAAGGACGGGCCGGAGTACGTTTTTCGTTCGTTCCAGAGGAAGATCGCAATTTGCTGGAGAACTGGTTAGCCATCGAACTGGCCAAGTTGGAGAAAGCCGAGATGCCGACGGATGCAGAAAATAAAGGCAACTGAAAAAGAAAAGGCGTCTCCCTCCGAAAAGCGTGCCGGTTCGATTTTAGTTGCTGAAGACTCCGCCATCTACCGGCACCTGATTGGAGGTCACCTCAAGGAATGGGCCTTCGATTTCACGTGCGCCAAAGACGGCAAGGAAGCCTGGAAACTGCTCACGAAGGAAGACGCGCCCAGGCTGGCCCTGCTCGACTGGGTGCTTCCCGAAATCGATGGCGTCGAGATCTGCCGCCGGCTCCGGAGCCGCCCGGGGGAGGAACCCTACACCTACACGATATTGCTGACGGCGAAGACTGGTAAGCACGAAATGCTGGAGGCGATGGACGCCGGGGCGGATGATTTCCTGGCGAAGCCGTTCGATCCGCTCGAATTGAAAGCTCGCCTCTTAGTAGGCCAGAGAATCATCGACCTGCAGCAGAATCTTGTTGCCGCTAATACCGCGCTCCAGTTCATCGCGAGCCATGATTTCCTGACCGGAGTCTGGAATCGCAGTGAGATTCTGACATTTATGGAACGCGAACTCGCCCGCTCACGCCGCGACGCCACGTCCGTGGGGATTGTTCTGGTGGACGTGGATCACTTCAAGAAAGTGAATGACGAGTTCGGGCACGAGACGGGGGACCTGGTTCTCAAAGAGATTACGAAACACTTTTCCTCCAGCTTGCGCGAGTACGACGGCATTGGACGTCACGGCGGAGAAGAGTTCCTGCTGGTGATACCGGGCTGCGATCTGGCAACGACAGTGCGACGAGCGAATCAGATCAGGGAACGGATTGCGAACCAAGTAATCCCGACGCCTCGCGGAGCAACGACAGTTACGGTGAGTATGGGAGTCACGGTAACAGAATCTTCCACCAATTCGGAGATGCTGTTGCGCAGTGCAGACAAGGCGCTGTATCAAGCCAAACGTAACGGTCGAAACCGTGTGGAGCAGATCGTCAGCCCTGTAATCGGAATCAGGATGGGTGTTTAGTCTCCTCAAGTGCAAATACCGTTCGGCACTCGCCCGTGCACCTGTTTCCTACTAAGCCACGCGCTCGCTCGTGGATACCTCTAACCTGCTCGGCTCGATGCGACAAGCACAGGCGCGTTGGCTTCAATAGTTTTCTTGGCGTCAGCGAGAAAACGTCCTATCGGAGTGTCGTCTCAGCAGAGCCATATGAACTCGGGGGATAGAAATGCAACCCAGAAGTCTTGTATTGGTAGTTCTTTGGCTAACGGCAATCGGGTCATGGGCGCAGCAGGCGCCGATACCGGTGGGGCCGCGGGGCGGCCTGGCCCAAGGGACACATCCGCTCTGGAACGCTAAGATGCCTCTAACCTTTGAGGCGAACCAAGGTCAGGCCGATCCCCAGGTTGAGTTTCTTTCCCGCGGCAAGGGATACACGGCATTCTTAACCGCTGGAGAATTGATTCTCTCCGTACGGCCGACTGACTCTGCAACTCCGCCGGGGATGGCTGACGCGCCGATCGCCAACAGCCCTAAGCAGGTCCAAAACACAACGTTGCAGTTCAGGTTAGTGGGAGCAGCGCAGACTCCGCTGGCCGCGGGGGAAGATCTACAGCCCGGCAAAGTGAATTACTTCATGGGAAACGACCCCACGAAATGGCATACGAACGTGCAGACTTATGCCAAGGTCCGTTACAAGAATGTCTACCCGGGAATTGACCTGGTTTACTACGGAAGCCATGGGCAGCTGGAATACGATTTTGCGATCTCGCCGGGAGCTGACCCCAGCCGGATTCAATTCGAAATCAAAGGCGCCCAACAGATTCAGATAGACGCACAAGGCGACCTCGTCCTGCAGACTGCCAGCGGCGAACTGCATTTCAAATGTCCCGTTGTCTACCAGGAATCGGTCTATCAGGAATCTTCTGACCTGCAGCGGACGCCCGTCCAGGGCGGGTATGTGATGAACGATTCGACGCACATTGCCTTTCGCGTCGCTCAGTACGACTCCACCAAGCCTCTGGTGATCGATCCCGTGCTGGTGTACTCGACCTACCTGGGCGGAAGTGGCAATGATCAGCCCACCGGAATTGCAGTCGATGATACCGGCAGCGTCTACGTCGCTGGATACACAGACTCAACAGACTTTCCACTGGCTATGCTGGGCTCTCTGCCAACCGGCGCAGATCACGTCTTCGTCGCCAAACTCGATTCGACTGGATCGAATTTGGTCTACGCGGATTACCTTGGAGGCAACGCCCAGGATTACGGATACGCCTTGACATTGGACAGTGCGAACGAGGTGTACGTAACCGGCCCTACCTCGTCGAGCGATTTTCCCGTGGTAAATCCGTACCAGGCTTCCTTACTGGGATCATTCAACGGTTTCTTGTCGAAACTCTCTGCCGACGGTTCGTTTCTCCTGTACTCGACCTATCTCGGAGGAAACAGTTCGGACGTGCCGTCCACCATTGCTATCGACGGTGCGGGGAGCGTTCTGGTTGCAGGGTATACGTCTTCGATAAACTTTCCTGTCATCAATGCTTACCAGGCTACAGTGAGCCCCAATCTGGGCGGCCTGTTTGGCGAATACGGATTCCTCACCAAGTTCAACCCCGATGGATCGTCTCTGGCCTACTCCACCTATCTGGGTGGTAATACCAACGTTCCTTATAACTGTGGCGATCCCTGCTGGGGCACACCCTTCAGCGCCATTGTTGGGATTGCTTTGGACTCGAACGGGAGCGCCTATGTTGCTGGTAACACGAATACTTACAACTTCCCGACTACGCCAGGCGCTTATACTCTGACGGATCTGGCCCCGCAGAATAACTCAGTTGGATTCGTGAGCAAATTCAGCACTGCCGGGCTCCTTGACTATTCCACGTATCTCTACGAATCCAGCGGTGCAGATACGAGCCTCAATGCAATCGCAGTGGATAGCTTCGGCTCCGCCTATGTCACCGGGATTGCTCTCAGTGATGGCACATTCCCCGTGACTTCCACCACCATCTGCAACCCCGGCACCGTCGAGTGGGGATGCAACTTCGCCTTCGTTACTAAATTCAATCCAACAGGCTCGACGTTTGCATATTCAACGTTTCTCGGCCCAAATAATGGGGCCACCCCGGTGGCAATCGCGCTCGACACCAACGACGATGCCTATGTCTTAAGCTCTACCGCAAGCACTGCGTTCAGCATAGTGGACGGTATTGAGCCTTACACGAATGGGGACGATCTTCTGCTCGTCGAGATTGATCCTCTGGCGAGTTCTCAGATATTTGCAACCTACCTCGGTGGCAGCGCAAATGAGTCTCCGGCTGGCATGGTTCTCGATTCTACCGGCAACCTGTACATTACCGGCGCGACGGATTCCACTGACTTTCCGGTCACGCAGGGCACTTTCCAGAGTTTATTGGCAGGCAGTAATGATGGTTTTGTACTCAAGATTGGACCGAACGCGGCTCCAGCGGCGGCCCTGAGCCCTGGTCAGCTGCAGTACGCTGCTGAGTCCGTGGGCTCGACCAGTTCGGCGCAGAGCGTTCTGCTGCGAAATATGGGCAGCTCACCGCTGCTGATTTCATCGATCACCGCCAGCGCGAACTTTGCGGAGACGAACAACTGCGGAAGCAGCGTACCCGCCGCCAGCAACTGCGCTGTTTCCGTTACGTTTGTCCCCATTGCCGCGGGGGCTCTAAGTGGGTCCATCGCGATTCAGGATGATGCTGCGGGATCGCCCCACGTCATCGACCTGAGCGGCACCAGTTCTGGCCCGGTAGTTTCACTCGCTCCCCGGAGCCTCACTTTTTCTGGCCAGCAAGTCGGCACCACCAGCGCAGCGCAAATCGTGACCCTCACCAACACCGGAAACATGGTGCTAAGCATCAGCGACGTTCAGGTGACCGGAGTCTTCGCGGAGACCAACAACTGCTCAGCTCCTCTGGCGGCAAGCTCCAGTTGCGCGATCAACATTACCTTCAGCCCCACGGCTTCTGGCGCACTCAATGGAACTTTGACCGTGAGCGACAGCGCCGCGAACAGTCCGCAAACGGCGAGCCTTACTGGGAGCGAATCCGATTTCAGTCTGGCAAGCTCTTCGGGCAGCGACACGATCAAAGCTGGTTCCGTGGCGACCTATAGCCTGAAGGTGTCTCCCGTTGGCGGATCGTTTGCCAGTGCGGTCGCACTGACCTGTAGCGGGCTACCGGCGCAAACATCCTGCAGCCTGTCGCCCAATGCTGTGACTCCGGGTGGGAGCACGGCGACCTCTACGTTATCGATTACCACGACAGCGTCCGTCGCGCTGGCTGAGCCGATTCGGAAGTCACGAAGCGCGCCAGTTTATGCGGTCTGGGTTCAGCTGCAGGCGATTGGTTTACTCGGAATCATGTTTGCCATGCCCAAGCGCCTGAGCAAGAAGACACGAGCGCTCGTTACTTTGTTACTAGTATCCGGCGCTTTGATCTTTATGTTCGGGTGCGGCGGAACCGGTATTGTGACGCCCCCTCAGACTGGAACCGCACCTGGAACCTACACCATCACGGTCACGGGTAGTTCAGGTCACCTGCAGCACTCGCTGCCTCTGATTCTCGTCGTTGAGTAGAGTCGGTCGATCAGAGTTCTGGGTGATTAGAATTTCGGTAGGTCGCAGAGGACTCGCCGACCCCAATTCCCCTAGTTGCACATGATCATGTTCTGGGTGACGCCTCCAAGGCTCACCACCGAGTTCGTCACCAGAGGTCCGCTCCAGAACCTGCTGTGGTGCCGGCGCAGGTAGTAGGCCATCAGGATCGCTCCAGCGCTCTTGGCCGAAGCTACGGCGTAGGCGCGCGCCACGGTTGGGTGCGTCCCGTACAGATAGGCCGAATCAACCTCCGCATTGCAGACGCCCTTCTTGCCGGCGAGCCAATTCTCCCGGGCAAACAATGTGGTGTAAGAATCGGCGAAAGTGCTGGTCGTAGAGATGAAGGCAAGGCCCATGAATGTCTTATCAATGGTCCTGGTCTCCGCAATCCGTGGCGCCGAGACCGATACCGGAGCCGCAATCACGGCCGCATTCAAGCGGATGACGCTGCTGGGAGCCGCTGGAAACTCAGCAGCCGGCGAGATGGTCGCCAGCGCTGCTACAGCACCTACTGTAAGAATGATTGACTTCAGGAACGTTCGGTTAAATCCATTCGTTGCTGAGAGTTTCTTGGGGGTACGGTAGGTCATGTACCGAAGTTACGCGATGACCCAACCACGCACAATTGCAAGACTGTAATAGACCGTAATAGCACTTGGTAATGGCTAGTAACTACCCGTTCGTGCTATTCGCCCAAACATGGCCGGTCTCGGATCTTCTCTTGTCCATAACCTAAGCGATTTCCAGAAACAATCCAGAAACGATACATCTCCCCAATTTTCAAGCCGGCGACGACTGCGCTGCCCCAGTCGTTTCAGTGTTTTACAGAGCTAGTCGCGGAACCTTAAATGCAAATGGGCATATATGGATGGTCTCATGGCTAGGGATGTCCCAAGACGTCAGCCCTCGCGGCTGAGGACAGCCACATCTTAAGGAACTAATTATGACTCCAGACATGGCATTTGAGGGCTTACTTGTATCTGGCAATCCGGAAGTACTGTGCAACATGAGTCGCGTCCTGCGCGATCTTTCCATTAGCACCAATGTGTGCCTGAGTTCCTCGAAAGCAGTCAACATGTTGAAGGAAAGGAGCACGGACCTGGTCGTGATCGACTGGGAGGGCGCCGGTTCGTCTGAATTGTTGCAGAAGATTTGGGAATCGCCTCTGCGGCCCAAACCCACGATCATCGCACTTTCTCTGGTGGGCCAACCCATAAGGGGCGCACATGCCACTCTCCAGAAGCCGGTAACCGCCGAGTCGGCAACCAAGTCCCTGAAAGCCGCTTACTCCCGAATGCTGATGGACCACCGTCGGAATGCGCGGTATGTCGTCATGCTCCCGGTTCGTGCAACTGATAAAAGTGGTCGGAGTCTAGAGGTTATGGTTACCGACATTGGTGGCGGCGGAATAGGACTTCGGGCAGATCAGAAGCTCCCTATCGGAGAGACGCTGGTATTGCGGTTGTCGTTGCCGGGAGCAACGAAAGAAATCCACATTCAGGCCCGCGTGATCTGGACCGCGCAACATGGAGCGGTCGGCTGTGAATTTGTCCGCATTCCTCCCGTGGATCTGGATGTTCTGCAGGACTGGCTTAAGGCCCGGGTTCGAGTCAAGAAACCGTTGATTCCGGTCTGACCCAAGGACTTGCCGTTTGTTTTCCGTCCGGTTCGGTACTGTAGCTTTTGTGGCTTCTTGTGCGGACCGCCGTCCCGTCTAAATTTTGAGAGATTTGGTGGACCTGGCCGGGATCGAACCGGCGACCTCTTCCATGCCATGGAAGCGCGCTCCCAGCTGCGCCACAGGCCCACTTTACAGAGAGAAATTCCCTAGGGTTCGTTTCAGGAAGGAACCTTGACTATTCTCGCTTACCGTGGCGGGATAGTCAACGCGCTGGTTGCCGATGGCTCAATTCCACAATCATTCAGCGATGTCATTCCGAGCGCGGCGACAGCCGGGCGAAAAACCTTACGACGGCCGACGCTGTTGATGGCGTGGACGGGAATGCCAGTACTTCCTGCAGTGCTGGCACTCCTCGCATCCCCAGGCACTCCTCGCATCCGCACAACTGATGTCTTGGTATCGTAGGGTTCCTCCGGAGCGCTGGGCGCGCTCCGGAGGGATGACATCGGTTGTGAATCCGCAATTGCGCAACCTCAAATCGAGCCACTCGATATTTTGAATTTCTTTCATTTTCTTTCCACAGGCTTTTCTGCCATAATTGATTGTGCACCCCACCTGCACAACTTCTCAGACACAATTTAGAGCGAGGAACAGATGCCAGCGAAGTACATCTTTGTAACGGGCGGAGTTGTGTCTTCACTCGGCAAGGGATTGGCCGCAGCTTCCATCGGTTGCCTGCTGGAGAGCCGCGGTCTCAAAGTCAACCTGATGAAGTTCGACCCGTATCTGAATGTGGATCCGGGGACGATGTCGCCGTTTCAGCATGGCGAAGTGTTTCGTGACGGACGACGGCGCCGAAACCGACCTCGACCTCGGCCATTATGAGCGCTTTACCCATGCCAAGCTTTCCCGCGATAACAACTGGACCACCGGCCGGATCTACGAGCAGATCATCGCCAAGGAGCGGCGCGGCGATTACCTGGGCAAGACGGTCCAGGTGATTCCGCACGTCACGAATGAGATCAAGGCCGCGATGAAGAAAGTCGCGCAGGATGTGGACGTCGCCATCGTGGAAGTTGGCGGGACGGTCGGCGATATCGAGTCGCTGCCGTTCATGGAAGCGATCCGGCAGATGCGGCAGGAGTTGGGACGCGAGCATACGTTGTTCGTGCATGTGACGCTGGTTCCGTTCATCGCGGCGGCGCAGGAACTCAAGACCAAGCCGACGCAGCACTCCGTGAAAGAACTGCTCAGCATCGGAATTCAGCCCGACATTCTGCTCTGCCGCACGGACCGTTTTCTGGCGAAGGAGATCAAGTCGAAGATCGCGCTGTTCTGCAACGTTGGGGAAGAAGCGGTGATCACGGCGAAAGATGTGGCTTCGGTGTATGAAGTGCCGCTGGTCTTTGCGAATGAGGGCGTGGACACGCTGATTCTTAAAGACCTCCACATGGAGGCGAAAGAACGCGATCTTTCCAAGTGGGAAGACATTGTGCACCGCGTCTATAACCCGAAGGACACGGTAACGATCGGCATCGTGGGGAAGTATGTGGAGTATGAAGATTCTTATAAGTCGCTGAAAGAAGCGCTGGTGCATGGGGCGCTGGCACACAATCTGAAGCTGCAGATCAACTGGATTGAGGCCGAAGGTCTGGAAGCGGGCGATGCGACTTGCGAAGCGCAGCTGGAAGATTACGACGGCATTCTGGTGCCGGGCGGGTTTGGCAAGCGCGGCATTGAGGGAATGTTGATTGCGATTCGGTATGCGCGCGAGAAAAAAGTTCCGTACTTTGGCATTTGTCTGGGGATGCAGACGGCTTGCATCGAGTTTGCACGAAACGTTGCTGGATTGGCGGACGCAAATTCGAGCGAGTTCGATCCGGCGACTCCGCACCGCGTGATCTACAAGCTGCGCGAGTTGCGTGGCGTGGAAGAGCTCGGGGGAACTATGCGGCTGGGCGCGTGGACTTGCAAGATCGAGCCGGACACGCTGGCCTACAAAATTTACGGCAAGCTGGAAATCAGTGAGCGCCACCGGCATCGCTACGAATTCAATCGCGAGTATGAAGAGCCGATGGTGGCGGCGGGGCTGCGCATTTCGGGTTCGACTCCGGATGGAACTTACGTCGAGATGATCGAACTTCCCGATCATCCGCATTTCATCGGCTGCCAGTTTCATCCTGAGTTCAAGTCGAAGCCGCTGGAACCGCATCCGCTGTTCAGTAGTTTTGTGGGCGCAGCCTACGCGCATGGATCGAAGCGGCGCGCGGAAAAAGTATCGGCAGAAGTGGAAATGTTCCACCGGCCGGAGAGAGTAGCCGGGCGGTAAAACATCAGTTTCCGGTTTCCAGTTTCCCGTGGAGCTCTGGGCGGATACTCGATGCTGGAAACTGGAAACTAGAAACTTGGTCTTGAATTCCTTCCAAGTCGGCGACGTGCGCATCGGTTCCGGCCATCTTTTTCTGATTGCTGGCCCCTGCGTGATTGAAAGTGAAGAGCACGCCATGCGCATGGCGGAGATTATCAAGGGCGTGGCGCGAGCGCTCGGATTCCCTTTTATCTTCAAGGCGAGCTACGACAAAGCCAACCGCACGTCGATTCGCAGCTTTCGCGGGCCGGGAATTAAAGAAGGCCTGCGCATTCTGAAGAAAATCAAGAACGAGCTCAACATTCCAGTGCTCACCGATGTGCACGACGCCGCGGATGTAGGTGCGGTCGCCGACGCCGTCGACGTTCTGCAGATTCCGGCTTTTCTGAGCCGACAGACGGATCTGGTGGTGGCCGCGGCTTTAAGCGGGCGCGCGGTGAACATCAAGAAGGGACAGTTCATGTCGCCGTGGGATATGCGCCACGTCGTGGAAAAATGCCGCGACGCCGGGAATGTACAAGTTTTTCTCACCGAGCGCGGCTCGAGTTTCGGCTACAACAATCTTGTGGTGGACATGCGCTCGCTGGCCATCATGCGGAATTATGCTCCGGTAGTTTTTGACGCGACGCATTCGGTGCAACTGCCTTCGGCGCAGGCGGATGACAAAGGTCCGGCGGTGAGCGGAGGCCAGCCAGAATTCATCCCGGTGCTGGCGCGGGCGGCGGTGGCCGCGGGCGCAGACGGTGTGTTCATGGAAGTGCACGACAATCCGAAAGAAGCCAAGTCCGATGGGGCGAATGCGCTGGAGTCCACCCACCTGCGCGGAGTGCTAAAAGAATTGCTGGCGGTGAGGAAGGCGCTGGATGTAGTGCGGGCCACGCCTTGAAAAGCAGTGACCAGCGGTCAGTGATCAGGGGCAGTACGAACATTCTTCTTCGCTTTCCCTAGCCTGCCTGCCCTGTGCCGACAACCGAAACCAGTCTCCGTGATAAATTTAGATTTCCGCTATGAAGGAAGTTGCCAGCTGGGCTTTGAATATTGCGACGATGCGAGGGGCGAGCTATGCCGACGCGCGCATCGTCAGCCAGCGCAGCCGCGCGCTTTCTACAAAGAACGGTAAGGTGGGTAGCGCTTCGGATTCTGAATCTGTCGGATTCAGCGTGCGCGTGCTCGCGGATGGCGCCTGGGGATTTGCGGCCAGCGACGATGCAAGCCGGGCCAGCGTTGAGGCTACGGCTGCGCAGGCGGTCGAAATTGCTCGCGCGTCATCGCGCGTGAAGGTGCACGACGTGCGCCTGGCTCCCGAGAAACCCGTCACTGCCGAGTGGACGACTCCGCACAAGATTGATCCATTCACCATTCCCGTCGAACAAAATATTGATCTGCTGTTGCGGGTCGATTCTGAACTGCGCGCTGTTGCCGGGGTCACGCTGGCCGAGACGAACCTGAACTTCAATCGGGAAGAGCAGTGGTTTGTGTCGTCGGAAGGCTCGAACATTCATCAGACTAAATATTCCACCGGCGCGGGGTATGCGGCCTATGCGTTCGCCGGAAGCGAAATTCAGAAGCGGTCATATCCGACTTCGTATGGCGGGCAGTGGCAAAACAAGGGCTACGAACTGGTTGAAGAATTGAACCTGGTGGAGAACGCGCGGCGCATCGCCGAAGAGGCGGTCGCGCTGCATCATGCCGACCAGTGTCCCGAAGGCGTGTTTGACGTGATTCTCGACAGCTCGCAGCTCGGCCTGCAGATCCATGAATCGGTTGGACACCCCATCGAACTCGATCGTGTGCTCGGTATGGAAGCGAATTTTGCCGGCACTTCGTTTCTCACCATCGACAAACTGCGCAAGCTGCGCTACGGCAGCGATCTGGTGAATGTAGTTGCGGACGCGCGCCAGGAGCACGGTCCGGGACTGGGCACGTTCGGTTTCGATGACGAAGGTGTTCCGGCGCAATGCACTCCCATCATTAGTAATGGGCTGTTTACCGGCTATCTCAGTTCGCGCGAAACCGCGCACACCATCGGCGAGAACCGCTCGGGTGGGACGATGCGCGCCGAGGGATGGAACCGGCTTCCCATGATTCGCATGACCAACATCAGCCTGCTGCCCGGCGAGAAGCCGCTGACTCTTGAACAGTTGATTGCTGCGACCGATCACGGAATCCTGATGCAGACGAACCGCTCGTGGTCGATTGACGACAAGCGCTACAACTTTCAGTTCGGCTGCGAGATCGGTTGGGAAATCAAGAATGGCAAGCGGGTACGCATGGTGAAGAATCCGTCGTACTCGGGAATCACGACGGAGTTCTGGAATGCGCTGGACGCGATTTGTTCGCGCGATGAGTGGACGCTATGGGGCACGCCGAATTGCGGCAAGGGCCAGCCGCAACAGGTGATGGGGACAGGGCACGGGGCGTCGCCGTCGCGGTTTCGCAAGATCAAGGTAGGGAGCGCTTACAAAGGAAATTAGTTCACCACAGAGACACGGAGACACTGAGAAAACCGAGAGCTGATGCTGACACAGGACCGCGCTGCCGACATTTTTGACCGCATCAAGAAGTTCTCGTCTGCCGACGAGGTTGAAGTGCTTTTTTCTGGCAGCAAGTTTGCACTGACCCGTTTTGCCAATAACACGATTCATCAGAATGTCGCGGAAGAGAATTACGGCGTTTCGGTGCGGACGGCGTTTGGCGGGCGCACGGCGCGGGCTTCGACTAACAAGCTTGATGATGAGAGTTTGCGGCGAGTGGTGGCGGCTTCGGAAGAACTGGCCAAGGTGCAGCATCCGGATCCCGATCTTTTGCCGATGCCAGATACTCAAGAAGCTGCCGGCGGCCGGGAGCAAAACTTGACGGCGAGGCGCCCGTCACCACACGTGCGTTGCAATCCTCACAAACTTTGCCTTCCCGGCATTTTGTTGAGACTGCGGCTATCACTCCGGAGTTGCGGGCTGACGGGGTCAAGAAAATCGTCGGAGTTGCACTCAAGCACGAGCTCACTACGGCGGGAATTTTTTCGAGCGGCGAATCCGTCGAAGGAATTTTCAACTCGCGCGGGCTTGCCCACTGGCACAAGCAAACGTCGGCCGATATCTCGATTACGATGCTGGGCGCGGATTCTTCGGGCTGGCAGAAAGCGAACTCCCCGAACGTAGCTAACCTTGATCCGCTGGCGCTGGCTGAGACTGCCGCTAAGAAGGCACGAGACTCGGCACGGCCGCAGCAGATTCCGGCAGGGAAGTACATGGTGATTCTCGAGCCTTCCGCCGTGCTCGACATTGTGGGCTTCATGTTCTGGGACTATGCAGGCATGGCGATCCTCGACCAGCGTTCGTTTCTCAACGGGCGCGTAGGTACGCGGCTGTTCGGAGAGAACATCACCATCTGGGACGATGTTGCGCATCCATTGCAGACGGGCTCTCCATTCGACGGGGAAGGGGTCAGGCGCAAACGCCTAGCCCTGGTGGAGAACGGCGTGGTGAATCGGCTGGTCTACGCACGCGCGACCGCGGCGCGGATGAAGCGCTCCGAATACAAAGACACGGTTGGCCCGGTTGAGGCGACCGGCCACGGTTTCGCGCTGCCCAACGAAATGGGCGAGCTGCCGCAAAATATTGTGTTCGCCGCGCCACAGAATCCTCAAACCCTCGAACAGATGATCGCTTCCACCGAACGCGGAGTACTGGTGACGCGGCTGTGGTACATCCGAGAGGTCGAGCCTTTTGAAAAAATGCTCACCGGCATGACCCGCGACGGGACCTTCTATGTGGAGAACGGCCGAGTGCAGCACGGAGTGCGAAATTTCCGCTTCAACGAAAGCCTGATTCACATGCTGTCGAATATGGAAGCCATGAGCGTCCCGGTTCGCGCCAGCGGGGAAGAATCGTTCGATATGGTGGTCCCGGCGATGAAGGTGCGGGAGTTTAACTTCACGGAAGTGACAAAGTTCTAAGCCTTCTCCTTTTCTTCGGTCCGACATCTGGCAGCGCCAGCCCCCGTCGGATTCATAATCTATTCATCGCCGGCGCCAGCAGCCGAAGCGTATGATGTTATGCAATCGTTATTGGCAGTATTAAGGTCAGGTTCCTGCCGTTAGTTTAACGGAGGTTTTCCATGACTCGCCACTTCGCCCGCAAGTTACACCGTCTCAGCTTCGTCGCAGTCTTCATCGCAACATTGATCCTTCCGGCGCTATTCGCCGCGCCGGCTACAGCACAGAATCCTGTGCCCTTCATTGATCAGCCGCTCGTTCCCGACGCGGCCGCGCCCGGTGCTGCTGGCTTTACCCTCGCGGTAAATGGTGCGGGATTCGTCGCGTCCTCAACGGTGAATTGGAATGGCTCTCCGCTAGCAACGAACTTTATAAGTAGCGCCCAGCTGACTGCGACCGTCCCCGCATCCGACGTTGCCACGGCGTCCACTGCCTCGGTCACAGTAGTCAGCGCCGGTCCCGGCGGCGGCGTTTCCAACACTCAGTACTTCTCAATCGCCGTGCCCGGGACCTCCGCTTCGTTCCTGCCGGGGGTGCTGTACGACTCGGGCGGTGCGAGTGCGATGTCAGTTGCAATCGCGGATGTCAACGGGGATGGCAAGCCGGACCTGCTGGTGGCAAATACAGACGGCGAAATCGGCGTGCTCCTGGGCAATGGCGATGGCACCTTTCAACCCGTGGTTAGCTACAGCGCAGGCGGCGCCTACACCGACTCGGTGGCCGTCGCGGATGTCAACGGGGATGGCAAGCCGGACCTGGTGGTGGCGAACTATGACGGCGGGACCGACGGCAACGGCTCGCTTGCGGTGTTGCTCGGCAACGGTGATGGAACCTTCCAGCCCGCGGTAACCTACGGATTGCAGGGAGGCTCGGTGTTGTGGCCCGAATCGGTGGCCGTAGCGGATGTCAACGGCGATGGAAAGCTTGACTTGATAACGGTGCTCTACGGGTCACAGGTCAATGTGCTCCTGGGCAATGGCGACGGTACGTTCCAGCCGGCAGTGTCCTACGGGACCGGCTGCTGCAACAAGAGTTCTCTGACGATCGCCGACGTTAATGGCGATGGGAAGCCCGACATCTTAATTGTCTTCGCCTTCTGCGGCGGCTGCAATCCCCAGGATGGACAAGTGGGCGTGATGCTCAACAACGGCGACGGAACCTTCCAGCCAGAGGTGCTCTATGCTTCCGGCGGGGACTACCCAGACTCGATAACTGTTGCCGATGTGAACGGCGACGGCAGGCCTGACTTGGTCGTGGGAAACTCATGCAGCAATTCCGGCCAAGGTTACTGCTCGGGCACAGGTACCGTCGGGGTGCTGGTAGGCAACGGGGATGGGACTTTCCAAGCGCCAGCAATTTATAGCTATCCAGGGCAGATTTACACGTCGGCAGTTTTGGCAGATGTGAATTCGAACGGTATACAGGATGTGCTGGCAGCCAGTTGCCCTACCCCCGCTCCGGACGGATGGTCTTGCGGGGGGTTCCAATCGCCTGACGGCTCCCTAGAGTTTCTACTAGGCAGTAGCGGCGGTGTCTTCCAGCCACCGATGCTTTTCGATGCCGGAGGTTTGTCACCGGTTTCGCTAGCGACTGCGGACTTGAACGGCGACGGCAGACCGGATGCCGTAACGGCGATGTTCCTGGCGACTCAGTTTGGGTCCGACAGTGCAGTGAGCGTGGTGCTGAACAACGTTGGATCATCGGTGATCCCCGCTACCACGACCGCTCTCGCCTCCTCGCTCAACCCGTCGATCGTTGGACAGAACGTGATCTTCACCGCCGCTGTGAGTTCATCGGGAGGAATGCCAACCGGGACGGTACTTTTCTACGACGGCTCAGCCGTACTGGGAAGCGCGACGCTGGCAAGCGGAAGAGCGTCGTTCTCCACGGCACCACTCGCGGCGGGCTCGCATTCGATCACGGCCGGATATCAGGGCTCTGCGGCCTTCGCTCCCAGCACGTCATCGCAGCTGATTCAGGTTGTCCAAAGTGCCAGCACCACCACTTCGGTGGTCTCGTCGGTGAATCCGGCGGGCTTGAACAAAGTCGTTACTTACACCGCGACCGTCGCCAGCCAGTATGGAGACGTGGCCACCGGTTCGGTTACGTTTCAGGACGGCGGCGCGACGATCGCAACGGTAGCTGTGTCGGGCAATCAAGCGGCTTACGCCACAACCTACTCAACGGCGGGCGTCCACTCGATCACGGCGACGTACTCCGGTGATGCGAATAACAGCGGGAGCGTGTCCTCCTCCCTGACGGAGCAGATCGGGGAAGTGCATTTCCGGTCGCAGACTACCCTGGCCACTTCAGAATCACCATCCTTTGTCGGGCAGCCCCTGACGCTCACGGCGACTGTGACGTCAATCGATGGCGCGATTCCGAACGGCGAACTGGTGACGTTCTACGATGACGGCACTGAGTTGGGAACGGGCGCTACGGCAGGCGGCGTAGCCACACTCGCAACGTCGTCGCTAAGCGCGAAGACCCACACCATCAAGGCAGCCTATGCCGGGGATGCCACGTTTGAACGAAGTTCGGGGATGGTCACGCAAGTCGTGAGCAAGTACGCCACCACCACGGTGATGGTTTCCAGCTTGAATCCCTCGGTCTACGGGCAGGCCGTGATCTGGACGGCGACCGTTACATCGACCGGACCGAACACACCGACCGGTAGTGTCCGGTTTGTCGGCAGTGGGTACGTGCGCTTGAGCGGAGGCGTAGCCACGTTTACAAATGTTTGGCTCAACGCGGGTACGCACTCCGTTACTGCCGAATACGAAGGAGACGGCGCCTCCGCTGCCAGCGCGTCTTCGGTTTTGAATCAGGTAGTGAATCCGGCTTCGACCACAACGGTGATTACGTCTTCGGCCGATCCCTCCACAGCAGGGCAAAACGTTACATTTACGGCGACCGTCACTTCCTCCACCGGAGCGCACGCCACAGGGACCGTGACGTTCAGGGAGGACTCGACCCTATTAGCCACCGTTCCACTAGAAGGTACTGTTGCGACGTTCTCGACCGCCACTCTTGGCGTCGCGTCCTTCGCCATTACCGCGACCTACAACGGTGCTACGGACTTCACTGGCAGCCAGGACACCCTGATACAGAGTGTGGAGCCCTAGCGGCTTTGGCGGAGGCTGTCCGCGGATCATCGTCCTGGAGATCACTCTCCGGAGAGCGCCGCCATCCTGAATGATAGTCCGCGCAGTGGTGCTTGTCCGACGGACTCCCGTTTATGCCTGAAATTGACCGCTGAAACGGGTTATTTTCGGGCTTCGAAGGTGCCCGTCAAAATCCTTGTAATGCATTCATAGAAAAGCAGTTAGCACCCTCTTGTTCCATGACTTCGGTAACTTTGCACGTGTGGTGCACCGGTGTACGCTGCGTCTAGTTCCGTGAGACTCCGGCGTGCAGCAAAACTGGCGCTGGAAGGAAGGTTTGCTGCAATCGTGTCAACGGAAGCAGGCAAAGAAATCACGATTCCGATGCAGGCGGGGCACTATGAAGAAATGCAAAGTGCGCCGCGATTTCCGCTGCACCTTTCCGCGTCAGTGAAAGGGCAGAGCGGAGCGCTTACGGCGGAGACGCAGAATATCTCCGCGAACGGCGTGCTGTTTGCGATGGACAACGACGTTCCGGTGGGGTCGATGGTGGATTTCACGATTTTGCTGCCGGGCGATGTTGTGGGGTCGAAAAGGAATGTGCAGATCGATTGCCGCGGCCGGGTCGTGCGTAGCTTTGACGACCGTGGACGTCGCGGTGTGGGCGTGGTGATCGACGAATACCATTTCGAGCGGTCGTAAGCTCGGGAACTGGGCGCTGGAAATTCAGCTCAGAAAATCAGGCGTAGAAAACAAAATGGCAACGATTCCGGTCGGCGTGGACGAAAATCTCGGAGCAGGCGAAGAGAGCGGCAAGGGCATCATTCGCGTGATCCTGGCCGACACGCAGGCCATTTTCCGCGCCGGGCTGCGCAAAATCTTCGCGCTCGAGGATGACATCCGTGTGGTCGGCCAGGCGGAAACGTTGGCGCAAGCCCAGACTGCCGTGAAAAAGTTTTCCGCCGACGTACTGGTTTTTGAATCGGCATTGGCACCGAATCCGGTGGAAGCGGTAGCGAGTTTCGTGAGCCAGTCGCCGACGGTGCGGGTTGTGGTGGTCACTCCCACGTCGCGTGACGAAGATTTGACGCTGGAATTGTTCCGCCGCGGAGCGCACGGGATTCTGTCGCGCGAAGTGGAGCCCGAGATTATGGTGGACTGCCTGCGCAAAGTTGCCGCGGGCGAGAGTTGGCTCGACAGCCAGGGTACGCACTGGGTGATGGAAGCTTATCGCAATCAGAATTCGCGGCCGTCCGGTGGTCGCGCCCAAGGTGCAGCTGACTCCGAAAGAAACCCTGATCGTTTCCTGCGTGACGCAGGGGATGAAGAACAAAGAGATCGCTCTACGCGTAGGCACGACCGAGCAGGTCGTGAAAAATTATCTGCGAAAAGTCTACGACAAGCTGGGCGTGGCGGATCGCCTGGAACTGGCGCTCTACTGCCTGAATCACCACGTCGTGGACAACACCAAAGTGCCGCCGATGCCTTCCGCGCCGGCCTCTGTTCCGGCGAACGGGCATGCCAACGCGGCTGCGGCTGGAGCTGGCGCCGGAGCGCCGTCCTCGTCTTCCGTTGTTTCTTCGTCTTCTCCCGTGAAGCCTTCCTGAACTTTTATTCCTGATCCTGATCCTGATCCTGATTCCATTCATGATTCCTGCCCGTCTTTCTGAGCCTCTTTTCTGGTCATCTTTCTGAAGACGGATCGTTTCTGTCGAGGCCTTTCGAGTTGCGGTTGGCGGCGTTCACCCATAGAATCAAGGGATAGTTCGATCGAGTGCCGGCCGTAGCTTTCACTCGTTTCGGAGGATGGAAGAGTTGTCGCAAAGACCGTTCATTCCTCAGTAGATTCTCGCCGGAGAGATGGCCGAGTGGCTGAAGGCGCACGCTTGGAAAGCGTGTTTAGGGGAAACTCTAACGTGGGTTCGAATCCCACTCTCTCCGCCATATTTTCAATGACTTGAAGTGGGTTCCGTGCCGCTTCCCGTGCCGTTAACTACCAAACGCGCCACTTTCCCCGATGCGGTAGTCATTTCATCCGTCACCACAGTGCCATAAACGTTCATCGTGGTGCGAATATCTGCGTGGCGCATGAGTTTTTGCTGTACCGCTATCGTGGTGCCCACGGCGTCGAGCCAACTTCGGTAGCTATGGCGCAATGTGTGGGTCCCGAACGTCTCAAGACCCGCAGCGGTAGCCGCGTCCTGAAATAGCTTCTCCGTCCAGGGATAAGACCACGGCAACCGGCCAAGCTGCGATGGGGAAGCAAAGACCCAATCGTCAGCCGTGCCGAATTGCGTTGACGTTTTCCAGTTCTTCAGTGCCGCTAGAATCTCTGGGGCAAGAGTCAACGCCCGCTGTGACCCTTCGGTTTTTGTCTCGTCAACTCGCCCAATGACGATGCCGCGTTGAACTAGCAGCGCACCGTTGAGCCAATCGACATCGGACCATTTCAGCGCAAGACATTCACTGATACGCAGACCCAGCGAAACGCAAAGCACCGCTACGGTGCGGAATGGTTCCCGCAGTTGAACAACGAACTGCTGAAACTCTTCCGCGGTCAAGCTTCGCGGCTTCGTTAGGCGCTTGGATGCGCCGCGCACCTTGACCAGTGACATCGGGTTGCGTTGCACAGGGACACAGTTGGACCACATGGCGAAGTCCCACAGTCGGCCCAACGAAGCGCGGACTTCAGCTTTGGACTTCGGCGCAAGGGGAAGGGAAGCTAACCAAAGCTCCACATCCCTGGGTTGTACAGCGGTGATCGGCTGCGCACCCCAACGCGGCACTACGTGGCACTTAAGCCAAGACTCGTAGCCGCGCCTTGTGCTGAATCGCTTTGGCATTCGCTCAGCTCGGTAGCGTTCTACCAGCGCAGCCACGGTGGGCGCACTGGACGGTTGCGGTTGGGGCAGTGGAGTAACCCGGAAGATTTGAGCTGCATCCCACGCCTGTTTCTTGGTTGGAAAATGGCCTAGCGTCTTGCTGTGGCGTCGGCCATCGGCCCACCAAAAGAACTGCCACTTCTTACTACGCCGGTCCTTGACCACAGAACCGGTTGTGCTTTTACTTTCCCGTCGCATTGAATGACTCTCCATTCTCTGCGGCAGATGGCGCGGCCATCATAACACCGTCCAACTCTTCAGCACGGAAACGCCATGTAATACGGTCGGTGCCGCTGAGACGGTGGGCGGGTATGCGGCCGGTCTTGGCCCATTCTAGGATAGTGCGGTGCGATACGCGGACGTATAGCGCGGCCTCACGGGCGGTGAGCCAGACGGATTGGGTGCCTGGAATCATGCTACATAGTGCCCGCAGTTTTTGGGTGCATGTTGAGAAAGCGAGGAGCGTGTTGCTGACTGACGGGCGCCTCTCGAAGCCGAGCATGACAACTCACTTGGAGTGATCAGATTGCGCCGGGCTGACATAAAGACCTCTTCTCCACAACCATGGTCCGTCCGCTTCGTTGAGTTCGCGCCGACGGACAGTGCTAGCCAATTTGATCGATTCCTTCAGCCGTGTCCAACAACTTCTCGTCCGCGTGATATTCCTGCCGGGAATATCAGACAGCGGCAAACTGATTTGTCACCTCACACTTCGTTGAGCAAATCACTTCGCGGATGCGGAACCGGCG
>CAWJVI010000006.1:0-74002 GCA_963846245.1 uncultured Acidobacteriaceae bacterium | reverse complement strand
AATCCCGAGAAGTATGCCGAGGCGAAGGCCACGGGAGTGATGCTGCCTTCGAATCATTCACCGCTGTTCGCTCCCGACGCGGACCCGGCTCTGCACGCTGGAATTGCGGCGGAAGTGGCAGTACTGAGGAATCTGCTGCAGGGGTCGGCAGAAGAAGTGCGGAAGGGGACCACGGCACAATCCTCTCGTTAGCTATTCGAAAGCTCGCCAAGCCCCGGTAATTCCCATCGTTCAACATTACGCAATTGTAACTACATAATTAGTGTTACAATAGGATAAGTATGATCCGCTTTGAATGGGATCCGGCAAAAGCAAGAGCGAACAACCGGAAACACGGAGTGAGTTTCGACGTGGCCCGACATGTCTTCGACGATTGCGACGCTCTGATGGAGCACGATCGAATTGAAGGTGGTGAGCGACGCTGGCAGACGCTCGGAGTGGTTGGCGACGTGCTGCTGTTGCTCGTCGCCCATACCATCCGCTTTGAAAACGAGGGATTTGAGGAAGACGAGTCTAACCCCGAAGAGACTGAAATCATTCGGATCATCTCGGCCCGCCGTGCGGACCGCAAGGAGAGACAGCGCTATGAGAAAGAACGCCAAAAGAGTCACGACTGGTAGGCCCTTGAGCGCACAACAACGCAAGGAGATCGCGGCCATCGCCGCCATGAAGGACGAGGACATTGATTACTCCGACATCCCGCGTCTCCCGGAAAGCTTCTGGAAGAATGCAGTGCGCAATCCGTTCTATCGCCCGGTAAAGCGGCAGGTCACGGTTCGGTTGGATGCGGATATCGTTGCTTGGCTTCGTGTACAAGGCAGGGGGTACCAGACACGGCTGAATAGTCTACTGCGGAACGCCATGCTGGAAAATGTTGGGACAAAACAAAACGGAAAGGGGTGATTCCTACACCGCGACTGTCACCGAAGTCTCCGTCCGTGTGACCTGCCGGTAGAGCGTATCCCGCTCGATGGGCTCGCGGCCCGCGGCGCGGATCAGGCGTTCCAGCTCTTCGCGGCGCATGCCTTGCGGAGTGGTCGCGCCGGCGTCGTGGTAAATCTTTTCTTCTATCACGGTGCCATCCATATCGTCGGCGCCGAAGCGCAGTGAAATCTGCGCCATCTTCGATGTCACCATCTGCCAGTAAGATTTAATGTGCGGGAAGTTGTCGAGCACCAGGCGGCCGACCGCGATCTGTTTCATGTCGAGCATGCCGGTGGTTTTCGGCAGATGCTGCAGCGGCGTGTTGTCGGGATGGAAGGCCAGCGGGATGAAAGTCTGAAATCCGCCGGTTTCGTCCTGCAGCGCGCGCAGCTTGAGCAGGTGATCCACGCGGTCTTCGTCGTTTTCGACGTGGCCGTAGAGCATGGTCGCATTCGATTTCAGCCCGATCTGGTGGGCGAGTTTTGCGGTTTCCAGCCACTGGTCGCCGTCGATTTTGTGGTCGCAAATGATGTGGCGCACGCGATCAGCAAAAATCTCCGCGCCGCCGCCAGGAAGTGAATCGACGCCTGAAGCCTTCATCTGCTCCAACGTCTCGCGAATCGAGAGCTTGGCGCGCTTCGCCAGATATGCAACTTCGACCATGGTGAACGCCTTCAGATGCACCTGCGGAAAACGCTGCTTGAGGCCGGAGCAGAGATCGAGAAAATACTGGAAGGGCAAGTCAGGATGCAGTCCACCGACGATGTGGAATTCGGTGACCGCTTCGGAGTATCCGGAAGCCGCGGTTTCGAAAGCTTCTTCGAGCGCCATGGTGTAGGCGCCGGGCGAATCCTTCTTGCGGCCGAACGCGCAGAGACGGCAAGCCGCGACACAAACGTTGGTCGGATTAATATGGCGGTTGACGTTGAAGTACGTCTTATCGCCATGCATGCGTTCGCGCACATAGTTGGCCATCCAGCCCACGGCAAGAATGTCGCCAGTGCGGTAAAGGGCAACGGCATCGTTCGCGTCAAGCCGCTCGCCGGCTATAACTTTGTTGTAAATCGGCGGCAGCCGTCGATCGTCAGTCTGAAAACCGTGAAGGACCATCCCTTTGATGATATCGCAGGAGAGTGCCGCTCGGCCATCGTGAACCGTGCTTTACCGGTAACTCTTAGCGTAACTTTAATGGGTAACGAGGATGCGATCCTGAATCTGGGCATACTCATCTTCGGACACCACGTGCCGCGTCACCAGTTGATGAGTATCCGCGTACGGTCGCTCCGCGATGATCCGGTCTGCCTTTTGCGCGGTAATCCCGGAAGCGACAACAGATCATTCTTTGAGGCTTTATTCAGATCGATCGCAGTTTTGGAATTCGAAGCGAGACCCTCTTTGACGCCTTCGGCCACGGCTTTCGTGTCCTGTCTAAGGGTGGACGTGGCCTCAGCCGTTTTTTCGCGAAGCTGGTCGGGGCTTTGATTTGGCGAACAGGCCAAACCTGTGGCAAGCAATAATCCAACCACCCATGCCGTGACGTAACGTGTTTGCATGATATTTCGATGCCGTCTTCATCGCTTGTGGTTGGTGTCGAATAATTTTCAGCCTACCTCCCTGCGGAAAACTGCATCTACATTAGTGGGTATCTGCAGCGATTTCTGCGCGACTTCGATTCACGCGAGAGGATTCCGGGAGGAATCCAAATCCAAGGAGAAAGCCAATGAAAAACTTTCTTGCGGCCGCAATCTTCCTGGCCGCGATGATTTGTGGGACAGCGTTAGCGCAAAGCACTGCTCCATCATCATCTGATCTAGGCACGTCGCAGGCGCAGGCCCCGGCGCCAGCCCAGTCGACAGCTGCTGCCAGTCCTGCAAACCAGAGTCAGAAGATCGCCCCAGGTAGTGTGATCCCGGTTGAGCTGACGAAGACCGTCGACGCGAAAAAAGCCAAGACCGGTGACCAAGTAGTAGCCAGAGTCACGCAAGACATGAAAACCAGCAGTGGCGAGGTGCTCGTGGCCAAGGACACCAAGATCATGGGCCACGTAACCGCCGCACAGCCCCGTACGAAGGAGCAAAAAGAATCCGAATTGGGCATCGCGTTTGACCACGCCATGACCAAGACCGGTGAAATGCAGCAGCAAATGTCGATCCAGGCAATCATCGCGCCTCTCAACAACGCTTCAGGCGGCGACAATAGCAGCAGCCAGGGCACGCCTGCGACCGGCGGCGGCACGGCCTCGTCGCCGATGGGTAGCCGTAACACTTCGATGGGTGGAGCGCCACCACCATCGCCACCATCGACCGGCGCGACTGCTGGAACTGACACGGCAGCGGCTGGCGGCGCCCGCCCGCCCATCACTGGCAACACTCAGGGAGTGATTGGAATGCCTGAACTGAAGCTGCTCGAGGCAAACGCGCAGAATGCCGCTATGGGATCCGTCATGAGCTCGGAAAAAGGCAACGTCAAGCTGGAGAGCGGCACGCTCATGCTTCTCCGCGTCAACCCGTAAAAACGGCGCTCACTGGGTTCAGAGAGAAGTACAGCGGGAAGTTCATCGGGATATTAGCGAAGCCGGACATCCTCCGGCTTCGTTGGCGGCAGGATGACCTCTGGGTAATCGATCTGCCCGCGACCTAACGCCGCAGCAGTAAATCTCCCGCGACAAAAACGAAGAATACTACCGAGATCACTCCATTCATGGTGAAGAAGGCCGCATTTAACTTGGACAGATCCCTAGCCGAGACCAGCGAGTGTTCGTACGCCAGGAGTAGCCCTACGACGACTACCCCAACAAGCGACAATCGTCCCAATCCGAATTCACGCACGAAGCTCAGTAGTAGCATCAACATCACAACATGGAAGATCCCTGGCCATCCACAGCGACTTCTCAATGCCTACATAGCGAGGTATGGAATGCAACCCTTCCGACGATCAAAATCGTAATCCTGGCAGGCATAGAGAACATCGAAGCCGCCGACCCAAAACGTAACTGCGGCGGTGAGCAATAAAATGCGGGGATCAAAGGATCCGCGTACGCGCGATCCACGCCGCCGAAGGTGCAATCCCTAAAGCGAATCCCAGCACCAGGTGTGACCAGCGCGTGAAGCGCTTGGTGTAGGAATATAACAAGACAACGCCCAGGGCGATCGGCGAGAGAATAAATGCCAGCCGGTTCAACTCGCCACGCCGCCAAAACAAACACTCCGCAAGACAGCGATGACAAATGTCGCAACCGAGGTCGGCGTGAGCGTACCCGCCGGCAGAGCGCGGGCTTCGAGTGCGGGGATTGGCCGCGTCAAAGAGGCATCGGCAAGGCGGTTGAACGCCATCGCCGCGGAGCGTGCGGCCACCATGGCCACGATAATCCAAGCCAGTTGATGCACTCCAGGCAGGCCATTGGCCGCCAACATGGCACCGCAGAGTGCAAAAGGGAGCGCGAAGATCGAGTGCTCCCACTTGATCATCTCCAGAGTTACGCGCAAATTGTGAAAAAGACCCACGAAAAGATTCTAGCAGTCGTGGGTTTCGATCGCGGACTAGTGTGTAATGACGAAAAGAAAATTCGTCAACGACGAAGAACGCGAAGTATCACGAAGGTCTTGGCCCATACGATTTCCTTCGTGTAACTTTGTGTCCTTTGTGGTGGATGCTTGCCGTCGGACATCCAGCAACGCAGCGTTACCCAATCACTCCCGCGACCAGCGGCACGAACCGGCACGCGCCGCAGAGTGTAACCACCGGTCTTCCCGCTTGCATGCGAATCAGTTGCAACTCCTGAGACTCGGCGGGACCAAAGGGAATGACCATGCGTCCTCCATCCTCGCGGAGTTGCGAGAGTAAAGCTGGCGGCACCGCAGCAGTGGCCGCGGACACAAGAATCGCATCGTAGGGCGCGCCATCCGCAAAACCCTGGCTACCGTCACCCACCACCACATTCGCGTTGTCGTAACCAAGGCTGGAAAGAACCCGCGCGGCTCCCGCAGCCAGCACCGGAAATCGCTCGATGGCAACCACCCGCGCTGCAAGTTCCGCCAGCAGCGCTGACGCATATCCTGATCCCGCGCCAACCTCCAACACCATGTCCATGGGTTGAAGCGCCAACGCCTGCAGCATGATGGCAACCATGAACGGCTGCGAAATCGTCTGCCCTTCCCCAATCGGCAGAGGACGGTCTTCGTAAGCCTGCGTGCGGTAAGCTTCGGAAACAAATTCGTGTCGAGGAACGTGCAGCATCGCCTGCAGCACTCGTGGGTCGCCAATGCCACGGCCGTGCACACGCCATCAACTATCCGCTGCCGCAAACTCGCGAACAATTCGGCTTCGACGGAGGCAGTCATCAGGACGTTTCTACTTTCGTCGCCGGATGCGCAGGTCAAAGCTGACCACACCATTCTGGTCCCGCGTCCCGACCACCGAAATGTTCCGCGTGAAGTAATATTCCGCCTGAATGATCTGCTGGTTGCTTTGCGACACATTCGTGCTGTAGGTGAGCGATACGTTGTTGGCGAATTGCTGCTCGATCGTTACCTGCGGCCCGCGCGCGGTCGGATTGGTTTCTGTCGTCAGCCCCTGCGGATCAATCTTGATGCGGCTGGCTCCAAACAACTTCTGCATGCGGCCGCTCACCGTCGAGTTCATCGCCTGGCTAATGATCAAGGCAGACGCTTCGTCGTTATACACGGCATCGCCGGATTGCTGTTGCAAGCGTTCGGATTCCTGGCCGGTGCGGCCCAGCGCCAGCAACGCAATAATGTCAGACTTAGGCAGCGGCGGTTCCGAACGGTAATTCACCGCCAGGCGCTCCGGGGTACCGGTCACCATGATGTCGAGGTCGTAGTTGCGGACGTGCGTCGAGGCCTCGAGGTTCACCTGGGGCTCAATCGCCACCGGATTGGCAAACGTAATATCTCCGCGCTCCAGTCGGAATTTTGTGCCATTGAACGTGGCGTCGCCTTCCAGAATATCGACGCGCCCCAACACTGCAGGCCGCGCCACGGATCCCGCAGCCGAAAGTCCGCGTCGCCCGAGAGTCGCGCCACGGCGGTCTTCATCTGCAGTTCGGGCGCGGTTTGCACATGAACATCCAGCTTGACTCCGTAGAGCGGCGAGTTGGCGTTTGTCAGGGCCGCATTGCGAGCGCTCCTCTCCAGATACGAACTGAAGTCAAAATTCGGAGTCACCGCCAGCTTCGTCACCATGATTTCGCCCGTCAAGGTCGACGCTGAAGGTGTGCCCACGAAATGTAATTCCGCGTTCGCAGTCGAGCTCACTCCCGGCGGATAACGCAGCCGCACTTCCTTCCCCATAGCCGTCACGTCGAAACTGAACTGCTGGTTGTAGTGAGTCGCGTCCCCTTTGAGATCGATCGTGCCGCCGCCGGTGCGCGCCGTTAGTTTTTCGATGTGCAGGCGATCGCGCGTGAAGACGAACGATCCATTCAGCTCGCTCAGTCCGCTCGGCAACCCGGCGTAAGCAATCGCGCCGTTGCTCACCTGCAAATGCCCCTGCGGCAGCGGGTCCGAAAGCGTGCCGCCCACGTTCATATCCATCGCCAGCAATCCGGACCCCGTGAAGTCCGGATCCACGGTGTTCAACAACTTCAGATCTACCTTGCCGTTCACAGTCACGTCCAGATCCCGGGAACCCGCGAACTGCACGGAGCCATGCGCGGTGAAATCAGTTCCCTCCCCCGCCATGTGCAATTGGTCGATATGCAGCGTCTGTTTGGCGTAGCTGAAGCGCACCGCATCCGCATTGTGGAGCTTCGCGTATTCCACATCCATCGCAATGCTGGAAAGGTTTCCGTTCATTGTCCACTGCCGGGGATCGCGCAGCGGGCCCTGCACCGCCACAGTTCCCGACACTGCCGAGTGCCCCGTCATTTGCCCCTTGAGATAGGTGCGCAAAAAGGCATCGAGATCGACGTTATCCATTTGGAACGAGAGCGCAGTCGCATAGTCGCCGCGCATTTGAACGCCGCCGTCCACGTGCAACAAGCCGTTGCCAAATTCGGATTGCCCTCTCACATGCAGTTCATTGCCCTTGCTTACAGCTTGCAGGTCGACTGCGCCCGCCAGTTCGTGATCCAGCGTAAGACCGCTCACCTGCACGCGGGCATTGATGGTGGGAGATTCCTTCGTTCCCGACCCCTGCAGCGTGAAGTCGCCCCGCCCCTCAACCAGCGGGCCGCCTTTCTGAATCTGCGGGATACGCGCCAGATCAAAGTTCGTGCCAGTAAGATTCACCCGGAAAGAATGAAGCGACGAGTTGTAGGCGGCGCTGCCTTGAATCTTCGCGTCGTCATTCGGCATTTGAATATGCAGCAGTTGAATGTTCGACAGCGCGGTCTCACCCCCGGCGACTTGCACATCGGCGTCGAATTGCGCAATCGATTGTCCCCAGGCCGAAGCGTTCTTAACGTGGACTTGTCCTTGCGCGCGCGGATTGTCCCGGGTTCCGGAAAGCTGAAGCACGACGTCCGCCACTCCCGTGATCGGATAGTCGACTCCAATCAACTCCTGAGTCGAGGCCACTTCTACTCCATGCAAATTCACATCCGCCGTGAAAGGACTGTCTTCGGTAAGGTCTCCGCCTCGCAGGGTGGCGATCGCATCGAAGGTTGCAGTCGTATCTCCGCGGCGCAGGCTGCCGTCGCGCAGCGTCAGACTGCGCGACGAAAATTGTACCCAGGTTGAAAGCGCATCCCAATCGACTGTGCGCTGGGCAGTCAGTTCGGTCGCCGGAAGCGTAACTTCAAAGTCTTGTACCAGCAATGTTCCGGTCACCACCGGCAGGTCAAGACTTCCTCCGACCACTCCGTTGAAAGTTGTGGTGCCACTCACGCGAAATGGCAACGGCCGCCCTTCCAGTGCCGTGACAATCGAACGCACTTCTTCGAAGTTCGAGGTAGCGACCGAAAAATGAAAATTCGAAGCGGCCGAAAGTATCCCCGATGCGTGGCCCCGCGACGCCGGCGTGGAAGCAGTGAACTGGGAAAACTCCAACTCGTCGTTCGCCCACTGGTAGCCGCCCGTGGCGTGCGCGGTCAGCGGAATCTCGCCCTTCGCCAGCTTGGCTGGGGGCACTACGTCGGCCGCGAACTCCACCCCCGCCATATTCGGCGATCCCCTCCAGCTGGCCTCGACTAGGCCCCCGGCCAATCCCGCGAGATGCGCATCTTTCAAATAAGGGCCGACCGGCTTCAGGGCAATAGCCAGCTCCACCGCAGAAACATCACGCACCCGAAGATGCACCTGTGCGACCTGAACTCCGGGAGGCTTTTCACGTGCCCCCTTCCCGCTCGGCCGTCCCGCCGTGATAATAGCCATCTCCGGTCCGGGTTTCTTTTTCGGGGCTTGATTCGATTTCGAAGGCGGAGGAGCAGGAATGCTATGCAGCCAGTTGTCGAGCTGAGCATCCCCCACAAAGCTCCCGCCCAACGCCTTCCCTTGCAGCTTCGTTAGCCTGATCTGCTGATCGGTCAGCGCATAATCGGCGGTCACGCTGGCTCTCTTCAGCAAAATGCGTGCGTCCTGCCAGCCAAAATCATGCGCCTCGAGCGCACCCGAAGCCGAAAACTCCTCGACCGTCCATTTCCCGTGCCCCTGGAACTCGACCACGCCTTCGTGGAAATCCTGGCGCCGCGTAATCGAAGCTACCTCCGCCAGGTCGACATGAGCGCTATAAGTGGCCGAGATTTGCGGATGGCGGAAATCGCTGATCAGCCCGCGCAGTTCGACGTGGGACCGTCCGGAAGTCAATTTCATCGCATCGATTTCCGCAAACGACGGCGCCAGCGTGAATTTGACGTCCGTCATCCAGGCAAACGGACGGAAGCCATCATACTTCGCGTCCACCTTGCCCAGCAGCAGGCGGCTTTCGTAGCGGCCGCGGAGAAACGAGTATTCCATCTGCAATGCGGCGTCGTTGGCTGCGAAGTCCAGCGGAAGGGTCTTATCGTCCCACAGCAGTTCGCCGTGACGAACGTAGAAATTATTGATCGAAAGCGCGAACAGCCTTTCGACCGTCGAAACCTGCGATGCTCTCACCACGCTCGGCCCAGGCACATTCGTGCTGCCGTCGGGATAAAAGCCAACGTGAATCACAGGATGATCGAGGGTCACTTCGTGGAATCCGAATTCACTGCGGAGAATCGAGACTATCTTTAACCGAGCCACCAGCCGCTCGACGTGGGCGAGCGGAATCTCTGTGGCCGCCTCGCGGCCGTGTACCGTAATGTCGCGTACCTCCACCTGCGCGCGAAACGGAACGGTGTGGATGCTCCCGATTTCCACCCGGCCGCCCGTGATGCGTTCCACTTCAGCAATCATGCGGCGGCGGACCAGATTTTGAAAGGAATCCGTGGTGACGTACCACAGGCCGGCAAGCAGGCACAGCAACCCCGCACCCGCTGCCATCAACAGGTATTTCCACCATGCGCGGCCCGATCCGCGGCCCGATCCGGGGCTTGGAGGCCTGGTGGCAGGCTCGGTCACTGGCTCTGGTACCCCTCCCGCGCGGATACCTCCGTCCCGGGGATGTGCACATCGCTTTCCGAACGCAGAGCTTGCAGCCAGGACACCAGCAGTTCGCTCACTTTTTCCTGCGTCAGCAATTCACGAATCTTTCCGGAAACATCGGCCAGCGGAACTTCACTCCCCCCGGCCTGCTTTAACTGCGGAACGAACTTGTCGCGGTAATAAGCTTCAATGCTCTTGGAATCAATCTGCACGGCGGGCCGCAGGCGGGCATCCACCAGCCGCATCAAATCGATCTGCATCTGCACATGCGAAACCAGGTCTTTTTCCCGGAGACCAAACTTCGCCAGCAGAGCTTGCCATCCCGCGTCCGTAGCCGCTTCCGGATACAACTTCCGCGCCCCGGCAACCTCTCCGGCGGCCTCAGCTTCGGTGGCATGCGGCAACTCGGAGGACTTCAGCTGTTCATGCAACAGTTCCTGATCGATCAGCCGGTCCAGAACCGCGCGGCGATCGTCAGCCGCGAACTGGTTCAACGGCTTCCCATTCAACAGCGCTTCATAACTCAGAGCCTCATCCAGCTCCGACTGCAAAATAATGCGGCCGTTCACTCGGGCCACAATCCGGTCGATGACCTGTCCTGCCCCCGCCGTCGGCATCAAAAAAATCGCCGATAGCAAAGTGACGGCGACTGCCGCCGTCAAAAGTTTTATGCGAGCATTCATTAAAATGGCTGGCCTATGCTGAAAAAAAAGTTAAAGTGCGCCAAATGTTGAGTTTCTAAATTGGTCGTCGTCTGCCCGGGAATTTCCTGAAAATATGACGTTGGATTCAGATTGTAACTGAAGTCGAAACGTAGCGGACCAATGGGTGTCTTGTATCGCAACCCCACTCCCAATGCGTGCGATGTGTAATCGTATCCCGAGGCATTGAATTGGTTAAGACACTGTTGGTTCGGTGTACCTCCGGACGATAAACATAGCCCCGGATCAGGCTGGTGCCAGCGCATCAACCCCTTTATCATGTCGTGCCCCGCCGTGAATACGTTCCCCATATCGTGAAAAATGGCAAACCCAAAACCCGGCCCTAGCCAGGGCAGGGTCGCCGGCGGAAAACGCAATTCCAGGCTGTTGACGAAGAGGGCCGTTCCGCCCACGGGAAAGCCCGAATCGGGATCGCGAGGTCCTGCCTCATTTAACCCGAATCCGCGGAGGGAGTTGCCGCCCCCGGCGAAGAATTGTTCAGGCAGCGGAATGGTCTCAATCGTACACGTCGGCTCGTCCGCCCCATTCAAAGGACAGGTTCCGGGGGACAGAACCTTCGTGCCGCCAAACGGCTGCTCCAGCCCGATCGTGGTCGACCGGGCGAACACGAACTGGTGTCCAGGTTTACCGCCAAATGCATAGTAAGTGGAATACTGCGACAGCGCCCGGCCAAAGTCCGATTCCGACCCGAAATAAGTGGAAGCGGCGGAAGAATCCAGCGTGAAGTATTTCCCCCGCGTGCTCTCCAGCGGATTGTCGCGCTTATCCCGGACATACGTAAATCCCGGCCCGCTCACCCGCGCCGGAAACGAAAGCTGAGGAACCAGCGCCGGCGAAAAATCAGCCGCGAAGTTGCTCGCTTTGACCCTGCGATAATCAAACCGGTAGACAATGAAGCTCGGTTTGTTGATTTGCTGCCGCAGGTCCACTTTGCCTTCCCAGCGCTGCGAGGTGAATGTGGAAATGTCCAGACTGTTGTCGTAGAAAACCGTAAAGATCAACCTGAACTTGTCACTGTCAAACATTTTTGGAATCGTGTAGCTGATCAACCCGCGCTGCTGCAGCCGCCCCACATGGGATTGAAACGTAAGCGTCTGGTTGCGGCCGCCCATGTTGAGCCGCGTCACGTCAAACCCCACCCGCGGACTCACTCCCGTGCTCCCCGCCGGCTCGCTGCTCCCCGCCGGCTGCCCGGTCTGGAATTCCAGCCCCACATCATAGGTGAAGGTGTAGCGCTTGGCCTCCTGCACCTGCACCAGCACATTCTTCTGGGGATCCGTCCCCTCCGGATTCTGCACCGCCGTGTCGACCTCGTTGAAAATCCCTAGGTCGTAAAGTTTGGTCTGCGTGTCCAGCAGATCCGCCTGGCTCAACGGATCGCCCGCATGTACCTGGATTTCGCGGTCCACAATGTAGCTGCGGGTGTGGTCCAGTCCCGCCACCATGACCTTGTCCACGGTAAATCGTTCGCCCTCCTTGATTGTGTAAGTCACGTCTTCGCTGTTTTGCTGCCCCGGCGCGGGCTCGGTCGTGATATCGAGGGTGGCGTTGGGAAAGCCGCGGTTAAAGTAATACGTTAAGACTTTCTCTCTATCGCTAGCCAGATTCTGGTCTGAAAACGGCTGCCCGACCTTGGTTTCGAGCTCCGGCAGCGCGCTCGCCGGAATAATCTCGCTGCCCGCGATGTGCAGCCCCCTCACCAGAGTTTGCGGCCCTTCCACAATGTTCAGATGAACCGCGAGGTGGTTCATCACTCCCTTGTAGTTGTCCTCCACCTTGGTCTGAATCTGCACCTGCCGAAAGCCGTTCGACTTGTAAAGACCTTCCAGCGTGGCCACGTCGCTCTTAAGCAGGATTCCGCTATACCGGCCGTGCGGCGAAAGCGGGCTCGCGCTCTGTATCTGCAATCGCGAACGAATATCTTCCGGACGGAAATAGCTCTTGTTGGTGATGCCGGTAATCTCGATGAACCCCAGCCGGTGCAACGGCCCCGGATCCACCTGGTAAATCACCTGGACCATCTTCGGATCGATTTCCTTCTTGAAGTCCACCTTTGCGTCAAAGTGGCCCCGATTCTGTAAATAGCCGAGAAGATTGCGTTTGCCCTCGTTGAGCAGATCATCGTCAACGGCGTTTTCTTCGTACACCGGTATTTCATTCTTCAGCACGCCCCGGCTCACATGAAAACCCAGCACATAAATCACCACCACCGGCCCGGGATCGATCTTGAAGGTATAGTCCACTGAGTTTGTGATGGGACGGTATTCCTGCTGCATCGACACCTGCGACAGCACGCGTTGCTGCTTCTGGAACTTCTTGCGCAGATGCCGCAAGGAGTTCGATACCCGCGCGGCCGTAACCCGGTCCCCCGGCCGCATACGCGCAATGTCGCGGATCTGCTCCGCGGATAAATTGATGTTTCCCGTAACATTCACCTCGCCCACGTGTGCCGCCTCTCCGGCGACCACGTGGAAAGTAATTTCGATCTGCTGGGTGGCCGGATTCGGCTTGGTGTCGGCGGTCACCCGCGCCCGGTAGTAGCCGTTTTCCTGCATCAGCCGGCGGATGTTCTCGAGCGCCCGGTCCATCTTTTCCGGAGTGTGCAATTCCCCTAACTGCAGCTTGGAGGCGTTGACAATGTGATTAAAACTCGGGCGGGAGGGAGCCCCGTCCACGCTGATCGCTCCGACGAAAAAGTTCGGCAAGGTGGCAAAAGTCAGCGCCACGCCGTTGGCCGAGGACACCACTTCCGCCTGAATGTCCACAAAGCGGCCCGTCGCAAACAGTGCGCGGATGCTCTCGCGAACCTGTTCCCGGCTCAGCGGCTGCCCCACCTTTTGCGCCAGCAATTGCACCAAATGCTCTCGATCGCGATCCGGAACCCCCGGCAGCTCAATGGCTTCCACGACCTTCCCCTCGTACTCAGCCATCGTTCCCGACAAGGTTGGAGCCTGTTCCTGCGGAGTTTGTTGCCCTGGAGCCTGTTGCGCCTGCGGAGCCTGTGTTTCCTTCAGGGAAAGCCCCACCGTCCCGCCTGCAGCCAGCGGAATCGACAGCAGCAGCATCGCAACTAGAACTGGCGCGCACCCTCTCACCAAATATTGTCCTCAGGCCCCGGTAATGATTTCAACAGAATGTGCTTAGATGCTTTCGTACCGAATTGCGCTGGCCTCAGCATGTTTCCACAGGAAGCGGATGCTCTTCGCGGCCTGACCAACGATTCTTGCCCTACCCTGTGTTCCCCTGTGTCCTCTGTGGTTGAAGAATTGTGATTAAAGAACTTAGGACGTCCCCAAACGCTGACTTGCCGACGTCACCCACCCCCGACACTTATAATAAAGGTTTTAGCGCGTTGCACTGGTGACCTCTTTGGCTCAGGAAAAAGCTCAGGAAAATCATTCCCGTGAACCCGCCGCGGCCAAAGCCGCGCAAATAGACGAGCGCTACTCCCGCCAGATTCTATTCCGTGGCATCGGCGCTGAGGGACAAGCCCGTCTCGCCCGCTCCCGCGTCGGAATCGTCGGCTGTGGCGCCACTGGCTCCGCGCTGGCCGCGTTGCTGGCGCGCGCGGGAGTGGGCACGCTCCGCATCATCGACCGCGATTACGTCGAGCCCAGCAACCTGCAGCGCCAGTCGCTGTTCGACGAGCAGGACGCCTCCGAGTCGTTGCCCAAAGCCATCGCCGCCGCCCGCAAGATTGCCGCCTTCAATTCGCAGATCGTGGTCGAGCCCAAAGTGGACGATGTGGTCCCAGCCAACATCGAAGCTCTACTTGAAGGAATGGAGATGATCCTCGACGGAACCGACAACTTCGAGACGCGCTACCTGATCAACGACTTCGCCGTAAAGAATTCCCTGCCGTGGATTTATTCGGCAGCCGTCGGCAGCTACGCCGCAACCATGAATGTGTTGCCGGGCGAAACCGCCTGCCTGGCCTGCATCTTCCCCGACTCGCCGCAAGGAATCGTCGACACCTGCGAAACTTCCGGCATCCTGAATTCAGCCGTGAATTTTGTGGCTTCCATCGCGGCCACGGAAACCCTGAAGCTGCTGGTAGGCGATGGAACAGGCGGAGCAGGCGGAACGGACGGACAAAACGGAGGAAAAGCTCCGCACCTGCCGACGCATCTACCAAAAACGCTGCGCAAGACCCTGCTAAGTTTCGATCTGTGGACCAACCAACACGCCGAAATCACCGCCGCCAAGCCTCGTCCCGGATGCCGCGCCTGCGGCGACCGCGACTTCATTCATCTCGCCGGCGAAGGCCGCCCACACATCACCCTCTGCGGCAGAAATTCCGTGCAGATTCATGAGCGCCAACGCCCCATCGACTTCACCGAAATGGATCGCCGCCTCCAGCCCCACGGCACCGTCCGCCACAACGATTTCGTCCTGAAATTCTGGCGTGACCCCTACGAGATGACCCTCTTCCCCGACGGCCGCGCCATCATCAAAGGCACCACCGACACCGCGGTAGCACGCAGTTTGTACGCGAGATATGTAGGGAGTTAGTTTTCGCCCTCAGTCTTTTGTCATGCTGAGCGAAGCGTTACGGAGAGCGAAGCGATCCGCGACGCACAGTCGAAACATCCCTATCGCCGCCACGATCCATGGATGCCCGCCAGCCAGCCAATTCCCTCGATTCTCAGTTCGGGTAATCCGGATCCGGACGCCAAAACGCCTCGCGGTCAAGACCGGCCCGCAAGTACTTCTCGGCGATGGCCGCCATGAACGCGCGCACCAGTGTATTTTGGTCGCCCTCCCCCAGCAGCCGAAACACAGTCTTCAGTTCCTCTGGGTCGCCGCCTTTCTTCTCGACTTCCTCACCGGGGCTTCTATAGGCGGCCTGGCAAGCGTCTCTCCACGCCTTGAGAGCTGCCTGGACATGGGATTCTTCCTGGGCAATCGCACCCCGCGCATAATCAGACGACGGGTTACGAGGCCCCTGCAGCGATCCAGGAGACATATTGGCGCGAATCCAACGCGGCGGTGGCGGAACAGGATCGCCAAACGCCCACGCGGTGATTCCATACGCCACCGCCCGCAGGCCGATCAGTCGTGCCCCAAATTCCAGATCGTTCACCCAGTTGATCGTGGCTATGATCGGAAACAGCAGCGCCCCGACAACGGGGGCAAATTCACTCACGCCCTCCAGCACTCCCAACAGAGCGTGCGGCAACACCTCAGCCAGGCCCTTGGGGAGAAACTCCGCCACGATCTCGAGGATCTCTGTAACCTCTGACGATGTGTGCAGATAGTCGGCGAGTTTCTCGACAAACTCCAAGTGTTCTCCGCGCAGGTCGTACTCACCTCGCAGATGTTCCACGATAAACTTCTTCTTTTCCTCCTCGCCCATCGGAGCTACCCGCCGCCCGACGATGACCATCGGTTCGTCGAAGTCAACTTCCGCCTCCGCCGGCGAAGGATTGCGTCTACCCACAATCACCATCGGCTTCGTGAAAGTAATGGTTCGGGCGGGACGGTTGTTCTTTACATATTCGTCATACGTAGGGAGGTGGTAAAGCGTCTCGCCCTGATGAATCAGATTGGGATGCGCAACCGGCACAAGTTTGCCGCTCCGTTCCTTGCGGGCAAACACGTGAACATTCCAGTAATTGTCGTAGATCGCCGCGGAATATTTGCTGAGCCAGTCTCCGTGTCTTACTTTGATGGCACCATCCTCAGCTACCTCGACACGGTATCTGCCATCACTGCTGGTGTAATTCATGGCCACGCCCCCAGGAGGTCAGGTTCGTTCGAAAGACCGGAGGCCATCGTCTCCGCCGGTCAATAAATAGGCGGCCATAATAGGCCGCACGGATGGACTCGTCAACCGAACTCGTCAACTCAGCGACGGGATCAATTTGATTGGGAGTGGATCAATTTGACGGCTTTTGCCGCGAAGGAAAAAATCGGCGGATCCCGCCGCTAGAAGAACTCAATCTTCTCAAACCCCAGACCCTGCAACAAACTGTTGACCGTCGACCCCGCATTATTCTGCGCGGTTCGCAAAATGCCATCGGCCAGGGCGGCCTCTTGCAGCTGATGCTCCCCCTCTTGCCGCACCTGCGTTTCCAGATTCGGGTCGGTCGGCACCAGCAGCCCGGTTTGCCTCGAATACACCTTCGTCCTCGCGCTGTCGATGCGAGTACTGAACACCTGCGACACGGGAAGATGCAGGCGAATCTGCTTGCCCTCCACTTGAACGTCGCCCGGCTTCAGATTCGAAAAATCAATTCCCGCAACAACTTCCCCGTGCACCAACATCAACAGGCGATCTCCCGCCAGAAAATCCGGGAAGATAGGGTTGGCTCTCTCGCCGGTCACAATCTTGTCCATGGTGTAAACCACCGTCTCCAGCCGCTGTAGCCGCTGAATGCGGTCGACCACCGTGGGCTGGCTGACATCGATGGTGAGGGTTCTTCCGGTCAACGCCGACCACAGGTGACTCAATATCGCCTGCCCGGAAGTTCGCGACAGCATCGCCCATCCCGTTGCCCCGACACACACTGCGCCAAGGAACAGTCCGAGGGTGAGCGCAACTACAACCGCCGCAGAAGATCGAGCAGGTTTGGCAGAGAAAGGTTTGGCAGAGACCGGCGGGCCCGAATCAGGATCGTGAGCCATAGGGCAAGGTTATCACCACGAGAAGCGGTGGATGCAGGGAAAGGTGGCGGCAGATTAAGCCTAGCTTAGATTTGTCCGCGGGCAGCGGTCGAAATTCAGTCCAATTACGCCCATCGGCGCGGCGTTCTCCCCCGCCAGTTCCCTACCAGTTCCGAAATGGGAGGAGCCCCCATTTGGGATTTATACATGGCCGCATCAGGATTTTAATTGCCGAATTCTAGCGATTCGAGCACATACTCGTTGGATGAAGAGTCCGCTGCTTTCCGAGATCGCAAGCCAGAGATACAGCAGTGAAAGCGAAGCAATGGCTTCTCGCATGGAGAACGGTTGCGCATCACACCTGCTGCTGGTCGAAGACAGTCCCCATCATGTCCGGCTGATGCAGGAGGCCTTGAGTGATGTGAACTCGTCCATCAATCTGCACGTCGCCGACGACGGCGTCAACGCGATGGCGTTCCTGAGGCATCAGGGAAGCAATCTCAAAGCACCTCGCCCCGATCTGATTTTGCTGGACCTGAACATGCCTCGCATGGATGGACGCGAGGTTCTGGTGCAAATCAAGAACGACGACAGTTTGAAGACGATCCCGACCATAATTCTCACCACTTCCGAATTAGACGACGACGTCATGACCAGCTATCGACTGCATGCCAACGCCTACCTCAAGAAGCCGTTAGGCTGGGACGCGTTCGTGCGCATGGTGAGCAACCTGAATAATTTCTGGCTGGCCCAGTCGAAGTCCCAACTGACGCTCCCCAATCACAACCGCTCCGGAACATGGGACAAGGAAACGCTGCACTAAGAACGAATGCACCCGCAGCACTAACTCTTCCCCCCGGTGCGTCCCGCGATCTGCTGCCCGACCAGCAGCCCAATCCCGAGCGAAGTCGGAGGTGTTCTCTGCTTCCTGTCCCTGTGGGGCTAACGCGATCGTAACTATCGCTCGCCGCTCTGGCGAAGTAAACTCTTGTCGTTCGCCGGAGCTTCTATGCGCCTGCTGCGCCTTCAGGACGTCGAGATTGGCCCCAACGACCGTCCATTCCGCCACTCGCGCCTGCGCGCTTTGATCGTCTGGCTTGCCGGATTCGCCGCCACCACCGCCCTTTTCTTCCACGCATACACGGCAAAGTGGCCGCCCGGCTACCTCTTCGGCTCGTTTCTGCTGCTCTTTCTGCTCTTGACGCTCGGGATGGTGACTGCGCGCTTCCATCCTTCCAACTGGCTGGTCCGGATGAACGAGACGGGAATCTATGTGCAATATCGTTCTTATCTGAACTACAAGTTGCCCGCCGATGACCCTGCGGTCGTTTTCCTTTCCTTCTGCGAAATCGCGTCGGCCCGCCTGATCAAAGAGCGCGTCGAGACTCCCGATACGACTAGGCCAGGCGCCACGCAAACCCACTACCTGCGCTATGTCGAACTTGAGTTATCCGGCGATCCCGCTCCGCTAGCCGACGCGCTGCAGGCTGAGCTCGGCGAGCAGGCCCCATTGGAAAAACACTGGTATGGCACCAGTTCCACTCTTTACCGGGATTATCCCGTCACCATGTCCGCCCCGATCTCCGCCCCGATGTCCGTTCGCATCCATTGGGACGTTGTGCCGAGCGCACAAAAGTTCCTCGCCGCCCTGCGCCGTTATACGGTCATCGCCGATCCGGTTTCCTTAAAGCAGGACTTCACCCAGCTGAAATCGCTCAGCCGCGAAGAGCAACAGAAGCAACTCCGCGAACTCGTCGCCCGCGGCCAGACCGTCACGGCAATTTACGCCGCCAGCAAACTCTACGGCTGCAGCTTGGGAGAAGCCAAGCAGATGGTAGATTCTCTGCGT
This sequence comes from uncultured Acidobacteriaceae bacterium, assembly GCA_963846245.1. Lineage (GTDB taxonomy): Bacteria > Acidobacteriota > Terriglobia > Terriglobales > Acidobacteriaceae > Sulfotelmatobacter. Next base: position 55,379 of record CAWJVI010000006.1, on the reverse strand, counting down.
AAGAATTCTCTGCGGGCATTTATTACCACTTAACGAGAAAGAGTCCCTGAACCGCACGGCGTCCAGTCTCAAAACATTCAGATTTGGTGGCGGTGAAGCGGAGTTTCTACTGTGCGACCGCAGGCTTTAAGCCGTTCTCCAAAGCAGTTTTCCATTCCTGGAGCTTGCCGACAAGATAGCTAGCCATCTTCCGTTGCTGTTTTCTTGGGATGCCCGCTCCATTCTCCGCACCGTCCTCGCCACGCGGCTGTGGATGCAGACTCGAATCGGATGCTGGATTCACATCATGCGAACCGCGCAACAACGACTCCAGTTGGAGGTAAACTCCCCTTTCGAAGAACGCCTTGGAGTCAAGCGCCCCGTTTATGAGGCGTGCATCCTGCGGGATCGCCTCCATCCGGCTGCGCAGGAAATCTTCAACTTCAACTAGATCCGCTTGCTGGTTCGCGACCCTGGAAAGCGGGGGCAGTGATTGAATGACTCCCTCGTAAACACCGCTCCACCGTTGGCGGAACTCACTCGCCCACCGCAAGTCACCCACAATCTGGCCGTTTGAGAAGATGACTGTATCGACCCCACCGCTGCATTTATCCGGATCCGCAGCCGCAATCATCGCAGCAGCGCCAGGGGCCATCCCTCTGTAGTCGCCGAAAATGGTGACACCATTGCCGAGGGCGTCGTACTCCCCGATCGGCCCTATCTCGCTGATGTAGTTCCCCGAGCGCGTGCCTGAGGGTTTTACCGGGCAATGAAATGAGGCATGCACAGCCACAATGGACCTGGGGTCCTGGTTCTCGATCACTTCTTGCCATATCTGTCTGGACTGGTCGAACTCGGGCGTATCTTCCTTCACACTCTTGATTTGCGCCGAAACGCTGAACGTCAGCAGCGTCATGACGAGAGCAACGAGTAGCGAATCTCTCATTTTCATACCCTCGGACTCCTTAGGCAGCGAATCGTCAGGAGCTCATCCCGACTGGCCAATGGTACTCCGATTTTCATCGTAACCAGCGGAAGCTGCGTCTTTTCGAATAGGGATTGTAGTCAGACCATTTCACTCATTGACAATTGGTGACCACCCGGTCAATGAGTGTAATGGCGATTTATCGCCAACGATACCTGGGCGTGATGCAAATTCTTGCAAGCTTACAAAGGAATCCTTCATTATTTTGCGTCACCTGCAACCGGGAAAGTAGGATAATTGTCGCGAACACCGACTCGCTCGTCCGAAGAGCGCTTTCTGCTCGTTGTGACGCACATCCCCCTGAGGCCGTGCCGCATTTCAATTGTCAGTTAGGGTAGGAGGAGATTATGCGCTGTTTAGTTACTGTGCGTGGCCTAAAGTGTGGCGTGAACAACTGTGCTATCGAACTGAACCTTGGCCCGACGAAACCGGCGGCTGCAATGCGTGGTGCGTTGAGACTAGCGGTGTTTTCCGCCCTGTTAGTGGCGGCGGTTTTACCGGCTCACGCCCAGACGGAAACCGTGCTTCACAGCTTTTCCGGCACGCCGAACGACGGGACGAATCCCTTTGCCACGCCCGTCTTTGACGGGAGAAATCTTTACGGCACGACCTACGGGGGCGGCGCCTACGGCTACGGCACGGTGTTTAAATTAGAGCCGTCGGGAACCGAGACAATTGTCCACAGCTTCGATTTGAATGGGGCGGACGGGTATTATCCCCTTGCCAGCCTAGTCCTGGGTGAGAAGGGGATTCTCTACGGCACGACCGAACTGGGCGGAGCCTACGGACAAGGGACGGTGTTTGAAGTGACGCCAACAAAGAATGGTTCGACCGAGGCGATTCTGCACAGCTTTGATCAGAATGGGACAGACGGTGCCGAACCCTTCGGCAGCCTGATCTTTGACAAGGAAAGAAATCTTTACGGCACGACCTATTCGGGAGGCGATTACGGGGACGGTACGGTGTTTGAGCTGGCTCCCTCGGGAACGGAGACGATTCTCCACAGTTTCGATTTCAACGGGTCGGATGGGTATTATCCCGACGCCAGCCTAGTCCTGGATGGGAAGGGGAATCTCTACGGCACAACGACCTACGGCGGCCCCTACGGCTGCGCCGAAGACGGATGCGGCACGGTATTTGAGCTGACGCCATCGGGGGAGGAGACGATTCTTCACAGCTTTGGTGATAGCGGGGATGGGTCCAGCCCGTACGGACGCCTGGTACGGAACAAAGGAAACCTCTACGGCACGACCACCGAGGGCGGCGCCTACACCTACTACGGCACGGTGTTTGAGCTGACGCTATCCCACGGCAAATGGACCGAGACGATTCTCCACAGCTTTGAGAGCAATGGGACGGATGGGGTCGGTCCCGCCGCGGACTTGGTCTTCGACAAGAACGGAAATCTTTATGGCACGACTAACGGGGGCGGCGCTTACAACTACGGCACGGTGTTTGAGCTGAGCCCGCCGTCGGGCAGCAGCAGTTCTTGGACCGAAATGATTCTCTGGAGTTTTGGGAATGGGACGGATGGGCGCTATCCCGAAGGCGGCCTAGTCTTTGATACGGAGGGGAATCTCTACGGAGTAACTGGCTATGGGGGCGCTTACGGCCGCTCTGGCGGCGGTCGCGGCTACGGCACGGTGTTTAAGGTGACGCCGTAGGAAGGAGGAAGTGAGAAGGCCGGTAAAAATGATGGTCTGTTTTGTTCCGAACCGGTTGGGGCGGGGCTAGATTGTCGGCGCAATTGTCGATTGTCGTAACCAGGCGATAGCACTCATGGAGAAGGTCGACCCGGACGGCCATTGGCGAGATAACTGCCAGCCTTCGCACGGCACCTAGTAGCTAGAAGCTGCTCTCTGCTAATCTTCTCTGCGTTCGTCTCAGAATTCAGAGATTCAAAAACAGAAAGAGCGCTGATGCCGGAAAACACGCGTCCTGAGCCCACTCGGCTCTACCGCTGGATGGTGCTGGTCTTCCTTAGCCTGGCCATGTTCGGCAGCTACTACGCCTATGACGCGCTCAGTCCTCTGGCCGATGTTCTGAAGCTCCAGCTTGGTTTTTCCGACGAAAATATCGGCCTGCTCCAGGCGATCTACAGCTTTCCCAATATTTTCACGGTCGTGATCGGCGGCTTCATCATTGACCGGCTTGGCCTGCGCAAGTCGCTGATGATTTTCGGCGTGCTCTGCCTGATCGGCCCAGCGATTACCGCTATGTCCGGAAAGCTCGCCATGATGGCGACAGGGCGGCTCATTTTCGGCATGGGTGCGGAATCCTTGAACGTTGCGGTCATCGCCGCGCTGGCCCGCTGGTTTAAGGGCAAAGAGCTGAGCTTCGCCTTTGGCGCGAACCTCACCATCTGCCGCCTGGGTTCGTTCGCCGCGCTCAATTCCCCGACCTGGGCACGCGCGGCTTATGCCAACTGGCGCTGGCCGTTCCTGATATCGCTGGGCTTTTCCGCTCTTTGTGTCGTGGGGGCAATTGTCTACTGGATCATGGAGGTGCGCGCGGAGAAAGAATTCCATCTTGGCGAAACTTCTACCGACAAAGTGGTATTCGCCGATCTGTTCAAGTTCGGTGTGAGCTACTGGTTTATCGTTGCCCTGTGCGTCACTTTCTACTCGGCCATCTTCCCTTTCCAGACGTTTGCGGTGAAGTTTTTTATCGAAGCGCATGGAACTTCGCGCGAGTTCGGCGGATTTTTATCCAGCATGCTGACCCTGTTCGCTATGATTGCGACTCCTCTGTTCGGGCTCCTGGTCGACCGCATCGGCAAACGCGCATTGCTCATGATGTTCGGTTCGGTGCTGCTGGTCCCGGTGTATCTGATGATGGCGTACACGCATGTGAGCCTGTACGTGCCCATGGTCATCATGGGCGTTGCGTTCTCGCTGATCCCGGCGGTGATGTGGCCCTCGGTTGCCTACATCGTGGATCAGTCCAGGCTCGGGACGGCCTATGGCCTCATGACTATGATCCAGAACATTGGCCTGTTCGGCTTCAACCTGCTGGTGGGCTGGGCCAACGATTACAGCCACGCTGGACCCGACCACCCCAGCGGCTACAATCTGGGGATGTGGATTTTCTCTATCCTGGGATTCTCGGGACTGACGTTCGCGTTCCTGCTGCGTCAGCGGGAACTGGGGCCGCACGGGCACGGGTTGGAGACGATTACCATTTCAAATCATGCTGCGGGCAAGGGTACGAGTTAGACTGTGAGCCTACCGTTTTTCGAATATTTCTACTCTAAAATCGGGAGGGCCGAAATCGTGCATCGAAGCATGTGGCGCAAGCCTCCACAGGCAAAGGGTTTTTAGGGTCGGAAGAGGATTTCGACATATCCCAAGATCGGTAGAAACAGTTTAATATTTTGAAGATCGCGGTTACTCCTGGTTACGGGCTAAGGCGCGCAACCCATACAACGTAAAGCTACTTATGCCGCATCTCACTAATTGCGGCCGGAACAGGAAACTTGACCGACCCCAGGCGACGGCAGGGCGATGAACTCGGCGAAGCCGAAGCGATCGAAAGAGCCAAACAAGGCGACGCGGAAGCCTTTCAGGCCCTCTATGATCGGCATAAGCGACGTGTGTATTCACTCTGTTTGCGCATGACGGCGAACACCGCCGAGGCAGAAGATCTGACTCAGGAAGCGTTCCTGCAGCTTTATCGCAAGATCGCGACTTTTCGTGGCGAGTCGGCGTTTTCTACGTGGTTGCATCGCCTGTCGGTGAACGTGGTGCTGATGCACTTGCGCCGGAAGAGCCTTCCGGTAGTTTCGCTGGAAGAGACCACGCAAGGCGGTGAAGAAGACACGCCGAAAAAAGATTTCGGGGCCGACGATGTGGCGCTCTCCGGGTCGATCGACCGGTTGCAGTTACAGAGGGCAGTAGCGGATCTTCCTCCGGGGTATCGCACGATTTTCGTGCTGCACGACGTGGAAGGCTACGAGCATAATGAAATCGCCGGCATCGTGGGATGTTCGATCGGTAACAGCAAGTCGCAGTTGCATAAGGCACGCATGAAGTTGCGGGACCTGCTCAAGATGAACAGAGCCGAAAAGGCCGGGAAGCCTTGAGTAGCGGGTGTGCACGTTGGGAGTCAGAATCGAAATCCCCACTTCTCGCAAAAGATGCGAGAAATGGGGCACCCAATAACGAAATATTGGCAACACACACTGGTAAGACTTGCAGAGGCACAAGCGCTGCGCTCGGCAAAGAAGTGGCACTAGACTGGATGCAGGCTTGGGGAGAAGTGGGATGAATTGCGTTGATCTGCAGCGGAGACTCGCCGGCGTCGAAGACCTCAGCATCGCGGAAGAGCAGGCTCACCTGAAAACCTGCGCAGCGTGCTCGACGCTGGTCGCAGAACTAGAGCTCATCGCGTCCTCGGCGTTGGAGTTGCGCGCGACCGAAGAACCCAACCCTCGGGTCTGGAATTCGATTGCCACCGCTTTGCGTCAAGAAGGGCTGATTCGTCCTCAGGCGATCCGTACTGAAACGAAGCGGCCGTTTGTTGTGTCAAAGTCTGGCGCTAAGCGAGGCGTGCCCTCTGGCGATATTGCGGCGAGCGCCGCTGCGTCCCGTAGCTTCTCGTCATTCGCAGCGGGCTGGGGATGGCGGGGATGGCTGGTGCCGGCGGCAGCGGTTTTGCTGGTCGCGGTCGGATTCTTCGTCAACCAACGCTCGCTGGTGCATCAACTGGCGCTGCACATCGCTCCTGGGGCCACGGCTCCTGCGGCCGCGAATGCAAAACTGGCTGCTCCAAATCTGGCTGGCCTCAACGACGACGACTTGCTGCAGGAGATCCAGAATCAAAGTCCAGCGATGCGGGCGCAGTATGTGGACAATCTGCGGAGCGCGAACGAATACATCCGGGACGCGCAGAGCGTTGTCGATGCCAACCCGAACGACGAAGAATCTCGCCGCTCGCTGTTGGAAGCCTATCAACAGAAAGCCATGCTTTTTGAAATGGCCATGGACCGCTGATTGCCGTAGTGGGGCACGCAACGGCCACACGATTGACGAGCTATTGACGGCCGCGGTTAAACGAACTAAGTTGGGCAAACTGATTTGAACGATCCTGATTCGTCGCACAGATTGATTCAACCAGATTGAACGAACTGATCTGAACGAGCTCCGGTTAAGCCAACGCAAGCACTCGGGAAAAGAATTTCGGGGAATCCTAATGAGCAGCCGCACAGTGAAACTGGTCGCAGTCGGAGCCATGGTGGCGGGAACTCTGGTGGCGGAGGCCCGCAAGGAATACCACTTCAACGTGGGGCCCAGGGCCGGCATCTCGGTAAACAATCCTTACGGGTCGATTTCGGTGGGGCCGTCGCCGAACAACACCGTCGTGATCAACGCGGTGCTGCATTCCGACAAAGTGGAAGTCGACAACACGCAGACCGGCAACCGGGTTGACATTCAATCGCATCTGCTGCCGGGCGCGGATTCGCAATCGGGGCGCGTGGATTACGAAGTGCTCGTCCCCGCCGATGCCAGCGTTACGCTGCACTCCAGCACTGGTCCCTTGTCAGCCGCGAAGCTGCACGGCGACCTGACCATGGAGGGCGCCGGGGCTACGGTGGATGTGCGCGACATTTCCGATGCGCACGTGCATGTCAGGACGTTGAACGGAGCGGTCACGCTCAACAACGTGCAGGATGGCCACGTGGAAGTCGATTCCCTGAGCGGCGAAGTCACGCTGAACGCCGTGAGCGGACGACTTGTGCAGGTGGTATCGACCAGCGGCAATATCCATTACAGCGGCGACTTCAGCGGAAGCGGCGAATACCGGCTGACCAGCCATAGCGGCAATATCGACGCCACGGTTCCCGAGTCCACGTCGGCGGACGTGAACGCGCGCTCTGTGAAGGGCGATGTGCAGGACGAAATTCCTCTCCAACCTAAACCCCACAACTGGTTCGTCGCCGAAAAGGGACGTGCCTTCGTAGGTACCATGGGACGGGCGGCCGTCTCGTCCACAGTGGTGCTGCGGACCTTCAGTGGTAAAATTCACCTCAAGAAACGCACAGACAAATAGCAACGAAAAAGAAATCGCAGCGCTCTAAGAAACGCGGCAAAACGCTTTCTCACAAGAAGCGGTCTGCCGGAAGAGCGGCAGCCGGAAAGTTGCCGGCTGCGCGACGCGCGCGTTCGTCTAAAGGCGACGTGCCGGCCACGGCGATTTTTCTCGTCGGGTTCATGGGTGCAGGAAAAAGCACCGTGGGCCAGGCTTTGGGGCGGCACCTGGATTGGACATTCGAAGACCTGGACGAGCGCATTGAGCGGCGGGAAGGCCGCAGCATCGCAGAGATTTTCGGCGAATTGGGAGAGCGAGCGTTCCGGCAGGCCGAGCGGGCCGCGCTGCGCGAGGTGCTCGAAGAATTAAGCACCGGTGTTCCGCGGGTGGTCGCTCTCGGGGGCGGGGCTTTTTCGAAAAAGGAGAATGCGGCACTGCTCAAGGCGTCCAGTGTACCAACGATTTTTCTGGATGCTCCAGTCGAAGAATTGTGGCAGCGCTGCAGCGCGCAGGCCGATGAAGCCGGAACGCAGCGTCCGCTGCTTCGCAGTTGGGAGCAGTTTAGCGAACTGTATGAAGTCCGGCGCAAGAGCTACTCGAAGGCGCTCCTTAAGATTCAAACCGGCAGCCGCGCGGTGAAAACGATTGTGGACGAGATCTCGGAAGCACTGGGCCTGAAAAAAATCGTTCCAAGCACGGAACAAGGAGATGTCTCGTGAAGTTCGAAATACGAACGTGCCGGGCCCTGGCGGTGATTCTGGCCGCATCGCTTACAACTTTCGCTTACGCTGCCGACAAGAAAGACAAGACGAAACCCGCGTCCGACACGACCGTGGACTCCGGCTCGTTCGGCATCTTCGTCAGAGGCGCGCGTGTGGCGACCGAGACCTTTCACATTGAGCAGCAGAACGGGACAACGATCGTCAAGTCTCAATTCAAAGACGCGTCCGGAGGCGATTCGACCAGCCAGAAATCGGAGCTGGAAATGACGGCCAAGGGCGAGCTGCTGCGCTACGAATGGAGCCAGTCCTCCGGCGGCTCGCTGACTGTGCTTCCGGACAACGAATTTCTGAAGGAGCGGATCACCGCTCCCGGCTCCACGAAACCCGCCGAGCAGGCCTTTCTGTTGCCGAGCACCACGCCTATACTCGATAACAATTTTTTTGTACACCGGGAAGTGTTGGCCTGGAAGTATCTGCAGATTGCGCCCTGCAAAGACGAGAAAGACAAGGACGGGAAAGACCATCGGCATTGCGAGCCGCAAGACTTTGGAACGCTCGTGCCCCAGGACCATTTTTCGATGCCCGTGCGCATGGAACTGGTGGGCGAGGAAAAAGTGACAATCCGCGGAGTGGAGCGCGAGTTGTTGCGCCTGAACCTGCGCGGCGAAGGCCTGGACTGGGCCTTGTGGCTGGACGACAAGGACAAGTTTAAACTCATCAAGGTTGGGATTCCCTCCGAGAACACCGAGGTGATACGCGATTAGTTGCGATTAGTGGGGCCAGCGGCAGAAGTTCGGCCGCTCCGGAAAACTTTCTTGATGCTGACTGACTCACGTACGGCTCGCGTCCTGCTCACAGTGCTACTGTTTGCGCTGGGGCTGGGATTTCTTTACGTGACTCGGCAGACGCTGATCGCTTTTCTTTTTGCGATTTTCTTTGCCTATCTCGTTAGTCCGATGGTGAACCGCCTGGAAAAAGTGCTGCGGGGGCGCGGGCTCGCCATCGCCGTAATCTACGTCCTGCTGATCGCGCTGGTGGTGATTTTTTTTGTGGCTGTGGGTCCGAAAGTCACGCGGGAGGGCGGGCGACTGGGACAATCCCTGCCTGCGCTGCTCACCCAGCTCAGTTCCGGCCAACTCGCCACGCAGCTGGGCGAAGAGCATGGCTGGAATCAGAAGAGCACGGAACTGGTGCAGTCATTCCTGGCGAGCCATCGTGACGGGATCACGCAGGTGGCGCAAAATGTGGGGCTGCACGTAGCCGGGGTGGCCAAGCAGGCATGGCTGTTCCTGGTGGTGCCTGTTCTGGCAGTCTTCTTTCTGCGCGACGGCCGCTCCTTCAGCGATTTCCTGCTGGAGACTATACAATCCCGGCCGCAACGTGAGTTTGTGGAAAACGTGCTCAACGATCTGAATCAGATGCTGGCCCACTTTATCCGCGCCCAGCTGACGCTGGCAGCGCTGACGATGGTGATGTATTCCGTATTTCTTGGGGTGATGCGCGTGCAATACGCGCTGGTTCTGGGCACGCTGGGCGGAGTACTCGAGTTCGTTCCTCTGGTCGGACCGATGGTGGCGGCAGTGGTGATCGTGAGTGTCTCGCTGCTGCTGGGCTACCACCACTGGCTGGTGCTGATTATTTTTCTGGGACTGTGGCGGCTCATCCAGGATTACGTTTCCTCCCCGCGCATCATGGGCAAGAGCATGGAACTGCATCCGCTGGCGGCGATTTTTGGGGTGATGGCTGGAGGTGAAATCGCCGGCATTCTCGGGATTTATCTTTCGATTCCGGTGATGGCCAGCCTGCGAATCGTGTTCCGGCGATGGCGGCTGTATGCGGAAAAAAGAAAATTTGGCCCGCTGAGCGAATATCGTGTGGGCAGCGAAATCGCGCCCAGAAAATAGACGGCGCGGTGCTTGCGCGCGGACGATACCCCGTGTGCTCTCTCTTTTCTTTGCTGACCATCTTGGCTGATCCGTCTTTGCGAATCCGTGTTGTAGAATCCAAAGTACTTCGCTTATGAACCGCAAACCTTCTATTGGCCCGCGCAAGGCGGGCGTCGGCGTGGTTTACCTCATCGCGTTTTCCAGGAAGCCACTCCGATGATCGTGATGAAGTTTGGCGGCACTTCGGTGGAAGATGCGAAGGCGATCGAGCGCGTGGCTGCGATCGTCAAGGGACGACTCGCACAGAAACCGGTGGTGGTAGTCAGCGCCATGGCGAAGGTCACCGACACGTTGCTGACTATGGCCAAGGCTGCTGGAGCGGGTGAGCGCAAGGCCGCGCTCAAGCTGTGCCGCTCGCTGCAGGAACGGCATTACAACACGGCCAGCGAGCTTTTAGGGACCGCGCTTTTCACCGAATTCCATTCCGAACTGGGCGCGGACTTCGAGGCGCTCGACGAACTCTTGCGCGGCATTTGCGCGGTGGGAGAAATCACGCCACGCACTACCGATCATGTGGCATCGTTCGGTGAGGCGCTCTCCAGCCGCATTGTGGCGGCGGCTTTCGCGGCTCGTGGACTGAACGGCGTCCACGTGGATTCGCGCGAGGTGCTGCTCACCGACAGCGACTACATGCAGGCGGTTCCGCAGTTTGAGGAAACTAATGTGCGGTTGCAGGAGCGTGTGCAACCGCTGCTCGACGCGGGCAAGGTTCCGGTGATGGGTGGCTTTATCGGGTCGAATCGCGCGGGCATTACTACCACCATCGGGCGAGGCGGATCGGATTTTTCTGCTGCGATTTTCGGCGCGGGACTGAATGCTGAGCGCATCGAAATCTGGACCGACGTGGATGGCATTCTCACCACCGACCCTAGAATTTGCCCGGACGCGCGGCGCATCAAGGTGATCAGTTTCGACGAAGCGGCTGAGCTCGCTTATTTCGGGGCTAAGGTATTGCATCCGGCGACGGTGCTGCCGGCGATCCAGAAAAACATCCCTGTCTACGTACTGAATTCGCGGAACCCTTCGTGCGAGGGGACGTGCATTACCAACCACGCGCCGCAGGGACGTAACCTGTTCAAAGCGATTGCCGCCAAGAAGCGCATCACGATTGTGGAAGTTGCGGCGCCGCGCATGCTGCTGGCGCACGGCTTTCTGAAAGCGATTTTCGACGCGTTTGACCGGCACAAGGTTGCGGTGGATGTGGTTTCGACATCGGAAGTGAGCGTGTCGCTCACGGTGGACTCCAATCAGGCGATTCCCGCGCTGGCTGCGGATCTGGCCAAACTGGCAGATGTAAAATATGAAGGTCGAAAAGCGATTGTCTGCGTGGTCGGCGAGAACCTGCGCGAGAAGCCTGGAGTGGCTGCTCTGGTATTTCGCGAGCTGGCGGACAAAAAGATTCGCATGATTTCGCAGGGCGCTTCGGAAATTAATTTGACGTTCGTGATCGAAGAGGATGAAGTTCCGGATGTGGTGCAGCGGTTGCATAGAACTTTTTTTGCGGACCCGGACCCCGAAGTGTTCGCGTGAGTTGCGAGAGTTGATCTCGGGAAGGGCCGGCGCTCTGCGATAAAGTCTCCCAATGAATTGTCTAATTCTAGGCCGCGGCAAGACTGGATCGCTGGTGGCGGAAGTGGCGCACGAGCGGCGGCACCAGGTCCGAATAGCGGGCGCCGCAGAGAACGCCGGCTGCGCCGCGCTAACAGCCGAGAAGCTTCACGACGTTGACGTCGTCATCGACTTCACTGCTCCGCACTGCGTGCTCGCCAATATCGAGGCCTGCGTGCGAGCCGGCAAGAATATGGTGGTCGGCACCACGGGGTGGCACTCCGAGCTCGCACTCGTGCGGCAGCAGGTTGAGCAGGGCGAGACGGGATTTCTCCACGGCTCGAATTTTTCGATCGGCATCAATCTGTTTTACGATGTTGCCCGCAGCGCCGCCGCGGCTTTGCACCACGGTTATTCGGGACAAATCTTCGAGCGCCATCACGCTCAAAAAAAAGACGCGCCTTCGGGCACGGCCATCGTCCTGCAGCAGGCGATGCGTGATGCCAGCTCCAAGCATGGCGAGCTGGAAATTACTTCGTTCCGCGAAGGCGAAGTCGTAGGCATGCACGAGGTGGTGCTCGAATCCTCGGCGGATAGAATTTATCTCTGCCACGATGCCAAATCCCGCCACGGGTTCGCCGAAGGCGCGGTGCGCGCCGCCGAGTGGCTCGCTGGCAAGAAGGGCTTCTACGATTTCAAAGATGTGTGGCGGGAGTTGTAGGCGACGCTCGGATACTCCAGCGGCTTTCGAGATGGAATCGATAGTCCCCATCTCTCGCAAAAGACGCGAGACATCGGGCGCCTGTTCTGGCACGAAGCGCTTCGGCCGGTTTTCCATCCCTGCTCATTCGCGTTATCTTATTCGTATGCAACTCCGTGGTTGTGGTACCGCACTGGTAACTCCGTTTCATCAGGATGGCTCGATCGACGATGCTGCCTTCCGCAACCTGGTGACGTGGCAGGTGGAGTCCGGCATCGATTTTCTGGTTCCTTGCGGCACCACGGGAGAGACGCCCACTCTTACCCATGACGAGTGGTTGTTTGTAATCGATACCGCGATTGAAGTCGCTGCCGGACGCGTGCCGATCGTGGCGGGCGCAACTTCCAACTCGACGCACGAAGCGGTCGAAAAAGCGAAAGAAGTTGCGGCGCGGCCCGGCGTCGACGCCATTCTTACCGCTTCGCCTTACTACAACAAGCCCACGCAGGAGGGTCAATACCGGCACTTCAAGGCCATCGCCGAGGCCGTCGGCGAGAAGCCGGTGATTCTCTACAACGTGCCTGCACGCACAGGATCGAACCTTGAGCCTGCAACATTGGCGCGCCTGGCAGAGATTCCGAACATTGTCGGCGTAAAGGAAGCCAGCGGCAACATGACGCAGATTGCCGAGGCCATCCACAGCGTGCCGGAAACATTTCTGGTTTTTTCCGGAGACGACGCCGTCACGCTTCCGGTGATCGCGCTGGGCGGAGTCGGAGTGGTTTCGGTGGCGGGCAACGAAATCCCCCATGAAATGTCGGCCCTGACCCGCGCGGCCCTAAGCAATGATTGGACTGCCGCGCGCGCGCTTAATCGCAAGTATCTGCCTTTGATGAACGCGAACTTCATCGAGTCAAGCCCACTGCCGGTGAAGGCAGTGTTGGCGATGATGGGAAAAATCGAAGAGGTCTACCGCCTGCCGCTTCTGCCCATGCGCCGCGACACACGTTCGCGCCTGCAGAAAATCGCTGTTGAAGTTGGCTTGATCACCAAGCCAGCCGGAGCCGCCGAAGCGGCGGAGTTCTACATCTACGAAAACTGGGCAGCGGGCCCGCACAAAATTGTTCTGCATCGCGGATCGTGCGGGCAATGCAGCCATGGCAAAGGACGCCCTGCGGGCCACGACACCAACCACGCCCGTTGGCACGGCCCCTACGCGGCGCTGCCCGAGGCCCGCGAAGCCGCGCATGGCATGACTGGCATCTTGATTCGCAGCGAATGCAAGTGCGTGTAGAGCGATTTCAGATTTGCGATTTTAGATTGCAGATTTTCGGATCGTCCCGGCCTGAGGAGCATGCTTCCCTAAGAGTAGAGTCGCCCAATCTGAAATCTGCAATCTAAATTGTGAAATCCTCTATACTTTTCTCCGCATGTCTTCCCTGCAGTCTTCCATCGAACGCTTCGCGGCTCTTGGCGAGGTCGAGCGCGATCCCGAAGCACGGCGCATTTTTCTCGAATTCCGCGACGCCCTCACCGAGGGGAAAATCCGCGCTGCTGAAAAAGTTGACGGCTCCGAGAAACACGGCCGCTGGATCGTCAACGCCTGGGTCAAGCAGGGCATATTGCTCGGCTTTCGCCTCGGAGAACTCACCGAGATGGGCAGCGATGGCTGCCTTTCATTCGTCGATAAGGATACGTTCCCGGCTCGCAAGTTTTCTATCGCCGACCGCGTGCGGGTGGTTCCGGGCGGGTCGTCTGTGCGCGCCGGAGCTTATGTCGCTCCGTCGGTCATCTGCATGCCGCCTATGTTTATCAACGTGGGCGCTTACGTGGACGAAGGCACTATGATCGATTCGCACGCGCTGGTGGGCTCGTGCGCGCAGATTGGAAAACGCGTGCACCTCAGCGCTGCCGCGCAAATCGGAGGCGTGCTTGAGCCGGTGAACGCTGTTCCTGTCGTTGTTGAAGACGATGTGCTGATCGGCGGAAACTGTGGCGTCTTCGAGGGGACGCTGGTGCGGGCGCGGGCCGTTCTGGGCGCAGGGACTATCCTGACGCGCTCCACTCCGCTCTACGATTTGGTGCGCGGCGAAGTTTATCGGGCTACGGCTGACGCGCCGCTCGAAGTTCCCGAAGGCGCAGTCGTTGTCCCCGGATCGCGCGCCGTGAAAAAAGGCGTAGCCGCAGACTGGAATCTCTCGCTCTATACTCCGGTGATCGTGAAGTACCGGGACGAAAAAACTGACCGTGGGATTGAACTTGAAGATTGGCTTAGATAAAACAATCGCATATCGCGCTACAAACCGATCACCACAAGTTCGCCGGTCACTGGACCAGTTAACCCTCGACTAATCGATTTTGTACCTGCCTGGCGGGCGCAGGGTGTACGATGCTCCCGTCCTCTTAAAGCAACTGGGTAGACGGCTTTATCGTTATCGCTGGTGAAACCTGTTGGGCGACCCGGGAACCGATGCACGTCTTTTCTCGGGGCAGTGGCGCAGATAGCGAGGCACCTCGGCCTCCGCATTGGTTTTCCGCTAGCCATGAGGAGATGCCGTGCTACTCAGTTCAGAAATTTCCGCACTTCCACACAAAACCATTGCTGTAATTTTCTGTATCCCGTTGTTTGTCTTTTTTTGCGCGAGCCCGGCGCTCTCGCAAAAAGCCCCAGCAGACAACGGCGGCATGCCGAAGTATGACCTTCTTACGGAGACGAAGATCAAAGGAGTGATCGACTCCGTGAATCTTTTGTCGGTCGGCACCAGAAAGGATTTCACGGAACTCGTCATTAAGAACGGCGACGATAGCTCCCGCATTTATTTGTGCCCCAAACCGTTTCAGGAGGAGATGGGCATGAGTTTCACCAAAGGTGACCAGATTTCTGTCACGGGATCGAAGGTGAAGCAGGACGCATCGGACGTGATCCTCGCGCGAGAATTGGTGAAAGGCACGGACACACTTATGTTCCGTGACGACAAGGGCAAACCGGTGTGGGATTCGCGAACCGGCAAGTGAGCGCGCTACCGAATGTTGACGGCTAACTTCCCCGCCCCATTCAATGTGATGTGAATCGCTGCGAGATTTTCGATCACCGCATCGGCGTACGACAGAGCTTCCGCAGCGTAGGTGCTGGTGATCCCCACTACTTTCATGCCTCCCGCTCGCGCTGACTGAATTCCTGCGGGCGCGTCTTCAATCACCAGGCAATCGCCGGGCTTCACGCCGAGCAACTCCGCACCCTTCAAATAGGGCTCGGGATGCGGCTTTCCCTTGGCCACATCATCGGCGGTGACTAGAACTTTTGGAACCGGCAAGCCCATCAACCGCAGGCGGCCGCTGGCCAAGAGCCGCGTCCCCGAGGTTACTACGCCCCACTGTCCCTCCGGAATCGAGGCCACGAGCGCAGCTGCGCCCGGCATCGGAACAACGCCCTCATGGTCAGTGACTTCGCGAGCCTCGATCTCCCGCACCTCGGCCGCAGCATCGAGATGCGGCGCCACGCGCTGGACCACTTCAATCGCACGCACTCCATGAGCGATCGCCATGATTTTTTCCGCATCCAAGCCTTTCTGTTGTGCCCAGGCGCGCCAGTGCCGTTCCACGGAACGTGTGGAATCCACGAGAACCCCATCCAGATCGAAGAGAATTGCCGCACAGTCGAAAATTGGCATTCTGATCTTTTTTATCACAGGGTTTGCAGCATGGTCGTGCGGACTTCGGCTAACTTGTGCTCGAGGGTAGGCGGGGCTGGGGCGGCAGCACTGTCTGCAGGGCGTTCTCCCGTTGAGCGTTTTCCCGGACCAGCAAATACCGCTGCCGGAAATGCGCTTTGGCGCGCGCGCCCCACGCCCGCACAAACCAGTAATTCAGGGCCGCACCAATCGCCGAGCTGAGCAGAGGGATTACGCGTCCCGCCCATTTCTCTACGATTTCTCCGCTGGCCGCGGCCGCAATGCGTTGAATAACCTTGGGCACGAATTTGTTGACCACTTCCTTCTCCAGCAACTCACGTCCCACATCCACTCCGGCCGCGCTGGCCGCGGCAATCCACAACTCGGCGATCTCCCCATCGGTATTGAATTGGAACCCGTACACCAGGCTCAACTTCTGGATGGTGCGCATGGTAATCGCCGAAAGAATTCCGAGGTCGGGAACGATCGTGACCAGTCCGCCCAGGCCGAAGCCGGCGCCTTCGACCGCGGCCACTTTCATTCCGCTGCGGATGATCTCGTCGGCGACCACGTCAAGCTCGCCCACCTCCAGCGAGTAAACGCCGTGATAGCCGCTGATCGGCAACCGGTAGGCGGTGCGCAGCTGTATTAGGAATTTGTCGGGATTCACCTGTACCGTGGAGTAAGCGCGGGTGAGTCCTTTGATCAGGCCGTCCTCAACGCGGCGCCGAAGCCAGGATTTGTTCTCCGCAGCCATCAGTTCAACCTTACCGCACGGAGGGATAGAAAGCCATCCGCGAGCAGCGTTTCGTATCGTAGTTTCTGATAGCCACCGGACAGGGGTGCCAAGTCCCATTCCGGTCCGCGGGTTTTTCGTCTCGCAACCGGACAACCCGGAACTCGCGACTCAGAACTCTGCGCGCCTGTGCTAGCATCATTACTTACTCTCAATGCCAACTGGAAAACTGCAAGTCATTCCCCTCGGCGGACTGGGCGAGTTCGGTATGAACTGCATGGCCGTTCGCTGGGGCGACGATATCATCGTCATCGATGCGGGGCTCATGTTTCCCGAGGCTGAACTGCTCGGCGTCGATATCGTTGTTCCCGACATTTCTTATCTCATCGAAAACCGCCAGAAGGTGCGGGGCATCGTTCTCACCCACGGCCACGAGGATCACATCGGCGCGCTGCCTTGGTTTCTTTCCGAGCTCAAGGTGCCGGTGTGGGGAACCGAGTTCACGCTGGCTTACGTCGAAGACAAACTCGACGAACACGGCCTGCTCGACGATGCCGACCTGCGCGAGATGCGTCCCAATGAGCGTTTCAAAGTGGGCGCGTTCACCGTTCATCCCATTCACGTGACGCACAGCCTGGTGGATTGCGTCGCGCTGGCGATTCAGACTCCGCTCGGCGTCATCATCCACACTGGCGATTTCAAAGTCGACCCCACGCCCACCGACAATAAACTTTTTGACCTGCACTCGTTCGCCGAATACGGCAAGAACGGCGTGCTAGCCCTGTTTCAGGATTCCACCAACGTCGAGCGCAAAGGGTACACTCCCAGCGAGCGGGCGGTGCGGCGCAAGTTTGACGAGATTTTCGCCCACACACAACGGCGTCTATTTATCTCCTGCTTCTCGTCCTCCATTCATCGCATCAAGCTGGCCGTTGAACTGGCCCACACTCACGGCCGCAAAATCGCCTTCATCGGCCGCTCCATGAACAACTCGTCGGAGATTGCCGAGGACCTCGGCTACATCGAAGTTCCCGAAGGCTTGGTCATCAATCCAGGCGAGATGAAGAATTTCCCTCCGGAAAAAGTCTGCGTACTCATCAGCGGCACCCAGGGCGAGCCTATGTCCGCGCTCTCGCGCGCTGCCGTTGACAATCACAAGCACGCGAAAATCGAAAAGGGCGATACCGTCGTTCTTTCCTCGCGAATTATTCCCGGCAACGAGAAAACAATTTACCGGATGATCGATCACCTTTTCCGGCGCGAAGCCTATGTTATTTATGACGACGGCACTTACCCGCCGGTCCACGTTAGCGGACACGCCAGCCAGGACGAGTTGAAGTTGATCATCAATCTGGTCAAGCCGCGCTACTTCATTCCCGTCCACGGCGAATACCGGCAACTGAAGCTGCATGCCGAAATGGCTGGGGCGATGCACGGCTCCGTCGGCAAGGTTATGCTCATCGAAAGCGGCGACGTTCTTGAGTTCGACGAACTCGGCGCGCGCAAGGCCGGGCGCGTGAACATCGGCCGCGTCTGCATCGATTCCGGCAACCGCACCGATGTGGTCGAAGACTTGATCATCAAAGACCGCCGGCACTTGAGTGAAGATGGAATCGTGCTGCCCATCATCGCCATCCACAAACTGACCGGCCGGATCGAGACTTCGCCCGAGATCGTGACCCGCGGCTTCAATCCCGGCGAAGACGGTCTACTCGAAGGCGCTCGCCAAATAGTGATGGACACTCTCGACCAGTCGAGTCAAGAAGAAAAAGCCGACTACGGCGTAATCAAAGAAAAAATCCGCACCGACCTGAAGCGCTACATTTCCAGGCAAACGCAGCGCCGTCCGCTGATCATGCCCGTGATTCTGGAAGTCTAATCGGCACGCGTAGAGCCAACCGCCTCGGCTGTCCAGCCAGGGCGAAGCCCGGCCGCGTGAGATTGACCGACATGCTAAAATCCAGGCGTTACTCAGTGAGGTGATCTTATGAAGTTTTGCGCCTTGCTAGCCGTATCCCTCCTGTTCGCCTGCTCTCTCGTAGCTCAAGAATCCGAAGGGCCATCACGCGGACCCGATGGCGGCACGCGAACCCACGTCGGGGGCATCGAGATACTTCCAGTGACTGGAAAGCCGTTTTCGGGCCGCGATAGTATCGACTGGACGCGCACCCTGGAAGACGGGACTGTGCAAACCACCCATCTCGACGCCAACCTTGCCCGCGACAGCCAGGGCCGCATCTACCGCGAGCACCGTAGCTTCGTTCCGGCCAATGGTGGCGAGCGATCCAGGCTGAATGAGATCATCCTTTCCGACCCCATCACCCACACGCGAACCACCTGCGTGGTTTCGTCGCATCGCTGCACGGTCGGCCGCTATTACGCGCCTGCTTCTTTTACCCTAAGGCCGGTCGGCCCGTTCGACAGCGCGAAACGTTACCTAACCCGCGAGAGTCTGGGATCAGACTCGATCAACGGCCTGAACGTAGTCGGCACGCGCGAGACAATCTCCATTAACCCCGGCGTGCTGGGAAACAATCAGGCGCTGGTTACCACGCGTGAGTTCTGGTACTCCCCCGACCTGCAAGTAAATTTGTCGGTCACGCGCCAAGACCCGAGGGAAGGTACGCAGGTTATTAATGTGGTGGATCTCTCCCGCTCCGAGCCCGACCCGTCGTTGTTCCACGTTCCCGCAGGCTATGTGGTCGAGGGCCGCGAACCCGCGCAAACTGAAAAGTGATTCTGCGCACTAGTTGCTTACGCGAACCTCGTTAAAGAGGCAAATGCTCGGCATTTTCGAGCCGACGCTACGCCGTCCCGTGCTCGTTCTATTGAAGATTTAACGGCGAGCCACCGAGTGTTAGTATTTGCTTGCCGGCGGTTTTTGCTAACCGCAGGCCAACTGGTTCCTATGACAAGGGAGTACGTGGAGCAGCACGACGGCGGGTACTGGATCACCGGCACGCGGGTTTCCCTAGACTCCATCGTGTACGCCTTTCTCCGAGGTGCGTCCCCCGAAAGCATTGCGCAATCCTTCCCTATCCTAAAACTGGAAGAAGTCTACGGGGCGATAACCTACTATCTCGGCCACCAGGCGGATGTGGACTCCTGTCTGCTACAACATGACCGGGAATTTGATGCCTTACGTGCGCAGGCGCGACAGGCAAGTCCTGGCCTGTACCGCAAGATCGAAGAATCCAAGAAGATCGAAAAAGTCAGCCAGATCCTAAACCCGTGAAGGTACGTTTCCAGGCAGACGCCGACCTCAATGAAGACATAGTCACAGGAGTTCTGCGCCGCGAGCCCGAAGTTGATTTTCAGACTGCAACCGCGGCTGGCCTCCGTTTTCTCTCTGACTTAGATGTTCTAAGCCTGGCGGCACGCGAGGGTCGCATCTTGGTCTCCCACGATCGCCGCACTATGCCACAAGCGTTCGCAAAATTTGTGAGTTCCAACGTCAGCCCCGGCCTTCTCATCGTGTCCCAAAAGACCGATTTGCTTACTGCGATCGACGAGCTATTGCTGGTGTGGTCGGCTTCTCAGGCCGAGGACTGGACAAACCAACTGGGCACGATCCCGTTCAAGACTTCATGATTACCCTGACCGACATCCGCGCCGCGCAAGCCCGCCTCAAAGGCATCACGGTCCACACGCCCCTGATCGAATTCAAGCTGACCGAGTCAGACCCGCGCCGCCTCTTCCTCAAGCCGGAAAATCAGCAGCCCATCGGCGCCTTCAAGCTTCGCGGGGCTTACAACAAAATCGCTTCTCTGTCCGAGCCCGACCGCAAGCGTGGCGTCATCTCCTACTCCAGCGGCAATCATGCACAAGGCGTGGCTTACGCGGCGCGCGAACTGGGCGTGAAGGCCGTCATCGTCATGCCTAACAATGCTCCCGCCATCAAGCGCCTGGCAACGGCGTCCCTGGGTGCGGAGATCGTATTAGTAGGCCCGGGCAGCGATGAGCGCAAAACCAAGGCCGAGGAACTGGCCGCCGCGCACGGGTACGTTATCGTGCCGCCCTACAACGACACGCACATCATCGCAGGCCAGGGGACGATGGGACTCGAGATTCTCGAAGATCTGGCCGAAGTGGAAACCGTTCTGGTCCCGGTCGGTGGCGGAGGCATGATCAGCGGCGTGGCCGCAGCCGTCAAGCTGAGCAAGCCTGCTGTAAAAGTCATCGGCGTCGAACCCGCACTGGCTGCCGATGCTCAAGCCAGCTTGCGTGCAGGAAAAATCGTTCAGCTCCCCGCCGAGCAGGTTTCCCGCACCCTCGCCGACGGATTGCGCACCCAGAGTGTGGGCTCGATCAACTTCGAGCACATCCAGCGCTTCGTCGACGACATCATCACCGTGACCGAAGGCGAGATTCGCCAGGCCATGAGACTGCTCTCCGCGAATCCCCAAACTATCGCTGAGCCCAGCGGTGCGGTGGCCGTCGCCGGATTCCTCTTCCACCACGCTGAGTTGCCGCAGACAAAGATGAACGTGGCAGTCATCTCGGGCGGCAACATTGAGCCGAGCATGCTGGAAGAGATTCGCCAGTGACGGATTTCTCGTACATCGCTGAACGCACAACGCTCCGGGGCTGGGCGGCGTGAGATGTTGTAACCTAAGTTCATAGGGCCAATAATCTAGGTATGAGACTGCGATTTATCCTTCTCGCCGCGACTTTCCTTGTTGTGAGTGCACTCTGCTTCCCCAACACAGCTTTCGCTGGCAACCCCCGCGGCACGCTGGTGCATGACGAATCCATTCGCGTCGCACCCGCCAACGACGCGGCCAAACTCGGTCAAGCTGAGCGCGGGCACGAGTTGGTGATCCTCGACAGCAGCCGCGACTGGACGCACGTAGAAGCAATTCTCGTCGAGCCGAAGAAGGATGCCGATACTGAAGAAGAAGCCGAGGGCAAGATTATTACCGGTTGGGTGCCGAGCAGAGCTCTGGTCGAAATGTCGAACCCCAACGGCGACAAGATTATTTTCGGCGAGGCCGCCGACTCCGAAGATCAGGCCAGCCGCCGCCTGGGACGCCGCAATGCCGCGCAGGACGCCATGCGTCTCTACTATCGCATCTATGACTTGTTCCCGAATTCTCCGCTGGCGGCCGAGGGACTGTATCGCTCCGCCGACATTCGCTGGCAGATTGAACGCGCCGATGTGATGACGCGTCCGTCCGCGCGCCAGCGGGAAGCCTACATGCGTGCGCAGATCGACGAGCAATGGATGAAGCTGGTCATCAAGAAATTTCCCGGGACAAAGTGGGCCGACCTGGCGGCATTTCACTTGCTCGAAAACAAATTGTGCGGAGACTGGGAAGGCGCGTCCAAGTGCCCCGACAAAGAAGCTGAGATGTATGAGAAGTACGCCGGCGAGCACTCCCAATCGCCGTCCGCGCCTGAGGCCTTGTATGACGCGGCATCGCGGCGTGCCGCGCTGATTGAGATTTATAAGACAGAGCCCAACCTGAAAAAATCAGAAGAATCCAGAGCCCGCGCGCTCGCGCTCGCGCAGAAGATTGTGAACGACTACGGGGCGAGCGATTGGGCATTGCGCGCGCAGCGCCTCATCTTCTACATTCAACAGGGCGTACCAACCTACGGAAATACGGCGGACTAAAATTTGCCAATCTATCAAGCTATTGTTCTTGCCATCGTGCAGGGCATCGCAGAGTTCATTCCAGTCTCCAGTTCCGCACATCTGATCATCGTGCGGCGATTGCTGGGCTGGAATGAGCTTTCGCCCGCCCACGAACTCACCTTCGACGTTGCTCTTCACTTCGGAACTTTGCTCTCCGTACTCTTCTACTTCCGGCGGACGTGGTTTCAGATTGTGCGCGCCGCCCTGGGAGGGAAAGTGGTTCGCTTCTCCGAAGCTGGCGGCTCGGATGTGAACCTCACCGCAGAAGAACGGAAAGACGAACGATTGCTGTTGTGGTTCCTGGCGGCAGCGACAATCCCAGGAGCCATCGCGGGCAAGTTGCTGGAGCATTCTGCCGAGGATTATTTCCG
This sequence comes from uncultured Acidobacteriaceae bacterium, assembly GCA_963846245.1. Lineage (GTDB taxonomy): Bacteria > Acidobacteriota > Terriglobia > Terriglobales > Acidobacteriaceae > Sulfotelmatobacter. Next base: position 33,056 of record CAWJVI010000006.1, on the reverse strand, counting down.
CGAGCACATCGTGTTGATCGCCGCCGCGCTGATCATCGTTGCACTTTTTATGTGGCTGGGAGAAAAGGTCAGCAGCATGGAAAAACCGCTGACCCGCATTTCTTTGGCGGATGCTTTGATAGTTGGCATTGCCCAGGCCGCAGCCCTCGTTCCTGGAGTCTCGCGATCCGGTTCGACCATTACCGCCGGCCTGTTCCGCAATATGACGCGGGAAGCTGCCGTGCGATTTAGCTTTCTGCTTTCCACGCCGATTATCGCCGGCGCCGCGTTGGTTAAGGCCCATGAACTCCGCAAAGAAGGCTTGCCTGCAGGTATGCACACGCCGTTCCTTGTCGGCATTCTTATCTCTGCCATTGTCGGCTATGGCGCGATTGCGTGGCTGGTTCGCTATCTTCAGTCCAACAGCCTGCGGATTTTTATTGTCTACCGCATCCTTCTCGGGCTGGTGGTAATTGCGTTGGCATTCGTCTTGCATCTGCAATGAGTCGACAATTTAGTGAACAAAATGGGTGGCCGAGCATTCCGAGAAAAGCGTTTCCCGCCAGATGCGGCTTCTGGCGCGGGAATCCAGCAGGAAGCCAACTGGATACTACGACCCATTTCCGCGATTGTGCGACAGCCCGGTTCTTGGCATAATGGAAAGGCTCTGGCCGATGGAAGTGCATCAAAGATAGAAGTGGCTTTGGTGTGCGAATCCGGCCCACATGGGGTTTCTGGCTAGCATTTTTGTCCCGACTGGCAACCGGCGGCTCAATGAGCTGACCGGCTTCCTGATGTGCGTCTCCGCGCTCCTCCTCTTCCTTGCGCTGGTTTCCTATTCTCCGCTTGATCCCTCGCTGAACAGCGCCTCGGTGCTCACCGGCGCGCACGCCGCCCGCAACTGGATTGGCGTGGTCGGAGCCTCGATCTCCGACTTGGTGCTGCAGTTCTTCGGCATTGGAGCATTTCTGCTGCCCGTGTTTCCTGCCCTGCTAGGCGTGAAGTGGTTCCGCTCGCGGCCGATTCAGTCTCCAATCGCCAAGAGCCTTGGCGGACTCTGGCTGCTCATGTTCCTTCCCGCATTTCTGGCGCTGCTGCCGGGGCACCTGCGCTGGCTGGGTGTGATTCCTATAGAAGGCTTGATGGGCCGTGTGCTGGGCGATTTCATGATCCATTACGTCAACCTGGTCGGCGCATACATTATCTGCGCGACGTTGTTGGCGGTTGCGCTTTATCTTTCGACGGCGTTTTCGTTCTCTTCACTGCGGACGTGGGCTCCCACGCGGTTCGCCTTCGTCACGGCTCTGTGGAACCGGTACCAGGATTGGCAGCAAGAACGAGCCAAGCGGAAGCAGCAGAAGGAACTGGACAAGCGGCGAATTTCCAAGCCGATCGTGAGGACGCAACTGATTCAATCGCGGCCTGCGGCAGCGGCGCAAGCTCCTGTGCCCACAGAAGGCCGCCGCACCGGCATTGAGCGGATGATGGCCGAGGATCGCGGGGACACAGCCGAGCCTGCGAAGGCGGCCGCAACGATGGCCGGAACAATGACCGGAGGAATTCTGGCGGAGTCTTTCGCTGCGACTTCGGTTGACGGCGCCGCGAGTGAAGCGGCAGATCCTGAAGTCACCGAGCGAGCCGACAGCGGCCACCATGCCAAGACTACGATGCCGAGGATCGCGGGCGGCTACAAACTGCCGTCGAGCAGTTTGCTGCAGCGTCCCGATGAACAACAGGCCGTGGATGCGGACGAACTCAAGCTGCTCGCCCAGGTGCTAACGGAGAAGTACGCGGAGTTTGAAATTCACGGCCAGATCACACAGATCAATCCTGGTCCGGTCGTGACCACATTTGAATTCAAACCGGAAGCTGGCATCAAATACAGCCGCATCACCAATCTTTGCGACGATCTGTGCCTGGCGCTGAAGGCAGAGAGCATTCTGATCGAGCGCATGGCCGGCAAGAGCACGGTCGGCATTCAGGTGCCCAACCGCGAACGCGAAATCATCTGGCTGCGGGAAAACATCGAGTCGCAGGAGTTCATGGGCTCGAAGTCAAAAATGACGATTGCGATGGGCAAAGATATCAACGGGCGCATCGTCACCGCCGACCTGGCGGGCATGCCTCATTTGCTAATTGCCGGTTCTACGGGCGCAGGTAAGAGCGTGGCCATCAACGCCATGATCATGTCGATTCTGTATAAGGCGACGCCCGATCAAGTGCGCCTGATTCTGGTAGACCCGAAGCGGCTAGAACTGGGGAATTACGAAGGCGTACCGCATCTTTATACACCGATTATTACCGAGCCCAAGCTGGCAGCAAACGCATTGCGCAACGCGGTGCGCGAGATGGAGCGGCGGCTGAAGCTGCTAGCCGCACGCGGTGTGCGGAACATCGACCAGTACAACCGGCTGTTTGATCACGGCGATACTCCGAGTTTGTTCGACGAAGAATCGGACGAGAAGCCGATCCCTTACATCGTAATCATCATCGATGAGTTGGCCGATTTGATGATGCTAGATTCCAGCAACGTGGAAGAATCGATCACACGGCTGGCGCAAATGGCGCGCGCGGTGGGCATCCACCTGGTGCTGGCCACGCAGCGGCCTTCGGTGGACGTCATCACCGGATTGATCAAAGCGAACTTCCCTGCCCGCGTGTCTTTTCGAGTGGCCACCAAAGTCGATTCGCGGACCATTCTCGATGCCAACGGCGCGGAGGCGCTGCTGGGCAAGGGCGACATGCTGTATCTGCCGTCCGGTTCGGCGCGCGTGCATCGCCTGCATGCGCCGTTCGTCACTGAAAAGGAAATCGCCGCTGTGGTGGAATTCTGGAAGGCGCAGGGCACGGCGGAATATCAGCAGCAGTTCCTGGAAGTGCCGAAGGAAGAGCGGGACGCAGTGACGGCCGCGGCTGGCGGAGAACCTGGCGCGGACGGCGAACCGGAGGATGATCCTCTTTATCAAGATGCGGTGCGACTGGTCGTGGAGTTTGGCAAAGCCTCCACTTCCCTGCTGCAGCGCCGGCTGCGCATCGGCTACGGACGCGCCGCGCATCTGATCGATCTCATGGAGCAAGACGGCATTGTCGGCGCTGCAGACGGCCCCAAGCCGCGCGAAGTGCTGAAGCGTCCCGGCTGGATTTCGGAAATCGAAGAGACCATGCGGTAGCGCGCACCAGCCACTCATTCCATGCGGCGAAAAAATATCCTTACTCTCTTGGAGGGTGGCGACCGGCGATCGATCGGCCGCTCGGATCACGTGGCCGCAATCGTGTCGAGCAATCCCACACTTTTTCCTGACTTGCTGGCGGCCTTGTGGTGTGCGGATCCGCTTGTTCGGATGAGGGCTGCTGATGCCACCGAGAAGATTACGCGCAACTATCGTGAACTCCTTCATCCATACAAGAAGGAACTGTTAGGACTGATGACTGAGACCCAGCAACAGGAGTTGCGCTGGCATCTGGCAGTCATAATTCCGCGCCTTATCCTGACTGCTAAAGAGCGACGGGTTGCGATATCTTCGCTGAACAGTTATCTGGAAGACCGGAGTTCCATTGTTAAGACTTTCGCTCTTCAGGGACTGGCGGACTTGGCGCACGTCGATCCGGATATTCAACCTGAAGTGATTGAGATTCTGCGCGAGGCTGCGAGGAACGGTACGCCCGCGATGAAGGCCCGTAGCCGCAAGTTGCTGTTTCGGCTCGAGCGTGTTTGATGGTCAGTGGTTTCCGAGGGCAGCCGAGCATCTTTCAGTTGAGAGGCCAAACTCTGAGGAGGGCGCAATGAAGGTACTCACCGAATACCTGAAGTTTCACACCAAGACGCATCGCGCGTATGTGCATCTCACGCCGCAGGTGGAAGAGATTGTTCGCAAGAGCGGAGTCCGGGAGGGCATGGTGCTGGTGTCGGCCATGCACATCACAGCCGGAATTTACGTCAACGATAACGAGAGCGGATTGATCGAGGATATTGACCAGTGGCTGGAGCGCCTGGCGCCGTTTCGCAAAGACTACAAACACCATGAAACGGGCGAGGACAATGGGGATTCGCATCTGAAGGCGCTGCTGATTCATCATGAGGCAATCGTGCCGATCACGGCCGGCAAACTCGACCTGGGGACGTGGCAGCGGATTTTCTATGCGGAGTTTGATGGCCAGCGGGACAAGCGCGTGATCGTGAAGGTGATGGGGGAATAAAAACGGGCTTCGGGCTTCGGCTTTCAGGCTTCGGCCCTGGGCTTCGGTGGCGAACCAACCGTGGTGCTTGTCTGTGGAATGCTGAATTCGTAACATCAAGGATCTTGAATCAAAAGCTTACACATCCGCGTCTTGGAGTCCGATTTCTTGCGGGCGCGGCCAGGAGGAACCGATGAGTGCCGACGAACTTAGCGAACTGCAGGAACATGCTGAACATGGGAAGCATGCAGGGATGGCTCCAGTATCGCTCACGATGGCGGTGCTGGCAGTGGCAGTAGCGGTGGCTTCGCTGCTGGGGCATCGCTCCCACACTGAGGAAGTGCTGACGCAGGCCAAGGCTTCGGATCAGTGGGCTTTTTACCAGGCAAAAAGCATTCGCCGGCATGGGGATGAAGAGTTCGCGGATTTGGCTTCGGTGATGGCTACGACTGATGCGGCGGCCATCGCCAAGCTGCGCGAGAAATACTCCTCAGAAGCGGAGCGCTACAAGAACGATCAAAAGGAAATCGAAGAGAAGGCCACCGAAATGGAGAACGAGGTGACCAGGGAGACGAAGCGCGCCGGCCGTTTCGATCTGGCCGAAGTCTTTTTGGAGATCGCGCTGGTGATTACATCGATCACGCTGCTCTCAGGGAAGCGTCTGTTCTGGTTTCTGGGCATGGTAATGGGCGTGATGGGGATGGTGGTCGCGGCGACAGGAATGATGTTGCACTGATCTGGTCTTATGACGATCGGGAGTGAATGCTGGGAGGAAAATCCCTCAGAGGCTTAGCCCGATTCCAACATCGGCAAATCGCAGTGCTTAGACGTAACCGTCCTTGTTCCACGTCTCCCAGTCGCTGCGGACGGCCTTGAGCATGTCAGAGGTCGCCACGTTCAGCCACTTCGCTTTCTGCCGACTCAAATTGCTGAGAATCACTTTGCGGGCCGGACTGCCGAGATGGATGTTGGCAGTTTCCCATCCCATGGCGTGGAGAAGACGAAGCACTGGCGTAGCCTCACCCATCGTAACGATTTCGATGCGGGAACAATGAGGGCCGAGGCGGCGAACGATCCAGCGGCCGCGCAACTGCACAAAGGGGTCGGGACAACGCACGGCATGAGTGATGATCGCCTGGTAGAGAATTTCCGTAGGTCCGGCGTGATCGCTCGCCCAGTAGCAGGCGGAGGAAACGAGAGCTTTGGCTTCGCGGGCGATGCGGCCGCCGTGCCACTCGGCGATGGCGACGAAGCGCTGGTGACCGAGGCTGCCGAGTCCAGCGACGCGGTGCGCAATGCGGAAGGAAATGTCGCGGGCAGGCAGGAGGTGCTCGATGGCTTCGAGGGCGCTGACCGGAACTTCGCCCTTCCATGTCGGCAAGCCATCCATTTTCGCCCAGAAGCGGACCGGGTCGCGCAGTTCGTTTTCGGCAATCTGGCGTAACCACTTATTGTTTTCACCGAGAACGAAAGCTCGTCCTTTTTCTCGCATGCCCTCGCGGTAGCCTTCGAGAATGGAATCACAAATATCTTTTTCTTTGATGGGCAAGTGTCCCGCGGACGACGCCAGGTGCGCGCTCACGGCCAGGCGAACCAAGTCGTTGGCGTAGGACATGGGGTGAGCTTCATCGAAATCGTTGACGCCCCAGATCAGGCGGCCTTCAATGTCGCGCCATGTGCCGAAGTTTTCGACATGCAAGTCGCCGACCGCCAGCACACGCGGAGCTTTGGCCAGCTCCGGACAAACCTTGGGCCACACCTGCGCCCAGCGGTAATACGTTGCACGCAGGAACGGAAATACCGCGGCTTTCATGTTCTCGTGTTTGAGGCGAAGGTCGGGCTTGACGATGTCGGTGTGGTGGCCGAGCCAATCTTCAAACTGACGCGTGGCTTTGACGACGTTCATATCGAGGTCACGATAGCTAGAGCGGGAGTGGGAAGTCAAACGGCGGCCTTCGGGCCTCGAGCGTCGGACCTCAGACTGCCGACCGCGGCATAAATTAGGAACAGGCCTCGTGAGAATCGCAATCCCAGCTTTCGGCGTGGACGCCCCGGGGCTGCATGCCAAATCGGTGGACGATGTAGGTGACCCGGATTCTGCTCGGTCTCTTCGCCTCCACGTCACATCTCGTAATGGCGCCCCGGATCGTTCTGCGTGTCAGAGGAGACACATCGTCTTCGCTCAGACACTGAAACCCGCCTGCGCTAGAACCATAAACCATTCATTGTCAATCAGATAGCGTTCGGCAAGCGTCCTGCCAGCTACAACTCCGGAACGTAGTGACGGAGGAGAAGGGCGGACATGAAACGCGCAAGCGGATGGTTTCTGGCAGCAATCATTCTGGTTCTGGTGAATCCCCTGATCGCGCAGACCGCGAAGTCCAAGGATGGGGCGCGAGCACCCTGGACAGTGCTGGTCAGCATTCCGGATCGCAAGCTGGCGGTGCTGGTGAACGGAGTCGTGGTCGCGGGCTTTGCGATTTCGGTGGGGGCTGACGAGAGCCCAAGTCCTACGGGCGATTTCACGATCGTGAACCGCGTTTCCAATCCTACTTACTACCACGAAGGCGTTGTGATCCCTGCGGGTAAGGGGAATCCGGTTGGCACGCGCTGGGTTGGGCTTAGCCAGAAGGGCTATGGGATTCATGGGACGAATGCGCCGAACTCGATCGGGAGCGCGGCGTCGCACGGGTGTATCCGCCTGCGCAATCGCGATATGGAGGAACTGTTTGGGATGTTGCGCGTCGGCGATGTGGTGGAGATTCGCGGCGAACGGGATGAGCAGATCGCGGCGATTTTCGGTGGAGAAGTGGATCGGGAGTCGGAGGCCGTGGCAGAGGTTACGGTTGAGCCTGCGGGAGTGAGGACAGTTTCCATTTTCTAGATCGGACTTCAGTTCGGCAAATTTATAAGGAGGCGTTATGCAGATGGCAATCACATTCATGGCGGTGGTGGCGGGCCTGATCTTTTCAATAGCCGTTGCGTTGTTGGCGGAAGAGCTGATCTTTGGACAGCTGTTCCGGCTGTTCTTTGCCCGGCAGACGGCTCAGGGGAAACCAGGGCAGAAGCGCTGAATCACAAACGATCACGCACGAAGGAGAACGACAATGCTGGCGTTGAAGTACTTGCTGATCACCGGCGGCCTCGGGATGATTCTCGTGGCCATGAGCATTCTGGCGTATGACCTTTACCGCGAGCTCATCTACCGTCGCGCGTTGTCTGCCGCGCCGACTGGGACGTTGCCGCCATTGCGACAGTTACGCTGGCGAACATCGCTGGCGCTGGCTCTGCTGGCATGGGGACCGTTGCTGCTGGCATGCAGCATCGTAGTGGTACCGAGCGGAACGGCGGGAGTGCGGGTGAGCCAGACCAGCGGCACTCTGCCGGGAACGCTTTATCCGGGAGTGCATTTCGTGATGCCGCTGGTGGAAGAGGTGGCGCTGTTTGATACCCGGGACCAGATTTTCACGACCGGGACAGGCGAGGATGGAAAAGCGGCGGCTGCCAACGTTACGACGAAGGGTCAGTTGCTCGACGTGCAAGCCAAAGAAGGCCTGACGCTGGGGTTGGCCATAACGGTGCGCTACCGGCTCGATCCGAAACGGCTGGATTACATCCAAGGCAGTCTGCCGCGACCGGTGGAGAAAGAGATTGTTCCGCCGACGGTGGCCAGCGTGTGGCGGGAACTTGTTCCGAACTACACCGTAAGGGACGTGTTTTCCGCGAAGCGTGAAGAGGTGCGACAGCGAGCGGCGGGGCTGATCACGCAGAAGCTGGCGGCCGATGGGATTGTGGTGAAGGAAGTGATGCTGCGCGATATCCAGTTGCCTCCGGAATACGCCCAGGGGCTGGAGACGTTGTTGCTCAAGGAACAGGAAAACGATCGCATGGGCGTGGAAACCGAGCTGAAGCAGAAACAAGTGCGCATAGCGGAGCTTGAGGCCGAGGCGACGAAGGTGCAGCAGATCAAGCAAGCCGAGGGCGAAGCGCAGGTGCACGTTTTGCAGGCGAAGGGCGAATCCGACGCGATGCAGTACACTTTGCCGCTGAAAGAAAAACAGATCCAACAGAGCAAGCTGGAGGCCGAAGCGCGGAAGGAAGCGACCATCCAGAACGCCGAGGCGGCTGCGCAGGCCAAGGTAATCGACAGTAAAGCAGAGAGTGAGCGGCGGACGTTGCTGGCCGAAGCGGAGGCTGGCCGCATCCGGGTAACTGCCGCGGCCGATGCGGAGCGAATGCAGAGTGAAGGCGCGATTTTGAAACAGAATCCGCTGCTGATTAATAAGATCGTGGCCGAGCGGCTCTCCGACAAACTGCAGATCATGATGGTGCCGGCTGACGGCAAGTTCTTCTTCGCCAATGACGTGCTGCACAGCATGAGCGCGGCGAACCAGGCGAGTCAGGCGGAGCAGAGCGAACCGCAACCGCGATGAGGTTGCAAGCAAGGGTGCGGCGTCTCACTCGGCGTTTGTTTCGCTTCTTGAAGAAACGCGGGCGGGGCCCCGCATCCTGATCATCAGGCCGATCACGGTGTCCAAAGTAGTACAGAGGCCGGGAGTGACGAATGCGAACTGCGGTTTATAATTCGGTTATCCCAAAGGTCATCCCGAACACGGTGAAGCGTGCCTCACGCCTTGCATTTCGCCTCCGCGTTACTCTGTGCTTTTTGCCTCTGATTCCCTGCTTTGTCATCCGCACTCTCGCGGCGGACTGGAGTGTGCCCGAGCAACAACTGGCTCGGAAGATCGTTGCGGCTACAGGACCCGGCGCCGTTGCATTGACCGTGGAAAACCGGTCTTCGCTGAGCAAGCGGGAAAGCGAAATTGTGAGCGATGGGCTGCATGCGGCTCTGGAGAGGCTGGGCCTGCGTTTCGTGAAGCCGGAACAGGCTGCCGCGACGGTAGCGATTTCACTTTCTCAAAATCCGAATGCGTATGTTTGGGTGGCTGAGATTCGACAAGGAGACAGCAAGGTTTTGATCGAAGTGGTTTCTTCACCACGCATCGACGGTGTGGTTTCCGCACATGACTCCGTGCCGCTGAGTATCCGCAAGATTCCTGTTTGGGCGCAGGAGGGACGGATTCTCGATGTGCTGGTTCTTGAGGACAACGCAACACCCACGCATATCGCGGTGCTTGGCCCCGAGGACGTTTCGCTTTACCGGTTGCAGGGAGGAAAGTGGCAACGGGAGCAAGCGCTCGCATTGGCACATGCACGTCCGTGGCCGAGAGATTTGCGCGGACGATTGATTCCGGGCAAGGACCACCTGCTGGATGCTTACTTGCCCGGAGTGATTTGCCGCAGCACGGTTGGAATGCCGCTGGCGCTGAACTGTCAGGAAAGTGACGACCCGTGGCCGCTGGTTGCCGGATCGGCGGGAGGTGGAGTGTCGGCCAATTTTCCCAGCGTTGTGACAAGCAATCTGCCAGCAATTCCGCAGGTAGGAGGTTTTTTTGCATCCACGCGGAATTTCTTTACCGGTGCGCTGGCGCCCGGTGTGGGCAAGTTTGCAACTGTCCCTAAGTTTTACTCAGCTGCTTTTTTGCCGCGTGGGAAATATGTGCTTTGGCTTTTTGCGGCGGTGGACGGACAGATCCATATGGTCGATGGCGTGAGTGACCAGCCGGCGAGGCTCAACTGGGGGAGCGATGTGGTCAGCCTGAGAACGGCTTGCGGCGCGGGTTGGCAGGTACTCGCGACCAGTTCTGGAACGTCGGGCAGCGGCTCGATCCGGGCGTACGAGTTTCCCGATCGCGACGCCGTGCCGGTGAGCACAGCGGTGGACTTTGGGGCAACAATCACGGCCTTGTGGACAGAAGCTAAGGGCGACACGGCGATTGTGGTAGTCAAGAACCATGAGACAGGAAGTTATGAAGCGTTTCGCGTGGCGGTGGCTTGTAATCAGTAGCTTGGTTGCGGGAGCGGTGGCCGGAACTGCGGCTGGCGCGGAGACGCGTCCGCAATACGGAGGCACGCTGCGGGTCGCCATGCACGCTGCGCCCGCCTCGCTCGATCCGGCCGATAGGACGCAGGCGGATTCGTTCGCCCGGCGCAATCTGACACTTCTGATTTTTGAAACACTGGTCACGGCGGATGCGGGTGGACGATTACATCCCGGATTGGCAGTATCGTGGCAGGGATCTTCGGGGCAGGCGCCAGGAAGTCAACGCTGGCAATTCCAGCTGCGACGGAAGATAAAGTTTCATGACGGGACAGCGCTCACCGCGGAGCTTGTGGCAGCTTCGCTGCGCGTCGCCAACCCAAATTGGAAGGTGATTTCCGAGGCTGGGTCAGTGGTCATCGAACTGGAACCAGCTGATCCTGAATTGCCGGCAGAACTGGCGTTGCCGCGCAATGCGATTGTCAAACGAGAGCCGGAAGCCAACCTGCTGGGCACCGGACCGTTTCACATCAGCGAATGGCAGCCGGGGAAGAAGTTGGTTTTGGCTGCGGAAGAAGATTATTGGAAAGGTCGTCCGTATCTGGACGCGATCGAGATTGAGTTGGGCAGAAGCTTTCACGATCAATTAATAGCGCTGGAACTGGGCAGAACGGATTTGGTAGAAGTACCCGCGGAGCAGTCGCATCGGGTGGCGATAGAGGGGCGTTCAGTTGCAACTTCCGAGCCCGTGGAACTGATTGCGCTTTTATTTGCTCGTGATGCGCAAACCGCCGCCGAGAAGTCGCTGCGTGACGCGCTGGCACTAAGCGTAGATCGCGGATCGATCCGGTCGGTGTTGCTGCAAGGCGCGGGACAGCCCGCAGCCAGCATACTGCCGGACTGGATGACGGGGTATGGGTTTGTATTTCCGGCCGACGCAGATTTGGTGCGGGCTCGTCACGAACGCGAGGAAGTGAAAGTTACTCCAGTGTGGACGATAGGATACGATTCCGGGGATCCGATCTCGCATCTTCTGGCAGAACGCATCGCGCTGAACGCGAGGGACGCGGGACTGACGTTGCAACCGACAACTGCGGCGACTGCTGATTTGCGAGTAGCGAGGATTCCGTTGATAGTAAGCGACCCGTGGATTGCTTTGAGCGAAGTTGCTGCTGCCGCTGGGCTGGCCCGACCGGCATCGGACGGAGGACCCGTGGAGGAACTTTACGCCGCGGAACAAACCATGCTGGCGACGCAGCGGCTGATTCCCTTGTTTCACTTGCCCGCGGTGTATGCGGCGAGTGCTGCCCTTCGTGACTGGAACCCGGGAGCGGACGGAAGTTGGGACTTGGCTGACGTCTGGCTCGGGCCCGGGAACGGAATGCAATGATTTTTCGCCGCAAATTGCTGGCCGTGTTTGCTCTCACGGTTTTCCTGGTAGTGGCCTCGGTGGCTCTTCTTGTGTCGGCATTGACTCGGCGGGCGTTTGAGCAGACGGAAAATGTGCGGACAACGGCGCTGGTCACACAGTTTCAGCGCGAGTTCGAGCGGCAGGGCGAAGAGGCAGCTCGACGCGTGGAGGCTGTTGCTATGGCTGAGCCCGTCACACGGCTGGCGCTGGTGTTGAATCAGGGCTCGGCTGATACCGGAGGATACTTTGAGCTGGCCAAAGTGATGGCAGAGAATTACCAGCTCGATTTTCTGGAGCTCGTGGATAATCGCGGCATCATTATTTCTTCCGCGCAGTGGCCGGCGAAGTTTGGTTATCCCGACAACGCATTTGAGAATCTTGCGGGATCAGCGGAGCAACCGGCATTTCTGAAGCAGGAGGAACTTCAAGACTCGACCGCGCTGGGGCTTTTTGCCGTGCGCACGTCCCGGGTAGGAGAGCGTCCGGTGTATGTGATCGGAGGCCGGCGGCTCGACAAAAACTTTCTCGCCGCATTAAATCTATCAGTGGACATGTGCACGCTGCTCTACCAGAATCGGGGCGAGCATTTTGTCCCGGAGTTACTGATCGATCCCGGTAATAACGCGGCAACAGGCGTGGCGCGGCCTGCCGGCAAACTTGCTCCACTCATCGAGGCGGTGCGACAGTCTAACCAGGAGATGACCTCGGTGGTGCACTGGTCGGCAGACCAGGCCGACGATGAGGTGTTCCACGCCATCCCCCTGCGCGGTGCCGGCAAAGACCGGCCTCTGCTGGGGATTCTCTTAGTCGGGAATTCGTTGCGCTCGTATGTCGAACTGAAGCGCCACATTCGTTCATCCGCATTCCTTGTGGGAAGCGGGGGGATCGTGTTGGCAATCCTCCTGAGCAGTTGGGCTGCAGCGCGAGCGACGCGCCCGGTGGTGGAACTGGCGCGGGCGGCACGCGAAGTTGCCGCAGGAAATTGGAACACGAAGGTTAAGGTTTCCGGCAACGATGAGATGGCTGAACTCGCCACGTCTTTCAATCGCATGACTGCGGAACTGCTGACGCAGAAAGAACGCCTCGTGCAAGCAGAGCGGGTCGCGGCCTGGCGCGAACTGGCCCGCCGGCTGGCACATGAATTGAAGAATCCGCTGTTCCCTCTGCAACTCACCGTAGAGAATCTGGTGCGCGCGCGCGCGCAGAGCCCGGAACAATTCGATGAAGTCTTCCGGGAAAGTGCGAAGACTCTACTGAGCGAATTGTCGAATCTGAAAGGCATCGTGGGGCGCTTCAGCGAGTTTTCCAAAATGCCGCACCCGGAACTGCAACCGGTGCAGGTGAACGAAGTAGTACGCGCCGTGGCGCAGCTTTTTCAGGCCCAGTTGCAGGCGCCCGGACGCGAACCGATCACCTGCAGATTGGAGTTGGATGAGAGACTAACGCCGATTGCAGCGGACGCAGAACTGTTGCATCGCGCAGTTTCAAATCTTGTGCTGAATGCCATAGACGCTATGCCTCAGGGCGGCGCTATGACGCTGCGCACGCGCGCCGATGGCGCGAAGACTATTATCGAGGTTTCGGACACAGGGTCTGGATTGACACCGGAGGAGTGCGAACGGATTTTTACTCCGTATTACACCAGCAAGCGCCACGGGAGCGGGCTGGGCCTGGCCATCGTGCAATCGGTGGTGAGCGACCACGGCGGCAGAATCAGTGTGCAGAGTCAGCCTGGAAATGGCGCAACTTTCTTGATTGAGTTGCCGCAGAATGGAACTGGCCCAAAAGGCCTTCCGTCAAACAGCCAAGCCGGCGAGGTTGGCCAGTGAACCGAAATTCCGGCGCACGCGTTTAAGAGGAGAACGGTTGGCTACAAAAGCACATTTGCTGATTGTGGACGACGAGGCCAATACGTTGGCATCGTTGTCGCGTGCCTTCCGTCTAGCCGGACACGAGGCAACCGTTTGTGACAACCCCGCCAAGGCGCTGGAGTTGGCAAAGACCCAGCATTTCGATCTGATTTTTTCCGACGTCGTAATGCCGGGAAAAGATGGCCTCGCTCTTCTCGAAGAATTGAAAGCACAAGGCGTGACCACTCCGGTCGTGATGATGTCTGGGCAAGCGCACATCGAGATGGCGGTGCGGGCTACACGGCTGGGGGCGCTCGATTTTCTGGAAAAGCCCGTCTCCAGCGACAAGCTGTTGCTGACGGTAGAGAATGCGTTGAAACTGCAGCGACTAGAGAACGAAAATCGGCAACTGCGGCAGAGGCTGGGGAAACACGAAATCGTTTGGAAGGGTGAAGCCATGCGGCAGATGATGGCGAAACTGGAGCGCGTGGCGGCGAGCGAAACCCGAGTGTGCATCCTGGGCGAGACGGGAACTGGGAAAGAATTAGTGGCGCGCACCGTTCACGAAAGGAGTGCTCGCGCAGGCGGCCCATTTGTTGCCCTGAACTGCGCGGCGGTGCCATCCGAACTGATTGAGTCGGAACTGTTTGGGCACGAAAAAGGTTCGTTCACAGGCTCCGCGGGACGACACATCGGCAAATTTGAGCAGGCTGATCGCGGCACGATTTTTCTGGATGAAATCGGCGACATGCCTCTGCACATGCAGGCCAAGCTTCTGCGCGTGCTGGAAGAAGGAGAAGTGGAACGCATCGGCGGCGACAAGCCGGTGGCCGTGGATGTTCGAGTTTTAGTTGCGACCCATCGCGACCTGGAAGCTAGAGTCCGCGAAGAGAAATTCCGCCAGGATTTGTTTCACCGAATTTATGTTTTTCCATTGTTTCTGCCGCCACTGCGTGACAGGCGAGACGACATTCCGGCACTGGTCGCACATTTTGCGGAGCAAGTGTGCGCACAAAACGGGTGGAGGCCTATTCCATTCGTTCCCGAGGCTATGCAGGCGCTGCAGGCGTATTCCTGGCCGGGCAACGTGCGCGAGCTACGGAATATGGTGGAGCGGCTAATGTTGTTAGCGACCGACGGCGAGGTGGACCTGGCGACCGTGCAACTGGCTCTGCCCAAGGCGACAGGCGTCGTGCCGCCCGGCGTCGTGGCTTCGTCCGGCGCGCTGTCCAGTCGTGTGCAATCGTTTGAGCGTGAAGTGATTCTGGCGGAGTTGAAGCGCAGCCAGCATAACGTCAGCGATGCAGCGAAATCGCTTGGCCTGGAACGCAGCCACCTGTATAAGAAAGCGGAACAGTTGGGGATCGATCTGCGCGCTCTGCGCCGCGAGCAAGAACCGCAGTAGAGATTCGCCGTCAGTCATCACCCACACTTTTCTGGAGACCTCTTTGGCAAGAATAATCGTCGTCTGGATTCGCCGGCTCGTGCTTAACGTCAGACCTCTTTGCGTTTTTCTCCTATGTGTTCCTACGTGTGAAGTTTCCGCCAGTGAACCGCCGACGCCGCCGACTTACAGCGTGCGCATGGTGCAGACCTGGATTCCGATGAAAGATGGCGTCCGCCTGGCCGCGACTCTCTACGTGCCCGACGGCGCGAAGCCGGCGGAGAAGTTCCCTGCTCTGCTCGAATATCTGCCGTATCGCAAAGATGACGGGACAGCGGCGGGTGACTATCCCAAGCATGCTTATTTTGCGCGGCGAGGATACGTCAGCGTTCGCGTGGATATTCGTGGCTTTGGCGCGAGTGAAGGAGTGCCGCCCGAGCGCGAATATTCGGAGCAGGAGCAGATCGACGGGGAGCAGATCATCGATTGGCTGGCGCACCAGAATTGGTCGAATGGAAGCGTGGGCATGTTCGGCATTTCCTGGGGCGGATTCAATGCGCTGCAGATAGCGATGCGGCATCCACCTGCGTTGAAGGCGATTATTGCGATCCACGCCACGGCCGAGTTATTTCACGACGATGTTCACTATGTGGATGGCATCGCGCACATCGACGAATTTGAATTGAACATGGACATGGCCGAAGGTTGGGTGGGTGCGCCCGATTACTCGCTCGACGAGAAAACTCTTGGGCCGCGCTTTGACTCGCCGCCGTGGTCGTTACTTTATCTCAAACATCAGCACGATGGCCCATTCTGGCGAGACCGCGTGCGTCCGTTGAGCGAGATCACGATTCCCAGTTTCCTGATTGGCGGCCTCCAGGACGGTTATCGCGACAACGTTCCCGACATGCTCATGAAGTCCAAAGCTCCGATCAAGGCGATCGTCGGCCCATGGAATCACTCTTTCCCGAATGAGCCGGACTTCGGGCCGCAAGTGGAGTGGCGCGACCAAGCCGTACGCTGGTTCGATCATTGGCTCAAAGGCCGCGACACCGGCGTGGAACACGACCCCAGGCTTGTGATCTATATGCAGCACTGGCATCCGCCGGATCCGAACTTGCTGAGCGTCCCCGGCGAGTGGCGGCGAGAGGATGCGTGGCCGCCACCGGATGCGAAGGTCGCGACATTATTTATGCAGGCGAATCACTCGCTCGCGGAATCTGCGGCGGCGCCGCCAGAACGGCATCAGCTGAAATACATTCCCTCCGTCGGCGTGGAAGCTGGCTTCTGGTGGGGAGAACTGCTGAGTGATCCCCGGCCGGTGGACGCGTTCAGCCTGGTATACGATTCCGCTCCGTTGCAGGATGAGGTCGCAATCCTGGGGCGGCCGCACGCTCTCTTGCAGGCTTCTACTAGCGCCCCGCTGGCCGATTGGTTTGCACGCCTTTCGGACGTCGCGCCCGACGGTACGGTCACGCAGATCACGGGCGCGGGACTGAACGGCGCGCAACGCGATTCGATGAGTGAACCCCGCGATCTGGAACCGGGTAAAGTTTACCCGCTAGATATTCAGATGCATTTGACCTCGTGGGTTTTTCCCAAGGGACATCGTATCCGCGTGGCGATTTCGAACGCTCTCTGGCCGATGATGTTGCCAACGCCATATTCCATGACTACATCACTGGAACTGGGCGGCAGTGACGGTTCCAGGCTGATGCTGCCTGTGGTGCCGGTGCATGGCGCGATTCCGCCGGCATTCTCGCCGCCCGAGCCTTCCGAGGAGCGTACCGACATCAAGAGCGAAGGCTTCCCCTGGCCAGGCGACTGGACCGTGGATCGGGACGAAGCCAGGCAGAAAACGACCGTGCACTGGAAAGGCAAGGATGGATACGAATATCCATGGGGAAAACAGGATGACTTCGAGAACCTGACTTACGACGTGGACGACGCGCATCCCGAGACTTGCTCGGTTCGCGGCGAAGCCGAGAGCATCTTCACTCTGAAGGGACGCACCCTGATTTGGCGCGGGCATCTTCTGGTAACGACGGATCAGAAGAATTTTTATTACAAATATACCCGTGAACTATTGAAGGACGGTCAGATGATGAAGTCGAAGACGTGGCAGGAAACGATTCCGCGCGATCATCAATAAACGTTCTGCAGAGGCGTTGCATGCAACGTCTCTACGATGCCGCGACCGACAGCGGAATCTCATAGCTCAGTCCGCTGCCACCGTCGACAGCGCAGACTTCACTCGTAAATCTGCCGCCAGCAATTGGTGGAATAATTGTTCGCCGGCTTCGCGGCGGACGGAGAGCCGTCCCGCGCCGTAGGCTCGAGACTTCAACCCGCGCTGCACGTCTTCGCAAATACCCAGATCTTCTTCCTGCACGCGGTTACCCACGTTGACCGACTCGGTGTTGTACGCGAGTTTTGACTCGCTCACGTCGCCGAAGTAGAAATCGAAGATTACAGTGCAATGGTCTGCGTCAACCGGGATAACATAGTTCGTGTCCATGTATCCCTCGTAGCAGTTGATCATCAGGTTGGGATATTGCCAGAAGTACCAGGCACGGTCGCCCTTTCGCGTGGCGCCCGTGGCGGCATCTTCGTCCGAGGAAACCATGGGACTCGACTGCAGACAATACCGATCTTCGTTCTCAATAGTGTACTGCTTGTAATCGAGTACAGAATTCAATCCCTTGTGCAAGTGCGGCACGTGGTAGCCGCCATCAAGATAGTTATCGACGAATACTTTCCAGTTGCAGTGAATGTTGAAAGTTCGGCGATCGAAATAATGAAGCTTGCTGATGCCGAGAGGCGCCACGCGCTTCACCAGCCCCCCCAAAAACTGGAGCAGAGGCGCAGCCAGCGGATCGAGATTCACAAAAACAAAACACTCCCACGTCTCGACTCGGATCGGAACAAGGCCATTCTCCGCGCGGTCAAAATTCTGCACACCCTCGAACTCGGGCATGCCTTTCAGCGATCCGTCCAGGCCATACTTCCAGCCATGGTAGGGACATTGCAAGATGGCCGCCTGCCCGCACGGCTGCGTAACGACTGCGGCCGCGTGATGGCGGCAAACGTTGTAGAACCCGCGCAGTTCGCCGTCACTGCCGCGCACCACGACGATGGGCTCTCCCGCAAGAGTAGTTGCAACGAACTTTCCCTCCGTCGCAACTTGCTCCGTGCGCGCAACTAGTTGCCATGTTTTGCTGAATACCTGCAGACGTTCAAGTTCTGCGATTCGGGGGTCGATATACCAGGGCGCAGGAATGGTAGACGCTTCGGCGAGAGGCGCGCCGTCGTCGTAGATCGCGAGAATATTCTCCAGAGAAGCTGGCATGGTCTAGACTCGATTCGTTCTTACTGTCGCTTTCCCGATACCTCGTTGCCGGCTTCGTCCAACTGACGAAGCTTTGGCCGCAATTTCCCTGACAACTTCGACCCGTGAAGCCGCCGGTGCGTCCCCGATTGCCCGTTGCAACACGGATAAGAACTGCTGAATTCTAGCCTCTTTCTTCTCCGCCAGTTCCCCCTGACGGCGAAACAACCCGGGATCCAGCTCCGCGGTCAACAGCGCATCCTGGAATCGTTCCATAGTCCAATCCAAGATGGAAACGATCATTTCAACGTCCATATCTTTGCGCAGCTCGCGGCGATCCAAACCGAAGCGCACGAACAAGACAGTGCCGTATGGATCCTCTGTGATCAAAAAACGATTAATTTCACGTCTCAGATTCAAATCGGTTCCATAGTTGCCCAGCAATGCGATTCGATAAGGAATCCAATCCTCGCGTAACAGATGTTCGGTGCTCGTGAGCCAATAATGCAGCACCGCGAAAAAGCCACCGGCTCGAATTTCCGGCGGCGCGTCCAGATATTTAGGAAATGAACGCACCGCGCGCTTGTAGACCTCGAAGAACAACCCATCCTTGCTGCCAAAATGTTGAAAGACCGAACCCTTCGCGATTCCAAGACCCGAAGCGATATCGCCTACACGAGCCGCGTGATAACCGTGCTCGGCGAAATGCTGCATAGCAGCTTCAACAATGCGGCTGCGCTTAGCGTCGGAGCGCGGGCGCGCCGGGGTGACAGCATGATAAAGCGGCGGCGCAGCTCGATTACTGGCGATCCCTGACATAGAGGTGACTTTAAGTCACAGAAGCATATAGGAGACCACAACGAATTTCAACTTCCATTTTCATTGATGATTCCGGTAATGTGATCAAGTCCACGAGCGGGAGGAGTGACCATAGGTCATAACACAACTCAGGTCGCGAATCACGTTTACGACGCGATCGTAGTCGGCGCCGGCCACAACGGATTGACTGCCGCCGCCTACCTGGCGCGCGCTGGACTTTCCGTCCTGGTGCTCGAGCGGAGGGAGATCGTTGGCGGATGCTGCGTCACCGAAGAGATCGCGCCCGGCTGTCACGTTTCCACCACCTCTTACATTGCCAGTATGTTACGCCCGGAGGTGATTTCCGAACTGCGCCTCGCTGACCACGGGCTGCGTATGATTCCCTGCGATCCTGCGATACAGGTTCCCTTCCCCGATGGCCACGTTGTGCCCTGGTGGGCCGACCGGGAGCGAGCTCGGCAAGAGTTCGCCAAGATTTCCGCAAAGGATGCCGCGCGATTCGTGCAGGTAGACGATCAACTCAAAAAGCTGGCGCGCTATTTGCAGCCGTTTTTTATGGAGCCTCCGCCCGAGCTCGATGCCTCGTCGTTGAAGGGTTGGATGAGTTTATTTCGCACGGGTCGCCGCTTCCGCGGAATCTCAAATACGGAGCTTGCGCAACTCGTATCGTTTCTGACTGGCAGTTTGGGGGAGTTTCTCGATCACAACTACGAATCGGAAAAGATGAAGACGATGTTTCTTGCCAACAACGTTTATGGCAAGCACGGCGGCCCTTACCAGCCGGGCACGGCGATCGGATTACTTTTTCATTTACTCAGCGGCGGAGAGCACGAGTTGCAAGGTTTCTACGGACATGTGATGGGTGGGATGGGATCGATCACGCAAGCACTCGCTGCAGCAGGACGCACGCTTGGAGCGGAGATTCGAACGTCGACGTCAGTCGCGCGAATTGATGTCCGCAACGGTCGCGCTCGCGCGGTGGTGCTGGAGGACGGCACGGAGCTGCGGGCACGCATGATCCTGTCGAATGCCGACCCCAAGCGAACCTTTCTCGGCCTGCTGGATGCGTCGGATCTGCCCGACGATTTTCGCTCAGCGATTCAAGGAATAAAAATGCAAGGTCCATGCGCGAAAGTGAACATGGTGCTGGCGGAGGAACCGCGGTTCACGGGAACGTCTCCGCAGGCCACGCCTCTGGAGCGCACGTTCTACACGCTGGTGCCTTCACTCGAGTTTGCCGAGCGCTGTTATGACATTGCGAAATTTGGCGAGATCCCCGAAGAACTTTGGGTCGACTGCGTGGTTTCATCGAACGCGGACAATTCGCTGGCGCCTGCGGGAAAGCACATCCTGACCTGCTTTGTGCAGTACGTTCCTTATCATTTGCGCGAAGGCAATTGGGACGAGAAGCGGGAATTGCTGGGCGACCGCGTGGTGAAGAAGATTGCTGAGTACGCCCCCAACGTTCCCGGCGCAATGGTGGCGCGGCAGGTGTTGACGCCGCTGGACCTGGAGCGCACCTATGGCTTGACCGAAGGAAATATTTTTCACGGCGATCTCCGGCTGGAGCAACTCTTTTTCATGCGCCCCGTGCCGGGCTGGGCGCAGTATCGGACGCCGGTGGATGGGCTTTATCTCTGCGGGGCCGGGGCGCATCCCGGCGGCGGCGTAACCGGAGCGCCAGGGCGCAACGCAGCGCATCAGGCATTGCGCGACTGGAAGAAAGGTCGCCTCAACTAGATCAAAGAAATTTAGCAGCAGCTAATTCAGCAGCAGAATTCTAAGGAGCCGACAACATGAAGAAGAAAGGCATTCTTGAGCGTCTGAAAGAAGGACCCGTCTTGGGCGACGGCGGATATTTGCTCGAACTCGAAAAGCGCGGCTGGGTGCGCGCGGGTCCGTTCACTCCGGAAGTAGTGCTGACGCATCCCGAGGCGCTGCGCGAACTGCATGTGGAGTTTCGCGAAGCCGGATCGGAAGTATTGCAGGCGCTAACGTTCTATGCCAGCCGCGATAAGTTGGCGACAGTCGGTCTGGAAAATCGGATCGACGAACTGAATCGCACCGCGGTTCGCATTGCCCGCGAAGTTGCCAAGGACCGCTGCCTGGTTGCCGGAAACCTCAGTCTGACATGGATGTACGAACCGGGCAGTCCGTCGGCAGCCGATCGAGTTCGAAAAACTTTCGACGAGCAACTTGCCGTGCAGGTTGACGAAGGCGTGGACTTCATCATCGGCGAGACGTTCTCCTGGCTGGGAGAAGCGCTCATCGCTGTCGAGCGCGCCAAGAAAACGGGCTTGCCCGCGATGGTTACCATCTGCTTTGAAAATAAAGATGAAACCGCCGAAGGCAAATCCGCCGCCGACGCGGCCAAGGCCCTGTTCGATGCCGGCGCCGACATCGTCGGCATGAATTGCCTGCGTCCTCCGCAGCACATTCTGGGCCCGATGGAGCAGATGCGCAAAGCGGTGCCCGGATATCTGGCGTGTCAACCGGTCGCGTATCGCACGCCGGCGGACAAACCTGACTTCACTAGTCTGCCCGAATTTCCCTACGCACTCGATCCGTTACAGCTCACGCGCCAGGAAATGGCGGATTACGCACTTCAGGCGCGCGATGTCGGGATCAACTTCATCGGCGCATGTTGCGGCACGGTAGCCATGCACATTCGGGAAATGGCGCGGGTGCTGAATAAACTTCCGGAAGATTCGCGCGTCTGGAAAAAAGGCGGCGAAAAACCGATGTCCGCATACGAATACTACGACCACGACAATCTCAAGGTCAGCTCTGCGAAGTAGGTCTGTCCTCCAGATTGTTCGGCGGAGATTTAAAACGGACTGCGCTTCAGCAAAAGAAGAGCCCGGATTCGCCGGGCCCTTCTTTGTGTCGTCACGGAATTCGCTGCGACCGTGTTACCCGGCGTTCCTCGCCCGCGGTTCTTCCGCCCGCACCAGAGGAGCGTCCACCAGGTGCTCGCTCAGAAACCAGGCCTGCAGTTCGTTGGGGCGCAGCACGTCGCTCACCACCAGGTCATTAGTGCCGTCGTCACCGAGTTTCGAAGCGCGACTTGCCAGTTTGCGGCAATGCCGAAGAATCTGATGCGCATCCAGCAGCCGCGAAATCTGGACGGGAACCTCTTCCCTGCCTCGCGGAGGCCGCTCAATGCGAGTCGTTTCCGCCACGTCCGCAGCCATGGCAATGGACACTCCACCGAGAAGCTGAATCCGTTCAGCGATCGTGTCCACGATCTCCGATTGCTCTCCATAGTGTTTGTCGAACAAGAGATGAAGCTGATAAAACGTTGGCCCCGAAACCTGCCAGTGCGACTTCTTATACAGATCGCGAAGGGTCATGGTATCGGCCAGCAGCAGGTTGAGTTGCTCCGTCATTTCCAATCGCACCGGCTCCTCGAGTTCGAGCGGCTGCATGTGAGAAACGGTGCCGTAGGCTTGTAGCTCTCCGGCACGCTGATGAAAACGGGGCTCAGCGCTGATTACACCTTGACGCGCGGGAGCGATTTTCTTGGGCATGTTTATTCCCTCCATAAGTCTTACTGGAATTCTAGTCCTGATGTTAGGTCCGCAGGCAAGTCGTTGCTCGAGCTCTTTTTGCCAACCGCTTGAAACCACTGCGACCCGAACCGCGTGCTCGTCTGCCTGCTTCGTCCGTATGGCTCATCTACTGGCTCGTCTGTATGGCTGGTTCATCTAGCGGCACGTTCACCGTGCTTTGGATGCGCCGAAGCAACAGAAGGTGCGCCTGCTGTTTTTCACCCAACCGAAAAGACCAAGAACGAAGCCGGCGCCAACGGCCGGCAACGCCCTTCCCACGGCCAATGCCGCTTCTCCATCATAAGGGCAATTTTTCAACCGCAGGTTTGTTCCGGTTTGACGATGTTCGCAGCCGTTGCTATGATCAAACTGCGGGGTGGAGCAGTCTGGTAGCTCGTTGGGCTCATAACCCAAAGGTCGGTGGTTCAAATCCACCCCCCGCAACCAACGCAATCATAGAGTTACGGGCCATTGGGCACTTGCAGCAACTGTCCAAAACTGTCCAATAAGGGGAACTGACACACAGTTCCCCTTATTTATTGAATGGAGACCTCTTGATTCGCAGGTCTTTGCAAGAGGCGTTGCACGATTGGGCGATTGGCCTTGCGCTTGGCCAAGGCCGAGGCATTGCCGTACTGGTCCATTGTGGTTGAGACGTGCGCGTGTCGCATGAGTTTCTGCTGTACGCCCACGGGTGCTCCGGTCTCGTCCAGCCAAGCACGATATGTGTGACGGAACGTGTGAAACCCGATCCTGCCAAGTCCCAATTTCAGACCTGTAGGAACCAGGTAGTCGTTGCGCATCGAGTCGGCATGATACGGTCGACCCGTCACCGGGCTCGGGAAAAGCCAGTGCTCTTCGGTATCGAGACAGAGCGCTTGCCATTTCCTGAGTTCGAGGATAAAGCCCCGTTCGATTGGAACCTCGTCCTGCGAATACTCCGTCTTCAACTTGTTGAGCCGCTTTCCGACCGCTGATCGTTGAACCAGAACCACCGATCGCTTGAAATCGAAATCCGTCCAGCGCAAACCCAGGATTTCGCTGATTCGCAAACCGAAACACAGGCCAATTAGCACGATGGTTCGAAAGGGCTGAACCAGTGCGTCGAGCATTTGCCAAGCATCCTTTACCTGAAGAACACGAGGACGTTTCTTGCGCTTGCTGATGCCCTTCACTTCGACCAAGTCCATGGGGTTTCGTTCCACATTCAGCAATTCCCAAAGCATCGCCTTGTCGAAAAGACGATACATCAGGGATCGAATATGTCCCTTGTACTTGGGCGAGAGGACGAGCTTGCGAAGCCAATCCTGTACCAAAGCGGGCCGAACGTCTTCGAGACAGACGTCGCCCCACTTGGGTCGGATGTGTTGGCAAATCATACTTCGGTAGGAGGCTAGAGTATTGTGAGTGATTTGTTCGGCATCCTCTTCCTGCTTTTGATCGAGCAGGAAACGGTCGAGGATGCCACAGAAGAGAACCGGATCTCGGCGCAACATCCCATCGTTGATCATCAGCCGCATGCCTTCTGCTGCTTTCAAGGCGTGGGCCTCCGTCTTGTACTTTTCGACGGTTCCGACGGTGAACCCTCTTCTGGTCCTGCGACCGTCTGAAGTCCGTTCCCACCAACGATAGAGCCATACGTCCGGTCCTGTTACGCGTTTGTTGATCTCAACACTACCGTACTGATACCGCGTTCGCTCGGCTCCATCTGTAACCCCAGCATTTCGCCCGATGACATCGCGCTCTTCGTTAGCGTACCGCTTACGGAGGTCGACTTTGTAGCGGCCGTGAATATTTCTGATTGGCTATCGAAATTCAACGCTGCCGGTCTTGACAGGTGCCACCCGTGCACAAAGATTGACCTGATCGCCTGGAACACGGAATATTGGCCTCTGAGTTGCCGAGCCACTCCTGCACCTGCGTGACTTTGGGCGACTGACTTGAATGTTGATGTCCGCCTCGGCGCCCAGCTTTTGGACATTGAGAATGCACTTCTACCAAAAGTGTTGTGATTCTGTTTGCCCATTGGAAAGGTCCAGAGCTTGTCAGCGATGATTTTGTAAAGCCGGTTGATAGGGAGCATTTTGTCGGAGAGGCTACGCTCGTGCGAAATGGAGACGCCTTTGGTGCGCTACCTGTCAGCTGCACTGTCTGCTAATGAATCGCGACGACCTGGGACTGAAGGATCGTCTCTTCACTTTTGTTGCGCCTCTCGTTGCGAGGAGGACCGAATCGCGGGCCGAGTCTCAGAGATGTGCTGAGCGAAGCGCTGATGGTCGACATTGCGGAGGAGTGCGGTACCTCGGGGCGGAGTGCAGCAAGTATTGGAGCTTGACATAACTCGGGATGAGCCGGGAGGCCAGAACATGATGGACTCGGTATTTCAGGGGCTGCTGAATCCGGGAAATCGCCTTGAGCTTACCGACGGTTTCCACACGAAGAGGAAACGGAGGCGTCGATCGCGAGTTCGTTTGAGGTTGTATTGGATCTGACGGTGTGTACATCAACTGTGCTCGGCGACTACATTGGAGCGAGACGCCGGCATGCCCTCAGGGTCGTTCAGTTCCCGACAGTCCAGGAGTTATCGTGGGGTGCTGAGTTTGTATCGAAGACTATCGACTTGTGGCGGAGGACTGTCAGCCCTATCTGCGCGCCTCGATTGATGGCGAGCAAGCTTGTTGAGCAGGCAGTGCGTCGGCTAGGACACCAAACGGTGTTGTTTCATGATTTGGGACAAAGCTTCAGGAGGACGTGACGATGGATGATTTGAAAAGCATTGTGAAAAGGGCCGCTGACCGTAGACTTAAGGCAGGCGGCGTTATCTCCAGCAGCGTGATCGCCGAACTCCGGGAAGATCGCCAGAAGCTATCAATTCTATTTGGAGGCGTGGCGGGCGGATTATTGGCCCTGCTTGTCTGGGTGTGCTATTACCTAATGACCCACCCGGAGCAGATAACCCATGTGAAGACCGTGGCAAGTGCCATCGGTGTAGGAGCAGGTGGTCTGGTTGGGATGTTGAGCCGAATATGGAAGGAATGGAGTTGAGACAACTCTGCTTCTTTATATTAATCGAGGATGCACCTGAAGCAGAGGTCTCAGCGCTGATAGACAGGTTGACGAAAGGCTTGTAATTGGCTACGTTTTCTTCGGAGTGCGCGGCCATAATGCGCTGCTTGTCCGAAACTGAGGCCAGCCGCGTGATCCTTTGTAGTGTGACCGCACTCCCAATTGGTCAATGACTCCGAGACGTCGTTTGGCCAAAACGTTGCCGAGGGCGAGGTTTCCGGGCAAAGCTACCCTTCGTTTTTATTGTCTTATGAAAAACTATTGGGAAGGTTTAGGGTTCTAATCCGCATCGTCACTTCTTTGCGACGCATCGTCGCTTCGACTCTGTAGATCTTATTGGTGGGGGTTTCTCAGTGGGCAGTCGTTTCCCAGGTGGGTGGGCTTTATGGATTCTGGTTGTCGTGTTCCTGCAATGTGCGCTTACTACGCCGACACTTGCCACCACCCAACGGCTTTAGGCGACGCCGCTGGTTCTCGCGTTATTCCGCGGTCCTCCAACGATCCCACGATCCCCAGGTACTTGTTGGCATTGCCGATTACTTCTACTGGTTAAATAACGGACCCGGGCGGCCCCGCTCTATGCCAGAGCTAGAAGCTCTTCTCGGAACGTGGCGATGCGCGCAATGAACTTCACTCCAAGGTCGGCCGGCTCCGTCACAAGCGGAAGCAATGTCGTTCGTTGACCTTTCACGTTCTTGAACGAACAACTTCAGAATCCCATCGTCCAGGGTGACAAGAAATTGCGCCTTTGGTGCCTGATCGCAAAAGGCTACACGGACATCGAGATTGACTACCGATCCTCAAAGCGTGACTGGCTGGAAGCGCAGGATATCGCAAAGAACTTGGGTGAGGATCAATGGGTGATAGAGCCTCTGGTGGATTAGGTCTGATTGGTTTCCTGGAGGGGAACCCCGGGCGGGCGGCCAGACTGCTGGGGGTGCACTTCTTTCGACCATGGCGAACGGCGACACCGCTGGCCAAGTACGCTTTCTCGAACTGCTAGGCAGAGGCTTCGAAGAAGTCAATCGCCAAGCGGAAGCGCTGAAATTCTTCGAAAGAGCCATCGGACTAGCGGAGGCTGATCCTGACTGTGGACTTCCGTTCATGGGGTATGAAGGAAAGGCTCAAGCCCTGGTCTCTCTCGGCAGAACCGACGAGGCGAAGGTGGTACTTGAGAATGCACTTACGAAAGCGCGATCACAAGAGAAGCGCGGACACAAGGCGCAATTACTGATTCTTCTCGGAAAACTGGCGGCACAGAAAGGTGACCGACAACAAGCGGTGAAGTATTTGGAAGATGCCGGCCAATTCGCGACGCAAGCCCGGTTCTACCGGATGGAAGCCGACGCCATGTTCGAACTGGCACAAATCTATCGTGATGCCGGAGATCTTGCCACAGCGGACGTGCGTGCGACGCAGGGTCTGGCCGCGAGCCAGCGGGTTGGTGATCGTTATTATGTGCCTCGAAACCTGACGATGCTCGCTGATTTGAAGGCACGTCGTGGACACTTTGCCGAAGCCAACGCTCTCTACGAACGGGCGGAAGATGTGATTGAGGGAATGCTCATCAGCGTCGATGAGCCATATTGGAACAGTTCCGTTGCCGCAGCGATGAGCGAGACCTACCTTCGACACTTTGAGCTTGTCACCAAGAATGGTGACGCGCCCGGAGCGTTCGCAGTTCTCGAACGCGTTCGAGGCCGAACTCTCGCATGGGCTCTTAAAGATAGAAAGGCGCGCCCGCAACTGAATCAGATCAGACAGCGGCTCTTGAAGGCGATGTTGCGGGTCTCCAGGCCCGACTCATGCAGACCAGCAGCGCACCTGAACGAGAACGATTGCTGGACAGCCTCGTTGAATACGAACGACGGCTAGGTCTGGCGTGGACCAGAGAAGACGTTCCCAACCGACAACTTCCGGTGCAGCCAGAGGCGTTGGCGAATGTGGAGAACGACCTGCATCCAGGTGAAGCGCTCCTGGAGTACGTGCTGGATGATCCTATCTCCTACTGTATTTCGGTGACGCGCCGGGGCGCACACGTTCAAGCGCTGCCGATTGGGCGCAAGGAAGTCGAGAAACTAGCGGAGCAATTTGTCGATGAGGTACGCGCAAAGGGTGCGGGGGTAGAAACCTCGAAACGTCTTTTCCGAGCACTTCTGGAACCGATCCCCGAAGCGAAGACAGCAGCGAGACTCATCATTGCGCCCGACGGGGCCTTGAACCTGCTTCCATTTGAAGCGCTGCGCGATAACCAGGGCGAGTATTTGTTGAAGTCTCGCGTGATAAGTTACGTCCCTTCCGGAACCATCCTTGATGTCTTGCGTAGAGCGAGGAAGAACGAAAGCGCGGCGAGTCCGTTCCTCGGTGTAGGCGATGTTTCCTACGAGAATCAAGGGGGAGCGGCAGGAGAATTCCGGCTCCGAACTCCGTCCGCGGACGGGTTCTTCGTGGTGTGGCAGATTTCTCCGGGATGCGGCTTCAAGATCTTCCTCAAACTCGGGAAGAGGTCGAGGAAATCGGTAAATTTGTCGGGCCGGTGCAGTGATCTTGCTCGGCAAGGACGCCACGGAAACTGCATTTAAGAAGGAGCCGCTCGACCAGTTTCGCGTGTTGCATCTAGCGGTCCACGGGTTTGCAGATACGCAGTATCCGGAGCGTTCGGCTCTGATTTTAGGGACAGACCCGAAGTCTGGTGATGATGGCTTGTTGCAGGTACGCGAGATCATCAGACTGCGACTGAATGCCGAACTGACGACGCTATCCGCTTGCGATACCGGCGTGGGCAAACTACAGGGACAAGAGGGCGTCAGCAGCCTTGTGGAGGCGTTCTTGGTAGCAGGTTCGAAATCGGTCGTCGCAAGTTTATGGAGCGCCGACGACACTTTCGCGAGCGCGCTGATGAATCGCTTCTACTCGCGACTCGGTCATGGCGAGGAACAGGTTCGGCTCTCAGAAACGCGAAATTGGATTTGCTGGCAAAGTATGGTGAACAGGTGAGTCCGTTTTATTGGGCGGCATTCGTCGCTGTCGGGGAGACCTCGGCGCCGATTGGGATCAAACAGCAATGAACTTGACTCTAGAAGAGCGCACAAAGATTTTCGACAAAGTCTGCCGCTTGGTGGAAACCGAGCACTTCGATCCATCTATGAATGGGGTGGATTGGAAGGCGCTTGCTAAGAATCGGGGTACCAAATTCTGGCGGCCGCGGACCCAGAGGCATTCGAGAAGGAAGTTCAGAATCTAGTGGCCGAGCTCAAGACCAGCCACACCGGTTTCCGACATGCAGGAATGCGAAACATCCCGGCTTGGAATGCTATCAATGCAACGATGCAGCGCATCGCCGTGAACGGGAGTGATCGCTGGATGTTTCAGGATGTGCACCCAGGAGGCCCAGCCTATTCTCGGAATACGGCCAGGAGACTTGTCGCTCGGCAGCCGTGAGCGGGACATTCGACCTCCAGATGGGCTAACGTTTTCGGTCGGCGAGTCGGCGAGCCTACTGATCGAGAAGCTTCACGGAGGCCAGCAGACGGTTAAAGTCCAACCGCCCATCCCCAAGTCAAAGACATCCGGTCACCGCGCCCGAAGCCGTTCACGCTGAGAAGCTAAGCGATGAAATTGGCCTGCTCAGAGTCGCCATGTTTCCTGGCGTAATCGGGATTGACGTGGCGAAAGATATTGATCGTGGAATTGAATCTCTGGACGGTCGTAACCGGCTTATCGTGGACCTTCGAGGAACATGGGCGGAGGAATCGGCGGCCTACGCCTGATGAGCTATTTGACGCCCGAAAAACTTGAGGTTGGCTACAGTCTCACCGGAAACGCCGCGATCGCGGTTATCGTCGTGAGGAACTCACCCGATTTGGACGAATTCCGTCCCACAAAGCAACTCTTATATGGCTAGCGGCCCGATATGCCCTCGTTGAAAAATCTATCCTCGTGGTCACCGAAGGATTCGGCCAGCGACGATTCCACGGTCGAGTCGTGCTGTTGGTAAACGAACACACCGCAAGCGCCGGCGAGATGGTCTCGGCTTTCGTGGAGGAATATAATCTGGCAACCATCGTGGGAACGAAGACGCCTGGCCGTCTCTTGAGCGGCAGCGCATACAAGGTTGGCCATGGATATATTCTTGGCCTTCCGGTTGCCGCATATCTCACTTGGCAAGGACGGATGATTGAGAACAATGGGATCCTGCCGAAGTTCTCTATTGAACTCTCGCGCGACGCTTTAAAGGAAGGAAGGGATACACAGCTCAAAACCGCCGTCCAAATCGTGGAAAGTATGTATCAGTCATCGGTCCTGATCCGCCATACTTGAATAGCGGATATTTCCATTGCCCGGCGAGACCCACACCAGTTGCCGACGAGCACAACCTAATTTCAAACACTCCACTTCACGTTTGTAGGTTCAAAGATCCCCAAGATCTCATGCATTCGATGCGCGGCACTTCCGTAGAAAAGGCATTTCCCGGGGGGGAATGGCAGGACATATTGCGAAACAAGCTCGGCATTCGATAGCCCATCATCACGCGAAAGAACACTCCCCTTGCCAAGAATCTGAAGTTCAGACAATTCGCTTCAATGAGGATTGTAGGCGTAGTCCAGATGCGTCGCGCCCGGTCATCCGTGCACACGATGACGATAACCGACGTGTCGGGTGGGAAGATGCCACCCAGTAAATACTTCCGTATGGGTGGTTCGAAGTCTCCGATGGCCTGCCGGGGAAGAATTGTCCCGTCCGGCACCTCCCAGTCATGTATCGCTGCACGCCATACTATACCCAGAGCGAAATGAGCGAACTTCCCCATATCAATACCGAGATCATCCCCCGAAAACCGAGAAATGTCCGGATAGCTCTCGCGGGGAAGCGCCAGGCTGAGCTTTCCGTGAAGCGGAAATTCGTCTGTGACTCTTGGCGGCTACCGGGCTCCGACCTGTATGAGGCACGGCGACTTGAGTTCCGCGATGTCGAGATCGTTGACGACGAGCCCTCGGGCGAGACGATTCTCGAGATTGAGGTGCGCGGAAAACGCGGATTCGGATATTGCAAGAGTTTGCCTAATGCAGCGAGTCCATTCCAGCGACTCTAGAAGAAGCAGGCTCCGTCCGAGGCGCGTTGATGGCGTGAGTGCACCCACCGAAGTGTCCGACAGTTCGGATGTCCGGGGGGAGGAGTGGCGCACGGCCTCAACCACTGACCTCATCTTTCCCAAATGGCAGAGCGAGCTTTTCAGTTCATCACTGAGGAGGAGAATCTTCGGTTCGACAGAGACGGCCGACCGCGTACGGCGTACAGCCTACGGCACACGTATATCAGCATGCGGTTGATGGAGGGAGCCAACATCTATCAAATCGCTAAGAACTGTCGCACGAGCGTCGGGATGATCGAGAAATATTACGGGGTGCACGTCAAGAACTCGCTCAACGCCGCTGCCATCAATGTGGTCCGCTCGGGTAAAGACGTGATGGCGGAAGAAGAAGAATGAGCGCGATCACGGCTATCGGCCGCTCTTCCGAACTCAGGCTTGCCTCGCTCCCGGTACAAGCCTATACAACCTAGTATATTAGGTTATTTAGTTGTATTCATCAACAAAACCTCATATATTAGGTGCATGTTGCCTCTGTCCGAACTAGGCGAGCAGATCGCCACCAAGCGTAAAACGCTCGGCCTGACGCAGCCCATGCTTGCGAAAAAGGCCAGGGTTGGACTCTCCACGCTCGACGCCCTGGAGAACGGACGGCTGGGCGAACTTGGATATTCCAAGATCACCAATATTCTCATGGCGCTGGGAGCTCGAGCTGAAGCTTCAGGAAGCAAGCGCGGGCCGGCCGACGCTTGAACAACTCATGGAAGAGGGACGGGATGATCAAGGTCTGGACCGACGCCGCTGAGGCGGGACTACTCGATTGACACGGCGAGCGCGGCAGCACGTTTGTCTACCTTTCTGGCGATCCGCCCACGCGCGCGGTGTCGGTGACGATGCCGTTCAGGCATCAGTCTGGCAAGCGCGCCTTTCGGCCTGCTTCCGGTTTTCGAGATGAACCTGCCTGAAGGCGCACTGCGGGAGCGGCTCCGCCTTTCCTTTGCGAAAGCCACCGGCACCTTCGACGAATTCGACCTGCTGTCCATTGTTGGTCGCTCGCAGATCGGAACCGACCGCTATACCGGCGACAAAGAACACCTGCACGAGGAGGACGCGCCGTTCGAAGTCAGTGGACGAGATCCTCGAACGCAGGCGCGGCGGCGATCTCTTCCGCTACCTGCTGGAGAAATTCGCGTCCTTCTCCGGGATCAGCGGCGTGCAGCCCAAAATCCTGGTGCGCGACGAAAAAGCTTTCGCCGAGATGGAGCATACGGGAGGACACCGCCTCTCACAAAGCCACAAAGGCGCGACCCACATTGTGAAGCTGTGGGAGCCCAACGAATATCCGCAACTGGCGGCCAACGAGTATTTTTCGCCTGACCCCAGCGCGCAAATACGGACTCGACGTGCCCCCTTATCGCCTGGCCGAGGACGGCTTGGCGCTGGTCATTGACCGTTTCTACCTGCGCCTGGACGGGACCTACCGCGGATGTAGAGGATTTCTGCGTGCTGAACGGACGCAGGACCGACGAGAAATATCGGGGCAGCTATGAGACCTCGGTCATGAAGCGATTCGGACAGTTCGCAAACTCGACGCATGTGGGCGAGGACATGGGAAAACTGTTCGCCTTGATTGCCCTGAATTGCGCGCTTCGCAATGGCGACGCGCATCTCAAGAACTTCGGGATTGTTTACGACGACGTTCAGGGAGAAGCGAGACTCGCGCCTGTCTATGATCTTGTGACGACCTCCGTCTATCTGCCGAAGGACAGCATGGCCCTGACCCTCTACGGGGCAACGAAATGGGCGAGCGCGAAGGAATTGCAGCGACTGGGCGAGACGCGGATGGAAGGCACTCCTGCCCGCGTCCGGCAGATACTCGAACGCATAGAAAAAGCGATTGCGGACACCTCAAAGGAACTGCACGCCTACATGAAAGACCACTCGGAATTTATCGAGATAGGCAATCGCATGCTCCAGCAATGGGAGCAAGGTGTCGCGCTTTCGCTTAAGGTGGCCTGAGCAAAGGGTGCGCTCTTTTAATCCCCGCATTTATCGCAAGTAGAGGTTAGAAAAGTCCAAGAGAGGCCGTTATCCGTATTAGTCGGTTCTTGGTGAGTGTGTCGGGTGATTTGTCACTCGCCGGCAAAAAGTCTATAACTTAGGCGACGGGCGGACCCGCTTCTTTGTCTGAATGCACGGCGCAAACGGTATCATGGTTCCGTTTTGCTATGCCATTTTCGAGGTGAGCTTTGGCAAATGAAGTCGTAACGAAAGAGATCGCTTACTACTACCCGAACCCGATGTGGGACCGGGGTGATTGGATCAAAAACCTGATCCTGTTTTTCGATGGCGTGGCGCTTCTCGTGCCGGAATATATGAAGGACAAGCCGAGCATCCAAGATCCGGCAATCGTGGCAAGGGCTCGAACAACACAACCTACTGCACATGCTTCAACCGGAGACTGTCGTCGATGCGACTGCAACAGCTCAACTCGCAGGTGCCATGCGGGAGATTATCGAAAG
>CAWJVI010000005.1:137500-568029 GCA_963846245.1 uncultured Acidobacteriaceae bacterium | reverse complement strand
AGTTTCTAGCTCTTAGCTTGCATCTTTGCCGTGAGCGCCAATCCAATCGTGGGTATCAGTTTCTTTTGGACCGGATCGGCGGCAAGTCCCAGCCCTTCGATCGTATGCGCGCCGATCACTTCCATATCGCTGCGCTCCGCAATCACTACGGTATCGGGACCGCTGAATCCGTCGCTCCCGACCCAAACCGCCGCAGTATCCCGCTCAATGATCGAGCCATCGATCGCGCGGAACCCCATGCGCCGCAACACCTGTGCTCCCAAACGCTCCAAGCGCTCACGGTGGATCCAGGAAAACGCAGCTCCCGTATCGACCATCGCAACAATTTCTTCCGTCTTCTCAGGGGCAGCAGGGCTCCAAACTCTCAATTTGGCGCTGAAGGTCCCCATATCTACGCCACTTTCTCCACCTGGTTGAACTCCAGTTCCACCGGGGTGGAGCGGCCGAAAATTGTGACCATTACTTTCAAAGTCTCGCGATCTTCGTTCACTTCGTCGACCACGCCGGTGAAGCTGGCGAAGGGGCCTTCGGTGATGCGGACCGACTCGTTCTTTTCGAACTTGACCTTGAGCTTCGGCTTCTCGCGGCTGTCGGCAACTTTGTAGACGATGTGCTGGACTTCTTCTTCGGACAACGGCGTGGGCTGCTGCCCGGTGCCGACAAATCCAGTGACGCGCGGCGTGGACTTCACCACGTGCCACACGTGGTCGTCCATGTCCATTTCGACCAGCACGTAGCCGGGATAGAACATGCGCTCGGAGGTGTATTTCTTGCCGCCGCGCACTTCGGTGACGGACTCGGTCGGGATCAGCACTTTGCCGATCTTGTCCTGCAGCCCGAAAGCGGCGACGCGCGATTCCAGCGACTCCTTGACCTTGCGCTCGAAGCCGGAATAGGAGTGGATGATGTACCACTTCATGTTCGGGTTGCGCGGCGCTTCGGCGGTCGCGGTGGTTCCGTCGGCGGCGGGAGCGTGCTGCTCGCCTTCCCCGCCCGGCCCTGCCTGGTTTTTTTCTTCGTCCTGCATAGGGTGCTTCTTTGTGTCCGTCGATTTCGTTAATCTGGGTCCCGCGAATCGTGATCTTTGAATCCGTGCTCTTGAAAATCAGTGAGCCTTGAAATAGTTGAACAGGTACGTGACGCCGTGCTGGATGAAATAGTCGATCACGGCGAAATAGAGCGCGAAAATAAACACGGTGATGATCACCACCGTGGTCGTGGCCTGCACCTCCTGCCACGAAGGCGCGGTCACCTTGCGCATTTCGGTGCGCACGTCGTTGTAGAACGACTTGATGCGTTCCGGCCAGGCCTTCACCGTGGTCACGAGTGCGTTTTGTTCGGTCATGGTCGACATCTACTTCTTCCTTCCCACTCTCTGCTTCGAACTGCGGCTTTAAACCGCTGCGGCCAAAATTCTGGCAGGGGCGGAGGGATTCGAACCCCCAAGTTCGGTTTTGGAGACCGACAGTTTAACCGTTGAGCTTACGCCCCTGAATTCAGTCCCGAGTCCCGAGCTCCTAGTCCCGAGAGAAACTCCCGAGGGAAATTCCTCGCGACTCGGGACTCGCAGCTCGCGACTATTTCACTTCTTTGTGCGGCGTGTGCTTGCGGCAACGGCGGCAGAACTTTTTGAACTCCAGCCGCTCCGTGGTCGTCTTCCGGTTCTTGGTGGTCGAATAATTCCGCTCTTTGCAATCACCGCACTGTAAGGTCACAATTTCTCGGGGCATTTCAACAACTCCTAGCGTCTAGCTTGAAACTCTGAAGTTCAATGCAGAAGTAAGAATTCAGAATGCAGAATTAAACTCTCGACATCGATTCAGTCTTGCTCTTACTTCTGCATTCTTACTTCTGACTTCTGCCTTCTGCCTTGCTACTGAATAATCTCCGAAATCGTTCCGGCGCCCACGGTATGCCCGCCTTCGCGAATCGCGAAGCGCAGGCCTTTTTCCATGGCTACAGGGGTGATCAGTTCGATCACCAGGCTGACGTTGTCCCCGGGCATCACCATCTCGGTGCCTTCGGGGAGTTCCGCCACTCCCGTTACGTCGGTCGTGCGCAGATAAAACTGCGGACGGTATCCCTTGAAGAATGGCGTGTGTCGTCCACCTTCTTCCTTCGTCAGGATGTAAACTTCCGCCTTGAACTTGGTGTGCGGAGTGATCGATCCACCCTTGGCGAGCACCATGCCGCGCTCGACATCTTCTTTCGCGATGCCGCGCAGCAAGAGGCCTGCATTGTCGCCCGCCATGCCTTCGTCCAGTTGCTTCTTGAACATTTCGACGCCGGTCACAACCGTCTTGCGGGTTTCGCGGAAGCCGACGATTTCCACTTCTTCGCCAACTTTCACTTTGCCGCGCTCGATACGTCCCGTCACCACCGTGCCGCGTCCCTGAATCGAAAAAATATCTTCAATCGGCATCAGGAACGGCTTGTCCAGTTCGCGCGCCGGCTGCGGAATATATTTGTCCACCGCCGCCATCAGCTCGTCGATCTGCTTTTCGCCCTTCTCTTCGCCATTCAGCGCGCCCAGAGCCGAAACCCGCACGACCGGAACGTCGTCGCCGGGAAATTTGTAGCTCTTCAGCAACTCGCGCACTTCCAGTTCAACCAGTTCCAGCAACTCAGGATCATCCACCGCATCAACTTTGTTCAGTGCAACTACGAGATACGGCACGCCCACCTGCCGCGCCAGCAGCACGTGCTCGCGCGTCTGCGGCATCGGACCGTCCGTCGCCGCGACTACGAGAATGCCGCCATCCATCTGCGCCGCGCCGGTGATCATGTTCTTGATGTAGTCGGCGTGGCCCGGGCAATCGACGTGCGCGTAGTGCCGGTTCGCCGTTTCGTATTCGACGTGCGCCGTCGCGATGGTGATTCCGCGCGCTTTCTCTTCGGGCGCGTTGTCGATCGAATCAAACGACCGGAACGTGTTCTTCGGATTGTGTTTCGACAAAACTTTCGTGATAGCCGCCGTCAACGTAGTCTTGCCATGATCGATGTGACCAATCGTCCCTACGTTGCAGTGCGGCTTGTTGCGATCAAATTTCTCTTTCGCCATAACTCAGCTCTTTGCTCCTAGCTCTTAGCTTCTAGCTAAACCCTTTGCCTAACTCAGTAATTCTGATTCAGTAATACTGGTACAGCTTCTTAAACTTGTGCCGCAGTGCGATGTCGACGCCTTCGAGCTTCGACAAGTAGAACTCGCGCATCTGGGCCTGATCGGAAACCGGCAGTCCCTGATACAACTGCTGCGCCTTCAAACCTGAATCACCCGTTGCGTCTTCCAGCAGGCGCGCCGCTAATATCCCTTCAAAGTCCCGGACGCGAATTCCTTTGCGATCCAACTGCTTCAGAAACCGCTCGGCTTTCGCGGGCAAGAACGCCTGCTCAACCGCTGCCTGCAGCTTGCCAAACTCTTCGACCTTCTCAACCTTGATTGTCGCCTGTTCGAATGCCAACGTCAGCTCCTACTCAGATCCCTCGCAAAAAACGCTCGGGATTTCGCCTGCGGGCTCCCGTCCTCGCTATCGCTCAGACTCACGCCCGCAAAACGCCTCAATCTCTGGAGCGGGAGACGGGAATCGAACCCGCGACCAACAGCTTGGAAGGCTGTGACTCTACCACTGAGTTACTCCCGCCCTGAAACAGCTCTCAGCTATCAGCCGTCAACTCAACTTCAACGATTGAATTCGCTCTTTTTTGCCGTCCACAGCAACCGCGTCATCGCCTGGCTCCTGCGTGACCAGCACCTTTGCCACAATCAGAGCCCCTGCTCCCGCGGCGATGCCGACAATCATCGTCGCAGACCGATAAGCCAACCCGCCGCCGAAAACCCGCAGAGCAGCAATCCGAACCGCGAGCAAAAACGCCACCACGATCAGAATCGCATGGTTGAGCTTTTTTGCTCCGCCATGCAGACGCCTAGACGCGAAGATCGCTAGTATGCAGTAAACGGTCGCCACCGCCCACCAAGCCCACCTTAAAATATCCCAGGTGTTATGC
The DNA here is from genome assembly GCA_963846245.1 of uncultured Acidobacteriaceae bacterium. Taxonomy (GTDB): domain Bacteria; phylum Acidobacteriota; class Terriglobia; order Terriglobales; family Acidobacteriaceae; genus Sulfotelmatobacter. The sequence goes on along the minus strand of CAWJVI010000005.1, from coordinate 564,024 downwards.
ATGCCAGCACCCACAATTAAATCTCTGGAGCCGATGACCAGGATTGAACTGGTGACCTCTCCCTTACCAAGGGAGTGCTCTACCAACTGAGCTACATCGGCTCAACCATCTCGGCTACAGATCCCTCGCAAACCACGCTCGGGATTTCGCCAGCGGGCTCCCCCATTCGACTGCGCTCAGGGTCACGCCCGCTAAACGGCTCAACATCGGCTCAAACCCAGCTGTCAGCTTTCGGCTGTCAGCTCTCAGCCACTTCTACTGACGCCGCCTTCTCCGGTTCGCTTGCCGTATCGTCTTCCACGTGCAGCACGTCTCCGCGGCGCAGAACCGACTTCACTGCGAACAGGGCCAGAATCACCAGCGTGCCCGCCCTCAACCTCGGGTCCGTAATCGTGGCCCACGTCAGCGCTCCCAGCACTGCGTAACAGATCAACGCTATGGACAGGCGGCTCACAGAGTTAAAGTTCCCTCGCAAAAAACGCTCGGGATTTCGCCAGCGGACTCCCGCCTTGCTCTCGCGTCGGCTCACGCCCGCTAAACGGCTCAAATGGTGCACAGGGAAGGATTCGAACCTTCGTACCTCGCTAGGAGGGACAGATTTACAGTCTGTTGGCTTTAACCACTCACCCACCTGTGCAAAAAATCCCGGGCGATGCGGCCGTTGCGCTGCGTCCAGCAGATCACCATGCAAGAACGCCGGAACCGCTCAACGGAAAACCCGCAGACCAATCCATTTTACTTTCGCAACACAGGGAAACCAAGGCTCGCGCAATAAAGACACCGCGAAGATCACTACACGCCGGAAAATTTCCGAATGGAGTGGGTTTGGAAAAACCTGCTGCGCCGCTACCGAGTCCGCCGAACCGCCGGAAAATTCGTGTTCTTGAGATCCCTCGCAAAAAAACGCTCGGGATTTCGGCTACAGGCTCCCGCCGTCGCTATCGCTCCGACTCACGCCTGTAAACCGCCTCAACTCTGGAGCTGGCGAAGGGATTTGAACCCCCGACCCCCTGATTACAAATCAGGTGCTCTACCGACTGAGCTACGCCAGCAATTCGGGAAAGACGCGCCTTCGCGCAAACTTATCCCTCTGATCCCTGCCAGATGTCCGGGACAATTAATTAAGTTATCACAAGGGGAATTGCTGGCGCAAGCTTGAGGTGGGCTAGTTTGAACTACATGACTACCAAGATTCGTGATCCCCACTCGAACAGTACCTCTGCCAAAGGTTTGTCATCCCGAACGCGCCAAAGGCGGGTGAGGGGTCTTACGGCGGACGGCTGCGTTCCCGCCGCAAACGGGGATCGGTTCCACTGCGGGCACCGTGACGGGGCCCGCCGGCGACCATTCCACTTTAATCGTTTCGTAGGGTCCCTCACCGGGCCTTCGGCTCGGTTCGGGATGACATCGTGTCGAGTGGGCTACATAAGCACATATGCCGACCCGGTGCTATGATTTCAGCGTTAGTCGCATTTCATGCGAATCAGACGCCCTTTCCCCCTTGTGCTGGCGGTGGTGGTTGTGGCTGCGGCGGTTACCGTCGCGGTGCAGCTGCGGAAGAACGCGCCACCGGAACCGGCCCGGCTGCTGCCCGGGGCCGATGCCTTCGTGTATGTGAATCTGGGCTGGGTGCGGAAACTGAATCCCGAGAGCGGCGTGCCTGCCGTCTACCACGATCCTGAGTACCAGCAATTCATCGAACAGACTGGCTTTGAGTTTGAGCGCGACCTGGACGCCGCGGCTTTTGCCGTCCACTACCCGGTGAACTGGCCGGGAGGCGGCACCGGCAGCTCCGCGCCCGAGCCTCGTTTCTCGGAAGTGTTTGTCGGCAAGTTCGACGCCGGGAAGCTGGGCGCATACCTGAAAGAGCACGCGAAATCGGTGGAGAACTATCAATCGGTGGACATTTTTACGATTCCACTGGAAGGGCGGTCGTTCCGGGTGGCGATTCTTGGGGTGGACGCGGTGGCGTGCTCGAACCATGACGATGCGGCCGTGATTCGCGGCATTGTCGACCGCTCGCGGCGGCTGGCGTCTCCGTTTGGCGGCCCCGCTTTGCTGCGCCGTTATTACAAGCGCGTGCAGTTTGACAGCCCGGCCTGGGCGGTGGCCCACGTGCAGCCGACCGCTCCCGGGTTTGGCGGATGGGGCGAGGTTTTCGCGAAGCCTGCGGATCTGGTGATCTCCGCCGGGTACAATCCGCTGCATCTGCCGCTGCACACGGGCGCGCTGCATCTTCGTGCCGAGGCTCTGACCGGTAGCGCGGACGATGCCCTCGCCATCACCGACAAGCTCAAGACGTATTTGACTATTTTTCACGCGGCCGAAGGTTCCGCGGGAGGATCGGGGACTGACGCGGACGTGAAGGCTCTGTTTGACAGTCTGCAGGTGCGGCAAGAGGGCGACCGCGCCACGCTCAACGCCGCGATTCCGGCGGAGTTTTTGAAGAAAATGTTTTCCGAGATGCCAGAAGCCTCGCAGCAGTGGGATCCTCAAACGCGGGCGAAGCCCGCAACCTCGGAGCCGCACTAGTCGTGCGCCGCATAAACCTTGGCGTGAAACTAAACGCGAATTCCAGAGTCCAATCCTAAAGAGCGATAACCCGGACAGGTACAATAAAGGCCGATGTCGAATCTTCCACTCCCCATTGCCGCATTTCTCGCTGGCCTGATTTCGTTTCTCTCGCCGTGCGTGCTGCCGCTGGTTCCGGGATACCTTTCTCTGATCTCGGGGGCGGGGGTCGAGGAACTGAAATCGCCGCAGGGTCACCTGATGCGCCGCGTCATGGTGAACTCCGTTGGATTCATCCTGGGGTTCAGCGTCGTGTTCATCGCGCTGGGCGCTGCGGCCACCGAGATCGGCCAAGTGCTGGGGATTTACAAGCACACGCTGGCCAGAGTGGCAGGCGTGATCATTATTTTGTTCGGATTGCATCTGACCGGCATCTTCAAAATCAAGGCGCTGTACATGGATGCGCGGCTGCACAGCGTGAAAGGCAGCAGCACGCCGATTGGAGCTTTTGTGATCGGTTTTGCGTTTGCCTTCGGCTGGACGCCATGCTTGGGGCCGATTCTCACTGCGATCCTGACCATCGCCGGCGAGCAGAACACGCTGGTGAAGGGGATCCTGTTGCTGGCCGTATACTCGCTGGGATTGGCCGTGCCGTTTCTGTTGACCTCGCTTTTGATGGAGCGGTTCCTCAAGTTTTACAGCCGCTTCCGTTCGCACATGCACGCGCTGGAAGTAGCGTCCGGTGGACTGTTGATCGCGCTGGGAGTGCTGCTGGTGATTGGCCGGTTTACGCTGATCTCGAGTTGGTTTTCGTTCTTGAACCGTTTCGCGTTGTAAGGAGTTTGCCTTATGGAAACATCGCCGCCGATTACACCTCCGTCTTCAGAGCCGACCCCACAGCCGTCCGGCGGCGGGGGACGCAATCCGCTTGCCTTGGTGGTGGTGGCCGTTTTGGTCGCCGGAATGCTGTATTTTGGCCTTCGCATGGCTAAGCGGCCGCGCCCGCATCTGACGCAAGCCACGCTCGCTCCCGACTTCACGCTGGAATCGCTCGACGGCAGGAGCACGCGATTGTCCGACCTGCGCGGCAAGGCTGTGCTGCTGAACTTCTGGGCGCCCTGGTGTGAGCCGTGCAAAATCGAGACTCCGTGGCTGGTCGAGTTCCAGAATCAGTATGGCTCGCAGGGACTGCGAGTGGTGGGCGTGGCGCTTGAGTATCAGGATAAAGACGAGGTTGCCAAATTCGTCAAGCAGATGGGAGTCGGCTACACCGTGCTGCTTGGCAAAGACGAGACCGGGGATGAGTACGGCGGCGTTCCCGGGTTGCCGGAAACTTTCTTCATTGGCCGCGATGGGAAAATCGTGGATAAGATTATGGGGCTCAGGGGCAAGGGCGACATCGAAGAGGACATCAAGAGGGCGCTTGACACCGGGCAAGACACGCAACACGCATCGGCCGCGGACCAGACAGTGCAGTCTCAGAACAAGCAATAGGTAGCGTCGCTCTCCGGCTTTAGTATTCTTAAATAGTATTTTCAGGGACCGCATGGCGCACAACCCCAACTCGCGAACGCAACACTGGAGCCTGCCGGTCGCGATGTTCGCGGTGGTTTTGCTCGCCGTTGCCGCAAACGCGCAGACCGCCAGCAAAGTTCCCTCGGTGGTGATCGCGCCGGTGCCGCTGGTCACTGCGCCGCGTGCTGCGCAGACTATGGTGAATCTGGATTTCCGGGTGCCGAGCGGTTACCACATTAATTCCAACACGCCCAAGTCTGAGTTTCTGATTCCGACAGCTCTGAAGATGGACCTGCCCACCGACATCATCCTGGGCAAGATTGAATATCCGGCGGGCGACGATTTGGCTTTTCCTTTTTCTCCCGAAGAAAAGTTGAACGTCTACACGGGAGACTTCAGGATTGTGGTGGCGGTGCATCCGCTGCTCTCGGTGACGCCGGGAAAATACATAATGCACGGCGTGCTTCGCTATCAGGCTTGCGACAATTCCGCCTGCTATCCGCCGAAAACCGTGCGCGTGGAATTTGATGTGAAAGTCGTAAAAGAACCAGCCACGCACCACGCCAATCCCGCCCAGAGCCCGCACGTACATGGCTAGGTGCTAGCTGTCAGTTATCCGCTCTCAGCTCTCAGCCATCAGCTCTCAGCCAATCAGCTAAAACCGGCCCACCTGTCATGCTGAGCGGAGCGGTGAGGATCGCACAGCGATCGTCGGCGCGGAGTCGAAGCATCTCTATAGCCATCACGGACGCGTGCGTCTGTGCCTTCTCATGGTTGCAGGTCCGTGCCGCGCGTGGAGATGCTTCGACTGCGAAGACCATCGCTTTGCGACGATCGTTCTTCGCTCAGCATGACGGGCGTATGGAGATGAAGCCCGGCGAGAGAGGCCCCACTCTAATCGGTGCGTGGCGTTGCGCTGGCGAGCGCGAGAATCGTTCCGGCCCACAGCAGCGTGTCGAAGAAGTAATTGAGTCCCTCGACTTTGATGGCGGTGCTCGGGTCGAGCAACGACGCAATCAGGATCGGACCATAGACGAACACGACCAGCAGCACGATCCAGGCGCCGAGATACGTTGCCGCCAGGCGCGTTTTCTGAACCAGCAGAATAGCCACTCCGGCGGCCACGAGAATTGCAGCCGTCAGATAGCCGATGAGCGGGCGCGCCGGAATCCACTCGGACACTAATTTTTCAAGCGGTATGCCAGGCATTCCCAGTGGATGCAGAAAAGTCTCCACGCCATAAAATATGGCGGCGATCCCGGTCAGCACGCGGCCCACGGTTATAAAAAATGCGGGGGCGGGGGGATTGCTTTCGCGACCTTGCTCGCGCATGGCGTTTCCCGCGAGAAGCCAGCCGCCGCCCCCGAACGCCAGTTCACGGAGTAGAAGGGTCCATCCGAACCGGTCTCCGGGTTTGGCGAGAGCTCCGGGGATATCCATCATCGCCACGAAAAGAAACATCATGATCCCGAACAGCAGGCCCGACCATCGCACCTGAATTTTTGTGGCGATGCTCAGGGACGCGGCCAGCAAAGCAAAGCCGACGAAATATGCCCAGAACAAATGCCACGGCACATACGAAGGCACGCCTTGCTGGATGAATTGCGCAGCCGAGAGATGTTCCGCGCCGAACACCGCCAGCGGGAGCGCGAAACACAAATTGCTCAGGACGACGATTTTGTCGAGGCCACGGGCCCGGGCGATATCGGTCTTCGCAGCCCACAGCGCGATCAGGAAGAGCAGGATGGCGGCGCCGCACATCGAGGCCGCGGTACGGGAGAACTCAAAAAATGCGAAGAGCAGGGTTACGTGCATAGGAATGTCCGGGCGTAAGCTTGCACTCTAACGGGAACCTGGGTCAATACAACGGTTCAAATGTACAAGAGGTGCATGCGAGGATACCTGTTTGCGGGACAGGCCCACGGCCCGGGGTGAAGGCCGCTCGGGTTTCGTTGGCAGTTCGAAGATCCTCTGACTCGGAGACTGATGCCGATTTTTTACGATCTGTCATGCTGAGCGGAGCAGAGAGGGTCGCAAGGCGATCCTCACTGCGGAGTCGAAGCATCCCTATGGCAACCACGACGGCATGCTTCTGCATGGTTCATTAATTCTCAAGGGGACGTACCAAGGCTCGGCCGGGTGCCGGGGGTAGGGATGCTTCGACTGCGAACGGCTTTCGCGGAGCGAAGGCCGTTCTTCGCTCAGCATGACAGCAGCCTGAAAGATGGGTGCGGCCGCAAGGTCCGGAACCGTGACCCTGCGATTCTAGCCCTTGGCTCCTTGCTTCTTCTCCGCTCGCGCCCAAGCGTCTTTCAACGCGACGGTGCGGTTGAAGACGGGTTTCCCGGGTGCCGAGTCGGGGTCGGCGCAGAAATATCCCAGGCGTTCGAACTGGTAGCGGCTGCCGGCGGCGGCGCTGGCTAGCGACGGTTCCACCTTCGCGTCGGCAATGATTTCCAGCGAGTTCGGATTGAGATTGTCGAGGACATCCTTGCCCAATTCCACGTCGCTGGGATTTTCTTTGCTGAACAGATTTTCGTAGATTCGCACCTCGGCATCGACCGCGTGCGCCGCAGAGACCCAGTGGATGGTCGACTTCACTTTTCGGCCGTCGGGAGAATTTCCGCCCTTGCTCGCGGGGTCGTAAGTGCAGTGCACTTCGATGACTTCGCCTTTTTCGTTTTTCACCACGCTCGTGCAAGTCACGAAATAGCCGTAGCGCAGGCGAACCTCGCGTCCCGGAGAAAGGCGGAAATATTTTGGCGGAGGAACTTCGCGGAAGTCGTCCTGCTCAATGTAGAGCACGCGCGCGAACGGAATTTTGCGCGAGCCCGCGCTCTCGTCCTCGGGATTATTTACCGCGTCCATCTCGTCGACCTGATATTCGGGATAGTTATCGATCACAACTTTCAGCGGACGCAGCACCGCCATCACGCGGGGAGCGCGCTTGTTCAGATCTTCGCGCACAAAATGTTCCAGCATGGCCAGCTCGATCGAACCCGTAGTCTTTGACACGCCAATCGACGCGCAGAAATTCCGGATCGCTTCGGGCGTGTAGCCGCGGCGGCGGAGGCCGCTCAGCGTCGGCATGCGCGGATCGTCCCATCCCCGCACGCGGCCTTCCTGCACCAGCTGCAGCAGTTTGCGTTTGCTCAACAGTGTGTAGGTGAGGTTAAGCCGGTCGAACTCGATCTGCTGCGAAGGAAAAATCCCCAGCTGCTGGATGAACCAGTTGTAGAGCGGACGATGATCCTCGAACTCCAGCGTGCACATGGAGTGCGTAACTTTTTCGAGCGAGTCCGACTGCCCATGCGCGTAGTCGTACATGGGATAAATGCACCACTTGCTGCCGGTGCGGTAATGGTGCGCGTGCAGAATGCGGTACATCACGGGATCGCGCATATTCAGGTTCGGCGACGCCATGTCGATTTTGGCGCGCAGCACGCGCGATCCGTCGGGAAACGCGCCACTGCGCATGCGTTCGAGCAGGTGCAAACTTTCGTCAATCGAGCGATTGCGATAAGGGCTATCTTTCCCAGGTTCGGTGAGCGTGCCGCGATACTTGCGAATTTCGTCGGCCGATAAATCGTCGACGTAAGCTTTGCCGTCTTTGATCAGCTTGATCGCCCACTCGTAGAGCTGGTCGAAATAGTCCGACGCGTGGAAAAGACCGTCCCATTGGAAGCCGAGCCACTGGACATCGGCTTTGATCGATTCCACATATTCCGTTTCTTCTTTTGCGGGATTGGTGTCGTCAAAGCGCAGATTTGTGTGTCCGCTGAACTCGGCGGCGAGGCCGAAGTCGAGGCAGATGGCTTTCGCGTGGCCTATGTGCAGATAGCCGTTGGGTTCGGGAGGAAAGCGGGTCTGCACGTGTCCCGCATATTTATTCGTCTTCAGATCGTCGAGAATAATGTCGCGGATGAAGTTAGAAGGGCGAGACTCGGGCGCGGCGCCGGGCTCCGGTTTCGCGTCGGCAGTATGCATACTTTGATCTTATCGCAAGCGCCGGCGTGGAGCGGACACTCCACACGACCTTCCTACTGCACGCCAATGGACGCGATCCCCGAGACACCGGAGGTCCGCTTCCGGAGATGTCGCAGGAATGCCCAGGTCTGTGCGATCGCGGCAATGCACACTCCCAGCCATGTGGCGCCAACGCTCAGCATGATGGACACATTCACGATTGCGGCGAGCTTGAAATATTTTGGCGAATCGCGCACCGCATCCTGTAACACCACGAACGGATATGCGCTGGGCGACTTGGTTAGTGCCTCGATCATGTAATTCAACAAAATCAGCATAAGTGCTGACTGCACGAGTTGGCCCAGGAGCGGAAACCACGTCCATTGTGGCCGTGCCAGCGTGATGCCGGACCTCACCAGGCCAACAACGCCGAGCAAAACAAACGGGAGATAGAACGTGTGGAGAATCGGCCCGGCTTTCAGGAACGCCGCGGCCGGACCAAGAATCAGAAACGGATATTTCGGCAGGAGCAGCAGCCAGATGAGGCCGAACCATCCAAATCCGAGCTCGCAGACCGCTTTGAACAGGGAAGGTTTCTGCCCCTGCTTTCGCACTGGCGGCAGCTTGAGCGGGTCCCACTTGCACTCGGCTCCCAGGTGGGCACTCGTGCGCTCAATAATGGCAAAGACGAGAGTGATAATGGCCGCCGCGATGAATAGGGCGGACCACAGGGTGCCGAAAGTGTTAAGCACGGCTGATCCCCAATCGCCGCCGCTATAGGCCAGGTTCACCGGGCCGATGATGAAGACGAATATGGGAACCTGAATCCAGAGGAGCACCATCTTCATCACAAATGCGTAGATGGGGAACAGAGCGGGGCCGATCAGGTGCCGTTGCGGACCGAGGCGGCTGGCGACCATCATCGGGCTACCGCAGCGCTTCAGGATCGCCGCCGTCTCGGCCTTGTCGAGCGGGCGTCCGAGTTCGGTCTCCTTATCCTCGAACTGGGAGCGCAGATCTTCTCCTAGTTCGGTGATCAGGTCATCCTGGCGGCGGGTTCCAGGCAGCCAGAAGCGAACGGCCTGCAGGTAACGATCGATCAGTTCCGTTGAGTTCCGGGACGAATCATTCCTGGACGAATCGTACCCGGATGAATCGGGGCTGGATGTTTTGCTCATAACGATGCCTCTTGACTACGCCTCTTGAAGAATTTTGGTCAGCGACGCATTGATGCTTTCCCACTCCGTGAGCAACTGCTTTAGAATCAGCTCTCCCGCTGGTGACAGCCGGTAGAAACGCTTGTTGCGTTTGTCCTCTTCGCGCCATTGGCTCATGAGCAGGCCCTGGGTCTCCAGGCGGCGCAGCAGGGGGTAGAGCGTGCCTTCGTCGATGGCCAGACCATCGTCTGCCAGAGCCTTGCGCAGTGTGTAGCCATACTGTTCGCTGCGCAGCTGGCCCAGCACAGCGACGATCAGGCATCCCCGGCGCAGCTCCATCTTCAAATTCTCGAGGACCTCTGGGCTGCCTGTTGTACCGTTCGCCATATAGTATGTGACGTACACTGTATGTTACACAGTATACATTGTCAATAGGAATCTTGCGTGGAGGGCAAAAGAACTGGTCGTCACAAGCGATACTTAGTCACGGACCAATGTGATGCTGAGCGGAGAACGACCTGCGCGAAGCGAAGGTCGTTTGCAGTCGAAGACATCCCTGCCGGCGGCACGGGCCGCGCCGGGCAAGGGCTAAAGAGTCTCGGAAGGCGCGGCGGAGTCAGGCATCCCGTGGTGGCCATAGGGATGCTTCGACTTCGCAGTGACGATCGCGTTGCGATCATCACCGCTCCGCTCAGCATGACAGGGCCGCTTACCTCAGGATAAAATCGAGCCAGGGACCGACAACTGTCGCGTCTAGCCCATCGTCAGCACGACTCTGAACCGTGCCTTGCCGCTGATCATCTGCTGATAGGCATCGGCGGCTTTTTCCAGCGGATACTTTTCAATCATCGGACGAACGCCGGTGAGAGAACTAAAGCGGAGCGTGTCCTCGGAATCTTTGCCGGTGCCGGAAGCCCATCCCTGGAGAGCCTTGCGGCCATTGATGAGTTGGATCGGCGTGACCGTGAGCGAGTCGAAGCTCGCGCCCACAACCAAGAGAGTGCCGTTGACGGCGAGACCATCCACGAGAGAAGAAATCGATTTTGAATCGGGAGCGGTGGCGAGGATTACGTTTGCTCCGCCAAGTTTTTTCAGCGCTTCGGCTGGAGCGCCCGCGCCGGTGTCGATATATTCGTGAGCGCCCAGTTTCGTAGCCAGCGGTTTCTTGTCGGCGCCGCGGCCGATGGCGATGGTGCGAAAACCCATCTGGCGGGCGTATTGAATTCCGAGATGGCCCAGGCCGCCGATGCCTTGCACCGCGACCAGATCGCCACCGCGGGCGCGGGAGTTGCGCAGCGCGTTGAACACCGTGATTCCGGCACAGAGCAGCGGCGCGGCTTCGGCGGCGGGCAGATCGTCAGGCATGGCAGCGACTGCTTCGGCGGGCGCGACCATGTATTCCTGATAGCCGCCGTCGAATGTGATAGCGGTGATCTTTTCGTTCTGGCAGTTCACAAAATCTCCGCGCCGGCAGGGGTCACACTGGAAGCAGTGGCCGCCGTGCCATCCCAGGCCCACGCGCTGACCGGGCTTCCAGAGCGTAACGTCCGCGCCGAGCGCGTCGATGCGTCCGGCAATCTCATGGCCGGGCACGCGCGGATACTGAATACCGGGCCAGTATCCCTCTTTCACCAGCGCATCGCTGTGGCAAATGCCGCAGGCCTCAACTCTAATGCGCACTTGCCCGCGACCGGGCTGCGGAATGGGACGCTCAACCACTTCAAAATTTCCACCGGGCTTACTGATTTGGACGGCTTTCATAGGAGACCTCTTTTGATATCTGGTTTATAAATTTTTCGGTTGGATGGCGATTGTTGAAGAGATTGGCTACGCCGTTGAAACATTCGTACGTGCTAATAGATTAGAAACTGGGCGCTGGGATGCAACAAACTCGGCGTGGACATATTTGGCGACGGCAAACCCATTCACCACCAAGGACGCTAAGGTGCACGAAGGAAACCCTTTTGATATTCCTGGTCCTGTTAGCCGGCTATTTGAATCGCCTGTCCGATTCTCTTGAGAGTGGTTTCTTTGCCCAGCACTTCCAGGGTTTCGAACAGCGGCGGGGCGTTTTTACGGCCGCAAACGGCTACGCGGATGGGCTGGAACACTTGTCCGGCTTTCACGCCTAGCTCCTGAGCGGCGGCGCGGAGGGCTTGATCCAGCGGGTCGTGTTTGAATTCGACGGTTGGCAATACTTCCTGCGCGCGCTTTAGAACTTTCAGCGCCATCGCCGCATCTCCTTTTTGCGGGATGAGTTCGGCGGGGTCGTAGGGCGGGAGTTGATCGACGAAGAAGAAGTCGGCGGCGGTGAGCACTTCGCGAAGCAGTTTGATGCGCTCGCGGATCAGCGGCGTGATGCGCAACATTTTTTCTGACGTGATGTTGAATCCGGCGGCGTGCACGATTGGCAGCAGGCGGGCGGTCAAGTCTTCCACGGGCAAGCCGCGGATCTGTTCCGCGCTGAGCCATACTGCTTTCGGATCGAAGGTTTCCTCCGGAGTTGCGGCCGGCTCCTTGAAGTTGACCACCGAGTTTGAGCGGTTGATGCCCTCCAGCGAAAAAGCGTCCATGAGTTCCTGGAGCGACATGTTCTCGCGGTCGTTTTTCGGCGACCAGCCCAGCAGGCAGAGAAAGTTGATGAAGGCTTCAGGGAGGAATCCGGCGTCGCGGTAAGTCGTGACGCTCACGACCGGGCCGTGGCGGCGCTTGGAAAGCTTGGTGCCGTCTGGAGCTACCAGCAGCGGAAGATGCGCGAACTGCGGCGGCGTTACGCCCGCGGCTTCGAAAATCAGGACATGTTTGAACGTGTTGGTCAGATGGTCCTGGCCGCGAATGATGTGTGTAATTCGGAGGTCGGCATCGTCGGCGCACGAGGCCAGGTGATAGGTGGGCATGCCGTCGGAACGCAGCAGCGCGAAGTCTTCGATGTCAGCGGCGGATTTTATCTGCTCTCCGTAAACCGCGTCGTGGAAGATAACAGGTTGAGCACTTTCGCGGGGTACGCGGAAACGCAGCGCGAACGGTTCTCCCGCGGCGGCGCGGCGGTCGCTTTCGGCGCGCGAAAGCTCGCGCATGCCGGGATTGAACAACCACGTCCCCTGCGCGCCGGATCGTTCGCTATCTCCGGTGTGGGCGGGAGTGAAGTCGCGGTAGGCGAGGCCCTTCTCAAAGATCGCTTCGGCCGTTCTGCGGTGAAGCGAGCCGCGTTCCGATTGCTTGTATTGCTCGTCCCAGCTCAGACCCAGCCACTTGAGGCCTTCGAAAATGGAATTGACCGAGGCGTCCGTGTTGCGCTCAACGTCGGTATCGTCGAGGCGCAGGATCATAGTTCCGCCGTTGTGGCGGGCGTATAACCAGTTGAAAATAAAAGTCCTAGCGCTGCCCACATGCAAGAAGCCGGTGGGCGAGGGCGCGAAGCGGACGCGCGGCTTCAACGCTGTCGCAGGATTCAACGAGAGGTCGCCCGACGATGCGCCGTCCGGCAAAGGGTTGCTTGAAGGGTTAGTCATTCGGAATCTATTGCGATGTTACGAGCGGCGGAAAACTATCGTCAAGCGGTGAGCCCCGGACCACCTTGCTTAAATTCAACACATTACAGGATTTAGCAAGTTTCTTTGACTGTACTTAAATCCTGTTGTATCGGGACGCGGCGTATGAAAACATAGAGTTGCCGTTTCCCCCCGAAGATGTCTGGGAGAATCTTTCCTTGGGACCCCACCTCGGAAGTCTTCCCTCAGGAGTATTCGTCGGCCTCATGGATAATCTTGTCATTCCCGCGGTTGTGATCCCGGGTTTCGTCTCGGTGTTGCTGTTCCTCGTTTTTACTTACCTGTACGAACAAAGCCGGCAGGCATACTTCCGCGCGTGGCAGATGGCGTGGGCGGCGTATTCGCTGCACTACGTTCTGGATGCGTTTTCCTTTTATCGCGCATCGCCGCCCGCATTTCTCGCGAGTTCGCTTTTTCTGGTAGTGATGGCGCTGTGTATTTTCGTTTCTACCCGGCTGATGCGCGGCCCTTACCGCTTCCGCTGGTATGACGCCGCTTTGGGTGGTGCGGGAGTGATTCTGGTCGGGATCAACTTCATCGGACACTTCATCGGCGGTGTTTTTGTTCCCGAGGCTCAGCCCGTTATCCGGCTCGGCGTGGGAATGGGGCTCGTCCTGCTGTATTGCTCCGCCGTGTTTTACGTGAATGGGCACAGACGCGGATCACTGGCGTTTAAGGTTCTGGGACTGGCCCTGGCTTTGTGGGCGGCCCTGATGGGGATTGGCCAGCTGCATAGTCCGTGGGGTGAAACTCTGGGCAGCGCCAGCCGTCTGCTGGGCCCGGTGCCGCAGATGCTGTTGGGAATCGCGATGGTGATGGTGCTGTTCGAAAACCAGCGCAACTCACTGCAGGAAAGTACGCTTGCCCTGTCGACTCTGGGAGCCGATCCGCGCCGCCTGCTGGCCGCGGGCGACCTGACGCCGAGTATGCAAGCGGCCCTGGACCGCCTGGTGAGCGCGCTCTCAATGCCACGCGCGGCCATTTGCATTGCGGAACGCTGGCGCGGACTGCTGCCCTCGGTGCAGCACGGCTTCTCGGCGGAATTCCTGCGCGAGATCGAGACCAGCGGCGCAGCCGATTACATTTGCCAGGTCGCTTACCGGCAGAGCGGAATTTTCACCGTCTACGATCTGGAGCACATGAACGAGCCGCTGCTCGCGGGTCCGGTGGGAACGTTCGCGGATTTCAAACGAGTTTTCACCCAAGGCGGCATTCGCAACCTGACCGCTGTCAGCTTACAGACGCGGGAGCACAATTTTGGCGTGATTGTGTTTCCGCATGCGGAGCGCGAAGGGTTTGGCCACTCCGGTCCGCGCCTGATGGTAGGGCTGGCGCTGCAGCTGGCTCTTACGCTGGAAAACTATGTGGTCACGCACGATGCCCACCGCCGTACCCAGGAGTACGAACTGCTCACTGAGATCGGGCAGGCCATCAGTTCGCGTCTCGACCAGGATGAGATTCTCCGCACCATCCAGATCGAGCTGGGGCAGATTTTTGATACCAGCAACTTCTACATCGCGTTCCAGGAAGGCGACCGCATTAACTTCGAACTGGAAGTGGAAGGCCATCGCGTGTGCCCCAAGCGCTCGCGCAAACTGGAGAATGCGTTCACGGAATATGTGATCCACAGCGGGCAGCCGCTGATGGTCCGCGCCGATCTGGAGACGGTTCGCGCGCGCCTGGGAGTGACTCACATCCCGCAGCATCCCGCGAAATGCCTGATTGCGGCGCCGGTTTTTCTCGGAAACAAACCGGCGGGAGTGATGGTCGCGATGAACCGGGAACGAGAAAACGCTTTTGAGCAGCGCGATCTCGATGTGCTGATGACGGCCGCCGGCCAGGTTTCGGTGGCAGTAGAAAATGCGCGCTTATTTGCCGAGGAACAGCGGCGTTCCCGGCAGTTGGCTTTTCTCAACAACGTGTCGCGCACGGCCATTTCCAGCGAAGATCCGGTCCACATGCTGGGACAGATCGCGAGCGAGATACAGAAAAATTTCAGCTTCGATCACATCGGCATCGGGCTGCTCGACTACGGCACCAAGGAAATCGAAATCAAGGCGGAGGCCGGCGTCACCACCAACGCCATGGGCCAGCGCATTCCTCTGGGCACCGGCATCCTTGGACGCGTGGCGCGCACGGGCGAGCGGGCGTTGGTGCAGAACGCGAGCCAGGGGCAGCTTTCGGGGATTCTGCCCGATGCGCGCGCCGTGCTTTGCATCCCCATCACCTACGGCGAAAATCTGCTGGGGGCGCTCAACATCGAAAGCCGGAACGAATATGCTTTCGCGCCGCAGGACGTGCTGATTCTCAACACTCTCGCCGACCTGCTCGCCACTGCCCTGCATAACGCTTTCGTGTTCCAGAAGCTGCAACAACAATCCATTACCGACGGCTTGACCGGGATTAAGACGCGCCGCTTCTTCTGGGAAGCGCTCTCCGCCGAGTGGAAGCGCGCTTCGCGATCGGGACGTCCGTTCTCGGTGGTGCTCATCGATCTCGACAAGTTCAAGGAAGTGAATGACACCATGGGTCACTTCGAGGGCGACCTGGTGCTGGCCCGGCTGGGCAGATTGCTGGAGCAAAAGTCACGCCAGCAAAACGTCGTAGCGCGCTATGGCGGGGACGAATTTATTGTTCTGATGCCGGAGACTGGTCCCGATCAGGCCATCGTTCTGGCGGAACGCCTGCGGCAGTGGATTGCCGGCGACCCCATGCTGAACGAACACAAAATCACCGGCAGCTTCGGAGTCGCGAGTTTTCCCATGCACGGCTTTTCCATCGAAGACATTATTCGCGTGGCCGATGCCGGTATGTATGTTTCGAAGCGCTCCGGCGGAAATCGCGTGTCCACGGCGGAAGAGTTCGCCGAGGGCCAGGATTTTGCGCGGCAGCGGCAGCAGATTTCCGCTTACATTGAAGGCTTTCTGCAGCGCGAGCACACTGAGTTTGAGCACGTCGAAGAACTGACCACGACGTTGCGCAAACTTTGCGGCGGCGATCAGGAGACCAACCTGGCGCTGCTCCGCGAGTCGATCGAGATTCTGAGCCGCGCCGTGGAATCACGCGAGCTGCGCACTGCCGGCCACGGCGACCTGGTGGCTCGCTACACCGAAATCATCGCGCGCGCGCTGCGCCTGCCGGCAGAAGAAACCGCGGACCTGGTCTATGCTGCGCGGGTGCACGACGTAGGCAAAATCTTCGTGGCCGAGCGCATCCTGAACAAGCCCGGCCCGCTTTCCGATGACGAGTTCACTAAAGTCAGAAGGCACGCCCAGGTGGGAGCCCAGATTGTCAGCATGCTTCCGCGCAGCGAAAACATGTGCTCCGCGATTGCGCACCACCACCAGCGCTTCGATGGATCCGGTTATCCCGATGGCCTGATCGGGGAAGAAATTCCGGTGTGGGCGCGCATCATCGGCCTCACCGACGCCTACGCCAACATGCTGACGGAGCAGTCCATTTCGGCGGCCAGAACTTCGGAGCAGGCGCTCGACGAACTGGCCAAGATGAGCGGGACGCGATTCGACGGCATGCTGGTGCGGTTGCTCCTGCGGGAGCTGAAGTCGGAGCGTATGTCGTTTCCCAACATGGGGTAGGAGTAAATCGCGAGTTTGCAGCCCTGCTGGAAGGGGGCTGTCGGTCTGATATAATCAACGTTGGCTGTGACTTTTGGTACCTGGGATCTGACAACTCAGGTTGTTGACGGACTGATCTATGGTATCGTCGTAGCCATATCCGCTACGCTCGTAGGCGAGCAGGTTTCTACGAACCCTCGGGGGTAACTCCGAGGGTTTGTTCTTTACGGCTAAAAAGGTAATCGTTCTCATCGATGGCGGATATCTGCGCGTCAAGGCCAACAAGGCTGGCAAGACCTATAACCCTGACTTTATCGCGTCTTTCGCAGCGAAGTGTGCGGTCCAGGATGAAGAGGTATTTCGTGTCCTCTACTATGACTGCGCTCCGTATTCGGGAACCGTGAAGCTTCCGGTTTCGGGGACTCAGTTCACATTCAGCGGCTCGGACAAATGGCTTGAGGAGCTGGCCTGCAAGGATCTGTTCGCGGTCAGGCGCGGCGTTCTCAAGTTCAGATGATACAAACCGAAACGAACCCCCGTGAACCCAACCGGACCGCCGACCGACGCGGACTTCGACCCCGACTTCGAGCAAAAAGGCGTGGATATGCGAATTGGGCTCGACATTGCTGCCTATTCAGGGAATCAAGCAATAGACAGAATCGTTCTCGTAACCAACGATACCGACTGCGTGCCCGCGATGAAGTACGGAAGAAAGTCGGGGATTCAGGTTGTCATTGCGGAGCTTCCGAATGGACGAGTTGCCCCCGAGTTAGTGATGCACGCGGACTTTAAGCGCCGCATCCTGTGGCCTTAATTTCGATTGAGTCCCCACTAATTTTCCTGGCCGGTCCTGCGCCCACTTGCAACTGGAAAGCGGAAACTGGAAACTAGCTGCCATGTCCATTCCTCTTTCTCTTTCCGGCAAGGTGGCTCTTATTTCAGGCGGCTCGCGCGGCATTGGAGCGGCGACTGTGCGGATGTTCGCGGCCGCGGGCGCGAAGGTTGTGTTCAGCTATCAGAAGGCGCGGTCTCAGGCGGAGGCGCTGGCTCAGGAATGCGGGGGGGCGAACTGCCACGCTGTCGCGTGCAATCTGAATAGTCCTGAAGCCGCCCGCGTGCTGGTTGCTGAAACCGTCAAACATTTTGGCCGGCTCGACATTCTTGTGGCGAACCACGGTGTCTGGCCGCCGGAGGATGTCGCCATTGAGCGGATGACCGATGAGCAGTGGGGCTCCACCATGGCCATCAATCTGGATGCGGTTTTTGGGCTGGTGAAATATGGCGTTGCGCAGATGAAATCGCAACTGCGGACTGGTGTTGCTGGTCACGGCATTTCAGGTCACGGCATTTCGGGTCACATCGTGCTGATCAGCTCCACCAGCGGACAGCGTGGCGAGGCGTTTCATTGCGATTATTCCGCGACCAAGGGCGCGCTGATCAGCATGACCAAGGGACTTTCCACGGAACTGGCGCCCGCAGGAATTTATGTGAACTGTGTAGCCCCGGGGTGGGTCGACACAGACATGTCGAAGCCGGCGCTGGAAGATGCGCAAGTTGGCGCGAAGATTCGCAGCACGATTCCGCTGGGGCGCGCCGGCCGACCGGAGGAGATTGCTGCTCCGGTGCTGTTTCTGTGCACCGAGTTCGCCGGGTTTATCACCGGAGAAGTCTTCAACGTGAATGGGGGCGCGGTTCTGGCGGGGTAGAGCACGCCGGAGTCGTAGGTACGCCGGTTGAGCGCAGTCGTTGAGCGAACTCGATTTCGCGCTCTTGGTTTAGCGCACTCAGAACGCTGGGAGAAGAGCGCGACAAAAATGCTTTCCGGGCTCCGCCTGCGAGCCGGTTCGTGCATCCAAGAAATTGAGGATATTCGCAGCTGCGAGCGGGAATTCCACGCGAAACGCTACAATTCTCTTTGCAGGTACCGACCCCTTCAATCTGGATGAAACGGCTTCTTCCTATTTTGTTTCTGGTGATCCCTGTTCCGGCGATCGTCTTTTCGGCGAGCGCTGCTCCAGCGATGCTGGCCTGGGGCCAGGCGCCGGCGGGGGGAACTCCATCCGCCGCGCAATCTTCTCCTGCCTCGAATCCGCCCGCGAACGTGCCGAGCGCAGCCCCGACGAGCACACAAGGTCCGGACATCCCCATGGACCAGGAGAATGCACGGAAGGCGAAGGAGCTGCTGAATCAGGCGATCCAGGCGCTGGGGGGCAGGCTTACCTCAGCATCCACGACAGGGAGATGCAGGGGCGCGGATACAACTTCTATCATGGCCGGCCCACCAGCACGGGAGTGCTGTTCTGGAGCTTTTTCGAGTTTCCCGACAAGCAGCGCGACGAACTCAGCAAGGAACGCGACGTTGCGGAGGTTTACGTCGGAAACAGGGGATACGAAATCACCTACAAAGGCGTCCATCCCATGGACGAAAAAGATCTTATGCCCTTCCTGCGGCGGCGCAGGTTCTCGTTGGACAATCTTCTGCGCAGCTGGATCAACGATCCGAAAGTGGCGCTCTTCTACGAAGGCAACGCCATCGCCGCCGAAAAGCCCGCTCTCAAAGTAACGCTGATCAACGACAAGGATGAGGCCGTCAGCTTGTATGTCGATGCCGACACGCATCTTCCGCTGAAAAAAACATTCCGCTGGCGCGACCCGGTCGACAAGCAGCCAAATCTGGAGGAAGAAATCTACGATAACTATCGCCCGGTGCAGGGGATCATGACGCCCTTTAGCCTGACGAGGTATTTCAACGAAGATATGGCGGGCCAGCGCTTTCTCAGTGGAGCGACCTACAACCAGAATCTGGACCAAACCATGTTCGATCCGCATTCCGGGTACGATCCCAACAAAGTCCCGAATAAACGGTCGTCCAAGCACTAGTGGAGCAACAGCGTCGCAGTCAAGCTCATCTCAGGCGGCTAACTCATAGAACGAACAGGGCTTGCGCCGTTTGTACGGCAGATACCAAGTTGGTTCCGATTCCGTAATCAGCCACGGAGTGTGGCTTTTTTACCACACACAGATTTCCTCGCCGGGCGGTAATCTATAGATTCGCCGAAACATAACAGGTTTCTTATCTGACGCAGGAGCAGACAATCCGCGCTGCCGTAGAGTGCACAGGCATTGGCCTGCACAGCGGCGCTCCGGTTTCTTTGCGCATGCTCCCGGCTTCGCCCGCAACCGGCATTCGCTTTCGCCGCACTGATCTGGACGGTTTTGAAATCGAGGCCGTCGGCCTGAATGTGGCGCGCGTGAGTTACGCCACCAGCCTGATGAAAAAAGGCGTGCTCATTTCCACCACGGAACACATTCTTTCCGCCTTCATTGGCATGGGGATCGACAACGCGATCGTGGAGCTGGATAACCTCGAGTTGCCCATCCTCGACGGTAGCGCCCGGCCGTTTGTGGAGATGATTCAGAAGGCGGGCATTCGTAAGCAGCGGCGGCCGCGCAAGTATCTGAGAATCAAGCGCGAACTGGAAATGCGCGAGGGCAACAAGTTTATTGCGGTGTATCCCGCCGAGACTTATTCAGTGTCCTATTCCATTAATTTCCCGCATCCGCTCATCGGCAAAGAAACTTTTCAGGTGGAACTCTCGAACGGCAACTACCTGCGGCATATTGCGGGGGCGCGGACGTTTGGGTCGCGCGAGGATGAGTCGGCGATGCGCAATATGGGCCTGATTCGTGGCGCGTCCCGCGAGAACTGCATTGTCCTGACTAAGGACAGCGTGGAGAACGGGCCGCTGCGTTTCGCCGACGAATTCGTGCGGCACAAGGTGCTGGATCTGGTGGGCGACCTGGCTTTGCTAGGGAAACAGATCCTGGGCAGGGTGGTGGCCGACCGCGCGGGTCATGCCATGCACACGGCGCTGGTCTCGCGCATTCTGCGCGATAAGTCGCTGTGGGAGGAAGTTCCGCTTGATCAGGAAGAGGCTGCGAGCGTGCACGGGGCCGTGGCGCATGCTACGGCGGGGTCGGTTTTTTAGCGGGAAACCTTCTGTAGTGAATTCGTCTGTCGAGACTCTTAAAAGCGATTTCAGATTGTTGATTTTAGATTGCAGATTGAAAGGCATAATATTTTGACTTTCAATCTGAAATCTGCAATCTGAACCCTGAAATGTCCGTTCCACGCGATCAAAACCCAAACCACATGGAATAAGTAGCAGCGGCTCCGCTAGTCCGCGGGCTCGCTGTGGGGCTGGTCTTGATGGCCAGGCTCGTCGCGCTGCTGCTGTAGTAGGCGTTCCAGTTCAGCTTTCGTCTGGTGAATCAGGGCGGCGGCGAACTGGCGGGCTGACTCCTGGCGCTCGGCTGAAAGTTCCTTCACTCGCATGTCGAGCAGCGGCATGTCTTGTTCAAACCAGCGCAGGGTTTTTTGTACGCGGGCAATGCGAAAGTCGTTGGTCAGCATGAGGATGGCTCTCCCGTAAACTTCTAGAGTGCCACGGTTATGGGGACGCGCAAGTCTCAAGGTGGATACCGGCGGCAAGTGTCGGGCGACGAACGCGGAGGCTTGATTATGGCGGAAACGCCCTTCGGCAGCCGCCAGCAGTGCGGGAGTGCAAGGGATCCTTCGACTGCGCATGACCGTCCTTCGGACGATCATGCTTCGCTCAGGATGACAGGGACGAAACCAACAGGGATAGTACGGACGGAACTATTGAAGGTTTTCCGGCGCGGCGGTTAGGCGATCTTTGGCGCCGGGGAATTCTTTTTCCATACGGCCGTCGAGCCACTTTTCCAGCAGCTTTTGCGTGCTTTCGGCGATGCCGTGGAAGCGGAAGCCGGCGCGCCCTTTCAGGTCTGCCCAGGCTACTTCCGTCTCGACATCGATGCTGAGGTTAATGTCTGGAATCACAAACTTCAGGCGCGGTGTGGCACCTTTGGGCATGGCGTCGCGCATGGTTAGCGCGATTCCGCCCTCGCTGATGTTGGTGCTGGTGGCCTTCAATTCCTTCTCGCCCAGAAAAACGCTGACGGGCATTTTCAGCGGCTGCCGGAAATAGCGGCGGCGCTCTTTCAGCATGAAATTTAACGCGGCGTGGAAGCAGCGCGAGGCGTTCAGATTACTGATGGGCTTCTGCAGGACAAAGTTCGCGCCCATGCCAAAAGCATCCTGCGTGGTGGTCTTTTTTCCGTTGAGGATGGCGAAGGTGACGGAGTTCTTGTTGCTGGGCGTGCCGCGCAGACCCTGCAGCACTTCCAGGCCGCCGGTCAGGTCGTCGCAATCCACAATGACGGCGTCGAATTTTTCGGAGACTAGAATATCCGCCGCGGCCCGAGCCTCGTGGCAGATTTCGACGTCGATCGACAGCTTTTCCAGAGCGGGCCGAATCACCCGGACCAGATCGGTATCCTGGCTCAACAGAAAAGACTCCAACGTCATAGCCCGATTCTAGAAGCAGGTTCACCGACCCGAAAGTGACAAAGGTAACGGTCTGCAACTGGCCTGAGGGACAACTACCGGAGCCGGAATCGGGGGGGGCACTGCTCCTTAAGATGGTAATCTGGCGGCGGCGTCACTCATGAGCACACTCGTTTATCTTTCGCTGGGAGCGAATGTTGGAGACTGCGCCCGTAACATTCGCGAGGCCGTCACGCGCCTGGAGTCGGCGGGGCGGGTGGTTGCGGCTTCGTCGTTCTATGAAACGGAGCCGGTGGAATTCACCGAGCAGGCATGGTTTCTGAATTGCGCTGTTGCTCTCGAAACCACTAAGACAGCGGTGCAGTTGATGACAGCACTCCTCGTGATCGAGCAGGATATGGGACGGCAGCGCACGCAGAGAAAAGGCCCGCGCACCATTGACATTGACATTCTGCTTTTCGGCGACACGGTGCTGGATTTGCCGGAGCTGACCATTCCACATCCCGCGATGCAGCAGCGGCGTTTCGTGCTCGAACCGCTGGCTGAGATCGCGCCTGAGGTGCGGCATCCGGTGCTGGTGAAGACTGTCGGCGAATTGCTGAAAGCGTTGCCGGTGGGGCAGACCGTGAGGAAAATTCCGATCCGGGCCACGGATTAGCACGGATTTTCACGGATGAAAACCTTGAACTTTTGAGCTTCAATGATGCGCGGTCATTTTTCCAGGGCCTGGTCCGGAAATCCCCACTTCTCGCAAAAGCAGCGAGAAATGGGGCACCCGGCGCGGGTTAGGCTTCACGAAAACCCGTGGCTGGTTGTATTTATGGGACGATGATGCGGCTGCCGGCTTCCTGTGGGGTGATCACGCTTGATTCTTTCTCGGGGAATTGCGCTACGAGAAACTCTGTGAAGGCTCGCGCCTTAGGGCGTCCTGACGTGCGGCCGTATCCGAGTCGCACCAGGAACACCAGGGCTTTCAGCACATCGGAATCGCGCACTGTGGAGTAGCCCATGTGTTTCTGCTCGGCCTCGCGATATTCCTTCAGCATGGTTTCGACTTCGGCGGCTACGCGTTGTTGCGGGACGCTCGGGATTGCCTGTTCGTAGTGCAGGCCGGAATTCACCAGACGCTGATAGCTGGTGGTGAGGGCGGAGAGCGCTGCGATCAGATCGCCGTCGTTCAGGCTGCGGTCCGCGCGAACGGCTTTAGCGAGCGCGAAGGTCAGGCCCATGAGCAGATGTTCGCGCTCGTAAAGGAACTGGTCGGGAACTTCGACTTTTAGAAATAACGCCTCGGGGTCGATGTGATCTCGCGAACGCGGCTTCTCGTGCTCCCGTGCCTGCCGCAGATAGGGACAATCGCTGGGGCAATCGAGTGTGACTTCGCGCTGCTCGCCGCAACACTGAGGGCAAATGCGGCCGTGCAAGGCCGGGCAAAAACGTTTCTCTTTGCGAACTTCGCAGATGGCGCAACTCAAGAAAAAATCTCCTGCCGGTATTATGTCATCCCGTCCGGAGCGGGGGGATCCGCACGATTGTTGGGTTTGTTTTTCTCCGTGTCTCTGTGTCTCCGTGGTGAATTCGCACTTGGTTTTCGTCAGCAAAAACGCTTTTAATGCCCGATTTGCAATCCCGGTCTATGGAACACCGCGTAAAAAGGCCCTCCTCCACGTACCACATTTGCCAAACCCGCGTAAAATCAGGTGTTTTTCCACAGGGTTGTGGTAGTAAAATGGCGGCCAACGGAATTACATCACATTTTTACCGAGGAGGAAGTACATGGCATCTGGTTTGACTAAAACGCAACTCGTCCGCCTTCTGGCGGAGAAGAATGAACTCAACAACAAGCAGGCGGCGGCGTTCCTGGAGCACCTGGCCGATACCGCTATCAAAGAGACGAAGAAGAACGGCGTGTTCGTGGTGCCCGGACTGGGCCGCCTGGTGAAGGCGCACCGCAAAGCCCGCGTGGGACGCAATCCGCAGACCGGCGAACCGATCCAGATCAAGGCCAAGACCGTGGTGAAGTTCCGCGTCGCCAAGGCCGCCAAGGACGCGATCGCTCCGAAGAAGCCGTAGTTTCTTTTTCCAGATCACCTCGAAGGCCGGCTTAGGCTGGCCTTTGGTTTTTTGTCGTTCTCGTAGCGGAGAGGCTTTGCTTCGTGGATAGAGTTGGCGGGCAGGAGTGCCCGCCCCACATTTTGGCCTGGAAAGGCTTTCGGCAATGCTTAATTGGATTGTGGTGGGAATTGGGGACATCGCGATTCGCCGCGTGATTCCTGCTATTCAGGCGGAGCCGAGAAGCCGGTTATACGGCCTGATCACGCGCGATCCGGCTAAGGCTGCGGCGCTGCACACGCGGGTCT
Source organism: uncultured Acidobacteriaceae bacterium (assembly GCA_963846245.1). GTDB lineage: Bacteria > Acidobacteriota > Terriglobia > Terriglobales > Acidobacteriaceae > Sulfotelmatobacter. Next base: position 540,021 of record CAWJVI010000005.1, on the reverse strand, counting down.
GGTCTTCGCTGGAGGAATCGCTCGCGGATTCGGGTGCGCGTGATGATGCTGCGAACGAGGCGCAGGCCGTCTACATTGCTACGCCTGTATTTCTGCACGCGCCGCAGACCATCCAATCTTTTCGTGCGGGGCGGCATGTGCTTTGCGAAAAGCCGCTGGCCATGAATCTTGCCGAGGCGCGATTGATGCTTCAGGCTTCGAAGGACGCCGGGAAAACTTTCGGCGTCGCTTACTATCGGCGCTTTTATCCGAAGGTGCAACGCGCCAAACAATTGCTCGCAGCCGGAGCTATCGGGAAGCCCGTGCTCGCAGAACTTACTTGTCATATGTGGCTCGATGGTTCCGAGAGCGAGCGCAATTGGCTGATCGATCCGGCGAAGGCTGGAGGCGGTCCGCTTTACGACATCGCGTCGCACCGGATTGACGTGCTCAATTATTTATTTGGACAGCCGCTGCGAGTTTCCGGACATCTCTCCAACGCGGTTCATCATTATGCGGTCGAAGACAACGCTACAGTCATGATCGACTACGAGAACGGCGTGCGCGGCGTCGTGGACGTGCGCTGGCATTCCAGGGTGAGGCGCGACGAATGTCGCATCCGCGGGACTGATGGAGAGATGGAATTGAGTCCGCTGAACGGGCCTGAGTTGGTCTATCCCGGCGGAAGCGAACAGCTTCCGCCGAACGCGAATCTGCATTATCCGATGATGGAAAACTTCGTGGACGCTGTGCTGGACAAGGCTCCGCTGATTTCGAGCGGCGAGTCTGCGATGTGGACCGACTGGGTCACGGAAGAAGTTATGAAACAGGCGCGGCGACGAATTGACTGAAAAGCCGCCGCCGGAACCTTTCACTTTCCATATTCGTTGTTCACCACCTCGCCGCCCTTCATCACAAATTTCACCCGCTCCAGCGTGGTCACGTCTTTGAGCGGATCGCCATCGACTGCGACGATGTCGGCCCAGGCACCGGGCTCAAGGCTTCCCACTTTTCCTTGCCATCCCAACAGATCCGCGGCGTTCACCGTCGCCGCCTGAATTGCCTGCAAAGGCGTCAGCCCAAGCTTCACCATCACCGCAAACTCGTGGGCGTTCAGGCCGTGAGGATAAACCGCGGCGTCGGTGCCGAATGCAACTTTCACTCCGCTGGCGAACGCGTGCGCGATGTTCTTGCGCGCGATCGGCATAACGGTTTTGGCCTTGCCCAGCAGGAAATCTGGAACGTGATTTCTCTCGGCGTTTTCCAGAAACCAATCGCCCAGGTAAAGCGTTGGAACAAGATAGGTTCCGTTCTTCTTCATCTCCGCGATGCCCGCATCGTCAATATAGGAACCGTGCTCGATGGAATCCACTCCCGCCTCTGAGGCCCAGAGAATGCCTTGTGCGCCGTGCGCGTGTGCGGCAACTTTTCGTCCCAGGCGGTGAGCGTCCGCGACAATGGCCTTCATCTCCTCCAATGTGTATTGGGAAGCCTGCGGATCATCGCCCTTGGAGAGCACTCCACCGGTCGCGCAGATCTTGATCAAGTCGGAGCCGTACTTGATGTTCTCGCGCACCTTGTGCTGCACGGCCGCAATCCCGTCGGCCACTCCGTCTCCGGTAGCGTGATATTCGTAGGGCAGCAGATTGTTGTCGCAGTGCCCGCCGGTGATGCCGAGCGCTGGCCCGCTTACCAGCATCCGCGGCCCGGGGACGTCGCCGGCATTGATCGCGTCGCGCAGAGCAACGTCGCTATATCCTTCGGCACCCACGTTGCGCACGGTAGTGAAACCCGCTTGCAGCGTCACCCGGGCATTCTTGGCCCCGATGAGCGCCGAGCGCACCACGGAAACTCCAAGTTCCTCGTATCCGAATCGGGGCTCGTAGGTGAGGTGTGTGTGCGCGTCAATCAAACCGGGAAGCACGGTTGCGTTCGGCAGGTCGATGCGGAGAGCGTCCGCGGGCGCTCTTGTTTCTGCGGATGGTCCGGCGCTGACGATTCTTCCGTCTTCGATAACGAAAGTCTGATCCGAAAGCAGCTTGCCGGTCTTCACATCGAGCGCGTGCCCGGCGTGCACGACTACTCTTCTGGGAGTCTGCTGGGCGATGACCTGCTGGGCGATGATCTGCCCCGCCAGCAAGAGCAAAACAACCACAAGCGTTGCGAGACGTTGCCGTCTTTTCACAGGACAAGATCCTCCATTGGAAGCGGGTTGACGCATTATGATCGCAACGAGGCTGATGTCAAGAAAATTTGAGATCGGTACACGAAATTGTTGCCAGCCGGGCAGAAGCGGGGATCAGGATATGATTTGAGCTCGGGAGCTTTCAATATTCGGTTTGACCGGGACTTGGTTTGACCCCGACGGAGGAAATTGTGCTGGTTCGTGTGGCAAATTCCGGAGACGCGGAAGCCGTCAGCCGCGTGATCAACGCTGCCTTTCGAAAGGCCGAGAGCTTTCTCGTTGATCGCGACCGCATCGATCTGAAAACCGTACAAGATCTTTTCAGAACCGGGATGTTCCTGGTGGCCGTGGAAAACGAGGTGATCGTGGGATGTGTGCACGTCGAAATGAGAGGCGAGCGGTCTTATCTGGGGCTGCTCTCCGTCAATCCCGACGGTCAGAAGTCTGGCGTAGGTTCGAAGCTGATGACCGCTGCGGAGGATTATTGCGCGAAGGCCGGCAGCCGCTTTATGGACCTGCGGATCGTCAGTGTGCGCAAGGAACTGCCTGAGTTTTATCACCGGCGCGGATACGTTGAAACCGGCACGGCTCCGTTCACTCCGGGGCTGGAGCCGAAAGTGCCCTGCCATTTCGTGAACATGGCGAAGCCGCTGAAGTAAGGCGAAAGTTATTTTTCCGGATTGGCGACTACTCTCGCCGTACGGGTTCCCGTTCCTTTATTCCGTCACTCACTCGGTCACTATCGCATCCGCCTCAATCTCCACCAGAATCTCCGGTGAGATCAAGGCGCTCACCTGCACCATCGAGGTTGCCGGACGAATGTCGCGAAATACTTCTCCGTGGGCCTTGCCAATCTTCTCCCACTCCGCGATGTTGACTACAAAGATGCGCGTTCGCACCACATCTTTCATGCTCGCGCCGGCCTTCTGCAGTGCGGTTTCGATGTTCTTCAGGATCTGCACTGTCTGCGCATGCACGTCGCCTACGCCGACGATGTAGCCGTCGGGGCCGGTAGCGGTCGTGCCCGCCACGTGGATGTATGGTCCCACTTTCACCGCACGTGAGTAACCCACAATCGGTTCCCACGGTGTGCCGCTGGAAATGTTCTGACGCTGCATCTAAGGTCTCCTTGGCCGTCTATTCTACAAGCCGGTTCCTCTGCGAGTCGGGGAATCCAAGTAGAACGCGGCGTCTCCTAGCAGTCCATCCGTGCGACTGCCAGCAAAATACGCAGATGGACTCGCCGCGAGCACTTCGCATCTAAGCAATCAGGAAAACGAATGGCGAGGATAAACAAAAGTCACTTGCGTATAAATTCAACCTGATGTATCTAACACGCTAAAGCAGTTGAAACTCTGTGCCAGCTGCGGAGTTTCGGGAGCCCAAAGCCATGATTGAGGAATCTCATCCGCTGCAGGAGCTTTTTCAAGGTTTGGTCGGACGTCACTATGCCGAGGAGATCGGCATCCGCGATCCGCAACTAGTGGCTTACGTTGCGCATTTGCTGGCCGAATTTTGCGAAGCTGATCAGCTATTCAAGATTCGTGACAATGCGAATCGCCCGCTCGCCGATGTCGGCGAAATGCTGCTGGAATCCGATCCAGTCTACGGGCCCGCGCCCTCGTTTGATCGCGAGCGCCAGGTGCGCAAGCACATCGGCGACTACACCCTGTTTTTCACGGGAATGTTTCCCGAGAGCATCAACCACTTCCGCCTGCGCCGGAACCGTCTGGAAAATTTTGTTGATTGGATGAAAGCAGGGAAGGAAAGCTATTACATCGTCTCCAAGTTTGAACACTTCGAGTACGCCAAGGTCGCGCCGCTGTTCGCCAGCCTCTCCAAGAACTTCGAAGCCTGCGTCTATGGACTCAACATGGTGAAGAACGATCTGCAGGAGATGCAACATCCCATCGCGCGCCGAGGCGATGAACTGATCATGTAAGTGAAGCGTCGCTTGGACCGGCGCCCGAACTTTCCGCGCACGCTTATCCTCGAACCACAGCCGTGCTGCCATGCGGTAAAAACTGAGCGCGGCGCCGCCCTGGACCAACTTCCGGAATCTCCGCAGCGCTCCGAACTCTTCCCCAGGATCGAATTTCTTTTCGTGCTCCGCAATCACCAGTGACATTGCCCAGATCAGCTGAGAATCCGCCAGCGCACGCAGTGTTTCCGCGTAGGCATCACTCATATTGTAGGGTGGATCGAGAAATACGACGTCGGCGGCCACGTGTTCTCGGCTCCATCGCGCCAGACCGCTCGAGCGAGTCCATTCGTCCTGCAATACTTTGAACCCGCCTTTGATGCCGAGATTTTCGAGATTGTGGCGGATCAGTTGCGGCCGCGGTCGAGGACTCAACGAAATAAACCTGACTGGCCCCGCGGCTTAGCGCTTCGATGCCCACGGCTCCCGTACCCGCATAGATGTCGATCCAAACGGTGCCCTCGAGCGCCGCAGGATTTCCCGCGGTCAGAACGTTAAAAAGGGTCTCGCGCAAGCGGTCTGAGGTCGGACGAATATCCATCCCGCGCAACGAATGCAGCGGACGGCTTCGATATTTGCCGGCGATCACTCGCATAATTCTGCACTTTCGGTTGGCCGAACCAATACATCCATCCATGTAGAATAACTGGAGTGAGCGAGGGGTTTCATGAGAAGCTGGTCCGTTTCTATAGGGCGTCTGTTCGGGGTTGAAGTCCGCATTCACCTCACCTTCTTCGTCCTGCTCTGTTCATTTTCTGGACTGAATACGGCGCGCACGGCTCGGCCAACGGGCCCCGCGATCTCGCTCTGGTCGGGATCATTCTGGCCTGCGTCATCGCCCACGAATCGGGCACATGCTGGCCGCCGCGCGCACGGGCATCATCCCCAAGGCGGTCATTCTGCTGCCCATCTGTGGAGTGACCGTGGCGACGACGAATCGCGAGCCTGGAGAGGCCGCTCAGTCCGGAGGCTGGGCGTGCCTGGAAGCGGGAGATCCGCCTTGCGCTGGTCGGCCCGCTTGGCGAATCTGATGCTTGCGCTTCTGCACCGCCGCAATTGTGCGCTGGCAGTTCCCGGGCATTGATCTCTGGAACTGGCCCTTCCTCCAGTGCGCCAATCTGCCGCGCAGCCTGGTGTGGGCCAATCTTTATCTGGCAGGCCTGAACATGTCTGCCCGCCTATCCCCTCGATGGCGGCCGCATTTTGCGGGCTTTTTTCTCGCGTACGCATGGATTCCTCGGCAGCCACTCGGCGGGCGGTTTCCATCGGTAACACCATTGCCATGGTGCTTATGTCGCGGGCTGTTCAGCGACACGTGGCTAACCATGGTCGGGGTGATCGTCTTCTCGGCGGCGCAACTGGAGGAGCGGGCAGTCGTCTTTCAGTCCGTGCTCGACAGCGTCCGGCTGGAAGAAATCATGCTCACCGACTTCGCCACGCTCTCGCCCGCAGACACGCTCGAAGACGCGCTGGAAAAAGCGGTGCACTCGTTGCAGGATGATTTCCCCGTGGTCCGCGGCAGCGACATGGTGGGTGTGATTTCGAAGCAGCGCATACTGGAGGCGCTGCGCGCTGGAAGGCAACGGCTACGTGCAGGCGGTGATGAACAAAATTTTTGAAGTGTCAGCGCGGCAGGAATCACTGGCCTCGGCGTTCCGCAAGCTTACCGCGCGCAACCTCAGCATTATTCCCGTGGTCGAAGACCAGCGCCTGGTCGGCATTGTGACTCTGCAGAATTTGATGCACTCGATGGCGCTGCTGGCCGAGAGCCGCAAGCTGCGGCGGGATGAAGCGGAGTCGTAGCGGGAATTAAAAGATTGCCAGATTGAAGATTTCAGATTGAAGATCGCTGTTCTCACAAAGATCAATCTGAAATCCGCTTTAGAACAGCCGCACCGCCTTGGCCTGGTGCACCGCCGGAATCTTCCGCAGTTTGTTCAGCACAGCTTCGGATACTTGCCCGTCCACGTGGACAACGGCAATTGCCTCGCTCGGCTGGTCGGAGTCTGCCTCAGCGCTGCGCCGGCCCAGCGAAAAGTTCGCGATGTTGATTTCTTCCTCGCCCAGAATTGTGCCCACTTTGCCGATCACACCGGGAACGTCGCGGTTCCGCAGATAGATCAGGTTGCGCTCGAGCGGCGCTTCCACGTCGATTCCGTCCACGTGCAGCAACCTCGGCTCGCTCCCGTGAAGCACCGCGCCTTTTACCGCGTGTTCTTCGGTGGCGCTCTTCAGTTCGATCGAAAGCACGCTCGCCGTGCCGCCCGTAGGAGTTTTTGGTTTGTGCGACTCATGCACGCGCAGGCCGCGCGAGTCGGCGATGGTGGCTGCATTCACGAGATTCGCTTTTTCCTCCAGCGCCTGATTCAGGATGCCCTTAATCGCGGCGTTGCGAATCAGTTCCGTTTTCCATTCGGCGATGTGTCCGCTGTAACGGACGGAAATTTCCTCCGCCGTTCCTTCTGAAACCTGCGCCAGAAACGCCCCCATGCGTTCCGCCAGAACAATGTATGGCTGCATCGCGGCATATTCCTCGGCTGAAACCGAAGGTACGTTCACCGCGTTCTGGATTACGCCGTGTTTCAGATATTCGCGCACCTGTTGCGCGATCTGCACGCCGACGGCGTCCTGCGCTTCGTGCGTGGACCCGCCGATGTGCGGAGTCAGCAATGCATTGTCGAGCGTCTGCAGCGGAGAACTCTTCAGCGGCTCATCGGTGAAGACGTCGAGCGCCGCCGACGCCACGCGTTTTTCTTTCAGCGCTTGTGCCAGATCCGCCTCGTTTACCAGTTCTCCGCGCGCACAATTCACCAGCCGAACACCCTTCTTCATTTTCGCGATCGATGATTCGTTGATCATCCCCGCGGTCTGTGCCGTAAGGCCGAGATGCAACGTGATGTAATCCGCCGCGGCATAAAGCTCGTCCAGAGTCGCCATGCGGATTCCTTGTTCCTTCGCGACCGCGACCGACACAAAAGGATCATGCCCCACCAACTCCATCCCAAACGCGCGCCCGCGCCGCGCCACTTCCATGCCCACACGCCCCAGGCCGACAATGCCCAGCGTTTTGCCGCGCAGCTCGGTGCCCTGCAAGGATTTTTTCTCCCACTTGCCGGCATGCATGAGCGCGTCGGCCCGGCACAAGTGCCGCGCCATGGCCAGCATCATGCCGAGCGTGTGCTCGGCCACGGCCACGGCGTTGGCGCCCGGCGTGTTCATCACCGCGATGCCCTTGTGCGTGGCGGCATCGAGATCGATGTTGTCCACGCCCACGCCCGCGCGCCCGATCACGCGCAGCTTCTTCCCGTGTTCCAGAAGTTTCGCGTCGGCCTGCACCGCCGAGCGCACGATCAGCGCGTCGGCTGATTCCAAATGCTGTGCCAGATTCCCGTCCAGCTGGTCGGCCGTGAGCACGGTCCAGCCTGGTTCCTTGAGCTGCTCCACTGCCGACGCCGAAATCTTTTCTGCGATAACAATTTTCACCGGGTCCCTCAATCCTTCCAGGTCAACACAACTCGCTTGGCTTAATTTTATGAACCAGTTCTATTTCGTAATGTTATGAACCGATGTATTACAAATGATTTCTGAGCTAATTTGCTGAACCGATTTTCTGACAATAGATTGACAACGAAATGACGCGCTCCTGACACCCGCGCTTCCCGCAATTTGTACGCTCTCTTCATGGGCCATCGCCCAAAGGGAGAACCAATGAAAACCTTACAGATTCTACTTTTGACTGGATTGGCTGCTTTCGCCCTGGCATGCGGCTACAGCTCCAAGCCCTACACCAGCCCCACGCCTGGAAACGTCCCGGCGATTGCCCAGCTCTCGCCAAATGCCGCGACGGCAGGCAGTTCTGCGTTTATGTTGACCATCAACGGCAGCAGCTTTTCGTCGACGGCACAAGTGAAGTTTGGTGGCACGGCCATGACGACGACTTACGTAAGTGGCAACCAGCTTGTAGCCTCGATTCCCGCAACGGCGGTCGCCACCGCTGACACTGTTCAGGTTACCGTGACCAATCCTGGCACTCCCGGCGGCCTCTACGGCGGCGGCACGCAGAGTGAAACGTCGGCCGTCATGGACTTCACGGTCGAATAGCCGCGGCGGGCGATTGATCGAGCGTGCTGACCAATGCTCAGACGCTGACCAGTTGCCGTTTGTCGGCAAGAGCCTGCGCGTAAACTTCCTGGGCAGCTTTCACGGCCGCGCCGTAGACTACGGCTCGGCCCGTGGTTCGGGCTAGAACGTGCTCGAGCGCGGCCAGAATCCCAATGGTGTCCAGATAGTCGTAGTAGCCGATGTGCGCGATGCGGAAAAGTTTGCCCTTCATCTCGCCTTGGCCGTTGGCCACCACCGCATCGAACGATTCGCGGAATTCTTTCACGATTTTTCCCGAGTCGAGGCCGTCGGGAGACGTGATCGCCGTCAACGCTGCCGCCGGCGGCTCTGAGTAAAGGTTCAGCCCCAGCGCTCTCGCGCCGGCGCGAGTCATCGCGGCACAAAGCTCCGCGTTGTTGACCAGCGCTTCGCGTCCCTTGGCCAAGTCGCCATTGCCCATGCCACGCACGAATTCCAGTGCCGCTCCCAGCGCCGCGAATAACGACGTTGCCGGCGTGTAGGCCGATTCGCCTTTGGCCGCCGACTTTCGCTCCTTGCGCAGGTCGAAGTAGTAGCGTGGAGAAGTCGTCGTATCCATGCGCTTCCACGCGCGCTCGCTCGCCGCACAATACGCCAGCCCGGGAGGCATCATCAGCGCCTTCTGCGATCCGCCAATGATGAAGTCCACGCCCCAGCCGTCGACGTCAAGGTGACTTGTGCCCAGCCCGGTGATCGCATCCACCACCAGCAGCGTGCCGTCGCCCGAGGCGCGCACGATCTTGGCGATGCCTTCCACGTCATGCCGCGCGCCCGTGGAACTTTCAGTCGCCTGCACGAACACGGCTTTTATGTCGGGAGTAATCTTCGCCCGAATCTCGTCCAGCGAAAACGTCTGGCCATAGGGGACGCTCAGCACGTCCACGTTGCAACCAAACGCCTTCGCCAGCCCCGTCCAGCGCTCGCCGAACTTTCCGGCAGTCAGCACCAAGACTTTGTCGCCCGGCGACGTGAGATTCGAAACCGACGCCTCCATCACGCCGGTGCCCGAACAAGCCAGCACCAGCACATCATTTTGCGTGCCGACGAAATCCTTCATGTCGGCCAGCACGCGCTGAAACAGTTGCCGAAAGTCCGCAGTGCGGTGATGCGCCGTAAACGACGCCATAGCCGTCTGCGCCGCAGGAAGCAACGGCGTTGGGCCGGGAGTAAAAAGACGATTCTTGCGCAGCATTTCCGATGAAGTCCTTAGAGAAAACGGGATTCTTGTTGCTCCACCATTCTATCGGAAGCGGGGCGGAATTGGATGCAGTCGAAACGCACTTCGCGCCTGACAGGGAGGCGCGAAATGCCGTGTTTCATAGGTTAATTCCGGGTTTTTGCCGCCAGAACTTCGGGTTTTGCAATTTCTGGAGCCTTGGCGAACAGCTCGTCCGCTTTGGCAAATAACGCCTTGGCAATCGGGCCGGTCAGATGAGCGTTGCGGCCGTGTTCGTCGGCAAACGTATCGAAAATGCCGTACTTGCCGGGCCCCATTTTTATGGCGTACCAGGTGACCGTTTCTTTTTCCTGCTCGGCCAGCGGCAGCGCCGACTTCAGGAACTCTTCAACTTCCTTCTCTTTGCCCGGTCGAGCTTCCAGTTGGGCCCAAATCGCGAGTTTGCTCATTGTGGTTCCTCCTCCGCATCAGATGCGCGACTGGACGCTCAGGGAGCGAATTTTGATTTAAGAATTTTGATTTAGAACCTTGATTTAATCGGGGATGGGGTGCCCCATTTCCCGCGCGTCCTTTGCGCGAGAAGTGGGGGTTCTAACTCCGCATCCATCTGCTAGCGGTTGCTGCACCGTCTATAATCCTCCCCATGAGCCTCACCGAACAGATTCAGAAAGACATCGTCACTGCCATGAAGGCGAAAGACGAAGCGCGCCTTTCCACCCTGCGCATGGTCAAAAGCGCGTTGCACCTTCGTCAGGTCGAAAAAATGGCTCCGCTCGACGATAAGGAAGCGCAGGCCGTGCTGGCCACGCTGATCAAGCAGCGCAGAGAATCCGTGGAGCAGTTCACCAAAGGCGGACGCCAGGAGATGGCCGACAAAGAAGCCGCCGAGATCGTCCTGATCGAAACCTACCTGCCCAAAGCCGCCGGTGAAGCCGAGTTGGTCGCCGGAGTGAAAGCCGCCATCGCCGAAATGGGCTCGCCCACGATGAAAGAAATGGGTACGGTGATGAAGAACGCCATGGCAAGGTTCAACGCCGCCGGCATGCGCGTAGATGGCAAGATGGTTAGCGAGATTGTGAAGCGGGAGCTTGGAGGGAAATAGCTTTAACTCACTTGCTCCTCTGCCACTCGCGGTACGCTTCGCTCTTCGACACTCCCCGCTCCTTCGCCACTTTTTTCAGCGCGGTTTTTTCGTCCACTTTTTCTTCTGCCATGATCTGCTCTAGTCTCTGCCGCACGCTGAGGCGGACGAGTTCGTCCGCCGCTCCACGCGCGACGCTTTCCTCGGCTTTCCCGATCAGCAGCGTGATCTCGCCTTTCACGACATGGCGCGACTTCAGCGTTTCCAGCACTTCGCCGGCGCGGCCGCGCAGAAACTCTTCATACAGCTTCGTGACTTCGCGGGCGATCACCACGTGCCGGGCTTCTCCCAGAACCTCGACAACATCTTCCAGCGCCTCCACCACCCGGTGCGGAGCTTCGTAGAAAACCTGCGTGCGCGGCGAAGCTTTGATCGCCTCCAGCGCCGCGCGACGCTCTCCGCGTTTCGCGGGAAGAAATCCGCTGAAGCGAAACGAATCGGTGGGCAGACCGCTCGCCACCAGAGCCGCCAGAAATGCCGACGCTCCAGGAATCGGCACCACCGGCACACGATGCCGGATGGCCAGCGAAATCAGCCGGTATCCCGGATCGGAAATCCCCGGCATGCCCGCGTCCGTGACCAGCGCGACGCTCGCGCCCTCCTGCATCTCTTTCACCAACTCCGCCGAGCGCGTCATCTCGTTGTGCTCGTGATAACTGGTAGTTCGGGTCGCGACGCTGTAATGGTTGAGCAGTTTCTGTGTTTGCCGCGTGTCTTCGCAGGCAATCACGTCCACCTCCTTGAGCACGCGCAGCGCTCTCAGCGTGATGTCCTCCAGATTGCCGATCGGCGTGGCCACAAGATACAGCGCCGGACCGGCAGCAGGATCGTTCATGGCCGGAAGTTTACCATTGCGGAAGAATTGCAGATTTCAGATTGCAGACTGTAGATTTGTATTTGACCGCGGTGCGCGGCATGGAATCTGCAATCTCAAATCTGAAACCGGGAATCCCCTATGACCCCCGCCGATTTTCGCAAGCTCGCCCTCGCCCTGCCCGAAGCCGAAGAACGCGAACACATGGACCATCCCGACTTCCGCGTGGGCGGCAAGATTTTCGCTACGCTGGGCTATCCTGACAAGTCTTGTGGCATGGTCAAGCTCTCGCCGGAAGACCAGCACTATTTCTCGAAAGCCGAGCCCGACGTGTTCATCCCGGCGAAAGGCGCCTGGGGACGCCGCGGCGCCACTAGCGTTCATCTCAAGGCGGCCACAAAAGAAACGCTGCGCAACGCTATCCAGGCCGCATGGCGTAACACCGCGCCGACGCGCCTGCTGCAGAAATCCTAAACCACGAGTTTGCACGAAATTGACGCAACTGCTCCTGCGCCCCTAGAATCAATATGAAACCGAGTTGTTCCTCACAACCGTCTCACACTCATGCCACTTTACGAATACAAATGCAAGAAGTGCGGTCATACGTTCGAGAAAATTCAGAAGTATTCTGACCGGATGGTCAAGAAGTGTCCGGACTGCGGCGGCCGAGTCGAGCAGACCATCACCGCGCCCGCCGTGCAGTTCAAAGGGACGGGCTGGTACGTCACCGACTACGCCAAGAAATCGGGCGGGTTGTCGTCGTCAGATGGCGGCAGCAAAGATTCCAAGAAGGAAGACAAGTCCAAGTCGGATAGCGGGTCCAAAGAAAATTCTTCCAAAGAGAGTTCATCGAAAGAAAGCTCCTCGAAGGAAAGTTCTTCGTCGTCGTCTTCCCGGGAAAGCTCCTCGAAAGAGAGTTCCTCAAAGAAATCCGACAAGCGCAAATAGGGTCCTCGGGCTGCGCCCAGAACAAGCAGGAGCCCGCGCACACGGTTTTTACCGGCAACTGACCACTAGCAAGCGGCAACCGCCTTACTTCAGCTCCCGCTCAAAGTGGTCTTCAATCATGGTGAACAGATGCACGCGCGCATCCGGCCCCGCGATGCCGTGCGTCTTGCCCGGATAAATCATCAGCCGGAATTGTTTCCTCGCCCGGATCAGCGCATCGATCATCTGGATGCTGTTCTGAAAGTGCACGTTGTCGTCACTCGTGCCATGCACCAGCAGCAGCGCGCCGTGCAGCTGGTCGGCGGACTTCGTCACGTCGGACATGTCGTAACCTGCTTTATCGTCCTTGAGCAACCCCATGTAGCGCTCGGTGTAGATCGTGTCGTAATTCAGTTGATCTGTCACCGGCGCAACCGCAACCCCCGCGCGGAACCGGTCGGAATGCGTCATCGCATACAGCGTCATGGAGCCGCCGTTTGACCAGCCCCAGATTCCGGTGCGGTCTTTATCCAGCTGGGGATATTGCGCGTAAAGCTGGTCGAGAGCGGTGAGCTGATCCTTCAATTCAATGGCGCCAAACTCGTGCCGGATCGCGGTCTGGAACTTGCGATCCCGCCCAGGTGTGCCGCGGTTGTCCACGGCGAAAATCGCGAAGCCTTTGCGCGCCAGAATTTCATCGAACGCGTTGGGCTGGCCCTTCATCACTTCTTGCGCGGCGGGTCCGCCATAGATATTCACGATCAGCGGAATCTTGCCAGTAGCCGCCGTGTCGGGAGGAAGCAGCAAGCGTCCATAGAGCACGGTTCCGTCGTCCGCTTTGAACTCCAGCATCTTCGGCGGGCGCAGCCCGTAGTCCGCTACCGTATCCCGCGCAGCCCACAGTGGACTGCAAGGTCCGCCCACCGCGCACACTGAGGTGGTTGCTGGCGTCGTCGGTCCCACAGCGGTATGGAGATAATGCTTGCCGTCTTCGGAGAACTCGCCGCCGTGCAGTCCCTCCTCAGAAGTGAGAGCCTGCAAGCCCGTGCCGTCCAGCTTCACTGAAAAGATGTGCCGCTGCCGCGGATCGTCTTTGTTCGCGGCGAAGAAAACCACACCGGCCGCTTCGTCCATGCCCGCGATTCCCTGCACCTGGAACTCACCGCGCGTAAGCTGCCGTTCGAGTTTGGCGTCCGCGGCGAGGGGATTCTGTTTGTCAAAACTGTAGAGGTAGAGATGCATATTCCCGTCGCGCCAGCTCGGCCACAGGAATCGCCCGCTGGATTTCAGGAAGCGAACTTCGTTATGTTCGAAATCGATCCACGCGCCGGGAGTGGTTTCCGTCAAAACGATCCGCGACTTGCCCGATTTCACATCCACGAAATACAAGTCCATCTTGTCTTCGGTGCGGTTCAGCACCTCCGCCCAAATCACTCCTTCGCGAACCCAGCCAAACCGCGGAATGTAAGTATCTTCGTCGTCAGTCAGCTTCAGCCAGCGCGTTTTTCCGTTGTCCGCGTCCAGCACGCCCAGCTTCACCACCGGATTCGGATCTCCCACTTTCGGATACTTTTCGTTGTCCACCGTCGGATGCGTCGGCATCCAGTCGGTAATGGGATACGTCGGAACCTTGGTCTCATCCATGTGCATGAAAGCAATTTCTTTGCTGTCGGGAGACCAGAAATAATTGCTGCGCACTCCCAGTTCCTCCGTGTAGACCCAATCGATGTCGCCGTTGAACAGGCTGTCGCCGGTATCTTTGGTGAGCTGCTTTTCGTTGTTGCCGTTCACGCTGTGCACGAACAGGTTGTGCTTGCGCACGTAGGCCAGGCGGCTTCCGTCGGGCGAGAACTTGGGATCTCCGCTCGCATCGCCGGACGAAGTAAACTGCACCGCCGTGTTGGTACCGAGGTCATAGAGCCAGAGCTGACCCTGCGAATCGAAGATCAAATGTTTCGAATCCGGCGACCACAAATACGCGGCCACGTGATAGCGCGTCAGCCGCTCTTTTTCGCGTTCGTCTTTCACCTTGGCGTAGTCGGGCGCCAATGAGGCCAACTTGGCCGCTGTCACCAGCACTTTTTTCTCGCCGGTAGCCGCATCCACGTACCACAATTCTCCCTGCTCGCCTTTCTCGTCGCGCTGGACGTAGGAAAGCTTCGTCCCATCCGGACTCCACTCCATCGTCTCCGGACCGCGCCCCCCCATGGCCCCTGGGGTGAATATCTGCTCGATGGTCAGCGGCTTTGTTTCCCCTTGCCCCGCCGATTGCGCAACTGCCCGGACGACCCCGAACTGCAAGAGAACCACCGAGGCAACCAGCCAAACTTTGAGAGGAGTAACTCGTTTCACAAACACGCTCCGGATAGAAAAAGTGACCAGGGATCTACCTGCCTTAACACAAACGATTGAGTTTACACCGCCCGGCTCGTACGCGCATGAGCCCTTTGGATTTGGTTGTAGGTCGGCGATAATCTCCAGCCATGGGAAGAACCGGCGCTGAATCGAGATTAATCATTGTGTGCGGGTTGCCGGGTTCGGGTAAAACCACTTTGGCCAAGGCGCTTGAAAGCAGCCTCGTCGCCGTTCGTTTTTCTCCCGATGAGTGGATGGATGCTCTTGCACTGGATCTGTGGGATGAAGAAAGACGCGGCAAGATCGAGGCGCTGCAGTGGAAGTTTGGTCAGGAGCTTCTCGCGCTCGGCCTTACCGTGATCATCGAATGGGGCACCTGGGGACGGGACGAGCGGGATACTTTGCGGCTCGGAGCGCGAGCTCTTGGCGCTGCCGTTGAGCTGCATTATGTCTCTGCGCCCGCGGATGTCCTCTTCGACAGGATTCAACGCCGCGGAACAGAGAAGCCGCCCATAGAACGAGACGCATTGTCCCGATGGTTCACAATGTTCCAAGCACCGACGACCGAGGAGATGGCGCTCTTCGACAAGCCCCTGGTTGCAGACCCCCTTCGAAACTGATCCATCACGCGGATTTCGGCGCCTATTCTGGTACCGTTAGTGGTGGTTTCTCCGCCTTTGCGCCGCGCCCCTCAACCCACCGTTCAGGTGCTAGAATCAATCCATACGCAATGCTTCCTGACATCGAAAACCTGCTGAAACTGCAAGGTGCGGATAAGGAAATCCGGCGCCTGCAAAATGAAATCGCCGAGTTCCCCAAACGCGTCGCCGTCATCGAGTTGAAGCTGGCGCGCACGAAGACCCAGCTGGAAAAAGCCCAGGCCGCTATCAAGGCCGACGAAGCTGCCCGCCGCAAACACGACGCGACCATCGCCGAACTCCGCGGCAAGATTTCGAAGTATCGAGATCAATCCCTCGACGTAAAAACCAACGATCAATACAAGGCGCTTTTACACGAAATTCAGTTCGCCGAAACGGAAATCGCCGCCACCGAAGACAAGATTCTCGAGATCATGCTCAGCAGCGACGCCCGCGACAAAGAAGTGAAAGCCGCGCAAGCCGAGCTGAAAGCCGAGACCGCCGAAATCGAAAAAGAAAAAGCCGACGCCCGCCAGCGCACCGCCGAAGACGAAAAGCTGCTCGCCGAGTGGAACGCCAAGCGCGATCAGATGCGCTCCGGCGTCGATGCCGATCTGCTGCGCCACTACGAGCGGGTCTCCAAGTTTCGCGGCACCGGCATCTCAGAAGTGCGCGATGAAAAATGCACCGCCTGCCAGGTCAAGCTCCGGCCGCAAACCTACAACGAGGTTCGCTCCGGCACGCAGACCATCGTCTGCGACTCCTGCCAGCGCATTCTTTATTTCAATGCAGCGGACGAACTCGCAGCCCAGGCGCCCGGCGCAGCGCGTCCTCGTCGCCATCATCCCAAGATCGACGCGCCCCAAGCCTGGTACTATCGCGCCGATTTTGCTGACACCGGCGAAGTGTATCTTTGTCTCGCCAACTTCCAGGGCCAGGCCAGCCGCCGCGTCTACGAAATTCACACCGGACGCCTCTTCGGCGACATCCTCATCCGCGAAGGCAACTACCGCCAGGCATTCCCCGAAGACATCACGGGCGCCATCCGCCTGAACGGCGCCTGGAGCGAATCCGATCTCGAAACCTGGGCCACCGAGCTTCCCATGGAAGTCCTCGACTTACTTTTAGCCGACCTCGAAGCCGCCCGCATTGAGATGAAGGCCCGCCCCGCCGGCAAGCCGGAAACCCCCGCCGCAGTCCCCACCGAACAAGCCGCCAGCTAAGGCGCAGGCATCCCTCCTGTGAACACATGTTCTGTTCTCAGGATTTCCGTGCTCCGCGTGTGCGGTGTTCAGGTTAACGCGGTGGGGTCAGAGCACCGGTTGAACGTAGGATTGCCCACAACCGGCGGAGACGAAAAAGGGAGTAGCAGAAAAGAGCCACGCCCCATCCGATCCTGGCCGCCTGGATGGCCAAATGATCATTCGAGTGGAAGGTAAGAAGCACCATCAACGATAGCGTAAACCCGAGGATCACGTCCGCCAGCGTCCATCCCATCCCACAATCCCGTGAGGCAGCCTTCAGATCGATTTTCCAGCCAACCCACCACCAAAACAGGAAATTCATGAACTGCGATTCCCAAAGGAGATAAAACGTCCACGGGCCCAGCCAACCCAGAATGACATGGTAGGTCGAGTAGAGATGAGTCAACTCGACAAAGACTGAAGGAACGAGGTTGAGAGAACGAACAAAATAATAGAACAGGAAACTATGAGCGAGCAGTCCGTGGTAAAACTGTGGCGACAACCCAAGCGATAAGAGGGTATCTGCAACCGAAAGGGCGATTCTCCATTTCCAGGCCTTCATCGGGGATTCTTAGTGCGCGCCTTTCGAAGATTGACTTTGTCGTAGTTCATTGTTGTGCCAATTCATACACATGGTAAAGATGACGACCGTAATCAGACGCTGGCGCGCATTGATTGTTACAGTCGTTGACGCAATTGCCCGCCACCCTCCCCAGCGGAGGCGTTACCATGTCTCATGCCCCCGAGTCCTGCACAGGCAACTCTCCCTAAAATCAGGGTTTCTCCCCGCGGCGCATCTCGCCTCAAAGCGGGACACGTTTGGGTCTACCGCTCTGACGTCCTCTCCGCTGATGTCCCGCCCGGCTCGCTCGTCGCAGTCACCGACCAGCGCGGCAAGCCCCTTGGCATCGCGCTCTACTCCAGCTCTTCACAAATCGCGATTCGCCTTATCTCGAACGAGGCTGTCTTAGATTTTCCGGCTTTGCTTCGCGAGAGGATTGCCGCCTCCCTTGCCTATCGCGAAAAAGTAGTCCGTGACACCAACGCCTATCGCGTCGTCTTCAGCGAGGCTGACGTTCTCCCCGGCCTCATTGTCGATCGCTACAACGACATTCTTAGCATGCAAATCCTCACCCAGGCCATGGATGCCGAACCCGTGCGCCACGCTTTCATCTCCGAACTGACCGAGCGCCTCCAGCCCGCCTCGATCGTCGAGCGCGTCGATCCCCGCGTCCGCGAGCTGGAAACTCTACCGCCCCGCGAGTCCGGCCTGCTGCAGGGCGACAAGCACTCGACCATCGTCACGATGAACGGAATTCAGTTCCACCACGACGCCCTCGCCGGCCAGAAAACCGGAGCCTTCCTCGATCAGCGCGAGAACTATGCCGCAGCCGCCGCCTACGCCCACGGCGATGCCCTCGACGTCTTCTGCTATCAGGGAGGTTTCGCCCTCCACTTCGCCCCGCGCTGCTCGAGCGTCACCGCCGTTGATAGTTCCCGCCCCGCGCTTGAAGTCGCCGACCGGAACGCCGCCCTCAATCGCGACAGTAAACATCCCGAAATCGAATGGATCGAGGCCAACGCCTTCGACCTGCTCAAGGACTACGCCACTTCCAACCGTCGCTACGACGCCATCGTTCTCGATCCGCCTGCTTTTGCCAAGACCAAGGGAAACCTCGATGCCGCCCTGCGCGGGTACAAAGAGCTCAACCTGCGTGCCCTCAAGATGCTCCGCCCCGGTGGCATCCTCGTCACATGCTCATGCTCCTATCACATCAGCTCATTCAACTTCCTGGAAATGCTGGCCTCGGCTGCCCTCGACGCCCGCCGTAGCCTCCGCCTGATCGAGGTCCGCGGCCAGGCAAAAGACCATCCAATTCTGCTTTCCGTCCCAGAAACTGCCTACCTGAAGTGCGTCATAGCCTATGTAACATAATGAAAACAGGACACATTACATCATTGATAATAACTAACTCATATTTTATGCTTCTTTTGTGCTAATCGCGCATCTGATTAGCTGTAGCGAAGCCCTAATCAGTGCTTCCGCGCCATCAACACAGAATCTTTGAGGAGGATTTACCAATGACTGTACTTACCCGTTTTGAACCGTTCCGTGAGTTTTCCACCCTGCAGGACCGCCTGAACCGCTTGTTCCGCGAGTCCCACCGCGAGGGCCAGGATGAGTCCCTGACCACCTCGAGCTTCGCCCCGGCAGTCGACGTCTACGAAGACGAGCACAACTTCAGTCTGAAGATCGAAGTGCCCGGAATCGACGAAAAAGACATCGACGTCCGCCTGGAAAACAACACCCTCACCGTCCACGGCGAGCGCAAGATCGAGAAGGAAGAGAAAGAAGAGAACTACCGCCGCGTGGAGCGCAATTACGGCAGTTTCACCCGCACCTTCACCCTGCCCACCACTGTAGATTCCGAAAAAGTCTCGGCCAGCTACGACAAGGGCGTGTTGAAGATCGCGTTGCCCAAGAAAGCCGAAGCCAAACCGAAGCAGATCAAAATCAACATCGGCGCCGGCACGGAAAAGCCGGTCGTCGAAAAGACGATCGAGAGCAAGGGCCCAAGCAAAGCCGCGTAAGGTGGCGGGGCCAGCAGCGCTCATGTGGGGACGGGCGCCTTCGCCCGTCCGTTCGAGCAAAGCTCGAATCGCTTTAAGCGGGAGGCCGGCAAACTGCCCGCCTCCCGTTTTCTTGTTGTAGCGTCGGCGCCCCGCCGGCTGTCGTGGCGGCGTTCTCGCTGCCGCACTTGCAACTCGAAACCGGAAGCTAGAAACTGGAGTTCACCATGCCTATCCGTTGGGATAAATTCACCGTCAAAGCGCAGGAAGCCGTGCAGCGCGCGAACGACCTTGCCTCCGAGCACGGCAATCCCGAACTGCTGCCCGTTCACTTACTCGCCGCTCTGATCGAAGACAAAGAAGGCATCGTCCCGCCTGTGCTCGAAAAAGTCGGCATCGGCCCGCAGGCACTTCTGACTGACCTCTACAAAGAAATCGACAAGCTCCCAAAGATTTCCGGCAGCGCCACTCAGGCCGCGCTTTCAAACGAAACCAACAAGCTGCTCGAGCAGGCCTTTAAAGAAGCCGCCAATTTCAAGGACGAATACGTTTCCACCGAACACTTGCTGCTGGCCATCACGCACCTGAAGCGCGACGCCGCGCAGCAGATTCTCGCCCGTCACGGCGCAACGTATGACGCGATTCTGCAAGCCTTGACGTCGATCCGCGGCTCGCAGAAAGTCACTGATCAAAATCCCGAAGCCAAATATCAGGCTCTCGAACGCTACGCCCGCGACTTGAACGAACAAGCCCGCCGCGGCAAGCTCGACCCCGTCATCGGACGCGACGAAGAAATCCGCCGCGTGGTTCAGGTCTTGTCGCGCCGCACGAAAAATAATCCTGTGCTCATCGGCGAACCCGGCGTGGGCAAGACTGCCATCGTCGAGGGACTCGCCCAGCGCATCATTTCCGGCGACGTGCCAGAAGTCTTAAAGAACAAACGCGTGGTCGCGCTCGACCTCGGCGCCATGCTCGCAGGAGCGAAATTTCGCGGCGAATTCGAAGACCGCCTGAAAGCTGTCTTGAAAGAGATCGAAGACTCGCAGGGCCAGGTCATCCTTTTCATCGACGAGTTGCACACGCTGGTCGGTGCCGGAGCCGCCGAGGGCGCCATCGACGCTTCCAACATGCTCAAACCCGCGCTCGCGCGCGGAGAACTCCGCGCCATCGGTGCTACCACGCTCAACGAATATCGCAAGTACATTGAAAAAGACGCTGCCCTCGAACGCCGCTTCCAGATCGTGTTTGTCGGCGAACCCAATGTCGAAGACACGATTTCGATTCTCCGCGGCCTGAAGGAAAAATATGAGGTGCATCATGGGGTTCGAATTAAAGACTCCGCCATCGTCGCCGCGGCGACGCTTTCGCACCGGTATATTTCCGATCGCTTCCTGCCCGACAAAGCTATCGACCTCGTCGACGAGGCCGCCGCATCGATTCGCATCCAGATCGATTCACTTCCAACCGACATCGATCAGCTCGAGCGCAAAGCCACGCAGCTGGAAATTGAAAAGCAGGCGCTGAAGAAAGAAGACGACGCCAACTCCCGGGAGCGCTTGTCGGTCATCGATAAAGAACTCGCCGGAATACGCGAGAAATCCAACGCACTCAAGGCCAACTGGAAAAAAGAAAAAGATCTCATCGCCCGCACTCGCGAACTGAAGGAAAAAATCGAAAAGCTGAAAACGGAAGAGCAGACCGAAGAGCGCAAGGGCAACCTGCAGCGCGTGGCCGAGATCCGCTACGGCCTCATTCGCCAGGCCGAGCAGGAACTGGCTAAGTTCACAACCCAGATCGACGACAAAGCCAAGCCGCGCATGTTGAAAGAAGAAGTCGACGAAGAAGACATCGCGCGCATCGTCTCCAAGTGGACCGGCATCCCCGTCTCGAAGATGTTGGAAGGCGAAGTAAAAAAGCTGGTCACCATGGAAGAGCGTCTGCGCCAGCGTGTGGTCGGCCAGGACGCGGCTCTGGAGCGCGTATCCAATGCCATTCGCCGTTCCCGCGCCGGACTCAGCGATCCCAAGCGTCCCATCGGCTCATTCATTTTCCTCGGCCCCACCGGAGTCGGCAAAACCGAACTGGCCCGCGCCCTCGCCGAATTTCTTTTCGATGACGAGCGTTCCTTGCTCCGCATCGACATGTCCGAATACATGGAGAAGCACTCCGTCGCCCGCCTCATCGGCGCGCCTCCGGGCTATGTCGGCTATGAAGAAGGCGGCCAGCTCACCGAGCAAGTCCGCCGCCATCCCTACGCTGTTGTGCTGTTCGACGAAATAGAAAAAGCGCATCCCGATGTTTTCAATATCCTGCTGCAGATCATGGACGATGGCCGCCTCACTGACGGCAAAGGCCGCGTAGTCGATTTCAAGAACGCCATCATCATCATGACCTCGAACCTCGGCTCGTCATTTCTTCAGTCAGAAAGCCTGCGCTCCGAGCAGGAGTTCGAACAAGCCTCGGAACAAGTGATGAACACACTGCACACACACTTCCGCCCCGAGTTCCTCAACCGCGTCGACGACATCATCGTCTTCCGTCCGCTTGGCAAAGACCAGCTGGTGAAAATCATCGAGCTGCGCCTCGAAGATGTGCGCCGCCTGCTCGCCGATCGCAAAATTTCCCTCGAGCTCACCGACGCCGCCAAAGACCTGCTCTTCACCCAGGGCTACGATCCCAACTTCGGTGCGCGTCCGCTGAAGCGTGCGATTCAAAAGCTGGTGCAAGACCCGCTCGCTCTGAAGATTCTGGACGGGGAAGTCCTCCATGGCGACCACATCGTAGTCGGCGCCGATAAGAAACTCGGCAAAATGAAGTTTGAAGTCAGCAAGCGAGTCCGCGAAAAAGAACCAGCTAAGGCCAAAACAAAATAAGCAACGGATTTCACGGATTCTCGCCGGTAAACCATGAGCGGAAAAAATCGGTGAAGATCCGTGAAATCCGCGGCAAACGATTTTGTTTACTTCTCGCTGAAGCTTTCACTAAGCGCCGGCAACTGCACCAGATACCACGCGATCGCCACACGCACCATAATTCCTAGACCACCCCAAGCCAGTGGCCATCCAAAATCCGTCGCGGCCGCTGACACGCTCGGGACCAGCATCGCCACTCCCAGCAGCATCGCGACCAGCGCCGCCCGACGCGCCCAATTATTCAGCCGCATTAATCCCCAGCCAATAAGCGCAGCGACAGCGCCCACCAGCAGAAACATAAACGGTCCCGCCAATTCGAGTCCGTGCAAAAGCGGCGCGCCAATTCTCATCGACAGAGTTCCCGGCGATACCAGCATGATCGCGCCAACCCCGCACAAATAGACCGCGACCAGAAAGAACAGAATCGCGATCGCGGTGACTCCCGCAGGCCGTTCCATGATGTAGGATTGTCGGACACCCGCAGAGAACAAACAAGCAAAACAAACTAGCTACGGATCTCACCACAGAGGCACCAAGACACAGAGAAAGGCTTTACTCGGATTGCTCTTTCTCCGTGACGGAGCCTGCCTGAGCTGAGCCGATGGGTGGCTCCGTGGTGAAAAACCTATTCCCCGTGGCACACTGGACGTATGCACCAGCTCACACTCGGCGACTTCGAACTCACCGTCTTCTCTGACGGAACATATCCCCTCGACGGCGGAGCCCTTTTCGGCGTCGTCCCCAAAGTGATGTGGTCGCGCAAAGTCGCGGCGGCTTTCGGTTCTGATTTTGCCGTGGACGACAAGAACTGCGTCACCTCGGGACTCAACTCGCTGCTCATCCGGATGGATAACCCGCGCACCGGCAGGCAAACCGTTCTGGTCGAGACCGGCATGGGGAACAAGCTTTCCGAACGCATGACCAAGTTCTACGGACAGCCCGCACAGTTACTGACGAATCTCGCCGCCGCCGGCGTCGCTCCCGATGACATCGACATCGTCATCAATACGCATCTTCACTTCGATCACTGCGGATGGAACACAATGCGCGACAGTAACGGCAAGATCGTCCCCACATTCCCACGCGCGAAATATTACGCACCCGAAGGCGAATGGCAATACGCGCGTAAGCCCAGCGAGCGCGACTCCATCAGCTTCATCTCCGACAACTACGATCCATTGGTCGCGAGCCGCCACATGACACTGCTCAAAGGCGGCGAAGAAGTCGTCCCCGGAATCTCAGTGCAAACTTTCTCCGGCCACACCGCGAACATGCAAGGCGTGATCGTGCAAAGTAGCGGTCAAACCGCCTGCTATATCTCCGACCTGATCCCTACCACCGCGCACATCGACCTCACCTGGGGAATGAGCTTCGATCTCTACCCGCTGCAAACCATCGAGAGCAAGAAACACTACTACGCGAAGGCGATCCCGGAAAAGTGGCTGACGATTTTCACACACGATCCGAAAACGCCGTGGGCGTATGTGGAAAAAGATGAATTCGGAAAAATGGTTGCCAGAAAAGTTTCAGGGGATCGATAAAAAAACGATAAAAAGACTTCGCATGGGCCGCCCCCTTCGCTCACTGCAGGCGAAATCGCCTTTCACGGCAACGCTGGCGTCATTGTCCGCATCTGGATTGTGTCACGAAGTTGTGACCCGGGCGTTTCGCAACATGTGCCCGAGATTCAGGCAGGACGAAGCGAGGGTGACAATGAAGCGATTTCTAGCAATCGGCACAATCTGCGGCTTATTCCTTTTCGCGGGAGTGATTTCCGCATTTGCGCAAGACGAGCACCAGGAAAAGAAAGAAGAAGTTCGACAGGAAGAGAAGCATGACCAGCACGTCGAAGAAAAGCGCGCGGACGAGCATGCCGCCCGCCGCATTTCGGACGAACATTTCCGCGCTCACTTCGGCAGAGACCATCACTTTGCCGTCGGTCGGGTCGCAGTGGTCAATGGCGAACGGCGCTTTGCGTACGGCGGTTATAACTTCGTCTTCGTGCAGCCCTGGCCGGCTGGATGGACCTATGCCGACGACTGTTACATCGATTACGTCGACGGCGGATACTTTCTGTTCAACGTAAGGCACCCCGGCGTTCGGATCGCGCTCACCGTGGCGCCCTGATCGCAGGCTCAGGCGAAGCTGGATAGAAATGGCGCGGCCGCATCTGTGGCCGCGCCAGCTTCTTTCAGCACAGCTAGCTTCGCATCGTTCAACAGAACGCGGGATTTCTTGGCTTGCTGGCAGGACCCGATCGCAGAAGATATTGATGATCTCAACCCACTACCAGCAGCCGCGCTTCGAAGAACTCTTCGACGCGTCCCAGAATGTCAGCAGCGCTCTTCGATTCGTAGATGGCCTTCCGCAGCCCTGCACCGCCTGGGACGCCGTGCGTGAACCACGACGCGAACTGCTTCATCTTGCCGACCGCGTCGGGGAGTTCTTCTTCAATCAGCATCTGGAAGTAAGTACGAATCATCTGGTAGCGGTCGGCTTCGGTGGGTTGGTCGTAGGCTCTTGTGGAAGCGGGCGATTCGCCCGCTCGGCCATCGCCCATCGCCACGCAATGCTGCTGAATCTGCCGGAATATCCACGGGTTCGACGGCGCGGTGCGGCCGATCATGACTGCGTCGCAGCCGGTTTGCGTGACCATGGCGCAGGCGTCTTCGGGCGAACGAATGTCGCCGTTGCCGATCACGGGAATCTTCACCGCATCTTTCACCGCGGCAATCCACTCCCAGCGCGCGTTGCCGCTGTACCCCATCTCACGCGTGCGAGCGTGCAGCGCCACGGCCGCGAGCCCGCACGACTCCGCCATGCGCGCCAGTTCCACGCAGACAATTTCTTCGTCGCTCCATCCCGCGCGGAATTTTACGGTGAATGGAATCGTCACCGCCGCGCGCACCGCCTCGAAAATCCTGCCAATCGCCGGCAGATCGCGCAGCAACCCCGATCCTCCATTGCACTTCACGACCTTTTTCGCAGGGCAGCCCAGGTTCAAATCCACCAGATCAAAACCCAGGCCCTCGACCATGCGCGCAGCTTCGGCCATCACGCCCGGATCGCTGCCGAAAAGCTGCGCCGAGATGGGATGCTCGTCTTCATAAAAGTGAAGATAGCGCTTGGCTTTCTGATCCTTCTTGCGAAGCACGCCGTCGGCCGACGTGAACTCAGTCATGATGAGCCCGCATCCACCAAGGTTGCGGATGAATCGGCGAAAAACGGTGTCGGTCACGCCGGCCATAGGCGCGAGAACCGTGGCGGGGGCGATATGCACGCCGCCGATGGAAAGGCTCGCCGGTACAGCCTGCGGTGCCGCTGCCTGGCGGACAAGCGTTTCCGCCCCACCCGAACCGTTCGAGTTGTCCCAGAACTTCTTCACGTTTCTATTCTACTTGCCCCTGTCTACTTGTCCCCGTCAACTTGCCCCAGGGAAAACAAAAGCCCCCGCCGCAGCGAGGGCTAAAGTTCTTAGATGTATCCGCGCAAATCCCCGGCAAAGATTAGCCTTTCGCAGGAGCCGCGGCTGCCGGAGTTTCTTTCTTGGCGTACTTGCGGCGGAAGCGCTCCACGCGTCCGGCGGTGTCCATCAGCTTCTGCTTCCCAGTGAAAAACGGATGGCAAGCCGAGCAGATTTCCACGCTGATGTCGCCCCTGTGGGTTGACCGGGTCGCAAATGCATTGCCGCAGGCGCAATGCACACGCACTTCATTGTAAGCAGGATGAATAGCTGGTTTCATAGGAGTTCCAATCTTGATCTAAACCATTAGATTCTACCGGATTGCCGCAGGATTCAGCAAGAACGGCTCTCAGGCCGTCAGCTCTCAGCCATCAGGAAAACCAACCTGGCATCCGACTTTCGGTTTTCCTAGCCCCTAACCCCTGCTCCCTGCCCTCAAAACCTGAACTGATACGACGCCTTCACGAAAAACTGCCGGCTGTCGTTGAGATATCCCTTGGCCGTGTTGACAACATATCCCGTCGACACCGGTGTGCCGGGGACCACATCCAGGTTCTGCAGGTCGCTGTTGTAGCCGACGTAAATAGCCGTCCCCGGGTGGACTAAATATGTGACCAGCACATCCGCGTTAAATTGTTTTTCGGTGGGCAGATACGTGTAGGGGAAGATCGTATTGCCCGGAGTATTGGCCAGCACGGAGTTGTACTGAAAAATCATGCGCAGCGAAAGCTGAGGCGTGAACTGCCAGTTCCACTTGCTGCGCACAATGTGATTATCGAAGATGCCTTTGCCCACGCCGGGGGTCGCAGTCTGCGCGAGCAAATATGCGGCCTCGGTCGCGCGCAGACGCTCGAACAGATAAGTATTCTCAATCTTCAGCGGCTTCACCGGACGCAGGGTCAGCACGGCACTCGCGGTGTCCACGTGAGCGAGAAAGGGAAGATCCAACTTCGCCGCGGGAGCCGTGGGTGATGCCACGAAATTCGCTCCATCGCCCCAGCGGTAAGCCGCTCCCACGGTCGCTCGCGGAAAATAGCTGGTTTGTACGCTAGCGTAACTGTTGTGCTCGTGATAATCGTGATTAGGCGCGGAGGGAAACCCCAGAAACGTGAAATCCTGCGGGCGCAACCTTTCCCGCAACTCCTCGTAGGGAGCGACTATCACGGTAGTCTGCCCGCGCGCCTGCACCAGCAAATAGGGCTGGTAGTCGGTGTCGAGACGAGTGCCCTCGTGGTCGAACGCAGTGCGGTTCCGCAACCCGCCGCCCCAGGCCACAATCCAACCCTTTTTCGGGCGGAAGAAATAGCTCGCTCTCTGCGCCGCGTCGCGCAGGTCCACGCGGTTCACGAATCCCGGCAAAGTCACGAACCCGGGGCTCACGTCCTGGTAAGTCCCGAGGTAATTAAAGTGCAGCCCAGTGCGCCGGACCGTGAGTAAATCCGCGGGTCCGGCATAGTAGTTGTTGTTGCCGGAATTCCCCGAGCTGAACGGAAAAAGGCTGGCTTCACAAGTGGAATCGAGATTCGCCGTAATCATGCCCGGCGCACTCAAACCCAGCAAATTGCTGGAGCTCACCACCGCCTGCCCATCCACCGTCCACGCGGGACCGAACTTCAAATGCGTGTCGACTCCTCCGACACGATTGAATTCGCCGCTGCTCGGGCATTGCCAATCGGTGAAGAGCGCGCCCACGCTTGATTCCTTAAAAATGTCGCGGCTCACGCGCGCAATGCCGAAGTACGACCGAACGCCGTAGAGATTGTTGGCACAACCAACATCCATCACGGGACAGTAGCTGGGCACCGCCAGGCCCGGACTGCGATCATCGGCCGCAATCAGCCCCACCGAATACGGACCTTCTTTTCCGGTCAGTCGAATTCCCGCCGACGGGTCCTCGACATTACGCGTGAAAAATAAATCGATGGGCGTCCGAAAATAATCCTCGTTCTCGAGAAAGAACGGACGCTTCTCGGGAAAATACACTTCGAAGCGCTGGTTCACCGTGATCTGCGGATCCTCCGACTCTACCTGGCTGAAGTCGGGATTGGCCGTAATGTCGAGCACAAAGTGATCATGGATCACGAACTTCGCATCCATGCCGAACTGCCCCTGTGCCCGGGCGCTCTGAAAAAAGGGATTGTCAGGATCGACCGTGTTGAGCCCCCGAAAACCACGCATAATGCCGTAAGGCATCAGTTCGATATCGCGCCCGGGAGAAATCCCCTCCAACCCATAAAGCGTCGCCGCCTGTCCCAGGCGACCCTGCACTCTGCGCGATACCGCCGGCCAGAACGCGTCCTCATTCTTGCGCACGATCCCGCGATACAAAACGATTCCCCACTCCTGCTGCTTGCTGGCTGGAAAACGCAGGCTCTTGAACGGAATCGCCATCCACGCCACGTACCCCTGCGAAGTAATTTTACCGCGTGAGTCCCAAACCGTATCGAACGACGTATCCCAGTTCCCCACCTCGGCGCTGGCCGCTTCGGTCCAGATCGCGTCCCACTGCACTCCCAGCGGAGTGGTCTGGAATGCGTAAGCGCGGCGCCGGTCGTGAAACGTGTCGAGCATGACCTCGACGTTATCGTCATCGTAGACGTCTTCGCGGCGCGACATGCGTCCGCGGACTTTCGTCGGATCATCGAAGCAGACAAACACCACATAGAGATTTTTCTTGTCGTAACCGAGATAAGCTTCGGTAGGCTCCGAGACCTTCTCGCCATCGTGCGGGTTACGCTGCGAGAAGCCGGTTACCCTGGCCATCTGCAGCGCCACTTCTCCCTCAGGCTTCATGCCGAGGAAATTCTCAAGCGCCGGAGCGCGCGTCAGCCGCGGAATGGTCAGAGCCGGCGGCCCAAGCGCGGACGCGGGCGGTGCGGGAGTGATCTGGCCTTGCTGGTGGACGATTACAGGCAGTGACGACGGCGGTGGTGGCGCGGCAGGATTCTGAGGAGGGGCCTTTACATCCTGTCCTGCGGAGTTTTGTCCGGAGTCCTGGCCGGCTGCGTTGTCCTCACGGACCGGCGCGCCGTTCTCCGTATGCACCTGCGCCTGCGCCAACGCTCTGCCCGGCCGCGCAGCCGCGAACAGAACCAACACAAAAACCAGCGAAAACTTCGCCAGCTTCTTGATCAGAACCCGTTGTGCTTGACTCGAACCCAAAGCGCCCTCACCGGTCCCCGCCCCCCCGAACGAGGAAGTGAGAACGATACACTACGGGCGCGTACCACAAAACACCAAAACGCTGTTGTATTCGTAGAGTAACGACAGAAAATCATCGGCAGATCGTCTGGCGCGCGATGTCTTCGGGGCTGAGTCTGTCCGCGCACGGAAACGGCGGCCGGCCCTTACGCCTCAAACAGCGAGTGGGACAATTGCGACTGCCGGATGATGGACATAAGAGTGCCGATCCGGAGTTCTGCATGATCTGGCACAGGGATCGTGATTGTGGAGTTATCGATTCGCTTCTGCATTATGATGTGGCTCCCGCGCCTCCGAACCTCGACGAATCCTTCGCGCGAGAGAATAGCGCAAACCTGACGCCCGGACAGGACGCGCAGCCTACCCAACCTCAACCTCAAGCCGCGTGACGAAAACCTCGGAGCGACGGCGACGCTCTATCTCACTCGGATCTGCCGTCTCAAAAAAAAGTTCTACCGCCTCTTGAAGATTGTCGCGAGCTGTTTCGATCGTATCGCCCTGGCTCGCGATATCGAGTTCCGGGCAAAGCCCGACATAGCCGCTGCCTTCGCGTTCAATGATCGCGGTGAGTTGTTGTGTCTGCTTCATAAGCCTCCACAACTTTCATTCTAGAACCTTCACCCTGAAATAACGAACTCTAGAATAACGAGCTCTGCCTTCGACTGGGCGTGATCCCGAAATGGTCGTAGGCCAGCTGCGTGGCCACGCGCCCGCGCGGAGTTCGGTTGAGGAAGCCGATCTGCATCAGGAACGGTTCGTAGATTTCTTCAATCGCGTCTGCTTCTTCGGCCAGCACCGCAGCCAGCGTATTCAGGCCCACGGGACCACCCTGATATTTTTCGATGATGGTCAGCAGCAGCCGCCGGTCGACTTCGTCGAATCCATACTGATCCACCTCGAGCATGCGCAGCGCAGCCTGCGCCGTGGGCTCGTCAATCTTGCCTGCGCCGCGAACTTGCGCATAGTCGCGCACCCGCCGCAGCAGCCGGTTGGCAATTCTCGGTGTACCTCGCGACCGGTTTGCAATTTCGATCGCGCCCGCGTCGTCGATCTGCACACCCAGAATTTCCGCCGACCGCTCCACAATCACCCGCAAATCCTGCGGAGTATAAAACTCCAGGCGCAACACGATCCCAAACCGTGCCCGCAGCGGCCCGGAAATCAACCCCGCCCGCGTGGTCGCACCAATAAACGTAAACGGCTTCACCTCCAGCGTGTGTGTGCGCGCCGCAGGCCCCTGCCCAATGATGATGTCCAGCTTGTAATCTTCCAGCGCCGAATAGAGCAGTTCTTCGAGCACCGGTTGCAACCGGTGAATCTCGTCGATGAACAACACCTGCTTGTCCTGAAGATTAGTGACGATCGCCGTCAGGTCGCCCTTGATCTGCAGCAGCGGCGCCGCCGTAGGCTGAAAGTGCACGCCCAGTTCGTTGGCAATAATATTCGCCAGCGTCGTCTTGCCCAGCCCCGGAGGCCCGTAGAGCAGCACGTGGTCCATGGCCTCGCCGCGCGACCGCGCCGCCTCAATCGCAACCGCCAGATTCTCTTTAACCTTCCCCTGCCCGATAAATTCGTTAAGCCGCTGGGGCCGCAGCTTCAACTCAAACGAAGAATCGTCCTCCACCGCCGCCGCAGAGACCAGACGGTCGCGGTTGGAATCGTCGCGGTTGGAACCAAGGTTAAGATTATTTCGCGCAGTAGCCACTGGCCGGATATTACCACGGACCACGTAGCGACAGCCGCCGCGGCTGTCAGGCCTGAGCCTGCCCTGAGCCTGCCGAAGGGGCGAAGCCCGGCCGCAGAAAGGCGCGTCGTCCTCGACCCGATCCACCATCCCGCGGAAAAATCCTACTTCGGATACCACTCCAGCAACCGCACCTCAATCCCCGTTCCTTCCAATCCTTTTTTAAACACCGCAAGATCCGATCCCCGATAGTGATACGGAATCACAATCTTCGGATGAAACGCCTTCACCGCCTCAGCAGCCTCATCCGGAGGCATCGTGTAAGGCAGATTCATGCACACAAACGCCACGTCAATATTCTTCAGCGCCCGCATCTCCGGCACGCCCTCGGTGTCGCCGGAAAAGTAAAAGCGCTTCCCGCCATAAGTCAGCACGTAACCATTGCCGCGTCCCTTATCGTGAAAAAGTTTTCCCGCCTCGGGCCCGCGTTTCAGGTTGTACGCCGGAATCGCCTCAATCGTCCATCCCTGCCAGATTTTCGTTTCTCCGTTGGCAATAGGCTTGGCGCTTGTAACCGTCGCCACCACCGCCGGCGGCGCGAAAATCTCCGTGTCCGCCTTGCTGACGTCTTTGATCGAAGCCGGATCCATGTGGTCGCCATGAATGTCAGTAATCAGAATGAGGTCGGCTTTCGGAAGCCCCGAAAGTTTCGCAGGCTTGGCGGGATCCAAATAGATAGTCTTCCCTCCCGCCTCAATCAGCGTGCTGGCGTGATAAAGAGGAGTAATCTTCACCGGCCCCGCCGAGGTAGAAAACACCTGCGGTTCAGCCGCTGCATTCGCAAGCGTCGCCGCCGCGAAAATAAATGCAATAACAGTGCATCCCACAATCACAATCGCTTTCATCTTCAACCTCACCTTTCGACTGTCATCCTGAGCGAAGCATGAGCGCCTGAAAGGCGTTCATGCGCAGTCGAAGGATCCCTATAGCCACCACGCAACCCAGCGCGAACGTACTCTCAGTACTCGCAACTCGGTACTCGCAACTGCTATTCGTCCTCTTCCTTCACCTCGCCCCGCTCCGCCTTAGCCTTCTCAATAATCTTTTCCTGCAGCTGCCCCGGAACCGCATCGTAGTGATGCATCTCCATGTTGAAGCTGGCGCGACCCTGCGTCATCGAAGTCAGGTCCACGCCGTAAGTCAGCATCTCAGCCATCGGCACTTCGGCTTTCACGATGGTGTTGCCACCCTTGTTGTCCATGCCCTGGATGCGCCCGCGCCGGCTGTTCAGGTCTCCCATGATCGATCCCGCAAATTCGTCCGGAGCCGTGATCTCGACCACCATCACCGGCTCCAGCAGCGTAGGCTTCGCAACTTCCATCGCCTTCTTGAACGCGATGCGCCCCGCCATCTGGAATGAAAGATCATTCGAATCCACGTCGTGATACGACCCGTCATACAACGTCACGCGAAAATCCACCACCGGAAAACCCGCCAGATATCCTCGCGCCGCCGCATCCCGAATGCCTTTTTCCACCGGTGGAATAAAATTCTTCGGGATCGCGCCCCCGAAAATATCGTTCACGAATTCAAAATCTCCGCCGCGCGGCAACGGCTCCATCCTGATTTTGCAATCGCCGTATTGCCCGTGTCCGCCAGTCTGTTTCTTATGCCGCCCCTGCACATCGGCCTTCCCGCGAATGGTTTCGCGATACGGCACTTTCGGCGCTTTCAAATTCACTTCCGTGTGGTAGCGCTTCTTGAGTTTCGCCACCGTCACTTCAATATGCTGCTGCCCCGTCCCCGCAATCAAAAATTCTTTGGTCTGCGGATCGCGGAAAAATCGCAGCATCGCATCCTCTTCCATCAGCTTGTGGATCCCCGGCCCCAGCTTGTCCTCATCCGCCCGGCTCTTGGGCTCAATCGCAAACGTAATCGCCGGCTCCGGCAACTTTACCCGCGGATACTGAATCGGCGCAGACTTATCGCCCATCGTGTCGCCGGTAAGGGTGTCTTTTAATTTCGCGACGGCACCAATATCTCCAGCGTGCAACTCAGCCACTGGCACGGCGCTTTTCCCCTGCATCGTCGAAATATGCGAAAGCTTTTCCTGCGCGCCGGTGCGGAAGTTCTGCAACGCGGATTCGTTTTTCACCACGCCCGAGAAAACTTTGAAATACGAAATCCTGCCTGAAAACGCGTCCGACACCGTCTTGAACACATACAGCGAAACCGGCTCTGTATCCGTTTCATGCCGCTTCGGCACATCCCCGTTCCCCGAAGCCGTAGCTTCTCCCTGCACCCAATCATGCTCCGACGGCGCCGGCGTGTAGTCGATAATAAAGTCCATCACCCGGTCCGCGCCCACATTCCCCAGCCCCGAACTGAAAATCACGGGAAAAAGTTTGTCCTCACGAATCGCGTTGTGCAGCGCCGGAATCAGGTCTTCCTCGCCCAGCGTCCCCGCTTCAAAAAACTTTTCCATCAGCTTGTCGTCGCCCTCGGCCACGAGCTCGACCAACTGCTCGTGCGATTCCTGCACCTGCGCCCGCATGTTCGGCGGAATCTCGGTCTCTTTCCCCTTGCCGTTTCCGCCCAGCTCATACGTGTAAGCCTTCATGCGAACCAGGTCGACCACGCCGCTCAAACTCTTCTCACTCCCGATCGGCAGCTCAATCGGAATCACATTCCTCCCAAAAGCATTAATCAGCGACTCCAGCACCCGCTCCGCATTCGCCCGATCGCGGTCCATGCGGTTCACCACGATCAGCCGCGGCGTCTTGTACTCCTCGCAATAATTCCATACCCGCTGCGTCACCACTTCTACGCCGGCCACGCCGTCAACCACGACAATCGCCGCGTCCACCACCGGCAGTACCATCTTGGCCTCGTGCACAAACATGTTGAACCCGGGCGTGTCGAGAATATTGATTTTCGCCTTGCCCCACTCCACCACGGCCGCGCCCACGGAGATCGACATCTTCCGCGCGATCTCTTCGTCGTCGTAATCCGTGACCGCTGACCCGTCGTCCACCCGCCCCAGCCGCGGCGCGGCCCCCGCGGTAAAAAGCATCGCCGACGCCAGCGTGGTCTTGCCCGCATGCCCGTGCCCCACCAGCGCTACATTACGAATGTTTTCCCCAGAATAGATTTTCACGAGTAGGCTCCTTCAGCAGGCGTGCGAAGAAAGGCCCATAAACATGAAGAAGACGAAGACAGCAACATGGCCATCCAACATCACCCGCCAAAACGTAGGATGCTACCACGCGGCAAGCGGCGGCCTCAACTTAGGGATGCGCTGGGGTTTCTGAAATCTGCGTTGAAAGCTACCCCGCAAGCGATTGCTTTTTATACCAGCCGTTCGTATGGTGAAGGCATGCCGACAGTAGCGCATATCCGTGGCCTCGTCGGTGGGGCCGTTATCCTGACGCTTTTTGGCTCCTTCTGGTGCATCATTGTCCTTGCCAGCTGGCGAGCGCGCCCTGGCTGGTCACTCCCGGCAGGGTCTGTGGCGACCATTACGCTGCTCGCGCTGTGCGTCATGGAGCTTATAGCTTCAAGAAATATCCCAAGCATCGATGATCCGGCCGCAGCGGCCAAAGGAAAACGTGCCGGCATGCTCTTTGGAATCATATTTGGACTCGAAGGCGGGTTGATCGCGCTCAGCTCGACGCTGTTGGCTCGCCATGGCCTGAGTATTTGGATTCCGATCGCAGCTGCCGTTATCGTGGGCGTGCATTTCATTCCCTTGGCGTTCGTATTTGAGGTGCCTCTCTACTACTGGACGGGCGTTCTGTCCGTCCTCGGTATGCTCGCGTGTTCGCTGGTCCACGGTGCTGCCACGCGTCTGTTGTGCGCAGGATTAGTGATGGCTGCGGTGCTCTGGCTCACTGTCATATTGCTACTCCTGCAAACACGATCCATGCTGCCCCCACGAGCTTAGATTTGAGACGGCCAAATCGATTGGGCCGGGACCTTCCCCGACAAAGGCCTCAACTATATTCAGAGTATGCCGAAGGCCCCGCTCGGCTCGACGGCGCACGCTTGGAGTTTGGAGAAATTGACGGGATCATCAGAGTGATAGCTGGATCCGCATGAAGCCGCGCTTGATCGCCTTATTGATCGTTATTGTATTGACGGGTTCAATGGCAGCCGCGGCCCATGCTTACGGTTGGCACTCTACACCCGGGATACGCTTGATGCTCGCCAATCTTCCTGGCGTTGCAGTGGGAGTGTGGGTGGGCCAGTGGATTGAAAATGACTACGTGTTTTACGCCTTATCTGCGCTTGCGAATTGGGTCTTCTACTTCTACTTGATTAAGGGCGCGATGTTGCTTAAGCGCAAGCTCCAAGCTGAGCGGGCGGGTGCCCTATTTCTCGCTCCTTTGGCGAGAAGTGGAGCTTTTGACCTCCTCGCCGCCCACCCAAGGATCGTAGTATCATCCCTGCGCATGCTAGGCAACCGCACCAGCGAGCAGTGGATCGCGCAATACGCCACCAGCCATCAGCATCCGGTTAACCGCGCCTGCCACACGCTGGGCATCCCGCTGATTCTCCTCTCGGTCGGCATGTTCGTAGCCAGTATTTTCGTGCATCGCCTCTGGCCCTATGCTCTCGCGCTTTTCCTCCTGGGATGGATCTTCCAATTCATCGGCCACGCCTTCGAAGGCAAAGAACCAGAATTCTTCCACGACTGGCGATTCCTCTTCGTCGGCGTCCGCTGGTGGTGGGCCAAAATCCGCGGCCGAGCGTAAGGGTCCGGACTGCGTAGAACCGCCGTCGCTTCCGCCGCGCCGGCGAAACGCAAGTTCGCGCTTTTCACAGCCCGGGTGTGCCCCATTTCTCGCGCGTTTTTTGCGCGAGAAGTGGGGGCCTTTGAACTCCATGGTTGCTACCCCTGCCCCCGCAACGCCCCCTCCGCGTCCTTCACCAACTCCGATACCTGCCACTCGCTGCCGTGATACCAGCTGACAATTTTCCCATCAGGACCGATGACCGCAGTGCTAAGCGAGTGCGTGATCAACCCATTTTCGGGCTTGTAAGTAAGCCCAAAATAGCTCGCGATCTGCGGCAGATCAGCCGCAGCGCGGAACAACGAATTCCCATCGCTCGAAGAGCGCAGCCTGGCGGCTGTGCGCCAGCGAAAACCCATAGTCGCGAAGAACCTGGGGCGTGTCATGCTCCGGATCAAAGCTAATGCACAGCAGATGCGTCTTGCCCGCAAGCGCGGTATCGGCAGCCAGTTGCTGGTTGAGCTTCGCGAACTGGGCCCCCACCCGCGGACAATAATCAGGAAAAGGACAGCGCGTATAAATGAACGTAACAAACAAAACCTGCCCGCGATATTGCTTCAGAGAAATGTGCTTCGCGCTCTGATTGGTGAAATGGAAGTCAGGCACCTCTTCGCCCGCAACCGGAACATGCAACTCCGCGGAGGCTTACCGTCACCCTTGTCGCTATCCTTACTGGCCGGCGCTTTCCCATGTCCCGTGACCTTGACATTCTCGAGCCAGTAGTCGGGCACAGAATCCTTATCCTTACCCTGCGCAACCACTACTTCGGCAGAAATAACATCGCCGGCGGCAAGCTGATTGACGTCCGCCGCGAGTTTGATTTTGTAATCCATCGCCATCGCGTCCATAAACCCAGGGATGGCGTCCCCGTCAATAATGGCGGACTGGTTCGCCTTGTCGATCAAAACGATGCGCCCCGTAAACGGATAACGCTTCAGGCCCGACCGCCGTGCCTACCGCACGCCAAAGAAAAAGCCGTGCACAGCAAGATCACCGGCAAAACAAATCTGACAAAAGTCGCATGCCTCATCTGGATCTCCCGAACAATGCTAGTGGGCGGCGGACGCCCTCGTCCGCCGACTCTCACCAATCGATAATGCAATCGCTCGACCGAATTTGTCTGCAGAAAGCAATCAAGCAAAACAATCAATAGTGAAACCGATACCGCAATTCCAAATAAACCTCGCGCGGATTGTTCCAATGATATCCGCCGAACGTGAGACTATTGTCATACTCGCCCGCCGGTTAGCCACGTTGAGCGCCGTCACGGACGCAGTAAACCGCTCGCCGAAATCCTTGCCCACAGAAAAATCGAACGTCGTATGCTGCGGCAAATAATTCCCCGGATAAGGCGCACCCGGAAAAGCATTGCTGAAACCCGACCCGTAATAAACGTTGCTGGAGAAATAAACCCGTCGCGGCAGCGTGACGTCCCCGCCCAAGTTCAGCGTATTGCGCTGGTCATGGTCGAGCGGCGTGAGTTCGGGAGAAATCGCTCCGGGTACAGTGAGTCCCCCAATAATCGTGCCCGCGCCCTCGGCAATCTGGTTTGAATATGCGAGATGTACCTGTCCCGCGGTGAGCGAATCGTGGAGAGCGCAGCGTGACTTCCCATCCCCGAACCAAAGCCCGAGAAATAGCAACCGGAAAGAAGATGCTGGAATCCCCAATATTATTGTGGTCCAGAAAATTCACGACATTGGTTTGAAAATTATCGGCGTCCAGCACCCATCCCCGGTAAGGAATGGTCACGCCAAATTGATGTTCCTCGTCGCGCTCCCCCGGAAGCGTGGCGAATCCCAGCCCTTGCTGCTGCGTGTAGTTGAGTAGCGCCGGTCCCGAAACAGTTTCAATCGGCGGCGCCTGATAATAGTGCCCGTAGAAGGCGCGGAACGTCCAATGAAGTTTCGGGACGCCGACCGTCGCCCCAAACCGCGGACTGATCGCAGACTCACTCACCGGCCGCGCCGTCGACGTAACGGCAAAATTGCCTTCAGAAAAATGCGTAGGTCTCATGCCAGCGGAAAGCGTCAGCCACGGAAACGGTTTGAATTTTTCGTCAACGTAAAAAGCCTGCAGGTTCGCGGTCGGATGTTCGGTGTCCCCAATCGTCGGGTTCCCGCTGCCATCATTGAAAATCGCGCCGAAGAACTGGTTATCGCTCTGGTAGAAACTCAGAAATCCCACCTGCAAATCGTCCCTCTTATAGTTGGCCGCAAAGCTGGCCTGCCCTCCAACATAATTCGAGCCCCGGTCTTCCGTCGTCGCAATCGGAACGTCATTCGGATTACTCACGTAGTCCCCGCTGTTGTAATGGTAGAAAGGCGAAACCGTAATCAGAAGATGCGAATTGAAAGTGTGCAGCCAGGTGAACAGCAGCCCCGCATCCGCTTCATGCTCGCCATCGCGCAGCCCGATGCTCGGCGCATACTGACCGCTAGCCGGATTATTTTCGATGTCATCAGCAAACGGATCATACGGAATCTGAAAATAATCCCGCCGCAGCGAAGTAATCAGCCGCAACTGGTTGGAAGGATCCACATTAAAAATGAACGATCCGAAACCGCCCACCCCGTTCACCGCATCATGCACAACCTGCGGAACCGGCGGCTGCAAGCCCAGATCGCTGCGATTGCCGTTCACACTGGCGTAATAAGCAAAACGCTCGGTGTGACTGCCGAAGCTCAGCGCATCGTTACTCTGGTAAAAATTCCCCGCGCTCAGCACCAGCTCCGCCTGTTTGTTGCGCTCGAATCCAGTGCGCGGCACCACGTTGAACACTCCGTAAGTCCGGTCGCCAAACTCCGCCCCGTAGCTGCCGCGATTCACTTCCACATACTCCAGATCTTTCGGATCAAACTGCGGCCCCACGTTCTGCGCAATCGCCGTGTTGATCACAGGAATCCCGTCCAGCAGCCACGTAGTCTGGTGCCCCCCGCGCATGTGCAGCATGTCGTGCGTCACGTAAGCGCCAGGAACGTAATCGGTAATCATCGCCAGACTATTCGAACGATCCGCCCCCGGCGTGCGCTCGATATCCAGACGATCCACCAGAGTAATCGGCGTAGCCGAATCCGTGGCCACAACTTCGGACGCGCCCGAGACCGTAACCTTCGCGTCCGCCGCAGCGATCTGCAATTGAAAGTGAACCACCGGCACTGTCCCCGAGATCACCGTGACATCCTGTGCGGCCTGCGCGAATCCCGTGCTCGCGACCGCCACCGAATAATCGCCCAGCGGCACGGCATTGATTTCAAATTCTCCGTTCGCGTCCGTCGTCACCGACTTGGCCCAGTCCGACGATTTCGCTTTCAGCATCACCATCGCCCCCTGAATCGGCCGGTGCTGAGGATCGTGCACCACCCCGCGCACCGCCCCGTAAATGTTGGCGAACGCAGCCACAGCCACCGCCAGGAATGCCGCCAGCAGAGGAATCCTATATAGAGAATCACCATGGAATTCGCCGCCACGCGGTGAAACGCGAATTCCAGAAATAACAAGAGAGAAACGCATGAACCCTCCTGATGACCTGGGCGAATCTCCAGCCCGGTCCGGTGATGAAACGCCTCGCGATGTCCACGCGAGCCGGCACTTTCCCGACGCAGATGCCGCGCGACACGAATGCCAGGTCGCAGCGATTAAGACCAACGTGTGGGAATCAATTCAGCTTCAGGCGAGAAAGCAATATGCAGGAGGAGGACCGCGGGTAGGCCGCAGCGCGAAACTTTCTTTGACCGGAGAGTTCTTCCGAACTTCCTCAACGCGGCTAACCACTTCGCGGCAGAGACTTGCCGTTCGCGGTTGCGGATGTGCCCAGTGGGCCGTCGTTACCGCGCGGCAGCAATCGTGGTTACAGCAGCTCGCATCGTGAATCGTAAGCCGCGAAGATTCTGCGATGCCGCCGCCGTGACAAGGATGCGCCGCCTTTCGCACGCAGCAGGCATGCGCTTGCCCCGCCGCAACCGCCAGCGCCAGCGGGACGAAGTTCCCCACCAGCACAAACAGCAAAACAAATCTGGCAGTCAGGCGATGCATATTTCCGGTAGCGCCGGCATTTCGCCGGCCGTCTAGAAGTGCGCCCAGCATAACAAAATCGCGACCCATTGCAAACCAACGTTATAGCTCCTCAGTCCCCCGCCAAGGCTCAAGTTCGATCCGGATGCCCCATTTCTCGCGCGTTTTTTGCGCAATAAGTGGGGATTTTGACCTGCTGATGTAGGTCGGACACTCCTGTCCAACGCCCATCGCAGACTTGGTCGTGCCTGACCATACGAACTGGACGCCAACCCGAAACTCGCCCACCTAAGGTTTCCTTAGTGAACCTTGGTGTCCTTAGTGGTAAAAGATTTTAGCGGTCAAAGATTCTGCTCCTCACTTAGCTCCCAACTTCCGATTAATATCCACGGCAAACTCGGTGAAGAAATTCGCGACAATCCCAAACCCCGCCTGCCCGAGCGCAGCATATCCGCCCTCCGCAAACGGATTGCGCGGCTTCGGCAGCCACGCCGTCGCAATCATGCCTCCGCCGAACGCCCCGCCATACAGCCCCCATTGCGGACGCATTTCCTGCTCGCTCCGGTCATAGGTCAGAAAATTTCGCACCATCGCATGCCGCATCCTCGGCCAGAATCCGCGGCACCGGCACTGGTCGTAACGCGGCTCATATCCCAGCCTGGCATCACCCAGCGCCGTCAAACTATTCGACGCAAGAAATTGCCCTTCGCGCGATGCAAACCGCTCCGCATATCCCCCCACGCCGCCGCCCCATTGGTAAGGCACTCCCCGCGCCTGATCAATGCCTGCCTCAAACATCTCCTTCAGATACGCGCCCGGAGTCAGCAATGTCTGGTGCAGATAAAGCTTCTTCCTCTGCTCCCCCGTCAGCGTGACTAATTTGCGGTTCCGGCTGACGTAAGCTCCCACCAGCCACTCCGTTTCCCAATCGCGCACCTTCACCAGCGTGGCCGTCGCCACTTCCTTGGTAGCTTCCGCCACCGCTTGCGCCGGATTCGGAGCGTCATCCTTCTTTTCTTCAGGCTTGTCAGGCGAAGGTTTATCCGACGATTGAGGCGATTGCGACGACGGAGATGACGGAGACGTCGGAGACGATTGCGATGATGGAGACGTCGAATCGGCTGGCGGATTCTCTCTGCCTTGGCTCTGCCCCTGGCCTTGCGATTGGGATGATTGGGACTGCGATTGAGATTGATCCGTTTTCGGATCGCTAGGAGGATTCTGCGGCTCTTGCGCAAAACCGCAGCGCGACGTCGCGAATAACATCGCAACGAAACCAGCGACTGACAACACAATCCGCAGGCTTCGCGCCCGGCCTCACTCCGTAACCTGCATACTTCGAGACAACCCAAGATATCTGTTATCCCGAACCGGGCTAAAGGCCC
This sequence comes from uncultured Acidobacteriaceae bacterium, assembly GCA_963846245.1. Lineage (GTDB taxonomy): Bacteria > Acidobacteriota > Terriglobia > Terriglobales > Acidobacteriaceae > Sulfotelmatobacter. Next base: position 499,417 of record CAWJVI010000005.1, on the reverse strand, counting down.
GGTGAAGGACCTTACGTCGGCCGCTACCCGCAACCGAAGTCGACGGGACCGTCCAGCCCGGTGTGCCGGGGTGCCCCATTTCTCGCGTCCTTCGCGAGAAATGGGGACTTTCATCACGGACGAACCTGAGCACATTGACTAAGCAGCTCAATTTCTTCCTCACAAGCACTCCGATTTGCCTGACCATGCCCTCGGTCGACCAAGCCCTTGGTAGTTTCCCCGCCAGCCACTAAACTTCCTTTCGATGCACTCTCTCTACAACCGCGTTGCCGGACAAAGTGTCGAACGCCTCGCCGCCCTCAGCGACGGCTTCTTCGCCGTCGCCATGACCCTGCTCGTCCTCGACCTCCGCGTCCCCGCCGCCCAGCCGATCCACTCCGAGCACGATCTCTGGCACGCGCTGGTCGCGCTCGCCCCGCGCCTCATCGTCTTCCTGATGAGCGTCATGACCAACGGCATCTTCTGGGTTGGCCAGCAAACCCAGCTCAACCACTTCGCCCGCGCAGACCGCAATCTCGCCTGGATCCACATCGCGTTCCTCTGCGCCGTCTCGCTCACGCCCTTCTCCACCTCGCTGCTAGCCGAGTTCATCCACTACCGCACCGCGCTTCTCGTGTACTGGAGCAACATCCTCCTCCTGGGACTCACCCTCTACTGGAGCTGGAGCTACGCCACCCGTCACCACCTCCTCACCGACGACGCTCCCCCAGAAATCCACAAAGCCATAGTCCGCCGCATCGTCATAGCGCAGACCCTCTACGCCTGCGGCGCCGCCCTCTGCTTCCTAGGCACGTACTACGCCATCGCCGCCATCGTCTTAGTACAAGTGAATTACGCCATCGCCCCAAGATTCTGCTGGGGCCTCTTCTCCCGCAAATCGCCGGGAAACAGTAAGTAAGCGGTCGTCTATTCTCTGCGGAAGTTAATCACCCCCCCACTTGTCATCCCGAGGGCGGCGACAGCCGGGCGAGGGACCTTACGTCAGCCGATAGCGCTCCCGCGGTAGACGGGAATGCCCTCACTGTATGAAGTGAAGGTTTTCGTATAAAGCGAAGGTTTCGTATGAAGGGAAGGTTTCCCCCGCCCTAAATTCCTACTGGTCCAATTTCGAAGCGATTGCAAAAAACAGATTGTCATCCTGAGCGAAGCATGATCGTCCGAAGGACGCTCATGCGCAGTCGAAGAATCCCTCGCAGCTCCACAAGCCCAGAGCCCCAGAAGGGTGTCCCATCACAACACTTCACCTTCGGAGGCTGCAGAAAAACAAACTCGATTTGAGTGGCGCAGCGTACCAGCGCAGCCATACAGAGCGCGGCTTCAGCCGCATCACAACCTCTACTTCCCCGCCAACCTCAGCACCACCACCCGATCCACTTCCTTCCCCACCGCCGCCGGAACCTTCACCACCACCCCATCCCCACTCTGCGTAAACTCCACCGCCCCCCCACCCAACATCTCAGCCCCCGCAATCTTCCGCTCAAACGCAGGCAGCGCCAGCAGCGGCGCGTTCCAATGCAATATATGCACGTAAACGCGATCACCCTTCTGCGTAGTCACTCCCCAATCTCCCGGAGCCACCGGACCACCCCGCGTCCCATAAATCGCCTCGCCATAACGTGCCACCCACTCGCCGACCGCATGCAGCCGCGTGACGAACTCTTCCTGAATCTCCCCATTCGGCATCGGACCAATATTCAGCAACAGATTCGAATTATTCCCCGCCGCCCGCACCAGCATCTCTTCCAGTTCTTCCGCACTCTTATAGTTGCTGTCGCCAATATTGAATCCCCAAGCCCCGTTCAGCGTATTGGAGCTCTCCAACGGCAGCTGGTCGCTCACATAATTCGTATTAAATCCCGCCGTGTTCCGGCCTGGCAGATCCCGTTCAAACGTCTGCACATCCTCTCCCGGCTTCGGCGTCTGATGATGATTCGGAATAATCAGCGCCGCCGGCTGCAGCTGATGTATCAGCGCATAAGTCTTCGCCAGGTGCCAGTCCGCGTCCGGCTTGTCCCACATCCCATCAAACCAGATCCCGCCGATCGCCCCATAATTCGTCAGCAACTCGCGCAACTGCCCATCCATATATGTATCGAGATAAGCATTCCAATCCCCGTGATCCGGCCGCCCGTTATTCCAGCTGGTCTGCCCCCGCGGAAAATAATCGGGATTATGCCAATCGAGCTGCGAATAATAAAAAAATAACTTGATCCCCTGCCGATGGCACTCCTCCGCCAGCATCTTCAGCGGATCTTTCCCATAGGGCGTCCGCTGCACAATATTCCAGTCCGAAACCTTCGAATCGAACATCGCAAACCCATCATGATGCCGCGACGTAATCGTGATGTACTTCATCCCCGCCGCCTTGGCGAGTGAAACCCAGGCCCGAGCATCAAACTTCTCCGGATCAAAAAAACTTAGGCAGCCGCTCATACTCATGCACCGTGAGATGCCGCTCGTGAAAAATCCACTCCCCATCCCCCAGCACGCTATAAACGCCCCAATGAATAAACATCCCAAACTTCGCATCCTGAAATTCCACCCGCGCCTTCAAATTCTCCGCCGAAGGCACATAACTCCCAGCCGCACCGTTCGTCTGAGCAGACGCCGCAACCGCAACGAGCAGCGCAAGCAGTGCCACGACTCGTGTGAGCCACGGGCGCCTCGCCCGTGAGCTTTTGAAGATGCCCCAGCCCTCTGACGCTTCTACCCTCTCTCAAACGCATGCTTCTTCTCCAATTCCTCCACCGAAGTCCGCATCGCGGCCTCAAATCTCCCCGCCTGCCCCATGAGCCCCGGCAGTCGCCTCCGCGAACTCCCCATCCATCCGAATCAATCCATCCGCAGCCACGCCCCGCGATCTCCAGCAAATGCTCGGGAGTAGTCTGCAAATACTGCGCCTCCGTAGGATCAGCAAATCCAAACCCGCGACGCCCCGGGTGACCCATCCTTCGCGTTTTCTGCGAAGGGTGGGACTCCATTCACCCCGCGTCTCCCAATAAACCTTCCGCGCCAAAAACTCCGCCATCACCTCATCCCCAGCCTTCCCAAACACCCACTGCTGCCGCTTGAAATCATAATGTCGACTCGAAAACGCCACCGGCAACAATTTCCCCGACTTCACAAACTCAATCTGCCTCCGATCCACCTCCTTGCGCAGCGCATTGATCACCGGAGCCTCTGCATCCTTCGGCTCGAGCGACGGCATCACCTCCCGCACCGTCATCGACAAATTCACCGCCACCGCCGCATGCAGCCCCTCCGAATTCTCCAACCGGATGTCCCCATGCAACACCCAGAAATCCGCCCCCGAAGTCGACTTATGAAACGGCCACTCCAGCCGAATCGTCAGCGGCAGCCCAGTAAGTGTCATCCAGATTTTCTTCTCAGCCCCGCCGCTCCCATTCTCCTGCGTCATAAGGTCGCGTCCCCAATCCTAAGCCGAATCCTAATTATGAACGGACCATTCTACCGCGCAGTGCGGACAGTCCTGCCGCCCGAAATTTCAGCGTTACCCTGTGTCCCCTGTGGTGAAGCCTTTCGCACTCTCCACGATCCACCCCAGCAACCCCAGCAGGCAAAATCCCAAAGCATTCAAAACCCCATGCGTTGAAGCCATCCGCGGAATCGGCAACAACTCGCTCTTCACAAAATCCGCCACCGCATAAGTCCCCGACAAAGCCATGCCAACAAACACCGCCGCCGCAGCCAATCGCAGGAAACGACGCCCGGTTCCATCCTCCACCCGCCCCGCGCACATCCAAACAAACCCCGCCAACCCCGCGACGCTCGCAGAAAACACCATCGCCGCCACCATCTTCAGCCCCGGAGAAATCACAAACCCCGCCGCAACCAAAAACGGCATCCCCAGCACCAGCACCACAACCCCCCGCATCCATCTCAGCAAGAGATCGCGCCCAGCAAACCGCGCCTCCGCAAACCACAGAGTCGCCCCAGCAATCATTGCGGTAGCAAATCCCGCAAAATGAAAATGCACCGCCGTCAGCAACCCAATCGGCTCCTGAATCCCCATCGGCCGCCATCCCAGCCGCGACGCCACCAGCCAAGCCCCGCCCACAGCAAGGTCAATTCGAGCCACACACGCCGCAATCCTCGCAAGCCGCGTAGGAACCGCCACGACTTGTGCGGACGCTGGCAACGCTGGTGTGGCCACGGGCGCCCCGCCCGTGAGCTTTTCCATCTCAGCCGCCGGCTCCGCACTAGCCGACCCAAAAACGACAGCCCCCAACTCAACGGCCCCAGCCGTAGCCATCAACCCACAAACCACCATCCATCCTCCAGCCAAGAACCCAGCTCGCTCTCCCGGCGCCAGACAGACCGCCACCACCGCGAACACCGACCCCAAAGGCTGCAAGACCTGCGCCGCACCCGCCAACCCCCGCGCCACGCCAGACTCGAATCCCCCGACTCTCCCCAACTCCATCCCCAGCGGAACAATCACCAGCGGCGCAAACAAAAACATCAACTCGATAACACCAATGCGTGCAATCCCCATTCGCGCCAGCACCGCAATCCCCGCCCAAGCCGCCGCCCCCGCCAGCGCCCACCCCGCCGCCCACCCACTCTTCTCATTCTGAGAGAGAGGATTCTGCTTTCCACCTCCACCATGCGGACCCTTCATAATTCACCTCACTCCACTCGGGTGCCCATTTCTCGCGTCCTTCGCGAGAAGTGGGGAACTTGACTTCACCTCACCCCACCGGCCGCAACGCCGCCATCCCAAAAATCCCCACCAGCACAATCAGCGAAACCACATACAACAGATCCATCCCGCGATTTTCTCGCCGTAGCTGTTCGTCGTAATAAAAAACCTGCAACACAATCCGCAGCAGCCAGAACCCCGCCATGAACCCGCTCAAAAAACGTCCCAACCCACTCGCTCCCGCCAGATCCGAAGCGAATCCGAAACACAAAGCCGCAAACAACCCCACCACAATCAGGATGTACGCCCAATGCACATAAACAATCTGCCGCAGAAATCGGGGAACTCCCGCCAGCCGCTCCTCCACCCGCAACCGCGCCAGCAGCGGAAAGTTCGCCAGCACAATCCCCACATGCACCGCCCCCGCCCCCCAGATCAGCTCTTTCATCAGTCCAGCGCTTAAAAAACTTCCGCTCATACCCACCCCGTTTCGGCGTTACCCTATGTTCCTCTGTGTCCCCTGTGGTCAGGTTTTCGCTCACCCGGATCGTCGCACACATGAATCGACTTGCTGTGTCAGATACTTCTGTATGAACAGAATCCCTGCCCAAAAAAATTTAACCCGCCTTCGCCTTCGGCTTCCCCACCTTGCTAACCTTCGCCCCCATCCGCAACAGCTTCCGCACCGTCCCCGTGGGCAGCCGCTTCATCTGGTCATGCAGCTCGGTCACTGCCTCGAAAAATCCCGCCATCGCCGCCAGCCGTTCCCGCGTGTAATCCGCTCCCGGCTCTTTCGGATCGAGCTCCGCCAGGCACCGCCGCAGCATTTCCCGCGTCGGATCAATCTCCCGCCGCTTCCTCTGCTCAATCACCAGCCGGAACATCTCCCACACATCTTTCATCGACTCATAATGTTCCCGCCGGTCGCCCAGCACATGCACCGCCCGCACAATCCCCCATCCCTCCAGCTCCCGGATCGACGTCGACACATTCGACCGCGCCACGCTCAGCGTCTCCGCAATCTCCTCCGCCGGCAACGCCCGCGGCGACAAATACAGCAGCGCGTGAATCTGCGCCACCGTCCGGTTAATCCCCCACCGCGTCCCCATCTCTCCCCAGTGGAGGATGTACTGCTTCTGCAATCCAGTCAGTTCCGCCATATCATTACTTTCAGTACAAACTGAATATACAGAAACTGGTCCGCCATGTCAAGTTCCGCGTAACGCAATCCCCCCACAACTCAAAACGTCATCCCCAAAGAGAAAGTCCCGATGTCATCCCGAACCGGGCCGAAGGTCCAGTGAGGGACCTTGCGACTGCCAACCCAGCCACAGTCGCAAACGAGACCACCCCGCTGTCCGTGCTAATCTCCCGCATCTCGGGGCACTGACGTTACTGGCCACTGACCCCTAGCCCCTGGCCACTGCTTTTTGTCTACAATCAGATTTCGCATGCACCCCGCCCACATCGCCGAACTCCTCCAGCCCTTCGTCGGTTCGTCCACGCACGTCACAGCCCGTTGTCATTCCGAACCGGCAACAGCCGGTGAGGAACCTGCTGTCCTATCCCCCACCCAACTGCATCATATATCGACGTACATCAATATACTTCTCCGCTGGAACGCCCGCATCAACCTCACCGCCATCCGCGACCCCGAAGAAATCGTGACCCGCCACTTCGGCGAAAGCCTCTTCGCCGCCCGTCACCTGTTTCCCACCCATGCGCCCAAAAGCAGTTCAGAAAAGAACTACCCTGTGCCCCCTGTGTCCCCTGTGGTGAAGACTTTGGACTCCGCAGCCGATCTCGGCTCCGGCGCCGGATTCCCCGGCATCCCAATTAAACTCTGGGCCCCGCACCTCGCCCTCACGCTGATCGAGTCCAACCAAAAGAAGACCGCCTTCCTCCGCGAAGTCATCCGCGCCCTTACATTGATGAACGTCAATGTATTCCCCGGCCGCGCCCAGGAACTCCTTCGTCAACACCCTGATGAGACTCCAGCCGCCAAAGCATCCACTGGCAAGCCAGGCCTTGGCCAAGCAGGCATGAGCCAACCAGGCGCCGACCAACCACCTTTCGACCTGGTCACCCTCCGCGCCGTCGAGCGCTTCGCCGACGTCCTCCCCATAGCCGCCAGCCTGGTCTCCCCCGGCGGGCGCCTGGCCCTCCTCATCGGCACCTCACAACTAGACCAAGCCCAAGCCACTCTGCCCGCCTTGTCTTGGGACCATCCCCTCCCCGTCCCCCAATCGCTCTCGCGCACCCTCCTGATAGCTCACAGGTCGTAGCTCACCGGTCATAATCGCGACCAGAAATAGCACCGCGACCCGCGACAAGCAGAATTCAACAAGTTAACAGGTGGGAAATAAGCACATATTCTTTGGCATTAAGTGGTATTCTATGGCCACTTTTGAGTATGAATTTGGGACACAGTGGTCTACATGGCCATAAAGCACACGCACTACGCCGCCTAACAATTAGTCGCGAATACGAGTTTTCCACAGTGTTCCTTCAGGAACACTTCTCCATTTTGCACATTTACCTCCCTAACTCTCCATGCCAAAACGACGAAATGTTCCTGCAGGAACATAACGCTTGTTTTTGCACAGAAATTCGCGATCGATGTGACATTTTGCGTTGCATTTGAAATGCGGGTGGACGTATGCTGCCGAGTAGCTCAGGGTTCTCCTAAAAATCAAATGGGACGCGTCATCGCGGTTGCCAATCAGAAGGGCGGCGTGGGTAAGACTACGACTGCCATCAACTTAGCTGCGTCCTTTGCGGCCGCCGAGGTCAACACGCTGCTGGTCGACTGCGATCCGCAGTCGAATGCCAGCAGCGGCCTCGGCTTCGTGAAGGACCCGGAGCGCATCAGCTCCTATCACCTGCTCATGGGCGCGGCCTCGGCCGAGGAGGCCCTGGTCGTCACGGCTCTCGAACAGCTGTGGCTGATCCCCTCGCACAAGAACCTGATCGGGGCGAACCTCGAGTTGGTGGAGGCGCAGGGGCGCGAGTTTCGCATGCGCGAAGCGCTTGCGCCGCTGCGCGAGCGCTTTCAGTTCATCGTGATCGACTGTCCTCCTGCTCTTGACTTGCTTACGCTCAACGCGCTCGTGGCGGCGGACACGGTCCTCATCCCGATGCAGGGGGAGTACTTCGCTCTCGAAGGCATCAGCGAGCTGCTCGACACCATCGAGCGGATCCGCGCGGGGCTCAACCCACCGCTGGGGATCGAGGGGGTGGTGCTGACAATGTTTGATGACCGCACCAACCTGGCGCAGCAGGTGATGAACGAACTGAAGAAATATTTTGGCGAGAAGCTGTGCACGACGACGATCCCGCGGAACATACGGCTGGCGGAAGCGCCCAGTCATGGGATGCCGGCGTTGATGTACGATCCGCGGTCGAAGGGGGCGGAGAGTTATATCCGGCTGGCGAAGGAGATTATTGAACGGCAGCCGTCAGGGATCAGGGGTCAGGGGTCAGCGGAAATCTTTGCCACGGAGGGTGAGGAGACTGCGGCGGAGGAGATGGATAAGAGCGCTTGAAAGATTGATGGGCGTCGATATTTAGATTGATGGATGTCGATATATATCGAGCAGGGACGATCGATAAAGAGGAGAGATTGATGACGACTTCGGCGGCGGTGGAGAAGGGGGCGGGGCAGGTGGTCGAGAAGGACAAGGTGGAGAAGCGGCGGGCTTTGGGGCGGGGGTTGGAGTCGTTGCTGCCGGGGCCGCGGGTGGTTCCTGTACACGACAGTGGTGATGCAAGCGGACAGCAGGTTCCTCGCGGGCTGGCGCCCGTTCGGAATGACAAGGCTTTGAATGTTGATAGTGCTACGGGGAATGCGCCTGCTGCGGGTGAGGACGCCGGGCTTCGCCCCTTCGACGAGCTCAGGGCAGGCTCTGGCTTCACAGCCGAGGCGGCTGTCTCCGCGTTTGGGCCGGGAGAGACTATTACGATTCAGGCGGTGGCGGATACTTCGCGAACGCCGGGGAATTTTGTGGTGAACCTGGCGATTGATGATATCGACAAGAATCCTTACCAGACGCGGTATGGGATGGACGAAGAGAGCCTGGGGGAGCTGGCGGAGTCGATTCGGATCAATGGGGTGGTGCAGCCGGTGGTGGTGCGTCCCGCGGAGAAGGAGGGGCGCTACATCCTGATCCTGGGACAGCGGCGGTGCCTGGCGTCGAAGATGGCGGAGAAGACGACGGTGCCGGCGCTGGTGAAGCGGGTCTCGGAACAGCAGGCGGCGGAGATGACGATCGTCGAAAACCTGCAGCGGGAGGATTTGAGTCCGCTGGAACATGCGGGGGCGTTCAAGGTGTTGAGCCAGAAGTTTGGGCTGACACAGCAGCAGATTGGGGAGCGGGTGGGACTGTCGCGGGAGTCGGTGTCGAATTATATGCGGCTGCTGAAGTTGCCGGAGCGGGTGATGGAGTACATGGCGCAGAAGAAGCTTGGGTTTGCGGAGGCGCGGGAGCTGCTGAAGCTGGAGGATGTGGCGATGATCCAGAGGGCGGCGGATGATGTGGTGAGGAAGCGCATGCCGTTCGACCAGATCGAAGAGATGGTGATGCAGCTGCAAGGCATGCTGGATCCGATTCCGGGGCAGCCGGGATATGTGAAGAAGAAGAGTGGAGCGCGGTGGATGGATCCGAATGTGCGCTCGGCACAGGGAGAGTTGGAGCGGCTGCTGGGAGTGCGGGTGCGGATCAAGGACAAGAAGGGTAAGGGGAAGATTGTGATTGAGTACCACACTGTGGATGATTATGAGAGAGTCGTGGGAATGCTGAAAAGGCAGTGATCAGGGGCTAGGGGTCAGGGGCCAGTTTCGGACTGGGCTTTGCTCCCGGCGCGAGTTGTCATTTATACTGTTGGTTTGCCATAAGACTATCGAACAGATCAGGAGCAAGTACTTTTCATGCCTAAGCGTACATTCCAACCCAACCGGCGCAGGCGATCGAAGAAGCATGGCTTTCGCACGCGCATGAAGACCCAGGGCGGCCAGAAGGTGCTATCGCGCCGCCGCGCCAAGGGGCGCAAGCGGGTCTCGGTGAAACCAGGTTTCCGCGAGTAGTCCGAGCAAGAGCTAAAGGCTTAACCACAGAGGGATCCTTCGGCTGAACTCAGGACAGGCACAGGGGAACACCTGAGCGCTGATCGGCGCTGTGTTGGCTTCTTTGGTTGGCTTTTTCTGCTCGCTTTCTGTTTTTCTCGTTTCTCTTTTTTTCTTAACAGGATATTTCGATCAGGGAATTCGACCAGACGATCGCCGTGAGCGCCATCGCTCCCCAGGAAGAGTCGGACGGAACGGGCCCGCGAGGGAAAAAGATTAGTTTCCCGCGGAGCGGGCGACTGCTGCGCCACGCGGATTTTGAGCGGGTTTATAAGCAAGGGCGGCGGCACTTCTCGGCGACCATGACTGTTTTTTATTTGGCGAGGGCCGTGGCGGAGCCGGCGCGAAACGACCAATCCATCCAGTCGGGGCCGCGTGTGGGATTCACGGTGGGGCGGGCGCTGGGCGGGGCGGTGGTGCGTAATCGCATGAAGCGGCGGTTGCGGGAAGCGGTGCGACTGGCCCGCGTGGGACAGGCGGGGGCGGTGGATGTGGTGATTAATCCGAAGAAGTCGTTGCTGGGGGCAGAGTTTACGGCGGTGCTGAACGAAGTGCGGAGGGCGTTCGTAGTTATTGAGCAGAGGGTGAAGGGCGGCGGCGCAGGAGTGCGATAAGGATGCGGCGGTAGAAACTCCTTGCGAGGGAAAGCAGGTCCCTCGACTGCGCATGATCTTCCGCTTCGCGGAAGATTATGCTCGCTCGGGATGACAGGATTGTTGAGGATGGAAAGATTGAATCGGTTGGCTCAATACGTTGTGCTAGTGATGTTGCGGGGATACAAGTGGGCGATTTCGCCCATGTTTTTGCCGGCTTGCCGGTATGTGCCGACTTGTTCGGAATATGCGATGGAGGCGGTGGAACGGTTTGGCGCGCTGCGCGGGGGGGTGATGGCGGCGGGGCGGGTGATGCGGTGCCATCCGCTGGCGCGGGGCGGGCATGATCCGGTGGTGGAGCCTGGCGCCGGGGCGGTGGTAGGAACTCGTTGCGAGGGCGTTGGCGGTGCGGGAGAAAGCAGGTCCCTCGACTGCGCATGATCTCTCGCTTCGCGGAAGATCATGCTCCGCTCGGGATGACAGAACGTTAGAAGATGACAGGACGTTAGAAACGGGAACGATTTAAGGGAAGCTTAGAAAACTTTGGCTGAATTTCAAAATCCGCAGCAGGAACCGGGGACGGAGAAGCGGCTGGTCCTGGTATTTGTTCTTACGTTTTTGGTGATACTGGGATTTCAGGCGTGGACGAAGAAGTATGGGCCGCCGCCGGCGGTGCCGACGACGAATCAGACTGGGCAGACGCAGACGGTGCTTCGACCGCGCCTTCTACTTCTTCTTCTGCCTCTTCTGCCGAGGTGAATTCGAATTTGCCTGCGGTTCCGGTTCCGGTGGGAGTCACGAAGCAGGCAAGCAGCGAAACGGAAACGGTTGTCGAGAACGATCTTTACCGCATCACGTTTACGAACCGCGGGGCGCAGGTGAAGTCGTGGATTCTGAAAAGATTTGATAACGAGACGCAGAACGGGCCCCTTGATCTGGTGAATCCCGAGGCAGCGGCGAGGTATGGGTATCCGCTATCGCTGTGGACTTATGATGAAGGGCTGCGCGGGCGGCTGAGTTCGGCGCTGTATGTGGGTTCGCGCGCGGGATCGCAGACGTCGCCGACGGATTTGACGTTTGAATATTCGGATCACGATCTCAGCGTGCATAAGACGTTTCGGTTTGATCATAGTTATGTGGTGAGCGTGGAAACGTCGGTGGTTTATAAGGGCGTTGAGGTGGGAGCGCTGCCGGCGTGGCCGTCGGGATTTGGCGACCAGGTGACGCCGGTGAATTATGCGGCGGGGCTGATTGACTACCACAGCGACGCGTCGACGGACAAGACGGCGCTGGTGTTTCCGAATTATGTGTTGCGGCTGGCGATCAAGAACATCAGCGGCGGAAATACTTTGCATGGGCCGTTTGAGTGGGCAGGGCCGGCGGATCAATATTTTGCGGCAGTGTTTATTCCGGAGGATGCAGGCGGGAGTCGATGGTCACGCTGCGGAATACGTTGCAGGTGTTGCGCGATCCGCAGAAAAAAGATTCCAAAGAGACGGCGAATGTGGATGTGCTGGGCGCGGCGGTGGGGAATTTGCGCGGGTCCACGGTGGAGCGGATTTATGTTGGTCCGAAGGAACTGGCGGTGCTGGAGACGACGGCGGTTCCGACGATCAAGAATGACCATCCGGATTTGCGCGGGCTGGTGGATTTTGGGTGGTGGGGAATTCTGGCCAGGCCGCTGTTCTTGTGGCTGAAGTGGATGTACGGCCACGTCGTGGCGAATTGGGGCTGGGCGATTGTGCTGCAGACGTTGATCATCAGCCTGGCGCTGATGCCGCTGCGGATTACGCAGATGAAGTCGATGCTGAAGATGCAGCGCGTGGCGCCGCAGATTAAATCGATTCAGGATAAATATAAGAAGTACAGCTTGCGCGATCCGCGGAAGGCGGGGATGAATGAGGAGATCAGCGCGCTGTATAAGAAAGAGGGAGTGAATCCGGCGGGCGGATGTTTGCCGATGCTGATTCAGTTTCCGTTTCTGATTGCGTATTACCGGATGCTGGGGACGGCGCTGGACTTGCGGCATGCGCACTGGTTATGGATTCCGGATTTGTCGGCGAAGGATCCGTATATGGTGCTGCCGATTCTGATGGTGATCAGTATGTTTGCGATGCAGCGGATTACGCCGCAGCCGGCGGGGATGGATCCGGCGCAGCAGAAAATGATGACGTGGATGATGCCGCTGATGATGGGATTCTTCTTCTTTAACTTCGCTTCGGGATTGAGTTTGTATTACGCGGAAAGCAATTTGATTCAGATGGCGCAGCAGGCGGTGATGAACAAGACGAAGCTGGGGCGCGAGATGCGGGAGATGCTGGAGAAGCGGGCAAGGAAGAAGGAGAAGTGAGGAGAACCCAGCTCTTGGCTTTTAGCTTTTAGCTTGGGGCATTCGGGCGGAGGCTTTCACGGCGGGCTGCGACATTTGATTTGCTTGCTGCTGATATCGGCACGTTTGCAGGTACGGGCCGCTGCGAATCGGCAAAGAAAGATTTAAGCTAATAGCCAAGAGCTAACAGCTAAGAGCTGACTTTATGGACAAACTCGCTGCTGCTAATAAGATTAATGAATTTCTTCGTGCGGTGATTGCGCATGGGGGATTGAGAATTAAGTATCGGATCACGGTGGATCCGCCACTGCCGGAGAATCGGGATTGGGAGCGGCCGGAGATTGTCGTCGACCTGGCGGGGCCGGACTCCGCGCTGCTGCTGGACCGGGGCGGAGAATTGTTGCGGGCGCTGGAACTGCTGGCGATGGAGATTCTGCGGTTGCCTTCCGGGGAGCACGAGAAGATTTCGTTCGACTGCCAGAACCAGCGGTCGCTGCGACTGGAAGAGCTGCGCATGCTGGCCACGGTCGCGGCGGAGAAGGTGCGGCAGACTGGGGCGCCTTACCAGTTTGCTCCGATGTCGTCGCGGGAACGGCGGATGGTGCATCTGGCGCTGCGCGAGCAGACTGATCTGCGGACGGAGAGCGACGGGGAGGGACCACGGAGGTCGGTGGTGGTGTATCCGGCGGATTACAAGCCGGCTGCGGGGAAGACGGGGCGCAGGACTGTGCCGTAGTGGATGCCGAGCCGGGCCGCTGGGTTGGAAACGGCGAAAGGCAAACTCCCGGTAGTGTCCTAATAGCAGGACACTACCAAAATCCCCACTTCTCGCAAAGGACGCGAGAAATGGGGCACCCGGGTTGAGAAGAAATCGTCAAAATCCCCACCCGCCTTCGCTTCTTACAGTGAGGGCATTCCCGTTTACTGCAGCAATGACGGCCGCCGACGTAAGGTCCTCCCCCGGCTGTCGCCGCGTTCGGGATGACATTTGTTCTGCGTTTTGTGATGGCTTTGAAATTGGGCACTGCGAAATTTGGGGTGTACTTGTCTGATCTCATTCAGGCAAGATAGATCGCTCGATCGGTTCAATCCCACGAGTCAATTCCACGAGGCTTCCATGCATCTCGCTCGCCATGCTGCAATTCTAGTTCCTCTTCTGTTTGTCCTCCTGACTTTGGTCGCCGCTGGGCAGACCTCATCTTCATCTTCACCCTTGGCTTATCCGCAAGCGCGGCGCGGGGACCAGGTGGATGATTATCACGGGGTGAAGGTGGCGGACCCTATCGATGGCTGGAGGATACGGACTCGGCGGAGACTCATGCGTGGGTTGAGGCGGAGAACAAATTGACGTTCGGCTATCTCGACCAGATTCCTTACCGGCCGGCGATTCGCGGGCGGCTTACCAAGTTGTGGAACTACGAGCGCTTCGGGGTTCCTGAGCAGGAGGGCGGGCGATATTTTTACGACCACAACAGCGGACTGCAGAATCAGGGCGTGTTGCTGGTGGCGGACTCGCTCAGCGCGGCGCCGCGGGTGTTGCTCGACCCGAACACTTTGTCTGCCGACGGCACGGTGGCGCTCTCGGGGCGCGCCATTTCTGATGACGGCAAACTGATGGCATACGGCATTGCGGCTTCCGGGTCGGACTGGAACGAGTGGCACGTGCGCGATATCGATAGTGGGAAAGATCTTCCTGACGTGATCAAGTGGGTGAAATTTTCCGGGGCATCGTGGAGCAAGGATGACAAAGGATTCTTCTACAGCCGCTACGATGAGCCCAAGGGCGGCGCGAGTCTGCGGGACGCCAACTATTTTCAGAAGCTTTACTACCATCGCCTGGGAACGCAGCAAGCGGAAGATAAGCTCATTTACGAGCGGCCCGATAATAAGGAAATGGGTTTCGGGGGCACGGTAACCGATGACGGCCACTACCTGATCATTCACGTCTGGCAAGGGACCTCGCCCAAGAGTCGCGTCTATTACAAGGATCTGACGCAGCCCGATGCGCAAGTGGTGCGGCTGCTCGATGATTTCGACGCGTCTTATAACTTCATTGATAATGACGGCCCGGTTTTCTGGTTCAGGACCGATCTCGATGCGCCGCGCGGGCGCGTGCTGGCGATTGATATTCGGCATCCGGAGCGCGGCAACTGGAAGACGGTGATTCCGCAGGGCGCGGACAAGCTGGAATCCGCGGGGGTGGTGAACAATTCGTTTCTTGCCGAATATCTCAAGGACGCGCGGACCGAGGTGCGCGTTTATGACCTGGACGGAAAGTTCGTGCGCAACGTGGATCTGCCGGGGATTGGCACGGCCAACGGCTTCGGCGGCAAGCGCGCGGACAAAGAGACGTTTTATGTGTTCACCAGTTTTGTTTCACCGGCCACGATTTATCGTTACGATCCGGTGGCGGGCAAGAGCGCAATTTTCCGGCAACCCAAGGTCGATTTCGACCCCAGCCTCTACGAAACCAAGCAGGTGTTTTACAACAGCAAAGACGGGACGCGCGTGCCCATGTTCCTGACTTACAAGAAGGGATTGAAGCTGGACGGGCAGAATCCCACGCTACTGTATGCGTATGGGGGATTTGATATTTCGCTGACGCCGTTTTTTTCCGTGCCCAATTTAGTGTGGCTGGAAATGGGCGGGATTTATGCGCAGCCGAACTTGCGGGGCGGCGGCGAGTATGGCGAAGAGTGGCACCTGGCCGGGACCAAGCTGCACAAGCAGAATGTGTTTGACGATTTCATTGCGGCGGCGGAGTGGCTGATTGCGAATAAATATACGTCGACGCCGAAGCTGGCGATTTCGGGACGCAGCAACGGCGGGCTGCTGGTGGGGGCTTGCCTGACGCAGCGTCCGGATCTTTACGGCGCGACGCTGCCGGGAGTGGGTGTGATGGACATGCTGCGGTTTCATAAGTTCACGATTGGCTGGGCGTGGACTTCGGATTATGGGTCGTCCGACGATCCGGAAGAGTTCAAGGCGATCTATGCGTACTCGCCGCTGCACAACATCAAGCCGGGGACGAAATATCCGCCGACGTTTATTGTCACGGCCGATCATGACGACCGAGTGGTGCCGGGGCACAGCTTCAAGTTTGCGGCTACCATGCAGGCGGATCAGGCAGGGGCGGCTCCGGTGCTGATTCGGGTGGAGACGAAAGCGGGGCACGGGGCGGGGAAACCGATTTCGAAGCAGATTGATGAGGTGGGAGACGAGTTGTCGTTTGTGGCGTGGAATTTGGGGATGCAGGTGGGGTTGAAGTAGGGAGAGCGATTTCAGATTGGTGATTTTAGATTTTAGATTTCGGGCAGCGGCGGAGCAGGCGCCGCAGTGGTGGCTTCCCTTGAGGTCGCTGATGGTTATAGGGGTCCTTCGCTTCGCTCTGGATGACAAGAGTTAAGGGATGAAACGAGAAGCTTAGCGGCTGGCTGGGCGGGCCGCGAAAGGCGAGTCCGGCGTGGAAGTTCCCTTAGAGGCCGGTGGTGGTGATAGGGATCCTTCGCTTCGCTCTGGATGACAAGATTTAAGGGATGAGACGGGGAGCTTTGCGGCGCTGGGTGGGCGACGGCGTCCGCCCGTCCATTTATTTTATTTTTTATTTTCCTTCGTCGGCGGAGGGGCCGTAGATGGAGGGGACGGGGACTCCGGTGAGGCGGAGGTAGACTCCCAGCTGGGCGCGGTGGTGGATGATGTGATTCATCATCATTCGGCGGATGGCGGTTTGGCGAGTGCCGCTGAAGATTTTTTTCTCGCCCATCGAGAGCGTCCAGTTCTTGTTCCATTCTTCGTCGCTGGTGGCAGCAATTGCGGCGCGCGTCTCTGCGACTTTCTTGTCGAATATTTGGAGCACCTGCTTCTGGGACTCGGCGACCAGCGGTTTGAAATCGGGTGGGCGGGAGGCTGCGCGGTCGAGCTTGTCGGTGGTCAGGACGGTGGCTCCGAAACCCGGGAGCTCGGCGAGATGGCCTGCCAGGCGGCCCAGGAGCATGGATTTTTCGTGCGGCTTCCAGGTCAGTTTGTCTTCGGGGATGCGTTCGAGGGTGCGACGGGTGCCGGCCATTTCTGCGTCGAATTCTGAAAGCAGAGTTTCGCTGAGGGACATTTTTCCTCCGAATGATGCGGTCTAATGGCTTTGGATGTTTTTGGGGGCGCGGGGTTTCGTTTAGTTTATTCGATCGGGGAAGCGAAGGATTTTCGGAGGAATTTTACCACTTTGGCATTTTGGAGACAGGGCTCACGTGTGTGGCGTGCGGATTACGTGCGGGCGGATCATCGGGAAAGACCACTATTACTTTTGTGGTGCGTGATGTTCGAGTCGCGTGCGCGAATGCGGCGAAATCCACTTTGAAGCGTTGATTGGTGGCGGCACGCTGTGAACGATATGGCGGCGGGGTGGTTCATCCCACCGGTTTATTATTTTGATTCTTGTTGCGGATGGTTCGGCAGGTGCTTGAAAAGAAGCGACCACAGGGGCTGAAGCCCCGCGGATTTGGGGGCTTTACGCGGCGCCGAAGCGTGCTCTTCCACGGTACTGCGCGCATTGTGAGTTTTTCCCGCAGCTTTGAAGCCGTGGCCTTCCCAAGACCACTCGTTAGATCAGTGAAAACTGGCTAACGTCCGGCTGCGGCTGCAGCGGTTGCGGGCTTCGCGGCTTCGAGCTTCGGGCCGGCTAGCTTCAGGGACTCGATGCGGGCCAGGACGGTTTCGAGGCTGGCACCGGTGTCGGTGCAGGCGTCGACGTAGGGGTGGCGGCTGCCGTCGGCGTGCATGACGAGCACGCTGGTCTCTTTGCTGGCCTTCTTCACCATGTAGGGCAGGTGATGACGGTCGTTGCGGGTCAGGGTGGGGCCGAGGACGACGAGGTCGAACGGTCCCTTGGTCAGGGCCTGCTCGACGGCTTTGCGGCCGGTGGCCTGGTGGACGGTGTGTCCGGCTTTTTCGATGTGGGCGGCCTGGCCGGCCAAGATTTCTGCGTCGCCTTCGCCGTAGAGAATTGTCAATTTTGCTGACTTCGCCATAAAGTGATTTCCCTCTGTTCCCGTGTGATCGGGAATCTGCATTTACGGTAACAACGGCGGGGGCGGGTGAGTACGTCACCAAAGACCAGTGGCTAGTGGTCAGGGAGCACAGGGTGATCCCGTTGGCGGCGGTGATCGGGGCTGGCAGTAGTAGGGTCCCTCGCCGAGCCTTTGGCTCGGTTCGGGATGACAGGAAGGTTGATCTGCCGTCTGGCTGCGGGCTGCAAATTCCCTTTCCCCTGATACACTTCCGGGACTACACTGCTGCGCGGGAGGTTTGCGCCATGTTCGCTCGTATCGTGACCCGATGTATCGTCATAACGTTTTTGTGTTCTCCATTTCTTTTTGCGCAGAGCGGGAACGCGCCTACGTCGACTACTACGTGCTACCTGGATGATGGCCGGCAGGTTTATGTTCGCTACAATCCGGTGACGACCAAGGAGAAGATTAGCAACGGGAAGGCGTGGGCTCCGGGGGGCACGCCGATGACTTTGTTTACCGAGGCGCCGCTCACGCTGGGGACTTCGGCGATTCCGATTGGGGCTTATTCGGTGTATCCGATTCCGGGGAAAGAGCACTGGATGCTCGCGGTGAACAAGAATGTGAGCGCGGGAGCGGCCTACGACGAGAAGAGCGACCTGGCGCGTGTGCAGATGGAAACCGACCAGGTGCAGCAGCCGGCTGAGGCGCTGGAGGTGGCGTTCGCGCATGTGGGTCCGCGATGTACGCTGCGGGTTTTGTTTGGGAAGAGCGCTTCGTTTGCGGATTTTACGGCGAAGTAGGAATGGAAAGTTAGGCCAGTGATGGTGCACGCGGACAGCAGATTCCTCGACTTCGCAAGATCATCCGCGTTGCGGATGATCTTTCTTCGCTCGGAATGACAAGGCTCAGGATCGTGCGCCAACTTCTTCCATTCCTTCTTGCTGCCGTTGCTCTGGCCCAGACTGAGCCGCGGGTGCAGCTTTCACATACGACCGAAAGCTTGCGCGGGGTTAGTGCGGTTTCGCGGAGGGTGGCTTGGGCCTCGGGGACGCACGGGACTTATTTGCGCACGACAGACGCGGGGGCGCATTGGGAACCGGCGCAGGTGCCGGGGGCGGAGGCGCTGGATTTTCGCGGGGTGGTTGCGTTCTCGGCGGACGAGGCCTTTCTGATGTCGGCCGGTCCCGGCGAGCTGTCGCGGATTTATCACACGGCTGATGCGGGCAAGCACTGGTCGCTGCAATTCAGGAATACCAATCCTAAGGGATTTTTTGATTCGATCGCGTTCTGGGATCCTACCCACGGTGTAGTGCTAGGTGATCCTGTTCCCGACGATTCCGGGCAGCTGCATTTTGAAGTTCTGCTCACGGATGACGGGCAGATCTGGCATTCGATTCCGGCGAGCCAGCTTCCGGCGGCGATTGAGGGCGAGGGGGCATTTGCGGCGTCGAATACGTGCGTTGCGATTCTGCCGACGGGGTTGAATCATGCGCCGTTGACTCATGGGCCGCCGCCGCGTGATCCGTTCAAGGCTGATAAGGCTGCGCAGCCGGAGAGTGTCCGGCCCGTCGGCGCGCCGGATCCCAACATCTGGTTCGCTACTGGCGGACCTGTCGCTCGGGTGTTTCATTCCGGCGACCTTGGATCGAGCTGGCAAGTGGTTGACACGCCGATCATGCATGGTCCGGCTTCGGCGGGAATTTTTTCTATCGCGTTTCGCGATGCGCTTCACGGGATGATTGCCGGGGGCGACTACCAGCATCCCAACCAGGACGGCCCTAATCTGGCGTCGACTTCCGATGGCGGAAAAACGTGGGAGCTGTCGCCACTACGGCCGCTGGCTTACTTTTCGGCGGTGGCTGATGACCGCAATGATAGGGGGACGGAGCGTGTGTTTATTGTGGGGTCGGATTTTGTGTTTGATTTCCGGCCGCCGCGGGATCCGCAGCGGGTGAGTGCTGCGAAGAAAGTGGGGATGAAGTTTAATGCGGTGAGCGCGGTGCCGCAGGGGGGAGCGCTTGTGGTGGGGCCTGGGGGGGTGATTGCGGCTGTTCCTTGAAGTAGTGTCGAGGTTGCGTAGGGAAAGCCCCAGCGGGCAGCGCTAAAGCGTGATCTCGTTTGCGGCCCTGATGGCTCCAGCGGTCGTAGGGCCCCTCACCGCGCCTTCGGCTCGGTTCGGGATGACATCGTGGGTATGGTGACGTTGTGGGTAGTGGGGTAGTGGTGAAGTGATTTTGTGCCTCGGTGCAGTGTGACGAAAGTACTACGCCCTCATCGTCCTTCCTGATTCTTTTCAATCCTCCCATCTTCGACGAAGATTACTCGTTGGATTAGAAATCGTTAACATCCCCCGGAGTGAGATCTTTGTGATGAAACATCTTTTTGCTGTCTTCTTCGTTTTTGGTTGCGTTGGTGCGGTTGCATCCGCACAAACGCAGGCTGCTGTTCCGGTTGCCGCCACGGCTACCGCGACTGCTGCTCCGGCTGCAACTGCGGCTGCAACGTCCGCGGACTCGGCCACCGTTTCCCGCACTACTAAGGCGGTGCATTACCGGCTGCAGGGCGGGAGCGCGAAGGTTGATTTTCAGGGGACGGATTTGCTGCAGCGGGCTTCGGGCGAGGCTCGGATCGAAGGGAAGAAAACCAATTTTCAGATTGAGGCCAAGTTTCAGAATCTGGAAGACGCGACCAAGTTTGGGCTGGAATATTTGACTTACGTGCTGTGGGCGGTTTCGCCGGAAGGGCGTCCGGTGAATCTTGGCGAAGTGATGCTCGAACACGGCAACGCTCACGTCAAGGCGTTTACGGACCTGCAGGCGTTTGGGCTGATCGTGACGGCCGAGCCTTATTTCGCGGTGTCGCAGCCCGGGAACATGGTGGTGATGGAGAGTTCGTCGCTGGGCGGAGGGGGGAGCGGCGGCGGCAGCGAAAATATCGAGGCGAAGTACGAACTGGCTCCGCGCGGAACCTATTCCTCGACCAACACACATATTGAGGACGCGATTTTCGGGATTGATTCGAAGACTCCGCTGGAGCTGTTTGAGGCGCGGAATGCGGTTCGGATCGCGAAGAATGCTTCCGCCGATAAGTATGCGGCGTTTATTTTTTCGAAGGCCGGGCAGCAGATGATGCACGCGGAGGAAGTCTACCGGCAGAAACAGAACCGGGCCACCGTGGAAGCGGCTGCCAAAGAGGCCGTGGAGACGGCGGAAGAAGCGCGGCTGATGGCGGTGAAGAAAAAGGCAGAAGACGAAGCGGCCGGCGAGGCTGCGGCGCGCGAAGCGAAGGCGCGAGCCGATGCGGACGCGGAAGCCAAGCGCCGCAACGATGCGGAGATTGCCCGGGCGCAGGCGGAGGAGGCACGGGCGGCGGCGGAACAAGCCAAGGCCGAAGCGGAGAAGATGAAGCAGGAAGCTCTGGCCGCGGCGCAGGAAGCTCAGGCGGCGAAAGCAGCAGCCGAGAAGGCGCAGGCGGAAGCGGTGGCGGAGCAGCAGGTTCTGGCGGCGGAGGCTGACAAGGCGAAGGCGTCGGCAGCGCAGTCGGAGAATTTGCGGCAGCAGGCGGAGAAAGAAAAGCAGGAACTGCGGGGGCGATTGCTGCAGCAACTGAACAGCGTGCTGGCTACGCGCGACAGCGCGCGCGGGCTGATTGCCAACATGTCAGACGTGCTATTCCGCAGCGGGAGCGTCGATCTGCTGCCGGCGGCGCGTGAGCGGCTGGCTAAGGTTTCCGGCATTGTGCTGGCGTATCCCAGCTTGCACGTTTCGATCGAGGGGCACACGGACAGTGTGGGCAGCGACGAATATAATCAGGATCTTTCCGAGCGGCGTGCGCAATCGGTGCGCGACTATTTTGTACACGGCGGGATTCCCGAGGGTGCCGTGGATGCGCGGGGATTTGGCAAGGCGGAGCCGGTTGCGTCGAACGAGACGGCCGAGGGGCGGCAGCAGAACCGGAGGGTTGAGTTGGTGTTGTCCGGGGATGCCATCGGCGACGGCGGCGAAGTTAGACCGGCGGCTTATACGACGACGCATCCGTGAGAAGGCTGACCCCACGCAGGGGCTGAAGCCCCAAATTTTGGAGGCTTTACGCGGCGCTGAAGCGCCGCTCGTCCACAGTGCTAGACGCACGGTGCTACACGCTTTCCCGCAGCGGCCGGCTACCATCCCCGGAGGGCCATACGCTTAAGTTAGAGGGTGGGTAAAAACGGCTCTTGTCGGGGGCTTCGAAAAGCTTTAGTCTTATTGAGCCGTCATTTGTATGTGTATGTTTACCCCCCACCCCAATCTGAGCGATAAGGTCAACGGCGGCATCATCCAGTCGGAGATTGAAGGGGGCGTGTTTCTGCACGATCTGCCGCCGTCGACGGTGCTTGAAATTCAGACCATGCACCATTGCTACCGGGCCGTGCTTCTGGGCGGCAACGACGCGATGATATCCGGGCATCCTGAGTTTTGTCCGGAGCCGGTTCTGGTTGCGATCGCGGGGTCGACCTGGGGCGGCTCCATGCTGAAGCTGCAGTTTGTGGGGCGAGGCATGCATCTGGAGTTTCATCACCCCGAGTATCCAACGCCGATCGTGACCTCGGCGATTCAGGACATCCGCGACTATCAGTCGCCCCCTGCGGTGCAGGTGGAAACCTGGCCTACGAAGACCGGCATCGCTTAATTCTGCAATTAGCAGTTGGCGTTTAGCCGCGTCGGGGCTGTGGCTCGATTTGAAAATCATTCAGCCGGGAATACCTCCGCTCCATTCAGTGCAGCCTCCTCGCATCAGTACAAACCGATGTCCGGGTTTCGTAAGGTCCCTCCGAAGCGCTTGGCGCGCTTCTGCGGGATGACATCGGTCTGTGAATCCGTAAGTGCCGGAAGCTGGGCCCTTCCCGAAAACCTTCTTCCTGAGCCCAGTTACGAGAAAGCTTCGAGTGAACGGTATTCCTGCTTCCGCGTTGACTTACTGCGCATCAGCTACTAACATTCCCGCCATCGTCTGCTGGGGCAGGTACTGAGGCACGGACCTTTACTCTTAGCGCCACGAGGCAGAATTGAATTGAGCTTGAAGATTTCCAGTCGCGAGAGCCATCATGTCGCCATCCTCGACATTAGTGGGCGCATCGTTTTTGGGGATGAGACTACGCAGCTGCGCGACGCTGTGGCCGGGCTCGTCCGTGAGGATAAGAAGAAAATCCTGCTCAATCTGGCCGAGGTCAGCTACATCGACAGTTCCGGGGTGGGCGAGCTGGTCAGCAGCTTTATTTCTGTGAAGAAGAATGGCGGGGAGCTCAAGCTGGTGAACCTCACGCAGAAAGTGCACGACGTTCTCCACGTCGCGAAGCTCTATACCGTTTTCGATATCAAGGACGACGAATTCAAGGCGGTGAAGTCGTTCGATTACTTCTTTGCCAAGTAGGCTGCGCTGCCGTCTACCCGCCATTTAGGATCACGCCTTCAAGATCAGAACATTTGCATCGCAGGGAGCGCGGAGTAGGGCCGCGGAGGCCGCGGAAAACCCGTTCATTCGCTCTCACACGAAAGTTGCGCGTCTTTGGTCGGCGGCCTGATGACGCGTAACGTTGACACTGGGGCTAACCAAGTAGGAAACTTTTAGCGGAGCCGAGGCCGTTCGCTGTGCCGAAGTCCCACGTAGTGTTCTCCCCCTGCAGAGTCAGAACCCTGGGCGTGTTCCACAGAGCCGGATCCAGCCGGATGGCCGCTGTTGCGGTGGCTTCCGTGCCAGTGGCAGTGGCCCCGATTCCTGGGAAGACCGACCGAGACCGGCTGATGAGGCGATGGCTGCTACTTCGGAACATACAAACGAACCCCGGGCAAACGAAAATCGAGCAAAAGAAGCTCGGGCGAATGAGGCTCCGGTTTCAGCTCCGGAATCGCGCTTCTGGGGCGGATCGCCCGCGCTGCTGTGTGCGGTGGTGGGGGCGCACGTGCTGTGGCTCGCCGCCACTTCGGTGGGCAAGTGGGGAGAAGAGGGTTCGTCTGGTTTTCAGCTTCTGGCCGCACTGCTGGCGGCTGCGGCGTGCTGGCAGGCCAGCCGCCGATCGCGTTATTTCGCCGCCATTTTCTGGCGGCTGTCGTCTGCCACATTCGCGCTGTGGTCGTGCGGCGCGGTGCTCCACGCCTACCACACTCTGAGCTCGGCCGTTCCGGACGAGAACCAGATCGGCGTTTATCTGCTCAGCTACCTGTGCACCGCGCCGATGTTTATCGGCTCGGTGATGACCGGGCACACGGATGAGGAATCTAAAGTCCACTGGGACCTGGTGCTCGACGCCACGCAGATTCTGATCCTGGTTCTGGCAATCCACATCATGCTGGTGGATATCCCCGCCATGAGTATCGGGGAGCACCGCACCGCGCTGGTGGCGCTGCGACTGCAGGATTATTGGCGCGCGGCACTGGCTATTGCTCTGGGCGCCAGAGCTTTGCTGGACGAGTCGCCCGCGACTCGCCGGCTCCTGCGGCCCGTCGCCGTCGCGATGACGGTGTTTGCCGTGGGTAGCTGGATCGGAAACGATCTGCAGGTTTTCACTACCTGGCGCGGCGCCCGCTGGTTCGATCTGGCGTGGACGATTTCATTTGGCATCGTCGCTTTCTCGGCGAGCGCGTGGCAGCAGTCGCCGACCGCTGCTTCGTGGGACCACAAACCCGTCAAAGTCGAAGGCGTTTTCCTCTTTTATTTGCCTTCGATCGCGCTGCCCATTCTGCTGTTGTCCATGCACGACAACATTCAGTTTGAGCAGATTGTGGTGGGATTGGGCGCCATGATGCTGTCGATTTTCTGCTTCAGCCTGCGTCTGTTCATCGCACAAAAGCAGCAGCGGCAGACTATGGAAGCCCGGCTGGCCTCCGAGTCGCGCTACCGGAACTTGTTCGAGCGCAACATGGCCGGGCTTTACATCAGCACCCTCGAAGGTCAAATCCTCGATTGCAACCAAACGTTTTGCGACATTTTCGGGTACACCCGCGATGAGCTGCTGCAGCTTCCGGCCTCCGAGCTTTACGAAGGCGGGAGCCAGGAACGCAGCGATCTGCTCGCCGAATTGCAGCGGAACGGCGCCAAACGCGGCGTCGAGCACCATTACCAGCGCAAGGATGGCCGCAGGGTGAACACCATCGAAAACTATTCAGTCACTACCGACGAGAAGGGACGGCGGGTTCTGGAAGGCGCCATGCTCGACGTCACCGAGCTGCGCGAGATCGCGCGGCAATTGCAGCAGGCGCAGAAGATGGAGTCGATTGGTCAGCTCGCTGGCGGCGTGGCACACGACTTCAACAACCTGCTCACGGTGATGCGTGGCTACAGCGACCTGCAACTGGAAAAGACCGCACCTGGCGATCCGATCCATGGTTATGCGGAGCAGATTAATGCCGCCGCCGATCGCGCCGCCGCACTCACTCGCCAGCTGCTGGCGTTCAGCCGGCAGCAAGTGATGCAAGCCCGGGTGGTGAATCTCAATTCTCTTCTCCGCGATTTCGAAAAACTTCTGCGGCGCCTGATCGGCGAAGACATCGAAATGCGCACAGTGTTCGCCGCCGATCTCGGCTATGTGAAAGTTGATGCCGGCCAGATGGAACAGGTCATCATGAACCTGGTTACCAACGCGCGGGACGCCATGCCGGACGGGGGCACGATCACGCTGGAAACTTCCAACATTACGCTTGACGGCCTTTTTCTGGACCGCCATCCTTATGTGGTTCCCTGGTCCCTATGTGCGGCTGGCCATCAGCGACACCGGCAGCGGCATGGACGTGGAGACGCGCGAGCGCGTGTTCGATCCTTTCTTCACCACCAAGGATGTTGGCAAGGGCACCGGCCTGGGGCTTTCCACCAGCTACGGTATCGTCAAACAAAGTCAGGGATACATCGAGGTCTACAGCGAAGTGGGGCACGGGTCTACGTTTGTGATTTATCTGCCGTGCCTGGGTTCGGGCGCGCAGCCGCTGCCCGCTGAAAAGGCGCTTCCGGCGCGGCGTGGCGACGAAACCATCCTGCTGGTCGAGGATGATCGGCAGGTGCGCGCGCTGACCCAATCGATTCTTGAGTCTTATGGCTACACGGTGCTCGCGGTCGAGGATCCCAGCCACGCCGAAGCTCTCTGCGGCCAGCATGCCAATTCGATCAAGCTGCTGCTCGCGGACATGATCCTGCCCAGGATGAACGGGCGCGAAGTGGCTCGACGGGTGGCGACCCACATTCCGGATATTCGGGTGCTGTATATGTCCGGATTCCCTACGCACAACATCGTGAACCAGGGGATTCTGGAGCCTGGCATCTCTTTTCTGCAGAAGCCGTTCACCGCAGTCGCCCTGGCCGCGAAGATTCGCGAAGTCCTCGACCAGCCCACCAGTGCGCAAGCGTGAAGCGAATCGAGTGGTCCGCCTAAAAGCTTTTACCACGAAGGACACAA
Source organism: uncultured Acidobacteriaceae bacterium (assembly GCA_963846245.1). GTDB lineage: Bacteria > Acidobacteriota > Terriglobia > Terriglobales > Acidobacteriaceae > Sulfotelmatobacter. Next base: position 473,282 of record CAWJVI010000005.1, on the reverse strand, counting down.
GGGGACACGAAGGAAAACCTACAAATGGAGCGGGAGTCGTTGGCAAATCTTGCAGGGACGATCGAAGTAGGGAGAATCCGAGCAGGAACGAAAAAACTACTTGGCGCCGAAATTTAGAACTACTTCCTCTTCGGTTTGGTTGGGGCCGGGAGCGTAGCGCCAGGCCTTCACGGCCTTCACGGCATTCTCGACCAGGATGGGGTTTCCGCCCTTCACTTCCACTGCCACCACGCTGCCGTTGGGAAGCACGATCGCAGTGAGGCGAACCAGCCCTTCAATGTGCATGTTTTTCAGCGTCGGGGGATAGAACGGCTTGACGTCGGAAACTACCTTGCGGCCAGTCTTCGGTTTCTGCGCCAGCGAAGCGGGAGCGAATGCGGCAGTCAGGCAGAGCACCAGCGCGAGAGTCGACAATGCCAGACTCTTCTGCATGCTTCGCACAGGTTGACAACCAAGATGATGATTTGACAAGAGTAGACCGGTGGCCCGAACGGATTGAATCCCCAGCACTCACCGTATGCCATGGAGCGGGTGCCGATAAGATTACCGACGTGTCTTGGACGTTACAGAAGTGCCTGTTTGGGGTGGTGTCCTTTCGGGGCGGCGCGTGGAAAGAGTGTGGCCGCTTGCCGCGAGGGACTCTTGCCGCAAGGTTCGCGAGGGAAACGCGAAGGGACGCGAAGACGAAACTGCCAGCTGAACGATCCTCGAAATGATTCGTAATATAAGATGAGAACCAACTTAGTAATTGCCTCTTAAAGCAACTTCGGTCCCACTCGGACCTCGCAACTGCCCAACAGAATCAATCAGCTGTGCCGGTTGGAGCGTCGAATCAGCGGTTCGGGCCCACTATTACTTTCTTGATTCGGAGTTGGGGCTGATTGCCGGCTGCAGCGGCTGGTTCAAAAACCGCACGGGCGAGGCGCCGGTGGCCACAGGAGTTGGGATTGGACCCCGTCAGCGCAGCTTCTGTTATTCCGCTTTGGCCCTGCTTGAGGATAGATACGTCTGGGTCGGCGTCCTTCCAGAGGGTTAGGAAATCTTTGTAGGCGGCGCGGACGCGGGCGGCATCGGCATCCGCTCCCTGCCCCTATCCTTGAAAAGTTTTCGCGTGCAAGGCGTTGGCACGGGCCGCGCCCAGATGCGCCAACGCTCCCGTCCAGCAGTTCCAGACGATGCCGCTGTGGTCGAGCATCTTCTGGAATTCGGTCGCGGCTTCTTTACCCTGTTCGGCAGCGAGAGGCAAGAAACATTGGCGACGAAAATAATTTCTCCGAACTCGATGGGCGGAGCAGCGGCTTGCAGAATGTTCAGCGCGGAAGCCGTGTTCTTTTTATCCGACGACCAGGAGCCGTTGAGCGAGCGCGACAATTTCTGCACACTTAGCGCGGCAGTTACATTCACGGCACTTGACAGGCGGACAGATTCGAGTTCTGAATAGTCGTTCGCGCGAAAATCGCAGCGCAAGATTTCCACAAAGTCAAAAAATTTGTGCTAGTATGCGGGTCTGTTCCTGCTTTCAAAAATTCTTTTTCATTTCGGCAAGGGCGAACGGCAAAACGGGCGCTTTTCCGCAGTAGACAAGGTTTTCAGCCAGCCGGCTCATTAACGGCAGTAGAAGAAACAGGCGCTCACCAGCCGCCAGGAGCGCCATGGCGGGCATTTCATATATGTCAGTTCCAAGCACAAGTCTCTCACCCAATCCGTGGGTTCGAATTCTGGACGCGCTGGAAAAGAAAATTAACCGGCACTCCTACGACACGTGGCTAAAGCCGACGCGCTACAGCCACGCCAGCGGCGGAATCTTGTTCGTGCGCGTACCTACCGTGGAATTCCGGCACGCCGGCGATAAGTATGCGGACTTGATTCAGGAAGCCATCGACAATCTGGGCCTGGAATTCGAGGACGTGAAGTTCGTGACGCCCGAAGACGATCCGGCTGCCACTACGATGCGGCACGATGGCGGACTCTCGGCTGTGCCCGCGGGCGGCGGCTCACCGTCGCAGTCCAGATTCGATTGGGACGGCGCGGCGCAACTGAACCCGCGTTATACCTTCGATGCTTTTGTGATCGGCAGCGGAAACCAGTTTGCCCACGCAGCGTGCCAGGCCGTGGCGGAGCGTCCTTCGAAAGCCTACAACCCGCTGTTCCTCTACGGCGGCGTGGGTATGGGCAAGACGCACCTGATGCAGGCCATTGGTCACGAAATCAAACGGCGCATGCCGCAGGCGGCTATCTGCTACGTGTCGAGCGAGAAGTTCACCAACGACATGATCAACTCGCTGCGCTACGACAAGATGACCAGCTTCCGCGACAAGTTCCGCAACATGGACGTGTTGCTCATCGACGACATCCAGTTTCTGACTGGGAAAGAGCGGACGCAGGAAGAATTTTTTCACACGTTCAATGCGCTGCACGAGTCGATGAAGCAGATCGTGATCGCGAGCGACCGTTCGCCGAAGGAGTTGGCAGAGATTGAAGACCGCCTGCGCAGCCGCTTTGAGTGGGGACTGATCGCCGACATTCAGCCGCCGGATTTGGAAACGAAAGTTGCGATTCTGCAGAAGAAAGCCGAGCAGGAAAAAGTCACACTGCCGACCGACGTGGCGCTGTATGTCGCGTCGAATATCCGTTCCAACGTGCGCGAGCTGGAGGGAGCGCTGATCCGGCTGGTGGCGCACTCATCGCTGATTGGGGCGGAGATCACTCTGCCCTACGCGCAGCAGGTGCTGAAAAACTTTATCGATTCACAGGCGCGCAAGGTCACGATTGAGTCGATCCAGAAAACCGTGGCGGAACAGTTCGGCTTGCGGTTGGTGGAAATCAAGGCCAAGAACAATTCGCGGGCGATCGTGTATCCGCGGCAGATTGCCATGTACTTGGCCAAGCATCTCACGGAAGCGTCACTGCCTGAGATCGGACGGCAGTTCGGCGGCAAGCACCACACCACCGTGCTGCACTCGGTCGAGAAAATCGAAGAGGTCCGCAAGAACGATAAAGATTTGAACAGGCTTCTCAATAAATTCACTGAGCAATTAGGTGGATGAATAAAGGGGAGATCGAGTTTTGCACGCAGGAGCCGAGTCTTCCTTGAGTGCGGCTGTGAATGCGATGTGGAAGTTGTGCAAGAAGTGGGCGGAATTAGAAGTTGGGTCAAGTTGTAGTGGCGACTCCGAAGAGTTTGGGACCGAGTTTGAACATTAGGCAGTAAGTGGAAACGCTATCAGAACAGGCAAGTTAGGAAAGTTTTCCACTTCTGCGAACCGCCTACTGTTACTGCTGGTTTTATAAGTTTTATATTTGATCTTAGGGTAGTACTAAAAGTAGCATGAGGAAGCCGACGGTTTAGGGAGACGTGATTTATGCCCGTGGAAGCGGCCGTTGCAGCAGGGACAACCACGATGGAGATTACGGTCAGCAAGTTTGAATTGCTGCGGGAATTGACGGCCACGCAAGGCGTGGTTGAGCGCAAGACGACGATTCCGATTCTCTCCAATTATTTATTTGAAGCGGCGGGAGACAGATTGTCGCTGACCGCGACCGACCTGGACCTGAGCCTGCGCACTTCGTGTGAAGCGAAGGTGAAGAAGGAAGGGTCGTGCACGATTCCGGCGCGCAAGCTGCATGATTATGTGAAGCTGCTGCCGGATGCGGACATTACGATCAAACTGTTGGAGAATCACTGGGTCAGCATTCGCTGTGGCCGCTCCAACACGAAGATGGTGGGGATGGCGAAATCAAACTTCCCCAGCTTGCCGGCGTTTCCTACGGCGGGTGTGGTAAAGATTCCGGCACAAGTGTTGCGCGGTCTCATTGCGCGGACCGGGTTTGCAATTTCGAATGAAGAATCGCGTTACACGCTGAACGGCGCGCTGATGCTCCTGAAGCCCGAGTCAATCACTATGGTCGCGACCGATGGGCATCGCCTGGCACACTGTGAACGAGCCGGAGAAAAGTTCGAGGGCGTTTCCGGCGAGCTGAAAACTCTGGTCCCGAAAAAAGCGATGGATGAATTGAAGTCGCTGCTCGATTCCACCGACGCCGACACGGTTGAGTTTGCGAAAGACGAGTCGACTTTATTCTTCCGCATCGGATCGCGGCTGCTGACGTCGCGGCAACTCACGGGACAATTCCCGAACTTCGAAGCCGTCCTCCCCAAGGACAACAGCAAGATCGTTCCCATCAACGCCGACGAATTCAACGCGGCCATCCTGCGCGTGGCGCAGTTCGCCGATGAGCGCTCGCGCGCGGTGCGCCTGAAGCTGGAAAAAGGCGAGCTGAAACTTTCCGCTTCGTCGACCGAGTCGGGCGAGTCGGAAGATTCCTTGAAGTCTCCCTACACCGGGGAGGCGCTCACTATCGGCTTCAATGCCCAGTACATTGTGGATTTCCTCAAGGCCGCCGGAACCAGCGAAGTGCGCCTGGAGTTGAAAGACGCGCAGTCCGCAGGGCAGCTGCGGCCGGCCGAGGGCGACGATTACAAGTACCGGTATATCGTGATGCCGATGCGCATCTGATCTCGCGGATGATGGCTGCCTTTTTCTACGCCAGCTTAAACCTTCTGCTGCAATCCTAAACTATTGTCATCCTGAGGGCCGCGTTCTTTGCGGACCGAAGGACCTCTGCAACTTGCCGTCAGCATCGATGCTGCAGGCGAGTGCAGGGGTCCTTCGCTTCGCTCCAAGGATGACAGAGCTTAATCGACGAGCCGGGAACTCCGGACCTGTTGACGATTCCTCAAGTGCACGCTACCCTTTCCTCCTGATTCGAGGGAGGTCCCTATGCTCGACGGTTTCAAGAAATTCATCCTGCGTGGAAATGTTGTGGATATGGCCGTGGGCGTGGTGATTGGCGCGGCGTTTGGCGGTGTGGTCACGGCGCTCACCAAGGATCTGCTCACGCCGTTCATCGCGGCTGTGGTGGGCAAGCCGGATTTTTCGGCGATCCACTTTAAGATCCATGGTTCACTGTTTCCGGTGGGCGATTTCATCAATGCGGGCGTGTCGTTCGTTCTCGTGGCGGCGGCTATTTATTTCTTCGTGGTGACTCCGGTGAACGCGCTGGTGGCGCGAATGAATCGCGGCGAGCGGCCGCCTGATCCCACGACCAAGAAGTGTCCTGAGTGCCTGAGTGAGATTCCGATTGACGCGCGGCGCTGCATGTTCTGCACGCAACCGGTGCTGGGAAAGGCGGCGTAACTTGACGACTGCAAGAAGACTCGCGTCAGTCGTGGTCGCCTCGGTAGCGTTGCTTACGGGAAGTGAGTTAGAGGCCCATCAAGCGCGCGAGCAGACCAGCCCGCCGGCGGGGCAGGGAGGCGCGCCCCTACAGCCGTTGCGTGTGCGCGTTTCTCAGAAAGTCTCGGAAGCCCTGATCGCGAAGAAAGTGCAACCGCAGTATCCACCGGAGGCTCGCGGGAAACGCATTCAAGGGACGGTTGTCCTGAGAGTGGAGATCAGCAAAGAAGGAGACGTGACCGAGTTGGTACTTGTGTCAGGCCATCCCCTGCTTGCACCGGCCGAGATCGAAGCGGTCAGGCAGTGGAAGTACAAGCCCTTCTTGATTAACGGACAGCCGGTCGCGGTCGAGACTCAGGTTTCGGTTGCTTTTGAACTCCAATCCAACGAGGCACGCTCGCCTCAAGTAACATGGCGATATGAGTCTCCGGCTGTCGGGCATTTGTCTATTCGCGGTTCTGCTGCCTTTTTTCCCCGTTCGCAGCCGAGCGCAGTCTTCTTCGTCACCGACTTCTTCCTCGCCTAAAGTTGTCACGAAACCCGCGGCGACTAATTCCGCACTCGATGGCGGAACTGTGAGCAATGGTGTTTATCGCAACAAGACTCTCGGGCTCTCCTGCAAAATTCCATCGGCGTGGGTGTTGCGCACCGAGGAGATGAATGCCCAGGACTCTGCCGAAGATGGCTCCGACAGCGCGAGCCCGTCGAAAGCGGCCTCCAGCGGGCGTGTGCTGCTGGCGGCGTTCTCTCGGCCTCCCGAGGCGCGGGCCGAGGATGTGAATTCGTCCATTGTGATTGCGGCGGAGAGTGTGGCCACGTATCCCGCACTCAAAGAAGCGGCGCAATATTTCGGGCCGCTGAGTGAGGTTGCCAAGGCGCAGGGATTTACGGAAGTGGAAGAGCCGTATGAGTTTGCCGTGGGAACCAGGACTCTCGCCCGCGAGGATTTCCAGAAGGATGTGGGTTCACGCGTGATGCGGCAGTCGACGCTAGTGATGCTGGCGCGCGGGTGGGCGGTGTCGATCACATTTATTGGCGGAACGGAGAATGATGTTGAGGAGTTGATCGGTGGGTTGAGTTTTGTGGTTGGCGCGAAACCGCAAGCCCACTAAGGGCATCCGATCGTTCGGTGTGAGATTTGTGAAAGGAATTTATTTCGCTGCATGAAACTTAAATTGCCCAAGGGTTCGTTTAAGGCGTATTTGTTCGACTGCGATGGCACGATTGCCGATTCCATGCCCCTGCACTATCGAGCGTGGAAGCAGGCGCTGGGAGAATGGCAGTGCGAATTTGATGAACAGCTTTTCTATTCCTGGGGCGGCATGCCGGTGGCAGAAATTATCTCGACGCTGAACGAACGGCACCGACTGAATATGCCGGTGGGAACTTTGGCCAGCCGAAAAGAAAGTCTCTATTTTGATTTGCTGCCAGAGTTGAAGGCGGTTCCGGAGGTGTTAGAACACATCGAAGCCGAGCGTGGACGGATTCCGTTTGCGGTGGTTTCGGGAAGCACGCGTGAATCCGTAACAGCGTCGCTGGTGTCGCTGAAACTGCTCGATCGCTTCGAGACGATGGTTTGTGCGGGAGAGTATGCGAAGAGCAAACCCGACCCGGAAGCGTTTCTGCTGGCGGCCGCAAGGGTGGGCGCGGCGCCGGAAGACTGCCTGGTTTTTGAAGACACGGAGATGGGGATTCAGGCGGCGACGGCGGCGGGCATGGCTTCGGTGAGAGTTCCTCCGCCGTGGGAGAGGTGAGCGGAAGTCTGGCGGGGGGCAGAATTTAGGCGAGCGCCAGCAGCGGCCAAGGCTGCCCCATCCGTCGCGGTTTCGACGGATGGGTATCACGAACGCAAACCGCGGAGGCTGGTGCGTGGTGGGAATAGGGATCCTTCGACTGCGCATGACCGCCTTTCAGGCGCTCATGCTTCACTCAGGATGACAACAATAAGGGGAACGCCGATTTGAATTAGTCGAGGGGTTCGGGCTGCAGAGCGATGTTCTTTTCGCCGGCGGCCTTTTTTTCGGCGTATTTCTTCATCCAGGCTTCCCAGCTTTTGCCGGCGGCGGTGTCGCGTCCGGTGAAGGCGAGAGCGGCGATGTCTGCGTAGGAGATCGAGACTTTTTCGCCGGAGTTTTTCGGGTAGAGGCGGACGACGGAGTCTTTCAACGTCGCGGCCGTGCGGCGGTCGAAAAGATAGCCTTCAATTTTCGATCCGTCTTTGCGGGTGATGGTCACATCGCCGCGGTAGTCGAAAGCTTTTTCGAGCGCCGCTCGGATTTCAGCTTCGCTGGCGAGTTGGGGAATCCAGCCTTCGAGTTGTTCGTGGGCCGTGCCCGCGAGCCACTTCAAGAGTCTCTGGATTCGGCGCGTTGGCGTGCGGCGGCGTAGCTTGCGGAGAGGCGTGGTCGATGTGGCCGGCTTCTTTGCCTGTCATTTTTCTGTCTTCTCGCAAGAGCGTGAAAATCGAAACACAGAGGTCACAGAAGTTCTCTACGTGGACTTGTCTATACGCCGTTCCCTGCATGGATTCTGCTTGGCGGCGCGATCTGCACCAACGGATGGACTGGGGCGGCTGGCTCGTCGAGCAGCCGCAGCGCTTCTTCGTCACGATAGCTCGTAAAGAGCGTGCCCTTCACGGTGGCCAGGAATCCGCTGAGCGAGCTGAACGTTGCGTTTACCGCAGACGCTTCATAGCCGCTGTGCACCATGCAATTCGCGCAGGCGGGATTGCCGGACTCCGTGCCGTATTTCTCCCATTCGGTGGTCGCGAGCAGTTCGGCGAAAGTCTCGGCGTAGCCATCCTGCAGCAGGTAGCAAGGTTTTTGCCATCCGAAAACGTTGTAGGTGGGCATGCCCCACGGAGTGCAGGGGTAAGTGCGCTTGCCCATCAGAAATTCCAGAAAGAGCGGCGACAGGTTGAAGCGCCAGTTCTTCTTGCGGTTCGACAGGATCGCGCGGAACATGCGGCGCGTGCGGGCCCGGCCCAGAAAATGCTTCTGGTCGGGCGCCTTGTCGTAGGAGTAGCCGGGCGAAAGCATCATGCCTTCCACGCCCAGGTCCATCATTTCATCGAAAAACGCGCGCACCGATTTTGGATTGGCGCCGTCGAACAGCGTCGTGTTGGTGGTCACGCGGAAGCCGCGCTTCAACGCTTCTTTCACGGCGTCGACCGCGATGTCGTATCCGCCTTCGCGGCAGACGGCGAGGTCGTGCTCTTCGCGCTGGCCGTCGAGGTGCACGCTGAACGTCAGATATTTGCTGGGCTTGAAGAGATGAATCTTTTCCTTCAGCAGCAGCGCATTGGTGCAGAGATAGATATATTTCTTGCGCGCGACCAGGCCTTCGACGATCTCGCCGATCTGGGGATGCATCAGCGGCTCGCCGCCGGGGATCGAAACCATGGGCGCGCCGCACTCGTCGACCGCGCGGAAACATTCTTCCGGGGTGAGGTCTTTCTTCAGGATGTGGGCGGGATACTGAATCTTGCCGCATCCGGCACAAGCCAGGTTGCAGCGGAACAGCGGCTCGAGCATCAGCACGAGCGGATACTGCTTGCGTCCGGCAAGCTTCTGCCGCAGGACATAAGACGAAACCGTCCACATCTGTGAAACCGGAACTGGCATTCTTGGTTGGTGACTCCTGTGCTTCTATTTTAGCAGGGTCGAATCGTTAGATGGCACGTGAAGCCCGATAGGTGCTCGAAAATGAAACCTGCCGCAGCGTGCCTCCGCGCGCGAGCAAGCTCTGTTGAAAACAGGCCGTTTACCGCTTCGGTTCGAGGGCTAGGAGGGTCGAAAAAGAAGTGTTTTCGTGGTATAATTTGATCAGTCACAAAAGGCCCTAAGTATTAGGAAATTCAATAACTTGAAGTGCACTTTCAGGCAGCATCGCGGGCCTGGATTCGGGCGATTCTTCCAGGCGGTTTCCGGCACGTAAACGGGACTGAGTTCAGAGACAGAATCGGGCATTCTCCAATGTAGTTTCGCGGAGCGGAATGGCCACTAAAGAGATCAATACTCCCATCGTTGAAACCAAGACAAAAAACGGAAAAGTGACTCCTATCAGCTCGAATAACGGAGGCAACGGCGATTACAACGCCGACTCCATCAAGGTGCTGGGTGGGATGGAGGCGGTGCGCAAGCGTCCGGCGATGTATATCGGCTCGACCGGCGAGCTGGGGCTGCATCACCTGGTGTATGAGGTGGTCGACAACTCCGTGGACGAGGCGCTGGCCGGGTTCGCGACCAAGATTGAAGTCACGATCCACATCGACAACTCGATCACCGTGGTCGACGATGGGCGCGGCATTCCCGTGGACGACATGGACATCGACGGAGAAAAAGTTTCCGCGGCGCAGGTGGTGATGACCACGCTGCATGCTGGCGGAAAATTTGATTCGTCCACGTATAAAGTTTCTGGCGGATTGCACGGTGTGGGCGTTTCGTGCGTGAACGCGCTGAGCGAAGAACTGATGCTGGAAATTTGGCGCGATGGTTCGACCTGGGAGCAGACTTACTCGAAAGGCGACCCGACCAGCAAGCTGCGGAAAACGGGAGCGAACAAGAACCGCGGAACGAAAGTTCGTTTTCTTCCCGATCGCAGCATTTTCACGGCGACGGAATACAACTACGACACCCTGGCGCAGCGGCTGCGCGAGCTGGCTTTTTTAAACAAAGGGCTGATCATCACGCTGACCGATGAGCGCACCACCGACTCGAAGACCGGCGAGCCGAAGCATTCAGAGTTCAAGTACAACGGCGGCATCGCGGAATTCATCAAGCATCTGAATCGTGGCAAGCAGGTGCTGCACGACAAGCCGATCTACATGGAGGACGACCGCAACAACGTCCACATGGAGATTGGGCTGCAATACAACGACGCGTATTCCGAATCGATCTTCAGCTTCGCGAATAACATCAACACGGTGGACGGCGGCACGCATCTTTCCGGTTTCCGCACCGCGCTGACTCGCACCATCAACTACGCCGGGCAGCAGATGGGCTTGTTCAAGGATGTGAAAGAAAACCTGACTGGCGACGACGTGCGCGAAGGTTTGGTCGCGGTGATCAGCGTGAAGCTGCCGCAGCCGCAGTTTGAAGGGCAGACCAAAGGGAAACTGAATTCCGATATCGCGGGAACGGTCACCGCATTCGTGAACGAGCGGCTGGGCGCGTTCTTCGAACAGAATTCGACCGTCGCGCGGAAGATTATCAACAAGGCCGTGGACGCGGCGCGGGCGCGCGAGGCGGCGCGCAAGGCTCGCGATTTGACGCGGCGCAAGGGCGCGCTCGATTCCGGCGGCCTGCCGGGAAAGCTGGCGGATTGTTCGGAGCGCGATCCGAACCGTTGCGAATTGTTTCTGGTTGAAGGCGAATCGGCAGGTGGCACGGCGAAGCAAGGGCGCGACCGGCGCTTCCAGGCGATTCTTCCGCTGAAGGGAAAAATTCTCAACGTCGAGAAAGCCCGCTACGACAAGATGCTGGCGCACGAGGAAATCCGCGCCATGATTACGGCGCTGGGTACCGGCATTGCGAAAGATGATTTCGATCCGACGAAAGTGCGATACGGAAAAATCATCCTGATGACCGATGCTGACGTGGATGGCTCGCACATCCGCACGCTGTTGCTGACGTTCTTTTTCCGGCACATGCAGGAATTGATCAAGCGCGGGAACGTGTTCATCGCGCAGCCGCCGCTGTTCTCGATTAAAAAAGGCAAGACGCTGCAATACATCAAGGACGAGCGCGAGTTCGTGAAAGTCATGGTGAAGCGCGCGGCGGACGGGCTGATCGTGCGCTACGGCGAAGGTGCGGCCAAACTCGAAGGCAAGGACCTGGCCAAGTTCATCACGGTGCTGAAGGAATATCTGGACCTGTTCGACAAGGCAGACAAGCGGCTGCGCAGCGAACCTGTTACCGAGCTGCTGCCGAAACTCGATCTCTCGAAGCGCGCGGATTTTGAGGGCGACAAAAAAGATCAGCCCAAGAAGATCGAGAAGCTGGAGCGAGAACTCAAGAAACTGCAGAAGGCGCAGAACTTCAAGAGCGTGGATGCGCGTTTCGACGAAGAGCACAACTTGTGGGAAGTTCACTTCGTGAATTCGCAGGGCGCCGAGCACGTCATCAATTGGGAACTGGCGTCGACTCCGGAGTGCCGGCATCTGATCACGAAATACAAGCAGATCGAAATGTATATGCAGCCTCCGTTTGTAGTGGAAGGCATAGTAAAGGCTGCGCCTGCTGCGGCTGAAGAGGGCGAGGGCGAGGCTGAAGACGGCGTGGAAGGAAAGGCCGAGAAGAGGGCGAAGGCTGCGCCGAAGCGCAAAGAAGTGGAAGTGGTGGAGAAAACCAACGCGCGCGATCTGTTTGAGTATGTGCTGAATGAAGGGCGCAAGGACTTCATCGTGCAGCGCTACAAAGGCCTGGGCGAAATGACCGCTCCGCAACTGTGGGAGACCACCATGGATCCGGAGCGGCGCACGCTGCTCTCGGTGAAGCTGGAAGACATCGCGGAGTGCGAAACCATCTTCACCACTCTGATGGGCGAGGATGTGGAAGCGCGGCGGAAGTTCATTGAAGATAATGCGCTGGATGTGAAGAATTTGGATATCTAGGGCTAAGAGCGTTTGCCACGGATCTTCACGGATTAAAGACAAAGATTGTTGGGGCGGCCTTTTCGGGCCGCCTTTTTATTTTGGTTCTGACTCTCGGGCAACTACTCCCGCCCGGATCGCGTGCAAGATTTGCCCGATCGTGCGTTCCCGTTCGGGGGACGTCATGTCAACGTTTTCGGAGTTACGGAACGACCGCACGAAGACCTGGGCGCTGATCGCGGCTGGATTCGGCATTGGCCTGTTCTGGGTGGCGATGGCGGCGCCTGCCCTACATCGGTCTGCAGTCACCCTTTCGATGCCACACCAAATAGTGCGCGATCAACCCGAGCAGAATTTCTATGCAGGTGCTCGCGCAAAGAATAGGCCAGTCGCGTTGGCGGAGCCGGACCGCGACGAGTGCCGCGCATGGGCAGCTCCGCGGTGGCACAACCTCAGCCCGACACTTCCGCGGAGCGGAGGATCATCCGCACGAGCTCGCTTGCGATCGTGGTGCTGCATCCGGCGCAGGTGATGGACAAGATCATGGCGCTGGCGGAGATGGAAGGCGGGTATCTGGAGAGCTCGCAGGGCGGTGGCGAGGATGCGGCCAGCGGTTCGCTGACGATTCGCATTCCGGCGGCGCGCTTTGAAGAGACGCGCGCGGAGATTCGAAAGCTGGGGCTGCGCGTGGAGAACGAAACCATTGCGGCGCAGGATGTGACCCGGCAATACGTGGATCAGGATGCGAACCTGCGAAACTTGCGGGCGGAGGAGGCGCAGTATCTGGCGATCCTGAAGCAGGCGAATACGGTGAAGGACTTGCTCGCGGTGAGCCGACAGATCAGCGAAGTGCGCGGGCAGATCGAACAGCAGCAGGCGGAATTCAACGCGCTCTCGAAGCAGACGGAGACAGTGGCCATCTCCATCTCGCTGCGCACTGAGGCCGAGACGCAGGTCTTCGGGCTGAACTGGCGTCCGCTGTACCAGGTGAAGCTGGCGGTGCGTGATGGGCTGAAAAGCGTGGGTGATTATGCGTCGGCGATGATGGCGTTTCTGTTTTATCTGCCTGCGGTGTTGTTGTGGGTGGGGACGATCGTGGGTGGGGCGGTGGTGGGGTGGAAGTTGTTGCGGTGGGTGGGGCGGAGGTGGTTTGGGTGGAGCGCAGTTGTCGCGGGAGGAGGGCAGTCGTAGGAACTCCCGGCGAGCCAGAGATGCTGGATGGCGAAAGGGATCCTTCGACTGCGGATGACCGCCTTTCAGGCGCTCATGCTTCGCTCTGGATGACAAGGCTTGCTTGGGTTCTAGATAGATTGCTGGGCTCGAAGTGCGCGTGCAAGAGTGCCCGCGCCACACAGACAACATCGCACGATCAATTACTGAATCAGCGTGCCTCCGTTGCCACCGTTCGGTTCTTCTTCTGGAGCGATCACTACTGCGGCGGCTACGCGGTCGCCGGGTTCGAGGTGAAGCAGGCGGACGCCTTGGGCGTTGCGGCCGGATTCGCGGATGGTTTTTGAATCCATGCGGATGATTTTGCCGTAGTGGCTGATGAGCATGACTTCGGAGGTTTCGTCGACCTGGGCGATGCCGACGACTTTTCCGTTGCGCTCCGTGGTTTTGAGATTGATGACGCCTTTGCCGCCGCGGTTGGTCAGGCGGTATTCGTCGGCGGGAGTGCGCTTGCCGAATCCGTTTTCGGTTACGGAGAGAATCAGGGAGCCTTTTACCGCGACGTCTACTACTTCGGGTTCCGTGACGGCGTCATCAACCCCCGCGGGCGCTTGCACGCCCGGAACGGACGGGGCGTCCGTTCCCACATTTTCTGCCGTGCCCACGCGATCTGTGGTTGCGGATGCTTCTGCTCCCGGTTTGGGCGTTGTGGCCATGCCTACTACGTAGTCGTTTTTGTCCAGATCGATGCCCCAGACTCCGTAGGCAGCGCGGCCCATGGGGCGAACGTGGCTTTCGTCGAAACGCACGGCCATGCCTTCGTGGGAGGCGATGAAGATGATCTGTTGGCCGTTGGTGATGCGGGCGGAAACCAGTTCGTCGCCCTGCTCGATGTTGATGGCGTTGATGCCGTTGGAACGGACGTGCATGAATTCGCGCAGCGCAGATTTTTTTACCAGGCCGTTGCGCGTGGCGAAGAAAATGAATTTGTTTTCCGATTCCAGGTCGCGGACGGCGAGCATGGTGCGAACGGTTTCGCCCTGCTGCAGTCCGACCAGGCTGCCCACGTGTTTGCCTTTGCCGGCGGCGCTGACGTCGGGAATTTCGTAGACCTTGATCCAGTAGACGCGGCCGGTGTTGGTGAAGATGAGAATGTAGGCGTGAGTGGACGCGAGGAAAAGATGCTCGACGAAATCTTCGTCGCGCGTCTTCATGCCGGTGCGGCCCACGCCTCCGCGGCGCTGCATGCGGTAGGTGGAGATGGGCGTGCGCTTCATGTAGCCGGAATGGCTGACGGTGACGGCCACCTGCTCGTCGGCGATGAGGTCCTCGAGCACGATCTCGGCGGCTTCGTCTTCGATGCGAGTGCGGCGTTCATCTCCGTAGAGCTTCTTGACCTCTTCGAGCTCTTTGATGATGACGGTGCGAAGTTTTTTCTCGGAGCCGAGAATGGATTCGAATTCGGCGATGCTGTCGCGCACCTGCTTCAACTCGTTCGAGATTTCGTCGATGGAAAGCTTGGTCAGGCGATGCAGTTGCAGTTCGAGAATGGCGTCGGCCTGCCTGGTGGTGAAGGGCTTTTCGGGATCGAGTTTGGGAGCGCGGCCGGTGGTGTTGATTTCGATTTTCTTGCCGCCGAAATAGGTGACCAGGTTTTCGCGGGCGTCGGCACGGTTGGCGCTGCCGCGGATGATGACGATGACGTTGTCGAGATGATCCAGCGCGGTGAGATAACCTTCGAGAATGTGTTCGCGGTCTTTGGCCTTGGAAAGCAAATACGCGGTGCGGCGGCGGACGACATCCACGCGGTGATTGATGAAATGCTTGATGGCTTCGATCAGGCCCAGTTCGCGGGGCTGGCCATTGACCACCGCGAGCAGGATCATGGAAAAACTCTCCTGCATCTGGGTGTGCTTGAAGAGCTGGTTGAGAACGATCTGGGCTTCGGCGCCGCGCTTGAGTTCGATCACAATGCGCATGCCGTCGCGATCGCTTTCGTCGCGGATGTCGGAAATGTCTTCGATATCTTTGTCGTTGACCAGTTGCGCGATGCGCTCGACGAGGCGCGCTTTGTTTACCTGGTACGGAATTTCGGTGACGATGATGGCCTGGCGCTCTTTGGTGAAAGTTTCGATGGAAGCTTTCGCGCGCACCTGGAAGCGGCCGCGGCCGGTGCGGTAGGCTTCGAAAATTCCGGCGCGTCCGTGAATGATGCCGTAGGTCGGGAAGTCGGGTCCCAGCACGTACTTGAGGATTTCCGCCAACTGAGCGTTGGGATTGTTGATCAGAGTGATGGTGGCGTCGACGATCTCGGTGAGATTGTGCGGCGGAATCTTGGTCGCCATGCCCACGGCGATGCCATCGGAACCATTCACCAGAAGGTTCGGAATGCGGGCGGGAAGAACGTCGGGCTCGACTTCGCTGCCGTCGTAGTTGGGATGAAAGTCGACGGTGTCTTTGTCGAGATCTTCGAGCAGAGCGGTGGAAACCTGCGCGAGTTTGGCTTCGGTATAACGATCGGCCGCGGGCGGATCACCATCGACCGAGCCGAAATTTCCTTGACCAAAAATCAGCGGATAGCGCAAGCTCCAGGGCTGCGCGAGGCGGACGAGGGCGTCGTAAACGGCGAGATTGCCGTGGGGATGGTACTTGCCCATCACATCGCCGACGATGCGAGCGCATTTTCGCGTAGCTTTATTGGGCTGCAATCCCATCTGCTGCATGGTGTACAGAATGCGACGGTGAACGGGCTTGAGGCCGTCCTTCACATCGGGGAGCGCGCGGCCGATGATCACCGACATGGCGTAGTCGAGATACGACCGGCGCATTTCCTCTTCGATGTTGACGGGCTGAATGTTCAGCGCGCCGGGACTGCCGTCGCCGCCGCCGCCGGGCGGAGGAGTGAGGGGAAGTTCGGGATTTTGATCGTCAGCCATGCTTTTAGCTCTCAGCTGTCAGCGTTCAGCCATCAGCTCAAGACGAGAAACTTTTGTGCCGAAAACTGGTCCTGCGAAACGCTTGTAACTGCTTGTATTTACAGGATGTTATATGCCTTTGGAACTAAGGTCATTATAGCACGAAAATGAGGTGATTTTGAGGCGTTGCAGCGGGCTGCTGGATGACAATTTTGATGCCGGAGCTGAAGTTCCCAGGTTGGGACAAGAGATGCGAAAAATGTGCGATTGGGGTTGGGCGTCACTGACCGGAAGCGCACGCGCTGTTTATGCTGCGAGCGCATGCGCCGTATTCCATCGCTCGACGGGCTAAGGGCCATTTCGATTTCGATGGTGGTCGTTGGTCATTGGGCGTCGCTGCATTACCAATCGGAAGTTGGTGGAGCGTTTGCGAATCTGGGAGTGAGGATTTTTTTCATCATCTCCGGATATCTAATTACGACTTTGCTGTTGAAGGAATACGCGAAAACTTCAACCATTCAGTTGCGCGAGTTTTATGTGCGCCGGGCATACCGGATTCTTCCTGCCGCGATTGCGTTCATGCTACCGGTTTTCGTAATTTACTGGCACGAACTGCGCTGGTATCACATGGTTGCGGCTGCGCTTTATGTGACCAATTTTGATTACGCGCATCCGTGGTTTTTGGGACACTTGTGGTCGCTGAGCGTGGAAGAACAGTTTTATTTTTTGTGGCCGGGCGTGCTGAAGAAATGGTACCGGCACCGGGTTGCGATTCTGGCGGGAGTGGTGGCACTCGCTCCGGTTTATCGGGTCGCGTGCCACTTCCTGAAGCTGCACGGAAAGGCGGACGAAACGTTTCCGGCCGTGGCTGACATTCTGGCCATCGGCTGCCTGCTGGCGATTTATGCGCCGCGGCTGCCGCGCATCAGGCGGGGCTGGGCATTGCTGATGATTTTGCCCGTGGCGCTGGTTCCCTTCTACGTGGCGGCGGTGCGGTTCCGCACTACGCCGTTGTTGTTGCTGGTGTTGTGGCCGCTGATGCACGTCTCGATTGCAGGGCTACTGCTGCATGTGGTGCAGACTCCTTACTGGATATTGAACGTCAAGCCTGTCGCGTGGCTGGGGAAGATCAGCTACAGCCTTTATCTGTGGCAGCAGTTGTTCGCATATGGTCCGCAGCACAGGGCCTGGTATTGGCTGCTGGTGCCGGTGGCGTTGGCGAGCGCTTCTTATTATCTGGTGGAGCAGCCGATGCTGCGGCTGCGGGAGAAGCGGTCGCGGGATCGGACCGACTTGAAGAAGTTGTATCCTCGCGCCGCGTGAGGCCTCCGTTCGGCGCGCTGGCAGAGTACGGCCCTCAACGTCAGAATGTGAGGAAGACCGTGTAATGGAGTCGCCGGGGGATGGTCTGGTTTGCGACAGTGGTTGGGGTAAGGGTCGTAGGGTCCCTCCGGGCATTCGCCCGTTCGGGATGACACCGTGAGTGGGGTCCAGGGATGGAGTTCGTCAGCGACGAGTCGGGCAGCCGGTTTCGCGCAGGTGATTCTGGAGCGGCGTGTGGGGCCAGCCTTTACGGACTATAATCTGCGTTAACCGTGAGATCCTTTTTTCGTTTTGCGATGCTGGCGCTGGTGCTGGTGACGGTGGCGCTTGTCTCCGCGCTGACGGCGATGCGATTTGCGATTCACGGGCAGGAAGTTGTGGTGCCGACGCTGGTGGGACTTTCGCCTACGGAGGCGGAACGAGCCGTGTCCGGTCCTGGCCTGCTGGTTCAGATCGAGCGGCAATATTATTCTCCGCAAATTCCCGAGGGGCGGATCATGTCGCAACTTCCGCTGCCGGGAACGAAAGTGAGGCGCGGTTGGCAGGTGCGCGTGGCGCAAAGCCTGGGACCGTTGCGAGTGGTGATTCCTGACGTTAGCGGGCAGAGCGAGCATGCCGCGGAATTGAATATACGGCGGCGCGGGCTGGAGCTGGTGTCCACCGCGGAGGTGCAGATTCCGGGACTGCCGCCGGATCAGGTGCTGGCGCAGAGTCCGGCGGCGAATGCGAGCCAGGTGGCAGCGCCGAAAATCAGTTTGCTACTCACGGCCACGGCTGATGCGGAAGTTTTTACGATGCCGAGTTTTCTCGGACAGCCGCTCGGAAGCGCGAGCCGCACGCTGCAGGATGCGGGGTTCAAGCTGGGAAATGTGGGCGTGGCGCCGCCGCCTGCGCCCGCGCCCGCACCGGCGGCGAATGATGCGACATTTCCTTCGATGGCAAATCCATCCGCGGTAATTCCTGCTCCTGTGCCCGCTAGCGCAGCGCCGGCACAGCCCTCGCCCGCCAGCATCATCGTGGCGCAAACGCCGCCGCCGGGGCAAAGAATTGTGGCGGGAGGGTTTGTGAATTTCGAAGTTCGGTGAAGCGCGCGGGAATGCTCGATAAGAAATCAGTAGGCGCGCTGCTGTTTTTCGAAGATTGCGGCGAAAAACCCATCGCAGGGATGGATGCCGGGGAGAGTCCGCAGAAACGGGCCCAGAGTAAGCGATGCGAGATCGGGCCACGTCAGCGTGCCCTCTGACTTGAGGCGATCGAGTTCTGGGCGGACGTCGATCAAACGAAAAGTTGAGTTCTGGTTCAGAGTTTCCTCGAGAACTTCCTCGACGACGTTTTCATTCTCTTCTTTCTCCAGCGAACAAGTGGAGTAGATGAGCCGTCCGCTGGGCGCGACCTGCTTCAGCGCCGAGCGGAGGATCGCGAGCTGACGTGCTCGGAGATCTTCGAGATCTTCCGGTTGAAGTCGCCATTTGATTTCAGGATTACGGGCGAGAGTGCCGGTGCCGGAACAAGGAACGTCCGCGAGCACACGATCGTAGCTGGCATGCAGGGGTGCGGTCTGTACGTCGGCGGTGATGATCTGGACTCTGTGAGGCCCCACAGCACGGGATGTTTCGGCTGGCGCGCAGCATCTTCTGCAACAGACGCGCGCGGTGAGGGTGAAGTTCGACTGCCGTTATCGTTGCGCCGGGATTGTAGTCGGCCATGGCGACCGTCTTGCCTCCGGGAGCGGCGCAGCAATCGAGAATGCGCGAGCCGCGGCCAACGAGCGCAGCAACCAGTTGCGAAGCTTCGTCCTGGATGACGGCTTGGCCGGCGAGGAGCGCGCTGGTTTTCGGAGTGTTTGCGCTTTGCACGCGGCGCGCGGAGGCGAGCAGGGCTCCGGGAGCGAGTTCGATGCCTTCCGCGCGGAGTTCATTCTCGGCGGCGGGATCGCGGAGACGGATGGCGGTTGCAGGGACAGATTGATCGTAGTCACAGATGTGACGAGCGGCTGCGAGTCCGTACTCGCGCGCCCAACGTTCCACCAGCCATAGTGGATGCGCGAAGGAGTGGGCGAGCGATTCGGAGGACACAACATTCTCTTCGGTGGAAGCTGAAGGGTGCGGCCGTGGCGCGGCCGTGGCGAGTTTGCGCAGCACGGCGTTCACGAAAGGGGCGGCGGAGTGCTTGCGGGCGCGCTTCACTAGTTCGACGCTTTCGTGGATGGCAGCGCGCGGCGGAATACGATCGAGTTTGCGGAGTTGATAAAGACCGAGGCGTAGCGCGGTGAGAACTTCAAGATCGAGTTTGGAGACAATCTGCGAAGAAGTCTGCGAAATCTCTTCGTCGAGGGCTGGAGCGCCAGCGCAGGACGCCCATCACCAGTTCCGTCGCTAAGCCATGATCGGCGGTGGAAAGTGTTCGCGTATGCGGCAGAGTGCAGAAGTTCCGACGCGTACGATGATTCGCGTTCAACTCGCAGCAGAATGTCGAATGCGGCGCTGCGAGCGGGCGAACAATGGGGCTTCGATGGGCGAGTCTCTGGCTTCAAGGTTTCAGTATGACGGAAGCAGGGGGCGGGCGGAAGATCTTTGGGAACTTGAGTAGCGTCCTAAATTCTCCACCACAGGGGACACAGGGGAACACAGAGTGAAGCCAGACGTAGACTTCAGAGGCCGAGTTTCTCGCCGGGCTTGGGGCGGTAGCCGTGCAGGAAATCGGAGGCAGACATGCGCTTCTTGCCCTCCAGTTGGAGTTCGAGAAGTTCGAGAGATGAGTGGGTGCCGCAGCCGGAGAGCAGACGATCTCCTTCGGCATGCAGGTGGGCCGGAGGCAGAGGTTTGTCGACTGGCTGCGCTTTCCAAATCTGCAGAGTCTTGCCGCGAAAGTTCTGTGTACACGCCCGGCCAGGGCTGGAAGCCGCGGATGTGATTGAAGATCTCCGTCGCTGACAGAGAAAAATCTGCGAGGCCGTTGGTTTTTTTGAGGATGGGCGCGAGCGTAGATTGCGTGTGATCCTGCGGGCGGGGATGAATCGATCCAGCATGCAGGCCGCGCATTGTTTCAACTGTGAGTTCGGCGCCGATTGCCGCGAGACGAGGCGCGATCGTTTCTGCGGTGTCGTCCGAGGCGATGGGTAATTCGCGTTGCAGCAAAATGTCACCAGTGTCGAGGCCGGCGTCGATGCGCATGGTGGTGACTCCGGTGACGGTTTCTCCGCGGGCGATCGCCCACTGAACAGGCGCTGCACCGCGATATTTCGGAAGCAGCGAGGCGTGCAGATTGATGTTGCCGAGCGGAGGGAGGTCCAGCATCCATTGCGGAATGATGCGGCCGTAGCCGACTATGACAATCGCGTCGGGCTTGAGCGCGGTGAGCTGCGCGCGGAATTCGTCGTTCGTTTTAATTCTGTCGGGCTGAGTGACGGGCAGTCCTAATTGCAGAGCGGACTGCTTGACGGGCGAAGGCGCCAATTCCAGTCCACGGCCTTTGGGGCGATTGGGCTGCGTCACGACCAGAGAAATTTTACAGCCGGATTGAGGCGAGCTTCTCGAGCGTAGGGACGGCGAACGCGTGGTGTGCCGCAGAAAACGAGATTGAGGGATTGAGACATCGAGAAATTGACTCATTGAATCATTGACTCAATCGACACAATGAGTCAATCTCTCAGCTCTCCCATTCTCCGGCTTTCATCATCTTGCGGATTTTGCGTTTCATCAGGTCGCGTTTCAGCGCGCTGATGCGGCTGATGTAAAGCTTGCCGTTCAGATGATCGGTCTCGTGCTGGAAGGCGCGAGCCAGAAGTTCTTCTCCGGTTTTCTCGAAAACTTTTCCATGCACATCCTGAGCGCGGACGGTGACTTTAAGAGCGCGCTTCACGTTCTCGCGAAAATCGGGGATGCTCAGGCATCCCTCGCTTTGCGTGTGGTGGCCTTCGGCGTGAATGATTTCAGGGTTGATAAGAACCAGCTTAGCCTCGGGGTCTTCCTGAAAGGTGACGTCGACGACGGCGATGCGGCAGGCAATTCCGATTTGCGGCGCGGCCAGACCCACGCCGCGCGCGGCGTACATGGACTCGAACATGTCGTCGATGAGGGTTTTCAGTTCCTCGTCGAAAACGGTTACCTTCGCGGAGGGTTTCTCCAGGATCGGATTGCCGAACTTCACGATGGGATAGATCATTATTAGTTTTTGAAATCAGTAATTTTTGAAATCAGTAATTTTTCAATTGCTGGCGGTAGCCCTCGAAATTGCGCAAAGTTTCGAGCATGGAATCACCGCCGAATTTTTCCAGAGCGCAGCGGGCCAGAGTGAGCGCGACCATGGCCTCAGCGGCGACTCCGGCCGCGGGTACAACGCAGACATCGGAACGTTCGTACGCAGCCTTCACCGGCTCGCGGGTGGAAAAATCCACCGACTGCAGCGGACGGCGCAGGGTGGAGATTGGCTTGAGATAGCCGCGAACGCGAATCTCTTCGCCGTTGGAAACGCCGCCCTCGATGCCGCCGGCGTTGTTGTGAGTGCGGGAGAACGCGGTGAAACCGTCGGCGCCTGCGTAGCCAATTTCATCGTGCACCGCCGAGCCCGGAGAAAATGCGGACGCGACGCCGGAGCCAATCTCGACTGCCTTTACGGCTTGTAGAGACATGACGGCGGCGGCGAGAAGTGCGTCGAGGCGCTCATCCCACTGGGCGTAAGTGCCGAGGCCCGGCGGAACACCGTGGGCCACGACTTCAAATATTCCGCCGAGCGAGTCGCCAGTCTTGAGAACTTTGTCGACTTCTGCTTTCATGCGCTGCTCGGTATCGGGATCGGCGCAGTTCAGCAAGATTTCTTCACGCTCAGTTTTCCTGATTGTGGAGCGAACGAATTTTCTCCCACGAAACTTCGCCTTGCACAGACACGCTGCCCGTGGTGACCACGTGGCTGAGAACCTCGAGGCCCAGCTCGCGCAGAAAAAGTTTGGCAAGGGCTCCGATGGCGACGCGGGCGGCCGACTCGCGGGCGGAGGCGCGCTCCAGAACATAACGGGCTTCGGGAAAATTGTATTTCAGCGCTCCTGCGAGATCGGCGTGGCCAGGACGAGGAGAAGCGACGCGCTTGTGCTTCTCGGCATCGCCTGGGGCGACCGGCAATGACTCCTGCCAGTTTTTCCAGTCTCGGTTGTCGAGTTGAATCGCGATAGGCGAGCCGATGGTTTTGCCGTGACGAACACCGGAAAGGATGTGTGCGGTGTCACGCTCGATCTTCATGCGACCGCCGCGGCCGTAGCCTTGCTGGCGGCGCCAGAGTTCGCGGTCGACGAAGGCCTGGTCTATCGGAATGCCGGCGGGCAAACCTGAAATATAGGCGATCAGGGCTTCGCCATGAGATTCCCCCGCGGTGAGATAGCGCAACATGAATGCACGATTGTACAAGATGCGGAGTTTGCAGGGCACAGCGGGCCTCTTGCCGGTCCCAGCCAGATAGTCAACGAAACGCGGCGGCGGCCAGCTCTGCTAACTCCGCCAGGCTGGAAACTTCCAGGTCAGGTTCCGCGTGTGCAGTCTTCACCGCTCCTGCGCCGGGTCGCGCCGAAGGACGGTTTACCCACACCGTGGCCAAGCCCAGGGCCTGCGCGGGAATTACATCGTGGTAAATGCTTTGGCCGACGTGGAGAATGCGGTGAGCTGGGGCCTGGATGCGGGCCAGCGCGAGCTCAAAAATCTTTAGCGACGGTTTGTAGGCTTGTGCCTGTTGAGCCGTGATGACTTCGTCGAATGCCACCTCGAGCTGAGGGCGAGTGGCGGCGAAAAGATCGTCGTCCACGTTGGAGAGGATGGCCAGGCGATAGCGGCTCTTGAGTTGGCGCAGCGCCGCAACCGTGTCAGGCCAGGGCTTCCAAAGGGCCAGCGAATCTGGCAACGAGCGGATTTCTTCAGCCGTGGGAACGAAACCGAACTCGTCGCCGAACTTCCGCACCACCGATTGCAGAACTTCGCGATAGGGACGAAACGCGGCGCTCGGAAGTCTGCTCGGAACGCTGCTCGAAGTTTCCGTAGAGTTCCAGAAGAGTGGCGTCCTCGACCTTCTTGCCATGCGCGGAGAGGATGCGGTGCAGAGCGGACAGGAGTCCGGTTTCCCAGTCGATCAGGGTGCCATAGCAGTCGAACGTCAGGATCTCGAAGCGGTTGAAGTCCAGGGTCATGGGGAAACTATCGCGAAGCTATTCTGCGTTAACCTCCAGTTGCCAGCGCGTGGCATTGTTGGGAAAGTCCTTCTCCGTCCAGGCCAGCACCACGCGCGGACGAACGCGGTACACAACCGAGTCGTCGCCCGGAGGCCCAGCCATCGGCATGTTGTACTTCATGCGCGAGGCGGCATCGAGCTTCTTGAAAGTGGGCTTGTCGTTGGGATCGACTTCGGTGACCGTTCCCTCCAGAATCACGACATCGTCGCCGGAATCCAGGTGGATCGAGATCGCCGGATTGTGAGCCAGATTGCGAGACTTGCGTGAGTCTCGCCCAGTTCCGAAATACAGCGCGCCGTCAATCCAGAAACCCCATACGGGAATGGAATGAGGCCGCCCATCAGGACGCGCGGTGCAGATCCAGTAGTTGCGCGATTTCGCGAGGCGCATCTCGGCGTGACTGAATGGCAGATACTTCTCGCGCGCCTTCAGCCCATACGTGGGCGGCACGTGAGGCAAGCCAGTCGCAGTAATTTTAAGCAAAGAAGAATCAGGTTTTTTCAGAGAGCCTTTTGGAGAAGCCGATTTTTTCGAAGCCTTCGCCTTTGGCATACGGACCTCCGCTTGAGTAAAGCGAATTCAAGGTTACCGCCGCGGCTCCAGACCGGGCAAGATCAGACCGGGCAAGGTCAGGCCGGACAAGGTCGGAGCCTCCTCCGCGGACGCTGCGGATTGGCCGGCTTGCCGTTGCGACAACTCTTCCTGTAACTCTTCGTCGAGTGACGACGAGCTTTCTGTCGGCGAAGTTTTTTTCGGCGCCAGAAATTTTGCGGTGTTCAGCAAAGGGCGGCCGAGAGAAGCGTTGTAGCTGGTCCAGGGACTTTCAAGGTCGGCTTCGCGCTCGAAATGCGCGCGCATCGCCTCCATCTTCGAGTCCAGGTCGTCGAGGTAATGCAACATCAGCGCTTCGGGAAACATGGGTAGTTTGGGCGAACCGAATTCGTATTGGCCGTGGTGGCTGATGATGAGATGTTCGAGCATCGACTTGAGTTCGGCTGGGAAATCGGGCACCAGCGCGAGCTTGGCTTGCAGCATTTCGAGTTCGATCACCATATGACCGAGAAGCTGTCCGCGAGTGGTGTAGGAGAACGAGCGGTTGTAAGCCAACTCATGAATCTTGCCGATGTCGTGGAGAAAAGCCCCGGTGAGAAGAAGGTCGCGATTGACCTGGGGATAATTGCGGCACATCAAATCGCAGGAGCGGCAGAGCGAGACCACGTGATCGAGCAGTCCACCAATGAAGGCGTGATGCAGAGTTTTAGCGGCGGGAGCGTTGCGATAAGCCGCCGCAATGTCAGGGTCGGCCATGAAGGCCTGCAGCAATGACTGCAGATGAAGGTTTTGAATCGTGGCGACAAATCCGGCAACAGTCTGCCAGAGTTCGTCGATGTTTTTCGTGGTTTTCGGGAGGTAGTCCGAAAAATCAATTTCTGATTCGCCCAGCTTGCGAAGCTTGTGGATGGTGAGCTGAAAGCGGTTTTTATATTTGTTGACCAGGCCCTTGATCTTGAGGAAATCGTCTTGCTCGAAAGCTTCGAGGACTTCCTCGACGTTGTCCCACATCTTGGCTTCGAGCTGACCGGTGCGGTCGCCGAGAGTCAGAGCAAGATAGGGTTCGCCGCTTTTCTTGGGCTTGATCTGCTTGGAGACCACGACGAAGCTGGCAGTGACGATCTTGTTTTCCTGGCGCACGCAGTCGCTGATGTAGAAATCTTTCATGGAGTGTATTCCACGAGTATAAGCGACTGCGGTCCTAAATGCGGTCTAACGGCGGCCACGAAACGTTAGCGGCGCGAAATGCTTAGAGGACGCCCAGTTTCTTTTTCTTCTTCTTGCCGAGCTTCTTGGCGTCGGGATCCTTGGCGGCGGCAGTCACTACGGGTTGGGTCTGGTTGGGACTCTGGCCCGGTGTCCACAAAACCCGGTGAATAGTAGATGTAAGCCTCTTCGCGCAGTTTGGTGAGATAGGCGCGGAGCGCGGGTTGCAGTTTCTCGTAATAGAGTGCGTCCTGAATGTGCGGCTCGGCCGTTTTCAGGGGAGGGATTCCGGCATCCTGATGTTCAATGACTTTCAGGATTACGTATCCCTGCTTGGTGCGGATGACGCCGGAAACGGTGCCCGCTTTCATGGCGAAGGTTGTGTCTTCCAGTTCCTTGGCGAGCTGGCCACGTTTGAAGACGCCGAGCGCGCCGCCGTCGGCCGCCGATGCGCCGTCAGAATATTTCTTCGCGATGTCCTCAAAGGAGGCGCCTTTTTGAATCTGTGCGAGCAGGTCGTTGGCCTTGGCTTCGGCTGTCGCCAGAGCGGCAGCGTCGGCAGCCTGGCGGGCGTCGTCGTCGGCGGCCTTTTGGGCCGCTGCATCGGCAGGAGCGGCGCCTGGGTCCGTGGTCGCTGGAGTTGCGGCGGCCTTGTTCGGGAGAGTCGGTTTCGGAGAAACCATGATCTCACTTAGCCGGATTTCTTCCGGCATTTGCATTTCAGCTTTGTGCTGGTCGTAGAACTGCTGTATCTCATCTTTGGTGATGCTGAGGTGGCCGCCAACTTCTTCTCCGATCACCTTCTGCGTGATGATCTGGTTCCGCATGTTCTGTTTGAAATCTTCGTAGGAGATTCCCTGCGAGGCGGCGGCCTTCTCCAGGTCTTCCATGCTGTCGAGCTTCATTTCTTTGCGCATCTGGTCGAGGCGCTTGATCAGATCGGTGTCCCCGTTAATGCTGAGGTCCTTGCCCTTCTCGATGAGAAGCTGCTGGTCGATCAGATCGCGAAGAATGTCTTTTTCCTTCTCTGAGAAGCACTTGTCGGGGTTCGCCGCATCCTGAGTCTTACATTCGTCCTTGAGCGTGTCCTTGCTGCGGTCGAATTCCGCGCGGGTGATGATCTGGCCATTCACCCGGGTGACGATCTCCTCGACGACCTGTCCGCCCTGAGCCGCGGCGAAAGCAGACAGGCAGGACAAAGTGACAATAAGCAGACACAGTTTCTTCATAATTTTGTTTGTGGAGCCGCTGCCGATGTGATGGCGAAGGGGCTGCTAGCCTCTGGATATTTTACTCCTGAAACTTACTCTGGAACCAGCCGAAATGGAGGCGCTGTGTGACGTGGTGAGTGTCTCAAATTCTTCTACCACAGAAGACACAGAGGATCACGGAGTAAAGCCAGAATCTCGGAAGACGCCGCCATTTCGGACACTCCCTGTAATGTCGATGCCAGGCCGGGCGGCGAGGTTGGCTCGACGGCTTGGTTTCCTGGAAACGCTCAGGCGGTGCGGATGAAGGCCAGGGCGGTCATGTCGTCAACAATGAGGGGAGCGCAGGTGAAATCACCCACGGCGTTCAGAATAGACGTGCAAAGCTCCCGCGCGGTGCCCGGGGGAGTATTGCGCATATGCTCTTTCACACCCTCGAGACCGAATTCGAGGTCTTCCTTTGTGTTGTCTTTGCACTTCCCTTCAACCACGCCGCGGGAAACCAGCAGAAGGGCAGCGCCTTTCTCAATACCGACGGTGGGTGAGTCACAGGTAGCGTGGGAAAAAAGGCCGAGCGGCAGGCCGGTGGCTCCCAACTCGGTGATGCCAGTGTGGTCGCGGAGAAGGCCGGGGCTGTGTCCGGCATTGGTGTAGCAGAGCGTGCCGAAGCGCTCGTGATAGCAGCCGATAAACCCAGGGCAGGAACGGACGCCGCCCGCAACTTCCATGATGCCGCGGTTGAGCCGAAGGCAGAGCTCGGTCATGGCCTCGGACTCGTTGAGATCCTCTTTACTAAACAGGTCGCTGGCCAGCCTGCGAAAAATGTCCTGCGCGGCAGTCAGAACCGGCTGGTTGCTTTCACGGCGTCCGGCGACATCGAGCAGCCCAAACAGGATGCGTTCGGAACTCACCCGCAGGGAGTCATAGAAATCCCCGGCGACCCGTTCTCCGTAGGTGACGGCGGCGATTTCTGCGCCATCGATGTGCGGGAACTCGCTGACGACAGGCTCGATCGCCGGAACCGTTTCGTGAGCGCTCGAGTGAAACAGGGAATGCATAGGAGGCGATGGAGCCGTGGTCCTAGAACCGAGGCTAGCACGAGGGCTCGGGTTGAGCAATCAGGTGGTGGAATAGTGGTACCAATGGCCGGCGCTCCACGGCAGTGGAGACTGAGATTCCTTCGGCTTCGCTCAGGACAGGCTCCTCCGCCGCGATGAAAAACGCGGACATTCGGGATGACATGGGTGTTTTTAAGAATTTGTGCGATCCCTGGTTCGGAAGCCTAATCGCCGTATTTGTCGGCCAGGTACTTGGTGAGGTCGGTTTCGAGCTGGCCGTAGTCGGAGTGGATGGTCGAGCGCAGCGCGGCCTCCGTGGAACTGCCCTGGCTGAGCGCCTGCAGGATGCGTTGAATATCGCCCATGCCGTAGGTGTCGTTGATGTAGGAGACGGCGGCCAGGGACTCGGCGTAGGCAAGATAGGCTTGACTGCCGGAGAGGCTCTGGAAGCTGGCTTCGAGCATATTTAGCGGAATGTTTCGTTGCGCCTTGAACAACTGGGCCAGCTGGTGTCCGCTTCCGCTGAGGCTTTTGGGCTCGAGCAGCTGCGCGATGCCTTCGTGCAGCCAGGGCGGACAGCGTCCGGCGGAAAGCTGGTTAATGAAGGAGTGCGCCAGTTCGTGCTTCAGAACGCGAGCCAGTTCCGGCGTCAGAGAGCTCAGGCCGCTGACCGGAATTCGTAACTTGCCATCGTTGATGGCGCCTGACCACGACGGAGCCTGCGTGACGTCGAAGAATGCCTGCTCGGTGTAAAGCGTTACCAGAATGTTGTCGTGGGGCGGCGTGCCCAGGTCGCGAGAAAGATCGTCGTAGTCGGATTCGAGCGCGGCCAGAATTTGCCCGCGAAAAGCTTCGGAAGTCTGCTTGCCTTCGTACTTCAGGACAAAGTGGCTGCTTTCGCGCTGGGCGAAATCGCTCTCGACGGTTTGTTCCCGCGTTGCTTTCGCCAGAAACTGCTGCACGGTTGCATCCGGACGCAACGCCAGCGAATGCTTCCACGAGGCGACCGCTTCTTTGGTGTGGTCCGATGCAAACTGGGCGTAGCCGAGCATGGTGTAAGCGTCCGGCGAATCGGGAGCGGATCGCACCGCGCGCTCCGCGTAAGGCAGGGCCTGCGCGGCGTTTCCCGCGCGGACCAGCAGCGCCGCATAGTAAACAAGAATGGTTGAGTTTTCCGGTTGGAAGCGCAGCGCGTTTTCAAAGTAGCGCTTGGATTGGTTCGAGTTGCCGCGTTCGAATTCAAACTTCCCGGCGATGAAGTTGGCAGTTGCGCTCAGTTCGGCGTTGCCTTTGCCTTCCAGTGCCGAAAGCGCATCGGTATCGACTTTGCCTTCGCGAATGATCTTGGCGACGAGATCGCCTTCGTTAGCGAGACTGTCTGCAGGAGCGAACGCCGGCAGATCGGCGACGCTGGCTCCGCCCGCGGCCGTGGAACTCGCGGGCATTCCGCCCGTCTCTATATGGTCGACCGAGGACTTGGGAATCGCGAAGGAACTCTCGCCGATCTCGTATTCGTAGCGGCTTCCGTTTTCACTGACGTGATCTACCAGAATCTTGCGGCCGTTCTTCAGGCAGATGGTATCCGCGCTGGCGCTGGAAAGGGCGACCGCGAGCAATCCAGCGACAATAGTGACATGCAGCCGCATCTTGGCGCATTCTAGCAACTGAGACTGGGTCCACCTACGTGACGAAGGTACTAGCGAATCGAAAAGCTCGCGGAATCACGCTGGGGATAATTGCGCTGATTCTATGGGCCGCGACCTCAGCGTGGGCTGCAGCCCCTACCCCGGAAGCCCAACCCGCAAAGCCTGCCGCGGCGCTCTATCTGGAACTGAGCCAGGTCGCGCTGGATCCCGCGCGCGTGTACCGCGTGCGCGAGGCTTCGCTCGACCGGTCGGCGATCCACATAACTTTAGAGGACGGCACCATCGCTTTTACCACTGACGTAATGGGCCGGGTGACGGGAGCGTTTTTCGAGGGGGACGGCGAGGTGCTGCTCGCGCCTCCCAACGAAGTCGAACGAAAATCCATGAGCCTGTTTACCGGGATGGCGATCCTGGAGGAGCGTTTTGAAACAGCCTATTTCCGCTTCAATGACGACGTAATGACCGAGTTGCGTCCAGGCCTGCGCGCGCCCGAAAACGCGCAAGAATTTGTAACCCGATGGGGAGACACCGCGCGCAACCTGGCGCAGCAGGATGCCCTGCGATTGCTGGTGAGTTTCAGCCGCCTGCTTCCCGCGGCGAACGGCAATGGCGGCGTGGTGGGTGACCTGGCAGGTACGGAAGCCGGTCCGGCGAGCGCATACAGTGATCGCATGCTGCATGCCCGGGTGCAGGGAACACAATTGGGAGTTTTCGATATCTATTTCGATTCCCTGGCCGCTGAACCAATCCAGGCCGGGCAGGCCCGAAAGGCAGAGAACGGGGTCACCTATTATGATGTGTGGACTTCATTCGTGCCGGCATCCGCGCCGTCGGCCGGCAAAACGGAACAGGCCCAACAGGCAAAGGGCGATACCACGCACGAAGATCCCATTGCCATCCGCCACTTCGCCATCACATGCCAGGTGACTCCTCCGAAACAGATTCATGCCGAAGCTAGATTGCAGATTGAAGTGAGGCACGATGGCGCCCGCACGCTGCTGTTCGAGTTGTCGAGATTCCTGCAAGTGGAAAGCGTGGAGATGGACGGGCAGCCGGTGGAGTTCCTGCACAATCCTGCCATCGAAGGCACGCAGCTGGCGCGGCGGGGAAACGACCTGGTCGCAATCATCTTGCCCGAACCCGCGCGAACCGGACAAAAACATGAGCTGCGTTTCGTCTACGGCGGGGAGGTTCTGGCGGAAGCCGGCGCGGGATTGCTCTACGTTGGAGATCACGGGACGTGGTACCCCAACCGCGGCCTGGTGATGGCCGATTTCGATCTCGAGTTTCACTACCCGGCAGCCTGGACGCTGGTGGCAACCGGCAAGCTCGAGCCGGCTTCAGGCGGATCTGCCACTGGTGGCCTGGCGGTCCTTCCGGGCGAGCAGGTTTCGCATTGGAGATCGGAGCGGCCCATCCCTGTCGCAGGATTCAACCTGGGCAAATACAGCGTGGCTACGGCGAAGGCTGGCCCCGTGACGGTGGAGACTTACGCAACCGTCGGCGTAGAGCGCAATTTTCCCAGCGCTCCGGTGCAGGTAATCTCGCCGAACCCGCAGGATACGCCGCAATCGCAAAGGACGCCTCGAGTCATTGCTCCGGAGATCCCTTCGCCGGCTCGCAACGCTTTGTCCGTTGCAGAGACGGCTGCCCGAGCCATTCAGTATTACTCGGATCGCTTCGGTCCTTTCCCCTACAGCCATCTTGCGATCACGCAGATGCCGGGAGGGGATAGCCAGGGTTGGCCGGGATTAGTGTTTTTATCGTCCTACGCCTTTCTTGACGACGAGGAGCGTAAGGAGCTGCGATTCACGCCTTTCCGGGCGCTGATGCAGGAACAGATTACCGCGCACGAAACCGCTCACCAGTGGTGGGGGGATCTGGTTATATGGACAACTTATCGTGACCAGTGGCTCTCCGAAGGGCTGGCGAATTACACGGCGCTGATGATGCTGCAAGAGAAAGACCCGGCGAGCTTTCGTGAAATTATGGAGAGATATCGCCGGGAACTGCTGGAGAAAGACCAAGGCGGGTCGGCGCCAAAGGATGCTGGACCAGTGACGCTAGGAGGCCGGCTGCAATCGTCGCGTTCTCCCGGGGGCTACGACGCCATCAGCTATGGCCGCAGCACATGGCTTTTTCACATGCTGCGCACCACGATGCAGGATGGGGCAGTACTGCAATCCGCGGGCCCTGGCCGAAGCGGGAGCGGGAAGGATGAACCGTTCGCGCGCGCGCTGCGAAAAGTAAGAGAGCGTTATGCGGGGAAGTCGATCAACACACGCGAATTGCTCGACGTGTTCGCCGAAGAGCTTCCACCGGGGTTGCGCTATGAGGGGAAGAGTTCGCTGGACTGGTTTCTTGCCGGCTGGGTGAATGGTACGTCGCTGCCCAAGCTGGAATTGCGGGCAACAAAGTTTTTGCCGAAGAATGGCGGCACTGCGGTGAGCGGAACCATATTTCAAAAAGATGCGCCCGCGGATCTCGTCACCTCCGTGCCGGTTTACGGATCGGGCTCGGGCAAGCGGTCCGTGCTGATTGGGCGTGTATTCGCCGATGGGCGGGAATCCTCTTTTCATTTGTCCGCCCCTCCGGGGATCAGCAAGATCGTGCTCGATCCGAATGGGACGATTCTGACGAGTCCGAAGTAGAGGATAGAGATCCGTTCCGTCGGTCTGCGTTTGACTGATTCCGCATTTGGTCGAGCCTGGTTCCAATTCGGTTCTCAGTTTTCCCGTAATGACCTCTACTTGGCACGATGCGGCGCGGTGAATCGCGGCGGCAGTGTCTGTAACTCCAGCTCTGGCAATGCTTTGTCTCGATTGGCTCCCTCGCCGAAAGCGATGGCCGCCAGCATGCTAAGGAATGAATTGTGAGTGAGGGATAGGGGAGAGTCAGCGCACAACCGGCCTATCTCCCCCGTTCCTCATTCTCATTCTTTACGTTGGCAGGGTTGGCTTGGATGAGGTGAGTTCAGCCGCTGTTGCTAAGGAGCGCGAGCACTTGAGCCAGGACTACTTGAATCATGAATACTTAAATCTCGGGCTCGCGGCAGAGTTGTTTCATGGGACAGAAACAATTCTGTTGGTCGAAGATGAAGCGTTCGTCCGAAACGTGACCCACCAGGTTCTGCAGTCCGCGGGGTATGGCGTGGTCACGGCAAAGAACGCTGCGGAAGCAATCGAGCAGCGCGAACGCTTGCCAGAAGTTGACCTGCTGCTCACCGACGTAGTGCTGCCGGGAAAAAACGGGCGTGCTCTGGCCAGCGATCTACGAACGAGCCAGCCGAACCTCCCGGTTTTATTCGTGACCGGGTATCCATTGCAGTTGGCGGAGATTGAAGCGGCCGAGCCCTCTGCGGCATGCCTGCCCAAGCCGTTCTCGGCCGCGGCGCTGTTGCGAAAAGTCCGGGAGATGCTGAATGGGAAAACCGAAACGCGGAACCGGACCGCGATTACGCGCGTTTGCGAGATCGAGTCGCCATCATGATCTGCTGCGGGATCTGGGACAGGGGCACGACGCGGTCAAGAATTCCTGATTCGGCGCAGACTCGTGGCATGCCGTAGACCGTGCAACTGGCTTCATCCTGCCCTACGGTGACTCCGCCTTCGCGGTGAATTGCCGCCATGCCGACCGCTCCGTCGGACCCCATCCCCGTCATAATCACGCCCATGGAAAGGTTCCGATAAGTGGCGGCGACGGATAGCATGAGAACGTCGACGGACGGAGTGTGCACTTGATTTTCGGGCTGCGGAGAAAGACAAATCGTAGGGCGCGAGTCGGAGGGACGCTCGACGGTCGTATGAATTCCGGCGGGAGCAATATAGACGGTGCCGTCCTCAATGGTCTCGCCATGCACGGCCTCGCGAATCGGGACCTGACAGAGAGAGTTGAGGCGCAAGGCAAATGGAGTGGTGAAACCCGGAGGCATGTGCTGAACGATAAGAATCGGCACGGAAAGTTCTGGCGTGAGAAGAGGAAGAATTTCCTCAAGTGCTTTGGGGCCGCCGGTAGACGTCCCGAGCGCGACGATGGCTGGTGAGGTTGGGAATATGCTTCGATCCAATGTGCTTCGATCCAGTGTGTTTCGATCCAGTGTGTTTCGATCCAGCCAGGCGGCGGACTGCGGAGGCTTGCGCGCGGCGGGCTGGGAACGGTCAGAATGGGCCGCAGCTCTGATCTTGGCGACAAGGTCCGACTGAATGTGCGTGACGTCCAGGGATGTGGAGGAGAGTCGCTTGGGGACGTAGTCAAAAGCTCCAGCACTCAGCGCGTTGAAGGTAATTTCAGCGTCTGCAACCGTGGCGGAGCTGACCATGATGACGGGACGCGGGTATTGGGCCATAATGCGGCGCAGCGTTTCCAGTCCATCGAGGCCGGGCATTTCCACGTCAAGGGTAATCACGTCGGGGTTCAGCACGGCAATTTTTTCCAATGCCTCTTCGCCGCTGCAGGCAGTTCCGAGCACACAAAGATCCGTATCGGAGATGATCATGCGAGACAGGGCGGTGCGCATGAAAGCGCTGTCGTCCACGACGAGGACTCCAATTTGCGGCCGGGTTTCGAGGCTTTCGCTCATACTTCGACAGATCAGTTTCGATAAACCGAGTGGACGAGCGCATGAACCTCGTCCATGTAGGAATCGAGTTCAAACGTCAGACGTGCCCAGTCAAACGACCTGAGGCCCGGACAATGCTGAACCAGGAGCGAAACTCCGGGCTGCTCCACGAGGTTGACCTGGCGCTCCTCGACATAGCCGTAGTTAAGTCCGCTCAAGCGGCAGAGGAGGTCGCTGATACCGACCAAGGCGACCAGGGCGGATTGGTTCTGCGATTCCTGCGGCGCGTGGTGAAGCGCGACTACTTCCACCAGATCCGCAGGAAGGTCCCAGCGCTCGGCGAGCAGACGTCCACTCTCGCAGTGGGTAAAGCCCAGAACTTTCTCCTCAGCTTCGTGCAGGGGGATTCCCTCAGTTTTGGCGAGTTCGAAGGCAGCGCCAAACTCATGAGGCAGCACCCACAGATTTACGATGATTCCCAGGTCATGAAGTAATCCGGAGAGATAAGCCTTGCTGGGATCCTCAAAAGAAATCTTCCGGGCAAAATGGCGGCAGACCAGAGCGCATCCCAGAGAATGCTCCCAGAAGGCCACGGGATTGATGCCGCCGCAATCTTTGGGCAGCAGGTTGAGCACGCCGCACGACATGGCGATATCGCGGAGGCGATGGAATCCGAGCCCGATCACCGCTTCTCGCAGAGAGTCCACTTTTTGCCAGTGCCCAAACAGAGGGCTATTGGCCATTTGCAGACACTGGGCCGCCAGTGATTTGTCCTGAGCAATCATGTCCGTCACTTTTTCCACATCCAGCTCTTCCACCGGCTTTTGCAGATAGTGGAGCAAGGGAGCCAGAACCGCTGGAATGGTCGGAATCTGATGAAGTCCGTCGAGCCGCTTGAGTAGGGTTTCTCGAGCTATTCCTGTGGTCGTCATACTTTCTGACTTTCCCCCCGCGTGCGTTCTGTTTTCACATACGCCGTGGTCCCAGGCAAATGAACCAGGCGAAAGTCGTCGCTCACGCCGTACAGCGATTCGGAGTGGCCCAGGAACAGGTATCCGTGGGGCAAGAGGTTGTTGTAGAAGTGCTGGATCACGCGGCGCTTGGACGCCAAGTCAAAATAGATCAGGACATTGCAACAGAAAATAGCGTCCATCCCCTTCATGAAAGTCATGCGGGCGTCATCGCACAGGTTGAGCCGGTTAAAGCTGGTGTTGGTACGGGCCGAAGGCAGCACCTGGAGCTGTTCGCCGACTGCCGAGAAATACTTCTGGCGGTAATAAGCCGACAGATTGCGCGTGCTGTAGGTGCCGTAGAGTGCGGTCCTCGCGTGAGCCAGAGAATGCTCATTCAAATCGGTGGCGAGAATTTCCGTGGTCCAGTCCTTCAGGCGGGTGTTGGCGTCCTCGAGCAGCATCATGCCGAGAGTGTAGGGTTCTTCTCCGGTGGAACATCCAGCGCTCCAAACGCGGAAGCGGCGGTAAGGAAGTTTTTGTTTTGCTTCCAGCATTTTCGGAATCACGATATGGCGCAGCGCATCGAGTTGAGGCTGGTTGCGAAAAAAACAGGTTTCCCCGATGGTGATCTCGTTGAGCAGAGCCATGAGTTCGGCCTGCCGCGAAAGCTGGACGGTGAGGCACTGAAAATATTCCCGCAGGGTTTTGACGTCGCGCTCTTTCATGCGGCGGCCGCAGCGATCCTGCAGCAAGCGAAGTTTGTTGTCAGGATGAAAAATGCCCGCCACGTTATAAATCAGGTCTCGAATCCGAAGAAGCTCCGGGTCCGGAGGGCCTTCCGCGACTGCAGCAAGTTGGACGGCCGCGGTGGTCACGCGAACGCCTCGCATACAGGCGGCATATTTGCGGACGTCGCGACCAGGGCCGCCGGGTCGAGCACGAGCCGCACGCGTCCATCCCCGCTGATGGTGGCGCCCGCAACGCTCGGGCAATGGTGGAGGTATGCGCCCAAAGGCTTGATGACGGTGGATTCCTGGCCGAGCAACTGGTCGACCAGCAGCGCGACTCGCTTTTCAGAGATCCCTAGAATCACGGCCTTCCAATCGCGCTCAGCGGGATGCCGAGACTGACCGTCCGGGTTCTCAATGCCACTCGTGTTGTATTTGAATACGTTCTCGAGACGGATGAGCGGCAGAGTTTCGCCGTGGAAAAAAAGGACTTCAGACCCACCTACGTGGTGTATGTTCCGGCTGTGGACGGAAGCCGTTTCCACAACTGAGCGCAACGGCAAAGCGTAAGTTTCATCCGCTACGCGCACCAGAATCACTGGGAGAATGGCGAGAGTGAGGGGGAAGCGGAGGTGAATCGTGGTGCCCTGACCGGGACGGCTGTCGACTTCCACAGAGCCGTTCATCTTTTCCAGGTTGGAGCGGACTACATCCATGCCGACCCCTCGTCCGGAAAGGTCGTTGGCTTTTTCGACGGTGCTGAAGCCGGGAAGAAAAATAAAGTCGAGAATCTCGCGCGGGGAAAGCAGGCGGAGTCGTTCTGCGGTGACCAATCCCTTTTCGGTAACCTTGCGCCCGATGCGCTCGGGATCGATGCCGGCGCCGTCGTCGGACATGCTGATGACGATCTGGTCGGCCTCCTGGCGGGCCGCGATGACGATGGTGCCCTGGCGAGGCTTGCCGCACTGGACGCGGACTTCGGGAGTCTCCAGGCCGTGGTCGAGCGCGTTTCGGACCAGGTGGACCAGCGGGTCGCCGATGAGCTCGACCATACTTTTATCCAGCTCCGTATCCTGGCCGCGCACCACAAGTTCCACTTCTTTCTGCAGCTTGCGCGCGACATCGCGCACCAGGCGTGGGAACTTGCGGAAAACCGCTTCGATCGGAACCATGCGGGTTTTCAGCCCCACCGTCTGGAGTTCGTCGGTGATAAAGCTCAGGCGGGATGTGGATTGGCTGAAGATGGAATTGAAATCGCCGGCCGCCCAGCTCGTGGAAGAGAAATCCCGCTCCAGTTGAACCACGCGATTGCGTTCCAGCACCAATTCGCCGATCAGGTTGATCAGCTCATCGAGCTTGCCGGCTTCGACGCGCAAGGTAGGAGAAGCAGTGAAGCTTGCGATCTCCCTCTGCCGCACCAGCGCGTCGCCGATCTGGACGGGGGAAGTCAGCCCCTTGTCGACGAGCATCTGGCCGAGCTTGCGCGGCGCCGGGCTGGCCGCTTGTTCGGCGAGAACGGCTTCGAGCGTGGAAGGCGTGATGACATGATCGTGGACCAGCAAATCCCCTAAAGTGGGCGGACTGCCGGATTTCTGAGTTTCTTCCAGCTCCTGCAGCAGAGGGTCAAGGTTGTACTGTCGCAGCCCTCCCTCGCGAACGTGCTGCAGCATGATCCCCAGCTGGTCGCGGGAGGCGAGCAGTGCGTCCATGGCGCGACGCTGCACCCGAATCTCGCCCCGGCGGACGGAGTTGAGAACGTCCTCTGCATGGTGGCTGAGGCGGACGATCGGCTCGAACCCCAGGAAGCTGGAGGTGCCTTTGATGGTGTGCATCGCGCGGAAAATCCGGTTCAGCAGATCGGCGTCCTGTGGCGCGGACTCCAGCGCGACCATGTCCTGATCCATTCCCTGGAGCAGTTCCTCGCATTCCACCAGGAATTCCTGAACCAGCGCGGCGTCCTGAGAAAGATCGTCGTTAGAGAGCTCCTCGTTCATGGGGCTTTTCGCTCCAGAGGCGGCCGTGCCTGCGCGACCGCCGCGCCCGGCATTTCGCGGGCGTCTTCCATGAGTCGATCCTCCATGAGTTGATCCACGTCCAACAGAACGAGCAGCCGGTCGTCGAGCTTCCCCACCCCGGAAACGTATTCCCGGTCGACTCTGTCGAAGAGTGGAGGGAGTTCGACGGAATCCGCGGGAATGCGAAGAATTTCCGAAACCGAATCCACAATCACACCAACTAGGCTTCCCTTGATCTCGCTTCCCTTGATCTCGCTTCCCTTGATCTCAATGACGATGATGCGGGTCTGTTCGTCGGAAGGAACGCGGGCAAGGCCAAAGCGCGCGCGCGAACTGATCACGGGGATAATTTTTCCGCGCAGATTCATAACCCCGTCCATGAACTCGAGCGAACTGGGAACGCGAGTCAATTCCGGCAGGCGGATAATCTCCAGCACCCGCAAAATATCGAGCGCGAACTCTTCTCCACCAACGTGGAAACCGATGAGCTGCAGCATTTCTCCGTGAGGCTTGCCCTGGCACGAGTGTGAGGAGTGCGCGAAAGGAGTCCGCGCTGCGGAATTTTTCCCGGCATCACGCTTCGATTCCATGCGCTCGTTTCCCAACGGCAGCCGCCGGGAGTCGGTGCGTGAAGGCGGCGTCGCTGGGCCCGTCCGTGGACATGGCAAGGCTCAATTTTGAGGACACTAGAAATCTCATCGGCCAAGCGGAGAGGGACTTTAGTGGAAGACCATGCGGTCAACGTCGCCGACAGAAGATCGGGCAATGTATTTGGAATCAGCGGGCGGGGGTTGCTACGTGAGAAGCGTGCTCAGCTTGATGACGGCATACATCATGTCATGGATAGTGGCGATGACTTGTGCGGACGCATCGTAAGCCTGCCGGTATTGCACTATCGTGGCCGCGTCTTCGTCGAGCGACACTTCGTCGGGCGCAGCTGCCTCAGAGACCTCGGAGATCGGCAACCGTGTTCCTTGCAGCACGCGGCGCTCAGCCGCGAGCAACTCCCCTGCCAGAAAAGGAGCACACTCCGTGACAAATCGCGGGACCGACCGCGGTGTCACAGTGAGCGCATCTTTCTCCGCGGTGCCGGGCCACGCTCGCGGCCACAAAAGCATTTCGACCGCCCGGTGCAGGCGAACTTGTTCCCGAGTACAGTTCTCAAGCCCCAGACCGTCAATGGCAAGCACGGCTTTCTGACTCCCCCGAAGACTAGCCTCCACCTCCGCCACCAACTCCAGCAGGGCCAGCGCGATCTCATCCGCGCCGCTCAGCAAAACGGAGGAGGAAGCAACGGAGGAAAGTGCAGTGGACTCAAATGAATCTGGTTGAGCCCGGTTCGCAGCTACATCGCCGTTGCCCATTCCTGACTCACCCTCCAGTCGGTTTCAGCCGCCGCCTCCGGGCTGCTCACGCCCAGATGCGCAAACAGGGCGTCTGCTACTCGCTCCGGGTCCAGACGGTAATCTCCGCCCTGCACCGCCTGCCGCAGAGCGCTCACTCTTTCCTGCCGCACTTCCGGCAGTTGAGCGGCCTCGGTAGCCAGCGCCTGCACCAGCACGCGAGCGCCGCCGGAAAGCTTCGCCTGATCCTGGCTCAAATTCGCGCTCAGACGACGGCTCGCCGGAGAACTGCCAGAACTCGCCGCCTGCGAACTGGTTGCCGACTGGTTGCTTTCGGAGACTGTTTGGTAACCCTGATTGGAATCGATCCTCATGTTGATCTCCTCGCCTTGGAGTTTCCCCTTGCAATTGAACTATCGGCGAAGCGTTAGAAAGCTTTAATTTTCTGGCGGTTTCATTCCCCGTAAGGTCGCCGAAATCGTTCATGTTCTTGTATCGGCAGGAGTTCGGAAACCTTTAGGCAATCGGAAGCAATGGCCAATCTTTCGAGTAGATTCTTCGTCCGTTACCTTCGTGTCCCTCAACACCCCGCAGTCATCGCGGCGATTCCGAACGTAAGAGGATTTTGAACTTGAGAGGAAGCAGATCTTGCCGGAAACTGCCTCAGTCCTTGGCAAATTCTTACGAGCTGGACTCGGAGCACCGAATTCGAAGCTCCCGAATTCGCTGGGAATGATTTAGGTGTGAACCTGCAGCGAAATAATTACAGCAGCGCCTTCAAACGCCATCGCCATGTGCACAGCTTCTTCGTGCGCCAGGGAGTGAAGTCGGTAGTCCCCACCTGTGATCACCGTAGGGACGGAAAGCATGCAGCCGTCGGCCAGGCCGGGAACTTTATTCTTGAAGTTGCCCGCCACCATGTTGCAGATTTCGCCGACCGCATCCCACATTTCGCGGCCCGCCTGGTCAGGCTCGGCGCCAAGCAGCCTGGCCACCATCAACACAGCGGACTGGCTACTGCAGCGAACCGTGATAACTCCGCATAACTGCCCGGCCAGCCCCACCATGGCAGTGATGTCGAGCCCTTCGTCGGGCGCGGGCTCTGCCGGAACCGTAAGTCCGGCGCCCAGCATGGTGTCAAAAACTTCCTGCGCGGCCAGCTGCAATAGCGGACCCCAGGACTCGCGTCCCGCACCAGAAGCCAGAGCTGTATGGGCGCTCATAATTTCCCCACGAGCACGGGAAGCACGTGCTCTTTGACCTGATCAGGAGTGAAAGGCTTGCGAATATAGCCGCGCGCGCCGGCGGAGAGCGCCTGCACCACATGCGCTTCGCTCCCTTCAGTAGTGATCATCACCACCGGGACCCCTTGGGCATTTTCCACGGTGGCCAGTTGCTTCACGAATTCCAGACCATCCATCACCGGCATATTGATGTCGCAAAGGATGAGATCTACTTTGTTATCGCGCAACGCTCCCAGCGCCTCGACCCCGTTCCCCGCCTCGACCACTTGCGAAACGCTGATCCCGGCCCGCCGCAGGGAACGCGCCACGATTTTGCGCATCACTGACGAATCGTCCACGATGAGAGCGCGAATGCTGCCCATAGTTGCCATGAGTCGGTCCGGATGATCCTTCCCTTCTCGGATACGAAGTTCTCGGGCACGGCCTCCGTCGCTTATGATCGCGATCAAGGCCGCGTTTGTGGGTGACGTAACATTCCATCGGCAACTTAAAAGCGGGACTTGAGTGGACGAGCCACATTCAAGGGAGCGATCGTAGAATCCTCGACCGGGCGGAGTGCCATGCCTCAGCCGTTTCTGCCGGACGAAGCAGCGCGGGCCATCCCTCCTCCGGCACCCATCAGTTGTTCGAGGCGCGCCCGCAGCCGCACCACCGCCAGCGAGTGCACCTGGGAAACCCGCGATTCTCCGATCCCCAGCACCGCTCCGACTTCCTTCATGGTCAGTTCTTCGAAGTAATATAGCGAGAGCACCTGCTGTTCCTTGTGGGGTAGCTCGGCAATCACGCGGGCCAGGAGTTCCTTCATCTCGGTGCGCAGGCAACGGAAAAATGGCGTGTCTTCGGGAGCATTCGGCAGGTAGTCGCACAAGTCTTCCTCTTTGCCGTCCCACGGAGACTCCACCCGCAGGCTGCCCACTTCAAGCCCATCGAGTTCACCCAGCAGCAGCTGGAACTCCTTGAGTTCGAGGCTCAACTCCGCGGCCATTTCGCTTTCGCTGGGCGCGCGATTCAGCGCCAGGCTGAGCTTGCGGTGCGCTTCTTCGATCTTGCGCGCCTTGCGCCGCAACTCGCGCGGTCCCCAATCCATTTCGCGCAGGCTGTCGAGGATTGCTCCCCGGATCCGGAACTTGGCATAGGAGCTGAACTGCACGTGCTTGGTGAGGTCAAACTTGTTGAGCGCATCGATCAGCCCAATCACTCCCGCATGCACCAGATCGTCGAGCGGCACGTGCCGCGGCAGGCGCTCGTGGATGCGGCGCGCCAGATAGCGCACCTGGGGCAACTGCTCGAGCAGGATGCGCTCGCGTTCTTCTTTGTCTTGCCAGACGTTGTAGACACGCGCTGTGCTCTTGCTCATGACCGGCTCTCATTTCCTTCGTCCCTGTTGTCAAAATTTCGTTCTCGAAATTTCGTTCTCGAAACTTCGTTCTCGAAACTTTCTGGTCTCGAACTCGTCCTGCCTCGCAACACTCCCACGCCTGTGCTCCGGCCACGGGCGGGGGCATCGAGCCGCGAAAGACTTACCAGCCTCGGCGGGAGGAGCTGACTGCATGAGAAAGGAACTGATGGTACTGACAGGTTTTGCACGACTGTGGCCGTGAGGATCGGCTGAAATCTAAGAAGTTTCTCAGACGGGAGTTATGACCGAGGGGTGGGGACCGTGGGCTGGGCGCCGTAAGAAGCCCCGTAAGAATAGGAAAAACTAAGATGCTCGGGCAAAACCGTGTCGCCGTTTTCGAGCAGGATCGACGCCCGCTCCATCACATGCTGGAGCTCGCGTACATTGCCTTTCCACGGATTGTCCTCGAGGATGCGGACAGTGTCCAGGCTCAGGCGCGGGCAGGGCGCGCCCATGGCCGCAGCTATGCTAAATAGAAAATGCTGGGCCAGAACTGCGATGTCGGTGCGGCGCTCCGCCAGGGGCGGCAGAATAATCGGGAACGCGGATAGCCGAAAGAAAAGATCTTCGCGAAATGTGCCTTGCGCCGCGCGGCTGACCAGATCCACGTTGCTGGCTGCGATGACCCGCACGTCCACGTGTACCAGCTCGGGGGAGCCAAGACGCTGAATTTCTTTTTGCTCGAGAAAGCGGAGCAGTTTGGCCTGCATGCTCAAGGGCAGCTCGCTGACCTCGTCGAGGAACAGAGTTCCGCCGTGGGCAGCATGAATCCTTCCAATTTGAGATTGCACGGCCCCGGTAAAGGCGCCGCGGGCGAAACCAAAAAGTTCGGACTCAAGTAGCGCTTCGGGGATGGCCGCGCAATTGACTACTGCGTAGGGCTTGCCCGCCCGTGGGCTGAGAGCGTGCAGGGCTCGCGCGACCAATTCCTTCCCCGTCCCGGTAGCTCCGGCGACCAGCACGGTGGTAGAGCGCGGGGCGACCAGCCGTACCAGTCGGTAGACGCGGGTCATCGCTTCGCTGGCCCCGATCATTCCGGGCAGTGGCTCGATTCGTTGGGGCGCGGAGCGCACGGCATTGGGGGAGACAGCTTCGCCAAACCCAGCCTCGCGAAGCCCGGTCTCAGCCAGCCCGGCTTCGCGCCGGATTCCATCCCGGTTCAGGTCGCGGCGATGCCATACGGTTTTTTCACCTTCGGTCGCTGAATCGCTGTGCGCGATCGCGTCACTGTCGGAGTCGAGCATTACCACCTGCGTCCCGGGAAAGCGGCGCTCGATGATGGCGATCAATTCCTCGGCGTTCAGGTCGGGCAGGCGGCGGTCGAGAAACAGTACCTCGCAATCGTATTTTTCGAGCGTGACCAGGGCTTCGGCTCCGCCCAGAGCCTGCTGCACCGGCCGGCAGCGGCCGTTTAGGCTCTGCAGCACCTGCTCCCGCAGAGCGCTGCTGGGACTGGCAATGAGTGCGCCGCCGGAGGGCGAGAGATTAGGAATCGTCGTTAAACCGATCATCGCTGGTCTCCAGGTTGCGAGCTTCCGGCCGGCGAGCTACCACGCGGCGAGTTACCACTGGGATGAGTCGTCTGGCCATCGCCGGCAGCAGCCAAAGGCAGCCGGGCTACCACAGTATGAAAACTGCCGGTTTTCTCCGGAGACCTTTCCCGTGACCAGGATCCGCCCAGTCGTTTCCACGCGGCTTCGGCGAGCAGCAGTCCAAGCTCGGGGCGCGAAGAGAGGTCGAGTTCGGTGACCTCGGCCGCGGCGTCCCAGCGCACCTGCAGGCGAGCCTGCCCGGACTCCGGGTGGGCGCGAATTCGCAGGTCCCCGCCCGCGACCGTAAGGCTAAGCGCCGAATCAAGAAAACGGAATACTGCCCCCGCCAGCGGATGCCGCGAGGCGCAGACCGGCAGTGGCAGGTTGCAATGCAGCAGAATCTGACCCTGTTTCGCTCCCGCTACGGGCTGCAACTCATCCACGATCTGGCGCAAGAGCGCGTCCAGCGCGATGACCTCGCGCTGGCCTGCTAACGCGTTGCCCGGCTTGGGTCCATCTGCTTTATTGTCATCGGCCTGCAGTCTTTCTTCCTGCGTTTCTTCCTGGTTTTCCACCAGTTCCCCGATCGCGGCCACCAGAACGCTCATTCTTCCCGCCAGTTCCAGGGCCTCGCCCAGGGTGCGGAGGTACTGCTCAGTGGTGCGCTGCCCCACCAGCGCCAGTTCCAGAGAGCAGTGCAGGCCCGTAAGCGGCTGCTTCAGGGCATGCAGCATATGCTGCAGCGGGCTGCGGGATGCAGAAAGCAGACCGGGAATCTCCCCGGCGACCAACCCAGGTTCCGGTGCGCTCATGCCTGGGCCTCTGCTGCTGCGGTGCTGATCTCATAGCCCACGCCGCGCACGGTACGGATCAGCTTTTTAGCCTGTCCATCGTCAATTTTCCGGCGCAGGTAGTTGATATAGACATCGACCACGTTGGTGGTGGTGTCAAACGTCAGATTCCACACATGTTCGATGATCATGGCGCGGGTTACGCGCCGCCCGGCGTTGCGCATCAGGTATTCGAGCAGCGCGAACTCCTTGGTGGTAAGTTCCACGCGGCGGCCAGCGCGCTCCACTTTGCGTTCGATCCGGTCCAGCTTGAGATCTTCCACCTCCAGCACCGCTTCGGAAGGCAGATGGCTGCGCCGAACCAGGGCCCGAATACGCGCGGAGAGCTCGCTGAACGAAAACGGTTTCGCCAAATAATCATCCGCGCCAGTGTCCAGACACTGCACCCGGTCTTCGACCCGCGTGCGCTGGGTCAACACTAAGACTGGCAAGCTGGGCTGCTTCAACCGCAGGTAGCGCAGCAC
Organism: uncultured Acidobacteriaceae bacterium; assembly: GCA_963846245.1. Classification (GTDB taxonomy): domain Bacteria; phylum Acidobacteriota; class Terriglobia; order Terriglobales; family Acidobacteriaceae; genus Sulfotelmatobacter. The sequence continues at coordinate 429,077 of CAWJVI010000005.1, read as the reverse complement.
GTTCACGCCGTCGAGCTTGGGCAGGTTCAAATCCAGAATGACTACGTCGTATTCGGCTTCATCGGCCGCAGTCCGCGCCTGCTCGCCGTCCGAAAACACGTCCACCGAGTAGTGCTCGGCTTCCAGACCCTGGCTCACGAACTTGGCCAGGGCTCCATCGTCTTCCGCTATCAGAATGCGTCGCATGAGCGAATTCTAGTGAGAAAACACTCAAGTAAAACCGAAACCGTGATGATCCAAAGGTCTCTGTTTCCCGAAACGGGGCGCATGTTCAAAAGAGAAATACTCGCCACGGATTTCACGGATTCCCACGGATAAACCCAAGAAACGGGGAAAACAAAATCAAGGAAGGTTTGTCCGTGAAAATCCGTGTAATTCGTGCCTAGACTCTGATTCCCCCGAACCTGAGCCGCCAATCCCCGCGCGCCGCCAGGACATAGATAATTTCACCTGGACTCTTCTCCCCGAGGCCCGGCAGTTGGACATATTGAACAAATCTACGGTGAAGTCTCTGCTGCTGCCCGGCGGGTTGCTGCTGGCTGCCGTGGCGATGCTGCAAACCGGCCTGCTCACGCTCGCCGTGCCCGGACTGATGTTCGTGTTCTATGGAGCGGTTACGGCTGGCCTGCTGCTGGCGTGGCGCTTCCATTCGAGCCGCGTTTTCTTCGCGTTGTTATTATTGCTGCTGGCGCAGGAAGCGACCGCTGTATTTTCGGCAGGGCATCTTCCCTTGACCGGTTCGGGACGCACCGCACTGGAAGCAGTCGCCCTGCTGGTCCCGCTGAACTTTGTGTTGCTTTCGCTGCTCCGCGAACGTGGATTTGCTTTTCCCAACATCGGCCCATTGTTTCTTCTTCTGTTTACTGAGTCGACGGCCGTTTTCGCGGTCTGCCGTGCGCTGCCGATCACAGCTGCGCCGCCCACTCACGGCTCGCATCACGCGGCGGCATGTCATCCCTGCCTCTGCCGAACTATATTCTTTGGGTCTTCGCCGCGGCTGGAATCACCCTCCTGGTGCGTTTCCTGCTCTTGCGCAAGCCGGTGGAGAGTGCGCTGCTATGGTCGCTGTTGGCTTTCTTCCTGGCCGTGCATTTCGGAGGACAAGGTCGCATCGCTCTGGCTTATAGTGCGACTGCAGCATTGATCCTGGCAGTTTCCATCGTCGAGACTTCCTATCTTCTCGCCTATCATGACGAGCTCACGACTCTGCCTTCCCGCCGCGCTCTCAACGAAGCCTTGCTGAATCTCCAGGCTCCGTACTCGATCGCCATGGTCGATATCGATCATTTCAAGCAGTTTAACGACCAGCACGGTCACGACACCGGAGACCAGGTTTTGCGCCTGGTGGCGGCGAAGCTGGCGCGCGTGACTGGAGGCGGACAAGCTTACCGCTGCGGCGGAGAAGAATTCACGATTCTGTTCGCAGGCAAAACGGCCGATGAGGTTGTGGGACATCTCGAACGACTGCGCCGTACGATCGAGGCTGCCCGCTTCAGTCCCAGAGGAGTCGATCGCCGGCAGACGCCGCGTGGCCCGGACCGCCGCATCGTACGCCCGCGAGGCCGCACGCGAGCCGGACACGCCGTACGTCGCCTGGCGCAAGTGGAAGGCCCCGGTGCGCTCTCAGTGACAGTGAGTATTGGCGTCGCCGCCGCGACCGAGGAAAATCCAGACCCCAACCGCATCATGGATGCCGCCGACAAAGCCCTATACCGCGCCAAAGGCAACGGACGAAACCGCGTGGAGACGGCATCCGCACCGCGTCGTCGCGCGCGCGTCAAGACCGCCGGGATCGCGTAAACTCAATCGGCTTCAAGCTTCGGGCTTCCTGAAGTCGAGCGCCGTGATGCGAGTTGAAGCCGTCCCGTAAATGAGTTCGGGAATGGCACGGCTTCAGCCGCGCCGCAATGGCCAAAGAACTAAGCGGCCCACGTCGCACCCGCTTCTGTTATTCACAGAAACGGGTGCGAACGTAGGCCGCCTCACCTCACCTCGGTCCAGAATTAGGCGCCTTCGGGCATGCAGCACGCGGAACGTGTTGCCGCCGTTGGACCAAACCAGGATCAGAGCATCCTGACCCTTCGCCACTTTGCCCAGCTCTTGCTGAACATCGGCCGCGGTTTCGACTTTGTGACGGTTCACTTCCAGGATCACATCACCACGCTGCAGCCCGGCGTTGTCGGCCGAGCTTCCCGGCTGCACTTGCTCAATCAGTGCACCGTGAACTTCACGAGGCGCCTGAATCTGCTCTCGCACGTCGGGAGTGAGATCGCTGAGCCCGATGCCCCAGCGCATCTTGCCCTGGCCGTCCTCCGGAGCTGCTCTTTGCCCGGCAGCCGCGCGGTTGCCCATGGCTTCCAGCGTGACGGGGAGGTCATGCTTTTTCCGTCGCGCAGAACATCCAGCGTGATTTTTGCTCCGGGGCCTTTCTGTGACACTGTTGCCTGCAGTTCTCCAGCGTCGGCCACCTTCTGATTGTCGATCTTGGTGATGACGTCGCCGATCTTCAAGCCGGCTTTGGCTCCTGGAGAGTCTGCTTCTACTTGATGACCACTGCTCCCGAGGCGGAGTTCGAGTCGCCGAAGAACTTGGCATTCTCCGGCGTCACGTCCGAGATCCCCACGCCGATGTGGGCATGCGTGATTTTGCCGTCACGAATCAGAGTCTCCACCGTAGGCCGGACAATCTGCGATGGGATAGCAAATCCCATCCCCGAAAATGAGCCAGAGGAGGAGATCAGAAACGTGTTGATTCCGATCACTTCGCCGCGGGCATCGACCAGCGGACCACCGGAATTTCCCGGGTTGATGGCTGCATCGGTCTGGATGAATTCGCCGGGCTTGCGCCGGTCACTCGAGTCCGGATTGGCGCGCTTAACCGCGCTTACGATTCCGCGAGTCACGGTAAAGCGTTGCCCGAAAGGATTGCCAAACGCCAGCACCGTTTGCCCGGGGCGCACTTCGGTGGAATCTCCCCAGGGAACGCTGGCCAGATCTGTGGCGTCGACTTTCAGAACTGCCAGGTCGGTCAGCGGATCGGTTCCCACCAGTTTCGCTTTCAGAACGCGGCGATTGGTGGTAGTCACGCGGATGTCGACCGCGCCTTCTACTACGTGATTGTTGGTGACGATGTATCCGTCGGGAGAAATCACGACGCCGCTGCCGATGCCGTGCTCCACTTCCGGACGCTGAGGCATCATGTGCTGGCCGAAGCCCTGACCGAACGGATTCGCTGCCCGAAGAATCGCTGCATGTCCTGCGGCAGTTGCTGGCCGTCGGCATCCGGTTTGCTGCGCGAGGTCACTGCGACGTTTACCACCGCCGGAGTTACGCGGGCTGCCAGCGTTTCCATGGCACGGTCAATGGCAAGCAGTGCGCCGACGCTGTCGTCGCTCAACGGTCCAGCTGCGGGAGCTACGACGGCCGCACTTGCCGCGGTTGGCTTTGCCCACTCGTAGGTTGCGAACGAGGCAAGTGCCAGCGCCAGTGCAGCCGCCAGTAGCCGCCTCGTCCATTTTGTTGTGGAATATTCGTGTAACTTCATAATTGAAACTTCCTTTCGTTTTTTTCTTGAAATGAGTTAACAACTAATTCATTAGTTATCCGGAGTCGAATTGCGCCCTGCATGTTTGTTCTCTGATTTTCTAAGTTTCCTTGTGTGGAATTGTGTTGGTTGCGGAATTGCTCTTTGGCGTGCAGCACGACCCGCCAGACGCTGATGCGATACGCGGCCGGTGGCGTGGAACCGGTAGCTCGGCCGAACTTAACCCGCGGCCTTCAACGATTACGAATACCGCTTCGGTGATGGGCGCGGGACTTGTGGCGAAACCCGTCAAGTAAAACAAATCCGAGGTCAACGGTTGCGGCGATGGCTTGCTCGCTTCGTTCGCGTCGCCGTTGGCGTGAAAGATGGCTATGCTCCAATACGCGTCCTGCACCGGATCAGACGCCTGTTGCGTGCCTTTTGCCGGAATCACGCGCGGCTGCGGAAGTACCGCAGAAACTTTCCGCGTTCACGCCGGATCTTTCCTAGAATGCGGAGCGCTTCCCGATTCGGCAACGGCGGCTTGCGGAACTGGCGATGAGGACGAAGCCGAGTACGAAGCCAAAAACGCATCCGAATGCGAAGCGATCGTTCGGCCCGCTCGATACACTGGCAATCTGCGCCGGTTTTGAAAAACTATCGTCAAACCCAACCAGCCGGGGTGCTCGCGAAATCCCGGCTGCGCAGGCGACCGCAAACCCCGTCACCAGCAACACTGCCGGCTTCCAGTTGTGTCGCGGAGCGCTCGGGCGATCAGCGTCGAGAATCTGCGCGACTCGCAACGAGGTCTGCCGAATGCGACCCAAAGCAGCCTGCGCCAGTGCCAAGCTGCGGCGCACGAAGCTTTTCTCCGCCAGGTGCGTCAAACACTCCGCATAGGCGCGCGGGTTGGCGGTCTCCGCCACGACGGCATCGTCGCACGCCATTTCGCGCTCCAGCGACAATTGCTTCTCGATCCACCACGCGGCGGGATGGAAAAACAGCAGCGCCTTCAGAATTTTCTGCGCCAGATTGGTCCAGTCATCCCAACGCTGCAAGTGAGCGAGTTCGTGCAAAAGAATTTGCTGGAGTTCTGACGGAGAAAGTTCCTGCAGCAGCCATCGCGGAATGACGACCGCGGGATTCACGAAACCAATCACCGTAGGGACGCTGACCCGATCCGACACGCAAAGCGTAGCCGTCTGGACTAGTCCCATACTTCCCGGCGCGGATTGCCAAAGTTTGCCGCAACTCCGAATCCAGCACGCGCCGTCGACCGCGACACAACTCCGCCGCAACGCGCGTAGACGCCACAAACCCACCCCCACCCGCGCCACGCCAACCGCAGCCATTCCAGCCCATGCCCCGAACAACCAAAGCGCCCACGATCCCGGCAAACTGATTTCCGGCCGCTGCGCCAGAGTTGTCAGAGATGCGCCGTCGTCTTCGAGTCGCTACGAATCCAAACAGCGGCAAAGCCGCCATCGCCATCAATGCGGAGAACCACACCGCAAACCGCGCGCTCGAATTCCAGCGGCGAGCCACGCGCAGCACGAGGCCAGCAAAGGCAGCGACCAACGTGCCTTCGACCACGCAGTCGACGATGCGCGCCGCCGAAATCTGGGCAATCGCATCGGAACGGGAGATGCGAGATTCGATCAAAGCCGTCATCGCGAGCCTCATCCGTGCGCTCTTTCCGTCGAGCAACTGACGCAATCGTTGCAGCTCGTCTGCGTCGACGCCCTTTTCTTCAAGAATATTCAGCACCAGCGATTCGTGGGAGTCGCCAAAGAAACGGCTGACCAGATGCCGGACTTCAAGTCGACTGGCTTTCTTCACGGTCGACCTGCGGGACAAAAATATGAGCCCGCCCATCTTTCACGTGCTTCAAATAGCCCTTCTTTTCCAGGATGCGAATGATGGTCAGCACCGAGTTGTAGGCCAAAACCGGCTCGGCCGGCAGGCCGTCCATCACCTCATGGACGGTGGCCGAGCCCTTCTGCCACAGTACGTTCATGATGCGCAACTCCGCTTCGGTCAGGGTTGCTGATTGGCTGCGAGCCAAATTTCCTCCTGCGATGCCACGAGCGTCATTTGATCAGACGTGGCAGGTGATGAAAGGTCAACTAATTACTTAGTTGCGAGATCGGCCTGCCAAAGTTGCCCGAACCGCTCGCGGGTCGCTGGTTTATCAGTTCCCGCCGGCCTCTCAAGTTGGCGTAAGTGGCTGATATTGCTATGGTTGGCAGGCTTTACTCTTCAGCGCGCGTTCAGAACGGCGCACAGCCACGCGAGGAACTCGGGTATGCTGGGGCCCACCACATGCCTCCGACCGCCTCAGAACGCCCCGCGATTGAGTTTGTCGACGTCTCCTACGTCGCGCCTGGGGGACAGAGGTGCTCTCGCGTCTGAATCTGTCGGTACGCGGCGGCGAAACTCTGGTGCTACTGGGGCGTAGCGGGTCGGGAAAGACGACCACGCTTAAGTTAGTGAATCGATTGCTGTTACCTAGCGTGGGCGAAGTGCGGGTGAACGGCGTCCCTAATTCGCAGGGCGATGTCATTCGTTTGCGCCGCAGCATCGGCTATGTCATTCAGGATGTTGGGCTATTTCCTCATTTCACCGTCGAGCGGAATATTGGCCTTGTGCCGACGATCGAGGGCTGGCCGCAGGAACGTATCCGCCTTCGAATCAGCGAGTTGCTGCAGATGGTGGGGCTCGACGCTGCAATGGCGTCGCGCTATCCCCATCAACTGTCGGGTGGGCAGCGGCAGCGAGTGGGTGTGGCTCGGGCGCTGGCCGCCGATCCTGGAATTCTGCTTATGGACGAACCTTTTGGCGCGCTCGATCCTCTTACGCGCGCGGAACTGCAGCAGGAATTCCTGGCTTTGCAGCAGGGGCTTCGCAAAACGGTGGTTTTCGTGACCCACGATCTTCGCGAGGCGTTGCGGATCGGATCGCGAATCGCACTGATGGAAGCGGGGCGGCTGGTTGAGGTGCTCGCTCCACAGGATTTCCTGCGGTCCGACGACCCGCTGGTCTCCGCCTACGTTAAAGCATTCGGAGATGGGCCGGAACGGTTCGGAAATCATCGAGGCGCGAAATGAACTTTTTTCATTTCATCTGGCAGAACCATGCGCAAGTGCTGGAACTCACGCTCGAGCATTTGTGGCTGGTCGGGTGGTCCACATTGTTCGCGATCGTGATTGGCATACCGCTGGGCATTGCAATCGCGCGCCATCCGGGTTCGAGCAAGCCGGTCCTGACTGTTGCCAACATTATTCAAACCATCCCCAGCCTCGCGCTCTTTGGATTTCTGCTGCCTGTGCCCTGGCTCGGCGATCGTGCGGACCGTCTGGCGATTCTTGCCCTCACTCTGTATGCGCTGCTGCCGGTGATCCGCAACACGTACACGGGAATCCGCGGAGTGGATCCGGCGGTGGTCGAGGCGGGACGCGGCATGGGGCTCACCGACTCACAGCTTTTGTTTCAGGTGCAGTTGCCGCTGGCTCTCAGCGTGATTCTGTCGGGTGTGCGAGTTGCTATCGTCATCTCCGTGGGCCTTGCCACGATCGCTGCTGCGATTGGCGCGGGCGGTCTGGGAGAATTTATTTTTCGCGGGCTGGCCATGGTGAACAACCAAGTCATCTTGGCCGGGGCGATTCCCGCGGCGATGCTTGCGCTGCTGGCAGATTTCAGCGTGGGATGGCTGGAGAAGCGTCTGCAGCCACGATGAAGATTTCTCTTTACGGCCGAAGCAACGTCACGAGGCGCCGCGCGCATTTTTCAGATTCTCGCTCGAGCTTTTGTGTGTCGGTTCTGTGTGTGATGGTTCTGTGTTCGATTCTGACGTCGTTGATTTTCCTCGCGTCATGCGCTCCCTCTCACTCCGATCGCGTGGTGATCGGCTCCAAGAATTTTACCGAGTCACTCATTCTGGGCGAGCTCATGGCGCAGCAGATCGAAGCGCACACCAGCCTGAAAGTGGAACGGCGCTTTTATCTTGCCGGAACTTATATCTGCCATCAGGCAGTGCTGGCTGGCCGCATCGACATCTATCCGGAATATACGGGCACGGCGCTGAGCGCCATCCTGAAGCAAGAAGCCGGCGGCGATCAGGCTGCGGTGTATCAGCGTGTCAAGAATGGGTATGAGCGTCTTGGGCTAACGCTGGGCCTGGGTTTTGGTTTCAACGATACTTTCGCGATGGAAATTCGCGGCGAGGATGCGCGCCGCCTGCAACTCAAGACACTGTCGCAGGCGGCGGCATTCGCTCCGCGATGGCGGGCAGGGTTCGGCTACGAGTTCATGGAGCGGGCTGACGGCTATCCCGGACTGGCCGCGGCCTATGGGTTGCACTTTGCAGCTCCACCCCGCGTGATGGACCTGGGGCTGCTCGCGCGAGCTCTGCAGGATCATCAAATCGACCTGGCCGCCGGCAACACTACCGATGGGCTGATTCCCGCCCTGGATTTATTTGTGCTCGAAGATGACCGCCACTATTTTCCTCCGTATGAGGCGGTGCCGGTGATCCGCGAAGAGACTTTGCGGCTGCATCCGGAAGTGGGTGAGGCGCTCGCTGCGCTGGCCGGGAAAATTTCCGATCAGGAAATGCAGCGGTTGAACTATGCGGTGGATGGGCAGCGTCGCGATGTGAAAGATGTGGTGCGCGAATTTTTGCGGGGGAAGGGGTTGGTACATTGACCTGCGTTTGCCATATTGGGGATGGCGGGAGGTCAGGAACTCTCGCTTCACGGATTTTGGATTTACGTGGGAATCCTTCGACTCCGCCGAGCGATTCGCATTCGCGAATCGCTCTGCTGCGCTCAGGATGACAGGGATAGAGGGTTGCGTTCACGCATACGCTTTCAGCATGGCATACGGCTCGACCGCTCAAATCAGCAACTCGCCGTGCAACGTGAGGACTGCATTCCCTTTCAGCGCGACACGTTCGCCGCGCATTTCGCACCACAGTTCGCCGCCGCGCTCCGATACTTGACGGGCGTGAAGGTGGGCTTTGCCGAGGCGGGCGGACCAATACGGCGTCAGCGTGCAGTGCGCCGAGCCGGTTACGGGATCTTCCGGCACGCCGTAGCTGGGGGCGAAATAACGCGATACGAAATCTGACTGCGTCGCCGGGGGCGGTGATCCCCACGGTGAAGGGATGGAGCTGCTCCAGTAACGTGAAATCGGGGCGGAGACTTCGCACTGCTTCCTCAGATTCGTAAATTGCCAAGTATTTGCTGTCTCCTTCGATTACCGTGAGCGGACGCAGGCGCTGCCCCAAGGGCTCGAAATAGTTTCTCCGGCGGATCGGAACACTCGCGCGGTGGCATCGCAGGAAAATCCATGGACAACAAATCGCCTTCGCGAGACACCGTGAGAGTGCCACTATGGCGAGTTTCAAAGCGCACCGACTTGCGTCCGGGGTGGAGAATGTTTAACACTACAAACCCCGAAGCCAGGGTGGCGTGGCCGCACAGCTTCACCTCGCAGCGGGGAGTAAACCAGCGCAGCTCGTAATGGCCGGGATGGTCGTTACGCGCAACGTCATCCCGGGCAACCAGGAAAGCGGTCTCGGAAAGATTATTTTCGGCTGCGACCTGGCGGAGCCGGTGGTCATCTAACCAGCCATTGAGTGGACATACCGCGGCCGGGTTGCCGGCGAAGGGTTTGGCAGTAAAAGCATCGACGTGGAACAGCGCTGACGGCATCGCATTTATAATACGCGGCTTACTAATACGCGGCTGCGGTCCGTGACTTGGGCGGCGATCATAGTTCGGCAATCATAGTTCGACAATCGTAGTTCGACAATCGTAGTTCTCTGGCCTTTCGCAAGACTTGCACTGTCGCAGAGTCGCACGGACGAACCGGCAGCGTTTTCTACGACAAACAAATTGGAGGCCCGGATGTTAGCCACCCAGACTATCGTCGAGTCTGGCCGTGAACTCACGAACCGTCTCTTCCATGCTCGCCGCCAGAGCGACGCGCTCTTCAATATCGTCCGCAATGAATTCCTCTACGAGAGACCGATCCCGCAGCGCCACCGGATTATCTTTTATGTCGGACACCTGGAGGCGTTCGACTGGAATCTGCTCGGGGATCGTGTCTTTGGTCTGAAGAGTCCGGGCCTGAAGAGTGCGCAGCCCGAGCTGGACCAGCTGTTTGCCTTCGGCATCGATCCTGTCGGCGGAGGTCTGCCCGCCGATGTTCCCGCGGATTGGCCTGCGCTTGATCGTGTACACCAATATGTGAACCGATGCCGCACGGCTCTCGATGAGAAGCTGGCGGCGGGAGATCTCGCCGATGATTCTCCGGCTTGCGACGGCTTTTCCTTGCGAACTCTGCTCAATGTGGCCATCGAGCACCGGCTGATGCACCTTGAAACTCTGGCTTACATGCTGCATCAGTTGCCGCTTGATCAGAAAATTCGGCAAGCCGATCCGCCGGCTCCGACTGCTGCACCGCTCGTCCCGGGAATGATCCGTATCCCTGCTGGTTCGGTAACTCTCGGACTTGCGCGCGATTCTGAAACCTTCGGCTGGGACAACGAATTCGTCGCGCACACTGTCGAGGTTGGCGGGTTTGAAATCGATCAGTACAAAGTCACCAACCAGCAGTACCTGGAGTTCATCCAAGCTGGAGGGTATGAGACGCGTGCACTCTGGAGCGACGATGACTGGAATTGGAAGACGGAGAAGGGACTTTCTTGTCCGATCTTCTGGAGGCAAGATGGCTAGTCGATGGCTTTATCGCACGATGTTCGACGAAGTGCGATTGCCATTGGATTGGCCAGTCTACGTGAGTCATGCCGAGGCGCAGGCGTATGCTCGCTGGGCGGGGAAATCTCTGCCGACTGAAGCGGAGTGGCAGCGAGCCGCATACGGAACCGAGTCGGACGATTCCGCTACTGCATCGATTTGGAGAGCCGGGCAATTTTGATTTTCGCCGATGGAATCCCGTGCCCGTGAACGCATCCTCGCAAGACCAGAGCGCTTTTGTCGCGCACGATATGCTGGGCAACGGATGGGAATGGACTTCGACTCTTTTCGACGGCTTTCCGGGGTTTGAGCCATTTCCGTTCTACCGTGGATATTCTGCCGATTTTTTCGATGGCAAACATTTTGTCATGAAGGGCGGGTCGGCGCGGACCGCAGCGTGCATGATGCGGCCCAGTTTTCGTAACTGGTTCCAGCCCCATTACCAATACGCCTATGCCGGATTCCGCTGCGTTCGTCGCTGATGGTGCTGCAATGATCTTACTGTTGGGTGCTCGAAACGATCGAGGAGGTTCACGAAATGCTGGTTCACACGATTACCGCCAATGCCGCGCCGGCCTTCGCCGCTGACGTGCGCGCCGGGTTGACCAACCCTATCCAAAAAGAACTTCCCTCGAAATATTTGTACGATGACGTGGGCTCCGCGCTGTTTGAGGTCATCAGCCATCTTCCCCAGTATGGTTTGACTCGCGCGGATGAGCGCCTGCTGCGTCGGCACGCCACCGAAATTGTCGAGCGCCTGCCCGGGTCGATCGCGGTGGCGGAACTGGGTAGTGGGAGCGGGAAGAAAACGCGGTGGATCCTCGAAGCTCTGTCCCGGCGGCAGCGCACGTTTTATTATCCGGTGGAAATATCGCGCTCCGCGTTGGTGATGTGCGAGCGCGAACTCCGAGACATCGATTGCATCAGCATCCTTGGCTTTGAACGGGAGTACCTGGATGGATTGCTGGAAATTGCCGCGCATCGACGAGGCCAGCAGCATCTTCTCGTGTTGTTTCTGGGCAGCACGATTGGCAACTTCGACCGGCCGGCTGGGATGAAGTTTCTGGAGGAGGTTCGCCGCATCCTGCAGCCTGGGGATTCGCTCCTGCTGGGCACCGACCTCGAAAAGACTGCTGCCGAACTGCTGGACGCTTATGACGACGAGCTCGGTGTGACCGCAGCTTTCAATCTGAATTTGCTGGCGCGCATCAATCGCGAGTTGGATGCTGACTTCGATTTGACGCGGTTCGCGCACGTGGCCAGAATCAACCACGAGGCCCGCAGCGTCGAGATGCGCCTGCGTTCGGCATGTCCGCAGACCGTAAACATTCCCGCGGCCGGCTTGAGCGTGGAATTTCTGGAAGGGGAGACGATCTGGACGGAGAGCAGCCACAAATATTCTGCGGATGAAGTTTTCCAGATGGCGCGAAACGCCGGATTCCGCTGCGAAGCGCAATGGGTCGATGCGCAATGGCCGTTTGCGGAAAGCCTGCTCATCGCGGAATAGCTGGTCCCGACCCCAAAGCGTCAATTGTGCGCCGCGTGCGCTAATATCGTGATTCAACACGTTGCTTCGTGGAGGACTCGATGGCACAGGAATGCAGTCATCTTGATCAAATCAAAATAAGAACAACCAAGACGCACGTGTGTGAGGAGTGCGTCAAACTTGGCGATAAGTGGGTCCACCTGCGTTTGTGCCTGATCTGCGGTCACGTGGGGTGCTGTGACTCATCCAAGAACAAGCACGCCACCAAACACTTTCACCACACAAAGCATCCCTTGATTCGTTCGATCGAACCCGGAGAAGCCTGGATCTGGTGTTATGTGGACGAGGTCGAGGCGGGCGAAATCTCAGCGTGATTCGTTTCGCGCCCGCGCCTGAAAAACAATTTAGAGATGCAAGAACTTGATCCAGTGTACTGCTCGTGGAGTCTGACTGCGGGGTTGCGCCTGAGTTTGTTGACGCTGGGCTTCTTGGTGCTTTCACTCGCCCTCGGAACATATGCGGCCGGCCAAACGCCAGCAAGTAGTCTGACCCCGCCAGCGCATTTGACTGCCGAACAGGATCATCAGCGGATTTTGGATCTGCTGCATATCACGGCGCTGCGGCGCGGTCCCGATGGCGACCCAAAATCTCCCAACGCCGCTAATGTGGATGAGTCCAAGGTCCCTCCTTATTCCCTGCCCGATCCGCTGGTTTTGAAGAACGGCAAGAAGGTGAAGACTGCGGAGATGTGGTGGAAGCAGCGCCGTCCGGAAATTGTGGAGGACTTTGACAGCGAGATTTACGGCCGCGTTCCGAAAGAACACTCCGAAAGTAAATTGGGAAGTGACCAGCACCACGAAAGAAAAGAACGGGGATGTGCCGGTCATTACCAAGACGCTGCTGGGCCACGTCGACAACTCGGCGTATCCGCTGATCCACGTCGACATTCAGTTGACCCTGAGCACGCCGGCGAATGCCGCCGGGCCCGTGCCGGTGATCATGGAATTTGGTCTGAGCCCCGAGATCCTCGCGGCGATGAGGAAACGCTTCTCGGAGGCGCAGTTGGCCGCTTTCAACGGCAACGGTCCGCCGTGGCAGCAGCAAGTTCTTGCCAAGGGATGGGGCTATGCCATTCTTATCCCCGGCAGCGTACAGGCGGACAACGGCGCGGGCCTGACGGAGGGAATCATTGGTCTGGTAAACAAGGGTCAGCCGCGCAAGGTAGAGGATTGGGGCGCGCTGCGCGCCTGGGCCTGGGGCGCAAGCCGCGCGCTGGATTATTTCGAGACGGACAAATCCGTTGACGCGAAGCAGGTGGGCATTGAAGGATTGTCGCGCTACGGAAAAGCGGCGCTGGTCGCCATGGCCTACGAGCCGCGGCTGGCGATCGCTTTTGTCGCGTCCTCGGGAGAAGGTGGCGCCAAGATTTTGCGCCGCAAGTTTGGCGAGCAGGTGGAAAACGTCGCTTCGACGTCGGAATATCATTGGATGGCCGGCAACTTCCTGAAATATGCGGGGCCGCTCACGCCCAACGATTTACCGGTGGACGCGCATGAATTAATCGCGCTGTGCGCACCGCGGCCGGTGTTCATCAGCAGCGGCTCGCTGCAAGTGGAAGGCGGATGGATCGACGGGAAGGGCATGTTCCTGGGCGCGGTGGGCGCCGGGCCGGTGTACAAGCTGCTCGGCAAGAAAGATTTGGGAACCACTGAATTTCCGCCCATGGAGACCGCGCTGATCGACGGCGACATCGCCTTCCGGCAACACAGCGGCGGGCACACCGCCGGCCCGAACTGGCCGACGTTCTTGACCTTTGCCAGCCGTTATCTCAGTGGCCCAGCTGCGGTCGCGACCGCGAGGGGACGGCGCCGGCGCCCGTTCCAATGCATTGACCTCTGATCGGGTGCCTCTCGGCGGTGCCTCAATTTCACAATTATTTCAGCCCGATGTCATTCCGAGCGCGGCGACACCCGGGCGAGAGCCTGCCCCGAGCGAAGTCGAAGGGAAATTTACGTCGGTCGACGCCGTTGATGGCGTGGATGGGAATGCCACTGGTTCCTGCAGTGCCGGCGCCCCTCGCGTCCGCACAACGGATGTCTGGGCTTCGTAAGGTCCCTCCGGAGCGCTGGGCGCGCTCCTGCGGGATGACATCGGTTGGGGAATCCGCGAGTGCGCAGCCTCAAATCGAGCGACTACCTGCCTTTCGGGCGGCTTCGCTCCTCAGCGCGTGCGTGGTATCTTTGTCCGTTTCGCGGTCCGTTTCGGGAGCGACTACGAACCAGCATCCGCTTCAGGTGGTGACGAAGTAGCAGTCGAAGATTTTTTCCCGTGATGATGACTATGATGAAAAAACAGCCGCTCCCTCTTTTCTTAACGGCTCTCTTGTTTCTCTTCATCCTGTTGGGCTGCGGCGCGGCACATGCGCAATGGGCGGCGATGAACCCGGTAACAGGCGTCCAGCAGCTGGGGGACGGCGTTCTCTTCACCCAGGCGTCGGGCGTTCTGAAGGTGCAGGTGTGCTCGGATTCCGTGATCCGGGTTCTGTATTCGGCGACTTCGACATTTCCTAAGCGGCCGGACTTGGTTGTGCTCAAAGAGAGTTGGCCTGCCACGAAGTGGACCATGCAGTCGAGCGACAGCGCCGTGACGCTGACGACGGCGCTGCTCAAAATTGTCGTCACACGAAAAGATGGAGCGATCAGCTACGGCGAGGTAAACGGTGGTTCGCTGATGCAGGAACAATCGCGCAAGCTGACCCCGGTGCGAGTCAACGGAGAAGACACGTACCACTCGGAATCGTTCGTGAGCATTTACGGTTCGCACGAAGCGCTGTATGGACTGGGTCAGCACCAGGCTGGCGTGTGGAATTACCGCGGCGAGTCCATCGACATCGCACAGGAAAACAGCAATATTTCGGTGCCGCTTATGCTGTCGAGCAAGGGCTATGGCATCTTCTGGAACAACGATTCACGCAGCCGCTTCAACAATCGCTTTGCCAACTATCTCTACATCAGCTCCGAAGTTGCGGACGTGATCGACTACTACTTTATTTACGGCCCCGACTTCGACAAGATCATCGCCGGCTATCGCGAACTCACCGGGCAGGCGCCCATGTTCGGCAAGTGGGCTTACGGATTCTGGCAGTGCAAGAACCGGTACAAGTCGCAGGAGGAAATTCTGGGTGTCGCGAAAAAGTATCGCGACCTCCACATCCCGGTGGACAACATTGTGCAGGACTGGTTTTGGTGGAATCGCAAGGGCGAGTTTGTTTTCAATAAGAATTATCCCGATCCGAAGGCCATGGTCGATCAACTGCACGCCGAGAATTTCCATTTGATGATTTCCATCTGGCCGTTCTTCGAGCCGGGCTCGGCCAATTACGACTACATGGAGAAAAAGGGCTGGTTCGTGGACAAGTTCAAGTATCCGAAGCCGCCGTACCACACCGATGGCATGGCGGTTTATGACGCCACCAGTCCCGAAGCTCGCAAATTCTACTGGGACGAAGTGAACAAAGGATTGTTCAGCATTGGCGTCGATGCCTGGTGGATGGACACCACCGAGCCGGAAACGGAAGGGCAAGAAGACAACATCCTGCTGAATCACAAACTCGCCGTGGGCAGCGGAAACCGCTACCTGAATGTTTATCCGCTGCTGGATACGGAGGGCGTGTATCAGGGCCAGCGAAGCGCATCCGACAAGAAGCGTGTTTTTATTCTGTCGCGTTCCGCATTCGCGGGTTCGCAAAGAAACGCGGTCACGGCGTGGTCGGGCGATATTAACTCGGACTGGTTCAGCTTTCGTCGGCAGATTCCGGCGGGGCTGAATTATTCTTTGTCCGGAGCTCCTTACTGGACCACCGACATTGGCGGATTTGTTTTTGGCAGTCCGACGGATCCGGCATTCCGTGAATTATTCATCCGCTGGTTTCAGTACGGCACCTTCAACCCGATCCTGCGGGTTCACGGCACGCGCCAACCCGACGAGAATGAATTGTGGTCCTATGGGCCTGACGCGCAGAAAATTCTGGTGGACTTCGACCGCCTGCGTTATCGCATGCTGCCCTACATTTATTCGCTGGCCTGGAAAACCACCAGCGAAGCTTATACTCCGATGCGGCCGCTGGTGATGGATTTCCGCGGCGATCCGCGAGCCGAAAACATCGGCGATCAATTCATGTATGGGCCGGCGTTCCTGGTGAATCCGGTCACCGAGCCCGCGGCTACGACGCGGCAACTTTATTTGCCGCAGGCGAAATGGTACGACTTCTGGACGGGATCATCTGTCGATGGCGGCCGGGTGATGGACGCGGCGACTACCCTCGAGCGCTTACCCCTGTATGTGCGTGCGGGATCGATTCTTCCTTTGGGGCCGGACGAAGAGTGGTCCACAGAAAAATCTGAGGACCCGATCGAGCTTCGCATCTACCGCGGTGCGGACGGAGATTTCACTCTCTACGAAGACGAAAACGACACCTACAATTATGAGAAGGGCATGTTTGCGACCATTCCGCTGCACTGGGATGACGCACATCGCAATCTGACCATAGGCGATCGCAAGGGACAGTTTCCCGGCATGCTGGCAGACCGCGCGTTCCACGTGGTCCTGGTGAGCGAGCAGCACGGAGTTGGAATCGAATCGGCGGAAGCGGGCAAGGTCGTCCAGTATTCCGGTAAGCAGATTATAGTTACGCCGTGAAATGCGCATCGATGCCCATCAGCATTTTTGGATTTACAACCAGCGCGAGTACGACTGGATCGACGAGACGATGGCATCCATTCGTCGCGACTTTCTTCCCGCCGATCTAAGGCCGGAACTAGAAGACGCCGGATTTGCGGGAAGCGTTGTGGTTCAGGTACGGCAGACGCTCGAGGAAACGCGATGGCTTCTGGAGTTGGCGGAAAACAACCCGTTCATTCTGGGAGTCGTCGGTTGGGTCGACTTGCGTTCTCCTCGACTGTATCGAGATCTGCAGTCATTTGCAGGAAAATCCAAGCTGGTGGGGATTCGCCACATTGTGCAGTCGGAGCCGGATGATTTCCTGCTTGACGCGGATTTCCTGCGCGGCATTTCCGTGTTGGAAGAATTCGATCTGGCGTACGACCTGTTGATTTACACTAAGCATCTTCCGCTGGCAGCAGAGTTCGTGAAGCGATTTCCGCGGCAGCGTTTCGTTCTGGATCATCTGGCAAAACCGCCGATCAAGAGCCGAGCCATTGGTCTGTGGGCGCGCGGAATTCGAGAGCTGGCGTCGTTTCCGAACGTCCATGCCAAAGTTTCGGGCCTGGTCACGGAAGCGGACTGGCAGGGGTGGAAACCGGAAGACCTCCGGCCTTACCTGGATGTCGCGTTCGAAAGTTTCGGTGCCAAGCGGCTGATGATCGGGTCGGACTGGCCGGTGTGCACCGTAGCGGCCTCGTATGGGCAGGTTATGAACCTGGTGACGGATTATATGAGCAGCTACGCAGCGGAAGAACGCGAGGCAGTTCTTGGTGGAAACGCCGCAAATTTCTGGCGGTTGAAATCGTAGACAGAAGGAACAGATAGAAGAAATGCCGGGATGAATCCCGCAGCTTCAAATTATTCCATGCCGAACAGGGTGCTCAAACTCGATGCCAGAGACAACGTGCTGATCGCGCTGGCCGACCTGCGAAAAGGCGAGCAGATCCCGTTTGACTCTCAAACCTACACGCTCGAATCCGATGTTGCTGCAAAGCATAAGTTTGCTACCGAAGACCTTAGCCATTGGCGCAAGCGTGCGGATGTACGGAGTGATTGTGGGGAAAGCGGTTAAGCCCATCCTTCGGGGCGGGCTTCTTACGGTCGGCAATATCCACCACGAGGCCGCGGCATTCCACGAGAAGACAGAGGACTTCCGCTGGACTCCACCGGAGGTCTCACGATGGAGGGAGCGAACGTTTCTCGGCTACCGGCGAAGCGACGGACAAGTCGGCACGCGAAATTATTGGATCGTGGTGCCGCTGGTGTTCTGCGAGAACCGGAATATCGGCGTGCTGAAGCAAGCATTCGAGGAAGAGCTGGGTTTTGCAGCGCCGCGAGGATACCGGAGTCAAGTCGCGGAGCTGGCGCGGCTCTATCGAGATGGCCGAGGGGAAGAAATCAAGACTCACGCGGTAGCAGAAAACATCGCAAGTCCGGAGCGTTCGCGGGTTTTCGAAAATGTGGACGGCATTCGTTTTCTGCTTCACGAAGGCGGCTGCGGCGGAACGCGAGAGGATTCGAGCAATCTCTGCGGACTGATTGCCGGCTATATTCATCATCCCAACGTGGCTGGAGCGACGGTGCTCAGCCTGGGCTGCCAACATGCGCAGATTCCAATTCTGCGCGCCGAGTTGCGCAAGCGGAATCCGAATTTCGATAAGCCGCTGGTCATAGTGGAACAGCAGCAAAGTGGAACCGAATCCGCAATGCTGACGCAGGCGATTCGCGAAACGTTTCTCGGGCTGATGAAAGCGAACGAATGCCGGCGGGTTAGCGCCCCTGTTCTCAGCTTTGCGTGGGATTGAAGTGCGGAGGCTCTGACGGTTTTTCCGGACTCTCTGCCAATCCGGCGATCGGCCACACTTCCGATCTTCTGGCGGCGCTCGGTGGGAGGAGCATCCTTTCGGAATTTCCGGAGCTGTGCGGCGTGGAACAAGAACTCATCAACCGCAGCACGCGCAAAGAAGTTGCGGACCGGTTCATGCAATTGATGACGAGCTACAATGCGCGAGCCAAGGCGGTTGGGTCCGGTTTTGAAATGAATCCGAGCCCGGGGAACATGCGCGATGGACTTTTGACCGACGCGATGAAGTCGGCCGGGGCGGCGAAAAAAGGTGGAACCTCTCCGGTAACCGCGGTAATCGACTATCCCGAGTATGCGACAGAGGCGGGTTTGCACTTGCAGTGCACTCCGGGAAACGACGTGGAGTGCGTGACCGCGCAAGTGGGTGCGAGCGCCAGCGTAGTTCTGTTTACCACGGGTTGGGTACGCCGACGGGCAATCCCATCACGCCGGTGGTGAAACTCTCCACCAATTCAGCGCTGGCGCAGCGCATGCCAGACATCATCGACGTCGATACCGGCGGAATTGTCTCGGGCGAAAAAGACCATCGAGCAGATGGGAGAAGACATCCTCGAATTCGTGATTCAAGTGGCGAGCGGCAAGATTCGCACGAAAGCAGAAGAAAAAGGCCAGGAAGATTTTATTCCTTGGAAGCGAGGAGTTTCGCTGTGAGCTTCGCAGGGAGCAATAGCGCGGCGCCGGCAATTTCCGGCTGGACGGAAAGGTAGCCATCGTTACCGGTGCTGGCAGCGGCATCGGACAGGCGATTGCTTTGCGCTTCGCAGCGAACGGAGCCGCGGTTCGAATCCTCGATATCAACCTAAAGCAGGCCGAGGCCGTCGCGGCGCAGATCACAGCTGCAGGCGGCGAGGCTACGGCTCACGCCTGCGATGTTACGAACCAGGCGCAGGTCGCGGAGACATTTCACACAATGTTTTCCTCGGAACGTGTCGACATCCTCGTAAACAACGCAGGAATTTCGCACATAGGAACGGTCGAGAGCACGACGGAAGCAGATTTCGAGCGACTCTTTCGCGTCAACGTGAAGGGCGTCTACAACGGTATCTACGCCTGCATCGGGCACATGAAAGCGAGCGGCGGAGGCGTGATTCTCAACATGGCGTCGATTGCGGGTTCGACGGCGATCGCCGACCGTTTTGCATATTCGATGACCAAGGGCGCCGTCATCGCGATGACATATTCGGTGGCGAAAGATTACGTCCACCACAACATACGCTGCAACTGCATTTCCCCGGCGCGGGTTCACACGCCGTTTGTCGACGACTATCTGCATCAGAATTATCCCGGACGCGAGAAAGAAATGTACGACAAACTGGCCAAGTCACAGCCGCTAGGAAGAATGGGAGAGCCCGACGAAGTCGCTTCACTCGCACTATTTCTTTGTTCTGACGAAGCATCATTCATTACGGGCGTTGACTATCCGCTGGATGGCGGCTTCTTAAATTTACGTGGCTAACGTATGGACCTGCGACTAAAAGGGAAAATCATTCTCGTGACCGGAGGCGCGAAGGGAATCGGCGCGGCGATTGTCCGCGCCTGTGCCATTGAGGGCGCGATCCCCATTTTTCTGGATCGCGACATCGAAGCAGGACAGCAATTGGAGTCCGCGTTGCGAGATACCGGCGCGGAGTGTGAATTCATTGCAGGCGAAATCACCGCGCCCCAAGCCTGCAGCAAAGCCGTCGCGCAGGTGCTGCAAAAATTCGGGCGCCTTGATGCTCTCGTCAATAACGTGGGCGTGAACGACAATGTCGGACTCGAGCGCGGCACGCCCGAGCGTTTTGTTGCGTCGCTCGAACTAAATTTAGTGCACTACTACGCGATGGCTCACTACGCTTTGCCCGCGCTCAAACAATCGCATGGGTCGATCGTCAACATCAGCTCGAAGACCGCGGTGACTGGCCAGGGAGAAACCTCCGGCTACGTGGCGTCGAAAGCCGCTATTCTAGGCCTCACGCGAGAATGGGCTGCGGAACTGCTTCCACTGGGCATTCGCGTAAATGCCGTCATCCCTGCGGAAGTGATGACCTCCCTCTATCGGCAATGGTTGTCCGGATTTCCGAATCCCGAGGAAAAACTCGCCGGAATTATTTCGAAAATTCCGCTGGGAAAACGCATGACCAAACCGGAGGAAATCGCCGACATGGTTCTATTCCTGCTTTCGGAAAGGGCCAGTCACATCACAGGGCAGCACGTATTTGTGGACGGCGGTTACACGCACCTGGATCGCGCGCTCACCTAGCGGAGACGCCCTCACCTGACGAAAGATGAGGAATAACGATTTCTGAAGGAGCCGTAGTGGAAAATGAGCAATCCGTTCCGGTGACAGAACGCCGTTTTCGTGTGCCTTTCATTCTGATCACCAGCCTCTTTTTCCTGTGGGCGTTTGGGGTCAACCTCAACGACATCCTGATTCCACATCTGAAGAAAGCTTTTGGGTTGACGGATTTTCAATCGTCGTTCATTCAGGTTGCCTTTTTCGGCGGATATTTTCTGGCCGCATTTCCCGCTGGCCGACTGATGGAAAAAATCGGATACAAGAAGGGAATTCTTGCGGGCCTGTTTCTATGCGCCGTGGGTGCGGTGCTCTTTGTTCCAGCGTCTTCTTCGCGTGTCTACGGCTTCTTTCTTCTAGCGCTGTTTGTGATGGCGTGTGGCCAGAGCTTCCTGGAAGTCGCCGCGAATCCTTACGTGACGATTCTTGGGCCTGCGGCCAGCGCGGAGCGACGATTAAATTTTGCGCAGTCGTTCAACGCTGTAGGCGCGGTGCTTTCACCGATCATCGGGCGGGCTTTTATTCTCACCGACGTGGTTGCTCCGGCGCAGATTGCCGCGATGAGCGCGGGGCAACTGGCAGCCTATCAAGCAGCGGAGGCCAGCACGGTGAAGGGCCCGTACCTGATGATTGCAGGAATCTTTGTGGTGGTAGCAGTACTCATCCAACTCGCTCACTTGCCCGACGTGCAGGACGCAGCCGCCGAAACAGACGTTGCAACGCCGGAAAAAAACCCTGCGAGCGTGCTGTCGCATCCCCACCTGGTGAAGGGTGTTATTGCTCAGTTTTTCTATGTAGGAGCGCAGGTGGGAGTGGCCAGTTTCGTCATTCGCTACGCGCAGTTTGCGGTTCCCGGAACCCCAGCAAAAAAAGCCGCGCTGTATTTATTGCTTCACCAGATCGGCTTCATGATCGGCCGCTTCGCCGGTTCGGCCACCATGAAGAAGATTGCTGCACCGCGGCTGTTGTCTCTTTTTGCGGCCGCATCGCTGGTTTGTGCAGCCGTTGCGTTGCTGGGTTCCGGCCTGATTCCGGTTGCAGCCGTCGTGCTGATCGGATTCTTCCATTCGATCATGTTCCCCACGATTTTTGCGCTAAGCATCAAGGGTCTCGGCTCGCAGACCAAACGTGGCTCATCCCTTCTGGTAATGGCTATTATCGGCGGGGCATTTTTCCCGGCAATCATGGGGCGCATTTCGGATGCGTCGAGCATTCAGCGGGCATTCGTTGTGCCACTGTTGTGTTACGTGTTCATTCTCTATTTTGGTCTGTCGGGATATAAGCCTTCGGCGGCGGCGTTGAGACACATTTCGCCGGACAGTGAAGGAGCGTTGGCATGAGCAGACGCTATTGCCTGACCTTGGACTTGAAGGATGATCCGGTGTTGATTGCGGAGTACAAACGCCACCACGAGAAGATTTGGCCTGAGATCACCAAGAGCATAAAAGATGCCGGCATTCGTGATCTGGAAATCTATCTTCGGGGAACGCGCATGTTCATGATTCTGGAAGTCGACGACAGTTTTTCGTTTGAGAAAAAAGCTGAGGCTGACCGGAAGAACCCGAAGGTTCAGGAGTGGGAAGACTTGATGTGGAAATTCCAGAAAGCATTGCCAGATGCGGGTCCTGGCGAGAAATGGTTGCCGATGGAGAGGATCTTCGTGTTGGAGAAATGACTCTCGATAGCTGATCGACGAGAAATATATCGGCGAACGGACTGTGCAACCTTTTAGCGTGCCCAAAGCACCTAAATCAGGCTGTTGTAGTTCCTGTAGTCGCGGGCAGGCCGAGCCCGCGCCCTTCGTCGAAACTGATGGTTACACCTAGGTAACCTGCGTCACATGTCCGGCGCACGTCAGAATAGGGGGACGATGAGGGTACGACAAAAAGGCATCATCTGTTTTTCAGCGCTGTCGATGCTCGTCGCAATTCTGGCGGCGGCTGCGACCGCGCAGAATCACGAGGCCACGAGCGCTACCTCATCACCCGCGCCCAAGCTGGCGAAGCACACGAAATCGCGTGCACTACGGTTGCTAACTTCAGACGAAGGCTTGGCTGTGCTGAGCGCAGCGCTGGAGTCCCGCGCAAATTCCGATACCGAAGTCCGATTGTTCACATCTCGTGCATGCGATTTACGAGCGCGCGGGGTTCCCGTATTCCTATGCGAATTCCTCGTCCCTCTACGCGGGAAAAGCCAGGTTCGAACGCGTCGCGCGGCCACAACCGGGGGATTTGGTGGTCTGGCCGGGACATGTGGGAATCGCCGTCAACCCTGCGCAACGCTCGTTCTTCAGCGCATTGCGTTCCGGGCTCGGCGTCGAACCCTATGATTCTCCTTACTGGAAAAAGCGAGGACACCCTCGTTTCTTACGCTACGTCACAAAGGCCCCAGCCGCGAATCGCGTCGCCTCTTCGAGCCGCGAGGATAATCTGAAAACGGTCGCGAGCACAGATACATATCCTCTGAGCAGCAATAGTCTGACGTTCGACGCCAGCGACGAACCACACATCCATCCGGACCCGGCATGGGATGATGTCTCTGTTGCGGCAGTTCATTCGCAGCGCCCGGTGCCTGGCGAAATAACGGACGCTCTGGAACAAATCCTCGGCGAAAGCGGAGATAGGCTCAACGGGCTGGACATGCTCAACCCCTCCAAGCCTCTGATGGTTTTTGACCAGCTTTCCGTGGAACGAGTGCACTTGCAGCGCGATCACGGTTGGGCCGAGGTTCGCATCGACGGCGCCTTGAAGCTTTCCACGCAGAAGACGAACTCAACCAAGCATCGTGAACGGCAGCGTTGGCCAGTACTCCGCAAGCATGGTACCTGGGAGATCACGATTCCATCGGACGCAATCTATATCCGCAGTGACGTTGCAGTTCGGGTGCTGGCCCATCAACTTTCGGCACTCACCGATGACACCACGGGGGCACCCAGCATGGCTGGAGAGAAGCTGCAACTGAGCCGCATGTTGAACGTTGTCCTTGAAAAGTGACCGCCGGCCGCAGGCCGTGACGATTCGTCGTCCGGCGCAGTGAATCAGACTCGTTCAGCCCGTTTTGCCGTAGCAGAGTGACTCTAGCTGCGCGGTGTGTCATGCTTGAGACAGCGCATCGATACAAGGGCGCCCCGTCCCATTGACCTCGAAAAAGTCCACCACCACTTCACGGCCATCGACAGCCACGACCGTATGCAGGAAGGCTCGCATTCATATTGCAGGCGCGCTGGTCTTGTTCGCGCTGATCTACGTCGGTTCCCTTTTCTCGCCAGGATTGCAGGACGACGCGGACTCGACGCACGCCGAGGCCGCCCGCGAGATGTCGGTGACGCATGATTACGTCACCCTGAAAGTGAATGGCAACCGCTACCTTGAAAAAGCTCCGCTGATGTATTGGGTGGTCTCCGTCTCCTATGTCTTTTTCGGAACCAACGAGTTTGCTGCCCACCTGCCGGTTGCGCTATCCATGTTGCTGCTGGTGCTGTTGGCGATGCGCTGGGCACGTCGAGCGTTCGGCGACCGCGCATCTGTCTACGCCGGGTTATTTGTTGCTACTGCTGCAGGCTGTTATCTATTCACTCGCATCCTGATTCCGGAGTCGATCCTTAGTCTGTTTATCGCTTTAGCGTTTTACTTCTTTGCCACGGCTCTCGAAGACGGCGATGCCTGGCGCTGGTATGGCGTCTACGCTTGCGTGGCGCTGGCCGTGCTTACCAAGGGCTTGCTCGCTATCGTCGTCGTGGGATTGGCGCTGTTGCTCTACGTAGGGATCAGCGGCGAGTGGCGGCGCTGGCGCGAGTTCCGTCTGTTCACGGGCACGTTGCTTTTCCTGGCGATAGCCGCGCCCTGGCATTTGCTCGCCGGCATCCGCAATCCGCATTTCTTCTGGTTTTATTTCGTGAATGAACACTTCATGCGCTTTCTGGGCAAGCGCATCCCAAAGGACTACAACAAGCAGACCAGCTCGCTCTACTGGACGCTCCACCTGGTATGGCTGTTCCCGTGGAGTTTGTATCTGCCGGTGGCGCTTGCGGCAGCCGATAACCGATTGGATGGCCCGCCGCAAACGCACTGGAGACATTGCTCCGCGAGCGGTCCCTGAATTTTCGCTCCCGAACCGAATTGCTCTGCCTGACCTGGGCCGGAGTCACGCTCGTCTTCTTTTCGTTCTCCACGAACCAGGAGTACTACACATTTCCGGCCTACCTGCCGATCCTGTTGCTGATCGCGGGACAACTCGCGAACGAGGAAGAAGTCGGAGTCGCGGCGGTGGCTGCTGTGGACTTCCGCAGTGTTTGCTGTAATCGGCATCGCAATCTCCGGAGTGCTGTCGGCGGGCCTTTGGAACTCGCGCCATCTGGCGTTCGTGCCAGACATCGGCACCGTGCTCGCCAAGCCCGACTTGCAGGCTGAAACTCTCTCGATGGGGCATATGCTCGATCTCACGGGGGCGTCGTTCGCCGCGCTGCGCCTGCCCGCAATCCTGGCCGCTATTGTCCTGCTGATAGGGCCAGTATTTGCTTTCTGGCTGCGACGCCGGGGCGCGCATTTCGCTGCTACCTGGACCACCGCCGCAACCATGGCGGTTTTCCTGATCGCCGCACACATCGCTCTCGTGCGCTTCGATCCGTTCCTGGGTTCGCGGAGCATGGCCCGGCAAATCGCTCCGGACTTGCGCCCCACAGACCGCGTGATGATTTACGGCGATCAGTCGTTTGGTTCGTCGCTTTTGTTCTACCTGCGCCGGCCGATTGAACTAGTCAACGGGAATACCACTTCCATGTGGTGGGGATCGACTTATCCGGATGCGCCGCACATTTTTCTGAATGATCAGGATTTATTGCGCGAGTGGAATTCCTCCGACCGTGTGTTTCTATTTGTGCCGCAGCACGAACGTGCCAAAGTGGAAGCGCTGCTGCCGGGACCGCTGCACATTGCCAGCGAAGTTTCGGGCAAGGTGATCTACGCGAACCATCCATAGCTGAGTTGCGGAAACGGGAGCGACAGGAAGATTGGAACGCCAGAAACGTGGGCGCGAAAAACTTACGCGCGCGGGGCCGGCGCTTACCGCCGCGAGACTACGGCAACTTCCTGCCTCGCAGTCGGCAGAGAGTAGCCGGACTTGACTGCATCCCGTCGGAACATTTGCACCGTCTCCTGCGAGAACTCGTGCAAGTCTTTCCCCACCAGCGGAAGTTTCTTCAGGATGTCCGTGGTTGCCGTAATTACATGACATCCGATTTCATCCGCCTGAAAAACATTGAGCAATTCCCGCGGACTCGCCCACATCAGCTGCGCGTTCGCATCGTTTACCATGGCGACGGCTTCGCGCATGAGCGGCACTGGATCGCGGCCGGTGTCGGCGATGCGGCCGGCAAACACGGAAACGTAAGCGGGCGCGCCGTCCGACAATACGTCACACACGCTTCGCACCTGCTCGAGCGTGAGCAACGCAGTCACGTTCAACTGAATTCCGTCGCCAGAAAGGCACCGGATAAGATCGTAGGTTGGCGCTCCGTTGGTGCGCATGACCGGAACCTTGACGAACACATTCTTGCCCCAGGCGGCGATGTGCCGCGCCTGCTCTTCCATTTCGGGTTCTTCATCGGCAAATACTTCGAAGGAAATGGGACGGTCGGGAATATTTGCCAACAGTTCGTGCGCGAATCCCGCGTAGTCTGTGACTCCCGTGGCTCGCATGAGCGTGGGATTCGTGGTGAAACCTTTGATATGCGGATGCCGGGACAGCTCCAGGATGCTGGCTTTGTCAGCCCCGTCCGCGAAAATCTGCACGCGCAGGTCGGACACCGACTTCATTCCCGACGAGGACTTCATTATGGATGCGCTCCTTTTGGCGCGGAACGAATGATCCAGTCAGCCGCTTCGCGCAGTGATCCAACGCGCAAGTCTGGAACATGGGCTGGAGATTTCTCCGAATACCCGTAATCGATAAGAATGGTCTTACATCCTGCATTGTAACCCGCCTCAATGTCGCGCCACCGGTCGCCGACCATAAAACTAGCTGCCAGATCGATATTGTGCTTTCGGGCCGCTTCAAGCAGCATTCCCGGCATCGGCTTGCGGCAGTCGCATTTGTCTTCGTCGGTATGAAAGCAGACGAAGACATCGTCGAGGGGAAGACGCGCTGACAAAGCCTGATGCATGGCGTCAATCGTGTGCCGGGACTGCTTGCCGCGCGCCACATCCGGCTGGTTCGTCACAACGAGTAACTTGTAGCCGTGCTGTTTCAGTTCCTCGCAGAGCCTCAGGAACGCCGGGAAGAATCTCCAACTCTTGCAATGTCGACGGAGGGAACGGTTTGCCGTCACGCACGAAGTTCCGGTTGATCACGCCGTCACGATCGAGGAACACGGCGCGGCCCTTGCTACCCGCCGCCATTGATTCCCATTTCGTGGGCCGCGTTTTTACTGCCGGATGCGAAACCAGCAGATGCCAAATCACTGCCTGGAAAGCTTCCGTGTGCGGGGTGATGTGCGCAGGATTCACCGTGGGAATCACGATGCAAGCATCGGCAACCGTGGCAGTGTAACCGCCGTCGCGGCCGACGATGCCGATGATTTTTGCGCCGACCGATTTCGCGTACTTCAAAGCGGCGACAAGGTTTGGGCTGACGTTCTGTTCAATATTTCCGCCACCGACCGAGAGGATGAGCAACAGGTCATCCGGCCGCAATCGACTGGTTCGCAACCAGCCATCGAAGATCGACGCCCAGCCCTCGTCGTTGGCGCGCGCCGTAAGCTCCGATACATTGTCGGTTGGGGCGTACGCTTCGATGCCGGCGAGCTTTCGGAAGTCGTTGACGGCGTGCGAAGCATTGGCAGCGCTCCCGCCCACGCCGAGAATAAACAGGCGTCCGCCGCCGGCGCGAGTGCTGGCGAGAAGGCCAGCGGCTTTTTCAATACTCGCCACATCCAGCCTGGCAATGATCTCGGTGGCCTCGGCCAGAAAAGCCTTGAGCAAACTTATCCTGATCAAAGCCGAGGCCGGTCATTTCCGTGCATCACCCCGCTGGCTCAATAAGCTTGTCATCTCTTTCAATCCCGCGGGCGAACCTATCTCGTAGAAACGCTCGCGCACTTCGACGGCAGCCAGTTCGCCAGCTCTGGAGCAGCTCTGCATAAACGTCTGCGAGATCCGTGGCGTGCGTTCTGGCAAAAGCTTTCGCATGGAAACACACCTAACCCGTAGTCGATGTAGCGCATGCGCGCGCTGCGGTTTTTCTTGCTGTACGCCAGAATGCTACCTTCCTCAAACTCCACGTTGCTGGCGTCCCACTGTCCGTCGTTCCGGAATACCGTCATCAACCCTAACTTATTCTGCCGCGAAAACTCCTGCTCAATGGCGGCGTAATCGCAGGTTAAATAAGAATCGCCATACATCACAAAAAACTTTTCTCTCAGCTTAGGCAAAGCATTTTTGAGGGCTCCCGCTGTGCCGAGCAACGCTGCGCCGTCGTAAGAATATTCGACCTTCATGCCGAAAGCGCTGCCGTCTCCGATCGTGTCTTCAATCATATTGCCCAGATGGCCGACGCACAGTATCACATGTTGGACGCCGCTTCTTCGCAGCAGGCGCAACTGGTGCGCTACAAACGGCTCGCCATTGATGGCGATCAGCGATTTAGGGAGAGTTTCGGTCAACGGTCCCAGGCGAGTTGCCAGGCCGCCCGCAAGTATGGCCACAGGTAGCATGGATGTTCTAAGAATGCGCCAGAACGGACGTGCCGCTGAAATCAAACTGCAATCGCACCTCGCGCAGCCCGGCATTTCTCATGGCAGACCGAAGGCGAGTCTTGTCTTCTGTGTACAGCATCAGAAAGCCTCCGCCGCCGGCGCCAATCAATTTGCCGCCGAGCGCCCCGTTTGCCCGCGCCAGTTCGTACATTTCGTCGATCAGGCTGCTGCTGATTCCAGGGGAGCGTTTCTTCTTGTGTTCCCAGTGCACGTGCATGAGTTCGGCAAATTTGCGCAGATCGCCTGCCAGCAGCGCGTCCCGGCTTTCGTGGCCAAGATGTTTGGTGTGATGCAGATTCTCCAGCATTTCGCTGGCATTGTCGCGAGTTCGCGTGTCCTGATCGCGCAGAACTTCCGCGGCGGAGCGCGACGACCCGGTAAAAAACAGAAGCAGATTGTCTTCGAGATTGGCCAAAGTTTCGGAGGCAATTTTCAGAGGTTCCGCAATGACTCGGTCATTCGGCAGAAATTCGAAGCAGGTGATCCCCCCAAACGCTGCGATGTATTGATCCTGCTTGCCAATCGGTTCTTTCAGTAAATCAATTTCGATGTGACAAGCCTGTTCGGCCAATTCCTGGGGAGGGACGAAATTACGGTTCAGGGTGTGCAGCGCGCGCAGCAATGCCGTGGTGAAACTGCCTGACGAACCGAGCCCCGTGCCCGCGGGAATGTCGGAGAGGCTGACGATCTCAAGGTATGGTCCCGTGATTCCAGTCAAGCGCAGCGCTTCGCGGATGATGGGATGCTGAATGTCTTCCCATCGTTCCACATCTTCCAGCTTGGAATACTTCAGGATGATGCGGGGACGGAACGCCTCGTTGATGGTGATGTAAACGTAGCGGTTGATGGCGGCCGACAGCACAAACCCGCTGTGCTTTCGGTAATACGACGGAAGATCAGTGCCCCCGCCACCCAACGAAATTCGCAACGGGCTTCGTGTAATGATCAATGCAGAGATTCCCCGGACGCCGGGCCAGTATAGCGCTATCGCTCCGCCTTCACTGCGGCAGCGTCCGCGCTCACGAACTTGATCGTGGCCAGAACCGCTTGCTTGATGGTCAAGCGCGGCCGCCAACCCAGCGCGCGAATTCGCGAGCAATCCAGCAGGATAAACGGGCTGTCCCCCACCCAGCCTCGTTCGCCTCCGGAGTATGTAAGCTTCGGATGCAACCCCAGATGTTCGCAAATCCAGCCGATTGAGTCGTTCACTTCGCAATACTCGTCTGTGCCCAGATTGAAAATGTTTACCTTGCTTTCGGCCCGATCAATCGCAAGAAGAATGGCGTCAATGCAATCCTGCACGTACAAGTAAGATTTTCGCTGATGCCCGTTGCCCAGCACATGGAGATGTTCAGGATGCTCGGAAAGCTGCCGGTAGAAATCGAACACGTGCCCGTGCGAATAGCGCTCTCCCAAAATCGATACGAAGCGGAAAATGTAGCCCTGCAGTCCGAAGCCTTCGCAGTAGGCCTGAATCAGGCCTTCCGCGGCCAGTTTGGATGCTCCATAGAGCGAAGTCTGAACGGGAAAAGGACAGGTTTCAGGCGTTGGGAAGATTTCCGGCTCTCCGTAGACCGATCCCGTCGAAGAAAATACAATGCGTTTGCAACCTTGTTCGCGCATGGCTTCCAGCACATTCCAGGTTGCGATCGTGTTCTGATCCAGATCTTTGCGTGGATGTTCGGTGCCGAAGCGAACGTCGGCATTAGCGCCAAAATGAACCACCAGCTCCACACCCTGCATCGCCTGGGCCACGCTTCTTAAGTCGAGCAGGTCGCCGTGCACGAGCGTGAACTGAGGATGGACCAGGGCACTCTTCAGGAACCGCCGGTGTCCGGTCGAAAAGTTATCGAACCCGACGACGCTGTGTCCCGCAGTGAGAAGGCGGTCCACCATGTTGCTGCCGATAAAACCAGCCGCACCCGTAACTGAAACGCGCAATATATCCTCCACACGGAATCAAAAGCGGACGGCGAGGTTAGCAAGAATTTGCCACGCTCTAGCGTCCATCCGAAGACGTTTGCCGCAGCGCGATTCGTGTTCCTTTTAACTCAAAGCGACTATCGCGCCAAACATAACGCAGGTTTAAATAGCTGGCAAACCAGACAAAAAAACCCAACAAATCGCGCAACGGATAGCGCCAGGGCGCGCGCCACACCAGCGGATCCCGAACTACTGTCCAGCCCACAAGCCAGGCTTCGATCAGCCGATTCACCACGGCGCTGCCGAGCAGAACCGCGGCGGCTCGCCAATATCCCAGCGCCGCGGCCGCAAAGAAACCAAGCAGCCCGTAAGGCAGCGCAAAAATCAGCCCACTTCCAAAGTGGCCTTTGGGGCGCGAATAACGGGTCGATTGCGCCCAGCGCAGTTGATTTTGCCACATGCGCCGGAACGATTTCTGGTTCACCACATGATCAATAATGTGCCCCGAAAGCACGACGCGGTACCCTGCTTCTGCGATCAAGTTTCCGATGGCAAAATCGTACGCAATATAGTCTTTTAGCGCGGTGTAACCGCCGATTTTCGCCAGCGCATCCTTGCGCACCACGGTCGTCGGGCCCAGGCCGAACTTCATTCCTTCCAACAGGTTAGCGACCAAAACGCCCGCCGTCATCTCCACCGACATGCCGATGGCCGTGAGCCCCGAGAAAAAGCCAGCGACATTCTTGCCGCGATACACGCAGGTGACCATGCCGACCTTCGGGTCGAGCAACGGCGATACGATTTCGCGGAGATACCGCGGAGAAACTTCCACATCGCTGTCGGTCGTGACCAGAATCTCGTGTACTGCTGCCTCGGACATGCAATGAAACGAGTAGACGGCTGGATTGGGCCAGGGTGTGCCGGTTATCAGAATGCGGCTACGGATATGCGGGTAGCGCGCGCACACTTCCCGTACCACTACCAGCGCCGCATCGTCGGCCTCGTCCGCCGCGAAAAGAATTTCGTAATCGGGATAATCCTGCCGGAAAAAGCTTTCAATGTTCTCTTTCAACTGCGCTTCCAGACCGTGTACCGGCTTGAGCACGGAAACCGGAGGAAGGTGGGCATCTTCAGGAATGGATTTGAGTTGCCTGCGCGCATCCCGGTGAAATCGAAGCACTCCCAGCAGTGCGAGACCAAGGAATACGCCTGAAGACAATGTCCCCACTACAGCCACTCCCAGGACGAAATATAGAATCAGCAAGATCAATCTGAGTTGTCCTCGCTACTTGACTGCTTTTTCGACTTAGACCCGTGGCGCTCCGCTTCGGCTCGCCAAAGCTGATCAGGTTAACATGCGGATTTGGCTACTACATTGTCGACCCTGCCAAGCAGAGTTTATCTTGGTATGTCCCCGATCGGTGAGAGAATCTCCCGCATGAATGTCCTGGTCGTGAACTTCGGAAGTTCGAGCTTGAAACTTCAAGTGATTTCCACTGATCTTGAGCGCATCAAGCAGCACAAGGACGATCGCCTCTGCCAAGGCGAAGTGGAGGGGATCGGCGGTGAAGCTACTATCAAGTTTCAGGGCCGGCAGGGGCCGAGCCAGAAATTCACTGCTGCCCTGGGCGACGGTGCGGCAGCGCTGGATTACCTCGTCCGGTACATAGCATCGGAAAAGTCAGGCGTACCCGAAATCAAGACCACGTCAGATGTGCAGGCCGTGGGACACCGCGTGGTGCATGGCGGGGAGCAGTTCACGGAATCGGCGCTGATTGACGACAAGGTGTTGCAGGGGATCGAAGACTGTGTTGACCTTGCTCCCCTGCACAATCCCAATAACATCAAAGGAATCCTGGCTGCTCGCGAGCTGTTCGGCAGTGTTCCGCAAGTGGCCGTCTTCGATACCTCGTTCCATCATTCGATTCCCGAGTCGGCTTTCTTGTACGCGATTCCGTATCATCTTTACAGCGATTATCGTGTCCGCCGTTACGGATTCCATGGAACCTCGCACCGGTATGTAGCATTTCGCTACCGCGTGCTGCGCGGACTCACGCGGGAACAAACCAACATCATCACTTTGCATCTGGGAAATGGGTGTTCCGCCGCCGCAATCCAAGGGAGGATCTTCGGTAGACACTTCCATGGGCATGACTCCGCTGGAAGGGCTTGTGATGGGGACACGCTGTGGCGACCTCGATCCTGCGATTGTGAATTTCATCGCCCGCAAGGAGAACTTGTCTTCCTCGGAAGTTGACACGCTGCTCAACACGCAGTCGGGCCTGCTCGGCATCTCCGGACTCACCAACGACATGCGGGAGTTGCAGTCGAAAGAGCAGCGACGATCACCGCGCGCGGCTCGCCATCGAAATGTTCTGCTACCGTGCCCGAAAATACATTGGCTCATACCTGGCTTGCTATGGGCGGAGCCGACGCAGTCGTTTTCACCGGCGGCATTGGAGAGAACTCGCCTGAGATTCGTGCGCAGATCTGCGAAGGCATGGAGTGGGCCGGTCTCCAGCTGGACGCTTCCAGAAATCAGGAGACCGTGGGCCGCGAAGGAAAAATCTGCACCCAGGACTCGACACTTCTCGCCTATGCGATCCCCACCGACGAGGAATTGCTGATTGCGCGCGACACGGTCCGAGTCATACTGGGTGAACCCCACCCGTCTTAATCCGCCTGCGCCGAATAGCCTCGCGGTCAGAGAAGCTCGGCCAAGTCTTGCGCGGCCAGTCTAGAACGGCCACGTCCAGCCAGCTGCCTCGGGAAGGTCGATTCCGTGCGCATCAGCATAGGTCCGGCACTCGATCTGCTTGTTCAGGAATCGCTCCTTGGCATGTCCACCAATCTTCTGCAGACGCGGCACGCGGTCGATCACATCCATCGCCAGGCTGAAGCGGTCGATGTTGTTGTCGATGGCCAGTTCGAGTGGAGTGTTGATGTTGCCCTTTTCTTTATAGCCGCGCACATGGAAATTGCTGTGGTTGGTGCGGCGATAGGCCAGGCGATGGATCAAATAGGGATATCCGTGGAAATTGAAGATGACCGGCTTGTCGACCGTGAACAAGGAATCGAAATCCCGATCGGGCAATCCGTGAGGATGCTCTGTGTTGGGCTGAAGCTTGAAGAGATCCACCACATTAATGAACCTGATTTTGATGTCAGGAAACTCCTTCCGCAAAAGCGTGGTGGCTGCCAGGGCCTCCTGAGTGGGAACGTCGCCCGCCGAGGCCATGACCACGTCGGGTTCGCCGGATTCGTCGGTGCTGGCCCAATCCCAGATGCCGATGCCCTTTGTGCAATGCGTGATGGCGGCATCCATGTCCATGTACTGCAGGTGCAATTGCTTGTCGCAGACGATCACGTTCACGTAGTTCTGGCTGCGCAGGCAATGATCGGCAGACCGACAGCAGGCAGTTCACGTCGGGCGGCAAGTAAATGCGAGTGATGTTCGCACTCTTGTTGACCACGACATCGAGAAAACCCGGATCCTGATGCGTGAAGCCGTTATGATCCTGCCGCCATACCGTCGAGGTGATCAGCAGATTCAGGGAAGCAATGGCCTCGCGCCAGGACAGGTGGCGGCAAATCTCAAGCCACTTGGCGTGTTGGTTGAACATGGAATCGATGACATGGACGAACGCTTCATAGGATGACAAGAAACCGTGTCGTCCGGTG
Organism: uncultured Acidobacteriaceae bacterium; assembly: GCA_963846245.1. Lineage (GTDB taxonomy): Bacteria > Acidobacteriota > Terriglobia > Terriglobales > Acidobacteriaceae > Sulfotelmatobacter. The sequence continues at coordinate 395,093 of CAWJVI010000005.1, read as the reverse complement.
AGCAGATAACCCTCGAGCATCCCCTCCATGGTGTGTTCGCTGAGCATCTCCATCACCCGGCCGTCGGTGGCGAGTTCGCCGCCGTCGTTGTCTTCGGGGAAAAACTGCTCAATCCAGAATTTCTTGCTGACCGCATAAATCGCATCGAGCTTGTTCGACGTAGTTTCGTCGGGACCGAAGACTCGAAAGTTGCTCATGTTCAGCTTCATCACATCCCGCAGTAAGCGCGCCGAGCGGGGGCATGTTCTCAGTCTGGATTTTGCCGGGCTTGTCGACTTTGCAGCCGTACTCGCGGAAATCGGGCAGCCGGAGGGCTTTCTTGAGCCGGCCGCCGTTCGCATGAGGATTCGCGCTCATGCGGCGGGTTCCCTGAGGGGGCAAGTCTCTGAGTTGAGCTACCAGCTTGCCGCCGCCGTCGAAAAACTCAGCGGGCTTCAGCGAGCGCATCCAGGCCTCGAGGATTCGAAGCTGCTCGGGGTCTTTCTTCACATTGGGCAACGGCACCTGATGAGCTCGCCAGAAGCCCTCCAGCCAGTGGCCCTCGACTTCGCGCGGCGCGGTCCAACCTTTCGGCGATCGCAACACGATCATGGGCCAGCGCGGACGGACTTCCGCGCCCTGCGTGCGCGCCGCGGCCTGAAGCTCTCTGATCTCCAGAACGCAATGCTCCACGGTCGCCGCCATCGCCTGATGCATGCTTTCGGGCTCGCAGCCTTCCACAAAATAGGGCGTCCAGCCATTGCCGCGAAGCAGGTTCTCCAGTTCCTCATGCGTGATTCGCGCCAGCAATGTCGGGTTGTTGATCTTGTAGCCGTTGAGATGGAGGATTGGAAGCACGGCACCGTCCCGGGCAGGATTTAGAAACTTGTTGATGTGCCAGGAAGTCGCGAGAGGACCGGTTTCGGATTCTCCGTCACCCACGACCGCAGCCACGATCAGTTCAGGGTTATCGAAAGCAGCGCCGCAGGCATGAGACAGCACGTAGCCAAGTTCTCCGCCTTCATGGATCGACCCCGGCGTTTCCGGAGTGCAATGACTCCCGATGCCTCCAGGAAAAGAAAACTGCCGGAAGAATTCCCGAAGCCCCTCCGGATCCTGGCTTTTTTCCGGATACACCTCAGAGTAGGTTCCTTCGAGGTAAGCAGGACCGAGAACTCCCGGAGCGCCATGCCCCGGGCCGGCGAGGAAGATCATGTCCAGATCGTATTTCTTGATAAGCCGGTTCAAATGAACGTAGATGAAAGACAATCCCGGGCTCGAGCCCCAATGTCCCAACAGCCGATTCTTGATGTGTTCCGGCCGCAGAGGCTCCGTCAGCAAAGCATTGTCGAACAGATAAATCATGCCAAGGCATAGGTAATTGCAGGCACGCCAGTAGACGTTCGTATCGCGCAACTCATCGGCGCCAAGAGGCTTTCCGGCGATGGTGGATCGGGTTTCGCCGTACGGAGTCAGAGGAGAAATTTCGGAGGAGATATTTGAAGTGAGGGTGCTCATAAGATGACTCCTGAGACTTGGCTGATGCCTTAAGGTGATTGAGTGGCGGACGGGGCCTGAGGCTGCTCTTTGATTGTCAGATTCTACTCTCTTGTAATTAAAATCTGGTTACAGCGACTCTCGTACTATGCGTAGCCGCGCACTCAGACGCCCGCTTTTTCCGCAAATACATATCCGACCAGGGCGGCGCAGGCTTCGGCAAAGTCCTGTTCCGGCTTCGTGAACGTGCCGGTAAAGTAGCTCTCGATATCGAACTCACCTATCAGCTTGTTCTTTACGAGGATGGGGACAACGATCTCACACTTCACCAGGGGCGATCCGGCAAGATAACGTGGATCTTTTGCCACATCATGCACTACAACGGTCTTCCCACTGGTGGCCGCGGCCCCGCAGAGTCCGGTGTTGAGGGGAATGCGGGCGTTGGGCGTGAAGCTGCCCGCGAAAGGCCCGACCAGCAAGACGCCGGAATCCGTCGGGTCGACGAGATAAAAACCTACCCAGTTATAACGGGTCATCTTTTCGTGCAGACGCTGCGCGATACGCGCCATGACGGCCTGGGCGGTAGGAGCGGTTTTGACAAAGCCCTGAAATTCCTGCAGAAGTTCTTCGTGCACCGGCATTCTGTTTTCGGCCCCCCGGGTGGTCAGGATTAACTGGTAAGGATTCATGAGGGTAGCGTGCAGAGACTTCGGTGGTGCGCGCATTCGCCTCGTTCCACACTAGTGTACGCGGACCAACGACTCGCTCTGGCATATTCAGGGTTCGCTTTTGGTTCGCGTTGTGTGCAGAAAGTTTCACATCGGTACTCGCTGACGCGAAAACAACCTGTAGCCACGATTGCGAATCGAAACCCTCTCTCCGCAGCTATAATTTCGAGCAATTGCGATCGTAACCAAGGAGATTCCTTTTGACCGCTGACACGAAAGAGCAGCCTTTCATCGAGCGTGACCATCAACTCCCGGCTTACGAATCGGCAGCTCAGCGGCATAACGGATTGTGGATCGTCGTGGGGATTGTCTTGCTGCTCATCCTGGTGCTTGTAGTCGTGATGCTTTGGCGCCGCCACGATAGCGCAAAAAAGCCCAAGGCCGCTCCGCCGAAAATCAACATTACGACCGCGACCGCCACGAAAGGAAATATCGGGGTTTACCTGGATGAAATCGGTACCGTCACTCCGGTCTATACCGATTCGATCACCAGTCAGGTCGATGGCCTCGTCATTTCCGTGCACTACAGGGAGGGCCAGGTGGTCCGTAAGGGCGAGCCGCTGATTGATATCGATTCGCGTCAGTACCGCGCGAATCTCGTGCAGGCCCAGGGCGCGCTGGAGCGAGACCAGAACATACTTGCCCAGGCACAGATGGACCTGGAACGCTACCGCACCGCGTGGGCACGCAATGCCATTGCGAAGCAAGTTCTGGATGACCAGGAAAAGCTCGTGCTGCAGGACGAGGGCACAGTAAAAAACGACCAGGGCACGGTGCAATACGACCAGATTCAGGTTGACTACTGCCATATCACTGCACCGATCGCCGGCCGCGTGGGGTTGCGGCTGGTGGATCCAGGCAACGTCGTGCAGGCCTCGGGAGGAACCACGCTCGCAGTTATTACACAGTTGGATCCCATCACGGTGATCTTCACGGTCCCCGAAGACAGCCTCGGCCCGGTTGCAGCCCGCCTGCGCAAGAGAGCCAAGCTTCCCGTCGATGCCTTCGATCGTACTGCGCAAACGAAGATTGCCAGCGGGAGGCTGCTCACGCTCGACAACCAGATCGACACTACGACGGGAACCGTGAAAGCGCGATCCGTCTTCCCGAACAAGAACGATGTGCTTTTTCCCAACCAGTTTGTGAACACACGGTTGCTGGTGAATACACTGCAGAACGTGACCTTGATTCCAGCTTCAGCTATTCAACAGAATGGCCAAGCATCCTTCGTGTACGTGATTCAAAACGACGTTGCTCATATGCGCAGCGTAAAGCCGGGAGTCACAGATGGGGGTCTCACGCAGGTGGACGGCATCAATCCGGGAGATGTTGTAGCCAACAGCAGCTTCGATAAGCTGCAGGACAACGTTGCGGTCACCGTTTCGAATAAAGCTGCGACCAAACCTGCGGCGGGCGATACGAGCGGGAGCAGCGCCCCGTGAGTCCATCGCGTCCGTTTATCTTGCGGCCAGTTGCAACCTCGCTGCTGATGGCCGCAATTCTTCTCGTCGGGATTGTCGGCTTTACGCAGCTGCCGGTCTCCGCATTGCCGGAAGTTGACTATCCGACCATTCAGGTGCTCACGTTCTATCCCGGAGCGAGCCCGACTGTGATGGCGACGACGGTAACGGCGCCGCTGGAGCGCCAGTTCGGCGAGCTGCAGGGTTTGAGCCAGATGACGTCCACCAGTTCTGGTGGCACGTCCGTGATTGTGCTGCAGTTTAACCTCAGTCTGAATATTGATGTAGCTGAGGAAGAAGTGCAGTCTGCCATCAATGCGTCGCAGAGTTTGTTGCCATCCATCCTGCCCGCGCCGCCGATCTACAGCAAGACGAATCCCGCGGATGCCCCGGTACTCACCCTGGCGATCACCTCGAACTCCATGCCGCTTTCTGCGGTGGAGGACCTGGTGGATACGCGCCTGGCGCCGAAGATTTCGCAGCTTAGCGGAGTCGGACTGGTGACGATCAGCGGCGGTCAGAAGCCCGCGGTCCGCATTCAGGCCAACCCTGTGGCGCTGTCTTCTTACGGCATCAATCTGGAGGATCTGCGCACGGCTCTCGCCCAGGCCAGCGTGAACGCCGCCAAGGGAAACTTTGACGGGCCGCGTCAGGACTACCAGATCGACGCCAATGATCAGCTGGTCACCAGCGACGATTATCGGAAAGTAGTGGTGGCCTACCGCAACGGCGCGCCGGTGATGCTGACCGACGTGGCCCAGGTAGTGAATGGCGTGGAGAACAACAATCAGGCCGCGTGGATGAATCAGACCCCCGCCGTGATTCTGAACGTCCAACGCCAGCCCGGTGCCAACACCATTAGCGTAGTAAAAAGCATCAAGCAATTACTGCCGCAGCTTCAGGCGAATCTGCCAACGGGAATTCAGGTGACCACGCTTACCGATCTTACGACCGCGATCGAAGCATCGGTTTCCGACGTTGAGTTCGAATTGCTGCTGACGGTCGGGCTTGTCGTGCTGGTCATCTTCCTCTTTTTGCGAAGTCTCTATGCCACCATCATCCCGAGCGTGGCTGTGCCGCTCTCGCTGGTCGGCACTTTCGCGGCGATGTACATCCTTGGCTACAGTCTGGATAACCTGTCGCTGATGGCGCTGACCATCTCCACCGGCTTCGTGGTGGACGATGCCATCGTGATGATCGAGAACATCTCGCGCTACATCGAAGAGGGTGAGGCGCCCATGGAAGCGGCGCTCAAGGGCGCGGAACAAATTGGCTTCACCATTCTGTCGCTGACTGTTTCGCTGATTGCCGTGCTGATTCCACTGTTATTCATGGGCGACGTGGTGGGCCGCCTGTTCCGGGAATTCGCCGTGACACTCGCGGTCACTATCGTCGTCTCGGCAGTGGTCTCACTTACGCTCACCCCCATGATGAGCGCGCGAATTCTGCGTCATCAGCCAAAAGAGCAGCAGGGTCGCATCTATCGCGCCTCGGAACGCGCTTTCGAGGGGATGATCGCGTTCTATGGCCGCACGCTCAAATTTGTCCTTAGATTCCAGACGATTACTCTGTTCGTCGCGCTGGGCACACTGCTGCTCACGATTTTTCTTTACATCATCATCCCCAAGGGATTTTTTCCGGTGCAGGACACAGGCGTGATCCAGGGCATTTCGCAGGCGCCGCAGACGATTGGCTACAAGGCCATGGCAGAGAAGCAGCAGGAATTGGCAAAGGTAATCCTGGATGACCCTGCCGTCGAAAGTCTTTCGTCGTTTATCGGCGCAGATGGAACCAACACAACGACCAATAGTGGCCGAATTTCGATCAATCTGAAGCCGCTGGACCAGCGCAAAATGAGCGCTTCTGACGTAATCCGCCGACTCACTTCCAAGCTCGACAACGTTCAGGGAATTCAGCTGTTTATGCAACCGGTACAGAACATTTCCGTGGACGACCGGGTGAGCCGCACGCAATACCAGTACACGCTCGAAGACCCGAATGCCGATGAACTCAATGACTGGACGAACCGTTTCGTCAGCCCGGCTGAAGCAGCTGCCGGAACTGGAAGATGTTGCCACCGATCAACAAACAGGAGGACTAGCGGTATCGCTGGTGATTGACCGGGTCACCGCCTCTCGATTCGGCATTGCGCCGACGACCATCGATAACACGCTGTATGACGCCTTCGGTCAACGGCAGATTAACACCATGTACACGCAAGTCAATCAGTACCATGTTGTTCTCGAGAGCCAGCCGCAATTCCAGTTGGACCCGAACAAGCTGAACCATCTCTATATCCAGTCCAATGCGTCTTCGGGCGCAACCGGTGCCGGAGCGTCTACGTCATTCGCGTCCTCGGGAGCATCGGCCGCGGGATCTAACGCACTAACGAGTTCCGTGCTGTACACGCCATCGGCCAATACGCTGGCTCCTCCGGCGAACGCGCTTTCCCCGAACGCTTCGACCCCGTCGAGTACCGGAGCGAACTCCGCGGGCACGACGAGTTCAACCCTGAGCAAAGCCGTGCCGCTGAGTGCGTTTTCGCACTTTGAGAACACGACCGAGGCGCTGTCCATCAACCACCAGGGCCAATTTCCGGCCATCACCGTGTCGTTCAATCTTTCACCGAGCGCCGCGTTGGGCGAGGCCATTACGGCCGTCGATAAAGTGCAGAAAGATATGCACATGCCCGCCAGCCTGCAGGCCGGCTTTCAAGGCACGGCGGCATCCTTCACGAATTCGCTTTCCAACGAGCCGTTGCTGATTCTTGCCGCTCTGGTCACGGTCTACATTGTGCTGGGGGTTTTGTACGAGAGCTTTATCCATCCGATTACGATTCTCTCGACGCTGCCTTCAGCGGGCGTGGGAGCTTTCCTCGCGTTGCTTCTCTTTCACCAGGACTTAAGCGTAGTCGCGATCATTGGCATCGTGCTGCTGATCGGCATCGTGAAGAAGAACGGCATTATGATGGTCGATTTCGCGCTGGAAGCAGAGCGACAGCATGGAAAGAATGCGACAGACGCAATCTACGAAGCCTGCCTGCTTCGCTTCCGCCCCATTATGATGACGACCATGGCCGCGTTGCTGGGTGGGCTCCCCCTGGCGCTCGGAACTGGATTTGGTTCCGAGTTACGCAGGCCGCTGGGCATCGCCATGGTAGGCGGATTGCTGCTGAGCCAGGCGCTCACGCTCTACACCACGCCCGTCATCTACATCTTTTTTGACAATCTGGCGCAGCGCTTTGGGCAGAAGTCGAACCAACAGGAAACAGGAAACGCAGAACAGGCAGAGCCGGCATGAACATTTCCGAACCCTTCATTCACCGGCCAGTAGCTACCACGCTGCTCACAGTGGCAGTCGCACTTGCGGGAGCGATTGCGTTTGAAGTGCTGCCAGTAGCGCCCCTGCCCGAGGTCGACTTTCCCACTATTTCAGTGGGCGCAGGCCTGCCCGGAGGCAGCGCTGAAATTATGGCGTCTTCCGTCGCCACTCCTCTGGAGCGACAGTTCGGTCATATTGCTGGTGTGACGGAGATGACCTCTTCCAGCACGCTCGGCAGCACATCGATCACCATTCAGTTCGACCTGAGCCGCGACATTGATGGCGCCGCGCGGGACGTGGAGGCCGCCATCAATGCCGCGCGCACCTATCTGCCCGCCAACCTGCCGGGGAATCCGAGCTATCGCAAGGTCAATCCTGCCGACTCGCCGATCATGATTCTCGGCCTTACATCCGACAAGTACGGTCCCGATAAAATCTACGACGAAGCGTCTACTGTCCTGGAACAAAAGTTGTCGCAGATACAGGGTGTCGGGCAAGTTAGTGTCGGAGGCGGCGCGCTGCCATCCGTACGCGTGGACGCAAATCCCACGCAGTTGGCTAGCTATGGTCTTACCCTGGCGAATTTGCAATCGGCGCTGAGCTTGCAGAACTCCGACTTGGCCAAAGGTCAAATCACTGACGGCGTACAGAGCGCAGACATTATTGCCAACGACCAAATCTCGCACGCCGAAGACTACAAGCCGCTGGTGGTCGGTTATAAGAATGGCGCGGCCGTCCATCTCTCTGATGTTGCTCAGGTGACGGACTCGGTGCAGAACGTTCGGGCCGCTGGCTATTTGAATGGCAAGCGGTCCGTGACGGTTATCATCTTCCGACAGCCCGGGGCCAACATCATTGATACTGTCGACCGCATACGCGCGCAGCTTCCGTATGTTCAGGCGTCCATACCGCTCGGCATTGACACCACCATCGTTCTGGATCGCACCATCACGATCCGAGCCTCGGTCAGCGATGTCGAGCGGACGCTGCTCATTTCCATCGGCCTCGTCATCGTTGTGGTGTTCGTCTTCCTGCGCAATGGCCGCGCCACGCTTATTCCCGCGGTCGCAGTGCCGGTCTCACTGGTCGGTACCTTTGCGGTCATGTACATGTTTGGGTATACCCTGGACAACCTTTCGCTTATGGCGATGACCATTGCTACCGGATTTGTGGTCGACGATGCCATCGTGGTCATGGAAAATATCGCGCGCCATCTGGAAAACGGCATGAAGCCCTTTGCCGCGACGCTGAAAGGTGCCGAAGAAATCGGCTTCACCGTCTTCACCATCAGCATTTCGCTCATTGCCGTCTTTATCCCTCTTCTGTTGATGGGCGGAATCGTCGGCCGGCTTTTCCGCGAATTTGCTGTCACTCTTTCGACGGCTGTCTTCGTGTCTATGATTATCTCGCTGACCACAACGCCTATGATGTGCGCCTTCCTGCTAAAGAACGAGCGCGCGGAAAAACATGGGCGCATTTACATGGCCAGCGAGAATTTCTTTGATTGGGTGCTGTCCTTGTATCGCGGCAGTCTGCATTGGGCACTCGACCATCCCGTCCTCATTCTGATCGTACTTGCCGCGACGATCGGCCTGAATGTGTGGCTCATCATCAAGATCCCCAAGGGCTTTTTCCCGGTGGAGGACACGGGAGCGATCGCTGGCAGTGTACGAGGGCCGCAGGATTCATCGTTTCCCGCGATGAATAACTCCATTCGGCAGATTGGCGCAGTCATCAAGAAAGATCCGCCGTGGCCAATGTCATTGCGTTTACTGGCGGCAACGGGGCCACAAATACCGGCTCCATCTACGTTGCTCTTAAACCGCTGGCGGATCGCAATAGTGACTGCCGCACAAATCATCGGCCGCCTCCGCCCGCAATTGAACCGTCTGCCGGTAGCTTCGGCGTTCCTCCAGGCTGCTCAGGATCTGCGCATCGGCGGCCGGTCCAGCAATGCGATGTATCAGTACACGCTCCAATCCGATAATGTACAGGATCTTTCCACGTGGGCGCCGACCATTCTGAATCGGATGCAGCACTTGCCCGGCCTGCAGGACGTGAGCTCAGACCAGCAGAATGGCGGACTTGATGAAGTAATGGACTATGATCGCGTCACGGCGGCAAAGCTCGGCATCACCGCCCAGTCGCTCGATTCCACGTTGTACGGCGCATTCGGCCAGTCGGAAGTTTCGATCATCTACACCCAGTTGAATCAGTATTACGTGGTGTTGGAAGTCGCGCCCCAGTATCTGGCAAACCCCGGAAGGCTTGAAGGACATTTATCTCCATACGTCCAGTAGCGGCAACATTCCGCTGATCACCGTCGCTAAAGGACACGCTAACACAACTCCGCTGGCCGTCAACCATACGGGCTTATTCCCCTCGGTCACCGTATCCTTTAACCTCGCGCCGAATGTGTCTTTGAGCCAGGCCACATTGAGCATCAGCCAGATGCAAAAGGCGCTGGGCGCGCCTTCCACCTTGCAAGGTTTTTATGCCGGTACCTTGCAGGCCTACCAGCAGTCTCTCGGCACCGAGCCGGTACTGGTTCTGACGGCCCTGTTGGCGGTCTACATCGTTCTTGGCATTTTGTATGAAAGTCTGGTCCATCCGCTAACGATCATCTCCACTCTGCCGTCAGCAAGCGTAGGCGCAATGCTGGCATTGATGTTGTTCGGGCAGGATCTGAACATCATCTCGATCATTGGTATCGTGCTGCTGATCGGGATCGTAAAAAAGAACGCCATCATGATGATCGATTTTGCGCTTCAGGCAGAACGCGAAGAAGGAAAAAGCCCGGAAGACTCGATTTTCGAAGCTTGCATGTTGCGCTTCCGCCCGATCCTGATGACCACGATGGCGGCGTTATTGGGCGCTTTGCCCCTGGCGCTCGGGACCGGCACAGGGTATGAACTCCGCCGGCCCCTCGGCATTACGATTGTAGGAGGGCTGATCCTGAGCCAGATGCTCACGCTGTATACGACTCCCGTGGTCTATTTGTCATTCGACCGGCTGCGGCTGCGCTTCGCGGGAGGGGAAAAAGTGCAGACTCGTTCCCCAGCTCCGGAAGCCAGTTAACGCGATGAATTGAACGTTGGACGAACGCTCGACTGAGATGCTCGGTGGGTTAGACGAGAATTGGCTAGCAGAATTGGTTAGGCAGAAACGTTATGAAGATCATCACGCGAAAACCAGTAAACGGCATAATTCAATTGTGCGGGGCGGCGCTCTTGTTGATCCTGCCGGGCTGCGTGGTCGGACCGAAATACCATCCACCCGCTCCACCCGCGCCTGCCGCCGTCTACAAGGAATCGCCGACCCAGTTCAAAGATGCTGGAGACTGGACGGTCGCGCAGCCCGCGGATGCCAAGCTGCGCGGCAAATGGTGGGAGATTTTCAATGATCCCGAACTGAACGCGCTCGAAGACCAACTGGATATTAATAACCAGAACATCAAACAGTACTTCGAGAACTTCATGGCCGCACGCGCCGTGGTGCGCGAGGCCCGTTCGCAATACTTTCCCCACGCTCTCGGTCGTTCCCTCGGTGACTCACTCGCGCGCTTCTGCGAACGTAGGCGCGGCCGCCACTAATGCTGGTGGCACAGGCGGCACGGGCACCGCTAGTCCGCAGCTGCAAAGCACTCTCTACTCGCTGCCGCTTGAGGCGTCCTGGGAACCCGACCTTTGGGGCAAGGTACGCAATACGGTGCGACAGGCACGCTATGCAGCCCAGGTGAGCGCTGCCGATCTCGAGAACGAGCGTCTGACCGAGCAGGCCAGCCTGGCAGAGTATTTTTTCGAAATTCGTGGCCAGGACAAGCTGCAACAAATCTATAACGATACCGTTGTGGCAGATCAGAAAGAATACGAACTGACGCGTTCGCTCTATGAAGCTGGCATCGACGACCAGATCTCCGTGGTAGAGGCCGAAACCACCCTGCGGAGTGCGCAGGCTGGAGCAACCAATGTTGGCATCGCGCGGGCGCAATACGAGCATGCGATTGCTGTACTTCTGGGCCAGACTGCTTCCAACTTTTCCATCCCCGTGAAGCCGATGACCGTTGCTCCGCCGCCGATCCCGGTCGGCGTTCCTTCGGAACTGCTCGAGCGCCGGCCCGACGTTGCCGCCGCTGAGCGCACCATGGCCGAGGCGAATGCAGCGATCGGGATTGCATACGCCGCCTACTATCCGAATCTGACCTTGACTGGAGCGGCTGGCTTCGAAAGTTCATTGTTCAGTAAGTGGCTATCTTGGCCGAGCCGTTTCTGGTCCATTGGCGCGTCGCTTCCAGAAACCATTTTCGACGCCGGATTGCGCCGCGCCACCGTTCAACAAAATGTCGCGATCTACAATGCCGATCTTGCCAGCTACCGTCAGACGGTGCTCACCGCGTTTCAACAGGTGGAAGATTCTCTTGCCGAAGTTCGCATCCTGTCCAAAGAGATTCAGCAGCAGCAGCAGGCGGTGGACTCAGCTCAGACGTACCTCAAGCTCGAACAGGCGCGGTACGACACCGGCGTCGATCCTTACGTCGACGTGCTGATCGCGCAGGTCACGGTGCTGGCAGACCAGCAGACTCTGAATGGCCTTCAAGTCCAACAGATGGCCTCCTCGGTGGCATTGGTGGAGGCTTTGGGTGGCGGATGGGATCGTTCGCAACTGCCGAACGGGCAGCAGGTAACGCAGAAACCTGCCAAGTCGGAGACGACCGTCGAGCAGTAGTGCCAATCGGCAGGATCGTAGCGCCCCGTTCAAAAATGAACAATCAGATCGCTCGCCACGGTAAGCTGATTATGTTGTCGGCCGTTGTCGTAGGCCTTCCTATCCCAGGCTCGCTCGAAACGCAATTCCGGACGCAGTTGGACCGTTGTGCCCATCCAATGACCCCACATGATTGTGTTCTCTGAGTATCGGGTCGCGTAGCCGGTACGCTGGCCCTTTTTGTCGTCGAGAAAGTCACTGCGAAACGGACAGGAAGTTATGGGCTGAAAGTTCCTTCTGCAGAAAATTGACCACGGCATATTCGGGAGCCGTGCAGCGCTGTTCGCCCGGCAGGCAATACGCGGCATTCGCGCCTGTTTCCGGTTGAATGCTGCCTCCCAAAGCAGGCACGTCACGTTCATACATGTACCAGGTCTCCGTGGCCATATGCACCGTCTTCGAGAACTTGTGATACCAGGTGGCGTCATACTGCTGCAGATTGTTATAGGCGTACTTTCCATCGTTGATTCCGTTAGCGCAGGTATAAAAATTGTCATTCACCGATTTGGTTGTGTAGCTCAGGCAGGCCGTACCGGAAGGCTTCGCATCCGAACTCCATAGGGCAACATCGTGGCTGCCGGTGATGCCGAGTTGCACCAGCCACTGGTCATTCAGCTTAACCGTCGCAATCAGACCCGTGTCGGTGAACGGATCAATCGCATAAAGCAGCGAGTGGCTGAAGATGTAATTGTTCGGCGCCAATTGCGCCTCGATGCCGGGCACGGAGATGAAGCGGCCCAGCCTGATGTTCATTCCCTGCGCGACCTGTGGAATGTAAACATCGACGTATTCCAGCGTCGGATCAAAGCCATATTGGTGATGATCGTTCAACAGTTGGCTGCTCAGGTAGCCCTTCGCGATCGTATAGCGATAATCCGTGCCGTAGAGGGCGGTGAGGTGGTAGCCCCAGTCGATATGATCGCGTTGCACGGAATCCGGCAGCCGCTCGGCGTAAAGTACAAATTGGTTCATCTCAAAGCGGTTCGAGTAGACATCGTTCGCCTCGGGCGCATTGCTGTGGGAAGAGGTGCTGAAGTTCAGCGTCGGGTCGGCCCATCCGTAAATCTTCGTCCGGCTGCGGGCCTGGTTGATGGCGGTCATCAGCGGATAGCTGTTTGAGTCCGGCTCGCCAATCACCGGAGAACCGCCATACGACCAGTCGGAGTTAGGAAACGGCGGCGAATCGAGCGGCGACGGAAGGCCGCGGCGCGCTGGGGCCGGCGAAGAAGCAGTCGTCCCCCACCAGTCCTGGCGGTAAAAATCCGCCCAGAGGGCAAAAAAGCTTTTCGAATCCGTGACGCTCGAATTCCGCGCGTTCGGCGGCGGGCCGGTCTGTGTATCCGCCTGTTGGCCCGGAGAGAAAGCACACGACAGGAACACGACGCCCACTATGAGGGAAAAGAAATTTCGACAGGAGAGCGAATCATTCCTTGGAGGCATAGAAATGGCGCGCCCCCAAGTCTACAAGCACTTGCTCTAAACCTTGATTGCGCGCCATCGTTTCAGATGTTCCGCAACGCTGATGCGCCGCCGACACAGTCGGACTAACCTCACTTCGCCGACTGCAACTGCTGCAGATCGGCCAGCACTTCCTCGCTGTGACCTTGCGGACTCACCTTTATGTAAACCTTTCTGATTACGCCCGTGGGGTCAATCAAGAAGGTGTTGCGCGCGGCCAGAATCGTCCCGTCGTGGTCCATGATTGAGCCGTATTTCTCCGCGACCGCGTGGGTGGAATCGGCCAGCAGCTTGAAGTTTAAGCCTTCCTTGGTGCAGAAACTCTTGTGGGAATCCACGGTGTCCACGCTGACCCCGACAATCACAGCATTCTTGGGCGTGTATTTATCGAGATCGCGCTGGAAATTGTGAGCTTCGATCGTGCATCCCGAAGTGAAATCCTTGGGATAAAAATAAAGCACAACCCACTTGCCCCTGAATTGGTCCAGAGATACTTGAGCGCCTTCCTGGCTGGGCAAGCTGAAAGCCGGAGCAGGGTTGCCCGCCGTAGGCGGTTGTGGCTGATCCGCGGCGACCGCGAACAGAACCGTCAAAGCCAGAGTCGCACAAAGTAACAAAATCATTTTCATAACGCTTCCTTTCAAACCAGAGACGAAAACGAATCTATAGATGATAGTGGATGACCACTGGTCTTTGGCAAGCCGCTCTGGTCCGCAAAGGTCAGGCTGCGCGATCGTCAGTTCCCCGATCCGCTCGCGCCTCGAGAAGTGCGCGAGTTTTGTCAGCGCGGTTGCACTCTTGTATTCCCCCCTGCATGCTGGTAACTCTACTGAATTCCGAATGTAGATCGGGTTTATACGCACAATCATATGTGAACCGGTTTGTCTCACTTGTTTTATCCGCTGTGTCGTGTGTGCATTGGTTGCTTGTCAACGATCATTCGACTTCATTCAAAGTCGATTCGTCCCTGTTTCTTTCCTTCCTATCCACGCTGGCCAGCTGCTTGCCATGCCTCATCGGGTTAACCAATGTCATAAGGCAGATCCACAGACTGTCTCGGCGAATGGAAGAAACACTACAAGGAGAGACGACGATGATGAAGACTGTTTCTTGGGCGCGATCCTCACGAAGAAGCGTCAAGGCGTGGCAGCTGACCTCCGGATGTATCCTCGCAGTGCTGCTTTCCATCTCTTTCGCTGCCTGGGCGCAATCGACTACCGGGACGGGCAGCATTCAAGGCACGGTGACCGATCAAACCGGCGCGGTAGTCGCGGGTGCCAGGGTAATGATCACGAACAAGGCAACGGCAGCCGTGTTTCATCTCAACGCGTCGTCTGCAGGAAGCTATTCATCCGGTCCAATTCAGCCCGGGGACTACATCGTGCGGGTGGAGGGCAAGGGCTTCAAGACCATGAATTTGGCGGTCACCGTTCAGGTTGGCAACACTGCAACCGCTAACCTGCAGATGGAACTCGGACAGGAAAGCCAGGTCGTTGAAGTTCAGGGAGGCGCAGTCGCCATCAATACGGAGCAGGCCACGGTGCAAGGCACAATCAATCTCGACCAGATTGAGAACCTGCCTGTCAACGGGCGGAATTTTCTTGACCTCGCACAACTCGAGCCCGGAGTTCAAATTCAGGAGGGCAGCACTTTCGACCCCACCAAAAATGGTTTCTCTTCGATCTCCTTCGAAGGGCGGTTTGGCCGCACCGCGAGGATTGAAGTGGATGGAGTCGACGTCAGCGATGAGACGGTGGGCACCACGACGCAGAACATACCGGCCAGTGCTATTCAGGAATTCCAGCTTTCCCAGTCCTCGCTCGATCTCTCGACCGAACTAACTTCCTCCGGAGCTGTGAACGTGACAACCCGCTCTGGCGCGAACGCGATGCACGGCGAGGCGTTTGGACTTTTCCGCGGAAACCAGATCGCAGCAGACCTCCCCGGTCCCACTGCTCCGCCATTCCAGCGGGAGCAGTTTGGCGGCAATTTGGGAGGCGCGATTATCAAGGACAAGCTGTTCTGGTTTCTTGACGGCGAACGGACGAAGCAAAGCCTGGGCGCGGCGGAACCCTTTAGCGCTCCTTTCGACACGCTGAATACGACTTTGGTCGAGCCCTACCGCGAATTCATGTCGGATGAGCGCGTGGATTGGAACATTAAGGGCAGCGCGCGAGCGTTTTATCGCTACAATTTCGATCAAAACAGCGACATTCGCCCCTATGGATCGGCAAGCTCCCTGCAGGGATTTAAAAACGCCGACCACACCGCGACTCATGCAGTCGGCCTCGATTTCAGCACCGGCGCGTACTCCCACAGCATCCGCTTTGAATACCTCAAGTTTCGCAATGGCATCGGAGATGGCACTTCAAGCATCACGGCTGGACCCGATAATCCTATCCCTGGATTAGGCATCAATATTGGGGCGTCGACTCTGGGCAATTGTGTAATCAGCAAGGGAGGCGCCTATTGCGGTGGACCGAACCTTCTGGCGCCCCAGCAAACAATTCAAACCGACCACCAGGTTAAGTACGACGGCAGCAAGATCATCGGCAAACACATTGTCCGCTATGGCGTTGCGTTTAATCATCTTCAAGGCGGAGGATTGGCGGCCTTCTTTACCTTCCCGCAAGTGGGCACAACCTTCACCGGAGCTTCGTCTGATCCGACCTCCTACCCGTCGGACTGGGTGTTCCTGGGCAACGGCATTGGGTTTCTCCACGGCCAAGTCTTCCTTCGGATTCCCGGGCGGCGGATTGGGACCCGACAACCGTTTTGAGACTTACGTTGGGGATGCTTGGAAGGTGAACCCACGCCTCAGTTTGCAGCTAGGACTGCACTACGTGCATGACACGGGCCGAGTGGATAGTGACCTGGGATCCCTGCCCGCTCTCAACCAATGGGGCCAGGGACTGGGCAACCAGGTGCGTACTCCCGGAGACAACTTTGGTCCGCAAGTGGGTTTCGCGTGGGATCCGGTCGGCAGGGGTAAAACTGTAATCCGCGGCGGCGGCGGTCTGTTCTTTGAGAACTCCATCTGGAATAACGTTCTGTTCGATAGTCCGGCAAGAATTCCGAAAGGCATCTTCTCCTACACTCCTCTAGCGTGCGCCGGGGGCGGAGCTGCTCCCTTTAATTGGCCCACGAGTCCAGGCCCAATCGGAAGTTCGATCGCCGGCGGGGCTGGGACGGTAATTAGCGCGACCGAGGTTTCGCCCAATTTCTGTGGCGAGACGATCGCGACCGCCGCGCCTGAGATTCTGGCGCTGAGTGGCGCTTTCAAGACGGCCGCAGCGGCCAATGTCGGGCTGCAACCTAACCCGAATTTTGTGGGCGCAACGCTGAACGCCGCCAACGCCAATGGGTTTGATCTGTTTGCTCCGAATTACCGAACGCCCCGCTCGTGGCAGATGAATCTTGGCTTCCAGCATGAATTTCGTCCGGGAATGGTACTGAGCGCCGATTACATCCGCAACATCGGAGAACACTTCCTGCTGGTGGTTGACGCGAATCACAGCGGATCGGCGCGTTCCTTCAATCTTGCCAACGCCATCGCGGCACGGGACAGCGCCCAGGCTGCGAACGGATGCCCGGCAGGGTCGGGCCAGGCAGGCTGCGTCTATGCCGCACAACTTAAGGTTACCACAAAAGCTGGCCTAACCGGAGAAGCTGCCTCAGTTGCGGCGCTGGCGGGCTCTCAGTCCGCCTACTCCACTGCCGGTTTGGATTCCAACAACGCGGTGACCGGTGGCGGCCCGTGTTCATTCTGCGCCTTTCCGGGTACCGACGGCTTCACTGGAGTGAACGATGGCGCTCTGGGCACGCTCGATCTGCTGCAGCCCGTGGGACGTTCCGTATACAGCGGATTGCAGGTAAAACTGGTGCAGCAGGTCAGAAATCCCTTCCGTGGAGTGAAGTCTGCCAACTTCCAGGTCTCCTATTCGCTCTCGCGATTCACCAGTCAAGTGCAGGACGGAGACTTTGTGAATGTGGCAATTAACAACGACAATCCCGATCAGTTCGCCGGACCTAACGCTTTGGATCGCACCCATCAGATCTCGTTCGGCGGAACCTTCGATATGCCGTTCTTTACCAAGATCAGCTTGATCGGGCACTTCTACAGTCCGCTGGCGCAGAATCTCGCTCTACCCCAATTGACGAGTGGCGGAGAAATTTTCGCCACAGACTGGCTGGGATCTGGGATTGGATCTGGCGAGGCAGGCATGCCGGTCCCGGGAACGAATAACGGTGAATTCCAGCGTGGCGCATACATCGACAACTTGCAGAGCCTGATCACCCACTACAACAACACATCCGCGAGCACGCTGACGCCTGCTGGCGCGGCGGTGGTAAACGGGGGAGTGATGACTAGTTCTGATATGTCAACGTTGGCCTGGCAGATGCCCGCGCTGAGCTTCGGTTCCCAATGGCGCGGTCGGATTCTCCTGGCTGAAGTCGCTTGATTTGAAGGCGGCGTGGCCAATCAAAATTCGCGAGCGGCTGACCATCGAACCGAGCGCCAGCATCTTCAACATGTTCAACTTCGCGAACTCGTTCCTTCCGGGCAATCTGCCGGGGACCGTCGTGGGGACGCTGGGACCGGCGGATCCAGGCTGCGTTGCGCTCGGAACCTGCGCGGTGACTCCCTTGGCTGCAAGTTCGGTGGGCGGAGTAACGTCGCAAAGCCTATTGCCTTACCGTGCCAGCTTCCAATCTGGAACCTATGCGCTGGGCGCTCCGCGGCAGTTCGAATTCGGTTTGAGCATCAGGTTTTAGCGAAAGCGAATTACCCGATCATGCCGTGGCGCTCTTGCGCCACGGCATTTTTTCTTCTGCATGGTCCTCGTTGCACAACTGCCGACTGTTAGTGTCTAAGCCAAGTGTCCGAACCCTACCAGTGTTTTCCAATTCTCATAGCAACGGTCGTTCGGGATCTATGGAATGGGAGAGATGCTCGCTTCAGTCCGACGGACAAGTGCACCTTTTCAAGTCTGTCCAGGATTCGCACTTCATGTAAGGCCAACCGACCTTCATCCCAATTGCGAGTGCAGTTGTACCACGACCATCGCAAGTGACGAGGCGTGGGTGGTGACATGCTCTTTCTCCTTAGAGATGCGCGATGGTCGAGCTGTGTGGATCGCGAACAGCACATCGCCAGCGCATTGCGCGTTTTCCAGATCGCACTGTCGATGTTTAGGTTTGCAGGAGGAGATACATGCAAGTCAGTTCGCTTTTCAGGCTCGTCTCGCTAATCGTTGTGGGAGCAACAATGTTTGCAGCCACGGCGGTAGCCCAAGTGACTACCGGGAGTCTTAGCGGCACAGTCGTCGACCCTACAGGTGCACTCGTATCCGACGCGACTGTCACGCTCATCAACCAGGGCAGCGGGGCAAAGCAACAGGCGACGACATCGACTGCTGGGACCTTTCGCTTTACTTTCCTTTCGGTGGGCCGGTACGACCTGGAAATTTCCAAGCCTGGCTTTCGCAGCCTGAAGTCTTCGGGCCTCTCGGTGGATGCCAATATCGAGCACACTGTTGGACCGTTCAAGCTGGAGGTTGGACAAACCACAGAGTCTGTCGAAGTCTCCTCGGCAGCGCCGCTGGTTGAATCGGCGCAGGCACAAGTCAGCACCGCCATCACCGGCGAAGCTCTGCAAACCTTTGCCGGAGTTGGCGAGAACGAAGGCGCAGATTTCATCGCCTTGACTCTGCCGGGTGTGGCCGCCAGCCGGGATAACAACTTTTCAAACGCCAATGGCGTAGGATTCACTGTGAACGGGATTCGCGGCCGCAATAACGACCAGCAGATTGACGGTCAGAACAATAACGACAATTCTGTAGCCGGTCCTGCGCTGTTCGTTAGCGACGTAGATTTCGTAAATGAATATCAGGCCACCACCAGCAACTTCGGTCCCGAATACGGCCGGAACTCAGGCTCGGTGATCAATGTGGTGACTAAGAATGGCACAAATCGGTGGCACGGCACCGTGTTCGGAGACGAAACCAACTCGGTTTTCACCAGCCTTACGAACATCGAGAAAAGTTTTGAGGGCGTCACTAAACCTCCTCGTTTCAACCAGGAGTTCACGGGTGGAAGTATCGGCGGCCCGCTTCTGAAGAACAAGGTGTTTATTTTCGGAGGCTTTGACAATCAAATCGATTCTTCGAGCGCTATTCTTCAGTACCGGCGCGTTGATCCCGACTCCCAACGGAATTGGAACGCTGGCGGGTTGTTTTCCCGGAAGCGCCAGCATCACGGCGCTCTCCAATTTTGGTCCCTACGCCGTGGGCGGGTCTCCCACGGCCGCAGGCATCCCGAGTACCGCGTATTTCGACAATGCGCCGCCGGCGAATAACCCTACAGATCCGACGAGTGGGGATCCCGCATGTGGATATCGAACTGGCCGGCATTCAGCGATTTCTCCCCGACGGCTTTCATATCTACGATTGGATCACGCGACTGGACGTGCACGCCACCGACTCCGACTCTTTTTACATTCGCTACTTATACCAAAGAGAAAATTTCTTCAACGTTGCTGTGAGCGCCACTAGCAATGCCGCGGGCTATCCAGTGAACGTTCCCTCGCTCGGCCAGTCCGGCTTGATCGGCTGGACGCACAGTTTTAACAACAGAATGCTCAACGAATTTCGCGTGGGGTACTCGCGCAACGCGGTGCAGTTCGGTAGTAATACGGTGGGCTCGGTCCCGTTAATGAGCAACGTTGCGGATACCATGGCGTCGATTGGTTTTACCACTTCCACGCTTCTGGGCTTTGGGCCGGATTCGAACTTCCCGGAGGGCAGAATCGTCAACTCCTATCAGTTGCAAGACAATTTCAGCTATACCAAAGGGCAACATCAGTTGAAATGGGGCGCCAATATCACCAACCAGAGATCTCCCAATGTTTTTCTTCCCGGGTACAACGGCATCTACACTTATAGTGATTGGGGTGCCTACGCGGCAAACACGCCTTCCACCACCACTCTGGATGAGGGCAACCCAGAGTACCCATTCAAGGAGTGGGATACGTTCCTCTATGTTGGAGACGACTGGAAGGTTAGGCACAATCTGACTCTAAACCTGGGACTAACGTGGTCTTACCTCGGCCAGCCCGCTAACCTATTCCATCAGGAAACCGTGGCTCAGCAAACCGGAAGCAACCCGGTATGGCTGCCGTCCCTACCGCTTTCTGCCACCACGACCCCATTGATTCCAGCACTTCACAATCTGTTTGGGCCCAGCATTGGATTCGCCTGGTCACCCGACACGCCGTTCACGCGTAACGGCAACACGGTTATCCGGGGTGGCTATCGTCTCACTTATGACCCCGCCTTCTACAACATTTTCCTGAACGACGCCACTACGTCGCCCGCGGTATTAGGGGATACTTTTGCTGGGCCAGGACTCCCCGGTGTTCCCGCGTCTCCGTTAGGGCCTTCGGTTCGCGCCGCATACGCCAGCCTGCTCCCTTTCGGCCAGCTCGACCCGCGAAATTCTCCCGAAGTCACAATTAACCCACATCTCAGTCCGGATAAAGTCCACGAATGGTCGTTGGGCATCCAGCGCAACGTTGCAAAAGATGCTGCCTTCGAAGTGCGGTACGTGGGCAATCACGGCGAAAACCTGTTCCAAAGCGTCGATGTCAATCCATATATTGCGGGCCTGGCGGCGGCCTTCCCGAGTTATATTCCCGCAGGCGATACGCCCTGCCCGACGGCCAGCGCGGTTGTACCAGCTGCGGTGGGGACGGCTCAACTGCAACACCGGGATCCAGTTAGAGGTCGGCAATAGTGGTTACTCCAACTACAACGGACTGCAGGCGGAATTTCGCACCAGTAACATTTTCCGCCAGTTGACCCTGCGAACCAGTTACACGTGGAGTAAGACGATGGACAACGTCAGCGAAATTTTCAATACCTTCGCCGGCGGCAACAGTGAAACCTATGCGCAGAACCCGCTCAATGTGAAGGGAGGTGAATATTCTCTCCGGGAATCGACTTCCCGCAGACCTGGACGCTATCTTTCATCGAAGATATTCCGCTTATGCGTTCCCAGCACGGCCTGCTGGGCATATCGCCGGTGGCTGGGCGGTGTCCGGAACCTACATCCTCCAGTCCGGCCAGAACTACACGCCAACGCAGTTCTTCATCAATCAGCCACGTCTCCGATCGAGGATGTAGCCTTTAACCAGGCCTTCAACAATACGGTTCCCGATGTCGTACGGCCGTTTGTAGGAAGCACGCACGCCCCCGCAACTCAAGTCGGGATCTTTGCAGGTGATGCTTGTGGCGCCTATGGAGCGGGTTGCGGTCTAACTCCGACTTCGTTGGTCAGCCTGAACGGCATAAATAACGGAGCTGTCACGCAGGTACCAACAGCCAGGTTCGGTTTATTGCGAATGGCGGTGAAGCCGAGACGGTCTTCGGAGTTCCGTTCGGCAACGCTCAGCGCAACAGCGTTCGCGACTACCATACCGATCACGGCAACTTTACGCTGTTCAAGAATTTCAAATTCTGGGAACGGGCGACGCTTGCAGTGGCACATGACCATGAATAACGTCTTCAACCATCCCAACTACGGCAACACCATTCCCGGCATTTCCACATTCATTGAAAATGCCGGTGTAGCGGGTGCGGGTGCAGCCTTCGCAGACCCCAACGTGCAATCCGATGCCAACCTCTCCTGCCCGGGCGGTGCACGCTGCGCTTACTTCGGATTGAAAGTGATTTACTAAGGACGCCCGAGGTTCCGGGGGCTCTCGCGTCCGCAGGCCAATCAGAAATGATTGGCCTTTTCTTGTTTTGCGATAGTCCCGGTGAACATGACTGAGTCGACGACGCGTTCGAATAATTTATCTTTTGCTGGGTAGGTGGCAGGACTAATCACTTTCGCATCGAGTTGCGAGAACGAGCTGCGAGGGCGCCCTTTCGTGGGCGAACTTGTTCCAGGTGTTACTTTCGTTGTTCCGGGTGATGTGCCGCTACATCAGCGCGTACAGATTTCCGTCCGCGCTGCCGAAATATATCACGTGGTCCACCACCACCGGGGAAGACAGAATCGTTCCGATGGTCATCATTTTGCTCACTCCCGCGATCATGTCGTCGTAGAAGTCCGATGCGAAAGCGGCTTCATAGTTGGGAGTGCCGTCGCGCTTGGTCCAGGCCGCGGCATTTTTCTTTGCGCCTTCGGTTTCGAATGTCCAGGACATTTTCTGGGCACTGAGGTCGATGGCGATCAGCTTGCCCATGTGCGAGCCGATATAGATCAAGTTCCCAGCGATGCTGGGCGACGAAAACATCGGCCATCCCTGGAACTTCAGCGAGAAGATAGGGCTTCCGGTCTTGGCGTCCATTGAATAGAACAAGCCCGAGTCGGAAGTAGCGAAGTATACTTTGCCGTTCTGAACCGCGGGCGAACTGATAACCCACGAACCTTTATTTGAGAATGCCCATTTCTTCTGGCCAGTCGCCGCATCCAGGGCATAGAAGTTCGAGTCGCGGCAACCAAAATATACGACCCCGTCAACCACCGCTGCCGAGGACTGAATGCCCACCTGATTGTGAATCGCAGGATCTTCGCCAGTCTTGAATCGCCATTTTTCCTTCCCGGTGGCGGCATCGAGGGCATAGAAATAACTGTCCCAGCTTCCAATGAAGAGGATGCTGTCTGCGATCGCCGGGGACGCGTGAACTACGTCGCCGGTTTTAAACTTCCATTGCAGCGTACCCGAAGCCGCGTTCAACGAGTAAATGTTCCCGTCGCCGCTGCCGAAAAACACGCCGCCATTCCAGACCACCGGCGAGGAAAGATAAAAATCAAACGGATCGGGCATGGTTTCCGCCGCCGGTTGCGACCCGTGCAGATGTTTGCCCGCATACCGCCGCTCTCCAGCTGTCTGGAATTTCCATTTCAGTTGGCCCGTCGCGGCATCCAGGGCATAGAGATTGCCATCGTAGGCGCAGAAGTAAACCAGTCCCCCCGACGCTGCTGGGGACGACGTGATCCGGCTCTTGGCTTTGAATTTCCATCTCAACGTGCCGGACTCGCGCTCCACGGCGTAAAAGTTCCCGTCAGTGCTGCCCAAGAAAACTACGTCGCCAACCACTGCCGGTGAAGAGATCAACGAGGCCGCCGGTATGAAATTTCCATTTGACTCCGCCGAATGCCGGCACCCCCTCGGCGTTGTAAACACCACTGTGCTGCGGATCGCCGCGAAACATGGGCGCATCCGAACAGAACGCCGGAACACAAACGGATGTGGCAAGGACAATCAGCCAGAGAGACTTCAGGCGCATGAACACAGAACCCCCTTTGGGTTATTCAATTTAGAGTCTCGACATCAGGCTAGAACGATAGCGCAAGGCAAACTCCATCACCCGCGGATTGGAGAGTGTCGAGCTGAAATTGCCGAAGCTGGTGGAAGAATACAACGCGGTGTTGCCGTTGATCTGCATGGTGCCCACGTCGAAGCGGGGAGTATTGGTGACGTTGAATACTTCCCATGTGAACCTAACGGATTGGCGTTCGCTGATCTGCCAATTTTGGCGAGGCCGGAGTCGAGATTGAAGGTGCCCGGACCGCGCAGCCAGTTGCGTGAGCCACCTTCGCCCGGGTACGCAGGCCGCACTAGATTGATAGCGGCAATCGGGTTCGTGGGATCAGTGATTCCCGGATCTTTGAAAACGTTGGGTCCCGTACCGCCGCTGGCCTGCGCCACGATAAAACTGCCGGTTTGCGGTTTCCGTGAGCTTAGAGGAACGACAGGAGACTCAAGATCGAAATTCGTTGACCATGCCGGACTGAATTCGGTGAAGGGATATCCAGTCGACCAGCGCCAGAGTCCGGAGATTGTCCAGCCGCTGAGCATTGCGTTTGCAAAACGGCCCATGCCGCTCCCAAATCGCTTTCCATGTCCCATGGGGAATTCATACACCCAGTTGGCGTTGAGTTGATGAGTTGCGTCGAAATCTGAAACTGCGCGATTCTGGTTAGGCGCCCACGAGTTGATTACCTGGCTGGCACCGAACCCGAGTCCTTCAAACAGACTGACACGCTCGGCGTCGGACCCCAGATCGATCGACTTCGAGTAGGTATAGTTCAAATCGAACTCGAGCCCATTAGCGCGATGCCGCAAGCTGAATTGCCCCGAGTTATAAGCGCTGTTGCCGGTGCTCCTCCAAGCGTAAAGAGAAGAAAATTGCGGAGTATAAAAAGCATATGGCGTCACCGTGCCGTTGATGGTGGCGCACGAGGGATAGCAATTTCGCCGTCGGCCAGCCCGCAACCACGCCCGGGACGTCGGCCTGCTCGAGAGCGGTGGTTTCGTTCCCCGCATTTTCGCAGAACAAGTCATACATGGCTTGCGTAGCGGTTACGTGGGCGGGGGCCGTTCCGAGGCAAGGCGTACCAAAGCCAACGGTCGATCCTCCAATCTGCGTCGAAGAAGGACCTGCAGCGCCTCGGGTACATATTCTCCCAGTAAGGAATCGGCTGCACACTCTGAATGGGGACGCCCGCGTAGTATTGTCTGGCCAACGCCTGCGCCGACTGGAAATAGCTGGTGCTTGCTCTTCGGATCAAAGATATTGGTCGGTTCGGCGAGATCTTCTTCCTGTAACAAGCGGTGGGCGAAGCGGCCCACATAGGATGCCTCGAGAACAAAGCTGTGGGGCAGTTCCCGCGTGATGGAGAAATCGATCACGTGCGAATACGGAGTTTTGAGTTTGTCATCCAGACCGTAGTAGATGGCGAATCCGCCGTCGGCAACGCCCAACGGAGGCGTAACTGGAAACGGGCCCACTGGGCGGTGCTTCGACGACGGGGCAGTTTTTCGCGCAGCTCCCGGTAGGAGATTGACTGATGGCAGGGATCGTATTCAGTCCGGAGTAGCGCGCCGATCCATCCACGGTCTGGACGCCGGCCGCATTGGTAATGGCGGTGGTCAGACCGAAAGATCCGTTACGATCGAAAGTGTTGGTGATGCCTTCGCCGAAATGGTCGAAGTAAAGTCCGTAACCGGCGCGAATAGATGTTTTGCCGGCACCGCCCAGAATCCGCTTTCCCCAGCCACTGTCGCTGGTAGGCGAATAGGCGAATGCGAGGCGGGGAGCGATATCTTTGTGATCCCAGGCCCAATAAGGCTGCTTACCGTTAGCCTGTCCGGAAAGCGCGAAACCAATCACGGGATCGTATACCTGGCCGTTCAGCATAGATTGCGCGCGTTGGCCGGAACCAATTGTTCAGGCTCACTGTCGGCGCGACCTGAGTGCCAGTCGTTTCATACGGAGGTTGCAGCAGGGTATAGCGCAACCCGTAAGTGATCGTCAGGTTCGGCTTCACACGCCATTGATCCTGGGCATAGAACTCAACCTCATGCGCGCGGAAGTGGCGCGAAACCAGGCTGCCTTCCGGGATTACCGAGAGATCCTTGCTGAGCTGATAGTTGGAACCGATTTGCGTGATCAGACCAGCGAGAGCGACCATCGCGAAGTCATAACTCGCGCCAAAGTACGAATCAACCTGCGGGAACCCAAAGGCTCCCGGATCGAGACTGATTCCCTTGCCCGCGATTGCGGAAGTGGAGAGCCAGTAAGCATTGGTAATCGCTCCGAAGAACGATTGCGCATTCGATGCGCGTTCATTGTCGATTTGGCGCAGGTTCCCGCCGAACTGCAGGGTGTGATTTCCCTTTACCTTAGTGAGGTCATCGGCCCAGTTCTTCACGGGAACGTTGGTGTTGATGGTGGGGGTCTCGCCGATCAGATTATCCATCCCGCGAAATTGGATGAAGTGTTGAGTCTGCAAGCCGGACTGATCGAGTCCCTGGCGGGTATAGCCGAAGCGGAAATTGTTAATCAGCGTGCTGCTGAATGTAGCGGTGTAGCCGGCAGTGAGGCTCTTGCTGTTCGTGTGCAGGATTTGGCCGGCCGGCTGCCCGGGGAATTGTGATCCTCCGTCCTGGGAGATGGTACCGTCTCCGTAGGTGCCGAGAGGAAGACTACGCTCCGCTTCATTATCGTTGTTCAACACGCCGCGCACGAAACAGGCGATGATTACCGTTCGCGGTCAGGTTGTAATCCAGTTTGGTTACGTAGGCGTCTTGTTTTGAGGGCACGGGCGACGAGAAGGTGAATCCGCGGAGATCGAGGCCATCGCCCACGGTGTCGGTATTCGGCAGCGGGTATTGGTTGAAAACGCAGCCGGATTCGCGCCGCTGATGTTCGCCAGCAACGGATTCGCTCCCGGGTCCAAGCGGACAACTGCCTAGACTCGAACAGTTTGGGTCCATGCTCGCGATTTGCGCTGCGGTCAAGGTCTCAACTCCGCTAGTTGGGCAGGCCGGGTCTTCCGTACAGGGATAACTGATGATCCCGTTACGAAGATTTGCGCTGGGTACAATGCGAGTGGCTTGCAGGTCTTCGCGTTTGCGCTGCCCTTCATAAGCCGCAAAGAAAAACAGGCGATCTTTGACAATCGGGCCGCCGATATTCGCGCCGAAGGTGTTGCGCAGCAGGAACGGCGCCGTGTTCGGCTCACCCGACTGAATCTCAGATGCTTTGTTGAACCAATCGTTCCCAGTCGTGAACGTCGGCCGGTAATATTCGTAGAGTGAGCCGTGGATGCTGTTGGTACCGCTCTTGGTCACCAATGACACTTGCCCGCCGGAGGAGCGGCCGGTGCCGGCATCTGAGTTGCTAGTGGTGACTTTGAACTCCTCGAGCGAGTCCAGGGGGACGCGCACGGCTCCTTGAAACGCGGTGCCTAGCAACTGATCGTTATTGTCGACGCCGTCGAGCGTTATGTTGGTCTGGTCGCTGCGCGCGCCGTTGACCGAACCACTGCGGCTGTCGGATGCGCTGGCGATCCGACTGCTGTTACCGGTAAACACCACGCCTGGCTGAAGGCTCAAAATGCCTGTGGGGTCGCGGCCTTCGAATGGCAGATTCGCGATCTGGTCAGAACTGAACGCGTGTCCCATGGTTGCGTCCTCTGTATTAACCAAGGGAGCCGAGCCCGTCACCTCGAGCGTTACGGTGCCACCCGACACCTGCATGTTCACGTTGACGGTGCCGGGAGTATTTACGAGCAGTTCGATGCCGGTCTCTTTTACCGCGGCGAAACCTGTGGCATTCACGGTCAGCTGGTAAGTCGCCGGCGGCAGTTCCAAGAACTGATAAGTCCCGTGCTCGTCACTCTTCGTCGTGCGGGAGAAGCCCGTGGCTCCATTGGTGAGCGACAAAGCGGCGCCAGACACTACTGCGCCCTCGGGGTCGTAGATGGTGCCGCGCAGAGAGGTTGTCGTCGACTGCGCTGAAACCATACTATTGAATATAAACAATAACATCATCGTGAAGACCGCACGAACGCCGAACCGCATGGGAGCTCCTCTTACACAAAATCTCGATTTACTGGAAACCTCGATTGATAGAACCAGCGACTTATAAGAAACATAGGGCCACGGCCTGCAGCCCTTACCGCTTAGGGCTACAAGACGCGCATTTGTGCCGACCATCTTGCGGTAGAGACGGAGTGCTCCGCCACATCGCTGGCGTCTTTCGGGACTAATACATTGGTCGTCGGGACTAATAGCCGGAAATCAGTTTTCCTATCTTCCTCGCTGGAGCTCTGAGGTCACCAATCAGAGTTCATGACGACAAGCTCACCCTACCGATTTCGACTCGGAGTGGAACTAAGTTAACCGGGCTGACTCCGCGAGAGAGCGCGGAACCTTCAGCGAGTTTCGTGGACCGCGTATGTTTGCTGGTCCCGCTTACAGTGGTGTCAATCCCCATGACTCCCCCACTGGATAACAAGAGTGTTATGTAAGCTGTAATGAATCACGGACAAACGGTGGAGAAACCGGCAGCGGGTGCGTCAGGTGCAAACCGGCACGTGCAAGATGTAATACGGAGGGCGGAGCACGAGCTGCGGCAGTTGATCGAGGAGCGGGCAGAGGTTACGAAGCGCATCGGCACCGTGAAGCAAACGATCGTCGGATTAGCGAATCTTTTCGGAGATGGCATTTTGGATGCTGCTCTTTCGGACCTGGTCGATCGCAAGAGCAGTTCCCGCCAGCCTGGCATCACCAGGGCGTGCCGCGGCGTGCTGATGGAGGCGCGGCAGCCAATGAGCGCACGGGAGGTTTGCGATGAGATCCAACGCACCGCGCCCGCTTTGCTGGC
Organism: uncultured Acidobacteriaceae bacterium; assembly: GCA_963846245.1. GTDB lineage: Bacteria > Acidobacteriota > Terriglobia > Terriglobales > Acidobacteriaceae > Sulfotelmatobacter. The sequence continues at coordinate 366,701 of CAWJVI010000005.1, read as the reverse complement.
TCGCCACAAGGACCCGATGGCAACGATTAATACAATTTTGAGCCGCCTGGTGGAGTACGGCGAGGCAACAGTATTGTCTGGAGATCGCGGTCAACGTACCTGGTTGTGGTCGGCGGATCGCGAACACAAGCCGGCCCTTCCCGATGGAGAAGGCTCTGGTTCGTCTTAGCTCGGTTTTGTCTTAGTAAGAGTCAGAGTGAGGGTCGGTTCTGTGTTTACTGCCGCGCCCCGGTTACTATGCCCGAGCCTAAGTCACGCCCTTCGCTCATCTGCTCACATCGCTGCGATTGGTTTTTCGTGTATTCATCCCGGTAACTACGCTGCGTATCCCAAGGTCAGCAGCGGTAACTCGCGCCGCGGAGTCTGTCCCGCATGCCGCGGCGCATGTCACAGGGGGTTACTTCCACCGATCGAACGATCGCCCGAGTAACGCTGCTGGTAGTCCTGAACTTCAGCCTGTGCGCGGTTGGCTTCTGCGGTGACCTCACGGTGCGAACCCCGAGGCCTACACAAACGGTCTCCGAAATTCCTTTCAAGGCCTACCAGGATTACTTGATCGTCGTGGACGGACGAATCGGTAACCTGGAGCACCAGAACCTGCTGCTCGACACTGGCTCGAATCCAAGCATGATCGACCGGAATGTTTCCGCAAAGCTGGGACTGCAGGGCACGTTGCGAGATTTGTCACTCTTCAACAAAAGCGTGTCGTCAGAAAACGTGACGCTTCCCGATCTTCAGTGCGGTCCCCTGCGGCGGCAGAATCTATCCGTGATGGTCGCGGATTTTTCCGCAATTAGCGGAGGATTGGGAACCCGCATTGATGCCGTGATTGGACTCGACGTGCTCGGTGCAACCAACTTCACCGTAGATTATGCAAAACGGCGTATCTTCTTTGGAACGGCTTCGGTAGAACGTCACACGGTGCCGTTCACTTCGGGGGAACAGTTCATCACGGTGAACGTGAAAAGCGGGGGCCGGCAGTTGCATTTGCTCGTCGATACCGGAACTCCGCGGTTAGTACTATTCGAGAGCCGCCTGCGCGGTGTGGACTATGTGCCGACCAGCGTCGTCGGCACCGGACACAATGCCTCCGGGAACGTTCGTTTTGGGGCCGTCGTTCTCCCTCAGGCCAAAATCGGAACACTCGAGGTTGGACCCCAGCGAGCGTCGGTGGTGACCAGGCAGCAGGATTTTGCCAGCGACTTGGACGGGCTGATGGGCCTTTCCTGCCTCCGGCCAAAACGTATCAGTTTTGATTTCGAGCGCCAGTTGCTAGGCTGGAGCGACTGAAGCCGTGAGTGGAAGATCTTCGCTTCCCGTTGCGACCATGCGAAGAGGGATACACACCCGGGCGGCGACTCCGCCTTGGGGCAGGCTTAACACTTCCACGCTCTGATCCTGGCCATAAATAGTCTCCAGTCGCTCGCGTGTATTTCTCAACCCCACGCCGCCTGGAGAGGAGTGAACTGCCTCTCGAAATCCGGGCCCGTTGTCTCTTACCTCGATGTGGAGATCAGCATCATCCTGCGTAACGGAAATGCGGATCTCTCCTCCCGATACCATCCTTGAAATTCCGTGCTTGATGGCGTTGTCTACTAAAGGTTGCAATAACAAATGCGGGATGCTGGCGTCGAGCGTCTCCGGAGCGACGTCAATTGTCACCTTAAGTCTTTCCTCGAATCGCACCTTTTCAATTTCGATGTAGCAACTCACAAATTCCAGTTCGCGGCTCAAGGTGGTCATTTGAGTGCCGGCGGTTTCGAGGCTGATCCTGAGCAGGTCGCCCAGCCGGGTAATCATTCGATCGGCGGCTTCGACGTTGGTCAACATCAACGCGGAAATGGAGTTCAGTGTGTTGAAGAGAAAATGCGGCTGCAATTGGCTCTTTAGCGATTGCAGCCGGGCCTTCTCGAGTTGTCCCTGCAGTTGTGACGTGCGCAGCTCTCGCTCGCGGAACCTTTGGTAGTAAGACGCCACGTGCGCAATCAAAACAATCGGAAAGTAGGTGGTGACAATGTCGTCGACTACAGTCCCAAGAAACAGGCTCCGAAACATAAACCACTGGATTCGGAATCCGTGAGCCTGCGCGTCCCAGACTGCGGAAACCCAGTGTTTAACGCGAGGATCCCAGTACGCGTATGGAGTCATGCCCCGCATTGCCACCTGCGCGATCGTAAAAACCAATCCGCACGCCAGTAGGATCAAAGAATTCCTTGCCCAGTTGCTGCGTTGCAACTGGTAACGGTTCGCAAGCGCGAAAACGAAGGGAGTCAGCGGAATGTAGGTGAGCACCTGGCTGGATTGCATCCCCAGCACCGTTAGGAATGGCATACTCTGACGCGTCGAATGATACAACTCGAAAACTGTAAGGCCGTACGCCAAAGCAACAAAAGTCCACACGCCAAAACTCATTGCCCAGATGATCCAGGGACGAATCGAACCAGACACTCGCCCATCTGAGATCTCCTCACCCTTAACCGGCACCATCCGCCGTGGCCGGCGGACTAGTTCACCGCCGCAATGCAAACAAATGCCGTGCATGTTCGACGTGCAGACTGGGCAGAACGTGCATTCGTAGGAGCACACGTACGCAGTGCGCTCGGCCGGCAGGGCGAGGCCGCAAGCCTCGCAATTTGTCTTCATGCCAGAAGTTCCCTCAGCGGAGTTTTTCGCAATGACTGCATATCGCCTTAGCGGAGTTTACTCATTCTCTTACCATCCGTCTGCACCGTGGCCGACGCGGCTTACATAATGAACCAGATCTAGCCGGAGAGCAATGGCAGATCACTGCGCGTGGAGGAGCTTTTTGTTGGTCCCCGCAATCCCACCATTAGTCCCTTACAAGCAACTGCTAGCCCCGGATTACTTCAAAAGACAATGGGATCGTTGGCAGGGTGGGGAAAAAGAATGAACCGCTTGGCAAATCTAGCCGCCAAGACTCACTGCTAGCTGTCACTCTCTTCCGGTGGAGGAATTCGTTGCCAGAACGATTGAAGGCCGCTTGCTACACAACGAGCCTCTCCACTGTCTCTCATAACATTCAGCGTTTGAGTAATCGCCGCATTCGCAGATTCGGAATCCTGGAACGCGAAAGATCCCCTGCGGCCGATGCGCGAGCGAATTTCATCCTGGGACGCGGGGCATTCGGCTTCCATCAGCGCGATCCGGCAAGCACGACTCAGTGCGGCCAGCTCGTGTCGTGACCGGCTCGGCAGGCCGGACCGCATCCGACCGATCCCAGACTTATGCATCGATTTATGCGACGAGTTACTGTTGCGAGTTTCTGATTCCTCGTTCGTTGGCTCCGTAGTTAGCATCAACGCGCCATGTTCCGGAGCTGCTGCCCTCGCAGTGTAAGGGTGCCTGGCTGCGAGATCCCGCAATCCATGGACCACGCGGTGAAGAGATCGGATGCGTCGATTGATTTCAACGCGTCGGGTCAACAGAGCAAGAGCCTGGGCGCTAACTCTTCTCACAGTCTCGACGACTGCGCTTTCGGTCAAGGTCTGAGATCGGACGGCCGGCATAACGTCTTGTTCTCTATTTGACGCCGCCGCAGAGCGCTTTGGTTATCCACCGGGGACAGGTTCCGAGAATTCAGGGACCCACTTACTACTACCGCGCGTGCTTCCGTACTCTATTTCGCGCGCACAGACTTATCTGCGTTCCCGCGACCTTGCACCGATGACGAACCTGTACCAAAAACTCGGTTTATGGCTCAACGACGGTTGCTATCGATTTTTGTCCCCTGCCAGCAGCTGCTTGTTAGAGTATCCCGAGTGCTCGTCCCGGCGTCACCTCTTCTACAGTTGAGACGTGGTAACAATTGATTGTTTAACTCTGGTCACTTGGCCATGGGCACACACACGGTCTCCGCAGGACCCCCCAACGTCGCTGAACAAGTGACTGCCGCCCACGCCTCCGGCAGCTCATACGAGGACGTAGAGCAGGTGGTAGGACGGATTCAGCGCGAGTTGCATGTTCTGAGAGAAGAACACGCGGCAATCGCGAAAAGAATCGGATTAATCAAGAACACAATCGCGGGACTGGCAGAAGTCTTCGGCTCCGGTGTGGTTGGGCAAGAACTCCAGGGCTTGCTTACGACAGAGCCAGTCAAACGCCGCCGCAGCCGCGGGCTCACCGACGCTTGCCGCGAGTTGCTGAAAGAAGCTTCAGGACCCCAAACTCTGAAGCAAATCTCAGGACGAATTCAAGAGCGCTTTCCCACTCTTGTGACACATCACCGGTACCCGATGACGATCATACAAATGATGTTGAGGCGTCTTGTTATATACGGCGAAGCAGAAGAAATCGATGCGGGAGCGGGCTTGCGCTCCTGGAGGTCATCGGCGCACTCGAGATAGCTGATCAAGCGCAACCTTCCCGCAGAATTAGACACTACATAACAAGGCTCTCTTGATCAGCCGGGTTCTGCACAATTTTCATTTTTTCGACATCGAGGGACCGTGACACTCCGTAGGGGGATAAAGCAGTTTCTGCTCGGGACCGCGAGTCATCTCCGTGGGATAACTTGACAACTTTAAGACAACTGCCTTCAACAACCATTCTCATGTTGTCACGTCTATGCAACAGTTGGACCAATGGGAGTGACTAATGATGGCGGATTCAGTTGTCTCGTCACCGCAACACCAGCCCCTAGACACAGAAGTGCGTACTGTTATTGCCGACGACGAGCGGCTGGCGCGCCAGAAACTGCTCATCCTGCTGGAGTCGGAACCGCAGGTGAAAGTGGTGGCAGAATGCCAGGATGGCCGGCAAGCCGTGTCCGCGATTCGCAGTTTCCGGCCCGACATGCTGCTGCTCGACATCCAGATGCCAGACCTGGACGGCTTTCAAGTGCTGAGCGAAATTTCTCCGGAAGAGATGCCGGTCGTCATTTTTACCTCGGCTTACGATCAGTACGCGATTCGCGCATTTGAGGCCAACGCTCTTGACTATCTATTGAAGCCGTTCGATCAGGAGCGGCTGCACCACGCTGTGGAGAGAGCGCGGACCGAATTACGCAAGGAGCGCGACCACGAAATCACGCACCGGATTCTGAACTTGTTGTCGCAGGTCAGGTCGGCGACGCCGCCCGCGGCCGCGGAATCGGACAGCCGCCTCGTGATCAAGGCCAACGGCCGGGTTGTCTTTCTCGACCTGGACAACATCGAGTGGGTGGAAGCTGCTGCCAACTATGTCCGCTTGAACGTGGGCAAGGAATCATATCTTTTCCGAGAGACGATCAGTCGGATTTCCGAACGGCTGGATGCAAATCATTTCGTTCGGATCCATCGTTCCACGATCGTAAACATTCGCAAGATCAAAGAACTCATCCCGGTCAACAGCGGCGAATATGTCGTGGTTCTGAAAAGCGGTAGAGAGCTTTCTTGCAGCCGCGGTTACCGGGCAGCTCTACAAGGGATTGTCGAAAAGAGTTCTTGAGCAATTTTGCCTGTGACAACGTGCTTTATCCCTATTCGGAGAATGGAGCCTTCGTAATACGATCGCAAAAATTGACCGGATGAAATTCCGGCACATAGCGTTCACGAACGTCTCGCATGAACGAACTGGACGCGCCTCGCGGATGTCTACGCACAACGTCGGCGCAAGTCGTCACGAATGCGTCTTTGAGCTTCAATCTGGGAAACGCTCTCACGATTTCGTCGACATCACTTCTCTTGATTTTCGAGAAGTCAGGTTCGATTACGTCGGCTCCGGCCCCTTCGCCGACCAGCGCGATCTCCGGCTGTTTGTATTGTCCGATGGCGGAAGCGTGCATCGCGATTCCGTCCCACACGATTCCGATTTTTTCCTTTGCATAAGCATGCTCTTCCAGAAAATGCCTGGCGGCCTGTGCCCCTTGAATTTCAAATGGCGAATCTCCTTCGAATCGCTCCGTCAGTCCTAAGTCGTGCAGAATGGACGCGAGATAGAGGACTTCTTCGTCGAACTTCTGTCCCAGTGCCCGCCCAACCAGTGAGCCAAAAAGAAATGTTCGCATGGCATGGTTGAACAGATAAGCCGGAGAGACACTACGGCTCAAGCCAATTGCCAATTTGGCTATTTCCGAATCCACCAGACGAACCCCAGCAACAGATGATGGCAATGTCGAAAGTCCCGCCTGCAGGCTGGCGGAGCTTTCCTCTTTGTCCGAAATCATGGGAAGTTCGCCCCCGCTTCGGATTGCCGTACGGATCGACAGAGTCCCCAGCCCACACATTACTTCGCGTCGATTCATAGAAAAGCTCGCAACTGGAGCTTAGCGAGATGGTGGAGGATAGCACTCGCCGCTTCGAGGGGCGGCTGGCCTGGGATGTCCACACTGCAAATGAGTACAAACAGCGGAATTAGAAACGCGCCGCTGAAAATATTCAACGACGCGATCTCCGATCTCAAAATACCAGGCGCAATGCGAACTGCATGAACCGCGGCGTAGTTAGCGTCGAAAGATATTTCCCGAACTCTGACGCGTCGTAGGAGAGCGAGGGTTGAGCGGAGTTGCCCACCGGTCCGCGTACGTCATAGCGCACCGAGTTGGTAGCGTTGAACGTTTGCCAGGTGAACTCCACGCGTCTTCCCTCGCCCAGAGAGAAATCCTTGCTCAATCCGGTATCGATGTTGAACAAGCCATCGCCAATCACATTGTTGCGGACCCCTGATTCACCCGGCCACTCCGGCCGGAAAGCGGCCTCGGCCGCAGCCGGATTTTGGAAGATGTCCGGGCCGATGCCCACGCCGTTTACGATCGCATTCTTCGGGTTCGAAGCAACCGGAGACGGTCCGTTCGGCTCGGCATCGCCCTCAATGTTCCAGTTGGTGGCCCAGGTAAAACCGTTGTCGATGGTGATCGGGAAACCAGTGGTCCAGCGGAATACACCGGAGACATGCCACCCGCCAATCAAGGCATTAAGCACCGGGTTCGCGCCTCCCGCCAGCCTCTGGCCTTTGCCGAACGGAAGGCGATAGACCAGGTTGCCGTTGATCTGGTGGAAGGCGTTGAAATCGGAGAGCCCGCGCAGAGACAGCGGATCCCATGCGTTGATGACAATGCCACCGCCGTTCAAGTCGTTGCCGGTTCCGCCCGTTCCTTCATAAGGACCGACGCGCTCCGCTGCCGAGGCTTCGTCGAACGATTTCGAAAACGTATAGTTAAACTGACCCTGCAGGTTGGCTCCCCAGCGCGCATTGTAGGTCACCTGCAGTGCGTTGTAGTCGGAAGTCCCGATGTTGCGCCATGCGTAGAGTGAAGCGAACTGATCATGGAAGAAGCTATAGGGTCCGTTCTTGCTGTTCGGAGTCGTCATTCCGGTCACGGCGCCGGGGAGATCCAGAAGGAACAGAGAGAAAGTTTCGTTGTGCGGATAGCAAGTCCAGAGTTCGTAAATATTTTGTGTGGCCGTCGGATTGGCCGGTGGGGTGCCGTTTGCGCAACCACCGCCGAGGTTGCTCGCCGTCGTCGCGCCCGCCCAACCGGGAAAAATATTCTCGAAGAATGGTATGGGCTGTACCGTATTAACGTCCGCGCCGGCCGCAGCCGCCTTCGAGAGCACTGTGCCTGACTGAAAATACGTTGTTTTGCTGCCAGGATCCGTCAGATTGGCGGGCATAGCCAGATCGACCTGCATGGGCAGACGCCGGCCGACGCTGCCTACATAGGCAATCTGGAGCGAGGAGTGGGATGTGATTTGCCGCGAGATCGAGAAATTGAATACGTGCGCGTAAGGGGTCTTCAAAGTCTGGTCCAGCCCCCAGTTAATGGCAAAAGCTGAATTGCTCGGGGTGACCGGGAAAGTGCCCGATGGCGTAGGGCCGAACAGGCAACTCGGGCCGCTCAAAGCGGGGCACGGAGCAGGCAGGCAGGACTGGCCGGACGACCCCGGAACCAGGCAGGTGAAGCGCGGGGCACCCGCTACAGTTACCACACCGGCGGGATTTCCGAGATCGGTGGAGAGGCCGAAAGAGCCGTGCTGGTCGAAGCTGTTCACGATTGGAATGCCGAAATGGTCGTAGGTAATGCTGTAGCCGCCGCGGATCGAAAGCTGATCTTTTTTCCCAAGAATCTTTGAAACCCACCCGTCACCGGTGTCTGGCGCCCAAGCCACGGCGATGCGCGGTGACAAATCCTTGCGATCCCAGTTCCACAAACCCGGGCCGTGATTGACGGGGCCGCCAAGCACAAACGAAATCTCCCCGGCGCTGTTGGCCGACAAACCCTGCGACGCCAATTCGGCCGTATGGTTGAACCAGTCGGCCACGTTTTGATGCGTACAGCCGCCAAATGCACCCTGTACGCAAGGCGCGACCTGATATCCGCTAGTTTCGTAAGGCGGAGCTTCGAGCACCCACCGCAGGCCATAGGTGACGGTCAACCGCGGCGTCATCCGCCACGTGTCTTGCCCAAAGAACTCATAGTCGTTGATGGCGTACTTGCGGTCGATTGGCGTCCCCTGGGACAGCGCCGCCCCGCTGTGAGCGAAGTTATAGATGCCGTCACCCTCGGCGAAAATTCCTAACAGGATACCGGCTGCGGCGTCGTAGTTCGGACCGAAGCTCGGATCCACCGTGGGATATCCGTTGTTCCCCGGGTCCAGCGGGCTGGGGGTGTTGGCGATTCCCCCCGTGTTGAGATAGACCGGGTTGGTCTGAACGTCGGAGAACGAGTTTTGATAGCTGGTGTGATTGTTGCGGATGAAAAGAAAATCGCCACCGAACTGAAGCGTGTGATTTCCCCGAGTCCAGTTCAAGTTGTCGGCGAACTCGTTGGTGGGCACGAAGTAAATGGTGGAGCGGGTGAAGGGGATGAGGTCGGAAAGCTCCGACAGAAAAATTCCCGGATTCGAAGATGTGCCGGCCATCTGCCCTCCCTGCCGCACAAACCCCCAGTGCAGATCGTTGATGAGCTTCGGACTGATCAGCGAAGTGAGTCCGATGGTGATGCCCCTGCTGTCATCCACCAGCGTCGTCGATGCGGATTGGCCGGGAAACTCTTGCTGCTGAGGGTTGTTTTCATTCTGTGTCTGTGCGCGCACGAACAAGGTTTGCGTGCCGCTGGAGTTGAGGTGCCAATCCGCCTTGAAGATGTACGTGTTCCAACTGGAGTCAGCATTCGAGGAAAACCGGTAACCCAGTGTATTCAACCCGTCACCGGCATTTTCATTGGCCGTTGGGTACTGGTTCAGGACGTTCTGGACCGCCGCATTCGGGCCGATGCCGAGGGGATCCATCGCTCTGATTTGGGTCGGCCCCAGCGCATAATAGCCGGGTTGCACACCGCTTACACCGTTAACCGTACCCCCGGGGCAAGCGGTAGTGTCGAGGCCACCGCTCGAGGTGAGCGTGCACAGGTACTGGAGATTTCCCTGCTGCAGCGCAGCGCTTGGCACGTCACGCAATACGCTGCTGCCCTGGGCTTGCCGCTTCCCTTCATAGTTGGCAAAGAAGAAGAGCCGGTTCTTCTTGATCGGTCCCCCCAAGGTCGCGCCAAATACGTTGTATAAAAGCTTGGGGGCCTTATTGGGTTCGCCGCTGCTGAGCTGCGACTCTTTCAGGAACGGGTCGTTTGCGCTGAAAATCGTGTTGCGGTTGTATTCGTAGGCCGTGCCATGAAAGTTGTTGGTGCCGCTCTTGGTCACCAGCGCGACTTGCGCTCCGCTGGAATAGCCGGAGTCGGCATTCGCGTTGGCGGTGGTGACCCTGAATTCCTCGACGGAATCCGGCGGAACATTCAGGACGCTGGTAAATGCGTAACCATTATTCTGGTCGTTGACCCCAACGCCATCCAGCGTAACGTTGGATTGGTCGCTGCGCAGGCCATTCACCGCGCCGCTGCGCGTGTCCGTGCTTTGATCCAGCTGATCGCCCAGATACGCCACGCCGGGTTGAAGACTCAGCAACTCCACCACATTCCGGGCTGCAATCGGCAATTCGTCGATCTGGTTTCCCTCGACAACGTTGCCCAGCGAGGCGTCGGTGCGATTGATGAGCGGCGCTTCGGCTTCCACATAGACTGACGTGGTCGCACCTGCAACCTGCAAGCGAATGGGTACGGTGGAGGGAGTACTCACCACGAGCGTGATCTTCGACGCCAGATACGGCGCGAATCCGCTGGCCGCTGCCTCCAGCCTGTAGTTACCCGGAGGCACATCCAGAAACTGGTAGAGTCCGGTCGTGTTGCTCGTGGCAGTCCGCTGCAACCCAGTTGCCGGTTCGGTCAAAGTAATCTTCGCGCCGGCAACCGCCGCGCCCGACGAGTCGGTAACGCTTCCATTCAACTGGCTGGTCGCTTGCGCCGTGGCCCACTGCGCCGTCAGCGCTAGCAGCGCGAACACACAAATCGCGTGCTTTGTTCCCTGCCCACATCGAATGCCCAACTCGTACCATCGCTCGCACCGCTCGCTGCTCACTCGCTGCTGGACTCGCGTCATCGACATAGCCTCCGAGGTCGAAGCCAACGCCGGGCGAAAACACGTGAGAAGAAATCACACGTGTGTTCTTCTCCCCGCGTCCGCTTGCGCTTTTTCGATTCCCGTTACCGGTGCTGGATTAACCAGATCAGACCCTTCTTGTCCCAGACTTCTTGTCCCAGGGAGGAGCCTTTCTGTCCCTGATAAAGCAGTTGTTGTCCCGAGTGCCGCGAATTATACCTGAAGATCGAACGAAGGTTCATTCAGAAAAATCTGATGCAGTGCCTCGACCTGAGATTGCGCACTTGCGGATTCATCGACCGATGTCATCCCGCAGGAGCGCGCCAAGCGCTCCGGAGAGCCTGCCCTGAGCGAAGTCGAAGGGGACCTTACGAAGCCCAGACATCGGTTGTACGGGTGCGAAGCGCGCCGGCACTGCAGGAAGCACCGCATTCCACGCCATCAATCGTAGGACCGCTTTCCATCAAGGCGCAGATCGTTGGGCGAAGACCATATATCGTTAGCGAGGCAAACCTGGATGCAGGTTTCGTAACACCGATTTCGGTAATCTCAGAGAAATATCACGCGCCCCGCCCCTACTCAGGTCTGCCGCTACCAACGAGATGCGGATCCCAGCCCGCCCTCTCCGCACCAGCGTTATAGGTTGATTCGAAAAACGACAGCAGATCGCCGTCGGGATTTTTCGATTTGCGCAGATCGTCATAATCGAACAGGAACTCTCCCATCGCCGGCTCCCATCGCGCGCTGGCCGGACTCACCTTTGCGTGTTCGATTTCCTTGGGCTGCGGGTAGGTGAAGGAATAGAACGCGGTTTTGGATACGCGGCGCTGCCCGACCACCATCCCACCTCAATGAGCTCCTCGTTCATGGCGTTACGCCGGATGTAGTCGGCTTTCTCGCCGGGTTTAGCGGCCTTGCCGTTGTAGCGCACGTCGCGGATATCCAGCGTTCCCCACATCAGGCCAATGGGCTGTGTCCTCCCCTTGAAGCGTCCGCGGAAAACCTGCATCACGCGCTGCGTACTCAGCAGGATTCGCCACAAGGCATTCACTAATGTCGGATCATAGGGACGAGGCTGCACATCTTGGTCAAATGGGACGGCGTTGGGCACTTCCTGCGGCTTCAAGTTGATCGAAGCTCTGATGCCGGCTTTGCTTAGCATGTCAAAGAGCTGCTCCACAAATTTGGCGACAGACATGGACGCCAATTCGTAGTGACCGGACGTTCCCCAACTGGTTGCGCACCCCACCTGGTGAGAGATCAGATCAACGGTGACTTCATACGCGCCCCCAGAACACGCACCCCCAGAATAAGAGATCGGTCCCGTGGTTAGTCCTCGGCTGCTAAGCCAGAGTGGTACCTCGCCCCACTGGGGTTCAAACGGCTCTCTGAGCTTCAACTTGCCCACCGCCTGTAAACCCATATGCAGAAGATGCTGGGTGGCCGCGAAGTCGGGATACGAAAGTTGAGGCCACGGTTCGTAAGAGATGGCCGGAGGAAATGACATGGCAGTGTCCTCGCCTCAAGAGCGGAGGAGCAAGTCGCGCCCGCTTCCGCCCGCGAGAGGGTGGTCGCCATTGTACTCCAGCCTTCTCTAGAGCATTTTCCGGGGTCAGCGACGGTGTTCATGAGAATTAAGCCAACTTAAGACGCCCACTATTGTCGAAAGGCGGCATCTCGGCTCACTATGCGCCAGTGCTGGGTCCGGCCTAAAGGCTCAACCGGGATTATGGGTATCAGGGACGAAAGAGAATCACTGTGAGCTCTGGGGGCGATCAGCGAGTCCGCGTCATAAACCCTTTAGATCCAGGCCTTTGGCCTGACCTGCCACGCTAACGATTTCAGCGCGTTTCCTTAATTTCGCGTATTTCGTTATTTCAAGGGGCGGAGGGGCTCGAATGGGGGACGGGGACTACATAAGTTACAAGAATCTGGACCTGGCAGTTGAAGATCTGGGTGAAATGATCGATACGCTCGACGGTTACATCAAACGGGGCGGCATTGATAACAATGGCGTTATCTACCTGATTAAGGCGTGGTCGAAGGTGAACATCCTGTCTGGGCTCAACCTGGATAGCGCTCCCTATTGGCGCATGAAGCGACTCCCCCCGCCCCTTACAGGAAAGCTGAAGCGCTCGCAGGTGCTGTCGCGCGCCCTCGACGACTACAGAAACACTCTCAGGCCGGGAGCGGAGTCGGGCGACTACTTCCGCCGTGCCGACGAAGCCATGCTGAACTTCGTCTGGGATTACCGCCAACACATTACGGATGACGTGAACCGGGAGACGGTTTTTGTCCATGAAATCAACCGGATCGTGAACGAGGGCAGGAACGGGATCATGAAAGAAGAAGTCTTCAAGATGGACCAGAGTATTTGACAGCAAATGCGGAAATGGGGGCCAACCCCTCAAACCTCAACTTTGCGTTCCGATGGGAATTTTCTTACCTGCTTTTAAGGAGAAGGCATATGAGCCGCGAAGTAGTCGCGTTGGACCTCAGGATGTATGCTCTGTCGCACGTGACTACCGTACAGCAGGAATACAACTACTATTTGAACCAATGGCAGAACTATCTTGATTTACTGGCAGACGTTCAGGACATAGCCCTCGGAAAGGTCAAAACTAGGTTTGAGAAAATCAGACAAGAGGAAGCCGAAGCCCGCGAAAACCTGATGATGGCATTTTCCATAATTGGCGCGGTCGGCTGTGCGTGGCTTGGCGCCATGATTGAGCAGGCTTGGTACCCTAAGATGTTCGGAAAAGTGGAGTACGTCGACAAGATTGAAGCCGATATATGGGGCAGGAACATATGGAGTTTCGGAAAAAAGATAGAGTTCAGCGAGATCATTGCCAAGACCGTGGGCGATTCAATCCACGAGGGCGCCGGCCATATCCTAGATAAGCTTTTTGAGAAGGTACTGCCTGATACGAAAGGTCAAATGAACAGCAACGAGCTCGGTAGCAGCATCAGGGGTGCTCAAGTGGCGAGTTTCAAATCGTCTCTAAATATCGCTTTGCGAAGCCAGAGCTCAGCGATAATCGCCCAGCTAACTACCCTGTCCGAGAATATCAATCAACACGAAGACTTCGGCATGGCTGTCATGCAAGTTGTGGAGAGTAAGGCCCCTCGAGGCCCGAAACTGGACGACGCGAGCATGAGGGCTAAGGGGAAGTTGCTTCTCGACGAATATTTCGATGCTTTACGACAAAAACTCGCCGACAAATGGTTCTACTACGGAAATGTCCCCAATACAGGGCGTCTCCCGCTTTTCGTGTTCAATTTTGAACTCCAGGCATGGGCGCTCTGGATACTGAACCAAAAATGGGAATGGAAAGAAATTAGGGGTCGAAATGCAAGAACAAATTTGCCCACTCTAACTGGGTTTTACTACACCAACGGCGAGTTCGATCTGTACCAGATTATGCGCGCGTTGCAAGAACTTGCCGGCGACGAGGTGGAGGAACTCTTCTATGGCTCCCATGACGCCGACGAGCTAGCAGCGGCAGAAAAGCTATCTGATGCTGCCGATATTGGGGAAGCGTCACTCTCGGACGATTCAAGAGAAGCGCTTCTTAAGAAAGATAAGGACAAACTGTTCGCTTGGGCGAAGAGTGTTCCCGGTGAGATTGAGCATCCTAACCTGGACTACCGTCGTCGTGTGATAGGAACCATCAGGGGTATGAAGGGGGTTTTTCCGGCAGTCCAATAGTTGGCGATTTCATGGCCCGACTGACCAATTCCGATGCGCAGTAAGTCTGTCAGCGCAAACGATTCCATTTCTATTCCTTGGGCAGTGGGCCGTCAGCATCCAGAGATACCCTTCCGCCACCGGCCCGGTATTTCCAATTGCGCTCGGCGAACTGCCTGCGGACGTTCGATCTAACATCATCGATCCGTGGTGAAGGACTATCCCAATGCCGGTCAAGCCTTCCTGCCTCTCTCCGGCCCGAAGGATTGCCTCATTCGGTGATCGGGGCTGCGTCCATTAAAAGTATCCACTAAAAATAAGCGGGAATCTACGGGATTTACCCGAGTTTCAACGGACTGCGAAGAACGTATCTTGCGGAGGATAGGGGAGAGTCCGCCAACTGATTGCGCAGTCGTATCAAACGCAAATCGCGGGCCGAGCGCTTCACCAGTCACAGGTCTTCCCCTGATCAAGCTCTTGCAGCCCCGAAAATCGCGGAGGGCGTCCGGCGCACCTCACCCAGATGGAGCACTCGATATGACAATGAACACAGCAGCGGCTTACGGGATTTACTCTCAAGATGTCGCCTTGGCCGACATCGTGCGGAATCTAAACCAGGCCGGTTTCGAGAACGAGAGTATCTGCATGATGCTGTCTCCCGAGCATCCCATTGCATCGACAGTAAAGGGCGCGAGCTTTTTCAACGCCGAAGGAAAATCCAGCGCCGTGACCACCAAGCTGATTGGCTGGCTCTCAGAATTTGGAGCGGTAATGATTCCGACCGTAGGTTTCTTCATTCGGTCGCAGGCATTTTTTCACGCTCTCATGGTCGCGCGGGTTGCTCCCGCACTCTGCGAGAATGCCAGAACGTTGGTGGGCCTCGGCTTTACGGAGCGGGAAGCGCAGAGGTACGAAGATCAACTCGACCAGCTTGGCGTATTGGTTTACATCTCCTGCGCAAACGGCGCGAAAACAGACTGGGCACGAGAAGTACTGCGGCACACCGGAGCCAAGGAAGCCGCTACGCTGGCAGAAGGCATGAGTGTCGCGGCCTCGGCCTGACCAAGCCTCCCGGGACTGCTTCGCGAATCAAACTATGGGCGTCTCGGGGCCGCAAGGTGCGCCCCGCCCCGACATCGCTGACCCAACAAAGAGCATCGAAACTCCGCGTGCCAAACGGTTTAGCTGTCCAACGGATGTATGGGTTTTTGTCTTTCGCAGATACTCGCTATTGATCTCGCGAAACAACCACCTCGGTTGTCGAAGAGATCAGGCGTCGCGCCCGGTGGAAGCATGCCGCCGTCGAGCTAAAAAATAACTCGGAAATGTCTTGGTTCTCTACTCCAGCGGATCCGGTTCTCCCGGATCCGCCTTTTTTGACCTGCGAGTATGTCTATGCGTCCGTTGAAGTTGTTGGGGCTTCGCGGGCAATCTGAAGGAAGCGCTGTATAGACGACTATCCGCGCCGCCCCCTCTAATGTTCAAATGGCGATTGTGCAAGTTTCCCAACGAACTCCGAAGCAAGCGAAACGGGCACGGCCATGGAAGTGGATCGGCATCGGAGCTCTGATCGTAGTAGGTATCGGAGCGATCGCCGTGCGATTGGTGATTGATCGCGCAGAACCCATTCTTCGAGCCCGGGTGATTGAAACTCTATCGAATCGCTTTCAGGGCAAAGTTGAGTTGGCGAGTTTCGATGTTTCGGTAATGAATGGAATTGAAGTGTCAGGCGCTGGGCTGAAGATTTTTGGCGCGAAGGATCCTAATTCGTACGAGCCCGGAGTCCAGGCCCTGATCGGCGTGCAGGAATTTCGCTTTCACACTTTGCTGCGAAACCTGTTTCGCTCCCCGATGCACATCGACACGGTTTATGTGAAAGGCCTGGAACTGAACATCCCGCCCAAGGGAGATCGACAAGAGATGACGAAGATGGGTTCAAAAACGGAGAAGATGACGGTCTTCGTCGACAAGTTCGATTGCGAAAATACCCGGCTGATCATCAACACTTCAAAGCCCGGCAAAGCGCCGCTGGAATTTGCTATCAGTGACTTGAAAATGAAGGACATCGGTCCGGGCGAGCCGCTCCAGTTTAATGCCACTCTGGTCAATCCGAAGCCGGTGGGAAACATTCACTCGACGGGTCTCTTCGGACCATGGCAGCAAGACAGTCCTCGGGACACGCCGGTGCAAGGAGACTATTCATTCACGAACGCCGATCTCAGCACGATCAAAGGCATTGGTGGCACGCTCTCCTCCACCGGCGATTACTCGGGAACCTTGAGCAATATCGCCGTGCATGGAAAAACCGATACGCCAGATTTTCGAATCGCAAGCAGTGGGCACGCGGTGCCGCTGCATACCGAGTTCCATGCCATTGTTGACGGAACCAGCGGTGACACATATCTCCGGCCGGTGAATGCAACATTTCTTCACTCTTCCTTCACGGCGAGCGGCTCCGTGGTCCGTGTGAGCGCTCCAAAAGGCCACGATATAGAACTCGATGTCGTCCTGGCCATGCTGAGATTGAAGATCTGCTGAAGCTGGGCGTGCGCACGGACCCGCCGGTTATGAACGGCCCAGTTGAAATGAAGACGCGGCTGAGTCTTGCTCCCGGGGACGCGAGTGTGGCCGACCGGCTGAAGTTAGCGGGCACCTTTCATGTACCGAGTGCGCACTTCACCAACGAGAAGGTGCAGGGTCGGATCGACTCCTTAAGTCTGCGCAGCCAGGGCAAGGCCAAGCAGGCACAAAAGCACGAGGCAGAAAATGTTCCAGTTGATTTGCAGGGAGTGTTTACTCTAGGTGGCGGATCGCTGTCCTTTTCTTACGCTTCATTTCCTTATCCCGGGAACGCACGTGGATATGACGGGCACATACACTTTGGACGGACAGACGTTCGATTTTCGCGGGAAGGCCTGGCTGGATGCAAAGGTTTCGCAAATGACCACCGGTTGGAAGTCGATTCTCCTGAAGCCGATCGATCCGTTTTTCAGCAAAAAGGGAGCAGGCACGGAAGTTCCGATCAAAATCACAGGCACGGAGTCCGAGCCGCACTTTGGATTGGATTTCGGCCACAAAGATGAGCCTGCGAACCTCGGTAAAAACATCGACAAGAATACCGACGCTGCGCCCAAGCACGAATAGATGAAGCGCGATTAGATTAGGAAGGCTAGTGCGGTTTTCAGCAATGGCCGCAACGCTATAATCCGTTGATTTGCGATGAGACCATGAGACCGTTGAGACTAGGAGACAGTGATGAGCGAAAAAGCAAGCGCCACTCTGCCGGCAATTGTCGAAAAAATTATCAAACCGGTCATACCCCAGTGAACCCGAAAAGGCCCAGATCGCCGTGGAAGGGGCCGATCACCTCTACCGAGAGATTCGCATCGAGAACACTCTGACAGACGAGAACGGAGACAAAGTCCGCCTCAAGCAGGGTGCTGAGGTGGAAGTTACCATCGCAGCACAGCCAGAGGCCACAACTCCCCAATAGCGACCGGAATGAATCTGACGGAAAGACCGTAAATCGAGGCCTCAGCCTGCTGCGCAGGTCTGGAGCAACAGGCGCCTACATGGCAGTCTTATGCAGTCGATTACGCGGCGGTTACGCTCCCACGAAGTCGCTCTGGAGCGTGGTCCGTCGCATCCAGTCTTAGTTCGCAGAGTTCCGTAATCAGGCTTCCCGCCCAACGATAAATGTTCTGCTCTTTTATCACTTTGCGCATGCGGCGCACTCGCACTTGCTTTTCCTCCGGTTCCATCTCCAGCGCGACGCGGATTGCCTCCGCCGTCTGGTCGATGTCGTAGGGGTTTACGAGCAAAGCATCCCGCAGTTCGCGAGCAGCTCCAGTAAACTGGCTCAATATCAGCACGCCGCGCTCGTCCCGCCGCGCCGCCAGGAATTCTTTCGCCACCAGGTTCATTCCGTCGTGCAGCGCACGTCACCAGACAAAGATCGGCAGCGCAGTAGTAGCGCTCGATCTCTTCATGGCTATGGTGCCGCTTGAGAAATACGATGGGCTTCCACTTGCCGGTTTGGAACCGCCAATTGATTCGTTCCGCCTCGGCCTCCACCTCGGCAAGAAGGTCGTGGTATCGCTTGATGTGAGTGCGGCTCGGTGCTCCGATCTGCACAAACGTGAATTCGCCCTGGTATTTAGGATATTTTTCGAGAAATCGTTCGATCGCTCGAAAGCGCTCCAGAATCCCCTTCGTATAGTCCACGCGATCGACACCAACTCCGAGGAAGGCCGCATTCACGCCCAGGCTGCGCATCAGGGCCTCGCGCTCGAGGTAGTTCGCTCGGTAGTCTTCGCTGCCGCTGGTTTCATCATCGGTAAGAGCTACGCTGATCGGGAACGGCCTTACGATCGTCCGGTGATTCTGGCGCGACACCGAAAAGTGTTCCCAGTCCACGCGTGATTCCACCACCCGGTCCACCGTCTGCAGAAAATTATTGCAGTGCGACTGAATGTGGAATCCGATGAGATCCGCTCCCAGAAGTCCGTCCACCAATTGACGTTGCCAGGGGCAGATACCGAAACCTTCCGGGTTCGGCCACGGAATGTGCCAGAAGATGGCGACGCGGGCGTCCGGCCTTTTCTCCTTGAGCAAGCGGGGCAGTAACGCAAAGTGGTAGTCCTGAACCAGCACAACCGGTTTGGGTGTGTCCTCGATCTCCTCGAGTACCGCGTCGGCGAACTTGCGATTGACCTCCTGATAATGCTGCCAGTCTTGCGCGCGGAAGGTAGGGCGCGCATGCGCAATATGACAAAGCGGCCAGAGCCCCTCATTGGCAAATCCGTAATAATAGCCTTCTTCTTCCTCTTTGCTCAGCCACACCCGGCGCAGCGTGTAGTGCGGCTCGTCCGGGGGAACGCGCAGCCGGTCGTGCGCATCTACGACTTCGGAATCGGCGTTTCCGCTGCCGTGCGCGATCCAGGTTCCGTCGCAAGCATTGAGCACCGGCTCCAAAGCCGTCACCAGTCCACTAGGAGGCACAACCACTTCGATCGACTTGCCTTTCCGCTGGTGGGCGTAAGGCTCGCGATTGGCGACGACGAACAGGCGGCCACCGTCCAGCCGGGTCTGAACCTGCACCGCGAGCCGGTCGGCCGTCCACATCGATTGCGAGGCGTCTCGCAGGCGTGCCTCACTCTCCGCGGCGTTGCGCGCCTGGCTGAGGCTTTCGGTCAGCGTGACTACTTCCCGCGCGAGCGGCCGGAATAGATCAAGGTCGGGCATTTGCTGGCGCGAGGAGACCCTGCCCATGCGAAGCGCGCGCATCCACTGCGCGGCCTGAGCGATCGGGCCCGCGATGCTCCAACGCACGATTAGCAACGTAATAAAGACGATCAGGAACACCTGGACGAGCACTTTGAGGAAAGCTTCGCGCCAGGTGCGAAGGCCTTGCGCGCGGATGTAATTCACGTCGTGCACGACCGCCAGTCCGCCCACAATTTGATCCTGGCGATGCACAGGTAACGCAAAGATGTGAACCCGATCGTCGCCCAGCCGGGTGAACGAACCTTCTCCGTGCCCCGTTTCCATTGCATGGGTAACGTCGGGCGGAATCGCCGTGAGGACTTTTCCTAGCTCGGAAGTGATCGCCACAACGTTACCTCGCCGATCGTAGACGGCGACTCCGAGCAGGTGCTCGCGATTTCCAAAGCGCTGCACCAATCGCTGCAGGCCATGGGTCGATCCGCCCTCCCATGACTTTTCGACGTTGCCAGCAACACTTTCGCCCAGAACTTCAGCGCGGCGCTCCAGGTCACTGCGGAGAACCTTCTTCTCTCCCGCGACCTCGTAGTAGGAGAAGCCCAGAGACACGATCGTGATGCCGACGATCAGAGAAACAATGAGCCGGACGCTCAGCAGACGCATAGGAATTCCCCGCAAAGATACAGCTCCAACCTTATCGACCGAGGGCCATGCCCGAACATACCGGAATCAATGTAGTGTTAGGCGAGAAGCGGGAAATAGATCACGCATTCAGATGGACTCACATTTACGGAACGGTTTCCGGGGATGGGTTGGGAGCGGGTGCGGGTTCGTCTCGGATTAGGATTGAACTTTTGACGAAAGGAACAGAGAAGAAAGGAACAAAGAAAATGGGCTTAGGGCGGAAAAGTTTAAGAGCCAAACAGAACGCCTTCAGGCGACTTCTGATTTCTCGCTCTTGGCAGGGATTGAGTCCGAGTCCGCGAGGGGCAGGGTCGCGGTCACTGCTGTGCCCGCGTTGTCCGACCGAATTTCCAAAGTTCCGCCCAACTGCCTGATTCGCTCGCGCATGCCGCGGAACCCAACTCCGGTTCGGCCGGATGAACTGAGTTCAAGTTGTTTTTCCAGAGGTATCCCTTTGCCACCGTCTTGAACTTCAACCACAATTCGGTGATCTTCCTCGTCGCACGCGTATCGCGGCCGAAGTTCCTCCCGAATGACGATGAATATTCGTGAGGCATTCCTGGACCATGCGGAAAATCGCAATTTCCATCTCGTCCGAGAGACGGCGAAACGGGTCCGGGATCTGCAGGTCGACTTTGATCTGGCTGCGTTCCGAGAAGCCATCCACGTACCAGCGAAGCGCGGACGCAAGACCGGCCGCATCGAGAAGAGGAGGATGCAGCAGATGCGAAATGGTGCGGATTTCCCTGCTGATCTGCTCGACCATTGCAGCATTCTCGGAGACAGCTCGGGCTCCGGCTGAATCGAGATTGTCGGCCTGACGCTGCACGACTGCAATGTTCATGGAAAGCGCGGCGAGCAGTTGCCCGATGCTGTCGTGTAACTCTCGTGCAATTTGCCGGCGCTCTTCATCCCGCATCTGCTGCAGCCGGCTCGAGAGTTCCCCAAGGTTTTCGTTCGCGAGGTTCAAATCTGCGGTTCGCTCCTGAACTTTTCGCTCGAGCTCTCGTGTGCTCTTCGCAGTTCGTCATGCGCTTTTCGCAGTTGTTCTTCAGTCCAGCGACTGCTCAGGAGAGAGCGCCGGTTCGCTTCACCCGAGAGCAATGATGAAACCAGAGAAGACCAGGAACCCCAGCATCCCGGAAATTGCAGTCTTGGGGTCCTCGACCCTAAAGGAACTGAACGGCGGCACGAACCAATACCAGACGCCCAACACCGAGAGCAAGGCAGTGACAATGGAAGGGCCGACACCGCAGTACCAGGCGGAGAAGACTACAGCTGCCCATGCGGTGTGATACGGATTGTTCGCTCCCAGAACAGGAAAGAGCAGTTGGCGAAGCCAGAGAGCAAAGATTGCTGCCACTGCGGCTAGCCCGTACCGGAGCATCGCATCATTCTTGTCTTTCTCTTTGCCAGCTTCGCCAGCTTCCAAGAGATGATCGATCAGCATTTCTGACCCTGCCTTGCAAAATCCTATCGAATCCAAATCGTCGGAACGGGAGCGAACCAGATTACGAAACAGGCTGACGCCTCGCTCGCTGGCGGTGATCCCCAGCTCTTGCCCTGCGCAGTGCAACCTGGGCGTTCAAGTACTCCAGCGTGATGGGATCGGTCACGAGCTTGGCGTGACGAAGCAACTCCGTCACGGCCAATTGTCGTCTACGCCATGTTTGTGTCGCCGTCTCGTGGCACAGGCGCTTCATCGCATCTCTCCCTGTGATAATGACAAGTACAGGCCCTGGCTGCGAGTTGGAGCGGATGCCCTGAGTTCCACCCTCTGAAGAGTGTCCAGATTGCGCAGAGCGTCAGCCATGGACTGCATTTCTTCCGCGGCGCCAGGCGTGGCATTCCTCGTTAGTTCTTTCCGGGCCCGCTGTATGCCGGCGCGAGCGGCTTCGATCCGGGCGTGCAGGTTGGCGTGATCGAGTTCAAGCATGGCAGCGGCGTATAAGTCGCGCCACAAAATGTTGGTGGTCACTTTGTCAGTTCACTGGGGGACCTCCTGACTGTTTGAGCATACCCTCGCCACTAAAAATAGGTGGACTATTTGCTTTCGTCTTTCGTAGCTGCGACGAACGCCTAGCGCGACGCGAATTAGGCCATTCGCACTGCAGATCGTATGGCAGTCGTAACAGTAACGTAGAATATAACTATCGCAAATATACTAAGAAAGGAGAGCTTTCGTAGTCAATCACAAAAATATACTTGACCTAGATATTCGGTTTTGGTATTTTGTCGTCCAGAGAAACATGGCAGGGAGTCGACAACGATTTTACAGATTCTGGAGGACTCAACCGTGGGAAACGAACAGAAAAACAAAAATCAGCGGCCGCCGGCGAAGTACCGGCAGGTTGACATTTCCGCTCTGAAGACCGGCAGACATGGCAAACACCATGACTTGGTGAAGGGAATTGTCGATGAGTTGACGACGCTGAAGCCAGGTTCCGCTCTGGAGATCCCACTTGCCGATGTGGGCGGCATTGGCCTGGCCAATCTTCGTTCCGCAGTACATCGCGCGGCGGCTTCCAATAATCTGAATATTGAGACAGTCGCTGACAATGAAAAATTCTACGTGTGGAACGCCAACTCCAAGTAAATAGCACGGGAAGCAGATGACACGGGGCTGCCTTTCGCTGACGCCCGTCACCCGATGTTGCGCGCGCGATGTCTCCTGGCTTATCGGCCTCCTGAAAATCCGCCCCCAGGCATCTGATTTTCCTTCACCCATACAGTAAACACCCTAGAGTCAGCCCTGCATTTATCGTGTTCCAATCTGTGTCCTAGTCGCTAGATTTCCCTAGTTTCATCTTTCAGAGAAGAATGGTTTGGGCTATCCCTGATTTCGGTGGTTCGCTGGTTTTCGGCAGCCGTCGCGTCAGCCCTCCCCGTGCCGCGACCGTCGAATCCGCCGCGTTCGATGCCGTTGCAAGTCCGAGAAATAATTGGAGAACCATGCCATGCGAGGAATGCCTTGTCACAATGCCCGCTGTTCCTCCGGGGCAGGAGAAGATCATGAAAAAAAATAGTCAAGACCCGGCGATTGCCGTGGCCAATGGTGCAGCCGATGAAGGTCCGAAGAGCAAGCGCAACGGGAATTCCAGTCCCGTTGCCGAGCCCGCTTCTGGCGACCTTAGCGTGATCCTGGCCAGCCTGCAGACCATGCGGAATGGCGATTTCTCCGTGCGACTTCCGGGTTCCTGGACAGGACTGGCGGGAAAAATTGCCGACACTTTTAATTCCATTGTCGCCGCCAACCAGCAAATGGCGGAAGAACTGAAGCGCGTTGGGCAAGTGGTCGGGAAAGAAGGAAGAACCCGTGAGCGCACGCGCTTTCATGAATCCAGAGGCGCCTGGGGCGAGATGGAAGTCTCGATCAACACGCTGGTTGAGGATCTGCTTCGGCCAACTGAGGGCGTGACTCGCGCCATCGCGGCCGTTGCCCAGGGAAACCTTACGCAAACCGTGCGCCTGGACGTGGATGGCCGGCCGCTGGAAGGCGAGTTCCTGCGCTCCGCCAACATCGTCAACACCATGATTCAGCAGCTGAGCGTCTTCACCGCGGAAGTGACGCGCGTGGCGCGCGAGGTCGGCACGGACGGCAAACTCGGCGGTCAGGCGCAGGTGCCGGGCGTGGCTGGAACCTGGAAAGATCTCACGGATTCCGTCAACTCGATGGCCAGTAACCTCACCGGCCAGGTTCGCAACATCGCTGAAGTCGCCACGGCCGTGGCCAGCGGCGATCTCTCCCGCAAAATCACCGTCGATGTGCGCGGCGAAATTCTCCAGCTTAAAGAAGCCATCAACACGATGGTCGATCAGTTGCGCTCGTTTGCCTCCGAAGTAACGCGCGTAGCTCGTGAAGTGGGAACCGACGGCAAACTGGGCGGTCAGGCTGTGGTGGTGGGCGTGGCTGGTACGTGGAAAGATCTTACGGACTCCGTCAACGCCATGGCCGGGAACCTGACGGCTCAGGTGCGGAACATCGCCGAAGTGACCACCGCTGTGGCTCGCGGCGATTTGTCGCGCAAAATCACGGTCGACGTGAAGGGCGAAATTCTCGAACTGAAAGACACCATCAACACGATGGTGGACCAGCTCAACGCGTTCGCCGGCGAAGTGACGCGCGTGGCTCGCGAAGTGGGTACGGAAGGCAAGCTCGGCGGACAAGCGCAAGTGCCCGGCGTCGGCGGCACCTGGAAAGATCTCACGGACAACGTGAACTTCATGGCCAGCAACCTCACCGGCCAGGTGCGAAACATCGCCGAAGTGGCGACGGCGATTGCCAACGGCGATCTTTCGCGCAAGATTACGGTCGATGTCCGCGGCGAAATTTTGCAGCTGAAAGAAACGCTGAACACGATGGTCGATCAGCTGAACCGCTTCGCCGGCGAAGTAACGCGCGTGGCCCGCGAAGTCGGCACCGAAGGGCGTCTTGGCGGACAGGCCAACGTCCCCGGCGTCGCCGGCACGTGGAAAGATCTCACCGATTCCGTGAACTCGATGGCCGGAAACCTCACCGGCCAGGTCCGCAACATCGCCGAAGTTACCACCGCCGTGGCGCGTGGCGATTTGTCGCGCAAGATCACGGTCGACGTGAAAGGCGAAATTCTCGAACTCAAGAACACCATCAACACCATGGTGGATCAGCTTAACGCGTTCGCCGGCGAAGTGACGCGCGTGGCCCGCGAAGTGGGCACGGAAGGCAAGCTGGGCGGCCAGGCGCAGGTACCCGGCGTGGCCGGCACGTGGAAGGATCTCACCGACAACGTGAACTTCATGGCCAGCAACCTCACCGGCCAGGTGCGAAATATCGCCGAAGTGGCGACGGCCGTGGCCCGCGGCGATTTGTCCCGCAAAATCACGGTCGACGTAAGAGGCGAAATTCTCGAACTCAAGGACACCATCAACACGATGGTGGACCAGTTGCGTTCGTTCGCGTCGGAAGTGACGCGCGTGGCCCGCGAAGTGGGCACTGACGGCAAACTCGGCGGGCAAGCGCAGGTGCCCGGAGTTGGCGGCACGTGGAAGGACCTTACCGACTCCGTTAACTCGATGGCCAGCAACTTGACCGGCCAGGTGCGCAACATCGCCGAAGTGGCCACCGCCATTGCCAGCGGAGATCTTTCGAAGAAAATCACGGTAAACGTGAGCGGCGAAATTCTGCTGCTCAAGGAAACCATCAATACGATGGTCGACCAGCTCAACGCGTTCGCCGGCGAAGTAACGCGCGTGGCCCGCGAAGTCGGAACCGAAGGGCGTTTGGGAGGACAGGCCAACGTGCCCGGCGTCGCCGGCACCTGGAAAGATCTCACCGACTCGGTGAACTCGATGGCCGGAAACCTCACCGGCCAGGTGCGCAACATTGCCGAAGTCACCACCGCCGTGGCTCGTGGCGATTTGTCGCGCAAAATTACGGTCGACGTGAAAGGCGAAATTCTCGAACTGAAGAACACCATCAACACGATGGTGGACCAGCTCAACGCGTTCGCCGGCGAAGTGACGCGCGTGGCCCGCGAAGTCGGCACCGACGGCAAACTCGGCGGGCAGGCGCAGGTGCCGGGAGTCGCCGGAACGTGGAAGGATCTCACGGACAACGTCAACTTCATGGCCAGCAACCTCACCGGCCAGGTGCGTAACATCGCCGAAGTCGCGACCGCCATCGCGAACGGCGATCTCTCGAAGAAAATCACGGTAGACGTGCGCGGCGAAATCTTGCAGCTGAAAGAAACGCTGAACACGATGGTCGAGCAGCTGCGCTCGTTCGCGGCCGAAGTGACGCGCGTGGCGCGCGAAGTGGGCAGCGAAGGCCGGCTCGGCGGACAAGCCAACGTTTCCGGCGTCGCTGGAACCTGGAAGGATCTCACGGACTCCGTGAACGCGATGGCCGGAAATCTTACCGGCCAGGTGCGCAACATTGCCGAAGTGACGACGGCCGTGGCCCGCGGCGATTTGTCCCGCAAAATCACGGTCGATGTGAAGGGTGAAATTCTCGAGCTCAAGAACACTATCAATACGATGGTCGACCAGCTCAACGCGTTCGCTGCCGAAGTTACTCGCGTGGCTCGCGAAGTGGGTACGGAAGGCAAGCTGGGCGGGCAGGCGCAGGTGCCCGGCGTCGCCGGAACCTGGAAGGATCTCACGGACAACGTGAACGTGATGGCCGCCAACCTGACGGAACAAGTGCGCGGCATCGTCAAAGTGGTGACCGCCGTCGCCAACGGCGAACTGACTCAAAAGCTAACGGTGAACGCGAAGGGCGAAGTCGCAGCCCTGGCGGAAACCATCAACAACATGACCAACACGCTCGCCACTTTTGCCGACCAGGTTACAACCGTCGCGCGCGAAGTCGGCGTGGAAGGCCGGCTCGGCGGCCAGGCCAACGTTCCCGGCGCCGCCGGTACGTGGAAAGATCTCACCGGCAACGTCAACCTGCTGGCCGACAATTTGACCAACCAGGTGCGGGCCATCGCTGAGGTTGCAACCGCCGTCACCAAGGGCGACCTCACGCGCTCCATTCAGGTCGAAGCCAGCGGCGAAGTCGCCGACCTGAAAGACAACCTCAATACGATGATCGACAATCTCCGGCTCACCACTGACCGGAACACCGAGCAAGATTGGCTCAAGACCAACCTGGCCCGCTTCACCGGCATGTTGCAGGGGCAACGCGATCTGACCACGGTAGGACGCATGCTCCTCTCGGAATTGACGCCTCTGGTCAACGCCCAGCAAGGCGTGATCTACCAGATGGGAACCGAGGAATCGGCGGAGATGGTCCTGCTCTCGGCGTTTGCCGGCGATGGCGAGGATGGACATCTGCGGCGGTTGAAGCTCGGCGAAGGACTGGTGGGACAATGCGCGACGGAGAAGCGGCGGATGCTGATCTCCGAATTGCCGCCGAACACGATTTCCATTCGTTCCGGTTTATTCGAGGCCGTTCCGCGAAACGTGATCGTGCTGCCCGTGCTGTTTGAGGACCGGGTCAAGGCCGTGATCGAACTGGCCTCGCTGAGCAATTTCACTACATCCCAGTTGGCGTTCCTTGAACAACTGACGGCCAGCATCGGCATCGTGCTCAACAGTATTGAGGCCACCATGCAGACGGAAGGCCTGTTGAAGCAGTCCCAGCAGTTGGCCACCGAACTCCAGATGCAGCAAAAAGAGTTGCAACAGACCAACGAGCAGCTGGCACAGAAAGCGCAGCAGCTCGCCGAACAAAACGTAGAGGTCGAACGCAAGAACCAGGAAATCGAGCAAGCCCGGCGAGCCCTGGAAGAGAAAGCCAAAGAACTGGCGCTCACTTCGAAGTACAAATCCGAATTCCTGGCCAACATGTCGCACGAGCTGCGCACGCCGCTCAACAGCATCCTGGTGCTCGGCCAGCAGCTCAGCGATAACCCGGACGGCAATCTGACGCCGAAGCAGGTTGAGTTCTCCCGCACGATCCATGGCGCCGGCACCGACTTGCTGAACCTGATCACCGACATTCTCGATTTGTCGAAGATCGAATCCGGAACAGTTTCCGTCGAAGCCGAGGAAGTGTTCTTCGCCAGTATGCTCGACGCGGTGGAACGTCCGTTCCGGCACGAGGCGGAAAATCGGCATCTCAATTTCGAAGTGCAAACCGACCCGCACCTTGCCCGCAGCGTGGTCACCGACTCGAAGCGACTGCAGCAAGTATTGAAGAACCTGCTGTCGAATGCCTTCAAGTTCACCGAAGTTGGAGGAGTCCGCCTGTCCGTGTCTCGTGGCTAAGAGCGGTTGGACCGAGGCGCATCCGATTTTGAGTAAGGCGGCCTCGGTGGTGGCCTTTGAAGTTACCGACACTGGCATCGGCATTCCCTCCGAGAAACAGCGCATCATCTTCGAGGCGTTCCAACAAGCGGATGCCGGCACCAGCCGCAAATACGGCGGAACCGGCCTGGGGCTGGCGATCAGCCGCGAACTGGCCAGTCTGCTCGGCGGAGAAATCCAGTTGCGCAGCGCCACCGGAAAGGGCAGCACGTTCACCCTCTACCTGCCGCAAACTTACGTGGGACCTTCCACTTCGATCGCCGCCGCCGCGGAGGGAAGATCTCGGTCTTCCGTTTTGCCGGTGCAATTTCCGGTCGTCCCGGAGCATTCTGTCGAGAAGATTCCCGACGATCGGGACAATCTGCAACCGGACGATGCCATCTTGCTGATCGTGGAGGACGACGCGCACTACGCGCGCGTGTTGTGCGACCTTTCTCGCGACAAGGGCTTCAAAGTTCTTGTGGCGAGCCGCGGCGCGGAGGCGCTCGCGCTTGCCGCAGGAGTACCATCCAACCGCCGTTTCTCTGGACGTTTTCCTGCCCGACATGCTGGGCTGGACGGTCCTGAACCACTTGAAGCAGGATCCGGCAACTCGCCACATTCCGGTCCAGATGCTGACGCTGGACGAAGATCGGCACCACGGCCTGGCTCGGGGCGCGTTTGCGTTCGTTACCAAACCCACTACGCCGGAGGGGCTGGACAGCGCGTTGGGCCGCATCAAGGAATATTCCGCCCCGCGACGAAAGCGATTGCTGGTGGTGGAAGATAACCCGGCCGAACAGCTCAGCATCAAGGAACTGCTGGGTTATGACGACATCGACGTTACCGTGGTCTCCACCGGCGCCGAAGCGGTCGAGACCGTTAACGAGCAAGCCTTTGACTGCGTCGTTCTTGACCTGCGTCTGCCCGATATATCGGGCTTCGACGTGCTTGAGCGCTTCCGCGACACTCCATCGCTGGGCGACCTGCCGGTCGTAGTCTTCACCGGCAAGGAACTTTCCCTCGATGAGGATGCCCGTCTGCATTCTCTGGCCCGCAGCGTGGTAGTGAAAGGAGTGGAATCGCCGGAACGCCTGCTGGATGAGACTGCTTTGTTCCTGCATCGTGTGGTCGCCGATCTTCCACCCGAAAAACAGAGGCTGCTCGACCGCTTGCATCATTCGGACGACGCTCTGGTCGGGAAAAAAGTGCTGGTAGTCGACGATGACGTCCGTAATATCTTCGCTCTCAGCAGCGTGATCGAACGTCGCGGCATGACGGTAATCACTGCCGGAACCGGCCGCGAAGCGATCGCCAAGCTCGAGACCACGCCGGATATCGCGATCGTGCTCATGGATATCATGATGCCCGAGATGGATGGCTACGAGACCATGCAGGTGATTCGGCAGAACGCTTCGTTCCGCCGCTTGCCGATCATTGCCTTAACCGCGAAAGCGATGAAAGGGGACCGCGAAAAATGTCTTGAAGCCGGAGCGTCCGAATACCTGGCGAAACCGGTCAATACTGAGCAACTGCTCTCGTCGCTTCGTATGTGGCTTCATCGATAGCAATATGGCCGCCGTTGGCTTTAACGATCGAGAACTGACAGAGAGGTAGTACAACTCATGGGCGCAAACGAGAAAGTCAATATCCTCATGGTCGATGATCAGCCCGCCAAGCTGCTCAGCTATGAGGTGATGCTCGGTGAACTTCGCGAGAACCTGATCAAAGCGAAGTCCGCGAAGGAGGCTCTCGAAGTTCTGCTCAAGACTGACATAGCGGTCGTGCTGATGGACGTGAGCATGCCCGAGCTCGATGGCTTTCAGCTGGCCGCGATGATTCGCCAGCACCCGCGTTTTCAGAGGACCGCAATCATCTTTGTTTCCGCGGTGCATCTGACCGATCTGGATCAACTCAAAGGATACGAGCAGGGCGCGGTCGACTACATTTCCGTTCCGGTAGTTCCGGAACTCTTACGCGCGAAAGTAAGAGTATTCGCGGAATTACATCGCAAAACGCGGCAGCTCGAAACTCTGAATCGCGAACTCGAGCGGCGCGTTCTGGAGCGTACGGAAGAGCTGGCCCTCAAAGCGGAATTGCTGCTGCAGCTTAACGTGGAGCTGGTGGAGAAAAATCAGGAACTCGATGCCATTGTCCACACCGCTCCGGACATCATTTTCAGTCGTCAAAGCCGACGGCTCCAGGGATTACATCAGCGACCGATTTTATGAATTTACCGGCGCTGCTCCGGGTTCGGCGAGCGGTTTCGGCTGGTTGGATTATGTGCACCCCGAGGATAATCACAAGGCCATGGCGGACTGGTTGCTCTGTGTGGAATCGGGAGCAAACTACGAAGCGGAGTATCGCATGCGGGCCCAGGACGGAAATTATCGCTGGTTCCGGGCTCGCGCCGTCCCGATTCGCAAGGACGGGACGATCCTTAAATGGTACGGAACCTGCTCCGACATTCACGACAGCAAAGTGCTGGAACAATCGATCCGCGACAATGCTACCGAACTGGAAAAGATGGTCGATCGCCGAACCGACGAATTGCGCCGTCTTTCCATCCGCCTCATGACCATGCAGGATCAAGAGCGCCGCCGGCTCGCGCGCGATCTGCACGACGGATTAGGACAAGAACTTGCCGTGGCCAAGATGGTGCTGGACAGAATGATCATAGAAAAGTCCGCGAGCCGCCCGGAAGAAGCCTGGACTCAGGCCAGCAGCATTGTGGATCGTGCGATTCAGCAGGTCCGCACCATGTCTCACCTTTTGCATCCGCCCTTGCTCGATGAAGTTGGTTTATTGTCGGCGCTTTCCTGGTACGTCGACGGTCTCACCAAGCGCAGCGGCATTGAAACCACTCTCGATGTCCATCCCGCCGAATTTCCACGGCTTTCCGCAGACGTGGAGACTGCAGTCTTCCGAATCGTTCAGGAAGCGCTGACCAATGTCTTCCGGCATTCCGAAGCCAACCAAAGTCTGGATTACATTGCGCCAAAAAGACGATCTGATCGTTGTCGCCGTGCGCGATGATGGCAAAGGCATCGGCAAGAGAATTGCCGAGCTGCAACCTGACAGCGTTGGAGTGGGCATCGGCGGCATGAAACAACGCGCCAAAGAATTTGGCGGAGAGTTGCGGCTGACGAATGCCCAACCCGGAACCCTCGTCGAGCTCATGATCCCCAGCACTTCGTGTGCTGCGAGTGCCAAGTGCCGTCCTGGGCTGAATTCGCCGGCACTAATACCGCCTACGAATACCGCCCCTGATCGCTGCTCTCCGCAGTCTCAATTCTGCCCAATCAATACGGGAAAAGCTGTACTCACCACGCTTATTCACACTAAGAGTCTCCATAGCGCCGGACGGATTCCCCTACGGCTCCGGCCACCTCTTGATCCCTTTTACAGCGTGAACCGGATGGAGCAAATGCTCAGCCGCGAGTTAGCTTTGAGTCCGTTGGGAAATCTAAACGCTGCTCGCTTCGAGCACAGAAGAGGTTTCGTTTATGACCAAAGTTAACTCCCCGCTTTCAAAATATCTCCTGGTGCTCGGTGCCAGCATTCTACTGCTGCGCCTCCATGGCGTGGTCCGCAGATGACGACAAAGATCGTTCGGATATCGACAAACGCCTCGATGCCTCCACGAAAGTTCTGGACGAAATCATGGCGACTCCCGACAAAGCCATCCCCGATAAGGTGATGAGCGATGCCAAGTGCGTAGCTGTAATTCCCTCGATGGTGAAGATCGCCGTTGGCTTCGGTGGCAGCCATGGTAAAGGCGTCGCTACGTGCCGGACTGCAAGCGGCATGTGGAGCGCTCCCGCGCCGATCACGATGACGGGCGGCAGCTGGGGTCTTGCAGCTGGGTGGCCAGGCCGTGGATGTTGTAATGATCGTGACCAATGACAACGGCATGCAGCATCTGATCTCGAGCCATTTCAAGTTGGGTGCAGATGCGTCGGCAGCCGCGGGCCCCGTCGGGCGTGACGCAGCCGCTGACACAGATTGGAAGATGAGAGCGGAAGTCCTTACCTACTCTCGCGCCCGTGGCATTTTTGCAGGAATCGATCTGAACGGTGCCGCTGTCACGCAGGACAAAGATGAAACCCGAATTCTTTACGGAACCTTCGTGCCGTTCGGTGAAATCCTGAGCGGAAAAGTGCAGCCCGCCGGCGCGAGTGCGCCGTTCCTGACTGCGGTCAAAAGATATTCCGTACAGGCGAGGGAACACAGCGAACTGAAACCGTCAGCGGGAAAAACGGTAGCTGCGAGCCGTTAAGCCGTGACGTTTCTATGCGGGCCCGGTTTGCTCCGCAAGCCGGGCCTCGGTTTCTAACCAGAACGACAGCCAGCAGCACAAATGATTTGGAGGATTCATGTCACTAATTCTACTGGTCGTACTTGTGGTGTTACTGCTCGGAGCTCTGCCCGCCTGGCCTTACAGCAGATCCTGGGGTTACTACCCAAGTGGCGGACTTGGCTTGGTGGTCGTGGTCCTGCTCGTCCTGCTTCTGGCGGGTCGGGTCTGAACTCTGCGGCTTCGGCTGGCTTCTGAAGCCGCAGCCTTCGTACTTAAGCGGATGGTGAGAACGTCCGGGTCTCACCATCCTTGATTTTAATTTGTGAAGATTTTAATTCGCGAAATCTGGCTACGGATTGTTATTGCGGTTGTAGTCCCTATTAGGAGCGCCAAATGTCGAACACTCAAAGTCCACGCCTCGCCGCCCAGGCGTTATTCCCATCGTCTTCATCTTCGTCGGCAGTCCTCGACGCTCTTTATGCGACCCGGGATATGAGCCGGGGAAGAGGCTCGTGCGGCCGGAGATCGTCTTCCCGGCAAGGCGCCGGAAACGCTCGCTCCGGAGGCCATCTGGGGCCAATTCAATAATTATCGGTCGAATGGTCTTGCCGGATCCGTGGTGGCACACATCGTTATTTTTGGTTTGATCCTGAGCGTTGCGACATTCAGTCATGAAGTTGTGCAACCAATCAAGCTGCACGAAACGGTAATGTTGATCGCCCCTTCGCCGGAAACTTATGCTCTACCGGTTGCAAAAAAGATTATCAGCGGCGGCGGTGGCGGCGGCGATCACGATCGACTCCCTGCGCCGAAGGCAGCCCTCCCAAAACCTGCTTTGGAACAGATCACTCCTCCTGCGATTGTTGTTCGTAACGAACACCCCAAGCTCGCTGTTGAGCCAACGGTGGTGGCTCCTCCTCAGGTGCGAGTGGCTGACAATCACATGCTGAACTTGGGCAATCCGTCGGCTCCGGTGATGCCTTCCGCTCCTCCTTCAAACGGAACCGGATCGGGCGGCGGCATTGGTTCTGGATCAGGCGGCGGTGTCGGCGTCGGCAGCGGACCAGGAGTGGGCACAGGTAGCGGAGGTGGAATTGGTGGAGGCGTATATAAAGTCGGCGGAGGAATTTCAGCTCCTCAGGCTCTTGCCACGCCGGATCCTGAATATACCGAGGAAGCGCGCAACGCCAAGACGCAGGGAATGTGCGTCCTTCGCTTGATCGTCGACGATCAGGGCAATCCGCGAGATATTCGCGTCGTCCGCGGATTGGGATTCGGACTGGACGCAAGGGCAATCGAAGCTGTCAAGCAATGGCGCTTTCACCCGGCCATGAAGGATGGGCACCCGGTTAGTGTCCTGATCAGCGTGGAAGTAGGGTTCCACCTCAATTGACGAACGACTGAGATGAGGGCGGAATCGATCATTAATTGAGCTGTTGGTGGTAAATGCCGAAACTGAGACTTCGATCTGGGTACCCCATTTCTCGCGTCTTTTGCGAGAAGTGGGGATTTCACTCCAAACACCATCACAGATTTACGCGCCCTACTTTCAAACTGACGCACTACCTGATTGTTAACGACTTGAATTTGGCTGCCGGCTGAAGGCCATCGCAGTCGCTCCAAAATGGATCGCGCTCTGGTTGGCGAGGTGCGTGCCGAGATGCGCGTGCAGAAGTGCGCCTCCAGCGTTCCTCGCCCCACCAACCCTCGTCGCTGAAAAAAGTTTCGCCTTCCGAGAATAAGCAATAACCAAAGACAAACTCAGCACTTTCCTTCCCGCACTCCTGTACAGCATGTCTCGTAGTCAATTACAGGAGCACCCTGATGGGACGTATGACATGGTGTCGCTAATCTCTTATTGAAGCCGGATGCTCCCGGAATCGTGGAGAGCACAAAGACAGGCACCCTTAGATTTGAAGGAGACTACCGTGGCCACTTGCGTAATTTCTGCGACGACACCCAATCCGATCCCAGCCAGGGATATGACCCAACAGAACGATTCCGAACGCAGTCTGGTTCAGCGCGCGCAGAGCGGCGACGAACAGGCCTTCGCCACGCTCTTCCACTTGCATAAGAAGAGGGTCTACTCCGTTTGCCTGCAAATGACAAAAGATGTGGCTGACGCGGAAGACCTGACCCAGGAAGCGTTCCTGCAAGTGTTTCGCAGCGTCAACTCCTTCCGCGGTGATTCGGCCTTCTCCACCTGGCTCTATCGGGTTGCCGTGAATACCGTGCTGATGAAGTTGCGCTCCCGGAAGTCGCCGCAGGTGCTGTCTCTGGATGAGCCTGTCTCGGCAGATTCGCCAACTCTCAAGCGCGACATCGGCAAAGCGGATCCCAGCCTCTCCGGCACGGTTGACCGTATTGCGTTGCGCCGCGCCATGGACGAGCTATCCGAAGGCTGCCGGCAGATCTTCGATCTCCACGAGGTCGAGGGATATCAGCATCACGAGATCGCCGAGATCCTGGATTGCTCGGTCGGCAATTCAAAATCGCAGCTGCACAAAGCCAAGATGAAGATGCGCGACCTCCTGTTCCCCAAGCGCAGAGTGCGGCGCCCCGCAGCGAATCATGGCAGCGGATCGAGAGCCGCCAGTACCAGCAGCGGTCGGCCTCAACTCCTACCGGCATATGGCAAGTAAGGGGAAACGTAAGGGGATCGAAAGCCCCAACCGCGCGAGAAGCCGTCGCCAAAGGAGCGTTGGTATTTTTTGTACGCTCAGGGGTTTACAGTATTGCGGGCCGGCGACCGGGATTCCTAAGGTGAGATAGGCAAAATATAAAGAGACCGCAGAGAGATGGAGTAACAAGAACACGGTCACAGCAAGGGCATTAGCTGAAAAACTAAACAACCGCTCGGTGCGAGAGCGCGTCTTATGGTCGAGTGAAACCGCAGTTACGTTTTGCATCTCAATTCTAAAGGAAGTACCGCTTGGTTCGAATTCTGGTGGTAGACGACAACCCGGCGGTCCGGCATTACCTGCGGGCATTGCTCGAGCAGCAAAGCACTTGGCAGGTCTGCGACGAGGCTCGAACCGGCGGAGAAGCCCTTCAGCGCGTGAAGAAAAATCCTCCAGACATGATTCTGCTGGACTTCCAGATGCCGGACCTAAACGGGCTTGACGTAGCCAGGCAGATTACCCAGCTTTTTCCTGAAATCCCCATCCTGATGGTCACCATCCATCTGTCCAAACAGCTGGCCGAGGAGGCCCGCCGTGTCGGCATCCGGGGAGCCTGTGCGAAGTCCGATGTTGGCTCCATCGTCCAGGCCGTCGACGCCCTCCTGCACGCCGAAACCTATTTCCCTTCAATGGGTTCCAACACCAACTAGAACCTCAATCGGCACAATGAAAATACAGGATTCCCTGTATTCGGCGCGGGGGTAGTATCATGTTACTTTCAGCGTGACTTTATTACCTGAGAATTGCCTTTCCGCCTGGTTCCAGTCGAGTCCTGCGGCAAGAACGGGGCAAAGTTGATCCGAGTTGATCCAACGAGAGCCAGACCGTGAACCGTGGCGAAGGGGCTGCACGGGCTGCCTCAGAGAGCAAAACCTTATGGCGGTCCGCATCCTGCTGGTGGATGATCATCCCATCGTGAGGCAAGGACTGCGCACGTTGCTGGAAGGTCGGCCGGGTTGGGAAGTCGTGGGTGAAGCCTCAGACGGAATCGAGGCTCTGGATAAAGTCGACGGTCTTGCGAACCCGACGTTGTGGTCCTTGATGTCACCATGCCTCGGATGAACGGTCTGGAAGCCTGCCGGCAAATTCAGCAGAAGAAGAAGGCTTCCAGTCTCGAGGTTTTGTTCGTTACCCAGCATGACTCTCCGCAGATGATGCGGGAGGCCCTGGATGCTGGAGCAAGAGGTTACGTTGTGAAATCGAATGCCGCCCGCGATTTGTTGGAAGCTGTTGAGGCGGTAAGTCAGCATCGCGTGTTTACGGCGCTCGCGCGAAGTCCGCAAGCGTCGTGTTGAGTTCGGATTTATCAGTATGTTCGATTCTGTCCATCTCTAAAAGCAAGCCATATCTCTGGAGGATGCCATGAAACTGCGTATCTTGTTAGCTGACGATCACGAAATCGTGCGCCGCGGCCTATGTTCGCTTCTCCAGAAACGCGAAGGATGGGAAGTCTGCGGCGAGGCATCCGATGGCCGCGAAGCGGTCGAGATGGCCAAGCAACTAAAACCCGATGTCGTCATCGTAGACATAGGCATGCCCTACCTCAACGGCCTCGACACCACGCGCCAGTTGCTGCAGCATGACCCTAACTTCAAAGTCATCGTTCTAACCATCACCGATTCCGATCAGGTCATTCGTGAGGCTCTCGATGCCGGCGCTCGCGGCTTTGTGCTCAAGTCAGACGCTGCCCGCGATCTCGTGGCTGCAGTCGAAGCCTTGCAGAGCAAGCGCATGTTCTTCACCCCGCGGGTAAATGACCTGGTGCTGGCGGGTTTCCTCGAGAAGGGGCATGCCATTTCCCGGACTCAGCCGCCGGATTTGCCGACGCTCACCGCACGCGAACGCGAGGTTACTCAGCTTCTAGCCGAGGGCAAGAGTTCGAAGGAAGTGGCCGTGCTCGCTGAACTTGAGCACCAAGACCGTGGAAACGCATCGCAGCAACATCATGCGCAAGCTGAGTCTGCATTCCATTCGCGACCTGGTGGTCTACGCCATCAAGAACAACATCATCCAGATCCAGATGCCGCCCCAGCTCCGCACCGTTTCAGAGACCACGGTAGTATGAGTTGAGGGCATGAGGCGAGCTCATCCAATCTCGCCCACCTTGTCATCCCGAACGTCCGCGTTTTTCATCGCGGCGGAGGAATCTCAGTCTCCTCCGGTGCCGAGCGCCAGCCTAAGCTGTTAGACCTCAGCCCTGCCAATGTGCGATAGGAAACAATTACACGCGCCCCCTCATGCTCCTGCCATCAAGGTATTGAAATCCAAGGAATTGTCGATTTGGCAGGCTCATTGCTTATGGAGTCAGTGTTCTCCTGCCAATGGAACACGCTGTTGATAACGCTCGCGCGGCTAAAGTAACTTCCGCTAATCTCTAGCAACCGTGCACCTCGCGAGCGCAACTACTCTCTATGCGGCATTGGCTCCAGAGAAAAATCGCCGCCGGAGACTCCTGTTGTTCCAGGGCTCTCGGAGGTAAAGCTTGAGCGCGCTTCGAATCCTTATTGCGGACGATCACGAGCTTGCGCGGAACGGCATTCGCTGTGTGCTCGAAACCCATGCGGGCTGGGAGGTCTGCGGCGAGGCTACCGACGGCCGTGAAGCCGTCGAGCTTGCCGGCAAGTTGAAGCCGGACGTCCTCTTGCTCGATATTGGAATGCCGAACCTGAACGGTCTGGACGCCACGCGGCAAATCCTGGCCACCATGCCAGAAGCTCGCATCCTTATCCTCACTGTGCACGATTCAGAACAGGTAGTGCGCGAAGTCCTGGCTGCTGGAGCCCGCGGCTTCCTCCTGAAGTCCGATGCTGGCCGCGACTTGCTCGCCGCTGTCGAGGCCTTGCAGAACCGGCGAACGTTTTTCACTCCCAAAGTCGCGCAGATGATGCTCGATGGTTACCTGCGCCCGCAGGAAGAAAGCGGCGCTTCCCCGCAAACCGTCTTGACCCCGCGGGAACGGGAAGTGATTCAACTCGTCGCAGAAGGCAAGAGCACCAAAGAAGTCGCCACAGCCCTATGCCTCAGCGTCAAGACAGCCGAGACTCACCGCACCAACCTGATGCGCAAACTCAACCTGCATTCGGTCGCGGATATCACCCTCTACGCCGTGCGCAACGGAATCGTCCAGATCTACTGAAGTCTCGGGCAAGCTTTAGAGCGATGTCATCCCGGCAAGAACGGAACCTGTTGCAAAATATGAAGTGACGTCATCCCGACGAGAGCGTGAGCTCTCGGAGGGACCTTACGTCAGCTCGCCGCTCCGATGCCGTAAACAAGGTTAGCCCCGCCGCATAACCCTCCACGACATCAGCATGCACCGCCGCAACAACCGGGTGGCCCATGTCTCGCCGGCGCGAGACGTGGGAAATTCCGCCCAACATGCTGCCAGCCTCTCCCTCTCTCCACTTCCAAAAATAAGGCGAGCCACACGCCCCGCTAGGGACTTTACTGGATACCCCATCGCGTCACTCCCGCCTAAACTCCAAAGCAGTTCGTTAGCGAAGTAGCAGGAAAGGAGTTCCAATGCTCTGGACAATCGCCATGCTGCTGTTGATCCTCTGGTTCCTGGGAATGATCAGCTCCTACACACTCGGTGGATTCATCCACATTCTGCTGGTCCTGGCAATAATCGCGGTACTGATCCGCCTGATCCAGGGCCGCAGTCCAGCCCTCTGAGTGGAGGGAAAAATGTGGGGACAGCCGCCCTCGGCCGTCCGTCGAGCGCAGCTAGAATGGTTTTCCGCCGATCGAAGCGAAAAATGATTCTGGTGGCGTCGCGCCGGTAATAGCAAGGTCCGAGTCTGTCAAAGCCGAAGTATGAATCGAAAACTGACCCCTGGCCCCTGACCACTGCCCTTCAAATCTTCCACAACAGAGCAAGAGCCCGCGCCGCATCAGCAAGGGCGCACTCTTCAGCGCGTGCCTGCGATACTCCCAATCGTTTCGCCCGCTGCACGATCGGACTCCGATATTGCATTTTCTTGTCGGCAGGAAAACCCGCCTGATGAATCTCAATCATGGCCTTCTCAAACTCGCGCCGCAGCTCTTCCGGCGATGGCGAGCCGTGCGATTTCAAATTCTGGGCTTGGAAGTGGTGGGCTTGGATATGTTGTGCTTCGATGCGGGTCACAGCGCTCTTGTATGCCATTGGAGAGGACCGACTTTCTTTCTGTTTCTTCCTGCACTCTCCGCACTCTAAGCCAACTCCCACTCAGCCACCATACTGCGTACTCCCCGTTGATCGCCGATGGTTTCCCTAGGTCCCTCGGCGGTTAGAGGTAAGGTTTTCTAGGAGATGCGCGCTTTCCCCTGAGTGTCACATCGCACATTGCGAGATGCTCCGAGATGCTCAATGTAGGGACCGCCGCCCTCGCCTGTCCATCGAGCGCAGCTCGACCGGTTTCCTTCGGCAGCGAGTCCGTGCAACGCCTTCTCAATCTGAGAAAACCGAAGCGTTTTGGGCTCTCGAGAGGTCGGTTTTTGTGTGTCTTTTTTACCACGCTGACTGCCGGTATTTCGGCAGCACCCGGAGAACCGCTTTAATTCGAGGAACTTGCAGGAGAATATCTGCCGGCTATTGTAGCTGGATCGGTATTTGCAGTGGCAGTTTACAAACTGCAGAAGTGTTCCTTCAGGAACACTGTGGAAAACTTCCAGTCCCGGACGGCAGGGAAAGTCAAGCGGCCGCGCGAAACTCCAGGCAGTTCTGCAGCGTCCGCAACGCGTACAGGGCATCATCCAGCGCTTCACAGGCGCCGGGGAAGCGTTTCAGCAGGGGAGCCGAATCTGGCCCTGCCACAGGAGATCCACGACCTGCTCGTGGGTGAGCACTTAATAACCTGTCACTGGGCTCGAGACGGACGCGACAAATAACAGAACGGCCAGCCCCGTGGCCACGTGGTTCCTCAGGGAGCGCATAAGCACGTCTAGGATGCGTGAGTCGGGCAGGAAGAAGTCTGGGAACACGAGTCGCCGCCTGGAATATTTGCTGCGGTCTCGTATCGTTACATGGAAATGCCGACGGAAGGAAAGAAAAATGGAAGGGATTTCGCGTCCCTTCCATTTCTGCTTTTCGTTCTACGCCGCCTTCGTGGATTTTGAGCTGTGAGAACTCCCTGAAGTCGAGGTCGCACCTTTGGCTGTCTTCGGGTTAATCTCCTGCGCGAGCTCCGTTAGTTTCTTATCTGCCTGTTTTTCTTCCTCCAGCGTCTGGTTGAGCAAAGAGACGTGCTCGTCTTCGCCGAGCAGTTCCGCAAGCGCGCGGACTGTTCCATAACCCGCCATCTCGTAATGCTCGACCCTCTGCGCCGCACCAATGATCGCGGCGTCCATCAGGTCCGCGGCATAGTCTTCCTCCATTGTTTCAGCGCCTTCTTTAACCAGGCCGGCCATGCCACGACACTTTTTACCGGATGCTTTCTGCTCCAACTGCTCGAAGATCTGCTCCAGGCGCGTTACGTGGTCCGAGGTCTGGCGCAGGTGTTCTTCGAATGCTTCCCGCAGTTGGTCGTTGCTGGAGGCCTTAGCCAATTTCGGCAAAGCTTTTACGAGCTGCGTTTCCGCGTTGTAAAGATCCCGAAGTTCATCGATATACAAATCCCGCAATGAGTCCTTTGACATTGGTGTGTTCTCCTGAAATTTGAGTTCGCCGTGCCGATGCCCTGTTAACGGTGACTATTCGAAACATAGTTCTGCATGAGAACTGGGACAATACCCCGAACTCCGTACACTAGGCGTGCTGCGATGAACCAAACTGCGCGCTCACTTGCTCCATCTGCTCAGGGCGGGGGAGCAAAGTTTTTCGGAACAGCTATTTCTTCAGATTGCTGGCTCTCGTTTTGCGCCGAGGCGCCTTCTGCCGTGGTAACCGTCGCTTTGTGCCCGCCACGGCCGCCGCTACTTTCGTTTTTCCTCGTCGGACGGCGCGGGAAATCTTTTTTCTGGTGTGCCGACGACCCCGTGCACTTACGGCGGACTCGCCGATTTTCGCTGCGTGGCGCACCTTGGCAGCAATGCTCTCGGGCATCGCCGAGAGGTTGTCAGCAAATTCCTGGGTCACCTTGGTCAGTGTGCCGGCCGCGTGCCCCAGCGTGCGGGCGACGGTATTTAAAAGCGGTCTCTGCTTTACTGCGCGCTTCTTAGCTGCCATTTACTCACCTCGAAGGAGTTTCGTCGGCCCAATTTGTCTTTCAAGCGTTCTCTTGATGCTCAATAAACTTCGTGCTTATAAAAGGAAGTCCCGGTCCTAAGGGCCGGGACTTCCAGGTGATCAGTCACTACAGCGAAAGAAAAATTACTTAGGACGCGCGGCGCTGACGGTCGCGGTTCTGGTCTTCTTCGTTGTCGGTATCAGTCTGGCCACCCTTTTTCGGCTGCGGTTGTTGTCCGGACTGATTGTTGGCCTGGCCCTCTCCGGAGTGGCCACCCTGCTGCTGGCCGCGCTGACCGGATTGCTGTCCACCCTGCTGGCCCTTTTCGAACTGATTGCCCTGCTGGCCTTTTTCGGCCTGGTTACCTTGCTGATCCTTCTTTTCGAAATTGTCTGCCATGAATTGCCCTCCTGGGAAAGCGCGGGCCTTCCCACGCCTTCGGAATTTATCGCGATACAAAAGTTAGTTGCTGCAGAAGATTGCAAAGGTTGGGAGGGGATTCGGACCGCGCCGATCTTATCCCGAACGCCTCCCGAATGTCGTAAACCGGAACGTGCTGTACCGAACGTTATGATTCGCAATTCATGACCCCAACGGCACCGATCCGAGAGTCACGCAATTGTAGGAGCGGCCCTCCATCCTTGTGGAGTGGTTGCTCCAGAGAATGGAGGGCCGATGGGGCCCACGTCACCGCGCTAAAAATAGCCCGCGTTCACAGCACAACGGTTATTGCAATGCGAACGCCGGGGTGAAGCACATCAAACAGAAAATATTCGCCGTCTACATAGTCGATGTAGCACTGGTCGGTGTAAGCCCAGCCAACGGGCCACGGATCGACGATGGTGAACCAGTAGCCGGAGTACTGGAAGCGGGGCTGGCCTTCGACTATTGTTGGCTGCTTGATAACGACAGTATGCTGCCGGCCGAAGTGGGCCTTGAATTTGTCGTCAGGAATGCGACCGCTCTGTTGAGCGTGCTGCGGCGATTGTTGAGGGCGCTCCGCCTGCTTGGGCGCTTCCTGATTTGCGGGCTTGCTCTCTTCGCGCGGCGGTTTCACGTCATCTTGTTTTGGAGTTTTCGCCTCGTCCTGTTTCGGAGGCTTGGTCTCGTCCTGGCGTGGAGGGTTGACCTCATTGCCGACCGGCTTGGTGGCTTCGGGGCGCGGTTCTTCCGGTGGCTTGGCATCATCGCGCTGCTCTTGCGCAAATATCAGCGTGGTTGCGCCGAGAAAGGAAATCGCGAGCAACATCCTGACGATTCGGGTGAGTTTCATCACATTGTCTCCTTGTCGATATAAATATCGATCTGCATCGATCTATGTCACCTAACTGCCTATGTCACCTAACTGCCTATGTCACCTAACTGCGGTCGAGCTAACTGCCCTTCGCAAATTCTCAGTTCTCCAGTTAACGGGGCGCAAGATTTTTCGCCTAGACGCCGGTGCCCCGGCGCGACACGTGGGCGAAAAGTGAAATAAGGAAGAACACGAGAAAAATCACAAACAGCAGCTTGGCAATGCCTGCGGCTGCGATTGCGACGCCGGTGAAGCCCAAGACGCCGGCGATCAGAGCGAACACCAGAAATACCAGAGTCCAATAAAGCATGATGCCTCCTTGCAGCGGATTGCGTGCACGACCACCTTAGCGGCCAGGCACGAGCGGGCAAATCCCTTTCACGCTGTACTTCGCGATTCCACGCGCTGTAAATGGCGGGAGGTACAAATCTTGAAAAGTCGAAGAGAAGGTGCAGGTGCCGAGTTCCCTGAAACCGGCACCTGCTCGATGGGGGAGTTGTGAAGAGAGCTCAACACTACCGGAATGCGGATCCCGCGGCCATACAGCGAATCATGTATTTGGACCGGAAAAGTTTTCGACTCTTGCGTCGAGCAGTCGGGGCCTTGGCAAACGAGGCTTCGCGAATACTTTCATTCCGAGAAGACGACGGGGTGCGAGCCTAACGTTTTTACAGATAACGGTGTATACCCGG
The DNA here is from genome assembly GCA_963846245.1 of uncultured Acidobacteriaceae bacterium. Lineage (GTDB taxonomy): Bacteria > Acidobacteriota > Terriglobia > Terriglobales > Acidobacteriaceae > Sulfotelmatobacter. The sequence goes on along the minus strand of CAWJVI010000005.1, from coordinate 323,793 downwards.
CCGATTCGCCGTTGTGTAAAAAGGCACAAGGAGATGAAGCAAGATTTGCATTTGCCATCCCATCGCGCGTGGAGTTTGTCACGGAATCAATGAGCTGCGATGGCAAGCCAATTGCGCATGTACGTTTTGGCTGCTTCGTCTCCGGAGGTGGATTTATGAAGCGAGGGACTAGCCTGCTATCGGCCTTGGCGTTCTTATTAGTCACCGCGCCTCTGATGGTAACGCAGAATCCGCAGAGCCAGCCGAGTCCGGCGCTTCCGTCGGACATTCTGGGACCCCAATTGATCGCGTGGTCACAAACTCAGACACCGCAGCCGGTGCCGCTGCCGTGGCGTTTCGCGCCGCAAGCGGACCAGCAACCCGAAGGAGCGAATCCGTCGGCTCAGGAACAGCAACCTGCAGTGCAAAAGTTCACGGGCACAATCGTGAAGACGGGCCGCGTGTATGTGTTGAAAGTCTCGAGCACTAGCGAATATCAGCTTGACGACCAGGGGAAGGCAAAGCAGTACGAGGGCAAGCAGGTAACGGTGGGCGGCACGCTGGATGCGAAGGGCAGCAGCCTGCACGTGATCAACATTGAGCTCGTTTCGTAATTGTTTGAGTCAGTGTTTGAAGAAGTGTTGAAGAACAATTTACGAAGCATCAACGGGGGTGGGGCAAATGCGCATCGTGCTGAGACGGACTACACAGACCACGACAGGAGTTTCTTCCACAAGAGCGCGATTCTGGTTTGAAACTATTGCGTTAGTATGCGGCATCGCGTGTGCCGTGGCGCTGCTATTTGCTGCGCTGGGAGCAGCGGCGGGGGCGGCTGCCGAGGAACCGGAATCGGGCCAGGTCGGGGCGGCATCCGGAGCGCCATCTGCCGTACCCGTACGTCTGCAGAGCTTCGAGGGATTGCTCACAGACACGCTGTGCGGCGCCAAACATTCTGCCGCGATGGGCAAGGCGCCGGCTGATTGCACGCGGGCATGCGTGCATGGAGGTGAGCAGTTCGCGCTGGTCGATGGTGACGCTCTTTACTTGATCGAGGGCGATCTGCTTATGCTGAAGGGCGCAGCGGGGCAGCGCGTGAGGATCAGTGGAACGCTGAACGGGAAGAAGATATCAGTAGCCTCGGTCTTTAAAACCTAAACTGCTTCTGCTTCAAATTTGTTTGGAGACAACAAGAAGCCCGCTGCAGAGAGACGCAGCGGGCTTTTTATTTGATTGCTTCTTTCGCAGACTATTTGCTCTCCGAAGGAGCGATGTCGACCACATGGAGGAGATTGGTATGCGTTAGTTTGAAAATCAGGCACTACGCGCTTCTACGTTTAGTGTGATTCAGACCTTCCGTTGTTTCCTGCGTAATAGCCGGTTCGGGTCGCGACGCGCAAGGGAGCGGAGCCGCCGAGAGCCTGAACCCGAATCGTGTGGTAGACGCCGGGCGTATGCGGATTCGAAGAGCGATAGCCGATTACGTACTGACTGCGAATGTCCCGCGCAATCGAACTCGCGATGGATTGCACTTCGTCGAGACTGGATGGAAAAAATGTGGTGCCTCCGGTTTGCTCGGAGAGGGTGCGCAGAGATTCCCGAAGGCCGGCGTCCGGGCGCCCCGTCTGATCGAGTGCGATGGTGTAGAGGACGGGTCCGTTCTTCGATTGCAACTTGCGGAGAGTCTGCTGGAACGTAGCCTGGCTTGCGTTGTCCTTCCCGTCAGTCACAACCAAAAGAATCTGCTTTTGCGCCGGCGAAGTTTTATGCAGGTGATCGACGGCTCCAATGAGAGCGTCGTAAAGGGCAGTGCTGCCGCGCGTTTCCACGTGCTGCAGAGCTGCTCTCAATTTGCCTACGTCCTGGGTATAGTCCTGGTCGAGAAAGGCATCTTCGCCGAAGTTGACGACGAACACGCGATCCTCCTGCTGGCTTGCATCCACCAGGCGGAGGGCCGCGTCGTTAACCTTTGCCCGCTTCGGCAGCATGGATCCCGAATTATCGATCAGAATTCCCAGCGCGACGGGAACGCGCTCCTGGCGGAAGGAAGTGACTTCCTGCAGTTTGTCATCTTCGTACACGGCAAAGTTGTTGCGGGCCAAGCCGGTGATCAGGTGATTCTGATCATCGACCACGGTGGCATGCAGGACGACTTCTTCGATTTCCTTTTTGAAGACGAAGCCGTTGTCATCATCCTGGGAGGCTGCATCCTGGGGCGCGGCGGTATCGGGCGCCGGCGTGGCGGTGGTTGGCGGAGGCGCGGCGGGAGGGGTCGAGTTCTGGGCCGAGCTGGCGAGGGACAAGGCGACGACCAGCAGCATGGCGGCGCTCAGACGAGAGATTGGCATAGAGGTGCCTCCGACGTGCATCAGATGACTTGTCGGGGCTTTAGGGTTGGCACTGGAGTTCGCTTCCTGAGCGCTTAAGCGGCTCAGCTGGAGGCGATTGCGGAAAAACTAGTCGTGGAAGAGAATGCAAACCTCAGGCGCTGAAGCGCAGACATACCATCAACCCCTTAGCGGCACGAGTAAAACTCGTGCCCTTCCCAAACCCTCGTTGATTGGAGTTTGTCCGCACCCACTGGAAGCCGTGCTCTTCCCGAACCAATTTACGAGACGGCTTCCGGCCGCCGCCTGAAGTTTACCAGTAGCTGAAGTTCAGTTGGTCGAGCCAGACGGAGTAGGGCGACTGCTGGTAGTTCCCGTCCTGCTGATAGTTAACGGTCACGCCATACCACGTGGTGGTCGTGGGATTCTCGTAATAGTTGAGAGTAGCGGTGTTTCCGTTGAGGGTGATCGATTGGAACAAGAGCTGATTGTCCGAGGTGCGTTGGACCTGAATAACGAGATGGTTCCAGGAGTTTGCAACGGGGTTGCAGGCTACACCGGTTGGGTGCCATGTCTGGCCAGGATTGTCCCAGATGTCCCACTCGTTGCCGCCGGCGACGCGGCATTCATGTCCCCAAATGTAGGAGTAGCCGCCAACGAACTGGTTGATATCGAATTCCAGCGCCTGCGAGACGCTGAGATCTTCGACGTAAAAATAAACGTCATAAGTGAAATTGTGAAGGGCAGGGACGATCGTCTTGTTGGTGTCGGGCATGCCCCGCGAGGAGAAGTCCCCGATCAGGTGATTGTTCCAGAGGACATCGGAGTAGTCGGTCTGGCCGCCGATCTGCATGAGGCTGGCGTTGCCGCTGAGCGATGGGGACGAAACGTCCTGGGTCATCGCCCAGGTGATCTGTGGGCCGGAGGGGGTGCAGGAAGTGCAGATATTGTAGGACGGGGGCAGCAGGCCATATCCGGTCCAGCCTGACTTTTGATGCAGATTGACAAAGGTGCCGGAAGTCGAGCCGCCACCGACCGTGATGGTGACGGGACTCACTGATGATCCGCCGCACTTGTCCCATTCCTGAACGACCGTGTGGTATGTGCCCGAGGCCAGGGTAAGCAGCGTATTGAGCTGAGAGCCTTGCCCTTGATAGGCGAGCACACCGGGCGCCGTATAGATTCCCATAGCGGCGACGCCGCTGGCGCAAGAGGAAGTAGCCGTGGCCACATACTGCACCGTGGGGCTGACGGTGGTGTTGGTCTGCGGAGCGGTCACGGTGACTTGTCCACCGCTGCTGCTACCCGCAACCTGGACGGTGACCGGAGTGGCGGCACTGCCTCCGCAGCCATCCCACTCCTGCACGACGGAGTGGTAGGTGCCGGGGTTCAGAGTCAAGAGAGTATTCAGACTCGCGCCGTTAGATTTGTATGCCAGCACACCCGGAGAGGTGTAAACGCCCATGGCGGACACGCCCTTGGCACAGCTCGTGGTCGCAGTCGCGACATATTGAACTTGCGTGGCCACGTTCGCGTTATTGGTTGGGGCGGCGACCTGCACCTGGGCGGAGCCCGCAGAAACGGTAATGGCAACCGGCGTCTTGGCGCCGCCCCCGCAATTGTCCCAAGACTGCACTACGGTCTGGTAGGTGCCAGGGGTCAGCGACAGCTCGGTATCCAGGCTGCTTCCAGAGGTGCTATAAGCCAGAACGCCGGACGCGGTATAGATTCCGATCGCGGAGACTCCGGATGCGCAGCTGGTGGTGGCGCTCGCGACATATTGAACCGTGGTGGCTACTGTGCTTCCGTTGGCGGGTGCCGAGACTGTGACATTGCCAGTGACATTGGCAAAGGCGAGGGTCGCCGAACACAGTACCAGCGCGAGGACAAACCTTCTCATTAGCGTACTCCGGTCGTAGGGTACGGCGATGCAGTACCTACAGGTTTTTTGGGATGGATTGTAGGTGATTCTATGTAGAGCCACGCGCTGCACGCAAGGAGAAATTAGTTCAAGAAATAAATCAGAAGTTCTACGACCGACTGATGAAATCACGATCACTAGCGTGCGCCGGCCTAGGGGTTTTCACCGATATGTCGCACATTGATACTGCATTTTGGGTTTTCCTGACATCTTCGTCCCCCGCTGCCTCATCTCATGCATACCTCGATCTGGACGCCAATGAGAGATCGGGGACACGCCTTAACCGTTCCGGGTGGGGCGATTTCGAAAAGGGAGTAACGACGTGGAACTGGGAGCGTTTGTGATGGTTCCGGGCGGGGATGAGTTCACAGGGATGCGTGAAGCTCAACCCCATGGGCTAGCAGCTTTCGCAAATCCGCGAGCACCTTATTCCTCGCGGATGCCGATACTGGGCAACGACGTATTGCAGTCGTGGATGGAGCGCGTTCGGAAGCTGGGAGTGCAAAGCCTGTGGCTTGCCTCTGGCGCGGGCGTGGAGAAGACGACCAGCGTTCTGGCTGAGTTTGCTCGACAGGGAATCGAGCGCCTGCTGGTGATTGAGCTCAAGTCGTATGCGGAGATGGACCTTGCCGATTTGGTTCGCTTTCATTGCGAGCGCCGAAGCCCGGTGACGGAGGCCCATGATGCCGGAGGTCAGCTGGGAGTGCGGCTGCTGGATCGTCCGGCGGCGCATACCAACGGGGAAAAGCACGAATCTTCCTGCTCTCCGACGGGGAGCGTGCAAACTCCTTATCAATTTAGCGGATATTCCAAGCGCATTTTGTCCGCCAAGGAAAGACAGGAGTTGGTGGGAGATGGCCTGACCGGGGCCTGCGCCATGCGCCCGATGGGGACACAGATTCGCGAGCAGGTGTGGATCGGCGAAGGCGTGAAAGTCGCGACTTCCGCCCGCGTCACGGGTCCAACTTATATTGGCGCGCGCACGATTATCCGAGCTGGAGCGACTATCGGTCCATTTGCGTCGGTGGAGCGCGATTGCGTGGTGGATTGCGGAACCACGGTGGAGCGATCCACAGTTCTGCCGAACACCTACCTGGCGCCGGGCCTGCTGATTCGGAACGGTTTGGTGGACGGGGGACATTTGGAGCATCTGGGATTAGGCGCAACCGCGGATCTGGAGTCGGCAGGTTTGGGAAGCAGGATTCCGCGGCGTGCATCGTGGCGGGCGTCTTTCAGCCCAAGCACGAGTGACGCCGGCTCGCGAGGCGACAACGGCTTCGGGTGGAACTTTACTCCGAGCATGGCTTCGAACCTGGCCTCATCTTCTGCCGCGGCGCAGCCTTCGCAGCAGGTACGGTTGTGAAAACTGCCGCTGGAAGGGTTCAGTTGTGAAAGGCCGGGCCAACAACGCGGCGGCGTGGATCATCTTGCCGTTTCCCTCTGCGGCGGGTTCTGCCAAACGGCGGGCGGAGCGGAAAGATCTGCTCCGAGCTCTGCGCGTTTCCGAATCTCCCGTGGTTTTGGACTTCTCGGGCTGTCCCTCCTTGAATGGTGAAGACATTGACTTGCTACTGGAGTGCCTGGCGCAAGTGGCGGGTCGGGATACGCAGGTGGTGTTCGTCGCCGGTTCCAGCGCAAACCGGGTGCTACTCGAAGTGACCCGCGTTTCTTCGCTGGTGCCGGTTTTCAATTCGATTGAAGAAGCTCTTGCTCCCGCGCAGACGGCAGCAGAACGCGATGTGCAAGTTCCCACTGAAGGCCGCATTGAAGGCCGTACTGAAGATCAAGCTCAAGAGCATCAGGGTGTCAGCCAATCTCGAACAGTTTGGAGTGCGTAAATGAAGCAGACCGGCCACGCGTATTCAAAATGCTGTTTAGCCGTCATGTTGGTGGGCGGGTGCTTGATCTCGAGCGAAATGCCGCTCCTGGCGAGTCCTCAGCAATCGGGTTCTCAGCAGACCAGCCAATCCAGCACTTCCGCTCAGAGGCAGGACGATTTGCTGCCGGATGCGCCGCAATCGCAAGCTGCACAGAGCCAGACGGCGCAGAGCCAGCAATCCGCACCTGCTCCCGCTGGAGCGGCCGGAGCGAAGGCGGCGACTGTGAAAGGAGCTCCTGTGGCCCAGCCGGCGGGGGCAGCGGTGGCGCCTGTCCGCCAGCGCGGTCATCGTTCGCTGCTGATCAAGCTGGGTGTGATCGCCGGAGCTGGAATTGCTGTGGGTGCAGCGGTCGCGTTGTCGGAGAGAAGTCCGTCACGGCCGCCCGGGGCCTCGCCCGCTATTCATCAATAAACCACACGGAGTTTTCTCGAGATGGCTCCCGATAAAGGCAATGCGTCGACCGCTGCGCTGAACGCGATCCATCGCCCGTTCCTGATCAGCTTTTCGGGAATCGATGGAGCTGGGAAGACGACGCAGATCGAATACCTTTCCGCGTTTCTGAAGGAGCGGGGCCTGCGCTTTTTGCGGCTCAGCTTCTGGGACGACGTTGCGGTCTGGTCGAAGATGCGCGCGGGAGTCGGCGACCGGTCGTTAGACTCCGGCCAGGCGAATGGGGCGGGTGAGAATTCATTCTCCCCAAGAAACAACAAGCACGTTCGGAAGTGGTATTTGAGCGCAGCGCGAGCTGGATTCTACGTGCTGGACGTAGCTCGATTGTATCGCCTGCTCGCCAGCGAGCAGGTAAGCAACGCTGACGTCGTAATTTTCGATCGTTATATCTATGACCAGATCGCAAATATCGATTCTCCGTCATTTGCGACTCGCAGTTACAGCAAGATGCTTTTGAAGCAGGCTCCGGTTCCCGACCTGGCGTTCGTTATCGACGCGTCGCCCGATGCAGCTTTCGCCAGGAAGCCGGAATATCCACTGGAATTCGTGCACAGAAATCGCAGAGCTTTTCTGCAGCTGCAAGAGATTGTTCCGCGGCTAATCGTTATTTCTGACGCGATTTCTGGCGCAGGGCCCGAAGAAGTGAGAAGTGAAATTATTTTCCACATCAGCCAATCGCGGCTCGCAGAGCGGGTTTTGACCGAGGGAAAGACTGACGTTTCAGTGGACGACTCCGTAGTGCAGCAACAGAGTTGCTGTAGCGTGCGAAACGACCCAACAGCAATCATATAGGTTGCCATCCAAGGCTTGCGCGTCATTTTGAAAGCGAGGCCTTGAAATGGAAGTCTCCGAAAACCATCTTTCCCTGGTTGTGCCGACCCTCAACGAAGCGGGGAACATCGACAAACTACTCACTGCACTTACGGATGCGCTGCGAGAGACTCCATACGAATATGAGATCGTGGTGGTCGACGATGGAAGCACCGACGGAACGGTGGAAAAAGTTCGTGACTGGACAAAACGGGATGAGCGCGTTCGCGTCTTCTCACGTATGGGAGAACGGGGTTTGGCAGGGGCGGTGTTGTACGGCTGGAGTCAATCCCGAGCGAACCTGCTTGGCGTGATTGACGCTGACCTGCAACATCCCCCTGAGCTGCTGCCGGAACTGTTGAAGCAAGTGGAACACGCCGATATCGCGATCGCCAGCCGGTACGCCCGGAGTCAGGGAACGAAAGGTTGGAATCCCGTGCGTGCGGCCGTCTCCCGGTTGAGCACGCTCGCCGCATCACCGCTGCTGAGCAAAAAGAATCTTCAGGTTACCGACCCGATGTCGGGCTTTTTCGTAATCCGCCGCCGCTGCATCGAGGGCCTGGTTTTCCAGACGACCGGTTTCAAACTTCTGCTGGAAATCCTGGTTCGTGGCCGCATCAAGACAGTGCGTGAAATCCCTTATCAGTTTGGCCTTCGGAGCGCGGGGACAAGCAAGGCCAGCGCGAGCGTGGCGTTTCACTATCTGCACCTTCTGGGCCGTCTCTCGCGCGATCTGGTGCTGCGTTCGAGTGAGCAATGAAGATCGCGCTCATCACAGCATTTCCGCCAAGTCGCCAAGGGCTGAATGAATATGGCTTCCACGTGGCGGAGCAGCTTCGCCAGGAGCCGTGCGTCGACCTGACCGTGTTGGGAGATTATCTTCCCACGCCCGCTGAGGAACTGCCGGGCTTTAAAGTCGACCGCTGCTGGGGGTTTGGAAAGTCTGCCAGCATTGCCACGCTGGTGCGCGCCCTTCGGCAAGTGAAGCCTGATGTGGCCTGGTTCAACCTGGGTTTCGCCAGCTTCGGAGACCGTCCGCTTCCGGCGGTGCTGGGGCTTTTGGCGCCAGCGGCGGCACGGCTGAATGGAGTGTATTCGCACGTTACGCTGCATCAGTTGTTCGAGACGGTTGACCTGGAGGATGCCGCTGTTTCCTCACCTCGGCTGTACCGCGCGGGAGGCTGGATCGCGACGCATTTGCTTTTGAGCGCGAACTCGCTATCCGTGCTTATGCCCGCCTATAGGCGAACGCTGGGTGAGAAGTATGGGCGCGGCCGGGTCAGCGTGAAATCGCATGGCATTTTTGCCGGGCGGCCGGATCCTCCAGACTTTACACGCCGGGGAAACCCGACCCACCGCATTCTTGCGTTTGGAAAGTGGGGGACTTATAAACGTCTCGAATTATTGATTGAAGCGTTCAATCGGGTTGCGACGAAGATTCCGAACATAGAGCTGGTAATCGGTGGCGGCGATCATCCGAAGACGGCGGGCTACGTGCAATCGATGGCGCAGCAGCACGCAAACGAGCGAATTCACTTTCTGGGTTATGTGCCCGAGGATGCGATTCCCGACTTGTTTCGCGATGCAAGCCTGGCGGTGATGCCCTACACGTCGTCTGCTGGATCGAGCGGTGTGGCGCACCTCGCTGCGCAGTATGGAGTCCCAGTCATCGCGTCCGGTATCCGCGACTTTCGGGATCTCGCGGAACATGAAGGGATTGCCATGCGTTTCTTCACGCCCGGCGATACGGACAGCCTGGTGGAGGAAATGCTCCTGGCCTTGAATTCTCCGGAACAACTGAAGGAGATGGCTTGGCAGAGTTACGCAGCAGGAGTGGCGATGAGCATGCCGCAGGTGGTGAGGGAATACATCCGGTCTTTCCGCCAGCACGAGCGCGTCAAGACCCTGCAATTGGCGGCAGACTTGCGCCGTGGGCGACAATTCCAAAGGGAAAACGAGCTTGGCCGCACGGTGGGCGAGAAAATTCAGAGATGGCAGGACGAAGACGGGATCAGAAGTCCCACGGCTTAAGCCATGGATCGCCCGATGCTGGTGGTTGAAACGACCCTCAACCGTGATCCAGAGCAAGAAGACGGGACACAAACCTCTCCGTGGAGCGGGCCGCGATCTGCAAACTAATTATCTATCTCTGATTTAATTTATTTCTGATCCGGACTCTGCGGCTGAGAATTTTGTGCCGGCGAAGAATTCGCCGGTCGCGAACCTGGCGCCGCATTCTGGTCTTGTTCGGAACTCGGCGGCGGAAGGGCTGGTAGGGCTGGAGCCTGCACGCCGATTGGAGGCACGGGCGTCGTATCCTGCTCGCTGCTCACAGGGGCTCCGTCGCGACGCTTAAGTTCAATGGGCCGGCCGGCGCGGCGCTTCGTCTCTTGAATCGCGTTGAGTGTAGCCTCTACATCCACCTGATTATCGTCGGCGAGGGAGTCGATCTTTCGTCCTTCTGCGTCACGGCGCGTAGCGTAGCTCACCTTCGCAGTCGCGTCTCGGCCCGAGCGCGCCGCTTCGTAATACATTTCTGCGCTCTCCCGATCACCTGCCAACTCGGCGACGTAGCCCAAATTATTCAGGGTGAAGGAATTCTGAGAATCGCGTTGATACGCCTGCAGGAAAAACTCCCGTGCAGCGGACGGGTTGTTATCGTTCAGGGCTGCCACTCCACGCAGATTGAGGCGAGCAGTTGCTGCCTCGACGCCTTCGCCCCGGGCGATTTGCTCGCTGACGGCGGCCGCGTTTGCCGCGGCTACTTCGCTGATGGGCCGTCCGCGCCACTTCACCCGCGGAGTTACTATCACCCGCTGCGTGGAATGCATGCTGGCGGCTACGGAATAACACCGCAGCGCGCTCTGGAGGTCTCCGACAGCCTCCATCGCATAACCGAGATTGTTCAGCAGAAACGGATCCTGCGGATGGCGCGACAGGGCTGATTGAAGAAGGTTCCTGGCTTCAAACACGTGGCCTTGTTGAAGCATCACAATCGCCCGTTCATTGAGCCTGCTGATCTGCTGATCAGAATTCTGCACTTGGCGAAATGCCTCATCCAGAGGCTTTCCCTTGAGGTCCGCTGAGCTGGATTGGTCGATTACAGCATCGGTATGCTCTCGCGACGCGAGCGCATAGTAGCGCAAGGCTCGATCGGCGTCGCCTTCCAACTCGGCAACATATCCGAGATTATTCAGAGTGAACGGATCGTCGGGATCCAGCAGGTACGCCTTATAGAAAAGCTTCTTGGCCTTATTTTGATGGCCATGTTTGAGTTCGGCGACACCCTCGCGATTGAGCTTCTGGCTGGGGGTGGATATGCCTTTCCCCGGAATGGGGACACGCAAATCGCTGGCGAGGCCGAGACCCGTCAAGGCGAGGAACTGCATCGCCAGCAAGCCCGGAATCGCGCAGAATCGCCCTACTTTGGAGAAGTTCATCATGTCCGTCAGAACACGGTGCCGGCATTATGATGTGCGGAAGCCCCGTATGGTTGACTACAGCAAACACCTTAGATCGATGCCTCCCATCCGAAATGGCGGGACTTAGCATCCAAGCAGCGATGCCAAGACTCGTCCTTGCCCTGACAGTATTGGCCGGCTGCATACAAGCGCAGACGGCCCCTGCGACCCCTACCGCGACTCCGGTCACGCCGGCTGCAACAGCCAATGATGGCGGGCCGCAGCGATCGGTTGCGATCGCAGATACGTCCTCGGAGCCCGTCCCAGGGCGCAAAGTGGGGCTGGTGCGCGGAGTTGTAAAGAGGCTTGATCCGATCCACGATCAGCTCTTGATTCACACCTTCGGCGGCGGCGATCTCCGGATTGCCTTCGACGGGCGTACTCAGCTTTTTTCCCCGGAAAACACGCGCACGCGTTTGACCAGCATTCCGGCTGGGTCTGTGGTGTCAGTAGACACGGTGATCGACGGCGGAAAGTTGTTTGCGCGCGCGGTGCGAACGAGCCCCTCCAATGCGGCTGAGTTGAGCGGGCAAGTCGTGGATTATAACGCGGCAAAATCTCGCCTCACCCTGCGCGATCCCATGAGCCCGGATGGCATTTCGCTGCGCATTAGTTCGACCACCACGGTTGTGAACCAAGGCCAGCCCGCATCGCCGCAGTCTTTGTCTCCGGGAATGCTGGTGCGGGTTTGGTTCTCTCCAGCACAAAATGCTGCGAATAGAGTTGAGATTCTCGCCGAACGGGGAAATTCTTTTACATTTGAGGGTCGAGTTATCGCGTTAGACCTGCGCTCGCATGTTCTGTCCTTATCCAACAATACCGACCAGAGCGTCCGTGAACTCGCGATAGGCGCGCTGGACGCGAACAGCCTCGGTTTGTTGCGAGAAGGCGCTGACGTTAACATTCAGGCCGAGTTTGATGGGGAGCGCTACAACGTTCGTACTGTCGCTGCCGTGCCGAGCCATCCGTAAATCCGGCGTCCCGTACATTTGCGGCCCCGGTAAATCTGCGGTCCATAAATCTCGGACCACGGGAGCGCTTACCGTCGAGGTTCAGGACGACCCAATCTCTGCGAGCTTTTCCCGTAGTGTCCGCGCGACGAAGAAATCGCCATCGCGGAACATGTAGCGGACAGTATGTCGAAGATAGCGCAGCAGGCTTCGCGGGTTGGTCTCGTACCAACAGCAGGTGTCCATGTTTGGAGACAGACCGCAATAGAAACGGAAGCGGCTGTGCGCCGATTCGGGCATGGTCATCATGGCTGCCGCCATGCGGTGATTGCCCTCAATAATCGTCAGGGGATGATGCTCGTCGGTGCCGATCAGGAGCACCACATCGGGCACGTCGCTGCCACGGAGATCGCTGGCGATCGCCTTGAGTTTTTCCAGGAATTGACTCTGTCGTCCACGAGCCAGGCCCGATTCCGCGCGGCGAACCATTTCCGTTAAATAAAACCCGCCGCCGGTAAAACGCCGCCACTCGTTGCGGGGAAAGGACCGGAGGCGCGCCAGGTCACGCGACGTCAGTTCAATTTCCCACCATTCCGTACCGGCAGGCAGTTCACGCCACAGACCTCCGCGGCGCCGGAACAGCAAGGCTCGCCGTATGGAGTTTTCGTGAGTATGTTCGAGGTCAGCGTGCTCCACCAGATGCTTGAACTTCTGGCGATATGGATCAAAGTCGGGATGGTAAAACTCGCTGCGCAGGAATTCCGCAATGATCTCTTCTTCCGGAACGGGCCGCACGCGCAAGAAGGGTTGCGAAGGCGCAGGGAGGGCATCCTCTGATTCGTCTTGCTGGCGGAAGAGCGGGATGGCGACGACCGCGAGCAGTCCGGACATCACGAACATCTGTACGACAATCACCTGGGACAACGACGCGTGATAACGCCAGATCGCTCCCGCCAGCATAGCGCTCGCGCCCAACTGTACCCAGGCCGCGCTGCCGGTGCGGCGCGAGATCTCATACATCATGAGAACCACGGCAATGCCGTAGATGCCGGTCATGATTGCATACTGATTTAAGAGGGCTGAGAACGAGCCTCCCCCGGCCAGCAGGAACGGCTTCCCAAGGAGCATCGCCCAGACAGACTGTGGGGTGAGCGCCACCGCCGCTATGAACGCGGACGTGACCGTTCCCACGAGAAACAATCCGGTGTACAGCACCGAGCGCCCACCCTCGCGATTCGTGTGACTCGCCGATATCGGAAACATGCTGCTCACTACCGACCACGACAGCATGAATACGACGCGGCCAACCAGGGCCACGGCCGCATAGATTCCCGCTTGCGCCGGCGGAAAGAAATGCTTTACCAACAAAATATCAAGGTTACCGAGAATTACTTGCCCGATGAAGTACAGCACGGCCTGCATGCCCTCGCCAAAAGGGGCAATCTTGATCAGTCCTGGTTTCACCCGGCCCTGGGGTCCCGGTTCACCGGCGATGTACGCGGCGACAATGGAGAGCAGCACCGCCGTCATCACACCGGTTACTCCCATTCCGAAGTGCAGGAAGATCAGAGCGCCGGCGAACTTAACCGCTACTTCCACTACGACGCTGATGGCTAAGCCGCGAAAGTCGTAGCAGCCCTGCATCCTTCCGCGCCGCACTCCCAGCGGCATATACACTCCAGCAGCGATGGCCAGCAATACCAGATCATGTTGCGCCGGCAGGTTGAAATACGACTTGAGGTAAGCGCTGCCTGCAGCGAGCAGAATCGCGATCCCCAGGCCTACCTGCCAGGCGCGACGCACCATGGTGGCGTAGATTTGCGCGCGGAGAATGGGCTCTGAATTCCGAGCGATAAACTTGGAAGTTACTATCTGGAACGACAAAGGAATAGCTGCCACCAGCATCAGCAGCGTGTATAAAGCGGAGGCGTGACCGAAACCCGACGCGCCTAACATGCGCGCAATCAGAATGTTGTAGAGCAGGTTGGTTGCGGCCACCAGTCCAGTGCTAAGCAACAGGATGGCACTGCCGCGCACCACATGCCCGCGCAGGATTTCGATTTGGTCCGGCCTTATGGTTGCTTGCGCTTCCGGAGGTGTCGTCATAACAAAGTGCGGTCCTTAGCCAGTTGGCGCAGGTAGATCCCGACGCGTCAAAAGGTGACCTGCGCCGCCGGAACGACCTGGGTGCGCCCTTGTCCGGGAAAATCGTAAAAGCTCTGCTGCTGCAGGCCGAAAGAAAATCTCAGGGGATAGGCGAGTGACGCTGATTCGGTGGATATGGCCTTGCCGAAGCCCCGTTCGCGCGTGTATGAGAGCAGGAAACTCGAAGTCACACTGTCATATGCGTGAAAGCTGCGTCCGGAAGACCACGCACCCGAGGCGGAGATCGCCCAGTGCTGAGTAAGCACGGCGTCTACCCCAAAGCGCGGACGAAAAGCTTGTGCGATCGCGTACTGGCTGCCTTCAACTCGCCAGGCGCGGAGAAATTCCGCCACCGCCAAAACTCGGATGTGGGAACCAAATCCACGTTGCAGTCCCGCATAGGACACCGTCTGGTAGTACTCATGGATCGAAGGTCCGAAGAGCAGATCGCGCGCGCTGTACCCGGTTAGCAGTGCGGTCTTGCCCCAGGGCCTGCCTACGCGAAAATCGAGAGCGCCGGAAAAATCACGCGAGTGCAGATCCTGCTCCGTGAACGGACCCGCTTCCCGAATCAAGTTGCCGGAAAACGATAACCAATCGCCGATCGGGCTGCTGGCCACATAAAGGAACTGGCGAAACAGATTCTGATTCATCGGCACTGGAGCAAGCGTGTCGCGACGGACGGTGTACTGGATTCCGGGCAAAATATTCACCTTCACGCTGCCAAGCTGCACGACCGGCGCCACGGAAATATTGAAGATGGTGTCGAAGGTATTGCGATCCTGAATCAGAAGTTCGCTCGGGAAAGAGATGCTTCCCTGAGCATTGCGTTCGCCGACAAAACCTTGAATTTGAGGAAGCGAATCGGGTCGAAATTGAAAGCGCGAATCGGCGAAGGTCTCAATGGAACGCCGGGGGGGCGGCAACAGCGCTGCACTCTTTTGCACACCCAGCAGGCGAGCGTCCATTTGATAGATGTTCACATCTTCAAACACCGCGTCCACGCGCGCGTCAGAAGCCAGGCCAAGGCGGTCAGTAATGGGGCGGCCTTCTTCTTCGGCGAGTTCTATTTCTGCGGTGCGGGTCGCCGGGTCCTGTGGATCGAGCTGGTTGGCCTGGACGAAGGTTGCGAGCGCGCGCTCATTCTCGCCGAGCTGGCGGTAGACGTTGCCCTGCGATACCAGGAAGTTATAGTTGCTGTTTCGGTCCGGATCGTCGGGCAGGCTGGCCAATTGCAATTGTGCGCTACGCGTATCGCCCAGGGCCAGAGAAGCATTTGCCATACCCACCGCTACAGAAGTATCGTCGGCGCCCAGCGCCTGTGCACGCCCGTACATGCGCTGCGCCAGTGGATACTCGTGGATCCCCATCAGGATTTCTGCCGCGTTCAGGTAGTCGTCGGCGGAGGTTACATCGGTGGGTGCGACTCTGGCTTCGGCAAAGCCCAATGCCACCTGTTGTTGAGCGTCGGATGTTTTGCCTTCATCGGCAAACAGCCGCCCTAGGGCCAGCCGAACCTGAAGCCGATCTTCGTCAGAACTTTCCAAAGCCCGCGCATATCTGGCCATGGCCTCGTTGCGACGGCCCATGATGCGCAGCGTGTCCGCGACGACGAGCAGCACTTTGTAGTCCTTCGCTCCACCAGCACGCTCCGAGGAATCAATTGCCTGCATGGCATCAGACGACCTTTTGAGCTGCGCATAGGATCTTCCAAGCTGTGCCGAAATCATTGGGTCGTCCGGCGCAACCGCGAGAGCACTGTGCAAAGTGTCCGCGGAGGCCGCGTATTTGTGGGCCCGGTACTCCACGTCCGCCAGTGCGATGTAGGAATTCACGGCATTCGGATTCAGCTTCAGAGCCTTCCGATATTCGCCTTCGGCGGAAACCAGCATCGCTCGCTGGCGGTAGCCCTCAGCTTTGACGAGATGCAGACTCTCCGAGTCAGGAAGTAAACGGGTTGCAATTTCAGCTTCTTTCAGCGCTGCCGTGGAGCGCCGCAACTGGAGCAGCGCGTAGGCCAGTCCGAGATGGGCTTCGCCGTACTGTGGGTTCAACGACAATGCTTTGCGGAAGTCCTGCTCTGCTTTGGTGGCCAGGCGCATGTCGTTATACACATAGCCCCGGTTCATGTAACCCACAGCTATCTTAGGATCGATCTCCAAGGCGCGCGTGAAGTCGCGAACCGCAGCCTCGTGCTCGCCGTTATCGGCGTGCACGTACCCCGCAATCAGAGGCAGATCGCGATCGGTGCTGAGGACAGGTTCGTAGCGGTGCGCGATTTTCATCGCCTCATCAAGGCGCTTCAGAAATAGAAGATCGTAGGCCAGATAATCGACCGCTTCGCGATCCTGCGGCAGTTTCTCGATCACCTGATAGCCGAGGTCTGCCGACTCCGCGTAGTTGCCGGTCATCGTCAAGTAGCGCTCGTGCTCGCGCATGACTTGCGGATTTTGCCGCATCGTCTCCGAGGCGCGCCCGAGCCACTCCTTGGCCTGGTCGAGGTGGTGCGCTTCGAGGGCCGTGTTCATCGCCCCGGAAATAATCAACGGATTGCTCGACGACCGCTGGAACGCCTGCCGGTAGCTCGCTTGCGCTTCCGGAAATTGACGGTCCGCGCTGTACAAATCGCCCAGGGCCAGGAAAGGTACATAGTCGTCGGAATGTTTTTTTGCCAATTCCAGGAAGTAGTCGCGGGCGGCCGCGGAGTCGCCCATCTCGCGAGAAAGGAATCCGAGGGAGCCCAATGCGCCCGCATTCGATGCATCGATTGCCAGCGCCTCGCGGTAGGTCTTTTGAGCCTCTTCTTTTCTATCCGTCTTCCAGAGAAGATTGGCATAGTTCAGAAGCAGAACAGGGTTGCGCGGCTCGATTTGCAGAGCTTCCTTGAAATCCTTTTCGGCGGAGTCAGCGTTTCCCGCAGCGATTTCGGTGGCTGCCCGCAGTCGCAAGAATTCCGGCCTGCCGGCGTCGGTCACGTTGATAGCATTGATTGCATTGGTCGCGTCTTTCGTGACGCGATCGGCATTGGTGGTATCTCCGGCATCGCGATAAATCTCGGCAAGGTCTATGCGCAGCGAGACGGGATAGAGAACACCCTCGGGCACGCCTTCGGGCAGATGCTGCAGAGCCGCCTCGTATTCGCGGATCGCATCGCCGTTCTTATGCTGGGCCGCATCGAGGCGTGCGCGCAAGGCAAACACGCGATAGTGCTGGGGATTCAGCGTTGCGGCATGATCCAGAAGAGCCGTAGATTTGTCGAACTCGCCGGCATTGAGCATGGCCTGCGCGGCGTTGAGTTGGATCTCAATGTCTCGCGGGGCGCGGCTGGCCGCTGCACCGTAACTACGCGCCGACGCCTTCGCATTTCCGGCCAGCGCGTAGGAGTATCCCAGTTCCGCAAGCGTGCTCGCGTCTTTCGTGCGCAAGTCCTCGAGAGCGCGGATGGCCTCTTCATAATGGCCCGTATCGCGGTAGTAGGACGCAACCGCCCGCACCACCTCGGGATTGGTGGGAGCCGAGCGGCGTGCGTTCTCCAGCATTTTGTGCGCTGACTCGCCGTCTCCGGTTCGCTCATAAGCGCGTGCCAGTAGAAGTTCGGTTCGCGGCGAGGCCTTTACCGCCTCCGAGCGTTTCAGATATTCGAGCGCTCCTTTCGGATCGGTGGGAAGCAACAGTTCGCCCGCGAGCTGAAGGTCCAACTCGCTTCTGGGATTCGCAGCCAAAACCTGTTCCACCGCTTCTTGCGCGTCCGCACTGCGGCCCATCCGGGCGTAGGTTTGCGCCAGACCGGAAAGCCCCTCAATTGAAGATGGCTTCAAAGCGAGACCGCGGCGATAAGCATCGACAGATAGTGAATACTGTCCGTTCAGTCGGGCAGCGTAAGCCAGCGTGAACCAAAGATCAAGATTCTGCGGAGCGGCGTTCGCCGCGCGCTGGGCATGCGTCGTTGCCTCTGCCGCGTTCCCGCGTTGCAACGCCGTCTGCGCGGCTCGTGCCTCGCGTGCAACCTCTATGCTCGCGCCCCAGCCCATCCCGGTGTCGTTATTGCTGGAAGGACTATTACTGGAAGGATTGCTTGAAGACGGTGCAGCGTGCTTTTTCGTGGGGGCGGACGAAGTGGACGAGGTTTGGCCATTCACATCAAAGGTTTGGGCAGCGCTGATCGCGGCCACAACCAAGACCGAAACCCACACGCCTGCCTTGAACGCTGAATGCACCATTCTCCTCCCGGACCTCTTGCTCCCCAACCTCTTGGCTTGTGGCCCCACTGACTGTGGAAGGTACACGCCTGCCCTTCCGTCGTCGCTGAGATGCAGGAACCTCGTAAATCGGTTGCGGACTTTTGAGTGGAGTCAACACAGCCTCGCCAAAAATACCTGCCAACCTTTCTCCGGCTTCAGACAATCAAACCGTCGCTCAAATGAGAGACCGCGAGGAAACGTTTGTGCTCCCGATTAAGGCCAGCATTTGGCAACGCCCGATTCCAGTTGCCGCCATTATTTTGTTGGCGCTCGCCATCCATGGGCCTTTGCTCGTTATGGAGCTGCCAGCGACGACGTCCTATGACGCGAACCTGCACATCTTTTTTGCGTCGCACTACGCGCACCACTGGTTCGATCCGTGGAACGAAAAGTGGTTTGGGGGCTTTTCCCAGACTACCTATCCTCCCCTGACTCACCAGTGGATTGCACTGCTGTCGTATATCGTTGGCCTCACCGAGGCCTTCATGCTGGTGCAGTTGGCCGCCGTTGTCCTGCTTGCGGTGGGGGCATACCGGTTCGCGCAGCTTTGGGTGAATGACCGCGCAGCCAGCTATGCGGGGGTGCTGGCCGTATTCGCCGGTAGCATCGCATTTCTTGTCTATTCGGCGGGGCAGCTGCCCACAACGTTGTCCGCGCCTTTGTATTTTCTGGCTCTTCCTTATTTCTATTCGTGGTGCAAATCCGCCAGTTGGCGATCACTGTTGAAGGGGATTGCTCTCACGCTGGCTGCCGCATCGGCTCATCACGTCACGCTCATCTTCGGCTCGGTCCTCTTTGCTCTGCCCGTCTTGTGGCTGGCGTGGCACGACGGTCGCGAGAACGAGCAATCCGGCGCCCCGATTATTGGGCGCGGTCTCGCGTTCGCCGCGATTGCCGCTGTAGGTGTTGGCGTCGTTCTGTTGCCCTACTGGATTGCGATCATCCGCCATCCCATTGAGCAGCTGCCGATTCCGCACGCGAGCCGTTCGAACTTGTTGATGAACTGGACCTACGGCATGAATTTCTTCGTCGTGCCTTATGGTGCTTTGATCCTGGCGTTGCCCTTCATTGTCGTCAAGGGGGCATCGAATCCGCGTTTGCGAGTGCTGCTGCTGGCGTTCTGGGTCACCTTCCTGATTGCGCTGGGCGGCACGACGCCCGTTCCGCGCTGGATCTTCGGCCGAGCCTTCGAGATTCTCACCTTCGAACGCTTTACGCTTTGGGCAACGGTGATGGCATTGCCGATTGTGGGATTGCTGGTGGAGCAAGTGATCGACCGCTCCCCGCGCTGGGGTGCGATCAGTGTGAGTACAGCCGCGGTTGCCAGCCTGGCTCTGGCGCTGGGTTGGCTGACATGGAGCCCATTTCGCACGTTCAGTTCCCTCAATGTAGATTCAGTCGTCTCATTCTTGAATCGCGACGGCCACGATCAGTACCGCTATCTCACGCTTGGATTCGGGAACGCTCTCTCTAAGGTCGGAACCTATGCCAACGCGAACAGCGTCGATGGCGAATACAATTCGGCCCGCCTGCTGCCCGAGATGACGCGTTACGGCGCAGCACAATTGACCAGCGCAAAGTTCTTCGGCGCGGCGGGCATGGATTCGCTGCGCGCCATGCTCCAGCACGCGAACCACTATGGTCTGAAGTTCATCTTCGTGCACGATCCGTTCTATGAGCCTCTCCTGGTCTTCGGCGGATGGCGTCAGGTCGAGAGTTATGATTCCGGAACCATCACCGTTTGGTCCAAGGATGACGCGGTTCCGGCGCGAACGATCCCATCAGACGCCATGCCGGCTCCGTGGGAGGGATTGATTTGGGGCATCCTGCCCATCGGCAGCAGCATTTTGGCAGTGTTGTTTGTCTGGTTGCTGGTCGAGCCGCGACGTGTGCAGGAACTGGTCACGCTTCCAAGGGAAACACCGGAAGGCGTCTATGCGAACGGGGTGCGTTCATGAAGTGGGGACTGGTTGCTTTTCTCGGCATCGCTACCGCGGTCCTGGTTGCTATTGCCTGGCTGCAGTCTGGCGGGCTCAAGCAGCATGCCATGCTCTCCGCGGCGACGCCCGAAGAAGCCGTACAGGCTCTGATGGGCCAGATTCAGGCGCACAATTTCGAGCAGGCATACGCTTCGCTCGATCGCAGCAGCGATACGGATCTGGCATCCTTCACTCGCGAGTTGGCTGGAAGCGACGGCAGTCTGCGCACGTACTCCTCGCTGCAGACCGCGGAGGTTTCCCCGCTGCACTCCGATGCTGACCAGGCCTTGGTGCGCGTCAGGATGAATTGGTCGAGCGCGCTGGGCTCGCTCGATGACGTCCGGGATTTGCACGTGCGCCGCGATGGTTCGGTTTGGCGTGTGGTGTGGCCAAAACCGGCGCCCTCCGCAGTGCCTCCGCAGGTGGTGTCAGTGAATTATCTGCGTTGGGAAGTCATCGGCCGCAACACGTCGCAGAACTGGGGTGCGCAAGACGTAGACTCGCCGAAAGTTCGCATAACGTCCATGAACGCCATCTCGCGGCCCGGTCGCGTGGTGATTCTCGGAG
Source organism: uncultured Acidobacteriaceae bacterium (assembly GCA_963846245.1). Lineage (GTDB taxonomy): Bacteria > Acidobacteriota > Terriglobia > Terriglobales > Acidobacteriaceae > Sulfotelmatobacter. Next base: position 303,086 of record CAWJVI010000005.1, on the reverse strand, counting down.
AAGTCGAGAATGAAGACACCATCCCAGCGTATTTGAACGTGAACGCGACGCTGTTAAAAGCGGACGGCTCTCCAATTGAGGAAGAAGGCAGTTTCGATCTGATCTCGCACGTGCTACTCCCCAAGCAGGTTTCGCCGTATCGCATTGATTTCCCAGGGGTTCGCATGGATGCGGTAAAGAGCGTACGCATGGATGCGCGTGCTCTCCTGGTCCCGGCCAGCGCTGATCCGGTGATTGCGGTCAGCGACCAGGCAGTGAGCAAAGACGGGTTGGATCGAAACGTGTTGAAGGGTTCATTGGTGAACGAAAGCGGCCGTCCCGTCAACATCGCGCAGGTTTTGGCAGCCTATTACGACAACTCCGGAAAAGTGATCTGGGTGTCGGATGGATACGTAGATCAGGCCCTCATGCCCCAGGTGCCGGTACCATTTGCCGTCGACATTCCGGATGATATCGCGGGACGGCTAAGGAATTATCGCGTGATCGTGAATCACTACTCGCGGTTGAGCAACTAGCATGCAGCGCAGGGCCCATATCAATTTCGCATGGCGCAACTGCCTGGCAGCATTGAGCTTGCTGGGCATATTGTCTGGTTGGGCCGGGGCTGCTGAACTGCGCGTGCCCGCGACTGTGGAAGCGGGACAGAGCTTCTCGATTCCCGCTGATGGGTCCGGGCAAGCCACTTTCTACCTCTTCGGTCCTGACCATGTCGTGAAACGTAGCGTCACGCTAGGCAGTGATCTGGCGATTCAATCCGGCGATGTGCAGGCTGCGGGCCGCTATCGGGCAATCCTATGTGACTCATCCTCGTGCGCTTCTGCAGCTTTCCAGGTGGAAGCCGCGAAGCCGGCGCATCTGAGCTTTTTTCTGCATCCTTCGCGCGTGCCGGTTTCCACTCCTCAGTCGATTGACGCCACTGCGTTTGTCTTTGACCAGTATTTCAATCTGGTTTTGACTCCAGCCGTAGTCGATTTCCGGATCACCCCGGAGAGCGGCGCCAGTTTCTCGCGTCAAAGTTCCGCGCGGCACGGCGTCGCGTGGCTGCGCTTGGATTCGACGCGACATGAGGGCCGGGTTCAGGTCACAGCAGTCTCCGATAAAACCGAAGAAGCGCGGGTGATTCAGCAGGTCGCGGCCGAGGCTTGCGCATTGCGGATGAAAGCTATCCCCAGCGGTAATACGGTGACCCTCGAAACTGACCCTGTACGCGATTGCAGTGGCAATGCACTTCCCGATGGCACGGTCGTTTCATTCACTAAGGTGGATCGGGAGGGTAAGAGCACCGTGGACACGCCGATCAAGAAAGGTATAGCGCGAGTGCAGTTCAGCCTTCACGGGCCGGCCCATATTGGTGTCGCGTGCGGTGTGGTGCTGGGCAATGATGTGGCGCTCAACGGAAAACTATGACGAACATTGCCCATCTCGCGCTGGCACTCAAGAAATTCGCGCCGCAGTTTCTTAAAGTTGCGGGCTTCGCCGTCGCGGTTTGCGCTCTGGCGAGCGCCCAATCGTTGCCTCAGGTCCACCTGGATGCGGCAGGACTCGCCCCGCGTCCCATCGAAGAACTCACAGGCACGACGATCGCGCGCCACTATGCAATGGCATGGCGTGATCTCGCGGGGGCTTTGGAATCCGGTCGATCTGCAGTCCTCGGCGATGAGTTCACAGGAGTCGCCAAGGATCGTCTTGTGCGAAGAATCGGTGAACAGAATCAGGCGGGCGTACATGTTCGGATCGTGGATCACGGCCACCAACTGAAGGCGGTTTTTTATTCAACGGACGGATCTGCGATGCAACTTCTCGACCATGCCGAGTTGGAGATTCAGACCTTCGACGGAAACAAGTTAATCGATACGCAAAATGCGCCGCAGGAATACATGGTTCTGATGACCCCCGGCGCTGATCGCTGGTACGTTCGCGATCTAGAGGAAGTCTCAGCCAAAAGCTTCTGAGCGCTCGGTGTGAACGCGTAATTTCGTGCCAACTGTTGGCCTCCCCGTCTCATCGTAACCAAAGCAGGAATCGCCGATGAAACTTTACCAATGTGCCCTTTTGGGGTATCTCGTGATCGTGAACTCCATTCCGGGGGCGTGCACTCACGCAAATTCCAAAACTCTCACGCTCAAAGACGTCCCTGAGTTGCCGGGCAATCCCAGGATCCTCGCGGACTACCAGCCCTGGTTCGGCGATCCGGAGCACATCGACGTCGGCTATAGCAGTCAGGACCCGAACGTTCTGCGCAAGCAAATTGAGAATGCCCGGAAGATGGGTATCGATGCCTTCGCGGTGGATTGGTATGGTTCACGACGTCCCTTCCTCGATCGAAGTACTGCGCTGCTGCAGCGAGTTGCCAGCGAGCAGCACTTTCACATCGTCCTGATGTACGACGAAACTCAGGATGACAACGGACACGCCACGGAAGACGCCATGGAGGCGATGGACCTCGCTTACCAGAAATACATTGGCCCCGGCGCTGCGGGACGCGATGCCTACCTGCAGTATCGCGGGCGGCCCGTCATCTTTGTATTCCCCAAGCGCGGCCACACGGATTGGGACCAGGTCCGTCAGCAGGTGAATCAGTGGGAATCGCCACCCCTGTTGATTTATGGGGACGAGCCGCCAGCGCAGTTTGGCAAAGCATTCGATGGTGAGTACGCGTGGGTGAATCCCGGGCGCAAAGGCTGGAACCCGGACGGCCAGGCGTGGGGCGAAGATTATCTGAGCGATTTCTACACCAAGATGCGGACCAAGCATCCCGACGAGATTACGGTGGGCGGAGTGTGGCCTGGATTCAATGACGCCAGGGCTTCCTGGAGCTTGAACCGGCACATCGATACACGGTGCGGGAAGACATTCGAAGACACATTGCGCTTGTTCGAGGAGAACAACGACTCCTCGCACCCCATCCCGTTCGTACTGATCGCCACGTGGAACGATTACGAAGAAGGAACGGCGATTGAGCCCGGCTTGCCACGTTGTGGCGAATCGAAAGCGGATAGCACGCATGGAGGACGCCCATGACTAAGGCGAAGAGGAGAGAGCGCGCGGCTACGATGTTCGAGACGCTGGCGGTATTGCATCTCAACGCGCTCACACCGCAGGGGGAGCGAGGCGAAACTAACCCGCAAGTGGAAGCCGCGCTTTCGGGATTGCAACACAAGTCGAAGGAGGAGTGGTCCGAGTTTCTGAGCTTTGCCGAACTGCAACGCGTCCGCCTTCGCACGTTGCAGCTCTTAGAGAAATCGAACGTGGCTGGTGCCCCCGCGCCGCGGTTTGACGGTCTTGAGGATCTCGCGCACGTGGAGCAACAGGAGAACGGACACGCGCTAACGGTCTTATACAAAGTGGTGAGCGCGCTTGAACTGACCGGGCACTCCCCGATCGTGATCAAAACCCTGGATCACTGGCCGGACATAGGCAGCGATCTTGATCTCTTTATCGCAGCCACCGAAGGCGACACAGTGCGCGTGATGCAGAGCGAACTGAAAGCCGAGCCACAAGCGCAGAGTTGGGGTGATCGCTTGGCGCACAAATGGAACTTCCGGGTTCCAAGACTGTCCCGGTTAGTGGAGATCCATGTGGGATGCCTCGGACAAACCGGAGAACAGGATGCGCTACCGGCCCACCTGGAAGAAGCCAGTGTGATGCGCGATGCAGGTCCTTTTCGCTTTCGCATCCCGGCCCCAGAAGAGCAAGTCGCACTCGCGACCCTGCAAAGGATGTATCGCCATTTCTACATTCGCCTCACCGACCTTGTAAACCTTTCGGGGCTGGTGCGGGCCGGCGAGCTGGATTTCACGCGGCTGCGCAGTTCCGCCCAGCGCTGGTCGATCTGGCCGGGGATTGCAACGCTGCTGAAGATCACCTCCGAATACAACGAGCGCACGGGAGCTGGCACGCTCCCGCTGCCGGAGTTTGTGCTCCGCTCAGCGCGCTTCGGAGCCGACGTCACCTACGTCGGGGAACAGTTCTTGCGCGTGCCCATGCTGCCGCAGGGTTCGCAATTGTTTCTGCAGCAACTCATCGGAACAGGCGCGGCGCGGCACTTTCGCTCTGCCGCCCGTCTGTCTCTATTGCCGGCGCTGGCGGCCGCCGCTTTTGTGAATCTGCAGATTACGGGTGACGACAAAGGGATTTGGTAGATTCACTCCTGCAGAAGACCACACTAGGCGTTACGAGTGTAGTCGTGCCTCAATGATGAGGTTCACTCCAAATCAAGCCAGCTTCCGCATCCAGAAGCTGGACGGCCAGACGTGGTCCCTGTCCCGGGTAGGAAGAAAGCGGCGCTTTTCCCGGGGCATGTTGCGATAGCTGTGCTGCCAGTGCGGAAAGGCGTTTTCGAGTGTACTGCTGGCTCGGCTCTGCATGTAGCTGCTCCCCCACAACACTTCGAATTGCGGATTGCTCATCAGTAACGCCTGCAGCAGATATTGCTCGGACCAGAAGGCGAGATTGTGCAAGACCGCCTCGCGCGGATAATCGGCGGGGATGAAAATGTCATGGGCGTGGATCAGCACGCCGCCGGCGATGCGCGGAATGATTTCGAGATACTCGCGCACGCAATCGCTGCCGATTCCTACAACGTGACTTGAATCCAGAAACAGAAAGTCACCACTTTGCAGGCCGAGAAATACATCGAGACTCACCTCTTGCACGGTGTGCGGAATGAGATGAACGCGGTCGCTTAGCGCTTTCTGGGGAAACCGGTCTGGGTATGGGTCGATCGTGATCAGCTCGCCGCGCACACCGTCTCGTTTGAGATTTAGATCAAGGGCAGCAGCCATAACGCGGCTGCTGTAGCCTCCTCCCACCTCCACGATGCGTCGCGGCTTGTAATGGCGCACCATGCAGTAGGCGATCTCGGCATCTACCGCTTCGAAGAAGCCATTGCTGTAGCTGTAGCTCACGCTGAAAAACGGCGCTGAGTCCGACTCCCATTCGGCCTGATATTGCGGAACCACTGTTTGCAGAAAATCCAACTGCCGGTCGAAGGCAAGGTCCAACCCCAGAGGCTCTTCCTCGGCAGGCCATGTCCGGGACTCCAGTTCGCGGAAGTCCGGCACAGGCCAGTAGTAGTGGTTGGGACTCATTGTGATCCCAATGCGCTGGAACATGCGGAACGCATTCCGCATGAGGCCGAAAACCGTCTCATTGTCGCGCAGCTTGCGGGCCAGGCTGAGCAGCGGTGTGCGATTGCGAGTCATCTCCGGCTTGCCATTTTTGGCGCGAGCAGTTCCAGCAAACGATGGGCTCCGAGCGAAGGGTCGGGCAGGCATTCGTTCATCCATTGGCATATGTGCACTTACACTTCGGCGAATGCTCAATACGAACGCGCAAAGCTCTGATGCGAAATTTTCGGATTGTGACGTATCAACTTTGTGAAAAATGGCAGGAATCTTCTTGTGCTCAGGGGACGACCCTATATTCACGCGGGAAATACCTTAGATCAACAGGTTCTACTCTCGCCAGCGTCCTCATCTACTATGTCTGCCGGATGGACGCAGAGCTCTAACCCACGCAGAGTAAGCAGGATGCACGAGTGGCGTCCGGTTTTATTGCGTCCGGATGCCTTCATGGCTACAAACAACCCTCTTGGGCTCGCTTTCATCGAACGTCGGGTATCGAACGTAGGGTTTAGCTCGCGATTCGCTCGGCAGGAGTAAATCACCAATGGAGTCTCGGTACACATTTTGGTTGAGCTCGGTGTCTGCAGTATTGGTTGTTCTGGTGACCATGGTTCTGGCCGGTTGCCGAGGAGTTGTTGCCGGCTCGGGTCCGCCACCTCCCCCCGGCAATGTGACCATGTCGGTGACCGTGTCCGGAACGGGGACGGGAACCGTTACCAGCACTCCCGCCGGGATCAATTGTCCGACAACGTGCTCCGCGACTTTCCCGCAGAATAGCCAGGTTACGCTTACCGAAACGCCGGGAACCAGCACCTTTTCCGGCTGGAGCGGCGCATGCACGGGCAATGCAGCCTGCAGTGTCACCCTGAGCGCAGCCGATTCAGTGACCGCGACCTTCGCCGCCACGCTGCAAACCATCAACCACATTGTTGTCTTTGCCCAGGAGAATCGTTCTTTCGATCACTATTTCGGCGCGATGCGCGAATACTGGGCTCAGAATGGTATCCCCGATCAGTCCTTCGACGGTTTGCCGCAATTCAACCCGGCCAGCGGAATCGCGCCCCTGCAAGGACCCGCTCCCGCAATCACCGGCTGCAATCCCGCCGATCCGTTCATACCGCCCACCGGTACTACGGCGGCACAAAATACCTCCTGTATCCCGGACACCACTACTTTAGTGACTTCGTTTCATATGGCGTCTACGTGTACTGAAGAGCCAAGCCCCTTTTGGGATGAAGCTCATATCGATTGGGACTTGAACGATCCCATAGGGCTAAGTCCAGCCGCTCTCAATGGATTCGTGGTCACGGCCGCCAATGATGCACGTCAGGTAGTCCCCGCTCTGAACGACACGAACGGCCTGCGCGCTATGGGATATTTTGACGGCGGGGACTTGAATTACTACTATTTCATGGCCTCCAGTTTCTCCACCTCCGACCGGTGGTTTACTCCCGTCATGAGCCGCACCCAGCTTAACCGCGCCTATCTTTTGTCCGCGACTTCCGCCGGACATGTGTATCCCTACACTGGGTACACGAACACCACGATTTTTGAGGCGCTGCAGAACGCCGGCATTACCTGGAAGATCTACGTCAATCCCGAAGGCACGAACTGCACGCCCACGGATTCCTCGTGCCTCATCGGCAACTCCTACATCAGCATGTTCGCTTACGAGCAGACCATACTGGACAACCCGACTTTGCTGCAAAATATCGTTCCCATTTCGCAATTTACGACCGATGTGCAAAATGGCACTCTGGCTCAGGTCTCGCTGATCGAACCGGCCTCGGCCGCCGCGCTGGATGAGCATCCCAACGACGTCGATACCGAATCCCCGAACGATATCCAGGCTGGCTCCAGCTATGCCTCAGGGTTGATCAATACGTTTATGGCTAGCCCGAGCTGGAAAGATTCCGCCCTGATCTTCACCTACGATGAATACGGAGGTTTCTACGACCACGTTTCGCCGCAGCCCATGCCGAGCCCCGACGGTATTCAGCCAGTCGATTTGACGCCCAGCGACGTCTGCGATGCCCCCGAACAAATCGGAACCGGGACCTGCGACTTTACCTATACCGGTTATCGCGTTCCCATGATCGTGATCTCGCCTTTTGCCAAGAAGAACTACGTTTCCCACACGGTATACGATTACACGGCGATCCTGAAGCTGATTGAAACCCGCTTCGGCGTGTCCGCGCTCACGAAGCGCGACGCCGCCCAGGCCGACATGAGCACAGATTTTTTTGATTTTGTGAATGAGCCGTGGGCCACGCCTCCGTCAGCGCCGGCTCAGCTCACGTCAGGCCAGTGCAGCCTGGCCGCGCCCACTCCCTGAAGTTATTATTCCGACGCTCCGGATGATTCCAGAATAAGCCTCTCAATGGGATAATGGTCCCGTGAGAATTGAGCGATCGGTTCGGGTAGGCCTGTTGCTTGTGTTGTTCGCCTCCTCTTCCTGCCTGGCAGCAACCCGGCATTACTACATAGCCGCCGAAGACGTCACCTGGAACTACGCTCCGAGCGGCCACAATTTGTTGAATGGCAATCCCGTCCCGCAGCCATGGTCGCGCAAGCTGGAATGGGATAAAAGCCGCTTTATCGAATACACAGACGACACTTTCAAGACTCCGAAGCCGCAGCCCGAGTGGCTCGGAATTCTCGGCCCAATCATTCGCGCCGAAGTCGGAGACGAGATCGTGATCGACTTCCTGAACCGTGGACGCCGCGGTCACGATTTGCATCCGCACGGCTTGCGTTACGACAAAAGTAACGAAGGTGCTCTCTATCTACCTGTTGCCAAAGGGGCTTTCGTGGCTCCCGGCGCACGCTACACATATCACTGGTTCGCCATCGAGAGCAGCGGCCCTGGTCCGGGCCAGCCCAGTTCCATCGTGTGGTGGTATCACGCTCACGTCGACCCGGGCATTGAAGTCAACGCCGGCCTGATGGGGCCGATCATCGTTACCGCGAAGGGCAAAGCGAAGCCCGATGGATCTCCCAAGGACGTGGACCGCGAATTTGTTGCCTCGTTCATGATCTTCAATGAGCTGGGAGCCAAGCCCGAGGGCCAGTTTTACGCCATCAATGGTTTCATCTTTGGCAATCTTCCGGGCCTGACCATGAAACAGGGAGACAAAGTACGCTGGTATTTGCTGGGGATGGGAAATGAGATTGACCTGCACACTCCTCATTGGCACGGCGAAACCGTTACCGTCAGCGGCCGAAACACCGACGTGATCGAACTTCTTCCCGGAAGCATGGCGACCGTCGACATGCTCGCCGACAATCCCGGAACCTGGATGTTTCACTGCCATGTGCAGGATCACATGGAGTCCGGCATGATGGCGGTTTACACCATCTACGTTCCGCCCCAGCGCGCCTGCCCGCTTGCCTTTGTCGGAGGAGATTTCTGGAAGCATCCGGAAAACTTTACGCTCACGGTCAAAAACACCAGCGCTAAGCCGATTGCCGGCCTGACGCTGACCTCCGAGATGTTTCTGACAGCTCAGGATTTGCGGCGGCCGTTCAATCCCGAGTGGTCATCGGATAAGCCGATTTTGCCCGGCCAGGAGCTAACTCTTCAAAAGCCGGGAATTCGCGCCGCCAGCGCCCAGACTGTTCTGGGCTGGGTCTTCTTCCCTTATTTACTGAAATATGAAGACGGAACCACCTGGCACCCTCAAAGCGAGGGAGAGTGTTTCAGCGTGATATGGCGCGATCCGCAGCATCCCGATATGCCCATGTTACCGACCCGGCAGATCGAACTGAATCCAGATTAGCGAAGCGCGCTAGAAACATTTGAAGTTTACGTCGACCTGCCCCGGCATCAAATGGTTGGAGGTTGAGCTGTTCGATAGCACCCACTTGGCGTCGACTTTTGGGTTTCCCCCCGTTAAGTTGGTGTAGTAGTGCCAGCTGACCCATCCATAGCTGTGCTTGACCCTGTCCACTGGATTAACGTCCTTATCCACTCCGTACTCGAAGACTTCACGAAACTTGCACGAGTTAATATTCTGGAGGACCTTGCAGCTGTACGTATATTGCAGTGGCAGTGTTGTGATAGAAAACCAGCGCGCTGGATTTGCGCGGTGGTCGGCGATGGTGATGGTACTGGTGTCGAGCAACTCCAGCTGAGAATAGTCAAGATTCTGATCCCCACTCTGCAGCGTCTGCTCCACGTAGGTGTAGTAGTTGGTATTGTTCGGCTGGATAGAAGGTGGAGGATTCCAGAAGGAACTGTTGGCCCCTCCTGGAACCGCGCAACGGGCGGCCCAGCGCATGGAGAGGTCGGCCGCGCTGTTCTGACTGCCGTTGTTGAATTTCTTGCAGCTGGTTGGGTCGTTCCAGTGATTGACACCATTAACGACGCCCAGTTCCGTGACCCATTGGTAGATGTAATTTGAGTCGTAGAGATTAATGTCCCAGGGATTGCCTTGCGGATTCTTCACGTAATAGACCTTGGATTGACTTTTATCCCATATCGTATAGACATACGCTGAAGGCAGACCGTCGGTGAGGCCCTCCATGTGGTAGTCCGACGCCAGTCCCGGGTCCATCATCATTACGCTTAGGACGTCCCAGTAGTTGTGTCCTGATGGACAACTGGTCGTGGACTGAACCTGGCCGAAAGCGCGGGGCGCCAGCTGCGAAACCGCCGCCACTGTTAACAGTCCAAAGACAAGAGCGTATCGACATGTTTTCATTAAAACGACTACCTCGTTTGCTCTCCTCGCTCTGGCTGTCGTAGCGCTCACAACGAGGCGCGGCAAAGAACCCAGGAAGAACTCCGTGGATTCGATCCTTTAAGTTGTGGATTGGGTCGAGCTGAGGACACTATAACTGAACAAATGTCAATACGGTAGATTACTTAAGTTCATAACGATGATCCGGTAGGTGCCGCGGTCAGGATACCCTTCGGCTCGCTTCGAGCGAAGATATTGGGCCTTCTTGGTCGGAGGGGGATTGTTGGGGCAAGAGATTCTATCCTCTGCTCCAGGTCGACCGCGGTCTCACCTGCCTGGATCTGAGCCTCAATCTGAGGAAGATCTGAGGAAGGGCTATAGCCTCGCTAGTAAGGTGATTCTGAGAGAACCGTCAGACTGCTGTTTGCACCGGTTCATCACTGCCGGTTCTTTCTCGCGAAACAGTTTTGGGAGTCGGAATTACCACATGGATTCTGGTTCCCGGAGCGTCGGACTTAATACTCATCGTCCCGGATAATTGGAGAATCCGTTCTCGCATGCCTCGGATCCCGACACCCGAACCTCGCGACTGAATTTCTGACAATCGCTCCGGCGGCATACCCCTACCCTCATCCCGAACTTCCACCACCAGCGCCGCATCATCACGGACGATGCGGATGGGCAACTCATTGCAACTGCGTGGCTTTAGAAGTCATGGTCATCGGATAAATGGATTCGGGAACTTCCCAAAGCGCGCCTGGAGTTGAGTTTTTCGGGCGCAGCCTACTGGCGTATTCCTCAGCGGTTGATTGCGCTCATCATGTGCTCGGGATAGCGGGGGCCGGCGGCTGCGTCGGCGGGGAAGAATTGGTTGAGGCGGCTGATTTCTTCTGCGGTTAGTTTTATAGCGAGCGCTGCCGTGTTTTCTTCGAGGTATTTGCGGCGCTTGGTGCCGGGGATGGGGACGATGTCGTTTCCTTGCGCCAGGACCCAGGCTAATGCTAACTGCGACGGCGTGCAGGTTTTTTCTTTCGCCATCTCTTCCACGTGGTGCAGCAGGTCGAGATTTTTCTGGAAGTTTTCGCCTTGAAAGCGCGGGGAGTTGCGGCGGTAGTCGTCGGCGGCTAAGTCTTCGAAGCGCTGGAATTGCCCGGTGAGGAATCCGCGGCCGAGGGGACTGTAGGCGACGAAGCCGATGCCGAGTTCGCGGCAGGTGCTGAGGATCTGGTCTTCGGGATCGCGGGTCCAGAGGGAGTATTCGGTTTGCAGCGCGGTGATGGGGTGGACTTTGGCGGCGCGGCGGAGGGTTTGCGGGCTGGCTTCGGAGAGTCCGAGGTAACGGACTTTGCCTTCCTTCACGAGCTGGGCCATGGCTCCGATGGTTTCTTCGATGGGAGTGTCGGGGTCGACGCGATGCTGGTAATAGAGGTCGATGGTATCGACGCCGAGACGTTTCAGGCTGCCTTCGCAGGATTGGCGAACGTATTCCGGCTTGCCGCTGATGCCGCGGACCATGGGGTTGGCGGGATCGCGGACGATGCCGAACTTGGTGGCCAGCACGATCTGATCGCGTTTGCCTTTGATGGCGCGGCCGACGAGTTCTTCGTTTTTGTAAGGGCCGTACATGTCGGCGGTGTCGAGGAAGTTGATGCCGAGTTCGAGAGCGCGGTGGATGGTGGCGATGGACTCGGCGTCGTCGCGTCCGCTGTAAAATTCCGACATGCCCATGCAGCCGAGGCCGAGGGCGGAAACTTTGGGGCCGGTGAGGCCGAGCTGGCGAGTTTGCATGATGAGTCTACCTCGAAGCAATGAATTTGCGGAGCTAATTAATAGAAGCGCATCATTAATAGATGCGAATCAGCGGCTTCTGGGATGCAGAGACATTGCCGATGCGGCGGGCGGCGATTCCGTGGTCGCGGGCTTGCGCGATAAATCTTTCGCACTTGGTCTCGGAGATGGAGATGAGGAGTCCGCCGGCGGTTTGCGGGTCGAAGAGCAAGGCCTTGAGGTCGGCGCTGATATCGGATTCGTAGCCGACGACGCACTCGGCGAAGTCGCGGTTCGCGTTCAGGCCGCCGGGGATGTAACCCGCGCGAATACATTCGAGTGCTCCGGGCAGGGCTTCGAGCTTATCGGAATAAATTTGCAGAGAGACGTTACTGGCGAGGGCAAGTTCGCGGGCGTGACCGATGAGGCCGAAGCCGGTGACATCCGTCATTCCGTGAACGTCGAAGCCTTGACTGTTGAATCCGTGAGCGTTGTGGTTGTGGCCGACGATGAGTTCTGCGGTTTTTTTGTTGAGCGTGGTCATGGACTGGATGGCGGCGGCGATCCAGGCTGGTTCGGCTTTGCCTCGCTTGATGGCGGTCGAGATCACTCCCGTGCCTAGGGGCTTGGTGAAGACCAGCGCGTCTCCTGCTTTAGCGCCGCTGTTGGCGAGAACTTTTCGGGGATGCACGAGGCCGGTGACGGCGTATCCGAATTTGGTTTCTTCGTCGCGAATGCTGTGGCCGCCGACGACGGTGCAGTTGGCTTCGATCATTTTTGAGAGGCCGCCGGCCAGGATACGCTCGAGGATTTCCAGATCGGCTTTTTCGGGAAAGCACACCAAAGCGAGCGAGGTGATGGGACGGCCACCCATGGCGTAAACGTCACTGAGGGCGTTGGTGGCGGCGATTTGGCCGAAGGTGTAGGGATCGTCGACGACGGGAGTGAAAAAATCGACGGTCTGGATCAGGGCTTGATCGGGGGCGATTTGATAGACTCCGGCGTCGTCGGCGTGATCGAAGCCGACCAGAACATTGGGGTCGTGTTGGCGAGGTAATTTCCCAAGAACCTTGTCGAGCGCGGCGGGGCTTAGTTTGGAGGCACAGCCTCCGGCTTTTACGGAGGCGGTTAAGCGGAACGGGGTAGGGTCAGGCATGGGTTTATTTTACTGGAAGGCCCGGTTGCCGACTGGCGCTGGAAGCGCGCACCCCAAGGGCTGAAGCCCGCCCTTGGGAGAAATGGCTTTTCGCAGCGAAGCGCTGCGCCACCCAGATGTTTTATTTCGTGCTGACGTCGATGATCTGGATTTCAGGATACTGGTGGTTCCATTGCGCGGAGATGCTTTCGAAGGTCAGGCGGAAGGTCTGGCTTTGGCCGGGGGCGAGTGGAGAGACGCTGAAGTCGACGGCTTCGGGATAGGGGCCGGTGGTTTTCAGGACGCGCAAGGGGACACTATCTTCTCTTTGGGCGACTTGGCCCATGTCGTCTTTGAAGACAACTTGAACGGCTGGCGTGAGTCACGGTTTTGTTGCCGGCGTTGGTCACGGTGCCGTCGATGTAGCTGACGGTAGCGCCGACAAAATTCTCGGCGGCGCTCATTTTGAAATCGGAGAGCTTCACGTTGGCAGCGTAGGCGGGTGGGCGTCCTGAGGCGGCTTTTGGTTCGGTGTGAAGGAGCAGGGCAGCGACTACGGAGACGATCAGGACGACCGCGACGGCGAGGAAAATGATGCGGCGGCTGGAATCGCGCTCTTCGGTGATTGGAGATTGCGGGGTGAGGCCGCCCATGCGGGAATTGTAGATGGTTGATTTTGGAATGTCGATTGGGTAGAGCCACTACGCGTGAAAACCGGTGCCGTCCTTCGGGACTCGCTCGGCACCATACGCAGCCACCTGTCGGGACTCGAATCTGATAATTCCGATCCACGTCCTCGCAATTAATTTCTTGCTCAATTCCTAAGGAGGGGACTCACTAGCTGCGCGACGCTAGCAGTTTTGCGGCTGTGCCGCGGTAAACCTGTTGCAGGATTGAATCTGGGAGGCCGAATCCGTTCAGGGGCCAGTGGTAGCCGAACTGGTCGATTTCGTAGAAGTGCTCGTCCTGGTTTCGAGAATGCGGAACGTGGTGCGGTACATGGGCTTGTCGAAACCCATGTCGGTGCCGTAGACGAGGCGGTCGGCGTGCTTCGCATAGAACTGCGAGGCGAAGCGCGGGATGGGCGCGGTTTCAGCGTAGCGCGCGGAAATGTCAGCGTAGAGATTGGGGTTGCGTTCGAATACGTCGCCGAGACGGGCTAGATCGTAATCGAGATTGGCGAAGTGGCAGGCGACGAAAATTGTCTTGGGGTGGCGCTGGGCGGTGCGCTCGAGAATTTCGACCATACCGGAGAGGCCGACGATGTTTGGTTGGTTATCGAGACGCCACTCGTAGGCGTTCATGAGGCCGTCGTTGGTTTTGTCCATCTTCTGGTACATCCAGATGGGGTCGGCGACGTGGAGGCTGATGGGCATGCGGAGTTCGGCGCATTTTTCAAAAAGCGCGATCGATGAGAGGGTCGTCGGGATGCAGGCCCGGCGGTTTTCGACTTTGCCGGAGACCAGGCCTTTGCCTTTGTCGTGGATTTCGCCGACGCCACGAGCGCCGGCGTTGTGGCAGCGTTCCAGTTCGCGGACGGCGGCGGGACCGAATCCGGGCTGGTTGTAGCCAGTGAAATCGAAGCCGCACCATAGCTCGAAGCGGTCGGGATATTTTGAATAATTGCGATTGATCGCGTCGAAGTCCGCGCCGGTCGCCATGGTCAGGATGATTGTCTTTTCTACGCCGACCTCGTCCATAGTTTCGCACCCACTCGGCGATTTGTTCGGGAGTTTTGGCGTAGGGGTGCGAGTGCATGTCGATGATGGGAAATTTTGCTTTCGCAACTTCGGTGACGGGAATTTTGTAGATGGATTTTGGGCGGTAGTCTTTCAGCAGAATTCTTTCGGGAGAGTCGGGGGGAATCACTTTTTTCTGGGGCGTTCCCGGTGGCAACGCGGGCTCTTCCGCGTGGGCGAAGGCGGCTGCAGAAGGGATGCCGCAGGCTAATCCTGCGGTGGTGGTTACTTTCAGGAACGATCTTCGATTAATGGGGTCTCGATTCATGAGGTCTCCGGAGAAGCGTGGTATTCGCGGTCAGAGAATTTTTATTTGTGCGTGTGGCTGGAATACTACGGAGCGGTTTTGAAGAATGCAAACAGGAAGAGGATTCGGTAGTTGGTTAGTCTGACTTCTGGTGATTGTAAATCTTAGGGTACTCACACACACAACCCATTGAATTAGCTCTCGATACGCTCTTCCAGTAATACTTTGACGGTTTCTCCCACATTTTTTTCGATCGCTCGCCGAGTGTCTGCTTTTACAGGCAGCTTATGTGTGCCATTACCGAGAGCCATAAACGAGCTTCGAAATGGATGACCATCAATTCTTCCTCTGACCTTGACCAGACCACGGGTTCCAAAAAACTCAACTGAGTTGGGCCAGACGACATAGGTCCAGCCACCTTTCTTGGGGCTCTTTTGCAGCTTGGCGGTAAATGTTTTCTTTAACATCGTGACCTCATTTTTTCGATTAAGACCAGGGCGGAATACTACGGAGCGGTTTTGAAGAATGCAAACAGGAAGAGGATTCCGAGGAGCAGGTCGATTCCGGCGAATACCAAATCTGTGGGATGGAGGCGGTGCCGGAGGTAGAGAATGATCAGAGCTGCAGCGTAGCTGAACTTCTCGAAGACCGAGGGGATCATCATGGGGCGGAAGCGCACGGGATCGCGAGCGATTACGACGAAGGCGAACTGCCATGCCAGGCCTATGCCGACGAAGCCGTAGTAGAACGCGGGGAGCGTGATGGGAGGAGGATCCTGGCGGGCGATTGCGTCGAACATGAAATAGAGCGGGGTGAGGATGAGGACTCCCCAGATCGCAGCGATCCAGAAGATGATTTTGGAGAATTTCATTTTGGCCTCAGGAGTTGAGAGAGCCCAAAGTCAAAATCCCCACTTCTCGCAAAAGACGCGATAAATGGGGCACCCGAGCTCGTGAGTCGCGATATTATTCGCCGCCGACAGTTAGGCCGTCAATACGAATTGTGGGGGCGGCGACCGAGCCGCGGAACTCGAGGTCGTTGGCGATTTCGGAAATGTTGAAGAACATTTCTTTCAGGTTGCCGGCTACGGTGATTTCTTCGACGGGATAGGAAAGTTCTCCGCCGGAAATCCAGAGGCCGGAGGCGCCGCGGGAATAGTCTCCCGTTACGAGATTGGCGCCGTGGCCGAGGAATTCGGTGACGTAGAGACCTTCTTTTATTTCCGCGATTAACTCCTGCGGAGTTTTTTTGCCGGGCTGCAGAAAATAATTTCCGGGGCCGATGCCGGGAGTGCCAGCGAGTCCGCGGGAAGCGTTGCCAGTCGTCTGCAGGCCGAGTTTTTTAGCAGTGTAAGTGTTGAGCAGATAAGACTTGAGCACGCCGTTCTCGATCACGACGGTGCGGCGAGTGGGGACGCCTTCACCGTCGAAGGGACTGGTGCCGAACCCGCCTCGCAGGGTGCCATCGTCGATGACGCTGACGTTGCTGCCGGCGATTTTCTCTCCTAGTTTGCCGGCGAGGAAGGAGGCTCCGCGGTAGACGGAATCACCGTTCACGCCTTCGAAAATGTGCTCGATGATCGATCTTGCGACCATGGGATCAAAGACGATGGGGACATGCGCGGTTTTCGCTTTGCGAGCTCCGAGGCGGCGCAGAGTGCGCTGGGCGGCGACTTTGCCGACTTGCTCGGGGGATTCTAGTTTGCTTAGAGTGTTCGCGACGGAGTACCAGAAATCGCGCTGCATGGCGCCGGTTTCGGTTTGGGCAATGGGAACGGCCGCGACTGAGCAATACGACCGGCGGTATTCGCCGACGAAGCCGTGAGAACTGGCGAGGACTTTGTGGCCGGTGGCGGCGTCGAATGATCCGCCGTCGGAATTTTTGATGCGGGGATCGAAATCGAGCGCGGCTTTTTCGGCGCGGCGGGCGTAGTCGATGCGATCGGGGCCGGGGAGCGAATAGACGTCTTCGTGGTAGAGATCGAGATCGCCGGTGAGCGCGCCGAGTTGGGAGGCTTCGGGGATTCCGCCGAAGGGATCTTCGGAGGTGATCTTCGCGAGGTCGAGCGCGGACTTCACCAGGAGGTCGAGGCCTGCGGGGGAAAAATCGCTGGAGTAGGTGCTGGCGGCGCGCTGGCCGAAGAAAACGCGTACGCCGATGGATCTTGAGCCGGACTCTTTCAGGGTTTCGACCTGGCCCAGGCGGACCAGAGTGGAGAACTCGTCGCCTTCGCGGACTACACATTCGGCGGCGGTGGCGCCACCGGTGATGGCACGGGCGACGATGTCCTGGGCTAGGGTTCGCAGGTCGGTTTCTAGTTTCGGGTTTTTGGTTTCTGTTTCAGTTGTTGGCATTCAGGACCTTTAACTACAAAATGGTGCGAGGGCTTTATCAGCTGCTCAACTCTGATCAGCTCCTAGGGATCCTTCGACTGCGTTTGATCTTCGCGCTTGGGCGCGAAGATCGCACTTCGCTCAGGATGACAAATACTGGAAATCGAGACGCAGACTCAGGGGCTAAAGCCCACGTCCGCAACTCCGTAACGCGGCGCTAAAGCGCCGCTCTTCCACCTTTACTGCCTCTCTTACTGCATGAAGCCGCCGGGATCTTTTCTGGCTGTGCCGCCGACGGTGAGGCGGTCGATTTTGATGGTCGGGATGCCGACGCCTACGGGGACGGCCTGGCCATCTTTGCCGCAGGTGCCGACGCCTTCGTCGAGTTTCAAGTCGTTGCCGACCATCGAGACTCGCGTTAACACGTCGGGGCCGTTGCCGATCAAGGTTGCGCCTTTGATGGGAGCGGTGATTTGGCCGTCTTCGATCAGGTAGGCTTCCGAGGCTCCGAACACGAATTTGCCGTTGGTGATGTCGACCTGGCCGCCGCCGAAGTTGACGGCGTAGATTCCGTGCTTCACGGAGCGAATAATGTCTTCGGGATTATCCTGGCCGGCCAGCATGTAGGTGTTGGTCATCCGGGGCATGGGGATGTGCTCGTAGCTTTCGCGGCGTCCGTTGCCGGTATCGGCGATGCCCATGAGGCGCGAAGAAAGTTTGTCGCTGAGATAGCCTTTTAGGATTCCGTTTTCAATGAGCACGGTTTCCTGCGTGGGCTCGCCTTCGTCGTCCACGTTGAGCGAACCGCGACGCCAGGGCATGGTGCCATTGTCGACGACGGTACATTTTTCGCTGGCGACGCGCTTGCCGATCAGGCCGGCAAACGCGGAAGTTTTTTTGCGGTTGAAGTCAGCCTCTAGACCGTGGCCGACTGCTTCGTGAAGAAGCACTCCGGGCCAGCCGGGGCCGAGGACTACTTCCATTTCGCCGGCAGGGGCTTCGCGGGCGTCGAGCTGCAGAATGGCTTGGCGAGCGGATTCTTTGGCGAAAAATTCTGGATTCTTTTCACTGAAGAAGAAGTCGAGGGCCACCCGGCCTCCGCCGCCGGAACTGCCGCGGGCGGAATTGGTTTCGGTCTTGGCAATGCAGGAAACGTTCATGCGGGCGAGCGGCTGGGAATCCTCGGCGAAGGTACCGTCGGAACCGACGACCAGAATGTTCCGCAGTTCGTCGGCGTAGCTGGCGCGGACTTCTTTAATGCGCGGATCGTAGGCGCGTGCGGCCTTGTCGGCGCGCATCACGAGTTCGACCTTGGCGGTGATCTCGGCGTCGACGGAAGGCAGTGTGACCGGATAGAGGCTGCGGGCGGCGCTCTTCTGGAAGCCGGCAACCGTGGTTTTCGCGGGCGCGCTGGCGATGAGGGCAGCGGTGCGGGCGGCGCGCAGGATTCGGTCTGCGGAAAGATCGTCTGTATAGGCGTAGCCGGTGCGCTCGCCGGAAACTACACGAATGCCGCAGCCGGCCGAAATGCCTTGCGAGGCCGACTTGACCATGGATTCATCCACCATCAGCGAGGTGGAAGAAAGATATTCAAAGTAGAGGTCGGCATAGTCGCCGCCCGCCGATAGAGCGGCGGCGAGATAGTGTTCGAGATCGCGCTCGGCGAGGCCGTAGTGATCGAAGAAGAATCGTTGCTTGTCCAGGCTGTGTTTGTCCACAGAAATTAGATGCGGGATAGCTGCGCCACGACTCGGCAGGGCCCTTTTCCATTATCCCATATGGGGATTGGATACGGCAGTTGGGTTGGCGGAGAATCCACAGGCTGGCGGTGAAGATGGTCATTCGTCACAGACGCGGCTTTGCCAAAGTTAGAGAATGCTTACATGACGCCTGACGCACTCACGCGAGCGGTACAGGATTTCCTCGGGGAAGCGGTGGGAGCCGTCGTGCTGGAAGACGGCGCGGTCACGTTTGATCTGGCACGCGCAAAGTATTCGATTTCTGGGGAGTACAACAAGTGTCTTCTGCACCTGTGGTCGCAGGAGCGGAACACGGTGCGACGCGTGCTGGATGCGGAAGTGAAAAGCGGGACACTGCGCTTATTTGTGCAGAAGCTCGGGCACTCGCGGCCCAGCAAGCTGGAAATTTGCCGGGAACGCGACCGGCGTTCGCCCACGGCTAAGAGAGCCCTGCGGCGGGCGTATGAGCATACGCTGCGACGTGCGCTGGAACGGCACTTTGCGGGGTTCGCGATTGCGCGGCTTACTACGGCGGTAAACCTGGAGAAATCTTTCGGTCCGATTTATACGCGAGGGTTGCTGCGGCACGGGCAGTCGGCGCTGGCGGTGTTGGGCGTGAATGCGCACGAGACTCAAGCGTCGATTGATGCGGCGCTTACGTTTGGCCTGTTGTGGCTGCATGAATGCCGGCAGAGTCAGGCGGCGAAGGCGCTAGTGGAGGGGCTGGTGTTGTTCGTGCCTCCTGGGAGTTCGGGGCTGGTTCGGGAGAGGATGGCGAATCTGAACCGGAGTGCGGCGAAGTGGAGCTTGTTTGAACTGGATGAACGACACGACGCGCTGGTGGAGATCGACTGTGGTGATCGGGGAAATGTGGCGACGCGGCTGGTGCATGCCACAGATGAAAGCGCGGCGCGGGAGCGTTTTTCGGAATCGATTTCACGAATGCAGGGACTTTTGCCGAACTGCGTGGTTGCAGTTTTGTCTCCTGCGGAGATCGCATTTCGCTGGCGCGGGTTGGAGTTTGCACGAGCTCGCATGGCGGCGGAAGGGGAATCGTTTCGCAGTAAGCAGGAAATTGTGTTCGGTGTGGGAGCGGAGGAGCGAGTGTTGGATGAGCACAATCAGAATGTTTTCCTGGATCTCGTCACGGTGCTGCGAGATGTGCGGCATCCTTATGGGGTGCGGCAGCATGCGTTGTGGCGGATGCATCCGGAACGCTGGCTGGAATCGCTGGTGGCGGCGGATGTGAGTGTTATTGACGGGCGGCTGGATGCGGAGTGCGCATATTCGCAGGTGCCGGCGTTCTCGGCGGCAGATCGCGCCATGATTGACGTGCTCACGGTCACGCGCGAAGGGCGGCTGGCGGTGGTGGAACTCAAAGCGGACGAGGACATCCATTTGCCGCTGCAGGGGCTGGACTACTGGGCGCGCGTGGCGTGGCATCACGGGCGCGGCGAGTTTCAACGCTTCGGGTATTTTGACGGGCGGGAGCTGTCGAGCGAGAAGCCGCTGCTGTTTCTGGTGGCTCCGGCATTGCATGTGCATCCGACGACGGATGTGCTGTTGCGCTACATTTCGCCGGAGATTGAGTGGGAGTTTGCGGGGATTGATGAACGGTGGAGGGAGGGGGTTAAGGTGATTTTTCGGAAGCGGGCGGAGAGCGGGATTCACCACGGAGGCACGGAGACACGGAGATAGAACCGGGCTTCGGGCTTCGGGAAGCTGCGTTTACTTGGGATCGGACTTCGCGCACAGAACGCGCGAGAAATGGGGCACCCACGCACCCGCGCGGGCTCTGCACTCGTTACGTTTCCCAGGCGCCGAGCAGGCGGCGCAGGTCTACCAACTGAGCTGTGTGATAGGCGTTGTGGTCGGCGACCAGCAAGGCTTCGCGGAGGATGGTCTGGCCGTCGCCCCAGGGGATGCTGGCGAACAGATCGGTCTTGGGATCTGCGACGAGTAGCTGCATGGCTTTTAAATCGCGGCGGAATTGCTGGATGCTTTTGTTCCAGGCCGCTTCGCTCGGCGGGGCTTCGGTTTGGGGCCAGTAACCTTTGGGCCACTCGGGAGAGGCATGCTTGGCGTTGCGACTGAACTCGAGGATGTCCCATTGCGCCAGGCGCAGGTGTTCGAGCAGCATCCACGCGGTGTGAGGAAATTTGTCGGGCTTGATGCCGCGCAGATTCGGGGGCAGGTCTTCTATGACGTCGTCGAACTTTGCGTGCGCGCCTCCGCCTTCGAGGAGGTAAGTGACGTGTTCGCGGAGAGATTCGTCCTTTGATTTTTTGGTCGTCTTCTTCGTGCTTTTCTTTTTCGGTGCTTTCAATGTCAACTCCCACGGAAAGTTCTGATTGAGCATCCACCAAGAGCTTAAACCATAGAGGGCACAGGGTACTCCTGGGTACGTAGTCAGAGTTGTTCTGGTTGCCGGCGCGGGGTCGGCTGCGCGTGGCTCGATTGCCCGGAGGTTGCTTCGACCTCTGGTTCCTCACCTCGATAGACGCGTGAAATGCCGCGCACCACCCGGCGCATGGGCAGATTGCCTTTTTCGTCGGCGAAGAAAATCTCTCCCACGCGGCTGCCCCGGTAATACCAGCGTTTGAGCAGGGCGAGATGCTCCATGGTTTCGAGTGCGGGCTTCGGCTTTGCCGGGGGAAAAGATTCCAGGACTTCCTGTATCCGAGACTCCATGGACTGCGACTTTGCGTGATCCGCAGGTTGAATGCAGAACGGGATCGGTCCCGAAATCACGCCTCGTTCTACGCGAAAGAAAGTTACGGAATCGCCGAGGCCCGCCGGTTGAATGATCAGCGCGGAAAGGCGGTCGAGGCGATGGATTATTTCGGGAAGCGGGCTGAGGATGGGCTTCAGTTTCTCCAGGCGGGCGTGAATGGCGGCGGCGTCTTCGAAGGCTAGGCTGGTCGAAGCAGCGTCGCGCTGGGCGGAGAATTCGCGGGAGATGGACTCGCCGTTGGAATCGAAGTAGGACTGGACGCGATTCACTTCGGTGGCGTAATCAGCATCGGTGCAGCCTTTGAAGCACGGCGCCAGACACATCTTCATTTCGGAATAGATGCAGCCGGGAAACTTGGGGTCGGGATGCAAGTCGTCGACGCAGCGGCGCATTTTGAAGAAGTCGAGCGAGTCGTTCATGAATTTTTCGGCGGCGGTGCGCGAAGCGAAGGGACCGTAGTAGAGATTGCGCCCGTTAAGGCGGCCGAGGCGCGTGGTGATAGAGGCGCGCGGGTATTCGTTTTCGAGATGCAGCTTGACCAGCGGCGCGAAGCGGAAGCGAAGGCGGTCGGCGTAGGTTTTGGGAAAGGCCACGCGGAGGGTGGCGTAGAGCACGAATCCGGATTCGAAATCGGAGCCCGTGGGTGTGTACTCGATAACGTGGACACGATCACGCAGGTTGAGTTTTTTAGTGCGCTCTTCCACGGGGCCGAGCAGGCGCTGCAGGCGGCGGCGGAGATTGGCGGTCTTGGTGACGTAGGGCTCGGATTGCGGGTCGGCTCCGCGCAGAAGGAACACAGCGGGAGCGGCGGGGACGGACGCGAAGATTTCGGAGTCCCGCTCGGGGGCGAATTCCAGGCGCTCGGTCAGCACGGGATCATTGTAAGCAAGTATTCGCGACGGGAGTACGGAGATTGGCGGAGTACCGATAAGGAAGCGATCCAAACGCGCGAGTATTGCGTCGCAAAGAACGCGACGCATCGCGCGGATCGCCCAGATCCCTCGCTGCGCAAAGAACGCTTGCTCGGGATGACAAGCAAACGGTCGGATCCGAAATCATTAGAAGCGAAATGGTCTAGCGGAAGCTGGCGCTGCGGTATTTCAGGCGGAAGTCGGTACCGTCGAGGGTGATGACGCGGCACATTTCGTGCAGGCGGGAGCGCATGCGCTCGCCGATGCGGTCGCCGAGGGTCTCGGCCCGCGCGGCCGCCCTAGCGGCGGAATAGGAGCCGGCCGCGCTCGCCGCGGGCTGATCTTCAAAGTTGGTGGTGATGAGGGTGGTGCGATTGTCGTTGTAGCGTGTATTGAGGATCAGGCTCACCGTATCCCAGACCCATTCCGTGGGCTTCACGGCGCCGAGTTCGTCGAGGACGAGCACTTCGGTATCGAAGACGGGGCGAAGCACGTCTAATTCCGTGGTTTGAACGGCGGCGTTGTAGGAGTTCTGGATTTGCTTCAGGAGTTCGCGATAGTCGTAGAACAGGCAGGCGACGCCTTTATGCAGGATTAATTTCTTGATGATGCCGACGCCGAGGTGAGTTTTGCCGGTGCCGATTTTTCCGATGATGAGCAAGCCTCGATCGCCGTGCGGATCGTACTTCTCGGCGAACGAGGAAGCCATAAAATGGGCTTCGGCGAGAGAGGGGCTCGCTCCAGGAAAGTCGGTGTCGTAGTTGGCGAGTTCGCAGTGTTCGTAGCGTTTGGGGATGCGTGCGGCAGAGAGCAGCGTTTGTTTGCGCGCTTCCAGTTGGCAGTCGCAGCGCGTGACGCGGCGGTCTTTAATCATTTCAAGGGGCGCGTGGGTGCCAGCGGAAACTGTCTTCCAGCCGCTGCCACTGCACAATGGGCAGGCTTGCGGGGAAGCCTCGCGGGACGAAGTATGGGCCGACGAAGTATGGGCCGACGAAGTCCTGACAGCGGATGCACTACTCACTGAAACCCTGCTCACGGAATTCCTGTTCACTCATATCCTTTCACGAAGTCAGCTCACGAAGTCAGCGCTTTATTAGACTTTGCACTGGGGACCTGACATCGCGCAAGTCTTAAACCCGCGGCGCCTGTGTACATCCTGTGAAGCGACCGCCGGGGCTGTGGATGGGCGAGGAAAACGGGGCTGAACGGCGCTGTGACCGGGGAGTCTCGACGAAACTTGGCGAGCGGCTACGTGAGAGTCGGCCTCCGAAGCCCCAATTCGGGCTGCGACAGTGCAAAACAGGCTTCCGGTGCGGATTTTCACAGTTGACAATCTGCCGGGAGGGAGGAAAATACAAGCCGTCAGGTTTCCCCAACTCAGGCACAGCTTATTTTTCCCCAGTGTGCGCTGGGTACGAAAGAAACCTGCGAGGAGAAACTATGAACAAAGCCGATCTGGTTGACAGAATCGCAGGCGCTTGTGAAATCAGCAAAGCATCAGCTACGACCGCGATTGATACCGCTGTGGACAGCATCACGGGTGCGCTGCGGAAAGGTGATCGGGTAGCACTGATTGGTTTCGGAACATTCTCTGTGTCGCAGAGAAAAGCCCGGAACGGACGCAACCCGCAGACGGGCGCCACGATCAAGATCGCTGCCCGGAAGGTGGCGAAGTTCACGCCAGGGGCCGAACTGAAGAAGGCGGTCAACAAGAAGTAAGCCGCGGATTTGGAATTGTCGATTGAAGAGGACGGCAGGGGGTCGGCCCTGCCGTTTTTGTTGGTGTGGAGAGCGCTCCTCACCCGCCGCGATATGGCTTACTTCTTCGTCGGGAGCTGCTTCGGGAACTGCATGGTACGAATCACGCCCTCGCCTTCTTTTACGAAGATCTGCTGATTTGCTTTTACGTCCTTGATGGTATCGACTTGGCCACTGGGCCAACGGATTTCGAGCAGATCGACCTGCTCCGCCTTCCCCAGGCCGAAGTGAATCCGCAGATCGTTTTGTGAGATGTAGCTGCCGCCGCTGCGGACTTCGTCAATCTGCCGATGGGGTTTGGATTCGCCCGGAACATGCGTCACACAAGCGACGCGCGCGCCGATGCCGCTACGGTTGGACTTGGCGCCGATAGTCCGCACCTTGATCCAGTTGTTGGCAAGTTTGGAGTCGCAGCGAAGAAGCTGCGGAAAATCGTTTATCGTGTTGACGACGACGTCGATGTCGCCGTCGTTATCGAAGTCGCCGAAGGCGCAGCCGCGGCATGGGGCCGGATCGGAAATTCCTGAACCGACCTGCAGAGAAATGTCCGCGAAGTGTCCGTTGCGCAGGTTGCGATAAAGGAGCTTGCGCTGGGCATATCCAGCTTCGGTTTTCAGCTGCTCGACTTCGGGATAAACATGGCCATTGCAGATCAGAATATCGGGCCAGCCGTCGTTGTCGAAATCGAAGAAGCCGCATCCCCAGCCCAGGAACTGCGTGTGCCGCTCCAATGCCCGAGGTGAAGGTGGCGTCTTCGAAGTTGCCACCGCCGAGATTGTGGTAGAGCGACGGGGTGTCGCCCGCGAAGTTTGTTTTGACGATATCGAGATTGCCGTCGAGATCATAGTCGGCGGCTGCGATTCCCATGCCCGCCTGCGGTTTTCCATCTGGACTGAGCGCGCAACCTGCTTCGATGGCAACGTCTTCAAACTTGCCGTTCTTTTTATTCTGGTAGAGGGCGCTGGCGGTCGAATCATTGGCAACATAAATGTCGGGCCAGCCGTCATTGTCGAAGTCTGCGGTGAGCACGCCCAAGCCGTAGGTACCGTTCGCGCGAAAAATCCCAGCCGCTTCGGAAACATCGGTGAAGGTGCCGTCGCGGTTATTGTGGTAGAGAATGTTCTTGCCGCCCTGCAAGCCGGGCGGTCCGCAGGCAACTAACACGCCCTTGTAGAGGCAGGGGCCTGACTCCGGCACGGGAGCGGTCGCAAGATCCATGTCGATGTAGTTGGCCACGAAAAGATCGAGATGGCCGTCGCGATCATAGTCGACAAAGGCGCAGCCGGTATTCCATCGCGTGCCTTTGCCCGCCACGCCTGCCTTTTGGCTGACGTCGGTGAAAGTGCCGTCGCCGTTGTTGTGGTAGAGAACATTTTTTCCGTAATACGTGACGAACAGATCGTCCCAGCCATCGTTGTCGTAATCGCCGATGCAGACGCCCTGTCCCCATCCGGAGTGCGCGACTCCGGCCTTTACGGTCACGTCGGTGAAAGTTCCGTCGCGATTGTTGCGGAAAAGATGAGAAGTCGGTTCGGTACCTGGCGGGAAATCCTTCGAGGCGCGAGCCGTTCACCAGAAAAATGTCCAGCCAACCGTCGTTGTCATAATCGTAAAAGGCGACGCCGCAGCCGGTGGTCTCGAGCAGATACTTGTTCGTGTGTTCGCCTCCGAAGATGGTCTTCACGTTCAGTCCGGACTCGCGAGCCACGTTGAGAAAGCTGACTGCCACGTCGTCTGACGGCGGTCCGGAATTCTTTAGCCATGTCCGCTTTTTGATCGGCTTGAGAACCCGGCCACAACCAGCTCGGACAGCCCAGCGCCAGGACGCTCTCCAGTTGCAGCACCAGGGCCGACCGGCTCAAGGATTTCAAGAATGCGCGGCGTGAAGGGAACAAGACGTGGCTACCTGGTCCACTCGGAAGTGCGGAGATTGTTCTGTACCTCTTATATGCAGGGCTACGGGGCTTTGCAAGCGTGGAGGTGGCGAGTCCGATATAAGATGCAGGCAGCGTTATTCGATCCATGCTGATTTTTCGTCTCTCCGCCAAGACGGGCCAGGGCATGGAAGAGTATTTGAGTTTTCTGGCGGAGCAACTGTCGGAGTTGAGGGCGAAGGTTCAAGCCTAGACGCGTTCGTTTTCGGCGCGGCAGCCCGGTCGGCGGTAGCATAGGAAAACGATTTTCTAGGGCAAAAGCGCCGACCCGTTCCGCGAAGAAAACCCCGAACCTGAACGCCCGGCGATGCTATGATGCCGAGCGACAGAGCTGGCACACTCTTCGAAGGGTGGAGTTTGAATCTATGGCGATCGCAGCCCCCAATAGTTCTGCATCTGGTTCCACGTCGCATTCTGAAGGCGGATCTTCTTCTTATGCAGGACCTCTGGCGGTCGTGACGACGCTATTTTTCATGTGGGGATTTCTGACTTGCCTGAATGACATTCTTGTACCGCACCTGAAACCGATTTTCGATCTGAATTACACGCGGGTCATGCTGATTCAGTTCGCGTTTTTTGGGGCGTATTTTCTGTTCTCTATTCCTTCTGCCTGGATCATCGACTGGATTGGCTATCAGCGGTCGATGGTGGCGGGCCTGCTGACGATGGGAGTGGGAGCATTTCTCTTCGTGCCCGCGGCCAGTGCGCCGTCATACCCGTTATTTTTGTTCGCACTTATCGTTCTTGCTGCCGGCATCACGTGCCTGCAGGTGGCTGCGAATCCCTACGTCACGGTACTGGGCAAACCCGAGACCGCGTCTAGCCGCCTCAATCTGACGCAGGCGTTCAACTCACTCGGAACTTTTCTGGCGCCTTTCTTCGGCAGTCTTTTCATCCTAAGCGCAGCTCCGAAGACGATCGAAGAGATACGGGCGCTGGCGCCCGACGCTTTACAGGCCTATCGCCTGCATGAAGCTGCGACCGTGAAAACGCCCTATGTGGGCTTGGGCATCGCACTGGTAGTACTTGCGATTGCCATTGGCAGTTTCAAGTTGCCGAAAATCGAACACGCTCAGCGTAAAGTGGGCGAAAAAGTGAACGACTCGATCTGGAAGCATCCTAATTTGATTTTTGGCGCGATCAGCATTTTCGTTTATGTAGGCGCCGAAGTTTCGATTGGGAGTTTTCTGGTGAACTACTTCAGCCAGCCCGACATTGGCGCGATGACGGAAAAAGCTGCGGCGAGTTTTGTAGCTTTTTACTGGGGCGGGGCTATGGTTGGGCGCTTCATTGGTTCCGGACTATTGCAAAAGATGCGGACCGGGCGACTGCTGGGAATTTGCTCGGTCTGCGCCGCTGCCCTGGTCGCCATTTCGATGTTGAGCACGGGACATTTCGCCATGTATAGCATCATCCTGGTTGGGTTCTTTAATTCGATCATGTTCCCGAGCATTTTCACTTTGGGTGTGGCGGAACTCGGGCCACTTACCGGCGACGGTTCGGGAGTGATGATCATGGCGATCGTGGGCGGGGCGCTGATCCCAGTCGCGCAGGGCGCGATTGCGGATCGCATTGGTATTCATCACGCCTTTTTTCTGCCGGTCATTTGTTACCTCTACATTTTGTTCTTCGCGCTGAGCGGATCGAAACCTAACAGCGAGCGGTACGCGAAGGCGTGAAACATCGCAACAGGCGGAGAGTAGCTAATGCCGACTTCTCGAAGCTTGCTTAGATCGCTAACTTAGATCCGGCGTCGCGGTTTCCGATGCCTGCCTTCGAAATCGGACCTGACTCATGGCCCAAAGCAAGAGACCCGGCCCCGCAGCGACGGTTACACTCAAGGCCGTGGCTGAACATGTGGGCCTGACTTCCGGCACGGTTTCCGCCGTGCTCAACAACTCGCCCTCTGCTCGTTCGATTCCGCCAGATACCAAGAATCGCATCCATGCAGCGGCAAAAGAACTGAACTACCGGCCCAACTTTTTTGCCCGGACCCTGCGCAACAAGCGAACTTACACGATCGGAGTGATCGCCGAGGAGATCGGCGACTCCTATGGATCGATGGTGATCAGCGGGATTGAGGCGCACCTGAGAAAGATGGACTATTTTTTTCTTACGGTGGCGCATCGACATGATCAGAATTTGTTGAGCCAGTATTCCGAGCTTCTGCTGCAGCGAGGAGTGGAAGGGTTCATTACGGTGGACACGACTGTTCATGAAGCGCCTTCTCTGCCGATGGTGGCGGTCGCGGGGCACCAGAACGTTAAAGGAGTTACGAACGTAGTGCTGGATCACGTGCAGGCGGCTACGCTGGCTCTTAATCATCTGGCCAGCCTCGGGCATAAACGAATCGCCTTTATGAGGGGCAATCCGTTGAGTTCGGATTCGACGGATAGGTGGCGGGCGATCTGTGAGGTCGCGCAAAAAATCGGCGTGACAATCGATCCGGAATTGACTGTGCAAATCGACATAGACGACCCGACACCCCAGCTTGGCTATCCTTTTGCGAAACAGTTATTGGCGCGCAAGAAGCCGTTTACGGCGCTGTTTGCTTACAATGACATCTCGGCGATCGGAGCGATTCGCGCGCTGCAGGAGCAGGGTTTGCGGGTGCCGCAAAATGTCTCGGTGATGGGCTTCGACGATATTCCCGGCGCGGCTTTCAACACTCCGACTCTCACCACGGTTCGTCAACCTCTGGCCCGCATGGGGCAAGTGGCGGCGCAGGTGCTGCTGGAACGAATCGCTGGAAGAGACGACTATCCTCCGGAGATTGCGATTGAGCCCGAACTGGTGGTGCGCGAATCTACTGGAAAGGCCCCAAGCGCATAGGAGAATGCTGGTGGGCGAATTCTATCGCTAATTCAGCACATAGCGCCGAGCGCCGAGCACCTTTCATGAGTCTCTCTCAGATACCGCAAGCCGCGGATTCTTCCCGACCGCTCACCGTGGCAGCCCATGCTGCATTCGTTCCCATCGGAATCGTAACGGTCCTGCTGGGCCCCTTGTTGCCGATGCTCTCGGCGAAGTGGTCGCTGAACTATACACAGGCGGGATCGCTCTTCACGGTGCAATTTCTGTCGTCGACTGTGGGCGTGGCTCTCTCGGGATTTTGCGTATCGCGCTGGGGATTTCGCTTCGCGATCAAAGTGGGCCTGCTGGCGATGGCGGTGGGCGTGGCGCAGCTGCCTTATAGTCCTCGGATTCTGGGATCCGCTTGCATTGGGCTTTACGGCCTGGGTTTCGGGATTGCGGTTCCGGCGGCGAACTTACTGGTGGCTGAAGTGCACGAGTTCCACCGCAGCGCGGCCCTGAACCTGCTCAATTTTTCCTGGAGCGTTGGCGCGGTGGCGTGTCCGTTCCTCGTGGCCGCAGCGGCCCGGGCGCATCACGTTCCGGCTCTGCTTGCGGCTTTTGCCGGCTTTTTATTTATTGTGGCGGTTGGCATAGCGGCCATGCCCTCGCGGATCGTCGAACCGCGCGCGCGGGGGGGGAGCGGCGCGCAGGGAGTTGCGCGCGTTGATCTTCAAGCAGCTCCTGGAGGAGCAACTCAGTCGTGTTGCTCGCTTCACTTTTCTTTCTCTATGTGGGAGTGGAGAACTCATGCGGCGGCTGGATTGCCTCCTACGCCAAGAGTATAGGCACGATGTCACTCAGCCTGGCCTTGATGAGTTCATCGTTTTTTTATTCGACGCTGATGGTAGGAAGATGGCTGGCGTCAGTGGTGCTGAAAAGAGTCGAGGAGGTCACGCTGGCGCGCGCCGGCCTCTTGATGGCCTGTGCGGGAATGATGTGTTTACTTCTGTCTCACGCTGCGCTCGGCGTGTTAGCGGGTGCGAGCGTCACGGGACTCGGCCTGGCCGCTGTTTATCCGATTACGATCTCGCTGTTGTCTCGGGAATTCGGGGATGCCTCTTCGCAGATGGGCTCCATCATGTTCACCATGGCGAATCTGGGAGGCGCATTTATGCCGTGGCTGGTGGGCTTCTTCTCGAACCGCTTCGGCAGCGTTCGAGCCGGCATGGTGGTTCCGTTAATTGCCGGAGGCGCGATGTGCACTCTGTATCTGATGAATTGGAACGCGAAGCCAGCGCAAGCTACGTCTTAGCGAGCCTGGTTGCCAGGCGCCATAGACGTACTAACCGGTACAACGGAAATAACGGCTCCGGCAGACGAACTGATTTCCATTCGCCGGGCCCGGGTGTGAACGCCAGCCGTCTCAGGAATCGAATGCGATCCGCTCTTCGCTCGCGCAGTCGCATCATGAGGCGGAAATAAGACAAGGACTCGACACTTTGCGTTGCCGCGCTTCCGAGCTGAGGGAGGATCTCATCCGCCAGCGCGAGAGCATCGGAATCGGCAGACAGGCTTTTTTCCGCGGCGGCTGGAATCGTGATCCCCAGCATTCGATTCGTTAAGACCAGTGTGACTTGGAGGATGCGCACAATGCCGAGCGACGTCGCGGTCTCGGCAATCCAATTCCAGTTAAGAGCAGGTAATTCACGATCTGGGCGATGTCGCAGAGCCAGATCAGACGTCCCCAGACGTGCTTAGCCGCGTGCAATACCAGGATGATGAATAGATCCTCGGCTGAAGGCGTCTTCATGTTTCTCCCCGCGACGTTTACTTCGTGGCGCGACGAAACACGGATTCCATCTCGAAATCGACCGCATAGAAGCGCGGCTGCAGAGCCCACTGCACCTCCAGCAAATTGCGCCCCAGGATGCTGTCGAATGCGCACTCGTAGCCGGAGCGGAGATAAGCGCGCTCTTCTGGTTCGGAGAGCGGATGATGAGGTGTGTATCCCAAGTCTTTCAGTGTAGCTTTGATGCGTGAAAGATCGTAAGCGCGAACCAGCAGATCAATGTCGCCGGCCTGCCGCAGCGCGATGTCTCCATAAAGTGTTTCAGCCAAAGCCACGCCTTTGTAAGGTATGACGTCGATTGCCAGCGCGTCGAAACGATCGAGGATGCGGATTAGTTCCCGGGCAAGAAGCAGAGTACGGCGCAGGTTGGTTTCGTAGCCCTGCTTTAGTAGAGCGAAGGTTGCGGGTGGCACTTCGCCGCCCAGCGAGGACAAGGAATGATAGAGGATGGGCAACAACGCCGTGCTGCTCGGCCAACTGCAGAAGAGATTCCCAGTTTAGCGGCCTCTGCAACCAGCCGCGAAGACCCTGTTTTTCTCTTGTGGCGGCTTGCTGCTCGGCCGGAATCTCCACGGTTGGCGGTTGCGGAACATGCGGCTTGCAGCAGGGACCACTCCACCTCAAATCGAGCGTCAGCACGTTCCGCGCATGGTCTCGGGCAGACCCAATGTCAGATCCTCGGGATGCAGTCTACCTGAATGGCTGTGAGGAGGATTCGGCTTGGCTTGTGAAAGCTTTTGAGATTCAAGCGGAGACTGCCACACCCGCAGGCTGCATTCGAATTTGTATCAGTTTCTTAACGGAAGGTTTCTTCGACTGCAGATTCACCGAAGGGACTCCAGTTCTGGCGTAGGATTTTTCGCAGTCCTGTGTGGAGGGTCCGCGCATGTTGCCTTCCATGTAAGCCAGGCCGGGACAGCGCGTGCAGTTCGTAACGTGTGTGCATTGGGAACAGCCAGACAAGTCTTTCACGCGAATCGAGCGCACTTCCTTCAACTGTTCAGAATTTCGCCAGATGTCGACGAACCGCTGTTGCCTCACGTTGCCGCAGGTCAGTGGAAACTGGACGCACGGGTAAAAGTCACCGTAAGGCGAAACGTAGCAGGCCGTGTGCCCGGCGCTGCACGGCAGGGACTGCAATTCGTCTTCGCCCGGCCGCGGCGGCACCGCGCAGAATTCCTCCACGTTTCCCACCAGCGATTCATTACGAAACAAGCCTTGCAGCGCTGCGTTGTCGACGCCAAGATTGAGCGTGGAACGGTCGCCATCCATCATGGGAGTGACGGTTGGATCCAGCGTGGATTCAACGCCGAGCTCGTCGGCGAGAGCACGCACGCCTTCATAGTCCTGCATATTCTGGACCATCAGGACGTTCGCAATGATCACCTTCAAGCCTTGCGAGCTTGAGGAAACGAATCGCGTCGACGAACGCTTCAGCGAGCCATGAACCAGAGTAATAGCATCGTGCACCTCGGGCCGGTGCGAGTAAATGCTGATCTGGATCGACTCCACGCCCAAATCACGGATGCGCGCCGCCTCGCGCTCGTGGATCATGATGGCGTTGGTTTTGAGCTTGATGCAGAAAGTGAGCCGGCGTGCGTGCTCGAGAATCTCGAAGAAATCCTTGCGCAGAAAAATCTCGCCGCCACTCAGGGTCAGCATGAAAACGCCGGCCTCGGCCATTTCATCGAGCAGGTGCTTGATTTCCGCGGTAGTCATCTCGCCGTGGTCGTCATGATCAAGATAGCAGTGCACGCAGCGCTCGTTGCAACGGTAGGTGAGGTCCAGCTGAACGCTCATCGGAACGCCGAGGGCGAGAGCCTTGTTGCTCAATTCCTGCATCAGGCCGCTCATCGCGAGTCTCCACCGGGCGGCTTCGCAGGTTGCGAGTCTACGGGTTGCGAGTTTACAGAAACGATTGGATTCTCGGAGACGTCCAGGATGCCGTGCGCAGCGAGTTCGCGAGCCAGGGCTTCGGCATCCTGCAACGCGGCGGCGGGGTCCACTTCGTACTCCCCACAAATCCGGCTCTCGACAATTTCGTCCAGAGGGGTGGTTCCGTCCGCTGACTGCCAGATGATGGTAGCGGTCTTGTTGAGCGTAAAAAGAGTCGAGTCCTTGCCGGACATGATCATCATTTCGCCATCGAGGTTGCGCGCCGCTACCCGTGTGTTGCGCGCCACATAAAGCCTGCTCATCCTATCATCTCCCACACTCGGGCATCAGGAACGAATGTGAGCCGGGAGACCGGCACGCGGCTCACAAACTCGCAAGCGGCATGGAAAGCTCGCTCCACCAACTCCTGGTCCTCGGCAAAGAAAAGTACGTTGGCCAGCAATTCCCGGACTGCCTGCCCGGGGGCGACGGGATCAATCCGGTTCTCCGGACCTTGGGCCAGAAGATAAAATGCAGAAACCGGAGCGGAAACATTTTCGCCAACCTTGGCGAGTTCCCCCGTAAATGGAGTCCCATAAGCCACGTAACTGTGGCCTTGCTGTCCCGGGTCCTTTCGAGCGCATTTCCGAACATAGGAAATTTCGTCGGTCAGTAGCGTGGCGTCAGTAGGAGCGAGTCTTGAAATCGTTGTCTTCCCTGCCCCGGAAACTCCGGCAAACAAAAACGCCTTCCCGTTGCGGATGGCGCTGGCGGCATGCATCAGAAAGCCGCCTTCCTGAGCGAGCACCAGGGTGTGGACGATGCGGAGAACCGCATCGATCGAATAGGGGTTCGCGGACTGGCGAATCGTGCCCGTGCGCCGGGCCGGCTCCCACTCAGCGCGAAAGTCTCCCCGTTCCAGGGCCCACTTTCCCGCGTACTGGGTCACTCGCACGTCGGCGTCTGGGTCAACAAAGCCAGGCGTGAACAGATCCACGTTGAACTCGACTGCTGCGTTCTTTGACGAGCCCACAAATCCTGCGTAGCGATTCTGCAGCATGCCGAGAAAATCTGCGTCGGAGGTATTGACGCGGATGGGAATGCCTCCAATTTCGATGGTGAGGTGCAGGCAATCGACAGAGCTCATCAACCCTTGCAAGGAGGCTCCTGTGGACCCTGGCCCATCTTGTGTACTCCGACTACCACACGAGCGGCCCAAGAGGAACGACGCACCAGAACGGCAACGGCGCGCATCGAAAACCGCGGGGTTTTGGCCAGTTCCAGGCAGCGCCCGTCCCGCACTACGAAAGAGACTTTGCCCAGCAACTGCGAGCTCGAAACCGGAGGGTCGGGATTTGCCATTCCGTCGCCCTGGGTGACGATCTGAAAACCTGAAGCGCTGCCGGACTTTCCTGAAACCCGATGCGCGAAGAGCCGCTGATCCCGCTGGAAGAGTACGATATCCCCTTTGCCCACGCTTTCGCTGGTGGCTGGCTCAATCACAAGGGTGTCGCCGGGAAAGATTGCCGGTAACATGCTCCATCCCGTCACTCGGAGGCGCAACCGTCCTGACGAGGTTAGAACCTCGCTAGCCAGCTCGCATTTCAGGGCGTGCACTTGGGCCGAAGAGCTGCCTTGCATCGGGGTCACGACACTTTGGGATTCATGTGGCACGTGGCCTGGGTGGGATCGATCTTGCCGCAGGACAAGGCTGTCGTGACAAAAACCCGCTCGTGGCGGAAGGCTGGCTTCTCATACGGCTTTTTATGCTCGGCCGCCGTGAGCGGCTGTTCGACGGAAGAATGATCCATAGGCATTTAGACTACCTCGGTTATTGTAACGCTGATTGCGACGCTTGTACCGCACAGCCAACGCTGGTCGCTGTTCCGCACGTCGCCTGATTGCCTTGCGTTGAAAAATAGATCTGGGAGCCAGACACACCAGATTCAACGATATTGTCGATGATCACCCCGCTCGTCCCGCCAGCCGCTGCAAGCGCACCCGGGGAAGGGCCCGCGTTGGTCCAGCTCACGTGGTGATCGAACGTAGTCTGGCCCACTGCGGTGCTCCAAGTCGGGTGCGGCCCGTTTGTAGACCTGTCGTTCCCATTTACCGCTGTCACGACTTCAATATTGAAGTTGGTGTCTTCGATGAAATCGCCAATGGCGTAGGCTTGATTTGCTGTCCATGCTGGCGGGCGGGCGGCGGTTGTAGCTCCCAGGTTCACCCACTTGAGTGGGCCCGTGTCGTCAATCGTTTCGTCGGCGGGGAATACTAGTGAAGTGCTCCAGCCCGGCGCAGAGGTTCCCGAAGTTCCCGCCGTAATCACCATCTGGACCTGAAAGTTGCTATCCACAATCTCCTGGCCCTTGGTGTATGCGGTCGAAGCTTGCCACGGTGTGCTTTTGAAGTTCATGATGCAACCGCCGCCTGCGCAGGTAGCGGACGTGCCGCCGGTTTGGACGCCGGCAAAAATGGATTCCGTCGCGCCGCCGGTTGCATTCGAGTTCAGGAAGTCGGTGACCGGGGAACAGCCAGTAGCGCCGGCGGTAAGAACCGGTCCCGTAGTCACGGTACCCAGGACTGCGCCGGAAGTGATATGCACCTGATACAAAGTAGGTGCGCCGCCGGTGTTTCCGCAAACATAAAGATTTCCTGCGGCGTTGATCGAATTCTCGTAAGCGCTGTCGAGCGTACCTTCATAAAGTGACTTGGGAGTGGCGGTGCTGGCTCCGACCGTAACCTTCGCACCCGCCGTTCCCGCGGCAAAACCTGCAGCGAAGCGATAAACCGCGGCGCAAGGTCCGCCCGTGCAGGTAGTGCTGCCATCGCTCGAAGAAAATACATAGGCCACTCCCGCTGTGGAATCCACCAGCGGACCGGACACGATGCCCGTGCCATGGTCCAGCTGGCTCGACTGAGTCACCGCGCCAGTGGCGGCGCTGACGCTATAGAAGAATCCCCCCGCATCCCCCACAAACACGTTTCCGGAGCCGGAATCATAAACGGGGCTGGCCAGCGCCGTATCGTCGCTGGGTTGCAGCTGCACAGGCCAAGGCGCTCCTGCTTCCACCGGCGTCCCGGAGAAGACCGGGCTGAAGCGATGGAGATAGCCCCGGCTGTCGCCTACCCAAGCCGTGTCGCTGCCGTAGTCGTAATAAACGGACGAGGTTATGTCGTTGTTTACAACTGCCCCACCCTGGAGAACAATGGTCGTCATGCAGGGTGCCGCGCACGTTGAATACGAAGCCGCCGCCACGTTCGTTGGAACGCCGGGGCTGGCTACAGTTTCCGTAGACGAAGGCGCCCATTTCAACAAGACCAGGCTTCCGATGCCGCCTGTGGTCTGCGCGAACGCCAATTGTGTACCGTCGAGGGAGAGCACAGGGGAACTCAGGATCTGGCCGCCCGTGTCATACACCCAGTAAACCAGCGGCACAGTCCCAGAGCACCCACTATAGAGATTGTCGTAGGCAATAAGGCTCGCCTGCGTTCCGGAGCCGTTCAAGCCCGTGCTGTAGACAACAAAGTCTGGCGTCGTCGCACTGTCGCAGTTCGCGACCTCGCTGTCAAAAGAAAACTTGGCCGGGAAGTTCACCGGCCCAACGTTTGCGCCTGCGCCCAGACTCTGACCCCAAAGACCAGCCGAACGCACACGGGGAGGGAGCCGGACTGGGAACCGCAGGTGGGGCGAACTTATACCGCCCCTTTCTCCCTGAGCAGAGGAAAGCCTCAGCGGCCGGGCGCGGCGGTACAATTGTTGCTCGAAGCGTGGCTCCCGTTGCAATCGCATCGCCTGTTCGACCGTTCCCGGCTTCGAGAACACGAGATGGCTGTGACTCCAGTCGGTGGGCAGAGCGATTCCATGTCGAGAAGGCTTAGCCGCCGATACAGTCAGCACCCAACCCAAAGCCAACAGACCAACGAAGCCGCCACCGAGCCGCTTGAAACGTGCCGCATTTCCGTTCATTTCCAGACTCCAAAGATCGTAAGCAGCGCACGACTCCTAGTCATGCTCCCTGGTAAGAACACCAGGCCTGATATTTCAATGCGGGATTCTCGCGAACCAATCATACTTTTTGAGAACAGATATATCCCAAGACTCCGCACGATACGGCTGGACACTGTAATCCCATGCTGGGTTGGATTGCGCGTGATTTTACTCCGTACCGAGGCGCCCGCGCAAACGCGAAGAGAATTCCTTGGCTGACAGCCTTACACGCCCGAAAATACAGCGTAACTTTCTGGCCGCGGCAGACGTTCTAAAGTCCTAAGAATTATTAAGTCGAGCAAAATTGAGCCCCATCCGGTTGTCGATGAGGACTCCTTCGTCTATTCTTGGTGGACTGGGGACGTGCCTTTGGCGCCTGGCTTCTGGCTCTCCCCGGAGTGTACCCATGACCCTGACCCGGTTTGTGACCAAGAACGCTTTCCGCAATAAACGCCGCAGCGTTCTGACCGTGCTGAGCCTCGCATTCTCTCTGCTTCTGCTCACTCTGATGATGACGATCTGGCGCGGCTTCTATTTGAGCCAGGGCAGCGCCGAGTCCGCGCAAAGGCTCGTGGTGCGGCATCGCGTTTCTCTGACTTTCAGTTTGCCCAGTTTTTATCGGGAGAAAATTCGCGCGCTGCCTGGGGTCCTGGCGGTCGTGCCCATCTCCTGGTTCGGCGGGATTTACAAAGACCAGAAGCCGGAGAATTTTTTCGCTCAGTTCGGCACCGATCCCGACGAATTCTTCAAGGTCTACCGGGATATTCAGATGCCGCCGGAACAATTCACTGCCTGGCAGCGCGATCGCCAGGGAGCGATCGTGGACGACACGCTGGCCAAGAAATATGGCTGGAAGCTGGGCGACCGCTTCGTTCTCCAGGGAACGATCTATCCCGTCGATCTCGAGTTGTACGTTCGCGGCATTTTCCACTCCAACCCGGACAACAAGACGGTCTTTTTCAATACCAAGTATGTTGAAGAAGCGGTTCCAGCGTTCAAAGGACAGGTTGGCACCTTTACGATTCTCGCCGCGACCCCCGCAGATGTGAGTAAAGTTGCCAGCGCCGTGGACGACATGTTCCGCAACTCTCCTCAACCCACGAAGGCGGAGAGCGAGCAAGCTTTCGGCCTCGAATTCGTAGCCATGATGGGCAACGTGAAGGCGTTCATCCTGAGCATTTGCTCGGCTGTGCTCTTCGCTACGTTGCTGGTTTCGGCCAACACCATGGCGATGTCGATTCGCGAGCGCACGCGGGAAGTCGCAGTTCTGAAAACGCTCGGCTTCACGAAGCGCGGCGTCCTGGGCTTATTTGTGAGCGAAGCAGTGGCGCTGTCGCTGGGCGGGGGACTGATTGGGGTTGGCCTGGGGTGGCTTCTGGTTTATGGCATAACCCATTCGCCGCAGTTCGTCAGCTTCTTCCCCTTGCAGGTTACGCCGGGCATTGGAGTTCTTGCCGTGTTGGTCGCGGGACTGGTGGGGCTTATCAGCTCCGCGCTGCCTTCTTATCATGCTTCGCAAGTGAACATCGTGGACGGATTACGCCACATCGGATGAAGTTTTCATGACCCTGAGCGGTTTCATCGTGCGCAACACGTTCCGCAACAAGCGCCGCAGCGTGCTGACTTTGATCAGCATCAGCTTCTCGCTGTTGCTGCTGACGCTCATGATTTCCATCTGGCGCTCCTTCTATGTGGATCAAGTCGCGCCGGAGGCGGCGCGGCGATTAATCATTCGCGACCGCGTCTCGCTCGCGTTTTTCCTGCCCGCGTATTACCGGGACAAGATTCGCAGCGTCCCTGGAGTGGTTGCAGTGGCACCGCTCACCTGGTTTGGAGGACGCTACATCGACGACCGGCCGGAGCACTTCTTCGCGCAACTGGCCACCGATCCGGACGAATATCTGAAGGTAGCGTCGGACAAGGTCGTACCGCCGGATCAATTGAAAGCCTGGCAGCAAGATCGAGCCGGAGCATTGGTCGATGTGACACTGGCGAAGAAGTACGGCTGGAAGATTGGCGACCGCATCACGTTACAGGGAACGATTTTCGAGGTCAATCCAGAGTTGACGATTCGCGCCATCTATCACCGCTATCCGCCACAGAACGCGCTCTATTTCAACGCCAAGTATCTGGAAGAAGCGGTGCCTTGGTTCAAGGGGCAGGCGGGATGGTATTCCACCCAGATCGGTTCCTCCGGCGATGTAGCGCGAGTTTCAGGGCAGATCGACGATATGTTCCGGAATTCTCCGCTGCAGACGAAAACCGAAAGCGAAAAAGCGTTTCAGCTCGGGTTCGTCGCTTCGCTGGGCAACGTGAAGGCATTCATCCTGGGCATTTGCGGCGCGGTGGTGTTTACCATCATGCTGGTTTCGGCGAACACCATGGCGATGTCGGTGCGCAGCCGGACGCGCGAAGTTGCTGTGCTGAAGACTATCGGTTTCACCCGCCAGCGTGTGCTGTCGATTTTTGTCAGCGAGTCGGTAGCTTTAGCCGTCGCTGGCGGAGTGCTCGGAATTCTGGTGGCAATCCCGGTGATTTGGTGGCTGACGCGCAGTTTCATTGCGCTGGGAGTTCCACTCGCCATGAAAGTGAACTATCAAACCGCAGGGTTGTCATTGCTGGTGGCCCTGACCCTGGGATTGGTGAGCGGCTACTTGCCGGCGTTCAATGCTTCGCGCATGAACATTGTGGACGGGCTGCGGCACATTGGGTGAGTAGCAGGCGAGTTGCGTTGCGCAGATAGAGACTACCTATGGCGATACCGATCAGTTACAACATCCGCAACTTAAGGTTACGCTTGGGACTGACGCTCATGACTGCCTTGGGCATTGCCCTCACGGTCACGACCGCGATTTTTCTGATGGCTCTGCTGGCCGGACTGCAGCGGGCGTTTGTGAGCAGCGGCAATCCGAATAACGTGCTGGTGCTGCGCAAGGGATCAGAAGCGGAACTTTCTGGCGGTTTCGATGCCTCGCTCTTTCCGACCCTTACGACGCTTCCAGGAATCGCCAAAGACAGCCACGGCCAGCCCATGGCGTCCGGTGAGTTAGTGGTAGTGATCATCCTTCCGCGGAAAGACGGCACGGGCGAGGTCAACGTCACGGTGCGCGGCATGATGCCCGATGGCCTGGAAATGCGACCGAGCGCGAAACTCGTGGAAGGACGCTGGTTCCAGACTGGTCAGCGTGAAGTCGTGGTCAGCAAATCCATCCGCGACCGTTTTTCTCATGCCAACATCGGCGATACCATCGCGTTCGGCAAAGGTTCCTGGAAAGTTGTGGGCGTTTTCGACGCGGGAGGCTCGGCCTACGAATCGGAAATTTGGGGCGACGTGAATCAGATGGCCTCGGACTTCGATCGCCAGGGAGGGTACTCCTCGGCATACTTGCGCGCCACCGATCCCGCCGCGGCTGAAGCGCTCACCAACCGGGTCAGCGACGACCAGCGGCTCAAGCTCGAAGGCGTGCTCGAAACCGCTTACTACGCCAAGCAGACAAGTTCCGGAGCGCCAATAAAATACATCGGGATCGTTGTCGCTATTATTATGGCAATAGGATCGAGCTTCGCGGCCATGAACACGATGTACGCGGCGGTGGCCTATCGCGGACGCGAGATTGCGACTCTGCGCGTGATTGGCTTTTCGCGGCCGGCGATCTTGACCTCGTTCGTGCTGGAATCTCTGCTGCTGGCGCTGCTGGGAGCGGCGGCGGGAATTCTGCTGATGCTACCGTTCAACGGAATGGAAACTGGCACGTCCAACGCAGTGACGTTCAGCGAAGTGGTGTTCGCCCTGCGCATCACGCCAGAGGTCGCCGGCGCTGCGATTGTGTTCGCCTTGATCATGGGGCTGGTGGGCGGCTTCGCTCCCGCCTGGCATGCGGCGCGGCAGAATATTCTTAGCGCGCTGCGCGGCTGAGATGCGACTGGGCAATCGAACTGGATCGTGAACTAGATCGGGATCCGCTGCGTACTTGCTGTTATGCCAATTGATGCCAAACACGAAGATCTGCAGAGCCTGCGCATTGACCGCACGCAGCGCGGTGACTCCGCCGGGGAGCCGCCAGCCTGGGCGCGGCGCTACATCGTGGGCGGAATCGCGGTTGTCGTTCTGCTCAGCCTGACCGCGCTTGCGTACCGCGCGTTTTCGGCGAGCGTTCCGGAAGTTGAAGTGGTTCGCGCGGCGGCGGAGAACAGCGACAGCGGCTCCACCGTGCTCTCGGCCACCGGCTACATCGTGGCCCATCACACCATCAACGTAAATTCCAAAGTGACCGGCCGCCTCGCCTGGATTGGCGTTGAAAAAGGCGACAAGGTAAAAGAAGGCCAGGTTCTAGTGCGTCTCGAAGACCAGGAGTTTCGCGCGTCTTACGAACAGGCCAAAGGCGCGCTGGACAATGCTCGCGCCTACTTTGACGAACTGCAGCACGGTTCACGGCTGGAGGAAATTCAGGAGGCGCAACACAATCTTGATGAATCCCGCGCCACGCTGGCCGATGACAAGTTGACGCTCGACCGCACCAAACAGCTCGCCGGCGCCGGTGTTGTTTCGCGCCAGTCCCTGGATGATGCCACGGCCAAGTTTGAAGCCGATCAGCAGCGCGCGAATTCTCTGGAAAAGGCGTTCCAGCTGATGAAAATCGGACCACGGCAGGAAGAAATCGCGCGCGCTCAGGGGGCGTTGACCCAAGCGCAAGGCCAGCTCGATTACGCCAAGTCGCAGCTTGACGCTACCGTGATCCGCGCCCCTGTTACGGGCACAATTCTCGACCGCACCGCGGAAAAGGGAGAGCTGATCACCGCGCAATTCGCCAGTGCCGCCGCGGGAGGCCCGCAGGGATCGGTAGTTTCTCTCGCGGACTTGAACGATCTGCAGGTAGAACTCGACATTGCGCAAGCGGACTTCGCGCGCCTTAGTCCGAACCAGAAGGGGATTGTCACCACGGACGCCTATCCCGACAAGCAATATGACGGCGTCATCGCGCAGATTTCCCCGGAAGCTAACCGGCAGAAGGCCACGGTGCAGGTCAAGGTCCAGGTCTTGAACCCGAGCAAGTATCCCAATGTTCAACTGCGGCCCGAAATGAACGCGACGGTAAAGTTCATCGCCAACGAGCCCGCCAAAGGCGCAGCCCAGCCCACGGGAGTTTTCGTACCCTCTGCCGGAATCCGGGATGTCGACGGCAAGAAGATTGTGTTGATCGTGTTCGACGGCAAAGCTCTGGCAAGGCCGGTCCATATTCTGGGTCAGCGCAGTGATGGAGCATTGGTCGACGGGCTGGTCGGCGGAG
This sequence comes from uncultured Acidobacteriaceae bacterium, assembly GCA_963846245.1. Taxonomy (GTDB): domain Bacteria; phylum Acidobacteriota; class Terriglobia; order Terriglobales; family Acidobacteriaceae; genus Sulfotelmatobacter. The sequence goes on along the minus strand of CAWJVI010000005.1, from coordinate 261,182 downwards.
AGAACGTGATTACCAACGCACCGGCGAATTTGAAAGACGGAGACAAAATTAAAATCAAGGGGCAAGCATGAGCACAGTGGTCGCACCCAACGTTGCCACCGGTACTAAAGTTGTTCAGGCGCGTAATGTCAGCAAGATTTTCAAACGCGAGACCTTCGAGGTTCGAGCCCTCGACGACGTCTCCATTGACATTGCGACCGGCGAATTTCTCGCCCTCATGGGCCCCTCGGGTTCGGGCAAGACCACCCTGCTGAATATGATTGCGGCCATCGACCACCCCACGTCCGGCGAATTGCTGGTACGGGGCCAGGACATTTTCCGGTTCAATGACTCGCAAATTGCCCGTTGGCGCAATGAGCACATCGGCTACGTGTTTCAAACGTTCAATCTGATTCCTGTTCTCACGGCTTTCGAAAACGTGGAACTGCCGCTACTGCTCACCAAGCTCAATCCGCAGCAGCGCCGCGAACATGTGATGACATCTCTGAAACTGGTAGGACTCGAGGACCGCGTGAACCATCTGCCCAAGCAGCTCTCGGGCGGACAGGAGCAGCGCGTCGCCATTGCGCGCGCCATCGTCAGCGACCCCACTCTGCTCCTCGCCGACGAGCCGACCGGTGACCTGGACAGCCACTCCGCCACCGAAGTGCTCGAGATATTAAAGCGCCTGAACGAAGACTTCCATAAAACGATCGTGATGGTGACGCACGATCCGCACGCCGCCTCCTACGCCCATGCCACAAGGCATCTGGAAAAAGGGATGCTGCTGCCTAATACCTAGCAGCGCACTCGCGACAACGCAATAGCGACCAGCCACGCGCGATGAATTGAGCGGCAAGAGCAGTCTTCGCAGACATACCAGCGAGCATATGAAACAGTCACATGAAGCAGACATGGTAAAATCAAAATCTGCACGCCGGAGAGGTGGCAGAGTGGCCGAATGCGGCGGTTTGCTAAACCGTTGTACGGGCTAACACCTGTACCGAGGGTTCGAATCCCTCCCTCTCCGCCAGATTTCTCAATCTCAAGCACTTAGCTCGCTGGTTTGCGTACTGAATCGCCCCATCTTCCGCTTCTCGGTGGGTTTCTAGTGTCCCGTAGGTGTCCTGAGCCCGACCATTCCAGTGTTGTGCCAGGGGAAATGTTTGCTTCAGCTTCACTGAGGGCGCCTTTTCCATTGTCAAATCACGCTCCTGAGTCGGACGGATACCACGGGTGGAAGCACCTACACTTAGCACCTGACGGAAGAGCCAGACAGCTATAATCTTTGTGGTAACGAACCCACATGACGGCTTCAAAGCGAATCCGAACAGTGCTCTATGGAGATCAGTGCCTCTCAAGCGCCGAGCTGGAGGTTTTGCATACTCCCGCGATGCAAAGACTCTATGGTCTTAGGCAACTGGGACTGACGGATCGCATTTTTATCGATGCTTCTCACGCCCGCATTCACCATGTAGTTGGGGTTCTTCATCAAGTCGACAAACTCATGTCGGCTATCGAGGCGAACCTTAAGAGAACCAAACGCTCCCTGCGCATCGGAACGAAAGGCAACCACCGGCCTGCTCCACGATTTGACCCATGCGCCATTCGGCCACACCGTTGAAGACGAGATTGGTCTTGTGAAGTCGAAACACGACGAACCGGAACGACAGGCAGATGCGTTCTACCGGCTGCTGTGCCAGCTGGTTGCGTGGCTCTGGACCGAAGTTAATGGACCGGATTTTGAAGACTGCCCGGAGCTAAGGGCCTTCCTTTCCCAGGCTGGCGAGGTTGATCCGCCTGATGCGTCGAGAGTCGGAATGCTGGCGCACCGACTCCTGACCGAAATTGATTTTTCAAGGGCTCGAGCCTGTTGGCGGTCGTCCAAGCAAGAAATTGCTGAGATGTTTGCCCATCTTCGATGCGCGATGACAGCCTTGATCCATCTTGAAGCTTTACATAAGACAGTCGTGGAAGTCCGTCACCTGCCCCGCGCACAGAAGTACCCATTTGACGTGGCGATTGAGGCCGCCCTGAAGGCACCAACTTCGAGTCGTCATTGAATGATTTCGAATTCAATCCTCGCCGTGACGCTTTTATGTTGGACATCGTTGGCAATACGGTGTGTGCGGACTTGCTTGACTATGCTCAGAGAGACAGCCATTTCGCCGGCCTTCGCCTGGATTACGATTCGGACCGAATTGCGGAAAATTTCACTCTTGTCAGCTTCGATGCCTCCACATATGAACTGAGCCATCCCCATCCGGAAGGCGTGACTGCGCTCCGGAGGACTGTTCCGAAAGGCAATCCCGATCCGTTTGAGGGCTGGTGTCTAAGGACCGCAATCTCACTCTTTTCGCACAAATACAGGACGGACATTCCAAGTGAGCTGATGAATCTCCTGAACGTCCGGTTCTATCTGTATGAGCGGGTGATCTATCACCCAACCAAATGCGCTGATGCGGAGCTTTAACTGAAGCTTTTCCCGCTCGCGGGTGTAGTACAGACGCAGGAGGTCGCGCTGTTCGCACGGAATGGTTTTATCGCTGTCCAGATCGCGGATGCGACTCTTGGTCCACGACAATCCAGCCCCTAGCAGTCCCGGTCCTTCCTCATCATCCGGAAGTACGCCTTTCGGGGCAGAACTTTCCTCTGTGCGGGTTATCGCTAACGTCGGAGGCTGACGGCTCGTTTTTCTCGGCACCGCGGGTCATGGCATAGTCTTCTCCACCCATGTGTGATCGTTCGATTATCTCGCCGAAAGCAAATTATCGCGAACCACTTCGACGCCACCGGCGAAGACAGCTGGGAGCCGCGCTTCAACGTCGCTCCCACTCAGCCGGTTCCGATCATCCGCCAGCATCCCAAGGAACCGCGCAGAGACCTGTCACTCGTTCGCTGGGGTCTCATCCCATCGTGGTCGAAGGACGCATCCAGCGCGGCTAGGATGATAAATGCTCGGTCGGAATCGGCGGCGACGCTGCCCGCGTTCCGCGATGCGCTGAAGGTTGCGCCGCTGCATTGTTCCGGCTGACGGCTTTTACGAGTGGCAGAAAACCGGGAAGACCAAGCAGCCCTTCTGCTTTGAAGTGCGCGATGGTGAACTCTTTGCATTCGCCGGTCTGTGGGAGCGGTGGAGAGACCCGGCTGGCAATTGGGTGAAAAGCTGCGCGATACTGACGACCACCTCGAACTCAGTCACCGCAGCCGCACACGATCGCATGCCGGTCATTCTCAATCCCGACAGCTACGACCTCTGGCTCGATCCTGGGTTCACCGATGTGGCTGCGGCGTCAGAGCTGTTAAAGCCACCACACGCAACCCGTGGGTATCAGCGTATTCCGCAATAGCCTGAACCTGATTCTCTACTGAATACTCCTGGCGATCAGTTGACACTCGCAGGTATTGAGCAGCGGGAATTGGAACAGAGGCTAGCATCACGGGCTGGTTCCTTTCCAAAGACGGCCCCTTCACTGTTACACAGATCGCGCGGCACCAGACGAGCACGATTAGAGGATTCTTACTTGCCTCGGTTGCTCCGAAACTCCCGGATGATGTTTACGAAATCAGAAGCTTGCTTCAAGGGAATTCCGGATCGCAGCCACTCACTGCTTTCAGATACTTTGGTTCTTTTAAAGGGAACGTTATGGAATGCGAGAGAGCGCTCAATCAATGTGTTGTCCTGATTCAGGAATGCGATGACTATCAAGCGCTCGCGCTCGTATCGCGGTGGATGTACAAGCCACCGCAGCTTTCCAGCCTGGGTTGGACTGCAATTCGCGATCAACACCGATACCAGAAGGCCTGTCTTTCGATACTTAAGCCGTGGTCGAAATCGGGGCCCACGCCGGGATGTTTCTAGGTCGTTCGGGGACTCCTCTACAATACTCTCGATGAGGTCATCTCGTATTGGTGGACGAGTCAACTGACGAAACCAGGCGATTACACGTTTTAACCACTGGTCATTGAGTGTAATGTCGATGTTACAACAGTTGACGTGGTAGATTTGCGTCCCAAGGATTATGCCTGCTCGCTCAGTAATTCGAGCTATCCTCATTCCGGCGACAAAGCTGGTCGTTTTAGCTGTTGCGGTCTATCTCTTCTGCGCGGTAGCTCTGAGGATTCAAGAGGCGAGTTCGCTGTCCTCACAAGACATCTGTGATCGTGTCCAACTCGGTATGACGACAGACGAAATCGAGAACGCAACGAGGGCATTTGAAGGGTGGCAACTCCTCCGAGACGACTGCGTGATGGTGGTCTCCACTCGCTCCTACCGCGATAAAGCTCCGGTTTGCAGAGTTGCGATTGATCCCAGCACCCATCGAGCCGTTTCCAAGTCCATGGGGCCGCTACAGCGCGGTGATTGGCCTACGCTATGAGGAGGTTTGTTCCCAAGATTTCCGACGGGCTGTTGCTCGGATTGGCGATACTGATCGTTGTCTCGCCCCAGCTTGTTATTCCCCTTCGTGGGTATGGCACCTTGTCATTTGCCTCGGCGTATCGCGAGGTACACATTGGTATGACTTGGGATGACTGGCAGCAATTGCAGCGGCGACATGGGGTTGAGTGTGTCTGCGATGGAACAGATTGTTTTGTTGATGACCTTCTACGAACCTACAATGTGACATTCAGAAAAAGAGGCGACGAACCCCTTAGAATCTGGTCCAAGCGAGTGTACGTGCATTTCCCATCCGGTCGCACCTACTGACCTAGTTCGTTCACGAAATGTGGCGTTTGGCATAGCTGTTGAAATCAGGCCATTACACTCGAAACCCCCGCAGCGTGTCGATGAGTGCCATGGCGATTTTTCAACAGTTGAGGCAAGTCCTGGACGTGGCGGCCGCTCCGATAACTTCCTGTTTGCCGACCAGCCGGGAGTTGCCACGTAGAGAAAGTGGGGTTCTTGCGCGGATGGCGGACCGCACATCCCACTCGTCGAATCGATCGGTTCATGTCAGGCCTCCAGCCAAGTTGCGGAGCTCCCCTCAGAACTCACGGTGATTTCTTGAAATCAAGGTACGCGAGGTTCATGTTTCCCCCAGCAACTATGTGAAGAGTCAGAACGCTTCTTCCTGCGGGGAAGCGAAGGGTCGCGAGCTCTGGTGCGAGGTTCCAGTGATGCCACTGCCGCCACGCAACCGGATCAGAGGCATTATAAGTAGAAGGGATGGTTAATGAGGAAGTGGCGGGCTCGCCATTCAAATCGATCGAAATTGTTCCACCGCGATTTGAGGTGTACAACAGAGTCGCGCTGTACACTCCCGCGTCAGCCACTTGAACTGTGATATTGAACCACTCCCCGGTTTCGGTCCATCCGACATAGAGCTGATTTTCCGGGGGTTGAAAGACGTTATAGGGACTGCTGTCAATCTGGTCGTGAAACTTGGTGTAGGAAATGTCGACGCCCTCTTCCATCCGGAATTGATTCAGGTACGTTCCGTCCGCAGGATTGAGAACCCCGCTGCCGTTGTTCCTGGCGTCGAGATCATGGTACGCGACCCCTTCCCCGCCGAGATCGTAGTAGGCACATTCCACCCTGCCAGGAATCTTCTGTGCCCCGCCCTGATAGAGACTGTCCTGATAGGGTTTTCCTTTGTAATGTTTTGAGAAATTGGTCTTCGACGAACATATGGTGGTGAGGAGAGCGACGATGGCTAGCAGGCACAACGACCGAAACGCGCTATTTTTCACGGACGCGGCTCGGAGCAGATTATAACCTCGCTGGTATCGTGTTGACGCAAGAGCCGTTCATGCTGATGACAGGTCAATGAGGGCTATCGTGATTTTGCGATAGTCACGGTTGCCACTGGACGGGCAGGCACGTGCCAACTTCGACGCGGCGGAACGATTCAAAGGTGACCTTTTGCGGACCGGACGAGAGAAGCCGATAATCAAACGTTGTTTCGTACTTCCCCTCCGCGTAGGAGTTTCTAAACTTCCATGTCTTCACGTTCTCGATTGCTGCGTCCTTCAACATAGGATGGCCAGAGATTGCCTCAACGTTCGTCGGTTCGCCAGCAACTCCCGAGAGGACAAAGGTCAACTTCACTACTCCAGCTATCCGGGCTTGGCATGCCAGTGGAGGATGTCTTGGTATGTTTGCGGATACCAGCACAGGTTCGGTCTGTGCTGCCATGGTTACGGAGATAGCGGCAGCGAAACAAAGCGCGGCGCAAATACGGATGGTCATCGGAACGCCTTTCGGTTGACGATTGTACGCTGGTTTGCCTGCTTCGCAGTCATGTGTGTTGTAGACAGATGGGATGAGAAGGCCGGTCTCCGACGCGATGCTGTACACTCCCGAGTTCTCAACGCGCTCGAAACCCGCCTCACACCGCCGACGTTGTCAGAGACGCGATATTTCAACCGTTGCAGCGCTACAGGACCAGGTCGCAGGATTGGAGTGCCCAGGCGAGCGGGCAGCTAGGCGTTCGACGGGAAAGAAATGCCCCAGAAATTGGTTGCGCCGCCGTCTTGCTCGACAAACTCGATGGCGTAGGTGGAAATTCCCCGGGATGCTTTCAGTTGAGCGACGATCCGCCCAGAAACCTGGCTACCACTCTTGTTTCGCAGCTGCACGATGGAGCCAACTGCAAGGTCACGAGTCAACTGCACAGCCGCTCCGTGCTTATTGAGATTAGTGGCGCGGGCGGGCATGGTAAATGAACACTTCAGGCGATCTTCTCCGGACAATCCGACCGAGACGCTGAGGCCCATCCGCTTGCTCCGCCGCTGATTCCGGACGATACCTACCGCGGCTGCATGATGCGATTTGGGCTGAGGGTGTGGGGAGTGGAGGCTCATTGACTAGCAGCCTAGACTTGGGAAATGACCGCCGCAACGCACTCTCGTCGGTGGTGTCCTGTCAAATTAGGACACCGCCCTGTCGTTACCCGGGTTGGTTACCCAAAGAAGTGCTTGATTCTATTGGGGTGAGCCCGTCGGAGTATGGCCGCAACGGCTGAAATCAAGCCATTGCACCCAAACCCCCGCACCCGGGTCAGTGAGTGTAATCGCGATTTTTCGCCAACCATTAGGAACGAGGGGCGCGTCTGCGACTAAAAATGTACGTTAGGCCGCCACCGACGAAGAGAATAGTGGCAGCAATACCTACTCGTGAATTAGCCAGCGCGTTCAAGGGCTTAAGAATGTAATGGCGATGTTTCAACAACTACGCCCTCCTTGTCAGCACCGCTGACCGAAATAGCTTTCGTCGTGCCCCTCATTGGGGGGCAGGGGGCAATCCCATTCTTCCTACAAGGGCCCGATAGCGCGGGTCGGAGTGCAGGAAATCAAAGAGCGGTTCGTTCTGGATGAAGATCAGGTCGGGGTCGTGCCTGCGGTAAGAGGCTTCGAGATATTTCATGGTTTCGTCTTTGTCGCCCGTGAAGGCGATGATCGAAGCGACAAACTCCGTCTCGAAGTACTGCTTGCGGGCGAGAGCCTTAATGTTTTTCGCGCCCCAGCGCTCAACGGCGGGCTCTCCGCCGGTAATCCAAGCCCGGTGGGCAGCAACTTTGGTGGCGGGATCGTGCTGCAGGTCGAGCCCGCGCTCGTATTCGGACTGGGATTCCTTGTACATCCCTTTGAGCCAGTAGAGTTTCCCCAGATTCAAGGCGATGTCAGAGTCGCCGGGGCGGGCGAGACGCTGCAAGCTCAGCTCTTTGAGGGCGGCGTCATATCGATGCATGTTCATATAAAAAAAGCCTAATTCCCAAGGATGCATGAAGGGATCGAGTTCGACGGAACGCCTGGCCTCGACCTCGGCCTCGGCGTAGCGGTGCTCGACCTCAAGAATGTAAGAGAAAAGATGGTGGCCTTCGGCGTAGTTCGGATCGAGCTCGGTGGCGCGGCGAGCCTCGGCCTCGGCGTGGGCCGGGTCCCAGGCGTAGAAGAGATACCAAGCGGCCAGGGAACTATGGGCTTCGGCAAGCGAAGGGTCGAGTTCGAGGGCTTTGAGGGCGGCGGCGTGAGTTTTTTCGCTGACTTCGGATGGCGGCCGATTCTCCATGCCGTCGACGGCGTAGGTGTCGGCGAGGCCGCTCCAGGCAGCGGCGTAGTCGGGCTGGAGCTGGATGGCTTTCTCGAAATACGGAAGCGTGTTGGAGACATTGAAAGTGAACCAGAAATAGCGGCCGTGAAGGTAGGCGTCGTGGGCTTCGGGGCTGATATAGCGAGGCGGGCGCGCGGGAGAAGTGGCGACCTGCACGGCTTTGGCAATGGTCTGCGACAGGTCCAAGGGCAGGGAGAAGGCCTGGTCGAGGTCGCGATCGTAACTCTCGGCCCAGACGTGCGCGTCGGTGGGAGCGTAGATGAGCTGCACGGTCATGTGCACGCGTTTGGCGGAGCGCTCGATGGAGCCTTCGAGGATGCCGTCGACGCCCAGCTCGCGAGCGATGTCGGGAAGCGGACGCTTTACGCCTTTGTACTGCATGGCGGAGGTGCGGGAGACGACGCGGAGCGAGGTGTTCTTGGCCAGCATGGTGATGACTTCGTCGGTCATGCCATCGGCGAAGTAGTCCTGCGAAGGGTCACCGGAGAGATTCGTCAGAGGAATCACGGCGATGGAATGGATTTGCCGGGCGCGGGTCGCGGGGAAGAGGCGGTCGCGAAGGCCGGCGGCATTGACGGCGACCAAGGTTCCGGCCACAAGAATTAGGAGCAGGGCGGCGGCGCTTTGGAACCTGTGCATCGGGGCAGCGAGGGGGACGGCCGGGGGAGTGGCAACAGGTTCGGCGGGCGGGATCGGAGCGGTGGCTGCTGGAGCGGATTCGGCAGGAGTGGGCGCGGCGAGGGAGGAGACGTCGGTCTTTTCGGCGACGAAGCGGTATCCCTTGCCGGTGACGGTCTGGACGAAGCGAGGGTCGTCGGGATCATCGCGCAGGGCCTGGCGGATCTTGCGGATGGCAGTGTTGATGCCGTGTTCGGTGTCGACGAAGACATCTTTGCCCCAGAGGCGGTCGATGATTTCCTGGCGGGTGACGACGGCACCTTGCTTTTCGGCGAGCAGCAGAAGGAGCTCGAGAGGGATGCGTTCGAGCTTCAGAGCGCGGCCGTTGCGCCGCAGCTCGAAGCGGTCACGGTCGAGCTCAAATTCACCGAAATGGTAGGAGCGGTCGGCCACTAGCACGCTCTCGGAGCGTCACCCAGCGACAAGAACTATAGCATCGCAGGCAAGATGTAGCCGAGATATCAAGACGATTCAATCACTTACAGGTTCACCTGCGGTTCACCCAATCTTTACCCGCTCTGCATTGCAACAACTGGCTATCGACGGCAGGATGTGCGCCGAGAGTTGCACTCCTGGTGAGCAGCAACCCCGAATGTTCGATTACATGGGAGATTTCAAAATGAAAACGCTAAGAAAACTGTGGGTGATGGCAGGAGCAATCGCGGTCGTGGCCATGATGGCGGCGACGGCGAACGCGGGGTGTGGGGACATCGGAAACGGGAAAGCCACTCTGAAGCGGCAAGCTTGGCAGGGGAGCGAGTTCGGGTCGGCGCTTCGGTTGGTCAGCGAACAGGACAACGATCCGATCACCGGGCTCTGGAAGGTGACGTTCACGGACGGTACAACACAAATCGACACCGGATTTGCGGTCTGGCATTCCGACGGTACGGAAATCATGAACTCCGGTGACCGGCCACCGATGACGAGCAACTTTTGCCTGGGAGTGTGGAAGAAGATCGACGGTCACTACAAACTCAACCACGCTGCCATATCCTGGGATTCGACCGGGACGGTGCAGGTGGGAGCGGCGAACATCAAGGAGGACGTCGTGCTGGGACCGAAGGGGGATAGGTTCTGCGGAACCTTCACCATTACGCAGTACGACATGAACGGCAATGTGCTGGGGACGGTTTCCGGGGATATCACCGGAACTCGGATCGGTGTGAACACGGTGATTAACACTTTCTGAGTCGGCTGCTTAGCGGGCCATTCAGGCGACCAGCGCGTGCAGTGCCCCGAAGTCATGGGCACTGCACCCGTAGGTCAACCGACATCACGGCAACGTCGTATCCATCGGGGTGAAAATGCCAATCCCCCCCACCACGCACTCCGCCCCAAAAACAAAATCCACACATCTCCACATCATCATAGAGGGGAGGGGGGCGCTCTGAGACCCATCCTTTCCCTTCTTCCCATCCGGGGTTTGACCGGGTGGTGTAAGGAGACGGCAAAATGCCCCCTCCTCCTCCCATTCCCTGATTTTGACCTCGGGCCAGGGCCCGCCCGCGCGAGACGGGGATGAGTTGGGAAGGTCGGCGCAGCGCTCACCAAAACGACAGTGCGTACCCGAGCACGTCGATGGGTTCAAACCGAAGAACTTGTTTGCGGAGGGATTGACAATGCGAACCTGAGCGTCCCCGACGCGGCGCGCGCGCACATGCACTGGTGTTACCAGCAAGATCACGTTGCGGTGCTGCGTCGTCAATCCGGCGGTGCCGTAGCCGATGTAATAGGGATCGACAATGAGACTGGCTTGCGCCAGAAGGTTGCTGTTGCCGAGCGCCTCCGGTCCTTGGTCCGCAGGGATGAGTAGGTACTTGCCCCAACTGGCGCGCTCGAGCCAACCTTTGCGACGCAATGACTCGATGATGTTATCGACCGCCTTGGGGCTGGCGCCTAACAGTTTAACGATTTCTTCTCGAGAAACAGCCCGCAGGCCGCGCTGCAGGGTAATTTCCGATTGCTTCTGAAGTGTACCGATTGCCTTTGCTCCCGATCTCCTGCTCCATTTTCGACCATCACTCTCCCTTTCCCTGAATGAGCGCCCCGGCCCTCGTCGCCTAATTTCTGGACTCTTGTCTCGTACCGATAGACATTCGGCCCTCGACGCAATTGCCTTCCCAACGTTTTCAGCGGTTTACGCTTTGGCCTCCAAACTGCTTTTCTTATCTCGCTCAGCGATGCTGATCGCGCCGCGACTCCATGTGGCGCTTCGGCCCGGAGCCAATACTTTTTCAGCGAGCCGCCATGAATACTTCCATATCCCGAAACCTTCTCATTATTTTGCTGGCCCTAGTGTTTGTATTCGCCGGGCTGCCATCGGCGCAAGCCGCAACGTCTATCACCACCACCTCTGCCTTGACGGTTTCGTCGAGCAGCATAACCGCGGGCACAGCCGTCACGCTGACGGCCACCGTGACCGGAACTTCGCCGGTTACCGTGGGGCAAGTGACTTTTTGCGATTCAACGGCGGCCCACTGCGACGGTCCTGCGGTCTTCGGCGTGGCGCAAGTGACGAGCAGCAGCACCGCCACGCTCAAGCTGATCCTCGGAGTGGGGACCTATAGTATTAAAGCGGTCTACAGCGGAGCTCCAAGAGCTGCCGTAGTCGTGCTGAGCAGCACTTCCACCGCGCAATCCCTCACCGTGACGGGCAACGCGAACTATGCCACCAGCACGGCCATCGCCTCCAGTGGGAGCGTGGGCAATTACACCCTCACCGCCACCATCACGGCCTTTGGCGAAATTGTCCCCACCGGTGACATTAACTTCCTCGATACCAGCTACAGCAGTGCCACCGTCGCCACGGCCACCTTGAACTCCAGCACCCTGGGTTGGACTTATGTGCAGCCCTCGGGCTCGCCCCTCAACCCTCAGAGCAGCGCTACCTTTGTGGCCGCCGGGGATTTCAACGACGATGGCATTCCGGATATCGCGATACTGAACAACCATTCTCCGGGCACGATCTCGATATGCCTGGGCAATGGCGATGGCACGTTTCAAACCGCCGTGAACTACACCGTTGGCGCTTATCCGGTCATGATGACCGTCGCCGACTTGAACGGTGATGGAAATCTGGATCTGATTTCCGTGAATTATCAAGGCAAGAGCCTAAGTGTCTTGCTGGGTAATGGCGACGGCACATTCCGGACCCAAACCACGGCCTCGACCGGCAACGCCCCGGAGTTCGTCGCGGTTGCAGACCTCAATGGAGACGGATGGCTGGATCTGGTAGTCACCAACTCCGACGATGCCACAGTGGGCGTTCTCCTGGGCAAGGGCGATGGGACCTTCCAATCGCAAGTGACTTATCTAGTGGGAACTAACCCGTTTGGCGTGGTCGTTGCGGATTTCAACGGCGACGGGGATCTGGACTTGGCCGCCACGAATAGCGTGAGTGGCTCGGTCAGCATCTTATTGGGCAACGGGGACGGTACATTTCAGGAGCAATCAGGAACTACCCTGCCATCCGGCGCCCAGCCGGGGTGGCTGGCAACCGGCGACCTCCGAAAGAACGGGAAATTCGATCTGGTGGTACCGGACGCCGCGAACGCGAGCCTCTATGTGCTGCTGGGAAATGGCGACGGGACTTTTCAGACACCCGTCACCATCGCCACGGAGGACGTGTTGGAAGGGGTGGCGATCGCCGACTGGAACGCCGACGGAATTCCTGACCTCATCGTGCCCATCCAGGGCGGAGAAGACTCAACCAATGCAGTCAGCGTGTTCCCGGGCAACGGCGACGGAACGTTTGGCACCAATACCGATTACTCCGTGGGAGGCAATCCGTCCTGGGCGGCGATCGCTGACCTGAACGGCGATGGCTTGCTGGACATGGCCGCCGTTAGCACCGACTACCCCGACAGCGCCACGATCCTTTTGCAGCAGCGCACCGAATCCGCGACCGCCACTGGGGTCGCCGTCTATCCGGCAGGCTCGCATCTGGTGGATGCCAGCTATCCCGGCGACACCCCTCACACCTCCAGCGTATCCACTACGGTCAATCTGACCGGCACCACCCCAAACTCCACCGCGACCGCATTAGCAGTGTCGCCCAACCCTGCAACCACCGCACAGACCATCACCTTCACCGCGACTATCAGCCCCAACCCCACCGGCTTATCGCTGGGTACAGTTAGCTTTTATAGCGGATCGACCCTGCTCGGCACGGGCAGCGTAAATTCCTCCGGCGTTGCCACATTCATCACCACCATCTCGACCGCCGGTAGCTTCACGATTACCGCAGTGTATTCCGGCAGCACCGGATTCCTCACCTCCACTTCCAGCCCCGTGACCCTGGTCGTCCGTGCAAGTTCGCTGACCACCGCCACCACAACCACCGTGACGGCCTCTGCTAACCCCGTCGCCACGGGCGCAAGCGTCACTTTCACCGGCTCCGTCAGTCCCACGCCAACCGGCTCTCAGCTGGGCACAGTCAGTTTCTATAGCGGTTCGACCCTGCTCGGAACCGGCAGTCTGAGTTCTTCCGGCTCAGCCACGTTCGCCACCAGTTCGCTTGCCGACGGCAACTATACAATTACCGCCGTTTATTCCGGTAACACCGCTTTCGCCACGTCGACATCCTCACCCCTGAGCCTCGCCGACGAGAATATCTACACCATCACGGCCCCGAAAACACCGTTCTCTGCAGAACCCGGCGGAACGGTGGTCGTGCAGGTAATGGTGCCACCCCTCGGCGGCAGGTACGACAGCCTGGTGACGTTGTCGGCGTCTGGTCTGCCACCAGGAGCGCTCGCCACTTTCAATCCTCCCGCGGTGACGCCCGGAGCTTCCGGAGCGCCAACGCAAATGACCATCCAACTGGCAGTCCAGTCGGGGTCCATTCCTGCGAATCCGGGTCAGCGTTTTCCATTCGCGCCGATCAGCATGGCAGCAGCTGCATTGGTCTTCGTCGGCAAGCGCAAGCATATCGGCAAGTCGCTGGCTATGCTTCTGTTGACGATTAGCGTGATCGGCGGCGGGTTGGCCATGACCGGCTGCAACGGCGGCTTTGTGGGAAAAACCGCGCACAGCCAAACCTACGTAATCACGATCACAGGCACGAGTGGGAACCTGCATCCATCGACCAGCATCACGCTGGTTGTGCAGTGATCGATCGCGCGTGGCGACCGACAAACTTCAGGACAAGAAAGAAGACACTCATGCTCAGCTCAAATCGATTCATGCTTCTGCCGATGCTTGCGATTGCACTCTCTTTGACAATGGAAGTCAGTGCCGTCGCGCAACAGGCGCCCCTCCCCGTTCGCGAGCATCCGTCCGTAGAGTTGGGTGTGGATTACAACTACGTGCACACCAACGCGCCTCCGGGCGGCTGCGGGTGCTTCTCCCTCAATGGCGGCGATGCCTGGGCTGCGTATAAAATTACCGACTCTATCGCGGTGGTTGGCCAATTCAGCGCCCAGCACGCCTCCGCGGTGTTAGGCTCCGGCACCGATGCCACTCTCGTCTCGTACGAGTTCGGCCCCCGGTATAGCTTCACCAAGTCCCGGAAATTTGTGCCATTTGCGCAAGCTCTGCTGGGCGGCGCCACCCTATTGAGCGGCTCCGGCTTGTTAACAACATCAAGCGGAACATCCAGTGCCTTCGCAATGACCCTGGGCGGCGGTCTCGATATCCGCCTGACGCGCCACTTGTCTCTGCGACCCGGCGAACTGGACTACTTCTACACACGCTTTCCCAACGGTGGAAACGACCACCAGAACAATTTGCGCGCCGCCGCCGGCATGAGCTACCGCTTCTGAAAGTCGTTGAGTGTTCGGCCCCACTTAGATTCGCATCAAGATTTTCAAGGGTACCGGCCGTGAAGTCGCCAGCTTCATGCAAACGACGCAATTTGACGGTATCGTAGTAATCCATTCGAGGAACCTCATCGGGGCGGACATGATGTGCGAGTACCGACCTAATGCCCATGTTGCGACTGAAATTATTACGAGTTTGATTCGGGACAAGAATTATCGCAGCGGTTGGCGTCACGACGATCTGCATCTGAGCGACGGCACCCCTGTCATCGGCGTGAGCCAGATCACGTTTGACTCAATCAGAGGCACGTATACCGGAGAGGACACAGCATCCCATGACGGAGTGGTTACCACCGAGTGGTGCGTGTCGCCGGCTGGAAGGTTCAAGTCAGGTCGGTCCATACGGACCGAGTTTTGTCTGATTTAGCGTTAAGCGAGGGCAGCGGCGCGGAAGTTTGGCATCTCCTGTCGCGTTATTACGGGCACTCGGGTGATGGTATTGGCGGCTGAGCTCTGATTAGCGACTCGCTTTTGGTTGGCTCTGGGCTTCTCTTTCGGCAGTTATTGTGCTACTTGTCTCCAGAAATCCCGTTCGCGTCAGGGAGGTATGGTAATGCCAGCCACGATGAGCCAGGAACTAAGAAGTTTGAAAATCACTGCCACATGGTTGCAATCTACCATGCCTATTACAATTTCTGCCGTGTGCATCAAACCTTGCGTGTGACGCCCGCTATGGAAGCTGGCCTCGCGGATCATGTATGGGCACTGCAAGAACTGGTTTCCCTATTCGAATACAGAGAGCTAAGAAGAGCAGCTTAGATGTCGCTCCCTCCCGCAGGGAAAACCCCTTTGATCGTGGTCTCTTTTTGGAGTCGCCTAGCGACCCTTTACAGCGAGAGCTCCGACAGCTTTGACAGCTTTGTTGCCTCCGCTGCCGCCTCGATTGCTAACGGGTGGAGCGAACCAGTTCCCGGGCGGGAGTTGCACCCGCTAGAGTCCAGCGCCTTTCACGGCGCACTGTTTCGTCCGTTATCGGATGCCACTCACGTCACATCGAGTGCCACACTTCCAGAACTCTCCCGTCTCGCTTTTTGATCTTGAGCATTGGCCGTCCATGACGGAAAGTGAATGCTGGAACCGAAGAATGTATCATTTTCAGCGTGAGCAAATATACGCGGTGGTTGACATCTCTGGTGGTCTTCGTGGGTCTGGCGTTCGCCGTATACGGCATTCGCGCACAACTAGAACGGGCCGTGATCGCGGCCTCCATTTATCACGCTCACATATTCACAGCTCCGTCACCTGCCGGCATCCGTTTTGACGGCCACTACGAGAACCATCTGAACTGGGACGCGGTAAAGATCTTCCGATCCGCGTGGCCGACCCTCGACGAACCTACTCGGCAACAGATTCGTGGGGAGATTTCCCAGATGCTGGATTGGTGCCTGACCAAATCGAATCAGCCGGACGGCTCTTTCAAGGTGAGCGACTTGGATGACACGCAGGGTGACGCTTACAGGTACGGCATTTGGTTCCTTCAGGAGGCCGGTTATTTCCAGCGCAGAGACCGGTTTTGGACTGACCAGGATTTCCCTGATTCCAAAGGTGTTCGAGAGCGCATCGAAGCAAAGCTGAAATCGATTGGGCTCAACGATCCAGCGCTGAAAGAAGCCTATGACACCTTGCGTGCCATGGATTAGAGAAGGGCCCATTGTAACTGTCGTAACCATTGCGCTCAGAACCCTGGATTTGTCGGCAAAGATGCGGTAGCTGGAACCCTGCATCCCGGATTTCGGGCTACGCTTCGGGTAATCTTCGGCATACACTGTTGCGGTTGTTCATGCTGGGCACCTTCACCTCCGGCCACAAGCTCCCGTAGGATCCCGGACACGAGATCAAGCGGGGCCTGAACTTCGCTAGGATTCGTGTTTGTAGAGGAGGAGATGTTATGAACGAACGAAAAGACGATCTCACCGTGGGCTCACATGGAAGCCAGCCGACCAACATATTTCATCTGCTACCGTTCCTACCGTTTTTCGCCCCCGCATTTGGTTCTGTCGCGGGCCAAGGAACGGAGGCACTGCTTAAGCACGTGCAATCGCCGGATGCCGTTTTTGTTCAAGTCTTGGACAGTAAGCAGGTCGGCGATAAGCATCAAGTCCAATTCAAGGTAACGAATCAGACTTTGCACGGCGTGTATATCGAGTCCGCTATTCTCGAGGAGCCGGAAGTAGGCTCCACGATTACGCTTGTCCGTGATCCAGATGCTGCAATGCTTTCTTTCGGTGATAAGCCCGCGACACCTGCTCCTCAACCCGCCGCGTTTCCCAGACTTCTAAATTCCGGCGATGCGATGCGCTTCGATTTGGAATTTGGGGACGTGAAGGGAAAAAAGAAGCCCGACTCGGCTGGTAAGCTGGAACTCAAATTCTCGCGACTTGACCAGTCGAAATCCGAGAAGAAGGCATTGACGTTCTTGATCCGATGGAATTGATCGGCAGGTTGTGGTTTCCGGGCAGAAATAGAGCCACATGGAGCGACAGATAGCAGCATGCATCGGTTCAGTTACCTAGGATCTACGGCGCCGGAATAATCGCCGTCGCCACGTTTGAATCTGTGCTTTGTTCGCCGCTCGAATTCACCGCGGTCACCTGGTAGCAATAGGTGTCACCGCTGGTGATGTCGCTGTCTGTGTAGGTCGTTGTGGTATTCAACTGCGACGGATTGAGCTCCACATAGCTTCCGCATGTGCTCGTCGACGAGTTATAGCGGGCGCGGTAAATGTAGTAGCCTGTAACTCCCGAAGAACTGCTCGCCGTCCACGAGAGTCCCACACTGTAAACCGGCGCCGCGACTGCCGTACCCGTCAGATTCACTCCGGTTGGAGCGTTGCTGGCGTTGCTGGCAAACGAAGCTGTGGTCGACGTCGAACCGCCTGATGTCGGACTGAACGTCACGGTATAAGTAGCGCTCGATCCCACCGGAATCGTTACCGGGAAGGACAGCCCGCTGATCACGAACTCTGAACCCACTACGCTGACTCCGGAAACCGTAACGCTGGCGGTCGCCGCCGTCAGTTGACCCGTCGCGGTTCCGCTGGTCCCGATCGCCACGTTGCCCGGAACCGCAACAGTCGTGGGAAGTGCGGCCAGCGTGCCGCCCGTCGCCGTGACTGCTGTGCCGCTCAAGGGTATCGATAGGCTTGGGTTCGAAGCGTTCGATGTTATCGTCGTCGTTCCGGGGAACGAGCCGCAGATGCTGGAGCGAAGGTCACCGTGAAAGTCGTGCTCTGTCCCGCCGTTAATATCAGCGGCATCGTAATTCCAGATACACTGAACCCGGTTCCTGATGCCGCGACCGCGGAAAGCGTCGCACTCGTGCCGCCCGTGTTGGTCAGCGTTTCGGTCTGACTCGAACTCTGGCCGACGGCGATGTTGGTATACGTCAAACTCGTGGGCGAGGCCGTCAAAGTAGCTGCCGTGACTGCTGTGCCGCTCAAGGGTATCGATAGGCTTGGGTTCGAAGCGTTCGATGTTATCGTCGTCGTTCCGGGGAACGAGCCCGCAGATGCTGGAGCGAAGGTCACCGTGAAAGTCGTGCTCTGTCCCGCTGTCAACGTCAGCGGCGTCGTGATCCCAGAAACGGTGAACCCGGTTCCTGATGCCGCGACCGCGGAAACCGTGGCACTCGTGCCACCCGTGTTGGACAGCGTTTCGGTCTGACTCGAACTCTGGCCGACGGCGATGTTGGTATACGTCAAACTCGTGGGCGAGGCCGTCAAAGTAGCTGCCGTGACTGCCGTGCCGCTCAAGGGTATCGATAGGCTTGGGTTCGAAGCGTTCGATGTTATCGTCGTCGTTCCGGGGAACGTGCCCGCGGATGTCGGAGCGAAGGTTACCGTGAACGTCGTGCTCTGTCCCGCCGTCAACGTCAACGGCATCGTGATCCCGCTTAGGCTAAATCCGGTCCCGCTGATTCCGTCCTGAGAAATCGTGACGCTGGAACCGCCTGTGTTGGTCACCGTTTCTGACAGAGACTGGTTACTGCCCGCCGCCACGCTGCCGAAGCTGAGACCGGTCGGGAATGAGGTCAGTTGCCCCGAGGTGACCCCCGTGCCCGATACCGCGACGGCCAGGGTGTCGGTGGAGGTGTTTCCCCGACGATCGTGAAATTCAATTGCGACGCTGCCGCTGCTAGTGACAGCTGACTGCGGATCAAAGGTTATGTTGCAGCTTACACTATTTCCAGCGTGCAGAATCACAGGGTAAGCCAGACCGGTAAGGGCGAAATCGGCTAAAGGCGGAGTTGCCTGGGTAATGATTAGAGTTGAGCTGCCAATATTCGTCAACGTTAGGGACTGCATCTGACTGCCGCCGACTTGGACGCTGCCAAAATTGACGGTGGAGGGATTTGACGTAAGCTGACGAGAACTGGCCAGCGTGGATGAAGTGAGGGCAAGAATTGCTGAGACGATGAAAAACACACGGAATCGGGACGAGATTCCGTTGGATCCCGAGACCTGTTTCACCACGTAACCTCTTATGCCGCGCTAAAGCTGCACGGTAGGGGGATAAGAAGCCGCTGCGTTCCCCATCTGCAATTTGATTGCTGCTTTATCGGACCGCAGTACATCAACCTTGGGCGTTAGGCGGAAGAAGGAACAGACCCAGAAGTACCAATGAAGTACTAATAATGGCCGCAATTAGTCGCTCAACCGAATGAAGGTGACAGAACTCCAGCCCCATGCGAACCCGATGTAATGAACTCGCACGGGCAGCGCGTTGCTCGTTTACACTACGCCAACTAGGAACGATGGAACTACTGGACCGTCTGCATGAGCGGAGCCGAACTACTGGTGCTAAAACTGGTGCTGCCATTGTAAGTTGTCATGATAAGGTGCGTGCCAGAGACCAGCGTCGAGGTTGTGAACTTCGTTGCGCCTCCGTTGAGGGACGCAGTCTTTAGCGCCGTCGTGCCATCGTAGAAGGTCACTGTCCCGGTCACGGTCCCTTCTCCGGACTGCGCAGCGACGGTTGCCGTGAAAGCTACAGCCTGTTTAGAGCTCGACTGACTTACCGACGAACTAAGCGTGATGGTGGTGCTCGCCGGGCTTACGATCTGTCTCAGAGGGGTTGAGGTGCTGGGAGTGAATGAGGTGCTCCCGTTGTACACCGCCGTGATGGACGCGGTTCCTACGGTCAATTTTGTGGTGGTGTAGCTGGCCACGCCGCCGCTCAGTGTTGCCGTCCCCAGCATCGCCGTCCCATTCTTAAACGTTACTGTCCCCGTTGGCGTACCGCTGAATTGTGGAGCAACGGCTGCTGTGAAAGTCACCGACTGCCCGAAGATCGACGGATTGGGTGATGAACTCAGCGCCGTCTTGCTGGCAGCTTTGCCAACGAGCTGCGTGACCGCCTTGGATATGCTGGCGGCAAAACTTGTGTCGCCATCATAAACGGCTGTGACCACGTTCGAGCATGCCGCCAACCTCGAGGTCACGAGGGTCGCCGTGCCACCGCTCATCGTTCCGGTTCCGAGCACAGTCGTGCCCTGGGTGAAGATGATGGTTTCTCCATTGGGCGGAGCACCAATGTTGGAAGTGACCGTGGCACTGAAGACGACAGACTGCCCGTAGGCAGACGGATTAGGTGAAGACGTGAGTGTGGTCGTGGTCGCCGCCAGCACCCATTGATTTACAGCCAAGGACGTGCTGCCGCTGTTCTTGGAATCGCCGCTGTAAACGGCGGTGATGATGTTAGAGCCCGCCGGCAATTTCGACGTTGTGTACTTTGCGGAGCCAGATGTGAGAGTTACTGTCGCGAGAACTGTGGTGCCGTTTAGGTATTCAATGTTGCCCGTGGGTGTTCCCGCCAATGAGGAGACAGTAGCCGTGAAGATAACCGACTTGCCCTGTACCGACGGGTTTAAACAAGAAACCAGCGTGGTTGTGCTCGTGGCCTTAGTGATGACCTGCGGAAGCACATTCGAGGTGCTTCCCCTGAAGTTGGAATCGCCGCTGTAAACGGCGGTAATGGACAGCGAGCCCATCGCAAGGCCACGGGTGGTAAAACTAGCCGAATTGCCGCTGACGGTTGCACTACCCAGCGTCGTTGCACCATCTCTGAAAGTAATTGTGCCGGTAGCTTGCCCACCGTACTGTGGAGTGATCGCGGCCGTGAAGGTGACTGGCTGGTCCGGCGCGGAAGGGTTCACGCTGGATGCAAGCGTCAGCATCGTACTTGCCTGGTTCACCGTCTGCGTGATCGTCGCCGAAGTGCTCTGCAGATAATTCGTATCCCCGGAATAGCTTGCCGTGATGGTATGCGTGCCCAGCGCGAGCGCGGATGTGTTAAAAGTTGCCCGGCCATTCCCGATGGCCACAGTACCGAGCGCAGTCGTACCATCGTAGAAAGTGACACCGCCCGTGAGAGCACCGGCGTTGAACGCGGGGGTCACGGCTGCTGTGAAGGTCACAGGCCGGTCGACGGCCGCCGGGTTGAGTGACGACGCCACCACTGTCGTCGTAATGTAACGGAAGCCGCTTGCGATATTCAGCAGAATCGCGACTCCGCCCACCGCGAGATCGGGTTTCCCGTCGCGATTGAAATCTCCGATTGCAATGCCTGATCCGGTAGCGCCGAGAATCAAATACGGCTGGAATGTGCCGTCACCGTTTCCGAGCAGCAGGAAGTCGCCAGCTCCGGAAGCAACATCCAGTCGCCCATCTCCGTTGAAATCAGCCAGCACCATTGCTCCCGGATAGGGTGAAATTGGCTCGGGGGTCACGGTTTGTAACGCCGGCTGGAATGTGCCGTCACCGTTCCCCAGAAGCACCCCCACAGAGCCGTTCGCACCGTTGCTGCTCGCAGATTGGTTTGCCACCACCAAGTCGGGTTTTCCGTCCCCATTCATGTCCCCCACTTCCAGCGAAGAGGCATACCCTCCGCCCGAACCGTAGCTCACCGCCGCCTGGAAGGTGCCGTCGCCGTTGCCCAGCAGTACGTCTCCGTTGTTCACTATCACGTCCAGCTTGTCGTCCCCATTGACATCCGCCACTGCCACCTAGGTGGCACCCTCCCCCCTGCGCTATAGTTCACTGCCGCTTGGGACGTGCCGCCACCGTTGACGAGCAGCACACTCACGCCGTCGCCATCCACCAGCAGATCTGGCTTGCCGTCCCCGTTCACATCCGCGACCAACCACCCGGCTTAGCGTGTTTGTTTCAGGACGTTGTAAGCGCGCTCGGTGTGCAATAATTCGCGATCCGCGCTCTTCATTCCTCGGGGGAAATTATCAAGAGGCTCGCCGCGTGAAACTCTATCGCACATCCAAAGGTGTGTTCGCCGAAGAAAACGACAACTTCTATCTTGTCCCCACGGCAGACTGGGACGAGTTGAGCAGCAGTCCCGATCTGTACGCGCGAGTTCGCGGCGCTACTGGCACGGGTGCTGTGTCGAACTTCGATCCTGCTACGGTTCTTGCCCCGGTAGTCAGCCAGGAGGTATGGGCGGCGGGGGTAACGTACTACCGCAGCCGCAATGCCCGCATCGACGAGAGCAAGGATGCGGGCGGGGGAAGCTTCTACGATCGCGTCTATGCGGCGGAACGACCGGAGCTGTTCTTTAAGGCAACGGGCCGACGCGTTGTCGGGCCCGGCGGTGCCGTGCGCGTTCGATCGGATGCGAAATGGTCAGTGCCAGAGCCGGAACTCACTGTGCTCATGAATCGCGCCGGTGAAATTGTGGGCTACACGATAGGGAATGATATGAGTTCCCGCGATATCGAAGGGGAAAATCCACTTTATCTGCCGCAGGCGAAAATCTACGACGGCAGCTGTGCACTTGGTCCCTGCGTGTTGCTGTCGACTGAACCCCTCGACAAGACCACTACCATCCGTTTGGAGATCGCGCGAGAAGGCAAGGCCGTGTTTACCGGAAGCACTACGCTGGCGGAACTGAAACGCGATCCGAAAGAACTGGCCAAGTTCCTTTTCCGCGACAACACATTTCCACACGGCGTCTTCTTGATGACCGGGACTGGTGTTGTCCCGGCGAACGACTTCACGCTGGCCAGCCGAGATGTAATTCGGATCAGCATCGGTGGGATTGGTACGCTTGAGAACTATGTGGCGTAGCTGCCGGACCTGTGGAGTGGGTTCGTTTTAAGGCAGCGAAATACGCCAGCGTCAATGAGTGCTATCGCGATGTTACGCCAACTGACATTGCTTCCTGCTGGAAGAGATCATTTTGCATCAGCAGCGCGTCGAGAAAAATCTGTTCATGTTGCGGAGAACCCGACGAACTAGCCGCACTCCAACAAGCGCTGTCGACCCGCCGCTACCGCCGACCCATCGACTGCATGCAGTCCGTCGGGCGTGAAACCTGGAGCAACTAAATAGGTCGCCTCGCAGCCACACCCACCCTTTGCTTACCCTTTCGGTCTGCTCGCGTCCATTCTGTAGCTGGTGCGGCAGTGACGAGAGCTGTCGTGGGTTTTCCGGCCATTTTTCCTAAACGCCTGAGTCAGGATTCACACCCATGCAAAATGTCAGACTTGCGCTGCGGCAGTTTCGGAAGTCGCCGGATTCGCCGCCACAGTGATCCTCACCATCGGTCTTGGAATTGGAGCGAACACGGCCATCTTCACGCTGGTGCACGCGATCCTGATGAAATCGCTGCCAGTTGCCAATCCTGCGAGTTTGTACCGCATTGGCGACCTCGATGACTGTTGCGTGAACGGCGGCTTCATCAACGACGACGGCGATTTCGATCTCTTCTCCTACGATCTGTATCGCCACTTCCAGGAGTCCACGCCTGAGTTCGAGCAACTGGCGGCGTTCCAATCGGGACATGACATGATGAGTGTCCGCATCGGTTCCGGCTCGGCCAAAGCGGAAAGCACCGAATATGTTTCCGGCAACTACTTCATGACGTTTGGTCTGGGACCCTACGCCGGGCGCGTGCTCTTGCCCAGCGACGATCAACCGGGCGCGCCCCTGGTTGCGGTCCTCAGCTATCACGCTTGGCGAACCGCGCATGGAGCCGACCCCTCCCTCGTGGGCTCGACCGTGAATGTGCAGAACCATCCCGTTACGATTGTTGGAATTGCCCCTGCCGGATTCTTCGGAGACCGCATTAATAGCGATCCGCCGGCCCTGTGGATTCCGCTCAACGACGAAACGGTGTTGGAGGGGGAAACCAGCATCCTCAAACAGCCGGACACGAACTGGCTCTATGCGCTGGGGCGCGTGAGACCCGGCACCAGTCCCGGGAGCCTGCAGGGCAAGCTCTCCAACAGTCTGCGCCAGTGGCTGGGAACGCAGAGGACTTACACTCTGAACGGAGCAGACAAGGAAATCCCCAAACAGCACGTAGTGCTGACTCCGGGTGGCGCCGGAATCCAGAACATGCAGATGGAAACGGGCAACGGCCTGCATTTGCTGATGGCAATCTCCGGCCTGGTTCTGCTGGTGGCCTGCGCCAACATCGCGAACCTTCTGCTGGCGAAGGGCGCGACCCGGCGCGCGGAGACCTCCATCCGCATGGCTTTGGGTGCGGCGCGATCACGGCTGATCCGGCAGATGCTGGTGGAGAGCGTGCTGCTGGGCTGCGCGGGCGGAATCGTGGGCCTGGCGGTAGCTTACGCCGGAGCGCGGATGATTCTGGCGCTCGCGTTTCCGGACTCGCCCTTCCTGCCCGTGCATGCCACGCCGTCTTTCGTTGTCCTTGGGTTTGCATTTGCCTTGTCGCTGCTGACGGGCGTTGTATTCGGCATCGTTCCCGCATGGATCACCTCGCACGCCGATCCGGCGGAAGCTTTGCATGGAATCAATCGCTCGACGCGAGACCGGGCTTCGCTGCCGCAGAGGTCACTCATCGTGCTGCAGGCCGCGCTTTCGCTGGTGTTGCTGGTAGGAGCAGGATTGCTCACGCAGAGCCTGCGCAACCTTCAGCGTCAGGACTTCGGAATCGCTACTGCCAACCGCTACGTCGTCCACTTCGATCCCGCGGGCGCAGGTTACACGGTCTCCACGATCTCCGCAGTGAACGACCGAGTGGAGCGCGAATTCTCCGCACTGCCCGGGGTCAAGAGCGTGGGCCTGGCCCTCTACAGCACGCTCGAAGGCAATAACTGGGGTGAGGGCGTGTCTGTGGAAGGGCGGCCAGAACCCGGTCCGGGGAGCACAATGTCTCGTCATGGGATCGCGTGAGTCCGCGCTTCTTTGAGACCATCGGCCAAGCCGTGGTTCGCGGCCGCGGTTTCACCGACCAGGACACCGCGACTTCGCGGCTGGTTGCCGTGGTGAACAAAGCCTTCGTCAAGAAGTTCTTTCCCAACGAAGATCCCATCGGACGCCACTTCGGAACCAACGGCCTCGGGTCCTCGACCAACTACGAAATCGTCGGCGTCGTCGCCGACGCCAAGTACAACAACCCGCGTGAGCCCGTGCGCCCCATGTACTTTCGTCCCATGAGTCAGCTGAATACCACACTCAAAGATCGCAGCGCCATCACTGGCGAAGGTCGGTCGCTATTCCCCAACTCTATTACTATTCTCTTTGCCGGCGATGCCGCGGGCCTGGAATCGCTGGTGCGGCGCACGCTGGCGAATATCAATCCCAATCTGACCGTTCTCGATTTCAAGTCGCTGGATTATCAGGTTGCGGGCAACTTCAATCAGGAGCGGCTCATCACCCGCCTGACGACGCTGTTCGGATTGCTGGCGCTGGTGCTGGCGTCGGTGGGGCTCTATGGCATTACTGCTTATTCCGTGGCGCGGCGGACCAGCGAAATTGGGCTGCGCATGGCTCTGGGAGCGAACCGCGGGGACGTGGTGGCTCTGGTGCTACGAGGCGCGTCGTTGCAGGTGGGGATTGGGCTAGCGATTGGGATTCCGGTGGCGCTGTTGGGCGGGCATTTTATGGCCAGTCAACTCTACGGGGTGAAGACTTATGATCCGTTGACGCTGGCGGGTGCGGCGGTAGTGTTATCGGCGTTTGCGGGGATTGCGGGATTTATTCCTGCCAGGCGCGCGGCCAGCATTGAGCCGATGAACGCGCTGCGGACAGAGTGACAGTGCTTGGGGCGGTTCTGCCAGTGAAGGGCGCGCGCCTCCCCGTCCTCCCTCAGCCGAGTTCGGTGCCGATTGCGATTTTCATTCTAGGGACCGCAACGCTGACTTGCCCCTAGGCAGTTCTAGTTTAAAAAAAACTAGTCTTGTTGGAACAATCCGAGAGTCAACTGGTTACTGTCGGTTTCGATCGCGATGGCTGAACCCTCATCGATCAGGTAGTAGTTGAATGCGTCGGCGGTGCAGACGGTACCGCTTTGGCTGAACACGTTGCAGGTGGTGAGATCCAAACCGGCGATGGTGCCGCTAAGGATGCCGTTGCTGGTGCTGGTGAAGGTGCCGGTGCCGGGCTCATCTTCCACGAATCGTGGCGCCCGCTCCAGTGTACCGTTGTTGAAGTCCCAGCTGAGGTCGACCGTCCCGGAGAAGGTTCCGGCGCTTCCGTTAGCGGTGACCGGTCCGGGAGCGTTGAAAGCCTGATTCCCACTCTGGTCAAAGCCGGTGACATTCAGCGCATAAGCGCCATTGAAGGAACTGGCGGTGAATGATCCGGCGTTTTGCTGGAAGCCGACGCCGGAGAGCTCATCAGTGGTGTCGAGGGTGAGCTCTAGCGCATGGCCGCTCCCGTCCAAATAGAGTTGCAGGTTAACGGGACTGGGGAAATTGCTGCTGGTCAGACCCGTCAGCGTTACATCTCCGGTGGACGCCACAGTGTAAGTGCCTCCCGTGATGGCGGACGGGGCCTGTGGTCCTGTCCCGTTGAGGTCGTTGTAGTTGATGACGCCGCCTACCGTGCCGTTGGAGTTGAAGGTGATCAAGCCTGCGGTTTGCGAGGCTCCTGAAGCAGCGCTGGAAGTAACGTCGAAGCCGGTCAAGCCGACCACGTAGCTGCTACCTGAGACAGAAGTGGAACTGAAGGTTCCGTTATTCGCTCTCTGGCTGAACGCCGTGCCTCCCAGAGTGCCTTGGTACTGATCGGCGGTTTCTACGAGCCGGATGTGGTTGGCATCGACGATGTAGCCAATCAGCGTGATGGGCGGGAAGTCCGTGGAATCGGTGGGGTTCAGACTAAAGACGACCCGACCCACTTTATCAGGTCCGGTAACCGTGCTGACGGCAAAGGTCTGACCCTGAAAAAGGATGAAGTCGTCGTTTGCATCGAAAACGCTATTCGCTCCGGAGATGGTCCCAGAGCCAGCCGGGCCGTCGATATTGATGACGCCTCCGATTGTTATGGAATAGGCACCCTCCGCGTATTGGTCGTAGCCGGTGAGGCTGAAGGCATATCCGGCGGAAGGGATGGTGGCGGCGGCGGTAGGGTCTTGCAAGTCCAATTCTCCGGTAGATGTTGCTGAAACGTCGAACTCTGTGAGGAAAGCCCTTTTCGAATTGAGTGGCAGCAGCGAGCCATTGAAAGTCTCGACGCCGTTCACACCCAAATTGGCGTCCGGGGTCGAGCAGTCCGGGCCGGTGCAGGTGGTCAGAGTGATCAGGAGGTTGCCGTCCGGAGTGGTTGAGACTTCGCTCCCAATGGGATTGATCTGGTCGTCGGTTCCGTAGTGTAGTTGATCGTCGAGGAAGTCCTGCTCGCCGCCAGTGACCATCCCGCCGGCGAGAGTGAAGACTCCGGAGACAAAGTAGTCGCCGTGCACGTCTATTCCGGCGAGGGAGAAGACGTAGGTGCCATCGGACAAGGGTGGAAGAATGTTGGTCAGGCTGAAGATGGCCGGCTGCAATGCTCCCGCCGAGGCCGTCACCGTATAGTGGCCCGTCGTCGTGTTTGCGGTGAAGGTCGGTGAAGTAGCCATGCCGTAAGCGTCAGTCGTCTCGATGTCTGTCGCTCCGTTGGAGCCGAACGTGCCGCTCGCTCCGGAAACGGGGTTTGCCATGAAGGTCACGGTCACGCCGCTCACCGGGTTCGAGTAGCTATCCAGAACGGTGATTCCCAGCGGTGTGGCGAACGGTACTCCGATGGTCGCGTTTTGAGGCGTTCCGGCCGCAGCAGTGATTGTCACTGCCGGTCCCGAAGCATTGTTCAGAGTGTAGCTGGCCGGTGACGTTGCTCCGGGAGTCGTCGCCATCACGATGAAAGGGCCGGTGCTCGTATCCGCGGTGAACGTGGCGGACGTAGCCACGCCGTTCGCGTTGGTCATCTCCGTATCCGCGGCTGTATTACTGGCGAAGGTGCCGCTCGCTCCCGAACTGGCTGGCGGAGCCGTGAAGGTGACTGGCACGTTGGCCGCCGGCGATCCGCTCAATGTTACCGTTGCCTGCAGCGGCGCCGCGAATGCCATGCCGACCGTAGCGTTTTGCGATGCTCCGCCTGTCGCCATGATGATTGGCGCCGTCGTGTTGGTCAGATTGAAGGTGGCCATTCCCGACGCGCCTGGGGCGGTAGCCGTCACGGCATAAGGTCCGCCGGTGGTTCCATTCGCCATCAAGGTTGCGGTGGCATCGCCGTTCGCGTCCGTGGTCGAGGTCACGGTGTTGGCTTCGCCCGTGAACGTGACGCTCGCGCCGATTGCTGGAGCAGTGAATGTCACCAGCACTCCGCTCAGTGGCAATCCGCTCTGCGTCACCTTTGCTGTCAGCGGCATAAATGCTCCGCCAATCGGCGCGCTTTGCGGTGTTCCGCTACTGGCGGCGATGGTTTCGATAGCGTCAGGAGGTGCTGCATGCGAACTGCTGCAACTGGTCAGGAGGGCGAGGGTCAAGAGAACCACGACCGCCCAAAATACGGTTAGATCATCCATGACGAAGACGTTCCGACAGGCGCAGTGGTTTCCAGCGACGCGTGCCTGTTCGCGGTCCAAGAGTTCTTGTCCTCGGAGTTGGAATGCGCCAGGCGAAGCGAGTGCCCAAATGCCAGAAGCCCACGTTTTCTGTGCACCCCGATGGTGTGGCCCTCGACGGTGAGTTCGCTCTTTCGCAGATGATTCTCGTTGTGTAGAAATGTCGTCGCTCCGCTGAGTCAAGGATTGGAAATATCGACCGAGGTAGGCTAATCGATGACGGAAGAATTGCAGCACTGCAGTCCGGTGTGTTCATCACCAGAACGAAACGATTCGTCCCCGGAGCTTGTCTCGCACTCACAGAAGGCTTGGCAGACGTTCGATAACTGCGTGCATTAAGGCCCGAACTGCATTGTCCGAACTTCCAGGCCGCGCACATCCTCGTTTGGCATACCGCTGTGGTCCCGGTCAGCGCTGCGCTCGGCGCATTGCTGGGTTGGGAGCTTCATCTTTTCGCTCGTTTTCGCGCGCGTTCAGACGAAAGCTAGCTCCGGCCACTCCCTGCGGCATCCCAGAGCGAATATATGGCGAAAGCAGGTTGGCATCTAATTTCAATCGTCAACGCGCAACATCGAAATAGTGAGAAAGGAAATTCCCTAATCAGCGTGGGATGCGCCACAAAATACAGGCACGGATCTCTGAAGGACCTAACTTGTTCGCTCTGTAAGCACACGCTAGCAGAGATTTTTTTGCCAGTTGACTGAGCGCCCTAGCAAACAGTCATCGCGCGCGAAATTCCGACCCATTGCCGGTGCGCCAAGGGTGACCACCTTCAGTCACAGCATCGTATGCTGTTCGCCTTAAAAAGCGGCTTCAAAGGTCGGAAGCCGGAGATTCGGCCATAGCGAGGGCGACTCTTATCGGCATCCTGGAAAGCGATTGGCGCTTCCCACAAGCCCGTTTATCGTCCGGTGAAGAATTGCCTCTGTACTGTTCATCTGAAAGCAATCCGAACCTTCTTTGCACATCCACTGGCAATACCGCGAGGAACGGCTTAGGATGTTTGATCATTATTGCGAAACAGGCAATTGGCCGGAAAGAGCATCATTCAGAGTGACGAGATCGTGATGGCATCGAACGCAAGTCCGACATCATGGGAGACCAAGCAACTTCCCGCCGCAAACGGGCTGGCGCTTGTACGCGTGACTATTGGGGCAATGTTCGTATGGGTCTTTTTCGAGAATCTCGGGAAGGGTCTCTACACGCCGGCGGGTTACGCGGGTCTCATCAATTACTACATCAAGGCAAGCCATTCGCCCGCCGCGTGGAAGGCGGTGATGGGCCTGGCGGCAAACCACGCCGCCATCGCGGCTCCCATGCAGGGCCTGACCGAGATTTCTCTGGGTATCCTGCTGCTCATTGGTCTGCTTACCCGGCCCGCCGCAACCGTGGCTTTTCTGTATCTCGGCAGCCTTTGGATTTCGGAGTGGGGCACCGCGTGGGTCTGGGAACTGCTGGTTCCCGTGCTCGCATCACTCGGGCTCGCTATCGGAAGCGCCGGCCGAAGATGGGGCGTTGACGCCTGGCTGTCGCAACGGTGGCCATCTTCTCCGTGGTGGTAATTGGGCCAGATTCACTTGAACAAGGTCCAACAGAATCACGATGACGTGCGAGTGTCCGTCATCATTCCTACCCACAATGAAGCAGGCGCGATTGAGCGCGTTCTTGCGGATCTCCCGGCCGATCTCACGACAGAAGTAATCGTTGTCGACAGCAACTCGAATGACGGGACGCCCGAGATCGCCGCAAGAATGGGGGCCCGCGTCATTCGCGAACCGCGTCGCGGCTATGGGCGAGCATGCCTCACGGGTCTGGCCGCGGCAAATTCCCCTGACGTGGTCGTGTTCCTGGATGGCGACTACAGCGATCGGCCCTCCGAGCTTCCGATTCTCTTGGCGCCAATCACTGAGGGGCGTGCTGACATTACGCTCGGTTCCCGGCTCGATCGGCGTTCTGCTGGGGCGTTGCCTTGGCATCAGGTATTTGGGAATCGTCTCGCCGCCGGCCTGATCAGACGCTTGTATGGCCTGAAGATCACTGATCTCGGTCCATTTCGCGCTGGCCGCGCAGATGTGTTGCGCTCGCTCGCGCTCGAAGAGGCCACCTATGGCTGGGCGGTTGAGATGATCCTCAAAGGCGCCCTGGCTGGATTCCGCGTGGTTGAAGTCCCGGTGAGCTACTATCCGCGAATCGGAAAATCGAAGATCAGCGGCACGCTGAAGGGCACGGTCGGCGCCGGTTGGTTCATTCTCAGCCGGATAGTGCGCTATTATTTCCGGCATCGAAGAGCCGGGACACCACGGCCAACTTAGGTGCGCGTCAAAATTATTTTATGAAATCCGCACTCGAGACCATGGTGCGTTCGTCGGGCAGTGACCGGATGCTGGTAATCATGGCCAAAGCACCAAGGCCCGGCGCGGTCAAGACCCGACTGGCTCCCAGCCTTTCTCCCACTGCCGTCACCGCTTTCTATTGCTGCCTTCTCAACGATACGCTTGCGCTGGCGCGGTCATTGAGCGCCGTCGAAGTTGCCATCATGTGCCCGAACACCGATGTAAACGAACTGGCGCAACTCGCGGGCGGTGAAATGAGCGTAGTTGCCCAGAAAGGAGAGGGTCTTGCGGCAGGCCTCACTTCGGTGTTTGCGCACTTCGCAGAACCTCATAAACGACGCACGATTGCCTTCAACAGCGATAGCCCTCATCTGCCACGTGCTGTTCTCGAAGACGCGTTCGAAACGCTGGCCGCACATGACGTTGTCGTTGGACCAACACACGATGGAGGCTACTACCTTGTAGGGGCAAAGGCTGCTCATCCTGCGCTTTTCGGAGGCGACGGAATGGGCACCAGCAGTGCTCTGGAGAGACTCCTATCGCGCGCACGAACTCTTGAGCTATCCGTAGGTTTCGCAGATCCTTTCTACGATATTGATGTGGCCGACGACCTGACTCGCCTGGCAGCGGAGTTGCGTTTGGCCCCGGGAAGGGCGCCGCGCACGGCGCGGTGGCTTAAGGAATGGGAGCTTGCGGCGGCACAATCTCGGGTAAGCGCTCGGACGGACTCTCGAACGGGTACAGGAGAAGCGTGAGGGTCACCCACGAGTGGAAAGTGTACATACTCGGCGCCACATTGTGCGTGGCGCTAACAATCTGCTCACGCAACTTCGGCGATAGAGGTGGACCATACTTCATGGCCTCTTTGGCGGTTGCGGGAATTGCGTACCTCTTAGCGATCCGTGAGTTTTTCGCTGCGCCAAATTTTGAACGAGGCGTTTCCCGACGTGTTGTGGTCATTGGACTCGTGCTGGCTGCGGTATGGCACATTGAATTTCTTCGACTGCCCGTGGGAGCCGATGATGATATCCATCGATATGTTTGGGATGGCCGCCTGCAGAGGCTCGGCTACAACCCTTATGTTGTCGTCCCCAGCGACCCTGCCGTTCAAGGGCTGCACACCGAGGAAACCCGAAACCTGAACAACCCCGATCTCCCGAGCCCGTATCCAGCGGGAGCGCAGTTATTCTTCCGCGCCGTAACTGCCATTCACGAATCAACATTTGCGATCAAAGTAGCATTTGTAGCTTGCGATTTGTTGATCGTATTTGTGCTGCTCGATATGTTGCGTCGTAGCCGTCAGGGAGCGCACCTGGTTCTGGCGTTCGCCTGGAACCCATTGTTGGCCATTGAGGTGGCGGGAAGCGGTCACATTGACATTGTTGGCGCGCTATTTTTGATGGTGTCCGCAGCTGCGCTACTGCGCCGATGGCGGGCAGCTGCGGCCGTCGCACTTGGGCTGGCTATAGCAGTGAAATTCCTGCCGATTGTACTCTTGCCCCTCTACTGGAAGCGGGTTCGCGTTCGCGACGCTGCGCTGGCGGCAGTCGTGGTCGGGCTCCTGTACGTACCATTTCTTCAACACAGCCGCATTCCGACCGGCTCGCTTGGGACGTATGTGCAGAATTTTCGCTTCAATGGTCCTGTGTTTGCCGCACTCGCTCGAGTGGCGCCTGCGCAGTTGCTAGCTGGGTTGGCCGTGCTCGTCGGATTAGCGACTGCAGCCTGGATAAGACGCGCAGCGCCTGAGTCGTCTCCGGACCTATTTGCCTGGTCCGTGTTTGCTTGGCCCATGGCAGCATCTCTTTTGTTCGCTCCCGCCGTATTCCCATGGTATCTTCTCTGGCTGCTGCCATTTCTGACGTCGGCCTCGACGCTGCTGATCGCCGTCTGGACTGTGAGCATTATCCCGGTGTACATCCAATGGCATTTGCGCACACTTGGGCGTCCATGGGGGGCGCTTCCCGGTTGGGTCATGCTGCTGGAATACGGATGCGTGGCAATCGCTGCCGCAATTATTGGTGTGCGCCGGATTGCACAGTCGCCCGCTCCCAATGCTCAACGGAATCGGTAGCGTGAAGCGCAGTGCGCGGAACAGCATTACTGTATCCGGGAGCCTTACTCCGTCATCCTACACAACGTCGGTTCAATTCACCGAGGAGCGAACTCTATGCTAAATGCCCGTGGTTTCACCGTGATGAGTCTTCTGATGTGCGCAGTCCTGGTCCTTGCTCCGAACTCCTGGGCGCAGCAGCGTGCGCCAATTCTCGATCAGGTCGCCAAAACCTTTGGAGTAGATTCCTGGGACCAGGTTGAGGCCATCCGCTACACTTGGAACGGAGAAATTACCGGACTCTTCAAAGCTGCTCACAAGTGGGAGTGGGAGCCCAAGACCAACAAGGTTACCTTTGAAGGCATGGACAAAGACGGTAAGCCGACCAAGGTTTCCTACGTGCGCACCGACCCCACCCAAACCGACGCCGTGAAGAATGAAGTCGACCCGAGTTTCATCAACGATAACTATTGGACCCTGTTCCCCTTCCACGCTTACTGGGACAAGAGTGCCAGCGCGATCGATCAGGGCAAGTTTAATCTGCCAGTGGGCCCCGGCATGGCCGAATTGGTCCCGGTGAAGTATCCCGCGGATGGCGGTTACACGCCCGGCGACACCTGGGATCTCTACGTCGGCAAAGACAACCGCGTGGTGTACTTTGTCTACCATCGCGGCGGGGCCAAGCCGCCGAGCCGCGTCCTCGCAACCTGGGCAGGATACAAAAAGGCGGGTCCAATTCTGTTCTCAACCGAGCATCGCGGCTTCGCCGATGGCAAGCCCCTGCACATTTTTATTTCTGACGTTTCAGTCAAACTGACGGGCTCGGACAAGTGGATACCAGCGCAATAAGTCGCGCAATGCGAAGCGTGTTTCCGATGCTTTCGGAACTGTAGAATGCAAGCATTCCGATGAGGGCTGACGTCGAACTGGATATCGGGCTCAAGACCTTTGAGTCTGGTCTGCTGCCGGAGTTGATTGCTGCGCTGCGCCGATGCCACCTGGGCGATCTGGTGGCGGTGGTCGGTGACGACGAGCGCATTGGACGGGAGTTGGAAACGTGGTGCCGGTTCACAGGGAATTCCCTGCTGGAGGCGACGGTCGAACAGGGCCGCATACGCTGGGTCTTTCGTTGCGGGGCGGTTCCGGTGCCTGCCGGGGTGCCGGCGGAAGATGATCGGCCCGTGGGCTCGCGGCTGTGGCTTTACACAAATTTCGACTGCAACCTGCATTGCGACTACTGCTGCGTGCGCTCCTCGCCGACCGTGCCACGACGAGAACTCGGGCTGGCACGCGTGCAGCGGATCGCTCGTGAAGCAGCAGAGCTTGGCGTCAAAGAAATCTTCGTGACCGGAGGCGAGCCGTTCTTGCTGGAAGACATCGGCGAGATTCTGATTTCTTGCGCTGCGGCCGCCCCGACCACGGTGCTGACCAACGGAATGCTCTTCACGGGGCGGCGCGCAGAAAACTTGCGAGCATTGCCCCGTGATCGGATCGTCCTGCAAATCAGCCTGGACAGCGCTACGCCAGAACTGCACGACCTCCATCGTGGGCCGGGCACGTGGGCGCGCACTCGCGAAGGGATTCAGCGCGCTCGTGAGCATGGCTTTCGAGTGCGGCTTGCGGCTACGGTTTCAACCGATTCCGAGGCTGAGGCGTTCCGTCAATTCCTCGATGAGGAGAAGATTGCGGCAGAGGACCGAATCGTCCGCCGGATTGCGTTGCGTGGCTCTGCCAACGATGGTGTCGCAGTCAGTCGAGTCGATTTAGTGCCCGAAGTCACCATTACAGCGGATGGCGTGTACTGGCATCCAGTCGGTGCGCAGGATGACGATCTGTTGGTCACACGCGATATTTTTCCTCTCTCCGAGTCCTTCGCGGCCGTCAGCCGCGCCTTCGACCGCGAAGGCGAACATTCCAATAAGCTGGCCAGAATCTTTAACTGTGCGTGAGAGTCGGCTGACAGCGAGAAAGCTTTCAGGTTCGTTTGACGATAAACACGGTTTTGTCGTCGATCAAGACCTCATCGCCATTCTTGCGGAGAAGGTCATCCTGTTGCGTCGCATAATCCAGTAACGCGTTGCAGATTTCCCTGGCGGGTTGCCGGTAATGTTCGCGCATCACCGCCTCAAGCTGCTCGCGCCCTTGTTGGTCACTGCCGTCGTAAACTCCATCGGTATAGAGGACAAGAATATCTCCCGGACTCATGAGCGTGATCTCGGAGAGATCGGCAGCATTGAATTCTGTTTGCCGTACATTCAGGGAATAATATTTCTTAAGATCGGGGTGGTGTGCCGGTAGTTGTAACCCAAGCGCGAGGAATTGCGCCATGTGGTCATCGTCTATCTTCATGAACCTGCGATATTCCGCCGAGAATACCAGCGGGTGAGGATGCCCAA
The DNA here is from genome assembly GCA_963846245.1 of uncultured Acidobacteriaceae bacterium. GTDB lineage: Bacteria > Acidobacteriota > Terriglobia > Terriglobales > Acidobacteriaceae > Sulfotelmatobacter. Next base: position 226,069 of record CAWJVI010000005.1, on the reverse strand, counting down.
AATTTGCGAAACGAAAATGGCCAAGAGGGTCTACTTCGCCATACAGCATGGTCGCGATTTCGCGCGCACCCTCTTTTTCGGTTATCCCCAGCGCGTTCCGGGCTGTCACCGATTGCGCCAGCCGCAGGTTGATATTTTCGAGCAGCATCGGCGTTGTCTTGCCGTATCGGTCCAGCTCGGTGAGCATTAAAGCATGGAATGTGTCATGAACCGTGGATGCAATCTTCGCTGAGATTGCTCCGTGCCCTTGCGCGTCGACTACCAGAACTCCGGCTGTCGAATAAAGGTCGCGCAAATCTTCTGCGACGCGTACCTGCTCAGAACTCCGCGCGAATCGGTAGTCCGCTTCCATCTTCAGCGTATAGCCCGGAGTTCCCCTCATCCATTGCACGTGATCGTCAACCGAATTGCGGATAGCCGCTCCCGGAGGCAGCGGTTCGAGAAATTCCTTTGATAGACGCTGAGCCTGTTGAATGCGTGCGTCGATGTCATAGCGCTGCTGAAAATTGATGTATTCAAACAGGTCACCACCGACCGTGCCAGCAGGAATCGAGTTTCCGAACATCTCGATACCAGGAATGTGCGGAATGGCACCCTCCACCGGCATCAAGCGTTCGCGCAAGTATTCATCGATACTCGGAACTGTGCTGATATTCGTCATACCTGGACTTCTCTCCCCCTGGATTTCTACGCCGACTTGGCGAGTTCCTCGAAGAATCCCTGTTGGGCGGCGGCCTGCCGCAATGCCGCATAGCCATCGACGTGAGGCGGTAGCCAACGCTTAAGTCCTTCGGCCTCAAGTATCGGACGATGAACCGGGTTGTCGTAGCTCATCGCTGACAGTGCTTCGACGAAGCGGCGCTCCTGCTCTGGGTCAAAATCGGGCCGTGCCGTGAACATGCAATGGTTGTAGGCCGGAGAGGACCATACCTCACGCAGGCCGCCTTCAGGCACCAGATGCTCGTTGCGAACCGTGTTCCAGAAGGGGCTGCCGATTGCGCCGGCGTCGGCTCGCCCATCGAGGACGGCCCGCACCACTTCCACTTCGCTGGTCCCGGTGTCGCCATGTTTGCCTAAGTCGCTGTTGAAGCGCAGCGCGCGGTAGTCCCTCCCCTCGCGCATGCCTTGCTGTTCCAGAAAGTGAACGGGCAGAATTGCGGCGTGTCCGCTGTCGCGGCTGCCCAGCGCGAGCGTTCGATTCTTAAGATCGGCGAGAGTGGAAATGGGACCTCCGCTCACCGCGACGATCTTTGTCATCCAGCCGAGATCAGTGTCGCGCATGGCGACCGCGCGGCAGGCCTGGCCGCTCCACTCATCCGCTTGCAGGTAAGCAAGATTTGTATTCCATGCAATATCGATACGCGGCACGCCATCGCCTGGTTGGGCCAGGAGTGCAGCGACCTGGGCCTCGTAGCTCTGAAATAGCACAATCTCAACGGGCAAATGCGCTTCGTCGTGGAAGTAGCTCCGCATCCCCTCCCAGATGGTCACAACTTTCGGAGTGTAGGCGACAGCTCCCAGCCAGATTGTTTTGCTCATATTTGGTGTACCCATGGCTCCCCACAGTTCTTTGATTCTTGTCAGCGGAGTCGCGAACGCTTTCCGCTGCGGGTTCTTGGTCTCAGAAGAGCGGTATTCCCAACAGCGACTTCCCGATGAACTCGCGCAGAACGTCGCCTGTTGGCGCCATGACCGCACCCGCATGCGCATCGCGGAACAGGCGTTCGATGTTCAAATGCTTTGAGAACGCCGCACCGCCGCAAACGCGCATGGCTGCCGACGTAACGCTGATTGCGACATCGCCTGCTGCGGCTTTGGTCTCCAGCACGCGCAGCATGGTTGTCTCGCGGGGCTTCTCAAGATGGTCGATCAGATCGTCGATGCGTGCCGACAGTCCGTCGGTATCAATCTGCATCGTCGCAAGCTGCGCCCGTAATGTAGGCAGGCTCTCTCCGAGGCTCTGGCCGAGATGCTCGAATTTTGCGTTCTTCAGATGCGACACAGTTCCGGCGACGGCTGCTCGGCACAATCCCAGAGCGACGGATGCCGTCCCCAGATTAAACAGAGGAAGCACCACATTTAACATGGCCGGAAAACCCCCGCCGTCGTCAGTGAGCTGAAGATTGGACGGGACCTCGCAATCGTCCAGCGCAATGGGCGAAGAAGCGTTGGCCCGCAGCCCCAATCCGTCCCAGGGCCCCGCCACTAAAAGACCGCGAGTATCCGCTGGAAGGAGATACAGGGTCGAATCGGTGGGACCCTTTCCCTCAGGGGCAAGGACAGAAACGACATAACTGTGCGCATGACCCGCGCTCGTCACCCACGACTTCTTGGCGGTTATGCGTACGCCGTCACCATTCCGATGTGCGCGGGATATGGGGGCCCAGAAATGACTGCGCGAGCCGGCTTCGCTGAAAGCGAGAGTTGATAAATGGCGGCCCGCACCGATCTCCTTCAGTATTGGTGCGAGTGCCTGAGCCGCGCCGGGGCGCGCCGCCGACATGGTCGCGGTGCCGAGGATGTGCATGAGATAGACCATGGCGACCGAAGCATCTGCCTCGGCGAGCGTTGCGATCACAGCCGCAAACGTGCGAGGACCTAAACCTAGACCGCCAGCATCCGTCGGTAGCATCAGCCCCAGCAGTCCGCACTCACCAAGCGACACGACAGCCTCGGTAGAGAATCGTCCCGCCTTGTCATTTTGCCCTGCGGATGGCGCCAGCACGCGACTGGCGATCTCCCGGGCTTTCACAACGGCCGCGTCATGAGTCATGATGGCACCTAGTCATCCACAGATTTACTGGATCGAACTCTACTGGAGCGAATTTTACTGGATCGAACCAGGATTGTCGCCGAGGATGAGCGGAGCGGTCAAACAGTTTGGGATGTGTGCGCCTAACGCTGGGCCAAAGGATGACCCCTGAACCAGAGCGGGGCACAGGGGTCACGGAGCGGACTGCCAGTGGTTTTGAGCGATCTCAATGGCTGCCGCCGAACTAGTCTGTTGGGCAGTCGCTTACGGGTGTTGTAACAGGGCTGTTGAAGACCGAGTTCACGCCGGTGAACGTACGGGGGACGTTCAGCAGTCCACTTTCAGCGAGGTTGATGGTGTTGGTAGTCACGGTGCCAGGGGCAGCGACAGAGTTCGGTTCGCTTCGCTTCCGCCGAATCGATACGACCTTTGGTAAAGGCACAGCCTCAGTCAAATTTCAGACCGACCTCCCGTCTGGAAATCCAGCTGCTTAATCACATCCCGAGTGAGCGCGCGTTCCTAAGAACGCTCTCAGCCAGCCAAAAAAAATCTTCCAATCGGATTCGAGGTCGAGACAACCATGTTCAAGACAACCATGTCCCAAGCTACAACCGTCATTGCGAGTCTGCTTGTCATCGCCGGCGTGAGCGCTTTTTCTAAGCGAGTCGTGGCCCTGCGGGCTGCGAATGGCATTGTCTCCGTTCTTTTGCTGGCTCTAATCCTGATTGTGACCGTAGCCGGAATGGGCTTGCGGCGGGGCCGGCGGCAAACTAAACGGATGCTGCGCCTCGCACCCGGACTGGTGGTCCTCTTAGCTTCCGGGTCGGTCTGGGGAACTGCCCCGACCTCGTTTAACGGTATATCGAAGCTAATCCCCCATGGCTCGGTCAATCTGAATATTCCCGAGGACATCGTTGTGGACAGCCAGGGAAATGTGTACGTCATTGACTTGGGCAACGACTATCTGGTGGCGGTTAGCGCCTCCGGTGTGGTAACGACACAAACCTTCTCCACCCTGGGTGGTCTCAGCAGTCCCGCCGCATTGGCGGTGGATGCATCGGGGAACATCTATGTCGCGGACTCCGGAAACCACCGCGTGGTCGAACTTGCGGCCGGTGTCGAGTCGGTGGTCGACACCGGCGCCCTGCTGGACGCGAGCACCGGGAATCCGGATGGATTGGCGGTGGACATAGCCGGCGATCTCTTCATCGCCGATGCCCATGCCAATGACATCGTGGAAGTGCCGGCCAGCGGCAGCGGGGCGGTGCTGTATACCTTCAGCCTGGGTACTTCCCTGAGTGCGCCGCAAGGCCTGGCTATCGATAGCACCGACCACCTCTATATCGCAGACCCGGGAAACAACCGCATTGTGACCGTGACGCCGGGCCAGGTGGGAGCGCCCCTCAACATCAGTTGCGGCACCGCTCTGAGCGGACCCCTGGGCGTGGCGGTCGACGGATCGGGAAGCGTTTACATTGCGGACACGGGCAACAGCCGCATCGTGAAGGTCACTAACCTCGGCACCTGCTCGGTCCTGGCCACCACTCAAACCCTGAGCCACCCGGCCGGCGTAGCCGTCGACACCTGGGGAGGGAGCGTCTACATCGCCAACTCGGTCTTAGCCAATCTAGTGGAGTTGCTGGAATCGCCGGTCGCCTTCGGCCACGTGCCGGTGGGATCGTCATCCCCCGCGACCTTGATCTTGCCTTTCACGGTGGGAGGCGCCACCACGCTCGGCAGCGTGAAGGTGCTCACCATGGGCACGGCCAGCCTCGACTTCACCGTAGTGTCGAACTTGACCACATGCCACGTCCTGTCAACCGCCGGGCCCTGCAACGTGAACGTACAATTTTCGCCCACTGCCCCCGGACTGCGGATGGGCACGGTGGTGTTGTTCAACAACGCCAGCCCCAACGTCCCGATTCTTACCGTTCCCATCTACGGAACCGGCGATGCGCCTCTGGCCGCGCTCACTCCAGGCAATGCCAGCGTAGTCAGCACGGGAATCGTGCCCCTGAACTCACCCACTCAAATCGCGCTGGATGGCGCGGGCGATATGTACGTGGCGAATTTCGGCAGCGGCAGCACCGGCAACGTGGTGAAAGTGCCGGTCGGCGGAGGCCCAGCGACCGTTGTCAGCACCAGTCCTATCGTCTTAGGCAAGCCAGACGGCGTGGCTCTGGATGCCGCCGGCAATCTGTACATCGCGGATTATCAGAATGGGGACGTGGTAGAGGTTACCCCGGCAGGGGTTGCCACGACATTTGCGACCCTTAGCAACGACGGTCAGCCCGGGCCTATGGCCATCGACTTGGCGGGGAATCTTTATGTCGTCGATATGGCGAATAACGAGGTCGTAAAGGTAACGCCCGGCGGAGCGCAGTCGCCGGTAAACACGGGAACTAATGTTGAGCTCGGCTTCGCCGAGTGGGTTGCCGTGGACGCGGCCGGAACTGTCTATATCGACGACGCGCAGCTCGACCAGGTAATCAAGGTAACGGCGGCAGGAGCGGGGTCGATCGTCACTCTTCCCGGTCTTCTGGGCCAGTCGGCTGGCGATTCTATTGACCTTCCTGTAGCGGTGAGTGTGGACGGGATGGGCAACCTCTACATTACCGACAACGGGTTCAGCCTGCCGACCATCTTGGAAGTGACGGCGGGAGGACAAACGACGGCGGAGTACATACTTCCTCCGAATGCTGCCGCCCTCAATTTCCCTGAAGGAGTAGCAGTCGATGGCAATGGCAATCTCTTCATCCTCGACAACGACAATAACCAGATCGTGGAAGTGACGGCTGCCAGCGCCACTGTGTCATTTCCAAATACCTTCGTCGGCCAGTTCGGCTACAACCCCTACGGGGCATTCACCCTTACCAATCTCGGCAACCTGCCCCTCACTCTCGCCGCCAACCCAACCTACACCGCGAACTTCCCCGAAGACAACCAGGAATTCGACTCCGGGTTTCTGTGCGGAGCGGACATCGCGCTGGGCCCCGGCGAAATCTGCGACGTGAACCCCGCTTTCAATCCGCAATCGGTGGGGGCTCTCAGCGCCAACATTCTGGTGACCGACAACAGTCTCAACGAGACCAATGTCACGCAAACCATCGCGGTCAGTGGGATCGGCCTGGCGGCGGACACGACGGCGGTCACGGTAGCCACGATCCCGACCAGCGCATACGGCGGGCAGCCGATTACCATCACAGCCCTGGTAACCGATACGACCAATGGAGATCCGGGCGGCATCCCGACGGGCGCAGTGACCTTCACGGACACATTGGGAGCAACCGTCACCCCGCTCAACGGCGGCAACGCCGTCACGCTGGACGGGACCGGCACCGCAACTCTCTCCGGAGCAATCCTGAGCGGCGGAGGCCTGCACACCATCACGGCCAGCTATTCGGGCATGCCAAATATGTTCGGCGCCAGCAGCGGTATTACCACCATCCAGATTACGGCTCCAGCCTCTACCACAGTTACGATGAACATCGCGCCGAGCAAAGTCGTCGACGCCGGGACGGCGGCAACGTTCACTGCGATTGTCACCGCGGACAGTCCAGTCACCTCCGGCACCGTGCTGTTCTGCGACGCCTCGTTCCCCCAGTGCGACGGCGCGGCGGTTTTTGGCAGCGCCCAATTGACCTCGGCGGGAACCGCTGCGATCACGCTGACGCTGGGAGTGGGCACCTACAGCATCACCGCGGAATTTCAAGCCACCAATCCGGCTCTGGCCGCGAGATCCGTGCCGCGGCCGTTTACCGTGAATCCAAGTGAGGATTATTTCTCTTCCGCAGCCATCGCCGCGACCGGCACCCCCAGCGACTACACGCTGACCGGCACGGTTACCACCTTTGGAACGCCGCAGCCCGGCGGAACCGTGTCGTTTCTCAATACCAGCAACGGCAGCGCCTCGCTGGGTTCGGCTGCGCTCGATCCGGCGACCCTGGCCAGCGTATTTGTCCCGGGCACGGCACCGTTGCCGGTGCAAAACGCAAACTATGTGGTGAGTGGAGACTTCAACCACGACGGGATTCCCGATCTGGCGGTCGTGAGCCACTTATCGAGCGGCATGGTCAACGTATTCCTCGGAAACGGGGATGGCACGTTTAAAGCGGGGGTTGGCTATAGCGTTGGAGGGTTCCCGGTAATGATTGCGGTGAGTGACCTGAACGGGGACGGCAATCCCGATCTGATTGTGACCAACACCGGGGACGCCACCGTGGGCATTCTGCTGGGCAATAGCAATGGCACGTTCCAGACCGAAGCCACTGCTCCTGTCGGAAACAATCCGATATTTGTTGCGGCCGGGGACTTCAATCGCGATGGCGTGCCCGACCTTGCGGTCACCAACCAGAGCGACGGCACGGTGAGCATCCTGCTGGGTGTGGGCGATGGAACGTTCCAGACGCAGGTGACTTATTCCGTGCCCAGCCCGAACGGCATCGCGGTGGCCGACTTCAACCAGGACGGCATACCCGACCTGGCGGTAAGCGGCAGTACCCCGGGCAACATCGTCGCCATTCTTCAAGGCATTGGCGACGGAACCTTCACCCAGCCGAACCCCCTTATTAACATTCCGACGAATACTCCCGGCTGGCTGGCCGCCGGGGACTTGAGAAAGAATGGAACCATGGATCTGGTCGTCCCCGATGCTGGCGGCACAAGCGCCTACGTCCTGCTCGGCAACGGCGACCTGACCTTTCAAACGGCGGTGCCTTACGGCGTGGGCCAGGGTCCGTTCGGACTCTCGCTCGGCGACATGAACGGCGATGGTGTGCTGGATCTGGTGGTTCCCGATACCAACGCCGACGGTCTGGTGAGCGTGCTGCTCGGCAACGGCGACGGCACCTTCGCGGCGAAGACGGACTACTCGGTGGGCAACAACCCCACCTCGGTGGCTCTGGCGGACTTCAACGGCGACGGCCTGCTGGACTTCGCGACCGCGGACCAGGGATCGAACACGGCGACCGTCCTGCTGGGAGCAAAGACGGAGACCGCCATCATCACCGGCGTAGAGATCTTCGGAACCGGCACCGATAGCGTTCTGGCAAGCTATTCTGGCGACGACTACCGGGCGCCGAGCGTCTCCCCCACCGTGTCGTTGACGGCGGTTGCCCAAACCGTTACCGCCACCACCTTCACGGCCGAGCCCAACCCGGCTTTTGTCGGACAGGTGGTCACCCTCACGGCAGCCGTAGCACCCGCGCCCACCGGCTCAGCGCTTGGCACGGTGAGCTTCTTCAACGGTGCGACGTTACTCGGCACCATCAACCTCGACGCTTCTGGCCTCGCAATCTTCACCAGCAGCAGCCTGCCGACGGGAGCGTTGATCGTTACCGCCGTCTATTCGGGCAATACTGGGTCTGCCGGTTCAACCTCAGGCGCACAGACTGTGACCATTAATCCTCTGGGCGTCACCACGTCCACCACCACCACCCTGGTCGCCACGCCGAACCCGGCAACCGCCGGACAAACGGTCACACTCACCTCTGCGGTAACGCCCGCGCCCACCGGTTCTTCACTCGGAACCGTCAGCTTCTATAACAAATCGAATCTTCTAGGCACCGGCAACGTTAACTTGTCGGGGGTGGCCACATTCTCCACCGCTAGCCTGCCCTCCGGAGTGGACAGCATCACCGCCGTCTACTCGGGCAATACCGGATTCGGCGCTTCGACTTCGTTCGCCATCAGCGAGACGGTAACGGCAGCAATCGTCACCACCATCACCACGCTCACCGCCTTGCCCAATCCTCTGGCCGATCAACAGCCCGCAACGCTTACGGCGACCGTGACTCCAGCCCCAACCGGAACCCCAGCCGGCATTGTCAGTTTCTATAGCGGAACTACCTTGCTGGGTACCGGCACACTCAACGCTGCAGGAGTGGCAACGTTTACCACCAGCACCTTGGTGGTCGGCGCCGACAGCATTACGGCGGTATATCCGGGCAATGCGGGATTCGCCGCTTCCACTTCGTCCGCTGTCAGCGAGATGGTGACAACCGCCTACACGATTACCGCTCCTACGACCCCGGTAACGGCAACGGCGGGAGCGTCGGTGGCGGTCAACATTGCGGTGCCGCCCCTCGGAGGAGCATTTGATGACGTAGTCACGCTCTCGGCAACCGGGCTTCCGCCGGGCGCAACCGCTACCTTCAATCCGCCGACGGTTACGCCGGGAAGCACGGGAGCGGCAACGGTGATGACCATACAACTCGCAGCCGCCACGGCGGGCATTCGTGTTCGTGAGATTCCCGGCAACCGCGGTCCTGCCGGCCACGGTGGACTTCCGGCTCTGCCATTCAGCCTGGGGTTGGTCGTGTTCGGCGCTGTGCTGGGACGCAAACGGATTCCGAAAGGGCTGGTGCTGGTTCTGGCGCTCGCTGGATTTACGACCTTACTACTACTTCCCGGGTGCGGAGGAGGAAGCACGAAGACTCCGCCGGCACCCGAAACTTACACAGTTACAATCACAGGAACCAGCGGAGCGTTCCATGCCTCCACGACGATGATGCTGGTGGTCGAATGAGATCCTGGAGTGAGAATGATCTCGCTCGCCGATCTCGGCACGCCACATTCAACCAACCAGAGTCAGCCGGCAAGGTGAGGACAAGGACAAATGCAATGGATAAACCAATACTAACGAAATCAATGCCGCCCAAGACTGTCGCCTTGCTTCTCTCGGTTCTCGGATTCACTGCCATGGCTCCCGGCTCGCGCTGGCGCAGAGCGCCTCCCGGGTAAATGTTGGCATCAACTACAACTACGTTCACGGCGAAACGTTATTTTGAACAGATCATCGCTCCTCGCGCCGGAGCAAAGGCTTCCGCGTGTATTAGGCTCGTAAGGACACGATGGGATCTGTCAACTTCGCCTTAGACGGTGCTGCGGTATTCATCCATCCCAGGAATCACGGGACGAACTGCGACTGCCCTGGAGACGACGATCGCTCAGCTGGTCAGGCGGTCGTTTGAGATGGGCGTTACGCCAGAGGTCGTGAGACTCTTCAATGCGGCGGTCTCCCCGGTCCACGCAAGATGTAAATCGCCCGAAGAGGGCGCGTAGCAGCGTGCGGTCATCGCTGTTTTGTTGTCGACAAAAGTCTCGATCACCGAGCCATCCATCCACAAATTCAGAGTAGAAATCCCATCGCGATCCGGAGAGAGCGGCAGTGTCTGGTCGCCTATGGTGACGGAAGGTTTGCCACCCGCAACGTCGTACCTTATTGCGAACAGCGGCGCCGCCTGGCTGCTGTCTCGCAGTTCAAGCCCGAATGCTCTCTCTCCCGCTTTGAATGTGCAGACGGTCACGCCGGCACGATTTTGAATTGGCATTTGGGCAAGAGCGGCTGCGACCGTTCCAGAGTCGTGCGCTTTCTGCAAAGTCTGGACATTGTGACGCAGCGACTGAAACTCTGGCGGAACTTCCATCCGAAGCTCATTGTCCGTCCCCAGCGTAAGTACGCGTGGAAGCGCCATGGCTCCGGCCCATCCTGCGGCTATGCAATCCTCGGCGGACCGGCCTTCCTCCACCCATCCCCACAAGATGCGTCGGCCTTTCGCGTCCACCATGCTCTTCGCCGCGTAGTACGACCCGTGGTCAAGCAATCCTCGGGTCTCGGCGCGGAATACGAGTTCATGCTTATCGAAAGTTCCCACCTCCCAATGAACCTTGTGCCTGGCGGAATAGAGCAGGACGTGCTTATCGCCCAGCGGAAAAAAGTCCGGGCACTCCCACATTTCGCCGGTATCGGCAGGACTGTTCCCTTGCGCGAGCGGATGTAGATATGTCCAATTGCGTCCGTCCGTCGAACGATACAGCAGCACCGCGCCGCCTACGTGAGCGAAGCCCGAACCTAAGCCCAAATACCAAATGTCGCCATCTTTCCACGGGCAGGGATCGCGAAATCCTGTGACCTTCAACCCTGGGGGAGGGCTATCGAGCACCGGTTTGTCCAGCTTTTTCCAGGTGCGCAGATCGTCATCTGTCGACGTGGCGAGGCACTGAACCTCTCGCAATCCTTTACCGCGAATCGTCTCCTGCTCAGCCGTCGCTTTCGACACGGCCGTATAGAGAATGGTCGCGTCATCGCCACCGGGAAACACGCTTCCCGTGAAACAACCATCCGCGTCATAGAAGCCCGGCGTGGGTGACAACGCCATCGGCATGTGCTTCCAGTGAATAAGATCGGGACTAATCGCATGAGACCAGTGCATGTCTCCCCAGACAGCCGCCCCCGGGTTGTATTGGAAAAACATGTGGTAATAGCCGCGAAAGAAGCGAGGCGCGCAGGGATCGTTCATCCAGTTTGCCTTTGCCAGCAAATGAAATTGCGGCCGCAGGGGATCGCGCCGGAGTTTTTCCGCGATGCGGTCGACAGACAACTCTGCCTTCGACACTGCCGCCTGCGGGGATTCTTCGAAGAGCCCAGAGTAGGCGCGACCAGGCACGGCGCAGAGCGCGGAGGTGGCGGCTGACGCGACAAGAAATCTTCGACGGTTCATTCAGGTAGTCCTGATTGTCTTCGGCGCATTGTCCTAGACGTTAGTCTCGGCTGTAAAAAGGGAAGCTCCCGGTCCCAGGCGTTCGTTCATAAAAGCCGTCACTTCGGCCAGGGTCGGCATGGAGGGCTGCGCTCCATGGCCGGGTGACCGAAATCGCGGCCACGGCAGAAGCAAAAACAGCGCTGCGTGCAACCGTGAAGCCGCGCATCAGCCCCACCGCAAATCCTGCATTGAATGCGTCCCCGGCCGCAGTGGTATCCACAGCATCCACGGCAAAGGACGCGAAGACGCTCTTTCGGTAGCTTACCCTGCGCGATGAGGCAACCGCGCGGCCCCAGTTTCAACAGGACGTTCTTGACGCCGCGACCTAGGAGGCTCTCTGCGGCGGCATAACAACCCCGGTCGCCATTTTCAAGTTTGATTTTAAGCAGTACTTCGGTTTCAGTTTCGTTTGGCGTAATCCAGGACACTCTTCGAAGCAGCTCGTTCAGAAAGCTCGCGCGCCGGCGCCGGGTCGAGCATAAGCGGGATGCCGTGCTGCTCGGCGAATTCGGCGAGGTATTCAACCGTCTCTAAGGGAATCTCAAGCTGCGCCAGAAGAAATCCGGCGTGTTCCAGAATGGCCGCCGCTTTTTCCAGCAGTCTCGGAGTGAGTTGGCCGTTGGCGCCCGGCACGACCACGATGTTGTTCTCGCCGCCCAGCCCGGTGGTGATCAAGGCGACGCCAGATGCTCCTTCCACCGTATTCACATAAGTTGTATCCACGCCGGCGTCTTCCAGTCCCCGGCGCAATTGGGCGCCAAAAGCATCATTCCCCACGTTTCCTACCATCGAAACGGGGTAACCGAGCTTCGCCGCTGCGACTGCCTGGTTCGCGCCCTTTCCGCCGCAAAAAGCGTTAAAGCTGTTGCCGATGATCGTCTCCCCAACCTGCGGAATACGATCGGCCCCCACCACTAAATCGAGATTGATGCTCCCGACGACGACGATGGGCTTCTGCATAACAATTCGATTTCGACTACTTCAGGCCTCGCGTGGAACCATGGCGCTCCCGTTTGTTTAGTCCCGTCCCTTTGCCGTTATCAACCACCTGGGCAAAGGAGCGGGACGAGCGACCTGGGGGGGAATTTGCACCGCGATCCGTGGGGTGCTGTCGGCCTTAGAACACTACTTTCGCCGCAAGCTGGATAATGCGCCCCTCGCGGCTGCCGGTAACTTGCCCGAACGGCCCGTGAACGCCGTTCAATTGGGTGCTCACGCCGTTCCACTGCGTGTGATTGAAGGCGTTGTACATATCCGCGCGCAGCTCGGCATGAAGACTTTCGTGAAAAGTAATATTCTTGCCGAACGAGATATCCCAATTGTTCTGCCCCGGTCCCCGCACGACGCCCGGGGCGGCAGTGCCTTGAACGTTGTTTGGGCGGCACGACGAACGCGTTGGTGTCGAAATACTCCGCAAAAGTGCGCTTGGAGTGGGGGAAATTAGGGTTATGCACCATGTCAAGGTTTCCGAGTCCGTTATAGGGTGCATAATCGTTCGCCTGGTTACCGGCTCCGTTATAGACCGTCAGAGCATCACCCGATTCCCAGGTCGCGATTGCCGAGATGTGCCAGTCGCCGAGAGCAGGCCGCGCGTAGCGCGGCAGACGCTGCGCATACTTCGGTTCGTAGGTGGTCTGGAACAGGAGGCGATGCCGGTGGGAGTAGGTTTCTTCGCCGTAGGTTCGGATGATATTTTGCGGATAGTTATAGCCCGTGTCTTGCGTGCCCTGTCCGTTGATGCCTCGATCCCCGAGGGTCTTGGAATAGGTGTAGTGGGTCAGAATCTGCAGCCCGTTGGTCATTTGGCGCTGGAATTTCACAATGCCGGCGTTGTAGTTGCTGTTCAGGCCGGCCCTCTGCAGGTAAATGTCGCCAAACCTGCCGGAGTTATATGGGCGGGCGGCGTTATAGGCGTCAATGGAAGCCCATCCCGTCTGATAGGGCGCAGCGTTAATGTCATCAAAGTACCAGCCGTTCCTGCCTTCCGCCCCGAGGTAAGAGACGGTGATCACAGAATTGTGGGCGACCTCCTGCTGGACATCCAGCAGGTAGCGGTGAATGTAAGGCGTGCGAAACGATTGTTGCTGGTCGGCGTAGAAGACCGTCTGCTCGGCGTCCGTCTCCGTAATAGCCCTGCCCCGTGCCGGTAGAGGAGGGGAAGGTTCCCAGAGCCACTTGCGGCGACGCGGGAAAGAGTTGGGCCAGGCTGGCGGCCTGCGGAGTGGAGTTGTCGATTTCATAGACCGTCGAAGCCGCCGGGCAAGCCGCCGTAAAGGGCTCCGTCCAGGGCATTCGATATCTGGCTCGCGCCGGAGTTGAAGTAAAGCCCGTATCCCGCGCGGATCACAAGTTTGGGGCGAAGCTGCATCGCCACGCTGAGTCTGGGAGCGAAGTCGTGCTTGGGAGCCGAAGCGTAGTGCTGCGGAATGCCGGGGTCAATTCCGGGTATGGCGAGAGTATCCGTGGCCGGCTCGTAGAGCGCACAGCAAACATTGTTTGTGGCGAAGATAGGAATGGGCAGTTCGTAGCGGAGTCCGTAGGAGACCGTCAGCCGCTGAGTGACCTTCAACTTGTCGTTGAAGTAGACCCGCGTAGTAAGGGATGACGACATTCGGTTCCGGGGCGAACGGACCTCCCGAGCTGTAGCTGAAGCGCTGATGAATCACGGAAGGCAAGCCCAGTAACACTTCGGCGAAAGCGTCGCCGTCCCGACTCCCTGGTTCGCCGTGAACAGCTGCGGACCGTTGCCGCAGTATGCGCCGGGAGCAGGCGCGCAGCCATAAGCTACGTAGCGGACATTGTCGAAATCCTCTTCCCCTTTACGCAGGTAGGTAAATCCGAAAGTCATGCTGTGACGCCCACGAATCCAGGTCAGGTTGTCGGAGAATTGCCGCGAGTTATTGGATGCGAGAAAGTATTCGTCGAAACCCGCGCTGGGCTGGTTAAAGAGCGGGCCGTAGTTGATAGATATTCAAGCCAAGGATGCCCGGTATTGCCGCCGGAGGCGTCGCCGGTATTCTGGAAGATCGAGTTGAAGGGGTTGGAGGTGCCATTGGCATAGGAGATTTCCGCGGGACTCAACGTTTGGAGAGCACCGCTTCCTATCGCAAAGATGAATTCGTTGGTCAAATTCGAACTGAACACGTGAGCTTCATCGATGGTGACGACGTGGGATTTATCGGTTACGTCGGCGTTGGCTTGCATCAGGTTTGGGATGAGGCCGCCGGCATTGTTGGGCGTGGCGCTGTATTGGGACCAGGCGACGAACACGTTATCTTTCGAGGAGATGCGGTAATCGAAGCGGCTATCCCAGTGATAGGGGGTGACTGCCTGCCTCGAAGAATACTGGTAATTGGAGCAGGAATTGGCCAAGGTCGGCGTCACGTTGGCATGAGGAAAGAGGTTCGCGAGGGCACTTATCTGCGCGCTCTGCCGTCGCCGGATTGAAGAGCCCAGCCGTGACCAGGTTATTGAAGGGGATCGCATTGCGGGTGTATGGGTTGTAAAGCTGCCCCGCCGCGTTGGAACAAATTCCGCTCACCGGATCGAAGGTGCCCGCATTGGCCGGGCCGGTGCAGTCTTCTCCAAAGTCTCCCGCTCGCTGTTGTCGCTGGGAACGATGGCAAGGTTGTTTGGTCCCGTCAGCGAATGCGGATTGCGCTCGTAGTTGACGAAGAAAAAAGCGCGGTTTTTCAGATTGAGAAGTTTTGGGATGTAGACGGGGCCTCCCAGGCCGCCGCCGAACTGGTTAAAACGATATGCGCTCTTGGTAAGTAATCCCTGCGCCCGGTTGAACGGAACCAGCGCATTCAAGGCATCGTTTTCGAAGAAATCGTAGACCTCGCCGTGGAAAGTGTTGCCTCCCGCCTTGGTGGTTGCGTTGAGGTTCGTAAAATCGCGGCCATATTCGGCGGAGAAATCCGCAACCCCGACTTTCACCTCGCCGATGGCTTCCGCAGAGGGCTGGAAGCTGCTGCCACTTTCATAGTTCTCGTTGGCGTTCACGCCGTTCACATAGTATCCATTGTCACGGGAACCCTCCGCGTTGCCGCCCGCGGTGTAATCCGCACCGCCGGATGTGTACGACGCTCCAACTTCGTAGGTGCCGCCCAGATTGATGTTCACGCGGGGAGATGTGCTGACTCCCGGGGGTCAACTCCGTAAGCGACGTCCAGTTGCGGCCGTTCATCGGCACGCTATCGATTTGTGCCTGGCTAATGTTCTGATCGAGATCCGCAGACTCAGTTTCGAGCAGCGGCGCGGAGGAGCCAGTCACCGTGATCTGTCTCCGAGGCCGTGGCCAGCTGGAGCTGGATGTCGCATCGGACTTCGGATTGGGGCGACACCGGCAGGCGAGCCGAAACCGACTTCCTGAATCCCGCAACTTCAACTGATACCTGGTAGTCTCCGGGCAAAAGCTGGGAAAACTCGTAGTGCCCGTTCGCGTCGGTGCTGACGGTCGAGGTTTGATTCCGGTCCAGGTCGAGCAGTTTGACCGAGGCTTTCGGCACGACTGCCCCTGAGGCTTCGGTAACCACCCCGCCGATGCTGCCGCGTTGGGAAAACTGAGCGAACGAGGCCAGAGTTAAGAGGAACAGAGTGGACAGCAGAATCATGAACCGCGACAAGGGGGTTCGCATACCGTGTCTCCTGGACCGTATGCAGGTGCCACCGACACGCAGGCCACCCGCTGCTTTGAAACGTTTCAAATCTGAAGCGAAGGAAATTTACTCCAGCCAGTTTGCGCTTGTCAACCTCTAAAGCCACCTCTAAAGCCAGGACCGATTGTTCGGGGAAATCGCCGGCGCTACTTGCGGGTGCGCTCACCGCGTTTTCCCGTACTGGTGGTTGGCCCGATCTTTTCCGGGATAGCGTCCTGCGGCGGTCCAACGGAATTGCGCTTCTTCAACTCGGTGGGGAGCAGTACTTTTTTCGGCGCGGACCGCAGCCCGTCGACTCTCTGCAACAACAAACGGGCAGCCGTGGCGCCCACCTGATATCCCGGCTGGTAAACCGAGGTTAAAGAAGGATCGGTGAACTTCGTAAACTCCAGGCTGTCAAAACCGGCAATCGACAAGTCTTCGGGACATCGTAAGCCCAAGTTCACGAGCCGCCTGCAGTACACCAAAAGCCATGAGGTCGTTGCAGGCAAAAATCGCAGTCGGGCGCGGGAGCATGCGAAGAAGCCGGAGCGCCACCTGGTAACCACTCGCCGTATCGAAGCGCGCCTCCTGAACAAATTCGGGCTCAATTTCTATGCCGGCTTCGTTTAGCGCGCGCGTAAAACCCTTCAAACGCTCGGCCGCGTTGGTCAACTTCAAGGGCCCGGCGATGACGGCCAAACGTTTGTGGCCCATCTGAATCAAATGCCGCGTGGCCAGATAAGAACCTTCCGCATTGGCCACCAGGACGGCATCGCCCTTCCAGCCATCGGGGACGCGGTCAATACAAACCACCGGCACCGAAGCCGACGCATAATCTCGGAGATGACTGGCGATATCCGGACCCGCGGCCGGAATGATCAATAGTCCGGCAATGTGATAAGAGCGCAATTCGCGAACGTAGGATTCTTCCTTGGAAGGATCGTTGTCCGCGTTGCAGAGAATCACGCGGAACGAGCGCTTGTAGGCCACGTCTTCGACGCCCCGAACGACGCCTGGGAAAAATGGGTTGGTGATATCTGGAATCACCATTCCGAGCATGTTGGTCCGGTTTTTCCGGAGTCCCTGCGCCAAGGCACTGGGCTGATAGCCCATGCTGCGAATGGCCTCGAGCACACGCTCTCGCAGCTTCGGCCGAACCGTCGCGGTTTCATTGATGACATGCGACACGGTGCCGATCGAGACGCCGGCACGCTCCGCGATTTGCCGCATTGTCACTGGCGCTGTCATGGTTTGCCGACGTCAGGCTTGCCGCGTTGAGGCACGAGTGAGCTGTGGCGCTCGGAATTACCGAGCGTAGCCAGCCAGATTACTATCGTTGCCTTCTTTATTATTACGACTCTTATCGTTGTGACCATTATCGTCGCTATTAGTATCGTTGCGATTATGGCGAATCTACGACGCAACGGAATCCCACTCCCCCGGAGCGGTCCATGCTGGGGGAGACCAGCAGCAGCTTGCCATGCTCGTTCAACTTATACGCCTGAGGAAAGTACCAGATCGAGCCCTGCGGCTGATAGTAACTGCCGCCGCGCAGAATACCGCCGCGTGTGTGCTCGTCAATAAACTCCTCAGTCCATTGCCACACATTTCCCACCATGTCCATCACGCCGAATGGACTGGCTCCCTTCGGATGGGCATCAACTGCATCCGGACCTCGCATGGTGCGCGACTTGTCAGGTAGCGGCACAGCGTTGTCATCCCACTCGTTGCCCCAGGGATAGAGGCGGCCGTCTGTGCCCTGGCGCAGCGTACTGCCACTCCCACTCGTGGGGCAGGCGCTTTCCAGCCCAACTCGCATAGGCCCGCGCGTCTTCCTGGGAGACCCACGTCACCGGCTTGTTTTCCCATCCCTGCGGATAGGTTCCGTCCTTCCAGTCGCGCAGAAAATTCAAATCGTCTTTGGGATGATAGTGGGTGGCGTCCACGAATTTCTTGAATTCGGCATTTGTGACCGGATACTTGTCGATATAGAAAGACTTGATTTGCATGGGATGCTCGTGAAAGCGCCGCGGCGAATCCTCCCAGGGATATTGGACATCGACGCCGATATCGTTAAGTCCCTCGATTTCGATTCCCGCGACCTTGAAAAGAAAATCACCCTGCGGGATCTTGACCATTCCCTCCGGCGTGCCAGTTGCGGCTTTGGTCGCAGGGATGGGAACAATCTTCTGGGGCACAACTTTCCATTCGTGCGAGTAATCGGCCAGCGGCTTTGCCGTCAGCTCTTTCATTTTCGACATCAAGCCCAGCATTTTCTGCTCCGGCGCGGCGTTGGTCGCGAGAACTGCGCCATATCCCTTGGCTTCGATCGAAAAGGTAAGCACCGTTCTTCCACCCGGCCTGCGTTTGAGGCTTGAGTTCCACTCCGTGGTAAAGATCGAAGTAGCGAAATCCTTCCTTCGATGAAACTTCTATCTGGTCGCCGTCGACGTCGTATTCATTTCGGTTCACGATCGTCCAAACTATTTCGCCTCCCAGCGGCCAGCGGCTCGCATAGACTCCATACCGCAGCATGGGCGACATCGGTTCCCAGTCTTTGCTGACCAGAAACGGCGCCACCCCGCGCTCGATAGTAGCGACGCGTCGAGTAGCTTCGCCATCGCGCGGCGTGATTCCGTTCCAGATGCCCCAGATGTTCTCCCAACTTTCCCAGCCAACTCCGTTGAAAAAAGCGAATTGCAGATCGTCGCGTCTTGTCGCGATTCCAACGGTCCGAGATGTTCACCATGTGCCGCGTTTCCAGCCACTTATACTTGTCCACGAGAGGAGTAAAAGGAAATTTGTACTGACCCCATGTCATCACATTCCACGCCAAAGCTTCGTCGGACGGGCCGTCTTCGGGTTCAAAAGCGAGTGGATGGCCAATTTTGTCCGCAGCCAACGAGAATGCCAGCGGAACGCCGTCCTGCGTGTCGCCGTTGATGCCGTCGGCGCCGATTTCCGCCATCAAGCTGGCGATCGCATCCGGCCAAGGCATGCCGGAATCGCGTGTTCCCTGGTCCCACATCATCATCGGAAACAACACCCGCACGCCGCGGCGATGGAAGTCGGCAATCATTTGCTTCACGCCAGCAACTCCTCCAGGCATGCTGCGAATCATGTCGTGCTGATTGCGATTGTCGATCCCCATGTTCGGATAAGTCGGCCAGATCAGGACGGCATCAATTCCGCCGTAGCGCTTTTCGAGATCGTCGAGGTATCGATCCACGGTGTACTTGCCAGCCTCGGGATCATAAAAGTACCGATCCTGAACCATCATCTGCGGCTGCATGAAACTCGACTGCGTCCATTTCAAAGCGGGCAAATCGTACCTGGCGCCATCGTAGCCGACCCGTATGCGGCGTTCCGTCCGCCAGTGCGTGATATCGGCAAGCCACGCCTCGTGTTCCGTCTGGCTACACGGCTTCGAGCCACCCTCCCACAGTCCCTTGATGGTTAGGCATTCCGGCACCGGAATCTGCTGGTCGTCCGGGGAGAAGCGCGAAGTTTGAGCGGAAGAAATCGTGGCAAGGACCAGCACCGCAACCGCGATTTTCAAGCATAGAGACCGCATGGAGTGGCTTCTCCGTATCCGTATAAAATTCCGTTCGCAATATAAAACGTTTCAAAATAGTTGTCCACTGCAGGTGGTCAGGCGTTCCCACAGTGGCAGTGTCTGGAAAGGGGCGCCCCATGACGAAGAAGGCCGGGGCTGTGGTTTACTAGTCGACGATGACTCCTTCGTTGATCCTGCGACTAATGTTGCTCGGCTCTCTGTTGTCCACTTTCCCGGTCCGAGTTTTTGCGCAGACTCTGGTGGAGCGGCTGGGATACCCTCCCGGCACAAAGCTCCTCGTTGTCCATGCGGACGATCTGGGCGAAACCCACTCGGTGAATGCTGCTGCCATCAAAGCCCTGCAAGGCGGGACGATCAATTCGGCGAGCCTGATGGTGCCCTGTCCATGGTTTCCAGAGATGGCCGACTATGCCAAATCGCATCCGGACGCAGACTTTGGCCTGCACCTCACGTTGACAAGTGAACGAGTGTATTACCGCTGGGGTCCGGTGGCGCCCGCGGACAAAGTACCGAGCCTGGTGGATCAAAACGGATATTTCCATCACGAGTGGAAAGACGGCCAGCACATCGACGCCAAGGAGGTCGAGATCGAACTGCGCGCGCAGATCGAGCGCGCGCTCGCGATGGGTGTTCGTCCCACGCACCTCGATTCGCACCAGTACCGCCTGATCATGAACGGCAAGGAACTTTTCGACACTATGCTGCGCGTGGCTCACGAGTACAAGTTGCCGGTTTTCGTCACCAGAGATTGGTTCGCCGACTATCCCTATTTGCAGGCCAGCCTCGGTCCAAGCGATATAGTGCTGGACCATACGGTTACGATTGGTCCGGAAATTCCGCCGGAAAAGTGGGCGGAATTTTACCTCACTGCGTTGCAGAACCTGAAACCCGGAGTGACGGAGTTCGTCATCCATCCCGGTTACGACGATGAAGAACTACGCGCCGCCACCAGGGAGCGCTCCTCGTGGGGTTCGGCCTGGAGGCAGCGCGACTACGATTTTTTCACCAGTGACCAGTTCCGGGAGACTCTCGCTCAACAGAAAATTAAGCTGATCACTTGGCGGGAACTGGCCCGCGCTGCCGAAGCAAAATGATCTCTCCCACATTTCCCCAAGTGCTGCGGGCTGTTCGCCCGGCGGCCAAAGCCCGTTGTAAAGCAGCGTGACTTGTAGTACCGTCCTTTGGTCCGCGCAGGCCTTGGGCCTGTACAAAGAGACGAACCGGACCGCATTCCTTCCTCCAATGCCCGTTCGATCTCATGGATGGTTCATGTCGGGAAAAGTGTGCCCATGCGAGGAACCCCTGTGTCTTCTTCTTCCTTTTCTCTCGTCATTACTTCCACTTTTGTTGCCGCGGTGCTTTTGGCTTCGGTGCTCTGCGTGCCCGCGCTTGGTCAGGCGTCAGCGCAGGTCGCTGCCGCTATCCCGCTCATCACGCAGCCGGTAGATGAGTCGAATCTCGCAACACTCAAAGGCAACACCTATCCGCTCGCGCGGCCTGAGTTTGATCTGGGGCGTGCTCCGGCGTCCCAACCGATGAGTCGCATGCTTCTGGTGTTGAAGCGAAGCGATGACCAGGAAGCCGCGCTCAGGAAGTTGCTTGACGATCAACAGGACAAGACGTCACCCAACTATCGCAAGTGGCTCACGCCTCAACAATTTGGCAAGCAGTTTGGGCCCGCCGACGCCGACATGCGGACGATTATTGCGTGGTTGCAGTTTCACGGATTTCAGGTGGGCTCGACCAAGGGACGCACAGTGCTGGAGTTCTCCGGCTCCGCCAGCCAGGTGCAGGAAGCGTTTCACACCACGATTCACAAGTACTTGGTAAACGGACAACAATACTGGGCGAATGCGAGCGACCCGCAGATTCCGGCGGCGTTGACGCCCGCGGTGGCGGGTGTATTCACGCTGCACAACTTTTATAAGAAGCCACAGATACACCTCGTTGATCGACAGTTCCCCGCGAAGGCGGTGCGCGGAGCTCGACCGCAATTTACCTCTAGCACCGGCTCCCATGCACTCGGCCCCGCAGACTACTACACAATTTACAACTTCAACCCTCTGGGATCCGGATCAGCTTCGATCGCACTCGTGGGTCGTTCGAATATCAATCTTCAAGACGTGGTCTATTTTCATTATTGGATGTACGACCAGGCGGTGCAGGAAGAGGTCATCGTGAATGGCCCAGACCCGGGAGATTTAGGCGGAGACGAGGAAGCCGAAGCGGTTCTGGATCTTACCTGGGCCGGCGCAGTTGCACCTTCGTCCCTGGCGGAATTGGTAGTATCCCAGTCGACCGCAACTACCGACGGCATCGACCTGTCGGAAACATACATCATAGACAACAATCTTGCGGATGTGATGAGCGAATCTTTTGGCGATTGCGAAGCGAATTTCACCAGCACTGAATCCGCGGGGGTTGCGAGTCTGGCGCAGCAGGCTGCCGCGCAGGGAATTACTTATTTGGTTGCCGCCGGAGACTCCGGATCTGCCGGCTGCGACAATCCCAATACTGAAACCGTGGCGACCCAGGGACTCGGTGTAAATTTATTGGCGTCGACGCCATACACGGTAGCCGTCGGTGGCACTCTGTTCAATGAAAACGGCCATGACAGTACCTACTGGTCCTCGACCAATTCCAACCCGACCCTGGAGTCCGCTATTTCTTATATCCCGGAAGACACATGGAATGAGAGCTGCGAGTCGGGTCAATTCGGATGCAGCACCCCGGGCATATGGGCCGGAGGAGGAGGTGCCAGCGCGGTCTTCGCTAAACCGTCCTGGCAGTCGGGTGTCGCCGGAATTCCTTCCGATAACGCGCGCGATCTCCCCGACGTCTCATTGACAGCGGCGAGTCATGACCCTTATCTGATCTGCCTTCGTGGTTCCTGCGCTCCAAATGCGCAGGGAGAAATCAGTTTTGTTGGCGTGAGTGGCACGTCTGCTTCCACCCCGTCATTTGCCGGCATCATGGCCCTGGTTGCTAACCGGACAGGAGTCCGTCTCGGGCAACCGAATTACGTGCTGTACCGCTTGGCAGCCGCGGAAAGTCTCTCCCCATGCAACGCCTCGGCTACAACGACGCTGCCCGCCAGTACATGTGTTTTCAATGATGTCACGATAGGCAACAACGCCGTGCCCGGCGAAGCCAGCTACGGAGGCGCCAATCCAACTTATACGAGCGGAAAAGGTTACGATCTCGCGACGGGACTCGGATCCGTGAACGCAACGAATCTGATCAATCAATGGAGCTCCGTCACGTTTAGTCCGACCACCACCACGTTCTCAATCAGTCCCACAAGTGCAGTGCACGGCTCGCCCCTGAACATTGCAGGTACCGTGACGCCGACCAGCGGCACCGCGACACCCACCGGGTCGGTCTGGTTGGTGCAGAACGGATACGGCAATCTTGTCGGCGACGGCTCGCTGGCTTTCTTCACCCTGGGCAGCCAGGGTTCTTATTCTGGCGTGACTCATCTTTTGCCCGGCGGAACCTATCAGGTCAACGGATACTACGCTGGGGATGGGACTTATGCGGGGAGCGCCTCAAGTCCAACCGTACAAATGACAATTCAGCCGGAGAACACAACTACCACTTTTTCCGTCTTGACCACAGGCTCCGGCGGTACTCTGATTCCGTTTACCAGCGGGCCCTATGGAACTCCGGTTTTTTATCAGGCCCACGTAAGTGGGCGATCGGGCTACGGTGTGCCCGGCGCGTATGTCAACTTCTGGGACACGAACAATGTCGCCAATTCATCCGCATTTCTCGATTCAAACGGCAATGCGTTGACCCCTGCGCTCACTCAGATTCCCGCCGGACCCCATTCCATCACGGCGGGATATTACGGTGACAACAGTTTCAATACGAGCGTCGACCTGACGCCAATCAATTTCACGATTACGCACATTGCAACCACCACCCTGCTCGCGTCGCAGCAGACTCCTCAGCAGCTTCTGCTGACGGCAACCGTGAGCGCTTCGGGAATCGGTGCTCCAGCCACCGGGACAATCACCTTCAGCTCTGGCGGCGCAGTACTGGGTACCGCCCCATTGAATGCTGGCAACACCTCGAATGGCACAACTCAGGCAACGGCAACTTTCGATGCCAGCAAGTTGGCGCCGGGACAGTACAGCGTCATCGCCAGCTATCCTGGAGACGCGAACTACACGGCTTCGACCTCCGCGTCTGTTGCTCTGAACCTGACTGCGACCTTCAGTGTCGCGAACCAGGGAATCACTTCACAAACGGTGACCGCGGGAAATACCGCATCGTACATAAACGACATCGTAGTAACGCCGTTCTTCGGATTCTCCTCGACCGTGACCGTCTCTTGTAACGTTCCAGCCCGGGCGACGACCTGCTCGGTGAACCCGGCGTCATACCCGCTGGCCAGCGGGGTTGGTATCGGCACCATGTCGATTACGACGACAGTGCGAGGTGCGGCTGTTGTGAGCACGAGGACTGGTCGCTCGCCTTGGGAATCGCCCGCCTGGCGCAGCCTCATCGCGGCAGCATTTGTTTTCGTAATGCTCTTGGCCTCGCGGCCGCGGCGTCAGCGCTTCAGCGGAGCGCCTGTGCTCTTCCTCCTGCTCCTGGTATCGCTCGGAATCGGATTGGCCGGATGCGGTGGCTCTGCGTCTCAAACGGGAACACCTGCCGGGAGTTACATCGTCACTGTCACCGCCGCCTCAGGCTCTCAAACGCAGACGACCACGCTCACGCTAGTCGTGCAGTAACACCGTCGAGTGGAGAAAACGGATTAGATTAACCGTCGTAGTCTTCTTCAATGCGTCACGGTGACGCTGATCGTTCCGAGTGCCCACGTGGTATTCGTGCCCGCGGAGTTGCGTTCACCGTGACCGTAGTGGCTCAATTTGGAATTTCTTCGCGTATTTTGCGGCCTTTCCCTCGCGAACTTTGCGGTTAAAAGCTGTTGCTCTTGGGGAGATCGGGAACAGACTTTAACGGATATCGACTCTGCAAATTCGCAGGAAAGAGCGTTAAGCGCCTATTGACAAGAAAACTTGTCAATGCTACTGTCTCCTCGTGCTCGACCTCCAGGTCATCGATGATCCCGCAGCGGCGACCGTGGCTTTGGAGCCCATGCGGGGCCGACTCCTCTCCGAGCTGGTCGTGCCCGCATCGGCGGCAACGTTGGCCACGCGGGTTGGCCTGACCCGGCAGAAAGTCAACTACTACCTGCATGCGCTGGAGGCGCACGGCCTCGTGCGGCTCGCCGAGGAACGCAAGTGGGGCGGCCTGACGGAACGGTTGCTGGTGGCGACGGCCGCTTCCTACGTCGTTTCGCCGAGCGCCCTGGGTCCGGTCGCTGCGGATCCCAATCGCGAAATCGATCGGCTGTCCGCGAGCTATCTCATCGCGCTGGGCGCGCGGGTCGTCCACGAGGTGGGCGATCTTGTCCGTCGCGCGAAAGAGACGGGCAAACGCCTGGCAACTCTCGCGGTGGATACCGAGGTTCGCTTCCGCTCGGCGACGGATCGCGCAGCTTTCAGCAACGAACTCGCCGAGGCCATCACGAAACTGGTTTCGAAGTACCACGATGAATCCGCCCCCGGCGGCCGCAGGCATCGCCTGGTAGTCGTGGCGCACCCGCTGCCGCAGAAGTCTCATCCCAAGCAAGATTCCAAGGAGCCATCATGAGCGTGAAGAAAGAAGCATCCGGACGCCATTCCGTCCAGGTCGAAGTCGAGGTCCCCGGCACGCCGGAGGAAGTCTGGCAGGCCATCGCCACCGGCCCGGGTATTTCCTCCTGGTTCGTCCCCACCGAATTCGAGGAGCGCGACGGCAAGCCCGTTGCGGTCAAGTTGAACTTCGGCCCCGGCATGGAGTCCACTTCCGCAGTCACGGCCTGGGATCCGCCGCGAAGATTTGCCGCCGAGGCCCCTGGCTGGCTCCCCGGCTCGCCAGTCATCGCCGATGAGTGGAGCGTCGAAGCGCGCGGTGGAGGCATCTGCGTCGTCCGCATCGTGCACAGCCTCTTCGCCAGCACGGACGACTGGGACAACCAGCTCGAAGGCACCGAGTCCGGCTGGCCCGCCTTCTTCCGCATCCTGAAGATCTATCTCACGCACTTCCGCGGCCAACGCTCCGCGATGATGCAGTTCATGGCCCCCGCCGCGGGAACCGAAGCGGAAGCCTGGGAAACGCTGACCGCGGCATTAGGGCTGAAGGGCGTGAGCGTGGGCCAACGCTGGACTGCTCCGGCGACCGCCCCGACGGGCGTCCCGACACTAAGCGGCGTAGTGGAGCACGTCACCCAGAGTCCGTACACTGCGCTGCTGCGGCTCGACAAGCCAGGTCCCGGCACCGCAGCTCTCGGCGCCGTCAACTTCGGCGGCCAGAGCATGGTCACGCTAAATTTCTACCTCTACGGCGATCAGGCGCCCGCGACGGTCTCCCGCGAGACCCCGCTCTGGCAAGCCTGGATTCAACAGCGCTTCCCGGCGCCGCCAGAGCCCAGCAAGAGTGAGACTGAGAATAAATGACCGCATAGTCGACGAACGTCGAAGATAGGAAGCAAAGATTAAAGATAAAGATTAGGAAGCAGAGACAGGAAGCGAAAGAGTCATCGCGAGGCATCCTTTCGCAATTCGAGTAAGCCTGCTCGAGCGCCAATCACCCAACGGCTCAAATCATCTATCCCCTATCCCCTGACCCCTGACCCCTGTCTTCCAAACTAACCCGCGCTTGCCTTCATGATGTCGTTCTCGTCCGCCGTCGGCCGAATTTCGAAAATGCTGCCGTACTTCAACGCCGGATGCTGCGCGATGAGTTGTACCGCATGGTTCATGTCCCGCGCCTCGAGGACGAGAATGCCGCCGAGTTGTTCCTTGGTCTCCACAAAGGGACCGTCCGTGGTTGCGACTTTGCCGTTCTTCCAATATAGGGTCAGGGCCGTTTCCGCCGGCTGCATCGCTTCTCCACCAGCCCAATGCCCGTTGGCGCGAAGATGGTCGTCGTATTCAGAGCATGTCTCGAGCATCGCCCTCCGCTCGCCGTCGGTCATGCGGTCGTTCTTGGCTTTATCGTAGTATCCGAGACAGATGTATCTCATTGTTTCTTCCCCTGGATGAAGGGTGGCCCACTCAAGCGCGCTTTTCGCTTGACTGGACATCGCCACGAGCCCGGCTGTCAGAGATTTTTCCATTACTGTTTCAAGTAACGAAGCGCAACATATCCTGATTCAAAAATCTTTGACTCGACAAGCTTTAACCGCAATTTCTCCGGCAGGCTGACCTCTTCGCACAATCGTCTCCCTTCTCCTGCGATGACTGGCACAACCACAAAACGATATTCATCCACCAGCCCAAGCTCGATCAGTTGGGAAGGAATGCTCACACCGCCGACTAAAATATCTCCGCCTGGTTCGTGTTTCAATTTAAGTATTTCGTCGCGAAGGTCCATACGAACAATTCTCGTATTCTTATCTTCAGCGCTCTCCAATGATCGTGAAAAGACAATTTTGTTTTTGGAGACAAATGTCTCCGCAAATTCGATCGATCCTTTTGTCTCAGACGGATCTTTTGCGACATCCGGCCAATAAGGAACCATTAATTGATAAGTTTTACGCCCATAGACGAACAGCCCAACCTCTCGTATGAGGTTCGTATAATGTTCCAGCATTCCTTCATCGACAGGCATTTTGGTGTGGTCGCAGCAGCCATCCAGGCTAATGTTGATTGCGTAGATCACCTTTCTCATCAGATTATCCTGCCTCCTTTTGTGGACCGGCGCTATGAGAGTTTGAGGCCTTGCGCGTTCGCTCGTTCATGTTCTCGACCGTCCATCCTATAGTCGTCGCGCACAGAAAAAATCGACAGCCGACCCGAACTATTCTTACTCCGATTCGTGCTCGCCGCGAGCCGGCCCACCTTAAAACGACTTTTGCGTGCGCCATTCCCACCGAGGGTGCCCCGTCCTTGCGTTTTTTGCAAGGGCGGGTAGCGATGCCCCCGACGCAACCTTTTGTCCGAGCTGCACAAAGCCCCGCTGTGTTGGTGATGCTGCCGGGACCCCGCCACTGCCACCGCGTCCAAAATGTCCCGCCTTAAATCTATCCTCTCATTCGGGCGCAAGCATCCGATTGCCGCTCTCAGTATTGCATTGGGGGCGCTAGGAATGGCGGAATTGGGGCAGAATGCGCACAAGCTTTGGTTAGTGCATCTGGGATTCGGCGTGACGTATGTGATCTTGCTGGTGCCGCTGATGTGGGGCATTTTGAGACTTCTAAGATGGAAGCCGGAAACTGACGAGGACCAAAAGGCTCCCATCGTTGCTGTAATTATTTTGTGTTTCGTGTTCATTGTGATCGTCATTCCGTTTCATTGGGACAAAGTTAGTAGCTTGAAAAGCGAAAGCATGACCATACCTATGCCGGCCCCTCAGCCCGCAGCGCAAGCGCAAATCAATGCCGGCAAAACGGAATCTGAACCCGACAAGTCGAAGGTCTCAGAACCCAGTAAACAGGTTCCGGGCACGCATAAACCGCCGCTCAACTTAAAACAGCGCGCTACTTCATTTGCTAATGAGTTTTACGGATGGGTAGACAAAAAGGACAAAGACGCACCACCGCTGATCATCATAGATGAGGGGCAACATCAGGTAGACAATGCATACCAGATGGGACGCCGATCCGCATACTGGGCCCAAGTTAGGGACGAATACGATACCAAAAACTTTGGTCCTAGAGCTATGGCCCTAAAGGAAGAAATCGCCAAATGCGGGATAGATGTTGAACGCCGCCCAGGCGCGACGAATCCATTAATCTTCGGCAACATAGGTTCGGCGAGGAATAACGCTCTCCTCTTTAGACAGTTCGCCGTTGAATTACCGGATAGCGATAAAGACTTGAGGTGTAAAAAGTGAGTCGGGGTGGGTCGTCATGAAACACGAGTACGTTGAGGGAACGATGGCTCTAGAGAATTTTAAAGAAGGGCCGGTGGCCCACTCAACCCCGCCATTATCTTGAGCTCGGGACTTCAACCCCTCTATTTCTCTCCCGCACGTTTCTTGCTCTCCATCATTACTCTTCTCAAGATCCGATTGATCTTCGTCTGGTAGCCCGGTCCGTTGGACTTGAGCCAATCCACCACTTCCGTATCCACGCGCAAAGAGATCCTGCGTTTGCGCGGACGGTTCCAGCGCGACTCCGCGCCCGTCTCCTCCTCCGCCAGAGACAAAAGGTCGTCTTCCACGGATGCACGCAGCCACGCAATGGTCGCGGGCCGCGCCCGAGCCTTTCGCGCCTTTGCTTTCTTACTTTTACCTGTCATGACAAAATCGTACACCCGCTACCGTCATGACGTTATGTTCCTGAAGGAACACTCACGCGGCGGCTAACGCAGTGAGTCTTGCGCCTGGAAGTAGACGCCGAGTTGATTGATAGAGGTGAAGTAGCCGGTGCTTCCCGGCTGCCCGATGATGCGCACGCCATCGCCCCATGTGTTCGGCAGGTTGAAGGTGTAGGCAGTAAAGCTGCCTGCGTCGGCAGTATATGGATACGAGGGCGTTACAGTCGCGCCCGGAACATTCACCCATTCAAAGTTCCGCCGCACTTGAACGCGCAGCTTCGCCTCATACCAACCACCGTTCGGGAACATGGTCCCGGTGGTGTAAACCACCTGGTTGATGTTGTAAGCCTGGGGCCAGATGTAGCCCCACCAGTCCGACGTTTTTACCTGCTCGTCGTAATCGTCTTCGCTCACGGTCGCATCTCCGCTATTCAGCTGGTCGGAACAGCCACGTCCGCAGAGACTTCCGAAATGCGTGCTCTTGCTGATGGCGCGCGTACCGGGAGAGAGCGCCAGATTACCGGTCGATGGGCCATTGCTGGGCGAGGAGGGCTGGGCGGGTTGAAGGTAGACTCTGCGCAAAGAAAACCGATAAGAGTTGCCACCGCAGCAGACGTTACTCTGCAACCACAGCGTTTTCCCGTCAGCGCTGATGAACTTCGAGGGGATGCTGGTGCTGTATTGTCCGCGATTCTGCTTCAGACGAAGCGGGCCGAAGTCGGTGGATTGAAAATGCTTCCAGGGACCCCAGGGCTGACTCGCTTCATAGAGCTCATGCGTGCTGCATGACCATGACGCAAAAATATATTTCTGCAAAGGTGCGTCATAGGTGACGCCGCCCTGCGCAATCACCTGCTGGTAGGGCGGGCAATCCGGTCCGAACATGACGGGATAGAGCAGGCGCGTGTCGGTGAGCACGGGAATTTTCTGGGTGATCTCCGTGGTCCAGACGGGCGCTCCATCTCCATTTGTGCCCGCATAAAACTCCCAGGCATTGCGCGTCTGCACCTTGTCGGCAGGCACGCGGCCAAGATACATCGTCTCCTGTGAACGCCAGTTGTTGTCGAGACCGTAGGCATAGACGTAACCATCGATCGCGTTCGCAGAGTCTTCGCCATAATCGAGGAAGAAGATAGTGGTGAACTTGTAGGCCTTTGGGCTCGCGGCATTCGTGGGCGTGCCGAACATAGGCGCGTTTGTATCCCAGGTCCAGGTGACTCCGTTATCGACGGATTTGGCGATTGAAGCAGCCGGCGCGTCATCAAAAGTGGATTCATTCAGATTCTGAAACGCGAGATAGATAGCTCCCCCTCTGCAGAGCATCCCCGTCGGTTTGCGCGTATAAACATCGCCGCTCCAGTTCGTGCCGACATTGGTCGCGATCGTGGTGCCGGTCAACTTTCTCGGCGTGCCGCTGATGCGACTTACCGCCATGTCCGTGTAAACCGTGCCAAAGCCTGTACCATCGCCATTGGCCGCATACACGTTGTTGTCCTCCGCCCAGCATGAGGGCCAGAGATCGCCATTCCCCTTCATCTGGTACGTAGAGAAGCGTTCCTCCGCGATGCTGGAGAAAAATTTGCTCTCCGGCGGAGTTTGCGCCGGGCATGATGGAAGAAGTAGCAGGCCGAAAAAAAAGAAGCAAAGAGTGCGCAGAACGAAGTTGCAACGCATAGTGAGGTTCTCCCCGAGAACGGTAGGTAGAATAGCCCGCCGGGATGGTGCATTCAACCTAATAGAAAAAGAGAGAACCAGTCGAGTTTCAGCGCCAGGCGCGGCACTCCGACGGACGTTGCGCCCACGCAAGCCCCGTGTTGGCTTGCGTGGGGATTTAACGACTCCTAACTCCCACACAACGAAAACTGCGT
The DNA here is from genome assembly GCA_963846245.1 of uncultured Acidobacteriaceae bacterium. Lineage (GTDB taxonomy): Bacteria > Acidobacteriota > Terriglobia > Terriglobales > Acidobacteriaceae > Sulfotelmatobacter. The sequence continues at coordinate 195,369 of CAWJVI010000005.1, read as the reverse complement.
TGTGTGGGCCACCCGGCCGGCGTCAAATCCAGGGATGCAAGTGCGGCTATTTGTTGGCGGTCTGATTCGGCAGCGCAGCCCGTTTCGCTACTTTGTGCTGGATCTGCTCTTCGGTCAGGACGGGTGCGAAGTCTTCCATCTCAAAGACCTGGCGGATTTCGACTTCGTAGTCACCGCCGGGGTTGCAGTTGGGACCGCGCTTGACCCACTCGATGGCCTCTTCGAGGGACTTGACCTGCAAGATCGAGAAGCCGGCGATGAGCTCCTTGGCCTCGGTGAAGGGGCCGTCGATGACGGTACGAGACTTGCCGGAGAATTTGACGCGCGCGCCTTTGGAGCTGGGATGGAGGCCATCGAGGGCGAGCAGGACGCCGGCCTTGCTGAGCTCTTCGTTGTACTTGCCCATCTCGAGCAAGAGCTGTGGATCGGGGAGGGCGCATTCTTTTTCTGACTCTGGGGTTGATTTGACGATGACCATGAATCGCATTGCGAAATCTCCTTTGGGTTGCGAGGCGTCGCGAAATCGACGAATCCCCGTAGAATTTTTTTACTACTGGCGCATCTCAGCGGCGACGTCGTCGCCGAACTTTTCCTGGATGTACTTTTGGGTCTCGGAATCGAAGTCGGTTAGATCAAACATCCGGCGAACTTCGACCATTTCGTTCTCCTTTCCGGGGATCCGCGAGGCCCATTCGAGCGCCTCTTCGCGCGACTTCACCTGGATGATCCAGTAGCCACCAACCACTTCCTTCGCTTCGGTAAACGGACCGTCGGTCAGTTTCGTTTTTCCGTTTTTGAAGGTGACGCGCGCGCTCATCGTCGCGGGCGGGGTCAGCCCGTCGAGCGCGAGCAGCACGCCGGCTTTCCCTAGTTCCTCGTTGTACTTGCCCATTGCCTCCATGTCTTTGAAGTCGGGCGCCCAGCCGGGTTTTGCGTTTTCGTAGTCTTTCGGAAACATGATCATCATGAAGCGCATGGTGTTCTCCTTGTGTATCGAGTAACGGGTATCGAGTATTGAGCGTTGAACGGACGCCGTATCAGCGCCGCTACTTTTATATAAGAGCCTGGACCGCGCTGGGCCTGAAAGTTGCCAGGCGCCCAGTGCGCGGTGCGGCTCTACTTACTAGTCGAACGGGCTGCCGGGAAATCGACACGCAATTTGCAGATCGTTCGCGTAGCGTATCACCGGGAAGACACTTTCTGGCGGGCCGGTTGCCCGGCCTTCACCACATAGTCGAACGGTCGGCCGGAATTCGACAAGTCGTCGAGGTTTTTATTTCAACTGGCGGATTCGCTCTTGCAGGAATTGGCGCTCGGGTTCCTGTTGGGTCAGGGCCAGAGCTTTCTCATAAGACGCACGAGCCTCGGCTGTCCTGCCGAGCCTGCGGTACATATCGGCACGGGCGGAATGCGCCAGGTAGTAATTTGCCAATTCGCCATGCTCCAACGCCGCGTCGATATGCGCCAGACCGGCCTCTGGACCGTCGCGCATGGCAATGGCCACGGCACGATTTAGTTGCACCACTGGCGAAGGCTGAATTTGTAGCAATTGGTCGTAGAGCGCAACAATCTGCTGCCAGTCGGTCGCGGCGACCGATTCCGCTTCCGCGTGAACGGCTGCAATCGCAGCCTGCAACGTGTAGGAGCCGAAGCGGCGGGACTTCGCCAGATGCGTTAGGGTAGCGCAGGGCTTTCTCCAGCAATGCCACTCCTTCCGCGATCTGTTCTTTGTTCCAGAGCGAGCGGTCTTGATTCTCCAGCAAAATCAGCTCTCCGGTCGGAGAGGTTCTGGCGGCGCGACGGGATTCCTGCAGCAACATCAGGGCAAGCAGGCCCGTTACTTCTGCTCCCATGACTTCCGGAAACATTCCTTGCGGCTCTGGCCGGAGTTCGGTCAGCAACCGGCCGAGTCGAATCGCCTCGCCGGTTAGGTCGGCCCGCGTTACCTCCACTCCCGCGGCAGCCGAGTAACCCTCGTTAAAGACGAGATAGATGACCTGAAGCACCGCGCCCAGTCGCTCGGGCAATTCCTGCGGGGTCGGCACCTCGTAGGGAATCCGCTCCTCGCGAATCTTTGCCTTGGCGCGCACAATGCGCTGCGCCAGTGTACGCGGAGTGGTGAGGAAGGCCTTGGCGATCTCCTCGGTGGTCAGCCCACACACCTCACGCAAGGTGAGGGCAACGCGCGCTTCCGGCGCGAGAGAGGGGTGACAGCAGGTAAAAATCAGGCGCAGCCGGTCATCTTCAAGGGAGTCATCCTCATTGGACTTTTCCGGCGAATTCTCTTGCGCTTCGAGATAGCGCGCGAGCTCGTCTTGCGACGCATCGAATCTTGCCCGCCGACGCAGAGTATCAATGGCTTTGAATCGGGCGGTCGAAATCAGCCAGGGGCGCGGGTTATCGGGCACTCCACTCGCCGGCCACAGGCTCAGCGCAGCCGCAAAGGCTTCATGCATCGCCTCCTCGGCAAGATCAAAATCACCGAGCAAGCGGATCAGAGTTGCCAGGATTCGTCCCGAATCCACGCGATAAAGGGAGTCGAGCAATTCGCGTATCTGATCGGTTGAATGCTCGGACATGGCATCGGAGCAGGCAAAACTACCGGATGCCTCTCACTTGTTTTTCTGGTCGCTCGCAGTCTCGTTCGGCTGCTCTACAGCCCTTTGCCACTTGGCATCGGGATTGTATTCTTTCATGGACTTGGCGAGTGCATCGGTCTTTTTCCCGAGGTCCTTCTGATACACCACGCCATCGTTGGTAACGATGAATGTCATCACGCCGGACGACCTGTATTCCGCGGGATACGCTACGAACGCGAAGCCCGCGGTCATTTTGCCGTTTTGGATATAACTTTTCGCTCCACCCGGTGCATTTTTTCCTTCGCGCGTCAGAATGCGGTAATGGTAACCGCGATACGGAGTCGGAGCGCTATCTCGATTGTTGACGCCCTCAACAAAGGCCGTGGCCACGAGCGGTCCAATGGGGCTTTGGGCTTGGCTATCGGCAGACTTCCAATACAAGCCATTGTGCTGGCCTTCGTCACTAAAGATTTTCTGGGCGTACTCGCTGTGTTGCGCAGAGTATTCCTTTTCGGCTGCCACCAGTTCCTGGCAAACATGGATGGTCGACATTTCGTTCCGGCCAACGCGCCGGAATAAAATTTCCTGCTTGCCTGCGTCGGTGTCGAAGTACCATGCATTGCCTTTATTGACGAGCGGTATCGGGGTAGGCCAATTCTCCGCGCCAATATATAAGGTCGTCGTGCCATCCGGTTCTTTCATCAGACGGTGCATTTCCTGATATTTCTGTACGAAGTTGGCGCGAGTTTGGGCATCCTCGGCTTCGTCTCCCGAGGAGACGATTTGCTTTCCGTCTGGTCCGAGGATATTGAGCATGGCCTTTTCGTCATTGCTCTGCGCTGCCGTGACCAGCGCGCGGCTCGCGTCATCCGCGGACGAAAATGTTTTCTGGCCCGGTTGCTGCGCCATGGAACGCAAGGAAAAGCACAACGTCAGAAGGATAGCGACGGCGGTTAAGGCAGGAAGATTTACTCCGCGAGACTTGTCAACACTCAGGTTCGTTTTCCGCATGCGGCTTCTCTCCATTTCTAAATTTCACAATTCGGCAGAAACATACCGGACCTTCGATTACCGCCGCCCGCCACCGCCGGCGTGACCGCCCCCGCCGCCACCGTGAAATCCTCCTCCGCCACCGCCGAAGCTGGCGCTGCCGCGTGAGGAAAAACTCCGAGTTTCTCCGCCACGCTGGTAGCCGCTGAAGGCACCCGAGCGGACGCCGCTTTGACCGCGAGGCGCGGCGTATCCGCGGGCGGCGCGGTTGTCTCCGCCGAAGGGTCTGCCTGCCCCACCGGAATGATCAAAAGCTCCGCCACGGTCGGCTCCGCCACGGAAAGCTCCGCCGCGGTCCGCTCCGCCGCGATAGAAATTGTTCCGGTTATAAAACGTGGTGCTGCGGGAGAAATACCTGCCGTGGTTAAACATGGCGTAATGGTTATGCCAGTCGAGTCCCCAATGACCCCATCCCCATCCGAAACCGCCGAACCACCCGATTCCGAAGCCGACTCCGAACGAGAGGTAAGGCCCATCAAACCAGATTCCAGGATAGGGATACCATCCTGGCCAGGCCACGACGGGATATCCGTAAATGAGCCACGGATCATACGCGGGAACATACACCACGTCGGGATCAGCAGGCTCAATGTCGATCGCCGAATCTTGATCCGTGACCTTTAATTGCGGCGTGGTCTTGAGATTGCCGGCGTCCTGCGCTTTGCGGCGCATGAACTGGACTGCATCCATTATGTCTTGCTGCTGGTTGTAATAGGCATCGCCCAGGGATGACGTCCAGGAAAGGTTCTTGTCCATATTTCCGAGGACGGATGGAAATGCCGCGAGCGCTTTGACACTCGGGTCCCACGTTTGCGGGTCCACGGCTTGACCCAAGGCCTCGCCTTTCAAATCAGGATGCGCCTGCACCCACCGGTCGGCTTCGACAACCTGTTCAGGGAACGTGGATGCCGTCAGGATTTGTGCGACGAGGGAATCCGGATATAGAGCAATCGGCGCGACCAACTGTTGCAACTGTTCGGGAGTCTGTTGCGTGTAGGGCGGCGTCGGAGCGGCCTGTGCCGGCGCGGCCGATGGCGGCGTTTGCGGATCTTGATAGGCGGCCAGAGTCTGAGGGTAAGTCACCAATAACAGGGCCAACGACACTACGAAAGCAGAAATGCGCGTGCCCACTCGAGGCCTGGAGAACCCTGCATGTCCGAGAATATTCATATAAACCTTTCTATGTCGCGTTCGCCCGAAGCGGTCCAACATATTTGGAGATGAGCAAAACACGGCCCAGGTTGCAATTTTCATCGTGCCCCACGAAATTAGTACTGCTTGGCCGCTTGCCACCGACGACAATGATCCTCGATTGCGGGCTCATGGACCTTGCCGCGTGTCGCTTTTTTTGGGTCGACATAAGACCACAATCGATCTTGGAGCCACCAGATATTTCGGCTGCTCTAAAGGGATTCCCTCGCCCGAGAAATCATTTGGACTGGGTAAAGCGGTGTCAACGATTCTTTTCCACTCCTGCGCTGTTCCCTCTTGCACATTGAAGTCCAGTTGCTCCCAGTACGCGTTGATCATCACGTAGAGATCGTCATCCCCTTGAGAAGCGCCGTGCAGGCAAAATGCCAGGCTATGCGAATCAGGAGACAAATCGACCCTGGGGCCGACGCCGTACCAGGAAACATCCTCCCGCCAGAACCTGCTTCGGCTGAGCGAAGGATGATTTTTGCGAAACGCGATCATGTTCTTGAAGAACTGGAAAATGTCCTTATTAGATTGGAGTTGACTCCAATCCAGCCATCCAGTTTCGTTATCCTGGTTATAAGGATTGTTGTTGCCGAATTGCGTGTTCAGGAACTCATCGCCGGCACGAAACATCGGCGTACCGTTCGACAAGAAGAGCAGGCAGCAGAAATTCTTTACCTGCTGCCGGCGCAATGCGCGGACTGCCGCGGAGAGAGCTTCGTCCCCTTCCTGCCCACAATTCCAACTGTAGTTTGCGTCGGTACCGTCCTGATTGTTATTTCCGTTTTGCAAATTGTGCTTGCGATCATAGGAGACCAGATCGTAGAGGGTGAAGCCGTCGTGGGAAGTTACGTAATTCACACTCTGATAAGCGTGATAAGCATCGGCGCGGCTGTCGGGAAATAAATCGTCGCTGCCATAGATACGCCGCATCACGTCGGGAACCATCCCGTTGCCGCCCTTCACAAAACGGCGAATGTCGTCGCGAAAGCGGCCGTTCCACTGCAACCAAGTCAGGCCGGGAAAGCCGCGTCCGAGTTGATAGGCGGCTGTGTCCCAGGGTTCCGCAATCAGACGCACCCGGCCTAGTTCCGGGTCCGCGGCAATTTCACTGAAGATGGGCGCTTCGCCCCAGTTGAGAGATCCGTCGGCATTGCGGCTGAATACCGACGCCAGATCAAAACGGAAGCCGTCAATGTGCATACCGCGCTTCCAATAGCGCAAGCTGTCAATCACCATCTTGCGCACCTGAGCCTGGCCGAAATTCAAGGTATTTCCTGTGCCGGAGTAGTTGGCGTATGGATTCGCCGGATCGGAGGAAAGCATGTAATAACCGGCGCTGTCGAGACCCTTGAAGCTGTAGATTGGTCCTTTGGAGTCGCCCTCGCAAGTGTGGTTGTATACGACGTCGAGCACGACGCCGATTTCGGCCTGATGAAAAGCCTTCACCATGTTCTTGAATTCAAGACGCAAGTCATCCGCAACCTGTGTGCTCGCGTACTGAGCATGCGGCGCGAAGAAATTTAAAGGCATGTAGCCCCAGTAGTCGCCTTCTTGTGGATCACGCTGAAAAACCGGCATCAGTTCTACGACCGTCACCCCGAGTTCCTTTAAATACGGGATCTTTTCCACGAGACCGGCGTATGTGCCGGCACGCGATGGGTCGACACCTGAGTTGGGGTTCTTCGTGAAACCTTTCACGTGAAGTTCGTAGATGACTGCATCCGACTCATGGTACGGAGGCCGAACTCCCGACCAGTCAAATGTCGATCGGTGATCAGCCAGCACCCCTAAAGGCGCGCAGCCTGCATTGGAACCTTCTCGCATGGCCAAGTTGCGATCGAAACCGGGGGGAAAGAAAATACACTTCGCGTAGGGATCGAGCAGGACCTTCTGCGGATCGAAGCTGTGGAGTTGAGGAATGGTCTCTCCCGATACCGAATATGCGTAGTAACGAGCGGCACCAAGCTTTGTAACCGGGACGCGGCAATGCCAAATCGGCCCCGACTTGTTGTGCAGAAAATCCAATTGAAGCCTCAGAAGAGGATTCACCAGATCGGCTGGAGAATAAAGCAATAGTGTGACGCTCTCCGCATGTTCCGAGTGAACGGCAAAATTGAACGCTTGCTCCTTTTCGATCCAGTTGACGCCAAGTGGCAATGGGCTGCCCTCAGCCTGTTCCCAAGTCGGCCGTTGAATAAGTGGGGCCGACACGGCGTTAGTAGCCTTGGCTGGACCATCCGTCTTGGCGGGCACATCAATGCTTGAAGTGTTCACTATCCCTCTGTTTTTTATTCACCCCAGTTTATTCACCCCAGTTTATTCACCCCAGCATCCATTCCAGCCCATCCACAGCCGCGTCTCGCTTCGCTCTCAATGAGGCAGCACTGCAACTCCGCTAAACTGCGGCAACAAACTCAGCAATTTGCTCGCGCCGTTCCAGAATATTTGCACTCCAATGCACACCAGCAGGAACGCGGTGAGTTTTAAAATTACGTTGGTTCCCGTGGCGCCAATTTTGCTCGCGAGCCGATCCGCGTAGCCGTAGCAGAGATAGATGGTTATCGCGATGAAGGCGGAACCGATCGCTGCTGCGAGAATTGATAGCAGGTTTGCGCCAAGGTGCTGAGGAGTATTCGCGCCCAGAGTGATCGCAATCGAGATGGAGCCGGGACCAACCGTCAACGGAAGCGTCAGCGGGTAGAACGCCTGGCTCAGAGCATCGGCGCAAGTGACCGTTCGGCTGGCGGGCCGGTCATTCCCATCCTTCTGATTCAGCATCGCCCAGCCCGCGGAAATGACGACCAGGCCACCGCCGACCTGTACCACCGGAAGCGAAATCCCGAAGAAGGAGAGGACGTGCGCCCCGAGGGTAAAGGACGCGATCATCAGTATGAAACTATCCAGCGCAATGCGGCGAGCCAGCACTCGTCGGGTCTCGGCCGCGTAGTCTCGGGTGAGCAGCAGAAAGACGGGAGCGCCTCCGATCGGATCCACGATCGGAAAGAGCGCGCTCACCACCAGGAGAATACTCTTGGCAACTTGAACGACCAGGTTAACCTCCCGTCTGTTTCTAGATTCTAGACTTGAGCTTCCGCTTGACTGCTGTCCACTTGCGCTCCGACAGATGTTGCAGGAATGACCGAGCGGCCGGAACTCTCCGTCAAATCCCGCAGCCATTGAAAAGCCTGAAGGGTTAGCATGTCTTCGCGGACGCGCCAACGCCAGTTTCCATCGGCACGACCAGGCACGTTCATGCGAGCTTCGCTTCCCAGGTTGAGCAGATCCTGCAACGGAGCAATCGCCAGCGCCGCTGGTGAGGACCACGCCAGCCGCATCAACTCCGGAGCGGCATCCGCGCTGGTTCCGGGCGCGCGCTTGAGGTAGCTCCAGAAGTTTTGCCGCTGGTAGTCAGGCAATTCTTCATACCATTGTCGAGTCGTGGCATTGTCATGCGTGCCGGTATACACGGCTGTATTGTGGACAAAGTTGTGCGGCAGATATGGATTGTCCGCGTGGCCATCGAAGGCGAATTGCAGGACGCGCGTTCCCGGCACACGAAACTGATCGCGCAGTGCCACCACGTCGGGTGTAATCATACCCAAATCTTCCGCAATGAATGGTAGATAGCCCAACTCGGTTTGCACCGCTTGAAAAAAGCTGGCTCCCGGACCCTCCACCCACTGCCCGGTCTGAGCCGTTGGCGCTCCGGCTGGAACGTGCCACGCAGCCGCGAACCCGCGGAAGTGATCCAGGCGAATCACATCGACATGAGCCAGCAGAGCACGCAACCGATCGATGCACCACCGATAACCAGTCGCACGCACGGCATCCCAGTTGTAAACGGGATTGCCCCACAATTGACCTTGCGCGCTGAAGTAATCGGGAGGAACTCCGGCGACGAAGCGTGGCCGACGCTGCTCATCGAGCAGGAATAATTCTGGATTTGCCCAAACATCGCTGGAATCCGGAGAAACAAAGAAAGGCAGATCGCCGATCAAGCTCACGCCCCTGGCATGGGCATGCTCCTTGAGTTGATCGGTCTGCCGGAAAAGTAGGAATTGCGCGAAGCGTACCTGATCGATTTGACTGGCTAACTCTTGCCGCGCCTCGGCGAGAGCACTCGGGCTGCGCTGGACCAACTCTGCTGGCCATTCGAGATAATAAGCTCCGCGATACTTTTCTTTCAGCGCCCGGAATAGCGCGTAGTCTTCCAGCCAATGCGCTTGTTCGGCGCAGAACTCGTCGTAGGCAGGCGCGAGATCTCTCGCACTGCGCTGCCCGGCTTTGAAGTTTGTCCACGCCTTTTCCAGCAGCCGCTGTTTGAAAGGAATAACGACGTCATAGTTAACGGCATCCGCCGAGAATTGAGACTGAGCGTCATTCCCATCACCGTCGGCCGCCAGTATCAGCCCGTCCGAAATGAGAGAGGCGGGACTGATCAGCAGCTCGTTGCCGGCAAACGACGACATCGATTGGTAGGGCGAGTTTCCGTAACCAGTCGGACCGAGCGGGAGCGCCTGCCACCAGCTCTGGCCGGCATCGTGGAGCCGATCGATCCATGAGAAGGCCGACGATCCCAAATCGCCGATGCCATACGAGGAGGGCAGAGACGTGACGTGCAACAGCAGGCCGGAAGCACGATATTCAGGCGGAAACGGCGGAACACTCGTGCGCCCGTCGTTATCGGTCACTATTGCGCTCCCGAACCCAGCGCATTATTTACCATCTCCTGCGCCTCGCTGAGGATCGCGCTCAGATGAGTCTGGCTCTTGAAACTCTCGGCGTAGATTTTATAAATGTTCTCGGTGCCGGAAGGTCGCGCGGCGAACCAGCCGCTCTCCGCCACAACTTTCAAGCCGCCGATTGGTGCATCGTTGCCCGGGGCTTTAGTCAGCTTGGCGGTGATTGGCTCGCCCGCCAAGTCTGACTCCTTTACCGCGTCCGGCGTGAGTTTTCCCAACTTTGCCTTCTGCTCGGGGGCCGCGGGCGCGTCGATGCGCGTGTAGTACGGGACGCCGAACTCTGCTGTCAGTTCGCGGTAATGTTCGCCGGGATTCTTGCCAGTGCGCGCGGTAATCTCCGCCGCCAGCAAGTCCATGATCGGCCCGTCCTTGTCGGTCGTCCACACTGTGCCGTCAAGACGAAGAAAACTCGCTCCAGCGCTTTCTTCTCCGCCGAAACAGTACGAGCCATCGACCAGGCCCGGCACGAACCACTTGAAACCCACCGGCACTTCGCTGAGCTTGCGGCCGAGTTTTTTCACGACCCGGTCAATCATGCTGCTGCTCACCAGCGTCTTGCCCACCGCAACTGTGTCACGCCACTGGGGCCGGTGCGTGAGCAAATAACGGATGGCAACGGCGAGGTAATGATTCGGATTCATCAAACCCGCAACTGGAGTTACGATCCCGTGCCGGTCAGCATCGGTATCGTTCCCGAACGCTACCTGGTATTGATCTTTCAAGGCGACCAGCCGGGCCATGGCATAGGGACTTGAGCAGTCCATGCGAATTTTGCCGTCATGGTCAACGGTCATAAACGAAAATGTCGGATCGACTATTTTGTTGGTGACGACAATGTCCAGCCCGTAAATGGAATTGATCGGCTCCCAGTAAGGCAATGAAGCTCCGCCCAGAGGGTCGACGCCAAGTTTAAGGTGGGCGTCGCGAATCGCATCCATGTCAACGACATTTTTAAGATCGCGAACATACGGCAGGATGAAATCTTCCTGGTGAGTCGTCGCGGACCGGATGGCTTTCTCAAACGGAATGCGCTTGACCCCTGCATTCCCGGCTCGCAACAATTCGTTCGCGCGATTCTCTACCCAGCGGGTGACGTCGGTATCGGCTGGACCGCCGTTGGGCGGGTTGTACTTGAAGCCTCCGTCTTCGGGGGGATTGTGCGAAGGCGTAATCACGATACCGTCGGCGAGATGGTCTTTCTTCTTGCGGCCGCGGTTGTAAACCAGAATCGCTCGCGAGATAACTGGCGTCGGAGTTATCCCGTCGTCTTGCTGAATGATCGTCTCCACGTTGTTTGCCGCGAGCACCTCGAGGGCGGTGCGCTGCGCGGGTTCCGAGACCGCGTGGGTGTCTTTTCCCATATAGAGCGGGCCGTCGGTACCCTGCAGGTGCCGGTATTCGCAGATTGCCTGGGTAATTGCGAGGATGTGCGCTTCGTTAAATGTGCCGCGCAGGGGCGAGCCGCGGTGTCCGCTGGTGCCGAAGGTGACTAGCTGGTTGGGATCATCCAAGTCGGGACGCCGCTCGAAATATTCCTTCTGCAGGCGAGCTACGTCGACCAGCAACTCCTTCGGCGCTGGTTTGCCTGCGAGCGGCGAAATGCGTTCACCTGGCAGGGACTGTTTTTCTAGAGTACCGGGCATGGTTCCACCTTCCAGATTTCGTTCGCGTATTCCGCAATCGAGCGATCGCTCGAAAACTTCCCGGAGCTGGCGACGTTCAAGATGGCTTTCTGCGCCCACGCGTTGGGTTCGGCATAGAGCGCGCCGAGCCGGTCTTGTGCGTTGCAATACGAGGTCAGGTCCGCCAGGTTCATGTAGTGATCGCCCTGGGTCAGGAGCGTATCGCGCAAGGGAGCGAATATTCCTGGTTCGTTGCGGCTGAAGTAGTCGGAGGAAATGAGATCCAGCGCAGCTCGAGTTTCGGGTTCGTTTTCATAGTGCCAATGCGGGTTGTACCAGGCGCGGCTGTTCTCAACTTGCTCCACGGTGAGCCCGAACAGGAACATGTTCTCTTCTCCGGCTTCCTCGGCCATCTCGATGGTCGCACCGTCGCGGGTTCCAACCGTTAAGGCTCCGTTCATCATAAATTTCATGTTACTCGTTCCGCTGGCCTCGTAGCCGGCGGTCGAGATCTGGTTGGAGACATCGCTGGCCGGAATCAGCCGTTCCGCCAACGAAACGTTGTACTCAGGGAGAAAGATGACGTTGAGCCGGCCGCGCGCCACCGGGTCGCCGTCAATCGTGCCCGCCAGGTTGTTGATGAACTTTATGATCAGCTTGGCCAGCTTGTAAGCTGGCGCCGCTTTACCGGCGAAGAAAAATGTCCGCGGCACCATCTTCATGCCGGGATTTTCCCGCAGCCGGTTATATACGATCACAATCCGCAGCGCATTCATGAACTGCCTTTTATATTCGTGGATACGCTTGATATGGCAGTCGAAAATGGTATCCGGGTCTACGATGCGGCCGGACGTCGACTTGAGCCAATTGGCAAACTGCGCTTTGGCTTCTCGCTTTGACTTGAGCAAGCGTTCGCGAGCACTGGAATCCTCTGCGAATGGCTTGAGCTGTTTGAGCAGGCTGAGATCGGTAATCCAGCGATCTCCGATCACTTCCGTGATTTCGCGGGCCAGCGCGGGATTGGCCTCGCGTAACCAGCGCCGGGGTGTCACTCCGTTTGTCTTGTTGCTGAAACGCTCGGGAAACATTTCCGCGAGATCCTTGACCGTTGTGGTTCGCAGTAGCCTGGAGTGAACAGCAGACACTCCGTTGGTACTATGCGAGCCAACAATGGCAAGGTTGGCCATCCGGATCTTGCGCGCGCTGCCTTCTTCCACCAGGCTCATGCGCTGCACGCGCCCCTCGTCGCCGGGGAAGCGAACCCGAACCTCATCGAGCAGCCGGCGGTTGATCTCGTAGATGATCTTCAGGTGACGGGGAAGCAGGGTCTCAAACCACGCCACCGGCCATTTCTCCAGAGCCTCCGGCAGCAAGGTGTGATTGGTGTATCCGAGCGTCCTCTTCGTCAGGTCCCAGGCCTGGTCCCATCCCAAGTGCACATCGTCGAGCAGGATTCGCATCAGTTCAGGGACCGACATGGAAGGATGCGTGTCGTTGAGTTGAATTGCGGCTTTCTCCGGAAACTTTTCCCAATCCGAGTTGTGGCGCTGGAAACGGCGCACCAGGTCGGCCATGGAACACGCGACCAGGAAATACTCCTGCAGAAAGCGCAGCCCCTGCCCCTTCGTCGTAGAATCGTCGGGATACAGCACGCGGGTAAGCGACTCCGCCTGGAGAGTTTCGCCGAGTGCGCCCACAAAGTCTCCGGTGTCAAACTTCTCAAGATCGAAATAATCGGCCGCCGCCGCGGCCCAGAGCCGGAGCGTGTTGACCGTCTTTCCACCGTAGCCCACCACGGGACGATCAAACGGGATACCGATCAGGGTTGACGGCCGGTCGGGGATGATTTGAAAATTGCCTTCCTGCAGCTTGAATGAGACGTTCAGCTTTATTTCTACATTCTCGTGAAGCCGGGCAATCTCCCAGGGATCGCCGTAGCGGAGCCAGTTGTCGGGATTCTCTTTTTGCCAGCCATCTACGATCGATTGCTTGAACATGCCGTACTCATAGCGCAAACCATAGCCGGTGCCCGGGAGTTGCATGGTCGCCATCGAGTCGAGAAAGCACGCCGCGAGGCGGCCCAGGCCGCCGTTGCCCAGCCCGGCATCCGGTTCCTGCTCAATCAATTCCAGCCAGTCAATACCATGTTCTTTCGCTGCATCTGGCAAAAGCGGATCGAGCAACAGGTTGGTGATGTTGTTGGCCAACGAACGTCCGATGAGAAACTCCATGGAGAGGTAATAGATGCGTTTGGCATTCTCTCGCTCGTAAGTGTTCTTGGTCAGCACCCAACGCTGAGCGAGAATGTCTCGCACGGAACTGGCGAATGCCTCAAAGCGCTCGCGCGCACTCGCTACTTTGGGATCAATCGCTCTGTCAAAAACCAGGTGCCGTTCATAAAAGGAATTGTCCGTCCCGATAAACGGCATCGCGCCGTACCCGTACCGTTGCAGAACGTCTGAAACGTTAGTTGCGCTGGCGGTCACGGGAACAACTTTTGCGGAGCTTGGGGGCGCCACGCGATTGGTGCTCATAAAATGGTCCTTACCTTTAGTCTTCCAAGCTGTGGAACCGTTTGTGTTCAACGTTAAAAGGTGCGCCACTCAAGAGTAGAGATTCCCTTCTGGCCCGAGCTCAATTCCTGACGCTAAAAGGTACGCACGCATGGCCTTTTCGGCCTCGTACCAGTCAACTTCCGGTGACCAAAGCGGACTACCTCTTTTCTCCCAGTGCTGGTAAGCGAGTTTTTGCACCACTTCATGACGACCCTCGCCATAAAAATCGGTCAGTGGCTTGGGCCGTTGCACGCGGTCTTCGCTTCTGGACTGTTCAGTCCTCGGCGGCTTGGTCAGTGTTTGGACCCGTGCTGCCATATGCATACTCCTTTGTATTCGCGTTGTACCGCCAGGAGCTCATATCTTTTGATTAAAATGGCTGCCTTCGGGGTGCTGCTTTTCCTTGTTTTTTGTTTTTTCCAGGAGCAACCTGCGGCCTCTGCTCTGTCGCGAAGCGATTAAGGTTGGTACCCTTCCGCCATCCACTTGGCGAATAAGTCAATGCGCGATTGAGGCCAGGGACCTTCCCCCTTCGGTGGTGGGGGCGGCATGACGCCGCCGCCGATGCCGCGGATGCGGTCGTAGATGGCGCTGGCGTGCGTCTTTACATCGTTGTAACTTGCGAGGTTGAACGCCTTGCTCATCGAATGAATGTCTCGATCTGTAAACAACGGGCGTATGTCCGCTTCAAAGCTTGTAAGTTTTGCCATTGGTCCTCTCTGAGTAACATTTTGTTAGAGATGAAAAGTTCATGCTCGACGATCTCACTTTTGTCCAGTTTTTTCATCGCGCTTGTTCCACCCGTGGAAGCGCGAGAAGTCACCCGCCTTCCATGCCTCGCGGAGTCCGGGAGTACTGAGATCCCAGTCTGGGCGGACCTCACTCGTTGCGACGCGCAGGTCGTGCCAAAGATCGACGACCGATGGACGTCCCCAGAACCAGTAGCCGTTATAGATGCTGTAAATCACGAGGCCCGGCTTGAGCACGAGCGTATGCGGGATCATCGGATTATTCTCGGGGTCGGTGTACTCCTGGATGTCGAGATCCTTCTGAACCGTTCGGCCGGGGTCCGAAAGGAACGGCCACTGGGCTCCGACGGACGCACGGAATTCCTGCAGAGTATGGTGATCGTCGGTGGCGATCGTGACGATCTGAGTGTACGCGACCGCGATCTTCGGGTAGAACGCGGCGAGTTCCAAATGCTGCTGGTGCTCCTTGGGGCAATAGTGGCCGCGCGCGAGCGTAAGAATTAGCGGATCGTCGCCCTGTAGCTCGCTGAGCTTGCACAGTTTGCCCGTGTGATCGGGCAGTTCGTAGTCGGGGAAAATGCCTCCGGGCACAATATCAGAACGCATGATTCGACTCCTTCCGTTTCCCTCAAAGATATTCTCTCAAAGATCTTCCTCTTTAAAGATCCAGCGTGACGCCCCGTGTTTGGCCGGGAACAGCCTCGTCAAAGCCGAGCGAGTGGTCAGGATCCTTTTATTTCGGTGCACCGGGCCACTACACAATTCTGGTAATGACCATCAAGCTCTCGTCTAGCAACAAGCTGCTAACTTGCTGGCGAGCCAGTAATCGACACTCAACTTTCCCGGACCAGAGCAGATCAGCCAGATAAAGAAGAGAACATACAGGACTTCCGGAAGGTAGAGGAAATCGTCGAGCCAGTTAAGAGGCGAAAGTCCCTTGGGCAAGGTGGAAATCGCGCTGGTCAGGGTGGCGACAATCATATCGATCAACAAAGCCACGCAGGCCGGGCTCGAAAGAAACCCCACGGTCAGCAAGGATCCGCCAACGAACTCGACACCCGATACGAAATAAGCCGTCTGGCGGGGAAACGGGACTTTGGCCTTAACGAGCGTTTCGTAAACAAGTTTCGTGCCGCCGGCGGCAAACAATTTGTTTGCCCCGGAGATGGCGAAGAACAGCCCGATCGAAACGCGTACCAGCAGGATGGCATACTGTTCCAAATCACCGCTACCCTGCAGCGCAAACTGGACCAACCGTTTCCAATCCATCTCTTATCCCTCCATCGCAGGATGTGCCGTAAACGAATTCTTGTGCTTATGCGTCCATCCGCTCGACCCATTGAGCGCGCGATGCGGGAGCCACAAATGGATCCGCAAAGTACTGTGTTTCCCGCGCAACCTTGTCGTCTCTGAATTCCATGATGCTCACGGTGTAGGACGGCTTGCCGTCATAAGTCAGGATGAGTTCGGTGACCCAAAGGTCACCCCCGCCAATGATTCGTCGGACAGTGAACCGCTTTTTGCTCGGCTGACTGGCGCGTTGGTTCTGTATGTTGAATCGGCCGCGGGTTCGCTCGCCTGACTGCGGGTATTCCAGCACCGCGTCCTCGTGATAGATGAGGTGCTCGGTCACAAAATCGCTTGCATCGGAGGCCGCCCAATGCTGATCCAGTGCCGCGCGGATCTGTTGATCTCGCGCTCCGGAAGTCTGCTCGTTTTTTTTGGGATCGGTCATCTTGAGCCTTCAATTTCACAATGCTTGCGGCTACCAACGACGAGCCGGAGCGGCACCATCCACGTGGAGTATCTCTCCGCTGACATGATCTGCCTGTGCCAGGTAAAGAACGGCATCGACAACGTCCTTCACCGTCGCCTTTTTCACAGTCGGCCGCAGTGTCGAGTCGTTGGGATCACTGCGGTGCATTGATGTATCCACCTCGCCGGGGGCTACGGCATTAAAACGGATGCCGTCATTTGCATACTCGATTGCGAGATTCTGGGTTGCTGAATTCAACCCGCCCTTCGTAATCATCGAAATCGAGCCATTTTCACCGGCGATTGGTCGATCAGCAAGCGCCGCAGTGATGCTCACAACACATCCCGATTTTTGTTTCAGCATCTCTTTCACGGTGCGCTGCGTGATGTAGAAAAATCCGAGCAGATTAGTGGAGACAAGGGCGTTGAAGTCCTCAGTAGTGAAGTCAGTGAAAGGTTTGGTCAGGAAGATGCCAGCGTTGTTCACTAAAACATCGATGGTTCCGAAGTTGTCGATTGCCGCTTCGACAGCCGAGGCAGCAGTTTGCTGCTTGCCGATATCGCCATCGACGAGAACAAGGCTGCTCGAGGCAGTCAGCTTTCGAGTGGCTGCGCGAGACGTCGCGACGACGTTATAACCTTCCCTCAAAAACCCTTCGACTAAACCCGCGCCAATACCCCCCGAGGCTCCGGTTATGATTGCTGTTTTCTTGCCCGACATGAGCAACCTCTCGTTTTTAAACGTTCGAACCCGTACCCAGATGGCCTCGCGAGTTGAGCAAGTTTCCAGTTCTCAGTTCTCGGCGGTCGAAGTACTTCATCGTAGTTGTCCACGTGCGCCCTCTATGTGGAGCTTGCCCGCTTTGGCTGCCTCTTCGGGCGTCTTGCCGTCCTGCCGCGCGACGATGTAGGCGGCGTACCAGCCCGACCAGTGGTGCTTCGGAGCGGTAGGTTCGTATTCGCTGTGGTGCTTCTCAGCCTCTTGCAAGAGCTCAGTTAGCGTCGCGACATCCAGATTACTAAGTCCCCGGCCAGGCAGCCGCGTTGTGACTTCCTGAAACAGCCATCCATTGCCGTCGGGATCACGGAACGTGGCGAATGAGTTGTAAGTGGCACGCTCGGGTGCTGATCCGCTGATGCGACCGCTGCCGTCGGTTTGGAACTGAGCGCCTGGCGTTCCGGGGTGGAACACGTCACTCACCTCAATACCGCGTGCAACAAGATCTTTGCGCGCTGCCTCAACATCGGAGACGATCAGGTAGAGGCCCTGGGCCGATCCGGGCGCTGCCGACGTTATCTTCTTGCCGAACTGAACCGAGCACCCGGAGCCGGGCGGCGTAAACTGAACGATCCGGAAGCCGTTGTCGAATAGGAAATCTGCATCGAGCCGCCAGCCCAGCTTCTTATAAAACTCCTTCGCACGGTCGACATCCGCGACGGGGATGACGATGACTTCCAGTTTCACATCCATGCCTATTACTCCTTTTAGTCGCACATCCATTAAGCCAGAATCGCGGTGACGAATCTATTGGACGAACGTACCGATTGCCACCAGACTGTGAATTGGACGTGTAGGCGCAGAGGGTGCGTACTCTATTCCACGGGGCCAAATAGTAAGGGATCGCCAATACCATCGTCCAATTGATTCGCCGGACCACCTTGGGTCTAATCGCTCCATGGCGGCCGATTCGGCCGGGCGAGCGACACCAAAAACCTGTCGGGAGGTAAACGATGAGTATTATCGATAAGGCGCCAGAAGCCAATCGCAACTACGCAAAGAAGTACAATCCAGCGCTATGGTGAGTGTTCGCGCTCCGTACAAGGAGATGAAGCATGAAAGCAATTGTTGTTCACCAATATGGCGGTCCTGAAGTACTGAAGTTTGAGGAGTACCCTGACCCGGTGGCGGGCCCGGGCGAAGTGCTGGTGCGAGTCGCGGCCGCGAGCGTAAATCCGATCGACTACAAACGGCGCGCCGGATTGACCAAAGACTTTTATCCGCTCAAGTTTCCGGGATTGATAGGAGTTGACGTGTCCGGGACTGTGGTCAAGATCGGGCCAGGAGTGGAAGGCTTCTCAGTCGGCGACCAGGTGTTCGCGATGGCGGACAATACTTACGCCGAACTTTGTGTCGTAAAGGCGGAGGTCCTGGCGAAGGTTCCCAAGGGACTCGATTTGATCCAGGCGGCGGCGCTGCCGCTGGTAACGACGACCGGCAACCAGCTCCTTTCTGCTACGGGAATCAAAGCGGGTCAGACGGTTCTGGTCGTAGGCGCCGCTGGAAGTGTCGGGCGTTCGGCGGTATTCACTGCGAAGGAAGGCGGAGCGACTGTGATCGCGGGGGTATTGAAGAGGGGGATGGATGAGGCGAAGACGGTCGGCGCGGATCAATTGGTCGCAACCGATGACGACACCTCGATCGCGAATCTTGCTCCACTCGATGCGGTGGCGGATACGGTCGGCAGAAGAACCGCGGAAAAGCTGATCGCCAAGGTCAAGCCGGGAGGAGTGTATGCATCGGTTGTCGAGGCACCGCAGAACGCCGCGAAGTATCCATCGGTAAAGGTGGTGCACGTATTCTCGAAATTCGACAGGAAAACGCTCGAGTTCATGGCCGAAGCGGTTCGAGATGGCAAGCTGATAATTCCGATTAGCCAGAAACTGCCGCTCCGTGAAGCGGCCGAGGCTCAGGCAGCGGCAGAAAAGGGTGGTAGAGGGAAGATCTTGCTGGTGGCTTGAAGTTGTTGCTGGAACATGCAACGTCTACAGGAGCGTTCTTTGTCACCGAGCCGTCAAGCGATCACGGCAGGGAATGGAGCCGCTACATGCGCGATCCCGACGGCTACCTCATGCGCTTCATTCGCAATCGCCTCGTCCGAGTCCTTTCTGTCTTCGTCTTAGTCTCCAGCCTGGCAATTCCCTTAGCAGCCAGGGCCGGAAGTCCGGCGGACGAATGGGTCGTGGTTGAGGGTGAAGTGAAAACGGCGATTTGAAGAAGGCCAGACCTCGCGCTAAATTAAGTCCACAGGTTCGCAGCCGAGCCTTCCGCGGGAATCTGACGGAGAAGAAGCGATGACGATTGCGATTGCTACTTTGCCGGTTGTACACCTCGACTATACGAGCCGGGGCCCCGAACTCCACCTCGGGATCAGGCGACTCGAAGCGATGCTCGACGAAGCGCGGGAGGGATACCTTGCCGTAAATGTGGCCGTCAAGGGCGCGGTAATTCCTATCATCTTGGCGCGCTCGGATCTGTACGTGGTTGGGTTCCGGTGTGCCGGAACCTGGTTCCGCTTTGACGATGCCGACTGGCCGTTTTCGGAAGCCGCCACTACGCTTGGTTACGATGGGCAGTATCGCAGCCTCGGTGGTCTGGCGGGCAATCTCACGGCGGGTTCCATCGACGGCATCGCAGGCCTTGCGAATATTGCCTTCCGCCGCCAGTGGCCGGACGCGCTGCGCACATTGCTCGTGGCCGTCTCCGAGTGTGCGCGACTGATCCCGGTGCGAATGCAAGTGCTGGGGCTCCTGAACGGGATCGCGCCAATCGTGCAGCTCGCGCCTCTGGCGCACTACATCCAAAACTGGAAGAAGGCGTCAACGGGCAGGGATATGTCCCGAGAGGTGACGCCAAACTTCCGCGTCGGTTTCAGGGATCCTACGATCATCAAGCGGTGAGCACGGCTCGGCCTTTTGTTGACTAACAACCTTCGCGTCCATAAGATGAACCGACCACAAAGCTGACATCTGCTCATGATCGGCCCGACCGTTTCCCACTATCAAATCGTCGAGAAACTGGGCGGGGGTGGGATGGGCGTTGTCTACAAGGCCGAGGACACGCGTCTGCATCGTTTCGTGGCCCTCAAGTTTCTTCCGGACGAAGTCGCCCGCGATCCCCAGGCTCTAGCCCGCTTCCAGCGCGAAGCTCAGGCGGCATCGGCTCTCAATCACCCCAACATCTGCACCATTCACGATATTGGCGAGCAGGACGGCCAGGCGTTCATCGCCATGGAATTCCTGGAAGGCGTCACCCTGAAACACAAGATCGGCGGCCGTCCTCTGGAGACCGAGACCATCCTCTCGCTCGCGATCGAAATCGCTGACGCACTCGATGCCGCCCACACCAAAGGCATCGTCCATCGCGACATCAAGCCCGCCAACATTTTCGTCACCGAACGCGGGCACGCCAAGATTCTCGATTTCGGCCTCGCCAAGGTAACGCTGGCCAACTCCTCTTCCACTCAGGTCGGATCCGCCAACACCATGACCGGCACGCTGGACGATCAGCATCTTACTAGTCCCGGCTCCACGCTTGGCACCGTCGCTTATATGTCGCCGGAACAAACCAGGGGCAAGGAGCTCGACGGCCGCAGCGACCTGTTTTCCTTCGGCGCCGTGCTCTATGAGATGTCGACCGGAACGCTCCCTTTTCGCGGGGAAACCTCCGCCGTCATCTTCAACGCGATTCTCGAGAAGGCCCCGGTTCCCGCAACGCGTCTGAACCCGGACTTGGCGCCCAAACTTGAAGACATCATCAACCGCGCGCTCGAAAAAGATCTTGAGCTGCGGTATCAGAGCGCCAAGGAAATGCGCTCGGAGTTGATGCGCCTGAAGCGCGACACCGATTCCAGCCGGCAGATTCCGATCGTCAGTTCTGACGCTGGTTCCGGCGCCCAAGCCGCCAGCGCCGCGCACGCTGCCAGCAGTTCCGCTGTCGTCGCCGTTGCCAAACAGCACAAAGTTTCTCTGGGCGTCATCAGCATGGTCGTGGTTCTGCTCACCGCCGCCGCCGGCTACGGAATCTACGCGCTGCTATCCCGCACTCGCCCTGCGCCTTTTCAGAATTTTTCCGTCAGCAAGGTTACCGAAACTGGCAAGAGTACGCGTGTAGCTATCTCTCCCGATGGCAAGTACATCCTCAGTGTCCTCGCCGAGAACGGCCAGCAGAGTCTGTGGCTGCGCAATATTCCAACCAACAGCAACACCCAGGTCGTGCCTCCCGCGTCGGCCAACTACCTCGGTCTGCGGTTCTCTCCTGATGGCAACTACTTGTATTTTGTCCGCAGCGAAATCGGCACCAACTCGTTCCACTATCTCTATCGCGCTCCCGTGCTGGGGGGCACTCCCGAGAAGCTTGTCACCGACATCGACACCAACGTGTCGTTCTCTCCCGACGGCAAAAAGCTCGTCTACGGGACCGGGAACTCTCCCAACGTCGGCGAATACCGGATCACGATTCACTCTCTGGAATCTGCCGAGGAAAAGCAGTTGGCCACCGGTCCCATGAACGAGCAGCTCTGGGACCCTGCCTGGTCTCCCGATGGCAAAACCGTTGTTTGCGTAGTTTCCCAGCCGGGAACTGCGCTTTCCGGCCTGGTTGCCGTCGATCCAGAAACCGGCAAACGCAACTTATTCATGACCTCGGACGGACTGTACCTCGCTCGGCCCGTGTGGCTGCCCGAGGGCAAAGGGCTGCTGGTCATGGGCCAGCTCCCTTACGCTGCCCAGCAGCAGATCTTCTTCGTCTCCTTCCCCGATGGAAAAATCACCCCGGTCACGCGCGATACCAATTCCTACGTCGATCTCAGCCTGTCTGCCGATGGCCACGCCGCTGCCGCTGTTCTGCGGCAGGTGCATTTGAGCCAGTCTGTGATGGCAGTGGGCAGTTCTCAGGAGCGGCCCTTCGGTGATGGATCGTTCGACGATATGGTCTCGTGGACGCGCGACGGCAAGCTTTTAATGTCCGCTGCGGGCGGAGGGTTGACCCTGGCAAATCCGGAATCAGGCTCCCAAACTCCCTTTGCCCCGCAGGTCCTGGCCACCAATTTTGCACGCGCCTGCGCCGACGGCCATGTGGTCTTCTCTGCCCTCAACACCAAACGGACCGGGCTGGGGGTCGTCTTTGCCGACGCCGACGGAGCCAACTCCAAAGAACTCAACCCCGGCAAGCTCGATTCTTTCCCCGCTTGTACCCCCGACGGCAAGACGGTGCTCTACCAGGATGCCGACAACATCCTGCAGAGAGTTTCGAGCGAAGGTGGCCCCTCGCAAAAGGCTTTTGACTCTCCCGTGTTCAGCCGCATCACCATTTCGCCGGACGGAAAATTGGCCGCCTTCGTTACCTTGAGTAACGGTCCGAAAGAGAGGCTGGCCCTTCTCTCTCTCGATTCGAGCCAGCCCGCGCGCTTCCTGGAATTCGAACGGCCTCGCGTGGAGTTCAACTTCAGCTTCACCATCGGCCCGATCGCATTCAGCGCCGACGGTAAAGGGATCATCTATCCCATACGCAGCGGCGAGACCGACAATCTCTGGCTGCAGAATCTCGACGGCTCGCCCGGTAAACAACTCACCGACTTCAAGTCCGAGTTCATCCGCGACTTCGACTACTCCTTCGACGGCCAACAGCTCGCCGTCATCCGCGGCCACCGGGAAGCCGACGTGGTGCTGATCCGCGATTCGGAGAAGTGACCTCCTCGCCAATCCCAGGGTTGATATATCGGTGTTATCCAGAAGTCGGCTTGCAGGGCACCGCAATTGACCGGATACTGAGGCTCAGATGTGCGATTCTGTCCGCAGGAATCCTCCACTTTGACAATGCCATGGGTCGCTGCTAGGGATTGCCCGTGATCCGCCTGACCAGAAGAAGTAGTGACACCCCAATGGCGGCAATGCCGTTGGCTCGAATCGCACGACAGCTTGCCGCCCACGGGAACATCAGGATGTCGAAGAAGGGCATGAATTTATCTGGCCAAAATATTGCCGCCAGCCCGAATGCCAGACCTAGTTGGACACCAAAGCACAACCCAAAAGTATTCACGATAAGGATTCCAATGAGAAAATTCTCGTTCATTGGAACGTGACCGAGGCATTCCTGACAAGTTACCAATGGTTTACCTCAGCTGGTTTACCTCGGACACGATCGTTTACTCGGGCCCGGCCGTTCCGACTGATGTCATGCCGCAGGAGCGCGCCCAGCGCTCCGAAAAGCCTGCCCTGAGCGAATTCGGAGGGGACTTTAGAAGCCCAGACACAGGTTGTACGGATGCGAGGAGCGCCCTCACTGCACAAAGCATGGGTATTCCCATCCACGCCATCTAGGGCATTGGCCGGCATAAGGTTCCTCGCCCGGCTGTCGCCGCGCTCAGAATGACATCGGGCTGAAATAATGTGAGATTGAGCCACCACCGTGCTCGTGGGGAGTCAAGCGAGCGTTGACATCGGTCCAGGCGTGCGTCTTGCCCTAAGGCGGTCCACGTGCGTATTGTTAGCTTGTGAAAATTCCGCGATGTAGTGGAGTTCTCCTTCACTTCACTTCCTTGCCCGGACGCTTCGGCATCGGTGATCTCGGCCCCAGCGCCTACGAATTCGCAGACTTTCTCTTCGCCGCGGGACAGAAGTTATGGCAAGTATTGCCGCTGAATCCCACCGGATATGCAGATTCTCCCTACCAATGTTTCTCTGCTTTTGCGGGCAATCCAATGTTGCTCAGTCTTGAGCGCCTGCGGGAGATTGGCTTGCTTCAGGAATCAGACCTGGACCGAGGTCAGTCGTCTCCGTTTCCCGAAGACTTCGTCGACTACGGGCCGGTAATCGAATTCCGCATGGCGGCTCTACGGCGTGCAGCGCAGGTTTTTTTTGCCGACGGCTCCCGTGCCGATCGCGCTGCTTTTGACGGTTTTTGCGAAAGCGCCAGTCCGTGGCTCGATGACTACGCGCTTTTTATGGCCTGCAAAGATGCCCATCGCGGAGCGATGTGGACCTTATGGGATCCGCGGCTTCGCGCACGAGACCCGCAGGCTGTGAATGAGTTGTCAGCGAAGTTGGCGCCGGAAGTGAATGCCTATAAGTATTGGCAGTTCGAATTCTTTCAGCAGTGGAAAAATCTCAAGGCATATTGCCAGCAGCGCGGCATCCGCTTCATGGGTGACGTCCCGATTTATGTTGCGCACGACAGCGCGGACGTCTGGGCCCATCCTGAACTTTTCTATCTCGACGATCAAGGGCGCCCGACGGTGGTTTCCGGCGTGCCGCCGGATTATTTCAGCGCCACCGGACAGCTCTGGGGCAATCCGATTTATCGCTGGGACTTGCTCGCCGCCACCGGATACAAATGGTGGATCGACCGGTTGCGGGCGTCGCTCGCGCTGTTCGACATGGTGCGGCTGGATCATTTTCGCGGCTTTGAAGTCGTACTGGGAGGTTCCGGCCGGGGAATCGACCGCCATCAACGGCCGCTGGGCGAAAGGGCCCGGAGAAGATTTTCTGTCAGCGCTGCAGAAGGCTTGCGGCGAACTACCGATCGTGGCGGAGAATCTAGGCGTGATCACTCCGGAAGTGGAGAAGCTTGCGGCATGCAGTTTGGTTTGCCGGGGATGAGTCTTTTGCAATTTGCGTTCGGCAACGATCCGCAGGGTCCATCGTTCCGGCCGCATAATTACAATCGCGAACTGGTCGCCTACACCGGCATGCACGATAACGACACGACTGTAGGATGGTGGTAGAGCCCGGGCGCGGGGGACAGCACGCGCTCTCCGGAAGATGTCCGCAAGGAGCACGACTTCGCCCGAGCCTATCTTAACTTCAATCAGCGACGATGCTGAAATCCACTGGGTCATTATCCGCGCGGTGCTGGCGTCGGTCGCGGACGTGGCGATCGTTCCGCTGCAGGATGTGCTGGGGCTGGGCAACGAGGCGCGCATGAATCTTCCCGGCAGCTCAGTGGAAACTGGAATTGGCGTTATCGTCCGGGCGCGTTGAAAAATGCGACTTGAGCGCCAGACTTCGATCCCTGGTCCGGCTTAACGATCGCTGAGTGTACGATCAGTAGGAGCAATCATGGACAAACCGCCACGAACCTTCTGGCAAATCTGGAACATGAGCTTCGGCTTCCTCGGCATCCAGTTCGGCTGGGGATTGCAGATGGCGAACATGAGCGCCATCTACGAGTACCTGGGCGCGAGGGCCGATCAGATTCCGATTCTCTGGCTGGCCGCGCCGCTGACCGGACTGATCGTGCAGCCGATCATCGGCCACGTCAGCGATCACACCTGGGGCCGGCTGGGACGCCGGCGTCCGTATTTTCTTGACCGGCGCGATTTTGAGTTCGCTGGCGCTGCTCCTGATGCCGAGTTCTCGCACGTTGTGGATGGCGGCCGGGCTTGCTGTGGATTCTGGACGCGTCCATCAACGTCAGCATGGAGCCGTTTCGCGCGTTTGTCGCCGACCTGCTGCCGGAAGATCAGCGCACGCGCGGCTTTGCCATGCAGAGCCTGTTCATTGGCCTGGGCGCGGTCATTGCCTCGGCGCTGCCTTGTCTGCTGACCAATGGTTTCATGTCGGCGCGGCAGCCGAGCCGCGGGCGACGATTCCCTTGACCGTGCGGTTTTCGTTTTATATTGGCGCGGCGGCCTTCCTGGGCGCCGTGCTGTGGACCATTTTCACCACCAAGGAATATCCGCCGGACAATCTGGCGGAGTTTCGAGAAGGAAAAGCAGGAGCACAGGGGTATCGGCGGCAAGCGCCGCGAAATCTTGGACTCCGTGCGCGAGATGCCGCGCACCATGCGGCAACTCGCCTGGGTGCAGATCTGCACCTGGCTGGGGCTGTTCTGCATGTGGCTTTATTTTCCGGTAGCCGTGGCGCGCAATGTCTTCGGCGCCGCCGACACGAATTCTCCTTCGTATTCCGCGGGAGTGGAGTGGGCAGGGATTTGTTTCGGAATGTATTCAGCTGGTGTGTTTCGGATTTTCGTTCGTGCTGCCAGCGCTCGCGCGGCGGTCTGGGCGCAAAGCAACACACAGCTTCTGCCTGCTATGCGGCGGCCTGGGACTGCTTTCCGTCGCCATGATTCACGATAAGTATCTGCTGTTGTTTTCCATGGCCGGAGTCGGAATCGCCTGGGCCAGCACGCTCTCCATGCCCTACTGCCATTCTTGCCGGCTCACTGCCCCGTTGGAAAGACGGGAGTCTACATGGGGATTTTCAACTTTTTCATCGTGCTGCCCGAGATCACTGCGTCGCTCGGCTTTGGCTGGATCATGGACCATCTGCTGAACAACAACCGGCTTGCCGCCGTGGTAACGGGCGGAGTCTTCTTCATACTGGCGGCGATGTTGACGCAGCGGGTGGAGGACTTGTACGACATCCGGCAGCAAAGCGGTCCGCCTGCGGAGAGTGCCGTCGCGGCAAAGTCCTGAAATCTCAAAGTCCGGAAAAAAGTGGTAGTTCCGAAACTCACCGCCCGCGAACAGCCACGAGTTCCGATTCCACGGGCACACCCCGAGCAATTTTCACTCGGACCAGCGCTTCGAAAGGCTTGGTCAATCCTGCGGAGTCTGGAATCTCATGCAGCAGTTTTTCCACTGAGTCCTGCCGGCAGACAAACTCAACTGCGCCTTGGGTCCCGAACGTGGTTGTACCCGCCAGAATCATCACGTACCGCCCGGATCCAATTCCGGGAACCAGTCCGATCACCGCATAGTCTTCCGTCAGCGGAGCGTCGGAAGGACTTGCCAGATAAGCGTTGGCCTCTCCGGCCTTCGGATTCTTGTTGACGATCGAAAGATCGCCCTGCCGCTTTCCGGAAGCCACCCGCTGAAACACAAATTCTTCCATGTTCGGAATGTCGAGCAGCGAAAGATTCTCTGAAGGAGAGCCGACAAAGATCAGGTTATTGTCCTTCACGTCGTCGAGCGTGAACAAACTGCCGCGCTTTACAAGGATCGTCCTGCCCAGCGCGCCGAACGCATCATCGAGCGCGTGGATCGCCAACACCTCGCCCACGCCCGTGTAGTGATCGTAGACTGCGACTTTTGAATCCTGCCGCGAATTGTAGTACCGCATCCCCGTCTCCGGCCGTCCCACGAAAGCGGCATTGCTGAAGATCACCCAGGGCGCATCGGTTCCGGAAGTAAACGGCTGCCAAAAGTCGGCCAGAGGTCCCGCAGCTCGCGTCACGCCAGGTTTGGCCGCCGTCGAGTTGGATATAGCGGAGCTCTGCCCCCTGCGGTTCCACAGCACGCTTCCCAATGTAATCAGTGAGGCAATGAGCGCGACCAGAAGCACGACCAGAGAAATCCGCCAGCGCGCCGGGATAACTTCAACCACGGCAGTTCCACGCGCCTCGTCCGGAGGCACGCTCTGCAGTTGACCGGCCGACCCGATGGGTTTCGGTTGCAGAGACCGCGCCTCGAATGTGAGGTGGTAGCTCCCCTTCGGAATCTTAACCACCAGGGGATCCGCCGCTCCCTCCGCAGCGTAATACTCCCCCAGCTTTAGACGAAGACGTCCAGCCTGGACCCGGACCGTGGAGTCCGTTTGCGGATCGAAGTCCGACGGCCGCCCATATACCTCGGTGGCAATCTGGTACTCCTTCAACGGCGCATCCGGATGATTGAGGGCTTGTGCAGCGAGATATTGCAGAAGCTTGCGCAGGGATTCCGACCCTCGCAAGCTATGACTTTTAATAATCTTATCTATTTGTTGGGAGAACGGTTCCTGCCCGGCGGCGAGAGTGTGTCTGACAACCATTTAACACCGATGTAACAGGGATCGTATCCCATTGCAGCAGCAGCATTTTACCGCAGTAACCGTTTAAAAACCTAGTGAAACGTCCCCTCGAGGCAGGTTTGCACTACAACTTGCACGTCTCACCAGGCCGCGTCGAAAAGCGCGCCCGGAAAAATGTCTCCTGATGTCCCCAAATTTGGAGGAAAGATGAAGTCTAAGTTCTCTGTGGTTCTCGTTCTGGTTCTGTGCCTGGCCGGTCTGGCGCTTGGCCAGACCGATACAGGCCGCTTGATTGGCACGATCAGCGACGCCAGCGGAGCGGTCATCGACCATGCCGCCGTCACCGTTACCAACACCGGAACGGCTCGCACCGTCACCGCCGAGACCAACGACTCCGGCGAATATGTGGTCAACGCCTTGCCAGCGGGAAAGTACCACGTAGAGATCAAGAAAGATGCCTTCAAGACAGCCACCGCCGACTTCACTCTTGAGGTTTCGCAGGTTCAGGAAATCAGCCTAAAGCTCGAAGCCGGCAGCGTCACCACCACCGTGGACGTCACGGCCGGAGTTCCTTTGGTTGACACCGCGACTTCGAGCATGGGCGAGGTGATTCAAGGCCGACAAGTCACCGAACTCCCGTTGAACGGCCGCAACTTTACTCAGCTTGCTCTGCTGACACCGGGCGTCACCCGCGGCGCTTACGGTGACATCGCATCCGGGGGCAGTTCAGGCACAAATGCCGAGTCCTTCCGCAACTCGGAGACCGGCGGCGCGGCGCTGTCGGCGAACGGTCTGCGTCCGCAAGCCGACAATTTCATTCTCGATGGCGTCGACAATAACGATGCTTTCGTCAACGGCATCATCTTCTTCCCTCCCGCAGAAGCGATCCAGGAATTCAAGGTCAACACCAGCGTTGCGCCCGCGGAGTTCGGCAAGGGCGGCGGCGCGATCCTGCAAACCAGCATCAAGTCGGGAAGCAACGCCCTCCATGGTTCCGCGTTTCTGTTTCGCCGCAGCGGTTTCGGTGCAGCCGAGCCCTATGGGCAAACCACTCCCATCATCTTCCGGCAAGCCCAGTTCGGCGGCACGGTCGGCGGAGCAATCTGGAAGAACAAACTCTTCGGATTTGCAGACTACCAGGGAAGGCGCCAGATAAATCCCAACGGCGTCGAGCATGACACCGTTCCCGACGATCGGATGCGCGGAACGTTCGCCGGCGAGACCGGGACTTCGGACTTTTCTGAACTCCTCGGCACAACCCTGACTTCCGTGCCCGCCTGCGCCGGCGCAGTCGCGAACGTTGGAGCCATTTACAACCCGATCACCTGCGCGCCGTTTGCCGGAAACCTCATCACCAATCCCAATCCCGTCGGCCTGAAATATCTGCAGACCTTTCCGGAACCAAACGTGACCGGGACCATCCTGAACAACTACGTCACCGACCGTCAGCAGATCCGCAACTTCGATGACTTCGATTTCCGCATTGATTTCAACGCGACCCAGAACGATCAGATCTTTTTCCGCTATAGCTACGCCCAGGACAATTTCACGGTAACCAACAGCCTGGGGCCGATGGATCCCTCGGGATTCGGTTCGGGCAACAACATCAACCATCCGCGCGGTCTGGCGGCTGGATACACGCGGATCATCAGCCCCTCGATCGTGAACGAATTCCACTTCGGCTACATCAGCTCGGTGTATGGCTACAATCCCCCCGACCAGAATCTGAAGCTGGGTGCAGGCATCGGAATTCCCGGCGCAAATCCGACCTCGCTTCTCGGTGGGCAGGTGCTCATTGGCGGCAATGCGACGGAGATCACCTATCAAGGGGATGGTGGCCCCTACAACGTCGATCAAAAGCTCTTTCAATTCACGGACTCGTTGTCCTGGGTCCACAGACGCCACATATTTAAATTTGGAACCACGGTCGGGCAGCGGCGACTCGGATATGTGCAGGGCAACGACGCCAAAGGCTCTTTCATTCTTGGCGGAAACAACTATCCCGGCACCGGCAGATTCACCGGCTACGAAGCTTCCGAAATCGTGGCCGGATTTCCCGACTACGAAATCGGCCAGTTCCAGGGCCTTTATGAAACACACAGCTGGGAGACCGGTTATTTTGCGCAGGACGACTGGCACGTGAACAACCGGCTCACGTTGAACCTCGGCCTCCGCTACGACTATTACACCTGGCCCTACGAGCTCAACAACCAGATGTCCAACTGGGACCCGAACAATCCGGCGTTTCCGGGCACCGGTATTCTGGTTCGACCGGGAAGCAGCCAGGCGGCGGGGCTGCCCAGAAGCTTGATTAACAACCAGAAGAACAATTGGGCGCCGCGCATTGGATTTGCCTACGACCTGCGCGGCGATGGGAAGACCGTGCTCCGCGGCGGATATGGTCTCTTCTATTATCTCGATCGCGGCGGTGTTGGCGAGCAGTTGAGTAACAACCCCGATTTCAACGGCACGCAAAGTTATGAGGCTTGCCCGGGCGCCAATAGCAATTGCTCCACGCAAAGTCCTGCCGGCTATCGCCTCACGTTGAGTGGAATGGGGCCAACCACGGGCACAAATCCAATCGTTCCCGCCGGCTGCCCGGCAGCGCCCTGCAACGATTGGACGCAGGCAACCAATCCTCTGCCGCCTCCAGCTGGAGCGAATGAAGCCGACCCCACCAACGTAAATGTCATTTACTGGCCCACCAACAGCAAGAACTCGAACGTGCAGCAGTGGAACCTTCAGATCGAACGCCAGGTGGGCAGCAGCATGGCGCTGGATGTTGCCTATGTAGGCACGAAGATGACCCATCTGGCGACGGCGTTTAATGCCAACAACACGCCACTCTGTTTGGCAGGAATCGGCGCTTGCACCGGAGCGCGCTGGAACACTCTGGGCGGGGCCGTCAACGAATATGCTTTCATCGGCGACGGAACCTATAACGGCTTGCAGGCAAGTTTCACCCGCAGGATGACCAAGGGACTGCAATTCACCAGTGCGTACACCTGGTCCCATACCATTGACAACTCTGACGGCGCTTTCGGCCCCATCAGCAGCACGGTTCCGATCATGGTGGATGCGAGCGCGAATCCTCTGTTGCAATTCAACCGGGGAAATGCGCCGCAGGATATTCGCAACAATTTCGTGTTTGCTTCCTTGTACGAACTTCCCTTCGGCAAGACAAGGCAGTTCGGCGGCAACGTGCCCACCGCTGTCGACTACATCATCGGCGGCTGGCAGTGGAACAACATCATCACCCTGCAATCCGGAACGCCGTTTGATCTCAACGTAAACGGCTCCCCGGAAAACCGCCCGGACGTGAATGGCCCGATCTCGGTGAAACTCGATCACGATACTGCGACGGGCATCATCAGCGGCAACTTCTCCGCCCCACCCACGGACCCCACCACTGGCGACTACCTGCGGCCCGGCACACTGGGGAGGAACCAATTATTCGGCCCCGGCTTCCATAGTTGGGATTCGGGTATGAGCAAGGACTTCCCCATCAAGGATCGCGCCAAGATCGAGTTTCGTGCGGACGTCTTCAACCTGTTCAACCATCCGGAGTTTGAAAACGGCAGCTTCCAGCAGAACCTGAATGCCGGCACGGTGGTGGGCGGCATCACGACCACAACGAATCCCTTGGTAGTGCGCCTGCAATCGAACCGCGAAATGCAGTTCGCAGTTCGCGTTACTTTCTAGCAAGTGACAAAAAAGACGGAGGTAGTGGCTCAATTTCACAGTTATTTCACTTTCGCAATTACCTAAGCTTCAAGATTATTTCAGCTTCACAGTTATTTCAGCCCGATGTCATTCCGAGCGCGGCGACAGCCGGGCGAGGAACCCTACGTCGGTCGACGCTGTTGATGGCGTGGACGGGAATCCCGGTGCTTCGTGCAGTACCGTCGTTCCTCTCGTCTGTACAACTGATGTCTGGGTTTCGTAAGGTCCCCTTCGACTTCGCTCAGGGCAGGCTCTCCGGAGCGCTTGGCGCGCTCCTGCGGGATGACATCGGTGGGTGAATCCGTAATTGTGCGACCTCAAATCGAGCCACTACCGAAACGGAGCGCGAACGCACGTCCTCCGTTTCCTGTGTTTGCTGTTTGTTCGCTGGCGTAATCCTTGCAAGAAGTCCTTGCAACGTTGCGGCCGCGGGACTGGGCGGCGAGTGCTCCACCAGACTCTCTCTTAACTGCTATGAAGAACAAGCTCACCCCCGCGTTGTTTCTGGTCCTCGCATGCATGCTCACGACGCCCGCATGGGCCCAGTCGAATGCCGCTTCGACGACTGGTGGATCGGGACAAGTTCCCGTCGTCGGTCAGCCAATCGTTCGCAAAATTGAGCCGCCCAACTGGTGGATAAACTACACGCCGACACTCACGCTTCTGCTCACCGGCGGAAGCCTAAACGGCGCTCGAGTCGAAAGCCCCACGAAAGACGTGAGCGTGCTCGGCGCAGAAGGTTCAGCCAACGGACATTATCTTTTCGTCCACCTGCAACTCAGTTCCGGACTGCCCGCGGGAACCGTTCCTCTGCATCTGAGCACCGCAGCGGGATCGACGACGATCCCGTTGCCGTTGCTGGCTCGTGCGGACTCCCGCGGCCGCTTCGAAGGTTTCTCTCGCGACGACGTCATCTACCTGATCATGCCCGACCGCTTCGCCGACGGCGACCCGGCAAATGATCGGCCCGCAGCTTCGAATGGACGGTATGACCGCAGCAGCCCCATGGCGTATCACGGCGGCGACCTGCGCGGCATTCAAGAGCATCTCGGATATCTGCACGACCTCGGCGTCAACACGCTGTGGCTGACTCCAGTCTGGAAAAATACTGACTCCGACTATCACGGCTACCACGTCGTCGATTTCTACGCCCTCGACGACCACATGGGTTCCATGTCGGAATACCAGGCGCTGGTCGCCGACGCACACCGTCAGGGCATGAAGGTGCTGATCGATTACGTCGTCAATCACACCGGCCCTCACCATCCCTGGGCCAACGATCCGCCGACGCCCACATGGTTTCACGGCTCGCCGGCGCATCATCTGGAACCCGCTTACACATTCACCGGCCTGGTCGATCCGCACGCCTCGCCGCGCGAAAATCTCAACACGCTCGACGGATGGTTCGCCGGCAAACTGCCCGATCTGAATCCTGACGATCCCGCACTCGCTCTCTACCTGGCGCAAAATGCAATGTGGTGGACCGAGATGGCGCAACTGGATGGCTTCCGCCTCGACACGTTCCCCTATTCCACACGCCAGTTCTGGAGTGGATGGCACGAGCGACTGCGCCAGGTGTATCCGCAGATCAACGCGGTCGGCGAAGTGGCCGATGGCGATTCCACCATCACATCATTCTTCGAAGGCGGACGAAAACAATTCGACGGCGTCGATTCCGGACTGGCCACGGTCTTCGACTTCCCGCTCCGCGACGCCCTGCGAGACGTCGTGATCAAAGGCGCGTCGATGGAGAAGATCATCGAAGTGCTTCGTCACGACGCACTTTATCCTCATCCCGAAACGCTGGTTACCTTCATCGGAAATCACGACCAGGAGCGCTTCCTTAGTGAAAAAGGAAGCAGCCCCGCCAAGCTGAAAGCTGCATTCGCGCTGCTGCTGACCCTGCGCGGAATCCCGCAGATTTATTCCGGGGATGAAATCGCGATGCCGGGCGGCAATGACCCCGACAACCGGCGCGACTTTCCGGGAGGATTCCCCGGTGACCCGCACAACGCCTTCACCGCCGGCGGCCGCACCGCCGAGCAACAGGATGTATTCGCCTACGTGCAGTCGCTGCTGGCGCTGCGGCAGAGCCACGCCGCGCTGCGTACCGGGAAGCAGTGGCACATCGGATGGGGCGACACTTATTATGCTTTCCTGCGTGAGTTGCCCGAGGAGAAATTACTGGTCGTGTACAACAACGCGCCGAAAACGCAGACGCTCGATATCCCCATCGAAAACACGCCATTGGAAACTGCACAACAGCTGCAGACAGTGTTTGGCAATAACCCAGCGGAACTTGTCAGCGGCAAAGTGCGGGTCACGCTGCCAGCCCTGACGCTCTCCGTGTTCGGCGTGCGTTAATGGATCGCCTTCATCTCTCCGCCGCCCCGCTTGTACCGCGGATGTCCGCGGGCGTGGCCCACTTTTTCTCTTTGCAACCCACCTTGTAAAGCGTATATGGTGTGGTGTTTCTGCAGCTATCACAGATTCCGGGGGTCTCGCATGTTTTCGCGGATGCACTTGTCACGCTTCGCTCCTACCCTGTTCCTGGGAATAATTCTGTCGGCTGCCGCGCCCCTCCACGCTCAACTAAAGACCACGGTACACGTCGAGACCGCTAAACCCGAAGCCATGGTCTACACCACCTCGGTCGGCATCACCGCCGATCGTTGGGACGCCAAGGCCTTCGATCCCGCCACGGTAAAACTCCTCCAGGCCGCCGGCATCACCAGCCTGAGCTTCCCCGGCAACAACGGCATCGCTGCGCTTTACCACTTCTCGACCGGTGCCGTCACCAATCCCTACACCAACGATCGCGCCCCCGCTTTCGCGCCCGAGCGGAAATTTCCCGCCATTGCTTCCGTCATCGACGATCTCGGAACGGCAGTGGTCTCCGTCAACTACGGCACCAACCTCGATGGCAGCGGCGGCGGCGAACCCGCAGAGGCCGCCGCCTGGGTGGCCTACGCCAACGGAAAAACTTCCAGCACCCAACCCATCGGCAAAGACTCCAAGGGCAACGACTGGAAGACCGTGGGATATTGGGCCAGCCTGCGCGCCAGCACTCCCTTGCCCACCGACGATGGCTACAACGCTCTGCGCATTCAGCATCTCGATCCCCTGGGCATTCTGTTGTGGAAAGTCGGCAACGAGCCTTTCTACAACGGCTTCTACGACCAGGCCCACACCCCAGGTTCCGACGCCGATACCACCGGACTCTACGGCCAGGCCGCCTCTCCCGAGCCCGACCTTCACGCCGGCCAGGTGCCCACCTCGCGGGACTGGTACCGTCTTTTCAAGAACCAACGCGTTGGACCGCAGGCCTATGGCGCAGCCGTAGTCGAATTCTCCAAAGCGATGAAAGCCGTCGATCCCACAATTTTCGTCGGCGCCGCGCTCACGTTGCCGCTCACCACGTCCGGTGACAACAGCCCCAACCCGTTTGGAAAGAATTGGAATGCCGGAGTTTTAAAGGCCGCCTGCGCCAGCATGGATTTCAGCGCCATTTCGATCATGGAAGGTAAAGGAGCTCCGCCCGATTACAACCTTAATCTAGACGAAGACGACCTGCTCCGAGTCGCCCGAGACCCGCTCGACAACATGAAGCACTTCGACGTGCCCGGGCTGGAACATGACTACGGTCTGCTGGCCGCGGACCTGGCCGAGAAATACAAGAAATTCTGTCCCGCAGGCCACGCCCCGCAGTTGGCCATCACCAATCTCGCCATCACTCCCTGGCTCCCCGCGAAAGACCCCGTAGTCATCGGCCTGTTTGCCGCCGACGCCATGGCCACACTGCTGGAAAGAGGCGCCTACACGGTGGAGTGGTCGCCCGTCCATGCCGCCAGTCCCACGTTCCTCGACAACAATAACCAGCCCCAACCCGCCTACTACGGCATCAAGCTCTTTCACCAGGTGGCCCACGTCGGCGACGCATTTGTCACCGCCAGCACGCCCATGCAGCTCTTGACGGTGCACGCCCTGAAGCGCCGCGACGGCGGACTCAGCCTGCTCTTAGTCAACAAAGACCCGAAACAATCCATCACCGCCACCGTAACCGTCGATGGCTACACCTTCGCCACGAAAGGAACGCGCTACGATTGGGGCAAACCCGGCAGCGATGCCGGCACCACCATCACCGAAGCTCCCGTTGATGCCCTGGGCGCAACCTTCACCGTAGTAGTCCCCCGTTACAGCATCACCGCCATAGTGATCCCCAAAGCGTAAACCGCGTGAGCGGGATCCAAAAATAAAGGGCGGCCGCAAGGCCGCCCAAAAAACTGCCAACTGGCAACTGACCCCTGGCAACTGCTTTTAAGCCCAAGCCGGACTCTCTCCACCCTTAGCAATTCCCGGCCGCCCCGGCTCCGGCTTCAACACCTGCTGCACCGCATCATCCGGCTTCGGCGGAGACTTGAACGGAGGAAGTTCCCTACCCTCCACCAGCACCCCGATCTCCGAAGCATCCAGCACTTCCCGCACCATCAAAGCGCTGGCAATCTTCTGC
This sequence comes from uncultured Acidobacteriaceae bacterium, assembly GCA_963846245.1. Lineage (GTDB taxonomy): Bacteria > Acidobacteriota > Terriglobia > Terriglobales > Acidobacteriaceae > Sulfotelmatobacter. Next base: position 159,376 of record CAWJVI010000005.1, on the reverse strand, counting down.
AGCGTCTCGCGGTTCCCATCCAGAATATGCTTGGCCGTGTCGTACCCCTTGCTCACCAGCTTCCGCACTTCCCCATCGATCTTGATGGCGGTGTCTTCGCTGTAATCGCGATGCTGCGCAATCTCGCGCCCCAGAAAGATCTGCTCTTCCTTTTTGCCAAACGTCAGCGGACCCAGATCGCTCATACCCCACTCGCACACCATCTTGCGCGCCAATTCCGTGGCCCGCTCGATGTCGTTGCCCGCGCCCGTGCTCATCTGGCTCAGGAACAATTCCTCGGCCATCCGACCGCCCATCAAAATCGCGATGTCGGTCTCCAGATATTCCTTGGAGTAGTTGTGCCGGTCATCGACCGGAAGTTGCATGCGTAACGCCCAGCGCCATTCCCCGCGGAATAATCGTGACTTTGTGCACCGGATCAGAGCCCGGCATCCTCGCCGCCACCAGCGCGTGCCCGGCTTCGTGATACGCCGTGACTTTCTTTTCCCCATCGGAAAGAATCATCGACTTGCGCTCCACGCCCATCAGCACTTTATCTTTGGCCACTTCGAAGTCATACATCAGCACAGCTTTGCGGTTTTGCCGCGCCGCCGCCAAGGCAGCCTCGTTCACCATGTTCTCGATATCCGCCCCCGAGAAACCCGGTGTTCCGCGAGCCAAAACCTGCAGATCAACATCTTCCGCGAGCGGCTTTTTGCGCGTATGCACCCGCAGAATCTCTTCCCGTCCCCGCACATCCGGACGGCTCACCACCACCCGCCGGTCAAATCGTCCCGGCCGCAGCAGCGCGGGATCCAGCACATCCGGACGGTTCGTCGCCGCCATCAGAATCACGCCTTCATTCGACTCGAACCCGTCCATCTCCACCAGCAACTGGTTCAAAGTCTGCTCGCGCTCGTCGTGTCCGCCGCCCAGGCCAGCGCCGCGATGCCGTCCCACCGCATCAATCTCGTCGATAAAAATAATGCAAGGCGCATTCTTCTTCCCTTGCTCAAACAGATCGCGAACGCGGCTAGCGCCCAACGCCGACAAACATTTCCACGAAATCGGAACCCGAAATCGAGAAGAACGGAACGTTCGCCTCGCCCGCCACCGCCCGCGCCAGCAAAGTCTTGCCCGTTCCCGGAGGCCCCACCAGCAGCACGCCCTTCGGAATCCGTCCGCCCAGCTTCTGGAACTTCTGCGCCTCGCGCAGGAACTCGATAATCTCTTTCAGCTCCTCCTTGGCTTCTTCCACGCCCGCCACGTCTTTGAACGTGACTTTCTTCTGCTGCATCGAAAGCAGCCGCGCCCGGCTCTTGCCAAACGACAACGCTTTATTTCCGCCCGTCTGCATCTGCCGGATCATGAAGAACCACAGCGCTCCCAGCAGAATCAGCGGAGCCCACGTCCCCAGCAGCTGCAGTCGACCAGCTCCCGCTGTTGATGTCGCGGAAGGTAACGTTGATCCCCTTCTGCTTATGAGGTCCTTGAACACTTCGGGAGTGAAGTAAGTCAGCGGCGCCGCAGTATGGAACAACTTCCCGTTGTTGTACTTGCCATGGACTTGCATGCCCGTTCATCGTGACTTCCTTGACGTGGCCCGCTGGTCCACGTCACTCAGGAACTGCGAGAACTGACATTTCGCTTCCTTTTGGCCGTCGCTGCCTTGTCGCATCACCTGCCACAGCAGGAAGGCCGACAGCACAATCACTAGCCAGAACACTACCGTCTTGACTGTCGAATTCACCTAGGACTCCTCTTTCGGCAGTGGCTCCGGTGCTTACACAAAGCAGCGGACGCGCGCCGCCCTAACATCAATTAGATGCCGGTCGCAGGATTTGGATCGGCAAATTCCCGGGTACCAGCATTTTACTCTTTCCGTCGAAAAATGCCCGCCGTTCTTTCGGATAACTTAAGTCATGGCGCCAGCTTTGGGTTGCCGCCGCCAAGTACGGCAGATTGCGGTTCGTCTGCTCCGCCTCCCCCAGCCCGTATCCCACCAGAAACGCTTCATCCACCAGAAACCCGAAATAATCGGGCTGCAGCAGCACTCGCCGCGCCGATTGCCGGTCGAGCAGCGTCACCAGCTTCACCGAAGCTGCTCCCCGCGCCCGCAGATCGCTCATCAGAAATTCGCTGGTCACCCCCGAATGCACCAGCCCCTCCACCAGCAGTACGTGCTTGTCGCGGATATCCAGCTCGTGGCTGAACAATATCTCCATCACGTCGCCGGCCGCGTTGCTGCCCTGCGTCCGCGAGTATCTCGGCTTGATGAACTGACAGACCACGGGAACGTCCAGCGCCCGCACCAGGTCCGCCAGAAACATGAAACTGTTCTCCAGCACGGCCAGCGCCTGGATCGTCTGTCCCTTATAGTCGTCTGAAATCTGCCGCCCCAGCTCCTTGACGCGCTTCTGGATCTGCTCGCTGGAAATCACCTGCCGCAATGGCTCCGATTTCGAACCGTTCATAAACCTGTCATCCTCTGAAACAAGCGAACGACCTATGCACTCGCCTCTGCTACCTCAGATCTCCCCGTGTCATCGTGTACCAATAACCCTTGTCATCCAGAGCGAAGCGAAGGACCCCTATCACAACCAGCGGCCTCGCAGATCACCACAGTCGAGCCTCGCGCCCTAGCTTGTGAGATCACTCACTCGCATCTCGCGAATCAAAACGCCCACGCACCCCGCCTTCGCCTGAAACTTCGCCGGAACCGCGAACCCGCGCGCCCAAACAATCTCATCTCCGCAAATAACCACCGGCCACACCCCGCGCTCCGGTTCCTTCACGTGAAGCTCCTGCAAAAGCTCCTTCATCTTCTTCGGAGCCTTCGTGTGCGCGGGCCAAAACCGGTCTCCCGGACGCCAGTTCCGCACCCGCAACGTCCCGCACAATAGTTCGCCATCGAGCAGATGCTCGAGATTATACCCCGCATCCGCAGCGTTGAGGCGCAAAGCTTCAATCACCATCCCGATCTCCCGAACCCGCGCCCGCCCCGGCACCGTCAACTCGTATTCATAATCGTGAGCGACGTCGCGAGCGGCGTTTTGAGAAATGTTGTGCGCAACGTCATAAGAAGCGTCCCAAGAAGCTTTCCCCAGCTGCCGCGGATCGGGCGCCAGAAAAACCAGCGCCTCCGGCTCTACCAGCACAGTCCAGCCTCGCGGCAGAGATAATTTCTTGCCTTCGCTCCCAGCCTCCGCCGCAAATCGCAGAATTTCCTCAACATGCTTGAACTCAAGCGGAATCTCCGCATACTCCCCGACCGCCTTCGCCAACCGCCGCTGCACCGCCATCGGCTCACCCAGCAACCACCGCCGGTCCACGGAAGCGTCCATGGCAACAGAGTTGTTCTGCTCAGCTTCGCGCATCCCGTCAGCGGCACCGAGCTGAATCTGCACAAGCGAGTCACGGCCGGCAGAACGCCCGCGGCTCCATTCCGGTTCCGACCACTGCACCACGGTTCCCAGCCATCCCGAAACTTCGTTCTCCCAGTAATCCTCTTCGCCGCGGGCAATCTCCGCGAGTTCCGCTAAATTCTCCGCTACTGCCGGATTGAACTCCCGCTCCAGCAACGGAAGCACCATCTGCCGCACCCGGTTGCGCGTGAACTTGTCATCCGCGTTCGTCGAATCCTCGCGCCAGGGCTGCTTGATCTCTTTGAGATACGGCTCCAACTCACCTCGTCGAAACCCCAGCAGCGGCCGGATGATCTCTCCACAACCCTCCCCGTCGTCATCCTCCACGACAATTCGCGGATAAATCCCACCCACCCCCCGCAACCCCGTCCCGCGAATCACCCGCATCAACACGGTCTCCGCCTGATCATCGAGCGTGTGCCCGGTCGCGATCACGGTCAGATTTGTGCTTTTGGGTGGCGCAGCGCTTCCAGCGCTGCGATCATCAGCCTCGTTACTGATCAGGGCTTTAGCCCCCGAGGCATTTTCTTCACCTGACCCCAACAACCGCCGAAAAAACTCATACCGCAACTCGCGCGCAGCCGCCTCGACGCTGACGTGCTCTTCAACCGCGTACGCCGCCACGTCCCCGCTCTCCCCATAAAATTCCAGCCCATGCTCGCGAGCCAGCGCCGCGGCGAACTCCTGATCCGCCTCCGACTCAGCCCCGCGCAGCTTGTGATTGAAATGCACCACGGAAACCACAATCCCAATCTCGCGACGCAACTCGATCAGCAGCCGCAACAGCGCCACAGAATCAATTCCGCCGGAAACTGCCACACCCACGCGATCGCCGGCCCCCAGCAACTCCTGCTGCCGGATGTGGCCCAGAACGCGCTCCGCCAGTTCATGCACGGCAACATGGTACAACCTTCCGCGCACGCACTCGAAACCCCGGCACCGGCGCCCCAGGAGGCAAAAGCGGCCTCGTCCAACCCGCAACAATAACGATCAGGCACATGCGCGCGAAGCGAAGTTTTGCGGAAATGCCGCGAACGAGAACAGTTCTTTGCTGGATGATTTGCGGTTCGACGGCAGTTCGGCGAAGGATCAACAAGTTACGCGGAAAGAGACGAAGGACGCCGCAAACTTCGGAGAATCAATGCCTTGCAAAATTCAACTTGAGCTACGCAATAGCTATAAGACATACACCGACGGCAGGCCACTTTCTAGCCCCGTGGAAGCATTTTGCCGCCCAGATGACCCTGAGCCTTCGCTGGCAGCAGAGAGTCGTGCCAGCGGCATTCTGGGCCCCGCGGAGGCCATTCCAGCGAGCGCCTTGAATGCCCGCCGAAGCTCCGGGTGCCCGATGCAAAGATGCCGAAGCACAACTCCCATAGAATCAATCAGACGAAAATCCGTGCGCCTTTGGAATCAACTATTTCCGAAAGTCATACCGGATCAGGTCCTGTAGAGACGTTGCAAGCAACGTCTTGCCGGCAGGCTTTAGTGGAAGAAGAACCGGCGAGCTGGCGCTCGCCGGACAGCCGAGGCGGCTATCCATACGTGATTTTCTTGCTAGTCGCTTTTCTCCGTGGCTCGGTGTCTCCGTGGTGAAGACGCTTTACAGCCCCGTGCCCTTCTCCGCGATCAGCTTCTTAATCTTCTCCACGAACTCCGTCGCCGGCATGTCTTCAGTTTTTTCTTTCCCGCGCGTGCGCACGTTCACGTTCCCCGCCTCGGCCTCTTTATCTCCCACTACGAGCAGGAACGGAACTTTCTGCATGGCGTGCTCGCGAATTTTGGCGTTCATCTTTTCGTTGCGCGCATCGACTTGCACGCGCACACCGATCGCCTTCAGCTGCGCCGCCACTTTGTTCGCATATTCCGCGTGGCGCTCGCTGATCGGGATCATCACCGCCTGCACCGGAGAGAGCCACACCGGGAACGCTCCTGCGTAGTGCTCGATCAGCACGCCGAAGAAACGTTCCACGGAGCCGAACAGAGCACGATGCACCATCACCGGCTGCTTGCGCGAACCATCCTCGGCCACATACTCCAAACCGAAGCGCTGTGGAAGATTGAAGTCGACCTGCACCGTCGAGAGTTGCCACAGGCGCCCAATAGCATCCACCAGCTTGATATCGATCTTTGGCCCATAAAACGCGGCTTCGCCAGGAATAGTCTTGTACTCGACATTCTTGCGCTTCAGCACATTCTCAAGCGATTGGATGGCGTGGAGCCATTGCTCTTCGCTGCCGACAAAATTCTTGCGGTCGTCAGGATTCCAGGTGGAGAGCTCGGTCTGATATTTGTCGAAGCCAAAATCCTTCAGCACATCCAGGGCAAAGTCGAGACAACCGGTAATCTCGTCCTCGACCTGCTCCGGCGTGCAGAAAATGTGCGAGTCATCCTGCGTAAATCCGCGAACTCGTAACAGGCCGTGCATCACGCCGGAACGCTCGTAGCGATAGACCGTGCCAAGCTCGCCGAGCCGCACCGGCAAGTCGCGATACGACTTCAGCGAATCTTTGTAAATCAGAATGTGGCCGGGACAGTTCATGGGCTTCAGGCGATATTCGGCGTCGTCAAGCTCCATGGCGTCGAACATGTTCTGCGAGTAGTAGCCTTCGTGCCCGGAAGTAAAAAACAATTGCCGCCGCGCCACGTGCGGCGTGTAGACCAGCGAGTAGCCGCGCTTCAGATACTCCGAGCGCATCCAGTCTTCCATCTCTTTGCGGATGATGCCGCCCTTGGGATGCCAGAAAATCAGCCCCGGCCCCGCTAACTCCTGAATGGAAAATAAATCCAGCTGCTGGCCCAGCACGCGGTGGTCGCGCTTCTTGGCCTCCTCGGCCTGCTTGAGATGGTCTTCAAGTTCCTTCTTCGAGAAAAACGAAGTCCCGTAAATGCGCTGCAGCTGAGGATTCTTCTCATCGCCCAGCCAGTAAGCGCCGGCGACATTCAGCAGCTTGAACGCCTTGATCTTCCCGGTCGAGGGAATGTGCGGCCCGCGGCAGAAGTCCGTGAACTTTCCGGTGCGGTAAATGGAAATCTTTTCGTCGGGCTTGGTGAACTGCTCGACGAAATGGCACTTCATGAAGTCGCCTTCTTTTTTGAATTCAGCGAGGCCCTGGTCGCGGGGCACAAACTCGCGCGCGTAAGGGATGTCCTGCTTCACGAGCTCCTGCATCTTCCTCTCGATTTTTTCCAGATCCTCGGGCGTGAACGGCGTGGGCCGGTAGAAATCGTAGAAGAATCCGCTCTCGGTCGCGGGACCATGGCCGAGCTTGGTCTCGGGAAAAAGTTCGAGCACTGCTGCGGCGAGCAGGTGCGCGGACGAATGCCGGTACACTTCGAGCGCCTCGGGATCGCGGTCGGTGAGAATGCGCAGGGCAGTGTCTTTTTCCAGCGGGCGGGTGAGGTCGATGAGATCGCCGTTGGTTTTGGCGGCCAGCGCCGCATCCGCCAGCCGCGGGCTGATGCCCTTCGCGATCTCGAGCGCGGTGGTGCCCTTGGGAACTTCCTTGTCGCTCCCGTCGGGGAGCTTCACATGAATGTTGTCTGCCATAAGTTTGGAAACCTGCAGGTGGTTTGAATCTTTCAGTCTAAAGAAGGGATGGAGGAGGGTCAAACGGAGTCAGGGGAGCATCTTGCGCGGGCGGCATCGTGTCCCACCCTTCGAAAATCGCGAAGGGTGGGGCACCCTCTGTTGTTTTTGGTTACTCGAGAATCAATACTGCACGACAATCACTGCTTAACGATTACATCTACACGTCTTTCACGTGCGTACCGATATACCACTTGTTGCCGAATGCATCCTGCACTCCGGCATTGCGGTCGCCGTAGGGCTGGTCGGTGGGTTCCTGGAACGAGGTCGCGCCTGCCGTCAGCGCCCGGCGGTATACCGCATCCATGTCGGGCACGTAGATATAGAACATGGCTTCCATCGGCGTGTACTTGCCGTGAGCCTCGCCCATCTCGAGCACCGCATCGCCGACGCGAACTATGGCGTGCTGCACAACGCCATCGGGCGATGCGTACTTCGCGACTTCTTCGGCTCCGAACGCGCGCTTCATGAAGTTGATGAACGGCTCCGCGCGCCGCGGATGCAAGTACGGATTCACATTGTGCAGTCCTTTGGGAACGTAGCTCTCGCCCTTGGCCGTGGCGATGTACCAGTAGTTGCCCGCGGGATCTTTCACGCTGGCGGAGCGCTCACCGTATTCCTGATCGCGGAGTTCGTCGACCAGCGTGGCTCCCGCCGCCAGAGCATTCGCGCACACGGCGTCGCAGTCTTCGACGTAAATGTGCAGCGCGTTCGGCTGCAGCGTTCCAGGGAATTTCTTGCCCGGAATCCCGCCACCCATCATGAGGGAAGAATCGCCCATCCGCACTTCGGCGTGAACGCCCGTGGGCATGACCGCGCGCATCGTCTCTTCCGCTCCGAACGCCTGCTTCACAAACTCGAGCAACGCCAGACCATCTGCCGCGACCAGATATGGCGTCACGGTGCGGAAGCCGCGGGGAACCGGATTCACCTGGGCTTGCGGCGCGGCGCCTTGCGGCATGTGTCCACCTTCGGGTCCGGCTGTGAGGCCTTTCATACGGCGGTGCATTTCGTCGACTGACATTTCTTCGGTCACCGTAGAAATATTCCAGGTGTAGCCGAAAGGATCGATGAAGCTGCCCTCGCGGCGGCCATAGAACTGATTGCGAATCGGTCCGAGAGACTTCATTCCGGCGGTCACGGCGCGCTTGGCGAAAGCATCTACGTCGGCCACAGCAAGCGACATCTGCAAGGGCGATGAGCCCAGCGTTTCCGCGCTGAATCTTCCGCCCTCCGGCCACTCTTCGGAGAGCAGGATGGTGGAGTCGCCGACCATGATTTCGGCGTGCGGGATGCCTTCTCCGGTATCAAAGCGCATCAGTTCCTTTGCGCCCAAGGCTTGTTTGTAGAATTCGATCGCTTTCGCTGCATCCTTGAAAGTCAATCTTGGAGTAGCGGTGGTGCGTACGGCGGTTACGGGCTCGGCAACTGTGGTCATATTTTTTCTCTCCGTTCTTTTCTCTTCTGATTCGGATCTCAGTTGTGCTTTCAGTCGTGCTTTAAAATCAGCGCGAGGCAGATCGCGCAACGCGGCGGCGATGCGCAGCAGCGGCTCGATTCCAGCCTCGACTTTGGCGGCCTTGCCGTCGGTGCGGGACAGCATCGCCTCGACAGCTTTGTTCAGCTGTTCGATCTGTTTTGATCCGCCGTTCTTCTTTTCGTCACCCCCGGGATGCAGAGAGCGCTTAGGCATCGGCACCCTCCATGCGCGTTCGAAGTGCGGTGAGCGCGCGGAATTGCAGTTGTTTCACCGCGCCTTCGCTCTTGCGAATTTCCTGCGCGACTTCCTTGATGCTTTTTTCTTCCACGAAGCGCAACACCACTACGCGCCGCTGTTCTGCCGGCAGAGTATCGACGAGCCGGAACAGCGTGGCCCGGCGTTCGACTTCTTTAATCTCCGCGGTACTGGCCTGCGCTTCGGCTAGCGCTGATTCATTCTCGACTTCACGTCCCGTGCGCTGCCAGCGATCGGAGATCAGATTTGCCGCAATGCGAAACAACCACGCCGCAAACGGGATCCCGCGCCACTCGAACTTTTTCAAATTCGCCAGCGCGTGATGGAAAACCTCCGCGGTCAGGTCTTCGGTCTCGGTGCGGTTTCCTACGCGCCGCACTACATAGGCATACACGCGCTCGAAATGATCCTCGTACAACTCGGCAAAGCGAGCGGGGTCCCGCTGCGCTGCTTCGATTAGAAGCCGCTCATCCGCCGCTTGCCTCTGAGCCTTCAACCAGTTCTCCGTGCGGAGTAGTCTTACATCTAGGGTAACGGCTGGAAAGGGAAAAGGTTACGGGACGGAAAAAGAATCCGGATATTTTCGGGGCATTCCCTTTGTCGTTTCCCGCATCTATAATGTCGTGCGAGGTGAGCCATGGAAGCGATCAGTGGAGTGTTCAAAGCGCGAAAGAGTGCAGAGGATGCCGTAGAGGAAGTGCGAAAGTCAGGCATTGCCGCGGACAAAATCACGCTGTTGACTCCCGGCACGACGGATGAGATCGATAAGGAAGTGCAGACCGTCCCGGTGGACAGCGCCGAGCAGCCGGGCATTGGAAAAGGCCTGGGCGCGCTGGCAGGCGGCGGGGTGGGGATTGCCGGAGGCGCGCTGCTGGTGGCGCTGGTGCCCGGTCTGGGGCCAATCACGGCCGTGGGTCTGCTGGGAGCGGCGATCCTCGGGGCCGCGGGCGCCACGATTGGCGCGACGGTCGGCAATACTTTAGAGAAATCTACGACTACGGGACTTCCTGAAGATGAAATCTTTGTTTATGAAGATGCCCTGCGCCAGGGCCGGAGCGTGGTGATCGTGATGGCAGAGAATAGCGAATCGGCGACGCTGGTCCGCGACCAGCTGAAAATGCACGGAGCGGAATCGGTGGACGCGGCTCGCGAGCAATGGTGGATCGGCTTGCGCGACTCCGAAGAGAGCCACTACACGAAATCGGGCAAGAGCTTCACGGAGGATGAGAAATATTATCGTCTCGGCTTCGAAGCCGCGCTGCATGCGAAACGGCGGTGCGTGGAGTTCGACCAGGTCTCCGGCGAGATGAACGCCGCGCTTGAAGATGTGCAGCGGGAACATCCCGGCGTGCAACTCGAAGAATCGTTTACGCGTGGCTACCAGCGCGGGCGCGATCATTATCAGCAGCGCTGCAATGAAGCCGGGAAAGCTGCGTAAGGACAACATCCGGCGGCGCTAACATCTGGCCGAACCAAGGGGAGACGATTACGCGGAGTAAAGCTTTTCCATTTCCTGCCTCACCTTGGCGGAAGCTGCTTCCAGATCGCGCATGGTCATCCCGGCGGTTGAGATGGGCTCGCCGACGCGCATTTCCAGCGGACGGCATTTGATGTGGTAGGTGTTCATGGGCAGCAGTTCGTAGGTTCCGACCAGCGCTACCGGGACGATATCCACCTGCGCTTTGATCGCGAGAAAAAACGCGCCCGGCAGAAACGGCTTGATGTCGCCATCGGGAGTGCGGCCGCCTTCGGGGAAAATTACCAGCGGCATGCCTGCCTTCAGGCTCTTCACGGCCGAGCGGATTGCCGCAATTGAATTGGTGGGCTTCTGCTGATCGATGCACACCTGCCCAGATCGCCGCAGCTGCCAGCCCACAATCGGATACGCCAGCAACTCTTTTTTGAACACGATGCGAAACTGAAACGGCAGGTTCACATAGAGCACGGGAATGTCGAGCGCCGAAGCGTGGTTCAAGGCATAGACATGCGGCTTCGACAGATCGATCTTGTCGAGGCCGGTAACTTTCACCGGCGACAAAATCGTCTTCATGATCAGCCACGACCATGTCCGGGAAAACCAGTGCAGGCGGCGTCCGGTGCGGTCGAACATTCCGCCGGGCAGGGCGATCACGCCCATGGCCAGCGTGTAAAACCAGATCAGCGTATTAAGAAAGAGGTAGGAGCGCAGGCGGCTCAGCCATCCGTGCGTCATCCCAGGAATCGCGTGCGGGGTGGGCCGCGGTGGCGCGGAAGGCGTCGTCGCGGACTCGGCGGGCTGCAGGGGGTCAGCCTGATCTTCGACCTGCGGCGGTTCGACTTGCCGCTTTTCAATCTGCCGCTTTTCAATCTGATCGACCGATGAGTTCACTTCCTGCACACTCCCATTCTAGGGGAAAACCGACAACTCCACGAACCTTCAAACTATTGCCATGAGCACCTGCATCGCCTCGCCCACCAGATAGATGGAGCCAGTGACCACAACCACTTTCCCGGGCGTTGCTCCAGCCCACTTGCGCGCCCGTTCCAAAGCCGTGGCAGCATCGGCCGCCAGCTCGATTTCCGTGCCCGTCCGCGCGCCGGCTTGCTGAATTTCTTCCGGCGTCGCCGATCGCGGGTTCTCCGCCCGCGTGGCGATCACCCGCTCGGCCAGCGGAAAAAGAATCTCGGTCATTTCCGAGATTGCCTTGTCGCGCATCGCTCCGAAAACAAAAAGCAGCGGACGGTCCGCATAGCGCTCCGAAAGGGCAGAACGCAGCGCCCACGCTCCCGCCGGGTTATGCGCCACATCGAGCACAACCTCGGGCCATTCCGGGCGAGGCGCCATGGTTTGAAAACGCCCTGGCCAGCGCGTTTCGCGGATTCCGCGTTCAATGGCCTGCGGCGTGATCGCCGTCGAATCCCTGCTTGCTCAATTCCTCCGCCGCCGCGATCGCCAGCGCCACATTCCGCAACTGATGCCGCCCCACCAGCGCCGTTTCCACAACAATCTGATTCTTCATCACCTGCAATGGATAACGATAAATGTATGACTTCGCATCTTCGCCGCCGCCCGCCTGCAATGTTTCCCCGCCATTCTTAACCTTTACCAGGTAATCGTCACTCCCCGGCGAAACCGGCGGCACATAAGGGACAGCGCTGACTCCCCGCGCCCCAAGCTCCAGAATCGTATTGCCGATGACGTCGTTCGCCTCGGGCTGCTGGGGCAGTGTCACCACCACGCCGCCCGCGCGGATGATCCCAACCTTTTCGCGCGCAATTTCTCCGACCGTGTTCCCCAGAAACTTCTGGTGATCGAGCGAGATGTCAGTGATCACGCTGATTTTCGGTTCGACCACGTTGGTGGCATCCAGGCGGCCGCCCATGCCCACTTCGAGGACGGCGATCCCCACCTGCTCTCGCGCAAAATGTTCGAACGCGATCGCGGTCATCATCTCGAAGAAACTGGGATGCCACGGCAACAAGCTCTGTTCCACCAATTTCTCCGCGGCTGCGTCCACTTCTCCATGCAGCCGCGCGAAATCATCGTCGCTGATCTCCTGGCCATTCACGCGGATGCGTTCGTTGATCCGCACCAGATGCGGCGAAGTATAAAGCCCGGTCTTCAACCCCGACGCGCGCAGGATCGAAGCCAGCGTCGCCGCGGTCGAGCCCTTGCCATTCGTCCCCGCAATCAGCACGCTGGGAAATCGCCGCTCGGGATGCCGCATCGCGTCGAGCAGTACGCGCATATGCGCGAGATCGAACTTATGCGAGGGCGTCTGTGACAGTTCGTGGCCCAGCGCAAACATGCGGGAGATCGCGGATTCGTAGGTGGAACAGCTCTCAGCCATCAGCTCTCAGCCTTCAGCTTGGAGCCCCAGATTACCAGCACCGTGGCTTGCTGAAAAAGTCACCGAAGCAATTGTGACCCTGTGTGCAGGATTCCGCTCCTGTTGCGCGGAGCAATTTTTGGAGTGAACAACTGGAATCCAAAGGGATGGTTCAGCTGATAGCTGACGGCTGAGAGCTGACAGCTGCTCCATCCATGAATTCCAGCGCGCGCGCAATGTATGGTTTCAGTTGCTTGCGCGGGACGACGGCGTCGAGCATGCCGTGCTCCAGCAGGAATTCGCTGCGCTGAAAACCGGGCGGAAGCTTTTGCCGAATGGTCTGCTCAATCACGCGCGGGCCGGCAAAACCAATGAGGGCGCCGGGTTCCGCGATATTCAAATCTCCCAACATGGCGAACGACGCGGTCACTCCGCCCGTGGTCGGATCGGTGAGCAAAGAAATGTAAGGAACTTTTTCTTCGTCCAGGCGCGCCAGCGATGCCGAAATTTTCGCCAGTTGCATCAGGCTAACTACGCCTTCCATCATGCGCGCGCCGCCCGACGCTGAAACGATAATCAACGGCGTGCGCGTGTCGGCTGCACGCTCCACCGCGCGCGTGATCGTCTCGCCCACAACCGCGCCCATGCTGCCGCCGATGAACGCATACTCCATTACGCTCACCACTACGGTCCGCCCGGCCAGCTTGCCCTGCGCGTTGATCACGGCATCTTTCAGGCCGGTTTCTTTTTGCGCCTGGCGCAGCCGGTGCGAATAAGCCTTGAGGTCGACAAACTTCAGCGGATCGGTCGAAACCAGGTCCCCGTCGAAGGTTTCGTACTGCCCGTCGTCGAGAAGCTGCGCCAGCCGCGTGCGCGCGTCAATCCGAAAATGCTTTTCGCACTTCGGGCAAACATTCAGGTTGTCTTCCAGATCTTTCTTCCAGATAATCTGCCGGCAGTTTTCACACTTCACCCACAGGCCTTCCGTCTTCACCTTCTTCTCGCCAGAGGTGTCCAGCTCGCCGGATTCGCGTTTAAACCATGCCATAAAAGCAGTTCTCGGTTCTCGGTTGTCAGTTCTCAGTTAAACCAACTCACACCACCATGCTCCCCAACTCACGCCGCGCTCTTTCTGAGAACTGAGAACGGAGAACCGAGAACTAGTATTCGATTCCTCTCTGCGCCATCACGCCCTTCTCATACGCGTGCTTCACCTGGCGCATCTCGGTCACGGTGTCCGCAATCTCGACAATTGTCGGGTGCGCGCTTCTGCCCGTCAAGATGACGTGCACCATTTCCGGTTTCGTTTTCAGGCTCTCCACCACTTTCGCCGGATCGAGCATGCCGTAGCTGATGGCGTAATTGATCTCGTCGAGCACCACCAGATCCCACGCGCCCGACTGAATCGCCGTCTCCGCCTCGGACCACGCTTCTTCCACCATCCGCACATCTTCCGGGTCCGGTTTTTCTGCGCCGACTTTCACGAAGCCGCGTCCCATCTGCTTCATCACGAACTTGTCGCCAAACGCTTTCACGGCATCGAGCTCGCCGTAATGCCACGAGCCTTTCAGGAACTGCAGCATCAGCACCCGCATGCCCTGGCCCACGGCCCGCAAAGCCGTGCCCATGGCGGCAGTCGTCTTACCCTTGCCCGGCCCGGTATTCACGATGATCAGACCGCGGCGTATGTCGCTCATCTTTATTCATTAAGGCATTTATTAAGGCCTGCGCTCGCACCGCGGATTGGAAAGGCGGAAGCGCGCCATTCGATTCTACTAGAGCCAGCGCCGTCACAGCATTCTCTCCCGCAAAAATGCTACATTGGCGAGTTCATGTCCGCGCCTGATTCCATCTTCGTACGCGCCTGCAAATCGCAGCCGGTGGAGCGCACTCCAGTCTGGTTCATGCGCCAGGCCGGACGCTACATGCCCGAATACCGCGCCGTGCGCAAACAATATTCGCTACTGGAAATTTGCAAAAAGCCCGCGCTCGCGGCGGAAGTGACCATCACCGCCGCCGAAGCCCTGGGCGTGGATGCCGCCATCATCTTCGCCGACCTCCTGCTACCACTCGAAGTGATGGGCCTGCCTTTTCATTTTTCCGCGGGCGAAGGCCCTGTCATCGAAAAGCCGGTCCGCACAAAAGAAGATATCGCGAACCTGCGCACGGATCGCGCTTCCGATCTCGGCTATGTTGCCGAAGCCGTGAGCCTGGTCGCGAAGCATTTTGCCAATCGCGTTCCCGTGATCGGTTTTTGTGGCGCGCCGTTCACCCTCGCCAGTTACATGATCGAAGGCGGAGGCTCGCGCAACTACGTTCACGCCAAGAAGATGATGTACAACTCGCCTGCCGACTGGAATATGTTGATGGGCAAGCTGGTTGCAGTCGCCGCCGCATACTCTGCGGAGCAGGTGCGCGCGGGCGCCGATGTGATTCAGATTTTTGACAGCTGGGTTGGCTGTCTCAGCGAGGAAGATTATCGCCGCTATGTTTTGCCGCACGCCACGAACCTGGTGAAAACTTTGCAAGCGACGGGAGCGCCCGTCATTTATTTCGGCACCGACAGCGCAACGCTTTTGCCCGCGATGAACGAAACTGGTGCCGAAGTCATCGGCCTCGATTGGCGCATCGCGCTCGACGAGGGCTGGCGCACCCTCGGCCACAGCTGTGCCGTTCAGGGCAATCTCGATCCCGTTCTGCTCTTCGCCGACTGGAAGGAATTGAAGCCGCGCGGCGAAGATATTCTTCGCCGCGCCGCCGGACGTCCCGGACACATCTTTAATCTCGGCCACGGCATTCTTCCGGAAACTCCAGTCGAGAATGTAAAAAATCTGGCTCGCTACGTGCAGGAAAATCCGGTGTCCGGCCTCCGCGCACCAGCTTCAGGAAGCCCGACGCCGAAGGCCGAAAGCTCGCCCCGATGAAACGGATTGCAATCGTCGGCGGAGGCATTTCCGGACTCTCCGCTGCCTTCGCGCTCGAAGAATACATTCGTGGCGGCGTTGCTGCGGAATATGTTCTCTACGAAGCTTCTCCGCGCCTCGGCGGTGTCCTCTTCACGGAACAGATCGACGGCTGCGTGGTCGAAGCCGGTCCCGATTCTTTCCTCAGCGAAAAGCCCTGGGCTACCGATCTCTGCCGCGCAGTTGGCCTGGGCGATCAACTGATCGGCTCCAACGACGCCAGCCGCAAGACCTACATTCTGGTTCGCGGGAAACTTGTCGCCATGCCCGACGGCCTGATGTTCATGATCCCGACAAAAATTGTGCCCACGGGAACATCGCCGCTTTTTTCCTGGAAAACCAAGCTGCGCATGGCGCAGGAAATGTTTCAGCCGCCCCGTGCTACGAACTGCGACGAGAGTGTTGCTTCGTTCGTCGAGCGCCATTACGGCGCCGAAGTGGTCGAGCGCCTCGCTGACCCGCTACTCTCCGGCGTCTATGGCGGGGAAGCCGCGAACCTCAGTGTCCGCGCGGTTCTGCCGCGATTCGCCGAAATGGAGCGCACTCATGGAAGTCTCGGACGGGCCATGCTCGCCTTGCGCAGTAAGATGGCGCTCGGTTCCAGCAAACCGCCGGCGTCTATTTTCACGTCGTTGAAAAACGGCATGCAGCAACTCACGGAAGCGATCGTCGCGCAGCTCACGCCATCGTCGCTGCTCACCAACGCACCTGTCGAGGCCATCCAGCGCGAAGGCGACAGCTGGATTGTTTCTGCCGGATACAACTCCGACGATTTCGACGGTGTCATCCTGGCTGTGCCCGCTTATTCTGCCGCCAGCCTGCTGCGCATGTGCAGTCGTGAACTTTCCGCCGAGGTCGCCAGCATCGAGTACAGTTCTTCCATCACCGTCGGACTGGGCTATGATGGCGCCGTTCGCAAGTCTCTGCCTCCGGGTTTCGGATTCCTGGCTCCGCGCAGCGAAGGCAAGCGTTTGGTCGCCGCCACGTTCGTGCACAATAAATTCCCCCATCGCGCTCCCGAAGACCGCGCCCTGCTACGTTGTTTTTTTGCCGGAAGCAACGCCGCAAGCGTCTGGAATTTGCCGGACGACGGAATCATTTCTCTCGCGAAGAACGACCTGCAGCAGATTCTGGGCCTCACCGCCGATCCGCTGTTCAGCCGCGTCTACAGATGGAAGTCGGCCATGGCGCAGTACACCGTGGGACATCTCGATCGCCTCGCTCGCATTGATCGCCTCTGCCAGCAGCTCCCCGGCATTGCCCTCGCTGGCAACGCCTATCGCGGCATCGGCGTCCCCGACTGCGTCCGCTCCGGCCGCGAGGCGGTTCAACAACTTCTGTCCTGATTTTGTCGTTCTGTCGTCACGATTTGTCATTCCGAGGAGCGAAGCGACGAGGAGTCTGATGTCGCTGGCAGCGGCATCGCTCTCACCGCTAGTCCAGAAGTATCCTGGTACTGGGCAGTCGACTTTGCACCGAAAAGTACTTGACTCTCGTGCTCCCCGGCCACTATCCTCAATTCTGTGCACGAGCCCCGTCAGCATCGGCTCCGCCATTTTCGCCGCGAAGCGCGGCCGCTGCCCGCCCGTGCCGCGGATGCCGACCCCATCGGCGATCTGCGCTTCATCCGTGACACCATGGAGCGCTCCGCCTCGTTCACCGCGGTTTCCGGTTGGGGACAGGTAGTCCTCGGCCTCACCGCTCTCGGCGCCGCCTGGTTTGCCGCGCGCCAGCCTTCTGCTTTCGCCTGGCTTCGGGTCTGGC
The DNA here is from genome assembly GCA_963846245.1 of uncultured Acidobacteriaceae bacterium. Taxonomy (GTDB): domain Bacteria; phylum Acidobacteriota; class Terriglobia; order Terriglobales; family Acidobacteriaceae; genus Sulfotelmatobacter. The sequence continues at coordinate 142,112 of CAWJVI010000005.1, read as the reverse complement.
TGGGCGAAGGTCTGCTCGCTTTCACCATCGCCCTGCTCTCCATCTTCTGGAAAGCGAATCGCCGCGGCCTTCCCGTTTTCTCCGGCCCTGGCCGCAAAGTTGCGCTTGGGCTTCTGCCTCCACTGATCGCCGGCGGATTTCTCACCTTCTCGCTTTACCGGATGGGCCTGCAATCGGCGCTGCCAGCCACATGGCTGCTGCTCTATGGCGCGGGCATTATCACCGGCGGAGCGTTTTCCGTGCCCGCCGTTCCAGTCATGGGCGTCTGCTTTATGGTCCTCGGCGGTCTCGCGGTACTCGGCCCCGCGGCCTGGGGCACATCGTTCCTTGCCGCCGGCTTCGGCGGGCTCCATCTTCTCTTCGGAGTTCTCATCGCCAGGAGGCACGGTGGCTAGATCTCAATCTCTGCGCCAGCACGACAAGCAGGTCAAGCACGAGAAGGCCGCGACTCCGCGGCCCGTGCGCGTTCCCCGTGTGCTGGCGCTTCCTGAGCTCGACCGCTTGATTCACGAACGCATTCGCCTCGGCATTATCAGCGCTCTCGCTACCAACGAATCCCTGACCTTCAACGATCTCAAGCGCATCCTCAAAACTACTGACGGCAATCTCAGCGTGCACGCCCGCAAGCTCGAAGAAGCCCAATACATTTCCTGCGTCAAGTTTTTCGAAGGCCGCGTCCCGCGCACCGAATACCGCCTCACCCCAGCCGGACGCCGCTCCCTGGCTCAATATCTCGATCAAATGGAAGAATGGATCCGCGCCACTCGCGAAGAAGAGTAAAGCCGCAATGCTCCCCGGCGTTCCCATAGCCAGCGCCTGCTGGGTGGTGAGCATCCAGAAAGTCAGAAGTCAGAAGTCAAAATGCAGATTTCAGATTGTAGATTTCAGATTGCGGATTGAACGACACGCCTTGGTCTTTCAATCTAAAATCTACAATCTGAAATCTGCATTTTTTGCTTTGGCCTTCTGACCTTCATATGGTTTGTGTACAGCATCCGTCCAGCGTCAGACAAGAGCGGCGGTTCCTGCCACAAATAAAAAAGGCGGCCGGAAATCCGGCCGCCTCAAATCTACAGCTTGTTAGGTTAGAACACGTTGACGGTGACGTTGACGGAGTTGGTGGTGCCGTCCGAGCCGGTTCCAGTTACCTGGATGGTCTGTGCTCCAATCGGGGTCCCCGGCGTGCTCGAAGAACTGCAACCCACCAGGCTGAACATCATCCCCAGGACCAGAATTCCCAGCAGGATGCCCACCCGGCGATTGCGCTTGTTCTTCCAGTCGCCCGACAACAGCAAGCCAAACAATCCCATCCCGGTCAGGCAAGCCAGCAGGCTGGTCCGGCCCTGATGAGGATTCGAATCGGCAGGCATGCGCAGTGCGCTGTGCGCCGCGGCCGTGGTTACGGTCAGCGTCGTGGTCAGCGGTGCGTTTCCTACCGGCGTCAGCGTTGCTGGTGCAAAGGCGCAAGTCACATCCAGCGGCAACCCGCCACAGCTGAACGTCACCGTTCCGCTGTAGAAGTTGACTGGGGTTAAGGTGATGGTCGCGGTGGCGGTGCCGCCAGCCGCGACGTTGATGAACGGCGTGTTCGTCGTCAAGGTGTAGTTCGGCGCCGCTGCGGTGCCGTTAGCGTTGATCATCGTAGTGACTCCGGCGAAGTCGTCGCCCGCGGCAGCCACAGCCGGCGAACCATCGCCGGTTAGGTTGGCCACAGTGACGCCTTCGACGTACTGCCCAGCCGGGAACTCGACTGGATCAAAGAAGAACGGCGCCGGTGTGGTGGTGCTGCCGGTTCCGGTCCCGAACAACACGCCTACGGTGCTGTACTCGGAGTTGGTGTAGACCAGATCCGGTATGCCGTCCCCGTCTACGTCCGTAACCTGGATTTCGCTCGGCCACGGCGTGTCGAAGGTTGTGTTTTGCAGTGTGGATGCGAGCAGTGTGTCGGTGAGCGAGGAGGCCAGGTTGAAGCTCCCATCGCCGTTTCCGGTGAGCAGCGCGATATCCTGCCCGCCATTGTCGACCGTTGCGATCAGATCCACATTGCCGTCCCCGGTCACGTCCGCAGCCGCAATTCCGTAAGCCTCGCCACCCACAGCGTAGTCCACTTCCGGGGTGTCGAAGGCGCTGGTGGCTGAGTCCCACAACAACACGCCCACCTGTCCGCTGCCGAATTCCGCAATGGCCAGGTCGGGGAACGTGTCGCCGTTCAGGTCCGTCGCCACCAGTTCATATCCGTAGGCATTGAGACCGATCGCCACACCAGGAGTAAAGCCACCAGTGCCGTCGTTGGTCAGGATATCTACGTTTGAACTATCCGCGTTGAGGACGACCAGATCCGTAGCCGTATCTGAGCCGAACGTGGCTGCGGCAATTCCGGCAGGGAAGCTTCCGCCGGACGAATAGGCCGGTCCCTGTATAAAGCCCCCGTTGCCCGTTCCGGTAAAGATGAACACCGATGCGTCGTTGCCATCCGTGGCCGCGATGTCCAGTTTGCCGTCGCCATTAAAGTCGCCCACGGTGACCCATTCCAGGCGCCCACCGGTTCCGTAATTCACGCCCGGCTGCAGGCTGCCGTCTGGATTGGAAAGGAAAACCGTAATCCCTTCCGTGTCGTCACCGCAGCAGTTGGATTCCACGACGTCGGCAAAGCCGTCGCCGTTGAAATCACCGCTTGCAATGCTGACCCCATACGCGTAGCCGCTGCCAGGGATCGGCGAGAAGTAATCCCTCGCCGCCTGGAACGTGCCGTCGCCGTAGCCCGCCGCCCAGGTCAAACTGAACTCGTCGTCAGATACGATGATGTCCGGCAGACCGTCGCCATTCAGATCAAGGACGAGCGCCGCAGCGTACGGATATCCGCCCACGGCATACGCAACAGACGTCAGCTGCAGCGTGCCATCCCCGTTACCGAGAAGGACCGCCACGTCGCTGCTCTCATCATTGGTTACGATTACGTCTCCGTTACCGTCCCCGTTGACATCAGCAATTGTCACGCCTTCCGGGTCGGTGACAGCGGTGGTATTCGGCGTCACCAGAACCGGGTAATACACGCCCTCGCTAAACACGCCGGCGGCGTTGTTGTAGACCGTGAGCGTTTGGACGTCGCAGTTAGTCACGATGATCGCTGGCAGGCCGCTCGACCCGGTAAGGCTCCCAGCCGTTGCTGAGCAAGTGTCGAAGTTACCGTCGGGGGTGGTGAGTTCAACCCCGGTGTACGGCGTCGTCTGGTTGGAGAGGTAAACCGCCTCCTGGCTGTTGTAGAAGTCATTTTCCGCCACGTCCGGTATTCCATCACCGTCGAGGTCCTCGATAATCACGTTGTACCCAATTCCGTCCAACCCGGTCGGACTCGTCGGGGCAGTCAAAGCCGACACGCTCAGCGCCACCCCAGGGGTTAGGATGGGCGTGAACGTGCCATCACCGTTGCCCGCATACTGGGCTAAGTTCGAAGGCTCGGTGGCGTCAACGACCCAAAGATCAAGGAATCCGCTGGTCGCGTTCGGTACCAGGGTGCCGCCGGTAATTCCTACGATGCCCGCGAGCGTGAAGCCCGAGGCCGGACCTAAGCCCGCCGCCGCAGCCGTAAACGTGCCATCGCCGTTGCTCAGCAGAACTGTGATCGTGACCACGGCTCCGTTGCTATCGGCCTGCACGATGTCGGAATTTCCGTCACCGTTGACGTCGCCGAACACAATGTTGGGGCTGCACTCGTCGCCCGGAGAGCCATACGGATCTGCAACCAGCGTCCAGGTTGCTGGCGCAGCCGGCAGCGGAGTAAACGTTCCGTCTCCGTTGGCCTGCACCTCAGAGTAGGCGCAGCCCTCTCCGGTGTCGATCACCGTAATCAGCGCGGTCGACGTACCCAGCGAACCACTCAACAGCGTGTTCTGAGTATCACCCAGGTAGCCGCCGGACGGAATCTCCGTCGCGCTGACGAAGCCAATCTTCCCGGTAGGCGGATTTGTCTGGTTACGTCGCGGCCTGATCGCGCGCGCACGGCTTGGCATGCGCGTAGGTATTGATGTGTGCTTGACTGCGTTGCGCCCGGCATCGGCCAGTGCGCTGTCCCGGCCGTGCGGACCGATAGTCGGCGCCTTCGCGGCCCTCTGACTCAGCATGCGAGCCATCGCTGCCGAGGGGTGCTTTGTCGATTTAATGTGAAACTGATTTTGCGCAGTCACGTGGTACGCCTTGGCGGTGCTTTTCGTCGCGACCTTGGGCGAGCTCTTCGTGCTCTTGGTTGAGCTCGTCGCGCCGAAACCCTGCGCTATCGCCAACAACAGGAGGGCAGCGATTGTTGCTGTTGCGGAAAGTCTGGTCATTCTCTTGGTCTCCATTAAGTGTTGCGATTGTGTGTGTTGCAGTCTGGTGTGTCGATCTGAATCAGTCGATATCGTTCAGTCGATTTCGGTTGACGGGGCCCGTGCTGACTAACTTGCAAACAGAAAAACAGAAAATTGTTGAGCTTGGCAGTTTCTATGCCGCAAAGAAAACGGGAAACGCCGATCCTGGAATGCCGGATCGCATCCGAATAATCTCCTAAGTGCGGGGGGGTGCGCTAGTAACGTTAGTGGTTAGCGTGGATCGATGTCAACCTTTTTCGGCTCCG
>CAWJVI010000005.1:0-132500 GCA_963846245.1 uncultured Acidobacteriaceae bacterium | reverse complement strand
TAAATACTAGCTTCTGACCGATAGTGAACCAGTACCGTGAGGGAAAGGCGAAAAGAACCGCTGTGAGCGGAGTGAAATAGTACCTGAAACCGTGTGCCTACAAACGGTGGGAGGACTATGCGGCGCAAGCCGAAAGTCTGACCGCGTGCCTATTGCATAATGAGCCGGCTAGTTATTCTTGTCAGCAAGGTTAAGCGAAAGCGAGCCGTAGCGAAAGCGAGTCCGAATAGGGCGAACATAAGTTGGCAGGAATAGACGCGAAGCGGGATGATCTACCCTTGGCCAGGCTGAAAGTGGGGTAACACCCACTGGAGGGCCGAACGGGTGTTTGTTGAAAAAAGCTCCGATGAGCTGAGGGTAGGGGTGAAAGGCTAATCAAATTCCGTGATAGCTCGTTCTCTCCGAAATAGCTTTAGGGCTAGCCTCGGATGATTTGTCGTGGTGGTAGAGAACTGAATGGACTATGGGGCTTTCCAGCTTACAGAATCCAATCAAACTTCGAATGCCATAGAACAACCAATCCGGGAGTCAGACGGCGGGGGCTAAGCTTCGTCGTCGAGAGGAAAACAGTCCAGATCGCCTGCTAAGGTCCCAAAATATCAGCTAAGTGGGAAAGGAAGTCGGAACGCCCAGACAGCCAGGAGGTTGGCTTAGAAGCAGCCATCCTTTAAAGAAAGCGTAATAGCTCACTGGTCAAGCGGTCCGGTGCCGACAATTTAACGGGGCTTAAGCTGATTACCGAAGCAGCGAATGCATTGCCTTACGGCAGTGCGTGGTAGGAGAGCATTCTCAACAGTTTGAAGCTAGAGCGAGAGCACTGGTGGACGGTTGAGAAGAGACCCTGCCGGCATAAGTAGCGATAACGGAGGTGGGAACCCTCCGCGCCGAAAGTCTAAGGTTTCCTGAGAAAGGTTAATCCGCTCAGGGTCAGGCGGTCCCTAAGGCGAGGCCGAAAGGCGTAGCCGATGGACATCCGGTTAATATTCCGGACCTCCCTTGTTTTCGTTATTACGATGGGGTGACGCAGGAGGATAAGCAGGCCGTTCTATGGCTATAACGGTCGATGCGCGTAAGGTGTCTCCGATAGGCAAATCCGTTGGAGAGTTATCACTGAGGCGCAAAGCAGTACTCCGTATGGAGGAAAGCTGCCGATTCCACGCTGCCAAGAAAAACCTCTAAGGAGAAAAAAAGGGAACCGTACCTCAAACCGACACAGGTAGACGAGGAGAATATCCAAAGGCGCTCGTGAGAACAGTTGGTAAGGAACTCGGCAATATAACCCCGTAACTTCGGGAGAAGGGGTGCCTCATTAGGGTGCAAGCCCGAAGAGGCCGCAGCGAAATGCGCACTGCGACTGTTTAACAAAAACACAGGTCTCTGCAAAGTCGAAAACGACGTATAGGGGCTGACGCCTGCCCGGTGCTGGAAGGTTAAAGGGAGAGGTCAATCGCAAGATGAAGCTTCGAACTGAAGCCCCAGTGAACGGCGGCCGTAACTATAACGGTCCTAAGGTAGCGAAATTCCTTGTCGGGTAAGTTCCGACCTGCACGAATGGCGTAACGAAAGTGCGACTGTCTTGCCGACTGACACGGCGAACTTGTAGTGCCGGTGAAGATGCCGGTTGCCCGCAACTAGACGGAAAGACCCCGTGCACCTTTACTATACCTTTACTATGAACTATGGCCCTTGCTGCGCAGGATAGGTGGGAGGCTTTGATTCCAGGCTCTCGGGCTTGGAGGAGCCAACGGTGAGATACCACCCTGCGAGATCTGTGGTTCTAACTTACTCCCGTTACCCGGGAGGAGGACATAGTAAGGCGGGTAGTTTGACTGGGGCGGTCGCCTCCTAAACGGTAACGGAGGCGCGCGAAGCTACGCTCAGGCTGTTTGGAAATCAGCCGACGAGTGCAAAAGCATAAGCGTGGTTGACTGCGAGACCAACAAGTCGAGCAGGTACGAAAGTAGGCTTTAGTGATCCGGTGGTTCTGCATGGAAGGGCCATCGCTCAACGGATAAAAGGTACGCCGGGGATAACAGGCTGATCGGAGCCAAGAGTTCATATCGACGCTCCGGTTTGGCACCTCGATGTCGGCTCATCGCATCCTGGAGCTGTAGAAGGTTCCAAGGGTTAGGCTGTTCGCCTATTAAAGCGGTACGTGAGCTGGGTTCAGAACGTCGCGAGACAGTTCGGTCCCTATCTGTTGTGGGCGCAGGAGATTTGAGAGGACCTGTCCTTAGTACGAGAGGACCGGGATGGACGAACCTCTTGTGTTCGAGCTGTCATGCCAATGGCACCGCTCGGTAGCGAAGTTCGGTTGTGATAACCGCTGAATGCATATAAGCGGGAAGCACTCCTCAAGATGAGATCTCCCAACCCGTAAGGGATAAGAAGGGCCCAGGAAGACCACCTGGTTGATAGGCTGGAGGTGCAAGTGCAGCAATGCATGTAGCTTACCAGTACTAATCGCCCGTTCGGCTTGACCATAAAATTTACTCGGTGCAGAAAAACAGTTGTCAGTACTCAGTTGCCAGTTGCCAGTTCGAAACTGAACTGGAATTAGCAATGTTGTTGAAGTCGTTAGAAACTGAATGACTGAGATGCAACACTGATAACTGTGCGCCGACGCTTTTTAGGCTTCAAGACGAAGAAAGAAAGCACGCCGATGTAATACGTGGCAGAAATCGGAACTAAGCAAGATGAAAGTAAGCCACACCCAATCTATTCAGTTGTGAGGCATCGCCCTCACGATCTTTTAAATTCAGATTTTAGCTTTTAGCTCTTAGCTTTTAGCCCCATCCAAATGGGACCAAGCTGAGGGGCAGAGGCTGAAAGAGATCAAGTTTGCAGCGCCAGGTCGCCGGGGGATGAGCACGAACAAGTGCTCCGGCAAGGCAAAGCTAAAGGCCAAGAGCTAATAGCTGAAAAGCTGCTCACAACGTCGGTGATCTTACCGCGGGGGTTCCACCCGTTCCCATCCCGAACACGGAAGTTAAGCCCCGCAGGGCCGATTGTACTGCACGCGAAAGTGTGTGGGAGAGTAGGTCGTTGCCGGCATTAATAAAGGCCACATTCAGAGATGAATGTGGCCTTTTCCTTTTTGCGCCAGAACGGTATGCTTGGTGGAGGAGTTCGCCATGGCAAATCTCGACTGGTCGAGCTGTTCGGCAGTGGAGAGCATTCCCGGTAAAGTGAGCGGCGCCTGGGTTCTGAAAGGCACGCGCATGCCCGTCTCTGCCATCTTCGAGAACCTGGAAGCGGGAGCGAGCCTCGACAACATCATGGAATGGTATGACGGCCTGAATCGTGAGCAGGTAAAAGCCGTGATCGAGTTCGCGGGCCGCAGCGTGGGCAAGACACCCGTAAGCACATCGTAGTCTACGTCCATGCGCGTTTTATTCGACCAAGCCACACCCGTCCCCATCCGCTCTTACTTAATCGGACATGAGGTCCGCACCGCCGCGCAACAAGGTTGGGACACTCTCCAGAACGGCGAGCTGCTGCTGGCCGCGGCCGGTTTCGAAGTGCTCCTGACCACCGACAAGAACATGCGCTATCAGCAGAATCTCGCGCGCCGAAAAATCGCAGTCGTGATTCTGGGCCGCCAGCAATGGCCGGGCCTCCAGCCCTACATTCATCTCGTGGTCGAAGCGGTCAATGCCGCCCAACCCGGCAGCTACCTGGAAGTTAGCCTGCCACCGGTGCCGAAACGCGGCGACCCCGAACACGGAAGTTAAGCCCCCCAGGGCCGATTGTACTGCACGCGAAAAGTGTGTGGCTGCGCCTGGTCTTTTCCGTTTTGAGAAGATGTTCGCACTTTAGCAGTATTTAACTCCGATTTGCAGCGCGTGGAACAAAGCGATGGAGTTACATTAGCAGCCGAGGAAGAGTTGTCCTCGTGAGCTGAGTAAGGAGGAGGCCATGTGCATCGTTTGTGAACACGAACTCTGGGACGAGCATCGAGCGCTCGAGCGCGTGTTCTTCAAGGCTTGCAAAAGATGTAAGAAGTTTCCGGGCGCCAGCGCGGCTGGAACCTGCTATCACTGCTTCGCGATTGGCAACGCCATCGACGAGTGCCCCGAGTGCGCGGGCAAACCATGGAGTGAAGAATTCCTGGAGGCCAAAGACGAAATCGAGAGCCAGGACAAATCGGCGATCCCGTTCTAGAGCCGGGGAAGCGCGAGTGGTTCGCGTTTTGCGCATTTTGCCGGGTAAGATTTTGACCGTCGTTCTTTCACCACCCAATTCGTTTGGTGCGAGCCACAAGGTCAAAATGCCGATCGCGGCTCAGTAGCGAGAGAGAGTGTTGCCGGCAAAGTGCCGCGATCCAGAGGTCATTGGTGGGAATCGGTTTGCCCTTGCGCTTCAGCTCGAGGATGATTTCCGCGTAGTACTGCGTGGTTGGCTCGGTGATATCCAGGACGAAGCAGTCTTGCAAAAGACCGGTGAGCCAGCTTTCATAGCTCGCGCGGTTTCGCGACTGCGCGATTCCGTATCGGTATTCACCCAGTACGATCACGGGAATTACCATCTGCTCGGCTCGGGAGAGAATGGCGATGACTTTGGAATCGCCGTCGGCTGCCGCGGACAGAGCGTTTGTGTCAACGATCATTGTTTACGAAGATCATTGTTTACGAAGCTTGTTTACGAAACTTGTTTACGAAAATCGCTGCCTGAAAATTACTCCCATACTTCTCGATCGACTCTTTCGAACGCCTGTTCCACGCGCTTTTCAATCTGTTTTCCTTCTTTGCGCAGGGCCTTGGGCCTTCCCATGTGCTTCATCCAGGGCTTTTCGTGGGAAGTGATTTTCAGTTTCTCCTGGACGGCCTCGGTCACAAGCTGCCGCAGCGGGACGCCGCGCTCGGCGGCCACTGACTTGGCGCGGCGGAATAAGACGTCGGGGATTTCGAGGGTGGTCTTCATCAGTCCCATATTACCATATTTATGGGTGTTGCCCTCTTGCTAATCTGCGTGCGGGCACACCCGAGCGCATGCTGACCCCTGACCCCAGCTTTCCCAACCCGTCTCAAAACAATCCACCTCGAGAGCCCGTTTTCACCGTGGTTATTTAGCCACACTCGCTGCCGATATATCGGCAAAAGTCCATAAGCCGCTCGCGATAAACGGCTTACCGTCCATCCATTTTTAGTGGCTTTTCCACAGACGTTCCTGAAGGAACACTTTTACAAATCGCAGTTGTGTTCCTTCAGGAACACATCGTCAGCACAATGGCCCTGCTCGCTGAGGGCGCGCCGGAGGATCGTCGTAGGGTCGACGCGCTTACGGCTTTCGCTGGCCTTGCCAGGCGCCGTCGGAGCGGCCGTCTACACGCATGCGTCCCTTGCCGGAGTCGCCGTCGATCCAGCCGGTGAGGAAGACGTTGACTGGGCCGGGAGCTCCTTTGCGGCTGTCGGCTGGCCACTCGCCGGCGAAGGAGAGTTCCACGTAGCCGTTGCGCCAGGTGCCGCTGATGGCGCGGGACTCGCCCAGCGGGCCGGACCAGGTTCCGGTCACTTTGTTTCCGTCGCGGTGCAATCTCCATGGTCGCGTCCATCCCGCTGACGTCGTTCGAGTAGCGCATGTCCCATGAGCCGGCGATGTCGGCTCCGTTCTTCAGATTCTGCGGCGCGGCGGGGGTGATTCGCACGTTGGAAAAATATGCTTCCTCGTCGGTGAAGCCCCACAGGCCCACGGCTCCGTGCAGGTCTTCGCCTTTCAGTCCGTCGACCACGAGGCTCGGCTGGGACGATCCGTTGAGATAAAGTTTCGCGGCGCGGCCGGCGACTTCGATGCGCAGCTTGGTCCAGGTCTCCTGCGCGACGTCGACGTGAGACTCATAAACCCACGGCCACTCGCGGCGCAGGCGATACCATCCGAAGTCGGGCTCGGAGGAGTACTGCACAGAATGGTTGCGCATGGCCTGATCGGCGGCTACGGAATTTCCCGGACGCAGGTAGAACAACTCGTAGTGCGATGCATCGGGCCGGACGCGGAATGCGATGCCGACAAAGCCTGGATACCTGACGCCCGGCGGTACTGTGGTCTTCAGCGCGATGTCGGCCTCGATCACGCCGTCCTGGAAGTCGGTTCCGGGTAGCAGCGCGAGGCCGTCGTTGTCGTCGCCGTCAATGGTGAGGCGGACGCATTTGCGTCCCTGATATTTCACGGCTTCCGTCTTGGCCTTGGGCGGCGTGACCAGGCCGGTGGTTTCGTGAAGAGGAAAAATTTGGACGCGCGCCGGCGTCTCTGCAAACAGGCTACTGGCGGCAACTAGCGTGACGGCGCTGTAACTCAACCAACGCTTCAGCATGATCGGTCCCTTCTTCTTTCTTTATTCTCTTTGCGCGCGTTGCGGAAAGTTTAATTAAGAAAATTGCTAGGGGATGTTATACCGGCGCGTCCGGATCAGAACTGATATGACATGAGGCGGCAGATTTTGGGGACGAGGTCATCAGCGGACCGCTTGAGCGGCGGCGCCTGCCCGGTGCTACAAGGCTGGGTTGTGGCGGGGCCGGGGTCGGGCCTGTCGGCTATTTTGGTGGTGGCATCGCTTCGTAGGGTCCCTCCCCCTGCGCTTTGCGCAGCGGTCGGGATGACATCGCGATGGAGCGTGGATGCGGATGCGGGCACGAGTGCCGGCCCTAGATTGAATCGTCAGGCGCTGGCTTCGCCTTGGACTTCGGGGGTGACTTCTTCGTAGGCTGCTTCGGCTCGTGGACGTTTGGGGCGGGCGTCGCGGCCGAAGATGGCTTCTTTGATCAGCTTGAAAATGGTTTGGCGATTTTCCAGGATGACTTTTGGCCAGGCGAGTTTTCCCATCATCGGGAAATAGATGCCGCGGAAACAGATGCGGGCCAGGAAGATGTTGACGCGGTAGCCGAGGGGCTGGTCGTCGAGCGAGTCGACGGCGTGGGCGAGCGCTTCGGGGCTGTAGGCCTGGGCCCATCCATATTTCACTTCGGCGTGGGCTTCGTCTATCGACATCCTCAGCGGGGTGTGGGCCATGGCGAAGGGGATGAATTCTTTCCAGTGTTTGGGGCGGGTGAGGCGGCCGGAGGTTTCGAGGCGCGTGTAGAGCGGGGTTGCCGGCAACGGGGTAAGCAGGCCGAAGATGGGCAGGCCCGGCGGCCAGGTGCGGACTTGCGCGAGGGTGCGTTCGGCGACGCCGACAGTGTCGTTATCCATGCCGAAGATGAATGACGTGATGGCGTAGACGTTGCGTTTGGCGAGGCGCTCGAGGACCGTGGCGTATTCGCCGGGCTTGTTGAAACCTTTGTTCACATCTTTGAGATTGGTGGGATCGATCGACTCCATGCCGATGAAGACCCACTTGCCGCCGGACGCGGCGATGAGGTCGATGAGTTCTTCGTCGCGCAGAAGGTTGGCGCTGATCTGGGCGACCCAGTGGACCTGAGCTTTGGCAGCGATGATGTCGCGGAGCAAGCGACTTGGTGCGCTTGACGTTGATCGCGAAATTGTCGTCGATGAAGAAGACGGCCATCTGACCTTTTTCTTTGCGGGCGCGGGCTTTGAGCAACAACAGTTCGTTGACGACGCTCTCGTTGGTGCGGAAGCGGATGGAGTCGCCGAAGAATCCGGTGACGGTGCAAAACTCGCAGCCGTAGGGGCAACCGCGTCCGGACTCGACGGGGATGATGCGGAATGTTCCCCAGCCTTCGCCGACTTTGCTGAGCATCGGGTAGACGACCTTGGGCAGGAGATTGAACTGGTTGAGATCGATCTTGTCCCAGGGGATGACGGGATATTCTTTCAGCGAAGGCTTGCTTTCTTTTCCGGCGTCGTCGACAGGGGCATAAATTTCTTTGAGCTGGCCGCGAGCGGCATCGTTGACCATCTGGGGCCAGGTCTGGTCGGCTTCGCCGAGGGCGACGGCGTCGGCGTGGCGAGGTCCGCCATCGCGGCCGAGGGCTTCGTCGGCGAGTTCGGTGACGTGCGGTCCGCCCATGACGACTTTCACCCCGGTGGCGCGGATGGCGTCGGCGATGCGATAGGCCTTGGCGATCATGCGGGTCATGGCGCCGATGCCGACGAGGTCGATTTTTTCATCGCGAACATACTGGGCGATCTGGGCTTCGTCCATGGGCTGGGCGTTGCCGTCGATCAACAGGACTTCGTGGCCGGGAGGAGTGAGGGCCTTGAGGAGAAACATCCAGAGGTGCGGCATGAAGTTGCGAGTCACACCATTGTCGGGGTTATAGAGAAGGATTCTCATGACGGCTCTCCTCCTGCCAGGGACAGCCTGGGAGGTCGTGCGTGCATCACGCCGGGGCCTTCACGAGCGAACGTCCGAAATTGGGAGGGTTGGCTTGTGTCTTGCGAAGGGGCTGATTGGGTTTCCCAGTGTCGGTGGCAGTCTACATAGACATAGCGGAGAAAAGTGTGCTGTTTTGAACACTTTCAGCCATTAGCCATTAGCTATTAGCTCTTGGCTTGACCTAAAACCCTTGGTCGGCTTCATTCGTGGAGAGATCAGGCTTTATCTTGCGGGGATTTTTGGGAGGCTAGCCAGGCTTCGGCTTCGGCGAGGACGCGGAAGACGCGGATGGCGGTGAAGTGGTCCTGAGCCATTACTTCGAACATGCGGAATACGCCGAAGACGGCGTCGCGTTCGACGACGATGGCGCAGAGTCCGAAGCGGACCTTGGCTTGAACTTTGCGGACGGCGCGGGTGACGGCTTCCAGTTGGCCGATTTGCGGCAGAGAGCCTATGGTGCGGAGGTCGAGCAGGACGTTGAGAAAGTCAGGACAGGCGGGGTCGGCAACCAGTTGTTCGAAATGCGCCGCTACCTCTGCCAGGGTTACGGTTCCCGTGCACTGCGTGCGAATGAGGCGTTCTTTGGGGTCAATCTCGTAAGTCACCATGGCTCGGCCCACTTGCCAGGTCAGGCAGAAATTCTCTCACATGGGCGGGGGGCGCCAATAGAAAAGTGGACTGGCTGTCAGCTCTCAGCCATCAGCTAAGGCAAAACCTTTACCACAGAGGACACAGGGGGACACTGGGTAAGGCTCGAGCCTCAAGGTGGGGCTGGGCGCGGGTTTTGGCGCGGAGGTGCGAGGCTGTGCTAACCTGCTGCGACTAAAAGGTGCGACTACTGTGTTGGCGCGCAATCGTGAGGTCGTTTGCAGTGCGGGTCGCTGTGATGAGGGATGCCTCGGCGCGTCTGCGGGATTTTTTCGGTTCGCGTCGTCGCTGATTCTGACCGGCCTGACGCTCACTTGTCTGTCCGCGATGGCGCAGCGCGATCCGGTGCTCAAGCAGATTGATTTACCTCATCGTTATTACTACAGAGAGATGTATTTGCCGCAGCTGACGACGGGGCCGAGCGCCGCGGCGTGGCTGCCGGATTCGCGGTCGGTGGTGTATTCGAAGGCGGGATCGTTGTGGCGGCAGGATGTGGATTCGGAACGGGCGGAGGAGTTGACGGCGGGGCCGGGCTACGACTACGAGCCGGATTGCTCGAGCGACGGGCGCTGGATCGTCTACGTGAAGTATGACAAGGATGCGATGGAGTTGTGGGCGCTGGACTTGAAGGCGGGGAATCGGGGCGAGGCGAACGGGAATGCGGAGAAGATCGAGAGCGGGAAGGCGCGGCAGCTTACGGTGGGCGGGGCGGTGAATGTGGATCCGCGATTTTCGCCGGACGGGAAGCGGATTGCGTTTGTCTCGACTTCTTACAAAGGACGCTTCCACATTTTTGTTGGGGACTTCAATAACGGCGACGTTGACGAACGTGCAGCGGCTGACTGGCGAGACGCGCAGCGAATTGCCGCGGTTTTATTACAGCGAATTCGATCATGAGATCAGCCCGGCGTGGTCGCCGGATGGGCGCGAGATCATTTACGTTTCGAATCGCGGACATATTTACGGGACGGGCGGGTTCTGGCGGATGAAGGTGGAAGCGGGTGCGCCGGCTGCGCGAAATTCATTATGAGGAAACGGCGTGGAAGGCGCGGCCGGAATTTTCGCCGGACGGGAAACGGATTGTGTATGCGTCTTATCTTGGCGGGCAATGGCACCAGTTGTGGACGATGCCCGCGGCGGGTGGAGATGCGTTTCCACTTTCGTATGGAGATTTTGACAACACAAATCCGCGGTGGTCGCCGGATGGGAGCAGGATTGCGTTTATCTCGAACCGCGGCGGCAATACTTCGCTGTGGACGCAGGAAGCGGTGGGTGGGGCGCAGCGGCAGGTGATTGCGAAGGACAAACATTATCTTGGAGTGATGGGATATCTGAGCATCACGGTGCTGAACTCGAAGGGCGAGATTGCGCCGGCGCGGGTTTCCGTGACCGGGGAAGATGGGCGGGCGTATGCGCCGGATGATGCGTGGATGCATGCGGAAGATAACTTCGTGCGCGCGGAGGGGACATTTGAGTCGCACTACTTTCACACCGATGGGCATGCGGAGGTGACCGTCCCAGCGGGGATGGTGGAGGTGGAAGTGGTGAAGGGGTTTGAGAACGAGGTGGAAAAGCGAGTGGTGCCGGCGAGTGTGCATACGATGCTGACGGTGCAGCTCAAGCCGCTGAGTATTCCCTGGGAAAAAGATGGGCAGTGGCTCAGCGCCGATTTGCACGTGCATATGAATTATGGAGGTGCGTACCGCGACACGCCGGCGAACCTGTTGGCGCAGCAAAAGGCTGAGGATCTTTTTCTGGTTGAGAATCTGGTGGTGAATAAGGAGCAGCGGATTCCGGACATTGCGTATTTCCGTGCGAACTCCGGCAACACGCCGGACGCGGCTTCCACTTCGAATGCGGTGTTAATGCACGGGCAGGAATTTCATACGCCGTACTGGGGGCATCTCGGGCTGCTCGGCATGCGGAGGAATTTTTTGCTTCCGGGATATGCGTCGTATGGCAATACTTCGGCGGCCAGCTTATTTCCGACGAATGCGGCGGTGGCGGATTTGGCGCATGCGCAGCAGGGGCTGGTCGGGTATGTGCATCCGTTCGATATTCGAGTGGATCCGGTGAATGATGCGACGCTGACGCAGGGGCAGCCGCTGGATGAGGCTCTGGAGCTTCCTGTAGATGTCGCTCTGGGCAAAGTGGATTACATCGAGGCGATGGGGTTCAGCGATCACCGGTTCACGGCGGAGGTGTGGTACCGGCTTTTGAATTGCGGATTCCGGCTGCCGACAGGAGCGGGGTCGGACACGATGGCGAATTATGCGTCGCTGCGCGGGCCGGTGGGGCTGACGCGGGTTTATGCGCGGGTGCCGCAGGGAACTCCGAAAGTGATGGATTGGATGGATTCGCTGAAACATGGGCGGACATTTGCCACAAATGGTCCGCTGCTGGGATTTTCGCTAGGCGGAAAAACATTGGGAGAAGAGTTGAAGCTTCCGGCGGGAGAGAACAAGGTGGCGTTCAAGGCGTGGATGCGTTCGATGGTTCCGGTGGACCATCTGGAGGTGGTCTGCAATGGGCGTGTGGTGCGGGATGTGAAGCTGGGCGCCGATCGCAAGTCTGAGCTTTTGTGATCTCTCCGGTGCTGGCGAGGATACGATCCAGATTTCGCAGAGTGGGTGGTGCTTGCTGCGGGCGTCGAGCGAGAAGGCGGAGCATCCGGTGCTCGACGATTATGTGTATGCGACGACCAGCCCGATTTATGTGAGTGTGGGCGGGGCGGCGACGAAGTCCGCGGAAGATGCCGCGTTTTTTCTGGCCTGGATCGGCCGGCTGGAAACTGCAGTGCGATCGAATCAAGACTGGAATACCAGCGAAGAAAAGACGGTGGTCTTGAAAACACTTGAGCAGGCGCGGCAGATGTATGCGGGTTTGCGAGAAGTAGGTTTCTGATCGTGTGGTCCGGTTCCTGGTCATTTCTGCTGTGGGTCTGCTGTACGGGTCGGATGTTGAGCGCGCCTTGCCGGATGGCGAAAATCTGCAACGGCTTTCGTCTTTCCTGCACATTTTTTCGGTTCCGGCGCTGAGAGTCGATTCCGTGGAAGGTCGTGAATGCCGGGCTGCTGGCTCGGCCCCTCTGGCGGGACGCCGAAAGGGCGCGGTTACCCCCATTACCGCGAACGGCCCGAAAGGACGGACCGGCAGGACTAGTCCCTTGATGCCCTTTCGGGACCTTCCGGGAAAACCGCTAGACGGGCAGACTGGCTCATCGACGCCGCATCCGGGCTTTGATGAGAGGCACCCTGTTTTAGCCACTTTATGAGACAGATCCCCCACCGGAGTCTGACAGTTCTGGCCATCCTGGCCCTGCTGATGGTAATGCTTGGCTGCCAAGGGTTGAGCAGCGCGAAATCTGACTCGGACCCGCCGCCACCAGCCGCTCAGCTGACCGCATCGTCGCCGAGCCTTTCATTCGGCACCGTGGCAGTCGGCACGATCCAGGTACTTCCCGAGACAGTTACCAATACCGGAACCGCCAGCGTGAGCCTGACTAGTGTCAGCGTGACGGGAACTGGATTCACGATCAGCGGGTTGACTTTGCCCATGTCGCTGGCGGCGGGGCAGAGCACGAGTTTCAATGTGGTGTTCCAGCCTCCGTCCGTGGTGACGGCAGCAACCGGCAATGTGGCGCTGGCGAACACGGGAACGAACAGCGTGCTGGGCATTCCGCTGGCGGGATCGGGAGCTACGCCGCCGGCCCTGACCGCAAGCCCGAGTGGCTATTCGTTTGGAACCAGTGGCGATGGGCAGCAGTGTGACGGAAATCGAAACGCTGACGAATTCTGGCACGAGCAACGTGACGATTTCCCAGTCAACCGTGATTGGAGCCGGTTTCGGCGTCAGCAATTTCGACCTTCCGGCGACCCTGGCTCCGAACCAATCGATGAAGTTCGGAGTGACGTTCTCGCCCACGTCTATTCCCAGCACGGACGGGGCGGTGATGCTCACCGTTAACGGAGTGAACAACGCTGTGGTGCTCTCGTACTCGGGATGCGGGAGGCTCTCCGGCTGTGCCTGCCGTGGTGACGCCGTCACCCGCGAGCCTGGCCTTCACGAACATCACGACGGGGCAGACTTCCAGCCAAACCGTGACTCTCACAAACACGGGCGGCGTTAGCACGACGATTTCGCAAGCCACGGCGTCGGGAGCCGGATTCAGTGTTTCCGGGTTCACGGCGACGACTTTGTTGCCGGGCGCGACCACACAGTTCAGTGTGACGTTTGCACCGACTGCCGCAGGTACGTTCCCCGGAGCGGTGACGGTGACGTCGAATGCTTCGAACCCGACCTTATCGATACCTTTAAGTGGAACAGCCGTGACGCCTCCGGCAATTTTGACGGCATCGCCCACGAGTTTGACTTATACGAATATCACCGTGGGACAGAGTTCGAGCCAGACGGAGACGATCAAGAATACTGGCGGAACGAATGCGACGATTTCTGCGGTCACGGCATCGGGAACCGGGTTTAGTGTTTCGGGAATCACGACGCCGGTGACTTTGACGGCGGGACAGAGCACGACGTTCACGGTGACCTTCACGCCGACCAGCGTTACTACGTTCAGTGGAACGGTGACGGTGACGTCGAATGCTTCGAATCCGAGCCTATCGATAGCGTTGAGCGGGACGGCGGAAGGTGCGCCGGCAGTTCTGACGGCGTCGCCGACGAGTTTGACCTACACGAGCATCACGGTGGGGCAGACTTCGAGCCAGACGGAGACCATCAAGAATACTGGTGGCACGAGCGCGACGATTTCCGCGGTCGCAGCTTCGGGAACCGGGTTCAGTGTTTCCGGGATCACTACGCCGGTGGCGTTGGCGGCGGGACAGAGCACGACGTTCACGGTAAAGTTTGCGCCAACGTCTGCGGGCACGTTCCCGGGAACGGTTACGGTGACGTCGAATGCTTCGAACCCAAGCCTGGCGATTCCTTTAAGCGGGACGGCAGTGACGCCTGCCACTTTGACGGCGTCGCCGACGAGTTTGACCTACACGGGCATCACGGTGGGTCAGACTTCGAGCCAGACCGAAACGATCAAGAACACAGGCGGCACGAGTGCGACGATTTCTGCGGTCGCGGCTTCGGGAACCGGGTTCATTGTTTCCGGGATCACGACGCCGGTGGCGTTGGCGGCGGGACAGAGCACGACGTTCACGGTAAAGTTTGCGCCAACGTCTGCGGGCACGTTCCCGGGAACGGTTACGGTGACGTCGAATGCTTCGAACCCAAGCCTGGCGATTCCTTTAAGCGGGACGGCAGTGACGCCTGCCACTTTGACGGCGTCGCCGACGAGTTTGACCTACACGGGCATCACGGTGGGTCAGACTTCGAGCCAGACCGAAACGATCAAGAACACGGGCGGCACGAGTGCGACGATTTCTGCGGTCGCGGCTTCGGGAACCGGGTTCATTGTTTCCGGGATCACGACGCCGGTGGCGTTGGCGGCGGGACAGAGCACGACCTTCACGGTGACGTTTGCGCCGGCGACCGTGGGTACATTCCCTGGAACGGTGACGGTTACGTCGAATGCTTCGAACCCGAGCTTGGCGATTCCTTTGAGTGGGACGTCGGTAGGGACACCGGCGGTTCTGACGGCGTCGCCGACGAGTTTGACCTATACCAGCATCACGGTGGGTCAGACTTCGAGCCAGACTGAAACGATCAAGAACACGGGCGGCACGAGTGCGACGATTTCCGCGGTCGCGGCATCGGGAACCGGGTTCAGTGTTTCCGGGATCACGACGCCGGTGGCGTTGGCGGCGGGACAGAGCACAACCTTCACAGTGAAGTTTGCGCCGGCATCTGCGGGCACGTTTACGGGAACAGCGACGGTGACGTCGAACGCATCGAACCCGAGCTTGGCGATTCCTTTGAGTGGGACGTCGGTAGCGGCAACGGGAGGCACGCTGACCGCCGTTCCCACGACTGTTGCGGTTCCGGGAAACGTGGCGGTCGGGACCAGCGGAACGGCAACGGGACAACTGACGGCGGCGACCGCCAGCGTTAAGGTTTCCGGAGTGAGCGTACAGGGCTCAGAGTTTGTGATCAGCGGGCTGTCATTCCCGGTAACGATTGCGGCGGGGTCGAGCGCGACTTATACCGTGACGTTCAGTCCAGCGTCGAGCGGTGCGGCGTCGACGACGGCTTCATTTGCCAGCAACGCCAGCAACGCGCCAACCGGAGTGACTCTGACGGGTACGGCAGTCGCGGCGCCGGCCTACACGGTGGGCCTGTCGTGGACGGCCAGCAGTTCTACGGGAGTGACGGGCTACTATATTTACCGTGCGCTCTATAACACGTCGACGAGCACGTGCGGAAGCTATACGAAACTGAATCCGTCATCGCCGAACGCAACAACCTCTTACACCGATAGCAATGGCATCACCGACGGTGATACTTACTGCTACCAGGTGACCGCAGTGAATTCGAGCGGCGAGGAAAGCACAGATTCGAATATGGCGACGGCGATTATTCCGGCGCCGTAGGCTGACGATTTAAACGATTCCTGAACGTTATCCCAATGTAATTCCTGACGGGCGAGCGCCCGCAGGGATCTTACAACTGCAATCCTGCCACTCTCCCGACGCATCGACCGTTGACATCCTCCTGGCATTCCACTGAGAATGCCCTTCCATCGAAGGAGATGAAATATGCGACGGTTTCTGCCTTGCCTCTTGCTGGTTCTCGGTACGTTGGCGTTCGCGCAGGATCGGACAAACGCGCGGTCTATGGTGATTTCGCCTTATGGCATTGTCGCCAGCAGCCAGGTGCAGGCTTCACAGGCTGGCGCGGAGATCCTGTCGCACGGCGGCTCGGCGGTGGACGCTGCGATCGCCACGAATGCTGTGCTGGGCGTGTTGGAACCGGACATGAACGGCATAGGCGGTGATTTGTTTGCGATCTACTGGGATGCCAAGACCGGAAAACTCTACGGTCTTAACGCCAGCGGATGGGCTCCGAAAGCGCTCACCATCGACTACCTGCGAGCCAGGGACGTCACGGAAATGCCGGAAACTGGAATTGATACGGTCACTGTGCCGGGAGCGGTGGAGGGTTGGAATAAGTTGCATGAACGTTTTGGGCGCATGGCCTGGAAAGATCTTTTTGCGCCAGCGATTTTTTACGGGGAGAACGGATTCGCGGTGCAGGAATTTATCGGCATGGACTGGCAGGGCGCGGCTCGCGCGAAACTGAAAGTCGATCCGGAGACGCGGCGCGTTTTTCTGGTGCACCATGGCTCGGTGAACGATGGCTCGGTGAACGATGGCTCGGCGCACGATGAGGCTCCTGCGATGGGAGAAGTTTTCAGAAACCCTGATGTTGCCAAGGCACTGCGCCTGCTCGCCGAAGGAGGTCCGCGCGCGTTTTATGGCGGGGAAATCGCTAAGGCCATTCTTGCGACCTCGCGGGAAACTGGCGGCACGATGACAGCGGAAGATCTGGAAACTTTCTCGGCGGAGTGGGTGGAGCCGATCTCAACTACGTATCGCGGATGGAAAGTTTACGAGTTGCCGCCCAACGGGCAGGGGATGGCGGCGCTGGAGATGTTGAACATCCTGGAGCAGTTCTCGCCGGCGAAAGCGGGACCGCTGAGCGTCGAGGAGTTGCACAAGAAAATCGAAGCGATGAAATTGGCTTATGCCGACCTGGCGCGCTACAACGCCGACCCGCGATTCGCGAAGATTCCGGTGGCTGGTTTGATCTCGAAGGAATATGCGAAGCAGCGCTCGCAACTGATCAATCCAGAGAAGGCCAATTGCGAGATGGATGCCGGGCGTCCTCCGGCGAGCGACACAACGTACCTGACGGCTGTGGACCGGGAGGGCAATATTGTCTCGCTGATCCAGAGTAATTTCTCGGGTTTTGGCTCGGGGATCACGGTGCGGGGGATGGGATTTTTGCTGCAGAATCGCGGAGCATTGTTCATGCTGGACCCCACCAAGCCGGACGCGCTTGCTGGTCACAAACGGCCATTCCACACCATCATTCCCGCGTTCATGGAGCGCGGCGACGACCACATTGGGTTCGGCATTATGGGCGGCGCGAACCAGCCCCTGGCGCACGCGCAATTCGTGTCCAACGTAGTCGACTACGGAATGAATCTTCAGGCTGCGATGGAGATGGCTCGGTTCACGGTGCGCAGCAATTTTAATGTTGGCTGCAAAATTATGATCGAGGATCGCGTGCCCGCCGAAGTGCGCCAGCAACTTACGGGCATGGGCCATCAGCTCGACGTGCGTGGAGATTTCTCGCTTTACATGGGGCGCGGGCAGGCGATTGACCACAACACTAAAACCGGAATGAACTTCGCCGCTTCCGATGCGCGGACTGACGGTTCGGCGGAACCGGAGTTTCCGCCGGGGATAGATCTGGCGGGCGCTCCACGTGCCGAAGAAAAGCACTAGCTGGGACATCCTCGGGGCAGCCTCGGTTAGTATGGTGCCGGCGCGACGCGTTAACATCGATGAGATATTCAACGGGACATTATTGGACGGGCTTCGGAGTTGCGAACGGGATTGCCGAGTGTGCGCCAGATCTTATTTCCAGATCTTAATTTTAAGGAAACGTCGTGAATACTGTAGAGCTGAACAAGATCTGCAAGAACTATGACGAGTTTGTTGCTGTGGATCAGTTGTCGCTGGTCATTCAACCGGGCCAGGTTTATGGGCTGCTGGGGCCGAATGGCGCGGGCAAGACCAGCACGTTGCGCATGATGATTGGGATCACCGTTCCGGACTCCGGGGTGGTGTCGATGTTTGGAGAACCATTTCGCCGGTCGCACATGCAACGGCTTGGCTACCTGCCTGAGGAACGCGGCTTGTACAAGAAAATGAGAGTGCTGGATCAGCTGGTATTTCTCGGGCAACTGAAGGGAATGTCCGGGCACGATGCTACCCAGAAAGCGCAACAGTGGTGCGAGCGCCTGGGGCTGAAGGAATGGACTGACAAGAAAGTGGAAGAACTTTCGAAGGGCATGCAGCAGAAGGCGCAATTTATTGGCGCGGTGGTGCACGATCCGCAGTTCGTAGTGATGGACGAGCCGTTCTCGGGGCTCGATCCGGCGAGCGCGGTGGTGCTGAAAGATGCTTTTCTGGAACTGAAGAAAGCGGGAAAGACTCTGCTTTTTTCCACGCATCGCATGGACACGGCGGAGCGCTTGTGCGATTCCATCTGCCTGATCAATCACGGGCGGGCGGTTCTGGAAGGAGATCTGGGGAAAATCCGGGCGGGCTATGGCAAGCGGAACGTGCAGATGAAATATGAGGGCGATGCGAAGTTTCTGCAGGATGCGAAACTGGTGCAGTCGTTCAACGATTACGGAAATTATGTGGAAGTGCGGCTGGCTGCGGGAGCCGATCCGCAGGATTTGCTGCAGGCGGCGACATCGTGCGCGCGGCTCAGCAAGTTTGAGTTGATGGAACCTTCGCTGGAAGAAATATTTATTGAAGCGGTGGGTAAAGCCAATGCTTAGCACTTCACTCAGCAACGTCTGGCTCATCGTTAAACGTGAGTATCTGGAGCGGGTGCGGCAACGTTCGTTCATTGTGCTCACCGTATTGCTGCCGGCGATTGTCGGCGGCGCTTTTTTTATTCCGGCGAAACTTTCGAGCATGAAGAGCTCGAAAACGTTGCACCTGGTGGTGGTGACTTCGGATCAGAATTTCGGCGGGCTCGTGCGGCAGCAGCTTCTGGGCAGCGCCAAGACCGACGATGAGAAGGCGGTCATCGATAAAACTAAAGAAGACAAAGACGACAAAGACTCAGACGACGATAGCAAATCCAGCAACAACTACACGATTGACGTGGACTCAACTCCCAGCGAAGCGGAGCGAACGGCGTTGCAGAGCCGCGTGAACTCTGGCGACATTGACGGCTACCTTTGGCTGACCGATGACGCGGTCGCGTCACGCAAAGTTACTTATGAAGGACAGGCGTCGAGCGGGTTCATGGAGAAATCCTGGCTCAGCGGGCAATTGGACCGCGCCATCCTGTTGCGGGAGCTGGCGCAGCGAGGCGTAAGCGGAGATCAGGCCGACGTTCTGCTTAAGCCCGTGAAGCTGGAGATGGTCCGTCTCAAAGCCGGCCATGAAACCAAGGCCAACGATAAGGGCATGTTCTTCGCGATTCTAATCATGGTGATGCTGTTGTATATGGCCGTGATTTTCTACGGCGTTTCGGTGATGCGGGCGGTACTGGAGGAAAAGAACTCACGGGTGATGGAAGTTCTGCTTTCTTCCGCGACGTCAACGGAGCTGATGGCCGGGAAGCTGATCGGCGTGGGCGCGGTAGGGCTGACGCAGATTGGAATCTGGATTACGATGGCCAGCCTTTATGCGTTGCCGGCTCTGGCGGCGAGCGCCAGCGCGGGAGAGATCCATATTGCGCCGCTGACGCTGGTGGCTTTTGCGCTGTTTTTTCTGCTCGGGTATCTGCTCTACAGCAGCGTTTATGCGGCTGTGGGCGCGGTCATCACCAGCGAGCAGGAGGGGCAGCAATTACAGTTCATCATTCTGCTTCCGCTCATCCTCGCCGTGTTCATGATGGGACCGGTGATGCGCGCTCCGGACTCTCCGGTTGCGATGTGGACTTCGATGGTGCCGTTCTTCTCGCCGATTCTGATGTACGTGCGGATCGCGATTCAGCCGCCGCCGGCCTGGCAGATCGCACTTTCTTTATTGCTTCTTGTGGCGACGATTGCGGGGATTCTCGTTCTTTGCGCGCGCATCTACCGCATTGGCATTCTCATGTATGGCAAGCGGCCCACGCTGCCTGAAATCATGAAGTGGCTGAAGTACGCGAACCGGTAGCGGGCTGCCGGATGCCGCGTCGAAGCTCACTTTCTTGCCGGGTGGATTGAAGTTACTTCCAATTCCAAAATCACAGAGCAAGAAATAACCCCGGCTCCAGGAGGAACCGGGGTTGGTCATTTTTCAGCGAATGCGTTTCAGCAAATGCGTTTCTGCGAAAACATATCGGCGAACGCGACGTGCTCTTACTGCGCGGCGCCGCTGGGATTGTTCAGGGTGGCGTTGTACATAGCGTTCAGGAGATCCTGCGACGTGCCGTCATAGTCGGCGTCGAGGGACCACATGAAGGTGCCGCCGAGACCACGTTCCCAATCGGTATACCAGACGCGGAGGTAGGTGGAAGAGGGATCGTCGTAAGTGATGAAGCCAGGGGTCTTCGTGTGCAGCAGGTAGGGGACGCCCGCAATCGAATCGTAGTAGCGGACCCAACCGCCCTTGTTGACGCGCTGCTTGATGAAGGTGCCGTAGTTTTCTCCGAGGACGCTGAAATCACAGTGGAAGCAACTTCCCCAGAGCGCGTTCACATTCTCGTAATCGTAGCCGTAGAAAGGTGTGCCGATGTTGATTTTGACGGCGGGCGCGAAGCGGAGAAAAGTGGTGATGGCTTCCTGCACGCTGCCACCGGGCTGGCATTCATAGGGCTCCGGATCATGCGAATCCCAGAAGATTGGCGAATTCAATTGCCCGTCGTCGGTCCAAGGGCCGGCGCAATCGTAGGTCATGATGTTGAGGAAGTCGAGCACGCCCGCGACCTTCTTTAGGTTGTATCCCGGGCCGCCCCAAGGAGCGATGTCGGCGGAGAGCTGGTAGGTGGGCGAAACGAAAAAAGCTGCGCAGCGTGCTCATTAACTCGTAGTAGCCCTGGCGGTCAGCCGTTCCGGGATACTCCCAGTCGATATCGACGCCGTCATATCCGTTCTGCTGGGCGAAATCCCAAAGATTCTGCACTAGGACGACGCGCAGAGTGGCGTTGGCCGCGATGGTGCTAAACGCGCCTGAGTCCCCGCCAAAAAGAATAAACACTTTGACGCCGGCGCTGTGCGCCTTGCTGATGAGTTCCGGTTCGATGAAGCCGTCAGGAACGTCGATGCTGCCGTTCGGCGGAGCCATCGATATTGATGCCGGCGTGGAGAATGTGCGTCATCATGTTGATGGGAATTTGGGCTGCGCCGTAAGGCGGAGTCTGATACTTGGACCAATAGCCATAATCGGCGACAAGGCGTTTGGGCAAGGCCGGGGTAGTGGCAGCGGACTGCGCCCGCATACTCGTTGCGGCAACGGACAAGAAGGTCGCGGCCACGATAAGAATCAGCAGAATTATTCTTAAGTTCACTTGCAGACGTGCGCGCGAACTTTCCAGGGCGCCAAGATGCGCGCCTACTCGCAGAACCTGTTGAATTTTCATTGGAAGAGTCTCCCGGGAAGATGCCGGTCATAACCACCTGGCGCAGGAGCAGAGCCTGCGCTCGCCGACAAATTGGCAGGATTCTATCACGGCTGGGAGACAACAGGGGGCTTAAATGGGGCTGTGGTGGCTCCAAGAGACAGACTTTTACCACCAAGGACACAAAGTTACACGAAGGAAACCCTGCGGGCGAAAGTCATGTATTGCGGTTCGCTCCGTTTCGTGAGGCGGTGGAGTTTAGGCCGGGAAGTCCCAGCCTTCTTCTCGCATTTTCTTGTTGCTCCAGTGCTGGAGCTGCTCGAAGATGGCGGGTTCGATGACGGCGAAGCGGATGCCGACGCGCTTTTCGTCGCCGATCCACATGAGGCGAGCTTTGGCCTCGAAGGGAATGTCGCTCTCGGGCAGAATGAAGCTCACGTCCAGCAGGCCAGAGAAGCGCAACGGTTCGGTGAGGCCGTCGAGGCCCATGCCTCCGGTGCTGAGGTTCACTCCCTGCACGCAGATTTCCTCGCCTTTTGCGTTTCTCACGGTGACGGGAATCTGGACGCGCGCGCGGAAAAACTTTTGTTGTTCGTTGCTTATGGAAGCGAGCGGGGCCGTGCCACTGCCTTGCGCGAAGTTGATGTTGTACTCCTTCAGCTTGCGGCTGAGGGTGCGGCGGGAAATGCCGAGTTGTTCGGCCGCGAGAGCGCGCTGTCCCCCGGTACGCTCCAGAGCCTTGATGATCATTTGCTCTTCCATGCTTTCGAGATTGCTGGCGGGCAGGGAGGCGGTTTGACGAAGAGCCGCGGGCTCTCCGGAAATGGCCGCGGTCACTTTGGCAAAGTCGATTTCCGAGCCGGAAGATTCCATGGCAACCCTGGCGACGAGATTCCGCAGTTCACGAATGTTGCCGGGCCAGGGATGCGAAAGCAGCGCCGAGATGGCTTCGCTCGAGAAGTTTTTGCCAGGAGCTTTGAGGCGCAGGAAATGTTCGGCGAGCGCGACGATATCTTCGGGACGCTCGCGCAGCGGGGGCACGCGGAGCTGCAACTGGCCCAGGCGATGGAAAAGATCCTTGCGGAAGCGGCCATCGCGCACGGCGCTCTCGAGATCCTGGTTCGTGGCGGCGACGATGCGCACGTCGACTTTTGTTTTGCGATGTCCGCCGAGGCGGTAGAAAGGCTGGCCATCGAGCACGCGCAGCAACTTGACTTGCGTTTGCAGCTGCAATTCGCCGATTTCGTCGAGGAAGAGCGTGCCGCGGTCGGCGAGTTCGAACAGACCGGGTTTAGAAGCGTCGGCGCCGCTGAAGGCTCCTTTTTCATATCCGAAGAGTTCGCTCTCCACCAGATTTTCCGGAAGTGCGGCGCAGTTGATGTCAATCCACGGGCGGCTGCGGCGATGGACGATTCGTGGACGCTGCGCGCGATCAATTCCTTGCCGGTTCCGGTCTCGCCGGTAACCAGAACGGTTTCCGTATGGCCGGCGATGCGATCGACCATCACCATGAATTTATGCATGATGGGGCTGGCGAGGATGAATTGAATGCCGTCGATTTCGCGAGAGGTCAGCGCGGAATGCTCGGAGACCGCGGGCAGGCTGCCGTTATTCCTGGGAACTGAAGGAGCGGGGCGAGAAGGCTCCGCGTCGATCGGCGCCACAAAGCCGGCGAGTCCTACCGGGACTGAGCTTCCGTCGCGGAGCAGACTCAGCGACAGGCGGACGGCGAAACTCTTGCCGGCGTTCGTCGCTGCTTTGGGATGGGCCCGCAGTTGCGCGTGATAGTGTCCTTGCGCCGAAACGGTGGCGGCGATGGCAGAGTTGTTCAGCCGACCGCATGGTTTCGTTTTTAGCGTCAACTTCGTGCGAAGAGTGGCCTTCGAGTGAAAAGAGAAGATCGAAAGTTTTTCCGCGAAGTTGCTCAGGCGCATATCCAAAAAGCTGGGTGAAGGTTTGGTCGCAGGCGGTGAAGTTTCCGCGGAGATCACAGGAAAACAGCGCCATGTCGGCACGGATCGTACCTTTCCCGCTGTTCCCGTTGTTCGATTCGCTCGGACTGGATCCTTCGGTGTTGTCGTTAGCTGGCGCTGCGAAGACCGTTTCCCGGCGCAGGGCGAACATCCGAATTTTGTTTTGACGGTGGCATTCAGTGGCGTTGGCGCGGATGATCCGGGGAGGATCTCAGCCAACATCCCAAGAGCGATCATCCTAAGAATGATCCATTAAGAATGACCTTTAGGATCTCCGGATGATCTTGGCACAGCCCAGAGGAATCTCAGGAGAACCACGAGCATTCGAGAGTAACGAAAGTAACCAGTTCCGCAAGAGCGTAGACCGGACGCGTGGAGACTCCGCGAGACCGAGGGGCAGTTGGCTGTTCAAATAACCGTCTCACGCCGTCAAGTAACCAGGAAACCGCCAAGGAAGTTACCTTTGTAACCTTCAGCAGACCTAATGATTGCTCTACGATCCAGGCAAGGCCCATAAGGGGAAAGCTGTGCACGAATGGGCCGAGTGCTGTTAAGTGGCTGGCACCATACATTTTTGCGTCTTCGCGGGGAAAGCGCGAGGCGTTTTCGGCTGAAAAGCCGCGGTCGGACAGGTGTTGCAGCGATGGAAGAGTTGTCCCTACGGACGAAAGCCTTTGTCGGCCTCACGGCTCTCTCGGGAACCGCGGTGCTGGTTTACTCTTTGTGGCACTGGCAGTCGGCTGACCTGACTCGCTTCAGCTGTTACCTGGCAGTGGCGCTGCTGGCCTCGGTTTTGAAGGTGCAGTTGCCGGGAATCGACGGAACCATGTCGGTGAATTTTCTCTTCATCCTCATGGGCGTGATGGAGTTGAGCCTCGCCGAAACCCTGGTGATTGGATGCGCGGCGACTCTGCTGCAGAGCATCTGGCATCTGGGAAAGAGGCTGGATCCGGTCAAAGTAATTTTCAACGTCGCCGGCATGATGGCGAATGCCAGCGCGTTGACTTATGTGAGTTATCACTGGCTGGCAGTCAGGGGCGGGGGCAATAAGCCGATCCTGCTGATGGTAGCGGCGCTGGTCTTCTTCTTCGCCAACACTCTTCCGATTTCTCTGGTCATCGCTCTGACCGAAGGCAAGTCGGCCCGGAAGGTCTGGGCGGAATGCTATTTCTGGTCGTTTCCCTACTACCTGGTGGGAGCGGCCGCGGTGGGCCTGGTTGGAGTGGTGAACCGGCAGGCGGGCTGGGCCACGTCACTGTTGGTGTTGCCGCTTATCTACTGGGTGTACCGGTCTTATCGACTCTATCTGGGTCGGCTGGAAGCAGAGAAGGAACGGGTTGAAGTTGAAAAGCGGCACGTGGAGGAAATCGCGTCGCTGAACATGCGCACCATCGAGGCGCTGGCACTGGCGATTGAGGCCAAGGATCACACGACCCACACGCATCTTCACCGCGTGCGCACCTATGCCGTTGAGATTGCGAAAGAGCTGAATCTGTCGAGCGACGATACTGAGGCGCTGCGCGCGGCGGCTTTGCTGCACGACATTGGAAAACTCGCGGTTCCTGAGCAGATCATCAGCAAGCCGGGACGATTGACGCCGGAAGAATTCGAAAAGATGAAGGTGCATCCGCTGGTGGGAGCGGAAATTCTGGAGCGCGTGGCGTTTCCTTATGCCGTGGCTCCGATTGTGCGGTCGCACCACGAGCGTTGGGATGGGTCGGGATATCCCGACGGACTGCGTGGGCTGGAAATTCCGATTGGAGCGCGAATTCTGGCGGCGGTGGATTGCCTGGATGCGCTGGCTTCGCATCGGCAGTACCGCCCGGCATTGCCGCTGATCGAGGCCATGGCTGGAGTGAAGGAACGTGCGGGAACATGGTTTGATCCGCGGGTGGTGGAGGTTCTCGACCGGCGTTTTGTGGAGCTCGAACATCTGGCCCAGATCGAAGAGAAAGCCGGCACGCTGACCGGGCTTTCGAAGACGGCGCGGGTGCGGCGCGGAGCAGCTCCGGCCGCCGGATTTGAGAAGGGTCCCGAGCCGACGACCATCGGCCAGGCCGACAACACAGACTTCCTGACATCCATCGCCTCGGCGCGGCAGGAAGCGCAGACCATGTTCGAGCTGAGCCAGGATCTGGGCGTGTCCCTCAGTTTGAGCGAGACGCTTTCGCTGCTCTCAATGCGGCTGCGGCGGTTGATTCCGTACGATTCCATCGCGGTGTTTGTGAACCGCAACGGCTGGCTCCTTCCGGAACTGGTGAGTGGCGAGAATTTCCGCATGCTCTCGTCCCTGAAAATTCGCGTAGGCGAAGGATTGTGCGGATGGGTGGCGGAAAATTGCAAGCCCATCGTGAATGGCAATCCGCAGGTGGAGGCGGGATACGTTGTCGATCAGGAGAAGCACACCACGCTGCAATCGGCATTGGCGGTTCCTCTTGAAGGCCTGAATGACGTAGTCGGAGTGCTGGCCATGTACCACGCCAGCCGCGACGCATTCACACCCGACCATTTGAGAATTCTGCTGGCCGTGGCGTCGAAGGTGGCGCTCTCGGTGGAAAACACTTTGAAGTATCAGCAGGCCGAGAGTTCCGCAACCACGGATTATCTGACCGGACTGCCCAACGCGCGATCGCTGTTCATGCATCTGGCGCAGGAACTGGCGCGGTGCCGGCGCAACAAGGCTGCGCTGGCGGTGCTGGTGTGCGACGTGGACGGCTTCAAACAGATCAACGATTCATTCGGACACCTCGAAGGCGACAAGTTGCTGCGCGAGTTCAGCGTGCGTTTGAAAGAGGCTTGTCGCGGCTATGACTACGTGGCGCGCATGGGCGGCGATGAATTCGTGATCACGGCGCCGGGTCTCACTCCCGAGGCGGCGAAGGAAAAAGCGATGCGGCTGAATCAGATTGCGGTCGAGGCCGGTCTGCACACCTGCGGGCGCGAGATCATCACGTTGAGTGTGGGGACGGCGTTTTTCCCGGAGGATGGATTTGACGCCGAGCGACTGCTCGCAGAGGCCGACCGGCGCATGTATTCCATGAAACATATTCATCACGCGGCAGCCGCGGCCGCGCAGCACGAAAGACGCAGCAAGAAACCACGCAGCCGCAAGACAAAGATAAAGCCAACAGCGCGAAAGTTCCGTAGGAGACTCGGCCATGCTGGGATGGAGAATCGCGCGGCATGGGCTGGCCCTGGTGGCCATTGTTCTTCTTGGCGGTTTATTGTCGGCAACTCTGGTGCGGCTTGCGCCGGGGTTCGATGTGGATGAAGAGCAACTCGATCCCCACTTGAGCGCGGAGAGCGTTCGCGCCCTGCGCGAAACCCGGCAGCAGGAACGCAACGTTTTCTCTTTCTGGCTGCACTCCATGCAGCGCGCGGTTCGCGGAGACCTCGGCACTTCGCTTTCACTGGGACAGCCGGTCACCGCACTTTTGCGGGAACGCGTGCCGCTGACGCTGAGACTCGTAAGCATGGGCCTGCTCTTTAGTTGGGCGGTCGCGATGGCGATGGCGTTGAGTGCGGCGTGGCTTCGAGCGTCTGCCTATGATGCGCTGACAACTTTCGTGAGTGGGACTTTTCTTTGCATTCCGGCGGCGGTGCTGGCGCTGTTATCGGTGCTGTGGAACGTTCCTGGTTCGCTGGCGATTGGTCTGATTGTTTTTCCCCGCGTCTATCGCTATGCGCACAACCTGCTGACGAAAGCGTATTCTCTGCCGCACATCATCACGGCGCGCGCAAAGGGTTTGGGAGAACTCAGAATTTTGTTCTGGCACGTGATTCCGGTGACGGGTGCGCAGTTGCTGGCGGTGGCTGGAGTATCGGTGAGCATGGCGGTCGGAGCGGCGATTCCGGTTGAAGCTTTGTGTGGGCTGCCCGGGGTAGGACAACTGGCGTGGCAGGCGGCGCTGTCGCGCGATTTGCCGTTGCTGATGAACATCACAATTCTAGTGACGCTTGTAACCTTGCTGGCCAATTCCGCCGCGGATGTATTTGGTCATATGCTGCGGGGGCAGGAAGCATGACCGCGTGGCGCAGGTTGGCATGCGCGCTGTTGCTGTTGGTCGCCAGTGTATCGCTGGCTGCGAACTGGTTGGCTCCGGGTGGCTACGCGCGGCAGTATCGCGAAGTTGCGGGAGCGCCTCCGTCTGCGGCGCACTGGCTCGGCACCGACGAAATTGGCCGCGACCGTTTTGCGCGCGTGCTCTACGGGACGAGAATTTCGCTGGTGCTGGCGCCGGCCGCGGCTTTGCTTTCGACGTTGATGGCGGCTTTGATCGGCGGACTGGCGGGATATATGGGCGGCTTGTGGGCGCGACTGGCGATGGCGGCGACCGATCTTTTTCTTTCGCTGCCGTGGTTGTTTCTGCTCATCACCGTGCGCGCCGTGATGCCGCTGAATGTGTCGCCGATGGCTTCGGTGCTGGTGACGTTTTCGATGCTCGGGCTTTTGGGCTGGACCAGCGCGGCCCGCGTGCTGTGTGCGAGAACACGCTCGTTGCGGGATGCGGATTTCGTGCGGCAGGCGCGGGCTTCGGGCATTCGAGGCATGCGGCTGTTCTGGATCCACGTAATGCCGAATCTGAAACCGGCGCTGTATGCGCAGTTCTGGATTTCGATTCCGGTCTTCATTCTCAGCGAGGCCAACCTCGGAATTCTGGGGCTGGGAGTGGCCGAGCCCATGCCTTCGTGGGGAAGTCTGTTGAAAGAATTGGAAGGGCTCACGTCGATTGGCGAAGAACCGTGGAAGTTTGTGCCACTGATTCTGTTAGTGGTAGTGGTCACGTTGTTTCAATTTGTGCTTTCGAAGCAGGAGGAAGTTGCTGCATGACGCGCTGCCAGAATGTTTCTAGCGCCCCATTGAGGATTGGTCATCAGAGGATGGATCGAAGGATCAATCAACGCGCAATTGTTTTTTCGTTCGCAACTCTGATTGCGTTCGTGTGGCTCTTCGTGGGCGGCGCGGTAGCGCAGGGCGGCGGCGAATTGCGGTTTTGTCTGCGCTCGGAGCCGAAGACGTTTGATCCGTTGAAAGTGGACGACGACGCGTCGGAGTCGATCCGGTATTTGACCGGAGGCGTGCTGGTCCGCATGAACCGGGAGACGCAGGCGCTGGAGCCGGGACTGGCCGAGTCGTGGCAGGTTTCGAAGGACGGCCGCGGAATTGCTTTCAAGCTGCGCTCGGGAATTGCATTTTCCGACGGCACGCCATTTTCCGCAGAGGATGTGGCTTACACGGTGCAGCAGTTGATGGATCCGGCGCTGCATTCTCCCACGGGAGACGCTTTCCGGTCGGGGCCGGGAAATGTGGAGACGAAGATTATTTCGCCGACTCAGATTTCCATCACATTTCCGGCGGCGGTGACGGGACTCGACAGGTTGTTCGATCAGGTTGCCATTGTGTCCGGGCACTCGCCGAAAAAAGAAATGGCGGTGCTGGGGCCGTTCGTGGTGGCCGACTACAAGGCGGGCGCGAGTGTGCTGCTGAAGCGAAATCCCAATTACTGGAAGTCGGATGCGCAGGAGCGGAAGCTACCTTACATAGATTCGATCGAACTCGATATTCAGCCCAACCGCGACGTGGAGATGCTGCGCTTCAAGCGCGGTGAGATTGATTTGATCAACGCGCTCGACAGCGAATATTTCGACAAACTGGCCGCGACTTCGCCGCAACAGGTGCATGACGCGGGGCCATCGCTCGACAGCGAGCAGATGTGGTTCAACGAAGTCGCGAAAGCGCCGATCCCTGCCTACAAGCGGGCGTGGTTCCGCTCGCAAAATTTCCGCCGCGCGATTTCCGAGGCCATCAATCGCGCCGATCTTAGCCGCGTCGTATTTCACGGACACGCCCAGCCGGCGGTGGGGCCGGTTTCGCCCGCCAATAAATTCTGGTTCAACGCCAAGCTGAAGGCGGAGCCCTACAATCCTGAGGCCGCACTGAAAACGCTGCAGGCCGACGGATTCCATCTGGACAACAGCGTGTTGAAAGATCGCGACGGGAACGCGGTAGTCTTTTCGATTATCACCAACGCCGGCAACAAATCGCGCGAGCAGATGGCGGTGATGATCCAGGAGGACTTGCAGAAGATCGGCATCCACGTGAACGTGGTCACGCTGGACTTCCCTTCTCTGATCGCGCGCATGACGCAGACCTTCGATTACGAAGCGATCCTGCTTGGCCTGACGAATGTCGATCTCGATCCGAACGGCGAGATGAATCTATGGCTGAGTTCGTCGGACAATCATCAGTGGAACCCGCAGCAGAAAACTCCGGAAACGCCATGGGAAGCGGAGATTGATAGGCTGATGCGGGCCCAGGCTTCGTCCGCGGATGCCGGGAAGCGGAAAGAAGCTTTCGACCGCGTGCAGGAGATCGTTTACGAGCAGGCCCCCTTCATTTATCTGATCAACAAAAATGCGCTGTCCGCAGTATCGACGGCAGTACACGGAGCCCACCCGGTGATTTTGCATCCGCAGACGTTCTGGAATGCGGAGCAGCTAACGGTGGGAAAGTAACAAACTCGCCGCGGATTTCGCGGATTCACGCGGATCAAAAAAACAGCGATCTGAAACGACCGGATCCAGAAACTAGAAACAGGAAACAGGAAACCACCAAGGTTCACACATCATGTGCACAGCGCCCACTAACGACGTTCTCCTCTCCGCTCACCTCTCAGTGAGCTATGCGGGGAAGGCTGTGCTGCGCGACGTGGAGTTTGAAATCCGGCGCGGCGAGGTGCTGGGATTAGTCGGGCAGAGCGGTTCGGGCAAGAGCACGCTGGCCATGGCGATTCTTGGCCTGCTCGATGCGAAGCGGGCGCGGGTGGAAGGCACAATAAATTTCCAGGGATCTAATTTGGTGGAGCTCCGTGAACGTGAATTGCGCGAGAGACGCGGACGGGTACTGGCTCTGGTGCTGCAGAGTCCGCTGTCGTCGTTGAATCCGGCGCTGAAGATTCGCACGCAATTAAGAGAAACCTGGCGGGCGCATGCCTCGGGTCCCGCCGCCGACTGTGATCGCGCCATACGCGCCGCGCTCGAAAGCGTGAGTCTGCCGTCGAGCGACGAGTTTCTGAGCAAATATCCATCGCAGATGAGCGTGGGGCAGGCGCAACGGGTGTTGATTGCGATGGCGGTGACCCATCGTCCTGCGCTTTTGATTGCAGACGAGGCCACCAGCGCGCTTGACGTGATCACGCAGTCGGAGATTCTGGCGCTGTTCCGCGAACTGAACCGCAGCACGGGAATGGCGATCCTCTATATCTCGCATGATCTCGCGTCGGTGGCTGGCATTTGCGAACGCATTGCAATTCTGCATGAAGGTCAGATTGTGGAATGCAATTCGACCGCCGCCATCTTTGCGAATCCGCAGCACGAATATACGAAGCGGCTGATGGCAGCGATGCCGCAGATGCTTCGCCCCGTCGCGCCGGAGTCTCTCGCGCCTGATGCTGCGAAACGCGCAGCGGCAACTCGATAGAGCACTGGCGTGGCGCGATTGCAAGAAATTGCGGAAAACCGGTACCCAACCAGAGAGTCCCCCCAGCGGCTAAGAGCCGCTCTCCCAAGAATCCCTTGATCGCAGCGCTGAAAGCGCTGCGCCACCCAAAGGCAGAAGAGCAAGATCGTCCCGCCCACCCAAAAGCTATGGGACAAACTGTCCCATGCCCACGGTCAAGGGACAGAGTGTCCCATTTCAGGTTCCGCGACAGGTTGTATCCCCAATCATAACAGCAACTTACGGACGGTTGATTGGCAGCGGCCGTGCAACAGAACAGCTGTACTGCAGAAGCACGACTTTGCCCCCACAGATCACGAAAGGGTGAGATTCATGCATACACGAAAAGCTCAGCAGCCGGCGGGACGAGGCGAACGACGCAGCGCGGCGTGGGGTAAGCGCTTCGGCGTGCTCGTGCTGGTTCTGGTAACCGAGTTGGCTTTTGCCGGCGCAAACGGCGGAAGCAAGAATGCGCCGTCCTCTGCTTCGTCTTCGTCCGCGTCGAGGGTGCAGCCGGAACTGCAGCAGTTCCTGGCGAAGGCCCAGCAGGGCAAAGCCGGGACCCAGACGGTAAAGGTGATTGTGACGTACAAACAGGATCCGGGGCCGACGCATTTCGCGAGAATGCAGGGTCTGGGTGGAAAGCTGCATGCGCAGTTGCATGTGGTCAAAGGCGCAGCCTTTACCATTCCGGTGAGCGCGCTGGCTGCGCTTGAAGCCGATCCTGAAGTCGTGTCGGTGAGCATCGACCATCCCATGACGGGGCTGGATGACACCACGGACATCGCCACGGGCATCGCCGCCGCCTGGAACGCAGGTTACAACGGAACCGGGATTGGCGTGGCCGTGATCGACAGCGGCATTAACGATCGTCATCCCGATCTGTGGAATTCGAGCGAGACGCAATCGCGCGTGGTCTATCACCAGGATTTCACGGGCACGGCGACCACGAACGCGAGCGGGGCGCAATATGACCTCTTCGGGCACGGTACGCACGTCGCCGGAATCATCGGCGGCAACGGCTATCTCTCTGGCGGAGCTTACGCCGGGGCAGCGTCGAACGTGAATCTCATCGACCTGCGCGCCCTGGACCTTAACGGCGCCGGCACCGACAGTACTGTGATCGCGGCCATTCAGGCAGCCATCGCTTTACAGAGCACTTACAACATCCGAGTGATTAACCTGTCGCTCGGGCGGGGTATCTTCGTCAGCTATACCCAGGATCCTCTCTGCCAGGCGGTGGAATCGGCCTGGAAGGCTGGGATTGTGGTGGTGGTCGCGGCCGGCAATTACGGACGCGTGGCCGTCAACAACAGCAACGGGTATGGAACGATCACGGCTCCGGGCAATGATCCCTTTGTGATCACCGTGGGCGCAACCAAGAGCAACGGATCTTCCACGCCGTCGGCCGAGACCCTGGCGAGCTACAGTTCCAAGGGCCCCACGACTTATGATCTCGTCGTAAAGCCCGACCTTGTCGCTCCCGGCAACGATATCGTTTCATTGGCGGCTCCGGGTTCCACGCTGGAAATGGAATATCCGACGGAACTGGTGACTGGCACCGACGGGAATAACGACTACTTCACGCTGAGCGGCACGAGTATGGCGACCCCAGCTGTGGCGGGAGCGGTTGCATTGCTGCTGCAGCAGAACAGCGCGCTGACTCCGGACCAAGTGAAAGCGCGCCTGATGGCGAGCACGTACAAATTGTTCCCGACCTCCACCGTCGCCTTCGTCCCGCACCTTTCGCAGAACTTCACCGCTTTCTACGATCTGTTCTCGGTGGGTTCCGGCTTGCTTAACATGCAGGCCGCCGTGAACAACACCAACCTGGCGCCGGCTACGGTGGGCGCAGCGCTATCTCCGTCGGCTGGTCTATAACCCGTCCACCAACACAGTTTCTCTGGTGGAGGGAAATGGCAGCGTCGCGGCGGGCTCGGTGGTTTGGGGGTCTTCGGTGGTTTGGGGCGCTTCAGTGGTTTGGGGCGCAAACGTAAGCGGCAGTTCGGTGGTCTGGGGTGCGTCTGTGCCCTGGAACACTCCAGCGCTGGCCGCCTTTAGCGTCGTTTGGGGATCGAGCACGGGCACCGGCCCGCAAGCCACCAGCGTGGTTTGGGGTGCGGCTGTCTCGACCGCCGATGGCGCGTTCTCCGACGCCGGAGACGATGAACAGTAGCCGTGTGTAGTGGAAACGAACGAAAGGAGGAGAGCTATGGATCGGAATACACGGCTTACAAAAGTTTTCATCGGCTTGATGTTCGCGGCGGCGGTTGCAGGCACGGCCTGGGCGGGATGGGAGAGTCACACGCTGCATGGCTACTACGCACTGGCGCTGCTCGCGCTCTCGGCAGTGACCTCGCGGATGAAGGTCAAGTTGCCCGGAATCGACGGCAACATGTCAGTGAACTTGCCCTTCGTGCTGACCGCGGTGGTCAGCCTGAGCGCGGTCGAGGCAGTGGCCATCGCCAGCGTAGCAACGGCAGTACAGTGCTGGCCCAAACGGGACGCGAAGTTCAAGCCCGAGCAGATGGTGTTTAACGTCAGCATGATGGCGCTGGCCAGCAGCGTGGCGAGCCTGGTGCTCAAAACGCAGTGGCTGAGCGGGTCGGTATGGGTTTCAGCTGCAACCATGCCGGTGCTCGCGACTGTCACTCTGTTCGCCGGGCAGACGGTCTCGGTAGCTACGATCGTGGCGATCGGCAAGGGCGAAGCGATGCACCGGATCTGGTGGAACCTGGCACACCTTTCGTTCCCGTATTACGTGGTCAGTGCCGGGGTTACATCGATGCTGCAGTCGGTGAGCCATCATCCGGGTTGGGTGCTGGCGCTGGCAGTGGCTCCGGTCATGTATGGGATCCATCGCTCTTACCGGCTCTACTTCGGATGGCTGGTGGAGTATCTGCGTCCGGTGGGATTGGCCCGCGGGGCTAGCGCAGGAGCTTAATTTTTCTGTGAAACGAATTGTGCGCTCTTGGCACTATGGCATTGAGTGGAAGAAGTCGCGCAGTAGGCGACTGGAATAGGTCCACAAGTCCCGACACAGAAGAGCCCAAGCAACCGGGGGGAAGCTGGGGCGCTTCAGATCGCCGGAGCCGAATTGGGGAAGTCGGTTCCGGCGCTCTTCGGGATTCCCGAATCTCTCACCTCGAATCCACCTCGCCGCCAATCTGACTGTAAAATCAAGCGCTGAGTAAATCTGTTGTGAAAACTACACATGGCAACGCGGCCGGGCTTCGCCCAGACCGGACCCTTCGGCCGGGCTCAGGGCAGGCTCACCAGGAGTCCGTCGCTCCACGAGTGATGGTGGCGCACGCAAGAAGCAGGTTCCTCGACTTTTCTCGCTCGGAATAACAAAGGTTTGAGATCGGAATGACAGCGTCGTAGTTACGGGAGCGCGAACTAGGAACCGGACTGCCCCCGCCCGGTTAGACGGGGGCTCCGGCTCTTCGCGGACCAGATTCGCCGAAGCGAATTCGCCCGAGCGGTCATGACTCACGCTGTATGGCGACGGAATTCCCAGTGCGTCCGATTTCGCGGCGAGCGCGTTTCAAGCGCGCTGTTGCCGTGTCGACGCAAATTCCGATTATGGCCGCGATCTTTGTAGCTGCGAATCGCATAGCTGTGAATCGTACGACTGTGAATCGTACGGCTGTGAATCGCACAAGTGAGCGTCGCCGCATGTTCTCGTTGACTCCCACGCAGGGATAGTGCAGGGATGGGCGAATCCGTTACAAGCCACAGATCACGGTGGAGACGCTGCACTGGAGAGCGAGTCGAGCTTTGCTCGACAGGACAGCCGGGAGCCTGCCCTGAGCGAAGTCGAAGGGGCGGCTGTCCCCACATGGTTCTTCATTGTTACCCAACGGGCTAAGTTATTCAGCGGACAAACTGATACAAATGCCAGATCACTCCACATCTCTTACTCTCTTCCAATTCTCACTTCCAATTTTCTCCGGACAAGGTGCTAAACTAGCTGGCACTTCAGCAGACACGGGGCAAGTCCTTGCAATTCCAGTCCTTCGATGAATCCTACGTCGAGCGCCTCCGTGCTGGAGATTTCCGCGTCCAGGAACATTTCGTGGCCTACTTCAGCGAACTCATCCAGCTGAAGCTGCGTTCCCGCCTCAATTCTCCCCAAGCGATCGAGGACGTGCGCCAGGAGACTTTTGCCCGGGTTTTCGTCGCGCTGCGCGGCGAAGGCGGCATTCGCCACCCAGAACGGCTGGGGGCTTTTGTGAACTCGATTTGCAACAACGTTTTGCTCGAACATTACCGCGCATCGTCGCGCCACAGTTCGCTGGAAGATGAAGAAGACAAAGACTTTCCGGCGACGAACGTGGATATTTTGGGTGCCGTCGTGGCCAAGCAAATGGAGGGAAAAGTCCGTGAGATTCTCGAGGAGCTATCCGAGAAGGACCGTCGTCTGTTGCGGGAGGTTTTTCTTGAAGAAAGGGACAAAGATGAGGTCTGCCGCGATTTCGGGGTGGATCGTGACTATTTGCGGGTGCTGTTGCATCGCGCCAAACAGTCGTTTAAGTCGTTGTATTTGAAGAGCATGGAGGCTCGCCCCCCGGGTGTGGCCGCAGCCGGGAAACTTTGAAACGATGGGACGGTGAAAGTCACTACTCTATAGCAGCGGAAAAGCGGGCACCGAAGAAGCGGCAGCGAGAAACGAGCACCGAGGAGATCGAGCGATGGACCACAACCAGGCAGTTCGGGAGAAGGCGACGGAAAGGTATCTTCTGAACGAACTCGATCCCGGCGTGCGGGACCAGTTTGAGGAGCATCTTTTCGATTGCCAGGATTGTGCGCTCGACCTGCGCGCGGCGGCGATGTTTGTGGAGCAGAGCAAAGTAGTTTTGTCCGAGAAGCCGGAAGCAGTTCGGGAGCGGGTGCCTGCCGCTGTGCCAGCGACTTCCGGATGGTTCGGCTGGATGCGGCCTGCGTTTGCTGTGCCTGTTCTTGCTCTGTTGCTGGTGGTGATCGGATATCAGAGTTTAACGAACGAGCGGTTACGACATGCGGCTGGCAGTCCGCAGCTGCTGGCGTCCGCAGTGGTGAATGTGGGGACGCGAAGTGCGACTGTGACTCAGGTCGCGGCTCGTCCCGGAGAAGCCTTTCAACTTTCCATCAACGTTCCGCCGGACCACTATTCCTCTTACAAATTAGATTTGTATAGCTCGCAGGGAGGGCTAGAATGGTCGCGCACTGTTCCGGCTTCGAGCGGCGATCCGCTCTCGCTGTTGGTTCCGGGATATGATCCGGGGAGCGAGCATGTCCCCGGCGCTCTGGCTGTGCACGGCGTTACTGCCGGCGGTGAGAGCGTGGATTTGGGACGGTATCGGATTGAACTTCAAAACTAGAACTTCAATCTTAGAACTGCAGAATTTTAGATGTATAGAATTAGACCCGCGAAGTCAGTAATTGCAAAACCGAGCCCCTGCGAATCAGAAGTGAAATCACACCGGGGAGTGAAGAATATGGCGACATCATCATCGAAAACGCCAGCCAAGGGCGGGCCGGTGCACATTTACTACGCGGAAGCGAATGTCCTGAGCGCCGACCTGAAGCAACCGCTGAAAGAAAAGATCCCGCCACGGGTGCAGGTGAAGTTGCCCTCCAACGGACGCTACCAGTTTAAGAAGGGGAGTTCTTTCCGTTTTGAAGGGATTATTTCTTACCACTCTGCTTACTCGCAGGTCGCGGGGCATCCGAGTTCGAAGAGTGACGGCTTTGCTACGCTGGCAACTGCCGTGGTTGAGGGGCTGAACGTGCTCGACGTGGTGACCGCGGACCGCGTGGTGGCGCAGATTTCGACAGTGCATCCCGCGTTTGGCACGGGTCAGGTGCCGTCGGTTACGTTTTTGGGGACGCGGTTCGAGAATCTGCGCATCGGCGGACACAAGATTACGGTGAAGCGGAGTCTGGACATCCTCGGGGCCAAACCTGCTGGCGATAAGTCATATTTTGAAGATCCCGGCGTGCAGTCGCGCGTCTCGCTGCAATACGACAAGATCGCGACGGCGCAGGGTCATCCTGAGTTAGCGGCTGCGGCATACCCGAAGGGCCGCTCTGGAGCGATGGGGAGCGACGAGTTGCAATGCTCCCTGGTCGATAGCGTGGAGGCAGAGGCTGGGGTTTCGTACGGGGGAACATCGTTCGGACACGTCATCGACGTGCCGCACTTTGGGAAGATATTTTTGGCTGAGTTGCGGGTGACCCGAGAGCCGTCGAAGAACCCGAAGTCAGAAGCTGATAAGTACAGGTTCCACCTGACCATGATCCGGCTGGAGATGGGATGCTTAGCCCAAGGGAGCGCTACGGTCGCACCTGTAGACACGAACGGCAGCGGCGGCAAGGGCGGCGGCTAGAATCAGTCGGCTTCTGAATGTTCTACGCGATGTGCGGGGTGGCTCCCGACAACCGCCAATCTGATTCGCGTGTAGGCGGTTGACATTCTGTGTTCAAAATTGCCGATCCTTAATAGGCTAACCGGTGGTTGCTTGCTGTATCCGATCTCACTCCACTTCTGCTGCGTTCTTAGACAATTCCACGCTTTCTGATCGTCTCTCAAGGCCAGGCGAAAGACGCCGAGCTCAGCCCAAACCATTGCAGCCGATGCCTTGCCCCTGGGAAAGCGGTACAGCTATCTAGGACGCCTTCTGGTTTTTCAACTAGAATTCGTGGGCATATCGAACGCTGATGTTTTCTGCGCGAAAAAC
The DNA here is from genome assembly GCA_963846245.1 of uncultured Acidobacteriaceae bacterium. GTDB lineage: Bacteria > Acidobacteriota > Terriglobia > Terriglobales > Acidobacteriaceae > Sulfotelmatobacter. Next base: position 95,180 of record CAWJVI010000005.1, on the reverse strand, counting down.
TCGAAATACTTGGCTACTCGTCCTGGCATGTCTGGCGGCCTGTGGCCGCCGCGACCCGCAGGCTGCTTTCGATCACGCCAGGCAGACCTACCGGCACGGGGACATCAAGAGTGCGCTGAGGGAAGCCGAAGAAGGCTACCAGAAATTCCACGGTTTGAGTCCGGCGTGGGCTTGGAAGTTCACCATTCTTAAAGCGAATGCACTCCATGCGGAAGGCAGGGACGATGATGCCCTAGGAGTCCTAACGGCCGAGCCACAGCCGCCCTCCTCTGGGGAGCTGGCTATAAGAGAGTTGAGAGTGGAGAGCGCGGCCAATGCGACCCTGGGAAGGTCCCAGCAGGCGGACATGGAGTTGGGCCAGGCGGAGACTCTCTGCGCGGCTTCGGACTTTTCAGTTTGCGCAGACGTATTCAACACGCGAGGGCATATGGAAATGGGGCGCGCCCGTTACGGGTCCGCGCAAGGCTTTTTCGAGCGGGGCCTGGCGTCGGCTCGCTCCGGACACGATCAATTTCTTGAGGCCGATTCCCTATTGAACCTGAGTTGGTCTGCAAATGAGCAGACGCATTTCGATGAAGCTCTCGACTGGGCGAATGCCGCGCGGCGAGTTTCCACGGCCCAGGGCTACGCCGACATCTCGCAGACCGCGCTAGGGAACATGGGTTGGGCGTACTACAAACTTGGCGATTCCGAAAAAGCAAAAGGGATGCTTGCTCAGGCCAAACAGCGGGCCGAGGCGTCGGGCGATGCGATTGACGAGGTGAGATGGCTTACAGCGGGGGCTTATATCTACCTGGAGGCCAATAACTTTAAGGTTGCCGACGAATCCTTCCAGGAGTCGCTTAACCTCGCGCATCAGATCAACAGCCGGGAAGACATCGTCAATTCACTCATCGCCCTGGCTATTGTTTCCGAGCAGACCAATAAGCTGGACGATGCGAAGCGTTATGCCGACGAGGCGCTGGCCAAAGCGCGGGAGGATAACAACGGGCGGGACGCGGTTTATCCGCAACTGGTGCAGGGTCGGCTTGCGGCGCGGCTGCATGACACGGCGACGGCGGAGAGTGCGTTTCGTGAAGTCGCGCAGGCGAAGGACACTCCGGTTTTCTTGAAGTGGGAGGCGGAGCGGTCTTTGGCTCGGCTTTATGAAGATGAAAAGCAGTTCGATTCCGCGAACCGCGAATATCGCGCTTCTCTTGGCACTTTCGAAACGGCGCGTTCCGAATTGCAGCACGAGGATTCCCGGCTGCCATTTCTGACTAATGCTTCGCGCATCTACAACGACTACATTCACTTTCTGATTGGCCAGGGCAAAATCGATGAAGCGTTGCAGGTTGCCGAATACAGCCGCGGGCGCACACTCACTGAGGGCTTGGGTTTGCTGCAGAAAGGAACTTCGTTCAAGCTTGATCCGCTGAACGCGAAGGAAATCGCCGGCCGCGCCGGGGGCACGGTTCTTTTCTACTGGCTCGGCGAAGAGCAGTCTTACCTGTGGGCGATCACGCCGGAGAAAATTAAGTTGTTTCCACTTCCTCCGGCGGCGGAGATCAAGGAGCGAGTGGAGCGCTACCGCAAAGCGATTATTGATCAGCGCGAGTCTTTGCAAACTGCCAGCGACGATGGGGCCGCGCTTTATCGCATCCTGGTGGAACCGGCGAAGGAACTCTTGCCGCGAAGTTTGTCGCCGAAGGACGGAACGCAGAAAAGTCTGGCACAGACCGGGAAAGTTTTTATCGTCCCGGATGGCAGCCTGAACAGTTTGAATTTCGAGACGCTGATCGTTTCCGCGCCGCAGCCTGAACCGCACCCCGAAACCCAGACTGCGTCGCAGCCGCACTACTGGATCGAGGACGTCACGCTCTCCAGCGCCAGTTCGCTGCGCATGCTGCAGGCCTTTCATGCCGCGCACAGCAAGGGTGCGGGTAACCTGCTTCTTTTTGGCGATGCCATTGCGCCGAACGAAGACTTTCCTCGGTTGCCGGAGGCTGCGATCGAAATGGAAAATATCGGGAAACATTTTTCTTCCGGCCAGGAACAAATGTTTTCCCGCGAGCAAGCAAATCCTGCGGCGTACCTGGCGAGCAAACCAGAACGTTTTTCTTACATTCATTTTGTGGCGCATGGGACGGCAAGCAGCTTGAGTCCTCTCGACTCTGCAATCGTGTTGTCGAGGGCTGATGCTGCGAAAGCCGATGCGTCGAAAGCTGGCGCCGAAGAAGATTCTTTCAAACTTTACGCCCGCGACATTATTCATCACCGGCTCAGAGCTGAACTGGTCACGGTCTCCACGTGCCGCAGCGCCGGGGCGCGCGCGTATTCGGGCGAAGGACTGGTGGGGCTTTCATGGGCGTTCGTCCGGGCTGGGGCTCACAATGTGATCGGAGCTTTGTGGGATGTGAGTGATGCTTCCACTCCGCGGCTCATGGACGAACTCTACAGCGAGTTGAAAAAGGGAGAGACTCCCGACGCCGCTCTGCGCCATGCCAAGCTCACGCTGCTGCGTTCCGGCGCGGCATTCCGCAAACCGTTTTACTGGGCGCCGTTTCAGTTGTATGCCGGATCCTGAAAGGACGGCGAGCCCGGAACCGATCTGATCGCAGGCAGTCTTTTTTGGCTTGGCGTGAGTGTGCATGATCCTGCACACAAGGCGCAAACATAATGAGTGCGATACCATTTCAGGCAATTTGTGGTTGACAAGTTTCCGAGGTAGATGGGATAAGGGAAGCCCGGATGTTGAGGGAAGGTCTACGATTCCGCCTGGAAACCCAGCCACCATCAAGGAGTTTCGTTATGAACCCACGCGGTACTTGCCGGTTACGGTTTTCATTGATTGCAACTCTGATTGCAGCTCTTGCGGTGTTTGCGATCTGCCCGAATGCGGTTGTGGCCCAGAGCACGAACCGGCAGATTGGCACACAATTCGAGGTGACGGCCGAACCGCTGGTGCCGCGTCCGCACGCACAGCCTTGCGTGGTGCCGCTCTTCGCCAATTACCAGTTCGCATTTTTTTCGGAGTCAACGCAGACTTTCGAATTCGCGCCGCCGGGCAATTGTTCCGGCCCGTGGGAGAAAGTGGTGTTCGAGGCGGACTTCAGCGAGAACGGAGGAATCCAGTTCGACCGCACGGCAAGCCTTTATCTGGCAAATGCGAACCTTTATTTCGGAACCACTCCTGAGCCCTTGGCGGTACTGACCAATTACTGGCATGTGGAGCGGGACATCACCGATTACAGCGCGTTGCTCGCGGGTCCGCAGCAGGGCACGATCGTGCTGCAGAACTGCACCACGGATTGCCCGCCGCCCTACAATACGTATTTGAATGGAGTGTTCACAGTCAGTGCCGAGCTGGAGTTTTATCCAGCGGAAAGTGGCGGGAATGAGAGAAGCGGCAAGCGAGACGATCAACTCGAGCGGATGCCCGATCAGGTGCTTCCGCTGACGCAATCGAATGGCAGCGGCGGTGTGAACTTGCCGGCTACGCTGTCATCGCCGACCGACCAACTCTCGACGACGTTTACGCTCCCGAGCAATACCGAGCGCGCCTACCTGGACGTAATTTCGCAGAGCCAGTCCGAGGACGAACAGTGGTATGCGTGTTTTCCAAACGATCTGGCTAACATTAATGAAGTTTATGGATGCGGGAACACAGACTTCCGCGAGAGTGAGATCACGATTGACGGAGAGCCTGCGGGGATCGCGCCGATTTCTCCGTGGGTGTTCACGGGATTTCTGCCGGATGAGTGGGTGCCGATTCCCGGTGCGCAGACCCTTGAGTTCGTGCCTTACCGGGTGAACCTTACGCCTTTCGCGAGTCTATTGAGTGATGGGCAACCTCATACCGTCGCGTTGAGCGTGTTCAACGATGATAGCTACTTCTCAGTGACAGCTTCGCTGCTGCTCTACCTCGACGCGGGATCGACGCAGATCACGGGGAAGGTCACCAGGAACACTTTGACCAGCCCGAACCCGGTGGTGACGGAAAATCTTCAGGGAACTTCGACGGTTACGGGAACGATCAATGTGACCTCGGAACGCGATTTCACGATTGCCGGGTACGTCAACACGTCGCATGGAAAAGTGAGCACATCAGTGACGCAGCATCAGAATTTTTCCGGTACACAGACTATCGATTTCGACACCGTCAACTTCACGGTGCTGGATCAGAACACCGCGGTAGATACGAACGTCACCTCTGCGACGACAGTTTCGAGCGATGAGGGAACGGTTGTGACCCGCGACGTGTTCAGCTTCCCGATTAACCTTGATCTCTCGTATCCGGTAAGCAGTTCGCCGTTTGGCTATACCGTGACGACTGCGCAGAAATACAAAAACAGCAAGCAGGTTTCGGTGGACGGGAATGTGGTCGGCTTCAGAACGGTCACGAACGCGGTGAACGCGTCGGATGTGAGTCCGGCATCGAGTTCGCAAACCTACACATTTTCTGATTTGGCAGGCGCGTCCTATAGTTGCCACATCACGACCGCCAATAACATCTTGAAGACGGTGGGCCGCGGGTGCAAGCAGGATGGGGATTAGCAAAGCGCTCAGGCAGAGGATGTTTATCTAGGTTGTACAGACGTATCCAGACGTGTCACACACTCACGTCGTGTTTTCCGCCGCAGTGTCGTCACGTTTCTTCTTCTTTCTTTTTTCTTTCGCTCGGTGTGCAGGAGATTGTCCAATCAGTTCCTCTGGAGCTGGTGAACGGGCTCAACTGGGGCGATCAGATTAAGTATTAATTTATTAGTTGACACGAGGATTGCGATGTCTTATAAAGTTGGAACTATTAATTAGTTAATTGTTGGTGAGGGAGAAAACATTGGCCAGGAAAAAGTCGCCGACTCTAACGGAAGGCGAGTTGCGGCTCATGGATGTGCTGTGGAGGAAGCGGCAAGCGACCGTGGGCGATGTAGTGGCGTCGCTGCCGGACAATCCGCCTCTTGCGTATAGCACGGTGTTGACCACGATGCGTATTCTCGAGACCAAGGGCTATCTGCGGCACACGAAGAAAGGACGCGCTTTCGTCTACGAACCTCTGGTCGCGCAGCAGGAGGCCAGCACAAAAGCGCTTCGTCACCTAGTGAGTCGGTTTTTTGGCGGTTCGCGAGAGTTGCTGGTTCTCAATCTTTTGAAAGAAGAAACTATTGGCCGAGCCGAATTGCGGCGCATCAAGAAAATGATCGCGGACAGCGAATAAAACTAGAGAGAGAGTAAAAAGAATAAGAGGAGTGAAGATGACGCACCTGGACTTTGCAATGACAACTCTTCTGAACGGAATCTGGCAGGGGGGAATTCTGGCGGTAGCGATGAGATTCCTGCTGAAGCTGCTTCCGCGATTGAACCCGACGACGCGATTCACGGTTCTATGGCTAACGTTGCTTGCCGTAGTGGCCCTGCCCATCCGACCGGTGATGCATGGAATCTCAGTTCCTGGACGGTCCACGGAGTCGGCTGTGGATTGGGCGAAAAGCACGCCTGCGACAAGAACTTTCCCGGGTGAATCCGGACCGGCGAATGTGAAGGCTGCAGGCTCCGAGACGCATCTTGAACCGGATCCTCAATTAATGCCGACATCTGGACGCGGGCCTAGACTGGCGTGGCAAGTGTGGAATGCCGCTTCGACGATCTCGTCGACCGCTACGGCGACGGTTAAGCTCTCTCCGATTCGCATTCGCTCTGGAAGGGTTTTGCGCGCGTTCGAGATCGCGTGGGCGCTCCTGTCGTTGACGATGCTGGCGCGCCTTGGATCTGGATATCAAGAGTTACGACGGCTGAAATCGGGAGCGACGCCGGCCGCGGAAGAAATGCAGCTGTGGTTGAGAAGGTTGTGTGCCAGGAACGGCGTTCACAGGCAAGTGCGCCTGCTCGTTTCGACCCACATTCCCGCGCCGATATCGCTGGGATTTCTGACTCCGGCTATCCTGCTCCCTCAAGACTTGCTTGACGCTCTTTCGGATTCAGAGCTTGAACACATTGTTCTGCACGAACTCTCCCATTTGAAGCGGCGGGATGATTGGACCAACCTTGCCCAGAAATTCATTGAAGCGCTGCTACCGATTCAGCCGGCGATCTACTGGATTGGCCGCCGGATGGCGCTGGAGCGCGAAATGGCTTGTGATGACTGGGCGATTGCGGCGACGGGCGCAGCGAGGCGCTATGCGAGTTCACTTGTAAAAGTGGCGGAACTCTCGCGCTGGGAGGATGCGGGAATTCTCGCAGCTGGCGCGGGTGGGAACCGATCGCAACTTCTGCGGCGCGTGCATCACGCCCTGGATCGAACCCGGAATTCAACGTCGAAGCTTGCTGTGGGTCCCCTGGGAATATCCGTGGCCGCAATTTTGGTGTTGCTTTTTGTGAGCGCACGGACGCCGCAAATGATCGCGTTGGCGCAGACCCCGGCAGATGACAACGGTCGGCAGAGCGTCACGGCACAAGTGCTGGCTCCGCCTTTACTGCAACCGATAACGCCGACTGCCCCCGTCACTCCACTTGGCGCCCAACCGCCGCGGGCGAATGCCGCCACACCGCCGGAACAAAGCGGCGAGACGCACACGGAAATGGTCACCCGTAACGGGTGGAACTCCCTGACGCTGAAGATTGACGGCGCAATCGAATTCACAGATGACGATCGAGACGTCAAGGCGCTTTCGCCGAACGGAGACTTCCGCCTGGAAGAGGGGCGCTGGTTTTCTTCGCGCTCGTATGAAGTGAAAGCCGATTCGGCAGGGAACCTTACAAAAACCTACTCCGTGGGCTGGACCACGAAACCGCTGGACGATGAAGCGCGGGCGTGGCTGGGACGAGTGCTTCCCCAGGGCATTCGCGATAGCGGAATTGGAGCAGGACCACGGGTTGCACGGATACTCCGGCAGGGAGGTCCGCAAGCGGTGATCACCGAGATTGGATTGATCCACAGCAATGGATCGAAGCGTGTCTACCTGGAGTTGCTTTTCTCCCAAGCGTCATTGAACCCATCTCAGCTCAAGGATGCCGCGAGATTAATTCGCGGCATCTCATCGGATGGAGATAAAGCGCACGTCATCATTGCTGTAGATACGAAGTATTTCACGGACGAACTGCGTCCTTACATTTTCGAGGCAATCCAAACCATTAGTTCGGATGGCGACAAGCGAAGGGTGCTTTCCGATTTCGTCAGCAAGGATGGGGGTAGCGGCGATACGCTGGTAAGCGTGGCCAAGGTCGCGAAACATATTTCTTCGGACGGCGACAAGGCGGAAGTTCTGATTGAGCTTGCCGACTCGTATCGCGCCACGGACGACCTGCGCGCGGCATATTTTCAGGCGGCGAATTCGATTTCCTCGGACGGTGACCACGCGCGCGTTCTCTTGAAACTGCTGGCCAGGAATGGCGCTGATAACGACACCCTGACTCGCCTGCTGCGTTCAGCCGAGAAAATTTCTTCGGACGGCGCCAAGGCTCGAGTGCTGGAAGAAGCGGCGTCCCAATACCGTGACGAAGAGCCTCTACGCAAAGCGTTTTTTGACGCGGCCAATTCGATTTCGAGCGATGGCGATCATCAGCAGGTGTTGGTGACGCTCGTCCACAAACCGGGAATTGGGACAGCTACGCTCGACGGCATTGCAAATTCAGCGCAGCGAATCTCATCGGACGGAGATAAGGCTCGCGTTCTCGTGGAGCTAGTTGGAGGGGATATTGAACCGGTTCGCGATGCTTTCTTTGCCGCTGCCGACAGCATCCATTCGGATGGAGACCACAGCCGGGTTCTGATCGTGCTGCTGGACCGGCCAGGGACTTCGAGTGTGATGGTGATTGGCGCGATCCAATCGGCAACCGGCATTTCATCGGATGGGGATAAGGGGCGAGTCTTGATGGATGCCGCAGATAGATATTCCAAAGACCCAAGCGTCAATGCAGCGCTGCGCAAGGCTGTCGAAAGCCTGCATTCGGACGGTCAATATCGAGCCTTGATGTCTGAGATTTCGCGACGCGCCGGAAGTATTTAGGGCAGAGAGAAACGCAGCTGCGCGAGGCCGTACTTTTGCGATAAGACGCAGCTGCGCTCCTTGTTTGCTCTAGCGTTCAGGCATTAAGGTGCATAACGAGTAAAGACAAGGTCGCTCGCTAGGGTCTTCTCATGGCAAGGGAAGCAGCTTTTCATATACGCCGCGTCGCCAGGTTTACCGTCCGCGAAGTGAGCGAAGCCCCAGCCGCCGGTTGCGGCTACTTTTTTGAGTCCTTGACCATAAACTGAATGTTCGTCGGAGGCCCGGGAACGAAAGACTGGGCTTGGCCAAAGACTTTGTTGTTCTCTTCCGATGGCACGTTACGGTAATGCAAAGCAGCAATGATTGTGCCGTCCGGGAACGGAAGAGTCCCTTTCCGGAAGGCGTTGAACGCTACATCGTTGCCCAGGACGGCACCTAAGCTGTTGAGGTTGCCTGCTTCGTGGGCCGAGGATATCCACTTCCAGTCGCGGTACCCCTGGGGGATTTCGGTAACGAAGGCCGGGGCGGATTGCCCATCCGCGTGTCCTGGCGCGGGGGCAATGAGGGCGACAAGTCCGGCCATTGTTGCAACTGCAATCAAGAGAAATTTGAAGTGTTTCATAATGGTTCCTCCATCCAATATGTTTAGGTAACTGCAATCGGCAGTCCTAACGATTTCGCCTTAGAACTGGCGTCGACAGTTTTCGATTTGCCAGTAGCGCGGGCGGAACTCGCGCGCACAAGAATACAGGAGAACCATCATCCAGAGTCGGCGGATCAGTGTTGAGGCAATGGCGTGCCATATAATGGCGGGCGCATGACTTTTCACGGAGACAAATTCCCGATGAGGATCGCCACTATCGAAATCGTCGCGTTGACCATCCTTGGACTGATGCTCTCTCTCGGTCCGGCGTCCGCGCAAACAAAAGATGATCCCGCCCAGGCTAAGCAACTTCTTCGAAGCCTGAAGGATCTTAAGCCGGAGCAGCAGGCCAGCAAAGGATCGGTCACGATCTCAGGAACAACGACTCCCTATGACGCTTTTGCCGGCACGATCGTTGTGCATCCCAAAGGCTGGGATGATGTTCCTCAGAACGCGGATAAGGACGATAAGAATCTGGAGCCCGAAGCCAGCATGTTTTATGTTGCATATTTCAAGTCCGGTGAGCCGGCTGGGCAGCGGCCGGTTACCTTCTTTTATAACGGCGGCCCAGGTTCATCGAGCGTCTGGCTGCACATGGGAGCGTTTGGACCGAAGCGCGTGAGGACTCTCGATGACTCCCATACCCCGGCGGCGCCCTACTCGATCGTTAATAACGAGTACAGTCTGCTCGACGCGACCGACCTTGTGTTTGTGGATGCGCCAGGGACGGGTTTCAGCCGCATAGCTGGAAAGGATCGGGAAAAGGTGTTTTATGGCGTTGATGCGGATGCCTGGGCGTTCGCTGATTTTATTTCGCAATTTCTGGCGAAGTACGGACGCTGGAATTCGGCGAAGTATTTATTTGGCGAGAGCTACGGGACCACGCGTTCAGCGGCATTGATTAATGTGCTCGAAACCGTCCGCGAGATTGACTTTAATGGAGTGATTCTGCTTTCCCAGTGTTTAGGCTATGACAATGGCGCAGACTGGCCGCAGTTGAATCCTGGAATCGATCTGCCGTATCAACTGGCGCTGCCCACCTACGCCGCCACAGCCTGGTATCACCATAAGTTGCCCGACCCGCCGATGGAGTTGACTCCCTTGCTGGCGGAGGTAGAGCACTTCGCGATGACTGAGTATGCGAATGCGCTTGGCGCTGGATCCACGCTGTCATCCGACCAACGTGAGGCGGTCGCGGCAAAACTCCATCGCTACACGGGTCTTCCCGTCGACTACATTGAAAAATCGGATCTGCGCGTAAATGCCGGGCAGTTCGAAAAGACTCTCGAGTCAGACAGCGATATAACTACCGGCCGGCTGGACACGCGCTTCTCCGGACCGACGCTCGATCCGCTTAGTAAAGAAGCGGAATACGATCCACAGTCGGCGGCAATCGGCTCGGCTTATGTCTCCGCCTTTAACGACTATGTGCGCAAGGACTTGAAGTTCGGCGAAAACCGCGAGTACAAGCCGGAAATTGACGTGGAAAAAAACTGGAATTTTCTGCACCAACCCCCGGGAGCGCCCATACCGTTGCCGCAGGCGGTAAACGTCATGGTCGATCTTGCCGCGGCAATGAAATATAACCCGGACCTGAAAGTCCTGGTAAACGCGGGCTATTTCGATCTGGCAACGCCGTTTTTCGAAGGGGTTTACGAGATGCAGCATTTGCCAATTCCCGCGAAGTTGCAGAAGAATATTGAATTCAAGTTTTATGAGTCCGGGCATATGGTGTATGCGCACGAGGCCTCACTGAAAGGTCTCCATAACAACGTCGCCGCATTCATCGTCGCTACGCAAATCCGGCTACTCAAAATCCGGCTCCTCAGAATTCGGCGACACAGAATTCGAAGACCAGGTAGGCGCAAAGTGAAGATGTCGTCGCCACGGAAGGAGATTCTCAGTTGACTGTTCGACCGGTGATCAACGTGTCTTCGTTATTGTTATTGTTATTCCAACGACCTGAATATCCACGATGGGCGCTGATCGTAACTGCTCTTTTCATGTTCGGTTCCGCTGCGCCCGCTCAAACCGCGCCCTTAACCCCGGATATTCCGACGAAATTTGAAGCGCCAACCGCGTCCTACGATTACGTTAAAAGGGTCGAGATGATTCCGATGCGGGATGGAGTCAAGCTCTATACCGTGATTGTCATCCCTCGGGGCGCAGGCGTGAAAAGTGCGCCGATTATCCTGACCCGCACTCCCTACAACGCCGCCAAACGAGCGGAACGCGCTCGCTCTCCGCACATGCTCGCGACCCTGCCGCAAGGCGACGAAGTGTTTGTGGCGGATGGCTATATCCGGGTCTTTCAGGATGTTCGCGGCAAATACGGCTCCGAAGGCGACTATGTGATGACGCGCCCGTTGCGAGGGCCTCTGAATTCGAGCGCAACCGACCATTCCACCGACGCCTACGACACCATCGACTGGCTGGTGAAAAATGTTCCTGAGAGCAACGGGAAAGTTGGAATGCTGGGGAGTTCCTACGAAGGGTTTACGGTTGTCATGGCGCTTGTCAATCCGCATCCGGCTCTGAAGGTCGCAGCACCGATGAGCCCGATGGTCGATGGATGGATGGGAGACGACTGGTTTCATTTCGGAGCGTTTCGGCAGACGAATTTCGATTACTTCACGGGACAGACTTCGGCGCGGGGCGCAGGGCAACCGGTAGTCCGACAGGGATATGAGGACTACGAAAATTTTCTTCGGGCCGGCTCGGCGGGAGATTTCGCGAAGGCCGGGGGCCTGGACCAACTGCCGTGGTGGCACAAAACTGCCGAGCATCCCGCCTACGACGCATTTTGGCAAGAGCAGGCGCTGGATAAAACGATGAGCGCGCAGCCGCTAAAGGTTCCGACGATGTGGATCCAGGGTCTGTGGGATCAGGAAGACATGTGGGGCGCGATCCATTGCTACCTGGCGATTGAGCCGAAGGACACGCACAATGACATGAACTTTCTGGTAATGGGCCCGTGGCGGCACAGCGGAGTCAACTACGACGGTTATTCTCTAGGGCCGCTGAAGTGGGAAGGTGACACTGCTCTGCAGTTTCGTCGCGATGTGCTGAAGCCATTCTTCGATCAATATTTAAAAGACGGCGCGCCCAAAGCCGATACGCCGCCCGTGCTCATCTACAACACCGGCGAGGATCATTGGGACCGGCTGAAGTCATGGCCGCTGGCATGTGAGACCGGTTGCACGACCAAGTCCAAACCGCTCTATCTGACGGCGGGGCTCGGTTTGTCATTCACCCCTCCGAGCTCTCGAGCGGAAACGATGCCAAGCCAGCCGCAGGCCACCAGGACTATGACGAATACGTTTCTGATCCCAGCAAGCCCGTCCCCTACCTGCCGCGCCCCATTACCTTCTCTGACGGCGACGCCTGGAGACGATGGCTGCTCGTCGATCAGCGTTTTGTGGCTGACCGGACGGATGTGCTTTCCTATACGACACCAGTTCTAACCGAGCCTGTGCGCGTCAGTGGCGCGCCGCTGGTGAATCTTGTCGCTTCCACCAGCGGAACGGATAGTGACTGGGTGGTGAAGCTCATCGATGTATATCCAGACGAAGTGCCGAGCCGGCCGGAGATGGGCGGGTATGAGCTGAATATTGCCATGGATATTTTTCGCGGCAGATATCGGGAAAGTTTCGAGACGGCGAAACCGATTACGCCGAATGCCCCGCTGCCCTACAAGTTCATCCTGCCCACGGTGAATCACGTTTTTCTGCCCGGTCACAGGATCATGGTGCAGATCCAGTCGAGCTGGTTTCCCCTCTATGATCGAAATCCGCAGACTTTCGTGCCCAATATCTTCTTCGCCAAACCTGATGACTACGTAAAGGCGGTTCAGCGGGTTTATCACGCGAGCGGTGAATCCAGTTTTGTCGATCTGCCTGTAGTTCCCGCACATTAGAAAAGCCTCCTAGGGCCCACTGGTCTTGCGAATTCGGGCATCAGGACATTGCCGCATATGCCAAAGCCATTCCGGGCAGGATGGCCATTCGGGTCGGAAGTACCCACTTGTAGAATTGACGCACCTCAAGAATCGCGATAACTTTGAGAAGCGTCATCTACCCGTAGTCTGGGATAAATTTGCCCAGACTGGTCTGCCTTTAGGGGAATCTGTGGTCCGCAGAAACAGCCACTTCGCGATTGTGCAGAAGCTTGCCGTCTGCCTGGTTCTGACCCTGTCTGCGAAAGCCGCGTTGGCAGCCTCGGGATTTACCCCTCAGCATCGTCTCGGATATACCTCCGGAGATCAATGGGAGCCCGCGATGGCGACGGACGCCCACGGTCACATCTACATTCTCTTTCCCCAGTATGGCGCGGTGGATCAATGCCCGGCGTGCACCACGCCCACCATGGTCCTGCTGACCAGCAGCGACAACGGCGCTTCGTGGGATCCGCCGCAGCCGCTGCTGACTTCCTCGATCGGACAATTTGATGCCCAGATCAAGGTCGACCCCATTGATCGGCAAACTCTTTATGCATCCTGGATGCAGGGCCGGCACGATATCATCGTGGCGCGGTCGCAGGATTTTGGCCGCTCCTGGTATTTTGCCATAGCGGAACATTCTGCCGAAGTTATCATCGACAAACCGGTGCTGGCCGTTCGCGGCCCCAATGTTTACGTGAGCTTCAACCATGATCAGACCCTATCGGTAGCGGCGTCGCATGATTATGCCCAGAATTTTTCCTCCACTGTATTGAACCCCGGCGCCGGGCCCGGCTGGTCACTGGCTGCAGGAGCTACGGTAGATCCCGTCGGAAACGTCTACTTTTCCTGGACGGCTTACGCGCGAACGGATCTTCTCGCGCGCCCGGTGGAGGTGTTTGTAAGCCGATCCGCGGACGGCGGACGAAACTGGAGTACAACGCCGATCGACGTTTCGAGCGCGGCGCCGGATTGCCCGGCACAGGTCTGTTCGGCGGGCTTTCTGGCCTCCCAGATGGCTCTGGCTTCAGATGATGCCGGAGTCATTTATGCCGTCTGGAACTCCGGTTCGGTCATAGGTGGACCGCAGCGCATCTACTTCTCCTCTTCCACGAACGCCGGGGAAAACTGGTCCACGAAGGTCGACGTCTCAAACGCTCCGGTGGGAGTGGAGCACTGCTTTCCGGCGATCACCGCCGGCACCGCGGGCGACGTCCGCATCGCGTGGATGGACACCAGAGAAGTGGATTCTCAAGGTCATCCCCTTTGGAATACTTTCTACCGAGCTTCCACCAATGGCGGGGCCACCTGGTCGACGGAATCGCAACTCTCCGGGCCCGTGCGCGGATACGATTACATCCTGCCCAACGGTTTCCTGTTCCCATTTGGCAACTTGTTTTCCATCGGCATCGATAACCTGGGCGTCACGCATGTGGTATGGGGCGAAGGGCTTAATTACCGCTCGCCCGGTTCGATCTGGTACACACGCGGACGCTAAACTCCCCGAACGTTTGATGAATCACGCCGGATTCTAGAATGTTGTTACCAGGCGAAAAGTAAATTGACGCGAAGGGCCGAGCGCGTTGCCGGAGAACAGCCCTCCGAAGTCGATTACTTCGAGCGTGTTGCTCAGGTTCTGGACGTCGGCCTGCAATCGCACCGAACGTTTTTCGTGCTTGAAAAGATCGATGCCCAGCGAAACATTCTCCGCCAGGTAAGGACTGATGCGGTCGTTGTTTGGAGCAAAATTGAGGTGATTAATCACCACCTGACCGTATTCTGTGGCATATTGCTGCGGGGTTAAATCGGCCTCAAACGGCAGTCCGCTGTTGTAGTCGGCGCCCAGGGCGAACCACAACCGCGGGGCGACCTGATAGCGGATGCGGGCGCGCACGGTATTCCGCTGGTCCTGTGAGTCGGGGAAATGAACCCCCGGTCGGTCGGAGTCGCGCCGTGGCATCGTCGCCCAAGAAACAAGCCGCCGGTCACCGGGTACCAGACATTGCCTACGATGTAGGAGTAGCTGGCGAAGCCGGAAAACGCCCTTCCATCGCGAAATTCAGCTTGGCTTCCGCGCCGTAGAGAATGCCTGTCGAAACGCCATGGGAAAACTGATTCCGGTACTCAGAATTTGAGAGTCGTCGGCATAATTGTTCACGTCGCGACGGAACATATTCGCATCCAGCCGCAGTTTCCCGAAGAATGCTTTCGTCGCGCCCAATTCATAATAGTTCGCCGTGAGAAGGCTGGACCGGCAGCTGCAACGCCGGAACGCTGGTGTCCATGGCCTCCGCCGCCGGAGAACTGGCCAAAAGTATGTTTTCGAAGGATGGCGTCTGGAATATCCGGTCATAGGAGGCGTGAATATTTACGCCGACGGAGGGAAATAGCGCGAGATGGCGAGGCGCGGACTCACCGCATTCTGGTTCACCTCTAATTGATAGTGATCCCAGCGCAGCCCCGCATTCACCGTCCAGTTGCCGAGACGAATTAAATCCTGAACATAAGCCGATTGTTCGAGGTCTGGACGGGTGCCGGCAAAGGCAAAGGTTGTCGCGCCAGAGTCCAATATCCCCAAATTGATAGGACATTGAGGATCGTTAGGGGTCGGCGCAGTCGGGTATCACGTAGCTGAAGTTTTCGTGCAGAAATATCGCATCGGATTCGACGCCGAGCCTTAAATTCCTGCCTGCCATGATGAATGGAGAGGCTGCCGTTGAAATAAATTTCCTTGAAATCGTTGTGATGGGTGGCAATGAGGGGCCAGGACTCAGGGTTCGAATAAAAGTCATTGGAGTTATCGCGGGCCATTCCGCGCAGCGTGCCGATCGCATCGGAGGAAAAAATGTGCTGGTAGGAGATGCTTCCCATGCGTTTCAAAGTTGTCGCCATTCTGTCAGCTGGCCCCCGGGAACGAACACGCAATCGCGGCTCGTCGGGGGGGGACCGGGCGGACAGCCGATCAGATTGTTTCCGAGTTCGGCACATATGCTCCGTTCTGCTGCACATATTCGTTGGGGATTTGCATAGCGCGCGAGTTCATGCCGGACGATCAGGGTGATGCGGTCTTTCGGCGTGAGCTCCCGCTCATAGCTCACCGAACCACTGGCGGTCGTGCCATTGTTGGTGTAATTCTCCGGAACCACCGGGTTGAGATAGTGTCCGTCATGTTTCCCGAGGCGCTAACGCCGCAGCGTGTGGCCCTTCCATGTGTATTGGTCCTGGGTATTGATCCCTGCCGTGTCATAAGTGCCGCCGAAAAGAGTGAGTTGTCCGTGAAACCCAGGATCCGTGTTTTTGAGCGTATTGACCTCAACGACGCCGCCCATCTTCCGGCCAAATTCCGCGGGAATGCCGGCCGTATAAATCTTGAGTGAATCAACGTCATCCGCTTCGACTTCAGGGCCAAAGCTCGGCGAACGATTGTCGGTGAGCGGTATTCCGTCCACAACAAATTGCGTCTGATATTCCGATCCGCGCGGGTGGAGAACGGCGTTGCCTTCGTAGAGCCAGCCGGGTTCTGAGTTCACCAGGTCCTGCATGGAGCGTCCGGGCAGAGCAGTCAATCGATTCTCAATCGTCTCCAAACCCATCTCATTGACCGACCCTGCACGATAGGGATCGACTAATGTGCCAGATGCGCTGACATTCGCCGATTCGGAAACCGAAGCCACTTTCAGTCGAATCGTGCGATCCAAAGGAAGCGCGGAACGTATTTCAATCGATTCGGAATCCTGAGCAAAGCCTTGCGCCTGGATCTGGACCTGGTAGATTCCATAGGGCAAACGCTTGGCATCTAGATTGCCCTGATCGTCCGTCGTGAATGTATGGCGATACTCGTTGCCCTGGCTGACGAGTTCAACCGTGCTCTTCAGCCTCAATCCAGCGGGATCAGTGACAGTTAAACGCAATTCCCCCGTGAAGCTTTGTCCGAGCATGGGAAGAGCCCATAGAAGTACGGTACTTATCAGCGCCTTTTTCATGTTTAATCGTCACTCAATTGGGATCGGTATCTTACGGTGGGCAACGGCAGTTCTCTCCGCCCCTTAACTTAACAATTCCATTTCAGGCAGATTTGTTCAGTCTTTATTTTCAATCTCATGCTGGGATTCACCAGGGTCACTTGAAAACTTTGAACGGAAGGCGTGCGAAATGGAATATACATTCTAGAGACCCGAGCATATATGCCTCCAGCGGATTCGATCAACGGGCTTTCTTTCCCAACCGTCCTTGACGCAGCGCTTTCGGGGAAGCCCTCGGAGATCGAGCGTGAGGTCATCGATCTCTTTGAGCAGTCTCGTGACCCGCTTCTCCGCTATGCACTCTCGTTGGGCATTCCCGTGCATGATGCAGAGGAAGTCATCCAGGAAGTATTTCTGTCCCTCTTTCGACATCTCCAATTGCGCAGATCTCGAAAAAACCTTCGTGGCTGGATCTTCCGTGTCGCGCATAATCTCGCGCTAAAACAGCTTTTCGCAAACCAAAGATCGCACGCCAAGACCACCTCCGACTGGACGATTGCGCAAGAGCCGGTTGATCCGTCGCCGGGCCCCGAAGAACAGTTGTCGTTGGCTCAGAGGCGCCACCGGCTGCTGGCGGTTGTTCATGCACTCCCGGAAGCGGATCAGGGTTGCCTCCGACTGCGTGCGGAGGGTCTCCGCTATAGGGAAATAGCAGCCGTCCTCGGAATGTCTCTGGGAGCCGTATCGATATCGCTGACTCGATCGCTGGCACGGTTGATCCGTGCGGACGGGAGATGTTGATCCGTGCGGACGGGAGATAAAGCCATGCTGAGCAAAGACCTTCACCTGTTGGACATGCACTTATCGGATCAGGAAATGCTTCTGGCGGCCGACGGTGAACTCTCAACCCGCCGCGCCGCTGAAGTTCACGCGCACCTCGCCGCCTGCTGGGGCTGCCGTGCCCGGATGGCAGAAATCGAAGGGACCATCGCCGATTTCGCGCGAGCTCACCGCCAGACCCTCGATCCTCAATTACCCCCCATCGCCGGCCCGCGTGCGCTATTGAGGGCGCGGTTAGCCGAATCGACGTCTAAACGGGAGATCGGTTCGTGGCGGTGGTTACTGCACTTTACTTCGGCCACGCGCACCGCGGCATTGTTGTGTACAGCAGTTCTCATTGCAGCGGTGGTTGGCAGGACTCTGGTCAACCATTTCACGCTGCGCGGAACAAACTCAATTGGTGCTGTATTCGAACGCGGCGCACTGCCGGACAGCAGACTTACACCAGGGGCAACGCGGAGAGTTACGACCAGCGACGTTTGTTCAATGGTTCATGAGGAAGTGGTGGGAGAAGTATCGACGTCGTTGCGTCACGAGGTTTTTCGGGAGTACGGCATCGTGAACGCTCATCCGGAGGACTACGAGGTTGATTATCTAATTGCTCCGGGATTGGGCGGCGCAGAAGAAATTCACAATCTATGGCCGGAACCATACACCTCCCGGACCTGGAATGCACACGTGAAGGACGCGTTGGAAGAACGCCTTCACGAAATGGTCTGCGGTGGTGAGCTGGATTTATCTACGGCACAACGCGACATCGCTACGGATTGGATCGCAGCGTATAGGAAGTACTTCCATACGGATCGACCTCTTGTCCTGCATTCGCGCCTCGAATCAGCGAACGTCCTCGGGGTTGGTCGAGTTTACTTCGCGCCGCGTCAAGCAGAGTAACGCGGCCAATCCGTCCTTTCAGCACGTTGCTGGGGACTGCTTTTTGTGGAGGCGATTCTTGAGCCGTAGGAAAGGCCGCTCCACCAGAAAATGGAGAACTGAGGCCAACGCGATCGCAATTGTCAATTGTGCAGCCAACTCGAAGGGGAAGCTCCGCGATTGGAGGGGGCCAAAGATCCGTTGCCCCATGATCCATTGCCAAACAACGTCCCGAGCGTAGACGTGGCAAAGATATAACGAGTAGGAGATCGCGCCAAAATATCCTGCGATTGGATTGTTCAGGATTGCATTAGGCCGGCAAACAACCGAAACCAGAATCACCGCTAGAAGATAGGTGACAACATCTCCTTGTTGCTGAAGAGCAAAAACGAGAATCAGCGCGCAAATCGGAGTGAAGGGATGCGACAGCCACGTCGGTGCATGCCAGCCTCGCCTGGCAGCCATAGCAATCAGGCAACCAACGAGGATGGCATCGAAACGAGTATCGAACGCGAACCACGTGTATGCCCGATGTCCGAGGGCGCTCAGCACGGAACGATACACAGGTTCGGCAATCAGCAGGGCGCAGAGTATCTTCATTAATTTCGTTCTCTCAACTCGCGCCAAAATCACCGGCCAGAGTAAGTAGAATTTCTCTTCAACGCCCAGAGACCACGCAGAGGTGAGGATGTTATAGCGTTGCGTGAGCGCGTGGTAGTAATCGCCCATGTAGAAAAATGTAGCCCAGCTTCCGGCAAACGGACCAGCCAGCCGGCAGAGCGCCCAGACCGCATAAAAAGCCGGAAACAGGCGCAGGCTGCGCCGCAGATAGAACTGCTTCCAGTCAAGGCGCCCGTTTGCATCGAGTTCCTTCAGCAAGAGCCAGGTGATCAAAAGTCCGCTTAGTTCAAAAAAGAGAGTGACCGCATACGGCCCGGGGAAAAAAGAAATGAACTTCGTATTCTCCAAATAGTGATAAAAGACCACAATGAGAGCGGCAGCTCCGCGCAAGCCGTTGAGGCTGGGGATTTCGCGCATGGAGAGGTTCCTGACCAGCACATTCGGGTGCGCACTCTGATTCATTCCTTTGCAAGGAACGGAGTCCGCCAGGGCAGGCTGCGCCGCCTCTATGTTGACCGCTACGCAAGGCATGAGGGCAGTCTATCGACCGAGAAAAGCCACACACCTTAAGAATTCTTAAGTCGCTCACTCCGGCTTTGACCTCTACGTCTGACTATCGGAGGATGTGTGGAAAGGCGATTGGGGGTCAGGCGCCGTATGGGCGAATTCACGAAACGGACTGCAGTGTCGCTGTTGCTGGTTGACGACGACGCTGAGCTGTGCGCGATGATGAAGGAATTCTTTTCGGAATCGGATTTCCGCCTCGATTGTGCCTACAACGGCCGCGATGGACTCATGCGCGCGTTGCAGGGCACGTACGACCTGATAATCCTCGATGTGATGCTTCCGGGCGTTAGTGGCTTCACGCTGCTGCAACAATTGCGAAAACGGAAGGAAGTGCCGGTCATCATGTTGACCGCGCGGATTAACCGGCACGACCGTATCCTGGGGCTGGATGCGGGAGCCGATGACTACCTCGCGAAACCGTTCGATCCCGACGAACTGCTGGCAAGGATTCGGGCAGTGCTGCGGCGAGCGGGCCGGTTGGAGTACGACGCCGACGCGATGAAAATGTTCGGTGACATTCAAGTGAATCTTCAGACTCGGGAAATTTGGAAGGCAGGAAATACAGTCAACCTCACGGCGTTGGAGTTCGACATCCTGAGTCTGCTGATCCGATGCGCAGGCCGGGTCGTGCCGCGAGACGAGATCACCGAAGCGCTGCTCGAACGGCAGGCAACTCCGTACGACCGCGCTCTCGATGTCCACATCAGCCATTTACGGCGAAAGCTGGAAAGCGGCCACTCGCTTATTCGCACGGTGCGTGGGGTGGGATACGTGTTCACTGGCGAACCGGAGCAGACGATATGAAGTCTCTGTACGTGGCGGTGATCCTTGCATTACTGGCAGCGCTCTCCGCCGCATTGCTGGCGTTTCTTACGATTTCCGATCGAGTGGAGCGTAGATATCTCAATCCTGTGTTCGAAGCAATGGACGAGCTTGAGTTAGAGAGCGCGCGTACTGCGTGGAATGACGGCGGCCCGTCAGCCGTCGCAACCTACTTGCAGCGGTTGAATCGCCTTTTTGGCCCATCTCATTATCTGTTGGATTCGCGCGGCGTCGATGTTGTTTCGGGCGAGAATCGCGCCCCATTGCTTCCGCACTCCCCTTCGTCCAAATCGCGGGGTTACATCAATGGGCTGCTGGTGGTGACACACCGATCCGATGATGGGAGTTGTTGGTTTGTGGCGGTTGATCCCAGGCAACCAGATCGTTGGACATTTTTTCCGTATTACGTATTGGTGATCGTGGTGACTGGCATGTTGTGCTGGCTGGCCGCAGTTGAAATCGTCTCGCCCATCCGAAAGCTAACGACGACTGTCGGGCGATTTGGTCAGGGAGATCTGTCAGTGCGTTCTCACGTGGGGCGAAGGGATGAAATCGGAGGATTGGCGCGCTCGTTCGACACCATGGCGGAGCGCCTTGAGACCCTCATCGTCAGCGAGAGGAGATTGCTGCAGGACATCTCGCACGAGCTACGATCTCCACTTACGCGGCTCAAATTCGCGATTCGGCTGGCGCGAACGGCGACGGACCCACAGCGCGCCCTCGACCGCGTGGAACGAGAAACCAACCGAATCACATCGCTGGTCTCAGAAATTGTTGAGATGACGCGGATAGAAGGCGATCCACAGGCCCGCAAGCTGGAGACCGTCAACCTTGCGGAAGTCGTTCGAGAAACCATTGACGATTGCCTCGTCGAGGCGCACCTCTTTCGTGGTTGCAACATTCAAGTGAAAGGCGAACTTAGCGGCCACGCTTTGGGAGATCGGGAACTGCTGCGGCGCGCAATTGAGAATGTTCTGCGCAACGCGATCCGTTACTCACCCCAAGGCGCGACCATAGATGTCACTCTCAAGCAGACCACACAGGATGCCGCAATCTCCGTTCGCGATTACGGTCCTGGAGTTCCTGCCGAAGCCCTGAGCCAGATCTTCGAGCCATTCTTTCGCGTAGACGGAGCCAGAGACACCGAAACCGGAGGCATTGGCCTGGGCTTGTCCATCGCCAAGCGTGCCGTGCACCTGCACCACGGCACCATCGCAGCACAGAACGCATTTCCGGGTTTGGATGTGTATATAACTATTCCCGTGTAACGGCCTACGCTCACCTAATCCAGCAAGATACGGCTTGTCGACGATCCGTTCCGGAACCGCGCTGAAGGCTGCCAACTGATCCGGATCGTTTGTGTGCCTTGTCGAGGAAGAATGCGCTTCTTCCTGACGGGCTTTCCCCCTCGTTCCATCGTTGCTCGCGATGTCCAGGCAGGCTGTGACCGAAGCGTTCCTTTGTGAACAGATTCTTCGGGCGCGTCTGGTTAGACTGTCTTAAGTACTTGGGCCTTCAAAGTGGAGCGTTCACTGATTCTCAGGTTATGGAGAGCTCGATCGAAGGATCTCCATCCACCTCGATGGATTGAAAGGGAAGTCTAAAGTGTCGTCTCGCTGGATCAAGATTGGCGGATTGTTGGCCGTAGTTTTAATCGGCGTCGTCGCTGTGCTTATGGTCAGCCGCTGGCCGTTCACGCGCGATAACATCGTCGCGGCGCTGCAGAAAAAATTCTCCAGCACGGTTGAATTCAAGACGTTTCACGAGACCTATTTCACGCCCAGCTTCGTCGCCGAAGGAGTAACTTTCCGCCGCAACAATGATGCAGACGCGCCGCCGATCGCCACCATCGAAAAGCTCACCATCCAGGGCGCTTACTGGGAGTTTTTCAGCACTCCCAGCCGTGTTCGCCGTGTCAGGATCGAAGGATTGCATATATTCGCGTCACCCGGCAGTGAACGTATCGGAAACGCAGCGCTACCTGCCGGCGGCCCGAAACAGTCCGCGTTAATTATCGACCAGATCATCGCAGACGGAGCCGTGCTGGAGTTTGCTTCCAGCGAACCCGGAACAGAACCTCTCAAGTTTGAAATTCACGAATTGACGCTGAACTCTGTGGCCGACGACCGGCCCCTGTCGTTCCACGTCGCGCTGCTGAATCCGAAGCCTCCGGGGGAGATTCGCGCGGATGGGCACTTCGGCCCCTTGCAGCCGCAGAACTTCGGCCAAACTCCTCTTTCCGCTAACTATGTGTTTCAAGGTGTGAACCTGGGCGTCTTTCGGGGTATCGGAGGAACGCTCGCCTCTGACGGAAAATTCAATGGCGTGCTCGAACGCATCGAGATCGAAGGAAGCGCCGACACGCCCGATTTCCAGGTAACGCAGAGCCATCATCCCGTGCAACTGAAAACACAATTCCAGGGGATTGTGGACGGAATGAATGGAGATGTCTCTCTGCAGTCGGTGCGGGCGCAACTTGGGCGGACCTCGATCGTATCGCACCTCGAAGTTGCAAAGAAGGCGGCCTCGGAAGGTAAGACCATTTCGCTGGACGCGACCGAACAGCAGGGCCGAATAGAGGACTGGTTACACCTCCTCTCCAAGGCTGATCCTCCTGCTTTTGCCGGAGCGATGAACTTCAGAGTGCAAGTCACGGTTCCCCCTGGGAAGCGAAGCTTCATCGAACGGGTGAACCTTCTTGGAGACTTTGGAATCGATGCGGCGAGTTTCAACCGCGCGACCACACAGGAAAAAGTTGACAATCTCAGTCAGTTGGCTCAGGGCGAGAAAAAGAACGACGATCCGGCGAGCGTGGTTGAAAATCTGAAGGGACATGTCGTGCTGAACCATGCGATCGCAACGTTTTCAAGCCTCTCGTTCAGCGTTCCCGGAGCGCTGGCTCATGTGCATGGCACATTCGGCCTGCTGACCCAGCAAGTTGACCTTCACGGAACTTTGCAAGTCGATAAGAAGCTTTCGAAAGGATCGAAGGGAGTGAAATCAGTTCTGATTAAATCCCTGGAACCATTTTTCAAGAAGAAAAATGCCGGGGAGATCGTGCCCATCAGAATCAGCGGAACCTTCAGCCACCCATCGTATGGACTGGATGTGAAGCCGTAATCAATGGCGAAGGCGACTTGGGATCGTAAGCGAACGAAAACAAATGGCGGAAGCGAGTGGGGGTCGAACCCACCGGTGACAGGAAAACCTGCCGCCCGCCGGTTTTGAAGACCGGGGCCAGCACCGGCTGACGCTCGCTCCCAACATCATGATGGTTTGTGTACGAAGCATCGGATTTATTCTACCTCCCGCATTGGATCACGAAGACACTTGCAGGACAACCCTAGTGGGTTCGCCCTCCCGCCCATGTTTCACTCTCCGTCAACTCAAGGAAGATTTCTTCGAGGCTCTGCGCGGGCTAGTATTCTGAAATGTGATTGAAAAGCCAGATACACCCGCCACTACACCGACCGCGCCGCCGCTGCGCAAGGGTTTTCTCCGATCTGTTGTCCGATGGCTTGTGATCGGTGTTGTGCTTGTTTGGTCGCTTGCAGCGCTGGTGCTTCTCGCCGTCCGGTGGATCGACCCACCGTCAACCGCGGTGCACATCCAGCGGCGGTTGCAGGCGTGGATGCACGACACTCCTTATCACGAACGCTACAAATTCATTCCGCTCAGCCAAATCTCTCCCGATCTCCAGCACGCTGTAGTCGCCGCGGAGGATGCGCGCTTCTACCAGCACCACGGGTTCGATTGGCATGAGATCCAAATCGCCGCCGAAGACGACTTGGAAGGCGATCGGGTCCGCGGAGCTTCTACCATTACGCAGCAACTTGTGAAGAACCTGTTTTTCGGAACGGGCCGGTCGGTCCTCCGCAAGGGAGCAGAGTTCACGCTGGTACCGGTGGCCGAATTCGTCCTCGGCAAGCGGCGCATTCTGGAGATCTATCTCAACGTGGTTGAATGGGGCCCGGGTGTTTACGGGGCAGAGTCGGCGTGTCGTTACTACGACGGAATCGCGGCTCGGAGTATTGACCGGGAACATGCGGCACGGCTCGCCGCGATTCTGCCGGCTCCCCTGAGGCGACGGCCCGAGCGCATGAATAAATACAGCGTGCTCATTCTCGAGCGGATGCGCCAAATGGGTTGGTAATCGCGAGCAGCATTTCACAAATGCTCGGTACAAATGGATGTTATCGATTTTTTCGCTAGCAGATCTCACCTAAATATACGGCTGCGACTTGGGCGGCGAAATTCACGGCGCGGCATCCGAATCTGGTGGCACTGGAAATTTCCAGCTTCAAGTGCGGCCACGATGCGCCTATCTATGGCGTAGTCGAGGGCATTATCGAGCAATCTGGTACTCCTTAACTTCTGCTTCAAGGATCTGGATGAGAACAAGCCCACGGGATCGATCAGGATTCGCGTCGAGACCATCGATTACTTCTTGCGGCGTTACCGCGAGGAAGTTATCCGGAAGCGCAAAGCATCTGAAGAAATTGAGGCGCAGTTAGCGGCGCTGGAGGCGGAATTGCGAGGGCAGATCACATCTGAAGCTCTCCAGCCCTTGCAATGCGAAGCGCAGAGTATGGCGGCTGACTAACCCCGAGAGAAGTGGTCGGCATATGCGGCGATACGCGGTACTGGTCCGCCCTGCCGCGGGAAGTGCTTACGATGGTCTTGCGCGAGGCAACATGGATTGCGCTGGTGGGGATCAGGTGCGGCATCGGTGCCGCTCTTCTATCGACACGTCTCGTGGCATCTCTTCTCTACGGTTTGCATCCGAATGATCCGGTTATATTGGCAACATCTGCTTTGCTACTGTCCGTTGTCGGACTGGTGGCAAGCTGGGTTCCTGCTCGCCGGGCTGCAGCGGTGGAGCCCATGCAGGCTTTGAGACACGAATAATCACGAATAATAGAGAGAAACAGAGTAATCACGGCCCCACCGCCTTCGCGCAATCTTCATTCATTCCCTCCAGGAAGCGAGCGTTAAGAGAAAAGGCTTAAACGTCGGTCTTCTGTTGACACAACTACTAGCGCTCCTCTAAGTTGTATTCGCCAAAGTAAGCGATAACGTCACCGCATCATGGCAGAATTTCTGGGTTGAAGCGATATGATCCGCACCGATCCTCGAACTGCGAGCCTTAAGAGAATTTTGTTGTTCGCGACAGCATTTTGCTTGGCCTTGAGCGCGAGCACCGTTCACGCGATCGAACCGTTTGAAGTGACGGCCGAGCATGGAGTCGCGGCGAAGATGCGCGACGGCGTTATTCTCCGAGCTGATATTTATCGGCCGAAGACCGAAGGAAAGTTTCCCGTCCTGCTGCAGCGCACACCATATAACAAAAGCAACGGTCTGGTCTTTGGGGTTCGGGCTGCAGCGCGCGGATTTGTGGTCATCTTTCAGGATGTTCGCGGTCGCTATTCCTCGGAAGGCGAGTGGTACACCTTCAAACACGAATCCGATGATGGCTACGACTCGGTGGAGTGGGCGGCCGCCCTGCCCTATTCCAATGGCAAGGTAGGAATGTTTGGCGGATCGTACGTTGGTGCAACGCAAATGCTCGCGGCGATTGCGCATCCACCGCACCTCGCGGGCATTTGCCCGGTGGTCACCGCCAGCAATTATCACGACGGATGGACCTACCAGGGCGGAGCCTTCGAACAATGGTTCAATGAATCGTGGACGTCTGGTCTTGCGGAAGACACCTTCGACCGGGCGGTAACGGAAAACGTGAACGCTCTGCGGGGGATGTGGAAGCTCCCGCTCACCAGCTATCCTCTGTTTAACTTTTCCCGACTCCTCGTCGGGAATCTATTCCGACCCGCACGCTTGCGCCTTACTTCCTCGACTGGCTGGCACACCCCAACTACGACGAATACTGGAAGCGCTGGTCGATCGAAGAACACTACGCCGACATCAACGTTCCGGCTCTCACAGTGGCTGCCTGGTACGACATTTTTCAGGGAGGGTCTTTGCGTAATTACGTCGGGATCCGAGCGCACGGAGGTGACGGCGCGCGCGGGGGACAGCGCCTGCTCGTGGCCATCGGCGGCCACGCCGGCATCGGCCAGAAGATCGGTGACGTCGATTTCGGTATGGCTGCCGCTCAGTTCGAGGAAGATGCAGTCATTTTGAGTTGGTATGAATACCTCTTGCAGGGAGTACAGAACAGTTTCGCGAAGGAGAAGCCGGTCAAAATTTTCGTGATGGGACGAAACGAATGGCGAGAGGAGGACGACTGGCCCCTGGCGCGAGCGCAGAGCAGAAGGTATTTTCTGAATTCGGATGGGAACGCAAATTCTGTTCGTGGGAGCGGCAGCCTTTCGACTGCGCCGCCTGGCCGTGCGGAATCGCCAGATCACTATGTGTACGATCCTGCGAATCCCGTCCCCACCATTGGCGGTCCTTTGTGTTGCGACAGTGGACACTTGCCGCCGGGCCCGCGGGATCAACGACCAGTGGAAGCGCGCGACGATGTCCTGATTTACTCGACCCCAGTTTTTGCGCAGGACACGGAAATCACCGGACCGATCTCTCTTGAGCTGTTCGCAAAGTCGACAGCAGTGGATACAGACTTCACCGCCAAGTTGGTAGACGTGTCGCCGGATGGTTTTGCGCAAAACCTCACGGAAGGAATTATCCGCACGCGTTATCGTGAATCCCAGGAAAAGCCTACGCTGATGAATCCCGGACAGGTTTACAAGTTCACCATTGATTTGTGGTCGACGAGCAATGTGTTTCTCAAGGGGCATGTGCTGCGGCTGGAAGTTTCCAGCAGCAATTTTCCGCGCTTCGATAGGAACTTGAACTCTGGAGAGGCGCCGGCTGCAGGGGAGCACTACACACCGGCCACCAACACGATCTATCACGACGCGGAGCATCCCTCGGCATTGGTGTTGCCGGTGGTCGCGCCTCGTTAGACTCAGGGGAACTCACAAAAACTATGCGATGGCAGATTTTGCTCTTTATATGCTCCATCTTCTGGTGCTCGCAGGATCTCGTCTCGCAGGATGCATTGGCTCTGACTCCGCCGATGGGCTGGAACAGTTGGGATGGTTACGGAACAACCATCAACGAAGCCCAAGTGAAAGCCAACGCCCGATGGATGGCTGAGCATTTGAAGTCCTTTGGCTGGCAGTACGTCACCGTCGACATGGAGTGGTTTGTCTCGAACCCCACGGCGGAAGGCAACTCCAAAACCTTTCAGTACTTTCTCGATCAGAACGGCCGCTATACGCCCGCTGTGAACCGGTTTCCGTCCGCCGTGAACGGCGCCGGCTTCAAGCCCTTGGCGGACTACGTTCATTCGCTCGGCCTGAAATTTGGGATCCACATTTTACGCGGCATTCCCAAACAAGCGGTTATGAATAAGCTTCCAATCGCCGGCACATCCTATTCGGCTCTGGACGGCGCGGATTCTTCCGATACCTGTCCCTGGAATTTCGATAATTTCGGCACGAACCCGGCCCAACCCGCCGCTCAAGCCTATTACGATTCCATCGCGAAGCTGTACGCGAGTTGGGGAATCGACCTGATCAAAGTGGATTGCATCAGCAGCCATCCTTACAACGGCGACGACATTCGCATGATCCGCCAAGCCCTCGACAAAGCCGGACGTCCCATCGTGCTCAGCCTTTCGCCAGGCCCCGCGCCCGTGGAAAAGCTGGATGAGATGCGGAAGTACGCGCAGATGTGGAGGATCTCCGACGACATCTGGGATATTTGGCACAACGATGCCCCTTATCCGAAAGGCCTCGGCGACCAGTTTGAAAACGTTAACAAATGGGCGGCCAAATCCGAGCCCGGACATTGGCCCGATGCCGACATGCTCCCGTTCGGGCGCCTGGGTCCGGCTCCGGGCTGGGGCGAGCCGCGCGATACGCGGCTTAGTCACGATGAACAACGAATGCTGATGACGCTGTGGGTTATTTTTCCGTCTCCTCTCATGGTCGGAGGCGACCTGTCCGCGGCCGATGCGTGGACGTTGTCTCTGCTAACTAATCCCGAAGTAATCGCGGTGGATCAGCACTCCAGCGGAAATCATCCGGTGATCAATACGGATAAGACCGTGGTTTGGCTGGCGCAGTCGACGCCAGAAAATGCACAGTATCTGGCAGCCTTCAATCGCAGCGAATCCAGCGCAGTGGTGCGTTACGAATGGAAGGATCTGGGGCTGGCCGGAAAAACATATAAGCTTCGTGACCTTTGGGAGCACAAGGATCTTGGCGCAACAAGTGCACTGGCAGCGACCCTACCGCCGCACGGCAGCCTGCTCTATCGCCTGTCACCGGTTCGCGACTCCGGCCCATAGACGCAGATCCAGCACTCTCTCCGCGAATCGCTCGTTCGAAAGAAACTGCTTGAATCAGTGAGCGCGGGGGAAAGGCGGAATTATGCTTAGAAAAAAACTTTCGCGACCAACATCGTTGCTCGCTGCTACGCTCTGCATCGTGGCGCACCTCTTTGCGCAAACCGCGGCGACGGCTCCCACCGCCGCCGAAGATCCCACAGCCATCGACCAGACATGGCAGAAGGCGAGCGCGAAATACGATACAGCGCGGAAGACGATTCTCGTGAGCGTTGACCGCATCAACAGCGCAGGTCCGTTTCGCCCCGATTGGGAGTCTCTTCAGAACTACAACGTTCCCGAGTGGTACATGGACGCGAAATTCGGAATCTTCATCCACTGGGGCGTGTATTCCGTTCCCGCGTTTGGCACCGAATGGTATCCGCGGATGATGTACACCGAGGGATCGGACGAGTACAAGCATCACATCGCGACCTACGGCCCGCAGAATAAATTCGGTTACAAAGACTTCATCCCTCTGTTCAAGGCGGAGAAATACGATCCCACCGCGTGGGCGCGGCTGTTCAAAGAGGCCGGCGCAAAGTATGTGGTTCCTGTGTTCGAGCATCACGATGGCTTCGCCATGTACGACTGCGGCCTCTCCGATTGGACGGCCGTAAAAATGGGGCCGCATCGTGATCTATGGGGCGATCTCGCGAAGGCGGTCCGGGCTGAAGGCCTGCATCTCGGCGCATCCTCCCATCGTGTGGAACATGACTTCTTCCTGGGAGTCGGACGCACGATTTCCTCCGACGTCAACGACCCCCAGTACGCCGCATTTTACGGACCGGCGCATCGCTGGCTCGAAGCCACGCAACACACGCCGTTGGACAACGACTTCACCTTCGTCTCCCAGGCTTGGACTGACGACTGGCTTGCCCGTTCGGCCGAGATCGTCGAGAAGTACCACCCTGACATCATGTATTTCGATTGGTGGATCGGGCAACCTTCCGTTCGCGAAAACCTCACCCGCTTCGCGTCGTTTTACTACAACGAATCTCTGAAGCGCGGCGGACCGGTGGGTGTGATCGACTACAAGAATTTTGCCATGCAGGAACACTCCGCCGTGCTCGACGTGGAGCGCGGCCAACTTGCGGGGATTCGACCGCTCTATTGGCAAACCGACACTTCCATCAGCAACAAATCGTGGGGCTACATTCAGAACGATACGTTCAAGTCGCCAGAGTTCGTGGTGCATCAGTTGATCGACATCGTGAGCAAGAACGGCAATCTGCTGTTGAACATCGGCCCGCGCTCCGACGGCACCATACCGGAGGAGGTCCAGCAAGTGCTTCGCGATGTCGGCTCGTGGCTGAAGATCAACGGCGAAGCGATTTACGGCACGCGCGCGTGGAAAATCTACGGCGAAGGTCCAACCAGGGTGACCGAGGGCGCTTTTCACGACACTGATACCCAGCCCTACACGGCAGAAGATTTCCGTTTCACGAAAAAGGGCGACGTGCTTTACGCAATCGAACTGGGTTGGCCGTCCAGTCGAGAGGCGGTGATCCACTCGCTGGGCAGTACTGCAGCGGATCATTCTAAAATTGCATCAATCGCTTTACTCGGCTCTGAGGCGAACCTGGCTTTCGACCAGCGGGAAGACGGATTGCATATTCATCTGCCCGAGCAGACCCCGGGAAAGTACGCGTATTCGTTTCGTATTCAGTTGAACTAAAGTGCGGCCGAATGAGATGCTTGCCACATGACGAATACCGACAATCTCATCGTAGTGACCGGCGGCGGAGGCTTCATTGGCGGAGCCCTGGTGGCATTGCTTCGGAAGCAAGGCCACAAGCGCATTCGCGCCGTGGACATCAAGCCGTTCGATCACTGGTATCAGCGCTTTGACGATGTCGAGAATCTGTCTTTAGATTTAAACGAAAAACAGAATTGCGAAGTCGTAGCGCGCGGTGCGTATGAAATATACAACCTCGCAGCGAACATGGGCGGCATGGGATTCATCGAGAAGAATAAAGCGTTGTGCATGCTCTCGGTGCTGATCAACACTCACATGTTGCAGGCAGCGTTGAAGCATGGCGTCAGTCGCTACTTCTATGCCTCCTCGGCGTGCGTTTACAACGGGGACAAACAAAAGAGCTTTGCAGCGCCGCTGCTGAGGGAAGAAGATGCCTACCCGGCGCTGGCCGAAGACGGCTACGGCTGGGAAAAGCTATTTTCCGAGCGCATGTGCCGCCATTTCCGCGAAGATTACGGTCTCTACACGCGAGTGGCGCGTTTCCATAACGTGTATGGTCCCTGGGGCACGTGGTTCGGAGGGCGCGAGAAAGCTCCTGCCGCGATTTGCCGAAAAGTGATTGAAGCGAAGCTGGCCGGGAAGCACGAAATCGAAATCTGGGGCACCGGACATCAGACCCGCAGCTTCATGTATATCGAAGATTGCCTGACCGGCGTTCAGAAGATTATGAATTCGGAAATCCTCGAGCCCATCAACCTGGGATCGAGCGAAGCCGTCAGCATCAACCAGTTGGTCGATCTTGTGGAAGGAATTGCTGGCATTCGCCTGGAGCGTAATTACGATCTCTCCGCGCCGCAGGGAGTGAACGGCCGCAACAGCGACAACACTCTGATCAAGAAGCTTCTCAACTGGGAGCCCAGCACCCCGCTGCAAACTGGTTTGGAAAAAACCTACGCCTGGATCTACGATCAGTATCTTGCCCGCGAAAAAGGCGCGGCGGGGGTAGTGAGAGAGTTCGCCATCACGTCATCGTAAACCCGAAGCTTTGAACACACGATCCTGGCGAAGCTGCGCGCGTCATTCCAACAGGAGCGAAAGCTTCGTAACCGACGCAGCCGGAAAAACGATGTTGGCTACCTTCCCACTCACCTGCAACTCTGTAGTTTGAGGAGTCACGGCATTCGGCTGATCGAACGTGTTGTGCGCATGAATATCCGCGCTTTTCAAAATCGACGTCGACGCCGACTTGATGCTGGCGCCGCGCATACCAACCTCAGTCGGCCTGTCTTCACGAACGTGAGGATTCACCACCGTGAGCACCAGCTCTTTTCCATGCAGAGAGGTTGATCCTTTCAGTCCCCAAAACGTGGCCGGTTTTCCGTCGCGATCGTAATTCACCGCCGGAGAAGAAAAAATTGTTCGCAAGCCCTGCCCGCCCTGGTGCGCGGCGTACATGCCGAATACGTGACCCACCGGAGTAACTACAAACTTGTCACCGTGCGCCAGATAAAGGCTATTCAAACAGTTGATCAATTGCGCGCAGTTGGCCATCGCGATCTTTTCCGGGTGCCGGTTAAAAATATCGAGCGTCATACCGCTGAACACGGCGTCACGCTGGGTCGGCATCTGCTCGATTTGATCTCCCGGAGTCGCTTCACTTCCCGGCTTGTACCACGGCCCCCACTCGTCCACAACCAGCTTCACCCAATGTTCCGGATCTTCTTCACTCATCGCTTGCCATTGCCCGTTGATGAGCCCTTCCATGCGATCGCCCTCGCGTAACAACTCATACCAGTCGACGGCGTCAAATTTCACCGCGTCGCCCTTCCCTTGGTCCCAATCCTGCGTTCGACCGCGGCTCAGGTTCCAGGCGTAGTTGTGCAGTGCTAAACCGTATATGTCATGAAATTGCTCGCGGCCCTTGCGTGCGATTTCCTCGAAGAACCCGCGGCTCCAGGCCCAGTCATCTCCATTTGGCCCCGATGCGATGAACGACAACTTCTGACCATAGCCCGGCACCCAGGCCGTGAATCGCCGGAACTCCACCGCGTACTCCTGGGCCGTGAAGTTGCCGCCACATCCCCACGATTCATTGCCGATGCCCCAATAGCGAACGTTGAAAGATTCTTTGAATCCGCTGCTCGCCCGCGTATCGGCCAGCGTGGTGCTTCCCGCCGGAGAATTGCAGTACTCTACCCAGCGATAAAATTCTTCCGCAGGCAAGCTGCGCAGGTTGGCCGCGAGGTACGGTTCGCTCCCGATCAGTTTGCAGAAGTGTACGAACTCGTTGGTGCCGAATTCGTTGGGATCGTAGCGATGATTCGCCGGCGCCGACTCGCTCTCGACCCCCGCCCAGAAGTTGGTGCGCCGTGGGCGCTTCTCGGCGGGGCCGATGCCATCGCGCCAGTCATAACTATCCGCGAAGCAGCCCCCGGGAAAACGCACAACCGGCGCTTTGATCTTTCGCATCTCATCGATCAGCTCTTTACGAATTCCGTCAACGTTGGGAACTTTGGAATTCGGTCCCACCCAGATTCCGTCGTAGATCACGCCGCTCAGGTTCTCGGCAAAGTGGCCATACACGTTGGGTGAAATGGTCCCCAAAGGTTCATCAATCAGAACCTCAATTCGCGACTCTGCGCCGGCGGATTCCGCCCAGCTGAACGGCGAACAAACTTTGCTAGTGAGAACCAGTCCAGCGCCAGCCCCAACACCAGCCAATGTTCGCTGCAGAAATTCGCGTCGTCCCAACATCCTTATCTCCTTCGTTAACCCTCTCACATTCCTCGCGCTCAGCATTCGCAGAGCGTATCACGTTAGACGGATTCCTCAGGGCTCGCGACAATTTGGATTTCCACCTGCTGCGCTCCCAGTGACGGATGGGTGGCTTTCAGGCGCACGTTTCCCGGCTTTTCCTGAGCTCGAATCCAAATCGCCCCGGTTCCGCCGATCAGCGAAAATGGATTATCGCCAATGATCTCCGCCGGGCCTTCCAATTGCAACTTGATCGCGTCGTTCGCAAATGGCCGAACCGCGCCGAATTCATCGGTGACGCGCAGCACAACCCGTGTAGAATCTGCACCATCTGCAATCAGTTCGGCATCGTCGGGAAGAAGAAGAAATTTCATATCTACGCCAGTTCCCGAGAGTCGCTTCGAGATCACCTGTTTCCCCTGGATATAGCCGTCGAGACGCAGGTCTCCCCACTTGTGGAACAACTCCGACATTTCAAGAATGAAAGGCGCGTACCGGAGATGAGCAAACTCCTTGCGGTCGGGGTCGACTTCCGCTATCAGCTTGTCGTCGATGTAGAACTTGATGTGGTCGCAATTGGAGCACACCACAGCTCTCGAGAAGCCGATCGACGCATCGCCCCGCGCCCAATGAAACGCCGGCTCCAGCACAATCTCCTCGGCAGGGTCACACTGCGATTTGTAGAATCCTGCGGCCGGTTTGGGTTCGCGGAATATGTCAGTGACACCGTGGTAACAAATGCGGTCGCCGGAACCAAAATTTCCATGCGTGTTGTAATCGAAGGCGCACCAGCCAATGCCGCCGGCATATTGCGGATCGGACGCGAGCTGGTCGTGGATGCGGGCGTGCCGCAGCGTGTGCTCGGTGAGGCGCTCTACCTGGTCGATGGTCTTCGTGGGATAGGTGTGCCCGACAAATTCCGTATTCAAGTAGCGTGGATGGTTCGGCGGTTTTAACGGGAAGCCAAAATCGTTCATGGTGAAAACGTCTTCCAGGAATTCGGAGGCTTGGAAGTTACGGATGCCGCCCGTCTGCCGCGTTGGGTCGAGCTGGTGGGCCAGCGCATTGGTCTTCGTATAAAAATCGTGGTTATCGGGAGATTCATTGATACGCACGCCCCACAGGATGATCGAGGGATGGTTCCAGTCGCGACGTATCATGCGCCGCACATTATCGATGGAGATTTGCTGCCAGGCCTCGTCTCCAATGTGCTGCCAGCCCGGGATTTCCTCGAGAACGAGCAGGCCGATCTCATCGCAGGCGTCAAGAAAATGACGCGATTGCGGATAATGCGAGGTGCGCACGATGTTGCATTTGAGTTTGTTGCGCAGGATTTGCGCATCGCGCCGCTGAACGCGGCCCGCCATCGCCTGCCCTACAAACGGAAATGTCTGATGACGGTCCAACCCGCGCAGCTTGATGATCTTGCCGTTCAGCTCAAAGCCGTGATCGGTAAATTGCGCCTCGCGGAAGCCGAAACGGCGGGAATCTTCGTCCAGCAGTTGCGTGCCGCGGCGTAATCGCACGTGCGCGGAGTAGAGGTTTCGCTCCTCCACGCTCCACAGCCTGATTCCGCTAAGTCCTTCAAGATGTAGCGTATGCGCGACCGGCTCGCTCGCCGCCCCCGAAGCCGGCAAAGGCTGCGAAGCTTTTGCGACGACGTGCTCGCCTTCCAGCAGTTCCACTTCGATTGTCAGAGCATCGTGCGAAGCTTCCAGATGTTGAACAAAACACTCCACATCGAGCCCCGGACTCGCCGTGAGCACATTCTTGGGCCGCACGAAGATGTTCTCGATAAATGTCGAGGGCACAACTCGCAAGGAAACCTCGCGATAGATGCCGCCGAAGGTGAGATAGTCAATTTCATACCCAAAAGGCGGAATGTCGGGACGCTCGCTGGAGTCAACATCAACGGCCAGCACATTCTCCCCGTCAAAATCCAGGTGAGGCGTCAGCTCGAACGAGAATGGCGTGTAACCGCCTTTGTATTCACCGAGTTTCGCGCCATTGATCCAGACTGTGGAGGCCGTCATCACGCCTTCAAAGTCGACAAAAACACGCTTCCCCCGCGTTTCGGGCTGAAGTTTGAAGCGACGGCGGTAAAGAGACACAAACTCGTAGGTTTTTTCATCAAAACCGTGCCACGGCAGGCGAACATTCGTGTGCGGGACTACGATCCGGTCGAATCCCGAGTCGTCGAAATCCCTGGCGTGGCCGCCTTCGACAACGGTGCGACTATAGCGCCACTTGCGATTCATTGGGAGCACGAGGCGTCCGGTTGGAGTCGCGGCGCCGGCTTGCGCGAGTGCATGAGGAGCGAGCGCTGCTCCTGCGATGAGCGTGCCTGTTTGTTGTAGAAACTTGCGTCGATCCATTTTGTCTGCTCTCCTGCCTTAATTGTCGGTACACACAGCTGCGGTGGTCTCCGAACTTGAAAAGCTCCGCCAGCCTTTTTTACGCCGCCCAAGCCAGCAATTGTTCCAAATCGGCTGCTGACGTGGATTCGGTTCCGCGCGGCAGGGACGGACCAATCGCCAACGCCTGATTATGTCCTTCAAACCAGACCAGGAACGAGGATTTCTCGGCCCCCGGAAGCCGCTGCTGGTTCAGCCAGTTGTAATACGCACCCAGGTCAGCATCGACCAGGGAACCGACGAAATCTAATTCCGGACGGGCCACGGCCGCGGTGAGTAGTTCATTCATCGGCTTCTGCCGTTGCCGCGGAGCAAATCGCACCAGCAGCGTGAGTGGCTGAGCCCGCCGGAGAGCCTCGCGTGCGGCCCACTGTGCAAAGCTCGTGCTGAAAATTTGAGTTCCCGATCCCTCGGTCAACAGGCTGACCTCGAAGCGGTCCATGACTTCGTCTCTGGTTCTTTCTTCTCTGGTCCTTTCGTCTCTAGTTATGTCGTCTCTGGTTCTATCGCTTTTGGTTCTATCGTCTCTAGCTCTTTCGTCTCTGGTTTCATCACCGCTCGCTCGGTCCATACCGAGATCCGCGGGACGCAGCTGGGCTAGAAGTGTGCGTAGGGTTTCAGGTCCCATGCCTGGTCGATCGAGTTCCGGTTGCATTCTGCGCAACAACGCCTCGCGCGCCGGCTCCAGAGCTTTGTAGGAGACGCAAGTAATTGCCTGTGCGTGATCGGCCGCCTCGCCACCATCGACGTACCAATGTCCGTAGGGAGCAGGATGCGACTTAGCTCGCGCAGCGACCGCGTCCAGCAGCCGTGGCAATCCACCTTCAGGTTTCACGCGGCTGAAATATGCGCCATGGGCGCGTAACTTGCGGAACAGACGCTCGTCATATGAAGCCACTCCCTGGCCGATGACCGTAATCCCCAGCCTCGGAATCGGCGGCGGATCCGGCGGCGCCGCCAGCCGCAAATGATCCGCATAGTCCATCGACGCCTTGCGAAAGGCGTCGAGTTGGTGGGTGCTCCAGAGATAAGCAGACAACCGTTCCACAAACTGAGCGGGCGATTTCGCCCAGTCGAACCCTTCTAATTCGGGTGAAAGATGGATTTGGGCAAATGCCTGAAACAACTCCTTTAGTTGGTCACGCGAGAGCGAAGCGAGATTCGCCAATTCTTTCTCGCGGGCTTTGCGCTCTGCCGGAAATTTGAAATCGTAGTCAATGAGCTCTCGAAGCAGGCTCGGCAAGAAACTCAGGGGCAATTGTTGCATCGTCCCCACATAGGTGGTGACAAGTTTGCGAGCCTCCGGCGGATAGCCGGCGAACTGCTCGGGTTTGAGATCGCGTGGAAGCATGTCAGCTACAACAACTCGCTGATTGGTTTCCCTTGAGCCAGCGATGGCGAAAAGCCCAGCATCGATCCCAGCGTCGGCACCAGATCGGTCGAATCAATTGCGCGGTCGAAAACGACGCCCTCGCGAATGCCCGGACCGGCGGCCAGCATCCAGGTTGTGCGAGAGAGCGCGTCGCCGGTGCGATGATGCTGAAATCCGTTTCCTCCGGCATCCTCGTCGGAATCGCGGCCGAAGTCAGGAAGTATGAAAAGAGTTGTCTTGCCCGCATATTCCGGCTCGCTCTGGATCGTCTTCCATAAATCGGAACAAAGCCGGTCGGTCCGGCGGATCCCCTCCACATAGAGCGAATACGCTCCCGCATGTGCGATATCGATGTCGTGCATGGTGATCCACAACAGACTGGGCGAAACCTGCCGCATCAACTGGCGCGCAATGTAGACAGAAAGCTCATCCGGACTCGACAACGTCTGCGCGTGATCTTTGAACTCATCGACCGAGAGTTTCAGGATTTTATCGAGTTGTTGCAATTCGAATTCGCTGCCTGCCAATTCCGGAGCATAAAAAGGAGTTTCGTAGTTGTCGCGCAGCAGATGCTGGTAGTCGTTGCTGCGGCCGGAGGTGGCCGCGGTTAGCAGATGCTTCGGCAGAATAACCTGGGCCCCCAGCCCGGCGCCGTAAGATCGATGACTGCTCTCGCCAATCCGGTTGAACCCATTGCTGGGAGCCACAACCCAGGCATCTGAAGGCGGACGCTTCAGGTCTTTGCGGAAGTATTCAAACACCGTTGGAGATTGGGGCGCCACCGCGGCAAAATTATTGAACGTTTCGTACACGCCGGTGGCAAGACTCGCAGTCGCCACGTAGTGACCCAGAATTCCGCGATTCACCACCTGTGTAAAGAAACTGGCCTGCGGGATGAGGTCGCGCATGAGGTGGGGAATATTTTCCTGACCGTCTGGCGCGAATGTTTCCTGGTCGCGCGCTCCACCGCCAAAAGTGACGACCACGACTTTTCTTTTAGAGGAGACAGTGGCGGCTCGAGCCCAGGAGGAGCGCATCAAGGTACTCCCGAGGGTTACTCCCGCCGCGGTGCGCAAAAAGTCACGACGGGTGCGGGCAAGAAGGTGGCTCACGTCCTGAAGACTCGATGCATTCCGTGCAGCCAGCCCTGCTCGGCCTCCTCGATTCTGCGGTGAAACTGTCATCACGAATCCATCGCTCGAGTGTCCATTAGCCTGCCTACCTGACGGAGAGATCCATCACGGTTTTGCTGTCGCCTGCTGCGTCTGTTCTTTCTCCGAGTAGACAAACTGCCGAATATCCGCTCTTTGTTTGTCTAGATCGGCCATTTGTTGAGCGCGCAGCCGCTGATAAACATCGAATTGTTCCTGCGCAGTTTCCTTTTTGCCCGTATGCACGTAGGCCTGGCCCAACCGGTAGTGGGCGTCGGCCAGGTCAGGGTTGATTTCCACTGCTTTTACGTACTCAGGGGCAGCCTCAGCATACTGGGTCTGATCTGAATATAGATTTCCCAACTGCAGATGTGCCTCGGCGAGTTTCGGGTCGAGCCCGATTGCTTTCTTGAGTAACGACTCGATCTGATGAAGATCCAGGCTGGGGTCCTGCGCCCTTTTTCCTTTCCATAAACTCATCGCGTAGTAATAGAAGGCGCGCGCGTCGTTCGGCCGCAACTCGGAAAAGCGGGCGAACCGCCGGATCACTTCATCCGCCTGGCTCGGCGAACTGTCGTAAGCCTTGGACAAAAAGAAATAGCAACGTGCGTCGGAGGGGCTTAGATCGGCGGCCCGGATCAGCGATTTCACCGCCTCGTCATAATTGCCGCGCGAGTAGAGCGCGATGCCAAGGCCGATCGCTAGCCGCGACGAATCTGGGTAGCGCTCGGTCGATTGCCGGAAGACTTCGATCGCCGGATCGAGAGTTCGATGCATAAGGAGTTCGCTGGCCCAATCGAAAAGGTTGCTCTCGCTCGGGTCCTGGTGGGCTGCGGCTTCAAATTCATTGGAGGCAGCCACAAACTTCCCGTCTTTCTCCTCGATCTGCCCCAACAGATTATGCAGTTCCGCAGTGTCTTTTTTCTGCAGAAGGCTGTGAACGAGCTCTCGCGCCTGCGCCGGCCCCCCGGTGAGCAGATAAGCCAGCGCCAGATCGTAGCCATTGTCGTACGAAGAAGGATTGATTTGCTGTGCCTCTTTCAGAAACGGCACAGCGTCCGGAAGTTTTCCCACGCGAACGTAGAACTCACCCAGATCGTGGTTGGCGTCATAGTTCCGGGGCTCGAGCGCAACCGCTTTCTTGAACTGCTCCTGCGCACTGTCCAGCTTTCCCATGCGGAGGAGATTGGTGGCCAGGTTGGTTCGGGCCGCGGACGAGGCCGGTTTCAAGCGCACAGCCTTCTCAAAGTGAGGATTGGCCAGGGCGTCCTTCGATTCCTCGGTATAGACCAATCCCAGGAGTTCATGCACTTCGAAGCTTTCCGGGACATCACGCACAAGATTTTCGAGTTGCGCGGCGGCTTCCGGGAAATGGCCGGAGTTGTATTGCGCGACGGCCGCCTGGAACTCGCCGTCGAACTTCTGGCTCTGTGCTCGCTCTTGCTCCTGGCTGGCGGCCGGCAGGCATGTCAGCGTCACGAGAGCCAGAATCGTCACGAGAACAGAGATCGACCAACGCTTCGGGCTCACAGTGTCCGCATGGTACCACCCTGCCGCGAGCGGGCGGGAGGGCGCGATTGAACAAAAGTGGAGGGCGCCTTGGACGACGCCCTCCGCTGAAAAGCTTCGAACCTAGAAGTACAATTTTAAAGCGAACTGGATCTGCCTCGGATCGTAAGGAGCATCGCGAGTGGATCCGATCTCGCCAAAGTTCGAACTGGTGAAATTACCCGAGTTTGAAACTGCAACCACGCCATTGCCGCCGAAATTCGGAGCGTTGAAGTTGGGGTGGTTGAAGATGTTAAAGAACTCGGCCCGGAACTCCAAGCGGAAGCGTTCGCTCAGCTGCATCTCCTTGAACGTCGAGAAGTCCATCCGTTTGAAGGTTGGGCCGGCAATCTGGTCGGGCGGTCCTCCTAAGGTGGACAGAGGGCAGGGCAAGGCCGCACAGGCCGCTGGTTGGGCGAATGCCGCGCGGTTGCCGAAGAAGCTCACCTTACCGTTGGAGTCGATGTGGACGCCTCGGTCCAAGGATTGCCCCGGGACGATCAGGTCATAACATCCGCTCCCTGAACTCGTGCCCGAAGGGCAACTCAAGGTAATCGGTTGGCCCCCCTGAAGCACGATGCTCGTGTTGATACTCCAGCCTCCGAACGCCTTGCTGGCGAACCCGGAGTTACCCAGGAAGCGCTTTCCCTTGCCGAAAGGAAGTTCGTAGCCGCCGCTCAGGTGAAATACGTTTCGGATATCAAAGTCAGCCAAGCCGTAGTCGTAGTGGATCCCGAGTCCAGGAACGTCGGGAGCGCGGAAGCCTGCATTGCTTCCGCCGTTAAGCAAGTCACCCGCGTCGGTTCGCGTCTGGGACCAGGTATATGTGGCCAGGAAGTTCAGGCCGCCGGCGAACTGTTTTTCTACCTTCGTCTGGAGCCCATGGTAGAAACTGTTGCCGTTCGTGGTGGCGTAACTGCCCCCGTTGCCGAAATCAGGGAACGGAATCCCACCCTGGGCGGCGGGCCACGCGCCGGAGCCGACGCCACCATTGTTCCCGGCAGTATTTGTGAGCGGCGTGCCGGTAGGCAAAATTGCCGTGGGGTTGTCGGAATTGGGGAAGGTTTCCAAGTGGCGCGCCAATGAAGTTACGTAGGCTGCCTGCACGGTCAACGTGGGTGTTAGTTGGTATTGCAGGGTAAAGTTGCCACTCATGGTGTAAGGAGTTTGGTAATTAAACTGGATTCCGCGTAGTTGCAAACCGTTGGCAAGCACGGCAGCCGGATCGAGCGGAATACACGAGAATCCAGACTCAAACGTGGCAGTGCCACCGGGACCTGACGTGGCGCAACCAGGATAGGTATGTGGAATACCGTCATTCGGGGGCGTGTAGTTGAAATCGAACTGAAACGGATAGCTTTCCCCTAGATTCGGTGAATATCCTCTGTTTTCAAAGCCGTTGTAGAACATTCCAAACCCGCCTCGAGCCACCAGCTTAGGAGACACCTGGTAGGCGAAACCAACTCGAGGAGCAAAATTTGCCTTCTGCGAATTGCCCAAGCCTTTGCCGTACTTATTCGTGATGTCGAGCGTGATTCCGTCCGCCGTCAGCAAATTCGTGAAGCTTGAGGAAAGGGAAGCGGGGTTCGTTCCCCCCGGCAATATGTACATGGGACCGCCGGTGGGGGCTCCGCTGGGAACGAAGTTGGCCTGGGCCCCATGGTGCTCATACACCAGGGTGAAGAAATCCCAGCGCAGGCCCAGGTTGACGGTCAACTTGGGATTGATTTTCCAGTCGTCGTTGAAGTAGGTGCCGTAATAGTTCTTTCCGTTATCGGTCAGGTAGATGTTGGAGGCGTAAATGTTGGTCGATCCACCCACGTCAAAGGGCACCCCGTTCTGAGCAGGGGTGTAGGTCGGGGGGGCAGGCGTCAGCAGGAATGCGGCTCGCCCCAAGCTTCCTTCGTCGCCGCTGGAACTGGTCGTGCCAACGCTGTCGGGGGCCCCGCTTGGTATTTCCGCGAAATTACCGTTGTAGTCGAATTCTCCATGCGACCACGATGGTTGCAGTGTAGAGAACTTGACGTGCTGCCACTCGAAACCCATCTTGAACGTATGCTTGCCATAAATTTTGGTGAGGTCGTCCGTTAGCTGGAACGTGGAACTCACTTCGTCCGAAGGCAGGAACGAGTTACTCCCCAAGGTTGACAGTCCATTGATGCCAAAGGCGGGAAGGCCACCATTCTTGGGAACCTGGGGAATGCCCTGGATGCCGTATTGAGCAGGAAGACCCAGGTTGCCGGCCTCGGGACTGGCGCGCGTAGTGTTCAGGTAATTGAATCCCGCACGGGCTACGTTCACCAAAGTCGGAGAAAAGACGTGGGTGTAGGCTAAAGCACTCTGCTGCGCAATGGCCGTCTGTGGGCCCTGTTGGAAAGCGCCACCGTCCGCTATGCCTCCGAAAATGCCGGGAATGAACTGTGGATCATCCTTGTAGCTGAAGCGGTAGAACAACTGGTCCTTGTCACTTAGATCGAGGTCAAGGCGCGTATCAAAGGAATTGCTGTGTTCATTCAGCTTTGGAGAATTGGCGAAGTTCGAAAAAAGTGAAGTGTTGGTGGGATTGGGATACAGGTTCAGCAGCGTGATGGCATTGGCATCCAAGCGCCCGGCGGCGGCGGCGGCCGTGAGATTGTTCAGGCCGCAGCCAGCGAGCGTATACGCGGTAGTGCTGGGCCCGCAAGTGCCGAAGGGGTCGCGAACGTAGCCTGACACGAGCGCCGGTATGCCGGACACGGGATCCGTCGAGCCCGCCGTAACCGTGCGCGTTGTAGCAGGATCCAGAATGGTGCCGGTGGGCATCGTCCGACCCAATTGGTCAACAAGTGTTGGAGAAGTCGATTGCCCGGTGATCAGGTCGGAAAAATCGGTGTAAGCGCTGCCGCGCTCCGCCGCGGTCGGCACGGAACCAGTCAGAATCGTTCCCTGTATCCTTCGCAGTCCTTCGTAGTCGCCGAAGAAGAAGACCTTGTTTTTGATGACCGGGCCACCAAGCATGACTCCAAATTGGTTCTGGCGAAGCTCGCCCTTGGGCACACCACCGGCGTCTTCAAAGTAATCCGCGGCATCGAGTTTGTCGTTACGGAAAAACTCCCACGCCGCGCCGTGAAACTGATTGGTGCCGGACTTAATGGTGGCATTGAGAACCGCGGCGCCCGAGCGGCCGTATTCTGCGCTGAAGTCCGAGGTCTGAACCTTGAATTCCTGAATAGCGTCAACGGGAGGAAGGACGACAAAATTCGTGCCATTGAGGAAATCGACGGTATCGGAATTATTGTCAATGCCGTCAAGCATGTAATTGTTCTGCGCCGGACGGTTGCCATTGGCGGTAAACGCGCCGGACGCCGCATTACCGCGGGTGTCCGCTTCGGGGGTATTCACGCCCGCGGCAAGCTGAGCCAGGAAGGTAAAGTTACGGCCGTTCAGGGGAAGGTTATTCACGCTGCGCTGGTCAACCACTTGGCCGACGGAGGCATCCTGGCTCTGCAACACCGGAGCTGCCGACGTCACTTCCACGGTTTCGGTCACAGCTCCAGGCTGGAGCTTGAAGTTGACCAGGACCCTCGCGCTCACGTCGACGACGACATGAATTTGGACTTCTTTCTTGAAGCCTTGCGCGGAAGCATCAAGCTTGTAGCTCCCAATTCTCACCGGGCTAAACTCGTATACTCCGTCCGCTCCGGTTACGGTTGACAGACTTGCGCCCGTGCCTTCGTTGCCGAGCGTAACCTTGGCGCCACTGACGACGGCTCCAGACGTATCCGTGACGGTACCGGTGATGGAGCCGGTGTCCACCTGCGCTTGGAGCGGCCTGACGTTGAGTGTGGTGAAGATTGCAACCGC
Source organism: uncultured Acidobacteriaceae bacterium (assembly GCA_963846245.1). Taxonomy (GTDB): domain Bacteria; phylum Acidobacteriota; class Terriglobia; order Terriglobales; family Acidobacteriaceae; genus Sulfotelmatobacter. The sequence goes on along the minus strand of CAWJVI010000005.1, from coordinate 51,817 downwards.
CAATAGGCCGCGCAAGATCCAGGCAAAAGCGTTCCGATTCATAAGCTCTCCTTTGAGCCTCGCTGGCTTGCGTCAAGGCAAGCCCCACGCCACCACACCCTCAGCCGCCGCGGCGCGTAGAAACTCGCACAGGCGGCGCCGCTCACTTAAGCGTTAATTGCCGAACACCCTTGATTAACCGCTTAACCTAAAAACACTAGTGCCGTTCCGAATAACACGCTGCCAACCGGATTGTCAAGATTTTTTTCTTCGTTTACACTCCGCGCTGTCCCAATTGCACGGTGCCACTGCTCCCACCTCACGAGGATGCTTGGCGCTTTATGCGGACCGGTACCGCGAACCATGACAGTAACCATTCGCGATGTGGCAAAGGCAACGGGCGTCTCCACCGCCACCGTCTCGAACGTCCTGAACAAGACCGGCAAAGTGGGCCGCAGCACCCGTCAGCTCGTGCTGGGCGCGGTCCGCCGAATGGGATACATTCCGGACGTTCACGCGCGCCACCTCGCTTCGCGCGATCACCGCACGTTAGGCATCATCATCTCGGACATTGAAAATCCATTTTTCCCCGAAGTGGTCAAAGGCTTCGAGAGGCGCGCCCGACAGCTCGGCTACGATGTAATTCTCAGTGATACCAACTATGACCCGCGCCGAACGCGCGAAGCCGCTGAGCGCATGATGGAGCACAGAGTCCGCGGAGTCGCGGTCATGACGTCCGAGATCAGTGTCAAACTGATCCATCAACTTGCGAAAAGAAGAATCGCAGTCACTTTCCTCGATCTCGTTCCCGTTCGAAAATATATGAGCAATTTGCGCATCGACTATTCCTCCGGCGTGACGCAGATCGTGCAGCACCTGCACGCCCAGGGACATCGCAGAATTGCTTTTGTCGCTGGAAGGCCGGGGCTCAAGTCAAATGCAGTGCGGTTGGAAGCTTATGAAAAATGCATGCGCAATCTCGGGCTCGAACCCGGTCCCATACTGCCTGGCGACTTGCGCTTTGAAGGTGGTCTGGCTGCGGGAATCAGCATCGGCAAGCTTGCTTCCCGCCCTACGGCAGTCGTGGCGGTAAACGATCTGACAGCCGTTGGCGTCGTCAAGGGGTTGTTGAAGTCTGGCCTCCGCGTTCCGCAGGATATTTCCGTCACGGGTTTCGATAAAACACGCTTAGCCGAATACAGCAACCCTTCCATCACCACGGTCGACGTTCATCGTGAAACTCTGGGACACGTGGCAGCAGACGCACTGCATGAACTGTCAAGTTCTGCCGACCCTCAGGGACGCGAGTATCTGATCGGCGCGGAACTTGTCCTGGGAGGCTCATCCGGGCCGGTGTCCCATTGAGTAGACGCTCCAATTGGTAGACTTGCAGAGTCTCCATCGATGGAGCCCTTGCCCATGCCGCCTCGACAAGACCGTAGTCGCGACGATCAACCAGAAAACAACCAGTCTCTCTCTCGTCGAATTTTCCTGAAGCAGATGCGGTGGGCCCCTGTGCTTTTTCTTCCTGCTTCTTTTACTAACCACTTTCTTCGTTCTGGACTGCCGCGAATCGCCGCTGCCCAGGCTTCCAATTTTCCTTTCGCGGATATTCACGCTGATATTCGCTTTACGCCGCACTATCCTGCGAACTCGCCGCTGGACGCTGTTCTGCGCCTCGCCGCTCCCGGCACCGATGAATATGCCACCGAAGGATATGCATTTGAGCTCTCGGCGTTGCTTGAGGAGTGGAGTCAACATCTGAAGGTGGACCCTCCAGCAACGTCAATCCTAAGCAAATTCGTTGATTCCTCGATCCAGGCGACAGCATTCAGTCCAATTCACGAATCTCCGTTGCGCCCTGGCGATCGCATTGAAGTCATTCGGAGGGAATTTTCTTCTGTCTTACTTCCCGGCCGCGAGCGATTTCTTCAGGGGATCAAGAACTACCTGGCTACGCTGAAGCACGTGGAAACTGCCGACTTCGAAATCTACGAGTGCTCGCTGGCAGAAAACGCGCCGCTCATACTCGAAGCCAAAATTCGCTATAGCCTCGTGGGCACACGACACGAGCCGGTGCGCGACGAAGAGACTCGAGAAGAGCAAGTCCGCGAAGAGCGCATCGGCTCCTGGCTGATGCAGTGGTCGCGCAATGAGTCGGGAGCGTGGCGAGTGTTGAAGTGGATCGCATCGGAGGAAACCGTCAGCCGCGCCACGGGGCGGACATTTGTTGACATCACTTCCCAATCTCTCGGGCAGACGGCGTCCTACAAGGAACAACTACTTCACGGAGCCGATTATTGGCGCACGGTTCTCGATGGAGCCGTCGGCGTCGACGTCTACGGAAACAACGGCGTGGCGGTGGGAGATTTCGACAACGACGGCCTCGATGACTTGTACGTCTGCCAGCCCGCAGGACTTCCCAACCGGCTCTATCGCAATCGTGGTGACGGAACATTCGAGGACGTGACGGAAAAGTTGGGCGTTGGCGTGCTCGACTTTACCGCGTGCGCGCTGTTCGCGGATTTCGAGAACCGGGGCCTACAGGATTTGCTGGTGGTCGCCGCAACCGGTCCGCTGCTTTTCAGGAACGACGGCAACGGGAAATTTTCTCTCAAGCAGGATGCGTTTCGCTTCGCACGTCCGCCCCAGGGGGCGTTCACGCACGCTGCTGCCGCTGACTACGATCGCGATGGGCGCCTCGATATTTATTTTTGCCTCTACAGTTATTACCAGGGACTGGACCAATATCGCTATCCCGTTCCGTATTTCGATGCGCGGAACGGCCCTCCCAACTATCTCTTCCACAACGAAGGAAACGGAGTTTTCCAAGACCACACTGAAGCCGGCGGCCTGAACATCGAGAACGACCGCTACAGTTTCGCCTGTTCGTGGGGCGATTGCAATGCAGACGGCTGGCCGGATTTGTACGTGGTGAACGACTTTGGCCGTAACAATCTCTACCGGAACAATGGCGACGGCACATTTACTGCTACCTCCAGCGCATCCGAAATAGACGAGGCTGGGGCTGGCATGAGCGCGTGCTGGCTCGATTTCGACAATGACGGCAAGCCGGATATCTATGCGGCAGGCATGTGGGTCGCGGCGGGTATGAGAGTTTTTGAAGACCCGCACTTTCACGGTGGAGAACCGGAAGACATTCGCTCCCTTTATCGCCGGCACATGGCTGGCAATTCGTTGTACCGGAACCAGGGAGATGGGAAATTCAAAAATGTGGCCGCGCACGCGGGAGTTGAAATGGGCCGCTGGTCGTGGTCCACCGATGCCTGGGACTTTGACCACGATGGCTATCCCGACCTGTACGTCGCGAACGGCTATATTTCCGGAATCGATCAGCGGGATGTTTCGAGTCTTTTCTGGCGTCAGGTCGTCGCGAAATCACCGCAGGATGCGACTCCTTCCCCCAGTTACGAACTAGGATGGAGCGCTATCAATGAACTCATTCGTTCCGACGCGACCTGGAACGGGCACGAGAGGAATGTGTTCTTCGCGAACAATCGCGACGGAACGTTTTCCGACGTCTCGGGCGTGGTTGGTCTGGATTTTCCCGACGACAGCCGAGCGTTCGCGCTCGCCGATTTCGATGGCGATGGCAAGCTTGAAATCGTGCTCAAGAATCGCAATGCACCTCAGGTCCGTATCTTGCGTCTCGCGATGCAGGGCATCGGCAATTCCATCGCATTTCGTTTGCGCGGACACAAGAGCAACCGCGACGCAATCGGCGCCGCAGTCAGCATCGAAGTGGGAACTCTTCACCAGACGAAGTATCTCCAGGCCGGTTCCGGATTCTTGTCGCAACACTCCAAGGAGCTCTTCTTCGGCCTCGGAAAATACCAGGGCGTGGTCCAGGCGACCGTCCACTGGCCCAGCGGCCTCACGGAAACCTTCGATGGCCTGCCCAGCAACCGCCGCATTGAGATCGAGGAGGGTTCGCGGGACTTTCTGGCCAAGCCGTTCGCCGCTTCTCCGCAGGCATGGGCCGAACTGCGTGATCGTTTAGGTGCAGATCGTTCAGCTGCAGATCGTCCAGATCTAGGTGGCGAGATTCTGCCGTCATTTGTCGGAACCTGGTTGATCGAGCCCGTCAACGCCCCGGAGTTCTCTCTGCCCGACCTCGACGGCAACCTGCGCGATCTTCGCTCGTTCCGAGGCAATTACTTACTGCTGACTTTCTGCACGGCCACTTCGCCCCCTTGCCGCGATCTGTTGCAGCATCTCCAGAAATCTCAATCAGCCCTCAACTCCAGCGGGCTTCAGATCATTGCGATCAATGTCCATGAATCCGGGGATGACATTTCCGAGCGTCGCACCGTGCAGGCCTTCGCCGCTCAAGAAGGTCTGAAGTTTTCGATCCTCCTTGCTACACCGGAGGTAGCGGGCATTTACAACATCGTCTATCGCTATCTGTTCGACCGTCATCGGGATTTCTCGCTTCCCACGTCATTCCTGATCGATGAAGCCGGGAACATTGTCAAGGTGTACCAGGGGCCGCTAACTCCTGAGCAGGTGTTGCAAGATCTGGCGTCAGCTCCTAAAACTCCCGCAGACCGCGTCCGCAAAGCGCTTCCCTTTCCGGGGACTCTTCATAAGGGCACTTTTCAACGCAACGCTTTCACGTACGGTGTAGCTTTTTTCCAGCACGGTTTTCTCGATCAAGCTGCGGAGTCGTTCCAGCAAGTCATTGCGACAAGACCCGATGATGCCGACGCCTTTTACAATCTTGGTACGCTCTACCTCCGGCGCAACTCTCTGCAAGAAGCGCAACAGTATCTCGAGCAGACGGTGAAATTGCGCCCGAATTATCCGGAAGCCTGGAACAACCTGGGAATGATCGCCGCGCAGCGAGGTAATACCGACGAAGCAATTCGAAATTTCCGGCACTCCCTGCAGTTGCGGCCTTCTTACGCTACCGCGCTTCTGAATCTCGGTAACGTTTATCGGCGGCAGGCCAATCTCGAAGGAGCGGAAACGCTCCTGAAACGCGCCTTCGACAGCGAGCCCAGCAATCCCGAGGTTAACTATGGCCTGGGAATGCTCTACGCCCGTGCTGATCAAACCGATCGCGCGATCGAGTATCTGGAACGTGCGATAAGACTGCGTCCAGATTACGCTGATGCGCTTAACAACCTGGGCGTAGTTTTCGTTCAACAACAGCGCTATCCCGAAGCAGAAGAGAAATTCAAGGCTTGCATTGTTGCTGCCCCGGATTTCGACCAGAGCTATCTTAATCTCGCGCGTCTCTATGTGGTTTTGAAGGATAACGAAAAGGCGCGCGCTATTCTGCAAGCACTGTTGCAAAAACAGCCGCAACACTTGATGGCTCAGCAGATGCTGCGGCTGCTATATTGAGGCCTTTGGCAGAAGCATGTTTCACGAAGCATGTCTGAAGAAGCAGTTTGGAGAAGCATCTGCAGATGTCTGATCGCGCCCCGATACAGGTCCAGAAAGCCCATCGCAGTCTGGAAGTCCTCGGAGCTCTCGCACTCTTGATGCTCGCGATACCAGGTCTGGGGCACGCCACTCAGCAAGTCCCTCCCGATGACCGTAAACCCGGCGAAGCGGCTGCAGCCAACGCTCCCCTTCATCAAGCCGAGGAACTGATCCAACGGGGGCTTTTTGACCGGGCGAGAACAATAATCAACGACCAGCTCGCGCGGAATCCCAGCGTGGACGCTTACAACCTTCTCGGAATCGTCTGCACCGATGAAAAAGACTATGCCCAGGCTGTCGATGCTTTCCAGCATGCGCTGACGCTGGCTCCCAACTCTGCGAAGACTCACAACAACCTGGGCAATCTATATGTCGTGCAGCAGAAGGTCGACCTCGCCGAAAAGGAATTTGCAAAAGTCCTGGAATTGTCTCCTGCCAATCGTGATGCAAACTACAACCTGGGTCTGCTTCTGCTTGCGAAGGGAAGACCGCTCGCGGCTATTCAACACTTTCAGCGCATTCATCCTGCGACCGTCGAAACTCGATTCAACCTTGTGCGCGCTTATTTTCAGGCGGGCAAAACCACCGAAGCCCTGAGCACAGCCCGCGATCTATCGGCCGCCCACAAGCAGGATGTACAGTTGCATTTCACACTCGGCCTGCTGCTCGCTACCGCCAAGCAATACAAATCCGCGCAACTCGAACTTGAACAAGCAAACGCGTTGCAGCCGGAGACGTTCGAGATTCTCCACAACCTCGGTCAGGCCTATCTTCGAGGGCACGAATACCCGAAAGCCGAAGTCGCCCTCAACCGCGCCCTGAAATTGAAGCCCGACTCCCCGGAGACTCTTTATCTGCTGGCGCAAGTTTATTCTGAGCAGGCGAGGCCGGTCGACGCTCTCGACCTTCTCGTGCGTGCCCATAAGCTGGCTCCGCAGAATACCGACGTGATCTTCTTGATGGCCCGCGTCAGCATGACCCAGAACTATTTTGAAGACGCGATCCCGTTGCTCGAATCCGGCCTGACAATTGCGCCACAACGAGCCGATCTCCACGCTGCCCTGGGCGAAAGTTATTTCATGGCCGGGAAAACCGAAAAAGCGATTGTGGAATTCCAAAGGCTCATCGAATTGGACCCATCCGCGCGCTCCTACGCCTTCATGGGCCTCTCTTACCGCCACCTGGGGCGATTCGACGAAGCCCTGAAGTATTTCGAGGAAGGACTGAAGCTGGATCCGCACAACACTTCGTGCCTGTTCAATACTGGTTATATCGAAGAGCGGCAAGGGAACTATGCGCGAGCCGAAGACTTGTTCCAGCAGACACTCCATTCGAATCCGGATTTTGCGGAAGCGCTTCTGGAGTTGGCCAATCTCCGCGTCAAAGACAAGAAATTCGCCGAAGCCGTCGATCTCCTTCGCAGATTCGTGAAAGTGAGCCGCGATCCCGCCGACGGATACTACAAACTAGCGATGGCCGAACGGAGCCTTCATCAGACCGATGCCGCGCAGAGAGATCTGAGTGTTTTTCAGACGCTCTCGAAGAATGCGGCAACCGGACCTTATCCGTATCAGCACCTTTTCGACTACCTCGACAACCGTTCGAAGCTCTCTTCGCAGGCGCGCACTCAACTGGATGTCGACGAACTGACCGAACAAATCCAGAAACATCCCGGCCAGCCACAAGATTTGTACATGCTCGCCGAAACTTATCTGAAGCTCGGCAAACCAGCGGCAGCCCGGGAAACCATCGCGCAGCTTGATCAGATCAGTGCGGACGACTATCGCACCCAGACCGGCATCGGCGTGATGCTCGCTCGTTATCGCTTGTACGATGACGCGATTCAGCATTTCCAGACCGCGCTGCGCGCCAATCCAGATTCCGACGACGTGAAATTCGATTTGGCTGACGCGTATTTTCGCAAGGGCCAGTATCCGGATGCACTCGATGCTGCGCAGAAAGTTTCGGCCGCTGGCCAGCAGGACGATGCTTTCCTGGCCTTGCTCGGCGATATCGAAGCTCACGCCGGCGAAACTGCCAAAGCGATCGAAATTTTCCGCAACGCCATCACCCGCAATCCTGACAACGATCAGTACTATCTCTCGCTGGCCTTGGTCCAACTGCGCGAAAATGATCTCAACAGCGCGGAGCAGACTCTGCAGAAAGGCCTCGCGCGAATTCCCGGCTCGGGGAAAATCGTGTGGGGACTGGGGCTCGTCTCCGTGTTGCACGGCAACACGTGCCCAAGCCGCCGAGCGCTTGGAGCGTGCCGTGGATTTGCTTGCCGGAATGGGTCGGCAGTTATTCCACGCTGGGTGTTTTCTATTACCAGACGGGACAAATCGAGAAAGCGCGCGAGGTGCTCAACCGTTTCAAGGGAAGCAACGCCGGCGGGTTGGATGTCGGCCGGATCGAAGAGGCTCTGTCCAAAGCTCCCGCCAACCCTTCCGCGGCGGGCCAACCCATCCCAATGGTCGCCCGCCAACAACTGCTTCAGTTAGCGCTGCTGATCGCGGATCGCAGTTTGTGACAAGTCAAAGCCCGTTCGGGCTACACTAAATTCGAGAATGGAAATCAAAACGGCGAAGAACAGCAAACCTTGCGCCCGCACTCAGGACTGGTGCAATCCTCATGCTCGCCATGCTAGCGTTGGGCATTTCGATCGGCGCCGCCTGTCCATCTCAAAGTCCTCGCCGCGCAATCCTCCAACCACGCCGGAATCACCCATTCCCGTTCACTACACCGATGTCCGCGAAAACGCCAAAATCACTTTCCAGCAGGACTCCACGCAAACCGACGAAAAATATTATCTCGAAACCATGGGCACGGGCGTCGCCTGGATCGACTACGACCAGGACGGCCTGATGGATTTATTCTTCGTCCAGTCCGCCGCGACTGACATCTACAAACCGCCGCATCCTTTGCGTTGCGCGCTCTACCACAACAACGGCGACGGAACTTTCACCGATGTCACCGAGAAAGCCGGCGTCGGCGGTGAAGGCCATTACGGCCAGGGCGTTGCCGTCGGCGACTTCGACAATGACGGCTATCCCGATTTGTATGTGACCGGCTATGGCAGCGCCATTCTCTATCACAACAACGGCAACGGCACGTTTACCGACGTCACGGCGAAAGCCGGCGTCGCCGATGAAGGCGGATGGTCCACCAGCGCGGGATGGTTCGATTACGACAAAGACGGCTGGCTCGATCTGGTCGTCACCAACTACATCGAGTGGACTCCGAAAAATAATATCTGGTGCGGCGAGCGCCGCCCGGGCTACCGTTCCTACTGCCATCCCGGCAACTACAAAGGCCAGCGCATCAAGCTCTACCACAACAATCACGACGGAACTTTCACCGACGTGAGCGACGCCTCCGGAGTGGGAAAGCCCGAGGCCAAAGGCATGGGCGTGGTTCTCGCGGATTTCAACAATGACGGCTGGCCCGACATCGCCATCGCCAACGACTCGTGGCCAAACTTTCTGTTCATCAACAAGCACAACGGAACTTTTGAAGACGTCTCGCTGATTTCCGGAATGGCGGCCAGTGAAGATGGACGCTACGAAGCCGGCATGGGCATCGATGCTGCCGACGTGGACGGCGACGGATGGCAGGATGTCTACATCACTCATCTCGACTTCGAATTGAATCGTCTCTATCACAACAACCAGGATGGAACCTTCACGGATGACACATTTCGCTCGCGGCATCGGAAACAAAGCCGTTCTGTTGAGTGGCGTGGCCATGAAATTCCTGGATTACGACAACGACGGCTGGAACGATATCCTGCAACTGAACGGCGCCATGCTCGACAATGTTGCGCTCTATCACGGCGAAGTGTCGTACAAAGAACCGCTGCTGATGTTTCGCAATCTGGGCAAAGGCCAATTCGAAAAAGTGTCCGATTCGCTCGGCCCGGATTTCATGCGCCCGATCGTCGGGCGCGGCCTCGCCACGGCGGACTACGATAACGATGGCGACATCGATATCGTCACCAACAATCGCGGCGACTATCCCTCGCTCCTGCGCAACGATGGCGGCAATGCGAATCACTGGCTGACGGTTCAGTTGATCGGAACGAAATCGAATCGCGACGGCATCGGCGCTTCGCTCAAATTGACTTCGGAAGGATTCGTGCATGTCGAACAGGCCAAAGGCGGCATGAGCTACATGTCGGCCAGCGATCCTCGAATTCACTTTGGCTTGGGAAAGCGCACCAAAATCGAATCGCTGGAAATCACATGGCCGAGCGGGCAAGTGGATCGATTGACAAACGTTGCCATCGACCAGATCATCGCAGTGAAAGAAGGCGTCGGGATTGTCCCGCGCCAGTTCCCCAAGATGCCGAGCCCGAAATGAATTTTCCCCGGCGACGTTTTCTCGGCTCTTCCCTCGTGGTTCTCGGCAGCACGCTGCTCGACGCGCTCACCACGCCGCTGTGGAAGTGGAAGCGCAGCTGCGTCATTCAGTCAACGCCATCGCTGCCACACTTCAACCTCGCCAGTGCAGTTCGTCGACGTAGCCCGCGAAGCCGGACTTAACATTCCCAACGTCTGGGGCGGCGTCGATCACAAGCGCTACATCATCGAAGCCAAAGGCAGCGGCACTCGCTTTCTTCGATTACGACCATGATGGCTGGCTCGACATTTATTTGACCAACGGAACGCGTTTCGACGCGAACATGGCCCGCCGGACAGGCTCCCACTTCGCATCTCTATAAGAACAACCGCGACGGAACCTTCACCGACGTCACGGAAAAATCCGGACTCGCGCGCACCGGCTGGCAAACCGGAGTGTGCGTCGGCGACTACGACAACGACGGATGGGACGACCTCTTCTGCTGCTTCTGGGGACACAACATTCTTTTTCACAACAACGGCGACGGCACGTTTACCGATGTCACTCGCAAAGCCGGCCTCTACGATGAACGCGTCCGCTGGGGCGCGGGCTGCACTTTTCTCGACTATGATCGCGACGGCCACCTCGATCTGTTCGTCTGCAATTACATCCAGCTTGATCCCGCGAAGACTACCGCCGTCTGGCGATCCCGCGGCTGTCAGTGGAAAGGCATCCCGGTGATGTGCGGCCCGCGCGGGCTTACCGGCGACACCAACGTCCTTTACCACAACAATGGAGACGGCACTTTCACCGATGTCTCGCAGAAAGTCCGGCATCCTCAAACCCGGCCCGCGATATTCCATCACCGCTGTCGCCTACGATTTCGATAACGACGGCTGGCCCGATATTTATGTGGCCGTCGACTCCGAACCCAGCATTTTGTTTCACAACAATCACGACGGCACTTTCACCGACATCGCCGTGATGGCTGGCTGCGCCTACAGCGAGAATGGCCACGAGCAAGCGGGCATGGGCGTCGGCAGTCGGCGATTACGATTGCGACGGCTGGTTCGACATCTTCAAGACGAATTTTGCCGACGACACTTGCAACCTCTATCACAACAACGGAGACGGCACGTTCAGCGATGTGACTTTTGCCTCCGGGATCGGAATCAACAATCAGTACGTTGCGTGGGGCTGCGGATTCGTCGACTATGACAATGATGGTTGGCCGGACATCATTCAGGTCAATGGGCACGTCTATCCCGAGATCGGCGGCCACGAGATTGGGCAGGCTTTCAAGAATCCGCGGCTCGTGTACAAGAATATGGGCAACGGGCAATTCAAAGATGTTTCCTCCGCGATGGGCCCTGGCATCACCGAGCGTTTTTCCAGCCGCGGCGCGGCCTTTGGCGATTACGATAACGACGGCGACATCGATGCATTGATTTTGAACATGAACGATCTGCCTTCGCTGCTGCGCAACGATGGCGGCAACAAGCAGAACTGGATCAAGATCAAATTGATCGGAACCAAGTGCAATCGCACCGCAATTGGCGCTCGTGTGCGCGTCGTCACCGGCAATCACGCCCAGATGGACGAAGTCCGCAGCGGATCCAGCGTCATGTCGCAAAGCGATTTGCGCCTGCACTTTGGCTTGGGCAAAGCACAAACTGTCGACCTGATCGAAGTAAAATGGCCGACCACGCAAAAGATCGAACGCTTCACGCAGGTGAAGGCGAACCAGATTCTCACCATCCGCGAGGGCAGCGGGATCGTCGAGCCCGCTCTGCAACAACTTCGGCGAAATAAAGACGTGCGAAAATCGATGAAGCTCTGCTGCTGCTCGACAATAACTCGCTCGCTGTGAAATCGCACCGAGCTACCCGATCTCGCCATGCCCAGCCCGGCCGGACGAAGTCCTGATTCGCGTAGCAGCCTGTGGAATTTGCGGCAGCGACGTGCATGGCTACGATGGCTCTTCCGGACGCCGCATTCCTCCTATCGTGATGGGACACGAAGCCGCGGGAACGATCGCCGCGCTCGGCAAAGATGTGAAGAACTTTTCCGAAGGCGATCGAGTAACTTTCGACTCGACCATCTATTGCGGATCATGCGCCAACTGCCTTCGCGGAGATGTCAATCTCTGCGACAACCGCCAGGTGCTCGGGCGTTTCGTGCGGAGATTACCGCCGCGCCGGAGCTTTCGCCGAGTTTGTCGCGGTTCCCGCGCGCATTGTTTATCGCCTCCCGGAAATCCTTCCGTTCGAAGAAGCCGCCATGCTCGAGGCCGTGTCGGTCGCGCTTCATGCAGTATCGCTGGTTCCCGTTCATCCGCAGGACAACGCCTTGGTCGTGGGCGCCGGCATGATTGGACTCCTGATTTTGCAGGCTCTTCAAGCAGCCGGTTGCTCGCATGTCTACGTCTCCGACGTCGATCAGACCCGGCTTGAACTTAGCCGCAAGATCTTGGGGCAGCAGCCACACTGCCTGCCGGACCCAGACTGATTCCGCAAGTCATGGCGGCTCACGGACGGAACCGGCATGGATCTGGTGCTTGAAGCTGTCGGCATCGACGCAACCGTAAAGTACCGCGATCGACAGCGTGCGCAAAGGCGGGAATGTTGTTCTCGTCGGCAATGTTTCGCCCGAAGTCACTCTGCCTCTGCAGAAAGTCGTCACTCGCCAGATTCGCCTGCAGGGATCGTGCGCTTCCGCCGGCGAATATCCTCGCGCCATCGAACTCATGAGCAATGGAATCGATTCGAGTGAAGCCGCTCATCACCGCCATCGCTCCGCTCGAAGAAGGTCCACGATGGTTCGAGCGCCTCTATGCGCGCGAACCGAATCTGATGAAAGTGGTTCTGACGCCAGGAAAAATCTCGTGAGCAACCGAATCTCTTCGATCTCAGCGGGCAGAGTCGCTATCGTCACCGGAACCAGCCGCGGACTCGGCCAGTACTTCGCGCGCGCGCTGGCTAAAGCCGGCGCCGATCTGGTTCTCACCAGCCGCAATCGCGAATCGCTATCGACATTCGAAACAGAAATCAAAGCCCTCGGCCGCCGCGCGATCTCCCTCGAACTCGATGTGCGCGATCGAGAAAGCATCGAACGCATGGCCTCCGCAGCCGAAGAAGCCTTCGGCCATCTCGACATTCTCGTAAACAACGCAGGATGCAATGTCCGCAAGCCCGCGCTCGACGTGACCTGGGACGACTGGAACCTGATCCTCGACACCAACCTGCGCGGAAGTTTCTTTGTCGCGCAAGCCGTTGCGCGCCGCATGATTCCCCGTCACTACGGACGCATCATCAATATCGGCTCCGTCACGAGTGTCGCCGGCTATGCGGGCCTCGCTCCCTATGGCGCCAGCCGCGGCGGCATTCGTCAACTCACCATGAGCCTGGCGGACGACTGGGGACAGCACGGAATCACCGTCAACTGTCTAGCTCCCGGCTGGTTTCGCACTGAGCAGAACAAAATTCTCTACGAAGACAAAGAATGGGTGGAATATCTTTGCGACCGCATTCCGCTCAAGCGCCCCGGCGAGCCCCACGATCTGGACGCAGCCGTCGTCTTTCTCGCCGCAGAGTCGAGCCGCTACATCACCGGCCAAACTCTCGCTCGTCGACGGCGGAATCTCCACCGGCGCAACCCGCGCGCTGCCGAAACCCCTCTGACTTAATTTTTTCGACCGCCGCTCTACTGATGAATCCTCGCAGCCCACCCCCCGCCGCTCGCCAGCGGAAGCTTCACCTTGGTCGTTCGGTTCACCTGCATCGTTGTCTTCTTATAGTCGCTCGCGTTGCGATCCGCATTCACGCCGTCCTGGTAAGCTTCCATCGTGAAATTTCCTTCTGGCAAAAATGATAAATCAATTTCAAGATTGCGCGCCGTCCAGTCGGTCATCGCTCCCACGTACCAGTCGTTGCCATTTCTTCTTGCGACCACCACGTAATCGGCGATGCGCGCATCCAGCACTTTCGTTTCGTCCCACTCCGTCGGAACCGGACCGAGAAACTCCATAGCTTCCGGCTCCCGCAAATAATTTGACGGGCTGTCGGACAACATCTGCAGCGGGCTTTCGAAAACCACATACATCGCCAGTTGATGGCAGCGCGTTCCCAGCGCCATCGGCTGATCATGAATCGCCGCGAAGGTCGTCCTGCGTCGCGTTCCGCATTGCGCCCGGCGTGTAATCCATCGGACCGAGAAACATTCGCGTAAATGGCAGCGTCACATTGTGCTTCGGTTCCGAGTCTGCGCTCCACTTGCTCCACTCCATCCCCCGCACGCCTTCCGTGCTGATCAAATTCGGCCAGGTGCGCGTCATTGTCGCCGGTTTCTGGTCGCCGTGAAAGTCGACCAGCATTTTTCGCTTCGCGCATTCCCGGCTCACTCGATAGTAGTAATCGATCAGAATTTGATCGCTGCGCTGCATGAAATCAACTTTGATTCCCTTCACCCCCCACTTCGCGAACTGATCGAGCGCCGGAATCAGTTGATCGTCCAATGTTTTCCACACCACCCACAAAATGATCCCAACATTTTTCTGCCGCGCATAAGCAGTCAACTCGTTCATGTTGATTTCCGGAACCACCTCCAGCACGTTCCCCAGCTTGTACCAGCCTTCGTCGAGAATGATGTAAGGGATCCCGTATTTCGCCGCAAAGTCGATGTAATACTTGTATGTCGCCGTGTTGATTCCCGCCTTGAAGTCCACGCCGTAAACATTGTTGTCATTCCACCAGTCCCACGCCACTTTCCCTGGCTTGATCCACGACGTGTCCGCAACCATTCGAAGGTCTTTCCAGGAGATAAATAATTTGGTTGGTGAGCAAGTCGCCATCGCGGTCCGCGATTCCAATCACGCGCCACGGAAACGTGCGCGTCCCCGCAGTCACCGCAATGTAGTCAGCGCTCTCAACCACTCTGTAGTCGCGATCCCCAGTCAGATTTTCTTTCAGCGGGTAAGGAGGAAACGTCGCCGCCAGCCCGTTCCCGCCCGTTCCCCGCAACCAGAGCCCCGGATAAGACTCCAAATCCGATTCCGCAATCGCCACCTTCGCGCCTTCCCCCACGTCAACCACCGCCGGCAGCGTCGCGAGAAACGCCGGAGCAATCTCACTCAACTGTCTGCGGAAGATATTTGCGTTCGTTGTGCGAGAAAAAACTATCTTCCTGCGGATAATAAACAATATCGTTCGCGGAAAAATTAAACGCCGATTCTTCCCCGTAGATTTTCACCCGCGCCTGCGGCAGCGAAGTTTCAAAACGGTAAGCCGCACCTTCGTTGTAGGCGCGGAACACCACTGCGTATCCGCCTTCAAAGTTCAGCTTCAGTTCGTTGTAGTGGTCGCGAATCTTCGCGAACTTCTGCCGCACAACCGGCTCCACAACCTGATCGTAAGACCGCTCCTTCGCGTCCACCAACTTCGGCTGCACGCCAAGCTTCTTATGCTCCACGTCGAGCGACAGCGTGCAATCCTCCATCACCGCGCGGCCTTTCAGAACAACGTCGTAGCGAATCTGCCCTTCAGTGCGGATTCTGATTTCAATTCGCCCGTCCGGAGAGCGCAGGTCGTAGCTGGATTGTGCAGCGCCATTTTCAATGAAGACAGCGGCGAACAGGAGAGATAGCAGCAACCGAGCGAGTGTCTTCATCGAAGTCACCTTTCACAACGAAGGAGTTTTCCGTACGGGAAAAGAATCTTACTCGCGCTTGCGGTAGCAATTCAAATCATCTTCGCAGCGAGCGGAATCTCGCTCTGTAAAATACTCATGTGAGGACAGCCGCCCTCGGCTGTGCGGTCGATTGAAGCTCGACTCGGTTTCCTCTCGACAACTGGTACCGTCAGCGCACTATTTCGAAACAGACCCCGATGGCGGATCCGAAATCGCGTGAGAAATCGGCTGCGCTTTCAAGACAAAGATAAATTGCCGCAGTTCCCGCCGCTGTCGCTCGATCGCAGCCGCTTCCGACTTGTCGATCTGTTTGTACTCCTCGAATTCACGCTGCGCCTTCGCTTCCTCACCGATCCGCTTGTAGGTCAAGCCAAGCCGGTAATGAGCCTCGCCGCCAGCCGGGCTTGTCGCCACCGCCTTCTGGTAAGCGCTGAGTGCTTCCTGAAGAGATCCACGCGCAAAATACAAATTGCCCAGTTGCACATAAGCCAGATCGAGTTTCGGATCGATCGCCGATGACTTCAGCAGCAACGCCTCAACCTTCCGTAGCGCGTCGGGATTCTCCGATCCCCGCTCGCGTTTCCACAGCGCCAGCGCATAGTAGTAGTTCGCGAAAGCATTTTCAGGTTGATCCCGGGCAAAACGCTCCAGCTTCGGCTCAACGCACGGCAACGGCGTGGAAGTGGCCTCCTGCATCTCGCCGAGAAAAAGATAAGGAGCAGAGTCGGAAGGAGAGTCTGAAGTAGAAAGATCGGAAGCCGCGCACAAACGCTGAGCCGCTTCCTCCACAGACCCGCTCGTATAAAGAGCCGCACCCAGTCCAGCCAGCATGCGCGCCGAATCCGGATGCAGCCGAACGCCCCGCCCAAATACCTGCAGCGCCGGAGCGACCGCCCTGTGCAGGAGCAGTTCCGCTCCCCACGCAAAATAATTTTGCTCACTCGCATCCAGTCCAGCCGCGCGCTCATATTCGCGCACAGCGTCCAGCGGATCTTCCAGCTTCTCGTCAACTTCCCCCAGCGCGCGGCGTAAATCCGCTTCGCCCGGCTTGTCCAGTTCCTTTTTGCTCGCGAGCATGTGGTTCACCTGCTCGCGAGCCTGCGCAAATTCTCCGCAGGCCTTGAAAGCCAGCGCCAGCTCCAACGCGTTTGCATGATCTCCGGGATTGACCTGATAAGCCGCCTGCAGCAGAGGAATGGCTTCGCGACACTTTTCCGATTGGAAATAAAACTCGCCCAGTCCATGATTGGCTTCAAAGCTCCGTGGATTCTGTCGCAAAGCCGCGCGCAGCGCACTCTCTGACGCATTCGCTTCGTGACCGGCCGATTCCCCCGCGGCGGTCGCCACTCCCTTAGATCCGTCGGACCCTAGGTTCAAAGTCTCTTTGGCAAGCACTTCACCACTTCGCATCCGAGTTTCTGATCCATGACCGCCTGAGCCAGTCGAATCTGTAATGCCGGCCACAACGAAGTTAGGCCTGTCATCAAGCTCGATTGCAGATGATGTGGTTGAAGCCGTGGATGAGGAAGGAGCCGACGATGCGTTCGGAGTATAAGCAGAAGAGAGCGCAGAAGATTCTCCGCGCCCCTCGCAACACGAGATCGCAACGTTTCTTTTCCGCCGGAACCAGACTTATGGAACTCTCGGTCCCGTCGCGTGACCCTGATTTCTCGACCTTCACCGTATATCTTCCTGCGCGAACCGCCAGAAATAAAAAGGCTCCGCCCGCATCCGTTTTGGTCTCGGCAGTTTTGGACTGATCTTCTCCCAGAAGCAACACAGAAACCCCGGCAACCGGCTTTCCCGCCGAATCGCGGACCATGCCCTCGACCTGCGCCTCCTTCTGCGAAGTAGAGTTCTGCGCCCGCGCCGAGGGCATCAGCAAGCTCATCAGCCCACCCAGAAGCAGCGCCAGCCCGCTTCCACTGCCGATCACCCGCAGCGCAGAACGCAATTCGCGCACGCTGCCTTCGGCACGCAAGAATTTCAACTTCGCTAGCTCCTCTCCGTAGGCCACGCCTCTGCGCCTTGCGCGGGTTCACAAACATAAATATCCGGCGCAATCCCCGTTGCTAGCTGGTAGGTCCGGGCCATCTGCGCCTCAAACGCAGCCGCGCACTCTCCCCGCACCAGGTTCACCGTGCATCCGCCAAACCCTCCGCCCGTCATGCGCGCGCCGTAGATGCCCGGACTCGAAGAAGCTAGCTCAACCAGTAAATCCAGTTCCTTGCAACTCACCTCGTACTCATCCCGCAAGCTCGCGTGAGACGCGTACATCAAACAGCCAAACCCATCTGCATCGCCGGACTGCAGCGCCTTCGCCGCGTCCAGCACTCTTTGGTTCTCGCTGACCACGTGTCGGCAACGGCGATAAATCGTCTCCGGCAGCGCATGTTTATATTTCTCGAGGTCCGCAATCCCAACATCGCGCAAGGCGCGAATTCCCGGAAGATGCTGCGCCAGCAGTTTGACTCCAGCCTCGCAATCCGCGCGGCGCAGGTTGTACTCTCCCGAAGCGTGTTCGTGCCGAACCATGCTGTTGCATACCACCAGCCGAACATCCGGCGGGACCCGGATTAACTCATACTCAAGCGAACGGCAGTCGAGCATCAGCGCGCTTCCGGAAACTCCGAAGCTCGTAATAAACTGATCCATAATTCCGCAGCGCGTGCCCACATATTCGTGTTCCGCCGCCTGACAGAGTTTCGCCAACTCCAGGCGAGGCACAGCGATCCCCGAAGGCACGGTAAGAGCCAACGCAGTCGCCACTTCCAGAGACGCCGAGGAGCTAAGCCCGGCGCCCAGCGGAACCTCCGCGTGAATCACAAGATTGGTTCCGGAGAGTTTATGTCCCGCGCCCTGCAATGTAGCCGCGACCCCGCGGATGAAGTCACTCCAATGCCTTCGCGGAGGACCCTCCAGCTCATCGAGAGAAAGTGTGATCCTTTCGTCGAAACGGTCGGAGTACGCTTCCAGAATCCGATCTTCACGCTTCGCCGCCGCAACCCAGGTGTAAAACCCAATCGCCGCCGGCATCACGAAACCGTCGTTGTAGTCCGTGTGCTCGCCAATAAGATTGACGCGCCCCGGAGCGCGAAATATCCGCATGTCGGTGCCGAACATTTCCCGGAACCGCGCCGTCAGCAAATCGCCAGTCGATTCGGGCCGCAACACGCTATCGATCATAACTGACCGCTTGCAAGTTACCCGGCTCGTCGAAGGAGCGCTCTGGGCTATGGATCTCTCTTCTCGGCATGTTGTAGGTCCGCTTCCCGGTCAATAATTGACCGTCCGCGAATGCGCTGTCAAACTCAACCGTCCGCCATCGCCGATATCACGTGGATCTCGAGCCACAGATACCCAATTCCCGGTCGGTTAGCAGTAGACCGGCCTGCGTTCTCACTCGTCCCACAAATCGTCATCTCTTCACTTGACGCTTGGTTGGGAACAGCTGTAGACTTCCGTGGGATTTGGCACGATAGATCCCACCCCCCGACTGAGTGCCGCAAAGTTCACGCATCAGACTTTAATGCAGACATAATTCTTGGTTCCCCCCTAAAGGTTGTGAAGAAAGACGTTCTCTAATTCAAACGCCATGTGCCGCGGCCTGAGTTCCTCGGCTAGGTCTCGTGTGGGAGGCCCGTGACGTCAGCCAGAGGTTCAGTATGCGCATCGGTCTCTCGAAGGTATTCACAGCCTTATCAGCGTGTCTTGTTGCTCTTGTATCGGCGAGCTACGCACACTCCAGCGACTTTACCATCGGCGGCACGGTCTCGGGGTTGACCACCGGCAATTCGGTGACCCTACTCGACAACGGTAGCGATTCGCTCAAGGTGACGGCCAATGGCAAATTCACCTTTACCACGGCATTGGCCGGCGGTACGGCTTACAGCGTGACCGTCGGCACCGAACCTACTGGAGAGACCTGCACGGTAACGGCGGGTTCGGGTACCGTAGGAACCGCCAACGTGACCACGGTCAAAGTCGCGTGCAAAGCCTACCACCTACACCATCGGCGGCACAGCCTCCGGTCTGCTCACTGGTCGTTCTGTCACGCTTGCTCGATAATGGCGGCAGTACGCTGAAAGTAACGAAGAATGGCGCATTTACCTTCAAAACAGCACTGGCCAGCGGCGCAACCTACAAAGTCACCGTCGGCACGCAAGCTGCAGGCGAGACGTGCACCGTATCCAACGGTTCCGGCACGGTTAGGCACATCCGAATGTGACCAACGTCGCAGTCGCCTGCACGCCCATGAGCTACACCATCGGCGGTAAGCTATCCGGCCTGGGGACCAGCGATGCTGTAACCCTGCTCGACAATGGTGGCAATACGCTCAAGCTAACCGCCAACGGCACATTCACCTTTACGACACCTGTGGCCAGCGGCGCCGCTTATAAGGTCACCATCAGCGTCCAGCCGACGGGCGAGACCTGCATGGTCACGAAGGGCACGGGTAAAGTCGTCGCAGCCAATATCACCACGGTCGTTGTCACTTGCAAACTCCTGACCTATCACCATCGGAGGCACAGTCTCGGGGTTGACCAGTGGCGCTTCGGTAACATTGCTTAATAACGGCGCCAATGCGCTCAAAGTGACGGCCAACGGCACGTTCACCTTCACAACCGCATTGGACTATGGCGCCGCCTACGATGTCACTGTCGGAACGCAGCCCACGGGTGAGACCTGCACGGTAACGGGCGGTTCGGGCACAGTCACCAAAAAAGTGACCACGGTCAAAGTCGCCTGCAAAGCGACGACCTACACCTTCGGAGGCACGGTCTCGGGGTTGAGCAGCGGCGCTTCGGTGACGTTGCTGGATAACGGCGCCAATTCGCTCAAAGTAACTGCCAACGGCGTGTTCACCTTCACAACTGCATTGGCCAGCGGCGCAACCTACAGCGTCACAGTCGGCACCCAGCCCACCGGTGAGACCTGCACAGTGACGGCCGGTTCGGGCACCGTGGGCACCGCCAACGTGACCACGGTCAAAGTCGCATGCACAGCCAACACGTATACCATCGGTGGCACGGTCTCGGGGCTGAACGCCAGCACCTCGGTGACGCTGCTCGATAACGGCACCAATTCGCTGAAAGTGACGGCCAACGGCGGCTTTACCTTCACAACAGCATTGGCCAGCGGCGCAACCTACAGCGTCACTGTCGGAACGCAGCCTACCGGCGAAACCTGCACTGTCACTAACGGTTCGGGCACAGTAGGCTCGGCCAATGTGACGAATGTGGCCGTCGCATGCGCCGCATCCGCAACCTTCAGCATCGGCGGCACGGTCTCGGGGTTGACCAGTGGCACGGTGACCTTGCTCGATAACGGTGGCAATTCTCTTCCGGTATCGGCCAACGGTTCATTCACCTTCACCACCAAGCTGGCCAGCGGAGCGACCTACAACGTCACCGTCGGCACCAACCCACCGGCGAGACCTGCACGGTAACGAACGGTTCGGGTACCGTGGGCTCGGCAAATGTGACGAACGTCGCAGTCGCATGCGCAGCATCCGCAACCTTCAGCATCGGCGGCACAGTATCGGGATTGAACACCAGCACCTCGGTGACGCTGCTCGATAACGGCAGCAATTCGCTCAAGGTAACGGCCAACGGCGCATTCACCTTCACCACCAAGCTGGCCAGTGGCGCGACCTACAACGTCACCGTCGGGACCGAACCCACCGGCGAGACCTGCACGGTAACCAACGGTTCGGGCACAGTGGGCTCGGCAAATGTGACCAACGTCGCAGTCGCATGCGCAGCCTCCGCAACCTTCAGCATTGGCGGCACGGTCTCGGGACTGAACGCCAGCACCTCGGTGACGCTGCTCGATAACGGCGCCAATTCGCTTAAGGTAACGGCCAACGGCTCGTTCACCTTTACGACCAAGCTGGCCAGCGGCGCTACCTACAACGTCACCGTTGGCACGCAGCCTACCGGCGAGACCTGCACGGTAACCAACGGTTCGGGCACAGTGGGCTCGGCAAATGTGACCAACGTCGCAGTCGCCTGCTCTTCCGGTACCGGCGGCGGTGGCGCGTACTGGATCCCGTATACTGCCTCGCCGGCTCCAGACGCAACCCCGGCGGGAAGTACCGGTCTGTTCCTGATCCCCTCGGACAAACTCGCCTCTTCGCCCGCTCCAACTTTTATCACCACAGACGCCGCCACTCCTCTCGCGATCGGAACCGAGATCTCTGTCAACGGCGGAGTGCTAACCTACTCACCTCAGGTCCTGATGTATGCCGACACTGCCTCGACCGGAATCACCAAGATATTTGGCCTGACTCTGGCGGGCACCTCAAGCGTCCCCACACCGACCCAGATCAGCAACCTGGCGGTGCCTTCCGGCCAAGAAATTTGCCCAGGCAGTTCCTCGGCGGAGACCGACATCACTGCAGCCGACTTCGCTGTTTGTGGTCATCGAGGTTGGGACAGTAACGCAGTGCGATGCGGCTGGAGGCACCTACGAGGTCGTCCATTACCAGGATTCCTCAACGACGGCCCCGGTCGTGGTGAACATCAACACAACCACCATGAATACGGTGTACCAGAACGGCAATTTGTCTGGGCTGCTGGTGTTCAATTCAACCACGAGCTCCCTTGACCTCTATGCCGACGACACCTTCACGTCTCCGACGCAAGAAGATCACGGGCCTGCAGGACGGCAGCTATGTTTCGGGCGTCTTGGACGAGGCCACCTTAAGCACTTCCGGAGTTTTTTACTCGGCGACCACGACCGGCGGGGTGAATGACCTGTACCGCATCGACGGTTCCACGCTGGCCGCCACTCTAATCCAGAACCTGATGACCGGGACTGTCAGCACCGCCGTACAGGACGACACCAACCTGTACTATATAGTCCTCACCAGTGGCGCCAGCACCACCACCGCCACGTTCAATCAGGTTGCGCTCACAGGCGGAACTCCCAAGCTCCTCTATACTTCGCCGCCCTTTGTCCTAGAGGGTCGTCTGGAGTCGCAAGCTATCAGCTGATCGGCAGCAATGACTCGGTTGTCGCTTTCGAATTCGCTTCTGAGCCGCTCACCGGCGGCCCCGAGGACCCAACCAAGGCCACGGCAACGCTTTACACTTTGCCGGTTGGAGAAACCACGACCACCCCGACCACGCTCGCCAACCTACCCCGCCGGCGGACTTGCTCACCGATGTGTTCCTGGCTGCGCCCAGCGGCAGCGGCCTCTCCGGCAACGTCCTGTTCGCGACCGTTCGGAAAGCGACAGGGTCGATTTCGGCCCCCACCTTCGCCTATTCCGCCGTGTCGATACCGCTCAATGGCGGGAGCGCTCCAGCTCCGATTGCAAATTCCGCTTACGGAGCTTGCCGTGATCTCGGCCTCGGCTCATCGATAACGTATGGCAGGTGACCGGCATCACGGACACCAGATGGCGGATGTGGAGGCGGCACAGCCTGTTCGGTGAATGTCAGCAATCTGGCGGTACCCCGTTCACCACCACTGGCGGTGAAGACTATGTGTTCACGACGGGCTTTTTCGCAGGAATGGAGGCGATCTCAAGCAATCACATCGCCATCGGATCCATGGACAATTCCTCCGCGCTCAGCAGGCGGCGGGACGCTCCAGGAGGACGGCATTGCGGCTGACTTGACCAACGAACTTCCTCTATCCGGTCGTCCTGACGAATACCTATGTTCTGCCGTATTAGCTAGGGCTCGATTTGAGCTTGCGCACTTACGGATTCACCGACCGATGTCATCCTGCAGGAGCGCGCCCAGCGCTCCGAAGGGACCTTACGAAGCCCAGACATCGGTTGTGCGGATGCGAGGAGTACCGGCACTCGCAGGAAGTGCGGGCATTCCCATCCACGCCATCAACAGCGCCGGCCAGCGTAAGGCCCCTCATCCGACTGTCGCCGCGCTCAGAACGACATCGGGCTGAAATAACTGTGAAATCGACCAACGACCGGGGTGCCAGGTATCGGCGCCTGTATTACCTGGTCTAGATACACACTGCAGCAGGTTCGCGGTGGCCGGGGTTCTTGCGACACCATACGTCGAGCCAGCTTATTTCTGCTTTTCAGAGGGTGCAATCTCGACCTGAACGGCGTGAAGATTGTCGGACTTTGTCGTGTCGACCGACACTACTCCAAAACTGCCATTCGCATCGCGCATTTGAATGGTTGTAGTCGCCTGCGCTCCGGAAGGGCCCGGCCGCACCGTGTCGGTCGTGACTGTCATCACCCGCGGACCAGACTCCAGATCGCCAGGGTCAGGTTGCGCCACTTGCTTTTCAGTAGTTTGCTGACCAGTGGGGCTGGTGCGCTGCGCGGTGGTTACCCGCTCGACCAGATGCAGGCCGCCGTCCTCGGCCGATCCCGGCACATCGACGGAATACGTTTCCTTCGTGTCGCGCTTTGCGGATGCGCGTCCCCGATTCCTTGCTGACAGTACGAGAGATTTCGCCGAGCCTTCCTTCAGAGTCGGGCCGGGAGACTCGCTCCTCGATGCTGCGGTCACTGCCTTCTTTCTTCGTAGTAGTGTCCCGTATTTCGGCCACCTGCCACTTTCCGTCGCCATCGGGAAGCAGCGTGGTCTTATGAGATTCAACCGTGTCGTTCGCATCTCGCTTGCGGCGCTCCTGCGTTTTCATGACCGGAGCGAGGCTGCCCTCGATGCCTGAGAGCATCACCGTCGTTTTCGTTTCCTCCACGTCCTTGTCGATCTTTTTCGTCTCCTCGATCTGGCGCTGAACCACTTGAAGCTTGCCGTCGGCATCGGGATTCGACGTGGTGCGAACCACGTTCGAGTCACCTCCGGGCAGAGCGTGTCTTTCTTCTTCGGTCACCTGCACCAGGGTTTTCACGCCATCGGCATTTCGACCGAACGAGCGCGTGGTAGTTCGTACGGTGGCAGCGTCCACTTGCACCGTTTCTTTTTCGATGTCCTGGTAAGCTTCGAACTGTCCATCCGAATCGCGGCGCTGGATCGATTGCTTATCCATCGTGCGATTGCCGCCCTGAGTGTGGCTTTCGATAGTTCGCGTGGGATTTGCGTTGTCGCTTTGCGAGTCGCTCGTGGCGGTCCACGAATTATCCGAGCCAGCCGTTTGCGCCGAAAGCGCGAGACTAAAGCAAAAAAATATCCCTACCGCTGGTAGAAGCGACCCGGATCAAACGCGCAACGCATGACATGCGAGGATAGCCACCGTACGCTCATGTCTCCGTGCGCATCGACCTTCCGTCCGCCTCTGGAACCCACGCGTCACCATGCCTAATTATTCTCTTCCTGCGGACATCCGGTGTCCAGCGAAACAGAACCGGGTACTGGCTCGATTTAGGCTGCACTCGCGGAACTCACTGACTGATCTCATCCCGAAGGAGCGCGCTCAGCGCTCCGAGGGACCTTACGAAGCCCAGACATCGGTTGTACGGATGCGAGGAGCGTCAGACTGCAGGAAGCGGAGGCCTTCCCATCCACGACATCGACGGCGTGCGCCTGTCGCCACCCTCAGAATGACAACGGCCTGAAGTAATTGTAGAAATTGACCCACTACCAGAACCCGTTACAGGACTCTTGATGACTATTCGGGAAGTGGGACCTCATGGCATTCCTGCAATTGCGCAATCGCCGTCAACAACTGGCTAGCCAGGTGATCTTTGGCTACAAAAGCGTCTACCGACTGCAAAGCCCGCTCAGGGATATTCGCTGCGCCCGATAGCATGATGATTGGCGCTTGCGGTCTGAGGCGCCTCATTTCAATGGCGACGTCCTGCCCATTCATCTCCGGCATGAAATAGTCGACGACTACAACGTCCACCGAATGGCTGGCAGCCAATTCCAGTCCCTTGCCGCCGCTGGGTGCGATTAGAACGGAATATCCAAAACTTTCGAGCAGATCTTTTTCACAGTCCAGCAAGTCTTCGTCATCGTCGATGCAAAGCACGGTTTGGTTTTGGAGTTTCACGGGACTTTGCGAGCGCATACGCCAACTCACAACACTTAGTGTCAATGTTTTCAGTTTGAGATGCTGCTCAAAATTGCTCACGCTCGTGTTCGGGGCGAGGCCGTTTCCATGGCGCCGATTTCATCAGCGGCTAAGCCTCGCCATCCCGGTCCTGGTCTAGGAATGGCCACACACAATCTGGCGGCCACTGGAACGTGGCCTTCGGTCTGACGGTGAGGACGTTCAGGGCTTCTTAGTTCGTTAGGGGACTGATCAGGATCGGGGGCAGGAACGGGAGAGGGTGCCTTGTTCATCATGCGCGACATCCTTCCAGGAAAGAAAATTGCGCTGCAACTCCCGTTGGCTTGGCCACCAGAGGAATCAAAAGAACGACGGGGGAGGGCCACATCGATTCCTTCACATCAACGTAAACCACGACTTATAACCGTCACTTACTTGTGTCTGTTCAAAATTGCTCAGTTTGTAAATATGCCCTAAAGCGAGGGACGCCGACGGGCGGGGAACGCGCCACGGATGCAAACAACTTACTTTTTGCTGTCGGCTGCCAGATCTTTGCGCGAAATTGGTTTTCCGTGCACGAAAACTGTGGTGATGCTGTCATACGCATCGATGGTTTCCAAGGGATTCTTCGTCATGAGCACAAGATTGGCAACCTTGCCCGGCTCGATGGTCCCGATCTGCGATTCCAGCTTGAACTCCCGCGCATTGCTGATCGTAGCCGCACGGAAAATCTGTTTCAGAGACATTCCCGCCCTCTGCAGCTGTTTCATCTCCAGAAACCCGTTTAAGCCGGGGAGATTTCCGTAGGTCGGCGCCGAGGGCGTATCGGTTCCAAACACAAAATTCGCATCTTTGCTTGCCAAATACGCGACGACCTGGCGCACCCTCCGCAGCGGCCCCTGCTCGAAATGCTTCGTAACAACGGCATCCGGCGTGCCATCGTCGTTCAGTTCTTTGCCGAACCATTTGCCTTCCGGAGACTCAAACCACTCGACCAGCGCTCTCGGAGTAACTTTCACGACGCCCGGATTCTTCAGATATTCCGGATCAAAGTACGCCTCCAATCCATACAGAACCTGAATCGTGGCCTGATATCCGATTCGCTTTTCCACGATCTCATCCAGCAGGTGCTTGATCTCGTCCGGGAGTTCGGGTCCCTTATCGAGATCTCCCCAATTCCACAGCCCGTGCGCAATTACATCGACGTTGCCGTTCACCGCGAACCTCTGCGCTTCGAAACTATTGGCATGAATCATCAGGACCAGACCGTTCGCAGTTGCCGCCCTTCGGATCTCGGACAAAACGTCCGGCCCCATGACCGGCAAGTTTCTGGCCAGGCCGAAGCCGCGCTCGAAGAAAGTCTTCACACAGATTCCGCCCGCGTTCTTCACTCGCGCGACGTCGGCTGCGGGCGTGTGATCTTCAGCCTTGTACTCCGGCGGAATACTTGCTGCCTGCGCGGGGTCGTAAATGAAATTCGGAAATAGTTTGAATCGCGCCTCTGGCGGAGCGTACGACATCGGGTACCCGTTCGCGAAAGGCATCGACGGGTCGCAGTCATACAAATCCGGGTGTAGGGGCTCGTGGCGGAAGTCGTTTAATTCCTGAGGGAAAGGCGCTACCAGGTCTACCAGCGTTGTGTAACCGTAGTACAAGTAGGAACGTGGCAGCTGTTTGAGATAGGCGTCGACCAGCGCCTCGTGCTTGAAATAGGACTTGGCCAGCGGCTCATCGAGGTTCACCTGGTCGGGCATCATTCCAATTCCCGGAATAGAAGACAGGTGCACGTGCGAGTCCATCAGCCCGGGAATCAGATATTGTCCATTGCCCGAGACTACAATCGCGCCGTCGGGTCTCTTCGCCTTTTGCGTCCGATCCACGCGGACAATGCGCCCATCCTCAATCAGCACGCTGCCTTTTTCTATGTGATCGAGATTCTCGGGCGAAACTATGATCGCGTCGGTGATCCAAATGCGGTCCGGCTGTGGTTTTGAATCGGAACCGGCAAAGGCTGCGACGGAAATCAATAGGAAGAATAGTGTGGCGATTCTCTTCATGCTGAGCCTTTCAGCGTTACATCCCCGCATCATGAACGTACGGAACGAAAGAAGGAAATGTTCCGCCCGCGGCTCACCGGGCAGACTCAGCACGGCAGACTCAGCGCGGCGGAGTCAACGACATCGACTGCCTTACTCGCGCTCAGCAGGCTGCTTCGATCGCCCCGTCAGATTGAAAGCTGTGTTTACCAAACCAACGTGAGAAAACGCCTGAGGGAAATTCCCTAACTGGCGTTTTGCGATCGGATCATATTCTTCGGATAGAAGACCGACATCGTTCCGAACTGCAACAGCCGTTCGAACAGCTCCACTGCTTCTGCATGCCGCCCCTGTAACTCATAATTGTCCGCCAGCCAGAATGAGCAGGGCAGAAACGTTGCTTCTCCATGGGGCATACCGTCTACCGCGGGATCCTGCGTGTAACGTCCGACAAAGCCATTCTCCACGAGGTGGGTTTCAATGGCCTTCACCGTGCCGATGATTCGTGCATCGTCCGCCGGAAGAAAACCAACCAGCGGCATCATCAGGAGACTGGCGTCGAGGTGTTTGCCTCCGTAATACTGCACAAAAGAATTCATATCCGCGTCGAAACCCTGCCGGCAAACCTGCTCGTGAATAGCCTCCCGAAGTTTTTTCCATCGCGGGATGTCTACGGTGAACCGGCCCATTTCCGCCATTTTCGTCAGGCGATCGACCGCGACCCATGCCATCATCTTGGAGTGGACGAAATGCCGCCGTGGACCGCGCACCTCCCAAATGCCATCATCGGGCTGCTCCCAGGCCGTCTCCAGGAATTCCAGCATCGCCAGGGCGATGTCGTGACGCGAATGCTGTGGCGCTCCCAGCCCGGCTTCGCGCGCCTGGAAAAGTGTGTTGGCCACTTCTCCAAAGATATCCAGTTGAAATTGTTTGTAAGCGGCATTTCCGGTGCGGACAGGGACAGATTTTTCATATCCCGGCAGCCACGGCAGTTCCAGTTCCGTGAGTCTGCGTTCGCCGTGAAGGCCATAAAGAATGTTAAGTTCGGAAGGACTGCCCGCGACGGCGCGCAAAAGCCATTCCCGCCACTCTCGCGCCTCGTCTAAATATCCGGCCCTCAGCAAAGCCTGCAGAGTCAAAGTAGCATCGCGCACCCAGCAAAACCGGTAATCCCAATTCCGCACGCCCCCCAACAGTTCAGGCAACGAAGTTGTCGGCGCTGCTACGATCCCGCCCGTGGGCAGAAACGTCAGGGCTTTCAGCGTGATCAACGAGCGCAGCACTGCGTCCCGCCATTCCCCTTGATAAGCACAGCGATCCGACCACTCTCGCCACCATTTCTCCGTGTTCTGAATCGCCTCGTCAATGTTCACCACCACAGGTTCCTGCTGATGCGACGGATACCACGTCAGATCAAACCCAACTTTTTGTCCTTCCGAAACGGTGAACTCCGCCTCGGTCTTCATGTTTTCGCTGTGAAGCGGCACATCCGCCCGCACCCGGAGCATGTCTGGACCGGCAATCGCGGAAAGCCCCTTTTCAATCCGCCGAACCCACGGCACCACGGACCCGTAATCGAAGCGAATCACCAACTCCAACTTCATCTTGACCTGGCCTCGGGTGCCGGCCACGACGCGCAGCACCTCAGGCATGTCCTGGCGCGACATCATGCAGTCGACGAGCTTTACCGACCCGCTTTCAGTTTCAAACTCAGTCTCCAGAATCAGAGTTCCGTCCCGATAGCTGGCGGCGAATGCTGCGGACCGGCTCTGCCGGTGAGATCGACCAATACCCATGTTCACCAGTTCCGAGCAGCGCTGCAAAACACGCCCCCGAATCAAAGTGCGGAAGACAGAGCCAATCGATCGAACCCTGTTTCGAGACCAGGGCAGCCGTATGGCAGTCGCCGATCATCGCGTAATCTTCAATGGGTATAGACAGGGACCCTCCGCAAGTCGTGGTTAGATGCGCCCTGCGAGTGAATGGATGACGAAATCGAGAATCGGCGAGGGTTTGCCTGTCTAACCCCTAACCCCTGATCCCTGGCCCCTGCTGTCAATTGTTACGCAGCGCAACCATCGGGTCGATGCGCGAGGCTCTCCGAGCTGGAAGATAGCCAGCGAAGAGCGCCACCATCGCGAGCGCAAGAATCACAACTGCGAACGTAACCGGGTCTGTGGAAGTTGTGCCGAAAAGTAGCGCGGCAATCGCCCTCGCGACCACCAGCGATGCAATGCTTCCGGCTGCAATTCCAATCAGCGTGAGGCGAAGAGTTCTTCCGATGACGCGGAGTTGCACTTCCCCCGTGGTTGCGCCCAGGGCCATGCGGATGCCGATCTCCTGGGTGCGCTGCATCACCGAATAGGAAATGACGCCGTAGATGCCGAGGGCGGCCAGCAGTAGGCCGAGACCAGCGAATGCCGCTACCAGCAGCATGAAGAAGCGGCGCGGGGAGACGGCGCGGTCGACGATGGTCCGGATCGGCTGGAACTCGGCCGCCGGCTGTTTCGGGTTCAGCTCGCGAAGCGCGTGCAGGACGCTGGCGGCGAGAGTCGCGGGCGGCAGGCTGGTGCGGACAACCAGTTGCGCGCTCGACGGTCCTTGCTGCGTTGCCGGATAGTAAATCTGCGAACCAGTCCCGCCTTCCACGGTTTCTTCGTGGACATCGTCCACCACGCCCACCACGTGGTCTTCCTCCGTGCCCCGCATCAGGATCTTGCCGACAGCATCCTCTCCCGGCCAGTAGACGCGCGCGGCAGAAGCGTTAATGAGCACAACTTTTTCACTACGCGGCCCGTCGGCCCAGGTGAAGTCGCGGCCGTGCATGCGGATCCCCATGGCGTGAATGAATCCCGGCGTGATCACGTAGACCAGCGGGTCAGGCAGTTCGCCCGGAGCAAACGTCTTTCCCTGCGGCTCGGGCGTATCCCATTCGCGGTTCGGTCCCAGCGGAAGATAATCGGACATGCCCGCGGCCTCGACCCCAGGGACCGCGCTGATGCGGGCGAGGATCTGCTGGAAGATCTCGCCCCGTTTGATCTGGCTGGCTTCGCCGGTTGGCGCGCTATCGTCATACTCCACCTTGATAGAGGCGGCGCGGTCGGGCTGAAATCCGAGGTCCACGTCGAGCACCTTCACAAAACTGCGCAGCAGCAGTCCGGCGCTCACCAGCAGCACGCACGCCAGCGCGACTTCGAAGATTACCAGCGCGGCGCGGACCCGCTCGTGTTTGCGTCCTAGTCCTGCTCCCGCACCGGAGTCCTTGAGCATCTCCTGCAGATTGCCGCTAGCGATCCTGAGTCCTGGAAGCAAGCCAAAGATCGTTGCCGTGAAGACCGCGACGAGAACCGTCCAGCCCAGTGCCTGCCCGTCGATCCGCAAACTGCTGAGAAGTGGCAGAGCCACAGATCCCTGATGCACCAGCCACGCGATCAGCGCGAGAGCCAGCCCCAGTCCGAGCGCCGCTCCCGCCGCT
The DNA here is from genome assembly GCA_963846245.1 of uncultured Acidobacteriaceae bacterium. GTDB lineage: Bacteria > Acidobacteriota > Terriglobia > Terriglobales > Acidobacteriaceae > Sulfotelmatobacter. The sequence continues at coordinate 20,911 of CAWJVI010000005.1, read as the reverse complement.
AGAGAGCACGAGGCTTTCCATCAGCAACTGCCGTACGATCCGGCCGCGAGTTGCCCCGAGCGCGCCTCGCACCGCAAACTCCTTGCCGCGTGCCACAGCGCGAGCCAGAAGCAGGTTCGAGAGGTTCACGCCCGCGATCAGCAGAATCACGCCCACCGCGCACCACAAGGCAATCAGGGAACGGCGAAGCTTGCCCGTAACGTAATCCTTCAGCGGCACTGGAATTAGATCGCCTTTATATTGGCCGAGGGTTTGCGGGACCGTCACTCTTTGGTAAAGGTTCGGCGCGACGCGGTTGGCATCGTCGAGCGCCTGCGCCACCGTCACCCCCGGCTTCAGTCGACCGAGGAATGTGACGATGTTTCCCCAATTACGCTCCAGATTCAAATCGAGCGGCGTGAATAGATCCACTTTCGCGCCCGGAGAAAACACCGCGCCAAAGTCGAAGCTGTCCGGTAGAACGCCCACAATTGTGGTGGGCATGCCGTTCAGTTCGATGGCCTTGCCCACGATCGCTGGATCGGCGTTGAACTGACGCCGCCAGTAGGCATTGGTCAGCAGAGCCACTGCATGCGGTCCGCCGCGTGACTCGTCCGCAGTGTAAAGCCGGCCCATGGCGGGTTGCACGCCAAGAACCTGAAAGAAGTTTCCGATCACCTCGATGCCCGTGGCCGACTGCGGCTCGCCGCGTCCAGTAAGGCGAAGATTGTCAGGAGTGGTGAAGGCCATGTATCCGGTCACGTCCTGATAGGCGCGGCTCTGCTCGCGGAATTCTTCGTACGCGTCCGCCGAGTAAGTGGCGCAAGAAAGTCCGCAGCTAGTCGGCGGCGGGGCAATCCACACCAGCTCATGCGAATCAGGAAACGGCAAAGGCCGCAGCAGGAGCGTGTTGACTACGCTGAAAACTCCGATGTTGGCTCCGATGGCAAGAGCCAGAATGAAGACGGCGACTAAAGTGAAGCCAGCATCGCGGCTCAGCGTCCGGAGAGTGTACTTCAGATCCTGCAGAAAAATATCTAGTTTCATGGGAGTAGCCTGTAGGCTTCGAAGCTCTCTGTGACGAATCTTGTCTGACGCGGGCCGCTTGCGCCCTTACGACTTCACCAACCGATTGCGCACTTACGGATCCTCTTACCGATGTCATCCCGCAGGAGCGCGCCCAGCGCTCCGGAGGGACCTTACGAAACCCAGACATCGGTTGTACAGACGCGAGGAGCCCCCGCACTGCCGGCAGCGCCGGCACTCCTATCCACGTCACCAATAGCATCGCCCGGCATAAGGTTCATGGCCCGGCCGTCGCCGCGCTCAGAATGACATCGGGCTGAAATAATTGTGAAATTGAGCCACTACGGATGGCTGGTTGTTAGACGCATGGGTCCAGCGAGCGTAAGCGCCAAAGACACCAGGCGAACCTTGACTCAACAACCAAAATTTACTTCGGCACCGCCGAATCCCGCGTCCACCTCTGCTCAATCTTCGGTGGACTCTGCAACGTCTGCATCACCACGCAATACTGTTCCGTCTTCGCCTGTAGCGCGCTTAGCTGTTCCTCCGTCGCTTGCGGCGCGCGAATGTCGAAAGCGATTCGGATGCTCTGAAATCCGACTGGCACATCCTTCGATATCCCCAGCGTCCCTTGCAGGTCCAGATCGCCCTCGACCGTCACGTCAATGCCCTCGACAGGAATTCCCATCGCCGCAGCGACCATCTGGCAAGTGATCTGCGCGCAGGCGGCAAGCGCCCCCAACAGCAAGTCTCCCGAACAGGCTCCGGTGCCTGCTCCACCAACGCCCTGGTGCGCCTGCGCATTGTAGATGGCCCGCCCCAGGTCGACCGAGCAGGCGATAGGCACGTCCGCCTGGCTGCCGCGCGCGGTCAGCGTGATTCGCGAACTCGCCGGATCCTGCCGGTACCCCTCTTTCAGCGGCCGCTGCAACGAGCGAACATCCATGAACCGTCTCCTGAAATCTAAAGATGGAAAGATTGAAACTGACTCGTGACGCGATCCTAAACAGGATCCGGCAGGGGGAAGATCTTCTTCAGCCGCGAAATCCATTGCAGAGCCTGCTGCTCGGCTTCTTCAATCTCTTTGGCGGTCAGCTGTTTGGCGATGAACTGGCCGCCATCGTCGGCTCGCTTCCTGGCCACCAGATTCCACATGTAGGCGCGCACCAGATCCGCCGGCTCCGTGCGCCGCGCCCAATATGCCTGGCTAAGGGATAACTGAGCATGCGGCGCGCCGGCCTCGGCCGCCTTGAGCAAGGCAGCGAGACTGCGTTCGGAGGAACTTCCATCCGGCGGCAGCGCTGTGGGCTTGGGCGCTGCTTCCTCTGCTTTGCCACTCTGGTTCAATGTCATGAACAAAAGCTCGGTGCGGTTGGACACGCCGAGCTTGTCGAAAACGCGAAACAGATAGTTCTTTACCGTGTGCGGGCTGAGTCCCATGCGTTCGGCGATCTCGCGATTCGTGAGTCCCTGCACCAGACACTGGACCACTTCGCACTCGCGTTTGGAAAGAAGATTCACGCCATCCGCAGCTGGCAGGCGCATGCGGGGCGCGGAAGCCAGAGCTTCGATGACGAGCGCAACGTCGGCGCTGTCGGCCCAGATCTGTCCCCGATGCACGCTGCGGATGCACTTGCAGAACATCTCGATCGAACTGTCGCGGTTGAAGACGCCGCGGGCTCCGGCACGAAACGCGTCGAGGATGGCTTCGGGCTTGCGGGAATCGAGCAGCACCACGGTTCGAATGCCAGGGCACGCCGCACGCAACTCGCGCAAAGTGTCCAGGCCGCGGGAGGGATGTCCGTCGAGCGCGGAGCTGACCGCCAGGACATTCACGTCACCCGCCATTGCGGCCGCCAGCAGGCCGCGCGGATCGGCGTTCCAGGAGACCACGTCCAACTCGGGATCGCGCTCGAGCGCTTCCGACAGAAGCTGAGTGTGAATGCGCGAGCTGTCCGCAACCATTACGCGAACTGCTCTTTCCGCCTGCGCGGGCTTGGTTTGCACGTTAACCACCGCAAGAATTGGGAGATCGTTCTATGGAAGATCGTCCTGGCGGAGGAGAATTCTGGGCCACGTTGCTCTGGGCTACGTTCAGAGTGCACACAGAGAGAAGACAATTTGTTTGGAGGCCAGAAAACAAAATCCGCGACCGAGCGACGACTCTCCGATCAGCGTGCGAGTCTATCGCAATGCCGTTGCCGGCACAAGAGTTGGGATCTGGGATCGCGCTCTCATATCGCAAGAGCGTGCAACATGGTGCAAGCTTCTGCAGACGGGAAGATGACCCTCCCTGCGACGTTCGGAGACAGAACACTCATTTGGCTAAGATAACGGCAGGTTGAGTCCACAAAAGCTACTGTAACTCATGGGGAATCAATTTTTTGAGGAAGTAGCTGCAGTCGGTTTGCCACCGCCGCTGAGCCGGGCCACCAGGCGGACGATAGAGACGATAGTATCTATTAGTAGTTCTATTGCCTCCGGTCCTAATGTACCCATTTACTGATCCTTTTACCCCTGTCCTACTGGAGAATTACCACAAGGGGATGGTATACCTCTTGCAACGAACTGCACTCTACGCTACACTTTTGCAACTGGGCAAACGCCCGGCTGTGATGTTCTGGTGCGTTCCCCCCGCCCGGTGAATCACGGAAGAGCTTCGATGGTTGGCGGAGAGAGCCGCTCGACAGAGGATGGGCCAGGCGGCGATTCTGGTCTAAACTATTGATACGGTTGGCTGAATCGATTCACTATAGATTTGGCACGTCGGCTGTCCGAGACCTCGAAAAGGCGACTGTGCAAAAAGCTGCCACCGGGTGCAGGACCTAGGCTTTCGGGCTATTGACAAGCAGTAGCAGCGGGATATAATGAGCCTCAAGTTCGGTATGTGTTTGGTTCATTTCCCCCTAGTTTCACTTGCGTATCCCCCCAGGATCGAAGCGAGAACCGAGCTGAATTATTTTTTGACGATGACAATCGATATACGATAATTTCTACTTAGATAGTAGAGAATTAGTTGTTCCTCCCCCTAAGCGGTTCGGTAGTCCCCCAGATCTCAACGTGTGAGATCTCCCTGAATCTGTCTGCGTTTTACCAAGGTCCTCCTACGGGATGGGACTGAGAGGGCGAAGCTATGGCCACTAATCAAATTACGGGACAGCTTGCACAACCGACTCCGATGGCGGAAGCGGGCGTGGAAGCCCTCGCCGAGAGCTGGTATGCGCTGCATACCCGTTCGCGGCACGAAAAGATGGTGGCACAGCGGCTGGCGGAGTGGGGCGTAACCACGTTCCTGCCCATGGTGACGGAGGTTCGGCGCTGGAGTGACCGCAAAAAATCTGTACAGTTGCCGCTGTTTGGCTGCTACATGTTTGCCCGATTCGTTCCCAGTCGCACCGATCGCCTGCGCGTTCTGGGGATTGACGGTGTGCTTCGGCTGGTAGGCGCCCGCGGCGAAGGTTCTCCGATTCCCGACGAGCAGGTGGATGCGGTTCGCCGGTTGGTGGAAAGCGAACTGCCCTGGGCTTCTCATCCGTTCCTCAAGATTGGACAGCGCGTGCGCATCCGCAGCGGAGCGCTCGATGGCCTCGAGGGCATCCTGGTTTCGCGCAACGGCGATAGCACGCTGGTGATTTCCGTGGACGCCATCCAGCGGTCGTTGTCAGTTCGCGTCGAAGGCTATGCGGTCGAAGCTCTGTAAATGCAGAAGTTAGAATTCAGAATTAAGAAAACGTAATTTATTCTCTCCGCCTGATTCTGCCGTTCATCCTTGATTCTTTCACTCTTGATTCTTTCGTCAGTGATTTGTCGATCTCAGCCTGTCCGTGATGCAAGGAGTCACTGAGCCCGTGACCGAACCCATGACTGCAACCATACGATTGCTGGTCGTAAGCCGTGAGCCGCAGATTTTGCGCTCACTGTGGTCGATCGGAGAAACGAACTCCTGGGAACTGGAAACCGCGCCCAGCGGCTGGGATGCCATGGAACGCGTGCAGTCCGGAGCAGCGCCCGATCTGCTGCTGCTGGACCTGCCGCGCGGCGACGGCGACAGCCTGCATATTCTGCGCTGGCTGCGCCGGCTGCGTCCTGAGCTGCGAGTGCTGGTGTTGTGCCATCCCGAAGACGGCGGCCGCAAGAAGGAAGCGACCCGGCTGGGAGCCGAAGACGTGCTGGTCCGTCCCTTTACGGACGAACAACTGGAGCGGCTGATCCAAAACCATCTTTTCGAGCCCGAGAACGCGGCCACAGGAATTGTCAGCGAAGACATTGAGCAACTGGGGCACGAGGCGTTTTTCGTAAGCGCCAGCCCGATCATGCAGCGGCTGCGGGCGCAGGCGGAACTGCTGGCACAAGCGGACGTTCCGGTGCTGATTCTGGGCGAGGGTGGAAGCGGCCGGTCGACGGTGGCGCGGCTGATTCACAAACTTTCGGTGCGCTCCGGTTTCCGTTTCCTGAAGGTGGATTGCGGCGCCGTGCCGGGCGATATGCTCGAGGCCGAACTGTTCGGAAGCGACCGGCCCTTCCCGTCGAATGGGCAGCGGGCGAACCCGGGAAAATTTGAGTTGGGCGAAAAGGGCACGATATTTCTGGATGAGATCACGGAGATGCCGCTCGGCCTGCAAGCGAGACTGCTCGAGATTCTGCATGACAAAGCCTTCGTCAAGCCGGGAAGCGATCGGCCGGTCCCGGTGGACGTGCATATTTTGGCGGCCACCAGCGTGAACATTGATCGCGCGCTGGCGGAGAAGAAACTGCGCGAGGATCTTTATTACCGGCTGAGTGCATTCACCGTGCACGTTCCACCGCTGCGCCAGCGCCGCGACGAAATTGCCGTCCTGTTGCGGCACCTGATGCACAAGCTGGCGCGGCATTATGGTCTTCCGCCGCGGGAGTTCTCGCCGAACGTGCTGGATGCTTGCCAGGATTATGCGTGGCCGGGAAACGTGAACGAACTCGAAACTTTCGTAAAGCGTTATCTGGTCGCCGGAGACCAGGAGTTGTCGTTCCCCGAAAGCCATGCGACCTCGGGCAATGGCAACGGAAACGGGAACGGGAAAGTGCATCTCCCGCTGACGTTGAAGTTCGCGACCTCTTCGTCGGCGACTGACGGCAATGGCAATGGCGATACCCTGACCAGCCAAAAGTCGCTGAAATCGCTGGTGCAAAGCGTAAAATGCGAAGCGGAGAAGAACGCGATTGGCGCGGCGCTCGAACGCACGGGCTGGAACCGCAAGGCTGCGGCCCGCTTACTGGAAGTGAGTTATCGCACCTTGCTGTACAAGATCGAGCAATATCACATGACAGCGGCGGACCGGTTTATTTCTCCGCTGCACGGAGACAGGCTGGTGTTTCAGGGCCAGGGCGTGAAGAACGGGAAAGTAAGTTGAGAGCAGCGATGACCAGGAAGTCATACAGCTTGAAGTCAGGCAGCTTGAAGTCAGGCAGCTTGGGGATCGAACGAATCGGCATGCTGCTGTTGTGCGGAGTTTTGTGCGCAGTTTTGCCGAGCGGACTGGCGGCGCAGACGGCAGCGGGCAGCGCGCCCCAAGCGAGCGCTCCGGCAAAAGCGGATGCGGCGAGCCACGCCGACGCGTCGGGCAAAGCGCACGACGACGCATTTGTGATCGGCAATGACGACGTGCTGGCGATCAATGTATGGAATGAAAAGGAAATCTCGCGTTCGGTTCCGGTGCGTTCGGATGGAAGAATCTCGCTGCCGCTGGTCGGAGAAGTGCAGGCCGCGGGACAGACTCCGCTGAAGCTGGAAGTGGAAATCGCGGCCAAGCTGAAGAGTTTCATCTCCGAGCCGGAAGTTACGGTGATCGTGCAGCAGATCAACAGCCAGAAGTTCAACATTCTGGGCATGGTGAACAAGCCGGGTTCGTACATGATTTCGAATTCCGCGACGGTGCTGGACGCGATCGCGCTGGCCGGGGGATTTCGCGATTTCGCCAAGCAGAAAAACATCTATGTGCTGCGGCAGAAGCCGGATGGAACTGAGGTGCGGCTGCCCTTCAACTACAAAGATGTGGTCAAGGGCAAGAATGCCGAGCAGAACGTGAAGCTGCAGCCGCGCGACACAATTTTTGTTCCGTAACGATTTGGTTCTGAAAATCTTGTTTCGTAAATCTGCTTTCGTGAAGTCACGCAAACTCAATCCGTTCTGGTTAGGCCCAGCGTTGCTGGTGGCGATGCCGATGTGGTGTCAGCAGCCTGCCGACGCGCCCGATCCGACAATGGCGCCGCCCGCGAACCCGGCGGCTAGTCCTGACGCCGAGTTCCGACAACGGTCCGGTGAATAGCAATAGCGGAGATCGCATGGTGACCCCGCCGCCGGTCAGCGGGCAATCGTATCCCACAGCTTCCGTTTCCCAGGAACGTTCGAACTACCTGCGGGGCGGCCTGTTGTTCACCACTGCATACAGCGACAACGCGGTGGGACTGGTGAACGGGCATCCGGAGAGCGATGTCAGCTATTCGGTGGCGCCCACGGTGGCGATCGATGAGACGACATCGCGAACCCACTTCGTCCTGAGCTACGCACCTGGGTTCACTTTCTACCAGCGCTTTAGTGCGAGGAACGAGACGGACCAGAACGCGGCCATCGATTTCCAGTATCGCCTGAGCCCGCATGTGACGTTCTCGGCGCACGACGGGTTTCAGAAAAGCTCCAGCGTGTTCACGCAGCCGGATCTGGGACCGGCGGGAGCGGTGACTGGCGGAACCGAAGGCGGCAATTTTTCGGTGATCGCGCCGGTTGCGGACCATCTCACGAATGCGGGAAACGTTGGCCTCACTTATCAATTCGCACTGAATGAAATGGTCGGAGCCAGCGGAACCTTCACCAACCTGCACTACCCGAATCAGTCGGAGGTTCCGGGCTTGTTCGATTCCGCGTCGCAGGGCGGATCGGCGTTCTATGCGGCACGGATTTCGAAGGTGAATTACCTCGGTGTGGCGTACCAGTACCAGCGGCTGCTGTCGTATCCGACTCACGGGAACGAATGAGGCGCAAACTCACGCAGCGCTTTTGTTCTACACCGTGTACCCCACTCCGAGATTTTCCATTTCGGTTTTTGGCGGGCCGCAATATGCAGAGCTCGGCCCGCAGTTTTCGATCGCCGGATCGACCCCATCGCCCGCGTTCAGCAGCTGGAATCCGGAGGCGGGCGGCAGCTTGAGCTGGCAGGGTCACGCGAACAACGTGGCGGTCGAGCTATACGCACATGATCGCAAGCGGCGGCGGATTAATCGGGCCGGTGCGACAGGACACGGGCAGCGTGGCGATCGGGCAACAGCTTTCAAAGACGCTGAACGCGACGGTTGGGGGCACGTATGCCCAGAATGATATTTTGGGTGCGACGTCTCTAAACGGCCTTAACGGGCACACGGTTTCGGGAACTGCGTCATTGCAGCAGCGGGTTGGCCAGCATCTTAATGTGCAGCTGGGATACACACGGCTGCATCAGGATTACAGCGCGGTTGCGGTTCTGGCCGGGGCTCCCGACACCAATCGCGAATTTGTCGCGCTGTCGTATCAGTTCTCCAGAGGGCTGGGAAGATAAGAAAAGATAATTATGGTTGACGATTTAGAAGAGCAAAGTCCGGAAAGCATCGATATCCAGCATTACCTGGGCATCGTGCGGCGCCGCCACTTTCATTTCCTGATCCCGCTTTTCGTGGCCTGGGCGGTGGTGTGGGGAGCCAGTTGGGTGCTGCCGCCGCGCTACCTGTCGAGCACGCTGATTCTGGTGGAGCAGCCCACCATGCCCAAGGATTACGTCACGCCGAATGTGACCGACGACTTGCAGGAGCGGATGCAGAGCATCACGCAACAGATTCTCAGCCGGACGCGTCTTTTGCACATCATTGACCAATTCAATCTGTATGCGGGCCCGCACTCCCAGCCCTCGCCTGATCAAAAAGTAGACCGCATGCGCAAAGACATAGGCATCGATCTGGTGCGCGACGAGCGCAATCAGATTACGGCGTTCAACGTTTCCTACACCTCGCGCGATCCGCGCCTGGCGCAAGCGGTGACCAGCGAGTTGACGAATCTGTTTATCAACGAGAACGTGGAAGAGAGTACCAACCAGGCCAAAGACAACACCAAGTTTCTGGAAGGCCAGCTGGAAACCGCGCGGAAAACGCTGTCCGAACAGGAAGAGAAAGTCCGTGAGTTCAAGGCGCTGCACGTCGGCGAGATGCCCGGCCAGTTGGCGAGCAACCTGCAGATCCTGAGCGGTCTGCAATCCCAGCTGCAGAACGAAGAAGATGCGCTCAATACGGCCCGGCAGCAGCACGTCTACCTGCAATCGATGGTGGATCAGTACCGGACGATGCAGAGCTCGTCCAAGACTTCGGATGGAACCCCGACGGTCGGCCTGCCGGCTCTCGACCAGGAACTGGATAAACTCAAGGCGCAGTTGGCCGACCTCAGTTCGCACTACACCGACCGCCATCCGGATGTGCGCAACTTGAAAGAACAGATTGCGAAGACCGAGAAGATGCGGGACCAGCTGGTGGCCAGCATGAAAGCGAAGGACGCTGCGGCTCATACCGAGGCTCAAACCGAGGCTCAAACCGACGGCGGAGACGCGGCGGCCAGTTCGGGGACTACGGATCCGACGCAGGCTGCCTTGCTGGCTCCGATCCAGGGTCAGCTGAAATCCAATCAGGTCGAGATCTCTAATCGTGAACATTCGATCGCTGCGCTCAAAGTGAAAATGGACGAGTATCAGGGGCGGCTGAATCAGGAGCCGATCCGCGAACAGCAATTGGCCGACCTGACGCGGGGTTACGACCAGTCCAAAGCTAACTACGACGATCTGCTGAAAAAGAAGAACGAGTCCGCCATGGCTACGAGCATGGTCATGCAGCAGCGGGGTGAGCGCTTTCAGGTCATTGATCCGCCGAGTTTTCCGCAGAAACCGGACTTTCCGAATCGCCTGAAATTCTGTGGCATTGGGCTAGGCATTGGGTTGGCGCTCGGAGCAGCGGTAGCGGGAGCGTTTGAGTTTATGGACGACCGGATGTACGACGAGAAGGCGCTCAAGAAGCTGTTGCCGGCAGAGGTGATCGCCGAAATTCCCGCGATCGTGAATGTTGCCGACCAGCAGAGCGCCAACCTGAAAGTGTGGCTGGGGTGGGCGACGGCGGCGGTGGTGTTTGTTACCATATTGGCGGGGTCGGCGATCAGCTTTTTGCGCGGATAACTGGTTGATTTTCCGTTTTTATTTGCCCAATGTATAAGCGTTTCTACAATCTGCAGCGCAACCCATTCGAGATTACTCCGGACCCGTCGTTTCTTTTCTCGACGAAGAGACACAACGAGGCGCTGGCGGCGCTGTACTACGGAGTGCGGCGGCGCAAAGGCTTTGTGGTAATGACCGGGGAAGTGGGCACGGGCAAAACCTTGCTGGTGCGGTGCCTGCTGCAACTGTTGAGCCGCAGCAATGTGACCTATGCGTATGTGTTCAACCCACGGCTGACGCCGACAGATTTCCTGCAGTACGTTGCCGGTGATTTTCGACTGCCGACCGCGGGCAAGACCAAGAGCGACTTTCTGTTGGATCTGAGTTCGTTCGTAATTGCGCGTCATCAGAAGGGCCTGACCACGGTGCTGGTGGTGGACGAAGCTCACCATCTTCCGGTGGAAGTGCTGGAGGAAATCCGGCTGTTGACCAACTCTGGAAACGTCGCAGGAAAAGCTGCTGCAGATTCTTCTGGTGGGGCAGCCCGAACTGGACGAGAAGCTGGACTCGGTCGATCTGCGGCAACTGAAGCAGCGTATTGCTCTGCGCTCTCACCTGGCGCCGCTGGATATCAACGAGACCAAAGGTTACATTCACCGCCGCCTGCAGCTGGCGGGCAGCGCGGATCCAGGAATAGTTTTTCCCGACGACACGATTCTCGAAATCCATCGTTACTCGCGCGGGATCGCGCGCTTGATCAATACGCTGTGCGAGAACGCGCTGATTCAGGGCTACGCCAGGCAGACGCGCGCGATCACGCCGGAAATGATCGAGGAAATCGCCGCAGATTTCCGGATGAACGTGATGCACCCGCCGTCCGGCGGAGTGGTGAGCGGGAGGCCAGGCGGCGTGACAGGCGGCGACGAGCAAGGCACCGAAGTGCAGCGTGCTGCCAAGACGCTGCTGGACCTTTATACCTATATGCGGCGGATCCAATCGAACGAATCCGATCTGAACGCCGATCTGAACAACGATCTGAACAGGGCGATGGGAGTCAGGAAACATGAGCCGTATATTTGACGCGCTGCAAAGATCGGGGACGGAGCAGTCGGGGGTGGAATATCCCGACCTGATATCCATGGTCACCGAAGTGTTTGAAGCGCCGAGAGAGCAACGGCCCATCGCGGATCCGGCGGCGGCTCCGGAACCAGCTGCGGCTCAGCCGGCGATTCTCCGGTCAATTTCAGTCCAGTCAATCCCCGTCCAACCGATCTCGGTCCAGCCGATCTCGGTCCAGCCAATCTTGGTCCAGCCAATCTCTGATCAGCCCGTCGCTGTTCAGTCGGCCGTTGCTGAGGCGGGCAGAGTGCAAACCACCACGACCGACCCTTTCACCAAGGAAGTCACAGGCGATGGTCCTCTGGCGTTTCCCTCGCTCGAAGTAGTGCCTACGACTACGAGCCGGCTGGTTTTTATGACCGAGCCTGACAGTCTGGCTGCGGAAAAGTTTCGCTTCCTGGGAGTTCGCCTGCGGCAACTGCAGCAAAGCCGGCCTTTGAAGAAAGTGCTGGTCACGAGCACGATCCCGGAAGAAGGGAAGAGTACGGTGTCGGCCAATCTGGCCGGAGTGCTGGCCCGGAGGAAACAGAGCGTTCTGTTGATCGAAGGCGATCTGCGGCGTCCCACACTGGCCTCGCAATTTGGTCTGGGAAGGCTGGCTGGCCTTGGGGAATGGCTGCAGAGCGGGCGCCAGACGGTGGCGAACGTGTACCGACTGGAAGGTCCGGATTTCTGGTTCATGCCGGCTGGAAACCCTCCCGAGAATCCTCTGGAGCTGCTACAATCGGGTCGGCTTTCCTATCTGATGGGACAGCTTGCGAATCTGTTCGACTGGATTATCGTGGACTCCCCGCCGCTCCTCCCCTTGGCGGACACGACAGTCTGGGCCCGGGTAACGGATGGTACGTTGCTGGTGGCGCGCGAAGGAAAATCGGAAAAGAAGCAGCTGCAGCGCGGACTGGAAGCTCTGAAGAAGTCCGACCTGCTGGGAGTTGTGCTGAATGGCTGCCTCCATTCCGACCACAAGAGCTACTACCAACGCTATGCACCGACAGTGAAGTGACTCGAAGGCGATTCTGACCGGAACCATTGTTGTTCAGCAATTGTGGTCCAAGATTCAAGGTTTCAAAATTTAACTCCCCCCCCCGATTCAATCAAGGTTAAGTCTTCTCTCCCCCAGTAAGACTCAAGCGCAAATCGGCCATTCGTTCATCGGAAAGCCCAAAGCAGAAATATTTCAGGAGATGAAGTCGTGAACCTGCGCCGCTACAGTGTCGGTATTGGACCTTTTGCCGCAACCTCCGGCTCGACCGGAGAACGTGGCATTCTCAATGAAGAAACATTTCTCCGGATGATTTCGCTCGAGAGGCGAAGGACGGAGCGATCACACAAGCCCTTCCTGTTGATGTTGCTGGATATCGGGGATCATCTTCCTTCCGGAGCGACGGGGAAGATTCTAAGCAAGATTCTTGCTGGTCTCTCGGGGTCGACGCGGGAGACGGACGTAGCTGGATGGTATAAGGCTGACTGCATCGTCGGGGTGATGTTCACGGAAATCGGACTCGAAGATCGCGACTCGATTATCAGCACGATGATCGAACGGCTGGGCGTGGCTCTGCGCGGTGATCTGACTCCGGAACAGTTCAATCAGGTCAGTCTTTCTTTTCATGTATATCCGGAAGAGTGGGGCAACGACCACGAAGTTCCGAAACGTCCGAGCAATCCAGCGCTCTACCCTGACTTATCCAAACAGGCCGATACTAAGCGGGTTTCGAATGGCCTGAAGCGAGCGATGGATATTGCAGGCAGCATGGTGGCTCTGATCGTGGGAGCTCCGCTGCTTTTGATGATTGCGCTGGCGATCAAGTTGACTTCGGACGGGCCAGTCCTGTTTCGGCAGAAGCGGATTGGCGAAAACGGCACGCCTTTTGATTTCCTGAAGTTCCGCTCGATGTATACCGGCAACGATGCCAGCAAGCACAAGGAATACGTGCAGAAGCTGATAGCCGGGAAGGCGGAATGCCAGACGGATGGAAATGGTAACGGGGTATTCAAGCTGACCAAGGATCCCCGAATCACGCGGGTCGGAGCGTTTCTGCGCCGCAGCAGCCTGGACGAGTTGCCGCAGTTGATCAACGTGTTGCGGGGCGAGATGTCGTTGGTCGGGCCCCGTCCTCCACTTCCTTACGAGGTCGAAAAATACGACGTGTGGCATCGCCGCCGCTTGCTGGAGGCGAAGCCTGGAATCACCGGACTCTGGCAGGTCAGCGGCCGCTGCCGCGTGGCTTTCGATGACATGGTTCGTCTCGACCTGCAATATGCGCGAACCTGGTCTCCGTGGGAAGACATCAAGATTCTGGTTCGCACCCCGGCCGCTGTAGTTTTCGGCGACGGCGCCCACTAGGCAAATTTCTGTAAACAAGTTTTTCAAACAAGTTTTTGCCATCCCTCCCCCAGCCCTCCCTGTACCCGCTCATACCGGAAAAAAATATGACGAACGTACTGGTCAAAACTCGCGAATCGCACGCCACGCACGAGCAACGGGGAGAAGCCATGGTGAAGTTTGGGGTTGTGGGCTACGGATACTGGGGACCGAATGTGGTTCGGAACCTGGACCGTCTGGAGACTGCCGAGGTGGTCGCGGTTTGCGACAAGAGTCCGGCATCGCGCAAGAAAGTGGCAAAGCTTTATCCCGATGTGCTGGTCACCGATGACGCGGCCGAGCTGATGTCTTCTCCGGACATCGACGCCATCGCCGTGGTGACCCCGGTCTGGACTCATTATGAGCTGGCGAAAGCGGCGCTGCTGGGCGGCAAGCACATTTTTGTCGAGAAGCCATTCACCAGCAATGCGGCCCAGGCGCAGGAACTGATCGAGCTGGCCGCGAAAAAAAATCTGAAGATCATGGTGGACCACACTTTCCTGTTCACCGGTGCGGTCAAGAAAATCAAGGAACTGCTGGACGACGGTGCGCTGGGGAAGCTTTACTATTACGATTCGACCCGCGTCAATCTGGGGCTATTTCAGCACGATGTGAATGTGGTATGGGACCTGGCTCCGCATGATCTCTCGATCATCGACCACCTGATCGAGCAGACTCCGGAAGCGATTTCCGCTACGGGACAGACTCACCTGAACGGGCACGAAGACGTTGCCTACATCACCGTTTATTTTCCTGACAAAGTGATTGCGCACATCAACGTCAACTGGCTGTCGCCGGTGAAGGTTCGGACCACGCTGATCGGCGGGGAAAAGAAAATGCTGGTGTGGAACGATCTCGAGGCCGACGAGAAGATCAAGATCTACGACAAGGGCGTCAAGGTGACCAGCCGCGAGGGACTGTATGACTTGCTGGTGCATTACCGCTCGGGCGATATGTGGGCGCCGCAGATCGAACAAGTGGAAGCGCTGACTCGCGAACTTGCCTATTTCGTCGACTGCATTGCCAACGATAAGACTCCGGTGAACGACGGCGAAGCGGGGTTGCGCGTGGTCCGGATGCTGGAAGCCGCAAACGAATCGATCCACAAACGCGGGGCTGTGGTGCAGCTCTAGAGCTGCATCTCCAGATGTTGTACTCGCTGATTTTCTCCTCCCTCCGAACCCGCCGAAAAGGTCTGAGTAAAAATTGAAACCTAAAGTCTTAGTCGCGACAACCTTCTGCTGGTACCCGACGGCCCGCCTTGCAATGGCTTTGGCCAATGCCGGATTCACGGTGGAGATGGTGTGTCCTCGCCGGCATCCGGTCAGCAAGGCGAAAGTGGCGCGCGAGATATATCGCTTCAATGGGCTGGCTCCATTGCGCTCGTTGAGCGCGGCCATTACCGATGCGAGGCCGGACCTGATTATTTCCGGGGACGATCTGGCAACCCGGCACCTGCACCGCCTCCACGAACGCGAGCGCCAGAATGGAAAAGAGTCTGCGATTTGCGCGCTGATCGAGCGTTCACTGGGAGCTGCGGAAAGCTTTCCGATTTCTTATGCCCGGGCTGCCTTCATGGAGATGGCAGAGCAGGAAGGCGTTCGCATCCCGAAAACGGGAGTGATCGGGAACTTCGATGAGCTCAAGGACTGGACTATTCGAAATGGATTTCCAGCCGTGTTGAAAGCGAATGGCACTTCTGGCGGAGTCGGGGTGCGAGTGGTACGCACGGTGGACGAAGCGAAGCAGGCCTTTCGGCTTCTGCAGACGCCTCCACGATTTCTGCGGGCGGCCAAGCACGCCCTGCTGGATGACGACCTGACGCTGGTTTCTCCGGCGCTGCGCCGCGAGAAATTCGTGGTCAATGCGCAGGCCTTTGTCGATGGTCGAGAAGCCACCAGCGCCGTGGCCTGCTGGAATGGGAAGGTTCTGGCGGAGCTTCATTTTGAAGTCATCAAGAAGACAAGTTCTACCGGGCACGCGACCGTGGTGCGTTCGATCGAGAGTCCTGAGATGGCGGCGGCGGCCGAGAAAATTGTCCGGCGGCTTCATCTCTCGGGCGTGCATGGATTCGATTTCATGCTGGAAGAGCAGACTGGAAGCGCTTACCTGATTGAAATCAATCCCCGGGCGACTCAGGTCGGACATCTGGCGCTTGGAGTTGGGCGGGATATTCCGGCAGCGTTGTACGCTGCGGTTTCTGGCGAAGCGGTACAGCCGGCGCAGAAAGTCACAGAGAAAGATACGATCGCGCTGTTTCCGCAAGAGTGGATACGTGATTCGGAAAGTGCGTTGCTGCAGTCGGCGTACCACGATGTTCCGTGGGAAGCGCCTGGGCTGATTCAGGATTGCGTGAACAACCGGCGGAAGCAGAGCAGTTGGTACTCCAGGAGCCAGCGGAAACAGGCTGCTTCTACGGTTTCATCTTCTACGGTTTCATCCCCCAACCGGGTGAGCGCCTCGGTCAAGAACGCGTCATCTCAGAGTCCTGCCGTTGGGACCGAATTGGGGGGCAGGTAAATTCCACTATGGAGAATGTGAACAGACCGCTGCGAGTCGTGAAGTTTGGCGGGACCAGTGTCGGCGATGCGCCGCGCATCCGCAAAGTGGTGGAGATTGTTCGCGAAGCTGCCCGCGAGAGTGACCTGGTGGTGGTGGTCTCGGCCATGAGTGGCGTGACCAATAAACTGGTCGAGGCGGCCGCGCACTCTGAAGCTGGAAACCGCGAAGCGGTGGAGAGGATCTTTGAGGAACTCCGCGAACGGCACCGCGCTGTAGTGGGCGCGTTGATTCATTCCGCTCCCGTTAGAAACCGCATCCAGCACGAAGTGGAACAAGTATTTCAAGAGGGCGAGCGGCTTTGCCAGGGGACAGTCCTGTTGCGCGAGTTGACGTTGCGGGCGCGGGATTCGATTTCGAGCCTGGGCGAACGTCTTTCCGCTCCGATCGTCGCTGCGGCCCTGGCCGAGTGCGGGGTCGGGTGCGGAGTTAAGAGCGAAGCGATCGAAGCTACGGAACTGGTGGTCACGGATTCCTGCCACGGCGCCGCTGACCCTTTGATGGATCGGACGCGTGAGCGTTCGGAAGCGCGCCTGCGTCCGCTTCTGCGGCAGGGCGTGATTCCTGTGGTGACCGGCTTCATTGGCGCCACCGTCGACGGCATGCTCACGACTCTGGGCCGCGGAGGTTCGGACTATTCAGCGACGATTCTGGGTGCAGCTCTCCATGCGGATGAAGTCATCATCTGGACCGATGTGGACGGACTGATGACCGCCGACCCGCGGTTGGTGCCGGGCGCGGCTACGATCCCGGAAATTTCATATCGCGAGGCAGCCGAACTGGCGCACTTTGGCGCCAAGGTTCTGCATCCGAAAACCATCAGCGCAGTGACTCCGTGCGGCATCCCGTTGTGGATTCGCAACACATTTTCTCCGGAACTCGCGGGAACGCGCGTCACTCCCGATGGCCCTTCGACCGATGGTGGTGTAAAGGGGCTGACGGCGATCAGCGAAGTGGCATTAGTCACGGTAGGCGGGCCGGGAATTGTGGATGTGCCCGATGTTCTGGGCCGCACCTTCGCGACCACGGCGGCGGTTCGGGCGAATGTGCTGTTGATTTCGCAATCCTCATCGCAGAACGACGTTTGCCTGGTGGTTGCTGCTTCCGCTGCGGAGCGTACGGTCGAGGCTTTGCGCCGCGAGTTTGAGCAGGACCTCGCACACGAAAAAGTCGAGCACATCACGCTTGACCAGAGCATCGCCCTGGTCACGGTCGTGGGCAAGAACCTGCGTGGTGCCGGAACGGTAGGCCGTACGTTCGCTGCGCTGGGCCGGGAGAACGTCAACGTCGTCGCCATCGCGCAAGGTTCTTCGGGGTCGAACATCTCCTTCGTGGTGTCGAAGCAGGATGTGAAAGCAGCACTCGAGACTACGCACCGGGAATTCCAGCTTGGCACCCCGGAGTCACTCAGCCTGCCAGTAAAGCGCGTGGGCGTCAGCCCCGCGGCCTGGCAGTACGAATCAGCGCAGCGGACTGCCAGCGCCGATTGAACCGCACCATATTCTGCCCGCCCGCGCTCTCCCCGCCCGTGGCTGCTTTCAAACCTAAATACCAACTGTCACCGCGGGAGCTATTTCTTTCATGAACCCTCATGTATGCATCGCGCCGGACGTGAAGCTTGGGCAGGACGTCAAGCTTTCGAAGTTCATCAATCTTTACGGATGCGAAATCGGCGATGAAACCAAGATCGGCGCCTTCGTCGAGATCCAGAAAAATGCATCCGTCGGCAAGCGCTGCAAAATCTCGAGCCACACGTTCATCTGCGAAGGCGTCACCATCGAGGACAACGTTTTTATCGGCCACGGCGTGATGTTCATCAACGACAGCTATCCGCGGGCCACCGCCGCAGGCGGAAACCTGCAAACCGAAGCCGACTGGAAAGTCGAGCGCACAGTAGTCAAGAAGGGAGCGTCGATTGGCTCTGGGGCCACGATTCTCTCGAACCTCAGCATCGGTGAAAACGCGATTGTGGGAGCCGGCAGCGTGGTCACCAAAGACGTACCACCCAACAGCATTGTGGTTGGAAATCCAGCAAAAGTTTTGCGTTATATCGAACCGACCGTGGAGGTCACAAAGTGAGTGTTCTCATAACGCGCATAATAGCATTCCTTTTCTTGATCTGGTCACTCCGCACGTTGAACTCGAGCAGGAGCTGACCGAAGTGTTTCAGCAAAGCCCTGCGGACCGCCGGATTCATCGGCGGACCCATGGTGGAAGATTTCGAGAAGGCATTCGCCGCTTTCTGCGACACCAGCTATTCGGTCGCCGTCAGCAGCGGCACCGACGCTCTGCGGTTCGCGCTGATGGCCAGCGGAGTGAAGCCCGGCGACGTTGTGGTCACCGTGCCGCACACGTTCATCGCGACCACCGAAGCGATTTCGCAGGCTGGAGCGTTGCCCGAGTTCGTCGACATCGACGAGCAGACGTACAACATGGATCCCGCAAAACTCGCGGAGTATCTGGAAAAGCAGTGCACGGTCGACGATGCCGGCACACTGATGAGCCGCCGCAGCGGCCGCCCGGTCACCGCCGTGGTTCCGGTGCATCTCTACGGGCAGATGGCGGACATGGACGCCATTCTCGAACTGGCGGATCGCTATCGCCTGGTGGTGATCGAAGATGCCTGCCAGGCCCACGGCGCCGAATATTTCTCGCGCAAGCACAACCGCTGGATGAAGGCCGGATCCATGGGACGAGCCGCGGCATTCAGCTTTTATCCTGGCAAAAATCTGGGCGCATGCGGCGAAGCGGGCGCAGCCAACACCAACGATGCCGGCATCGCGAAGACCATGAAGATGCTCCGCGATCACGGCCAGGCCACAAAGTACTATCACGACATCGAAGGCTACAACGGCCGGCTGGACGCGATTCAGGCCGGACTATTGCATGTGAAGCTGACACATCTGGCGAAGTGGAATGCGCAGCGCCGCGAACGGGCAGCAGAATACGACCGTTTGCTCGGTTGCCGCAGACGTCCGTTGCGATCCCACATCGAGCCGTCGTGGTCGCGCGCGGTCTATCACCTGTATGTCGATTCGCGCTGCAGATCGCGAAGGCCTGATGGAGCATCTGAAATCAGCGGGCATCGGCAACCGGCATTCACTATCCGATCCCGCTGCATCTGCAGAAAGCCTACGCAGCCATGAATTACCGGCAAGGAGACTTTCCGGTCGCCGAGAAAGCCGCGGCGGAAATCGTCTCTCTACCGATGTTCCCGCAGCTGGTTGCGAAACAGCAAGCTCGCGTAGTGGAGGAAATCCTCAACTTCGTCTCGATGACCGGCCGGAAGGGAATCGAGACCGAGGGTGCTTCTTTAGCCGCGACTCGCAGAGCATAGCTCGTTTTTCTCTTAAAATATTCTCCAGGCTTTGCCTGCAAAGGATATTTCAATATGAAACTCTCAGTCATTGGCGCGGGTTATGTAGGTCTGACGACCGCTGCTTGTCTGGCCCAGATCGGCCACGACGTTTTCTGCAGTGAAAGCGACGTCGAAAAACTCGCCAAACTGCAGGATGGCGTCATGCCGCTGTTTGAGCCACACCTGGAGGACGTGATCAAGAGCGTCCGAAAGGCTGGCCGGCTGTGCTTCGGGTCCACCGAAGAGGCGATTGCGTGGGGAGACGCGATCTTCATCTGTGTGGGAACGCCGCCGCTTCCGAACGGCGACGCCGACCTTTCCGCCATTGAAGGTGTCGCGCGATCGATCGCAAAAGGTGCGTCGGGCTATCGCCTGGTGATCGAAAAGAGCACGGTACCTGTCCAGACCGGCGGACAGTTGCAGCGGCATCTCTCTGTCCACAGCAGAAACGGTTTGAGCTATGACGTTGCCTCGAATCCTGAGTTTCTGCGTGAAGGTTCTTCGGTTGAGGATTTTCTTCATCCCGACCGGATTGTGATTGGCGTCGACTCGCCGCGAGCGGAAGAGCTCCTGCGGCAAATCTACGAACCGATCATTCAAGCAGAATTTCACTTGCCCGATCCATTCGGATTGCCCGAAGCGCAAAGAACCGGTCTTCCTGGCTACCGACACGAATTCCGCCGAGCTCATCAAGCACGCCTCCAACTCTTTCCTGGCGATGAAGATTTCATTCATCAACATGGTGGCGAATCTGTGCGAAGTAGTGGGCGCGGACGTGACCAAAGTCGCCGAGGGGATGGGGCTCGATCCTCGCATTGGTCCAGCTTTCCTGAGCCCCGGAATCGGGTTTGGAGGTTTCTGTTTTCCGAAAGATGTGCAGGCGTTCATTAGAATCGCCGAGAAATCTGGCTGTGATTTTTCGCTGTTGAGAGAGGTCGAGAAGATCAATCAGGCGTCGCGTCGAGCACTTCATCGAGAAGATTCGAAAAGAACTGTGGGTTCTGCGCGGCAAGAAGATCGCCGTGTGGGGCCTGGCATTCAAGCCCAACACCGACGACGTCCGCTTCGCACCCTCCATCGCGCTGGTGAAAGCCCTGCTGGCCGAAGGTGCTGTCGTTCGCGCCTATGACCCCGAGGCCATCGAAAAAGCGAGGGCAGTTCTTCCCGACGTCACCTATTGCGCCGACGCTTATCAGGCAGCTGAAGGAGCCGACGCGGTTGTGCTGCTTACCGAGTGGGAAGAGTTCCGGAAGATCGATTGGAGCCGGCTCGCGACACTCGTTGAGAGACCGCTGATCATCGATGGGCGAAACG
>CAWJVI010000004.1:0-1662969 GCA_963846245.1 uncultured Acidobacteriaceae bacterium | reverse complement strand
GAAGCCGTTCGATCACGCCGGAGAATTTCAAGGTGTCAGCGAAAATACCAACCTGTCACGGTTGACGGTCCGCAATGCGGGGATCACGATATTCGCTCAGGGTTGCGGCTTTACGATCCAATTACTCGGAGCTATCATTCTGGCAAGAATACTGACACCCTCGGACTTTGGGTTGGTGACGATGGTCACCACTTTCAGTTTGTTGCTCGCGAGTTTTGGACTTGCTGGCCTCACGGAGGCTGTTCTTCAAGCGGAAAAGATCAATCACTCTTTGGTAAGTAATCTTTTCTGGATCAATATTAGCGGTGGGTTCGTCTTGGCCGTGGCGTTCGGCGCTGCGGGCTCACTATTGGCGCGGTTTTACGGCAATCCTCACATTAAAAATGTCGCGATTGGATTCTCGCTGGCAATCTTTTTTGCGATTGCGCCGGTCTTGCACTTAAGCCTGGTAAAGCGCGCTATGCGGTTCTCGGCAACTTCTCTGAATGACATCATCAGCCGAGTCGCCTACGTGTTGACCGCCATCTGCTTTGCATGTCTCGGATGGAGATACTGGGCCCTTGTAGCGGGAGCCATAGTACAACCGATCGTCGTTTGCATTGGTGCTTGGATACTCTGCCCATGGCTACCTGGCCTTCCGCGGCGAGTCCAGGGCACAGGCAAGATGGTCCGATATGCGATCAACGTTTACGGGCGTTTCAGCCTGAACTATGGCACCGGCAACACTGACAATCTTCTCGTCGGCTGGCATTTCGGCGCGCAAGCTTTAGGTTTTTATAAGAAAGCGTACGATCTGTTCGTTCTCCCGTCCTGCCAGCTGCTTTCGCCGATTCTAGCTGTGGTTGTGACCACTCTGAGTCGCAAGAATAAAGATATAGACGAATACAAGAGGTACTTTCTAAAGGGGCTATGCCTTGTTGCTTTTGTAGGCATGGCAGCAAGCGCCGATCTCACTTTGATTGGCCCGGATTTAGTTCGCGTGCTCCTGGGGCCCAAGTGGGTCGAATCTGGGACGAATTTTCAGGTATTTCGCTCCTGGAGTCGGGATTATGCTTGTTTACCAAACCCAGTGCTGGATTCATCTTTCTATCGGGACCGCAGGCCGCTGGTTGCGCTGGACCGTGATTGAACTAACTGTGACGGTAATCCTGTTTTTATTGGCGTTACGTTGGGGGCCGGTCGGAATCGCAGGTGCCTGGACGAGCTCGTTTTGCATAATGGCGATTCCGGCATTCTGGTACGCGGGGAAGCCGATCGGGCTTTCCATGTCGCTTCGGTAATAGGGGCCATTTGGCGATACGTCGTCGCGGCTCTCATCGCCGGGTTCGCCTGTGCTGTACTGGTAGCTTCAGTGCCGTGGCTTCCCCTATGACATCATCTGAGCTAGCGGGAGCAGTAGCGAGAATCATCACAAATTCAGCGCTATTTACGCTGCTCTATTTAGCAGCTATCGTCGTCTTGTACGGCAGTCTGGATCCCTTGCGTGAAGTTGGTCGGCTTTTGCCAGATCTCGTGCCCGGACTCCGGCGTTTCTCACGCACTGTATCTGTTGAAGTACCCGAGCACGTTCGCAATGACGTACCCGTGAAGTCGATTAAGCACGAAGTCACTTTTGACAGCAAGTATTAAAGCAGAGACTTACGACAATGACGATTGTGAATCTGCCGGTCATGGACTCCTCAGTGGGAGTTAGCGCGATATCGCTAGAGATACAAGCACTCCAGCATCCGAACTCACCGTTACTCTGCTGACGGGAGGAATTGATCGACCCTACGCATTTGGAATGAGTATGGCGCTGGTGTCAAAGGGCGTCACACTCGATGTCATCGGGAGCACGCAGATAGCAAGCCCCGAAATGTATGCCGCGCCAAAGTTGACTTTCCTTAATCTCTACGGAGACCAGCGGCAGACGGTTACTGTGAGGGAAAGACTCTGGCGACATCTTACCGCTTACTGGAGAATCGTTTGCTACGCCGCCACGGCAAAACCAAAGATCTTCCACATCCTTTGGAATGGCAAGCTTCAGCTGTTTGATCGAACTCTTCTCATGCTGTACTACAAAGCACTAGGGAAAAAGATTGTCCTGACTGCGCACAACGTCAACGTAGCAGAGAGGGACGGTTACGATTCGTCCATTAATCGCTTGTCGCTTAAGGCGCAATACCATCTTGTAGACCACATTTTTGTGCATACTGACAAAATGAAAGAGGAATTAGTTAGTGGATACGGGGTCAAAAAACCGATGGTAAGCGTCATCGCCTTCGGGATCAATAACTCCGTTCCCGACACGGAGCTTACCTCTGTACAAGCCAAACAAAAGCTACAGGTTGATAGTTCAGCTAAGACGATTCTCTTTTACGGGCGGATCCGGCCCTATAAAGGGATCGAATATCTGGTGGGTGCGCTCCGGCAGATCCTCCGCAAGGACGACAGCTATCGGCTGATCATTGCCGGAGAGTTCTTAAAAGAGTCGCGTCAATATTGGACTCAGATCCAGGAGACAATCGAGCGGGAACGACTCGGCGAGCGGGTCATTCAGGAGATAAGATTCATTCCAGACGAGGAGACAGAGATATACTTTAAGGCCGCCGACGTGTTGGTGCTGCCATACACTGGAGTGTTTCAGAGCGGCGTGCTTTTCTTGGCGTATAGTTTCGGACTGCCTGTGATAGCAACAGATATTGGGTCGTTTCGGGATGATATTGTGGAAGGGGAGACGGGCTACATCTGTCGATCAGGCGATGAAGCCGATCTTGCCCGGACCATAGAAACCTATTTTGAGAGTAACTTGTTTAAGAGCCTTGATCGGTCGAGAGCTGCGATCCGTGATTTCGCGCAGGCGCGTAATTCGTGGAGTGCCGTGGGCGATGAAACATGCAATGTATACGCGCAACTAATGACTCAGCGTACATAACAATACCATTATTGACGTGAGTGACGTGTCGCTCGGATGAGGTTCCTAGCTGTACTCGGAAGCTCAACTTACTAGGCGAAGGACATAAAGAGGATAAAGGATGAAGAAGACAGCGTTGGTTACAGGAGCGGAGGGGTTCATCGGATCCCACATGGTGCGGTATCTGCAAGCCAAAGGGTGGCGTGTAATCGGGGGGCACCGTCTCCATGGCGCCAACTCATTTCCTAAGTTGCGTAACCTTGAGTTTGTGCAATGTGATCTGAGCAACGGCCAGCGCGTAGAACATATTTTCCAGGAGTACAAGCCTACACACGTGTTCCACCTAGGGGCGCAGAGTCTGCCTACAGTATCTTGGGCCGATCCGGTTTCGACTTTCGAGTCGAACATAATGGGATCACTGCACCTGTTCGAAGCGGTGCGTCACATGAAGCGTTTGCCCGTCGTAGTGTCAGCCTGCTCGAGTGCCGAGTATGGACACGTGCCAGAATCGGCAATCCCGGTCACTGAAGAGCAGCCGCTTCGACCTCTGCACCCGTACGGAATCAGCAAAGTATGCCTAGATCTGCTGGCGCGGGAATATTTCCTGGACTACAACGTCCCGGCAGTTAATCTACGGCTCTTCAACACTACCGGGCCGGGTAAGACGAATGACGCGCCTTCAGATTTCGTGCGCCAAGTGGTTCGCATCAAAAAGGGGCTGCAGCCTCCGGTCATAGAAGTGGGGAACCTAAAGCCGTTTCGTGCTTTCCTCGATGTCAATGATACGGTGCAGGGCTTTTACCTCGCTGCGATGAAAGGGAAGCGTGGTGAGTCCTATAATCTTTGCGCGGCTAAGACCCACGAGATCGGTGAGCTGCTGCGGACGGCGTTGCGGCTAGCGGGGGTAAAGGCAGAGATTCGACCTGCCGCACACCTGATGCGACCCTCCGATGAGAAGATCATTTTCGGCAGCACCGCAAAAATTCGCAAACACACCGGCTGGAAGCCAGTATTTTCAATTGAGCAGACGCTGATGTCGATGTTGGAATACTGGGACCGTGTACTGTAGCGTCGATTTGCACGCCATCCAGGGCGTTTGCTTGTCGAAAACATGATGAATGACATCAAAGCTGTGCTTCTCGTCGGCGGATTGGGAACGCGCTTACGCTCAGTTTTGCCCTCCACACCGAAGGTGCTTGCGTCGGTTGGAGAGAAATCGTTCCTTCATCTGCTGGTCAGGCAGCTCCGTTCGCAGGGAGTCCGCCGCCTGGTGATGTGTACTGGCTATTTGGCGGATCAGATCGAAAATGAATTCGGAGATGGCCAAGCCTTTGACGTTACAATCGATTATTCGAAGGAAGAACAACCGCTGGGCACGGCGGGCGCGATAAGACTCGCCCAACACCATCTTCAAGAGGTTTCCGAGTTTCTGGTGATGAATGGTGACTCATTTCTTGAAGTCGATTTTCGCAACTTGATGGATTTTCATCGCGATCATCAGGCAATGGCAACGATGGCTGTCAGGCGAGTGGGGGATACAAGCCGTTACGGGACAGTGCACGTGGACGCGAACGGTCGGGTTAGAGCATTTGCGGAAAAGACCGGCAGCGATGCGCCCGGAGTGGTGAATGGCGGCGTTTACATCTTTAACCATGCCGTTCTTCAATACTTTCCGGAACTGTCCGGGCAGCCTGGAAAGAGATGTATTTCCGCGATTACTCGACCAAGGAGTATATGCGCAGGAACAGCATGGGATGTTTATCGATATCGGTACGCCGGCAGATTATCTCCGCGCTCAGCAGCTTTGCGACTCTCTTAACGAAGCGGCCTCTGGAGGGCGACTTTCTGGTTCCGTTGCCGAGAACTAGGTTCATCGCGTTTTGAGCAGTGATCCATCTGGGGGCAGTGAAATGAGAGATACCGGGGAGTTCGAACAGCGCGTCAGGCAGTCGATCCAAGCATCAATGGCGGTGAAGGACCTCTTGCTGAAAAACACCGAAACCGTGTCTATCATCGCGGAGGTGAGTGAACGCCTGGTTGACACAATTACCAAGGGTAACAAGGTGCTTCTGTTTGGTAACGGCGGAAGCGCAGCCGATGCTCAGCACATCGCGGCTGAATTTGTGGGGCGCTTTGCATTCGATCGGCCTGCTTTACCTGCATTGGCCTTATCCGTGAATACCTCGTGTGTCACGGCTATCGGTAACGACTACGGATTTGATCTGGTCTTCTCTCGACAGATCGAAGCTTTGGCGCGTCCTGGGGATCTCGCTATTGGCATTTCAACCAGCGGCAATTCCTCGAATGTACTTCATGCCATCTCAGTGGCGCGGAAAATGGGATTGTGCGTAGTCGCGTTGACTGGTTGCACCGGCGGCAAACTTAAGAACGTCGTAGACCACTGCATCTGTGCGCCGTCAAACGAGACGCCCCGCATCCAGGAATGTCACATCCTGATCGGCCATATCATTTCAGAACTGGTGGAAGAGACGATATTTCATGAACAAAGCCGCGTTTCTCGATCGTGACGGCGTCATCAACCGAAAAGCCACCGAAGGCGAGTACATAACTCGCTGGGAGGAAATGCAGTTTCTTCCCGGGGTGGCCGAGGCTATCGCTCTGCTTAACCGGGCCACTTATCGCGTCATCGTCGTGAGCAACCAGCGCTGTGTTGCCAAGGGGCTGTTGACAGCCTGCTGAGCTGGAATCCATGCACCAGCGAATGTGCATTGAACTAGACAGCAATGCGGCGCGCAAGTTCGACGGAGTCTATTACTGTCCACACGAGGAGCAGCCTCCTTGCGCTTGCCGGAAGCCCGAGCCGGGTATGCTGTTCGACGGCAGGCGAGTAAACATCAAATTGATTTTACCTCTTCCTGGATGATCGGTGATTCGGAAAAAGATATACAGGCTGGCAGAAACGCCGGATGCAGGACGGCTCAGAATTGGGACGACCGCCGACATGTGCGCAGATTGCAACGCTGATGTCTTCGCACAATCACTTCTTGAATCGGTAGATCCCAGATACTACGTCTGGAGGAATCCCTCACTGGTCGTCGGGAACCTGATACGGCGAGCGCGGTTCGCCGTCGGTAGCACCTGTCTACGTCTGCGCTCAAGAGAGCATCACTATTCTTTAGATCACTCTCGATGGTACCACCGGCTGGGCTGCTGACTGCTGCCGGTATGGTTTCGATAGATGGAAAACTAAACATATGATCATAACTAATACTCCGCTTCGTATCTCCTTCTTTGGAGGCGGTACCGATTATCCTATTTGGTACCGCCAGTACGGAGGCTCTGTCTTGTCGACCACGATCGACAAGTGTTGCTATATCACTTGCCGGCGGTTACCTCCATTCTTCGAATACCACAGTCGCATCTCCTACTCCAAGATCGAAAATGTTGGAAAGAATGATGACGATTCAGCACCCATCGGTGCGTGCGTGTTTACAGTTCGCTGGAATCGACGAAGGGGTCGAGATTCACCACATAGCGGATTTGCCCGCCCGTACCGGTTTGGGAACGAGTTCTGCGTTTACGGTGGGTCTTCTCCTCGGCCTCCACGCGCTGCAGAATCAGATGCGCGATAAGCACACACTTGCCTCGGAAGCCATACATGTGGAACAGGAATTGCTTAAAGAAGCCGTTGGCGCACAAGATCAGGTCAGCGCCGCATATGGAGGCTTCAATCGCATTAACTTCACACAGATGGCTCGATTGAGGTGAGGCGGATCGCTAACTTCAAAAAACAGATTGGCGGAACTCGAACAACACCTGGCGCTTTACTTTACTGGGTTTTCGCGGTTCGCGTCTGAAATCGCACAAGAGCAGTTGAAAATGACGCCTCACAAGAAGCAGGAGTTAGACACGATGCTTCAGTTCGTTGATGAGGCGGAAGCCATTATTGCAAATCCCAATCGGTCATTGCGATGAATTTGGTCGACTTCTGCACGAGAGCTGGCAAATAAAGAGAACGCTGACAAACAAAATCTCCACCGCCAGCATCGATGAAATCTACGAGGCCGGGCTCAGTGCTGGCGCCCTGGGCGGCAAGTTGCTGGGAGCCGGAGGGGGCGGCTTCATGCTGTTCTTTGTGCCACCGGAACGGCGGGAGGCGTTGAGGATTCGATTGAAGAAGCTTTTGTGTGTTCCATTTGCATTCTCGAATAGGGGAAGCCATGTGGTTGTCTATGAGCAAGAGCAGCAGTATGACAACTCTCTCGCCAGCGAGCGGAGCATGATATATGCTCAGGAAGCTTCCGGCATCCCACCAGGGACCAAATAAAAAAGCGAAATACTGCGGGCTTGTCGGCGCGAACCTCAAGCGTCGAAACCCGCGGTTAAGGACTTATTAATATATGTGTGGAATTTGCGGCCAATTCAACTTTAGCTCGGGCGCTCCTGTTGTATCCGAAGATATTGCGGAGATGACTCGCACCATGCTGCATCGCGGCCCAGACGATGAAGGCTTCTATGTCTCCGGCTCGATTGGGCTGGGATTTCGCAGACTATCGATCATTGATCTTGGCGCCGGCCGCCAGCCTATGTCCGACGCTGAAGAATCAGTTTGGGTCGTGTTCAACGGCGAGATCTACAACTTTCAGAAAGTTCGTAGTGAACTGGAGGCTTACGGACATCGATTTCGCACCAATTCAGATACGGAAGTAATCGTTCATGGATACAAACAATGGGGAGACGATGTCCTCTCCCATTTGAACGGGATGTTCGGGTTGGCGGTCTGGGATGTGCATAAGCGCCGGCTCATGCTGGCTCGGGACCGGATGGGAATCAAGCCGGTCTATTATCGGATTGAGAATGGGTCCCTTTTGTTCGGCTCAGAAATGAGACCTATCCTCTCCGCATTACCCAATCTTCCGGAGTTAGATGCCACAGCAATCGAGTTGTTCCTGCGCTACCGATATACGCCTGCACCCGCGACTATTTTCAAGGGAATTCGAAAACTCGGCGCTGGAACCCGGCTTATCGCGGAGCAAGGGCGTGCGCCGAGAGTAGAACGCTGGTGGAACTTCGCGCCTCAGCCGTTCGATCCTATGCCCAGTGATCGCGACGCAGAGGAACAGCTGCTCGCCATCTACCTGGCGGCGGTGAAGAGACATCTGATCAGCGACGTTCCTGTGGGTCTTTTGCTCAGTGGAGGAATGGACTCCGCATTACTGCTGGGCCTGATGTCCCAAGATGGAGGTCCATGGAAATCGTACACAGTGGGCTACGGTCAGAGTTTTGCGGATGATGAACTTCGAGATGCAAAACGTACGGCCGAGTTGCTTGGTTCATCCCACACATCCGTTCAAATCGACCATTCTGTATTCGCGGAGAGCCTCGAAAAGGTTGTTTCTATCATGGAGGAACCGGTCGCGACCTCGTCAGTCATACCCATGTACTTTGTCTGTCAGAGCGCGCGCCAGGACGTTAAGGTCGCTTTGATTGGGCAAGGACCGGACGAGCTATTTGGAGGGTATCAGAGGCATTTGGGAGTCCGATACGGTCAGCACTGGAGAGCTTTGCCGAAGGGCCTGCGGGCAACTGCGAAGCAGTTACTTCGCTTGCTGCCGCGCCATGAAGCGGTAAAGCGCGCGCTTTATTCGCTGGACGTTAATGACAGGATGGGGCGATATCAACAAGTGTTTTCGATTGTGGATGCGATCGCCATTCGGGATCTTTTCAGAAATGACGCGCTTCCGCAAACGTCTGATGGATTCCCTGAGCTCTGGGACGAGCTTGCACCTATGATGCAACAAACCGACGAACTCGGAGGACTGCAGTTCTTGGAGATTCGCTCGTCTCTGCCGGATGAGCTACTCCTTTATGCCGATAAGATATCGATGGCACATAGTCTCGAACTGCGAGTGCCATATCTTGATCAGGAAGTCGTCGAATACGCAGAACGCCTTTCGGCATCCTTCAAGATTCGCAACGGCACTCGCAAATGGTTGCATCGCCGTGTTGCCCGAAAGTTTCTGCCCAAAGAAGTAATGAACAGAAAGAAAAAAGGATTTGCCAGCAACGTTGTGGATGACTGGTTTAGAACATCGCTTTCCAATGAGATGGAAGGCGTGTTTAGAGACTCGCAGTCTCTCATCTTTGGATACCTTCGCCATGTGACGGTTCAGCGGTTGTGGACAGACCACAAGTCCGGGCGCGAAGACAATCACAAAATACTGTTCAGCCTGATCATGCTGGAACATCTGTTGAGAAAATACGAGGCTCAAGGTCGGCAACCGAACCGAGCCGAACCTCAAATGCCCGTCGGCCTGGTGGCCCATGGCGGTACGACACCATGATCGGTAGCCGGCGCCTGGGTTTTCTGACTCCGATAGTTGCATTGACTTGCAGTTTGGAATGTGCGATAAGAAGGCTCCTCTAAGCTGACAATTTCCCCCTAAGGCAAGAGAGCAGAAGAAAGGGCTCGACTGTGGCCTCTGGTTCCGCCACGTCTTTCAGAGCGGGACGGTTACGTTGAGTCCTGGGGCAAGCGACTGATGAGCAATTCTTTTCTCGAGTATTTCAAGTGTCCAGAGCGTTACGCGCAGTTTGGCGTAAGTGGGCCTCTTTCGGCAAATGGTCGTTACTTCCATTTGGGTCCAGAAGATGTCTGTTACGGACGCCTGTCTCAGCCTCTGAACGGCCCTGATGCTGGAATGTTGCGTGACGTCCTCGAGGAAGTGAAGATCGATGGATGTACCGTCAGTCTGCCCTTCAATTTCACCGAGGTAGTTGACAATCTGCGGCTTGAGTTATACCCATCTTCGGCGCAAAACGAACGATCGATGCTGAATTCGCTGGTTACGACCGCGTATTACTGTGTCCGCCCACTCTTGCCCGTTAGCATCAGGAAGCACCTACAAAGGGTACGACTAAAGGGTTGGGATAGCATTTCCTTCCCGCACTGGCCCGTCGACCGTACCGTGAATGACCTGTTTGAACTCATGATGGTTCTCTCCCTCAAGTCGCAGAAAGTAGAGAAAATTCCGTTCATTTGGTTCTGGCCGGACGGCGCCTCGAGTTCCGCGATCATGACCCATGATGTTGAGATGGCTCGGGGAAGAGACCTGTGCAGCACGCTGATGGATATCGACGACGCTTATGGGATCAAGTCCTGCTTCGAAGTGGTGCCGGAACAGCGCTATGATGTCCCGCAATCTTTTCTGGACTCGATCACGAAGCGCGGTTTCGAAGTAGCCGTGCACGATTTGAACCACGACGGGCGACTGTTTAAGAGTCGCGAATACTTCGAGGAACGCGTCGCCAAGATTAACTCTTACGGCCACAAATGGGGAGCTGACGGGTTTCGTTCCGCAGTTTTATATCGCCGGCAAGAATGGTTCAGTGACCTGGATTTTTCCTACGACATGTCAGTGCCCAATGTGGCGCACCTCGATCCCCAGCGAGGAGGATGTTGCACGGTGATGCCGTACTTTGTTGGGAATCTGCTCGAACTGCCGGTGACAGCGACGCAGGACTACACTCTGTTTCACATCCTTCAGGACTACACCATCGACCTCTGGAAGACCCAAATTGAGCTCATTATGGAAAAGCATGGTCTTTTGAGCTTCATCGTTCATCCCGACTACGCCACTACTGGCCCGGAGCGGAAAGTCTACGAAGCGCTGCTTTCGCATTTGGCCGAGTTGCGAGAGACGCGGGGAGTGTGGATCGCGACTCCAGGCGAAGTAAACCGCTGGTGGCGGCAGCGGGCGGGCATGAGAATTGTGGAGGACGGTGAAGGAGTACGGATCGAAGGGGAAGGCAGTGAACGAGCGCGGATAGCCTATGCAAGCGCCGTAGATGGTCGTTTTGCTGTTACAGTCGAGCAGGCGGTTACGAACCGGCGAATTTGAAAGCTTCGAACGTAGGGCGGGAAATCGCAGGCTGTTGGACCCGCAGCAGAAGTCACCTCACTCACCAGCAGATCACAATATCTAAGCCTGATAGCATAAGGGAAAGGTACGCATTTTGAGAATCAGCATTTTTGGATTGGGCTATGTCGGGACCGTTTCGGCGGGCTGTCTCGCTGATGACGGACATGAGATCGTTGGAGTCGACCCGCTCCCAACGAAAGTCGACCTCATCAATCGGTGGTCGATCTCCCATCATTGAAACAGACATCGGGGAAATCATAGCCGCCACTGTCAAGGCGGGCCGGCTTCGTGCTACCAGCGATCCAGCCGAAGCGATCCGCGAGACGGAACTGTCCTTCGTTTGCGTCGGTACGCCAAGCCAGTCCAACGGCAACCTCGACCTGCGATATATCCGACGAATTTGCGAACAGATCGGCGAGGCACTCAAGAGCAAGAGTGCGCGCCACACCGTCGTCATTCGCAGCACCATCTTGCCGGGCACGATGCACAAGATCGTGATTCCCACATTGGAAGAGTTTTCAGGGAAGAAAGCCGGAGTCGATTTCGGGGTCTGCAACAACCCCGAATTTCTACGGGAGGGTTCAGCGGTGAAAGATTTCCGCCAGCCGCCCAAGACTGTCATTGGCGAGTCGGATCAGGCCAGCGGAGACATCCTGGCGGCGCTCTACAAAAAGCTTGACGCGCCGCTGATCAGGACGAACTTAGAAACTGCTGAAATGGTCAAGTACGTCGACAACAGTTGGCATGCACTCAAGATCGGTTTTGCCAATGAGATCGGCATTCTCGGGAAGTCTCTGGGAGTCGACGCGCACGAAGTCATGAAGATCTTCTGCCAGGACCGAAAACTCAACATTTCCACAGCCTACCTGTCACCCGGGTTTGCGTTCGGAGGCTCGTGTCTACCCAAAGATCTTCGGGCATTGTCCTATCAGGCGAAGATGCACGATTTGCAGTTGCCGATTCTCACTTCGATTCTGCCCAGCAACGAAATGCAAATCGCTCGGGGCGTGCAGCTCATTACTGAAAAAGGGAAAACGCGGGTGGGTGTTTTAGGGTTCAGCTTCAAAGCGGGCACAGACGATCTGCGAGAGAGCCCCTTGATCGAAGTCATCGAACGCCTGATCGGCAAGGGGTATGACTTGCGCATCTATGACAAGAACGTGAATATTGCCAGTCTGGTGGGCGCGAACCGGGATTTTATCCTCAACCACATCCCGCATATATCGAAACTGATGGTCAGCGACATTGACGCAGTGCTGAATCACGCCCAAACCGTCGTGATCGGAAACAAGGATCCCGACTTCAAGACTGTGCCGGATCGGCTGCGGGAAGGCCAATATCTGGTGGATTTTGTTCGGGTTATCGAAGGCGGCAGTAAGAATGGCAATTATGACGGCATCTGCTGGTGAACCGCGCGCGGCCCAAGGCTACGACTCTGCTTTAAGAGATTTCTCCAAGTGAAGAAAAAAATTCTCATCATCGTTGAAAACCAGCCTGTCCCTAACGACACGCGTGTACAGAAGGAAGCCGTCTCTCTTCATGAGGCCGGATATGAAGTCACCGTGCTCTGTCCCAAAGGCAAGGGCGCAGAGTTGGGATACGAAATGATCGATGGCATCCGCGTCTACCGGCATCCCATTCCCGAGGAGGGCAACAGTCCCCTCGGGTACCTGTGGGAATACGGTTGCGCACTGTTTTGGGAGTTCTGGTATGTATGGTGGATCTATCTGCGGCACGGATTTCATGTCATTCAAGCCTGCAATCCTCCTGACGACATTTTCCTGGTCGCACTGCCGTTTAAGCTGTTCGGCGTTAAGTACATCTTCGATCACCACGATGCCATGCCAGAGCTGTTCTTCTCAAAGTTTGGCAACCAGGGATTCCTCTACAAAGTGCAGGTTCTGCTGGAAAAGCTGACGTACCGTTTCAGCGACGTGGTCATGGCCACGAACGCAAGTTACAAGGATCTCGCCATTACCAGAGGGCACCTCGCTCCCGAGGATGTGTTCATCGTTCGCAACGGACCTGATCTCGAAACCTTCAAAGCTGTTCCCCCGAACCCGGCGCTGAAACAAGGCAAAGACTACCTCGTCGGATATGTGGGCACCATGAGCGATCAAGATGGCCTGGACATTCTCGTGGAAGTGGCACTGTACTTGAAGAACTTGGGGCGTAGAGACGTCCACTTTACCTGCGTGGGGGGAGGGCCTGCACTCGCCAGCCTCCAAGAAATGGTAAAGGACAACGATCTCGGGGATACGATGAATTTCACGGGAAGGATTTCCAACGAACTATTGTTGGAGATTCTTTCCACGGCAGATGTCTGCGTCAATCCAGACCGGCCGTGCGAGATGAATGACATTTCCACCATGATCAAGATCATGGAATATATGGCTCTGGGAAAGCCCATCGTGCAATTCGATCTGCGCGAAGGAAGATTCAGCGCCCAGGACGCGGCGGTGTATGCCGATCCCGCGAACCAGGTGCCCAATTTTGCGGCCAAGATTACATGGTTGCTTGACCATCCAGAGGAAAGAAGAAAGATGGGCGAGTTCGGACGCAGGCGTGTGGAAAAAGAGCTTGCGTGGGAGTACTCCGTCCAAAACATGCTCGCCGCCTACGAAAAAGCTTTCAGTAAGATGCGCGGCAAGCACGCTCTCCAGGCCGACAGTGCGGAGTCCTGACACGCAACCAGCTGACATCGGCCGCCTCTCTTCCTGTTGAACGATCGAGTCGTGTTGACCGATCGAGTCCAGCACGGATCTCTTGGACAACTGAAAATTGAGAACCCAACCCGGAAGGAATTCTGGCGCTGCAATAAGCAGCAGAGTAGTCTTATCCGAAGTCGTGTCGCATTCGTTAGAGATGGACCATTCTGCTCCTGCTGTTTACGAGATTGACCCGCTGCGCGATCCACGCTGGGCTGCCCTTGTTGAAACCCATCCTCGGTCTTCAGTCTTCCACAGCACAAAGTGGCTGAGAGCCTTACAGACGGTCTACGATTACAAACCCGTCGTAGTAACCACGTGTCCGCCGGGAGCGACTCTGACGAATGGCCTTGTGTTCTGCCACATCAGGAGCTGGCTAACAGGTAAGCGCTTTGTGTCACTGCCATTTTCCGACCATTGCGAGCCATTAGTCGACAGTCCGGATGATCTGGATGCGGTGTTACTGCATTTGCAGCGAGATCTGGACGAGAGGAAATGGCAGTACATCGAGATCAGGCCTGTATCGCTGCGACCGGGCAGCCAAGTGGAATTAAGGAAAGCTCTCACTTATCAATTTCATCGCCTGGACCTGCGCAAAAGTGCACAAGAGTTGTTTCATGGCTTTCATAAAGATTGTGTTCAGAGAAAGATTCGGCGTGCGGAGCGTGAAGAGCTGAAATACGAAGACGGGAACTCGGAAGCTCTACTTCAGAAATTTTACAGGCTCATGGTGACAACTCGCCGGCGGCAGAACTTGCCGCCTCAACCGTTGGCTTGGTTTCGGGGGTTGATTGCAACATTTGGCAACAACCTCAAGATTCGGGTTGCCTCGAAGGGGGACTTGCCAGTTGCCAGCATTGTGACCCTATCCCATAAGAGGTGCGTGGTCTATAAGTACGGAGGCAGCATCGCGTCCCTTAACAAGCTGGGAGGGATGGCGCTCTTGTTTTGGAAGACCATTCAGGAGGCGAAAGGCGACGCGCTCGAAGAACTCGACCTGGGACGCTCGGGCTCCGACAATCTGGGTCTCATTGCCTTCAAAGAACATTGGGGAGCAACTGGAACTCCTCTCACTTATTGGAGGTATCCGCCACCGGGCCCCTACGTGCCGCGAGCTGCCTGGCAAAAAAGCCTCGCTCGCCGTCTGGTTCAGGCTACGCCAGATATAGCGCTTGAAGGCATTGGAACGCTCCTGTATAGACACATCGGCTAAGACGGACTAAGATCAACTCCTCCCCTAGACGGCCCTAATAAACAGTAGACGTGTGTCCGATTTCCTCGTTCGCTGTCCTCGGAAAGCGCAGAAAGCTAACGGCCGCGACATCGTTTCCGAAACAGCTTCGGTACAGCTTGATCGACTGAACCGTCAAACTTGGGCTTCTGGAATTCCATCTGAGTAGGCGCAAGAAATCTCAGGCTTTGTTAAGTCGCGGATTCGAACGCGAATATCACGTGGGTAGGTTATGACGCCAATCGAACTGGAACATTTCAAAAACGGCGCGCACATTTCGAGCGTTGATTTATTGGGCATCGACGTCACGACCATCCGGGAACTGGTTGATCGGATGGCGCAGATGCGACCTGAAGCTCCTTTCCTGATTAGCCCGGACACGGGAGAGGTCCTAACCTTCTTGGGACTAAAGGAGCAGTCGGAGATTCTTTCCACCCAACTTCAGCAATGGGGATTGGAGCAGGGCGACAAAGTTGCGTTCTTGATGGACAACAGCCTGTTCACGGCGCAGCTTTTTTTGGGAGTGATGTACGGAGGACTTGTCTCGGTCCCCCTGAATGTACGCGCCGGCGTGACGCAATTGAGCTACATGGTGGAACATTGCGACGCCAAGGTGGTTTTTGTTGACGACGAGCACGCTGCGTTAATGACCCAAGTGATGACGCAGGTACGTCGACCGGTGCGAGTGATTCCGTGTGACGCGGATAGCTTTGGAGCGATGCGCGACACCACCCCACCGAGAACGGACATGGCGATTCCCTCGGCCGACGATGTCGCACTGTTGATGTACACCTCTGGCAGCACGGGCCATCCCAAAGCGGCGGTGCATACGCATCGGACGATCCTGGCGGGCGGAAGGAATTCAGTGGCTTCTCACCAACTGACCTCCGATGATCGCTCGCTGCTCGTGCTTCCGCTTTATCACATCAACGCCGAGTGCGTGACTCTGATTCCCACTCTGCTGACCGGCGGATCGGTGGTGGTGCCGCGACGGTTCAGCATCAGCCATTTCTGGGATTGGCTGGATAGCTACAATGCACCTGGTCGGCGATTGTGCCGACCATCGTTTCGCAGTTGCTCGACTGGCATGATCCCAGAGCGGATCAGCGTGGCCCTGCTTTCCGAAGAATCCGTTTTCTGCGATCGTCCTCCGCGCCGCTGGCGCCGTCGCTGCACCGCGAGTTTCTGGCCAAGTTTCCGTTGTTGCTGATCCAGGCGATGGGCTCCAGCGAAGGGGGCAACATATTCTCGAATCCGCTGCCTCCGGGAGAGAACAAGATCGGGTCGCCAGGCCTGCCTTGGGGTTTTGAGGTAAAGATTGTCGATCGCGATGGCGGGGAACTGTCTACCGGCGAGCCCGGAGAAATGCTGATTCGGGGCGAGGCGCTGACCTCCTGCTTATTACAAAGAGCCGGAAGCGACTGCCGCCGCTTTTGATGTAGAAGGTTGGTTGCACACCGGCGACCTGGCTTACCGCGACGCGAATGGCTATTTCTTTGTCGTTGGCCGATCGAAGGAACTGATCATCAAAGGCGGAGTCAACATTGCTCCCCGGCAGATTGACGATGTGCTGGAATCGCATCCGGCGGTGTTGGAAGCAGCGGCGGTCGGAGTTCCGGATCGTCACTTGGGCGAGGATGTCGTGGCCTTTGTGGTGCTTACGGGCTGAAGCTGACTGCGATGAGAGGGAACTGCTGGGCTTTTGTGAAAGCCATCTGGGGCACTTTAAGACCCCCACGCGGATCCACTTTGCGGAGGATTTACCGAAGGGGCCGTCCGGTAAAGTGCAGCGATTGCGGCTGGTGGAACAAGCCGCGCATGCCGGATGACAGCAGCCGGGCAACCGCTCCAGCGGGATTTGCCCTGGGGCGAGCCAGTGATCGAAAGCTGAAGAAGTCGCGTCGACGCTCCCGCCTCGATCGAAAGCGCCATCGCCGACGTCTGGGCCGAACTTCTCAAACTCCCGCAAGTGGGAGTGGATGAAAACTTCTTCGCCTTGGGCGGCGACTCGCTGCTGGCCATTCAGTGCGTCTCTCGCCTGCGCGACAAAAACGCCATTCGGCTGACGCTGACGGATTTCTTCGAAAACGGCACGGTCGCGGAGCAGGCCACGCTGATCCGCAAGCGGCAAGCGGCGGCCCACCTAAACGATCAGTCGCTTCCGAAAACATCGAGTGGACAGCTCGCCGCTTCCGCTGCGCCCAAGGCTGACGCTCAAACGATTCCGCTGCGCGATCGCTCCCTTCCTTATAGGCTTAGTCCATTGCAGGAGCGCCTCTGGTTTATGGAGCGTTTGAACCCGGGACAGCCGGTATACAACGAAGTGGAAGCAGTGCGCTTGCGGGGAGATCTGAACGCTGAGGCGCTCGAACGGGCGCTGAATGTGGTGATCGCGCGACATGAAATACTACGGACGACGATCCATGCGGTAGATGGGCTGGCGATGGCGGAAGTGCGCGAGTCGTATCTTCTGCGCCTGAAGATGATCGATCTCACCGGGCGGCCCGAAGCTGAGCGCGAGGTTGAACTGGAGCGTCTCCAAATCTCCGAACCGCGGATTCCCTATCATCTGGAAAACGAACCGGCCATCCGCGCCACCTTGATTCGCATGGACGATCAGGACCATGTCTTCATTCTGATGATGCACCATCTGGTTTGTGATTGGTCATCGGAGGGCGTGCTGTGGCGGGAATTGTCGGCGCTGTACCGTAGCTACTGCCGTAACGAGGCGCTCGCGCTGCCGGCACTGACGTGGCAACATGGTGACTATGCCGTTTGGGAACGGCAGCAGTCGACCAAAGCCGCGGTCGCTGACGACTTGGCTTTCTGGGTGGAGAATCTCCGTGGTGCCGCTCCGCTGCTCGAATTACCTTCGGATCGTCCCCGCCCGCAAGTGCTGTTCTATCGCGGCGCCCGCCATCGTTTCCGCCTCAATCGCACGTTGACGGAAGCCTTCCGCCAGTTGAGCCGGCGGGAGAGAAAGAGTCTATTTGCGCTGTTTACGGCCGCGCTGGACGCGCTTCTCTATCGTTACACCGGGCAGGAAGACATCCTGCTGGGTATACCCATCGCCGAGCGGGACCGGCCGGAATGTCAGTCCATGATCGGCTTCCTGCTGCACACCCACGTTTTGCGGACCGAAGTAAAAGGCGAACTGACGTTTCGGGAATTGGTCGGGCGGGTGCAACAAGCAGCTCTTAACCTGTATGAACATCGTTCCGTGCCCTTCGATCACGTGGTGCGCGCGGTGCAACCGGAACGGAGTTTGAGTTACTCACCGCTGTTTCAGGTCATGGTCAACTGGCGGGATCGCGATCAAAATCTATGCTTCATCGGGATGGAAGGTCTCAATATCGAATCGGTGTTGGTCGATAGCAAAATCAGCAAGTTCGATCTCACGCTGTTCTTGACCGACATGGGCGAGGAAGTCTGGGCGGAGATCGAATACAGCACAGACTTATTCGATCCTGCAAGAATCGAGCGGATGTTTGGGCACTATCAGACTGTCCTGGAAGCAGTGGCCGCCGATCCCGATCAGCGTCTGAGCGAGCTTCCTCTGTTGCCTCACGCCGAGCGGCGTCAGCTCTTGGTGCAGTGGAATAACACAAAGGTCGATTACCCGTCCACCACGTCGATCCAGGAACCGTTCGAGGCGCAGGCCGCGCGAACCCCCGATAGGGTCGCGTTGGTATTCGAGCGACAGACATTATCCTACGGAGAACTCAACCGTCGCGCCAACCAACTTGCGCATCACCTGCGGGGCTTGGGAGTTGGACCGAACATGCTGGTCGGCCTCTGCGTCAAACGCTCTCTCGACATGGCAGTCGGTCTTCTTGGCATTTTGAAATCAGGCGCAGCGTATGTGCCGATGGATCCCGTCTATCCGAAGGAACGGCTGCAATACATTTTGGACGACTCTAACGCTTCCGTCGTTCTCACCCAGGAGTCTCTTGTCGATGCACTGCCGAGCTTCTCTGGACAACTGATCTGCCTTGATAAGGATTGGGCCAAAATCGCTCGTGAATCCGACAAGAATCCGGGCGCACAACTGAACCCGGAGAACTTGGCTTACGTCCTATTTACTTCCGGATCCAGCGGCAAGCCCAAAGGGGTTGAGATTAGCCATCGCGCGGTGGTCAATTTTCTCAACTCTATGCGGGAAGTACCAGGGGTGACGGCGCAAGATACGCTCCTGTCGGTCACCACCCTGTCGTTTGATATTTTCGGTTTGGAAATATGGCTCCCTCTTACCTCGGGAGCGAAAGTGGTGATCGCATCGGAGGAAGTGGCGAGAGATGGAAAAGAGCTTGCGGCCCTAATGCGGCAGAGTGGGGCAACGATAATGCAAGCCACTCCCTCCACATGGAGGCTGCTGCTGGAGGCCGGATGGGAAGGCAATCCTCATCTGAAAATCTTGTGCGGCGGTGAAGCTTGGCCGGACGAACTTGCCGAGCAGTTGCTGCCGAAGTGCTCTGCGCTTTGGAACATGTACGGACCCACGGAAACGACAATTTGGTCCGCCGTGCACCAGGTCCGCGCTGGAATGCCTGTGTCGATCGGTCATCCGATTGCCAACACCGAGTTCTATGTCGTTGATTCGCACCTGCAGCCCGTGCCGGTGGGAGTGCCGGGGGAGTTATTGATCGGGGGTGCAGGTCTGGCGCGCGGGTATCTGAATCGCCCGGATTTAACTACCGAGAAATTCATTGCCGATCGCTTCCGCCCCGATGCCGGCTCGCGCTTGTATCGTACTGGCGACTTAGTGCGCTACCGCGAGGATGGCACCCTGGAATTTCTGCAGCGAATCGACCAGCAGGTCAAGATTCGGGGATTCCGGATCGAACTGGGAGAGATTGAAAGCGTCTTGCGCAGCCACCCGGGCGTGCGCGAAGCGGTTGCAGTGGTGCCAGCGCGAGGAGAGGCGCGAGGAGAAAAACAACTCACGGCGTACGTGGTGCCGGCAGGAAAGCCGGCATGCACAACGGCCGAGCTGCGAGATTATCTCAAACAGAAGCTACCGGCCTACATGGTTCCCGCGGCATTTTCGGTGCTCGAAAGCCTTCCCTTGACGCCCAACGGCAAGATCGATCGTAAGGCACTCAGCGGCAAAGGCTACGCCTCCGTCGAAGGACTATCGGAATACGATTTCGCTTACGATTGGACCCTTCCGCGAAAGACTTTGTTAGAGGCGCAGTTGCTTCAGATCTGGCAAGAGGTTCTCGGAGCCCGGTACATGGGCGTGCGCGATAGCTTCTTTGATTTGGGTGGTCACTCGCTGCTGGCGCTCAAAATGATCGACAAGGTCAATAAGCTATTTGATGTCAGTCTCTCCGTTCCTACGTTCTTCATGGATCCAACCATTGAAGGTATCGCCCACGCTCTGGAGCAAGAAAACAACCTTACACTGGCGCCGAAAGCCGTGCCCTTGCAGCCGGGCCGGACTGAAGGAACAATTTTCTTCTTCGATGCTTCCGTAGGGTTGTGCCGATTGGCAGAGCTCTTGCGTGAAGGACCGGCGTCCTTTGCGGTGAGTTCGATGCTGCCTCAGTCGATTCTTGAGGTGGCGAGAGGCAACAGGACGGCCCAAAGCGTTCGGTTGGAAGACATGGCTGCCCCACTTGTCAAGTTAATCGAGGCGCAACGAAAGTCCGGTCCCTGTGTTCTGGTGGGGTACTGTTGGAGTGGTAACCTCGCGTTTGAAGCCGCACATCAGCTTCGGCAAAATGGCGTACCCGTGGACCTGATCGTCCTGGTGGATGCGTGGCAGACAGCGCCCAGCCTATGGCAGAGGCTCACGATACTGTCTCGCGAGCAAGCTTTGTCGGCATCGAAGTGGCGCATGCGTTACTTGTGGGAAACTACAAAGCGCCTTGCCGGCCGAATGTTTGGAACTTCCGAATCGAGTGAAACCCGGGGTCCGGCGGTCGGGGGAGCGGATGTGGAGACCGGAGTCCAAATCAAGATTTTCCATACCGTGCGGAATTACTATCAGTGCCGGCCAATCGAAGCCAGTGGCCTGTTGATTCGCGCTCGCGACGATCGCTTTTCTCAGCTTCGCGTTACTGACGGTAAACATGGATGGGGAAAATTTTTCCAGGGCGAATTAGTAGTCGTGGACGTCCCCGGGAACCATCTATCAATGCTCGCCGAGTCCAATATCTCGAATATTTCCCATGCCATCCAGAAATGTTTGAGTCCGTTGATTAATCAGCAGGAAAGCCAGCGTTGTGCGTAGTAGTTTCTGACACCATCAATGCCACGCGAGTCTGTCCGCGTGCTACACCTTAGGCACGTTTGTGAAAGCTAAATCTGACCCCCACAGAGAGGCACCATGGTACGCGACAAGCTATTGATATTTGATACCTCCCTTCGCGATGGCGAGCAGGCCCCGGGATGCAGCATGAACATTAACGAAAAACTGGCGCTCGCCCGTAAACTGCAGCTATTGGGGGTCGACGTCATTGAGGCTGGTTTTCCCGTCGCGTCCCCCGGCGATGCCGAGGCGGTGCAGCTCATTGCCAGCGAGATTGAAGGCCCGATTATTGCAGCGTTCGCTCGTTGCACCGAGAAGGACATCCGCGTGGCCTGGGAAGCGCTGAGCCATTCCCCGCGCCCCCGCATTCACACTTGTCTTTCGACCTCGGACATTCACCTTACCTTCGATCTTAAAATCAGCCGGGAGGACGCGCTGCGCAAAGCGGCAAACATGGTTGCCTACGCGCGCTCGCTCTGCGCTGACATTGAATTTTCCGCCCAGGATGCCACGCGCTCGGATCCTGGTTATTTGTGCGACGTGCTCCAGGCCGTAGTGGACGCCGGAGCAACGACGCTCAACATTTGCGACACCGTCGGCTACTCCACGCCGGCTGAATATGCTGGACTGATCCGAACCATTCGAAATCGACTGCGGACCGCGGACCACGTCGTCCTGTCGACCCATTGCCACGACGATCTCGGCTTGGCCGTAGCCAATTCTCTGGCCGGGGTTGAGGCGGGAGCGCGCCAGGCCGAATGCACCGTCAACGGGATCGGCGAGAGAGCCGGCAACGCTTCCTTGGAGGAGATCGCCATGGTGTTGCACGTCCGCCGTGATCTCTATTCGGTCGAAACTGGCGTTCGCCGTGAGGAGATTTACTCGACCAGTTGCTTGCTGGCGAAGACACTAGGATTTGATCCTCAACCGAACAAGGCGATCGTGGGACGGAATGCTTTTGCGCATGAAGCCGGCATGCATCAGCATGGCATCCTCAAC
The DNA here is from genome assembly GCA_963846245.1 of uncultured Acidobacteriaceae bacterium. Classification (GTDB taxonomy): domain Bacteria; phylum Acidobacteriota; class Terriglobia; order Terriglobales; family Acidobacteriaceae; genus Sulfotelmatobacter. Next base: position 1,641,002 of record CAWJVI010000004.1, on the reverse strand, counting down.
AATCCGCTGTGCTACGAAATCATGACGCCGGAATCGGTTGGCGTGCCTCCTAACCGCATTGTGCTGGGCAAGCATTCAGGGCGTAATGCTCTTGCCCATAAGCTCAGGGAAATGGGACACGAACTTTCTGCTGAGACAATTAATCGCGTCTACGATGAATTTGTCCGGCTCGCCGATTCGAAGAAGCAGATTTACGATCAGGATCTACTGTCCATCCTGATTGCGTTGCGCGCCAAGATGTCTGTTTCCACGAGGGTCTCTGGCACCCAGCCATCAACAGGAATGGCTTGATTCGAAGATCGTTGGAGAGATCGTTGGATTGTCAGGTGGCTGTAGTCGGGTCTGGGCCTCAGGGACCTTTCTCAAGCATCCAATCAAAGCTCTTGGGAGTGATCTGTGTCTGCGTTCTCTTGGGCATGCTGGTTGCGGGACTGTGGCCGTTTCATACTCCCCCGAACGCGGTCAGTTGGTTGGGTTCGGGGAACGGTCTTCTCTTTGGCAAGCACGGCAGCATCGTGAGTGCGAGTCCGTTCACGGCTCGCGCAGCGCAAGGAGACAATTCCTTGAGTCTGCAGATGTGGCTAAAGCCGAGCCGGACCGACTCCGGGGCCGGCGGCATGATTGTCGCGTTTTATTCGCCGGAGACGCAAGTCACCTCATTTGCACTGCGTCAATGGCGACGCGGCTTGGTGCTGGTACACGAAGGTCCGGGCGGCTCTGGCCAGCGATCCGAAATCTACCTCGGCGATGTTCTTAGCGCCCAGAAACCAGTCCTGGTGACCATCACCTCGGGTGAAGCAGGCACGGCCAGCTATGCGGATGGCAGGTTGGTCAAGAGAATTGCAAACTTGGCAATTTCAAATCAGGATCTGACGGGTCAATTCCTCATCGGCAATTCGCCGACGACAGCCTATAGCTGGTCTGGGCAGTTGAAAGGACTGGCGATTTACGATCGCGAGCTTTCAGCCGCCGAAGTATCCCAGAGTTCTGTGGACTGGACAAAGGGAAGTGATCTGGATTCGGTTAAGCGCGCAGGCGCGACTGCCCGCTACCTTTTCGATGAAGGGAACGGGAACGTGGCCCGCAACCAGGTAGATTCATCCACCAATCTTCTGATTCCCGAGCGTTTCTTCGTTTTACATGCCGAGTTTCTGGAACGCCCGTGGGATGAATACCGCCCGGGCTGGCGTTATTGGAAGAATATCGCTGTCAACGTTGTCGGCTTCATTCCTCTGGGATTCTTCTTCTATGCTTATCTCTCTCAGGTACGGCACGCGAAACATCCCGTGGCACTTACCATCGCGCTTGGATTTGCTCTCAGTCTGACGATCGAAGTTCTGCAGGCATTTCTTCCCACCCGAGACTCCGGCATGACCGACCTCATCACCAATACATTCGGGACTGCGCTCGGGGTGATAGCGTTCAGATATAAAGCCGTTCAATCTGTGCTGCACGGACTACTCCTCAACGGGCTCCAGACGTTCGGTAGGTCGGAATAACTTCCAAGGAAGGGTTCAGCAATGGTGAAAGAAAATACTGTGGTCTCGAGTTCCGCGCGAAGTGGCCGTGGGGCCGTTTCGGCGCATTGTGACGTAGCAGTCATTGGTGCCGGTCCCTACGGACTCTCCGCGGGAGCCCATCTCAAGGCGAAGGGCATTGCCGCCTGTGTCTTTGGCGAGCCGATGGAGTTCTGGGCGAACAAGATGCCGGAAGGGATGCTTCTCCGTTCACCCCGGGTGGCGTCCAACCTGTCGGACCCTGATCATGCCTTCACCCTGGAAGCCTACGAAGCCGCGTCGAAGAAAGAGCCCTGCGCACCTCTTCCTTTGGATACGTTCGTGGAATATGGCAGGTGGTTCCGACACCAATTAGGTTCAGATCTGGATACGAGGACGGTGCTGCGCGTCGACCGGGACTCGCCGGGCTTCCGACTTACATTGCAAGACGGAGAAGAGATTCGCGTAAAGCATGTCGTGATTGCCGCCGGGATCGGTCCCTTCAAGAAAAAACCCGAGGTATTCCAAAACCTTTCTCCGCAACAGGCAATTCATTGTTACGAAGGCCGGGAAGTCCGCAAATTTGCGGGGAAGCGAGTAGCGGTGATCGGCGCAGGACAGAGCGCTCTGGAATCCGCTGCACTATTGCATGAGGCGAAAGCCCAGGTGGAAATAATTGCGCGCCAGCCCCAGGTTCGCTGGATCGGCCAGCACACGTGGCTGCACCACATGGGCCCGATTTCGTCGATGCTTTACTCTTCGCACGATGTCGGCCCACTCGGGATCAGTCGTCTCGTGGCGTACCCCAAGCTGGTATCCTATGTTCCGTTGAAGCTGCGCGATCGGATTCGAATTCGGGCGGTCCGGCCTGCAGGTTCACGCTGGCTTCCCGCGCGGCTGGCCGCGGTTAAGATCACCACCAGTTGCGGTGTGTCGGCAGCCACTGCATTTGGCGACGAGGTTGCCCTCAAACTGGACGACGGCAGCGAGCGTCGCGTAGACCATGTCGTTCTCGGAACCGGGTACCGGGTAGACATATCAAAATACGAGTTTCTACCGCCGGAACTAACGCAGGAGATCGAGCAACTTGATGGCTACCCCAAACTTGCCGGCGGTTTCAGTTGCTCCGTGCCGGGATTGCACTTCATCGGGGCTACGGCCGCCCGAAGTTTCGGGCCCTTGCTGTATTTTGTGGCGGGCACGGAGTTCGCATCCCGCGAGTTAGTTCCTCACCTTTCAAGGAGTCTCCGATAGTTTCGCTCGCTCATGAAAATCTCCCCCCCACAGACAGCAGTAAATCCGGAGCAAGTGGGCGCAATCGTCATCGGCGGCGAGCACCCGGGACTCGGCATTGCAAGGAGCCTTGGACGAAGAGGAATTCCGGTCTGCGTCATTGACGACCAACACTCCGTTTCTCAATTCTCCAATTATGTGACTCGGACGGTTCGGGTCAAGGATTTGCGAGATGAGCACAATACCATCGACAGTGTGATGGAAGTGGGACAGCGCTATGGAATGAAGGGCTGGGTTCTGTTCCCTACGCGAGATGAAACGGTTGCGGCGTTCTCCCGTCACAGGGATCGGCTTGCAGAATATTTTCGGGTCACAACGCCGCGCTGGGAGGCGGTGCGCTGGGCCTGGGACAAGAAAAACACTTACGATCGTGCCGCCGAGTTGGGGATTCCGGTGCCCCACACGTATAACCCCAGAACTGAGGAAGAGCTTGCGGATTTGTACAGCCGCCTGCCGATGGCCTTAAAACCCGCCGTTAAAGAAAACTTCTTCTATGCCACGGGAGCCAAGGCTTGGCGGGCCGAGACACCGGATCAGCTGCATGAATTGTTTCGCAAGGCCATCCGGCAGATTGCTCCCGAGGAGATTCTGATCCAGGAGATTATTCCGGGGGATGGCCAGCAACAATATTCGTACTGTGCATTTTTTCGCGATGGCGAAGCGCACAGCAGCCTGGTGGCAAGACGCATACGCCAGCATCCCAGGGAGTTCGGCCGCGCTGCAACCTACGTCGAAACCATGGACTCGTCGGAAGTGCCGGAGGTCGAAGAGCTTTCACTGCGGTTTCTGAAAAACATCGATTACTACGGCTTGGTCGAGGTCGAGTTCAAGCGAGATCACCGAGACGGAAAGTTTAAGCTGCTGGATGTGAACGCGCGCACCTGGGGCTTTCACAGTATCGGAGGACCGGCAGGCGTCGATTTTCCGTATCTTTTGTATGCCGACCAGACCGGCGAACAGGTTGAGCGTGGCAAAGGGAAGGGTGGCGTCGGGTGGCTGCGGCTTGTCACTGATCTACCCACGGTGGCTGCGGACTTGTTTACTGGCCACACGGATTTTGGCGCCTATATGAAATCTCTCAACCGGACGCGTGTTGAGTCTGTTTTTTGCCGAGAAGATGTAGTGCCTTCTCTTGCAGAGGTCGTGCTGCTTCCATATCTGGTGATGAAGAAGTACGTGCCGAAGAGAAACCCGAAGTCTGGAGTCGGCACTCCTCCCGACGCGGAAACCGTAGAGGCGCATGTTTCAAGGACGCGCTGAGTAGAAGAGGGAAGACGGTCCGACGCGCGATTCGGACTTCGACGCGGCGCTATCTCACGAAAAATGCAACATCACCCTGCCGATCAGACCTAAAATCGACAGTAGACGCCTGGACCGTTGACCAGCAGTCCGGCCGCACGCGATCATGCAGTTCGATCGCCATGACGCGAACGTTCTTGATCCAACTGCAGTTCTGAAATACTTCTTTTTCAGCTCCCTCGATATCGACTTTTAGGAAGTCAATTGTGTCGAGGCCGTTTCCTTTCATCAGTGTTTCCATCGTAACGGCACGGACTCGCTGGTCCCCGTCTTCCGCAATCGCAAATGCTCCCTTAGGATGAGCGGTGGATTTACCGAGTCTTACTTCCCCATCTTCCTTCCAGAGAGCAGCTTGTACCGGAACAATGTTCTCGTAGTGAGAAACATTTCTGACGAGGGCTGCAAAGTTCGCCGGCTCAGGTTCTACCGCAATGATCCTGGCCATAGGGTACCTGTGGGCGAACAGAAGGCTTGCCATCCCAATGTGCGCCCCAACGTCTACAATGGTGTGTGGGCTGAAATTCGGTATGCGCGGATCATATGGCTTGTCCTGACAAATCAACACATCCCGATAGGAACAGACATCCGATGTGTTCAATCGAAGAAAGACAGGGTAACTTGATTCAGGAGGCGTGATCGCAAGTTCCCGGGGTCTGCGGAAAACCCGAAATGAGGTAGCAGCGCTCACACCACGCATCCCGCTGAACTCGTAATACCACTTAGCGCTGGTCAGAAATCCCACAACGACGTCCCTCGGCAAGAGGGCAAATTCTACTACAAAGCCTTCTCAGAATACGCTCTGCCAATCACCCAAAATCTGTGTTGTTTCCCCGGAGACTCCCATGCCTACCGCACCCGTTCCACCGATCCGCCGTTTCTTTCAGTTGCAGATTCCGCAACGCTTTCGACCTACTATCACTTCTGTGCTGGCCAAGACCCTGGGCCGGGTGAATCTTGAAAGTCCCGCTGTCGGCCTCACCGCCGTGGCCTACTGGGCTCGCTTTTCGCGTTGGTGCAGAACCCATCCCGTCACCGGATCCGCGGATTCCAAGAACGGCAAGGGACGAAGCTGGCTTTACGAGTCGGTAGTTCGGCAAGAAGGTTTGGACAAAGCCCCCGTAACCTACCTGGAATTCGGCGTTTATCAGGGGGCCTCACTACAACTGTGGCTTAGCCTGCTCGGCCAGCCAGACTCGCGGTTCGTTGGATTCGACACGTTCACTGGCCTTCCCGAAAGATGGCGACCGACTGAACTGGCAGGGCACTTCAATGCAAACGGCATAATTCCCGATATCAAAGATCCGCGTTGCAGTTTCGAAGTCGGCCTCTTTCAAGACAGTCTTCCTCGTTTCGTCCAGCAAAACGACCTCTCGGGCCGCCTGATTCTCAACCTGGATGCGGATATGTTCACATCCACACTCTTCGTGCTCACTACGCTTGCACCGTATTTGAAGCCCGGAGACATCGTGTTCTTCGACGAGTTTTCCTGTCCGCTTGACGAGTTCCGGGCATTCGAAGAGTTCGTGCGGTCGTTCCGCATCAAATACGAAGTTGTGGCCGCAGTGTACGGCTACACTCGCGTTTGCATGAAAATCCTGTAATTATGAAATTCCGGGCTCCAGGTTCCCCGGAAACTAATCATCGCTCGCATGACTCTATGTCATTGATAATGAAGGAGTTGGTGTAGAATTAAATTCTGGAGATTGCGATCTGCGTGTGCTAGAATCACTACCAATCCCCCTTAGAGTTCCCCCTTCAGATCTGCCGGCACTGTTCCGGTGACTAGCCAAAACTAACATCATAATTAGGGAGTTTTTTCGACCATGCTAGAGACTGCGATCGTTGGAGCGGGTCCTTACGGACTCTCAATTGCCGCCCATTTCCGGCGGCGCGGCATTCCATTCCGTATTTTCGGCCGTCCCATGGACAGCTGGCTAAACCACATGCCGAAGGGCATGATGCTGAAGTCGGATGGCTTCGCCTCCGACATTTACGATCCGGAGAAGGCGTTCACTCTGCGGCAGTTTTGTGCGGAGCGCGGCATCCAATATGCCGACACCGGCGTTCCGGTGCAGCTGGATACCTTCAGCACTTACGGGCTCGCCTTCCGGGATCGTATGGTGCCAGAGCTGGAAGACAAGCTTGTGGCGAACATAGATCGCGCGCCCGGCGGCTTCGCTTTGCGGCTTGAGGACGGCGAGACTTTTCAGGCTCGCAAGGTTGTGCTGGCAGTTGGCATTACCCATTTCGAGCATGTTCCCGAGAACCCTGGCGCATCTTCCGGCGGAATTTTTCTCGCACAGCGCTCGTCATCGCGAAGTCGAACCGTTCCGCGGCCGCAGCGTTGTGGTAATTGGTGGCGGAGCTTCCGCGCTGGATTTGGCGGGGTTGCTGCGCGAGGCTGGAGCCGACGTGCAGATGGTGAGCCGCGCTGCTGAGCTGCATTTCCACAGTCAGCCCACGGGTAAGCCGCGTTCGTGGTGGCAGCAGGTCAGGCATCCGCAATCGGGTCTTGGTCCGGGAACGCGGTCGCGATTCTACGCCGACGCTCCTGGAGCATTTCATTACTTGCCTGAAGCGCTCCGCCTGTACATCGTCGGCAAAGCTCTGGGCCCTTCCGGGGGATGGTTCATTCGCGACAAAGTGATCGGGAAGTTGCCCCTGCATCTGGGATGCACGCCGCAAAGCGCGGAAGTGCAGAACGGTAAAGTGCATCTGAAGATTCGCGCCGCGGACGGCAGCCAGAGCGAGATTGTGACCGAGCATGTAATTGCGGCAACGGGGTACAAGACGAATCTGGAGCGACTGAAGTTTCTCAATCCGGAAATTCGCTCGAAGGTAAAAACTCTCAACGGAGCGCCGGTGCTCTCGTCGAATTTCGAATCGTCCGTGGACGGCTTGTATTTCGGCGGAGTTGCGGCGGCAAACAGTTTTGGTCCGGTGATGCGGTTTGCCTTTGGCGCGGGCTTCGCGGCTCGCACGATTACCAGCGGTCTGGCGAAGTCGCTGTCAAAAGAGGCGTCATCGGTCCCGGTTCGGAGCATGGCGACGACCGCGAAGTGAGCTGATTTCTTCGGCGCCGATTTCTTAACTTCGGCTTCAGTTCGTGGCTTTGGACTCGCGGGCATCAACTGGTAGACATCAGCTGGTACGAATGAAAAGAGAAACGATCGCGATTCACGCTGGCTACGACGGCGATCCCACGACGAAAGCCGTGGCCGTGCCCATCTACCAGACTGTTGCCTTCGAGTTCGACAGCGCCGAACATGGCGCTGCCCTCTTCAATTTAGAAGTTGAAGGGAATATCTACACCCGCATCGGCAACCCCACCAACACGGTCCTCGAAAAACGTGTTGCTGCCCTCGAAGGCGGAGTCGATGGGCTCAGCGTGAGTTCGGGGATGGCGGCGATCGAATATGCGTTGATCAACATTGCCGAAGCAGGCACCAACATCGTGTCGATCCCCCAACTCTACGGGGCGACGTACACGCTGTTGGCGCATATCTTCCCCAAGCGCGGGATCAACACGAAATTCTCGAAGACCGACAGTCCTGACGAAGTGGATGCACTGATCGACGAAAACACGCGGGCCGTCTATTGCGAAAGCGTCGGCAATCCCGCGGGCAATGTTGCAGATATCGAGGGCCTGGCCCGCGTCGCGCACAAGCACGGCGTTCCGCTCATAGTCGACAACACCGTCGCTACGCCAATTCTGTTGCGGCCCATCGAATACGGCGCAGACGTAGTACGTGCACTCCATGACGAAATTCATTGGAGGCGGCGGCACCAGCATCGGCGGAATGATTGTGGATTCCGGAAAGTTTCCCTGGCGAAAATATCCGGAAAAATTCTACATGTTCAATCAACCGGAGATCGCCTATCACGGTGTCGTCTACGTCGATCACTTTGGGGATGCGGCATACGTTGCGCGGTGCCGCACCGTCTGCCAGAGGAACACCGGCGCCACACTGTCGCCGTTCAACGGATTTTTATTTTTGCAGGGAATCCAGACGCTGGCACTACGGATGGAACGCCACGTGGAGAACGCGCGCAAGGTCGCGGAGTTTCTGCGGGCGCATCCCATGGTCGACTGGGTGAACTACGCCGGTTTTCCAGACAATCCGTTGTACCCGATGGCGCATCGTTACCTGGGCTCGAACTTCTGCTCCTTGCTCACCTTCGGCGTGAAGGGCGGCTACGAGGGCGGCCGCAAGACTTTCAACGCGTTTCAGCTTTTCAAGCGGATGGTGAACATGGGAGACGCGAAGTCTCTCTCGTGTCATCCCGCGTCAACAACGCATCGGCAACTCACGCCGGAAGAACAAGCCAAGGTCGGAGTGACTCCGGAAATGATTCGCCTTAGTGTAGGCATCGAGCACATCGACGACATTCTTGACGATCTGGGACAGGCGCTGGACAAGGCAAAGGCGTGAAGTTACAAACAATCGCGACATGCGCAAATTGTAGGGAACTCGAATGCCATTGATCATTGAGGGCGGACGGATTCCGCCACGTTGGGCCAACAAGAAAAACCAGCACTCGGGGCCAGCTGATATTGACATCTGCGCCGCGAGCGCCGAGTGCGTCAGGATCGCATTCGTCAATAACATGCCGGACTCGGCGCTGGAAGATACGGAGATTCAGTTCTTTGAACTGCTCGATGCCGCGGCCGGCGACGTCCCGGTGCGCCTCAAGCTCCACTCGCTATCCGGAGTTCCCCGCGGCGAACGCGGACAACAGCATCTCAGCGGCTTCTACTTCAGTACGGACGATCTGCTGAACGACCGGTTCGACGGTGCGATCATGACCGGGACCGAGCCGCGGCAACCTGACCTGCGCAATGAACCCTACTGGTCCGCGCTGGGCAACGTTCTCGACTGGGCGGAAAGCAACACCGCATCGACAATATTGTCCTGTCTGGCGGCACATGCCGGAGTTCTGCACAGCGATGGCATCCGCCGTCATCCGCTGGGCGACAAGCAATTTGGAGTTTTTGACTTCGCGAAGGCCGCCAAGCACCAACTGACAGCCGGGACGGGAGAGCGCGTACGCTTCCCGCATTCTCGCTGGAACGAAGTGCGGGCGGAAGCGCTCGCCGCGAGCGGTTACCAGGTGCTGACGCAATCGGCCGAGGGTGTTGTCGACTCTTTCGTGAAGATGAAGAAGCAGAGCCTGTTCGTACATTTCCAGGGTCATCCGGAGTACGGAGCGCAGACTCTGCTCAAAGAGTATCGCAGAGACATCAAGAGATTTCTCCGCAAGGAACGGGAGACGTATCCCTCCATGCCCAGGGGTTATTTCGACGTTGCGGCCACGAAGCTTCTCGACGATTTCCGAAGTGCTGTTTCGTCCGATCAGCGTGAGGAACGGATGGAAGGCTTTCCGGAAACTGCGCTGGTCGGCGGGTTGCAGAACAGCTGGCGTCCTTCGGCCGAAGCAATTTATAAAAACTGGCTGCAGTATGTACTATCGAAACGAGCGGACCTGCCGGCTTTTCCAGTCATGGCGGCGGCCGATCCACAAGCCTCGCGAAAACGTTCCGCGCAGCTGTAACTCACAGCTCCACATCACTGCTCCAAGTCACTGCTCCACTACAATCTTCTTATGGCGGAGATTCCTCCCGACAGCGTCGCCGAACTTCTGGCGAACCTTCCTGATCGCATCAGCGACATCATCAAGCCCTGGGCAGATTCCGCGCCGGATCACCCCGCGCTGGCAGAAGCCTCTGGAACCTGGACCTATCGACAACTCTCTCTTGTAGTCGCTGAGACGCAAGCGTGGCTTCTCGATTCGGGTGTGCGCCCCGGCGACCGCGTGATGGTCGTGTGCGAGAACTGCCGGGCGTTTGTTGCGATTCTGTTAGCGATTGCCGGTATCGACGCGTGGCCGGCGCTGGTCAGTGCGCGTCTCTCGGCGAAAGAAGTCGATGCGATTCGCGACCACTGTGGCGCTCGGCGTGTGCTCTACACCACGAGCGTTTCGCTGCAGGCGCGGGAACACGCCAAGCGGCATAACGCGGTCACTCAAGACGTTGCGAGCTTAGGCTCGATTGCCGTCGGTCCTCGGAACGAGAAAGTCGAACCCGAACCGATCGACGACGCGATTCAGCAACGCGTCGCCGCGTTGATCTATACATCCGGCACAACCGGACTCCCGAAAGGCGTCATGCTGACGCACCGGAACCTGCTGTTCGTGGCATCGGTGTCAGCCAGAATCCGGTCGCTGAGTCCGGATGACCACCTTTATGGCGTCTTGCCGATGTCGCATGCGGTTGGACTTTCCATCGTTCTTTTAGGATCGTTGGTGAGCGGATCGACATTGTACCTGGCGTCACGTTTCGATCCCGTAGCAACTCTAGCTACGCTCGAGAAGGAACGATTGACGGTTGTTCTAGGCGCTCCCGGAATGTTCTCCCTTCTGGCGGACTATGCCAAGTTGAAGGGATTGCAGTCGTTCAAGTTCCCCGCGCTTCGCATCATTTCATCTTCCGGCGCGCCGCTGCAGCCCACAGTAAAGACGCAAGTAGAGAGCCTCTTTGGCATGGTGCTGCACAACGGATACGGCGTCACGGAATGCTCTCCGAACATTGCGCAGGCCGTAGTGGGGCAGCGCCGCACCGACACGTCCGTGGGCCGAGTTTTGCCCGGAGTGGAAGTTCAGTTGGTCGGCTCCGATCAAAAGCCGGTGGCCGACGGAGAAGTCGGCGAACTGTGGGTACGCGGTCCCAACGTGATGAAGGGTTATTATCACGCGCCTGAAGAAACGGCCGCTGCGATTAATTCCGAGGGTTGGTTCAACACCCGCGACCTGGCCCGCCTCGATGACGGATATCTCTTTATCGTTGGTCGAAGCAAGGAATTGATCATTCGCTTCGGAGAGAATGTCTACCCCGCGGAAGTTGAAGCGGTGCTTAATGCGCACCCAGCTGTCGTGCGATCGGCGGTCATTGGACGACCCGTTAGTGGAGCGGAAGGCGGTGAAGAAGTTGTCGCCTTCGTGCAACTCGCGCCGGAGTCGTCAACCTCAGAAGCCGACCTGGCACAACACGCCGCGCAACATCTCGCTCCCTACAAGCGCCCTTCGCAAATTCTGCTTGTGCCTTCGATGCCCTTGACGCCGACCGGAAAAGTCATCAAGGGCGAACTCGTGAAGATGGCCCAGCCAGCATCTGCTCGTTAGCTTTGCTTCCACCCCTCTGCGCCGATCCCCGCCTGCATAGCCTTCCGGAATCATCCAGAGAAGTAACCCTGGGTAAGCTAGGATGTGAGGTAAGATTGTCTTACCATGCAGACCAAGGTATCCACCAAAGGTCAGGTTGTCCTCCCCGGTCCTCTTCGGCGTCGGCTCGGGATCCGCGCGGGTGATGCGCTAGAAGCCAACATCGAGGCCGGCCGAATTGTGCTAACCCCGGTTAACAAGCGTCGCCACCGGGTCAAGATCGTAACCGACCCCGCCACTGGACTGCCTGCTTTCAGCGCCGGCCCTGACGCCCCAACGTTGACCAGCAAAGAGGTCGAGGAAATCCTGGCAAACTTTCCATGACTTATTTGCTCGATGCGAACGCGCTGGTTGCGCTCGGATTCGTCAATCACGAGTTTCATGATCGCGTAGTTTCTTGGCTCCGCGCACAAAACTCGTCGGTCCTGGCAACCTGTTCAATCACAGAATTGGGATTTGTTCGGGTACTCGCGCAAGCCCCTGCTTACGGATTCACCATCCCCCAGGCCCGCACTCTATTAATGCGCCTGAAGGAGGCGCGCGTCGCCCGGTTCACATTCATGCCGGACCAGCACGATGTTTCCCATCTTCCAACTTGGGTCAGGACCGCCAAGCAAATTACTGACGGTCACTTGAGCAAGCTTGCGAGCGCGAATGGTGCAGTTCTGGCAACCCTGGACGAGAATATTCCGGGATCGCATGTCATCGCCAAATAAACGTCCGTCATCATCCTCGTTCGCGAAAATCGATAACCGATCGCCGGACTGTTTGTTCGGGACGCTCAGCTACATTCTTCTCGAATCTGCCTACTCCGGCAAGAACGATCTCTTGCCGCCAGGCTCTAGAGTGGCACTTCAATCAGCGTCGGTCCTTCTGCTTCGAACCCCGCCTGTAACGCCTTCCCGAATGCATCCAGCGTAGTCACCCGCGTGCCGGGAACTCCCATTCCTTTTGCCAGGTGGACCCAGTCGAGATCGGGACGCCCGATTTCGAACATGCTGGCTGCGCGCGGTCCAGGGCTGCCGACTCCCAGATAAGAAAACTCCCGCTTCAAAACGGTGTAGTCACGGTTGGCAAAGACCACCGTCGTGACGTTAAGACCTTCCCGCGCCATCGTCCACAATGCCTGCGGTGTGTACATTCCGCTGCCATCGGCCGTAAGGCACAGAACGCGCCGACCAGGAGAAGCCACGGCTGCACCCACCGCCAGCGGCATCGCGATTCCGATCGAGCCGCCAGTGTTGGCCAGCCAATCGTGCGAAGGAGCTCCCTTGGTTGCGGCCATCAGCCCGCGGCCCGAGGTCATGGACTCATCGACCACGACCGCATTTTCTGGCAGGAGAGCTCCGATTACCGCGGCCAGTCCGGGCAACGTGATCTCCCCACTTGGAAGCGCAGGCCGTTCGGCTTTCTCCGCGGACAAATCTGTCCCGCGCACCGGCAACGCCGCAGCCATCGCGTCGAGCGCGCCGATATAGTCCTCACCGGGACTCGCCAGAGCATGAATCGCACAGTCCGGCGAAGTGAATTCACTTTCTTTTCCCGGGTAGGCGAAGTATGCGACTGGAGCCTGCGCCCCTACTAGAATCAACTGACGAAATTCCTTGAACTGTTCGATCCCTTGTTCAAGCACATACTGCACACGCTCGACCCGTGGAATTCCTGCCCCGCGTAGCAATCGCGTGAGCGGATACGGAGCGAACAGTTTGGCTCCGGTAGCTGATGCGATGCGTCCGGCTGTTGTCAGGCCTTTGCCGTAGAGGGCATTGCCAGTCATCAGGATCGCGGTTCGCAAGCCGGACCGAAGCATGGCGGCTGCTCTCTCGACAGTCTCAGTGGCAGGCAGAGGAGATTTAGGCAACATGGGCATGGCCGCAATCGAGCCGTCTTCGCTCCATGCGATATCGGCGGGCACGATGAGCGTAGCAATCTGTCCGGGCGCAGTTCGCGCAGCGACGACGGCGTCGACCGCGTCGCGCCCCACCTCGGAAGCAGCGCGAGAAGTCCGCAGCCACTTCGAGTAGGGACGGGCGATGCCTTCGACGTCTGAGGTCAGCGGCGTGTCATGGCGCAGATGATAGGTCGCATGCTGGCCTACGAGGTTAATGATCGGCACGTGCGCGCGGCTTGCATTGTGCAGATTCGCGAGCCCGTTCCCGAGGCCGGGTCCAAGATGCAAGAGAGTGCAGGCCGGTTTTTCAGCCATGCGCGCGTACCCGTCCGCGGCTCCGGTAACGACACCTTCGAACAGGCCAAGCACGCAGCGAATTTCCAGAACGTGCTCCAGTGCAGCAACCATGTGGATTTCCGAAGTGCCGGGGTTCGCGAAGCACGTTTCAACTCCACCGGCCATCAGGGAACGAACGAGACTTTCTGCGCCATTCATCTTGTTGTCTTTAGCAAACCCTCAGCGGGTTGCAAAATTTTCGGAATTGCCGGCCTCGTGGAGCGCTTCCTCCGCATAGCGAGAGATTGCGCCTGCCAGTAGCTCGTAGTGAGTGGTCATGATTCCCAGATGATCGCCGGGCACGGTCTCCACCTCGAACTTACCCGCCAGGTGAGCCCACACCGCCGACGGATCCGCGGGGAAGTCCGTCGGGGTTGCGGCCCTTACAAACCTGATCCTGCCGGGATAGAACCGGGGTTGGTAACGTGTCAACGCCAGGTAAGCGCTCTGCCGGACGCGTTGCATCGCCGGAGTGAGCGAAACATCTGCCGGTGGTTGATAGGACACTCTCGGCGTCAGCGAGCGGCGCCGCGTGGGGCGAACCATGAGTGACACGGCTTCTCCCAGAGGCAATTTCATGGCAGTACTGGCGCGTCGCGTGGCCAAGCGGGCCAGGAGTCGAGAGCGCTGCGCGAACGACAGGTAACGTATTTCAGGATAGGAGTCCAGCATGGCCAGCAACGCTACCTTTTCGCCTGCAGCAGTGAGTTGCCGTGCCATTTCCAGCGTGACCAAGCCTCCGAGCGAGTATCCGACGAGAAGATAGGGCCCGCGAGGCTGTACCGCTTTCACGGCCTCCAGCGAATGTCGCGCCATGTCTTCGATACGTTCGGACGGTTCCTCCGCTCCATCAATGCCCTTGGCCTGCATGCCATAAATCGCGAGCGGCGTCTGGATGTGTTTGACCACTTGGAAAAAATCCATCACGCTGCCACCCAGGCCATGCGTGATGAAAAGCGGCGGTTCGTCAGAGCCCGCTTTCAGCTGAACCAGCGGCGGAACCCGCGGTGCGGCAGATTCTTCCAGCACCGCCGCCAGGGCCGCGATCGAGGGCGCATGGTAAATCATCACCGGTGGCAATTCGCGGCCGCTCGCCTGCGCAATTTCGTTGAACAAGGCGAGAGCCAGCGTGGAATCACCGCCAACTTCAAAGAAGTTATCGTCCACACCGATGGATGAGACCTGCAGCACGCGCTGCCAGATCGGAACCAGCATCTCGACCATCGTGGAAGTGGGCATAGGGTTCACGTTAAGCTTGAGCGAACTCAATCATGCGTCTTGAAGTCTGATGTTGCCTGAGCGATTCGCCGACCATGTTTGTCGATCATGATTCACCGATCATGTTCGTCGATCATGAGTGTGCAAACGCCCAATAGAGTTCGCGGGCCTTGGCGTAGATGGGACCGAAGGGAAGAGTGCGATCGCCGATCCGAGTCGCCGGAACTACTTTGGAGTAGTTCCCGGTCGCGAAAATCTCATCTGCTTTCTCGAAGTCCTGATAGGAGAGTGTCTTCTCGACCACGGTCACGCCGCTATCGCGCAGAAGGCCGATTACTCGTTGCCGCGTAATGCCCGCGAGGAACGTGCCATTGGGAAGAGGAGTAAACACGACTCCATCTTTCGCCATGAAAATATTTGAAGTAGCGAGCTCCGCGACATTGCCCAGCATATCGCACACGATCGCGTTGTCGAAGCCGCGGGCTTGCGCTTCAAAAAGTGAACGCGAATTGTTGGGATAGAGGCAGCCCGCCTTGGCGTCGACCGGCATCATCTCCAGAGTTGGCCGGCGGTAAGGCGACGACGTGATCGAAAAGCCCTTGGGAGTGCGCATCGGCGCCTCATAGATCGAGAGGCACCACTCGGTGGACTCAGGATCATGCGCCTGTACCCACGGTCCTTCTTTTTCTGCCCAGTACATGGGGCGAATATAAAGTGCGGTATTCCCGTCGAATTTCTTGATGCCTTCCCGCGCCAGCTTGATCCAGGTTTCCGTCGAGACTGTCGGCTTGAGGAAAAGTTTCTTCGCCGAGTCGTTGACGCGCGCGCAATGCAGCTCGAGATCAGGCGTGACGCCTTCAAAAAATCGAGCGCCATCGAACACAATCGAACACAGCCACGCAGCATGCGTGCGCGGACCCATGATCCCGATGTTTCCCTCGTGCCAATCCCCTTGGAAATAAGTCCAGGTCTTGGACCACCCGCTCCCGATTGTCAATCGACTCCTCCGTGGCTATCGCGCATTGGCGACCGGCTCTCCCGATGAACTAGCTGTGTAGCGTTGCATGGCAACATCCAGTGATCGCCGCAGCGCGCCGGCCAGGTGCACAACGAACGGCTCCACCAGCATAGTGCCGGGGTACACGGGCAGAACGATTACATCCTGCCCTTGCGTCAGCCCATCCCATTTCAAATCAGGCTTGCTGAATATCCGGTACTGTTTCGCCGGGCGGATGTCAGTCACCACGCCGGGATAAGGTTTCGGAAGGTAAGCCCACGAGGCGCGGTCATTCGCCTGCCATAGTTGTCCCAACACGCGCGACTCCGAAACTGTATTCGGCGAACGCTTGCGGAAGCGGGAGACCAACATTCCACGCCAGGCGGGAATCCGGCTCTTCAACACGGCAAACTTTTCCTTAAGAAACCTGGCTTGGCCCCTTGAATCCAGGGCAAAAAAACTCGCTGCGTGGAAGAACAACTGTTGCCTGGTGTGCGAGCTCAGGCTCCAGAACGTGAGCGGTATCTTGTGCCAGTTCATCGTGTCAAACATGGCCAGGAGAGCAATCGGTTCGCCCAGTTCATGGAGCTGCTGGGCTACCTCAAACGCCACCGTTCCGCCCATGCAATATCCAGCGATGAAATACGGCCCGTGCGGCTGGACCCGCCTGATTTCTTTCACGTAGACCGCCGCCATCTCCGCGATGCTGGTCAGCGGAGGGCAACTCCCGTCCAGACCCTGCGACTGCAGGCCATAGAGCGGCTGGTCGTCACCCAAATGCCGCGCCAGGTCGCGGTACATCATCACGCCTCCGCCCGCTCCATGCATACAGAAGAGCGGCGGCTTCGATCCGCCCGCGCTTATGGGTGTAAGAGAGGACCAGGACGGCAGCCGCGGCGCCTGCGAGACGCCTTCTTTCTCCAGGAGACTGGCCAGCAAGGCCATCTTCTCCTCAGAGAGGCCGCGGTCTTTGAACGTATCCGTACTCATCACCTTATGACACCAATTATCATTTCGAACGCAAACTACGAGCCACTTCTTCTTCGGTCATGCCATCAATCCGCTTCAAAACCGTAGCGGTCTTTTCGGTTAGACCAGGCTGCGCTTCATGTTCAATCATGTAATGTGCAAGCTTCTCGATGGTCGGCGTATCGAACAGGAGAATGGCAGGCAAGTCCATCTGAAACATCTGGCGCAACCGGGAAACGATCTGTGTGGCTACTACGGAAGCGCCGCCCAGCTCAAAGAAGTCATCCTCGATACCAACCTTCTCGATTCCGAGACTCTCTGCCCAGACCTTTGACAGCACCTCTTGCAGCGTGGTTTTGGGCGCGCCCTGAACATCGGGCAGTCCACTGGCTGGA
Source organism: uncultured Acidobacteriaceae bacterium (assembly GCA_963846245.1). Lineage (GTDB taxonomy): Bacteria > Acidobacteriota > Terriglobia > Terriglobales > Acidobacteriaceae > Sulfotelmatobacter. Next base: position 1,623,890 of record CAWJVI010000004.1, on the reverse strand, counting down.
TGAAGAGCTGACACTTTCGGTAAATCAGCGCTTCGCGTCGCCGCATTCTGATCTTTCAAATGATTCTCATTCGTCATTAAGTTCGGCCCTCCGATTTCGACTACTAATGGCAATGCTGGTCCCAAAACACTCGTGCAGCTGATTGATTAGGGGATGATTCCAAAGTTGCAATCCACAGGCCATTTCCGCACGACGTAAACATATGTAAACAAACAAGTTGTTGGCTACTCTTCACGTTCCACATGCCGCATTTGCGTCAATTGTGGAAACGTTCTTCCCAATGCCCCACCAGCCTCACTTCCGCTGGTCGGCGTAGCCGAAAATCGCCTTCAATTCCAGGAACTCCTCGAGGCCGGCTTCGCCCCATTCCCGGCCGTTTCCGGACTGCTTGTAGCCTCCAAAACTGCCTGCGAAATCGATCCGCGCGCCGTTAATATGGACGTTTCCGGATCGAAGGCGTTTCGCGACTCCGGCGGCCCGCTCCCGGTTTGCCGATGTTACAAAACCCGACAATCCATAGGGAGTATCGTTCGCTATTCGTATCGCGTCCTCTTCGTTTTCGTACGGGATGATGCAGAGAACGGGCCCGAAGATCTCCTCGCGGGCAATGGTCATGTCGTTGCGCACATCCGCGAACACGGTCGGCTTTACGAAGTAGCCTTTCGTGAGACCATCCGGACGGCCCGGCCCTCCGGCGACCAGCTTCGCGCCTTCTTCGATGCCCTTCTCGATAAGCCGCTGCACTTTGTCGAATTGCGCTTTGCTCGCCAGCGGTCCCATGCTCGTGCCTTCGGCGAAGGGATCGCCAGCTTTGGTGGCCTCGGCAGTTCGCTTCGCTGTCGCCGTAGCCTCCGCCATCCTGGAGCGGGGAACCAGCATCCGGGTGGGCGCATTGCAGGACTGGCCAGTATTGCGGAAGCATTCCTGCGTGCCCTGCTTGACTGCGCTCTCGAAGTCGGCGTCTTCCAGAAGAATGTTGGCCGACTTGCCGCCGAGTTCCTGTGTCACGCGCTTTACGGTCGGAGCAGCAGCCGTGGCCACAGCCACGCCAGCTCGCGTCGACCCGGTGAACGACACCATGGCCACATCGGGATGTGATGCGATCGCAGCGCCAACCGTAGGGCCCTCCCCATTCACCAGGTTGAAAACGCCCGGCAGGAACGGCAGCCTCATGCAGAATCTGCGCAAACAAGTAACCGGAGAGCGGAGCCATTTCGCTGGGCTTGAGCACCATAGTGCATCCCGCCGCGAGTGCGGGCGCCACCTTGCAGACGATCTGGTTCATCGGCCAGTTCCAGGGAGTGATGAGGCCGCACACACCGATCGGCTCTTTTCGCATGAGCGTCGAGCCCTTGAGTTCTTCAAACTTGAAATGCTCCAGCACCTTCACGATTTCCAGCAAGTGCGCGAGTCCCGCGGGAGCCTGTGCTTTTCGGGCGAGTGACACTGGGCGCGCCCATCTCCTGCGAGATGGTGTCCGCCATCTCGTCGATCTTCGACTGATAAACCTCAATGATGCGGCGCAGAAGCTTCAGGCGCTCATCCGGAGTGGTTTCCGAATACGACTCGAAGGCCCGCTTGGCTGCAGCCACCGCACGATCAACATCCGCGGAGCCGCCGAGCGAGATGGTGGCGATGGGCTGCTCGGTGGCAGGATTGATCACCGCGAAATCGTGGGCTTCGGTGGGATCAACCCACTTCCCATCAATATAAAATTGGCGACAATCTTTCATAAGTTCATGTCTAACGTTTGGCAATCGCGTTTGGCAAGCGCGATCCTCAATGACTCGATCCTCAATGATTGGATACCGACGCCACCTGACCCGTTGTCCGGTTTGTTGTCCGTTGGTTCTCCGTCAGCGCGAGCACTGCGAAAGCGGTGGCCGCGTCGCTCATAAAGCGCCCCGTGTCGGAGGATATGTGTCGGCGCTTGTTCACAGAAGACGCCGGCCAGAAACCCTCCGCAGCATTCTGGTTGCTCATGAGCCATGAGAGACCATGCTTGAGTTGGGGATTGTCGGCCGGCACGCCCGCTTGTTCCAGAGCAAGTGTGATAAGGCTGGTGGCGAGACCGTCGCTTTTGCCTTCCATGGGGGTCCCATCTTCCCGGATCCACATATTCGCGACGGACTTAAGACTCCATCCGCTCCACTTCCAGGTGATGGACGCCAGCCTCCAGCCGCCATCTGCCTGCTGCTTGCTCAGGGCCTCATGAATGATCGCTTTCTGTTGCTCCGGCGAAAGGACTCCCGGCAGCTCGGTCGAAGCCCAGAGCAGGAAGACGCGATTGATCGTGGATTGCGCCGCACTTTCCCGGTTCAAATACTCTCGCAACCGCGTGAGATTGCCTTGAATTTCAGGGGTCGATGCATAATTCCCCGGGGCTGTTCCCACTGCCATCGCGGCCAAAGCCGCGCCGTAGTAGGCGGAATCGTTCGCTTCCCAGGGTTCCTGATCGAACTGAAGCCACGGCCACGATCCGGCATTTTCTCCTGTGGTTTGCTGCAAGGCCCACATGTGGTCGAACGCCGCCCGCGTATCGTCGCTGAGTCGTCCGCTCGGCGCATCGTGGCTGGCAAGAATCAGCGCGTTGAGAACCGATTCGGTTCCGCGAGACTCGTCGGTTTTGTGATCATATCCCTGGTCGCTGTAGTACGGCCCGACATCCTTCCAGAGCCGTACGCGCTTGGTGACATCTTCGATCAGTTTACGTTCATTGACTGACGGACCTGTTTCAGCGAGTGCGACCCGAAGGGCTGGCCTCGAGAGCGCGTAGGGCAAAGCGGTGTGACATGATACGCAGAATGTTCCGTGATCACGAGCGGATCCCGTCCACCCCGCCCACCAGGCCTCCCTATAGTCAAGGTAGGCCGCGGCGGCTTTCGGATCCCAGGTGCTCGAGACTTTCGCTGCGGAGTGCGGGGACGCCGTGTGCGAGCAAGCCATCATTGCCCCGCACGCGAGGCAGGCCAGTAGCGCGCCGATACCGAAAACTCCTGCCTTCATTGAGATTGCTCTTTCCATATCGGTCGAACCGTACCGGCTGAATCGTGACCGGACGAACAGACTGCTCTGATTAAGAGTAATGCGGGGGAGGAAGGCGGCCTACACAATCCATGGCCGAGGGGTGTCACTATTATACAGGGAAATTAGGGGACCGGCGCTCTATCCTGAGCTACGATCCTGAGCTACCGGTCGAGGGACGCTGGCCCATGAGAGGGCGTACTCATTTATTTCGAGAATTTCCAGGCGCTGAAAGAAATGGGGAGCCCGATAATAAACATGTGCACCAGCAGACCTTGAATAAGTCCGGCAAGCGTGAAAGTGCCGGTTTTGAAGGGAACTGCGGAGAGCGGCAAAACGATCAGATTCATTACGAGAAAAACGGCTATACCGTAGAACAGACCGCACACAACGAAATGCTGCTTGAGGAATTCGAGCTTCCAGCTGGACAGGCAATACACGGCAGCCGCTGAAAACGCGATAAGGAAGTGCAGAAAAACGCCGAGCATCCACGTGGCGAGGCCTCCGTGAAGCGCCTCTCGCCCCAGCAGGCCACTGGCGATCGCGCGAGGGACCGGCCACCCGTAAGTGATGAATGCGGACGTAAGATCGAGAGAGCCGGCTACCAGCCCGCCCACGCAGATTGCTAGCAGAACTTTTGGCTTTCGAATTGGCAACGCGACAGAAGCGGCATGCATAAGGTCTCCCGTGTGAATCAGGGAATTTAAAAATAGTTCGCCGGGAACGGCGCAGGCTGCGCCATCAGTTCCCTGGAAATCACTTGTGAAGATCCTTACGGTTGCAGGATTTTCTAACCCCTGAGCCGCAGACCTCGGTAAAGAAAAGAGATCATCCGCTGCACCGTTTGCCTGACCACAACCACAAACCAAGCCGATCTTCCGATGGAAGGCTGTCTTGAAGTTCTCCACAGGGCCATTAGCAATTGCAAACGTTCCCGGTGAGTCAGCCGAATTTTTACGCCCTTCGAGGCGATGATGCTATTCGTCCTTCCTTCTAAATAGACGGACCGAAGATCCTTTCGGAAGCACGCGGCCAAAGAAAGTGGGATGTAGTGCTCGACGATGGCATCGGTAACGAACAACGGGAGCTCACCAGCTTGCATGAGATCAGCCAACAGGAGGGTGTCCTCGGCTCTCAGCGCGGTGGGATCAAATATGCCGGTCTCGATGTTCACGCGCGTGCGTCGGATGGCAAACCCAGCGGTGTTCAAGTATCGAATGCGACCGTCTGGTTGAAGCATGTACTGCTGAAAGGTTGTAAGGCGCAGCTCCTCAGCTCGGCCGACCAGGTTCGAACAATTTCCTACCAGCCGCAGTTGAAAGCAATTGTGCTGGGGCGCATTAGCGATGGCCGAACCGAGGGCAGCCAGAGAGCTGGGTTGGAGTCTGGAATCGGCGTCCACAAATAGCAGCACTGCGCCCTTTGAAGTGCGAATCCCCGCATTTCTAGCGGCCGGAATTCCCGAGTGAGGTTGCGGGATCGCCACCAACGGGTAAGAGAAGTTAGAGCTGCGAACGAACTCCGGGGCAGGTTCGGTGCTGCCGTCGTCTACAACGATGACTTCGAAACTCGACCCGTCCGTCTGGCGCGCCAGAGATTGCAGACATCCTTGTAGCATGGCCCAGTCGTTGTAAACGGCGATAATAATACTGAACGCGGGCGCTTGATTTGAAGACGGTTGGTGCTGGACCATGCGGGTTCGTCACTCTTCTCTGAGCCTTGCCTAAGCCTGCGGAATGTAGAATTGCACAATTAAGGCTGAAATCAAACTGGAACGAAACTCCTTGGTCATTGACATGAATGCAAACGACAAACTCGTGGGCACTTGGAAATTAGTATCTGCGTCGAGCACAACGTCGAAGGGGGAGCCAGGCGAACCTCCCTTTAGCCTCAGCCCAGTCGGTTTTCTCACCTACACCGGGGATGGCAGGGTGACCGTCCTGATCAGCCATGGCGGACGAAAGTCGCTCTCCGGAGCCGGTGGGGCTCTTGCGCAGGAAGAACAGGCGGAGGCGTTCAGGACGTTTTTCGCGTATGCGGGACGATATACGTTGAGCGGCGATAAGGTAACCCATCACCTCGAAATTTCTTCGATTCAGAACTATGTAGGTAGAGATCTCGTCCGCAGTATCAAATTCCAGGGTGATCAAATCATATTGGTTGCGCCACCAACGCCGGTGAATGGAAAAGTCCAAATCGTCGAATTAATCTGGCAGCGTCTACCGACTGACACCTAATGAGCCGGGCAGCAGCGCTTGGGGAGCGGGTGGAGCTTGACGGCGAATGCCTGCGAAGCCCGCCTTCGTTGGCGCTTCGCGCTTCAAATCGTTATCTCCTCAGTGTTAAACTCAACGTCGGTAAGTTAGTGTTTTCTGCGTGACCGAAACTCTGATCGTGCGAACAGGTGAAGGTTGTCCAAGGTTATCGTTCCGAAGAAAAAAGTTCTTTTCACCGACGAAATTCTGCAGGACCCGTATCCCGCGTACGCCCGCTTGCACGAAGAAGGTCCGCTGCATTACCTGGACGTCGACGGCAAATGGGCGCTGTGGTCGATTGTGAGTCACGCCGAGTGCTCCTCGGCTGCGAAGGACCCCAGGCTCTCCGCAAAACGCGCGCAGCAAATGATCCTGTCGCTTCCGCTCAGCAGCCAGGGCGAGTTCAGCGAACTGGCCCGCATGTTCGGCTTGTGGCTGATTTTCATGGACCCGCCGGAGCACACCCGGCTGCGCAAACTTCTCAATAGGGGATTCTCGCCCGCGGCGATCGAAGGCTTGCGTCCGCAAGTCGAAGCCATCGTCGATCAAATGCTAAAGCCGCTGCAGCGGGGTTCCGAAGTCGAACTCATGAACGAGTTTGCAAATCCTTTGCCGGTGCGGATCATTCTGGAAATGCTGGGAATACCGCAGGAAATGCGCGACACCTTCGTCAATTGGTCGCACGCCATCGCGGTGTTTCGCGGCAGCCCGGATCGCACCGTGGAACACGCACGCGCTGCGCAAGATGCTCTCGTTGCGCTAACCGAATTTTTCCGCAAGGCCGTGGCGGAACGGAGACGCAACAAAGGGACCGACCTGATCAGCCTGCTCATCGACATCGAGGAAGAAGGAGAAGTGCTGACCGAAGAGGAGCTCTACGCGCAGTGTATCGCGCTGCTTTTCGCGGGGCACGAGACGACTCGAAATTTGATCGGCAACGGAATGTACACGCTGTTGAAGAACCCGGAAGCGACCGCTGAGTTACGAGGGAACCCGGAGATCATCCGCTCGGCTGTGGAAGAAATTCTGCGGTATGAGAGCCCCGTACAATTCACAGCTCGCGTGCTCAAGGAAGATATCGAGATCTGCGGCCAGCACATACGGAAGGGATGGTCGGTCCTGTGCATGCTTGGTGCGGCGAACCGTGATCCGAAACGATTTAAGGAACCAGATCGATTAGACCTGAAGAGGCTGAACAACCAACACGTGGCGTTCGGTGCGGGCCCGCATGCCTGCATTGGAGGCCAACTGGCGCGGTTAGAGGGGCAGGTTGCGCTCTTGAATCTGGTGCAGCGCTTTCCAGAGATGAAGCTCACCGGCCCGCGGCCAGAGTGGGCGCCAACATTCGGACTCAGGGGCTTGCAAAGTCTTTCCGTAATTATGTGAACGCCGGATTGAGGCTGCCGAGTCACAGGACCATATGACAGATACACAGATTCGAAAGGTAGCGATCGTTGGTACGGGGTTGATTGGCGCGAGCTGGGCGGCGCAGTATCTGGCGAGCGGGCTGGACGTCATCGCGACGGATCCTGCGCCGGAAGCGGAGGCCAACTTACGCAAGGGCGTCGACGAGGCGTGGAAGTTGCTCACGGTCATGGGTCTGGCTTCGAGTGCAAGCCTTGACCGGCTGAGCTTTACTGCCGACATGAAGGAGGCGGTGTCGAAGGCTGACTTCGTCCAGGAGAACGTTCCGGAGCGAGCCTTCCTGAAGGCGCAGGTATTCGCTCAGATGGACGAAGCCGCTGCTCCGGACACGATCCTCGCTTCGAGTGCATCCGCCATCACCATCGACATCATTCAGTCGCGCTGTAAGAAGAATCCCGAGCGCTGCGTGCTGGGCCATCCCTTTAATCCTCCGCACGTCATTCCCCTGGTTGAAGTTGCAGGCGGGGCGAAGACGTCCGAGGCGGTGATCGAACGAGCCATGACGTTCTACGCGTCGATCGGGAAGAAGCCGATCCGGCTGCGCAAGGCTGTCGCGGGCCATGTTGGAAACCGGCTGCAGTTAGCGCTGTACCGAGAGGTGCTCTATCTTATCCAGCAAGGCGTTGTCAGTGTGGAGGATGCGGACATCGCCGTGAGCTATGGGCCGGGGCTGCGGTGGGGTGTGATGGGACCCAGCCTGCAATGGCATTTGGGCGGCGGCCCCGGCGGGATCCATCACTTTGTGGAGCACTTCATGGATGGTTTCGTGGGGCAGATGAAGCAACTCGAAATGCCTGACGTTACGCCGGCACTGATGCAGACAGTGATCGATGGCGTGATGAAGGAAGCCAACGGACAAACAGTCGAGCAGCTGGCTCAGGCGGAGAACAAAGTGGTGTTGGAGCTGCTTGCGCTACGCGCGAAGGCAGGCGGGATACTTCCATAGTGTTCCTTCAGGAACGTTTTGTGATGACGCTTTTGTACAGACGCGTAAGGGGTTGACGCGGTGGGGTTTACGGGCGAGCTTTTTCGGACTTTCGCAATTTGTTCAGGGGCGGCAGTTTTGGTGAGGGGTTGCGAGTGAGGCGGTGTGGCTGGCGCTGCCTAGTGTTTAGTTCTGCAGCCGTGGCGGGGAAAAGGCCTCGAGCTTCGCTCGAGGGACCCTTCGACTTCGCTCTGAGCAGGCTCCCGGGGGCGGCTGTCCCCACATAAAATCTCCGCATAGGCATCTCCCCACGTGGAGCACTCCCGATCCAGCGTTATCCTGCACGAATTATCCTAGGCGGCGCCTTGATCCAGGCCTTCTAGTTCGTAGCGTTCGACTACCGCAAAGCGGTCGGGGGCTCCGACCTTTCGCAGCATGCGATGGACGTGGTTTTTCACCGTCTGTTCTGACAGGTTCAAGCGCGCGGCGATCTCTTTGTTGGTGAGCCGTTCCCGAAGCAGCGCCATCAGTTCGTGTTCGCGCCGGCTCAACATTCGGCATGCATCTCCCGGGGATTTGCGATGCTGCGCCACGTAACGGAACAGAGCCATGGAGAGAGCCGGGGGACACACCGCGGCTCCCTCGGCAACGGCACTGATCGTGGCCCCTACCTCGACGGCCGAAGCATCCTTTAAGACATATCCGACCACACCGGCGCGGACCGCCCTTAAGAATGTGCTCTGATCCAGTTCCATGTCCACCATCACGACGCGGACACCGGGAATCGCGGCGTGGAGAGCGGAGACGAGTCTCGCCTCGGAAAAAACCAGATCGATGGAATCGAGGAGAACAATGCTGGGAACGGCAGCGATTATTTTTCCCTGCGTGGATGGCGAATGGGGAGCAGCCCCAACCACGCGGATGTCACTTTTCTTAGCGAGGATTCGTATCAGTGCTTCGCGCAGCAGGCGATTTTCAGCCAGGAGGAAAACTCTAGCAATCCGTTTCGGCTCCATCTAAGACCCCGTTGGAAAATGTGATGGCGCGTGAAAGTCGCGGACGTGGGTCGTGCCCCCGGTCACTCCCCCTGCCCATGTCGCCCGCCGTCGAGCCGGCGGGCCCAATTTCTCATCTGGTCTTTTCTTCTGATCTTTTTCTTCTGGTCTTGGATGTACCTCTCTAAATTCCAGGTGCCTGCATTCTAGGTGCCTGCCGGGAAAACGCATCCGTAATTCTTTGGATCGCCAGCATTTGTTTCAGCTTGTTGACGCTTATCGGCTGGTTCTATTGTTCAACCCGGAGCTAAAAGAAAAGTTGCGCAATGACTCGACAAGGTTGCCAAAAAATAGAAATCTTCGGCTGCCAGCCAGTTTCTGTACTGGGTTTTGTGAAAGGTGATAATGCTACACGATTTAGCGGATTGGTTCAAAACAACGCCCGGCGTGGTGGTGGCTCAATTTGAATTTCCGGTTTGCTCTGCGGTTCTGGTGCGAAGCAAAAGACTTTAACCGCAGAGTGCGCGAAGAAAGGCCGCAGAGGACGCAAAGAAATTCAAGTCGAGCCGCACAAAAAGCATTTTTCATGGAAAGGTCGAGGCATGTCCATCACGGTACCGGGCTATGTTCGTACCGCGGCAGTACTGCTGCTCGTTGGTACCGGAGTGTTGGCCGTCATAGACCACTTTTGAACCTTGCGAGCTGCAGCCATTCAGAAGATATTCTTCTGGTGGCGTTAGCCTCGGAGAATTTATGTGAAACGAGTCCGTGTGCTGGTTGCAAATCGACCTCGCCTGATCCGAGAACTCGTGATGGCTACCATTTCCGACCAACCTGACATCGAAATTGTCGGCGAGGTGGCGGACGAGGACCATCTCATCGAGGTAGTGGAACAAGTTCAGCCCGACGTGCTCATTCTGGCGATGGATGAACCGGAGAAGCGCGTGGGTCAATGCGGGTTTCTACTGGGAAGGTACCCCCAGATGAAAATTCTGGCTCTCGCGCCGGAGCAAAACCGTGGAATCTATTACTGGGCCTCGATCGACATTCGAACCAAGCCGGTGGAGAGTTCTGAAGCAGGCATCTTGAACGCGGTTCGCGAGCGCCCGCTGCTGGTGGGGGCCGTGCCGAATTGAGAGTGGCGGATGGATTCTGGTTGGTGCGGATGAGATCGCAAGCGTCGACGGCGCGCAACGTTCTGTCTGTAGCTGAGCGCGGCTAGAGTGGTGGTAGGAATCCCCGACGGGTTGTGGGTGTTGTTCGCGTTTGATGTTGATAATAAAGCGATTAGCTCACAACGTCCGTGTAAGTGAGGGGGCGAAGCTGTCTCTGATACTGCAATGGAAGCTCAACTGACAGAAGCTCAGGCAACACTGACAAGGGCCCATACGATCCCGTGGACAGGGCATGGGGACGCACCTGGTCAAGGCAACTGGTACGCCCTGTACACGTGTCCGCGTCACGAAAAGCGAGTGGTGCAGCAGATCGAGCGGCACCGCATCTCGTGCTTCCTGCCGCTCTACCGGTCGGTGCGGCGTTGGAAAGACCGGCGGAAAGAGCTGGAACTGGCATTGTTCCCCGGATATGTCTTCGTGCGCATTGACCTGCAGGATCGTTTGCGGGTTTTACAACTGGCGAGTGTAGTGCGCTTTGTGACTTTTAACGGTCGTCCCGTGCCGATGCCGCAGGGCGAGATGGATGCCTTGATGAATGGGTTACGGAGCGGAGTGCGCGCGGAGCCGCATCCTTATCTGACGGTGGGGCGTCGTGTGAGCGTGAAACACGGTCCTCTGGCCGGATCGCAGGGCATCCTGATCCGCAGAAAAGACAAATTTCGAGTTGTACTTTCTCTGGAATTGATCATGCGATCGGTGGCTGTGGAAATCGATGAGGCGGATGTCGAGCCTTGCTGAAAGTAAGTCGTCCCTGGTTTTCGCCAAAGTGCCATCTCGTCAGTTCTCTCCAAGCTTGGGTGGTGGTGCGAACCGAAAAGACTTGAACCGCAGAGTACGCGGAGAAGGGCCGCAGAGTACGCAAAGAAATTCAAATTGAGCCACCACTCAAGCGTGAGGTGCCAGCCACTCTGCCGACTAGAGGTGTTATGAGTAGAAAATCTTCCCGGACATTTCGTTATCGCGCACTGATCCTGCTTTGCGCCGGATTGGGATGGTCGACGGCCGTCTGGAGTCAACAATCGGTGAAATACGGGCGCAGCACTGCAATTGATCAGGCTGACTCGCGGGCGGAGCAGGAAGCCGAGCAGATGGTTTCGCTTTCGGCTGACAAGATCACGCAGATTCTGCAAAACGAAGCGGGGCTGCTGTTGCAGGTGAAGAAAGCTATCGTGCGCAAGGCGTTTGAGCAGGGCAGGGTTCTTGATCCGAACGATCTCACGGATGATGCTCTCTTCCGCCTGATCAAGGACGATCAAAACGTGCGGGTGATCGCGACCCAGGAGATCGAAAGCCGCTCTTACATCAGGGCTTTGCCGACCCGCGAGGAATTGGCGAGGAACCTGCCGTGCCGTGATCCACTTGCGGGAAAAGATGTGAAACCACCCGATCCGGCGGACGCCAAGGGACCTTACTCGCAGGAGCAGATTTATTGGGCGAAGCACGACAGCGATCTCGATTGCTACCTTACGCAGTATCTTCCGGGTGGTACGGCGCGAGCGTTGTACGAGCAGCCGGCGAAGCCCTGCCTCCGCGCCGTCGGCTCCGGCGCCCCAGTCACCGCAGCAGCGGCGGCAAACGCCGAATTCGCCGTTGCAGTCAGCTCCGCCTTCGTTGGATTTTCACCGTCAGCTGGAATTAGCGGGGATGCAGCCGGAAGACTATTTCGGAATGGATACCGATGAGATGCAGATGGCGATTCAGTCCGAACAGTTTCCCGGACTTATGAGCGCCAGCCAGAAAAGCTCGCTGAGCGGGGGATCTGGCATGTTCGGATCCGGTAGTTCCGGGATGGGGCTGCCAGGCTCTCTGGGATCTTCGGGGCCTTCGGGAGGATCGCTCGCAACCCTGATGGCGAGCCAGGGCAATCCGAGTGACCTGGGACCGCAGCAAGCGCGTTTTCAAGGTCAAAAGGGTTTTGAGTTTCCCGGCTACGCTTCCTTGAAATTTCCTCAGCAACCCAGACTACGTCATCGTCCCAATCCTTATGCGGATATTCCGTCGCTCTACGATCTTTACGCGCAATATCCAAGGCAGTCTGTGAAGCTGCAGCGTTTCGGTGCAGATGTCTTTCAAAACGGCACGGGGAACCTCGACGAACTTCCGATGGATCTGCCGGCCGGACCTGACTACGTGATCGGTCCTGGAGATGGCTTGACCATTAATCTTTCAGGAGGCATTTCGCAGCGGTTGCAGCGGGTGGTGGATCGCGAAGGACGAGTTGCTTTGCCCGAGGTTGGAGCGGTCGAAGTGGCAGGACGGAATTTGGGAGACGTGCAACGTCTGGTTCGCGGCATACTGCGCAGCCAGTTCCGCGATGCGGAGGCTGACGTCTCGCTTTCGCGCATTCGCACGGTTCGCGTGTATGTGGTGGGAGACGTGGAGCGGCCGGGCGCTTATGACGTGAGTTCGTTATCTACGCCGTTGAATGCGCTCTACCTCGCGGGTGGACCGACGTCGGGCGGATCGTTGCGCCTGCTCGAGCATTATCGGGGAAAGCAACTACTCGAGAAGGTTGATGTCTACGATCTTTTACTGCACGGAATCGGTGGCTCGACGCAAAGGCTGGAGGCTGGGGACACGATCCAAGTCCTGCCGCTGAGCGGCCTCGTGACCGTCGAAGGAATGGTGCGGCGACCGGCGATGTACGAACTGAACGGAGAGAATACGCTGGCGGAGGTGCTGCAGTTAGCTGGCGGGGTGCTGCCCTCCGGCACTTTGCGACACGTCGACGTGGAACGGGTGGAAAGTCATGAGAGCCGTACCATGCTGCGCCTCGATATTCCCGAGACCAATAATCAAGCGCAGGTTACGGAAGCACTGGAAAACTTTAAGGTGCAGGACGGAGACAAGATCAAGATCACTCCGATTCTTCCGTATGCGGGCAAAACGGTTTACCTGGACGGATACGTCTCACGGCCGGGTAAGTTCGCTTATAGCGATGGCATGAAGGTGACGGATCTCATTAAGTCTTACAAGGACCTGTTGCCGGAACCTTCCACAACTCACGCGGAAATTATCCGCCTGGCAGAGCCGGACTACACTCCGGTTGTGCTCGCTTTCAACCTGGGAGATGCGCTTGCGGGTAAGGAGCAGGATCTGGTGCTTAAGCCGTTTGACACGATTCGCGTTTTCAGTAAGTACGATTTCGAAGATCCGCCGATCATTACTATTAGTGGAGAAGTGCGCGATCCTGGCGATCATCTGACTAACGGGACACCGCATCTGCGGGATGCTATCTATCTGGCTGGTGGAACTACTCGCGATGCCAGCCTCGACGATGCGCAGATTTACCGCAGGACGAACGATGGCAAGCTTCAGGTACTTAGCGTGAATCTGGCCAAGGCGCTGGAGGGAGACGAGAAGGCCGATGTGGTTATCGAGCCCAAAGATCGCATATTTATTCATCGGAATCTTAATAAGCTCGACCCGGCGATGGTCTCGGTGGAAGGGGAAGTGGCTCGTCCCGGAAAATATCCTCTCGGCGAAGATATGACGGCAGCGCAGTTAGTTCAGCTCGCGGGCGGATTCAGACGTGGTGCATTCACCGAGCAAGCTGATCTGACGCGCTACGAAGTGGAGCAAGGCACCAAAGTTGTAGGTGACCACATCACCGTAGCAATCGCGAAAGCTATGCTCGGGGAACCGGACTCTGACGTCCGGTTGCGAGATGGCGATGTCCTCACCATTGGGCAGATCTCGGACTGGCAGGATATGGCAGCCACGATCCAGGTCAAAGGCGAGGTTGTGCATCCCGGTGGTTACGGCATTCAGCCGGGCGAACACCTGAGTTCCATCATTGCTCGCGCGGGAGGGTTGCTTCCCGGCGCGTATCCTTACGCAGCAATCTTTGAACGGGTTCAGTTAAGGGAGATTGAAGAGAAAAACCGTGCTGTGTTGATTGATCGAATTCAAGCTGAGGCGAAAGATATAAAGCTTGTCCCCGACATGGATCAGGATGATCAAGCGCAGGCGAAAGCTACTGTTCTTCAATATAAGAAGACTATCGAGAGTCTCGAGACGACACCGCCGGCTGGCCGGCTGGTAATCCATATTTCATCGGACGTCAAACGCTGGGCTAACACGTCGGCGGATCTGCAGGTGCAGGCGGGAGACACCATCTACATTCCCAAGCGGCCGGGCATGGTTATGGTGGACGGTTCGGTTTATAACCCGACAGGAATCACATACAAGCCGGGTAGAGATGCGAGCTGGTACTTGAAACAGGCAGGCGGTCCAACCGAGATGGCTGACCGAAAAGGCACTTATGTAATTCGGGCGGATGGATCTATCTCTGGTGGATCGGGCAGCCTGTTCGGCGGAGGAGTGGAAAGCACGGAACTACGTCCGGGCGATATGGTAGTCGTTCCCGAAAGAATTTACTCGTTCAGTACTAAGTTCAAATCTACTCTCGCGATCGCTCAGATCGCGTCCTCCGTAGGTACGGCGATTGCGTTCTCGGCTTACTACGCGACTCACTGATTATTGCTAATAGGTTGATGCAGTGGCCGCAACCAGGGCGACGGTTTATGAGGCTCCGATTCTGATTTGGTTTGAATTCTGATGAGGGGTGCTGGGAAACGGTGGTTGCTTTTAGTTCTATTGCTCGTCGCGCGATACGGTACGAGCCAGGCGATCGCGAGTACCTCGCCGCAGGAATCTGCCGCGGGAGAGCAAGAACCGGCGAAGGGGCCTCAATCCGATCAGAGCCCGCCGCCGAAGCCTGAGTCGAAAGAGCGGCCGGGGGATCGGCTGGAGCCGGGCGCTGATCCGGAGAACCGATTACTCTCTCCATTTCTGAAGCACCTGGTTGGAGATCAAAAGCAGTTTTGGACGAGCCCGCTGCACTTTCAAACGAAGGATCTCAAATGGATTCTTCCGGGTGCGGCGGTTACTGCGGCTTTTGTGGCAACCGATAGCTGGTGGTCGAAGCAGGTTCCAGTCAATCACGTGGAAACGAGCAAGAAGTTTTCCGACTACAGCGCATATTCGTTCATCGGTCTGAGCGGCGCTACATTTCTCCTCGGTCAAATGAGGCATGATGACCACCTGTCGGAAGCGGGACTGCTGGCGGGCGAAGCCGCCATCAACAGCACGGCCGTGGCTTATGCATTCAGCGAGATTACGCAGAGACAGCGGCCCTACCAGGGAAACGAACACGGCAACTTCTTCGCCGGGGGAAGTTCGTTTCCTTCCGAGCACTCGGCGCTGGCCTGGTCCATTGCCAGTGTCTGGGCACATGAGTACCCGGGCTGGTTCAGCCAATTTGCCGCTTACAGTTTGGCTTCAGCCGTGACAATAACTCGAGTTACAGCACGACAACACTTTCCTTCCGATGCCATCATCGGCAGCGCTTTAGGGTGGTATTTCGGGAGGCAGGTTTATCGAGCTCATCACGATCCGGAGTTGGGCGGGTCGGGGTGGGGCAGCGTGTTCGATGAGAAGACTGGTGAGAAAGGACGAGACCCAAACTACATGGCCTCTCCATATGTGCCCCTGGATAGTTGGATCTATCCTGCGTTGGAGCGACTTATTGCTTTGGGTTACATACAATCCGACGTATTAGGAATGCGGCCGTGGACTCGAATGGCATGTGCACGTCTACTTGATGATGCAGGAGATAACTCGTCGGATAGTGAAATAGAAGATGGTGAGGCGGGGCGCACCTATGCGGCTTTGACTGGCGAATTCAAAGCAGAAATTGCCAGGTTAGACGGAGCTGCGAACGTCGGTGGAGGTGTGCGGACCGTCTATACCAGGATGATGGGAATCTCCGGGACGCCGGTTCGAGATGGCTTTCACTTCGGGCAGACCATCATCAATGATTACGGCCGGCCCTATTGGACTGGATTCAATAACATTACTGGATTGACTGCCGATGCCGAGGCCGGACCTGTATCGATTTACCTTCGTGGAGAGTATCAACACTCGCCGGCGATGCCCTCGGAATCAACTCAGACGCTGGCCGCAACCGCGGCGGCTGATTTCACTCCGCCTCTGGCCGATGGCACGGGTAAGGTGAGCCAAGTCGAGTTACTCGACAGCATGGCGTCGGTGAACATAAATAATGTCGAGGTTTCTTTTGGCGTGCAGAGTGTGTGGCTGGGCCCGGGAGAATCGGGCTCACTATTGCTGAGCAACAATGCGGCACCGTTCCCGATGTTGAAGATTGACGATGTTGCGCCGCATAGGATTCCTGGGCCTTTACGCATACTCGGGCCTTTTCGCACGGAATTCTTTGTGGGGCAGCTTTCCGGGCAGCATTGGGAAGCGTGTACCGCGGCGTCGTGCCAGTCGTATCCGGGATATCCCGGAGTGGTTGGGCCACATATTTCACCGCAGCCGTTTATCCACGGGGAAAAGATCAGTTTTCAACCTACTCCCAACTTTGAATTCGGAATGGGAGTTACGGCTATGTTCGGCGGGCCGGGATTACCGGTTACGTTCGGCAATTTTTTTCGCACATACTATGTTCACACGCAGACGCTGGTGAACAATCCGGGCAAACGGGTCTCGTCCGCCGATTTTTCTTATCGAATACCGGGTCTGAGGAACTGGCTGACCTTCTACCTGGACTCCATGGTTTGGGATGAAATTTCGCCCATCGGTTCGACGCGCGCGGCGGTGAATCCAGGCATCTACATGCCTCGAATGCCGAAAATCCCCAAGCTGGAGTTGCGCGCGGAGGGATTCAATATATCGCGGGCTGAAGAGTTTCCTCCGGGGTTTGTTTATTTCAATGCCGATCGTTATCGCTCTGGCTACATCAATAACGGCAACCTATTGGGGAGTTGGATTGGACGGGCTGGGCGGGGCGGCCAGGGCTGGCTGACTTATTGGTTTACTCCTCGAAATAAGTTGCAGTTGGGCTATCGCCTGCAAACCGTTTCGCCCAATTTCATTGGAGGCGGCCGCCTAGCGGACTATTCAGCGAAAACCGAACTTATGATTGGACACAATGTTTCGGTCTCTGGATTGCTGCAGTATGAGCAGTGGAGCTTCCCGGAACTGGCGCTTACTCCGCAGTCCAACGTAACTGGATCGATCCAAGTGACGCTCTACCCGACTTTTCATCTGCAGAAATAACAAACATGGCTTCCTCGATCGGTCTGAAGAAATCGTCGGAAACGAAAGCTGGTCTCGCTTCGGATCTTGCGCTGGTCAAGCCGATTGCCCGGGACACTTCGGCCGCGCGATTCCAGAGTCATCTGACAAAACTGGAAGCGCTAGCCGATTTCGTGACTGTCATTGGTGCAGTCATGTCAGCGTATGCCGTGTACTATTTCCTTGGATTAGGTAAGCAAGTTCACTATCCGCATTCTGCCGTTCTTGGCGTCTCTGCTACTTT
This sequence comes from uncultured Acidobacteriaceae bacterium, assembly GCA_963846245.1. GTDB lineage: Bacteria > Acidobacteriota > Terriglobia > Terriglobales > Acidobacteriaceae > Sulfotelmatobacter. The sequence goes on along the minus strand of CAWJVI010000004.1, from coordinate 1,606,746 downwards.
CGCGGCGGTAATCGTCCTGATGCTCGACCGCGCGGGCGCCTACTCTCGCGGAACCAGTCTGCTGCGGGTGCGCGAAACGGAATATGTGCTGCGTGTGTCGGTGCAGGCTTTGGGCTTCATTCTGGGAGTCAGTTTCTTCACTAGCTTCCTTTTTTCCAGATGGCTGGTGGTACTCGCGTTGGGCTTTGTGCCTCTGTTCCTGTTTATTCAAAAGCACCTGGTGTACGTGCTAGTAGAACAACTGCACGCAAAGGGTTATGGCATCGAGCGGGTTCTGATCTACGGTTCTGGATCTACGGGACGCCGTGTTTACTCGGTGCTGCGGCGTTCTCCAAAACTCGGATTGGAGCCTGTGGCGTTTGTGGACGACAGCCCGGCGAAAGTCGGGAGTGCCATTTTTGAATTTGGCTACGAGAATCGACGTTCCGCATCGGTGCTACGAGGTCCGTTGAGCCGGCATTTAGTGTCGGAATGCGCCGCCGACCTGGTCGTGATCGCCATCCCATCCCTTCAGGACGATAGGTTCCAGCACGCAGTCGAGGAAGTGCGGGCGGCAAATGCTCGGGTGTCCTTCGTGCCCACGACCCTGCGTCATTCAGATTCTTCGGTTGACTTTCAGGATATTGACGGCGTTCTGCTGGCCTCATTCAGTCCGAATGTCACGCGCTTTACCTATGAGTTCGCCAAACGGGTCGTCGACTTCGTTGGCGCCGCGGCTCTGTTGGTCGTCTGTTCGCCGGTCTTTCTTCTCGTCTCCGTTTTTATCAAACTCGATTCCAAGGGCCCGGCGATGTTTAAGCAGGAACGCGTTGGCCTGAGCGGGCGGCGGTTCCAGATGTTCAAGTTCCGGACCATGTACATGGACGCTCCAGTGTATGCTCATTCTCCGAAACAAGCAGACGACCTGCGTATTACCCGGCTGGGCCGCTTCCTGCGGCGCACCAGCCTGGATGAGCTTCCGCAATTGCTAAATGTGTTGCTGGGTAATATGTCCTTGGTCGGACCTCGTCCGGAGATGCCTTTCATTGTGGAGACTTATACCGAACGGCATTCTCAGCGTCTGCAGGTACAACCGGGGATCACTGGACTATGGCAGCTCAGCGGTGACCGCAACTACCTGATTCACGAAAACATCGAATACGATCTCTACTATATTAAGCACCGGAATTTCTTCATGGATCTGGCAATACTCCTGCACACAACGATATTTGCGATGCGGGGAATTTGAGCGTGAGTTAGTAGAATTCGAACGCGAGTTAAAGGTTGAGGTTGGTCAACACTTCATACAAGGAGCACGAGAAGCGAAAGTGGAGAGCCTGAGACAAGACGCAGTGATCCACGAGATCGACCCGGTTACCGAGATTGAGTTTCCTTCTTCTCCGGGAGGTGTCGAGGGGGCGCAGGATCAACCGGCTCGGGACGGTTTGTATGTCCTGCATTTGCTGTGGGAAAAACGGCGGATGCTTTATCGCGTCGCGGCGTGGGCGCTGGTACTCAGCACCGTTACTGCCTTCCTCATCCCGAACCAATATGAGTCCTCGATCAGGATCATGCCACCCGACCCCATGAGCGGCAGCGGAACTATGCTCGCCGCGTTAGCCTCGAAGGCGACCCCTGAGCTGGCCGCCCTGGCTGGCAGTTTGATCGGGACGAAGAGTTCGGGTGCTCTCTATGTTGATCTTTTCCGCAGCCGGAGTGTGCAGGATCGTGTCATTGACCGGTTGAATCTACAAAAGGTCTATTGGTCTCGCTATAAGCAGGATGCGCGTAAGAAGTTAGACAGCCGCACCGATGTGAGTGAAGACCGCAAGAGTGGTCTGATTTCGCTGACCGTGAGCGACAAGAATCCGCAGCGCGCACACGACATCGCGCAGGCGTATCTCGAAGAATTGAACCGTCTGTTGGCCCAGGTCAGCACGTCCTCGGCACGTCGCGAACGTGTCTTCATCGAGCAGCGTCTGACCTCAGTCAAGAGTGACCTTGAGGACGCCGAGAAGCAGTTCAGCGGCTTTGCGAGCAAGAACAGTACTCTCGATATCAAAGAACAAACGAAAGCGATGGTGGAGTCTGCCGCGATGCTGCAAGGTGAACTCATCGCGGCGCAGTCGGAGCTGCAGAGTCTGGAGCAGATCTATACCAGCAATAACGTTCGCGTCCGGTCGCTACAAGCCAGAGTCGACGAACTCAAGCGCCAGGCGCAAAACCTGCAGGGCACGGATGCGTCGCTACTGCCAGGCGCCCCACCAACGGACGAGATGTATCCCCCCATCCGCAGGCTGCCCTTGCTCGGCGTGGAGTGGACCGACCTTTACCGCCGCCTGAAAATCCAGGAGACCGTCTTCGAGCTGCTGACGCAGCAGTACGAGCTGGCGCGAATCCAGGAAGCGAAAGAAATTCCGTCCATCAATGTCGTCGACCCTGCCAATATGCCAGAGCGGAAGTCGTCTCCGCACCGGCTCGTCATAATTGTGGCGTTAACACTTCTGTTGGTGGTGGGCGCGGCGGTGTGGATAGTGGGCTCCGAACGCTGGGAGCACATAGACCCGCAGGACCCTGGCAAGATGCTCGCGGAGAACGTGTGGCGCGAAGGTTCGGACCGTGTGCACACATGGCTGGCATGGGTATCGGTTCGATTGCGACGATCCCGCTCGGGTGCTCGAGATACACGAGAGTCGTCGGAACGCCCATCGCGATGATTGGCTTCAGGCATGCCTGACACAATTGAAGTCGCCGCTCCAGTCGAGCCGGGGCGCTCGAGCGATTCTTCGGAGGCGCGAAGGTTTCCGAAAGTCCTCTCAGCAGCCAGGACCGGAGGCCTGGCGGTTCTTGGGCAAGGCCTGTTCGCTGGTTCGCAATTCGTGATGAATATGCTGCTGGCGCGCTGGCTCTCACTGGAGCAGTACGGCGCCTTTGCCGTGGCCTATTCGGGTTTTCTGCTGTTCTTGATGCTTTATGGCGCTTGCGTGTATGAGCCTTTGATTGTTTTCGGTTCGGGCAGGCACGCCGAGCACTTTCAGGAATATTTTGGACTGCTCGCACGCGGCAACGTCCTTGCTCTTGCGGGCTTCAGTTGCTTGATGTTTGCATCGTCCTTTTTGTTGGGGCGCTTTCTTCCCGGCGGAGTCGAGGCAGACTTTAAGGCGCTTTCGGTGGCGGCGCCGTTCGTTCTGGTTACGCTGTTAGGACGCGGCGGATTTTACGCTCGGATGAAGGCGGGGGAAGCAGCATGGGGCGGCGCGTTCTATTTTGTCACGCTGATCGCTGCAATTGCGTTGCTGCGCCGGGACGACAGGCTTTCTGGCAGCACCGCTTTTCTGAGCATGGGACTCGCGGGCCTAGTGTCCAATGTTTTCTTGTTCTACCGGATCGGTTTCAGGAGGAGGATTGACCCTGGGAGTCTGCGAATGAAACAGGTTTGGGGAGATCATTGGGGCTACGGTCGCTGGGCATTAGCCTCTGCGGTGGTCGCATGGTTTCCACAGAACATCTACTACGTGTTGCTCCCCGCGAAAACTGGTTTGGAAGGAGCCGCCGCTTTGCGGGCTCTCACCAATCTGATCAACCCCGTACTTCAAACCCTGGCTGCGCTGGCCGCTGTGCTGATACCTGCGCTCGTTCGTCATCACCAGCAAGGGGGAATCATGAAGATGAGAAGCACGATGACGACATTGACTCTACTGCTGATTCCGGCTTCAGTGGTCTATCTCGTCGTCCTGTGGCTAGGCCGCTCGCTTCTGTTCCAGTTGCTGTACGCCGGGAAATATCAGGAGTACAAGACCTGGCCGCTGCTACTCACTGGACTTGTTCCGATAACGGTGACGGCGGCAATTATTGTTGGTTCAGCGCTGCGGGCTCTGGAGAAGCCGAAATGGATTCTCTGGTCTTATGTGGCGTCGACTGTAAGTGTAATTGTAATTGGCCTTCCACTAACTTTGCACAGCGGCGTGCTGGGCGCCACCGGCTCATTATTCTTATCCAGTCTGGTTGCGGCGATCGCAATGGCCTGGTTCTTTCGCCGTGCCACCTCTACGGGAAGCCACAACCTCGAATGAACGGTTCGTCTGATTTCGGTCATCTGCAACGGAGTGGGTCGTTGGCGCTTTCTGTCCCGAGCGTAGGTCCGCGTGTAAACAGTTCGTGGCTCACATGGCCTGTGGTCGCGATCTTGCTCGTGGGCTCAGTCATAGTGATTGCGGATGGACTTACTCGTCCCCTGGTACTCGAGGAAGACTGGGAAAGTTCGGAAGCGCTGACCTATGAGCCTTATCATGCGGCATTCGTGTTTGGCATCGCCATGATGCCGCTGATGATGGCTTACCGAAAAAGTGCGCGCATAACGAGAAAGGAAGCTGTTCTTCTGTGGTTCGTGATGGGCACGACCGCTTACACGAAGGACTTCGCATACATGGGTGTGCCCGGTGCCCCGATATTCGTAACCGATGTCGTCTTAGGTGGATTGTGCCTGGCTTTATTAGGTTCTCTCCGAAGCGGCTTCAGGGCGTTGGGCAGAATGCCGAGGCTTGCGATGATTTGCCTGTTTGTCAGCGGAGCGATCTGTGCGGGCCGTGGGTTCCTTTCAGGCCAGGAAAAGGTGTTCGTTCTGCGCGATTCCGCGATCATTGTGTATTCGATGTTCGTCGTGGTGGGTTTCCTCATCGTTTCGTCATGGGAGTCAGCCAAAAGGCTCTTCATGTTTTTCGCTCTCGGGGCGCTGTTCGCCAGCCTTAATGCTTTGGCGTGGTTCGCAGGAGAGCCGGGACAGCGTCGCTATTTACCCTACGGTGTCTATGTCCTGGCGGGGATGGTCGGAGCGTTTATCTTGACTACGAACCGCTCTCTCCGGCCGGCTCTCGGCTGGTTGCTTACCGGCCTTTTCGCGGCGGGAGTGCTCCTGGCCAATGCGCGCACAATCTATGTCGCCTTGGCGCCGATACTGCTTATCATGGTTCTCGTTGGTCCAAAAGTAAGATTGAAGATCAACAAGCGGAGGTTGAAGTTAGGTGCGGGCATAACGGTGGCTTCCATCTTGCTCTTATGGGCGGTCATGCAGACTAAAGCGGGAGCGGACTTGTTGGAGACAACCACCACCGAACTGGTTTCTGGAACCCTACACTATGAGGATGATCCCAATGCCAGCTTTCGCTTCCTTGCCTGGGTGGAGGCCGGTCAGAGGTTCGTCCAGAATCCCGTATTTGGTGAAGGCTTTGGTGTTCCCTTCGCTTTTGAGGGTGCGTCCGAAGACGTGCGTCCACATAATACTTTTCTTACTATCCTCTATAAGATGGGACTGCTGGGATTTGTGCCCGCGATGGTGTTGTTACTTGGCGTTCAATGGAAGGGCTGGAACGCTCTGAGATCGTTCCACCACCAGCCGGGAGCTCTCTATCTGTATGTGTTGTTACTGACGCAACTGGCGATGTGTTTTTTCGGATGCCTCAATCTGCTTCTCGAGAGCCCTTTTCTGGGCGCTATCTTTTGGGTGATCATGGGGGCGGGGATGCGGATGATAAGCCTGCTGCGGCCGCCTGCGATGCCTGTGGTTATAAGTTCTTGTGCTGTATAAATCAAACTTCCAAAGGGGATCCTGTCTCATGCTCAGGTGCAGAGTGAGCTGTGCGTTGGCTATATTGATGGTTGGCTGCTCGGCGATACTGGCGGGCTGCGGCGGCGGTGGTGGCCAGACTTTAGTAGCTCCGGCCTTGATAACTCCATCTTCGGCGTTCATCTTGCCCGGACAGACCGTACAGTTCATCGAGGTAGGGCACAGCGGGAAAAGCGTTGTGTGGATCGTGAACGGGACGGCGGGAGGATCACCATCCGCAGGAACGATCACTTCCACGGGCGTTTATACCGCTCCAAGTACCGCGCCCAGCCAACCGGTGTCGGTCAGCATACAAGGACCGTCAGTCGCGGCAACAGTCAGTTTCTTCGACCCAAATCACTTTGGCCCCGGCTCGGTAGCTGCAACTCAAAATCCGCTCGTTGCTGCTTACTCGATCCCAGTCCCGCAAAACTTGTCATTCCATGTAGAGTTCGGTCCCGACACGAGCTATGGTCTTTCTACATCGGATGTTTCAGCGCCCCCTGGTGGAGGTACCGCGACCGTCCTGGTGGCTGGAATGCGCGCGGACACAACCTATCATATGCAGGCGGTGCTGGACTTTAACGGTTCGCAGGTACTGGACGCGGATCACACATTTACGAGCGGCTCTATTCCCGCCGATCTGCTGCCCAATATAACAGCCCAAACGACTGGAGTTGGCACGCCAAGTCCTGGTGTAGAGTTGCTTTCACTTGACCCTGACGACGGCATAACTCCGCTTTCCACCGTGGCAACCGACTTGGATGGCAACGTGATCTGGTATTACAACCTCGAGTCGGCTTATTGGCCGTATCCCATCAAACCGCTCCCCAACGGGCACATGTTGCTAAATGCGTCGCCGGCCACTTCAGGACCATCAGGGGGATCGGGGAGCGAAATCCGCGAGATTGACCTGGCCGGCAACATCGTCAACACCATTACTATTCCGCAGCTCAACGCGGGTCTGGCCGCGATTGGTTCGTTCCAGGCCCAGGCGTTCCATCACGATTTTGCGGCTTTACCGAATGGACATCTGATCCTGTTGGTTAATTATCCAGAGACGATCAACAATGTGTCTGGAATCCCAAACGGCACCGTAGTGTTGGGAGATGCTCTGGTCGATTGGGATCCCCAGCAGGGTCCGGTTTGGACTTGGTCGACGTTCGATCATCTTAACCTCTCACATGCCCCAGATGGGCTTGCAGACTGGACCCATGCGAATGCAATCGTCTACTCCCCGGATGACGAAGCTCTGATACTCTCCATGCGAAACCAGAATTGGATCGTCAAGATTAATTACCAAAATGGGGTAGGCGACGGCAATATCCTGTGGACTTTCGGAGACGGCGGGAATATCACCCTCTCGGGTCAGGAAGCGCCCGTCGAATGGAACTATGCGCAACACTATCCAACAATCGTGAGCTCGAACAGCTCCGGCGTTTTCGACATCATGTTCTTTAATAACGGGAACAACCGTTTGATGAACAGCGCCAACGTTGTATGTAGCTCTCCTGGAGTTCCTGACTGTTATAGCAGCGTTCCAGTGTTCCAAATCAATGAATTCACGCAAACTGCTACGGTGTTGTGGGAAGACAACGTGGCGCCTTACTATTCGATCTGCTGCGGGGACGCATTGCTTCTGCCTAACGGCAATACCGAGTTTGACATCGCCGATGACATCGTTGTGCCTCCGCTCAACGTCTCTCATATCGAGGAAGTGGCTCCAAGCCAGGATCTCGTTTGGAAAATGGACATCCAGGGACAGTTGGCATACCGCGGTTTTCGTATTCCCAGTTTGTACCCTGGCCAGATTTGGTCAGCTGCGTCGCTGTCGAGCCCAAGTCACAGTAAACCCCCAGTAGCGTCGCGGGCGACTACAGGTGCGCCTTCGAGAAAGAGTTTCGAGCAATTGCCCTAGGGTCGTGTGACTTGCTGAAGGCATTGCAGGCGGATACGACTATTCTCGGAGCAAGTGAAAAAACGAATGGACACTAATACCAACAATAACAAGGATGGATTCAAATTCGATCACCGCCTCCCACGCGCTACAACCGTTGATTGGCCGTGGCTTGTCGAGCATTATTGCGGCAATAAGAAGGTCCTCGACTTAGGATGCGGTCACTCACCCGAGTTCGAGGAAGTGTGGAAGAACGGAAGATTGTTACACAAGAAAATCCACGACGCCAGCCGCGAAGTGCTTGGTCTTGATCTCGATGAGTCGACGGTGGAACGGATGCGACAGTTGGGCTTTCATGTCGTCTGCGACGACGCGGAAAATCCACAACACATGAACGGTGCGGGCACGTTCGACGCGATCATGGCAGGTGACATCATTGAACACCTGAACAATGCGGGTGCGATGCTGAAGGCGATGAAACCGCGACTTGCTCCCGACGGAGTTTTCGTGATTTCTACCCCCAGCCCGTTTCGCTGGTATAACCCGCTTTTCGCCGTGATTGGCCACGAGTTTAATCATCCTCACCACACGGCGTGGTTTTCCCCATTGACCCTCACAACTTTGGCAGAGCGTCACGGCTACCGGGTTGTTCGCTGGCATGTGATGGACCAAGTGACTACGCCCATCGACGATGAAGACTCGGCTGGCAAGAAGTTGGGGAAAGTGTTATTCAAGACGACCGATGCGATGCTGCGCCGCGTGATTTTCCGTCGCAACGAGTGGTTATCGGACACTATCGTTGCGGTATTGACTCATGCGTAGAGTCGCGTGTCCAAACCAGCGCCAGCGTGAATTACAGAATCTGAGCCGTCCTTGAAAATTGTCATCGTTCACAATGCTTACCAGCAAGCGGGTGGCGAAGACGCGGTAGTCAGTGCGGAAAAAGCGCTCCTCCTACGAGCGGGAAACGAAGTTAACGAATATCTTCGACACAATAATGAGATCAAGTCTGGAAGCGCTTGTTCCAACATTACTCTGGGTTTTCGGACCGTTTGGTCCTCGGACTCTCAGAATGAATTGCATTCGCTGCTGAAAACATGGAAGCCTGACGTTGTCCATTTTCACAACACGTTTCCGCTGATATCGCCTGCAGCCTATTATGCATGCCGGGAACTCGGGGTCCCCGTTGTCCAGACGCTCCACAACTACCGGCTATTCTGCGCGGCAGGTGCTTTTTTTCGCGACGGCCAAGTTTGCGAAGACTGCCTCACGAAGAACCGCTGGCAAGCCCTGCGGCATGCTTGCTACCGGCAATCGCGTGGCGCTAGCGCGGCGGTAGTGGCCATGCTCTCTTTCCACCACTGGTATGGCACGTGGAACAAGCTGGTCGATCGCTACATCGCACTCTCTGAGTTTTCTCGCGCGAAGTTTGTCGAGGCTGGCCTTCCTGCGGAGAAGATCGTCGTAAAACCCAATTTCGTCTGCACGGGCCCTGCAGCGAGCGCCGAATCGAGAGACTACGCCGCTTTTGTCGGACGGCTGTCTGAAGAAAAGGGATTGCGGACGTTGCTTCAAGCCTGGAGTCGAGTAGATCCTAAATGCGTACTGCGCGTAATCGGTGATGGTCCACTTTTTAACGATCTTCAGTCGGAGATCAGACGCCTGGGTCTTTGTAATGTTCACCTGGATGGACGTTTGCCTCGCGAGGAATCACTTGAGGTCATGCGAAATGCGAAGGTTCTTATCATGCCTAGTAACTGCTACGAGAACTTTCCGATGACGATAGCCGAAGCGTACGCGTGTGGCACTCCGGTCATCGCGTCACGTCTCGGAGCGATGGCAGAGATTGTCGATGACGGCCGCACCGGTTTGCACTTTACTGCCGGTGATGCGGATGATCTAGCCAGGAAAGTCGAGTGGGCATGGGCACATCCGGACGCAATGCTCGAGATGGGCCGAAATGCTCGCGCGGAATACGAGGCGAAGTATACCGCGGAGCGCAATTACAAGATGCTGCTCGACGTTTATCAACAGGTTATGCAGGAAGCGCGACAGCCGCTGACTGCCGCATGATCGGAAGATCCCGCTTGTCGCAGATTAAAACCCTCATTCGCCGCTTGGCCCAGCCGATCCATAAGCATTTCAGAGGCGGCAAGAGCGAACGGTTTCTCGGTTTGTTAAATACGCAGCCTGGGAAGTTGCTTGACGTGGGTGGCGGGACGGGAATGAACGGCGAGTTTGCGCGGTTGTATCAAAGATTCGACAGTGTGACTGTTGTGAACCTCAACCCGCCCGGTCACGATGCGGAGGCAGGGTACAACCTTCGCTTCGTCAATGCTGATGGTCGTTCTCTGCCGTTTGTGGACAAGTCATTCGATTGGGTCTTTTCGAATGCCGTCATCGAGCACGTCGGGGATTGGGAAGATCAGAACCGATTCGCGGCTGAGGTTCGGAGGGTCGCATCGAGAGGCTACTTCGTTACGACTCCAAATCTCTATTTCCCAATCGAGCCCCACGCTTTATTACCCTTGTACCAATTTTATCCTGATCGCCTCAAGCCGCTTGCCCTGCGTGTTTCTCCCGGGTACATGAAAGAGGTTGAGCACATCAGCCTGCTGACCAGAAAGAAGATGCAGACTCTGTTTCCCGAGGCTCACGTGCAGCGGGTTAATTTTGCGAGCTCATTGATTGCTTTTCACGTTGCCTCGGCCCCATTTCCGGCGTAGCTCTTCGAGATCTCAGGCCATGGCTAATCGAGGATACTGGGAACGGAAAGCTGCTGTTGCTAAGAGATTCTTGATCATGGAAATTCAGAACGTGCCGGTGACTGGTGGGACAGCACCTCGACATGCGTGGCGAACAGCCAACAAACTCGCAGGGTTTGCGCTCAACTGGGTCGGATCGATTCCCGGCGATTCGGAACGTCGGCGATATTTGGACGTGGGGTGCGGAAATGGTTTCATCACGGAACTTGTTGCTCCAGACTTTGATGAAGTGGTCGCCATCGATATGGAGGAAACGCGGCTGCAGGATTTCCGCGCACATGCGAACGGCAAATCCAACTTCCAGATCTTGTTGATGTCGGCAGCGAAGATTGAGCTTCCAAATGAGTTCTTTCAGTTCATAACTTCCTTCGAGGTTCTGGAGCACGTCCCCGACCTCGATGCGAGCGTGTGCGAAATGGTTCGAGTCTGCAGTCCAGGTGGAATCATAGTGATTTCTGTGCCCCACGTTTGGTTTCCCTTTGAGAACCACGGTGTACAGATCGGAACACGGTTTTACGGAAAGAAAATCCCGCTGCTACCTTACGTTCGTCCACTGCACAGGAAGTATTCTGTTGCGAGAGTGTTTTCGTCGGCCGAGATGGATCGAGCTTTTGTTTCAAGGGGCATGAAGCTCCTGGGGACGAGTTACGCCTCGCCGCAATTCGAGCGCGCGGCGGCGCAGGCAAATTCATGGGAGGGCAAATTTTCGTTTCTGAGAGGGTTACTCGATCGATGCGAGAACATTCCGGGTTTAAGAGCGCTGACGGGAGTGTCGATGTTGAAGGCATATCAAAAGCCGGGAATCGGGAAAGCAGTTTCCGCGTAGGTGCTCTGAGCGAGCGGAATTTCAGCGGCGAAGAGGCCTGGCGGTAAACTATCAATGATCGAAAATGACGGATCGAAGATGAGCTACGCCAACCCGGACCCCTCCCCAATGTTTACGCCGTTCGTGCCTCCGACTAAGAGTCGCGCCAACGTGCTTGGAGTTGGCGTTCACGCAATCGATCTTCCCAGTGCGGTCAGTATTATCGAAAACGCAGTGCGTGAAAACGTGAAGGGATATGTTTGTGTCACCAGCGTGCACGGTGTGATGGAGGCGCAACGTGATCCCGAGTTCCGCGACATCCTCAACCATGCTCTGCTCGTAACTCCCGACGGCATGCCCACGGTTTGGGTTGGACGCATGCAGGGGAACTCCGCGATGAAGCGTGTTTTCGGTCCCGACCTGATGTTAGAAGTGTGCCGGCGTTCGGTTGACACCGGACTCCGCCACTTCTTTTACGGAGGGAAGCCAGGAATTGCAGTGGAGCTTGCGGAAAGCCTGCAGCGCAGGTTTCCGGGCATTGCGATCGCCGGGACTTTTACGCCCCCTTTTCGGCCTCTTGATTCGTCCGAGCAGCGAGCACTTCAACGCCAGATGGAAACGGCGCTGCCCGACATCGTCTGGGTGGGGCTCAGCACTCCGAAACAAGAAAAGTTTATGGCCGCAAACATCCGCCGCCTTCCCTGCAAGATGATGATTGGAGTGGGTGCGGCTTTCGATATACATACCGGCCACGTGAAAGATGCTCCGCAGTGGATCAAAGGTGCGGGATTGCAGTGGGCTCACCGGCTCTGCCAGGAGCCCAGGCGTTTGTGGAAGAGATACCTGGTAAACAATTCCGGATTTCTGTTCCGAATCGCGATGCAATTGAGCGGCATCGCCGAGTATCGATTGCCCAATCCCCAAGCCGGACTCCGTGACACGGCCCATTTGCTCCGCGAGGAATTGGAGCGCAGGCCTTTGCACTCGGGAGACGACTAGTATCGAGTCGGCCTCTAATTTCCGCTCAGCGCCGCCGATGGCCATCCATCGTTCCATGTCAGCGTAGAAATCTGCAGCGAGGGCCGTCCCGTCGCACCGTCATAAGCATGAAACACAATGATGTCTTCATCCTGACCTCGCAGGATCGACTCCCCACCCGGGCCCAACCAGCGGCTGTTGCCCACTAGCAGCGCGCTTCCTCCACCCTCCGTCATTGCTTTCCCGTTCTTATCCAGGTACGGTCCGACCACGCTGCGCGAGCGGCCTACCATGGTCTTGTAAGTACTCTTGGTCCCGCGGCAGCACAGGTCGAAGGAAACGAAAAGATAGTAATACTCCCCATGCTGAACGATGAAGGGGGCCTCAATGGCTTGCCAGTTAGGCGGCAAACCGGGAGGCGCAGCAGCAGGACTGTCGGGGCGTTCCCGGCTTGCCAGAGAATAAAGACGGGTATCTCCCGTCGATAGCTTGCCGGTTTTGCGGTCAAGTTTTCGCATCTTGATGCCATTCCAGAAACTGCCAAATGCCAGCCACGCCTGCCCGCTTTCGTCCAGGATAAGGTTCGGATCGATCGCATTGAAATCGTCGCCCACCTTGGACTGCAGCACCAATCCCTGATCCACCCAGTGGAATTGCAGATCTTTCGGATCCAGCGTCTTGTTGGTTAGCAGGGCGATGCCGGAGGTGTTTTTGCCGAACGCGGAGAAGGCGTAATAAAGGTGATATTGGCCGTCGAAATAAGAAATGTCGGGCGCCCAAAGTTCCTTTGTTTCGGGACTCTCGGTTCGAATCCATTGGGGAATGCCCGGCAACACATACCCGCATCGGCTCCAGTGGTGCAAGTCCTGGGAGCAGCGAACCGGTAGTTCACCGTTTCGCTGCCGCTCGGTCGCGGTGCCAAACAGATACCAACTGCTGCCGTCTTTGATGATCGACGGGTCGTGCGTTCCTTCAACATCACCGGTGACGTCGATGACCTGCGGCACAGTCGGGGCTGGTCGTCGGGCGTAAACAGCGGGAGCGGGGAACACGGCCGCGAGCATCGTTATCGCGAGCATCGTTATGAAGGCGAACAAAGCTGCCATTCCTGTTTTCAAGTTCAATTTCCTCCTGGGAAACGCAATGACATTTTCGATGCACCGTGAATCAATCTTCATGGAGTTCCGTTCCTGGCAACCCGCATCGCTCAGTTCGGCGACATGGCCGTCGAGTTTCTAAGCAATAAGTTCGTCTGCAATATGTATTCGGTCCCGTTCGAGAGAGGCTCCTCTCGACCCACTTCGGCAAGCAGCGCCTTGAACGCCAGCATGGCCAGATCGGTCTGCGACATCTGCACCGTGGTCAGAGGGGGAAGCATGTATTGCGCCAGCCGCACGTCGTCAAAGCCAACCAGCGATAAGTCGCGCGGAATGACCACTCCCTCCTCATAGCTTTTCTTCATCACCCCGATGGCGGTCAAGTCGTTCGAGCAGAGGATTGCCGTGGGTTTAATCGGAGAGTTCAAGATTTGTGACGCCGCGGCCATTCCTCCTTCGGCCCTGTGATCTCCCTCCACGATTAAAAGCGGGTCGCACGCGAGCCCGATTTCCTGCATTGACTGCAGAAAGGCATTCCTTCGCGCGACCGCTGATTTCAGGCTCAGCGGACCGGCAACGAAAGCGATTCGCTTGTGACGCAACGCAGCCAGATGCTGCACCGCCTGGCGAATCCCATGCAAGTAGTCGATGCGAATATTGCTGATACGGGGAAGGGCAGGGCCGACATCGACGAACACGAGCGGGACCCGGCGCGTTTTCAGGTCCTCGAGCAGCAGTTCCTCCATCCCGAAGGTCATTACCGCTACCCCGTCGACCCGGCGCTCAATCATGCGCCGGACGGAACTCGCCATCAACCTGGGGTCGTGGACCGTGGAGGTCAGGAGAATCTCGTACGCATGCTCGACGGCAATCTTCTCAAATGCCTGGACGATCTCGGGGAAGAATGGATTGGTGATTTCGGAGACGATCAGGCCGAAGAGTTTGCTTCTTCCGGAGACCAGCGCCCGTGCCTGGGTATTTGGGTAGTATCCCAGTTCATCGACTACTTTCCAGACGCGCCGGGACAACTGGGGATCCACGGTTGGTACACGATTGATGGCGCGCGAGGCCGTGGCCGTCGAAACCCTGGCGCGTCTCGCGATTTCCCGGAGATCCATATTGTGCCTGTCAGAGCGAGACGGGGAGCCGACGGAAGCATTGCTAATCTCTATCAGTCTGTCTATGATTTTTGCGCGGTCAAAACGAGTAGCACACGGTGTCTTACAGTAAATTGGCTACATTACAACGACCGGGATGGGACCCTCGCGGGGGAGGCCGGCGTCACTCCGCGTGAGCAAGAGCAGGCCAGCCTCTTTTGGGGTGACAATCCGGGCTCCGTCGTGATAGACCAAGCCTGTATTAAAGAGGTGGATTGATGGCAGTACCATCCGGGTCGGTGGCGAGCGCGGACCCCCAAAAACGACGCCCGCCCATCGTCGAGGAAATGAACAAGTCCGCGATTCTCCAGGAGCTGGACAACATCCTGGCAAGTCCGCCCTTTCGGAATAGCAGCCGCAGCAAACAATTTCTCTCCTACGTGGTCCAACATCGTCTTGATGGGCGCGACGAACTGCTGAAGGAACGTAGTATTGGCGCCGATTTGTTCCATCGTCCCGCCGATTACGCGACTGGAGACGACCCGGTGGTTCGGGTGCAGGCTGGCGAGGTACGGAGAAGGCTCGAACAGTATTATCACGAGTTTTCCAAGTCCTCCGACCTCCGCATCGACCTTCCCGTCGGAACCTATGTTCCCGAATTTCACCACATGCCCGCCGAGCTTCCGGTTGAGGCGTCAACTCCGCCTTTACCGCTCAACGAACGCAGTAGAAACTGGAAAGCGCTTGCCTGGACGGCGCTTGCCCTCAACTTGCTGCTGGTCGCGGTGTTAGTCGCTCCCGTCGTCCGCAGCAAAATAGCGCGCCCCACAGCCTTGCAGAAATTCTGGGCCCCCGTCTTTTCCACGTCGCAACCTGTACTCGTCTACCTGCCCAAGCCCGTTTTATATCGCCCCTCATTCGCGCTGTATGACAAATATGCAAAAGCCCATCCGGGCACTTTCCAGACACAAGAAGAAAGGTTTGACCAACTCCTGCCTCTGGATCCGGATGAAAAGATCCTGTGGAAAGACATGCTCACGTTTCCTGATATCGGGCTGGTCTCGGGAGATGTCTACGCCGCCTTTCGAATTTCCGACGCATTAGGCCGGATCGGCAAGCCACGCCAGATTAGGGTTGGCCCCGAAACGTCATTTGACGAGCTTCGCAATTCCCCGGCGGTGCTGATTGGGGCATTCAGTAATCGGTGGACGATGGAAATGACGTCCGACCTGCGTTACGTGTTTGAAGAGAGAGACGGCATCCTCTGGATCCATGACCGCACCTCTCCCGACAAGAAGTGGTTCTGCACGTTGGGTTTGCACCAGGAAGTAGTGGTGGACTTTGGGGTCGTCACGCGATTGCTCGACTCCAAGACCGGCCATGCGGTGGTCAGTGTGGCGGGAATTACGGCACCAGGCACCGACGCTGCGGCGCAGTTCGTTTCCGATCCCGAATCCTTGACCGAGTGGGCGCGGACCGCACCCCCCGGATGGGAGAAGAAGAACATGCAAGTCGTTGTGCAGACATCGGTTATCGACTCGGGCGCCAGCCCGCCTCATGTTGTTGCCGCCTATTTCTGGTAAAGTCGCTCGTGGCTCCCAGAGCCGGAAGTAGATCCCGCTTCGTTCTCACGCTCGTGCGCGCGGGAGAACGAACTATCCGCATTTCATATCCGCACTTCCACAGACTGCCTCCGCATTTTCACCACTTTGGCGCAAGGCGAACCGTTTTGCCGATGCCAATTCTCCCTTGCTTGCCTCCCTGATTCATCATTAACGTGGTGCCGCCCCAGCTGCGGAGGTGTTTAGTCTATGTGATTGCATCTAAATGGCTTAGATTTGCAGAACCAACCGTATCACACCGTATGTATACCGTGTGTTACTCGATAAAAAGGATGAAGGGGCAGCATAGTTCGTGCGCGGCGTTAAGCAAACGTTTACTCGGGTCCCTGTCCGAACCGAGCACCTCATGCACACAGGCCAGTTCCGCGTGGTCCAACTTCACCGCAGCCGTTTTCTGGCCGCGCTGGCCCGTAATTGTTCGCTCGTGCTTCATTCTGCAGTTGCCCTATCCCTGCTTCAAAGTTGCGGCGGCGGGTCTTCCACTTCCAGCTCATCTCCGCTGGCCATCACAACGACGTCCCTAACCGGAGGGACCGTTACCGAGTTGTATACCGCGACGCTGGCGGCGACGGGTGGGACCGGCAGCGGGTATGCCTGGAGCGTATCTGCCGGGACGCTGCCAGGAGGGATGACTTTGGCCAGCACCGGCGTTCTCTCAGGCACGCCGATAGCCGCGGGGACCTTCAATTTCACCGCAGCGGTTACGGATTCGTCACAGGCTTCGGCTACCGCGAGTCTCAGTCTCGTCATCGCGGCTGCCGGTCCATTGACCAATTACGAATTCACGGGCGACACCTCGCCGGTACACGATCCAAGTATCATTCGGCAGAACTCGACGTATTACGTCTTCTCGACCGATGCCTCTTCGGGTCAAGGCGGATTCATTCCTATCCGCTGCTCCACCGACAAGATCGCGTGGAGCGCCTGTGGTTTTGTTTTCAGCAACTTACCGTCGTGGGTTTCCGGAGCCGTTCCGCAGGCAACCGAGATATGGGCTCCGGACGTGTCCTACTTCAGCGGCTTGTATCACGTCTACTACGCCGTTTCTTCTTTTGGGTCGAATGTTTCGGCGATAGGACTCGTGACCAACACCACTCTGGATTCGACCGACCCGAATTACAGCTGGGTCGATCAGGGCCTCATTTTGCAGTCTTCCGCTTCCGGCAACTTCAACGCCATCGACCCCAACATCCTGATCGACGCGGGTGGGAATGTCTGGCTTACCTACGGAAGTTTTTGGACCGGAATCTACCAGCAGCAGATCGACCCGACCACCGGACAAATCCAGTCCGGATCGGCGACTTACCACTTGGCCGAGCGCGCGTCGGATGTCCCCAACGATCCAATTGAAGGGTCCTCGCTGATTTACGAAAACGGCTTCTACTATTTGTTCGTTTCGTGGGACTACTGCTGCGAGGCGAATCCATCGCAGAGCGACTACAAGATCGTTGTGGGCCGCGGAACCAGTCCCAATGGTCCGTTTACCGACGAGAGCGGAGTCGATATGGCGGCGGGTGGCGGAACGATCCTGTTGCAGGGCGACACGACGTGGGCCGGCCCAGGCGGGCAAACAGCGTATGTGGATCCAACAGATGGCGATGTGATCGTGTTTCACGCGCTGCAACTGTCGCAGAACGGACTCGACTATCTGTTTGTGAGATCGCTGACGTGGACCAACGATTGGCCTGTGATCGGGTCTTCGACCGATCCGGGCTCGGACGCCGATCGTCCCACCACGCAGTAGGGACGCAGGACTTCGGGGTCGCATGCGCGTTGAAAGTGGAGAGACTCTTTACTTGGCGAGCGGGGAAGCCTCGAGGCTGGAAAGACTACCCCCCGCCAGTTTGCGGCAGCGGGTTGCAAGAAAACGATTACCGATGGGATTCAAGAATCAAGAAGAAGCGATCTAAACTCAGCCCGGCATATGGATGCCTGCGGCTCTATGGGGAAACTTATGACGCATGAGGTGCAGCTGTACCTTCGCAGACTTCTTTGTTCGTCGGTCCGGGATTGGTCGGTCCGGGCAGTAGCAGTGGCGCTATTCGTTCTCCTGCTCACTGGCCTGCCTGCCCTTGCCCAACTGGACACGGGGTCGATCAGCGGCACCATCACCGATCCTTCCGGGAGAGCAATCAACGGTGTCACGATTGCCGCGAGGGAAATCAACACCGGTACAAGTTACAAAACGGTCAGCTCCGGTACGGGATACTACGTGTTTCCTTCCGTGCGCACCGGCAACTATGAGCTGAAGGCGGAGCCCTCTTCAGGCTTCAAGACTGCGGTGTACTCGGGTGTTGTCGTGAATGTGGCGTCGCACGTTGGACGAGACATTGTGCTTGCGGTGGGCGCTGTATCTGAAACCGTCAGTGTAACGGCAGACGCTGAGTCACTGGAAACAGAAAGTTCGAGTATTGACGACAATATTACGAGGGACCAGGTCTACGATCTTCCCCTGGCGGTGACGGGCAGTCTGCGTTCGATTTCTTCGCTGGAGTTTCTGGTGCCGGGCGCAGTCGGCCCCGGAACATCTGCGGGAGGATCCAACTTCCAGATGACCAAGATCGCCGGCGGCCAGACCGAAGGAACGGACTACCTGGTGGATGGGATCACAACCAACAGAATGGAGAATGGTTCAGGCTCGTTTGACGTCGTCGCACCGTCGGTGGAATCGATTCAGGAGTTTCACGTTGACATCTCCGGAATGTCGGCGGAATTCGGCAGAACCACCGGCGGATTGGCGAATTACAAAACGCGCTCCGGATCGAACGACTATCATGGAGCGGTCTTCGACTACTACAAGAACGCCGGGCTGGACGGCAACAACTGGTTCAACAACGGCTACCTTGCGCTCAATCCTTCGGATGCCGAATTGCTCAAACGCCCGCCCGATACCAAAAATGACTTTGGCGTTTCATTCGGCGGTCCGCTGCGGATACCCGGTTTGTACAACGGTCACGACAAGACTTTCTTTTTGTTCAGCTACGAGCAGTTGTTCTATCATACCGGCGCTTCCGTAACCTCGAATATTCCAACCCCTGCCGAGCTCGGGAGCAACGGGCAATACTTTGATTTTTCATCGACGCTGGGCGGCCCGATCCTCACCACGGCGGGAACTCAGGCCTACTCGTGCAACGGTCTAGTGCCGCTGTACTACGGTGAGATCTTCGATCCCGCGCAAGAATCGAACAGTTGCAACAACACTCCGTTCCCCAATAACCAGATCCCGATCGGCCGCGAGAGCGCGGTAGCTAAGGCTGTGCTGCAATACATGCCCGCCCCGAATCTGACCGGCGGCACCAACAATTTCGTCTATAGCACGAACGACAGTATTGCGCAGACGGTCTTCAGCATTCGCGTCGACCAGAACCTGGGACAGAAGCACAAGTTATGGGGTTTCTTCAGTGATCGGGAAAACTCCGACCATGGCAACGGCGCCAACCTGCCGCCACCTCTAACCTCAGCCGGCGGCGGCGGATCGGATCAGTATGGCAAGCTAACCCGCGCGGGATGGGATTGGGTCATAAGCCCGACGTTGGTTAATTCTGTGACGTTCGGCAGCAACCGCTCCAACAACTACAACCTGTCGGCAGCCGCGCGCATGGGAACCGACTGGGATAGCAAGCTGGGAATCGCCAACGGCTCCGGCCCGGTTTTTCCCGGGTTTGTGTTCAACAGCAGCCCCTATCCGAACTTCGGCGAGAACGACGATGCCCAGGATGTGGACAATACGATTGCATTGAACGATGTCGTTCACTGGCAGCATGGCGCGCACAGCCTCAACTTCGGTGGGGAGGTGCAATATCATCAATATTCGTTCGTCAGCAAAATCGGTGGCACCTGCAGTGGCACGTCTGGATGCTATACCTTCTGGCCCAACCAGACTGCATCCGACACCACGTATTGGGGACGTGACGGCAGCGCCTTCGCCGCATTCCTCGTGGGTCAAGCGGGCACCACAAACGCCCTAAATCAGATTCATGCGCCCCGCTGGATTACTCACACGGCTGCACTTTTTGTACAGGACGACTGGAAGGTGCGACGTAACCTCACCCTCAACCTCGGACTGCGCTGGAGTTATGACACCCCGCGCCACGAGGCGGATGGCGACACAGCCATCTTCAGCCCGACGACGCCTAATACGGGAGCGAGTGGATTCCCGGGTGCGTTGGTCTTTGCCGGAAAGGGAGCGGGCCGCAACGGAAACACTGGCGAAACCTGGGCCGACACCTACTACAAAGACTTTGAGCCTCGCGTCGGATTTGCCTGGTCGCCCTCGTTCCTGCACGACAAGTTTGTTCTCCGCGGCAGCGGAGGTATCTACTACGGGCCGCTGGTTTATGCTGACTTCGGCCAGGGAACGCTGCAAGGTTTCACGGCAAATCAAACCCTGTTCACCGGAGATCCTCTTTCAGGTCCGCAGGTTGATGCAGGGCTGCCCTTGCTGCCGACCACTCCAGACCTCGATCCGACCCAGTCGAATGGCCAGGGGGTGGACTACATCGCGAAGACTTTCGGACGTCCGGCGATGGTGAGCTCGTGGAACCTGGAGACCCAGGTTCAACTGCAACCCGACCTCTTTTTCTCGCTGGGATACATCGGCAACCACGCCACGCGATTGCATGGATTGCTCAACTATCCGAATGACATCCCGCAGAGCGCTCTGGCCCAGGGCACCTGTCTGTTGTGGTGGGCCGTCGCACCTTGTCCCAACGGGTTTAGTTCGCCTCCGATTCAACCCTACGTTGGCTTCTCCTGCGCTTCTGGCTGTACCTACGGAATCTCCGAAGAAGTGGAGCAGGCTCTGCGCCCGTTCCCGCAGGTGGGCTACATCAACGAGGACAGTTACCTGCAGAACGTTGGGCAATCCAGCTACGACGCGTTGGTAGCCAAGCTGGAACGGCGCTTCCACAATGGTCTGAATGTGCTGGTCTCCTACACTTTCTCGAAGACGATCACCGACGCGGACAGCATTCAGCCTTACTACAGCACTTTGCAAAGCCAGGGTGGAACCCAGAATCCCTATGACCTGAGGGCTGAAAAGGCGGTGAGCAACCAGGACGTTCCTAACAACTTTGTCGCGAGCTACATTTATGAGCTGCCGGTTGGCCGTGGCAAGCGTTTCCTTTCGGGCGCTCCTGGGCCGGTAAACGCGATCATCGGCGGCTGGAGAATCAGCGGCGTGCTTCGCTACCTGAGCGGACAGCCCATCAGCTTCTTTGGCGCCAACGGCATTCCAGGCTTCGACAACGGCATTCGCCCGAACCGGGTGCCGGGGCAGTCTGTGCGCCGCTCGGGCCCATTCAATCCCTTGCTGTTCACCAATACGGGGACCACCGGTTACGATGCGACCTCCGGTGCGTGCACCACCGGCTACTGGAACTGCGGCGCGTTTGCGGATCCTAACCCTAATCCTGGAGTTGACGTTCCCTATGTCTTCGGCAATATGCCGCGCAACTCTGCGGACATACGTTCGTTCCCGTTTTACGACGAGGATTTGGGCGTCGCCAAGACCTTCGCGATCACAGAACGGGTGAAGGGGGAGTTCCGCGGAGAGTTTTTCAACGCATTCAACCGGCACATATTCAGCAAACCCGATTCCGGCGTTCAGGACACCGGCTTTGGCCAGGTGGGCAGTACGCTTAACGGACCGAGAAACGGCCAGTTCGTGCTTCGGTTTAGTTTCTAGGCAAGCAGACGTAGGTGACGCTATGCCTCATGATAGGAGCGATCGCCCGGCAGGCTGTAACGAGGGGCTGCCGGGCGATCCGTTAAGCAGATCATTTGACCTTACGGAGTCTCGGACGCTGTTGGCTTCATATCTGATTCTTCCGAAGATGCGACAGCATTTCCCTCTTCCAGCAGAGAGACAATTTGGGCGAGCGACGTGCCGATCATGTCGGCGGAGCCCAATCCGACTCTTTCTTGCGCTTTAGTCACGCCCCCGGGAAATTCCCACAGGCCCAGCACAATTTTCACTTTGGGATGGCGTTGCCGCAGCTGCTTGCAAAGAGCCTTCGCCCGTCCTGCCGCGAAGGGAGGCAATGCAGACACGCAGATTACGTCGGGGTGCAGTTGCTCCAACTGCTCGAACATCGTCGAAATAGGAGCCATGGGCAAGACATCTGCATTGCATCCTGCACGCCGCAGTAACTGCATTACCATTGTAGCGACGATCTCGTCCGCTTCATCTTTGGCGGAAATGCAAATGATCTTCGCTCCAGAAAGATTCTGCGATCCATATCCACTGGTCCGATAATAGACGAGCCCTCACCGCGACCGCAGACGAGCCATCCCTGCTGGCGACTCAGCGCCAGGATCGGCGCATCTTGAGAACCTTCGTACAATTCTTCGATCAACTCCCTTGTACTCTGATGGATAAATTTTCTTCTGGTTTCGTCCAGAACGTTCATGTGCCGGTCTCTTTCAGCGAGACCGAGTGCGGGAATCAAGACCGAATCGTAAAGATTCGCGATTGGATTCTCTTTCAAGTGCCGGGACGCGATGTCGCGGGCCTCATCGTCGTCGAGGGCGAGGAGTCGCTGATAAAAATGCGCATGCGGAGACAGAACCGGTTCGTCGCCTAACAGAATTTCAAGGAAATCCAATTGTGGCACGTACCTCCCCATGAGTATCAAGCACACGGTAAGCGGGGTAGATAGGATCAGACCAACCGGACCCCAGAGCATGACCCAGAAAACTGCTGCGACCAATATGGCAAGGGATGAAACGCCGGTATGAGCACCGTACAGCCAGGGCTCGATGAGGTTGGCGATTATGAGTTCCAGGAATAAGTATAAAAGGAACGTGAGCCCTACCTGAGACCAGCCCGGGAATACCGCCAAGGCCAATGTCATGGGGAAAAGGGCTGCGATGGGCGTACCGACGTACGGCACAAAACGCAGCAACCCGCCAACTACCCCCCAGAGCAGGGCATGAGGTATTCCGATGGCATAGACCCCCAGTCCGAACAGTAGGCCGTAGCCGGCATTCACGAGAAACTGCAACAGCAGGTAACGTCCCAGTCGTTGGGAGGCTTCATCCAACGCCTGGGTCATCACGTTCAATTGGCCGCTCCCTGCCAGACGAAGTAGGCGGTTCCGTAAATCCTCGCGTTTCAGCAAGATAAACAGAGCGAAAATCACTACGATGAAGGCGGTCTCCAGAATTCCGGTGAGCGGACCCACCACATCTCGCAAGTACTCTGACGGCGCTATGGGGAGGCGCGGCAACCTGAACCGAAATCGGCTGTTTTCCCCCATTCTGGAGTTTCTTGTTCCCTTCCGTTTCCGAAGCGGAGGTCAACTCCTTGCTCAGATCGTTGACAGTCGCTCTCGCCTTGCTGAAACCACCGGTTCCCGGGGCGCTAATTGCTTCGATCTTGTTGTGAATGTTTGCCTTGTAGTCGGGCAGATCGGAGAGAACTCTCCATTAATTGATTCGCCACTCCCCAGCCCGCGGCGGTCAGAATCGCGAACGACAGCACAAGCGCTGCGAGTACCGATGGCACACGACCGAAATGGCCCTTCTCAAGTAGTGCGACAAGTGGCGTGAGCAAAAAGGCCAAGACCACAGCCAGGGCCAGCGGGATTAACACTTGACGGCCGAAATAGAGCCCCGCAATCACCACGACGATGCCGACGAGGGTCAACAGCCGGGATGCGGCCGTCACTTCTCCTGTCGGAATCACCGCTGCCGGAATCTCGGCACGTGGGCTCTCCATATCGGCGAGTATACGGGATAGCGTCATAGATCCACCGCGCATCGCAAGGAGTCGTCGCACAAATTTCCTCTGTATTTTTCCCGGTACGGAAACCCTGCCGATTTCACGGTTTGGGTTTAAGGGTTTAACAAGCAGGAATGGATTAGGCGACCTCAGGTGTTACTGACTTCCCCCTACACCCACTGGCCGATGGCTTTAACCGGCGCAGAGAGGATGATTGAGGAATGCCAATGCGGCAGAAGGTAATGGTGGTTGACGATCACGATCTGATACGCAGCATGCTCTGCGCCAAGTTCCGGGATCAGGGCTTTGAAGTTTGCGACGCCGTCAATGGGCTCGATGCGGTCGAAAGAGCCCCAGAACAAGCACCGGACGTGATCGTCCTCGATCTCGCAATGCCTCTTGATGAATGGGCTAGAGGCCGCCCACGTTCTGAAAAGGCTGATGCCCCAGGTTCCTTTAATAATGTTTACCAACAACGCTGGCCCCGTCCGTGGAGCGGGAAGCCCACTCGGTGGGAATCTCTTCGGTGTTTTCAAAGTCTGATTCGGCGGACTTGCTTGTGGCGGGGGTCAGAGCACAGCTGGGTTAGTAGGCTATCGGCTGAATTCGACGGGCATCGCCGGGTCAACCACCCAGATGTGAGATCAGGCACAACTCCGCAGCCCGATGTCATTCTGTTGATGGCGTCGACGGGAATCCGGTGCTTCCTGCAGTGCTGGCGTTCCTCGCATCCGTACAACCGGCGTATGGGTCTCAGAAGGTCCCTCCGGAGCGCTGAGCGCGCTCCTGCGGGATGACATCGATCGGTGAATCCGCGTGCGTGCAACTTCAATCAGTCGGTGAATCCGCAAGTGCGCAACCTCAGATCGAGGCACCACCCGGGACCGGGAGCATTGCGGGTGGGGTCGAAGCGGAGTACGATGGATGCATAGCGGAGCTATCCTTTCTAAGAATTTCAGCTCCATCTCCTTGAACCTGGACAAGGACCCCCGGCGAGAATCCGCCATCGGCGTCACAAGGAGAAAACATGGTTCAACTCACTGGTGTAGGCAGTCCGGTTTCCGAAATTCTTTCCCGCGACGAGAAAACTTTCCTCGACGAATGGATGCAGCAGATCCACGCGTCCACTCGAAGCTCCGGCTCAATCGCTGAAGCGGAACTGCGGAAACAATGCCTGACGTTTCTTTCTACGTTTCGGACGGGCATCGATGACGTGGGCGCCAGCAATCCCAACGATCCGCGCTGGAAAAATCTGCGGGAGTTTCTCGCCGAAATTTCGAAGAGCCGCGCGGTACAGGGGTTCACGCCGACAGAAACCGCGACCTTCGTTTTCTCCTTCAAAGAGCCTCTTTTCCGCAGATTGAGGGAGGAAGTAAAAGATCCCAAGGTGATTGCGGATCAGATATGGGGCGCCTCGGAGCTGCTGGACGCGTTCGGGCTCTACACGACGGAGGTGTTCCTGAAAACCCGCGAAGACCTCATTCGAAGGGCGCAGGAAGACATGCTCGAATTGTCGACTCCGGTTGTGAAGCTGTGGGACGACATTCTCGCCCTGCCGCTGATCGGAACTCTCGACAGCGCGCGCACGCAGGTTGTGATGGAAACCCTGCTGGAGGCCATTGTCAGCACGAACTGCAAGGTCGCCATCATCGACATCACCGGCGTTCCTACGGTCGATACTGTAGTGGCGCAGCATCTGCTGAAAACCGTGACTGCGGCGCGGCTGATGGGCGCTGACTGCATCATCAGTGGGATTCGACCCCAGATTGCTCAGACCATCGTCCATCTCGGGATTAATCTGCTCGATATCACTACCAAGGCAACCCTGCGCGACGCTTTCGCGCTGGCTTTGGAGAGAACTGGCCAACAGCTGCTTCGGGAAGACGATCCGGCGGCCAGCTGAGCTCCGCGCCGAGCGAACGGCCCGGAAGATCGTATCTACAGTAAACCCTGTATATTCCTACAGGTTTCTCGTGGCTACCATCGCTAGTCCATGGGAGGCTCCCCTCTGGAGCGTATCCCTCCCATGGAAGTCTTCTCACCGTTAGCGAGATCGGTTGATAGTGCGTGTGGGATGGTCCTCGGAGGGATCGTTCAATCTCTTAGTCGTTCAACCCTTAGGAGCGGAAGATGAGCAAAGGAGTGCAAAACCCCAAGACGGCTGTGTTGGCCGCAGTTCTCGCCAAACACGAATCCTCGGTGTCTAGCGGAGTGGATCAAGGAGATGGGCGGCGCCACGCGGCGGGCCGACCTTATGAACGACTCGGAGCTTCGAAAGCAATGTACGACGTTTCTGAAGCTGCTCCGGGACGGCATCGAATCCGGCAGTTCTGATGTACAGACTTCTTCCTGGCAGCCGATACGGGAGCTGTTGACGGAGATTTCCCGAAGCCGCGCGCAACAGGGCTTTTCGCCGACTGAAACCGCAACGTTCGTGCTTTCGGTGAAGAAGCCCTTGTTTGAGTTGTTGCGTGATCAAATCGGCGACGACGCAAACAGCTTGGCATCGGAACTCTGGTCGACCACCGAACTGATTGACTCGCTGGGATTGTTTACCGCCGAGATGTACCTGAAAACCCGCGAGGAAGTCATTCGCCGACAGCAAGAGGAGATGCTCGAACTCTCCACGCCCGTGGTCAAGCTTTGGGATGGGATTCTGGCGCTTCCGATTATCGGGACTCTGGATAGCGCACGCACGCAGGTGGTGATGGAAACGTTGCTGGAAAACATTGTGAAGACAAATTCGCGCGTCGCGATCATCGACATTACCGGCGTCCCGACCGTCGATACCGTGGTCGCGCAGCATTTGCTGAAAACGGTTACGGCCGCGCGTTTGATGGGCGCGGATTGCATCATCAGCGGAGTGCGTCCGCAGATTGCGCAGACCATTGTGCACCTGGGAATCAATCTTCTCGACGTCACCACGAAAGCCACGCTGGCAGACGCCTTCGCGCTGGCGCTGGATCGAACCGGGTTATCGCTCGAACATGCTCTGAAGACTGCATAGGAGTTGTCTTGGAAAAAATACCGATTCTTCGGATGGGCGAGTTTTTGCTGGTCACCATTCAGGTGGACATGCATGACCGCCTGGCCATGACGTTGCAGGAAGATCTCACGACCCGGATCAGCGAAACCGCCGCTCGCGGAGTGTTGATCGATATTTCCAGTCTTGAGATTGTGGATTCGTTCATCGGCCGGATGTTGGGCAACATCGCGGCGATGTCGCGCGTGCTGGACGCACAAACGGTAGTAGTCGGAATGCAGCCGGCTGTCGCGATCACGCTGGTGGAGCTGGGTATGTCTCTTCCGGGTGTGCGGACCGCGCTGAATGTTGATGCTGGCATGGAGCTGCTGAAACTATCACTGAACGGTCATAGGGCGAACGGTCACAAGGCATCCCGTCATGTCAGTCGTCGATAGCGAAACAATTCCAGTTGCGTCCGAGCCCGACATGGTCACCGTGAGGCGGCGTGTGCGCGAGGCTGCAGCTCGAACCGGCCTGTCTCTGGTGGACCAGACCAAGCTGGTCACGGCGGCCAGTGAGCTCGCCCGTAACACGCTGATTTATGGCGGCGGCGGAACGATGCAACTGGAAATGCTCAACGGCCCGCGTCTGGGTGTTCGGCTGATATTCGTTGATCAGGGGCCGGGCATCCCCGATATCGACTTGGCGCTGCGGGATGGATTCACCACCGGGCCAGGGCTGGGTCTTGGACTTAGCGGCTCCAAGCGGTTGGTCAACGAGTTTGAAATTGATTCGAAAGTGGGTCAAGGCACGAGGGTCGCGGTGACGCGATGGAAATAGAGTCCAAATCTGATGATCATCCGAGTTACCGACCCCACGCACGCTGGAGAGGCCCGACGGCACGCCGCCGTCTGCGCCGAGCACGCGAATCTCGGCGAGTCGGAAACCGGTTCTCTGGCCATCGCCGTGACTGAAATGGCAACTAACCTGGTGAAGCATGCCGGGAGTGGAACCATGGTGGTCGAGAGCATTGCGCAAAATGGGAGTTCCGGAGTAAGAGTCCTGGCGCTGGACAAGGGCCCCGGCATACGGGACCTGACGACGGCACTGCGCGACGGATATTCGACCGCCGGAACCAGTGGGAGCGGTCTGGGAGCAATCAAGCGTCTGTCCCACACCTTCGACATCTACACCGCTCCTGGTCTCGGAACCGCCGTGCTGGCGGAATTTTGGCCGCGCAAGAAAAACGGTCAACATTCTTCCCCGATCGAAGTGGGGGTCGTGTCAGTCCCGATCAAGGGCGAGGACGTTTGCGGAGACGGCTGGGGCGTCGCGGAAAACCGCGGAATCCATGCTGCTGATGGTGGTCGACGGTCTCGGACACGGCATTTTGGCCTCCGATGCGGCGCGCGAAGCCGAAAGGATTTTCACCGGACTACGCGGCGATTCGCCGACTCCTGTCCTGCAGGATTCCCATGATGCGCTGAAGAAGACGCGAGGGGCTGCGATGGCCGTGGCTTCGCTGCACTTCGAAAGCCGGCTGGTGTCGTTCGCGGGTGTGGGAAATATTGGATCGTCGATCGTAACGCCGGAAACCAGTCGAGGCCTGGCGTCGCACAACGGGACGGTGGGACATCAACTTCATAGAATCCAGGAATTCACGTTTCCCTGGAATACGGACAGTATTTTGGTGATGTATTCCGATGGGCTTAAATCCAGCTGGGATCTGAAGGCCTACCCGGGAATCTGGAGCAAACATCCAGGACTGATCGCAGGATTGTTGTACCGCGATTTTACGCGAGAGCGGGATGACGTAACCGTGCTGGTTGCCAAGAACCGTTCCGAGGCGATGTCGTGAAACTGAACCTGCTCAAGATGGACGTTCGCTACGAGCTCGACGTAGTGCTGGCTCGGCAGCGAGCCCGCACCATCGCGGCTGCGCTCAAATTTGACGTGCAGGCGCAAACTCGCATTGCGACGGCAGTATCGGAAGTGGTGCGGAATGCCTTTCAGTATGCGGGCGGCGGATCCATCGACTTCGAAATTGAAAACGGCGCTGAGAGAATGCTGGTGATCACCGTTCGCGACAGTGGACGGGGCATTCCGAACCTGGACGAGATCCTCGGTGGAAAGTATGTGTCGAAGACGGGCATGGGACTGGGAATGATTGGAGCCAAACGGCTTCTGGATCATTTCCAGGTGGAGACGAACAAAGCATCTGGGACCGTCGTCGTGCTCGGCAAGATCATTCCCGACAAATTCACGCGTTTGGGCAACACCGAACTGAATGCTCTGCTTGCGGCCATTGAGCGGAAACCCTCGGAGAATCCTTACGAAGAGCTGCAGCAGCAAAACAAAGAGCTGATGCGGACGTTAGAGGAATTGCGGGCGCGGCAGGCGGAGTTGGCGCAACTTGAACCGCGAACTGGATGAAACCAACCGAGGTGTCGTGGCCCTCTATGCGGAACTGAACGACAAGGCCGACTTTCTGCAGCGCGCTTCCGAATTGAAAAGCCATTTTCTCTCGAATATGAGCCACGAATTCCGCACACCGCTGAATTCGATTCTGGCTCTGAGTCAAATCCTGATCGACCGGATGGATGGAGATCTCACGCCGGAGCAGGAAAAACAGGTGACGTTTATGCGGCGGTCGGCGCAGGACCTTACCGACCTGGTCAATGATCTGCTTGACCTGGCGAAAGTGGAAGCGGGAAAGGTCACGATTCGCCCGGCCGAATTTTCCGTCGAAAGCCTGTTTGCGGCTCTGCGCGGCATGTTGCGGCCGTTGCTGGCGCAAAATTCTTCGGTGTCGCTGGTGTTTGAGGATCCGGTTGGCATTCCCGAACTTTACACGGACGAAGCCAAGGTGTCGCAGGTACTGCGAAACTTTATCTCCAACGCATTGAAGTTCACCGAGCGCGGCGAAGTGACGAGTTTCGGTTCGGACGGGGCACGATGAGACGGTGGTATTTTCCGTGGCCGATACCGGGATCGGAATCTCGCCGGCGGATCAGGACCGGATCTTCCAGGAGTGGGAACAGGTCGAGGGGAAGCTGCAAAAAACCGCCAAGGGCACCGGGCTGGGACTTCCGCTCTCGCGAAAATTGGCGCAACTGATTGGCGGCGATGTTTATGTGAAGAGCCAGGTAGGCCTCGGCTCGACTTTCTTCGTTGCCGTTCCCGTCAGTTATACGGGAGCGACGGAAGCCGTCTATGTTCCCGACGTGAAGCGCGAGTTGGACGCGTCGAAACTGCCGGTTCTGGTAGTCGAAGATAATCGCGAGGCGCTCTTCATTTACGAAAAATATCTGAAAGGCACGAGTTTCCAGGTGGTGCCGGCGCAGGATTTGAAAGAAGCGCGCAGGGCACTGGAAGAGTTCAGGCCGGTCGCCATCGTTCTGGATGTTCTGCTGCAGGGCGAGCATTCGTGGCAGCTGTTGCAGGATCTAAAACAGAATTCCTCGACCAGGGATATTCCAGTCTTTGTGGTGACGGTGGTCGAAAACGAAGCCAAAGCGATGGCGCTCGGAGCAACGGCTTTTCATGCCAAGCCGATCGACCGAGCCTGGCTGCTGGCTCAACTGCAGACGACTCTGGTCCGGGACCACGGCCAGATATTGATCATCGACGACGACGAGATTTCGCGGTATCTGCTGAAAGGCGTGCTCGGCAACGGCGGCTACCGGTTGCTCGAGGCGCGCGGAGGCAATGAAGGTCTGCGGCTTGCGAAAGAAAGCAAGCCGGACCTGATCATCCTTGATTTGTCGATGCCGGACTTGAGCGGTTTTGAAGTTCTGGATCAGTTGAAGATGGATCCCAAAACGCAGCAAATTCCGGTTGTCATTTATACGTCGCAGCGATTGGAGAGCGAAGAGCGTGAGCGTTTGCAGGCCGCCGCGGACATCGTGCCGAAAGAGACGCAATCGCGGGAACTAACGGAGACTCGCTTTGCGGAGGCGCTGGCGCGCGCGGGTGTGCATATCAAGGTGAAAGACGCTCGGATGGCGTGGGCGTCTGAGTGCCCTGTTGTGGAATCTAGCCGAATAAGAGTGCAGGAGTTTTCTTATGCCTGAGACTAAGGACATCACGATTCTGGCGGTTGATGACAACGATGCCATTCGCTATTCGCTGTCGAGAGCGCTGCAGGGAGGAGGCTACCGGGTGATCGAAGCTCGGAACGGCACCGAGACTCTGCGCTTGGCTGACGACAGTCCTGATCTCATCACGCTGGATGTACACCTTCCGGACATGGATGGATTTGAAGTGTGCCGGCGCCTTAAAGCCAATCCGCGGACGGCGCATATTCCGGTGCTGCATATTTCCGCCACTGTCACCGACACTGAAAATCGGGTTCGCGGTTTGGAGGCAGCTGATGGCTACCTTGCCGAGCCGGTTTCGCGGGAAGAACTGCTGGCGACTGTGGGCTCGCTGCTGCGGCTGAAACGGGCGGAGCGCGAGGCCCGCTTGCAGGCGAGCGAGGCGGAAAAGGCGCGGCAGGAACTTAAGGAAGCTCACAACGAATTGGAACTGAGAGTTCAGGAGCGAACCAGAGAATTATCCGAAAGGACCGAACAAGTTCGCGAACTCAGCGCCAAGCTTCTAAGCCTGCAGGACGAAGAAAGACGGCGGCTTGCGCGTGAATTGCACGACAGCACCGGGCAAATGCTGGCGGCGATGAAGATGGTGCTTGACGAAATGCGGATCGAGGCGAAGGAACCGAATTTTGCTGCGCTGGTAAATCAGTCCATCGAACTCAACGACGAGATGAGCCGGCAGCTGCGGACGATGTCGTATCTCCTGCATCCGCCGCTGCTTGATGAAGTGGGACTTCCTTCGGCTCTGCGATGGTATACCGAAGGCTTTGCGGAGCGCAGCGCTATCAAGGTGGATTTGCAGGTGAGCGACGGTTTCCATCGACTTCCGCAGGAGATGGAGATCGCTATCTTCCGCGTCGTGCAGGAATGCCTGACCAACATTCACCGGCACTCCGGCAGCCCCACGGCCAGTGTTCGGCTCAACCGGACAAACGACGCCGTGGATGTTGAGATTTCCGACACAGGTCAGGGCATCGCTTCCGACCGGGTGCGAGGTGACAGGATTGTTTCCGGAGTTGGCCTGATGGGGATTGAAGAGCGCATGCGACAGTTTGGCGGAAGCGTCAAAGTCACGTCTTCGGAAAATGGCACGCTGGTGAATGCCGGGATTCCGCTGAAGAGTCCGGCATAGTCGTGACGCGTCCTAAAATCAGCTTCCAGAAAACATCGAGCCGGCCCCGCAAGGAGCCGGCTCGACTGGTTTAACATCCGATCGTCAACGCGCCACCGTTATAGTGACGGGCGTTTCGTTCGTGAGTGATCCGGAAGTGCCGATCAACTCAATGGTTGTGGTCCCGGTAGGCGCGCTTCTGGACGCGCTCCAGGTAATCGTCACCTTCGAGCTGCCATTCGCCGGCGGCGTTACGGGGTTGGCCGAGGCCGTCGCCGATACGCCGCTGGGGAATTCATTCACGCTCAAGTTCACTGCGGAATGGAATCCATTCACGCTGGTGACTGTGAGAGTGGTGGATACGCTGCCGCGTTCATCGACTCGTGAAAGAAGATGGCGACAGAGACAGGGTGAAATTCTCGGTTCCCGAAGAAGCATTGACCGTGAGGGCGATGGTGGTGCTGTGAGTGGTCGATCCCGATGTTCCGGTGATCGTCACCGTAGCCGCACCGACCGTGGCGGTTGAGGAAGCGGTCAGCGTGAGGGTTGAGGTCGCACTCCCGTTCGCCGGCGGAGTAACCGGGTTGCTGGAGAACGCCGCCGTCACGCCCGTTGGCAAGCCAGAGGCGCTCAACGTCGTTGCTGAGTTGAACCCGCCCGTGCTGGTGATGGTGATCGTGCTGGTTCCACTCGCGCCTTGAGTTACCGTGACCGAAGTCGGCGATGCGGCGACTGAGAAGTTCGGCGTCGCCGACGAATTCACCGTCAGCGCAAGTTTCGTGGTTGCGGTCAAACTGCCGGAGGTTCCGGTGATCGTCACCGTGGCCGATCCGGTAGTCGCCGTGCTGCTTGCGGTCAGCGTGAGCACACTCGTCCCCGTGGTTGGGTTCGTGCCAAACGCCGCCGTCACGCCGCTCGGCAGACCAGACGCAGCCAGAGTTACGCTGCCCGTGAATCCACCTACATCGGTGACTGTGATCGTGCTGGTGCCGCTGCCGCCTTGCGTAATCGTCAGACTGCTCGGCGAATCCGAAAGAGTAAAGCTCGGCGTCGACGACCCGCCAGCCAGAAGGTTGATCAGGCCCGTGGTCTTCGGACTGCCCCACCCGGTGCAGAGATCGTAGCCTGTGATGCCGGAATAGGTGCCGCAGCTGCCGCTGGTGATGTCGTGGAAAAGTGTGCTGTAGCTGGAACCCAAAGCCGCCGGGTAAATGATCGGATTAATAAATCCGATGGAGTCGCCGTTGCTTGCCGCCTGTTGATTGGCCAGAGCCAGATAGCCCGCCCACATAGGCGTCGCAAAACTGGTTCCACCGTAGTCGTTTGCGGTACAGGTGGTTTGGTCAGCGCAAACATAAAAAGTAAAGTTCGCGTTGGCTGCAACGTCTGGCCCATTCCGCAAAGTTGTGGACCCTTTGTTGGACGACGTGATGACGCCCGAAAGCTGCTGCCAGGAAGGAATCGGGATGGAATCCGGCGAAATGCCGCCGCCGCTATCCGCCCAGGAAGTTTCCGAAGCCCACGGGCCAGCTGCGCTGGAGGTTGTCAGGTCCGTGCCGCCGACCGAGACGATGTTAGCGTCATCCGCGGGCCACGCCTCATTCGACGCAGACCAGGCCGAACTGTCGCCGGCTGCGGCAAAAAAGTTCTGCCCTTGCGACGCCATTTTTTCGAAGTAAGGATCGAGCGTGCTGGGGTCGGCAGGCGTCCAGCCCCACGAACAGCTGAGCTGCTTCGAGAGCGGAGCATCCGTGGTCACCGTCATCGCGCTAATAATGGCGGTGTCCGTGTTTCCCACGTACACGTACAAACCGGTAATGCCCGGGGCCATGCCGAGCGCCTGTGTCATGTCGAGGATCTGTTCCGTGTCGTCGCAGTCGCCGCCCGACCTGCTATCCAAGCAGCTCAGGCTGCTTCCGTCGGTGGAGATGCCGGTCACAGTGGCAGTTCGGGTTTGTCCAACGTTGCTGTAGTAGGTGTTCAAGTCGGCGATGTCATATCCGAGGTATTCGAACAAGCCGATATTCTGGCCGGAGCCGGTCAGCGCTGTTCCGCCATAGTAGGCCGCGCGCATGTCGCTGCCCAGGAACGAAGCCGAAGGGCCGGAGCCGGTCGTGGCATGGGCCACGACTTTGTCAGGACTGATTCCGTGAGCCTTCGCATAGTCGCTCTTCTTCACGAACATCGGATGCGGGATGGAATAGTTGTCCAGTCCGGAGATATGCCAGAGGGAGAACGGCAGGTTCACTGTCGGCTCGCGGTCTGGCGCGTAAAACGTGCGATTCTCAGCGGGATGCTGGTAGACCGCCATAGTCACATGGAATGCCTTCTCGATGGCCGCCACTGTGCCGATGAGCCTAAGGTCCATGGCGTCGCGGGATCCGCCGACGATTTGAAAGCCGCTCGCTTTCGCGAAAGCAACCAGCGCGTCCCAATCTTTCTGGCTGGGTCCGAACCTCGAAGTAAATTCCTGGGGCGTGAGGAACTGATGGTAAGACGGGCTTGTAGGCTCGTTGACTTCCTGCACAAAGGTTTGCAGCCCTGCGCGATCACGCAGAGCCAGAACAACGTCGAAGTGTATTGTTTGTTTCGCCGGGAGTTGCCCAACCAACTGCGCCTGACCGTCGACAACTACGTCGCGCACATGGCGCGTCAACAGGGGCGCTGGTTCGGCCTGGGAAAGAGCGTTCGCGAGAAACACAATCGCGAGGATTGTGATCGTGGGGGAGATGAAACTTAATCTGCGGTACATAATCCTCCTAATCCTCTTCTAGAAGCGTTGTTATCCCCGTGCAGTTCGTCCGATCTCCACAGCGATATCTCGATGGAGTTCGCGCTGCCGGCAATGGGTGCGGCAGCGTTTGCAACCGGCAACGCCGATTGCCTCCGGGTGGAAAATGTTTCGTCGATCCCCTGATGACGCCGCCTCGTCAACAACGGGCTATAACAAAACACTAACAACATCTCCCGAAAGACCGGGTAACGCTACAGTAGGGTATGACCCGCAGTCAAGATTCAAAAGTGCTTTTTTGTTGATTCGTCCCCAGTCGGGAAACGTCGCGCGATAACGAAAGATTGGGATCAAGATAAAGAGGGACCGAGAATTTCGGTCCCTCAGGTTTTTCCCCTATTGACCACACGGCTCAGATCATGTTGGTCAGACCATGCTACTCAGATCACATCAGAAGATGAACTTCATCCCAAACTGGCCAATGCGAGGATTATGCGCGGCTCCCGGATGCAGGAAGTTGGAGGCCTCTAACCCCGTCGTGGCATTTCCTTCGACACAGTCCGAACTTCCAGAATTGAAGGTTGAAGCGCATGAACTGCTGTTGACTCCATTCCACTGCGGGTGATTGAAGATGTTGAAACCCTCCGCTCGAAACTCGATGGCCTTGGATTCGCCCATGGCAAAATGCTTGAACAATCCCGTGTCGAAATTGGTGCGGCGAGGCATGTTAAGCGAGTCGCGCCCCGAGTCTCCAAACGTGAGGCCGGTCGGCTGGGCATAGGCGGCAGGGTTGAACAAAAGCGGCCCCACCACTCCTGGAGCGAAGCTCTCCGACGACGGCGTGGAAGCGTGGGGATTGCCCACGATATCCGCGTACGCTCCAGTCCCAGCGCCATTCGCGACGCCGGCATTGTCATAATAAGCGCCGTTGATAATGCTGAACGGCTCCCCGGTCTGCAGTGTGGTGATCCCGGAGAGCTGCCAGCCTCCGAGAAATGTCTTGGTTTTGCCCCTCGAGTGCCGGAACATCGGCAGGTCGTAAATGTAGCTGACGGTCAGGATATGGCGCTGGTCAAAGGTGGAACTGGCCCGAGAGGATTGAATGTCATAGGAGTTGACGAAGCTGCTGTCGAAGCGATCGGACGAATCGTCAATCGAGTGACTATAGGTGTAGGCCAGGGTGAGTTCGAGGCCGCCTACGTTGCGGCGTCCGCTGACCTGCAGCGCGTTGTAGTTTGAATTCGCGAACAGATCGATGCGCTGGATCTGGTCGTAGCCTGGATAGTTGGTGCGAACGTTGTCCGCACTGACATTCCCGCAAGCCACATTAAGGTTGGTGATCGCCTGCCCGGTGACTGGCGCTCCAGTATCGAGGACGTTATCCCCGTTTGCCAGGTTGGAACAGTCGGTGCTGGTGATCGGCTGGCCCGGACGAAAAGGATTCTGGTTCGCCGGCACCGGGGGAAGCTGGTTGATGTCGCGCATAAGCGACAAGTGCGTCCCTTTGCTACCCACGTAAGCTACGGTAACCAGCGTGCCTTTCGATATTTCATGCTGCACGTCGAGATGCCACTGCTGCACGTAGGGCCATATCGCTTTGTCGGGAATCGAATAAACCATGATGGGGAAATATTCGGTGCCCGTTCCAGTCGTACCTCCGATGTTGAGGTATCCCGAGTTCCCGTTCGGTGTCCCGGGGATATTCGTTTGGTACGAATTCACGACCAGAGGCGGTTGCGCTTCGAGCGACTCGGTGTTGGCTTCGTCTCCGTTCATATGCTCGAAGAATATCCCGTAGCCGCCGCGTATTGCAGTCTTGCCATCGCCCTTCGGATCAAATGCAAATCCGATGCGAGGCGCGGGATTGAAGAGGTGACCTTTCATGCAGCCGATGGGAACGCCGGGAGAGCCGCACTGGACCATGCCGGTCAGACTGTTGATCGACTGGCCGGCGGGGAAGTCAAGCGATCCGTCGCCATTAATTATGGGCGCGTTGGCCAGGTTATAGAGGGCGGGATCGAAGTTGTAAGCTCGCAAATACCTTTCGCGATAGGTTCCGTACAGACTGATCCGCAAGCCCAGATTCAGCGTAAGTTTCTTGGTCGCGTGCCAGTCGTCCTGCAAGTAGGGCTCGAAGATTTTGTAACGGAAGTAATACTTGATCTTCTTGCTGGCCTGCCCGAATGATTGGATCTGGCCGAGCTGCATATCGGCAAACGCATTTCCGGTGCTGGCATCAGCACTCTTTCCAGCGCCGGTGTAACTCGAAGCGGGGTCCCCGTAGAAATTCAGCCATCCCTGGGGTTCGACCGAGGCGTCTTCATTTTTCTGGGCGGCCACGAAATATCCGCCAAACTGCAGGTTATGTCTGCCCAGAATCTTGGTGACATTGTCCTTGTAGGTGTAGGTGGGATTGGAATTGAACCAGGGAGCGGAGGAAGTATCAATCGTGAAGCCCCCGTCATAGGCGTTCCCATTGCTGATGACGAATTTGGGGAGCTCCCCGCCAAACCCGTTGGCGAAGATTCCGGTCATGGTCATGCTCGCAGGCCGCTGCCATTGATTGCTGGTCTGCAACAAGCTGAGATGGTCGGTGGTGTAACTGAAGACAAATTCATTCAACAACGTGGGCGACGCGTTGGCCGTCAGATTCGCGACAATGCTCACTCCCGGACCGATAATGGTGCCTCCGATCGCCGGAACCGACGATCCAGACCATGGCGAGACTGGATAAAACTGCTGCCAGGAGTCGTGAATGAAGCGGAAGTTTCCGTGGATTTTCGGGGTGAAGTTCTGGTCGATCTTGAATAACTCCTCATGCCAATGCGTGTATTGCGGCCAGCTCTCCTGAAACAGGCCTCCAGCCTCGTTGGCCAGGGGGATGAGATTGATCAACGGGCCGGAATTCACGGTGTCGATCTGGCTCTGACCTCCGTTTTGGCTGCCGTTAAGGTTGTTGTTGTTGAAACCGATGTAAGCGCCTGGGAAATCGACCTGGTCGGGATACGGCGCGTATGCGGGACAGTCAGGATAGGCTGTCACGTTCGCGGGAGCGCTCGTGGGACGGAAAAATGGTGCCCCCGAAGCTGGACAGACATCGCTGAAGTCGCCGCCGCGCTCCGCCGTTGAGGGCAGGCGCGTGTTGTAGACGGCGAACGGCACATCCTCCCGGCGAAACTCCTGCGACCAGAAAAAGAACGTCTTGTCCTTCCGTATCGGTCCTCCAAAAATGTAGCCAAAGTCGTGTTTCTTATAGGCGGGCTTGTCCGTGTCCGGTGGATCGAAATAATTGTGCGCGTTGAACAGCTCGTTGCGCAGGAATTCAAAAGCTTCACCGTGAAAGTTGTTGGTTCCCGACTTAGTGACGGCTTCAATGGTGGCCGATCCGTTGCGGCCATACTGCGCGCCGTAAGTCGAAGTAATCACGCGCACTTCCGCCAATGCGTCGACATTTGGATACACGTTCAGGGAGCCATTACTGCCATTGTCCAGGTTATCGCCGCCATCGACCTCCCAGTTGTTGTATTCAGTGCGGCCGCCGTTGACGGCGTAAAGGACGTTGCCCGCCACGCCCACGGTGCCCTCGTCTTGTCCGCTCTGGTTGCTGACTCCCGGAATCAGCGTGATCAATTGCACGAAGTTGCGACCGTTCAGTTCGAGCTGGCTGATCTGTTTGCCCGTGATAGTTCCCGCGACTTCAGAGGATTGCGTCTCCACCTGGCCAGCCGCGCTGCCTTCAACCACCACCTCGCTACTGACCTTGCCCACGACCAGCGAGCAGTCCACGCGAATTTTTTCCCCCACCCGCAGGACCACATTCTTGGCCTCATGCTTCTCAAAGCCAGGAGCTGTGATGGTCACGTTGTAGCTGGCCGCCCCCAGCCCGGCGACCAGATAGTTGCCGTCCGAGTTCGTCTGAGCGGTACGGAGAACACCTTTTTCCGAATCGGTGACGGTGACGGTGGCGCCGGAAATCACCGCGCTGGTATTGTCCCGCACCGTACCTGTAATGACGCCATTGACCTGGGCAAATACGGGAACCACTCCTAGCAGAAGACACACGTGGGCACACCACAATCCGCGTCGCAACTTCATAATCCCCCCTCAACTCTCCGACCTGAAGCACCGAAACTCAGGCGCAGCGCATCTCGCACAACCAGCCATCGTCCGTAAGCCGAGGGCTATTTGCGCATGCAACCTGAGCATTGGCTAAGGCAGCGTGCTAATTGAACGAACGCTTTCGAAGCCACATTGAAACGTTTCAATGATCAAACTGCCCGTTCTCGGTTGTCAAGGAGGAAAGCAACAAAAGCATTAGAAGATCAGTCCGACACCTCGCCTTGAGTCACAATGGGACACTGGTTTTCGGCGTCGGAAAGGCACTTCGGCGCCAACTCTTTGAACCACCGAGGCGGCGCGGGGTATAGTGCGAGAGTCAGGCTGGCGGGATTGGAGAATGAAAGATGGAGAAAATGTGAGTGCGAGTTTCTGGCTCCCAGCCGACGCCTGATTTTCCGACGATGCTCCCCAAATTCCTCATTCTGCTCGTGTTCCTCGCGCCGGCTGAATTCCCTGGGCAAGGTTTGCCCACCTCATCCTCCCCGGCTCGGTCCAACGCCGCAGAAACGGGCGGGCACGACCGCCCCTTGGATCCAAGGCAACAGGAACTTTTTCAAGCGGGAGAAGCAGCACTCAAGAATGGAGATCTGGCCGCAGCGGAACGTTCATTTCGCTCCGTGCTTGCCTTAAATCCCCAAGCTGCAGGAGCCTACGCGAATCTGGGCGTGATTGGGATGAAGCGCCAGCAATGGTCGCAGGCCCGCGAAATGCTGCGGCGCGCCGAAGCTCTTGCGCCTGACGTGCCCGGGATCCGCTTGAATATCGGGCTATCCTATTACAAGCAAAGCGATTACGCCTCGGCTATTGCACCCTTCAGGAGAGTACTCCACGACGTGCCGGGCCTGCTGCAGGCCCAATATCTCCTTGGGTTGTGCTATCTCTTCGTCGCACATTATGGCGAGGCTGTAGCCACTCTGGAGCCTCTGTGGCCGCAGGAATCGGATCAGCTGAGCTACTTGTACGCCTTGGGAATCGCAGCGGGAGAGGCCGGGAACACGCAACTGGAACAGCGTGCGCTCGACCGGCTGATGGAAGTGGGCCAGAACTCACCCGAAGTACATCTTTTTATGGGCAAAGCCTACATCAACCACGAAAAATACGATGAAGCTCTGGCCGAATTAAAGCTTGCCGCCGCGGCCGACCCCAAGCTGCCTTTCGTTCATTTCAATCTCGGATTTGCCTACCTGAAGAAGCAGGATTGGGAACACGCGCAAGCGGAGTTTCTTGCCGATATCGCCGTCGAACCCACAGTCGCCTATAGCTACGAACAACTCGGGCTGGTGTACTCCCAGCAACAAGAAGATGGGAAAGCCGAAGCGGCGCTGCTGCAGGCCGTGCGAATCGATCCCCGGCTGGCCGACTCGCATGTGGCACTGGCGCAGGTCTATGACCGTCAAAAGAAGTATGCAGCTGCGCTGGCAGAAATCAACGCCGCTGCCAAACTCGATGCAGCCAGCTACTCAATCCATTATGTACGCGGACAAATTCTGCTTCAAATGGGGCGCACAGCAGAAGGAAAGTCCGAAATGCAAACCTACACCCGAATGTTCGCCGACGCCCGGGAGAAGGGGCGACAGGCACTTGAACAAAACTCTTTGCCCAATCCTGAGCTCTCCGGCGAAACGCACTGAGCGTCCGCTATCGAACTCAGCACATCCCAAGCTCACCGCGCGTGGATGCCGCCTCGAATTACAACCACTGACGCTGCGGGTAATTCATAAGCTGTATCTGCGCTCACATTCTGCTTGGCGTGCAGAATCGGGCCGTCCGGATCGGCCATGCCGAAGCTTTCGACGGCCACCGAAGGTTCAGCCGGATATTCGGCATGTCCCACAAACCGCGTATGTCCGGGATGCCACTGATACTGTGCTTTTCCGAACGTCGAAATCTC
Source organism: uncultured Acidobacteriaceae bacterium (assembly GCA_963846245.1). Lineage (GTDB taxonomy): Bacteria > Acidobacteriota > Terriglobia > Terriglobales > Acidobacteriaceae > Sulfotelmatobacter. The sequence goes on along the minus strand of CAWJVI010000004.1, from coordinate 1,566,270 downwards.
AACGGCCCCGTCGAACGCCGCGTCCTCGTGGTTGGCCTGGTCTTCAAAGGCAATTTTCACCCGGTGAGCATTTTGCTGATCGCGATTCACAATGAGCAGCGACCACTGTCCATCGGGACGCTTCAGGGCATAAGCCGTTACCAAGACATGTCCCGCGCCGTCGTCGATGTCATCGCGAGCGGGAAATACATCATGCGTTTTCTCGCCCGGAGTAACCCACTCCAGATTGATCAGCTGGGCCGTGAAGAACTGCGCCAGAGGCTGCTGAATTTTATATTGCCCGTCGACCGTCAACATCCCGAAGGTTCCCGGCGAATCGTTGCAGCCGTGTTCCATCACCAACGGCAGATAATGAAAGTAGTAAACGCCATTGCCTCCCGCAGTCAGAAATGAACCGATATAATCAGCGAGCCAGAGCCCGGAGAAAATGTCCATGTACGTTTCGCTGGCTCCCGAAGAAAGATTTCCCTCGGTGATAAACATGGGAAGGTCCGCGGGAATTCCATCATCGCGCCAGACTTGCATGATGTGGTTGATGAGTTGCGGCTCGTCATAAAGGCTGCCCCAGGGAATCTTGCACGGGTCGTAAGGATAATGTTCGAAAGAGAAAAACGAAAGATCCTGCATGCGCCCGTGCTGTTTCAGATAATCGACGAACCGCCCCGTCCAGGATACTTTGCCGTTCGCAGCCGGCCAGGTTTCAATATCCTGGTTCACTCCCTCGAATGACGGTCCCCCCAACTTAAGACTGGGATCAAGCTTATGCAGAGCCGTAGCCCACTGGAGATAAAGTGAGCCGTAATCCTCGGGCGCGGTGTATTGCCCGTCCGCTTCTTCTCCCATTTCAACGTAGGAAATTGGGTAGCCCCGTTTCTTCAGATACGCAATCTCGGCGACGGCATTCTCCGGCGTATCGTAAAGCAGCGCGATCGGAATCATCGCCGGTAGACCTCGGGTCACGCCGCTGGTAAAGAAAAAATCGAAACCTGCCTGCGCTTGGTGAGTTGTTCCGAGATCGGAAGCTTCGTGCCATGGGTCCACGGAGGAGCAATACGTGGTGGTCTGTTCCTGGTCGGGCGTATGTCGCATGATGTCGTGGAACTCGCCATCGGCAGTCGCGGTTCCGAGATAGATTTCACGGATCGCATAGCCGACGCACGCGCGAGGATCGGCAGAGCGAGGATCGGCAGCGGCGTGCCCTGCCGCGCAAGTGTTGGAAGACTCCGTCATCAGAATGCGCAGGAATCGAACCGGAAGAGGACTCGCATTCAAGTGCATGGTGTTTGATCCGCCTTGACCCTTCTCAACGGCCCCCAGCGGAAACGTCTCCCACACTCCCTTGGTTGGCGCCTGCATCGGATCGTCTCCCGTCCAGTGCTGCACCACAAATTTCGTAGCGAACGGTTCCCCCCATTTGATCAGGATGCTGTCGACTTGCTGCATTTGCGCCAGATCGATCACGACCCACTGCGGATGCAAGGAATCGCTTTCGCCCGTGAAGCGCTCCGTCAGATAAGGATTGCTCTTCCAATAACTATTTTCATCGCCATCTGTAATGCGCGAAAACCCGGCATTCGGCGTGCCACCATTCCGTGTAAAGCCGCGATGCGGCAGCGAATATCCGTACGAGTGTCGGATCGGTTCGCCGGGAGTTGCCGACCCCACGAAATATCCTTTCTCGCTGCCTTCGCTCCAGGTGCCCTGCGGATTCCAGTGCCACGCCTCAATGGATAACTCCGTATTGTTTCGATAGCTGACAGGCTGCCACCCGGAGGCCATTGCCCTCGCCAAATTCGGCTGGGTCAATCCGCTGTCGACAGCTTCCGACGGGATTCGGTCAATTCCAGCGCCCAGAGTCTCATTCGGACGAAAATGATTCGTGGCGTGCGCCGGAGTGATATCAACGTGAATGGTTTGTGCCGACGACAAAGTCACGAGAACGACGCATGCAAAAACAAAACTCACGGCTGTAAAAATCAGACTTATAAAAAACATAACTATTTTGTTCAAGGCATAACTCCTGGGAATCGACATCGCGCATTCCATGCTCGACTGCGTAACTATGACCGCATAACTATTTCGTGGGCGCTGCTGCTCATCGCGAGAGTCGTGCGATGTATACCGCGAATGGATCAAGGGCGATCTGATCTAGTTGGCCACCGGGCGCTGCGGCCAGAGTAGTGAGCATCGTTGTAACTTTAGCGGAAGCGAAGCCTTGTTCAGAAAGATTAAACCCGACTTGCTGCGGGCTCACTGACATGTTCAGAACAACCAGTACCGCCTCATTCTTATAACGGCGGAGGTAGGAGAGGACGTTGGGATTGTCCTGATTCAACGCGACATAGTCTCCGTCCAGCAACGCGCGATCCTCGTGACGAAGCACCAGCAGGTGTTTGTAAAATTGCAAAACCGAGTCAGGGTCTTTTAGTTCGCTGGCCACATTGTGGGTTTTGTAGCTGGCCGGAACCGGCAACCACGGCGTAGCCGCGCTGAACCCGGCGTTGGGCGCGTCGTTCCACTGCATGGGCGTGCGTTCGCCATCGCGCCCTTTTTCCTTCGGCCATCCGGTAACCCCAAGCGGGTCCTTTACGTCTTCCTTGCGCACCGGGTCGTTATTCTCCATCGCCAGTTCCTCACCGTAATACATGATCGGCGTTCCGCGAAGAGTCAGATACATCCCAGCCATCAGCTTGGCAATCTGGTCGTTATGTTTTCCGTCGCCATAGCGCACAGCGGATCGCGGCATATCGTGATTGCCGATCACGTAGACCGGCCAGCCGCCCGTCGATTCAGCGTTTGCGATCTGCGTACGAAAGTCGTTCGCCGAAAGTTTATTCACCGTGCAGAACATGAAATCCATGGGCAATTGAATTTCGTCGTTATGATCGCCGTAATATTCTTTCAACTCTTCTCGATTCGACGTGTAAGTCTCTCCGATCAGGACCGCATTATTCTGGTCGGCCACCTTGCGCAATTTTTTAAGTTCAATGTGATTCTCCGGCAATTTGTCGTTGTATTTATTTTCCATCTTCGGATCGCCTAAATCAGTCGTTCCCGGCAAGACTGGATTGTCGTGAAGATTCGGATCTTCATACAAGAGATCCACGGCATCCAGCCGAAACCCGGAAACGCCGTTCTTGTACCAGAAACGGGTCACATCGAACATCGCCTTTTCCACGGCCGGGTTGCGCCAGTTGAGATCCGGCTGCTGAACTTCAAAGTAATGGTAGTAATACTGGCCTGTCTTCGGATCAAACTGCCAGGTCGACCCGCCGAAGTCGGAGATCCAATTGTTCGGAGGAACGCCGGGAGCTTTCCCATCGCGCCAGATGTACCAGTCACGGTGCGCCGAAGTTCGGGATGACGCGGAATCGAGGAACCACTTGTGCTGCGAGGAACTATGATTCAGAACAAAATCCATGATGATGCGGATATCGTGCTTCTTCGCTTCCTTCGCCAGATGCTGGAAGTCTTTCAGGGTTCCGTACATCGGATCGATATTTTCGTAATCCGAGACGTCATATCCGAAATCGAATTGCGGCGATGGATAACACGGCGAAATCCAAATCGCATCGACGCCGAGATCCTTCAGGTAATCCAGTTTCGACGCGATCCCGTTGAGGTCGCCAATCCCATCGCCATTACTGTCGGCGAAGCTGCGCGGATAAATTTCATAAAAAACGGCATGCTGCCACCACGGGTGGACTTCCGAATCTGCGCCCCGGTCCTGCGCGCCGGCGAAGGACAGCGTAAAACCTACGGCCACAACCAGCAAAGCTGCGGTTCGAAGTCTTCGAAATATTGTCTGTCGAAATATTGTCTGTCGGAACATTGTGCGTCGCTCCCCATAATGCCAAAACGTGAAATATAGGATTCTCCGACATTACAACAAAATCAAGGATGGCCGCGGGCCGGGCGTCAGTTCCGGCCACATAAGTTCCGGCACACTTGCCGAAACTTGTATGCGGACACTTAAGACGGAATTGCCACCGTTGACGGGATCGGCGTTTCGAGTGCGCTGTCAGGCTCCGCCGGATAACGGGGCAGGAGCAGGCTGAGTACGGCGCCGACGGCACAGGTCAAGGCAAGTCCAAAGATTAATCGGGGCTGGTAGGTGCCGTAACGATCGTAGAACCGGCCGACCACCACTGGACCGGTAGCTCCGCCGATGGCATATGCCGTCCACGTCAGACCATAAAGCGCGGCAAAATGTTTTCGTCCAAAGTAGCGAGCAATCAGGTAGGGCACCACGTCCGCTTCGCTGCCCAGGCCGTAGCCCATGAGCGTTGTGCCTATCAGAGCCGTGGTAGCCGTAGCGGCTGTGGTCAGCGTAAAGATGCCAATGGCGGCGAGCGCCATCATGAGCATCGACACATACGGAGCGAAATAACGATCCAGCAACAAACCGGTGGTCAGCCTGCCCAGGATGCTGGCAGCACCCATCACGGAGAGCGCGAGCGCCGCACTTTCTCCGGAAACTCCGCGTCCCGTTAGCAACGCGGCTAAATGGGAGAGCAGTCCGTTGGAGCCGAACGCTTCCAGCATAATGATGACTGCCAAAATCCAGAACACGATTCCGCGCAGCGCAGTGCCGACTGAAACTCCGGTGCTGAAGCTCTGATCGGTGTGTGCGGCATGCGCGGGACGGTTCCTCACCAGCAGAGCTGTCAGCGGAAGCCCGAGTAGCGCGACACAGCCGAGCGTAAAGTAGGCGCTCCGCCAGCCATATTGATGGATGACTGCTTGCGCGACCAGCGGAACAACAATCGCACCGGTGCCAGTTCCGGTGAGCACGAGTGCGAGTGCAAGGCCACGCCGTTGTTGAAACCACGTGAGCACGGCACGCGTGTAGGCCAGCTGTGTCGTCCCGTTGCCGACGATTCCGAGGACAAAATACATGAGATAGAACTGCGTGATATTTGGCGTAAGCAGACTTAGAGACATGTACGCCAGGCCGAAAACCACAACACAGGGAAGGATGATGCGGCGCGGCGGAAAACGATCGAGCAACGTTCCAATGCCGGGCGAAAAAACGGCAACCGTAATTGCCGCAATGGCGAACGCATTGGAAATCGCTTCCCGGTGCCAGCCAAAAGCTTTGGACAGTGGCTCAAGAAACAGGCTGAACGTGTAGGGCATGATGGCCGCAAAACTGACCATCACGCCGACGAACGCCGCCAAACACACTCCCCATCCCGGATAGCGAATCGAGCTTTCTGTCGAATGCTCGGATTCAATCACCATCGGGGATGCCACATTGTGTATTGTGTGAGGACGCTTTCAGGATCGTAGTCTACAGAGGTAAACGCAACTCGCGGAACAAAACTAAGATCAGTCGAATTAAGATCCGTCGAATTAAGATCGGCCGAATTAAGATCAGCCCGTCGCTTTCGCGCAGCTATCGTTCTCTTCCCTTAGGCCACGTCTCGAGTGGATTGTTCTCGGGGGCGACCGTAGCCTTCGTGAGCCATGCGTTCGCCCATCTCCCGGTAAGCCTCGGAGTCTTGCGGCTGCCACGTCGCCAAACCGTCGACATAGCGGTTGTACATGCAAAATGCCGCGGCGATGAGGACCGTGTCGTGAATCTCCTTGTCGGTGGCTCCGTGCTGCCGCGCACGGGCAACATCTTCCGGAGTCACCTGCTTGCCGCTTTTCTGTACCTTGCCGGCAATGTTCAACAGCGCCTTCAACTTGTCGGAAATCTCAGCGGCTTCGGGATCGACCTTGGCATGACTCACAAGATCGTGCTTTCCACCGAGATGCGCGGCCGCAGCAGCGCTGTGGGACAGTTGGCAGAAAGCACAATTGTTTCGATACGAAACGTGAGCAGCAATTATTTCGCGCTCTGCCGACGTGAGGGAGTTTGGTCCACGCAGCAAAACCTCAGCGAGCGCAAGCAGCGGTTGCGCGGTATCTGGGCTAAACGCCAGCAGCCCGACGATTCCCGGCAGTCCTTCTTTTAACTCGATGTGGGGCATATATTTCCTTATGACCGTGCGGCGCTGAATGGACGTTACAGTAGCAATCGAGCCGATGCGGAGCAATAACAGAAAAACACTAGAGACCGGCAAGCATTGCGCGACAGAATTACACATCTACATTTTCGAGCCAGTCGCGAATAGGCCGTGTCAGTTTTGAATGACAGCAGCGGTCATTTCCATATCAATGAAAGTTAACGTCACCATAGGCCCCTCGCGAATATTCAGCACCAGGGGAGGACGAAAGCAGGCGATGCAGACACCATCTTTGTGCCGCACGCTCGGGAACACGATCCCCGCTGAGCCGCTGGTCAACAGAGCAAATCCAAGCGTTTGGGAAGCGGCGTAGCTGTTCGGGTCTAAGCAATCCACAAAATCCGCATCTCCCCGAATGTCATGGAATTCATGTCTAAAATCGGCGAGATAGTCGATGTAGGAAAATACCTCTTCCGCTCGCCATCCCACTTCTTTCAACTCGGCAGCGCGATGAAAAGCAACTTCCGTTTGCGCGGTCTGCATTTCGAAACCCGCATACCAGGCTCCTCGTCCCGCAACATTGAAGCGTCCGCCAGAAGGATTTGGGTGAGTGAAGGACGCGTTCACGATATGCGCCAGCCGGAAGCCGGATACCAGCTCAATTGCGCTGATGCCGGGTAGCCTGCCACTCTCGCCGAGCAATCGATCATTCGTGGCGCCCTCAAGCTCCGTGAGGTCGCTGAGCAGAGCGTCGTCGTCTTGTGCGAGAAGATTGAGGATCGGCCGGCCACGATTACTGTAGCGGTACGGAATAAGACGATGAGTCCTGTCCTGTTCCACCTTGATCTGCTTCGGGGATTTCATTTCCCGCCGCGACGCGCGTCGAGGAGTTGCCGAACTCTCAGGAAAGCAGGTATGCCGCCCTTCTTCACATATTGGAGAGCTGACTCTCCCCCGAACATCGGATTGGTGTTCGGCAGCGCGATCCAGGCGTCCGCGAGATTCTGGCCGTAAAGAATGTTCAGCGCTTTATAGATCCCAACTAAAAGCGAAATTCGGGTGAGCTGATCTTCATCCAGTGTCTTGGCCGCGCGATTCTTCAGCGCATAGAAGCTGCCGCTGGATATGCCGCCAAGCAAAGCCCGGGTATCGTCATCCCGCAATTTCCAACGAGTCGCGATCCCAAGAAGACCCTTGATGGCAGCTGGACTGAGTCGGGTTCGGTTTTCCTTCCTCGACAGGTCGACGGCCGTATCCCAGGAGAACCCCACAACGGCCTGCTGCATCGTAGCCATAAACGTTACTCCATTTATGACACAATAATACTACAAATTTGATAAAACGTCAAGTGAAGGGTGGCTGGCTCAATTCGAAGTTGAGCACTTACGGATTCGCCTACCGATTCACCGACCGATGTCATCTCACCAGCCGATGTCATTCCGCAGGAGCGCGCCCAGCGCTCCGGAGGGACCTTACGAAGCCCAGACATCGGTTGTGCGGATGCGAGGAGCCGCTGAGTGCGTAAAGCGGAGGCACTCCCATTCACGGCATCAACAGCGTCGGCCGACGTAAGGTCCCTCGCCCGGCTATCGCCGCGCTCAGGATGGCATCGGGCTGAAACAGCTTTAACCGACAGCACGAGAACAGCTTCCGATCATTGAATTGAACTGGCTGCATTCGAGAATACGTTGTTTGCATTGCTTCCGATCAACCGGATCGTCCCAACCACCAGGACCAGGATAACCGCGAGCATGACCGCATACTCGGCGATGTCTTGGCCATCCTCCTGACGCCAAAGTTCTAGAAAAAGTTCGCGAAGAAGACTACTCATTTTTTGCACCTCCATTTCAGGCCCGATTGTACTCGAACTGAACGACATGCATCCGATCTCGTCTAGCCGCGGTGATTCGCGAAGCCGAACGTTACCCCGCAGAAACGTCACTGCGCTGACTTGAGATAGCCGCTGAGCAGGTGCCAATTATGTTGACTCTGTTTCCAGGAGATCACTCGCGCATCCTCCCACCAGCGAGGCCCATAGGCTTCGGCCGGGAGGTCTTGCTGCAAAGGATTCGGCTTCTGCAAACGGCCGAGCGTCCTCAGCGATTGCAGGCCTACCTCTCGGTGGCACATAACGCACGCCTTGGTGACTGGATGGTACGAAGCCAGCGCGGCATAGTGTCCCGGCGAACCCTCGTCGGGACCGCCGCCACCAAACAGAGTAAAGTCCCGCTCATCCGGTCGGGCAGCTTTTAGTCCGCCCGATTGATTGGCGAAAAGTAACGGACGACTCAGACGGATTGCGTAGGAATCCTGCCCGCTTTTTGTGACCATCTGGTCGATCCCCACGGCGGGAGCGGCGCTTGGTGTAACCGAGCGATATACGCGTATCTGGACGCTTTCCGTGATCGGCGTAGCGGTTTGCTTCCCCTGGTTGTCGAACAGCGTCATCTGGCGAACCAGTGCGACCTGGGTGCCGGCCGGGAGCTGAGGTAAATCGGGATTCGGAGCTTCGTCCTGAAGCGGAGACAAGTGCGGACTCGGCTTCGACGGCATGGGGGCATTCCACAGCGTTTTCAAATAGTCGAGCGTCGCTTTGCGTCCCCCTGGAAGCCTCAGGAACACCGAAAAGTTGGAGCGCCCGGAGAAAAAGGAATCATGCTGCTCAGCCACCGGCAGAGGCTTTCCGCGGCCTTCGAGTTCGACCCAGGGGCCTTGCGGTTCAAACAGGTCCGGCGGGAGAAATGCGCGGTCTCTATGCTCGGGATCGTATTCTTTCGCGAACTTTCCCGAAGCCACTGCCTGCGCGTAGTTATCGGGAAGCGAACCGAGTTGAGCAGGGGTCAAGGCCACGCGGTGCAGCACTTCTCCCAATCGCGCCTGCAGCTCTCGCTTTCCCTCCTCGAACTTTCTTCCTTGGAACCAGGGGCTCTTCCCGTGGACCAATCGAACACCGCCCACAGATCGCGCTGCAGAATGGCCCGCTTCACGGGATCATGAATCAGGTTTTCCGCGTGCATCTGCAGGAACTCGTCGAGAACGCGCAACGCATTTTTGTGCGACGGCTCCGTCAGCAAATACGTGGTGTGGGACCAGAACGGCGGGTCCAAAGCGTCTGGAAGCGACGCGGTTTCAGGGAGATCCGCACGGACGAAGAACGTGGCGTGGAGCCGGTTCCAGATCTGGCTGGGGTCAGGATCGTAAATAGCGACTGCCCCTACCGAGCTTTCCGACGACGGTCGAGGATCCCCGATGCCGGAAAGCGTTGCCGCGAGAATGGCGAGGAGAATCCCTGCGACAGAAAACTTCATAGTGAAATTTTGGCAGAAGAGAACACGGCACAGACCTCGACCATCGCCTAAGGTACGCAGATGCGAGTTTCCGCTACGGCGTGACCTTGAACGCGACTCCGGAACCATCCGCCCCACCATAGAGGGTTACGCCGTAGAGATTACCTTTGTTGTCAGCGACCAGATTGCTGATCGAGAACAGGCCGTCACTGCCGCCGGTAAAGACGTAAAGGGGCGTGTAGTTCCAGCTGCCGCCTGAAAGACTCAACTCGTAAACTGTCCCGGCGCTGTTTTGACCGTCGCAATGGGTCGTGGCATAAATCTTGCCACCTGCCATGAGAAGATTTCGGTAGCTACCGGAAATGCCCCAGCCGGACAGTCCATAAAGTTCGCTGAACGTCCAGGCGCCATTCGCCTTCGTCAGCTTGAAAATTGTGCCTCCGCCATTCTGACCGCCTTCCCCGCCCTCGGTGGTAGCCCCATAAAAAGTCTCACCATTAAGGACCAGGCCGGCATACGGAACACCTCCGTCGCTTCCCAGCAGGAAATTGTGAAGAATGTTTTCGGTCCAGCTGGGAGTGGAGGGCGTCAGTTGGAAAACCGTGCCGTCTCCGTCAGTGCCCCCGGCAGAAGTTGTGCCGTAGAGATTCCCCGAGGCATCAAACGTGACGCCTGCAACCGGAATTTTCCCATCGGTACCCGTGCCGAAGCTGTGCAACACTTGCTCCGCCCACTCGCCACCGGTCTCAGTCGGGACCGCGAGCTTGAAAACTGTTCCGTTCCCGCTCGAGCCGCCCGCGGTCGTGGTGCCGTAGAGATTCCCCGTCTTATCGATCGCCAAACCAGCCACAGGATTTGCACCGTCTGGCTTGCCGGTAAAGCTATACAGGACCGTCTCCACTCCTTTGCGAGTGACCTTGAACACTGTGCCGGCGTTGGAAACCCCTCCGGCGTTGGTCGTGCCGTAGAAATTGCCCGCCTTGTCCATCACCAGGCGTCCTTGGGGATTCGCTCCGTCGTTTCCACCGGAGAATTCGTGCAGCACCGTCTCCTCGCCGTTCGTATTCAACCGGAACACCACCCCGACTCCAGAGCTTCCGCCGGAACTGGCGGTTCCGTAAAGCTCATCTCCGACAATAAAGAAGCCGCCGAGGGGATTCGCCCCGTCGCTGCCGCCGGTAAAGCTGTGAATCACGGTGAAGGACTGGGCGGTAGCCTGCGGAGCCGCGACCGCCCCTAGGACCAACAAAGACGCGAGTGTGCATCCGAGTGCGACTTTAGCTGATGCCAATCCTGATTTCATAATTCGCACCTTGTCCTTTGGAATCACGGTCTTGGGGGCTCTCGTACTGGGACTCGTGGCGGAGTTCTTACAGGAGTGTCGCGAGTTTCCCACGCCGGTGAAGGGTTGTCAAGAATAGGTAGTGCTCACACGCGCTATTGACCCTTGCCCGCACCGCAGTCGCGGCAGAGATTTCCAGTCACTCCCTTGCCTTCTTCCACGGTCAGAATGCGGTCCACTGCGGATAGCTTGAGCTGTTCTACTGCCCCGCTGGGCCAATGAATCTCGACATGATCGACGCTGGCCACGTCTCCCAGCCCGAAGTGCACCCGAAAGTCGTTGGAGGAAAGATAGCTGCCGCCGCTGAGCACGTCTCCACGCTGGCGTATGCCACCGGAGGTCAAGTAGACAGTAGCCCCGACGGCATCCCGCGGACTCTTGGGACCACCGATCAGCTTCAGTTCCACCCAGTGGTGGTGATCGGGATTCACGTTGCGAAGTAACACAGGAGCATGATCGACCGTGTTGATGACCACATCGATCTTGCCGTCGTTGAACAGATCCCCAAAAGCGGCCCCGCGACTCACCGTGACGACCGCCAGCCCGGTACCTTCGACTGCGGGCATCAAGTCAAACTTTCCGTTTTTCAGGTTATGGAAAAGCAGTGGGCGCTGCGGATAGGATGTGCCCCAGCCTTTTGCATCCACTTCCCGATAGACGTGGCCGTTCACGATCAGCAGATCTTTCCAGCCGTCGTTGTCGTAATCGAGGAAGCCGTCGCCAAATCCCACGAATGGAAGCGTGGGAGCCGCAACCCCGCTCTTGTAGCTGACATCGGTGAAGTTTCCCGTCCCATCATTCTGGAAGACAACATCGTAGTCGTCTGAGAATGTGGTGTTCACCAGGTCCATGTGTCCGTTGTTCTCATAATCGCCGGCGGCGATGCCCATGTTCGCCACCTCCCGGCCGTCTCCATTGAAGGCGTAGCCACTGGCATAACTCTGATTCTCGAACGTGCCATCGCCTTTGTTGATGTAGAGATAGTTCGGCGTGGAGTCATTGGCGACGGCCAGATCGGGCTTGCCATCATTGTTGACATCCACAAACAAAGCGCCCAGACCGTAGTAGCGATCTCGATTGTCTACCCCAAGTTTTTCGCTAACGTCGGTGAACGTTCCGTCGCCGTTATTGTGGAAGAGATGGTGAAGTTCTCCCTGGAGTCCGTGGGGACCGCACATCACAGGCGCACCGCGGAATTGGCAGGAACTGTAGCTCACAGTCCTGGAGCCTCCGATGGGTGGCTGCTTGACATCATATTGCAGATAGGCGGCGACGAAGAGATCGAGCCGTCCGTCGCCGTCGTAGTCGCCAAAAGTCGCGCCGGTCGACCATCCGCCAAGGGCCACGCCGGCTTTTTCCGCAACGTCGGTGAAAGTGCCATCGTGATTGTTGTGATAGAGACGATTCTTTCCATAGTTCGTAACGTAGAGATCGGGCCAACCGTCGTTGTCATAATCTGCCACGACCACGCCGAACCCCCAGCGGTCGTTGGTTACGCCGGCTTTGGCGGCGACGTCGGTAAAAGTTCCATCATGATTGTTATGGAAGAGCGCGGCGTGAGGCGGAGTCGTCTTCCCGTCCAGGGCGTCGTAGGTCGAGCCGTTGACCAGGTAAATGTCGAGCCAGCCATCGTTGTCGTAGTCCAGAAGCGCAACGCCGGCTCCCTTGGCTTCTAATATGAAGCGCTTTTCGGGAGTGCCGGCGGTGTGGTGCCAGGTGGTGAGGCCGGCTTTTTCCGCGGTGTCCAGAAAGATCACCGGTCCCGTCTTTACGAAACCACCGGCGGTAATCGGACGATGTTCGTTATCGTATTCCGCCTTCTGAGGAGCCCCGGCAGCGATGCCGCCTTGTGGCGATGCGCTCTGTGCAGCCGGCGAGGTTCCGGCATCTGAAGGCGCCTGCGCGGGTAACATCGTTGCGAGCAAAAGACTAACCAGCAAACAGGCTGCGCTCGATTTGCACTGGGCTCTGTTCGCCGCGTTGAACATACTGGTTCTTGGCATCCATTCTCTCGGCCACACGAAATGAAAATCGAATTCCGGAAGTTATGGGAGGTCAGCTGTAGCTGGAATCGTTTCTTGCTGCGGCAATTGATCGCGCCGCCGGCCCTGCTCCTGAAACTTATTTTCCTGTCTCTGATCCCGCGCCGCTTTCATTTTGCGGAAGGTAGCGAGTGCCTCCCCGGCTTCCTGAGTGCGATGGAGATTTCGATACAGCGTCGCCAGCTGATACCAGGACATAATCCTGAGTTCTTCCGTTCCTTGTGGATTGGTCGCCAGCCGGAAGTGTTCGATGGCCAGCTCATTCTTGCCCAACGTCACCTCGCCTTTCCCCACGTAGTAGTTTGCATCGCTGATTGTCGGATCGAGAGCCAGCGCCCGCTCCAGCAGCGGCACACCGCCGGCCGCATCGTCGCGAGTCACACGTAGACTCCCGAGCTTGTACAGCGCGACCGCATTCGTGGAGTCGTTTTTGATCTCCTGAGCATACGCGTCGTCAGCTTCCTGGAACTTGCCCGCTGTCCAGCAGGCGTCGCCGAGTTCTTCATTCAGTCCCGGCTGGTGCGGTGCGGCCCGAATCGCGAGCCGGAAATCGGCAATTGCGTCGTCTGGACGGTAGGCCTCGGCATCTGCCTGCCCCAGCACTTCATGGACGCGCGACGAGTCTGGACTCAGCTTGAACATCGCCGAGTAGCTCTCTTTAGAAATCAGCAGGTGGGCTCTGCCGCGATGGTACAGAATGTCCAGGTTAGTGGGATCGAGCGCAAAGGCTTTGTCGAGCGCGGCCGCCGCGGCCTCGGCATGTTCCTGAGCTAACTCCACCACGCCAAGCCACATCCAGCCAGCCGCATTCCTGGGTTCGAGCCGCGTCTCGCTTACGAGTTCGTCATGAGCGGCAGAGAGATGGTTCAGCTTGTAGTTCACGATGCCGGTGAACAACCGCACCCCATGCAAGCTGGGTTGCAGCGAAGCCGCCTTGCGTAGCGCGATAAGCGACTCGTTCAGTTGGCCGGCCGACTGCAACGCGAGGCCCAGGTTGAAGTAGCCTTCCGCCGAGCCGGGCTGCAGCCGAAGGAATTCCTGAAAATCGCGAACGGCGTCGGTGGGATTGCCTTTTCGGAGAGCGTCGTTTCCCTGCTCGAAGAGGGACTTCGCATCGCCGTCCTGCGCAATTCCAAGCTGGCGGCAGAGAATCAAAAGCAGCGCAATCGTCAGCAACCGCAACGAAGGACGGAACACGACCATAAGCATAGCCGATTTGAGAAAGAAGATGCAGGAAGCAGTGGCTCAGCTCACCGGCTGCGTTAGAATCTTGGCGAGTCTTGCAACATTTCTGGTTAGGAAAAGCGAATGCATCCGAGTCCCGTGACCGATCTCAAGACGTTCTTGCCCACCAAAGACGCCGAACTCTCCAAGAAGTTTTATACCGACCTTGGATTCACGATCAATTGGAGCAACGAGCAGATCGCAGAGCTGCAGATCGGCGCATTCCGGTTCCTGCTGCAGACCTTCTACGTCGCCGAGCATGCGGGAAATTTCATGATGAGCCTGGCCGTCGAGGATGCGGGCGCCTGGTGGGAGCACATCCAGCGCCAGGAGTTCACCAAGAAGTATCCCGGCATCACGTGCAAGCCCCCGGCGATGCAGCCGTGGGGAATTCGGGTGCTCTACCTGAGTGATCCTACCGGCGTTCTGTGGCACATCACGGATATGCGCAAGTCGTAGTGTAGAACTCGGGTGGCAGCGACCAAGGTCAACGAGCGCTACGCACGGGTATAACAGTTGACGTTTCGGCAACGGGCACGGCGCAACAATGTCCTTTTCGTCCGAAGGTTGGCCTATACATGTTCAGCTGCCTTACCACAGACCTCTAACGATGCTGGCGGTTTGGTGGCCGACACGAATCGGCGGCATGGCCTTCGCGCCCCGCTCTGGCAAATATTCGAGAAGACCGCCATCCGATGCCTGCATCTGTGGAAACATGATCCCAACCGTGTCGTGCCCGACCATACCGGCGGCATGGATAAACTCATGCACAATGATCACTTCCCGCTGTTTTTTCGTTCCCTTCATCTGGCCGGGAAGAAAAATCGCCGCGAAGAATCGATCCTTTAACTCGTCGTGCTCGAGCGTGGCGGTCTGTCCGTGAAGCCCATCGGGCTTGAAGTCGTTGTCGGTGGAGGCTATATCTCCCTGATAGTTATATTGTCCAGGACCACTCGACACCAGCACCACGACATTGGCGGACTTCTCGTCTTTCGCTGCAACCACCTTCACCCCCAGCCCCAGGTGGTTGAAGTCGATCATGGCAGAGTGGAAGCCATCGGCCCAGGCAGGGGCCTTGTTGAAGACGCTCAAGTGTCCACTGGCTTTGATTGAATCGATCCATGGAACACCCATTTCGCGACTCCTGTTGTTTTCTTTGGGAATCCTTCAATACTGGCGAGAGCTAATATATCTTGATTCTCACCTCACCGTTCTCAACGATTCAGCGTCAAGCTTGGCCAAAAGCCAAAAGCCAAAAGCCAAAAGCCCCCGAATCACTTCACAGGTTCCCAGCCCTCCGGCAGCATATCGAACGCCAGCGTGT
Source organism: uncultured Acidobacteriaceae bacterium (assembly GCA_963846245.1). Taxonomy (GTDB): domain Bacteria; phylum Acidobacteriota; class Terriglobia; order Terriglobales; family Acidobacteriaceae; genus Sulfotelmatobacter. The sequence continues at coordinate 1,551,097 of CAWJVI010000004.1, read as the reverse complement.
CACGGTAGGCGTATTGACTGCCATCGAGCACGGCCACCGGCGTCAGCATATGCCAGATGCGGTCATCGTCGAAGACGTAACACTCCCCCATCTCGCGCATCGTGAAGCGATCGATTTCGTGTTTGTCATTGTCGGTGATGATCACTTCGCCGCCGTCAGCGCCGCAGCGGCCCACCAGATGCGTGGCGATGTACTTTTCCCCGTCTTTATGTAATCCCGGCGGGCTCGTGTCGCACGGCCGGCCCGGCGTAGCCGTGAACCGGATGAGATGAAGGTTGACCAAATACTTCGTCCCCACCGTCGACAGCGGCAGAGGATGAAGCTGTTGAGCAATCATCTTGCGAACCCCAATAGACCCGGCAAGCGCCGCGGGCAGCGGAGCGTACTCTCGCGGCAGCCCGCCGATTGTCGTGTTGTATTTTTTCAGCTGCACATACGGAGTGCTCTCGTCGCTCAACCAAACCTTTACGCCGCCCTCAACAACCTCGGCGCGAAGACGATTTAAGGATCGATACCTGTCGCCGCCCTCGTAATACTTGTCCCTGGAAAGGGACCACGCCGCGTGGGCCAACGTGTCCAGCGTCCGCGCTATGTCCAGATCAACTCTGAGCGGCCGGCGACTGAACCCGAGTTCGACCAGATCATTTCGCGCTCTGGTATCCGTTGCCACCGGAATAAAGCTATCTTGATCCATGTCCATGGGAACGTGAGAGGAAAGTCTATCGCTCTGTCCTATCCATTCACCATTAAACACTTTGCGAGTGCGGCTTCGCAGGCTTGCGTAGCTTCTCCGCTTTTTCGAGTTCCCGCAAAGCCGCCATCGTTCGTGCGCTGTAGTCCACGCGCTTGGCCGACTTCGGACGTCGTTTGCGTTTAGTGACGGTATCGTGTTTTGACACTGGCTTCTCCTGTTGCCGCTTCGGCACGTCAAAGGGTCCCTGCGGCAAAACTCCAGTCTAGTCTCAAACCCACACTACGGATGCTCACTTTTGCACACGCCGGCAACCTCGACCGGTCCCCGCCATTTGACGATTGCCATGCTCATGTTGGATATTGAAACGGCATGGACGCCGAACACACCATCGCCGAAATCGAGCGCCTTGAGCGAATCTTCGCCCAGCCAGACCCTCGACCGCTCAGCCCGAGCGACGTCTCGGCCGCGAATCGTCGACACGACGAACTCCTCGCCCATAGCCCCTGGTTTCGTCTTTGGCAGCAGTACGGCATTTGCTGCCGTGGGGAAGACGACGGCAGGCTTCGCATTCAAAGCTAGCGCCACTTTCCCGCCCAGCGCGTTCCGATAGCCATCACGACCAGCGGATATCACACTAGTTCGCGGCCCCAGCCGCATGCAACGGAGATCGCAGCCTCGCATACTCCGCCTTCGCCTGCTTCAGAACGGGGATGTCTGAGTCAGCGTCTTTCCAGAGAGCCAGGAAGTCCTCATACGCGGTTTTCGCTTTCGTGGTGTCGCCCGCCAGCGCGTAGGCGCGGGCCAGGCCGAGACGCGCAAGCGCCCCCAGAGGAAAATTAACCGTCACTCCACGATGATCTTCGAACTTCGAGAACTCTTGGGCTGCCGCGGCGCCATTATGCGCCATCAATTGCGCCTGCCCGCGAAGGTAGACCGGATACAAAGTTCCTATCTGCAATTGTGACGGTGTCCCCAATTCGTAGGGAATAGCAGGTTCCAATAACAAGAGGGCCCGTTCGGAGAGATCTCGGTCGGAATTCCCGCCGCTCAGTTCCAGCGCCGCATTAACGGCCGGCAGCCAGTAGCCCTTCAGCAGCGTGTCCGCCGGATAGTCCCTCTCCAGCTCTTTCACAATTTGTTTCGCCCGCACGCTTTCGCCGATTCGTGCCAGCGTCAGCGCACCGAGCAATTTCACGTCCGTCCGGTCAGGAGCCAGCGTCAACGCTGCCACAACACCTCGTTTTGCAGTTGCCGTATTGCCAAATTCCGCTTCCCGCAGAGCGGCATTCACCTGCCACATCGCGGCGTTCTCTTTCGAGTTGTCACGGATGGCTGCATCCACCGCTCGCCGGGAGAAATCCCGCGCCTTCCCCAGCCTGCCGTAGTATGCCTCGGTGTCAGATTGAAACGACAGCAGCGGGTCTTCTATCCTGGGCTTACCCGCGGCCCAGGTCACTTGCCGCTCCATCTCCCCGGCATCACCCATCAGGAAGGCGAGTTCATACTCTGGCAAATGCGTGGAATCGGTCTCCAGCTTGCGCTCTCGCGCTTGGTCGATTGCTTTCTTCGCGTCATCCAGCCGGTTGAGCGCGAGGTAACATTGCGCCAGATTGGCATACCCCAGGGTCATGTTCGGTTCGAGACGCAGCGCCTCGAGAGTGTAGGTCACTGCCCGGTCATACTGTCCGAGACCGACGTCAATCACGGCCAGGTCGGCTGGCGGCGTCAAATCCTGTGGATAGCTCCTCGCCCACATTTTAAAAACCTGGCTGACCTGCTCCAAATCTCCAGTGAGCCAGTAATACAGAGCTGAGATTTTGTACCGCTCCCGTTCACTGACTCGCGCGCTGAGCGCGTAGGCCTTCTTGACATTTTCTACATGCAGGCCCTCATGTCCCAGATTGCCGTATGCATTCCCCAGATACAGGTAGGCTACGGCAAACTCGGGGTCAAGTTCGATTGCGCGTTTAAAGAACGGAATCGCCTCAGCGTCTCCTTTTGTCTGGCCGGTCGTGGTGCCTATGCTGAAAGCTCTCAGGGCTTCTAGCGATGCCGTCGTCGCTTCAACAGGCACGTCGAACTGCTCAATCGAAGCCAGCGATTCACCCAGCTTGCCCCGCAGACTGCTTGCCGCATTGTCTAATGCCTTCAACACGTCTTGCTTGGTCCCGGCCTCCTGCTGTTCCTGGGCAAGCGTATCCCCGCTGCCACAAGCGATTGCGCTGACCGCGACTACGTATTCATTGCCCAGGCTGGAAATCGACCCGGACACGATGGCCTTGCTGCCGGTGCGCACGCAGAGTTGTCTGGCAACATCTGCGCTTACTCGGTCGCCAGGCTTGCGACCCATGAGGCCCAGAGTTTCATCTACCTTCCGTTCCGAAAGGATGTTGAGAAAAGGTGATTGTCCGAGTTGCACGGCTAATGCCTGCTTCAGCGCCTCGTCAAATACCGGATCGCCCGTGGTGTTGGTGAAGTCGGCCAACACAACTGTGTCCTTATCGGTGAGCAAGGGGTTCGGGCGATGGAAGAGGGAATGTCTTGTTTCCACGATCGTCGCGACCGGGATCGCCACGACCATGATGGTCGCGACGAAGATAAGCGCCGCCAGTGCCGTGACCAATGATTCCCTATGCCGGCGCAGGAATCTCCCGCCGCGATACGCGATGGTTGGTTTGCAGGCGAGCACCGGCATCCCCGCCAGCGAGCGCTGGATGTCCTGCGAGAATTCTTCCACCGAGGAATAACGTCGTTCGGGCTCCTTGCGGATCGCCTTCATCACGATGGTGTCGAGATCGCCGCGCAGCCGGCGCCGCAGTTCAGCCGGCCGCAGGCCGCGCTGAGCGCTCACCAATTCCGGAGTGACGACGGTGGGAGCATCCCCATCGCCAGATGTTTTTTCTTCTGTCCGGCTGATGACAATGCTCGGTCTTTCCGGCTCAGTTTCACAAATCAACCGCTCCATTTCCAATAGAGACTGGCCCGCTGCTCGATACGGCCGGTGGCTGGTTAGCAATTCAAAAAGCAATACTCCCAACGAATAGACATCCGCCGCAGTCGTGATGGCCTGCCCGCGAATCTGCTCCGGGCTCGCGTATTCCGGCGTCATGGGCCGCCAGCCTGTTCGAGTCTCCAGCGGAACTTGCGTCAGCCCGGGATCCAGCAGCTTGGCGATCCCAAAGTCCAGCAGTCTGGGCACACCGCCTTTTGCGATCAAAATATTTCCCGGCTTGAGATCGCGGTGAATCACCAGATTCTCATGCGCGTACCGCACTGCGGAACAGACCTGGCAAAACAGCCGCAGACGATCGTCGATGGAGAGCGTATGAAGATCGCAATACTGGTCCAACGGCAGACCTTCCACATACTCCATCACCAGATACGGGGACCCATCTTCCGTGCTGCCGCCGTCGAGGAGTTTCACAATGTTGGAATGGTCCAGAGCCGCGAGCGTCTGCCGCTCGTTGCGAAAACGCTGAAGGATTTGTTCGCTGTCGAGTCCAGCCTTGACCATCTTGATCGCAACTTGCTTGCGATAGCTTTGGTCGTCGCGCTCGCCCAAATAAACCACCGCCATGCCACCCTGCCCAATCTCGCGCAGGATGCGGTAGACCCCAATCTTTTTCCCCGCGATCGCATGCGATTGTTCGGAGAGCAGATCAGCGGCGGGACAATCCTCAAGAAAAGTGTCGGCGCCATCAAAGCTCGACAGCAGCGATTCGATTTCCGCGCGCAGCGAATCGTCGCCGGCGCAGGCTTCACGCAAAAAATTGCTCCTCTCCTCGGGCTCCCGCTCCTGAGCGAGAGCGAACAACTCTTTTACTTGTTCCCACTTTTCAGGCATCTTTCCGCTCGCCTTTGCCCAGCTCACGCGCCAGCCACGCCTTGGCCAGGTTCCAGTTGCGCTTCACCGTGGAGCGGGAAACTCCCAGCACTGCCGCAGCTTCGTCAATGCTCAAACCGCCGAAAAAGCGCACCTCCACAAGCTGAGCCTGCTGCGGATCGAATTCGGCGAGCCGGGTAAGAGCTTCATCCAGTGCCACCACATCCGCAGCTTTGCCCTTGGAAACTCCGGCGGCTTCTTCCAGGAAGACTCTCTCAAAGCCGTGCCCGCGCTTTTGCGCATCATGGCCGCGGCTGTAGTCGACCAGAATGCGCCGCATCAACTGCGCGGCGACCCCCAGGAACTGCTCCCGGTTTTTCCACCGAACCTCTCTCTGATCCGACAGGCGAAGATATGCTTCGTGCACGAGCGCAGTGGTTTGCAGAGTGTGATCGCTGCGCTCCCGCCGCAAATAGCGAGACGCCAAACGCCGCAGCTCCGAGTAGAGCAGCACGACCAGCTCAGCCGCTGCCTTGTCATTGCCGACACCGAGTTCACCCAGGAGGGTGGCAACATCTGGCGGCGCATCCATAAGCACCTCGTACGCGAATGACAAGAATCGCCGGGAACTTAACGGACAGAAACTGAACGGAGACTGCAGCGCAAGACTGCACGCTCATAGTAAGAACTCAAAACAAGAAAAGTACGAAAAAGCCGAACAAGAAAAATCCGAGTACGAGGGAGGGGCCGGTACAAATTCGCGTCGAAAACTCACTCTGAAATCGCGATCTTTGTGGCAACGAAGTATATACCCATTCGAACGCCAAACCAACGCGCTTTACTCCCTTGTTTTCTTATGCTTGGAGCCTGCCAGCGCTGAAAACCAAAACCGCCGGGCGGGCCTGAACTGACTAAAAGTGAGTCTGTTTTCGCGTTTTTCTGCACTTTTGCATGTCGAAAATCGACAATTTCGTGTGAAATCAACCCTTCTGGCGTGTGTCTGTCCGTCCTTTCGGGGATTTCGGCGGCAACGATACCAACAGTAAACACTTGAAAACGTTATATTAAGATACTGGTATGACCATGTAGAAATTTTCGGCTTGCCTTGCTCACAAAAAGAGCCAATAATTTCTAATTGGTGCTCTACCACTGCAAGTAGTTCTTCCCCTTTTTAGGATGCGCATGCGCGATGTTTGTCCTGTTCCTCAACAGATCTCGGCGCAACGCAGCATGTCTCCACATTCCCCCGCATTAGCTCATGGTAAGCAAGTGCTTAGTTATGAGGAGCTTGGTCGCGGGGCGGATCGGTTTGCCGGGCATCTGCTGCAGCTTGGTGTCGTGTCGGGCGACACGGTGGCCATCTGCATGGAACGATCGTTTGACTGGATCGTTGCCGCGCTGGGAATTATGCGCGCCGGTGCCGCGTACGTGCCACTCGACTCTGTCTGGCCGGATGCGCGGTTACGCTACGCCGTAAACGATTCGGGCGCAAAGGTTTTGGTGGCTCGATCCGCGCTGCTCGATCGATTGCAGGTGGATGCGCGGGGCATCGATCCGCAGAGCATTGATCCGAAGAGCATTGATCCGCAGAGCACTGATCTTTGTCGTGATGCTGACGCGGCTCTTACCACGACATCCACAACGACATCCAAAGTTCCCGAGTCCGTCGAGCCGGAAAGCCTTGCTTATGTGATCTACACGTCGGGGTCAACGGGAGTTCCCAAGGGAGTGGAGATTACGCATGCCAACCTCTCTCATCTCGTCCGATGGCATCGAGATGCTTTTCGCGTGACGCAGCAAGATCGCGCGAGTCATCTTGCAGGTCTTGGATTCGATGCGGCGGTCTGGGAAATCTGGCCGCATCTTGCCGCGGGGGCGACCGTGTGTCTCGCTGATGACGCCGTGCGCTCATCCCCCGAGTTGATGCAGGAGTGGATTATTCGCGAGCGTATAACGATCGCCTTCGTTCCGACGGTCCACGCCGCGGCATTGATGGCGATGGAGTGGCCCGCCACGACTGCGCTGCGCCTCCTGCTTACTGGTGGAGATGTGCTGCCCCACGCTCCAGCCGTCGAGCTTCCCTTCGATGTGGTCAACAACTATGGCCCCACGGAATGCGCGGTGGTTGCCACATCCACCGTGCTGAAACCTGGGTCCCGCGGTGCGCCACCCATTGGCCGTCCGATAACGGGCGCCAGCGTGTATCTGTTGAATGAGCACGGCGAGCAGGTTCCAGACGGCAGCATCGGCGAGATTTACATTGGCGGCAACGGCGTTGGACGTGGGTATCGCAACCTGTCTGAGCTTACCGGGCAAAGCTTTCTGCCCGATCCATTTACGGCAGCACCAGTCGCGGGAACACCAGCCGGCCGGATGTATCGCACGGGCGACCGCGGCGTCCGTGGGTTGGACGGAGAGATCGAATTTCGCGGACGCCTCGACCGGCAGACGAAAATCCGCGGACAACGAGTAGAACTGGATGAGATTGCCAGCGTTCTCAATCTTCACCCGAGCATTGATTTCGCCACGGCGATCATCGACACCTCGGACGCGGGAGAGAGCGAACTTGTGGCGTATGTTCTCCCTAAAGAGAACGCGTGTATTCCGACCGTGCAGGAACTCCAGACGCATTTGCTCGGCACTTTGCCCGACTACATGGTCCCAGCAATTTTTGTGCGATTGCAATCCCTCCCGTTATCGGCGAATGGAAAACTTGATTTGACGATGCTGGCGCCGCCGACGGCCGCGAGTCTCCTGGAAAGATCCGCTGCCGGGGCCTCCTCTACACCGATCGAGGCGGAGTTGCTCACCATGGCGCGGCAGCTTCTGAAGAACGATGCACTTCGTGCAGATGACAATTTTTTCCTGGCGGGAGGACATTCGCTGCTGGGCATGCAGCTTTTGATGCGCCTGCGAGAGGCATTCGGTGTGGACCTGGCATTGCGGCAGCTTTTTGAAGCGCCCACGGTTGAGCGTCTGGCATTGTCTGTGGAGACCATTCTCAGGCAACAGCGCCTGGGTGTGATTTGGGCGGACGTGCTGGGGCGAAAGAATGTGAAACTCGACGACAATTTCTTCGCTCTGGGTGGCAACCCGGAGTTGATGGCCGCTTTACAGCAGCGCATTGTCGCGGAGTTCGGACAGCATGTCGCGACTGCCGAGCTGGTGCAAAGTCCTACCGTTCGCCAGCAGGCACAGCTCACGCAGAGAGTGGCGAGAGCCAGGACCGCGCACCCCCGCGTGGTTGCGCCGCGGTCGAATGGAAATTGCAACAAAATTTTCTGGGTTCACTATTTAAGTTGGAGCCTGGCGAGGGTGATGGGAGAGGATCACCCATTCCATTTTGTCGTTCTTACCGCGGAGGATTTCGCGGCGCTGGGGGAAACGCCCACTCTGCACAGCATTGCCGCGTGCCTGCTGGGCAAAATTCTGGCGACGCAACCTGAAGGTCCCTATACGCTCGGCGGTTTTTGTGCGGGTGGGGTGCTGGCCTACGAAATCGCGTCCCAGTTGCGGGCTGCCGGACATGAGGTTTCGCTACTTGTGCTATTGGATTCGCCAAACCTTGCGTACCTGGAGGCCCATGATTCGCTGACGAGTAGGTTGAGCTACCCTGGTTACGCCCTGAGAAGAGTTGCGCGGATAGGTCCGCGGATGAGCTTTGCCTATTTCCGTGAGCACATGTTCAAGCATGTCGAACCTACATCAACACCCGCGAGAGCGGAGATAGCCGTAGCCCAAGAGATGGTCAAGAGGGCGGTTCTCGCGTATCAGCCGAAGAAGTACGAAGGGAAGACGCTTCTTTTACTGGCGTCTGAGCGCTCTCCACACCTGGACTTGCTTCCCGGATGGCAATCAGTCGTCGCTCCTCACAACATGCATATACAGTACCTGGATGGGCATCGCAGCGATTTACTAAAGCTGCCAAAGGCACGTAATGTAGTGGACGCCATTGTTTCTCACCTCGAATCTACGAGTGCTGAATAGGTCCTTGTCTTGAGGCAAGAGCGAATAGAATTACTCTGAGCTATTACTCGACACCAACTAACCAATGAGTCACAAAGACGCGGACAGCGAGGATCTAAGTCTCTTGCGGCTGCTCAATCCTGAAGTGTTAGCTGACCCGCATGCGCTTTATCGTGCCTTGCGCGAGCATGATCCCGTGCACTGGGACCCCTACATGCATGCGTGGGTGGTGACCAGCTACCCGGAAGTCAGTTACGGTGCTGAAGGATTATTCGGCTGACCGCACACCTCGCGCTGGCTTACCTGGATCAGCTTGGACTCTCGTTCATGAAGCCCTTTGCCGAAGTCATGCTGCAGCAGATGATGTTTATGGATGGCGCCATGCATGCTCGTCTGCGCGGCATTTGCGCGGCTGCCTTCACGCCCCGCAGGGTGGAGGAGCTGCGCACGGAGATCGAGTCCATCGCCGACGAACTCATTGACAACGTCATCGAATCGGGACGCATGGATATGATCGCTGACTTTGGCAACCGTTTACCAGCGATCGTGACGGCGAAGCTGCTCGGTGTGCCCGTCGAAGATCATGAACAGCTGCATGCATGGGTGATCGACCTGGCGGAAGTGCTCGGGAATTTTCAACACCATCCTGATCGCGTGGCGGAGATCGTGCGGAGTCTCGAAGATCTAAAGAGCTACGTTGCCGCAAGAATGGAGGAACAGCGCAGACAGCCCGGCCAGCGGCCTGATTCACTCGCTGATGACGACGGAGGTTGACGGCCACCGGCTCTCGGACGACGAAGTAATTGCAAACACCATCATTACTTTGATTGGCGGCCATGAGACCACGACGAACCTGATTGCGAGTGGATTTCTGACGCTGCTTCGCGACCCGGAGAATTTCGAACAGCTGCGCAAGCATCCTGAGATCGTTGGTTCGGCGGTTGAGGAACTGCTGCGCTTCGAATCGCCGGTGCAACACACCGCGCGAATTGCGCCCGCCGACATGCAGCTTGCTGGGAAAACCATCCGAAAGGACTCGAGGGTGGTGACGGTGCTCGCTGCGGCGAACCGCGATCCAAATCGATTTGCCGGCCCAGACCGCTTGGATTTACTTCGGCCCGACAACCGGCATCTGGCGTTTGGCTGGGCGGCCCATTTCTGTTTCGGAGCGCCTCTGGCGCGGATGGAGGGCCAAATCGCTTTCAATAAACTTCTGCGGAGACTTTCGAAACCAGCCTTGCTGGATGAAAAACTGAGCTGGCGGGAGAACGCCGGCCTGCGTGGTCTGACCGAGCTGAATATCAGCTTCGATCCTGGTCTGCCTGCGACGAGAGTTTAGTTATCATCTGTCGAGTGTCGGGTTGTACGAGGGTTACGCGAGCACGTTCAGCGTATAGGTATCCAATGGCGCCTGCGGCGGGTCGCAAAATAGCTGTGAGTTATTCGCCGCGGTTGCGTAGTACTCGATGGCACCATCGTCTTTCTGAAAGGGTCCTAGCTGCGCCGTATATACGCTGCGTCCCGCATGGGCGGCAGCCTGGGTCTGCCATGCCTGTGTATTCTGGCGGCGGGTGAGCAGCTTGACTTCGGCGTTTCCATCCAATGCGGGAGCGATGATTCCCGGAGCGATGATGAAGATACGGAGCGACTCCCCGGCTTTGAGGAGCGATGGGCGGGTCGGGATGAAGACGCGCGGCGAGTTTGCCGCTTCGGGCGAGGCTGCCGCCGCGTAGGCTTGGTCCATCTCCGCAGGCAGTTCATTCACGAATTCTTTTATCGATAATCGCAGGCGCTCCAGCGCAATTCGAACGAATTTGTTTTGCATGGATGCGAGCTGGCCCAGATCGTTGCGCGTGGCAATGACTGCTTGATATTCGATCATGGCGCGTCGCACGAGCGGCGCCATCGCAAGCCAGAGTGGAACACCACGTTGCATGACCTCGGCGCGTGCTGCGTCCGACTTGCCCGCAGCCCTCAAGTCCACTGCGTGTTTGAGAACCGCATCGAGCTTGTGGGCGGTTTCATATGCGTCGCAATACGGCACCATGAAGGCGACGAATCCGGCGTAATAGCCGAGACGATCGCGTTCAAGGGACGACGCGGCTCGAGATGCGAGCTGGCGAAATTGTTCGGCCGTCACACGCTGCCTGGTTAGCGCGGCGAGATCCGGTTCCGTGTTCGCATAGTCGAAGGCTTCACTGTAATCGCCTGCGATCTCGACGCGATTCGCGAATCCAGATTTATCATAGCTGCCCAGAAACGTGGACGAGATCGCACGGCCGGTGTCGCACTCAGCGAAGAGAGTTGCCAGCTCCGCTGCGCGCGTGCCCGAGGCCTGCGCGGCGCAAAAACTTCGGTAGTGAGCGGATGCGGTGAGCTGCTTGTCCCAGCTGGCGCGGGAGAGGTACGTTGCAGTGGGGTCGATGATGCGGTGCCGCCAGTGAATACCCAACATACCCTGGCAGCCGAAATCTTTTGCGCGCTGGATGTCGGTCTGGAAGTGGCTGGCGCGAAATTGCGGGAACCACATGGAAGGGTCATCTTCGATCCACGGGATGGGCCAGCGCTCGCGGCTTCCCAGCTTGCCGAACGCTTCGTTGACTGGATCCCATCCGAGCGAGTCGCTCAAGGCGGCGAAAATTATGTCTTCTGGCAGGCGCTGGTGCAGGGAATCGAAATGGCGCGTCACTCCGCCCCACCCGGCGAGCACGAGCCGCTTGTTGGGTGCGTGGCGCTTCAGGAAGTTATGGACCTGGACGAACGGCGTAATCGAAAGTGGAATGTTTTTGGAGCGGCTCTCCCAGTTTGCGTTTTCATCCTGCCACAGCCACACGTGGTCGACCATGGGATAGCGTTCGAGCAAGTCGGCGAGCCGACGATCAAGGAGATCGTGCGCGGTACTTGATTCGATGAAGCCGCCGGGATGCGAAAGCGCCTCCGGCGGAAGCGCGCGAACAATTTCCGCTGGGTTCTGGTACGGCTCAAAGCCAATACCGGTGCGGATTCCGAGCTCTCCGGCGAAATCGAAAGCAGAGCGCAACATTTTGGTCGTGCGGGTGACGATGTCCCAGGTATCGGCGCTGGAACGTGTGGCATCGGATCCGAAAGTTTCCGTGTCGAAGAATTGTGCGGCGCCCATCTTGAAGGTCGAGGTGCGCTGCGGCAGATATCCCCAGCTGGTCATCGTCGTGTCCTCGAGGGCTGAGCGATGACCGCTGCCGGCGAAGTCGAATGACAGGTAGGACTCCGCCAGAGGGCCGGGATCATTTTGCGTGTAAACGTGCATGCCGAACGTGTTGAAGCGCATGCGCAACATGGCCGCGAAATATGCTTTGAAATCTTCGTCGTTGTAGACGCTGATGCAATTCAGGAAATCCGGCCAGGGCAGGAGTCCGCGCGTGGCGAAGCGTGGAGAAGCGCTCCAGGGCTGGCCTTGCGCAGGCAGATGCAATCCTGCTGGACGGTCCTTAGCTGGACGGTCGTTACCTGGACGATCGATGGGCACTGTCGTGCCATCCACACCGAAGACAATGCCTTGCCGCTCCAGGAAATCGAAGACTGCGTAGAGGAGCGCCTGCTCGCTGGATGCACGAAGAGTCGCGCCGTCGTCCGATGCGGAGATTTCGTAGTCTTCGTTTCCCTTGAAGCGTGAGGGGTCGATCGTGAGCGTGAGTAAGGTTGCGTTCGCAACGTTCTCGTCACCGGTTTGCTTGACTTCAGTTGCGACGTGCAGCGTGCGCAGTCCGCTTAACACTTCCCGGGTGGCAAGGCGCGTCTTCAGGCTGTCGGGGGCAAGCGTGCGAATCGCGATTTGTTTTGGTCCGGCTTGCGGCGGAGCGTTGCTCGGGATAAGCAAGCTACCGACGGAGGCCAGCGCACTGACTTTCAGAAATTCTCTGCGGTCGATTGTCATTCGAATTGGACCCAGGAATTCGACTCGGCCGCACGCAGACCACCGAGATGGCCTGATGGTGTGGCCGCAAACTTCACCGCAGATTCCGACACTCACCCAATCATCACGAATTCTTCTTCGCCTTCGCGGGAGGAACCAGCGCGACGGCAGCTTCGGTAGTGAGCAGAAGGAACGTGAACGTCTCCTGCAGGTACAAGCGGACGGCGGCGTCGGTGTGGCTGAGATAGCCGATGGAAACATCCTGGCCGATGTGGAGGTCGAAATCGCCGCCACGGGTAGTCAGAACGAACGCGCCGGCAATGGCGGGCGCCCAGATGATTTGATCTTTGACCAGACGCTTGACGTGCTCGAGCACCGGGTATCCGTGGTCGCTGGTTTCGGCGAGCGCGGTGTAGGCGTCAGCGCCGAGCAGCACTGCGTAGGGACCGTTCACGCCGACGAGACGCAACCGGCTCAAGCTTTGGGCAATCGCATCCGGGTATTCCCGCACGTCGCCGGGCAGCGTCATGATGGGATTGCTGGTTCCTTCTCGAATGCCGCCGATGCCGGCGGCGGCATAGCCCTCGAATATGGCGGCGTCCTCGGCAAAGGCGATCTGCCGCGCGGCGTCCTTCGCCGGTTGCCAGTCGGAGTCGTTGGCGCCGCGCTCGACGTCATCGATGGCATGGCGATCCAGTTCGAACGGAACACGCAACTCGACCAGAGCCTTCACTTCACGCTGCCTCGCGACGATGCCTTTCGCCGGGGCGGTGATGGTCCGCAGGTGACCGGTGCCGACGGCGGAGAGCACGGTGCCAGCCGGTCCGTGCAGGTCGACGACGCGCCGTCCGGCGAGGTAGCGCTTGAGCGTGCGCGTTGTTTCCTCTTCGATCTGACCCCATGCCGAATCAGAAATGGGAGCAAGCTCGCGATGGAGATTATTCATGTTGCAGCTCTCCTTTGAGAGAACCGATGCCGAGTGAACCGTCGCGCACCGGGTTGGATGAAGATGGGATGGATGACGATGAGTTGGATGAAGTGGTTTCGGCCGCCAACGGCGCTGCGGAGGATTGCGCGACCGCAGGCTGATCCTCAGTGGCCTGGTCGTCAGCCTGATCGTCAGCTGGGTCTACCGCGACGTTCTCCAGAAATGTCGCCGACGGCATGAAGAACAAATTTCCAGTGACGGCGCGGCTGAAGTCGAGTATCCGGTCGTAGTTGCCGGGCGGCCGGCCGACGAACATATTTTCCAGCATCTGCTCGATGGTGCGGGGCGACCGGCTGTAGCCGATGAAGTAGGTGCCAAACTCACCATGGCCAGGCCGGCCGAAGGGCATGTTGTCGCGCAGGATCTTGATCTCTTTTCCGTTCTCGACGATGGTTGTGAGCTCGCTGTGAGCTGACGTCGGCTTGACGGAGTCGTCCAGTTCGACGTCAGAAAGTTTGGCGCGGCCGATGATACGTTCCTGCGCCTCGGTGGAGAGCGCATTCCACGCGCCCATATTGTGGAGATATTTCTGAATGATGACATAGCTGCCGCCAGCGAAGTTGGGGTCCTCGTCGCCGACAAGCACGGCGTCAATCACTGCCGCGCCTCTGGGATTTTCCGTCCCATCGACGAATCCGAGAAGATCGCGGTCGTCGAAGAAACGGAAGCCTTGCACTTCGTCCACTGTCGAAACCGCATTTCCGATCCGCGCCATAAACTGCGTGGCCAGCTCGAAACATAAATCCATGCGCTTGGCTCGGATGTGGAAAAGCAGGTCGCCCGGCGTGGAGACCGCACGGCGCGCTCCGGCGTGAATCTCGCGGAACGGATGCAACTCGGCCGGCCGCGGCTGACCGAAGAGGCGATCCCAGGCGTCGGACCCGAATCCGACCACGCAGGAGAGTCCTGCTTCCAGGTCGCGAAATTCCACCGCGCGCACCAGCTTGGCGACGTCTCCGCAGAACGAGCGCAGGGTTGCAACAGTGTCAGAGCCCGGCTTGAGCGCCACGACCAGGAAGATGGCGGCGCGCGTGAGCGGCGCGGCTACGGCCTGCGCGACGTCAGGCAATTTCCCCGCGGATTCAAGCGCGTTCACGGGATCGAGATCGGAATTGTGCTCCATTGGCCGTCGTCGTTGTCCAAGTGGCGTGCGCTGAAGTTCGCTCTTCGAAAGGCCACGCTCGCCTCGCGTGTGAAAGTTGGCCCTGCAAGGATACCCATCGGCTGCCAAACCTGCAATCGGCCCCCTCGTAAAGCTACAGTCCGCGCGATCACTTCAGCAAAGACACGCGGACGCGATGTTTTCCTAGTCCTGTTCACCGATCGTTTGGACATAGGTTTTGCCGTACGGATAGAAAAGTTCCTTGCGGCCTTGCTGCCACGCGCTCCTGAGTTCGGGCGTAGTGATGTCCCAGTCGGGCCGGCACTTTGTGGTAACGGTGCGCAGGTCCTGCCGGAGCTCTTCGAGTGTGGGCCGGCCCAGAAACCAGTAGCCGTTGTAGATCTTATAAATGACCAGACCGGGTTCGAGGACAATCACATGAGGGATCATGGGATTGTGGAGGGGATCCGTGTATTCGGCGATGTCGAGATCTTTTTGCACGACGCGTCCCGCGTCGGAGAGGAAAGGCCAGTGGGCGCCGACTCCACTGCGATATTCATTGGTCTCGGTAATATTGTCAGTGCTGATGGTGACCAGCCGGCAATAAGAAACCTCGAGTTCGCGATGGAGTTGCACCAGCCCTTCGGCCTGTCGACGGTCCTTGGGGCAAAAACCTCCGCGGCTGAGGACGAGAACCATGGGATGCGGTCCTTGCAGTTCGGAGAGCTTGCGGCGTTTTGCGGCGTTGTCGGAAAGCTCGTAGTCGGGGAAGATGGCGCCTGGAATCATGTCGGATCGCATTATGAAATCCTCGACTCTTGGATGCGCGGCGATTGGCTTCGTTTCATGATTCCTATTCGATAATTGCTAGCCAATGATTACTAGCTGGGGTTCTCCACGAATTGTGTGGCTAAAGCCTGGCGGGCAATCATGACAGGGGGCTCATCCGATAGCCGGCTATGTATTTGCAATGGCCAACTAAGCATTTGCCTCAAAGAGCAGTTAGTAGTACAACGGTCGTTAATAACGGTCACTAGTTAAGATATTTCTCGCTTCTTAGGTGCCGTCCAGTCGAGTACAATCCGGGCTCAGATGGAGGTGCAGGATGATAAGTCTTCTCCGAGAACTATGCCGCGAGGAACAGGGTCAGGACATCGCCGAGTATGCGGTGATGTTGGCGGTTATCCTGGTCCTGGTGGTTGGTACGATCCGCCTGATCGGAAGCAACGCCAACAACGTATTTTCGAACGCAGCCAGTTCCATTCAATGATCCTAAGTCCATGATGCGAATCCAATGAGCTGAACGTGACCGGCTCACTGCACCGGATTGCCGTCCGCGTCTATCTTGTGGACTTCGCCCAGGTTCAGTTCGCGGATGCCAGCTTCCACTTTGCTCATGTCTCCTACCACTACCCACACCAGGTGGTCCGGCAAAATATATTTCTTCGCGATCTCGTTGGCACTCTCCGGCGTAACGGCCAGCGCTTTCTGAGTGAACGTGTTGTAGTAATCCTCCGGCAAACCGTATTGCAGGATAGTGCCATAGGCGCCGCCGAGCTGCTGCACCGTTTCAAAGTTGCCGGGCAGTCCCAGAGTGGAATTTGTCTGTTCGTCTTTGAGTTCTTCCGCGGTGATGGGCTTCCCGCCCACGATGCCTTTGTATTCCTTGACCAACTCCACCATCGACTCTTTGGTTTTATCGGTCTGCACCGCCGAGACGCTTATATAAGGACGCTGCCCCCTGGCCGCGGGCAACACCGAGCGCACGCCGTACGACCAATGTTTGTCTTCGCGCAGATTCATGTTGATGCGTGAGCTGAATTTTCCGCCGAAGATGTTATTCACGAGTTGAAGAGCGAGGGCATCCGGATCGTTCTGCGGAGGCGCCAATTGCGCGCCGAAGATCACGCTCTGTCCCGATCCCGGCCGGTCGATCAGATAGACTACGTCCTTCTCCGGCTCCGCCACCTGCGGCACGGTTCTCTGCGGAACGTCGCCAGATTTCCACGAAGCCAACAAACTTTCCAGCTTGGGTTTTATTTCCGCCAGAGTGGTGTCGCCCACCACCAGCAGCGTGGCATTGTTGGGCTTGAACCACGTGGCGTGGAACTTGGCCAGGTCTTCGCGCGTCATCTTGCTCACGCTGGCCTCGGTGCCGCTTCCGGTGAAGGGCACCGCGTAGGGATGACCCTTGCCGTACAGTAGCGCCGGAACCACGCGCAATGCCATGGCTTGCGGCGTTACTTTCTCGCGCTGAATGCCAGCAATCGTTTCCTTCTGCAAACGCAAAAACTCTTTCTGCGGAAATGCCGGATGCAGAATGAGGTCCGCATAAATATCCAGCGACTTATCCATCGTGCTCTTCAGCGTATTGAGGCTCACCAGAGACCAGTCGAGATTGGCGCTGGCAGTGAAGTTCGCGCTGAGGGATTCCAGTTCTTCGCCAATCTTCAGCGAGTCGCGCGTCGGCGTGCCTTCCTCCAGCATGCGTTGCTCGAAACTGGCCGTGCCAGTCGCGTCGGCCGGATCGGCGGAGTATCCGCTGTTCACCATCAAAGTGAAATTCACCACGGGAGCGGTGTGGCGCTCCGCCAGCGCAATCTTCAGCCCATTGCGGAGCGTGGATTTCTCGAGCGCAGGTAGCTTGAGCGACATGGGCTCGCCGGGCGCAGGCTCTTTCGACCGGTCGAGTTTCGCATCAGTCTTGAAGCTGGTGGGATACGGATGCACTTCCAGCACGTAGTCCCCGTCGCTCAGCCAGTAATCGGCCGCCTTCTTCACCGCAGCCGGAGTCGCGGCCTTCACGCCTTTCAGATAATCCTTGTAACAATCGGGATTGCCGGTGTACGTCTGGCAGCGCGCCAGCAGGTCGCTCTTGCCCCCGAAGCCGCCGATGCGTTCCACGATTCGCGCGTAGTTCCCCAGGATCTGCGTCTTTGCCAATTGCAACTCGGCTGCTGTGGGTCCGTTCTTGAGAAAATTCTGTAATTCCTCGTCCGCGGCCTTTTCAACTTTGCTCAGGTCTCCACCTGGATTCGCCGTGAGCGTTATATAGAACTGCCCGCCGATCTCATTCGTTGAATTCGATGCGGTCGCGCTGGTCGCAATCTGATCTTTGTAGACCAGGCGCTTGTAGAACAGGGAAGTTTTCCCCCGGCCAAGTATTCCAGCCGCTAAATCCAGCAACGGTTCTGTCGGGGATCCAAATTCCGGCACGTTCCAAATGCGATACAGGCGAGCTTGCGGGACACGGTCCTGCACCCAGCCGCGATGCGTTCCGGTGAGTTTCGCCACCCACACTTCCTGCTTGGCGATGGGCGGGCCTGCAGGAATCTCGCCATAATACTTTTCAACTTTCTCTCGCGCCACTTCTGGAGTGACGTCGCCGGCAATTACCACTGTCACGTTATTCGGACCGTAATAAGTCTTGAACCACTCCTGCACGTCACTTAGTGAGGCCGCATCGAGATCCTTCATGGAGCCGATCACCGTCCATGAATAAGGATGGCCGGCCGGATAAGTGTTCTCCACGATCAGTTGTTCCGTGACGCCGTAGGGCTGGTTCTCTCCCTGGCGCTTTTCGTTTTGCACCACGCCGCGTTGCAAGTCGAGCTTCTTCTGGTCGAGCACGCCGAGCAGATGTCCCATGCGGTCGCTTTCGGCGAACAAGGCGTAGTCCAGCATGGAAGTGGGAACGTTCTCAAAATAATTCGTGCGGTCGTTGTTAGTGGTGCCGTTCAGGTTCGTCGCTCCGATTTTTTCCATCGCGTTGATGTAGGTGTGGTTGAAGTCGTCGCTGCCGCTGAACATCAGGTGTTCGAAAAGATGGGCGAACCCGGTCTTGCCCAACTTTTCATTCTTCGAGCCCACGTGGTACCAGGTGTTCACGGCCACGATCGGAGCCTTGTGGTCCTCGTGCACGAGCACGGTCAGCCCATTGCCGAGCACAAACTTGGTGTATCGAATATCTGGAATCGGGATGTCCATGCCTGCAGTAGTCGCAGCCGGCGCTTTGTGAGTCGCGTCCGGTTGTGCCTGCGCGGCCGCGGAGATCGGGTTACCGATCGTTAGCGCGATTCCGAACGCAACTCCCACCGTCAGGACCGCAAGCAGTTTCGTCACAGACGCAGATGATAATGTCGGTTTGTTTCTCAAGATTGCCTCCACGCAATGCAGATTAGGGCCTGACCTGTGCAGCACAACACTCTACACAATCTGCATGGACGTCGTCACGCACTCGCGCCTGATTTTGGGTGGCGTAGCGCTTCCAGCGCTGCGATAGACATAGTTGCTGTGATCGGGGCTTTAGCCGCTGAGGCAAACTCTCTGGAGGCGCGTGCCCGCCCTACTCGCTCGTGTAATTAATTTCCATCCGCCGAACCTGAAAGGCGGAGACGTACAAGACCAGCAACGACACAATCACAATGCCCAGAATCGCGACCGGCATCGAAACCGGATCAGGATTGGACACCAGCAGTGACAGGATCCCTGGCATGCCGGGAGGACTGGGTATGTCCACGGGACACAGCGACTTCAGATAGTAGATAACGCTGAACTTCTTGAGCAGCGCCGGCAGAAACGGATTCGCCGTTTCCCAGATCAGTATGGCAGCCGCCGGCAGAATCGGATTCTTGAACAACATTCCCGCCGCCAGAAAGAAAGCCCCGTAACCGAGGCAAGCGAGCGCGGTAACCCCGAGATATGCCGCAGCGTTCGCTAACCCATGATTTTGATAAAGGTAGAGGTCGCGCACATTCGGGCTGAACTGCCCTGTGAAAACGATGAGTTGGAGCAACTCGCTCGTCATGAAAATGATGCACGTCGCCAGCAACCCCGCCAGAAACTTGCCCACCATCAGCACGTCGCGTCGAATCGGTGCGAGAAAATAAAAATGCAGACTCTTGTCCAGAATCTCGCCACGAAACAGGTTCATGAAAATTCCCAGGCAACCGAAAAAAATCGCAAGGCGCAAATAGAAAAACTGAAACACGCCGGCGAAAACCACGGCGTCCTCGGGCAGGTTGTACCCCTGATTAACATTGATGCTGGCAACTTTTCCATCCGCCAAGCCGACATATAGAGTGTTCGCGCCGTCGGAATAGGTGTAGTTCTCGTGCGGAACCTCCACAAATGAAAGCCCGGCAGCACTCACCAGCGTGCCTTGGCCTTGCTTCGTCAGAGTGGCCGCTAAAACAACCACATTGCGATTGTCGGGCAGCGTCAGGCTTTGCACAGTCTTGGCGTGGTTCAGAGCGAAGGTGTAGCCATATAAGTACGATTCCTGTTTATCCTGTGCGCCATCGCGCGAATCGCGATAGGGCATCGCCACCGCTAGAAGTTCTCCAGGTTGCTCCCCGCCATTCGGAACACATCCGCACCAGTCGCTGAAGTTCTGCGTGAACACGCTGGTAGAACCGTCCGTATAAGTTACCGTGATAGCCTGCCCCAACACCGGCCCGTAGACTCCAGCGGCCAACAACTGCAATGTCGCGAACTGGCCTGCCGGCAGGCTAATCGGTTTGCCGTCGCCATAAACCGCATCGGGTTGATTCGCCGGACCAAAGTTAAACTGGACGCCATTCAATATTCGGTTCGCAGTCAACAGCTCCGAGGAATACGCGTAACCTGACCCGTCAAGTCCGTCGCTTGTGAAACTTGTCCCGTCCGCGTAGACGCTGCTCCGGTTGTATGCCGAGGATAAGTTGACCGGCGTACCGGCGCCGCCCGTGCCGCTCACGGCGCTCGTTGCGCGAATGACTTTTCGCTGGTTCCAATGAAAATGCTGCGGCGGCTTTCCCAGCAGCGCGATCACTTCCGGGCTCGTCATGCCCACCTTCACCGCGAGCAGATCCTGGTACGTCAATTTTTTCTCGCCCTGGCTCGCGATTTCCAGGGTCCGCCCTCGCTCGTGGGAAACGATGACGGCGTGTCCCACGAACATCAGAATCGGCAACAGTGCAAGAATGTAAATCCAAATCCCGCGCCGCGCAAAAAATGTCTTCTTCATTTCGAGGCGAATGACGGCCTTGATCTGCGCCCACCACAGCTGAGTCGACGCAAGCTTGCTCGACGCGAGAGGCTCGGTCGCGAGATGGCTCATCGCGTCACCTCGTCGTTGCCGATCAGGTATTCGTAAACCGAGTTCACATCGTCGTCGGCAGGCGCGACGGATTCGATTTCAATTCCGTTCAGCGCGACGTGATTCAGCATCAGATAGAACCGGTCCGCGTCTTTAGTCTTGATCAACAACCCGCGCTCGTCGTTGTGAATGCGCACTTCCATGGTCTGTTCCGACTCCATCATCTTCGCCGCCAAATCTCGCGGGTGATTGCAGCGAATCAGAATCTGCGCCGGGTGCTCCCGAATTTCATTGCGCACGCCCTGAATTTGCCCCTCCGCTACAACGTACCCATTGCTCAGCAGGATGACCTGATCCGAAATTGCATCCACTTCATGAAGAATGTGGCTGGAAATAATCACGTAACAACCGTCCGCCGCTGCCAAGCGAAAGAGTTCAATCATCTCGGCGCGTGCCAGCGGGTCGAGCCCGTTCAGCGGCTCATCCAATATCAGCACTCGCGGATTGTGGCACAACGCCTGCGCCAGCCGGATGCGCTGCCGCATCCCTTTGCTGTAACCTCCTACGTTGCGCGCCGCAGCTTCCCGGAGGTTCACGCGATCAATGGCGCTCCACGCCAGTTGCGTCGCGGTTTGCGAGTCGTTGCCTGCAAGGCGTAGATAGGAATATACAAATTGAAATCCGGTCAGTCCTTTGGGAAACGCGTCGAACTGCGTGCTGTACCCAAGGATCCTGAAAAGTTTCTCCGGCTCGTCCGGATTGACGCCCAACACCTGAATTCGCCCGCGCGTCGGACGCACCAGCCCCGTCATCAAATTCATCAGCGTGGTTTTTCCCGAACCATTCGGACCCACCAGGCTGGTCACACCCGGCGGGATCGAAAGATTGACGCGGTTCACGCCGAGAATCTCGCCGTAAAACTTCGACACATCTTCGAAAACGATGCGGTCATTCATGATCAAAGCTTATTGCCGAAACTCGTTATCAAAACTTAATCGACTACCTCGTAGGCCTGTACTTTTCGAACCAGCAGCGCGAGGCAGGCTGCACAGTACGTCAGCAAGGCGATCCACGCCTCCCCGGAAGAAATCGCGCGTTCGCCGTCGATTCGAAATAACGAAGTCCAAACTGTTGAAACCAGATAAAACAGATTGAGGAAGTGACCCGACTGCGTGCGCATCACGGCATTGATCGCTTGCGCGAAGCCGGCTCCGAAAAATAAAACGGCAAGCAGTAGCGCACCTGCAACAATTCTCCACCGCACCCATGCCGACAGCGCCATGGCGAGCAGCGACAACATTGCGATCCATATCCAGGAAGAAAGCACCAGACTGCCCGCAATCCAAAGATGACTCCATGTCCATCCCGGGCCGGCCAGGCTCGCTTGCACTGCGAACAACACCAGGCCGGGGATCCACGTAATCTGCGAAAGCAAAATCGTAAGGACAGACGCTTTCCCCACCACGTATTCCGCGCGAGAGAACGGACGGCAGAAATAAAGAGGCAGTGCTCCATTGGCGAGGTCCGGCGAAATCAACCCCGGTCCTGTGAAGGCGGTCAACACAAATGCCAGCACGCCTTGCACAGTCATGAAATAGAAGAAGAATTCGTTGTCGATCTTGACGAACGGACCGCTGCCGAAACTCTCAGGAAGAATCACGCTGTGAGCGAGGTAAATAATCAGCAGGCACGCCAGTGGATAAAAAAAGCACAGTACGAAAAGCGCAGTCTGCAGCTTCGAGCGAAACAGGTTTTTCCTCGAATAACGAAACAGCACCAGGAAGCGGGACCACGCCGGAGTGAGCGCGCCCGTATACGACGTGTAAGTTCGTCTATAGACGGCCAAGTCGGTCCTCCAGACTGCTCGACGAAGCCCCCGACAAAGCGCTCGAAGTCAGAGCCTGCATACCAACTGCATAATCGCCACGCCCATAGTCAAGTCGCGTTCCAGCCTTCGCGTTTGTTTTGTACGCCTTCGCAAACCGGACGCGCAGCATCCAGAAGACCAGCAGGATCAGCGGCAGAAAACTGAGGAAGACAAGCGCGCCCGTCTTCTGCAGCAAGGCGGGAAACAGTTGCTGTCGTGCCAGAAATATCGACGCGGCAGCGATGAACAGCGCAAAGCACATGCGCCAAAGATGGCGGGCAAGACGTTGCGTGCCGGCAATGCCGCCGCGCACCAGCATGCGGACGTCTCCCACGAAAGCAAGCGCAGCCACGGAACCGAAAATAAAATACGGCCACGGAGGATAGTCATACTTCATCCCCGTCGGACTCATCGCTGCTTCTACTCCAAGTGTCAACTCGGCAGCGGCGACTCCCAGAACAAGCAGAATTGCGCTCCAGTCGAAAATGCCGGGAGTTCCTTCCCGACGCCGCGCCGTCATCCACGCCGTCGCCACAAGATAGAAGGTTAAAGCGCCTCCCAGAATGTTGCCGGGTTGATGCTTCACGGTCGCCAGGTACGTCCCGCTCGAGGACAGGCAGAGCATCGACACGACAAACACGCTACCCGCGAGGGCATGCCTGCGCGAACCTTTGCGCAGAAACACGGCAACAAATCCCGACAGCATGCCCACGGTGCCGGACACAATGTGAAGAAGCAGCAGGGGCGAGTGTGACATATCAGCCCTCCATCGCTTTCAGAAAAATATCTTCCAGCGTGTCGCGGCGGAAATTCAGCCGGCGAATCCGCACGTCGCGCTCCGCGGCGATGCGATAAATGTCGCGCACCTCAACTCCGTCCGCGAGAATCATTTTCAGCCGGTTCGCGCTCACGGCGCACTCGCACCCCAGCTTCTCGATCGCTTCCGTAAAATCCCCGTTGCCGCCGTAAGTTTCAAGCTCCAGGAATCTCTTGTTCGCCTTGCGTTCTTCTTCGAGGTTCGAGTAATGCGCAATTCGCCCCCGGTTCAGGATCAACACTTCTTCGCACGTATCTTCGACATCGCGCAAAAGATGCGAGCACAGGACGATCTGCAGTTGCTTGCTGTCGCGAATGTCGCGGATCATGCGAATCATGCGCTGCCGCGCCGAGGGATCGAGACCGTTCGTCGGTTCGTCGAGAATCAGCAGCTTGGGCCCGTGTGCGATCGCCTGCGCCAGCTTCGCCAATTGCTTCATGCCCAGCGAATAAGTTCCCAATTCGCGATAGCGCGATTCCGCCAGTCCAACGCAGAACAGCGCCTCATGCGCGCGCTCCAGCGCCGCGGCCGGAGGCAAGCCGGAAAGCTCCGCCATCATCTGCACAAACGAAACCGCGCTCATCTTCGAAATCAGCGCGTCATTCTCCGGCATGTAGCCGACCAGGCTTCGCACTTTTCGAGTTTCAGTTCGAATGTCGTGGCCCAGCACGCGAGCTGAACCGGAACAAGGTTTGTAGAATCCCAGAAGCGTATTGATCAGAGTGGACTTGCCGGCGCCGTTCGGACCAAGCAGGCCAATCGCGCGTCCGCGCAGGGAACAGACGAGATTATTCAGAATGTTACGGCTGCCGAACCGCACAGACAACCCCTGCAGTTCAATGACCGGCGTTTGCGGAGCAGTAAGCTCAGTCGTACCGTCTACTGCTCCGGGTTGAGTCGCCGTGCTCATCAGTCAATAAGTCGAACTATTGCGTCGGGCTGGGAGCTTCCGGCGCGTCATGGCTCACTGCGCCGCCAAGAAACATGTGCGGAGGAAACGCGCCGCCCTGTCCCAGCGTCATCAGAGTACCGAGATCGAAGCCCATGAATCCAGTGTCGCTTGCCACCACGATCCGTTGCGGCTCGCCATACACATAGATCAGGCCCGGCGCGGTGTTTTCCTGAAGCGTCGCAATCGACTTCTGCTGCTGCGCCGTGAGCGTTCCGACCGCTTTGATCTGACTTACCAACGGTCCAATCACCGGTCCGATGTTGTGGTAGAAAATTGCCGAGAAATTCGTGTAGCCGTCGCTCGGCAGCAGCGCCTGGAACGTCGGCGAATGGGTCAGCGTGTTTCCGGACTGGTGGTCGCGAATCGCTTGCGACAGCGTCGCGATGTCCGGCCCTGCGATCAGATAACTGTCCTCGTAGGTGTAGTCAACTTCAAAATTCGCCTGCTCCGAATTGCGAATGGTGTAGTAAGTCTGGGACCCAGTCTGCTGCTGCGTGAGCTGCAGCGAGCCCATGCGCGAAGACGACGCCGAAGAAGATGAAGCCGAGGCCGCCTCGCGATTGAAACTGTCCACCAGTTTGCCGATCGTCACCTGCAGAGTCGCCGGATCATATACCTCGATCACCGCTTTCCAGCGCGGCGTCGGCAGCACTGGACCATCGAACGCGACGGTGATCTCACCGCCCAGTGGCGCGGTGACGTCATCCAGCACGCTCACACCGGTCCTCGCTTCGAACTTCGCCAGATCCGCAGGGAAGCTCGAATCGCCGCTGCCGATCATCTGAAACATCTCTTCCATGATGCTTCGCGGATTCTTCATCACCACCGAAGTCACCATGCTCGCGTTGGGAGAAATAAATTCCAGCGCGCCCATGGAAGCCGGTGCGGCCAGCCACGACGCTACTCCGCTCCGCTCGGACGCAAACGTCAGCGCGGCGCGAGTTTCCGTCTTGCCTCCGACCTCGCGACGTTCCATCATCAGATAGCGCACGTCCCCTACCCCCGGCGGCAACTTCTCGTTGCTACTACCCTGTACGTGTTGCGCAACAATTTGTTCCATGTCCGCGCAGAAGAGCCAGCCTGCGCCTTGCTGGTAAGCACGCGCCACCTGCTGGTAGAGCGCGGTTTGCGTGAAAGGATTTGCTCCAGCCTGCTGCATCCGCGTAACCGCACGCTGCAGCTCCACGGCGTCCGGACTCGCGATCAGCACGTCGTTGTTCAAATAAACCAAGAACGCATGATTTGACGAAGATAGGTTTGACGAAGATGCCAGAGTCGAAGGATCATGCACGATCTGAAGCGCAGATTGTGCCCTAGATGTATTGAACCGTGTGATCTCACCTTGCAGGAAACTCTCCAGCCCAGGCTGCTTAACCCGCGCCAGCACCACCGGCGAACTATACGTCGAGCCTTCTTTCGCCACGGTGAATACGATCTCGTCCCCCAGATAGCTGCTGAAAGTCTTCAACTGTTCCACTACGTCGGCGAGTTTCGGGCCATTCCCGCGCTGCTGTTGCTTCCACCAGTCGCGCAGCGCCGGACTCTGTTGCATACGCTCCTGAAACAGCTGGCTGGCTTCACCCAGAGTCGCCGACAAATTCGGAATCGCGGCATAAACCACCGTGTGCTCGGGAACATAAGGCAGAAGATCAGAACTGTAGCGCAGCCCCGGTCCGGGAATCGCCTCGATCTGTTTTTGCAGAACCGAAAAATCTCCCAGCAGCGCCAGATATTTCGCGGAATTGCGGCTCCACGCAATTTCGTTTTGGATTGGAACCTTCGACACATTGGAACTGGAAGTCTGTTCTTGGCCGGCGCTCAGCTCGGCAGTCTGATCGCCGTAAGCCACGCGAACCACGCCTTCGACCACCGCAACGCGCGAACCCTTGATTCCGTGGTTGACGGAAAAAATTGTGCCTTTCACCGAAACCAGGCAATCGTCGGTGGCAACGTAGAGGCGGCCAGTACGCTGTTTCGCGGCCTGCACCATAATGCGGCCGCCATCAAGATGGATCGTTGTGCCTTTCCATTCACGAGACACGGAAAGGTCAGAGCGCTCGCCCATCTCCACCAGCGATCCATCGAGCAGCCGCACCACCGCGTTCGAACCCTTGGCCGTGCGAATCTGGTCTCCATTGCGAATCTGGTAGCCCGCGGGAATCAGACGCACCTGCTCGTCCGTCACCGCATAGAGCGAGCCGTCCACATTCTGAACCGCGCCGCGAACGGCATGTTGGCCAGGGAAGATACCGTTGGCCAGCGCGAGCGCCCCAGCTACCACCACGATGGCTGCGGCGGCGGTCATGGCCCAACGCGACGCCGGGAAACCGCGGGACTCTGCCTTTGCGTGCAGCGTAATGGGCGAAGCCGGCTGCCACGCCGGACGCTGCGCCGATTGCGTCTCGCCGCTGCGGGCCTGCTCCACCACGTGCCGGCATGCGACACACTGGTGCACGTGATCTTCGAACAGGAACCTCCGCGCGTCCGGCAATTTCTTGTCCAGATAGGCGGGAACGAGCGCCTGAAAATCTTCGCAGCTCCGCAACCTGTGCATACTAAGTTCGGCAGCTGAAGAGCTGGTGATCGAACTCCAAACACGCTTGCCAGCCTGGGCGACGACCTGGTCGTCGACGCGTTCGTTGCGAATTTCGGAAAGTAGCCGGTCGAACTTATGATCGCTCATGATTGCCTCCCATGATGCTGATGATCTTTCTACGATGATCTGTCTACCTCAGGTACGGACGAAGCTCCTTCCGCAATTGCATGCGGGTGCGATGAACGATCACCGCCACTCGCACCTGCGAGATGCCAAGCGCTTCCGCAATTTCTTGATTACTGAGTCCCTCGAGAGACCGCAGCGTAAAAATCTCCGCCGACAGAGGCTTCAACTGGGCTATTGCGCGGCTCAAGGCTTGCCGCAGTCCGGAGGCATCGGCTTGCGCGGGCGCAATCTGCAGCAGGCCCGAACTTTTTCCCGAACCTCTTCCTGAACTCTCTCCCGAATTCTCTTCGGGCAGCGGAACGGTCTGGTCGGTCTGGCGCGATCGAATCACATCGAGAGCCGCGTTGATCGCCGCGCGGCGCAGATAACTCTCCGGATTTTCGAGGGGATCGGCGTTGCGGCCGCGGCGCAGCAGGCGCAGGAAAACGGTTTGCAGCACGTCTTCCGCGTCTCCGGCATTGCCGGTGATCCGGTAAGCCGTGGCGAACACCAGACCGTGGTGTGCACGGAAATCCCGCTCAAGCTCGTTCGGAATCTCGATTGCCACTTCCTCCAGTACGCTAAGCAGGGTACGCCTCCTCAACTCCTCTTTCACGAGTAAAGACGTGGAGCAGGGGCGGTTTATTACAGTGGGCGAAAAAAGATTTGGCAGCTCAGGGTCGGCCGTGGTGGGGGTCCTGACAATATCGAGCATTATCAAGCACTTGCGAAGGCGGCAGCTTTTCTCGCGCCGCGCGGCCGGCGGAATCGCCGGGCCGATCCGCGCTAATTTGCGTTTGCGCCGGCACGCAGCAACGGCAGGATCACAGCGTCAATCGCGTCATCGGTGAGATCGGTGAGTTTGACGTTGCGGTGCAGGCTCCAATGCTCGACTTGCTCCGCGGTCTTTCCCGGCGGCAGTCTGGTCAATGGGCTGAGGGTTTCCATCTCCAAGAACTGATTGTCGGTGAACGTCTCGAACGAGCAGCCGAAATCCGGATACGTCTCTCCAGGCGTGGCCTGAGCACGTTTGATGAACGCCTCGCCATTCAAGATATACGCTCCCCATGTATTTGGATTGAACATTCCCAACTTCTGCGCTTCGGAGTTATTCGGATCCTGCTTTAAGGTCAGGTATTTTCTCGTGAAGACCCAGCGCTTGTCTGCGAGGTTCGTGTAGGCCCACATCACGAGAGGATTGGTGGCTTCGAGGTTTGCGGGATGTCTGCCGCGCGGCGGAAAACCTGAAATCGCGATTCCTCCCGGCGCCATCATGGTCAGCGCCCAAACGGAATATTCGAGGGGAAACAGAGAACGGTTCGTGATGCGGTGAAGAACCGTGACCTCGGTTCCCGTAGCGGCCATTCTCACTTCAATTTCTTTCTGGAGGCTGGTCAGTGGCTCCACTGGAGCGCGCGCGATCAGTCCGTTTGCGGTGATCGTTATCTCGACCGGCACGTTGTCCGGTGCCCAGGTCGCAACCGGATCTTCGGGAGCTTTCCAGACGCGGTCGCCTCCGCGCAGTTGCGCTTTCTGTTCTCCAGTTCCTCCAAGTTGCTCGGCGAACTCTTTGAAAAGATTCTGGCCGCCCACGAATCCAAAGCGGATGACTCGCGGCCCCACGTCGCTGGTGACTACGAGCTCGACTTCGCCGTTGCTTACGCGGTAGGAGTTGCGCCACCCTTTATATTCGATCTTGTCTACTTTCACGGCTGCGCTGGCATAGGAAGCAACTGTCAGGCTAAGAAGCAGCATCACAATCCGCTTTGGCATTCACGACTCCTGTTGACGAGACTCGGAGATGTCCGTTCGCACGACTCCGCCAGTCTACAAGTTCTGTAGCGGCCTTGTGTTGCGGGGGCGGCGTAGTGTGAGGACTTTTACCACAAAGGACGCCCTTCAGCTTCCCCCAGGCAGGCTCCTCACACGAAGGTAATCTTACGGACAGAGGCGAGCGTGGCGGAAAATAGAAGGCAGAATGCAGGATAGGCCGCGTTAAAAGATGGAATTAGTCGCTTATGAAAAATGGCATAATGAGAGTGCTAGAGAGCGTGCAACTGGCTCCCCCAACTAGTTTCGGCTACTATGGCCAGCCTTCGTCTCAATCCAAATCATACGGTCACGGTGCTTGGGAACACGCGCTCAGAGGTGTAACTTCAGCAGGCGCAGGAAGGGGTGAATGAGCAACGCCGACCAGGTCTTACCCAAAGTCCAACAAGCCTTTAAGTCGGTCTTTGACGTCGACCCGCAGTCGCTGACTCTCGAGACCAGCGCAGGGGATATTCCGGGCTGGAATTCTCTCGGCCATCTCTCACTTACTACTCAGTTGGAGCAGACTTTTGGGATCACCTTCGACGTGGATGAGTTGATGGAAATGGAGAACGTTCGCGAGATCGTGCGCATCGTTTCGGCGAAGCTTCCTGAGAAAGCGTAACGTGAACGGCACTGTCGAATGGAATTTTGCGGGGCGATTGGTGGAGCGCCTGGGACCGGGTTCCTGCTTGATCGATGCCGCCACGCGGCACACGATTCGCTCTGAGGATTTGCCCCGCCTGATTGCTGCGTACGGCGCCGCCTTCCTATCCGCTGGTTTGCGTAAGGGCGATCGCGTGCTGATCGGTTGTTCACTGACACCCGCAACCGCGTTGGTTTATTTGGGGGCCATCTATGCGGGCCTGATTGCAGTTCCGGTAGAAGAGCGCGAAGTTAGAGAGTCGGCGTGCACATTGTTGGAAGCTACAGGCGCCAGGGCCGTGTGGACCGAAACAGTGGTCCGCGCTGGAGAGACTGACCAAGGGAAGAGTGGCGAAGAGAAGTTTGACGAAGGCTCTGTCCGCTGGCTGCACAGTGAGTTAGCAGCGGAACTCCCTGCGATGATTCCTCCCGCTGATTGCGTCGCAAGCGATCTGGCGGCGCTGATGGCCACTTCCGGTTCGACTGGTGCTCCTCGTTTCGTGATGGTCAGTCACGGAAACCTGATCGCGAATACCGAAGCCATTATCCGCAGCCAGGGTTTGGCCAGCGACGATCGGGCGATGCTGATTCTGCCGCTAAGCTACTGCTTTGGCGCGAGCGTGTTGCACACACATCTTTACCAGGGCGGCAGCGTGGCGTTCGATCGCCGCTTTATGTTTCCGGATAAGGTGCTGCACGCCATCAGCGAATTCGAATGCACTACATTCGCCGGAGTGCCGACTGCTTATAACATTCTTCTTCGACGATCCGAGATGCGACGGATCGCGCTGCCGCGCTTGAGGCGCTTTCTGCAAGCCGGGGGCGCGTTGGCTCCGCAGAGAATCAGCGAGATGCGGGCGGCTTTCCCTTCGACCCAGTTCTACGTGATGTACGGGCAGACCGAAGCGACTGCTCGCATTTCCTGCATGGAACCCGAACGCTGGGAGGAGAAGCCGGGAAGCGTGGGGCGGCCATTGGATAACCTAACCGTCGCGATTGCGGATGAAGATGGGAATGATTTGTCCGCCGGGCAGGTTGGCGAACTGTGCGTGAAGGGACCATCTGTATGTTCCGGCTATTGGGATGACCCGGAAGAGACTCGTCGCATCTACTCTGATGGTTGGTTACGCACCGGCGATCTGGCGCGACGGGACGAAGAAGGTTATCTCTGGATCGAGGGGCGCAAGGGGGCATTTTTGAAAATGCGAGGAATACGCGTGAGTCTTGCGGAAGTGGAGGCAAGAGTCACAGCGATTCCTGGAGTGTATGAATGCGCGGCGCGTGGAGTGGATCATCCGGAGGCGGGCGAGGCTTTTTTTTTGTTTGTCGTGCCGGACGAGGGGGCGAGGATTCTGGACGAAGAAATTCGCCGCCATCTTCCAGCCCATTGGACTCTCGACTCTGTTCGCATAGTTTCTGAATTGCCCAAGACGTCCACAGGGAAAATATCGCGTTCATTGCTTCCGAGTAAGACGAAGACTTGCATGCAGCCTTTGGAAGACAAAATTGAAGTACTTCTCTCTGTGCCTCTTTACACGCAGCCTTCTGAGGAGCGGGAGGCGAGTTTGCTGGAAATATTTCGAGAAGAGATTGATTGCGCGTGCGAGCGGCATCCCGGTTATAAGAACTATGTGCAGCAATGGCCAACGGACTACCGAACCGCCGGCAAGGTTGCCGATCTTCCATTTCTGCCGGTTGCGATGCTGAAGGCGAATCCTCCGTTGTCTCTGGTAGCAGCTGACGAGATTAAGAGAACGTTGACTTCGAGCGCGACGACGTCTCAGTTGCCGAGCCGGGTTGTTGTTGATTCGAAGACCGCGCGGCGCACGACGAAGGGAATTGTAGCGATTGTCCGCGATTTTATCGGACCGGCTCGCAGACCTTATCTGGTTGTGGACACACCGGATTTCATGGGAGGGAGCACGCTTGGGGCGCGAGGGGCGGCGATTCAGGGACTGCAACCGTTTGCCAGCGAGACTACTTACTGTCTTAAGCTGAACGCGCACGGCGAATTCGTGCTTGATCGAGACAGGCTGAGAGAGTTTGCTGAAAACGGTAACAAAGATCGTCAGAATGCTGAAGTACTGGTCTACGGGTTTACGTTTATTTTGTGGACTGAGTTGGTTACGCCTCTGCTTGCGGAAAAAGTCTGCCTCAACCTGCCAGGAGCTCGGATACTGCATAGCGGTGGTTGGAAACGGTTGCAGGATCAGGCGGTGGAGAAATCGAGATTCAACGAGCAGCTGGCGCAGGTGTTTGGTTGTTCGCAGGACCGTGTTGTTGATTTCTATGGCATGGTTGAGGCGGTGGGAGTTATTTATCCCGATTGCTGCGAGGGAAACAAACATGCGCCCGCGTTCGGCGACGTGATCGTACGGAATCCTCTAACGCTCGAACCGGTTGCTGCCGGAGAGTACGGGATTGTTCAGGTCTGTAACGCTCTGCCGACTAGCTTTCCAGGCAACCTGCTGCTTACCGACGATATGGCCCAAGTAATTGCTTATGATGGTTGCCCGTGTGAGAGACGCGGCATCAGCTTTCGGTTTGCGGGCAGGATACCCGAGGCGGAAGTCAGAGGGTGCGGAAATATTGAGAGCAAACGATCGTGATGAAATTGAATCACGATGAGTTGAATGACGACTGCTTCCATGACTGAGCTCGTTCATAAGGTCAATTCGCCCGACGAGATATCCGCTGCTGCAGCGCAGCTGCGTCAAGCTGTTTGTGGCGCGGATCTTTCGCCGAACGATGTGATCGCTGTTCTTGATTCCTGGGGAAAAGCCCTGGACGACCGCGAACTGGACGATATCCCCGGGATTGTTTTTCTTCGAATATGGCTCAGGCGCGGCTCTTTGGAGCCGATGATCGAGCGCGAGTTCGGACCCGGCGGTCTGGATGGTGGCTGGAATGAACAGGGTTTTGCCGAGTACAAAAGTTTCCCGTTAGGCGTAGTGGGTCACTGGCCGGCGGGCAACGTGGAAATCCAACCCATTCTGTCGATGACTTGCGCGCTTCTTGGTGGCAATGCTGCGTTGGTACGCATACCTGGCGGGCTTGTCGAGTTGACTCGGCGGTTGACGGCGAAGTTGGTGGAAAGCGATCGAGAGGAATTGCTGACGCGACGCATATTTATGGCGGCGTTCGCGCACGAACGGCAGGATTTGCAGGAAGCCATGGCTCGAGTTGTCGACGGGGCGATGATTTGGGGAGGCCGGGAAGCGGTTCTGCAGATTCGCGGATTGCCGTTTCCGCATTGGGCGAAAGTGGCCGTGTTCGGGCCCAGGATTTCCGTGGTGGCGATGGATGTGGAGGCATGGAGCAACGCGGACGAACAAGAGTCCTGGTGCCGGCGCATTGCGCGAGATGTCTGGCAGTTTGAGCAGCAGGCATGTTCTTCGCCGCAGGTATTGTTTCTGGAAAAAGGGGCGGGGCATTCCGCTGCTCAATTTCTGTCGGCTCTGCGGCGCGCGTTTGAAACGGAAAACCAGGCGCATCCGCGGCAAACCATTCCCGGGGCGCTGACCTCCGCGATCTGCCAGGCACGCGCGTCCTGGTTGCTGACGGACACTTCGCATCAGGCGGTTTTTCCGGAGAGTCCAGATTGGACGCTGCTGTTTGGCGCAGGTGCGGACATTCCTCAGCCCACTCAAGGAAGAACCTTGACGGTTCTGGAGGTGGACAATTTGCTCGAACCGATTTCCAGGTTTGACGGAAATGTGCAGACGCTTGGTTTGGGCGTGGCCGATCCGGCGAAAGAGAAAGAAATCTCCGACGTGGCCGGAAAAAAAGGTGTCGACCGGATTGTTAAACTTGGACGCATGCATGTGTTTTCTTCTCCATGGGACGGTGTTGATCTGGTTCGGCCCATGGTTCGGATGGTTCGCCGTGTTGGCGATGTTCGCTTCACGGACTGAAGGCACGCGAGAAGAAAGAAGAGAGAAAGACTCACGTTATGCGGGACGGCAAAACATTTCTTAGAAGCCTGGAGACAAATGCGAAGATGTTTGGTCCCTCGGCTCGCGCCACGTTTGAGGCGAATGAGGCGCTCTGTTCCTGGCTCCTGGACCCGCTCGCCCGCTGGGCCGAAGCGGCATATGGCGAGCGCGCCTTTGACGATGCGGCGAAGGGCTACGCCCGGTATTGTCTGGGCGTGGGGAAGTCGCAACAACTCTATGAGAAGGTCGGGCGGTACACGCCGGAAAAAATGCCGGAGCTTATCTCGGAAGTGTACGAAGACGAAGGCTACATGATCCCGTACATGTGGGCCGCGATTTTGATCTATCCATTCTGGCCTTCCATGGTCGGCCACATCGCAATGTATCGCGATGATTTTCTGAAGCCGCTGCCGGCGGGCGCGAACCTCCTGGAGTTGGCATGCGGTCATGGCGTGATGGGCCTGCTGGCGGCTGAGACCAGGGCCGACATACGCGTCAACGGCTACGACATCAGTCCGCCGGCGACGGCTGTGGCAAATCGGTTATTGAAAGTTTCTGGACATAGTGACCGAGTAAGCTTCGAGGTCAAGGACGCGCTGAAATTGAATCTGACTGAGCGTCGCGGGACTTATCAGGGAATTATTGCCGCGATGCTGGCGGAGCATTTGGAGGACCCGCGTCCTTTGTTCGCATTGCTGGCGCATCATCTCGCGGACGACGGTCTGGTCTTTTTCAGCACAGCGCTCGAGTCCGCCCAGCGCGATCATACTTACGAATTTCATCATGAGAGTGAGCTCGTGAAGATGGCCGAGGACGCTGGACTTCGCGTGACCCGGTTGATTTGTGACGCCGGCATCCCCGTTCCTGGCAGTCGTTTTCTTCCACGGGCTTTGGGCATGATCCTGCGGCGGCGCTGAGCGAGTTCACGGGGAGTGCGTGTGAATATTCAAGCGTAATCTTCGAAACGTAATTTCGAAACGACAACTTTATGACGATGAACTTTGAAGAAGTGAAAGCGCGTTTAAAGCAGCGATTCCCGCTGATTATGGTGGATCGGGTTTTGGAGCTGGAGCCGGGGAAGCGCATCAGAACGCTGAAGAACGTCACGGGGAATGAGATTCAATTCCTGGGACATTTCCCGGAGTTCGCCATCATGCCTGGAACTTTTATTATTGAAGCGATTGGGCAGAGTGCGTCGATTTTGTTCAGCCAGACCGCTGGGGATAAGGTTGATCCTCGAGAATTCCTGGTGCTGGCAATCGTGAATGATATGAAGTTTCTGGTGCCAGTGTTGCCGGGGCACACGCTGATTATCGAAGTGAATATTCTTAAAATGACGGAGCAGGCGGCGCTGGTCGAAGGTGTTGCCAGCGTGGAGGGCACGGTGGTGACGCGGGGTAAGTTGAGCTTCGCACGAAAAATTATGTAGGTGGCTGCAAACTTAAGCGCCAACTTTATCGGCCGCTTGCGTCGAAGTGCACCGCCGGGTTGCTAAGTTACGAACTTAGGGCCTGCGATGAAAAGATCGTCGCTGTCGCACATCTGGAACTGCAGGGGTGGTAAGACTTCCGAACCGTCCCTGCGAAAGAAAACTACCGGTGTCCGCTTAACCAGGCGCATACCCGCTTGTCGTGCGCCGATGACGCTGGCCTCGGTCGAGCACCTGGCCACGAGTTCCGAAGCGCGGGTATGTTCCAGAGCGGCATCGTTTGCGAGTTGGAATGCGATACGCCAGACTTCCGGCGACGGGCTTTCCAGCCACACTCCGGCGAGCCGGGCTTGCTCGCGCACAACTGACAGCGCAAAGAAACCAACGACTCGACCGTCGTTGACAATGTTAAATGTCAGACAAGTAGCCACCGGGCATTGCTGAAGATAGCGAAAAAAAGATTCGTCGCGCTCGCCAGCCGGGATAGCAAAGCCTTCCGCGGTGGCCGCAACGGCGGTCCACCCCTCGGGCACCTGTCTTAGAGGAATCCTGGACCACCATAAATTGCGCGCAAACCGCGGCGGCAAGCGCCAATCTCTACTCTGGTGCCTGAGCAGTTGTCGCCATGGACGAATCGGACGTGCCCAGGTCAGAGCCTCCGCAACCGTGCGGAAGCCCAACTTCGGAAGAATGGCTCGCGTTATTTCCTCGCCACCAATCCCATAAACGAAGTCGAAAGTTTTGGTCAGGTTCTTAATCGAAGACCAGCCCGCTCCGCGTGCGTGCGGGTCGGCGGCCCAATCCATGGCGTGAACTCCACGGTCGTTCTTTGTGCTGGTGCTGGTGCCAGGGCCACTGCCGGTCTGTACCGTGACCGGCCAAAGCCCGACGTGAGCGATGATGCAACCATCCCGTTCCATGCAGAACGAGCGCGGCTCGGGCCAGTCGTCCCGCGGAGTCCAGTACTTCCACCGCAACATCGAGGAGCTTACGAGACCGGTGTTGGCCGAGAACATTCGAATGAGGAACTCGCTCAACCGTTCCTCGTCATCACTGCTTGTCGGCCGCCAAAGAGGATCCATTCAGCAGTTTCTCCACGAATTGCAGTTCAGACGTGCCCCCAATGTGATTCGTTGACGCGGTGGATGCCGCCTCCGTAAGATGAGGCGACCCGAAGGCCGAGCCACCATGTCTGGGCCTTCGCGTCAACGACCAGTGAAATCATAATGGAACCGAGGACTCAAGGTATCAAGGCCCACCGACGTTTAAACCTGATATGTACAGGGTTCCTTTGCGTCAGCCAGCTATCTGGCTTGGCTGCGTACTCTTCAACGCACGCTCTTCCGCCGAAAGCCGCTGCAGTCGCGGAAGGGACGGCTGCTTCAGCCGCAATTCAGGGCGATAAGCTTCGTCTCTCGAACAGCGCCATCGAGGCAGAATGGCGATTCCAACAGGATGGCCTGGTTGCAAATACACTGACGGACCGTTTGACGAATCGGACCATCTCGCTGGCCGCGAATACGTTCGTCATCAGTTTACGGGATGGCACGGTTCTGAAGTCATCGGAGATGCACGTGACCTCCGCGCCCCGCGTGGAAAAGCTCGAAGCCGATCCAAACGCGTCTCAGCTCGCTGCGAGGCTCGGCGGATGGCAGATTGAGGTCGGGC
This sequence comes from uncultured Acidobacteriaceae bacterium, assembly GCA_963846245.1. Taxonomy (GTDB): domain Bacteria; phylum Acidobacteriota; class Terriglobia; order Terriglobales; family Acidobacteriaceae; genus Sulfotelmatobacter. Next base: position 1,514,730 of record CAWJVI010000004.1, on the reverse strand, counting down.
TGAGCGATCCCGGCAACCGATTGCAGGTTACGTGGCGCGCTGTTCTGCGCGATGGTTCTTCGTATGTGCGCCAGGAAGTAACGCTCAATGCGATCGACAAAGAGCTGCCTATCAGCAGTGTTCGACTCGTTGACGTGACCGTTCCCGGCGTTCGCGTGGACGGTGCGGTCAAGGGATCTCCTATTGTCGCTGGAAACCTTTTTTTTGGATTTGAGCACCCACTCTCTGAAAGCAAAGCTTCGGGGGATCGCGCGATCGCGCAAATCTGGCGCGAGTTGCCGCTGCGAACCGGGCAAACCGTTACTTATTCCTCCGTGGTCGGAATTACTCTTCCCGGACAACTGCGCCGCGGGTTCCTGGCCTACCTCGAACGTGAGCGCGCACATCCGTATAGAACGTTTCTGCATTACAACTCCTGGTATGACATTGGCTATGACTCGAAATACAACGAGGCCGATGCGGTGGGTGCGATTCGTGCTTTTGGCGACAAGCTAGTGGAAAAGCGCGGCGTAAAGATGGACTCTTTTATGTTTGACGACGGGTGGGACGACGAAAAACATTTGTGGCATTTTCATTCCGGCTTTCCCAATGGCTTCACTCCGGTGAAAGAAGCAGCTACAAAAGCTGGCGCTGCCCCCGGAATCTGGTTTTCGCCCTGGGGCGGATACGGAGACGCGAAGGCTGAGCGGTTGAAGTACGGCAAGCAACAAGGCTTTGAAACCAATGAAGGCGGCTTCGCGCTTTCCGGGCCTAAATATTACGCTCTGTTCCGTGAAACTACTCTGGACTTCATACGGAAATTTGCTATCAATCAGTTCAAGATCGATGGAACTGGAAACGTCGACACGGCCTTTCCTGGTGCCGCGTTTGACAGCGACTTCCAGGCTGCGATCAGCTTGATTCACGAATGGCGAACCGTGAAGCCCGATATTTATGTCAACCTGACAACGGGGACCTATCCCTCGCCATTCTGGCTGCAGTATGCAGATTCCATCTGGCGCGGCGGCGAAGACCACAGTTTTCTAGGCGTGGGTTCGTGGCGGCAGCGGTGGATTACCTATCGCGATGCGGACACCTATTCCGGAATCGTAATGGCGGGCCCGTTGTTTCCGCTCAACTCTCTTATGCTGCATGGCCTGATTTACGCGCAACATGCCAACCACTTAGACACAGACCCTAGCGGCGATTTCGCCGATGAAGTCCACGACTATTTCGGCACAGGAACGCAGTTGCAGGAGATGTACATTACTCACTCGCTGCTGACAGAGAAAGACTGGGACATTCTGGCAGAGGCTGCGAAGTGGTCTCGTGCAAACGCAGACACCCTGGTAGATACACATTGGGTAGGCGGCGACCCGGCGCTGCTGGAGGTATACGGATGGGCGGCGTGGTCGTATCGGAAGGGGATACTGGTGTTGCGAAATCCCAGCGACAAGCCGCAGGACTTTGCCGTGGATGTGAACAGCGCGTTCGAGTTGCCGCCAGGCGCACCCGAGACTTACGAAGCCCGTAGTCCCTGGCGGGAAGATCGGGAGACGCGCTCGATCACGATCTCCGCGAAGGTGCCCTATAAGTTCCATCTAGAGCCCTTCCAGGTGTTGACGCTCGAGGCGAATCCTAAGAATTAACAGCGGGAATTGACAGAAGGATTGGCGGCGGAAAAACCGAAGCCCGCACCGGTTCATATGCCGGGCGGGCTGGTGTGTAATAGCGCTGCAGCTTATGGCTGGCTTAGGCCGCTTTCTTCTGCTTCGCCTTCCATGCGGCCCAGCGCGCCTTCTGGGCAACCGCGATCTTCCGGCGAGATGCCGCGGACATAATGCGCTTGGGCTTGGTTGCAGTTCGATTCGCCCAGCGCGCTTTCTGCGCGAGACTAATCGCCCTACGGCCGGCGGCTGACAAGGTACGTCGTGGTCGGGGAGAAGCGACCGCGGCCGTGCTTGCGCCGTTGTTGGTATTCAATCCGCGCAGCGCACTGATCGCTGCATCTAAGCGACCAAGTTCACTTTGAATCTGCTTGCGTTGGTTTTGTAACTGATCCACTATGTGTGACAGATTTGGCATGTATTACCCCCTCGGACGACTATCTTAGCAGAGCGGATGACTTAGTTGGCGCGGAGTTTGGCTCCTAAGCGGGAAATAACTTTGCGTCGGAGAAGCTGCGGAGCACGGTCGAAGGTCGCTTGAAATCCATCTTGAACTCCGGGGAGGTCGTGGGGTTATTTCAAATCTGGAGTCTGAAATCTGATGTCAAAACGGATTGACTCATTTCGCAGAATTCTGTATGGATGTGAGGTCGTGTGACGATTCGAGAATATCGAGCGAGGAAAGGGAGAGATCGTGAGAACAAGCCGCAGGACTCGAGTGCTGGCAGCATTTCTGGGTTGTCTTGTCTGGAGCGCGAACATGGCGGTCGCGCAGAAGGTGGTGGTCGATTCGACGCCGTCGCACGTGGCCAATACGTTTAGTCCGGTTCGCTCTCTGGGCGCCGCGATCGACCGGCTGAAGACCGGCACTCCTGAACACTTGCTTACCGATCCGCTGCTGAAGGAAATTCTTAACGCCGGCTGGCAAACGGTGACCTACCGGCAGAATACCGAACTCATGGTGGAGGCGTGGCACTGGAATCCGAATGGCGCGTGGAGCAACGCGAAGCAACAGGAAGGTTACTTTGTGGGTAATGCCGAGCCAGCGGGTGAAATCCGGCATTCGTGGGCTGCTCCGCTTCCGCATCGCGGCTTCAGTCGAGGTGATGGCAATGGTTGGTCGCGCCTGACTGACGGCGATCCGGGGTCATATTGGAAGAGCAATCCCTATCTGACGCGTGCGTTCACCGGCGAGGACGACTCGCTGCATCCGCAATGGGTGATGATCGATTTGGGCAACAAGGTGGATGTGAACGCGATCCGCATCGCGTGGGCCGACCCTTATGCGCGGCGTTACTCCGTGCAGTTTTGGACAGGCGAGCTCGAGCCTTTCTACGACGGGACTACCAAAGGCACGTGGCAAACGTTTCCGTTAGGCACGGTCACGGAGGGGAAGGGCGGCACGGTCACTCTGAAGCTGGTTTCGTGGATGATTCCGGTACGCTACATCCGCATCTGGATGACGGAATCGTCTAACACCTGCGACAGTCACGGCTCCGCCGATCCGCGGAATTGCGTAGGATATGCCATCAACGAACTTTATGTGGGAGCGCTCTCGGCCAAAGGAGAGTTCAACGACTACGTCACGCATTTTCCCAGCCGCGATCAGACCGTAACCTGGCCTTCGTCCGTGGACCCGTGGCATGCGGCCACCGATATCGACGAATCCCGGGGCGACCAGGTTGGGTTTGATTTCTTCTTTAAAAGCGGCGTTACGCGCGGCCTGCCCACGATGGTTCCGATTGCTATGTTGTATTCCACTCCGGAAGATGCGGCCAACGAGATTGCTTATCTTTATAACCGTCACTATCCAATTTCCTGGATCGAGATGGGCGAGGAAGCGGACGGTCAGCACATGCTGCCCGAGGACTACGGCGCGCTTTATCTCCAGTTCGCATCGGCCATTCACAAGCTCGTCCCGGAAGCCAAGCTGGGCGGGCCTCCGTTTGAGGGAACGTTCGGCGACGTTGAAGTGTGGCCGGACGCTGCGGGAAAAGTTTCATGGCTAGGACGTTTTGTGGATTACCTGAAAGCTCACGGCCGCCTGAACGATTTCACGTTCTTTTCATTCGAGCATTATCCCTATCAAGACAGGCCAACGTATTCATGGGCCGATCTGTATCCGGAACCGGGGTACGTCAGCCACATTGTTCAAGTCTGGAAAGATAACGGCTTGCCTTCGAACATTCCGTTTTTCATGACGGAGGGAAATATCGGCGGCGGCGCGGGACCATCCAGCGTGAAGAGCGGTCTGTGGCTGGCCGACTATGTCGGATCGATGATGAGTGAAGGTGCAGGTGCAACTTATTATTTTCACTACATGCCATCGCCGCGCCAATTTGGAGGCTTTGGAAGCTTTTTGTGGATCGACGAGAACTACCACGTGTTGGGCTATCCGCCGCAATACCTGGCGGCGCAGGTCATCACCAAGGAGTGGGTGCAGCCCGTCGACGCGCCTCACCGCCTTTTCAAAGCTTCGAGCGACGTCACCGACGCGGCCGGAACCGTGCTGGTCACGGCTTATGCAGTGGAACGGCCGGATGGGCAGTGGTCGGTCATGCTGGTCAACAGGGATCAATTCAACGATCACGCGGTGAAATTATCTTTTGCAGATGCGGAGACGAAGCGGGACCAGTATTTCTCGGGTCAGGTGGATCGCATCACTTTCGGATCCGCGGAATATCAATGGCATCGCGAAGGAACCGGGGGCCACGCCGACCCTGACGGGCCACCATCTAGGTCGAGCGTCGCCGGCGGCGCAGAGGCGCTATACCAGATTCCGAAAGCTTCCATCACGGTGTTGCGAGGCCGCATCGGGCAATAAGAATTGCGCAGCAACGATCACGCAATAACAAGTGCTCACAAAAACCTACCGGGTGAGTTCCGCGATCTGCACGCCGTAGGGATCCAGCAAATTGCCGGTGGCGTAATCGACTGCCGCCACCGCCAGCCGATAGCTGACTTCGGCTTGCAAGAGACCTTGCTCCGCTGACGCCAGTTCGGTTTGCGCTTCGAGCACCAGGAAAATTTGCCCCGTGCCCAGTTCGTACTTGCGCTGCTCGGCGGCCATGGTCTTGCGCGCCAGGTCCACGGATTCCTTGCTGGCCGCAATGTTGATTTTCGCTTCCTCGAGTTGATGGACCGCATTACTGACGTCGTATGTGATCTGCTCGCGAATTTGTCTTTCGGTGTAGAGGTCTCTGCTGCGCGAAACCAAAGCGCTGCCGAGAGCTGCTTGCCCGCTCCGATTCTTGACCGGAAGGTTCAGGGTGAGACCGAAGCCGTACGTGGGATATCCGAAGCTGAACAACTGGTTCAGGGAGTCGCCGAATCCTCCCGCGGCAACCCCCTGGGCAGCAGCAAGATTGTTCAGTCCGTTTCCGGAGTAGCTTCCGTTCACGCGCAAATCTGGCAATAAATTGTTGTGAGCGAGACGAATGCTGGTGTCATCATTGGCCAACGATTGGCGCGCGGCTTCCAGTTCCGGGCGCTTTCCCATCGCCTGTTGCAAGGCTGCCGCCGCATCGATGCTGCGCAGTTCCCCTTCGGGTTCCGGCGGCTCCGTCAGATCGAGATCGAGCGCGCGAAAGAAAGGATCAATATCCGCGCCCACTGTTTGCCGAAAAGCGTCTTCGGCTTGCCGCAGAGCGTACTCGCTCTGGATGACCTGCACACGCCGGCCCGCCACTTGCGACTCCGAGCGATAAATATCGAGCGGCGGCAGCGCGCCCAGTTCCAGCGCGCGCCTGTCATGCTTGTACGTGGCCTCGGCCGCATCGAGTGATTTCTGTGCCACCTCCAGGTTGCCGCGGGCCTGCACCACATTCCAATACTGCCCGACAACTTGCTGAATGGTGACGCTGACCTGAGCCTCAAATGTGGCGCGGGACGCTCGCACGTTGCGGCGCGCGATTACCAGAGGTGCGCGATTGGCGAACAACCAGCGGTTGCGCAACAAGGGCTGCGTGAACTGAAAACCGAGGTAGGAGGAAAGGGAAGGATTGAAGAAATTGTAAACGCTGTTGGACGAGTACTTGGTCGCGTTGAAATTGACCTGAATGTTAGTTCCGGTCTCGAATGTCTGGTTGTAGTTGAGTTGCGTGACCTGGTTCAAGCTGCTCAACGTTCCCAGCGGCTGGGCCCCGGTGAGCTGCGTATACGCCTGCGAGAGCTGCCCCTGCGAGCTGAAGCTGCCTTGCACGTAAGGGTCAAACGGCGAATGCGCACCCAGCAGAGAATATTTGGAATTCTCAATGTTCAACTCCTGCAGCCTGACGTTGCTGTTGTTGGCCAGCGTCAGAACCACGGCGTCCTGCAGCGTGAGGCGCAACTTGCCGTCGACCACGTGCTCCTGCATATATTTCGGGCCCGGAAGCGTGTCCGTGACTGCCTGCGGATTCGTCAGCCCGCGAAATGTTTCCCGTTCGCGAATGGTTTGCGCGGTAAGGACGCTCGCCGACAGGCACAGAATGGCGCACAGCAGAATCGGGCACAGCAGAGAGCACAGCCGAGGGTACAGAATGAAACGAAGCTTCATTTCTTCTTCCTCCGGAACTGCTGAAACATATACGCCGCAGAATAGTTGGCTCAGGATATTGCGGTTCACTCGTAACGAATGGCTTCCACCGGATCCAGGCGCGCGGCCTTCACCGCGGGATAAATCCCGAACACCAGGCCCACAGTGATGGAAACTACAAATGCTAAAAGGATGGAACTCACAGTCACGATGGTCGACCATCCGGCGAGCAGCGCAATCAGGCGCGACATCACGAAGCCAAAGACGATGCCGAGGCTCCCGCCGACAAACGAAATCATCATGGCCTCAACCACGAACTGCCGCACAATATCGGACTGCCGAGCCCCCACCGCGCGGCGCACACCGATCTCCCGGGTTCGTTCCAGAATGCTGGCCAGCATGATGTTCATGATTCCAATACCACCGACCAGCAGCGAGATGGAAGCGATCGCAACCATCACGATGCTGAAAAGGCGTTCGGTGCGTCTTTGTTCGGCCAGCAGCTCGGCAGGCACAATCACGCTGAAGTCTCCCGCGGCGTGGTGAGAGGAATCGAGAATTGCCCTTACGACCTGCGCCGCCGCGGGCATGTCCGCGCCTTCCTTCAGGTTGAGATAGATTCCATCAATCTCGTCGCGGACGTCGCTGTAGCTGTCTTCCAGACGAAGAATCGCCGCGTTCAGAGGAACATAAATGATGTTGTTGAGATCCTGCGTGGGAATTCCCGCCACTTCCGTCCGCGAACTGAGTTGAGGACTCGCCACTCCGATCACGCGAAACCATTGTTCGTTCACCTTCACGTACTGATCGATCGGGTCGGCGGCTCCGAACAGGCTCGACCTCGCCGCCGCGCCGAGCACGCAGACCGCGGCGCCACGCTTCTCTTCCTCCTGATCAAAAAACCTGCCCTCGATCAACTGGAGGCCGCCAATCGTAACGTAACTCAGGTTCACGCCATAGACGGCCGGCACATCTTCTTGAGCCTTCGGAATAGTCTTCGAAGGCGTCATCCGCTTACGCGGAGTCGAAGCCTCAATGTCTTTCACGTCGTCGCGAATCACGCGGTAGTCCTGGAACGTAAGTCCGGGAGAAATCTTGCGAATCTTGGAATGAGCCTGCCACTCCGTGGTCTCCTTCGCTTCGACGATGAGGTTGCGGACTCCCATTTGCTCGATCAGCGCCATCACTTTCTGCCGCGCACCCGCGCCGATCGATAGCATGGAGACGACCGCCGCCACGCCGAAAATCATGCCGAGCATGGTCAGCAGCGAGCGCAGTCGATGCAGCAGCAGGTTCTGCAGCCCCAGGCGCACGTCCGGAAGCCATTGCTGGTAGCCGTGGAGCACACGCGCCGGACGGGGTGATGCAACGGTCGCCATCAGGGTGTCCCTCCGCCAATGCCCGAAGGCGCGCTCGAACTGCTCGCTTTTCGTGGCGCGGTCGGATCGACCAGCGCGACTTCACTTCCCGCATTCAACCCTTCGATCGCGGCGCGGCTCTCGCTTTCGTTCTGAATCTTGACTTCGTGCGGCTCGAATCCGTTGCCGCTCCTCACGTAGACAACGCGCTTGCCATCTTTCAGAAACAGCGCTTGCCGCGGAATGTAGAGCGCGTTCTTTTTGTCTTCTCCACGAATGACGACTTGAGCGGTGAGACCGGGTCGCAGACGAGGGTCGGAATTCGGAAGTTGAATCGTGACGTCGAATTTCCCTCCCGTATCCTGCTCCCAGAATTGCTTCATCGACATGCCGCCCACGGTTTTGACGGTTCCGTGGAAAATCTGCCCGGGCAAAGCGTCAAACTCAATTTCCGCCGGTTGTCCGGCCTTGATATTGCTGCGGTCGTGTTCGTTGATTTTGCAGACGATCTCCACCTCGCGCGGAATCGATCACCTGCGCAATGGAGCTGCCCGCCTCAACCTGGTCGCCTTCGCGGTAGTCGGGCAGAGTCATGCCGTCAAAAAAGAATCCGCCACTCGCGTCACGATTCTTCTCAATCGAAACCAGCCCATCGATCGCCGCGGGCACGCGCATCTTGTCGATGTTCTCCTGCGCCTGGTCCATCGCCAACTTCGCTTTGTTCCGCTTCTCCTGAGCGAGGTAGATCGTGGCCTCGCCAGATGCGGTATGCGACTGGATGTCCTGTTCCAACTCCGCCAGCACCCGCTGCGCCTGCTCCAGGGCGAGTTGATTTTTCTTGCCATCGATCGCGCTCACCAGTTCGTTTTTCTGGACATCCAGCTCCGCACGCCGCACGTCGTAGCGAGCCTTCAGCAGCGCGACTTTGTCCTGCGCCGCCAGCACCGCGGCATCAGCCTTGGCCTTGGTGATTTCCTGATCCGCCTGCAGCAACTCCGAGCGGTTCTGATCGAGCTTGTAGCGCTGCTCGCTGGGATCGAACTCAATGACAATGTCGCCTTTCTTCACTGGCACGCCGGTATGCGAGAGCCGCGTGATTTGCAGAGCGCCGCCGCCCACCGGAGGCGCAGTCAGCATGATCGTGTGGTTCGCGCGCAGTTCGCCCGTGACCACAACCTTCAGCTCCATGTCTCCGCGTTTTACCTGACCAACCGGAATCTCGCCATCGCTTGCAGGAACGCTCGATCGCCGCGCCGCCGCCACCACAGCGACAGCGCCCACAAGAATCGCGGCCAACACTCCCCATAGGATGACGCGGCGGCGTTTCATCTGCGTGAAATCACTCCTTCACTGTGGGATCTTTGAGAGCCACGCGGTCGCCCGCGCTCAGGCCCTTCGCAACCAGGATGCGGTCGCGGCTTCTTCGTCCCACCTCGATCACGCGCTCCTGAAATTTCGAACCTTGCCACACGTAAGCCACGGTCTGTCCTGATTTCTGAAACGAAGCCTCCACCGGAATGGTGAGCGCATCCGGAACCCGGTCCACCACCACCGTAAGCTGCGCCGTCATCCCGGGCTTCAGGCGCGCGTCGGCCTGATCCAGCCCGATCACCAGATTGAAGTTTCTCGGGATCGGCCACCCGGCCGAGAAGTCGATGGTGGCGATGGTGCTGATCTGTTCGATCTTGCCCGTGAATTGCCGGTCGGGAATCGCGTCCAGTTGCGCACTCACCGTCTCATTCAGCGCCAAACGTCCGCGTTCGGTTTCGTCCGCCCGCGCCGAGACGCGCAGCGTGGAAACGTCTGGCAACTCCGCCATGGGCGCGCCCGGCCACGCCCGGTCTCCAGGCTTAAACGCGGCCTCACCTCCGGGACGCCACGTCGAGATCAGACTAATCATTCCGGCCGCCGGCGCCAGCAACTTCATCTTGGTCAGGGCGCTCTCCGCGCGCTTCACGTCATAGTCTGCTTTCTTGCTGGCTTCCACCTTGCTTTCAATCGTCGCCTTATTCACCGCGCGATCGGCCGTCAGCTTCTCTTCCACCTCGTGCAGTTTTTGTTCGGCGTCGGCTGTCTTCAAGTTCGCCTCTGCGCCTTCGATTTTCGAGACAATCTCCTGTTTGCTGGCATCGAGCTTCGCAGTCTCCACGTCGAAGCGCGCTTTCTTCACCGCGGTTACATCGGCTTCTTCCGTAAGACGCGCCTGCGCCTTGGCCTGGTCGATTTCCGCCTGTGCCGATTTCATAGTCGACCTGCGTTGCGCCAGATCCTGCTCGGTTTTTGTTTTATCGAACTCCACCACCACGTCACCCTGCTTCACCTGCGTACCGTCAGTCGCGATCTTGATGATCTGCAGATCGCCCGCTTCGGCCGGCGCGGAAATCGTCACCGACTTCATCGCTTTCACTTCGCCGCGAAACTGAATGGAGTCGATGAACTCCCCGCGCTTCACGTCGAGCGTGGGAACCTCCGGCGACCGATTGGAATATCGAGCCGCGCCGAAGACCACACCGCTGCCCACCAGCAGAACAGCGGCGACCACCATCACCTTGCGCCGAATCCATAGCTGCTTCATTCGGGCGATCGTTTTTCCGAAGATTGTCGTTCCGAAGATCGTCGTTTCCACCTTTATTGCGAACCACCCGCCGCGCCGCCGGCCCCGGCAACGTCCACGTCGACCGCGGCAGAAAGGTCGGGCATCATCCTGGTGTCGCTGCCTTCAATCGAGAAAACCACGGCGAAAGTACGAATCTTCGAAGAGAAGTCGCCGTTTCTTCCAATGGGAGCCATCTCCTCCAGCTTGCCCGGAAACACCAGTTGCGGATAGGCATCGAGATGCACTCGCGCAGTCTGACCGACACGCAGACTCAGAAAGTCCTCCTGATTGACCGGCACCTGTACCTGCATTCTGGAAGGATCGACCACCTGCATGAAAGGCACGCCGGGCCGCACCTGGTCGCCTTCCTGCACTTCTCCCATCTTGCCCTGCTTCCAGATCGTGTTCAAAACCACCACGCCATCGATCGGCGAGTGGATCTGCATCAGTTCGGAATTTGCCTGCGCGTGTAGCATGGTTTCGCGCGTGCGATCGCGCTGAATTTCCAGAATGCGAATCGCCGCGAGAGCCGCTTTCCGTTTCAGATCGAAGGTTTCGCGCAGTTGTTGCAGCGTGGCCTTCGCTTCGTCCAGATCCTCCTGCGCTTTTTCGGCGTCGATGCGCGAAACAATCTCGACCTTCTGCATTTCGAGTTCAGTTTTGCTCAAATTATCTTCCGCCTGCTTCATCTCCGTCTCATCTTTGGCGCGGGCGGCACTCTCTTTGGCTTGCTCTTCCAGCACCTGGTCGACAAGTTTTCCGTAGTCCGCCTGCTTGTCGATGTAATCGCGCAGCTGCGCCTGGCGGTCGAACTCCACCAGCAGATCTCCGCGTTTCACGCGGGTTCCAACCTGCGAAATCTTTGTAATCGTGAGCGTCCCCACGGACTGCCCCGCCAGAAGCGGCGCTAGAATAGCGCGAGATTCGACGGCCTCGGTTGTGCCCTTAAGACGCAAAGTTCGGTTGGAATCTATGTGCAGACTCGAGGATTGCGCGCCGCTTCCGCTCGACTGCTTTTTCCTCGCCCTCATGCCGGCCAGCACAAGCGTCCCGATGATTAGCGCAATGATGACTAGCGCAATCACAGCCGCGGCGACCACACCGTGCAGCGGTCTCTTGAACCATGGCCGATTGGGGACCGGATCTTCCGGCGGCCTCTCAATCGCTGGAGGAGACGGAGGTTCCATTGTCGTTTCGGCAGGAGACGAAGACATGCTCGATTGCTCTCGCAACAGATTTTATGGATTGGCCGAAATACGCCCCGGTTATGAAGATGCCATTATCCAACAGAAAAGCTGCCTCGAAATACAAATTCCTCAGGAATACCGTCTAACAGGACCCGCATCTGGATCGGGGTTAGGCCCCGTTCTTGCAGACTATTTTCGTATTCCCCCGTTGTCTTCTCCGGCTACTCGTATCCCCCGAGGTCCCCAGGCGCGAGGCGATATAGAATGCCGCGAGCATGCGTCGCGTACTCAGTTTCGCCGTGGCGGTTATTCTGACGCGGGCGATTTTTGCGCAGCCATCGCCCAATCCCCCCGAGCTGCCCAAAGACCAAGCTAACGACCAAGTCAGGACCCAAACTAAAGCTCAGGCTCAGGCTCAGACTAAAGACCAGCCCAGAACGCCCGCGAAGTTCACCGACGTCACCTCGGCCCTGGGAGTGAACTTCCAATACGTTTCCTCTCACACTCCCAAACACTACCTGCTCGAGACCATGGGAGCGGGCGTCGCCCTGTTCGATTACGACAACGATGGCAGGCTCGACATTTTCCTGGTCAATGGCGCTCCGATCACCGATCCCACACCCAAGGGGACCGTCCCCCAGAAGACTGGACCGAATTACTGGAACCGCCTCTACCACCAGAAGCCCGACGGCACATTCGAGGATGTTACGGAGAAGGCTGGCTTGCAGGGTGCAGGCTACGGCATGGGCGTGGCGGTCGGCGACTACGATAACGACGGTTTCGAAGATTTATATGTGACGGCCTACGGCGGCAACAAGCTCTACCACAATAACGGAGACGGCACCTTCACCGACGTCACCGAGAAAGCAGGAGTCGGCGGCAGCGGTTGGTCCACCAGCGCCGCCTGGGTGGATCTCGATAATGACGGCCTGCTGGACCTTGTGGTCCTCCGCTATGTGCAGTGGGATTTCGATGACATCTGGTGCGGAGAACATCGCGACAGCTTTCGCGCCTACTGCCATCCCGATTACTTCCAGCCCGTTTCACCGCTGGTGTATCACAATGACGGGAACGGCCATTTCACTGAGGTTTCACAGAAAATCGGCATCTCCAAACCCGGCAAGGGACTGGGCCTGGCGCTCGCAGACTACGACCGCGATGGCCGTATCGATCTCTTCATCGCCAACGATTCCATGTTCGAGTTTCTCTACCGCAACAAAGGCAACGGCATGTTCGAAGAAGTCGGACTCGCTTCCGGCATCGCCGCCGATGCCGATGGCCGCACCTTTGCCGGCATGGGAGTAGATTTCGCGGACTACAACAATGACGGTTTGCCCGACCTGGTGATCACCGACCTCGCAAACCAGATGTATGCGCTGTACAAAAATAACGGCGACGGAACTTTCGGCTACGCCAGCTACGATTCGGGCCTCGGCCGCATAACGCGCCCGCATTCCGGCTGGGGCGTCCGCTTCATCGACTATGACAACGACGGGTGGAAAGACCTGCTGATCGCACAAGGGCACGATCTTGACACCATCGAACTGAATTATCCGAACCTGCATTATCGCGAACCAATGCTGTTAGTGCAGAACACCGGCCACGGATTTGTCGATGTGTCGCCGGATTCCGGCAACATTTTTCACGAATCCTGGGTCGGACGCGGACTCGCCATCGGAGACATCGACAACGACGGTCGCCTCGATGCAGTCGTCACCACGAACGATGGTCCCGTGCATATCCTGCACAACGAAACCCAGACAGCGAACCATTGGCTAACGCTAAAATTGGTAGGCCACAAAAGCAATCGCGACGCCATCGGCGCGGAAATAAAAGTCGTAACGGCCAAAGGACAACAATTCGCCACCGTCACCACGGCGAGCAGCTATCTCTCCTCCAGCGACAAGCGCGCGCATTTTGGCCTGGGTCAGGAGAAGGTGGCGAACACCGTGGAGATTCACTGGCCGAGCGGCGTCGTGCAAACCCTCAAAGATGTTCCCGCCGACCAAATCCTACAGATCGACGAGCCCATGATCGATGAGCCGCCTGCAGGAAAAAAATTTCACAACTCACGCTGAGGATCGTCTGACCGATACCGCGCCGGATGCTTCACTAAAGAGTGCGTCGCTGCCCACTCTTGTCCAGACCTCAAAAGGCGACGCGGACGGACGCAGGCGTCCCGGGTTCATGATGTTGTCCGGGTCGAGTCCTCCCTTAATCGCGGCCACCGCCAGCACACCCAACGGAGAAATATCATCGGTCAACCACGGTAAGTGTTCGGTGCCGACCGCGTGGTGGTGCGACAAAGTCGCTCCGTTATCCATGAACGCCTGCTGCACGGTTCGCTTCGCGCGCAGATACTGTTCCATTTCGCGGCCATCCTGCTGCTTGCAGGCGAATGTCAAATAGAGACTCGCTCCACACTGATAAGTGTGGCTGATGTGGCATCCCACCCAGGGCTTTGCTCCACTCTCAAGAATCGCCGCGCCCAGCGACGTAGTCGTCGCCCGATAAAGTGGGACAATATTTTTCCATACAGTGGAAGTCTCGCTCACATCTGAAGTGACGCCGCGATCCATCAGAAAATCACGGATGTGGGGAAAATCGTATTTGCTCGATTCGAACGACTTCCCCGAACCGGTACCCAGATCCACCGCGCCGTGGCGTCGATAGATGGCGCTCACCTCACGGTGCTGCCGAGCTACATCTTTCTCACTGCCCTCGAAAGTAGTAAGCATGAGACAAGCCCGCGCGAAATCGAATCCCTTAACTCTGAGATAACCTTTCATGCATCTCGCCAGTGCCTGCGAAAGTCCCGATGACGGAGGTTTGAATGCCAGCGACAGCGCGGTCTTGTCGGGATCGTTGAGCCGCGACATGGAAGGTGTGCACTCTTTTCGCACGCACTCGTGCATGGCCGCAATGCCGCCTTCGAATTCCGTAAACAGATAGCCGTGCGAGCGGCGCACCCCGGGCCGCGGATGCACTTGCATGGTCGCTTCGGTGATCACCCCCAGCGTTCCCTCACTCCCGATGCACAGATGATTCACATCGATGCCGTTCGAAGACTTCGGCACGGTTCGCGTCGCTAAAACTCCCAGCGGCGTGACCATCCGCAGCGCGATCACCATGTCCTCGATCTTGCCGTACTTGTCGCTTTGCATTCCCGCGGACCGCGTAGCGATCCACCCGCCGAGCGTCGAGTGCAGGAATGAATCCGGGAAGTGGCCAAGAGTTAGCCCCGAGCTATTCAATTGTTCCTCGAGATCAGGACCAAACGCACCAGCCTCGATACGCGCCGTGCAGGATTCCACATCCACCGCCAGCACTCGCCGCATTCGTCGCATATCGAGCGACACTGCCATGCGGCCGGCTTCGCTGCGCTCCAGGCACCCGGCAATATTCGAACCGCCCCCAAACGGAATCACCACCACATCGTGCCGTGCCGCTGCCCGCAGCGTCGCCAGCACATCATTCTCGTTCTCGGGATAAAGCACCAGGTCCGGAGCCCCCTCCGCCATGCCCCGTCGCAAACGAAACAAATCGCGAAAGCCCTTGCCGTAAGCGTGGATCACGCGTTCACGCCGGCTATCGCAGATCTGATCGCCCCGCATCGCCAAGTGCACGTCAGTCAAAAAGCCGTCATGACGAATCGCTTCGCGCAACTGCACCGCTTCAATCGGTACCGGTGGTGTACCGATCTCGTCGCGTTCCACAGCGAGCACTTCTTTCGCATAAGGCCACAAACCAGGATGGCCCGTCGAGTTGAAGCCGACTTCCTCATCTCCCCATCCCCACCATTTCATGTGCTTGGCCGTGTACATTGTGTCCTTTCGGATCTAGGGCTGCCGGGATCTAGGGGTTCGCGCAGTTGCGTCGTTACCAAAAACCAGTTGTCGTCCAGAACGTTCGAGTATGACGAAATCCGCAATTTCTGCCAGAATTAACTTACATGAGATTGTACCCGCCGATGCCCGGCGACCTGCGTCCCCTGCGCGGGATCTCCTCAGGAATCGCGTGAATCATAACCCCGTTTCTCCGATGGTTGAGTCGTTAACCACGATTTGGCAGCGCGTGCTGCAGCGGCCGTCCATCGGCATCAACGATCATTTCTTCAGCATCGAAGGCGGTTTTCACGCAGCCGACATGCTGTTTGCCGCCATCGCGCAGCAGTGCGGCCGCGAACTACCCAGCGCCACCATCTACCACGCTCCCACCATCGCACAGTTGGCTCGTCTTTTGGAGCAGCCCGCGCTTCCGCGATTTTCCCCCTTCGTCGAGGTGAAAGCCGGCAGCGAGAAGCCGCCCATTCTCATCGTTCACGGACTGGCCGGCACCGTCCCGTTTTTCGAACTCGCACGGGACATGGCAACCGGCGGTCACCCAGTCTATGGGATTCAGGCGAAAGGTGTAGACGGTCTGGAGGAGCCGTTCGATCGCGTGGAAGACATGGCCGCGTTCTATCTCAGTTCGCTCAGAGATATACAGCCTCATGGTCCTTACCTCTTGGTCGGCTATTCCTTCGGCGGATTGGTAGCCCTGGAAATGGCGCAGAGCCTGCACGAAGTCGGAGAAAACGTCGCGCTGCTGGCGCTGGTCGATGCCTACCCCGATGCACGCTATATGTTGCCGGCCCAGCGCCTGCGGCTGCGCGCTCAGCGCGTCGGAAGCCGTGTCGCCGACTTACAGCAAAGATCTGTCCGTGCCGGAATCACATACGTTGCGCGCAGGCTGAAGCATCGTCTGCGCGTCGGCGAGGCTCACGACGAAAGCAATCTTCCATCCGGAGCATCTCGCCTGTCGTTCGAATACACAACTCTTAGGGTCAAGCTAAAAGCCTACGTGGCCCTGGCGCGTTATCATCCGCAGTTTTACAGTGGAAAAATAAAATTCGTAAAGAGCGAGAGCGACTTGTATTACCCGGCGAATCCGGCCGCAGTGTGGGCCAAGTTAGCGGCCGGGTTCGAAGCCGAGACCGTGCCAGGAGGCCATCTCGACATGCTCACGGGAGACATAAAAAGTCTTGCCGCCGTGCTCACTCGTTACGTGAACAAAGCGCTCCGCCCAAAATAAAAACAAATCCGAAATAAGAACTAAGGCGGGGCCTGAGTGCACGCTCTCAGTGTGAAGCGCTCAGTGCGCAGCGCTCGCGCTCTCCTGCCGGATCAGCAAAGCCAGCCGCGGAAACAGGAAGTGTCCGCCCGCGTCGTCGATCACGTTGACCTGGCAGGTATAAAAGCCGGGCTTGAGCGAGGCGAGCGGCACGTCTAGCTGGAACACAGCCGCCTTTCGTTCGCGCGCATTCATGTCGTCCAACTCCACCAGCGAGCTCTCGTACGCTTTGGTCTTCCCCTGGAAAAACGCCACGTCGCTCAGCAGTCGGATGCCGGGCTTGGTGCCCTCACTCGGCGCAGACACCGCGCCCCTCGCGGAGTCCGCCACACTCGCCCGCGCCGCATCGTAGACCTCATAGTAAAGAAACAGATGTTGCGTCGCCGAGAAAACGTGCGTGATGTTCGGGATAATCTCAGAACCATCGTGAACTAACGGATTCAGGTTCGTACCTTTCTTCGCCGCTTGCGTCTGGCTGGCCAGCACCACCGAACTCATCTTCAGCGGCTGTGACTTCAAGTCCGGTATTTCAATGTCGGCCTCGAATGATCCCATGCGCCCGGTCTGATTTTCGCGCACCACAAATTTCAAATGATACTTGCCGCTCAGCAAACTCATCCCGGTGTCATACTGCACATTTTTTTTCTGCACCTCGGTTGCCGTGTCCACCGCCAGCTTCACTGTGTCGCGAATCCGGTTCAACGGATGGTGTTCGCTGTCGAGCACCACGCCAATCACATCCAGCGTGGCTTTGTCGCGGTCGCTGCTCCGGACAAACGGAATTTGCGATCCCGGCACCACCAGCGAAATGGGAACAAAAAATTTGTTGTTCTCCAGCCGGAAGTAGGAAGCTCCCAGATAGATCGGCAAATCCGTGGCCGGGAGTTCGGAAGCAAGTTCCTCCTCAAGCTGCCGCTCTTTATCGTCCTTCGTCGAATGTTGATAATCCGCGGGCG
This sequence comes from uncultured Acidobacteriaceae bacterium, assembly GCA_963846245.1. Classification (GTDB taxonomy): domain Bacteria; phylum Acidobacteriota; class Terriglobia; order Terriglobales; family Acidobacteriaceae; genus Sulfotelmatobacter. Next base: position 1,497,359 of record CAWJVI010000004.1, on the reverse strand, counting down.
CGTAATAGCCGCGCCGGTACTCGACTTTCGCTCCCGGAATATTGCTCTTCACGACAATGCGCCGGTATCGCCCGTCGCGTGCCGGGTTCGTGCTGTGATAACCGAGCAGGTAATAAGTTGAAGTGTCCTGCTGCACGCCTTTGAAAATCTTGCCGAAGTCGTTGGAATCGAGAAACGCCCGCCCGCCAGTATCGCTGGCCAGCGTTACGAGAGTTTCTTGCGTTGTGAAATTGGAATTCAAAGCGTTCAGAGTCGACTGCCCGGAATACGCCGAAACCCCGCGCAAGCTGGCATTCTGCGCTTCGCCGCCGGCGACCAGCGCCTGCAGGCCGCGCATGTCCATGGTGTAAATGGCCAGGTTCGAACGCACAGCTGCGTTCACCGCCGCGCGCAGTTCCGCCTGATTCTCAATACCGGTGCGATCCATGCCGCTGGAGAAATAGATCAGCGATTTTTTCTGCTGCACGTGCGACAAACGCTCGGCCACCGACCGCAATGCTTCCAGCCTCCGGTCGGTATTGAAGATGTTGTATTCCGTATCGTCGGCGGTGAAGGGCTGGCCCGTGTCGGGCGTGCCCTCAGTCGTGCCGGTTGTCCCTTCCTCGAAACCCTGGCCGCTCCCCGAACCGAATTGCTGCAGCTGCTTCTTCAACAGTGCATGATCCGCGGTAAAATCCTGATTCACCAGCAGCGAACTTCCCAGTGAAACAATGGACACGAGATCCGCTGGCGCCATTTGCGCATCAACATAGTGCTCGGCCGACGTGACCGCATGGTCGATTTCGTCCGGCTCCATGGCGGAGAGGTCGAAGAACAAAACAATCAGCCGCCGGTCTTTAAACTGAGCGGCCGCGTCTGCAGCCGTAGGCGCCGGAGTCGCCTGCCCGGGAACTTCCGCCAGCGGCTTCACCTGAGCCACATCCTGCGTCGGCACAGCATCCACGTTCTCCACATCAAAGGAAAGAACCTTCTGCGGTTTGTTGTCCTCGAGAATCGTAAAGTTCTCCGGCTTCAATCCCTGCACAAAGTTTCCGTTCTTGTCTCGCACCGTCACGTTCACCAGCACCAGATCCGATTCCGATCGTAACCGGAGTTCCGATTGCTGCTGCGAAGGCAAAGGAGCACTCAGCAGCGCAATCGTCAGCAGCAGTGCCGCAGCTTTATCGGCGAATCGGTTGGAGGTGAACGTCATAGCCATTGTTTTTCGAAAAGCGTACTCCGCAACAATATCCTCTCCACAACGTCCTTTTCAGAAACGAAAGCGCGAAGTGATCGTGAAAGCTCGCATAGCCCCAGCCGCTGTCACCCGGCCAAAAGTGGGCGAAGTCACGGACGTATCGATCGAAGAATAGTTCACCATGTTGAAAACGTTAGTGGCCTGCGCCCGAAATTCCAGCAAGCGCGACTCCTTCATCGGAAAGATTTTCGTGAAGGCCATATCAAACACTTTGCTGCCCGGGCCAATGATGCTGTTGCGTCGCGCATCGCCATACTGCCCAGACGGCGGCACAATGAATGCGGCGGTATTGAACCACTCTGCAATCGAGTGATTCGACAGACTCACCGATTGCCCGGGAACCAGGTCTGGGCGCAGCGTGCCGCTCGTTCCCGCATTCACATCATTGATGTCATTCACAAATCGCGGCGTAAACGGCAGACCCGATGCAAACGTCCAATCGCCGCTCCATTGCCAGTCGCCAAAAATGGCGCGCCACGGCGTATTGTCGGTGAGCCAGCGCTTGTCGTGTCCAAAGGGCAGCTCCCACAAATAGTCCGCGCTGAACTTCTGCGTCTGGTTGAAACCGGAAAGCCCTCGCTCCCCCGATAGGTTGAACGGATTCTGCGCAACGTTGGCCGCGCCTCCACCCGACGACGCGCCGCCTCCAGCCGCGCCCGTACCACCCCCGCCCAATCCCGGCGTGCTGGCGCCTGACGTAGCTCCCGCGCCGATCGAAGACGCATCGTCCAGCGACTTGGAAAATGTGTACGTGCCGCCGATCGAGAATCCTTTCGCCAACCGCTTGCGCAGTCGCACGCTTCCTGCGTTCGCCTCCGAATCCGCCACCGAGCTTTCATAAGTGAAGGCCTGCACTCCGGAAATGCGAATCCCCGTCGCGGTTCGGTTGGGCGCTTCCAGAATGTCGAGATCGGTTCCTTTGGTTCCCGTGTAATCAATATTCAGGAGAATCGTGGGACGGATCTGCTGTTGAATGTCGAGATTGCGAATCTGCACGTAGCCCAGCCGGTAATTCGGATTCACCGCGTAATCGTTGCTGATGCCGGTAGGCGCAGGAAATCCGTTTTGCAGCGTCAGGTTCGGCATAGACGGGTAAGCCGCCTGAACGTTCGTGGCCGTAGTAGAAAACGGTGGCTGAAAAGCAAGTTGCTGCGCAATCCCCTGATACGCGCCCGTGTTGTAGTTGATCCCGTATCCACCCCGCACCACAGTTTTCGAAAACGGTTTCCACGCAAAACCCACTCGCGGCGCAAAGTTGTTGCGATCCGGCCGCACCAGGCTGGCCGGCAACGGACCGCTATACGGGCCCGGCTGGCCGGGTTGAATCGGAACAACCGCGGCAGAAGGCGGAGTCGCACTCTGTTCAAACACAGTAGAAGCAAGGTCGAGATTCACAATGCGATTGTTAATTTCCGTGAGCGGCGAAACGTATTCGTAGCGCACTCCGAGATTCAGCGTTAAATTCCCGCGCATCTTCCATTCATCCTGCGCGTACACATCCCAGAAGTTGCCGCGAAAATGATTGTTCTGCCCAAACTGCTCCGAAGTTTGCTGCGGCAGCCCCAACAAAAAATCCGCAAAGTCGTAGCCCGTCCCCGCCACGGCGTTTCCACCGACGATTTGCGAAGTATTCAGACCGCTAAACACAAACGACCCGCGCGGATTGCTGTCCGTTTCCGTATTCACCTGCACCCGCCGGAAATCCGCGCCCCACCGCCAGGTATGCTTGCCATGGTTCCAGACCACATTGTCGGTAAACGTGTAAGTCTGGTTTCTCGTGAGCGCCGGAGTAATGTCTTGAAGACTGCCGACGTCAGTGAACGACAAGCTTGGTAGCCCCCAGTCGTAAGGATTCGTCGACACTCCCTCAATTCCCAGCGCACCCGTAATGTTGTCACTGAACGCATATAAGTTCTGCGTGTGCGTCCGGCTGCGGTTGAAGTCCACGCGAACAATGTTGGTCAGCTTTCCGATGCTCCGCGTATAAGAAATCGGAACGTCGAAGCTCCGCACCGTCGTGCTTCCGCCGACGCTGGGGAAGGGATTCGTCAGGTTGGCGCTGGACTCGTGGTAGTGAAAGCCAAGCTGCAAGCTATTCTGCGGAGCGTTGCGCCCGCCGCCGCGGCGCCCACGAGCCGGAGCCGCGCCAAAGCTGTGGTTCACCCGCACGTTCAGATCGTCGCTGTCACTGATCGCGGACGTGACGAAATGAAAATTCTGAAAAGTCCCCGGCAGGTTCGGCAACGGGATGTAGTTCAACAATCCCAGCGCCACACAACTCGCCGCTCCCGCCGTGGGAATACAAGTTCCCGTCGGCGAGAAAGCCGGCAGCGGAATCTGATTGCCCAAAAACGGCGTATTGGTCGCGGGATTGAAAAGTTCTACCTGCCCTTTGTTCGTTCCCGAAGTGTAGTCGATCCCGGAAAAGTTTCCTTGCCGCTCCTGCGGCGTCGGCACCGTCGAAAACTGATCGAAAGGATTCTCTCCGTGCTTGCCGTTGAAGTTAATGAAGTAAAAAGTTTTCGTCCCGCCGTGGTAGATGTGCGGAATGTTCAGCGGCCCGCCCACCGAACCGCCGAAACTATTCTGCAGGTATCCCGGCTTTTCCACTGGCTGTCCGGTGATTGAAAACGGCGACGCATTCAAAGCCGCATCGCCCACGCCGTAATAGACCGATCCGTGCGGACGATTGATGTCAAATCCTCGCCGCCCAAAAACCATCGGCCCTCCACCACCGAACCCTCCGCGACCGCCCCCGCCGCCGAATCCGCCGCCGTCGCCAAATCCTCCGCCCTGCTGCCGCGCATCGTTGAAGCGCTGCTGCATTTCGTCAGCGCTCATGGAGTTGAACGAATTAGAAGTGTTCCCCGAAACCGCCACGGATTCCGTCGCGCTGTTCGGAGCGATCCCCGGCACCGGCATCCCCGAAGGCACCACGTCGCTCATGGAACCACCGCCCGAATCCTGTCCAGTCTGCGAAACCGAAAGACTCTGAAACCCGCGCCCGCCGCCGTTTGCCCGCTGCTGCTGATTTCCCCCGCCGTTGCGCCCCGCGTTATTCCCGCCTTCGTTACTCCGCACCTCGTTGCCGCGAGCGTCATTGTTTCGCACCTCGCGCGCCCGCGATTGCAGAATCAATTCAAAGTTCTGCTGCACATCCTGATGCGTGGCGTCGAGCGTCACTTCCTGCGCGTTTCCCGCAAACGCCGCCATCTGCACCCGCACGTTATATTTCCCATCAGCGGGAATCCGCAGCACGTAACTGCCATCCACATCCGTCCACGCGTTGACTTGATCATTGGTTGCCGCATTCGTGGCGGAAACTCCTGCGCCCGGAATCGGCATGTTCCCCGATTTCACCACGCCGTGAATGCTTCGCGTAGCAGTCGCCGGAGCGGCAATCTGCTGCGCGGCCTGCCCCCACAGCGTCTGCGGGCGCAACACGGCAAAGTTAAGAAAGAAAAAAAAGTTGAGAAAGAAAAAAGAGAAGATGACTTGCAGCACAATCTCCGGGCGCAGCCCGCCCCTCTTCACCCGAAAGCCCGGCAACCAACGACGGCAACTCCTCATAGCATCGTGCAGACGGCAGCGCTGTCTTTTCGGATCATACCGTCCCGCCCTCGCGCCAACTGTAAAGTTTTGTGGCGTTTTCTTTAAAATTGTGTTCATGATATGCCGCGAAACCCTCGCCAATGGCCCGCGGTCCCGGCTTATCAGGTCACCAATTTCGATCCGCACGCATCAAACTTTTTGTTTCCCGCGGGCTCCAGCGGTCCCGTTCCAATCGTAGAATATTGTTTGGAGATCTGGCCCGTGCTCTTCCGACCCATGTTTGTTCGAACCATGTTCTGCAACGGACGTCGCCTTCCCGGCGTATCTGCCGATGGCACTTATTTGCGGCTAGCGTTCGCATGCCGTCGATCGGCCCCCGCTATCGCTCTATCTCTTGCCGCAATCGCATGCCTGGCCACTCCCCCCAGAATGTTTGCCCAGCACGGCGGCGGACGCAGCCAGCCCGGCGCCAACTCAAAGCCCGTCATCTGCGTGCACGATTGCGTCGACCCTCACTCCGGACTCGGCGACGACGATGATCGCAACCTCGAACGCCTCATGGCCGTGCAAGCCACTCCAGAGCAGACCACCTCGTTCAACCACCTGTTGAAAGATGTCCAGGCCGCCAGAGATCGGCTGCAATCATTCCTCAAGCTCCCGCAAACTCCAGCCTCTTCAGCGCCCTCCGGCCCCGCGGCAACTCTGGATCAAAGTGTCGAAAAACTTCGCACCGCCAGCCAGAATCTTGTCGCCTCATTTTCAGCCGTGCAAAAGTCCGGATTGAAAGACGTCACCAGAAAAGTGGAAAACGCGGATTCCGATCTCGACAAACTGAGAGCCGCCTTCACTCGCATCCTCCAGACCGCCCAAGCGGACAGCGCACCCGTTGCCGCCTCCGCCGCAAATCTCGACAGCGCGCTCGCCAGCTTTCAAAATCAGCAACTCGCGCTCGGCAGGGAAATGAGCATTGTCCTTCCCTCCGGCGGTCAGGACTTCGCCTTCATTCTCCCCGGCGCAAAAACCACGATCGACCTTGGCGGCCAATCCATTTCGATTCCAGTCTCCGGCGCCACGGCCCGCACTTCCGCCGCGGACGGTCAGGACCAATTCAGTCTGAGGGTGGTAGCCGATTTCTCTGACCTGCAGCAAAACATCGCTGCCATTCTCCGCTCCCTCCTTACCCTTTCTCCGCGCTGCGGCGAGCGCCTCGAGATTCAACACGCCTCGCTTATCCCATCGGACCCCGCCAGCCTCGTGGTCGTTCGCCTGCATTTCGAGCGCTGGATTTGCCCCGGCGGAAGCCCCATGGAACTGGCCTCCGGCGAGGCCACCGTTGAAGTCAAGCTCACTCCCTCAATCGAACAAAGCAAAGCCGAGCAAAATAAAACCGCATCAACTTCGATCGAACCAAACACCACCTTGCGTCTGGCCTCCGAATTTGGCCGCGTCGATGCCGATGGCTTGCTGCGTGAGTCGCTCCTTTCTGGTTCCCTCGGCGACACCGTGCGCGAGCAAGCCGCCGCCGCGCTCTACCCGGCCATGCTGAAGGCGGCCAACCTCAAGGCCGCGCTTCCGCCCGCCGCTCAGGGATCCGGCACCATCCGGAAAGCCCAATTTCAGGATGCTGGCGCCGGACAGTTGCGCTTGGTCCTGGAAGGCCAGCTGCAGCTTTCCGACGAGCAAACAAAACAATTCGTCGCTCAACTCAAGCAACCCCTGTCCGCGCAGCAAACCTCAGCACCGTAAGTCGCACACTTGAGATTGCGCACTTGAGGTTGAGTACTTACCGATTCGCTGGACCGATGTCATCCCGCAGGAGCGCGCGAAGCGCTCCGGAGGGACCCTACGAAGCCCAGACAGCGGTTGTACCGGTGCGAGGAGCGCCCCGTTCTTGCCGGCACCATACTGACTAAGGCTGCCCCGGTCTTCGCCGTTTTCGAAGGCCGGAGATTTCGGCTGCCAACACCCTACGTAAAGTTATGCAAAGATTGCCCGAATCCCGTTTTCTCGCGCAACTTCAGGCGCATAATTCCGTTTATAGAGGTAGACAGACCAAACCGAAAAGACCAATCGAAAAACGTTCGCTTCAAAAAGGAGATTCCCCAATGTTTAAGCAATCACTGCTAGTTCTTGTCGCGGCCGGCGCCATCGCGATCGCCGCACCTTTCGCCGCTGCCCAGGATAGTCCGTCCCAGAATAGCGATCAGCAAGCCCCTGCCCAGGCCAACGGCCATCATCGTGGGATGGATCCCGATCAACGCACCCAGGAGCTCACCAGGAAACTCAAACTCTCCTCCGATCAGCAAGCCAAAGTGAAGGACGCGCTCGTGTCCGAACACTCTCAGATGGAGAGCCTGCACCAGGACAGTTCTCTTTCTCAGGATGATCGCCGCGCCAAGATGATGGATATTCGTAAGACGGCGGACACGCAAATCCGCGGCGTTCTCGACTCGAACCAGCAGAAGAAGTGGGACGAGATGCAGGCCCAGCGCGGCCAGTGGGGACAGCACCATGGCCAGGGCGCGCCCGACCAGCAGGCCCCGCCACAGCCGCAATAGCGAATCTGGAAAGCAAAGGCCGGACGTCGTCTTGCGGGAATTTCCGCGGACTCGGTCGGCCTTATTTTTTCCCTTTGCTTCTTTCCGCGAGAGCACACAAGTGCTTCGTCGGGAGGACTTTCCTTCGTGTAACTTTGTGTCCTTTGTGGTTCTTTGGCTCTTCTTTCAGCCCCGTCGAGCATGTGTACAGAACCTGGCGTAGAGCACCAGCCGCGGTTACGGCCTCCACTCCCAACCGCGTAGCTGCCAATCTTTTCCCTCTGCAACCACCGCGCCCACGTATTGCCCCCCCAGGCGAAGGGAACGCAGACTCCACCGGGAACTATCGTCCGCCTGCAGACGCGAAGTTTTTCCCGGCGTGAGTGAGACGTGAAAACTCTTGAGCGGGATTTGCAATCCCTCGCCCCGCGCCTTGATGTAAGCCTCCTTACGGGTCCAGCAAAGAAAGAAGCCTTCGTCCTGCACCGCCGCAGGCAAACTGCGCAGCTCTCTCACTTCTTGCGAAGAAAAAAAACGCTCGGCAATTTTCTCTCCCGCGAAATCGGGACGCACCAGTTCCACGTCCACTCCCACCTGCCGCCCAACCGCAAACGCAAACAATGCCACGCCGTGAGAATGCGACACATTGAACTGCACCGAATTCGGCGAAGACCCACCACGTAGCGCCGGCTTACCTTGAGCCCCATAATCAAATTCAAGTTCACTCGGGCCCCGGTTCAAATACCTCCCGAGCAATTCGCGAAGAACTCCCCGCGCGGCAATATAACTGTTCCGGTCCGGCTGAAAAACAAAACGCTGCGCTCGATTTCTTTCGTCCGCCGCAAGCGTAGCCTCGAATCGATGAAGCACACTCTCGCCGCAATCAAGCGAAGCCCGCCAGACATGAACCTCGCCGTCCGGGAGCACCAGCCGATCCAGGCTCGGCTCCCACGAGTCGAAGTCAGACTTCGCCAATTCATCCGCCATAAGTAGTCAGAATGCAGAAGTAAGAACGGCGAGTGCAAGTCAAAAGTCAGAAGGCAAAAGTAACCACGGTGTCAGTTCTGGCCACTGACCCCTGACTCCTGGCCACTGCCTTTTGTGACCGGTTTTCCTTTCGCATAGAATGGGCGCAGACAATTTCAATGCGGCAATGCGATGATCAACCGATCCCCAAAAGCGGCGTTCCTCTTCCTGTGTGCCATCTCCGTGATCGTAGCCTGGCACCCCTTGCGGGATACGCTCTGGTTGGCCACAGCCGATGGCGAATATACGCATCTGCTGCTCATTCTTCCCGCGGTCGCAGCCATGATTTGGCTGGAATCCGGGAAGCTGGGACCTGGGAACGGCTGGCGCTCTTCATCGGCATCATCTCCAACAGAATCATCATTATCCGAATCATCGGTATCGGAATCAACGGAGTCGTTGCGGGCGCCAAGTCTCGGCGCAGGCCTGAGTCTGTTGTGCCCTTCGCTCCTGATCGCCGGCTTCGCCAGATGGCGCATGCATCTACCGCCCGATGAACAACTTACCGCCAACATGCTTGCGCTGGTGACGTGGTGGGTAGGATCGTTTGTTCTCTGTTTCGGCACTCGACTTTCGCGATCGTTGCTTTTTCCGCTTGGTTTCTTGTTTCTGGTCGTGCCGCTGCCGCGGTTTGTGGTCGATCAGATTGTGGCCTGGCTGCAGCAAGCCTCAGCGTTTACAGCACATTACATGTTCTTCGTTGCTCGCGTGCCAGTGGCTCAAAATGGCGTTCTGATTGACATTCCGGGGTTGACGGTGGAGGTCGCCACGGAGTGCAGCAGCATCCGTTCGAGCTCGATGTTGCTGATAACAACCATGATTCTGGCGCAGCTCTTGTTGCGCACTGCGTGGCGAAAATGGCTGGTAATTGCCATCGCGATTCCTGTCTCCGTGGCCAAAAATGGTCTCCGCATTTTCACGATTGCGATGCTTGGAACGCGTGTGGATGCGTCATATTTGACGGGAAAACTCCATCATCAGGGCGGAATCGTGTTCTTTTCCATTGGTCTCGGCTGCATGTTCTTTGTATTGTGGATCTTGCACCGGAATGAGCAGCCATCGTTTTCTCGGACGCGTTCTCGGATGGGCAATGCGGGCTAAAGTCTTGAACGCAAAGGAAATACCGGCGCGTCTGGGATTTCGGAGCAGATTCCGGCGCATGAAATCACGCTTTCTACCGCGGATGAGAGCCAAACGTAACTCTTCTGGCTTCTTAACCTTAGTGGCCATCGCGATCGCCAGCACGACGCAAATCTGCTGTACCGGCTGCCGAACCACTGCAGATCTCACTCCAACCCAAAGGCTGGAGCAGGCCCTCAAGCGCCGGGATGCGTTGAAGGAAGAGCCGGCACGGACGAACGGCGCTCCCTCTGGCTCTGGCGCCATCTCGGACGCGATCTCGGACTGTCCGATGCTGGGCGCGCCCATGGTGCCGTCCACGCCGCCGGCGAACGGAGGACACCGGGTGACTCTTACGTGGAACGCGAGCGCGCCTCCAGACGCTAAACACTCCGCCGCCATCGGTTATTGCATCTATCGCGGCGCGCCCGATGACCCGAGCCCCGGGCTGATCAACTCCACGCCGCTTCCAGGGACCAGTTGCATTGACGACATGGTGGCGAACGGCGGGCAGTACTCCTACATGGTGCGGGCTATCAGCGCCGGCGGCGCTACGAGTGTTACCTCGAACCCTGCATCCGTTTCAATCCCACCCAAGGGAGCGAGCAAGTCTCCCCTCTCTGCAGCATCGCCTCCTCTTTGCCGCGCACCGGCTGGGAAATAGCTAGCGGTGAGCTTTGCACGGAACCAATCGGCGCGACGGCCGATGTCATTATCATGGGCATGGGTGAGGATTTTCAGTAGTGCGTCGCTTGAAACTCGGGCGCTGCCAAAATTCCGAGTGGATCAATTTCAGAGTTATTTCAGCCCGATGCCATTCTGAGAGCGGCGACAGCTGGGCGAGGAGCCTACGCCGGCTGCCGCTTTTGATGGCGTGGATGGGAGTGCCGCTGGTTCCTACAGTGCCGGCGCCCCTCGCATCACGCACAACCGATGTCTGGGCCTCGTAAGGTCCCTTCGGAGCGCTGGGCGCGCTCCTGCGGGATGACATCGGTCGGTGAATCCGTGATTGCGCAGCCTCAAATCGAGCCGCTGCCCCGATTTTCGTTCGGAGCTTGACAGGCGGGTGTACAATTCCGCCTGCCCGTCACTTGCACATATTTTTGGGCATCTTCTGACGAGCGTTTGTCGAACCTAAAAACAAAATTAAAATTGAAGACCGGAGGGTAGGACTATGGATCGATCAGGTCGGCTGCACGTGCTGGGAAAGATTACTTATTACCTGGGATGGATTTCGCTGCTTTGTGGTGGACTGCTCCATCTGGGCGTGGGCAGGGCACTGTTCGCGGCGTTGAGCGTTAACAAGCGCAATCTGTTCGAACTCGCCGTGGTGTGCTTCCTTATCTGCATGGCGTCGGAGATTCGGGCTCTCGGCGCGACCGAGAAAGAGATCCCTGTCATCGTAAAAAGGCCGGCGGCCGCTTAGGCTGTTTCGTTCGTAGCCTCTTTTATTCGAGCTTCGGGGACAATGCTCAAACCGGTTCGCCTCCCTCTCTGCCCCCGTGGTCTTCGTGGGATCGCACTGTAGCAGATGTCCATGTGCTCTGGTCTTTGGGGCGCAGGGTGAGGTTTGCGTTCGCCGCGACACTGGATTTCGAGGGCTGCTGGTGCCGGAATAGCCAGATGATCCAATCAGGACAATGACTTACGGACCTTCGCCGGAGGTTGCAAGGGCTTGCGACTGGTGGCAAAAACTCTCATCTTGACAGCGATTTCGGACCGCATTACCGTAGATACTGCCGCGTTGTATACGCGGAAACGTTACTGTTCTGTGACAGGAAACTTCAGTGAAGAATAAATTGATGTTGGTTGCGGTGCTGTTTGCCGCATCCCTTCCCAGTTGGGCGAACGTGCCCAGCGGGGGCTGGTATGTTCCGCCACCGCCACCGCCGCCGCCAACTCGGCGAACGGCTGTTCCGGAGGGTGGGAACTGGCAAGCATATGCGATTGTTTCTGGGGCAGCGTTGCTGGCGGGCTTGATGCTCGCCCGGAAGCGCGAAACCGAGACTGTCGCCGACAGAAGTTAAAACCCAGAAGAAAGAGTCTGGCCGCACTTCATTCTCCCCCCGATTTTGTATTCTCTCCCCAGCCCTCCCTCAATTTGTCTCATCAGGCATACGTCTGCGGCTTTGGGATATTCCTGCGCTCCGCATTCCTCTCCATCCGCGTGAGCTGACTTGATTCTGTTTCGCGAGGAACCTCAGCGGCTGAAGCCGCTTCAGTTGTGGCCGATCTATCGTAGCGCTGGAAGCGCTGCGCAAGCCAAAATCTACTTCGCAATACCGCCGGGGGTCCCTCTTGCAGTCGGGGGCAAGGCAAAATCAAGATCGCTAGAGATTTGCGGTTGGGAGTCCCACTCTTGCAAAAGGCGCAAGAGTGGGCCACCCGGCATCAGTGGTGGGCGTTTTCGCGAACGTGCCTGACGATGTTAGATTTTTATGACGACGTCTAAGTCCGAAGGGCGCGGTCGCGGCCGCGTCTCTAACATTTAGGGAGAGATGGCATGAAGGCAGCGGTTGTCACGGCAGCGGGCAAGACGCCCATCTATGGCAATTTCGATAGGCCCGTTGCGAAGGCGGGGGAAGGAATTATATCGGTGCGCGCATCCGCTTTGACTCATCTCTCGAAGGCGCGAGCTTCTGGGTCGCACTACAGTTCCGACAGCGTCTATCCCTCGGTCCCCGGGGTGGATGGGGTTGGTGTGACGGAGGATGGGAGGCGAGTTTATTTCGCCATGCCGGGCGCGCCTTATGGAGCTCTGGCCGAGTTCTGCCCGGTGAGCGCGACGCATTGTGTGAAGCTCCCGGACGCGCTTGATGACATCACTGCGGCCGCCATCGCTAACCCTGGTATGTCGGCCTGGGCCGGGCTGGTGGAGCGAGCTCACCTGGTGGCTGGTGAAACGGTTCTGGTGAACGGCGCAACCGGGACGGCGGGGAGGCTGGCGGTTCAACTGGCGAAATACCTGGGAGCGGGCAAGGTGATCGCTACCGGCCGCAACGTGGAAGAACTGGAAGAAGTAAGAAAGCTTGGAGCGGATGTCGTCATACCGTTCACTTTGAGCAAGTTGCATCCGTCGGGAGCAAAGTTGTACGAGGACGCTTTGAAGCAGGTGTTCGCCGCGGGGATCGATGTGGTCATCGATTATCTGTGGGGCGAGAGCGCGAAGACGATGATTGTGGCGATTGCGAAAGCTGCAGAAGACGGAGTACCCGTCCGTTTCGTTCACGTGGGCGCAGCCGCCGGGGAAGAGAATATCGAACTGCCCGGCGCGGCACTTCGTTCATCGGCGATCATGCTGATGGGCAGCGGACTGAAAAGTGTACGGCTGCCGGTTCTGCTGCAGGCGATCAAGAGTGTCTTCGAAGCGGTTCAGCCGGCGGGGTTGAAGATTGCGACGAGGGTCGTACCGCTTTCCGAGGTGGAGGAAGTCTGGGACAAAGACTCGGGCAAACCTCGGTTGGTTTTCTCTGTTGGGTAGGGATCTTGACGGTGCGGCTGCTTAAGTTCTTAACCACAGGGGACACAGAGGCTCACAGGGTAGGGCTGGGGTTGGGGAGAACTGCGCATTATCCTCTCGATCCGCGTGAGCTGACTTGATTTGTCTCGCGAGGAACCTCAGTGGCGCCACCCAAAATCTACTTCACAATACTGCTGCCAAAATCCCCACTTCTCGCGCAGAGAACGCGCGAGAAATGGGGCACCCTCGCAGAAATACAGACTCTCAGCTCTTTTAGTTAGTTCACAGTGACTTTTACGGGGGTGCACGGACTGCTTTCTTGGCCGCTGGAGCTTACTGAGGTGACGTCGTAGTAGTAGGTGGCTCCCGAGGCGACGGTGTTGTCGGTGAAATCTGTGGTTGCATCCAGCGTGGGGTTGAGTTTTGAATAGGTGCCGGTCAAGGTGGAACTGCGATAGACGTTGTAGCCTGCCACTTCAGAAGTACTTGGATTCCACGAGAGGTTCACTGTGTAGACGGGTTCGACGCCGCTTCCACCCAGGGATTCGGCGGTGGGAGAGTTGGTTGCGGTGCTGCCAAACTTGAGAGTGGACGAGACTGTCCCTCCGGACTGCGGGGTGAAGAGCACGTCGAAGGAAGCGCTTTGGCCGGCGGTGAGAGTGACCGGCAGGGTGATGCCACTGATACTGAACAGCGAGCTGCCCAGGCTGGCAGAGGAGACAGTCACACTGCCGCCCGTTGCGGTGATGGTTCCTGCCTTCGTATCGGTGTTGCCGACCGTCACGGAGCCAAAACTTAAAGTTGCCGGCGAGACGGTGAGCTGAGCGGCGGTGGTTGCGTCTCCGGTTCCGGATAGAGGCACGGTGAGGGTGGGATCGTCGACGTTGGATACCGAGAAACTGCTTGCTACTTCCCCTTGGTATTGGGGAGCGAAGCTGACTCTAAATGTGGCGGCCTGTCCCGCTTCCAGATGAACAGGCAGCGCCGGGCCGTTAAGCGTGAATTCGCGGGAAGGGTGTGTTTCTTGTGAAATCGTGATCGTCGATGAGCCGTGGTTGGTCAGCTTAACCGCTAACGTGGAATGGCTTCCAACGGCAACGTTGCCGAAGGCCAGGCTGGAGGGACTCGCGGCCAGCGACCACTTCTTGACGCCCGAGCCAGAGGCGGGAATGGTGAGGGAGATGCCGGAAAGGCCCTTGATCAGCAATTCTGCCGTCTCGGGACTGGTGGATGTAGGGGCGAACACGACGCTGAATTTGGTGCTTTTACCCGCCTTCAGGACGAGTGGGAAAGTAAGTCCGCTCACCGCGAACTTCGAGTTCTCCAGTTGCAACGATGTCAACTTGATTTCCGATGAACCTGGGTTGGAAAGCGTTGCGGACAAGGTTTTTTTCTGGCCCACTAACACTTTTCCGAAGGAGAGATTCCCGGGAGTGCAGGCTACATGTACGGTGGCCCCGGCGGCCACGGGGAGGAGAGTAACGAGCATTAACGTGGCGAGGCGCCGAGCCAGCGCTAACGTCCGTGATGCGGTAATGGGGCGGGCAGGGACGCCATAGGCGGGGGAGGCCATGTCCACATTGTGGAGGCTGGGAGCTTTGGAAATGAAGGTCCCGGTAGTTCATTTTGGGACAATCGGGAGTTGGGGTGTGAGTCTGGCAAATTGCATCGGGAATGGTGCAATTCAGCGACAAAAAAATGGACGACGCAGACTTGAGCCTGCGTCGTCCCTGACGGGGGGAGACATTCCAAACTACGACACCCAAATTTCGACACCGAAACTACGACACCGAAACTACGACACCTAAACTACGACACCTAAACTACGACACCCAGGGCTACGGAATGATGGCCTGAGCGGGAGTGGAAGGAGAACTTTCTTCATTGCTGGAGTTGACCGCGGTGGTCTCGTAGTAATACGTCTGACCGGTAGCTACGGTGCTGTCGGTATATGCAGTAGTGCTGTTGAGAGAAGGGTTGATCTTTGAGAACGGGCCGGTGGAAGCTGGGCCGCGGTAAACATTGTAGCCGGTAACGTCCGAAGTGCTGGCCGTCCACGACAAGCCGACGGTATAGACCGGAGCGACGCCGGTGCCGGAAAGAGGTTCGGCGGGCGGAGAGTTGGCGGCATTGCTGGAGAACGATACGCTGCCCGACGCTGCTCCGCTGTTTTGTGGTGTGAATGCAACGTCCAGGGAAAGGCTCTGTCCGGCAGCGAGGGTGATGGGAAATGAAGTACCGGTCAAGGAAAACTGACCGCTGCTGCTGGCCGAGGAAGAAATGGTTACGGCGGCTCCAGAGGCGCTCAGGTTCAGGGATTGATTTCCAGTGTTGCCGACTGTGACGTTCCCGAAGTTCAGCGCGGAGGGCGCGATGGTCAGTTGCCCGACAACGACGGCGGCTCCGGTGCCGGTAAGGGGCACGGTCACTGCGGGACCCTGTACAAAAATACTGCCACCATCGGTCGCGGCGGATGGCGGCGCAAAGGTGACGGTGAAAGTCACGCTCTGCCCGGCCGGCAAAGATAGCGGCAGGGCCGGCCCGGTGACCGAAAACGTGGTCCCGGTCTTCTGCAGGCCGTTAATAGACACCGCCGACTTGCGCGCGTTGGTGAGCACCAGAGGCAGGGTTGAGGTTGATCCGATGGCCTGCGAGCCAAATGACAAACTCGACGGAGTGGCAGTTACTTCCGGAGTCTTGTTGCCGGCGCCGTTTACCGCAATCGTGAGGGTTGGGTTGGAGGCGTTGCTCACGAAGGAGATAGTGCCTCTGGTCGAGCCGGAAGCTGTGGGCGCGAAAGCTACGCTTACGCTCAGACTTTGGCCCGCCGCTAAAACTGTGGGCAACGACACAACGGAAGCGTTGAATTCGGCGTTGCTCAGATTTATTTCAGACAGAGTGACGCTACTGGAGCCATTGTTGGTCAGGTTTACCAGCAAGGTTTCGGTTGCGCCTATGCCGACGGTACCGAAGCGCAGGGTCGTGGATGAGCAGGTCAGTTGCTCGGGCGCTTGCGCCGCGTGCATCGGCAAGACACCGAGCAGACTGATGATTGCAAATCTGGTTAGGAGGTTGATTAGACGGACGGGTACGAACTGCGATATGGGAGGGGGGAGTCTCATAGCACTTTCGATATTGAACGTTCCGCGGCGCGAGCGATAGATTCCGCTAGTACAGTTTTGTGCGGTGGCCGGAAGGTCAATGGGTTACATAGAAGTTTTCTCAGAAAGGGAAACGTGGAGGCGGTTACTGCACTAATGATTAGTGCACGAGTCCGAAGGCGCGCGAATGGAATTCCATTACTTCTTCGAAATGGGAAATGAAGTAGTTCAGGCTGTGATCGCCGGGATAGGAATGATATTCGTGCGCGATACCTTCCTTCTGCAGTAACTGGTGCAGCGCGGCAGCGCCCTTTTCAAAACCGAAGTTGTCATCCTGGCCGCAATTGAAATAAATGCTGAGCTTGTGCAGGGCTGCGCTGTGCTTCTTTGCGAGAACAAACGGGTTGTTTTCGTTCCAGTGGCCGACGTCGATGGGATCTCCGAAGACTGCGGCCAGGACTTCGCCCATGGGAGCGCCGGATTGCGCTGCGTTGTCGAGTTCTTCGGGAGTTTCGGTAATCAGGGCAGCGCTCTGCGCGCTCACCGCGGAGAACATTTCGGGATGAGCGAAAGCGAGACGCAGCGCGCCGTAGCCGCCCATGGAGATTCCGCTGACGGCGCGGGCTTCGCGGCCGGGACGAATGCGATACTTGGTTTCAATTTGCGGGATGAATTCGCGAATCAGGAAATCGCTGTAACGCACGGAGCCGTCGGCGGAGTTGATGTAGAAACTACGCCGCCCTTCGGGTTCGACGATGAGAAAATCTCCCATCTTGCCCTGGCGATGGAGATCGTCGAGCAGGGTCATGCCTCCGCTGTTGAACAGGGTTTGCTCGTTGTCGCCGAGGCCGTGCAGGAAATAAAGCACCGGATACTGGGACGCGGGTTCTTTTGCGGAGGCGGCCGGAGGTGCGCTGTAACTGGCCGGCAGGTAGACGCAATAGTGGACTACCTGTTTCAGGATCTTGCTGTTCAGCGCGGCGCAGTCGATGCGGCCCTGGGCGTGGGCTGAGCCGAGGGAGCACAGCAGGAAAACTGACAGCGTGCCGAAGGTCTTGCTGAACATTTTTCTGAACATCCTGCTGAAAGCCGCGCTGAAAACGTGGAGCATGAATTCAGTTTACTCGTAGCGCAGGGCTTGCACGGGATCGAGGCGGGCGGCGCGGCCCGCGGGATAGAGACCGGAAATCAAACTGACAACGAGTGCGAAGCCGATCGCAAACAACACCAGCCACCACGGCACCGCCCAGAAATTGTCCGCTGGCAAGGACTGGCGACGGAGATAAACGTTCGTGACCACGTTGATCACTCTGCCGATGGCCCAGCCTAACGCGACGCCGACAATCCCGCCGAGAATGCCCATGGCTCCAGCTTCGGCGAAGAAAAGCTTCTTCACGTCGCCGTCGCTGGCTCCGATGGCTTTCATGATTCCGATTTCGCGCCGGCGCTCGAGAATGGCCATGACCAGGGTGTTGACGATTCCGATGGAAGCGACGGCCAGCGCGAGACTGCCGAAGATTCCGAGAAACACGTCCAACACTTTGAAAAAAGTTTGGATGCTGCGGCTGGCGTCGATAATCGAGAAGGTGGTGAATCCCATTTTCTTGATGGCGTCTTCGACGGTCTGCACCTGGCTGGGTTTTGCGACCTTGACGCTGACTGACTGGTAGACCGGCAGATCGCTGGCCGCGCGCGAGACTTCACGCAGGTCGGTGGCCTGCATCACGTGAAGACTTTCGGCGAGCTTGAGCGGGAGAAATACTTTTGCCCGCGTGGGACCGCGCATGCTTTCCGGATCGAGATCGGAAACGCCTACGATTTTTAGTTTCTGTTCGCGCGAGACTACGGAGTAGGCAGTGCCGGCGAGTGCGTCCGCGGAACTCGCTGACGTTGGACTCGTAGACACTGGATTCGACGGCGTGGTCTCGCGCTGGGCGTAGCGCATGATTAATTCCTTGCCCAGCAGGGGCGCGGCCAGGTCGGCGACATTCGGTTCGGGCGTGCCGAGTTTGGGAGTCTTGCCCAGTAATTCCTCGGCGAATGATTTCTGCAGAATGGCTTCGGGCGCGGCGTCGGACGAAAAATAATTTCCCTGCAATCCTTCGAACGCGTCATTTGATTTCGCGGAAGCGGGAAGAGCTGAGATTGTCGTCAGATGAGGCTTGTCTTCGTAGCGCAGCTCGGTGTTGAAGCGAATATCGGGGTAGGCTTCGAGCACGTTCGGGAGATGCTCGATTTCCACGCGGGCGGCTTCGTCGAGGACGCGGCTTTCGCCGGGCGCGGGTCCGTTGCGTTCTTCTTCACGGCCCATGCCGCGCATTTCGCGGCGCGAGCTGACGATGACGGTGTCGAAGAGCCCGGACTTTCCCAGTCGCCGCGAAGCGAGTTGTTGCAGTCCGATCCCGAGGGAAAGCATCGCGACCAGAGATGCAACGCCCACGGAGATGCCGACTGTGGTCAAGGAATTTCGCAGCAAGGATTCGCGCAGGTTGCGCAAGGCCAGTTCGGCGAGGTCGGGAATTTTCATCGCTGTACTCCACTGGTTTCAGAGGCGGCGGCTACTGGAACATTCGGACGGTCGTCGATAAGTTTTCCATCCGCCAGAAAAATCATTCGCTTCGCGTAGCGTTCGGCGAGAGCGCGTTCATGGGTAACCATGACCACCGTCATTCCCAGCCCTTCGTTGAATTCGCGAAGCAGGTTCATGATTTCGGTTCCGGTGTGGCTGTCGAGATTGCCCGTAGGTTCGTCGGCGAGCAGAAGCTGCGGACGATTGATCAAGGCGCGAGCCAGCGCGGCGCGCTGTTGTTCGCCGCCGGAGAGTTCACTCGGACGATGATTCGTGCGCGCTTTCAGGCCCACGCGCTGCAGCGCTTCCCGAGCCAGACCGTCACGTTTGTCGCGATCCACTTCCGCGAAGCGCAGGGGCAGTTCCACATTTTCTGCCAGGGTCATACTGGCGATCAGATTGAACGACTGGAAAACCATGCCGACCACGTGGAGGCGGTACTTGGCCAGTTCCTCGCGCGAAAGCCGCGCCAGATCTTTATCTTGCACCACCACGCTTCCCGACGTCGGACGATCGAGGCCCGCAATCAGATTTAAAACGGAGGATTTTCCGGAGCCCGAACTGCCCAGCAGCGCCACGAATTCTCCGGAGCGCACATCGAGAGAAATTCCGTCGACAGCGCGGATCAAGGTTTCGCCCATGCGGTAATGGCGGCAGAGATTTTCGGTGCGGATGGCACCATTCGCAGGAGGATTGGCTGGGGCAGTGGCCATAGGTCTAACGAATAGTTCCTCGCAGCACGCCCAGAGCATCGGCGGATTTTCCGCCACCGTTCTTGCCGGTTGCGCCGCTTCCTTGCACGGCGACGGCGTCACCTTCGCCAGGAGCCAGGAACAAATTGTCCTCGACTCCGTGCTGCCGCGTGTAGAGATCGTAGTAGCGGCCGCGGGCGGCGTAAAGTTGTGCGTGTGTGCCCCGCTCCACGATCTGCCCTTGTTCCATCACCAGAATTTGGTCGGCGCGGCGAATGGTGGATAGCCGGTGCGCGATGACGAAGGTGGTGCGTCCGTGCATGAGATAAGAAAGGCCCTGCTGGATCATCTGCTCGGACTCGGAGTCGAGACTGGAAGTGGCTTCATCGAGAATCAGAATGCGGGGCTCGGCGAGAATGGCGCGGGCAATCGAGAGGCGCTGGCGCTGGCCGCCGGAGAGTTTCACACCGCGCTCGCCTACTACAGTGTCGTACTTGTCAGGGAACGATTCGGCGAACTCATCGACGCGCGCGATCTTACAGGCGCGCATGATCTCTTCGTCGGTCGCGGCGGGCCGCGAGAAGGCCACATTTTCGCGGATGGTACCGTCGAACAGGAACGACTCCTGAAGCACGACTCCCAGGCGCGTGCGGAAAGAGTCGAGGCGCACCGTGCTCAAATCCACTCCGTCGATGCGGACCGTGCCTTTGGTGGGAACATAAAATGCGGAGATTAGTCCGATGGTGGTCGACTTGCCCGATCCCGATGAGCCGACCAGCGCCGTGACCGTTCCCGGATCGGAGCGAAATGAAATGTGGTGCAGCACTTCGTGGGAACCGTCGTAGCTGAAATTCACATCGTCAAACTCGATGGTGCCCTCGATGTCGTTCAAGAGCACGGTGCGCCTGGGGTCCTGATCTTCGGGACGCTCGCGCATAATTTCCTGGGTGCGCTCCAGTCCGGCCAGCGCCTCGGTGAGCTGCGTGCCAATCGCGACCACCTGCATGATGGGGATTACGAGAAAGCCCAGCAGAATGTTGTAGGAAAAATAGCTCCCGGTGGTGAGCTTGCTTGCCACCATCTCGCGACCGCCGACGTACATGGTGGCGGCGCCCACGACCCCCATGAGCACGCTGGCGGAGAGGCTCATCAGCGAGGTCGCGGTAAGCGTGCGCATGACGTTATCCAGCAGACGGCGCACGCCGGTGGCAAAAGTTTTTTCTTCCCGCTCTTCCGCGTGATATCCCTTGATGACGCGAACGCCGCCCAGAGATTCGGTGAGGCGTCCGGTGACTTCCGCAGTGATTTTGCCGCGCTCGCGGAAAATGGGGCGGATGGTCGCGAAGGCCTTGTTCAGCGCAAGGGCAAAGCAACCGAGAGAACCTACGGCGATCAGGGTGAGCGGGGTGCTGATGCGAAGCAACAACACCAGCGCGATGCTGGCTGCAACCAGGCCTCCGGTAAAGTCGACGAGTCCGGTGCCCAGCAAGTTGCGCACGCCTTCCACGTCGCTCATGATGCGCGACACCAGTGCGCCGCTTTTGTTCGCGTCGTAAAAGGAAATTGGTAAACGGGAGATGTGAACCTGCACCTGCTCGCGAAGGTCGGTAATCAGGCGCTGCGCTGCTTTCGAGAGCAGTTGCGTCAGAGAAAACGAAGTCACGCCCTGCACCAGCGTAGCCAACAAGACGGCGAAGACAAGCGGCGGCAGCAGTGACAAGTGATGCTTGCCAACGACATCATCGATCAGGAATTTCGAGGAGTAGGGCAGGACGAATCCCGCGACCTTGTTGATGACCATCAGCACGAAGCCCAGCGCGAGCAGCCAGCGCCGGGGGCGCATCAGCTTCCAGACTTCCGGCAGAACCGCCCTCAGTCTTTGGGATTTCGCGGGTTTCTTAAGGTCTTTCTCTGCGGAACTCAATTCTCTTTTGACTCCGTTGGAAACCAATTTGCTTCATTTATTCTGCGCTGCAACCGGGCTTCGGGCTTCGGCGATCGGGCTTCAAAACCCGGGCTTCGGCAATCGGGCTTCAGCAAAGCCCGGGGTTCCTGTTCTGCTGGACGGACGCCTGATCGAACGCGCTTTCGCTGAAGCCCGAAGCCCGCCGTTGTGACAGTTCTGGCCTGGCCGATGTATGCTCGGGGCGTGTTCCGCTCGTCTTCGCCGGACCGGTCGCCGACTCCAGGCCTTGCTCTGGGCCTGCTGGTGACGCTTTCCGTGGTGCTGGCCTATTCAGCCTACATTACATGGCAGGTGGCGGGTTTGCGCAAGCTGCAAACGCAACTAGTCGATCGCAACCGCAAGGATTCACTGCAGTTGTTGCGCATCCAGAACGATCTGAACCTGCTGGCCGTGGCCATGCGCGACATGGTCAGCAATGACGAGCCTTATCCGTTGACGGCATGGTCGGCGCAATTTCAGCGCATTCGCGGCGATCTGGACGACGCCATGCATATTGAGTCTGGGTTCGCGGCGGGCCGCACGCCCGAGCAGAGCGCTTTTCTCTCCAGCGAGTTTACTCAATTCTGGGACGCTGTGGATCGCGTTTTCGCGCTCGCTCAGGATGGGAAAGATAAGGAGGCGCGCGCCGACATTCAGCTCTCCCTGCAGTCGCGGCAGGCCGCGCTGAGCACGGCCGTCGCCCGGTTGCTGGTGCAGAACACCGAGAACGAAGAGCAGGCGGGGCAGCGGATCGTGCAGATTTACGATCGCGTGCAGCGGCAGGTTTACGTTTTTCTTGCGGCGACGCTGTTTGCGGTGTTGCTGACCGGACTTTCTTTGATTCGATGGAACCGCCGATTATTCGCCCGCATGACGGAGCTTTCCGAACGGCGCAGCGAGTTAGCGCAAAAATTAATTGCCACGCAGGAGTCGACTTTGCGCTACATTTCGCGCGAGCTGCACGATGAGTTCGGGCAAATCCTCACCGCGATCGGATCGATGCTGCGCCGCGCTGGAAACCAGGCGCCGGAGGGATCGCCTCTGCGTTCCGACATTCAAGAGGTCCGCGAGATCGCGCAGTCGACGCTGGATAAAGTTCGCAGCTTGTCGCAGGCGCTGCATCCTGTCATGCTCGAAGAGGCTGGGCTCGAAAGCACGCTCGATTGGTATATTCCGACCGTGGAAAGACAAACCGGAATTGCCATATCCTACGAGAAGCAAGGCGAGCCGTTCGCGGTGGATGGCGGCGCGGGCGTGCATATTTACCGCGTGTTGCAGGAGGCGCTGAATAACGTTGCGCGGCATGCCGGTGCAAAGCAGGCGTGGGTGCGATTGCGTTTTCTGCCTGCGGCGCTTGAACTGGATGTGGAAGATCATGGTGTAGGATTCGCCGAACGATTATCCCGGCACGGGATTGGGCTGGTGGCGATGCGCGAGCGTTCGGAACTGATGGGCGGGCAGTTGGTGATATCGCGGCCGGCTGAAGGCGGAACGCTGGTTCATTTGATGGTTCCAAGGGAGAAGGCGGAGTTTCATGGCAAAGAAGATCTCAGTACTGTTGGTGGATGATCACAGCCTGGTTCGGCGCGGCTTCCGACGCATGCTCGAAGACGAACCCGACATGAACGTGGTGGGCGAGGCGGGCGACGGAGAAAAAGCGATCGAGCTGGCGCGCGAACTCCATCCGAAGGTGATCGTGATGGATTGCGCGCTGCCGGGCATGAACGGATTGGAAGCGACGCGCAGGATACTGGACGATTCGCCGGAGATTGGCGTGCTCATGCTGAGCATGCACAGTGAAAGCACGTGGGTGCGACAGGCCGTCGACGCTGGGGCCAAGGGCTACGTGCTGAAGAATGCGCTGGATCTGGAACTGGGACCGGCCATTCGCAAGATTGCGGCGGGAGAGACTGTTTTCGATCCTGAGGTCGAGCAGGATTCTCCGCTGAAGGGTGAGCGCAACAGCTTGACGCCTCGCGAACTCGAAGTGCTGCAGATGATCGTGGATGCCAAATCAAACAAAGAAATCGCGGCAGCGCTGGCACTGAGCGCGAACACGGTCGCCGTTCATCGGGCCAACATCATGAATGCGCTGGGAATTCACAAGACGGCCGAACTGGTGGTCTATGCCATCCGCGCCGGGCTGGTGAACGTTCCGTGAATCGCAGGTCGTTTCTGCAGGGAATGGCGGGTGCGGCATCGTGCGCGCATTTGCCTCTGCTGCATGCGCTATCGAGTCAATCGCTGTCCGCTAGCGCGCTGGGACAAGCGGGTGCGGGCAACGCTCCGGGATTTCGTTTTGTCGATGTGACGGAATCGGCCGGAATTCACTTCCAGCACAATAGTGGTGCTTATGGCGGCAAACTTCTTCCCGAGACGCTGGGCTCGGGCTGCGCCTTTCTCGACTACGACCGCGATGGCTGGCAGGACATTCTGCTGATCAACGGCATGGACTGGCCGGGGCACGAATCCCCGAACCACAAGACGCAGCGCTCGACTCTGCGGCTCTATCACAACAACGGCAACGGCACGTTCACTGACGTGACCACGCGCGCCGGGCTCGACATCGAACTGTATGGCATGGGGGTAGCTGTTGGTGATTACAACAACGATGGCTTTCCCGACATTCTCGTTACCTGTGTGGGCCAGAACCGTTTATTTCGAAACACCGGCAAAGGAACATTCGTGGACGCGACGGTTGCCAGCGGACTCGGCAAGCGGGAGGGGTTCAGCACTTCTGCTCTGTGGTTCGACTACGACCGCGACGGGCTGCTCGATCTTTTTGTCTGCAACTATGTGAAGTGGTCGCCGGGGCGCGACGTGTTCTGCAGCCTCGACGGCAAGCACAAATCTTATTGCACTCCGGAAGCATATCGCGGCGAAACCTGCTGGCTGTTTCACAATCGCGGCAACGGAACTTTTGAGGACGTCACGGCCGCGAGCGGCATTTTCGACAGCAGTTCGAAGTCGCTGGGGGTCGCCATGCTCGACGACGACCGCAGCGGATGGCCTGACCTGCTGGTGGCGAACGACACGCAACCCAACAAGCTTTATCGCAACCAGCGCAACGGCACATTCAAAGATGCGGCCGTTGAAGCGGGTCTCGCCTTCAGCAATGAAGGCAAGGCGCGCGCGGGCATGGGCGTGGACGCGGCCGATTTCGAAAATTCGGGGCACGCCGGTGTGGCCATCACCAATTTTGACAATGAAATGATCGGACTCTACCAGTTCAACGGGAAAAGTTTCGAAGACGTTGCCGCGGTGAGCGGAGTGGGAATGGCGTCCAAAACCAGCCTGGGTTTTGGATGTGCTTTCCTCGACGCCAATCTTGATGGCTGGCTCGACCTGGCCGTGGCTAACGGACATATCGACGAGACGGTGCGCAACATTCGGGGTAACGTGGGCTATGCGCAGCCTCCGCAACTTTTCCTGAACGGCGGACTGACCGGAGGCAAGAACACCTTTCGCGACGTGGCTGCGGAACTCGGCGGAGGTTTCAGTCAAGCGAAAGTGGGGCGCGGCCTGGCCTGCGCAGATTTCGATCGTGACGGTGATCTCGACCTTCTGCTCACTACCAATAACGGGCCAGCGTATTTGTATCGCAACGATCAGTTGGCCGGGAATAAAAGTATCCGGTTTCGGCTGGTCGGAACGAAGTCGAATCGCGATGGCATTGGGGCGACCGTGCAGATTTTCACGGGAGGCCTAAGCCAATCGCACATGGTGAAGAGCGGATCGAGCTACCTGTCGCAGTCCGAACTTCCCGTCACGTTTGGGCTGGAGAAGCGCGACCGGATCGAGCGGATCGTCATCCAGTGGCCGAGCGGAAGAACGGAAGAGTACAAGAATCTGGCCGCGGGCCGGGCTTATGAGTGTGTGGAAGGGAAGGGCATTACGCCGCAGCAGGGTTTCTGAAAGGGCTGCGCGACTTCAGTTCGAAGACACTACCTGGAGTCATTGCCTAGAAGTCTTACCTCGAAGTCAGCGTTCCCGCCGCGACAATATCAATCTGCACCGAGTCGTCCACTCGCAGAAACAATGCGCTCGGATTCTTCATTCCCCATTTCACGTACGGGATCGTAAAGTGGAGAGTCGCTGTCCAATGATCTTCCGCGAGATCTGCCAGCGCGGGAACTTCGATTTCGCGATCCACTCCGTGAATGGTGAAAATTCCGTGAACCTTCACCGCGGATTTTCCGTTTGGGCTGACGGTCCCTTCCACGCGATCGGGACGAAATGTAATTTCCGGATACTGTTCACTCTCCAGAACCTCGCGGTGCATTTTGCCGTCCCGCATCTTGCTGCCGGTGTCGCCGCTCTTTGCGTCGACTACGATTTCCCCGGTGAGATTTCCCAGCCCCGGATCCATCTGCAACGTGCCTCGCTTCAACCGGAAGGTTCCGTGAACGGTGTGGAGAACATCGCCGAGTGTGATGTTGACGGTAGTTTTGGCGGGATCGAGCGTCAGAGTGGACTGTTGGGCGGACGCAGCCGCGCCGGCCGCGAGGAGCGCGAATAAAACCAGGCTGGTCGCGTGCATGAAGCGACGAAGCGGGAAGTTTCGAAGTGAGAAGGTACGCAGCGAGAGGTTAAGCAGTGAGCAGTCCCCATCCGAACGAGATTCCATCCAGAGCCAGGCTCTGGGGGGACAATGCTCCCACGTGCAAGGCCAGCAATCTCTCGAAGATTTCCGGCTTCCGACGAAACACCTGCAATGTGCGCCGTTGCAACCGCGGGCGCCCATCGAGCGTCAACATAAGCCGCGCCATCAATAACGGCCGCGACGCCAGGCGGCGATGCTCGGTCTGGTACGGCTCCAAATTACCTGACCGGAAGCATTGTGCCAGGGCTACCGACTGACTGAAAGAAAGGCCCAGGCCTTGTCCCGTGATGGCATCCACGGTGCCGGAGGCATCTCCGATCAGCGCGACATTGCGGCGGTAAACGCGCTTCAGCGTGCGGTTGGCCGTGAGAGCGCCGCGTTCCGCGGAGACGGTTTCTGTGCCGCGAAGCCGGGCATGCAGTTCGGGAAGCGCCATCAGAGCTTGTTCCACGCGCAGCTTCGCATCGCGCGAGGCGACGGCCACACAGACTTCATCGTCGCTCACGGCCGTGGCATAGCCCTGACTGCGATCGCCCCAGTAGATCTCCATGTGATCGCTCCACGGAGTCACGCGATAGTGCTGCCGAAAAGCATATCGCAACGGCGTGCGCACGCGTACATCGAGTCCGGCCCAGCGGCGCACGCGTGAATTCGCTCCGTCGGCTCCCACGATCCACTTGGCGCGTACGGTGCGATTTCCCAGCAGCACTTCTTCTCCCGAAATGCCCGTAACCGCGGTCCGCCACAACAGATCGACTCCCTCGTCCGCCGCGCGGTCGACCATGATGCGGTGCAGCGCGGTTCTGCGAACCGCGAGGCCGACGCCACGGGAAGGGAACAGCGCATCGGCCGACGCGCCGGAGCTTAGAAACCGGATTCCGCGGAAGGGATATCCATCGCCACGCTTCAACGTGATCCCGAGCCCCTGCAGTGCGAGCAGACCATCGGGCATAAGTCCCTCGCCGCAGGTCTTGTCAATCGGCGCTTCGCTGGCGTCGGCTACCACTACACGCAAGCCGCATTGCCGCGCCGCGATTGCCGCGGCCAGGCCAGCTGGCCCTCCGCCGATTACGAACACATCGGTAGACTTCAACAAACCGAAACCTCACCACCGCAGAAGCAGAAGCTCCGAACAGAATCCCGGCCCCATTGCCGCGAGAAGGCCCAGGGTGCCCGGCTCGGGACGATGGTTCCTCATGACATCTTCGAGCACTACGAGCACTGACGCGGACGACAAATTTCCTACCCTGCGCAGGCAGGCCCAGGAGGGATCGAGCTGGCCGTCTCGCAATTCCAGCGCGTCGGCGGTTGCCTCCAACACCTTGGGACCTCCGGTGTGCAGCACCCAGCTATTCAGATCGCTGCGCTGATATCCGTGATCGGCGAGAAACGCGTCCACGTCATGACCCAAATTCTCGCGGATCAAAGTCGGCACCTCGGGCGAGAGCGTGATGTTGAAACCTTTTTCGGAAACCTTCCAGCCCATCATCGGTTCCGTGTCAGGGTAGAAGACTGACCGGGTCGCGAGAATCTCTGGTCCAGTCGAGCCCATGTCATCGCCGGTGACGATTACTGCCGCGGAGCCATCCGCGAACAAGCCAGAGGAAATTAAGTTCGCCACAGAAAGATCGTCGCGCTGCAACGTCAATGAGCAAAGTTCAACCGAGACCAACGCCGCGGCCTGCGAAGGGTATGCCTTCACATAGTCCGCCGCCCGCGAAATTCCCGCTGCGCCCGCGACGCATCCCAGCCCGAAAATCGGTACCCGCCGGATATTGCGCGGCAACCCCATGCGATTGATGAGCAGCGCGTCGATCGAAGGGCTTGAAATCCCCGTGACTGACGTGAAGAACAGAGCGCCCAACTGCTCGGGCGCCAGCCCGGCGTGATGCAAGGCGCGGCAGAGCGCCTGCTCGCCTAACTCCTGCGCCACCTTGATCCAGATATCGTTGGCCTGCCCCCAGGTCGTAATGTTCTGGTAGTCCTCCGCGGGCATCGCCAGGTAGCGGCCATCGACGGTGACGTTGCGGTGCAGGCGGGCGAGGGTTAGAGGATTTTTGAGCCGATGGCCCCAATATTCCTGGAGCTTTTCCAGAAGGAACTTCTGCGAGTAGTAATGCTTGGGAAACGCGCTGGCGGCGCTGGCGATCCTCATGGTTCTCTCGATCCGGCCTCCCGCGACATGGGTAATCGCGTCGGGCCTGTCTCGGTACGCTGGTCTTGGTACGTTGGTCTTGATCCCCCGGGCCGATCTGACACGTTGCACCCAGACTCGTCACATCAAGAGCCGCATCCAACACTCCGCACGGCTCAGCGGAATTCCGGTCGCGTCCGCCAAACGCGTGCCGTCGAAAAATATTCTTACAACTCCGGGGTTCGGAGTTGTCACAGCACTGTCAAAAGCCCGAGCACCCGGAAACCCGATATCGCGTAACTTATCACGCACTGCAAATCGCGTCACTCATCGCGTCACTGCAAGCTCACTGCAATATGGCGATGGACGAAGGGAATCCGCCCGGCGTGTACGTGGCCACTTCACCGAGGGTACCATTGCTGGGGTCCAGAAGGAACACCTCGAGCGAGCCGGACTGCCCCCCGACCATCACATACTTGCCGTTCGGGTCCGCTGCCAGCGACGTGGGCTGCTTCACCGTGGTGAACGGTGAGAGCGTGAGAATAGTGAGCCCGCCATCTGAGCCGATGGAATACGCGGCTAGATTACCGCTGGCTGAACTGCTCGATCCCTGATTGGCAACGTAGAGATATTTGCCTGAGGGATCGATGAGCAGCGCCACGGGAGCCGATACGCCGGATTCGCCGAGCGGTGAATTGGGGAACTGCGTGAGAATTCCACCGGCCCCGATCGTGAATTCGGAGATCGAATTTCCGCCGGCGCCGTTCACGCAATAGAGATACGTCCCGGTTGAATCTACCACCAGACCACCCGGGGTGGTATTGGCGGCTGTGGGGAACAATCCGACCAAGGTGGGCACACCAGCAGCGAGTGACCATACTTCGACCTGCCCGTTTTGGGTTTGCCCGCTGGGGACCGCAGCCGCGATAAAAATGAAGCTGCCGGAAGGCGAGAGCGCCATGCCGGTCGGTTTGACCCCCAAGAAGGTAGTGGTCGGCGTACTCAGAGTTCCGTCGGATGCGAATGACAAAACGGAGAGACTTCCGGAAGTCGCATTCGCTACGTACAGGTAGCCGTTCGCCGCATCCATCGCCATCAGTACCGGGGTCAGTGCAGACGTCCCCAAGGGCGTTCGCGACACTTCCGAGATGATGCCCGTGGAAGGTGCGATCGAGAACAGCGAGATGTCATCCTCTCCCGAATTCGCCACGTAGAGATACTTCCCGGAAGGATGCAGCAGAGCCGCTTCCGGCGCCAGGCCGGTGTCAAAGGGACTGTTCAACAACGTGGTCAACGTGCCCGAGTTGGGATCTTCGCGGAAGACGGCGATCTGGTTGGCCGATGGCAGGGTGGTAAATACGTAGTGACTTGAAGTGGATCCACAACTGATCCAAGTCGCAGCGCTCAAAACCACCACCAACAGCGCCGTTGCTTTCTTTAGCATCCGTAACTCCTAAGGCAAATTTTGTGAAGCGAAGAGAAAGGAAACCACTGGCATGCCCTGCGCCGGATTCCGCGCGAATCTGTCGTCCTCAAAACGAACCATCGGCCGAACTCGTACTCGTTCAACCTCAACCGACTGGTTCAGGACAGGCATGAGTTTAGCCTCGGCCACGCAAGGCCTGGACCCACAGCTTTCCTCCGGAGATTTTCCCCTCAGACCAAGAGAATCGTTGAAGACCTATTCTACCCATATCTTAGCGGGACACGCCATTCCCTGTGTCTAGTTATTGGCGTGGCCGACTATTGCGCGGTCTTCACGCTTGCCGATGCTTCTTTCCCAAGCATGGGGCAACGCGCCGCTCAGCACCTCTTGATGCTGCACGGTTTGATGCTGCGATGCGGCCCTCGCGCGCTCAGGTTGCATCGAGCCGATGAGAGTGGGAATCCACGATTCGACGCAAACCCGACGCCGGTGGACATGGATAAGGTTCAGTGCGCGAGGGAGGGCCGCTGACTTCCAGATGCAGCGGTTTCCGGCAGAGCATGGTCTTCGCCGCCGCGCAGCCATAGCCGCAAGCGGTCGAGATATACGTAGACCACGGGAGTGGTGAACAGGGTCAGCGCCTGGCTCACCGCCAATCCGCCGACAATCGTGATTCCCAGCGGCCGGTGCATTTCCGAGCCGGTTCCATGGCCCAGCGCCAGCGGCAGCCCACCCAGCAGGGCCGCCATGGTGGTCATCATGATAGGACGGAAGCGCAGAATGCAGGCTTGGTAGATGGCCTCGGCCGGCTTCTTGCCCTGCGTGCGTTCCACCTCCAGGGCGACGTCGATCATCATGATGGCGTTCTTTTTTACCAGCCCGATCAGAAGGATGATGCCGATCGTCCCAATCACATTGAGTTCGTTGTGAGTGAGAAGCAGCGCCAGCAGCGCGCCCACGCCCGCCGAAGGGAGTGTCGACAAAATCGTGATGGGATGAATGTAGCTTTCGTACAACATGCCCAGCACGATATAGACGGTGATCAACGCGGTGAGAATCAGGATGGGTTCGCTCGAAAGCGAATCCTGGAAAGCCGCTGCCGTGCCCTGAAAGCTGGCCTGGATCGTGGGCGGGAAGCCGATGTCGCGTTGCACTTTTTCGATCGCCTGCGTGGCCTCGCCCAGAGAAACTCCCGGCGCCAGGTTGAACGAGATGGTCACCGACGGAAGCTGGCCCTGGTGATTCACCGCCAACGGAGTATTCGAGGGTTCGTAGTGCGTGAACGCCGACAGCGGCACGGCCGTCCCCGCGGTCGAGCGCAAATAAATGTTCTGCAGGGCTTCGGGAGTTTGCTGAAATTGCGGCGCAACTTCCATGACCACGTGATACTGATTGAGCGGCCGGTACATGGTGGAAACTTGGCGCTGCCCAAATGCGTCGTAGAGGGCGTTGTCCAGCGTCTCGGCCGTAATGCCCATGCGGCTGGCGGTGTCGCGGTCGATCACCAGCTTGGCTTGCAATCCGCGATCCTGCTGGTCTGAATTCTGGTCGCGCAGCTCGGGAAGCGCCTTCAGCTTCTCCAGCAAGCGTGGAGACCAGCTGTTCAAATCGTCCAGATTTCCGCTCTGCAGCGTGTATTGATATTGCGCGTTGCCGAACCGGCCGCCAATCGTGAGGTCCTGCGCGGACTGCAAAATCAGCGTCGCGCCCGGCACCACCGCAAGCTTGCTCCTCATGCGATTAATCACATCGTCAGCGGTCACCGTTGGGCAGCTCTGCCAGAAATGTTTGGGATGGCAATTGTTTCGTTGCTCCAGCGGCTTCAACATCATGAAGAAGCGGCCCTGGTTCAGCGCAGTGTTGCCACCCGTGAAGCCGACCACCGTATCGACCGCTGGGTCTTTCATCACGATGGTGACGTAGCGCTCCATCTTGTCCGCCATGGACTGAAACGAAATATCCTGCTCGGCCATCACCCCGCCCATGATGCGGCCTGTGTCCTGCTGCGGGAAAAATCCCTTGGGCACTTTGATGTAGAGGAACACGCTCAAACACGCCACCAGAACGGTTACGGCCAGCGTCACGGGCTGGTGTGCGAGCACCCACTTCAGAGCGGCAGTGTAGGCCGCCAGAGTGCGCTCGAAAAACCACTCGCTGCCGCGGTAGAAGAAATTATGTTTCTCCTGACTTGGCCGGCGAAGGAATTTCGCGCACATGGTCGGAGTGGTGGTCAGCGAAACCACCAGCGAAACTCCGATCGCGATGCTGAGCGTGACGGCAAACTCGCGAAACAGCCGGCCCACGATGCCGCCCATCATCAGCAGCGGAATAAACACGGCCACCAGCGACACGCTCATCGAGATCACGGTAAACCCAATCTCCGCCGCGCCCTTGAAGGTCGCCTGCACTACGTTCATGCCGTGCTCCACGTAGCGCGCAATGTTTTCCAGGACCACGATTGCGTCATCCACGACAAATCCGGTCGAGATCGCCAGCGCCATCAGCGACAGATTGTCCAGGCTGTAGCCCATCAAATACATCCCGCTGAAAGTCCCGACCAGCGAGAGCGGCACGGCTACGCTGGGGATGATGGTCGCGCGCACGGTGCGCAGGAACGCGAATACCACCAGAATCACGAGAATGACGGAAATGATCAGCGTGGTTTCGATGTCTTTGACGGAAGCGCGGACCGTCACCGTGCGGTCCATGGCAATCGTCAACTGGATTGCTGGAGAAATCGAGGACTGCAAAAACGGCATCAAAGCCCGCACCCGGTCGACCGTTGCGATGATGTTGGCTCCCGGTTGCCGAAACACGATGATCAGAACGGCGGGCTTGGCGTTGGCGAGGCCGAGGTTGCGGCTGTCAGAAACTGAATCCTGAACCTCGGCGACGTCCCCCAGGCGCACCGGCGCGCCGTTGTGGTAAGCCATAATGAGCGGACGGTATTGGTCCGCGGTAAACAGCTGGTCGGTATCGCTGAACGTGTACGATCGCCCGCCGTCGGAGACTTGGCCTTTCGGTGCGTTCGCGTTGGCGGCATTCAAAGCGTTGCGAACGGTATCGAGCCCAACTCCCAGCTTGTTCAACAACGTGGGATTCACTTCCGCGCGCACCGCCGGCTGCGCCGCTCCTCCTACGAAAACCTGGCCCACTCCGTCTACTTGAGCGAGTTTCTGCGCGAGAATTGAGTCCGCGGCGTCGTACATGCGCGGTATTGTCATAGTGTCCGAGGTCAGCGCGAGAATAAGAATGGGCGCATCCGCCGGGTTTGCCTTGCGATAGGTGGGATTGCTGGGCAAATTAGCGGGGAGCTGGCTGCGCGCGGCGTTAATAGCGGCCTGGATGTCGCGAGCAGCGGCATCAATGTTCCGGTTGAGATCGAATTGCAGTGTGATACCGGTCGTGCCCAGCTGACTCGACGAGGTCATCTGATTGACGGCGGCAATGCGCCCGAACTGGCGTTCGAGAGGCGTGGCTACGGAGGAAGCCATCGTCTGCGGATCTGCCCCCGGCAAGGCCGCACCTACGCCAATTACAGGGAAATCCACCCTGGGCAGCGGCGCCACCGGAAGAAAGTTGAAGGCGAGGATCCCCGACAGCAGCAACGCCGCTGCCAGCAGCGACGTGCCGATCGGACGCCGGATAAATGGTGCTGAAATACTCATGATCTAAACAACCGGTCTAAACAACTTGCCTAAACGACGTATCTAACCAGCCCGCCCGGCCAGCATGCTTAATCCTGCCGGCTTAGTCGCCCGACGCGGGCTCCTCGGCGATTTCGTTGCCGATCTTGTACCGTTCGAACCTGCGTGCCAGCCGGTCAAACCACAGGTAGATCACCGGCGTGGTGTAAAGCGTCAGCAGCTGGCTGAGCAGAAGTCCGCCCACAATGGTGATACCCAACGGACGGCGTAACTCCGCTCCGGTCCCGGAGCCCAAAGCCAGGGGCAAACCGCCGAGCAGCGCGGCCATGGTCGTCATCATGATGGGACGGAAGCGCAACAAGCACGCCTGAAAGATCGCTTCTTCCGGCGGTTTGTGCTCCACGCGCTCGGCTTCCAGGGCAAAGTCGATCATCATGATGGCGTTTTTCTTCACGATGCCGATCAGAAGAATGATCCCTATAAGGGCCACCACCGTCAGATCGTTGTGTGTGATCTGCAAGGCCAGAATCGCGCCCACACCGGCCGAAGGCAGAGTGGAAAGAATCGTGATGGGGTGAATGTAGCTTTCATACAAAACGCCCAGCACGATGTAAACCGTAATCACCGCTGCGAGAATCAGATAAGGTTCGCTGGCCAGGGAATTCTGGAATGCCGCAGCCGTCCCCTGAAATGCGGTGTGGATGCTCGCCGGCAGCTGAATTTCTTTTTCGGCCTCCTGGATGGCGCGGGTTGCGTCTCCCAGGGAAGCGCCGGGCGCAAGGTTGAACGAAAGCGTCACCACCGGAAACTGTCCCTGGTGGTTGACCGCGAGATACGCGGGACTCGATTGCATTCTGGTGAAGGTCAGGATCGGAACTGGAGCTCCGCTGGTAGTCACGGCTGCGCC
This sequence comes from uncultured Acidobacteriaceae bacterium, assembly GCA_963846245.1. Classification (GTDB taxonomy): domain Bacteria; phylum Acidobacteriota; class Terriglobia; order Terriglobales; family Acidobacteriaceae; genus Sulfotelmatobacter. The sequence goes on along the minus strand of CAWJVI010000004.1, from coordinate 1,463,404 downwards.
GTTTGCTGTGGGTGCGCCCGAGTTCGGCGTCACGGTACTGGGGCGGATGTAAATATCTTTGAGATCGGTGGGATTTTTCGCGAACGACGGAAGAACCTCGAGGATCACGTGGTACTGGTTCAGCTGCGTAAAGATGGTTGAAACCTGCCGCTGCCCGAACGCGTCGTAAAGGGTGTTGTCAATCGCCTGCGGAAATATGCCCAGCCGCGAAGCTGTGTCGCGGTCAATGGTGATATTGGTTTTCAGTCCGTTATTGAGCTGGTCGGTGGCTACGTCGCGCAATTCGGGGAGGGCGCGCAGCTTGTCGACAAGTTTCTGCGTCCACTCCGCCAGTTCCTGAGCGTCGGCATCTTCCACCGAGTACTGGAACTCCGTGCGGCTCACGCGGTCTTCCACGGTTAGGTCCTGAACGGGTTGCATGTAGAGAGTGATGCCGCGCACCTTGGCCAGTTCCGGTTGCAGTTTTCGGATGATGGTCGAAGCGTCGTCTTTGCGCTCGTCCAGCGACTTCAGATTGATCTGAATGCGACCGACATTCGGCGTTGTGTTGGTGCCGTCCACGCCGATGAACGATGACAGGCTCTCCACGTCCTGCTTATCGTTGAGAATGATCTTTGTTAATTCCTGCTGCCGCTCCGCTAACGCGTCAAATGAAACGTCGTCGGGAGCTTCCGAAATTCCTAGAATTACTCCGGTATCCTGCACCGGGAAAAAACCCTTCGGCACAACTACGTATAAAACGAGCGTAAGCACCAGCGTCCCGAGGGTCACGAACAGGGTTGCAGTCTGGTGTCGCAACACGATCTTCACCGTGCGTCCGTAGAAGGCGACTACGCGATTGAAGTAGTCTTCGGACACTTCGTAGAACCGGCCTTTTTCTCCTTCCTTCCGATGCTTCAACAATTTGGCGCACATCATCGGCGTCAAGCTCAACGACACTCCCGCCGACACCAGGATGGTTACCGACAACGTCACCGCGAACTCGCGGAACAGGCGCCCCACAATGTCGCCCATGAACAAAAGTGGAATCAAAACGGCGATCAGCGAAACCGTTAGGGAGACAATGGTGAACCCAATCTGCCCCGAGCCCTTCAGCGCCGCTTCCAGCGGTTCGTCTCCCATCTCCAGGAAGCGGTCGATGTTCTCGATCATCACGATGGCATCATCCACCACGAATCCGGTGGAGATCGTCAGCGCCATCAGCGTCAGATTGTTGAGGCTGTAGCCCAGCAGGTACATGACGCCAAACGTGCCGATCAGAGAAAGTGGCACCGCTACGCTGGGGATGACGGTTGCGGAAAGATTCCGCAGGAACAGGAAGATGACCATCACCACCAGCACGATGGTCAGGATCAACTCAAACTCCACGTCTTTCACGGAAGCGCGGATCGTCGTGGTGCGGTCCGTAAGAATCTGCATTTTTACTGCCGACGGCAGTGACGCCTGCAATTGCGGCAACAGTTTCTTGATCCGGTCGACGACGCCGATGATGTTGGCGCCGGGCTGGCGCTGAATATTGACGATCACCGCCGGCGTCGAATTCATCCACGCCGCCAAACGTATGTTTTCGGTTCCGTCGATGACGTTGGCGATGTCGGCGATTCGCACCGGAGCGCCGTTGTGGTACGCCACCACAATCGGTTTGTATTGCTGGGCCGTCAGCAACTGGTCGTTGGCCCCGATCGTGTAGGACTGCCGCGAACCATCGATCACGCCTTTGGCCTGGTCCACGTTGGCCTGCACCAGAGCGGCCCGCAAGTCTTCCAGGCTCAGGCCGTAGGAAGCCAGAGCCGTGGGGTTGGCCTGAATCCGCACCGCCGGTTTCTGCCCGCCGCTGATGGAAACCAGTCCCACTCCCGGCAGTTGAGCAATTTTCTGCGCCAGCGCGGTGTCGGCCAGGTCTTCCACTTTCGACAGAGCCAGCGAGTCTGACGTCATGGCCAGCGTGAGAATCGGCGAGTCCGCCGGATTCACTTTGTTGTAGATTGGCGGATTCGGAAGATCGACCGGCAGATACGTGGACCCCGCGTTGATCGCAGCCTGCACCTGCTGCTCTTCCACGTCGATGTTCTGATCAAGCCCGAACTGCAACGTGATTACGGAACTGCCAAAGGAACTCGTCGAGGTCATCTGGGTAAGTCCCGGGACCTGGCCGAATTGCCGCTCCAGCGGCGAAGTCACGGAAGACGCCATCACGTCGGGATCCGCGCCGGGATAAAACGTCAATACCTCGATGGTCGGATAATCGACTTCGGGAAGCGCAGAGACCGGAAGCTGCGTGAACGCAACCCACCCCACCAGCAGCACGCCCACCATGAGCAGCGTGGTAGCGACCGGGCGAAGAATAAATAGTCGGGATGGGCTCATGCTTGATTCACAAATGATTCACGATCGACTCGCGCGGTCACGAACCCGGAGTTTCCGCAGTCGCCGGTTGCCGGCTGTTCGCACCTGCTTTCGGAGGTACGTTTCGAGGCGCGATCTTACTTCCGTTTTGCAGCTTGTCCTGCCCGTCAGTCACAACCGTGTCGCCGGGATTGAGTCCACTGTCTACCGCAGTAGTATCGCCCTGCGTAATCGAGACGGTAACCGGACGCGCTTCCACCGTTTGGTCTGACTTCACGGCGTAAACGAATGTTCCTTGCGGTCCGCGCAGAATCGCCGCAGTCGGCACCACCGTGCTGTTCTTGCGCGTTTCCAACAGGAGTTTGGTATTCACGAACTGGTTGGGCCAGAGATGGTTGTCTTTGTTGTCGAACACGGCCTTCAGCTTATCCGTGCCTGTGGTTTGATCGATCTGGTTATCGATCGTCATCAACTTTCCGGTGGCGAGCTTGGTCTGATTGTCGGCATCGAAGGCATCCACTTCGAGCGTGGCCTTCTGCATGTGCTGCGCCACGGTGGGCAGCACGTTTTCCGGTAGCGTGAAGATCACCCCAATCGGCTGCAACTGCGTGAGGATCAGCATCGGATTGGTGTCGGCCGCATGCACGATGTTTCCCGGATCCACTTGCCGCAGGCCGACGCGGCCCGTGAACGGCGCCGTGATGTTGCAGTAAACAAGTTGCAGCTTGGCATTATCGATCTGCGCCTGATCCGTGCGTACCTGGCCATCGAGTTGGTCCACAGTGGCTTTCTGCGTGTCCACCTGCTGCTGGGCAATGCTTCCGGAAGGAATGAGCGTGGTGTAGCGGTCAAAGTTCAGGCGGGCATCGCGCAGCGACGCCTGGTCCTTGAATAATTGTGCCTGCATCTGTTCCAGCTGCACCTGGTAGGGACGCGGATCGATCAGGATGAGTAAATCACCTTCTTTCACCGTTTGCCCTTCCTGGAAGTTGACGCGCATGATCTGCCCGTCGACGCGGCTCTTGATGTTCGCCGTGTAGAACGCAGTCACCGAGCCCAGGCCCACCAGGTAGACGGGCATATCCTGCTGCGTTACCGGGGCAATCGCCACCGAGACTGCGCGCGGCGAGGCTGCCTGTGCTCCCTGCTTGGGGTCGCCGCCGGTGCAGGCGACAAAGGCGGCGCACAGAATCAATGCAAAAGCTACCGTGAGCCACGATGCCAGCGAGGACCGCCGGATTTCTTCCGACTGAGCTTGAGTCGACTGAGTTTGAATCGAGCGAGTTTGGGTCGGCTTGGTTGAGGCCGAGATGAAGCGGGAGTCACTCATAATTTTTACGATGTCGGTTCGTTACGCAGATATTGCTTAGACTCGCGGTTGTCCGCCAAACATTAGACGTACGCAGGTTCCGTTCGGTTTCGCTAATCTATGCGCAAAAACCGCGAAACTCATCCACTCCAAGGGGACCCTCCGGGAGTGCAGAGGTGGGAACCGAATCCTAGATGCAAACGTCAGAACTTAGCGCAAAACCAGCATCAACTGCGCCCCGGCAACAGGTCAAGAGTGGGGCGAAAGTTTTACAAATCTTTACTCGCTCACGGTGGATCTTTACGCACGGAGCTTCATGCGTTGATCTCCCTAGGCGATCTCGAGAATTTGTTGTTGATCTTTAAATGATTTGATTTGGTCCGCGTGATTGATCAATGATCGTGGAAATTGACTGCTAAGAACTGGCCCGTTCCGTCGCGCTCAGCGCCGCCGATACCGGATGCCGTGCTTCAAACGCCGTAATCTCGGCCTCGTGTTGCAAGGTGAGCCCAATATCATCCAGTCCGTTCAGCAGGCAATGCCGCACGAATTCGTCGACCGGAAACTTTGCGCGAAATCCCTGCTCGTCGCGCACTTCGCATTGTTCCAGATCGATCGTGAGTTGGTAATCGTTGGTCTCGCGAGCGCGACGCATCAGTTCGGCGACTTCGCTCTCGCTCAACAGGACCGTGAGGAATCCGTTCTTCGTGCTGTTGTTGGCAAAAATGTCGGCGAAGGAAGAGGAGATCACCGCGCGAAAACCGAAATCGGCCAGAGCCCACACTGCATGTTCGCGCGACGACCCGCAGCCAAAATTCCTTCCTGCAACCAGAATGCTCGCCCCCTTGTAGCGCGGCTGATCCAGAACAAACTGGTCCACAGCAACTTTGCCTTGAACAGAATCGGCATTCTTTTTTCCATCCGCTGAAAATCGCCAGTCGTAAAACAGAAACTGGCCGAAGCCTGTGCGCTCGATCCGCTTCAAGAATTGCTTGGGAATGATCTGGTCAGTATCGACGTTGACCCGATCCAGCGGAGCCACGGGTCCTCGATGTGTGCGAAACGGATTCATAGCGCGTTCCTTGCCATTCTCCGAAAACTATTCACTGAAATTTCCAGTTCCGAATATCCGTGAAATGTCCCTCAATCGCCGCCGCTGCCGCCATCATCGGACTCACCAGATGCGTCCGTCCGCCGCGCCCCTGGCGGCCTTCAAAATTGCGGTTGCTGGTGGACGCACACCGCTCACCCGGCTGCAAGATGTCAGGATTCATTCCCAGACACATCGAGCAACCCGATTCGCGCCACTCGAATCCCGCCTCGAGAAAAACCCGATGCAATCCTTCCTGCTCGGCCACGCGCTTCACCGTCTGCGATCCCGGCACTACCATCGCCCTCACCTTCGGGCTCACATGATGTCCGCGCGCAACGCGCGCCGCCGCCCGCAAATCTTCAATCCGCGAATTCGTGCACGAGCCGATGAACACCCGGTCCACACCGATATCTTCAATGCGCTTGCCCGCCTCAAGGCCCATGTACTGCAATGCAAGTTCCGTCGCGCGCCGGTCGGCCTCTTTCAAACTTCCCGTATCTGGCACGCGTCCCGTCACCGGAGCCACCATCCCCGGATTCGTTCCCCAGGTCACAAAGGGACAAAGCTGCGCCGCGTCAATCTCGATGACCTTGTCGAAGACCGCTCCCTCATCGGTTGCCAATGTATGCCAGTATTCAACCGACTTCTCCCATTCGTCTTTGCCCGGCGCAAAACGTTTTCCTTTGACATAGGCCGCCGTAGTGTCGTCCGGCGCCACCATCCCGGCGCGGGCGCCGGCCTCGATGCTCATATTGCACAGCGTCATGCGCCCTTCCATCGAAAGCCCACGAACCGCTTCTCCGGCGTACTCGACCACATGCCCGGTTGCGCCGTCGGTGCCGATCTGCCCGATGATCCCGAGCGCCAGATCTTTTGCCGTGACGCCCTCCGCCAGCCGCCCGTGCACTTCAATCTTCATGGTCTTCGGCTTCTGCTGCGCCAGGCACTGCGTTGCCAACACATGCTCCACTTCGGACGTTCCAATGCCGAATGCCAACGCGCCAAACGCCCCGTGCGTGCTGGTGTGGCTGTCGCCGCAAACGATCGTCATTCCCGGCTGCGTGAGCCCCAGTTCCGGGCCGATCACATGGACGATTCCCTGGTCCGGCGAATCCATGTCGAAGAGCCGGACGCCAAATTCCTTGCAATTAGTTTGCAGCGCCGCAATCTGCCGCGCCGCGATCTCGTCAGTAATTGGAGTGCCCCGCGCTTCGGTCGGAATGTTGTGATCAACAGTGGCGACAGTTCGCGCCGGCTGACGCACTTTCCTTCCCGCAACGCGCAGCCCGTCGAACGCCTGCGGCGAAGTTACTTCATGCACCAGATGCAGGTCGATGTAAACAATCGGAGAGCGGCCGCCGGGTTGCGCCACCAGGTGCGCGTTCCAGATTTTCTCGAATAATGTGCGCTTTGCTGTCATTGCAATGAATCGCGCCGCGACGGCGGCGCTGAGCGTCTCCATGCGTAGGTTGTAGTTTTTCACAGGGCAGCAGATTGGAGCAAGCTGCCGCGGCCGAAACCATCCCCCTAGCGTATATACTCTGTGTTTTCAACGCGAGCGTCGCGAGCGATCGTAACCTCGCCAGCAACCGAAAAAGTTCTCCCAGGAGAGAAATCATGCAAAGCCGCATTACCGGGACCACCATGCCCGTACTCGAATTCATTCTTGACCCGAACGAGACCATCATTTCCGAAGCCGGAGAACTTTCCTGGATGTCGAGTTCGATCCAGATGACCACGCACACGCAATTTGGCGGAGGCGGCGGAATCTTTGGCGTCCTGAAGCGCGTGGCTGGCGGCGGAACATTTTTCATGACGGAATATCGCGCCGCGGGTTTCGCCGGAGAACTCGCCTTCGCGGCGAAGATGCCGGGGCACATCGTGCCGGTTGAAGTAAGTCCGGCGCAGGAATATCTCATTCACCGTCACGGGTTTCTTTGTGCGACGCAGCAGATTCAAATCGGCGTCGGATTCCAGCAATCGCTCGGCGCAGGGATTTTCGGCGGAGACGGCTTCCTGCTGCAGAAACTCAGCGGACAAGGCGTGGCCTGGCTCGAACTCTCGGGCGAACTGGTGATCAGAGATCTTAAGCCTGGAGAAACGCTGCGGGTTCATCCCGGGCATGTGGGCGCGTTTCAGTCCAGCGTTTCATTTCAGATCACCACCGTTCCTGGAATCAAGAACATGATTTTCGGCGGGGACGGAATTTTCCTCGCCGCGCTCACTGGCCCCGGAAGAATCTGGCTGCAGACGCTGCCCATCTCCCGGCTGGCCCACGAACTACAGGAATACATGCCGCATCACGAGACCAGGCAGTCGGTGCAGGGCGGCGTAGTCGGCGGCATTGTCGGCTCGATTCTCGACAACATGAAGTAGCAGAACTCGTCGTTGCTGCGATCGATTTGTACGATCAGGCGCCGATCTCGGGTATCATAAAAGCAGCACTTTACTTTCAATCGGCATCTGGGGCCTTTTGATTACGCTTTTTGCGAAACCCTTGGGTTACGTATTCTGCGTAGCCTTTGGGTTACGCGTGGTCTAACGTCTTATGATCAACGGCAAGCGTATCGCGGTCGTCATGCCCGCCTACAACGCGGAGATGACGCTTGAGGCCACCGTGGCCGATCTGCCCGAATTGGTCGACATCCGCATCCTCGTCGATGATCACAGCTCCGACGGTACCGTTGCTCTCGCTCAGCGTCTCGGACTGCACGTCTTCCAGCATGACCGCAACTACGGCTACGGACGCAACCAGCAGACCTGCTATCGCGAAGCCCTCGCCGCCGGCGCCGATGTAATCGTCATGCTGCATCCCGACTATCAGTACACGCCGCTGCTGATCACGGCGATGGGCAGCATGATTGCCTACGACGTGTATGACGTTGTGCTGGGTTCGCGGATCATCGGAGGACGGGCGCTACACGGGGGCATGCCGTTTTACAAATACGTCGCCAACCGCTTGTTGACCGCTTTCGAGAATCTTTTTCTGCGCGTCAAGCTTTCCGAATATCACACCGGATATCGGGCCTTCAGCCGCAAAGTTTTGAGCGAACTGCCGCTGCTCGAAAATTCCGATGACTTCGTCTTCGACAATCAGATGCTTGCCCAGTGCGTGTATTTCGGTTTTCGCATCGGAGAAGTTTCGTGTCCGACGAAGTATTTCGAAGAGGCCTCGTCCATCAACTTCCGCCGCAGCGTGACCTACGGCTTTGGAGTGCTTGGCACCACGCTGCAATTCGCGCTGCAAAGAATCGGCTTGATTCACCTGCGTCGTTTCAGCGACAAAGGCCGCAAGCTCGATCCTGGTATCCCCTCGTACTACGCGCCGCGGACCGAGACGGTTCGATCCGCCTAGCTCGTGTGGGGACAGCCGCCTCGGCTGTCAAAGCTCGGTGAAGCCGGCGTTCGATTCTTCGCCTGCTACTTCTTCTTCGACAAAAATCCCAGCACCTTGCTGGCAAACTGGTCCGAGAATCCGAATCGTACCTTGGCGCGCGAATAAAGATCTACGGCCTTTTTGTCGAGCCAGATCATGGCCGATTTCCCCCAGCCATCCTGCGGACGCGCAAAATAATCGGTGGAGTGTGCGGTCACTTTCTTTCCCGGCTCAACGGTGTAGTAGTAGAGCGCGAGGCTCTTGCGCGATTGCCCCGCGGGGCAGGTCAGCGGATCGGGGAACCCGTGCAGCGAGCGCTCATCGGTGGTAAAGATCAGCGCGTGATTCACCAGCGGCGGATATTTCGCGGCGCAGCGCTTCATTCCGCGCTCCCACAGTTCCAGCGCACCGCCCCACTCCTGCTGCCAGCCCGGATTCAGATACAGAATCAAATTTACGCGCCGGTGCCAGCTGGTGTGAAAGTGATGCATGGAAAAATCGGTGTGCACATTCAAATAGCCGCCCGGGCCGGACTGATGCAGGCCGCCGCCTTCGAGCATAGGATCAGAAATCAGATTCGGAATTCCGGTCAGCTCTGACACCCACGCAGTGAACTCCGGCGAATTCAATTCCTCGGTGACCGCCGCAATCGTCGGCGGGAACAATTCACGCCGGGGCATGCCCAGTTTGTTTTCATTGGGATGTTTGTACTGCGTCCAGGCGGCGCTGTCTGGCTTGGGAAACTCTTCCGCCATGGTCAACGCAACTTCAGGCTCGAGAAAATCCTCCAGCAGAATATGAGGGCAAGGCTGATTGTCGCGATATTGCTTCGCAAGCCCAGAGAGCGCAGAGCCCCACCTTTCATAGGGAAATAGCCGAACGGGGGCTTGAACGGCGTGCGCAGTGGACATAGCCTGAGAATCTCCTGAGTCTCTTGTAATTGTATCCGATCAGCAAATCCGAAACGCGGATTTCGCCGCTCGGCATCAGCCCCGGGAGTGTCCTTGGTCAAGGCACGCGGCAGACTTGCACGGCCGCGTTTTGATAAGCGCAGTTGAGGCCGGCAACTCCCGGTTGTTGCACCACGACCCAATTCACTCCGTATTTTTGTTTCAATCGCGCAAAGTCTTCAGAAGAAAAATTCTTCCACGGAGTTTGCGCCTTCACCTGCTCCAGCCACTTTTCGGCCAGCGGCGGAAACATGCTGACTACGCCGTTGTCCTTATTGGCATCGGCGAGCCGGCTGCGTTGAGCCAGGCAGCGGAACCCGATCTCATCCTCGCCCGTGATGTGCATGTATTCGGGATTGAGCGCGAACACCGCGTCCACGGGAGTGTTCTGCCGAATCCATACAAAAGCCTGCGCCCATTGGTTCCGCGGAGTGACGCCAGGCCACTCCACATGCGCGCTCGCCGGAAAAAGCGCCAACTGCGCCACGAACATTCCCGCGCTTAGGGGAACAAACAGCGCCAGCCAGCGCCACATGCGATTCTGCAGCGCATACTCGGCGACGAATCCGCCCATAACCACGAACATCGCCATGTAAAGCAGATGCAGACTGCGCAACGGTTGCAGACGAGCCAGGCTCTCAAAACGAGCTGGCAGATCGAACACCAGCGCCATCACGAAATAAATCAGGTCATAAATAATGAAAGCACGGCAGAGCAGATCGAGCTTGCGCGACCCGCGGGCTCGAGCCAGGCGCGCGAACCACCAGAACAGCAGCACCGGAGCGAGAATCCCGAATTGCTCATACCACTGCCAGCGTTGGATGTAATGAAATCCGTGCCGCAACGCGGCCTCGTGGTAAGCCTGTGAACTCGGAGGGTCCAGAGAAATGCCGAACGGAAGCAGTAGGCATCCGATAGCGCTGGCCGCGCCTGGCGAGATTCGGGTGCGGATGTTGCCGGCTTCGAAGTACGTCATCCCATGCTTCATCACCACCAACAGCACACAGAATGAACACGAAAACGCCGCCATGAGGGGATGCACGCACGCCGCAAACACCAGCCACAGCAGCGCGCGAACATGTTTATTTTCCAGCGTCCGGGTGACGGCAAAGATCGCCGCAAATGCCGCCAGGTTTCGTGGATTCAGATACTGATCCATGATGTAGAGCGCGGTCCCGGCCACTGGAATCGTAAGCAGGGCCGCCACCAGACATACTCCGCCCCAGCGCGCTCTCGCGCTCACAAAGCAGACGCCGGCCAATTCCCAGCAAGCCAGCAACAATAGGAAAATCGATGCCACGTGCCACACAAAGAGTCCGAACTCGAATGGCAGATGACTAACGCGGATGGAAAATGCAATCAGATTCGGAAACCGTGTCAAGTTGGCATGCGAAGCGAAAAACTCCCGCATCACAGGAAACAACTTGGGGTTCAGAATCTTCTCCACGCCCGGGAGATAAATTTCCGCGTCCTCGGCGTAAGGGTGGTATCCGTGCACCAGCAGAGCGCCGGCCGTCAGCAGAAGCATGAAGAGTCCAGTGTGGAATCTTTTCACGCGACACCACGCGCCGCGCGCCGCTGCACTCGCTCTCGCCGCCACGACACCACCGCATACACGGCCAGAACTACGAACAGCGGATCAATCGGACGACGGTAATAATCCTCCGGGTGCGTCAGGTAATAGACGATGGGAAAAAAGAAAAACGCGATCACGTAAGGCATGGCCACGACCCAACTATCCCGCCACGCGCGCCTCAGCCCAGCCAGCGTCAACAAAGTCAGCAGTGTGCAGAAAACAATGTTGGGAGGATCCATCGGTTCCTCCTGCAAATAGCGATGGCTGAAGCTCCAGTAGCCGGTCCACAAATACACCACGCGCCTCGCGGTCATCCATACGTACAAGCCGCGATGATGATCGATAAAATCCAGGCCCTGGTCGAGCTTCTTTGAGACATACGCAATCTCTCCCAGTTGCTGATATTCCTTCCACTCCTCTTCGCTGTCCGATGGATGATAGCCCGGAGGTCCCCAGTGCCAAGTGTCCTGATTGTTGCCGAAGTAAACTTCGAGGCCCAGGCAACTGCGAAAAGGCACGATCTTGTGGAAGATGCGATAGTTTCGCACCATCCACGGCGCCGTCACGATGACCACCGCCAACACAGCCGCTATTCCCGGTGCGAACCATCGCGCCTTCTGCTGATACCTGCGATACCACATCCACGCGCCCAGAAACGGAGCCACCGACAGCACCACGGGATCGGTCAACGCACCGAAGCCGGAAAGCGCACCGAACAGAACCCAATCAGAAATTCGAGACGATGATTCCAATCGCAGAGCGGCGAGAAATACCATGCTCATCAGCAACGTAGTCAGCGCAGTCGCCCAGATGAAATCGGCGGAAAAATAAATGCCATAGGGGAAAAATGCCCACGCCCATGCTGCCCAGAACGCAGTTTTTCCCCCGAAGTGCATTCGCGCAATCAGAAAAACAGGTATGCACGTGAGCGCGGAAAATAAACTGTCGAGCGATAACGCAACCAGCGCAGATGTTTTGCTGTAGATGCCGAAGACTTTGAAAATCCCCGCCAGCAGATAAGGAAATACCGGCGAAAGCCACGCCGTTGGCCCGGTCTGGCCGAACAGTGGATTGCTGAATCCTTCTCCCAGCGCAATCGACCGCGCGATTCTCCCCGCTTCGCCGCCGAAGCGCCAGTGATCACGCGCCGGGTCAGTCCGCTCGGGATACAAAAATCCAACCACGATCAGCCGGATCACGAGACCCGCCAGCACCATCCACAGTAGTGATCGGCGAGTATGCCGCCGCGACGTCTGCGGATCGCGGCCTGCGTCGAAAGTTGTGTCGGCCGATGAGATAAGTGGCCCTCGCAAAGCAGGATTAAACGCAGAAGATAGATTAGATGTGTACCACATCTTTTGTCACAATCGCTTCGCCGCGGCGGCCAACTTAATGTATAAGACCCGATTTATTAATACCCACCCAAGCCCAGCCCTTGCGCCTTTCCTCCGTCCTCCGTAGCATTTAACTAATGTCGATCGCTACCGGTCATGCCCGATCCCGTTTGAGCCCCGATCTGGCTCTGGGGGAAATCGTGAACTTTGCCTGCGACACCTTCATGTCGAACAAAGTTCGTTTCATGCTGACTGCGCTCGGCATGGTGATCGGCACGGCTTCGCTCATCTTAGTCGTAACTATTGGCATGACTGGGCGCGAGTATGCCCTGAGCCAGATCGAAGCCATCGGCACGAACGAAATCTGGGCCGAATACCAGGGCGCGCAGCACATCAGCAACTCCAGCCTCGACCCGCTTACCGTCGAAGATGTGCAGGCCGTGCAGGAGCAAGTTCCGGGCGTGGTTGCGGCCTCGCCGGTCGTCACTTTGGGCGAGCGCATTCCGGTCGGCAACGGCGACGAAAAAGATATTCAGGTTCTCGGCGTGTATCCCGAGTATCAGCGCGTGCGAAATCTGAAAGTTCTTTCCGGCCGCTTCTTTGACGCGGAAGACTCCCAGGCCCACAACAAAGTCGGTGTCATCACCGAAAAAATGGCAAGGTCCGTGTACGGCTCGCCCCAGGCCGCGGTCGGGAAAGTCATTAAACTTACCGGGCTGCCCTTCACCGTGATTGGCACCTTCAAGGAGAGCGTGGAGACGTTCGGCGAATCGGAAGTCACTGACAATTCTATGGTGATTCCATACAGCGTGAGCCGCTATTTTCTGGAAACTCCCAACGTTAAGATGATTTACTTCTCCATGCGGGACTCTGATTCCGTAGCCGCCGCAACCGTGCAGATCAAACGCGTGCTGCGTTCGCGCCACCGCGCGGAATCGGTTTACAACGTGCAGAACCTCACCGAACTGCTGGCTACGGCCGCCCGCATTCTCACCGCCTTAACTTGGGGATTGCTGGCCAGCGCCATGGTTACGCTGTTGGTCAGCGGCATCGGCATCATGAACATCATGCTGGCGACCGTGACTTCGAGAATTCGCGAAATCGGAATCCGCAAGGCCGTCGGCGCGACCCGCCGCGAAATACGCTTTCAGTTTCTGGCCGAGGCAGTCTTGATCTCGCTCATCGGAGGCATCGCCGGCATCGCCATCGGCCTGGCCTTGCCTTACTCGGTGCGTTTCCTCACGGATTACCGCATCCCAATCTCGGGCTGGTCGGCGATCATCGCCATCGTGGTGTCGTCCCTGGTCGGCGTCATCTTCGGAACCGTCCCCGCCACCCGCGCCGCGCAACTCGACCCAGTCGAGAGCCTGCGCTACGAATAGAGATCCTTCGGGCAACCCGGTCTACTCCTCGTACTTAGCTAAAATACACAGATTCAGATCGTCTCAGCGAACAGCTTGACTCTCACCGGCGATCGCACCGGCGACATGACATTTCCGGTTACTGAGCGGACCTACGAACGCTCTATATCGACGCCCATAAGCCTGGGATAACTGCGGAAGCGTGCACAAAACGCGGGTATCGAACACGGTGGAGTAGCTGTTTTCTTCGGATCGCACAGCAGGGCTGGCTCGCACGGGCCAGCCCATTGCTCGCTCGCCGAGGAACATCCGGGGAAAGGGTGGTCTCGGAATGGGCCTGGATGTGAAAGCCGGCCAGTTCTCGGCGCAGCGAGCGCTCCGCGGGCGCCATGTTGCTGGATAACTGTTCGTTCCCCGGTCAGGGGTATGAGCGACTAGGAACTCGAAAGCCCCCTAAAAACCACAAAGCCGGGCTGGTTGGCCCGGCCTTCCCGATTGTGGAACTGAGTGCAGTCGGTCTTGTTTCGATCGCCGACCCAGAATGTCAATCTTTTCGCCGCCGCGCGGGGTCACCGGCCCGCGCCGCAGGATTCTCTACATCACCATGGCCAGGTTCTCCAGCTCATGCTGCAGAACCGGCAGGGCGCACCCTGCCATCTCGACGCGGCCTGCCGCATCCAGAGCTGCCTTGGGAGATACTCCATAGCCGCGGCCCATCAGGAACACCTGCAAGAGCTCCGCGGCCTCATACGAATCGATCATGCCCCCCTGGAGCAGATCGTTCCGTAACGCTGCCAGTTCCGTCATCGTGAATCTGTCTTTGTCGATGCTCAGATTGCTGATTCTATCGTCCATGGCCGTCATCACCTCCGACTCCGACCTCAACTGCTTTGTGGCTATTAGACTCATCGGCAGCCATACAAGTTGCATGCAATTTAGCTGCCGTATTTGCCCCAGTATTTTATGTACGTAGGGTAGCTCCCCTTAGATTTCATAAACCCCTGTAATTGTCAGAAGTTGCAGGCGCCTCTGGTGGCCCCCCCAGATCCCCGAAGTGATCCCTCAAGGTTACTTTTGTCCCGAAACTGACACGTTGTGTCATTTCGGGAGCGGAAACACGTATAGCCCGGTCGTGCGGGGCAACTAGGCCGAAAGTTTCAGGGGGAAGTCGTCGGTTAGGTCGGAGGCGGCCCGTCGGAGGTCAAAAGGGCGCGCTAAGTCAGAAGCTAATGAAGTTAACGAGGATCAGAAGCCATGTCACGAACTCAGCTCACGAAGCCAGATCAGGAAGTCTCGATCGTCGCCTCATCCACCAGCATGATAGGAATATCGTCCTTGACTGCGTAGACCCGGTGGCACGCCGTGCACTTCAAACTTTCCGGGTTCTCCCGATAATCAAGCGCCTGCTTGCAAGCCGGGCAAACCAGAATTTCCAGCAGATCCTTGGCAATCATGCGGAGCATTGTACGATACAGAAGCAGTACCGAGTAACGAGTGCCGAGTGCGAATCGCCCGTACTCGCGACTCGGGACCCCCGACTCGGGACTTCGTGGTGAGCGCACTCGGTGTAAGATTTTCTAGCCGAAGCCCGAAGCCCGAAAGCTGAAGCCCGGAGCCCGCATGCCCGCCACCATCCTCGACGGCACCAAAATCGCGCATGAGATCCGCCGCGAAGTTGCTATGGACGTCAAAGTCATGGCCGCCGCTGGCGCGCGTCCCGGCCTAGCCGTCGTCCTGGTCGGCCACAATCCCGCGTCCGAGATATACGTGCGCGGCAAAGTCAAAGCCTGTGAAGAGGTCGGCGTCTATAGCGAAACTCATACCCACCCCGATACCGCCACCACCGCCGACCTGCTCGCACTGGTCGACGACCTCAACCGCCGCGACCCCATCAACGGCATCCTGGTACAGCTGCCCTTGCCCCCGCAAGTCGATGCCAAGAAAGTCCTGATGGAGGTCGACCCCGCCAAAGACGTCGACGGATTCCATCCCGTAAACGTCGGCTTCCTCTCCACCCAGCGCCCGGGCCTGGTTCCGTGCACGCCCGCCGGCGTCCTCGAGATTCTGAGACGCAGCAACATTCCGATCGCCGGCCAGGAAGCCGTAGTCGTCGGCCGCAGCGATATCGTAGGCAAGCCCGTAGCCATGTTGCTGCTCAACGCCAACGCCACCGTGACCGTCTGCCACTCGAAGACTCGCGACCTGCCGGAAGTCTGCCGCCGCGCCGACATTCTGGTCGCCGCCATCGGCCGCGCTGGCATGATCACCCGCGAGTTCGTGAAACCTGGTGCCACCGTGATCGACGTCGGCATGAACAAGGTCAAGGACCGCGCAGAATTTGAGCGCCTGTTCGGGAGTGGTCTCGCTCAGAATGCCAAGCGAGAAGAGACCTTTCGTACCAAGGGCTCAACGCTGGTGGGCGACGTGCACCCCGAAGTCGCCGAAATTGCCGGAGCCATCACTCCAGTCCCCGGCGGCGTCGGCCCGCTGACCATCGCCATGCTGATGTTCAACACAGTAAAGGCCGCAAAGCTGGAAAGGCAGTGGCTAGTGGCTAGTGGCTAGTGGTCAGTGCCGGCGCCGTCTTGGCGGTCGCCCGCTGCGAACTCGTTGGAAAGTACAATATCTGCGAAGGGTCGTTACTGGCCGCTGACCCCTAGGCCTTGACCACTGCACTTATGAAAGTCGGCCTCACTGGCGCTATCGCCTCAGGCAAGTCAGTCGTAGGAGAGATGTTCGTAGCGCTTGGTGCGCATCTCATCCAGGCGGACCGCATCGCTCACTCCCTCATGCAGCCGGGCGAGCCGGTCTACAACGAAGTCGTGCACCACTTCGGACGCGACATCCTCAACCCAGACGGCAGCATCAACCGCTCTAGATTGGCCGAACTCGCCTTCGGGACGAATTCGCTCAGCTCGAACCCCGGCACCGCAAGTCCCGCCAGCAAAAAGCCCGAGCGAGTCGAAGAGTTAAACCGCATCGTGCATCCCGCTGTACTGCGCAGCCAGGAAGAATGGATGGACGAAATCGGACGCCATGATCCCCACGCCGTCGCCATCGTGGAAGCCGCGCTCATCCTCGAGGCGGGCGCGGCGAAACAATTCGACTGCCTGATCGTAGTGAAATGCAGCGAAGCCCAGCGCATAGCCCGTTTCGCCGCCCGCCAAAAACTCGACCTCGAATCCGCCCGCAAAGAAGTCGCCCGCCGCATGGCCGCGCAGTTGCCAGAAGCAGAAAAGATCAAAGCCGCCACCTACGTAATCGACAATTGCGGTTCGCTGGATCAGGCGCGAGCGCAAGTGCGCGAAGTGTGGCAGCAACTACGCGACGAGGCCACCGCGAAGAGCTAACAAGACTCAGCGTTGTCATTCCGACGAGCGAGCGCAGTGAGGCAGGAGGAATCTGCTTTCCGCCTGGGGACGGCCCACGACCGCAATCGCGGCCATTGAACCCTGCCCGCGTAGGGCGGATACTTCTGTCCGCCAACCCGACACTATTCCGCCGCATTGATTAGAATGAAATCTTCGGGACCTTTCGGCCCCCGAACTTCGTATCTACTCTCAGGTGGTTTGAAATCATGAGACTCATGCGGCCCTTGATCCTGGCGCTGGCGATTGCTGGCGCGTTCTTCTATTTCACGACCTGGCGGTCGAATTCCCGCGCCGGCGCGCTGCATCCCTCGAACTGGTTCAACCAGCCGGCAAGTGTGGAGATCACAGAGGCGGCGGGCGGGGAACAGCTCGACAGCGAAGAGCAGAACAATATCGCGGTTTACAAAAAGAACATCCCTTCGGTGGTGAACGTCACTTCGCGGGCCATGACGTTTGATTTCTTCTACGGGCTGGTGCCGCAGGAGGGCCAGGGTTCCGGCTTCGTGATCGACAAAGACGGTCACATTCTCACCAACTACCACGTCATCGCCGAGGCGCGGCAAGTGGAAGTCACCATGCACAATCGCAAGAAGTACAAAGCCACGGTGATCGGCACCGACCCAGCGCACGATCTGGCAGTGATTCAGATCAAGGCCGCAGACCTGATTCCGGCAGTGCTGGGCGATTCGCACAATCTGCAGGTGGGGCAGAAGGTGTATGCCATTGGCAATCCGTTCGGGCTGGCTGGGACGATGACGCGCGGCATCGTGAGCTCGATTCGTCCGGTTCGCGAGCCGAATGGAGCGACCATCGATGAAGCGATCCAGACAGATGCCGCGATTAATCCCGGCAACTCAGGCGGCCCGCTGATGAACTGGCATGGAGAAGTCATCGGCATCAATACGATGATTCTTTCCAGCGTGAACCAGAATGCCGGCATCGGGTTCGCGATTCCTATCAACACCGCGAAAGCCGTGCTGAATGATTTGATGACGCTGGGCCGCGTACGCCGTCCAGCGCTAGGCGTGCGCACGATTCCGATCAGCCCGGAACTGGCCGACGAAATTGGATTGCCAGCGGATTACGGTCTGCTGATTCTGCAGGTAACTCCCGGCGGGTCCGCCGACCTGGCTGGGCTGCGCGGCGGCGACCAGCGCGCGTACCTGGGCAACAGTCTGATCATGCTGGGCGGCGATCTGATCGTAGCCATCGACGGCGAAAAGGTTACGGACGAAGACGACCTCGCCCAGATGATGAACGACCACCGAGCCGGAGACACCGTGAAAATCACCATCTACCGTGGCAAGAAAAAAATGGACGTGCAGGTTCCGCTGGGAGAAGCCAAGCAGCAGGTGTGAGGAAGGCAGCTGTCAGCTTTCAGCGGTCAGCCAGACGTTACTGGCTCGAGAGGTTGCGCACTTACGGATTCACCGACCGATGTCATCCCGCAGGAGCGCGCCAAGCGCTCCGGAGGGACCTTACGAAACCTAAACATCAGGTGTACGGATGCGAGGAACGCCGCACGGCAGGAAGCATCTGCATTCCCATCCACGCCATCAACAGCGTCGGCCGGCGTAAGGTTCCTCGCCCGGCTTTCGCCGCTCTCAGAATGACATCGGGCTGAAGCAATTTTGAAATTGAGCCAGAGGCCGCCCGACATCTTCTTGAAAAACGTTCTGCGCTGCGATAGCCTGTCTCCCTCCTTATGACTGCCGTCCTCTAATTCCGCTGGTTGCTTCTGTGAGCGCAGTGCGCCGAGGTGTGTGCGCCCTCTTTCTCTGTTTTCGTTCTCACAACCAGAAAGGATGACCAACATGCAATTCGTGGATAAGGCATTCGCCCGCCGACTCGAGTCGGTGGAGGAGATGCCGCAGGTGTTCTATGCACGCGTATTTCAGAAAACGTGGCCGAAAATTGGCGCGGCCGAGGAAGAGATTTGCGGCGGCCACATGATCTTTGCCGGGCTGGGATCGCCCATCGGACGGGCAACCGGCGCCGGACTCGACCGTCCGTTCACGGTGGAAGATTTGGATCGCGTGGAGCAGTTCTATCGCTCTCGTAGGGCTCCGTCGCAGGTGGACTTGTGTCCGCTGCACGACGAATCGGTGTTTGAGATGCTCAAGGAGCGCGGGTATGGCATCGCCGAGCTGAATAACGTGCTGTACCGCAAGCTCGATCCGGACGAGGAGTTTCCTGCGCCTCCCGCGGGATGTGAGATTCGCCGCAGCCGGCCCGAGGAGGCGGAAGAGTTGTCGTCTATCGTCGAGCGCGCATTCTTTCCAGAGGGCTCGCCCGCGTCGTACCGAGGCCTGCTCGCTCCGATTTATAAAATGGAGGGAGGCGTTGCTTTCAAGGCAAGCATCGGCGGCAAAATAGTGGCCTGCGCTGCCGGCCTGACGATCCGCGAACATCGCGTGTTCGCTTTATGCGGAGCGGGAACGCTGGAGAGCTTTCGCGGTTGCGGCCTGCAGACCGCTCTTCTGCGTGCCCGCATGGTAGCGGCCGCCGAGGCGGGATGCGACTATGCGGTTGTGGTCACGCGGGGCGGAACGACCTCGCAGCGCAACTGCGAGCGCCTCGGCTTCCACGTGGCCTACAGTAAGGTGACCGTGATCAAGAAGTTCAAAGATGATTAATCTCACTGCTCATGTAGGGTGGACACTCTTGTCCGCCTTGCCTCCAGCGGAACGGAACTGAGAGCGAGGGGATTGAAAGAAGCAGAGGTTTTAAGGTGCAGCAGTTGTTTTTCTCCGCGCTCCCGGCGTCCTCGGCGGTAAATTAATTCTTATGAACGTCGATTCCATTCGCGCCTACTGCCTATCCTTCCCGCGGGCGACGGAAAAGCTGCAGTGGAGCGATTCGCTCTGCTTCAAGGTTGGCAAGAAGGTGGGTGGGAAGATTTTTACCATCGTCGGCCTCGACGATCTGCGCGTGTGCTTCAAGTGCACGCCGGAGATGTTTGCCGAACTCATCGAGCGCGAGGACATTCGCCCCGCGCCGTATGTGGGCCGATACAAGTGGGTGATGCTGGATCGGTTGGATGCGCTGCGCAATGACGAATTGAAGGAGTTGATTCGGCAGTCATATGAGATGGTGGCGGTGAAGGCTCCGTCAAAAAAATCTGGCAAGAGGAAAGCTTCAACAGCGATCGGCGCTCCGAACAGGAAAGAGAACAGGAAGAAGAAGAGTTGAATTCGGTCTCATGGATGCGCGGGCAGGATCCTTGTCCACAGTTGCAATTTGACTCTCCTGCTGCGGTCGGCTAGCCTCAGAGTTCGGCTTTTCCTCGGAGAACATCAACTGGATGCGATCCCCGCATAAATCATGGGTTTGGCTGCTGCTGGCGGCGGTAGCCGCATATGCGCCGCGCGCTAACGCCGCTAATTATCCGGTCCATGCGCAGCACGCGATTGTGGTTAGCGTGCACGAACTCGCTTCGCAGGCCGGGGTCGAGATCATGAAGGCAGGGGGCAATGCCGTGGATGCCGCGGTGGCGACGGGATTCGTGCTGGCGGTGGTGCATCCGGCGGCGGGAAATCTGGGAGGCGGCGGGTTCATGCTGATCCGCATGGCCGACGGCAAGGCGCACTTTGTCGACTATCGCGAAAAGGCTCCTGCGGCCGCGAAGCCCGGCATGTATCTCGATGCGCAGGGCAACGTGATCGAAGGCGCCAGCGAGATTGGCTACAAATCGATCGGCGTGCCGGGATCGGTTGCCGGCATGGTTTATGCCGAAAAGAAATACGGCAAGCTGACGTTGCCGCAAGTAATGGCTCCCGCAATCAAACTGGCGCGCGAGGGTTATGCCCTGACTTGGAGCGAGGCACGCGACTTTCAGGGTGACACGTATCTGGCGAAATTTCCCGAATCGCGACGCATTTTTCAGCGTGATGGCAACTACTATCACCCCGGCGATATCTTCCGCCAGACCGACCTGGCGCGGACTCTGGAGCGTATTGCCGCGAAGCCCGATGACTTTTATCACGGTGCCATTGCGCGCGAGTTGGCCGCCGCAATTCAGC
The DNA here is from genome assembly GCA_963846245.1 of uncultured Acidobacteriaceae bacterium. Taxonomy (GTDB): domain Bacteria; phylum Acidobacteriota; class Terriglobia; order Terriglobales; family Acidobacteriaceae; genus Sulfotelmatobacter. Next base: position 1,442,666 of record CAWJVI010000004.1, on the reverse strand, counting down.
ACGGCGGAGGAATCATCACCGCGGAAGATCTGGCGCAGTATGAAGTGAAAGAGCGTGAGCCGATCCGTGGTACGTATCGCGGATACGAAATCCTCAGCGCGCCGCCGCCGTCTTCCGGCGGAACCGTTCTGGTGGAAGCGCTGAATATTTTGGAGGGCTACGATCTGGCGAAGCTCGGAGACCGGTCATCGCAATCGATTCACCTCACGACGGAAGCTTTCCGGCGTGCGTTTTTCGATCGTGCGGAATTCATGGGTGATCCGGATTTTTCAAAGATTCCCGTGGCCCAGCTCATCGACAAAAGATATGCGGCGGCATGGCGGGAATCGATTGACCCGGCGCACGCCAGCGTCAGCAAAGAACTAAAGCGGCCTGCGATTTTCCATGAACTAGAACAGTACGCTGCAACGCATCCGCAGCCGCTGGCCATGCACGAAGGCCCGCACACAACGCACTATTCGGTTGTCGATGCCGACGGCGACGCAGTCGCGGTGACCACCACGATCAATAACTGGTTCGGATCGCAGGTTACAGCTGACGGCCTAGGATTTTTATTGAACGACGAGATGGACGACTTTTCCGCCAAGCCCGGCGTGCCTAACGCGGACGGCCTGATCCAGGGCGCCGCGAATGCGATTGGGCCGGGGAAACGTCCGCTGTCATCGATGACTCCGACCATTGTGGTGCGCGATGGCAACGCGTTTCTGGTGCTGGGTTCACCGGGAAGTTCGAAGATCATCACCACCGTGGCCAATGTTCTGATGGGCGTGGTGGATTACGGAATGAACATTCAGGAAGCCGTGAACGCGCCGCGTTTCCATAACCAGTGGTTGCCCGATGTGCTGAATGTGGAAAAATGGTTTTCGCCTGACACGATCACTGCGCTGCAGAAAATGGGCCACCACGTTCAGATCGGCCTGCGCGAAGACGGCGGCGGTTACTGGAGCGATGCCGAGTGCATCGAGATTGATCCGAAGACCGGCGATCGTCTGGGCGCGAGCGACGGAAGAAATAACGGCAACGCCGTGGGATACTGAAGCGATTTCAGATTGTAGATTTTAGACTGCAGATTGAACCGCGGAGCTTGGTGGGCTCTAGATTTTCAATCTGCAATCTAAAATCTGAAGTCTGAAATCTGAGATTTCTTACCGAGGCTGGCATGCTGAGAGCGGTGTCGACGTTCGTGTACGTCAAGGAGCGGTTGCATCCTGGGCTTCTGGACGGGCTCTCCCATAACGGAGCCCAGTCGATTGAGATTTTTGCCGCGCGCCAGCACATCGACTATGCCAACCGCAAGCAGCACGTCAAAGAAATTGCCGAGTGGTTTCGAGCCAGCGGGATTCCTCTGAACTCCGTGCACTCGCCTTTGTACGCCGACTACGAGTGGGGACGCGCGGGCGCTCCTCCGGTCAACATCGCGTCCACCGATCGCGCCGGGCGAATCGAGGCCATGGACGAGATCAAGCGTGCGCTCGAAATCGCGGAGCAGATTCCATTCCGCTTTCTGGTGCAGCATCTGGGAACGCCCAACGAGGATTTCAGCGAAAAGAAATTTGAAGCGGCCATGACGTCCATCGAACACCTGCGCGCCTTCGCCAAGCCGCTCGGCGTGAGAATTTTGCTGGAGAATATTCCCAACGAGCTTTCGACACCGGAAAAGCTGGTAGAGATGATTCGCGGCGCCCACTTCGACGACGTCGGCGTATGCTTCGACGTCGGCCACGCCCACATCATGAGCTCGGTGCGCGAGGCATTCGAGATTCTGCGCGCCCACATTTGTTCTACGCACATTCACGACAACAAGAAAGACAAAGACTCGCACCTGTGGCCGGGCGAAGGAACGGTTGACTGGAAAGAGGCCATGGAGTTGCTGCGTTCAGCCCCACAAACCCCGGCACTACTGCTGGAATTGGAAGGCGATGAAAAAATGAACCCGCTGGAAAAATTCGCGGAGGCGTTCCAGAAGCTCGACGCGGCGTAGGAATTGAGAGATTGAATCATTGACTCATTGGAAACCCGTTGCTGTCGCGGCCGGTAAAATCAATCACTGAATGATTCAATGACTCAATGATTCAATCTCTCAATGACTCAATCCGTTGATGATTCAATGACTCAATCCATGTCCTCACCTGTAACCACAATTGCAGAAATCGGCAAGCACGAAGGCCAGGCGGTCACCATTCGCGGCTGGCTCTACAACCTGCGCGAGAGCGGGAAGCTGCTGTTTCCGCAGTTTCGCGATGGTTCGGGAGTGATCCAGGGCGTCGTGCCCAAGAATGCCGTTTCGCCGGAAGTTTTCGAGGCGATCAAAACTCTCACTCAGGAATCGAGCGTGATCGTCGAAGGCAAAGTCCGCGCCGACAAGCGCGCGCACGGCGGATACGAACTCGACGTTGCGAACGTGCGGGTCATCCAGCGCGTTCCGGAATCCGATCCCTACCCCATCACTCCCAAAGAGCACGGTACCGACTTTCTCATGGAGCACCGCCATCTCTGGGTCCGCTCGCAGCGTCAGGCGTCGATTCTGCGGGTGCGAGCGGAAATCATCAAAGCGGCGCGCGATTTTTTTGACGAACGCGGATTCACGCTGACTGATCCCCCAATCATTACTCCCGCCGCGTGCGAGGGCACGACCACGCTTTTCCCAGTTGACTATTTCGAGGAGCAGGCGTATCTCACGCAGTCCGGCCAGCTCTACGCCGAAGCGATGGCGATGGCGCTGGGCAAGGTGTATTCCTTCGGCCCAACGTTTCGTGCGGAGAAATCAAAGACGCGGCGGCACCTCACCGAGTTTTGGATGGTCGAACCGGAAGTTGCCTACGCCGAACTCGATGACGTCATGGAACTGGCCGAAGGGCTGATCAGCTTCATCGTCAAGCGCTGCCTGGAGCGGCGTCGCCCCGATCTGCAAATTATCGGCCGCGATGTTACAAAGCTGGAAGAGATTAAGCCGCCATTTCCACGGATCAGTTATGACGACGCAGTCAAGAATCTGCAGGACGGTCACGCGAAAGGCGCGCTGGAAGCGAAGTTTGAGTGGGGCGGAGATTTCGGCTCGCCCGACGAAACGTATCTATCCGCGCAATTCGACAAGCCGGTGATGGTGCATCGTTATCCCGCGAAGATAAAGGCGTTTTATATGGAGCCCGATCCGCGGCGGCCAGAACTTGCTTTGTGCGTGGATGTGCTCGCTCCCGAAGGTTATGGCGAAATTGTCGGCGGGTCGCAGCGTATGGCTTCGCACGCGTTGCTGTTACAACGCATTCACGAGCACGGCTTGCCGGAAGAATCCTTCAAGTGGTATCTCGACCTGCGCAAGTTCGGCAGCGTGCCGCACGGCGGCTTCGGTATGGGCATTGAGCGCGCCGTGGCCTGGATCTGCGGCCTCGAGCACGTGCGCGAAACGATTCCGTTCCCGCGAATGCTGCACCGGCTGTACCCCTAAGAAACCATTGACTCAATGAATCATTGAGTCAATGAATCAATGATTCGATTGTTAGAACATGATGACGACTGCAAGCTCCGCCAGCATCTCTCCGAAGAAAATTCGCGTGCTCGGCGTGCCGCTGGATCTCGGCCAGTCGCGGCGCGGCGTGGATATGGGACCGTCAGCTGTGCGTGTTGCGGGTCTCGAAGCGAGGCTGGAAGAACTGGGCCACGAAGTCGAAGACGGTGGCAACATTGCGGTCGCGATCCCGGAGCAAAAAAAAGAGGGCGATCCGCACGCCAAGTACCTGAAAGAAATCACGGCCACTTGCACCAAGCACGCGGAGCTTGTGGTGAAGACTCTGGAGGCGGGAAAGGTTCCGCTGGCGTTGGGCGGCGATCACTCCATGGCGGCCGGTACCGTGTCTGGTGTGGCCGAGTTTTATCGCCGGCACAAGGAGCACATCGGCTTGATCTGGATCGATGCGCACACTGACATCAACACTCCGGAAACTTCGCCCAGCGGCAACGTGCACGGGATGCCGCTGGCGGCGCTGTTGGGATTGGGACCACCGGAGTTGTCGAACATTTTTGATTTTTCTCCCAAAGTGAAGCCGGAGAATTGCGTGCTGGTGGGTGTCCGCGACATCGATGCCGTCGAAAAAGAAAATGTGCGCCGCGCCGGCATCGGAGTTTTCACCATGCGCGACATCGACGAACGCGGGATGCGCGCCGTGATGGAAGATGCGCTAAGCATGGCCACACGCGGCACCGCCGGCTATCACATTTCGCTCGACATGGATTGGATCGATCCCGAAGACGCGCCCGGTGTCGGAACTCCGGTGCGCGGCGGCGCGACTTATCGCGAGGCGCATCTTGCTATGGAAATCATCGCCGATCACGGACGCATGGTGAGCTTCGAAATTGTCGAAGTGAATCCTGTGATCGACGAACACAACCGCACCGCTGACCTCGCCGTGGAGTTGGCGCTGTCGGCCTTCGGCAAGAAGATTCTGTAGTCCGGTTGTGATGTACCAAACCTGCGATTGACGCGGAACTCTGCTCCCGTCCACACTGAAACGTCATGAAAAAACTTCGGGTCGGCATTCTGTTTGGCGGACGCAGCGGCGAGCATGAAGTCTCGCTGCTCTCGGCTGCGTCGGTTCTCAACGCAATCGATAAAAATAAATATGAAGTCGTGCCTATCGGCATCACCAAAGACGGGCGCTGGCTCACGGCGGAGCACGCGGAAGATCTGCTGCAAGGCAAGATCGTGCTGGAGTCGCGCCAGTTGCGCGCCGGTGATCCCAACACCACGCCTTCCGCGGCAGTGCTGGCGCGGGGTGAATCGGTAATCGTTCCGCCGGAGCCAGTGCACAGGCAGAGCGGGCTGGTGCCTTTTCAGACCGACGCTGCGCTTATGCGGCGCGCCAGCGATCGCGCCATCAACGTCGACGTAATTTTCCCCGTGCTGCACGGCACCTTCGGCGAGGATGGAACTATTCAGGGCCTGCTCGAACTCGCCGACATCGCTTACGTTGGCGCTGGAGTTCTTGGCTCGGCCGCCGGCATGGACAAAGACATCATGAAATCGCTGTTCGTCGCCGCCGGGATCCCCATCGTGAAGCACGTCACGATTCTGCGCAGCGCGTGGGAGCTCGACTCCAAGAAAAATGGCGCGAAGAAAGTTTACCAGCTGGTCGAGAGCAAATTGAAATATCCCGTATTTGTGAAGCCCGCGAACCTGGGATCATCGGTAGGAATCAGCAAAGCGCGTGATCGTAAGGAGCTTGGTCCGGCGATCGAAGAAGCTGCGAAGTTCGACCGCAAGATCGTCATCGAGCAGGGCGTGGGCGGAAAAAAGAAGAAGGCCCGCGAGATCGAGTGCTCCGTTCTGGGAAACGACGATCCCGTGGCGTCGGTTCCAGGCGAAATCGTGCCCGGAAAAGAATTCTACGACTACACGGCGAAGTATCTAGATGAAGGCTCGCAACTGATTATTCCCGCGAAACTCTCGAAGGCCGACACGAAAAGAGTCCAGGAACTCGCGATCGCAGCCTTCAAGGCAGTCGATTGCTCGGGACTGGCGCGCGTGGATTTTCTGATGGAGCCTGGGTCGCCGGAAAAGTCAGGGAAAGGCTCAGGGAACACGCCAGGAAAGATTTACCTCAACGAGATCAACACCATGCCGGGATTCACCGCGATCAGCATGTATCCCAAGCTGTGGGCCGCGTCCGGCCTGGAATACTCTGACTTGATCGACCGGCTGATCCAACTCGGAATCGAGCGCCACGAGGATAAAAAGAAAAATCAGTACAGCCGATGAATGTGAATTGTTGATTGCTGATTGTTGATTGCTGATTTAGAAACCGCGCCGAGCAGCCTTCGATCAACGTTGCTCAGCAGGATTGTCATTTCGGCGCCGGTGATCGAGATGCATTCTCGCCCCGCGATTTCGGAAGCGCGAACGCAACATATACCCCGCCGGGTTTCGACTTCGGATCTTTCCCTCCGCCCGCGGCGATCACCACGAACTGCCGTCCGTTCACCTCATACGTGGCTGGAGTCGCGTTACCCGCAAACGGCAGCGTGAATTCCCACAGCAACTCTCCAGTCGCCTTGTCGAATGCACGAAATTTCTTGTCAAAGTTCGTGGCGCCGATAAAGATCAATCCGCCCGCCGTCACCACCGGCCCGCCATAATTCTCCGTCCCCGTATTCTTCATCCCCGCCGCCGTCAGTTCCGGATATTCTCCCAGCGGAATCTTCCACACATACTCTCCGGTGTTGAGATTGATCGCATTCAGCGTGCCCCACGGTGGCGCGATCGCCGGATATCCCTCCGCATCGAGAAATTTTCTGTATCCCGTGAAACGGTATTTCATGGCGAGCAGCGTCTCGCCAGAACTCGCCATCTCTTTGTTCTCGCCGCTGGTCAGGTAGCCGATCAGAGCAGACGCCTCGTCGTCACTGAGATTCGGAAATCCCGGCATTCGACCTTTACCGTTCTTGATCGTGGCGGCAATCTGCGCGCCAGTCAGCCGCGCTCCCACTCCAATCAGCGACGGCAGCGCCGGCGGCGAGCCTGCCATGTTCTCGCCGTGGCAAAGGCTGCATTGGCTCATGTAGATCCCTCGCGGACTGTGTTCCCCGGTGTTCGGCGCAAGCGCCCCGGTCCAGGCAACGTCGTTGGCATTGATGTAGATGACGCCAGTTTCCGCGTCCACAGCGGGACCGCCCCACTCCCCGCCGCCGTCGAATCCAGGGAAGATGACCGTATCTTTTCCCACACTGAAAGGGACGAACTGTCCTTCACTGCGAAACTTCCGAAAAGTTTCCACCGCCCATTGATGCGACTCAGGCGTGCGAGTGGTCAGCATATCCTCAGTCAGAAGTTGACGCGAAAAAGGCGCGGGCTTCGTGGGCAGAGGTTGCTGCAAAGCGGCGACTTCATCCGGCACCGCGCTCGGAGGATAGTTCCGATGCTCAATCGGAAACAGCGGCCTGCCATTTGTGCGATCAAAAATATAGACGAACCCCTGCTTGGTGGTCTGCGCAACCGCGTCAACATTTTTCCCGTCGCGTTTCACCGTGAGCAACACCGGCGGCGAAGGAAAATCGCGATCCCAAATATCGTGACGCACTCCCTGGAAATGCCAGATTCTTTCGCCGGTCTCCGCGTTCAGCGCGAGCAGGCAGTTGGCAAAGAGATCGTCGCCAATGCGGTCGGCTCCGTAGAAATCAAATGCAGCCGAGCCTGTCGGAACATAAACGATGCCGCGTTTGGCGTCGAGCGCGAATCCCGCCCAGTTGTTGGCGGCGCCGCTGGTTCTCCACGCGTCCTTCGGCCAGGTGTCGTAACCAAACTCGCCGGGCCGCGGAATCGTGTGGAACGACCACCGCAAATGCCCGGTGCGCACATCGAAGGCGCGAACATCGCCGGGAGGCGCAGGCAGCGTCTCAGGATTTCGTCCGCCGACAATGATCAGATCTTTGAAGACAATGCCCGGGCTGGTCAGCGTAATCGATTGCGCCGCAGCCGGTTCGCGCCCCAGATTTTCGCGGAGATCGATTCGCCCGTCGTGTCCGAAACTTGGGATCGGTAACCCAGTAGCCGCATCCAGTGCATAAAGAAAATTCATCACGCCCACCAGAATGCGCTTGCTGTTTTTCTTACCGTCGGAATCTTTCCCCCCCGACCAGTAGGCGAGCCCGCGATCCGGCTGCGTGCCACGAATCCCGGAATCAAACTTCCATAGCAAATTGCCAGTCGCGGCGTCGAGCGCAAAAATTTTCTGCGTGGGCGTGATCCCGTAGAGCACGCCGTCGACAACGATCGGACTCGTCTGCAGTACTCCTTCTTCCTTGGTGTCAAAGCTCCAGGCAACGGCGAGTTCGTTCACGTTGCTGCGGTTGATCTGGGTCAGAGGCGAATAATGATTGTTTTCGGGCGCACCCCCGTAAGCCGGCCAGTCTCGCTTCTGGCGCTCCTTGTCCGCGCCAAAAGCATGGAAGCCGATTCCTGCTGCCAGCAATGAGCAGGCTGCCAGCAAAGTCAGGGTTGAACGCTTGATCGTTTGGGAGCTGGATTTCATAATCTTAACTAACCGTCGGAGCTCTCGCGGATTCCACCGCGCGCGGGTGATCGTGCCAGCCAGTCTACCGTTTTTCAGGATGTTGAGAGTTGGGCTTGCGCTTGAACAGTGGCCTAGCACCGAGGCTCAAGGGCACCACCCACCCGAGCAGGAAAACAAGCCATAGCAGAATGAAAATCGGAATACCGACGGCGGACGGCAACTTGTCTAAGAATTCAGCAATCATCCCGACCGGACGAAACTCCCGTGCAATTGCATTGGAAATGACTAGCCAAAGAACTGCGTTGAGCCAGACTAGACCACCTGCGACCATTGCGTAATGGAGTCGCTTCACCCCGCCTCCAGCCTATTCCATTCGATACAGCCCGCGCCGAGTTTACTCTTGACTCTCCCGCCAGCATTTTGTACCATGATCAGGACAAGTTTGCTCTTCATTCACGTGGGGAGCAGACCTGAATTTCATGCAGAGTGGCTGAGGGACGAGCCCTGTGACGCCACGGCAACCGATCCGGGATCATATATCTCGGGTGCTTGGTGCCAACTCTCTCCTGGAAACGGGGAACATGGGATTCGGCATGCGAGCCGTATTTGCATTCTGAACCTCTTTTTCCTTTTCTTTGGAGAAAGAGGCCTTTGTATTTTAGGGCCAATTTTTCCGGCTCGTCCTCAGCTACTCGCTGATTGAAGGAAAAGGGTGCCCCATCCTAAACGCGCTTTTTGCGTTTAGGGTGGGTGACCACGACAAGGTTTTCAAAACAAGAAAGCGAGTAGTCACATGTCTCACTACGAACTGCGCTGCCGGGAATGCGGAAGGACCTGGGGCAACCAGCCCCGCTCCATCTGCGACGATTGTTTCTCTCCTCTGGAAGTCGCCTACGACTATGACGCCGTGCGCGCGTCGTTCACGCGCGAGCGAATTTCCCAGCGGCCGCAGAATATGTGGCGTTACTCTGAGCTATTGCCCCTCCCCCAGGGATTTCAGCCGCGCCTGCCAGTCGGCTTCACGCCGCTGCTGCAGGCGCCGCGGCTGGCCGCAAAGCTGGGCGCGCGTCCGGAAAATCTTTACCTCAAGAACGACGCCGTCTGCCTGCCCACGCTCAGTTTTAAAGATCGCGTGGTCGCCGTCGCATTGGCGCAAGCCCGCGAGTTTGGCTTCGATACCGTCTCCTGTTCCTCCACCGGAAACCTGGCCAACGCCGTGGCCGCTCACGCTGCCCGCGAAGGTCTCAAGGCCTGGGTCTTCATCCCCGCCGACCTCGAGCCGGCAAAAATTCTCGGCACAAACGTATTCGGCGCGAAAGTAGTTCGTATAGCTGGCAGCTATGACCAGGTCAACCGCCTGTGCTCGCAGATTGCCGACGAACACAACTGGGGCTTCGTCAACGTAAACCTCCGGCCGTATTACTCTGAAGGCTCGAAAACCGTAGGCTTCGAAATCGCCGAACAACTCGGATGGCGTCTGCCCGATAATGTGGTCTGCCCCATGGCTGGCGGCTCGTTGATCGTAAAAATCAAGAAAGCATTTTCAGAATTGATCCAGCTTGGCCTGGTCGAAGACAAGCCGGTAAAATTCTTCGGCGCGCAGGCGACGGGATGTTCTCCGATCTCAACCGCGGTGAAAACCGGCAGCGCCGAGATCGAGCCGCAGAAACCCGCGACCATCGCGCGTTCGCTCGCGATTGGCAATCCCGCCGATGGCCACTACGCCATCAAAACCATCAAGCAAAGCGGCGGATGGAGCGAAGACGTCAGCGATCCCGAGCTCGTCGATTCGATCCGTCTGCTGGCTGAGACCGAAGGCGTCTTCACCGAGACCGCCGGCGGCGTCACGGTCGGCACGGCGGGCAAACTGTATCGGCAGGACCGCATTCTGCCCGAAGAAACGACGGTCTTGTGCATCACCGGCAACGGCCTGAAGACCACCGACGCGCTCGCCGGCGTCTATCAGGAGGAACGCGCAATCGCTCCGAAGTTAGCCGAGTTCGAAAAATACCTGCAGCAAACCCTCGACGTAGCCGAAGTCGCGAAAGAAATAGCGGCTACGGTAGGCACGTAAGCAGGCGAAGCTTGTATAGGGATGGGCAAGTGTGGTGCATGTGTGGGGACGGGCACTCTTGCCCGTCCAGGTCGAGCGATAGCTCGACTGGCTTTTGACCCCGGGAGCCACCACAGAACAAGAGGCGAGCACAAAAGTCAAAGCTCGAAAGGCAGCATGTCCATCACCGTACAAATTCCGACCGCCCTGCGCCGCCACACCGCCGGCACAGCCTCGCTCTCCTGCGCTCCCGCGAATCTGCAAGAACTCTTCTCCGTCCTCGATGAAAAGTTCCCCGACCTCAAACCTCACCTCCGCGACGACGCCGGCCAGGTCCGTCGCTTCCTCAACATCTACGTCAACGAGGAAGACATCCGCTTCCTGGGCGGCCCCACTTACGCCTTCCAGGAAGGCGATGAAGTCCTGCTCGTCCCCTCGATCGCCGGCGGCGCAGAGTAACTTCGCCAGATTCGCCAACGATCAATTCATTGCCTGTCGGGACAAATCGAGCACGTGATTTAGGCCTTCATGGGCTCGGAGTGCCGCGTGCCGGCAAGTGCTCCCACCCAACCCGCGATAAGACAAACCGCCTTACCGTCTGGAAAGCAGGAGTGTTGGAGTTTATCCACCTTTAAAGCCCTGCTTGATTGACTTTACTTTCCCTCGCATCCACAATTGTCACTGTTGTGATTTCAGATTCAAGAAGGGCAACGAACATGCCTCGTAACTTACTTGCGTTCCTGATCTTGGTGGCAGCACTCTTTGCCTCACTAATCTCCATGCCCGCATATGCCGCTATGTCACCCGCCTGCAAAGCGATCGACGATGCTTACAAGAACGAGACGTTGTCGCCTCATAAGCCCAAGCTGACAAGAACATCCACGGGCGCAATGAGAGGTCGTTATGCCATGATTTATGGAGAGGGGGGCACGACGTGCAGCGACGTGCGCAGTGACGCAGCAAATGGAGAGGCAGCGGAAGTATATCGCCAACTCCACAAAGAAGGGAGCGAGACATTCGACACCCAGATATGGATATCGAAAAGCTCTGGGCTTCCCCTGCGGCAGGAACAAGATGCTGACTTCGGTAAAGGTCAAAAGGGTCACGAAACTCTGACATTCCAATACAGCAAGTAGCGATACCCAAACTTGAATTCGCACCGAAGCCCTTGGGAGGCGCAACAGTTCGAACTCTCGTTCCCAAACATACGAGCGGGGAAAAGACGTAGAACATTTCTTCGACAGAGAGACACAACACGCCCCAACTCGCAGGCAGGCATCCTCGCGTCGACTCAAACGTACCTTCCACGTGAATTGGCGGCCGCATCGGATGCTAATACAAAATCCTAGAAATAAAGTTTGCATCGCGAACGGCTCCATGTATAATCTAACTAACTGGTTAATTAACATAACTGCCGCATCAGAGGCGGTCACCGACTGGATTTATGGCTCGATTATTTCGACATCATCCGCAACAGGGTCATCACTTCGGCCGCATGGGGACGCGAGGACAGCCCGAGGAGAGCCGGGCAGCCATCCTGGCGGCGGCGGCGCACGAGTTTGCCGAGCACGGCATCGCCGGAGCGCGCACGGATGCGATTGCGCGCGAAGCCCGCGTCAACAAAGCTTTGATTTATTACTACTTCAAAGACAAAGAAACGCTTTACGGGGCGGTGCTGGATGAAGCGTTCGGGGCGCTCAAGGTGAACGTGTTTCGCGTGCTCGACGGGGAATTGCCTCCGCAGGAAAAGATTCTGGCGTACGCGGCCGCCTACTTCGATTTCGTGGCCGCCAACCAGGTGTACCCCAAACTGATGCAGCGCGAGATGATGCGGGCGCGCGACGGACAGTCGCCGCATCTCGATAAGCTGATCAAGAACTATTTCCAGCCCCTTTTCGCGCGGCTCGGCGAATTGCTGAGCAAGGGCATTGCCGATGGAGCGTTTCGCAAAGTGAACCCGGCTCATTTCGTTCCGTCGATGGTGGCCATGATCGTTTTCTATTTCAGCAGCGCGCCGGTGATGCACAAGATCGTGGGCTTCAACCCGTTGACGCCGGAGCGCATCGCCGAGCGGCGCGCGGCGGTGCTCGACTTTATTGCGGCTGGCCTGTTCCGGCCCAATGCCAAAGGGAGTTCCAGTATCGTCTCCAGCCCGATCAACCAAGGAGCACGCTCATGAGCGCGCGCAACCGTTTTTTCATACTTCTCGGAATCATTTTCGTGATTGCCGCGATCTACTACACGTTTTCGACCGACCATTCCAAAGACCTGGTGCTTATCGGCACGGTGGATTCGAACCAGGTGATTGTCAGCGCGCAGGTGGAAGGACGCATCCAGAAGTTGCTGGTGGATGAAGGCACGCCGGTGAATGCAGGCGACTTGATCGCCGTGCTCGACGCTTCGGAGTTGCAAGCGCAGGAAGCTGCGGCGGCTGCGAACATCAACAGTCTCGAACACAAGGTTTCGGAGATGCAGTCGACCGAGAAATCGACTTCGGGGTCGACTTCCAGCGATGTGGCCAACGCGCAGGCGAAATTGTCGTCAGCGAAAGCGCAACTCTTGCAGGCACAAGCCGCTCTCGATCGCACTGCGAGCGACAGCCGGCGCGCGATTGAACTGGCCAAAGTGGGCGTAACTTCCGACCAGGATCGCGTGCAGGCCGAAACAAATTTACAGGCCGCCCAGGCTACAGTGCAGGCGCAGCAGGAGATGGTGAAGGCAGCGCAGGCTGACTTGAACTCAGCGAATGCGCGCACGCATCAAGCGAACGCGGCCAAGAGCACGGTGCAATCGACCGAAGCTGATCTGAAGAATGCCGTCGCACAAAAAAATCAGGCGGCGGTGCGGTTGGGATACACGAATGTCTACGCGCCGGTCACGGGTACGGTCTCGGTGCGAGCAGCACGGCAGGGGGAAGTGGTGAACATTGGCGCGCCGATTGTGACCATTGTCGATTTGACCGACACCTGGGCGCGCGTGGCGATTCCGGAAACTTACGCCGACCACATCGGCTACGGCGATGTGCTGCGCGTGCGCATGCCCGGCGGCAGCATTACCAGCGGGAAAGTTTTCTTCAAAGGGGTCGAAGGAGATTTTGCAACGCAACGTGACGTCAGCCGGCGCAAGCGCGATATCAGGACGATCGTTCTCAAAGTCAGGTTGGACAATCCAAAGGGCGCGTTTGTTCCGGGGATGACAGCGGAAGTGCTGGTTTCTCCGGAGCAGTTGAAGGGCGAGGGCAGTGCTCCGGGCACTGCGGCGGCGGGGTCACGCTAATGAATTCGCCGACGACCACAAATGCAGGCAACGGTGCGGAAGCGCAGAGGCTTCCGCACCTTGGTTCGCATGGTTTAGACAAGCCTGTCTACGATCCGGCTGCGCAATCGGCGATTGCGGTGGACCACATCGTAAAGAAATATGGCGACTTCACAGCGGTCGACGACATTTCGTTCGACGTGAAGGAAGGCGAAATCTTCGGGCTGCTGGGGCCGAACGGGGCAGGGAAGTCGACGCTGATTCGCATGATGACTACGCTGATCCCGATCACGGGCGGGAGCGCGAGAATTGCCGGGCACGATGTGGCGAAAAATGCCGATGCGGTGCGGCGGGTGATTGGAGTGATTCCGCAGGCGCTGACCAGCGATCTGGATCTTACGGTGGAAGAGAACATGAACATCTACGCCAAGCTCTATGACGTCCCGGCGAAAGAGCGGAAGCGTTCGATTGAAGAATTGCTGGGGTTGGTGGACCTGACGAAATGGCGTGACGCGCAGACCAAGACGCTTTCCGGCGGCATGCGGCGGCGGCTGGAGATTGCGCGCGGGCTCGTGCATCACCCCAGAATTTTCTTTCTCGATGAGCCTACCACCGGCCTCGATCCGGTTTCGCGCGTGGCGGTGTGGGAAATGTTGGGCAACATCAAGAGCCAGCGCCAGCTGACTATCCTGATCACGACGCACTACATGGACGAAGCCGACCGGCTGTGCGACCGCATCGCGATTGTGGATCACGGCAAGCTGGTGGCGCTGGACACGCCGGCGGCGCTGAAAGCGAGCGTGCCGGGATCGAACGTGATTGAAGCGCAGTTTGAACATCCGCCGGAGGATTGGGAACAGCGGCTGCTCGCGCTCGACGATGTGACCTCAGTGCAGCACGAAGGCGCGGGAATGTATCGAGTGCTGACCGGCAACGGATCGCGGACCACCACGCTGCTGGTAGAGATGGCTGTGGCAGCGGGGATTTCAGTGAAATCGCTTTCGGTGCAGAACACCACGCTGGACGATGTATTCGTCCACTACACGGGGCGGCAGTTGCGCGACGAACTGCAAAAGGCGTACGCCTTCGTGATGCCGCAGAGGCCGGGGTTGCAGCCGTGACGAGTCCTGAGTTGCGAGTCCCGAGTCCCGAGTCCCGAACTTCGAGTCCTGAGTCCCGAGCTCTGAGTCCCGAGTCCGCTAGCGTTTCTTTCAGAGAATTAATCGCCCCGCTAAATTCTTTACCGGTGACACGCGGCCCCACCATGGACCTGGGGACTCGGGACTCGGGACCGAGATTCAGGACTGACTTATGAACCGAATGATGGCGATTGTCGAGCGCGAGATGCGCAAGTTTTTCCGGTCGCCGGCGCTGATGCTGGCGTCGATGATTATGCCGCTGGTGCAGCTCATCGTTCTGGGCAATGCGTTTGGGGGGAAGATTCGGGACGCGCGGGTGGCGATTGTCGATCAGGATGGCGGGCCGCAGGCGTTGAGGATCCGCGAGGCGTTTGATTCGGTGCGGGCGAACATTCGGACCTTCGTGCCGATTTATTACGACAGCCAGAAGCAGGCTGTGGAAGATGTGCGTAACGGGAAACTCGAAGGGGCGGTGATTATCCCGCCGGAATTTTCGCGGCGCGTCTACGAAGACAACCATCCGCAGATCGCGGTGGTGGTGGATAACAGCGACAACTTTATGAGTTCGGCGATTGAGTCCGAACTCAGCGACCTGACTGCCGCGCTGAACCAGCCGGTGGTCGAGCCGCGCATTTTGCAGCAGACCGCGCTCTCCATTGTCGAGCTATATCCCTACATCGAATACATGAAATATCTGCTGCCGGGGTCGCTGGCGCTGGCGATGTTTGTCTCGGTGATGATCGGCGGCGGCATGCTCTACATCGACGACAAGGCGCGCGGGGTGCATGAAGGCTACCTGGTGACGCCGATCACGAAGCTGGAGTTGGTGCTGGGGCTCAACCTGGCGGGCGCGATCAAGGCAGTGATGACGGGCGTGATTATTTGCGTGATTGGGTCGCTGCTGGCTGGGGTGGGAACGATTTTTAATCCTGCGACGATTCTTGGGTTGCTGGTAATGATCTTGCTGACCTCGCTGGCGTTCAACACCATGATGTTTCTGCTGATGGTGCGCATCGAGGATCCGCTGGTGCCGCGGGCCATGTTCGGCATTCTCAATACGCTGCTGTTTTTTCCGAGCGGAGCGATTTATCCGATTCAGGCGTTTCCACGGTGGCTGAAGGCCATTGCGAGAGTGGATCCGTTCACTTACGCGGTGGATGGCTTTAAGTGCTTGCTGCTGAAAGAGACCACGCTGGCGGCGGTGTGGGGCGACATGCTTTTTCTTTCGGTGTTTGCGGCGATTACGCTGGGGATTGCGATTCCGTTGTTCAAGAGAACGCTGTAGGGGATTGGCCGCGGACGGAAAGTCCTCCGCTGCGCGCGCCTGTGGCAGCAACCCACCGGCGATTATGCCGCTGCATGTACCTCGTAAGGTCCCTCACCGGGCCTTTGGCCCCGTTCGGGATGACATCTTCTTCTGGATTCAAATTGACGATTCTTTCTGGGAACTTTTCACTTACCCCGTGCGTCCGTTATGCTAGAGGGTATGACGCTTCTGGACGCGAAGGAATACGATCCGAGAAAAGAGCGGAGGCGGAAGAAAATAATTATCTCTGCCGTCGTTTTTGTTTTGCTGGTGCTTTTTCTGGGCTGGTGGTTTCGATTCTGGCCGGAAGAGCATGTGGCGAATCGCTTTTTTGATGCATTGCAGAATCAGAATTACGAAGCGGCCTATGGCATTTGGTTTCAGGACCCGCAATGGAAGCAGCATCCGGAACGTTACCCTAAATATTCTTACAATGATTTTTATCAGGATTGGGGCCCGGGCGGGCAGTGGGGGCGAATCAAGTCGCACAAGATTTATGCGGTGGGGTCGCCTCCGGGTGGGGGAAGCGGCGTGATCATCGATATGACGGTGAACGACCGAACGGAACCGGCGCGGGTGTGGGTGCAGAAGGCGGATAAGACGATCACTTTTTCGCCGTACTGAGCACAGTCTTCACGATAGATATTTTTGCAGAGGCCCCCAGTAGTGGGACTTCCATCCGTCGGCCAGGCTTTCTGCTTTGCCTTGCGGGAATCCGGTGTGGTCGAAGATCAGGCTGGTGCCGGCTCCAGATTCATTCAGTTGGAATTTTGCGATCGAGTAGACGCCCGGCGCCCAGTCTGCGGGCCGCCATGCCTGGACCAGCCGTTCATTCGGGAGCATCTCGATGTGCCTGCCTGAGATCACGCCGCCGAAGAGGGAAAACGATCCACCGACTTCGGGGCTGATTGTGGTGGAGGCGCCGGGGATGCTGAAATCGGTGACCTTGCTGAATTGTTTCGCGTCTGTCAATGCCTGGTATAAACGCGCGCGACTTGCCTTGAATCCTACTTCCTGATGGATGCATTCGCAGGTGCGAGAAATTTCATTGTCCACGGGCGAAGACACTGTCGCGGTCAGCGCGCCGGTTTTTCCAACGAAACCCAGCGCGGGAAAGATTGCTAAAAACCGCGTGGAAAGTTGCCTTCTGGTTACGAGATTCGGAGTCATTGGGTTTTCCCTTCCTTGCTCGGCCACCGATTAGGGGTATGAGTCTTCAGGCAGCGGCGGCGAGGTGTTCCAGCGTTTTTGTCAGCGACGTTTCGTCCCCTACGTTCAGGCACGTCTTCGAACGGTCGATCTGGCGCATCAGGCCGCAGAGAACTTTTCCGGGGCCGACTTCGATGAAAGTTTGCACATGCTCGGCGATCAGTAGTCGCATGCACTGATCCCACTTTACCGAGCCGGTGACCTGGCGGACGAGAGTATCGCGGGCGCGAAGTTCGTCGGTGACGAAAGTGGCTTCGACGTTGCAGGCGATGGGGTAACCGGGCTTCTGCATTTTCAATGCATTCAGGTCGACTTCCAGGCGGTCCTGCGCGGGCTTCATCAGTGAACAATGGAAGGGCGCGCTCACGGGCAGCAGAATAGCGCGCTTGGCGCCGCGTTCGTTGGCGAGTTTGGTGGCACGCTCGACGGCGGCGGTGTTGCCGGAGATTACGATCTGCTCCGGTGAATTGATATTGGCGGGCGCGCAGACGTCATTCTCGGAGGCGTCGCGGCAGAGGGCGGTGACTTTGTCGAGGTCCAAGCCGAGGATTGCGGCCATTGCGCCAACGCCGACCGGGACTGCTTCCTGCATGTATTTGCCACGACTGCGAACGGTGCGAACGGCGTCGGCGAAGGCGAAGGTTCCGGCGCAGACGTGGGCGGAATATTCGCCGAGGCTGTGGCCTGCGACGAAGGCGGGTTTCGGGATGCGGGTTTCGAGCACTCGCAGCGCGGCGATGGAAACGGTGAGGATCGCCGGTTGTGTGATCTCGGTGAGGCGGAGCTGGTCCTCGGGGCCGTCGAAGCAGAGTTGCGAAAGTTTGTAACCGAGGGCTTCGTCGGCTTCTTCGAAGGTCTGGCGCGCGATCGGATATTTTTCGAATAAGTCTTTGCCCATGCCGATGGACTGGGAGCCTTGGCCGGGGAAGAGGAGCGCTATGGTGCGGTTCGTCTCTGTCATGAAAGATGTGAAGTTGCCGATCAATTCCGCACAAACAAATTTCTACAAATTGGGTTCCGATAAACGGGTGCCTGTGGACTTGGCCTTGCTACGGTTCCGAAAGAAAACTTAGCACTTCCTGCAGGAGCCGCGGACCCTGATCCGTGTCGAAAATAAATTGTGCATGGGCTGACCCTTCGAGAACCACCAACTTCTTGGGGTCAGGGGCTTTCCGAAAGTGCTCGGTGATTCCGGGCAATCGCGGACCGTCGCCACTCTGGTCGTCGCGGGTCACGATGAACAATTTTCGGCCTTTCAAGCGCTCAGGCGAATCGCCTCCTTCGGACCCGAGAAAAACGATGCGGTCGATCTCGCCCGCGTTTGACGCGGCCGACGCATCGCCAGCGGCGTCGCCTCCCATGCTCGCGCCAACCACGGAAACAGATTTCGCGCCGGCATCGTGCAAGTATCGAACCGCGGCCAAAACGTCTGGATAGTGCTTCCAGTCTGCGCTTCGCGAGCCAGGTACAGACTGGCCGTAGCCGCGAAAATCGATGGCCAACACGCGGAAGCCTGCGCCTGCAAGAGTCTCTGCCTGCTTGCGCCAACTCTCCTTGGTGAAGCGCCCGCCATGCGCAAGCACGACGGCCCGATCACCTTTTCCGTAGAGGTCGGCGTGAAGGAGATAACCATCTAGGGTCGGGAACGTAACCAACTCTTGAGCTGGAACGAGGCCGATAGCGAGTAGGATGAACAGCAGAACGAGAAGAGTTGTGACGAAGGCTCGCATGTTCTACGTGGTTCGTGCGACTTCAGGTTCGGCGGCTGCCGGTTTCAGCGCGGCTAAGCCGCGCTCGATGGAATCGTTGATGCCACGCTCGGCGAACTCTGCGGCCACGCGCACTGCGTTCTTCATGGCGTTGGCGTTCGATGATCCGTGCGTGATGATGCAAACACCCTTCAGCCCAAGCAGCGGCGCGCCGCCGTATTCCGTGTGGTCGAGGCGCTTTTTGAAATCGATGAAGGCGCTGCGCGAGAGCAATGCTCCGACCTGGCTGGTGATGGTGGCCTTGAGCGATTCCTTCAACGCGGCGCGGACCAGGTTGGCGACGCCTTCGGAAATTTTCAGCGCGACGTTGCCAACGAAACCGTCGGCGACGATGACGTCGACTTTTCCGTTATACAAATCGCCGCCCTCGACGTTACCTATAAAGTTCAACGGAAGCTGCTTGAGCAACTGAAAGGCTTCGCGCGTGAGCTGGTTGCCTTTGGCTTCTTCTTCGCCGATGGAAAGCAAGCCGACGCGCGGACCGGGCATGCCAGATCTTTTCGCAAACATCGCGCGGAAATAAATATCGCCCATCACGGCGAATTGTTCGAGGTTGTGGGGTTCGCAGTCGACGTTGGCGCCAACATCGAGCAGCATGGCCGCGGGCCCTGGAGCAGTGGGAAAAACAGCGGCCAGGGCGGGCCGATCGACTCCAGCCACCGTGCCCAGCACGACTTTGGCGGTGGCCATGGCGGCGCCGGTGTTGCCGGCGGTGACGAAGCCGGCGGCCTGGCCCTCACGGACCATTCGCAGGCCTACGCGCATGGAGGAATCGCGCTTAGCGCGGACGGCCTCCACTTTGTCGTCCATGGTGATGTATTCGCTGGCGTGGACGATCTCAATGGGCAGGCGGAGCGCGGCGCGATGGCGGTCCAACTCCGCTTTTACCGTGGCTTCCGGACCGATAAGCAACACGCGCACGCCGTATTGACGCGCGGCCTGAATCGCGCCCTCGATTTCTGGCTTGGGCGCGCGTTCCGAACCCATCGCATCCAGCGCGATGACGCTAGGCATGGTTGGCGAAAGCGACTCCGTATTCGCCGGCTGAGTTAGCTGGCTTCTTTAACGTCGAGAACTTCTCGTCCTTTATAGTAGCCGCATTTGGAGCAGGCGCGGTGCGGCATTTTCTTTTCGTGGCAGTTGGGGCATTCAGAGAGTGAATGGCTCTTCAGGGCGTCGTGGGCGCGCCGGGTGGAGGTGCGTTTCTGGGAGTGTCGACGTTTTGGATTAGGCATGGTGGATAAATTCCTTCGTTTTTCGAATTCGCGTTTTTCTAATTTCGTAAAGCTGGTTTCGCAGAGCTAATTCTCGAGTCGTCCGCGGATTTCCTTCAACGCCAGCCACCGCGGATCCTCCATCGGAACCGCGCAGGAGCATTTCTCCTGGTTCAGATTCTTGCCGCAGTGCAGGCAGAGGCCGCGGCAATCTTCGCTGCAAGTCACTTTCAGCGGCAAGGCCAGCAGCACCTGCTCGCGCAGAACATCTTCGAGCAGCAGGCCGTCCCCTTCATAGTAGCCGATTTCGGCTTCGGCATCGGTCACGGAAAGCTCGTCACGGCCGGCGCCGGCGCCGAGCGGCCGGTAGAGCAGGTCAAAGTCGCGCGTGACGTTCTGAGTGACAGGTTCGAGGCAGCGCGCACAACTTAATTCCAGCCCCGCGTTGAGACTGCCTCTCAGGCGAATGTCGATGACGACTTTATGCTTGCCGTGCTGCTCCTCGACCAATTCGACGCGTCCGCTGGTCTTGAGCGGGGTGCGCTGGTGGATGTCTTCCCCGAGGTCGATAACGCCGGGCTGGAACTCCTCCTCGAATTCAACAGGATGGCGTTCCAAATCGTGAATGTCGAGGAACATGAGAAACCTCCGCGCCCCCAACGTTAAAGCACCAGGCCCGCGGAAGCTCGCCAAGAGGCGTAAGTACCGCAAGGAGCAAGACTTAGGATAAAGGGTGGGGCGAGGGGTGTCAAGAAAAGGCGAAGCCGAATCCGTTGCGTGAATGTACAATACTCTCGGACGAATTAAACCCCGCCTGCGGTTTCCGGCCGCAAACGGGGCGATGTGTTAGCTATGGTTTAGGGTGGTGGTTCGACCGTGATTTCCACGGTCTGACCGGCAGCGAATGTGATCTTGATTTCGATTCTCATGCTGGTTTCATCCTTCCTGAAGGCCCCGTTGCCGCGGGGCTTTCGTATTTGACGCCAAAGTCAATCCTTCTTCCCGAGGGGTTTTATGCGGTAGTCACGCCTCATCGAAGCGGGCGGAATGGGAGCCTGTCCGGGTTTGCTTGCCATTGCCTCTCTCATCGATTCTTCCTTTGGATTAGCTATAGGCGGGGGTGGAATCGGGTCCAAGGTGATCTTTCCTCCGAGCGTCCTTTTCTCCTTCCACCGAAACGTGTCTCGACCATTAAGATTGCCAGCCGCCTCTAGCTCCCCTTTGTCGAAGAGTCGCTTGATTACCGTGTGAATGGAAGCGAGTAAGTTCCCCCAGCGCCCACGGTACCCCATACTTTCCATCTTCTCTCTCACATCTTGGGCAGACATACCGCCCATCCTTTTGCTGTCCTCGGTCCTGAAGGCCAAACGAATTGCATCAGTCAATCCAAGGGCATCCTCTTCGACAAACTCCGGCTCTCCGCACAAGCGCTGCAAGGCGGCAATCGTCTGCCTGAGTTCCACGATGTCCTTCTCGGCCTTCTCCGCCGCGTCTTGAGCCGCGCCCAACGTGGCGACTCGATCGGCCAAATCAGCTTTGGCCTGCTTTAGCGCTTCCTTGTAAGTATCAGTAGTCATATCGATTTAGGAGAAGTATATGCAAGTCACAAGCAATGTCAATAACAATGTGACAAGAGATGTGACAAACTCTGTTTGCCGAGGCCCGAGCAAGGCCTGGATTCCATCTGGAAGTGCTAGAATATTCCTAGGAGTTCCCTATGGCAACCCTTTACGTGGAAAATGTTCCCGACGACGTTTACAAGGCACTGCGCAAGCGCGCGCGAGAGAATCGTAAGTCGATGGCGTCCGAGGTAATTGCGCTGTTGACGCAATTCATTCCCACTGAGGAAGATCTGAAGCGGCGTCGCAAGGCCTTTGACGAGCTGGCTAAGCTTCGCGCGATGCCGCCTTTGACTCCTGGTCCATTCCCCTCCGCCGAGGAAATGATCCGCGAGGACCGCGAGCGGTGATGGCCGTTGTGGTCGACGCGAGCGTCGCCGTCAAGTGGTGTCTGCCGGTGGAGGACGAACAGTTGGTCCCAGAGGCGGAGGAACTCTTGGCCTCCTACCGAGCCAGGGACATTGCGTTCCTCGTGCCGGATCTGTTTTGGCTGGAGCTGGCGAGCGCGCTTTGGAAAGCTGTCCGCAAACAAAAGATCGATCGCAATCGAGCGGAGCGCGGCTATTCCCTCGTCACCGACCTGGGCATTCCTACGATTCCCTCTTTTGATCTTGTGCCCAAGGCTTTGGATTTGGCCGTAATTCACGACAGGACTGTGCATGACAGTGTCTACGTCGCGCTGGCCTCGCAGTACAAGACCGACCTGATCACCGCCGACGAGCGACTGGCGAACGCTCTCGCGGCCCGATTTCCGGTAAAGTGGTTGGGGGCGTTCTGAGCTGGATGTGTCTCTTGATGTTATTGTGTCGGTGAGTTCAAACCCAGCGCCCGGATGGTGACTTCATCCGGTGTTGCCTGCCCGTCTTTTTTCGTGACGACGCCGAAGCTTCCGGAATAATCCCACATGGTCCAGCCGATGCCGTGATGTTCGAGCGCGGTGCGGACATCTTTGAGCCAGGCCTCGCGGTCGTGCGGATCGGAATAAGTGCGGAACACGCCGAATTCATTACAGATCAACTGCACATTGCGTTGCTTCGCCCAGTCGGTGGCCTGATTGATCTCGGCTTCGATGCGGGATGCATCCCAATGGTCTTCCCCATAACGAATAACCTGCAGACGCTCTGGAGCGTCGGGAACGGCGGCCGCAACCTGCGCCGCGTTTTCTGGAGAGGAAGGATAATGCAGGCCTTTGAGCCAGTGCCAGTAAAACGCGCCCCACGTCGCTCCCTGATGCGTAAAAATATGCGGCTCGTAAAAATGAAAAACGTAGATCACGTTGGGATCGCGCAGAGGCTCGAGGAAAACCATGTCGTCGTCATCGTCCCAGCGCGCTCCGGCAGCGATGATCGTGTGCGTGGGCGCTCCCTGGCGAATCGCCGTGGCTAGCTTCGCCTCCACTCCGTACCAGCGATAAGGATCGCGCATCTCCGGCTCGTTCAGAATTTCGAAGAACACACGGTCCTGATCCCACGAAGAATAGTGCCGCGCCACTGTTCGCCAGAGGTCGGCGAAGCGCTCCACGAAGTCGTCTTCCTTGAGGCGGGCTTTGAAATCGGAGTCAGGATGCATGTCGAGCTCTACGGCAAGGCCCGCGTCGAGGATCATTTTTATCGCCGCATCGAGCGAGCTGAAATATTCGGCAGTGCCGCCGTGCCGGCCCGCTTCCATGATGGGCTGCGGGTTCACGCTGAGGCGCACGTGGTCGAAGCCCATGGACTTGATCAGCGCGATGTCGGAGGCCGTGGTCCAGTTCTGGAAGTGTTCTTTCGTGTAGCCCTTAGGATCGTAGACCTGCGCGAACCATTCGCTGAGATTGATGCCGTGGCGAATGTGAGCGAGGCGCGCAGCGGGAACGGACGAGAGTTGGTTTGCGTTCTGCGCGAATGCTGACGGCAGGAGTACAAAAAGGAGAAGGCCGATCCATTTGAGTCTCATGTATCTCTCCGTCGAAATTGTTAGCTGAGAACCGGCAGCGCCCGGATTCTTTTCTTCGTCGCCGAATAAATCGCGTTGCAGAGCGCGGGCGCCAGCGGCGGCACCGACGGCTCTCCGATTCCCGAAGGCGCTTCCGTGCTGGGAACGGCATAGACTTCCACAGCCGGAGTTTCCTCCATGCGCAGCGGCGCGTAGTCGTCGAAATTGCCCTGCACAACGCGGCCTTTCTCGAGGGTGATTCTTGCACGCAGCGCGTTCGAGAGCGCATAGACGATGCCGCCCTGAATTTGCTGTTCAAGAATGCTGGGGTTCACCACCTGGCCGCAATCGACCACGGCCACTACGCGATGCACGCGCGGCTGGTCGTTCTCCATGCTGATCTCGACCACCTCCGCCATGTATGACGCGAAACATCCGAAGCACGCGACGCCGCGAAAGCGCCCCGCTGGCAAGGGCTTGTCCCAGCCGGCTTTTTCAGCTGCGAGTTGCAGCACGCCACGCATGCGGGCCGTATGCCAGGTGGTGGTGAAGTATTGCAGGTCCTGATCTTTCGCCAACAGATGAAGCCGGTATTGCACCGGATCTTTTCCGGCCGCGGCTGCGAGTTCGTCGATGAAACTTTCGAGCGCGAAAGCCGCTTGCAGAGCGTACACCGACCGCATCCAGCCCAGCGGAACCGGAGTTTCTGTCATCACATATTCGATCGAATAATTGGGCAGCGGATAGACCGGGGCCGCCTCATCCGGCAGATCAGGATCCACTCCGCCGGGTGTGGGCTGGCCTTTCTGTCCGCTGATCGAAGGCGAAATGATCCGGTGCGTCAGCGCGGCGGGAAATCCTGTGACGTCGAGTGCGGCGCTCAGTTGATGCAGACTCGCCGGACGATACGTGGAGAAGCGCATGTCATCTTCGCGAGTCCAGAGTACTTTCACCGGCCCGCTGATCGCCTTCGAAACCAGCGCCGCTTCCACCGCGTAGTCGTGCTCCAGGCGGCGGCCGAAGCCTCCGCCCATCAGCGTAACGTTTACTTTTACCTGGTCGGGATCGAGGCCGATCGCCGATGCCACCGAGTCACGACAATCCTGCGGGACTTGCGTGGGCGCCCAGAGCTCGCATTTCGTGCCCTGGAAGTGAGCCGTGCAGTTGCCGGGTTCCATGGGAGCGTGGGCCATGAAGGGCAATTCGTACTCAGCCGAAATGCGGCGGCCGCTGGCTTTCGCAACATCGCCGGCAGAATACAAACTCGCGCCCTTTTTCGATGCGCCTTGTTTCAGCGATGCCATCACTGCCGCGGTATTCAAATCTTTGTTCGGACCATCGTCCCAGGTGACGTTGAGTACGCGGCGGCCTTCCATCGCGCCCCACACGTTGCTCGCGACTACGGCGACGGCTGCGTCGCTGATCTTGCCCACATAGCTCACGCCGGGAATCTTCTTCGATTCCTTGTCGTCGAAGCTGGCGATCTTTCCGCCGATCACGGGGCAGCGCGACAGCAGCGCAAACTTCATCCCCGGCATGCGGAAGTCGATACCGAAGATCGCTTCGCCCGTTACCTTCGCGGGCGTGTCGAGACGCGGCAGCCGCTGGCCGACAATCTTGTAGTCTTTGCTCGTCTTCAGTGTGACGTCCGTAGGTACCGGCAGCGTGGACGCCTTCTCCACCAGTTCGCCATACGTGAGCCGCCGGTTCGAAGCGGCATGCTTCACGCTGCTATTTTCCGCGGTGCATCCCGAACGCGGCACACCCCACGTGAGCGCCGCGGCGGTGATCAGCATCTCGCGCGCGGCCGCGCCGGCTTTGCGCATGGGGTCCCATGTAGTGCGAATGCTGGCGCTTCCGCCCGTGGTCTGGTCGCCGAAGAGCGTGCTCGCTCCGGCTTGCTCGATCTCAATTTGTTTCCAGTCGGCTTCGAGTTCTTCGGCCAGAATCATGGGCAGCGCGGTGCGCACACCCTGACCCATCTCTGAGCGCGCGACCACAATCGTTACTTTGTCGTTTGGCGTGATGCGCAGATAAGCATTCGGCGAAAAAATTTTATTTCCAGACCGCGATCCATGCGGCAAATAAAAGCCGATCACCAGTCCAGCTCCAGCGGCAACGCCGGCGGCGACAAATTCGCGGCGGGAAAGCGGGCTCATCGCGCGCTCCTATTCCCGGCCGCGCGGTGCACGGCCTTGCGAATGCGCTCATAAGTTCCGCAACGGCAGAGGTTGCCATTCATTGCCTGGGTGATCTGGTCGTCGGTGGGATTCGGCGTCTTGGCCAGCAGCGCCGCGGCTGTCATGATTTGCCCGGTCTGGCAATAGCCGCATTGCGGGACTTCTTCGGCAATCCACGCCAGCTGCAGGGCGTGCAGTCCATTCGCGCCGAGACCTTCGATGGTGGTGACGCTCTTGCCCTGAATCTGCTCGACTGGCGTAGAGCAGGAACGCACCGGCGCGCCGTCGACGTGCACCGTGCACGCGCCGCACAATCCCGCGCCGCAACCAAATTTTGTTCCCGTGAGTTCGAGCGTATCGCGCAACACCCAAAGCAGCGGGGTTTGCGGAGACACATTCACTTTTTTCTCGTTGCCGTTAACGCGGAATGATATGTCGGCCATTTTGATCGCGAGCGCTCGCTCACTGGACCAACATCCTACTCAACTTCGATCTGCGGGAAAAGGGAAATGGGATCTGCTTCAGCGCCTGCTACTTCAACTCCGCCAACTTTTGTGTGGCCAGCTGCGCGGCTTCGCCCGCCGGATTTTCCTTCTTGATCTCTTCGTAGGTTCGCTTGGCGTCGAGAGGCTGGTTCGAGGTTTCGTAAAGATCGGCGAGCTGCAGCTGAGCCGTGACTTTACTCACCGTTTTGGTGGGCTTCTTCATCAACTCCTGATACAGGGCCACCGCTTCCTTCACGCGGTTGGTGTCGCCGTAAAGCGAAGCGAGCGCGAGCTTGGCCATGGAAGCCAGTTCGCCGTTCCCGCCAGAAGCTACTTGCTTCAGGTCACGCTCCGCCGCAGCATTGTCACCCGCATCCGCGGCAGTCACTCCCAAAAAGTAATGCGCCATATCGGCTGTGCGGGTATGCGGATACTTATCGGCAATCGCCTGAAACTCTTTGTGCGCGGCCTCCGCGCGTTCTTTCGAGGAAGTGAACGAAGGCACATCCGGCTGCGGCGGCGATCCGGCCGGCCGCAGCTGTGTGTTCATGGTTCGAACGGCTTGGGCAAAATCGAAGCTGGCTTTTTCGTCCTGAGCAGTCAGGTAATACCAGCCGCCCAGCACCGCGCCCAGAACGACGGCAACGGCGACGCCGGCAATGAGCAGCGGGGACCGGTGTTCCACCGTCCAATGAGCGGTCTTTTCGGCGGTGGCGATGGTGACGCGGCTGAACGCGTCTTGTTTAAGTTGATGGCGGGTCTCTGCGCGCACGGACTTCCCTTCTACTAACGATGGCGGGTGGAATTAAGATGACAAACTAACAGTCTAACAGGCCGAAAATGCAGGCGTCAAAACACTTCCGCGAAAGAGGCAAGAAAAGAACAGGAGAAGAATAGAACAAGAGAAGAATAGAGGATGTCATCCCGAGCGGGGCCGAAGGCCCGGCGAGGGACCTTACGATGCGAATAAAGCGGCATAACCGTCGGCGGGATCATCACTCCGCATGCGACGGAGGCTCCCCCGTTTGCGACACGAATGCTGACGAGAGCCGTAAGATCCCTCACCCGCCTTCGGCGGGTTCGGGATGACATCGTTATCTAAGTTCATCCGAGGCTGATCCCGAGACGATCAAGCAGCCACGCCGTATTCTCCCCAAAAAAGCAAACGCCGCCGATTCCCAGCGGCGTCGCTCACCACGACCCCGTCCCTACCGCGGAGCTTCTTCCTCCAGCAATCCCTGCTCGAGCTTTTCCTGGCATTCGATGCAGTGGCGCGCCCACGGCACGGCCTCCAGCCGCTTGGCGTTGATTTCCTTGCCGCAGTGGATGCACTCTCCGAAGCTGCCTTCGCGAATGCGCACCAGCGCCTTCTCCACCATCTGCAGAAGCTGCCGCTCGTTGTTGCTCTGGCTGAACAGAAATTCCTTGGTGTAGGAGCTGGCGGCGCGGTCGGCAATATCCTGGGCCGTATCCTCGTCCGCCGAGCGCCCGTCTTTTTGCGTGCGGTTCACGGTGCGGCGCAAATCCTGCTGCCGCGTCTCCAGCCGCTTCTTGAACGCTTCCATTTTCTTCTTGTCCATAGGTCACTTCAAAACTGGGCAGAAACTGCATTACCCGAAATTAAGTCCACTTCAAACTTGTTGGGACGCCTCCCCTCGGAGGCGTCCCTGTCAATAAGGCCAAACGAAGATGATAAGCGCCAAAATTGAGATGCGTCAACAGGCCGGGAGGATGGGTCGTGGTGCACTTGAAATTCTGTACTGGGCGGTTTTGAAAGATTCCCGTATAACATATGTCCGAGCTTAGAAGGATCTGGAAAGATAAAAAGATAAGGAGACCAATCATGGACATAAACTTGGGACCCTGGACCGCCGCAAAGACCATTGAGGCGAAGCTGCGCCAGACTCTGCCCGATGCTATGGCTGACGAAGCCTGGAATACGGTCAAGAAGAAGGATGGCTTCACGCCCATCAAGGTCCAGGGAGCCGCTCCGGCGCAGAGTGGCTTCACCATCTCGGGCCAAGTCATTCAAGTAACGAAGCAGGGCACCGACCTCAAAGTAAAGGCGACGTTCACACTGTGGGTGGATGGTACCTTTTCAAACGTCGTCTCCCCACCTGGAGAAGCGACCGCCCAAGGGAGCGCGGGCGCCGAAGACGCCTTGCGCGCGATCACCGAGAACAAAGTCAACCAACTCCTGGATGCGATCAAGTCGGGACGTGCTGCCAAGGTCCATTGACGTTACACGGCAGGACCAAAGACCAAGATCCAGCAGAGATGATGTCATCCCGAACGGGGCCGAAGGCCCGGTGAGGGACCTTACGATGCGAATAAAGCAGCATGGCCGCCGCAAGGACCATCACGCTGCATGCAGCAGAGGTGACCCCGTTTGCAACACGAATGCTGAAGAGAGCCGTAAGGTCCCTCACCCGCCTTCAGCGCGTTCGGGATGACAAAGCTATCTGAGGCAAGGGTCGTATGCAAACAA
Source organism: uncultured Acidobacteriaceae bacterium (assembly GCA_963846245.1). Lineage (GTDB taxonomy): Bacteria > Acidobacteriota > Terriglobia > Terriglobales > Acidobacteriaceae > Sulfotelmatobacter. Next base: position 1,414,032 of record CAWJVI010000004.1, on the reverse strand, counting down.
ACCGCCCGAAGCCCGCCCTACCTCGGCAGCGCCTCTTTCATATTCGCCAGCGCGTAACCCACCACCGCCATTGCCGCGGCGTTCTCCCTTAGCTCCATCGGGACTACTTTGTCCAGCGTGTCTGCGGCGGTGTGGTGATAATTGAAATAAGTCCGTCCGTCCTGCAACACGCCCAGCGCCGGCACTCCCTGCTCCGACATGTCGGATATATCCGCGCCCGGCGCGTAACTCGTTTCCTGCAGCGCGTTGGCTCCAATGCTCTGCAGAACGTCCATGACCGGTTCAAGCATTTCCGTGGCCGCGTGACTGATCTTGGCGTCGAATCCCAGCGGATGCGCCGCTCCCGAATCGCTTTCGATAGCGGCAACATACTTCGGAAACTCCGCGGAATGATCCTTGGTGTAAGCCTTGCTGCCGGAGCCGCCAGTCTCTTCATCCATCCACGCAATCACACGGATGGTGCGCTTGGGACGCAGATGCAGCCGCTGCAGCAGCTCCACCGTTTCCATGGCCATCACCACGCCGGCGCCGTCGTCGATGGCCCCCGTGCCCAGGTCCCAGGAGTCCAGATGTCCGGACACCACCACAATCTGCTCGGGATGCTCACTGCCCTTGAGGTCGGCGATCACGTTATGGCTAGTGGTCTCCGGCAGTTGCTGCGGCGTGAGCGTCAGGTGCATGCGAACCTTGCCCTGCGTGACGAGATCGGCAATAAGCGCGGCATCCTCCGCGGTAACCGCGCCCGCAGGAATCCCCGCCGGAATGCTGAACCCAGTATGCGGAAGTCGATAATCAGCATTGCCCACCGATCGCACCAAACAGGCCGCGCCACCCCAGTCGGCTACCGCTTTCGGACCGGCCGCCCGGTAGCGCACCGCTTCGCCGTAGGCGGCGAAAGCCATGCCCCCCGCTGCTTTCTGTTTGTCGTAGAGCTCATTGAAAAGCACGATCTTGCCGGTAACGCCCTCGCGGCCTAGAGCCTTGAGCTGGTCGAAGTCACTGACCACCACCACGTCGGCCGTAATTCCCGAGGCCGGCGTTGCCGAGCTTCCGCCCAGCGCCGTCAGCACAATCTTCTGCCCTGTGCCCTTCGCCTGCCCGGAGTATTCGACCAGTTCCGCCGTCTCCGCGCCACGCACCCAATGCGGAACCTTCACCTCTTCGAGCTGCACGTCCAGCCCCAGCTGGCGCAGCTGCGCCGCAACATAGTCCACCGCGGCGTCGGCCTGAACAGATCCAGTCGGACGCGGGCCGATGTTCTCCGTGAGATGCGCAAGTTGATGGTAGGCATAATCGTCCGCCATCGCCGCCGACTTGATCGCTGTCAGTTCTTCCAGCAGTTGTGGCGGAAGACTTTCGTGGCGCGGCCGCTCAAACAGCGCCGGCATACTCGAAGCGGAACCCGATTTAGGCTGGCTCTGGGCGAGGCCTGCGGCGGGCGCAAGAATCGTAGCCGCAAGAATCAATGCGCAGCACATCATCAGAAAGAAACAGAGGTAACACCGTGTCTTGTTCATGGTCGCTCGACAGTGTATCCGACAACGCCTCAAGGACGAAACACGGGATCCCCGGCGGCGCACCAGTCGAAGGTGTCAGTGTTTGAATCAAGGAGAGGTGCGGGAGTATGCACGAGCCAATGAGTGTAATCGCGATGTTTCGCCAATCGACATTCCAAGTGCTACATTCGTCGGGATGGAGACCCGGGAATTGGGGGGGAGCATCGTGGCCGCGAGAATTCTCATGGTTCTTAGTGCGAGCATTATCTTTACGCTTGGAGTCACCCACCTCGTCTATACGTTCTGGGGGCCGACGCTCACGCCCCGCGACCCCGCGCTGCAAGTCAGCATGAGCCAGACTTCACCTGTCATTACGAAAGAAACAACCATGTGGCGGGCTTGGGTGGGCTTCAATGCCAGCCACGGCATGGGACTTATTTTGTTCGGCTTGGTCTTCGGTTATCTCGCGTTGGCTCACGGCCAATTCCTCTTTAAATCACCGTTCCTGCTTGTGGTCGGACTGGCAATGCTCAGCGGTTGGGCAGTCCTCTGCAAGGTTTATTTTTTCAGCGCGCCTCTCACCGGGGTCGGCCTCTCGTTGGCCTGCTATGTTGTCAGCATTGCGCTATCGCGGGCGTAGCATACAATCCCGGACAGTTGTGGTCTACGCCGACAGCGACGCGCAGATGCTCAACTCGAGCGCGCTCAGCGTGGGCGGAGTCTTCCGCTTCTACGGCCCGATTGTGCAACAGTTGCGGATCACGCCGTGATACTCAGACTTGATCGAGTCGAGACTCGCGCATCAGTCCTTGGGTGCATCGGTTCCATCTGACCACTTGGACACCGAAATGATGAACTCGGTAATCGGTTGCGGAGAGTATTGATGGACGTAGACCGGGGACCCGGGGACCCCTGCGCCCCAAAACGTGTCGTCTGTTTTGGGAAACCAAAACATCAGATGCGGGTCCGCATTTCCGTACTTCCGTCCAAAGAACTGCTGCTTCGACATCATGTAGCACATGGCGCCGGGTTCTGGCAGTGGCAGTTCTTTCTTGTCGAATGCGGCTTTGACGCCGTCGAAGATCTGGGTTTTCGATAGTCCAGCAAGTGTCAGCTCTGTTGTCTTAAGAGTGAGCAGCAGGTGGGTTCGCACAGCAGGCGGATTGAGGCAAAGCGGAAGCCGCTGATCGGGGTTCAAGAACTCGGGGTCGTCGAAGGGAGCCATCCACGATCGTTCGACGATGCACACAAAACCGTTCTTGCCCTTCACCGCGGTTTCGTAGCCGTGCCGTCCGAGGACCATGACCTCAGCATCTCGTGAGATGGATTCGGGAGCAGCGCTGCGTGCTAACGCTATCTCGGTATTCCGGTCTGCCATCAGGTATTGATCAAGCGGCGCCATACTCGTATACGTTTTGGCGTCCTCCGCTTGCGCTTGCCACGCCACGCTCATCACGACAACTGATGCCAAGCTTGTTAATGCGATTCTCCTGACTTTCTCTCGGTTCATTAACTTCCTCCATCAAGTCCTGATCTTTCGAGAATGCGCTCGAATATCCTACAACGACATCCAACTCTCTCTTACTGCCCGCCGCCCTCCTTGATCTTTCAAGCAGCCCTGCGGAGTGTTCTTTTGGGTGACCAGCTCTGAGCAGTCCGACTGGCCGGTTACAGCTCCGCACCCATTCCGCACCAAAAACAAAAGTGGCCCCATTTCTGGGGCCACAGTCTAAAGAGGCAAAGGAGGGTGATGTCAGGAAAGGCGATACATGAGACCGCTCCGCCAGCCGGAACGGCTAATTGGGAAAAGTTGAAAGCGTTGGAAGAGAGTGAACGTCATACTTTTTGTGCGGCCTCTTTTATTACCAGGAGAAGAAGCACTTCTCGCACCAAAGCGGACCCCGGAATTCTCCCTCCGCCGCCTGCGCGGCTAGTCCCAATAAGTGAATGACTGGCAGGGAGTTAACAGCTTTCACCCGCGGCTTGACCGATCGCGGCCAAACTTGAGACGAAAAATGGAAGTGCAGAACAATGCACATTCGATGCACACGCAAGGGTGCAGCCGACCTGCCGCCAGTTCCGCGTCCCCCCAAAAGCCAAGCCCCCGGCGGCTTTTGCCCAGTCAGGGGGCTAACGGCAGAAGTGCGAACTTTCTTGGAACTCGATCCGCTGCTGCCACGTCACACGCGAGGGTGCCCATTTCTCGCGCGTCCTTTGCGCGAGAAGTGGGGATTTTGACTCTTCAGCCCTTCCGCCGCTTCAGCCGTTTCAGCCCAAAAACCAAACCCCTGACGCCATTTCGGCAGTCAGGGGCAAATGGTGATGCTGTGAAGCCTTTGCTTCGGGCTAGCTATTTCCGGCCACGGTGCGCAGCTTTCCAGGCAGGAAGTGATAAGGCGGCCACGGACCGCTGATCGCTACTTCGCAGTTCTTCAACTGCTTGGCGGCGGTGGTGTAGCGGTTCTGGTATTTTTCCACGCTCTTGGAGTCGATCAGGTGGGCGATGTCAATGAGCATGCCTTCCGGCGCAACCTTCTTGCAGCTCACTTCTTCTTCCAGCGGGTTGAAGAGCTTGTGTACCTGCACCGAAAGCGCCCGGGCTTTAGTCTGGCGCTCGCGCTCGCGTGAAGCTTTCACCTTCAGTTTCGACAGGTAGTCGCCGCCGACTGTGTCCGGCAGTTCGATGTCGATCATGGCTTCCCGCAACGACCCGTCGCGGACCACCAGCTTGATGTGCATTTCAGACTTTCCGCGCAGCCGGGCGACGCTCAACCCAAAAGCACGCCGGTTCACACGAACCGCTTGCCGCAGTGCGTCGTCGCTCTCAAAAACGGTGCCAAAACGGAACGGAAGTACCGTAGAGTTGCGGAAACATGAACTGACAACGCGTGCGTGCTCGATCGCGGTCTTGTGATCGAGTTCGCCGGCTGCGTGGTCAAATTCGCTTACAATCACCGCGAATTCGCCACTGGGATAACTTAGAACTGCGGCTCCATTCACCCCTTGAACGCCCTCTAACAGGAAAGGGCGGCGGGTGCGGGTTCCATTGGGAAGGGTTTGATGCTCGGTGAGGCAGTACGCGTACCACGCCATATTTGAACTCTCCGGGACCGGGCAACGGAGGCAGACCGAGCCACCTCTCGTGTCAAAACAAGCTGTTGAAATAGCTCTTTGGAAGTTTGGACGGGCGGTACTTGGACTAAATTAAAGGCTTGTTACAATCCCAGCCTCTGGTTTCATATTACTTCGGGAACCTTGCAAAAAGCAACTATTTCCTTTCGAAAGGCATCGCATTTTCGCTTATTTGGCGGCGGCTCCCTTGGTCACTCGCTCCTGGAGGGCCAGCAGCACCACTCGGAGCATTTCGTCCCCCGGAGCCGGCTTCCCAGTCCATATCTCAAACTGCCGCGCTGCCTGCTGCACGAACATTTCGATCCCCGGAATCACCTGCGCACCCCGCTCCCGGGCCAGTTTCAGCAGCCGCGTTTCGCCCGGATCGTAAATCATATCAAAGACATAGCGGGCATTGATCTCTTTTTCCTGCAGCGGCGTTTCGTGTGAGTTTCCCATCCCAACGGGAGTCGCGTTGATGATCACATCGAAGGCTAACTTCTTCATATCAGCCCGCTTAATCGATCGCGCCCGCGCCTGCCGGGCCAGTTTTTGCGCAGGAGCGGCGCTCCGGTTCAGGATGTAAACCTCCGCCCCGCGTTCTTTCAGACCAAAAACGGCCGCGCGAGCTGCCCCGCCAGCTCCCAGCACAAGGATTCTTGCACCATCAAGTGTGCTCAGGCGGCGTTCCAAAGGACGTACCACCCCAGCCGTATCTGTATTGAAACCGTAGAGTTTACCGTCCTGCGCGCGCACCACGGTGTTGCAGGCCCCAACCTTGGTGGTATGGGTATCAGTGTTGTCGAGGTAGGGCAGAATGGCCTGCTTATAGGGCATGGTCACGCTGAGACCGTGGATGGGGATCTCCCGCACGCAGGTAATGAGGTCTTTGATGGTTTTGGCGTGCAGGGCCAGGTACACGGCGTTGACGTTCTCCCGGCGGAAGGCCGCGTTCATGATGGCAGGAGACAGCGAATGGGCCACAGGGTCGCCAGCGACCCCGTAGACGCGCGTGGCGGGGTCTACCTGCTCGATACGGTACATGTTGCGCAGTTCCTGTGCCGTGACCTGGCCTGGAGCTGTTTCCTCGCCGGCTATGGCCGAGGCGAAAGTAAAGATACTGCCGGCCCGCACTCCCAGCACGCGACTGATAAACCCCTGTTCTCCCATACTCATACAGACCATGGAGTGTTTGTCGCTCTCCCGGGACAGGAACTTGATCATGGTGACATTGTCGGAGAGAGTAGTCGCGGTGCTGGCGATCTTGTAGAAATCTGCGGGAATCGGCAGCATCTTTTCCAGCGTCTCGTCCAGCTTCTTGGTGCCCCGGAAGTCGTGGAAAGACAAGATCATAGCGGCGCGGCCCCGCAGTTTCAGCAACTGCCCAGGCTTAACCTGGCTGGCCGTCTGCAGGTCGATGTCAATCATCTGGCACCCTGCGGCAGCCGCTTTCGACAAAACCTCAAGCTGCGACGCCATGGAACCCTTGAACTTGCCTCCATTGGCCACGCGCCGGCAGGTGGCGATGACGACCGTTCCGGGATGGGATTCGATGAAACGCTTGACCTTGGGAAGCGCCAGGGTGGGCTTCGAAAGGTAGTCCAATCTGAACTCCAGAAAGGAGTTATCCCGAACCAGGGCCTCCGCTTTCTCCACCATCTCTGCCGGGTCGGAGCCAATCACAGCTACACACACCCGCGGCAGCCGCAGAGGAAGCAATCGAGGTGTAAAGGCGGTCGGGGAAGAGATCATGGAGCCAGTTGAATGTCGCCGAATTATGACGGCGAATTATTACAGGGGCTTAATTACATATGCAACAACCGATTCGCTGTAGGGGCCAAAAACTTTCGCCCCGGATTGGCTAACACCGTCGTAACCTTGACCCACCCTTACCCTGTTGTTACCTTCCGCTGAGGCCTTTCCTTTCTGGCACTTAACGAGACTTGCAACTAGGAGCAGGCGCGCTGGAGGCGTCGTTCCGGAGGTAACATGAAGAAAACATTAGTGTTAATGTTGCTGATCGCCACTTCCGCCTGGGCCCAATCGGGCAGCGATAGCAGCGCCACCGACGCCCCGCAGGGCACCGTCCCGACGTCAGCCAGCTTTCCCATCGAGCGTGTGCCAACGCCCACTTACGCGGACGTGTATTGCGCCGGCTTTATCAGCAAACACAGTCTGCCTGACGCCAACTTCATCTCCGGGGGCCTCGAAACGCCTACCACGACGAAGTTTGCCAAGGGTGACCTGGTATATCTCCAGGGATCGGGTTACAGCGCGGGCGCCGAATTTGAAATCATTCGCGCTTTGCGCGATGTCAACGAGTACGAGATTTATCCCGGGCAGAAAAAACTGCTGAAGGCCACGGGACAGCCTTACGAGGAAGTCGGGCGCGTGCGCATCATCGATACGCGCAGCCACACTTCGATCGGACAGATCGAATATTCCTGCGACGGCATTAATCCCGGCGACACGGCGATTCCGTTCACGGAAAAAGCGACTTTCAACTTCCGTGGGCCGATCAAGTTCGACCGCTTCCTGCCCGCCAGCAACAAGGTCTCGGGCCGCATTGTGATGGGCAAGGATTTCGATTCTGAACTGGGAACCGGTCAGAAGGTCTATTTGAACGTGGGTGGAAACCAGGGCGTGAAGGTGGGAGATTATTTCCGGGCGGTGCGGTCCTACGACGCCGACCTGAGAGACCCGGTGGATTCTCTTTCATTCAAAGCTGCGCTCGCCGAAGATTCACAGCTGAAAACTCCTTCGGTCGATCCACGCTTGTTTACTAAGTCGAACGGCCCGGTGATTCACGTACGCGATCTGCCGCGGCGTTCGGTGGGTGAAATTCTGATTCTGAGCGTGACGCCCACGACTTCCACTGGAATGATTATCTTCGCTCTGGAAGATGTCTACGCCGGCGACGGAGTGGAAGCGGACCAGGTGCAATAGACTCGGTGCCATAGAGCGGATGCGATAGAGCAGGTGCACGACAAAAATCGGGTGCAATAGAAAAGCAGTGGTTAGTGGCCAGAGCTCTCAGCAGCCGGGAACGGGAAACCGTTTCCGGTTTTTGTTTTTCAGGGCTGGTCACCTTCGCCGAACACTTCCGCGGTGAAGGCTTCGAGGGTTGCTCCTTTTTGCCAGGCATCGAGGGGGAGGCCGGCTTTGCGGCAGGTTTGTTCGAGGAAGGTGATGCGGTTCCAGCCGCGTTCGACTGGGACCTGCGGCAAGAGGAGTCCGCGAAGGCCGGATGCGCTGATCAGCAGGCCGTGACGTCCTACTTCAATGGCATCGGCGAGAATAGGCCGCGGGGGCGAAAGGACGCTCAGTCCTATCTGCAGGTTGTCCGCCTCGTCGAGCTTCACGGGATCGAAACGGTTGTCTTCGAAGGCGGCGGCGCGCGCGGTTTCTGCCACGGCGCGATAAAGCGGAGTGGTGGGAAATACATATCCCACACATCCGCGCAATGCTCCGCGCAAATAAAGCGAAGTGAATACGCCGCGCAGTTCGGCGAGATGCGTGGTCGGCGGTTCGAGCGGGATCTCGCGCTTTTGCAGGGCAGCGAGAATCGCCTGGTGAGCCAGGCTGAGGAGCTGCGTGCGTTCGGCGGCGGAAAACTCCGGGCTTGGCGTTTCTGCGCCGGAGGCGGAAGACTCCGAAGAGAGAGCGGGCGAGCTACGGGGTAGCTGCGACATCGCGATCAGCCTGCGGGGGCGGCACGGGTTTTCTGCGCCGGCTGAGGATGAAGGCGCGGCGGCGGCGCTTCACCACGCGCCGGTCGATCTTGGACCAGAACGCTACAAAGTAGTCGATGGCCGACACCAGCGAAACGCAAACCATGAACCAGATCGCCGCGAAGGCAATCCAGTGGATGGGGAAAACGTAGGGACCGTAGACCGGCCACACTGGCCAGCGATGGTCCAGAATTACGGCGACCGCGGAAACAATCTGCACCACCATTTTGAATTTACCGAGTTCGCTGGCTTCAATAGTAAAACCTTCGGACGCAGCAATGGAGCGCAAGCCGCTCACCAGAAATTCGCGGCCGATAATAATTACGGCGACCCATGCTGGAACCAGGCTGGGATTGAACTGCACCAGCGTCACAAACATCGCCGCGATCAGGAGTTTGTCGGCCAGCGGATCGAGCAGAATTCCGGTGGTCGTGATCTGCCCGCGTTTGCGGGCGAGGTAACCGTCAATGCCGTCGGTGGTGGCTGCGGCAATGAACACGGCCGATGCCAGCAATTCCTTTTCGCCATTCTGGCTGCTGAAGCGGCTGCTGGAAATAATCCAGATCAGCAGAGGAATGCTGGCGATGCGGATCAGCGTGATGGAGTTAGGCAGGTTCACTGCGCGGGACGGTCCCGGGGATCGGCCGGAAGACTAGGTTGATTATCCTCCACGGGAGTGGGGAACGCAATGTGACAGATGGACCGGGGAACTAGCGGCTTTTTCACCACGGAGACACCGTTCGGGTTCCGTTAGCTCGATGTCATCCCGAACGCGCCGAAGGCGGGTGAGGGACCTTACGATGCTTGTGAAGTGGCATGAGCGCTGGCGGGCGCTGTCACGGATGCGAGCGCCGGAGCAATCCTCTCGACTGCAGTTTCGACGGAGATCGACGTAAGGTCCCTCACCGGGCCTTCGGCCCCGTTCGGGATGACATCGTACCGCGAAGCGTGTCTCCGTGGTGAGAAGGTCCGCGTTGCGCCTACTTCGCTGCTGGCGCCATCGCTCCCGGCTTCGGTTGCTTGGCGATGATCGAGTCTTTAATTTTGTCGTAGGTGCCTTGCGGGATTATTTTCTTCTGCACCAGATCGAGCTTGGTGCGGTAGGGACGGCCGTCGATGATCTTCTGCGAATAGGCATCGCCAATTCCCGGGAGGGACTTGAGCTGATCTTTGGTCGCCGTGTTGATGTCGAGCTTGTTGGTGCTGGAGGGCGCACTCATCGCAGAACCAGCCTGCATGCCGGATGCGGCAGAGGCGATCTCGGGCTTGCTCCCCGGCTCGTTCGTTTGTGCGGCGGCTGTGCTGCCAAATAGCGAGAGGGCAAAGATTAGAACTGCGATTTGTGCCAGCAACTTTCTTTCAATCGGCTTCATAGATTCTCCTTAAAGGTTCTCCTTGGAAAGAGTCCCACTTCTCGCGCAAACGGCGCGCGAGAAATGGGGCACCCGGTCTGAGGATCTCGGCCAGCTACGCGTAAATTCCCCGCTGGCGAATCGTGTACGCTACGCGATCAATCGCCAGCATGTAGGCCGCGATGCGATTGTTGACTTTGTGAGTCTCGGCATAGCGCACTACATCTTCAAACGACGATACCATGATGCTCTCGAGTTGTTCGTTGACGACTGACTCTTTCCAGAAGTAGCCCTGGCGGTCCTGCACCCACTCGAAATACGAAGTGGTCACACCACCCGCGTTGGCGAGAATGTCGGGGATCACGAACACTCCCTTGTCGGTGAGGATGTCATCGGCGGCGGAGGTGGTGGGGCCGTTTGCGCCTTCGGCCAGGATGCGGCACTTCACGCGATTCACGTTGCGGCTGGTGATGACGTTTTCCGTGGCAGCGGGAATCAGGATTTCGCACTCGGTGGTGAGCAGGTCTTCGGTAGCGCCCTTCTCGGCTCCGGGGAATCCGTGGACGGTTCCGTTTTTCTGGCGGAACTCGGTGAGCGCCTTCAGGTCGATGCCGTTGGTGTTGAGCAGGCCGCCGCCGACTTCGGCGATGCCGATGACTTTGTAGCCGGCCTCGTGCATCAGCAGCGCGGCGTTCGAGCCGACGTTGCCGAAGCCTTGTACGATCACGCGGCTGCTCTCGCGCTGCAGGCCGAGTTTGCGGATGGCCTCATCGCAGACGATCATGATGCCGCGTCCGGTGGCTTCGCGGCGGCCCCGCGATCCGCCAATGTTGATGGGCTTTCCGGTGACGACGGCGGTGACGGTCTGGCGCATGTGCATGGAATAGGTATCCATCATCCACGCCATGGTTTGTTCGTTGGTGTTGACGTCGGGCGCAGGGACATCTTTTTCGGGGCCGATGAATTCGATGAGTTCGGCGGTGTAGCGGCGCGTCATGCGCTCGAGTTCACCCATGGACATTTTGTGGGGATCGCAGATGACTCCGCCTTTTGCGCCGCCGAAGGGAATATTCACCACGGCGCATTTCCAGGTCATCCAGGCGGCGAGGGCGCGAACTTCGTCGAGCGTGACGTCGGGTGCGTAGCGGATTCCGCCTTTGCTGGGACCGCGCGCAATCGAATGCTGCACGCGGAATCCGGTGAAGACTTCGAGATGGCCGTCGTCCATGGAGACGGGGATATGCACGATCAGCTCGCGGTTGGGATAGCGCAGAACCCGCCACAAGCCTTCATCAAGGTTGAGCTTCTGGGCGGCCAGGTCGAAGCGCGCTCGTTGTGATTCCCAGGGATTGGCTTCGTTGGCGGACGGCGGCGGAGCGGACAGAGTACTCATAAAATAATTCTCCGGAATAATGGCGTCGGGGATGCGAGCCGGCGCCGGAATGCGTTCCCGGAGTGGGCGGGCAAACGTTCAGAAGTATATGAGGCGGGACGGGGCAGAAGCAAGGGAGGGGCGTGGCGAGTGTGGGTCAGCAGCGTTGCTAATTCAACTTTGCGCTCCAGTTCAGGACCACAGACATGGGTGTCATTTCCGTCTTTAGTTGGGTGTTGATGAGGAATTTCTGGCCATCGTTGCTGACGTCGTAGGAGAACAGCTCGGAGGTTGCAAACATTTCGCGGGGATTGGCCTGGAAAAGCGCTGTCGGGGTGCCGGCGTCGAAGTTAGACCCCGTTTTCACCGGAACAGCCATCATTTTGCTGTCGGTGGAGAGGTAGAAGAGTTCCTTACCATCGCCGCGCCATCGGGGCTGATCTCCTCCCGCGTTCGACACCTGCCATTTCCCATGAGCTTCGGGAAAAGAGGTCACATAAATCTCCCATCGTCCACTCTCATTGGAGGCGTAGGCGACCCACTTGCCATCCGGTGAGAAGCGGCCGCTCTTTAATGTGGAACTCGCTTTCAGAAACTGAGTGGCTCGGAGCTCCGGCAAACGTCAAAAACCATAGATCTGGGCCGCGCCCGTAGATCACATACTTCCCATCGCGCGACCAGTCGGTCGGAAATCGGTCAGGACCATCCTGCGGAATGATCTTCTCCTCTTGCGCTCCGTTGGTATCCTTCAAATACAAGTCGAACTTGAGTTCACGATTCGACGCAAAAACCGTTCGACTTCCATCCGGACTCCAGATCGGCAGGGAGTCCAACGCCGGATCAAACGTCAGCCGTTTCGCACTCCGGGTTTCGAGATCGTAAGTCCAGATGTCGGTATTCTGGCTGGCGGGGTCGGTTGTATCTGACGCCACGGCTCTGCCGTTCGGGGCCAGCATTATGTTGCCGTAGATGCCGGGGTTCAGCGCGACTCCGATCTGTTGACCTTTACGGTCAAACCACAGCACTTGGGAGGCGCCGGAATCTGCATTTCTTTGGGCTACCAGCAACCCGGCGGTGGAAGCGGCAAATACCGCTTCAGAAATCCGCGGGAAGAATTGAACATCCGTGAGGAGGGGAACAGGCTTCTCCGGTCAGCTCGAATTTCCTGGTGTCGAAGTGTTGCGCGAAAAGGGTCTGATCTCGGTAAAAGAGCAGATATCCGGGGGCGGCATATGCCGCGTTGCCTTTCGCTCTGACCACAAGCCGCTTCTCATTCGAATTCAGCGAACCCACGTAGATCGAATAGAGATCCCTTCGGCCGGAAAGATTGATTGCGGAATACAAATAATGGATTCCGTCCGGCAGGAACACCGGCCAGCGGTTGCTGTCTTCGTTCAGGGTTTTGTCCGGAACTGTGACCTGAGTTGGCGTTCCGCCTGAAGCTGAAATCCGATAGAGGCCGACTCCCAGCGTTCCGCTCGGCGTAAAAAGGATGACGCCATCCTTGTTCCAAGTGCCGCCCGCGTCCTGTGGATGCATCGCACAGTGTTTGCACCGGCCCGCCCGCCAGACTCAGCTTCTTCAGTTTCCCATCGGCGAAGAACCCGAGCGACCGACCGTCAGGAGACCAGAAGGGGAAGCTGGCACCTTCGGTGTTGGCAAGGCTGGTCGCTTCCTGCGATCCCGGTTCATAGATCCAGAGGACGTTATTTCGTTCGGATTCTCGATGACCAACCATAGCTACCGTATGGCCGTTGGGAGACACCGCTACAGCTCGCGCCGCGAACGGGAGTGGCGCAGAAAAATATGTCGTCTGCTCTGTTCCTTTCGATCCGCGCCACCAGAGAACGGCGGCGATCAGCATGAGGGCGAGAACGCCTGCGATCAGCCAGGCCAGTAGCTCGCGGTTGTTTCCCTTTTTTCCGTTGGTCCTGAGAACCTGTGTCCCGCTCTGCGCAATCCACTTCAACTGCAGCGCGACGTCCTGCGCGGTCTGAAAGCGGTCCTCGGGATTCTTAGCGAGGCAAGCGCTGATGATGTGCTCGAACGCCGGCGGCGTGAGTGGCTGGGCTACAGAAATTGGTTCGGGTTCCTTTTCGAGAATCGCGCTGGCCACGCTGATCTGGCTCTTGCCCTCGAACGGGTCTTGCGCCGGTGACCATTTCATAAAGAACAGCGCCCAGCGCAAACAGGTCCGATCTGGCATCTGCCTCCTTGCCCTCAATCTGCTCCGGCGACATGTACTGGATGGTTCCGATCATCGTACCCGCCATAGTGAGCGGAGAAACGGGGCTGGCTTGGCTCATCGTCCGGGCCGCCGACAGAAGAGGCGCGCTCGATGCCCCGGAGCCCAAGCCCGCACCCGCGGACTTCGCCAGCCCGAAATCCATCAGCTTCGCGCCGCCTTTCGTCAGCATGATGTTCCCCGGCTTCAGATCGCGGTGCACGATCCCCTGCCGGTGCGCGACGGCAAGCGCCTCGGCTACGGCAATCCCAATCTTTAGGATTTCGCTCAGCGGCAAAGCTCCTTTACGAAGCCGCTCAGCCAGAGTTTCCCCTTCGAGAAACTCCATTACCAGATAGTCGGTGCCGTCCTGCGATCCGATGTCGTAAAGATGGCAGATGTTCGGATGGTTCAGCGAGGAGATGGCTCGAGCCTCGCGTTCCATGCGCTGCTTCAGTTCCGGCGAAGAAGAAAGGTGGGAAGCCAGAACTTTAACCGCAACGCTGCGATCCAGGCGGACGTCCCGGGCACGATACACCTCGCCCATCCCGCCGGCGCCGAGGGGAGACTGGATTTCGTAAGGACCAAGTTTTGTGCCAGAGGTCAGGGCCATCGGTGCGGGCAATTATAGCCTGCACAGCAAGTTAGAGCCGATCTCACGATTCCGGGGGAGTGCTCGACAATTCCGGACTGATTTCGAAATTGGCCTTCCAAAATGCCCTACCACCGCTTGCCGCTGCGGTTGCTACTTCGATAGACTCGAAGTTCCTAGTCAGTGATTTCATTCGGCAGGCTGCGTCTAGGCGCGGCGCTCGCCGACGACTGACAATTAACCTCAACCATCATGTCTGATTTTTCCCAGGTTACGGTCGAACAGGTTCGCAGTTACTGGGACCAGCGGCCGTGCAACATCCGGCACTCGCCGAAGCCGGTGGGGACGCGCGAATATTTCGACGAAGTCGAGGCCCGGAAGTATTTTGTCGAGCCGCACATTCCAAAGTTCGCAGAATTCGAGCGCTGGAAGGGCAAGCGAGTGCTCGAGATCGGATGCGGCATTGGCACCGACACGGTCAACTTCGCGCGGCATGGGGCACAGGTCACGGCGGTGGATTTATCGTCGCAGTCGATCGAGGTGGCGCGTAAACGCGTGGACGTTTTTGGCTTGAGTAATCAAGTCCGCTTCTACAATGGCAGCGCCGAAGAGCTGGCCTCGTTTGTCCCGGTCGAGCCCTACGATCTTATTTATTCTTTCGGCGTGATTCATCACACGCCGCATCCCGAGCGGGTGGTCGAGCAGATGCGGCAGTACGCGCGTCCGGGGACGACGGTGAAGATCATGGTCTATTACCGGCCGTCGTGGAAAGTGTTTTGGATTCTGATGGGATACGGCAAGGGACAGTTCTGGAAGCTGAAAGAATTGATCGCGAAACATTCCGAGGCGCAAACCGGATGCCCGGTGACCTATTCGTATACTCGCGGCGAGGGACGCGCGCTGATCGAGCATTCGGGATTTCGCATGACCGATGCGTTTGTGGACCACATTTTTCCGTACCGCATCGCCGAGTACGTCAAGTATGAGTATGTGAAAGACTGGCCGTGGAGTTGGGCGCCTCCGGGTTTATACCGCTGGATGGAGCGGCACTTCGGCTGGCACTTGTGCCTGACCGCCGAGGCAAGTTGAATCCGCGGACGGGATCGCACCGGGAAAAGTCGTATCGCACAAAAACATAAATGATGAAAGCGTCTGTCATCGGGTTGGGAAAACTGGGGTCGCCGCTGGCGGCGTGTCTGGCGGCGCGGGGCGTATTCGTGATCGGCGTGGATCAAGATCAGCGCAAGGTGGAGGCGATCAACCAGGGCCAGCCTCCGGTGCACGAACCAGGCCTGGCGGAAATGCTGGCGCAGAGTGAAGGACGGCTGACTGCGACGGCCGACATTGAAGTTGCGGTGCGCGATACGCAGATTACTTTTATCGTGGTCTCGACTCCGAGCGATCCCGCCGGCGGATTTTCGCTGCGCTACGTGGAGCCGGTGTGCCAGGCGATTGGCCGCGCGCTCGCGAAGAAGAGTGAATATCATCTCGTTTGCCTGACCAGCACCGTGATGCCGGGTACGACCGGCGGCCCAGTGCGCGAGATGCTGGAAAAAGCCAGCGGCAAGAAAATGGGCGCGGACTTCGGCCTGTGCTATAGCCCAGAGTTTATCGCCCTGGGCAGCGTGATCCGCGACTTTCTGAATCCTGACATGCTGCTGATCGGCGAATCCGACGCCCGCGCCGGTGACCTGCTGCAGACGCTCTACGCGCAGGTGTGCGAGAACAAGCCCTCGGTGGCGCGCATGGCTTTTGTGAACGCCGAAGTCACGAAGCTCGCGGTGAACACCTACGTCACCACAAAGATCAGCTACGCCAACATGCTGGCGCGCATCTGCGAACGCCTGCCCGGTGCGAATGTCGACGTGATCACTTCCGCTCTCGGTCTCGACACCCGCATCGGCGCGAAATATCTGAAGGGCGCGGTGAGCTACGGCGGCCCGTGTTTTCCGCGGGATAATCTTGCTCTGGTGCAACTGGCGCAGCAGCTGGGGGTACCGCCCGACCTGGCGCAGACGGTCGACCGCTTCAACCGCCTGCAGGGAATCTGGCTGGCCGATCTGGTCCAACACCGCGTGCAGCACCGCAAGCAGGGAACTGTGGGCATTCTCGGATTGACCTACAAAGCCGGCACCGACGTAGTGGAAGAAGCCGTAGGCTTTCTGTTGACCAAGGAGCTGGCGAGCCGCGGCATGAAAGTTCTGGCGTTCGATCCGGCGTATGGAAAAGTTTCCGTGCCCGCCGCGATTGCCAATGTGAGCTTTGCGGCTACGGCGATCGAATGCATTGCAAAATCAGACCTGGTAGTGCTGGCCACGTCGTGGCCCGAGTTCAGCGCGATTCCCGGCGGGCAGTGGGTGCGCAGCGGCGATCCCGCGCACCGTGATCGATTGCTGGCGCGCGGTGAAGTTTCTGCACGACACGCCGGGCGTGGACTACCTGGGGCTGGGCATTGGGGAAGGCTTCGTATGAGCGCGGCTTCTGCTGCTCCGCTGACCATCTTCGCCATCCCGAAAGCATTTCGCGGGCACATCGCCGTGATTCAGCGCAACGCCATCGCCAGCTGGACGCGAATGAATCCGCGGCCCGACGTGATTCTGTTCGGCACCGACGAAGGCACGGCGGAAGTGGCGCGAGAACTCGGAGTGCAGCACGTTCCCGCGGTGCAGAAAAATCAGTGGGGCACGCCGCTGGTGAGCGATCTGTTTGCGCAGGCGCAGCAACGGACGCGCAGTCCGTGGCTGTGTTATGTGAATGCCGACATCATTCTCTTCGATGACTTCGTCGCAGGTGTGTCCCGCGTCGCGGCGTGGAGTGAGCGCTTCCTGATGGTCGGCCGACGCACCGACCTCGACATAACTGAGCCTCTGGATTTTGCCCAATCGACCTGGGCCGCGAAACTGAAAGAATCCGCGCGTGCAAAAGGCCGCCTGCAGATCGCCCGCAACATCGATTATTTTGCGTTCTCGCGCGGGCTGTATCCCGCGATGCCGCCACTCGCCATTGGACGCTTCTGGTGGGACAACTGGCTGCTATGGAAGGTGCGGTCACTGGGAGCGCCGGTGCTCGACGCTACCACCGTGGTGACCGCGATTCACCAGAATCACGACTACTCGCATACGACCTACGGTCCGGGCAAGGCGGAGATGATGGCCAGCGAAGAAGCCATTTTGAATTGCCGCCTTACTTGCGAACAGAATCCCACGGACTTTGATGAAGGCCTTTCGTGGCGCTACATCTATACGATTGACGACGCCACCAACAAGCTCACGCCGGAGAAGATCACGGCCAATCCGCGCCATATCTGGAAAAGTTTCAAGCGGCACTCGTCGCGGCCGCTGGGCCTGGCGAAGTTGGTAAAGCGCGCGGTCTTTGGTCCTGGTCCTGGTCCGCGAACGACACCGAGCGCGACGCAATTGCGCGAAGCGAGTGATTCCAAGCGCGGACACGGAACCTCATGAGCATCCTGCAAAAAATTAAGACTATCGCAAAGCGCGATGGCAACTCGGATGGAAAGACGGCAGCGTTGCTGCCAGAACAACTCCCGTATCCCGTGCAGGTGAAGCGACGCCGCTACGAGAATGAAGATGTGCGCAAGCGCGGCGGCGTGCAGGTGTTCGACACGCCCGGTGCGCTCGCCCTCAATGCCGCCCGCATGGATCATTTGGAATCGCTCGGGCTGCCGCTCAAGGGAAAACGTGCGCTGGACCTGGGTTGCGGCGTGGGACACCTGGGAATCCGCCTGCAGCAGATGGGGTGCTCGGTGGTTTGCATAGACGGCCGCGCGCAAAACATCGAGAATCTTCGGACGCGTTATCCGCAGCTGGAAGCCCATGTTGGCGACGTGGAGCAGGATCTGTCGCGCTTCGGACGCTTCGATATTGTCTTTTCTTACGGGCTGCTCTATCACCTGGAGAATCCGTTGCAATCCATTCGCAATATGGCTGCGGTGTGCGGAGATTTGCTGCTGCTGGAGACCATGGTGAGCGATCACACGCTGCCGGTGGTTCGCATCGAAGACGAAAGCACCGACTTCAATCAGGCCATGGCCGGCCTCGCTGGGCGTCCCACACCGCACTATGTTGTTTTGGGTTTGAACCGTGCCGGCTTTGAGCACGTGTATGCTCCGGTCACGCCGCCGGCGCATGAAGATTTTCGTTTTGCGTGGACGAACGATCTGGCGTGCGTGCGTGACGGGCGTCCACTCCGTTGTGTTTTTGTGGCTTCGCGAAATGAGTTGAAAAATCCGAGTCTTGTGTCGCTGCTTAAGGACTAAGGACTAAAAACTTGTGGCAAACATGAGCCTCAGCGGCTGGCTGGGACCTCGCCTGGCGGCGAAGCCGGTCCTGGAGCTTTTCCCGGGATGGGTGCTGGGCTCAGGCCAGCGCGCCGATAATGCGAGCCGCTTTCGTCGTGAGCTCTGGCCGTTGCTGCGCCGGCCCTTCGCCGTCCCGTGGCTGGATAACTCAAAGCTATTCTTATATCCCGGCAATGAAACCAGCCGTTCAGTGTTCGTCACCGGGCGGTATGAGCCCAATGAGTTTTTCCTGCTGCAGCGGATCCTCAAACCAGGCATGACGTTCATCGATGCCGGCGCGAATATGGGGCTCTATTCCATCTTTGCCGCGCGCCGCGTCGGTCCCAGGGGGAAGGTGCTGGCGCTTGAGCCCAGCGTCCGCGAGTTTGAAATCCTGCAAAAAAATGTGAAACTGAATTCGCTGGCCAATGTGATCGCGATCCGCAAGGCAGTTTCCGATCGCGCGTCGGAAGTAGAGTTGTCGGTCGCGCCTCTGGGGAAATCGGGGCACAATACGCTGGGAGCGTTCGGCTACGATACTCCGCTCGACCATCGCGAGCGGGTGCAGGCGGATCGGCTCGACGACGTAGTCTACAGCGAAGGACTGGCCCGCGTGGACGTGATCAAAATGGATATTGAAGGGGCCGAGATGGCCGCGCTGCGAGGCGCGGAGGAAACTGTGCGGCAGTTCAAGCCGGTGCTGCTCCTCGAACTTTCCGATCGTTCGCTGCAGCATCAGAGTACAAGCAGCGGTGACGTGCTCGGCTGGCTGGGGCAGCATGGGTACCAGACGTTCTGCTTCGATCCCGCTACGGGATCGCCAGTTGCGCTGACGCCTCGGCCTCATTTTGATTCGGAAAATATTGTCGCTGCGGCCTGGGATGCCACGCCTTGGTAATCCCGCGCACGAACAATCCGGATTCAGCCAACGCGCCCGCGAACTCGCATTCAGACAGTGCCGCGCCTGGACTCTCCAGCGAGTGGCCGAAGATCGCGCTGATCACGCCGGTCTTCAATTCCGCGCGCTATCTCGAAGCCACCATCCGCTCAGTGCTGAGCCAGGGCTATCCCAATCTGGAGTATGTAATCGCCGACGGCGGCTCGACCGACGGCAGCGTCGAGATCATCCGCAAATATGAGGCGCAGCTGCACGCCTGGTTTAGCGAACCGGATCGCGGCATGTACGACGCGATCAACAAAGGCTTCGCGCGCACATCTGGCGCCGCGTCGGGCGATGCGGGGGTCGATGGAATGCGCGATGCAATGGGATGGATCAGCGCAACCGATATGTTGCATGCCGGGTCGCTGTTCGTCGTGGGCAGCGTGTTTCGCGCATTTCCAGAAGTGGAATGGATTACCGGACGTCCCACGGGATTCAGCGATGAGGGCATGGCGGTGGAAACTCTGCGGCTGCGGCAATGGTCGCGCTGGCGATTTCTGGCCGGCGCGAATCGCTACATTCAGCAGGAGTCCACGTTCTGGCGACGCAGCTTGTGGGACCGCGCTGGCGGCCGCGTGGATGATGCGCGCCGCAGTGCCAGCGATTTCGAGCTGTGGGTGCGCTTCTTCCGCTTTGCCAAACTCTATCCCGTGGATGCGCTGATCGGCGGTTTCCGTTCGCATCCCGATTCGCTGGGCCTGCGCAACCTGGAAGAATGCCACCAGATTCACGAAGAGATTCTCGCGCAGGAAGTTGCGGGGTTGCCGAATGCATCCTTGCTTCGCGGGTTTCGGTCCCTGAGCGCGAGCGTGCTGAAGGTCCCCGCGCTGGCGGAGCCGTGGCGCAAGCTGGCGATCGGGACGCTGATGAAGTGGCCGGGGAAGGATTTGCCGCCTGTGATTCGCTATCGCGCTGGGCGCTGGGTGAAGTCGTGATCAGGCAGTTGTTGCTGTATCGCAATCGCTACAAGAACTCTACAGCTTGATCTCCATCCCCTCAGCCGCGGCCCGCACCTTGGGATAATAATTCCGCGCTTCCTGCACCACCTTGTCGACGATCACGTCGGTGTGTTCGGGGTCGTGATGAAAAAGCACAAGTTCTTTCGCGCCGCTCTCCATGACCACGTTGACGGCTTCGCGCCAATGGCTGTGTCCCCAGCCGCGGCGGCGAGCTTCGTACTCTTCAGGCAGATATTGTGCATCGTAGATGAGCACGTCGGCGCCCGCGGCTAATTTGCGCACCTCTTTGTCGAATCCGGCGTCGCCCGGTTCGTTGTCGGTGGCGTAAACGAGCACGCCATCCTTGGTTTCCAGCCGAAATCCCATGCAGCCCTGCGGATGATTCAGCCACGCCGTCTGCAACTCGACGCCATCCTCCAGTTTCACGTTGCCGCTCTCGATATCGAAGAACTCCTGCTTGGCTTTCATCTCATTGAGGTTGACGGGGAAATAGGGCGCGGCCATTTGCTCGGCCATCACCTGCTTGAGGCTGCGAATGCGGCTCGACGAGTGAAACGAGAAATGTCCGCCGGGGTTGTCATACAAGGGACGGAAAAATGGCATCCCCTGAATGTGATCCCAATGAAAGTGCGAAACAAAAACGTGGGCGTGGAACTCCCGGTCGCCGAATTCGTGCTTCAGTTCGTTGCCCAACCCGCGGAAGCCGGTGCCGCAATCGAAGATATAAATCCGCTCCCCAATGCGAACCTCGACGCACGAGGTGTTGCCCCCGTAGCGCAGATTCTCGGCTTGTGGCGTGGGCGTAGAACCACGTACGCCCCAAAACTTGATCCGCATCGGTTTGGTTGGATTTCGCTTTCTAATCTTGGACGGCGAGGAAGCTTCCGTCAATTGGATTGGTGGTTCGCTCGCGTTACCTCAGAAACTGCCGACTCCGTTCGCGTTCTGGATTTTGAACCATTCGTAGCGCACGCCGATCATCATGAGGTCGTTGCGAATCCTCATGAAGGCCTGCTGAATGCGTCCAGTGACGAAGCCATCGTTGCGGAT
Organism: uncultured Acidobacteriaceae bacterium; assembly: GCA_963846245.1. Taxonomy (GTDB): domain Bacteria; phylum Acidobacteriota; class Terriglobia; order Terriglobales; family Acidobacteriaceae; genus Sulfotelmatobacter. The sequence goes on along the minus strand of CAWJVI010000004.1, from coordinate 1,392,908 downwards.
TCGATTCTGATCGCTGCGGGCTCCGCGGGCGTCGGCCAGGCGCAGCTTCTGGCACTGTTCCCAGTCGCCGCTATCTTGGCATAAGTCATTGCTGTTGTTGATGTTAGACTCCCTCAGGTCACGCAGATTGCTGCTCTCCCGGATGGCCGCCGTCAACACGTCGTTCGTCTCATCAAACCAGTCACGGAACGCTGCCTCGGTCTGCTGTGGAGTGTGCGATTCCTTGTATTTCTTGACCGCGGCTACAATCTCGGCGATGTTGTCCGTGCCTTCCAGGGTAAGCCGCGGGATGGGGCTCTTGTGAAGCTCCAAATCATCGTCGTCGATCACTCGCTTGGCGTGCGCGGCAGGCTTCTTCGAGGTTTTCGCAGCGGCTGCCACCGAGGAGGATTGATCTGCGGCCGGCACCGTTGTTGGCGGATAGGCTGCTGGAGCGGTCTGGGCGCAGGCGCCGAGCGCGCCGAACATGCCAAACAAACCGAAAACCACAGCCGATACGGTGAGGCCGAGACGCAAGCAACGCATAAGAATCAGGGACTACTCTCAGTTCTCAGTCTATGGACCTTCTAATTCTAGCCCCGAGGTCAGCCCCGGCAAGGTGACCAAAGTGCGCGGCAGCTCGGCATGAAGGTAACGGTCGGCAGGGCCTTGGATCCGCGAAGCTGCGCAGGCGACATCCCAGTTCGTCGCTTCCCCTATAATAAAAGGCCCGCGACCGCCGGGCTCTCGGTACCAACGCATGCTGCAACCGGACTTCAAACAATTCTCCCGGCTCGCCCGGGAAGCCACGCTGGTGCCGGTGGTGAAGTCCGTTTCGGCGGACCTGCTCACGCCCGTTTCCGCTTTTCTTGCCATCGCCGAGAAAGAGCCGCACGCATTTCTGCTGGAGTCCATTGAGCGCGGGGAGCAGATTGGCCGGTACACGTTTCTGGGGGCGCGGCCCTACATGCGGGTCCGGGCTTCGGACGGCAAGGTCGAGGTGGAACGCAATGGTCGCACCGAGAAGCGTCCAGGAAATGTTTTTCAAGTGGTGAAAGAGACACTGCGTGCCCACCAACTTGCCTCGGTGCCGGGACTTCCTCCCTTCACCGCCGGGGCCGTCGGATATTTTGCCTACGACGTTGTGCGCCAGCTTGAAAACATCGGCGAGCACGCGAAGGATGACCTCGGATTACCCGACGCAGAACTGATGTTTTTCGACCGTTTGCTGGCCTTTGACCACCTGCGTCATCAGATTCACATCATGGCCGCGGCTGACGTTTCGCGCGAAAGCGCGCGGAAGGCTTACGATCGCGCAGTCCGTGATATCGCCGCGATTGAGAAAAAACTGGCGTCCGGGCTGCGTCCGGGGTTGTGGCGCAAGTCGACTTCCGCCAAATCCACGCCTGCCAAAGCGATGACCACCAAAGCGGCGAAGCTCAAGATTCATTCCGGCACCAGCCGCGAGCATTTCCTGCGGGGCGTGGAGCGCTGCAAGGAATACATTGCCGCCGGCGACATCTTCCAGGTTGTGCTCTCCCAACGGCTCGATTTCACGCCGGAAGTTGCGCCGTTCGATCTCTACCGTGCTCTGCGCCAGGTGAATCCCTCTCCCTATCTTTATTTCCTGCGCATGGAAGGCACGCACATTCTCGGGTCGTCTCCGGAGATGCTGGTGCGCGTTACCGGGCGCAAGCTGGAGTATCGCCCCATCGCGGGCACGCATCCCCGCGGGCGCGACGAAGCTGAAGACAGGCGCCTGGAACAGCAGATGCTCAACGACGAAAAGGAGCGCGCCGAGCACGTCATGCTGGTCGACCTCGGCCGCAACGATCTGGGCCGCGTGAGCGAATATGGCTCGGTCAAAGTAAAAGATCTGATGTACGTGGAGCGTTACTCCCACGTGATGCACCTGGTATCGGCGCTCGAAGGCACGCTGCGCAAGGATCTCGACGCGCTCGACGCGTTCGCCGCTTGCTTCCCGGCAGGAACGCTCAGCGGCGCGCCGAAAGTGCGCGCCATGCAGATTATCGAAGAGCTGGAGCCTACGCGCCGCGGCATTTACGGCGGGTCGGTGCTGTACGCGGATTTCGCCGGCAATCTGGACTCCTGCATCGGCATTCGCACGCTGCTCATGCAGGGCAAGCACGCATACCTGCAGGCAGGAGCAGGAATCGTGGCCGATTCAAATCCCGCCAGCGAGTTTGAAGAATCGATGAACAAAGCTCAGGCGCTGCTGCGCGCCGTGGACATGGCGAGGAACGCAGGTCGATGAAAAGATCAGTGATCAGTGGCCAGTATGCCATTTCGGGAAATCCACAAGAGCGTGTGATGCACGTCACACTCTATTCAACATCCAGGCGCATAGTCTGAGCAGATGCAATGCTCAGTCAGCCCTATCGTTCAATCCTATCGCGACCTGGTCGTCTGGAAAAAATCGATGACTCTGGTATTGGACGTTTATCGTAGCACTCAGGCGTTTCCGAAGCCCGAGACCTACGGCCTGGTTGCCCAGTTGCGGCGCGCTGCGGTTTCGATCCCGAGCAACATCGCAGAAGGCCAGGCGAGACTCTCCACAGCAGAGTTCAAGCAGCCCCTGGGACATGCTCGCGGATCTCTGATGGAAGTTGAGACCCAGATTCTCATCTCGCAAGAGTTGGGCTATTTGGAACGCGATCAAAGCGAGAAGCTGCTTAGCTCCTCAGCCGAAGTTGGACGGATTCTCAATGGCTTGCTGAACTCGCTGGTGAGAGAGAGGTACTAATCACTGACCACCGTCCACTGCTAAAAAATTAGCGACAAGCTTCTTCCCCTCATCCGTAAGCACGCTCTCCGGATGAAACTGCACCCCTTCAACGGGATACTGCCGGTGGCGCAAACCCATAATCGTTCGGGTACCGTCTTTTTCGTTGGTCCAAGCGCTTATTTCCAAATCCGCCGGCAGATCTTTCTCTTCGACGATGAGCGAGTGATAACGCGTGGCCGTCATGGGCATCGGCAGGCCCTGAAAGATGCTCTTATTGTCGTGCATCACAGCGCTGGTTTTGCCGTGCATGACGTGGCCTGCCCGCACTACGCGCCCGCCGAAAGCTTCGCCGATCGCCTGATGTCCCAGGCACACGCCGAGCACCGGAGCTTTCCCGGCGAAGTGGCGAATCAGGTCAATGCTGATGCCGGCTTCCTGTGGCGTGCAAGGTCCGGGAGAAATCACGATTCGTTCCGGTTTCATCTTCTCGACTTGAGCGACCGTGACCTGATCGTTGCGGCGTACCTCCACCGTGGCCCCCAGTTCGCCCAGATACTGGACCAGGTTGTAGGTAAACGAATCGTAGTTGTCGAGCACGAAGACCAGAAATAAACCTCAACTCAGGAATGCCAACCCAGGAATGCCGGTGACCCTTGGTCAGAAACCAGCCGCGGAGAACTGCTCCCCGAACGGGCTATGCGCCGCACGATGGTGGCATTGACGCTCCCCCGCTCTTTGCTCATTATGGCATAGCTTTCACTACGACCAGAATTGGAGATCTGCATGGCTGAGGCCCAGGAGAAACGGGCGGCACGACGCTTCGCGCTCCGCATCCCCGTTGCCGTGAATCGAGACCTGAATTCTGCCCAACACGAAGAGGCCCACATCCGCGACGTGAGTGCCCGCGGCATTTGCTTCTACGTAGATTCCGCCGTCGCGCAGGGATCATCCATCGGATTTACGATGACTCTGCCTCCCGAGATCACGTTGACCGAGAGCATCCGCGTGCAATGCAAAGGCCGCGTGGTCCGCGTGGAAAACGGCTCTGGCGATGGCCGGATTGCCGTCGCGGCCGTGATCGAGGAATACGAATTCCTGCCGGAAGCCTGAGCTCCTAGCTCCTAAGCCTCGAGCCGAATCAACCCACGTTGTCATCCCGAACGGGGCCGAAGGCCCGGTGAGGGACCTTACGATGCGTGCGCAGTGGCATGGACGCCGGCGGGTGCCCCACGGCGCGTGCGGCGGTGGTGGTCCCCGGCGGGCTGCAGTTACGATGGAGACCGACGTAGGGTCCCTCACCCGCCTTCAGCGGGTTCGGGATGACATCATGATTGGGTGCGAGCCCGCACCTACCCTTTCACGCTTCCCGCTCCAGGTGGTATGTTCCTTTCATACGCACCGCGCCGCCTCCAGGAGTGTTTTTGCCCCCATCCCCCATCCGGTTTGCGCGCCTTGCACTAATCGCGGCAACAGCCTCGGCGGCGTTGAGTGCGCCTTCCGGGTTTCTCGCGCAGGAGCGCAGCGCCTCCGCGGCGCCCATAGCCCTGGTGAACAGCGTGCACGTTGTTCACGAGCATGGTGTTCCCGCTCTTGAAATCCTGGCCACACATCCGATCGTGCCCGTGATCCAGACTCTCGACTCTCCGCCGCGCCTGGTTGTCGACCTGCCCTACGCACGGATGGGACCGGTGCAGAAACGCATTTCCATCAAAGAGGAGGGAATTGCGGCGATCCGCACGGAACAATACCGGCGGCAGCCTCCGGTGACGCGGATCGTTGTGGATTTGTCCGGCCCCTACGGCTACACCTGGGATGGCGCCGGAAATCGCCTGATGATCCGCCTGAAGCCAGCCGGGAGTGAGAGTTCTGACGCGAACGCCGGCGAGGGTGCGCTCCCGCCGCTCGCCGCGCCCACGCTGGTCCCGGCGAGTGCACCCGCCGTTGTGCCCGTGTCTGGCGGTCCGGGTACGGTGGTGCTCGCGGGAAGCCGAATCGGCGCGGGGGCGTCGGTCACTGCAGGCTCCGAAACGGCGGTTCTGGCTTTATCCCGCGGAGGCGAAATCCGCGTCTGCCCCGGCACCACGGTTTCCGTAACGCCGTCAAAGAGTAAACACGAATTGATGCTGGGTATGAGCAGCGGCGCGCTGGAGGCGCACTACGCGCTGGATGCGGCTGCCGACTCCGTGCTGACTCCCGACTTCAGAATCCTGCTCGCCGGGCCGGGGGAGTTCCACTATGCGATCAGCGCCGACACGCACGGCAATACCTGCGTGCGGACCCTGATGGGCAACACGGCTTCCGCCTTAGTCTCGGAGTTGATGGGAGATCGCATCTACCAGGTCAAGCCGACCGAGCAGGCCGTGTTTCGCTCCGGTCGAATCGACAAAGTGGATACCGACGTTCCCCTCGAATGTGGCTGCCCGCCGCCGTCCCCCGCCATGCTCGCGAATCGGTCGCGCGCCAACACCACGCCCGCCTCTGGTTCGGAACTCGCGGCGAATGCGACGCTCGGCAGTGCTTCCACTCCAGCTGAAAACGTGTCTGCCGCTGCCTTGCCGTCGCACGGATCCGAGACCGAGCCGTTGCCTCCGTCGAAACCCGGTGAGGTCCACATCCAGGTCGACGCGCCTTTTGTTTTCAGCGGCCGGAAGAAGACAACCGCCCCGCCCGCCGTGCTCGTGCAGGAGGTCGAAAGTCTCCCGCTGGAAGACTCATCCCGCCGCATGCGTCTCGAAACCGTGATCGAGCCGCAGGTGACCCCGCCGCCGAGAGACAAACACCCGATTCTGCACCGTCTCAAGCGGTTTTTCGCCGCAATCTTTGGCTAATCGACTCACGGAGAGACAGCCGCCTCGGCTGTCCGGCTTTTCTCCACTAGTCCCGGTTGATGGCCCGCCGCAGCGGTTCCACTTTTTCGCGAACGGTGTCGTGCAAATCTTCCGCCAGGTCGACGCCGCGCTTGGCCACTTCGCGTACCCGGTCGCGAGCGTCACGCGTACGGTCCTTGGCCTCGTCGGCCCACTCCCCGACCGTGTCCCTGGCATCGTCGTAGCCCTTTTTCAGATCGCGACGAAGCTGCTTACCGCTCTTGGGCGCGAGCATCAGCGCAGCCAGCGCGCCTGCTCCCAATCCGATCAGCAGGAACGTGACTGCTGTGCCGATGTGGCTGTCGTCTGAAGACTCATATTTTCCCAATCGCATAAAGACCTCGCTTCCGTCCGGCATTATTCCATGCCGGACTCAACTGCGGATAACTGCTAACAGCACTTACTGGATCAATTCTAGTCCTGCGGCAGGCTGGCAGCACAATCCGGGAAAGACGGTAGTCTTAAGTTTCTGCTCATGTGAGGAGAGCCTGTCGGCCGGTAGTGCCAGCCTCAACTTAAAGCCCCAGGCCTGATCCGGGTGCCCCATTTCTCGCGTCTTTTGCGAGAAGTGGGGACGGCACACCCAATGTCATCGAAGATTTTGGCAGTGCATTGTTTCAAACTGACGCACCACCCGCCGGCTGCAGTGGTTTCCTTTCCCCCGCAGCTCCGTGTAAAATAACGCTTTAGCCCCGGTAGCGGCGGAATTGTAGCCTGCCGTCTTCCGCCGAGTCTGGCCGCTGGCTCTTGCAATCCGCAATCGTAACTTGCACTCGTCACCAAGGAGATTTCTTTAGCGATGTCGATCCCTGCCACCCAGATGCGTCCCGGCATGATCATCAAGCACAACAATGATCTGCACTCCGTCTTCAGCGTCGAACACCGTACCCCCGGAAACCTGCGCGCCTTCATCCAGGCCAAGCTGCGCAACCTGCGCACCGGCGCCATGTTCGAGCATCGCTTCCGCTCGCCCGATCCCATTGAGAAGATCACCGTGGACGAAGTCGACATGCAGTTCCTCTATTCCGACGGCGACAGTTATTACTTCATGGACACGGCCAACTACGAGCAGACCTACCTGACCAAGGAAATCCTGGGCGACGCCGTGGAGTACCTAATCCCGAATCTCGAAATCAAAGTGGAATTTTTCGACGGCAAGGCCGTAGGCATCGAGCTTCCCCAAACCGTGATTCTCACCGTGATCGAAACCGAACCCGGCCTGAAAAGCGCAACCGCCAGCAGCGTAACCAAAGCCGCCCGCACCGAAACCGGCCTGGTAGTGCAGGTTCCGCCGTTCATCAACGAAGGCGAGAAAATCAAAGTGGACACGGCCGAAGGCGCATATCTGTCGCGAGCGTAAGAGTTCGTTGTCATCCTGAGCGGAGCGAGAACGTCGCGAAGCGAGGTTCTCGCGGAGTCGAAGGATCCCTACCCTAGATATGCTGACTCTAGTGATAAACGCTCCCAAAGCGAAGGCTCAAGAAGAGAACAAGCGGAGTTTTAAAACTACGTTTGATAGACGTATCGGCGACGAATATGCGATTTGGTCGCACTGGGCTTCACTCATCGTCCCCGGCTGTAAAGTGGTGTTATTGAGCAAAGATGAGGAATTGCGCGCCGAAGGCGAATTAGTAGAGCTTGTCCGAAAGAGCAAGACAGGAAGCGGCATTCAGAGGTACGACGTACACATGAAAAACTTGAAGATGGTGCCGTACAAAGCCGAAACTCTCAATAGGAATGGCGTCGCGCTCACTTGAGCTGAGCCCATAGGGATCCTTCGACTGCGAATCAGTCTCGCGTTCGCGAGACTGATTCTCCGCTCAGGATGACATGTGGTAAGACCATGACCTCTACTGAAAAAGCCGCCGCCGAAGCCCGTCGCTTCCTGGTTCGCGGGCGCGTGCAGGGCGTGGGCTTCCGCTGGTTTGTGGAGCGAGAAGCGCACATCCTCGGCATCGCCGGATGGGTGCGCAACAACGCCGACGGCGGCGTAGAAATCCTGGCGCAGGGAACTCACGATCAGCTAGTCGCTCTGCGTTCGCGTCTGCGCGAAGGCCCGCGCGCCGCCCGCGTTGACAACGTCGAGGAATCGGAATCCCAGCCCGCCGCCGGACTGAATTTGTTTCGCATCGAAGGAGCGTGGTAAGTGCCGCCCAGTTCGAAGAATAAAAGTTCGCAGAAGACGAAACAGAAGCAGCAGAAGCCGAGGCCTCGTACCGGCCTGAGTGCCGATCAGCTGAAGCACATGATCCGCGAGTGCCCGGATTTCCCCAAGCCTGGCATCCTGTTCTACGACATCACCACTCTGCTGAAAGATAAAGTCGGCTTCGCCGCGCTGATCGATAAATTTTACGAGCACTACGCCCATGAGCAGGTCGATCTCGTGCTGGGCATGGAGGCGCGCGGTTTCATTTTCAGTCCCGCGCTGGCCTATCGCCTGAAGGCCGGATTCGTTCCCGTGCGCAAGCCCGGCAAACTTCCCGCCGAAACGGTCAAATACGATTACGCCCTCGAGTACGGCACCAACTCGCTCGAGATTCACAAAGACGCCATTCAGAAAGGCCAGCGCGTTCTGATCGTCGACGATCTGCTGGCCACCGGCGGCACCGCCGAAGCCACCGCCAAGCTGGCCTCGTCGTTAGGCGCGGACATCGCCGGCCTGGGCTTCGTCGTCGAACTGGATTTCCTCCACGGCCGCGACAGACTAAAAGGCTATGAAGTAATGTCACTTCTTCACTACGAGAAATAGCTTCACTACGAGAAATAGCGCAGCCGCAGCAAATAATTTGTCATCCCGACCGGAGTTTCTCATTCCCGAAGGGAATGAGAAGCGTAGTGGAGGGACCTGCTGTTTCTTTCGAGCCACCTCACATCTCCCTCACCACCAGCCCCGCATCCTGCCCCAAATACCCCTTCCGCCGAAACCAATCCTCCATCGCCTCTTTCAGCTGATCAAGCGGAACATTCTTTCCAATCTCCATCTGCCCGTCAGAAACAGGAAGCGTGTCGTCGAAGACGCTGGCATTGGTAAAGTTGCGCATGGAAAAATTATCCAGCCACTTGCTCGGGCAGGGAAGCTTCTGCCCGAGCTCCTCATACTCCACGCGAATCTTGCGTGCAAACATGAATTGATTTAACCATAGCAACCCCTCTGCTCGCCCCCTCTGCTCTGTCATCCTGAGCGGAGCGACTGCTTCGCGAAGCGAATCACTCGCGCAGTCGAAGGATCGCTACCACCAGCTCTACTCTGGACGTGCTTGGGCTGGTTCATGAAAACACCAGGAACCCCGGCTGCGTTTAAGCTGCTAGGGATCCTTCGACTGCGTCGTCGTCCGCGAAGCGGACGACAACTTCGCTCAGGATGACAAGCCCATGAACGCAGGATCAAACTCCACAACCGCCCGCCCGTCCCGTGCCTGAAGGAGCAGCAGGCAACCGCCTCACCTTGACAGCGCCGTCGCGCGGCCATAATCTCCTCCCGACTATTTCTCTGCTCCAATGGTTCGCGTCGGAAGCAGCGAAGAACTTTCACGGAGGATGGCAATGCTTAGAGACTTGATTTGGTGGGTTGTGGTTGGTCTGATCGCCGGTTGGGCTGCAGGCAAGATCATGCGCGGCGGCGGCTACGGCCCCGCAATGGATATTGTTCTGGGCATCGTCGGCGCCGTGGTTGGCGGATGGCTTCTGGGCGCGCTCGGCATCTACGCCGGCGGCCTGATCGGCACAATCATAGTCGCCATCATCGGCGCGATTTTCCTGATCTGGCTGAGCCGCCTGCTCAAGAAAGCGTAAGCCCGCGTAGCATCATTGACGTAGCGACAGCCGCCTCGGCTGTCCAGCGTGGGCGAAGCCCCGCTGAATTGCGATGCTCAAGTTCGGGAGACTTGTAATCCCGCGCACCCAGGCCCGAGCCCTCCAGCCATCTCAAAACACTGAGCTTGCATCCGAAGCTCCAGACGCCTCCGCTCGGTGTCTAAATCCCGTCAGGGCCCGCGACCGTCGCGCAAATGCAGATGCGAGCGCAGATGCAAGCGCACACGCGTCTTGCGTTCTATCCCCGACGGCCGACCCTGATCTTAACGATCGCCCAATAACGGAGGAATCATGCGCGCTTCGAAACTTGCAGTCCTGTGGTTGCTGCTGGTTGCATTTTCATCTGGCCAGTCTTCTTCTGTCACCCCAAACCCCGCAGACTCAGCCGCACGCCTGCCCGTAACCCGCGTCATCCTCTACAAAAACGGCGTCGGATATTTCGAACACGCCGGCCACGTCCGCGGCAGCCAGGACGTGAATGTGGATTTCACCACCGCGCAGCTGAACGATGTGTTGAAATCCCTGACCGTGCTCGATCTGGGCAAGGGACGCATCACCGGCGTCAGCTACAACTCCAACGCGCCGCTGGCCAGGCGGCTCGGCTCGCTGCACTTGCCCGTGGGCGAGAATCCGACCACCGCGCAGTTTCTCGACGCCCTGCGCGGCGCGCGCCTCGAAGTGAAGAGCGGATCTGATAGCGCCACCGGCCGCCTGCTCAGCATCGACGAACGCGAGATTCCCATCAAAGACGGCCAGAAAATTACCGTCGATCAGATTTCGATCGTCAGCGACGCCGGGGAGGTGCGCATCTTCGACATGACTCCTTCCACCAGCGTTCGCGTCGCCGAAAAAGAAGTGAACGAAGAAGTCGGCAAATATCTTGGGCTCGTCGCCTCCACCCGCGACCAGGACCTGCGCCGCATGACGATCTCCACCGCCGGTGATGGCGAGCGCGACCTGCTGGTCAGCTACATCAGCGAAGTCCCGGTGTGGAAGAGCACCTACCGCATCGTGATTCCAAACGAAGGCAAACCGCTGCTGCAAGGCTGGGCTATCGTCGACAACACGGTCGGCGAAGACTGGAAGAACGTGGAACTGGCGCTGGTGGCGGGCGCGCCGCAGTCGTTCGTGCAGGAACTCTCGCAGCCGTATTACACGCGCAGGCCGGTGGTGCCGCTGCCGGAGAATGCAATGCTCTCACCGCAGACGCACGAAGCCACGCTGGAAGAAACCGCTCAGCTCCAATCGCCACCGCCCGTCGCGATGGCACAAGGTGTGGTCGGCGGCGTAGCAGGCGGAGTCATTGGCGGTCCCAGCAATGGCAGGGTTCTGGAGTCTCTCGGCATGGGACCCGCAAGCGCTGCCGCGAAGAATGCCTATCACGGCAGCGGCGGGGGCTACGGCCCGGGCGTTGGCAGCGGCACCGGCGGCGGCACGTACAAGGCCTGGGTCGGCGCTCGTCCCGAAGCCGCCGATTCTCTCGAAGGCGCAACCAGCACGGCCCAAACCCGCGACCTCGGCGACCTGTTCGAATACAAACTCAAAGACCGCGTCACCATCCGCAAGAACCAGTCGGCGCTCGTGCCCATCTTGCAATCGCGCATCGACGCGGAAAAAGTTTCGGTGTGGAATCCTTCGGAGAGTTCGGTCCTGCGCGCGCTCTGGGTGAACAACACCAGCGACCTCACGCTCGATGGCGGCAGCTTCAACGTGCTCGAAGGCGAAGCCTTCGCCGGCGAGGGCCTGATGGACCCGATCAAGCCCGGCGAAAAACGTATTCTCTCCTATGCCGCCGACCTCGGCGTGCTGGTCGACGCCAAACAGAAAGCCGAAAACCAGCACGTCACCAAAGTGATCATCGCGCACGGCACCATGACGCAGATGACCCAGGAGCGCCAGGAAAATACCTACACCATCCGCAACCGCGACGCGGCCGCGCGCACGGTCGTCATCGAGCATCCCGCGCGTGCCGGCTGGAAACTCACCGACGACGAAACTCCCGCCGAGAGTTCCGCATCCTTCCATCGTTTCCGCCTCACCGTCCAGCCGAAAAAGACTACAGAGCTGACCGTTAAGGAATACCGTCCTATCCAAAACAGCTATCAGTTGACCAACGTCACCGACGATCAAGTTAAATATTTCCTGGTGCAGAAGATGATCAACATCGAAACCGAACGCGTACTGCGCAAAGTGATCCTGCAGAAAAACGACATCGCGCAACTCGACTCGACCATCGCCGGACGCAAGATGCAGATCTCCAGCATCTCCGACGATCAGCAGCGCGTGCGCGAAAACATGAAAGCGTTAAAAGGCAGCGCCGAAGAAAAAGCTCTGGTCGAACGTTACGTGAAAGAATTAAACGAACAGGAAGACCGCATGCAGTCCCTGCGCCACGAAATCACCGACCTGCAGCAGAAACGCGAGTCCGCGCAGAAGACGCTGAACGAAACCATCGAAGCGTTACAGATGGAAGTGACGCTATAGGGACGTCTGCGACAGGAGAGTCTCTCTTAGACTTGCTGATGAGGCGATTGCAGATTTCAGATTTTTGATTTCAGATTCAAGATTGCATTATTGTCATGCACTTGCGATGGATTTTTGCCACAGGCGCCGACCCTCGCATAGGCCATGAGAATCTGATGGTTCGGGCGGATCGCCCTCAAAACGGTGCAACTCCGCGAAAGGATGCCCGGCCGTAGCCGGACTCGACGAATCTTACCACTGCGCCCGCGGCCCCGCCGCCTTCACTTCCGCCGGCGCGTCAAAGTTCTCGAAGTTTTTCGCGAACCGCTGGCGCAAATCTTCCGCGGCCTTGTCATACGCGGCCTTATCGGCCCACTTCCCGCGCGGGTTCAGCACCTGCGGCGGTACGCCGTGACAATTTCTGGGAATGCTGAACCCAAACGTCGGCTCGATTTCGAATTCTTCGCGCACGAGCTCTCCTTCCACCGCCGCGTCCACCATGGCGCGCGTGTAAGGAATATCCATGCGCCTGCCCACGCCATACGGTCCGCCTTGCCAGCCCGTATTCACCAGCCAGCATTGCGCGTTGTGTTCGCGCAGCCGGCGTCCCAGCATCTCGGCATAAGTCTTCGGCGGCAGCGGCATAAACGGAGAGCCGAAACACGTCGAGAAAGTTGCCTGCGGTTCCTTCACTCCCGCTTCGGTGCCCGCCACTTTCGCGGTGTAGCCGGAGAGAAAGTGATACATGGCCTGCTCCGGCGTGAGCCGAGCGATCGGCGGCAACACGCCGAAAGCGTCCGCCGTGAGAAACACCACGTTCTTGGGATGGCCGCCAAGGCCGGGGATCACGGCGTTGTCGATGAAATCAACGGGATAAGCGGCGCGCGTGTTTTCGGTTTTGCTGTCGTCGTTGTAATCGGGGATTCGCGTAAGCGGATCGAGCGTTACGTTTTCCAACACGCAACCGAAGCGCAGCGCATTCCATATCTGCGGCTCGTTCCTTTTCGAGAGCTTGATGCACTTGGCGTAGCATCCGCCTTCGAAGTTGAACACGCCGCTCGAACTCCAGCCGTGCTCGTCGTCGCCGATCAGATCGCGCGAAGGGTCGGCGGAAAGCGTGGTCTTGCCCGTTCCCGACAGCCCGAAAAATAACGCGCTCACCCCGTTGTGCCCCACGTTGGCGGAACAGTGCATGGGAAAAACATTGCGCGGGGGAAGGAGAAAATTCATGATGCTGAAAATGCACTTCTTCATTTCCCCGGCATAAGACGTGCCACCAATCAGCACCGTCTTGCGGGAAAAGTTCAGCAGAACGAAAACTTCCGAGTTGGTGCCGTCGCGCTTGGGATCGGCCTTGAACTCGGGAGCCGCAATCACCGTGAACTCCGGGTGATGCGACTTCAGTTCTTCCACCGAAGGCCGCAGAAATAACTGCCGCACAAACAGGTTGTGCCAGGCGTACTCGTTCACAAAGCGTACGGCCAGGCGATAAGCGGGATCGGCTCCGCAAAAAAGATCCTGCACAAAAAGTTCCCGCCCGCGCAGATGTTCCATGACCCGCTCATAAAGCGCGTCGAACTTGTCTTGTTCAAACGGAGCATTCACCGCGCCCCACGCCACCGTGTGCGCCGTAATTTCGTCCTTCACAATGAATTTGTCTTTAGGGGAACGCCCGGTGCGGTTGGTATAGCCCACAATCGAGCCGTTGGCGGCCATCCTGGCTTCATTGCGATGGATCGCGTGTTCCACCAGAAGTGCGGGAGACAGATTGAAATGAGTCCTGCCTTCGCTCAGCAGCTCAGCAAGATTGCTGATGTGCATGGTCGTGGCCATAAAAAAATCTCCTCAAGATCCAGAACCCACAATGAAGACGCGAAAAAGACAAACGCCGTATTGTGCCTCAAAGCCCCCGGGCTGCCAAGTGAGCGTAATCACGGCAGTCATCATTCGCAGTCATCAGGCGCGGCGCGGCAGTCGAAAATCCTTCTGTATCAAATATATGCAAGTGGCGCAAAACGGGAGAAAGCGCGGGAGAAAAAGCAAAGAACAAACTGAAGCCGGTTTGAACATGCGTCGACTTTCTAACGAAGCCGCAACAGCAGAGACCTTACGCCGTCACTTCCGCCTGCATCGCCGCGACGGCGGCATCCAGGTGCGCTATTGTCTCCTCCACGGTCAGGGAGTACATCTCGCGCCCCGAGCCGTCACCGGACTCAATCGCCGTTTTCAAATAATGTCCCGCAATTTCCAGCGCCAGCGAGTCCGTGATGATTTTTCCGGTACGGTTCTTGTATTCCACCCACGCCGGATGAGGCAGCGCCACGCAGGCCTTCTTGCCGTCCACCAGAAACTTGATGTCCACCGCGTCGGCGTGCCGCGTAGAGATCGCCACAATCATCGCCTGATAAACGCAGTGCACCTGTTTCTTCGACCAGCGATCCGTAGCCGTGAAATTTTCAAACATATCTAACTAAAACTATAACGGACGAACGTGGCATACGTCCACGTTGGGGGCCGGCTGCACCACTCCCACTTGCGATTTGCTTCCAGCGAGCAATTCGTGGAACATGGGGCCCATGCCAGAAGCCAGATACCGGCGTGCGCTATTCGGACTGTGTGTTGTCGTTTGCGTAGCACTGGCAACCGCAATCGCGCTCGGACAAATCTCCGGCGACACGGAATGGCCGGCCTATGGCAACGATCCCGGAGGAATGCGCTACTCCGCGCTCTCGCAGATCAACCGCGAGAACGTGTCAAAGCTGAAGGTCGCGTGGATATTTCATACCGGCGATTTTTCCGACGGCACTCGCGATCGAAGGCGAAGCGGATTCGAAGCCACGCCTATCCTCGTCGAGGGGACGCTATACTTCACCACGCCATTCAATCGCGTGATTGCTCTCGATCCAGAAACTGGCGAGCAGCGGTGGGCCTACGATCCGAAGATCGACCTCACGCTCGACTACGGAGATGGGCTGGTGAATCGCGGCGTCGCCACCTGGCTCGATTCGCGCCGGTCCTCGAAAGAGCCTTGCCACCGCCGCATTTACGAAGCCACTCTCGACGCCCGCTCACCCTGCCCAGTCTGCAAGGCACTCTGGACGTGCCCGGAAACATCGGCGGAATGACGTGGAGCGGCTACGCGTTTGATCCGCAGCACCGTCTGCTAGTCGTCAACACAAATAACTTCATTGCCAAAGTAAAGCTCATTCCGCGCGCCGATTTTTGGCGGGACGATGTCCGCACGGAAGATGGCGAATATTCCCCTCAGGCCGGAGCGCCTTACGGTTTGTTTCGCCGATTCTTGCAGTCGCCCTCCGACATGCCCTGCACCGCGCCGCCGTGGGGCATGCTCACCGCGGTAGATATGACCGAAGGAAAAATTCGCTGGCAAGTTCCGCTGGGTTCGATGCAGGACTTCGGCGGCAAACAGCCGCCGGTTCCGCCGGGTTCCATTAACCTCGGCGGCCCCATCACGACGGCGGAGGATTGGTTTTCATCGCGGGAACTTTCGATCCCTTCCTTCGCGCCTTCGACGTCGAAACCGGAAAAGAATTATGGAAGGCGCAGCTGCCGAGCAGCGGACACGCGACACCCATGACCTACCGCCTCGCCGCCAACGGAAAACAATATGTTGTCATCGCAGCCGGCGGCCATCCCAAGATCACCGAAGAATCCCTGGGCGACGCGCTCGTCGCCTTCACGCTCCCTTGAAGCATGTAGGGACAGCCGCCCGTTCGACTTCGCTCAGGCCAGGCTCTCGGCTGTCCGGCCAAAGCGAAGCGAGGCCGTCTCCCGCGACTCGGCTGCCTCTTGTAACATGGACTTGTGCCAACCCGGGCTCCCAAACCAACCAGCAAGCGTCCCAAACTCAATATCCTTCGCGCGCAGAACCTGAAAAAGATTCCGTGGCTGGTCCACGGTTTCTCCACGCGCGGCGGAGGATTCTCCCGCGCCTACGCCAAAGGCGATCTGAATCTCGGCTTCACCAAAGACGACCCTCGCGCCACCGTCGAGCGCAATCGCGCCGTCTTCCTGGCTGCACTCGACGCCACACGCGTCCGCCAGAATAAAAATGCTCCCGCCTGGAAGCTCATCACCCTCCGCCAGATTCACTCCGACATCATTCGTCACGTCGACTTGCATCACGTCGACTCTCACCAAGTCGCATCCGACCCCGACGCGCCGCTCACCGGCGACGGCCTGATCACTGCCACTCCCGGCGTTCTGCTCGCCATTCAGACCGCGGATTGTCTCCCCATCATTCTCGTCGACGCCAAACGCCTCGCCGTGGGCGTGTTTCACGCGGGCTGGCGCGGCACCGTGAAACGAATCGTCGAAAAAGGTGTAGGAGAGATGCAGCGCTGGTTCGGAACCCGCCCCGAGAATATAAAGGCGGCGATCGGCCCCGGCATCGGCGGCTGCTGCTATGAAGTCGGCGAGGACGTTCGCACCAAGTTCGAGTCTCAGTTTTCCTATGCCGCGAAGTTGTTCCACGAAGTCAAAGATTCCGATCCCGTCCGCGAAAAATATCCGCTCCTGTTTCTGACCGCCCGTGCCCCCGGCCACGGCGAACTCCCCCCGAAGATTTTTCTCGACCTCGCGGAAGCGAATCGCCGCCAACTGCTCTCCGTGGGTGTCCCGGCGAAGAGCTTCGAAGCGTCGCCAATGTGCACCAGTTGCCGCACTGATCTGCTGTTCTCCTATCGCGCAGAAAAAGGCAAGACCGGTCGAATGATGGCCGTGGCAGGAATTCGCCCAGAAAGTTAGCAGCCAGGCTTCCCACCCGGCAGTCCACCCAGGTAACCAACTCGCCTCCCGCACTGTTCGACGTCGAACATACAGAACACGCTCGGTGTTGTGATACTGCCGCTTCGTCATGAACAAGTCTGACAGCGATCGTATCCACGAACTTTGCTCATTGATTGCGGTGGAACAAAATCGAGAGAAGTTCCTGCAGCTTGTCGAGGAACTGAATCGCATCCTCAGTGCCCATGAAACACGATTTCAGAACACAACTCCTGACGAGCAGGAGAACGACTAGCTCCCATGATTCGCGATTTAAAGATTGGCAATTCAAAGACCGGCAATTTGATTTTCTTTGAGATGAGTTGCGCGGAATGCCTGGCGATCGCCTTCCCGTCGCTAATTATTAAATCGGTCCGCCGCAAGGGAAGAATCTTCGCCATATCTTCTCCCCGGCTTTTCCCCCGTTCCGTACGAGGTTTCGTCCCCCAAATACAGGGTCCCCGAGGTGAACGCGTCCTGCCGGACGCATCCAACCGTTCGTGGAAAACATAATCGTCAAGAAATACACCAATACGATCAAGCCGATGCCGCTCAAGCCGACTCCGCTGCCTCCGGGCGCTCGTACCGACGCGGCGGGCAAGGCCGTCAGCAACATTATTCTGTTGTCACTCCCCGACCACGAATACAATCTCCTCCGGCCCGAACTGGAGCCCGTCGATCTGCCGCAATACAAAATCCTGCACGAGGCCGGCGAAAAGATCGATTTCACTTATTTCCTGAATGACGGCATGACCTCACTCGTCGCCCTCAGTCGCGACGGCAGAAGTGTTGAAGTTGGCATTGTCGGCAAGGAGGGGATGGTCGGCATGTCCCTGACCGTAGGTCTGCGGCAGGGTACTTTTCGGGCAATCATCCAGATGTCCGGTAGCGGATTGCGTGTCCCATCGGAAGTTTTTCAGGACGTCCTCCTCAACGCGTCTATCTTGCGCTCAGAACTCAGCCGCTTTGCCCTTATGCAGGGAATTCAAGTGGCCCAGCTGGCCGCGTGCAACCGCCTGCACGAGATTGAGCAACGCCTTATCCGCTGGCTGCTGATGTGCCAGGACCGCGTCGATTCCCCGTTTCTTCCCCTGACTCACGAATTCCTCGCGCAGATGCTGGGGACCGGGCGCTCCAGCGTGAGTCTGGCGGCGGGAGCCCTCGAGAATGCCGGTTTGATCGAAAATTTTCGCGGCACCGTCAGGATTTTGAATCGTAAAAGCCTCGAAGAAGCCGCCTGCGAGTGCTACGGAGTCATCCAGCATTTCAACGGTGGGCTGGGCCTGAAATAGTGGCGCCCTGAAATAGCGGCGTTCCGACGACGCGATTTTCGCGACCACGCATCTGTCTTCACGGAATCACTCGCCCCGCAATCATCCCGGCCCAGACTCCGGCGAATCCCACCGCCACGCTCAGCGTGACGTTGATTGTGGCCATAAGCATTTGACCCTCCTGAACCAGGCGCAGCGTCTCGTACTCAAAAGTGGAGAACGTCGTATATCCCCCGACAAAACCGATCGGAATCAGATATCGCCAGTTCGTATTCCAGTGCGCTTTCGCAGCCAACACAGCCACCGCCATCCCAACCAGAAACGACCCCGTCACATTGATCACGAGAGTTCCATAGGGAAATCGGACGCCGAATCTCTCCCCGATAAAGCTCCCCACCCAGAAGCGCAAAACCGAACCCAGAAATCCTCCGATGCCAACCATCCAATATTTGATCAAGGCGTTAAGTTCCTTTCGTTCGTACGGATAATTCATTCGTATGGACTGCGTCGCTGGATTTCTGCACACTCACGCCCCAGCTGCGCGCGTCAGCGCAAACCGCGTGTCAGGTCAAACAATGACATCAACGAGCAACATCTTCTGAATTCAATTTTGGGGATTCTTGCCGGTGCCATGACTTCGCCGACAAGCCCCGCTTGTCAGGAGTCATCAGCTGTTCCCGGCTCAAAGAATGGGACAGCGGTTCGCGGTGAACTCCTTCACCGTCTACTGCTGACCATATGATGCGTCTCGAAACGCCCCGGAGTCAATATCCTGAAAGTAACCGCAGTGGTGCACTGCACATTGCTAGGTAGCCGCCGTGGAACGACCGCGTGCAGTACCGTGAGATTCGTGGCTCAATGAATTTCTTTGCGTACTCTGCGGCCTTTCTTCGCGCACTCTGCGGTTAAAGTCTTTTGATCGACACAGGAATCAAGACCCATCTGGTATCGTGTCGAAGATCCGAGTCTGCATTCGAAGGCTTTCCATTTTGAAATCAACACTCGCGACTGGGTTGCTTGTCTTCGCGGTTTTCTCTTCGGCTGCCGCGTCTGCGCAGGTTTCCTCCAGCCAGATCGACGCCATCTTTGCCGCGCTGAAGTCGAGCGACGCCCCGGGCGCCGCTGTGCTCGTCGTCCGCAACGGACGGCCCGTGTTTCGCCGCGGATATGGGGTTACCGACCTCCGCACCAAAACCAAAATCGATGCGCACACTGACTTCCGTCTGGCGTCGTTCACCAAGCAGTTCACCGCCGCCTGCATCATGCTGCTGGCTCATGACGGCAAGGTGCATTACGACGACCACCTCACCGACTTTTTCCCCGAGTTCCCCGCGTATGGCAAGTCCATCACGGTCCGCAACCTGCTCAACCATACGAGCGGACTTCCAGATTACGAGGAACTGCTGATGAAGCAGTATCCCAACACGCCGCCGGAACAGGTTCCTCAGATTCACGACGCGGGCGTGCTCAAGTTGCTCGAACAACAAACCAGCGGCGAATTTCCCGCGGGCTCGAAGTGGGAATACAGCAACTCGGGTTACGCCGTGCTGGCCATGATCGTGGAGAAAGTTTCCGGCAAACCCTTCGGCCAGTTCCTGCACGAAAGAATTTTCGCTCCGCTGAAAATGACCAACACTCTGGCCTACGAGAAAGGCAAGAACGAAGTCCCGCATCGCGCCTACGGCCACTCGAAAAACGAGGAGATGAACAAGACAGACGCGATCTGGCAGGAAACCGACCAAAGCCCCACGTCCGCCGTGCTCGGCGACGGAGGAATCTATTCTTCGCTGGACGATCTGGCGAAGTGGGACCAGGCCCTCCGCAACCACACCCTGCTAACCGCAGCAGAAATGCAGCCCGCGCTAACCGCGGTCGAGCCGACAGGAGGTCCCGCGAAGTCTCCGGAAGGGGCATCGTTGAGCTACGGTTTCGGCTGGTTCCTCGACCCTTACCGCGGCCACAAACGCATGTCGCACGACGGCAGCACCATCGGATTCCGCACCACCATCCAGCGTTTCCCCAACGACGCTCTGACCATCATCATCCTGGCCAACCGCTCCGACGTGAATCCCGAAGAGTTAGCGTTGAAAGTAGCCGACCTCTACCTCGGAACGAAGTAGCGGGTGATTGTGGAGGGACAGACGCCTCGTCCGTCCGCGCCGCACGCAGCAGTAAGCGCTGAATCCCAATACAATTAATTAAGGAACAGCCCAAAAGAAAAGAGACGTTGCGGAGCAACGTCTCTACGATGAAATCTGTTCAGCCCCCTACGCCGTAGGCGGAGCGCCAGCCGGAGGAGCAGCTTTCGCCGCGGCCAAGGCGGCTTCGTTCACCAGGTCCTTTAACTCCTTGCTGGGCTTGAAGAAAGGGATCTTCTTGGCGGGAACTTCCACACGCTCCCCAGTCTTGGGATTGCGTCCCACGCGAGGTTTGCGCTGACGGGTGCGGAAACTGCCAAAGCCGCGAATCTCGATCTTGTCGCCGGCGCGCAGCGAGCGCACCACGCTGTCGAAGATGGTTTCCACAATCACTTCGCTGTCTTTGCGCGTAAGTTCAGCTAAACGCGAGACTTCGTCAATCAGATCGGCTTTGGTCATAACCCCTCTTCTGTGCGCCGTTCGGGCTATGGCGCCTGTTTCTTCGTGCGAAATCTGCGCTAAGCCCAATTGTTTCTAGGGCGTAAGCTCAAGTCACGCGAAAATGAAGCACGGAACCGGGTCTGTACGCGCGGCAGAACCTCCATAACCTTCTCAAATTTCAGGGGTTGTACGCAAGTGGGAAGCTGGGGTCCGCGCCAAAAACGATTGGAAATGTGAAAAAACGCGATGCAGACGCAGAAATTCGACCCGAAACTGCGTCTCGAGCCTGAATTCCGCCCTCGAAATCGCGGAAGTCCAAGCCCCGCAACTACTTCCACAGATAATAGAAACCGACCTGCTGTTCCAGCATCTTTTCACGCCCAGGGATCCATTGCGAGATGTCTCCTGTTAAAAGGTCGAGCATGGTTTTGCGATCGCGGTCGGGACGCACCAGCGTCGGTTCGCCCTTGATTCCCACCGACTTCGCGGTATCGCTTACCACCGACTCGAAATCGCCGACCTGGTCAATCAACTTCATCGAAAGCGCTTGCTCGCCAGTCCAGACTTTTCCGTTGGCGATGGCCTTTACGTCGTCGAATTTCATTTTGCGGCCATCGGCGACGGCCTGGATGAACTGTCCGAACATGTTATCGATCAGTGACTGCATGTAGGCCTGCTCGGAAGGAGTGAGGTCGCGCGCGGGATTGCCGGTGTCTTTGAACTCTCCGGTCTTGATGACCACGTCTTTCAGTTTGGCCCACTTCAGCAGGTCGCCGTAGTTCACCCATTGCGCGATCACGCCGATCGAACCCACGATGCTGCCTTTGTCGGCATAAATCTTGTTCGAGCCTGCGGCGACGTAAAACGCTCCGCTCGCGCCCACGGTCTCGATAGAGACCACAATGCGCTTTTTCTTTTCGTCGCGGATGCGCTTCACTTCACGGTATATCTCTTCCGACGCGGCCACGCCTCCGCCGGGCGAGTTCACATGGATGATAATGGCCTTGATGGAGGAGTCATCGCCGAATTTCTTGAGCTGGCCGACCACGGGCTGCGGCGAAAGAATCACGCCGTCGAGGTCGACCACGCCGATGCGGTCGCCGAAACTGCCGAGTCCGCCGGACTCGGTGCTTCCCGCATGCAGTGTGAGATACACCAGCGAAAACACTGCCAGCACAAAGAGGAAGAAGGCTCCTCCTCCAATCAGAATCCAGAGCAGGGTGCGGGAACGCGGCGCTTCAGGCATGAGGAAAGTTTAGCACTTGGGGGAGGTTCGAGCTTTCCGGTTCCGGGTAGCAGCGAGAAACTCTGCTATCCAGCTGTGGAAATGCCCCACTCAAGCCAAAACCGGGCTTGAGTGGGCCCCCCGTCCGAGTTCATTTTCTCGAGTATTCATTTCCTCAACGCTTCGGGGGGATGAGTGAGCATCTCGGCCATCGTCTGATGATTGAAGAATGTGGCCAGGTTTTGTGCGAGAAGAGGATCGGTCCTTGAGCCCGCCAGTGCCTTTTCGACGTGAAGATTGCGATCGCTATCCGAACCGGTTAGCGCGATGAGAGCGGCCGCGAATTCCATTTCCGGATCGGATCCTCGCAGGCTAATGGCTTTGTTGACCCAGGTGTAGCCGTCAAGTCCCTTCGCGGGGTTGGGCCCGTCGCCCATCCATTGTTTGTAGGTCTCGGTCAGATAACCCAGGTCGAACCACGCGAGAGCGGAGGCGTTGCGGGCGCCGGAGTTGGCAGCCCGCGCGCGAAGGCGGGTGAGCAACTCCTTGGCGATTTGTGGATCCTGGCGCGCGTAGATCGTGGCTCGGCGCAGTGTCTCCATTTGCACTAACACGGAAGGGTTCGAATCGAGGATTGCCAAAGTGTCTGGCGTGAGGTTGCTCAGGTCGTAGCTTCCAGTTCCTTTGCGATAGTTCAAATCGACCGGGGGCAGAGTCTTCACTTGTCCAATTTCTATGGAATGGCAGACGAGAGGCGGGCCTGCCAGGGCGACCGTCGAAAAACCGAGTAAGACGGCCACGATGCTGATCGCGAGGCGTGCGGGTGAATGTGAGTTCATGATCTGGAATCTCCTTGATGCGGTGATTTGGCGCACGTTCAGAAAGACGCCAACCGAGCGTGGACTGTTAACCGGGACAGCTAGCTTGGACAGCTAACCTGGCGAGAAAATATCGGGGGGTTGCAGGATTGATTACGCAGTCTAGTGCTCAGTTTGTTTTTCGCCTGGCTTGGCCGCTCCCGACCAGGAGCGTTCCCAGTGACGCCAAACCGAGATGTCCTCGAACCCGAGCGCATTCCACCACAGATCAAGCATTGGTTGATTCAGATGAAGGATTCCTTCCCGGGTGACATTGGCGGGAGGAGGCGCGAGTTGACTCAACTGATCGTAGACGAGCGCTCTCTGCTGTTCGTCGACACGCGCCAGCAGATGCCATAACGTGAGTGCGTCGCGCGTCCGAGACTGCGCCAGGACGATCTCCACGTCTGCGGCCCTTTGCTGCGGTGTGCTGTCTTCGAAATCGAAACGCGCCAATGCGGCGCGGAACTCCACGGTCGCATCTTCGAAGTAGGGAGTGCCGGGGCCGACTCTGGGGCGGGTGGCGCAGGCCGCGCCGGCTGGGATGAAGGACTCGTGACCATTCAGCTTGAATCCGACCCACCCGAGAGAGGTACGCACGACGCCGCTGCCGGAATCGTCCACTTGCAAGGTGTATGCGCAACCCAGGTCCACCGTAGTAGCCGATGGCGTGTCGACAACGAATTGGCCCGGAGGCGACCAAATGAAGGCTTGGATTTTGCCGCGGTCCAGAGCGATGCGCTTTACGTCTTCGCCCATGGTGAGCAGGCGTACGCGTGAATTCGGTTCGATCTCGATCTGGCCGACGGCTTCGGCCCGCAGACCGGCCCGCGACTGATCGTCGGTTTCAAGAACTTGACCGACGGCGAGGTGGCTAGGGAGTTCATTTGCCCGGACGGCGGTTGCTCCGATCCGAGGTGTTCCGGCCAGGCGAGATACGTCCCAACCGGCCACGGCAGCCGGGAGGGGCTGGGTTCCGTGCGTCGGAAACTCGGTTCCGTGCGTCAGAAAAATGATTGCGGCGATCGCGAGCAGACCCGCGGCTATGGCCGCGAGGGCTGGAAACGGTCGCATTCGCCAGGGAAAGAACATCCAGCGTCTGCTTGGGACGATCTCGGGAAACTGCGGCGCAGGACGGTTGTGGCGGAACTCTCCGAGTAATGCCTCCAGCTTCTGGATTTCAGGATCGGGATCGCCGGATCCATCCCACAAGTAGTTATTGCGGTTGGCCAGTGGTTCGTTGCCGGTTTTGTTGTTCGTATCCATGGTTACAGCATCTCCTGTTCCGGCCGATCTTTTCCCGGCTGATCGTTGCTTGCGGGAGGGCTCAGTTTCGCGCGCAGTTGCTCCATGCCGCGATGCAGATTGACCCGGACCGATCCATGCGTCAGTCCAGTGCGCGCGGCGATCTCAGGGCCGGTCAAACCCTCGACGAGACGCAGAATCAGAGTTTCGCGATAGGCATCGGGCAGGCTGCGGATCGCGTGGAAGATTGCGGCCGCTGAGCCTGCATGCTCTGCCGCGCGATACTCCGCACGAGAGTTTCCACGGCCGAGATCGTTTTCCCGTAGAGCGGTTTCCGGCACGTCATCCGCCAGTGGGTCCTCCGGCAGCGAACGCCGGTGATAGTCATTCGCCAAGTTGCGAGCGATCGTCACCAGCCAGGCGCCAAAACTTCCGCTCTCACGCAGCGTGGAAAGCCGGCGGAGCGCCCGCAAGAAAACATCCTGAAGGAGGTCGTCAACGGCGCTCACCGGGACCTTGGCGAGCAGAACGCCGTGGACCATGCGGGCGTGGCGCTCGTAGAGACGCCCGAATGCCGCCCGGTCGCCCGCTTGCGCCGCCCGCACCAGAATCGCGTCGTCGGAGGCGTCGCGCGCGAATTGATCCCTCACGGGCCGGGGTACCGGTCCCGTCGCGAGCAGGTCCACTCGATCTCCCGACCCGGAGGCCATGCGCGCAAAATTCCCACAACATGATAGACGTTTGCGCGGAGGGAAGTGTTAACCGCGAGTTGGGAAACTAGAATGAGAAACTAGAAAATGGTGGGTGAGGGATGAACGATTACCGGCAGCGCGGCGCGCTGGACGCTGATCTCCGCCGGAGTGCGGCAGACGTATTCGCCGTCGGCGTAGAGATCGAGAGGATGCTCGGTCTCTACGCGGAGATGGGCGGCGGAGAAGTAGTCGACTTCGCGGATGTTCAGATGGCGGCCGAAGTAGACCGTCGGGAAGATGGAGAACAGTTTGAGGGGATCGACGCTGCCGATTACGCAGACGTCGAGCAGGCCGTCGTCCATTTGGGCGCGGGGGGCGATCTTCATGCCTCCGCCGTAGGTGGGGGTGTTGGCGAAGGCGGCGAAGAGGGTGGGCTGGGATTTTTTCACTTCCCACTTTAGTTTCTCTGTTACTTCCGGGCGAGGCGGTTCGCTTGAGAAATTCCCAGGCTGATGTGGCTTGTGTGAAATAACCGCAGGTGCCTCCACTGCGCTTCCCACTCCCTTCGGGAATGGGAAGCTCCGGCCGGG
Source organism: uncultured Acidobacteriaceae bacterium (assembly GCA_963846245.1). GTDB lineage: Bacteria > Acidobacteriota > Terriglobia > Terriglobales > Acidobacteriaceae > Sulfotelmatobacter. Next base: position 1,367,796 of record CAWJVI010000004.1, on the reverse strand, counting down.
ATGACAGTTATCGGTAGAGGGCGTGAGAATTGTCATGGGGAACGGGGCGAACTGGAATATTGTTGGCGCTAGGGCGAGGGCGTAGCCGCCGTGTCCGCGGAGCCAGCGTGGCATGTGGTTGGCGCGGCGGGAGACTTCGGCGTCCAGGCCAACTCCGGCTATGCTGCAAAAGTAGCGAGTGTCGAGTGCTGAGTCGCGAGCGGGATCGCCCGGCGCGGAGTTGGCTGCAGTTGACGCCGCTCCGTGCTCGGCTTGTAAAGGAGTGATTACGCCCAGGTCGATGCTGTGTACGTTGTTCTTCTCGGCGCAGCAGAGGCGCCACGCTGCCAGCGAATCGCGCATGCTGCGCAGGCCGAGGGCTCGGGCGAAATCGTTGCCGCTTCCGGTGGGGACGACCAGAACGGGTAGTGCGAGTTTCACGAGTTGGCTGAGATGGCGGTGGATGGTGCCGTCGCCGCCGAACAGCAGGATGGCATCGGCTTGATCGGGAGCTGAGGGCATACCGATGCGCCAGGCATTTTTACGAGACTCGGCATCTTGAAAGGGCTTGAGGTGGTGCGGGGAACATCCCAGGCCGAGATGGCGGCGGCGCGCATGTGCGGGAGGGTAGCAGAATTTCCACCGCGGAGACACAGACAGGCGGAGAAAACACTGCGGCGTTTTCGCTTTAAGCGAAACACAATGTGGAGGGAGTTTCTGCGAGGGTAGGGATCCTTCGACTTTGCAGAACGATTCGCGAGGCGAATCGTTCTGCTGCGCTCAGGATGACAACGCTTATTTCAGTCCGGCAAGGTTTCTGTAACGATTCCGGCGCCGGGAAGTCCAGGCCGAACTCGCTTGATCTTGCGCCCGACCTGCAAAGTGGGCTTCTTTGAAATATCCAAGACCGTGGTGGGATCGTTGACAACCACGCCGTTGACTCGCACCGCGCCCTGCTTCACCATCCGGCCGGCGTCGGTTACGGATCCTGCTAGTCCCGTCCGAGCCAGAAGTTTGTCAATCCGGAGACGGTTCTCGGGGGCCTCGATTTCTGTTTCCTCTATATCCTCGGGCACTTCATCCTTCTGAAACTGTCTTGCCCAGTCGTCTCCCGCTTTCGATGCTGCGTCTGACGAGTGGAAGTCCGTCACGATCATTCGCGCCAGATCCTTTTTCAGCGCCATAGGATGCACTTTCCTATTTACCACGTCGCCCATCATTGCCCGAATCTCGATCATCCCTACGTCTGTTAGTAGCTCGTAGTAGCGCCACATCATTTCGTCGGAGATGCTCATTAGTTTGCCGTACATTTCCAGCGGGGGCTCGTGGATGCCGATGGCGTTGTTGAGCGACTTTGACATTTTTTGTACGCCGTCGAGGCCTTCGAGGATGGGGGTGGTCAGGACCACCTGCGATTCCTGGCCGTAGTCGCGCTGCAGGTCGCGGCCTACTTGTAAGTTGAATCTTTGGTCGGTGCCTCCGAGTTCGACGTCGGCTTCGAGTGCGACCGAGTCGTAGCCTTGCACCAGCGGGTAGAGCAACTCGTGGACCGAGATCGGTTTCTCTTCCTGGAAGCGTTTGTGGAAGTCTTCACGCTCGAGCAATTGCGAGACGGTGTACTTGGCCATGAGGCGGACGAAGTCGTCGGCGGTGAACTGGCCCATCCAGCGGCGGTTGAAGTCGATGACGGTTTTCTGTGGGTCGAGAATTTTGAAGACTTGCGTTTTGTAGGTTTCGGCGTTCTGCTCGATCTGTTCGCGCGTGAGTGGCGGACGAGTGACCGAGCGGCCGGTGGGATCGCCGATCATGCCGGTGAAGTCGCCGATCAGAAAAATTGCGGTGTGGCCGAGATCCTGAAAATGTTTGAGCTTGCGCAGGACGACGGTGTGGCCCAGGTGAAGGTCGGGAGCGGTCGGGTCCATGCCGAGCTTTACGCGCAGGGGCTTGCCGGCGGCGCGGGATTTTTCCAGCTTGGCGCGGAGTTCGGATTCGCGGATGATTTCCGCGGCGCCTTTTTTCAGGTAGGTGAGCTGGTCGTCGACGGGAGCGAATGTGGACACTGGGCCATTATAAGAAAGAATTGTAGATTTGAGATTTCAGATTGCAGATTTTAAACCCTTCGCTGTACGCAGGGAGGCTTATGGTGAGGTTTTGGTACTGGTCAGCGGAGAAAGAATTGTAGATTTCAGATTGCAGATTGCAGATCTGCAGATTTTAAACCCTTTGCTCCACGCAGCGAGGCTTATGGTGAGGTTTTGGCACTGGTCAGCGGAGAAAGAATTTTAGATTTGAGATTTTAGATTGCAGATTTTGAACCCTTCGCTGTACGGAGGGAGGCTACGAAGATTGAGACCAGTTCGTTTGCTTCTCTCAGCAGCGGGGCAGTTTTGTCGGGGCGGGCCACGCCGCTTTCGATGAGAAGTTCCAGCCAGAATCGGGTTTCGTCTGCTTCTTCGAGGACAATTCCTAGCTTCGAGACGAAATCTGCAGTAGACCGGGCACGGCAGACTGCGCGATAGTTCGCTCCTACGGAAGTGGAGGAACGCAGAAGTTGTCGAGTGATGACGGTGCTGGCCTGGCTGCGCGGAAGGTCTTGGCACAGGCGAATTGCCATGAGTGCGAAGTTCTTGGTGCGGTGTTTTAGTGCGTCGGAGGTGATTGATCCGGCCACGACAAAATCTGCAATCTAAAATCTGCAATCTGAAATGTACTCAGATTCCGCCGCGCTTTGATGTGACGTCCGTCACAAGCCGTCTTCCAATGACTGTGGATTTCCCGCCAAGAACGATGTTGATTGCTTCGGTGTAGGCGATGTGTTCTTGCTCGAGGATGCGGACGGCTAGCGTGTGCTCGCCGTCGGTGTCGAGGACGGGGACGGTTTTCTGCACGATGATGGCGCCGTGGTCGAGTTCTTCGTCGACGAAGTGCACGGTGCAGCCGGTGACTTTTACTCCGTAGGCGAAGGCTTGCTCTTGGGCTTCGAGGCCGGGGAATGCGGGGAGCAGCGAGGGATGGATGTTGAGAATGCGGCGCGGGAACTGTTGCACGAACCACGGGGAGAGCAGGCGCATATATCCGGCGAGGCAGATTAGATCGACTTTGTTTTGTTTTAGCGCGGCGACGACTTCGCGGTCGTGGTCCTCACGGGGCTTGCCTTTTGACGGGATGACTATCGTGTTCAGGCCGCGGTCGCGGGCGGTGGAGATTCCTGGGGCGTCGGGCTTGTTCGAAATTACTACCGAGATTTTCGCGTTGGGGATGCGGTCGGCGGCGATGCTGTCGGCGATGGCGACGAAGTTCGAACCGCGTCCGGAGAGGAGGATGGCTAGGGAGTGCATGGGTGGTTAAAAAGCAGTGGCCAGGGATCAGTGGTCAGGGGTCAGTGTCATCGATCAGCAATTAGCAATTCGCAACACGTTTCAGCTGTATAACACTTTGCGTTCGCCTTTTATGATGCGGCCTATGGTGTAGGCTTTTTCGCCTACGCGTTCCAGCACGGTTTGGGCTTTCTTGAATTTCGCGGAGGGAACGACTAGCAACATTCCCAGGCCCATGTTGAAGGTGCGGAGCATTTCGTCTTGTGGGACATTTCCCAGTGCCTGCAGATGCTCGAAGATGGGTTGCACGGGCCAGGAGCCGAGTTCGATCAGGGCTGCGGTTCCGCGGGGCAATACGCGCGGGAGGTTTTCGGTGATGCCGCCGCCGGTGATGTGGGCCAGGGCGGAGACGCATTGTGCGTCCAGCATTTTTTTCAGCGATGGCCAGTAGCTTTTATGGGTGCGCATCAGTTCGTTGCCGACTTTGTTTTTGATTTCGTTGACGTAGGTTTCCGGGGAATAGCGCGCGACTTCGAACAGGAGCTTGCGGGCGAGGGAATATCCGTTGGTGTGCAGGCCGTTTGAGGGCAGGCCGAGGACGATGTCGCCGATCTGGACGTCTTTGCCGGTGATGATGCGGTCGCGTTCGACCACTCCTACGATGAAGCCGGCGAGGTCATATTCGCCGTCGGGATAAAAGCCGGGCATTTCGGCGGTCTCGCCGCCGATCAGGGCGCATCCGTTGTGCTTGCAGGCGTCGGCCAGGCCTTCGACAACTTTTTCGGCGATTGCCGGGTCGAGCGTGCCGGTGGCCAGGTAGTCCATGAAAAACAATGGGGCTGCGCCTTGCACGAGAATGTCGTTCACGCAGTGGTTGACCAGGTCGCCGCCGATTGTGGAATGCAGACCCATCTCGAAGGCAACTTTCAGCTTGGTACCTACGCCATCGACGCTCGAGACCAAGACGGGGTCGGCGTATTTGACTTTGTCGATCGCGAACAGGCCGCCGAAGCCTCCGATTTCGCTGAGCACGCCGCGGGTGAAAGTTTTGTGGGCTAAATACTTGATGCGCTGCTTGGTGCGGTTGGCGCGGCTGATGTCCACGCCGGCATCGGCGTAGGTGACGGGCGCAGGAGAGGACGTGGAGGGAGGTTTAGCCACGGTCTATTCTTTCGTCAATCTCGCAATCTTGCGTGTGGGGTTAGCGCCGGTGCCGAGTGAGCAGCTACAACTCCCAAGGTTCGTCATTGTAGCACGTTCAAAAACGGCGGGCTTGGAGATGGCGAAAACATCGAGCTTCGCTCGATGGACAGCCGGGGGCGGCTGTCCCCACATGGGCATCTTCCAAGCTGGGGAGACTGTTGAATTGTCTCGAAAACCTTCGGCGCGGGCGCACGTCTATAATGGTGCTCTTTTCGAGGGCCAAATAGGAGATTCCTGCAAATGCGATTTCTGTCCCTACCTGTTTTGCTGATATCCCTGCTGTGTTCCAGTATTTTCGCGGCCGCGCCGCAAGCTGACCTTGACGCTCGCAGAAAAGCGCTGAACGATCTGCTGGCCGAACGCTGGGAGTACTCACTTCGCACCAGTCCCATCTTCGCGTCCATTCTTGGGGACAAGCGGTGGAACGATAAGCTGGACGACTTCTCGCAGAAGGCGATTGACGACGACCTGGAGCAGAGCAAGAAATATCTTGCGCGCTTTGAAGCGATTGACGTCACCGGCTTCCCGGAGCAGGAGGTGTTGAACAAGACGCTGATGGTTCGCGACCTCCGCATGGCTCTGGAGGGCGCGCGTTTCAAGTCGTGGGAAATGCCGGTCTCGCAGGTCAGTGGCGTCCAGATTGATCTTCCGCAACTGATTTCTGTCCTCGCATTCCAGAGCGTGAAGGACTACGACGACTACATTTCGCGACTGAAGCAGATTCCTCGGGTCTTCGACGAAAACGTGGTGCAGATGCGCAAAGGGATGGCAGAGGGACTGATGCCGCCGCGCATCTTACTGGAGAAAGTGGTGGATCAGGCCAACGGCCTGGCAAGCAATACGCCCGAAGCCTCGCCGTTCGCAGAGCCGTTTGCCAAGTTTCCGGATTCCATTCCTGCCGCGGACCAGAAACGATTGCGCGAGCAGGGGCTGGCGGCGATTCGCGAGTCCGTGCTCCCGGCCTATGTGAAGTTCACGGCCTTTGTGCGCGACGAATACGTCTCGAAGGGGCGCGCCGAGCCTGGCGTGTGGTCGCTGCCGAACGGTCCCGAGTATTACGCGTTCCGTGTGAAGGACAGCACTACGACGAATCTCTCGCCCGAAGAAATTCACCAGATTGGTCTGGCTCAGGTTAAAGAAATCGAAGCCCGCATGCTGCAGGTGGCCAACCAGTTTGGCTATAAGGATCTCAAGAGCTTCAGCGCCTCGCTCCAGACCAATCCCAAAGTCCACGTGCACTCTCGGCAGGAGATTCTTGACCTGTATCAAAAATACCTCGATCAAATGTATTTGAAGCTGCCGACGATGTTCGGACGTCTGCCCAAGGCGAAGGTGCAAGTCATGTCCATCGAGGAGTTCCACGAGAAGCAGGCTTCCACGCACTACGTTCCGGCGGCTGAAGACGGCTCGCGCGCCGCTCACATCATGGTCAACACCGGCAACTTTGAGAAGGGCACCACGATCGATTGCGAAACTACCGCGTATCACGAAGGTATCCCCGGCCACCATTTGCAGATCGCGATCGCGCAGGAACTGCCGCAGCTTCCGAAGTTCCGGCAGAATGAGTATTACACCGCCTACACCGAGGGCTGGGCTCTCTACTCGGAGCGATTGGGCAAGGAGCTTGGATTCTTCCAGGATCCCTATAGCTATTTCGGCCACCTCGATGACGACATGTTGCGCGCAATCCGGCTGGTGGTGGACACCGGCTTCCATTACAAACACTGGACGCGGCAGCAGGTAGTGGACTTCTTCCACGACCACTCCGCAATCGACGAGGCCGAGGTGCAGAGCGAAACCGACCGCTACATTGCGTGGCCGGCGCAGGCGTTGGGTTACAAGGTGGGGCAGCTTGAGATCCTCAAGTTGCGGCAGTATGCCAAAGACCAGTTAGGCGAGAAGTTCAGCTTGAGTAATTTTCACGATGAAGTGCTGGGCGCGGGCGCACTGCCGATGGACGTTCTTTCGGACAGGATCCACGAGTGGGTGTCGGCGCAGAAAGCAAATGCGTCGGGCGCCGCGGCTCCACTCCAACCCGAGGATCAGCGGGCGCGCGGTGCTTCCAAGTAGCGAGGCAACCTTCCGAAAGAGACGCAGGGAAACAACCCTCCACGGGTGAGAGGAAGAATTGTGGATTTCAGATTGCAGATTTCAAAACTGATTTTGGTCGACGGGGGGAGATAGATTGGGAACCTACACCTCAACCGTGTCCGCGGGCGCGCACGCTCGTTCGTGACTGCCGGACCGGACTAACGAGAGATGAAGTCCGAGAAGAAGTAAGCGATGACCCCGAACAGCGCCAGGCCGGAAACGCCATAGGCCGTCAGAACCCAGGCGCCGCGGCCTTCCTGCCTGCGGATCGAGGTGGTAGAGGTCGACGACTGGTCAAGGTTTGAAACTGCCGAAGAGACAACAGGGGCCCGATCTTCCATGCAAAAACCTCCAGCGGAAGAATCGTGGCGCAAGAACATTATGCGTCACGCCTGCCTCGCTTCATGGCGAGGCAAGACTATCTGCGGGGGATTCTACTCCCGTTTTGGGGCGGCGGCGGGGAAAAATATTAGAGGAATCACATCCTGGGAGGGGCTATTTATTCTCATAATGAGACATCTCGGCGGAGCGAGGCTGCATCCTACAAGTAATACCTTGAGGATTACTCTGGAAGGTTACTCCCAGCCTGGAGCACAGTGCGCGGCGCGCGTTGTCCGTTCGCTCTTGTCCATGCGCTGTTCGGGTCGCTATGCGGGGAGTTCCGCTTGCGCCGGGCGGCGGCTTGGGGTACAAACGGCGAAGGGCTTGTCGCCACTTATGCGTAATCTTCTTCGTCTTACCGCTTTCGTCATTTCTTGCATTCTGGCCGCGACCGCAGGGGCCCAGCAGTCCGGGTCACAGCAATCCGGCCAACCTGCGGCCACGGGGCAGACCTCCCAGTCGGCGGGGCAGACTGCTCCCAAACCTTCGGACAAGTCTTCGATTCTTCCGGACAGCAATGTTCCCGTGAAGCTGAGTGACTCGGACACGGCCACCATCGCCGAGGCGAAGAAGGATTACAACCAGGAAGCTTTTGTCATTGAGAAGCTGCAGAATCGTTACCGGTTCGAGGAGGACGGCACGGGCCGCAAGGAATCGATTGCGCGGATCCGGGTGCAGAGCGAGGCTGGGGTGCAGCAGTGGGGTCAACTGCAGCTGGGCTACAACTCGGCGAACGAGAGTATGGAGATTGGCTACGTCCGCGTGATCAAGAAGGATGGCAGCGTCGTCAAGGCAGGGAGCGATGACATCCAGGATTTGAGCGCGCCGGTGGAACATGAGGCGCCGGTTTATACCGATTACCGGCAGAAGCACGTGACTGTTCCCGGATTGCGGCCGGGGGAAGTGCTCGAGTATGACCTGGTCACGACCGTGCACACGGCGCTGGCTCCGGGGCAGTTCTGGACGGAGTATGAATTCGACAAGAACGACATCGTTCTGGATGAAGAACTCGACTTGGATGTGCCGTCGGGACGGCCGCTGGAACTGAAGAGCAAGCCGGGGATGGATCCGAAGATTTCGGACGCCAACGGACGCCGCGTCTACCACTGGACTAACTCTCACCTCGTACGCGAGGACGATAAAGACAAGGACAAGGACAAAGAGAAAGACAAAAAGAAGAAGCGAAAGAAGCCGGAGGACGAACATCCCGACATTCAGTTGACTACGTTCTCTACCTGGGAGCAGATCGGGCGCTGGTACGCCGACCTGGAAAAAGATCGGCGGACTCCGTCGCCGGAAGTCCGGGCGAAGGCGGAAGAGCTTACGAAAGGCTTGACCAGCGATCTCGATAAGACGGAAGCTCTTTACGATTATGTGGCTAAGAATTTTCGTTATGTGAGCTTGTCGCTGGGTGTGGGGCGCTACCAGCCGCACTCCGCCGGCGACGTGCTGCATAACCAGTATGGAGACTGCAAGGACAAGCACACGCTGCTGGCGTCGTTGCTGGAAGCCGAAGGCTTGCACGCCGATTCGGTGCTGATCAACTCCAGCCGCAAGTTGGATCCGGATGTGCCTTCGCCCTCGCAGTTCGATCACGTCATCACGATGATGCCCGCGGGTGAGGAAAAAGGCGTGGATGGAGAAGTGTGGATGGATACCACTGCGGAAGTGGCACCCTTCCGGCTGCTGTCGTTCTCGCTGCGCAACAAGCAGGCGCTGGTGATTCCGCCGGTGGACGCACATTCGGCGGTGGCGCCTCATCTGGAACTAACTCCGGCCGATACTCCCATGCCGGACACCGAAGTCTCGGAGATTGACGGGAAGATCAACCAGATCGGAAAGCTCGAAGCGCATGTGCATTACGTGTTTCGCGGCGATGAAGAGTTGATGCTGCGGTCGGTGTTCCGCCGCGTCCCGGAAGCGAACTGGCAGCGGGTGGTGGAGAACGTGAATGCCGGGATCGGCGGCGACATTACGAATCTGAAGGTGAGCGATCCGGCGGCGACGCGCGAGCCGTTTACTTTGTCTTACGACGTGTCGCGGGTGAACTATCTGGATTGGTCGAAGAAGAAAACGGAAATGATTCTTCCGCTTTCGAGTTTCGCGCTGCCGGACGTGGACGAAGACGATACGGATTCAGACGCGGAGCCTTTGAAGCTTGGGCCCAAGGCGGAATATAGCTACACGATCAGGCTGGAGCTGCCGGCAAAATATTCCGCTCGCGCGCCGCTGCCGTTTTCGTTGAAGCGCGACTATGCGGAGTATCAGGCGACGTACCAGCTCAAGGGCAACGTGTTTACGGCGGGGAGGAAGCTTACGCTGCGGCAGGGTGAACTTCCGGCGTCGCGCGCTCCGGACTATGCGTCGTTCCGGCGGGCGGTGAATGCTGATCTCGGCCAGCAGCTATCGATCGAGAACACGGTGGCGGGAACGCCCACGCCTCCGGCTGACATGAAGGCGGACGATCTCGTCGAGAGTGGCCGTGCGGCGATGAGCAGCGGCGACCTCACGATGGCGATTGAAGTCCTAAAGCGCGCCACCGAGATTGACCCCAAGAACAAGATTGCGTGGAACCTGCTCGGCATGTCGTACATGGGCTTGCGGCAGGATGATGCCGCGATCGCAGCGCTGCAGAAACAGATTGAGATTAATCCTTACGACGAATACGCCTACAACAATCTGGGGCGGGTCTACTGGCAGGATCGTAAGTACGACGATGCGGTTACGGCATTTCACAAGCAGCTGGAAATCAATCCGCTGGATAAGTTTGCGCATTCGAATCTCGGCGCCATGTATTCGGAGTGGCACAAGTATGACTTAGCCGTTCCGGAACTGGAGAAGGCTGCGTCGCTGATCCCCGACAGCGACCCGGGAAGCGCTGAGTTGCAGGTGAGTCTGGGCGATGCTTATTTGAATCTTGGGCAGGATGATAAAGCTCTGGCGGCATTCGACCACGCTGTGGAACTGGCCGCGACGCCGCTGGTGTGGAACAACATTGCGTACCAGCTCTCGCTGAAGAAGGCGCATCTGGATCGCGCGCAGCAGTATGCGGAGTCGGCGGTTTCGGCTACGGCGGCGGCGCTGCGCAACATTTCGCTGGATCGCGTCACGCAGCAGGAGTTGCCGCTGGTGTCTTCTCTGATTGCTTATTGGGACACGCTGGGCTGGGTGCACTTTGCGGAAGGCGATCTCGATAAGGCGGAGAAATATGTTTCGGCGGCGTGGGGGTTGGGGCACCACGGCGAAGTGGGCGACCATCTGGGGCAGATCTACGAAAAGAAGGGCAACAAGAATCGGGCGCTGGAGACTTACGCGCTTTCTATGAATGGATTGCGGCCCACGCCGGAAACGCGCGACCGGCTCTCTGCGCTGGCTGGTGGAGGGGCGAAGGCGGATACTGCGGTGGCGAATTCCAAAGCAGAGTTGGAGCGTCTTCGTACCATCGATCTCGGCAAAGTCGCGAAGATCACGGGGAACGCGGAATTTTTCGTGCTGCTGAGCGGCGGAGCGGGCTCTGCCGCCAAAGTAGAGAGCATTAAATTTCTGAGCGGGGAAGAAAAGCTGAAGCCGGTTGCGGAGGCGCTGCGGACGGCTGATTTCCATCTGACGTTTCCGGACGACACGCCGGTGAAGGTTCTGCGTCGCGGGACGTTGTCGTGTTCGGCGACTACGGGGAAGTGTTCGTTCTTGTTGACGCTGCCGGATGATGTGCGGACGGTGGATTGAGGGCGGATCGCGGATAGCAGCCTGCAAGCCTCACTTGGCGCCGGTCACGAGTTCGAGTGCACGCTTCAGCGCCTCCCCGACGAGTGCCTGTAGCGCATGAATGGCGCCCATCGTTGCGTAGGGGAGAGACCCGGACACCCCAACGAAGGCCACGAGGCCAAGCGCGAAGTCTGACACAGATGCCTGTCCTGAGGAGGAGGAGAGCCACCACACGCCGGCCGCGCGACGGACGAGGCACCATAGTGCGAGCCACCCGGCTAGCGACCCAGTAAAGTTGAACCACCGCTGGTGGTTTCGTGCGGCACGAGGATACCCTTCAGGAACTTTGATGTTATGCGCCTCTATGCAGAAAAACCCAAGGAGGCTACTACTTATGAGCGCAAGCACTCCAAACGAGGTAATAAACCAGCATGGAATAGCCATTTGTGTGAGCTCCCTGAACGACTAATTCCATGGTACGCCTGAACCGTGGCGGGTCTGAATGCTGCGAACCCGCTGCCGCGGTGGCTTGGCTTCTATTGTTTCTTAGCAGTTCCGGTTTGCTTACACGTGAACGAGGATGACTCCCGCGTGCAACTCCACGTGGCCCACGCAATATCTTTCTGTTTCTTTTGACCCCAGAACATGATTCGCACTTTATGCTCTGGGCCATCATCACAATTGATGTGTTCCACCACACTGCCGACCGACTTGTTCACGGCTTTGGCTGTTTGTTCGTCAAGCGGGTCGGAGATGCACTCCTTCGTCTCACCTACAAACCAGTTTTCCTGAGCGGTGATCGCGCTATCGACTCGATGCGGAATCCAGCCGGACGCGTCAGCAACAAGCCATGCACAGTAGCCTAGAAACGCTAACGCCAACACAACGAACCGCCCCGCGGTTGCGGTATCTTCTGTGGGCCTCTTTTTCTCTTTCTCTTCAGGCATATGCAGAAATCGGAAGAATCGTTGCCAACCTGCATGTCGTGGGTCGGTTGGGTTGCTGCTACACTTTACGCCGAGAGATGCGGTTGTTCCAGCGTCGGAGAATAGTTGATGGGCGCAGCCGGACGGTTTCACAAGCTGGCCGTCGAAGGTCGCCGAACTGTATTGGCCTGATTGCTAGATCGTTTTCCAAACCACTGCCTGGCGCTAGCGCCTCATGCCATGTAGTTGCCTGCTCATACGCGTGCGCTAGGCGCAGCACCAAGTCTTCGCGCCAGTGTAGGCCGGCGATCTGCAGGCCGATCGGCAGGCCGTTCTTCGTGAATCCGCAGGGGAGCGAGATGGCGGGCAATCCCCAGACGTTGAAGGGGCGCGTGTTGCGAAGGAGTTTGAGTTCGGCGGGACGCAGGTTGTCGGGAGTTGCTTTGAGATCGGCGATTAGCGGCGCGGGAGTGGGGGTGGTCGGCGTGATGAGCACATCGATATTTGCGAAGGTGTCGGTGATGCTGCGGCGAGCTTGCTCCAGATCGCGGCGGCGCTGGATGTAATCTGCGGCGGAGATTTCCGCTCCGGCCAGAATGCGGCGCAATGTTTCGGGCTGATATAGTTCTGGCATTTCGGTGGCATTTTGTTTGTGGTAGGCGAAGGACTCCGCCAATTGCAGGGTGCGGTCGGTGGGCACATCGAGTTTAACTTCTCTTACTTCGGCGACCAGCGTTTTGATTACCGCCAGTGCTTGCTCGACGGCAGCGGCGACTTCGGCGTCGAGGTCTTCATAGAAAAAGTTCCGGGGCACACCTACGCGCAGAGACTTCGCGCCTTCGCGCAGCGGAGAGATATAATCCGCCACGGGAACGTTTGGAGTTGTGATGTCGGCGGCATCGTAGCCGGCGATTGCCTGCAGCACGAGGGCGGCGTCGGCCACGGTGGTGGCGAAGGGGCCGACGTGATCGAGCGAGAGGGCGAGAGGAATCACTCCGCGGCTGGAAACGCGGCCGTAACTCGGCTTGAGGCCGACACAGCCGCACAGGGACGCTGGCTCGCGGATGGAGCCGGCGGTGTCGGTTCCGATGGCGGCGAAGCAGAGTCCGGCGGCGACGGTGGCGGCTGATCCGCCGGAAGAGCCTCCGGCAATGCGCGCCGGGTCGCGGGGATTGTGGACATCGCCGAAATAGCTGACCAGGGAACTGCCGCCGTAGGCGAATTCGTGCAGATTATTCTTGCCGACGATCACGGCACCTGCCTGCTTCAGGCGACGGACGACCTCAGCATCTTCGGTTGGGACGCGGTCTTTGTGGCGTTCACTTCCGGCCGTGGTGCGTATGGCTGCTGTGTCAATCAGGTCTTTCAGGGCAATGGGAATTCCGTGGAGCGGGCCGCGCCAGTCTCCGCGGGTGATTTCTGCTTCGGCTGCGCGGGCGGCTGCGAGGGCGGAATCGGCGGTTACGGTGATAAAGGCATTCAGGGAGGGATTCTGCTTTTCGATGCGCGCCAGACACTCCTGGGTGAGTTCTACGGGAGAGATTTTCTTTTGGCGCAAGAGCGGCGCGAGTTCGAAAATGGTTTGAGGGATGGGCATGCTTGGGGGGATCCATTGTAGAGGAAGCGGTGTAGAGGGAAAGCTACACGCGTCCGGTGACGGCACCCCCACGGCGCTGATGCCACTGCATTCGCTTCGTAAGGTCCCTCACCGGGCCTTCGGCCCCGTTCGGGATGACATCTCTTTGGGATTTGTGCTCCGCACGTCGGCCGTTCTGCGTTGGGCTTGCGGAGAGTCCTATAATCTTCGAGGAGTTCAACATCATGGCAGAGCTGACGATCGCGCCGGTGGCGACGCACGGATTTTATTTGGACGGCAAGTGGGTGGAAGATGGCGACATCGTCGAAGTGCGCGCGCCTTACGATGGCAGCGTGATCGCGCGGGTGGTGCAGGGGCGGCGCGAACATGCCGACGCTGCGATTGCGGCGGCGGTCAAGGCTTTTGGAACTACCAGGCGCCTGCCCGCGTTTGAGCGGCAGCGCGTGTTGCGGCAGATTTCCGCAGGGATTGCCGAACGTAAGGAAGAATTTTCCCGCACTCTGGCACTCGAGGCCGGGAAGCCGATCAAGGCCGCGCGCCAGGAAGTGGAGCGTTCTATTTTTACTTTCAATGTGGGCGCCGAAGAGAGCACGCGCATTTATGGCGAATTCTTGCCGCTCGATTGGCAGGAATTTACCGCTGGACGCTGGGGCATTGTGCGCCGATTTCCGCTGGGACCGGTGGCGGGCATCACGCCGTTTAATTTTCCGCTCAACCTAGTGGCGCACAAAGTTGCGCCTGCGATCGCGGCGGGATGCTCGATGGTGCTGAAGCCGGCGCCGCAGACTCCGCTCTGCTCGCTGCTTTTGGCCGAGTGTGTGCAGCAGGCGGGCTGGCCTGACGGCGGGTTCAATGTGTTGCCACTTTCCAACGACGATGCTGGTCTGCTGGTCACCGATGATCGCATCAAACTCATCAGCTTTACCGGCAGCGTGCCCGTGGGTTGGGACATCAAGCGCCGCGCCGGGAAGAAAAAAGTGGTTCTCGAACTGGGCGGGAATGCTGCGGTCATCGTGCATAGCGACGCGGATCTTTCTTACGCCGCAGATCGTTGCGTCGCTGGCGGATTTGGCTACGCGGGGCAGACCTGCATTTCGGTGCAGCGGATTCTGGTGGAGCACTCCGTCTACGGCAAGTTCACCGATCTGCTCGTCGAGGGCGTGAAAAAGTTAAAATCCGGAGATCCGCTTGACGAATCGACCGACGTGGGACCTGTGATCCGCGAATCGGACGCGGTGCGCACTACGGCGTGGATTGAAGAGGCCGTCCGCTCCGGCGCGCGCCTGTTGTGCGGCGGCGGACGCAAGGGGCTGGTGGTTGAGCCCACGGTGCTTACGGGAACGCGGCCTGACATGAAGGTGAATTGCCAGGAAGTTTTCGGTCCGGTGGTGACCATCGAGCCTTACAAAACTTTCGACGATGCGCTGCGGCAGGTGAATCACTCTTCTTTCGGCCTGCAGGCTGGCTTGTTCACGCGCGATGCGAAGCTGCTGTTTCAGGCCTACGAGGAATTGGAAGTTGGGGGCTTGATCGCGGGAGACGTGCCTTCGTTCCGCATCGACCATATGCCCTACGGGGGCGTAAAGGATTCTGGACTCGGTCGCGAAGGGCTGCGTTACGCGATTGAAGAAATGACGGAGCCTAAACTTCTGGTGATGAATCTTCATTAGACGGCCGGGTGCTCGACAAACCTCCGAAAAGCCCCACTTCTCGCGCAAAGAACGCGCGAGAAATGGGGCACCCACCAGAACGACGGCGCCGGGTTCGGCGCGGGATTTTCCGCTTCGCGAAAAATTTGAAAACTCCGCGACAAAATTACACGAAGTATTTATAATTCCGTGTTTCCCATGCACATCGCCGGAATTCTGTGGGATTCCGGAATCACTAGCCAACAGCTATACGTAACCGGGGCCGAACCCAGGGCAGCCCGTCGGGGTCTCGTCAGCCAGCTTTCATAGAACATGCCGCAGATTTTTCATCGCAGCACGAACACGATGTCCCGCGTCACCATCTTTGGCGCGGTGTTTGTGGTTGCGGCCCTGAGTTGGATGGGGATGGAGGTGCAGCGCTCTCCCTACGTAACCTACGCGGGCGTGCGCAAGCCGCAGCCGGTGCCGTTCAGCCATCAGCACCACGTCAGCGGACTGGGCATCGATTGCCGCTATTGCCACACTTCGGTGGAGACGTCGAGCTTCGCGGGCATCCCACCTACCAAGACGTGCATGAATTGCCATTCGCAGATATGGACCAACGCCAAGCTGCTGGAGCCGGTGCGAGCCAGCTACAAGAGCGGCGAATCGCTGCAGTGGACGCGGGTGAACCAGCTTCCTGATTTCGTTTTTTTCAATCACAGCATTCATGTCAGCAAGGGCGTGGGATGCAACACCTGCCACGGGCCAGTGGATAAAATGCCGCTGATGTACCAGCAGGAATCACTGCAGATGGAGTGGTGTCTGAGCTGCCATCGCGCGCCGGAAAAACATCTGCGGCCACGGGATCAGGTTTTCAATATGCGGTATTTGCCGCCGACCAGCGCGCATCCGGTGGCGGTGGATGGGCAGAGTTACGCGGATCAGGACGATTTGGGTGCGGCGTTGCTGAAGAAATACAACGTGCGTAGCGTGAAAGATATTACGAGTTGCAGCACGTGCCATAGATAGGTGTGCGGTGATCGACGAAAGCCCCACTTCTCGCGCAAAGAGCGCGCGAGATGGGGCACCCGGGTTTGTTTCTTGCAGGTCGTGGCGATGACGATGGACGAGCTGAATAATTCGGAGCGGCAGGGCGCGAGGCGCGAAGACGTTTGTCCGGGCAAGAAGGGCAAGCTGGATCTGGAATCTGTGCGCGCGCGGATTGACCACGCGACGGCGCATGATGCCGCTGAGAAAACTGGGCCCGAATACTGGCGCAGTCTGGAAGAGCTCGCGGGTAGTGACGATTTCCAGGATGCACTGCATCGCGAATTTCCTAAGGGGGCGTCCGAGTGGGTGGATTCGGTTTCGCGGCGCGGCTTTCTCAAGGTGATGGGCGCGTCGCTGGGACTGGCGGGCATGACCGGCTGCGTGCGGCTGCCGCTTGAACCGATCGTCCCTTATGTGCGGCAGCCCGAGGAAATGATTCCGGGCCGTCCCATGTTTTACGCGACGGCGTGTACGCTCGGCGGATACGCCAGCCCGCTGCTGGTGGAAAGCCATCTCGGGCGTCCGACGAAGGTTGAGGGCAACGACCAGCATCCCGCAAGCCTCGGAGGGACGGACATTTTCGCGCAGGCCTCGATTCTTGGCCTGTACGATCCCGACCGCTCGCAGACAGTGGTCTCGATGGGCGATTTGCGCTCGTGGCAGGCATTTCTGGGCGCGATTCGCGGACCGCTGAGCGTGCAGAAAACATTGCAGGGAGCGGGCATTCGTATTCTGACGCCGACTATTTCTTCGCCCACGCTGGCGGATCAGTTGCGCGGCTTTTTGAAAATTTATCCGCAGGCCAAGTGGCACGTGTATGAGCCGGTCAATCGCGACAACGTTCTCGAGGGTGCGAAGCTGGCGTTCGGCCAGCCGGTTGAGACACGGTACGATTTGTCGAAGGCGGACGTGATCGTCTCGCTCGACGCTGATTTTCTTTACGCGGGATTCCCTGGCAACACGCGCTACATCCGCGATTTCGCGAAGCGGCGCAATCCAGACGATGGGAAGATGAACCGGCTGTATGTGATCGAGAGCACTCCGACGTCGACGGGAGCGAAAGCGGATCATCGGCTGCCAGTGCCGGCAAGTCGGATTGAGAACTTTGCACTCGTGATGGCGGGTTCAGTGCACAGGTTCTCTAGCAACCCCGCCGTGTTGGATGCTCACGAGGAACAGTTTCTGAGCGCGTTGAGCCGGGACCTAGGATCGTCCGTTGTAGTCGCTGGCGACCATCTGCCGCCCGCAGTCCACGCGATCGTGCACAAGATCAATGACGCTCTCGGCAATGTCGGCAAAACCGTTTTCTATACCGACCCAGTCGATACCAATCCGGTGAATCAGATCGATTCGCTGAAAGACCTCGTCGCCGACATGCGCGGCGGAAAAGTTGATCTCCTCGTGATCCTCGGTGGCAATCCAGCCTACGATGCTCCAGCCGATCTCAACTTCGCCGACGCTTTGACGAACAGCAAGATTCCCCTGCGAGTGCATCAGGGGCTCTATCAGAACGAGACTGCTGACCTTTGCCAGTGGCACGTCAATCAAGCGCACGAGCTCGAAGCCTGGGGCGACGCCCGCGCCTATGACGGGACGGTCAGCATCATCCAGCCGTTGATCGCTCCGCTGTACAACGGCAAGAGTGCGCTCGAATTTGTCGCGCTGCTTTCTGGTCAAGCTGATGCGACCGGTTACGATCTCGTTCGCGCGTACTGGCAAAAACAGCGCACGGGCGCCGATTTCGAACAGTTCTGGCGCAAGTCGCTTCATGACGGATGGATCGAGGGGACAACGTTCACTCCGAAGTCTCTAAGCGCGAAATCAGCGACTGCCCCTTCCGAAATGAAGCCCGCCGATCCCAATGCGAACGAGCTCAATATCCGCCGCGACCCAACCATCTATGACGGACAATTCTCGAACAACGGCTGGCTGCAGGAACTGCCCAAGCCGATGACCAAGCTCACCTGGGACAACGCGGTGCTCATCGGTCCCAAGATGGCGGAGCGTCTCAGCATCGCGACGGAAGACGTGGTTGAGCTCGAACTCGACGGCAAGAAAGTTCAGGGTCCCGTTTGGATTCAGGCTGGGCATCCTGACAAGTCCGTCACCATCTTTCTCGGCTATGGACGTAAGCGCGCCGGGCGGGTCGGAACTGCGCAGGGCTTCGACGCTTACGCGTTGCGCACCAGCGCTGCGCCGTGGATCGCCACGGACGTGCACATCCGTAAGACCGGAGAAACTTACAAGCTCGCCTCCACTCAGGGCATGCAGAGCATGGACACGCCCGACGGCGGCCATCGCCCACTTGTCCGAGAAACTACGCTTGAGGAATATCGCAAGGAGCCCAACTTCGCGAAAGAAGAAGAAACGCCCTACGCACTCTCGCTCTACGAGCCTTATCCGTATAAGTCCGAAGATTACGCGTGGGGCATGGCGATCGATCTGAACTCCTGCGTGGGCTGCAACAACTGCATGCTGGCGTGCCAGTCGGAGAACAACATTGCCGTCGTCGGCAAAGAGCAGGTCGTGATCGGCCGCCACATGCACTGGATTCGCGTTGACGCGTATTACCAGGGTGACCGCGACAATCCCAAGGCGTTTTTCCAGCCCGTGCCGTGCATGCAGTGCGAGAACGCGCCTTGCGAAGTGGTTTGCCCGGTGGGCGCCACCGTCCACTCGACTGAAGGCCTGAATGACATGACCTACAACCGCTGCGTGGGCACGCGCTATTGTTCGAACAACTGTCCGTATAAGGTGAGGCGGTTTAATTTTCTGCTGTTCCAGGACTGGGACACGCCGCAGTACAAGATGATGCGCAATCCCGACGTCAGCGTGCGCAGCCGCGGCGTGATGGAGAAATGCACCTACTGCGTGCAGCGCATCAACGAGCGTCGCATTGACGTGGAAACAGCTTCAGTGCGTGAAGAAAAGAAAATTCTGATCGGCGATGAATTGCAAACCGCCTGCCAGCAGTCGTGTCCGGCGGGAGCGATCATTTTCGGCAACATCAACGACCCGAAGAGCAAAGTTTCAAAATTGAAAGCGCAGTCGCGTAATTACACTCTCCTGGGCGAATTGAACACGCGACCGCGGACTACGTATCTGGCGGAAGTTAGAAATCCGAATCCGGAGTTGGAAGCCAAAAGCTAAGAGCTAAGGGCTAAAAGCTAAGAGCTCAAGAGAAAGCATGGACGAGCAATACAAAACGACGAACGCCGGCAGTGCCCCGGTCATCGAACCGGGCTACACCTTCGGCACGGTCACGGAAAAGATCAGCGCGATCGTGCTGACTCGTCCGGCCTCAAACGGATGGTTCATCGGCTTCGGCATCGCGTTTCTGATGACCATGATGATGCTGTTCGCCATCGGCTACCTGTTTCTCAAAGGCGTCGGAATCTGGGGCGTGACCATCCCGATCGGCTGGGGTTTCGCCATCGTCAATTTCGTATGGTGGATTGGTATTGGGCACGCCGGCACGCTGATTTCGGCAATTCTTCTTCTTCTGCGGCAATCGTGGCGCAACTCCATCAACCGCTTCGCGGAGGCGATGACTTTATTTGCTGTTGCCAGCGCGGGAATTTTCCCCGCCATTCACGTCGGGCGTCCGTGGCTGGCTTACTGGCTGTTTCCGATTCCCAACACCATGGGCGTGTGGCCGCAATTTCGGAGCCCGCTGATTTGGGACGTGTTTGCGGTTTCGACGTACGCGACGATTTCAGCCCTCTTCTGGTTTATGGGCCTGATCCCCGACCTGGCGACGCTGCGCGACCGCACCGACAACAAAGCGTTGAAAATTGTCTACGGCATGCTCTCCCTGGGCTGGCGGGGATCGGCACGGCACTGGCATCGATACGAAACCGCATACTTGTTGCTCGCTGGACTGGCCACGCCGCTCGTGCTCTCCGTGCATACCGTGGTGAGTTTCGATTTCGCCGTGGGCATCGTTCCGGGATGGCATACCACGATTTTTCCGCCTTACTTTGTTGCGGGTGCGATTTATTCCGGCTTTGCCATGGTGCTGATGCTGGCTATCCCCATCCGCAAGATTTATGGCCTGGAAGATTTCATCACCGAACGCCATCTGCAGAATTCCGCGAAGGTAATGCTCGCGACCGGACTCATCGTCGCGTATGGCTACGGTATTGAGGCGTTCATGGGCTGGTACAGCGGCGATCGCTATGACGCCTTCACGCTATGGAACCGCCTCCACGGTCCATATGCCAGTCCCTACTATTTGCTGCTGGCCTGCAACATCTTTATTCCGCAGACGTTGTGGATTCGCAAGCTGCGCACCAGTCCGGTCGCTCTGTTCATCATCTCCGGCGTCATTCTTGTTGGCATGTGGCTGGAACGCTTCATTATCGTGGTCGTCAGCCTGAGTCGCGATTTCCTGACTTCTTCCTGGGGTATGTATTACCCCACCCGCTGGGACTGGATGACCTACATCGGCACCATCGGCATGTTCCTGGCCGCCATGTTCCTGTTCCTGCGGATCCTGCCGGCGATTTCGATCTTTGAAATGCGCACGCTGCTGCCCGAGGCAGAGGTGAAGGAATGATGCCGGGCGCGGTGTCGGGGTGCGTGGTGTCGAGGTTCATAATATGAAGCGCGATCCCATCTACGGCATGATGGCGGAATTCGATTCCGCGCAGGCGCTCATCGACGCCGCCAAGTACACGCACGAGGCCGGCTACCAGAAGATCGATGCCTACAGTCCGTTCCCGATCGAGGGCCTGGCTGAAGAAATCGGATTCCATCACGATGAAGTGCCTCTGGTCGTACTCATCGGCGGCATCGTCGGCGGCCTGACCGGGTATCTGATGCAGTACTGGATGTCAGCCGTCGACTATCCGATCAACGTAGGCGGCAAGCCCTACCACTCGTGGCCTGCGTTCATCGTCATCACTTTCGAGATGACGATTCTGTTCGCCGGAATCTCCGCAGTGTTCGGCATGCTGGCGTTGAACGGCTTGCCCATGCCCTATCATCCGGTGTTCAACGTACCGCGCTTTGCTTTGGCGTCAAGGGATCGCTTCTTTCTGATCGTGTTTTCCTCGGACAAGAAGTACAACCCGTCGGCCACGCGCAAGTTTCTTGAGGGTCTGCAGCCACGCTCGATTTCGGAGGTGCCCAGCTAAAATGCGGCACCTCCGCCAATCAGTCGTTGTTATCGCGCTTACTGGCACTGCGTTGCTCGCGGCCTGCCGCCTCGACATGCAAGTGCAGCCGCGCGTGAATCCTCTGGCGAAGAGCGACTTCTTTCCCGACCAGCGTTCGGCTCGCCCTCCGGTCGAAGGCACGGTGGCGCGCGGACAGTTGCACGAAGACGCCTATTTCTATACCGGAAAAAGTGGCAACAGTCCCGGCGACTATCTGCCTTTTCCCGTGACCAGGGAAGTTCTCGACCGAGGCCGCGAGCGTTACAACATTTTCTGCGCACCCTGCCACTCACGCGTGGGCGACGGCAACGGCTTCGTTCCGTCGCGCGGATTCGCGCGCACGCCGCCCTCGTTTCACATCCCGCGTTTGCAGAAAGCCCCCGCGGGATATTTTTACGACGTGATTACCGAGGGCTTCGGCACCATGCCTGATTATGCCTCGCAGATTCCGGCGCGCGACCGCTGGAACATCGTGGCCTACGTTCGGGCTCTGCAGTTGAGCCAGAACGCGACTATGGCTGACGTTCCTGCCGGGCAAAGCGTCCCATCCGTGCCGCCGAAGTTCGCCGAGCCGGGAAACGGAGCAACACTCCCCGTACTCGCACCCGCAACCCATTCGACCTCCGAAGAGCAAGAAGAGCCGAAGGAAAAGCCAGAGAAGGAAGAAGCGAAATGAGCGCGGCGACTGCAACCCATCTCGACCTGACGACCCCACCGGTGGCGAAGACCATATCGCAGCGGTCGCTGCTCGTCGGCGTCGTCTTCGGAGTGATCGCTGTGATCCTGGCTTTCATCCAGCCGCAGCAGTTCTATCGCGCGTACCTGCTGGGCTTCATGTTGTGGCTGGGTGTGGCGCTGGGATCGATGGCGATTCTGATGATTCGTCACCTCACCGGCGGCGGCTGGGGCATGGTGATTCGCCGCATCCTCGGTGCGGCCATGCGTACGGCACCGCTGCTGGCAGTGCTGTTCATTCCCGTCATCCTGGGAATTCACAAGCTCTATATCTGGGCGCAGCCCCTCGATCAAATCGCCGACAAGCATCTGCGCGAGCATCTGGAAGACATCACCAAGACCTATCTCACAACCAGCGGCTTCATCTACCGCGCCATCTTTTATTTCGCCATCTGGAACCTGCTCTCCTTCCTGCTGTCAAAGTGGTCCAAGGAAACCGACCACCCCGGCTCTCCTGACCACACGAGCCGGTTCAAAGCCATTGCCGGACCGGGCCTCATTCTTTACGGATTCACGATTTCCTTTGCCGCCATCGACTGGGTCATGTCGCTCGACCCCAGTTGGATCTCAACCATCTTCGGCCTCGTCATCCTTATCGGCGAAGTTCTTTCCGCCATGTGTTTCGCGGTAGTGGTCGAGCGCATCCTCTTCAACTACAAGCCCATGTCGGAGATGTTGAAGCCCGATTTTGTCCACGATCACGGCAAGTGGATGCTGGCGTTTCTCATGATGTGGGCCTACTTCAACTTTTCGCAGTGGCTCATTATCTGGGCCGGCAACCTGCCCACCGAAATCACGTTTTATATGACGCGGCTGCACGGCGGCTGGGCATTGATCGGGTTCATTCTGGTTCTATTTGGCTTCGCCGTCCCGTTTGTGATTCTTCTGTCGCGGCCCTTCAAGCGGAATATTCGCCGACTGGTATGGCTCGCGGTCTGGATGCTGCTGATGCGTTACGTCGACTTGTTCTGGATCATCGAACCAAATTTTTCCAAGACTTTGACTGTGACCATGGCGGATATCGTTGTGCCGATTGCCATCGGTGGTTTCTGGTTGTCTTACTTTTTTTATAACCTGGGCGCGCTGCCTCTGCTTCCGGCCTACGATCCGTCGGCGGGAGAAGTATTGGAGCCTGCGCATCAAGGATGAGTGGAGCAAGGATGAGCGGAGCAGTCTGAGCCAGAGAACACGAGGTTAGACGAGCTACGAAGTATGAGCACCGACACCAAGCCGAGTAACAATCCGTACGGACACGGCAGCTTCGAGCGCGAAGACCTCAGCGCGTCGGGAGTGCTCTATTTTATTGCCGGCGTCGGGGTGCTCGGCTTACTTTCCTTGCTGGTGGTGGTCGGCCTCTACAAATTCCTCGACGAGCGAGCGGGAAAAGAGCAGCCCCAGGTGAGTCCGTTGGCGACGAATGTTCCCAAGGATACGCGCAACTTGGCCGAAGGCTACAAAGATTACTTGAAAGATAATTTCCCGGCGCCACGATTGGAGATCGACGAGCGCACCGAGTTAAACGACGACCGCATCGCGGAAGAAGAGAAACTCAGCAGCTACGGCTACGTCGACGACAACCACGTCACGGTGCGAATCCCGATCGATCGTGCCATGGATCTGATTGTGCAGCGCGGCCTGTCCGTGCGCTCGCAGGCTGCCGCGCCAAAGGCCGAAACGCACGATGCAGTTCCGCCGAAAGCGAAGGCGAAGAAGGGAAGTTCGAAGTGAATCGTCTGCGCAGTGGCAATCCGGTTCTGGCGCGATTCGGCCGCATCACCCTTGCGTCCGCGCTACTTGCCTCGTCCGCCTTCGGCCAGATGATGTCGAAGGGAATCATGTCGCCGCCGGCCAACGTGCGTCCACCGAAGCTGGAGAACGTTGGCATCGAACTGCATCTCGATGCGCAGGTCCCGCCTGATCTCACGTTCCGCGACGAAACCGGAAAAACCGTGAAGCTCGGCGACTATTTCGGCCGCAAGCCGATCATTCTCGACCTTGCGTATTACAACTGCACCATGTTGTGCGGCGAAGTCCTGCTTGGACTCACAGGCGCGATGAAGATGGTGAACTTCAACATGGGCGAAGAGTATGACGTCGTCACCGTCAGCTTTGACCCGAAGGACACGCCCGAGCTCGCCGCAGCCAAGAAGAAAGACTACATCCAGCGCTACGGACGTCCCGGGGCGCAGCAGGGTTGGCATTTCCTGACTGGGCAACCGGACGCGATCAACGCGCTGACCAAGGCCGTGGGCTTTCAGTATCAATACGATCCAAAAATCAACCAGTACGCGCACGCCACGGCGATCATGGTGCTGACGCCGCAGGGAAAGATTTCTCGCTACTTCTACGGCGTGGATTTTCCGCCGAAGGATTTGCGCCTGGGATTGGTCGAAGCTTCGCACAACAAAATCGGCAATCCGGTCGACGCGATTCTGCTTTACTGCTATCACTACGATCCGGCAACCGGAAAATATGGCGCGATCGTGACCAACATTTTGCAACTGGGAGCGGGGATCACGATTTTAATTTTAGGTGCAATGCTTTTGATTCTGTTCCGCATGGGGCCGGCGAGCGCGGCAAGACGAGCGGGCGCTGCGCATTTAGGTAAGGCATAGCAGGGTAATGGTTTAGCTAAAAGGTTTTAAGGAGACATGTTCGATAATCTTCCATTGTGGCCGGAGCGGGCCTCGTCCATGGCGGGCCAGGTCGACGCGATCTACATCTTCCTGCTGGTAGTGTGCGGGATGGTCGCGCTCCTGGTATTCACCTGCCTGCTGTATTTTGCCGCCCGTTACCGCAGCCGCGCCGGTGTCCCAGCTGAACAGATCGATGGGTCGACGCCGCTGGAGCTGACCTGGTCGATTATTCCGCTCTGCGTTTTCATGGTGTTCTTCGCATGGGGAGCGCTGGTTTTTTTCAAACAGCGCACGCCTCCACGCGACGCCACGGAAGTTTACGTGGTTGCGAAACAATGGATGTGGAAGCTGGAACACGCCGAGGGCCAGCGCGAGATTAACGAACTCCACGTGCCCGTGGGTCGCGACGTGAAGCTGATCATGACGTCGCAGGACGTGATTCACAGTTTCTACGTTCCGGTTTTTCGCATGAAGCAGGATGTGCTGCCCGGCCGCTATACGGTGGCCTGGTTCCGCGCTACTAAGCCTGGAACTTATCATTTGTTCTGCGCTGAATATTGCGGCACGCAGCACTCGGGCATGATCGGTTCCATCGTGGTCATGGAGCCCGCGCAATATGAAGCCTGGATGAGCGGCGGTCCCGCCGGACCGCTCTCTGTGACCGGAGAGAAAATTTTCGCCGAGCTCGGCTGTTCCACCTGCCATCGTTCTGATACGCAAGGGCGCGGCCCCAACTTGCAGGGAGTATTCGGCAACCCCGTGGCTTTGGCAGACGGACGGACCCAGATCGCGGACGAGAACTACATCCGTGAGTGCATCCTCGATCCCGGCGCGAAAAGAGTGAAAGGATTCCAGCCGATCATGCCAACATTTCAGGGCCTGGTCAGCGAGGAGCAGGTGAACGCGCTGGTGGCGTACGTCAAGTCGCTGTCGACCACAAAAGCGCCAGCCGGAACCAGCGCCAGCACTGCAACTCCCGAGACCAAAGCAAAGAGTCAGGTGGAATAAGATGGCTACCGCGGTTGCTCAACCCGTTGAACGCGAGAATTACCTGAACAAGCACTACGGCGCTCTCTCGTGGCTGTTCACCACGGACCACAAGCGCATCGCGCTGCTGTATCTCGCGTCCATCACTTTTTTCTTTTTCATCGGCGGCTTCTTCGCGCTCCTCATCCGGCTCGAATTACTCACTCCGGTTGGCGACCTGGTGCAGGCCGATACTTACAACAAGCTCTTCACCATGCACGGCATGGTGATGGTATTTTTCTTTCTGATTCCATCGATCCCGGCTGTGTTAGGAAATTTTCTGGTGCCGCTGATGATCGGCGCCAAAGATCTAGCCTTCCCCCGCGTGAATCTCCTCAGCTGGTATCTCTACATCATTGGCGGCGCGATCATGCTGCACTGCATGCTGACCGGCGGCGTCGACACGGGCTGGACGTTCTACACGCCGTTCAGCACGGCTTACACCAATACGAAAATCGTCGAAGCAGGCATCGCAATTTTTATCGCCGGCTTTTCCTCCATCCTTACCGGACTGAATTTTGTTGTGACCATCCACCGCATGCGCGCACCCGGGATGACCTGGTCGCGCCTGCCGCTGTTCATCTGGGCCCACTATGCCACGAGCATCGTGCAGTTGCTCGGCACGCCCGTGATTGCCATCACCATTCTTCTGGTGGCGGCCGAGCGCCTGCTTCATCTCGGAATTTTCGATCCGAAGCTCGGCGGCGATCCTCTTCTGTTTCAGCATCTGTTCTGGTTCTATTCCCATCCTGCCGTCTACATCATGATTCTGCCCTCGATGGGAGTGGTCACCGAGATCATCGCCTGCTACACGCGCAAGCGCATCTTCGGCTACAAGTTCGTAGCACTGTCTTCGATCGGGATTGCCGTCCTCGGCTTTCTGGTATGGGCGCACCACATGTTTGTGGCCGGAATTTCCGTCTATGCCGCTCTGGTATTTTCTCTCTTGAGCTATGCGGTCGGAGTTCCTTCCGCGGTGAAAGTTTTTAACTGGACCGCGACCATGTACAAGGGATCCATCCACTACGACGCGCCCATGCTCTACGCTTTCGGTTTTCTCGGGCTCTTCACCATCGGCGGCCTCACCGGCCTGTTCCTCGCCTGCCTGGGAGTTGATCCGCACGTCACCGACACTTATTTCGTGGTCGCCCATTTCCACTACATCATGGTCGGGGGCGCCGTCATGGGCTATCTCGGCGGCATGCATTTCTGGTGGCCGAAGATTTCCGGACGCCTCTATCCTGAAGGCTGGGCCAAACTCGCGGCGCTGATCGTGTTCATCGGCTTCAATCTCACTTTCTTCCCGCAGTTCATCCTCGGCTATCTCGGCATGCCCCGCCGCTACTACCAGTATCCCGGTGAGTTCCAGGTGTTGAATGTGCTTTCCACCGCAGGCGCGACGGTTCTCGGCATCGGTTATCTTCTTCCCATGGTCTACTTTCTCTGGTCGATGCGTTACGGAAAGCCCGCGCCCGACAATCCCTGGAACGCCGCCGGCCTGGAATGGCAGACTCAGTCTCCACCAACCACGTTTAATTTCGACGAGACGCCGGTCGTGACCTGGGAGGCTTACAACTACGAAGAGTTAGGCCCCTTCCCGGAACAGGAGGGTTCAGGTGCCTGATCAAGCCGCAGCCGCTGTCCACGCTGAAGCCCACGCGGAAGGCCACAACCCGGCCCTGCTGCATCACTTCGCCGAGCCGGAGCAGCAGCGCGACGCGGCCAGCCTGGGTATGTGGGTTTTTCTGGCGACCGAACTCATGTTTTTCGGTGGCATGTTCTGCGCCTATCTGATTTATCGTCTCAAGTATTTCGGCGACTTCGCCGCCGCCAGCTCAACCCTCAACACCGCGCTCGGAGCCACCAATACCGGCGTCCTTATCTGCAGCAGCTTGACCGTCGTGCTCGCTGTCTGGGCCGCGCAGACCGCCCGCCGCACGCTTCTGATCACCAGCCTCATCCTCACATTGATTCTCGGCTGCGCTTTCCTCGGCATCAAGGGCGTCGAATACCACGACAAGTTTGTAGAACACCACGTGCCGGGTCCTTCCTTCAGCTTCGATAATGAGCCCATCCCCGGACATCCCGGTCAGTTCGCCAATCCAAACCACGCGCAGATTTATTTCGCCCTTTATTTCATCATGACCGGACTGCACGCCGTGCACATGATCATCGGCATCGGGATCTTTGTGTGGCTTCTGACCTTGGCCTGGAAGAGACGCCTGACGCCTGAATACAACACGCCCGTCGAAATAGGCGGCCTGTACTGGCATTTCGTCGATATTGTCTGGATTTACCTGTTTCCTTTGCTTTACCTGATCGACAAACACAAGTGAGGCAAGCATGTCCGCACACTCAACCTCGTCGCCCTTAAAAACCTACGTCGCGATCTGGGCTACGCTCCTGGTTGCCACCTACGTTACGTATCGGGTCGCTTTCCTCGATCTCGGCCCCTTCAACGCCGCGGTTGCCCTCATCATCGCTACCGTTAAAGCCACGCTGGTGGCTCTGTTTTTCATGCACGTCAAGGGAGCCAGCGACAAGATGATCAAAGTAGTCGTAATTTCCGCCCTCTTCTTTCTTATGCTCCTGCTCGTTCTTTCCATGGCCGACTTCGGTACCCGGGCCTGGAGTTAGTAGTAGGTTGCAGAGTGCAGGATAGAGCGCAGGATAAGGCGCAGGATTAGGCCGCCCATTCCAGGCGAGTCTGCGGTATACTCGCGCCCATCCTGTGCGGGACTCGAACTGATCCTGTCAATTTGATCCTGGCAATCTGATCTTGTGCGATCTGATCTTGTGCAACTTGGTGAGGTGACTTATGGCATTCTGCAATTCCTGTGGCGCCAGTCTTGATCCGGGGACCAAATTTTGCAACAAGTGCGGCGCGGCGGTTTCTTCTGCGCCGTCGGCCGCTGTGGTTGCCACTCCGCCGGCGGCAGCGCCGGCTCCCACGCAAGGCGGGGGCAGCGGTGTTCTCAAGGTCATCCTCATTGTCGTGGGAGTGTTTGTCATTTTGGGAGTCCTTGCCGTATCCACGGTGGCCTTCATCGGCTGGCGGGTCGCGCGCAACATGCACGTAAAGCAAGAGGGCAACCACGTGAAAGTCGATACTCCGTTCGGTTCCATGGAGACCTCCAGGAACCCGGAAGAGATGGCCCGCGACCTGGGCGTGGATATCTACCCCGGCGCCCGAGCGGAGAAGAACGGCTCCGCGACCGCTAGCTTCGCCGGTATTCGCACCGCGTCCGCCGTTTTCAAGAGCAGCGATTCCGTGGACCAGGTTTCGACCTTCTACAAGGCCAAGTTTCCCAATGCCATGGTCACCACCTCCGATGAGAATCGCTGCAAGATCATTGCGCAAGATAACAAGAACATGACCACCATCGACATTCAGGCGGACGATGGTCAGACAAAAATCCAGATCACGCACGTGAGCCACAATCTCGGTGTGATGGGTTCCGGGGCGACCTCGAACTGAGACGAGGTTTGCCGCGAACAGGAAAAGGCTGATGCGCCGCAGCAGAGAAGACTGAGATTCCTTCGGCTTCGCTCAGCACTGGCTCCTCCGCGGCCGCGAAAAACGCATCATTCGGGATGACAAGGACTTTTGAAGTTGTTTTGAATGGATGCTGATAGGCGAGGGCCCAAGACAACAGCCCGCCGAAAGCCGAAGCCCGATTTCCTCCATGCCAGACAGATTCGTAGAGCTTGCCCAAGCCTCAAAGTCATCGCAAGTGGACGCCGCGGGGCTTGAGGCGGCGCTGCGAGAGCAAATCCGCGGCGGATATCCCGGCGACATTCGCTTCGACGCCGGCGCCCGCGCACTCTACTCGACCGACGGCTCGAACTACCGCCAGGTTCCCATCGGCGTCGTGCTTCCTCGCGATGTCGACGACGTTCTCGCCACCGTTGCGCTCTGCCGCCAGTTCGGAGCGCCATTGCTCTGCCGCGGCGGAGGCACATCGCTGGCCGGTCAATGTTGCAACGTTGCGATCGTCCTCGATTTCACGAAGTACATGTCGCGGATTCTCGAGATCGATCCCGCCCGCCGCATCGCTCGCGTGCAGCCCGGCGTGGTTCTCGACAATCTGCGCAACGCCGCAGAGAAGCATCACCTGACCTTCGGGCCCGACCCCGCCAGTCACGACCGCTGCACGCTCGGCGGCATGATCGGCAATAACTCCTGCGGCGTGCATTCCGTGATGGCCGGAAAAACCGACGACAACATCGAGGAACTCGAAATCCTCACCTACGACGGCGTCCGCATGAAAGTGGGCCAGAACTTCATCCACGATCATGCGGTGTCCGGCGATCCGGAATTATCGGGCCGCGGCGACTCCGACCGCGCCATTCAACTCCGCGAATCGTTGAAACAAATCGCCGCCCAATACGCCGACCTCATCCGCCAGAAATTCCCCAACATCCCGCGCCGCGTCTCCGGCTACAACCTGAACTACCTGCTGCCGGAGAATGGCTTTCACATTGCGCGCGCCCTCGTCGGCTCGGAAGGAACCTGCGTCACGGTTCTCGAAGCCACCTGCCGCCTGGTCGAGAGTCCTCCCGAGCGCGTACTGCTGGTCGTGGCCTATCCCGATATTTTCCAGTGCGCCGACCATATTCCAGAAATCATGGCGCACAAGCCCATCGGCCTCGAGGGTTTCGACGATCTTCTGGTCGGCTACACCCAAGCTAAGGGAATCAATTCCGAAGGGCTGGCGCTGCTGCCCGAAGGCGGAGGCTGGCTCATGGTGGAATTTGGAGCCTCGACCGCGCCCGAAGCCGAAGCTCAAGCTCGCGCCCTGATGAAAACTCTAAGCCGCAGCGCCAGCCCGCCCAACTTCCGTCTGTGTACCGATAAACAGAAAGCCAAGCGTATTTGGGAAGTTCGCGAGGCCAGCCTGGGCGTCACCTCGCACGTCCCTGGCGAGCCGCTCTACTGGGAAGGCTGGGAGGATGCCGCCGTCACTCCCGAAAACCTGGGCCGCTACCTTCGCGACCTGCGCAAATTGATGTCCGCTTTCGGCTATAAGGGCTTGCTTTACGGACATTTCGGCCACGCCTGCGTGCACACCCGCGTCAACTTCGATCTGCAGTCAAAAGAGGGAATCGCCAAATTCCGCAAATTTGTCGAGGAGGCTGCCGACCTGGTCATCGGCTACGGCGGGTCGCTTTCCGGCGAGCACGGCGACGGGCAATCTCGCGCCGAGCTGCTTCCCAAAATGTTTGGTCCGGAGCTGATGCAGGCCTTTCGCGAATTCAAGTCCGCATGGGATCCAGACTGGAAGATGAACCCCGGCAAAGTGATCGAGCCCTATAAGCTCGACGAGAATTTGCGTCTCGGCGCGAATTATGCGCCCTGGGAGCCGGAGACTAGATTCCAGTTTCCCGCCGATCACGGCAGCCTCGCTCACGCATCGCTGCGCTGTGTGGGAGTTGGAAAATGCCGCCGCGACGAAGGCGGCGTGATGTGCCCCAGCTACCGCGTCACGCGCGAAGAAGAACACTCCACCCGCGGCCGCGCGCACCTGCTCTGGGAGATGACTCAGGGTGAAGGCCGAAAAGATGGGATCATCCGCGACGGCTGGCGCAGCGAAGAAGTGAAAGAGTCGCTTGACCTGTGTCTGGCCTGCAAAGGCTGCAAGAGTGACTGTCCCGTCGGAGTCGACGTCGCCACGTACAAAGCCGAATTCCTCTCCCATTATTATGAAGGCCGCGTACGTCCGCTCAACGCCTACGCTTTCGGCAACATCGATTTCTGGGCGCGGCTGGCTTCGAACGCTCCGGGCCTGGCAAATCTCACCACGCAACTACCCGTTCTGCGAGACTTAGCCAAGTTCGTGGCAGGAATCCCGGCGCAGCGGAGCCTTCCGCCGTTCGCCCCGCGTAGCTTCAAGAGTTCCTGGTTCGAAAGCAGCAGGTTCCGTCGCAGAGGCAACGGGAAGGGCACGGCTCCGGCCGTGCCGTATGGCTCCCAATCTGCGCGGGCTTTCGCCCCTGAGGAGAGCCCTCCCGTTCTCCTCTGGCCCGACACCTTCAACAACTATTTCCTGCCGGCCACAGCCATTGCCGCTGCCGATGTTCTGGAAGCTGCCGGTTTTCGCGTGATCGTCCCCCGCGCCAACCTATGCTGCGGCCGCCCGCTCTACGATTTCGGCATGCTCGACCGGGCCGAAGCGTTGCTGCTGCGGATCCTCGACGAACTCTCCCCCGAAATCGAAGCCGGCGTTCCCGTCGTCGGCCTCGAACCCAGCTGCGTCGCCGTATTCCGCGATGAACTGCTCAACCTGTTCCCTCACGACCAGCGAGCCCAGGCCCTTGCCAGCCAAACCTATCTTCTTAGCGAATTCCTGGAAACTCACGCCCCCGACTTCAACTTGCCTCGCCTCGACCGCACCGCACTGCTCCATGGACACTGCCACCACAAGTCCATCCAGAAGATGACCGCCGAAGAGTCCATCCTGCGCCGCCTCGGCGTCGACTTCCGCCAGCCCGCCCCCGGCTGCTGCGGCATGGCCGGCTCTTTCGGCTTCGAGCGCGAGAAATACGACATTTCCATGGCCATCGGCGAGCTCGAGCTACTCCCCGCCGTCCGCAGCGCTCCCGCCGACTGCCTCATCATCGCCGACGGCTTCAGTTGCCGCGAACAGATCGCGCAGGGCACCGACCGCCACGCCCTGCACCTGGCCGAAGTCCTGCAAATGGCACTGCAACAGGATAAAGACGACGGACAGTCTCCGGAAAGCGCCGCCGAAATCGGCGAACCCGCCGCCCGCCAAGCTTCCGGACCCTATCCCGAGTCTGCCCGAGTCGGACAGCGTCAGGCGGAGGTCCAGACCTCCATGAAGCGGGCTGGAATGGGTTTGGGAGCCCTCGCCGCAGGCGCTTTCCTGTTATGGAAAATCGGCAGAAGTTATTGATTACAAATAGCTTATCTAGAGTCCATGGCTTTCCGCTAACCCCCGCCTCTCGCCAGATCACCCGGTTTCTGGGACAATAGAACTCTCGCCGCTCGCTGGCGCGGGTCTCAATCCGCCGCTGGATCTTTAGAACTGGAAACGCCTCATGGAACGCGAACAGATAACCACCGCCGTCAACAACGACGCCGTTAACGACGCCATCGTCGACGCACGTCACGACCGGGTCAGCCAGACTCACGCTTCTCAGTCCCAGCCGACCCCGTTGTATGGCTCTGCCCTGGTCCTGATCCAGTTCGATGTTTGTGAGGAGATTCGTCTCGACGAGTTGCGTAAGATCCTCGGCGCCCGGACGGTCGATGCCAGCTTCAAGCACCATTCCCCCGGCTACGTTCGCTACCAGCGGCCGCCGGTCGAGGAGACGATCGAGCCGCTGATCCTCGAAACCGGCGAACGCCTCGACGGACAGATCAAGTATTACGACTACGGCGTAGTCAGCCTGGTTTTCGAATTGCCGTTCTCCGGCGACTGGGATGACTTGGTGCAGCTGTCCTATCGCTGGACTTCCGATTCGAACTTCGAAAACCTGGCCTCCCGCATCGTGAAAGAAAAGCTGAAGCTTGCGGCTCCGGCGCTGGTGAAGCCCTATACCGCTGAATGGCTCCAGGAAGACTATTTTATTTTCCATGTGCGCGAGATTGCCGGCTCGCCCTCCGCCACCGACTTGCTCGCCACCCAGGGCGACCTCATTGCCCAGGTCGTGCGCGGGGAAACCGCCATGCTTTCCGAGGGCGAAAAGCAGGAAATTCTCCAGTCGCGCATTTCTTACTATCCAAACGACCTTGCTGTGATCGGCTGGAATGCGGCATTTATCTACGACACTCCAACCGGCGCGGAAACCGCCATCCAGCTGCTGCAATACGCCAACTCGCAGTTGCTCGAGTTCCGCCACTATGACGAACTCCTGACCAAGGAACTCGAAGGTGTTTACGACTTCCTCGATGCCGGAGGCACCGGCCTGTGGTCGCGCTGGCGCACCGCCCGCGCCGCCGGAAAGCTGCACACCGTCCTGCTCGACGTGGCCGAACTCACCGAACGCGCCGACAACGCCATCAAGTTCCTCAGCGACATGTTTTCCGCACGCCTTTACAAGCTGGCCGCGCAGAAAGTCGGCGTGCCCGACTACAAAGACCTGGTCAAGGAAAAACTGCAAACCGCCGAAGACCTCTACCGCTTCATGGTGGACCAATTCAACCAGAGCCGCGCCTTCGTGCTCGAACTGATGGTGGTGGTCATCCTGATCATCGAGCTGATCTACTTCTTCCGTGGCAAGCCGATCTGATTCCTCGGCCACCCGATCGAGCAAAATCTGCGTAAGCTCCCGCAACCTTCTTCGTGGTTAAATTAAGCCACAAGGGAATCCCATGCGCGGACTGAAAGACAAGCGCGTCCTGATCACCGGCGGCGCGAGCGGAATCGGCGCGGCCACCGCGGCGCGATTTCTGGAAGAAGGCGCGCGGGTCTGCGTGCTCGATCGCGATGCCCAGGGATGTGACCATATCCGCCGCGAGTTGCCTGGCCTCGCCGAGGCCATCATCGCCGACGTCACCGATCTCATGCAGGTCGAGGCCGCTTTCGCCGAGGCTGTCCGCCTGATGGACTGGGTTGATGTGCTCATCAATAACGCCGGCATCAGCATTCGCCACAAATTTCTCGATATCACTCCGGAAGAGTGGGAGAAAGTTCTCTCCGTCAATCTCACCGGCGTGTTTTATGTGGCGCAGACTGCGGCCCGCCACATGTGGGAAAATTTTTCAGCCGAGCGGGCAGCGGCGCGATTCTGCAAACCGCTTCGACCAACGGGTTGGTGGGCCAGCCTTTCTACGCCGACTACAACGCCACCAAGGCCGGAGTGATCGCGCTCACCAAAACCATGGCTGTGGAACTCGCGCCTAAAGTGCGAGTATGCGCCGTGGCTCCGGGATACGTGCTCACGCCCATGCAGCGCGCCGAATACAGCGATGCGATGCTGGAGGAAGTGAACCGCAAGATTCCTCTGCGCCGTCACGCCGAACCGGCGGAGATTGCGGCGCTGTTTGCTTATCTCGCATCAGACGACGCGGCCTACGTGACCGGACAGGTGATCACCATCGACGGCGGAGAAACCGCTGGCGGACTCGCGAGCCGATAAAATGCCTCGCACGCAAACCAAGGCCACAGTTTTTCTCGGTGGAGGCCGTATCACCAGCGCGTTGATCGCGGGGTTGCGTTTGAGTGGATTCGGTGGTCGCATCATCGTGCATGATCGCAATTCGGAAAAGCTGCGCGCGCTCCGGCGCGAGTTTCGCATAGACACCGCCGCCGATTTGAAATCGGCGGTCGCACAGGCGGACATACTGATCGTTGCCGTAAGGCCTGCTTCGGTCGCGGAGATGCTGCATGAAGTTGAGCGCTCCGGCGCCGTCAAAAAACCTATGCTCGCAATCAGCCTCGCCGCGGGCATCCCGATCAAGAAGCTGCGGGCCCGGTTCGGTCCTCCCGTGCAGTGGGCGCGAGCCATGCCGAGCCCGGTTTGCCGCATTGGACGCGGCTTGACGGCGATTGCTTTCGACCGTCAGGTTTCGCAGCCCAGCCGAAATCAAGTTCGCGAATTGTTCGCGCGGGTTGGTCCGGTGCTGGAAATTCCCGAAAATCGTTTCGACATTTTTACTGCCACCTTTTCGCCCAGCCACGGCTACCACGCTTTGGCGACGCTGGCCAACGCAGCCGAAAACGCGGGCCTCAAACGCGGACTGGCCCTCACGTCCGCCGCGCACGCACTCGCGGACAGCATCTTCTACTGGCGGCAGAGCGGCGAAAATCTGGACGTCCTGCTAAGCGAAGCGGCTACGCCAGGCGGCACCGCTGCCGCGACTATGGCCGCTATGGATGACGCCGGGTACGCGCGAGCGGTCGCGCGCGGACTGAAGGCCGGAGTGGAGCGAGGCCGCAAAAACGCCCGTTGACTTCAGAATCATGATTTCTGCCCGCCGTTCCCACGTTACTTTTGTCACTGCCTGAGAACCCAACGGCATCTGAGAATTGCGGTTCCGACCTGTCAGAATGGAGTTCGGGAAACCGCGTGCGCTGTTTTTGCCAACCTTGGCAAAGACGCTCCGTCTAGCCATGAACGTGAACGCATGAACGTGAAAGTATAAACATGGAAGTACAAACACCCAAAGCACTGCGGCGCAGCACACGCATCCGCGTGGAGATTCCCGTCGCCGTTACCAGTCTGGACCGGGTTCGTCCGTTCGCAGAAAAATGTGTAGCGATTCTGGTTAGCGCCCAGGGATGCGGATTACGCAGCCCACGTGCCTTGGCCGCCGAAACTCCTATCATGATTGGCGATCTGCCCGGTGGTGGCAGCGTGACCGCGCGCGTAGCCAGCTGCCTGCCCTTGGGAAGCGACGGCAAATATTTCCTGATTGGCGCGGCGCTCTATACTCACGGAAATGTCTGGGGCATTCCGGATCCGCCCGAGGATTGGAACGTGGCTGCGCCGCGCGATCCGGCGCTGGGTAGTGCTTCACCCGCGGCTGGTGCGTCGTCTCTCAACCCGGCATCAGGCAATTCGCGAAACATGAGCGCGCAGCCCGCTGGAAAAAAGGTTTGGCCCTACAACCTCTTCGCGACCAGCACCGAGGCGCATTCGAGCCGCAAATAGTCCATAACCCTGCCGCCTGAAATCAGACGAAAACAAAAATCCTCCCCACGACTATGCTCCTCTTCGAAGGGCGTGGGGCTTCCGTAATCTCGCCCAGTTTTCGCGCTCTGCCATACTGACCGAGACATATGTCCGAAACTCCAGAATCCACGCCCGCAAACGAAGCTGCCGCAGAAGCGCCGGCCGAGACAAAGCTCCAGTCGCGGCTCGAGACCGACCGCGTTTCCGCCGACACGGTCGATACGCAGCTCGAAATGCCTTTCGAGACGGTCGGCGCGTCGAGCGAAACGCCGATTGAGTTGCAGAACAAAACGCGGGTCGAACTACAAACTGAAACGCGGGTTGAAACGCAAGCTGCAACGCAAACCGAAACGCAGGTCGCGACACAGAACCAGCCACAAACCGAGAAGCGGGCGGCGACGCGTCCCGAGCCACCGGCCGTCACGCTGACCGACCGTCCTTTCCGGGTGAAACTGCGAGGCTCGGTGCTGGTGCTCATTCGGCTGCCCAATAAACGGCAGTTGCGGGCTGCACTGCACCAGCTTTCCACCACCGGCGGGGTCATCAATCTGGAAAAGCCTCTGGACGAAAAAATCGAAGTGGAGTTAATTTTTCACATCGACCGCTCCACCATCCACGGCAAAGCGCAGATGCTGTTTCCCATGTGGGCAACACAGGGATGGATGCAGCCCTTCCGTTTCGTGGAATTGACGGACACCGATCGCACCTCACTGCAGGAAAATCTGCAATCCTTTATTGGCAACCTGGGCAAAGGCGCTTCCGCGGCTGGCTAGAAGTTATTGAGCCTGCCCTCCCTTTTCACAAATACAGGCAGAGTCTACTCCAGAGTCAAAAGCAGCGGGCAAGAGTGCCCGCTCCACGCAAGCCCTTCCACGCAAGCTTCTTCACCAGCATTCTTCACACCGGCCTTCGCCACGGGGTCCTTCTGAAGGTTACTCTGGTTACCTCCGCATTCCGCCGGCTAGGAATATGATCCGAACAGGGACGGGCGATGAAGAAACTCAGTTTTGTAGTTTCACTCACCAACAACGAGAACGACTACCAGCAGGAGCAGGCTGCGGCTGCGGAGAAAGCCGCGCGCCGCCTGGGGGTGGATGTAAAAATCATCCAGGCCGATAACGACTCTCTCAAACAGAGCCAGCAATTGCTGGAGTTCATTCAGAACACGACTGGCCCGCGGCCAGATGGGATTGTTTTCGAACCCGCCGGTGGGACGGCATTTCCCCAGGTGGCGCGCGCCGCCGCAGCCGCCGGGATTGGTTGGGTCATCCTGAATCATGAGGTGGACTACGTTCACCAGTTGCGCAACGCCTACCCGGTTCCAGTATTTTCCATCAGCTCGGACCATGTGGAGGTAGGCCGAATTCAGGGTAAGCAGTTTGCCGCGTTGCTGCCTGAGGGCGGCTCGATTCTTTACATTGAAGGTCCGGCAGCGAGTTCCGCGGCGAGGGATCGAACTCGCGGAATGAATGAAACCAAGCCGGCGAATATTCACGCAAAAGTGATGCGTGCGAATTGGACGGAAGAGAGTTCCTATCGCGCCGTGAGTTCATGGCTGCGCCTGCGTACTTCGCACGAGATGCACATTGCGCTCGTGGGCGCGCAAGACGACAGCATGGCGATGGGCGCGAGAAAAGCATTTGCGGAACTGGCACGGGGAGATCGCGAGCGCTGGCTGAAAATGCCCTTCACCGGTTGCGATGGCATGCCCAAGACAGGTCAAGCCTGGGTACGAAGCGGGGAACTCGCAGCGACGATCTTTATCCGTCCGAATACGGATCTAGCCCTCGAGATGTTGACCGAAGCGATCCGCAACGGATCGCCATTGCCGGAGCAGCACCTGACGATTCCGGAATCAGTGCCGGCCTTTGCGGAGATTACATCCCGCGCGGCGAAGTCGAGCGCGGGCAAACAGCGTTCCGCCAGCGTCTGAATCGCAACCGCGTCTGAATCTCCACCCGACCGCTCATTTCCGCGCTGCTTGCGCTCTATACTTCATTCTTCATCGCTGGCCCGTGCAAGAAGTCCCTAGTCAACCACCTTTTTTGGCCTCCAGAAATTTCCCCTCAGTCCTACCCAGCCTAGTGGCCCCAAAAATCCCGGTATTAAGATCATCCTTGCCCGAAGCTCGAAAACATGTAAAATGAGCCGCCAATTTGCAGCACGTCCGGCAGTGAAGTCCCAAGCCGTGCGGTTCGTTACGGGGACCGAATGTAAACGGAGGCGGTTATGGCGATTGCTGCGCAAGTGGCAGGAACGAATCGGGCAGAGTACAGCATCTGGCGCGTGATCATGGCTTCGTCTGTCGGCACCATGATCGAGTGGTACGACTTCTACATTTTCGGCAGCCTCGCGGCCATCCTGGGCCCAAAATTTTATCCTCCGGGCAACGACACGTTCGCCTACATCGCTTATCTCGCGACCTTCGCCGTTGGCTTCCTGGTGCGGCCTTTCGGCGCACTGTTTTTCGGCCGCATCGGCGATCTCGTCGGACGGAAATACGCCTTCCTCGTAACGCTCTCCATCATGGGTTTCTCGACATTTGCAATTGGTCTCTTGCCGTCCTTCGCGACCGCCGGATGGTTTGCGCCGATCGTGCTGCTTCTGATCCGCGTCCTGCAAGGACTGGCCCTTGGCGGAGAATACGGCGGCGCCGCGGTTTACGTCGGTGAACACGTGCCCGACAATAAGCGCGGCTTCTACACCAGCTTCATCCAGATCACGGCCACGCTGGGACTTTTCGTTTCGCTCATCGTGATTTTGATTACGCAGAACTCGATGTCGAAAGAAGAGTTCTCCGCTTACGGCTGGCGCATTCCTTTCCTCATCTCCATCATCCTCGTAGCCATCTCACTCTACATTCGTCTGAAGATGAAAGAGTCGCCCATCTTTGCCGAGCTCAAGGCCACGGGCATGACCTCCACGCAACCATTGAAAGACGCCTTCGCCAAGTGGTCGAATCTGAAAAACGTCCTGATTTCGCTTTTCGGAGCAACGGCTGGGCAGGGCGTGATCTGGTACACGGGGCAGTTTTACGCCCTGTTCTACATGCAGACTATTCTTAAAGTAAATGTCAAAACCGCCAACATCGTGGTCGCAATCGCGCTCCTGTGCGGGATGCCGTTCTTCACGGTAGTCGGCGCGCTTTCCGACAAGATCGGCCGAAAGAAGCTCATGATGGCCGGTTGCCTGCTCGCCGTACTCACCTACATCCCGATCTACAAGGCAATGGAGCGAGCCGCGGGAAATAATGTCGTCACAGTCAAGTCGTCCCGCAACAAAGTAACCGGGGCGATCGGTCTCACAGCCATGACCACGGACCCGACCGGCGCTCTTGTGCCGGCCAAGGAAGCTCCTGACCCCAACCGTACTATGCTGGTTCTGCTGGTGTTCATTCAGGTTCTCTACGTGTGTCTGATCTACGGACCTATTGCCGCCTACCTGATCGAGGCTTTTCCGGCAAAGATTCGCTACACGTCGCTCTCCCTGCCGTATCACATCGGCAACGGAGTGTTTGGCGGATTGCTGCCCCTGATCGGTCTCTCCTCGGTGGCGGCCACAGGAAATATTTATGCCGGCCTTTACTACCCGATGATTGTGGCCGGCATGACGTTTATCGTAGGCAGCCTGCTGCTGCGCGAAACCAAGGGTGTGCGCATCTGGGATGAAGCCGGAGGACAAGCCCCAGCCGGCGACTAGGTGTATTGAGCCCCGCGGCAAACTTTTTTCGATTTGTCATCCAGAGCGAAGCGAAGGATCCCTACAAGTCTGCACGACAGGTGGCGCCTAAGGGGGCCACCACGAACCAGGCGGCCTTACGCCTCAGATCTGGTAGTCAATGTCTTCCATAATCCGCTGCATCGACGCCGAAAGCGGCTCGTGCGCCACCGCGCCAGCCCCTTCGAGTTGCTGCACGCGCTCGTGAAGTTTGCTAACTTCCGTCGCTACCGCGGCCAGCGCCTCCGATAGCGGATCATTAATCTGCTTGGGATCCGTAATCACCACGCGTTCGCCGTCGCGGAAAATGATGTGGCCGGGAACTCCCACCACCGTGGAATTCTCGGGCACGCTGCGCAACACAACAGAACCCGCGCCAATCCTGCAGTTGCGGCCGACGGTGATGTTGCCGAGAACTTTTGCGCCGTCTCCGATCACGACATCGTCTTCAATCGTAGGATGCCGCTTGCCGCGCTCCTTGCCGGTACCGCCGAGTGTCACGCCCTGATAGAGCGTCACGTCGTTGCCCACGACCGCCGTTTCGCCGATCACGACTCCCGATCCGTGATCGATGAACAACCGCCGCCCGATCTGCGCTCCGGGATGAATCTCAATCCCCGTCCAAAAACGAACCACCTGCGAAAGCCATCTGCTGAGTAATAGGAAGCCGTGGTTCCAGAACCAGTGCGTCACACGGTAACCCCACACCGCGTGCAGCCCCGCGTAACACAGGAACACTTCCAGACGCGACCTGGCCGCGGGGTCAGCTTCCACCACGTTGTTGACGTCCTCGCGAATTAGAGCCAGCAGGCCGGGCATGAGTTCGGGTCGCAGTTGAAATGAAAGTCAGAGGCGAAATTTCAGATGGGAACGGCCGCCGTCGGAATCTGCAGCGCCCGGTTCCGCAATTCCTCGAAGAGAATACTACTCAAGTAGCGTTCGCCGAACGACGGAATGATCACGACCACGAGTTTTCCTTTGTTCTCCGGCCGGCGCGCGACCTGCAAAGCCGCGACCACCGCGGCTCCGGAAGAGATCCCAACCAGCAAACCTTCTTCCAGCGGAAGCCGCCGCGCCATCGTGATCGCCTCATCGTTCGTCACGGTGATGACTTCGTCGATCAAATCACGCCGCAGAATGCCGGGCACAAACCCGGCGCCAATTCCCTGAATCTTGTGCGGCGCAGGTTTACCGCCCGAAAGCACCGGACTCTCGGCCGGTTCCACGGCCACCGCTTTGAACGAAGGTTTTTTCGGCTTGATGTACTCGCTCACGCCGGTGATGGTCCCGCCCGTGCCCACGCCGGAAATCAGGAAGTCGACTTTCCCGTCAGTGTCGTCCCAAATTTCCGGGCCAGTGGTCTCGCGATGAATCTTGGGATTGGCGGCATTATCGAACTGCTGCAGCATGTAACCATTAGGAGTGCCGGCCAGAATCTCGTCCGCCTTAGCGATGGCTCCTTTCATTCCCTTCGGACCGGGCGTGAGCACCAGCTCCGCGCCGAATGCCAGCAGCAGAACCCGCCGCTCCAGGCTCATGGTCTCGGGCATGGTCAGAATCAGCCGGTAGCCTTTCACCGCCGCAACGAAAGCCAAGCCAATTCCGGTGTTGCCGCTGGTGGGCTCAACCAGCACGGTTTTGCCGGGATGAATTTTTCCCGCGCGTTCCGCTTCCACGATCATGCTCACGCCGATGCGGTCTTTCACACTGGCCAGCGGGTTCTGGCTCTCCATCTTTGCGACAACTTCGGCGACGCATCCTTCGGTGACTCTATTCAGCCGCACCAGCGGTGTATGTCCGATGAGTTCAGTAACGTCCTTTGCGATTTTCATGATGGTTTCCTCTGGCTTCAAGAAATTTGCGCGTGTCCCGCCAAATGATCAAGACGGACGAAAGCTTACCAAGCCTGCGGGTGGGTCAGTTCGAGGACGGAAAACAAATAGACCTGTACCACAAAGAGCACGAAGTATCACGAAGGGCTTTGCTGGTTGGGTTTTCCTTCGTGTGACTTTGTGTCCTTAATGGTAAACGCCGTCAAATCTGACCCACGACCAAGCTTGCCCAGATACTATAGCGTGCGCGCAAAACGATTTTGTCTGCGCTCCGTGATCTCTCCGGCACTCCATGCTCTCCCTGCGAAAGTGGGTATCGTCTCCGGCGAGGAATGCGCGATATCATTGGG
Organism: uncultured Acidobacteriaceae bacterium; assembly: GCA_963846245.1. Taxonomy (GTDB): domain Bacteria; phylum Acidobacteriota; class Terriglobia; order Terriglobales; family Acidobacteriaceae; genus Sulfotelmatobacter. The sequence continues at coordinate 1,325,820 of CAWJVI010000004.1, read as the reverse complement.
GCACTGTCGGTTGCGGTGCTAGGCTGTTTGTGGCGATATGTTCGTGGCGATATGGAACGTTCTTTGATCTGGCTCGAAGGCGAAGAGAACGGCTGGTCTTGCTCGAATTGCCGATGGCGATACCCCGTCCCCACACTATTGAGCGGCCAGGAGGCCATGGGCGCATATGACCGCCTCGCCGCCGCGAAGTTCCGCGATCATAAGTGCGAGTCCGAGCCCAGCTTTCCCGCGGCGAAGAAAGAAATAAAGCCGTCTACCGACAATACTTTCGCCGACCGCGCTCAAACGCTCATAAAGCGCGGCTACAAGCCGAAGGTCGCCGTAGAGCTGGCCCTGCAGGAAATCGAAATGGAATTCGGTCACAAGCCCGCGCTCATGGAAAAAGCCCGCGCCGATGCCGAAGATTTTCTTCGCCGAGTAAGCAAGGGCCTGATCTGAGAACGCGTGATTGTTTCCGAGGAAAAATCAGGAAACGTCCCGTCTGCCCCAAATCCCCCCCACAAAGGCATCTGTCCCGAGTCATTCGGTCGGACGCGTTTGGAATCCCCCCTTTTGGAATGTAAACATTCTTTCGTCCCGGCCTCCCTGCCATATCCACGAACTCTGTGATCCCATGTGCTCGGCAAGCCTGTTAACGAACTGGCGGACCGCGAGATGCTCGAAACTCACTGTCCATGGCTCGACATAGCTTATGTCTCCGCCAGCCTGCATATAGCCAATTTGCTCGTTCGGATACCGGCGGCTCAGTGCGGACAACGCCTGATCGGGGTCTAGGACTCTGTCCAGAGCCACCTTCTCCAGTCGGAGATTCAAGAGGTAGCCAGGGTCTGCGATGGTTGACCGAGGGTAAATGTTGATTGATACCCCGTCCACTGACCAGGTGTAACGCGAGTCAGAGCCGCAGAGTGCGTCTAGGATCTCCTTCACGGTGCTGCCATCAAGGTGCAGCGAAAAGTGCGCGCTCAGTGGCCTTGGGTCCTGCTCAATTTTGTCTCGGGGCACCTCTTCCAGCCCTAGGTGCAGCCCATCAATTGAGTTGGAGCCCAATTCGGCAATACCGTCTCTGAGGATCGCGTCCTTGAGGTCAAAATGCCCCACTCTGTAGTTTAGGGGCGGCGCCGCAGTCGCCGAGATGCTTTGCTCATGAGGCAACCCCCGCCCAAACAATGAAAGACTGAAGAGTACGAGGATCGATTGTGCTATGGGCACTTTCATTGAGTGGGACCATTGCTGGTGTAGCCGACTCCGGCGCTGGAAAACACTAGTCTCCTGAGGTCGGTTCCCACTCAAAGTGATCACCTCTATTATTTAGACTGGGTTACATCTGATCCACTGGTGACACTGCCGTGCCCTGCCGCAGTTGAGGTGAAAGTCCAGCTATTCGTTCTGACTGTGTAGTTTCTTCCGTTCATGGGCATCGAGATTGGCTGCGTAAAAGTATCGACAAAGGGAGTGAGTGTGCATGCCCCAAACGGCGCATCGAGAAACTGTCCGCTTGCACTCGTGAACTGCGTACTTCCTGGATAGTTGGGGTTCCAAATATCGACCCATGTTTCGGCCACAAGCCTCTCCTTATGGAAAAAGCGCGCGCCGATGCCGAAGATTTTCTTCGCCGAGTAAGCAAGGGATCGATCTGAAACCGCGTGATTGTTTCTTGGAAAAACTGGGAAACATCCTGTCTTTCCTGAGATTTCCCCTAACGGTGCTGGAGTTCGAGAACGATGCTGCGTCGCTCCCCGGAGGAAAGGGCGACTTCAGCGCCCCCTGCGAATTTGGCGATGCCGTAGCCGTTTGCTCCGGCGGAGATCAGGACCGGCTTGTTCGGAACGACGAAGAGGAAGCGTCCGCGCTCGTCCGCGAAAACCTCAACATACGCTCTGGGATCCCGCGCATCGCGAAACGTGACCTTTCCTCGGGGAACAGGACTGCTGGACACGAGGTCAACGATTTCGCCGGTTAGAATGCCCCCTTGCTTCCCGAGGATGACCCGTACTCCCGACAAATCGACCTCTCCTACCGATATCTCGGGAAATCTTGCCGTCGGGTCGCTGTTCATCATGAAAATCGAGTCCGGGTATCCGTCGGCTTCGTCCTTCGCGCGAATCCTATACCGGCCCGGCGTAAACTGATACTGAATCCACCATGGCTGTCCGCTTGTATCCAGGGGCTCGGGCGGTCTCCCACCGTTCCGCCTTTTTCAGGCTCATTCCCCGCCATGGGCACAGCCTCGACCAGTGCATGCGCCACCTCCAAGCCGCCAGAGTCGATGACAACGCCGCTCACAGTGGACCCCGCTGCATGCGTTCTTGCTAGCAGCGTCAGCCCGAGAATGATCGCCTGCATAGTCGATGGGTCGCTTCATCCTAGCCATAGTTCAGTGGCTGTCAATCGAGATCGAGGAGCATTTGTAGACGTTCGCATTCACGTGGGCCAAACCAGTACCGTTCACGGCCCAACTCTGCAAAGTGTTGGTTTGCCCGCTGGTGTTACGCCTAGGGCCCTTTGCCGATAAAGTCCATCGTCTTCTGGACCTCCGACTGGGCCTCCGAGTCCGAGATGTTCTGCCGGATATAGTTGAGCAGGAAAAGAGTTACCCTCGGTTTCCTGTCGGCCTCAATTGCAATCGACTCCGGCCGCGAAAACGCGTCTCGGATGATCGGCAGGAGATCCCTGACCTTTTCAGGATTTTTCAGATCGGAATCGTCAAGGAGCTTCAGAAGGGCAACGGAAACGCCGTCCCCCAGCAGGACGAGTCTTTTCTGAGCCCAACTCCGCACTATTCTGCGGCCTCCACTGTTCGCGTTGAGCTCGGTGCTGACCAAGTTGAGCGAGTAGGGGTCGTTCATGGACTGCCCATATCCAGCCACCGTCAGGGAAACAAAGACCAAAATCACGCGCAAAATTGTCCTAGCCATTCTAGTCTCCTGAGGTCGGTTTCCACTCAAAGTGATCACCTCATAATTATTTAGACTGAGTCACATCTGATCCATTGGTAACACTGCCGTGCCCTGCCGCAGTTGAGGTGAAGGTCCAGCTATTCGTTCTGACTGTGTAGTTTCTTCCGTTCATGAGCATCGAGATTGGCTGCGTAAAAGTATCGACAAAAGGAGTGAGAGTGCATGCCCCAAACGGCGCATCGAGAAACTGTCCGCCTGCATTCGTGAACTGAGTACTTCCTGGATAGTTGGCGTTCCAAATGTCGACCCATGTTGGTTCGGGGTTGCCAATCGGGGTGCCGTTAATTACTTCATTCAGGATTTCCTCCTGGGGCTCCATGTTAGCCGAGGCCAGATTGGCACCATATTGGTCAAGCACCTGGTAGTTTATTTGGATCGTTATGCCGAAGTATGTAGGCAGGCAGCTCGGCAACCAAGTGTTCGATATCACTTGCGACGAAACTACCCGCAAACTGGTCGGCAACTGCACCGTTCCCGCGCCATCGAGAGGGTAGGTCGCGGTTGAGTGTTGACAGCCAAGAGTAGGGCTGAACGTCCAGGTTTCGCCGGTAAATGTCGTGGAAAAATCTGACACGCCACCGGCCAGCCCCTTCATAATCGAAGGAGATTCTCCCTTGGTCAGCGACAGAATGTCTGGAAACTCAATCGTCCACAGCAGGGCGTCAAAAGGATCGTCGGACTGCTCGTCATTGCATACGTTTCTATACTCGACTTCAGTCAGGGCGGAGGTTTCGCCACCCACTGGAACAAAGGGATCGACCGGGTCGACAAAAGCACCCACCGCGGAATTGGGGCAGTCGCAATTGGTATCGGTGAGTGGGACGAATGCTCCCAACGACAGGCTGCTGATTTCGGCTCGGCCAACCAGCCGTTCCGCGCCGTCGCCGAGAATCGAGCTCCACTCGAATTGGCCGGTGGTGGCGTTCTTGGGGAGCTTTACACCTTTGCGGTCGGGGATCTGTTGATCGCGAATTTGTCGGACATCGAAAAAGGCGGTCTCACCCGCCTCCAGGTATTTGGTGTCAATCTTATAATCCTTTCCGCCATTGGGGCGGATAAACCCGGCAATCGCCGCCCGCGACCCGCCTATGTTAGTGATCGACACAGTCGAAGTATAGTCGCCGTCGATGCGCCAGAGATACCCGCCCGTTAAGGCGCTGGAGGAGCGAGTGTCGGTGAAGGGCACAGACCGTACCATGCGGTGGGTGGGCTCGATACTGCTAAACGCTGCGATCATCGAGGCAGCGCCTCCGGAGCTCTCCAGCCATGCGGCCGCGCCATCGAGCCGCCCGGCACAGGCAGCGGGAGTTCGACTGACTCACCAGCCGCCAGCGATTTCGGCAGGACTGGAAATGGTTTCATCGATCGCGCACGGCCAAGCGGATAAATTCCGCCCGAGACAGCGATCGGCGTATCGCTGATGTTTTTCACCAGCAAATGGCCCGAGACATCCGCAAGATGAAGCCCATTGGCGTACAGGGCAGACTCGGTGCTGAGTTTGGGGTCGACGAACGCTATTGTGTCGAAGAAGTGTTCGGAAAACGACGTGGAGAATCCTGCGGCTCTGAGCGTGCCAGGAGTGCCGCTGTATGTGATTTGCGCGGACGAAATCCGGCCTTCCGCGGGCCCGTCGTCGGAGCCATAGAGGAAGGGCTTCGTTTGGATGGCGAAAGGGGGCAGGTCAACACCCTGCTTAGCGCCTGAACCGAATATGATTTCCGCGTGCACGGTTTCGTTTGAAGAATTCCCCAGAACCAGATAGGAACGAGCGCCGATGGGCTCCCACCATATCGCATCCAGCGTGGTCGATTTGAACTCGGAGCCTTCGAGCAGCGGAACGCCCAGGTTGCCGAAGCCGTGAAATCCGCGAATCACGATGTGGGCTGCCACCGTCCTCGGCGGCCCATAATACTCCAGCTGTATGCCTCCGATTTCTGCTTCGACGGCCTCCGTTGGCAGCAGAGACCTGACGTCGATGTGGCGCGTCTCTTTGCGCGTGAGCGACAGTGAGGTCGACGGGTAGGGCTTGCCGTCTGAGGAATGGATCGTGAGGGTGACGTCCTGCGCTATGAGAGCGCGGTTGAGCAGGACAAGATCCCAATCTTCAAAATCCTGCATTCCAGCCAGCGGCGCATAAAGAGCATGCGATGAACTGGGCGCCCTTTCGCCAGCCGCGGGGAGGCTAACTTGCGCCGATCCTGCGGCGGCGAGCAGACCGAGACACAGAAGAAGCGACAGTGAAAACGGTGCGAGACGCATGGGTCGAGAGGGGCGTTGCGTGCATTGTCCTGCTCCTGATCGGAAGTGTCGCCGTAAACGTGAGTCGAAGGGAGCGCGAACTGTCTCACGAAGAGCGGTCAAAAGAAAATTAATCCTTTGCTTGTTACGAAATCCGAACAGGAATTTGGGCGGCCCGTCCTCATGTTTTTTCCAGGGTTCGTCCTTAAGCCTCCATTTTTCCACAGACGCCGCCACCCCCAGGCTAGCTCGTTGAATCGGGAAGAGATAGCCGACACCCCTGCCAAGGGTTGGATTGCTGCTCTCCCAAAGGTACCTGATTCGGGTTACCGAAGTTTCTTCAAAACTCGCCAAATCATTGTTTCTAAATATGTTAGCTGATATTACTGAGTATTCCGGAATCTCCGGGGACACAACTGTGCTTTCAAGTGTGACTGATAGCGCTAAGGGCATGCAAAACCGCGTCCAAACGTGGCGGGGCACGCCTCTGCTCGGCAAACTCTTTATCGGAATGGTCGTAGCGGGCGGCACGGCCACGCTGCTCTATGGCGCTATCCACCAGAGCAGCAAGAACATCGCCGAGTTCATCTGCTACCTCGGCATCGCGATTCTCGCCTCCCGCCTTAAGGTGACTTTACCGGGCATCACCGGCACGCTGTCGGTGAACTTCCTGTTTATTTTGGTGGGCGTGCTGGAACTGAGTTTTTCGGAGACGCTGATTCTGGGTGCGGTCTCCATTCTGGCGCAAACCCTTTATCCTGAACGACCTAACGCCCTGCAGGTCACGTTCAATGTATGTGCGGGCGCGATTTCGACCGCGCTTACCTACGTAGTGTATGACCATCCGTGGAGCAACCTACTGATTGGCAGCAAGCCGTTGTTGCTGGGGGTTGCGGCGTCGGTTTACTTCGTGGCCAACGCCGGCTCGATTGCCACCATGATTTCGATCACGGAGCGGCGGCCGCTCAAAAAGCTCCTGGTCGACTGCTATTTCTGGTCGTTCCCTTACTACATTGTGGGGGCGGGCATCGCGGGCGGGATCGCGTGGCTCGACAAGATATTTAACTGGGAGAGTTCGCTCCTGATGGTTCCGGTAGTCTATCTCATCTACCGGTCGTACCGTCTCTACCTGGGCAAGCTTGAGGATGAAAAGGTTCACGTCGAGGAAATCGCGAATCTGCATCTCCGCACCATCGAGGCATTGGCAATGGCCATCGAGGCCAAGGACCAGACCACCCACGAGCACCTGCAGCGGGTGCGGGTCTATGCCATCGAGGTGGCCAAGGAAATGGGCGTGGCCGGGGCAGAACTGGAAGCCCTGCACGCTGCGTCTCTGCTGCATGACATTGGCAAGCTGGCGGTGCCCGAACACATCATCTCGAAGCCCGGACGACTGACGCCGGAAGAATTCGAGAAAATGAAGATTCATACTCTGGTGGGCGCGGAGATTCTGGAACGCGTGCGTTTTCCGTATCCCGTGGTGCCCATCGTGCGAGCTCACCACGAAAAGTGGGATGGGACGGGCTACCCGATGGGATTGAAAGGCGCGGAGATCCCCGTTGGAGCCCGAATTCTTTCCGCGGTGGACTATCTCGACGCGCTGGCGTCCGACCGGCAGTATAGGCGTGCCCTGCCGCTGCATGACGTGATGCAGAAACTGGCGGCGGAGTCGGGTAAGTCATTCGATCCAAAGGTGGTTGCGGTTTTACAGAAACGCTACCAGCACCTGGAACGGCTGGCGGTGGCCAAATCAGCGCAGGATATGAACGCGCCGCTCTCGACGGCCATCAAAATCGAGCGCGGAGAAGCTCCCGCCGCCGGGTTCGAAAATGCTACCGCGCCGGAGTACGTTGGAAAAGAGACGACCTTTCTTTCGTCCATTGCGGCGGCGCGGCAGGAAGCTCAATCGCTGTTCGAGTTGAGCCAGGATATGGGCGCGTCGCTCTCCCTGGGCGAAACGCTCTCCGTGTTTTCCGTGAAGCTGAAGCCGATGGTTCCGTACGATGCCATCGCGATCTACGTGCAGCGCGATAACGAGCTGGTGCCGGAGTACGTGAACGGCGATAACTACCGCCTTTTCAATTCGTTGCGCATTCCCCTGGGGCAGGGGCTCTCGGGATGGGTGGCACAGAACAAAAAACCCATCGTCAACGGCAATCCTTCGGTCGAGCCGGGATACTTGAACGATCCCAGCAAATTCAGCACTCTGCGTTCGGCTCTGGCGGTTCCGCTGGAGGGCGTCTCTGGCGTGATAGGCGTGCTCGCGCTGTATCGCGCCGAGCGAGATGCCTTCACCTCCGACAACCTGCGTATTCTGCTGGCGGTGAGCAGCAAGATGGCGCTGTCGATCGAGAATGCCCTTAAATATCAGCAGGCCGAAAATTCGGCGACCACCGACTATCTCACGGGATTGCCCAACGCGCGGTCGCTGTTTCTGCAGCTCGAGCGGGAACTGGCGCGCTGCAAACGCGATAACTCTTCGTTGACCGTGATGGTCTCTGATATGGACGGGTTCAAGCAGATCAACGACCGTTTCGGCCACTTGGAAGGGAACCGCGTGTTGCGTCTCTTTGCCCAGGCGCTGAAAGATAGTTGCCGCGAATACGACTACGTGGCGCGCATGGGCGGCGACGAATTTGTGGTGATCGCTCCGGGCCTGCCCACCGAGGCAGCTTCCAAGAAGGCGCAACAACTTCGCGTTCTGGCCAAGCAGGCCGGATTTGATGTTTGTGGCGAGGAAATTCTTTCAGTCAGCCTGGGACAAGCCGTATATCCCGACGACGGGCAGGATGCCGAGAAACTTCTGGCGCAAGCCGACCGCCGCATGTACGTGGAGAAGCAGAAGCAGATCTCCTACAAAGATCGCCGGCTGCATCCGCGTTTGAAGTGCCGCGTTACGATCGAATTGAAGTCCGAATCCCAGCCGGCTCCCATGTACGCCAATCTCACCGACGTCAGCATTGGCGGCTGCTTTGTGGAAACCAGCACGATTCTTTCTCCGGGAAGCAACCTGACTCTCAGCTTCTCCATGGAAGACGTTACGCTGACCGCCGACGGAGTGGTGGCGCGAATCGATCCCGGCGTCGGGGCTGCGGTGCAGTTCAAGGAAACCAACCGCGAAGGCCGCGAGAAGATGCTGAAGATTCTCGAGTATGTGCAGAAGACGACTACGTTTTATAACAATAGGTATTTTGAAGGCCTGTTGAAGCGCTGACATGGAAGCGAGCCAAACGCGCGATTATTGCGTCGCAAAGAACGCGACGCTTCGCGCGGCTCGCCCAGATTCCTCTGCGGGCAAAGAACGCCCGCTTCGGGATGACAAGCGTGGTTGGGCAAAGGGTCCTCGGCGCAAAGAACGCTTGTTCGGAACGACAATCACGCCCCTTGAACCGCGCCTTCCGCACCCTTAAACTTAAGACATGCACGTTCATGCTCACGGCGGCGGCACTACCAAGGTGCTGAAAGTTTCGCTGGCTGTGACCCTGGCCTATATCGCGCTGCTGGTGTTCGCCGGCATCCGCGCCCATTCGCTGGCATTGCTCTCAGAGGCGGGACATAATCTTTCCGATTTTCTCGCGCTGTTGCTTTCGCTGGTCGCCGTGTATTTGCAATCACGCCCGGCCAGCCCTACCAAGACTTATGGCTACCATCGCGCCGGAGTGCTGGCGGCGCTGGTAAACGCCACGTCGCTGGTGGCGGTTTCGTTTTTTATTTTCTACGAGGCGTTCCGTCGGCTGCAGCATCCAGAGCACGTGCAGGCCGCGGTGATGATGTGGGTTGCGGGCGCGGGCGTAGTGATGAACGGCGTGATTGCGTGGATGTTATACCGCTCGTCCCGGGGATCCGGCGGCGACGTCAACATCCGCAGCGCGCTGTTGCACGAAGTTGGCGATACGCTCTCGACTGCCGCGGTGATCGTGGGCGGCTGGGTCATCCTGGTGACGGGAAATTATTGGGTTGATTCTGCGTTGTCGTTCGGCATCGGCGCGTTGATTCTGTGGTCGGGTTACGGGATTGTCCGCGAGACGCTGAACATACTGCTGGAAGGGACGCCGAGAGGCGTGAAGCTTGAGCTGGTCGAGACGGCCATCCGCTCGATTGACGGCGTCAACGACGTGCACGATCTGCATTGCTGGAGTATTGGTTCGGAGACGCGCGCGCTTTCCTGCCACATTGCGATTGCCGACATTCCTCCCTCGGCGAGCGAACGCATCCTGCGCGATGTGAAAGACCGCCTGCACCACAGCTTCCGCATCGACCATACGACGATTCAGTTCGAGCACGTGGTGTGTGAGGTGGCGCACGGGTGCGTGATTCCGGTGAGCGAGAGCGAAGAACACCACCACCACAGTCATTGAGCCTTGCAGCGCTGGTTGGCGACCTTTACTCGGGCCAGTCCTGCGCGCCGTGAAGAATTCTCAATATCTCAACCGCCTCGAGATGGATGCGATAAACGGCCAGGTATGGCAGCCCGCAGAAGATGAGCTCACGGGTATCAGGCTTGCGGCCTGTTCTGCCGCACTCAGGAAACTTTGCGAGTAGATCGAGCTGCCGGTGAATGGCAAGAGCAACTTGCCGTGCCGTGGCGTCGCTCTTGTGCTTCTGGATGTAGTCGCAGATGTCAGTGAAATCGCGAACGGCAGAGTCCGTCCAGCGAATGGTGCATCAGCCCGGATACCGCTCGTCGATCATTTTCCGGACGGCAGAATGATCCACGAGCTCGCCGCGATCCGCCGCGGCAAGACCCTTGTCAACTTCACGCAGAAACCACTCGTCGTAGTTCACCATGCGTTCGACGGCTTCCACGACGAGCCCTTCGCTGGCGCGGCCCTGCTGAGCAGCCAGGCGGCTAAGTCTTGCCTGCAGGTCGGAATTCAGGGGAGCTTCCATAGTTGCTATGGCTAGGCACCGGGCGGTGCGGTGTCAACAGTTTATCTTCAGACGGAAAATGAAAATGCGTCTCCTGTCTTTGGGTCACAAGCTCTGACGGTCGAAAATCTCCCGCGCCTGCTCAATCGTATCCGCCTCTTCCGGCGACTTGTCCGGCCGCAGGCGAACGATCCGCGGGAAGCGAAGCGCATAGCCGCTTTCGTGGCGCTCTGACTGCATCATGTTGTTGAACGCCACTTCCAGCACGATCTTCGGCTCGACCACGCGGCGGAAGCCTTGATCTTCGATCGTGTGTTCCAGAAACCATCGCGTCATTTCGGCGATCTCGACGTCAGTCAATCCTGAATAGGCCTTGCCGACGTTTACGAGTTTGTCTTTATCGCGATCCCACACGGCGAAGGTGTAGTCGCTGAGCACGCTCACGCGCTTGCCGTGGCCGAACTCAACCGCCGTTACGACCACGTCGAGGGTGGCCAGTTCGCGCTTCATCTTCAGCCACGACTTTCCACGTTTCCCGGGCGTGTACGGCGAGTTCAGGTCTTTGATCATCAGGCCTTCGTTGCCCCGCGCTTGTGCGGCGGCGAAGAGCGCTTCCACGTCTTCCGGCGAGGCCGCTCGAAATACCGGGGCGCGGATGATTCTGTCGTGCGAGTCGTCTGAATCTTTCCCTGCAGCAAACGCTAACGTTTTCTGCGTCTCGGCTTTTCTCCGTGACTCCGTGCGTTTGTGGTGAGTGACTTTTCTTTCGGCGGCGAGCAGTTTGTCTAGAATTTGCGCCCGCTCTTGCAGCGGACGATCGATCAGCAACTCACCATCTGAATACAGAACGTCGAAAACCAGGTATGCCACTGGGATCTCGCGCAGCATTTTCTCGCTGACTTTCTTTCGTCCCAGGCGTTGCTGCAGGATGCTGAAGGGACGCGCTTGACCGGGAGGTTCGGGAGCATCTTTGGTAAGGCTCGACGTCCCCTCTTGCGCAAGAGCGGCAGGCTCAGTCGCCTCAGGTTTGTGGTCGCGGTCTGGCGCTGTCGTGGCGGGCAGGAGTGTCCGCCCCATATGTGCAATTTCACTATAGCTCCAGGCTACTATTTCGCCGTCGAGGATCGCATCTTGCGGCAAGTCCGCCAGCGCGTCCGGCAACTCTGGGAACGACTCTGTAATTTCGTCCCGCGTGCGCGAGAAAAACTTTACTTCGCCATCGGACACATGCGCTTGCGCGCGGATGCCGTCGTATTTGTCTTCGACTGCGGCTTCGGCGAAGTAACTCAGACCCTCCTCAGCCGACTCGATGGGACTTGCGAGCATGAATCCCAGAGGGTGAAAAATTCGCATTTTCGCATTCGCCATCTTGCCTTGTGACGCAAGTCGCACGGTCTCGCCGATATCGCCGAGCAACATGTTTGCCCGCTGGACTTCTTTCAGCGCGCCGTTTTTTATCGCGGCGTCTTTTGTCGCACCCTCTTTTATCGCAACAGGCAACATGGCAGCGCGAGCTTCGAGGTAGGCTTTTGCGATTGCCTCCTCGACCAGGCTCTCCTTCAGGCCGATGCGCAAATCTCCGGTCATGATTTTCACGATGTACTTGGCTTCCAGCGGCGTCGCTCGCTCGAGCAGATGGCGCACCAGCGCGGTTTTCGCCGCGGGTCCGCGGGCAGCTGCGATCTGCCGGAAAATCTGTGCGACTTCGAGAATTCTCAATCCTTGTTCCGATTGTTGTTCCGGGAGCACGGGAAGAACATCTCCGGCGACCGCTCCCAAGTCTCCGTGCTTGCGGTACGCCGCGGTGAGAGCAGATTCCGCCTGCCCGGACAACTCCGCGACCACACGCCACAACAGCCTGCCACCGAACTGCAGTGTGGTTTCCTCCCATGCGGGAAATGGCCGGCCTGAGAGGAAGATGGCCGAGACTGCGGCTTCGTCCGTGGGGCGCGATTTGAGATATTCGGCTACAAGCGCGGTCTTCTGCAGCTTTCTGGTGGTAGCTGCGATGGCTTCCGCGGTCTCGGCAAATTTACGCATGACGTTCAAAGCATAGATCAAGAATGAAGATTTGATTGTGGGCGTCGGCTCCTCCGCCGGGAGTGTTCGATAAGTGTCTGTATATCTGCCAGTTAGAGGGGGCTATAATACATGCTTGCGAAGCTGATCTTACCCCTGTGGTAACCTACCAGTTGACGCTTTCGCAGCGTTGGGAGCATCTAATAACAGTGCGTTCACTACGAAACTATCTGCGTTTTCTGGCCGCGGTGCAGTTGTTGCCGGCGCTTGAAGGTGGCGAGGAAACCCTGGTTGGCGGGCAGGCCGTGCTTGAGGGTGTGATGATGCGCTCGCCGCACGCGTGGGCGATCGCTTGCCGCAAGCCGTCGGGCGAAGTAGTGACCATGAGCGAACCGATCGAGCGCGCTTCGGAAAAACACAAGTGGATGGCCTGGCCCATTGTGCGCGGGGTCATGACGCTGGGATATGCGATGGCCCTCGGCTACCGAGCCTTGCGCTTCTCGGCGAATGTTGCGATCGAAGATGTGATGCAGAATGATGCCGAATCCGGCTCCGCCATGAACCGCGCAGAGACAGAACCGCGAGTACCTTCATCTGAGACCAAATCTGAGACCAAATCGCAGACTCGCGAAAAGGCCGCAGCCATCAGCGGCTGGCTGGCTACGATCAATATCGTAATTTCTCTCGCCTTCTTCATCTTCATGTACAAGTATGTGCCGCTGGTCGCGGCGACGGAGCTTAAGAAGCTTAATCCTGCGCTGGGCGGTCAGATCATGTTCAATCTGGTGGACGGCGTGATCCGGCTGGTTCTGTTTCTGCTGTTTATCTGGGGAGTTTCGCTGTGGAGCGACATTCGCCGCGTGTATCAGTATCACGGCGCTGAGCATAAAACGGTTTACGCCTTCGAGAACGGTGACACGCTCACGACCACCGAGGTGCAGAAATATTCCACGTTCCATCCGCGGTGCGGCACTAGCTTTTTGATGACGGTGATGCTGATCTCGATCGGTTTCTACATGCTGATCCCGGTCACCACTTTTTGGGCGCGGTTTGGTGTGCGAATTGCGTTGCTGCCGGTGATTGCTGGCGTCTCTTATGAAATTATCCGCTTCGCGGCCAAACATCGGGGTTCGCTCTTTGCCTTGATTACCGCGCCGGGACTGTGGCTGCAGCGGATTACCACGAAGCCTCCGTCGGACGCAATGGCGCAATGCGCTATTACCGCTCTTGACCAGGCCATGGCGCTCGAAAAAGAGCGTGGCGGCGAATTGGTAATTGCCTAGGGGTCCCCCCCGACTAGTTCTCGGTTCCCAGTTCTCAGTTCTCAGAAAAGACGCACGGAATTTCGTCCAAACCGCCGAAATCATGTATGAGCTCCGCTCGGAAACTGTGGTCGGGGCAGAGAATCGAAGTCCACAACCGAGAACTGAGAACTGGGAACCGAGAACTGAGAACTCATGTTTGAACGACTGGACCAAATCGAAGCGCGCTATGACGAGCTGACCAACGCTCTGGCTTCGCCGGATATTGTGAACGATTCGGCGAGGTATCAGAAGACTGCCAAGGCGCATGCTGAAGTTGCGCCTATCGTCGAGAGATATCGTGAATACAAAGACCTGACGAAGGGAATCGCCGAGAGCAAAGCGATGCTCGCGGACGAAAAAGATCCTGAGATGCGCGCCTATGCCCAGGAGGAACTCGACAAACTGGAAGCGCGCGTGGGCGGCGTGGAAGAAGAGCTCAAAGTTCTGCTGCTGCCGAAAGATCCCAACGACGAGAAGAACGTGATTCTCGAAATCCGCGCGGGCACCGGCGGAGACGAGGCTACGCTCTTCGCCGCAGAAATTTTCCGCATGTACACGCGCTACGCCGAGACCCAGCGCTGGAAGGTGGAAGTGCTTTCCTCTTCGGAGTCGTCCGCCGGCGGCCTGAAAGAAGTGATCGCGATCATCGAGGGCAATCGCGTTTTTTCACAGCTCAAATATGAGAGCGGAGTGCACCGCGTGCAGCGCGTGCCCGCCACCGAGCAGCAGGGACGGGTACACACTTCGGCCGTTACCGTTGCCGTGTTGCCTGAAGCAGAGGATGTCGACATCAAGATTGAAGCTAAAGATCTGCGCATCGATACCTTCTGCTCGTCCGGGCCGGGAGGCCAGTCGGTGAATACGACTTATTCTGCGGTGCGCATCACGCACATTCCGACGAACACTGTGGTGAGTTGCCAGGACGAAAAATCGCAGATCAAGAATCGCGAGAAAGGTATGCGCGTACTGCGCAGCCGCCTCTACGAAATCGAAATGGAAAAGCAGCAGCAGGCACTCGCGAAGGAACGCAAGGCCATGGTCGGCTCCGGCGACCGCAGTGAGAAGATCCGCACGTATAACTTTCCGCAAAACCGGCTTACTGATCACCGCATCGGTTTTACCATCCATCAACTGGAATCTGTGATGGACGGGAAACTTCAGCCGCTGATCGAGGCTTTGGTGACCCATTACCAGGCGGAAAAGCTGAAGCAGGAAGCCGGTAGCCTGGTATAGAGGCTGCCAACGAAATTAATCTTGAGACGCCTCTTGATCGAGGAGCGAAGATGCCCCATCTGCACTCGACACTCTCCGAAGTTTTCGCCGATCGCTACACGCAGAATGCGGCTCGCGTCCGCGAGTTGGCTGTATCGCTGAATAACGCCCAGTTCTGGCAGAAGCCTTTTCCGTTTGGAAATAGCTATGGACACCTGGTGCTGCACCTTACCGGCAATTTGAACTACTACATCGGGGCGCAGATCGCAAAGACTGGATACATCCGCGACCGTCCGCGCGAGTTCAACGATCCGAATCCTCCGTCGAAAGAAGATGCTCTGAACAAACTCGACGATGCGATCGCGATGGTGCTGGCAACGTTGCATGCACAGTCGGCCGAGGATTGGTTTGCGGAATACTCAGGCGTAGGGGCAACCGCGCGCAACCGTCTCGACATGATCATGCAATGCGCCGCCCACATGCAGCACCACATCGGACAGATGATTTATCTGGGCTACGAGTTGGGGAAACAAGCGGGCGGGAAGAGATGAAAGGTCGAGTGCGCCGTCAGGGTGGGATAAGTTTCAGGGTGAGCCTAAGTTAAGGATGAGGCACCCAGCAAAGTGCCTGTCGTCAAAATCCCCACTTCTCGCAAAAGACGCGAGAAATGGGGCACCCGGCAAGACGGTTTGCGCGAGCGCGAAAGGTTTGTGGCAGCCGGACCTGTAAGCCGAATTCTGTCCGCGGGATTGCTCCCGTGGGACGGTCATTCCTCTGGGCCGCGCATCGCTGCGCGGCTCTAGCGACCTACCCGAAGGTTTGACGCGCCGAGCCGGCACGTGTGCGGAACTTGATTCCAAGGAACCGAGGCCCGAACTTCCTCCCTATTTGGTCTTGCTCCGTGTGGGGTTTGCCCTGCCCGCGACATTACTGCCGCGGCGGTGCGCTCTTACCGCACCTTTTCACCCTTACCCTGGCGTTGCCGCCGAGGCGGTATATTTTCTGTGGCACTTTCCGTCAACCGGGCTTGAACCCGGCCTCCCGGACGTTATCCGGCACACTGCTCTGCGGAGTTCGGACTTTCCTCTCCTCGCGCCCGAAAGCGCGGGAAGCGACCGTCCGGTCCAGCTGCCAACTTAGTCATTATAACCGCGGCTTCCGGCATTCGGCATCCGAGCCTCACATAACACTTGGGCCGGGGCATCGCTTTCTGACTGCATAGGCGGAGTCGTACTGATAAACTTAACCCCGAAACCCGACGCCGGAAGCGGGGTACGGAACTCATGAATACCCTTGAAGCCATTCGCATTGCGTTGCAGTCGCTGTGGGCGAACAAGTTGCGTTCGGTGCTCACGCTGCTTGGTGTGGTGATCGGCGTGGCTGCCGTGATCGCCGTGGTGACTTTCGTTTCCGGGATCAACGATTACGTGGCGAATAAGATTTTCAATCTGGGGGCTGACGTTTTCATCGTTTCGAAGATGTCTGCCGTCGAAACTAATGTTGACCATTTTCTGGCGGCGGAGAAGCGCAAGAATCTGATCCTGGAGGACTATCAGGCCGTTGCTGATGCCTGCCGCGACTGCGAATATGTGGGCGCGGTGCTGCGGGGCAGTGGCAAGGTAAAGCATGGAGAACAGTCGATCAGCGATACCACGATTCAGGGAATTACTCCGTCGATGGCGACGATCCTCGACACGGATCTGACCTCGGGCCGCATGCTGAACGAAACGGATCTGAATAACCGGACGTCAGTGGCCGTGGTGGGCACGGATATTGTGGAACACCTGATGCCCGGCGTGGACCCGATCGGGCAGGAAATCCGCATTGATGGTTGGACTTACCAGGTGATCGGAGTCGGCAAGAAAAAGGGCAAGACTCTGGGGCAGAGCGCCGACAACTATGCGCTGATTCCTATCACGGTGTTTCTGAAGCAGTACGGGGCGCACAACAACAGCATCGGGATCTGGGGCAAGGCGCTGGCTACCGGAGTGCCGCTCAATGAGGCCATCGACGAGACTCGCGTGGCGTTGCGCTCGCACCGGCATGATCGTCCCGGCGAGGACGACACCTTTGAAATTGAAACGAACGCCAGCCTGCTCGGCATCTGGTCTGGACTGAGCAATACGTTTTTCATGGCGACGATCGGGATCGCGGGAGTTTCGCTGGTGGTTGGCGGCATTGTGATCATGAATATCATGCTGGTCTCGGTCACCGAGCGCACCCGCGAAATCGGCATCCGCAAGGCGCTGGGTGCGCGGCGAGAGGACGTGCTGCTGCAGTTCCTCATTGAATCGGTCACGCTGGCGGTGGTCGGAGGCGCGTTGGGAGTGCTGTGCGGAGCGACTGTGGCCACGCTGGTGACCTGGGCTATAGGAATGCCCTCGTCCATCAAGCTGTGGGCGGTGGCCTCGGGTTTGCTGGTGGCGGCTTGCGTGGGAGTGTTCTTCGGAGTTTATCCCGCGCGTCAGGCGGCGCGGCTGGATCCGATTGTTGCGTTGCGGTTTGAGATGTGAGTGGAAGCTGGAAACTATGATTCGCAAAGACGAATTCGGCGAGATTGTTCAGATGGCGACCGACACTCTACGCGGCAACAAGCTGCGCTCGTCGCTGACGGTGCTGGGCGTCGTGATCGGAGTTGCGGTGGTCATCGGTGTGTCTTCGATCGGGCGCGGGCTGGACGAGAATGTCCGCGATCTGGTAGCCAGCATCGGCTCCAACGTTATTTTTGTATTCCACCTGGACTTCTTCACATTTGGCCGCATGACCGACGAAATGCGCATGCGCAAGGAGCTTACTTACGACGATGCGCTGGCGATGCGGGACCTGCCGCACGTCAAAGCTGTGTCGGCGGGTTTGCGTCTGTTCCGCCCCGAATTTGGAGTCGGCACCTACTCGGTCAAGTATCAGGACAAGAAAGTGAAGAACACAATCCTCGAAGGAGACATGGCATCGGCCAAGGACGTGTTCGATTTGCCGATGGCCACAGGTCGCTGGTTCAGCGAATTTGACGACGAGCACCACTCGCCGGTGGTTGTGGTCTGCTACGAGGCGCAACACGAACTGTTTGGCGATCAGGATCCGCTCGGCAAAGAGATCAACATCGAGGGCCGGTTGTTTCAGGTCATTGGAACCGTGCAGAAGATCAAGTCGGTGTTTGGGGGAGGCAAGGACCCGAACGACAATCGCGTCATCATGCCGCTGAAGACTTTCAAAACCCTGCATCCGGAAATGAAGCAGCACATAATCAGCGTCAAGGCTACTTCGCACGACGATATGCCAAAAGCGATGGACGAGATTCGGGAATTGCTGCGGCGCCGGCGGAGAGTTGCGTTCGATAAGCCGGATAACTTTGCGGTAATGACCTCCGATTCGATTTCGGACGTATGGAACCAGCTTACGGGCGCTCTGTTTGTCGGTATGTTTGCGATCTCCAGCGTGGCTCTGATCGTGGGCGGCGTGGGCGTGATGAACATCATGCTGGTCAGCGTAACCGAGAGGACTCGCGAGATTGGAGTGCGCAAAGCGATCGGCGCCCGCAAGCGCGATATCCTTCTGCAGTTCACGCTGGAAGCGATCATATTGACGGCGGTCGGAGGAATCATCG
Source organism: uncultured Acidobacteriaceae bacterium (assembly GCA_963846245.1). Taxonomy (GTDB): domain Bacteria; phylum Acidobacteriota; class Terriglobia; order Terriglobales; family Acidobacteriaceae; genus Sulfotelmatobacter. The sequence goes on along the minus strand of CAWJVI010000004.1, from coordinate 1,307,617 downwards.
GCATCCTTGCTGGCGCCCTGGTCGTCTGGGTGATTCCCATGGTCTGGCCCTCGCTGCCAGCGCGCATGTCCATGTTTTGGGTATCGTTTGGCTTCAGCTCCGCGGCAGGAGTCGGGCTGGTCTTCGGCATCTATCCGGCGTGGAAGGCGGCGAACCTCGATCCCATTGAGGCGCTGCGCTACGAGTAGAATCTGCGCGGAAGCATGAGTCAGTCCATTTCATGATTCATTCCATCCTCAGGCTTGTTCAAGTGGTCGCGGGCTTCGGCGCGGCTTGCAGTTCGGCCTACTATCTTCTTTGCCTGTGGAGCGCGTCTACGTTTCTGCGGCAGCGGCGAGTCGATGGTGAAAGCTCGTTGTCCGCGCAAGTCTTACCGCCTGTGTCCTTCCTTAAGCCGCTGAAGGGCACGGACCCGGAAATCTATCAGAGTTTTCGCAGCCATTGTCTGCAGGACTATCCGGAGTACGAAATTATTTTTGGAGTCAGCGATCCCAATGACCCTGCGGTAGCCAGCGTGCGGCAGTTGCAGCGCGAGTTTCCGGCGCTGAGTATTCGATTGATCGTCTGCCACGAAACTCTGGGAGCGAATGTGAAGGTCAGCAACCTGGCGCAAATGCTGGCGGAGGCCCGTCATCAACACCTGCTGGTTAACGACAGCGACATCCGCGTGGAGGCCGACTATTTGTGCCGAGTGATGGCTCCGCTGGCGAATGCAAAGGTTGGACTGGTGACGTGCCTCTACCGGGGGGTGGCCGCGGCTACGCTTGGCTCGCGGATCGAGTCTCTGGGAATCAGTACTGACTTCTGCGCGGGCGTACTCGCCGCGCGTCAACTGGAAGGTGGCCTCAAGTTTGGGTTGGGATCGACGATGGCTTTCCGACGCGGAGATCTGGAGAAAATTGGAGGGTTCGAAACGTTTGCGGACTTTCTGGCCGATGACTACGAATTGGGCCGGCGGATTGCCGGTCTCGGCCTTGAGGTGAGGCTCTCTGACGTTGTCGTTGAAACCAATCTTCCGGCTTATCGAGCACGTGAGTTTCTGTCGCATCAATTGCGGTGGGCGCGGGGCGTACGAGATTCGCGCAGCGCGGGCTACTTCGGTTTGGTGCTCACCTATGGACTGCTGTGGTCTTGCGCGGTGCTGGCCGCCTCGCACGGGGCGCTCTGGGCCTGGGTTTTGGCGGGAATTACTTTGTTCTCGCGCGCAGCTGTGGCTGTCGTGGTGGGCAAGGGTGTGTTACGCGACCGGCAACTGCTCCGGCAACTCTGGCTGCTTCCGTTGCGGGATCTGGTCGCGGTCGGGGTGTGGATAGTGAGTTTGGCTGGCCACACCGTGAGCTGGCGAGGAGACCGGTTCGAGTTGAAGAATGGCAAGCTGATTCGAGTTGATACCTAGCAGGGAAGTGAGCGGAGAAGATCATCGTGCTTTTGGATAGAGTGGGCGGACCAGAGTGCCCGTCCCACACGATCGTCAGTGCTTACTTGTTCGCTGGCGGCGACGAGATTAACTCGAATCGGCCGTCACGGTAAAGCCGGTAGCGGCGTCCGCGCCAGGAGATTGTGTTCCCGAAGAATCCGGCGATCCAGAAACAAAAAGTCATCAAATCCTCGATCGGCAATAGCAGCAAGTTGAGTCTGGAATGCAGCACGCTGCTAGAAACCACATAGGCCGCCAAAGCGCGAACCAGAAACGCCGCCGGCAACAGCGGCCACCACGCAGGCGCTGCTAAACAAGCTAAAACCGCCAATGGCAACGGCATGGTGAATAGCTGTCCGATATATCCAGCCGGGCGGGAACGGCGGGTGCTGCGCGCCCAGCGCAAGCGATGCGCCGCATTCTGTCGAAATGTAGCGCTCCCGATGTGATGCTCCACGACATAAGTGGAAAGGATGACTCCATGTCCGGCTTCGGCGGCGAATTTGCCCATCACGAAATCTTCGGCGAGATAGTCCTTGAGACGGTCGAATCCTCCAATCGATTCCAACGCGCGCCGCCGGGCGACAACGGTAGGACCGACGGCGAAGTGTACGCCTTCGATCATCCGGGCTACGAGCGCGCTCGCCCAAAAATGCGTATTCATGCTCGTGGCTTCGAGGCGTGACCAGAAGCTGGGGCCAGGGACGGCGCGGTAAGGGCAGGTTGCAACTCCGAGTTTTGGATCCTGAAACTCGGCGCCCGTTGTTTGCAGAAGATGTGGAGTAACCCGGATGTCGCTATCGCTCATCACCACCAGATCGTGGGCGGCAGCTTGCAACATTTGATTCAGGCTGTAAACCTTTGCGTTGGGATAGGGCGGCTCGCCGGTAAACAGCAGCCGGGACGGAACCCCGGGAAATTCGCGTTGCAGACGGGTCACGACTTCTACGGCCGGATCGCTCGCGTCCCGCACCGCAAACAGGATTTCAAAAGCGGGGTAATCCTGCTCGAAGAAGGTGCGCAGGTTCGATTCCAGATCCAGGTCAGGGCCGGCAAGTGGCTTAAGAATGCTGACGGGCTCGGAGGAGCGCAATGTAACCGACCGGACTGCAAGATAGCGCTGCGCTGCCACTATAGACAGTAGCGAGTAGACGATGGCGGCGAAAAGAATAAGGAACAGGGTGGCTGCCAAGGCCTCTTTCGATGCCTGAAACAAGTCGTGACGAAGCATGCTGAGTGCACACATCAACAAGACGCACATCAGGTTATGGGCGCAGACATAACTTTAGGATGAGCAGATGATTATAGGGTAGAGACGGCCTTCACCACCAAGGACACGGCAGCACGAAGGAAGTCCCCACAAACGATATTATGAGGTTGTATTACGAATCGTAATTATGACAACGTCATTGTGACATCATTGGGACATCATGGGCGACTGCGGCTGGTTCAACATGGCGCGGACCCTGCCGCACAGTTGCTTCAAGGTGAAGGGCTTTTGCAAAAGATTTATGTCGAGATCTACGACTTTGTGGTCGGTAAGAGTTTTTCCGGCGTAGCCGGAGACGAACAGCACTTTGCTCTCCGGGCGGCGGATTCCGAGTTCCTTGGCGAGTTGTCCACCACTCATGTTGGGCATGACCACATCGCTGACGACCAGATGGATGGTGGAACCGTAACCTTTGGCGATGGCGAGGGCGTCCAAGCCATCTTTGGCTTCGAGCACGGTGTAGCCGCGAAGACGCAGAAACTCGGATACGGCGCGCCGCACGGCATTCTCATCTTCCACAAGCAGGATCGTCTCCGAACCGTCCAGCGGATATTCAGCCAGGTTGGTGGGAGCCTCGAGAGACGCTCCGCTGGCGGCCACCGAGGGCAGGTAGATTTTGAAGACGGTGCCCACTCCGCTTTCGCTGTAGGCCCAAACGAAGCCGCGGTTTTGCTTTACGATCCCGTAAACCGTGGCGAGTCCCAGACCGGTGCCTTCGCCGGAAGGCTTGGTGGTGTAGAAAGGCTCGAAGATATGCGGCAGATGATCGGGCGAGATACCGCCGCCCGTGTCGGTGATGGAAATGAGCGCGTAGTGACCGGTAGGAACGACGGCCTGTTTGCAGTGGATGTAGTTGTCGTCGAGTTGCACATCGGAGGTTTCGATGGTGAGATGCCCGCCCTGAGGCATGGCGTCGCGGGCATTGGCGGCCAGGTTCAACAGAATCTGTTCGATCTGGATGGGATCGATGCGCACGCGGTTCAGGCCTGCTGGAGCGAAGGTCAGTTCAATGTCTTCTCCGATCAACCGGCGCAACGGCTGAGTGATTTCGGCGATCACGTGGTCGAGATCCACGACTCGCAAAGCCTGCGGCTGTTTACGACTGAAAGCCAGCAATTGCCGCGTTAACTGTGTAGCGCGGCGGGCTGCGGAGAGGATTTCCTGGAGCTTACTATCCAGGTCAGTTCCGGGCGTGATCGAATCGAGTGCCAGTTCGGAGTAGCTGGTGATGATGGTCAGCAGGTTATTGAAATCGTGGGCAACCCCGCCTGCGAGGCGACCGATCGAATCCATCTTTTGCGCTTGCAGCAGGTGGGCTTCCAGGCGAAGCCGTTCCGTGAGATCGCGCCCGTTGGAGATAAAGTGCGTGATGGTTCCCGCCGCGTCCAGCACTGGGCTGATGCTTTGCTCCACGCAAAATAGTTCCCCATTTTTCCTGCGGTTCACCAGAATGCCGCGAAAAACATTGCCGGAGAGAACGGTCTTCCAAAGTTCCTGATAAACCTCAGAACCGTGTTCCCCCGATTTGAGAATGCGAGGGGTCTTGCCGATCGCGTCCTGACGGGAATGGCCGGTAAGCGTTTCAAATGCTGGATTGACATACTGAATGATGCCTTCACGATCCGTGATCATGACCGTGTCCGCGGATTTTTCAACTGCGAGAGAGAGTTTGCGCAATGTATCGTGTGTGGATAGATTGTCCCGTTGCACGGCGTGCAACGCCAGCGCACAGCGGATGGTGCGGACCAGGGTGACCCCATTCAACTCTGACTTTCCCACGCAATTCCACATGCCAGATCCTATGATCTCGGCAACCGTTCTCTCATTGGCATCCTCGGCCAGCAGGATGAAGGGCACCGACGATCCACCGTTAAGAAACTGGGAGAGAAGTTCGACCGCGGCAGCATCCTTGGTTGCATATTCGAAAAGTACAAGGCTGTAGGGTTTCCGCTGCAACATCAGCTTGGCTTCGTCCAGAGAAGTCGCGTGATCCAGCTCCGCAGAAAAGATTGCTTTGTTGCGGCCGAGAATCTCGCGGATAAGGAAAAAGTCCTCTTCCTGGTTTCCCACCAACAGAACGGTCAGCGGCGCAGGGGAGAGCGCAGGTACTGCTGCCGTCAACACGGGTGCGGCCATATTACGTTCATCGGAACGCGAGTGCCAAAGGTTGACCTTGGGATGAGCAAGTTAGGAAAGGGGTAGAACGGTTTGTCCAATTTGGGAAGCAAGCCAATCTGGAAATGAGCGAGGGCTCGATCCCTTCGGATCGCCCCGATGCAGAAACTGGGATCTAATCTGCTTTCCAAAAGCTCATTTGCTTTTGTTAACCAAACTCCGGCTCGGGCGTCTAACTAGGCAAGTCGCGGCAAGTCTCCGGATCGAAAGGCTTTGGTTAGAGGAAAAATCGGGGAACGCCGAGGCCGAGTCTTCCGTATAAGTCAGTGGGGGCGGGCCTGCCTGCTTGTCGCAAATGAGTACGTGGATGTTGGTTTTGGTTTTGTCTTCGTCATGGGGGTCGTATGCTGAATGAGCACAAGGGAAATGGTGTGAGCAGGTCTGTCCTTAATTACGGGGACGGCCATGTGCAGGAAGTGGTGCGGCAGGCGCATGAAGAACTGCGCCAGTTGCTGCAACAGCGGGCGGATGTGATGCGGCGCATCGGCACCGTCAAGCAAACGATAAGCGGGCTGGCTAATCTTTTTGGAGATGGTGTGTTGAGCGAGGAGTTGCTCGAACTGGTGGATCGTAAGAGCAACGGGCGCCAGCCAGGCTTCACCAAGGCATGCCGCAGAATTCTGATGGAGGCTGGAAGATCATTGAGCGCGCGCGACGTATGCGACGAGATCCGCAAGAAAGTGCCGCCCATGCTGACACGGCATAAGGATCCAGTGGCGTCAGTAACTACGGTGCTCAACCGGCTGGTGGACTACGGCGAAGCGCAGGCAGTGGTACTGACCAACGGGCGGCGGGCCTGGCGCTGGATTGCCGACGCTGCTGGGCCGCTGAACGAAAGCGCCATCGCAGGATCAGCCGCGACACTAGGCTGAGCGAGTTGTCTTGGAAATGATGTAGGGGAAACAGGCACGCTCGCGTCTGCGCCGCGAGCGTGCTTTTTTGCGCGTTCCGGTCTCAACTGTCTGCTTTCGCAACAGGCACGCATTTTTCTTTAGTCGCCCCGGGTGCGGGCGTCTGTCGCGGGTTTCGAAGGTCTTCTCTCGATCCTTCCTCGGGTACTTCGGTAACTCGAACCTGTAACCCTGCAGATATATCCTAGGTTTGACTCACTCCGGACCGCGCTCGGGAAATGTGAAGGGCGCATTGGGAACGAGGTTGGGAAAGCAATGTCCACAAAGATCGGTCACTTCGAGATTCTAAGCGAGCTCGCGAAATCCGCGACTGGGGCGGTTTACAAGGCTAATGACCCCGAGAGCGGACAGACGGTTGCGCTGAAGGCAATTCAATTAAGTGCCTTCGGAGAAAAAGCAGCAGCCCTGCAGCAGGCCTTGACGGAAGAAGCGGAGGGCACCAAGAGCCTCACGAGTCCGAACATCACGCCCATCTTCGGCGCGGGCGAGATGGATGGCCAGTTCTGCATCGCCATGGAATATGTGCAGGGCAACAGCATCGCGACCATGCTTGCCCGAAAAGAGGGATTCTCCATCTGGGACCTGCTCGATATCGGCAGGCAGGTGTGCAGCGGTCTGGATCAGGCGCACGCCGCCGGAGTCCACCACTACAGCCTGGAACCAGCCAAGATTATGTGCGCCTGGGACGGCAGCATCAAGATTCTAAGCATGGGCGCGTCCAGCGTGGGAAAGTTCGTCGCGGACATGCCGGGAGAGACGCCCTCGATTTTGCATTACATGTCACCCGAGCAGGTATTGGGCGACAAGATCGACGGCCGGTCGAACCTGTTCAGCATCGGCGCAATGTTCTACGAGATGGTGACGGATCGCAAAGCGTTTGAGGGTGTGGATGTGGAGTCGGTTCGCCAGCGCATTCTCGACAGCACGCCTATCGCTCCCGTGACGGTGAATGCGAAACTTCATCCGCTGCTTAGTGACCTCATCATGAAGGCGCTGTCGAAGGATCCTGCGGAGCGTTTCCAAAATGGCAGGGAGTTGCTGGACAGTCTGGAAAAATGCAAGGAATCGAAGCCGCAGGCGGCGAATAAACTAGCGCCCAAGCCCATGGCTGCGGTTGTGAAAGCACCGGCAGCCGCGAAGGCCGTGTCACCAGCGCCAACGCCCGCGGCTCCAGTACGTGCGGTAGCACCCGCGGCCCCGACGGCTTCGCGTGTGGCTCCCCCAGTCGTGAAGCCGGCTGAGAAATTTGTTGTGCCTGCTGCGTCCGCCGCCCGGGTTGAGGCCAAGAGGCAAGAACGAGTTTCGACTTCAGCTCAGGCAGAGTCATCGCCCGCGCCGAAGGCAGCTGCGGCAGCGGCTGCAGGATGGGGAACGAGCTCCGCAGCGGGTTCCACGGTGCCGGGATTCAATACCTCGAACGACTCGGCGATGTCCGAGCCGGCGCCAAATTTTGCGGCTGCAGAGCAAGAGTCGCCTTACATGTCCTCGGCGGTCGCCGAGCCTCCTGCATTTGAGCGTCCGAAGCTTGCGGTTGATCCGATGATGGCCGAAGAAGCGCCAGCTCATCAGTCAACCGCTGCCAGCTTCTCCGAGATCTCCGAATTGCCTCCGCTCAAGGAAGTGGTAACTAAGCCTGAGGCTCCGCCGCCACCGCCGCCTCCCATGGCAGCCCCGGTCCATACCCAGTTCGAAGGTCACGTGGACGAGGACGACAAGCCGAGGGTGAATCCGCGTGAAGTTGCGCAAAAGGCCATCAAAGAGGTCAAGAACGTCCCTCCACAGTTGATGCTTTACTCGATTCTCGGTGCGGTAGCTCTGATTCTGATTGTCACCATCTGGCTCTGGTCGCGCATTGGCAGCGGGGATGACGATTCCGGATCCGCTCGCCCTGCTACTCCGGTAACCGAAACCCAGCCTGCGCCCGCCCAGCCGGAACCTGTGGCGCAAAGCGCGCCCCAGAGTGCGCCGCAAAGCGCGCCAGAAACTCATGCGGCTGTCGTAGCACCGCGGGCCCAAGCCGTGGAGCCGGAGCTTGAAGCTCCGCGCTCTGCCAAAACTCGAAACAGCAAGAAAAAAGTGGCAGCTCCAGTGATCGTTCCGGGGCAGATGACCGTGGATTCCACCCCGCAAGGGGCGCAGGTGCAACTCGACGGCGCGACCGATCCGACGTGGGTGACCCCGTTAGCGGTGTCCAGCCTGGATCCTGGACCTCACTCCATTACGGTAAGCAAGAGCGGGTACGTCACCGATTCACGAACGATCAAGGTAGTTTCCGGCAGCAAGTCTTCGGTGGTCGTCCATCTCAATCAGTTGTCGGCAACGCTTTCCGTGACCAGCACCCCCGCCGGCGCCAATATTTATGTGGACGGCAGAGACATGGGCAAACTTACGCCCGCGCAAGTGAGCTTGGACAAAGGCCAGCACGTCGTGCTGATTCGTAAAACGGGATACATCGATGAAACCGCTTCGGCCCAGTTTGCCTTAGGACAGACCGTGGCATTGTCGCCCACTTTGCGCGCCATGGGGAACGTGGACAACATCCGGACCGTCGGGAAAATGAAGAAGCTGTTTGGCGGAAATAGCGGCCAGCCCGGTCAGGGAACGCTCAGCATACGAACTCAGCCAAAGGGAGCCCAGGTCGCAGTGAACCAGCACATGCTCGACAAAGGCTCTCCGGTTGATGTGATGCTCGATCCCGGAAATTATGTGATCGACGTTACTCTGAGCGGGTACGCTCCCATCAGCAAAGTAGTCACCGTGGATAAGGGCGGCAAAGCTGTGCTGGACGAATCTATGCAACGGCAATAACCCCACGTGAGATACCAGCGTCTTCTGATTTCGGTTTCGTGATACGCGTCACGCCTGAAGCTTTCCCGCGTACACGGCCATCCCGACCACTGCGTCGATCCCCATCGCATCGAGCGTGTCGATTTCCTGTTGCGTCGTGATTCCGCCGGCAACCACCAGGTGTCGGGCGGTTGCGTTCTGGAGAGATCGAACCGGTGCCAGCGGCATGCCGCGCATGAGCCCTTCTGTTTCGATGTTGGTGTAGAGAAAAGTCTCGCAAAAGGGCTCAAGGGCGCGGACCATGTCGATGGCTGTCACATCGGTCTGGTTGCGCCAGCCGTCGACCGCGACTCGTCCTTTTCTGGAATCGATGGCGAAAACCAGCGGACCCGTGCCGAGAGCTTCTGCCAAATCGTGAGCGGTCTCTGCCTGAATCACGCCCTGCTCCAGTAATGCCGAGCCAAAGATCACTTTGCGCGCACCGGCGTGAAGAATGTTTCGCGCAGACTCGAGGTCGCGAATGCCGCCTCCAACCTGGCAATTCAGCCGCTGCAGAATCGGCTGCATCGAGGCGCGGTTGTCGCCCGTGCCGCGGGCCGCATCAAGATCGATAAGCTGCACGAGTGGATATTTGGAGAAACGCTCAATCCAGTACTCAAAATCAGAGAACTCCAATTTCTTTTCTTCGCCCTGCGCGAGCTGGACAATCTTGCCACCCATCAAGTCGATCGAAGGAATCAGCATGGCCACCTCACAGGCACGTTCGCGGCGCGCAGTTCGCGTTTCAGATGCTCGATGCTCTCAATGTGAAAATGGAAGATGGAAGCGGCGAGGGCGGCATCGGCCTGGCCTTCGCAAAAGACATCCACAAAATGACCCACCGAACCTGCGCCGCCGGAGGCAATGACAGGAATCGAGACCGCCTGCGTTACGGCGCGAACCAATTCGCAGTCGAAGCCGGCGCGGGTTCCGTCCCGGTCCATCGAAGTCAGCAGGATCTCGCCCGCCCCGCGAGCTTCTGATTCGCGCGCCCATTGAATTACGTCACGGCCGGTGGGCACCCGTCCTCCATTCACGAACACTTCAAAACCCGAATTTCCTCGTTTTGCGTCGATCGCAACCACGACAGCTTGCGAACCAAAGCGCATGGCAATCTCGGTGATCAATTCCGGCTGGTGCACCGCTGCCGAATTGATTGCGATCTTGTCGGCGCCAGCATCAAAAACCGAAGCGGCGTCGGCAATTTTGCGGATACCCCCACCGACCGCAAGCGGCACAAACAAGGTGCGCGCGGTACGTGACACCGCGTCCAGCATGGTTTCGCGATGGTCGCTGGTGGCGGTGATATCGAGCAGCACGATTTCGTCTGCGCCGTCGCGGGCGTGAGCGTCCGCGCACTCCGCGGGATCGCCCGCGTCGCGAAGATTCTTGAACTGGATTCCTTTCACCACGCGCCCTCCGGTGACGTCGAGGCAGGCGATGATGCGCTTGGTCAGCACTCAGACCTCACAAAAATTCTTAAGAATGAGAAGCCCTGCCGTGCCTGACTTCTCAGGGTGAAACTGCACTCCGAAAATATTGTCACGCTCGATGGCAGCAGAAAACGGCAGGCCGTAATCAGTAATCGCTGAGGTGGGCTGGATCACCGGGGCGTAAAAGGAATGCGTGAAGTATACGAACGGACCCGAAGGTAGATGCCAAAGCAGCCTGGATTTCTCAGGCCTCGACTTCCCATCCCCTGATTCTCTGTATTCCGAATGCTCAGACTCGGATGCACCAGAAAGTGCAAGATTGTTCCAGCCGACATGCGGCGACTTCACTTTTGCGGGAAACTGCCGGCATCGCCCAGGAAATAATCCTGCTCCCGGAACATCTGGCGCTTCTTCGCTGCCGTCGAACAGCCACTGCATCCCCAGACAGATTCCAAGAAACGGTTTGCCGGCAACGATGCTCTTCAACAACGTGTCGCGCAGGCCGGCAACATTTAGCGCTGATAAAGCTGAAAAGTGGCCCACCCCAGGCAGAACGATCTTCTCAGCTGCGTCGATGGTCGAGGATTGGCCAGTGATCGTCACCCCCGCGCCAAGGTGGTCAAACGCCTTCTTCACCGAATTCAAATTGCCCGCGCCGTAATCGACAATCGCGATCATAGGAGTCCCTTGGTGCTCGGCAACATTCGGCCCAACTGCTTGTCGCGGGAACAAGCCACACGCAGCGCACGCGCAAAGGCCTTGAACAGCGCCTCAATTTTGTGATGGCTGGAACGGCCGTAGAGCACGCGCACATGGATGTTGGCGCGAGCGCCACGCGCGAAGCCTTCGAAGAAGTCGTGCACAAGTTCAGTTTGCAAATCGCCGACGCGAGAAGCGCGAACTTTCGTCTCCACGACCGCCACTGCGCGTCCGCCGAAATCCACCGCCGCAAGGCCAAGAGTCTCATCCATGGGCATCAGGAAATATCCCGCCCTCAGAATGCCCCGCCGGTCGCCCAGTGCGCGGTCAAAAACCTCGCCGAGCGCGATGCCCACGTCTTCCACAGTGTGGTGCTGGTCTACATCCAGGTCTCCGCGGGCAGCAATTTTCAGATTGAAACCGCCGTGCCGTGTAAAGAGTTCCAACATGTGGTCGAGAAAACGGATTCCGGTTGCGATCTCGTACTTACCGTGGCCCTCGATGCTCAGATCAATGCGGATCTCCGTTTCAGCCGTCTTGCGGTGGATGCGTGCCTTCCTCATGCCTGCACCTCCGGGTGTGGTCGAAGAGGCAGTCGAAGATTCGCCGCCACATTCCGCAAGGCCGCAATCAAAGCGCGCGCGTGGTCATCGGATCCGACAGTCAATCGAACGCAGCCTTCGCATCCTGGGTCTGAGTTGCGATCGCGCACCAGAATTCCGCGCTCTCGCAGAGAGCTCACGAAAGTGTTGTGCAGCGGGCCGATGCGCACGAGAACGAAGTTACCGTGGCTGGGCCAATAATGGAGACCCAGATCGCATAGCGCATTCTCCAATACCTTGCGGTTGCGGCGCACGCCCACAGCGTATTGCTCGACGTAAGCCGTGTCCTGAAGTGCCTCGGGCAGAACGGCCAGGGCGACCGCATTGACGTTGTAGGGTGAGGCAACTCGCCGTACCATCTCCATCTGCGTCGCTTCTCCGACGATTACCCCAATCCGTAGTCCGGCTAAGCCATAAGCCTTCGAGAAAGTGCGGGCCACAAAAACGTTAGATGGAAGCGCAACACGAGTGAGGAGCGTCGCACCGTGGAATTCAAAATAGGCTTCATCGACGAGAAGCGCGGCGTGCGGAGCCGCCTCCGCAATTTGAAGCAGGATTTCTTCGGAGACTGCAGCCCCAGTCGGATTATTCGGATTTGCGACAGCGATGAGCCGGGTGTGCGAGCTGATCTTCGCGAGCAACTCCGCTATAGGAAAAACAAAATCCGGGCCACTCTGGACCTCGATGACCTGCGCACCCGCGGCCTGCGCAAACAGTGAATACATCGCGAATGTGGGCACTACGATAATGGCTTCGTCGCCCGCTTCGAGGTAGGTCGAACAGAGAATATGAATCGCTTCATCCACGCCGTTGGTGAGCAGGAGCTGCGCGGCGTCCAGTCTCAGGAAGCGTGCCACTTCGCGCTCGACCGGTTCACGGTCTGGGTAGCGAGCCAGAGCCTCCGCATCCAGCGTGCGCATCCGCGCCAACACACGCGGCGAGCAACCGACTGTGTTCTCGTTGAAATCAAGCCGCAGTCCCTGCCGCCCAGCGAGTGGTGGATGGTAGGTTTGCAGTTTCTGAACTGCCGCGCGAGCTTCAAGCATGAGAGAACCTCACCTTTAGCGATTCGGCGTGTCCGTGCAAGCCTTCCGCTTCAGCAAGGGCGATCGCCGCGGGGGCGATTTGCCGAATGCCTTCTTTACTGACACTTTGGCAGGCGATGACCTGAACAAAATCAAGCACGCTCAGGCCGCCGCGGACACGAGCGATGGCTCCGGTGGGAAGCACATGGTTCGGACCCGAGATATAGTCGCCCGCGGCCTGCGGCGAAAACTCGTTCAGAAAAACCGAACCTGCATTGTGTACGGCGGGCGCAAGCGCCGCCGGCAGCGTCAGATGTTCCGGCGCGATGCGGGCGACGATCTCCATGGCCTCGTCAAGAGAAGCCACGAGCAGAATTGCACCCCGACGAGTGAGTGACTTTCGCGCGATCGGGTTCGTGCGCGTGCGAGCCTGCACTTCCTTCTGTACCTTTTTCGCGAGCTCGCGAGCGGGAGTGACGAAAACGCAAAGCGCGTCAGGATCATGTTCGGCCTGTGCCACCAGGTCGGAGGCAATCCATGATGGGTGTCCGTTTTCGCTGATCACGACTGCTTCCGTGGGTCCCGCGAGAAACTCGATCGCACAATCGAAAGCGACGTACTTTTTTGCCGCGGTCACGAAGCGATTTCCGGGGCCGACGATCTTCGTCACGCGCGCGATGCTCTCCGTCCCGTAGGCAAGCGCAGAGATAGCTTGCGCGCCTCCCACGCGATAGAACTCCGAGACGTTCAGGAAACCTGCAGCCGCCAGCGTGACCGTGGCAGGCTTCGGAGAGACGACCCGAATCTGCCGCACACCTGCAGCCTGCGCCGGTATTACGGTCATCAGCAAAGTGGAAGGTAACGGATAGCGCCCGCCGGGAACGTAACAGCCCACAGACTCCAGCGGGCGCACCAGTTGGCCGACGCAAACGCCGGGCTGAATTTCGCGCTGCCATTCTTGCGGCCTCTGCCATTCGCAATAGCGGCGAATGTTGGCCGCAGCCTGACGGATAGCTTCTTGTAATTCAGGGGACGTCTGTTGCCATGCCTGCTGCAACTCTTGTTCGGGAACTCGCAACGGATCGTTCTTAGCCAACCCGTCCCAACGCGTGGCGTAGCGACGTAAGGCGCGGTCTCCGTTCTTGCGAATATCATTCACGATGCGTCGCACCACAGATTCCACGTCCGCAAAATCCTTCGTGGATCGACGCTCCAGAGCGTCAACGAAACGGTTTCGACGGGATCCTTCGAGTATGCGCATCACATCACCACCTTGTTCAGCGGATACTCGACGATCCCCTGAGCGTTCGCTTGTTTCAGCTTGGGGATCAAAGTCCAGGCCGTTTGTTCCTCGATAATCGTATTGACCGCTACCCATTCGCCGTCAGCCAAGGGCGCGACTGTCGGGTTCTTCAGAGCCGGAAGCAGTCCTAACACGGCGGCCAAATCAGGCTTGCGCACATTCAACATCAAGCCCACCCGCCCGTGGGCCGCCATGGCGCCGCAAAGCATCACGGCCAAGTTTTCAATCTTCTGTCGACGCTCAGGGTCGGCCCATGCAGCTTTGTTGGCGATGAGCTGCGTGTTGGATTCGAGCACAGTCTCAATAATCCGGAGATGATTCGCGCGTAGCGAGCTGCCTGTCTCCGTGACTTCGACAATGGCATCCGCCAGCAACGGCGGCTTGACCTCGGTTGCGCCCCAGGAAAACTCCACCCGAACACCGACGTTCCGGCTCGCGAAATAATTCCGCGTGAAGCTGACCAATTCGGTCGCAACGATGTGGCCCTCCAGATCTTCGGGTTTGCGGAATGCGGAATCTTCCGGAACCGCCAGGACCCACTTAACTTTACCCATGCTCTGCTTGGCATAAATCAAGTTGGTGACCGCGACCACTTCGAGGCCGCTCTCGAGTACCCAGTCGAGGCCTGTCAGTCCGGCATCGAGTGCACCATGTTCAACATAGCGCGCCATCTCTTGTGCGCGGATCAGCAGGCATTCAATCTCCGGATCGTCAGTCGCGGCGAAATAAGATCGTGCGTTCGTGTAAACGCGCAATCCCGCACGCGTGAACAGACTCAGTGTCGCTTCCTGCAGACTGCCTTTCGGAATGCCGAGACGAAGTTTCATAGCCGCGCCCTCGCGGGTAAAGTTGATGCGTCCACGCCCAGCGGCAAGTTTTCCGTGAAGCAGGATCGAGTTCCAGTGTGGCAGACCTTGCCTTCTCCCAGCACGCGAACCTTGAACAAAACCGTGTCCCGGTCGCAATCTGTCCATGCGTCGACCACTTGAAGGTAGTTTCCGGAGGTCTCACCTTTAGTCCACAAAACCCGTCGAGTGCGGCTGTAGAAGGTGACCAATCCGGTGCGCAGAGTGGCGTCGAAAGCTTCCTGGTTCAGAAAGCCGAGCATCAGCAGTTCTCCGGATGCTGCGTCCTGCACAACAGCGGGCACCAGCCCTTGCATCTTGTCAAAATCAATTTTCATCGATTCGCTCCTGCCTCAAGAGTCCTTTCATCGCGAGGGCTGTAACATTCAGCAAAACAAAAAGCCCGCTGATGCGAAGTTCGCGTCAGCGGGCTCGGATTTTATAAGTGCTAAGTTCTATCCGCGCTCCTTCGCCGACACGCTCGTCGCATGATGATGGTGGTGATGGCGATGGGATAGCGAAGTCATTTCCAAGTAAATGCTAGGCGACAGAGGCGCGAGTGTCAATTGCTATCTGTTGTCCCGGGGCCGGGATTGCGCTGACATCTCCGCCGATGGATAGACAACAGCCGTTCCAGGCGATAAGTGCCTGATTCCACAGAGGAAGCGGCTTTTCCCCAAACCGCCATGCGATTTTTGTGATTCTTTCGATCAAAAATATTCATCCAATCGATTACGTTAGTTCGTTGACGGTTCCAGAGTCGGCGGCCTAGAATGCAGATGGTCATGTCTACCAGCCAGAATCTCCGTCAGATGTGTATGTGCATTTGTTGTTGTTGCGCATGCGTGCGTTCTGGCGCGGGGAGGCTGCGGACCTAAGAGTTTCTTCTTAATACCGGCACTTATAACCCACCGCCAGAGCGATCTGGTGGTGGGTTTTTTATTTGTGGCTATTGTCTATGACAAATACAGCAGCAGTGAAAGAAACGAAAGCCCAGCGCGTCGAGCGCCTGAAGCGGGCGAAGAATCCCTGGGAAGGCCTCGACGAGATTCGCAGTTTTGCGCGCAAGGGCTTCGACTCCATTCCTCCGGAGTGGATCGGCACTTATTTCCGCTGGTGGGGCGTTTACACGCAAGGAGACGGAGCAGGAGTAACCGGCGGCAAGAACGGTGAAGGGAAAGCGCTGCCCTACTTCATGCTGCGGATTCGCATTCCCAACGGCCAATTGCGCTCGCAACAGCTTCGCACGATCTCCGATCTCACCCAGCGTTATGCGAAGGGAATTGCAGACCTTACGGTTCGGCAAAACATCCAGCTACATTGGGTCACCATCGAGACGCTTCCTGAAGTGCTGGAACAACTCTGGAAGGTTGATCTGAACACGACTGGCGCGTGCGGTGATGTTACTCGCAATGTCACGGGCTGCCCGGTTGCCGGATTCGACGCCGACGAGATCTGCGACGCGTCTCCGCTCGCCGTCGAGGCCTCGCGCATGCTGGCGGGCAATGCCGAGTTCTACAATCTGCCGCGAAAATTCAAGATCTCGATCACTGGATGCAGGGTTTGGTGCCCGTATCCGGAGATCAATGATGTTGGCCTGACCGCGAACACGCGCATCGTCCGCGGGAAACCGGAGATCGGCTTTTCTTTGCGGGTTGCCGGTGGGCTCTCCGCGGAGCCTTACCTGGGCGCGCGCCTTAATGCATTTGTTCGTTGGGACGAAGTGCTGCCGGTGATTCGTGGAATTGCCGAGTTGTTCCGCGACTCGGATGTGCTGCGCGAACATCGCGAGCGTGCGCGTCTGAAGTTCTTGTTCCTGCGCCATGGATGGAACGCGGAAACATTCCTGGAAGAACTGGAACGCCGAATTGGATTTCACCTTGATGCCGCTGAACCCGAGCGGCCACCTGCCGATGTTTACCGCGACCATATTGGCATTCATCCGCAACGGCAGCCGGGCTACTGCTATGTGGGAGCTACGGTACTGGGCGGCCGGATCACAGCCGACCAGATGCGTGCGGCAGCCGATCTCGCGGAACGCTTTGCAGGCGGCGAACTGCGCACCACTAATATGCAGAACCTGATCGTGGTGAATGTCCCCGCGCTCAATGCCGATGCCCTGGCAAAAGAACTGGACGCCGTTGGACTACGTGTCGACGCATCGGTGTTTGGGCGGGGAACGATTGCCTGCAGCGGCACAGAGTTTTGCAAGCTGGCGATCACCGAAACGAAGACCTTCTCGCGCTGGCTGGTGGAAGAACTGGAAGAACGTCTCCCTGGCTTCGACCAGCATTTGAAGTTGCACGTGACGGGATGCCCCAACAGTTGTGGGCAACACTGGATCGCCGACATTGGCATCGAGGGGAAAAAGATCAAAGTGCAGGACGGCATGGTCGATGCGTATTACTTCTGCCTGGGCGGTGCCCTGGGGCTGCATCAAGCCACGGCTCGCCCGGTCGGATACCGCTGCACTGCGACCGCAGTTCCAGAGGCGATCGAGCGGTTGCTGCGACAGTATCTTGCGGAACGCGAAGACGGAGAAAACCTGCGTCAATTTTTTGCGCGGCACAGCGACGCGGAATTGCGGCAGTGTCTGGCGGGAGAACTTGTGGAGCCGGTAGCTCGCGACGTTCCAGCAGGGCTCGTCCCCCAGGGGATTGAACTTTGACGCGGGCAGCTGGGAGATTGCACATGAGAAATCTGGGGCAAAAATCTGGGTGAGAAAACTTATGAGCAGCATGTTCCCAATGTTTCTTAAGCTTGCGGGCCGGCGCATCCTCGTGGTTGGCGCAGGTAAAGTTGGCGAGGGCAAGATCGCCGGAATTCTTGACACCGGGGCTCGTATACATGTGGTTGCCCGCGAGGCCACCAATGCCGTCTACGACTGGGCGCGCGCCGGGCAGATTGAATTAGAACTGCGGTCCTTTTCAGCTCAGGATCTCGACGGCGCGTTCGTTGCAATCGTCGCGACAGCGTCCCCCGATCTGAACGAGTTTATCTACCAGGAAGCTCAGTTGCGGGGAGTTCTCTGCAACGTGGTGGATGTACCGGAGTTTTGCGATTTCTTTTATCCCGCCGTGGTGCGCCGCGGGGATTTACAAATCGCGATTTCAACTTCCGGCCAGAGTCCTTCACTGGCGCAAAAACTTCGGCAACAGCTCGAACAACAATTTGGACCACGATATGCGGACTGGGTTGCAGAACTTGGCGAGACCAGAAGGTTGGTTCAAGCCAGCGATCTCACTCCCGAGCGCAAACGTGAACTGCTGCATGCGCTGGCGAGCAGGGAAGCGCTGGAAGCGGCACTGGCCGAAGAGCCGGAGTTGGTCGTAACCAAAGGAGAGATGGCATGAAGGGCAAAGTTTATCTCGTAGGTGCAGGGCCGGGTGATCCTGAGCTGCTCACACTGAAGGCGCTGCGTCTGCTGCGCACTGCCGACGCTGTGCTGCACGATGATCTGGTCGGGCCTGAGATCCTGAAATTCGCGTCACCGGCTGCGCAGATCCGTAACATGGGCAAGCGTAGTGGTCAAAGAAAGATCAGGCAGGAAGAAATAAATTTTCTTCTGGTGGAGTTAGCGGCATCCGGACTACAGGTGGTGCGGTTGAAGAGCGGAGATCCGCTCATCTTCGGGCGTGCCGGCGAAGAGATAGACGCGTTGCGCAAAGCCGGGATTCCTTTCGAAATTGTCCCCGGTGTGACGTCGGCTCTGGGCGCGGCCGCAGCGGCGCAGATTCCGCTCACCCATCGCGCAGCTTCGCATGCTCTGGTATTGATTACGGGGCATCAAGCGTTCGAGAGCAATCCCGTCGATTGGAGCAAGTTCGTGGGCAGCGGCGCTACGCTTGCGATCTACATGCCCGGGAAGGATTACCTGCAGATCGCGGATCGGCTCGGGTCCGCTGGGCTCGACCGCGGGACGCCGTGCGCAATTATTTCGCGTGCTACGACCCAGCATCAGCAAGTTCATCGCACTACCATAGCTGATCTGGCGCACGCTCCTCAGTTGGCTGCACCGACGTTGCTTGTTGTGGGTGAAGTCGTGCGTCTTGCCGATCCTGCCGTGTTGTTGGAGACATCCGCGATCGCGGACCTTACATCCGGCGCTGAGTCCCCCGGATCAAATGTCGTTTCTCTAGCCAAAAGCCTGATTGCCGATGAGGAGTCCATTTCGTGAAAGAACAGATAGCAGAGTTGCAATCCAAAGCGACGTCCTGGGGTCCCGACCAGATCCTCGCATGGGCGTTCGAAACCTTCAGCAGCCGAGTGGCGATCTCATCAGCGTTCGGCGCAGAAGGCATGGTATTGATCGACCTGGCGTCGCGCGTGCAAAAAGACTTCCGCCTTTTCACAATAGACACTGAATTCCTGTTTCCCGAAACCTACACGTTGATGGACAGGATCGAACAGCGGTATGGGATTGCGGTCGAGAAAGTGTATTCGCTGCTTTCCCCGGAAGAGCAGGAGCGCACTCATGGCGCGGCACTTTGGAGTCGCGATCCCGACCGGTGCTGCAATCTGCGGAAGGTCGAGCCCCTGCGGCGCAAGCTGAACGAACTGGATGCTTGGATCACGAGCATTCGCCGCGATCAGACCACGGCGCGGGCTGGAGCCAGAAAAATCGAGTGGGACGAAAAGTTCGGCCTGGTGAAGGTGAATCCCCTCGTCGATTGGACGTCAAAACAAGTCTGGCGCTACATCCAGCAGCACGAAGTGCCTTACAATGCGCTGCATGATCAGAGCTATCCGAGCATCGGCTGCACGCACTGCACCAGCCCGGTGAGACCTGGGGAAGATCCGCGCGCGGGCCGTTGGCCGGGGTTTGCGAAGACCGAGTGCGGCCTTCACATCATTGGCCCAGCGTCCCCTTCGACGGCAAACGAGGCATGATCTGCAGCTTTGAGGAAGGACTTAAGCCGCAGAGGGAACAAACAGCCCCGCGAGCACGTTAGCAACTTTCCTGATTCTGCTTACGACTTAACCGTCTTCGACGCCGCATCCCAAGTCACTGGCTTCTTGCGGAAATAGGATTCGTTCGCCATGTGGCAGGCGATGGCGGCATTGTTCCCGAAGACGGCATCCTCAACCACCGGCTTGCGAGACTTTACCGACTGGAAAAAGTTGTGCAGGTGTGGACGCATATCATCCCAGTCGTGACCGCGGTAGACGGTGTCTTCGTGCATGGGTTCTTTTCCCAGCGGTGGATCGTGTTCGGCGTGCCACTGCTTGAAGTATTCGTCCCTCAACTTTGCGGGAAATGAATTTGCATAGTAACTCGGATCCAGATCGACTCCAGCCTGAGGTGAGTGGCGAAGATCGAATTCGCCTGCATCGAGAATTCCCTTCGGCCCCATGAACCGCGCGAGTTCCGGAGTTTCCGTTCCGAGTCCTAGACGAACGTAAACTGGAACGCCGTGATAGTCGAAGAGCACCACGTGCAGATCGGGCATGTCGCGGCCGTCGGGCCAGCGGAAGATGCCGCCCATGGCCGTCGCCGAGCGCGGCGCTTCATTCCATCCCAGGGTGACAAGCATGCCGCTGATGAGGTGGACCATAAGATCTCCAGCCACACCCGTACCGTAGTTCCGCCAGCAACGCCAGCGCGCGAAGTGATACTTGTTGAACGGAATCTTGGGCGCGTCGTTGAGCCACGTGTCCCAGTCGAGCGTCTCCGTAGAGAGATCGGGTGGAGGCGGATACTCCCACGCGCCGGTTGGATCGTTGCGGCCGAGAGTGAGCTCGATCATCGTGACTTCGCCAATCGCGCCATCGTGATACATCGTGCGAGCCTGGGCGCAGAGCACGGAACTGACGCGCTGAGAACCGATCTGCACGATACGATTATTTTTCTGAGCAGCTTCGACCATGGCAAACCCATCGGCCACGGTGTGCGACATTGGCTTCTCGCAATAAATGTCTTTGCCCGCGTTACAGGCATCCACAACCACGCGTCTGTGCCAATGATCGGGGACGGCGGCCACGATGCAATCGATATCTTTCCGGTCCAGCAACTCCTGATAATGGCGGGAGGTAGGCAAACTCGTGTTGCCAGTGATTTCCTTGGCTAGGGTGTGGCGGCCATCGTACAAATCGGCAGCACCAACGCATTCTATGCCAGGAATTGTGATTGCACCGCTGAGCAGTCCGGAACCTTGCATCCCGATGCCAATCATTCCAAAACGAACGCGGTCGCTTGGCGCCACTGCTTGTCGCATGCCGGCAAGCGGATGCGCGTTGAGCAGGACGGTCCTGGAAAGCAGTGCGCTTCCGGCAACGGCGGCAGTTCCGCCTTGCAAGAACGCGCGGCGCGATAGATTCTTCTTCATGCGAATTCCTCCGATTCGAGTTGACTGCGCACGGCTCTCTCAACTCTTACAACGGCGTTACTTCTTCAACGGTTTAATCGCCACTTCTTTGAAAAATACGATGTCGTTGTCGCTGTGATTCTGCAACCCCATATAGCCGAAGTTCGGCCGCGGACCGCGTTGCGGCTCGAAGTCAAATTTCTTGTCCGGCACGGGATCGCCATCGTGATAGTCGGTGATCTTCACGCCGTTGAGCGTCACGATGGTATGTGAGCCGTCCAGCGTAATTTCCATCGTGTTCCACTCGGGTCCTGGCTTCCACGCTTTAGCCAAGGGCTTGGTCAGCGAGTACAGCATGCCGGTCGAGTGATATTCATCCTCACTTGGGTCGGACCTTTCCGGATGATTATCGATCTGCACTTCGAAGCCGTAGTTAACGGGCATCCATTCTTCGCGAGGCTCCAGCGGAATGCGAATGAAGACTCCGGAGTTGTCGTTCTCGTCGCGCATTTTGTAGACGACATGAATAATACAGTCGCCGACTTTTCCACCAGTCCAGTAGAGAAGTCCCATGCCGCCATGAGTGCGGATCAAGCCGTCCTCCACCGTATCTCCTCCTGGCCCAACGTGCTTCCAGCCAGTTAGATCCTTGCCGTTGAAAAGCTGCCGCCACTGGCTGGGATCGCCTGCGCAGGCATTGTGATCTTCATCGGCGGCAAAACCGAGCGCCGCAAAACAAAAGAGCAGAAATGTCGAAACCATTGCGCGCTTCAGCATCAGAATCTCCTGAAAGCTTCCTTGCTATCTTGAGAGCCACACCAATCTACTCGCACCTATGCCCGTGAGGCAATGGGAGGCAAGCAGAAACCGTCACTGCAATACGCATTAGGCCAGACCGCCGCCGTCGACCACCAAGCAGGCTCCCGTAACCCAGTTCGACATATCGCCAGCAAGGAACAGAACGGCCTTGGCCACATCCTCGGGCGTGCCGATTCGTTGCAACGGACGATCAGCGGCTTCTTCCATGAAGTTGCTTGGCTCGTCGCCGAGCTGCACGCATTCGCTTCGAGCATCGGTGTATCAACGTCGCCCGGGCAGACGCAGTTCACGCGGATGTTGTTTTTGCCGTGGTCAATCGCCATCGAGCCCGTCAGGTTAAGGACTCCGGCTTTGGCCGCGCAGTAGGCGGCGGCCTTCGGCCCGCCCTTCAAGTGACCATCCCGAGCCGATGTTGATGATCCGGCCGCCTCCGTTGCGGATCATGTGAGGAATTACGTCTCGGGAGAGCAGATAAACGCTTTTCAGGGTGACGTCCAGAACGAGTCCCACTCTTCTTCGCGAATTCCGTGACGCTCTTGCGGCGAATGATTCCCGCGTTGTTGCAGAGAATCTGATCTTGCCGAACGTGTCTATTGTGGTTCGCACCGCGCGAGCGCAATCTTCCTCTGAACGCACATCGCAACGAAGGAATATAGCTCTTCTCCGTTTTGTCCGCAGATCTTCGAGACCGCTTCGGCTCCGCTCTTGTCATCGATGTCCAGAACCGCAACGGCCGCTCCCATCTCGCGAGCAAAAGCGCGATCCCGCGCCCGATGCCCGAGGCAGCGCCTGTCACCATTGCCACCTCACCCTGCAACGACAGAAACTGCTCCGCTTTCTCTGCGATTGTTCATTGTCGTAGTGGAATTATGAGCGCTCGCGCCCAGCGCTTTTTCAGCTGCCGCCAGTGTGATGTCCACGTCCTCGTCGCTGTGCGCAAGCGTGACGATCGAATGCAGCGTGGCCGAGGGTGTCGTATAAACTCCGTAGCTCGAACAGTTTAAAGACAAACTGCTGGTACGCTTTTCTGTCCACGTGCTGGCAGAACTCGCGATGATCCGTGGATCGCGGGACGTTCGGTAAACATGATTTGAAACATGGGACCTACGCGCTGCACGATTGCGGGAATCTTTTTCCGCTGAAAGAGATCGGTGAGTCCGCCGCAGAGCCGGTCGGCAATTTTCCAGGTGTGCACGAAGGCCGCGCAGTTATTTTCCGTGAGCTTGCGCAGGCTGGCACGCGCCGCGTGCATCCCGATGCGCGAACCGTTGTGCGTGCCGTAGTGCAGAACTCCGCCCCAGGCCAGCGCTTCCATCACCGCAGCTCGTCCCGCGAAGGCTGCGACCGGAAGTCCGCACCCGAGCGCTTTGCCGAGCGTCACAAGATCCGGCGACAGCTTGTAATATTCTTGCGCAGCCGCCGGGCGCGATCCGAAAGCCGGTTACAGTTTCGTCGAGAATAAAAAGAATGCCGTTCTGCTGCGCGAGCTTCTGCAGGCCCAGAAGATATCCTTCCGCCGGAGGGATCACGCCCATGTTGGCCATGATGCCCTCGGTGATGATCGCGGCGATCTGACCGGGATGATTTTCAATAGCGCGCTGCAGCGCCGGCAGATCGTTCCACGGAACCACAATTGTGTCGTCGAGCGCGTGCCGGTTCAAGCCCGAACTATCAGGAATTTTGATGGGATCGTTGCGATGTCCAATCGCCGCTGGCGGCAGCGGATTCGAACTCACCATCAGGTCGTCATACCATCCATGATAATGTCCCTCGAACTTCAGAATCTTTGGCCTGCCAGTATATCCGCGCGCTAAACGAAGCGCGGCCATCACCGCCTCGGTGCCGGTGTTGGCGAAGCGTATTCGTTCAGCATTGGGGATGAGACTGCGTAACAATTCCGCCACTTCGATCTCGATTTCCGTAGCCGTGGCGAAATGTGCTCCCGTCGCCGCAGCGTCCGCTATCGCACGAGTTACGTCAGGGTGCGCGTGTCCGAGGGGAAGAGCCCCAAACCCCATCATCCAATCGATATATTCGTTGCCGTCTGCGTCCCAGATCCGCGAGCCGCTGCCGCGCTGCATAAACAGCGGGTACTCGCCATAATTGGCGGGACCGCGCGATGAAGAACTGCTGCCTTCAATAAGCAGATCGAGCGTGCGCCGGTAAAGCTGTTTCGATTTTTCCGTGCGAGAAGCCACTCCCTATCTCCTTGATCGTGGTCCCTGTGGCGGCGCAACTTCTCGAGTCCCGCTGGTCCCGCCATCGTCTACGAAGATTTTCGTTGACACTACGAAGCCCTTCGTAGTAAGGTGCTGCTCGATGAAGAAGCCGCTGAAACCGACCGCATCCGAACTCGAAATCCTCCATGTGCTTTGGTCGCACGGGCCTTCGACCGTGCGCGAAGTCTACGCCGCGCTCAACGAGAAACGACCCACTGGTACACCAGTGTACTGAAGCTTCTCCAGATTATGACGGCGAAAGGCACGGTGCGGCGACGAGACGAAACCCAGAGGGCGCACGTCTACGAAGCATGCCTGCCGGCGGAGCAAACCAAGCGCCAGTTTGCGGGGGACGTCCTGCAGCGAGTGTTCGAAGGATCGGCAAGCGAACTCATGTTGCACGCGCTGGCCGGGCGGCGGGCTTCGAGAGAAGAAATCGACGAGATACGGCGCTTGCTGGATGAATATGAAAGGAACCGGCGATGATGAATATTCTGACGAGTTGGCTTTCGCCCAGTCTCATGCATGCCGTCGCTTGGACCCTGCTTCATTTTTTGTGGCAGGGCGCCGCTCTGGCGGCGCTGGCTGCGGCCGCCATGGCTATCTGCAGCCGCGCTTCCGCGCGCTACGCGATCGCCCTGAGCGTACTGGTGATGATGCTCGCTGCGCCGGTCGCTACTTTGGCCTTTTTCAGCAGGATCCAATCTGTTACGGATCGTGCGAGCGCTGACAGCGGGAGATCGAGTTCTCCGGTTGACCTCGCTGCAAATCGCGTCGCTCGAGCGGTTGATCCACTTGCTCCTGCAGTCCGTCGCAACCTGTCGTCCTGGAATTCGTTCTCCTGGCTCGTTGAAGCATGGCTCGCTGGAGTGGCTTTTTTCAGCCTGCGCTCGGCTGGCGGATTTTTTCTCCTGGAGCGGCAGCGCCGCAAACTATCCTCGAATGTAAACGCCCGCGTACTCGAAATGTGCCAAACACTGCAATGCCGTCTCGGCTTGAAGTGGGCGATCCGTTATTGCGAAGGGGACGGACTGCAGGCCCCGGCGGTGATTGGCTGGTTTCGCGCGGTTGTGTTCCTGCCGCTGCGGGCCCTCACGGGACTTTCTCAGGAGCAACTCGAATTGGTTGTGGCTCATGAACTCGCGCACATTCAGCGGTTCGATCCGTTCGTCAATGTTTTCCAGGTCGTGGTTGAGGCGCTGCTGTTCTACCATCCCGCCGTGTGGTGGCTGAATCGTCGAATTCGCGCCGAGCGCGAGCATTGCTGTGATGATGTCGCAGTCTCGCTCTGCGGCAATGCCGTCGAGTACGCTCGTGCGCTCACTCTGATGGAAGAGTGGCGCAGCGTGCCGGTTCTCGCCATGGCCGTCAACCGGGGTCCGCTCACGGAGCGCATTCTCCGCGTGCTCGGACTAAGAACCCTGGGCGCCGGAACGCGCGGTATCGGAATCACGGGCAGTGTGGTTTGCCTCACCGCGGCTCTGTTTGCCGGAAACGCTTTGGTTGGGATCGCTCACGCGCGTCCCGTGATTTCGGGAATGGCATTCTCGCCGCAAGCCGCTCAGGCTGAGCCCGCGAGCCCGCAGGAACCGGAGCCTTCCCCAGTTCGCCCGGTGAGCAGTGCGCCACCGGCGGCCGCTCCGCAGGCGGCTGCTACGGCCACACCCACGACCACGGCCACTTCTTACATCGACGCCATGAAGGCCGCTGGCATCGGCGATCTCACGATCGACGAACTTGTGGCCTTGAAGATTCAGGGCGTCACGCCGGAGTATGTACGCGAGCTTCACGATCAGGGACTGCATCCCGACGCCGATACTTTGGTCGCCTTCCGGGTGCAAAACGTTACAGCTGCATATATCCAGGAGCTGCGCGGATTGGGATTTAATCCTGGCCCGGACGAAATCATCGCCTTCAAGGTGCAGAATGTGAATGCGGATTACGTTCGCGGCCTGAAGGAAGCTGGAATTCAACCCAACCCGGACGAGATCATTGCGCTGAAAGTGCAGGGAGTAACTCCGGCCTACATCAAGGAACTTCGCGCAGCAGGTTTGAACCCCGATGCGGACGAAGTTATCGCCATGAAGGTTCAGGGCATCACACCTGCCTACATACACGATCTCCATGAACTGGGTCTGAAGCCGGATGGCGACGACCTGGTAGGCATGAAAGTTCAGGGCGTCAGTCCTGAATATGTGCGGGAAATTCAGGCCACGGGCCTTAAGCCCGGCGGCGACGACCTGATCGCCATGCGAGTGCAGGGCGTGACGGCGGAGTACATCAAGGCCCTGCAGTCGGCCGGGTTCAAAGTCGACATCGACGATGTGGTCTCCGCTAAGGTGCAGGGCCTTACTCCCGAGTTCATTGAAAGAGCGCGCCAGCACGGATTCAAGAACCTCGACCTCGACAAGCTCATCGAACTGAAGCGCCTGGATATTCTCGAACCTCACGCTGACATTTAGAGGAGAAAATTTATGAGATTTCGCTCGACACTCTGTTTTCTGGTATTCGGATTCTGCGTGGTTTTCGGTGTACTCGCGAACCGTGCGGCTGAAACCCGCAGCGGCGACTGGACACTCGGCAAGTCCGAGGAACCGGGCAAGGTTGAATTTTCGCTGATTGAGCGCCACCATGGCGGGATGTAGAGCCACCAGTCCGACTGGCCCGCCAGTGCATTTCAGGGCGTGGACTTTTCCAAGTTCGGCCGCCAGGATGTGCATTTCAATATTTCTCGTGACGCGGGCAAGATCGACTGCGAGGGCTTCCTCAACGATGGAGAAGGCGCTGGCATTTTCCATTTCCAGGCCGATCCTAACTACCCGCGCGAAATGCAGAGCCTAGGTTTTCCCGTGGATGACGAAAAGCAATTCAGCATGGCCGTACAGGATGTCAGCCTGGAGTTCGCGCGGCAGATGAAGAATGAACGCCTCACCGATCTCGACACCGACAAACTGATCGCCTTCCGCATCTTCAACGTGAATGCGCAGTTCATCGAAGATCTGCGTGCGGCGGGATTGAAGATGTCCGATAGCGACAAACTTGTGGCGTTCCGCATTCACGGCGTAACCCCGCAGATGATTCGCAGCCTCCACCAGGCCGGCTATTCACCGGACGAAGATACGCTGATCGCGCTGCGGATCCACGGTGCAACTCCCGAGTGGATGGATGACCTGAAGAAGCGCGGCTACGACCACATCGACCTGCAGCAGTTGATCGCATTCCGCATTCATGGCGTCTCGCCCGAGTTCATCGACAAGCTGCGAGGCCTGGGATATACCCATCCTGAGCCCGACCAGCTGATCGCAATGCGCATTCACAACGTAACGCCGGAATACATCGCCGGGCTACGCACTCGCGGGATGGAAAAGCTGACCATCGACCAATTGGTAAACCTTCGCATTCACGGCATCGACTAATCCCTTTTCGAAGCAGTGGAATCCCGAGAGAAGTGAAAAAGAAAAGCCGCCCTCTCGGGCGGCTTTCCGTTAAATGCACACTGAGAATTTAGTGCGTGAACGAAATGTTCAACCCCGTGGTGAAAATAAGGTCGTTCTGCTTCGCCGTCGAAGGCGGATTGCTCACGTAGATGTCGGAAAACTGGTTCTGCCATCCCAGCCACTTGCTGATCTTGGTCACGGTGCCAAAGTTAAAGGTGCCACGGTATTGGCTGGTGTCATTTAGATCGGGATAGAAGTACAGCTTCTGGGTCAGCACCGTGCTGGCGCCCAGCTTTTGCGTCAACTCCTCGCCCAAGGTGAGCGCAGCGAACTTGTTCGTTGTGCCGTAAGAAGTGAAAGTCGTCGGCGTCGTGGGCGGCGTAACCGGAGGACCGTTGGAGTAAGTCTCGTGCGTGTAATTCGCGCCCGCAAAAAAGTCGAGTATCGTCTTGTCCGTCTTGATCGCGTGGAGTCCTAAGCCACCATCGTAGACTGCGCGCAGATCCAGGTCCTGCAGTTGATTGCTCATGAAGTCCGTGCCGACAAAGGCAAACATTCGCGCATTGATGTTGCGGTCGTAGCGCAACAGGCCTTCCACTAGATTGGCGATCGTGGCCGGAACGGCTCCCGGGGTATTGTTCTCCGTGTAAACCGAGCTTGCAGACAACGTGATTTTGTCGTGGATCGTGGGATGGACGGCATTAAATGCCAGGGCGAGATTCTCCGTATCGCTGTTGCCGCGGGCTAGAGAAAAGCCGATGTTCGCCCCGCCAGTCCATCCGTGCCTAAGCGACGGGTGCTGCGATTTGTCGTAAGCCGTCTGTTCCGCGTCGTTGCGGATCACAGTGACGTCTTCCTTGGGCGCTTCGACGGTGCCACTTGTCTTGGTCGCAATCTCCAGCTTGCCGTCACTGGTCGTGACCGTGCCGACGGCAGTCTTGCAGCCTTTCAGGTCAAAGTGCAATTCCTGGTCGGTCGTGATTTGGTCGATTGCGGCAAACTGGATAGTCACGTCCCCCGCAAAGTCTGTGTGCAACACCACGGTCTTGCCATCTGACTTAACAATCTTCCCGGTCAGATGGTCTCCGTTTTTCAGCGTGATCTGGTCAGCCAGCATCAGGGCTGACGAAATTAAAATAAACGCAACGACGCACCGCATCTTACGCAACACAGACTGATCCTCCATTGGGATAAAAGAATAATCTCGTAACGACATGAGTGCTAACGATCTAAATTCGAGACGAACTTCGGGACGAATAACGGGACCGGGTTCGCGGAGTGTTCAGCGAACGGAAAAAGGGCGCTGTTTGGGCTTCCTTCGGCGCAAACGCACGGCGAGAACCCGCGACGCGACTCCCTGCGCGGGAATCCAGTCAGCTCTTGGTTTCGGGTTTCTTGCTCTGGTCGGTTGAAGCCTGCGTGGGTGGTTGATCCTTCATGCCATCTTTCAAGGCACGGATTCCTTCACCCAGACCTTTTCCGAGTTCAGGCAGTTTCTTCGGGCCGAACACCAGCAGGGCGATGAAAAAAATCACCAGCAGGTGCATCGGTTGAAATAGACCTTCTAACATTTCGAAGCCTCCAGCAACGGCACCTTACAGGGTACGGAAGGATTCGGGGGAAGTCAATGGAATGCCGCCGGCCCAAGGTTGCGCACGCACTACATTGCCCGCAAAACCTTGCGCCGGTTCGGTTTAGCGTCTTCCGGGTGACTGCTGTCCTTCGACTCTGGAGAGCGTTGTCACCGCTGGTTACCTCCGTGACCTTACCGACCACGATGCTGGCGGGCTATCTTCTGGGAGGGCTGTTTTTCCGCAGGCACTTCTCTCAAACGGCGCGACCAGCAGGCCAATCACGGGGTTAGGGAGTCCGGTGAAACTCAAGTCTGTGGTGTTTCTTGCTTTCCTGGGTTTGGCGGCTGTCTGCGCTGCCGATTCCGCTGTCGTCACGCCGACCGGCACCGACAAGGCGCTCACGACCACTGAACTGGTGGCCTGGTTGGTCGGAGGCGTTTCCAACAGCCGGCTGGTGCGGTTGGTCGGTGAATGCGGGCTGAATGCCGCTCCGGGAAAAGACGAACTGCGCCAGTTGCAGTCGGCTGGAGCCGATCAGAATCTTCTTCGTGTCCTTGGTTCCGTCAAGACCGGTTGCATCAAGAGTCCGGCTCAAACCGCGAGTGCTCCAATCCCGCCTGCGCTGCTGAAAGCGGCTGCGGCTGCGATCCAGCAGAATTATCATGAGGCGGAATTGCAATTGCGAGAAGCTTTGCGCGGCGATCCGCAGAACAGCGCCCTGCATTTTGCGCTAAGCGCGATGCTACGTCAGCAAGATCAATGGGATGAGGCCTTCGACGAGATCACGCTGTCGCTGCAATTGAAGCCCAACTTCCCCGAGAACCACAGCAGCTTGTCGTACATTTTTTATCGCCTGGATGATGGCCCGAACGCCGTCGCCGAGGCGCGCACTGCATTGAGCATGGACCCCGAGAACTCCGAGGCTTATCAGTACCTCGGCCTCGGCTTCTACTCTGGTGGCGAATATGGCGCTGCAGTCCACGCGTTCGCGCACTCTTTGTTACGCGATCCCGAGAACGCCGACAGTTATTACGATATGGGAATCGCCCTGCATGCCGCCGGCAACTTGCCGTCCGCGCTGGCCGCCTATGAAAAAGCCATCGGCCTTCGCCCGGACTTCTGGGAGGCGCATTCCAATTTAGCTTTGACCCTGCACGAAGAGGGCAAACTTGATCAAGCAGTGGCGGAATATCGCGCGGCCAAGAAATTGGCTCCGGAACAAGCCTCCATCCGGAACAATCTGGGCAATACCTATTGCGACCAGGGAAATTTTGACGAGGCGATCACCGAACTGCGTGAGCTCTACAAGCAGCACCCGGAATGGCAGGAGGGACACGGCTGCCTGGCCAGCGCGCTGATGGCAAAGAAAGACTACGAGAGTGCGGTCTCAGAACTGCAGCTGGCGTTGCAACAGAATCCTTCGGGCGCCGCAGAGCACCGCGTCCTGGGGCAGGCTCTTCTGCTCGATGGCAAGCCGGAAGAGGCTTTGCGCGAATTTCGCCTTTCGGTTTCGCTGAACCCTGATTCCGACCTGGCCCATCACTACCTGGGCACGGTCCTGTTCGAGCAGCAGCAGTTACAGGCGGCTGAAAAAGAATTCCGCGAAGCCCTGCGGCTGAAGGCGTCCGCCGATAACCACTTTTCGCTGGCAGCGTGCCTGATGAGCCTGGACCGCTACGAAGAAGCTCTTGCCGAACTGGACCTGGCTGCTCGGCTCGACCCCGAGCGGACTCTTTACCGCGCTCGCCGGGAAGAACTTCTCAAGCTGATGAAAGCCACGAACAGCGCCCGGTAAAAGGCCGCCGGCTCTCAGCTAAAATGCCGCCTCCTCGCCGCGCGCGAGTCGGACGTGTCCCACAGGCCAGTACCTCCGTGTGTACTGCTGGTGTTTCGATCTGGCCTACAATCTGCCTACACTAAGAGAAGATTTTCTGGAGATGCAGGATGGAAGTAACGCGGTCCCAACACGCAACAGTAGGCGTTCAACCACAACATGCCAACGTGCGTGCAAATGACGCCATCAGCAGTCGCCCAGGGTTGACCAACGGTCCAGGTCCGGTCGCAAGCAAATCCTCTGCGTACGGGCTGCCTTGCGCCACTTGCCATCTCTACTATCCAGCCGATCTCGATGCTTGCCCGACATGCCAGAGCAAGGAGCGTGTCGCCCCGGTCATGCGAATTGCATCCGGCCAGGTGCTGCAGAGCAGCACGGAGACTGCACCTCCTCGCAAGGACCTGCAACAGGCTGGCAAAGTCGCAGAGCAGGCTGGCACAGACCAGGAGCGCGAGCAGTTTCTTCGTGAATTCAAATCTGAGCTAGTTGCAGTACACGCAGAGGCTACCAAGGCGCCCGCGTATACCTGCAAACTCGAGCACAACCATCCGGCTGGCTCAGAACCTGCGGAGGTTTGCCAGCCTTGCCATGACCGCCTGCAGGCTTGTTTGGATGTTTGCGAGGCGGCTTTGCACATTGACCTGAAAGAAGCCGCGCAGATTATTTACGATGCGGTGTGGGCCGATCCTTCTGATCCGAACAAGACTTACCGCAACGCTGCCAGCGCTCTGCTCACCGAGTTGCGCAAGCGTGCCGGCATCAACGCGGTGCGTGGCCCGTTCCATCCCATGGCCCACTAACCCATTGCCCACTAACCCATGGCTCACCGACACACGGCCCACTGAACTACGGGTTGAATCCCATCATCTGCGCATGAAGATCCGGCTGAAATCCACCGGCTAATGAGCCGCGGGCGTTGGTGCCGTCATCAAGCTCACAAACATTCTGTAAAACTTCTGGGCGTTCAGGTCCACCTGGATCTCAACCGGGTGCGCGACCAGTTTCGGCTTGTCTTTGTCGCTCCAGGTCAGAGTGTTTCCGTATCCTGCTCCCTTGTCGAGGTCGACTCCCATGTAGCGAGTTTCGCTCTTTGTAATCAGAGATGGATCAATCCACGCGGCGGCCGCAAGCTCGTCCCACATGATATCAGCGCCGGGCCAAAACTGGGCGAAATGGGCCAGGTAGTGTGCGAGCGGGGTGCCACTGGCTTCGATCTCTTTGATCATGGCGGGAGTCAGATGCGTTTTGATGGAAATGTCCGTGGGCGTGCAGACAATCTTTTTCCAGCGTTCGTGGAGCACGACCTGCGCCGCCTCCGGATCGAACCAAAAATTAAATTCGTGGCGCGGATTGCTGGCGAATTCCGGGTTGTCGGTGCGCGGACGTAAACTTCCGCCCATGAACACGAGTGCCTTCACCAGTCCTGAAAACTGCGGATCGATCGTCACCGCGAGCGCCAGGTTGGTCATGGGGCCACCCTCATAGATGGTCACTTCGCGAGGATATTTGTGCACCATCCGAATCAGAAAATGTATCGCGTCTTCGTCCGCCGGTTTGGTCGTCGGTTTTCCTTCAGGAAGGTCCGGCACTACAAAAGGCTCATGCCACCAGCGGTCATCCCACGCACCCGCGTAGGCTACTTTTCCGTAACGCTGTTGCCAGAGTTGGGCTTCCTCACGGCTGCGGACCAAAGGGAAAGCCGCTCCGGGCACAACCGGAATGTCGGTGCGGCCGATGATCTCCAGCAAGCGCAGCGTGTGCGCCACTTCCTCATCGCGCCACTGATCGCCGCTCACCACGGTGATCCCAAGCACCTCCACCTGCGGTGATTGGATCAGCACCAGCAGCGTCT
The DNA here is from genome assembly GCA_963846245.1 of uncultured Acidobacteriaceae bacterium. Taxonomy (GTDB): domain Bacteria; phylum Acidobacteriota; class Terriglobia; order Terriglobales; family Acidobacteriaceae; genus Sulfotelmatobacter. The sequence continues at coordinate 1,275,071 of CAWJVI010000004.1, read as the reverse complement.
GCATGTTGCTGCCGCCAGGCCCGGAACAATCTTCGTTGATAATTATCTTGCGGCGGGCCTGGTTAGAAGCGAAGGAACGCCCGACGAAAGCGACCAGCAGAAATATCAATGCGAGTTTCCAGAGGTACCGCTTCATCAGTCCTCGTTCCTTCGCGAATCTTGCAAACTTAAGGGCAGACTGAACCTGAACTCAGTCTGCCCGAAGTTGCAACGATCCCAACTCCAACTCGCCTAGAAAATAAGCTTAAGGGCGAACTGAATGAATCGCGGATCGTTCAGCGTCGTATTTACGACCCCGAAGCTGGAGGGGCTGGCGAAATCCTGCATCCCGGCAGCGCTGGTGCCGGGCAAGAAGAAGTGAGCGTGATTGAAGAGATTAAAAAACTCAGCACGGAATTGAAGGTTCATGCCTTCCCGGAAGGACAACGGAAAGTCCTTGATCGCTGAGAAGTCGGTGTTTACGAACCGCGGGCCATACACTGGCGCCCGCGGGGCGTCTCCAAGCTCTCCGGCCGCGGGTGCTGCGAAGGCGCAAGGATTAAACCAATTTTCCAAAGTGTGAACTCTGGCCGGGCAATTCGTATTGCCGCCTTCGGGGCCACCCCGGTTGGGATCGCCGACTTCATCCGGGCGGTTAAGCACATTCCCATTCCACATGAAATTCACGCCGGATTGATTGTTGCTATCCACTACGAACTGGGGAAATCCCGAGATAGCTTTCTCGATCACATTCACTTTCCAGTTGCCAAAGACTGCATTAACCGGTCCATGCCAATCTCCGCCGAAATGCTTGCCTTTACCAAACGGCAGATCGTAAAGAACACTGGCGGTGAATTGATTGTTGAGATTGATCTGCGACAGGCCCCAGTCCGCTTTCTGAGCTCCGGGTAAGGGCCAATACATGGCACCAGGAAGCGTGCCCAGGCCGTCCGGAAAGCCGGAATCGAAAGTGCGGGAATAGGTATAGCTCAACAGGGCGTAAAGGCCATTTCTTGCGTTCTTCTCGGCCTTTACTTGCAGAGAATCGTAGCGAGCGCGGCCATTGTCGGTATTGTTATCGACAGCCGTGAAGGGACCGTAAGGCGCGGCGAAGGCTGTTCCGCCAGGGCCGCAGCCCAGGGTGTATCCGGAAACGACGCCACATGCCGTCGGAGAACCAAGGTTTTCATTCAGACCGTCGACCAGAATGTGCGTACTGCGGGATCCTGCGTACCCGGCGGTCACTACGACTTCACCGGGCAGCTGATGTTCCACGTTGAGATTGAACTGCTGCACCATCCCCTGTTTGAAATTGAGGTTCTGTGACTGAATGGTCCCGGTAAAGCTGTCGGGACTGGGAGGAGTCAGAATCGGTTGAAGGCTGGGCTGCAGAAAGCCAAGTTGAAGGCCGCAGTTCTGTGGGGCTACCGACGTGGCATTGTTAAACGGGCACGGGCTGCCGGGGCCGTAGTTGAAGTTATCTACCTCGGCGTAGTACGGAGGATTCTGCCAGGTTCCCTGCGCTCCCTGGCTCCACGCCGAATCATGGAAAATGGCATACCCGGCGCGAATCGCCGTTTTCTGGCTTCCCATAGGTTTCCAGGCAATGCCGATGCGCGGTTCGAACGCGGTTTTGTCGAACTGCACGCCGACGTTCGGACCGGTGCGAATGCAATTCGTGCAACCGGTGATCCCCGGCGCGGGTCCCGCGATAAGATACTGGCCGGTCGCGTAGTCAAAGTTGGCCTGGCGACCTTCGGCCTCGGTGATCGGAGTGGTCAGCGACCACGCGAGGCCTAAATTGACGGTCAGGTCATTGGTGACTCGCCAGTCGTCTTGAACGAAGGGTCGATACATCTTCCATCGACGTCCGGTCGTCGCGCCCAAAAATGTCTGATCATGAATTGCGCCACCGAGCTGACCCAAAAGCAAGTCTGCCGTAGCGTCCCCTGTATAGGAACCAAACACCAGGAAGTAGCCATCTCCGAAGCCATTGGTGAGCACGTTCATCTGGTTGGCACGAATGCCGCCGCCGACCCGAATGTTGTGCTTGCCGCGAATCAGATCCAGCGAATCAGAAACGGAAAAAACGTTGGTGCCGCCCTGGAAGGGTGAAAAGCCACGATCGCCAACCGACCAGTAGCCAGTCAGCTGGGTCGAACTCAAGCCGCAGCCCACACAGTCTTTCGATGACTGGTTGAGGTTGGCAGGGTAGCCCGTGATGCTGTCGCATTGGCTTCCCAGATCAGCGCCTTGAATACCAAGCTTCGCGGCTTCGCAGGTGCCGGTGCCGAAAGACAGGATGTGATTGAATATCCGATTAAATCCGCCGTTAAACTGGTTGATAGTTCTATCGGAAAAAATGTGGGTTTCCGAAACTGCCGCATTCCGCCCGTGGTTGGTGATGTTCTGAGTGCTGGCAAAAGCGCCCTGTTCGGCGAATCCTGGCGAGCCGCCCGGAACGAACGATACGGCCTGATCGTAGCTAAAGCGGGCAAAGATGGAATCTTTATTCGAGAAATTGTGGTCCAGGCGGATATCGAACTCGCCTTCGTTGAGCTTTCTCACGGGAACGTTCGTGTAGTTGTAGCCAAGCTGGGAATTGCTAGCATTGCTTGCGGGATAAAGCTTGATCATTTGTGCGCCAACAGGGTCGAACAGAGTGGACGGAATCATGTCACAGTTCTGACTTGTACCCGTAGGCGTCTGAGTTCCATCCGGGTTCGGTTGGACCGGAACGAGTGTTCCACCAACGCTGTTGCAGATAAAAGGCTGGGGACTCATAGTCGTGGTGGCATTGACGTATGGGTCGAGAAGCTGAACCGTGTTCGGATTCCCGAAGGGATCCAACGTATAGTCACCGTTCATCATGGCCTGTGTCGGAATCAGCCCCGTGAAAGGTATGCCGTGACGCTGCCGCTTGGCCTGGTAGTCGAGGAAAAAAAACGTCTTATCTTTCTTAATCGCACCGCCGAGCGCACCGCCGAACTGGTTCAGATTGAACTGCTCTTTTGAGGAAGCGAAATAGCTCTTTGCATCAAGGTCGGTGTTGCGGAAGAATTCAAACAGCGACCCGTGAAACTTGTTCGACCCCGACTTCGTGGTCACCAGCACGGTGGGACCCGCGCGCGTGCCGTACTCGGCAGAGTAGTTGTAGGTGAGAACCTTGAATTCCTGTATGGCGTCAATCGACGGCAGAATCGCAATTCCGCCGGCCGTCAGTTCGTTGTTGTCGTTGCCGTCAAGCAGCCAGTCCGTGCTCTGCGCTCGTGATCCGCCAACCGAAAGCGAGAAAGTACCCCGCGCCGAAACTTCGCTGCTGGGGCCGCCGTTGAAGAAGCTGTTTGGATTGGTTTCTTGGGTGACGCCCGGCGTCAGCGTAGCCAACTGCACGAAATCGCGGCCGTTCAGAGGCAGTTCGGCGACTTGCTCGGACGTAATCACTTGGCCAAGCGTGGGATTCGTTGTCTGGACCGCCACTTCGGTGGCATTCACTTCCACTGAAGTTGCGACGGACGCAGGTGCGACGGTGAAATCCAGTTCGCGGTGCTCATCGATCTGCAGCCGGACGTCCTTCTGCTCTGCGGGTCCGAAACCTTGCGCGTCCACTCGAATGGTGTAGAACGCGACGGGCAGTAACGGGATGAGATAGTGCCCCGAATCGTCGGTTTTCGCCTCGCGCGACACGCCAGTGCCCTGCGAGGTAGCTCTGACTGTTGCGCCGGACACGACCGCGCCTGCCTTGTCAGAAACGGTACCGGAAAAGCTTCCGGTCGCCTGGCCGAAAAGGAGCGGAGAGAGAGCGAAGACCAGGAAACAGCAACAACCGACGAGCAGCGCCTTCTTGTTCAGCATTCGAACCCCTTTCGGCGGCCCTCAACCGAACGCAAAAGTTCTCCCTGCTGCTGAAAGTTGAAAGGGTTAGCCGTAGAAGGGCCGTTATAAACGGGCCGCTATTCCGAAGTCAAGATTTTTCGCCCGCAGTGAGAGACTACTCGCCGCAATCTTTTCGTGTCGACACATGCAAAATTTGCGGTGCACCTGTTCGGGAGGAGGGACTCGCCGACCCACCTGCGGTCAATGCCAAGCGCAGCAGGCACTTGCACGGCATATCGTAAGCAGCCACGGCGAGCTGTGAGTGTTAAGACGATTTCAAAAGGGAACCGGTTCCGGATTGGGATTTCCATTCTGCATCGAAGCGCGCGCGATCATAGAAAGACTTTTGCGTTCCCACTCCGGTGGTCGAAAGTCCCGCGTATAAATTGGCGCGCCGCACTGCCTCTTGCTCGGGTATGCCTTCGGCCAGGAACACGGCAAAGCTGCCGATGAAAGCATCTCCCGCGCCTGTGCTGTCAATGCTCTTCACAGGAAACGCGGGAACGTGTTCGCTGCTCTCACGGGTCGCGAGAAGGGAACCCTTCGCCCCGAGCGTGATGATGACTCGGCGAATGCCTCCAGCCACAAGTTTGCCAGCACTCTGTTTCGCGTCCTCGACGCTGCGCACGGCGATTCCAGTGATTGTCTCAGCCTCGCCTTCGTTGGGCACGAAGTAGTCGAGGTTCGCCAGGGCTCGCAGGTCAATCGATTGTGCCGGGGCGGGATTCACAATACAACGAACGCCGTGCCTTTGCGCGAATGCGACGGCGCGGTAAACCGTTTCGAGCGGAATCTCAAACTGCAGAACGATACAATCTGCCGTTTTCAGCATTTCCGCGGCGGCGTCCACATCAGCTGGCTTCAGCGCGTCATTCGCTCCCTTGACCACCAGGATGCGGTTCTGTCCACTGGGATCGACAAAGATGGGCGCGACGCCGCTCGACAATCCGTCAACCTGCCTCACGTACGTGGTATCGATACCAAGCTTTTTGAAGTTTTCAATCGTGGCCGGACCGAACAGGTCGCTTCCGACGCAGGCCACCATGAACACCTCCGCTCCGCATAACCGCGCCGCCGCCGCCTGATTCGCGCCTTTGCCGCCGAAGCCGAGATCGAACTTCTGTCCGAATATTGTTTCGCCGGGTTTCGGGAAACGATCCGTAAAAGTCGTCAGGTCAATGTTAGCGCTGCCAATTACAGCGATGCGAGGCCGCTTTACCATAGTGTTTCTTGCAGGAGATCCTTATGCAGAGACCTTGGCACAGAAGATCGTCAAGAACGCCGAGTCTATTGAGCGATCTGAATCGTGTCAATGTCAGACTTTGTAGGTTGCGCCAGACCTTCTGGCGCGGATTGCAAAACCGATCAGTGAAGTCCGACCGCCTTTGTCCTTGACATGATTTCGCTTGCGACGCTAGGCTACCTCGCTGCTGCAGCCCTGAATATAGATAGAATGCTAATCGATTCCCCCCCGCCTTTCGCGGACTGACAAGCTGCCAAATAAGGAGCCACGATGTTTACGCCACCGAATTTTACAGTTGCGCTGTTGATGACGGTCGCCAGTGCGGTCTGCTGGGGATCGTGGGCCAATACATTTAAGGGCGTGAAAAATTATCGCTTTGAGCTTTTTTATTGGGATTATGCGGTCGGCATTTTTCTGATTTCGCTGGTGGGCGCGCTCACGCTGGGCAGCACGGGACACGACTCGACAAGTTTTCTGAACAACGTTCATTCCGCCGATACTTCAAACATTCTATGGACGATGGTGGGCGGGGCAATTTTCAATCTGGCAAACCTTCTGCTGGTGGCTGCGATTGACATGGCCGGGCTGGCGGTGGCGTTGCCGGTTTCGATTGGAATCGCGCTGGTGGTGGGCACCATGCTGAGCTATATCCTGCAGCCGAAAGGGAATCTCTTGTTCATGGCGGCCGGCGTGGCGTGTGCCCTGATTGCCGTGATTCTCGATGGCAAGGCATTTGGCAGTCTGGGGTCGGAGCGCTCGGCCTCGCGCAAGAGCATCATCATCTGCATTGTTTCGGGCGTGCTGATGGGGTTATGGAATCCGTTCGTCGCCTACGGCGCGACGCGCGGGAATGCTCTGACGCCGTACAGTTCCGTGGTATTTCTCACGCTAGGCGCGCTGCTCTCATGTTTCCTCTGGAATTTGTATTTCATGAAGAAGCCGCTGGCGGGCGAGCCCGTGGGATTCGGCGGATTCTTCACCGGTCCGCCCTCGGGACATTTGCTCGGACTGCTCGGCGGAATTATTTGGGGCACTGGGACCATCTGCAACGTCGTGGCCGGTGGTTCAGCCGGCTTCGCGCTATCGTATGCCATCGGGCAGTCGGCGCCGATGGTCGGAGCGCTGTGGGGCGTTTTTGCGTGGAAGGAATTTGCCGGGGCGGGATCAAGGGCCAAAATATTTCTGGCGCTGATGTTTGTGTTTTATGGGTTGGCCATTCTACTGCTGGCGCACGCCAGCAGCTAAAACCTGCCCGTGACGCAGCTTGCCGACCAAACTTAAAGGGCGCCCAGGGAGGGGATGCTGTACATGGAAGCAGCCGTTGCGCTGCCCCCGGACGAGGCGTCCGGGGTTCCACAAATCGAAGTTTCGGGCATCTATTTCCCTTTTATCCGGCTGATGAATAGCTGTAAGAATCGATCCGCGTCCGAACCTGTGCACACTTTTGCATTCGTCTTCAGATAATCATAGCCCTCGATCACATAGTGGTCGCCGTGCAGCACATTCTTTTCGTTCGCTCCCATGCGATTGGCAACGGTTTCTCCGCGCGTGAACTCGCCCTTGGTCTCGACATCCACGTGCATCTCTTTCAGCGTGACCAGAGTCGGGTCAACGACCGTTCCCACCGCCAGCGGGTCGTACATAGCAGCGCCTGGGTATCCATTTTTCTCCGCGCGCGATAAATAGAACTCACCGAGCTTGGCGACGAAATCGTTCTCGGGCCCGTGCGTGGATTGAATCTGCGCGAGTTGCTTGCGCGTCATCAACGTCCGCCCGCCGATGTCCGAGCCGACCATGGTTACAATCCAACCCGCGTCAAACACAATCGCCGCTGCCTCCGGGTCGTTATAAACATTGGCCTCGGCCGCCCCGTTCACGTTTCCCCCGCTGATCGATCCGCCCATGATCACGATATCTTTTACCAAGGTTGCGATCGAGGGATCCTTGGAAACTGCCAGTGCGATGTTGGTCAAGGGGCCGACCGGAATGAGAGTGATCTGGTGGGGATACTTGTGGATCAACTCAATAATCAGATCCGGACCGAACCTTGGATCAGCCTTGCATTTGGACGGCGGCAACTCGATGTTGGCCAGCCCATTTTGTCCATGCCAATACTCCGCAGTGATCAACTTCTGATTCAGGGGATGCTGCGCTCCGCCCGCGACTGCGACATCGCATCGCCCCGCCAGTGAAACCAGCTTCAGCGCATTTTCCAATCCTTGCGCTGCCACCACGTTCCCGGGCACTACGGTCAGCGCCTCCACGTTGATCTCGGGGGAATTCAGCGCCAACAAAATCGCCAAAGCGTCATCGGTCCCGGGATCGGTGTCGATGATCACGCGCCGAGGAGAAGACTGGGCAGATACTCCGGTCACAAGAACAACGACAGCGAGCACAGCTAACGCCGAGGTAACTCGAAAGCGGTTCACGAGATGATCCTTTCCTGAATGCAGTGGCGCACACTAGCCAAAGAACGCCGGGTTCTCATCGGAATCGAACCAGACGGCAAAGTTGCCCACGCCTACAGCAGCATGCCTGCGATCGAAGCCGACATCAGGTTCGCCATGGTTCCCGCCAACATCGCGCGAATGCCAAGGCGGGCCAGTTCGCTTTTCTTGCTCGGCGCAAGCGCCCCAATGCCGCCAATCTGAATTCCAATCGAACTCAGGTTGGCGAATCCACACAGAGCAAAAGTCGCGATTGTGAATGAACGAGGATCGAGCGTGCTCCTCATCGGGCCAAGCAGCGAAAATGCCACCAGTTCGTTCAGTACCATCCGCGTGCCCAGCAGATTGCCAATGATCCGGCAATCGTGCCAGGGTACGCCAATCACCCAGGCCACGGGGGCGAAGATAGCTCCAAAGATTTTCTCCAGGCTCTCGGGACACCACGCGATCCAGTGGTGAACCCCGCCAAGAATGCCGTTCACAAGGGCAATGAGCGCCAGAAACGAAATCAACATCGCGGCGATGTTCAGCGCCATGTGCAGGCCGTCGGTGGTTCCCCGTGCGACGGCGCCCAATAAGTTTTCTTGTTTTTCGGCACTCTCTTCGCCTTCATTCATCACCACGCGTCCAGCGGTTTTCGGCTGCTCAGTTTCCGGTACCAGCATCTTCGCCATGAGCAGCGTGCCCGGCGCCGTCATAATTACCGCGCTCAGCAAATGTTTCGGCTCAATGCCAAAGGCAATATACGCCGCCATGATTCCGCCTGAAACGTGCGCCATGCCGCTGGTCATGACCGTCATCAGCTCGGAATGAGTTAGGTCGGCGAGAAACGGCTTGATCGTGACTGGCGCTTCGGTTTGTCCCATGAAAATACTTGCCGCCACGTTCAGCGATTCCGCGCCACTCGCCCCCATCACCCGAGTCATCACCCACGCGGCAATTTTGATAATGAACTGCATGATTCCGTAGTGATAGAGCACCGCGAAAAAAGCGGTTATAAAAATGATTGTGGGCAAGACCTGAAAAGCGAAATAGAAGCCGAGACGGGATCCTTGTTTCCCAAGCTCGCCGAAAACGAATTCCGAGCCAACGAAGGCGTAGTTCAGGAAGCGGGTGACTACGTTGCCCGCCGCCTGGAATGCACGTTGGCCCGCGCCGACTCTCAACACACAAATGGCGAAGGCAAACTGCAGGCCCAGACCCCACGCCACCGTCTTCAGTCGGATGGCGCGCCGGTTGGTGGAAAAAGCAAAGGCCAATCCAAGCATCGTCAACAGGCCGAGAATCCCGGTGTAGCGCCCCATTCAGTTTTCTCCTGGCTTCCCGATCACCCGATGAATCAGCGGCCTGTTCACACTCGGCGGTGAATCGCTGATCCCGCAGCTTTCTTCCAGCAATTGTTGAGCTCGCGCAACCCGCGACTCCGAATTGTAGTGGATCGTGGCGAGCAGTTCTCCGGCGGCCACGCGGTCGCCAACTTTCCTATGCAGCACAATCCCCACCGCGGGATCGACCGAATCTTCCTTGCGCTCGCGTCCTCCCCCTAGAATCACGCAGGCGGTGCCGACCTGTTCACATTGCAGAGAAGAGATGTATCCATCCTTCGCGGACAACACCTGCTGCGAGTGCCGGGCCTGCGGCAAGCCTTTCGGGTCGTCGATCACTCGGGGATCTCCACCCTGCAACTCCACCATCTGGCGGAAGCGTTCGAGCGCTTTTCCTGACGCAAGCAGTTTCGCGCTCTCCTGTTTTCCTTCCTCTACCGTCTTCGAGACGCCGCCGAGATGCAGCATCCATGCCGCTAACTCAAGGCAGAGATCGCGCAAGTCTTGCGGTCCGCCGCCCCGCAGTACGTCCACGACTTCGACCACTTCGAGCGCGTTGCCGATCATGTTACCCAGTGGTTGGTCCATGTCGGTGATCAGCGCGACCGTTCGCTTACCCATGCGCTCACCTGTTTCCACCATGAGTTCCGCCAGGAACGCCGCATCTTTTTCGCTCTTCATGAAAGCGCCGGATCCAGTCTTCACGTCGAGCACCAGCGCATCAATACCTTCAGCCATCTTCTTGCTCATGATGGAAGCGCAAATCAGGTAAGGACTTTCCACTGTCCCAGTTACATCGCGCAGCGCATAGAGCTTGCGATCGGCTGGCGCGATTTCCGCGGACTGCCCAATCATCGCGCAGCCGCACACCTCGAGCACTCGCCGGAACTCTGGCACTGGCAGATTCACGTTGAACCCCGGAATCGCCTCCAGTTTGTCGAGAGTGCCGCCAGTGTGTCCGAGCCCGCGTCCACTGATCATCGGAACCGTTACGCCTGCCACGGCTGCCAGCGGTGCCAATACAAGGGAAGTCTTGTCGCCCACTCCGCCCGTCGAGTGTTTGTCTACTTTCTTCGTCGCGATCTCCGAAAGGTCCAGCACTTCACCCGAGCGCAGCATCGCGTCCGTCAGGGCCGCAGTTTCTCTCCGCGTCATGCCACGCAAGACCACGGCCATCAGCCAGGCGGAGACTTGATAGTCGGGAATCGAGCCCTGCGTATACGCCGCGACCAATGACTCAATTTCGAATCGCGATAGCTCGCCGCCATCCCGTTTCTTGCGAATTACGTCAATCGCGCGGAATGTATGATCGGAGGCCGCAGGGTCACTCACTGGAGGCGAAATCCTTCCGGAAGGAGTTCAGTAATGTGAGCTTGCTTCGGGCCACGAGCGCCCGGGAAGAACACAATGGCGTCGGGGCCGAACTCATAGATGACCTGGCGGCAAGCCCCGCACGGGGAGCAGGCAACGCCGTGGTCATTGGTTACCGCGACCGCCCGAATCTCAATCTTCGGTCCCAACTTCGCCACTGCAGAAAAAATTGCCGTCCGTTCGGCGCAGTTGGTCATCCCATAAGAAGCGTTTTCCACGTTGCAGCCGGAAAAGATTTTTCCGTCCGCCAACAGGATCGCGGCGCCAACGCGGAAGTTGGAGTAGGGGGCGTGGGCGTTCTTCATCACTTTCAGCGCAGCTCGCTCTAGCTCCTTGCGAGCAGCGGCGGTGAGAGTTTTCTTAAGCATGAACTTTTTCGGGTTAGATCATTCGAGTTACATCAAATGGGACTAAATTATCGAACCCACAAATTGTGCGTCATTGTAAACCCTGTCGCCGAAGCTGTATGGCATTTTTGGCAGCTCGGCGGAAGAGCCGCGGCAATCTCCGTTCGGACGCTCCGTTTGGCGAAGCCTGCCGTACAATTGCAACCTGAGCGAACCGGGTGCGCCCTTGGGTGCGCGCTCTTGAGGTAACGTCGTCCAATGTCTGTGGATCACCAACTTCCCGCGTCGACCCGCGGGCCTACGCATGGATCGCGCGACGGCCACCGCAACGCGGAGCACGCCCCGGAGGCGATCTCGACGCTTTCTGGACGCGCCCTTCAGCCCAACTCAGGCATACCTCTGGACCTGCATTGGATGCGCGATGTGCAAGCCAATACGAGTGCCATCGAACGTCGTGTTCAGTCGCAGGTCGCGCGCCGATCAGTCAAGAAAGAGTGGCAGGCCGCATGGCTGCTCCGCGCCATCACATGCATGGATTTGACCACGCTATCCGGTGACGATACCGACGACCGCGTGCGCCGCCTGTGCGCCAAGGCGAGGCAGCCCATCCAGAATGATCTGGTACGCAAGTTGGGTATCGAAGAACTCGACGTGAAAGTCGCCGCCGTCTGCGTCTATCACACCTTCATCGAAACCGCTCTGCACGCGCTCGAAGGAAGTGGCGTGCGAGTCGCCGCAGTGTCCACGGGCTTTCCGGCGGGTCTGTCGCCATTGGCGGAACGTGTCGCGGAAATTCGCCGTTCCGTGGAAGCGGGCGCCCACGAGATCGATGTCGTCATCACTCGCGGTTACGTTTTCAGTGGCCGGTGGCAGGCCCTATATGACGAGGTCGGCGCTTTCAAGCAGGCCTGCGGCAACGCGCACATGAAGGTGATTCTTGGCACCGGCGATCTGCTGACGTTGCGCAACGTGGCGCGAGCCAGTGTGGTCGCAATGATGGCAGGAGCTGACTTCATCAAGACCTCAACCGGCAAAGAGCCCACCAATGCTACTTTGCCAGTGGGGCTGGTCATGACGCGCGCCATTCGCGAATACGCGGGGCAAACTGGAATGAGCGTGGGTTTCAAAGCGGCCGGGGGACTTCGAACCGCGAAGCAGTCCACGGACTGGCTAGCCATGATGAAAGAAGAACTTGGTTTATCGTGGACGCGCGCGGAACTGTTTCGCTTTGGCGCCAGCAGCTTGCTCGGAGATATCGAGCGTCAGCTGGAACATCATGCGACCGGACGGTATTCCGCGGAATATCGCCATCCGATTGCTTGAGAGGATAATCTCAGCCGCGTGTAGTCTCGTGGACAACTGAAGAATCGAGCTGAACCGAATGAGCATCGCCGAAAAATTTCTGACCATGGAGTACGGCCCCGCACCCGAAGATCCTAAGGAGTCGCAAACCTGGCTGGACCGCCATGGCCGCCGCTTCGCCCACTTCATCAACGGAGCGTGGCAGACTCCGGCCTCCGGCGAATACTTCGACACACTCGATCCGTCCACCGGCGAAAAGCTGGCTTCGGTTGCTCAGGGTTCTGCAGCGGACGTCGATGCCGCCGTGCAGTCTGCGCGCACTGCATCGCCAAAGTGGCGCGCACTTACCCCGCACGCCCGAGCCCGCTACCTCTATGCGCTGGCCCGCTTAGTGCAGAAGCATTCGCGCTTGCTCGCCGTTCTTGAAACCCTGGACAACGGCAAGCCCATTCGCGAGAGCCGCGATATTGATATCCCTCTGGTCGCCCGGCACTTTTATCATCACGCGGGCTGGGCGCAACTCATCAAGCAAGAATTTCCGGAGCACGAGCCTTGCGGCGTCGTAGGGCAAATTATTCCTTGGAATTTTCCGCTGCTCATGGCGGCGTGGAAGATCGCGCCGGCTCTGGCCACGGGGAACACGGTTGTCTTGAAACCCGCCGAGTTTACTCCACTCACCGCGCTTGCCTTCGCCGAACTTTGCCAGGAAGCCGGATTGCCTGCCGGCGTCGTCAACATCGTGACCGGCGATGGCTCCACGGGTGAAGCGCTGGTGAAACATCCGGATGTCGACAAGATTGCGTTCACCGGTTCCACCGAAGTTGGCCGCGCGATCCGCGCTGCCACCGCGACCAGCCACAAACGCCTTTCACTCGAACTGGGAGGAAAATCCCCGTTCATTGTTTTCGACGACGCCGATCTCGATAGCGCAGTCGAAGGACTTGTGGACGGAATCTGGTTTAACCAGGGCCAGGTCTGCTGCGCTGGCTCGCGCCTGCTGATGCAGGAGAGCATTGCCGAAGCTTTGCTTGGCAAAATTCGCGAACGGATGAGTACATTGCGGATCGGTGCGCCCCTCGACAAGGCTATCGACATCGGCGCGATCGTGGCGCGTGTGCAACTGGAACGTATCCAGCGCATGGTGGAGCAAGGTGTCGCCGAAGGTGCAACCTGCTGGCAACCACAGGTCACTCTGCCCGCGCGTGGATTTTTTTATCCGCCGACTCTGCTCAGCAATGTGCACCCCACATCCATCGTTGCCCAGGAAGAAATCTTCGGCCCGGTCCTGGCGACGATGACGTTTCGCACTCCGCGCGAAGCCGTGGAACTCGCTAACAACACGGTGTATGGCCTCGCCTCTTGTGTGTGGAGCGAGAACGTCAACGTCGCTCTGCACGTGGCCGCGCAACTCAAGGCTGGCGTCGTCTGGGTGAACTGCACCAACTTATTCGACGCTTCGTGTGGATTCGGTGGCTACCGCGAAAGCGGGTTCGGCCGCGAAGGTGGCCGCGAGGGGCTGCTCGAGTATTTGGAGCCGTCGTGGTTTAAAAACGCGGCGAAGTTGCCCGCCGTGCACTCGCCCGCAATCATAGAAGTCGAAGATGAGGTGCAACCCAGCACTCCTGCCATTGACCGCACCGTAAAGCTCTACATCGGCGGCAAGCAGGCGCGGCCCGATTCCGGTTATAGCATGGAGGTTCGCTCGCCCGACGGACATTTGCTTGGCGAAGCTCCGCTCGGCAATCGCAAAGACATTCGCAACGCCGTGGAAGCCGCGCGCAAGGCCGAAGCCTGGGGCAAAGCCACGGCGCATAATCGTGCGCAGGTTCTTTATTATTGTGCGGAGAACCTTTCGCAACGCCGCGATGAAATCATTCGCCGTCTCAAAGCCGTTGTCGGTGAAAAGCAAGCTGCCGCGGAAGTCGATCTCGGCGTCGAACGCATTTTCTCTTATGCGGCATGGGCCGACAAATTCGATGGCGCCGTCCACAGCCCGCCGTTTCGCAACATCGCCATCGCCATGAACGAGCCCATCGGAACCGTCGGCCTCATTTGTCCCAGGGAAGCGCCGTTGCTCGGTTTTCTTTCGCTCGCTATGCCGCTTCTCGCCGTCGGGAACACAGTGATCGCGGTTCCTTCTGAAGCCTATCCGCTCATCACCGCGGAGCTCTATCAACTCTTCGACACCAGCGATCTGCCCGGCGGTGCAGTCAATATTGTGACCGGCTATACCTCGCAGCTTTTGAAGGTTCTCGCCGAGCACGATGATGTGGACGCTATCTGGTGCTTCGGGGACGAAGCCAGTGCGGCCACGGCCAAGGCCTTGTCCACGGGAAATCTAAAACAGGTCTGGACGAACGAAGGCCGGGAAATCGACTGGTTCGATTCCAATCTCGCCGAGGGACGCTGGTTCCTCGAACACGCCACGCAAGTCAAAAACATCTGGGTTCCCTACGGCGAATAGCGGGTCGTTTGGTGAATCGATTTTCCTCGCTTGGGCCCCTTGGGTGCCCGATTGCTTTTGTCTCCGCATGGGTCTAGCATGTTGGCGGTTCGTATCGTCCGTCGGGTGGTCCTTCCTGATCGCCCCGGTATCTTTGCTCATCTTATGAACATGTCGGATTGATTTCTGTTTCACGAAGGAGGTTGTATGGGTATCGCACTTTCCCCGCAAATTCACCCACAGGTCGCAGATTTCCTCGATAAACCCCGCAAGATGTTGATCAATGGCCAATGGGTCAACGCCGCTTCCGGAAAAACTTTTCCTACTTACAATCCCGCCACGGGCGAAATCCTCGCGCAAGTCGCGGAGGGCGACCGTGAAGATATTGAGCGGGCAGTCAAGGCCGCGCGCAAAGCTTTTGACAACGGACCGTGGCGGCAACTCACCGCCGCCGAGCGCGCCCGCCTCATCTGGAAACTCGCCGATCTCATAGAGGCCCACACCGAGGAACTCGGCTATCTCGAAAGCCTGGACAACGGCAAGCCGCTCGCCGTCGCCAAGGCCGCCGATGTGCCGCTCGCTGCCGAGCTTTTTCGTTACATGGCCGGTTGGGCCACCAAGATCGAAGGCAACACAATTCCGTTGTCCGTGCCCTACACGCCGGGGGCTAAATATCTGGCTTACACGCTGCGTGAGCCGGTCGGAGTCGTGGGTCAGGTGATTCCCTGGAATTTCCCGCTGCTCATGGCTGCTTGGAAGCTGGGTCCGGCGCTGGCCACGGGATGCACCGTAGTTCTCAAACCTGCTGAGCAGACTCCGCTCTCGGCTCTGCGTCTCGGCGAACTCATCGTGGAAGCAGGGTTTCCCGAAGGTGTTGTCAACATTGTCCCTGGCTTTGGCGAAACTGCCGGCGCCGCTCTCGCCGCGCACCCCGACGTCGACAAGATCGCATTCACCGGCTCCACCGAAGTCGGTAAGCTGATCGTTCACGCCGCCGCCGGCAACCTGAAGAAAGTTTCGCTGGAACTGGAGGTAAATCCCCCAACGTTGTTTTCAAGGACGCCGATATCGACGCCGCAATCGCCGGCGCCGCCAGCGCAATTTTCTTCAACCATGGGCAGTGCTGCTGCGCCGGTTCACGGCTCTACATCGAGAAACCAATTTACGATCGCGTGGTGGAAGGGGTTGCTGAACAAGCGAAGAAAATTCGCGTCGGTTCTGGCCTGGATCCTCAGACTCAAATGGGACCGCTGGTTTCCGAGGAGCAGTTGAACCGCGTTTGCGGATATCTCGAAGCCGGATTTAGCGAGGGCGCTACTGCCGTCGCCGGTGGTCACAAGTCGGGCGACAAAGGCTACTTTGTCGAGCCTACGGTCCTGGTGAACACTCGCGAAAACATGAAAGTCGTGCAGGAGGAAATCTTCGGACCCGTCGTCACGGCCATGCCGTTCGACAATCCAGAAGAGATTCTCCCTCGAGCCAACGACAGCGCCTATGGGCTTGCAGCCGCGGTCTGGACGCGCGACATCAGCAAGGCTCATCGCATGGCGGAGCAGTTGCGCGCCGGAACGGTGTGGATCAACTGCTACAACATCTTCGACGCAGCTCTGCCCTTCGGCGGCTATAAGCAATCAGGATGGGGACGCGAAATGGGTCACGATGTTCTCAATCTCTACACGCAGACCAAGGCTATTTGCGCCAGGTTAGCGTAAGGGCGTGGCGTCAAAAGTAGGCTTCTTAAAGAATTAAAGCTCGCGCAAAACTAAGAAGGACGGCAGCTTCCCGCCGTCCTTCACATTTTTCCAAAACAAAAGCCTCAGCCCAACGAGAATCATTTCTCCATCAGCAGGACCTTCTCCGCACCGTCGATCTCAGTTAGCTTCACTTCAATCACTTCATTCATGGTCGTCTGGACGTTGCGCCCCACGAAACTCGCCTCCACGGGAATCTCCCGATGTCCACGGTCAATCAGGACGCACAACTGTACTCGCCGCGGACGCCCGTGCGAAAAAAGCGCATCGAGCGCGGCGCGCGTGGTGCGGCCGGTGAATAAAACGTCATCTACTAGCACGATGTTCTTATCCTCAATCGAAAAGCCGATTTCCTCTTCCTTGACCACCGGTTTGGGCCCCAGCGTCGACAGGTCATCGCGATAAAAAGTAATATCCAGCGTTCCCACGGGCACCTTGGCATTTTCAATCCGAGTGATGATTCTGCCCAGCCTCTCAGCGATGGGAACGCCGCGCCGGCGAATCCCGACCAGGCCCAACGCCTCCACTCCGCCGTTCTTTTCAACGATCTCGTAGGCGAGCCGCACCAGCGTGCGTTCAATCTCGGATGGCGACATCAACTGCGCTTTTTGCCGAAGGCCCGTTTTGCTAGGCTTACTTTTTGCATTCATTGTGGGAGATGCCTCGTAGAATTTCTTCAATCTCGCCGGATCGCGTGCTACGTCGCTTGTCCCGCGCGCCTATCCGGCGAAAGACCGGCTTCTCAATGTATTCAACAGGGAGTTGAAGGTCAAGTGCTCACTGGCAACCTAAGTAGCCGCAAGGAAATCTCTCATCGCACGAATATCAGAGGAAACATCAAAGGGCAGAGCTATACATTCTTAGCGTTATCAACAGCGTTAATAGCTTCGATGGGTTCTTCGGCAGGGCTCATGCCCTGCTTCGGGCATTCGGTCTTGACGGTCCGCGCCAGCGTGCTGTCATTCTCGTGGACAGACATCAGGCTGACTTCACATGGAGTTTGGCTCGCTGCGTCCGTCGGAAGTATCCCGACGCCGACGTTTCGTCCCAACCCCTTCGCGCGATAGAGCGCGGCATCGGCCAGCGCAATAACTTCTTCAGCGCAGATCGCCTCGTAAGCTGCGCGGCACCAGGGATACGGAGCCCAACCCACCGAGCAGGTCTTCCTCACCTTAATTCCATATCCAAGATCAAACGGTTCCCACGCCATAACTTCGAGAATGCGGCTGCAAAACGCCGGCGTTCCTGACGGGTCTGTGGACCGGCTCATGATCAGAAATTCTTCTCCACCCCACCGCACCAGCACATCCGACTTGCGGACCACTCGCGAGAGCCGCTCAGCGACCAGAGTCAGCAGCCGGTCTCCAGCCGGATGACCGTACCGGTCGTTCACTTCCTTGAAGAAATCTACGTCCACCATGATGAACACCAGGTCGCGATGGTCAACTTTTCGAATGTCGGCCCCGCGCGCGCGCTCGTAGTTTCGTAAAACCTGGCCCGCCTCCGCAGTCAGTATCTCTTCCAGGTATCGCCGGTTCCAGACTCCGGTGAGCGGATCGGTAAACGAAATCTGCTGCAGTTCAAGATTCTTACGCTGTAGTTCCAGGCCGTGCCAGCGCAGCGAGTGCTCCTTGTTCTCGAGTTCGTCCTTCAGAATGCACATCTCGTCCAGGTTTTGCCGCGAGAGACGAAGCAGGCTGAGCAATTCCTGATCCAGGAGGTGCTGCTTCAGGAAAACCAACCCTCCCATCAGCACCATCACAGCTACCGTCAGCAACAATCGGTAGGTGCGCACCCGCTGCGGGGCGTGCCCGCCGAATTGAGCCCACGCCACCATCAGAGGTGTAAAAAACACAGCCGCCATCGCCAGCCGAGTCTTCCAGATGCCGTGACCTTCCCCCGCAACCCCGCGGAGAAATCCCTCCTCCGACGCGGAACGCGCCACGAATCCGATTGCCGCAAACCACGCCATCGCGGCCACCAGCGGAACGTCGTACAAACTTCCCGTGTAGTAAACGTGCGCATCAATCGCCCGGCTGGCCAGGTACGACCCGGTACAGTACAGCACAGCTGCTCCGAACAGTTGGGCGTAAAGTCCTCGCCATGCGCCCGCGCTGCGCCGCCATACCAAAATCAGACCAAGAAACAGAACAAGGTGTTCTGCCAGGTAGAGCACGTTAAAGGCGCGCCCGTATTCAGCTTCGACCGGGTAGACGTATTGCCAGGGGATGACGATAAACAAATAAAGATAAAGCCACCACGTGAACAGCAACAGCAAATCAAGAGAGCCCATTCGGACCGCTCGATCGTCTTCCTGAAAATGCGGCAGTACTGCGACCGCCGCCATCATGGGCACGATGTGCAGGAACAACACCACGTCTCCCACAAATGGGTTGGGCGCTTCCTGTCGCAGGAAAACTTCGAAATAAGTCCACAGCACCTGCGAGCCGAACCACATGGCGCACCCTAAACCCATCAGGCCCCAAATAATCGGGACTTGGTGTTGCCGTGCCGCACGTTGGAAAGCACTCCAATCGTAGCGCCCAACAAGAGAAAACACTGGGTTAGATCGCCGAACGCCGTAAGCCCGGCACCTCGAGGAGCAAGGAAGGAAACGAGGCTGTGAAGACACACCACTCCGCACACGATGGCCGTCCACTTCCGAGCGTGCTGGAGCGGAGAATTCCCCACGAGTAGAATTGTATGTTTCTTAGAGCGGCCGGGATTGTTACTGAGGTAATCGTCGGTGCCTGGAGGAATCCCTGGGTCAGTCCTTCAGCAAGCTGGCTGAGAATCGCCGGACAAACTCATAAACATCCTGATATGAGTTATATAGCGGTGCAGGCGCTACGCGGAGGATGTCCGGCTCGCGCCAGTCGCCGATCACTCCCGCGCTTGCCAACTCCTCACAAAACGCTTTTCCTCTGTCAGGAATCCGGAGTGAAATCTGGGCTCCCCGCCACGCTGATTTTCGTGGCGTGATGATCGAGAACTTCGGCGAGGCGATTTCTTCCAGCAGGAATTCCAGATAGCCAGTGAGCGCGACGCTCTTGGCTCGTAGCCGCTCCATCCCAGCCTCGTGAAAAATCTCCATCGACGCGCGCAGCGGAGCCAGCGCCAAAATCGGCGGATTACTCAACTGCCACCCTTCGGCTCCGGTCATTGGCTGGAACTCAGGCCCCATCTCGAACCGCGATTTTTCGTCGTGTCCCCACCATCCCGCATAACGCGGCAACTCCCAAGCTCGGGCGTGCCGTTCATGCACGAAACATCCACCCACGCATCCCGGCCCGCCATTCAGATATTTGTAGCTGCACCACACCGCGAAATCCGGCCCCCATCTGTGCAGACTCAGCAATAAATTCCCTGCCGCGTGCGCCAGATCGAAGCCCACGACACATCCTCGCGCGTGGCCCCTTGCGGTAATTCTCTGCATATCAAAAGCGTGGCCCGTTGCGTAATTCACTCCGCCAAGCAGAATTAACGCAATTGATTCGCCCTCGCGCTCAATCAACTCGTCCACGTATTCGTCGCGAACGCAGAATTCCCCGGGTCGTGGCGTTAGTTCGATCAAGGCCGATGCCGGATCGTATCCATGTACTTTGATCTGCGATTTCACTGCGTACTGATCCGAAGGGAAGGCCCCACGTTCCACCACAATCTTGTGCCGCTGTTGGGTGGGCCGGTAGAACGACACCATCATCAGGTGCAGGTTGACGGTCAGAGAATTCATCACCACAACTTCTTCTGGTTTCGCGCCCACGAGCGCGGCTGTCTGCTCGGTAAGCAGCCGGTGGTAAGGCATCCAGGGATTTCGCGCGCGGAAGTGGCCTTCCACTCCGAGATCAGCCCAGTCTCGTAATTCCTGCTCGATGTAGTCTTTCGCTTTCTTGGGTTGCAAACCAAGAGAGTGTCCGCACAGATAGATGCAGTCTTCGCCGTTTGCGGTTTTCGGAAACAATAAAGCGAGTGCGAAAACTTGCGAGCGGATCGTTTGCGTCCATCTTCGCTGCGAACGCAGCGCCAGTTTCATACTGCGCGCCGGTCACGAAACCTGCTCCAGCGGCGTAAGGTCTCGTTGAATCAAGCTGGCCCGGCCAAGTCCCAGTCCAGGTCCTCGACCCGCTCGATCGGATCGCACAGCTCCGATAACATGCGATCCTGAATCATCGCCTCGACTGAGAGCGATCGAGTAGGGTATCCGGTGAAATGTCACCATCGCATATTTGGGCACGAAGCGGCCGAGGATACTTCGCCGCCAGCGCCAGTTCCACCTTCTTACGAAAAAGGAATAGCGGATCGCCAACCCGGTCGCGCATTTCCACGAAATTTTCCGCGGCCATGTCCGCAATCGCATCAGTGTTGATTTTTCGCGCGGCTTCAAACTCCTCGAATATCCGGGACCACTCAGCTCCGTGCCGATCCAACAGTTCCATGAGAGAAGTGCAGTCTTCGAATCCGCAGTTGATTCCCTGCCCGAAAAAAGGAACAATCGCATGTGTCGCATCGCCGAACATAAGCGATCTTGCCTTCCGCGTGCCACGGCGAGCACTTGATGGTGACCATGGCTCCCGTCGGGTTGCTGAAATAATTGTCGGCAAGCTGTGGCATCAGCGCGAGTGCGTCGGGAAATCGCGATTGAAAAACTCCGATCACATCGGAGGGCGTGGCCAGGCTGGCAAAGCTGTCGCTCCTTCAAACGGCAAAAACAAGATACATGCAAATCTGCCATCGATATTCGGCAGCGCGATGAGCATGTAATTTCCGCGGGGCCAGATATGCAGCGCGTTCCTCTCCAGAAGATGTTTCCCGTCCGGGCCTGCAGGAATCGTTAGCTCCTTGTATCCGTAGTCGAGATACTGCTGCGAAAAATTGAAGCGGTTCTGCTTCAGCATTTCTGCGCGCAGCGCCGAGGCGGAGCCATCACATCCAATCGTCACAGCGGATTCAACAGTTATATCCTCCCCGTTTGCTCGTTGCGCAACCGAACAGCGCCGGTCTTCAGATCGATCCCGGTGCAGCGCCGTTGGAAGTGGAGTCTCGCGCCCTGCTGCCTCCGCCGCGTAGATAAGCGCCATGTTCAACTCTGCTCGCGAAATCGAATAGATAACTTCAGTCGCATCTTTTCCGTAGGGCTGAAAAGTAAGTTCTCCCGCCACGGAATGGATCATCCGCCCCTTCATCGGGATGATGATGTTCTGCATCGCGGGCCACAGCCCAGCCTGCGTGAGCCCGTGAATCCCCCGTGCCGACAAAGCCAGATTAATCGACCGCCCGGCGCTCACGCGGACGAGTCGCATGTCCGGCCTGCGCTCGTAAATTTCAACGCGAAATCCACGTCTCGCCAGAAAAATCGCCAGCAGCGGACCGTTCAACCCCGCGCCGATTAGCCTGATGGTTTCGGGTTGCCCCTTCATTCGGAAATGACTCTTCGATAAGCAACTTGCCGGACGGCGTGATGCGCGTCGCGCAGATCACTTCATCAGCAAAGTTCTCGCTTCCCATAGCTCAGGAAAGAATTTCTTTTCCAGCGTAAGCTTCAAATACGAAGCGCCTGCGCTACCTCCGGTCCCCATGTTGACTCCGATCGTCCGCTCCACGAGTTGAATGTGCCGCAGCCTCCAGCTCACAACCAGTTCATCGAACTCGGTTAGCCGTTCGCACACATCAATCCAGTCGCGGTGATGCCGATCATCCTGATAGAGAGCTATGCACCGCACGGGCCCGGCATCAAACCGCTCGCGCTCCGTTGCACTTTCGGGGATTGCCGCCAGCTTGCCCAAACCTCTCAAGGCCTCAAAGAAAACATAGTGCAGCGATGGGTCGCGCAGCCTGCGCTTCGAGCTGTGCATGAGCTTCTGGCGTAGGTTTGTGATAGCGCAACATTTTCTCATCTTTCAACCCGCATAGAAACTCAAGCTCGCGAAACTGCTCCGACTGAAAGCCGCTGGCCGGCTCCAGTTTGCCGCGAAACGCCAGAAAATGTGTGGGCAGCATGGTTTCGAGAATCGTGAACTGCTCCACCAGCACCCGCATAATTTCCGTGCACCGTCGCAGCAACCGTGCCGCCTCATAAACTTCATCTCGCGACCCCGGATGCACTCCTGCAGCCTGCAGATTCGCGACCACTGCGTCCAGGTCGTGCAACAGTTCCTTGAACCACAGTTCATACGTTTGGTGCACCACGATGAACAGCAACTCATCGTGATGTTGTGGTGAAGACTGTGGCTGCTGCAACTCCAGTAATTCCGGAATTTTCAAGTAAGAACTGTAAGTAAGCTGCACCCCTGCCGGGTGGGCCAACTCGCCGGGTGCTGTTGCCTCACCAGTTTTTTTCGTTTCGGAGGCTTTGCCGTCAAGCCCTAGAAACCGCTGGGCGTTCCCGCCCAACAATTTCTCTTTCACTTGCCGCGACAGTTGGCTTCCACGAATCAGCGCACCCACTCGTTCCTCTCCGAGCGGAAACGGGTAATCGGAGCCGAGCATCACCCGATCGTCGCCCATCGTAGCCACCAGAAACTGCAGGGCGTGCTGATCGAAAACAGCGGAATCCACATAAAAGCGATTCAGATAATGGCTCGGCGGAAACTGACAAGCTCCGTGCGCCACAGGATGGTGGTGCCACGCGTTCTCCAGCCGTCCCAGCAGAAAGGCGAAGCTTCCACCGCCGTGGGCAAAACAAATGCGCAGATTTTCCGGCAGCTTATCGAACGCTCCACTCAGAATCAGCGCCACTACGGCCAACTGTGTTTCCGCCGGCATGCCCACGGTCCACGGCATCATATATTTCGGCATCCGCGCTTGGCCCATCATGTCCCAGGGATGAACCAATACGGCTGCGCCTTCATCCGCACAATGATGCAGAAATGTCAGGATCCCCGGATCGTCCAGATTCTTTTCGCCGACGTGGTTTCCGATCTGCACACCGAGATGACCTGCCTTCATGCAGCGGCTGAGTTCCGCGCAAGCCGCGTCAACACCCTGCAGAGGAACCTGACACAGTGACTTGAGTCGGCCTTTACCGCGCCCGCAAATCTCCAGCGCCGCATCATTGAATAGCCGAGCGCAATCGAGCGCATGCTCCACTGGTCGATCGTAGGCAAACAGCACCGGCGTCGCGGAAATCACCTGCATCTCCACGCTGTCGCGGTTCATTTCTTCCAGTCGCACATCAGGATCCCAGCACGCGGAATAAATTTGCCGAAAGAAGCGCTCGCCTACCATGATGTCGGCTTTGCCGGGCTCAGTGTGCTTGATCCATGGCCAGTTCGGTGTGCCGTGGCGCTCAGCCAGGTCCGGCCACGCGGCAGGAAAAAAATGATTGTGGATGTCGATGACCATCTACTGTTTGCCCGGATGCACCGTGCCGCAGTGCTTGCACTTGCGCAGACTCTCGTTGCCATAAAACTGTTCGAACAACGGCGGCAAATCGCGAACAAGGCTCTTCAACTTCACCTCCGCGCGATGCACCAGATGATGGCAGTTCGGGCAATACCACTCGAAACCGTCGAGGACGCCATCCGGGCGCGGCATCTCCACCACCACTCCAATGCTGCCAGCCACGCGCTGAGGTGAGTGTCGCGTATGTTTGGGCAGCAGAAAAACGTCGCCCTCTTTGATAGGGATTTCAATCGGCGGCTGGCCAGGCTTTTCCATGACGCGAACAGAAATATTTCCTTTCAGCTGGTAGAAAAATTCTTCCGTGGGATCGTCGTGGTAATCGCGCCGCTGGTTCGGCCCACCCACGACGGTCACCATCATCTCGCCGTCCTCCCAGACCTGTGCATTGCCCACCGGCGGTTTGAATTTGTCTTTATTTTCTTCGATCCATGCCTGAAAGTTGAAAGCCTTCAGGCTTCGTATGGACGGCATAGCGCCTCCTATTTCAACGGCTTGTAAGCGAGAGCTCGAATCTCAATCAGCAAATGCGGATGCGGCAACTGGTGGACCGCCACCGTAGTTCGCGCCGGACCGTCGTGCCCAAAATATTCACCGTAGACCTCGTTGTATCCGCCGAAATCGTTCATATTCACAAGGTAAGTGGAAATCTCCACCACGTCGTTTAACTGAGCGCCCGAGCTTTGCAAAATGTCTCGAACGTTTTCAATTACTGCACGCGTCTGCGCCCGAATATCAAGTTGCGTAGTGCCCAGTTCGTCCACCTTCGCTCCGTCGATGGAATTGTCCGCCCGCCGGGCGCTGGTTCCAGACACAATTAAGAAGTCGCCGGCTCGCTTGATGTGCGGGTATTTTCCTCGCGGCGTGGCTTTGCCTTCTAAGACTTTGCCTTCGGACTTGCTCGTCTCGACCTTGCTCATCGCACACATGCTGTAGCTTAAGTCGTTTCGCCCTGGCGCAGCACAACCGGCCGATGCGTTCAAAGCCTGACGCAAATATTGTTCAACTCGGAATAGAAATTCAGCGAATGAATTCCGCCCTCTCGTCCAATCCCCGAAAGCCCCGCGCCACCAAACGGAGTTCTCAGGTCGCGCAGGAACCAGCAATTCACCCATGTGATGCCCACATTCATCTGCTGCGCGATGGTGTGTCCGCGCTTCAAGTTGCTCGTCCACACCGAAGCCGCCAACCCATACTTCGTGTTGTTCGCCATGGCCACGGCTTCGTCATCCGAATCGAACGGCGCGACGTGGCACACCGGTCCGAAGATTTCTTCCTTTACGCAGCGAGCCGACTCCGCCAACCCAGTATAGATCGTTGGTTGAATGTAGAAGCCGTTGTCGCGAGCGTCGCCAAACTCGGCTACGCCTCCACCCGTCACCGCCTTCGCTCCTTCTTCCCGCGCCAGGCGGTAGTATCCCATCACCTTGTCGCGATGCTGCGCCGAAATCAACGGACCCAGGTTCGTGTCCTGCTCCATTGGCCAGCCCGCTCGCAAACTTTCAGCCTTCAGCTTCAGCGCATCGACAAACCGCTCAAAAATTGTGCGCTCCACATAAATGCGCTCCGCGCATAAGCAAACTTGTCCCGTGTTCAAAAACACTGCATCGGCCAATCCGCGGACCGTCTCCTCAAAGTCGCAATCCGCAAACACGAGGGCCGCATTCTTCCCGCCCAATTCAAACGACACAGGCTTCACTGAAGGGGCCACGGCCTTCATAATCGCCGCGCCCGTCCGCGATTCTCCGGTGAACGTGACCGCATTCACATCGGGGTGCTTAGTCAGAAACTCCCCTGCTGAGCCCGGCCCGAAGCCATGCACCACGTTGTAAACGCCGCTCGGAATCCCGGCGTCGTGCATTGCCTCGGCCAGCAGAGTTGCGGTCGCTGGAGTTTCTTCGGAGGGCTTCACGACTACCGTGTTTCCGCAGGCCAGCGCCGGCGCGACTTTCCACGTCAACAGCAGTAACGGCAGGTTCCACGGAGCGATAATTCCGACCACACCCAGCGGCTTGCGCACCGCGTAGTTCAACGCACTTCGGCCGTCCGGAGTCTCCGTCTGAAAAGATTCGATTCCCGCCATCTTAAGCGTGTCGGCGAAGACTCGAAAGTTCGCCGCCGCTCGCGGAACGTCAAGCTTCGCGGCCAGCGCAATTGGCTTGCCCGTGTCCGCCACTTCGGTTTTCAGAAAACAATCGAATCGCGCTTCGATCGCGTCCGCAACTTTGTGCAAGCGTGCCGCGCGCTCACGCACTCCGAGGCGACCCCACTCTCCGCGCAAGGCTTTGCGGGCAGCTTGCACAGCGTCGTCGACCAGCGCGTCGTCTGCCTCGGTCACCTCCGCGATCACGCTGCCGTCGGCGGGATTCACGTCCGCGAATTCGCGCTTGCCGCGTACAAACTGCCCGTTGATGTAGTTCTGGATTGACTTCACGGATCACACAAGACGGCTCACACGAGAAAGATCATGCCAAAAGAAAATACCTTCCGCCGCTTTCGCGGATTTGTCATTCCCGCGCCGAATCGTAGCAAAAGAAACAAAGGCGGCGCAATCTCGGCAGCCTCTTCAGCCGCGCGCTTGCAGATACCGCCGCAAGGCGTCCTGCCATGTGGGTAGGGTGATTCCAAATTGTTGCAGACTTGTTGGAGAAAGAA
The DNA here is from genome assembly GCA_963846245.1 of uncultured Acidobacteriaceae bacterium. Lineage (GTDB taxonomy): Bacteria > Acidobacteriota > Terriglobia > Terriglobales > Acidobacteriaceae > Sulfotelmatobacter. The sequence goes on along the minus strand of CAWJVI010000004.1, from coordinate 1,248,934 downwards.
CCGAATACGCCGGGCGCGGCGCGGGACGAGCCATCTGCGCGCTACTCACCGGACGCACTTCCGTTTGAAGTCCGCTGCCGTGCACGATCTCGCGGGCAAACTCAAACCACGTACAGTTTCCGCTGTTGGTGGCGTGCACAATTCCGCTCGCATTTGCGCGGCACAATCGAATGATCGCGTCCGCCAGATCTGCAGCATACGTGGGACATCCGCGCTGATCGTTCACCACATCAAGCGCGGACCGGCTTGCGGCCAGCTTCAGGATCGTGTCGGGAAAACATTTTCCATCCGTGCCGAATAACCATGACGTACGCGAGATGCAACATTCGGGCATCACATCCAGTAAACGAAGTTCTGCTTCAGCCTTCGATCGCCCGTAAACGCTCTGCGGATTCCGTGCGTCGTTAGTTTCATAGGGCGACATTTTGCGCCCATCAAAAACATAGTCAGAACTGAGAAACAGGAGTCGCGCGCCCGCTTCCTTCGCCGCGTTTGCAACGTTGACCGCTCCATCGCGATTCACCGAAAATGCAAAGTCCGGGTTGCTTTCGCAGCCATCCACATCGGTGTAAGCGGCCGCCAGCACAATCCATTGCGGACGCGCAGCTTTCACGACCTCGCGTACCTTCTGCACATCCCGAATATCCAGGTGGCGCGAGCCCAATCCGTGGACCTCGTCCCCGCGCCAGGCCCGCATTAGCGCCTTGCCCAGAAGCCCAGAGCTGCCAAGAATCGTGACTTTCATTTTGAAGATTTCAGTTGCGAGGTCCGTCGAAAAATTCGGTCGTCGCGGACTAGTCGAAAGTTTCCGCATCGTGCAGAGCAACGCCGCGCTGATCCTTGGCTGACACGATGGGCTCGCCTTCCAGTTCCCAGTTAATCTTCAGCTGCTGATCGTTCCAAATCAGCGTGCGCTCGTGAGCCGGAGCGTAAAAGTCAGTCGCCTTGTAAAGGACCTGCGCTCGCTCGGACTTCACGCAAAATCCATGGGCAAAGCCCAACGGGATCCACAGCATGCGTTTGTTCTCGGACGACAGCCGCACCGCTTCCCATCGCCCAAACGACGGCGAGCTCCGGCGAAGATCCACAGCCACATCCAGAATTTCTCCCTCCACCACGCGTACCAATTTACCCTGCGCGTGCGTCAACTGATAATGCAATCCCCGCAAAACGTTGCGGCGCGAACTGGAATGATTGTCCTGCACAAATCCTTCGAGAATCCCGGCCTCGGCCATGGTCTGCTGGTTGTAACTCTCGAAAAAAAATCCCCGCTCGTCGCTGAACACGCGCGGCTCCAGGATGAATACTCCCGGCAAAGACGTCGGAATTTTCTTGATCGCATCCATGGCGGCAGGGATCGCGGCGAGATCATGCACGCAGATTCATTCCCTAGAACACTTTCTCTCGCAACATTTGCAATAGATACGCCCCGTAGCTGTTGTTCTTCATCGAATTGCCGATCTTCTCCACTTGCTCCGCCGTGATGTAGCCGGAGCGGTACGCGATCTCCTCCGGACACGCCACCATCAGTCCTTGCCTCTTCTCGATGGCTTGAATATAGAGCGAAGCCTCCAGCAGTGATTCGTGCGTGCCGGTATCGAGCCAAGCCATGCCGCGGCCCAGCACGACGACTTCCAGATTGCCTTTCTCCAGATAGGCTTTGTTGACGTCTGTGATTTCCAGCTCTCCTCGCGCACTCGGTTTCAGCGACTTGGCGACCTTCACCACCTGGTTATCGTAGAAATAAAGTCCGGTGACGGCGTAACGCGACTTAGGACGCTGCGGTTTCTCCTCAATGCTCAACGCCTTGCCGTTGCTATCAAATTCCACCACGCCATAGCGCTCCGGATCATGCACTCCGTAAGCGAACACTCGCGCTCCACGCTCCATCCGCGCAGCCTCGCGAAGATCCTTCGCGAAATCATGTCCGTAGAAAATATTGTCGCCGAGGATCAACGCGCACGCACTGCCATCAAGAAATGACTCGCCCAGCAAAAACGCCTGCGCAATTCCCTCCGGCCGCGCTTGCACTTGATACTGCAAGTGTATCCCGTACTGATTTCCATCTCCCAGCAGCGTCTTGAACTTCGGAACATCTTCCGGCGTCGAGATCACAAGGATCTCTCGAATCCCAGCCAGCATCAGCGTGCATAGCGGGTAATAAACCATGGGCTTGTTGTAAACCGGCAACAGGCTTTTCCCCATGGCGTGCGTCACCGGATAAAGACGCGTGCCCGATCCACCGGCCAGTATGATGCCCTTGTGATGCGCGCTGGTTTCCATGATCTGGTTTTTCGAGTTCAAACGGCCCGCGTTTCAACTGACTGATTCAAACTGAGTAGTGTGTCGAGATCCATTGCCGGTAACTTCCGCTGGTCACGTCCTTCACCCACTCCTCATTGTCAAGATACCAGCGAATGGTTTTGCGAATTCCCGTTTCAAATGTTTCTTTCGGCCGCCAGCCCAATTCGCGCTCAATCTTGCGCGCATCCATGGCATAGCGCTGGTCGTGTCCGGGACGGTCCTTCACAAACGTGATCAGTTCGCGTCTCGACCCTCCCGGTCGTGGCGCCATTTCATCCACGATATCGCAGACCGCGTGCACGATCTCCAGGTTGGGCTTCTCATTCCAACCGCCGATGTTGTAAGTCTCTCCCGGAACTCCCCGCGCCAGCACCAGTGCGACCGCCTCGCAATGGTCCGCCACGTAAATCCAGTCCCGCACATTCTGACCGTCGCCATATACCGGCAACGGCTTGCCATCGCGCGCGTTCAAAATCATCAGCGGGATCAACTTCTCCGGAAACTGAAACCTTCCATAATTATTGGAGCAATTGGTCGTGAGTGTCGGCAGTCCGTAGGTATGGTGATACGCCCGCACCAAGTGATCGGACGCAGCCTTCGACGCCGAGTAAGGACTGTTCGGCGCATAGGCAGTGGTCTCGGAGAAAGGCGAATCGTTCGGACCGAGCGATCCGAAAACTTCATCGGTAGAAATATGTAAGAACCGGAAACTCCTGCTCTCGTCGGCGCTCAGGCTCGTCCAATAAGCGCGCACTTCTTCCAGCAAAGCGAACGTCCCATCCACGTTGGTGCGAATAAAATCGTCCGGTCCGCGGATCGATCGGTCCACATGGCTTTCCGCCGCGAAGTGCACAATCGCAGACGGCTGATGCCGCTCCAGCAAACCTCGAACTAGATTGCGATCGCCAATGTTGCCGTGCACAAATTCGTAACGGCGATCCGTCGCCACCGCCTCAATATTGCGCAGGTTTCCGGCGTACGTGAGCTTGTCGAGATTGACCACGGAAGTGGCCGCGTCAGCTTCCAGTTGCTGCAGGATGAAGTTGGAGCCAATAAATCCCGCACCACCGGTGACCAGGATGACTTTTTGCATGAATTGTTGATTGTAATAAAAAAGGACGGGCTTGGCCCGTCCGGTTCAAGAAACAATTTTATTTTGTTTTCTACGCAGCGCAATCCAAGAGTTCTCGAGCTGCCGCTAACCCGCCCGCAGCACGTCCATTCGCTCCGTGTCCTCCACGCCCACGCTCGGTTTCTTCGGCGCCTTCTGTTCCCAACCCAGCGCGCGAAAGTAGGCACGCTCAACCTGCTCTGCAATCTTCGGCCACAGATAGTGCTCGAGAATCCGCGCCTTCGCCGCGCGTCCCGCTGCCTCGCGTACCGCCGGGTTCGCAATCAGAAAGCTCAACCGGTCAGCGAGGTCGCCAGCATCGCCTCGGCGAAAAGTGTATCCCGCATCCGTCACCACTTCGCGATTCTCCGGAACGTCGCTGGCCAGCACGCACAGCCCCGCCCCCATCGCGTCAAGCAGCGCGAGCGACAGGCCCTCCATATCCGACGGTAGAACAAACACCATAGCGTTCGTCAGCAACTCGTCGAGCGTCTCACCCGAAACCCAATCCAGAATCTTGACCCGCTCGCTGCCATGATTCCGCAACTCGCGGCTGTAGTCGTCGCAGTAACTCGATGCCCCGGCCATCACCAGCTTCACGTCAGTCCGCAGCCGCTCATAGGCTTCTACCAGAAGATGGCATCCCTTTTCCGGTGAAAATCTTCCGAGAAATAGAATGTATTTTCCGGGTGTTAGCCCCCACTCGAGAATCTTTCGCGGCTCGCGTTTTTTCCGCAACGTTGCTCCATTGGGCACATAGACGGAATCCACGCCGTGTTTTTCGCGGTAGCGCTGATGCAAAGTCTGCGACACCACCATGGTCGCGTGCGGCAAACCCACCGACGCCCGCTCGCCCAGCCGCAACACGAAAGACGCCAGCCGTCCCCATTTCCCTCGCTGCCAGTCCAGTCCCTGCACCGTAACCAGCGTCTTCTTCCCGAACCATCGCGGAAACCCCGAGAATAGTGCCGGCCCCAGAGTGTGATAGTGCACAATGTCATAATTCTGGGTCAGCGCGTGAGCCGTGCTCAGCGCGGTGTGCACCAGGGTCTCCAGATGTTTAGACCGTATCGTCGGCAACCGAAGCAGCCTCATGCCCGCGAACTCCTTGATCGGCGGCGTGAAATAATTGCGGCAATATACCGTGACTTCGTGCCCCATCTCCACTAATCGCGCGCCTACTTCCTCGTAATAAGTCTCGATGCCACTGTATTTCGAAACCACTCCGCGTCCGCCGATGAACGCCACGCGCAGAGGCCACTTCGGGGTCGCGCCTAAAACCGGTTCCGGTTCAATCGCTGCGTTCTCCCCAGTGAGCACCTTCTGTTGGCGTGTAACAGTAGCTCCTGCCGCGGCAACACTTCGTGCCGCCTTAAGCTCTTCATACAAACCGACCATTACCCGATAGTGCGACTCCGGCGTGTACCGCTGCTTTACCAGCTGCCAGCCCGCAACTCCCATCTTCTTCGCCACCTCCGGCTCGGAAAGTGACACGATTGCTGCAGCCAGCCGCTCCACATCGCCCACCGGATACAGCAGCCCGGTCTCGCCTTCCCGCACCAGTTCCCGCCGCGATCCCAGATCCGAAGCCACCACCGCCCGCCCCCTGGCATACGATTCGAGGATGCTCTTGCCCAACGTTTCATACGCATGGGATGGCAGCACGGTGAAGCGCGACCGCGAAATCAGCGCATCCAGTTCCGCACCCCGCACGTGCCCCACAAACTCCACGTTGGTCAGTCCCAGGGTTTCAGCCAGTGCCTGCAACTCGCCGCGCTGTGGACCATCGCCTGCCATCACTAACCGCAGCTCGGGCAATCGTGCCATCGCCCGCAGCAGATCGCTCACGCCCTTTTCCGCGGACAATCTTCCGAAATAAAGTAACGGAGCATTCTCTTCCGCAGGTTCAACTGTTGCCGCGGCAACCTGAAAATGCGGCAGCACTCTGAATTTCCCCGTGTCCCACTTGTGTTCGGCGAACTTGTTGCGCACAAACTGACTGGGCGCCAAAAAAAGGTCCACGCACTTTTCATATGTTCCCAAGCCCCGCTGAACGTAAGCCTCCATCATCAGCGCCGTCCGCGCCCCCAGCCCGGGATAGCAATCCGAGCTCAGCACGCGCCAGAATGCTCCGCCCCGGCAATCCTCACAGGGTTCCCCTTGGCGCACCAGGTTGTAGCTGGGACACAACAATTTGAAATCGTTGATGTGGTAAACCACCGGAATGCCTTGCGACTTGAGTTCCCAAAGAATCGACGGCGAAAGATGGTGATAGATATTCCGAACATGCGCCACGTCAGGCCTGAATTCCTCGATCATGGCGCGCATTCGCCTTCGCGCTTCCTGCGAATAGACTGCGTGCGCCGCCAGCCGCACCTTCTCGGTTAATCGCGCACGCTGATCGAATTCGATATGCGGAACAAAATTGTGATCGTACGGAGTAGCCTCGCCCCGCGCGTCGGCCATCGAAAACAGCGCCACCTCGTGGCCTTGAGACCGCATCAGCTCCATCAGCTCAAAGAGGTAAACTTCGGTGCCGCTGAAGGGATAGTTATATTTGTTGCAGTAGAGGATCCTCATGGGGTGAGCTCTCAAGCCGTCCGGCGGTTTGCTCCGGTATGTTGTCGCGCCGGAAGAATCCGCTCCGGAGAGATTTGCGCCGGAACGATTCGTTCCAGAAAAAGGTCGCCGAACAATTCCAGATTCTTCCTGCGGTTGAAGTGGAGGCGAACCCGCTCTCTCGCCCGCTGACGCATCCTTTCAAGACCCACCTTGTCAAGAAGCACTCCATCAGGTTGGCTTGCGCCAGGGACTCCCGGAGAATCGCCCGCGAATCCGCGGATCGAGATCAGTTCACCGAGCCAGAGAATCCTCGCCACAAAGTCCTCGACCGATCCCGGCCGGTAAAGGAATCCCGTCTGTCCCTCGACCACCAGCTCGGGAATTCCTGTGATCGCCGGCGCCACCACAATCTTCTCCCGCGCCATCGCCTCCATCAGCACCAGCGGGATGCCCTCGCTTCGGCTCGTCAGCACCACCACATCCGCTATTTGATACAGCGAGTCCTGTCGCTCATGCGGGACATGGCCAAGCAGGCGTACGCTCTCTTCCAGTCCGTATTCATCAATCAACCGTTCCAGGTTGCGCCGCTCCGGACCCTCGCCGGCAATTTCACACTGAAAGTCCAGACCATGCTGGGCGAGCTGAAGGCAAGCCCGCAGAAGAAACGCGTGATCCTTCACCGCGTGCAACCGCCCCACTGCGAGCAGGTGAAGCCGCGAATCTAACTTTGCCTGCCCGGAACTTTCCCCGGAACTTCTCCCGGGACTTCGGAGCATTGAGGACCGGAGCTCTTCTGCGGAGAAACGCCACGGTTCAGGCACGTCCACTCCCAGCCGGGCCGCAATCACCCTTCCCGCTTCGACTGTCGGATAATGCTCGAGAATATAGCGCCGGTTGTATTCCGAAATCGTCACGCAGAACCGGCAGTTCTTCAGCTTGGTATCTAGATAGGCCGTACCCGTCAGCAGGTCCGATCCGTGCAGCGTCATGCTGTAGCCCACGTTCAACAACCGCGCCGCTACCATCGCGACCCACGCGCCAAAGTATCCGTGGTGCACGTGAATGTGCTCGACTCCCCGCTTCTGCAGTCGCACCGCGTAGCAAGCCCCCAGCCACGTCTGCAGCAAGGCCTTCCCGCGCTGGACGAGAGTTTCCTGACCTTGCAAAATCACGCGATGCATCAGGTCTGCGATTCGCCGCCATCGCCGCAAGCACAAGCACGCTGCCTGTGCCGCAAGCGCGATTGTGACTGGCTGCAGAACCACAGTTTCCGTGTCAACGGGGTCTGAATCACGCTCCGTCGCACGGCTCATTCGCACGCGCTCTTCCGGCTTTCGCACACTCCCCGCAATCACCGCGACTTCGCGACGCCGCAATTCTTCGATCTCGTCCCCGACATAAGGCTCGACCGGGGAAGGGAACTGATTCGCGAGATAAGCGACGGCCATCATGATTCGCTCCATACTTCCGCCTGCGCTCCCACCCGCCCTTCCATCGAAGCCCTTCTCTGCTGCGCCGCCAGCATCCCGGCCAGCGTAAACAGAAGTCCATTCACAAACTGGTAGTTCATCACCACCAGCGCGGCATTCACCCAATACACCGCCAGAAGGATTGGCCACAGCAAGTGAAACTGCCCGTCGAGAAAGCCGCCCCGCTCCCGGCGAGGAATGCGGCCCAGCCGCAGCCTCCAGATCTCCCACATCAGCCACAGGTAGAGCGCCAACCCGGCGACCCCGTGCTCCACCAGTAACTCCAGGTAAGTATTGTGGGGATAGAGCACCTTCTCCTTGTATCCGCTCACGTGGCGCGCCAGCTCCTCCGGCATTTGGTTGATGCCCCATCCCGTGAGCGGACGCTCCAGAAACATCTGCCACCCTCCGGTATAGACGGCCTCGCGGAAATCTACCGGCCCTCTTTCTTCAAAGCGTTCCGCAATCGTGCTTTCCAGGTCCGGATTGCACAGCACCCAAAGCACGCCCGCGCTCGCCACCAGCCCCAGCGCAATCGCAGCCCGCCACCACCCCCCGCTCCGAAATCGCACGATCACCACCAGGATCGTCCCTACAAACGAAAGCCACACAGCCCGCGTCATCGTGGCCAAGACCGCCACCGGTACCGACGCCAGCAGCAGCCACGCCTTAAGCCCGCGAAATCGTCCCCGCCGGAAGGCGTGCCACGCCAGCAGTCCCAGCATGTTCAACGAAACTCCGTTAGCCACCGCTTGCAACAGCGGCCCGCGCGCGCGGTCGGCGTGATGCCCCAGGCTCGGGTCCAGAATGAAGCTCGGAAAAATCAGTTCCTTTGCGCCCACCAGAAATGCAATCGCGGTGAAACTCAAATAGGCAAGCACGGCGAGCGCGAATATTTCGAACTGCCGCAGAGAGCGTTCCTCCTGAAATACCAGCCGGGCCAGGTGAAACAGCGCGAACGGCACCAGAAACTTTGCCGCCAACAGCGACCAGGCCTCGTTATCGAACGGCTGTCCCGCAACGCTTGCCACAGCCAACAGCGTGAGCCCGGCCATGGGCCACGAAGCACGCTCCATGACGAAAATGCGCTGCCGAAGCACAATCGCCCGCGCCACCACTCCCGCCACCAGAAGTCCAAAAGCCACGCGGTCAATTGCGTAGAACGGCACATCCGGATGCCTCAACAACATCGCTGCCAAGGCCGCCAGGAAAAGCATGGAAGGCGTTGCCATCAGTACCTGCACAGGCTTCACCAGTGCCGCGACCAGCACTGCTCCGGCGCCGTCCGCCCACTTGCCCCGAGTTCCCGCTCGAACCGAAACCGCTTCCATCAATCTCCACTTCCCTCGATGCAAGCGCGAAAAGTCCGAAACAGAATGCGGAAATCCTGCGCCAGGCTCCACGTCTGGATATACTCCCGGTCCAGGTCCATGCCCCGCTGAAATGACGGATCCCGGCGCGCCGTTACCTGCCACAGTCCCGTGATGCCCGGCGTCACGTCGAGCCGCGCCAGGTGCTCGATCTCGTATGCCGCAAAATCATCCAACGGATGCGGACGCGGACCCACCAGGCTCATCTCCCCCTTCAGCACATTCCACAGCTGCGGCAGTTCGTCCAGGCTGTACCGCCGCAGAATGTGCCCCAGACGTGTAATCCTCGGATCGCCGATGATCTTGAAGCACGGCCCCGACTTTTGGTTCTGCGGCCGCAGGTTCAGCTTCAGGTTTTCCGCATTGCTCACCATCGTGCGGAACTTGTAACAGCGAAACAGTCTGCCTTTGTATCCGGCTCGCTGCGCCGCATAAAGCACTGGTCCGTCCAGAGCCGATTTTGATGAGCCCCGCGATCAACCCCAGAAGCGGACTCAGGATCAGCAGGGCAATCCCCGCGACGGCCGTGTCGAAAATTCGCTTCACGAAGAGTCCGAGGGCAGGCGAGGGCTCCTGATGCAAACAGATCACCGGAAGATCGCCGAATCGCTCCACATCACTCCCCTCCGGCCGGCATCCGAACAGGTCAGGCACCAGCTTCACGTCCAGCCGAAGCCGTCGCGCTTCCTGCAGCACGCGCTGGATCATGTCGCCGTTATGAGGCGCCGCCAGAATCACCTCATCCACAAATCCGGTACGTGCCAGCCGCGCCAGGCTGCTCACCCGCCCGATCACCCGGTTGCCCATCGCCAGTTCGTCGTCGAGGAACCCGCATACCACGCGGCCTGTTTCAGGATGGCTTTCCACTTCGGCGGCAATCCGCCGCCCCACCGGCCCGGCACCGATGATAAGAACATTGGTGAGAACATTCCTCGCTCGCCGTCCCGTCTCTGCACTAAGCCGCGCCCTGCGATTGCCCGCCCGCCTCCAGATCAGCAGAGTCGTGAAGTGCAACACGCCCGCCGCGCAAATCTCACCGCACGAAATAGCAGAAGCCGCCAGCAGCCACGCCGCCGCGCCAAGAATGGCGGTCGCCCAAAGCGCCGACTTGCCCAATGCCCCGGCCTGCCGGCGCAAATTGCCGCTCCAGGCATACAGCCCTTCCGAATAGCCGAGCAATGTGATCAGCGCCGCGTGCAGCAGAGCGATTCCCAGCACTTGGTGCCGAACTGCGCCCGCTGCCGCGTGCTCAAATGCGCGCGCGTGCGAGAAGACGCGGCCGAACTGAACGAAAACCGCCACCACCAACAGCCAGTTCACGGTGATGAGCGCGAAGTCCGCCGCCATCGCACCCAGCCAATTCCGCGCCCAGAGTTTTTTCAGCGGTTCCGGCAGCAGCCCGGCAAGAAAGTTTTCTGGAGACCGAGCACATGGCGAAGATGTCAGGACCTCTGCTGCCAACGGCTGAAAGTCAGCCCCAACCCGCACGACAGACTTTTTCGTCCTCACGCGGAAGGCGCCAGCCGCTCCAGGAATCAAACGCGCAGCCCAATCGGTTGCCTGACGTTGCCGCGGACCAGGATTTAGATGGGGAGAAGACATTTCAGATCAGCTCTAAGTCATTCGCGTGGTGGCGCAATCGCATGCAGCTCTGTGTTCCTCTGTGGTGAGGTCTTCAGGTCTTGATCTTCACTGGCAAGTGGCAACCGGCAACTGGCAACTGCCTTACAGACGCCGGTAAATCCCTTGCGGAATCGGAAACTGCCGCTCCGCCAGAATCGTCCCCAGCAGATGGGTCTGCGTCGATTTCAGCGTTTCCTGGATCCGTTGCACGGTGGCCCGGCGCGTTCCGTGCGCCGTCAACACCAGAATCATTCCGTCCGCCACCTGCGCCGCGATCGCCGAGTCGCTCGATTCCCCCGCCGCCGGCCCTTCCAATATCGAATACTCAAACTCCCGCCGAAACTCGCACAGTCGCGAGTACCAAGCCGTGCTGCTGATCATTCCACGCTGTACTTTTTTTGTGACATCTCCGGTTGCATCTCCCGCCGCATCTTTCCGGCGAAGCCCTGGAGTCAGCCACAGATTGCCGCGCACCCGAGTCGCAATGGCATCCCGCCGCGGACTATCCGGCGGTCGCTCTTCACCCTCGGACAAACCAGCCGACAAACCCGCCAATCCCGGGCGATCCCCGGCCACAACCACAACGCTCGCCGACGTTTCCTGCGAAAGAATCTCCCCCACTTGCCGGCAGATATCCGAAACGTCTGTCCATGATTCCGCTGCGCTGATCACCACCTGCCTCATCCGGCTCGCGGATTGTGAGAAAAATATCCGCTGCACCAGCCCGCGTAATTGCTCTCGCGCGAAACCGTCGGGATTCCATATCCATTTCCCGGACACGGATTCGGACACCGGTTGAAGTGAAGCAGGCCGGTCCGGTCCAGAATGATCTGATCCGGAATGACCTGACGCGGATGGCCCAGACTCATGTGACCCAGTCTGGCTCGACTCAAGACGAGCCTCGCCCAACGCCTTCTCCTCCGTCGTTTCCGAAGATTGCAAAATGTCCAGATTCATACCCTCATCCTTTCTTCCATTTCGTTCGTTCCGTTCGTCAGGTCAGAAATTCGTTACGCCAGAAAGCGGCGATCCCCCGTTTTTCGTGGCAGCGACGCCAGCACCGGAGTCCCCAGATAGGCGAGCACTTCTTCCGGCGTCCGGAACGCCGGGTCCAGATGGTCAGCCGCAAAAGCCGCTGCCGTTCCCGTGACCCCTCCTGCCACGAGCCCAGCCGCCAGCACTACCCACACCGACCATAGCGGCAGCGCCGCTACCACCGGTTGCTCGGCAATCGCAACATTCACAATGCCGCGCTCATCCAGCGCATCGCCCATGCGCGCTTCTTCGCGCTTCTTGATGTAGAGGAGATAGCTTTCCTCAGCCGCTTTTTCCGTGCTGGCCAGGTCGTCCTGCGCGATCGCGTCCGCTCCCATTTGCGCCGCCCGGGTTTGGTATGCCGCCACCTGCACGGCCGTCGCCGAAGCTTTCGCCTCCAGGCCTTCCAGTCCCACCTGCTCGTGTTGCAATTCGCTCTTTGCCCACTCGTAGTTCTTGTCTTTGTCCGTGGTCTCATCGCGCAGCGGATTCGCCGCCTCCACCGCAATCGCCGCCTTGGTCTCCGCGATTTTCTCGTCCGCTTCCTTCACCAGCCGGTGAGTGGGCTCGAACTTGGTCAGCAACTCGGTTCGCTTCAACTCCTGTTCCAGCAGCCGCGCCTTGATCGACCCCACCAGTTCCGGATTATCAGCGGTTCTCATCTGCGTTGTTGTGCGTTCGGGAAGCGTGGCCAGTTGCTTCTTCAATTCCTGAACGCGTTGCCGAGTCTCCGCGATGGAGATTTCCGTCTGCCGCTGGCTGGCGTCCGTGTCGCTCAGCTTTACCAGATCCAGATCGCGCTGCTGGGACGCAATCACCACCGCGTGGCTCTCCGTGAACTGAAGCAAATTCTGTTCCGCGTCTTCCAGTTGCCGCCGCGACTCGACCGTCTGCTGTTCGAAGAATCGGAGCTCGCCCACAGGCCGGTGCACTTCTTTATGCTTCTCGATGTAGACCTGAGCCAGCGCCTGCAACACCCTCGCGCCCTTCTCCGGATCGGCCGACGAATACTTCACCGCAATCAGGTTGGTCTTCTTCACCGATTCAATTTCCAGTTTCTTGCCCAGACGCCGCGCCGCGCGTTCCACCCGTGCGGCCTGACCTTCTCCCGGCCGCAAGAAACGTGTCCAGTCCGGCTTCGCTAAACCGCTGGCCTCCACCACCTTGCGCATCACGTCGCTGTCTTTCAGCAGTTCCACTTCGGAATTCAATTCTTCTTCCGTAATGGCCAGCCGCGTCAGGTCCACGGGCGCGTTTTCCTGCGCCGTGACAGGAGTGTCCGCCCGTCCTCGCCCCACCAGAACCCGCATCTGGGTTTGATACCGCGCTCCCGCCGCTAAATAGAACACCGCCCCCGCCAGCACTAGGCCCAGCCCGCACACGAACGCCTTCCGCTGCCGGAACAGAACCATCGCCACTTCGCGCGCCGTCGGCGTCGACGGCACTGAAGACGATGTCCTCTGCAACTCCGCGCGAATTCCGTGCTCTTCGTAGTTGTCACTGTTCATGCGATCCAATCAAAGCTGTTGTCCCGAACTCCGCCGGCGATTTCAGATTGCAGATTTCAGATTTAAGATTTTTCAATCTGCAATCTCAAATCTAGAATCTGAAATGTCCTGGCGATCCCTTCTCCTCAAAACTGAGTGGGACTCAGGTACATCCCCATCGTCGGCCGGGTCACAAACCGCTCGATCTTCGAGATGAAATTCTGCGGCACAAACACCAAATCTCCGGGGCGCAGGTGAACATCCTCCCGTAAGCTTTTCTCTTTCAGCATTTTCTTCAGGTCCACCACCCGCGTCTCGACCAGGTCATCATTCACCCGCCGGAAGACAATCACCTGCGAATGCTTCGCCGCCGGCGCCAGCCCGCCCGCAATGGCCACTGCTTCCGCCACCGTGGTGTCGGAACGTAATTCATATTTCCCCGGACGCCCCACCTGGCCGCCCACAACGAAGTAAGGGCGCTCAAAGTCTTTCAGCGCCACCCCCACCTCCGGATCATGCAAATATCCCCGGTACGCCTGTTGCACGGCTTCCTTGAACTCAGGTATGGTCAGCCCCTGCGCATACACCGTGCCCGCATCTTTCAAGCCCACGTAGCCGTCGGGTTGCAAAGTCAATGTCTGGTTGAATTCGGGCGCAAGAGTGAAACTCACTTCGACTGCGTCGCTTGGTCGTAGCCGGTAAAGCGGACGGCGCTCCCCGAGCAAAGGGTTTCCCAGCCCGTCCGCTTTTCCGGTTTTTGTGGCGGTGGTCGCACAGCTCCCCGTTCCCGCTCCGGTTAAACAGGACTGGGAAGTCTCCTTTTCTCCACTCAGAGACTTTTCTCCCTGAGCGAAGGCCGCCAGCGAACCTTGCAGCACCAGCATCGCGGATGCCGTGATACGGACGAATTTGAAAAGGCGCTTCATGGTTATTGTTAGCCTGTTGGCTGCGCCCCGCCTTCGTTTGCTCACAGTTTCCGCACCTGGCATTTCTCCTGTGTTCGCAAACTAACTCGTCGCTGCAGCGGCCACAAGACATGGGAAGTGGTGTCTACTAAAGAGGACGCTGCCCCAAATCAGGAATTGCACGTAAACCGATGCATTTGTATGCCTTCGTCCCCGCAGACCGTCCCGCACTCACTCCCAGCGGACGCATGCTTGGCCTACCCACAAAAGTAGACTTGCATGTTTGCCATCTCACACGATTGTCCGCACTCGACTCTCGAACCCCGTCCCGAGAATTTCTGCCGGGCGATGCTGGTGACCGCGCGGAATGCCCGCTCCCTTGTGCATCCCGCGGCCACAAATGCGAAACTGCTTCCTCCTGTTGTTCGTGCACTCGGTAGCCTCAGTTCTCCACAGCCGCGCCGTTCAGCCCGCGAATTTGCTGCACGGAACGCTGCATTCCCATTTCGGTAGCGCGCACGAAATATACCTGCGCATGTCCTTGTGATTGTTGTTTGCGTCTCCCTACAATCGCTGCTTCATGGACTGCAGTTGGGAGACCCGGTATGAGTTCGACACCATCCGCCTCGGCGGACGCCCTGAGCGTCCTCGTCGCGGACTCCAATCGCATGCAGGCGCGTTTGCTGACCAATGCCTTGCGCCGCCGCCCGGAGTTCCGCATCGCCACCTGCCGGATGGAGACCGAATCTATTCTCCAAAGTGTTGCCGCTGCGCCGGTTCAGGTCGCCCTGTTCGCCCTGAGCCCCTCCGACAGCCTGGCGGTAAATATGGCCACGCTCCGCCGCTTTCATTTTTCTCATCCTGCAGTAGTGAAGGTGCTGCTGGCCGAGTCCACCGACCGGGAACTCGTGGTCAGTGCCTTTCGTTGCGGCGTCCGAGGAATTTTCTGCATCACCGACGCCAGCCTGCGTTCGCTGTGCAAATGCATTCAGCGCGTCGCCATCGGCCAGATCTGGGCGGACGCCGAACAACTCAGCTTCCTGATTGACCTGATCGTGGAGGCGCCCGCCTTGCGCGTGCTCAATGCTCAAGGAGATCCACTGCTTACCCCGCGCGAGGAGCAAGTGGTTGCGCTCGTCGTGGAAGGCTTGCCCAACCGTCCCATCGCCGTCGAACTCAACCTCAGCGAGCACACCGTAAAGAAATATCTTTTCCGGATCTTCGAAAAGCTAGGCATCTCCAGCCGCGTGGAGTTAGTCCTCTACGCCGTGAATCACGGCGACCTCCACCACGAAGAATGAGCCCAGAAAGAATGAGGCACCGCGAGATTTTCTTTGCGGCCTTTGCGGCTTTTCTTTGCGATCTTTGCCGTCAAAAGCCTTTTAAGCCTCGAACCGCAAAGGCCGCAAAGCAAAATCTTAAATCTGAAATCTGCAATCTAAAATTGCCCGCGCCGTGCGGGAAGACAGCTTGGAAGGAAATTTCAGATTGCAGATTTCAGATTGCAGATTGAAAACCCCAGCAGACATCGTGCACCCGCCCCGCGATTTGAAAGCGCTCTCCCAGCCCTGTATAACTCTCGCAACGGAATTCCATTGCCTGACGCCGCTTCCAACCCGTTGCCCAACGCCAAGTCCCGCCGGCCAGCGATCCTGGGGGCGGGATTGCTGCTGCTCGCGCTGGCCCTGGTGGTGATCTACACCGGACGGGGCGCGTTTCGCAGTCCTATCGCGCTGGTGGTGGTTGCGGCGATCGGGCTCGCCGCTCTGCTGCTGCAGCTTCGTCTGCGGCACGATCTGCCCTCGGTTCATTCTCCGTTATGGCTCAACGCTCTGGGAGTGGTCTCCGCCACCGTCGCGGTGGTCGCCGACGTCTTCCACCTCAACTTCGCTTTTCTGCTGGTGACAGCTTTGGGAGCCGTGGTCTGCTTCGCCGTCAGCGGGATCATCGTTCTGAACGCCCTGCGCAAACCCGGCCCCGCGGCAAAGTAGAGCAGTTGCCGGTTGTCAGTTCTCAGATAAACCTTAAGACCCTTGTCCTCCCAGCCGACCGCGGACGATTTTAGCTTGCAGATTTTAGATTTAAGATTTTTCAATCTGCAATCTGAAATCTACAATCTGAAATCTACAATCTGAAGTCTGCAATCTGAAATCTGAAATGTCCTGCTGGTTTATTTACGCCTCCAGCGTTATCAACAACTTGCGGCTAACTTATTGAAAACAGGTCGAGGCCCTGACGACGCAACCTCGGAATTCCTGGTCACGGTCGCGCGCCAGGATGCCATTTGCCGAAGCGCTGACGACTCCAGCATCGACAATCAAGCTGCGGGACGAGCCCAAGCCCATTTCGGGAACCGAGGCCCTCAGAATCGCCTCCCAGCAAAACACGTTTCTATGGAATCAACAACTTAGCCGCAAGTTATTGATAACGCTAGCAGGACACAGACCAAACAACGACACAGCCCAAACGATGTCATCCCGAACGGGGCCGAAGGCCCGGTGAGGGACCTTACGAAACGCTTGAAGCGGCATAGGCGCCGTTGGGTCCGTTACGGTGCGTGCAGCGGAACCGTCCCCGTTCACCGCAGGAACGCAGCCGTCCGTCGTAGGGCCCCTCACACGCCTTCGGTGCGTTCGGGATGACAAGGGCTTCTAGGATTTAGCTGGGAGCTGACAGCTCACTACAGCCTGAACTCCACCGCCACGGTCGTTTCCACCACCGCCGGTTTTCCTTGCACGCTGTAGGGTTCAAACTTCCACCAGCGCAGCGCTTCCATCGCTGCCTGCGCCAGAACATCCGGACCGTTCAGAGGGCGCGTCTCGAGCACCGTGCCATCGCGCCCCACCACAACATCCAGCACGATCACTCCTTGCAACTTTTCCTGCCGCGCCGCCGCGGGATATTCCGGGTCGACTTTGTGGACCAGCAATTTCTGCATTTCCTCGGCCGGAACCTGAACCTGCGGCGCCGTGACCCGGGGGGCGTCGCGCTTGGCGGCGTGATTCGGTAATCCGGATTCCAGTTCTTCCCAGCCGCGATTCCAGCGCCACCAGAAAGCGGACCCGAGAATTGCCAGCACGATCAGCAGCGCGATCGCCAGCCCAATCCATGCGCCGCGCCGTTTCTTACTTGGTTCCCCCGGGCCGCCTGTTCCGCCTGGTCCGTGTGGTCCGCTTGGCCGGCCTGATCCGCGCAGACCGGAGAGGTCCGACTTTTCACGCTCACTGCCTTTCCCGGCGACGTTAGCCGCTTTAGCGAATCCCAGCTCCGGTTCAGCTGTGGCTTTGGACAGTTCGGCCCAGTCGCGAATGGCTGCCTGTTGTGCGGCGGAGAGTCCCACAAACTCCAGCCCACAGCGCAGGTGATCCTGATAGCGCACCAGCGCGCGGGCCCGCAAGGGCTCTGGCGCAGTCGGCAGGTGCACTTCCACTCCGACTGTCTCGCCGGGAATCATTTCGCCCGCGAGCACGGCTCCAAGTCCGCGTTCGCACAAATTCAACGATCGTCCCGGGACAGTGTCGGGAATGCCGGAGCGCAGCATGGTCACATCCAGCGGCGCCTGGACGGCGTAGCGGGGCATCCGCCTGCGCGACGGTTTGTCCCATCCCCGGGCTTGTGCCCCTGCCGCCATCTGTGCGCCTCAAGTCTTGCGATGACTGAAAACCAGTGGTCAGGGGCCAGGGGTTAGTGGCCAGTAAAACCCTGCTGGCTAACCACTATTCATTGGCCGCTGGTTTTCGCAACTCTACGATCTCTTTCCCTTTGGCAAAGATCACTACGCTGGCCATGCCGATGAACAGGCCATGTTCCACGACTCCCGGCATGTCGCTGAGTTTTCTGGCCAGGCTGTCCACGTCGGCAATTTCTCCGAAGTGGCAGTCGAGGATGTGATTGTTCTCGTCGGTGATGAAAGGCTTGCCATCCGTGCCGAGTCTCAGATTCACCTGCGCACCCAGCGCCGTGATCTTTTTCACTACCAGCTCCTGAGCGAACTTGATCACTTCCACCGGAAGGGGAAACTTTCCCAGCCGCGACACTTGTTTGGATGCGTCGGCCACAATCACCAGCTGCCGCGTCGCGGAAGCTATGATTTTTTCCCGCAGCAACGCTCCGCCGCCGCCTTTGATCAGGCGCAGTTGCGGATCGACTTCGTCGGCTCCGTCGATGGTGACGGCGATTTCCTGATGTTCATCCAGCGTGGTCAACGGAATCCCCAGGCTCAGGGCCAGTTGGCGCGAGCGCTCGGAAGTGGGAATGCCTCGAACCTTCAGTCCATTCTTCACGCGCTCGCCCAGCAACTTGATGAAATGAGTCGCCGTCGTGCCCGTGCCCAGGCCCACGATCTGGCCATCCTGCACAAACCGCAGGCTGGCCCGCGCGGCTGCTTCTTTTTCGTGATCGTTTTTGCCCACGTCGTAGGACATTTTTATTGGCGCCGCTCCCTCAGCCCAGACTCTGCCGCGTGTGGATCAAATACGCCAGCCGCGGGCGATTTTAGATTGGAGATTTTAGATTTCAGATTTTTCAATCTGAAATCTACAATCTGAAATCTACAATCGACTTACCCCAAGCTCTGCTGCGTGTAGATCAAATACGCTGCCAGCGCCAACCCGAACAGAACCATGAAAAGCGTCACCAGGTCCACCACAAATCCAGCGGGCTCGAACGTGCCGGCGTCCAGTTGCGCTCGGACTCTGCGATAGCGCAGCAATCCAGCGACCGCCATCACCACGCCGGCGACAATCGAAATCGCTCCGAGCCACACCGAGAGCCCCGCGGTGCGCACCGGATGACCTGTGAGGACGGTCAATTGATGCATCGCGAGCGAGAAACGGCCGATGGCGAAGCCGAAGACGACGATCGCCGCGGCCGTGCGAATCCATGCCAGGAATGTGCGCTCGTTCGCCAGATGGTCGCGGGCCAGGTTGGAGTTTTCTACCACAATGCCTCCAGAACGATTTCAGATTGTAGATTTCAGATTGCAGATTTAAGGCGAAGCGTCTGGGTTTCAATCTGAAATCTAGAATCTGAAATTGCTCGTGGGTTTCAATCTGCAATCTGAAATCTACAATCTGCAATGGTTCGGCCCATTATTCCACAGCCTTTTCCATCAGGGGGCCGGCTCCGGCGAGATTCTTGATCAGGTCGTCCGGGATGCTGTGGCGTTCTTTGAGATAGTCCGGGCTGTTGTAGGTGAGCCAGACTTTGCCGTTTTCGTCTTCGGCGACCAGCGCTTTCATCGGCAAGTCGATGGCGAGGCTTGGAGACGCGACCATCAGCGGCGTGCCACCTTTCGGACTGCCGAAGATGAGAACTTTCGTGGGCCGCATTTTCAGGCCGACTTTCGCAGCTTCTCCGCTGTGGTCGATGAGCGCGAACATCTGCAGGCCTTTTGCGGCGAACGTGGTTTGCAGCCGCTGTACGGTCTCATCGACGGAGTAGCGACTCGCGATTCGAACCAGACCTTTTTCGTCAGCCATGATTTTTTCCCTCACCATATCATTTCACCTCCCATCGCATGATGGTGCTTCAGTTCATGGGCGGTGCCGTGCAGTTTATATCTTTCCTGCGTTGAAAACGATGCTGAAGAGCCAAAGCTGGAGGCGGCCGTGGTTCCCACTTCTCGCAAAGGAGGCGAGAAATGGGGCACCCGGCATTTCACGCGCTGTGGAAATTTCTTTACGCGTGGTTCACAGATGGTCTCGGCTGCAACCACTTTTCCTGCCGATTCGCGAATCGCAGCTTTCCGAGTCCTGCGAATCGGCCCAAGGCTGTGGATTTCTCTTGATGCACTATTCATCTGCGTGTCACCGCTGTGTAACCGTCCAGCGGCTAACTTAACTTCTGCAGTTCTCGCACATCTCAGGAGGAACTCCATGTCTTCGTCCCGTTTCCTGGTGAAAGCCAGGCAGCACGCTGCGGTTGGAATGAGCCTGTTTGCGCTCATCGCCAACCTCGGAGCATCCACCCCCACCGCCGCGGCACAGACTCCCGCCACTGCCGTCACACCGATTCAGCATGTCATCGTGATCATTGGCGAAAACCGGACGTTCGATCACGTCTACGCAACTCTCAGACCGAAGAAGGGACAGACCGTCGCCAACCTGTTGTCTCGAGGCATTGTCAACGTCGACGGGACGCCGGGCATCAACTACGGGCTTTCCGCGCAGTACAGCGCCGTGGATAGCGGCGCTTTCGAAATCTCCCCCGGCAGCAAAGCGGCGTATTACAACATTCCGGCGCCCGAAACCGGCGGAGCTCCCACGGCCGCCAGTGACAGCAGCCCGGCGCCGTTTGTCACTTTGTCTTTGGCCAAGCTGGCAGAGCCGGGATTGTTTCCGACCTATAACAAGTACCTGCTCACCGGGGCGACGGGCCTGGCGCATTCCATTCCGGACACGCGCATTCCTAACGTCGAAAGTCTGGGCTCGGGCGTGTTTCAGCTGACTTCCGCGACGCTTCCATACGACGCTTACGCGGCCAGCCCGGTGCACCGCTTTTACCAGATGTGGCAGCAGACCGATTGCAGTATAGACACGGCAACTTCGAGCAATCCCAGCGGTTGCCTGAACGATCTGTTTTCCTGGGTGGAAACCACGATTGGAGCGGGCAGCAACGGCAATCCGCCGCCTGGGACCCTCAACACCGGGGAAGGATCCACGGCCCTGGCGTTCTTCAACGTGGCGAAAGGCGATGCTCCTTACTTCAAGGAACTGGCTGAGCAGTACACGATCAGCGACAACTTCCATCAATCGGTGGAAGGTGGAACCGGGGCCAACCACATCATGTTCGGCTACGCCGATGCGCTTGCCTACAGCGACGGCAACGGCAATCTCCTGACTCCCCCAACCAATGAGATTGAAAATCCCGATCCGCAGGCAGGGACGAACAACTACTACGATCAGGATGGCTACTCCGGCGGCAGCTACAGCAATTGCAGCGACAGCACGCAGCCCGGTGTCACCGCGGTCGAGAACTATCTGCAGTCGCTGAATCCGCCCATCAGTCCGCGATGCGCCGCCGGCGCCTACTACCTGCTCAACAATTACAACCCAGGCTTCGTCGGCGACGGAACCCTGGACATTCAGTACACGCCATTCACGATTCCACCGACGGCGCAGCATCACATCGGCGATGTGCTTTCGGCGGCTGGCTTGTCCTATACCTACTTCGGAGAAGGCTGGGATCTTTACACCTCTGACCCGACCGGAGCGAATCCTTATGACCGCTATTGCAGCATCTGCAACCCCTTCCAATACGCCACCGACGTCATGACCGTCCCCGCCCAGCGCGAGGCCCACATCCAGGACACGAGGCAGCTGTACGAAGACCTGATCGATGGGAAGTTGCCGGCCGTTTCCGTGGTTAAGCCGAGTGGATTTACGGACGGTCATCCTTCTTCGTCGAAGCTGGATCTGTTTGAAGGCTTCGTGAAGAAGATCGTCACCCAGCTGCAGGCCAACCCGACTCTGTGGGCGAGCACCGCTGTGTTCGTCACCTTTGACGAAGGCGGCGGCTATTACGACTCCGGCTACATTCAGCCTGTGGATTTCTTCGGTGATGGCACGCGGATTCCGCTGGTCGTCATCTCGCCCTACTCGACGGGCGGTGTGATCAATCACAGCTACGGCGACCATGTTTCGCTCATCAAGTTCATCGAGCGAAACTGGAGCCTGCCAACTATCACCGGCACCAGCCGTGACAACTTCCCGAACCCAACCACCAAAGCCGGCAATCCGTATGTTCCGACCAACAGCCCGGCGTTGGACGACTTGTTTGACGCGTTTAATTTCGGGAACTGAAAGTTAGAAGTTGAAGTTGGAAGTTGAGGGGCCAAAGAAAGACCAAAGCTGGACGCGCCGGTGGTTCCCACTTCTCGCCAAAGGACGCGAGAAGTGGGGCACCCGGTTTTCGCCGGCGCATACCGGCGCACACAGGAGGGACGAATGATGAAGGGGCGACGGGCTTATTTCTGGCTGCTGGTTTTTGCGGTGATGGTCGGGCAGGCTTCCGTGGGCGAGACGGCAAGCAGGCCGGCGAGCGTCAGCGGGAAATGGCAAATATCGTGGGAAGCTCGACTGGGTACGGCGCACGGCACGGTGCAACTGGAACAGGCCGAGGCAAAACTTACCGGGAGCTACCAGGGGCAGTTGGGAAGTCCTAAAGTCTCGGGCACGATTGAGGGCAAGAACGTCAGCTTCACTCTCGATTTTCAGGGAGCGCATCCCTTCAGCCTGATTTTCAAGGGAGTGGTGGACGGCAACACGATGGCGGGAAAGTTTGAAATTGGCGGAGTGGACGGCGGTTACGATCAGCACGGAGAGAATGCTCGTCCCAGCAATTACACGTGGACCGCGGTGCGCCAGCCGGAAGCTTCTACGGCGAGAAACTGAGGTTTCGGGCGAGGAAAACTGCTGCGTTTCGCCCGACCTCGCTTTAGCGGAGGCGAGGAGGCAGCTTTCCCGGGAGAGCATCTCCCAAACTTAGACAGCCGGCCTGCTCTGAGCGAAGTCGAAGGGCGGCTGTCTCCACATGAACATCTCTTAAATCCTTCCGGGCCTGTGGATTTCTTTTCACACGACTTTAATGTGGGCGTAACGCTGCTGCAACGCTCACGCCGCAGAGTAGCCGGATTGGTTTTCCATTGTTCCGTCGTTCCATCAGTTTCCTCAGGAGGAAGAACGCAATGTCACCTCAAAGTTTCCTGGCTAGCGCCAGGCAGCATGTTGCTGTTGGCGTGAGCCTGTTTGCTCTTATCGCCAACGTGGGAGCCCCGGTTCCGGCCGCTGCTCAGGGAAATCCTAAGACCGCTACCCCTATCAAGCACGTCATCGTGATCATTGGCGAAAACCGCAGCTTCGACCACGTGTACGCCACCTACAAGCCCAAGAAGGGGGAGACGGTTTCCAATCTCCTCTCCAAGGGAATCATTAACGAGGATGGAACTCCCGGCCCCAATTACTCGTTGTCGGCACAATACAGCGCGGTGGATAGCACAACAGTGGGAACCGGCCTGTTCGCCATCAGCCCTCCGGAAAAGACTCTCTACGCCAACAATCCGCCCGTGGTGGCTGGCGGCCCCGAGAACCCATACATTCCTACCTTAGCTCTGGCTAAACTGATTGAGCCGGGACAACTTTTTCCCAGCTACTACGTCGATTTGACGATCGGCGGCACTGGCCTGGCTCCGTACGCTGAAGCCGACACTCGTATTCCCGATGTGTTCAGCCTGCCCGAGGGCGCCTTCCAGCTCACTTCTCCGACGCTCACTTACAACGACTATGCTAATAGCCCAGTGCACCGCTTTTACCAGATGTGGCAGCAGACCGATTGCAGCGCGGCCACGGCGACGGCCGATAACCCGAGCGGCTGTCTGAGCGACCTGTTCCCGTGGGTCGAAGTTACCATCGGCTGCGGCAGCGACACTTGCTCGACTGGCAGCCTCAACCCGCCGACCAGCTGGCTGGGCACCGGTGAAGGCTCTACTGCCATGGAGTTTTTCAACGTGGCCAAAGGCGATGCGCCCTACATGAAGAAACTGGCCGACAACTACACGCTAAGCGATAACTTCCACCAATCGGTGATGGGCGGGACCATGGCGAACCACATCGAGTTCGGGTTTGCTGATTCCATCTGGTACAGCGACGGGAACGGGAACGCGCTTACCCCGCCCGCTGCCCAGATCGACAACCCGAACCCGCAACCCGGAACTAACAACTGGTACGACTCAGATGGATACGGAGCCTCGAACGGGACGGGCGGCGGAAGCTACGTCAATTGCGCCGATCTCGGCCAGCCCGGCGTGCCTGCCATCGTGAACTACCTGGAGTCGTTGCCGCGTCCGGTGGCCGCGAATTGCGACGCCGGGCACTACTACATCCTTAACAACTACAACCCTGGATACAACGGTGACGGGTCTTCGTCGCTTTCGATCTCTCCGTTTACTCTTCCTGGGTCGTCGGTTCGCCACATCGGCGACGCGCTGAACGACAAGGGCGTTTCGTGGAAGTACTACGGAGACGGCTGGAACGTGTTCCTGTCAGATCCAAGCCTGAGCAATCCGCTGGACACGTATTGCAATATCTGCAACCCATTCAACTACGCCACCGACATCATGACCAACGCCACGCAGCGCACGCTGCATATCCAGGACTCGCAGAACATTTACGAAGACATCAAGGCGAACGACCTGCCGGCCGTGTCGATCGTGAAACCGGGCTGGCCTTCGGATGGGCATCCGGCGTCTTCGAAGCTGGAAGTGTTCGAAGGGTTCGTGAAAAATATCGTGACCGCAGTGCAGGCCAACCCGGAAGTGTGGGCGAGCACCGCGATCTTTATCACCGAGGATGAAGGCGGCGGCTACTATGATTCCGGCTACATTCAGCCCGTCGACTTCTTCGGAGACGGCACCCGCATTCCGTTGCTGATCGTTTCGCCGTTCACCGTAGGCGGACACGTCAACCACTCCTATGGAGACCATGTTTCGATCACGAAATTCATCGAGCGGAATTTCGGGCTGGGCCCGCTAACGGCCCGCAGCCGCGACAATCTGCCAAACCCGAAAGTGTTGAAGAGCAATCCGTATGTGCCGATCAACACCCCGGCGATCGACGACCTGTTCGATGTGTTTAACTTTAAGCAGTAAGCGCATCCGTAGGGCGCGCGTAATTCGGCGTCAGCCGGATTGCGAAGCACAATTTGGCTGGCCAGGGACGTATTCCCTGGCCGTTTTTTTGTTCGGACTATGGGTTGGGTTGCGAAGATCGCAAAGAAACGCGTCCTTTGGAGACTGGGCGCCGGGCTTGGTCTAGGCTTGGACAGCCGAGGCGGCTGTCACTACGTGGTTCGAGACTCGAACCATGCGGTCATGGAATTTTACGGGGGGATTTTAACCGGATTTTCACACTGTTCGAGGCTCGACGCATGAAATCATTGTTGGTAACGCGGGCGGGAAGTCCCACCTTTTGAATCCAGCGCCAAAACAATCATCTGGAGAATCTGCTTGGGATTGAGTCGACGCGACTTGCTGAGAATGGGGTTGTGCGCGGGCGCAGGTCTGGCGGCCGGGCCACGGCGATTGTTGGCACAACAGGCCGGAACGAGTGTCGGCATGAGCGCGGGCATGAAGATGACGCCGGCGTCGCAAGCCGCGATTCCGGAGTTTCATGAGGCTCAACCCGCCGGCGCGCTGGCCAGCTATGTGACTCCGCTGTCGATTCCTCCGGTCCTGCGGCCCACGGCCGGCGGCAAGCCAGTCCCGGTGCGGCTCGTGCCGTTCCAGCACAAGGCTCATCGCGACCTTCCCGCTGCCACCATGTGGGGATACAACGGCATGTGGCCCGGTCCCACGTTTGAGGTGCGCAGGGGTGAGCCGCTGCTTGTGAAGTGGTCGAATCACCTTCCGATGCGACATTTTCTTCCCGTCGACCCTACGATTCATGGGTCGGAAGCGGGCGTGCCGGAAGTCCGCACGGTGACGCATGTTCACGGCGCGCAGGTGCTGCCCGATAGTGACGGCTATCCCGACGCGTGGGTCACTTCCGACGGCAAAGCTGGGTCCGTGGCTGCGGCTGATCCGGCCCGCTATCCCAATGATCAGGCCGCCACCACGCTGTGGTATCACGACCACGCGCTCGGCATTACGCGTCTCAACGTTTACGCGGGACTGGCGGGCTGTTACCTGATTCGCGACGCCGAAGAGGATGCGCTCAATTTGCCCAGCGGCGCCTACGAAATTCCGCTGCTGATTCAGGATCGCAAGTTTGGAGTGGACGGATCGTTGCTGTATCCTCCGCCGAAAAATGGCACGCATCCCATGTGGATGCAGGAATTCTTCGGCGATACGATCTGTGTCAACGGGAAGGCCGCGCCGTTTCTGGAAGTGGAACCGCGCAAGTACCGGTTTCGGCTGATCAATGGTTCGAACTCGCGCTTTTATCATCTGACGCTGGCTCCTGCCGATGCCGCGGGCAAGCGCAATGGCGGCCCGGCGGACGCTCCTCCGTTTCGTCAGATCGGCAGCGATGGTGGACTGCTCCCTGCGCCGCTCAGCACGCACTACTTAATCTTTTCTCCCGGGGAACGTTTCGACCTGGTCATCGACTTCTCGGACTTTCAGGGGCAGAACTTTGCGCTGATCAACGATGCACCGGCGCCGTACGCGCGAGGCGGCGAGATTGTGCCTTCAGACGTGATGCTTTTCAAAGTGACCAAACCGCTCGCGGGCAAGGACACCAGTTCGCTTCCCGAAACGCTCGTGCCCTGGACGCCGCTCAACCCGGCACACGCGGTGCGGGAACGTACGCTGGCTCTGACCGAGATGGACCGGCCTTCCGACGGCTATACCATGATCGGCCTGCTGGGGCAGAAACACTGGGACGATCCGATTACCGAAGACCCTAAGGCTGGCTCGATGGAAATCTGGTCATTCGCGAACGCGACTGGCGACGTTCATCCTATGCATCTTCACCTGGTGCAGTTTCAGGTGCTGAATCGCCAGGCTTTCGATGTGAAGACTTACATGCAGACCGGCAAAATGGTGTACGGGGGCATCCCGATGGCGCCGGAATCGAACGAGCGGCCGGCTTGGAAAGATACGATCAAGACTTACGCCGGATATGTGACGCGAGTCATCGCGAAATTCGATCTGCCGGCGGGAACTCAGGTGAAACACGGCGACGAATTTCGCTACGTGTGGCATTGCCACGTGCTGGAACACGAAGACAATGAAATGATGCGGCCGTATAAGATTGTGGGGTAAGAGCAGGGGTTAGGGATTAGGGGCCAGGGGTTAGTAAAACCCTCGTGGTTAGTGACTAGCCCCTAGCCCCTAATCCCTAGCTGCTGCTTCTCACCAGTCTCCCCAGTGTGACGGCGTGGCTTGCTGGAATTTTAGTCTCCATTCTCCGGCGCGCTTCACCCACAGTGAACTGAAGTGCTGGTAGCGCGGCGGCGGGCCTTGGTCTTCGGCCGGCGGCACCTGCAGGACTACGTCGTAGGTGACGATGGCCGTGTTGTCGCCTTCGGCGACCACTTTGAAATTGTAGGGCATGATGTCGAGGCCGCCGTCGCCCAGCATTTCAATCGTCTCTTCGCGGTCGGCGACTTCGCCGTCAAATCCCACGAAGAAATAATCGTCGGTGAAAGTTCGTTTGAGGAAGGCGGGGTCGCCCTTCTTCACCGCGGCCAGGAAGTCTTTCTCAGCGCCGAGCACGGCTTGCTCCAGCGGGGTTAAGGGCTTCGCCGGGGTAGTTGCGGTTTGCGCACTGCCGGCGCTTGCCAGGCACAGCATCGCCAGAGACGCTACGATGCTTAACTTGAAAGAGCGCTTCATTTCGTTCCTCTCTTGTTGGAGCGAATGTCGGTTCTAGTCTATTGTCGTCCTGAGCGGAGACTTGCCGTTCGCGAAGCGAACGACAAGTCGTAGTCGAAGGATCCCTTTCAGCTTAACTGACTTCGGTCTGTCTCGGAGGCCCGGCTGGACCACTGGCGCTGCCGAGAGAACTCCCCGTACCTCGTAGCCTCGCGGAAGACTGTAGGGATCCTTCGACTCCGCAAGTCGGTTCGCTTCGCCAACCGTCTTGCTACGCTCAGGATGACGACTCGGAGATTCAGGGTTCTATTTGTCTGGCCAGACGATCGACGCGGCGCTCCGAATCTTCTGCGCCAACTCTGCCCTTGGAACCGAAACTTGCTCACCGGTTGCCAGATTCTTCAACGCGAATGCGTCTGCCTTCACTTCGTTCTCGCCGACGATCAAAATATACTTTGCTCCCGCTTTGGTTGCCGCCTCAAATGATTTTTTCAGGCGGAAGGTTTCGTCTCCCAGCTCCACCACCAGGTCGTGACGCCGCAAATCCCGCGCCAGGCGGGCGGCTTCGGCGTTCATGCCCGCGCCGAGCGGAGCGATATAGACATCCGGCTTGCTCAGCACGCTCTCGGCTGGCGTCTTTTCCTGCAGCGACATCACCAGCCGGTCTTCGCCGATGGCGAAGCCAATGCCCGGAGCGGGCGGCCCGCCGAGCGCTTCGGAAAGGCCGTCATAACGGCCGCCGCCGAGGATTGCGTTTTGCGCTCCCAGGGCTCCGTGGGTGAACTCGAACGCGGTGCGAGTGTAGTAATCGAGGCCGCGGACCAACCGGTCGTTTATGCGAAACTCGACACCCGACAGCTTCAGAATTTGCTGCACGGCGTCGAAATGTTTGCGGCGAATCTTCGCCGAGAAACTGGCTGATGCGCGGCAGCGTCTCGATGATGGGCTGATCCTCGGGCACTTTGCAATCGAACACGCGCAGCGGATTGGTCACCGCGCGCCGCTGGCAGTCGGCGCACATTTTTTCTTTCACGGGATCAAGCGCCGCGCGCAGAGCCTCGTTGAATTTCACGCGGTCGGCGGGCGTGCCGACAGAATTCAGTTCGAGAGTCCAGCCGGTGATGCCGAGACGATCGAGCAGAGTCGCCAGCATCTCGAGCAGTTCCGCATCGCGCGCGGGAGACTCGCTTCCGGCGGAGGCGGGCCCGATGATTTCGGCATCGATTTGGTAAAACTGCCGATAACGGCCCTTTTGCGGACGCTCACGCCGGAACATCGGGCCGATGCAATAAAGCTTGTTCAGTCCGCGGTCACCGAGTTTGTGCTCAATGTAGGCGCGGACAATTCCCGCCGTGGCCTCGGGGCGCAGGGTGAGAGATTGTCCCTTGTCGCTCTCGGCGCGCCCGCGATCCTCCCACGTGTACATCTCTTTCGAAACGATGTCCGTTTCTTCGCCGACGCCGCGCGCGAACAATTCTGTCGACTCGAAAATCGGCGTGCGAATTTCCTGGAAGTTGTAGGCGCGGAAAACGTCGCGCACTACCGACTCCACGTGGTTCCACAGCGCCGTTTCCGGCGGCAGCAGGTCGCGCGTTCCTCGGACCGCTTTGATCATGAACTAGCTCTCAGCTTTCAGCCATCAGCTCTCAGCTACACCACCGCTTACTTTACCCACTCTGTCATCCTGAGCGGAGCATTTGCTTTTGCAACGCGAAAGCAAATGCGCAGTCGAAGGATCCCTTGCAGCTTAACCGGACGCTGGCTTGTCCGGGAGTTTCCGTCACGCCCTCTGCCACTCTTCCTGATTTTGCCAAGAGAACGCCTTCGAGTGCCCGCTTAGCGAATAGCTATAGGGGTCCTTCGACTCCGCCAGCCGCTGCGCTTTGCGCACCGTCCGGCTCCGCTCAGGATGACAGTGCACATAAGCTTCCCGATATTCGCCTCGCCTTTACTGACGGCTGAGAGCTGACGGTTGAGGGCTGTTTTTCTGACTGCTCTCTTTCAGATACTCCTCTTTATAACCCAGATAATTCCTCGCGTAGCGCAGGATCGTTTCCTGATCCCGCTCGTCGAGCTTGCGGCGGAATTTTCCGGGAGAGCCCATCCACAGCGAGCCGGGCTCGACCACCGTTCCCTCGGGAATCAGCGTGCCGGCGGCGATGATCGATCCTGCGCCAATCTTCGCGCCGTTCAGGATAATCGATCCCATGCCGATCAGGCAGCAGTCTTCGATCACGCAGCCATGCAGCGTGACCGAATGTCCCACGGTGACGTATTCGCCGAGATAGACGCCCCACTGCTCTTTCATACCGTGGAGCACGCTGTTGTCTTGCACGTTGGAATGCGCACCGATGCGGATTTCGTGGACGTCGCCGCGCACGACCGCGTTCATCCAGACGGAGGCGTGCTCGCCCAGCACCACGTCGCCGATGATCTGCGCCGACGCATCGACGTAGCAGGTGGCGCGGATGGTTGGTGTGATGCCTTTGTAAGATCGAATCATATGCCAGGAAATCTTTTAATCGGAAAGGCCAGTTTTTGCGTGGCGCAGGGCTTAAAAGCCCGGGTTGATTCTGAACGCTCTACGCGGCGCTGAAGCGCCGCTCTTCCACGTCACTGCACGCACCGTCGAGTGTTTCCGCAGCGGGCTACATGCTCCGCCGACGCAGCGTGTCCCCATGAGTGAGACAGTTCACTCCTGTGACCGCGCGGCCACCAGCTGCCCCTCGCCCGCGCCCAGATGTTGCCGCAGAATGTTCAGCATGCGGCGCAGCGGCTCGGCGGCGCCCCAGAGCAACTGATCGCCTACGGTGAACGCGCCCAGGTATTCCGGTCCCATCTTCAATTTGTGCAGGCGTCCGATGGCGACTTCCAGTGTTCCGGAGACTGCTGTCGGCGTGAGGTCGCGCAGCGTGGCTTCTTTATTGTTCGGGACCATGCGGACCCATTCGTTGGCGCCTGCGAGAATCTTCTCGATTTCGGGCAGCGGCACGTCGCGCTTTAGCTTAATAACCAATCCCTGGCTGTGGCAGCGCATGGCGCCGACGCGGACGCAGATTCCGTCCACGGCCACCGGCGGATCGAGGGCCATGATTTTATTGGCTTCGGCCATGCCTTTCCATTCTTCGCGGGTCTGGCCGCCGGGCATTTCTTTGTCGATCCAGGCCAGCAGGCTGCCGGCCAGCGGCGCGCCGAACTCTTCGGTTGGCAGAGCGGCCGAGCGCTGCGCTTCGATGACCATGCGATCCACGGCCAGCGCATTTTCGGACGGCGATTTGCGAACCGGTTCGACGAGACGTCCCATCTGCGCGACCAGTTCCAGCATCTTGGCTGCGCCCGCGCCGGATGCTGCCTGATATGTCATCGTGCTGATCCACTCGACCAAGTCGGCTTGCAGAAGTCCGCCCACGGCCATCAGCATCAGGCTCACCGTGCAGTTGCCGCCGATATAGTTTCGCAGTCCGCGCGCGAGGCCCTGCTCGATTACGCCGGCGTTGACTGGGTCGAGGATGATGACGGCGTCTTCCGCCATGCGCAGCGTGGAAGCGGCGTCAATCCAATAGCCGCGCCAGCCACTTTTCCTCAAGGGACCGAAGACTTCCGTCGTATAGTCCCCGCCCTGGCAGCTGATGAGAACTTCGCAGGCTGAGAGGCGCTTCAGATCGCGGGCATCATGCAAAATCGCGCCGGGCCCGGCTTCTTCGGGCGCTGCTCCGCCCACGTTCGACGTGGAAAAGAACACTGGCTCGAGGCCGGCGAAGTCGCCCTCCTCGCGCATGCGCTGCAGGAGGACGCTGCCCACCATCCCTCGCCAACCGATGAATCCGACCCGAAACATAGCTTGTGAGTACCCCGCTCCCAGTTTACTAGAGGCCGCCTAATTCCCGCAGCGGGAAAGTCCACAAAATATGCCGTGCCTCGTCACAGCTTTCTGCTGGCCCCGCGTGCTATACAGAATGCGGTTTCCCACTGCACGGCTTCCGGTGAGCTGTGCGGAACGACCTCCGAGCGATACGACTGAAGGTGAATGCCTATGTCGCGTGGCTCGCGTGCTGTGGTCGGCGTTGTGTGGTTGGTTGCGGTCTCGCTCGTCATTGTTTCCGTCTTGATGCTTGCCGGTTCCGCCTGCGCCCAGGACGCTGCCACCGGCGCCCTGCGCGGAACTGTGATTGATCCCTCGGGAGGCCGCGTCGCGCAAGCCAGCATCGTCGCTGTCGATCTTGCCACTGGCCTGCGCTACTCCGCGACCACCGACGCCGGGGGAAATTTTGCTTTCGATCTGCTCCCGCCGGGAGATTACTCCGCCCGCGCCACGGCCAAGGGCATGTCTCCACAAGTCACGCCGCAACTTCATGTGGATGTTGGCGGCGTTGCCGACCTCGAGTTTCGCCTGACCATCGCGGGCGCGCAGGAAAGTGTTACTGTGTCAGACGCCCCCGCGCTGGTCGATACCCAGAGCAGCACCGTTTCCACTGTTCTCGATGAACGCGCGCTTTCCGATATTCCGCTCAACGGCCGCCGCTTCTCCGACCTGGCGCTGCTTTCGCCGGGAGTCACGCAAGACCCGCGCAGCCTGACTTCTTCGACCAATGGCGATCTTTCGTTCGGAGGCATTCGCGGGTTCCAGAACAGTTTTCTGGTCGATGGCGGCGACTTCAACAACGGCTTCTTTTCGCAGGCTCGCGGACTCTACCGCGCTCCCTACCCGGTTTCGACGGAAGTGGTGGAGGAGTTTCGGGTTTCCTCGAACACCTACGGAGTGGAACTGGGGCGCGCGGGCGGAGCTGTGGTCAACGTGGTTACAAAGTCCGGCTCGAATCACTTTCACGGCACGCTCTTCGATTTTTTCCGGGACAGCTCTTTCGGCGGGGCCAACGAGCCATTTCTTCCTTTCAAGCCGCACGACCAGCAGGAGCAATTTGGCGCGACTTTCGGAGGCCCGCTCAAGACCAACAAAGTTTTCTTCTTCGCCGGATTCGATCAGCACATTTACCAGGATCCCGACGTGGTGGAATTTCTCAACGGCGGTTTTCAAGTGGTTCCGCAACCCGGCACCGGACCTTACTCGCCCGGCGACTACGAACTCACTGATCAGGCTTTGGTATTTGCCGCCGCTTCGCAACTCAGTTCACTCTCCGGAACATATCCCGCGTCGCAGATCGGCAACGCCTCCTACGGCAAACTCGACATCAATCTCACTCCACGCCACCAACTTGCGCTGCGGGTGAATATGTCCCGCTACTGGGGATCGAACAACGTCTTCCTCGATCCCTCCAGCCCGGTGAGCTACGACTCTATCAGCGATAACGGACAGCAGACTGTGTTGACCGAAACCGGGTCGATTGCGCTGACCAGCGGCCTGTCACCGCGGCTGATCAGCCATCTCCGCGCCCAGTTTTCTCAGGACCTGCAGCAGTCTTACAGCAATACTTCCAACACTCTGGTCAAGATTCCTAACATCATCGACGGCATTGGGCGATCCGATCTGCTGCCACGGGCCACGCGAGAACACCGGCTGCATCTCGCGGAAACCGTGAGCTTCGACAGCGGCCGCCACGCCTGGAAATTCGGCGGCGATACTCTCCGCACCTGGACCTACGATTTTTTCCCCTCGCAGCAGAGTGGCGAATATCTTTTTTACTCCATCAAAGTCGATCCCTTTTCTTTTCAGCCCATGGAGGGAGGACTCGAGCTCACGCCTCTGCGCGCCTACGCGCATGAAATTCCGCACTATTACATTCAGAGTTTTGGTAATGCGGTTTCGCATCCTGACAGCAACGACTACGCCGCATTCGTGCAAGATACAATTCGCGTGACCGATCATCTCGCGCTCAACCTGGGCGTGCGCTGGGATTTGCAGACGTTCTCCACCGGCGGACTGATTTCGAACCCGCTGTTTCCGCCGTCCGGCAAAGTTCCGTTCCAACCGTACAACTTCGCTCCTCGCGGCGGATTTGCTTACTCGTTTGGAAAACAGCATCCGCTGGTGGTGCGGGCGGGGTACGGCATCTTCTACGTTCGCATTCCGCAAATCTACAGCTCCGTGGTGGCCACGGAAAACGGCGTCACGGACTCTCAGGTGTTCCTCAACAACACGGACTATTACAACCAGCAGGTCTTTCCCACGTATCCCAACCCGCTGGTGAGTTGTTCGCTGACTGCCGCTTCCTGCGCGCTGCCATCCGGATTCATTCAGGGTGTCACTAACAATGTCTCCGCGTTCGCGCCCAACTTCGTGACGCCGCGAGTGCAGCAGGGAAGTCTCACGCTCGAAAAAGAATTCGCCGGGCACACCACCGTGGCGGTTTCGTATCTCTACGTCCACGGCGAACATCTCATCCGCGCGCTCGATGTGAACCTGCCGCCGCCGGTCGCGCTCACCTATCCCATCTTCAACTCCACCGGCTCGACTTTCGAAAACGGTTATTACACCGTCGATTCGTTTGCTACTTGGCAGTTCAGCCAGACGCTCGAATGCCCGTTTCCTCCCTGCATCAATCCGCTCGGACGCCCCATCGCGCAGCTCGGATCCATCGACGAATTTCAGAGCGCGGCGTCCAGCGTTTACAACGGCGGCACTCTCTCGATCAATCGCCGCATGGCCCACGGCGCCTATCTCCGCCTTGCCTACACCTTTGCCAAAGCCATTGACGATGGGCAGGACGCCTTGGTTGCCGGTCAGCCTGCCACCGTGCAGAATTCCTACGATCCCACTGCCGAACGCGGTGCCAGCGTCACCGACCAGCGCCATCGCCTGGTCGCGGCAGTTGCGGTGGAACCGCGTCCTTTCCACCGTGAGCACCAATTCCTCGGCCACGCCTTCAACGACTGGAAATTTTCCAGCGAAGTTACCGCGGGCAGCGGACGCCCCTTTGACGCCACCGTTGACGGCGACCCCAACCAGGACAGCAACGAACTCAACGACCGGCTACCCGGCTACCGCCGCAACGGCTTCACGGGACCGGACTACGCCAGCACAGATCTTCGCGTGACCCGGCGACTGAGGCTGGGGGAGCGCTGCAAACTCGAACTGATCGGCGAGTCGTTCAACCTGCTCAACCGGGATAACCAGCGGGTCGAGATCACGTCCAACGGTATGGTTGTGAGCGCCACGACCTTTACCCAGTACGGCACCACGGTGGGCAATGCCTCCTATCCTGCCTATTATCAGCAGCCTGGGAATTTTCTTAAGCCCAATGCTGCCTATCCTCCGCGCAGGATTGAGGTGGCGATGAAGTTAATTTTCTAGAGAGTGGGTGAAATATTCCGGGGAAAATCCTGCGACGGTCCCGCGGTAGGGGACCTCTGCGCCACAGGGGACTGCCTCAAAAGGCCTTGGCTGGTGCGCCGCTGCCAGGAAGAGTGAGATTCCTCCGCCGCGAAGAAAGACTCGGCGTTCGGAATGACAAGGCGTTGGGAGTTTGCTGGCGGCGGACGGCTGAGGACCGAGAGCCGACAACTGAGAACTGAGAACTGAGAACTGATGTCCTACCGCTAGCGCAGGACAAAATCGCGCCATCTGGTGTAAAACAGACGAAAATGGGGCGTCTGGAGGAAGCGATGAAGATGAAGAAGAAGCTGGTCGGATTGCTCGCATTCTGCGTTCTGTTTTCTCTCTCGGCCTTTGCTCAGCACGGTGCGGTTCACGGTGTTGGCGGTGGAGTGGCTCACATCCCGGAGCATGGTCCCGCTCCGGCGCGCACGCCTCACCCGGTGCCCTCGGGAGGCGCGCACTTCAGCGATAAGGCGGGGCATCCCGATGCTCCCCACGTTCATAACAACGGCAAGTGGATCGGCCACGATACCGGCCGCGCCGACGTTAACTACCATCTCGATCATCCCTGGGAGCATGGACACTTCACCGGCGGTTTCGGCCGCGGACATGTCTGGCACCTCGGCGGCGGAGGTCCCAACGGGTTCTGGTTTGGCGGTTTTGGTTTCAGCGTAGCCGCCTTCGACATCGGCTACTGCGGCGACTGGCTGTGGGATACCGATGACATCGTGATCTACGAAGACCCCGACCACGACGGCTGGTACCTGGCCTACAACGTCAGGCTGGGAACCTATGTGCACGTCATGTACATGGGCCCACACTAGCCAGCTGGGTGAATCCGGCGGCAGCTGGATCCGCGATATTGTTTCGCTTACTAAGTTGTTTCGCCCACGATCTCGCCATGGGGAGCGCGGAAATTCCCGCGCTCCGATGGGGAGTCGGCGGCGGTTCCCTCAGATCGCTGACTTGCTCGAACCCCTAAGGGAGTTCGCATCGGGCCCCTAGGGGATATCCCTGCAGGTAGAACGTTGGTCTCAAAATAAAGTCCTGTTTCCCGGTTTGAATCGTTTCAGGGCCAATTTACAAGGAATTTCATCGTCCTCCCCTTGACTTACGGTCAAATCCTTGTAATAACTTATTCCGTCCCACAGGACGAGTTTGGGGGTGTGTCAGTTTGGCGGAAGTTAGACTGCAAGAGGGCGAGTCTCTCGAGAACGCTCTACGTCGCTTCAAGCGCAAGGTGCAGCAGGAAGATATTATCAAGGAGGTTAAGCGCCACTCCTTTTACCTGAAGCCAGGCGAGAAAAAGCGCGTGAAAGCTGCGCTGGCTCGTAAACGTGCTCGCAAAAAAACACGCAAAGAACAGGACTGAGGCATTGAAAGGGCCGCTCCTTCCCCGGGGCGGCTCTGCTCGGTTTGGCCCCCACCAGATCGAGTTGCCGCAGGAGCTGTTCTTCCGCTGACGGCACCGCGTACCAGCGGTGAATTTGTATCCGCGCACTCTCCTCGGTGCGCGGCGGGCCGAGTCCAAGGGGCAATTGAGGGGGATGTAAACAACCTGCGAATCTCTCTGCCACGGCAGCTTCCTCCCATGCTCTGGCCGGCGGGAGCGGGCTGAAGGGAGCCATCCTCGATGGAATTTCAGGACAAGGTACTGAAGTGTATCGACTGCGGCGCCGATTTCGTTTTTACCGCCGGGGAACAGTTGTTTTTTCACGATAAACAATTCAGGAACGAACCCAAGCGCTGCAAAGCCTGCAAGTCCAAGCGTGTAGCCGTGTTAGGTGCGCCTCCACCTCCGGGCCAGAACTTTCACTACTCCAAGGTCGAGACCCGCGCCACCTGCTCCCAGTGCGGCAAGGAAACCACTGTGCCCTTCCGTCCCACGCAGGGCCGCCCGGTGTTTTGCCGGGAGTGTTTCCAGTCGCGGAGAACCGCCGCCTCGGCTTGACATCCCACGCCACTCCCCTGGGTTGCTGAAGGCTTACGCCTCCAGCGCGCGCGGAGCTGTGTCTTGCCGCTCTGAGCCGCAGCGGTTCGCCGTGGAGGTAGAGACAATTCACCACGGAGACACTGAGACACGGAGAAAACGGTACAACCTGTAAAAGCCAACATCGAAGATCGTTGGGCTTAATTAAGAGTTTGGGCTTCTCTGTGCCTCCGTGTCTCCGTGGTGAAAAAGGTTCCTCCGAAATGCGCTACTATGGACGACGTGCCTGCCTTCTATGTAGAAAATTTCGGCTGCCGCGCCACCCAGGCAGATGGTGCTGCCCTGGAGCGCCAGTTCGAGGAGCGCGGGCTGGTTCGCGCCTCCGCCACCGAGGCGGACGTGGTCATCCTCAACACCTGTACAGTGACGGCCGCCGCCGACCAGGATGCGCGCGCCGCGATCCGCCGAGTGCAGCGCCAGAATCCCAACGCGAAGATTATTGTCACCGGATGCTACGCCCAGCGTGCTCCGGAAGAAATTGCGGCGCTGCCCGGCGTGACCCGCGTGGTCGGCAACTCGCACAAACATCAGCTCGCAGAGATTACGCTGCCGGTTCTTGTCCGGTCGCAGGCATCGACGGAGGATCGGGGATTCAATGGGGAGCTGACTCGGGAGCGGGACCGCGAATCCGATTTTGGGTGGCGCAGCGCCGAATCAGGCGCGGCTTTAGCCGCTGAGGTTCCTCTAGGCCGCCGCGGCGGTTTCGTTCCGCTCGCGAGCCTCGCATCCGGAAGCTGCGAGGCCGAACCCGAAAACCGCATCTTCGTTTCCGACATTTTCGCTCACACCGAACTGCTGGCCGCTCCCGTATTCGATCTACTCGGCGACGCTCATGACAGCCCACGCACCCGCCCCAACCTCAAAGTGCAAGACGGATGCGACAACCGCTGCTCCTTCTGCGTGATCCCTTACGTGCGCGGCCAGAGTCGGTCGTTGCCGTTGCCAGAAATTCTGCGCGAAGTGAATGCGTTGGTCGAAGCGGGATATCGTGAACTGGTGGTCAGTGGCATCAACCTCGGCCGGTGGGGACGGGACTTGGCGGGCGGTGGTTTCGAAGATTTACTGCGCGCCATCCTCGCCGAAACTTGTCTCGAGAAACTTCGCATCTCCTCCGTCGAGCCCATGGATTGGACCGATGAACTCATCGCGCTCGTCGCCGAGTCGCCGCGCATCGCCAAGCACGCACACGTGCCGCTGCAGTCCGGCAGTGACGCTGTGTTGCGCCGCATGCATCGCAAATATCGTCCGTGGCACTATCGTGAAAAGATCGAGAAGATTCGCGCCGCCATGCCGGTGGCCGCAATCGGCGCGGACGTCATGGTCGGATTCCCCGGCGAAACCGATGCCGAATTCGAAGCCACACGGCGCCTGATCGAAGACTTGCCATTCACCTACCTGCACGTGTTCACCTACTCCGCGCGTCCGGGCACGCCCGCCGCGAACATGCCGAATCAAGTTCCGGTTCACGCGGCCCGTGAGCGCAGCCGCATTCTGCGCGACCTGGCCGACGCGAAAAAGCTAGCTTTCATGCGCAGCTTTGTTGGCCTGACGGTCGAGGCCATCACCCTCGGCGGTACCCACAAGACCATGCATGGCGACGTGGCCGTCTCCTTCACTGAAGGCCTCACCGACAACTATCAGAAGCTGCATCTCAAGGGACACCACGAGCCGAACCGCTGGTTGCGATGCCGTGTAGAGCGAGTGGAAGATGGAACGTTCGTCGCCTCCCAAGACGCGGCTCGAGAATTGACAGCGTCAGCCGCCTAGTCCGCTCGCCTTTTCCTCTCCACTTCCTTCTGTCTACTTCTTTGTTTTTACCGCGATCGCCGAGATTTCAACGCGCGCGTTATTCACCAGAGCAGCGGCTTGAATAGTGGCGCGGGCCGGCTTCGGATCAGGCATGAAGCCTTTGTAAACGGAATTCATGTCTCCAAATTCGTGAATGTCCGCCAGGTAGACGGTGACGCTGACAATGTCTTTCACTTCGAAGCCCGCGGCCTTGGCGACCTTCTCGATGTTCGCCAGCGCCGCTTTGGTCTCGGGCGCGATTCCTCCGGCCACCAGTTTGTCGGAATCGTCCGTGCCTTCCTGACCGGCGATGTAGAGAGTGTTGCCCGCGAGAACCGCGTCACTGAAGGGCAGGCCGCGAGTGGGCGACAGGTTAATAGCTTTGCGCTCCTGAGCGTGGCCGGTTTGCCATGCGGGAGCAATGGTGAGCACCAGCGCGGCGGCCAAAAGAAAACAACTAAAAATTCCAACCTGCAGTTTCATTTCTCGTTCTCCTTCATGCATTCGAGTGGTAGGCTCTTCACGCGCGAAAAATCGTGGCAGAGTCCGCGCACATGTATACAGGCAAGAGGCGAACAGGACAACTGTCCCCTGTGGTGCGGTTGAGAGCGGGATTCGCGACTGCCGAAGTTTTGATTCTGAGTCCCTAAACAATTAATCTCTGAGCTATGGCGAAATTGAACGTCAAACCGAAACAAGGTTGCGCGTGGGATCTGGTGAGCCTCGGCGAGGTCATGTTGCGGCTCGATCCGGGCGACCAGCGAATTTCCACGACCCGAAATTTTCGCGTGTGGGAAGGCGGCGGAGAATACAACGTGGCCCGCGGCCTGAAGCGTTGCTTTGGACTGGACACAGCCGTGGTGACGGCCCTCGCCGACAATCCCGTAGGACGTCTCGTGGAAGACTTAATGTTGCAGGGTGGTGTCAGCCAAAAATATGTTCGCTGGGTGCCGTTCGACGGAGTCGGCAGAACCGTGCGCAACGGCCTCAACTTTACTGAAAGAGGTTTTGGAATTCGTGCCGCTCTCGGATGCTCCGATCGCGGACATACGGCGGTCTCGCAAATGAAACCCGGCGAAATCGACTGGGCGCAGATTTTTTCGAAAGACGGAGCACGCTGGTTTCACACCGGTGGAATATTCTGCGCACTTTCGGAATCGACTCCGCTGGTTGCGCTTGAGGCCATGGAAGCGGCGAAGCGGACGGGCGCGATCGTCTCCTACGACTTGAATTATCGCGCTTCGTTGTGGAAGTCCATTGGTGGAAAAACGCGTGCGCAGGAAATTAACCGGCGCCTTGCGCCGCTGCTCGATGTGATGCTGGGCAATGAAGAGGATTTTACCGCCGCGCTGGGTTTCGAGGTCGCCGGACTGGACGAACAACATTCCAAACTCGATCCCTCCAACTTTCAGCAGATGATCACCAAGGTCGTGAAAGACTTTCCGAATATGGCGGTGATCGCCACGACTCTGCGCTACGCGAAAACGGCGACCCTCAATGATTGGGGAGCGATGTGCCACTACGACGGCCGCTTCTATCAGGCTCCGGTGCGCGAAAATCTGGAAATTTATGACCGCGTCGGCGGCGGCGATTCTTTCGCGTCGGGATTGATTTACGGATTTCTGTCAGAGAAGGATCCACAGTGGTCGGTGGAATGTGGCGCTGCGCACGGTGCTCTGGCGATGACAACGCCCGGCGACACAACCATGGCGATGCTGCCGGAAGTGTTGCAAGCTATGA
The DNA here is from genome assembly GCA_963846245.1 of uncultured Acidobacteriaceae bacterium. Lineage (GTDB taxonomy): Bacteria > Acidobacteriota > Terriglobia > Terriglobales > Acidobacteriaceae > Sulfotelmatobacter. The sequence continues at coordinate 1,208,965 of CAWJVI010000004.1, read as the reverse complement.
AGTCGCAAACCGCGCGCATTGAGCGTTAGGACATTAAACCTAGGACACTGAACCCGAGGACAACGGACGTGGGGAGAAGAACGTTAAGATAAAGAACGTCGCGAAAGCACATCGGTAAGCAACGCCAGAAAAACTACGGGACGAACATGGAAAAGGTAATTCAGAGAATTGGAGAAATCGGCATCATCCCGGTCGTGCGTGCAGCGTCGGTCGAGGAGGCCACAGCGGCCGTCGAGGCCGTATGCGCGGGCGGCATTCCGATCGTTGAAATCACTATGACCGTTCCTAACGCAGTCTCGGTGATCCGCAGCGTGGCGCAACAACTCGGCAGCAACGTGCTCATTGGAGCCGGCACGGTCACTTCCGCGGAGCAGGCCGAATTGTGCATTCGCGCGGGCGCGAAATTTCTGGTGAGTCCGGGATTGTCGCTCGCAGTGCTGTCTGTCGCGCAGGCTTGTGCGACGCTCGCGATCCCAGGTGCGCTTACTCCCACGGAATTGATGACTGCTCTCGACCACGGAGCGAAGCTGGTCAAGATTTTCCCCTGCGGAAACGTAGGCGGAGCAAAATATCTGAAATCGTTGCGCGGACCATTTCCAAATGTGGCGCTGATTCCGACCGGCGGAGTCAACGCCGCCAACGCCGCAGAATTTATCGCTGCGGGAGCTTTCGCTCTCGGCGTGGGCGCAGAGCTGGTCGATGTCGTGGCGCTGCGTGCGGGACACCCGGAGAAAATCACGCAGTCGGCTCGCGAACTGGTTCAGGCCGTCGCCGCGGCGCGGGCAAAATAATTCCGCGGGCTCTAGTGGCCTCTCACCGATTTACAGCGCTGGCTAGAACGCCGCCATCCACGGGCAGCACGGTTCCGGTGACGAAGCTGGCGGAGTCGGACGCGAGAAAGACGGCAGCACCTACCAACTCCTCGAGTTCGCCGAAGCGGTTCATCGGAGTGCGCAGTATTACTTCTTCTCCGCGAGGAGTGCCCACCAGAAATTTCTCACTCAGCGGAGTGCGGAAATATCCTGGCGCGATCGCGTTCACGCAAATTCCGTGCCGCGCCCACTCGATGGCCAGCGACTTCGTCAGCGATGCGAGTCCGGCCTTGCTGGCGCTGTACGCCGCGACCTCGTAGAGCGCGAGGAACGATCCCATGGAGGCGATATTGATAATGCGACCGTAGCGCCGCTCGATCATGTGACGCCCAAACACCTGGCACGCGCGCAGAGTCCCTGTCAGGTTCGTGTCCATCACGCGGTTCCAGTCAGCTTCGGAAAAATCCAGAGTGGGAGCCTTCTTGCTGATGCCTGCCGCGCTCACCATGATATCGATCTTGCCGAATTTCTCGACCGTTGCCTCCAGCACTTTCTCGAGCGATGCGTGATCGGCTACATCGCAGATCACGCGCAGTGAGCGCCGTCCGAGCGATTCGATGTGGTCCGCGACTGCATCAACAAGGTCGAGGCGCCGCGCGCTGGGTACGACGTCGGCCCCGGCTTCGGCCAGTCCGATCGCGAGCGCACGGCCGATCCCGGAACTGCCTCCAATCACCACCGCTACTTTGCCAGCGAGGTCCAGTCCCTTGTAACCCATGTGTTCCTCAGATCGAATGGAATTTTAGATGAGCGAAGTTTGGATCAAACAGAATTCAATTTTGCGAATCGGATCAAATCGCATTCGCACTTTTCGTGGGCTACCAATTGAACATAGTGCCATCCAGTTTCCGGTTGACGGGCAGATACGCGCGCTCGTATGGATATTGTCCCGCCAGTTTTTCATCGTAGTCGACGCCCAGCCCTGGAGCGTCTCCCGGATGCAAGTATCCGTCCTTGAAGAAATAACCGTGCGGGAACACTTCATCAGTCTGGGGCGAATGCCGCATGTATTCCTGGACTCCGAAATTGTTCACCGAGATGTCGAAGTGCAGAGCCGCGGCCATCGCCACCGGAGAAAGATCGGTAGCTCCGTGGCAGCCGGTGCGCACGTGATAGATCTCCGCCAGCGCAGCGATCTTTTTCAGATGCGTGATGCCTCCACCGTGAATCACTGTCATGCGGATGTAATCGATCAATTGCTCGGTGATGAGAATGTGAGCATCCCACACCGCATTGAAAACCTCGCCGACGGCAAGCGGCGTTGTAGTGTGTCGCCGAATAATCCGAAAACCTTCCTGCAGTTCCGCGGCGACCGGATCCTCCAACCAGAACAGATGATACGGTTCCAGTTCCTTCCCCAACCGCGCCGCTTCGATGGGAGTAAGCCGGTGGTGAACATCGTGCAGCAGATGAAGTTCTTCACCATGTTTCACGCGCAGCGCCTCAAACAGCTTCGGCACGTGCAGCAAATATTTTTCCGTCGACCACGTATTCTCTGGCGGCAGGCCTTTCTCCGCCGGTTCGTAGAATAATTTGTCGCCCGCCACTCCATACGTCGACGGCAACCCGGGAATTCCGCTCTGCGCGCGCACCGCCAGATAGCCAAGCTCCTTATACTTCCCGACGGCATCCACGGTTTCCGCGATGTCACGGCCGTTTGCATGCCCGTAGACCATCACGCCCGTTCGACTTTTTCCGCCGAGGAGGTTGTAGACCGGAGTGTTGAGCGCCTTGCCTTTGATGTCCCACAGGGCCATGTCGACGGCCGCGATCGCAGTCATGGTTACGGGACCGCGCCGCCAGTACGCCCCGCGGTAAAGGTACTGCCACAAATCTTCCGTCTGGAATGGATCGCGCCCAAGTATGCAGGGGAGCACATGGTCGGTCAGGTAAGAAGCAACCGCCAGCTCGCGGCCGTTCAGCGTGGCATCTCCTAGACCGAAGACGCCCTCGTCGGTAAGAATCTTCAACGTTACAAAATTTCTTCCCGGGCAGCTGACCAGCACTTTGGCATCGATGATCTTCACGAATCTCCTTAACGCTTTCCCGACGAAATGCTCTCCGCAGAATACCCTCCCGCCGAGTGTACCGAAAGTTTCAGATGCGGCGCACCAGACCTTGATTCGTGGCATCGGTATTGCGGACCAGCAGCAGCACCAGGATCATCCCCACTAGGGGAAGCAGGCCCGCGACGATGATGATTGGATCGAAGGCATGCGTGCCGGTGGACTGGCGGGCGTCGGAAAAATAGCCGATCAGCTCGAATGCGATGATGGTCCCAATGCCGGTGCCGGTGCCGCCCAATCCGCTGACCGAAGCCACCGATTCGCTGTTGAAAAGGTCCGAGGGGAGCACGTTCGCCATGGTCGTGAAACTCGCGTAGGTGAAAGTGGTGATCGCGAAGAGTAACGCGATCAAATACAGATTGGTCGTGAAGATCGTCGGGATGATCATGGTCATGCCGATTGCGCCAAAAATAATCAGCGCTTTGCGTGCCGCGCCCAGCGGCCATCCGCGCTTGATCAGCGCGCCGGAGACGCCGCCGGCAATGAAGCTGCCCACATCCGCGGCGATAAACGGAATCCAGACTGCGATCAATCCACTCTTCAGCTCAATGCCTTTCGCCACCAGATAGATCGGGAACCATTCGGTGATAAAAAAGAACACAGGATCGGTGAACGCCTTCGCAACAATCGTTCCCCACGTCTGAGGAAGTTTCAACAGATCGCGCCACCGGGGACGAATCCTGCCCGGCTGCGCACCGTCCGACTCCCGCTTGTCGGCGACGATCATTTCCAACTCGTCTTGACTGATCCGCGGATGCTGCTCGGGCGGATGGTAAAGCCATCGCCAAGCGATCAACCACAAAAACCCGAGCGCGCCGGGAATCATGAACGCAGGGCGCCATCCCCAGCGAAAATAAATTGAGAGCACAATGAACGGCGCGATCGCGCCGCCGATCGAAGAGCCTGTGTCAAAACATGCGGTAGCCAGCGCTCGCTCGCGTTTCGGAAACCACTCCGCGACAGCCTTGGTGGCTGCGGGCCAATTCGCCGACTCTCCTGCGCCCAGGAAAAATCGAAACGTGGCAAAGCTGACAAAGCCGCGGGCCAGCGACGTGAGCATGGAGACGATCGAATACCAGATCACGGTCAGCGTCAGTCCGCGCCGCGTGCCGATGCGGTCCATGAGTCGCCCGAACACAGTTTGCCCGATCGAATACGCAACTCGAAACGCGATCGCGATATTCGCGTAGTCCGAGTTGGTCCAGTGATATTGAAGTTTGAGAAACGGAGCGAGCAGCGACAGCGTCTGCCGGTCGAGGTAATTGATAACCGTGGAAGCGAACAGGAGACCAGCGATCCACCAGCGTAATGAAGAAATCGGCTTTCCGATGGTGGACATGCGTGGATTTTGCAACCGCGACGCTACGAGTTAACGACCACTTGCGATTCGTTGTCGAGCGTATCCCGCAGCGCGCGGCTCAACAGCACAGCGGAGTCTTGATCCAGATAGAGAGTCGCGTTAGGATGCGTGCGCAAAATCGATGCCGGCGCCAGCGGACTGATCGGGCCTTCAAGACACGCTTTCACCGCTTGTGCTTTGCGCGCTTCGGGAACGACGACAACGAGTTCCTTAGCTTTGAGCATCTGCCGCACTGACATCGAGATGGCTTGTTTTGGCACCTGCGACATCTCGGCAAACCAGCCTTCGCCAACCTGCTGACGGCGGCAGGCTTCATCGAGTTCCACAACGATGTAGGGATCTTCCGTTTCAAAATCGGCGGGCGGATCATTGAACGCGATGTGGCCATTCTCGCCAATGCCCAGAAATGCGACGTCGACGGGCGACGACGCGAGCTGCTTCCCCACGCGGCGCACCACCTCGTCAGGATCGGGAGCATCGCCGTCGAGCAAGTGGTAGTTGACGATCCCGGCTTTTTGCATCAGCTGCTCCAGGAGTATTTTGCGAAAACTTGCCCTATGGGTGATGGGCAATCCGATGTATTCGTCGAGATGAAAAGCTTCCACCTTCGCCCATGCGATGTCGTCGGCTTTAGTTAGCGCATTCAGAAATGCAAGTTGTGACGTGCCTGTAGCCGCAATGATCCGCGCCTGGCTCGTTGCCTTAATCGCGCGGCGGATGGCCGCCGCTGCCTGTTCGGCTGCGGCTTGACCTAGAGAGTCTCGACTCTTGAATATCCTGACCAGCATGGAGGTTGATTCGACCTTCCGGCGCAAATTTGTAATGCTCTTGAATTGGGCGATTATACAGAAGATGGGCTGGGTCTTGACTTGCCGCGACGAAGAAACCTGTCGAGCTTTGCTCGACCGGTCAGCCGAGGGCGGCCGTCCCCACACGAGCATCGCAACTGAGTGCTTCGAATCCTGTTAGCGCACGTTAACGGAATCGCGCGTCTCCGCCGGAACATAGTTCACTGCCGCTGTGCGCTCCAGTTTGTCCCACGCGAATTTGCGTCCTTCCAGCGCGCGCTTCAGCGTCTTGAAAAGGACAATCGAGAACAACTGCCGGTAGGCGAAGCGCTGCAACCAGACCTGGCTGAGCAGCCAGACGTCTTCCTTGTCATCGGGCCGGCGGCGTTCCAGCGCGAAAGCGATGGCTGATGCCAGAAAGTCGATGACCAGAAACGCAAAGAAAAATGCCACCAGCTTGTGGAAGTCCGCCGGGTCGGTGGAGTCGGGATGAAAATGTTTCTGGATGTAATACCAGATTGTGCCTACCGCAAACATGATGTCGATCAGCGGCGAAACCAGCGGCAGCAGAATCTGGAAGATGACGATGTTCGGCAGCGCCACCCAGCCGAGCACGCCTTTACGAGCGAACACTCCGCGATGCTTATACACCGCTTGCAGAATTCCAAACGACCAGCGGAAACGCTGGCGCATCAGGCCATTGGCGTTGGTCGGCGCCTCGGTGAAGGCCAATGCCATGTCTTCGTATTCCACGCGATAACCGCGGCGCAGCAGCGCCATGGTCAGGTCGGCATCTTCAGCGACCGTGTCGATGTGGTATCCGCCCGCCTCGCGCACCGCCGAAACGCGCCACGCTCCAATCGCCCCCGGAACCACACTCACGGCGCCCAACACATCGAGCGCGCGCCGCTCAAAATTCTGGCTCGTGATGTATTCCAGTGCCTGCCAGCGCGTCCACAGGTTCACGCGATTACCGACTTTGGCGTTACCCGCCATTGCCCCCACCTTGGGATTGATAAAATGCGGCACCAGTCGCGAGATGGCATCGGGCGCGATGATCGTATCGGCATCGATCCCCACGAAGAGCTCGGCGTCACCAATGTGCTCAATGCCGTAATTGAGAGCCGAAGCCTTGCCCGAATTCGGCTTGCCAAGAATAAGCACAGTGCCTCGCGCTTCCTCCTCGGCAAAGGCGGCGTGCGCCACTTCGAGCGTGCGATCTTTGGAGCCGTCGTCGATCACAATCACGCGCAGGTTGGGATAATCCGAGTTCAGCGCCGCCCGCACCGTGCGCTCAATCACTTTTTCCTCGTTGTAAGCGGGAATCAGGACCGCGACCTTCGGTTTGTAAGACGCGACAACTGCCGGCTGCCCCAGGATTTTTTCACGCACCCGATCATAGACAGCCGCCGTCCCGATAAAGATCAGGCGTCCGGTCATCAGCAAATCTCCCAGGAAGAATATCCACGTAATTCCGGTGACCGCCGCGTCAAAAATCCAGAAGCCCAGCCGGTCGAGACGGGCAAGCCAGAGTTCGCCAGTGGGCAAGGGAGGCATCACGTCGGCGCGGGTCCTGCCGATCAACTGGTAGACCGGCACCACGGTCAATCCGCGCGCGCGAATGCCATCAATGATCATCGGTAGAGCGCGCACGGTTTCCGCGCGGTTGCCGCCGCCATCGTGCAACAGCACAATGTTGCCGCAACGCAAATCTTCCGGACGGCAGGGAGGCAGATGTGCCATCACGTAAGCTGTGATCTGCTCGGCCGACCGGCGCGGCGTGCTCTCCCAATCGTCAGGATCAATGCGATTCCCTACCGTGATATATCCCAGGTCCTGCGCGAACTCGAGCGGCCGCACCTGGTCGGCAGTGTCGGGCTCTTCGTCGATCGCGTAGGGCGGGCGCAGCAGCGTGGTGCGGATTCCCATGAGGCTGCCGAAGAGCCGTTCCGTAAGATTTAGTTCAAGCTTGAAGTGTGCCGAGGAAATGTTGCTGACGTCAGGATGGGTAAACGTATGATTGCCGACGGCGTTGCCCTCGCGATAGATGCGTTTGGCCAGCCCCGAAAATTTGTCAGCCTGAATGCCGATCAGAAAAAAAGTTGCCGTCGCATTCTTGCTCTTAAGCTCATCGAGAATCTTGGGAGTCCATTCCGGGTCCGGCCCATCATCGAACGTGATTACCACTTGATCCGGGCTGTAACCGTAGCGCGCCACGCGATAGGGCTCCGGCAGCGTCTGGAAAACTTCGTCCGTAATCAGCTTGCTGTCGGGGTCAATGGTGAGCTCGCGTGTGCCATGTGTGGGGCGGGCTTCGATCCGTAGAATCTCGCCCTGGCCCTCCATGTCCACGTCCTGCCCCGGTGGAACATCGCGCAGTTTATCCGCAGCTGTGGGATCGCCGGGCACGTCCCACACCCGCCAAAGCGTGCGGTCTTCGCCGCCCAGCCGCCACAAGGCAAACGTCTGGATGCCGAGATTCTGCGCAGCACGCATGTGATTCAAGGCCGTAACCCCGTCGAGAAACCAAATGTCGTGACGCGCGCTGCGCTCGTCGAGGTAGCTGAACCGCGGATTCATGGCATCGTCGTCGAACGTGACGTCCACTTCGGAATCTCGTGCCGCGAGCCATGCATCCTGCGGAGTCACCGAGCTATCTTTTTCTCCGGCCGGCAGGATGCCATTTTTGGGCTTCGACACCCAGTCGTAGCCATAGTTTGCGATGGCGCAAATGATTTTCTCTTTCGGGATGACTTTTTCGACGGCGGTCAGGTTCTGCACGAACCAGTCCTGCGAGGCCACCGGTCCCGCCTCGGCGCCGGGATAGTGTTCGTCGTAATTCATCAGCACCACGCCATCGGCGGCGGCCGCAACCGTCGCGGAGTCGAAACCTTTGTTCCGCGGCGGCACTGCAACGTAAAGCTTCATCCCGCGCCCGTGCAGATCCGCGGATAATTCCTGCAGCAGGGCCACGTAGCCCGCCTGGCCGCTATCCGGGAAAGCTTCAAAGTCCACCATCAGTCCGCGATAGCGGTCCGAAGAAAGAAAGCGCGAGATTTGCTGGCGAAAGGAAAGACGCGCCGCTGGGTTGTTGAGAAATTCCGTGACCCCGCCCACCCAGTTCGCTCCGTCGAAGTTGTTGACCATGGGGAAGACGTCCATGTTGGTGCCTTCCGTTTTGAGGAAAGGCATCACGCGGTCGTCAACTGGCCGAACCTGATCGCCCTGTACCACGTCGAAAAATTTGTTGGTCTGGTCGTCCACGCCCTGCACGCGCCCGTCCGCAGTGAGCACATGCAGCCATTCGGGATAGAGGATGTCGATCTGACGTGCGAAATCGCGCAAGGAAGAAAAACTGGCCGGGTCCCACGGCACGTAGAACGCCGCGCGGATGCCTTCCTCCTGGTTCAGTTTGACCTGGGAAGGAGCCAGCTTGGACTTGCGGTGAGTGCGGCTGGCGAGTTTGTGCTGGCGGTCGCGCGCCTTTTCCTTCTCGCTTTCTTTGAGCGCCCGGAACGCCCGCTTCTGCGGAGACAACAGGAGTTCGGGCAGCGGCTCTCCGCGCAACGCCGTGTAGACGAAGAAGATTACGAGCAGCGAGAGAGCGACCCCGAAAGCGTCGAACATCCGGCGCAGCCGCTTCCAGCGAGCCCGTCGCGGATCATAAAAGACAGATTCAGCCATGAGAAAGCAAACTTCATCGTATGCTGAGCGCAGCGGACGGTCAATTCCGGTCGCGCAATCAATAGTGCAAGAAGCAGTAACGAAACAGGGAATCGGTAATCAGAAGATTAGAGGAAGATTAGAAAGGAACATGACGTCGGCAGCCTTGGATCGAGGGCTACATAATTCCAGCGCCCGACTTTGTAGCAAACGCGCTATATTCGCTCGGTGCGTCAGTTGGTGCGGAAGCATTCGTGGTTTTTTCTGGGGACAAGCCTCGTCGCCGTGGGGCTGCGCCTGTTCTTCGTTTTCCGCTTTCCAGCGGTGGTCGACGATTCGCACTTCTATGCCAACATCGCCGAAAACTGGCTGCAGCATGGTGTCTATGCGGTTACGGACTCCGGCCAAATTGTGCCGACGCTCTCCCGCCTGCCCGGATATCCCGCTTTTCTGGCTGTGATCTTCGCCATCTTCGGAATTGAAAATTTTCGCGCCGTCTTGCTCATCCAGGTGCTGGTCGACCTGTGCACCTGTTTCCTGATCGCAGACAGCGCCCGCCGCCTGGTGTCCGAGAGAGCTGCACGAGCCGCTTTCCTGCTAGCGGCGATCTGCCCGTTCCTCGCGAATTACGCCGCCGCCGCGCTTACCGAGTGCCTGGAGGTATTTTTTACCGCCCTCGCCTTGGACCTCGCCCTGGCTGGATTGAAGCTCACCGCAGGCCCGAGCCTGGTCACAGAATCCCTCTCGCCCCGAAGCGCATCGACGCGTGCGACTGGAATCTGGTTCGGTTGCGGGCTGGCCATCGGCGGCGCGATGTTGCTGCGCCCCGACGGCGGAATCCTGCTGGCGGCGATCGGCGGATATTTGCTGATTCTTCTATTCCGCCGCTTCGTCCCCACGCGGAACGCGGGCGCAATTGCCAGCAGCGCCGCAAGTCCGCAAGCCACGGACCCGAAGCCCGAAGCCCGAAGCCCGAAGCCGCTTTTTCTTCCCATCCTGCGAGCCGGCCTCCTCCTGGCTCTCGGAGCGGCGATCCCCCTTGTCCCCTGGACTGTCCGCAACCTGCATACCCTCCACCGCTTTCAGCCCCTCGCGCCCCGCTATGCCAATGATTCCGACGAGTTGGTCATGGTCGGCTTCAACCGCTGGGTCAAAACCTGGATGGCGGAATATGTTTCGGTCGAGGAGATTTACTGGAACGTCCCTGGCGATCCCATCGACTTCACCCGTCTACCCAACCGCGCGTTCGATTCCGACCAGCAGCGGCAGCAGACCGCCACGCTCGTCGCGGACTACAACCATGGTCAGGAGCATGATCGGGACATGACCCCCGAACTGGATGCGCGCTTCGCAGCCCTGGCCGCCACTCGCGTGAAGGCGGCGCCGCTGCGTTATTACGTCTGGTTGCCGGCTGCGCGCATCGCCGACATGTGGCTGCGTCCGCGCACGGAATTGCTTCCACCCGATCCGCGGTGGTGGGAATTCAACGATGAGTGGCGACCCGTAGTCACAGTGCTCGTCCTCGGCCTGCTGAACCTGATTTATGTGGGCATGGCCGCCGCCGGAGGGTTTCGCACCCGCGAATATTTTGGCATCGGCCTATTCGTTTTGTTTCTGGTGCTCCGTTCGCTGTTTCTCGGAACGCTGGAGAATCCGGAGACTCGCTACACGCTCGAATGTTATCCAGCAGTGATTATTCTTGCCGCCGCTATGTTTCGGTAAGGTGTTGAAATCTTCACGTTTCGGTACGCATACTTCCAGAATGCGGATTCAGAGCCGCAAATAAACTGCAAGACATTGAAAATAAAGCTTGCGCATGGTGGCCGCGCAGTTGCAAAATAGCGCCCCATCAGGTCCCCAGGGTCGCCCTGCTGTGTCCAATCTCCTGGGCAAACACAACTTGAGATGTATGCCCGTGCGGCTAAAGGAGCTTGTCTCATGCGTTATGGATTCCGTGTAGTGACTGTAATGTTATGGCTTGGATGCTTTCTTGGGTTAAGCGTTTCAGCCTTCGCGCAGTCCGCCACCAGTTCGCTGCGCGGAACCATCACGGACTCCAAGGGCTTAGTCGTCGCCGGCGCCACAGCGACCCTCACCAATGGGGCTACCGGGTTTTCTCGCGCCACCACCACCAACGACCAGGGCGTCTACCAGTTCCTTGAGGTTCCTCCGGCCGGTTACGTTCTGACGGTGACCGCGGCGGGCTTTGCCACCACGAAGCGGGAAAATGTGGTCCTTCAGGTGAGCACTCCCGAAACCGTGAACCTCACCTTGCAGGTGCAGGGCGGCTCGGTGATCGTTGATGTGAGCGGGGAAGCGCCCATGGTCAACACCGTCGATGCCAGCCTCGGCAACTCATTCAATGCACGCCAGTTAACCGATCTGCCGTCGGAGGGCCGCGATCCCGTTTCCATTCTGAGTTTGCAGCCGGGCGTCACCTACATCGGCAGCACCACGAACGATCAGCAGATGTCTGACAGTCGAGGCGGCGCGGTCAACGGCGCCCGCAGCGATCAGACCAACATCACGCTCGACGGGTTAGACGACAACGACCAGCTCGAAGGATTTGCCTTTGAAGGCGCCATGCGGACCACGCTCGACTCTTTGCAGGAGTTTCGCGTCACCACCGGCAACTATGACGCAGGCTCCGGCCGTTCCTCAGGCGCGCAAGTCAACCTGGTCACCAAGAGCGGCACCAACGCGCTTCATGGCTCGTTTTACGAATACTATCGCCCCAACTTCACGGTCGCGAATGACTGGTTCAACAAACAATCGGAATTGTCGAACAATGAACCAAACGTTCCGGGATTTATTCTGCGCAACACTTTCGGCGCGACCATTGGCGGGCCCATCAAGAAAGACCGGCTATTCTTCTTCATGGCCTATGAAGGCCAGCGCACCTCGGACGCTACCCAGCAAACCCGTGAGATTCCGACCCCGAGCCTGACTCAGGGATATTTGAAGTATCTGTGCGACCCGAGCAACGATCCTAATTGCAGCACCTCCAACTCGACCATAAACGTCGTACCCGGGGGCAACGCCTTCGCGGGATTCAACATTGCGACCCTTTCACCCGACCAGGTCGCCGCACTGGACCAGGGCTGCATGGGCAACGGAACCTGCCCTGGGACGCCCGGAAACTTAGCCGGGCCGGGTGACAACGGCAAGATCGTCAATATCACCGATGCTACCTTCCCCAGCGGTGCCAACCCGAGCGCTCTATTCACAAACTATCCGCTGCCCAACTCGAGCAGCGAAGGCGACTTGCTCAATACAGCGGCTTATACCTTCCCGGGCGCTGACCCAGTCAAACACGATACCTACATCGTTAAGCTCGACTACAAAATCAACGCCAGCGGTAGTCACTCGTTGTTTGTCCGCGCCAACCTGCAGAATGACCACGAGAAGCAGCCGCCGCAGTTTCCCGGCCAGCCTCCATTCGACTTCGTCACCAACAACAGCAAAGGAATCGCCGCCGGCTATACCGCCTTGATCAGCAACAACGTGATCAACAATTTCCGTTATGCGTTTATCCGCCAGGGGCTCGGAACCGGGGGCATCAACAACCAGGATTTCGTGAACTTCCGCGGCCTTGACGACACCCAGGGTCTGGGCAGCCAGACCGTCCTGACCAACGTTCCCGTGCACAATATCGTGGACGACGTATCCTGGACCAAGGGCACGCACACGGTTCAATTTGGCACCAATTGGCGCGTCATCCACAACAATCGTCAATCCAACGAAGACAATATCTCCACCGCCCAGACGAATCTCTATTGGTTAAACCCCTCGTTTATCGCCAATGAGGGAATCAGCCTCGACCCGTCGATCATGGACTCCTTCCAAACTGTGCCGGGTCCCTATCCTGATGTGGCTAGCAGCTTTGGAACCTCCTATAGCTTCGCCGCCATGGACGTGGCCGGAATCCTGAGCGAGACCTTTACCCAGGCCAACCAGAACCGGCTCGGCCAGGAGATTCCCAACGGCCAGTTGGTGCAGCGCCACTTCCAGAACTACGAAGGCGAGCTGTACTTGCAGGATAAGTGGAACGTAACCCCCAACTTGGTGGTCACCTACGGAGCTCGCTACTCCCTGCTGCAGCCACCTTTTGAGAGCAAGGGCAACCAGGTTGCCCCCACGGTGGACATGGATCAATGGTTTAAGACCCGGGGCTATCAGGCGAATTTGGGACATGTGGTCCAGCCCGATTTGACGTTCGGACTCTCGGGGCAGGCCAATGCCGGCAAGCCTTACTGGGCCTGGGACTACAAAAACATCGCCCCACGGTTGGCCATTGCCTATTCTCCTCATGCCGCCAGCGGCTTCTTGCACATGCTGTTCGGCGACGCTGGCAAGAGTTCCATCCGCGCCGGTTTTGGCATTTACTTCGATCATTTCGGCGAAGGCGTGGTCAATACTTTCGACCGCCACGGATCCTGGGGGTTAACTTCCACGTTCAGCAATCCGGCTGGTGTTTCCACGGTGGACAACTCCCCGCGATATACGGGACTTCTGGGTCTGGGTAATCTGCCTCCCGGTGAAATCTCGCCTTCACCCAGCGGTTTTCCCTATGTTCCGCCGAATAATCCCAACACCTACGGCTTGGCTATCGCGTGGGGCATCGACGATCACCTGCGGACGCCTTACTCGGAAGTAGCCGATTTCTCCATCACCCGCGAGTTCAAGCACAATTTCGTCCTGGAAACGACCTACACGGGCCGTTTCGCGCGACACCTGCTGCAGGAAGTTGATCTGGCTCAACCGCTCAACCTGGTCGACCCCAAGAGCGGCATGACGTATTTCCAGGCCGCGCAAAAATTCGCCATTGCATCCGAGCAGGGCGTTCCGGGATCGAATGCAGGCCTTTCGGAGAGCGACCCCAGCGTCACCAGCATTCCTTATTGGCAAGACATGTTCCCGCGAGCGGCCGGACCGGCCGGTGAGTTTGGCTGCACTCCTGGTATCCCCGCGAATCCCACGGCAACTCAAAATATGTACGACCTCTACCAGTGTTTCGCAGGAAATGAAACCACAGCAGAGGAAATCGCGGATGTGTTCTGCTTCCCCGCGTGCGCTGGCACAGGCGCCGGAGGCACCTATTACGGTCCGGGTACGCCGTATCAGTATTACCAGGACCAGTTCTCTTCGCTCTATGCCTGGCAAACCCGCAGCAACAGCAACTACAACGCCCTGCAAGTGACCTTGCGTCACGCCATGAGCGCCGGGCTCCAATTCGACCTCAACTACGTGTATTCCAAGTCCATAGACATCAGTTCGAACGCTGAACGTGTGAATGGATTCGAAGCTGCAGGGGGCGTTGCCTATAACAATCAGGCGATCAACGCCTGGTCTCCGGATTTATGGCGTGCAGTTTCGGACTTCGATACCACCCACCAGATGAACTTCAACGTCATCTGGGATCTTCCCTACGGCAAAGGACGGCACTGGAACTCCTCCAATCGCTTCATGAATTCCGTGTTCGGAGGCTGGGGATTGAGTGGCCTGGGCCGCTGGACCAGCGGCTTTCCCTTCACCGTCTCTTCGGGCACCGGATGGGCTACTAATTTTGAACTGGAAGGCTCGTCTGTCCTCATTGGACCGAAGCCGAAGACCGGTGTTTATATCGACTCCAGCGGCAATCCCAACGTCTTCAAGAACGCGCAGAACATCCAGTGCATTTGCCCGTATGCTCCTGACCCCTCGAACGGGCCGATTCTGTTCCGCGATACCCTCCCGGGCGAAGCTGGCCAGCGCAACATCTTCCGCGGCCCCGGCTTTTTCGACATCGACAGCGGCCTCAGCAAGAGTTGGAACTTCACCGAAAACCGGCTGATACGGCTTTCGTGGGAAGTTTTCAACGTTACCAACTCAGTTCGGTTTGACGCCGCCAACGCAGTGGATAACGAAGACCTGGTGGATATCACCGGGTTCGGCAAGTTCCAGCGCACGCTCACTACCCCGCGTGTGATGCAGTTCTCACTGCGGTTTGCATTCTGACGACTGGAGAGCGAACTTCACAGGCGGGATTCAGACTAACGATCAAACAGGGACGGCACACGCCGTCCCTTTTTCTTGGTGGACGATGATGTTCGATTGTTGATTGCTGATTGTTGATGGCTGATTGAAACCCGCGACTAGAGGGTTTTTCAATCAACAATCAGAAATCAACAATCAGAAAAGGTCGTCCCAGCAGAGTGTATTTCCGGTTCAAAAGCGGCAGGCGGGTCTACCCCAGCGGCGAGTCGCTCATCCGGAAGCGCGTTCGCACGTGCTCCGAGAGGAGCTCGATGGCTGGGCGGTTAGTCACGGGATCGGAATGGGCCAGGTATTTCATAGCCTCCACCAGCAGACGCTGGCCGTCCACGTAGCGCGGGTCCGAGGAGCGTTCTCTGCGCTTGTTGCCCAGCCGGGGAGGAACTGTAATCGTAAGAACTCTAGCCATGTATGAATCCGTGAGTTGAAGCACTAAGTTGAACCAGTAGAACTGAGCGGCCAGTATAGCGCCCCACCCGTGCTTTTCAGCACACCTTCTTGTCCTTTGTATTCAATCACTTAGCCGCGCGGCGAGATGGTCTGGGTCTTTCCCGTGGTCTTTAAATGAAAAACCTCGTCCGGAATCTTCTCATTGACGTGAATCGAGGAGTACTTGGCCAGCTTGTAGTTTCCGTCCGGCTCAAAGAACTGCTGTTGCACGGAGATACCGCGATCCAGGTCAATCCAGAGCAGGATTTTGGCGAAAGTGTTGCGCACCCGTTCCGATTTGGGAATGAGTTGCAGCTTGCCCACTGAGACGCCGTCAATCGTTTCCGGCCCCTGGTACGTCACGTCGAAGGCCTTAACGAGATCCTGCCCGCTGCCTCCGAATCCCAGGACCAGGTAAGCCTCAACTTCGGAACGGTTCTTGCCCACGTCGTAGACCGTCACCTGGTCCGCCTTAGGCAAGTACCTCTGCACTTTTCCCTGGGTGAACAACACAAATTGCGGCTCCGGCTTTACCTTGTCCCGGCTGGTGCCGGCCGTTTTGATGTCGGCTTTCATCTCGACATCTTTTCCCGTGCGCCGGTAATAGATCGTGCCCAACTGCACGTCGTCGACTTCATTGATCACGCGCTCGTAACGGTCCCACTCGAAGTTGGCCTGTGTGGTGTTGAACTTGGCGGCGGCCGTGTCCATGGTCTTGAGCACGGTTTCGAGAGTCGCTGCACTAGAAGCTACCGGTGCCGGCGTCTGTTGCGGCCCGGTCCTGTGGGCGGAGAGCGCGTGCACGACGAACAACATGGGAAAGGCGAGGCAGAAGAGTTTCATCAGGAAGTCCCTTGTCCTCACATTCGCAGCGCCGCGGAAGCCGTTACCGCTAACCTCTGCACGGATTGTCGCCGCACTGATTGTCGCCGCACTCATTGCCTCTGGACTTACTAACGCCGGACTAACGCTGGACCAGAACTTTGTAGCTTTGCACGCGTCCTCTGCCGTCCTTCGCCGCGTCGTATTGCACGATCGAAACTCCACCCGAGATAGGCTCAATAATTTTCAGAAACTGGTCGCGCACCGATTTGTCGTCTCCTGGCGTAATCGCGCTGGCTTCGATCTGAAACATCAGGCGTCCCTGAGCAGCGGGAGTGACCACCACGTCGGTAGGATGCGGGTTCCGCGCGATGGGTTTATCGTTGAAGTTGATCACGCGCGGCGAAAAGAAAATGAAAATCAGAATGAGCGTGACCATGATGTCGTAGTGCAACGTCCCCCGCTCATACTGCCACAGGACATATCCGCGAATTGTGCGCCAGATGGCGTTCATCGGCAGTGACGGCGACGGCGCGGCAACCAAGTTCGCGCTGGTTTCAGCTCTCTGCAAGTCTAGTGACCGTTCCTTTTCTTGGCAATGTTGAAGCAGCTTCTAGCTGCTACCCCTTAGCTACTACCCCTTGTTCCCGGTCTCAGCCCGGATTAATTCTGTCATTCCGAGTGAAGCGAGGAATCGCTAACGCCACCAGTAGCCCCAGAGGACTAAGGTTATTATGAAAACTAAAACTTCCTCGCCGTAATCGTTTCCGCCCCAATATACGGCCGCAGCACTTCCGGAATCACCACACTTCCGTCCGCCTGCTGATAGTTCTCCACAATCGCCACCCACGTCCGCCCCACCGCCAACCCGCTGCCGTTCAATGTGTGGACGAACTCGGTTTTATTCTTACCCTCAGGCCGGTAGCGAATATTCGCCCGCCGAGCCTGATACGACTCAAAATTCGAGCACGAAGAAATCTCGCGGAACAACTGCTGCCCCGGCAGCCACACTTCAATATCGTAAGTCTTCGCCGCCACCGCCCCCATGTCGCCCGTGCACAGCGCCATCACCCGGTAGTGCAACCCCAGTTTTTGCAGAACTTCTTCTGCATCGCGCGTAAGCTTCTCATGTTCCTCGTAGGAATTCTCCGGCCGCGAAAACTTCACCAGCTCGACCTTTTGAAATTGATGCTGGCGAATAATTCCGCGAACATCTTTCCCATACGATCCAGCCTCGCTACGGAAGCACGGCGTATACGCGGTGAGCGAAACCGGCAAACGAGCCGAGTCCAGAACTTCATCACGGTAAAGATTCGTGACCGGAACCTCCGCCGTGGGAATCAGCCAGAGATCTTTTTCCCCGTGCGGCACGCGAAATAAATCCGCCGCGAATTTCGGCAGTTGTCCCGTACCATACATCGATTCGGAGTTCACCAGATACGGCGGCAGAACCTCGGTGTAGCCGTGCTCGCGCGTGTGCAGGTCGAGCATAAAGTTCGCGAGTGCCCGTTCGAGTTTCGCGCCCAGATCCCAGTAAACGGCGAAGCGCGCGCCGGTGAGCTTCACCGCGCGTTCCAGATCAAGCACGCCCAGCTGCTCGCCCAATTCCCAATGCGGCTTGGGAGAGAAATCAAGTTTCGGCGGCGAACCCCAGCGCCGCACTTCCACATTTTCTTCCGCGCTACGGCCAACCGGAACACTCGCGTGCGGAAGATTCGGAATGCCCAGGAGAATGTCCCGCAGACGCGCATCCAGATCCGTAGCAGTTTTTTCCAGCGCCTGGATTTGCTCGCGCAGTTCCTTCGTCTGCGCCATGGCCGCGCTGGCGTCCTGGCCGGCCTTCCTGGCTTTGGCAATCTCCTCCGAGGCCTTGTTGCGCTGCGCCTTCATGGTTTCCGCGGCGGAGATCGCATGGCGGCGCTGCGTGTCGACCTCGCCGAAATCCTTGAGCACGGCAGCGGGATCCATGCCGCGCTGGCGCAGCTTCTCTTCCACCACCGGCAGGTTGTCGCGAACAAAATTCAGATCAAGCATGGTTTTAAATTAAGCGTCGACCAAATCAGAAAGAACAACTACTTTATCGGAAACAGCCCAGAGAATCCACGTCGTGCCGATCTGCGAGCCCAGCCGTACCCTGTGTTCCTCCGTGTCCTCTGTGGTCAACGGACTTGGCAACCACCACACCGCCGCGCTGGCACGTTCCCGGAGCGGATGCGACAATGACCTCGCAACAAATGACACGCAACAACGGCCTCGCCCCTATGCAAGTGAGCATGCCCCGCCGCCTCCGCGCGATTGCATTCATACTGATTGCCCTGACGCAATTGCTCATGGCGCAGTCGTCCCAACCGATCCCCGCCCAACGCCCGCCCGAATACACATTCAAGCTGGTGCAAGTGTTTCCTCACGACCCGGCTGCCTTCACCCAAGGTCTCGCCTACCGCGACGGATTTCTCTACGAAGGCACCGGCCTCAACGGCCAATCATCGCTGCGCAAGGTGCGCCTCGAAACTGGAGAAGTCGTTCAACGCGTAGATCTGACGTCAGATTTTTTCGGAGAGGGAATCACTCTCCTTAGAAACGAAGTAGTGCAACTCACCTGGCAGTCACAAACCGGATTTATCTACAACCTGAGCGACTTCAAATTGCTGCGCACCTTCGCGTACTCCGGAGAAGGATGGGGTCTCGCCACCAATGGCCGCGACTTTTTCATGAGCGACGGAACCGCTCAGATCCGCGTTCTGGACGGCGACACGCTCACGGAAAAGCGTCGCATCAAAGTGCACGACGGTGACAAGCCCATCGACCGGTTGAACGAACTGGAATTCGTCGAGGGAGAGATTTTCGCCAATGTGTGGCAAACCAATCGCATCGCCCGCATCTCTCCGCAGAGCGGCAAGGTAATCGGCTGGATTGACCTTACCGGTCTTCTGCCTCCGGTCTATCACCTCGAATCGGGCGCCGTGCTCAACGGAATCGCCTACGATCCAGATCGCAAGCGTCTGCTCGTCACTGGCAAATTGTGGCCCAGCATCTTCCAGATCCAACTCGTCCTGAAACCAGCCAAATAGAATATCGAGCGAACCACGCAAGTCGAGCCCCAGTCCACCTTTGGCGTATTCCCCCCGCCTGTGTAAACTAACTTCGCGATGCGATCTTCCCCCACGTCTATTGGTCTGCGTCTTCTTCTCGCGTTGGCTGGGATAATCGCGGTCGCCCTGATCGCCATCCTGATCGTCCCCGCCGCCTCTGCCTCGGCCTACAACGGACGTCCCAAGCTCGTCGTGGTGATTGTCATCGACCAGTTCCGCGGCGATTATCTCGAGCGCTATCGCGATCAGTTCGGCGAGTCCGGTTTCCGTCTCTTCCTTGATCGCGGCGCCTACTTCACCGACTGTAACTACAACTACGCCAACACCCGCACCGCACCCGGACACGCCACGCTCCTCTCCGGCGCCTATTCAAACGGTCACGGCATTGTCGCCAACGAATGGTGGGACTCGAAAAAGAAACGTATGGTCACGTCGGTTGAAGATGACGCCACGAAGATCCTTGGCCCTCCCGGAGACAAGGCTTCCGAAACAAAGCCCGGTTCGTCTCCGCACAACCTGATGGCCGACACGCTCGGCGATGAACTCAAGCTGGCCACGCAAGGAAAGTCCCGCGTGTTTGGAGTTTCCATGAAAGACCGCGCAGCCGTGCTGCCGGCGGGGTTCAGCGGCGATGCCGCTTACTGGACCGATGCCAAAAGCGGCGCCTGGATCACGTCAACGTACTACCGCAGCGAATTGCCCAAGTGGGTGCAGGATTTTAATTCCAGCGGCCGCGCCGCAAAATATTGGGATCGCGAATGGAGAGATGCGCAGGGAAAAGTGCTGCGCTCCACCGCCCACCGCAAGGCCAAAGACGGCTCGGACGCCAGTTTCTACGAAGTCATCGGCCACACTGCCTTCGCCAACGAATATGAATTTGAATTCGCCAAGGAATTAATGGTCTACGAAAACATAGGCCGCGGCCCGGCGACAGACTTGCTGATTGTCAGCCTTTCGGCGAACGACATTCTCGGGCACGAAGTGGGATCAGACTCTCCGGAGATGCAGACCATGGCTCTCGATCTGGATCGCGAGCTCGCCGATTTTTTCAATTTTCTCGGACATCAGATCGGCCTGGCCAACGTGTGGATCGCGCTTTCCGCCGATCACGGAGTTTCCGCGCTGCCCGATGCCGCGAAGAAGCTGCGCATCCCGGCGGCGAATCTCGACGTGCACGAACTGGAGACACAGATCAACAACGCTATCACCGCGAAGTTTTCCGCGGGCCATCCCGCCGCCTACGTGAAGATGGATTATCCAATCGCCTGGCTCGATCCTGAAGTCTTCGCGGCCGCGCACGTGAAAGAGCATGATGCCGAGGCAGCGGTAGGCGAAGCCATGAAACAAGCTGGCCTGCGCGACTTTTACGCCAAGTCGCAGCTGGCACAAGGCGAAGTCCCCGACACCGCGCTCGGCCATAAGTTTCTGAACAGTTACTCACCCGTGGGAGGTTGGTACGTCATGGGAGTTCCCGCGCCTTACACCGTAGGCTCGCTCAAAGGCACGGACCACGCTACGCCCTACACCTACGATACGCACGTGCCGCTTGCGCTTTACGGACTGCCGTTCCAGGCAGGAGCTTACCGCACTCACGCCGAGCCCGTGGATCTGGCAGTCACGTTGGCATCGCTCCTCGGAATCAACGCGCCCACGCACGCGGTCGGGCGAGTGCTGACCGAAGCTTTGGCGCCGCACCATGCCGTAAATCCTGACCACGTGGAAAATCCCCCGGGAGGAAGCCAGCCATGACGGCCGCGTCCAACTCCGGTACGCACTCGCATTCCGCGCCCGATCTGAATGTCAGCGTCGCCGGCATCCCGCTCAAGAATCCGGTGATCGCGGCCAGCGGAACCTTCGGCTACGGAGTCGAGTTCGAAGATGTGGTTCACCTCAGCAAGCTGGGCGGCTTCGTAGTGAAGGGATTATCGCGAGAGCCCATGATCGGCAATCCGCCGCCGCGCCTGTGGGAGACTGCCGCGGGTATGCTCAACGCTATCGGTCTGCAGAACATTGGCGCGCAGGCCTTCCTGCAGGAAAAGCTGCCGCACCTGCATCAGCTCAAGAACGTCGTGATCCTCGCCAACGTGTTTGGTTACACTCGCGAAGACTACGAAACCGTCATCCAGATTCTCAACGACGGCGAGGGAATCGCCGCGTACGAACTCAACGTCTCCTGCCCCAACACAGCCCACGGCGGATTGCAGTTCGGCAGCGATCCGCGCTCGCTCGATGAAGTGGTCACCACGGCGAAGCGCGTGGCCAAGCGGCCGCTGATCGTCAAGCTTTCCCCCAACGTCACCAGCATCGCCCAAATGGCCTACGTAGCGCAGGAAGCCGGGGCAGACGCGCTCTCGCTGGTGAATACTTTCGTGGCTATGGCTATCGACGCCGAAACTCGCAAACCGCGCATCGCCAACGTCACTGCCGGACTTTCCGGTCCAGCCATCAAGCCCATCGCGCTGCGCATGGTCTATGACGCCGCGCACGCGGTGAAAATTCCGGTCATCGGCATGGGCGGAATCTCCACCGCCGCCGATATCATCGAATTCATGCTGGCAGGCGCAACCGCCGTGCAAATCGGCACCGCCAGTTACTGGGATCCCTGCGCCACCGAGAAAATCGTCGACGAACTTCAGGAATGGTGCGCCGAGCACGAAATCGCCCGCATCGCGGATCTCACCGGCGGCCTGCTGCTGGAATAAATCAGACCCTTAGGTTCTGTCATCCCGAGCGAAGCGAGGGATCCCTACCGTAACCACAGGCCTCGAAGGTACCGCCCGCCACCGCCTTCCGCGTGGCCTGGGAAATCCTACGCGCCCTACCGCCAAACCGTCAGAATCGCCCCCATCACCAGATAGCAAACCAGCTGATAGCCCGTGTTGATGGCATAAAGCTTCGCCGGCTGGCGGCTGAAAAGAGAGTTCGTCAGCTGCACAGTAGTCACAAATCCCAGCCACACCGCGAGCGCGACCTTCATCCCATACACCGGCGACTGGACCGACGAAATCAGAATGATCTTGCCCAGTACCGCCGCGCTCAACAGGCTCGCGATCAGCGAGAACGCATACGACGGCGCCGCACTCTTCTGCATCTCCGCAATCTTCGCCTTGTCGTTCGGGTCATAGCCCATCAACTTCATCCACGGATTGGCAAACAGCAATGGCGAATACCACACGAAGCCGATCACCATGGTCGCCAGCGCACACACCAACACTGCCCACACATTCAGTCCCATCACGTGCATGGAAATCCTCCCTCAGCCCAAGGCTTGAGCCGTCTTCCGACCTGCGTTTTAGGATGCGGAACCGAGGGGAGATGCGAACGCTTCCGCTATCGGCCGTGAGTGTACCAGATGGAGCCGGGCGGGTTTGGTAATTTCATCCCTCGCCCCACACGCGGGGTGGGCTCCCTGGGCACTGTTCTCCGCGTGACTTTCTTGCCGTTTCGTCATCTAATAATAAACGGCCAATAACGGGCGGCAGATACTAAGAGGAATCGCCGTTCGCGCGGCCCGTTCATTGGTATAAGTTCGTTGGCATAACAGGAGCGATCTTTATGGCAAAAGCAATCTTTGCAGCCGGCTGTTTCTGGGGAGTGGAAGCAACCTTCCGGCAGATTCCCGGCGTAACTTCTACTCGCGTGGGCTACACCGGTGGCCACACCGAGGGTCCAACCTATAAAGACGTGTGCACGGACGGCACCGGCCACGCCGAGGCCGTGGAAGTGGAATTCGATCCCGCGAAAGTCCGCTACGAAGACCTGCTGAAAGTCTTCTGGGAGAATCACGATCCCACCCAGCTCAACCGCCAGGGTCCGGACTGGGGCACGCAATATCGTTCCGCCATATTTTTCGAGTCGCCCCAGCAGCAAGCTGCAGCCGTGGCTTCGAAAGAAGCGCTGGAAAAATCCCACCGCTACTCAAAGCCCATCGTCACCCAGATCGTTCCGGCGGTTACGTTCCATCCCGCCGAAGACTACCACCAGCAATATCTGGAAAAGCGCGGCCAGGCTAGTTGCCACATCAAGGTGTAACGCGTGCTGGGATCGCAGGGCGGCGCTAATGTGAAAGCCTGCGCCGACGTGGAAGCGTGCGCTGACGTGGAAGAGCGGCGCTTCAGCGCCTCGTTAGCTCGCTCGGGAAGTTGGGCTTCAGCCTCCACTCTGCCTCAAGATAGGCGCTAAGCCGCTGTCAGCAGCATCGGCGCGCCCTTCGTGATCACCAGGGTATGCTCGTAATGCGCCGAAGGCCGGTGATCCGCCGTCACCACCGTCCACTTATCCCGTGCCACGAACGCCCTTCCAGATCCCGCGGCAATAATCGGCTCGACGGTAATGACCAGCCCTTCCGTGAGAACCTGGTTCGCTTCCGGATCGGGATAGTTGGGCACCCGGGGTTCTTCGTGGATCGTCCGGCCGATGCCGTGCCCTGTCAGATCGCGGATCACGCAGAACCCGCTGCGCCGAACCTCCCGCTCGATCACTCTCCCGATTTCCGAAACCCGGAACCCGGCCCGCGCCACCAGCATCGCTTTCGCAAACGCCCGCTCCGCGCATTCCAGCAGCCGCCGGTTCTCTGCCGTCACTTCGCCCACGGGAACCGTGATTGCCGCGTCTGCCATGAATCCGTCTTTCTCGATGGTGACGTCAAGCTTCACCAGGTCGCCATCCTGCAGCGCGCGTTTGCCGGGAATTCCGTGCACCGCTTCATCGTTGAGGCTGATGCAATTCACTCCCGGGAAGCCGTAGACCAACGCGGGAGCGGACCGTGCTCCGTGCTGTCTCATCACCCCGGCCCCCACTTCGTCCAACTCCGCCGTCGTAATGCCTACGCGCACTTCGTTTTTCATGGCTCCCAGCATGAGGCAAACGACGGCTCCCGCGGCACGTAGCCCGGCTAATTCTTCCGGCCCATTGATCGACATGAAAACACCTCAGGCAAATAATACCTCCACGAGCACCCCAAGAGCTTGCGCGTTCTCGCCGCGAGCAATGAGTCTTTCCTCGGGCTACTGCATACGCCGCGCTTCCAGCCCGGGCCGCACCCGTAGAAAGATTTCAAAGGACACAGGATGCACTCCATAAGTCGCATTCAGCACCGCGGGCTTGGAATAGAAAATCACATCCCCGCCCAAGCCAAGCTGCCACGCCCGCGTCTGCACCAGATCGCGCACGCCCCCGAACGTATACGCCCCGATGCGGTAAGCTGGATGCACCGCGGCCTGCGGAAAAAGTTCGTCCTTATCGACCAGTTCAAGCCGCGTGAAAGCATAATCGCGGTGCAGAAAATTCAGCGTCGACTCCGCCACATATCCGTTCAGGATCGTATTGGTCGCAATCTTCTGCACGCGCCCCCAAACCACCGAGCTGGCCCAGTTGCCGCCCGCGATCGGCCAGTTGTACTCCACCGACGCTGTCTGCCTCCACTGGCTGCCGGGCTCCAGCGCCTCCGGATGTTCCAGCCGTCCAACGCTGTATTGCGCCGTCCAGTCGCGCCCAGGCGCAACGCTGACGCGCCCCGACCAGGAATCGAGCGCCGCCGGCTGGATGCTCCAGCGCTCCTCATTCGGCTCCCGTCCGTTGAAGGCGCACGCCTCCAGCTTCACACGCTCGATCCTGAACCCCGTCGTCACCACGCCGAAGCTGGTATGCGTCGAATCCTGTAAATGATGGCTGAGCGGCGCCATCGGCAATTCCGCCGCCGAAGTGCGATGGATATAAGTCACCGGCCCCAGCGCCGGCTCCGCCGAAGGACCGCCGTAAAGCTCCCACGAAAATTTCTCTCCAAGCGGCAGCGTGTAAAGCAGCGAAAGCTCCGCAAACACATTGTGCGGATGCTGGTGATCGACCAGCGGCTCGCCGTGATAAGTTTCTCCCGTCTGAAAAAGTTCCGGAAACCCGGGATGCGGAGAAGTCAGCGACTCGGCGGAAAACATCTGCCGGAACAGAATCGTTCCCGAACCCAGCGCGTGCTGTTCCATCAGCATCTCCCAGTTCACCGACTCAGCTTTGCCTTCGCCGCGCGGTCCGCCCTCCTGGTTGTAGTCGGTAAAAATCACGCCGTGTGCCATCAGCTCCCAGCCATTGCGCATCAGCATCCACTCATGCGCCGGCACCGACGCCGGTTCCCACGCCGTGCCCGACCCCGCATGGGGTGAAGGCAGCGTGGAAGCTTGCTGCTGTTCCATCTGCATTCTGCCCATCTGCATCCCGCTCATGGAAGAGTCCTGCCCAGCCGCCAGCGCCGACAGCACGGAGAAATAAACTAACCACAAAATAGCCCTGCGCAAGCGAGCTCCTTTCCCGCGAAGCCCCACAAAAGCAGACAAGCCGTGGGATTTCCTTCGTGTCCCTTAGTGCCCCTAGTGGTGAATGCTCTTAAGCCTGAAAGAGGAAGAGAATCCCGAGGCTAGATCCGTAGAGAGAAGCTGCCGGGCGGGCTGCCGAAAGGTGAGACCGGAACCAGAAAGGAAAAATGCAACGTCGTCACAAAAGAAAATTGCCCGGCATCCGCTGCCCCCATGCACGCCAACACCAGCCGGAACGAGAACGAAGCCAACGGAATCGCCACGTGGTGTCCGGTGATGCAGCACTGGTAGCTGCGAGGCGCTGGAGGCACTGTCGCGGGAACAACCGGCAGGGGCAGAGAAGCCGGCAGTGCGTGATCGTGACATCCCGCCGGATGAGCGGGCTGCGAAGCGAGATTTGCGGTGGACGGTTCGGAAGAGGGCGTCCCGGGAAAAAGCCCGGCTGGCAGCGCAAGCCCCGCCGCGCTCGCCGCCGTCATCCCCAGCAACAAGACTGCCGCAGTGCGGAATGCGATTCCACGAAACGCGATCCTACAAAAAAACTTCTGCCTCATGACACTACGTCCCGGTAATCTTGATGCGAATCTCTTCCGGCAGCCGCTGCCGAATTTCCTCCGGCAATCGGTCATGCACCCGCCGCGCACCCTCCTTGGCTGCATCGAGCACGGTCACCGGAGCCGGCGTAGCTACTGCCACGCCCAGCCAGATCAGCGCAGAAAGCGCGAAGCCCGCCAGCGCCGCCAGTTCCAGCCACAACGCATGGCTCGGTTTAAAGTGCCGGATCACTCCAAACGCCAGCAGAAACACAAAGGCCGAGACCGAAGCCAGTGCAATCAGTCCGACATCGATGATTCTGTGAATTTGTTGCCGGCTGCGGCAGTGTTCGCAAGCTGCGAAATGGCTCTCGTAGTCGCCGCGCATTTCCAGCGCCAGGCCGGAGATGTCATACCGCCAGCCCGCCAGAATTTTCCCAACGATCGGATCAATGCACTGCTGACTCATGGGGGAAAAACAAACAAAAGCCCGACTATAACTGTATCGGCGCCAGCGCCTCGGTCTGCGAAGCCAGCAGTACCCGGTTCTGGAACAATCCGCCCCGGCTGGCCAGCGCTTTTTCCGCTTCTCTCCGCGCTATTTCCGGATGATTGTTCTGTTCAGAGAGATGCGCCAGCACTACAAACGCTGCATTATTATCATAGTCGTTCGTCAGGAAATCCGCGAGCGCATCGTTTGAGAGATGCCCCACCCGGCTCATCACCCGCTGCTTTACCGACCACGGATAAGGCCCCACCCGCAGCATCTCCAGATCGTGATTCGATTCCATCACCAGCACATCGCACCCGCGCAAATGATCGCGCACGCTCACCGGCAAATAGCCCAGGTCGGTGGCAATTCCGATCTTGATGCCCTCGGCGCGAAACGTAAATCCCACCGGATCGGCCGCATCGTGCGGAATCGTGAACGGCTTTACCGCAATGTCGCCCACCTGAAACCCATGCCCGGATTCAAAGCACTCCAGCTTTTCCAGTTGCGGCTTTTCTCCGCTGGCATTGCGCACCGCGCGCGCCCACGCCTGGTGCGTTGCCCCCGTCATAAAGACCGGGATGCGCAGCCGCTTGGCCAGCGTCGCTAAACCATAAACATGATCGGAATGTTCATGCGTGATCAGGATCGCGGACAACTCATGCGGATCTTCTCCCAGCGTCTTCAGCCGCTTGCAAGTCTCACGGCAGGAGATTCCGGCATCCACCAGAATCTTCGTGCAGGCGCTCGCCACCACCGCCGAATTCCCCCGGCTCCCGCTCGCCAGCATGGAAACACTTACACCCATACCCGCAGCATACGCGCGCCCCCTGTGGATTCAGAAGTAACTTTTTAGCTAGCCGATACCTATGAGCGGAACCAGATGTCCGCCACCGGCTATGTAGAGACAGCCGCCTCGGCTGTCCAAGCCAGAGCCTGCCCTGAGCGAAGCCGAAGGGGCGAAGCCCGGCGCAACCCATCCCTACTTCCCCTGCCACAAATTATCAATCACCCCGCGCATCAGCGACCCGCCATAAGCCCCCGCGATCCCCGGCAGAAACGCCAGAAACGACCCGAAGACCTGCGCCCGCGTTGGCTTCACCGTGAGCACCAGATAAGCAACAAACTCCGTCAGCGGAACCATCCCACCCACGACCACCACCCACCGCCATGGCCACCGCGGACGCAGCGTCCCCAGCAGCATGCACGAAGCCAGCACCAGCAACGCCGTAAACAGCAAGTCGTCAATCGTGACGTCCGCCCATCCCGTACCCATCCCGCAAATCGCGGCCAGCACATAGAACCACGCATCGCGGCTTCCCGTAGTTGTCATCTGCCGCACTCAGTGATCAGCAGTCAGCCTTCGAGCGCTGCAATCTGAAATCTGACTTCTGACTTTCCTCTCTTCAATACCGATAAAACCCCCGCCCACTCTTCCTCCCCAGCCACCCAGCATCCACCATCTTGATCAGCAGCGGACATGGCCGGTACTTAGGATCGCCCAGCCCCTCCTGCAGCACCCGCATGATGTCCAGGCAAACGTCGAGCCCGATAAAATCCGCCAGCGTCAGCGGCCCCATGGGATGCGCCATCCCCAGCTTGAACACTTCATCCACCGCCTCCGCCGTGGCCACGCCCTCCATCACCGCGAACATGGCCTCATTCAGCAGCGGCATGAGCACTCGGTTGGAAACAAATCCCGGCGCGTCGTTCACCTCCACCGGCGACTTCTCCAGCTTGAGAGACAGGTTACGAGTTTCCGAAAACGTTTCCTGTGAAGTAGCCAGCCCGCGGATCACCTCCACCAGTTTCATCACCGGCACTGGGTTGAAAAAGTGCATGCCGATCACTTTCTCCGGACGCTTGGTAAGCGCCGCGAGCTTGGTAATCGAGATCGAAGAAGTATTCGACGCCAAAATCACTTCTGTCCGCGTCACCCGGTCTAAATCGCGAAAAATCTCCGCCTTGATCTCAAACTTCTCCGTAGCCGCTTCCACGATAAAATCGCAGTCTGCCAGTGCGCTGCGATCGACCACACCCGCAATCCGCGCCAGCGTCGCCGCCTTGTCGTCAGCCGAAATCTTGCTCTTCGCCACTTCGCGGTCAAGATTCTTCGCGATGGTCGCAATCCCGCGATCGAGAAACCGCTGTTCCACATCGCACAGAATCACTGCAAAACCGCTGCGCGCAAACACGTGGGCAATCCCATTGCCCATGGTCCCCGCACCAATCACACCTACCCGTTTGATATCCATATCCGCCCCACCGACATCCTTCTTCTCGCAGAAAACCCCTGAGTGTAACACCGGCACCGTTTGCTCCGCCGCCTTCCTTCGTGTACCTTAGTGCCCTTTGTGGTCAACCCGCGGCAAATGCACCCTCGACGCCTGCATCGCGTCAGCCTATTCCGCGGTGTTAAAATAGAGTGTTTCGCCATCA
Source organism: uncultured Acidobacteriaceae bacterium (assembly GCA_963846245.1). Classification (GTDB taxonomy): domain Bacteria; phylum Acidobacteriota; class Terriglobia; order Terriglobales; family Acidobacteriaceae; genus Sulfotelmatobacter. Next base: position 1,180,073 of record CAWJVI010000004.1, on the reverse strand, counting down.
AACTTATTCGAGACTGAATTCCTCCGCGAGGTGCAATCATGGCAACCCTAGAACTCCCCGTCCGGCCGCGCGCATCCTCTCAATCGCATCAAGGCCCCTTCATCAACGAGCCGTTCTACGACTTCCGGCACGAAGACAACGCGCGGAAGATGCGCGCCGCCATCGAGCGCGTTCGTGGACAACTGGGCCGCGAGTATGACCTCATCATCGGCGGCAAACGCGTCAAGACCACCGACAAAATCAAGTCGCTGAATCCTTCGCGCCCATCCGAGATTGTCGGCATCCATCAGAAAGCGGGCAGGGAGCACGTAGAACCGGCAATGAACGCCGCGTTGCAGGCCTTCGAGTCCTGGAGCCGCACCAAGGTCGAAGACCGCGCCAGCCTCCTGTTTCGCACCGCTGACCTCATGCGCCAGCGCAAAATGGATTACATGGCGTGGCTGGTCTTCGAAGTCAGCAAGAACTGGGCCGAGGCCGACGCCGATATCTCGGAGACTATCGACTTCCTCGAGTTCTACGCGCGCGAAGCATTGCGTCTCGCGAAATCGGAAACTCCGGTGCAGTTGCCCGGCGAGCGCGATTCCCTCATCTATGTGCCTCTCGGCGTGGGCGCGGTGATTCCGCCGTGGAATTTTCCCTGCGCCATCATGGCCGGAATGACGGTGGCTTCCATCGTCAGCGGCAACACGGTGATTCTGAAACCGTCGAGCGATTCGCCCACCATCGCCGCGAAATTTATCGAATTACTCGAAGAAGCGGGAATGCCCGAGGGTGTGGTCAACTTCTGTCCCGGCGCAGGTGCGAGTTTCGGCGATGCCATCGTCGCTCATCCGAAAACGCGTTACGTAGCGTTCACCGGCTCTCGCGAAGTCGGACTTCACATCAACAAGACCGCCGCCACGCAAGCTCCCGGCCAGCTCTGGATCAAGCGCACGGTCCTCGAAATGGGTGGCAAAGACGCCATCATCGTCGACGCCGATGCCGACATCGATTCCGCCGTGGAAGGCGTCGCGCAAGCCGCCTTTGGGTTTCAAGGACAAAAATGTTCGGCCTGCTCGCGCGCCATTGTCGACGAACGCGTCTACGACAAGTTCCTCGAGCAGCTCAAAGCGCGCGTGGAAAAAATCACCATCGGCGATCCCGCCGAAAACGCCAACATGGGCGCGGTCATCAATGAAGGCTCGATGAAGACGATTCTCGAATATATCGCCCAGGGGAAAAAAGACGGCCGCGTCATCACCGGTGGCGAACGCGCCACCGCAGCCGGCGAAGGCTACTACATCCAGCCCACGGTAATTGCCGACATCCCTGCCAAATCGAAACTCGAGCAGGAAGAAATTTTTGGCCCCGTGCTGGCCGTGATCAAAGCCCACGGCTTCGACCACGCCATGGAAATCGCCAACGACACCGAGTTCGGCCTCACCGGCGCAGTCTACACCAAATCACGCGACAAAATCGACCGCGCCGTCCGCGATTTCCACGTCGGCAATCTCTACATCAACCGCAAATGTACGGGAGCGATGGTGGGCGCGCATCCCTTCGGCGGCTTCAACATGTCCGGCACCGACTCCAAGTCCGGCGGCCCCGACTACCTCTACCTTTTCACGCAAGCAAAAGTGGTGGGGGAAAAAATCTAGGTGCGAGGGTAAGCCGAACCGAGTTAAGCGCGCGCCTTATGCTCCGCCGGGTAGGGAAGGCTTACCCCCGAAAAGCTTTTGCAGGCATCGAGGAGTTCCTCCTGCCGGGCGATGTCCCGTGTGGCTGGCTTCGGCGTACGAAGCTTCAGGTGAAAGAAGTACTCGCCTGTGACCGTCGCCCCGGGGTCGTCGCTCACCGCAAGCCAGACCTGCGTGCGGTGCCCAGCATCCAGATCATCGGGCGCGCCGGCGCCTCCCATCTTGGTCGCCACCCAACCGGGCTCGAGGGCGTTCGAGAGAACATCCGGCCAGCGGCGCGCGATAGCAAATGCTATTAGCACGTCGTGCAACTTGGTGTCGGAGTAAGCCTGCTGACCCTGCCAGGGACGGTGCTCCCACGCGAGATCTTTCAGAGTTGCATCGCCGTTTTGATGCAGACCGGAACTCAGGTAGACCAGTCGCTTCGGCTTCTGAATCAGAGCAGTCAGGATGTACGGTGCGAGCGTGTTGACAGCGAATAGATGCGGTAACCCGTCTTCAGTCGCGATGCGGCGAGGCTCTCTGTAGCCGATTCCCGCGCTGTGGATCACCGCATCGAAGCGGCCGAGTGCATTCACCTCTTCGGCCACTTTGCGAGTCTGTGTGATGCTTGTCAGATCTCCGATGACCACTGTTTCCGCTCCAGGAACAGCGGACAGCGCCTCCTGCCCGCGCTGCTGGTTGCGGGCATGCAAAACTACGCTATGTCCCTGCTCGACCAGGAGCTGTGCGGCCATTCGACCGAGCCCATCAGAAGAACCCGTGATGAATACACGTGCCATGTTTCCTTCTTTTGCTCTCTTTAATTCTTGTTCTCTGTCAGGGCTAGCCTGCAGGTTTTCAGCGGCCGAAGTCTGGTAGCGGGTTCCGCTCCAGAAACTGCCGCTGGTGCCAATAGGGATAGACTGGCGTCACGTCGCTCGCCGCATCCAGCTTGGCGATTTGCTCGGCGGACAAATTCCATCCCACCGCGCCCAGATTTTGCCGCAACTGTTCTTCGTTGCGCGCTCCGAAAATCACGGTCGAAATCGACGGACGCTGCACCAGCCAGTTGAGCGCCACTTGCGTCACGCTCTTCCCCGTTTCCTTCGCAACTTCAAGAAGCGCGTCGATCACTTTGAATAAATGTTCATCGCCCACCTGCGGGCCCATCTCGGCAGTCTTGTGCAGTCGGCTTTCCGCAGGCAGCGGCTGTCCGCGCCGGATTTTTCCCGTCAGGCGTCCCCAGCCCAGCGGACTCCACACCAGCGCCCCCACTCCCTGATCCACCGCCAGCGGCATCAGTTCCCATTCATACTCTCTGCCAATCAGCGAGTAATAAACCTGATGGCCCACGTAACGCGCCCAGCCATACCGGTCCGCAACGTCGAGCGACTTCATCAAATGCCAGCCGGAAAAATTGGAACACGCGATGTAGCGCACCTTCCCGCTGACGACCAGATTGTTCAGCGTGCTAAGAACTTCCTCGACGGGAGTGAGCGCGTCAAATCCGTGCAGATGGTAAATATCGATGTAGTCCGTCCCCAGCCTGCGCAAGCTGGCTTCGCAAGCGCGAATCAGGTGATGCCGCGACGACCCCAGATCATTCGGCCCCGGCCCCATGCGGAACGTTGCCTTCGTAGAGATGAGAACATCTGCGCGGCGGCCGGCAACCGCCTTCCCCAGCACCGTTTCGGAGAGGCCGTCAGAATAAATGTCCGCGGTATCAAAGAGGTTGACGCCTGCCTCCATGCAGATATCCACGAGGCGTGTGGCCTCGGCAACGTCCGTCGCGCCCCAGGCGCGGAAGAACTCGTTACCTCCACCAAATGTTCCCGTGCCAAAACTCAGCACAGGCACTTTCAAACCGGAGCGTCCCAGCGTTCGAAATTCCATCATCAATAGATGCTATCCGATCGAGCGGCGATGCGGCCTCAAAGATCCTTCTCGAAAAAAACAAAGGCCGCCTGCGTGGCGGCCCTTGAGCGAAAAAAATCAAGACTTACGGCGTAACCCCTGCCGGTGGTTGCGGCACGGTCCCTGCGGCAGTCGCAGCCGCGGCTTCGTTCAGAATCCTGTGATGGATGGTGAACAGCGCCAGCTCCAGCCGGTCCGACACGCCGATCTTGTCATACACGTTGCGCAGATAATTCTTGATGACCTGCTCGGTGGTTCCCAGCTGCGAAGCGATTTCTTTATTTTTATATCCCTGCACGATCAGCGCAACAATCCGCAGCTCTTTCGCCGTGAGCCGGTCGCGCACGCGCAACCCGACCATATCGTTTTCGGTGAGCTCGCTGGGCACGGCCACGTCCTGCACCCAGGTTTCGTTGCGCGCCACTTTGCGGACACAATCCACCAGCGCGGCGCTGGTCACGTTGCGGTAGACCACGCCGTGCGCCCCATTCGCCATGTGCCGTTGCGCGCTCTCGCCAGTATCGGCCAGCACCACCACGCGAGTTTTGGCGCGGTTCGCCGCCTGCACAATCGCCGCAAAGTCATTGTGGAATCCCGCCGCCACCACCAGAACCGCGGCCCGGAACTTGTCCAGGGCCATGAACATCTGTTCAGGAGTTTGCGCCTGGGCCACAATGCGCATCTCATCTTCCACGGCCAGCACCTTGGCGATGCCCGCCCGAAAAATTGCCTGATTATCCGCCAGAATCAGTTTGAGCATGTTGATCAGCGCTCCAAAAATTTAGCTCCGGACGAACTCATACGAGTCGATCACGCAGGCCACGCCGCGGCCTTCTCCGCCTTCTCCAGTTTCGTCGGCGCGCACCACCCGCCCCTTGCACTGGATCTTGACGTTTTCCGTTCCGCCCGTCATTTCGGGCGACAGCGTGATCTCAAATTCCACGGGAGAACCAATACTCAACGAAGCATCGGCGCGAATGAACACGCCGGCCGCGCTCAGGTTTCCGGTAACTCCCTTCGAGTCTCCGCTGGTCTCCTGATGAATCTTGATCGGCAATTCCAGGGGAAACCTTTTCCCGGTCCGCGCTTCTTCGGACACAGTTCCTCCTCTGTACGGACTTGGTCTGTCTTGTTCAGCGGACGACTCCATCGCTGTCAAACCAAGCTCCTGGCGGGCAGAAACCCGCTCTCCTGCTCAGTGGCGGTTATATCACGGATGTTACCCATATAAAAGCCTGATAACGCATTAGTTAACGGTAGCAACTAGATTCCCCCTCAGGGCCCTTTGCGGATGCCCCGTCCTTGTTTCTCCGTTTAGTGGAGAAACAGGGCGGGATTTTGGTCCAGCATCTTACTGTGAGAATGAAGGGGCGCGATCGCCGGGCGGGTACCGTCACGATGCGTGCAGTGTGGTTCGTCCCGTTTGCCGCAGAAAAGCTGCTGTCCGACGTAAGGTCCTCGCCGCGCCTTCGGCTGGTTCGGGGTGACATCCGACGTCTTGAAGTTTCTGGGCTAAGACTAAAACGGCCAACTGTGGAAAAAGTTGTCAAGGGGGTAAGGTGACGTTTTCTTAAGTAAGTGATTGATTCAGTGGGGAATATATAGTTCAAAACCATGTCACATTTCCCTGTTCAATTTGATATTCTGAATATAGAGAAGAAAACGGAAGGCGCAGGCCTCAAATGGGCTTTGCGCCATTTTTATTGCGCGGCGAAGCCAGGAACAAGTCGAAAGCCGCGGAGAGGTCACAGGAAGGGCAACGTCAAGAGCGACGGACGGAGCCTGCCCTCAGCGAAGTCGAAGGGAGTGTCCGCCCTACACACCCCAACCTGCAATCGGATCGCGCGTGATACCGTTTTACGAGAGCTTCTTTTTCCAGGAGAGCTACTCATGGCTTGCCCGATAAAGATACGATCGATAAAAATACGATCGATAAAAATACCTACGTCCGGTTCAATCGTATTTGCCGCGAAGAGCCGGCGTCGTCTTATCGCACATATCGCTATTCCTATCGCTGCGCTGGTGCTGGCCTCAAGTTCGTGGATGTTGGCGCAGCAGGGTGTTTATTCGGCGCAGGCTCAGAGGCCCGGCGACTCGACTCCCGGTGCGACTCCCGGTGCAACTTCTCTCACCAGGCCTGCGGAGGCGAAGCCGAAGGCGAGCCCGGATCAATCGTTCCAAACGCTGGTGCAGCTCAACGATGCGCTCGAGAGCTTGGCGGCGCGGGTTTCACCGGCGGTGGTGCAGATTCTGGTTACGGGGTATGGTCCTCTGCGCGAGGAGGATCGGGCGCAGACGGCATTGATTGTGCGCCAGCATGCGGTGGGCTCGGGAGTGATTGTCGACGCGAATGGCTACATTATGACCAACGCGCACGTGGTGGAAGGCGCGCAGCGGATTCGCGTGGCGCTGCCGCTGCCCATGAGCGATTCCGGCCAGGTACCGGAGGGCAAGCGGCGCATCCTCGAGGCGCGGCTGCTCGGCCTGCACAAGGAAACCGACCTGGCGCTGCTGAAGATCGACGACACGGATTTGCCGACGCTGTCGCTGGTGAGCCAGCAGCGTCCGCGGGTGGGGCAGCTGGTGTTTGCGATTGGCAGTCCGGAAGGTTTGCAGAATTCGGTGACCATGGGTGTGATCAGCGCGCTGGCGCGGCAGCCCGATCCCACGAAGCCGATTACTTATATTCAGACCGATGCGCCCATCAATCCGGGAAACAGCGGCGGGCCGCTCGTGGATATGAACGGCGCGGTGGTGGGCATCAATACTTTTATTCTGTCGCAGGGCGGCGGCAGCGAGGGACTCGGATTTTCGATTCCGGCGCGGGTCGTGGATTTTGTTTATCACAGCCTGCGCAAGTATGGGCACGTGCATCGCGTGGAGATTGGCGCGGTGGCGCAGGAGATTACGCCCACGCTGGCCGACGGTCTGCACCTGCCGCGACGCTGGGGCGTGATAGTGGTTGACGTGAAGCCAGACGGTCCGGCAGCGGCGGCGGGGTTGAAGATCCAGGACATCGTTCTTTTCGCCGACGATCGGCGCATTGAAACTTTGCCGTCGCTGACCTCGGCGCTGTATCTGCATCGCGTCGATCAGGTATTGAAGCTGGAAATTTTGCGAGGCGACGAGAAGAAGACTCTTTACGTTCCGGCGATCGAGCATCACGACCAGATCGATCAACTGCTCGATGCGGTCAAGCCGGAGAATAGCCTGATCGCGCGGTTGGGCATTCTCGGAGTGGATCTGACTCCGGAGCTGCGCGGGCAGTTAGGCTCGTTGCGATTGCCCTCGGGAGTGATCGTGGTGGGTCGCGCCGCAGACTTGATTCTTCCTGACACTGGGCTGCAGGCGGGCGATCTGATTCATGCGCTGAATACTAGTTCGATCGACTCGATGGATGGACTGCGGGCGGCGGTGCGCGACCTTAAGACCGGCGATCCGGTGGTGCTGCAGGTGGAGCGCGATGGGGGACTGATGTACTTGAGTTTTGAGATGGAGTAGTGAGTGACGAGGAGATGGACGCGGAGCTGCTCGTGGCGAGTGAAAAGCAGATTCCTCGCTTCGCTCGGAATGACAACGAGCGGGGAAGAGGATGACTGTGAGAAAGCTTTAGAAGGCGCCGCCACCGCCGCCACCGAAGCCGCCGCCGGAGAAGCCTCCGCCGCCGCCGAAGCCGCTGCCACCTCCTCCGAAGCCTGAGCCGGTGGAGGCTGCGCGCGGGGCGGAGACGAAGACCTGGTGCATGTCGGTAGTCATGCTCTGCATGGAACTGGAAAAGAAGATCGGGTTAAAACCCATGCCCGGCATATATCCAGGACCGACGTACCAGCTCGGCGGATCTTTCACGATGCCGGCAAAGGCCTGAGCCCAGTGGTGCTCCACGCCGAGAGCCATGGCGTAAGGAAGAAATTTTTCGAACGTGGTGGGCGGCATCACTTTGAGGCGCTCGGCGTCTACGCGATTCATGAATTCCTGGAAGCCGAGCACGGCGATGTGGGTGCGCGCGCCGGCGACGGTTTTGGCAGTCATCACGCGAGCGAACAGCCACCAGACGAGCACAGCGAGGGGCACGCACACGACCAGCAGCAGCGCGGAGTTGAAAAAGTTGGCCCAGCCGAAGTATTGCAAAAGCGCAAACGGGACGAGGATTGCGAACGCGGCGGCGATGCTGTATCCGTTCGCGGATTCGGGGTCGAGCAGGTAGATGCCTTTGTTTTTCAACGCCGACATAATGTCTGCGCGGATGATGGGGACCGCGGTGTAGAAGCGATTCTTCAGGTCGGAGAGACGAGTGTCGCTTCCTGCCGCGAAAATATTTTCCAGCATTACGCTTTCGTGCGGGGCGAGGTCGGTCCATTGTTCGCGCGGCTTCAGCAGATGGAAAACATAGTCTTTGTGGGTGAAGACGAGGCCTTTCTCCGCCGTTTCTTCGATTTTGATGTAACCGCGGACAGCTAGATCGACCATGGTCGATGTAATGTCGCGGGGATGGATTTTGTCGTCGAGCAGCGTTCCGCACTCAGCGGGAGAAACGCCTTTGGGCGGTTCGTACATGGGCGCGACCGACATGCCGGGATCGGGATCGCGGCCTTTGAACCACCATAGCGGGAACATCACGGCGAGAGTCACCAGCGGAAAAAAGACAATCGGATTGCCGCCGACGAACCAGAACAATCGCGTCAGAACGCTGGGCTGGTGGAGAATTCCGTTGGGGATGTAGACGTCGATGGTCATGCCGCCGCGCATGGGCAAGCGGCTGGTGGTTTCGAAGGTGGCGATGGCGCCCTCGACTGTGGCCGTGGCATCGTGCCCGGTTGATCCGTAGACGCCGGTGAAGGCCTGCGCCTGGAGCGAACTGGCTGCGGTGCCAGGGAAGGTGACGATGGCGGCAGCGTGATCGATGGGAACGGGCCAGTCGTTTCCCGTCACGTTCCAGTAGAACTCGTCGTAGGCGTCGAAGAAGCGCGTGCCGTTGCGGACGTTGTAGACGATCTCCACGCTTCTGGTGGCGTCGATGGCATCGGGGAGATAAATTTTCAGGTCGCGATTTCCGCCGGATGTTGACGCGTCGTATTTGAGTTTGCCGCCGACGCCGTCGGTGACGCTGGTGACGTCGATGAAGAGTTCGTAGTTCGTGTGATTGGGGCCGGGATATTCAATCGGCAAAATACGATGAATGCCGTGCCACTCACCGACGAAGGTTAGCGTGATGTGTTCGGTGACCACGGCGCTGCCGTCGGGATTGACGGTGATGGTGTCCTGAAAATCGGTGATGCGCCAACTCTTGGCGGCGAGCGGAGAGGTGAGGGCGAGAATGATCGCGGCCGCTCCGGCGACCAGGCCGATGATGCGAGTGAGACGCATGCGAATTGGGCTTCGGGCTTCGGCAATCGGGCTTCGGGTCTCGGGTTTCCGCATTGACGGTTTAGAACTTCACGGCTACTGGTTCGCGGTCGGTTTCGCTGGTCTCGAAGAACTGGCGCGCCTGGAAGCCGAACATGCCGGCCAGAATGTTGGTGGGGAACACTTGAATTTTCGTGTTCAGGTCGCGCACCACGGCGTTGTAGTAACGGCGCGCGTTCTGGATGGAATCTTCCGTTTGGCTCAGCGACCCTTGCAACTGCGTGAACTGCTCGGAGGCTTTCAGTTCCGGGTAGTTTTCGGCGACGGCGAACAAACTCTTCAGCGCGCCGGTTAGCTGGTTCTCGGCGGCCGCTTTGTCATTGGGCGAGGTAGCCTGCATGGCCTGCGAACGAAACTTGGCGATGTTTTCGAACGTGTCCTTTTCGTGCGTCGCGTAGCCTTTGACGGTCTCGACCAGATTGGGGATCAGGTCGTGACGCCGCTTCAGCTGCACGTCGATGTCGGACCAGGCCGAATCGCAGCGCACCCGCAGCTGGACCAATCCGTTGTACATGCTGATCAGTACAACGGCGATCACGACCAGGATGACCAGGAAGATGATGCCACTCATGTGTCTCTCCCGTGGAATGGAATTCCATCGGACGTTAACACAGAATGGGCTAACAACAAAATCGGGCGGGTGGGTTTCGTGGTGGCGGCATGCGAACAGCAGGTCCCTCGACTGCGCATTGCGATTGGCGAAGCCAATCACAACGCTACGCTCGGGATGACAGATCTTCGGAATGACAGACGTAGAGAGTAGTGGCAGGACGAAGGAATTCGGAAGCGAGCTAATTTTGCGGGGCGAAGTAGCCTTTACGGGAACGGACTTGCAGGTCTTTTTTCAGGGTGGAGACTTCGATGGAGCGGTAGCGGCCGTCGGTTTCGAAATCAGCGGGCTTGTAGGAGACGACGTACTGGCTGCGGAGTTCATCTTCAATGGCCGCGAACGAGTGGGTCACATCTTTCATCTTGAAGGGGAAAAAGGCGCGGCCGCCGGTAGCTGAGGCAAGTTGTTCCAGAACGTTGTCGCCGCGCAAAACCAGTCCGCTGTCGTCGGTGGAGATCGCGTAAATGATTACTTCGGCGCGTTGTGCCATCTCGATGGCTTGCGCGCGCGTGACTTCACTCTGGTTATCTTCTCCGTCGCTGACCAGCACAATCGCTTTGCGTACCGGATGATCGGGACGGTCTTTGAGGAATTTTTCTTTGCTGATGCGATAAATTGCGTCGTAAAGGGCGGTGCCTCCGCCATCGTGCAACTTGTGCACGCCCACCGAGAGCGACTGCACATTGTCGGTGAAGTCCTGTACCAGTTGGCTCTGGCTGTTGAAGCCGACGACGAACGCGCGGTCAAATCCAGCGCGGATCGTGTGCTGCAGGAAGCTGGTGGCAGCGGTCTGTTCAAAGTCGAAGCGGCTGTTGACCGAGCCGCTCACGTCAATCAGCAGGCCGAGATCAAGGGGCAGATCGGTTTCGCGGCGAAAGTTGAAGATGGCCTGCGGTGGTTTGTGGTCATCGAGAATCGTAAAGTCGGATTGCGCCAGGTCGCGCACAAACTTGCCGTGTTTGTCGGTCGCGATGAAGAGAAGGTTCACTTCATCTACGCGCTTGTGCAGCGTGATGACGCCGGTCTGCGCATCGTCCGTAGCGGCGGATACGGATGCAACATAGGAAACTTTGGGCGCGACGGTAGGGTCGGTATCTGCGTCGCCGGCAGACTGAGCCTGGGAGCGGGTGACCCCGGCGGAAATGGCCACGAGAAGCGCCACCAACCGAAAGACGAGATGCGTGTACTTCATGCCCTTAGCATCCAATTTTTTCACTCATGCCCGATCAAAACGCGGCCATCCGGCTCCAAACGGTCCTTCCCGAATGAATAAGTGCACGTCACGTGCCGAACTCCGCGTCCGGCAGGGCGATATTCACTGACTTTAGGGGTACGCGGAGCAGAAGCCAAGTTACAAAAGGAGTACACGTTTGGTCATTCCAAGACAGCCAGCCAGACACCAGCTAGGCACCCAGCCAAACACCCGCAGATTCTGCCACTTGCGGGCAGTGCGCCATAGAGAGATGACCACTCGTGCGTTCGCAACTTTTTCTGCGCCGCCTGCCGGGTTTAAGATGATGACTCACGGCTTGCTGTCTATATTTATTTTTCTATTTATTATGAGATCTCTTCGGAGGGAACGGATGAAGAAGCTGATGGGATGTTTGCTGGCTCTGTTACTGGCGGCGTCGGCGCTCGCGGTCGACGAAAATGACCAGCGGGAAGAAGATCGCGTAAAAGATGCGGGCGTAGTGATGAAGGAAGTACTGAATATTCCCGACGACATTCCGCAAGACTTGCTGGACAAGGCTGAATGTGTAGTAGTGCTGCCTTCGGTGAAGAAAGGAGCGTTCGGCGTGGGAGCCAGTTATGGTCGGGGCGTGATGACTTGCCGCACCGGCCCGCACTTCACGGAAAAATGGGGAGCTCCGGCGCTCTACGCACTGGAAGGCGCGAGCATTGGTTTCCAGGTGGGCGGGCAGGCTACCGATTTTGTTTTGCTGGTGATGAATCCCAAGGGCGCGGAATCTCTGCTTTACAGCAAGGTGAAACTTGGGGCGGATGCATCTGCTGCTGCCGGTCCCAAGGGACGAACGGCTGAGGGTGCGACCGACATTGTGATGTCCGCGGAGATTCTCTCCTACTCGAGAAACAAAGGACTGTTTGCGGGGATTTCTTTGGAAGGGTCGACTTTGCGTTCCGATGGTAACGCGAACGAAAAACTCTACGGGAGGAAGTTGACCGCCAAAGAAATCATTCGCGAAGGGAAGGTCGGAATTCCGGCGTGCGCGCAGGATCTGGTGTCTCTGCTGGATGCGAAGTCTCCGATTAACAAGTCAGACCCGAAGTCGCTGGAATAGACTGGGGCTCGTGACTGCGTGAATCCTGGGGACAAGAATTCTGTGGACGTCATTTCTGTGGACAAGAAAAATGCGGTGGAGTTGGTCCGCTGCCACTGGGCGAGCGGCAGCGAACTTATGCTTCACTATCACGATGAAGAATGGGGCGTGCCGGCGCATGACGACCGCACGCTCTTCGAATTCCTCATTCTGGAAAGCGCGCAGGCGGGGCTGAGTTGGGACACTATTCTCAAGAAGCGAGAAAACTATCGCGCCGCGTTCGACCAGTTTGATCCGCGGCGGGTTGCCGCTTACGATCGCCGCAAAATGCAGAAACTGCTGAAGGATCCGGGTATTGTTCGCAACCGCCTGAAAATTAGTTCGGCAGTCGGGAATGCGAAAGCGTTTATTCGCGTGGCTGAGGAGTTTGGCAGTTTTGACCGCTACATTTGGCGCTTTGTGGGCGGCGAGCCGCGGGTAAATTCACGGAAGTCGCCGAGGCAGGTTCCTGCGAAGACTGCGGAATCGGACGCGATGAGCAAAGACTTGAAAGCCCGTGGGTTTAAGTTTGTAGGATCCACGATCTGCTACGCGTTCATGCAGGCGGTGGGCATGGTGAACGACCATCTGGTGCGATGCTTTCGATATGAGGCGGTGGGCGGCGGCCAACGAGGAAAGTGAATTCGCGCTCTCACTGGGCTGAGGCTTTGGCGCCTGCTGCTTCCGGAATCGCAATCGTCACAGCATCGGGCTGCGTCACGAACGGAGAAATTACCGTTGAGGGTTGACGTTGGATTTGGATGGCCGGCATCCGGCAAGATGGCAGCGAGCCGGGATGGCGGAACTGGCAGACGCAGCGGACTCAAAAGCGGGTTCTGTCATCGTCGAAGATTGCGCTGAACGTGGCTCTCACCGAATCGCCCTTCGTAAACATGCTTTCGAGTGACAGGGTCAGTGCCATATCGAAGCAGATGGGTCTGCCGGCCAATGCGAACCTCACCGCCGGCTTAGCCCGCGAGCTCTGCCAACGAGCGGGAAGCAAAATGTACGTCGCAGGTTCGATTGGCAGCGCGGACAGCCAGTACGTCATAGCCCTGAACGCTGTGAACTGCCAAACTGGCAAGACTGTAGCTCATGAGGAAATGACTGCAGCCGGCAAGACAGACGTCCTCGATACGATCGGGCGAGCTTCCAAGAAATTGCGCGCTGAACTCGGAGAGCCGCCCTCAACGGTCCAGAAGTTCGACGTGCCGTTGTCTGAGGCAACGACTCCCTCTCTCGAGGCACTGAGCACATATGCGAGTGCCCTGAAGGCGTACAACGAACAAGGAGTGCAGGCAGCTCTCGCGCTTGATCAACACGCTATTGAACTTGACCCCAATTTTGCAATGGCGTATTACGACGTGGGCGACGATTACTTCAGTCTCAACCAACTAGGGCGCGCCAGCCAGTACTACACCAAGGCGTTCGAACTGCGGCAACACCCCAACGATCGTTCGAAGCTCCTGATTACTGGGAACTACTATTCCACCGTGACGGGCGAGCATGACAAGGCGGCGCGAACTTTCCACGAGATGATTGAGACGTACCCGCGAAGCGCGACCGCGTACTTCAGTCTTGGCGAAAGAGTATGCCGCCTTGGGACAATATGAAACCGCTGCTGAAATGACTGCCAAGGCGCAGGAGCTTGGCCCCCTCGAAGTCCCTGCTTACTCCAATCTGGCTGGTTATCAATTGGCGCTCCAGCGCTTCGACCAGGCCCGCGCAACGATTGACCGCGCGAAGGCGCGCGACATGGATGGCTACATGTTTCGTCTTCCGCTCTATGCGATGGCATTTCTTGGCGGCGATTCCTCAGGCATGGCGGAACAGCAGCAATGGCTCGCCTCTCACCCTGATTCGAAGCACTATGCTCTTTCGCTCCCGTCCGACACGGAGGCTTATGGAGGCAAATTAACGGCAGCACGGGAGCTGACGAAGCGTTCGGCAGAAGCCGCCATCACTGCTGACAGCAAGGAAAATGCGGCGATCTGGTGGGAGAATGCCGCCTTACGCGAAGCTGCTTCCGGGGATACATCGCGAGGCGTGCAAGATGCCACCGATGGACTCAAATTGGCTCCCGAGAGTCAGGGAGTGGGTGTTGAAGCTGCGCTCGCGTTCGCCATGGGCTCGGAGAATGGCCGAGCCCAATCTTGGCCGAAGACTTGGACAAGCGGTATCCGCTCGATACCCAGATGCAGTCACTTTGGCTGCCTTCTGTTCGTGCACAACTGGCGCTGAATGGAAAAAATCCAGCCCAGGCCCTTCGCGTTCTGCAGACGGTTGAGTCGCCTATGGAGTACGGGACGATCTCGTTCACGAATAACCCTTCGTGTCTATATCCGACCTACATTAAGGCTCAGGCTTATCTGGCTTCAGGACAAGCCACAGACGCCGCCACCGAATTTCAGAAGATTATTGATCACGACGGCATGGTTTGGAATTGTTCAACGCGAGCGTTAGCTCATCTTGGTCTGGCCCGCGCAAATACCTTGGAATCGAAGAAGGCGAAGGGCGCGGTCGCGGACGCCGCCCGTGTACGCGCTCTAAGTCAATACAAACAGTTCCTCGATCTCTGGAAAGATGCTGACCCCGGCGTTTCCATCTTTAAGACGGCAAAAGCCGAATTCGCAAAGCTACTCTAGCCAGAGCTTATGTCCGAAGGAATACTCGACTCCTGCTTTCCTGGCGGCATCTATTCGTTTAGGTCTGGTGTTCAATTTTGACCAGAAAGCCTAATGCCTGAGTCCTAGTCTCATAGCTGTGGGATGTGACTCCTCGATCGGGAGTGATTTCATGTGATTTCCCATTAAGATCCCGGGACCCAGTGTCGCCGGCCACCAGACAAGCTCTCGCACGTTGAAAATAGTGGCTAGGAGAATGAGATGAAGGTGGACCCTGCTGTGTTTAAGAAGATGCTCCCTGCCGAACAAGTGTTTGAGGAAATGCTGCCTTATCTCGAAACCCTCGACGCTCAGATAGGCGGAATCATCCAACTATTGAAAGACAAAGGCATCACCACCAACGCGGAATTTGCCCAGTATGCGCAGCGAGGTGACGATGCAGGCAATGTGAGGGAGCGTGGTATGCGCGTGAGAATGGAATATTTATTTTCCTCGGCCGCGAAGCGAATTGACGACTAGCAACTGCATCGTGTGCGCTCCACTTGACCGGGAATTGTGGATTTTTCTCTGGGCTAGCGATTCCGCTCGCTTGTCGTAGATCCCGATGTCTCGGAATAATGAGTACGGCTTTCAAACGCAACAGCGAGGTGTGCCGGTGATTGAACGTCTGAAGGAAACTGGGGGAGTCGCATTCGGCTTTAAGGTCGTCGGAAAGCTATTGGATGAGGAACTCAAGACATTCGAGCCCCAGCTTGAGTTCTTCATTGCCCAGCACAAAAAGCACCCGATCGGCATTCTGGTGGACTTGACGGAAATGCACGGAGCCGAATGGAAGACACGTTGGGATGATTTGCGGTTTCTCCAGAAGCACACAAGTCATATCGCTCGTATGGCAGTCGTTGGAGCCCACCGTTGGGAAGAAGTCGTGGAGCTTTTTACTGCCGGAGCCGCTGTTCTCCAGTCAGAGACGCACTACTTCGAATCCTCCGAAATGCAGCACGCCTGGCAATGGGCGAGGACCGCGAAGCATGCTGAAGATGCTCCCGTCCGTGTGATCTCGCCGGCCACGGGGATTTGGAAGGATTACCGTCCCGAGTTCGTGGGCGTGTAATCGAACACCGGACTAAACACTGATACTGAGCAATAGGAACCAGTCTTCGCGTGTATGCGTTGTCATACTGCGAATGGGAACCTATGTTGATGGGTTGAAGAATTCCGGCAAGTAGCCGAGGAGATTAACGAATGTCTATCGAAAATTCAGTTGTCGCGATTTATCACACTCATACGGATGCGGATCGAGCGGTGAAGGAACTTCAGCGCGGCGGCGTCGACATGCACAAGTTGTCGATCGTCGGAAAGGGATATCACACAGATGAGCAAGTGGTCGGCTACTACAATACCGGCGACCGCATGAAATATTGGGGCAAGGTGGGTGCGTTCTGGGGAGGCTTTTGGGCACTCTTGTTCGGATCCGCGATGTTCGTGATCCCGGGGCTTGGCCCGATTCTAGTGGCTGGACCGCTGGTGGCGTGGATCGTAGCAGGACTGGAAGGTGCGGTGGAGGTAGGTGCGTTGGGTGCTTTGGGAGCGGGTCTCTTCAGCATAGGCATCCCCAAGGACAGCATTGTGAAGTACCAGACGGCGCTCACGACAGATCAGTTTCTCCTGATCGCCCATGGCACGGCTGCAGAAGTGGCCAAGGCGAAGGAGATCATCGCAAGCACGAATCCTGCCCACTCCGCACTGCATACCGCGGAACCTGTGGCCGCGTAACACCCAGAAGTGCGGAAATGCGGCAGCTCATTTCAAACGAGGCAAGAACCATGGTTGCAGATAATCGGCGCGACAACAAGCGCGACGAAGAGGAACGTGAAGCGAACTCGGCCGGGCAGTCCGGCGACATTCAGGGCATGTCGCGCCCGGCCGAAGCGGATTCCGAGAGCGTCGAGGAATTAGTGGAAGAGGGAAACGCATTTGAAGCCTCGATCGTCGACGGTGTAGAGAACGCCAAAGATCCAGATGTCTCAGAGGTCACGACTCGCCAAGTGCCGGAGGACGACGTTCCCGAAGAGTATCGGAATGATAACGACCGTGTTGCATAAAGCGTCATCCTCTAAATGTCGAGAAGTGGGCCAGCCTGAGCGACGACACGTGCGATAAGCGCACAGTGACGAGGAGAAGAATCATGTCACAGAGACCACACGAGCGAGCTGCAGAACTTCACGACCTTGCGGTCCACGCGCACGCGGCGGCGGCTGTCACCCATGGCAAAGAAGATCACCTCACTGCTCACGAGCTCGGCAAACAGGCGCACGAACATTCTACGAATGTTCACAAGCTCACTCAAGAGTTGAGCCAGAAAACAGGACCGATTCAAGGTGCGGAAGCTCCGACTCAGAAACCGTGACTCGGTCACTCTTGCTAGACCGAATGCGCCCCCTGACTTAAGTTCGGGGGTCGACGACGAGGACAAACACGGAGGACTAACGATGCTAACGAATGTGAACCAAGTGAAAGGTCTTGTGATCCGGGCCACGGACGGCGAGATTGGAACTGTAGATCAGTTATATTTCGACGACGAGACATGGGCGATTCGCTACCTCACGGCGGCAACCGGAGGTTGGCTAAGCGACCGGGAAGTTTTGATCTCACCATTCTCTGTGACGAACGTGGATTGGCAAGGCAAGCGGGTGGATGTGGCGCTGACGAAAAAGCAAGTGGAGAACAGCCCCAGCATAGACACGCAGCGGCCCGTTTCGCGACAGTACGAGACCGAATATCTCGGTTATTACGGTTATCCCAACTACTGGAGCGGGCCTTTCCTTTGGGGCCCGGGAGCCTATCCGTCGAGCCTGTCGAACCGAATAGCGACGCCCAAAGATGTGCTGGCGGAAAAAATCCGGAGAGAGTCGATGGATTCGCATCTGCGGAGTACTGGAGCGGTCACGGGGTATCACATTGAGGCTGAGGATGGTGAGATCGGCCATGTGGCAGGCTTCTTGGTAGACGACGAGACTTGGGCAATCCGCTACATTGAGGTGCGAACGAAGAATTGGTGGCCGGGCAAGAAGGTACTGGTTTCGCCGAGTTGGATTCAGAAGGTGAGTTGGACAGAATCCAAAGTGTACGTCGGTCTCTGGCGGGATGCCATCAAAAGCGCGCCGGAGTTCGGTGAGTCTGAGCCCATCACTCGTGAATACGAAGACCGCCTCCATACTCACTACGGCCGGCCGCCCTATTGGCTGCAGGACGCGGAACATAAGGCAGCCCTTTCGTTGAGCGGCGTCTAGGTCGGGACAGTCGATTCTGCGAAAATGGCAGCCCGTGATTTTCGCCTACAGGATGGCACCCCACCCTCGACTTGATTTGGAGACGAGCATGACCATGCACAATACGGAACATTTGCATCCGAACGGCGAGAGTCACCATAGGCATGGTCAGACTCCGTACTGGCGGCGCGCACATCATGATTGGAAGTTCTGGTTCGGACTACTCGTCATGCTCGTTGCCATCGGTATTTATGTCGGAACCAACGACTTGTCGATGGTGCCTTCTGGCCGCCAGAAGCAAATGCCGGCCGGCAGCCGGGTTCCGTGACCTTCGCAGCGGCAATCTATGAGCGTAAGAGACATCATTGATCAAACAATTCTCCAGGAGATCAGCATGCAAATCCAAGTCAATACAGACCACACAATCGAAGGTCACGAGGCTCTAGCCGATCAAATCAGAGGCGTGGTGGAGAATGCTCTGAGCCGAATGAGCGATCACATCACGCGGGTGGAAGTCCACCTGACCGACGAGAGCGGCCCCAAGAGCCGCGAGAATAACAAACGTTGCATGATGGAGGCGCGCCTCGAAGGCCGCCAGCCCATCGCTGTCACCGACGAAGCTGCGACTTTGGACTTGGCCGTCGATGGCGCCGCAAATAAGTTAGCCAGATTGATCAAGCATACCCTCGGCAAATTGCATGATGAACGGACTCACAGAACTGATCCATCTCCTGCCGAGCCGACAGTCTCAGATCAGTCATGATCGACGCCACCGTCAGCCTGACTGTCGACGACCGAGAAAGAACATCAGATCAAGCGCTTCTGTATCCTCTTCGATTCGAACCGATCTATCAGTATCGGCTGTGGGGTGGCCGGCATTTGGCCAGGTTGCTCACCGCACCCCTGCCCAGTGGTCCTGTCGGAGAAGCGTGGTTACTCAGTGATCGCGACGACCATCAGAGCCGCGTCACTGATGGACCTCTAAAGGGGCAAAGCATCGGTCAATTGCTGCAGCAGTTCCCGAAGCAAATAATGGGAAAGCTGGCCGGGCGCTTCCCCCGATTCCCCCTGCTGCTGAAGTTCCTCGACGTTCACGAAATGCTTTCGGTCCAGGTGCATCCCACCAAAGCAAACACGAACCTGCTGCCAGCGGGCGAGACCCCGAAGACCGAAGCTTGGGTTGTGTTGGAAGCAGGGACACAAAGCCGCATCTACGCGGGCCTGAGGCCGAATACTACGGAAGCCGATCTGCGGATGGCGCTCACGAACGGGACAGTGGCGGACCACCTCGCATGTTTGACTCCGAAGCCCGGTGACGCCATTTTCCTCCGCGCAGGCACGGTTCACTCTTTGGGCGGCGACCTTGTGGTCTTCGAGATTCAGCAGAATAGCGACGTGACGTTTCGTCTATACGACTGGGACCATATTGATCCGAAGACAGGAAAGCCGCGGGCACTCCAAGTCGATAAGGCGATGGCCTGCATTGATTTCGCGGAAGGTCCGGTCAGTCTGGCAGCGCCCGTGGTGGAATCGACTACCCCGGTGGAACGCGAGAGACTCTTTCACTGTGAACATTTCTGGTTGTGGCGACTGCGCGGACGGTCTCCGTTTAACGTCGGCGCGGCGGATTTGCCGCGCGTGCTGGTGTGCGTCGAGGGCGAGGGACAAGTTGAGCATGGCAACGCCACTTACGCCGTCGGAAGAGGCGACGTATTCCTCTTGCCTGCGGTGATCGGTAAATGTGTTTTTCGGCCGCGCGGTGCAGTGAACTTGCTGGAAATCTCGATTCCGGATTGAGATCGCGAGAACTTAGAAGGAGGCATAGTGAAAAAGCTGATTGTCTTTGATCTGGATGGCACGCTTGCCGACAGTAAATCGGCCGTCGATCCCGAAATGTCGGGGCTGCTGCACGACCTTCTCGCGATCGTCAAAGTGGCAGTGATTTCCGGCGGCGGTTGGCCGCAGTTTGAAAAGCAACTGGTTTCGAATCTGCCCCACGACAAACTCCTGGCGAATCTTTCTCTCCTTCCCACGTGCGGGACAAAGTTTTACCGATACGAGTCGGCAGACTGGAAAAAGATTTATTCGGAGGATTTCACTACAGATCAAAGAGAGGAGATCCTTGATTCCCTCAAGAAGGCGATCGGAGTTGCAGACTTCAAGATCGAAAAGCTCTGGGGCGAGCAAATCGAGGACCGGGGAAGCCAGATAACATTTTCTGCCTTAGGTCAGCAGGCTCCCTTGGAGGAAAAGGAGAAATGGGACCCCGATTTCGCCAAGCGGAAGAAGATCAAAGCGATTCTTGACACTTTCATCCCTGAGTTTTCTGTCCGAATCGGGGGCTCGACATCTGTTGACATTACCAAGCCTGGCATTGACAAGGCCTACGGCATCAGGAAACTGCGAGACCTGCTCGGTATTTCGATAAAAGAGATGATCTATGTCGGCGACGCCTTGTACGTGGGCGGCAATGACTACCCTGCCGAAACAGCGGGAGTGGATTGCATCCCGGTTAAGGATCCCAATGAGACCAAGCGGGTTATTCAAACCATCATCGCCTGTTTAGCAGGCGGTAGTAAGGCGGCGTGAAGTTATGGCAATCGCCGAAATGGATTTGATGAGCGGACTTAAGTTGCGACGGCTAGGAATGTTGATGGAGCCGGAGCCGGGGAACGCGCAGGAGGTCGAAGGGGTCCTGAATCCGGCTGCCGCTCGTGGGCCGGACGGTGAGCTCTATCTGTTCCCGCGGCTGGTTGCGCGGGGGAATTACTCGCGTATCGGCATTGCGCGAGTGCGGTTCAATAAGGCCGGCGATCCGACAGGCGTCGAGCGGCTCGGCATCGCGCTGGAACCAGAGGCCGACTATGAGCGGCGGCCCGACGGCGGTGGTGGCTGCGAAGATCCTCGCATCACCTTCGTGGAACCGCTGCACAGCTACATGATGACTTACACGGCTTTTTCGCCTGAAGGCCCACGAATCGCTCTAGCTTTATCGAAGGACCTGTTCCACTGGAAACGTCTCGGGCTCGCGACTTTTGGTCCTTACCATGGCGTCGAATGTGGCGACGTGGATGACAAAGACGCCAGTCTGTTTCCGGTTGCGATTCCAAATCCATCCGGACACCCGGAGCTGGCCATTCTGCACCGGCCGCTTTTTTCCGGCACTCGACCGGAGGAACTCGTTCGCCATCCCGCGGCTCGTAAGGTTGATCTGGATCGGGAAAGCATCTGGATTTCCTACTGCGTAATGTCCCTGGAGTCGCGCGAATCAAATCGCCTCGGTCGGTTCATGTCGCATCATCGGCTGGCGACTCCGGTGTCACCTTGGGAGCGTCTCAAGATCGGCGGTGGCACTCCGCCAATCCTGACTCGGCACGGCTGGCTGATCGTTTACCACGGTGTCAGCGAAATTGAAAATACCGGCAACGGCGGACACCAACTCCGTTATTCGGCAGGCGTGATGGTGCTCTCGAAAGAGCACCCGCAAGTCATCCGCTATCGCTCGGTCGAGGCGGTGCTGACGCCAACACTGCCGCAGGAATGCAGCGGGACCGTCGCCCACGTCGTATTCCCGACCGGCGTCGACCGGCGGGACGATCTCGGCTTACCAAACCGCTATGACGTTTACTACGGTATGGCCGACTACCGGATCGGTGTTGCACGTCTCGACATGCCAGATGTGTTGCCGACAGAAGGGGTCGCCGACTCGCCGGAAACGAAAGTGTGACGCGGATGGATTTGTGAATTCGAGATGCTTGCATAGCTAATTAAGAAGTGTTTGACAACAATCCGTCTGTGATCACGAAATCCCCAGCTTTGCAAAGACAGGTATCTTCACTCCGTCTAAGATCAATCCGAAAATGATGGCCGCTCCAAACTCACACGCCAGGACGGAAACGGGCAGTGGTGCCATCGCAATTCCGCGAATAGCCAAGGTCGAGATAATGAGAATGTCGGCAACGGAGGATGCCACGAGCCAGACCGTTGGGCGCAGCCCCCAGAGTTGGCGACGCCCTCGCAGGGCATAGATGGTGGCTTGGCCGCCGTATACGATGGCAACGACAGAAAGCGTTCTAAGGGCTTCGATTCCGAATTGCATTTCGAACTTGCCGACCGCGAGGACAGCTACACAGAACGCTAAAAAGCAGGCTCCCAGAGTGACTCCGGCCATCGTGATCCTGCCGACTTGCCAGGAATTTGGCATCGGCGATGGCCGCACTCTGTCAGTGGTCAACGCCATGGCCAGGAAGTCCCCAGTGATCATCACAATGACCATCAGCATGGGAGTCAAAACCGCGTGTCCGGTCATGACCAGGCCAATCGCCAGCAAAAGCACCTGCACAATCTTCTTGAGCACGGAGTTCAGCGTGTAGGTAAGAATGCGCTGAAAGGTGATCCTTCCTTCTTTGACGGCGGCGACGATGCCGCCTAGCCCGGCCTCCGTCAGCACAATACCAGCTGCCGATTTGGCGACGTCGGTTGCGGTCGATACGGCAATGCCCATCTGTGCTTGACGAAGCGCCGGTGCGTCGTTGGCGCCATCGCCGCACATTCCAACAGTATGCCCGTTCTTCTGGAAGGCCTTGACGAGATCAAATTTTCCTTCGGGAAGAATACTTGCAAATACCGCAAAATCCTCAGGCTTTACGCCTTCGGGGATTGCTCCGGGCGGGCATACAGCCCCATCCAATCCAACCGCGTGAGCAACGATTGCCGCCGTAGCCGGAGCATCACCCGTCACCATGACCGTGCGCACGCCCAAGGCCTTGAGCTCCGAGATCAGAGAGATCGAGTCCTTACGGGGCGGGTCACTGAGTGCGATTAAGCCTAAAAGCTTCAAAGCTGTTGCGGTGCCCGCAGCTACTGCCAGGACCCGGAACCCTTGCTTCTCAAGTCCGTCGGCTAAACCGGCTGCATTTGGTGAAGGCGCGGTGAGGCTCGCGACGACCGTGAAGGCTCCCTTCACGACGCGCTCTACGCCACCCTTTGCATCGGTTGCCGTTGCTTCTGAAGTTTTCTTGGCGGGATCGAATGGCACAAATGTGATTAGCTTTGGAAGATCCGGTGCGGGCTTTTGGGTGGAGGCAGAGCGGATCGCGGCATCCACAGCGTCATCTCCGCCGTCAGAACTTGCGAGGGCTGCCATGCCGAGAACGTGGGCTTCGTCAAAGCCTGGCATCGGCTTAACGCTGGTGACCGAAAGCTCATTGCGGGTGAGCGTTCCCGTTTTGTCCGAGCACAAGACATCAATTGTCGCAGCCTCATCCACAGCCGATAGCCGCGTCGGCAACACGCCGAGCTTCGCCAGAGATCGCGCTCCAAGTGCCGCCGCCAGCGTGAATGTTGCCGGCAATGCCACGGGTATTGCAGCGAGAACCGACGTGAGCAAGAGCGGGATAATCTCGCTCCACGGCATCGCGTGAAAATAGGCATACGCTCCGATAATAAGGATGACGACGCCGTTGAAAATAGCCAGATTACGCACGATGCGCAGCACAGCCTTCTGCTGCGAACTTGCGGCGTGCGCAGTGCGCACGAGTTCTGCCGTACGACCAAATTTGGTATGAATGCCAGTGGCGGTAACTTCTGCGGTTGCTTCACCGCGCCGCACCAATGTTCCCGCATAGGTATCAACGCCCGGACCGGCCTCAATGGGCAGAGATTCTCCGGTAAGCATGGATTGATCGAGCAGGATGGATCCGTCGATCAGGTGCACATCTGCGGGCACGACACCGCCGAGCGACAATTTCACGAGATCGCCACGCACTAACTCTGCGGCCGGCACTGTCTTCCAGGCCCCATCGCGCTCAACCGAAGCATTCAAGGCGAGACGCGAGTTCAAAGCCTTTAAGGTAGCTTGTGCGCGACCCTCCTGAAAATAGGCTAGTACAGCATTGAAGATCAGCAGGCCCGCAATCACCGCTGCTTCGGCATATTTATGAAGCACGACCTGAAGCACAATTGACGCTTCGAGCAACCAAGGGACAGGCGCCCAGAACTTGGCCAACGCGTTTCGAATTGGATGGGCGGACACATCGGGCGTGGCATTGGGCCCGTCTTTTTGAAGACGGCTCCGTGCTTCATCGCTCGTGAGTCCGGTCGAGGATGTAGTCTGAACCGGCTTTGGTGGAGAATTCGATGATGCGACTTCGACAATTGCAGCCATAATTCGTTATGGAGATCGCGTCAGGCCATGCCGATTTCCTTTTGGTTTGCGGCGCCATAATCTCAGCGCGGACGATGGCCAGAAACAGGTCGGCAATCATCCGCTCGTCCCATTATCGAAGGACCCGCGAGTCTTTCAGGGCGAGATGGAACCATGCTGGTTGCGCCAGCCTCCTCTAAAGAAGCGGTGACGCACCATGCTGTGGGCAAGTAGAAAAAAGAGGAGTGCCAAGACAACTATAAACAGGAGCTTCCCGATCCCCAACCACATGGACCTGCGTTCTTCAGCTGCCGTTGTATCCAGATCAGTTGTCATCAGAGCCGCCTCCGCACGTGAGCACGAGAAACCTTGCCCTCAGCGCCTCCGTCCACGACCTACTCGGCAGCAGTGACCGTCTTCACCGAAATGGTGGTCCCATCGGCCGTGCCTGTGACTTTAGCCTGCTCCCAAGCCAGCTTGTTGAGAGTGGCTAGAGTCGCTTGATCCGAAGTGTCAAGGGTGTAGACCTTGTCGCCGACAACCAAGGCATACTTGGCGCCCTTTTGCACGCAGGCACGAACGCAGGCTGCGGGGGCAAGCCCCTCGGTGTGCTTGGCGCCGCACATGGCGTCGCTGACTTTTCCGGTAAAGGTGTGGGTTGTGCCCGCGGCCATGACAGGCACAACGGCTAATCCGGCGCTCAGAAACATCGTAGCGATCAAAATTTGCAACATCCGCAATCGAGACATAAATCCTCCTGTGTGTTCACAGACCTCTGCAATGCTCCGGCTGTGATTTACAAAGTATTGAGTAATCCAGGAATGCCTGTCTGGTCAGAATGGAACACTCCAGCAGGATTTGCCATGGGCGCGCGCTGCGTCAGGACTTGGCGGGTAGCTCATGGTACAGCGGCGACTGTTTTAACTGGCGCAGGTTTGTGATAGCCGCTGTAAGTTTCGTCGGCTTGCGATTTCCGTGTGAAAAAGAATAGAACTTTTGCCTGCGATTTCATCGCAAAATGCTGTGGAAGCCAAACACTGTCCGTCACAGGCGCCTTCTCGAGTTCGAAGTGTGTGCCCGGTTCGACTTCAGCCAGAAAACCTTCGATCGAAACCGGTCGTATGACCGTGGCCTCGACCTTTACCCATTGGAAAGTCTTTTCGTCGATCCAGAGTTTTCCTTCCATGCCCGTCAACACCTTGGCCTCGTTGTTGGGAGGCTCATACCCGGGACGAGGTGTCGCGTTGAGCACATAAACCGCATACGGCCCCATTTTTTGTTCTCCCACCAGCTTGAAGTCGAGGGCTTTTGTCAATTGCTCCATCAGCAGGTGATCGCTTTCGCGCTCTTTTTCGTATTTCGCGATTCGCTCGCTGCGCTGCTGCCGAGATTCTTTGCGGCGTTCAACCAAGATTGTTTCGAGCTCTTGTTGTTCGCGTGCCTGCTGTTCTGGGGACAGCGGCTTGCCGTTCACGGTCACCAGCCGTTCATAGGGAGAGCCCAAGATCATGAGCTCTTCGGATGTCTTGGTCCCTCCACCTTTTTGCCGGTCACGTTCGACGTAATCGTATTCATGTGCAGCCTTCCAGTCCGCCTCATTGGCGGCGACTGAACGTTGGATGATCGTGCCGGCGTCCTGTTGAGCTAGAGAAGCGGAAGACAGCACTGCGAGGAGAAGGATCCGCTTCAGCATGCTCTTGGCCAAACCGGCAACGGGTCTCCAGCTCTGAGGAGCAGATAGGCAGAGTTTTGTCATGACGGTCTTCTCCGGTCAAACACACTTAACCTTCTCGTAGTGAGCTTGCAGCGCATGCCATGAAGACGCTTCCGACAATCGCTGTTTCATTTTTCTAACTCTTTTTCGTTTTCTTCTTGCACCGTGGGATTAACCCACGCCGCGTCGCCGGCGATGAGATGGTCAGCTTCGCCGGGCCCCCACGTCCCCGGCTCATAGGGATGCACGGGCGTAACGTTGCCCAGGATCGGATCGACCGCACGCCATTGCGCTTCCACTACGTCTTGACGGGTAAAAAGCTCGGTCAGTCCGCGCATGGCGTCGCCCAGCAGCCGCTCGTAGGGCGGCCTGTCGTCCGCGGCCTGCTCGGTGAGTAGGAGTTCCACGTCGTTGCCGGTCATTTGCTCGCCCGGCGTCTTCACCCGCACCCCCATTCCGATGGCGATGTCTGGACTGATACGCATGCGCAGATGTGCAGACGTGCCGGGCACGACCTCGCCAAAGGTCTCCATCGGCGGCCGTTTGAATTCAACGAATACTTCGGTCGCGGTAACCGGCAGCATTTTTCCTGCGCGTATATAGATGGGTACGCCGGTCCAACGCCACGTTTCAATGAACAGCTTGAGCGCAATAAAAGTCTCGACTGTGGAAGCCGCATTTACGCCCGGCACCGACCGATAACCGTTGTACTGGCCGCGCACGACGTCCCCCGGAGCAATCGGCCGTAAGGCTTTGAGCAATGCGGCCTTTTGATCGCGCCACGCGTCGTGAGCCTCCCCGGTCGGCGGATCCATGGCCAGGATTGCCAGGACTTGCAACAGGTGATTTTGAACCACATCCCGCACCGTGCCCGCTTCGTCGTAGAACTTGCCACGGTCCTCGACTCCGAACTTCTCCGCCATCGTGATCTGGATGCTTCGCACGTAGTTGCGATTCCAGATCGGTTCAAACATTGGATTCGCGAAGCGGGTATAGAGAATGTTCTGTACCGGTTCCTTTCCCAGAAAATGATCGATGCGGAAGATTCGTTCTTCAGGGAAATAGCGGTGCAGGATTCGGTCGAGTTCTTGTGCCGACGCCAGATTGTGTCCGAAGGGCTTCTCCACCACGACGCGCGCATTCTCGGCACAGCCCGACTTGGCCAGCCCCTCGGCAACCGTGCCGAACAAGCTAGGCGGAATCGCCAGGTAATGCAGCGGTTGTTTCGCCGAGCCCAATTCTTTACGCAGTTGGGCGAAAGTGTTCGGATCGTTGTAGTCGCCGTCCACGTACCGCAGAAGGCCCGTCAGTTTATTGAACGCATCCCGGTCGAGGCCCCCGTGTTTTTCGACGCTGTCCTTGGCGCGCGCTTTAAGTTGATCGAGATTCCACCCTGCTTTGGCCACTCCGACGATGGGCAGGTTGAAACCTTCATTGCGAATCAGTCCCTGCAGCGAGGGAAATATCTGTTTGTGCGCGAGATCGCCCGTAGCGCCGAAAAATACAAACGCGTCAGACTGGAACCCTGCCATCAGGCCGCCTCCGGCTTACCGGCTGCTTTCTCCTTGTGGCCGCCGAATTCGTAGCGCATCGCGGAAAGCAGTTTGGCAGCATATTCTTCGTTGCCACGTGACGCAAAACGGGAACTGAGCGCAGCGCTAATCACTGGCGCAGGAATGCCCTCGTCCACCGCTGCCTGCACCGTCCACCGTCCCTCTCCGGAATCCGACACGCGGCCGGCAAAATTCGAGAGATCAGGATTTTCTCGCAAAGCCGCGGCCGTCAGATCCAGCAGCCAGGAACCGATCACGCTGCCGCGCCGCCAAACCTCCGCGACTTCGGGCATGTCCATGTCATATTGATAGAGCTCGGGATGGCGCAGCGGGGTTGTCTCGGCGTCCACTTCACGTTTCGCCTTGCCGACGTTGGCATTCTTAATGATGTTCAGCCCCTCGGCAAATGCAGCCATCATGCCGTACTCGATACCGTTGTGAACCATCTTTACGAAGTGACCCGCGCCGTTCGGGCCGCAGCGCAAGTAGCCGTTCTCTGATGTCGAAGGCTCGCCGGTCCGCCCCGGCGTCCGCGCCGCTGAGCCAACACCTGGGGCCAACGATTTGAAGATCGGATCGAGATGATTCACAACCGCTTCCTCCCCGCCGATCATCAGACAGTATCCCCGCTCCGATCCCCACACGCCCCCGCTGGTTCCGCAATCGACATAGTGGATTCCCTTGCTCTTCAATTCATCCGCGCGGCGAATATCATCGTGGTAGTAGGAGTTGCCACCGTCAATAACGATGTCGCCCGGTTCCAGCACAGGTGTAAGTGAAGCCAAGACCGAATCGACGACCGCCGCCGGAACCATCATCCACACAGCGCGCGGTTTGCTGAGTTTCTTCGCAAAATCCGCAATGCTGTCGGACGACTTGGCGCCTTTCGCCACCACATCTTTCACGGCTTGCGGATGCGTGTCCGACACTACGCACTCGTGACCAGCTTTCATCAGCCGTTGCACCATGTTCGAGCCCATTCGTCCCAGGCCTATCATTCCGATTTGCATTCGTTTCCTCCTCAAACAGCGGTTGGTTGGTTAGAAGAATACTCCCGCTGGCGGCTGACTGGAATCAGCGACGGAATTCTTCGGCGGTACAAGACCGCAGAGTTGGTGATATATAGCCCTGCTCTCAATCACCGTACGGTTCTTCCCGATAATGACCTTCTTCGCCTGCCCGAGGTCGGAGATCTTTATGCTTTTCAGCTGGATGTCGAGCTCATCCATTATGGCTTTGCCGCCGGTCAGCAGAGCGATGTCCTGCAACCAACTCTTGCGTCGATCAGCCAACCCCGGGGCGCTGACCGCTGCAACTTTCAGGATGCCACTTACCTTGTTCACGACCAGAGTAGCCAGAGCTTCGCCTTCAACATCCTCCGCGATGATGAGCAACGGCTTGCTATTCTTGGTGATCTGCTCAAGTAACGGAAGCAGGTCTTTCTTGCAACTGATCTTGCCCGGGTAAACGAGAATGTAGACGTTCTCGAAGGCTACTTCCATGCGTTCGGGGTCAGTGATAAAGAACGGCGAGAGGTATCCGCAGTCGAATTCCATCCCGCCAAACTGCGGTTGTTCTTTGGCCCTGGAGGAACGAACGCTCCCGTCCGGAATCGCATCCGATCCTTCCGCATTGGCCAAAATGTGTTCGTCTACCGTCGCGAGTCTTGCGGCCATGATTGCGAACCTCCGTCTTCGTGGGATTTTGCAGGCACACCGACACAGTCTTATCCGAGCACGCTGCGACTCCCGGCGCGTCTATATTGTTTAGCAACAATGTGCTACCACACGAACAAACGAGCTCCGGAGCCCGGCGAGCGGAACCTTCCAGTTTGGACGGAAAGATCGTGGGCGGGCGGCGCCTCACCGTGGTCGGCGCTGGGTAGTTCCGGCCGCGATGCGCTGATTTTTTCGACCTCTACGGCGCCGTGGCGGTTCATAATCTCAGTTGCCGCCTGAGCCTTGTCACCTGAACCGGTAGCGAAGACCATCACTCCTCCCCGCCGCACTCCTTGAACGTAGTCTTCCGCGTCCGCTACGAGGACCCCGAATGCCGTGAGATCACGAGTCAATCCCACTTCAAAATCAGTGTGTGGCGTGCTCATGACTCCGCTCCCTGCCATCTCCACCGGCTCTTTCAAAATCCGGACGTCCTTCCGAAGGAAGCCGCTGGCCTCGAGGTCGCGAACGACCTTATCGGCCGATCCTAAGCTTTCAAACAAACCCACTGCAGTTTTTGCCATATTGGCTCCAATCCATTTTTTCAACGAAGTTTTAAAATTTATAAACAGAAGTTGCCGAGGCGCCGCTGTTGTTGAGACAGCGGCACCTTCGATTTCATCGCTTGGAGCCGTTATTCAGCCTTGGCTACGTGGGCGTATCCGCCAAGCTCTTCCACCAGCGCTCGGGCCGATGCAGGTACGGCAACTTTGCCGTGCAGAATTTCATGGCGGTTTACATCGTCGCCATACATGGCTCTGTCACCACTTTTATCGGCTTGCATTACAGCACCATCCAGGCTCACTCCCGCAAAAATGCCTTTGGACCGCGAGTAAGACAGAATCTCCGCGTTCAATTTAAGGTCAGTGGCAGCAGTTGCATTCCGGCCGACGGGGCCGGCCGCCACGGAAGCGTCTGCTCCAAGCTTGAATTTGTCGCTCATCAGGCTTTGCAGCGCGTGATCGTTCATAAAGAGCATCACGAGGTCGGTGGACGAGCCGCCGATCTGATATCCCACACTGCCGCCATCGATGGCCACAAACATGGGAGCGCTCCAGCCATGCTCGGTGCGACAGGTTGCTATTCCCCTGCCGTAGCTACCACCGAATACGAAGGCGAACTTTTTGTCCCCTGGGATGATAGCGATACACTTCGCCGATTCCAGAAGATTCGAAGGAATGCCTTGATCAGGAGTATTCATGATCTCTTTGAAGACTTGGGCGGCTTTCTCAGTACGGTTCACATCATCATCGCGGTCCGAGGCAACCGCAGTTAGACTTGCAATCGCTACCAGGATTGTTACGGCCAAAATACGTTTCAACATTGTTATCTCCATTCAGGTTTGAACTCGCTAAAAACTAAGGGCTCGCTCAGAGCAGCGTTTCCACAGTGCAAGTCACTCCAACGCACACCAGTGCGAACTGGATTTGACTCGTGCATTTCCTTTTCTGCTGATTACAGCAGCGGCCTTAGACAAAATTTTAGGCGTCACTAACGGGCCATTACTGGTCAATAGTGAGCAGTGCAACAGTTTTTGCTATTTAGGGCTGGTATTCTCACAACTGCAACAGACAGCAGTGCAGCTTGTTCGCTTGTTCGGCCAAGTTACGCACAAGAGCTTCTCGTGCCTCATCAATCGAAGCGACCAAGGGGATGATTCTTGCCATGAAGAAAAATATCTGGAGGGCGGCAATCGAGGTGGGATTTATCATCTTCCTGTTTTATTCCAATCTCTTGATGGGGGAATTTGAGCGTTCAGGTATGGGGATGAAGAGGGGCGTAGTGTGGGCAATCGGAGATGTCTTTACTATTGCCAATCTCGAAATTGCCGCGATAGCCGGGCTCATTGGCTATGTCGTTTTTGAATTTCTTCGGAAGAGATTCTAGCAGGCTGCGGAAAAATGGACTCTGCGACTTAGATTTTCTCCAGTCTCAGTGATTTTGTGATTCGGGAAGGGTTCTGGCTACATCCGCTGGTGTCCCGCGGATTCATTTTCGGGCCTGTGAGCACACTGCGACCTCGGCTTAGGTTGCTTGCATCCCCAGATTCCTCATACGGACTAAGTTGTAGGCCGCGGCCGCAAAGGTGAAGACCCATCCCACCTTGAAGACTCCACGATGCCGAACCTTCCGCAACGGCGCGATCGTCTTCAGCCAGCCGAAGCACTCTTCAACGCGTTTCCTTTTCCTCTGACTGATGGCATATCCGGCGTGGTGCGTCGTACGAGCATCAATGGCACTCCCACCGGACCGCTCCAGGTTCTGGGCCACGTGCGGCGTGACCTTTAAGTTTCTGCACTCGGCCACGAAATCCGCCGTGTCATATCCCTTGTCGCCGCCCACCGTTACTTGTTTCGTGCCCGGAATCTGTTCCAGCATCACCAGCGCCGCATCGCGCTCCGCCGTTCCGTTGGCCTCGAACACCTCGGTGTTGACGATCAGCCCGTGGCGGTTCTCCACCAGCAGATTCCCGTTGTAACTCAGCTTGGCTTCTTTGCCCTTGCCTTTGCGGGCCATCTTCGCATCCGGGTCCGTCTTCGATGCGTGCGTCTGATTCGACCGCTTCTCCCCGTGGAAGTCCACCGTCGCATTGCCGGGATCGTCCGGCGGAACGTCGTTCTTCGCATCCTTGCGTTGATAACTCTTCACGCTCGCCCACGCTTCCAGCAACGTTCCATCCACCGTGAAGTGTTCGTCCGAGAGCAGACTCCGCTCGCGCGCCTGCTGCAGTACGGCTTGGAAGAAGGCTTCGGCAATGTCCCCATCGAGCAGGCGCTCGCGGTTCTTGGTGAACACGGTCACATCCCAGATGGCATCGTCCATGTTCAAGCCCACGAACCAGCGGAACAGCAGGTTATAGTCGAGCTGTTCCATCAACAGTCGTTCGCTGCGCACCGAATACAACGCTTGCAGCAGAAGCGCTCGCAACAACTTCTCCGGCGCAATCGAAGGGCGCCCCGTTTTGGCATATAGCTTGTTGAATCGTGGCTGCAAATCCCGCAATGCCTCATCGGTCATGACACGAAGAGGGCGCAGCGGGTGGTCTTGCGGCACTCGCTGCTCGGGGCTTACATAGCTGAACACGTCTAACTGCTGCTCGTCTTTTCCACGCATACTTTCTTCTTATCAGGTTGTGTTGTGGAAACAAGAGAGTTTTCTGGTACTGCGCCAGCTTGCATAAAATCCAACCGAGCGGTTCTACCGTGTAGACGGTTCGGCCAACTAGATGTACAACGGTGTGCGTATGAAGGCTGCGAATCCGTTCCCGTCAGTTTCTCTTTTGTTGCCGGAAGACGTGTTAGAAAACCATGATGATCGAGTTTCCAGTTACTGGAGAAAAGGCGACACCTGCCTGCTGCAATTAAGCAGCTTTACGCGGCAGTCGGGCGCTCAAGTTTCCGCCACTCAACGCCTCTCTGACCGCACAAAGGCGGAGGCTCGTGGGAAGCCGTTCGATCTTCCCCGAAAACTTGAAGGATGCGAAGCCGCGGCCGCAACGATGGTTGACGAGCAAGGAACTTCTTGGGTTCATGTGTACTTGGTTTGGCCGTTGGTAGCGGTACATGTTACGGTTTCCCGAAAGGACCAGCTTGAAGAATGCCATTGGGCATGGGATTCGCTCGCCAGCATTCGGCCGGTTGTCATGTGACCGCTTCGAACCGAGTTTTTCCGCAGCCTGCTAGACAAAGCTGTCTCTGATCTGTGGCCGCAAGCGATACAGCAATAGTGCGCCGGCAATCGCCTCCTCCAACCCCTGCTCCTTCTGGCCGACTGTGGAAGCGAATTGAATGCATGGACATGGGTGAGCACAGTGCTCGGTCTTCTGTCGTGATTGGGCAGAGGCCGCGCCTTCTCTCCGACTGGGCACTACTGAGTAATCCAGCCGGATCGCGACAACTCATTTTCGACGATTCGCACTGATTAATGGGCAGCCAGCTAATGTCTCGAAATTGCAAACTTTTCGTTTCAAGTTTCAATTCGTGGCTGTCCTTTAGCCGCCCAATGACGATTCCTTAAGCTTCTTACAAGGCTTTTCGAGGGCCACCCGCCTCCTGGCGCCGTTCGGCCGTAAGCTCACGACGACAAGTCGTCAGCTTCGCGCGAAAATCAAACGATAGCTCTTAATCAAGTGGTAAAATCTCGTGCGGGTGCTCTCTTATGACTTGGCAATGGGCTCTTACCTCGCGAATCGCCGGCAAAGCGCTTCACGGGCAAAATGCCAACCAACCGTGGAAATCTGTGAAAACCGACACACTTTCATTCGTCATTCTGGACGAGAAGGGAACAGAGTCATTAACAGGTTGTAAAATCAGGCACGTGTAAGAAGAGCCGGGATGGCGGAACTGGCAGACGCAGCGGACTCAAAATCCGCCGGGCTTCGGCCCTTGGGGGTTCGATTCCCCCTCCCGGCACCAACCCCCCAAAGCCCACTGTTTCGCGGCGCGTGGGTGACCTGACCGGCGAAATTTGTACCAGGTGGAATGAGAGAGAATCCACTTGGAGGAAAAGCAGGTCATGCCCATCCAGAGGTACAAACCAGAGCAAATCGTGACGATGCTGCGGCAGATTGAAGTCGGCATCGCGAACGGAAAAACCACCCCACAAGCCTGCAAGGAAGCGTCCATCACGGTGCAGACGTTCTACCGCTGGCGGAAAGAATACGGGGGATTGAAGATGGACCAGGCCAAGCGACTGAAAGAACTGGAAAAGGAAAACGGCAAGTTGAAACGGCTGGTGGCGGAGCTGGCGTTGGATAAGCAGATCCTGAAGGATATTGCGGAGGGAAACTTCTAAGCCCGGAGCGACGTCGGTGCGCTGTGGAGCATGCCCGCGAAGAGTACGAGGTGAGTGAGCGGCGGGCGTGCCGCGTGGTGCGGCAGTGGCGCGGGACACAACGCTATCTGCCTCTGCGGCGCGCGGACGAAGACGAGCTGACGCAGGCGATCCTGGCCCTGGCGGCGAAGTATGGGCGGTACGGCTACCGGCGCATCACGGTGCTGTTGCGGGGTGCGGGGTGGTCGGTGGGGAAGGATCGAGTGCAGCGGATCTGGCGACGCGAAGGGCTGAAGGTACCGCAGAAACAGCGGGCGCGGGGGCGGTTGTGGCTGGGAGATGGTTCGTGCGTGCGACTGCGTCCGGAGCGGGCGAACCACGTGTGGAGCTACGATTTTGTGAAAGCAATGACACACGATGGACGAGCGTTGCGCATCCTGGTGGTGATCGACGAGTATACGCGCGAGTGTTTGGCGTTGCGGACGGCGCGGCGCTTGGGAAGTTCGCAGGTGATCGAAACCTTGGCAGATGTGATGCTGGTGCGAGGGATTCCGGAGCATATTCGTTCGGACAATGGGCCGGAGTTCATTGCCGAGGAGTTGCGGAAGTGGCTGGGCAAGCTGGGCACGAGGACGTTGTATATCGAGCCTGGGAGCCCATGGGAGAATGGGTACTGTGAGAGCTTCAACGGGAAGCTGAGAGATGAGTTCTTGAACGGCGAGATCTTTTACTCGCTGAAGGAGGCACAGATTCTGACGGAAAGATGGCGGGTGGAATACAACACGGAGCGTCCGCACTCAGCGCTGGGCTACCGGCCACCAGCACCACAAACCATCATTCCAAAACCGGAGCATGGAGATGTGGAAAACGCTTCGCGTTTCCCACATCTCCACGCCCCCGACGACGACTACGGACAAAGGTCAAAAGAGGCGTTACACTAACATTCCACTTGGTACAAAAGATCGGTCAGGTCAACCACGCCGAGCGAATAGACGTCGCTTCGCGTGTCTACATCGGACGTGCGGGGATCCATCTGCTCCGGGCTCATGTATCCCGGCGTGCCCACCAATCCTCCCGCACGCGTCACCAGCATCCCGCCGCCCTGCGGTTGCGGAAAGATCGCTTTGGCCAGTCCGAAGTCGATAATGCGCGGCACCGGCCTGCCATCCACTTCCGCCACCAGGATATTGGTAGGTTTCAGGTCGCGATGGATAATCGCTTTCTGATGCGCGTGCTGCACTCCTTCACACACCATTATGAAAATAAGCAGGCGCGCGCTGGGCGAGAGGCGTTTTTCGTCGCAATATTCGGTGATGGGCAGCCCCACCACATACTCCATGGCGAAGTACGGCTGGCCTTCGGCCGTTGAACCGGCGTCGAAAACCTTGGCGATGACGGGGTGATCCATCATGGCCAGCGCCTGCCGCTCCAGATCGAAGCGTATTAATGCGGACTTGTCATAGCGGCCCGCTTTGATGATCTTTAGCGCAACCTGCCGTTTGACGGGAGCGGACTGTGCCGCCAGCCACACCTCTCCCATCCCACCTTCTCCCAATTTCCTGATCAGGCGATAGGGCCCAATCGAACCCAAGTCGGGCGCGGGAGATTCCACGGGAGCAGGCATTGGGTCGGAGGCGTCCTTAGGATCGGGACTGGCGCCGGCGCCCGCGTCGTCCGGACTTGACTTGGGTGCGAGATCGCTCACGCTTCTCTCTCCGAAAGGAGATGCAAATAGACTGGTAAGTTTAGCACCCGAGGAAAGGCGCACCCCTCACTTGGCACAACTCGCAACGTGGACCGCAGTCGGCATTTTGATTCGAATCACCGTGCGATCACTCCAGCATGGTCGGCTGAGCGGAAGTTGTCCAGAAACGGGCGTCAGGGAGATCTTCTCGAAGGCGCCTTCGGGCCAGCGTCGTTGAGACTCGGTCACGGGTCTAACTTCCGACTTGCCCGTGATTCGAGAGGAACATCCTCCACTGACCGCAGCTTAGTTCCCAGCACTTACTTCAGGCGCAGAAGAATGCCGCGTGGCCTGCCAGAATTCCCGGTCGGGTGGAAAACTGCTCCTCAATTACCTCGAAGGGCGGTCATGGGGTTGATGCGGGAGGCTCGGCGCGCCGGAATGTATCCGGCAAAAAAAGCCACGGTGGTGAGAAGCAAGATCATTCCCGCGAAGGTCGCTGGATCGGTAGGCTCGGTTCCGAACAACAGTGAGGCAATCCCTCGGGCTACTGCAAATGACGCCACGGTTCCAATCGCAATCCCGAGGAGCGCGAGCCGCAAGGTTCTGGCGATAATACTGGCCTGCACGCGCACCGCAGTTGCGCCCAGGGCCATGCGGATACCGATCTCCTGAGTCTGGCGGGTCACCGAGTACGAGATGACTCCATAGATGCCCAGAGATGCCAGAACCATCCCCAGCACGGCGAAGGCGGCGACCAGCAAAACGAAGAAGCGGCGCGGCGAGACAGAGCGATCAACAAGTTGCTGGATGGGGCGGAATTCGGTAGCGGGCTGGCCGGGATTGAGTGCACGCAGTGTGTTCATCACGCTGGAAGCCAAGGCACCCGGGGGAAGTTTGGTGCGCACGACTAACTCCGCTCCCTCTGGTTGGGCCTGGGTCGTGGGAACGTAGACTTCGGGACTGGAGCCGTCCTCCAGGCTGCTTTCGCGGACATCCGCAATCACGCCCACGACGCGGGTGTAGCCGTTGCCAATGCCCTGTGCCAACCGTCCCACCGGATTCTCGCCCGGCCACTCGCGGCGCGCCGCAGCCTGGTTGATGATGATGACGGGCTCGCTCTTGCTGGTGTCTTGCCAGCTGAAGTCGCGTCCCTCGCGGAGGTGCATGCCCATGGCGTTGAGGTAGCCGGGCGTCACGATGTAGACGAAAGCATCGTAGTTCTTCTCCTTGGACTCGACGATACCCTTTGCCGCCAAGCCCCAGCTGCGATTGCGATCCAGCGGAAGCATGTCGGCAACCCCGGCGGCTTCGATGCCGGGAAGGGCGCTTACCCGCCGCAAAATTTCCTGAAGAATGACGCCGCGGCGGGTTGGATCGCCACCGTCGTCGTAGTCGATTTTGATGGCGGCGGCATGGTCGGGCTGAAATCCGAGATCCACGTCGAGAACGCGGAGAAAACTTCGGAGCAGCAAGCCGGCGCCGATGAGTAGCACGCATGCCAACGCGACCTCGGAGATGACGAGCGTCGCGCGCACCCGTTCGTGCTTTCTGCCCTCACTCATTGCCGGGCCAGCATCTTTGAGAGATTCCTGCAGGTTGCTTCTCGAAACTTTCAGTCCCGGAGCGATGCCAAATAAAGCAGCGGCAAGGCCTGTGATGAACACCGTCCAACCTAGAGCGGCAGCATCGACTCTCACGCTGCTGAGTAATGGCAGGGCTATCGACCCCTGGTGAGCCAAATAGGAGGTCGTAGCATAGGCGAATGCCAGGCCAAGCACGGCACCGATGCTTGAAAGCATGAGGCTCTCGGTGAGGAGCTGGCGGATCAGCCGCGCTCGTCCGGCACCGAGCGCGGTGCGCATGGCAAATTCTTTACTGCGCGTGGCGGCGCGCGCCAGCAACAGGTTCGAAAGATTCACGCAGACGATGAGAAGAATGAGACCAACGGCACACCAAAGCACGATCAGCGACCTGCGCAGTTTGCCGTTGACGTAGTCCTTCAGAGTTGAAAGTGTCGTGAGCGCGTCCGTGTCCCAGTAAGGATGGCCATCCCCTTTGAGCTGCGGAAACAGGACGTTGCACTCGGCCTGCGCCTGCTCTACGGTGACTCCCGGCTTGAGGCGGCCCACCACAGATACCATGTGCCCCCAGGTGCGAAAGTCTTCCATGGAGAAGGGCCGGAAAAAGTCCATCTTCGAACCTGGTGCGAACACAGCGCCGAAATCGAATGTGGCGGGAAGCACGCCGACTACCGTCACAAGGTCCTGGTCGAGGCGAATGGATTGACCGACAATCTGCGGGTTCGCGCCAAACTGGCGTTGCCAGAAGGGATAGCTCAACAGGACAGCCGGCCTTCCCCCTTTAACGGACTCGTCGGCAGTAAACAACCGCCCTAGCGCGGGCTGGATACCCAGAGTCTGAAAAAAATTGCCAGCCACCCACACGAAAGAAACGGGTTTAGGTTCGCCCCGACCAATCAGTTTGGTTTCGGAGAGGGAGTAATACGGTACGAAAGCGGTCAGCTCCTGAAAGGATCGGTTGCTGCGCTGGTAGGCCTCGTACGCGGGAATCTGATAGGTCGTGTCGGACAGGCCGCCGGAGCCGTTGTTCCCCGCGAACCACGCCAGTTGTTGCGGATCGTGAAACGGCAGCGGACGCAGCAGGATGGTATTCACCACACTAAAGACGGCGACGTTGGCGCCGATGCCCAGGGCGAGAATCAGGACTGCGACCAAGGCGAAGCCGGGGTTCCGCCGGAAGGTACGGAATGCGTAACGCGTGTCCTGGGCCAGAATATCTGGGGCCAGGAGCCAGCGGAACCAAGAGCGCAGATTCTGTAAGAGTCGTTGCAGCGAATCCATTCGCAACCAGTTCATGACGCGTTACCACCCTTTCCGCCCGTAGCGAGGACTCGGCCCGTGAAGCTGGACGTCCTCTCCTATAGACGGCGTCTTCGGCAAGTTGTTTGCAACCTTCCGGCGAGAAATCAGGGTGCGATAGACCGCCGCTGCCGGAGGGACGATTTGAGTATCGCTGCCCGTCGGCACGTTGCGCAGCCACAAGCTCTGCAGGCCATTATCGTTCTGCACGTTCAAAACATATTTGCCGTCGGATGAGACGGCGGCCTGTAGAGCCTTGCCCGTGTTCGCGGTGGTTGGGGTCGTTCGTCGGGATAGCTGACCGATTGCGACTTGCAATGATCTCATTTGTCGCTGAGTGCATTGGCGATCTATCACTTGCCGAGCGGGTATGTAGAGACAACCGTGTTCGTCGGTGGTAATCCCAAGGGTCAACTGCTTTGGGTCAATCCTGTCCGTAGGGAATAAAACAACCTGAATATTTCCTGGCGCATCTGTACTGGCGAGCCGCTAGTACGGCTTCGGTGCCGATCAAGGAATCGCATCCGTTCGATTGATGACAATCACCTTGCTTCTGGGCACGCCGTGTGTATGATTAACCTTGAGGTAGCTGTGGGAAAAGCTGAAACTGGAGACTCTTGGCTTTGTCCGGTGCCGTGGTGGCGCTGGGCGCTGGTCGGCGTTGTCATGTGTTCGCTTGTCCTGGGGCTGGCTACGCGTACTTTCGGCGACACAACTTCTGCCTCTGCAACCGTCCAGTCCAGCTCGCTTCGAACTATGCGGCAGCATATGGATCGCGATGCGATTGGTTGGGTTGCCCCGGTAGCGACACTCGCGGTAGCACAGGCTCCCACGTTTTATCCGCGTGTGGCGCCCGCTGGCCCTCCTCTTCCAACCCTTCTTCTCGAAGAGAATCTCTACAATCGACCACCTCCCGCCTGCTGACAGTCCCTTTCGTTCTCCATGGCTAGTCATCAGCTAGTCGTCGGTTCCGCTACCACTTACCGTAGCGTGGGTGCCTGACCTCCCGTTTAACTTTTTCGTGGGGCGGGATTTCTTCACAACTCGTGGGTGTGCCGCTCTAGAATGAAAAAAATGACACTGCAACGAAGACACATCTTGGTCGGCGTAGTTGCAGCGCTCTCCGTGGTTATCGGGGTTACGTTGCTCGTCCATTCGCTGGGTGACGCAAATGCGAGAAAACTCGAGGAACCGGCGCAACGTCTGGCGCCGGTCGTGTTGGCGGTGCATGGTCCAATCGAAAGCGTCATTACTCTTTCCGGCGAGTTTCGGCCGTTCCAAGAGGTCGACGTTCACGCCAAGGTAGCGGGCTATATCCGCCAAATCTTCGTGGATGTGGGGGACAAGGTCAAAGCGGGGCAAGTGCTGGCGATTTTGGAAGTTCCGGAGCTGAATGCGCAGGTGATGGGAGCGCAAGCGGACATCCGTCGCAGTCAAGACGCGATTCGTCGTGCGCAAAGCGAAATCGAGCGCGCGCAGTCGATGCACCAGGCTTATCACGCGGCCTATACGCGATTGAAGCAGGCGTCAGAGGCGCGTCCGGGATTGATCGCCGAGCAGGAACTGGATGACTCACTGGCGAAAGACAAAGAGACGGACGCGCAGACCAACAGCGCTCGCGCGGCTTTGGCTGAGTCGCAGAATCAGCTTGGGATGGCACAAGCTACGCTTGATCGTTTGTCGGCGTTGCAGGCTTATTCGCACATCACGGCTCCCTTCGCAGGTGTAGTCACCAAACGGTACGCCGATACGGGCGCTCTGATCCAGGC
The DNA here is from genome assembly GCA_963846245.1 of uncultured Acidobacteriaceae bacterium. Lineage (GTDB taxonomy): Bacteria > Acidobacteriota > Terriglobia > Terriglobales > Acidobacteriaceae > Sulfotelmatobacter. The sequence continues at coordinate 1,140,039 of CAWJVI010000004.1, read as the reverse complement.
CGGAACCGCATCTGAAACTCAATCGATGCCGGTGGTGCAGCTGGCGGAGTGGTCCCGGTTGAGGCTGGTGATCCCGGTCCCGGAATCAGCCGTATCGCAGTTGCACTTGGGCAGCTTGGTGCAAGTGCATGTTTCAGCTCTAAATCAAGACTTCCAGGGCCGCGTGGCTCGTTTCGCAGACGCTCTCAATGACGAGACTCGGACCATGCACACCGAGATCGACGTACAGAACCCCCAAGACGCTTTGACAGAAGGCATGTACGCCGAGGTTAAGCTTGCGTTGCAAGCGGAGAAGGACGCGCTCATGCTTCCCATCCAGGCCGTGGTTGAAGAAGGAGACAAGCATTACGTGCTGGTTGTAGACCACCAGGATCGCGTGGAGAAGCGTCCCGTTGAAATAGGAAAGCAGTCTTCCAACACTGTAGAGATTCTTCGCGGCCTTTCGGAAAAGGAGCAAGTGATTAGCGCCGGCCAGTCCGACTACCAGGTCGGCGAAGTGGTAAAGCCCAAGGTGGAGTCAGCGCCCGCAGGCGTGAGCGAAGGTCAGGCGGGAGAGCGAAAGTAATGCCCAGATTCGCTCTCAAGAACCCGTTCTTCGTGATCATGATTTGTCTCGTGATCACCGTGTTGGGCGTGACGAGCGTGGTGCGGATGCCGGTGGATCTTTTCCCGCAGATCAAGATTCCGGTGGTGGTGGTGGCAACGTTTTACGCTGGGATGCCGCCGGAACAAGTTGAGGCCGACATTACCGATACGTTCGAGCGCTTTTTTACTCTCGGCAGCAACATCGACCACATTGAAAGCCGCTCGTTGACGGGCGTGAGCCTGGTCAAGATTTACTTCAAGCCCGGCAGCGACGCCAACGCGGCTCTTAGTAACATCGCGAATCTGGCGATGGCGGACCTTCGACGCCTACCTCCAGGTACGTTGCCACCGGTGGTACTCAAGTTCGATGCATCGAGCCTTCCAGTTTGTCTGGTCACCCTGAAAGGCGAAGGCCTGGACGAGACGCGGCTGAAAGATCTGGCGCAATTCCAGGTTCGTAATCAGATTGCAAACGTCTCCGGAGCCTCTGTGCCGCAGCCCTTTGGCGGACGCTATCGCCAGATCATGGTTTATGTGGACCCGCTCAAGCTGGAAGCGCACCAACTGAGCCTGATGGACGTGGTTCACGCTGTCAATGATTCGAACCTAATTCTTCCCGCCGGCGACGTTCGCATCGGCCCCAGAGACTACAACATCTATGCCAACGCGCAGTTGCCGAACATCGCAGAAATCAACCGCATCCCGTTGAAGACTGTGGGAAACGCGTCGGTGATGGTTGCCGATGTGGGTGAAGCCAGGGACTCGGGCGCGATTCAAACCAACATTGTCCGCATCGACGGACAGAGGTCCGTCTACATCCCAGTACTAAAACAAGGCGGCGACAGCAATACGATCACGATTGTGAACGGGATCAAGGCGAGGATTAAGAATCTGCTGGACATTCCGAAATCGCTGAAGACCGCGGTTGTCTTCGATCAGTCCATCTTCGTGAAAAGCGCCATCAAGAATGTGATGAAGGAAGGCGGAATCGGACTGCTGTTGACGGCGATCATGATTCTGGTTTTTCTGGGCAGTCCACGAGCCACTTTCGCTGTGCTCCTGTCAGTTCCTCTTTCCGCTCTGGTGTGCTTATTGATTATGAGCGCCACGGGCGGCTCGATCAACGTGATGCTGCTGAGCGGCTTGGCGCTGGCTTTTTCGCGCCTGATCGACGATTCGGTCGTGGTGCTGGAAAACATTTTCCGCTATATGGAAATCGGCGAAACCCCACAAGTGGCAGCGGAAAAAGGAGGGATGGAGGTTTCGCTCGCAGTTCTGGCGGCAACAACTACTACCTCGATCGTGTTCTTCCCCGTAACGTTTTTCTACGGTGTCAGCCGCTACCTTTTTATCGATCTCGCTCTGGGTGTAGTGCTGTCGATCTTCGCCTCCTACATGTTTGCGATGACGGTGGTCCCGCTCTATTGCGCGCATTTCCTTCACCTCGGCGATGTGGAAGAAGGTGCCGAACGCGAGTCAGGGAACAAGTCGCCTTCTCGATCTTTTTTTAAGAAGTTCCTTGGCCGATTCAACGAGTCATTCCAGAAACTTTTGGACTTCTACGAGCGCTGGGTGACCCGTGCTTTGGTCCGGCCGGGGAGAACCGTTGCCTGGATCACTGGCGGCATCGCCCTGGTCCTGGCGGGCATCTTTCCCTTCGTGGGAACGGCGTACTTTCCTCGCACCGATCCGGGCCAGTTTGTCATCAACGTTAAAGCGCCCAGCGGCTCCCGGCTGAGGGTTACCAATCAATACATCGCGCAGGTCGAGAATGATATTCACCAGGTGATCGCCCCCCACGACCTGGGAATGATCGTCTCCAATATTGGCATTACGCCGGATCTCTCCGCCATCTACACCAGCAACTCGTCCATGGACACAGCCTTCGTCCAGGTAAGTTTGAAGGAAGACCACAAGCTCGGCAGCTATGAATATATGGGGCGGGTTCGCCGCAAACTGTCCGAAGACTTGCCGGAACTCGATACCTATTTTCAGGCGGGTGGATTAGTCGACGCGGTGGTCAACCTGGGATTGCCTGCACCCATCGATGTTCAGGTCAGAGGGACCGATCTCAACGGCGCCTATGCAGTTGCGACGAATATCGCCAATCAGATTCGTAGCCGTAAGGGCGTCGGCAGCGTGCTGATTCCGCAAAATCTTCTTTACCCCGGCTTGCAGCTGAACATCGATCGAGAACGCGCCAGCCTGATTGGACTTACACCGAAATCGGTGGTGGACAACGTGATCACTGCGCTGACCTCCAACGGCATGATCGAGCCCAGCTACTGGATCGATCCCAAGACTGGCAACAACTACATGCTGACTGTGCAGTACTTCGATAAGCAGATCCAGAACATGAGCATGGAGGATTTCGAACAAATCCCGTTGCGCGCTCCGAAAGTGAAGAATTATACGACTCTGCAATCCGTGGCCGATATAGTACGGATCAATACGCCGACAGAAGTCGACCATTATCAACTTCAGCGCGTGATCGACATCTATGTGATGCCCTCGGGCGAGGCCCTGGGTGGAATCAGCCGCCAGGTGAATAGCATTGTGCGTCACCTTTCGTTGCCGGAAAACATGCGGGTCGACGTGCTCGGGTCGGTGGTCGGCATGCAGGAATCATTCAAACGCTTTTCCATCGGGTTGGTGCTGGCCATCGTGCTGGTCTACCTGATTCTGATGGCACAGTTTGCTTCCTTCAAAGATCCGCTGATCATTCTGGTCGCGATCCCTCCCGGATTGGCGGGAGTAGTGCTGATTCTCTGGCTCACGCACAGCACGTTCAACATTATGTCCCTCATGGGCGTGATCATGATGACTGGAATCGTGGTCTCCAACAGCATCCTGATCGTTGAGTTCGCACGCCAGTTGCAGAAAGAGGACTTCTCGTTGCAGGAGGCTCTGGTGCGGGCGTGCAAGATCAGACTGCGCCCGATTCTCATGACCTCGCTGGCAACTTTGTTGGGGATGCTGCCGATGGCGCTGGGCCTGGAGACTGGCAGCGAACAATACGCTCCTCTGGCGCGCGCCGTGATCGGCGGCCTCGCGGTTTCGGTGGTGGTCACCGTTTTCCTCGTGCCGGCGGTTTATCTCATGGTGCACGGCAGAGATAAAGATAAAGAGGAAGACACGAACATTGGACGAGAGGAGGAACAGCCGGCATGACGTGGAGATTGGCAATCCTACTTGGCGCGCTTGCAACGCAGAGTCTGGCGCAGTCAGCACCCAGCTTCCAGAGCCCGCCTTCTTCGAGCGTGATAAAGCTCAGTGTGAAAGACGCCGAATCGATTGCGCTGAAGAACAATCCTGCGATCTCCGTCGCCCGTCTGAACGCTTTAGCTTCGGAGCAGGTGACGCGGGAAGTGCGATCGAGTCTTTGGCCGCAGGCCGCTGCCAACTTGACCGCGGTCGACGCACGCGATAACAGCCGCATCACTGCTGGAGGATTGACCAATTCGATCATTTACACGCGAGCCGCCGGGGGAGCTACGCTCAGCCAACTCATCACTGACTTTGGACACACCACGAACCTGGTTGCCGGCGCGCGTCTTCAGGCAAGCGCGGACGTGCAAAGCGCAGCCGCTACGAAGCAGGATGTTTTGCTGGCCGTGGATCAAGCTTTTTACAACGCGCTGGCAATGCACGCCGTGCTGCAGGTAGCGGAGCAGACCGTCGCCTCGCGCCAGTTGCTGTCTGATCAGGTTTCCGCTCTCACAAAAAGCAAATTAAAGTCAGACCTGGACTTGAGCTTTGCCAACGTGAATCTGGCGCAGGCAAAGCTCCTGTACCTGGACGCGCTGAACAGCGATAAGGCTTCCGCAGCCGCCCTTTCGGCGATCCTGGGATATGCCACTCTCGAATCGTTCGAGCTTGTAAACGACACGGAACCTCTTGCCCAACCTCCCGCCGACGTGGAGCCGCTAATTGCCGACGCTTTTGCCAAGCGTCCCGAGCTTCTTGCGTTGGAATTCCAGTCGGAGTCCGCCGAGAAACTGCACAAAGCAGAGCATGACCAGATGTATCCCACGATCAGTGCGCTCGGAGCTGTTGGAGACGCTCCGATCCGTGATGATCGCGTCTATGGGCCCTACGCCGCCGTGGGCGTGAACGTGCTGATTCCCGTCTTCAACGGATTCCTCTACAGCGCTAAGTCGCGCGAATCGGACTTGCGCGCCCAGGCCGCCCGACAACGCCTGATCGATCTGCGAAATCGAATCTCCCGAGACGTACGCACCAGCTGGCTGGCGGCGAGCACGGCGTTCGACCGCGTTAGCGTGACCGAGCAGTTACTGGCGCAGGCGAACCAGGCGCTTGATCTTGCCCAGACACGATATCGGCTAGGCCTCAGTTCGATCGTAGAACTCAGCCAGGCTCAGCTGCAGCAGACTCAGGCCGAGATCGGAAACGCGCAGGCCGGATATGAATACCGGCTGGCGCTGTCGGTTTTGCGCTACCAGACTTCAGGATTGTAAGTCGGATCGCGGGTGTGCCAGACGACACGTCGTTGAAAGGGTACAGGATTGAAAATCCCACAAAAATGCCTCTACGCGCTGCAAGCGACGATGGCGCCTGCCCGGCGGTACCAGCAGAGAACAATTGAAGTAAGGGAGATCGCTTCGGAAGCTTGTGGCCTGCATCTGATTCTCCTGCTCACTTTATTCGTCTCCTGCTCCTGGTCTCAATCGCTTGTGATCAAACGCGTGACAGTTATTGACGCCACGGGCCGTGGCTCCGAGCTTGACATGACGGTGATCGCAGATGGCGATCGCATCGTTGCAGTTGGTCCATCGAGGAAGACACATGTACCAAGAGGAGCCGTAGTCATCGACGGCACAGGCAAGTTTCTCATCCCTGGCTTGTGGGATATGCACGTCCACGGCGCGTCAGACGCCCGCGCTCCCTGGAGCCACCTTCTTTTTCTGGCTAACGGAGTTGTCGGCGTCCGTGACATGTCGGGTCCGCCTGACGCCCGTGCGTGGCGCGCTGCGCATGCTTCCCGCGAAGATCCATCGCCGAGCATCTACCTCGGCAGTCCCATCATCGATGGTCCAAATCCCGTTTGGCCCGAATCCATTGTTGTAACCGATGAAGCTCAAGGACGCGAAGTAGTGGAACAACAGCGAGAGCGTGGCGCAGACTTCATCAAGGTCTATAGCAGGTTATCCCGCAACGCCTACTTCGCTATCGCCGACGAGGCCAACAAGTGTGGTATTCCATTTGAAGGGCATGTTCCGGAATCGGTGACCGCTGCAGAAGCATCCGACGCTGGCCAGAAAAGCATCGAGCATCTGACACGCGTGGCTGACGGCTGCTCAAAAGAAGAAAAGTCGATCGATTCTGAGATGCAGCGGCAAGAAGCGTTATTCCGCGCGCCGGGCGCGACAATGGCGCAAAAGATAGATTCAGGGAAAAGTATCATTCGCCTTAACATGCGCGTCGTTGAAACTTTTGACGAGGCCACCGAGCAGTCCTTGTTTGCGCTGTTCGTGAAAAATAGAACCTGGCAATGTCCCACCCTCACGTTGCTGCGAGCGCAGATCGACGATCCGTTGCTCGCGAATGACCCACGATTGAAATATTTGAGCAGAGAGGTGCGAGCAAAATGGGATGATGGTTATTACAAGGACGTTCCTTCCGAGCCTCGGGCCGCAATTGTCAAATTGAGTAAGCTTCAATTTGACGAATCCATGAGGCTTGTCGGGCTCATGTACCGGGCGGCCGTCCCCATCCTCGCTGGCACTGACACCATGAATCCGCAGTGTTTCCCCGGCTTTGGCATCCATGATGAGCTCGCGCTGCTGGTCGATGCCGGACTATCTCCGCTTGCCGCTCTCCAGGCCGCCACCCGAAATGCCGCTGAGTTTATGGGGCAACTTGACCGCCGCGGGACCATTGAGGTTGGCAAGACTGCCGATCTTGTTTTGCTCGATAAGGACCCGCTCGCCGACATTCATAACACGCGCTCGATTCAGGCGGTTGTGCTCAGCGGTAAGCTCTATCCGCGCGCAGCGCTTGATGCGATGCTGGCGAAGGCGCAGACGCTAGCGAGCAGTCAGGATGCCAGCGCCTCTGGGCAATGAACTGAATGCAATTGATTCCATGACCATTATAGGGGTGGATTTCCACCCCGAGTTTCAGCAAATAACTTAGGTGGATAGCGGGACCTTGCCACCAGTGTCCGGCAGAGTTCCTGGCTGGCTCCGCAACACTCGCCGCTCCGACAATTTGTTCAGGGATTCGCGCTGGGGCGACCGAGATTCGGATGGAACGTCACTTGGACCGATAAACCCGATCGACCCGCCTCAAGGAACGGGTATAAGGATGATTCACCAAATGTGGATCGCTCTGACCCGAGGAGGGCCGGAACGGCCTTGGATCACCTGGGTCTCTAGCACGATCTCGATGTTTTTCGTCTGCCAATCCCGGGGAGCGAGCGCCAATATTTCCTGCATCCGATGTTCGTCGACGAGAAATTCACCCGCCGCCACCGTTCCACCGCGACCGATTCCCGCTACAACCACCGCATACTGGTCCGCATCAGGCGGAATGAACCGCGCAACGATGGCGTAGTCTTTGTAATCTTCGGTCTTCTGCTGCGTACGGTCGAGCAGCCATTCCCGCTTGTCGGGATGCTCGCGATCTTCAATCCAAAGTTTCGACATCGAGGAATCATTCACGAAATGGAAGCGCAGCGCTGAGGTCAGCCGCAAGGTCCACCTATTATCGAAGGCGCCGATGAAGATGGAAGGGGTGCGGCGAAGGTCCGTGAGGCTGGTCGTGGATTCCCCGAGAACTCGATAGTTCTTGCCGTACGAGCGCAACGTCCCGGCGATGTTCACCAGAGGATTCAGATCATCAATGATCACGGTGACCATGGTGTCGGGAAGAGTGATCTCTTTTTGCGGGTCGCTGGCATCGCGTAGCTGAATGTTCGCATACTGCACCTGGTCGGCGATACAGAACAGGGCAGGCTCGGGTGACTTCACAAATGGAGCCCAGAACTCTTGCAAGATCGTCGGCCGAGATCCTCGCCACCAGATGCCCGCCGCTGAAATCGTCACCAAGATTGCCAGGATGAGGATAAGTGCTTTTGTAGAGATCCATCGATGCGGGACAGACTTAGCCTTCTCGGATTCAGGCGCAGTCTGAGCGGTGACAGCGGTAACAGAGGACCCGTTCGGTGGCGCAGAGGGGGTCACTGCCAGTCCGTTTGGGTAGCCGGGCCATGAGAATTGGGGCGCATAGGAGCCGGATGGCAAGAAAAGCCGAATTTCCTGGCTGTGCTTGGGATCGTGATAGTACTGATCAATGCGTTTGCGGATTTCAGCAGCCGTAACGCGAACGATCGGATCAGTATTGGTATCGTAATCCGGCGGGCGGTCAAAGACCTCGATGCCGAGGATTCGCTCCTTCAGATGATGTCCGTGGCCTTCCAGCGTGCGCCCGACTACGAATCTCAAGAACTGGGCATAGCGTTTGCTGGAATGGAAAAGAGGAGACGCGAGCACCCGTTCCAGCTGTTGCTGAACTGCTCCCTTTTCCTCTTCGCTGGACGGACTCCAGCTCTCAATGATGGGCTCTGGTATCAATCGACTCCGGCTTTCCGACAGGTGCCACTAGGGTCTGAGCAAACAAGGTTCTGTCGCGAGCGTCTGTTTTCGGGATACTACTGCGGCTCACCCAGCGAGTTCAACCATAAAACACAAAGTGAACCGTCTCTTCTCCCCTTTTTTACGGTCTCGGAAGCATCTGAAATCAAAGGAGAAAGCAGCTACTAAATCGATTATCCGCCTTATCCCCTCCTTCTTACCTGTAAACGCTTGCTATTTGCTAAGGGTGCGCCCTAGTATCGCCGCTTTGCAATCGTATTTTGCTTTCCGGACAAACCCGAGGCTGGGGGTCCAGTCCGCGTAAGCTCGGCTACAACCGGCGGGGAAAATTCAGGAGGGTACCAATGTTGCGTAAAGTGGGTTGGCAGGCAGGCTTTGTATTCGCGGTTCTCGCTGCGTTCCTAAGTGGCAGCTACCTTGAGGCTCAAAACCAGCAGGTGGCCGCAACTCTGAGCGGCGCGATCACGGACCCCACCGGCCTGGCATTGAAAGATGCAGAGGTGACTCTTACCAGCGCGCAAATCGGGATCAGCCGCCACTATGTCACCCAAGACGACGGTCTGTACTCATTTACCCTGCTCCCGCCAGCCGTTTATACCCTGGAAGTGAAGGTCACCGGCTTCAAGGACTTCAAGCAGCATGGCATTTCGCTGGACGCAGGTCAGACCGTGCGGCAGGACGTACGGCTGGCGGTAGGAGCGACGTCGGAAACCATCGAAGTTACTGCTCAAGCTCCCCTCCTTAATGCGGACAACGCGAACATCTCCTCGGACATTTCAGCCAGACAATTGGCGGAAACGCCGTTGAACCTGCGCAACATCATAAGCCTCGCTGAGCTGAATTCCTCGGTGAGCAACACCGCCGAGGAGCAGGTCGTGGGGTCTCCAGGCATCTCCGGAAGCGCCGACCAGGATGTTTCATTCCTCAACTTTGGCGGCACGTTTTTCGGGACCGCGGAATACCTGCTCGATGGCACCTGGGACACGCGATTGGACTGGGGTGGCGTGATTTACGTCCCCTCGATCGATGACGTCCAGGAATTCAAAATCCAGACCAATGCCTTTACCGCTCAATACGGATTCAGCAGTGGCAACGTCGTTAACGTCGTTACCAAGTCAGGGACTAATCAGATCCACGGCGACGCCTGGGAGTTTTACCGGAACAGCGACTATGACGCCCGGTACTATTTCAATAATAGCGCCCAGCCAGCCTTCCACCGTAACCAGTTCGGGGCGACAGTCGGCGGTCCCATCATCAAAGACAAGCTCTACTTTTTCGCGTACTACGAAGGTCTGCGGCAGGCCACACCCGCCACTTTCGGTCCGGTCACGATGCCCACAAGCGGCGAAAGAACGGGTGACTTTTCCGCTCTGCTGGGTGGCCAGACCGGTACAGATTATCTGGGACGGCCGATCTATAGCGGCGAAATTTATAACCCGTTCACCACTCGTCTGGTTACCTGCGGAGGCACCGATACCGTCACTGGAGATCCTGTCACCTGTACCACCCCTGGAGCGACGACCGAGTACATTCGCGACCCTGTTTCCGGGAATATTTCAACCGGTTTGGGCGTCACTAACGTGATTCCCACCAGCCTGATCGATTCGATCGCCGGCAGCGTGGCAGGCGGCAATTACTGGCCCAAGCCGACGACGTCCGCGCTTGTCAACAACTTCACTTCGGCTTCCTCAGCGGCGGCGCACTCCAACGAGTACTCCGGTCGCGTCGACTACAACTTATCAACCAATGACCGCCTCTTCGGACGCTGGTCGCAGAAGTACGAGCAGAAAATCAATTTTCCTACCTACTACGGAGCTTCCGATCCAGGGGGCCCGGGCGTAGTTGCTCCCAACAACCGCTACAGTGTTGATATCGGATACACCCACATTTTCACCCCGACATTGACCATGAACGCGAATCTGGGCGTGAACCGCCATGTCGAGCAATCGGTGACACAGAGTTTCGGATATAAGGCCTCAGCTCTGGGCTTGCCGTCGTTCATAGACGGAATTGCACCGAGCTTCCCTGAAGTCCAGCCCCAGAGCTATGCGGCGCTGGGGGCACAGGCCGGACTCGACAACTACATGGTTCCCCAAACTTTGTGGACGGGTTCTGTGGATTTCACCAAAGTACGTGGCAAGCACCAATTCTCATTCGGATTCATGGACATTTGGGCCCGCATCGACGGCGGCCACTATGCGAACACGGTTCTGCAGTTCCAGACCACGTCTACCGCCGGACCTGATCCCGAGAATGCAACGTCCGGAACGGGCGACGGTTTTGCTTCATTCCTGTTGGGAGTGGGCAGCGGCAACGATAATACGGGTTTCAACAAATTTCCCGCGACCGACAAAAACCTGCTGGGCTGGTATCTGCAGGATGACTGGAAGGTCGATCCGAGGCTCACCATCAACCTTGGTCTGCGCTATGAAATCCAGACCGCCCCAAAGGAAAGGTACAACGATCAGGAATACTTTGACTTCAACGCGGTAAATCCGATCAGCACCGCGGTAGGCACAAACTATCCGGGCGAGCTTGTGTTCAATAGCGGCGGCAACAGTGGACTCTACAATACCCAGCACCAGAACTTTGCCCCAAGAATCGGAGCGGCGTACAGGGTGGGTAACAAGCTCGTCCTGCGCGGAGGATATGGAATTTTTTTCGTACCAAACTACTACGGTCAAGGTCCCAACATCGGCTACTCGCAGGGAACACCGTGGGTTACAAGCGTTAACAATGGCCTCAACCCATATACCACTCTTAGCGGAAACTCGGCCGCGAACTGCGGTAACGGGACGACGTCCGCGCCTTGCCAAAGTGCCTTCCCGAACGGCCAGGTTCCGTCAACCGGAAATTCACTAGGCGGGTTGACGGATGTTGGTTTCGGCTTGAATCCTGTGGTCAATAATGACCGCCCCTCTGCCTATGTGCAGCAATGGATGGCCGGCGCTCAATACTCGCTTACCAACAATGACCTGATCGACGTCAGTTATGTCGGAAACCATGGCGTCCACGTTTTGTCACAATACCTGGAGTGGGATGAGATGCCCGCGTCCGATCAAGCCCTCGGCAATCAGTTGCTTAACCAGGTTCCCAATCCGTTCTACGGACACATCAGCTCCAGCGGCTGCGGTCTGGATCAGCCCACGATCGCTCAGGGCCAGTTGCTGCGCCGCTTCCCTGAATACTGCAGTGTGACTGAGGCTCCCCCGGCGGTTGGCGGTTCAACCTATAACGCACTACAGGCCACTTATACGCACCGTTGGCATTCGGGGCTGGATCTGAATGTTTCCTACACCTATTCCAAATTCATGGACGACGTGCAGGGCGCTGCCGGATGGGCTTTCCCCGGCAGCGGAAGCTCGGTGCGAAACTCCTATAATCTCGCCGCCGAGCATTCGGTGGACGTGACCGACACGCCGCAAAGCCTGGTGGTCAACTACAACTACCAACTGCCGTTCGGTACCGGCAAAGTGCTCGGCAGTGGTTGGAGCCGGCCCGTGAACGCAGTCCTGGGTGGATGGCAATGGAGCGGCATTCTAACCGCAAAATCAGGATTGCCGCTCTCCATCAATCCGGCGACCAACAACACAGCCGGATACGGATTCAATCAGAGACCTGACCTGGTCCCGGGAGTCAATCCGGTTCCGCAGAATCAGTCAATCACAAATTGGATCAATCCGGCGGCATTTTCGCAGCCTGCGGCCTACACATTTGGCGATGCTCCGCGATTCTTGTCGAATCTGAGAGCGCCCCAATTCGTCAACTATGACATGGGCATCGGAAAATGGTGGAGCCTCGGCGAGGTGAGAAAACTGCAGTTCCGCTTCGAAATGTTCAACGCGTTCAATCATCCGAACTTCTTCGAGCCAGACACCAATCTGGGCGACAGCAGTTTCGGAACTATCACTTCGGCCTATCCGGCACGAAGCGTCCAATTCGGCGGGAAATTCTACTGGTAGCTCCCAAGGTTGCTGGCCAGCCCACCCCTTCAGCAATGCCTGGCGGATTCCAATCCGCCGGGCACTCTGAACCGACATCGATAAATCGTGCCTCCGAACCCGGGTATCGTGCAAATGAGAAAGCTACTTCGCGCCATAGCCTCGCTCAGATTCATGTTTATCCAGTTCGTGTTTATCATGGGCCTGTTCCTGCTGGGCATGTTCCTGCAGACTCCGCTTGTGAACGCAGCGGCTGCCTCCGACAACTACAATCCGGTCGCCGATTCTCGCGCGGTGGTACTGGCCGGCTCGGCGCGATTCACGGTGCTTACCCCTCAGCTCATCCGCCTGGAGTGGACGAAGGACGGGAAGTTTGAAGATCATGCCTCTTTCGCCTTCCTGAATCGCGCGCTTCCGGTTCCCCAATTCACACGGCAGATCGGACCCGGCAAACGCGTGGTACTGAAGACCAATGTATTGACCTTGGTCTACGATCCCGGGGATACTGACGGAAAGTTCACATCTTCCGACCTTACCGTTTCGTTCAGCCTCAACGGGAAAGAAGTCGTGTGGAAACCGGGGATGCCAGACACCGGCAATCTGCTGGGCACGACTCGTACGCTGGATACGGTCCGCGGGGCAGTGAAACTGGAACCAGGCCTGATATCGCGCGACGGCTGGACACTCGTGGACGACAGCGCGCGCCCGCTGTTCGATTCGGACGACTTCAGCTTTCGTGCGGGTGAGCAGAGCACGTGGCCCTGGGTGATGCTGCGTCCTGCGGGCGAGCGGCAGGACTGGTATTTCTTCGGCTACGGGCACGATTACAAAGGCGCACTTCATGACTTCACCCGGGTCGCCGGCAAGATCCCGCTGCCGCCGCGATTTGCCTTCGGCGCCTGGTGGTCGCGCTACTGGTCTTACAGCGACCAGGAATTCGAGCAGTTGCTTCAACAATTCCGCACCCATGACATCCCCCTGAGCGTGCTGGTGATGGACATTGACTGGCATCCCACTTTCAACGAAGTCGTTGGTAACGACAAGCAGGATGCGTCGGGTCACCGTCTGGGCTGGACTGGCTATTCCTGGAACAAGCTCCTATTCCCCGATCCGGCAGGTTTTCTGTCGAGTGTTCACGAACAAGGGCTGAAGACCACGCTCAATATTCATCCCGCATCCGGCATTCAACCCTGGGAGGACAGTTATCCTGCAATGGCGCGCTCGATGGGAATCGATCCCGCGAGCAAGCAATATGTGCCCTTCAACATTACGGACAAGAAATTCGCGGACAATTACTTGAAGTACGTTATTCATCCCCTCGAGCATCAGGGCATCGATTTCTTTTGGCTTGACTGGCAGCAGGAGGACGCGACTAAACTTGCCGGAGTGAATCCCACTTTTTGGCTGAACTATGTGTTCTTCACCGACCAGGAGCGGGAGAAGAAACGGGCGCTGCTGTTTCACCGTTGGGGTGGGCTGGGCAACCACCGTTACCAGATCGGCTTTTCCGGTGACACCATCTCCGTCTGGGACTCGCTCGCATTTCAACCCTATTTCACGGCAACCGCAGCGAACGTCGGGTATACCTATTGGAGCCATGACATTGGCGGCCACCAGCCGGGTGAGATTGAACCCGAGCTCTACTTGCGCTGGATTGAGTGGGGAATCTTCAGCCCCATCCTGCGGACTCACACTACGAAGAATCCAGAAGCCGAGCGGCGCATCTGGGCCTATCCCGAGCCCTATTCCGACCTGATGCGGCAGTGTTTCGTGCGTCGCGATGAGATGCAGCCCTACATCTACGCCGAAGCCAGAAAAACCCACGATACTGGTATTGGATTCCTGCATCCCCTTTACTATGACTGGCCGGAGGCTCCTGAGGCCTACGATGCCAAGAACGAATACATGTTTGGTGACAGCATCCTCGCTGATCCGATCACCCAGCCGGTGGCAAAAGATTCCCAGCTTGCGAAAACGGCGGTCTGGCTTCCACCTGGAGATTGGTTCGAGTGGGATACCGGAGCACGTCTGCAAGGCCCTGCAACCGTGGAGCGTAGTTTCTCTCTCAGCCAAATCCCCGTGTACGTGAAGGCGGGAAGCATCATTCCGATGCAGCGCGCAAGCAATTTTCCAAAAACGTCTTTTTCAAAAACGACAGAGCCGCTGACTTTAAGCGTCTTCCCCATGAACAATGGGCAGGTCTCGACCTATCGTCTCTATGAGGATGCGGGAGATACGCCGGGATACGAGTCCGGAGAGAACGCATGGACTCCGATTCGCGCCTCGTTAAATGGCGATGGGACATTGTTGAACATCAGCGTTGCGCCCGTCGAAGGCCACTACCCGGGAATGGCAACCGAGCGCGCTTATGAACTGCGACTTCCTGGAAGCTGGCCTCCATCCGCAGTGAGCGTAAACAGTGAGCCATTGCGCTTTGCTGAGCGAAAGGGCACAATCGGCTGGCGCTTTGAGGGCGACACTCTGACGACGATTGTGACTACTCCGCGCGTTTCCCTGAATAGCACGCTCAACATTTCGCTGCGCATTGCGCCGGACATGGCCCGCAATCGCTCACTGCTCGATGGGTTCGCTGGCAAGCTGGCGCGGTTACGCGAAACATATGATCTGCTGAACGCCAATTGGCCGGTAGCATGGTCTCCAGACGGGTTGGTGAGTGCCATGCAAACCGGCGACCGTATTGGTTATTTTCCCAAGACCGCGCTCGATGAAGTCAGCGACTTACCCAAGAAACTCACGGCTTTGCCGCAGTTGATCGAGGCACTGCATGCCACGGAGTCATCCCCCGCGTTCGCAGCAACAACCAAAAGCGAATCCAGCTCGGACCATCCACAAAATAAGCTCATGCACTACAATTCGGTAATTAACACTGCGCTGGCACATATTGCGGGGATCAGTGAAACGCAGCCCAGGGCAAGTAGCGAAGTGAGGACGGAGGGGAAGCCGTAGCCGGAGTGCGAAGTGTTGTTCGCAAACGCGGTATTCTGCTGGTGCTGGCGGCCTTCCCGGTCTTTGCCCAAGTTGTCACTCGCGCCCCCCAATTCCAACTCACGCCGCTCCGCGGTGTCGATTTCATCCTGCGCAATTCGCCAACGCCGCGCAAGTACTTGATTGAGACCATGCCCGGCGGCGTGGCCCTTCTCGATTACAACAATGACGGCCTCCTCGATATTTTTCTGGTGAATGCAGGCCACGTACCGAACCCACTCCGCAGCCCGGTTCATTTCGAACGGGACAACCCGGCATACTGGAACCGCCTTTACCGTCAAAACAAAGACGGCACGTTCACCGACGTTACCGTGCAAGCCGGTCTGCAACACGCCGGAGAAACCAATTACGGCATGGGCGTTGCCGTCGGGGACTACGACAACGACGGCTTTCCCGATATTTACGTAACGAACTTCGGGAAGAACATCCTCTACCACAATAACGGTGACGGCACTTTCACGGACGTTACGGCGAAGGCGGGTGTGGCGGCGGGCGGATGGTCTGCGTCAGCAGGATTCTTGGACTACGACAACGATGGAAAGCTGGACCTCTTTGTGACCCGCTATCTCGATTGGACTCCAGAAACGAGCAAGACTTGTGGCCGGATCGCAGAGCCGATGTACTGCCCTCCAGGCGAATTCGGCGCTACAACGAACATTCTTTACCACAACCGCGGGGACGGCACGTTTGAGGATGTAAGCGTCGCCTCCGGAATCGCTGCAAAAAAAGGGCATGGATTGGGAGTCGCCTTCGCCGACTATGATGGCGACGGCTTCACGGATATTTTTGTAGCCAACGACGCGACCGAGCAGTTCCTTTTTCACAACAACGGAAACGGCACATTCACTGAAGTCGCGCTCGACTCCGGCGCGGCCCTGAACAACTCCGGCAAAATGCCCTCGGGAATGGGCGTCGCCTTCCAGGACTACGATAACGACGGCCTTCCTGATCTTCTAATCACGCAATTGCCCCACGAGCCGTACGTTGTCTTTCACAATGACGGAAACAAATCATTTAGTGCTCAGGAACTGGAGGCCGGATTCGGCGCGCTCTCTGAAACCTCGTCCGGGTGGGGAGTTGGTCTCGAGGATTTTGACAATGACGGCTGGAAAGACGCGTTCGTAGTGCAGGGCCATGTTTTCGACAACGTGCACTCATACGACAACTCCCTTCGGTATCGCGATGTTCCCTTGCTGGCTTTGAACAATCGCGGTCACTTCGAAAGAGGGAATGTCGGTCCTGCTCCGGCCGTAGCCGGCCGCGGCGCGGCTTTCGGGGACTTCAACAATGATGGCTGGATCGACGCGGTCACGACCTCACTCGGCGACGGGCCGCAATTCTATTTGAATCGCGGCGGCAAATCGCACTGGCTGACGATTACGCTTCGCGGGATGAGCAGCAATCGTGACGGCTATGGGGCTCGCGTTCAGGTCAATGGCCAAGTGAGATTCGCGACCGCCGCGGGAAGTTATCTTTCCTCGAGCGACAAGCGATTGCACTTCGGCTTGGGAGATAATAAGAAGGCAGAAATTAAAATCCGTTGGCCGTCAGGAATTCGTCAGACCTTGCGAGATATTCCAGCAGATCAGTTTCTTACCATCAAGGAGCCTGAGCGGAAATGATCCAGGTACTCCTCTTCCTGCATTTGTTTCTTCAGGCGCAGGCTGTGGCGTCTCAAGCTGCAGCTCAAGCGAAAGTTCTGCTGCAGTCGGGCATCGACGCGGAAAACCGTCATGACCTCGACAATGCCCTGGTCGAATTTCGCAAGGCTGCGGAATTGGATCCGTCTTCGTCGGAAGTTCTTCTGCGCATCGGCGATGCCTACATGAAGAAACATGATGCAGCTGAGGCGATTCCACCGCTGAAGCGTGCCGCCGAGTTGAGCCCCGACTCGGTTCCGATTCAGCAGCTGTTGGGTTACGCGCTGCTGGCGCAAGGCTATGCCCGTGAGGCGATTCCGCATCTTGAGATTGCTCATGATCCGGGCGCCTTGGGAATCGCACAACTGGAAAACGACGAGCCTGCCAAGGCCATGGTTAACTTGCAGTCGGCGCTGGAAAACGATCCCGACAATCCTGATCTTCTTTTTTATGTGAGCCGCGCCGCAACGGCTCTGGGTTCGCAATCAACTGACAAACTACTTTCTTCGTTTCCGAACTCTGCGCGAGCGCACCAGACTCGTGGCCAGACTTACTACCAGATGAAGATGATTCCTGAGGCGGTGAAAGAGTACGACCAGGCAATCGCAATTCGCTCCGGCCTACCCGGCCTGCATCTCGAACTCGGCGAAATCTATGCTGGGCGCGCCGAGTGGCCGAAGGCAGAAGAGCAATTTCGTGCCGAGACCAAGTTGCAGCCGGGCAGCGCGGAGGCTGCGTTTCGACTGGGCGACGCGCTCCTGCAGGGAGGAAAAATGAGAGAGGCGGCTGACGAACTGCGGCGGTCCGATTCGCTTCATCCCAATATGCCGGAAACACTCTATGCGATGGGCCGCGCATTGGCCGGCGCTGATGCGAGCGCAGCCGAGCATGCGCTAGCCAGCGTGCTGAAGCTCGAGCAAAATAGTTCGCTCGCTGCACAGGCTGACCTGCTGCTCGCTTCAATCCATAGAAAGCAGGGCAAGTCCGAGCTGGCCAGCCGCGAAATGGAAGACTACCGTCGAATCCAGGGCTTGAGGGGCCAGTAAGTACGTAGCTCGTCAACGACTTTGTTGACTTCTTCTGTGATGATTGTTCGGCGGTTGCGTTGCCGTACTTGCGGCTGCTCGAGGCCGGTTCGCATAAGAACCACTTTGCACGTGACCTTTCGCGAAACCTGCATCTCAATCTCCCCTAACCCAGTTGCCGGAGGAGCTTGCAAGGATGTGGATTGTCAGGCTGGCCCTGCGGCGTCCGTACATTCGTAGTGGTATCGATGTTGATGGTGCCGGTGGGCACCTCCATCGAGGCTCCCAAGGACGCCCGTGCCGACCGGATGAAAGCTCAACTCTCCTTGCAACGGGCGCTGGGCAGCCTGTTGGAGGCCAACAACATCGTTTTGGAAAATGCAATTCGCGAACAGTTGCAATAAGCATCTGTTGAGTGCGGCCAAATTGTAGTGGAGCGGCACGCCTTTCCAGACGGCCGAACAATCAGTTGTTTGGGGGTGGCATGCCGGACTTCCCAACCTGATTCCCAAGGGCAGCGATTAGAAATATCACACCGCTCTTAAATTCGACGTGCACGTGGGAGGCTTCGTCGAAGGTCTGGGTCGCTCCGAGCAGTGAGCTGATGTGTTTGATGTCGGCGTTGTGTCCTTTGCCTTCGATGTCCAGTGCGTAGCCTTTTCCGTGATTGCTAGTGCCAGGCTTGGCGACTTTGGCGACTGCCAGGTCCCAGCGTTGCACCGGCGGCGCGAGAGTCTTGATGTTTGCATCGCTGATGATCTTCGAGAAAGTGTTCTTGCTGGTCGCCAGCATCTCCCAGCGTTTGATGATCTGGTCGTGGGACGAAGCGTCTTTGGGTAGGCCTTCGGTGGGGCTGTTCATGTACCCGTGTTTCGGCACGGGAGCGTTCGTCTGGAGTTGCTGCTTCAGTGCCTGCAGTTGGCTCGGGAATGGGGCGGCCAGGTTGAGAGTGAGCGCCTTGTCCAACAGGTGATCAATCAGGTCCCAGTGGTAATCGACTTTCCAAAATTGGCCCTCTTCATTCTGAAAGCCGGTGATGCAGCGGCAGGTGCTGGGGTAATACGGCATGATTGTTTCGATGAGCTTGCGGGTCGCCGGCGTGACGTTGACCCCCGGCGAAACAAATGTAGCCCACGTGTGTACATCGTACGTGTAGAGCCCTTTTGACGGCATCTCTTCGCTCCCTCCGATGCGCGACGTTGTATCGCAACTCCGCTGTGTTCAACGACGGTTTGAGATTTGGTCTTTGCTGCAAGTTCTTCAACGGAACTACTCGGTCCTTTTAGGGCCTCTATCTCTTAACGCGGAAAAGCGCGAGCATATGGCTCACATCGGCGAAGATTATTTCCTTGCCATGGGTTCGGCTTGACATGGCGTGCAAGTGGCTGCAATCGTAGGCGAACTGCCTGGCGCGGACTGGCTTGTTTCGGTTCCGCCCGGCGGCGGTAAGTTGAGGATGGAGGGTGTCTTCCATGAAATGTAAAAAGCCTGGAACACGTGGATTGCGATTTTTTGTCTGGGATTCGTGTTTGCGCCGGAGCTTTGCTCGAGCGCAGGGAAATTCAATTGGCGCAATCCAGGATCATGGCGATGTGGGGGCGGTATTGCATCCCGGGTCGGCTAGCTTCGAGGCCGAACACGGCACTTACACTCTCACCGGCAGCGGAGAGAATATGTGGTTTGCGGCGGACGCTTTTCAGTTTGTGTGGAAGAAATTTACGGGCGATGTCGCCCTGCAGGCAAACATTTCGTTCGTGGGGCAAGGCAAGAATGAACATCGCAAAGCGGTGCTGATGATCCGGCAGAGTCTGGACGCGGATTCCGTTTATGCCGATCTCGCGCTGCACGGCAGCGGGATGACCTCGCTGCAGTATCGCGAGGCGAAGGGCGCGATCACGCACGAAATTCAGTCGAGCATGTCGGGCTCCAACCCGTCTGCGGATTGAGAAGCGGGGAGAGTACGTTTACATGTTTCTGGCGGGCCCGGGCGAAGAACTGCACATGGCGGGAGGTTCGACGCGGGTTCCGCTCGAAGGGTCCTTCTATGTGGGAATCGGAGTTTGCTCGCACGATAAAGACGTTAGTCGAGAAGGCGGTTTTCTCGAACGTCGAAGTGAACGATTGGGCCCGTCCGCAGGAGCGGCGAAATTTTTCAGCACGCTGGAGAGGGTGACCATCAGCTCAACCGACCGGCGCGTGGCATACGTTGCGCCGGAACGGTTTGAGGCTCCGAACTGGACGCAGGATGGGATCGGCGTTTCTTTTCAATCGAAATGGGCACATTGAGCGACTGAAAGTGAGTGGGGGCAAACCGGAAGTGATTGATACGGGATTCGCCACGCGCTGCAACAACGATCACGGCATTTCTCCGGACGCGCAGTGGCTAGCCATCAGCGACAATTCGCAGGGAGATGGCGGTTCGCGGGTTTACATCGTGCCCATCACGGGCGGGACGCCGCGGCGAATCACGGAGAAATCGCCTTCGTACTGGCATGGCTGGTCGCCGGACGGCAAGACGCTGGCGTTCGTGGGCGCAACGCGACGGCGATTTCGATATCTATACGATTCCGGCGGCGGGCGGCGACGAGACGCGGCTGACCACCGCCAAGGGACTGGACGACGGGCCGGAATATTCGCCGGACGGAAAATATATCTACTTCAATTCCGAGCGCACCGGGCACATGCAAATCTGGCGCATGCATGCCGACGGAAGCGAGCAGGAACAAATTACCCACGACGATTTCAACAACTGGTTTCCGCACATCTCGCCGGACGGAAAGTGGATGGTGTTTCTCACTTATGACAAGAGCGTTACGGGCCATCCCGAAAATAAAGACGTGATGTTGCGGCTGATGTCGCTGGCGATAACAACATTACTGTTCTCGCGAAATTATTCGGCGGACAAGGGACGATCAATGTGCCGTCCTGGTCGCCTGACAGCAAGCAGGTGGCGTTTGTGAGTTATCAGCTGATCCCGTAGAAAACGGAGATCTCTCTTTTACGGCTTGGTGACCGGGATCATGTTGTCGTCGGCATTGCGGTCGATGAGCTTGTTGTAGGGGTCGATACCCGCCAGTGTGGGCTGCTCATCCACGACGATCTCGAAAGTTTTGTGGTCTTCGGTGAATTTCTCTTTTTTCAGATACAAAGGTTTCTCTTCGTCTTTCTTTCCGCTGAAAACTCCGATTTCGATGTAGTCGGCGAGGGGCATGGGCGTTTCCGCGCCGTTGCCGTCTGCTTGCATCTTGCGCGCCTTCACCTCAAGCGTAACTTTATATTTTCCGTCGGAAGTCTTCTGCGAAGTAGCGGTTACGGCCTGGTTGTCGTAGAGGACGATGCGGTTGAATCCGTCGTCGACCAGGTATTGGTACTCGGGCGGGGTCTGGGCCTTGATCGCGTCGACCAGCATGCGGGTATCGGGATAAGGATCGTCGAAAGTGTTTCCGCTACGGGGACTGTCGTGCGCGTCGACCTGATTGTTGGCGTTGGCATATCGGTACTGCATGAGGAAGTTGTGCAGCGCGAGATTGAGTTTGTCTTCGCCGATGTAGTCGGCAAGCGTGTAGAGGATTTGGCCGCCCTTCTGGTACCAGACGTATCCCTCACGCTGCACGATAGCGAGTGGCGGCTCGTGGCGGACTTCGCCGGCGCGGCCGCGCAAGTAGCCATCGAGCTCGTGACGCAGAAAGCGATGCATCAGGTCGCGGCCGTATTTGTGCGCCATCACCTGTAGAGCAGAGTACTCGGCCAGACTTTCCGACATCATGTTGGAGCCTTCCACGTCGGCGCCGATTAGCTGGTGGCCCCACCATTGGTGGCCAAGTTCGTGAGCCGTAACGAAGTAAGTGAAGTCGATGTCGGTAGGCTTGATAACGCGGCTGATGAAGCCGATGCCTTCGGAATACGGAATAGTATTCGGAAAAGATTGAGCAAACGTGCGGTAACGTGGAAATTCGAAGATGCGGTATTGCGTGAACTGGTAGGGACTGTAAATGCGTTGGTAGTAGTCGAGTCCGGCGCGAGAGCTGGCGAGCATGTCGTCAACGTCGTAGGTGTGGGCAGGGTCGTAATAAACCTCAAGGCTGACGTCGCCGTTGGGCCCGTGATAAATCTCCTTCTTCGGCTCTGGTATTTCGGCCGAGATGTAGGCGAAGAAGTCCATGAATGTGCGTGGAGCCCATGCTGTATTCGTAGAAGTTGCGGCCGTTTGCCTGCCATTCGCGCTGCAGGTAGCCGGGGGCGATGGCGATCTGATCCTGCGAGGTGCTGACCATAGTGTGATAAGTGATCCAGTCGGACTCGCCCTGGAAGAAGATGTTATTCACGGAGTGTGCGGGATCGCCGCGGTGTGCCATTTCTTCGAGAAGTGGCAGATGCTCTTCCCGGCGGCGGCGGGGATCGGCAAGCTCCATACCGTTGTTGTAACCGATGTAGGGGACGTAGCCGGAGTCAAAGAAGGTTCCGTTGTAAGCGAACTCCGGCAGTTCGTTGCCGTCGCGGAAACCGCGCGTCTGGTGGCCCACGTTGCAGGTAAGAGTGAGAGTTTCGCCGGGCGCTAAAGGCTGATCGAGAGCGTAGATGGAGTAGATGTCGCGCGGTGCCGAACTGACAAGGTGGAATGGACGATCGAACTGGACGTTGGTGACCGACTGCATCTGGTCGGTGATGTGGACTTGCGGGATCGGCTGCGTGGTCTTGTTCTGCAAGCGTCATGCGGACGTTTCCGTCGAAAGAACGGCGGTCGGGATAAATGTTGATGGTGGCGTCGACGGCGGTCACTTTGGGCTGGAGCAGGCCTTCGTACTGTTTGAACTTAGTTTCGTAGTTGGCCTGAATACCGCGGCGCGCCTTGGAGTCGAGATACTCGTTGAGCACGTGAGCGTTGTAGTAATACCATCCACCAGAGCCGACAGCGATGAGAGCGAAAAGAAGACCGGCCGGAATGAGGCGCGGGGCGCGCTGCAGAGCCAGCCGGGTGCGCGCACGCAGGGAGTCTTCCGCTCCGCGGCGAGCAAAAGCGATGGAAACTACGCCCATCACTGCGCAAATCGCGAACCAGTAAGTAATTGACCAGAATAAAGCCGGGACGAAGTGGCCGTAGCCGTTCATGTCGGAGTAGGTGTAAGCGGGGGTCTGGCCGATCAAGTAGAGCGTGTTCTCCCAGCCGAAGTTGTAGAGGATCGGCATGAGTATGAAAGCGCCGAGCAGTATGGCGTAGCCCACAAACTTGTTCGACACGAGGGTCTGGACGAAGAGCGCGAGAAGAACGAAGAAGAGGACCTGCGGAAAGGTAACGAGGTAGAGCTCTTTAAAATACTGCAGCGAACTCGTAGTGGTGAGTATCCGGCGATGGTCTGCATCACGACCCCGATGAGCATAGCGAAAGTGATAAGAATGAGTTCGACGACGGCGACTGCTGTAAAGCGGGAAAGCCAGTCGTGGACTCCCGCATGGGCAGAGCGTCATGGATGCCGTCGAAATGAGTGTCGCGCTCGCGCCAGAGCAACTCCGCGGCATAGAGGCCCGCGACAATGAAAAGAAAAATCAGAGCGCTGTTCTCGACCGCCTGCGCCATAAGGTAAGTGACCGGCCACACGTTCCGTTCGGCGACGCGGCCCGGCGAAATAGTCGTTGTTGATAGCGAAAGCGACGATGAGGGCAACCAGAGCCCAGAACGGTACGTCGCGAAAAATGTTACGCATTCGCAGCCGCGACAGCGAGAGGTATTGGGCAAAGGTGGTGGCGGACGTGAAGGTCTGCTGGACGACAGGCAGGCGACCGGGGGCCGAGAGCAGCGGACGGGCAAGGCCTCCGTGAGTTCCTGTTCTTTCGCTTTGGCCGCGCGGCGACCCTGCGAGCGAGCGGTGAGGGCTTCCACCGACATGGGAAACAGAGCCCAGACGGCGCCTAGCGACACGATCCCAACACTGATCCAGAGGAGACGGTTGTAGAGGAATACGCCGTTGACGAGCGTGGGCGACCAGGTTATGAACTGGGCATTTCGTTCGATGACCGTCCAGTAGCGAGTGACGTTGTAGATCAGGACGAATCCGACGGGATCGAAAATGCCGGACCAGAAGCGCTCCAGCGAACGCGTGGCGAAAAAGACGGTGAGGCTAATGAGGTACATCATGAACAGGGCGACACCCTGGAGATAGACGATGAAAATCTTGCGCGTGAGAGCGCCCACCGCGAAGAAGGCGGAGCCGAGGAAAAATATTTGGACAACGATGATCGAGAGAAACGGCTGGAGGTAGGTCCAGAGGTAGTTGGGGCCGATTCGCGTGTGGTCCGCCCATGGTGCGAACGTACCGAGGAAAGTGCCCAGCATCAGGGCGGAGAAGGCAAAGACGGTGGTGACGAAAGAGCCGGCCCAGCGTCCGCCGAGATACGCAAATTTCGAAATCGGCTGGGTAAAGAGAATCTGGTAAGTATCGCGCTGGAAGTCGCGGAGAATCGAGGTGCCGAAAATAGCCGCGATCACGATGACGCCAAAAAGCGCGGCGTACATATTGTTCAAGTGTTGGCAAAGGGCCCATTGAGCAGAACTTTGCCATTGCCGCTGCCGACCGGACCGAAACTCTCCGACGCGACGCAGAGAAAAGAGAATACGACCACAGCAAGAAATACATGTACGTGGAGAGACTCTTGAACCGGAACCTAAGCTCGAAGGTGAAAAACTCCCAAAAAAGCGGCATATCGGATACTCCTGGTGCGAGGCTGGTTCTTAGGCGCGTTAATTCGGAAGCTGGCGCTTGGACTGCTGCGACAGGTTGAGGAAATAAACATCTTCCAGGTCGGACTCGACGGCAACAAAACCGTCGCCCGGAGAGGTATCCGCGTACACGCGCATCTCATGCTGCCCTCCGACCAGGTGCGTGGAGATGACGTGCAGCCGGGTCTCGATCGCGCGCACCTCCGCGTCGGTCGGAACCACCTTGGACCAGATTTTGCCGTTGAGGGCAGCGAGCGTGTCGCTGGGCGCGCCTTCCAGCAAGAGCTCGCCTGAGGCGATGATGGCCATGCGGGGGCAGAGCTGGCGCACGTCATCCACGATATGCGTGGAGAGGATGACCGTGCGGTCGCTGCCGAGCGAGGAAAGAAGATTAAGAAATCGGTTGCGCTCGGCGGGATCGAGGCCGGCGGTGGGTTCGTCGACAATAATGAGCCGAGGATTGCCGAGCAGCGCCTGGGCGATTCCGAAGCGCTGCTTCATGCCGCCGGAAAAAGTGGAGAGGGCCTTTTTTCGAACATCCCACAGATTGGTCTGCTGCAGCAGTGCGTCGACCGTTTCCTTGCGCTGGGACGAAGAAGTCATACCTTTCATGACGGCGAGGTGTTGCAGCATGTCCAGCGCGGAAATCTTGGGGTAGACGCCGAACTCCTGCGGCAGGTAGCCGAGTATGCGGCGGACCTGATCCTTCTGGCGGAGTCACATCGATGCCGTCGAGAGTGATCGAGCCGGAGTCGGGATCCTGCAGCGTCGCGACGGTACGCATCAGCGAACTCTTGCCGGCGCCATTGGGGCCGACCAGGCCGAACATGCTGTTGCCGATGGAAAGCGAAAGATTCTTAAGCGCCTTTACCCCGTTCGGATAAGTCTTGGAAAGGTTTGTGATGGTGAGTGCCACGCGATTACCCCCACTCTTGACTCAGGAATTCATATCCCGTTCAAAGAATTTGACAAGCAATTTATCACACGGCAAGGCGGTTATTGTCGGGCGTGGCGTTGGAAAGCATTCCGGCGTTGGAGAGCGCATTCAGCCCCACCCCGCTATAATCCTCCCGGCATGAATCTCGAACAAAAACTTGCCGAACTCAAGAAGCGCAACCAGCTCGCCGAAGATGGCGGCGGAGCCCAGCGCCGCGAGCGCCAGCACAAAGAAGGAAAAATGTCGGCGCGCGAGCGCATCGAGTTCCTGCTCGACGACGGCACCTTCGAAGAAACCGACAAGCTCGTCACCCACCGCTGTAACGATTTCGGCATGGCCGAACAGAAAGTCTACGGCGACGGCTTCATCACCGGCTATGGCCGCATCGAAGGCCGCCTGGTCTACGTTTTCGCGCAGGATTTCACCGTGTTCGGCGGCTCGCTCTCCGAATCGAACGCGGGAAAAATCATCAAGATCATGGACCTCGCCGCCAAGATGGGCGCGCCCGTCATCGGCCTCAACGATTCCGGCGGAGCTCGCATTCAGGAAGGTGTGATGTCGCTGGCCGGCTACGCCGACATTTTTCTGCGCAACACGTTGTACAGCGGAGTGGTGCCGCAAATTTCCGCCATCATGGGCCCGTGCGCCGGCGGCGCCGTGTATTCGCCGGCGATCACCGACTTCGTCTTCATGGTCGACAAAACTTCTTACATGTTCATCACCGGTCCCGACGTCATCAAGACCGTGACCATGGAAGACGTCACCAAAGACCAGCTCGGCGGCGCTCTCACCCACAACGAAACTTCGGGCGTGGCGCACTTCCTCGCGCATGATGACGCCGAGTGCCTCTCGATGGTACGCGAGCTGCTGAGCTTCCTGCCTTCGAACAATCTCGACGACCCGCCCGCGCAAAGCCACGACGGATCCGGCTGATCGTAAAGATGCCCGTCGCTCGGCGCCGCGCTCGACAGCGATCGTGCCCGCTCAGTCGAACCAGCCCTATGACATGAAGGATGTGATTCACGCGGTGGTCGACGACGCCTATTTCTTCGAAGTGCAGGAGCGCTTCGCCAAAAATATTGTAGTCGGCTTCGCCCGGCTCGACGGCCGCTCCGTCGGCATCGTGGCCAACCAGCCCGCCGTGCTCGCCGGAACGCTCGACATCAATGCCTCCATCAAAGGCGCGCGCTTCGTGCGCTTCTGCGACTGCTTCAACATCCCGCTGGTCACCTTTGAAGACGTCCCCGGATTCCTCCCCGGCACCGCGCAGGAATACGGCGGCATCATCAAGCACGGCGCCAAACTGCTCTACGCGTTCGCCGAAGCCACCGTGCCCAAGATCACCGTAATCACGCGCAAAGCCTACGGCGGCGCCTATTGCGTAATGTCCTCCAAACACATCCGCACCGATGTGAATTACGCGTGGCCTACCGCCGAGATCGCCGTGATGGGCCCCGAAGGCGCAGTCGACATCGTCTACAAACGCGAACTGGAAGCCGCGAAGAATGGCGAGGCAAGCAACGAACCGGGCGACGCCGTCAGCCAAAATCGCGAAGCCGTTCGCCAGAAAAAGATCGAAGAATTCCGCGACCGCTTCGCCAATCCCTTATGTAGCCGCCGACCGCGGCTTCGTCGACGCAGTCATCCAGCCGAGAGAGACGCGGAAGAAGTTGATCCAGGCTTTAGCGATGTTACAAACCAAGCGCGACAAGAACCCGCCGAAGAAGCACGGGAATATACCGCTGTAGGAGGACGTGATGTCTATCTGCGTTCATCTTCGTAAATCTTTCGTCTTGCTTTTGTGGCTCATGGTCGTGCCGGCTGTAGCCCAGAACCCGGGATCCGAACTTACCGATCTGCCCCAGGCCAAGGACTACGTCCAGCACCGTTCCTCCAGCTACGACCGCAGCGGGGGCAATGCGGACGCTCGCACCATCGCGCCGGGCGAGACGCTCTCGCTGCTCGACGAGGCCGGCCCCGGATTGATCACGCACCTCTGGGTCACCATCGCCAGCGACGATCCGAATCATCTGAAGGCGCTGGTACTGCGCATGTATTGGGACGGCGAGCCCACTCCCAGCGTGGAAACTCCCATCGGCGATTTTTTCGGTCTAGGGCTGGGAGACTATTTTCTTTACCAGTCGATTCCGCTCGCCGTCGGATCCGACAAAGCTCTAAATTCATTCTTCACGATGCCGTTTCAAAAACACGCCCGCGTCACCGTCACTAACGAGGGCGCGGAAAAAGTCGACTCGTTCTATTTCAACCTCGACTATCGCGCTTACAGCAAGCCCTTGGCCGCCGACCAGCTTTATTTCCACGCGCAGTATCGCCAGGCCGCGCCCGCGAAGGGATGGACGAATCAGTGGCAATCCAATGGCGATTCCGTCGTCAACGACAAGAAAAACCTGAACGGAGAAGGCAACTACGTCTGGCTGGAAGCCACGGGCCGCGGCCACTTTGTGGGCGTAACCATGTCCGTGCTGCAGAATCAGGATGGCTGGTGGGGCGAAGGCGACGATATGTTTTTCGTCGACGGAGAAACCGCGCCGTCGATCAACGGCACCGGCTCGGAAGATTATTTTCTGGGCGCGTGGGATTTCGGTGGACACTCGTTCGCGTATGGACTATTCGGCGCGCCCGTGGTCGGCCCCGAACGCGTCGGCGGTCGCTGGTCGCTCTATCGCTTTCATCTCGATTCGCCGATCCCGTTCACCCAGTCATTGCGCGCGACCATCGAACACGGCCACGCCAACCACCGCTCCGACAATTTCTACTCCGTAGCCTACTGGTACCAAACGGAGCCCCACGCAAAGTTCCCGCCCCTCCCTCCGCTGGAGCAAAGAATTCCCAAACTTCATTCAGTAGGAGGCCCAGGCAACTCCGGAAAGTGAGGACAACGGGAGATGTTTCTGGAATATCTGAGAACTGAGAACTGAGAACTGAGAACTCCCAAAACTAAAGAGAGTTCCGAGGTGGTGTTGGGTCCATTCGTCTCGGCCAGTAGCTCGCGTTTAGACCCTTGCTTGACCTGCTATCGCTGCTTCCCTTGCGGGGCGCTGCGCGCGATCTTCACTCGGGCTCCGGGCTCACCGCCAACCGGATAAACCTACCCAACGCCTCGGAACTCTATCCTGCCTTCGACTGGGCTTCCCGTTCTCCTCGACCAGCGCTTGGCTATAGACCCTTGCTTGCCCTCCCTCCTCGCTTTTCAGCGTGGAGAGTGACTTCGCTTGAGCCCCGGACGCCGCACCAACCGGAAAAACTTAAGAAACTGTCTCAGAACGATTACTGTTCTACTCCTTCTAATTTTTCCGTCAATGAAAAATCGCCGCTTGCAACTCACGTGTTTTCAATCGAGTGCAGCCAGTCCACAGGCGGGTGACAGGAATTGGTGCAGACGTGATTCACGACGTTGCGCAGAAGCCGTGCAGGACACGGGTTTCCGCGATTCGAGTGAGATTCGTGAGATGTGCCCACGGATCACGTGCGCTTCCAGATTGTGAAAAATCCGGCAGAATCCGTGCGGGGCAAGGAATTCGCGCTGGTGCCGTTTCTATCTTCGCAGCGCGGCTTAATGCTTCTGCCAGGTTTGGCCTGCGTCGAACGTGCTCCAGAGTTCCTGCGTGGAAGTTGTGATTTGTCCGTGCTGAGGGTCACGGAACGCGATTGCGATGACGTCCCCCGTCAGTAGGGCTCCAGACGCCAAAGGAACTACGCGAGTCCACTGCTCGCCACCGTTGACCGAGTGGTAGAGCACACCGGCCGAGCCTCCGACCCAGACTTCCAGACCCGCAGCGGAAACGGCGCGAAAGACGGGCACCAAAACAGACGCAGCCGCCACTTTTGGGGCCGCAGCCCGACTCTTGCTCGGCGCCTTAGGTTCTGATTGTCTTTGGGCCTGATTCTGAACCTGGCTTTTTAACCTGGAGGTTCGCGTCCGGAGTCGTTTGCTGGTATTTCTGGCTCTGCGGAACCA
Source organism: uncultured Acidobacteriaceae bacterium (assembly GCA_963846245.1). GTDB lineage: Bacteria > Acidobacteriota > Terriglobia > Terriglobales > Acidobacteriaceae > Sulfotelmatobacter. The sequence goes on along the minus strand of CAWJVI010000004.1, from coordinate 1,110,595 downwards.
CCATACCATTCGACTTGCCACCGGGAAGCTCGCGTTCACATCCACGCTTGCCCAGGTTCTCCCTTGATCGAACGAACGCAGCAAACGACCTGTGTCACTGATGGCCCAACGCAGCGCGAGCGGAGTCGCAGATGCCGTTGGCGCCGCCGAAGAAGTTTCGGGCAAAGGCGCCGCGGGGATTTTCTTTCGACCGTCGTCGTCTCCGGCGCTCTTGCCCTGTCGACGGTAACGTCTTTCTTCTGGTCCATCGCCCGATACTCGAACGGCTGGTTCGCAGCTTGGCTCGGTGTGTTTGCGGCAACGAGCTGCGACTGCGTTTCGACCCCGCCGGCTGATGAAGGCGCCGCGTAAGGCTGAACGGATTGCTTAATCCGCCCGCCGAAAGACGCCCTCGGCACCACTGCGGCGCGCTTATTCCTGGAAATGGTATCCGCATTGGTCGAGAATCCGCAGCAGGCCGCTCGCATTCGGGAGCGGCGTTCGCGGACTGTGGCCGCACTCGGCGTCGGTCTCACGGACTCCCCGGCATGGCTCGCTTGCGCAGTCAATGCCTCCGGGACGGGCGCCTTAGCTTCGCGGGCAGCGATGAAAGTTTGCGTCGCACGCGCGCGCTGGTATTGCAAAAGTCCGCCAATAGCAAGGACGGCAAGCCCGGCCGCGACCACTCCCCAGCGCAACACGGGAGCCCGCAACCAGCCGCCCCGCGCCGGAACCGGCACGCGAGCCGTCTCGATTGCGACCGTGGCGGGCAAAGCCAGCGCCAGAATGTCGCGGCAATCATGGCAACGCGCCAGGTGTTCCGCTACCACCGCGCGCTCGGATTCTGATAAAGCGCGCTCGTGAAAGCCGCGAGCACGTCCGCGTCAGGATGAGCCGCAGTCGGCCGCGACACCTTCAACCGCTCACGCACGATATTGGGAAGTTCTGGCATTCTTGGCTTTTAGCTCTTAGCTTGATTCCTGTCGCATCGACATCCAGAGTCCGGCTTTCGTTTCATGAACTTGACTCAACGGGCGGGCTTTCTCCCGCTCTGGCTTCCACCTTCTTCTCTGAGAACGTTCGAGCTGGCGATTCTTGCGCCAGGCTGCGGCGAATATCCATTTGCAGGTCGCGCACGTCTACTTGCAACGCTTCTTCAGCCTGACGGCGGGTCAGGCCGCGGCGGGACAGCCCGGCCAGGATTTGTTTTCGCACCGATTTCGCCAGCTTGTCGAGCTTGCGGCTGATCGTGGATTCGTGCACGCCCAGCATGCGCGCGATCTCGGCGAGGGTGCGTTCGTCGAGAAAATACGCGCTCAGGATCATGCGATCTTCGCCGGAAAGATAAGCGAGAGCTTCGTCGGTGGCCGATTCCAGGCGCGGGTCGGCGGAAACCGTGGGCTCAGGATCAGGAGCCCGAAACTGAATGCCTTCCTCCGATTCCTCATCGAGACTCACCAGCCGCCGCGTGCGGCGGTAGCGATTCACATATTCCTGCGCCAGCACCGTGCGCAGCCAGCCTTCGAGCGAGCCGCGTCCGGTGTAGGAAGCCAGCTTGGAAACGCGCAGGCCGTCGCGCACAGTGGTGCCATAAAGATCGGCGTAAAGAGCGTCGGCGAGTTCGCGCGCAGCGGAATCTTCGCGCGCCACGCGCAGCGCGGAGAGATAAAGCTTGTCGCGATAGCGGGTGAGAAAAATGTCCCACGCCGGATTGTTTCCCGCGGCGCAGGCGCGAGCGAGCGCTAGTTCGTCGACGCGCAGAGCAAGGAAGAATGCGCGCAGCTCTGTTTCCGAAGTGGCGGGCGTCGCGTATTTTGTGCCGACCTCGCAAAGAATCGCAACAAAGGTTTCCCGGGCGAGCCCAATTTTTTCGCAGCCACTCTTGGCGTGAAGATCCGCGTGAAGCTCCGCCACAAGCTCGCGGACCATCAACTCAACGGCGGCTGTTTGTTTAGTGGCGCTCATGCAGCAGACAGGCGTTCCGGCGCGGTAACCGTTATGGTAACCACTCGTCCCATGATGCTATCAACCATGATGCTACCAAGTTCTTAGACGCGCGAAGCGCGAATTTTATCCGCAAGGTCGGTTTTTATTTCGTTCTGTCACTGTGTGAGTTGCGGCGGTGAGTGGACAGCGCGTCCCGCAAGCGGACGACGAAGCTTCCTGGGGAGCTTAGGGACAGCAGCTTCGGGACGCGCTGCCCGTGAAGGGGGAAACTCATGCAAGCGAGGCGAATGTGAAAACGAATATGAACGCTCACGAGAATACGAACAGGAGCGAAAATTCATTAGCAGCGCTGAGTGTTCAGCGAGTCTAGGCTCTGCCCGCGGCCGCGGGAGCACTCTCGATCCGCCGTTTAGCCAGCTCTTCGAGAGCCGGGAAGGCCCGCGCGACGCTTTGAGTATTTTCCGGCGGCACCGTGCCCATGTGAGTCGCTTTCACCAGTATTTCCATGGCCAGACCTGTGGTCGGCGGAGTGATCACAGTGGCGGTTAAATAGCCGCAGCGCACCCATTCTTGCCCGGTTTTGGTCACGCCGTCGCAGCCAAGAAACGGAGTCTTAAGCCACTGCTCACGGTCTTTCTCCGTCAAATCCACGAAAGCTTTTCTCGCTCCCATCGCCATGGCATCGTTCTGGCAAACCACGGCCCGAATATGAAGCTGCCGCGAGGTGCTCAGCGAGAGCCAGGACTTGACGGCATGGTGCGCGCTGCGCTCCGTCCAGTCGCCCTTGAGCGTTTTCATCTCCACCCCGGCGGGCTTGGTGTAAAGCAGACCCTGTCTCCGGAGACCGGAAACACTGGTGCTCGACGGCCCCTCGATATACAGGATGTTGCCCTCGGTTGCGAGAGCCGCCAGCTGCTTTCCCTGGATTCTTCCAATCTCTTCCTGATCCGTGGTCACAGAAAAGACGGGAACTCGAGTTCCTCGACGAAGTTCAGAAATGTAATCCGCTTGCCGGCTCAGAATTCCCCAGCCCACTCCAGCCGCAACCGCCGCTTTGGCAATCTGCGGCATCCCCGTGCCCACCGGCTCAACCAGAATCGCCGCGGGCCGCTGGATTGGGTCCTGAATAATCTTGACCAGTTGTTGGGTCTGGTTGACGGCGTCGTTGTCCGCATAGATGATCTGAATTTTCGCGCCGAGACGCGCGGCAGCATCGGTAGCGGACGCCGCTTGCTCGGCCTGGTAATCATTGTCTCGGGTAATGAGCGCAACAACTACGTTTAGGTTTTCCATGGATTTGTTAGTTGACTCTTGCCGATGCGTATCCCGGTGTGTATTTCGATGTGTACCAAAGACGCCACGTTTCAGAATTGTTGGGAAGCCGTTGTCCGGTAATGCACCCTAATGCCTCGAAAGCCCAGGTTCGCGTTTGCGCATCCAGCGCGGGATCGTCAGTGTCGCTCAGCAACTCAGGTACTGCGGCCAGCCGCTGTTCGCGCGTCATCATGCCGGATTCCGCCAGACTCGAAGCGGCGCCCTGGCGCACGCTCGGCGAAGGATCGTCATGCATGGTCCGCAACAGCGTATTGACAATTTCGGACGAACCTACCTGCGCCAGCGCCGCGACCGCCCAGCGGCGGGAGTCCTGGTCAGAATCTTTCAGATGAGCCGTCAGCGTCTGCACTGCCACGGGAGTTCCAACTCCACAATTTGCCAGCAAGCCGAGCGACCACAGGGCCCAAATCTTTTTCGCGTGGTCCCTGGACTTGGCCGTGTGCAACACATAGTTGAGACTGTCAGTATTCTTGGCCAGCCCGTAAGCGGTGAGTTCCACTTCCATCCCGGAACGCCGAACCCGCAGATCGCGGGAAGTTAGCGCTGCCGTGGTCAGGTTGGCGATCTCTGAGTCCCATTTGATTTTTCCCTGCCAGCGGTCGAGGCGGGACGAAATTTGTTCGACGGCGCCGTCGGATTCGCTCACGGCCCGCTCCAACAGTGCTTCAGCCTGCCTTTGCGGCTCCAGACGATCCAGTTGTGCGAGATCCCTCGGCGCGAAATCACTCGCGGATTCGCTGACAACGTTTCCGTTCGCAGAAAACAGGACAGTGATATGCTTCCATGCGGCGCGGGCGGTGCCGACGCCTCCAACCAGAACCGCCAGCAGAACTCCCACCGCCACCGCCGCCGATGGCCCAAGCCGTACCGCTTGTGGCAAGGACTGGTCTTGCGTAGACGCACTGCTGGGCTCGCTCCGTTCAACATTGGAGCCTGAGCCGAGCGCGCCAAAGTCAGACCGTAGTGGAAGAGCCTCAGTCTCAGTTGGCGACAACGGCCGACGAAAAGTCGGTTGGCAGGGGTTCATATACTTGCATACAAAGTCTAGGAGTCTTCCGGAACACGGTAAAGTTACTTCCGTTCGGCCACTACCGGTTTCCGCCGGGCCTGGAACGTGAAGCAATTCGCCAGGTGGACAGGACGCGTGACATACAATTTCGACCCATAGGAATCGAGAGGGAACTCATGAATACGAATTCCAGATTGTGGATTGCGCTGGCGATCGTGCTGCCGGTCGCAGCAGCCCTGGCCGCAACCGCGCCCGGATACCACGTCGTGAACACTTACAAATTAGGCGGCGACGGCGGCTGGGACTATCTCACCGTAGACGCGAGCGCCCGCCGGCTGTATATCTCGCGCGCCACTCACGTGATGGTCGTAGATGCGGACTCGGGCAAGAGCGTCGGCGACATTGCCGACACGCCAGGAGTGCACGGCATCGCGCTGGCTCCCGAGCTGGGCCGCGGCTTTGTGAGCAACGGTCGCGAGGGCACGGTAAGCATCTTCGATCTCAAGACGCTGGCGACCAGCAGTAAAGTGAAGGTGGGTGAGAATCCGGATGCGATTCTTTTCGATCCCGCGACCAAACGTGTATTCACGTTCAACGGGCGTAGCCACGATTCGTCGGCGATCGACGCCGTCACTGGAAAAGTGCTGGGCACGATCAAGCTCGACGGCAAACCGGAATTCGCCGCCAGCGATGCCAAAGGCAAAATTTTCGTCAACATTGAAGACAAAAGCGAACTGGTGGCAATCGATCCAAACAAACTGGAAATAACGAACACCTGGCCGCTCGCGCCTTGCGAGGAGCCCAGCGGACTCTCCATCGACCGCAAGAATCGCCGCTTGTTCGTGGGTTGCGGCAACAAGATGATGGCAGTGGTGGACGCCGACACCGGCAAGGTTCTGGCCACACTCGCGATCGGAGACGGCGTAGACGCCACCACTTTCGACGCGGAAACCGGACTGGCGTTCGCGTCCTGCGGCGAAGGCGTGCTGACCGTGGTGAAAGAAGAGTCGCCGGAAAAATTCAGCGTGGCGGAAAACGTCCCGACACAGGCCGGCGCACGCACCTTGGCGCTCGATGCTAAAACGCACAACATTTTCGTGGTGACCGCGAACTTCGGACCGCCGCCGGTGGCAACGCCAGATGATCCGCATCCGCGCCGGTCGATTGCCCCGGACAGCTTTGTCGCGCTCGTAGTAGGGAAGTAAGTTTGATCTGGGTGCCCCATTTCTCGCGTCTTTTGCGAGAAGTGGGAACCTCACACCAAACACCATCACAGATTTTGGTAGTGCCTGACTTTCAAACTACGCACCACCTGTGCGTTCCTTCGTGTGACTTCGCGTCCTTTGTGGTTTATGATCTGACACTTCCCCAGCTGGATTGGTGCTTTCGGCGTCCAGATCTTTGGACGCTTCGTCTTTTTCAAGGAGGACTAACTAAATGCTACGTCGTACGTTTCGGTTACTCCTCTTTGCTAGTCTGGTCACGGGCACGGTATGGGCAGCGAACGATCCCTTCGTAGGCAAATGGAAGGTGAACCCGTCCAAAAGCAAACTCAACGATGAAATGAAGGTTGAGCTCGCGGGCGCAAACAGATACGCCATCACCTTTGCCCCCGGCTTCGTCGACACAATTGTTGCCGATGGAACTGACCAGCCAGCCCTGAGTGGAACCACCCTGTCCATCACGGTGAAGGGACCGAACAGCTGGGTGGTCATTCGCAAGCAGGAGGGCCGCACTCTGCTCACGGGGGATTGGACGCTTTCCGAAGACGGCAAAACGCTCAACGACGCCTATACGGAATACGCGCCCGACGGTTCGAAATCGTTGTTCTTGCCCTATGTGTACGAGCGCACGGCGGGGAGTTCAGGTTTCACACGAACTAGTTTTCCGGGAACATGGGACAGCGACAGCGAGAAAGTGAAAGCCGGGATCGAGCTGCAGATCGAGCTCTACGAGGGCAACGGCCTCTCGTTTAACGGTCGCGATGCAGAAATGACGAAGAAGATGAAGTTCGATGGGAACGATTATCCGGACCCCGATCAGCGTGGGGATGCAAGCGCGGCATCTTCGGGCCGCCGCGCGAACGAGCGCAGCCTGGAAATCACAGACAAATTCAAAGGCAAAATTACGGCCACCCGGCAGCTCGAGCTTTCTACAGATCTCAAGACCTTGACGATGACCGTGCGGCTGCCGGGCCAAAACAGGCCCAAGAGCATCTTCGTGTTTAATCGTGAGTAAACTGTGAGTCCACTCCTTGTCGTGTGAACTCAGGATCCGGGGAGAATCCGGGTTTTTAGCAGGCAAATTTTGAGGGAGCAAAAGGGCAACGGGCAGATGACGACTCCGGACGACAAGTTTTACCACGCGCAGGTCACGAAGCGTGTCGACTTCGCGCCTGACCTGTGGATGTTCCGCATCCGCGTGGACGCCGACTTCAAATTTGTTCCCGGGCAATATGCCACGCTCGGTGTGGAGAACGGCGGAAAGCGCGTGGAGCGCCCGTATTCGATTGCCTCGGCGCCCTTTGAAGATGAAGTGGAATTTTTCTTCGAGCTCGTGCCCGAAGGCGCGCTCACTCCCTTGCTGCACAAGCTCCAGCCCGGAGATCCGCTGTTGATGCGCAAATCGCCCAAGGGACGCTTCTCTTTGGAAACGCAGGGCACAAAGACAAACCATCTGTGCATTTCGACCGTGACCGGCGTCGCTCCGTTCGTCAGCTACGTGCGCACGCTACACAAAGAATGGAAAGAAGGCCGATTTAATGGCGAGCACAAACTTTTCCTGCTGAACGGCGCCAGCCGTCCCTGGGAGTTCGGATATCTCCACGAGTTGCGCGAAGCCGCGCGGGAAATTCCCTGGTTCACGTATGTGCCCACGGTAAGCCGCCCCTGGGATCACGAAGACTGGCCCGGCGAAATTGGCCGCGCCGATGACGTCCTGCGCAAATACGCCGACCAGTGGGGCCTCGATGCCAGCAACACGGTCGCGTATCTTTGCGGCCATCCCGACATGATCGAGCACAGCAAATCCATTCTGAAGCGCCGCGGCTTCACCGATCGCGCCGCTGTCAAAGAAGAAATTTATTGGATCCCGGCGAAGTAGTGCCGAGTACCGAGTCGCGAGCACCGAGCGAGATCTAACTTTCCGCGGGCGCGAAGAAAACCAGCACCGCGAGTTCTTCCTCGATGTCGTAGAAGCCGTGCTCAACTTCGGCGGCTACGTAGATTACGCTGCCCGCGGAAACTTCGCAGTCTTCCCCACCTGCCTTGAAGCGTGCGCGTCCGTGGACCACGTAATACATTTCGTCTTCATGATGCGGACCCTGCGGATCGGTGCTTCCCGCCGCCAGCACATACAAGCCGGCGCTCATCGCCGGCACACGCAGGAATTCGCGATAAAGCTTGCCGCCTTGCGCCCTTTGCTGGTCAATTTCGGCGGCTTGATAGAACCTGGCAGCGGCTTTGGTCACGGTTCACGTCCGCTCACACTGTGTCCGCTCACATCATTTCCATTCACATCATTTCCATTCACATCAAGAGTCCGCCAAACAGGAGATCGGTGAACTGCGGCACTAGATTCTGCACCTGCAGTTCGCCTTCCGGTTTGTACCATTGATAGATCCAATTGATCATGCCCAGCAAGGCAAAGGCCGCGGCTCGCGGGCTCACTCTCGGCGCGGCGCGGCGCGACCCCTGTATTTCAGCGATCAGGTTCTCGAGGAAGTGTATGTACTCTTTCTTGCGCCCGTTGATGCGCCTGCGCAGCGCCGGCGGCAGCGGATGGTTTTCGTGCAGCATCACCGTAATTTCGCGGTCGCGCGGGCTCAGCACCACTTCGATGTGCAGGCGGATCAGGGCGCGCAACCGCTCTTCCGGGTTCGCGATGCCGCGCACGGGGCCGAGCACGCGCTCCTCGGTGATGTCCATGGCGTGGTTCATGATCTCGAACAGGATTTCGTCTTTGCTCTGAAAGTGGTGATAGAGGCCGCCTTTGCTCAGCTTAAGCGAGGCCGCCACATCGTTCATCGACGTCGCGTCATACCCGCGCTGCTGAAATAACCGCGCAGCCGTGCGCAGAATTTCCTGCCGGGAATCAATCAGAGTCTCGCGAGCCATCGCGGACATGGTAATCAGTTGTGGGAAAGATTGCCAACGCCGACCGGACTTATTCCCCGAACTGCTGTATCTCGCCGAAGTGCTTCCACCCAGCCTGGTCGACCGGGCCCGTGGAATGGCTGCCCATGCGGAGGCGGTGGCCGTCCGGATCCTGCACGTTCATTTCACGTACGCCCCACGGCATGTTCGTCGGCGGCTGGCGAATGATCGCACCGCTTTTCTTGTATTCCTCGTGCAGCGCGTCCACGTCCTCGGTAAAGATCGACATCCACGTGCCGGGCTGTCCTTGCCCACCTTCAGAAAGAAAAATTTCGACCTTGCCACGCGCGACGCTGCCAAATGACGGCGGAGTGCCCCAATCCCACTTCTTGGTGAAACCCAGCTTGTTGACGTAATAGTCCATCGACACGGCAAAATTCTTAACATTGAGAATCGGTACCACGCATTCAAACTCATTCATATCAATCACTCCAACCTGGATGATCGCAGGCTCGAACAGCGCGAAACAGCTTATCAAAGCTTTCCCAGCCTACGAACCAGACTTCTTGCTTGACACAGTTTCGACAAGACAGGTAGCATATGTATGTACCGACCGACCGGTCGGTTTGCACCGGGATTCACCGTTGCACGAGTTGCAACGAAATGAGTTGCAACGACGAGTTGCAGCGAAACGAGAGGAGCACACGCTGGTGGTTAATATTTTCTACGAACGCGACGCCAACCCCAATGCCCTGAAGGGCAAGACCATTGCCATCCTGGGCTACGGCAGCCAGGGACACGCGCAGGCGCAGAATCTGCGCGATAGCGGCCTCAAAGTGATCGTGGGTCTCGACCCTAACCGGCAAAGCGCGCAGCAGGCGCGAGCCGATGGCATGGTGGTGGTGGCGCCCGAGGAAGCCTGCAAGCGCGCCGACTGGATCCATGTGCTCACGCCCGACGAAACGCAGGGCGAGCTTTACGAAAAACACATCAAGCAGTATCTGCATCCCGGCAAAGTGTTCGGCGTCTCGCACGGCTTCAGCATTCATTTCAAAACCATTGTCCCGCCGAACGATGTGGACGTGGTGATGATCGCACCCAAGAGTCCCGGACACCTGGTGCGGCGGATTTATAGCGAAGGCCGTGGAGTTCCGTCGCTGATCGCGATTCAGCAGGATGCCAGCGGACGTGCGCACGAACTCGCGCTCGCCTACGCGCACGGGATTGGCTCGACCCGCGCCGGCGTGCTGCAGACTACGTTCAAGGAAGAAACCGAGAGCGATCTTTTTGGCGAGCAGGCGGTGCTGTGCGGCGGCCTGACGTCGCTGATCAAGAAGGGATTTGAGACGCTGGTCGAAGCCGGGTACGCGCCGGAGATCGCTTATTTCGAGTGCCTGCACGAGGTCAAGCTGATCGTCGACCTGATTTACGAAGGCGGCCTCGACCGCATGCGCTACTCGATTTCGAACACGGCCGAGTATGGCGATTTGACGCGCGGCGAGAAAGTTGTCGGTGACGAAACGCGGGCTGCGATGAAAAAAGTCCTGGCCGACATTCAGAGTGGCGAGTTCGCGCGGGAATGGATTGCGGAGAACAAAAGCGGCGGGAAGAATTTCGCGGCTCTGCGCGCGAAAGAGAAGCAACATCCCATCGAAATCGTGGGCGCACAGCTGCGCGGCATGATGAGTTGGCTGCCCAAAGACGGCAAGAAACCGGCGGACGCTCCGAAGACGCCAGAGCCAAATAAAGAGAAGCAGGTAGTGAATGCTTAAGGGAGCCGACATCGTTCTGCAGTGCCTGCGGGCCGAAGGGGTCGACCTGGTGTTCGGCTACCCCGGCGGCGCGATCATGCCGCTCTATGACGCGCTCGAAGGCAGCGGCGTGCGGCACATTCTGACGCGGCACGAGCAGGGCGCGGTGTTTGCGGCGGAAGGATTCGCGCGGGTTACGGGCAAGGTGGGCGTGGCGATTGCGACCAGCGGTCCGGGAGCGACGAATCTGATTACCGGCATCGCTGACGCGAAGATGGATTCCGTTCCGCTAGTCTGCATCACCGGGCAAGTGCGTAGCGCGCTGATTGGGACGGATGCGTTTCAGGAAACCGACGTCTTCGGGGTGACGCTTTCGCTGACCAAGTGGAGCCGGCTGGTGAAGACGCTCGACGAAATTCCGGAAGTGATTGCCGAGGGATTCTACTGGGCGCGCAGCGGACGGCCGGGGCCGGTGGTGATCGACATTCCCACCGACATGCTGAAGGCGAAGAAGGAATTCTCCGGGCCGGTGAAGTTTACGCCCAAGGTTCGTGCGGCTGATGTCACAGCTGAGGGCGGTTTCGGCGATGCGATTCTGGCTTTGCTGCGGAAAGCGGAGCGTCCGGTGGCGCTGGTGGGTGCGGGAGCGAAACTTTCTGGAGCGATTCCGGAATTGCGGCGGCTGCTCGACGAGCTGAATATTCCATCGTTCGCTACGGTGCATGGACTGGGAGCGGTTCCTCCGCAATCTTCGTATTACCTCGGCATGGTAGGCATGCATGGGACGCGTGCGGCCAACATGGCGCTGCATGAGACTGATCTGTTGCTGGTGTTCGGGGCGCGACTGGACGACCGCGTTACGGGCGATCCTACGCGCTTTGCGCCGCAGGCCAGGATTATTCATTTTGAAATCGACCCGGCACAGCTCGATCGCGTACGCGCCTGCGATCAGGCGTGATCGGGGATCTGGCGGATACGATTCCGGCGTTTCATGCGGACGTTCGACGCCAGGCTTCTCTCTGCCCGACTTCAGCGAGTGGCGCGATGTTGCGTGCGGTCCCGAGCGCGCCGAACTTGATCCGCGAGGGCTGGCGCAACCGACCATTCGTTTTCTTGACGAACTTTTCAGCCGGCTGCCCAACGACAGCGTGGTGATTGCCGACGTGGGGCAGCACCAGATGTGGGCGGCGCAACGTTACCGGTCGTCGTCGCCGAGGGGCTTCATCACTTCCGGCGGACTGGGAGCGATGGGTTTCGCCCTGCCGGCTGCGGTGGGAGTGCAACTCGCCAAGCCTGAAACCTGCGTGCTCTGCGTTTCCGGCGACGGCGGATTTCAGATGAACATCCAGGAACTGGCCACGGTTCACCGGCTGGGCCTGCCCATCAAGATGGTGATTATCGACAACAAATATCTGGGCATGGTGCGGCAGTGGCAGCAACTTTTCTACCAGCGCAATTACGCGGAGACTGACCTCAGCGACAATCCGGATTTCGTGGAGATTGCTAAGGCTTACAGGATCCAGGCTGGCCGTTTGAACGAAGCGGCCATGCGCGAGTTTCCGGTGTCGAATGAAACGGGAGACTTGATCGACAACTTCCTGCGTTCGCCGGAACCGGAGCTGCTGGTGTTTGATTGCCATCCTGAGGCGAATGTGTTCCCGATGGTTCCGGCGGGCGCGGCGCTTTCGGAGATGATGCTGGAAGAAGACTAGGTTCGAAGTTAGAAGTCAGACGGCAGAAGTAAGAATTGCAGATTGCAGATTGAAAACCTTTGGGGAGCTGGAAAACATGCAAGTCTTTCACATCCACTATCGCAATACGCAGGGAACGCTGATGCGCATTCTCAATGCGGCTTCGCGCCGCGCGCTCGATCTGCCTTCGGTGCTGGCCGAACCGGCCGAGCAGGACCACCGGGTCACGCTGGTTCTCGATGTCAATCCCAAACAGATCGGGCAACTCAGCCGCGACTGGTATGCGATTGCTGACGTGCTGGAAGTGCACTCGAGCGCGGGATTGCACGAGTCCGGCAATTCCAGGCCGGAATGGGCGGGGACGCATCCGCCCGCATCGGAGAACAATGGGAAGTCGGCGCGGGCTGCGTTGGCGTAAAGTTTGCCCCGCGGTGTGAAGATGCAGGGCTCGGGGCGTGGGCTGCTTTCGAGCAACGGAGGTCCGAAAGAGCCGCTCAGGTGAAATTCTTATTTCATCTTCTCGTGGCCATAGTGATCGGGAGCATCATGTTTCTCGTCTGTCTGTTTATTCCCCTCGTTCTGATGAGTGCTTTTCGCGGCGATCCGGGAGATATTGCCGGAGGCTTTCTCACAATCCGTATTGGTCTTCCTGTCGGCTTGGTTGGAGGAATAGGTAGCGGCATTGTTGCATTCAGGAAGATTGCTCTTTCACAGGGTTCGAGAAGGGTATCTGCCCGGACTTTCCTGTAGTAATCTCAATCGTTGCACTGACCTCGAGCGTTTCACATTACAGACATCATGGATCTCAAACATCGTAGCCGGGGAATCACTGATGGACGCGACCGCGCCGGGGCGCGTGCCATGTTCAAGGCCATTGGATTCACTGACGCCGACCTCAATCGGCCGCTGATCGGCGTCGCCAATACCTGGATCGAAACCATGCCGTGCAATTTTCATCTGCGGCGGCTTTCGGCGAAGGTGAAAGAGGGCATCCGCGAAGCAGGCGGCACGCCTATGGAGTTCAACACCATCGCCATTTCCGATGGCGAGACGATGGGCACCGAAGGCATGCGTGCGTCGCTGGTGAGCCGCGAGTTGATTGCGGATTCGATCGAACTGGTGTGCCGCGGTCAGATGTTCGACGCGGTGGTGTGCGTGGTGGGCTGCGACAAGACGATTCCGGCGGCGGCGATGGCGCTGGCGCGGATGGATCTGCCGGGAATGGTTCTCTATGGCGGAACGATCGCGCCGGGTGTTTATCGCGGGAAAGATGTGACTATTCAGGATGTGTTCGAGGCTGTGGGCGCGAATGCCGCAGGCAAAATCACCGACAAGGAACTGCACGATCTGGAAGATGTGGCTTGCCCCGGAGCGGGCGCGTGCGGCGGGCAGTACACGGCGAACACAATGTCGACCGTGATGGAGATGATTGGGCTGTCGCCGATGGGCTTCAACAGCGTGCCCGCGATGGATCCGCAGAAGGATCAGGTTGCGTTTGCCTGCGGCAAGGTGGTGCTGAACCTGCTGAAAAATGGAATCACGCCGCGCAGCATTCTTACCAGAGATGCGTTCGAGAATGCGATTGCGGCCGTCGCCGCCTCCGGTGGATCGACGAACGCGGTGCTTCATCTGCTGGCGATTGCGCGCGAGGCGGAAGTGGAATTGGAGATTGACGATTTTCAGACCGTGAGTGAGCGCACTCCGCTGCTCGCGGATCTGAAACCTTCCGGGCGTTTCGTGGCGGCAGACATGCATCGCGCTGGCGGAATACGGCTGCTGGCGCGGCGTTTGATGCGCGGCGGATATTTGCATCCCAAGGCGCTGACGGTTACGGGTCTCACCATTGCGTCCGAGAGTGACAGCGCGGTTGAGACTCCGGGGCAGGAAGTGATCGCTTCGCTGGAGAAGCCGCTGAAGAAAACCGGCGGCCTCGTGATTCTCAAAGGCAATTTGGCTCCGGAAGGGTGCGTTGCGAAAATCAGCGGGCATGAACGGCTGGAGCATTACGGGCCGGCGCGCGTATTTGAGTCGGAAGAAGATGCGATGACTGCGGTCACCAGCAAGAAAATCAAAGCCGGGGACGTGGTCGTGATTCGCAATGAAGGCCCCAAGGGCGGGCCGGGGATGCGCGAGATGCTCAGCGTGACCGGCGCGATTGTGGGCGAAGGATTGGGCGAGTCGGTAGCGCTGCTGACTGATGGACGATTCAGCGGGGCGACGCATGGCTTGATGGCCGGACATGTGTCTCCGGAAGCCGCGCTGGGCGGCCCGATCGGCGCGGTGCGCGACGGCGACATGGTACGCTTCGACGTGAGCCGGCGATTGCTGGAAATGGAAATCAGTGACGACGTTATCAAGCAACGAATGAAAGAGTGGAAGCCGCCGCAGCCCCGCTATACTACGGGTGTGTTCGCGAAGTATGCTGCGCTGGTTTCGTCGGCATCGCAGGGAGCGATCACCAGGCCGGGGATGTAGACATCTTCTCTCGACGTGCGCATCTTAGCAGCCCACTGAATCAGCCCGCGGCCCCATGAATCAGCGCCAACACGCCTTTCAGCTCAACGAAGATCCTCATCGCAGGTTCAACGCTCTTACGAAGGAGTGGGTGCTGGTGTCGCCGCATCGCGCTAGGCGTCCGTGGCAGGGTGAGGTCGGACCCTCGCCAGACGACAACCGCGCCTGCATATGATCCGGAATGTTATTTGTGTCCGGGGAATATTCGCGCAGGCGGGGCGCGCAATCCTGTTTATTTTTCTACCTTTGTTTTTGATAACGACTTCGCGGCTTTGAAACCTGACGTTGCCCCGGGGCGTCTCGATGTTGATGGCAAAGGGCTGATCGTTGCTGAGGCCGAACCGGGAGCGTGCCGGGTGATGTGCTTTTCTCCGCGTCACGATCTGACGCTGGGGGCGATGCGGGTGGATGAAATCGAGCTCGTGATCAAGGCCTGGGTCGAGGAGTTTCGGCAACTGGGCGCTCGGGAAAACATCCAGCATGTGCAGATTTTCGAAAACCGCGGCGCAATGATGGGCGCCAGCAATCCGCATCCTCATTGCCAGATTTGGGCGACAGCTTCGATCCCGGAAGTTCCTTCGAAAGAGCTGGGTTCGCAGCAAGCTTACTTGAAGGCTCACAGCCGCTGCCTGCTGTGCGACTACCTTGCGTTGGAAGAGCGGCAGAAGGTTCGGCTGGTTTACCAGAACGAAGGTTTCGCCACGCTGGTGCCTTTTTGGGCGGTGTGGCCGTTTGAGACTCTGGTCTTGAGCCGGCGGCACTTCGGCAGCATGCTGGAACTCAGCGCTGGAGAAATTTCATCGCTGGCGGAGATGCTGCACCGTATTGCGGCTACCTACGACAAAGTGTTCGATGTTCCGTTTCCATATTCCATGGGATTTCATCAGTCGCCGACTGACGATCTCGCCCATTCGGAATGGCACTTCCACGCTCATTTTTATCCGCCTTTGCTGCGTTCGGCGACGGTGCGCAAATTCATGGTGGGGTTCGAGATGCTGGGCACTCCGCAGCGCGACATTACTCCAGAGATCGCAGCCGAACGGCTGCAGTCGCTGGTCCCGAAGTAGCAGGCTCCGGCCGAGATGCGTGCCAGGAGAGGCTTCCGCGACTTCTGCCCCTTAGGCGGCTTCGTCATCCTGAAAGCCCCAGTGCTTCAGGAGGTCGGTGGGGACATATTTCTCATCTTTATTCTGGCGAACCCACTCTTTCAGCGGGAGCGAGTCTTTATATTGGTCTGGGCCAAGACCCAGAATTGCTACGATATGATCGAACGAGGTCGCTTCACTCATGGAGCCTCCTATCCTGACTCTCTATGCGATATGAGAGGGCAATTGTACCCATCCAGGATCAACAGCGTGTAAAAATCTTAGCCGAATCGAAGATAAAGCGAAGCGGCCTGTGGAAAGCCTTCCCACCCTATCCGGCTCGACTTGGTATAATGGACCTATCATGGTTACCAGCAATATTAGTTCTCCCCTTACAGAAGCGTCAGTTTCGACCATTTCAGTTTCCCAAATCTGCGCAGACGTGAAGAATCTTGGCTATGGGGCCCACGGCCGTATCCGGCTCTATGGTGAGGACTTCGAAGTGATTTCCGATCCTTTTCCAGAGGCTGACGGGATTGCGGTCCGCGTGAAAACTCAGAAAGATTCGAGAATTCGCGTGCTGCAGTTGCCGTCCACGATTCTGCAGAGCGTGAGAGGGCGACGGGTTAAGAGCGCCGCCTGAGGCCCGTGGCTCAGACCTTGGACCTTCCCCTGGGCTGGGTCGAAGGGTCCTGCCTGCGAAATCTGAGCGCTGTACGCTAGCGGGCAAGAGTGCCCGCTCCACACAAGCACCATCTCCACACCAGCGGGCCGGGTCAGCTTCCCGACACAAGTGGATTTGCTGGCGCATCTGCTTTACCCACCATTACTTGAATAATTCCCAGCGCAACTAAGTAAGTGCAAGAGGCGATCGCGAAGATCGAATAGTACGATCCCGTGGCTTGCAGGATGTGACTTACGACCTCGGCGATCAGCATGCTGCCGCCGGCGCCGGCCATTCCGGCGATTCCCACGACCGACCCCACTTCCTGCCCGGGAAACATGTCGGAGACGAGCGTGTAGATGTTTGCCGACCAGCCCTGATGGCAAGCGGCCGCCAGGGCCACCAGCCCCACGGCCATCCACAGGCTTGAGGCACGCACCGCGAACAAGATGGGAAGCACGCCGCACGCGCAGACCAGCATCGCAGTCTTCCGCGCGGTAATCACGGACCAGCCGCGCCGGATCAGCGCGCCGGAGAGCCATCCTCCGCTGACGCTGCCCACATCCGACGACAGGTAGATTACGACCAGGGGCAGGCCGAGGTTCAGCAAACCGAGGCCGCGAGTTTTGTTCAGAAAGTCAGGGATCCAGAACAGATAAAGGAACCAGACGGGGTCGGTAAGGAACTTGCCAATGGCGATCGCCCAGACTTGTCTGCGAGTGAGCAGGTGGGCCCATGAGGCGCGGGTGGGCTGCGTCCGATCGAACTCGGGTCGATCGAACTCGGGCTGAACTACCGGCACGCCGCTGAATTCGTCGCGATGCACGCGCTTCTCGGCCCAGCCGTAGACCACCAGCCAAAGGACGACCCAGACAAAGCCGAGTGCGCCCGTGGCCAGAAACGCCCATCGCCAACCATAGTGAATGGTGATCCACGGGACAGTCAGAGGAGCAACCACGGCTCCGATGTTCGTGCCCGCGTTGAAAATGCCGGTAGCCAGGGCGCGCTGATTTTCCGGAAACCATTCCCCGACCGTCTTCATGCTGGCCGGAAAACTACCGCCTTCGCCAATTCCCAAAGCCGAGCGGGCAATGCCGAATCCGGTGACGGAGCGCGCGAAGGCGTGGGCCATTTCCGCCAGACTCCAGA
Source organism: uncultured Acidobacteriaceae bacterium (assembly GCA_963846245.1). Lineage (GTDB taxonomy): Bacteria > Acidobacteriota > Terriglobia > Terriglobales > Acidobacteriaceae > Sulfotelmatobacter. The sequence goes on along the minus strand of CAWJVI010000004.1, from coordinate 1,093,377 downwards.
GCACGACCGCGAATGAGAAGCCGCGATAGGAACCGGTGCGATCCATCAAGCGGCCCACCAGCAGGTAGCCGAGGGCATAGGCAAACTGAAATGCGGCGATAATGTGGCCGTAATCGACTTCGCTCCAGTGGAGTTGGACCTGCAGAGTGGGCTTTAGAATTCCGATGACCTGGCGGTCGGCATAGTTGACGGTCGCGGCGAGGAAAAGCAGCCCGCAGATAATCCAACGGAGATTGCTGCTTCGCCTGCCGTCGTGACTGATGCCTGGTGATTCGTTCATCGACCTGTCGCGCGCGAAGCGCCAAGTCTATAACAAATCAAACTGCGCGAACTTACTCCATGGTCGAGCCGAGCGGCTGGTACTTGTATTTCTTGCCGTCAAAGAAGATCACGGAAGAGTTGTTTTCGCCTTCGCCTTTTTCTTCCAGGTAAATTCCAAGCACGGTGTTCTTTTTCACGGCCAGCCGTTTCACGGTGAGAGCCTTGAAGGGCAGGTTGATGAGCATAAACTTCGCTTTGGGCTTGGTTGCGTGCCAGGCATCTTTTTCCGCGCCGTGGACGATCAGCACGCACAGGCCCTTGCGTGCGGGTTCGTCAGAGCCGAAGGACGAAGTGACCTTCACGTCCCCGAAGCCGATAAAGGCGTCATAGGGATCGGAGATTTGAAAGCTGTATTCGTCCCGGTCGGCCATGGGATTCTTGCAGCGCGCTACAACGACCAGGTCGTCGACGCCGTCGCCGTCCATGTCTCCGGTAAATTGCGGATAATCGGGAAGCACCGAGCAGTTGTCGCCGAATTGCTTATGCACGTATTCATCGGTGATCGCGGGTGACGGTGTTTGCGCGCGCGCGGGCGGCGGCGATGGCTGTTTTTTCTGCGCGGCGAAGGTCGAAGATCCAGCCGTGAGCACCAGCAAGACCAGAACGAGGAGGTTAAGAAATCGAGGACACGACATGTTGTTACTCTATTCCCGTTGATAGCGGGGAGGGTAGATACCGAGATGGTGACTGCGACACCAAAGTCACCAGCGGGCCAGATCAGGTAAGCGGACGAGTCAGACGTCTGGACAGATCAAGCGCGGAAATGTTCCCAGCCTCTCGGTTTGAGTTCGTGCGCGATGCCGCTGCGATTCCGCAGGACTACTTTACGAGTGCGAGTGATGTGGCCAATCTGGGTGATCTGTACTCCGGCGATTTGTGACGGTATGGTTCGATTCCGAGGCGCGGTGAACAGGAGTTCGTAGTCTTCGCCACCGTGGAGCGAGAGTTCGAGATCCACTTCGTGTGCAGGCTTGCCCACGCGAGCCCGCGGGATGAGCTCGGCTTCTAGTTCGGCGCCCACGCCGCTTTCTTCGCAAATGTGGGAGAGGTCGGTGGAAAGACCGTCGCTGGTGTCGATCATGGCGGAGGCGAGGCGCTTTTCTCGAAGCATGCGGCCCAGTTCGATTCTGGGCTCCGGGAAGAAGTGCCGCGGATACTGTGCCGGGTTCAGTTTGCGCGTGGGCTTCTTCGTAATTCGCTTCGACGCCATGTGCTGCAGTGCGGCGGCTGAACCGCCGAGCTCTCCGCTGACGTAGATTCGATCTCCCGGTCGTGCGCCGGAACGCAGGATGGCCTGTCCTTTGGGGACGGTTCCGAGCGCGACGATGTCGGCGAGGATTCCGTTCGGGGACTCCGCTGTATCGCCGCCGGCCAGGGTCACGCCGAGTTTGCCGGCCAGGCCGAGGAGGCCGCGTAGAAACTTTTCCACCCACGCTTGGGGCAGATCGCGGGGAAGGGCCAGCGAAAGAAAAGCAGCGACCGGATCTCCGCCCATCGCCGCGATGTCGCTCAGGCCCCGCGCCAGGCAGCGGTGTCCCACTGATTCAGGGGGATGCCAGTCGCGGCGGAAGTGGACGCCTTCGAGCGAGAAGTCGGTTGTGACCAGGGATTCACGTTCGGGCGGAAGCCGCAGCACGGCGCAATCGTCCCCGATTCCGGCAATGATGGCTGGATGCTGGGCCGTCGAGCGGAGTCTCGTTTTCGAGAGTCCTCGCGCGCCCGCCAGGCGGCGAATCTGGGCAACCAGCGCTTTTTCGGCAAGAGGCACGGCGACAACACTATAGCGGAATCGCCGCCGCTGAATGGCGCGGCCATGCTCGATTTGCGACTGTGCTTTCTCCCAGAACGGACTGTCTCGCGGGACACTCCCGTAACCGACCTCCGGTCACTACCGTCACTGGCGCTTCGGTAACTGAGAATCTCCTTACCCGGCGTTGACAGGGGGAACCTGGTTTGCTACCTTTTACCAGGCATTCACAAAGACTTTAGTCGAGCTAAGTTCTGCAAGCAGTTTGGATTGCAGACGAGCACAGTTTTTTAGCTCGAGCTGGGTTCCGGTAGGTAGAAGGGCACGTAAGAGGTTTCTTTCCCGATTTGGGAGCGTTGCCCGATCAGGCGCACCGTACAGGGTTTCTGCAACCTCAGAGCCACCCTGGATTTCCGGGCCTGATTTCTTAACTTGACTTGATCTTTTACGAGGAGCGATTTGCGCAAGCGCTTTTACATCCTTTTTGTGGCCCGCGGGGACGACGGCCAGCTGCGTAAAATCTCGATCCCCGTTCATTATCTGTACGTATTCGTAGTCGGGGCCGCGATTGGATTCCTTAGTCTTACCGGCATTGCCAGCTCCTACGCGCGCATGCTGCTCAAGGTTTCGCGTTATAACCAGCTGCGCACGGAAAAAGATCAGCTCAACGCCAATTATTCCCGTCTGGAGCAGGTGGCCAAGGAGCGCGACGTTCAGGTCGCCTCGCTGGGCTCGATTGCCGGGGAAGTTTCGGCGCTCTACGGGTTGAAGTCGGAGCCTACGCTGGTTACGGCGACATCGGAGCAGATTCATAACGCCGATGTGACGTCTTCCATCGACCAGCTGCACGCTCTGCGGACTTCAGCGCTCAGCGGCGCCACCATGGTGGGACTCACCATGGGCCTTACGAAGAACGCCACGACAGCTGATTGGTTCCGTGCCAACTCCGCTCCGAATCTATGGCCGGTGGAAGGCCAGATCACGGGGAGCTTCGGCGAGCGCATCGATCCATTCAACGGGGAAGGTGCATTCCACAGCGGCGTGGATATTGGCAGCAATTATGGCCAGCAGATTATCGCTCCGGCCGACGGAGTGGTTACGTTCGCCGACTTCCTCGGCGGATACGGCAAGGCGCTGATGCTCGACCACGGCCACGGGATTTCCACCCGCTACGGCCATCTCTCGGGCTTCGCGGTTGCTCCTGGGCAGCACGTGCACCGCGGCGACGTGATTGGCTATGTTGGGGCTAGCGGACGCTCGACCGGTCCCCATCTTCACTACGAAGTGCGCATCAACGACACTCCGGTTAATCCTTACAAGTATCTCCGCATCACCATCGCCCACGATGGCGGGTTTGCCGCCGGCAGTTAAGAAGCCGTCGTTCGCCGTTTCCTTGGTGCGTCGTCCTCGGTCGTTGGCTCTCCTGCCTCATGCAGTCCTGTTCCGTCAAACCTGGCAGGTAGAGAGGATTCATTGGTGGGCCCGCAAGGATTTGAACCTTGGACCAATGGATTATGAGTCCACTGCTCTAACCGCTGAGCTACGGGCCCTTCAACAACTTACAGCCGGACGTAAATGCATGGTGTCAGTTGGTTTGGGCGATTTCGAGCCTTTCACTGCTTTGCCGAGCGATACGAGCCGCTCAATTGCCGCCAGCCTGTGGGCCGGTGCAAGGTGGGCGTAGAGCATCGTCATCTGGATGTTCTTGTGTCCCATGAAGTCCCTAACGCTCACCAAGTCAACTCCGTCCATCACCAACCGACTGGCGAAGGTGCGGCGCATGCAATACCAAGTGAAGTCCCGCAACCCTGCCGCCTCTACAGCGGGATCGAACCAATGCTTATAACCTCGCAACGGATCGCCCTCACCATGAATACTAACAAAAACCGAACCGCCATCCGCCGCATCGCGCACCACGGTCTGGGAAGCCGAAGGATGGTCGCGCAGATTGGCCTTCTGGACCGGCCGCAGCCGCTTGAACGCTGCCAGCGCCACTGAATTTAACGGGATATAGCGGGGATCGCCATTCTCGCTTTCCAGCACCGTGACGAGTCCTCGCACCAAGTCCACGTGGTTCCAGTCGAGATTGTATTGCTCCTTGCATCCCGGGATGGAGGGCGATCTCGAACTCCGACATGTGCTCCGGGTATTCCTTGGTAATCACGGCACGCAGCCGCGACTCTTCGTCGCGATGAGGCTTGAGGTAATCCACAAACGTTTTGGCAGGGTCGAACTGATTGAGAAAACGGATGCGTCCGTTCTTTTCTCGCTTGCGCTTTAATTCCTTCGCGGCGGGGTCGGCGGAAATTTTCTTGCTCTCGATGCCCAGCCGGAATCGTTAGAGACACGAGCCTTGAACCGATTCACGGTGGCAGGTTCCCAGTTTTTTTCGCTGGCTTATGAGCAACGCCGACACACCAGGTAGCGGTCGAGCTGAACGGGCGGTGTAAGGACTTAGCAACGGAGGGTCAAACAGTTCTGGGGGTTATACCGTGAGGGAAAAATTGTCGACCCCCTTCCGCTCTCCCCGGCTTTGAATTGGCCCGTCCCCCCGCCCGCGCACGCGGCGCTTGATTGGTTTGCCCCGTGACCCGACGGCTCGGCGAAACCCGAGACCCTACGCCGAAACCGTGACTCCCCGCGCTTGACAAACCCATCTGCTTTTGGTTCAGTATTCCCCGCGCTGTTTCAGAGGGGGAAACCATCACTCGAAGGGAGCCGCATGGCTTCGTCCGTGGTTGCTTGCCCCTCAACCTCTGTTCCGCAAGTCTGTCATTCCGGTGTCGATTCGGTCCTGCGACCGCGAGTGGTTTGCCTTTCACGACTCATCTGTAGATTGCGGCGTTCGCCTATCAATGAGCACGGCTGGGAGCTGGCAATGAAAAGATTGAGCAAAGCATCCCTGACGTTAGCTCTGCTGTTTCTTTCGGTTTTTCCGTCCAATTTGCACGGAGCCTCGGCTGAAAAGAGCTCCGCGCCGATGCCGATTATTTTCGAGACGAACATGGGACAGGCACCGTCCCATTATGGATTTGTGTCACGCCACGGCAATGTGGAAACCCTGTTCTCCAAGTCGGGTATAGATCTGCTCATGCCCGACGATGCCCACGGCAGGGCCCGGATCGGCTTTCGTCTGCTGGGGGCAGATCCTGACATTCTTCCTCAAGGACGGGATCTCCTCCCGAGCGTCAGCCACTACTTGGTAGGACCTGATTCTTCGCGCTGGATTCACGGCGTTCCCAATTACTCCCGGGTCCTATATTCCCGCATTTATCCAGGAATTGATCTCATGTTCCACGGCTCGGGCAACATTCTGGAGCATGACTTCAGGATTTCTCCTGGCGCAGATCCGGCCAGATTGCGATTCTCACTCGTGGGAGCGCGATCGATTTTCTTGACCTCGACGGGGGATCTGCAAATCGTTCTGAGTAGCGGCACACTCGGCTTTCAAAAGCCGATCGCATATCAGGAATCGGCTCGCGGACGGGAAACGGTGGCGTGCAGTTTCGTACTCAACTCGGACAACACGGTGCAGTTTCGCTTGGCGCCTTTCGACCGGAGTCGTGAACTGGTGATCGATCCGGTTTTCAGTTTTTCTACTTATCTGGCCGGGAGCGGCCCGGATAATCCCGCCGCCGTAACGACCGATTCCAGCGGGAACGTATACGTCACGGGTTACACTGGGGCCTCGGATTTTCCTATCGTAGATGGCCTGCAGCCTACCTACAGCGGTGGTCCCGACGTCTTCGTTGCTAAACTCGATCCCACCGGCCACACTTTGCTCTACTCCACTTACCTTGGCGGCTCTTACGCGAACTATGGCAATGCGATCACACTGGATTCCAACGGAAACATCATTGTCGCGGGTACCAGTTCGAATGATTTTCCGCATGTTGGGTCGGTTCCTGCGTTGTCTTGCACTGGAAACACCGAGTGTTTCTTCCTCGCATCGCTCAAGCCCGACGGCAGTGCCTTTAACTATGCTGGGCTGATCGGGGGACGGGAAGGAACAGATGCCCAGGCGGGCGGTGGTCCTGGAGCCGGAAACGTGGCCGTGGATGCCGCTGGGAACGCTTACCTGGCAGGTATAACCGATGATCCGAATTTTGAAATCACTCCGGGAACCCTCACAAACACAGTTCCAGGTTACCCCTACAATTCCACCTTCATACTCAAGGCCGGTACCACAGGCAAGCTTCTTTACAGCACGCTCATTCCAGGCACAGCGCCAGCGAACGATACGATTCCCCTGAATAATGTTTTCGTTCCCTCGGGAATTTCAGTCGACGCCAACGGACAGGTAACCATTGCCGGAACCACGGGTCCGGGCCTGCCGAGCACATCGGATGTGATTCAGCCGACCTTCCCGAACAACCCTAGTGTCGAGAATGCCTCGGCGGGATTCGTGCTTCAGCTGAATGCCACGGCATCGGCCATCAATTATGCGACCTATGTGCCGGGAACGGACACGATCGGCGGCTTGGCGGTTGACGGTCTGGGCAATTTGTACCTGGCAGGTGGTACCAGCGAGACGAACTTACCGGTGAGCAGTAACGCTTACCAAAAAACCATGAAGGCAGGGCAGGACTGCACGTGCAACAGCGGCTTCATTCTCCAGATGAACGGAACGGGAACAGCTATTCCTGCGGCGACCTATCTCGGAGGAACGCCGTCTCCCAACTACAACCAGGGAACCATATTCGCCGGTATCGCTCTCGACAGTCACTCGAATGTGTACGTTGGCGGATACACCGGGTCTTCAGATTTCCCGCTGGTGGATCCGTTCGTTAGCTTCTGGGTTTACGACGGCAATATGGTTCTCGCGGGAATGAATTCGGATTTGAGCTCCCTTCTTTTTGGCAGCTACCTTAGTTCGACTGATCAGATCTTTGAAGCGTCTACGTTCGCCGCCCTTGCGGTGGATTATCAGGACAATCTGATTGTGCTCGGTGACACCTCGACTACCGATTTCCCGACTACTCCGGGCGCTTTTGAACCAGTTCCGCCAACTCAAGAGCGCCATAACTTCATCTCAAAGCTCAACATGGCAACACCCGCTCCGTCGGTTTGCCCCAGTTCGTGGTATGTGAACTTTGGTTCGGTGAACGCAAAGCAATCCAGCACTCAAGTCGTGGACGTGACGAACTGCGGCAACGCCCCACTTTCGATCTCGAGCTTCGTGTCCTCGGCGTCCACCGTCCCAGTCGTACAGAGCTGCGGCACCATTGCGGCGGGAGCCACTTGCGCGGTTTCCCTCACCTATACTCCGACAGACAGCTCGGCGCTAAGCGGAACCCTGACGCTGAGCGACAACGCAGTAATTTCGCCGCAAGTCATTCAGTTCGTTGGTCAGGGAGTTGCTCCACAACTCAACCCTTCATCGGGAAGCGTTAACTTCGGTCATCTGCTGGTGAATACATCAGGCGTGGGCAACCAATTATTCTTTTGGAATACTGGAAATGCTACGCTCTCCATCTCGTCGGCTTCGATCAATGGCGACTTCGCGATTAATCAGAATTTGTGCATAGGAAGCGTGCAGCCAAATTCGCCATGTTGGATCACAGTCACTTTCTCTCCGACAGCGGCGGGAATCCGTACTGGCACTCTCACAATACTTTCCAACGACCCGGTCCATCCCCAGGCCGGGATCAGTCTGGTGGGCGCAGGAGATACAGTCTACGCGGCTCCTGTAATTGGCTATTTCGGCTCGCCCACCGCCCAGATTAACAACGGTGCCATCGTGGTGCAGGTGTGGGGAGCGAACTTCTATCCTGCGTCGGTGATTGCCGTGAACGGAATTGCACAGTCCACTACCTACTCGAACGAGGGACAATTACAGGCAACGTTGAGCTCCGCGGTTAGCAGCGCGATTGGGGAGATCGCCGTGACTGTGGTCAATCCATCCCCCGGTGGCGGAACTAGCGTGGCGGTTCCACTGACCCTTTATGAAGTAATTAATGTCAATGCAGCGTTCCTGACCAGCGTCCCGGGTTCGCAGTTGCTTTACGCGTCCGTTCCGTCTTCGTCGGCAACCGATCCCAATACCGTGATTCCAATCAACCCCGCCACCGGCGCATTGGGCACGCCGATTCCGGTGGGTAATAACCCGTATGTGCTGGCACCGTCGAGCGATGGCAGTTATCTCTTTGTCGCAGCGAATCAGGACCAGACAGTCCAGCGCATCAATTTGGCTACTCAGGCTGTGGACCAGACGTTTCCTTTCCCGCCCAACCTTTCGGATGGCTGTTGCCCCCCGCTTTCGGCTGTGGATATGAAGGGGATTCCGGGGTCGCCGCAGGAAGTCGTAGTGGCGTTTGATATTCCGGGTTATGGGTTTGCTGAAATGGCCTTGTACAACGATGCGGGCCTTGTGAACTATGTACCAACCTCTTCCGTGCCTACACTTAACTTGTCCAGCTTTGCCTATGCCGGCAGTTCGTCAACTATCTACGCGCTCCCATTTACCAACGCGCAGAACTCCTATTTCAGCGTGGCTACCATCACGCCTGAAGGCCTGCAATTGACGCCCAACACAGGAGGGAATTACACGGTTAACACTACAACCGGCGCACAGATCGTTAGCGATGGCACTTTGCTGTATACGAGCGCCGGTGAAGTGTGGAACCCTACCACCCAGTCGCAAGTCGGAACCTTCCCGGTGACCACTTATAACGACACTTCCTATCCCAACCTTTACAGCATGGTTATGGATACGGTGTCGGGTCACATTTTTCTGATCGGCGATGAGCCCTACGCGGTGGATTCCGCATCGATGGTGCTCTCGGCGTATGGTCAGAGTGCGCTCAACCTGACAGGTGGTCTTGCATTTCCGCAGGAATCATGGCCTTACGCAGAGAATCTCACGCGCTGGGGCTCGAACGGCTTCGCGTTCCTGACCCAGGCGAGCACCATCGGCAGCCAAGTTGTGTATGTGCTCACCAGCAGTCTCGCCGTTCCCGTAACTTCGAATCCGGTTCCTCAACTTACGTCTGTCAATCCCTCATCGACGCCGCAAAATACCAATTATCTGCAGCTAACGTTGAATGGGCAGGGATTCACGGAAGCGTCTTTGGCGATGTGGAACGGAACCGCCCTTCCCACAACTTATGCTGACACTACGGTGCTGACCGCATCGGTGCCCGTCACGGATCTGGCCGCCAGCGGAACCGCTTCAATCACCGTCGCCACTCCCGCACCGGGGGGCGGAACCTCGAGTGCAAGTGTGTTCACGATAGCGCCACTCGCACCACTTCTGTCTTTCTCCTCATCGGTGATTGCCTTTTCAAATCAGGTCGTCGGAACTTCCAGCATGGCTCAAACCGTCGCAGTGCAAAACCCTGGGACTGCGACGCTGAACATTTCCACGATCGGTGTCACGGGGTCCGGGGCGGCCTCGTTCCATCAGACCACGACTTGTGGAAGCACCCTGCCTGTGGGCGCGAACTGCGCAGTTTCTTTGGTCTTCACACCAGCTGCCGCGGCATCTCAGAATGCCAGCTTGGTCTTCACAGACAATGCTTCTGGGAGCCCTCAGGCCGTGCCGATTTCAGGGACCGGGACCGCAGCGAGCCTGGGCCTGGGGACATCTTCCACGGGCTCGACCTCAGCGACAGTTACGGCCGGAGCCACTGCTACTTACAGCCTGGTGATGGGTGGAGGAGGCATCGCCGGTATAGCAACACTCACTTGCGCCAATGCGCCGCGGGGCGCCACGTGTTCAGTTCCTGGCAGCATTAACCTGAAGGCTACATCCGCGACACCGTTGACTGTCACGGTGACTACAACATCTTCAACCAGTGGAAGATTGCCTCCCCGTCACGCGACGTGGTTCTGGGCCACGGCAGTCTTTGGATTACTCATGCTGCCCGGTGCGCGAAGGACGCAGCAATCCTCGCGATGGCTCACGGGATTGCCTTTCCTGCTGCTGATACTGATCTGTTCCTGCGGCGGCAGTATGCAGACTGGCAGCCAGGGGAACCCGAACGGCACTCCTCCAGGGCAATATACCTTAGTCGTAACCGCGACGGTGGGTTCAAGTACCCAATCGCTATCGCTGAATTTGACAGTTCAGTAAATCGCCTTAACTAAGAATTGACGGATCCTTGCATGTTGAGTCGAGCCTCTGAGGCCCAGGTGATGCTCCAGTTCGCCCACCGTTTGCGCCAGGCGGACGCGGCTGTCGGGACGAAGGCGGGCACCTCGGCGGGCTTGGATCACAGTGTTTACCTTCGCGGCTCAATCTCGCGAGGCAGACTCACGAGACACAAACTAGGTTGCACTTAACAACTTCGCATACTCGGCTTCGGCTTGCCTCAGGATAGGAATGTCGGGGTCGGCATCCTTCCAGAGTGCGAAGAATTCCTTGTAAGCAGCGAGTGCTCTTACGCGGGCAGCATCCGCAACTGCACCCTGCGAGCTTTTCGCTTGCAAAACGTTCGCACGAGCCACGCCCAGATGCGCTAAGGCTCCCGTCCAGCAGTTCCACACGATGCCGTTGTGGTCGAGAATCTTCTGAAACTCGGCGGCGGCAACGCTGCCCTGTCCGGCGGCCAGGTATGCCTCTCCGCGTACATACACGCCATAGAGGCAGGAAGAATTGGCGGCGAACTGAATATTTCCCAGTTCGACGGCTGAAGCAGCTTGCAGGGTAGTCAGGGCCGCATCCGGGTTCTTTCTATTCAGTGCCAATTGCGCCTGAATCGCGGGCAGCCAAAGCGCCTGCATTTGAGTGTCCAGCGGAAAGCGTTTCCCCAAGTCTTGTGCCAAGGATTCGACTCGCGCCGTATCGCTCGCCATGGCAAATGCAAGCGCGGCTTCGACCTCGACGCCCTGACTTGTGGGGGCAAGATTCAAAGCCTTCTCCGCTGAGTGGCGGGCTTTCGTAGGATTGCCATAAGCGGCTTCCCGCTGAGCGGCAATCGCCTGCCATATTGCCCCATTTTCCTTACTGTCCGCGCGAATGGCCGAGTCCACAGCTCGCTTGGTCAGTTCCCGAGCTTTAGCAAGATGGCCGCCGTAAGCCTCGGTATCGGATGCCAGTGACAGTCCAATGTTCTCTTCGGGCTTGCCCGCAAACCATTGTTGCTGGTCTGCCATCGCCGGGGAGTCCGCCCCGACAAAGGCAAGAGCATATAGAGCACTGTGCAGTATGGAATCATCCATTTTTCCCGCCTGCGCCTCGTGGATGGTCTGCCGCGCCTCGTCGAAGCGTTGCAAGCAGAGTTCCCAGAGCGCGAGGTCGTCGTACGCAAACGTTCGGTCCGGCGCAAGGCGCACTGCTTCCCTCGAGATCTCCGCCGCTTTTTCATACTGCCCCTGTGCCGCGTACACGAGGTTCAAGTCGCTATACGCCCTCGCGTGGGGGTAGGTGTCCCTCTCCTCCTGAAACGTCTTGGCCGCTTTGTCCAGTTCGCCAGTAACAAACTCGTAGTACTCGCCGACGATCGTGAGGTTCTCCCGCTCGCTGGCGTGTTGCCGCGATTGGAATGCTTTCTTCATATATTCTCGGCCCCGCTCGGCCTGGCCGAGGGTTAAGTATTGACCACCCACAGATCTGTAGGCCATGGCAAAATTCGGATCTAGCTCAATGGCGCGCTGACTGTAAAGCAGGGCTGCGGCAGCGCCTTTCTCGCGCCATGTCTTCATGCCAAGGCTGTACGCCTTTAGAGCTTCGAGTGAAGACGTGGTAGCCTGCTGGAGCGAAACATCAAACTTCTGCACCGTCGCCAGTGATTCGCCCAGTTCGCCGCGCAGCTTCGATGCCGCCTCGCCCAGCGTGTCCAGCACCTTCTCCTTGGACGCCGCCGTCACCTGTTCCTGCGCCAGCGCGTCTCCGCTCTGGCAATTCACCGCCTTCAGCCCCAGCACGAATTCGCTGCCCAGACTGCCAATTGATCCCGCAATGTAGGCTTTACTGCCCGCTCGCTGGCAAAGTTCGCGGGCAACCTCAGGCGTGAGTTTCGTGCTGGCCGCGCGAGTCATCAGTTGCAAGGTCTTCGCCACTTCGCCGTCGGGGAGGACATTCAGGAACGGCGATTGCCGCAGGGAGACGGTGAGGGCCGTCTTTAGCGTGTCGTCGAAGACGGCATCGCCCGTGCTGTTGGAAAAATCCGCAAGAACGATGGTGTCTTTATCGCTGAGGCGCTTGGCTTGCTCATGGGAGCGGAAGTAAAGGGTGGCAGCAAGGAGAGCGATGAGCAGGACACCGACCGCAACATAGCCGCCGAGCTTCGCTCGGCCTGGACGGCCGGGGGCGCCCGTCTCTAAAAGGCCCGATCCAAGTACCGGCGCTCGTCCGCTCTCGCTGTCGCGCTTGAGTCGCTGCAAATCTGTGCGCATGTCGGACGCGTGCTGGTAGCGCAGGTCGCGATCCTTCTCCAGCGCCTTGTGGATGATCTCTTCCAGCTTCGCCGGAACTTCCTCGTTCAGTCGCGTCGGCGGCACCGGGTTCGCGGTTCAGGATCGCTTCGTAAATCGTCGCTTCGCTTTCTCCGCGGAACGGCTGCTGCCCCGTCGCCATCTCGTACAGCACCGCGCCGAACGAAAACAGATCCGTGCGGTTGTCGAGTTCCTTGGCCCGCGCCTGCTCCGGCGACATGTAGGCCACTGTCCCCAGCGCCGCTCCTCCGCCCGTCAGCGGCTCCAGCGTCAGCACTGTTTCTTCTTCGCCTCTTCCGCTCGATGATCCCTTTTTCCGCGGTCCCGTCAGTTTCGCCAATCCGAAGTCCAGCACCTTAGCGTGACCGCGCTTCGTGACGAAAATGTTCGCCGGCTTGATGTCGCGGTGCACGATGCCTTCGGCGTGCGCCGCCTCCAGCGCGTCGGCAATCTCGATCGCCAGCGGCAGCAGAGTTTCCATCTCCATCGGACGTCCCGCCGATCCGCTGCCGCAGCGTCATGCCATCCAGAAACTCCATGGCGATGAAGGCTCGCCCTTCGTGCTCGCCGATCTCGTAGATCGTGCAGATGTTGGGATGGTTCAATGCCGACGCCGCTCGCGCCTCGCGCCGGAACCGCTCCAACGCCAACGGTTCCTGCGCCGTCTCTTCGGGAAGAAACTTCAGCGCCGCCAATCGGCCGAGCAGAAGTATCTTCCGCCTTGTAGACGACGCCCATGCCGCCGCTGCCAGTGATCCCAGCACGCGATAGTGGGAGATGGTCTGGCCAGTGATAGAAGAAGAGTGATCCCGACTGGCGTCACGCCGAGAGTAGGCAATTGTGCCGCGACGTCGGCGACGTGGAGCCCGGGCGATTCCAGAAAGCTTCCCGCCTTGCGATGCGAAGTGAGCAGCGACCGGACTTCTTCCAGCAGCTGAGAATCACCGCCGCACTGTTTACGCAGAAATTCCTCCTGCCGCTCGGCCGGCACTTGCAGCGCCGCCTGCAGCAGATCATCGATTCGTTTCCAGCGTTCAGCGTCCATCGGAATCTTCCCGGCTCATCTCGCGGTGCAGCCAGGCTCGCGCCGTGCTCCAGTCGCGCATCACCGTGATCGCCGAGACCTTGATCACCTCGGCGGTCTCGTCCACGCTCAAGCCTCCAAAGAAGCGCAACTCCACCACGCGCGCCTTGCGTGGATCGATATGGGCGAGCGCCTGCAGGGCATCATCGAGTGCCACCAGGTCTTCGGCTCGACCGGGGGCAATCACCGCGGTTTCTTCCAGTTCGACGTGTTCCACGCCAGCGCCGCGTTTGTGGTTTCGGCGGCGCGCGTGGTCCACCAGAATCCGTCGCATGAGTTGCGCGGAAACCGCAAAGAAATGCGCGCGATTCTCCCAGCGCATTCGCTTGTAATCGACCAGTCGCAGATAGGCTTCGTTGACGAGGGCGGTGGCCTGCAGGCTGTGGCCGGCGCGTTCCCGTTTCAGGTAATGCCGTGCCAGGCGGCGGAGTTCGTCATAAACGATCGGGGTGAGCTGATTGAGCGCGGTTTGGTCCCCGGCACTCCAGGCCTGGAGCAATCCGCTGACCTCGTGCTGAACTGGCGTTCCCCCCACCGTCACCACAAGCCCCCAAGTTCGCTGAATTATAGCGGTCAGGGCTGATCTTTCAAATAAATAGTCTCGCGATGATAGTTTCGCGCTGCACTTTGCGCCTATTTAGGTAAGAACGTCAAGAAGCAAACGACGACTGGAGCAGAAACCATGAATGTGCAGAAACTTTCGCTCTCTTTCTTAATTGTGATGGCAATCCTGCCCAGTCTGCTGGTCGGCCAGCAAACGGCGAATTCTTCGGCCGTAGTCCCGCGTCTGGTGAACTTTTCAGGTCAGGGCCATCGATGCCATGGGCAAGCCCGTCTCCGGCATCGCCGGGGTTACCTTTTCAATTTATAAGGACCAGTACGAAGGCGCACCGCTCTGGATTGAAACGCAAAACGTGCAGGCCAATGCCAAGGGCAACTACGTTGCCCAACTCGGTGCCACCACGCCGGACGGACTGCCTCTGGAACTGTTCACTTCGGGCGACGCAAGGTGGCTTGGAGTGCGTGTGAATGGCGGCGAGGAGCAGCCGCGCGTTTTACTGATGAGCGTTCCCTACGCACTGAAAGCGGCGGATGCACAGACTCTGGGCGGGTTACCGCCTTCAGCGTTCGCGCTGGCGGTTCCGCTCGGAGGCACAGCAGCGGCCGTCGCGGGCGGAATAGCGGCGAGTCCTGCTGCATCTGCGGCACCTCTCGCGACCTCGGATGTGACCACGACCGGCGGCACGGTGAACGCGCTACCTCTGTGGACAACGGCCACGAACGTACAGAGTTCGGCGGTCACGCAGACTGGCACGGGCGCGGCGGCCAAGATCGGTATTGGCACGGCGGCTCCGGCGACCGCTCTGGACGTGGCAGGAGCAGCGACGGTGCGCGGAGCGATGACGTTACCCGCGACAGGCGCCGCCACGGCGACAGCAGGCAAGAACTCTCAGCCTGAGAACTTGGTGGCATCGTCATTTAACAGCACCACAGGCTCGCAGTGAACCAGACGTTCCAATGGCGGGCGGAGCCGGCAAGTAACAACACGGCTTCTCCCAGCGGTACGTTGAGTCTCCTGTTCGGATCGGGTGCGAGCACCCCGGCGGAAACTGGTTTGAAGATTGCGCAAAATGGACGAGATCAGCTTCGCTGCGGGACAGACTTTTCCGGGAGGCGGTGGAACCATCACGGGTGTCACCGCCGGGGCCGATCTGACAGGTGGCGGCTCGAGCGGCAAGGTCACTCTCAATCTCGATACCACCAAGGTGCCCCGGTTGAAAGCGGCCAATACGTTTACCGGAAATCAGACGGTGAACGGAAACCTGACCTCGACGGGCGTCGTTACCGGCAGCAGCTACCAGATCGGCAGCAACCTATTCGCCTTCGGCTCGTATGCCAACGGGAACTCGTTTCTTGGTTTCGCCGGGAACGCCACATCGACGGGGCTGGAAAACACTGCCAGTGGAGTCAGTGCTCTCTCCTCCGACACGACCGGCGGTGGAAATACAGCCCACGGCTACGGAACGTTGCAGGCCAACAGCACTGGAACGGAAAACACCGCCACCGGGTGGGGAGCGCTGGCCACCAACACCACAGCCAGCAACAACACGGCCACCGGCTTCGAATCGCTGTTCGCCAACGGCATCGGCATCCTTAACACCGCCAACGGATCCGGAGCCCTGCACTCTAACACCACGGCATCCTATAACACTGCCGTAGGCGCGCAGGCGCTCTATTCCAACACTATAACCAACTTCAACACCGCCGCCGGCGCGCAGGCGCTCTACTCCAACACTACAGGCGCATTCAACACCGCCAGCGGTTATCAGGCGCTCTTCAAAAATAACACCGACTCCAACACGGCGATGGGCTACCAGACTCTCTATTCCAACAACACGGGCACAAATAACACTGCCGTTGGAGCCACGGCCCTGTACCTGAATACCCAAGGGAATAACAACATAGCGGTCGGCGGTGGAGCGCTTTTCTCCAATGTTACCGGCGCCTCAAACACTGCCGTTGGCTACTTGGCCCTTCAGGACAGTGATGCCAATGGCAACACCGCCATCGGCTACCACGCCCTTCAATCCAACCAAACAGGCTACAGCAACACCAGTACCGGACTTCAAGCTCTTTTTTCCAACAACGTAGGTACCGAAAACACGGCGGATGGTGCGGGTGCTCTTAACTACAACACTTCGGGTTCTAACAACACTGCTGTTGGCTCACAGGCCCTGTTCAACAACACCAGCGGAAGCAACAACACCTGCATCGGCTACCAGTGCGATCTCGATGGCGACCTCAACAATTCCACCGCAATCGGTGCGCATGCTTCGGTCAGCGTCAGCGATGCCCTCGTCCTAGGGAGCGTCGCCGGGGTAAATGGCGCAACCTCCACGACTCGCGTCGGCATCGGGACCGGTGTCCCCACTGCCATTCTCACTATAGGACGCGGCCTGGGTCACCCTGTTAGCGACAGTTGGGAAACCTACAGTTCCCGCCGCTGGAAGACCAATATTCAGACTCTACCCAACGCATTGGCAAGAGTTGAGCAGTTGCGCGGCGTCTCCTACGACTTGAAGGACTCTGGCAAGCACGAGATCGGTGTGATCGCCGAAGAAGTCGGTGCGGTCGTTCCGGAGCTGGTCAGCTATGAAGAGAACGGAAAGGACGCCCGCGGTGTGGACTACAGCCGGCTAACAGCTCTTCTGATTGAGGCGGCCAAGCAACAACAGCGCGAGATACAAGCTTTGCGAGTTGAGTTACGTCAGACCCGCCGGAGCCTGCAGCAGGTAAAAGCACAACTCGCCGCCAGTGGGCCAACGTTGGTGGCCAAGAAGTAAGTTTCGCGGCAGCGACCAAGAAGGGAGGCTCCATCATGTGCGATTGACGACCAGGACCTCTATGCGGTGATCAGGTAAGACGGTGGGGAACCGTGGGACAGACGGGACGCCCCATATTCACGAAATGCATCCCTGAAAACCCCTGTGAACATCCCGTCTGTCCCCATGCTCAACGATTGCGAACCGCGATGCGAGCGAGAACAGTTGTTACCGGAGGTTATTTCTATGGCTATGGAGCGCGCGCCGAAGAATCCCCTTCCTAAGGACTATGCACCATCGAAATCCTGGTACAAAGTCACGAACCAAGACGATTGGAGCACAATCGCGAAAAAATTCGAGTTTGACGTACACACTCTTATTTATTTCAACTTCCACACCTACAATACCGATGAAGTGAATTGGTATCTCAGACGCAACGTCGGATGCAACGTCAGCAGGGACGGCGGACGCAACTGGGCGTTCAGTGACAGTGCCAACCCTGGAAGAATTTACCTCCCGGCAGGCCAGGAAGACTTCGACGACGCCCTGGCCATCAGTAAGGAAAGATCCGGGGGGCAGAAATGATCTGGCAAAGATGCTCGAAGACATGCCCGAGGAGTCGGAAGCGTGGGAGCATGTCGGACGGACATTAGAACTTTTTGAGTTTGCCCACATCACTGCTGAGGTATTCGAGGTCGGCGTCGCAACCGAGGCCGTGGCAGGCGGTGAGAGCGTCGTAGCGGGAGGCTCTGAGACGGTGGTAGCTTCTGGTGCGACTGGAGGGGTCGGATTGACGGTTACCGTTGCAGCTCCAGTTGCCGGAATGGTCGCCGTGCTTCTTGCGCTCGGGTCGCCTTATAAAGCGCAAGTCGACCTGTACAAAAAAAGAGCGTGGCTTTGGGGCGTGGGTCAAGGCGTCGTCCTAGGCGCTAATAAGAACGTAAACATTGAATGGGTGAAAACGCATTTTATTAGAAACATGCCCAATTACCTCAAGTTCCTGATTAATATCCCGGGACAAGAGAATCAATTCGGCGAGGTCGCGAAGTCTTACGTGGACGGGCTAGGCAGGGGCTTCAAATACGGGAGGGACCTCAACGCGAAGGAAACCGCTAGGCTATACAAGATCCTCAAGGGGAAAGTGAACCCTAGCACTACCGACCACGTTGGTTCAGTCCGATACTACTTCCAATACGGTACGGAATTCAAGGCCAAATTCCTTCCCGGGGCGTGAATTTTCACGTCGCGATAGCCGTCGGGCGGGGCTGCCGGCGTGTCGGAAGCCAGGTGTCCCAGCCTCTTTCGCGTTCTTTGCGAAAAAGGGTGAGGATTGATCGAACCAGCTTGCGCCAGGTGGCGAGTTACGCCGCGTAACCGAGGCATCCTATCTGGTGGGACCCTGGGGAAGAACCAGGGGACAAAGAACCAAGAGCCGAAGGCGAAAACCTGGGACAGACGGGACGCTCCATATTCACGAAATGCATCCCTGAAAAACCCTGTGAACATCCCGTCTGTCCCCATGTTCTTTAGGGGGAAGATTACCGTTGATGGGCGAAAGGAGCGGCCAAGGCCGAAGTCCAGGCCAGAAGATGCTGCTTAAAGAGACTAAACATTTAAGGAGGACACTGGGGCTGGCGAAGAATGCAAGAAGTGCTGCGTCTCTCTGATACGGGCGCGTGAAACTCGGTATAGCGGGGGCCACGCGATGCTGCAGGCATGATACGCAATCGCCGGTCCTCGCGTCAGGCACTATCGCCACGGAACCGACACCCAGTTGGCGCTCACGATTCTGTATAACATGACGTGAGCATATTGCTAGGACGTGAAGTTGAAGCTAGGAACCGGCACGTTCGCGAGCCCTACTCTTTCGACCGCCACGGTCCGAAGAATGTTGGGATCGGCCGACGAGGTAAAGCAAACCACAACAGAAACACGAGAGCCCGCATGTCAAACCGGCGTGTGGGCTTTGTTGTGCCCCTCAATGAGGGTCCATAGCGATGTGTCGCCGATCGGCGCTAAACCTTCTTGAGCCAGGGTTGGCCGACTCTCACGCGACCGTCGTCATCCCACTTGACGACTGCATCGTCTTCGTTCGCTCGCTCAACAGTACCGATCTCCCCCGTTGGCGTTCCGGAGTTGGCTAAACCCTCGACCCGATCCCCGGACTTTAGTTCCTCGGTGGCGGGGGTCGGAGTGAGGGGCGGTGTCGTCTTGGCACGGTCTCCATCAGGGGGGCAGAGACTCACTTCGTTCTCAATGCGGGTTAGAGCGGCCAGGGCCGACTGCATGTCGTGTCGTTCCGCATGATGATCGCTGTTGCCGTCCAGGTCCTTCAACCTGACGGCGATTGCCTCACGTGCAGTGACGATTCGCCGGGGTATTTCCTGACCATCCACTTCCAGGCTTGCGCGGAGGTATGATTCCACCCAATTTCTAGTGAGCTTCGATTCCACCCAAGTTTTAATGACCTTTGAAGACACGATGTTCTCAGCAGAGCAGCAAGTGACATGGCTAATCTGCCCCCTATTGCTCACAGTGGTGTCCCAGGCCCTGCGCGTAGCGCCATTACGTCGGTCATTTGCCCTTGCACTCGCGGCGCTCGCACACTTATCGGCATGAATGCGAACGGTACTGGTATACAACCAAGCGGTGGCCTTTTGGCCAGAGGCGCAGACCTGGGAAGGGTGGGTGGTAGATGCAGTTTGGTTTGCCACGTCGCTCGGTATATATCCGTTGTTGCGGAAGGATAGCCCAGCCCTTCAAGACTTGCTCAGAGCCGTTGAGCGGCTCTACACCTCGAATAGTAACAAAAACTGAACCGGTCCATGGGCGAGGGTGCCGCGGGCTGCCCCCGAAAACAAGCAGCTTACGGATGGAGCGCTGACGGGTATAGTTTTTGCCAAAAGGCGCAGTGATGTTCCGCACCGGCGTCAAAGCCCCCGACCTTGCCGGGCTCAAAGCGCATAACGTCGGCGGCCATTTTGAAAGGCATCCAGGCTGGTGAATTCTGGGATTGCGGAATGCCTGTTCTGGCGAAGCTGGTCCAATAAGCCATCATTTGATTCGCAAGCTCTTGCGAAGGCGGCGCAAGGTCTGGTCCGTCGAGTTTAGTCGTATTCGAGAAATGCGGGAACTGATACGGAAGTTCGGCGGAGTGCACGGCGCCCAACTCGAATCCGGGATTATTCGTCACCGGGGGAGCATCGCGATCCGCGAATTCGTATTCATAGACTTCGACAAATTTAGCGGCGGCCCGCCCCGTCTGCAGGTAGATGCAATTGTTCAGGCCGTTGCTAGGAGTGTAGTCGGACATCACGGTGCCGAGAGCGGAAGCTGCGGAAGAATAGGCGTTTGCTGGATATTCTGCCGCGACCGTAGCCGCCTTGTCTCCGTACACCGCGTTGAGGTGGGCGAGATAATTGTCACTGTTCACAGGACGCCCGGCCTGAATGTCGTAGGCCACATAGAGCCGGAGTTCATCCCGGTTGCCGCCGTTGATCATTGGAACCTTTACGAACCTGCCCTCAGCCATTGCCTCGGCCCCTTGCAGCGGCAAGGCTTTGCCGCCCACGCTCGGAGCATAAGTCATCACGTCGCCGTTCGACACTTGCGCCGCCGCCTCGAGCAATGTTCTTACCGGCTTACCACGCATGCAGCGGAGGGCCTGAGCCTGATCGCCGCAGCCGGCAACGGCAGCGACTTTGAGTCCGATCTCATCGCTCTCCTGCACGGTACGCAGACGCTGTACGCAGCCGGCGCTCTGGATGATTGCCTTCTCGAATAGCCCCGCGGTTTCCTGTGGCGCGAGAATATGCATGCAGACTGAGGCGGCTCCAGCCGACTCGCCGGCAATCGTCACATTTGCGGAATCGCCGCCGAAGGCTGAGATGTTTCTCTTTAACCCATCGCAGCGCCTCGCGCTGATCTTCAAGCGCATAGTTTCCATTCGAGTCAGGATCGAAAGACGGGTGCGCCATGAAGCCGAAGACGCCGAGGCGATAGTTGAAGGAAACCACCACTGCATTCCCTGCGGTCGCCATATGCGCCAGCGGATAAAGAGCACTCGAGCCGCCCACGAACGCTCCGCCGTAGATCCACACAATTACAGGATGCTTCTCGGTGGCGGTCTGTTTTTCATCGTATGGGATGGTGACATTGATGAAGAGGCAATCTTCATCGTAGCTGGCTTCCGTCAAGCCATAACGTGCAACTTGCGGACATCCGCTTCGGAAACGCGTCGCATCCAGCGTGCTTTTCCATGCCGGATGTGGTTGCGGTAGCGTCCACCGCAACTCTCCTGAAGGAGACTCTGCATAAGGAATGCCTTTGAATTCGAGCACGCCATCGTGAATGATGCCGCGAACGAGTCCTTTGTCGGTCAGCACGACGGTGGGATCGGTGCGAACGTCATTCGCCTGAGGCCCCGCCGCGGCTGTGCACGGCGTCAAAATCAAAATGAATAGCCCGAGTAGCGCAGCAGCTACTTCTTTTGCGCCCAAAGCCAAGCAAGACAGGGATGTTTTTCCAGACATGTATCTTACACAAGCATAGCGTTCTCGCCTCGCCCTGTAAGTTCACTTTTAGACACTAGGTTCTAGCGCGTGGTCGGAGCAGGACGACTGATCGACGAAGAATCTACTCGCTCGAGTGTGCGCTTGCGGCCGACAAAGCCAGCAGCCACGAAATCGGAAGGGAATTGGTGGCGGCGCGTGGACTCGAACCACGGACCTACGGATTATGAGACCGTCGCTCTAGCCACCTGAGCTACGCCGCCACATTTAGAATCAACATCTTACGGTTGGTTACCGAAGATTTGCTGCACAATGACTGCACAGATGCTAATCTGACCTCATCGCGTCGGTCGCGGGGAGGGCAGAATGGGTCGAGTTCAATCAGGGTACGTTTACGAAGCATCTGGAGCACTCTATGTCAGGTACTGGACCATCTGAGATTGTAGATGGAAAGTCGCAACGCGTGCAACGTTCCGAGCGTTTGTGCGACGTTGACGACAAGAATTATCTGAGCCGCGTCACCGACCGCAAGACGGGCAAGAAGCGGACTGTCCTCTCCTCCGGGTTGAAGCTCAAACTCAACGACAAGATGCAGACGGTCAACGTGCAGGAAGTCCACCGCCGTCCCGGTCAGGACATGTCAGTCGCCGACTTCTGGCAGACGAGATACCTGCCGTATTGCGAGGAGATTGTCGCGTTGACCGGGGAGGCGCGAAAGAAGCCGAGCACGGTTCGCGGATACAAACAAATCTGGAAGCAACATCTCAAAGCTCACTTCGGCGACACCAGCCTCCAAGACTATGAGCCGTGGATGGGAACCGACTTCTTGCAATCGCTCACCGCGAAGCAGGGCAAGGCAACGCTCAAACACATCAAGGCGCTCGGCGGGTCTCTCTTCAAGCGTGCAGTCATCGAGCGGCGAATTCAAAGTCAATCCGTGGCACGATGTCGAAATGCCGGAGGACGCCGTCGAATCAGAGGCGACTCAACACTACACGCTGGAGGAAGCCGAGGACATCATCTCTGCGCTTATTGACCATGTGGATTGCCAGCTTGTCATGGCGTTGGCCTGCTTTCTTGGGGTTGAGGCCCGGAGAATTGGCGGCGTTGAAATGGGAGGATTTCGACACAGTCAATGATGTCGTCATATATCAGACGGTCAGTCGTTCGTGGTGTTGTCGGCACTCCGAAGACTCCTGAAAGCCTCGCCGCACTTCCACTGCCTGCACAGGTCAGAATCCCACTCGAACTGTGGCGGCAGGCGGTCAAACGTGAGGAAGCCGAACGGAAGGCGCAGGGCATTGAGGAAGAACGCAGCGGATATGTGTTCGAGACCCGCAACGGCACGCCGATTGACCTCCACAACCTGACGGCTCGTGTCATCCGTCCACACGTCGAAGGCTCGTCATACAAGCTCCACGGGAAGCCTCAGGAGTGCGTCCGCTGCAAGAAAGTTCCGAAGTCATCGGGGCGCGAGTGGAAAACTCTTTACGCTGGCCGTCGCTGCGCTGCGACTGCGGTCATCGAGGCGAACAACGGGAACCTTGCTATCGGGCAGGCGTTGCTCAGGCACAAGTCGCAGATTACGACGGCGACATTTTACAAGAAGCCTGTCACGCCTGAGACGCTCAGGGCGGGAGTCAAGATGCTTGAGGCGGCTGCGAAGGGAAAGACCAAATAGGCCACGACAGTGCCATTGTTGAAAGCAGGCTGAGCAACTAAGATTTCATCAGCATCAAGAGCGGCCAGCACAAGCTGCTGGTCCACCAGACGAGGGGTTCAGTTCGAATCTCCACGTTGGTCGGCTCCAAGCCAGATGCGGGGCGAAGGCCCAAAGGGGATTCAATGGACTCACCAAAAGAGAAGTCAGCCACGCCCGACGTGCTTTTCAACGACGCTGAGACGCTGTACACGTTCTCCCCACTCACAGCCCGAGCCAAGGAGTGGATTGCCGAGCACGTCCAACCTGATGCTCAGTGGTTCGGCAACGCCCTTGTCGTCGAGCACCGTTACGCGTGGGGATTGGCACAGGGCATGAAGGACGACGGGCTGGTGCTCCAATGAGCCGCCAATCGCGTGTTGCCCTTGTCCGGGACTACGCCGTCAGGCTGGCACGAAAGACAAGAGAGAATCCGCCAGCACCGTCCCGACTGACATTGGCGCTGGTCGAGGGGGAATATGACTCTGTCTCCGAAGACGTGCTCATCGCCGAGGCGAGAGGCGTCCTGCGTGCGGCGAGGCTGACGGCGTTCACTGTGACGACAAAGGCTGAGGCGGTGGCAGTTATGAACATGAATTAAGCGCGGACGGTACGGGCTGTAGTCTGCGCTGCCCCGCATGTCAATATGCCGCGACAAGTGTGCTTTCCCTGATGCCCATCGCTCAACCTTTGAGCTATGAACTGCGGGCTCAATCGCCACCGGAAGGGGCAATTTCGAAGTATCGGTGGATGGAGGAACAGGCCAAGTTGCCGAAGCCCTGAAAACGCTCCCAAGCCGCCTACGCGGTGGCGTGGAACGTGCCCTGCTTGCGGCGATTGGGATTGCGAGCAACACAACCCATAGCCCACCCGCCAGTCTGCGGAAGTAGGACCGCAACATGGCACCCGTGCGCGAGGTCGCCGCTCCCCAAGGAACGTGACGGACAACGTCAGGGCCTCCCACCCACGGTCACCTGCCAAATCGTCGCCGTTTGAAAATTTGCGCGTGACGCGCACGCCGCATCAACCCTGCGACTTTATGGGGTGTCCGATGCTTCTCTCCTCCCTGCGCTCCTCTGGTTCGCCGTTGCCATCTCGACAAGGACATCGTTCCTCACACTTCCAATCGGTATTGACAATTGGACCAGGGTGCCCGAACTTGTATTTGTACATCTCCCCTCCCAACTTGCGCGTCTGAATGTCGTAGAGATTTCGAGCATCAGCGGCGGCATGTAAGTTCGTCGGAGTGACCGTCTCAGTGTAGGTGTGCAGGCTCGGTACGATGAATCCCCCGTTCGGGTTTCGACTTCGATGCGCGATTATCACAGTGACGCCGTTCACCTCTGTAAACACGTACCCCTTGCGTTCGCCCCTGATGGGTAAGGTCCCGTGCGGTAACCTCAGTTCGTCTTCGAGTTGCTGAAGTTTTCGCTGCTGTTCCGGTGTCATGTCGACAGTCCTTTCGAGGCAAAGGATAAGTTGCCGTTTATATTGTAGAGTCCCCCTAGAATATAGCCCACCTGCCCGTTCCCGAGGCCGGAGTCCCGTGACTTCGACGCGCCGCCTATTGGCTGGCCGGAAAGGGGGACCCGGTCACCGTTCGGCTTGGCCAAGCGACCACCGACCAGCGCGAGACGGCGGACTTCCCAGCCCCGACCTGTTTGGTAGAGGTGGGTAACATCCTTTGACTCCCCTACCCCTCTCGCGAACCCCTGCGGCGAACCCAATTTCGTTGGCCAAAATCGTACCTGTAAGACGCCAGACCGTGACCGGGAAGAGGCGGATAAAGGCCGTCAGGGAGGGCGCGAGTCAGGACCGCGACCGTGCAGTAAACCGTGCAGTAGCCAATTCTGGCCCTTTGGCATCAATACGTTAGCGGCCAGCACGGATACAGAGACCGTCGCTCATCACGCGTGTTTGCGGATATTGGATTTAGCGACGTGACCCGCGTCCTCCGATTGCGAGGCACAGAGCGTAGCTGCGGTCAGTTGGAACCTTTTGACGTTGGTCGGGGTCCAACAGGACATGAAAGTGATTCTCGCTGTGCTCGGCGCAATCGTTTCCTTTGCAGCAACTCTGATGGCATGGTGGAAGTACAGGCGCTACGCCCAAATGGTTTACGCGCTCTATCTTGCCTGTCTCACGCTGTGGTGTTCACAACTTCTTCTCTCCGTCAGCATTGGCTTCGTCCGGAAGCGATGGCTGAACTGACCTCTGCCCGATTGCAGATATCGAATCCACGACGTGACCTGCGTTCTACGATGGAGAAGTGCTGGGTGTGGCTCACCAACCCTAAAAGTTTCTTTTGGGAAACGTGTAGCAGTAGACGAGGTTGTTGTGTTCGTCGTCTCGACTCACCTCAAATTGATTACCCTCATAGCCAACTTCCACACCTGGCGCAAGGACCATTTCTACCCTCTCTAAGACGTAATCGCTATCCTTCGTACCTTCAGTACCTGCAACTATCGCCAACATTGAGCCGGGTAGGTCATCAATGCTTGTCACCGTGCCTTTATTGTCGGCAATGTCAAGCGTTAACGTCTCGGTTACCCTCAGTGAACCGTCGGAAGACCGTGAAGCACTCGCCTTCCAATCGTGGTGCCATGTCGCTAAGTCACCTCCGATTTCACTAATGCTACAATCCTGAGGCGTCTTGAAGAAGAGTGCTTGAAAAACGGCAGGAATCAATTTCGACACTTCCTGTGGCTTCACTTGTCTTTTAATCGTATAATCCAACTCCATTTCAATCGGATTTTGGATTGGGCGCATCATTTTGCGGCTACCTTGTTCGTAGGCGCCCTTCAACTCCTCTTGCAGCTTCGCTTCTGTCTGCTCATACATCTTTCTCGTTGCTGCCTCGGCCTCACGATGCGCCTTCTCTTCATCATGGGACTTCTTGGCTTCCAGAGCAGTAATGATTCCTGATAGCACGAAACTGGCAACAATTCCGATGAGCGCAACTTTGCCTGTTCTGGTGATTTTCTTGCGCTCATCTTTGAAATCGGAAAGCAAGCCGAGCATTCCGAAGAAGGCTGCGAACGCGTCAGAAAGCAGCTTGGCGATGACTAACAAAACGCCATACATGAGCGAGATTTATACAGTCACGCAGCATGGCCGTCAATCTTATTGTCGATGTCCAAGCATCAGTTATCGTCGTATACCTTGTAGACAAATCAGTGCGCTCCGCAGGTCTCTTGGCTGTAGAGCCACGCGATGACCGATGATTTCCTGAATCGCAGTCCACACGGCAGCTTGATGTGCGGAATCGGGTGAGCGTATCGCGCTGCTCCTCGCCTTCTAGTGAGGTTGTAGACCGACGACGGTTTGCAGCGGATGATGTCCGCGACCTCGTGGACGGTCAGTATCTCGTCGGCTGATGGTGTCGTGACAGCAGGACTACTGGTGGTTGGTGTTGCGGGTTGTGGTGAAGGCATTCATTGGCCCTCCAGAGAGGTGCATTTCAGCGCCCCGTGCCGTGCCAGCCAGCAGGTCTCCTGCGTGGCACCACGACATGCCCCGTCGGTACTGTGCGAGGACATGGGTTCGACTCATGGACGGACGGCTCATCGCGAGCCGCCTAGAGAACGTTGGCGATGTTCTGCCTTCTATTTCAGACTCGCACACCTCTCTGCTGAGGTCAAAATCATGGATGCTCGACGTAATGTGACACACGGTTTCGACGGCTCACTTACCTGTTTTTCGGGAGGATGCCGTACTGGGTTGGAAACGATTGCCACATTACGTTTTCGGCGCGTTCCAAAAGACGGGCAATACTAGCGGAGAAAGACGGAGAAAAAGCAGCAATCGCAGAAATGAAATTTTTCTTTACGCCCCGTCGGGCATCGGCGGAAAAATGGCGCGTGCAACATTACGGCGACGGAAAAAATAGTGTTGCGAGGCGGAAGTCTTTGGGGCGCAGGAGGCTGCGCCCAATGTGGAAGAAATCACACGGCGTAGTGTTCCACGAAATCTTTCTCGCGTCGCTCTTGTTAGCGTGGAGCTCATTCATCGAGGCGCCCAAAGTCAAGGTCAACCGTGAATGCATTCATATTTTCCGGAGCCTTCTCGCAAAATTCGGCCAACTCCAAGCTGGGCAGAACCTTGCAATTCTTCGTCAGTGAGTCCCGACGGAATCACTCGGGTCAACCGCTTAAGATTCTGAGCTTCGGAGGCTCATCCAATCGAGTCCAATCCGTGAGTCTTTCGAGTATCGCGCGGGTCTGGCCGTTAAAATCGGCTTTCGTGGTCTCTCTTGTAACCCCTCAAAATTTCAACGGTAAAACATTCAAGGTCGTTCGTGACTTGATGGTGTTCGTAACACATCAACATAAGATTCGCGACAGCACGTGGTTCTTCATTCGTCATTGAACTGTTGATACGCTCCCCATCTGCTTCAGCGGCTTCGATGTGACAAACCTGTCCGATGAAAACTCCGTCGGCATTCATCATCAATTTTTCGCAACCCGGAAAGGCGCACAGGTCCCCAGACTTCAGAAATAATTCCCGAAGGGTGCTCAATGATGGAGCGAGACGCTTTGCCTTTTCCGACACGTTCTTGGCCCGGTCTATTCGGGGAGCGCGACTAATCTGCCTCTTTCAACACGAGTTGCAGTTGTTCGCGTTCTGCATCAATCCTGAGTTTCTCGACCTGTTCCAGTTCCTTCCGCATCGAGGCCTTGTGTTCCTCAGAGGTCAATGGGTTGTCGAGAGCTTTCCCAATCTTAGTGGTGATGTTGTCAAAGATACGTTCTCGATTGCGCCTAGTCAGATAGTAGTCAGCTTCATAACGCACCTTGATTAAAAGCCAGCTCAACAGAACGGCCAGAGACGGGGCTAGTATCAATGCCCACGACTTCCAAGGATTGTTCTCCGGCAGGTTTCGTGCAAGGAGTACGAGAAGCGTGCCCGCGCTTGCTCCCGTCGCGCCAGCGCCCGTCGTTGTTCGTGCGCTCCTTCGCTCTGGCGTTTTATTTCGAGGCACCTTTGGCCTCCTCGACAACCTCGGCAATTTTTTCAATGTCTGCGGGGTCGAGATTCGTCGCCAGTACGCTTCCGTCTTTGTCCTTTATCTCAAGTCTCAGCTTCGATGTATGTGTCCGGTTCGAATAAATTCTGAAAACGTCAAAAAAGTTGTAAAACATCCCTATAAAGAAACCCGCGAAGGCAAAGCCGATAAATGTTTTTGCGGCGACGCTAAATGCTTTCTCCGGGACGAAGGTCCCCAGTTTGGCCGCAAACAAAGTGATGAAGCCCACCACAAGAGCAGTAAGGGCACTCAACCCATGCGTCGCTATTTGCCGCCATTTGCTTTTCGAATTACTCATTCTGGGGGATTATCTCAAACAGGCTGGGCAAAGCAAATGTTCCAGTGGCCGATTATGTTTCTTTGCGGCTGACTCGGTCTACGATTACTGCACGGATGGATTTTACTGCACAGTTCACTGCACAATGCGTGACAGATGTAGGCAAGAGACCGATTTTCCGCATTGACGCAACCAAAAGACCAAATGCTAAATCATTGAAAAGGCAGGCTGGCAGCGGTTTTCGTCGCATTATGAGACCGTCGCTCTAGCCACCTGAGCTACGCCGCCACATTGTTCAAAACAAGCAACTTAAGCTGTTACTGTCGGCATTTCGGATCGCTTCGGACATCGAATTCATCATCGCATCGGACTGTCGGACATGGCTGAGCAACAGCGCCACGGGGATAACATCTACGAGGCTTTCAATGCGTCCACGTTAGGTATTATGCCACAGAGGATCGGGGCGGCAAATTGGTCACGGCGCAGAAGTCGCACAAGCTGTGCCGCGAACCCAAGCTGGTCCCATACCAACCTCCCGCAAAAGGGAATAGGCTCACCTGGAGTTCGTTTGGGAACGCCACCCGCTCTGACCGGGCTGACCGCCGACGAACTCCCGGATTCCGCAGGAGCCTGTCGTTTATTCAATTGTCCTTCCGGACAGGGGCTCTTGAGGAAACTGTTGTAGAGAGTTTCTGACTTTTACCTCACCACGCGCGTGCCGTTCTGGAAACGAATAATGTCCTTCCGACAGCTGCGTGATTTTGCGGAGTTGAATAGTATGAGCGCCTGGAGGGCCTCCGACATGAAGAGCCTTGCCCGTCACGTGTTTGCGACCGCCGTTATTTCAGTTTTTTCAGTCGCTCTGTCTGCCTTCGTTGCTTCCGGGGCCTTGGGTGCAGGACGGGCGGAAACGCCGGGCGCGGTTGCGACCCCGCAGGCGCGAGCTGCGGCGAGCCGCGTCGCTACGGCGGGATTGCCTGACACAGGCCCGGGTGCGCGAGCAGTAAGTGGGACGAATACGGCCACCAGCGGAGCGAAGACGCCGGTCACCGCGGCTTCGACTGCGGTTACCATCTCCATCGATGCGCTGAGCGACCGGCATACGATCAGTCCATATGTGTACGGCTTCGCGTATCCGAATTCGGCGGCCGACATTACCAACACCGGCGCGACGGAAGTGCGGTGGGGCGGGGACGCAACCTCCAATTATAACTGGCAGTCGGGGACCGACAACGCGGGGGCTGACTGGTATTTCGAAGACTTTGCTGCATCGGGATTCAACAACGGTAGCGATGCCAGTTCGACGCAGTTCATTACGGATGTGAAAAATGCCGGCGCGAATCCACTCATGACGATGGTGATGCTGCCGTGGGTGGCGCAGAGTCCGGAGACGTCGACGACACAGGGCGGGACGGACAATTATCACTGGAGTTATTCAGTCGGGACCTTTGGCCCGCAGTGCAGCGTGGATCCCTACAACACGGACGCGGGAGACGGGCTGCAGACGGATTGCTCGACACCGGTGACCACGAATGCGGAGACCTCGGCTTACTACCCTCTGCTCGATGACAACAGCCAGAGCTGTGCTTCCGGAAACTGCGTGTATCGCAACACGTGGGCGGCGGCGCTGGCGACTGCCTTCGGCAGCGCTCCGCATTTCTATGACATGGATAACGAGATCGAAATCTGGGGATCGACGCATCGGGATGTGCACCCGCAGCCGACAGCGTACGACGAAATGCGGGATACATTTATCGCCGAGAGCCGGGCGCTGAAAGGATGGGATCCGGCGGCGATTCGCTTGGGGCCGATTACCTGCTGCTGGTGGTTCTACTGGAACGGCGCAAACAGTAACGACAAGCCCGCGCATGCCGGGATCGATTTTCTGCCGTGGTGGATCAACGAAGTTTACTGGCAGGACCAGATTGCGGGAACAAGGTCGGTGGATGTGCTCGATTTGCACGCGTATCCGGACACGCCGAATACTTCGAGCTACACGCTGGCGCAGAAACGGGCGCTGGCCTTGCGGATCTTCAGGGATTATTGGGATCCGACATACGTGAGCGTGGGCAGCGATATTGATCAGAAGTGGACAACGTTCATTCAGCCGAAAAAGACGATTCCGTTTCGCATTCCGCGAATGCGGGCTATTGTGAACATGATTTATCCAGGAACGCCGCTGAGCTTCACAGAGTGGAACGCGGCGGTCGCGGGCGAATCGGATTTCTCGACGGCTCTGGGCGATGCGGATGCGTATGGAATTTTTGGGCGCGAGCGGATGTATCTGGCGTCGCGATGGACGGCTCCGGTAAGCGCGAATCCGAATTATCAGGCGCTGAAGCTCTATCGGAATTATGACGGGCAACATCACACGTTTCAGAGCACGTCGGTCGCGGACACGAACAGTGCCAACCCAAGCCTGTTCAGCAGCTATGCGGCGATCAATCCCACGGGAACGACAATGACGGTGATGGTGTTGAACAAGGCTCCGGAGACGACTTATGCGGGGCAGTTTGCGATCGACGGATTTACGCCGGCGCAGGTGACGACGTATACGCTATCGCAGAAGAATCCGACGACGATTGTGGCGTCAGCCCAGCAGGCGTGGTCATCGACCCTGAGCTTTGCGCCGTATAGCGCGACGTTGCTAGTAGTGACGGGGTCGATGTCGAAGACGCCCGAGGCGGAGTGGGATTTGAATCCGGATACGACGATGGTCGCCGCGGACGGAACGGTAACACTGGCGCCGAAGATTGTGTCCGGATCAGGGACGGTCACGCTGGGGACGCCGACGTCTGATACAGGCATCACGGTGACAGTGACACAAGGCACAGTGACATCGAGCCAGAATGGGGCAGTCACGGTGACAGCGGGAACCAAGCCAGGTTTTTATCGCTACACGGTTCCGGGGACGGATAGTGCGGGAGCGGCGCAACAACAGAGTGGATGGATTGTAGTCGGGAATCGGGCGGCAACGCTGACGAAGCAGGGCGACGGGCAGTCGGGAGCACCCGGAACGAATTTGAATTTGTCGGTGACACTGAAGCCGGGATCGTCGGGCGGGACTGCGGCGGGGGCGGATGTGCTGTTTACAGCGTCGGCAGGAACGCTTTCGAGCCGCACGGCGACGACGAATTCGTCGGGAAACGCAGCAGTAGTGCTGACATTGCCAGCGAATGCGGGCACGTTGCTGGTGACCGCTGAGGGTCCGTACGGGCTGGGACATCCGAAGGTGACGTTCACGGTGACGGTGCAGTAAAGAGCCAGTGAATGGAGTGTAGAGGGACGCGTACTCGGGGCTGGTCAGGTGCTGTTCACCCAGCGTTCGGGCGTTGGCAGCGGCGACCTGGCTCGACGAGGATGCCACAGGCGTGACCCTTCGCCAGACCGAAATCCAGAATTGTCCCATAGCCCAACATTGACATACGCCGTGCGAGGGTCCACGTTGATAGCAGGGGCATCGCTCGGATAGCTTGCTTATATCTCTACCTAATGGTGTGAGTGGAGGCTTATGTCTGGTAGGCGCGTACTTCGGCTTCTAGCACGGTTGGGCGTCATGGCGGGGCTGCTGGCAGCGGCTCTGCCGCTTGCGGGTAAGGGCGCGAAGCCGGTGTTCGGGCCGAGTGTTTTGATCTTCGATCCGTCGATGCCATCGCAGGCGATCCAGAAACAGATCGACGCGGTGTATGCGACGCAGCAGCACAATGAGTTTGGGCCGCAGCGGAATGCGCTCCTGTTTTTGCCCGGAAGCTATGCGGTGGACGTGCCGGTGGGTTTCTATACGGAAGTGATGGGACTGGGCGCGTCGCCGGATGCGACGCGGATTGCGGGCAACGTGCATGCGGACGCGAACCTGGAACACAACAATGCGACGACAACCTTCTGGAGAGCTGCGGAAGGGCTCTCGATAGAGCCGGCGGGCGGCACGATGCAGTGGGCGGTGTCGCAGGCAGTGTCACTGCGGCGCATGCATGTGCGCGGCGGCCTGGTGTTGCACCAGAATCACGGTTGGGCAAGCGGCGGCTGGATGTCGGATTCGCTGGTGGACGGGAATGTTGACTCCGGCAGCCAGCAGCAATGGATCTCGCGCAACTGTGATTGGAAGAGCTGGACCGGCTCGAATTGGAACATGGTGTTTGTCGGCGTGGTACACCCGCCGGAAGGCGCGTGGCCTTCGCCGCCTTACACAAATGTAGCGCACACGCCGGTGGTGCGCGAGAAGCCGTTTCTGCAGGTGAATGCCGCGGGTGAGTTCAGCGTGCGGGTTCCGGAGCTGCGCAGCGACAGCGTCGGGATTACGTGGCGCGGCGGAGAAACGGCGGGAGAAACGATTCCGATTGAGCGGTTTTACATTGCGCGCCCGGATGTGGATTCGGCGGAGACGATCAACGCGCAACTTGCCTTGGGCAAGAATCTGATTCTGACGCCGGGGATATATGACCTAACGGCTCCGATTCGCGTGACGCGTCCGCATACGGTGGTGCTCGGGCTCGGGTTTGCGACCCTGCGTCCGGTGAAGGGCACGCCAGCGATGACAACCGCCGATGCGGACGGGATTGAGATTGCAGGGTTGCTCTTCGATGCGGGCCCGAAAGAATCTCCGGTGCTGCTGGACGTCGGACCGGAGGGAAGTCAGGCGCGCGACGCAAAGGACCCGATCACGCTGCACGATGTTTTCTTTCGCGTGGGCGGCGCCGCAGTAGGCCGGGCCAAGGTGAATTTGAGGGTCAACAGCGACGACACGCTGGTGGACCATACGTGGATCTGGAGAGCGGATCACGGCGCTGGAGTGGGCTGGGAGTTGAATACCAGCGAGAACGGGCTGGTGGTGAATGGAAACGATGTCACGATTTATGGTCTGTTTGTGGAGCACCACCAACAATTTCAGGTTCTGTGGAAGGGCAATGGCGGGCGGACATATTTTTATCAGTCCGAGATTCCGTACGATCCTCCGAACCAGGCCAGCTACATGAGCGCGGCAGGAGTGAACGGCTGGGCCTCGTACAAAGTGGCGGATGGGGTAACGAGTCATGAGGCGTGGGGACTGGGCGTGTACAGCGTCTTCCAGCATCCGGATGTGGTGTTGACCCGGGCGATCGAGACGCCGAAGAACCCGCAGATACGGTTTCACGACATGATCACTGTGGCGCTGGGCGATTACGGTGCGATCAGCCATGTGATCGACGACACAGGCGAGGCGACCGCGATGCAACCTCGCGTGACGCCGAAAGTGACGAACTTTCCCTGAGCGGGTGCGCGCAATCCAAACAGATTTCTCGTTAGTTTGACTGAGCCGACGTTTCTTTCCGATCACACGGGAAATTGGCAAGTTAGTGCCGCAAGTACGCCAAAATAGCTTGAAGCAATTCTGCCCTCGCTCGTGAGAGCGACGAACCGGGTGGTCGTCGAAGCACGATAGCATGGCCAAGCGCATCGACCATATTGCTCACGAAAAAGGCTCGCATATCGAGATCGGTTCTCGATCCAAACTCTCTGGCATGTGGGGCAAGCGCCTTATGGAAGGCCCCGTGAAGTCGAACAGAGAAATCGCGCGTGCCGTCGGCGCGATGCGGCACTTCTGCTTGCAGCAGATTTGACAGTTCCGGGTCGGTGGCGTGCGCCTCGATCATGCCGTCGATTAGCGACGAGATGAGTTCCTCCAGCGTCGACTCTGCGCTTTCGGCTATTCGACGCTGCATGATGCGATCAACCTGCCTGATGTGCCTCTCGTGAAGGGCTATAAAGATCGCGCGTTTGTTGGGGAAGTACTGATAAAGAGATCCGATACTGACGCCGGCAGTCTCGGCGATCCGGTTCGTTGTGATTGACGAAGCGCCCCTGCGCTTGAGCAGCTTCACAACTGCGTCGAGAATCGCGTCTACCGTCAGCTGCGACCTCTCCTGGATCGGCGCCCGGCGCGCCGCGGCTTTCTGTATCTTCGGTTTCATCTGAGCAGTGTAGTTCAAAATGTGAGCTTTCTCTCATATTCACGTGTAACCGTCGAACAATGACAAAGATAGCTGGCGCCTGGGATGCGAGTAGACAAAGCTCCCTATGGCTTTAGGCTATAGCTATGAGCTGAGTGACCACCAAAAACAGAACTCGCTCACGGAATTGAGGACGATGAAATTGAGGAATATAAAACATCTGATTACAGGCGCAACGGGAGAAGTTGGCTTCCGCGTCGTAGAGCATTTGCTGAAACGCAGCCTTCGCCCGCGCGTGCTGGTGCGCAATGAGGCGAAAGCACGTTTTCTCTTTGGCGACCGCGTCAACGTCTTTGTTGGGGACCTTGCCGAACCCGCTTCGATACGGGATGCCCTCAAGGGAGTGGAGACGATTTATCTCGTCAATGTTGGTCCTGAGATTCCGCGGCGAGACGAGGCAGCCGCGGTGCTGGCCAAACAAGAAGGAGTAAAACGCATCATCAAGCTTTCATCACTGGATGTGGAGCACGGTCTGGCGATCGGAGCCTGGCATGAGAGGGGCGAGGCCGCGATCCGCGCGGTCGGAATTCCATTCACATTCGTCCGTCCCACCGGCTTTATGTCTAACCTGCTTGCGTGGGCGCACTCCATCAAAACTGAAAAGATCGTCAGATCGTCTACCGCGGATGGCCGCCGGCCATTTATTCACTCCGAAGATATCGCGGCGGTGTCCGTCGACGCGATCGTCAGAACGGAATACGCAGGCCAGACTCTCTCGATTACTGGCCCCGATTCACTGACATTCGGAGAGGCGACTGCCACGATCGCGGAGGCAATCGGAGAACCTCTGAAATATCAAACCATATCGGACGAGGAAGCGCACGAGCGCTACTCGAGGGTGAGCGGCTCCCGGCAGGAGACCGAAGCTCATGTGGCGTTGTGGCGAGCCATTCGGGAGGGACGCCTGGCTAAGGTCACCCCTGAGGTCGAGCATATTCTGGGGCGCAAACCGATTGCTCTCAAGCAATGGGCTGAGGAGAATGCCAAGTCTTTTCTGAGTTAAGCCGGATCAGTTGGCGCCTCATAGCATGCGAAAGTTGCGGTACGTCTGGCAGGAACGGTTGGAAGAACACTTCGACGAGAGCGGCTTGTATAGTGAGCTTATGAATCCGAGGCTGAGACGTATGTGCCTTGTTGCGCTTCTTCTTTGTCTGGCAACCGCGATTGCGGCGCAGACGCCGCCGGAGGCGGCCCGCGAGTACACCGCGGCACATCGGGCGGAACTTGTGCGGCAGTTTAGCGAATTGCTGTCGATACCGAATGTTGCCGCCGATCCGGCAAATCTGCGGCGCAATGCCGACTTGCTGGTCGCGGAGTTGAGGAAACGCGGAATCGATTCCCGGTTGCTCTCTCTCCCCGATGCGCCTCCGGTGGTCTTCGGGCAGATCGATGTGCCGGGTGCGCAACACACAATCGTCTTCTATGCGCACTACGACGGTCAGCCGGTTACTCCATCGGAATGGGACGGCGGCTCGCCCTTCACGCCGGTAGTGCGGGAAGTGAACGGCGAGCAGCGTATATACGCCCGATCGGCGGGCGACGATAAGGCAGCCATCTTTGCGCAGCTTACGGCGCTCGACGCGTTAAAGGCGGCCGGGTTCGCGTTGCGGGCGAATCTCCGCTTTGTGTGGGAGGGCGAAGAGGAGGCGGGATCACCGCATCTGGAGCAGATCCTCGACGCGAACCGTGAGCTGGTCCACGGCGACGTATGGCTGGTGTGTGACGGACCGGTCGATCAGAGCGGCGAGCAGACAGTTGTCTTTGGATCGCGAGGCGACGCGCATTTGGAGATCACGGTTTATGGGCCGCACCATGGGTTGCACAGTGGCCACTACGGAAACTGGGCGCCGAACCCCGCGATGATGCTGGCGCAATTGCTTGCCGGGATGAAAGATGAAACCGGCCGCGTTCTCGTGCCGCATTTCTACGATGGAATTGAGCCGCTCTCGGCAATCGAGAAAGAAGCGCTGACTCGCGCCCCGGTGAACGACGGGATGCTGATGAATGCCCTTTGGCTGGGGCACGTCGAAGGCGCAAGCGCGCATCTGCTTGAACTGATCAACCAGCCTTCGCTGAACATCAACGGCCTCTCCTCGGGTCAAACCGGAGCCAGAGCCACCAACGTCATTCCGCCCACCGCGACCGCCGATCTGGACCTGCGCCTGGTGGTTGGGATCGACTGGCGCGCGCAGCAGCAACGCGTCATCGACTACATTCGCTCCCGCGGCTACTTCGTCGTGGACCACGAACCCACGCAGCAAATCCTTCTGGAGCATGCGCGGGTTGCGAGGGTTGTATGCGATGAGGCGAGCTACAATGCAGTGCGCACGCCGATGGATCTCCCTATCGCGCGGGAAGTGATTGAAGCAGTGAAGAGCGCACACAAGGATGTGGTGTTGCTGCCTACCATGGGTGGGAGCGTGCCGTTGGGAGCGATGGAACGCGCTGCGCAGACGCGCACGATAACGGTACCCATCGCCAACTATGACGACAATCAGCACGCCGCCAACGAGAATCTGCGCTTGCAGAATCTGTGGGACGGGGTGGAAACGATGGCTGCACTGCTCGATATGAAGTAGCGCGGAAGAGTAAGCATCCACACGTTTACTGATCTACACTTGCCAGCCGAGCCGTGAAACTAGAAACTAGAAACCGGAAACTGTTTTCTCAAGAGAATCCATGAAAGCCATTGCTGTCATTCCCGCCCGTCTGGCCTCTACGCGCTTGCTACGCAAGATGCTACGCGAGATTGGCGGCAAGCCGCTCATCGGGGTGGTCTACGAGGCGGTGCGATCTTCGCCGCTGCTGGCGGAGGCAATCATAGCGACAGATTCCGCCGAAATTGCAGACGCATGCCGCGAACACGGATGGCACGTGCGGATGACCTCGACTGCGCATCGCAGCGGGACCGAGCGGGTACACGAAGTTTCAAATCTGGTGAGCGCCGATGTCTACATCAACGTGCAAGGTGACGAACCGCTCATTCGCGCCGAGCACATCGCCACGCTGCTCGCCGTGATGGAAAATCCGGACGTGCAGGTTGGAACGCTGATGACGCCCGCAGCCGAAGTGGATATTCCCAGCCCGAATGCGGTAAAAGTTGTGGCCGATGCGAACGGCCGCGCGCTCTATTTTTCCCGAGCGACGATTCCGTTCGACCGAGATGGCGCTCGACCGCGCTACTTCAAGCATTTGGGATTGTATGCCTATCGCAAAAGCGCGCTGGACCGGTTCGTCACGCTGCCGGAATCGTCGCTGGAAAAAAGCGAGCGGCTGGAGCAGTTGCGCTTCCTCGAGAACGGCATGCCGATTTTCGTCGGCGAAACTCCTTACGATTCGGTGGGGGTCGATACGGAAGAGGATCTGCAACGCGTCATCGCAATTCTACGCGACTCCAAAGCTCAGGCGTGAAAGGCGGGATCATGTTTTCGACCCCAGGTTTCAGCAGCGGCTACGCGGCGCGCGATCGCGGGATGCGAGTGGAAAGCCCACTCCACCAATTTTGACGGAGTGCGTTCCGCCAAATTCTGCTCGGCCAGTTTGTTCATCGACGAAATAAAAGGCACGATGCTGGCCACCGACTCGAATGCGTATTGGTCTGCCTGCCGCTCATTGAATCGCGAATAAGCGTTCAGCGCCGGCATCAAGACGAAAGAGAGCACGGTAGAAACCAGCACCAGCAACGGCAGGTTTGCGAAGTCGGAGAGCCGGTCGAAATTGAACAAATGCTGGTCCACGGCATAATGCAGAGCCCAGTTCGCCGCCCAGAAGCCGAAAAGTGTGATGCCGGCCTGCACGAAGATCCCCTTCAGAATATGGCGGTGCACGTGGTGTCCAAGTTCGTGCGCCAGCACCGCTTCGATCTCCTCGGGCGTGTAATTGTCGAGCAGAGTGTCGGCGAGAATGATGCGGCGCGTATTGCCTAAACCCGTGAGCGCAGCGTTCGCTTTCTTACTTTTTTCGGATAGCTTCCAGCGGTAGACACCGCGCACTCGCGTGCCGGCTCGCTCACTGAGTACCACTAAGCGGCGGCGCAGATCTTCGTTGTCGAGCGGTTCGAACTTATAAAAGATTGGAAACAGCACCACCGGCGCCAGTTGGGCCATCACAATGAACAGTCCCATGAACAATGCCCAGGTGATGAACCACCAGTGTTGCGGAGATTGCCGAATGGTGAAATACAACAACTCGACCAGGACTCCTCCCAGGACCACTCCAACCAGGAATCCCTTAACTTCGTCCCATAGCCAGGAACCCAATTTCTGGTTTGACAGTTTGAATTTGCGCTCCACGCGAAACCCGTAATAGTCCAGACCAAAGCCCAGCGCCTTGCCGATCACCAGCAGCAGGAGGAGATAAAGAAAAACCGAAAGCGTATAGTTCTGCGCTCCTAGCCGGTAGGCAAAATCGCGCAACTCTCCCGACCAGCCCGTAAACAATAAAACGATCAGGAATGCCAGACCGACGACAAAGTCAGCGATCCCCAGCCACCGCCGCGTGCGGTTGTAGCGCCGTGCGTCAGCGGAATCTGCGGGAACCGGAGTTGGGATTGTCGCAATAGTCATCTGCCTTAAAAGTATCGCATCCTCGCGACACTAATGCTGACTTAAAGTACTCAGAACTGGATATGGGGCGGAAAGCTGCTGGCAGGCACTTTGCGTGGCCAACCGTCGTTGACGCCGTCGCGATCAGCCCTCGCGAACGAACTGTTCA
This sequence comes from uncultured Acidobacteriaceae bacterium, assembly GCA_963846245.1. GTDB lineage: Bacteria > Acidobacteriota > Terriglobia > Terriglobales > Acidobacteriaceae > Sulfotelmatobacter. The sequence continues at coordinate 1,054,312 of CAWJVI010000004.1, read as the reverse complement.
GCAGTGGCCAGAATCTCCGTCACTAGTTCTGGCGATGCTGCTTCGCAATACAGACGCAGCAACGGCTCCGTTCCCGAGGCTCGGAATAAGATCCAGGCCTCCGCTCCGTTGCCATTGGTGGGCGCGTCCAGAAAAAACTTCACGCCATCCACGTTCTCTTTCTTCACCACGGCGTAGCGGCCCACCTTTCGAGTACCGTCGGCGCCGGCGCGCTGAATCGCGCCTTGCTTGATTTCTTCTGCAATGTGCAGATCGCGCCGTCCATAATAGTGAGCGCCAAATTCGCGCTGCAGGTCCGCAACCAGTTGCCCGAGAGGCTTGCCTTCCTCGGCCATCACGTTGGCCAACAGCAGGCAGTTGAGCACGCCGTCACGTTCTGGCAGAAAACGCGAATAGCCAATGCCCCCCGACTCCTCGCCGCCGATCAGGATATCCCGTTCCATCATTAGGTCGGCAATGTACTTGAATCCGATCTTGGTTTCGTAAATCTTGCGGCCGTACCTGGCGGCGATGCGGTCAAGCATGCGCGTGGTGTTGAAGGCGCGCACCACCTCGCCGGCCCAGTTCTTGCGTTCCAGCAGCCAACGCAACAGCACGCAAAAAATCTTGTGTGAGTCTACGAAGCTGCCGTCCTCGGCTACCGCCCCGATGCGGTCTGCGTCGCCGTCCGTGGCTAGACCAGCGTCGCACTTTTCGCGAATCACGGTTTGCTGGAGTAGAGCCACGTGCGGCTCGATCGGTTCCGGATTGATCCCGGGAAACAGCGGATTCAGTTCTTCGCGGATGGCCACGTACTGGATGCCGCGCCCACGGAATATTCCCGACAGAACCCCTCTGCCCGAGCCGTACATCGCGTCCACCGCAAACTTGAAGTTGGTCTTCGCGATCAGGTCGACGTCGGCAAAGGCGCAAACCGCGGCAATATAAGGCAGCTTCAAATCGACTTCTTCAATAGCAGCGTTTTTTCCTTTGGGCATGGCGCCGGCGGCCATCTCTTCTTCGATTCGCTTCATGATGGCGGGCGTAGCCGAGCCGCCGAATTTGCCTTTGAACTTTACTCCGTTCCAATTCCACGGATTGTGGCTGGAGGTGATCATCACTCCGCCCGCAGCGCTCTGGTGCTTCACCGCGTAGGAAACTGCGGGCGTAGGTGTGTAGTCGTTGGCAAGTTTGACGGGAACTCCGGCCGCGGCGATGACCTCCGCAGCCGCCTGAGCAAATCGCTGCGAGGCAAAGCGCGTGTCGTAGCCGATGAAGACTCCGCGTTTCGCGTCTTCATACTTAAGTACGTATGAGGCGATGGCGCCCGAGACTCGGCGCACGTTGTCGAAAGTAAAGTCGTCGGCGATGATGCCGCGCCAACCGTCGGTGCCGAATTTTATTTCCTGGGGCATGTTTTGGAGGTGTCTGGTTTTCAGTGTCTAGTTTCCGGATCCATACTTCTACGCCCGCAGCTGGAAACCAGAAACCAGAAACCGGAAACCTACAGCTATGTCAGCCGGTGAAGCTTCTTTTCGTCCAGATATTTCACGACCTTGCCGACATCCTGGGCGTGCTGTCGGGTCGTGATCAGCAAAGCATCGTCTGTTTCCACCACAACCAGATCACTCACGCCAACGACAGCAACGAATTTCCCCGGGGCGTGAATGTAATTTCTTTTCGCGTTCAGCACGCATGTGCCCACGCTGGAAATCAAATTGCCTTCAGGCGGTTTACTCTTTGCATTGTGATGCTCGTGGAGCGCAGTCCATGAGCCCAAATCGTTCCATCCAAAATCCGCAGGTAAGCAGAAAATATTTCCCGCATGTTCACCCTTCGCCGACCGTGGCTCAAGGATGGCATAGTCCACGCTGATGTTTTCGCATTGTGGATAGAGCTTGCGGAAAGTTGCCGCGAACTTACGCGTGCCGTACGCGGCGGCGATCTGTTCGAGCAAACGGGCGGCCTTAGGGAGATGTTCGTGCAGCGCATTCGTCAGGGTGCGCGCGCTCCACAGAAACATGCCGCTATTCCAAAAATAATTTCCAGCCGCAACGAAGTCAGCAGCGTTCGCCGCATCCGGCTTTTCCGTAAACCGGCGAACTCGCAGAGATCCACCCTCTGGCGCACTGCCCACTTCGATGTAACCGTAGCCAGTTTCGGGTCGAGTGGGCTGAATGCCGATGACGACGATGTTTTCACCGGAGGCCGCAATCTGAATGCCCTGCTCCAAAGTTTCGCGAAAGCGCTCTTCATCCGCGATCACGTGGTCGGACGGAAACAACCCAATGACGGCATCGGAATTTTCCCGCAGCAAAAGAAAGGCTGCCAGGCCGATGGCTGGCGCCGTATTTCGTCCAGCCGGCTCAGCCAGCACCTGAGCTTTCGGTAATTTCGGTAGTTGCTTCAGAATTGCCGGCCGCAGATCTTCGTTGGTAATGACCCAAAATTGTTTTACAGGAGCAAGCCGCAGAAGCCTCGCCACCGTTTGCTGGATCATCGATTGCTTGCCGTCAAGCGCGAGCAGCTGCTTGGCGCGCTTCTTCCGGCTCAAAGGCCAGAAGCGCGTGCCCCGTCCGCCAGCGAGAATTACAGGATAGAAATTGGAATCCTTGGCCACAGGTTTCGTAGAGTCCCCAGATTAAGAGAAAAAGATTAAGAAAAACAAAATCAAAACTACATTCTTGTCTCAGGCTCAGGCAGCTTTTTCCCCGGCACGTATGCCCTCAGGAATTCGAGCGTCCATTGCGGCCGTACGCCGAAGTGTTCAAGGCAGGCCGGGACTACAACCGCATCGCCCTTGGCGAGAGTAACAGGTTCCGCGCCCGCGGCCTCAATCACTCCGCATCCTTCTGTCGCCACCAGAATCTGCACGGAACTCCTGCCAGTATCGTCACGCGTTGAAAGCTCGAATGCTTCTTTCGCGTCGAACCTGTCCACTACAAAATATGGCGCGGCCACCAGCAGTTCGTGCCGGTTCTTGCCATCGAGAATCTGCTGCGCACCCGGCCGGATCACTTTCCCCGACGCGGTTTTTTCTTTCACGGCCGCCATGCCATCTTTCAAATGAAGCTCCCGGCCGCGGCCATAATCATACAGGCGGTAGGTGGTGTCGGACTGTTGTTGGATCTCGACGATCACCGAGCCGGGGCCCAGGGTATGCACGGTACCTCCGGCAACATAGATCATATCGCCCGCGTTGACATCGAGCCAGTTGAGAAGGTCCTCGGCGCGGTTCTCCTGAATCGCCTGTTCCAACTGAGCTGCGGTTGCGCCTGGTCTTAGGCCCAGCGCGATTTGCGATCCGGGCTTGCCGTGCGCCACATACCAGCACTCCGTCTTGCCCCACGGCTGGCCCACGCGGAGCGCCTGCTCGTCATCGGGATGAACCTGCACTGAAAGTTTTTCGTGCGGAAAGAGAAACTTCGCCAGCAAAGGGAAGCGCTTCGCATCTCTCGCCGCATCGCCCAGTAGATTACGCTGATATTGCTCGCCTAATTGCGATAAGGTCTTTCCACTGAACGGGGCATTGGCGACTTTGCAATCGTCTCCGGTCAGCCAGGCCTCGCCGATTTTTTCCGCAAATTGGTGATTGGGATAAATAGGGGACAGGTCGCGCGTGCCCCAGGGTCGAGGATCGAACCCGGGAAGCATCAGCAATGGATAGAGATTTCCCATAACCAGATTACGATCGCAAAAGCAAATAGGATGCCCGCAAACGGAACGGTCGCCGCCGGGACATTGCAGCCCGGCGGCGTCATTTGCGGCAATCGTTTGTTGCCGCATAACGGGATGCAGTTGCCGAGTGGTTACAACGCGGCGAAAAACTTCCGCATGCGCTCCAGGCCGCGATCTAACTCAGCTTTCGAGGTAGCATAGGAAACGCGAATATGATCGCCGGTGCCGAAGCCTTCGCCCGGAACCGTGGCCACATGCGCTTCTCGTAGGAGTCGCCCTGCCACGTCTGACGCGGACTTCAGGCCGCCGGACCCGAAGAAAGACGAAATGTTGGGATACGCATAGAACGCGCCTTCCGGCAACGTGCACGTGATGCCCGGGATCGCCCGTAAGCCTTTCACTACATGGTCGCGCAACTCGATGTATTCGCGCCGCATCTCTGCGACGCACTCCTGCGGCCCCTTCAGCGCGGCTACGGCGGCTTTCTGCACAATCGACGTTGGATTCGAGGTCGACTGGCTCTGCAGCTTCGACATGGCGCTGACCACGGCCGCAGGTGCCAGTGCGTATCCCAAACGCCATCCGGTCATGGCATACGTTTTCGAAAGCGATCCCAGGACCACCATTCGCTCTTTATAGTCGCGCAGCGAGCCTACCGAAAAATTCTTGCCCGTGTAGTTCAGGTAGACATAGCACTCGTCGGAAAGCACCCAGATACCGCGTTCATGCGCCAGTCGAATCACTTCCGTCATGTCGGCCGCGCTCATCACGGCGCCGGAAGGATTCGAGGGCGAATTGAGAATGATGACCTTGGTGCGCGGTGTGATGAGTCTTGCCACCATTTCCGCGGTTACGCGAAACCCCTGCGACTCGTCCGATTCCAGCAGAACGCAATTGCCGCCCGCATAGCGCACGATGTCCTTGAACGAAACCCAGTAAGGAACGGGCAGAATCACTTCGTCGCCGTGATCCACCAACACCTGAACGGCATTGAACAGAGCGTGTTTGCCGCCAGTCGACGCGATCACTTCTTCGCGGCGATAGTCAGAGCCGAAATCTGCAGCGTGGCGATGAACAATGGCATCGCGCAACTCAGCCGTGCCCGCGACAGCGGTATATTTCGTGAAATTGCCCTGAATGGCCGCGATGCCGGCGTCTTTGATGTGCTGCGGTGTGGCGAAGTGCGGCTCGCCCGCCCCGAAATCGACCACATCAATTCCCTGCGAGCGCAGTTTTTCAGCTTCGGCCACCACCGCCATGGTGGCGGAGGGTTCAATCCGGTTAATGCGGTCGGTAAGTCGCAGCGCTTCGGTGGTTGCGGTGGTCATGCTTTTTTCTTCCTCTTCTTGTCGCTCGTTTTCTTGTTGCTCTTCTCGTCAGCGGCAGCTTCGCCGATGTTCGCGTCGTGAAACTTATAAGCCGGCTCCAGTTTTTCCCGCAGCTTCTGTTCGACCACCTCCGGCACCAAACCTTTCACCGGGCCGCCGGCCTGCGCCACTTCCCGCACCAGCCGCGAGCTCACGTAAGAATACTTATCGGCCGGCATCATGAACACGGTCTCAAGCGTGGGCTCGAGCTTGCGGTTCATGAGTGCCATCTGCAGTTCGTATTCGTAATCGCTGATGGCCCGTATGCCGCGCAGGATGCAGATCGCATCAATGGACTTGGCATACTCCACCATCAGCCCGTTGAAAGTGTCGATGCGTACGTTCTTTAAATCCGCGGTGAGCGCCCGCAACATCTCCAACCGCTCAGCTACGCTAAACATCGGACTCTTCTCCGAGTTGCGCAGGATGGCCACCACCAGCTCTTCAAAAATCTTGCTGCCCCGCTGAATCAGATCGAGGTGCCCATTGGTGGGCGGGTCAAACGATCCGGGATAGATAGCAATGCCCTTGTTCAATGGTCCTCACAGAAACAGGCTCAGCGGGTGCAATAGAGATTTTATGCGGGCAGGAGCAGGGATGGCAATTGGGGCAGCAAGAAAGCAGGGCGCAGCGCTTCGAAACGCCACGCCCGTTGGCAACGAATTTACCGCCGCGCGGCCACGATCGGAGCCTTTACCGGCTCCTGCGCCGATGGCATGGTGGTGACGCGCGCGCCCTGCGGCGGCGCGGTTTGAGCAGCAGCAGCTGCCGGCTGCGGATGGGCCACCGTCAGTCCCAGAGCCTTGCGCACTTCGATGTCCAGCTTGGCCATGGTGTCCTTGTTGTCTTTCAGGAACTGCCGGGCATTTTCGCGTCCCTGGCCGATACGTTCGCCCTTGTAGCTGTACCATGAGCCAGATTTCTCGACGATGTTGTTGTTCGAGGCCAAATCGAGCAAATCGCCTTCCCGCGAAATCCCTTCCCCGTAGAGGATGTCGAACTCGGCCTCGCGGAACGGCGCCGCAACCTTGTTCTTCACGACTTTTACGCGAGTGCGCGAACCGGTTACTACGTCGCCATCTTTAATGGCCGCGATGCGCCGGATATCGATGCGCACCGAGGAATAAAATTTCAACGCCTTTCCGCCGGTCGTGGTCTCCGGATTGCCGAACATCACGCCAATTTTTTCGCGAATCTGGTTAATGAAGATCAGGCAGGTGCGCGACTTGGAAACCGTTCCCGTAAGTTTGCGCAGCGCCTGCGACATCAGCCGCGCCTGCAAGCCCATGTGGCTGTCGCCCATTTCCCCATCGAGTTCGGCCTTGGGTACCAGCGCCGCCACCGAATCCACCACCAGCACGTCGATGGCATTGGACCGCACCAGCGTTTCGGTAATCTCCAGTGCCTGCTCGCCGTAGTCCGGCTGCGAAACCAGCAGGTTGTCCACGTCCACGCCCAGCTTCTTGGCGTAGCCGGGATCGAGCGCATGCTCCGCGTCGACGAATGCCGCCATGCCGCCGGTCTTCTGCGCCTCGGCAATCACCTGCAGCGTAATGGTCGTCTTGCCGGACGATTCCGGCCCAAACACTTCAATCACGCGGCCCCGCGGAAAGCCCCCCACGCCCAGCGCCGCGTCGAACGAGATCGACCCGGTCGGAATCACCGCGATCGGCACGATCGCTTCCTTCGACCCCAGCCGCATGATCGAGCCTTTGCCGAACTGTTTCTCAATCTGTGCAAACGCCATTTCAATCGCTTTGCCGCGTTCATCCGCCATGGGAGTGGCTCCTTTGAGTGCAGACCTGATGGGAAACTGATCTGGCCGGATTATACATACAGATTGAAGCGAAGAAAAGGCGAATCTTAATAATAAACAGTGGAAATCATCCCGAAACGGGCGGCGGCCTGTGGCGCGGGCACTCCTGCCCGCGAAATCTATCCAGGAAGGGGAACAATGTGCCCAGAAATCCACTCGTGGAGCAGGGCAAAGCGAAATTTGCCTTCGGCAATCGTCTTGATCATGAACTCAAACGCAGCCTTGTTGGAGATATCCAGGTCGAAGCCGTTCAACAGCAGAAAAGTATGCATTGCTGCAAACCCCACCCGCTTATTGCCGTCCAGGAATGCGTGATTATTCACGAGGGACTCGAACAGAGCCGACGCTTCTTCGCTCAAGTCGCTGTAGTAACCCGTCTGGGGACGGAAAACCGCGGCTTCCAGCGATCCCTGATTAAGCATTCCGTGTTCGCCGCCGTATTCCTCAATCTGATGATGGTGGATGGCCACGACTTCCGCGACGGTCAGATAGACGCGCTCGGCCATCACTTGGCCAGTTTCTTGTACAACTCTCGATACTTCTCGTTCGAGAGGCGGTAGGCGGCCATCACCTCCGGCCTCACCATGCGCTGGGAAGGGACCACATTGTGCAGGTAATGCTCCAGCGCCCGCTCCAGCACAAACCGCTGCGACTGCCCATTCTCCTTGGCAACGGAGACCAGTTCTTCATAAAGTTTGGCATCAATTTCGGGGGCGATCTTGACGGAACGTGGCATGGGTGCCTCTAGGTCAGATTCTAGCTGCAGGGACTAGGAGTATCAAGATAAATCTAGACGTCGCTAGATGAGCCACGCGTCCCCTACCTCTGCAGCAAATCCACCGGCGCCGTCACATCATGCACCCGAAAATACTTCGCTAGCGCCGGATACTTCCGCGCCACCGCCTCATACATCGCATAGGCCACGTTGCGGTAGGAAACATGGCCCGCCGGCGTGGTCCGCAGCTCGGAGATGTAAACCACCTCGGCGAAATCCATTTTGAACAGCGCGCGCTTGCGGAACGCCAGCGGAATTGCGTACTGCGAATTTTCTTCCGCTTCCGGCGTGCCGCACTGGGATAGATGCTCCACCGCGGTTTGCGTTCGCAGCATAGCGGCCTCGAAGCGGGATCGCATGCCAGCATCTTCCACGTCGAGCAGCATCTCGTAGCCGTGCTGCGTGGTGAACCCCTGCATCACCTGGATGCAGCGCCGGTGCCGGTGCATGTCGCGGAAGCCGCCCGTATCCATGAGAATGTCGAAGCGGAACTGCTGTCCGGCGCGGAAAGCGCGGAGCATGTCGTCATGTTTGCCCCGATGCCGCAGGCCGAGGTCGATAATCTCGCGCCGGAATCTTTCCCCTGAAACCTGCAACGCCTGCCGCAGCTGACGATAGGAATGGTGCGAATGCTCGTAGAGCAGAGTCGTCGCGATTTCAACTTCCAGCGGCTCGTCGTCGAGCAAATCGACAATCGCTTTCGAAGGCGCAACCTGCTCGCTCTTCATCAGCTCGCGCGCCGCCTGCCGCAGGTCCCGCCGCGTTTCCATCTCGTACACATTCGGGTCGGCATACTTCACGAGGGTCGGAGCGACCCGAACCTCATGCAGCAATTCCTGCTCGGCCCGCGCGCCCAGTGCCGCATCCACGGCGCGAATCTCTGCCACTAGTTTCTCCAGCGACTCCGCATTCACGTTGTACGCCGCCGAGGTCGCCGCCTTCTTCAGTGACTCGCCCAGCTGACGCACTTCTTTATGCGTGTGCGACAGCAGATGCGCGACCTGCGTTTCCAGCGTGCGCGCGTTGACGATCTCTCCCAGCGAAGTGTTCGTGGCCAGCGGCAGCAGATACCGCGTGATGTCGAAAGCCCGCGCCTTCAGCGTTCGCTCATACGTCTCCTGCTTCATCTCGGCAGGCTTGGGCGTGATCCGGATCAAGTGCTGGGCCATGTGCGCCGAAAGCGCTTCGTACTCGGCGAAAAGAAAATCCAAAGTTTCGCGGTAAAGTTTTCGGGCTTCGCTATCGGCACCGAAGTCTGGCGTGTAGTAGCCGCTTTTCTTGAAATCCTGATAGCGCGTGGAACGCTCCTGCCCGTCCCAGCGCTGCTCGTCGGCCAACTCGATGGCGGCGAGAATCGAGAGCCGCTCCACGGCGAGAGCAAGATGAGCCAGGTCGGCAATCGAACGGTGCCCGTACTGAAAGTAAAACGTATTGAGAAATTTCTCAGCTTTCTGCGTGCTGATCTCACGCAGCGATTCCTTCATCGAGAGCGACGACCGCGAATACTTCGCCATCGCATAAGCCTGAATTTCCGGCTCAACCCCGTACACCGCAAACACCTCGGTGGAAGGCGCATCGGCAGCAAGCTTCACGGGAATTGCCGCACCCTCGCCATCCGAAGCCCGCAGCGGCGACCGGTGCCCGGCCGCGGCCGCATCGGATGTGGGTGAGTTCTTAGTGGAAGGCTCGGGCATGGCGATTACATTGTCACGCAAAGTCTGAGGCATGGGAGTGTTCGAATGTTACTCGGCAATCAGCAACGCGCAATCGTTAGAGAAACGACAACGGCTTGTGTAGGACGGACACTCCTGTCCTTCGCCCTTGACCTTGCTTTTCACCGTCTACACTTCTATTGTGCATCCTCTGCTCGAATCCGTAGACCATCGTCCGTGGCCCTTACCCTCCGGCCCCTGGGTGATGAAGCAGACGTGGCACGATCTGCTCTTCGCTCACTGGCCACTGTCCACTGCCGTAATGCGTCCCCTGGTTCCTCACAGCTCACGCTCGATACTTTCGACGGCCAATGCTGGGTCGGGGTCGTCCCCTTCCACATGAGCGGCATCCACGCCCGCGGACTCCCGCCGCTGCCGGGACTTTCCCATTTTCCCGAGCTCAATGTCCGCACCTATGTGACCCATAGCGGCAAGCCCGGAGTATATTTCTTCAGTCTCGACGCTGCCAACTTGCCCGCGGTCTGGGCCGCTCGGGCGTTTTACCGCCTGCCCTATTTCCACGCCGAAATGAGTTCCAACGAGGTCGAAGGCAGCATCCACTATTCCTCCCGGCGTTATCCGCGGTCCCGCAGAATTTCGGGGGCGGTATCGTCCGACCGCAGAAACTCCGCCTTCGCGAAAAAGGATCGCTCGAACACTGGCTCACCGAGCGCTACTGTCTCTACACCATGCACCACGAGCCAGTCCTGCGGGGCGAGATCCATCATCAGCCATGGCCATTGCAGGATGCGGCGGCGCAGTTCGAAACCATCACCGTCGCTGCAGCTGCCGGAATCGAACTCCCCGCGAGCCCACTGTCTCTGCTCTTTGCCCGCAGGCTGGAAGTTCTCATCTGGCCGCTGCGCCCTGCCCGCTAGAAACCAGCGGCGCGTATAATTCTACGTTCTAACAGCAAGGCAAAGAATAAGAGACCATTCACTCAACCGGGAGAAATTCATGTCCCTTGCAGGGCACGTGGCGCTAGTTACGGGAGCATCGCAGGGCATCGGGACGGGCATGCGCGTTGAAGCTTGCCTCCGCTGGCGCCGCGGTGGCCGTGGCGGCGCGCAATCAGGAGAAGCTGAACGAACTAGTGAATGAAATCACCGCCGCGGGTGGCAAGGCGTCATCGTTCCCGCTCGACGTCGGCGACGAGGAGCAGATCAAGTCCACGGTCAAGGCCGTAATCGCACAGTTCGGCAAGATCGATATCCTGGTCAACAACGCCGGCATCACCCGCGACCAACTGGTCATGCGCATGAAGCGCGCCGACTGGGATTCCGTGCTGCAAACCAACCTCACCTCCGCTTATCTCACGACCCAGCAGGTGATCGGCTCCATGCTCAAGCAACGCTGGGGACGCATCATCAACATCACCAGCGTTTTCGGCCAGATGGGCCAGGCCGGACAAGCCAACTACGCCGCTTCTAAGGCCGGGCTGATCGGCCTCACCATGGCGATCGCCCGCGAAGTGGGCTCGCGCAACATTACGTGCAACGCCGTCGCGCCCGGCTTCATCGAAACTGCCATGACCGCGGCTCTGAGCGAAGAGTTCAAGCAGACCGCGGTCAAACAGATTCCGCTGGGCCGCGTCGGATCGGTCGATGACGTGGCCGCCGCGGTAGAGTTTCTGGCGTCCGACGGCGCGTCGTATATCACCGGCCACGTGCTGAGCGTAAACGGCGGCCTGCTGATGGGATAAAGAAATCTACAACGAGAAGACGCGGAGTACGCAGAGAACTTGAAAAATGAATCGGCAAGACAAATCAGATTCCGGAATTCCCTCTGTGCCCACTGTGTCCTCTGTGGTAACGCCTTTGACCTTTGTCGAAGCCAAGTCAGCACCCCAGATTGCGCAAGCCCGCGAACTGTTTCTCGAGTACGCGCAATCCCTCGGCTTCAGTCTCTGCTTCCAGAATTTCGAACAGGAACTCGCGGACCTTCCCGGCGACTACGCCCCGCCCAGCGGCCGCCTTCTGCTCGCAGAGTACGACGCCCAACTCGCAGGCTGCGTCGCGTTGCACAAACTCGACTCAACGATCTGTGATTCCGCCATCTGCGAAATGAAGCGCCTCTACCTGCGCCCGCAGTTTCGGGGCCAAGGTCTGGGCCGTCTGCTGGCCGAAAAAATCATCGCCGAGGCTCGTCTGATCGGCTACGAGCGCATTCGCCTTGACACCGTCGAACCGGCGATGAGAGGTGCCGTCGCAATGTATCGCAAGCTCGGATTCAAAGACATTCCCGCTTATTGCCCCAATCCGAATCCGGGAGTGCTCTATCTGGAATTGCAATTGTAATCAGCCCGGGAGGAGCGACGACCAGCCCATTCCGTCAACTCGATTTCTTTCACGCCGTATAAGCAATGCGTCCAGGCGTAGCTCCTTCTCCCCAATTCGGGCCATACTCATATGGCACGAATTTCCACTTGCCAGAAAGTGCCGGCATGATTACTATGCACGCATCCTAAAATGCTCCCCACGATAAACATCGGCGAGACCATCCGAAACTACCGGCTCCAGAAGGGCATGTCGCAGGGCGATATCGAAAAGCGCACCGGGTTGTTGCGCTGCTATCTCTCGCGCGTGGAAAATGGCCACACCATCCCCTCGCTCGACACTTTGTCGAAAATCGCCGGCGCCATGGAAATCGCGCTGTCGCAGTTCTTCTCCGAATCCGCCCACACTAACGGCTCCAAGGGATTGCCCACGCTCTCCGACGACGAAGTCCGCTTCCTGAGCCAGATCCGCCGCTACGCCACCAGCCTCAACGACAGCGACCGCAAACTGGTGCTGGCCATGGTCAAGAAAATGGCCTCGAGCACAGGAAAGTAAGCTCTCAGCCGAAAGCTCTCAGCCATCAGGTCAAGCCAAAGAATAACCCACGTAGAGATAGCCGCCTCGGCTGTCAAGCTAGGGCGAAGCCCAGCGCCCCAGTCGGAAACCCAACGCCCGAATGCGAAGCCGGGGGACCGTGGCGTTTTTACTGAGAACTGAGAACCGAGAACTGAGAGCTGACAGCTGAGAGCTGACTCATTACTTTCGTCCCCCGCCTTCAGTGACCACCAGATACCTCGCTCCCGCGCCCCAGAACTCATAAACTAAAGCTGGAGACTCCTGCGTGACCACCGACGAGGAACTGAATCTTCTCGACTCTCAGCTCAGGCGACTGAAGATCGAGTACGAAATTTTCTTCAGCAACCCCACGAAGCGTCCGCCCACCGACGTGGAGTGGAAGGTGGTTGCCCTCATACGCAAGTTTTCCGACGGCGGCCGCATGAGCTTCTCTCAGCGCTACCGTTACAACGAAATGTCACAGCGCTATGCCGTTTACAGCGATCTGTGGCGCAAAAAAGCCCGCATTCGTGAGGAAGGCTATCGCCGTCCGCAAGATGCCCTGCTTTCGGTGCAAGGCGTTCGCATCGCCGAAGACGAGCACAAAGAGCAGCATCACCCCGTTTACGGCGTCAGCGCGGCCGCAGCCGCAGCCGCGGGTGGAGCGCGTGCGCAAGCCTCGCAATCTTTTTCCCTGCATGACGTCGACAAGAGCGAACGGGAACAGGTCGAGCGCCTCTATAACACGTCTGATCGCGGCCAAGAAAAAAGCCGGCGAGAGCGTCTCCGGCAATTTCGATTCCTTCACCACCTTCGTCCAGAAAAAGACCCAGCAAATCCGCAAACAATACGGCTGTCAAAGCGTGGAATACTCGGTCGAGCTCACCGACGGACACGTCAAGCTGAAAGCCAAAGCGAAAACCTAGAGTCCGCCTATCATTTGCGGATCTGTCATTCCGAGCGAAGCGAGGAATCCCGATAAGCTTCTCGGCAGCCGATTTTACCGCCACCACCTCCGGCCGCGCGGTACTCTAAACCCTCCACCGAACCGCTCCCTCACTGCCTTGCTGATAGAATTTTCCATCATCCTCCGATTACTCATCTTCCGAACTTGAGGTCCATCATGCCTACAATCCAGCGCGCCATTCTCAGCGTCACCGACAAAACCGGCCTGGCCGATTTCGCCCGCAAGCTCGCCGCGCTCGGCATCGAACTCGTCTCCACCGGAGGCACCGCCAAACTGCTGCGCGATTCCGGCATCCCCGTCAAAGATATCTCCGAACTCACCGGCTTCCCGGAAATGCTCGACGGCCGCGTCAAGACGCTGCATCCCAAGGTCCACGGCGGAATCCTGCATCGCCGCGAGAATCCCGCCCACCGCAGCGCCGTCGCCGAGCACGGCATTCAGCCTATCGATATGGTGGTCGTGAATCTCTACGCCTTCGAAAAGACCGCGGCCAAACCCGGCGTGGCTTTCGAGGAACTCATCGAAAACATCGACATCGGCGGACCCTCCATGATCCGCTCCGCGGCCAAGAATTTTCACGACGTCGCTATCGTCACTTCTCCCGCCGACTACGACGCCATCGCCGAGGAACTCGCGCGCTCGGGCGGCTCGCTCTCGCTCGACACCAAGTGGCGACTGGCCCAGAAAGCCTTCGCCACCACCGCCGCCTACGATTCCGCCATTGCCTCGACACTCGAGCGCGTCAGCGTCAACGGCAATTTCCATCTGCAGCCCCCATCGCAGCCGACGAGCAATTCCCGCAAACCCTGCGCCTGACTTTCCAGAAAGCCCTCGATCTCCGCTACGGCGAAAATCCTCACCAGAAAGCCGCCATGTATTCCGACGGCTCGGGCACCGGCGTGGCCAACGCCCGCCAACTCCAAGGCAAAGAACTCTCCTACAACAACATCGTCGACCTGCAGGCCGCCTGGGATCTCGCTCAGGAATTCGAAGAACCAGTCTGCGCCATCATCAAGCACACCAATCCTTGCGGAGCAGCCACCGGCGCCACTCTGGCCGAAGCCTACAAACGGGCGCTCGAATGCGATCCCGTCTCCGCTTTCGGAGGCGTCATCGGCGTGAACCGTCCCATCGACGCTGCAGCCGCCGAAGAAATGCACAAGCTATTTCTGGAAGTCATTGCCGCCCCGGCCTTCGACGAAGCCGCCAGAGCCAAATTCGCGACCAAGAAAAATCTGCGTCTGGTCGAAGTCGCTGACCTTCAAACGCAGAAATGGGTGCTGAAAAATGTTTCCGGAGGAATTCTGGTACAGGATGCCGACGCGCGTCCTTTGCAGCCCTCCGACCTGCGGGTCGTCACCAAACGTCCGCCCACGCCTGAAGAAACGCGAGCCCTGCTGTTCGCCTGGAAAGTCTGCAAGCACGTGAAATCCAACGCCATCGTCTATGCCCGCGACGGGCAGACCGTCGGCGTTGGCGCCGGCCAGATGAGCCGCGTCGACTCCGCGAAAATCGGCGCCATGAAAGCGCAACTCCCGCTGCAGGGAACCGTCGCCGCTTCCGACGCCTTCTTTCCTTTCCCCGACGGCGTCGAAGAAATCGCCAAAGCTGGCGCCACGGCCATCATCCAGCCCGGAGGCTCGCAACGCGATCCCGAAGTAATCGCCGCCGCAGACCGCCTCGGCCTGGCCATGCTCTTCACCGGCGTGCGCCACTTCCGCCACTGAAAGAAAGAAAGCTTCTAGCTTTTAGCTCCTATGCTTCTAGCCAAACCGCCCGGCAGCGCACACCCACGCCTTTACTTAACTTGACAACAAAACACTCACAATCCCGCCGGTCCTGTACTTCTGTTTGCTGACGACGCACTGTTTTTCCCCATCCCGACGCCGAAGGTTTAGAATAAGGGCACCCCGCCCCCAGCGGCATTGCATCCAACCAATTATGGATTTGAAAATGCTCTCATCGCAGGTCAGCCCAGTTCAAACTAAGGTCCAGCATGAATAATATTTTTCGCAATTTTCTGATGATCGCGGTCGCCGTAACTGCGGCAGCCGGACAATCCACCCCTCCCACTCCCTCAGAAGCCAAGCCAGCCCAGCCCGCGCCCCGCAAGGTGGATCGTGCCGCTGCCTATTACCACTACGCGGTTGCGCACATGTACGAAGAGCAGGTCACGGTGTATGGCCGCAGCGAGTTGGCCAACAAAGCCATGGAAGAATATCGCCTGGCCATCGAAGCCGACCCGTCGTCCGAGTTCCTCACCTCCGGCCTGGCCGAGCTCTACGTCAAGACCGGACGCATTCGCGACGCCGTCATCGAAGCCCAGGACATCATCAAGCGCGACCCCACTAACCTCGAGGCGCATAAACTCCTGGGTCGCATTTACCTGCGTTCCCTCGGCGACATGCCCGGCGGCAGCGGTTCCGACAACGTGCTGAAACTGGCCATCGAGCAGTATGAGCAGATCGTGAAGATCGAGCCCAACAGTGTGGATGACCATCTTCTGCTCGGCCGCCTCTACCGCGGGACCAACGATTTGCAGAAGGCCGAGAGCGAGCTCAAGACCGCGATCAAGATTGACCCGAACTCCGAGGAAGCCGTCACGACGCTCGCCATCCTCTACACCGATGAAGGCGATACCTCGCACGCCCTGCAAGTCCTCAGCTCGGTGCCGGACACATCCCGTTCCGCCAAGCTCTACGCCGCTCTGGGCCAGACCTACGAACAGCGCAAGGAATTCAAGAACGCGATTGACGCCTTCAAAAAAGCGATCATGCTCGACCGCGACAATCTGGATGCGATCCGCGGTCTCGCCGAAAACTTGCTCAACGACGGTCAAACCGATGCCGCTCTCGAGCAATACAAAGTGATCGCCGACGCGAATCCCGAAGACGCGCAAACTTACCTGCGCATCGCCGAAATTTATCGCCGCCAGGGCAAATACGATCAGGCTCTCGAGAACCTCAAGAAGGCCGACACCATGGTTCCCGAATCCCTCGAAGTTCCTTACAGCATGGCCGGCGTCTATGAGGCGCAGGGTCGTTATGACGATGCCGTAAAAATTCTGCAGGACCTGGTAAAGAAAACCGAGAAGCCCGACCACAACTACAACCAGGCCGATCGCAACAATCGCGCCATCTTTGTCGAGCGCCTGGGAATTGTGTATCGCGAGCAGGAGAACTATCCCGCGTCCGTGGACGCTTTCCGCAAGATGCTGACCTTGGGCGATGAGAATGCCGAACGTGGCTACCAGAGCATCATCGACACCTATCGCGAAGGCAAGATGTGGCCGCAAGCCACCGCCACCGCCCGCGAAGCCGTACAGAAATTACCCGATGACCGCGGATTGCGCATGGTGCTCGATGCTCAGCTTGCCGACACTGGAGATGCTGACAAAGCTCTGGCCGACGTCCACTCGCTGCTCAACGGCAAAGCCGAAGACCGCGAAGTCTACATCACGCTGGCGCAGATGAATACCCGCCTCAGGCGCTGGAAGGATGCCGAAGACGCCCTAAACAAAGCGGAACAGCTTTCCACCAAAGCCGAAGACAAGAGCTACATCTATTTCCTGCGCGGCTCGACCTACGAGCGCGAAAAGAAATTCGACGACGCCGAAGCGCAATTCAAAAAAGTTCTGGCCGCCGACCCGCAGAGTGCCATCACGCTCAACTACCTGGGCTACATGAACGCCGACCGCGGCGTGCGCCTCGACGAATCGCTCAGCTACATCAAGGCCGCAGTCAGCCTCGATCCCGGCAACGGCGCTTATCTGGATTCCCTGGGCTGGGCCTACTACCGCCTCGGCAAATATGATCTCGCGGAAGAGAGCCTCACCAAAGCCTCCGCTCACATGGGTTCCGATCCTACCGTGCAGCAGCATCTCGGCGACCTCTACCTGAAAACTGGACGCCTGAAACTTGCCGCCGCCCACTGGGAACGCGCCCTCGCAGAGTGGGGCAAAACCGTCCCTGCCGAAGTGGACGGCGACGCTCTCGCCAAAGTCCAACTCGATCTCGACGCCGCCAAAGTCAAGCTGGCCAAAGAAGAATCCGAAAGCCCCAGCCAGAAACAGTAGCGAGTCGCGAGTCCCGAGACCCGAGAACTGAAACCTGGCGTTCAGCGCATAGACAGTCTATTAAGTCTGTCATCCCGAGCGAAGCGAGGGACCTAGGTTTTTTCCTGCGCTACCGCAGGCTCGGCAAACAGCGATGGTGTAGGGCGTTGTTTCTTCTCGGTACTCGGTACTCGGGACTCGGGACTCGGCGTTTCGGCACCTGCTAAACTCCGCGCATGTCCGACAGCACAGAACCGCTGCCGAGCCTCCACATCCGCGAAGCCACGCCCGCAGACATCCCTGAAATCCTGCGCCAGCGCCGAGCCATGTACGAAGACATGGACTACAACGACGCGACGGCCCTCTCCACCATGGTCTCCATCTCGACCAACTACCTCGCAAAAGCCATGGCAGGTGGCTCGTTCCGCTCCTGGCTAGCCTCGGTCGAAACCCGCACGGTCGGCGGCGGCGCAATCATCATCTCCCCCTGGCCAGCGCATCCCTACGATCTGGAATGCCGCCGGGCCACCATCCTCAACGTCTACACCGATCGTGACTACCGCCGCCGCAGCATCGCCCGCCGCATCCTCGAAACCATGATCACCTGGTGCCAGCGCGAAGGCTTCGCCCGAGTCGACCTCCACGCCAGCCCCGACGGACGCCACCTCTACGAGTCGCTAGGCTTCGAGCCAAGCAACGAGATGCGCCTGAAGCTGAAATAAATTGCTGATTGCTGATTGAAAGCGGAAGCACGCGGCGTGCACGATGTCATCCCGAACGGGGCCGAAGGCCCGGTGAGGGACCTTACGAAACGATTGAAGTGGCCTGGTCGACAGCGGGTCCGTCACCGTGCGTGCAGCGGAACCAACCCCCGTTTGCCACAGGAACGCCGCCGTCCGTCGTAAGGTCCCTCAGCCGCCTTCGGCGCGTTCGGGATGACAAACCGCTTTTAATCAACAATCAAAAATCAACAATCAACAATGCTATTCTTTCCCCATGCCCGGCTACGCGGTCCAAGTAGAAAACACCCGCGGACGCCGTTTCCCCGAACCTCCTCACCCCTACCGCAACGATTTTCAGCGCGACCGCGACCGCGTTATCCATGCCCGCGCCTTCCGCCGCCTCGAAGCGAAAACTCAGGTCTTCACCCGCCGTTATTCCGACCATTTCCGCAACCGCCTCACCCACACGCTCGAAGTCACCCAAATCTCGCGCACGATCGCCGGAGCGCTCGGCCTCAACGTCGACCTCGCCGAGGCCCTCGCTCTGGTCCACGACATTGGCCATCCTCCGTTCGGTCACGCCGGCGAAAAGGCGCTCGACGCCGCCATGCGCTCCCACGGCCTCTACTTCGATCACAATCTGCACGCCCTGCGCATCGTGGAAGATTTCGAACAGCGCTACGCCGCCTTTCGCGGATTGAACCTCACCTTCGAAGTTCGCGAAGGCATCATCAAGCATTCCCATGATTACGATGTGAAAGACCATCCGGAACTGGCCGAGTATCTGCTGGCCCAGCGCCCGCCGCTCGAAGCCCAGCTCATCGACCTCACCGACGAAATCGCCTACAACACCGCCGACCTCGACGATGGATACGAAGCCCATCTGTTGTCGCTGGATGCAATCCGCAGAGGCGTCCCGATTTTCGACGGCTTCTATCGCGAAGTGGAAAAGATATATCCCGAAGCGCTAGAGAAGTTGAAATTCAACGAAACCCTCAAACGCATGCTCAACCGTTTCGTCGGAGACTTGATCACCAACACGCAAGCGCGCATCGACGAGTCAGGAATTCAAACGCTCGAAGACGTGCGCAATCACGCTGAGCGCCTCGCGGCCTTCAGCACCGAAGTGGAAGCCGACCGCAAGCAATCCAAAGAATTTCTCTACGAAAATCTCTACTTCAGCTCCACCCTGGAACCCGAAAAAGACGCCGCAGAACGCGTAGTCAGCGAACTCTTCGCCTTCTGGATGGCGAATCCCACGTCCCTCCCGCCCAACTACCAGGAGCAGTCCACCCGCGAGCCCCTCCCCCGCGTAATCTGCGACTACATCGCCGGCATGACCGACCACTTCATCTTCGACCAACACGCCAAATACTGCCCGGAGACCAAATAGCCGCCTGCGAAACGCGCCTGCAAAACACATGCAAAAAACCAAACGAGCCCGTGCGGTTTTTTGGCAATTTCCGTTCTCCTCCCGTTAGAATTTCACGCAGTTTTTATATCAGGTTTCCCAAAATTACCCTCCAAATTGCGCTCGGATTACGACGCGAGCCGGAGGAGGCTTACAATGTCCTTAGATATCAACGACTTAGAACGGCCACCTTTCGACCCGTTTGGCATCTAACCTGTAGTAGTAGGGGCAGGAGCCGCTTGTACGGGCACCCAGGATTTTCAGGTTCAGCGCAGCGTCAGCGCGGGCCGGCAGGCGGTAAACTGCTTGCTTTTCATAAGCTTAGGGACGAAATTAGCCCCGCAGCCGTCGTCAGGCGGCAGTGAGGGTAGCTCAAGAACTTCCCAATCTTGGAGGAAAGTTATCATGAACAACCGCATTCTCATCGCCCTGCCGCTGGCCGCGCTGCTTTCGTTGCCAGCTTTGGCGCAGACCGCATCGTCGACTTCTCAGCCTGCCGCAGCGACATCTACGGACACGGCCACAGGCAAGGCTCCTCTGGCTCCTCCCAGCCGTGAAGGCTTCTGGGGACGGGTTAACCCCTTTGCTCGCAAGAACTATGTGAAGCGGCAGACCGAGCCCATTCGCGACCGCGTCAACGAGCTGGACGACCTGACCGCCGCGAACGGCAGGAACATTAAGGACACGGACGCGCGCGCGCTGGCCGGCATCAAGATGGCTTCCGACAAAGCTAATGTAGCCGACCAACACGCCGTGGACGCCGGCAACAAGGCCACCGTAGCGCAGCAGACCGCGCAGGAAGCCACTACGCGCATCCAGACAGTCGAGACCGTGGTCAACAACATTGACCAGTACAAGGCTTCGAACCAGACGGAAATCCGTTTCCGTCCCGGCCAGACCGTGCTGAGCAAGCCCGCCAAGGACGCTCTTGATGAAATGGCGACCACGGTGAAGGGCCAGCGCGGTTATATCATCGAAGTGCAGGGATTCGCCTCAGGCAGGGGCCAGACCGCGATCGAGAACTCGCAGAAGATGGCCGAGTCGGTGGTGCGCTACATGGTGCTCAACCACGAGATTCCGGTCTATCGGATCTATCTCGTGGGCATGGGCAACGCTCCTGCTCCCGCGGATGACACGGCCAATACTAAGCGCATCAGTGGCGGCCGCGTCGAGATCAGCTTGCTGAAGAACGATCTGGAACAGCTCTCCAGCAACACGACTCCGGCGATGAACACGGATTCGCAGCAACAGCCGAAGTAAGAGAGCAGTGGCCAGGGCCAGGTCATGGTCAGAAGCGACCGTAAAGCTAACGGCTGGAAAAAGTTAGGGACCCAACGAGCGCCTCGCTCGAGTCCCTCCCCCAGAAAAACCCCTCGCGCAAGCGAGGGGTTTTTCGTTTGGAGAGATGCTTGGCTTTCTGGGGTCGATGGGTTCCTTCGAATAGGCACCGCGAACGCGACGCAACCTGTATGCTGTCATGTCCCGCGCGGGACGCATCTGGCTCTCGGGGATAAATTTGTGGTTACCCACCCCTTCGGCTGCGCTCAGGGGCAGGCTCTTCGAAAATCGCAAAGGGTGGGGCCCTCTTTTTCATGGTGATCCGTGCAGCAAGGCGTGGCAGGCGCGGGTCTGCCTCCCACCTGCGGAAAAAACTTATGAATTTTTAGTGGGCCTGAATTCCTGATTTGAGTTCGATGAGACTGGGACTGAGAAGAACTTTGAAGAATCCTGCTTTTTGGCTGGGCCTGGCGGCATTCCTGACGGCCTTGCTGGTGCAGTCGGGGGATCTGGGCTCGATTGACACTGTCCGGCGGTTGCAGACTACACATTCGTTCTGGACGTCGGCGCCTCCGGTGCTGCCTCGCGAATACCCCGAGTTCGGGGTGATGGGCAGGAACGGGACGATCTATGCCTGGTACGGCATGGGGCAGAGCCTGCTCATGCTGCCCTCGGACGTTGTGGGCACCTATCTGGAGCGCATGCCGTGGTTTGCGGGGTTTGCGGATCACGATCCTGGAATTCGCGCGATCCTGGTGAGTTACAGCGTCGGCATTCCGGTGTGCATGCTGACCGTCCTGATCTGCTTTCGCTTTCTTCTACTGCTGGAGTTCACGGCGAACCAGGCGGTTGCCGGCGCGCTTGCACTGCTATTCGGAACGACCTTTCTTTTCTATACGCAGAACATGCTGGAGAATAACTTCATTTTGCTGCTGACGCTGGCCGGATTATGTTTTCAATACGACTGGCTGCGGACGGGGCGTACCCGGTCACTGTGGATTGGCTCGCTGGCGCTCGGAGCCAACCTGTTGACTCGTCTCACCACGGCTATGGACATCGCAGCAGCCGCCCTGTTCGTGATCTTAGTCCTATGGCTAAAGGGTTTCCGTGGCCGGGAATTCGTGGCGCGGTTGCGTGATTATGCGCGGGTTGCGGGAACGTCTTACGCGGTATTCCTGCTAGTTGACCGGATTTACCAGTACTACCGATTCGGCTCATTCTTCAACACTTACGTCTCGATCGCGGCGGAGCAACAGAGACAACTCGATCCCAGCTTGCCGCCGAGTTTTCCGTGGACCACACCGTGGCGGGAAGGCTTTCTGGGTCCACTGATCACGCCGGAGAAATCGATTTTTCTGTTTGATCCACTGATTCTGCTCACTTTGCTGCTGTCTTTTCTGGTGTGGAAACGGTTTCGCTCCGAGATCAGGGCTTACCTGCTGGCGGGGTTGTGGCTCCTGGTAATTTATATCCTGTTCTATGCGAGGTATTTTGTGTGGAGCGGCGACTTCGCCTGGGGCGACCGGTACATTACCACTCCGGTGCAACTGCTGGCGATGATCTCGATTCCGTTGTTACTCCGTCATCGTGTGCACCTGAGGCGGATCGCGTGGAGGCTGGGGATCGGCATCGCAGTAGTTAGCGTAGTGATCCAGTTGGCTTCGGTCGTATTCTGGCATCCCCTGGAAATCCACCAGATGGAGACTTTGGGAAGCCCTACGTTTGTGGTGGGACTGCGTTTTGAGAACATGGCGGCCGCGATTCTGGGGAAAGTGGATCAATGGGGGTTGAGCAATGAGGATACCCGTGAGATCGACGGCATAAACGCCGATACGCCGTATTTCCTGCCATTCCTGCTGAGAAAAGACAACAGCATCTCTAAGATGGCGGCGGATGCGCTGATCGCCGGCTGGCTTGGGGGGCTGGCTGCGTTGATTGCTGTATTGGCGGTTATCGGGCGCAAAGCGCGAGAAGAGGAGTTTGCGACCATCACGCGGGTAGTGGAGCAAACGGCAGAGGATGTCGCTGCCTGAAAATGTCAGGAGTTGGTTCTTTCGCCCCTCCGGGGCTTGCGCACATTCCGATTGCTACCCACAGCTTGCGCTATGGGCTGCACGGAATTCATGGCGCGTTCGGTCGGCAGCACGTTCGACGGAATTTTGCCCATCGCGAAGCAGGAACCCGTGGGGGCCATCAATTGGGGATTCGTCGCGGGGAAGACGCAAACCTGTTTTCCGTGGGAATCGTGGGAGCATCCTTATGTTCGGAGCCAGCCTCCGGTGTGGTTTCACGAGGTGCTGCGCGCGGATGGGACGCCGTATCGGGACGCTGAGGTGGAGTTGATTCGGAGGCTTACGGGGAAGCAGTAGCGGGCAGTGACGGTGGGCGCCAACGCACCCGCCTTACGTGCTGGGACGGTGCCCGCCAACGCCCATGCTTCTTCACACGGATCGTAAGGTCCCTCACCGCGCCTTCGGCCCGGTTCGGGATGACATCACTGCGGAATCACTGGATGACATCACTGGATGAACTCACTGGGTGGTATAACCGAATACATCAGCGGATGACAGCCCATTGCTGGGCGCTGACTTCGGGCAACCGCCTCTGCTAAACTCGGCTTCGCGGGGTTCTCATGAAACAGCTTGCGTGGTTGCTGCTTCTTTCTTTTCTTTGTGCTTTTCCAACTTTCGCCGACGACGAGCATGGTCACCAGCATCACGAGGATCTGAACGAGACGCAGTTGGGGACCGTTCGTTTCCCGGTTTCGTGCGCGGCGGCGGTGGAGAAGCCGTTTCAGCGCGGGGTCGCGTTGCTGCATTCGTTCTGGTACGAAGAGGCGGAGAAGGAATTCCTCCAGATCGGCAAGGACGACCAGCATTGCGCGATGGCTCATTGGGGAGTCGCGATGAGCTTGTGGCATCAGCTATGGAACGAGCCGGACGAGAAGGTGATTGCTCACGGCCTTGACGAAGTCCACAAGGCGCAAGCGGAGAGTAAGAAGGTAACCGCGCGCGAACGCGACTATATCGCCGCTATCGCTGCCTTCTATGACAATTCGGCGAAGTTTGATCACGACGCGCGTGCCCGCGCTTATTCCGATGGGATGCAGAAGCTTTATCAGAATTATCCTGACGACCACGAAGCGGCGGTGTTCTACGCGCTTTCGCTGCTGGCTTCCGATCCGCATGAGGACGCAACGTTCGCCCGACGCCGGCAGGCTGCAGCGATTCTGGAGAAGCTGTTCGCCACCGAGCCTGATCATCCGGGAGTTGCGCACTATCTGATTCACGCTTATGACAAGCCGCAGCTGGCGGAACTGGGCATTCCTGCGGCGCGGCGCTATGCGCAGGTTGCGCCGGCCGCTCCGCATGCGCTGCACATGCCGTCGCACATTTTTGCACGCGTGGGGCTGTGGCAGGACGATATCAAGTCGAACCTGGCGTCGATTGCCGCGACTCGCGAGAGTGCGGCGATGCACATGGGCGGGGAAGGGCATCAGTTCCACGCAATGGATTTTCTGTTCTACGCTTATCTTCAGAGTGGGCGCGAGGCGGACGCGCGCGCGCTGATCGAAGAAGTGAAAAAAATGCCCGCCATGCACGACATGTATGGGTTGGGATTCGATCCGCACGAGGCCGCGCTGACGCATTTTAATGCGCTTTATCCCATTGAGATGCACGACTGGGCTACTGCCGCCGCGCTCACGCCAACGGAGGTTCCGGGCACTGCGGCGGGCTCCATGGGATATTGGGCGAAGGCGATTGGGTCGGCCCATCTCGGCAAGGCGGATGAGGTGCGAAAAGATATTGCGGCGATCGAGCGTATTCATCAGAGACTGGTGGACACGAAGAAAAAGGATTATGCCGAGGCTGCGGAGAGCGATCTGAAACAGGCGCAGGCCTGGCTGGCGTTTGCCGAAGGCAAGTATGACGATGCGGTCGAGGCGCTGCGTCCGATTGCCGACAAGGAAGATTCACTGGGCGACGAACCGCAAGGTATTCCGACGCGTGAAATGATGGCCGATATGCTGCTCGAGGCGAAGCGTCCGCAGCAGGCGCTGGCGGAATATCAGACGGACTTGAAATTGAATCCGAACCGATTCGACGGGCTTTCCGGGGCTGCCCGGGCCGCGGAACAGGCCGGCAAGTCGAGCGATGCGACCGAATACTATGCGTTGCTTTTGAAAGTTTGCGAGGGATCGAACTCGTCGCGGCCGGAATTGAGCAGAGCGCGGGAGTTGGTGGCGCGGAAGTAAGAGCGGAACGGAATTGTTGAGTGATGATCGATGATTGTCGACTGCTGATTGAAACGGAAACTGCCGGCTACTTTCGAAACCACATTTTGATCAGTAAGGCGGCAAGCACGGCCAGCGTTCCAAGCAGCGCGTTGTACTCGCGATGCTGCAGATACAGAGCTAGAGAGAATCCCAAGGCTTCGTTTTCAGCGCCCCGATTCGGAATGAGACGCGGGAACATTCGCGGGACGTGCTGGACGTACTCGTCGAACTCGGGGAATTTCTGGCGCAGGAATGTTTCTTCGTCCCGGATGACGGGGAGGTAGATGGCGAAGAACATCAGGACAAGCAGAACGCCCACCCACCAGCTGCGCGCGGCCACGGCAAATCCAATTCCGATCAGCAGCGAACCCAGATAGAGGGGGTTGCGCGTGTAGGCGTATGGTCCCGAGGTGGCCAGGGCTTCATTCTTTCGCACGTGGCCCGAGGCCAGGGCGCGAATCAGCAAGCCCGGCAGGATCAATAGCAGGCTTGATAGCAGGAAGCGCAACGACGGATTCGCCAGCCAGAGATAGAGCAGAGCGAACACGAATCCCAGGGGTACGCGGATGCGGCGGGCGATGCGGGAATATTCAGTCATGAAGTTCGCAGTTACCCCAATACCTCGCGGGCGGCGGCGAACACCGCGTCGGTGCTGATCTCCAGCAATCCCGCTTCTGGTTGCGAGCGGCGCGCATGCGTGGTGGCGCTCGAGGGATTACGTAGCACGATGCTGCGCGTAGCGTACGGGCCGTTGCGCGCCGGATCCGTCGGGCCGAAGATGGCTACGACTGGAATGCCTAACGCGGCCGCCAGGTGCAGCGGGCCGGTATCGCCGCCAATGAATAAGCGCGCCCGCCGCGTGAGCGCTATTAACTCGGTTATGGTGCAGCTCATGCTTTCAGCGGTGCCGCAGCTGACGGACTGCGCTGTCTGCGCGAGTTCCTGCTCGCCTGGTCCGTAGTTGAGAATTGTACGCAGTCCCAGGCTCGCCAGTTCGCGCGCGACTTGGCCGTAACGCTCCGCGGGCCAACGCTTCGCGCCCCAGCCTGCGCCGGGATTGAGGATGGCGAAATCGGAGATATTCTTTTCCGCGAGGCGCTGGCCGATTCGTACCTCGGCTGCGGGATCGCGCGGGAAATCAGCGCGCGGCGCCTTCATCTTTATTTTCGCAACTGCCTCGTTTTCCATAACCGCTTCGGCGATGGAGAGATTCTGCTCGATTACGTGCAGACCGCGGGTAAACGCCTGACGCGTGTACCACAGGCTCGCGGGAGATTCGCGCGACTGGGCTGCACCATAGATCACGCGCGCGCCCGACCTGTGCGCCAGAAGCGCCGAGCGCATGGCTCCTTGCAGATCGATTGCGAGGTCGTAATGCGCGGCGCGGACATCGTTCCATGTTCTCGCGACGTTCTGCACGGTGTGGAGCGAAAAGAGCGACCGCCGCCAGCCGACCAAGTTCACAGTGTGCACCCAATCGACGAGCGGCCGCTGTGCGGAGCGCGGGCCTCGCAGCGGAGTGCCCGGCGCGCACAGGAGTTCGGCCCAGCGTTCTTCGATGAGCCATCCGATCGTTGAACTTGGAAACGCCGCCCGCAGTGCCTGAGCCGCGGGCAGAGTATGAATCACGTCGCCCATGGAACTGAGGCGCACGATGAGGAGGCGGCTGAAGCGCGCGCCGTCTCGGGGATCCTCCATCAAGACTGCCTCGGCGCCGGGCGCGAGCGCGTGATCTGCGAGCGAATGATTTCGCTGGTGGAGTGGTCTTTGGGGTCGCCGACGATCTCGACGCGGCCGCCGTATTCCGCTACAGTGTCGCGCTCGGGGACGGATTCCACGGTGTAGTCGGTGCCTTTGGCCTGGATGTCAGGGCGAATCTCGCGAATGATAGGTCGCACATCCAGTTCTGGGAAAATCACAACGGCGTCTACATCTGCGAGCGCCGCGACAATTTCGGCACGCTCCTGCTCGGGCATGATGGGGCGTCCTTCGCCTTTGAGGGTTCGAACGGATTGGTCGGAATTGATGGCGACGACCAACTTTCCGCCGAGCGCTTTCGCTCCGCGCAGATAGCGCACGTGGCCGACGTGGAGAAGATCGAAATTCCCGTTCGCGAGCGTGATGCGTTCTCCGGCGCTGCGCCACAGTTCGACGCGCGAGCGCAGTTGAGCGCGATTCAGAATCTTATTTCCGGGTTGGCTGTTTTCCTTCAAAGTGCTTCGCTCAATCGTTCAGTGAGGTCTGGTGGCGGGCGGCGACTGCTCCAGAGCGTGCAGGAGTTCCTGTTGCGAAACAGTGGCGGTGCCGCGCTTCATCACGACGATTCCGCCGGCGTAGTTGGCCAGTTGCGCAGCTTCTTCAGTTGTAGCCCCGGCGGCCAGGGCGGCGGTGAAAGCGGCGATCACAGAGTCTCCAGCGCCGGTTACGTCGACCACCTGATCGGAACCGAAGATGGGGATGTCCACAGGTTTGTGCCGGTGGTTGAAGGCGACCATGCCGTCGCGACCGCGGGTAATCAGCAGCGACTGTAGCTTCATGCGACCGAGCAACTGCTCGCCGGCAGCGACCATTTTTTTCCAGTCGTGCCCGATGCGAATGCCGAGCGCGTCTTCGACTTCGGGTTCATTCGGCGTTGCGGCCGTGGCTCCTGAATATTGCAGGAGGCGGTAACGCGAATCGAGAATCACGGGCAGCGAGCCCAGCTTGCCCTTTTCGCGCAGCGCAGTGAGGATCGCGGGAGTGGCTGCGCCGTAGCCGTAATCGGAAAGCAGCAGCGCGTCGGAAACGTGGGCATAGTTTCGCGCGGCGAGATAGAGTTCGCGGGTGAGGTGAACGTTGGGTGCTTCCGGCGGTTCGCGATCGATGCGCACTACCTGCTGGCGCGCAGTGTGCGTCATGCCGGCGAGGATGCGCGTTTTGGTGATGGTGGCATAAGTCTTGTCTTTGAGCACGCCGCTCACGGGAATGCGCTTGTGACGGAAATGCTTGAGGAGCAGGCGGCCGGGTTCATCGTCTCCGACGACGCCGACGGGAAGCACGTTGACGCCGAGGTCGGCGAGATTATTCACCGCGTTGGCGGCGCCGCCGGGGACGACCGTGCGCTCGCGATGTTTGAGGATCAGTACGGGAGCTTCGCGGGAGACGCGCGAGATTTCGCCGAAGACAAATTCGTCGGCCACCAGGTCACCGAGGACGGTGATAGTGACCTTGGGGAAGGCTTCCACGATCTTCCTGAGGCGGTCGGACTCTTTGGGATGTTTGGTCATGTGCCGGTACTTAAAGGAAGCGAACCAAGCGCGCAATTAATGAGTCGCAAAGAGAGCGACAAACTGCGTGGCTCGCCCAGATCCTTCGTTGCGCAAAAAACGCTTGCCCAGGATGACAAACCGCAATCCAGATTCTCTCATGCCGGACGCTTCCGTTCGGCAATCACGCGAAGCATGGTATCCACGGCGTTAGCGGCGTCCCGCAACTCCATTTTGACGGGGACGACCGAGAGCGGATGGAGCGCGTAGAGATGATTGCCCAGATTGATGGCGTCTTTTTCCGTGGTGAGAAATCCTCCCGCCTCGCTTTGCTCTTTGAGAGCGAGCAATTCGCGGATGTCTTTCTCGCGGTAGGAGTGGTGATCGCGGTAGAACGCCTCAGCGGCGGGTTCGATGTTGGCGGCGCGCAATTGCTGAACAAAGATTTGGGGACGCGCGATGCCGCAGAAGACAACGGGACGCGGCGGCACGTGCTGAGGAAGGATTCCCCGGCGCACGCGGCATACGAGCTTGCCTTCGAGCGGAAACTTTTCTGAGGCGGCGTCAATAGGCAGCACGACCGCGTCGGCGCGGCGCAGGTTGCGCAAGGGCTCGCGCAGGCGGCCAGCGGGAAGCAGACGGTCTTCGGCGTCTTGCGGCGTGAGCAGGACGATGTCGAAATCGCGAGCCAGGGCGCGGTGCTGAAAGCCATCGTCGAGAAGATGAAGTTGCGGCCCGAATTTGGCTTCGGCCATGCGCCCGGCTTCGAAACGACTTTCGCCTACGAAGACGGGTACCTGCAGCCGCTGGGCGATGAGCAGCGGTTCGTCGCCGAAATCATGCGGCGAACCGGCTGGGTCGACGGGTAGAGCTCCGCGGGTGGCGCGGCCGTAGCCGCGGGAAAGCACGTCGAACTTGATTCCGCGGGATTTGAGTAACTCGCCCAGCATGAGCACGAAAGGAGTTTTGCCCGAGCCCCCGGTGGAGAGATTTCCTATGCTCACGACGGGGCCGGCCAGGCCTCTAGTGCGAAGTACGCCGCGGTCGTAGAGCGAATTGCGCGCTCCGACTACGCCGCCGTAAATGGTTGCGAGGAGATTCACTTGTTTTCTCTTCGCGAGATGAGAAGATTTTCCAGAGCTTGCACGGTGCGCAACGTCGCTCCGGTTGCCGTTCCGGGCGCTGTGCCGGCTGTTCCTCCGGATTGCGAACGCAGGGTTTCCGTGGCACGCCGGCCCAGGGCCGCGCGTTCGGCGGGGTTCGCCAGAACATCCATCAGCGTAAGAGGCAACTCTGCCACGCCCACGATGCGGACGGCGTCCCGGCTCTGGAACAGGCTCACGATATCGCGAAAATTTTCGGTGTGGTTTCCGACGACGATGGCGACGCCATATTGCGCGGGCTCGATAATGTTGTGTCCGCCGTGCGGCACCAGGCTGCCTCCGACGAAAGCAATGTCGGCCAAAGCGTAGAGGGCGGCCAGTTCGCCGATGGTATCGACCAGCAGGACTCCGCCGACGAGGGGATAATCTTCAGTGCTCTCCTCGCGTTGTCGGTCCACAAAGTTCGGCGCAGGAAGGGAAGTTCCAGCTGCGTGAGCAGAGCGGCGACAGTATCAAAACGCTCAGGATGCCGCGGGGCGAGCAGCATGACCGCGCGCGGATGCGCGACTAGTACGTTCTCGAAGGCTTTCAGCAAAAGCGGTTCTTCGCCTTCGACGGTGCTTCCGCAGACCAGTACCGGGCCAGCGCCGGCCGCGGCCAGCGCGGTTCGCAGGTCGGCAACAATTGGAGGCGCGGGCGGCAGGCTCACATCAAACTTGAGATTGCCGGTAACTCGCACGCGTTCCGGCCCTGCGCCGATCGATTCCAGGCGAGTGCTGTCCGCTTCGGTCTGGGCGAGGAATAGGTCAATATTTTCCAGTTCTTTTTTTAGCAGCGCGCGGAAACGGCGGTAGTTGGGCCAGGAACGGTCGGAGATGCGGGCGTTCACCACGGAGATGCGCGCGCCGCTGGCGTGGGCCAGGCGAAGAAAGTTGGGCCAGAATTCGGTTTCGGCAATGACCACCAACTTCGGGTGCAGGGCGCGCAGATAGGGGCGGATGGCGAATGCGAAGTCCAGGGGGAAGTAGAAGACGTTTTCTTCGCTAAAACGTTTGCGCGCGAGTTTCTGACCAGTGTCAGTGGTGGTGCTGATAAAAATTTTGTGTCGCGGGAAGCGGCGTCGCATCTCGTCGATCAGGCCGCTCACTGCTAGCACTTCACCGACGGAGACGGCGTGGACCCAGATTGCGGGCCTGCCTTCTGGCGAGGTCTGGCCGAGGCGCGACGGAACGGATCCCATGCGTTCCGCAAAGCCGCGGCGGTACTTGCCATGGCGCAGCATCTGATAAAGCCAGTAGGGCAGGCTTATTAGCATCGCGCAGGCCAGCAGAAAGCTGTAGAGAAAGTAGATCAAGTGCTGCCATTCTAAATGGCGAGCGTGCGGCGCGGGCAAGCATGTCCTGGCGATATGCCAGGCAACCAACGGGCCGGGTGGCAGCCTCTATAATCGAAGCCATGCTGCGCACGAAGAAACCGAGTTGCCGCGCGACTGTTGTCACACTGATGGTGCTGGGCGCTTCGACGATGGTCCTGGCCGGCAAGACTTTCGTCAAGCCGGTAGCGCAGGCGGCGAAGACGTATCCGGCGCACGATGAGCATCCCACGGAGATGGTGACGATTGCCGCGGACCCTTACGACACGCGGGGAAAGGCCGACACTTTTTCGGTGAAGTTCCGGGAGCACGGCTTGCTGCCGGTCTTTTTTGTGGTGACCAATGATGGGAGTCAGCCCATCTCCATCGCAAATATGGAGGTGACGCTGATCACGGCGAATAATTCCAAGCTGACGCCGATTTCGCCGGAGGATATTTACCGGAGGTTGTCGAATCCGCAGGCGAACACGAACCCGACGCCGCTGCCGTTTCCCGTTCCGCATAAGAAGGTGAAGGGGACGATCAGCAAGAAGGACATGGATGAGATCGAATCGTCGCAGTTCGCGGCGAAAGCGGTCGAGCCACGTACCACGCAGTCGGGGTTTCTGTTTCTTGATGTGGGAGGGATTACCGATCCGCTGGCGGGCGCGCACATCGACATTACCGGTGTGGATGACGCCAAGGGAGTGGAGTTGATGTATTTTGAAATTTCGATGGATAAGTATTTGAACCCGCCAGCCAAGCCGTAGTCGCAACCTCGCGGAGGACGTTATAATCGCGCGGTCTGTGCGGGAAATCAGAAGTTAAGGAACTGGGTCATGTCTGTTGTGCCTGAGACTACCGTTGTTGGCCGCGCTTACGAACCGGTGATTGGGCTGGAGGTGCATGTCCAGTTGCTGACGGTTACGAAGATTTTCTGTTCGTGCTCCACGCGTTTTGGGGCTGCGCCCAACAGCAACGTGTGCCCGGTTTGCCTGGGCATGCCGGGAGCGCTACCAGTGCTGAATAAGAAAGTTGTGGAGTTTGCTACGCGGGCGGCGATGGCGCTCAATTGCCGCATTAACGAGACGTTCGATTTTCGCGCGGAAAAACTATTTTTATCCGGATTTGCCTAAGGGATATCAGATTTCGCAGTATGACAAGCCGCTGGCGGAGCATGGATTCATCGAGGTTCCGGCAGCCGATCGGGCGGGTGGCAAAAAGAAAATTGGCATCACGCGCGTGCATCTGGAAGAGGATGCGGGCAAGAGCCTGCACGAGGGCTTTCCGGACGCCGACGAGAAAACCGCCATCGACTTGAACCGCACTGGCGTGCCGCTGATTGAAATTGTCAGCGAGCCGGACATTGCTACTCCCGACGAAGCCTACGAATATCTCACGCGGCTGAAAGAGATCATTCTTTATACCGGCGTTAGCGACTGCAATATGGAGGAAGGCTCGCTGCGCTGCGATGCCAACGTGAGCGTGCGGCCGCGTGGACAGAAGGAACTTGGCACCAAGACGGAAATCAAGAATGTGAATTCGTTTCGCTTTATCCGTGAGGCGTTGATTTACGAGATTGAGCGGCAGGTGGATGTGATCGAATCCGGCGGCAAGATCACGCAGGAGACGCGGCTCTACAACTCGAATGAAGGCAAGACGTACGGTATGCGCTCAAAAGAGCAGGCGCACGATTACCGGTATTTTCCGGAGCCGGACTTGCTGCCGCTCGTGGTCGACGCGAAATGGAAAGCCGAGATTGCGAAGACGCTGCCGGAATTGCCGGAAGCGCGGCGGGAACGCATGGTGAAGGAATACGGCATTACCGACTACGATGCGCAGGTGCTGACTTTTTCAAAAGCACTGGCCGATCAGTTTGAGTCGGCGGCCAAGGCGGCGAAGAATCCGAAGCGGGTTGCGAACCTGGTGCAGGGCGAACTGATGGGACGGCTGAAGGCCAAGGGGCTCGACATTGAACATTCTCCGATTTCGATGGCAGGCGTGGCGGCGTCGGCGGATCTGGTGGAATCGGGGGCGATTTCGGGGAAGATGCTGAAGGATCTCTACGACCTTTGTTTTGAACGCGGGCGAGATTTTTCTGCGGTGTATGAAGAGGAAGGAAGGCCGCAGCAATCTTCGGATACGTCCGCCCTGGAAAAGACGATCGATGAAGTGCTGGCTGCGAATCCCAAGCAGCTCGAGCAGTATCGCGCGGGGAAAACGACCATGATCGGATTTTTTGTGGGTCAGGTGATGAAGGCGTCGAAGGGGCAGGCGAATCCGCAACTGGTGAATGAGCTGCTGGCGAAGAAGCTGGGCTGACTGGGGCCGAACTACCGTCTCAAGATGTGACTTCTGTCACCTGAACTTCAGTCATCTGAATCTAGGCCGATTGGCTCGTCTACCATGAATGCTGGGAGACTCGCCATGAAGTTCAAGCTGGACCGCATTATCAGTATTGCGACGCTGGCAGCGTCGGTGGTTGCGATCATTCTGGTGTTGAAAAAGCCGGCGCCCGTGGCACCGACGCAGGCTCCGGCGGCAGTTGAGGCCCATGCGCAATCGTTCGATCAGAAGGTCTCGCAATTTGAGCAGGCGGCGCAACAATCGGCTGGCACCGGCGCACCGGACGCGACGCCTTCCCAGGCCGTCTCGGCTGCGTCTTCCTCTTCTCATTGTCTTTGTCTCCGGCCGGCGGGACTCCGGCATCCAAAGCCGAATTGCATCTGAATTCCGATGAGATTGGTGCTGCGCTCTCGCAGGCGCTGGGAGGGGCGGCTGGCGGAAGCTTGTCGCCAGACACGAACGTTGGCCCTGGAGCTCCTACCATCAAGGATCAGCATGTCAGCATGGAAGGAGACGTGGCGCACGGACAATTTCTAACGCAGATCGCGGGCAAAGATGTGTGGATTACGGTCTCTGGGCATCTGGGACAGAAAGACGGCTATGCCACGTTTGATCCCACGGAGTTTAAAGTGGGAGATCTCGACATACCGGTGTCACTGGTGAAACCGGCCCTGGAGAAGAAAATGCAGGACGAACGCGACCGGCTTAAGCTTCCGGATTATGTTGGCGATGTAAAAGTGAAAGACAGTGAGCTCGTGATGACGCAGAAGTAGTGATGATGCAGAAGCAAAACCGGCGGCCTTGCGGCCGCTGACCGAGTCAGGGGACCCGGTCTCACACGAACCTACCAGCACGAACCTCCCGGCGCAAACCTCAAGTCCCGGCACGAAGCACATTCTCCGCCGCAACTTTCGCATACCAGCGTCCTGATTGCTTGATTGTGCGCTGCTGCGTCGTGTAATCCACGTAGGCCAGGCCGAAGCGCTGGCTGAAACCCTCTGCCCACTCAAAATTGTCGATCAGGCTCCAGGCGTGATATCCGCGGACGTCGGCACCGTCGGCGGTTGCGCGGGCCAAGGCTGCAAGATAGTTGCGATGATACTCGATACGTCGCGAGTCGCGGATTTCACCGGCCGCGTCGGGGCCATCGTTATAGGCGCATCCGCTCTCGGTGATCTCGATGACGGGCCGGTTGTAGTCGTGGGTGATGCGCATGACCATGTCGTAGAGCGCTTGCGGCCAGACTTCCCAGCCGATATCGGTTTTAGGGCCTTGCTCGCCGCCGCTGCTGGTCATCGTGACCGGGAAAAGCCAGTCCTGCACGTGCGCGATTCGTTGCAGTGCGCCCGGCGAAGAAGCGATCGTACGGCTGTAGAGATTGATTCCGATAAAGTCCAGGGGCGCGCGGATTTTTTCCATGTCGCCGGACGCGATTCGCATGACGGTTTCGGGGAGATAAGTGAAAGCTGTCGGGATAGCGTCCCTTGAGCGCCGGTTCGAGAAACCAAACATTGGTGATGGCGTGTGCCCGCTCGGCCGCCAACTTGTCGGCGTCGGAATCTGTTGCCGGCTCACAGGGCGACATATTGAAAGCAGTTCCCACGCGCGCCTGGGGACGCGCCGATTTCAGCGCCCGAAAACCGGCTCCCTGAGCCAGGTTCACTACGTGCGTGGCGCGGAGAAAATCCAGCAGGCTCTGGTGACCGGGTGCATGGACGCCTTCCAGGTAGCCACTGAATGTGAATACGGAAGGCTCGTTGAACAGCATCCAGTCGGTGACGCGGTCGCCCAGGGCGCGGGCGACGATTTCGACATAGTCGCTGAAACGAGAGGCAGTATCACGGTGCGGCCAACCACCGGTGTCTTCGAGGGCCTGCGGCAAGTCCCAGTGATAGAGCGTGACGAAGGGGCGGATTTTCGCTTCGAGCAGGGCGTCGACGAGACGGCTGTAATAGTCGATGCCTTTGCGAGTTCGCGGGGCCCGCGCCTGTAGCCTGAATGCGCGGCCACGAAACAGAAAAGCGATAGCTGTTCAAATTCATGGCGCGCATCAAGGCGATATCGTCGCGCCAGCGATGATAGGAATCGCAGGCCGTGTCGCCGGTGTCTTTGTCCTTGATGGTGCCTGGAGTGTGCGAGAAACGGTCCCAGATGGACTCGCCCTTGCCATCATCTTTCCATGCGCCTTCAATCTGGTAGGCGGAAGTTGCCGTGCCCCAGAAAAAATCCTTCGGAAACACGATTTCTGGGGACACAGGAAATTGCGGCACGCCGCTTGATGGGCTCGAGCGTGTAGATGCCGCACTAGCCGCCTTGGAGGAATCGCTACACCCTGAAAAAAAACCCGCTGGCAGCGCGGCGGCAAGGCTCGCTCCGAGGGCTGATCGCACCAACTCGCGGCGTGTCAGACGCAAAAAGGGAAGCTCCTGCGAACGCGTAGTGAAGTTTGTCGCATCAGTTGAGTTTGATG
The DNA here is from genome assembly GCA_963846245.1 of uncultured Acidobacteriaceae bacterium. Classification (GTDB taxonomy): domain Bacteria; phylum Acidobacteriota; class Terriglobia; order Terriglobales; family Acidobacteriaceae; genus Sulfotelmatobacter. Next base: position 1,018,931 of record CAWJVI010000004.1, on the reverse strand, counting down.
AACTTTCTGTTCTTCTGCCCGGTTAGCGAATTGTAAAACGTTTCCAGAAAACTGCGCAAAGAAAGCCTTGCCCGGGACAGTAATCTGTTTGCCATTCCCAAGCTACTCCGGATTCACAGTGTCGAACATCTTCCACAAAGTGTCGGATGTGGCCTTGTAGATCGCATAGCCATTTCCGGAGTCGGTGATTTTGTGAAAGAGAAGTTCGCCGCGGCCGTCGCCGTCGGCGTCGACGGCATCGATCAAATCCAGCTGCGGATTGACGTCGAGATGGAAACGATCGGTCACGCCGGAATATAGCTTGTGCAGGTTGCCGTAAATATCAGTGCGCGTCGCGAGCATGATTTTGTATTGCAACGGCGCCGCCGGGACGTCGATTGCGCCACCGGAAGTCGGCGGAGGCAGGTGTGCATCCGCACTCAGGACCAGCACTGGCTGGTTGCTGCCCCACAAATCGAAAGTGCGCATCTGCACATTTTCGAAGACGGGCACGGGCGCTTTGGACGCCGGTTTTCGGGCGATTGAGCGAGAAGGCGCAGGCTTTGCTGGGATTTGTCCTTTGGCCCGCGCGTCAATGTATGCGAGCAACTGCGCCTTCGCCAGATCGAGCATTTGCTTGCGGCGATCATCCTCGGCGCCCTGGTCCCACTCATATGCGAAAGAGCGCAGTTCGGGGCCGTCGGCATCGGAAATCGCCGGAACCAGTTCGACTGGCTCCATCGGCAACCGAGTTAGCAGCCAGTTTCGCAGCCGAATTATCGCCGCTGCTTGAACCGGAATCCTTCCCGGATTTTGGTTTCCCGTAGCCCGGCACGTCGTAATCGGGCATCGGGCCGACCGGCTTGCCACGCCGCAATCTTGGCCGATTCGTATCGTCCCTCGTGTCGTCCTTTGTGTCGGAGGAGGACTGGCTGGAGCGCGGCAGGAGGCGCGTCGTTCTGGGCGGATTTTTTCTGGTTACCTGTTTTGTCGTCCTTCTTTTCTTCCGGCTGGGGGCTGGCTAGGCGAAGAAGCGGGCGGACTGGTGGAGGTCGCAGGCGGCGTGGCAGATGGGCTTGAACCCGCCGGCGAGGGGCGCGTGGATGTTGTGGGGGGCGCGGCCGAAGGTGGCGCAGTGGGTGAAGCTGGTCCCTTGCGGGGGCTTTTGCCGGCGCAGCGCTTGATGCCGTTCCGCTCTTTGTCAGACGTGGCGGCGCGTCGGTAGTCTCGATCCCTTTCGGGACGACCTCCGCCTTCATTCCGCTCTTCGGCGCTTCGGCGCCTGCGGCCAGCCACGCACCGGTGGCGAGCCATGGGACGTCAGCATTGGCGGCGACGCTGTGCAGCGCACTATTGATAGTAAACAGTCCCAGAGCCATGCCGGTCTTTTCGCCTTCATACACAATGCCCGATTCCAGCGCCATGGGAACGGGGTCCGCTTTGTAGGCCGATGCGTCGTAGAACTTACCGTTGATCTCGATCATCACCGGGATCAGCGTGGCTTTGCCGCTAGGCGTCATTCTTAACAGGCCGAGGGCGCGCGGTCCCAGATCTTTTTTCGTGCGACGCTCCCTTTTCAGAGGTACGATCTCAGGGGTTGACTCCTGGGCCGCGCTCAGAGCCGCGCATCAACGCCATGGTGGCGACCATCGCGATCGAAACCAAGCCTCGGTATAGAATCTTCTGGACCGGCGGCATCGCCGCGGCCCGTTCGTTCGTATTCGTAATACCCGGGCCTGATTTCGTTGGAGGCAAGATTCCCATGAATATCCATGATAAGGCTCCCGAGTTTACTTTGCAGGATGAGAACGGAAAAGAAATCTCGCTGAAGAATCTTCGCGGCAAAACCGTGGTTCTGTATTTCTATCCTCGCGCTGATACTCCGGGGTGCACCATCGAAGCCCAGGAGTTTCGCGATACGTATAAGAAGATTCAGAAGACCGGCGTGGTGCTCATGGGTATTTCGCCCGACACGCCCAAGTCGCAAAAAAAATTCCAGGAAAAGTTCAGCCTGCCTTTCACCTTACTGGCCGACGCCGACAAGAAAGTGGCGGATGCGTTCGGCGTGCTGAAGGAGAAAAATATGTACGGGAAGAAAGTGATGGGCATCGTCCGCACCACGTTCATCATCGGGCCAGAGGGCAAGATTCAGCACATTTTTCCCAAAGTGAAGGTCGAAGGCCACGCAGAGGAAGTGCTGGCGTATCTGAAGGAATCGGCCAGAATCGCTTCCTAGGTCCGGACGCCATGGGAAGCGGGGAACAAATTTGCGCGCTCTACGTATCATCCTGTGAGTGTATTGTTTTACGGTTTTAAGGTCGGTTCTAAGCCCCAAAGAGCCGGCAAGGAGAAATCCATGCGCAATATTGTGAAAGCTATTGGGATCGTGGCAGTCCTCATATTCGCCGCCGCGACCGGTGTCGCGAAGGCCGGCGCCATGCCTGCCGACGAGAATGGCTCGATCATGCTCGTCTTCAAAGACGGCCACCGGAAGAGCATCGACATGTCGCAGGTCGCGCGCATCGATTTCAAGACTCCGGTCACCATTGTTTTCAAAGATGGACACCAGCAGAGCATTCCCGCTGTAGACATTTCGCGGATCGAGTTCGATTCGTTATCGGCCGGCGCTTCCGCCGCCAGCCGCACCCGATTCGTCGGCAAGTGGGAACTGGGGGAGGGGAACGGGGGCAATTTCTATGCTACGCTCGATGCCGACGGTGAGGCCCACAAGTCCACCGGATAGAGCCACGGCACGTGGACGGTGGTTGGAGGAGAGGCTCGCATCAGTTGGGACGATGGCTGGCATGACGCCATCCGGAAAGTGGACGGGAAGTATGAGAAGTTTGCCTACGAACCCGGCAAGTCGTTCGACGATACGCCATCGAACGTTACCGCCGCCAGGAACACGCAGGCCAAGCCGATTTAAGTTGCTCCCCTTGGCAGTCGCCGCGAAAAGTCTGAAACTGGCGCGAGAATGTGAAGCTCCGGAGATAAGGAGTCTGGGTTAAGATTTGCCGGCATGCGCAAGGATGCAAACGAGCCCGCACTCGCCACGATTCGGCCTTTAGATCGCGCGTTCTTTGGACGTGATCCGCGTCGGGTCGCCCGCGAACTTCTGGGCAAAGTGCTGGTTCGCGAGAACGTCGGCCCACCCGTCGGCCCGAAGACCCGCGAGTTGGCGCCTCTCGCCTGGCGGCACGCATCGTGGAAGTGGAAGCCTATCTGGGAGAAAAAGATCCCGCCTCCCACGCCGCTGCCGGGAACACCGCACGCACTTCGGTGCTGTTTGGGCCGCCCGGTTTTGCCTACGTGTACTTCATTTACGGCACCCACTATTGTCTGAATGTTTCATGCAACCGGGACGGTAAAGCCGGTGGGGTTTTATTCCGGGCGCTTGAACCTCTGGTAGGAAGCGAAGAAATGGCTGCCGCGCGCGGGGTGAAGCTGCAGGGCCCTCGCGACCTTCCAAAACTCACGAGCGGTCCGGGTCGGCTGGCGGAGGCGTTCGGGATTACCCGCACACGGGACAACGGTTGTGACCTCACTTCGGCACAGTCAAGTCTGTGGATTGGCGACGACGGCTTTCGTTCCAGCAAAATCAGAGTGACACCGCGCATTGGGATTACTAAGGCGGCGGAGCGTCCTCTGCGATATTTTCTTGACGGCAATCGCTTTGTGTCGGGGCGCCTGTTTCCGACAATGCGGACGCCACGGGAGCGAATTGCGGATTGCTGATTTTTGATTTCTGATTGAAAAGCCAGAACCGTCTGATTCCAGTTCTGGTCCTGATTTTGAATCAGCAATCAAAGTCAACAAGCAGCAATTCCCACGGCCGAGCGCGTCCGCCGACCGGATTCCCACCGGCTAGCTTGACACGAGGTGTAGACTGAGCGGGCTGGATAGGCCAAATGCCGCGCCAGTAAGGCATTTCGGCCAGTACGGCCAAAAGGTGGGCCGGTTGTTCGATTATGGCGCATCCCGTTCAGGAATCTAGTCATCTAACATGGACAATTGGTGAGCTGATTGGGTTTGACTGCTTTAACCCCGAGTTTTACTGCGCGGCTAGCCGTGCTGGTTGCAGGTATTTTGGCCGGAACGGCGTCGGCTGGAGTGCTCCCCGATTCGCTATCATCGGTAATCCGACCCCGCTGTGACCGCTGCTTCCGAACCGCCTCCTGCTGCGATTGTGATCGGCTTCGTCGGCGGTTTTGTGAGTCATGATGACGCTGCACCACGGTCCGGTCAAGTTGGCTGCACGGATTCAGCACACGGTCCCGAAGGGTACGTACGTCGAGGTTTTCGAAAATCGCCACCGGGCCCAGGCCCGCGCCACGATTCTCCGCTTCCTGGACACGAATCACGACGGGATTCTCTCTGACGAAGAGAAAAGCCGCGCACGCATAGTTCTTTACGGGCACAGTTGGGGCGCGCAAGCAACGGTGCTGCTGGCTCGCGAACTGCGGCGCGACCATATTCCCGTGCTGCTGACGGTGCAAGTGGATAGCGTCGCGAAACCCTGGCACAACGATTCCATCATCCCCGATAATGTCGCCGAAGCCGCGAACTTCTATCAGCCTCACGGCTTGCTCCACGGTCGCGCGAAGATCACCGCCGCCGATGAGTCGAAGACGGAAATTCTCGGGAACTACCGCACCGACTATAGAAAAACTCCGGTCCCGTGTCCGGAAGCGTCGTGGGCTGGCCGGTTTTTCACCCCGGGACACACCCAAAGCGAGTGCGATCCCAGCGTGTGGTCGCAGATCGAGGATTTAGTGCGCCAGCGCGTCACTTTCAGAACCTCGCAACGGCGTCCAGCTCCGCACTCCCAAGGACATGCAAGTACCCGCGAGTCAAAAGTAGCGGCGCGAGGGCTTAGACTGCCAGGAGCAGGATGTTATCAATCAGGCGCGTCGTGCCCACAAAGGCGGCGACGGCTACCAACGCTCCCTTGGAGACATCGTTGACCGGATCGAGAGAATCTGGATCGACGATCTCGAAATAATCCAGGCGGACAGCCGGTTCCGTGACGAAAACCTCCTTTGCGGCCACGATCAGTCTTGCGGCATTGTATTCGCCGGCCCCATCCATCTGTTTGACCTGCATGAGCGAACGCTGCAACACCAGCGCTTGCTTGCGTTGCTGCAGGTCCAAATATATGTTTCGTGAACTCATGGCAAGCCCGTCCGGCTCGCGCACAATCGGGCAAATGAAGATCTCCACGGGAACGTTCAGGTCGCGCACCATGCGGCGAATGATGGCCGCCTGCGCCGCGTCTTTTTGCCCGAAGAATGCGGCGTCGGGCTCCACCGCGTGAAACAGCTTAGTCACGATCGTAGTCACGCCGCGGAAATGCCCGGGCCGCGAACGGCCATCGAGCCTGTCGCTAAGATCTTCGACCGTAACCCAGGTCGGCGTGCCGTTGGGATACATCTCGTCGACCGGCGGCGCGAAAAGCAGATCCACGCCCTCGTTTTCCAGCAACTCGCGATCGCGCTCGAGCGGCCGGGGATACTTCGCCAGGTCCTCGTTCGGCCCAAACTGCGTGGGGTTCACAAAGATCGACGCGGCGACCGCCTGGCACGAAGCTTTCGCAGCGCGTATCAGGGACAGATGCCCCTCATGCAACGCCCCCATCGTTGGCACCAGGCCCAGGCGCAAGCCGGTGCGCCTCGCCGCTCGGGACGCGGCGCGCATGTCACGGATTGTGTTGTAGGTTTTCAAGGCTTGGTCGCCGGCATCCAGACGATCTCGACGTGAGCGCGCTCCAGTTCTCCCGCGACCGTGCCGCGATTGCGGCGAAGCGCGACTTTTTGTTGTTCCGAAGCTTGTATGGAACTTCCCGATCCTTCCTGCACCAGGATCGCAACCACGCGGCCATAGGGCCACGCGGAAGCCGGCAAGTGAGCCAGCGTGTCAACTACGTCTTCCAGTTTCAGTATCTGTTCTTGATTTGCCGCGACGCCGGTCAGCAAACCTATTCCGTCGGCTCGCACCACCAGGTAGGGATTTTGCCAGTTTTTTTTTCCGCAAGTCAGCATACTTCGCCGGATTGGCAGCAGGAATAGTCTGCAGCACCGCGAAGGCATCAGGCGCCGGTTGCGTGTCCGATCGGGAAGAACATGCAACCGACGCAAGGCTCATAGCCAGCGCGCAGGTCGTCAGAGTCCAGAAATCCAGCGTACGGATCTTTAGCGTGCAGATCTTTGGCGTATAGCTCTTTAACGCGGAGATCAGTAAATCAGCCCGGTTCGCTCGCAATTTATTTCCGAATCACTGCACCGCATCGTTACCGCACCGCTACGGGGATATCCGTCCTTACCGCCCAGACCAGCGCCACGACCCATCCGATCATCGTCCACCCCAGGAACAGATTCAGCAGCAGAATCGCCGCGGTGTCGCGCTTGTTGCGGGCAAAGGCAAGAATCGTCGGCAGAAAATAGAACACGAATCCGAGACCGAAAAACGGAAGAAAAAACACCGACAAAATGGGCATGACGCTTACCTCCTTAGCCAACAGCGTAGCACTGTTCTATGCTACGAATCTTTCCCCCAGTTGGTTCCCGAGTCCCCCGCTCGCCCTAACGCCGCATGGCCCGCTTCCGTTCCAGCACTGTCTCGAGTCCAGCCTTCGTCTCCTTGGGCAGATGGTAAGACTCCGCGTCCGATGGATATTGGTGCGACTTCACATCTGCACGATAAGCCTGCACCGCCTGCGTGATCAGCGCAGTAGCGTCGCCGTAACGCCGCACAAACTTGGCGGGCGGGCCAAACGTCAGATTCACCAGGTCGTGGAATACCAGCACCTGCCCATCGCACTCCGGGCCGGCGCCAATGCCAATCGTTGGCGCGCTCACTTCGGCCGTAATCATCGCCGCCACTTCCCGCGGAATCCCTTCCAGATAGAGGCAGGCCACGCCAGCGCGATCGAGAGCGACAGCGTCTCGCATCAACTGCTCAATGCCACTCAGATTCTTCCCTTGCACCTTGTAGCCGCCCAATACGTTCACCGACTGGGGCGTAAGTCCGATGTGACCGGCAACAGGAATCTCGGCGTCGATGACGCGACGAATCAAGTCGGCGCGCTTCTCTCCGCCTTCCATTTTCACCACCTCGGCGCCGCCTTCCTTCACAAAGCGCGCGGCGTTGCGAACCGCGTCGCTGGGGTCAACCTGATATGACCCGTAAGGCATATCCGCAAGCAGCAGCGCATTTTTCACGCCTCGGCGCACGGCCTTTACGTGATGCAGCATCTCGTCCATCGTTACCGACAGAGTGTTCTCATAGCCCAGCATGGTTTGGGCCAGCGAATCACCCACCAACACCATGTCGATGCCAGCCTCGTCCACCAGGCGCGCAGTGGCGTAGTCGTAAGCGGTGAGGCAGGTGAGGGGTTCGCGGTGGAGTTTCTGTTCCCGCAGAGACGCGGTGGTGATTTTTCGGCCAAGTTCGTCGTGCGGACGACCGCCGATTGGGGTGATACTCATGATGTCCTCCAGTGCCCCTCCGGCGCTGCCAGATAGAGCCTGTACCACATCTTGTTGGAACGCCAACTTAATCGATTATACGCCGGTGATAGTCGTCCGTCGATGGCTTGTAAACAGTTGCAGGCACGTAACTTAGGAGCTACGTGAGCGTCGTGAATCGACCAAAATTTCGAAGTATTTCAAAGCATGAGCTGACTCAGCCAAATATAACCTGTTTCTCGGAGGCGATATTTGATACGGTGTCGGGCGTGAGTGATGAACTCATCCTATCGTTCAGTTAGGGGAGAACGCCCAGAGGAGAAACACGATGCAATTGAATCCGTACCTTCATTTCAACGGTCAATGTGAAGAAGCATTTAAGTTCTACGAAAAGTGCCTGGGTCGGAAAAATCACCTTCATGATGCCGCACGAGGGAACACCCGTTGCCGACCAGGTGCCTGCGGAATGGGGAAAGAAAATCCTGCACGCCACGCTGAATATTGGCGAAGATGTGCTGCAGGGCGCCGACTCCCCGCCTAATATTACCAGAACCCTCGGGGCTTCTCGGTGTCGATCAGCATGAACGACCCCGCCGAGGCGGACCGCGTATTTAATGCTTTGGCGGAAAACGGAGCCGTGCAGATGCCGATCCAGGAAACATTCTGGGCTGTGCGGTTTGGCATGGTCACTGATCGGTTCGGCATCCCGTGGATGATTAATTGCGGCAAGCCTATGTGAACTCTTTTCTCTGCCTAGCCCGCATGTGGCGATTTGTGATCGTGGTTTCGTCGTCGAAGTGCGTGACCAAAGAAACTTGACCGAAGCGATGAAGAAATAGAAATGAAGAAATAATAGAAATGAAGAAATATGGAGGAGCGTGTTATGCAATTTCCCACTCAACCTGGCGCCGTCTCAAAAGGAAGTTTCTGGGCCGGCTGTATTTTAAGCGCCTTGCCAGTGCTGCTGTTTGCCTTTACCGGAGCGTTCAGCCTGCTGAAGCCGGCCGTCCCCGTGCAGGGGTTTGTACATTACGGTTATCCCGAGGCCGCATTGCTGCGTATCACCCTCGTGGAACTGGCGTGCACAATCCTCTACGCGATTCCTCGTACTTCCGTACTCGGCGCAATCCTGCTGACCGGCTATCTCGGGGAGCAACCGCCACTCATCTGCGAGTGGGCGAGCCCTTCTATCTGCCGATCATCGTTGGCGTTGTGATTTGGTTGGGCCTCTACTTGCGCGATGGACGGCTGCGTGAACTGATTCCGATGCGCAGTTAACCCGGCACGATGGCGAGCCGCAGCCTGAGATTCTTGGCGAACCGCTGCAAGAGTCCGCTCCTGATGTGGGGAAATGGGAATGCGAAGAATAATTGTTTCGAATCTGATGTCGCTGGACGGTTTCTTCGAAGGGCCTAACCATGAACTGGACTGGTTCGTGGTGGACGAAGAGTTCTTTGCATATGCCCGAGACATGCTTCGCAGCGTGGACACCATCGTATTTGGGCGGAAAACGTACCAGCATATGGCCAACTACTGGCCGTCGGCTCCCGCGGAAGAAATCGCAGACCAGATGAACAATCTGCCGAAAATTGTCTTTTCCGGAACTCTGCAAAGCGCGGAATGGAAGAATTCGATTCTGGTGAAAAGCGATGCTGCCGCGGAAATTTCGAGATTGAAACAGCTACCCGGCAAGGACATGGTGATCCTCGGAAGCGCCAGCCTCGCATCATTTCTCCTGCAACGGGGATTGATCGACGAATACCGGGTCATTCTCAATCCGGTTTTTCTTGGCAGTGGCAGGCCTTTATTTCAAGACGTCAAGCAACGGCTTCGATTGAAACTTTCGAGAACAAAGTTGTTCGGCTCAGGCGTAGTCGTTCTTTACTCCCAGAGTGCCTGATCGAACAACGAAGATCGGACGATGAAGATCGGACGATTACGGTGCTGCGTCAACTTTGTTCTTTTCCAGAGTGTGTGCGAAAATTGGGCCGGATTGCCGGAGGAACCCGATGTTAAAGCTAATGCCGAACCCGAGGCTGACGCGGCTTTTCGCCGTGCCGTTGTGCATGCTTGTTTTATTGCTAACCACTGCCGCCCAAACGAAAAGCTCTGCCATGAAGAAGTCCCCTGTCGGTCCCGTCCCGGACAAGGCCCTCATGCAGAAAGTATGGGACGGATGGTCCACCCTCGACCCCGCCAATGTCGAAAAGTTTTACGCCAGCGGTCCGCATACTTATTTCGATATCGCGCCGCTGAAATACGATAGCTGGGACGAATATGAAAAAGGCGTCAAGTCAGTCGTCGCCGGCTACAAGAGCGCGAAGTTCACTGTGAACGACGATGCCGCCGTACACCCTCACGGCGATTTGGTCTGGGGAACGGCCACGATCAGCGAGCAGATGACGACCCAGGCGGGCAAAATCGAGATGGGAAACTTCCGCTGGACCGTGATCTGGGAAAACGAAGACGGCAAGTGGCTGATTGTGCACGAGCATGTGTCCGCGCCCGTGCAATAAGAATCTGGCCCGGATCCGCACGGATAATTCATTCAAATGTCGATCCCGCTCGCTCCGCGAGGTAGATCTAGACCGTGAAATCCGCAAACTTCGTGGCCATCTTTTTCAATACGCTTTCCAGAAAAAATAAACTGTCATTCCTGTGCCGACCAGCACCACGAAGATCCTGATCCAGGCCTGCGGTATCTTCAGGGCATAGTGCGCGCCCACGTATCCGCCGGCGATACCGCCTGCGATCATCGGAATTCCTTGCTTCCAGTAGATGCACCAGCTATCACAAAAGTCACGACGGCAACGCCGTTGATCACAAATCCCATTACGCTTTTCAACGCGTTCATAGCGTGGATGTTGGTCATGCCCAGCGCGGCCAGCATGGCGAGCATCACAATCCCCATGCCCCCGCCGAAGTAACCTCCGTAGACGGCGACCACCAACTGAAACAGTGTTGCCGCCGCCAGTGCACCGCCGGTGACTTCATGCTCAAGAATGGACTTCCGTCCGCGAGCCAGTTTCTTGCCGAACGCGAACAGCAGAGTCGCACCCAGCGTGAGCCAGGGAAGTATTCGCAGAAAAGTATGTGCCGGAGTCTTCAGCAGCAGGAGTGCGCCCGCGAGTCCGCCCACGAGACTGGCAGCGAGCAACGGAATCATCACGCGCCGCGGAACGTCCAACTCCTTGCGATACGCTCCACCGCTAGCCGCGGCGGCCGTCCACAAGGCGATCGTGTTCGTAGCGTTGGCGGGAATGGGAGGCACGCCCGTAAACAGCAGCGCGGGAAATGCAATAAAGCTTCCACCGCCGGCCACGGAATTCAACGCGCCGCCCAGCGCTCCCGCGAAAAAAAGGAAGATGATGGTTTCCAGGGTCAAGCTGTAAGGTGTATCAGAATTCGCGCCGGCTTGTCAGTTCCTGCCCGCGGCCGCCTCAGATCCTAAGTTTGTTACCACAGTAATCCGGAGTAACCTCCGGTCTCTTGCCGAAACAACTGACCTGCGACAGGGTTAATATCAGCAAACCATGGAGGACTTGCTTATGCCGAACCGCTCGCTTATGCCGAACCGAATGACCGTTCTTGTGACCGCTTTGTTTTTGTCGAGTCGTGGCTTGGAGCCAAACGCAACCAGCCCAGTCGGGCAGTTCGAACATGCCCGATCACGACATGTCGAACATGAAGGACATGCCCGGCATGGATATGGGGAAAAACGCAGACAAAGATGCCAACAGCGAGGCGAGCGCGCATGCCATGCACTCCATGGAAGGCCACATGGATATGGGCCCGCACATGAAGATGACCGCACTACGCCCGCCCAAACCGGGCGACGCCGAGCGCGCTCAGCAAGTGGTGGAAGCCGCCCGCCGTGCTTCGGAGAAATACACCGACTATCATGCCGCTCTCGCGGACGGCTTCAAGATTTTCCATCCCGAGATTCCGCAGAAGGTGTATCACTTCACCAGCCTCAAATATGGATGGGAGAATGCCCGCAATTTTAATCCGGAGCATCCCACGTCGCTGCTGTATGAAAAGCACGGCGATGATTACAAATTGGTGGGAGTGATGTACACCGCGCCCAAGCGCTTAACCGAAGAGCAACTCGATGAGCGCGTTCCGCTGAGTGTGGCGCAGTGGCATGAGCACGTGAATTTCTGCATCCCGCCGCTGGGCCATTTCAAAGAGATGCGCGAGCCTAATCCGCAATTCGGCTTCAAAGGGTCCATCGCCACGCAGGAAGCCTGTGACGCCGCCGGCGGAACTTTTTTCCCGGTGGTTTTCAACTGGATGGTCCACGTCTACCCATTCGAGAAGGATCGAGCGAGCATCTGGTCGGTGGAGCGTCAACACGCTGACTGAAATCAACGGCGAGTTCACGAGCTCTTAACCGCAAAGCACGCAAAGAACAGCCGCAAAGAACGCAAAGAAAGTGGCAGGAACAATGAGTTGTTCGCTGCTTCGCTTTGCGATCTTCGCGGCCATTCTTTGCGTGCTCTGCGGTTAAAGGCTTTAGAAGCCTCCGCGTAGCAACACTTCTGCTGCAACAATTACATCCCTTTCATCATCGTTTTCTAACGCGCGTCGCAGCTCTCAATCGATTATGGTGAGTGCTCGCTTGATCCAAAACAGCTTGATACAAAACACTTGACCATTGTTCCTGCTCTTCAGAACGAATCCACTCAATACTCTGCTAACGGAGATTCCCACGCTGCGTCCAACTATCATCGCAACGTGGAAAGAAATTCGGGAACTTCTGGCCCGGGAAGCACGTACCTATCTAGGGAAGCAAAGCGGCGAGCTGGGAACGAACAAGGAGTGAAACTGGCTCAACTTACTAACGAAATCTAAGCGGGGTTCTGGGGATTCTCCCACTCTCGGTTTGGCGGCCCAGGTGAGAAAACCCCCATCACAGCAACGCAGGCTTTAAGGCCCGTGTGCTTAACCCCAGCGGCTGCATTTTAGGCGATTCGCGGAGAAACACAAGAGGTTTTTTCGCGCAGGTCGCGAGCCGGGCCGCCCTAACCGTTTCCCGACGTATTTTCGGGAAAGAAAAAGGACAATCATGAAATTCGCGACCGTTTCAAAAAGTCTGGTAATGGGTTTGGCTCTGCTGCTGGCCTCAAGTGCCTTCGCCTCCGAGAAGGGCAAGTTGCAAATCAACCATCCCGTAACCGTCAGCGGCACCACGCTTAAACCTGGCGACTACAAACTTGAGTGGACCGGTAACAGTGGCAACGTGGAACTGAGCATCATTCAAGGCAAAAACGTAGTGGCCAAAGTGCCGGCTCACCTGGTCGCCCTGAATTCGGCCTCGGACAACGACGCGGCCGTGGTCAATACCGGTGACAACGGAACCCAAACTCTGTCTGGCGTCCGCTTCGAGGGCAAGAAGTTCGCCCTCGAGCTGGGAGAATCCAGCGACAGCATGCAGGCCGGGTCCAGCAAGTAACTAAGAGAAGAAGTACATACGAGCGTACGCAAGGGGAGCACCCCACCAGTGCTCCCTTTTTCGCACACCCGCAATATCAGTTCGGTGATGCCAGCACATCATCGTAGTAGTTGATCACGGCCCGCTTCGGCTTGGTCTTCATCCCCTTCAGGGCCGCTTTCTGTTCAATCGATGTGTTGCCCACGAGAGTGGCACGGCCCAGAAAAGCGATATTCCCATCTGCCATTTCCACATACAAAGGAACGAGCATGCGGAATTTGTCGTCGACGTTCGACTGTGCAAGTTTGAGGCTCAGCACAACGTTGCCATCGGCTCCGATATCGAAAGATGCGTCCATCTTGTAGGTTGGCAACGCTGTGCCGTAAACATACTCGTTGAAGAACCAGTCCATCTTGTGGTTGCCGTCCAAATCCATATCCCGCGTCATATGTTTTTCCACCATGGCTTTAAAATCTTCGGTAGTGGCGGCTTTGTTGGCATACGTTCTGACAAAGTCCTGCATGGTTTCCCTGAACGCCTTGTCACCCGTCTGGCGATCGTGCATCATCATGCGAATCATGTGCAGGATGTAGGCGCCTTTGGGATAGATGAGCTTTCGGGTAGTGTCAAAGCCGGTGCGCGAGTTGCTCATGCGATACCCCATGGTCACCGGACCGGCATCGATCGCGCGGAACCCCTCCTTATTTCGCTCGAGCAGTAAATCCCGCTCATCGTTCCAGAACGTGATGAACTTCTTCTGGTTCTTTTCAATCAGGGTCAGGTAAAGAGATGCCGACATGTCGGCAAAACCTTCGCTCATCCACTGATCCCGGTACGACTCGAATCCCACCGTGTGTCCCCACCACTGGTGGGCCACTTCGTGAGGCGTAACCACCATCCAGTAGCCGCGGTCGCCCCAATCCATTCCCAGTTGGTGCCGTACGGTGGTGTCGAAGTAGTAGCAGAGTGGGATCCAAACCAGTTCCGGCCAGGACTGGCCGAAGTCGCAAGCGGTCTGCTGCGTGAGTTGCAGGTGTTTGAAGGAAGATGGACCAAAGTAGTCAGTGTAAAGTTGCACCGCAAGTTCGCCTTCGGCAAGAGCCTTCTTATTGAGGCCGGTCGTACTCATCGTACCCAGCGCGACTCCGGAGTTGTGCGATCCCATGGTTGGCAACTCGTCGCCGCTGGCCTCTTGCTGCAGCGCCTGCACCCAGCTCGGCGACTCCTGATTGGCGAACGATTGCACGAAGTATTCCGGCTTGTCGAGCTTCGCCTCTTCCACCTTAAATTTGCCGAAATTAAACCCAGCTACGGTTTGCGGTGCTTCGCTCTTCCAGACCGTAGTGTTCTGCCCGCCGTCATTGCTCTCGCTTACGCGTGCACCCGTGGCGGCAATCTGCATGCCCTTGGGGATGTGGAACGTCATGTCATACGTTACGTACTCTCCGAGACTGCTGACGGCATTGTTCGGATACCAGTTCATGCGGGCTACAGGAAAATAGTTGCCGCCGCCTTCGTTGGTGACCGCTTCCTTGCCCTCGTAATCGGTGGTAATGGTGAACTGCTCGTCCACCGCCAGCGCCTTCGGCAGTATCACGGAAAATTCGGCGTCGTCGTTCTTGTCTTCCTGAATGAACGCCAGAGCCTGGCCGTCGGCAGCAGTCACGCTTCGAACCCGCAGAGTGCGGAACAGGTTGAAGGGCACCACACGCAGACCGTTCTGTCGCACTGCAAACGTAGTTTTCGCTTTGCCGACCAGGTTGGCACTCTTTTCCAGCGTGGTTTCCAGTTGCTGATGTTCGATGCGGATGGACTCTCCGAACATCAACTTCCGATGCTGGTCGGATAAGGGGAACGACGCCCAGTCGCCATACTTGTTCTCGTCGTAGGTCATGAAATCGACCTGTTCGCGTCCTTCACTCGGGTCGATTGTGTAGAGTTCCTGACCGTTGTAGTGCTTGCCGCGGATGAAAGCGACGAACAGCCCTCCCGGCTCCGTGCTCAGTACGTCCTGCAGGATTCGAGCTTCCAGATTCTTCTTGAGCTTGTGCCGCGTCACATGCTGGCTGTCCTTGAGCGGACCTGCGTCACAGCCCGTCGAGACGGCGGTGCCACCCTTCTTGATGTCGTCATAGGTCGCGTCCGTGAAGCGCAGTACCATCTGGCTGAAGGTTTCGCTGAATTCGGTCTCTTTTGTCAGCAGCTTCAGGCTTTTGCGTTCTCCTTCGGAAGGTGGATCGAGAACAAAATTCCCGTCTCCCGCAAACACGGCTCCCGTGATCTTTCCGTTTACCGGCGCGACAAAACAGACTGTGCCGGACCGCAAATGGAAAGTCCCCGCGTCGCGCTTGAGTTCGAAGTTGGTAACACTGACCGCTTCACTGCCCAGCGTAAGAGTGCGCAGAGCCTGATACGTCCGGTCGTCGTTGGCGGCGGGAGGCGCGCTAGCCGGAGCATTCTGCGCCCACGCCGGCACTATAGCCAGCCAAGAGCCAATCAGTGTAAGCAAGAAAGCGGAGTGACAAATTGCGCCTGCGAACCGTGCGGCCAGGCACACTACGCCCGAGCGCGGGCTGCGGAATCGAACCGGCATGTACCCTCCTCGGGGGAAGAGGAACACGTAATCTATTCGCGTTGGGAGAAAAACACAAGCAATGAGTTCGAGCAAAGAAAAAGGGAGCGCGCAAGCGCTCCCTCCGAAACTAGCACCTGGCAACTGACTACCGGCAACTGCTCTAGTACTTTGGCACCGTCGGATCCACACGCTCGGCCCAGGCGTTAATTCCTCCCGCGAGGTTGTGCACTTTCTTGAATCCCGCCTGCTGCAGAAACGCGACGGCCTTGGCGCTGCGTCCGCCCATCTTGCAGTGGACCACGATTTCGCGGCTGGAATCCAGCTCACTCACGCGTTTCGGCAAATCATTTAAAGGAATCAAATGTCCGCCGATGTTGCAGATCTGGTACTCGTGCGGCTCGCGCACATCGAGCACGAACACATCATCCTTCGCATCGAGACGCCGCTTCAATTCTTCGACTTGAATTTCCGGAACTCCATTCGCCACAGGTTTCTCCTCCCCACGAATGCCGCAAAACTCGTTGTAGTCTATCAGCTTCGTGATCGTGGGATGCGTGCCGCACACCGGGCAGTCGGGATTCCTGCGCAGCTTCAACTCGCGAAACTTCATGCCCAGAGCATCAATCAGCAGCAGCCGTCCAATGAGCGGCTCACCAATTCCGAGAATCAGCTTGATCGCCTCTGTCGCCTGCATCACGCCCACTAAACCGGGCAGAATGCCGAGCACGCCGCCCTCCGCGCAGGATGGGACCAGCCCCGGCGGCGGCGGTTCGGGATAAAGGCAGCGATAGCATGGACCATCTTTGGTTGCGAACACGCTGGCCTGGCCTTCGAAACGGAAGATCGAGCCATACACGTTCGGCTTCCCAGTCAGCACACAGGCATCGTTCACGAGATAGCGCGTAGGAAAGTTGTCCGTGCCGTCGGCGACAATGTCGAAGTCGCGAAATAACTCCAGCGCGTTGTCGCTGCTCAGCCGTGTGTCGAATGTGCGCAGATTCAAGAACGGATTGATCCCTTTCAGCTTGTCGGCGGCTGAATCGAGCTTTTTTCTGCCCACATCCGCAGTCGAGTGAATGATCTGCCGCTGCAGGTTCGTGTAGTCGACCACGTCAAAGTCAACGATGCCCAGCGTACCCACGCCGGCCGCCGCCAGATAGAGCGCCAGCGGCGATCCCAGCCCTCCCGCACCAATGCATAACACCCGCGCCGCTTTCAGCTTTTGCTGCCCTTCCATGCCCACCTCGGGCATGATCAGGTGGCGCGAGTAGCGCAGGATTTCGTCTTTGTTGAGAGTCACTGGAATTTCGGTGATGGTGCTGGCCATAAATCCTCGAGTTCAAATTCTAAAGCTGGTTTTCAGGGCGAGACGACCGGACATCAAAAATTTAGGCAGGACAACACGTACAACAGCGCATTGTGGTGGGATGTTTCAACTCCGTAGTCTCGCTATTCCCGGTCAAGCGGCGCCTCCGGCGATGGAAGGCACAATCGAAATGTTATCACCTTCGCTCACCGCAGTTGCTTCCTTCTGCAGGTAGCGGATGTCTTCGTCGTTGACATACAGGTTGACGAAAGCGCGCAGCTTGCCATCCTCCGTGTAGAGATGCCGCCGCACGTCGGGATGCTTTGCTACCAGTGCATCCATGGCTTCCGCAACCGTGGTCCCGGAAACCTCCACCGTGGACTGTTTCCCAACATACTGGCGTAAAGGCGTAGGAATGTGAATCTTGCTCATGGTTCCAATTTACAAGATGCGCCCCGGTTCGTGGAAGATTCAAGCGCGATGCTGTGTGGGAGGGGAATGGAAGGCTTATGTGGGGACGGGCACTCCTGCGAGCCTGCCCTGAGCGAAGCCGAAGGGTCCTTCGCCCGACAGGGCGACTTCTTGCCTTGCGCTGCTAACATGAACCCGTGCCTCCGCTGCTCGAAGTCCGAAACCTAAGCATCGAATTCCCGGCAAAGGCCGGTACGGGAACGGCTCGTCTGGGAACGGGCAACTCGCCCGTTCTGCCCGCTGTCCGTGACCTTACGTTCTCCATCGCTGCCGGCGAAGTTCTCGGACTGGTTGGCGAATCCGGCTCCGGCAAGTCGATTACTTCCCTGGCTATCATGCGACTGCTCCCGCCGCAAGCCCGCGTTTCCGGCGAGATTTTGTTCGCCGACATGCGCGAAAGCGCCGCGCCGCGCAACCTTCCCGCGCTGCCCGACGATTCGATGCGCCAACTTCGCGGCTCCCGTATCGCCATGATCTTTCAGGAGCCGATGACCGCACTCAATCCCGTGATGCGCGTCGGGGAACAGATTGCCGAAGCCGTGCTCGCGCACAATTCCATCTCGAAAAGCGAAGGCTGGCAGCGGGCAGTCGACGCCATGAACGATGTAGCCATCCCCGAGCCTGACCGCCGCGCCCGCGATTATCCTCACCAGCTTTCAGGAGGCATGCGCCAGCGCGTAATGATCGCCATGGCCATCGTTAACCGCCCGCAGTTGCTCATTGCCGACGAACCTACCACTGCGCTTGACGTCACCATCCAGGCGCAGATTCTCGAATTGCTCTCCGAACTGCGCGCCAAGTTCGGCCTGGCGATGTTGTTCATCTCGCACGATCTTGCGGTCGTTTCGAAGGTCGCCGACCGCGTCGCCGTGATGTATGCCGGAAACATGGTTGAGCTCGGGACGAGGCGCGATGTCTTTCAGTCGCCCGCCCATCCCTATACTCGGGGCCTGCTCCACGCCGTGCCCGATCTCAAGACGGACCGTTCTCGCCCGCTTTCCACGATCGAAGGAACCGTGCCGCCGCTGCAGGCCATGCCGCCGGGCTGCGCCTTCGAACCACGCTGCGAGTTTCGTGTGCCGGATTGCACGCGTGAAATGCCGCCACTGGTGGAAGTGGCAGCCGGCCATTGGGCCCGTTGCCCGCTGCTGAATCCGCGCCGAACAAGCTAGCGACTCAGACTCTGTGTTCCCCTGTGTCCCTCTGTGTGAAGAATTTGAAGTCCAACCCCCAGAGCCGACGCTCGAATCCGTCCGCTAGTCTATAATCGCCACTTTGTCTGGTGATCCTTGCGCATACTGTTGCTGAGTGATATCCACGCCAACCTCGAAGCGCTGGAGGCCTGTCTGGCCACCGCTCCCTCGTTCGACTTGGTGGCAAATCTCGGCGACGTCGTTGGCTACGGCGCCAGTCCTAACGAAGTTACCGAGCGCTCCCGCAATTTGGGGAAGATTTTCGTCCGCGGCAATCACGACAAAGCCGCGACCGGCCTGATCGCCCTCGATGATTTCAACCCCATGGCCGCCGCCGCCGCCGTCTGGACGCGTGACCAGCTCTCTGCCGACAATCTCACTTGGCTCCGCGCCCTGCCGCAAGGTCCGCAGCCGCTGCAGGATAGTTCACAAGTGCAACTGGTCCACGGCTCGCCCAACGATGAAGATGAATACGTAGTCTCGATGGGCGATGCTCTCGCTCCGCTGATCGCTTCGTCCGTGCCCCTGACTTTTTTCGGGCATACGCATCTGCAGGGAGGATTTTTCGCCAACGAAACCGGAGCCGACGGATTTCGTCCCGAATACCGCACCGTGGGGCAGGCAGAATCGATTTCGCTGCACTTGAAACCGGAGACGCGTTACATGATCAATCCCGGCAGCGTCGGACAACCCCGCGATGGCGACTGGCGCGCCGCCTTTGCCCTCTTTGACACCGATGCCCAGGTCGTCCATTTTCACCGCTCGCCATACAACCTGAAATCTGCCCAGGACCGCATCTTCGCAGCCAACCTCCCCGCCCGCCTGGCGACGCGCCTCGCCGCAGGACGTTGACTTTGCCTAAATTCCTGGCCCCCATGTTTTGTCATCCTGAGCGAAGCAGTTATTTTCGCAACGCGAAAACAATTGCGCAGTCGAAGGATCCCTGCCCGTTTGCTCCGGAGCAGGCCGCGCACGGATTTTCTAGTACGGTTCGGGTCCGGCGTTAAGTGTGTCTCCAACCACTCTCCAAATCCGCTCTCGATGTAAACTCAACCGCATGCCCTCTGACTCGCCCCGTCCCGCGACCAAGCCTCTTTTTCCCCAACGCGAAGTCTCCGGCGACAAAACTCCCAACCAATACCTAGTCGCCCACAGCGACGGCGGCGCCCGCGGCAATCCCGGCCCCGCGGGCTACGGTGTGGTCATTCAGGATCAATCCGGACGCAAAGTCGCGGCGCTCAGCGAATATCTCGGCCACCAAACCAACAACTTCGCCGAGTATCAGGGACTGATCGGCGCCCTCGAATACGCGCTCGAGCACGGTCCCAAGGCCCTCAAGCTGATCAGCGACTCCGAACTGCTGGTTCGCCAGATCAAGGGCATCTACAAAGTAAAGAATCCCACGCTGCGCGACCTGCACGCCCGCGCCCAGGAATTAATCGCGCAACTGGATTGGTTTTCAATTGGCCACGCCCTGCGCGAACAAAATCAGGAAGCCGACCGCCTGGCCAACGAAGCCATGGACAAAGGCATGGGACGTGTAGGGGCAGACCGTGTCGCGCGGACGCTCCTCCCCGCGAATCCCGCCCCAGGCAAGGACCATGTGGCCTCGCCCGCGAGGTTTTCGTCCGAGCCCCCCAGGAATTTGAAGGCGTCATCCGCAACGGCGTAGTGGAATTAACGAACGGCAGACTCCCCGAAGGCACGCGAGTTCAACTCCGCGTCAAGCCGTGAGTGTAGCTGCGGAATGCGCTTTTGGTTTCGCCACAGCGGCTTACTCCGCCACCGAAGTGTGATCGTGGACAATCTTCCAACCCTCAGGAAACCTGCGGAACACCAGGGTGAATAGGCCGTGCGGCGTCTTCCCGTCCGACATTATCAGATGCCACGACCCGCGCACAAAGGCAGCATCAGGGCCCAGCATTTCGATGCGCAGCGCGGAGAACTCCAGCTTCCCCATCTCATGCCCCGGACTCGCATAGGCGGCGCGGTAACGGTCGAGCGTGGCCTGCCATCCTTTGCGCTCATTCGCGCCAGAGAAAAAAGTCAGCTCCGGAGAATTCCAGTAGCCCGCCATGAAGGCGTCGAGATCGTGGCGGTTCCAGGCGTCCTGCTGCGTGCGCAGCACGGCCTCGACGGCAGCCTTACTGGAGGGCGGCGCGTCTGCCGCTTTCTGCGGGGAAGGTGGAAGGGCTGACATGAGAAGTGGAGAGAGGAGTACTTGAGAAAAAAGAAGAAGAGCGGCAAAACAGCTGCGCATCGTGACCTCCGCGAGCGGCTAGTTTCGCACGAGATGCTGCTATGGAGAAGATCTGAATCGGGGACAGCTAAGAACCGCTGAACGAAGGATGACGGAGCGAAGACCGATGCGCCAAGACCCGCTAACTTGCCTCTTACGCCCTGCCCTTCTTCGCCGCCACCGCAGCCTGCTTGCCCGCCGTTTCCCAGGGACGCTTGGGGCGATCGACCACGGCTTCGTCGCGGTCCTTGACGCGGTCGTACTGATAAGAATCGCTCACGGTTCCCAGCGACTCGTTATAAAGGCTGGGCAATCCGAGTGCGATCTTGAGTTCTTCCGCAAAGGAGTGGAGCGCCTTCAGATGATCCGCGGAAGCCGGCACTTCGTTCTTTGAGGTCTTCAGGAATTGCTGATACCCGCGGTTCACCAGCTTCGAAATCTCACTGCCGATCAAGCAGCCCGGGTAGGCAAAGATCTTAACGCCATCCTCCGGAGTCTTCTGGATAGCCGCCGACACATTGTACTTTCGAAGAAACACGCGCCCGCTCATGCCTGGCGCCTCGGTGATATCGAATCCGTTATCGCGCAGCCAGGTCAGCGCCTCGTCATACGTTCTAGCTTCGATGGTTTTCATGATTGCTATCCGCTTTCGCCTTTCATCGTCTATTAGATGCGGTTTACTACACGCACGCACTTCAGAAAAAACGTAGCTTTACTTCGGTTGCATCGCTGTGCAACCCTGATTCATCCAAACACCATACTACATACCGTGTTTTAGCCTCAGTAGCACATTACGATAGTCACGGGAATTTAGTTTCAATCATGGTTCAGAGTTCATCCAAGCTCGTGCGGACGTTTGACCCGCCAGCCGCTAAAGAAGCGGGAAACGGCGCTGCCAGCCTCGGGCAGAGCCTGCTGCAGAGCATTGGCAACACTCCCTTGTTGCGCCTGGACGCCGTCACCGCCGACCTGCCGGGCATAGCACTGTTGGGCAAGGCCGAATGGTATAACCCCGGCGGTTCTGTGAAAGACCGTGCGGCCGGGAACATCGTCACCCAGGGCCGCCGCAGTGGGCGGTTCCACGCCGGCAAGACGCTCCTCGACGCCACCAGCGGCAATACTGGTATCGCTTACGCCATGCTGGGAGCAGCGGAGGGGTTTCCTGTAACCCTGTGCATGCCGGAAAATGTTTCCTTCGAGCGCAAGCAGATTCTGCATTCCTACGGCGCCAACATTGTGTATACCGACCCAGCGGACGGATCCGACGGCGCGATTCGCATGGCGCGGGAGCTGGCCGCGAAACATCCGGATAAATATTTCTATGCCGACCAGTATTCCAACGATGCCAACTGGCAGGCCCACTATCATGGGACGGCCAACGAAATCTGGCAACAGACGCAGGGCAGCGTCACGCATTTCGTCTCCATGCTGGGGACCAGCGGCACGTTCGTGGGTACGACGCGCCGGCTGAAAGAACTGAATCCCAAGATTCAGTGCATTTCGCTGCAGCCCGACTCCGCTTTTCACGGCATTGAAGGCGCCAAGCACATGGCCAGCGCTCTGGTGCCGAAAATTTACGATGCCACGCTGGCGGATCGGAATCTGGAGGTCGCCACCGAAGACGCTTACGCCATGGCCCGCCGCCTGTCTCGCACGGCGGGATTGCTGGTGGGCGTTTCAGCTGCCGCTGCCGTGATGGCGAGTTTGAAAATCGCCCGGGAGTTGGAATTGAAAAAAGAGCAGCAAGCTGTAATCGTGACCGTGCTGTGCGACTCTGGCGACAAATACTTGAGCGAGAGATTCTGGACCGAAGGTGAATGAAGTCAAAAGTCAGAAATCAGAATGAAGAAGTAAAACCAAAATCGATCCGTTGTTACTTCTGCATTCTGACTTCTGACTTCTGCAGTTCCTCCACATGCTGAAGCTCACACACACAGACTACGAGGCTCTGCGCCGCCACGGGGAAGAAACTTATCCTCACGAATGCTGCGGGGTGCTGCTCGGGCGGGTGGATGATGACGGCGCCCGCATTGTGTCTTCGACGGTGCGCTGCGGTAATACGCGTACGGACTCGCCTCAAAATCGCTACAACATTGACCCACGCGAACTGGTGCGCATTCAGCGCGAGGGCCGCGAGCGGGACGAAGATATTATTGGCTTCTATCACTCCCATCCCGACCATCCGGCGCAGTGGTCGCAAACGGATCTGGCCGAAGCCCACTGGTTTGGCTGCTCCTACGTCATCACGAGTGTGGAAAAGGGCAAAGCCATATTAACCAACTCGTTCGAACTCAGCGGGAGTGATGAAGGAGACAAACAGCTGATCGACGAGATCGTGGAAGTCTCCTGAGCTGAGAAGAGGTTAGCGCAGGGCTAAGCAATATTGGTGCGATTTCGCCCAGAAGGTTGTTATCTGCGCCTTTCCGGTGCTTAAGTCAGATCCCGTATTAACTCTGGGCAAACCCTGTTACCAAAGTGACGTTTACACAAAATGGTGAGGCCGATAGTATCCATTTCGTGGTTTGGCAGTTCTGGGGGAGGGCTGCCGAGGCGTCCTTGACTGAAAAGTCCAGGGCGCTTTTTAATTTGTCCGCAATTGCATTCCGCTATTTGCTTCCTCGGCACGCCGCGCAATACCCGCCAATTTCCAGTCGCGAAACCAGCACGCGGAACCGGCAGTCCTTCTCGACTTGCTGCTTCAGTTTCTCGAAAACGTCGCTGACAAACTCCATAATCTTGCCGCACCGCAGGCAGGCCATGTGGATGTGGTCGCGGCCCAGCTTGCGTTCGTAGTAGTGTCCCTCGCCGTGAATGTGCATCAGGTCGAGCTCGTCGATCAAGCCCTGGCGTTTCAGCAGGCGCAGAGTGCGGTAGACCGTGCTGCGGTCGACGCTGGCATCAATTTTTTGTGCCTTGCGCAGTATCTGGGCGGCATCCAGATGTTTGCTGGCGGTTTCCATCACGCTCAGAATGGCGCGGCGCTGCTCGGTCATGCGGATTCCGCGTTCCGCGAAATGCGATTGCAGCCGGCCAGGAATTTCGGTTTGCGGTAGCGGCATGGGCAACGACTCCTATTGTGGCAAGTAGTCGCAACACGTCTGCGACGAAATCGTTCAGCGGCGCTTGACCTGCCGGAGCGCTTCCGGCATGATTGTCACTGTACTTCCAGTTGCGACTCAGTTGCAAATAAAAAGATAAATTCGAGTCGCGTTCTTGTTCGGATGTCAGTTGCGACTGAGTTGCATTTTTGCTTACCAGTTGCGACCGAGTTGCAACTGGACCATTATAGCGCGTTTCCCGCCAGATCGGGATTCACGCCAGAGAATTCATAGACGAATCCAAACAGGATTCATGCGGAGAGGAAGTCGGGCCATGAAGTTGACGATCGCGCTATTGGAGACGATGCTGTTGGGGACTGCTGCAACGGCTTTACGCCATGCAATTTTGCGGAGAATAAACATTCTCCTCATCGTTGCGTCATTCACCGCGCTGTTCGCGCCATGGTGCTGGGCGGGCGTTGGCGGAAGTATTTCCGGTACGGTAAAAGATTCCAGCGGCGCCGTCATTCCGCATGCCGAAGTGACTGCCATCAACCTGGACAATGGTGTGCGCCAGACCACGAAATCTGACGACAAAGGCTTCTACACTTTTCCGGTCCTGCTGGTCGGCCACTTTGACGTGGAAGTATCTTGCTCAGGTTTTAAACCTTACCGGCGTACCGGCGTCATCGTCGACGCCAACAGTCTTCTCGTTGTGGATGCCGTGCTCCAGGTTGGCCAACGCAGCGATGCAGTGCATGGTGAGCGACAGCGCTGTTCACGTGGAGACTTACAGCAGTCAGATGGGCGAAGTCATCAACAGCGACCAGATGACGGACGTGCCCCTTAACAATCGCAGCTATACCGATCTTTTGTCGATGCAGGCCGGCGTCACTCCTTCCACATCCATCACCTCCAACACCGTGCAGGACGTGGGTGCCAGCGCGCTCTCACCTTCCGGCGATTTGAATCCCGGCACCGTCTCCATTCATGGCCAGCGCGAATTCGCCAACGCCTTCATCGTGAACGGAAGCGATTCCGAAGAAGATGTGAATATGGGGACCGCGATTATCCCCAACCTCGACTCCATCGCAGAATTCCGCATTCTCACCAGCAACTTCGACGCCGAGTATGGCGAATTCAGCGGCGGCCAGGTCAATGTCGTCACCAAGTCGGGCAGCAACGCGTTTCATGGCGACCTCTTCGAGTTCCTGCGAAACACCGATCTCGACGCGCGCAACTACTTTTCCCCAACCCGGGGAGCTTTTATTCAGAACCAGTTCGGCGGAACTGTTGGTGGTCCCATCAAGCGCAATAAGATTTTCTTTTTTGCCGATTATCAAGGTACGCGCCAGCGGCAGGGCGTGGATACCGGACTGATTCCGGTGCCCTCCGATGCAGGATCGCTCGGGCGATCTCTCGGACCTGGCTGGCTCTTTTCACGACCACTGAAATTGTGAATGGCCCGCCGGTCACAGTGCCCACGACGGTTAGCGGTCCCGCGCCTGGGCCACTACGCTCTCGAACAATTTCAAATATACAGTTACCGCCGCGGAGAACCGTATTACTTTACGCAGGGCGAGATGAACTAGCCCGATCCCAGCGCATCACTTACTCATCTTCCTGCACAACTCCCTCGCAATGTGTTTTCCCCAATGCGGCGATTCCCGCAGAGTGCGTGGTCCGGTCCGGCGCAGCACTTGCAGCAGTACATTCCCGCGCCGAATTCTTCCGGGGATGAATTCGCGACCTCCGCCAGCAACCAGGCGCTCCGCGACGACAAGGGCGCGCTGCGCCTCGACGCTAACACGAACTGGGGCCTGATCTCGGGCTATTACTTCTTGGACGATTATTCTCTGAACAATCCCTATCCCGTTGCGCAGGGCGGAGCGAGCGTGCCGGGTTTCAACGCGCTGTATCTGGGCCGCGCACAACTTCTGAGCCTGGGCGATACGAAGACGCTGAATGTGACCACGGTCAACGAATTCCACTTCAGTTTTATGCGGGCGTTCAATGACCTGGGCAAACCGCAGGGTGGATTGGGCGTCAGCCTGGTGTCGCAGGGCTTTGTTACGTCCTCGGGGACTCCCACGATCGTAGCTCTCGCCCCGCAAAACGAAGGCGTGGAAAACATCGTCTTCAACAATTTCTCGATCGGAACCAATACCAACGAACTGAAACAGGCCAACAATACGGTGCAGTGGCTCGATAATTTCTCGAAAGTAATCGGACGCTCACACTCTGAAATTCGGCGGCGAGTTTCACTACGATCAGGTCAACGTAAATCCGATTGCCCAGTTCAACGGTAACTTCCTGTTCACCGGCAGCGAAACTGGTCTTGATTTTGCCGATTTCCTGCTCGGGATTCCCAGCCAGTACAACCAGAGCCAGCTCAATCCTTTCTATGGACGGAACAAATACGCCGGAGTCTTCGCCCAGGACAGTTGGCACGTAAGGTCGAACCTCACTCTTAATTACGGTTCGCGCTGGGATCGCATCGAGCCCTGGTATGAAAAGTACAACCAGATTTCGACCACGGAACCGGGCAAGCAGTCGGTAGTTTTTCCTGGCGCGCCATTGGGAATCTTGTACCCCACCGATCCCGGAGTGCGGCGCACGCTCGCGCCTCCCGGCGATGAATTTTCTCCGCGCATCGGCCTCGCCTATTCGCCGGACGTTTCGTCCGACAGTCTTCTCGGCAAAATCCTCGGCGGTCCAGGCAAAACCAGCATTCGCGCCGGCTTCGGCATGTATTACACCTCCATCGAGGCCCTCACCATCGGAGTCCTCGCGGCCAACGCCCCCTACGGGACCACCTACAGCAGTCCCGCTCCACCCCAGTTTGCCAACCCGTTCGTCACTGCCTCCAATGGCCAGCTTCTGGGCCAGTATTTTCCTGTGACCTTCGCGCCCTTGAACTCCTCCAGCCGTAACCCCGACCCGAACGTCGACTGGTCGCAATACATTCCGATCAGTGGCATCCCTGCCTATCCTGTCAACAACCGCATTCCTTATACCGAGCAGTACATGGTCTCCCTCGAGCGGCAGGTTGGGGACAACACTTTGTTCAGCGCCAGCTATGTGGGCAATCAGTCCCACCGTCTGCTGGTTCTGGTGGAATCCAACCCCGGCGACCCCGCGCTGTGCTTGAGTTTGAGTCAGACCAGCCAGGTCGCTTCCGGATCCGCAACCTGCGGTCCGTTCGGCGAAAGCAACGTCTTCACGACGGCCTCAGGACAGACCGTGAACGGGACTCGCGGACCGCTCGGCCCCAATTTCGGCAGCAATACCAACCAGTCCACGATTGGCAATTCCAACTACAATGCCCTGGAGCTCAGCCTTCGCCACACGAGCAAGCGCCTGCAATTGTTTGCCAGCTACACTTTCAGCAAATCGATCGATCAGTCTTCCAATGTGGGCGAAGAAGTGAACCCGGTCAATCCCAGGCTCAGCTATGCCTTGTCCGCGTTCGACGTGAAGAACAACTTTGTGGTGAGCTACGCCTACGAGCTTCCCCTGGAGCATTTATTTGGCACCTCCAACCGCTGGGCCAAAGGCTGGACAGTTTCCGGCATCACGCACTACAGCAGTGGTTTTCCGGTAACACTGCTCAACTACGGCGACAATTCTCTGCTCGGAGCGGAGCCGAACGGCATCAACAACTACGGCGTGGATGAGCCGCAATACACGCCGGGGCCGCTGAACCTGAATTCCAATCCGCGCAACGGGCAAACCTACTTCAACACCGCCTTGTTTAGCCTGCAGGCCCTGGGCACCCCGGGCAATGCCCGGCGCCGCTTCTTTTATGGACCTGGGCTCGATAACTACGATATGGCTTTGATGAAGAACGTGGCGCTCACCGAATCGAAGTCGCTGCAATTCCGCATGGAGGCGTTCAACGTCTTCAATCATGCCCAGTTTTTCGGCCCCGCCGCGGTCAACGGTAACATTAACAGCTCAACATTCGGCCAGGTGGTAAGCGCGGCCCCCCCGCGGCTGATGCAGGCCGCCGTCAAGTTTGTCTTTTAGGCCACTTGTTCCCTAGGATCTCGGTCCAAGGATCCGTTTTAGGGCCTGGGGATATGACTTTGGTGGCTTTTGCGACCTTCCGCCCTCCCACAGCATCAAACCCGGGATGTTAAAATAAACAAGTTAGCCTCCCTCCGGGGAGGCGTTTTACGGATCGCTAGGCCCAGCAACGCCAGCTCGATGGAGCGTTCGCGGACAGCGCAACGTGACAACGAGGAGAAAGAACATGGCAGGTAATGGAATTGTCGAAGTTACGGATGCGAATTTCGACCAGGACGTTTTGAAATCTGATCAGCCGGTGCTCGTCGACTTCTGGGCAACATGGTGCGGCCCGTGTCGCGCCCTCGCTCCCATCGTGGACGAGCTCGCCAAGGACTATCAGGGCAAAATCAAAGTCGGCAAAATGGACGTTGACTCTAACAGCGCCACGCCGATGCGCTACAAAGTTACCGGCATCCCCACGCTGCTGGTTTTTAAAGGCGGACAGGTCGTCGAGCAACTCGTCGGCTACAAGCCGAAAGACGCCATCGCCCAGGCTCTCGATAGGCATGTCGGGTAAGTCGGCTTTTAGTCGTCAGCTCTAAGTTTTCAGCGAAACGCCCGGGAATCGTCTCGGGCGTTTTTGCGCTTGCAGCTCCACGGCTGCAGTCGGCCCTTAATGCGTTTCCGAAAGCGTGTACTCCAACTCGTACGAATGCTTTCCGTCGGCGATTTTGATGGTCATCACACCCGCCAGCCCCACCAATTGCCCCGTCCCTGAATCCGGCACAACGCTGACCGTCATCTGCGGTACGCCTCGCGTCATGGTGCCGCTGTGTTGCAGGACGAAGCTGCCGCTGCGCCCCTTCAGCGTTCCCGTGACTCGCTCCATGGCCACGTAACCTCCAGAACCCGGCACGCTCGACATGGCCGCCAGCATCTGCCCTTTGCTGGTTGCGTCCAGATCGCCGTGGAATTGCTTATCGAGAGACATTCTTCCCAGGCCCTCATCGCCCCCGGCGTCGGGAGCCTGCGGCGCTACCTTCACTTCAAACGTTCCACTGGCATGACTCGTCAAAACTTTCTCCTAACCACCCGAACCGGGCCCGGAGCCGGGAACTAGCCACTAGCGACTAGCCACCAGCCACTCTAATACTTCCGCAACACCCCAATCACCCGCCCCTGCACTTCCACCGACGCTGCCGGCACGATGATCGGCTTCATGGTCACGTTCGAAGGCTGCAGGCGGATGTTGTCGCCCTCCCGGTAAAAGCGCTTGAGCGTGGCGTCGCTCGTGTCCACCAGCGCGACGACGATGTCGCCGTTGTGCGCGGTCTTGGCCTTCTCCACGAGCACGTAATCCCCGTCGAGGATGTGCTCGTCCTGCATCGATTCCCCACGCACCTCGAGCACGAACACGTCCTTGGAGCGCACGAAATCCGCTAGAGAAATGGTCTCCGGATTCTCCACCGCTTCAATCGGCTGGCCCGCGGCGATGCGCCCCAGCAGGGGCAGCACCAGGCCGGTATTCACGCTCATGGCCTGCTTCAGCCGTCCCTTGGGCGGCACCAGATCAATCGAGCGGCTGCGGTTGTAGTCGCGCGTGAGCAAGCCCTTCTTCTCCAGATTCGAGATGTGCTTGTGCACGGTGGCCAGCGAATTCAGGTCGAGCCCCTTGCCGATCTCCTCAAACGACGGAGAGTAGCCATGCTCGGCCACGAATCGCGAAATAAAGTCGTAAACTTCGTGCTGCCTGCGTGTGATCGCCATGCCGCCATTATTGGCGAACAGAAGGCGAAAAAGCAAGCAGGAAGTTTTCCAGATAGGGTTTTACTTCGTGTACCTTAGCGCCCTTTGTGGTCCATGCCTTATGCCGGTGACTTGAAACTTTTTGTCGTCCCGCAAGTCCAATCCAATAGCACTCTTCATTCGTACTTAGAACAGGGGGACAACAACATGCCCAACCCATCGCTCAAATCAGTTCTGCTTTCCCTGGGACTGCTCATCGGCGCAACCGCCTGCAATGCCAAGGCGTGCGCCGCCGCAGCCGTTCCCGCGCCCACGCAGGACGCCAAGCTGACCGCGGTTTCCGGCCAGCAGACCGCGGTGGTCGCCGGCGGCTGCTTCTGGGGCATCCAGGCAGTTTTCCAGCATGTAAAAGGCGTCATCAGCGCCACGTCCGGCTACTCGGGCGGATCGGTCAAGAACCCCGAATATGAAGTGGTCAGCACCGGCGAGACCGGCCACGCCGAGTCCGTTCAGATCGTCTACGACCCTTCGCAAATCACCTACGGCGAGTTGCTGCGGGTATTCTTCTCGGTCGCGCACAATCCCACGGAACTGAACCGCCAGGGCCCCGATGAAGGCACGCAGTACCGCTCCGCGATCTTCTACAACAGCGACGAACAGAAACACATCGCCGAGGCTTACATATCGCAACTCGACAATGCTCAGGTGTTCTCGCACAAAATTGTCACGCAAGTCGTGCCGCTGCAGGCCTTTTACAAAGCCGAAGCCTATCATCAGAACTATGCAGCCCTGCATCCTAACCAACCCTACATCGTGTTCAACGACGCGCCAAAAGTAGAGCATCTACGCCAGGAGTTTCCCGATCTCTATACCGGAAAGTAGAAAGCCGAACCGATGTGTCCGAAGTCGGATCGCGCAAGAGTCTGTCATCTCGACAGGAGCGCGGCGTAGCAAGCGGAGTGGAGGGACCTGCTTTTCGCAGCTCATCGGTGCTCGCAGCCTGCTCTGGATTTCAAACCCGGCAAACCTCTGAGGAGAAGAAATGTTCAACTCTGATCTAGAAAAGGAAGGCGTAGCCCGCACGCGCCGCATGTTCATCGCCAGCGCAGCCGCAACCCTGGGAGGGCTAGCGTTGTGGTCGTGGAAGAAATCCCGGCCGGTGGAAGTAGTCTCCGCGGCTGGACCTCCGAAGGAAGTCACAATCGTTCAGTTCTCCGACTCCGGCCAGCGCCTGAATAAGGTGCAGGTTCCCAAAGTAGTGAAGACGGAAGCCGAATGGCGTCAGCAGCTTTCTTCCAACGCGTTCGATATCACCCGCCACGCCGACACGGAAGTCGCTTATTCCGGGAAATACTGGAACCTGCACGACAAAGGAATCTTCCGCTGCATCTGCTGCGACAACGCGCTGTTCAGTTCGGATACGAAGTTCGACTCCGGCACGGGATGGCCCAGCTTCTGGGCGCCGCTCGCCGCCGAGAACGTAACTGAAATTCGCGACACCGCCTTCGGCATGGTGCGCACGGCGGTCGCCTGCACCCGGTGTGACGCCCACCTCGGCCACCTCTTCGATGACGGCCCCGAGCCCACGCACCTTCGCTACTGCATGAACTCCGCCTCGCTGCGCTTCGTACAGAAATCGTAGTGGATCCCAACGGGACAGCCGAGGCGGCTGTCCCTACGTGGGTTGTGCCTACACCTCACGGTTTCCACATCATCAGGCGCCGGTTACGAAGAACTTTTCGTCGGGCTTATGGTCAGGCTTGTGGTCTTTGTTGGTGGCGGCGTCGCCGGCAACGTCTTGCACGAAGTCGCGACGGCGTTCGCCACCTTTGTGCGCGAGCACGCGCACGCGGCGCGCCGGAATGTTGCTGGGTTCGAGGGCGACAATGCGGCCGTCGCTAACCTGAATCTGCGAGCGGAACCAGTCGGTGCGGTACATGCGTCCGGAAGCGTAGAACGTCATGGAAGCCGCGATGGGACCCTCAAATTCGTCTCCCGTGCAAGCCAGGATGCGCTTGCCCATCTCCTGAGTCCATGTCATGCCGCCGACCAGAGGATCGTTGAGGCGGCAGCGCTCAAAAGGTACGGCATGCGAGAGCTTGCGCAGTTGCACGAGTTGCAGCAGCACCGAAGTCTTGGCCAGGTTGGTGACGATGATTTTTGCCTCGCTGGCGGAGACGCGCTCGAGCTTTAGATGCAATTCCGGCGACCATTCGCGCTCGAACTCTTCCCGCGCCAGCTGCAGGCCTTTGTCGGTAGCCTCCACGTAGCGCAACGTCGCCCGAGCCAGCACCACGCTGAAAAAACATGTCACCATCGTTGCGATGATAGGGACATAGCTGAGCAGCACGGAGACCGGAGTGCGTATTGAGTTCATGAATTGCGGGTTCATAAAAAGCGCTCAGCTCCTCACCGCCTGTGTCGGCGTGACGACCAGGAAGGGCGCCGCATCCGGCTGGTTCGTTGAGTCCGGTCCGATTTTTAGTTGCGTGCCGGCGCCAAGATTTCGAAATTCTAATGAAGGGAGGGTGAGCGCTCCAGATGCGTATGGTGCAGATGTCGGCGGCGGGCAAGGGCTGGGACTTTAGTAACAGGAGGAGGCACGGATGTTATCGAAATTGGGATCGCACACGATCGCGGCCCAGCGGACCAAGCGCAAATGTTCATGGGTAGCAAGATCACAAATAAGCCACCAAATCTCAGAACTGGGCCCGCGAATAGCACATTGTGAGTGCTGCGAGCGGCTGCCAGAAAAACCAACAACACAAAACGAGTAGCAGGAGGGGCGCCGTCAAAAGGAAACTAGCGGCCTTTCTGCTGGCTCCGGCAAGCGCGAAAGTCCGATTGCTACCAGGATACCCAGCAGGCTGAAAACACCCGGAATGACGGCGAGGGGTCGAAGGAAAAGCCGAGATGGGTTCACCGACAAGAGCCCAAGACTTCCCGCCGGGATCAAGACGGATCCGATGAGAAGAATCACGGCGACCGCCATAACCGAGAATGGTGCTCTCGCACCGATCGCGTACGCTCCTTGCGAGGGTCAAGGGGCGAGCTATTCCAGCACGCTGTCGTCAAGCTTCTTGCGGCCCCAGTCGGCGGCAGCCTGCACAAAAGCTAAAACCACGGGGTGTGGCTTTTTCTCGGTGGATGACAACTGCGGCTGAAAAAGCATGGCTACAAAAAAGCGGTGGGTAGGCGACTCGATGGCGCGGATTTCGCCTTGCGGGCCGCGCGCGACCACGGGGAATCCAGCCTCCATGGCGCACCATTCAAATTCCGGATTCACTTCAAAGTTGCAGAAAAACTCCTCGGTCGCGGTTTCCTCGTCCTTGCCATAGAACGATTGCAGATAAGAGCCGGGACGAAGACGAATCTCGGGAATCGCTCCGGAAAGCTTGGGCGCGTCACCCTTGCGGCTGGGCACGGCGCAAGCTACGGGATAAATCACGATGTTTTTCGAGCCGGAATTGTTCTCCGCGGAGTCGGCGTCTTTGAGGCCGTGCACATTTCGCGCGAATTCGAGGAAAGCGTATTGGAACCCTCCGCAAGTGCCCAGGAATGGCCAGTCGCGGCGACGGGCGAATTCAATCCCCTTGAACATCCCGTCAAAACTCTTGTAGGGGCTGCCCGGCGAAGCCCACAGGCCGTCGAAGCTCTCGAGAATTTTTTCGGCTCCCGGGCCGACCAGCGAAGGCGTGGGAATCCACTCCGCTTCGACCGTGATTCCCAGTTTGCGCGCGGCATGCTGGATCGAATTCAGTGGTCGCCGGATGCGAGCGAAATTCAGAGTTGAAGTCGCCCAGAATCCCTATGCGGGTGGCATCGCTCACTTCAGCATTGTACTAGAGCGCTTTGCGGACACGTGCGCCATCAGCGCGGTTGGTTAGAAGAATGGTGCAGCGACGGTGGTGCTGACAACAGATGATGCCGCATGAGCGAAGCGAGTGACGGCGCGAAAGCCCGCGTCATAACCAGTCGCTACAGCAAATTAAAGATGCTAAGCAGGCCGTAGAGACTAAGCAGCGCCAGTACAGGTCCGCCCCAGATCATCAGAGTGCATTGCCAGCCCAGTGAGCGAGCAACGTCCTGCTGGCCGCGCCAGGAAATGAGAAAGGTCTTGTTGTTCTGGCCTTTCATTAGGACGACTGGCGGGCGAGGATCGAAACTGTCAGCTTGGCCAGGGATCGGACTTGCTATGCCAGTGTTCGAAGGATTCGCCGAAGCCGCGGACAAATTCGCGCGAGCAGAAAATTGTGCCTCATTCTTTGGGCCGACGAGCTTTGGGCTTGCAAACGCCGGGTCCGGGGCCATCCGCACAGCGGTGCCGCCCACTCCCGCCGCCGACCACGCCACAGGATTCGTAATGCCCGCCCTTCGCAAAGCATCAGCGACTCTTTGCTGTTGTACGGGGTCTGCGAGTCTAAGCGACGCCGAGCCGGCGAAAGGCTTGCCCCTTGCGGCGTTGCAGCGATCCGCTGGCTGGCGAGCGTACCCGCCGCGAACGTGTTCAAGTCGTTGTCAAATGAATTGGAAGAGCTTACGTCGGACGAAGTCGCAGTGGGAAAAAACGACAGCGAGCTTCCACCCGACAGTGAAAATCTCGAAACCGGCAACACGGACGACAAAGAAAATCTCCGTGCGGAAACTTGATTGAGCGCGTCAGGGTCGGACACGGCTTCGGCTTTGACTTCGATTCCGTCGTTGTCGCCGAGCGTGCCCAGAATAAACAGCGCATTCTTGGGCTTGATGCAGCATTCTTCAATCTTGATCCTGTTGCTGGTGGCCACGCCGTGGCGAGCCAGAAAGCTGTTAACGTTCGCGGGAGTTTCGTCCCTGGAGAAAAAGGAAGTGTTGAACTCCTCCCGGAAATCGCGATGCAAATCGAGTTCGGCGCCGCGTGGGTCGACCAGCACGCGGCCGGTATTGTCGTCGAGGAAAAACGGCAGGTGCATGCACTCGCCGGCCACCTTCACCCATTGATTGTTCTTGCCCTGCCGTTTCCACTCCCACGCCACGGTTCGGTAGTAGTAGCAAGGCCGCGCCGTGATGGGCGCGATCATAGTGTAAGGTCCCACCGCCAGGCCGCTGATTTCCACCATCCCCATGGCCGCGCTGCGGACCCTCGACAGCGGAGTATCGAGGACCAGTCGCCGCCGCTGCAGCAGATAGAAACCGCGAAAAAAAAGGTAGATGCCAGCCGCGAAGCCAATTCCACACCAGAGGATAAAGCCCCCAGGATTCCGCGTATTCAACAATATGAGCGAAAGCAGCATGGATATGGATAAAGTCTCGAGCGAGGCGAGATACCCCGAGCCTAAGGTCAGCGTAAGGGATAGGGAAACTGGCCTGCAGTACAAAACGCTGGATCGGCTTACGTTGGTAATGAAGTCCGCAGGTGATGGTATTTGAGGTAGTCCGTGAAGGGCTTACAAAACTGGAAACCAGAAACTGGAAACGAGAAGCTGAGAATAAAAACTGAGAACTGGAAACCAGAACTGAGAACTGAGAACCGAGAACTGAGAACTGCCTTCCCCTACCCGCCCGCCTTCAGCTCAGTGAGCACCTGCTTGGCGATTTCCTTCAGCGTCTCGAAAACGCCGATGCCCTGAAACGCCACCGCTTCCACGACCGCTTCGTTCTTCTTACGCAGTTCGGTGCACAGCAGGTCCACGGGCAGAATGTTCGGCAGATCGCGCTTGTTGAGCTGCAGCACGTAAGGAATTTTGTTGAAGTCATAACCGTGCTCTTTCAGGTTCGACATCAGGTTGTCGAGCGCCTCGACGTTGGCGTCCATGCGCTGCTCCTGAGAGTCGGCGACGAAAACAATACCATCCACGCCGCGGAGAATCAGCTTGCGGCTGGCGTCATAAAACACCTGCCCCGGAACGGTGTAGAGATGGATGCGCGTCTTGAATCCGCGCACATTTCCCAGGTCAAGGGGCAGAAAATCGAAGAACAACGTACGCTCGGTTTCGGTGGCGAGCGAGATCATCTTGCCCTTCTGCTGGTCCGCGGTCTTCTGATAAATCACCTGCAGATTCGTGGTCTTACCGCCTAAACCAGCGCCGTAATACACGATCTTGCAATTGATCTCGCGGGCTGCGAAGTTGATGAAACTCAAAGGCTTCCTCGAATAAACGCGCGGCGGCACACTGCTGCAGAAGCTTCCCGCGCACAATTGTTCCCTATGGGGCCTGAAGGTTTTATATCACACGCCCTCTATCACTTGCAGGTTACTCCTGTGACCCCACGTAGCCCATTGGTGGTATCCGGGTCCAGGCTCTACAATGGGAATGATGCCTAACCACTCGACATTTGCTCCCCGACCGCTGCTGCTCGCCGCCATCTTAGCTGGCAGTATTCTTGCTTTCTTCCCACAAACTAAGGCTTTTGCGCAAACCCCGACACAATCTCAACCCAGCCAGCCAGCCACCACCCCGGCCCCGGCGAAACCGGCTTCGGCCACTACTCCCAAAACGGGAACCGCCAGGACAGCCACCGCTGCCGCTCCCCTTGTGCTCAAGACTGCCAAGCAGAAGCGGAGCTACGCCATCGGTGCCGACATCGGGAAAAAGGTAGGCGGCCAGCTCAAGGCTCAGTCCGTGGAGCTTGATCCGGCGATGGTCGCTCGCGGCATGCGGGACGCTCTTTCCGGCGCCAAGTCAGCCATGACCGACGAGGAAATTCGTGCCACCCTCACCGAACTGCGCACTCAGCTACAGCAGAAACAAGCGGCCGTCGCTCAGGAGGCCAGCGCAAAGAATAAGCAGGAAGGCGAAGCCTTCCTGGCCGCAAATAAGGGCAAAGAGGGAGTCGTGGCCCTGCCCAGCGGGCTGCAGTACAAAGTCCTGAAGCAAGGCGAGGGCAAGAAGCCCTTGGCCACCGATACCGTGCAGTGCAACTACCGTGGCACGCTCATCGACGGCACCGAGTTCGATAGCTCTGCCAAGCACGGCGGAGCCCCCGCCACGTTTCCCGTCAATGGGGTGATCAAAGGTTGGACCGAAGCGTTGCAATTGATGCCGGTGGGATCGAAGTACCAACTCTTCATTCCTTCCGATCTGGCTTATGGCGACCGCGGAATGGGCGGCAGCATCGGGCCGGGCGCTACCCTGATCTTCGAGGTGGAGTTGGTCTCCATCCAGGAGAAGGCAGAGAACTGCCGGATAAGCCGTAAGACGGGCCGTCGAAGGTAGCCGCCGTCTCGGCGGCTCTCTACCAGGGCATCCCCTTAGAAAACCTAGGGCAGATCTAACTGGCGGCTCCGAGGCGAGGGCGCCCTCGGCACGGCCGGCAGGATGCCGGCGCCACGAGTGCTGAGCGTTGAGGACCTACTGGGAGCGGGGCTGGGCTGCCGGGCAAACTCGGTCTCTCGCGTAAATCTTCAACCCTGGATGATCGATCTTCACTTCCAGGTCGTTGCACTTTTCGCTGACCGTAGCTCGCGTCAAATAGCCCAGCGTGTACTGGTTGCGCACGTCGGAAGTGATATCCGCGTAGGCATTTTCGATAGTGCTGCGGGAGAACCCGGTATAGATCTGCCCACCTCCCGTGGCGGCCGTGTACTTGGGCAGCAGATCACTGTAGCCTTGCAGCGGAAGATGGAACTTCTCCAGCTTGTTGTAGCCGGGGATGGCTGAGCCTTCCACAACCGCTGCCTTCACCTGGATGCCCTGGGCGAGCAGCACTCGCAGAACGTCTCGGAAGCTGGCCTGGCTGCCCATTTCGCGTCCGTCGCTGATCACGAAGATCACCTTGCGGCGCGTTCGTCGCGCTTGCTCAGGTCGATCGCCGCTCGCAGAATGGCGTCATTCAGAACGTGCGCTTCCCGCGGAGGCGTATTTACCGGCACGGACGGACTTCCCGACCGGAACTCCGTTCACGATCGGCCCCGAGGCCATCGGTCCGCTCAGCACCGCGACTCCATTCTCGTGGCCAGTTTCCGTTTTCATCTGGTTCAGCACCGCGGTCAGCCTTGGCCCCGTGGTCTGGTAGGTGCTGACCTGGCTGACGGTGCTGCTATAGGTGTAGAGCGCAACTTCGTCATACGCGCTGAAAGCTTCCACCAGCGCGGAAAACGTCTGGTTGATCTTCTGCACGGCGACGTCAGGCATTCCGGTATCGATCACGACGGCCACGGAGAGTTCGAACGGGTCGGTGGTGAAGTAGCTCAGTTTCTGTGGCTTGCCGTTCTCCAGCACCGTGAAGTCCGCAGGGCGCAGTCCATCCACGCGGCGTCCTTCCCGGTCTTTCACCATCACCGGAACCTGCACGGAGTTCACGTGAACCATGAACGTGAGCAGATCGGCCTTGGCGCTTGGCTGGGCTTTGGAAACACTGCCGCGTTGCTGCCCGGGGGCACGGTTTCGACCGGCGGCATGTGTGGAGGGGGCTGCGGTTCTGCGCCACCTTGGCCGAAATCGTCCGGCTTTTGAGCTCTGCGCTGGAGGCTTGCTGCCTGGCTGGTTACCTGCCTTGTCGGCGTCTGGCGGGTTGGCCGGGGGCTTGTCCAGCCGCTCGGGCGGAGGCGCCGTCGGAGGCTGAACGACCGACGGGGCGTCCGGAATGTCCTGCGACTGTGCTGGCTTCTGCGCGTCCGCGGGCGCCGACTGGTTGCCGGACTGGGCTCGCGCCGGAACCGACACAACTTGAGCCCCGACCAAGGTCAGAGCCATTCCGGCCAGACCTGCTGACAGGAGCCTCCACCAACCGTTGTTTTTGCACAACTTCCTGCTGACAGACTCCATTTGACCTCTCGCCTTGGCGCTGAGCTCAGCCCAAACGTCTGGACCAGCAATTCGGCAACACTCTAGGATGCCTGTGCCGGCCAATATGGTGCATCTAAGCTAGATTAGTGCGCTACAAAATTCAGGCCCCTACAACATTCCAGCTTACAAGATTAGACTATCTCGGGAACTGTTGCATGCCGTCTGACCATGTCCAATCTGACCACGCCCTAAAGATATCGCAAAGAGAACCCCGAATGCTCAAGATTCCGGCAGTACGCCTCCAGACCGCGGTTACTGTGCTCGCCTGCTTATGCCTCATGCTCGCGCCGTGCTTCGCGCAGCAGGCCTCGGCGCCGCCGTCGAAGCCCGACAATGCGTCCCCGGCCGCAGGCCAGGCGGCGTCGGGTCAAAGCAGCGCAGCACAAACTGGCGCCAACCAGAGCGCCGACGACCAGAAGCCGCAGGAGACGTTGAAGGTTAACGTCAACGTGGTGCAGCTCTTCTTCAACGTCAAAGACAAGAAGGGAGTGCTCATCCCCAACCTGAACAAAGGCGACTTCGACATCGCCGAAGACGGCAGGCCGCAAACCATCAAGTATTTCACTGCGGAATCGAATCTGCCGCTGACGCTGGGAATTCTCATCGATTCGAGCGGTAGCCAGCAGCGCGTCCTCGACATGGAGAAAGAAGTTGGCGGGGCATTCCTGAAGCAGATTCTGCGCAACAACGACGAAGCCTTCGTCATCGGCTTCGATGTGGACGTGGATCTGTTGCAGGATTTCACCAACGATGTGCACCGCCTGCAGTCGGCCCTGAACAAAACCAAAATCAACATTGGAGGAGGAAATCTGGGAATACCGGGGGCGGGCGGTGGACCCATCCCTACCAGCAATCCGCGCGGCACGCTGCTCTATGATGCGGTCTACCTCTCCGGCCACGACATGCTGGCCAAAGAGACTGGGCGCAAAGCGATGATCCTGCTCACCGATGGCGAAGATCAAGGCAGCCAGCTCACCATCAAGGGTGCCATTGAAGCCGCGCAGAAATCGGATTCCATTGTCTACGTGCTGCTGTGCGCGGACCGCGGGTTCTACGGCTCGGCTGGCATGGGTTACAGCGGCGAAGGCGAAATGAAAAAGCTCACCGAGCAAACCGGGGGCCGGCTGATCAATGTCGGGAACAACTTCCAAAAGCTGAGAGATGCGTTCGACCAGATCGCCGCCGAACTGCGCAGCCAGTACAACATCGGCTACACTCCCGACAACACCAAGCTTGACGGCAGCTATCGCAAGCTCGAGATCAAAAGCAAACAAGGCTACAAGATTCAGGCGCGCGCTGGATACTACGCCGGTCACACCCAGGACTAAGAGCAGACCTTACTCGACGGCTTCATCCCATCGCACGGTTCTTTTTTCGCGGCTGCTCTTGTGCGCCAGCAGAACGGCGCGCATCGCCTGCAGCGACTGCTGCGGCGTTACTTCCAGCGGGACGCCTTTCTCGATCGCGTCGCGCACGTTGGCGTAGAAGTTGCGATAGTCGCCGCGCTCGGTCTTCACGCGCCGGCTGGGCGCTCCGACCACGCTGAGAGTTCCCCAGAGTTCTTCCGGATCGACGCCCCAGTCCGGTCCCCAGTCTTTGCCTTTGGGAAATTTTCCGAGGCGCAACGGCTCTTCCTGCGGATCCATCCCATATTTCACGAACGTTCCCTTCGTTCCATGAAGCAGGTAATGCGCAGTGGGAGCGAACGCAATAACGCGCCCGCGCAGCAGGGCACGCGTCCGTGGATATTCCAGGAACACATCGAACGCATCATCCACTACCGAAGTTGGCCGCTGGCGAATCGCCCAGCCTGTCACGGCCTGCGGCTCTCCGAATAAAATTAGCGCCTGATCGATCAAGTGCGGGCCCAGGTCGAACAGCACTCCGGCGCCCGGCTGGTCCGCGCGCTCGCGCCACGCGCCGGGCTTGGTTTCCAAACGAAACCGGTCGAAGCGCGACTCGAACTCCACCACCTCGCCCAGCGCTCCCGAGGCCACGAGTTTCTGCACGGTGTGAAAATCTCCGTCATACCGGCGGTCGTGATAAACGGTAATCAGTCGCCCGCGCTCCGCCGCCAGCCTCACCAGTTCCTCGGATTCTTTCATCGTCGGCGCAAAGGGCTTGTCGACGACCACGTCGCGCCCCGCCAGCAGGCAGGCCTTGGCCAGATCGAAATGCGAATCGTTGGGAGTCGCCACCACGACCAGGCGAATGCTCTCGTCGGAAAGCAATTCCTCGAGCGTTCGCGCCACGCGAGCCTGCGGATATTGTTCCCGCGCCAGCGATCCGTGGCGCTCGAGAATGCAAGCCAGCTCCATGCCGGCTACGCCCTCGATCACCGGCGCGTGGAACGCCTGCCCCGCCAATCCAAAGCCGATCAATCCCACTCGTACCATGACGTTTCCTTTTTATGACGGTTTGATTCAAGACAGTCTGAGACGCAGAGGAATTCTAAGGCATGAAGCTGGATTTGACGATCCGGAGAGAAGGGAAGTAAGGCTTTCCTGGCGCCCGGCTGTCGATTGGTGCGTGCTAGTCGTTCTTCACGCCCAGCCGCTTTGCCATTTGCTCGTAGAGAAATCCCTTGCCCGCGCGGTACGGCTGCACCCACTCGCCATCAATTACAAACTGCGGAATGGCTTGTTTGCCGGTGTGCTTCACGATTTCGTCGATCGCGCCCGGCGTGGTGGCAACGTCGATTTCTTTGTAAGCAATGTTGTGCTTGGCCAGAAAGCGCTTGGCTTCGCGGCAATCTGGACACGAGGCAGAGGAGTAAACAGTAAGTTCCATAATTTTCAACGTGGCCCGTAGAGACGTAGCTTGCTACGTCTGGCACCAGCACACTCTAATCTTATACCCGCTCGAGCTGCGGTAGCGTGCGTTCGTTCACGACATTTCCGGTATTCAGCGTGGAAGCCGGCTCAAACAGCAGAATCCAGCACTCCTCCGGCGCTACGGGACGATGCTCCACTCCGCGCGGCACCACGATGAATTCGCCTTCTTCGATCCACTCGTGCCGTTCGCGCAAATCGGCGTCGCG
This sequence comes from uncultured Acidobacteriaceae bacterium, assembly GCA_963846245.1. GTDB lineage: Bacteria > Acidobacteriota > Terriglobia > Terriglobales > Acidobacteriaceae > Sulfotelmatobacter. Next base: position 977,668 of record CAWJVI010000004.1, on the reverse strand, counting down.
AAACTCCATGCGAAACCGGCCTTTCACCACCAGAAACAATTCGTCTTCGTGCTCATGATGATGAAACACGAATTCACCCTTGAGCTTGTCAAACTTCACGTGCTGCCCGTTGAGCTCCGCGGCGATGTAGGGCTTCCAGTATTCGGAAATCCTCGCGAATTTTTCGGCGATATTGATTTTCGTCATCATCACTCCAAAAGCTTTATTTACTTGCCGCTTGCGGATTCGTTTCAGCACTCGCTCTACCTTCGCGGCTGGCCAATATTAAATCTGGCCGAAGCCGCCATCCACATTCAGGTCGACTCCAGTGATGTAAGACGCTTCAGTGCTGGCGAGGAACAGAACCGCATGCGCCACTTCCTCGGGAGTGCCGAGCCGCTTCATGGGAACGCGGGCCTTGACTCCCTCCTCGAATGCATCGACGCCCGCTTGCGGCATCCCGGACTTTCCTAGAATCGGAGTGTAGATCGGTCCCGGGCTGACCACGTTCACGCGAATATTCCGATCTACCAGTTCAGCCGCGAATGTGCGGGCAAGCGAACGCACGGCCGCCTTGGTGGCCGCATAGACGCTGGTTCCGGGACTGCCCTTAGAATTCACCACGGAGGAATTCAAAACGATTCCGGCATTGTCGTTGAGCAAGGGAAGCGCCTTCTGCAGTGTGAAATATAAGCCTTTGACGTTGATATCGAACTGTTCGTCGAACATCTGCTCGCTGCTGTCTGCCGCGGGTGCAAACTTGGCGACGCCGGCATTGGCGAACAGCGCGTCGATCTTGCCGAACTTCGCGGCGATCTGGGCGAAGAACTTATCGATGTCCGCCAATTTAGAAACATCCGCCTTGACCGCCAGCGTATCTGCTCCGATTGTTTTCACGGCCTCATCGAGCGTTTTCTGGTCGCGGCCTGAGATCGCGACTTTCGCGCCTTCCTCATGGAACATTTTCGCGGTGGCCAAACCGATCCCGCTGTTGCCGCCCGTGATCACGACCGATTTCCCTTCAAACCTGTTTTTCATAAAGTTTCTCCAAAAATGAAAGATGAAAGACTAAAGACCGCTGGCGGCCGATCCGAGAACGGCCGTTCGATCCGCCTGTCTTGAGCATTTGATGACGGTGAAGGTGCTCAAGGTTCGGGCGCAAAAACAAAGGCCGCCAGCTTGCGCTGACGGCCTTTTCTGAGAACTGAGAACTGAGAACCGAGAACTAATTCGAATACAGCAGCACGCCCTCGGTCTTTTCCGCATCCACCGGCCGGTAGAACAGCTTGTTGTCCTCGAGAAAGACCTCAATGAATGCCGGACGCGTCGTAATCGTGCCCTGAATCAGCGCCTCCGACAGCGGGTCTTCAATGTACTTCTGCAACGCGCGCCGCAGCGGACGCGCACCGTAGGTGCGATCGGTGAGCGTCTGGTTGAGAATCCATTTCTTGGCCTCGTCCGCAACCGTGACCGTGATCGACTTCTGCGCCAGGTTCTGGTTGAGCTGGTTGACCATGAGCTCCAGAATCTGGATCAGGTCGGTCTCGCTCAGAGCGTTGAACAGAATGATTTCGTCCAGCCGGTTCAGGAACTCGGGATTGAACGTGCGCTTGACCTCGCCCTTAACCAGTTCCTCCACCTTTTCCGAGACCATGTCTTCCTTGCTCGACTGGAAGCCCAGTCCCTCGCGCTTCTGCAAGTGCCGGGCGCCGATGTTCGAGGTCATGATGATGAATCACGTTCTTGAAATCGACCGTGTTGCCCAGGCCGTCGGTCAACTGTCCGTCTTCAAACACCTGCAACAGGATGTTGAACACGTCCGGATGCGCCTTCTCGATTTCGTCGAGCAGCACCACGGAGTAGGGCGCGCGCTTCACGCGCTCGGTCAGCTGACCACCTTCTTCGTAGCCGACATATCCCGGAGGCGAGCCGATCAGCTTCGAGACCGAATGCTTCTCCATGAATTCCGACATGTCGAAGCGGACCAGCGCTTTCTCCGTGCCGAACATGAATTGCGCCAGCGTGCGCGCGACTTCTGTTTTGCCGACACCAGTCGGTCCCAGGAACAAGAACGAGCCAATTGGCCGGTTCGGATTTTTCAATCCCGCGCGCGAACGCCGGATCGCCCGAGCCAGCGCGCTGATCGATTTATCCTGCGAGATGATGCGCTTATGCAGCTCTTCTTCGATGCGCAGCAGCTTCTGCGTTTCTTCTTCCTTGATCGAGGTGACTGGGAACGCCGGTCCAGCGCGAGACCACGTCTTCAATGTCCTCGCGGCCGACAACGCCGGTGGAAGATTCATCGAGGTGATATTTCTCGCGCAGCGCGCGCAGATTCTCGCGCTCCTTGCGTTCCTCGTCGGAGTAGAAGCGGGCCTTCTCGAACTCATGGTTCGCAATCGCGTTTTCCATGCGATGAACGATGAACTTGATGCGCTTCTGTACCTCGGTGATTTCTTCGGGCAGGGAAGTCTGGCGCAGCTTCACGCGCGCGCCGGCTTCATCGACCAGGTCGATCGCCTTGTCCGGCAGGAAACGGTCCGGAATATAGCGGTTCGAATGCGACACCGCGAAGTTGATCGCTTCGTCGGTGTAGGTGACCGCGTGGAACTTTTCGTAGCGGTCCTTGATGCCGAACAAAATCTTGGTCGCATCGGCCTCGTTCGGCGGAGGAACTTTCACCGCCTGGAATCGCCGTTCCAGCGATCGGTCTTTCTCAATCGACTTGCGATATTCCCCCGGAGTCGTCGCGCCGATGCACTGAATCTCGCCGCGCGACAACGCCGGCTTCAGAATATTGGCCGCATCGAGCGACCCTTCCGCCGATCCCGCGCCCAACGAGTGTGTGCAGCTCGTCAATAAAAATGATGGAGTTCTGCGACTCCATCAGTTCTTTCATGATGGTCTTCAGCCGCTCTTCAAATTGCCCGCGATATTTTGTGCCCGCGACGATCAGCGAAAGGTCAAGAGCGAGAATGCGCTTGTCGGCAAGAAATGATGGAACCTCGCCATCGGCAATGCGCTGCGCCAGCCCTTCGACAATCGCCGTCTTGCCCACGCCCGGCTCGCCGATCAGCACCGGATTGTTCTTGGTGCGGCGGCAGAGAATCTGGATCACGCGGTCCACTTCGCCGTCCCGTCCCACCAGCGGATCGAGCTGGTTGTCCATGGCCGACTGCGTAAGATCGCGGGAAAATTCGCTCAACAAAGAAGACTCACGCTGCCGTTGCGGCTGCGCTTTTTCCTGGCTGCTGCGCGCCAACTCTTCGCGAATGGTCGAAAGCCGCAAGCCACGCTCGTGCAGAATCTCCGCGGCAAAACATTTTTCTTCCCGCAGCAGTCCCAGCAGCAGATGTTCCGTCCCGATATGCCGGTGCGAAAGCCGCTCGGCTTCTTCCGCGGCATAAGCGAGCACGCGCTTGCACTCATTGCTCAGCGGCAGATCCACCGAGGTCGAAACTTTCTCCCGGATCGTGGTGTGCCCTTCGATCTGCTTGCGGATCGATTCCACCGAGGCATGCGACCGCAGAAACCGGTTGGTCAGGGCCTTGTCTTCGCGCAGGAGCCCCAGAAGCAGGTGCTCGGTCTCGATGTAAGGAGACCCGAACTGGCTGGCTTCGTAGCGCGCAAAAAAAATTACGCGCCTGGCTTTCTCCGTATAACGTTCAAACATAATGCCCTTCCCCCTGAACCTTCCGGCCGAGAAAGTGTTCATCCGCTCGACCTGCCTCGACCCTGATTCTACCGCAACCCTGTTTCGAACCATTCATCGTAATCCTCAGCCTGCTCCCGTTACCTCTATTATCGTCATTATGCAAGTCAAAAGACCACCAAACCCAAGCTCCGAATCGTTCCTTCAAATCTTTCATCACGTTACCGAAGGAACCTGCCCGAGGCTCTTTCGGGCATTCTCTGGTAATCTGCACTTATCTCTAATTCTGCTCTCTGATCTGCATTCGTCCATCTCACTTCCGCGCTCATGCCGGCAACGATTCCGGTGCAATCTCCTCCACACTGCCCCGCCCCAGCCGCAACACGCGATGGCACCGGCGTGCAAACGACAAATTATGCGTAGCGATGAGGGAGGTAAGCTGGTGCTCGCGATGGAGTCGGGCAATCAATGCGAAAACCGATTCCGCCGTCTGCACGTCCAGGTCCCCGGTGGGCTCATCCGCCAGCAACAACTTTGGGCCCGTGATGAGCGCCCGGGCCAGAGCCACGCGTTGCTGCTCCCCGCCGGAAAGCTCGCCCGAACGGTGATGCCCGCGCTGCTCCAGTCCCACCTCGCGCAGCCAGCGCACAGCTTCCGGCTCCGCCTGTTGCCAAGTCTGTCCCCGCAACAGCAACGGCATGGCGACGTTCTCCGCCGCCGTAAACTCCGGCAGCAGATAGTGAAACTGCCAGACGAAGCCGGTCTCGCGATTGCGAAATTCCGCGGCTGCGTCCTGCGATAACGAATTTAATTTCAAGTGGGCGCAGTATACGTCACCTGCCGAAGCCCGATCAAGAGCGCTCAGGATGTGCAACAAGGTACTCTTGCCCGCTCCCGACTCGCCCACAATCGCCAGCATCTCGCCACGCTTTACCGCAAACGATAGATTTTCAAAGAGCACCAGGTCCGATTCACCGGACCGGAACACTTTCTTCAATCCTTCCACCCGCAACATGAGTCTGATTCAGCGCGATGCTCTCGGCTGTTTACTTAGATGCACTTTGTGTCTCTTTCGTTCCAGTTGGCGTTCGAATTGCTCGGTCCAACCGCCAGTCACCACTGGTCCAACTCGCCGTCAGCTAACAGTAGTGCGAAGCCGCCGTCGATCGTTTCCGAGCCACGCAATCACTAATCCCTGATCGCTAGCCCCTGACCCCTGCTACTCATACCGCAACGCCTCCGCCGGCAATATCCGCGACGCCGACCACGAAGGATACAGCGTGCCACAAACGAAATCCCTACCGCCACAATGGCCACGATCACGCCATCCATCAGCCGGGGCGCAAACGGCACATAATCAATCGAATACACCTCCGGGGACAAAGAAATGACATGGTAATGTCCGCCCGCATAGGAGATGGCGTATCCGAGCACCAGCCCGATCGCCGTTCCGATCACGCCAATCAGCATCCCCTGCGCAATGAACACGTTTCGCACCTGCGCCTGCCGCGTTCCCATCGACATGAACACGGCAATGTCTTTCGTCTTTTCCATCACCATCATGATCAGAGAAATCAAAATGTTGAGCGCCGCTACGAACACGATCAGGCCGATGGTGATGAACGTGACCAGCCGCTCCAGCCGCAGAGCGTGAAACAGCGCCTTGTTTTGCTCCATCCAGTTGGTGGCCATAAAACCCTTACCGGCCGCATCTTCAGGTCGCTGGCGATCTTGTCCGCTTTATAGATGTCGTCCACCTTGAACTCGATCACCGAGATCAGATCGCCCAACCCGAACAACTGCTGCGCGTCCGCAAGCCGCGCAAACGCCCACGACGAATCGTAGTCAAAGAATCCGGAGTTAAAGATTCCCACCACGCGGAATCGGTTGTATTTCGGGACCATACCAAAGGGCGTAAGTTCTCCCTGCGGGCTGGTCACGAGCACCACAGATCCGACCGTCGCCCCCAGGCTCTCCGCCATATCCTTACCCAGAACGATAGGAGGCATCGCCGCAACGCGCGCCTGCACCCCCGCCAAGTCGTCGGGAGACGAATCGTCAGACGCAGTTTGCGACTTTGCTGTTGACTTCGCTTGCCCAGCGGCGCTTCGTGTGGCCGCGGGCGCCTCGGCCGCGCGGTTTTCCATCTCAGAAGAGTCCGTCTGGCCCGAAGAGTCCGCCGCCTGCCGGCGCTCTCATCCAGCGCCGCCGCCGACCCCTGCTTCACTGAACTCAACAAATCCCCCACCTGCCGCTCGTACTTCGGAATCATCCCCTTGAGCACGGCCCCGCGCGCCCGCGGTCCCCGCGAAATCAAAACCTGCTCAAAAATCGCCGGAGCCGCCGCCACCACGTGTGGCTGATTCGACAGCCGGTCCATCAGCGCAGGCCAATCCTTGATGCCGTCATCCGCAACTGCGCAGCAAGCTGATATGCGAAGTCGACCCCAGCAGCCGCTGTTGCAAATCCTGCCGGAAGCCGTTATTGATCGCGAGAGCCACTACCAGCGATGCGACGCCCGCGGCCACCCCGACGACCGAAATGCCGGTGATGATGCCGATGAACGCCTGCCGCCGTTTGGCGCGCAGGTAGCGTCTCGCGATGAAAAGTTCAAAGCGCATGGGGAAGCTTTCAGCCGCCAGCTCTCGGCTCTCAGCTTAGAGCCAAGTGTCATTATAGGGGTTCGAATAGACCGGTTCTTTCATTTGCCTCCCCCACGCTCGCCCTTTTTCCCAAAAACCCGTCCCCAGCCGCATAATGTAATAGTGGCGCGTGCTTTCCTCAGCGACAATTGGCTTCCTAAGTCTGTCATCTGTCTGCGCGACTATGATCGCCACAAATTTCTGCTTGACCTGATCGCCGGAGTCACCGTTGGCCTGGTTGCACTTCCGCTGGCCATGGCATTTTCCATTGCCTCGGGCCTGACGCCGCAGGCCGGTATTTACTGCGCGATCGTGACCGGCTTTCTCATCTCCCTGCTCGGCGGATCCAAAACTCAAATCGGCGGACCGACCGGCGCATTCGTCGTAGTGATCGCCGGCATCGTCGCCGCTCACGGCGTCGACGGACTTTTCATGGTCACCATCATGGCCGGAATCCTGCTCGTCATCATGGGCGCCACCGGCCTCGGCACCGGCGTAAAGTTCATTCCGCGGCCGGTCGTCATCGGATTCACCAACGGCATCGCGGTTCTCATCGCCAGCACGCAGATTAAAGATTTTTTCGGGCTGCATCTCGACAAAGTCCCCGGCGTGTTTTCCCTTCGCATGGAAGCGCTTGCCCGGAGTTTCCATACGATCTCTTACGAAGCCACCGCGCTGGCCGCGTTCACGGTTCTGGTGCTGATCATCTGCCGCGTTCTTTCCCCGCGCATTCCTGGACCGATCGTTGCCTTCGCGTTAGCAACCTCCGCCGTTTATTTCTTCAAGCTGCCCGTGGAGACCATCGGCACCCGCTTCAACGGAATCCCCAGCGGCCTGCCGCACCTCGTAATCCCCAAGTTTCGGATCGACCTCATCCACGGACTATTGGGCCCAGCCTTCACCGTCGCCATGCTGGGCGCGATCGAATCCCTCATGTCGGCCGTGGTCTCCGACCGCATGAGCAACGACCACCACAACCCGAACGTCGAGCTGATCGGCCAGGGAGTAGCCAACATTGTTTCCCCTTTGTTCGGAGGACTGCCTGCGACCGGAGCCATCGCCCGCACCGCGACTAACATCCGCGCTGGTGCGCAGTCGCCGGTCGCCGGCATGATTCACGCACTCACACTGCTGTGCATCATTCTGTTTGCGGCGCCTTTGGTCAGCTATGTTCCCATGTGTGCTCTCGCAGGGATCCTGATGGTCGTTGCCTACAACATGGGGGAGTGGCGCGAGATTCCGCAACTGCTCAAGCTCACGAAAACCGACATCAGCATCTGGCTGGTGACCTTCGCGCTCACCGTTTTCGCCGATCTCACCGTCGCCGTCGAAGCCGGGATGATTCTCGCCGCTTTGCTTTTCATCAGCCGCGTTGCCGCCACCACCACCGTTTCGCAAGTCACCGACGATTACGTCGAAGATGGACGCATGCACATCCTTCAGGACAAAGACATCCCCTACTACGCCACCATCTTCCGCATCCATGGCCCGTTCCTGTTCGGTGCCACCGACAAAATTTCCGTGGTCACCGAAAACCTGCAAAAGCTGCCTCCGGTCGTGATTCTGCGCCTGCGCAACATGACCGCCCTCGATGCCACCGGACTCTTCGCCCTGGAAGAAGTCGCCAAGACCCTGCACACCAGCAAGCGCACGCTGATCCTCTGCGGCGCCCGAGAACAGCCCGCACAATTAATCCATCAAGGCGAGTTCGCCGAAGTCGTTGGAAAAGAAAATATCTGCGACAACGTGCAGGCAGCGCTGCGCCGCGCCGAAGAAGTGTACGAGGGGCTGGAGCCGAAATTCGTGGTTGGCAAGAGTTAACGAGAAATATCTCTCTGTCCGACTGTCACCCGCCGGCGGTCATCCCGAGCAAAGCGAAGGAACGCGTGCAACTTGCCGGCGGCGCCTGGATGCCTGCGAGTACACAGATTCCTTCGGCCCGCAAACAACGCGGACCTCAGGATGACGAGGAACCCTCAGTTTGCTGCCGCCCACACACATCCGTAAACTGCTCGAATGCCCGCCCCACTCGCTCCAACCGCAGACGTTCCCATCCTCGAAACTCGGCGGCTCAAACTCCGTGCACATCGCCTCGACGATTTCATGTACTGCGCCGCGATGTGGGCCGACCCCGCGGTGACCCGCTATATCGGCGGCAAGCCCCTTACCGAAGAGGAATCCTGGACAAAGTTTCTGCGCTACGCCGGCCACTGGCAATTGCTGGGCTTTGGTTATTGGGTAGTCGAAGAGAAAGCGACCGGCAATTTCATCGGAGAAATCGGATTCGCCGACTATAAACGCGACCTGCAGCCACCGCTCAAAGGCACGCCGGAAATCGGCTGGGTCCTGGCCTCGCCGGCACACGGCAAGGGCTATGCCAGCGAAGCCGTGCCCGCAGCCGTCGCGTGGGGGGATGCGCACTTTGAGTCGGCGCGGACCGCGTGCATCATCGCTCCTGAGAATCTTGCATCCATCCGCGTCGCAGCGAAATGCGGATACCGGGACCCGCAGCCCGCCACCTACAAAGGAAAGCCGGTGCTGCTGTTTATTCGCGAGGCTTGACTCCGCTGTCCGCGTCCGCTCAGGGGCCCAGTCGCTTGCGAATCGTCCCATCGATGCCTTAAAGCCCCGATGTTTTAAAGCTCCGAGCGCAACCTCCGCTATAATTTATAAATCCTCTTCACTATGCGAACTCGGTGGGGCTTTTGGATTGTGCTGTTGCTGGCGCCGTTCTCGCCGGCGCAGAATGCTTCTCCCAAACCTCCTCCGGCACCAACTCCCGCGTCATCTGTCGTTCCGCGATTCGAGGACATCGCCCAGAAAGCCGGTCTCACCGTCCCGCACATTTCTTCGGCCGACAAGAAGTACATTGTTGAATCCATGAGCGGCGGCGTGGGCCTTATCGATTGCGATAACGACGGCAAGCTCGACATCATCACGGTGAACGGATCCACGGTCGAACGCTACAAGCAGGGCGGCGATCTGATGGTTACGCTCTACCACCAGGATGCGGATTCGAACGCGAGTGATCCCACTAAGAATGATTCCGCTAAGAATGATCCCAAGTTTACCGACATCACCCAAGCCGCTGGTCTTACTCGCAAAGGTTGGGGCATGGGCGTGGCCGTGGCCGATTACGATAACGACGGCCTCGACGATATTTATGTCACCGGATTTGGTGGCAACGTGCTGTATCACAACCTGGGCAACTGCAAGTTTGAGGACGTAACCGAAAAAGCCGGAGTGCGCGGCGGTGGCTTCAGCACAGGCGCGGCGTGGGCCGATTACGATCGCGACGGCCACGTAGATTTATTCGTCTCGCGCTACGTGCACGTCGAAGTCGACAAACTGCCGGAGTTCGGCAACGATCCTCGGTTCTGCCGATTCAAGGGCGTGCTGGTGCAGTGCGGCCCGTGGGGTCTGCCGGGCGAATCCGATTTGCTTTTTCACAACAAGGGCGACGGAACCTTCGAGGAAGTTTCAAAAAAAGCGGGAGTCGATGATCCGCATCATTACTACGGACTGGGCGCGACCTGGGGAGACTACAACAATGACGGCTGGCCCGATCTCTACGTGGCCAACGATGCCGGGCCGAACTTTCTCTACAAAAATAAACACGATGGCACCTTCGAAGATATTGGATTGCTTTCGGGAGTTGCCCTGAGCGGGGACGGCATGCAGCAAGGCTCCATGGGCGTGACCTGGGGGGATTATTTGCACGAAGGCCGCCTCTCCATGTTCGTCACCAATTTTGTGGAGCAAGGTTCCGTGCTCTATCACAATCTGGGGAACGACAGTTTTGCGGACGTCAGCGTTCGGGCCAAGGTGATGAAACCGACTTATCCGTATGTGAGTTGGGGGACGTCATTTTTCGACATGGATAACGACGGCTGGCTCGATCTTTTCGTGGCCAACGGCCACGTCTATCCGCAAGTAGATACAATTCCCGACGGCACGCATTACCGCCAGCCGATGAACTTGTTTCGCAACCATCGTGATGGGACGTTTGAAGATGTATCTTCAGCATTAGCCCAGATGCCACCGCAATCGAGGCGGGGCGCGGCTTTTGGGGATATCAACAACGGCGGCAACGTGGACATTGTGGTGCTCAACGCGGGGGCGCCGCCGTCACTGTTGATGAACCGAAACAACAGCTCGAATCACCGTGTTCTGTTCAAGCTGATTGGAGCCAAGAGCAACAAAGCGGCGATTGGTGCGCGGGTGACCGTGAAAGCAGGGACGCTGGTGCAGTTCGATGAAGTGCGCGGCGGCGCCAGTTACATTTCGCAGAACGATTTGCGATTGCATTTTGGGCTGGCAGCCAATGCGAAGATGCAGGAAGTGAGCATTCGCTGGCCGAATGGCGAAACTGAAATCTTGCGCGATGTCGCGGCGGATTTTATCTACACGATTGTCGAGGGCGCAGGCATTCAGCAGAAAGTGGCGCTGCCCGAGTTGCACTGAGAAACAAGATTTCTCTGAACGTGTCGAGCTACCATCGCGGCATCGAAAGGAGTAACTCATGGGTCCGACTATTGCGAATGGCAAGATTTGCTACGTGGAAATTCCCGCGTCGGACATCGCTCTTTCCGCGGCTTTCTACAAGCAAGTGTTCGGCTGGAACATTCGCCGGCGCGGAGATGGCGCGACTGCGTTTGACGACAGCACCGGAGAAGTCAGCGGCGCGTGGGTTCTTGGCCGGCCTCCTCAGAGTCCGGGGCTCGTGCTCTACATCATGGTGGACAGCGTGGCCGCGACCTTAGACACGGTCGTCGCAAATGGAGGCGAGATCGTGCAGTCAATCGGCGTGGACGCGCCGGAAATTACGGCGAGGTTCGGCGACCCCGCGGGAAACGTGATTGGCCTTTATCAGGAACCGGCGCAGACCAAGTAGGAAAGATCGCCAGAGATCTCGATCCTATTCGATGCCCAATTGTCTCTGGATCTGCTCCAGCGGCACACCCTTCGTCTCCGGAACCATCGTCTTCACCCAGATAAGTTGGAGAACCATCATGCCGGCGAAAAAAGAAAAAACGTAGCCGGGCGGGAAGGCGGTAACCATCCTCGGGAAAAAAGTTGTGAGCAGGGCAGCGAAAATCCAGTGTGTGAAGCTGCCCAATGTTTGTCCTTCCGCGCGATGACGGTTGGGAAATATCTCGGAGATGAAAACCCAGATCACGGCTCCCTGGCCAACTGCGTGGGCAGCAATGAACGCGAAAATGCAAACCGGTACGATAGAGAAATGTTGCGTAAAGAATGCCCAGGCGACCAGTCCCAGTGACGCGATGTAACCGAACGAGCCAATATAAAGAAGCGTTCGGCGGCCCAGTCGGTCAATCAGCCACAGACCGACAAACGTGAAAACCAGATTGGTGACGCCGATCCCGATGGATTGCAGCAGCGCGGCTTTGGCGCCAAGTCCGGTGAGCTCAAAGATACGCGGGGCGAAATACAGAATCGCGTTGATGCCGGAGAGTTGGTTGAAGAAGGCAATCAGGATGGCCAGCAGAATTGGTTTCTGAAGACGTCTCGTCCAGAAATGTCCCGACGATACTTGCTCTGTGGACGCAGCGATAATGGCATCCGCTTCGGCTGCGATTTCAGTTTTCGCAGCGGTAGGCTCAATTCGCTGCAGCACTTCGAGAGCGGCCTCGCGGTCACCCTTCCTGCTTAACAGCCACCGTGGACTCTCGGGAAAGCCGAAGCAGAATAAAGCGTAGAGCAACGACGGAAACGCAGCCACGCCCAGCATCCAGCGCCAGGCATTTTCGCCGATGCCGGCAAGCAGCGCGTTCGAGACGAAAGCGATCAGGATGCCGAAAACAATGTTGAACTGGAACATGCCGGCCAGACGGCCGCGATACTTCGGCGGTGCGATCTCGGAAATGTACATGGGAGCAACCACGGTTGAGATGCCGATGCCCAACCCGCCGATGACGCGAGCGGCGATGAACGTGGCAACGTTGGGCGCCAAACCCGAGCCTACGGCCCCGACGAAATAAAGAACGCCGATCCACAGCAGCGTAGCCTTGCGTCCGAATTTGTCCGCGGGCCAGCCCCCGAGCAGGGAACCAACCACGGTGCCGTAAAGCGCCGAGGCCATCGCGATGCCGTGTAGCCCCGGACTCAGGCCCCAAAGCGCCTGAATTGTTTTTTCGGCGCCGGAAATCACGACCGTGTCGAAACCGAAGAGAAATCCGGCGAGTGCCGACGTGAGCGACCAGAAGAAGATGCGAGCGTTCATAACTGAGAACTGAGAACTGAGAACTGAGAACTGAGAACTGGTTCACTCCTTCGTCAGCGGATATCCCTTTTCCCGCCAGTCTCGGATGCCCCCGTCCATGGAGATCACGTTGGTGTAGCCCATCTTCTGCAGATTGTCCGCAGCCAGCGCCGACCGGAAGCCGCCGCCACAATAAAGAACCAGTTCGGTATCGAGCGCAGGCACGCGCGCTTCAATGTCGCGTTCGATGATGCCCTTGCCAAGATGAATGGCGCCCGGCAGATGATCTTTGGCGAACTCGCTCTCTTCGCGCACATCGACGAGCAGAAGCTTTTCGCCGCGATCCATCCTGGCCTTGACTTCGCCGATGTTGGTTTCGCGGATGCGCGTCTTCGCGTCGTCCACAATTCTCAAAAAGCGCGGAGGATGCTGGTGAGCCACGGGCACTCCTTAATCGACAGGGCGATGAACATCCTACCAAGTGCCGCCCGATTGTGCACGGCTCGATTGTGCACGGATTGGGTTGGGTTGCGCACAGGAAGACCTCGGCGCGCGGATGTCAGGCCGGTCCGACGTGGTTCGTCGTTCCAACTTCAGTTAGCATGAATCGGTGATTCCCGTGGGATCAAGCAAGAAAGCTTTGCGGCGGATCGGCCTGGCTCGTGCCCTCTCGAAACTGGGCTATTGCTCGCGCTCGCAGGCGGCGGAGTTGATTCGTGACGGCCGCGTTCGTCTGAACGAAGGTGTTCGATTCGATCCCGAGACGCCGGTCCACCTGACGCGGGACCGCATCTTAGTGGATGATCGTCCGATTGACGCTGGCGACAAGATTTATCTCATGATGAACAAGCCGCGCGGCCTGGTCACCACCGCCGCCGACGAGAAAGGCCGCGAGACGGTGTATTCGCTTCTCGAGAAATCAGGTTCCGCCGCGGAAGGCGTGAATTCGTCGGATGAAGCGTCGCCGCGGCTTAATGCGGCACGCGGCAACCCGGCATGGGTTGCTCCCGCAGGACGCCTGGATAAAGCCAGTGAAGGCCTGCTCCTGCTGACCAACGATTCAGAATGGGGCGCCCGGGTGGCCGCGCCGGAAACTCACCTGCCCAAGACCTATCACGTGCAGATCGCGAGAGTGGCGGACGAAGCGTTAATTGCTGCGTTGACTGCCGGTGTGAAGGTCGCAGGGAATTCTGGCGCGAGTTCCGGCCAGAAGTCCGAGGACGGCGGAACCATGCGCGCGAGCGAAGTCCGCCTGCTGCGCTCAGGCCAAAAAAATTGCTGGCTCGAAATCGTGTTGACCGAAGGGAAGAATCGCCAGATTCGGCGCATGCTGCACGCACTGGGAATCGACGTGCTCCGACTGGTGCGCGTAGCCATCGGGCCGCTGCAGTTGGGGAAGCTGGCGAAGGGCGACTATCGCCCCCTGACTGCCGAAGAAAAGAAGATGCTGGATCGTGCCATGGTGGCAAGGATTCAATGAGCGAAGACGCCATCCGCGAACTGACTTTTCTTTCCGCGGCCGCCATGGCGGAGCGCATCCGCAAGAGGGATATTTCTCCGGTCGAACTCGCCGAGGCTCATCTCGCGAAGATCGAGCAACTGAATCCGAAGCTGAATGCATTTGTTCATGTCGACGCTACACGCGTCCGCCTCGAGGCCCTGGCAGCGGAATCTGCCGTGTCTCAGCGTAAAACCTCCGGCAGCACGCTCGGCCCGCTGCACGGCGTTCCCATCAGCATCAAGAGTTCGCTGGAAGTTGCCGATCTGCGCTGCGAATCGGGAACCCGTCTGCGTACCGGTTTCGCCGCCACGCACGATGCGCCGCTCGTCGCCCGCCTGAAAAATGCCGGCGCGATTGTACTGGGCGTAACCAATACGCCGGAGCTTTTGATGGCGTGGGAAACCGACAACCTGCTCTACGGCCGCACCAACAACCCGTGGGACCTCGAGCGCACGCCCGGCGGGTCGAGTGGTGGCGAGGCCGCGGCCATCGCCGCAGGGATGTCAGCGGGCGGAGTAGGCAGCGACGGCGGCGGATCCATTCGCGTGCCCGCGCATTTCAGCGGCATCTGCGGGCTGAAGCCCACGCCCGGAAGAATTCCTTCTACCGGTCATTATCCTGAGTCCAGTGGCCCGTTTGCGCTGATCGGCGTGGTCGGTCCCATGGCGCGAACCGTTGCCGATCTGAAACTGTTGTTCGAAGTGATGCAAGGCCCCGACGATGGCGATACCTGCGCCGCTCCCGTGCCGCTGCGCTGGCCGAGTCGATGAAGAAGCAAGAAAACTAAAAGTGGGATATTTCGAAGACGACGGCCGCACACCCGTCACACCGGAAACCCGTGCCGCCGTACGCACAGCCGCAGACGCCTTGCGGCGCGCGGGATTTCATGTGGAACCATTTCGCCCTGCAGGCCTCGAGGAAGCTCGCGAACTGTGGACGAAATTCTTCGTCGTGGCTGGAGGAATGCTCCTCCGTCCTATGTTTCACGGCCGGGAGCATGATCTCAGTCCAATTCTGAAGCAATTCCTGGAAATGTCCGCCGCCGAGCCACCTCTAACCGCAGAAACACTTCTCAACGCCTGGATTCGCCGCGACACGCTCCGCGCCGAGTTCCTCGTACAGATGCGAAAGTATCCGATACTTATTTGTCCAGCCGCGGCCATCCCCGCGTTTCGCCATGGCGAACGCAGCTGGCAGATCGACGGCAAAACAGTGAACTATCTCGACGCCTGGAGCTACACGGAATGGTTCAACCCGCTCGGCAATCCCGCTGCAGTGGTCCCGGCAGGGCGCTCGCCTGAAGGCTTACCCATCGGTGTGCAGATTGTCGGCCGGCCGTGGGAAGAAGAACAAGTGTTGACCGTCGCCGGCGCGCTGGAAAACGAATGCGGCGCGTGGAGGCGGCCAACCATTGCTTGAAAACGTGTTCCGAAAAGGAGCAGCGGAAAATGCGTTGGGATTTGCTGCGGAGTTTCCTTCGTGCACCTTGGTGCCCTTTGTGGTTAAACTCTTAGTCGAATGACTCCCCGAATTTCAGCCGCTCTGGCCGGCATCGTCCTGGCCGCATTTGGCCTGTTCGCGCGCGCCCCGCAGACTCAACTCAAGGCCGCGAATCCCGTCGAGGCCGCGCGTCAGAACAATCTGGGCTGCGCCTACATGAACCAGCAGCTCTTTGAAAAAGGCCTCAAGTCTTTTCAACACGCGGTAGAACTCGATCCCAAGCTGGCGGTTGCGCGCCTGAACGAAGCCATCGCTTTTCTAAACCTGCAGAAAGTAGACGAAGCGAAAGCCGCGCTGGAAGCCGCGCTCAAGCAGGATCCGAAAAATCCCAACGCCTGGTACAACCTCGGCTTGCTGGCCAAGAACACGGGCGACGCGCCGGTGGCCATCGACGACTTCAAGCGCGTGATCGAGATCGACGCAAGTGACGCCGACACGTGGTATTTTCTGGGCACGGCCTACGTACAGGCCAAACAATTTCCGCAGGCTATCGAGGCCTTCCAGCACGCGCTGCAACTCAACCCGCTGCACGCCTCGGCCGTATTCGGATTGTCGCGCGCCTACCAGCAATCCGGAGACGTCGACCACGCCCGCGAGCATCTCAAGAAATTCCAGTACATCACGCAAAACAAAATCGGCGCCCCCATGAGCCTGGCCTATGGCGAGCAGGGCCAGTACTCGCGCGCGGTGGAATCGCCGTCGGCGGTTTTGAAGGCTCCGGCGCAGATCAAGGTGCGGTTTGTGGATGTGACCAAGGAAGCGGGGTTGCCCACCGAGCGAACGTCGAATGACGCACAAAGATTGTCATTCGGCGGGCCTGGAGCGTGTTTCCTCGACTTTGATGGCGATGGCAGGCTTGATCTTTTTGTCGCTGACAATGGCTCCGACGGAGGCGTTGGACTGTACCAGAATAATGGCCGTGTTTTTGAGGACGTGACGCGCAAAGCAGGACTCGACCCTTCCTTGCACGCGATCGGCTGCACCGCGGGTGACTACGACAACGACGGCGCCACCGATCTGGCCATCACGGCCAGGCGCCTCATCCTGTTGCACAACGAGAAAAACGGAACTTTCAAAGACATGACTGCGGCTGCGGGTGTCGCTACTGAAGACGCGACCGCGGCAACTTTCGTCGACTACGATCATGACGGCGACATTGACCTTTATCTCCTCCGCTACAGGGATGAGGATTATCCGGCCATCAAAGTCCGTTCCGCGGTAATGTGGCGCAACAACGGGAACGGCACTTTCACCGACCGATCTTTTGAGACTGGTTTGGGAATGTCGCAGGGACTCGGCCCGGCCGCAATCGGCACTGACTACAATAACGACCGCGCCGTCGATATCGCTGTGACGGAAGCGAGTGGCGGGCCCATGATTTTCAAAAATCCACGCGAGGGAGGGTTTTCGAATCTGCGTCTATTCTCCATGGATCCGAACGCCGTTTCCCAAATCGATCTGCCGCCGCATCCAGCAATTGGCGTTTCCAGTCTCGACTTTGACCACGATGGATGGATGGATCTGCTGTTCAGTCACTCGTCCGCGCCCGCTTTGATATTGTGGCGAAATAAACAGGGCAAGTCGTTCGAGCAAGTCCGCACTTCCAGAGACGAACTGGGTCCGCGCCTTTGGCGTCGCCGCCATCGACTACGACAATGACGGCTGGGTCGATCTCGTCGCCGTCGGCGAAACTAAAGAAGGCAAAGGCGAAGTGCGTCTGTTCCGCAATCTCGGCCCCGATGGATTCAAAGATGTCACCGCCGACGTTGGCCTCGACAAGATTCAGCTCAAAGATCCGCGCGCCATCATCACCGGCGACTACGACGGCGACGGCGCCACCGACCTGCTCATCACGCAGAACCACGGGCCAGCCGTCCTGCTGCGCAACCTGGGCGGCAATCAGAATCACTGGCTGCGGCTCTCGCTCAAAGGACTGAACGACAACAAGTCGGCCATCGGCACGAAAGTGGAAGTCTTCTCCGGCGGCAACCGCCAGAAGTTTGAAATCTATGGATCGAACGGATATCTCGGCCAGAATTCCACCGACATCGTGGTCGGCCTGGGCGACGCCAAAGAAGCCGACGTCGTGCGCATGCTTTGGCCGACCGGTGTTTTGCAGGACGAAATCCAGGTTGCGGGCGACAAGCAACAGAACTTTCTCGAGATCGACCGCCGCGGTAGCTCTTGCCCGACACTGTTTGTCTGGAACGGAGAACGCTATGAGTTTGTTGCCGACATGCTGGGAGCAGGCGTCGTCGGCCACTGGATTGGCCCCAACCAGCGAGACATTCCGCGTCCGGTCGAATGGATCAAGATCGATCGCGGCATGATTCGTGAGAAAAAAGAAGATCGAGGTCAAAGTCAAAACCCCCACCCTTCGACAAGCTCAGGGCAGGCTTTCTCCCAAAACCTAGAAAAAATGGGGCACCCACAGAAGATTTTGCCAACGACCAACGGCGAACGACCAACGACGATTCTCAGCTTCCGCTTCATGGAGCCGCTCGAAGAAGCAGTCTATCTCGATCAGGTGCGTCTGCTGGCGGTCGATCATCCGGCTGATGTCGAGGTTTATCCGAACGAATATTTCGCCTCGAACCCGCCGTATCCGGAGTTCAAAGTGGTCGTCAGCCGGGACGCCAAGCCTCCGGCCGGCAGCGTGGGACGAGCACGGCCACAACGTTCTCCCCGATCTGCTGGCGCACCGTTACTTCGGCGATTTTGCGCTCACGCAATTTCAAGGCTTCGCCAAGCCGCACAGCCTCACGCTCGATCTGGGCGAGGCTTACCACGGCGGCCCGCTGTGGCTGCTGCATGCACGGAGAAGTGGAGTATTTTTCGGCGAACAGTATGTATGCCGCGTCGCAAGCTGGCGTGCAGGCGATTTCTCCCTACGTCGAAGCGCTGGTTGGGGATGACGGAGGCGCAAACGCGAAGTGGAAGCGCGTGATCGACGACATGGGATTCCCCGCCGGCGGCCCGCGCACTATGACCGCCGATCTCACCGGCAAGCTGCCACCGGGACACGCGGAAGATTCGCATCACCACGAACCTGCAAGTCTACTGGGACAGCATTCTGATCGACCGCACCAAACAGAACGAGCACGACTACGCCCAAAGTCCGCGCCTGACGCCAGTTCCGCTGGCTCGCGCCGATCTTGAGCTATCACGGCTACCCGCTGAAGATCGAGGGCACGCCTCCGGGCAACGTGCAATATATCTACGAAAAATTAGCGCTACCGGGCCCTACACGCGTCCGTCGGGAACCTACACGCGCTACGGCGACGTGCTGCCACTGCTAACCGCAACCGACGACAAGCTGGCGGTATTCGGCTCAGGCGACGAAGTCGGCTTAGACTTCGATCCATCGAACTTGCCCGCGCTTCCCAAGGGATGGGTGCGCGATTATTTCTTCGCCGCCAACGGTTATGAAAAAGATATGGATTTCTACGCCGCCGAAGGCAACTACGTGGCGCCGCTTCCATTCCTCAGCATGGGCGATTATCCCTACGCTCCGAAGAAGTCGTTCCCGCTCGACGACGCGCACGTCAATTATCTTCTCGAATACAACACGCGCCACATGTCCGGCAACGAGCAGCGCGGATACTCGTTCGACTACGGCGAGAAGTGAGTCCCCTGAGGCTGGAATGTGGCGAGTGTCAGATATCAGATCGTAGAGAATCGTTTTAATATTGACATATTTGCCCCTGCCGTAATTCAATAGCCGGACTCATGGAAACCTCGGCAGCTTCCTCTTCCGCCCCGCGCCTGCGCCGCACACTCACGCTTTGGGACCTGATCCTCTACGGAATCATTGTGATTCAGCCCGTGGCGCCCATGTCGGTGTTTGGTGTGCTCAGCGACACCGGCCACGGACACGTCGTCACCACTCTCCTGATCGCCATGGTTGCCATGTTGTTTACCGCTTTCAGCTACGGTCGCATGGCGCGGGCGTATCCCAGTGCTGGATCCGCGTTTACTTACGTGGGGCAAGAGATCAATCCGGCGCTCGGTTATGTCACGGGTTGGAGCATGGTGATGGACTACATCCTCAACCCCATGATCTGTATTATCTGGTGCAGCCAGCAGGCTCTTGTTTTTGCGCCCGGGTTCCCTACTGGTTTGGGCCATTATTTTTGGAGCGGTCTTCACATTCCTTGAATCTTCAGGGATTAAGACTTCGGCGCGAGTCAACACTCTGCTCGCTGGCAGGAATGGGCGCAGTGGTGGGATTTTCTTTATGGTCGCGGTTCGCTATATCTCGGGTCATCCGCACGATGGCGCCTCGTTCTTTACTCGTCCCTTTTACGATCCTCAGCTTTGGAACACGAAAGCTGTTTTGGGAGCAACGTCTATCGCGGTGCTGAGCTACATCGGCTTCGACGGCATCTCGACGCTCTCGGAAGAAGCGGAAAATCCCCGACGCAATATTCTGTTGGCCACGGTACTGACCTGTTTCGTCATCGGGATTCTTTCTGCCCTCGAAGTCTATGCCGCGCAACTGATTTGGCCCGCCACGCAACCGTTTCCGAACCTCGATACCGCCTTTACGTTTGTCGCAGGCGCGCCTGGGCAGCCGCTGTTTGCCATCGTCGGATTCACTTCTGTTGGGTGGCGAACTTTGGCTCGGGCATGGGCGCGCAGTTAGGCGCGGCACGGCTGCTCTATGGCATGGGACGCAGCAACGCGCTGCCGCAGAAGTTCTTCGGAAAGTCGATGCCAACGGCACGTGCCCGCAACAACGTCCTCTTTGTCGGAGGCCTCGCTTCGTCGGCGCCGTGCTGGTCAGTTTCATTGTCAGCTACGGAATGGCGCCGAGTTGCTGAACTTTGGAGCGCTCATCGCCTTCATGGGAGTGAACTTGGCGGCATGTTTCGGTATTACGTCACGCGAAGAAGCAATCATGACAGCCGTTGCTGTGACGATGCCGTGATGCTGCTGGTCGTTGCCGTTCGCTATTACGGCTTGTTGATCTGGCGGACGGAACAGCTTTGGCGATACGGTAGGCCGCCTCCGCTTCGCCGGATTCAGATCTGCTTTTTTTGGGGAAGAATCTGGTTGGAAAGCCTGGATTGTCGGCGGCATCTGGATGACTGTTGGTATCGCCTTTGGAGCCTGGAAGACTGAAAGGTTTCCGCGGCGACTCTGGTGAACTTCGACCTTCCGGCCGGGAGAGTAACAAGCTATTCAGATCAACGAACCAGGCAATTGCTGGAGCGCTTCCATGCTCGGTTCCACGAACATTGTTGCTTTTGTTCCCACCAAAGATTCCGAGAAAGCGCGGGCTTTTTACGAAGGCGTGTTGGGGCTTCGCTTCGTCAAAGATGACGGCTTCGCGATGGTGCTCGACGCGAATGGAATCATGATTCGCGTGGCCAAAGTTCCGCAGTTCACGCCCGCGCAGTTCACTATTCTGGGATGGCAGGTGAATGGCATCGAGAAGGTCGTGCGAGGGACTACAGAAAAAAGGCGTGCGCTTCGAAATCTTCGGCTTCTTCAAGCAGGACGAACTCGGAATCTGGACCGCGCCCACGGGAGACAAAGTGGCGTGGTTCAAAGATCCCGACGGAAATATTCTCTCGGTTTCCGAGCACATGTAAGTGTGGCCATGTGTGGCGCGGGCACTCCTGCCCGCGAAATCTAACCACGAGCATTCTGACTTGCCTCAGAACATCGGATCGCCCAGGCGACTAGCCCGAAGTTTTCGGGAAAGCCCGCGCCACACATTCCTCTTTTCTACTCCACGTTCCACCCACTGACTTCGACCGCAGGCTTGGCCGCACCTAATTCGCTGGCGCGGTAGGTTGCGGTGATCTCGCGCTTCTCGCCGGGCAACAGAGAAATGTAATTGTCTTCCCAGACCACGGGCAGAATCTCCTCACCCTTCGCGCCTTTTTCCACTTTCAGCCGGACAAAGAACGCCAGGCTCTTGCTGGGATTCTCCACCATCACGTGTGTGATTTCCTCTTCGCCCTTGTGCTCGGTGCTGTCGGGACTTTCAGTTTCACTTTCGGAAGCTGCGACAACGCGGTGTAGTCGGCGAAGGATTCAGTGGGCGTCACATACCAGTTCGATTTCTTCCAGTCCAGCGTTTCAACCTTGGTGGAAAGCCAGTAGAAATTCGAACCCACCACTTTTCCCGCGGCATCCTGAAGCCGCAAGCACTACGAAATACGTCGGGCTCAGGCCCTGAACGTCCGGCAAGGCGAAAATCTTTTTCGTGCTGTCGGCGGGTGCGTCGAGCGAGTCGACGTGCGAAAACTTCTCAGTCATGTCGAGGTTGTAAATTTTCGTGGTGAGCTTCAACCCCTTCGACGTCTTCATACTGGCTGCTGACCAGCCAGATTGCATGGTCGTCATAACCATAGATGGGATGCAACGCTTCCAGCGCGCGCTTGGCGCCGAAGTAGCCTCCGCCCGGTCGCAGATAGTAATCGTATAAATGCCAGATCATCGAAGGCCAGGCATTGTTCAGCATCCACTGGATGACGCCGGTCGATTCATATTTGTTTCGGCTGTACGCCTCATACATGGCGCGAACGCCCTCATAAGTCTGCATCTGAGACTTCACCGCGAAATCTTCCACGCTGTTCGATTTACCGTAGCGGTTGGCGAGGGCGTCACTGAAAACCTGAATCGTTTTGAACTCACCTCCGCCGGCGTGATAATTCCATACGTCGTCGATCGGCCACAGATGATCCTTGCCCACCATCGCCTCAATGCTTTCGATTGGCGGAACAGCCGGTCCCATGCTGGTTTCGCTGTCAAAACCATAACCTCCGCCACAGCCTCCCGCATTGCACAACTTCCGCCCCGGCTGCCCCTTGGGCGTGTCCACTTCCCAGTAACTCGGGGCAATGTATTCATACGGCCCGCTCATCTTCATGCCGCTTGCTCCGGTCACGCTGGTTTCTTTGCCGGTAGCCGATGAGACTGCCGGATTCGGCCACAGCAACTGCTTCTCGATGTCGAGATACATCTGCTCCACATCCGGGGGCGGAGGATTGTCGCTGCCGTTCAGCCACATCACCAGGCTGGGGTGGCTGCGCAGGCGGTAAATCTGGTCGCGCAACGATTGTTTGGCGATTTCGAAGTCGGCAGGCTTCCAGCGTGGCCAGCGCTCCCAGAAATCGCAACAGCACCATCCCGCCATTACCAGAATTCCTTTCCGATCGGCAAGGTCGAAAAACTCGTGCGTTTCGAGCTTGCCTTCGAGGCGGATGGTGTTCAGCCCCATGTCGCTGACATAGCGGAACTCATCTTCGAGGCGCTGCGAGTTTTCGCGGAGCATCATTTCGGTGGTCCAACCACCGCCGCGAATCAGGATATTCTTTCCGTTGATGTGAAAGGCGCGGCCGCCGACCGAGTTGACGTCGGAAGTGATTTCGCGAATGCCGAAGCGGCTTTCGGAACGGTCGCTGACTTCCCCATTCACCACAAACTCAACTGCCAGGGGATATAGATTGGGCTTGCCCATCTGCGTCGGCCACCACAGCCGCGGATTCGAAATCGCGAGTTGCGGAAAATTCTCCGGAGCGAACGTCACATCCTTGGCTTCGTGAGGCGCGAGTTCCACTTCCTGCTCGAAGCTAATGCTCTCGATCCGGCCTTTGAGCTTCCCCTTCACCGCTTGGCCCGTGCCGTTTTTCACCTGCGCGGTAAACGTGAGTCGCGCGTGATCGCTGGCGGGCAGATTCAGCTTCGACACCACTGTGGGATAACGCAAGGCCACCGGGCCGCTGGTGGTGAGGTAAACCTCGCGCCACAAGCCCATGTTCTTATCCGGCGGCGTGGGGTTCCAATCGACAAACGTGATGGCGAGGTCATTCTCGGTAGGCGCCCACACCTGCACCGCCAGCGTATTGTCGCCTCCAGCATTCACCGCGTCAGTCACGTTGAGTTCATATGTGCGCCACGCACCGGCCACGTCATTGGAATTGGCGATCTGCTTGCCGTTGAGCCAGATGGCGGCACGGTAATTGATGCCCTTAAAATTCAGCCAGACTGTCTTGCCCTTGTAGGAGGCAGGCACAGCGAACTGCTTGCGGTACCACCACGAAACCGCGTAGGGACTGTCGGTCTGCATCGGGATATTCGCGAAGTTGCCGCCGATGGGATACGTGACCCCGGCGAACTGCCGCAAATTCGTGCCGAAACCAGGATCAGGCAGAGCATGGCTCTTCACCAGGGCCGCGACTACCGTGGTCGGCACCGTCACCTCCTGCCAGCCCGTCGCCGTGAACTGAGGCGTGGAGATGACTTCTCCCTTGGCCTCGACCTTCGACGAAGTTTGCAGCGACCAGCCCTCGCGCAGGGCCAGTTTCGCCGCATCTTGAGCGTTCGCTTCTTGCGACACCGCTGGCTGAATGAGAACGGTTTGAATCAGAAATGAAGCCAGAAGGAATTGAGCGAAAAGAGAAACTGCGAGTGCCAGCCGCTTGCCTGAGTTCATGATGCTCCCTTGCATTCTTCGTCGCGATCGTCGAACACGGATTGTCGAACATGAATTGTCCGAGCGCGAATCGTCCGCCGCTGACGGTGCTTCGTATATGGATTTTGCGGGGCCAGACGCAAACTGCCCCGCACATGGATAACACTTCTATTAATTCGTTTCAATAGCGATGTTTTGCGTGCCTCGTCAGAGCCGCCGCGAAGAACGGAAAAACGCACATCTCGTCCGGACGAACTCCAACGGCCCAGACGCGGGCCAGTTCCACTTCGTCTGGTTTATAATAAGCAATTCGGCACTAACGTCTGGAGTGACAAGAAGATGATTCGATTTCTGCAAACCCCTGGCCCGATCAAGAAGATAGTTCTCGGCGGGATGCTGATCGTGATCTGCATCGCGATGCTGGTCTACCTGATTCCCAGCGGCAACGGGACCTCGGGGAGTTCCAATGTTCAGTCAGTCGCCACGGTGGATGGCAGCGACATCACCGCTACGGAAGTGCGGAACACGGCGCGGCAAATGGCGCAGCAGCAGGCCGCGCGCTATGGCGCTCAGGCCTCCATGATCATGCCATTTCTTATGCAGCAGGCCACCCAGCAGGCAGCCGATCAACTGATCTCAAAGCAGATTCTGCTCGGCCAGGCCCAGCATCTGGGACTGCGAGTCACGCCCAAAGAAATTCAGGATGAACTGCAGCACGGCCGTTATGCGGCAACTTTTTTCCCGGGCGGCAACTTTATCGGCGAGACGGAATATCAAGAAATGCTGACGCGTGCGGATCTAACGCCGGCGCTGTTCGAAGACTCGGTGGGCAACGACATCCTCATCGGCAAATTGCAGGCCCTGATCGCCGGCGGAGCCTCGGTGAGCGACGCCGAGGTTCGCAAGGAATTCGCCAAGGAGAGCACCAAAGTTAAGTTCGACTACGCCGTGTTGAAGCAAGACGACCTGCGGAAGGGACTTCATCCCACGGACGCGGAACTGCAAGCCTACTACGAGAGCCACAAGAAAACTTATGCCAACTCGGTTCCGGAGAAGCGCAAGATCAAGTATGCCGTCCTCGATCTCAATCAGGTGCGCGGCGCAGTTCAGGTGAGCCGCGAAGATTTGCAGACTTACTACGATCAGCACCGCGACCACTACCGCGTTCCCGAGCAGATCAAAGTCAGCCACATCTGGATCAAATCTCCGCTTCCCGGTGCGGATGGCAAGGTCGATGAGAAAGCCCTCGCCGATTCCCAGCACCGCGCGGAAGATTTGCTGAAGCAACTCAAAGGTGGCGCCAAGTTTGAAGACGTCGCGAAGAAATCTTCCGAAGACCCGGGCAGCGCCAACGTGGGCGGTTCTCTGGGTTGGATCGGAAAAGGCCAGACGACGCCGGAGTTTGAAAAGGCGGCGTACGCTCTCTCCAAGGGCCAGACCAGCGATGTGGTGAAGAGCAGCGACGGTTTCCACATCATCCGGTTAGACGACAAGCACGAAGCTGGCCTGAAGTCGCTCGACGAAGTGAAAGCTCAGATCGAGCCGATCCTGAAGCAGCAGAAGACGGCGCAGGCCGCGCAAAAGGAAGCCGATGCGCTTGTTGACGCAAGCCAAGGCCGTTGGATTGGACGCCGCCGCCGCCACGCGAAAAAATTCCGGTGATCAACTCGGACTTCTTCACCCGCAAGGATATCCTGCCAGGCCTGGGACAGGCGGCGCAGTTCATGGATGCCGTCTTCACCGCGGCAGACAAATCTGCGCCGGAAATGGCGCCAACGTCGCAGGGGTTCGCCGTATTTCAATTGCTCGCGATTAAACCGCCGGAGACGCCGACCTTCGAAGAGATTCGCAGCCGCGTGGAAACCGAATTCAAGAATGAGCGTTCCAGCGTTCTGCTCTCTCAGAAGACTCAGGAGCTCTCCGACCGGGCCAAGGCTGCGCACGATTTGAAGCGCGCCGCCAAAGAGCTGGGCGCGGAGGTCAAGACCAGCGACTTCGTCCTGCCGGATGGCCAGGTGCCCGACGTGGGCTCAATGAGCGGCCAGGCCGCGGTTGCTTTCACCATGAAGCCCGGTGAAATCAGTGGGCCGATCAATAGCTCGAACAACGGCGTCGTGCTGGAGTTACTCGAGGTTCAAACCCCGACCGACGCCGATTACGCCGCCAAGCGCGATGAAATTCGCGATTCGCTGTTGCAGTACAAACAGCAGCAGCTCTTTGGGCTTTACGTTACCAACTTGAAAGACGAGATGAAGAAATCGGGCAAGATCAAAATCAACGAGGACTTGATGAAGACCTTGGCCAAAGGCAACAGCGAAGAAGGAATGTAGTCGAGACCGGTCTGCCTGAAAGACTCACGCACCTGTAGAAATTGCCGCATGTAACAACCCAGGCGCCTCGCCGCGCACAGGTTGACAACGATTCCGAAAGATTCACGCCTGCATGTCCTTTCCGCGCGCCTCAGGCATCCTGCTGCATCCCACGTCGTTGCCTTCGCGCGGCGGCATTGGTGACTTCGGCCCGGCCGCATACCGCTTTGCTGACTTCCTCGCTTCGGCTAGCCAGGGCTTCTGGCAGGTTCTGCCGCTCGGTCCGCTCGGCTACGGCAACTCCCCATATTCGTCGACTTCGGCTTTCGCCGGAAACCCTCTATTAATCAGCCTGGAACGCCTCGCCCAACATGGTTGGATCGACTCCGCGAAGCTGGCACCCTGGCAGCGGAGTCGGGCGCGGTCGAGTATGACCAGGTCTTTGCCACCAAAATGCCTCTGCTGTTCGAGGCTGCGAAGAATTTCTCCGCCTCGGCCGCAGGGCGGGCGCGCGAACGCTTTGATCAGTTCCGTGCGGAGAACTCCTGGTGGCTCGACGACTTTGTTCTTTTCGACGCGCTCCGTGAGCGGTACGAACTGGAAAGCTGGAATCGCTGGCCGCGCGAGCTGGCGCATCGCGAGCCTGCAGCTCTCGAAAAAATCCGCAAGCAACTTGCCGGCGAGCTCGAAATCCGCAGCGCCCTCCAATTTGCATTTTACGAGCAGTGGCAAGCCCTGCGGCGTTATTGTTCGGAGCGCGCCATCCGCATTGCCGGCGATGTCGCCATCTTCATGAACTACGACAGCGCCGATGTCTGGACGCATCCGAATATTTTTCGCCTGGATGAAAATCTCGAATCAGAAGCCGTCGCCGGCGTCCCCCCAGATTTTTTCAGCAAGACCGGGCAACGCTGGGGCAATCCCCTTTACCGCTGGGACGCGATGAAGGCCACTGGCTATGCCTGGTGGATCCAGCGCCTGCGCTGGGCCACGCGAAATTGCGACTACGTGCGGCTCGATCATTTCCGCGGCTTCGACCAGTTCTGGGAAATTCCAGCCGCCGATCCCACTGCCGTCAACGGCCGATGGGTGGATGGCCCGCGTGACGACTTGTTCCAGAAACTTCGCGAGGCGCTCGGCGGCCTGCCGTTTTTCGCCGAAGATCTCGGCTACATCACTCCCGAAGTTCACGCCCTGCGCGAAAGATTGCAGATTCCCGGCATGGCCGTGCTGCAATTCGGATTCGGCGACGAAGGCGCGCACATCTACCTGCCACACCGCGCCGCCGCAAAGGTCATCTACACCGGCACGCATGATAATGACACCGTGGTCGGCTGGTGGAACTCCGGCGCCTCCGAAGACGAACGCCGCCTCGCGTTGGCTTACGTTGGCCGCTCGGAAGACGGCATCCACTGGGCATTCATCCGCGCCGCGCAAGGGTCGTCGGCGAACCTGAGCATCGTCCCCCTGCAGGACGTGCTGGGCCTGGGCAGCGAAGCCCGCATGAACACACCCAGCCTGCATGGCGGCAACTGGAAGTGGCGCTGCCCTATCGAACTGCCCGCCAAGCTGGCCACCAAGTTAGCTGCTCTCGCCGAAGTTACCGACCGAGTGCCGCAGCCGTTTCCGCCGCGCCCGGACGAAGATTTCGCCGCCTAGCTCCGCGTGAACTAAGTCCGCATGAATTAGGTCCGCGGATTTGGGAATCCCTTCAGCGGCGGTTTCGGCGTGGGGCACACTGATCTATTTGCGAATCGGCTAATATTCTCGAACCACTTTGCTCATTTCCTCACATCGTGTATAGAACTTACAGGAGCTTTTTTCGTGAGCGAATCCATCATCGAGGCGGTCGCGATCGAGAAGTCCTATCCCCAGGCGGATGGCACTCGCATCCAGGTGGTGGGACATACCGACCTCAGCATCGAGCCGGGAAAAATCGTGGCTTTGCTCGGCCCCTCGGGCTGCGGCAAGTCCACGTTGCTGCGCATTCTTACCGGCCTCGCGCAACCATCGGCGGGAGGACTTTTCTGGCACGGCAAGCCGCTGGGCGATGAACTTCCTAACGTCGCCATCGTCTTCCAGAGTTTCGCGCTCTTCCCCTGGCTCACCGTGCTCGAGAACGTGGAAGCTCCACTCGAAGCCCGCGGCGTGCCCGCAGTGGAGCGCCGCAAGCGCGCTCTGCGCACGCTCGACACCGTCGGTCTCGACGGTTTCGAAACTGCCTATCCCAAAGAACTTTCCGGCGGCATGAAGCAGCGCGTCGGTTTCGCCCGCGCCCTGGTAGTGGAACCGGAAGTGCTCTTCATGGACGAGCCCTTCTCTGCGCTCGACGTTCTCACCGCCGAGAATCTCCGCGGCGAACTCTTGGAACTCTGGCTCAACAAGAAAATGCCCACCAGCGCCATCTTCATCGTCACCCATAACATTGAAGAGGCTGTCATGCTCGCCGACCGCATCCTGGTGCTCGGCCGCAATCCGGCGCGCATCCGTTCCGACTTCAACGTTCGCCTTAAACAACCTCGCGACCGCAAGTCCGCCCGCTTCGTCGAGCTCGTCGACTACATCTACAAAGTCATGACCGAGCCCGATGTCGAGCACACTCCGCCCGACGCGGAAACCACCGCCGAAATCGTCGTCCCGCCCCACGGCTTCAAGAAACAGGGTGCCCCCATCCGCACCACCAAATATCAGATGCTTCCGCATGCCCGCGTCGGCGGCATTGCCGGTCTTGTCGAACTTCTCCGCGATCGCGGCGGCCGCGAAGACCTGTTCCGCCTCGCCGAAGAACTCGTGATGGACGTGGAAGACCTGCTCCCTATTCTCGAAGCCTGCGTGCTGTTAGGTTTCGCGTGGCTGAAAGAAGGCGACGTCCAGTTGTCGAAAGCCGGCGAAGCTTTTGCCGATGCCGACATTCAAACCCGCAAAGTCCTGTTCCGCCAAGCCGCGCTCGAACATGTGACCATCCTCAAGCAGATCGACAGCATCCTGAAACGCAAAAGCGACCACGCCATGGCTGACGAATTCTTCAACGACATTCTCGACGAACACTTTGCCGAAGATGAAGTGAAACGCCAGTTTGAAACCGCAACCAACTGGGGCCGCTACGCCGAAATATTCGATTACGACCGCGAGAACGGACGCCTGACGCAAACTGAGCCAACGCCGCCTGAATCGCTGTCTGCCGTCCCCGCGGTCGACGCCGGCAACTCGACACCTGCGCCAAAATCCTGAGCGAGAATCCCAGAGACCTAAAGACGATCAGAAAACTTGTCATGAAAAAATCGCCCAGCCTGCGCGTATTCTCACCCTATCGCCTCTGGGCGCAACTCCCGCGTCTGCAGATTTCCTATCTCCCCGATCTGGTAATGTTCGCCGCCGGCATCGCGCTTTTTTATGGCGTGGTCACCGTCGGGCGCGACTGGTTCAGCCCCTTCACTCCGGAGGTGGAAATCTCCCGCAGCCTGCTCGCGCTGCCAGCCTATGCCGGCTATTCGCTGCTGCGCATCACAATCGCGTACGTGCTTAGCCTGCTCTTCGCACTGACCTACGGCTACATCGCTGCCCGCAACGCGCGGGCCGAGCGCTTTATGGTTCCCCTGCTCGACGTGCTCCAGTCCATCCCCGTACTCAGTTTCCTGCCCCCGGTAATGCTCGCCATGGTCGCGCTTTTCCCCACTCGCCAGCTCGGCGTGGAGATGGGCGCCATTCTTTTAATTTTCACCGGGCAAGTTTGGAACATGGCCTTCAGCTTTTATGCTTCGCTCAAGAGCATCCCCAACGAGATGCGCGAGGCTGCAAAAATTTACGGCTTCAGTTGGTGGCAGCGCTTCATCGAGATGGAGTTGCCCTTCTCCGCCATCGGTCTGGTCTGGAACTCGATGATGTCCGTGGCCGGAGGCTGGTTCGCACTCATGGTGTGCGAAATGTTCGTGCTCGGCCCACGCGATTTCCGCCTGCCCGGCCTCGGCTCCTACCTGCAGACTGCGGCCAGCGCTGGCGATACGCGATCGATGGTGTGGGGGGTGCTGACCATGGTCGCGGTGATCGTGCTGCTCGACCAGTTCATCTGGCGTCCGGTCATCGCCTGGGCGGAAAAATTCAAAATCGAGCAAGTCGAAAACACTGACGCACCGCGCTCCTGGGTGCTTACCCTGATTCAGCATTCGCGCAGCCTGGCAGCGATCCGAAGAAAACGCTGACCCCAGTGAGTGAAAAGTTAATGCTTCGCTTCGCACGCCCGCACGCCGAGCATAAAGACAAAACCCCAAGCCCATGGACCGCATGGATCCTGCGAGCCCTGGCTCTCGCGTTACTCATTGCGATCGGCTATGGCGTGATTCGCGTCAGTGATGATTCTCGCCGGCCTGCAGAAAGCCGAACTGGAGGAAGCCGGCATCGGCCTGGGCGCGACTTTTCTGCGCGTGAATCTCGCACTGCTGTTGGGCGCGCTGTGGACCATCCCCGCCGGCGTGGCCATCGGCCTCAATCCGCGTCTCGCCCGCATTGCGCAACCGCTCGCACAGATCGCCGCTTCTATCCCCGCGACAGCACTGCTGCCGGTTATCCTGCTGCTGCTCATTCGCCTCGGTGGCGGACTCGGCATCGCTTCCATCGTTGTGTTGCTGCTGGGGACGCAATGGTATGTGCTGTTTAACGTGATCGCCGGGGCCATGGCGCTCCCTACTGATCTCAAGGAATGCTGCGCCGTCTTTCGCATGAAGGGAATCGAGCGCTGGAAAAAATTGATCCTGCCGGGTATTTTTCCCTACCTCATCACCGGCATGGTCACTGCCTCGGGCGGTGCGTGGAACGCCAGCATCGTCGCCGAATACTTCCACTTCAAAGGCCACATCTACACCACCACCGGCCTCGGCGCCACCATCCAGCAAGCAACCGACAGCGGCAACTTCGATCTCCTGCTCGCCGCCACCATCATGATGGCTGCCACCGTCGTCACCGTGAATCGCCTGCTCTGGCGCAGACTCTACGGTTTGGCCGAAACCCGCTTCCGCCTGGAAACTTAAGGAGTTCTGATCCGTCGGAAAATTCCAAAAGCCTTGTCATCCTGAGCGAAGCGAAAGTCTGCCCTGAGCCTGCCGAAGGGGACCTGTGCACTATGTATGCGCGCGCCGATCAGCCACGTTTCTTACCGCGCTTCTTTTGCGCATCGTTTGCCCCGCTCCGCGCCGCACGCCGATCGTATACTTTTGCGTTCATTACAGGAAGATTCGTGACGTGCTCCAGTTGCCGTCTCCAGTCCAGTTCCTCCACGAATCCGCGAGCGTCACGCCACCCCGGTTGCACCTTGACGTAGAGTTCGAGAAAAACTTTAGTCTCGAGCATCCGCTCGATCCGCAGCCGCGCTGACGTTCCGATCTTCTTCAGCATGCCGCCCCGCTTGCCGATCAGGATCCCTTTCTGTCCTTCGCGTTCGCAATAAATCGTGGCCGCGATCCGCGTGAGCCGCGCGCCTTCCTCGAAATTATCGACGATCACCGTCGTGGCGTAGGGAATCTCTTCGTCCATCTCCGCCAGAATCTGCTCGCGGATAATCTCCGCAGCCATAAACCGCGCCGGCTGGTCAGTGATCTGGTCTTCTGGAAAATATGCGGGACCGGCGGGCAGCGCCGCAATCACCTTCTTCAGCATCTCATCCAGACCATGGCGCTTGAGCGCAGAAATCGGAAATACCTCCGCGAAGTCATACAACTTGCGATACTCCTCAATCACCGGCAACAGCCTCGCCTTATCGCGCAGCAGGTCAACTTTGTTCAGCACAAGAAACGCCCGCGCTCCCGCCTGCTTCAACAGGTCCATCGCATAACCATCGCGGGGATCAAACTTCCGCGTCACGTCCATCAGGACCAGCACCAGATCGCAGCCCTCCAGCGCCTCGCGCACCTCCACCATCATCTTTCGGCCGAGGGAGCTATCAGGCTTGTGCACGCCGGGTGTATCGATGAGCACCACTTGCCCGCCATCGCGCCCGTTTTTTTCGGAATGTGAAGAATTCCCTGAATGCGGTTGCGCGTGGTCTGCGGCTTCGGCGAAATGATCGCCAGCTTCTCCCCCACCAGCGCATTCAGCAGCGTCGACTTGCCCGCATTGGGCCGTCCGAGAATGCAAACAAAACCAGATCGAAATGGCATAAGAGTCGGGCTTCGGCTATCGGGCTTCGGGCGTCGGCTCTTCCAACTTGGGGTTAGGTAACTGCGGCATCTAGGTTTTCATTCCGGCTCGCAATCGAACGTGGTCTTGCCGAAGCCCGACAGCAAAAGCCCGAAGCCCGACTAAATCAACTTCAGCTGCTGCGGTTGCACCGCGCTAATTCTCACTCGTTCCACTTTCCGGTCCGTGGATTCCACCACCTCAAAGCGGAGGCCATCTTCCTCAATCACTTCACCGCTCTTGGGAATGCGCCCGGCCATTTCGCTCACCAGCCCCGCAACTGTCGCGGACTCTTTTCCTTCCGGCCGGATGCCAAACAGTTCGCCCAGCCGGTCAACATCCATCCCTCCGGAAACCACAAATGAGCGATCTCCTTCGCGGACAATTTCCGGCTTCTCATGTTCGTCGCGAATCTCGCCGACAATTTCTTCCACCAGGTCTTCAATCGTAACCAGTCCCGCAACCCCGCCATATTCATCCACCACGATCGCGAGCTGCACATTTTTCTTTTGCATCTCGCGGAGCAAGTCGCTGCCCAGCTTGCTTTCGGGCACGAAATAAACGTCCCGCCGCATCAGCGAATCCAGCGTGCGCACGTGCGCCTCGGTGTCAGGCACCTGCAGTACGTCCTGGGCATAGACGATCCCTTTAATGGTGTGGATGTTTCCTTCATACACCGGCACGCGCGAATAATGTTTCACCCGCAGCATGTCGATGAAGCGCTCCACGGTCGTATCTCCCGGAACCGCGAACATCGCCGGACGCGGCTTCATCGCCTCGCGCACCGTCTTGCCGCTGAACTCCACCACCGACTGAATCAGGTCGCGGTCACCCTCTTGAATAATGCCTTCTTCGCGTCCCGCTTCAATCAGCGCATCCACCGCTTCCGTCGCGCTCTCCGGTTGCTCGTTGGTATTTTGGCGCGTAAGCGCCGCCACCGACTGCAGGAATCCAAGCGCGACAGTCACAGGGAACACGAGATAAATCAGCAGCCTCAATACCAGAGTCCAGCGGATCAGCCATGCACCCTTGGTGCGCGAGAAAAACACAAACGGCAAAAATCGGTTGCACACGATCACGATCAGAATCAGGCTGATGGTCGCCTGCAGAATCTCGGTGACGGTCCACCGCTGATCGCTGAAAATGGTGAACCCCACCAGCAATGCGATCGCCGCCATAGTCAACTGCGTAAGCACTGCCATCGAGAGCGTCGCGCGGGTGCGGCTAACGCGCAGCCTCGGTTCCACCTTCTGTTCGAAAACGTCGATGTTGTCCTGAAACTCGCGGGAGAGAAACTTTCCGATCTCTTGATACACGCGGTCCACGTACGAAACCAGCGTGAGCAGCCCCAGCAACAGAAGCAGTGCCAGCACGACGCCGGGAGTCATGATTCCCTCCGCGCCTGGGCTCGTTGCATCCTGGAACTCGCGCGTCTTGGAGGCCTCGTTTTCAAGCCCGTGTCTGAACCTGTGTCTGAACCTGTGCTCCGTTCGATCAATCCAGCGGGCAACCGCAATGCGGTGCGCAACCGCCGTTCCTGCCGCTCCATTTGCCCATTATCGCGCTCATGGTCGAAGCCCGCCAGATGCAGAATTCCGTGCAGCGCCAGAATCTTCACTTCGTCGGCGGCCGAATGTCCCCGCTGAGCCGCGCTTTGTCTCGCGACCTCGGCCGAAATCGCGATCTCGCCCGCCAGACTCAACGCTCCGGCCGCCGTCATGGAGCTGGTTCGCTGAGGATTTACCGGAAACGACAAAACGTCTGTCTCTTTGTTCTTCCCGCGAAACTGACGATTCAGCGACCGCACTTCAGCGCTGCTGGTCACAAGTAGATTGACCGTGCCCTTGAGACCGGCGGCGCGCCGCGCGCGAAGCAGAAATCGCTCCAACCCCGCCTTACTCAAACCTGTGACCGGTTTTTGCAAAATAACCAACTCGCCTCAGCGTCCTCCGCGGTTCTTCTCCGCGTTTATGCCTTCGGGGTTATCGCATCCCGCAGCATTTCACGGCGCCAAAATAAAAGGAGAGCCCGCCCAGCGCCCTCCCGCCACTCCACAAAGACGTCCCCGCACTCTATCCTCTTGCTTCAGCCGACGCCGTCTTGGAGCCTGCCTCGTCTCGAACCAAAGCTGTCTACGGCTTCTCTTCGGCATTCGCCACGTTCGCGCCTCGGACCTCGCTAGTCTTTCCTTCACTTAATGACAGCACCTGCTGGTCAGCGATGCGGTTCTTGTGCTCATCATAGGCGCGGATAATGCGCTGCACCAGATGGTGCCGCACCACGTCGACCTCGTCGAAATGTACGAACGCCAGACCCTCCACGCGTTTCAGCACGTCGGCCGCTTCCAGCAGCCCACTGCGCCGCGCATTCGGCAAGTCGATCTGCGTGATGTCGCCCGTGATCACCGCCTTCGAATTGAATCCCAGCCGCGTGACGAACATTTTCATCTGCTCGGAAGTCGTATTCTGCGCCTCATCCAGAATCACGAACGAATCGTTCAGTGTGCGCCCGCGCATAAATGCGATCGGCGCAATCTCAATCACGTTCTTCTCCAGGTAGCGATCCACCTTCTCCGGATCCATCATGTCGTAGAGCGCGTCATACAGCGGACGCAGATACGGGTCGATCTTGTCCTGCAGCGTGCCCGGCAAAAAACCCAGCCGCTCGCCAGCCTCCACCGCAGGACGCGCCAGAATGATGCGATTCACCCGCTTTGCCAGCAGCGCCGAAATCGCCATCGCCACGGCCAGATAAGTCTTGCCCGTCCCCGCCGGACCAATGCCGAAAACCATGTCATGCTTCTCAATGGCTTCCAGATAACGGCGCTGGTTAATGCTTTTGGGCTGCACCGTGCGCCGTCCAAACGAACGCTGCCGGCCCGCGTCGGCCAGTCCGCGCAGGGTTGCAGTCGCGTCCGCGGTCAGCACTCGCAGCATGCTGTTCAGGTCGCCGTTGTTAAACGTGTATCCGGAACGCTGCAGGCCTTCGTAATCCGTAAATACCTGCTCGGCGCGAGCCACGTCCCGCGCCGCGCCTTCCAGTTCAATCCCGTTCGACCGCAGGTTGATCGTAATCTTGAGCCCGTCTTCCAGCACTCGCACATTCTCGTCGCGCGTGCCAAACAACGTTTCGATGTTAGGACTGATCCCAATACTTTTCTTCATGCACTCTCTTTAGCGAATCGTGACGGACAAAGATGGACCACGTAGGGACAGCCGCCTCGGCTGCCTGCCCTGAGCGAAGCCGAAGGGTCCCGCTTAGCGAAGCGAGGCGCTCCGCCACCACTCTTGCCCAAAAACACAAATGCCTCGGTCAAATTCACTGACACCCAATTCGCGGTCAAAGCAGGATTTTGCTCAGAGACGGGACCAACCGGAATACTCGTGCCCAGAGGGCGAGCGACCACCATTGCTTGAAAGCCTACCGCTAGGCGGAGGGTGAGTCAATGGCAGCAGAAGATATTCGATTTTGACGATCTTGGCCACTGCGAGCACGAGGTGGCTCCCAAATCCCTCTGCTCGTTGGCTTTCCTTCGTGCGACTTCGTGACCTTGGTGGTTGACCGGTTTTGCTCTAACGCAACCGGTTGACCCTCCAAGACTTACTCCCTATAATAAGTAATTCGGACCTACCCGAATATCCCTCTGCAACACAAAGGCAAAGAAGCACCATGGCAAATCATTTTTCGGCGCTCAAACGCGCCCGCCAGACCGAAAAGCGCACCGCCACCAACCGAGCCAACACTTCCCGTCTGCGCACCGCCTTGCGCGATCTCCGCGAAAGCATCGAAAAAGGCGACAAGGCCGCCACCGAACAGCTCTATCGCACCACGGTCTCAGTGCTCGACAAAGCCATCCAAAAGGGAACGCTCCACGGGAACACCGCCTCGCGCTACAAGTCCCGCCTCGGCAAGCGCGTCACCGCAATGAAGTAGGGTTGCAGCTCTTGGCTCTTGGTCTTTAGCTGTTAGATCTTAAGCGGAAGCTTGGCAGCTTCTATCTCCAAAGTTTCTTGTCATTCCGAACCGCGCAGCGGTGAGGAATCTGCTGTTTGCCTGCAGCGCCCCTGCTCTCGCCACGCACTCGGAACGCTAGACCGGTTGGCTCGCCCTTTCCTGTCGAAACCATACCAACTGAGGCTGCCCCGGTCTTCGCGATTTTCGAAGGCCGGGGATTTCAGCTGCCGACACCGGAGAGTCCTTCACCGCACTCCCGAATTTTCCACAGCCTGACCCTGTGACATCCAACCTTGACCGAGGATTTCAATCGCGCAATGATGACCGAGGTGGTGACTGCCGCGCAAAGCGCGAATCGTCCAGCCTAAGTCCTTTGTTTCGAAGATTTTAGTATCTAAGCTCTTTGACATCTAGATTTTGCGGAGAATTTCCCGCTAAGTTGGTGATTCCAGAGATTGAGGGGGAGGGGGGTACCCCACACGGGAACTCTCCAAAGGTTAAAGCTGACAGCCGAGAGCTGATAGCGGACAGCTGGCTTTAAACCGGCAGCTGTTCCTGCATCCACCCCGGCGTTTCCAGCTTGGCCTCGGCAGTCAAATCCATCACCAGCCGTTCCAGCACCATGCGTTTGCTTACTGGATTCGAGCGCAGGGCCAGGTCGGCCTTCGCCACCAGGCGGATGGCACGTGTGAGTTCGCGGCGCGATTTGTAGCGGCGAGCCTGCTTGATGATGTCGTCGGCGGCGAACGGAGGCACGCGGAATCCCTGCCACAGCGCGGCCCACAGCATGCGCTGGTCGCGCACGTTGCGTTCGAGGATCACCAGCATCTGCCGGAAGGTCTTCGCCAGCATGTAGATGTGGCCGATGGCCGCTTCTTCGCCGTCGCCCGAAGAGAGAATCGCGTCCAGCACTTCGAGCGCTCGCACGCGCTCTTTCGACGAAATGGCGTCGGTCAACTCATACAACGACCGCTGCTTGGCCGAGAGAACCATGGTTTCCACGTCGCCCAGCGTGATGCGATTTTTCGCGCCGACGTAGAGCATCAGCTTTTCCAGTTCGTTGGAGATCATCATCATGTCGCCGCCGAGAGCGTCGACCAGTTCGCGAGCACCGTCGGGCTCGATCTTTACCGGAACGCTGCGGCTGGCGCAATAATCAGTGATCCAGCGCACGGCTTCGCCCTCTTCCACGCGCGCCAGCTCGACGATGCCGCAATACTGGCCCATGGTTTCGCGGATGCGCTGGTAGCGTTCTTTATCCTGCATCTCCATGCGGCGCACGTCGGCGGGAATGCTGATGTGGTCGGCGACAAAAACAATCAGCGCGTCGGGATTCGGATTCTTGCAATAGTCTTCGATGGCGGCGAGTTTCTCATCGTTCGATCCACGGCCAAAGAGATTCTTCACCCCACGCACGAAGAAAACCTGAAACGGCGCCATCAGCGAAGGCGTGCGGGCGCGATCAAGAACTTCGGCAAGATCGTTTTCGGCGAGATCGAACTCGAAAATGCTGAAGTCGCGCAGTTCGGCGGGAACCAGGTGTTGCAGAATCGCATCGCGAAAACGCTTGCGGAAAAACGCTTCATCACCCACGAACACATAGGCCGCGCGCAGCTTGCGCGACTCAAGCTCGCTGACAAATCGCTCGGCATTGGCGAATGCTCGCATCAGAAAGTGTGTAGTTGGAAGAGCGGACTTCGGGCTTCAGCTACCGGGCTCCGGCTTTTCAATTCAGGGTCCTGCTCTGTCGCCGAAGCCCGATCGCCGAAGCCCGAAGCCTGAATCTTAGCACCTAGTAGTCCTCCAAAATGTTGGAGACCAGGGTGCGGGCAAAATCCTGCGAGAGCCGGCGGAATGCGGGCGAATCCTCTTCAAAGAAACTGGCAAGATCCTGCGAGACCTCATATTGCTCACGAAACAGATACGACGGATTCTGGTAAAGCACTTTCCCTTGCCGGTCTGACAATGAAACTTTCATGCTCACCACAATCAGCACGCTCGCCGCCTGTCCCGTCGCCGAGTTGTAGGTGAGCGGCGAGGCTGAAGTCGAGAGCACGGTCCCGCGCAGTGTGGCGTCGGCCGCATCGCTCGCGTCATTCTCGCTAGAACCATTGAGTATGTGGTAATGCGTCCGCGTCGTGAACTCGCTCACTACCGAAGCGGTCAGCATCTGCTCGATGCGATAGGTGTTGGTTTCATTCTTAAACGTGGGAATGGCGACGGTTTTGATGTTTGCGGGAAGTTGCACCGAGTGGCCGACTGTATGGTAGCCGCAGCCCGCGGTCGCGAGCAGCAGGAGCATCGCAACAAAGAGCAGATTCCTCGCGGGCTTTCGCCCGCTCGGAATGACACTAGTTGGTTGAGTGGCGCTGCGCGCAAAAAAGTTGCGGCTAAAGTTCTTGCGGCAAAAGGGCCGCCCGAGCTTCATTGAATCTTACCCACTGGGCGAGTGGCAATCATGCTTTCCGCGCATTCCACGGCGGTGAGCGCGGCGATCCGAACATTGTCGGCCGCGGCCCACAGCCACACACCATTCGGCTGGCTGGGATCGGGTTTCACCGAGAGCAGAATGTCTCCCTGTCCCGCGGCGGTCACGTTGCTGGCGGGATCGTCCTCCGGGCCGGGGACGACAATGTGATCGCCGGCCAGCGCCAGGGCCAAATCCTGCGGATCGGTTTCTCTGGCGATCTCTTTCTTGGCTAACTCCAGAAACAGTGCCAGCGCATGGCCGTGAAAAATGGGAGCCTGCACCAGCATCAGCGAAGGGCTCGGCGCTCCGGTTCCTGCAATCTTCTGATAATGACGCAGCACGCGTGTCTCCGACTGAATCGAGCGGCGTGGGCGCTTTCTGTCCGTATCGCGAGATCATGTTGAAGGCGACCTGCGCGTCATAAATATCCTTGGGCAAGGGCTGGAATGAGAGCAGGTTCACAGCCTGCTGATGCAGTTCGTCCATACCTTTTTGTCCGCGTTCGGAAGCAGGCTCAAATACCGTAGTGACGGCTCGGGCGATCGCGCCGGCCTTCTGCGCGCGCAGCAGCAGCAACGCCAGGATCACCGCGGCCGGATGGGCGGCCACACACGGCCCGGGCTGCAGATCCAGGGGCAGAACTTGTGCACGCTCGCGCTCCACCCAGGGCGAACGCACGCTGGCGCCGGGTTCGTTTTCGAGCGCGCCGGAAAGATCAATGATGGCGCTGCCTGCGTCACGCGCTCTCTTCCAGTTCTTGCGGGTGCATTCGGCGTCGGAGGCGAAGAACGTAAAGTCCACGTGCTCGAACAGTTCGGCGCGGACGCTCTGAATGAAAGTGATTTCGTCGCCCATCGCCTCCAACTGGCCGAGGGCTTCGTCGTCATCGAGCAAACGGATGTCAACCGCTGGAAAGTTGCGGTCGTTCAGCATTTCGGCAACTTCTTTGCCACGCAGCGATGCGGCGCCCACAATCGCAGCCCGGTAAAGGGGGCCGCGACTGCCCGTGGAGTGGGCCGGCAGAACGGGTTTTGGAGGAGTGCTCATTTTTTCAGGATGGGTCATCTTCGCGGAGCTCTCACTTCCTGCTCGGTCATGAAGTCTGCGAGACCTCGTGGTAAGGAGGTGTCGGGGGAGTGCTCTTGCGTCGGAACATCCACTGCAGTCGCCAGAACACTCCGGAGAACGTGTAGAACAATGCCAGAGCGAAAAGTGCCGGGCCCGAGTACACAAAAATCAGGGCGATCAGCGCCGCAATAAAAATAATCAGGCGAAAGGGCGGCGCGAGCCAAAATCAATATCTTTGAAGCTGTAGAAACGCCATGTGCTAACCATCAGATATCCCACCACCGCGATCATCGCGAGCCAGGTCAGCGCCATGTACCAGGAAACGATGGGCTCACCGCCTTCGAAATGCACGACCGCGGCAATCACGCCCGCACCCGCGGGAATCGGCATTCCAACGAAATATTTTTTCCCCGGACGCCCCGGGTTCGAAGGCTGCGCGTTCGAAGTGATGTTGAAGCGAGCGAGGCGGCTGGCACCGGCCATCAGAAAAAGAAAGCTGACGATCGCCCCCAGTTGCGCCAGTTTGATATGCCATTCTGTCAGCGAAACCTGCGGCATCATGCGAAAGCCCCAGGTCCATGCCAGCATGGCGGGAGCCACACCAAAGGCGGTGACGTCCGCCAAGGAATCGAGTTCGCGGCCGAAGTCGCTGCTGGTACCGGTCATGCGCGCGATGCGGCCATCGAGGCCGTCAAACAGAAACGCAAACCCAATCGCCTTGGCGGCAAGGTCCAGGTGCCAATACTCAGTGGCCGTCGCCTGCATGATCTGAAGGATGGCGTAGTAGCCTGCGGCCAGATTTGCGGAAGTAAAAAGCGATGGGAGTATGTACATCCCCTTGCTCAGGCGCTGCCGCGGCTTGTGGACGGGTTGGTCCATCAGTGCGCCCTCTCGCTGCCGTGGGAGTTGTCGGCTGCGGCCAGTTCTTCCTTGGGCTGAAGATGAGCCAGCACCGAAGCGCCGCCCTGCACGCGGTCGCCAACTTTCACCTGCAAAGCGGCGGTTGCGTCGAGCAGCACATCCACGCGGGAACCAAATTTGATGAGGCCCACGCGCTGTCCACGTTCGAGGCGGTCGCCAACCTTGGGATGAAACACGATACGCCGGGCCAACAGACCCGCGATCTGCTTGAAGACGACGGTCTGTCCTTCGCCTTCCACGGTGACAATGTTCTGTTCGTTTTCCTCGGCGGAGGCCTGATTCATGGCGTTGAGGTACTTCCCGCGCTGGTAGCGGATTTCGCTGATGGTTCCCGCGATCGGCGAGCGGTTTACATGGACGTTGAAAACGCTGAGGAAGATGCTGATGCGGGTGAGCTTATTGCGCCCCGACGTCACCGGGGAAACGTCCGTGATTTTTCCGTCGCCTGGAGATACCACGGCGCCGGCTTCCTGTGGAATGCGGCGCTCGGGATCGCGGAAGAACCACAAAAAGAAAGCGGCCAGCAGCAGTGGGAAAATCGCCCACGCGGGATTTGTCAGCCAGCCGATGAGGAATGCGGCGGCGATCAGTGGCGCGGCGTAGAAGTAGCCATCACGAACCAT
This sequence comes from uncultured Acidobacteriaceae bacterium, assembly GCA_963846245.1. GTDB lineage: Bacteria > Acidobacteriota > Terriglobia > Terriglobales > Acidobacteriaceae > Sulfotelmatobacter. The sequence goes on along the minus strand of CAWJVI010000004.1, from coordinate 936,230 downwards.
GAGAGCTTTCAATTATAGTGCAGGCGCCCAGGGTCGGGACGATTTGGTGGTGGCTCAATTTGAAAATTGAACAGTGAACCGATGTCATCCCTCGAGAGCGATTGCTCTCAGAGGGACCTTACGAGACGCGCAGCTCAGTTGTATGGACGCGAGGAAGAGCCTGCGCCTCATACGGTGAGGCATTCCCGTTCACAGCAGGAGCGCCATCTGCTGTCGTAAGGTCCCTCGCCCGGCTGTCGCCGCGCTCGGGATGACATCGGTTTTGCGATCGCTAGTGCAATCGCTTTGAAATTGAGCTACTGCTTCTGGCTCGCTAGCCCTCTGTCCTCCAGCGGAATCGGGCGACCGCAACCCCTCCGAACAATAGAGCGAAGAACAGCAAGAGCACGATGGGTGTTAGCGCCGAAGAGAATCCCAGGCCGCGCCAGGTCATAGCGTCCAACCCATCCATGGCCCACCGGGTGGGAATGACCACAGTCAGTTTCTGTAGCCACGCAGGAAAGATAAAAGTTGGAACCCACGCGCCGCCGAGCATCACCATGAAGAGCGTCGCCATAATCGAGTAGCCGCGGGTGGCCTCGGGAGTTCCGCCGAGCGCGGCCACCATCAGGCCGAACGCCGCCGTCATCAACGAAAAAGCGGCGCAGACACCGACGAAGCCCGCGAAGCTGCCGAGGATGCGAACGCCAAACACCATTCGCGCGAAACTGAAAAGGACGGTCAGAATAAATCCTGCCATTAGCGACGCGCTCACCGTCCGGCTGCCCAGCAGCATGGTTCGGGAAAGCGGCGCGGCCCGCAAGCGCTGCCAGAGCCCGGTTTGGCGCAGAGTCAGCAGCGCGATTCCAACGTCGAGTCCCATGAACAGAATGAACTGAACGCCCATGCCCGCGAACGCGTGCGCGTATCCGTTGTATTCCACGTTTTGCCCCGACGTGATGGCTTCTTCGTGCGTTTCGTAGGGCATGGTCAGGCCGCCGGTTACTTCCGCTTTTCCGGACGCGCCCGCAGTTCGGCGCTCATCTTGCCGTTCGTTTAATTCCTTAACACTGCCAAGTAAATCGCGCAGAGGCTTTCGGATTTCCGGTGGGATTTGAGAATCCGCCTCCACGTGCGCGAGGCTTTCGTTCACCATTTCGCGTCCGCCGCTGCCGCTGAACATTTCCTTGCTCACGGTCTGCATCACGGCACCGGCCAGGATGCCCCTCACCATGCCGAGTTCCACGTTGTGGGAAGGGTCGTAGAGCACGTCTAGCTGGGGCTTCGACGCGGCCGTAAAAAGCGCGCGTCCGGCGTCCTTGCCAAAATCTTTGGGGATAACGATCGTGGCAGTTGCTTTCCCTTTGCGAACAGCTTCGCGGGCAGCGTCCAAAGAGGAGGGCTTCACGTCGAGGTTCTTATCGCCGGCGAGCTGCGCGATCAACCCCCGCGAAATGTCGCTGTCGTCCCGGTCAACTACCAGCAGCGGCACTTTGCTCATCTCCGCGTTGCCTTTTTGCCCGCCAAATAGGTAGCCGAAAAAAGACGCCAACACAATGGGAACCAGTATCCCGACGACCACTGCTTTGCGGTCGCCGAAGAACAGGAGCAGATCTTTTCGCACGAGAGCCAGGAAGGGAATCATTATGAGTCTCGAAGGCTCCTTCCTGTGAGAGTAAGAAAAACGGTTTCAAGATCCGGCTGCTCGCTCGATACGTGATGGAACGAATGCCCATTCTCGGCCAGCCAGCGCAGCACACCAGGCGCTTCCCGGGATAGGTCGTGAACTCCGACCCGCAGAGTACTCTGTTTCAACTCAGAGGACTTCACACCCGGCAGAGCCAGCATCTGCTCGGGTTTGAAGCCGTCTGCAACGTCGAGCTCGACCGCAATAATGTTTGTGACCGGCAAGAGTTGGTGCAGCGCTTGCAAACTGTCGTTGGCAATTACCTTTCCATGATCGATGATCACGATGCGGTCGCAAAGGCGCTCTGCTTCTTCCATGTAGTGCGTGGTGTAGATGAGGGTTTTGCCGCGCTTCTTCAGGGCTTCGAGGTTTTCAAAAATTGCATTGCGGCTTTGCGGATCGACCCCGACCGTGGGTTCATCGAGCAGCAGAATCTGCGGATCGTGCAGCAGAGCCGCGGCCAGATTCAAGCGCCGTTTCATGCCGCCGCTGAACGTTACTACTTTGTGTCCGGCGCGATCAGACAGCGCCACCAGGTTCAGAACGTCGTCGATTGCGTGTTTCGCTTTCGCGCCAGAGAGCGAGTAGAGCGCGGCGAAGAAAATCAGGTTTTCGCGGGCCGTGAGCTGGTCATAGAGCGCCATATCCTGCGGAACCAGACCGATCTTCAACTTGACTGGGTCAGTGTCGCTCATCACCTGCTTGCCTTCGATGAGAACTTCGCCGGAATCGGCGGTCAGCAATCCTGCAATGATGGAGACGGTGGTGGTTTTGCCGGCGCCGTTCGGTCCGAGTAGGCCGATGGTCTCTCCGTCATCAACTCGGAAGTTGATGTCGCTGACGGCTACCAGTTGCCCGTACTTCTTGGTGACGCCTTTCACTTCAAGCATGGCTCAAGCACTGCTCCAACACCTTAAGAGTTGACCGGGAGTTTCTCTTCAATCGAGAGGGGCATCATAGTATACGGTGCGCCCTCTTCAAGAGTTCAGTAAGACTTCTACAGCGCCTGGGAGCGATGGCCGAAGGAAGGAATGATTGTGGGGGAGCAAGAGGAAAGTATTTAGCGGGTGCGACGTCCGCGGGTAGAAGATAGGCTAATCCCTCAGCAGCCGCGACCGCACGGGACCGCCAAACCCAAATTAGGCTACGTGTACGGCGTACTGCTGCCGATACTGCCGCTCAATGGATTCCATCTGATCCTTGAGGCGGAGTTTCAGCTTTTTCAGACGAACCTCTTCCAGCTTTTCGTCTTCGCTAAGATATCTTTTTTGAGTGAGTGATTCGAGGCGTTTTGAATACTGTGTGTGCTCCTGAGCCAATTTTTGGAACTCTTCGTGATTGGTCAGCAGCAGCTCTCTAGGAGTCATCCAGCAGACCTCCAAACCGGGATTATTTCGTCAAGGTAGCACAGCACCATGGAGGGTTCAATGCCCAAAAGTGGTGCACAGTCTCATTGTGAGAATCGATAGGTGATCGATTAGCTAGATCGGTCAGGACGATCGATTAGGACGAGGGCCGGGTTGTCGAGAGGAGTTCAAGGCGAGGCGATACAAGACCGCATCTTCCCACGGATTGGTGTAATAGAGCTTGCGCCGGCCGCTCTCTTCAAACCCGAGTTGAATATAGAGCGCCCTCGCCGCCTGGTTTGACTCGCGCACTTCCAGAAACACTCGCTCACTGTTTGTTTCGCGCGCGCGAGCAAGCAGTGTCGTGAAAAGCTGCGTGGCCAGCCCTTTTCTGCGGAAAGCAGGGGCTACGATAATGTTCTCCAGTTCCCACTCGGGACCGATTTGATTGGCGATGAGGAAGCCGGGAACGCGAGTGGCGATGCGCGAGGGTGCCGATTCGAGTTGCAGTTCTGGGGCGTGCTTGGCACCGTCGGCGCTCTCCTCAACCAGAAGAACAAGTCTGCGAGGTCCGTCTCCGCGAGTGCTGAACAGGTCTTCATATTGCCGCTGCGACCAGTGAGAGGCCGTGGGGCATCGCGACTCAAGGTCAAGCATGGCAGGAATGTCAGCGGCGATAGCAGGGCGAACGCTCAATTGGTTTCAGTTTTCCTGTCTGCGATTCGGCTTTTGCTAGAAGCTATGAGGTGACCTTCGCCAGAATCTCCGCGTCGGTGCGCCGGACATAATTTGCTTCCAGCTGCTCTGGCGAAACGGTTTCGCCTGACCGGATTTTTCTCCATCCAATGCGCGCAATCGTGCCCGCGTCGATCGCCTCAACCAGCGAAATGGAAAGCCGTGCGGTCCGTGCGGCCTCGGCCAGCGACTGGTCGGACGTGGCGAGAGTTGCTCCTCCGGTCGTCGCGTTTTGTGTTTCCGAGCTCGGCAGTTGCCCTCGTTGCGATTCCGCGAAAACTTCTTCTCGTTTGAGAAGCCGCTCCGTTCGAACCAGCGCGGACTGGCCGGACACATCATATTCCCCGCAGTAAACCTCGCCGCGGCCTGCATCGAGAAATGCGAGGACGATTCCTTGCAGTCCAGTGCCGACTGCAACGGCCTCCAGCAGAGAAACCGCCGCAATTGGCTTATCCAGAATCTCAGCCAGGCCTTTGATCGCCGCCAAACCAATTCGCAATCCGGTAAACGATCCCGGACCGGAAGCCACGGCGAAGGCTCCGATCTCACCCTTGCTGACTCCATGCTTGGCCAGCAGATCAGCAATCTGCGGCACGAGTTGCGCGGAGAATGTGCCGCCGGCCAGAGGAACGACCTCGATGACCTCGCAGTTGCCGTTCGCATCGCCACGCGCCAGTGCGATGCTGCCGGACCTGCCCGAAGTGTTGGTCGCGAGAAGAAGCATTTCCGACTTTCCGTTGTTGAGAAGTTTCTTGGTTTATCCGTGGCGATCCGCGAAAATCCGTGGCCACATTACTTGCCTATCCCTGCACCAACTCCAGCAGCACGCCTCCCGTGCTCGAGGGATGCACGAACACGTAACCATGCCCACCCGCGCCGGTTTTGATCTCTTCGGAAACCAGTCGCACGCCGTTTTTTTTCAGCTGCGCAACGGCCGCCGCCAGGTCCGGAACCTTCAGGCACACGTGATGCAACCCTTCGCCGCGCTTGGCGATGAACTTCGCGATCGTGGAATCGCCCGACGTCGCCTCTAAGAGTTCCAGCCGGCTCTCGCCCACCGGCACCATCACCAGCCGCACCTGTTCCTGCGCGACGGTCTCTTCCGGCGAAACGCTGAGGCCGAGTTTTTCATAAATCGCCTTCGCCGCCGCCAGCGACTTCACCGCGATGCCGAGATGATCAATCGAAAATTCCATTTGCGTGCCAAGTAATCATTTCTTTGTCATTTCAAACTACGTCCTTGCAACTTCGACTACGTTTTGTCATTCCGACCGCAGCGAGGAATTTGCTGTCCTTCACTTCTTCCCAACTCCCGCCGCAATCTCTTCCACCAGCGTGTACGGATCGCGCTTATGCTCCGCCACTTCCGCCGCCAGACGCGCCAGATTGCCGTCACCGAACCGGGCCCGCGCGCTCTCCAGCAGGGTATCGCGCAGCATAGTGACCAGACGCTCCTGCCAGTTCTGCGCACTCCTTTTCAGGGCGTGGTTTTCTTTCTGCAGATAAGCTTCATATTCCGCGATCGCGGCCGCGAGCTCTTTCACGCCCGTTCCTTCACTGGCAACGGTCTTCACGATCGGCGGCGTCCAACCGTCGTGCCGCAGCGCCAGCGACTGCAAGGCGCGAATTTCTCGCTCCACACGCTCGGCGCCCTCGTGGTCGCTCTTGTTGATCACGAAAATGTCGGCAATCTCCATGATGCCGGCCTTGATGGTTTGCACGTCGTCGCCCATGCCGGGGACAAGAATCACGATCGTGACGTCGGCGAGGCGCACAATGTCGATTTCGTCCTGGCCGACGCCGACCGTTTCGATCAACACCAGGTCGCGCCCGGAGGCGTCGAGCACCGTGGCTACATCCGCGGTGGTTCGCGCCAGTCCGCCCAGCGATCCTCGCGTCGCCATGCTTCGGATATAAATGCCCGGGTCGGCGAAATGTTCCTGCATGCGGATGCGATCGCCGAGAATCGCGCCGCCCGTGTAAGGACTGGTCGGGTCGACGGCGATGATCCCGATCGTGCGCTTGGCTTCATTATCGCCGACGTCGTTATCGCCAGCGCGATAGAACCGCGCGAGTTGATCGACCAGCGTGCTCTTGCCGGCGCCGGGCGACCCCGTGAGCCCGATGATGCGAGCGTGCCCGCTGTGGGGGAATAAGGCCTTCAGCAGATCGGACCATCCGGGTGCATGGTTCTCGACCACGGAGATCGCGCGTGCGAGGGCGCGGATGTCACCGGAACGCAGTTGCTCGATCCAAACTTGGAGATCGGGCTGGAGGTCGCGATTCAAGCGATCAGTGTAAAGCAGCGGCAGGCAAACTAAAACTATCGGCGCCGCTGAAATTTACGGCGCGAACAAATTGCGGACGCTCATTGCCCGCCGACCCGCTGCAAGGTAGATTGAACGCGAGGCTGAATTGCCCGCCAACATTTGGAAACCACTTCCCAAGCCGCGCGCACCATTCGCGCCAGCACGGCCGCATGGCCAGGTTGGGTTCCACTGCTTACATTTCCGGCCGTCACCATTCTGCTGCGCGATCACATGCCGGCGTGGGTATTCATGTGGACGCTGTCCTTCGCGATTTTCCTCGGGCTCAAATGGCAGACCTGGTGGCAAGCTCGCGATCACGTTTTCCACGGCACAGGACGGTCGCTTGCTTATCTAGCGGCGTGGCCCGGCATGGATGCGGAAACTTTTCTCAATTCCCGCAACGTAGTCCCGTCGCCGCAATTTAAAGAATGGCTTTGGGCGGCTGTGAAGACTTGCTTCGGAATCCTGCTGCTATGGATGATTGCGCGTCGCATCCCGCAAACGGAAGCGTCTGCTTCGCGGCTGGGTCGGCCTTTTCGGCTTAATCTTCCTGCTTGCACTTCGGCGGCTTCCATTTGATTGCGTTGTTCTGGCAGGCATGCGGAATTGCGGCGCAGCCCATTATGTCGAAGCCCATCCTATCGAAGACGCTCAGCGAATTTTGGGGCAAGCGCTGGAACCTCGGGTTCCGCCAACTCGCTTACGATTTGATTTTCCGGCCTCTGCACAAACACATTGGCGTAGCCGCCGCGAGTCTGCTGGTGTTTCTCGCGTCCGGCGTGATCCATGATCTTGTGATCTCGCTGCCAGCGCGTGGTGGATACGGTCTGCCCACGGGCTATTTTATTGTGCAAGGTCTCGGCGTCACCCTGGAGCGCTCCGGGTTCGGCCGTCGAATCGGTTTGCAGAAGGGAATCGCAGGATGGTGCTTTATGCTCGTTGTCGCCGCTGGGCCGGCATTCTGGCTCTTTCATTCTCCGTTCGTGTTGCGCGTGATTATTCCTTTTATGGTTGCGATTCGGGCATTGTGACGAATCTTTCGGATGAAATGCCGGTGACGAACTCTTGAAGTTAAGAATAGCGAACTCATGGGAGCAATGACTATGACCAACTCTTTAATGGAACGATTTCTTCGATCTCGACCTGTGGCTCGCCGGCGCCGGCCACTTCGTCATTCTCATTGCCAGCTCCCAAGTCCCGTCCCGCCTGCGCTGGAAGCAGGACCTGGCGCAGCTCATGCCTTTCAACCGGAAGTTGCTGTGGGTGCAAGGCGGATTCACCGTGCTGACGATCATCGCCTTCGGTGTCCTCACGCTTGCGCTTCATGCGGAACTGCTGCGCGGTGATCGCGCCGCAATGGCGCTAGCCTGCTTTATCGGAAGCTATTGGACGGCGCGCATCTTGGTAGACGCGTTCTACTTTTCGCACGAAGATTGGCCCAAGGGAAAGGAGTTCGTGGTGGGACATATCCTGCTCACATGCCTGTTCGCAGCGTTGGCGTGCCAGTTACTGGGGATTGTTCGTCTGGCAGGTGTGGCTAAAAGCTAAGAGCTAGAAACTGCGAAGACCTAGCTGCTAATCCTTCAGCAACTGCCGCGCGATCACCAGCCGCTGAATCTCGCTGGTACCTTCGCCGATGGTACACAGCTTCACGTCGCGGTAAAACTTTTCTGCAGGATAATCCTTGATGAAGCCGTAGCCGCCATGAATCTGCACGCCTTCGTTGGCGCACCTGACCGCCACTTCGCTGGCGTAGAGTTTGGCCATGGAGGACTCCTGGGTGGTCTTCATGCCCGCATCTTTCATCGATGCCGCGCGCATCGTGAGCAGCATGGCCGCATCGATCTCGGTGGCCATGTCGGCCAGTTTCCACTGGATGGCCTGAAAATCGCTGATAGCTTTGCCGAACTGCCGGCGCTCCTTGGAATATTTCAGCGCCGCATCGTAGGCGCCCTCGGCCATGCCCAGCGAGAGCGCAGCAATCGAAATGCGCCCGCCATCGAGCACGCGCATGGCGTCAGGAAATCCATGACCTTCGCCCCCCAGAAGATTTTCGGCCGGGATCACGCAATCCTCGAAGATCAACTCGGCCGTGTCGCTGGCACGCAGACCCAGCTTGTTTTCCTTTTTTCCGGCGCGAAATCCTTTGCTGCCTTTCTCGACGATGAAAGCGGAAAGCCCGTGAGTGTGCGCCGTCCGATCGGTTACGGCGAGGGCGACGATCACATCGGCATAATGGCCGTTGGTGCAGAAGGTCTTGGTGCCGTTCAGCACCCAGTTGTTGCCTCGGCGGACTGCCGTCATGCGGGCGCTGCCCGCGTCGGAACCGGACGATGGCTCGGTCAAACCCCATGCACCGATGAATTCTCCGGTGGCCAGTTTGCTGATGTATTTCTTCTTCTGCGCCTCATTGCCGGCCAGAAAAATATGGTTCGAGCACAGCGACGTGTGCGCCGCCACGATGATGCCCACCGAACCGTCCACGCGCGAGAGTTCCTCAATCGCGGTGACGTATTCCACATAGCCCATGCCAGCGCCGCCGTACTCGGCGGGGAAAATCACGCCCAGCAACCCCAGCTTGCCCAGTTCCTTGATGGTCGCGAGCGGAAATTCAGATGCCTCATCCCATTTCATGACGTTGGGCTTGATCTCGCGCTCGGCAAACTCGGCCACCGTCCTCTTCAGGTGCAGTTGCTCGTCGTTGAGTTGAAAATCCAAAATTCCTCCAGCTACCTCTGCGGCGTGTCCGTGGTTACGCTTATTGGGTTGTCCCTGCGCAATGTGTTGGGCGCTGAATTTGATTAGAACATAGCGTCAGGACGGGAGAAAAGTTACCTCAGGCAGAAACACTGCAACGCACGGAAGGCAGCGTAATCATTGACGATTCCGTCAGTCCACGCCGAGGGACATACCGACCGGACGGCTGGGCTATTCGGCGGGCTAATCGAGGACGAGTGGCGGCGTGGCCCGCAAAACTTCTTCAGGCAAAAGAAATTTCTCGAACACCTCGTTCGAAACAAGCCGGCCCCGCGCCGTGAGTCGAATGAAGCCGCTGTCGTGCAGCATCAAGCCGGCTTCGACAAGTTCTGCAATCGTATCCCGGAAATTTCCAACCACAGGCTCGCCGAAGGTTGCCGACAGCTCTGGCAAATTCACGCCACTTATCAGGCGCAGCCCAAGAAAGAAACTCTCTTCCAGCGCCGAGGATCGCGACACAACTGTCCGAGTTAGCGGCGCTCCAGCAATGTATTGTTCCAGTGCGTCCGAAGTTGCGAACCTGGCGGCGCCGGCGTCTGCATCAGCAGGAACCAGCATGGAATGCGCGTCCACGCCAAAGCCGAGATAGGGGCTGCCGCGTCCAATATTTCAAGTTGTGACGCGATAGGAATCCAGCGCGGGCAAAGTTGGAAATCTCGTATTGGTTGACTCCCGCCGCTTCGAGCTTTTCACACGCCTCGAGATAAAAGTCGACAACCGCATTGTCACCCGGCACAAAATGCGCGTGGAAGCGCGTGCCCCCTGCAATCAGCTCGCGCCCCAGGCGCGAATCCTCGTCCACTTCCAGCATGTAGACGCTCACATGCGGCACGCCAGTCGCAACGGTTTCCGCCAGCGACACTTGCCAACTCTCCGCATTCTGGTGGGGCAATCCCGCGATCAGATCGATATTGATGTTTGCAATTCCAGCCGCACGCAGACGGGCAATCTCTTCCATCACGGTAACCCGTTTGTGCAACCGTCCCACGGCCGCAGCTTCGGCATCCACAAACGACTGCACTCCCAAACTCACGCGGTTCACGCCGCAGCGCAACAAGCTCTCGATCACCGCGGGCGCGAGCGTGCCAGGCGCGCACTCCACAGTGACCTCGGCATCGGGCCGCACGACGAACCGATTCCGTACGGCAGCAAAGATTCGTTCCAACTGGCCGGCTTCGAGCACGGTGGGCGTTCCGCCGCCAAGATAGATAGAATCCACCGCGCGTTCGATCTCCCCGCGCATTTCCTGCGCGATCTGCGTGGCGTTGCCGATGTCGGCACACACGCGTTCCACATAGCGCTCGAACGCCGTTCGTGAAAACACGTCGGACGCGAAGTTGCAATAACTGCACTTCGTCCGGCAGAACGGAACGGAAATGTAAATGCCCAAAGCCACGGCCTGATTATCCTAGCTTCTCGATTATCCCACCCTCCCACTTACCCCATTCCCAACATCTCCCCCGCTGCAACCTTTTCCATCCTCCCCGAGTCGCCAGCATCTACTCATGGGTGCCCGGCTAAGGTACCCTGTTAACAGCTGCCCCGCAGTGGCGCTTCACCCGCCGGACAAAGAAACAAAGAAACAGAAGACGCCAGCTGCCCAAGCAATGGCCCAAGAAGAAGAAGTATTAGGCAAAGCGTATGACAGCCGCCTCATGCGGCGTCTGCTCACCTACCTGCGTCCTTATCGCTGGCAGGTGGCGATCGCGCTGGTGTCGATCATCTTCAAGTCTTTTGCTGACGTCCTCGGACCGTATCTCACCAAAGTGGCGATTGATCGCTATCTGGCACCCGCCAAGGGTGTAACTTCCGGCGTGTGGAGGTGGCTGAGCCCGCGTCCGCTCACCGGCATCGCGCAGATCGCCAGCATCTACGTAGGATTGCTGGTTTTCAGTTTCCTGCTCGAATTTCTGCAAACCTATTACATGCAGTGGACCGGACAGAAAGTGATGTTCGACCTGCGCAGCCAGATTTTTCGCCATCTGCAACGCATGCACGTCGCGTTCTACGACAAGAATCCGGTCGGCCGGCTGGTCACTCGCGTCACCACTGACGTCGACGCCTTGAATGAAATGTTCACCTCCGGCGTGGTATCGATTTTTGAAGACGTCTTTGTGCTCGCCGGCATCATCGGCATCATGCTGTGCATGAACTGGAAGCTGGCGCTGATCACTTTTGCTACGTTGCCCTTCATCGTGGTGGCGACCAAAGTTTTCCGCGACAAGGTGCGCGACTCCTACCGCCGCATTCGCATCGCGATCGCGCGCATCAATTCTTATCTGCAGGAGCACGTCAGCGGCGTGGTGGTGGTGCAGCTTTTCAATCGCGAGCGCGAAGCCTACGATCGCTTTTCGGAAATCAACCGCAGCCACATGGACGCGTTCAAAGACGCGATCCTCGCCTACGCGGTCTATTACCCCGTGATCGAAGTTTTATCGTCGATCGCAATCGCGTCGGTGGTCTGGTGGGGCGGCAACCAGATCATCCGGGGCACCATCGCCAAAGCGGTAAGCATCGAATTCAATCCGCACACGCTGGTCGCGGTCCACCTGGTTGCCACCGCCGCTTCTCTGGGCGTGCTGGTCGCGTTCATGCAATACGCGCAGCGTTTTTTCCGTCCCATCATGGATTTCAGCGAGAAGTACAACATTCTGCAATCGGCCATGGCCGCCAGCGAACGCATCTTCAAACTGCTGGACGCTCCTGTCGAAATCGTCTCCCCCGCGACCACCAAGCGCCCGCGAGGGCCCCGGCCGCATCGATTTCGACCATGTCTGGTTCGCCTACCGCGAAGCGGAAGAAAATGTTACGAGCCAGGGCCGGGGCCCGGCAACGCTGGTGTGGAGAAGGGCGCCATAGCCCGTCCAGCCGAGCGCAACTCGGCTGGTTCCTCGCCAGAGGCGAGCACTGAGGCTGCCAGCGTACCGGCTCCCGACTGGGTCCTCCGCGATGCAACCTTCACCATCGAGCCCGGAGAAACCGTAGCCATCGTCGGCCACACCGGCGCCGGCAAGACAACGCTCATCTCTCTGCTGCTCCGTTTCTACGACGTTCAGAAAGGCGCCGTGCACATCGACGGCGTCGACGTCAAAGAGATGGACCTGGCCGATCTCCGCAGCCGTTTCGGCGTCGTCCTGCAGGATCCGTTTCTCTTCAGCGGCACCATCGCCGGAAATATTCGCCTGGGTACCGAGCGCATTCAGGACGCCGATATCGCGCAGGCCGCCGAAGACGTGAACCTGGCCGACTTCATCCGCACCCTGCCCAACGGCCTCAACCAGGAAGTGCGCGAACGCGGCTCCACTTTTTCCACCGGCCAGAAGCAGCTCATCTCGTTTGCGCGCGCCCTGGCGCACAATCCCAAAATTCTGATTCTCGACGAGGCCACTTCCAGCGTCGACACCGAAACCGAATTCCGCGTGCGCGACGCCCTCAGCCGCATGGTGGAAGGCCGCACCTCGCTCATCATTGCCCATCGCTTATCGACGGTGCAGCGCGCCGACAAAATCATCGTCATGCACAAAGGCCAGGTCCGCGAAATGGGCACGCACCAGCAACTCCTCGCCCAGCGCGGCATTTACTTTAAGCTCTACCAATTGCAATATAAGGATCAGGAGATAAGCGCGGGTCGCGTGCCCACGGCCGGGGAGTGTTGAACAGCCAGAAGTGACCGCGCGCGGAGACGACTAAGAATCCCCAAGTCTAACGCTGAGTCTCCGGCGCAGACTCGCGAACGGCCTCACTCTCCGCCCAATAATTCCGCCGCGCTGTCACGACCAGGTTGCGATGCTCTTTCAATCGCAACTCGAGCGAGTGCAAACCGGGATGCGGAGACTGCGGCTGAAAGCTCAGAACATATCGATTTGGCACATGGTTCGCAATCGTCAGTAAGCTTTTCTCCAAACTACGAATATTGCCGAACCGAAAATACTCGCCTCCCGTAAGTTGTGCGACGCTCTCCGAAACGTTCCGCCGCAATTGATTCATGGTCAGCATCACCGCCATCTTTGCGGCGCGCAAGGGGGGCGCGATCTCGCTCGAAACACTCCCAGGTCTGCGCCGCCCGATTTGTGTCCGCATCTGCATTCGGATCCTTGCTCATGCATCCTCCGGGAGGCCCGGGTTCACTGTTGTTCAACTTCGACGCCTCGCCGTTGATCTCCGATTTCGAACTGGAAAACCCCAGGCTGTAGATGGCCGTGTTCGTGTCACTGATCTCACGCACTGCCTCATCCAGTTTCATGTGGCTGCCGTGGTCGATGGTCTCGCTAAGCAACAGAATCGCGCGTCGATATTGCGGCGGCTGTTTTCGCAGCAAGTCAATTGAAAATCCCAGACCATCGAGAATCGCGGCTCTGCCATTTCCCGGGCTCAGCCCGCGAATCGCACGGTCCACCACATCCAGGTCGGTAGTAAAATCTTGCAGCAGCGTCGGGGCGCCGTCGAAGCCCACCACGGCAATCTTGTGCGGAACACCGCCCACTACGGCCTCGATCGTGGTCGCAAGATGGATATATTTGTCGAGTTGACGCGCGCCGCCGCCACCCGTTTCAATCGCAATCACCAAAGCCAGCGGCTCGTCGTCGGTATTTTCCTCAAGCGTAACTTTCTCCTCAACGCCGTCATCCTTGATCGTGAAGTCCTTCGCAGCCAGCGTGAAGACAAGCTCTCCCGACTTTGTTCGAACCAGCGCGGGAACAAGAACCAGGTTCGAACGCGCGCTAAGAACAGGGTTTGGTGAGGCGGCAGATGAGTCGGGAGGAGTCGAAGTCTGCCCCAGTGCAACCGGTATCCAACGAGCACGATCACGAACCGGACGATGATCCGGGCGCTGATCCGGGCGTTGATCCGGCGATCACGACGAGGCCGAATTTCATGAGCGGATATACCTTAAATCGAGCGAAGCATAGGGGACACTCACTCCGCGAAATCGTTTCCGCGAAAATCGTGGCCGACGCCATCAGCCAGTAAATGGTGACCCCGGAGGGAGTCGAACCCCCAACCCTCAGATCCGAAGTCTGATGCTCTATCCAGTTGAGCTACGGGGCCATTCGCCGGCAATCGGACTACGCAGGCTCGGCGTGTCTTCGCAGCTTCACGCCACTCTGCGTCATCGATTTTACACGGACCGCCGACCGCGCGCCCGCGTCATGCAAGCCTGCGGCTTTACAATGCTCCCTTGCGCATTCTCATCTCAGCCGGCGAAGCCTCGGGCGAAATGTATGGAGCTCAACTCATCGAAGCCCTGCGCCGTACCGCCGCAACCACTGCCCGTGTGGGGACGGGCGACTCGCCCGTTCTGGCCGACTCGAATAGCCGACTCGATTTCTTCGGCGTCGGTGGAGACCGCATGCGCGCGGCCGGCTGCGACACGGTGGTCGACGCCAAAGATCTCTCCGTGGTCGGTATCACGGAAATCCTTAGCCGCCTGCCGAAAATCTACTCACTCTATCGCCGCCTGATTGCCGAAGCCGACAAGCGGAAGCCCGACCTCGCCATCGTGATCGATTCTCCGGCGTTCAACTGGCGCGTCGCCCGCCAGATGAAAAAGCGCGGCATCCCTACCGATCTACTACGTCGCACCGCAATTCTGGGCGTGGCGCCAGGGACGCGTCCGCCTTGTCCGCAACTACATCGACAAAGCTCTCGTGATCTTTCCCTTCGAGGAGAAGTTCTACCGCGACCGCGGCGTGGACGCCACTTTCGTCGGCCATCCCCTCGCCGAACTCCCGCACCCGGCGATCGAACGCGACGACTATGCCGCACAATCGGATCTCGAAATTGTCAAGCTTGATCTCGCTAAGCCCTGGATCACGCTCATGCCCGGCAGTCGCGTCAAGGAAGTGCGCATGAATCTGCCCACGATCCTGGAAGCGGCAGCGCAACTCGGCCCCGGCCTACGAGTTCCTTCTGCCCGTCGCGCCCACGCTTGATCGCAGCTTCCTGCTAGAGCTGATCTCGGCAGAACAAGCCCGCTCGTCGGAAAACTGCTAGGCCGAAAATTACCCTAGTCCCTGAATCCATGCCCGCACTATGGCACTCCCGAGCCGGAATCGTCGCCAGCGGCACCGCCACAGTCGAAGCCGCCATGATGTGCACGCCTTTTGTGATGGTCTACCGCGTCTCTCCGCTCACCTACGCGCTGGGCAAGCCGCGGGTAAAAGTCCCGCACTTCGCCATGGTTAACCTGATCGCTGGCGAGGAGATCGTCCCCGAACTGGTGCAACACGACTTCACCGCCCAGAAAATCGTCATCGCAACTGAACGAAATCATCCCTGATGGCCCGGTCCGCGACCGCATGCTGGAAGCCTTGGCCCGCGTCAAAGCCCGCCTTCGCGCTCCCCAACCCGCCTCCGGACCGGCACGGCACCCCGCCGACCGCGCCGCCGAAGCGATTCTTTCGATTCCGGGCCTCGCCAAGACTAAAGCTGAAAGCTAGGAGCTAATAGCTGCCCCTGCCTTGTGCTCGCAGCATCTTTTAGAGGAGAATCTTCATCATAGGATAGATTAGGTAGGCCCATTTCCGGGAGACCCTCCTTAATGCAGATCCGCCGTTGGCGCACTCAGAGCGTCCTGTCGAGTTCCTTCGCCCTGTTCCTACTGGCTCTGGTCGCTCTGCCCGCTCGGGCCGCGGATCGAGCCCGTCTGCGCGTCGACGACTACCAGATCGAGGCTGAACTCTCGCCACACCTTCACCAGATCACCGCCCGCGCCAAGGTCAAGTTCACCGCCCTACAGGATTTGAACGTCGCCGTCTTCGAACTCAACAATGCCCTGCGCGTTACGCGCGTGCTTGATGCCAATAACAAACCACTTTCCGCCGAGCGCCTCACCCAGGATTTCACCGTCCGTGTCCCGCTCGCTGACGGCTTGAACAAAGGCTCGTCGACCACGCTCACTTTCGAATACGAAGGCACCCTCGAAAACGCAGACGACAGTCCCGTCCCCGGCCTCAGCCTCGCCTACATCGGCGACGACACCAGCTACCTCCTCTACTCCGGACGCTGGTTCCCGGTCAGCGGTTACGGCATGAATCGCTTCACCTCCACCATCAGCATCACGCTGCCGGCTCACATGCTCGTCATCGGCAGCGGAAAATCCACGGTCGCTGACAACGGCCCGTCTACGAAACCCGGTTCCAACGGTCTGCCCACCAAGACGTTTACTTTTACCTCGGCCAAGCCCAGTTTTCCCGGCACCATCGTCGCCGGAATTTTTCAGGAGTACAAAAGCGACGACGCCGGCATGGACCTGCACGTCTTTTTCAAACCCACGCATCAGGCTCTGGCCGCCACCTACGCCACCACCGCAGTGCAGGAGTTTACTTACTTCATCACTCTCTACGGCATCCCGCCGTCGCAGAGACTCAACGTCGTCGAGCTTCCCAGCGACACGGTTCCCTACGCCTGGGCTCCGGAGATTGCCGGCATCGCAGGCCACTCCATCACGGAGAAACCCAACTACCGTCTGCTGGCCAACGCCATCGCCCACCAGTGGTGGGGCGTCTCCGTGAGTCCTGCAACGAAAGACGATTGGTGGCTGACTGACGGTTTTTCCCGTTACTCGGAAGCTATGTACGTCGAGAGTGCGGCCGGAACCGCCGGCCTCGAAGAAGCCGTAAAAGATATGTCGGTGGGCGCTCTCGCCTATGACACCGTGCCGCTCTCGAGCGCCAGCAAACTCGACTTGTTCTCCACCGAGTTCCAGTCCCTGGTCACCGACAAAGGCGCGATGATCCTGCACATGCTGCGCTGGGTGCTGGGCGAGGACAAATATCTCAAGACAATGCGCGATTTCGCCACGCAGTATGCCGGGAAATCCGCCACCACCGATGACTTCCGCGCCGTCGCCGAGAAAAATTATGGCGACCAACTCACCTGGTTCTTTTCCCAATGGCTCGATTCCACCGGCGCTCCCGAGTTCAAAGTAAAATACACTGTCTATCGCCTGGGTACGGACAAGGGCTTCCGCGTGACCGGAGAAATTAATCAGGACCTCGACCTTTTCCGCATGCCCGTCGATCTCCGCATCGATACCGACGGTAAAACAGAAGACAAGCGCATCGAAGTCGTGGGCACCGACTCGCCCCTTACCGTGGAAACTTTCGGCCGTCCGCGCCGCATTTCCATCGATCCCGACCACCACGTGCTCACGAACTCGTCCGACGTGAAGCTCTACGCTTCCGTCCTCCGCGGGCAGGCTCTGCAGCAGCAGGGAGACCTCGCCGCCGCGCTCACCGAATTCAACAAAGCTCTCGACCTCAACAAGAACAGTTCGCTGGCTCACTACCGTGTCGCCGAGATCTTCTTTTTCCAGCGCAACTACCAGGCCGCTGCCAATTCCTACCGCTCCTCGCTCAACGGCGACGGCGAGCCGCGCTGGACCGAAGTCTGGAGCCACATCCAGCTAGGCAAAATTTTCGACGTCACCGGCCAGCGGGAGCGGGCAATCAACGAATATCGCCAGGCCGTCCAGACCAACGACAACACTTTCGGTGCGCTCGAGGAAGGCCGAAAATATCTACAGAAAGCCTACGAGCGCCCCAAGGAAAAGCCGCAGCAATAACTTCGGCGCCGCAGGTTCATTCGCGCGAAATTGTCCACCTTCGGACACTATTTACCTGAAAATCGCCCGGCCTTGAATTCACGATTTTTCAACACCCCCATCCAGCTAACCTTTTGCCCATTGTCCGTGTCTAAACAACTGCGCCGCCGGGAACTTTAATGCTCTCGGCTGCGTATCTCTGATCAGATGTTGGGCGGGATTGAGACCCCTCGCCGAACGTTACCCGGGGCCCCCACGCTCCTCCCCGGAGGTGTGGGGGCATGTTTCCATTTTCTATGCGGATGCTCCTCGATATTGTCCGGCAGTCCCTGTCCACGCTGTGGGCGCACAAGCTGCGTTCGTTCCTCACCATGTTCGGAATCGCCTGGGGCGTAGGCTCACTCCTGCTTCTGGTAGGGCTCGGCGAAGGTTTCCGCAGCGGCCAGGAAAGGGAACTCGCCACGCTCGGGCAGAACATTATGTTCATGTTCCCCGGCCGCATTCCAGCCGTTGAGGGCAGCACGCAGTCCGGCCAGGTTTATTACTTCACCTACAAGGATTATCTTGCCGTCCGCGACCAGGCCAAGTTCGTCGGCGCGCTCTCGCCCGTGTTGAACCGTGAAGATATCCGCGCCGTCAGCGACTACGGTTCCACCAACGGCCAGGTCTTCGGCGTGGGCTCCGATTACAACCACATTCGCACCGTCCCCGTCGATCCAGGTCGCTGGTTTAACGCGCAAGATAACGTCGAACGCCGCCGCGTAGCGGTCGTAGGCTGGGAACTCCTCAAGAATATGTTTCCCGGGCGTCCCGCCGTCGGTTCCACCGTTCTTCTGAACGGCGTCAGTTTCGACGTGATCGGCGTGGTCGCCAAAGTCGGACGCGACGGCAACAACGGCACCAACGCGCGCATCTTCATTCCCGTCGAGACCATGCTCAGTCTTTTTCCGCTGACAAAAGCGAATTCCGAGGACGCCATTTCTTTCCTCAATTACCAGCCGATCCGCAAGGAACTTCACACCGAAGCCAAAAACGAAATTCACCAGATTATCGGCCGCCGCCACGGTTTCGATCCCAAACTGCAGGACGCCTTCGGAGACTGGGACACCATCGAAAATATGAAGCGCGTCGGCCTCATCTTCGACGGCATGGATTGGTTTCTCGGCGTAGTCGGCGTAGTCACACTCGGCCTCGGCGCCATCGGCATCATCAACATCATGCTGGTCTCCGTCACCGAGCGCACAAAAGAAATCGGCCTGCGCAAAGCTCTGGGCGCGACGTATCGCACCATTCTCACCCAATTTTTTATCGAAGGCGCATTCCTGACCGCCTTTAGCGGAGGCATCGGACTGGCCGTCGCCACCGCCTTCGTCACTTTGCTGGCAATGCTGCCATCGCCCGAAGGTTTCGACACCCCAAGAATCATCCCAGCGTCAGCCCTGGCAGCGATCATTTCGCTTGGCCGTAGCCGGAACAGCCGCAGGCCTCTACCCCGCGCGCAAAGCCGCATTACTGCCGCCCGTAGAAGCCCTAAGACAGGAGTAGAACGATTTCAGATTTCAGATTGAAGATTGAAGATTTCAGATTGAAGATTGCGCTCGCGAAGGTTTTCAAATCTGCAATCTAAAATCCGAAATCTAAAATTGCTAATTGCTAATCGCCAAAAGCTTACTCACCCATGATCACCGACCTCGCCAACCAAGCCTACACCGCCCTGCGCCACAATCGCAGCCGCACGCTCCTCACCATGCTCGGCATGGCCTGGGGTATCGCCACGGTGGTCCTGCTTCTCGCCTACGGTACTGGCTTCGAGCGTGGACTCTGGTCCGCCTTCCGTTCCTTCGGCACCAACCTGGTTTTCATCTTCCCCGGCCGCACCGAACTCCAGGCCGGAGGCACCAAAGCCGGAACCCAGGTTCGCCTGAACGTCAACGATCTCGATTACATCCGCACCGAAGTTCCGCTGCTCAAGCGCGTTTCTCCCGAAGTGACGAAACAGTGCCTCGCGGCCTTCGGCACGCGCAGCGCCACTTACGGCGTCAGCGGAGTCTACGCTTCTTATGCTCATATGCGCCGCCTCGACATTGCCGAAGGCACATTCTTCAGCGAGGCCGACGATTTTACCCACACCCGCGTCGCGGTTATCGGCTCCGACGCCAAGAAAAAACTTTTCTCCGGCCAGAACGCCATCGGACAAAATCTTCGCCTCGACGGAATCTCCTACCAGATCGTCGGCGTGATGAAACATCAGATTCAAAACGGCGACGACAATATCAACGAGCACGTCTACGTCCCCTACAGCGCGATGAGCGACCTGGCCAACACCTATTACCTCAGCGCCGTCGTCATGGAGTACGAAGGCGACCACGCCAAAGTCGTCAAAGCCGTGCGCGAGTCCATGGGCTTCCACCACAACTTCGATCCCAAAGACCAGCGCGCCATTTTCGTCTTCGACGTCTTCGCCGACCTGCTTGACTCTGCAAGTCATCTCCACCGGAATCAAAATTCTTCTCGGCTTCATCGGCCTGCTCACGCTGGGAATCGGCGGCGTCGGCCTCATGAACATCATGCTGGTCTCCGTCACCCAGCGCACCCGCGAAATCGGCGTGGAAAAAGCCCTGGGCGCGCACCGCTGGCACATCCTGTTTCAATTCCTCGCGGAAGCTCTGGTGATCACGGCCATTGGCGGCCTGTTGGGCGTAGTCATCGCTTATCTGATTTCGTGGTCCGTCGGCGGCCTGCCCCTGTGGAGCGCGTTCGAAGAAAACGCCAGCGAAGGCGACATCCACCTCTACATCGACTCCGCCACGCTGATCTGGTCGACGGCAATCCTAAGTTTCGTCGGCATCATCAGCGGCATGCTCCCCGCGATCAAAGCCGCCAGACTCGATCCCATCGAAGCGTTACGCTACGAGTAGATGCTCATATTTGTAGTCCGTCATCCTGAGCGAAGTAGCTGTTTCGCGAGGCGAAGCAGCTACGCGGTCGAAGGATCCCTAGCAGCTCAACGTCAGCAAGCTCCCTACGAGGAGTTTCCGCCACACACATTCCGCGCCCACTGTGGTGACTTCCCCCTTCCCTCCGCTAGAATCCTTGCGTGTCCGAAAGTGCAAACCCGCGTCTCGACCGTGTCCAAGCCCAGCTCCGCCTATACGAGCATCCCCTCCTGGATTTCTCCGCGCGCGCCAAGAAAGACGGCGTCGAGATCATCATCAAATTCAAAGACGAATCCGTCCCCGTGCACACCTACTATTTCGATCTCCATCCCCGCGACCTCGACGACTCCCAATTCGAATGGAGCTTCCAGCGCCAACTCTTCGACGCCCTGCACGACTACTTCATGGAAATGTTCATCCGTACCCCGCAAGACCGCACCGACCGCCGCCAACGGGGTTTGTAGCGAAGCGTCACACGCGTTACCATCGCGCTCGCTCGCCACCGCTTCGGACTGCGACAATTCTTTCAGCTCAGGGTTATATTCATGGAGACATCTCGAACGCGCTGTCGATACTTTAGGACCTCAGGTTGAAATCGGAGGATCTCATGTCGCGGAAAAATCATCTCGTTAGCTCTGCCATGGTCGCAGTCATCATCTTATTGTCAGGATCGTTCCTGAGAGCGCAAGAAGCGGCACCCGCGGCGCCGGTTCCCCCTCGAATCGCCAGCGCGAAAAAAGCCTTCATCTCCAATGCCGGGGAGCAGCGCAATCCCTCTGGCGACCTTTACTTCAGCGGCGGCCCTGATCGAGCCTACAATCAGTTCTACGCCGCCATGAAGGACTGGGGTCGATACGAACTTGTGCCCGATCCGGCGGATGCGGATTTGGTTCTCGAAATACGCCTGGCCAACGTACAGAGCGTCTACAACGAGCTCAAGCTGGTACTGCTTGATCCCAGAACCCATGTCACCCTGTGGACCTTTTCCGAGCACGCGGACGCTGCTGGCCGGCAAAAGACGCGCGATGCCTCCTTCGATCAGGCCATTTCGCGTATTTCCGACGACCTGAAAAAACTGGTTGCCGGACCTTCCGCCGCACCCGGCGTCGGGAAGAAGTAGGACGCTGGTCCGGCTCCCTTGACCCCACTGCGCCAAAAGATCGAGCAGGAAATCCGCGACCGCGGCCCTATTCCATTCTCGCGCTACATGCACATGTGCCTCTACGATCCAGAGCTTGGCTACTACTCCCGCAACGCCGAACAGTTCGGCAAGTCCGGCGACTTCTACACTTCAAGTGACGTGCACGCCGTGTTCGGTCGTCTGATGGCACGCCAGTTCGAAGAAATGTGGCGCGTACTTGACTCGCCCGAAAAAATCGCCATAGTCGAACTCGGCCCCGGCCGCGGCCTCTTCGCGCAAGATGTCCTCGACTGGTCAGAAAAAAAGTTCCCCGAATTCTTTCGCGCCCTGCGTTACGTTCTCGTCGAACCTTCACCGGCACTGCGTCAGCACATCGAGACAACACTCGCCCGACACCTCGCAAGCGGAAGAGCAGAAGTAGCCGCGCCCGAGTCTTTTACCGGCGGAAGCGGATCCTTCGCCGCTGGCTTTTGGGTGGCGCAGCGCTTCAGCGCTGCGAATAGCTCGCCTTCGAGGCCTGGGGCTTTAGCCCCTGGAGTTCCGCTTGTTATATTCGCCAACGAATTCTTCGATGCGCTCCCCGTCGAAATCCTCAGCCCGCAAGGCACACTCCGCATCGACGCGCTCGAAGGACGCTTCCTCGAAACCTGGGCCCCATCCTCGCCCGAAGAACTGGAATTCCTCGATCGCTACTCCGTTCATCCTGAACCCGGCGAACGTGCCGAAGCCCAACTGATCGCGCAACACTATATGCACCACATTGCCTCCACCATCAATCGCGGATTCCTCATCGCAATCGATTACGGCTACACCCGCGCCGAGCAACTCGCCGGACGCCATCGCGGTACGCTTAAAGCTATACGCCAGCATTCCGTCAGCGCGAGTCCCTACGAAGCTCCCGGCGAACAGGACATCACCGCCGACGTAAACTTCACCGCGCTCGCCGCCGCCGCAGAAGGGCAACGCATGCAGACGCAAAAGCTGATCACGCAATCGCAATTCCTGATGGGCATCGGCGAAACCACCCAATTTGCCGACGCCTTCGAAGACTGCCGCCTCCCGCAAGAGCGCGCCAAAGTCGCTCTGCAACTCAAGCACCTGGTAACCCCCGCCGGCATGGGCGAAAGCTTCCAGGTCCTGATCGCAAGCAAGGGAATACAAGAAGAAAAAGTATCAGCCCTGGCGGGCCTCAATTTCGGCCGCAGTTAACAAGCTCTCTACGCGCAGTCGAAGGATCCCTATTAGTCTCGATCATTGTTGGGGATCACGTTGAGACGGATCCCTTCGTCCCCTCGGATACTCATACACTCCGCGCCCGCACTTCCGCCCCAGCCGACCTGCCTGCACATACTCCACCAGCAACGGCGCCGGACGATATTTCTCTCCCAACGTTTTGTGCAGATATTCCAGAATGCTCAGACGCGTGTCGAGCCCCACCAGATCGACCAACTCAAACGGCCCCATGGGATGATTCAGACCCAGCTTCACCGCCTTGTCGATGTCCGCCGCCGAGGCGATGCCTTCCTGCAGCATGAGGAACGCTTCGTTGCCGATCATAGCGTTGATGCGGCTGGTGATGAAGCCGGGCGACTCTTTGATCACCACTACTTCTTTTCCCATGCGCTTGCCCACTTCCACGGCGGAGGCCAGCGTGTCGTCGTCGGTTTCGAGAGCGCGCACGACTTCGAGCAGCTTCATCTTGTGCACGGGATTGAAAAAGTGCATGCCGACGATTTTTCTGGCGCGGTAGGTGACGCTGGCGATCTCGGTGATGCTGAGCGACGAAGTGTTCGAGGCGAGAATCGTAGCGGGACGGCAGATCTTATCGAGCAGGGTGAAGATTTCAATCTTTGATTCCATTTCTTCCGGAACCGCTTCGATGACGAGATCGGCTTCGCGCGCGGCCTCGTCCACCGACCCGGCATATTCCACGCGATGGAAAGCCGCATCCGCGTCGGGCGATGCGACCTTGCCCAGTTCGACTGCCTTGTCGAGATTGGTGCGGATTTCGTTCTCCGCTTTGCGCAACGCACCGGGCAACAGGTCTTCGAGAATGGTGCGATAGCCGCCGAGCGCGGCGGCGTGGGCGATGCCGCGGCCCATGGTCCCGGCGCCGATCACAGCTACAGTGTGGACAGGCGCCACCTGCTAGGCCGCCTTCTCCAGGTCCGCGAGCGCGGCGTTGAGCGCACCGCCGGCGGCGCGCAAATATTCCGCGAGTCGCTTCCGCTCTTCGGCACTCATGTTGGGAATGTAAAGGCAAAGGCGCCGCAACGTCGCGGTAATGTCGTCTACATAATTCATGGAACGGATGAGTTCACCTGTGGCTGGCATAAACGCTCCTGTCGTAAGGCCGAAACTTCTATTTTGGACGCCCTCACGCATTTAGTAAAGTCGCAGGTCCAAAACGAAAATCTTTCACCACTAAGGGCACCAAGGTACACGAAGGAAAACCTGTCGGGAACGGCGCGCAAGAATTATGAACATCTTGTGTGACTTGTGTCAGAATAGCGCCGATCAAATGTTTTTATGGGTCACGACCTGGCGGCGCGAATCGAATCAGCATGAGTGAAAATGTTTTGAAGCGCTATATTTTCGCGAGCGATTTCGATCAGACGCTTACCTTCAACGACTCCGGCTACGTGCTGGCCGAGGTGGTTGGGATTCCTACGGATGAGTTCGAGCGCAAGGCCAAGGGCATGGCGAAGATCAACCTGGTGCAACAGGGGGCGGAGCTGGCGTATCTTCTGCTGCACGATCCTGAATTCAAGGCGAAGGTGCGCAAGGAACACTTGCACGAAGCAGGCAAGCGCGTGCGGCTCAAGGAAAATATTCAGCTGCTTTATCAACTGCTGGAAACTGGTATCGACGGACACTTCTTTGATTTTTATGTACTCTCGGCCGCGCCGGTGGAGGTGATCTACTCGGCGCTCGAGGGCATCGTCCCGCAGGACCATATTTACGGCACGCGTTTTCTTTACAAGCCATCGGGCGAGATCGACACCATCGTGCGGGCGACGGCTGGTTACGGCAAGGTGGCGGTGCTCGACCAGTTGCTGAGCAAACACGTCGTGGGGCCGGACCACGTGATCTACAGCGGCGATGGCAGTTCTGACATTCACGTGATGCTGCACGTGAACGCGCGGGACGGGTTGACCATCGCCGTGTCGGAGTCGCCGGACATCTCGCAGATCGCGAAGCGCACGGTGCTGAGCACGAGCGCGCTGGCGGTGCTCGCGCCAATCTTGGAAGAGGTGGCGGGGTGGGAGCGGTCACGCATCCGCGGCTTCTTTGAGGCCAACGGGATGCTGATTCAGGAGTGGGAGCGAGTGCGGACGGATTGGCTGACGCTGCGTCCGGTGGCCAAGGAGGAGACTGCCGAAGGGGTGGTTTGAGGCAAAAGTTTTCCACAGCGTTCCTGAAGGAACACTTCTCCGATTTGCGTGTGAGCACTGCAAAGATTTTTCTTCTTTTAGTAGCCAAAAGATATTGGACGTATAAGTTCTTTTGAGTGAGGTGGTTCGAGGAGTGCTGCCGATATATCGGCAGTGGGTGTGGCAAAAAAGCCACGCAAAAACAGAGCTCTCGAGGCGACGCAAGCGGTTACTAATTTCTCAGATTGAGAAAAAACAAACACATTCGAAAGAGCACTGCATGCTGCGCGATAAGAGTTTGATTCCGCTTTCACGGCAGCACCAGCATGCGCTGGCTTTGTGCGTGCGGATTGAGCGCGCTTCGCCGATTGCGGAGGCCAATTTGCAAGCGTGGCGGGCGGAGATTGCGCAGCTGTTCGAACAGGAGATTCGTATTCACTTTGCGGCGGAAGAGAAAGTTGTTTTTCCAGAGGCGAGCGGGTTCGCGGAATTAGTTCCGCTGGTGGAGGAATTGATTGCGGAGCATGGACGACTGCGCGAATGGTTTTCGCGGGCGGAGAACTTGTCGATCACGGACGTCGTTTTATTTGTTCGCGGACTTTCTGAGCACATACGAAAAGAAGAGCGGCAGCTTTTTGAAGGGATGCAGGAGTTGATGAGCGGGGAGGAGCTTGCGGTTCTGGGAGCACGGGTGGAGGATGCGCTTAAGGATGTGGCACGGGCTTGTTCTGTGCCGACGGGAGCGGGAAAGCTGCGGGGGAAAGATTCTTCTCCGGCTGGCGGCGGTTCGGAATGACAGGCCGGTGGTGGTGGACGCGGTACGCGGGCGAGTCGCCCGCGTCCACACTCGGAGGGGTCGGCCTGCTTGATTTGGAGGAGTGGAGGCGGTTAGCGGGCAAGAGTGCCCGCTCCACTTGTGCAGACACACGTTCAGAACGGGTTTGCTGTGGGGCGGGGTTGACGATAGAATCGAAGGTGCCGCGCCTTGCGGCGAACGGGGACTTAACGAGCCAACCATGGAATCTGGGATGTCGGGCGACGAAAGTCCTCTTCAGGGTGACTTCGATCCGGAAAAACTCAGCCTTTGCGTGAGGGTCACGCTGGCGGCTAATCGCGCGTCGGTGGACCCGGTGGTGGCGCAAGTGATGGAAACCATCCGGCGGGTGAAGTGTGTCGATGGCAAGGAAGACGCGATCGAACTCGCGTTGCAGGAAGCGCTGGCGAATGCGGTGGTCCACGGCGCGAAAGAAGACCCGAACAAAACCGTGGAGTGCATTGTGGCTTGCGAGGAAGATCGCGGGCTGATTATTATTGTGCGCGATCCGGGGCCGGGTTTCGATGTGGGGGCGATTCCGAACTGCACGGCTGGGGAGAATGTTTACTCGAATCATGGGCGGGGGATTTTTCTGATTAACCAGTTCATGGATAAGGTGGAGTTCCGCAAGAACGGGGCGGAGATTCACATGGTGAAGAAGTAGAGGGCTTCTCTTTGCGGGTGGCGACGCCAGTCGCTGCTCTTTAAGTTCTCAGTTCTCGGTTCTCAATTCTCAGTACCGGTTCTCAATTTCTATTCCTTTGCGGCGATTCCCAGGGACTTCATTTTTCTGTAGAGATGGCTGCGCTCGAGGCCGAGGGTTTCGGCGGTGCGGCTTACGTTGCCGTGGTTTTCATCGAGTTTTTTTAGGATGAAATCGCGCTCATAGGCGTCGCGGGCCTGGTGCAGGGTGGAGAATTCGCTCTTGGCGGGGCGGCGGGTTCCGTCGCGATAGACCAGAGGCGGCAGGTGTTTGCGCTCGAAGCGGGTAGTGGTGGGATTCATGATGACGATGCGCTCGATCACATTGCGCAGTTCGCGGACGTTGCCCGGCCAGGAATAGCGCATGAGCACATCGATGGCTTCGTCGGTAATTTCGCGGGGCTTGCGTCCGTAGGTGGAGGCGAGTTCTTTGAGAAAATAACGGGCGAAGAGCGGGATATCTTCTTTGCGCTCGCGCAGGGGCGGGACGAAAAAAGGAATCACGTTGAGGCGGTAGAAAAGATCTTCGCGAAAATTTCCCCGGGAGATTTCTTCTTCGAGATCTTTGTTGGTGGACGCGATGACGCGGACATCGACGGTGGTCAGTTCTTCGCCGCCGACCGGGGCGAAGCGCTGTTCTTCGAGCGTGCGCAGAACCTTGGACTGCGTTTTCAGGCTCATGTCTCCGACTTCGTCGAGAAAGAGCGTGCCTCCGCTGGCCTTCTGGAATTTGCCTTCTTTGTCGGTGGTCGCCCCGGAGAACGATCCTTTGTGGTGACCGAAGAGTTCGCTCTCGATGAGATCTTCGGGGATGGCGGCGCAGTTGACCTCGACGAAAGTCTCATCCTTGCGCAGGCTTTGGCTGTGGATGGCGTGGGCGACCAGCTCTTTGCCGGTGCCGGACTCGCCGTAAATCAGAACGCGGCCGTTGGTCGGCGCCATCAGACCGATCTGCTGGCGCAGAGCCTTCATCGGAATACTGTCGCCGACGATGACACTTTTGGAGTGAAGCTGTTTTTTCAGGTCGACGTTTTCGCGGCGCAGTTTCTTCGACTCAATCGCGTTCTTGACCACGAGCAGTGTGCGTTCGATGGAGAGCGGCTTTTCGAGGAAGTCATAAGCGCCGAGTTTGGTGGCGCGGACGGCGGTTTCGATAGTGCCGTGGCCGGAGATCATGATGACTTCCGGAGGATTTTCGAGCGCGCGGATTTTCTGCAGAGTGTCGAGGCCGTCGATGCCGGGCATCCAGATATCGAGCAGGACAACATCGAATGCGGTTTTTCGAATCAGGTCGAGGCCGGCTTCGCCGCTCTCGGCGCCGGAAGCGGAGTAACCCTCATCGGCGAGGACGCCGGAGAGGGAATCGCGAATGCCGCGTTCATCGTCAACGATCAATATGTTATGCATGCTGGATGGCGGCGGCCACGGGATAGATTCGGGGACGACGGGCAACTCCACGACGAAGCGGGCTCCGACGGGTTGATTCTCCTCGACGCGAATGGAGCCGTGGTGATCTTCGATGATCCGGCTCACGATGGCCAGGCCCAGTCCAGTGCCGCGGCGCTTGGTGGAAAAATACGGCAGAAAAAGTTTTTCTTTCAGTTCGTGGGTGACGCCGTGACCGGTGTCGGCGACGGAGATTTCGACTGCGTCGCGGCTTGCGACCAGCGCGGTGGAGATTTCGATTTCGCGGACGAGAGAATCCTGCAGAGCGTCGGCGGCGTTGTCCACGAGGTTGGCGACGGCGCGCTTGATGGACTCCGCGTCGGCCAGGACGCGGGGAAGATCGGGCGTCAGGGATTTGTGCAGACGGATGCCGTCGAGACGGCCGTTGAACATGGAAAGCGCGTTCTCGATCACTTCGTTGATATCGGCGGGTTGCGGCTTGGACGCGGGAAAGCGCGCCAGGGTAGCGAACTCGTCGACCAGGCGGCGGACGGTTTCGGCGGCGCTGGCTATAGTTTCAGCGCAAGAGCGAACCACCTCGAGCGAAGCGGGGTCGGCGGGAGTGGCGCGTTCCAGGTGGCGGCGGATGCGTTCGGCGGAAAGCGCGATGGGGGTGAGCGGATTCTTGATCTCGTGAGCTACGCGGCGGGCCACTTCACGCCATGCGGCTTGCTTCTGTGCCTTGAGCAAGTCAGACAAATCTTCGAACACGATTACGTAGCCTGATTTTTCACCTTGATGGCGGAGCGTGGCGACGGTGATGGCAACGTTCAGAGAGGCGCGCTGGGCGGGCATTTCCATTTGGGCGGCGGCCATGCCCATGCGATCGGCGCGGCGCAGCAGGGGATCGAGATCCTCCAGCACTTCGGTGGGGAAAACATCGGCCAGAGGAGAGCCCAGAATGATTTGCGGAGTGGCGTCGTGCGGAGCCTCGGGGTGAAACATGCGGAGCAGAGCCTGATTGGCGTGGGTGACGCGGCGCGCGGCATCGAGCGAAAGCACTCCGGTGGGAATGCTTTCGAGAATGGTTTCCATCTGGCGGCGGCGGCGGTCGAGTTCGGCGTTCGCTTCCGTGGCATCGCGGCTGGAGGCTTCGATCTGACGGCGGCTGGCTTCGAGCTCTTCGGCCATGCGATTGAAGGAGCGGACAAGGTCTCCGATTTCGTCGGCGCCGCTGATTTCGACGCGGTAGTCGAGGCGTCCGCGGGAAATTTCCTGCGTGGCTTCGGCGAGAGCGGCGAGCGGGCGCGTGACTAGCTTGGACAGGAACAATGCGAGCCAGGTGGTGACGAACAGGACGATCATGGTGAGCAGCAGCAGGTAACCCATGTAGACGCTGCGCACGCGGCGGCGTTCGCGGGCGAGATCGTAGTAGCGCTGCTGGCCGGCTTCGACTTGCTTCAGAGTTTGGGCAAGTTCGGCGGGAAGTGGAATGGCGACGACGATGGTTCCGGTTTTTCCGACGGGAGCGGTGCCGAGAGTGTAGTCGGTGTCGTGCCAGCGTGAATTGGGCGATGCGTCCGGCGGCTGCGTCGGCGAGCGGAAGCTTCGAGTGCACCAGCGCCCACGATGCGGGGGCGTTGAAACTGGCGGCTTCGTTTCCATCTTGCACGGCGAGGGCAAATCCGCCTTGCAGTGAGGGTTCGTGAAGGCGGAATTCTTTGGTTAATTCAGAGAACTCGCTTTCGGTGAAGGCGTGTTGCGCCGGAGCGGAGGCGGCGATGACCTGAGCCTCGGAGCGGGCGTTCTGGGTGGCGTAGTTGGCCAGGAGCGAACCCATGGCATGAATGTCGGATCGGACCTCTTCGGCGGGAGTGGAGAACCAGCGCTCGATGGAGCGATTCATTAATCCGTAGGCGAACCAGTACATCACTACGACTGGAACAAACGAGAGCAAGAGTGCGCCGGCGACCATGCGGGTGCGGAACTTTGAGCCGAGCACCCCCATGCGGCGTTCGGCGAACAGCTTGAGGAGATTGCGGAACAGGACGAAGGTCAGGGCCACGAACAACAGGGAGATGAGAAAAGTGAGAGCCCAGAAAACCAGAATTTCTTCGTTGTTGCCGGGGCGCAGGAAATTTGGATCGAAGGCGTTTTGCGAAACGAGAATGGCCAGCAGGAGCAGGACCGCGACTGCGAGCAGAATGATGGCTTGCTTGCGGCCGGACTTTTTCGGGGCGCGGGTTAGGGCGGGCTGGGGCACGGTGGTTCCACGTCCCGGTCGGGGCGTTGCAGGTCATTATAGATGGATGGTGTGTTCTTGCCGTAGACCGTGGCTTGCGCTCAGGCGGCGGTGGGGACTGAGATTCCTCCGCCGCGATGGGGGGCGCGGCGGTCGGCGGGCATGCAGCGGGGCGAACCTGTCGACTGCGGTTGAGGGGGGCTATGACGTAAGGTCCTCACCGAGCCTTCGGCTCGGTTCGGGATGACAAGGGTGGGTAACTGAGAACTGAGATCGAGAATCTTGCGTCTACTCTTCACTCCGGGTTGCGGTGAGTTCCTGGAGGACGGCGTCATAGGCTGGCTTGGGCTGGTAAGTTTTGTCGAACCATAGGGCGCGGCCGCGGGTACCGTGGGAGTGGGAGCCGATCCAGGAGTATTTGTCGGTGAATCCCCAGGTTTGGATTGCCGTGCAGGCGGGATTCTGCAGGCAGACGTGGACCACGCTGCGATACACCTGTGCTTGACGGAGCAGGTCGTCATCTCGCAGATCGTTATTGTGAAGCGGGCGTTGTGCGAGGTCGATGGGCGGGGATGCGGGGAGGGGGACATCCAGTTCGGTGATGTGGACTTGCAGGCCTAGCGCTGGAGGCGAGCGATGTTGGCGGCGAGGGCGGTGGAATCGAGGTCGGGGCCGGGAAGATGCAACTGCAGGCCGACTCCGTCGATGGGGACGCCGCGATGCTTGAAATCTTTTAGCATTTCGTAAATCGCGTCGGACTTGTGGTTGAGGAATTCGCCTTCGGCTTCGTTGTAGAAGAGCAGAGCGTGAGGGTCAGCTTCGCGGGCCCAGCGGAAGACTTGCTCCAGATAGGCGGTTCCCTGGCCGGCGAAACCGATGCCGGGTTCGTTATACCAGATTGAATTGCGCATCCTGCCGGTTTCGTCCATGGCTTCGTTGACCACGTCCCAGGCGAAAACCTGGCCAGCGTAGCGCTTCATCACGCGGTCGATGTGGTCATGGAGTAGTTGCGATAGTTGCGGGGGCGTGAAGTGGCCGTGGGCGAGCCAATCCGGGTGATTGTGATCCCAGACCAGGCAATGACCGCGGACTTTCATTTTGTGTGCCAGGGCGAAGGCGACGACTTCGTCAGCCTCGCGAAAATCGAAACTGTCGGAGTTGCGGCGGATGACCCACCACTTCATGGCGTCCTCGGGTTCGACCATGTTGAATTCGCGGGCCAGCGTGGAGGCGTAGTTCGTCTCAGAGAACAATGACGGGCGCACGGCGGTGCCGATCAGGATTCCGGCGCTGTCGGCGGCTTGGCGCAGGGATGTGCGAGGGATTGATTCGGGTGGGGTTTGAAAGTGCCGCGAGCGTGGCTAGCAAGACGCCGAGCGTTCGAAAATTATGCAAGCTCGTGAGCATGTGTGGACGAATGCAGCTTACTTACTACGGGGAAGGAACGGCTGTAAAGGACATCCGTCACAATGGGGCTGTGATTTTTTGCAGTAGTGTTTGCCGACGCTGACGATCAAGCCGTGCATATCGTTGTAGACCTGCGCCAGTGGGGTGCGCGGGGCTGTGCTCATCGCGGAGGGGGCATGGACCGTTCCGGGAAAGTTGGCGTTCGAATTTTGCCCGTGCCGTCGCGATTTCGTTTCCTCTGTTGCCTCAGCCTCCGTTTTTCTGGCCGCTGGAGTTAGAGCGCGCTCGAACAAAGCGCGAATCTCTTCATAGTCGGTTTTCTGCGGGAGAATCTCGTGGCGTTCGAGGATGCGGCGAGTGTAGGCGTCGACGACGAAGACGGGATGGTTTCCGGCGTAGAGGAGAATCGAATCGGCGGTCTCAGGGCCGATGCCGTTCAGAGCCAGCAGTTCTTCGCGAAGCGAGTTCGTCGGTTGGGCGAAGAGATTTTCCAACGAGCCGGCATATTGCCGATCGAGGAATGCGACGAAGGCTTTGAGGCGCTGGGCTTTCTGGCGGAAATAGCCCGAGGGGCGAATCATGTGTTCGAGATCAGGCAAGGGGACGCGCCGAATCCCGTCGATAGATAAAAGATTCGCAGCCCGCAGGTTCGCCAAAGCAAGTTCCACATTCGTCCAGGCGGTGTTCTGGGTGAGGAAGGCTCCTACAATTACTTCAAAGGGAGTGTGGGCTGGCCACCAGTGCTGCGGTCCCCACGCGGCGCGAAGAGTGCGGTAGTAGGAGCGAATCAGGCTGGCATTTTCGTGTTTATTTTGACCGCGAGTGCCGGTGCGACGCGGCGCTGGAACTTTCATTTGTCGAGTCTAATCGAGCGGTGCTGATGTCGTCTGGCGCACGGCTGGATGGGCTTGAGTCTTACCGAAGTGCATGTACTCCGGCCCCGCGATCGGGCGGGCGCAACCGAAAACAATGAATTGGCGTGGAGTGCAGCGAGTCAACCCATTGTGGACGCGGAGCTTCGCGAGGTCCAAGTACTAAAGTTACTGGTAAGGTAACGCGGTTGCGTTGACAATTTATGTCAACGCGAGTGTGCTGCGTTTTCTCTCCCCGCGAACAGCAGCGGTTTGCGTGAAAGCCTGCAGGATTTGTCAGGCGTCGTTTCACTACATGGATAGGAGATCGCCGTATGTCTCAACGGCTGGGTGACCTTCTCGTCAAAGAGAAGATCATAACCCCAGAGCAGTTGGAACAAGCGAATAAGGTTCAGAAGGAGCAGAGCTGCCGCCTGGGGTCCGCCCTGGTGAAGCTCGGGTTCCTGACGGACGAGGACGTCACGAATTTTCTCTCCCGTCAGTACGGCGTTCCTGCCATTAATCTTTCGTATTTTGAAATTGATCCCGCGGTGGTCAAACTGATTCCGTTCGAAACCGCGAAACGTTACCAGATTCTGCCGCTCAGCCGCGTGGGCGCGTCGCTGACCATTGCGATGGTCGACCCCACCAACGTGTTCGCGATGGACGATATCAAGTTCATGACCGGCTTCAACATTGAGCCGGTAGTGGCGTCGGAAAGTTCCATCCAGTCCGGAATCGAAAAAGCTTACGGAGCTACCGAGGGAAATGACCTTGAAACCGTAATGCAGTCGATGACGGACGATGCCGATGTGGAACTGCAGGCGGAAGAAGAGCAAATCGGGCTGGCCGATCTGGAGAAGGCGGCCGACGAAGCTCCGGTAGTCAAGCTGGTGAATCTGGTGTTGACGGACGCGGTGAAGCGGGGCGCCAGCGACATTCACATTGAACCTTACGAAAAAGAGTTCCGCGTGCGCTTCCGTATTGACGGCGTGCTGCAGGCGATTATGTCGCCGCCAGTCAAGCTCAAGGATGCGATCACGTCCCGCCTGAAGATCATGGCCAAGCTTGACATCAGCGAGAAGCGACTGCCGCAAGACGGCCGCATCATGCTGAAGATGCAACTCGGCGGACGCAAGAAGCAGCTCGATTTCCGCGTGAGCACGCTGCCTACGCTGTGGGGCGAAAAAATCGTGCTCCGGCTGCTGGACAAAGAAAACCTGCGCCTCGATATGACCAAACTCGGTTTCGAGGCCGAGTCGCTGGTGAAATTTGAGAAGGCGATTCTCAAGCCTTACGGCATGGTGCTGGTAACCGGGCCGACGGGATCGGGCAAGACCAACACTTTGTATTCGGCGATCTCGCGGCTGAACCAGCCCGATACGAACATTATGACGGCCGAAGATCCGGTCGAATTCCAGTTGGGCGGCGTCAACCAGGTGCAGATGAAGGAACAGATCGGGTTGAATTTTGCGGCCGCCCTGCGATCGTTCCTGCGGCAAGATCCGAACATCATCCTGGTGGGCGAAATTCGCGACTTTGAAACGGCGGAAATCGCCATCAAAGCCGCGCTTACGGGTCACCTTGTGCTCTCGACGCTGCACACCAACGGCGCGCCGGAAACCATTACCCGTCTCATGAACATGGGCATTGAGCCCTTCCTGGTAGCGACTTCGGTGCACATGATCGTTGCCCAGCGTCTGATTCGTCGCATATGCAAAGACTGCTCCGAACCGTTCGAGGTGCCGGTGCAGACCCTGATCGAAGAGGGCTTCTCGCCGGAAGAGGCCAAGACGATCAAACCCCACAAGGGCAAAGGCTGCGGAACCTGCAACAACACGGGATACAAGGGCCGCGCGGGTTTGTACGAAGTGATGGAAGTGGACGACGAGATCCGGGAACTGGTGTTGGTGGGCGCGTCGGCCGTGGAACTAAAAAAGAAGGCGATTGAGCGCGGCATGATTACTCTGCGTCGGAGCGGCCTGATCAAGGTGGCCGCGGGTATGACCACGCTTGAGGAAGTGGCACGCGAAACAATTCACTAGTTTGAAAGCGAAAGGGAACACTTATGGGTTTGTCGCTTAGCGATCTGCTGAAGAGAATGCTGGAGATGAGTGGCAGCGATCTTCACATCACCACGAACTCGCCGCCGCAGATTCGCGTGCACGGGCATCTGGTGCCGCTCGACCTGCCGCAGATGACGCCGGCTGAAACCAAACAGCTGGCCTACAGCGTCATGACCGATTCCCAAAAGCATCGCTTCGAAGAAAGCCTCGAGCTGGACTTTTCGTTCGGCTTGAAGGGACTGGCTCGCTTCCGCGCCAACGTGTTTAACCAGCGTGGCGCCACGGCTGCTGTCTTCCGTGTGATTCCGTTTGAGATCAAGTCGTTCCATCAGCTCAACCTGGCGCCGGTGGTCAGCAAGTTCTGCGACAAGCCGCGCGGTCTGATCCTGGTGACTGGTCCTACGGGATCCGGCAAATCGACCACGCTGGCCGCCATGATCGACAAGATCAACACCGAGCGCCACGATCACATTCTCACCATTGAGGATCCGATCGAATTCGTGCACATGAACAAGAACTGCCTGGTGAACCAGCGCGAACTGCACGCCGATACGAAGAGTTTTACCGACGCGTTGCGCGCCGCTCTTCGTGAAGACCCCGACGTGGTGCTGATCGGCGAAATGCGAGATCTGGAAACTATCGAGTCGGCGCTGCGAATTGCGGAAACCGGCCACTTGACTTTCGGCACCTTGCACACCAACTCGGCAACCTCCACCATCAACCGTATCATCGACGTGTTTCCTGCCCACCAGCAGCCGCAGATTCGTGCCCAGCTTTCGCTGGTGCTGGAAGGCATCATGTGCCAAAGCTTGCTGCCCAAGATTGACGGCAAAGGCCGCGCCATGATCATGGAGATTCTGGTGCCGAACTCGGCGGTTCGCAACCTGATCCGCGAAGACAAGATCCACCAGGTGTATTCGTCGATGCAATCGGGGCAGGAGAAGTTCGGGATGCAGACTTTTAACCAGGCGCTGGCCACGGCGTATTTCCAGAAACAGATTTCTCTGGAAGTGGCGTTGCAGCGCTCCAGCAACGTAGACGAGTTGCAGGAAATGATCAACCGCGGAGCCAGCCTGACCAACCGGGGAGCCGCGGGCGGAGCGGCAGCCAAGGGGGCTGCTTCGTCGAAGCATTAAATTCCGCAGGCCAGAGGAACCGTCCTCTCGGCGTCGGAAAAGAGTAAAGAGATTTCGAATGCGAATAGCGGGATTTTCGAAGCAGAGTACAGACGGAATAACGGACGACATGAGGAGAGGCTAAAACCATGCCAGTTTTTACATTCTCAGGCAAGGACGCCTCCGGGCAGAAGATTTCCGGAGAACGAGTAGCGCCGAACAAGCAGAGTCTGGCGTCAACACTGCGTCGCGAGCGCATTACACCCGGCTCCATCCGCGAAAAGGGCAAGGAATTCGTGATGCCCACGTTTGGTTCCGGCAAAGTCGGGACCAAGGACATCGCGATCTTCTTCCGCCAGTTTTCGGTCATGATCGACGCCGGCTTGCCGCTGGTGCAGTGTCTGGAAATCCTGGCGTCGAACCAGGAGAATCCGGCGTTTCAGAAGACTCTGAACGGAGTGCGCACCACGGTGGAAGGCGGCGCAACTCTGGCCAACGCCATGCGCACGTTTCCGATCGTATTCGACGACCTGACCACCAACATGATCGAGGCCGGCGAAACCGGCGGTATTCTCGACATCATCTTGCAGCGCCTGGCCGTCTACGTAGAAAAGGCGGTACGCCTGCGGGCCGCGGTAAAGTCGGCGTTGATTTATCCGATTGCCGTGGTTTCCATGGCCTTCCTGATCGTTGGCGCGCTGTTGAAGTGGGTGGTGCCTATCTTCGCCAACTTGTTCAACGGTTTGGGTGTGAGCCTGCCACTGCCCACGCGAATTGTGTTGGGTTTGAGCAACTTCGTGCAGGGTTTCTGGTGGATCTTTTTTGTAGGAGGCGCGGGCATAGTAATTGGCATCAAGCAAATCAAGAAGCACCGCCGGGGACGCTACTACTTCGACAAGATGATGCTCCATCTGCCGGTGTTGGGGCAACTGCTGCGAAAAATTGCCGTCGGTCGCTTTACCCGTACGCTGGGCACTCTGATCACTTCGGGCGTGCCGATTCTGGAAGGTCTGAGCATCACGGCGAAAACTTCCGGCAATGCGGTTCTGGAAGAAGCGCTGATGAAGGTGCGCAAGGCTATCGAAGAAGGGCGCACCATTATTGATCCACTGAAGGAATGCGGCGTGTTTCCCAACATGGTGACGCAGATGATCGGCGTCGGCGAAGCCACGGGCGCCATGGATTCGATGCTGCAGAAGATTGCCGACTTCTACGAAGAAGAAGTGGACGCTGCGACCAAAGACATGCTGGCCATGCTCGAGCCCATCATCATCGGCTTGCTCGGCGTCATGATCGGCGGCATCGTTATTTCGCTCTACATGCCGCTGTTCGCCATGATCGCGAAACTGGCCGGATAAGCAAGTTTCAAGGTTGAGACCCAAGGTTTCAAAGTTGCAAGGTTAAAACCTTCACGACTTCGAAACCTTGAAACCTTGAAAACATTTGAAACCTGATTTTTTGAAACCTGGTTTTTTCAAGACCACCGGGATTGCAATGCAATCAACTTTTGATGAGCGGAATTGGCTGGCCTGGCTGGTCAAGATGCGCGTTCTCATCCTGACCTTTCTGCTCGGGATTCAGCTTGCGGTCGCGCAGTTCACGCCCACCACCCTGCCGGTCCGTCTCTTTATTGGCACCATCCTGCTCTGGTTTACGGTTTCGCTGTTTTACATGCTGCTGCTGTCCTTCTGGAAAGAACATCGCCTGCAGGCGTCGTTGCAGGTGCTGACTGACCTGGTTCTCGTGAGCCTGGTGGTGCACGAAACAGGAGGCTGGGATAGTTCCTTCAATTTTCTCTACCCGCTGGTCATCATCGTGGCCGCGGTGCTGTTGCCGCGGGTGTGGGCGCACCTGGTGGCGGTGCTCGCGTTTCTGCTTTATGGGACGGTCCTCGATCTGAATTATTACGGTGTGGTGCCTTCGTATTGCACGACGCATCCCGCGCTGAAAGCTCTGCAAGCCATTATCTTCGTCAACCTGTTCGCGTTTCTGGCGGTGGCGTATCTGGCGGGACTGCTCACCGGCAAGTTGCGGCAAGCGCGAGTGCAGCTCAAAGATGCCAGCGGAGCTCTGGAAGATTTGCAGGCTCTGCAAGAGAACATCATTCATTCCATCAGCAGCGGACTGATCACCACTGGGCTGGATGGACGGATTACGCTGGTGAACCCGGCCGCGCAAAAGCTGCTGGAACGTTCCGCGGCAGAGTTGGTAGGGACTCCGGTCAAAGATTTATTTCTGGATCCGTTGCCGAACATGGAATCGCCGCAGCCGCACGCGGAGATTCGCTTTGAACTGCAAAAGAATTTCCGCAAAACGTTTCGCGTGCGGGTCGCGACCATGACCGTGCCGGAACGAGGAGTGCTGGGCTTTGTTTATGCGTTTGACGATTTGACCGAAATCCGGCGTCTGGAGCGGGAAGTGCGCATGCAGGACCGCCTCGCCGCCGTGGGCAGGCTGGCCGCAGCCATCGCGCATGAGATTCGCAATCCGCTGACTTCGATTGCAGGATCGGTGAGCATGCTCTCCGGCATTCCGGAAATGAATGATGAGCACCGGCACTTGCTGGAGATTGTCACGCGTGAGTCGCAACGACTGAACAGCATCATTACCGATTTTCTGGCCTACTCCCGCACCAAGCAATACCACTTCGGCAGAGCGGATCTGGTCCAGCTTGTCGAAGATACGCTCACGCTGATGGAGCATCGCATGGACGCGGAGAAAACCGGCATCACCATTGAGCGCCGGTTTGCCGTGACCCAAGCTCTCACCATTGCCGATGGCGACAAGATCAAACAAGTCTTCTGGAACTTCTGCGAAAACGCGGTTCGCGCCATGCGAGGCGGCGGGAAGCTCACGGTTAGCCTCGAATCCTCTCGGCGACGACTGGCAGGTGGGATTCACCGATACCGGCGCGGGCATGAGTCCGCAGCAGACGGAAAAGATCTTCGAGCCTTTCCAATCGAATTTTGAAGGGGGTACTGGGCTGGGGCTCGCCATCGTTTATCAGATTGTGCAGGCGCATGAGGGCAAAGTGTGGGCCCGCTCGAAACCCGGGCAGGGCGCGACTTTCATCCTGAGGCTGCGGCGTTTGGATGCGGAGAGAACTATTCCCTCATCTCGCGCGTTCCGCGGATGCTGCCAGTGAGACTCCGGCCGCCGTGCTGGCGCACCAGGCTGCGGTCGCAGCGGGAGGAGGGGTTCGTGGCTAACATTCTGGTCTGCGACGACGAACGCTCCATCTGCGAAATGCTGGATATCGCGCTGCGGCGCGAAGGCCATCGCGTAGAAACCGTGCAGTCGGGGCAGGCGGCGAAAAATAAAATTGATGGCGCTCTGTACGACGTGATCGTCACCGACATCAAGATGCCGAGTATTGATGGCATCGAAGTGCTGCGGCATGCGCATCGCGTTTCGCCGGATTCCGCGGTCATCCTGATCACGGCGGTCGATGACTACGAAGCTGCAGTGGAGGCCGTGAAGGCGGGCGGAGCTTCCGACTACATTCGCAAGAATCCCGGCCTGGTTGACGAAATCAAGCTAGCCATCAACCGCGTGCTTGAGAAGTTGGTGTTGAGCAAACAGAATTTTGCGCTGCGCCGCGATGCTGCCACGCGTAACTCGCTGGATAACATCATCGGCTCCAGCGGCGCCATGGAAAAACTGAAGGCAGACGGTTCGCACCGTGGCTTCTACCGCCAGCACGGTACTGATTCACGGCGAAAGCGGAACCGGTAAAGAACTGGTGGCGCGCGCCGTGCACGTTTGTTCGCCCCGCGTCACGGACTCGTTCGTTTCGGTGAATTGTGGCGCTTTCCCGGAAACGCTGCTCGAAAGCGAACTGTTCGGCTATGTGAAAGGCGCGTTTACTGGAGCGAACCAGAACAAGCGTGGACTGTTTGAAGTGGCCGACGGGGGCACGATCTTCCTCGACGAAATCAGTGAAATGAGCCTGGCCATGCAGGTCAAACTGCTGCGCGTGCTGCAGGAGCGTACGGTGCGCCCGGTCGGCGGCACCAGCGAAATTTCGATTGACGTGCGCGTGATCGCCGCCACGAACCGCGATCTTGATAAAGCGGTCGCCGAAAATCTGTTTCGCGAAGATCTCTATTACCGGCTCAACGTAATTCCCGTCCGCGTGCCTCCGCTGCGCGAGCGTCCCGAAGATATTTCTCTGCTGGTGAATCATTTCCTCAAGAAATATGCGGCCGCGGCCGGACGCAGCATTCTGCGCATTCATAAAGATTCCCTCAACACGCTGTGCGGATACGAGTGGCCGGGCAACGTGCGCCAGCTGGAAAATACCGTGGAGCGCGCCGTCGCCCTCGAAACCACCGACGAACTGCATGTGGAACTTCCGGTGGAACGTTCCAAAGCGCGCGCGGCTGCCGCTGCCGCGGGCGGAGCTGGAGGACTGCAGGACATCCCTGCGGGTTCGGTTTTGCCATCGGGCATGGGCATGGAAGTCTACGTCGCTGGCATCGAGCGCTCGCTCTTGCAGAACGCGCTCGACCAAAGCAATGGCGTGCAAACCAAAGCCGCCGATCTGCTGGGAATTTCTTATCGGTCGTTCCGGCATTTGATGAAGAAGTACGAGCTGTAGGAAAACCAGCTCTTAGCTGTTAGCTCTTAGCTTTTAGCTTGAAACTCACCATATGAGGCATTCCGGCGCCCGAGGGACGCGCTGCCACTGCTGCGGGAAGTCGTGCGGATGAGCTTAGAGCCTAGAGCTAAGAGCCAAGAGCCAAAGAGCTTGAAGCTGTGCCGTACAGCATCCACCTGTGATAAACCTATCCCGTGCGCCATACTCTCCGCTTTCTCTGGAACGCGACGAAAGGGCACCGCGTGGCTCCGTGGCGGAGTTCCTATCTTCTGTGGCGGATCGAGACTTATACCGGAGTCAAGATGACGCAGATCGGGTTTCTGGAATTTTGGGAATTCGTCTGGCGGGAGCGGACCCATCTGTGGCGGTTTCTGAAATGGACTGGCGAGATGGAACGGTATGTCCATCCCAAGCCCAAGAGTTCCTGATTAACCGGAGTCACATCATTTCACCGCGGAGTCACAGAGACACGGAGTAAACACGTCTCTGCTTTTTCCGTGCCTCTGTGACTCCATGGTGAAGAATTGATCGGGGTTACGCGCTTTTTCCTGCGGCTGCGCCTTCTCCCAGGATGATGCTCACTTCGTTGCCTTTGCCCGCTCCGGTTATCTGCGCGGCGTTGCCGCGGTTGGCGGCGATTTCGAGGAAACCCATGCTGCCCATGATTCCGAATACTTCTCCGGCGGCGCCTTCGGCGTAGATCGTCCTGATTTCCGTAATCTCGCGGTTGCCCACCACCAGCTTGAAGGGCGCTGGATCCGCACCGAACA
The DNA here is from genome assembly GCA_963846245.1 of uncultured Acidobacteriaceae bacterium. Lineage (GTDB taxonomy): Bacteria > Acidobacteriota > Terriglobia > Terriglobales > Acidobacteriaceae > Sulfotelmatobacter. The sequence goes on along the minus strand of CAWJVI010000004.1, from coordinate 895,468 downwards.
GCATCGGCGCATCCTTGGGAGTGATGTTGGTGATCAGGTTGCCGAAGCGGTCCACTTTCAGGATCACGGCGCGCATGCGGTTCGCGTCCACGACTTTGGGCTTAGGCGCCGCGAAGCGAGTGAAATCCGTAATCTCGTCGCCGAATTTGTGCGAATCGACCTGCTTGGCGAGATAGGCTGCCACGGGGGCGAAAATATCGCGCGCGTGGAAGGTGCTGCTCACCGGCTGCAGAAAATAATGGTCAGAGCTGATGTGGCGTACGTGCATGCGTTCTTCCTGCGCATAAACCAGCGAGAGCACGCCGTTATCAGGCGCCACAAAATAGTATTTGTCGCTGATCGCGATAATTGGCCGCCGCGCCGTGCCCACGCCCGGATCCACCACCACCAGGTGCACTGTGGAAGAAGGGAAGTAGGAATACGCCTGCGAAATCGTCAGCGCGCCATCGAGCACATCAAACGGCTGCACGGCGTGAGAGATGTCGACGATCTGGGCGTCAGGCACAATCTCGAGAATGACGCCTTTCAAGGCGCCCACGAAGTGGTCGTTGGTCCCGAAATCAGTAGTCAGAGTTACGGTCGGACGTGAAGGCACTTTCCCTCGCAGAATCGATGTTAAAAAGGCAGGATATTCCCTTGTTTGAAGCTAATTTGTTGTGGGCCTTGCGTCAAGGCACAGAGGTAATGGGCAGGAACTGCGGTTTCCCTACTCGTAGCGCAGTGCTTCAATCGGATTCATCCGCGAAGCCTTCAGGGCCGGGAAAAATCCGGAGATAATTCCGACTGCCGACAGAATAATGAACGACGCCATCATCACACCCATGGAAGCATGCAGGAATATCGCGCCTTCATGGTCGGCCGTTTTGTAGAACTCGTCATACAACGGCATCGGCGGAATCGCCCACGTGAGCACCTCGGCCAGCGCGATCCCGATCAGGCCCCCGATAAAAGTCAACACCAGGGCTTCCAACAGAAACTGCACCAGGATGTGCCGGGGCCGCGCGCCAATAGCCTTGCGCAGGCCGATCTCGCGCGTCCGCTCCGTCACCGATACCAGCATGATGTTCATCACGCCGATGCCGCCCACCGCAAGCGTGACCACTCCGATCAATCCCAGCACCGCCTGCAGGCCCATGGAAAACGCGTTGATCATCGCGCGGTCTTCGATGGTGTCCCATACCGGCGTGGCTTTGTCGTCTTTGGGATCGAAATGATGGCGCCGCGCGACCACCTCGCGCACCGCCGCCAGTGCTTTCTTGTTCAACTCCGCCGCGGTGGGCTGGATGATGATTTCGTCAGGATCGCGAATGTTTTTCAGGTCGCGCATCAGGCCAAACGGAATGAACGCGTTCTCGTTGTCGGGGCCGTTGTACATGGAATCCTGAATCTTGTTGCGCATGGTCCCGATTACTTCGAAATCGAGTCCGCCGATCTCCACGTGCTGGCCCGCGCCGGGCGCGCCCTGGAACACTTTCTTCGCGGCGCTGTAGCCCAGGATGACCACTCGCCGGTGGTCGGCGAAATCGCCTTCGTTGAAATAGCGGCCGTCATCAAGCGTGAGCTTGCGCATTTGCCCGTAAGGCATTTCCACGCCGCGCACTTGCAGTGACACCACGCGTGTCCCGATCTTAAAGGGAAGATCGCGGTCGATCTCTCCGCTTACCGCCCGCACAATTGGAACTTCGTCGCGGATGGCTTCAACGTCCTCGTAGTCGTACTTGACCGCTTTGCCCGCCCGCTGCCCGCCGGCCTGCAGGCTGGTTTGTCCGGGCCATAGGACCATCACGTTGTTACCCATGTTCATGAAAGCGTTGAGCACACAGCCGCCCAGGCCCTGGCCGTACGCCAGCAGCAGCACGACCGATGCCAGGCCCCACACGATGCCCAGCATGGTGAGCCCGGAGCGCATCCGGTCGCGCATCAGCGCCTGCCAGCCTTGCGAGATGAGTTCTTTTAGGAACATAAAACTTCCTAGCCACGGATTAACACGGATCTACATGAATTAAATGACAAACGTGATCTGTCCGCGTTCATCCGCGTAAATCCGTGGCAATTGCAGTTTCGCTTGCCCTACTCCACGTGTATATCGCCCGAGCCCGTACGTACGGCCAGCAGCGGGCCTCCGCCGCGAACCTTGCCGTTGATCGACTTGCGGGTTTCTTGTACCCGGCCCTGCACCGTCATCTCGACCGGAGCATCGATGTCTACTGTGCCCGAGCTGGTCGAGATTCTGGCTTCGAAGGCCGCGTTGTTCGGCAGGCGAACGTGCACGTTGCCGGATCCGGTTTTTATGTCCCACGATCCGCTCTGCGTGCCTTCGGCGGTAATGTCGCCGCTGCCCGCTTCAGCGCGGAAAGCTCCCTGCACGCCGCGCGCGGTGATGTTGCCGGAACCGGTGTGCAAGTCGATGTCGCCCGCTCCGGTTTCTTCCACTTCTACGTTGCCGCTGCCGGTGCCGCCGCGCACCGCGCCGGCAATCTCCCGTGCCCGCACGTCGCCGGAGCCGGTTTGCAGGTGAATTTCGCCGGTGAGGCGCGCTAGTTTCAGATCGCCCGATCCGGTCTGCAAATCGGCGTTGCCGTGCAGTCCCTCGATGATCTGGTCGCCGGAGCCGGTGTGGGAGCGCAGCGCCGTATCCGCGGGCACCGTGATTTCGTAGTCCACGGAAATGTCACGCGCCTCCACATAATCGATGTGGATGCTGTTGCCGTCCTGCCGCACCGGCGGGTTTTGCTCGATCGCGCTTACGTCGGTCTTGCGTTCTCCGCGCAGCCAGCGATCGCTGACGAAAATCTTGCCGCGAATTGAGACCGATCCCGCAGGGCCGCTTCGGACAGTCACGTCGCCGGAGTGCGTGAGCACTTCGAGGTCGACGGGGCCGGACACCGACAGCGTGCGCTCGAACGTGCCTTGTGGTGTGGATGCGAACACGGCGCTGGAGAATACGGCCAGAGCGATCGCCAGACCCGCGAAGCGGGCCGGCGCAGAGGACAAAATGCGAAAGCTGCGATGTTTATTCATATCGGAGTGACTCCACAGGTGTCATTTCCGCGGCGCGCTGGGCGGGATACATGCCCGCGGTCACGGTGATCAAAGAAAGCGTCAGAATCGAAGCAACAATTGAAATCCACGAAACAATGGGGTGGGGAACGAAGTCGGGCAGAGGCAGGGCCTCCATCGCGGCGCACATTCCCATGCCGAACGAGAGCCCGAGAACTCCGCTGACAATGGTCAGCATGGCGGACTCCGCAAAAAACTGCCGCAGGATATCGCGCTTGGTCGCGCCCATGGCCTTGCGTGTGCCAATCTCGCGGGTGCGCTCCGTCACCGAAACCAGCATGATGTTCATTACCCCAATGCCGCCCAGGCACAGCGTGACGATGGCGACGCAGCCGAAGAAAATCGTCACCACGCCGAAAATCTTGTCGAGAAGCTTGGCGCCTTCCATGGTGTCCCAAATGAACAGCGCGTCTTTGTCGAGCGGATCGAAATGGTGTACGCGGGCCAGCGTTCGCCGCACCTGCAATACAGACGCTTCATGCTCTTCGGGGTCACCAACTTCAAGAACAATGTCGTCGAGGTAGCCGCGCACGATTCCGGCGCCCTTTTTCTCGGGAGGAGGAAAATCCCGCGAAACCGCCGAGTAGGGGGCGAAGAGATAGTCGTTGTCGGGGCCGTTATAGTTCGAGTTCTGATTCTTCTCTTTTAAGACGCCGACGACGGTATAAGGCACGCTCTTGATAAGCAGGCCGGCACCAATGGCCGGTTGGCCGGGGAACAACTGTCGGTAGGCTTTCGACCCGAGCACCACCACGCGGCGGCCATCGCGCTCGTCATCGTCAGTGATCAGGCGGCCTTCGTCGATAAGCAGCGAGCGGAAGTCCTGGTATGAGGGCCACATGCCCACCACGCCGCGGCTGGCGGAATTGTATTGGCTGACTTCCGGAATGGTGCGCCGCAACTCCGGGCTGACGTTCTTGACGAGGTAACACTCGTCGCGGATCAGTTCGGCATCATCCACATTGAGTTGAATCTCGCGCCCCGCGGCTCGTCCACCGACCTGAGCACTGGTGCGTCCGCCCCACATAATGACCAGGTCCTTGCCCAGAGTCTGCATGTGCTTTTTCTGGTCGACGCTGAAGCCGCGCCCCAGCCCCACCAGGATAATCACCGACGCGATCCCCCACACGATGCCAAACATCGTGAGAAAAGTCCGCATCTTGTGAGCCCGGAAGGTGGCAAATGCCTGGCGAAGGATTTCGGAGAGAGTCATGGGGAACCGGCTTCGGGCTTCAAACACCGGGCGTCGGGCTTCGGCAATCAGGCTTCGGCCTTATGAATGCCGGCGGTGCCTAATCGCCGAAGCCCGCAAGCCGAAGCCCGAAGCCCGCTCTTTACTGCAGGACTACCTGATCGCCTTCCTTCAACCCGCTGAGCACTTCGGTCTTGGCGCCATTCGAGATTCCGATGTTGACGGCGATTTTGTCTTTGCCGTCCTTACCCTTCGGATCCGGAATTTCGACTGAGGCCTTCTTGTCTTTGTCGTAGAGGATTGCGCCTTCGGGAATCTGCAGCACGTTCTTGTGTTCTTCCAGAATGATTTCCGCGTTAGCGGTCATTTCAGCTTTGAGCTCGCCGCCCGGGTTCTGGATCGAAACCCGCACCTCGAAAGTCGTAACGTTATCTTTTTCCACGCCCATCGGAGAAATCTTCGTGACTTTACCGCTGAAGGTTTTGTCCTTGAACGACTCCACCTTGATGCGCGCGGGCTGGCCCAAATAAACCTTGCCAATGTCACTCTCGTCCACTTTGCCCTTCACGTACACTTCGCTGGTATCGCCGAGAGTCATGACCAGAGTCGCCGACGAACCCAACACCAGGATGGAGCTGACCGCGTCGCCCATCTCCACGTCGCGCGAAAGCACGATGCCGTCAATCGGCGAAATAATGTCGGTATAGCTGAGTTGTTCGTCGAGTTGCTTCAGGTTGGCCTGGTCCTGCGCAACCTGCGCCTGGGCCTGAGCAATCTTCGCCTTCAGAACCGTCACCTCCGCCTTGGACACATTCTGCTTATTCAACGCCATTTCGTAATTCTTCTCGGCGTCGTCCAGCGCGGAAGCCGAAACCACACCATCTTTTGCCATGCTCGTGGCGCGGTCGTAGGCGCGCTTCAACACCGGCACGTCAGGACCTTCCGCGTCCACCTTGGCTCGCTCGAAATCGGCCTGCGAACTCTTTGAGTTGGCTTCGGCCGCTTCCAGCGCAGCGCTCGACTGCGCGACCTGCGCTTCGATCTCGATCTTATCGAGCTGCGCCAGCAGTTGGCCCTTCTTGACGTGATCGCCGTAATCTACCAGCAATTTCTTTACGATGCCGCTGGCCTTCGACTTCACTTCGACCTTGGTGATCGGAGTGACCTTACCCGTGGCCACCACGCTCTTGGCCAAGTCTCCCTTTTCCACTTTCGCCAGTTTCGAGGGGTCAATCTTGGTGCCGCCGCGCGTGGCCGCAAACACGCCCACCGTGATCAGCAGGACAATTCCCAGGGCTATGCCGCCATAAATGAATAACTTGCGGCGCTTCTTCTTAGTATTTCCGTTTCCGTTCACAACGCCTCCTAAGGGGATGGTTCCGCTCTGATGCTTCGGTGATTCAGTCCGGTGATTCGATGCTTCCTGCTGGATAGGAGCCGTACGGCGCTCTCATTCCTTAATACGGGGCCAAATCGGCTTTTGTTCCAGAAAGTTAAGAAGCTCTTCGGAAAGACTCGAAGGCTAGTGGTGACGAGGGCCAAGACCAATGCCACCTGCTAGTTAGACCAGTAATCTCCTAAAAGGATAGCGCACAATGGAGTCGAATTTGTGATGCCGAAGAGGATTGCGGCCAATTCGAGATCCATTGGCAATCTGCCCAGCTGCCACACTAGGGAACTGCAACTGACAACTGACAACCGGCAACTGGCAACTGCTCCGGCAACTGCCTTTGAAATGTTAGAATTAGCGTTCCATGATCGCCTTTGTGCTGCTCCGGGTCTTTCTGATCCTGCTCCTGGTTGCAGCCAACGCATTCTTCGCGGCCGCCGAGTTTTCGCTGGTCAGCGTGCGCGATACCCGCATCCAGCAACTCATTGAATCCGGACGGATTGGCGCCCGCATTGTGCAGCGTCTGCACCAGCATCTGGACGAAGTCGTGAACGGCGTTCAGCTGGGCATCACCATCGTCAGCCTCACGCTGGGCTGGATCGGCGAGCCCATGGTCGCGCGCCTGGTGGAAGGCATGGAGTTCGTCCACCGCGTGCCCCACGCCGAGATTTATGCCCATACCATCGCCATCATCATTGCCTTCAGCCTGATCACGTATATGCACGTCTTGCTGGGCGAACTCGTGCCCAAGACTCTGGCGCTGCAGCGCCCCGAGCAAATTGCCCTCGCCGTGGCGGCGCCCATGGAGGCTTTTCTCACCATTACGCGGCCCGTTCTTTTTGTGATGCGCCGTTCCGGAGGTCTGGTGCTGCGGATGTTCGGCGCCCAGGACACGCGTCGGCGTGGCGCCATCCACTCGCCGGACGAGCTCAAGCTCATCGTCACCGCCAGCCGCCAGTTTGGCCAGATTCCTGAATTCCAGGAAGAGATGATTCACAACGCCATCGAACTCGACAACGTTACCGTCAAAGAAGTAATGGTGGCGCGTCCCGATATTTTTTCGCTGCCTTCGGACCTTCTGCTCGACGACGCGCTGGCCCGCGTGGTGGAGGGCCAGCACTCGCGCATCCCGGTCTTCGACCCGCAGCGCGGGCCGGAGCACATCGTCGGTGTGCTTTATTACAAAGACCTGATGCGCTGGATGCGCCTGCGCCTCAGCAATCTTGGCCAGACCACGGCCACGCGCATCTCCCGCATGCAGATCGGCCAGATCATTCACGACGTGCTGGTTGTGCCCGAAACTAAGGTGCTTGCGGAACTGCTTGCCGAGTTCAAGGATCGACGCCGCCATCTCGCCGTGGTGGTCGACGAGTACGGCTCAACCGCCGGAGTGATCACGGTCGAAGACATCCTTGAGCAACTGGTGGGAAATATCGAAGACGAATTCGACCACTCTCATAACGAGCCGGCGTTGGACGACGAATCGGTGCTCGTACTGGAAGGCTCAGTAAACATTCGCGACCTGGAAACGCAGCACGGCCTGAGTCTGCCGCGGGACGCCGGTTTTGAGACGCTCGCAGGATTCATCCTCGCTCGCCTGCAGAAAATTCCCAGCCTGCGCGAATCCTTTGAATACGAAGGCTGGCGCTATACGGTGGAAGAACTGGAAGGCCATCGCATCGCGAAAGTACGAATCGAGAAGGCGGCGAAGGGCGAAGAAGAAGCGGAAGCCGCCAAGGGAGCAGGAGACTGAACGGAGGGGCTTCGGGCTTCTGCTATCGGGCTTCGGCCAGGCAGGACCTATTTCGAGCCATCGATTAGGTTAAAATCCACCGTCGGATTGACGAGTTAGATCTCAGCCAATGGCATTGACGCATTCGCCAGAATCGCAGGGCTGAAGCCCGAAAGCTGAAGCCCGAAGCCCGATGTTCACCCGCCTCCTCCAACGCGTCCTCTACACGCTGCCGGTAATCTGGCTGGTGGTGAGCCTCGTCTTCTTGCTGATCCATCTCGTCCCCGGAGACCCCGTTCAGCAGATGCTCGGCGAAGGTGCGCCGTCCGCCGACATTGTGGCTACGCGCCATGCTTACGGGCTCGACGCCCCGCTGGGCGAGCAGTACATCCGCTACTGGAAAGGAGTGCTGCACGGCGACCTCGGCCCTTCGTTCCGCTATAACCAGAGCGTGACGCGGCTCGTGCTGCAGCGCTATCCCTACACGCTGAAACTCACGCTGGCGTCGCTGTTCATCGCGATCGTTCTTTCCATTCCCGCCGGCGTGCGTTCCGCGCAGCGCCGCAATCGCTGGGACGACCGCCTGCTCTCGGTGGTCAGTCTGTTCGGCCTGTCGTTTCCCAACTTCGCGCTCGGCCCCATCCTGATTCTTCTTTTCGCCATCAAGCTGGGATGGCTCCCGGTCTCCGGCGCCGGCTCGTTCGCGAATCTCGTCCTGCCTGCCGTGACCATGGGCACCGCGATGGCCGCCATCCTCACCCGCATGGTGCGCACGTCGATGCTCGAAGAGTTGAGCCAGGACTACATCCGCACCGCGCGCGCCAAAGGATTGCCCGAGCGCACCGTCGTCTACCGCCACGCCCTGCGCAACGCCATGATCCCGATCATCACCGTGCTGGGCCTGCAATTCGGAGCGCTGCTGGCCGGCGCCATCGTCACCGAAAAAATATTCTCCTGGCCCGGCATCGGCCGCCTCACCATCGACGCCATCTCCGCCCGCGATTACTACCTTGTGCAAGGCTGCATCCTGGCGATCGGGTTGACGTACGTCGCAGTCAACTTCCTGACGGATGTGCTGTATTCGGTGGCGAACCCGAGGATTCGGCAATGAGGGCTGCTAAGATTCGAGATCATGCGGGCTTACAAGTTTCTATCCACACAGAACGGTCTGAAGAGCATAAAAGAGAAACGGATCAAACAATCGCGCGTCGGGGACCTCAATGATCCGTTTGAACTGCGGGCTTATGACGTTACCGATCCGATCCTCCGCCTGACGTTCCAGCAAACCAGGAACGACGTCGATAAGGACAGAGGCCTCCTTTGTCTCAGTGCGAACTGGAAGAATCCTGTTATGTGGGCGCACTACAGCGACAAGCATGCGGGACTGTGCCTTGGCTTCGATATTCTAGATATGAAGGCGGATCTTCTAGAAAATGCCGGCCCTGTGGAGTACGTCGCGGAACTTTTACCATGTCCCGCTCCAGCAGACTTTGAAAATATGTCCGAGGCCGAACACCAAGCGTTCGCGCGAAAGGCGCTGTTCACCAAATTCAAGCACTGGGTTTACGAAGAAGAAATTCGAGTGTGGGGACCGTCGGGAGAGAAGGAAGGTGAATTGTACTTCGTGCCATTTAGTGAACAACTCCGGCTTGCAGAGGTTATCGCCGGGGAGCGGTTTAAGGGGCCTAAGTCAGAGATAGTCGATGCGTTAGGCTCGCTGGCCATCAAGGTCGAAATAAGAAAGGCGCGCGCCTCGTACAACAAGTTCGAAATGGTTGAGGATGAGGAATGGCATTAAGGGCATGAATCTCGTACCAGATCATTCTTAGACCAACTCAATCACCACCCGCTGCCCCACTAACGCCGCCGCCCGCTGCAAACTCGACAACGTGATGTCGCGTTTCGGATCGAGAATGCGATCCACCTGCGACCGGCTCGTCTTTGCAAGACAGCCATGCGGCGCCTTGGAAATCTTTTTCCTTTTCATGGCCTTGGCCGCTGCCAGGCCACGACTTCCTTGACGGCCTGGGCCTGTGCTTCCTCGAAGATATTTACTTTCTTCAGGAAATCGTCAATGCTCGATCCCAGCTTCTTCTTGCTCACTGCTCGGCGGTGTACCACAAAAAGTACATAAAACCCAGTGGGGTCTTGTTCTTGACTGTATATACAAATGAGATAATATGTATATAGCGTGAGGTGACACCTATGGCAGTAACCATGACCACGATCCGGCTGGATACCGACTTGGCCGACGAGGCCGTGAAGGTCCTCGGCGCGAAATCCCGAACCGATGCTGTCCACATTGCGCTGAGGGAGATCGTCGCGCTGAAGCGCTTTAAGGCTCTTATGAAAAAGAACTCCGGCAAACTGAAGTTTGCCGGGCTCGATGAGTGAGGATGAGTGATGTCGTCATCTTCGACACATCCGTTCTGGTTGACGAGCTCCGCGCCGGGCGTCACCGCAAGCGCATGGAATCGGTCGACGGTTTGGTCCGCACGTCGTCGGTCGTCCTGGCGGAATTGTGGCGCGGCGCAACTGGACCTGCGGAACGCGATTTCCTGCGCACCTTAGGCAGAAACCATCCGATCCTGACTCCAACGGAAAAGAATTGGATCGAATCGGGCGAGATATTATCGAAGATCCGCGCTGATCATGGCTTCGCGCCGAGCAAGCTCCGCGATCTTCACTTCGATGTCCTCATTGCTCTGACCGCACGCTCCCACGGAGCCCGCCTCGTCACCTCGAACCGCACTGACTTCGAGACGATCAATCACTATCGCAAGTTTCAGTGTGTGATCTGGTAGCCCGAGGCCCATGGCCACATCACTTAACGGTCACCACATGAATTGTCTCCAGCCACGCCTCCACCAGCTTCGGCCAGGCAGTGACTGGAAGCTCCGTTCTTCGCAGGCCGTAGCCATGGCCGCCGCTCGCGTAGAGGTGCATCTCGGCGGGAACTTTGGCGTTCTTCAGCGCTAGAAAATACACGATCGAGTTCTCGACATGCACGGGATCATCCTCGGCCTGCACCAGAAACGTAGGCGGAGTTTTTTCCGTGACGTGAATCTCGGCGTTGGGCGCGAAGTTCCGCTCCGCCCAGGCCAGGTAGCCGGGATAGACGATCACCGCGAAGTCTGGGCGGCAGCTGACCTGGTCGGAGGAATCCACAGGGTCGTACAGGCGCTGCTCGAAGTGCGTGCTGAGCGCCGCGGAAAGATGCCCTCCAGCAGAAAATCCGAGCACGCCGATGCGCTTGGGATCGATGTGCCATTCGGCCGCGCGCGAGCGGACAATGCCGAGCGCGCGCTGGGCGTCCTGCAATGCGGCGGATGACTTGGGATACGGCCCGGAATCGGGCACGCGATACTTGACCAGCACGCACGTGATGCCCGCCGCGTTCAGCCAATCGCACACCTCCGTGCCTTCGAGGTCGATTGCCAGAATGTGATAGGAACCGCCCGGGAAGACGACCACGGCGGCTCCTGAGTTCTTTCCCGCAGGTGAATAAACAGTGAGCGTCGGCACAGAAACATTGCCCAGACGAATCACCGGTTTGCCCGCGATCAGATTATCTTTGGCGGTTGTCATGTCGGCCTCGGCGCTGGCACTGGGCTGAGCGTCCGGGGCGCCGTGCGGCCACAGGTGGAGCGTGGCGTGACCGGGCGCGGGCTGCCATGCGGGTTTTTGAGCGAAAACGCCGGCTGACAAAGCGACCACTGCGGCAAGAAAACAAAGACTCCTGCGCATAGGAAATACCTTCCCCGTAAAAAGTGGATTCGCAGCGCAACGATAATCTCAGCCCCCGCCCCCGCGGCGCAACTGTGGAGTGGCTTGAGGGATTGGCTTGAACAGGAGTGAGCCGTGTAAGATTCACGGCATCGCTACCGCTGCCATCTCGTTGCGCCGCCGGGTTGCTGGGAATGCCCGGCACAATCCGCTGGCTGCCGCAGGAGTGGTGTTGGTTGTGGTCTTCGTGATCCTTGCTGTTTTCGCGCCTTGGATCGCGCCGCATGATCCTGCTGCCATCGATCTTCCTGCGCGCCTCGATACTCCATCCTCCGCGCACTGGTTCGGTACCGACGAACTTGGCCGCGACATTCTCTCTCGCGTCGTGTACGGCGCGCGCATTTCCATGTTGGTCGGCACGTGCGTGGTGCTTACTTCGCTTGGGCTCGGTCTCATCATCGGCTCTATCGCCGGCTACTACGGTGGAGGCATCGACCGCTTCGTCAACATTGTGTTGATGAATGCGTTTCTCTCGTTCCCGGGAATTCTGCTGGCCATCGCCTTCGTGGCTTTTCGCGGTCCGGGCATCTTCAATCTTGTGGTCGCGCTTTCGCTTGGGGGATGGGTGGGCTACGCGCGGCTGGTCCGCGGACAAGTGCTCGCCGCACGCGAACGCGAATTCGTCGAAGCTGCCCGAGCACTCGGCGCCAGCGATCTGCGCATCATCGTGCGCCATATTCTGCCTAACATTATTCAGCCGGTGATTGTGCAGGCTGCGATCGGCATGGCCGGAGCCATTCTCGCCGAAGCCACGATGAGTTTTCTTGGGCTCGGCGTGCCGCCGCCGACCGCCAGTTGGGGAGCGATGCTCAACGACGGCCGCGCTCATCTTTTCGACGCGCCGCATCTCGTGCTGTTTCCGGCGCTGGCTGTGATGCTGGCCGTGCTCTCGTTCAATTTTATTGGCGATGCGCTGCGCGATTATCTCGATCCCCGTTCGCGCATCGAAGCGGGACTGTGAGATCGGTCTCAATCCGCGCGCAACGCCTTCATGGGGTCGATGGAAGCGGCACGCCGCGCCGGCAACAAAGAGGCCGCCAACGCCAGTATCAACACACATACCGCAGCCAGCATTAACACCAGCGGATCAAACGGACTCACACCAAAGAGAAGCGACCGCAGCAATTTCGAAGCTGCCGCGGCGCCCAGCAATCCTATAGCACAGCCTGCGAGGGCAAGCTTGGCCGCCGACGTGAACACCAGTCCCAGAATTCCCGCCCGCTGCGAGCCTAGAGCCATCCGGATCGCCATCTCCTGTTCGCGCAGCGCGGCTGAGAACGCAATCACGCTGTAAATGCCGAGCAGCGACAGCAGGACCGCCGCCAGAGCGAAGGCGGTAATGATTGCCGTGTTGAAGCGGCGGGGAGCTTCGCTATCAGAAACTGCGTGCTCCATGCTTTGGATCTGGGTAAGGGGCAGTTGGGGATCGATGGCGCGAACCGCGGCGCGGAGAGCATTTTCCATCTGCTCCGGCTCCATCGCCGTGCGCAAAGTTACAAAGCCTCCGTTGCCGTTGAGGTCAGTGGGCGAGCCCAGCGAGCCTAAGGATTTTTCAAACTGTTCAACCGGCTGATACCACTGTTCCTTGTTGGAAGCGTCCGGCGACTTCTCTTTCACGTCGGCGACTTCCCCAACTATGGTTGCCCATGGCGTCGGCGTCTCCGGTGTGCCGATGCGAATTCGCTTCCCAATGGGGTCGGTACCGGGCCAGTAGTGCTCAGCAAGTTTGCGATTGACGATGGCAACTAATTGAGTGTTCTCGGCGTCCCCGGGCGTGAAGAAGCGGCCGGCAAGCAATGAAACTCCCATCGCTTCCAGGTAATCGCCTTGAACGGTCACCACCGTGGCAAGGTTCATGCCTGCGCCCTGGGGCGGCACGTAGCCTTCTGCGACGAACGTGCTGTTGCTGTTGCGTCTCGTCGCCGGCAGAAATGAGGTGACACCTACTGACTTCACACCGGGAAGCTGCTGCAAACGGCGAATCAACTCGTCATTGAATGCATTGACCGCCGGCTGGGTTGCGTATTGCTTCTGCGGCAGCGAGTAAGCGGCCGCGAGGACATGGTCCGGTCGGAAACCAAGATCGACGGCACGCATCTTCTCGAAACTGCGCAATAGTAAACCGGAAGCCACGAGCAGCATCAGAGCGATGGCGATTTCACCAACCACCAGAGCGGAGCGTAGCCTAGCGTGGCCGCTGCCGGTGCTACCCGTTCGCCCACCTTCCTTGAGAGTGTCATTCACGCTGGTCCTCAGCGCGGCGAAAGCCGGAGCCAGCCCGCAGACCAAGCCGGTGAGCACGGCGAGGATGATTGCGAACAAGGCGACCTGCCAGTCGAGCCCGATTTCATCAATGCGAGGCAGCGTCTCAGGTAACCGGCTGATGCCCACCCGCAACGCGGCCGCCGCCAGCAACAGACCGAGCAGTCCTCCGCTCACGCTCAAGACGAGGCTTTCCAGAATCGCCTGCCGCAGCAGCGCCCCGGCGCGCGCTCCCAGGGCCAGCCGGACCGCAATTTCGCGGCGGCGGCGAATGGCGCGGACCAGCAGCAATCCCGCAAGATTAGCGCAGGCGATGAGCAGCACGACCACGATAGCCAGAAACAAAGTACGCACCAGTTGACGAGCCTGCTCAACGGTCTCCTCGTGCAGCGAGCGCACCACGGCGCGTATGTGCAGACTCGCCATATACGCGGGATAGTTTCGCATGGTCTCCTGGGCCACGCGCTGCGCATCGCTCTCCGCCTGAGCCGCGGTGATTCCCGGCTTCAGCCTTCCGACCGTGTAGTAGTTCCAATTTGCTTCTCCGCCCGTGCTCAGTTCCTCGGGCGTGAAGCTCATGGGAATCCATAACTCGCTGCTGTTCAGGTGTCCGGGCACCAGCGGGAACTCAAAGTTACGCGGCATCACCCCGATTACCACGTAAGGCTTGCGGTCCAGCAGGATCTTGGTTCCCAGCACGTTCGGATCGCCGTGCAGGCGGTTTTGCCAGAGCGCGTAGCTGACTACAGTTACCTGTTCTTTTTGGACATCTTCCTGCTGCGTAAAGATGCGGCCCATGAGCGGCTCGACCCCGAGGGCCGGAAGCACTCCACCCGAAAGCCGCGCTCCATTTATCTGTGCTGGGTCGCCGATTCCGGAGAGTTCATAACCGTTTTGCGTATACCCGCCCAGGCTCTCGAAGCTGTGGGTATCGCGCGTGTAGGCCCGAATGTCCGGAGCGGTCACCCCAGCCTCGCCATTGCCTCCCACATCGGCGCCCTGCAGAATGTCGTTTAATTCCACCAGCCTCTCGGGATGCGGAAACGGCAGCGGCCGCAACAATACACATTCAACAATGGAGAAGATGGCGGTTGTAGCCCCGATTCCGAGCGCAAGCATCATCACGGCCGTCGCGGTAAAGCCGGGCGACTTCAGCAAATGGCGGATGGCGATTCGCAGGTTCTGTAAGGACATGGGCAGCTCCTCGCGAGATGGGTTGAAAGTTGATGGAGCATTTGCTGGACCAAATGTGGGTTGGACTAAGTGATTGTCCTGTCAGCACGTAGGCAAGCGCAGAGGGACCGGTGACGGACGAAGCCGTCCGGATTTCGAAACTACTGTCCGAGAACGGACAGGAACCTTCGCCCTTCCTTTCAGTCCTCGGGTTCGGGTGCGGGCTCTGAAGTCTCGGCGGGCTTCGTGTTGACCGCGACGATCGCTTGCCAGTTCAGGAGCGCGTTCCACAGCAGACGCTGATCGCCGCGATTTAAATCGCGGTGCATCGGGTTGAAATTGAAACTGACGACGTGTCCCTTGCCCACGGGCATATCCAGAATTGCCGGCCGACCAATTAGATTCTCTTCTCCCCAGGCCTGCCCGCTTTCGACGAACGGCTTGCCATCGGTGTCGCCCCATTCCATCACTATGCCGCTGCGGTCTTCCGGACCGTCGAGGCAAGTTGTGCAATAGGCCATGCGCAGCCAGTGTCGCGGGATGTTATACAGCGGAAAGTTTTGCCGAAAAACGTAAGTGTGCGTGGGATATCCGTAAGCAATGGGATGGTCGGCACGGTCAAAAGTGACGCGCACGTGGGCTCCGGGGGTGCGCGTAGCCGCTTGCTGCGAGGCTGCTGACGACGCGCCACCGCCGCCTGCCCCGCTGCGCGGAACGCCTCCCGAAGACCGACGCACAAATCGAACCAGGCCGCCTTCCAGCGCCAGCATGCTTCCGCTGCCGAGCGTCACCATCAACCCTCCATCGTCGATGAAGCGCTGAATTTGCGCGAGCCCCTCGTAGCCGATTCCTCCGGTGATGTCGTCCGATTCCGCAGGCGTGCCGAAACTTGGCGTCTGCGCCGTTTTCTTGAACGGCATGGGCGACCAGGTTTTCGGGAGACCTTCAATCTGCTCCGCCAGTTCGAGATCGACGTGTCCGTAAAGCAGGACGTCGATTTGACCGCGGAGATTCCCAGCGCGAATGTCCTCGTCGCGCAAATACGTGTAAGGAACTTTGCGTTGATCGAGCGAGTAACGAATCCATCCGATCGAATCCGTGTCCGCCCACGGCACCCACACGCCAATGCGCGGCGCTGGCGCTTTGTGAGACGGCACATCCGGCAGGGCAGAGACCTGGGTGAAGTCGAGTCCCAGTTCCGCGGCGGTCGACACAATGGCATCGTGCAATCCAGTTTGACCGGCGAGAATCCAGGAACCTGCAGGAAACTTCGTGCCGCCAGCGTCGAATTCACGTTCGGCAATCTTGAGATCGAAACCAGACAGACGATACCGAGCGGCAAGAAAAGATTCCTGTCCAGTGTCCTTCAGCAAATAAACAGGTCCGACGCCGGTGACGTGGCCGACCGCATGCGGCGCATCGGTCAACGGAGTCAGCGTAGCCTGGCGGATAGATGCATCTTCCGTGGGAATCGCCTGCAGATGGTAATTCGCGGGCAATTCCCAGGAGACATCATCGTAGGGCGCCTCTCCATCTTTGGGATAGTGTTGCGGCGTGAGCAAATCCACCGCGTAGTTGCGGTAGGGCTGATCGAGGCGAACCACGTAGGTTCCGGCAGGGAAGCTTCCTTCCTTCAGCTGAATCAGATTCTGCGCCCTCGCCACTTCGATTTTCTGGCCCATGAGCCGGCTCACCATTTGCGCCACTCGCGCCGGGTCGCCTTGATCTTCCGGAATCAGAAACGCGTAGGGCGGCTGCGTCAGTCCTTTCTGCCAGGAGTCCCATCCCTTCCTGTAAAAGTTGTGCAGCATTTCTTTGGAGTGGCTCGCCGATTCATCCAGCGCCGCCAGCGCGCCCGTTTCCTGATAGTTGAGGTTGTCGCGAGCCGACCACGTCACCTCTCGCGGCGCGGGAAGCGGGCGGTACCACTCCATCTTTGCCGACGAGGGCGAAACCGATCGCTTTTCCGTTTCTGCGCTGCCGTTGCCAAACGTCTCGAAGCCACGCCCAATACTGTTGTGATTCATGGCCACGGAATCGAGATAAAGATGCGCGAATGCTTCTCCAAAATTCCACGTCGAGACGCCGGGCATCCCCATGGCCGTCATGGCCTCGACTTCGTGAAAACTGAGTTCTAGAAACTCGGTGTAAGTAATGGGATCAATGTTGGGGTTGTAGGGTCCGGTCCCGTTCCACGTCATCATCAGCGGTGAGCCTTCATGCAGGTCGTGCACCACCGTGGGGTGCCACTCATGAAACATGCGGTGCACGGCTTTTGTGGTTTCGTGCGTCTGTTGGTGAGTATCGCGGTTGATGTCCACGAAAGCGTACTTCGACCAGTATGGAGGCGACTGCCGGGGCAGAATATTGCGGTCAGTTTTTCCTTTGAGATAACGGTAGAACCAGTCGACCATTTTGTCGCGACCGTCAGGATTGGAAATGGGGTTGATCAGCACCACGAGTTGCTCGCGAATGCGCCGGATCATGGGCTGCTCCGATACCGCGAGGCGGTAAGCAAGTTCGAGCATGGCCTCGGTGGATCCAGTCTCATCGGAATGAAGCGCGGCGTTGAAGTAATAGACAGGGCGGGCGGATGCGATGAGTTTGTCGGCGGCAGCCTGGTCGGTGCGGCGCGGATCGGCTAACGCGGCAGTGGCGGCTTTCAGACGATCAAGATCGCGAATGCCGGACTCATCGGCGATGGCGAGTATGACAATTTCGCGTCCTTCTTCGCTGTGTCCGATCGTGAACACGCGAACCCGAGGGCTCGCCGCCGCCAGGGCGCGGGCATACGCGTAGGACTTCTCGGTCCCCAGCAATTCTCCGGGAGCGCCCATGATCCGGCCCAGAAATTTCTCCGGAGACGGAACCGTCGCTGATTGCGGGATATACGAGACCCAGGGGGAAACATAGTGCGGATCAGTTGTTGCAGCCGCGATCGCTTCCACCGAGCCGGGCTCGGCGATATCGGGGCTTTGCGCAATCGCGGTGAACGCCAACACAACCGTTAACAACGCCAGCCAAGAAATTCCTACCGCCGCGCGTCGAAACATGAGGCCTCCTGAGGTCGATTGAGGCGAAAGTTTAGCACGCGGTTACGGGGAAGAGTTGGGAGGTCTTTTGTGTCGCCCCCCGCACCTCGCTTAAGGCTTCGTCTTTCCGCTCGGCTGTAAGCCTCTGAAAACACGCCAAATCCCGTCCTTGACACAAATTACAAATTGCAATATTGTTATCGCGATGTGAAATATGAAGCTGGGCGAGAAAATCCGTTACCTGCGTGAGGTGGAAGGTTCGTTGCGCGGCCTCGGGCGTCCCATGACGCAACAAGAGATCGTTCTCGCTCTTCGCCAGGAGCTGGGACGGGGCCGGGGGCTGACGAAAAATGGGCTGACGAAAAATGGGGCAGCAAAAAAAACCATCAGCCAGTCCTACCTATCGCAGATTGAAAGCGGGGCGCGGCCGCACATGACGCAGTCTTCGCGGGCGCTGCTGGCGAAGTTTTTCAAAGTGCATCCCGGTTTTCTGGTGGATGACCCGGAGGGTTATCACACGGAACTGACTTCGGATTTGCGCACCACCGAAGGCCAGCTTGATGTCTGGCTGCTGCAGGGTTCGGAGAAGTTCGCCAACGATGCTGAAGTGAGCCATGCGCTGATCAAGGCCGCGCGCGAGAAAGATACGCGCCGCTGCCTGCTGCTGTTGGGAGCGATTCTGGATACGCCCGGACTGGCCGACCGTTTACTGGAAGCGCTTCGGCCGGAACTGATGGGCAAACATAACCACCGCGGTGCCGGTGCCGAGGGGAGGCGATCCCGATGACTTCAACCCAGATGGACTGGTCAGATTTCTATTTGATCTGTTTCGCGGCCGGATTCTGCTTCAGCTTTTTTTCTTTCGTTTTCGGAGGCGCGCGCTTCGGACGATTGCACTTGCCTCACTTTCACGGGCACACGGGCGGTATGCACATGCCCTCGGCTCCCGTTGGGGCCGGGCACGCTCCGATGGCAGGTGCGCCGCATGCGCCCGCTGCGGGGCACGCGGCGACCACGCACGCCGCCGGAACACGAGGCGGCCGGAGCGGAGCGTCCCCATTTAACTTCGTCACGCTGACGGCGTTCCTGGCCTGGTTCGGCGGGACTGGATATTTACTGACCCGTTATTCCACGCTGTGGGTTGGTATGGGATTGCTGTTGTCCGTGTTCAGTGGCTTGCTGGGCGGCGGAATCATTTTTGTGTTCCTAAGCAAAGTGTTGATGTCGGACGAAGAGAACATGAATTCCGCGGATTACGAAATGGTGGGCGTTCTGGGCAGAGTGACAAGTCCCATCCGCGAAGGCGGGACCGGAGAAATTCTTTATTCGCAGGTGGGAACGCGTAGGGTTTGCGGCGCGCGTAGCGAAGATGGCAGCGCCATCGCCAAGGACACCGAAGTGGTGGTCACGCGCTACGAAAAAGGGATTGCCTACGTCCAGCTGTGGAGCGAAATGTCGGGTGAGCGGTAAGACCAGTCAGACCACTGAGACGGCGCTAGCGACTCGGTTGTGCCTGGAAACTTTATGAAACAGGATTGGTACAAGCCGGCGGTTTTGCTGATGTGGTTGGCGCTGCCGATCAGTGTGTTCAAGTACTGGAGCGCCTGGGACCAGTTACCCGTGCGAATGGCGGTGCACTTCGACGCCAACTGGCAGCCCAATGGTTACACGTCACGCGAAGGCGCGTTGATGCTGGGCCTCGGCATCATGGTGGTCATGCTGATCCTGTTCACGATTGCAGGTTTAATCGTGCGCGCCCAGAAGCCGGCGGCGGCATGGCCCATGCTGGTGGTTTTTTATGTAGTGCTTGGTTTTCTGTGGTTCGGAAACCACTCGATTGTGGAGTGGAACCTGAACCCGCCGCCATCCCATTCCGAGTTGATGGGTGCAAACTCCCCGGCGGCACGTGACTCCAGCGGAACGAATTTTCTCGCACAGCGTTCGTAAGAGGAGGCGTTATGGGATTCGGACTGTCGACGATGGTTACGATCTGGATTTTTGTCGGGCTGGGAGTGATGGTCCTTCTGTTCCTGATGAGCGGAATGGCCAGGCTCTATCGCAAAGCTGGGCCGCACGAGGCGCTCATCGTGTATGGCTTGGGCGGAACGCGTGTGGTGCAGGGGCACGGCACGCTGGTGTTTCCCATGGTGCAGGTTTGCCGCGATCTGTCGCTCGAACTGATGTCGTTCGACGTGGCGCCGCAACAGGATCTTTACACCAAACAGGGCGTCGCAGTGACCGTGGAAGCCGTGGCGCAGATCAAAGTGAAATCGGACCGGGAATCAGTGCTGACGGCGGCCGAGCAATTCCTTACCAAGACTGATCAGGAGCGCGAAGGCCTGATCCGGTTGGTGATGGAAGGTCACCTGCGCGGCATCATCGGCCAACTCACCGTCGAAGAAATCGTGAAGCAGCCGGAGATGGTTTCCGACCGCATGCGCGGCACGTGCGCCGAAGACATGAACAAGATGGGCCTCGAGGTGATCTCGTTCACGATTAAAGAAGTTCGCGACAAGAACGAGTACATCACCAACATGGGCAAGCCGGACGTGGCGCGCATCAAGCGCGATGCGGACGTGGCTACGGCAGAAGCGGATCGCGATACCGCGATCCGGCGTGCTCTCGCGCAGCGGGAGTCGGCCGTGGCCAAGGCGCAGGCCGATCAGGAGCGGGTGCTGGCGGAAACGTTGTCGCTCGCGAAGCAGGCGGAGTCGCAGCGCGATTTGGAAATCAAGAAAGCGCAATACCTCGAAGTCACGAAACGCCAGCAAGCGCAGGCGGACAAAGCGTATGACATCCAGACCAACATCATGCAGCAGCAGGTGATCGCGGAACAGGTGAAGGTGCAGCAGATCGAGAAAGAGCAGCAGGTGAAGGTGCAGGAAGCGGAAATTAACCGTCGCGAAAAAGAACTGATCGCAACGGTGCTTAAGCCGGCGGAAATCGAGCGTCAGCGAATTGAAACTCTGGCTGCCGCAGAAAAGCAGCGCCTGATCGCGGAAGCGGAAGGCCAGGCGTCGTCGATTCGGGCGCAAGGCGAAGCTGAATCCGAAATCATTTTCAAGAAAGGCGAAGCCGAAGCCAAGGCCATGAACGTGAGAGCCGAAGCGTTCCAGGAGTACAACCAGGCGGCCATGATCGACAAGCTGTTCGCCATCATGCCCGAAGTAGTGAGGGCGCTGGCCGCTCCGCTGGCCAACGTCGACAAGATCACCATCGTTTCCACTGGAGACGGTGAAACGTCCGGAATGAACAAGATCACCGGCGACATCACCAAAATGGCGGCGCAGGTGCCGGCGCTATTCGAGACGCTTTCGGGCATGCCAATGTCGGAGCTGTTGGGCAAAGTGCGCCAGATCGGCGACAAGGCTCCGAAGCCCGATGCGCCGAAGCCCGGAGATGCACCGAAGAAGTAAGCACGGCTCGCGTAGGGACAGCCGCCTCGGCGGTCCAGCTTGTTTGGGGACGGGCGCCTCGCCCGTCCCGCCGAGGGCAGCGAGGCGCGAAGAGTTATTCGCAAGTTCGACATTAGTCAGGCTGAAATTGCAGCAGATTTTGGAGCAGAGAATGAACAAACCGAAATACACCGGATTAGGCATAGCGCTCGGCGCCGCGCTGGGAGCGGTCGCCGGAGTGATGGCCGGGCACATCGCAATCTGGCTGGGCATCGGCATCGCAATCGGCATGGTGCTCGGCTCGTCGGTCCGCCGGGTAGAAATGGAGTGTCCCGAATGCGCGGCGATTCATCAAGCTCACGCAACGAAGAATCAACATGAAAAACAGAGGATAACAGCGGGAAGCAGTAGCTAAGAGCTAAGAGCTAAAAGCTAAAAGCTAAAAAGGAGTCCACCATGGCATTACTAGAGCGGGTATCCACATTAGTCCGGGCCAACCTCAACGACCTGATCGACAAGGCTGAAGAGCCGGAAAAGATGATCAAGCAGGTCATTCTCGACATGCAGAACCAGCTGCTGCAGGTGAAAACGCAGGTGGCAATTGCCATTGCCGACCAACACCTGCTGGAAAAAAAGCGGAAAGAGAACGCAGACAAAGTGACGGAGTGGATGCGCAAGGCCGAACTCGCCGTCGACAAGAAGGAAGACGACCTGGCGCGTGCCTCGCTGCAACGCGTGGAAAGCTATCGCGAGCTGAGCGAGAACTTCACGCAGCAGGTGAGCGACCAGAAAGCGCAGGTGGAGAACCTGAAATCCGCCCTTCGTAAACTGGACCAGAAGCTAACCGAAGCCGAGGCCAAGGCCGACGTGCTCATGGCACAGCAGCGCCGCGCCCGCGCCGTGACCAAGGCCTCCGACGCGCGCATGGCCATGGGCGACAGCTCCAAGGCAGCCACGTTCGACCGCATGAAGCACAAGGTGGCTCTCTCGGAAGCGGTAAGCGAAGCCAAGTCGGAAATTGCCGGGTCCGACATCAACGATCGCCTGGCCGCGCTGGAAAAAGAAGACCGCATCGAGCAGCTGCTGGCGGAGTTGAAGGGCAAGAGGGGCGCGTGAGGAAATCGTGTTCAGGATCATGCTGATGAGCGTCCGGTGGCCGTTCTTCGGGGTGGCCATGCTACTCGGTGGGCTAGCCAACGGCCTTGCTTTCTTAGTGCTGGACCGGATGAGCTCGGTCGACCACCGAGTTGGTATCTGGCGCACGTATAAGGACTGGGCCCTCTATCGCGAGTATTGGCGAATAGCTCCTGAGAGGAACTGGTCAAGGGCGCCGATCCCTATTGCTCTCTTGAGCTTCGTCCTTGCCGGCTACTTCATGTGGCTTTCGATGAAAGGCGTCGTCGTGCCCCGATAGCAAAGCAATGGTTGAATGCCATTTACAGATGCCAAATGGCATTATATAATGTCATTTATGACAAACCTGCTGACAGTGGATAAGGCGGGACGGGTTGTATTGCCCAAGCCGGTGCGAGACGAGCTGCAATTGAGTCCCGGCGATTCGCTGGAATTGGAAAGCTCGGAGGACCAGATCGTTCTGCGTCCGGTGCGGGGAAAAGGACCCCTGCGCAAAAAGCGCGGGGTGTGGGTATTCCGCACGGGCCAACCGCTTTCCCTGGAAAGGGTGAACGAGACAATCGCGGAAGTTCGGCGAGAGCGCGACCGTGACAATCTGCGCGGGCATGACACCAGCGATCGCGCTGCCGTCCACAGCAAGCGTGGAAAAACCCGGTGAAGTGGTTCTTCGATACCTCAGTGCTCATTCCGGTTTTCATGGAAGACCATGAACACCACGAGGCGAGCCTCACCGCCTTTATTGCGGCTGACAAGAAGCAGGGCTGCTGCGCCGCGCACAGCCTGGCGGAGCTCTATTCCGTGCTTACGCGGCTGCCGGGAAACCGCTTGAGCGGGGAACAAGTCTTGCTGTTTCTGGAAGCCATCGAAGAGCACCTGACGGTGATCGCGCTCGACCGCCGGGAATATTACTCTACGATCCGGGAAGCTGCGGCTTCGGGCATTGTCGGCGGAATGCTCTACGATTCGTTGTTAGCGCGTTGTGCGCGGAAGGCCGGCGCAGAGGTGATCTATACCTGGAATGTCCAACATTTCCGCCGGTTGAGTCCCGAGGTGGCGAGCCGCACCATGACGCCATGAGCGGCAGCCTCCGATGCTAGAATGTCGGATTGAGCCGATCGCCTGATCTGGGTGCTTACATCCCTTGACCAGCGGGCGGCATCTCTCCAATACTAGTGGTCGGGTTTCTAACCGGGGCGGCGGCAGCTGCTCAGCAACTGCGCCAGGAACTGCAAATCTACTCTCGTGTCCAAGGACCGTTCATGAAGAAGGCTGCAATCGTAGGACTGCTCGCGCTGGGATGTTTCGTGGCAGGGTGCGGCACGACCAGAACTGCTACCACGGCCGCAGGTGGCAATTGGGAGGCCACTTTTCAGGGACCACCGGCCAACGAGACACTTTTCAACTTCGAGACTACGTTTTCGGTCAACGACACCGGGGCATTGAACATCACCAACTTGAATTTTCTGACAGCCGGGCCGTGCTTCCCTGTGACGGGATTGGGAGAAAATGTGGGCGGGACGTTCGATGTGACCTCAGCGGTGAGCGACCCGACCGCGACCGCAAACGTCACTTACACGGTGAACGGCAATGGCAACCTGCTCACCCTGACGGGGACGGCGACCGGAGTGACCAATACCGTCGCACAAACCACCACTTGGAATGCCGTTACCGGCACCTGGACGCTGACGGGAAGTTCAAGCTGCACGCTCGGCCTGCCGTCTCCCGGTGGGACGTTCACCATGTGCCCCAACAGCACGACTTGCACCACGACGTAGAGATTTGGGTGGGACGGCTACTCTTGCGAGCCTGCCCTGAGCGAAGCGCGAAGGGTCCCGCGAGCGCAGCTCGCCTCGGGAACTCGACGCTGTCAGAACCAATCACTGCGATAAGCGACCCACCAGGCGATAAACACGATCGGAACGGTGGCGGCGATGCCCCACCACAGCGGGAGCAGGAAATCCGCCACCAGACCCAGCACCATGAATACCATCCAGAAGATCTTGCGCTCCATGAAGCGATTGTAGGCCAGCGGCTCGCAGCCTGCAGAAAATGAACGGCAGCGCCCCGGCATTGAGAGGCGCTAACTTCGTAGCGCTGACTGCAATGGAAACGCCCCAGCTTTTGGCCGGGGCGTTGTTTTTTCCGCCGGAAGCGAATGCAACCTAGAACATGTTCCACAAGAACTGGTTGTAGACGTCGTGGTGGTATTGCACCTCGGGCGCTTTTACGAACGTGCCGAGCAGCCGCGGACAGCGGTCCGCTGCCGCCTGTTTCAGATCAGCGTAGCGGCCCTTCACGTCTGCGCCCAGAAGTTTCGTGGTCCAACCGGCTTTGCGGAAGTCTGCCAGCGCGGTATAGATGTTGTCGGGTAAATAGCGTTCGGCCTGGCGCAGGTTTTTGATCTTCGAGGTTTCGCCGTCGATGCCGCTCTTGAAGACCGCGAGCATCACCAGGTAAGGATTCGCATCCGGAGCCACGGAGCGAACTTCCACCCGCATGCTCTTCTCGTTGCCGATAGGAATGCGGATCATGGATCCACGATCGACCGCCGAAGCCTTGATCTGGTTCGGCGCTTCGAAGTGCGGATCGAGACGTCGGTATGCATTCACGCTCGCGTTGAGCAGCAGGCAAATATCGTTGCCGTGAGTGAGGATGCGGTCTAGAAACGCCCAGCCCATCTTGCTGAGTTTTTCTTCGCCCTTCGGATCCCAGAACAGATTCTTTCCGTTCTCGCTGATGGAAACGTTGGTGTGCATGCCGCTGCCGTTTACGCCCACCACCGGTTTCGGCAGGAACGAAGCCGTCAGCCCCATGTTGGTGGCGACCTGGCGGCAGATCAGTTTGTAGAGCTGAATCTGGTCGGCGGCCGCAACCACTTCGCCGTAGCCATAATTGATTTCAAACTGCGAAGGCGCAACCTCGGGATGGTCCTTCTCATTCTGGAAGCCCATGGCGCGCTGCACTTCGGCAGTCGTATCGATGAAAGTGCGCAACGGATCGCCCGGCAGCGAGTGATAGTATCCGCCGGTGTTCACGTATTCGAACTTGCCGGTTTCGTAGTAGTGGCGCTCGGCATCGGGAGTCTTGAAAAGAAAGCCTTCAATCTCGTTGGCCGCATTGAGCGTGTAGTTGTGTTTCTTATACAAGCCGTCGGCGTAACCTTTGAGCACGCCGCGAATGTCGGCCGTGTAGGGGGTTCCGCCCTTGTCGATGACTTCACCGAAAACCAGCACCTTGCCCGATCCGAAAACATCCGAGGGAGCCCAGTAGAAAGCGGACCAGTCAATGCCCAGCCGCAGATCGCTTTCCCGCTGTGCCGTGAAGCCGCGAATGGAGGAACCGTCGAAAGTGAGATTGTCCCAGCTCTTCACCAGGAATTTCTTGTCGTAATCGAGCATGTGCAACCGGCCTTCGAGATCGCTGAACAGCACGGTCACGGCCTTGATGCGCTTCTCGTCGGTCAAATATTTAATCCGCTCTTCCTGAATCGTATGCATGGCCACGCGGTTCTTGCGCTGCTCTTTCGCATTCAGGTTGAGGTCTTCCAGTTCGTCGTAAGTGAGTGCCAGGAAATTCCGCAGTTCGTTAGACATGGATGTCGTTTTAGTCTCCTAAAATTAGTTCACCGGTAAACGTGACAAATACAGGGAGTTGCGTGGGCTGGTAATCAACACGGAAGAATAGCGTCCGAGGCAGGTCGCTGCCAATCGAAAAAGCTGATGGGAGGGATAAAAGAGATTTATCCGGAGGCTCGGCGGGGGCTCGGTGGAGGTTCGGGAAACGACCGGACAGATGCGGCGCAGTCACGATTGCCGGCGCGCAAACGCGGCAGCACTCCACTCGCTTATGGGATGCTCTCTCCCACAGTCCAGACATTTCGTCGCTGCAAACCGAGTCGCGCAGTGGGGACAGACTCCCCCAGTTTGGAAAATGTCAAACGACTGCCCGCACTTTCCACACGTCCAGAATTCCCCCACGGGCGGCGACGTCTTGCACGCGGGGCAGGCAAACCCCTCCCGGCGCGGCAACTTCGCGAAACGCAACAGCGCCCGCGCATGCTGCAATCCGCCCCAGCAATTCATCAGCATGAAAACGGCAATGGCCCCGTACCAGATGGATCTCGTATAAATGGCCAGAACAATAAACCCGGCGATGCCTACCAATCCGAGAACCGTGGCCACCAGCAAGCTGCGCGCGCGTCCCATCACAAACCAAAGCAGTGACCGAAGAATCTGTCCGCCATCGAGCGGATAGATGGGCAGAATATTGAAAATGAGGAGCACCAAGTCAATTTCGAGGATCCACCCCAGCAACGCATAGAGATCGGGCATTGTCCCAGCCCATCCCGCCGACCGCCCCAGCGTCACGGCCAGATACAAAACCGGCAGGAGCGCCACATTGACCAGCGGTCCCGCCGCAATGCTCCAGAGAGTCGCACCGGGCCGGGGCGGCGGATCCACATAAGCCACCCCGCCGAGCGGCCACAGTACGATCTGATTCGCCCTTCCTCCCACTTGCCGGCACGCGAGTGCGTGACCGAACTCATGCAGCATCACGATCAAAAACAGCGCCAGATACTCGAGGACGTTCCAGGTGACAGAGGAGTAATTCCCCTTACGGCTCTGGATTTCATACACCGCCACCAGAAACCAGGACCAATGCAGATACAAATCAATCCCAGCAAAGCGAAACAGGCGGATCGAACCTTGATGGCTGGGCATGTGCGCAGTCTACTGCATAATCTCAACCGATGTAATCTCGCGGGGCGAGCTAATGTGGGGCGGGCACTCTTGCCCGCCAACTCTATCCACGTACAAATCGCAGATACCAGTACGCGCCGGGTGCCCCATTTCTCGCGTCTTTTGCGAGAAGTGGGCGGCAGCGCATCAGCTCTATGTCCCCGACTCCGATCACTCAGATCGGTGCCGGATTTTGTACGAGAGCCTTCAGGCTGACCCCGGGCGGCTACTGCCGATGGGCCGAAGCTCCCGCCGCCAGCTCGCGCAGCGTGCTCAGGAAGCTCGCAGCCGTAGCCGGATCGGAGAGCGCATCCAAGGTGACGGTAACGGAAAACTGCGGAGACTCGGGGCGGAAGCGCACCTGCAGCACATCCTGCCGCTGCACCATCATCAGGGCGTTAAGCTCGGAAGTGGGATCCTCTTTCCAGTGCGTGCGTGTCGTCAGAATAAGCGGGCCGGGATGGTGAACTTCCCATTCGCGCTGGTCGCGCGCACGTCCCACACTTCGGCTGCGGGCGGACCAGCGATGGCGCACCACCTCCAGGTGGAAGCTGGGCGAGCCTCCCAGGTCGGCTTCAAAAGTCAGCGTTTCTTTTTGCTTGCGCCAGCAGTCGAGAATCCAGTGCGCGAAGAACGGCCGGCGGAATTGCACCGTGACCCGCGCATCCTCAAAGCCGCGCGAAGGAAATTGGAGACGGGAATGAAGCCGGTAACTGCCCAGCCAGGTCGAGGAGATTACGCGCCCTTTGCCGGCGCATGCTGCCTGCACCCAGCGCAACGCCGCCTTGCCTTTGTGCCGGTTGTAGAGGATAAACGCCAGCGACCACAGCCCCGACCACAGCACCAGGTAGACTGCCGCGACGATAAAGTAAATCAGCAGAAGGCGTCCCACAACGCTTCCTCTGATGCCGATGGTACGACCAACGTCGCGGGGAGGGCAAGAGGCCCATTCGTGCTATCTCGATTTTTCTGTGGGAAACTGTGATGGCGTGGTTTAGTGGCCCTCAATGGCCCGTTTCTCGGGAGTGCGCTTCATGGGTGTCCACGGTGCTTCCGGTGCGGCTTCGCGATTCCGCGCGCGCCAGCCGCTACAATGTCGGCGTGCCCTTCACCATTCGCGATTTCCGGCTGGACGATTTCGAAACCCTCTGGCGTGTAGACCAGGAATGCTTTTCCCCTGGGATTTCCTATTCCCGTCCGGAATTGAAGTTTTATATTCGCCGGCGGGGATCGTTCACGCTGGTGGCCGAGGCGGTTGCCGAGAAGGCGGCGGAGCAATCACCCGAGAAAGCGCCGGGGGAACTTGTCAAAGTCGACGCGAAGATCGCAGGCTTCATCGTGACCCAGACGGGCCGGACCGGGCACATTATTACGATCGACGTAATTGCAGCCGCGCGGCGCTCGGGAGTGGGATCGCAATTGTTACGGTCCGCCGAGGATCGCCTGCGCACGGCCGGCAGCAAGGCGGTCGGCCTCGAAACCGCCGTGGATAATCTCTCCGCGCTGGCGTTTTATAAGCGCCACGGTTACAGCGTGTTCGAGACGGTCCCGCGATATTATTCGAACGGCGTAGACGCGCTGCGGATGAAGAAAGATCTGGCGCCAGCGCCGTAGCAGGTGGCGATTGCCTATACTGGATGCGCATTGGGGCCTTCACGACTACTTAATGAGATGTCATCCCGAACGGGGGCCGAAGGCCCTGGTGAGGGACCTTACGACCTTCGCCAGCGTCAATGCTGCCAATGGGACCATCCCAGCGGCATGAGCCTTACTGTTTGCCGGGAGAAATTTTCCTCGATGAACTTTTTACGATGAAAGTTGCGATCCAAGGCGAACGCGGTTCCTTCAGCCACGAAGCGGCGGAGAAGATGCTGCCCGGCTGCATCGTAATCCCGTGTGCTCGCTCGGCGGAAGTTTTCGACCGGGTAGGGCGGGGAACTGCCGCAGCCGCGGTCATCCCCATTGAAAACACGCTGGCCGGCACCGTGGCCGAGCACGCCGATCTCCTTGTGCTGCGTGACGTCTTTATCCAGGGCGAATGCCGGCTGAGGATCGTGCACAACCTGATCGCGGCTCCCGGCGTGAAGTTCGCTGCGGTGCGTCGGGCGTTGTCGCATCCCGTGGCTCTCGATCAGTGTCGCGATTTCTTTCGCAAACATCCTCAGATCGAGCCAGTCCCTTTCTACGACACGGCAGGCAGCGTGAAGCACGTCATCGCCGCCAAGTTGAAAGATGCAGCCGGGATTGCCGGACGCCACGCCGCGCGCGAATATTCAGGAAAAATTCTGCAGGCCGGCATCGAAGACGACAAAAGCAACTTCACCCGCTTCTTCCTGATTCGCAAGTCGAGCGGCGGGTCAAGCGGGAGATCGAGAGGAAGAAAGCTGAATCAGGGAAGCGCGTCGTCCGCCGTCCGTTTTCGCGGACTCATTCCCCGCGGCGCCAACAAGACTTCCATCGCCTTCAAGGTAAAAAACGTCCCCGGAGCGCTCTTCAAATCGCTCAGCGTCTTCGCCCTTCGCGACATCAGCCTGAGCAAAATCGAATCCCGCCCCATGCGCGGACGTCCCTGGGAATACGTCTTCTACGTCGATTTCCTGCGCGGCGACGACGAGCCCGCCAGAAACGCGCTCCGCCATTTGGGCGAAGTCGCCGACTTCGTGAAAGTGCTGGGAATTTATCCGGGAGACTAACACCGCTTACCTGACCAGGACTGGTAGGGTTTTCCTTCGTGCAACTCAGTGTCCTTGGTGGTAAACGCCGTCCGAGGCCGAATGTTCGCGGTTCGCCGCCGGATTCGGGAATGCCCGCACTTCAGTGCACGTTTCCGTCGATTTCGCTTGGCAAGCACCCATTATCCGCGTTAGCCTCGGCACCTCGGGTATCATGCCACCCCACGGCAACCGCACTACAATTCAGGCCTGACCGGACGTTGCCGGAAGGCGGGATGAAACCTTTCCGAGAGATTATCATCTAAACTTGAGCGAGTTACACTCAAGGAGACATATGAGCCAGCAATCACCTTCCGAGCGCGCTCCTAAGTCCAAGGAAACCAAGGAAATGCAAGATCAACGAGCTCTACCGGTACTGCCCGTGCGGGATACGGTTCTGTTTCCCCACGCGGTTTTGCCCCTCACCGTGGGGCGGGAAAGCTCGGTCCAGCTGATTAATTCGCTGGGTGAAGACAAGACAATTATCGTCGTGGCGCAGCGCGAAGCCCGTGTGGATTCGCCGCAGCCCAGCGATTTGTACACCATCGGGACCTCGGCCGTAGTCCACAAAGTCGTAAAGATGCCCAACCAGAGCCTGTTTGTGTTCGCCGAAGGCCTGGAACGGGTGCGCCTGGGGGAATTTACCCAACTGGCGCCCTTTATGCGCGCCAAAGTCATAGCTGTACCGGAGCCGCCTCCTCCAGTTGTGACCTCGGAGATTGAGGCCCTGCAGCGCAACGTGCTCACGCTCTTCCAGCAGATTGTCGCGGGTTCGCCTACGCTTTCCGACGAACTTTCCACCGTGGCCATGAACATTGACGAGCCCGGACGCCTGGTGGATTTCATCGCGTCCTCGCTGCCGTCGCTTTCCACGCCCGACAAGCAGGACACTCTCGAGACCACCGACCTGCAGGTGCGCCTCGAGAAAATCAACCAGCACCTGGCCAAGGAACTGGAAGTCCAGCAGTTGCGCAACAAGATTCAAAGCGAAGTGCAGGACCGCGTGCAGCAAACCCAGCGCGAGTATTACCTGCGCGAGCAGATGAAGGCCATCCAGAAAGAACTGGGCGAGCAGGATGAAGGCCAGCGCGACGTTGAAGACTTAAAGAAAAAAATCGAAGAAGCCGGCATGCCCGACGATGTGAAGAAAGAAGCCCTGAAAGAATTGGGCCGGCTTTCCCGCATGTCGCCGATGGCGGCCGACTACTCACTCACCCGCAACTACATCGAGTGGCTGGCGGTTCTGCCCTGGGCCAAAACCTCGGGCGGCGAAATCGAAATCCCCAAGGCCAAGGAGATTCTCGACACCGATCACTACGACCTCGAGAAAGTGAAAGACCGCATTCTCGACTATCTTTCCGTGCGCCGGTTGAAGCCAAATATGAAAGGGCCGATTTTGTGTTTCGTCGGACCTCCGGGCGTGGGCAAGACCTCGCTGGGCAAATCGATCGCGCGCGCTTTGGGACGCAAGTTCGTTCGGCTCTCCCTCGGCGGCGTGCACGATGAAGCGGAAATCCGCGGACATCGCCGCACCTACATCGGCGCATTGCCGGGGCAGATCATCCAGGGAATTCGCCGGGCGGAAACCAAAGATCCGGTTTTCATGCTCGACGAAATCGATAAAGTCGGACGCGATTTCCGCGGCGATCCCGCTTCCGCTTTACTCGAAGCGCTCGATCCCGAACAGAATTCCAGCTTCCGCGACAACTATCTCGACGTAACGTTCGACTTGTCGAAGGTGCTGTTCATCACCACCGCGAACATGCTCGATCCTATCGCCGAGCCGTTGCGCGACCGCATGGAGATCATTGAACTCCAGGGTTACAGCGAAGAAGAAAAAGTACACATTTCCTTCCGCTACCTGATTCCGCGCCAGATCGACGAAAACGGAATCACGACCGACCAGATCGAATTTCCCGAAGACTCCGTGCGTTACGTCATCCGCCACTACACGCGGGAAGCGGGCGTGCGCAATCTGGAACGCACCATCGGCACCATCTGCCGCAAACAGGCGCGGCGTCTGGCCGAAGGCAAACCCGACAAACTGGTGGTGACAAAAGAAATCATCCAGGAGTTTCTCGGCGGCATCAAGATTCGCACCGAAGGCGAAATCGAAGAGCGCACGCAGCGGCCTGGCGTGGCCGTGGGCCTGGCCTGGACTCCGTCGGGCGGCGACGTGTTGTTCGTCGAAGCCAGCCGCATGCGCGGCAAAGGCGGTTTCACCATCACCGGCCAGATTCAGGACGTGATGCGCGAGTCGATGCAGGCGGCGCACAGCTGGGTACGTTCTAATGCGGAACGGTTGGGGCTCGACGAAGAATTTTTCGCCAACCACGATATTCACATTCACGTGCCCGCCGGCGCGATTCCGAAGGACGGTCCGTCAGCCGGGGTCACGATCGTGACCGCGCTGGTGTCGCTGCTTTCGGGACGCCGCATCCGTCCCTTTACCGCGATGACCGGAGAAATCACGCTCAGCGGAAACGTGCTTCCAGTCGGCGGCATCAAGGAAAAAGTCCTGGCCGCAAAACGCGCGGGCGTTCGCGACGTGATTATGCCCGCGGAAAACAAGATGAACGTGGAGGAAGATCTCACGCCCGAGCAAATCGAGAACCTCACTGTTCATTACGTGAAAACCATCGACGAAGCGCTGCATGTGCTGATTCCGATTGTGGAAGAGGGAACAGAAGAGGCTCAAACCGCCCCGCCCGCGGGTTCGAAGGCGTTAGGCAAATCTGCCCCACCGGTCAGTGAGCCCCAGCCCGTTCCCGCAGGATTTCACGCATAGCCTCGCTGATTGAGTCGGAAGCGAAAACGATGGCCGGTTCCAGAAAAATGGCCGGTTCCAGAAAATGGACCGGCCATTTTTATCGCCTCGAGGCCTTCCTTCGTGCAACTTAGTGTCCTTGGTGGTAAACGCCTTCGACTCGATCCACCACGAACTCCCGCTAACTCTCAGCCCTCGAAGTTCGCACCCACTCGGCAATCAGCGACGCCAGCACCACAAGAACGGTCGTCCAGATGATGTAGAGGGCTTCCATCTCTATCTGCTGGTGAAGAAGTTCGCTGCCTTCTACGCCAAACGAGTGCAGCGCCTGATCCACAAAAATGTGTACGCTCTGGGTCGCTTTCGATAGAAGGCTCCCATCACTGCGCAGGCCGCTTAAAGTGAAGCCGCTCAACAGTCCGGTCACGCCCGCCTGAAATCTTTCGCTCGCCTTTGCGACCGCGATCACCGACAGCAGCATGCCGTTCACAATGCCCGCCAGCACGGAGCACGGCAGACAATAGGCAACGTGCAGTCCCAGGTACACCAGTGCTACGTTGATGACCACCCAAAGGCCGCCCATCAGCGGCACCCACACCACGTACGATGAAGCTGCCAGAGGCCCACCAACGGTCATACTGCGCCCTATCGCGCGATCCGCGGAGACTGGCATAGATACCTCCTGTAAAACACACGCTACAAAACACATGCCGTAAAACTCACGCTGCAAAACTCATAAAGATAGTGACGGCGAGCGCGCTTTCGTTACAGTCTCCCGGCATGCGGCCTACGCGATACACTCGATTGACTACTCCCATGCGAGTGCGCGTCCTTTTTTTCGGAATGCTGAAGGATCTGGCCGGCAAGTCCAGTGACTTGTTGGAGTTGCCGGAGCCAGCTTCCGTTGCGGATGTGCTGGCGCATTACCAGACGCACATACCTCGATTCCGGGATTCACTTCCGTCGCTGGCCGCAGCGGTGAACCAGCAGTACGCCGGTCCGGACACGAAGCTGAAGACTGACGATGAGGTCGCTTTGTTGCCGCCGGTCAGCGGAGGATCCGGCAAGTCCGGGGGCGAGATGCCCGCGGGACAGCCGGCGCAGCCTGCCCTGAGCGAACGAAGTGAGCCGAAGGGACGCCGGCGCTACGCGTCGATTGTCCGCGAAGCGATTGACTCACAACAGGTTCTGGCCGGCCTCAAGCGCGGTGAAGACGGCGCTGCCGTGCTCTTCGAAGGCATCGTGCGCAACCAGACTCGCGGGCGCAAGACGCTCTATCTCGACTACGAAGCCTACGAAGAAATGGCTCTGCAGCAAATGGAAGCGCTGGCCGAGCAGTCGCTGAAGCAGTTCCAGATTCGCGACGTAACTCTGGTTCACCGGCTGGGGCGGCTGGAGATCGGCGAAACCAGCGTGCTGGTGGTAGTCGCGTCCGCCCATCGCGCCGCCGCGTTCGACGCCTGCCGCTGGCTCATCGACACCCTCAAGCGCACCGTTCCCATTTGGAAGAAAGAATATTTCGAAGACGGCGCAGTTTGGGCCGACGGCGAGCCGTTTCCGGCGGAAATTCCCCGCGTAAATCCCCCTGGCTAAGACACCCCTGCCGACTGGGCGCGCATCTAACTAACAGGCGAATAATTCGCTTCGTAATTGCGCCTTCTGCAAATTGGGGCAAGGTATAATCTCCGTCAACCGTGCCCGTAAATCATGTCCCGTAAATCATGAGAAGATCCGCTTTCCTGGTTCAACGGATTCTGGGCGTGCTGCTTCTGACCTGTGCCGGGCTGGCACAGGAACCCCCTACCCATTCCGACCCTGCCGAGACGCTGAAGGTTGACGTAAAACTGGTCAACGTGTTCGTTACCGTCACCGATGCCCACAGCGCTCCGGTGGGCGGGCTGACGAAAGAGAACTTCAGCTTGCTGGAGGACGGCCAACCACAGAACATTTCTATTTTCGAGAAGCAGTCGGCGGCGCCGCTGTCGATCGCGCTGGCAGTCGACACCAGCCTGAGCACGCGTCACGACCTGCCCCTTGAGCAAGCCTCCGCCAAACGATTTGCTCATGCCATCCTGCGCCCGGTGGACGCGCTTTCGGTTTACGGATTCAGCGAATACGTGCGCGAGTCGACTACGTTTACCGCCGACTTGAAGCGCATTGACGAAGGCATCGACCACATCCGCCTGGGCGCCGCAACCGCGCTCTATGACGCGATTTATCTGGTTTCACGCGCTCTCGACCGCCGCCAGGGACGCAAGGTGATCGTCCTGATCACCGACGGTGGCGACACGATCAGCAAAATAAATTACAAAGAGGCCGTCCGGGCGGCGCAGGAGGCGGAAGCCACCGTTTACAGCATCATCGTGGTGCCCATCGAAAACAGCGCCGGACGCGAGACCGGAGGCGAGCACGCCCTCATCCAGCTCTCCGAGGATACCGGAGGCAAATATTATTATGCGACGTCTATTTCGCAACTCGACGACGCCTTCCAGAAAATCAGCGACGAACTGCGCACGCAATATTTGCTGGCCTACTATCCGATTCACCGGACATCTTTTTCCGATTTTCGCCGCATCCAGATCAATGTACTGGGCCGGCCCGAGGCCTCGGCCTACCACGTCCGCAATCGCGCCGGCTACTACACCGTGAAATCGGACTTCTGAACCGGCTTGATCTGAACGGGCTCGATCAGGAAACGTCTTTCGTTGCGAGATGGTCAATCTGGAAGAAAAATCATCCACCACGAAGGTCGCGAAGTATCACGAAGGGTTCTGATCGCAGGGGTTCCTTTGTGTCACTTTGTGACCTTGGTGGTAAAAGGCCTTCAAGTTGACCCACCACCGGCGGTTGACACAGATGGCGGATTTGCAGATATATTGGCAATACCTGATTCACAGCGCAGAAGCGGTTCGCGAATTGCTGTTTTCCTGCCCAATGCATCACTCAGGATCGCGAGAAGATTCAATCGCGAGAAGACAATAGAGTTCGTGGTTGCGGATGATGAGGCGACTTGTGAGTTCGTAAGCTGCGGTTTTGTCTGACTTCGACCCGACGATTCTCGATTTTTTCGCTTCACGATAGTTAGCGGTACAACGATTCGCGAAAGAAATTAGGGATACAGCTTTGCAAAGGAAGGTGAACATGTTGTTCGATGCCAAATCCCCACGCTTCTGCGCGGGCGGCTCCTGCTCGGAAACGATCCTGAAGACGCTTTTCGTGATGCTTTGCGTGCTGGCGTGCTCTGCGCTGATGCTGGCCCAAACCACGATTTCCACGGGAAGCATTCAGGGCGTGGTCACCGACCCAACCGGCGCGGTGGTCAGCGGGGCGAAGATTTCCATCAACAACAGGGCCACGGGACGCATAATCACCAGGACGACCACCTCGGCTGGCACCTATGCATCAGGCGCGCTGACTCCCGGAGACTACACGCTAAGAGTCGAGTCGCAGGGATTCAGCACTTCGGAACTTGCTGTCATCGTGCAGGTCGGCGTCACCTCGACCGGGAACATCAAGTTGCACGTCGGGCAAGCCGCGCAAGTCGTGGAAGTGCAGAGTAGCGAAGTCACGGTCAACACTGAGCAGGCCACTGTGCAGGGAGTTCTGACCACCCAGCAGATCGAAAGCCT
The DNA here is from genome assembly GCA_963846245.1 of uncultured Acidobacteriaceae bacterium. GTDB lineage: Bacteria > Acidobacteriota > Terriglobia > Terriglobales > Acidobacteriaceae > Sulfotelmatobacter. The sequence goes on along the minus strand of CAWJVI010000004.1, from coordinate 859,466 downwards.
GCCCATCAATGGACGAAACTTCCTCGACCTGGCCCAACTGGAGCCGGGAGTGCAAATCCAGGACGGCGGAAATTTTGACCCCACCAAGAACGGATTCTCCTCCATTTCGTTCGGCGGCCGTTTCGGACGCACCGCCCGCATCGAAGTCGACGGCCTCGACATCAGCGACGAAACCGTTGGCACGACCACGCAGAATGTGCCCGAAGGCGCTATTCAGGAATTCCAGATTCAGCAGTCCTCGCTCGATCTTTCCACCGAGCTCACATCTTCGGGATCTGTCAACGTAACCACCCGATCGGGCACCAATGCCTATCACGGGGAAGGCTATTACTTTTTCCGCGATCAAACTCTGGACGCCGACCTGCCCGGCGGCAGCGACAATCCTTTCCAGCGCAATCAATTTGGCGGCAGCGTTGGCGGAGCGATTCTGAAAGACAAGCTATTTTTCTTCGTGGATGGCGAGCGCACTAAGCAGGATCTGCTTAACCCAGTCCTGCCGAGCGGCGCGTTTGCCGGCGACACCGGAAGTTACAGCTCGCCCTTCCGCGAGGTAGAGGCCCTGGGAAAGCTCGATTGGCAGATTAACAGCAAGTACCATTTTTTCTACCGCTTCTCCTTCGATCAGAACCACAGCGTGCTGGCGTTCATCCCCAACAGCTTCCAGCCGTTCGGCAATGTGAACCACACGCCTGACCACGCCATGGGTCTGGACTTCAGCACGGGGAGTTACACGCACAGCATTCGTTTCGGTTACATGAAATTCCGCAACGGAATTGTCGACGCGGTCGCCGGGTCGAGTCTTGCTTCGAACCCCGTCTTTAATCCGGCACCGGGACTCGAGCTGGCCATCGGCGCCGATCCGGACTGCCTGACCGCCGGGGCGGATGATTTCTGTTCCGGGCCGAACTTCCTGGCGCCGCAGCAGACCTACCAGACCGACCACCAGATCAAATACGACGGCAGCAAGGCTCTTGGGGCGCACATTTTTCGCTATGGTGGCGGGTTCAATCATATTTCCGGCGGCGGGTTTGCCAGTTTTCTCGCTCTTGCTCCCGCTGTTGGGGCTGGGATCGGGGATTGCCCGCCTTTATCACCATGCTCGGGAATGGCCGGCGGAGCGGCTAACCCCCTCAACTATCCAGCCAACACGGTGCAGTTGGGCAACGGACAGGGCTATGATTCAGAAATACCAGCCTTCGGGTTTCCTGCGGGCGGCAGCGGCCCCGACAACCGCATTTCGGCATATTTCGGAGATTCCTGGAAGGTCAAACCCAACCTGACCTTATCGTACGGGATTCGTTACGTCCGGGATTCCGGCCGCGCCGACAGCGACCTAGGTCCGATCTCGGCTTTGAATCAGTTCAACAATCAGTTCTATTCGAGCCTGGGCAATCGCGTGAATCAACCCAATCTCAACTTCGCGCCGCAATTAGGTATTGCCTATGATCCTTCGGGCAACGGTAAGACGGTGATTCGCGGAGGTATCGGCCTTTTCTACGAGAACTCGATCTGGAATAACATCGAATTCGACCGGCCAGCCCGCTTGCAGACGGGACTGTTCCTCGCGGATCCGACGGTGTGCTCCAACGGACAGCCCAATCCAGGTTTCACTCTGCCCGACGGGACCACGCCGAACCTTTCGTTTTGCGGCCAAGCCATTGGACAGGCAGCCCCGGCGATCACCGCATTGCAGGCTCAGTATCAGGCAGCCACGGCCGCAGTCGGCGCAAAAGCTCCCAACCCGTCGTTTATAGGAACAGCCCTGTCGGACGGGTTAGACGCGACGGGCACGGATCTGCTGGCACCAACTTATGTGAGCCCGCGCTCCCTGCAGATGAACCTCGGCGTCCAGCGTGAAATTCGTCCGGGCATGGTTTTCACGGTGGACTATCTGCGCAACATTGAGACTCACACTCTGCTCGCAGTTGATACCAACCACGTCGGTGACTATCGCTTCCCAGCTATGAACTTCACCGGAGTTGTCACTGCGGCCATACAAGCGACGGTGGCGAATAACCAGGGATCGGCAAATGCAGGTTGTGCCTCCCTGAACCCAGGACCGGCCATGGTCAGCTGCTACATCGCCCATGCCAACAAAACCTATTCGGCGGCGGCGGGCGGCGGACCGGATTACTACGGCGGCAGCATCGCGGACTTCGCCTCGAACGGCCTCGATTCCGGCTATTCGCTGTGCAGCGGAGGGCCCTGTCCCAACGCCGCGTTTCCTGGCATCAACCCGCTTATCGGCGCCAACCAGATGCTGTTCCCCATCGGTTACGCGAAAAATAACGCGTTACAAATGTCGCTGAAGCAGCACCTGAAGAATCCGTTCCCGGGCATTTCAAACTTTGACCTGCAAGTGTCCTATCAGTTGGAGCGCTATGTCGCCGCGGCGCAGGATAATGACTTCGTCACCATCGCCAGCGACTTCAACAACCCGCAGCGTTACCTGGGGCCGAACGGGCTCGACCGCAAGAACCAGATATCTTTCGGTGGCACTGTGGACCTGCCCCTCCACTTCCGCGTGGGCATGATCGGACATTTCTACAGCCCGCTGCCGGTGACGCTCACCTTGAGCCCCACCGGAGGCCCCGGCGGCATCTTCGTGACGGATGTGACTGGCGACGGCACTGGCGACGGCAGTTTTGCCTCCAACGGAGGCCTCGGCGACGTTCTGCCGGGCACCAACATCGGTTCATTCGGGCATGGCATCAACCAGAACAACGTCAACGTAGCGATCAACAAGTACAACCACATTGATGCCTCCCAGCCAACTCCGGCGGGTCAGGTGCTGATCAACAGCAACCTGTTCGGTGTGAATGCGACGCAAAGCCTGTCGAATCTGCAGTCGCTGCAAGGAGTGCAGCAGCCCGTCCCGACTGCTCCCTACGACGAACAGGGCATGGGCTGGCTGCGCGCCTTCGACCTGAGTTTGAATTGGGTGTACAAGGTCAGGGATAAGTTCACCGTGCAGCCTGGGGTATCATTTTTTAATGTCGCGAATTTCGCCAACTTCGACGGACCCGCCAACCCGTTGAGCGGAGTCCTGAACGGAAGTTGCGGATCGCTCAACGGCACCGGCTTCGGCATCTGCCCCACTCGGGGCCAGCAAAGCAGCAATCGCCTGGGCCTGGGCTCGGGTGTTTTCGCGCTGGGATCTCCGCGCGTAATGGAGTTTTCGTTGAAATTCAGCTTCTAGCGGCCGATGCAGGGACAGCCGCCTCGGCTGTCCACCGAGCATAGCGAGGGGTGTGGAAAAGTTCGGCGCCCTGCAGCCTAAGGGTTCAACTCGCTGCGCAAACGCTTCGAGAGCCTTTCAATCTGCTTCAGCTTCAGCAGCACGTCCTTGGGCAGCATGCCCTTCCTGATGCTCGCCACATCGGTAGGAATCGTCTGCGCGGTTCGGGCCAGCTCAGCCGCGTCTCTCTGCACCTCGATCAAATCGATCCGGCTAGCTACGGGCGTCGTCACGGGTTCCGCAGGGGCTACTATCGGCGTTTGCTGCGAGGGCGGAGGTTGCGGCATCCCCTTGGTCGAGGCCTGCGCCTTCGCCGGATGGGGGAAGAGCGTCAGCGTGGCCACGAATACAAAAGAAATAACATTCTTCACGGCGAACCTCCTACCAGAAGCACAATCTACCAGCAGCAAGATTTCGCACGCCATTTTACTCCTGCGGTGCTCAGGCGGTGTCGGCATCGCCGTTTTCGGCTTGTGTACAATGTCAGCTATGCCTTTCCGCACGCAGCCGGGCAATCCCAACGCCGCCAATCGCGGGCGCACTCCGCCTCCGGAAGATACTTTTGAAGAAGCGACTTTCCTGAAATCTTTGGGCGAGAAGCAGAAGCCGGTGTCGGTGAAACTGCTGGACGGGCAAACACTCCGCGGCTGGATCGAGTATTACGACAAGCACATGATCCGGCTCACCCGCGAGGGCGCACCCAACCTGTTCATCTTCAAGCACGAGATCATGTACATTGCCGAAGACGGCGGGAAGCGGAAATGAAGCGGGCTTCGGGCTTCTGCTCTCGGGCTTCGGCTGAAACTCCAACGGTCCGGGCGTATTTATCGATGCTCGCAAGCGCCGAGCCACCACGAACCTATTTTCTCTGCAGCTCCGCCCATGTGCTCAGATTGTTTTAGCTGAAGCCCGAAGCCCGAAAGCCGAAGCCCAATTATGCCAGCCAATCGCGACAACTTCCTTCCCGCCATGTCGGCCATCGCCCGCGAGGCGGGCGCGCTGCTGATGCATTATTTTCAGAAGCACATCAAGATCGAGTACAAGGGCGAAGCTGATCTGGTCACAGCGGCCGATCGCGCTTCGGAGGCGCTGATTCGCGAACGCATCCAGCAGCAATTTCCCGGGCACGATGTGCTGGGCGAAGAACAGGGATTGAACGACCAGGGCAGCGACTACCGCTGGTATGTCGATCCGCTCGACGGCACCACGAATTTCGCGCACGGCTATCCGGTTTTCTGCGTGTCGATGGCGCTGGAACATCGGGAATCGGAGCGGCGGGAATCACAGAAGCAAGGGCAGCGCATCGCGGGCGTGGTTTACGATCCCACGCGCGACGAACTTTTTTCCGCGGAGCGGGGACAAGGAGCGCACTTGAACGGCGCAGCCATGCAAGTTTCGCAAACTGCACATTTGAAGGAGAGTCTGTTAGCCACAGGCTTTCCCAGCCAGAAGCGGCACAAGAATCCGAACATTTACTTCTATCACCAGATCACGCTGCGCACCCACGGCGTGCGGCGCGCTGGATCGGCGGCGCTCGACCTGTGCAACGTGGCCAGCGGACGTTTTGACGGCTTTTGGGAATTCAATCTCAATCCCTGGGACACCGCCGCCGGCGCGCTCATCGTCGAAGAAGCTGGCGGCAAAGTGAGCCGCTTCGACGGTTCTCCGTTCGAAATCGACAGCCGCGAGACTCTGGCTTCGAATAAATTGCTTCACCCCGCGCTGGTGCAAGAGTTCGAAGAGATTTTCGCCGGCCGCGGACTCGATCCGCTGCCCAGCCCGCGCGATTACAAAAGATAAAGATTCCTGCCCCCTCTGTACCCCGTGTCCCTCTGTGTAACCCCGTGACCTCTGTGGTTACAAGATTTCCTCGCCAGAGTTTAACCGCAGCGGCACAACGGAACACAGGCCCCGCGCCTGCTCCGCGGCGTTACAATAGATCGGGAGCGCCAGGTTTTCGGCCGTCCCTCTATTTCTAACCCTCGCAGGTTCAACGTGATCGAATCACTCCTCACCCGCAAGATCGAAAAGCGCCCTGATAAAGTCAAACTCCAGGGACGCATTCTTTTTCTCACTGAAAATCCGGAACTCATTCGGAAGCAACTTGCGGGCGAAGACCTGCCGTGGGATACGAAGAATCCCGCCGCGAATCCCAGACTGCGTGACGACATTTCGACCGATGAAATCACTCCCGCGCACTACTGTTTCTATTTTGACGAGACTCTGGGCGAGATTCCTTACCTCGGCTTGAAATGCGGCAATGTGACGCCGATCGGCCGCGGTGATGTGAAGCGCGGCGGATTCGTCTGCGCGATCAGCGGCAAGCGTCGCGGCAAAGGCTCCAGCCGCGAGCAGTCCCCCTACGCGGAAATGTGCGCCGGCATCAGCGTTGTAATCGCCGAGAACATCGAGCGCATCTACAAGCAGAATTGCCAGAACCTCGGCCTGCTCACTTCGACCAACTTCTCCTTGATCGATCGCATTCGCAGCGGAGAAGAAATCGCCCTCAGCGAATTCACCGCGGGCGAAGATGAAATTACCCGCCAGGTAATCGAGTACGGCGGCCTGTTTCCGTTCAACGTGGCCAGGATGCAGGGGAAAGTGTTTCTCCCGCCAATCGCGACCGCGAGCACACGGCCAATGACTGTTGCCGAAAAGATTTTTGCCCGCCACATGATCAACGACAAAAGTGAAGTCGGCGTCCCTGCCGTCAAGCCGGGCGACACCGGTTTCGCTCGCGCCGATCTGCGCTTCAGCCACGAATACGTCACGCCCATGGCGGCAATCTTTTTCGAACGTTACGTCGGCAAAGATGCCAAGGTGAACGACGCGTCCAGCATCATCTTCTTTCGCGATCACCTGACGTTTCTCGACGAAGTAATCTCCGAAGAGAAAAAGAAACTCGGCCTGCTCGACCTGGCAACGCAGCTCAAGCTCAAGCAGCAGGACTTCGCCGCCAAGCAGGGAATCAAGCTGCACGGCGAATTGAAAGACCGCAAAGGTTCGGAAGGCATCTGCCACTCGATCGTCCTCGAAAGCTACGCGCTCCCCGGGCAGCTGAATATCGGCTCCGACTCGCACACGCCGCACGTCGGCGCGATCGGATGCGTGGCCTTCGGTATTGGCACGACCGACGTCTTCAATTCCTGGATCACGAAAGACGTACGCGTAAAAGTGCCGGAGTCGGTGAAGATCGTAATCCGCGGCCGCAAGCACGCGAACGTCACGGCCAAAGATTTTATTCTGAAAATTCTCAGCCTCGACTACGTGCGCAGCGGCAAGGCTCTGGCGAAAGTGATGGAATACGCCGGCGAAGCCATCGAAGACCTCAGCGTCGACGAACGCGCCACCATGACCAACATGGCCGCCGAGATCGGCGGCTTCACCGGCATCGTCGCGCCCGACAAAAAAGCTGTGTTCTTCCTGGTCGAGCGCCGCAACATGGACCGCAAGAAAGCCGAAGCCATGATCGAAGGCCTGTACAGCGATAAAGACGCGCAGTATGCCCACGTGATCGAACTCGACGCCGCCGAGATCACGCCCATGGTGGCCACGCCGGGCGATCCCGGCAACGGAAAATATATTCGTGAACTGCATACGCCCGTGCCCGTCGAAATCGCTTACGGCGGCACCTGCACCGCCGGCAAAAACGAAGACATGGACATGTACGCCGCCGTGCTGGCCGATGCGCTCAAACATGGCAAGCGCATCGCCGATTCGGTAAAGTTCTACATCCAGTTCGGCTCGCAGGAAACGCGCGAATACTGCATACGCCGCGGATATCTGGAAGTCTTCCACAAGTCCGGCGCAATCGTGATCGAGCCCAGTTGCGGAGCCTGCATCAACGCCGGCCCGGGCGTTTCCACGCGTCCCGATCAAATCGTGATCAGCGCCCAGAACCGCAACTTCCCCGGCCGCAGCGGTCCCGGCCAAATGTATCTAGCTTCGCCTTACACGGTGGCAGCGAGCGCCGTTGCCGGCTACATCGTGGAATACGAGCCCAGCGAGAAGAAGGAATTGGTGGGAGCGTAGGCCATAACCCGGCGCCGGTTTCGGAGGTTTTCGGCCCGTGGCTCGTAAGTGGTTGATTTCAGCTAGGATGGCTGAATTCAGCCACTGCGAACTTTGCAACTTTTTCCCCGCTGCCGAGTTCAAATGAGTAGGCGCTTCCAGACAGAGACGGTGGATCTGGGGCAGGGGGTTAACAAAATGCGATATCTAAAGTATGTAGCGTTACTGGCGGTTCTGATGGTTCCACTGGCCTACTCTCAAGCGCAGGTCAGCGTGGGAGTGGGCGTTGGCCCGGGCTATGTTGGAGCGGCTCCGGTCTGTGACTATGGCTATTACAGCTACTATCCTTACGCGTGCGCTCCGTACGGATATTACGGGCCTAGCTGGTTTTCCGGCGGACTCTTCATCGGCGCCGGCCCGTGGTATCACTGGGGCGGCGGTGGTTGGGGACGCGGCTACTATGGACGCGGCGGATGGGGTTACGGACGCGGCGGCTACGGTTATGGACGCGGCTACGCTGGACGTGGGTTCGCTGGTCGCGGTTACGCTGGGCGTGGTTTCGCAGGACGCGGTCCGGCCGGCGGATTCCACGGCGGCGCGGTTCGCGGCGGAGGTGGCTTCCACGGTGGAGGCGCAGTCCACGGCGGCGGAGGGTTCCACGGCGGCGGAGGGTTCCACGGTGGTGGCGGCGGACACGGCGGCGGCGGACACCGCTAAATCGCGAGGTTGCAGCGCAATCGCGGCAACATGCTTGATCCTCAGAAGCACGAACGGCCGGCAAGCGACTCTTGCCGGCCGCCTCTTTTTTTGGTAGTGATTCAAGCAGTAGAAGCCAAATAGAGAGGTAATTGCATGCCCAATCCATCCAAACTTATCGACAAACGAATCGCAGACCTTGCTGACTGGCGCGGCAAAATGCTCGCCCATGTTCGCAAAGTCATTCACGAAGCCGATCCCGGGGTGGTCGAGGAATGGAAGTGGATGGGCTCTCCCTGCTGGTCTCACGATGGACTAATCCTGGTGGCCAACGCTCACAAAGATAAGGTAAAACTGACCTTCTCGAGCGGCGCAAGCCTTCCCGATCCGGACAAGATCTTCAACGCCGGCCTTCAAGGCAACAAGTGGCGAGCCATCGATTTCCACGAGGGGGACAGAATGAATGAGCGCGCCCTGAAGAATCTTGTCGGTTCCGCCGTGGCATACAATCTTGCCGCGTCAGCTAAAAAGAAAAAGAAGAAGTAAAACAAAACTTCCTACGACGGGATCAAAATCTGGCCTTTCCACGACCCCATTTTTTTCCGCCCTGTACCAGCGGTTTCTTGCTAGAATGTGCGGTTCCGTGGGGTACCGGGGAAACCGGCACTGGTAGTAAAATAGCTGTATAGATCTTAGGAGACAGAAACCCTTATGGCCTATGTAATTGCCGAGCCTTGCATCAACACCAAGGACACTGCCTGCGTCGATGCGTGTCCGGTGGATTGCATTCATCCCAAGAAAGACAATCCCGCTTACGCCACCGCGGAGTTGCTCTATATCGACCCGGTGGAGTGCATCGACTGCGGCGCCTGCGTGCCCGTGTGTCCCGTGTCGGCCATTTTCGCGCTCGATGACCTGCCGGAGAAGTGGAACGAATTCACCGCGAAAAACGCGGCGTACTTCGGCCGGTAAGGCCGCTTTAAGGCTTCAGCGATCAGCTGTTCGGAACAGCTGTTGGGAAAACGAAGCCGGGCCGAGTCTGGGAAGAAGTTTGAGGGCGTGCGTCCGCTCATGGACGCGCGCCTTTTCTGTTTGCGGTCGCAGGATGCGACTCCAAACCGGGGTCGATGTCCCGATAATTGATTACCTCCGTAATTCGCGGCCTCACCTCCACTCTTCGAGATCGGCCCGCAATCATGCAAAATATTAGCGGTGCTGTTCCTCGGAGCTGCCCGCAGGTGTGAACACCTCGCAGTCCGCCCCGTGGAGACCTGAAAGTGGAGACCGAAAGGCTTCTCTACAAAAAGGAAATCCATGCCACCGATGAAGACATTTCTATCCGCGTGCATCATCGCCTTGACTTGCTGCTCATGTCTCGGCGCGGGGCAGGCAGCCGCACAGGAAAGAGTAGTCATTGTCGGTTCCGGTTCCAACGTGCCGGCGCATCTCTATCAGGCCTGGATTAGCGAGTTCAACAAGAACAACAGCAACGCTCAGGTGCAATACGTGCCGCTCGGAACCTCGGAGAGCATCAAACAGATCAGCGAAGGTTCCGGAGACTTTGGCGGAGGCGAGGTCGCCCTCACCAGCGAGCAAATGCACAATTCCCGGTCTTCTCTGATCGAGATTCCCACCGTCCTGGTCGGGATTGTTCCCATCTATAATCTGCCCGGCAATCCCGAGATCAATTTCTCCGGCGATCTTCTCGCGCAGATTTATCTGGGAACCGTGAAGACCTGGAGAGACTCGCGCATCGCCCGACTGAACCCGGGCGTGCAGTTTCCCGACCTGGCGATCAGCGTCGTTCACCGCAGCGCCGGCAAGGGATCGAATTACATCCTCACCGATTTCCTGTCGAAGACGAATCCTCAATTCCGCGCCGCAGTCGGAAAAAATCCATCGCCCAACTGGCCCGTCGGCAGCGAAGCCAATCGCGGCGAGGACATGGTGGAACAAGTCGCATCCCGGCCCGGCGCCGTGGGATACGTCGAATTGAATTTTGCCCGAAGCTCCGGCGTAGGCTATGGCCGCGTACAGAATGCCGCGGGACAGTTTGTTCGAGCCACACCCGAAAGCATCGCTGCCGCTTGCGCCTCGGCGGAAAGCGCCGCGAGCAATCCCCTCGCTTCGTTGGCGAATGCACCGGGCCGGGAGTCGTACCCAATCGCCAGCTTCAGCTGGATTTACGTCCCCGGCTCCGCTGCTTCGTCAGCCCGCCGCAGCGCTCTCCAGCAGTTTCTAAGATGGGGCTTGCAGCAAGGCCAGGATGTGGCCCGGACCCTGGGCTATGCCCCCCTGCCCAACCGCATACTATCCAAGTCCCAAGCTGCCGTAGATTCCCTGCAGTAATTTTTTCGCACCTTGAACGCAACAGCGATGCCCCTCCGCGAGCTACAAGCTTCATTTTCGAAATCCTTACGATAAGCTACGTGCTGAAACCCTCACGATGTCATCCCGAACAGGGCCGAAGGCCCGGTGAGGGACCTTACGATGCGCAGGAAGCGGCATGATCGTCGGCGAGCTGTCGTCACAGTGCGAGCAGCGAGTGCGTTCCCGTTTGCAGCAAGGACGCTGCTGTCAGACCGCCGGGGTGCCCCATTTCTCGCGTCCTTTGCGAGAAAGCCGGCCCTGAGCGAAGTCGGAGGGTGGGGATTTTGACTTCGCTAGTGTAGGGCGGACACTCCTGTCCGCCGCGATTGACCTTGGTGCTGCGCTGATCCCCCTGACCCCTGACCCCTGATGTCCGACAGCCCTCCAACATTTACAATCACTTCGTTACCTCAGCTGAGAATCATGGCCCTGATGGAGTCCGAAGCGATCGTCCTGCGCACGTATCCGTTGCGCGAAGCCGATCTGCTGGTCACGCTGTTCACGCGCGCGGAAGGCAAAGTTCGCGGCGTGGCTCGATCCGCGAAAAAATCGAAGCGCCGCTTCGGCGGAGCGCTCGAGCCCATGACTTACGTCCGCGCGTTTTACGACGTCCGCGAACGCCAGGAACTGGCGCGCCTCGATGCCTGCGAGGTGATCGTGTCTCCAATGGCCACCGAAGTAGGTTACGCGCGCGCCGTCGCACTGGCCCACGTGGCCGAGCTGCTCGACGAACTGCTCCCCGACCGCGAAGCCAACGACGCCATCTTCCGCCTGACGCTCTCCGTCCTGCATGCTCTGCAGCATGTCGAGATTGCCGCCGCAACAATAAAGACAGGCTCGGAAACAAAGACAGGATCAGAAAACATAAGCTCGGACGTCAAGATCAGCTTGGATAAAAAGGCCAGCTCCGAGATCTGGATGCCAGTCACCTATTTCGAATTATGGCTGACGCGCCTGGTCGGCTTTCTCCCCGAGCTCACCGAATGTATCGCCTGTGGCCGCACCCTGAACGGCAGCCGCGCCTGGTTCCACGCCCTGGCCGATGGCCTGATGTGCCCCGACGACAAGCGCCTGGCGTCCTCCGAGATTTCAAGCGAGTCGCGTGCGCTGGCCGCACAAATGTTCCGCGCTCCAGTAGAGGCTTTCGCCGGTCCACCGTGGCCCAAATCCCAAGGCGCCGACCTCCGCAAATTCCTGATCCAAACCCTGCAACGTCACATCGAAAAAAAGCTCGTGACGGCAGGAATGCTGGAGAAGGGTGGATTCTAGCTCCTGGCGCATTCCCGCTCGCTTCAGCTTGACATGCGTTACGTTACGCATTACGGTAAGACATGATCGGGTCGATCCGCCACAAAGGGCTGAAACGCCTCTTTGAGGGTGACGACCCTCGCGGTGTGACCAGTCAGCACGTGTCCAAACTGCGTGACGTTCTGGCGCGTCTTGATGCTGCCGGTGCGGTGGCGGATATGGATTTGCCAGGCTTCCGCCTGCATTCGCTTAAGGGCGATTTCAGAGGCTTTTGGGCAGTCACAGTTCGAGCGAACTGGCGAGTGATTTTCCGCTTTGAAAACGGGGCAGCCTCAGACGTTGATTATGTCGACTACCATTGAGAGGACTTGAATTATGCCCATGAAGAATCCGCCCCACCCCGGTGGTTTTGTTCTGCGCCAGTGCATTGAACCGTCGGGTCTGACCATCACACGCGCTGCCGCCGCTCTTGGCGTCACTCGCACCACGCTGTCGGAACTAGTCAACGGCAAGCGCGGCATTTCTCCCGAGATGGCGGTTCGATTGTCCAAAGTCTTTGGCGGAAGCGCCGAAACCTGGCTCACGCAACAGGCACACTACGATTTGGCGCAAGTCCGCACCGACCGGATCAAGCTGAAGCGGCTGCAGTTCGCTTAAGTGGTGCCGCCTACGCAGCCAAGAGCCGTCGTCCTGTCAAGTCTACTTCCGTGTACTTAAACGTCCACTAAAGTAGACACTTTTTCCACAACTTAACTCCTTTCCCTTCACCGCCGGTCGAAATTATCAACGACTTAGCCGGAAATTTTCCGGCGTTTTCCACAGTGTTCCTTCAGGAACGTTTTGTAAATACGCGAGAAGAACCCCATCGCCAGCTGACGTCCACCCGCCCCTTCCATTACAATCATGGATTACCTGCTGGGCTCCAATGGCGCTGTAGGGGTCGGAAGCGACGATGCGACGTGGCGTATCCGTGCCGCCGTTCCACCAAGTCGGACTCTTCGGCCCCGAGGCAACAAACTTAGAGGTCCAAGCTAAGAGCTAAAAGCTAACGGCCAAGAGCTGAGTTATGCATCCATCCACTTCCAATCCGCCGACGTTCCAGGAACTCATCCTGCGGCTGCAGACATTCTGGGCTGAGCGCGGATGTGTGTTGCAGCAGCCTTATGACGTTGAAGTAGGTGCGGGAACAATGGCGCCGGAAACTTTTCTGCGCGTGCTCGGGCCCAAGCCCTACAAGGTGGCATATGTGCAGCCCTCGCGGCGCCCGGCGGACGGGCGTTACGGCGAGAACCCTAACCGACTGTTCAAGCACATGCAGTTGCAGGTGATCCTGAAGCCTCCGCCGGAAAATGTGCAGGAGTTGTACCTGGAGTCGCTGGGCGCGCTCGGCATCGACCTGCGCCAGCACGACATCAAGTTCGAAGAAGACAACTGGGAAGCTCCCACGCTGAGCGCGTGGGGCGTAGGCTGGCAAGTGATGCTCGACGGCCTGGAGATCACGCAGTTCACATATTTCCAGCAGTGCGGCGGCGTGGATCTGTTTCCGATTTCCGCCGAGCTCACCTACGGTTTGGAGCGCATCGGTGCGTTCCTTCAGGACGTGGATTCGATTTACGACATCGTGTGGGCGCGCGATCCGGATACGGGCGCTGTGGTGAAGTACGGCGACGTCCGCCTGGCCGATGAGCTGCAGTTCTCGGTCTACAATTTTGAACTCGCGGACGTGGAGAAGGCCTGGAAGCACTTCGATTTGTGCGAGGCAGAATGCAAGGGCCTGCTGGAGAAGTATGCGGCGCTGGGGAAAGATCAAGCCGAGGGCGACGGGATCGCGGCAGCGAAGGCGCGGTTTCCGCTTCTCGGTGCGTACGATCTTTGCCTGAAGTGTTCGCACATGTTCAACATTCTCGACGCGCGTGGCGCAATTTCCGTGACCGAACGCGTGGGCGTGATTGCGCGGGTGCGGGCGCTCGCCGTGGGAATCGCGAAGGCCTGGATCGATCAACAGAAGAGCGAAGTTGCGGCGGTCTCATCGGAAAAGTCCGAAGAGCCTGAACCTGCGCATGCGAAGAAAGCCAAGCACGAAAAATTGGCGCCCGCGACGATTTGAATTTACGAGTTCTGTCATCCTGGGCGGAGTGGAAATTTCGCGAAGCGAAATTTCCACGGAGTCGAAAGATCCCTAATGGTGAGAGGGGACATAGCGGTGCGGGACTCGAGTTCGGGCGGCAAGAAGAATCAGGACGGAACAGTCGAGGGGATAGGGATCCTTCGACTCCGCGAGATGATTCGTTTCGCGAATCATTCCGCTCCGCTCAGGATGACAACGAGTTAAGAAAAATGGCAGATTTTCTACTTGAGATCGGGTGCGAAGAGATTCCGGCGCGGATGATTGACGCGGCGTCGCTGGAGTTGCGCGACCGTGTCACCGCGCTGCTGAGCCGCGAGCGGCTGGCGGCGCACGAAGTCACGCGTTTCGATTCGCCCCGGCGGTTGGCGGTGCTGGCGTCCGGAATCTCTGCGACGCAGGCCGACGTCACGGAGCAAGTTACCGGACCTTCTGTGAACGTGGCTTATAAGGATGGGCAGCCGACGCCTGCGGCGCATGCCTTTGCGAAAAAGTCTGGCGTCGACATCGCGCAGCTGGAAAAAGTCAGCACGCCGAAGGGCGAGTATGTAGCCGCCAAAGTCACGAAGAAGGGGCGCACGGCCGCCGAGATTCTTGCGGAGAATTTGGCGAAAGAAATTTCTACGATCTACTGGCCGAAGAATATGTACTGGCGCAAGCCGAACGAACGGTTCGTGCGTCCGGTGCGCTGGCTGGTGGCGATGCTTGATGGGGAAACGATTCCGCTTGAATTCGGTGGAGTACGGGCGGGGAAGATCTCGCGAGGGCATCGGATTCTTTCCGACAAGAACGTCACGATTGCGCGCGCCGGGTCTTCCTACATTGATTCTCTGCGCGCGGCGAAAGTGCTGGGACGCGGGAGAACGCGAGCACCAGATTCGAAAGGCGCTCGATGCGGCGACGCGAACTGTCCCCGGCGCGCGCTGGCGCGAAGACAAGACGCTGCTCGATACCGTCGTGAACCTGACGGAATTTCCGTCGGTGATTCTGGGAAGCTTCGATCCGCAGTTTCTGGCACTGCCGGCGGAAGTGCTGGTCACGGTGATGCGAGATCACCAGAAATATTTTGCAGTCGAAGATGCCGAGGGCAAACTGCTGCCGCATTTTCTCGCCGTGCTCAATACGGACAGCGATCCGCAGGGACTGATCCGGCACGGGAACGAACGCGTGCTGCGGGCGCGTTTCAACGACGCGCGTTTTTTCTGGGAGACGGATCAGAAAAAGTCGCTGCTGGAGCGGCTGGAATTGCTGAAGCACGTGACCTTCCAGAAAGACCTGGGCAGCTATTACGACAAGACGCTGCGCGTGCAGCGGCTGTGCAGCTGGCTGAGCGAAATCCTCAAGCAGAACGGGACGACTGTGCGTCCGGGCGTGATTCACAAAGCGGTGTGCCTGGCCAAGACCGACTTGACCACCGAACTGGTGAAAGAGTTCACGGAGCTGCAAGGCATTGTCGGCGGCCTGTATGCGCGGGTGCAGCAACTGGATCCGAGTCTGCCGGAGGCGACGCGCCTCGCCATCGCGGACGCGGTTTACGATCACTACAAACCTGAATCGACTGAAGACGAAGTGCCGCGGTCGATTGAGGGAGCAGTGCTCTCTATCGGCGACAAGGCCGACACGATCGCCGGAATGTTTGCGCTGGGGCTGGTGCCGAGCGGGTCGAAGGATCCGTTTGCGCTGCGGCGGCAGGCGAATGCCATCGTGAAGGTGATTGCGGAGAAGAAGTTGCCGCTGCGCTTGACGCCGATGATGCGGGATGCGCGGGCTCGGATATGCGAAATCCGAGGCGGAGAAAAAGTTCGTCGACGAAGCGACGTTCGATGCTTCGGTGAGAGCTTTCTTCCGCGAGCGGCTGGAATTTTATTTAAAAGATGTGCACGGGTATGCGTACGACGTGGTGAAAGCGGTGCTGGGAGCCGATGCGGATGATGTGGTGGATGCGCTGGCGCGGGCAGAAGCGGTCAAGCAGGTTTTGCATATGCCGGAGTTTCAGGCGATTGGCGCGGCCTGCAAGCGCATGCGGAACATTCTGAAGCAGGCGGACGAAAAGGGAATTGCGATAGCGGGGAAGTTTGAACCTCTGCCTGATTCCGCTCCGGAAGAGAAAGCATTGGCGGCCTATGTCGAGGTCAACGGGCCGAAAGTTAGCGCGCTGCAGAAAGAAGGGAAGTACGGTGAAGCGCTGCTGTTTCTTTCCACGGCTCGTGAACCTGTGGACGCATTCTTCGACAAGGTGATGGTGATGGCAGACGACGAGCGCGTGCGGGCGAACCGGTTGGCGCTGCTGCGAACCTTGCTGAAGGAGTTTTCTACGATCGCCGATTTTTCGGAGATCGTGACCGAGAGCAAGGCTTAGGCATTTCCGCCGTCCTTACGGGACTTAGATTCTATTGCAGCCGGACCCGGCGCTGAAGCGCCGGGCTTTTATCGCGACGCCCCTCCGGAGCTCTGATATTGCTGGCATCCGGCTTTAGAGGGACAGGTTGCCGGCGAGATGGCGGCGCTGCGAAAATCCAGACAACAGATGGCCAGCGAAAAGCTGCGCTACGAAAACCCAGGCAACAGACTGCAGGATGCAGACGCCAGAATTCGCGAAAATCTTCAGACAAAGGACTCATAGTTATGGCGACGATTACTCTCCCCGAAGCTCCAGCGCAGACTGGCAAGCAGGAAACCAAGCAAGACGCGAAGAAGTCCGCGACGAAGTACGTTTATTTTTTTGGCGGCGGCAAGGCTGATGGCGACGGCAAGATGAAGGATGTGCTGGGCGGCAAAGGTGCTGGCCTGGCCGAGATGACCAATGCCGGCCTGCCGGTGCCTCCGGGGTTCACGATTCAGACGGAGGCTTGTCGCGAGTACATGCGCAACGGCGGCGCGTCGAAAGAAGTTGACCGGCAGATGGATGAGGCGCTGGCGAAGTTGGAAGCGCTGCAGGGGCAGAAGCTGGGCGCGGGCGAAAATCCATTGCTGGTGAGCGTACGCTCGGGCGCGAAATTTTCCATGCCGGGCATGATGGATACGATTCTCAATCTGGGCCTCAACGACAAGAGCGTGGAGTCGCTGGCCAAGCTGAGTAACAATCCGCGGTTCGCAGCGGATTCTTACCGGCGGCTGATTCAGATGTTCGGCAATGTTGTGCTCGACATTGAGAAGGCGGAGTTCGATGAAGTGTTCGATCACAAGAAGAAGCAGAAGAAGGCGAAGCTCGACACCGATCTCGACGCGAAGGCGTTGCAGGAAGTGATCGCCGAATATAAGAAGGTGGTGAAGAAGCACGCCAAACGCGACTTTCCGCAGGATCCGCACGAGCAGCTGGTAATGGCTCGGGACGCGGTGTTCCGCTCGTGGCAGAACGACCGCGCGAAAACATTATCGCCGCCTCAACGATATCGATGACATGCTCGGGACCGCGGTCAACGTGCAAGCGATGGTTTTCGGCAATCTCGGTGACACCAGTGGAACGGGAGTCGGCTTTACGCGCAACCCCTCGACTGGCGCCAAAGAGTTCTACGGAGAGTTTCTTCTGAACGCGCAAGGCGAGGACGTGGTTTCAGGAGTTCGCACGCCGGTCGAATCCTCGAGCTCGAAAAGATCATGCCCGATGTCTTACAACCAGCTCCGCGAGATCACCACGCGTCTGGAAAATCATTACAAAGACATGCAGGATTTTGAGTTCACGATTCAGGACCGCAAGCTGTATATGCTGCAGACTCGCAACGGCAAACGAGCCGGCTTGGCGGCGGTGCGGATTGCCATTGAGATGGTGGAAGAGGGGCTGATCACTAAAGAAGAGGCGATTTTCCGCGCCGGAGCCCGACCAGCTTGTTTACTTTGTGGTTCCGCGGCTGGACGAGAAAGACGTAAAGCTCGAGAACGTGCTGGCCAAGGGTTTGCCGGCATCTCCGGGTGGGCTGTTGGACAGATCGCATTCACCGCCGAGGATGCGGTGAAGATGTCAGGGCACGGCACCGAGAAAAATCCAGTGATTCTAGTGCGCGCGGAAACACTCGCCGGAAGATATCGAAGGCATGGTATCGGCGGCGGGAATTCTGACCTCTCGTGGAGGTATGACCAGCCACGCCGCAGTTGTCACGCGCGGCATGGGGAAGTCCTGCGTGGCTGGCGCGCAGGAAATTGATGTCGACGAAAAGAAGCGAGAGATTCGCGTGAAGGGCCAAGTCCTGAGAGAGGGCGATTGGATTGCGCTCGATGGATCTACGGGGCGCGTCATCAAAGGCAAAGTCAATACAGTTCCTCCAGAGCCGAAAGATCCTGAGTTGCTTGATAAGTTTATGGCAGTGGGCGGATCCATACCGCACCATGAAAGTGCGCGCGAACGCCGACATTCCGCAGGATGCGATCAATGCGCGGAAGTTTGGCGCCGAAGGTATCGGGCTGTGCCGCACCGAGCACATGTTCTTTGGCGAAGATAAAATTCGCGCTCATGCGGGCTATGATTCTTGCGGATGACGAAAAAGACCGCCGCGCTGCGCTGGAGAAATTGTTGCCTAAGCAACGGAAGGATTTCGCCGGAGTCTTCAAGGCGATGGACGGCTTGCCGGTCACGATCCGCACGCTGGATCCTCCACTGCATGAGTTCCTGCCCAGCCGCGAGGAGCTAATGGTGAATATCGCGACTTTGCCATACGTGGATGCCAAGCAGAAGAAATAGCTGGTGAAGAAATATAAGGACTACGGAGTTAAGGCAGCTGGCGATCTGAAGAAGATTTTACCCGAGCTTCTGGAACGCGTGGAGCAGCTGCACGAAGTAAACCCCATGCTCGGACACCGCGGTTGTCGGCTGGGCATCACCTATCCGGAGATTACCGAAATGCAAGCGCGCGCCATTTTCGAGGCGGCTGTAGCCGTCTCCGAAGGGGTGTCAAGGTTTATCCCGAGGTGATGATCCCGTTGACAGCCACGGTGAATGAAATGGCGAACCAAGCAGCGATCGTTCACCGGGTCGCGAAAGAAGTTTTCAAACAGAAGGGACACAAGTGGAGTACATGGTCGGCACGATGATCGAACTGCCGCGGGCAGCGCTAGTCGCGGGTCGAGATTGCCAACGAAGCGGAATTCTTCTCCTTTGGCACTAACGATCTCACGCAGACCACCTGCGGCTTCTCGCGCGACGATGTGAACAAGATTCTGCCAACCTATCTTGAAGAGGGGATCATGAAGCAGGATCCGTTCGCAGTGCTCGATCAGGAGGGCGTGGGACAACTGATGAAGATGGCGACGGAGAACGGGCGGAAGACGCGGCCGGGGTTGAAAGTTGGAATCTGCGGAGAGCACGGCGGCGAGCCGTCCTCCGTTAAATTCTGCTATCACACCGGATTGAATTACGTATCGTGCTCACCGTTCCGAGTTCTAACGGCGCGGCTTAGCAGCGGCGCAAGCGGCAGCTACCGAAACGCTCAAAGTCGAGGGCGGACGCACGAAATAGCGTCTTGAGCCGAGCGGAATCTTGACCATAGAGGACGCGGAAGATCACAAGGGCAAGTCGGCGCTTTGATCTTCTGCGTCCTCCTTTGTTCTTTTATCCAATTGTTTACTGCACTTTCTGCAGGCGGGCGATTAATTTCTGCGCCAGATTTTCTTCTGATTCTGACCAGAGCAGACGCGCGGTAGCGCGCGTGTCCTTTTCCGCCTTCATCGTGAACTCGACCAACTTGCTGACGTTGGCGCGAACCTTCACCTGAGTCTCCTCGGTGAGCGCAAGGTTCTCTTGCAGGAAGGGCGCGTCCAAACCAAAATCTACCAGAACGTGGCCGGTTTGTTCGTAAGTGCCGTCGTCAAATTCTTCGCCTTGGGCAATGAACTTCACGGGTACCGGGACCATGCTCCATTCGCTCCCCGCGTTCGTCGGGCGTCCAAAGATCCCAATGTGCGTCGAGGACGTAGGCATAGTCGTCATGCACCAGGTCGGCGGCGAGCGTGACCGCTTCTTCGGGGCCGATGCCAGGCGTAAAGCGGCGTTCGAGCACGGTGGCCTCGCTCCACGAAACCGGCTGCACGGCGGCGTAGGTGATTCCCGGTCGCGGCGCGGAAAAAGGAAACTGCTGCAGCACGGCGAGAATATGCGGCAGCATGGCCGGGCCAGAAAAATCAGAGAACCAAAGGCTCAGATATAGTGAATCAGACATATGCGTCAAAACGCGAGTTGCGAGAAAGAACGAGCGCCCGAAAGACAGCCGGAACCGACCTTCCCGACTTTATTGTAATGCCTGGGCGCGAAGCATGGACGCGTCGAGTAGCGGAGAGAGAATTTTTGGGGCGGGATTCGTCGCTGAAAGATGGTCACTGCGAGATCGGCTTCGTCATGGCGACGCATCGTGACGGACGAATCGCGAAGCTGGCGAACGGTGTGTCGGCCGGATTTTTGACACTCTCAGAGAGTCGCTGTTAACATTACGGTTGGCATCGAGCCCTTAGGATCAAGGAGTTCCGCGGCAGTTCGCGGCAGCCACCCGCCCTATTGATCGTCCCCGTCGTCTAGCCTGGCCTAGGACATCGCCCTTTCACGGCGGTAACACGGGTTCAAATCCCGTCGGGGACGCCAACAAAACAATAGACTTCCACAAACCCGCCGTTTTTCTTCATGATCCATTTTGATCCACTTAGGCCGGTTTGATCTCCAAAACCGAGCCCTTCCGCACCAGCTTTACCAGATTGCTCTGCGCCTCGCGCTTCTGTGGACCGACTGCCTGCATGTAAACGTCGGTCGTGACTTTCAGACTCGCATGGCGCAGCAGTTCCTGTACGACCTTGGGATTCTCTCCGTTCGCGTTCAAGAGCGTCCCAAAAGTGTGCCGAAAGGTGTGATACGAAACTTGCTTCGTCACCTTGGCACGCTGCAAAGCCGGCTTGCCATAATATCGCCACAACGTTCCAGGCCAATAAGGCTGTCGGCCTTTCATATGCGGCGAGGCAAATACCCAATCGCCCGGACTTGGGTACGGAGAAAGGCGTCTCCATGCCCACAGCGACTCGGCCGTTTGCGGATCTAGCGGAACGTCTTTCAGAGAAGCTTCCGTTTTCGGCGCACCTTCCACCATCGCCACTACCGACCGACGGATGTGCAAGATGAGGTTTTCGAAATGAATGCCAGTGGAAAGAACGTTCGGGGGGGAACTGTGCGCCTGGCGGACAACGAACGGATAACCACGAATTACAAACTGATTACGCGCCAGATCCCGATTGGGTTGATTGCCCTCGATACAGCCATCGAGCAAGAAATCAGCTCGATTGGCGATTTGATATTCATACTCATTGGAACGGTCAAAGGACTTCGGCCACTGAGTCAGCCCATTAAAGGGGACAAGGTAAAGGAGCTTCGACTTGACCCATCCATAACCGGAAATGTGCGCAAGGTAGAGGACAGCATCTATTCGCTGAGGAAACTATTGCCTATCGACGAAGTGTTTAAGTTCATCGACGATGATCTTGGCGAAGCAGCGAAGCTATCCGCCGATGATCGCATAGCCGTCAGGAACGGCTGCGAACAATTGATAGACAACGCAATCACTGAAGTAAGTGTGCCCACCGCGCAGGTCCAGCGTGGCGAAACTGTCCTCGGCAAAATTGTCGCGTCTATGCGGCACCAAACCACGGAATATAATTCTGCGCTCGAAGCGTTGCGTCGTGCGCCGGAAAACCAGAAGCTCCTCCATGAAATACTAAGAATTGCTTACAACTTTAGTGGCGATGTGCTCCCCTTAATTTCGTTGCTTGTAAGCGTATGCGATTTAAAGCCGCTGGTTTTTTGGTGTACGTTGAAAGAGCAATGGGCATTGCGGCAGGCCTTTTCGGACCTGCCTTGGGCAAGCCTTGGACGCAAAGAAAAGCTCGAAGACTACAAGACCATCGTGTCTCAGGCAAGGAGCCACGCATTCCACCACGTTCTGCCCTTCGACACGACGGTTGAGGTTGATCTTTCGCGTCTAGACGTGCGCGCGGAGACTATGCGACTGTTTGTTCCTTTCGGAAAAAAGGAAGGCAGGGGCGTCCATTTGAAAGACCAGAAATTGGCCGACGTGTTGGCGGAATTCACACGCGCGGAAGAACGACCGGTGTCACAAATGTTTTGGGAGGCGAATTTGTCAGTGATGAAGGCCGCCAGCAAATTAACGGAAGAAGTATTGGCGACCTTGTCTCTAATTCACGACGTTAGGCGTGCTG
The DNA here is from genome assembly GCA_963846245.1 of uncultured Acidobacteriaceae bacterium. Classification (GTDB taxonomy): domain Bacteria; phylum Acidobacteriota; class Terriglobia; order Terriglobales; family Acidobacteriaceae; genus Sulfotelmatobacter. Next base: position 837,594 of record CAWJVI010000004.1, on the reverse strand, counting down.
CCCCATGATGAAATACCGACCGAGGGGGAAATTCGGGCCCCGACGGAACGCTCCCAGTAACTAGTTTGAATCGCAACCCAGAGAGAAGGGCAGAGCAGCACACACCTGATTCATTCGTGCGGAACTAAGCTGGGCCACACGTTTCCCCCCAGGCGTCGCTGCGACACCATAACTGCATTGTGCAGGTTCCCCCGCACTGGAACTCCGTATCGTCATCGGTATTTATGAGCGCGCAAATGCCAGGAGCGGGCCGATGTCATGATCGTCGGCGGCCTGCAGTGCGGCGATATAGCGCTGGCGCACGGTCGCCGGCATCCTGCAGATTGGCGCTTCCCCACGAAAACCGCTCCCCCCCGAGCCTCATCACCAGAAGATCCGCCATGAGGCGGGCGTGGCGGCCGTTGCCGTTCGGGAACGGATGAATCTGCACCAGCCGGTGATGGAAGCGCACGGCGATCTCGTCGGGCGGATATGTCCTGTACTCGATCCACGCCCTGGTGTCGTCAAGCAATTGGCGCAGTGCCACGGGAATCTCATGGAACACAATCCCGAGATTGCGTTCGCTCATCCTGAACCTGCCCGCCCACCGCCATACCTCGCCGAACATCCGCCGGTGCAGATCCTTGACGAATTTCTCGCTCAGCGGATCACGACGGCGGTTGAGCGCCCAGTCTTGCGCGCGCGCGATGTTCTCCTGCTCGGCTTCGTTCAGCTCGCGCCGATAGGCGATATGCGCGGGGATCAGCTCGCGCATTTCCTCCGGCGTCAGCGGTGTGGCATCGTCCGGCTGCTCGAAAAGCTCGTTCACGCGTTAATCCCAGAACAGCCGTGGATTCGTCTCGCGCATGATTTCATCGAGGCGCGCTTCGGCGTCCTTGGCCGTCACCTTCTGGTCCTCCAGCAACATCGAGTGCTCGACCGGCGCCCGCCGCCGCCGCGCGAACGCGCGCGCGCGGTCGCGGAGCGTCGTTTCCAGCGGTTTGTTCGGCAGGAGCGCATAGACAAGCGTGCAGTCGAGCGCCTCGGCTACGCGGCGTAATGTCGCCAGCTCGATGGTGCCCTTTGCTTCCGACTGTTCGAGCGCCACCAGTGAAGGCTGCCTGATCCCCAGCCGCTTCGCGAGTTGCGCCGTTGACATGCCGAGCGCCTCCCGGAGAGCCTTGATCCAGCCGCGGACGGGCGGAGTATAGCGCTTCGCCGGCCCAAGTTCCCTGAAGCGTTCATCGAGTTGCGAGCGGGACTGGGCAGCAAGTCTAGCTTTAGTCATAGGTCACAGCCTATAGTTAATGGTTGTCGCAATAGATCATAGCCTATCGTATCTGCACACGTCAATAGGCCTTAGCCTATCGCGATTAACGCCCCCTAAAAAGCCGCATTCGTGAGCCGCCTGAATCCGGGAGACAAAGCCCCATCTTCTTGAAGAAGTGGGCGCCATTCTACGTGCCTTCCTCTTGCCGTGTATTTCTGGGGAAGTCTCTGTTGAAGGCCGAGACTATTCGAGCAGGCCAAATCACGGCTGGACTACGGTCGAGGCGGATGGCTTTTCCGACTTCCTTGATTACCGGGTAAGCAATGGGGGGGGCAAATAGCGAAATCTTGGATGGAATGCATTGGTATATCACCAACTCAGCAGTTCTGCATCGCTGAAGAGCTCTCCCGTCGCTGATTCGAGTCAACACGGCAAGCGGGAGTATTCTCAGACCCAACAAACCACTATTTGAGGAGGGATAAGAATGCAAATCGGAATGATAGGCCTGGGACGAATGGGCTCGAACATGGTGCAACGGCTGATGAAAGCTGGTCACGAGTGCGTAGTGTCGGACACGCATCCGCAAGCCGTGAAAGATGTGGTGGCGAAAGGCGCCAAGTCGTCCGACAGCATTGCGGATTTTGCGAAGAAACTCAGCAAACCGCGCGCTGTGTGGATGATGGTTCCGGCGGCGGTCGTCGATTCGGTCTTGGCTTCACTTACACCTGTGCTGGAACCGGGCGACATCGTTATTGACGGTGGCAACTCCTACTACCACGATGATATTCGCCGCGCGGATGAATTGAAGAGCAAGGGAATCCACTATGTCGATTGCGGAACCAGCGGGGGCGTGTGGGGATCGGAGCGGGGATACTGTCTGATGATCGGCGGGGAGGAAGCGGTTGTGAATCATCTCGATCCGATCTTCAAATCGTTGGCCCCAGGTGTTGGCTCAGCGGCGCGGACGCCGGGGCGGACCGGCGAGCCTTCGACATCAGAGAACGGCTACTTGCGCTGCGGCCCGAACGGCGCGGGTCACTTCGTAAAGATGGTTCACAACGGTATCGAGTACGGCATGATGGCTGCATTTGCCGAGGGGCTGAACATCATTAAGAATGCCAACGTCGGCAAGGCGAAACGTGAAGTGGACGCCGAGACAACCCCGCTGCGCCATCCCGAGCTCTATCAATATGACATGGACATGCCCGAAGTCGCGGAGGTTTGGCGGCGCGGCAGCGTGATCGGTTCCTGGCTGCTGGATCTGACGGCCGCGGCTTTGCGAGAAAATCCTGATCTCTCGAATTTTGCCGGCCGCGTGTCGGATTCCGGAGAGGGACGGTGGACGGTGCAGGCAGCGGTGGACGAGGGCATTCCTGCGCCAGTGATTAGCGCTGCGCTCAGTTCCCGTTTTGCGTCACGTGGCAACGAAGAATATGCTGCCAAACTGCTTTCCGCGATGCGCTACGAATTCGGCGGCCACAAGGAGAAAGCAGCCGGTAAGCCGGAGGCGGCCTGATGGCAGGGTTCCAGTCTGACGCGTTTGTATTTTTCGGCGCTACGGGCGATCTCGCGCACAAACAGATATTTCCCTCGCTGCAGGGACTGATTCGCAATGAAGGTTTCAACCTGCCCATCGTCGGAGTGGCCAAAGCAGGGTGGAATCTCGATCAACTTAAAGCGCGCGCCAAGGACAGCGTCGAAAAACACGGGGGCCTCGACCGGGATGCGTTCAATAAACTGACGGGCCTTCTGCGGTACGTGGACGGCGACTACAACGATCCGAACACTTTCGCCCAACTGCGTAAAGAATTGGGCTCGGCGAAACAACCGCTGCATTACCTGGCGATTCCGCCTAGCTTGTTCGGCACGGTTGCCGAGGGGCTGGCCAAGTCGGGCTGTGCCGAGAATGCGCGCGTCGTGGTGGAGAAGCCCTTCGGACACAATTTGGCGTCGGCACAAGAACTCGACCGAATCCTGCACCGCTATTTCCCTGAAGAACGAATCTTCCGCATCGATCATTTTCTGGGAAAGGAACCGGTACAGAACATTCTCTATACCCGCTTCGCGAATCCAATGTTTGAACCGATCTGGAATCGCAACTACGTGCGAAGCATCCAGATCACGATGGCGGAGAAGTTCGGAGTCGAGGACCGTGGCAAGTTCTACGACGAAGCGGGCACGGTGCGGGATGTGGTTCAAAATCACCTGTTGCAAGTCCTGGCAATCCTGGCCATGGATCCGCCGACCGGGGAGGCTCACGACGCGTGGCGCGATCAAAAGGCCGCATTGCTCAAAGCCTTACGGCCGATTGCTCCGGGGGACGTCGTGCGCGGCCAGTACAACGGTTATCGGTCGGTGCCGGGCGTAAATGCGGCTTCCACAGTCGAGACTTTTATTGCGCTCAAGCTGTTCATTGAAACGTGGCGTTGGACCGGCGTACCCATCTATATACGCGCAGGAAAAATGCTGCCGGTTACCGCGACCGAAGTATTCGTTGAATTCAAACGGCCGCCGATGGAGACCTTTGGCGAGGTCGTGCCCGGCACGTCTGCACATCTGCGCATGCGTATCAGTCCAGACATCGCCATCGGAATGGGGGTGCGGGTGAAGACGCCGGGCGAGCAAATGACCGGCAACGACGTGGAACTCCTACTCACCGAGCAGGCCGCGGACGACAGGCCGCCCTACGAGCGGCTGCTGGGCGACGCCATGCGCGGACTGACCGAGCTTTTTACCCGTCAAGACGTAGTGGAAGCGCAATGGCGTGCGGTCGATCCGATCCTGGGCAACGTTACGCCCGTGCATCCCTATGAGCCGGGGACGTGGGGGCCCGGCGAAGCTGACCATCTCATCGCCGGCGACGCGGCGTGGGTTAATCCCACGGTGCAAGAAGAAAACGAAAAAGAGTTAGAAAAATGAAACAGCGATTGTCGGAAGCGTCTTCATGGCATGCGCTGCAAGCTCACTACGAGAAGGTTAAGTGTGTTTGACCGGAGAAGACCGTCATGACAAAACTCTGCCTATCTGCTCCTCAGAGCTGGAGACCCGTTGCCGGTTTGGCCAAGAGCATGCTGAAGCGGATCCTTCTCCTCGCAGTGCTGTCTTCCGCTTCTCTAGCTCAACAGGACGCCGGCACGATCATCCAACGTTCAGTCGCCGCCAATGAGGCGGACTGGAAGGCTGCACATGAATACGATTACGTCGAACGTGACCGGCAAAAAGGTGGAGGGACCAAGACATCCGAAGAGCTCATGATCTTGGGCTCTCCCTATGAACGGCTGGTGACCGTGAACGGCAAGCCGCTGTCCCCAGAACAGCAGGCACGCGAACAACAAGAGCTCGAAACAATCTTGGTTGAACGCCGCAAAGAATCTCGGCAGCAGCGCAGCGAGCGAATCGCGAAATACGAAAAAGAGCGCGAAAGCGATCACCTGCTGATGGAGCAATTGACAAAAGCCCTCGACTTCAAGCTGGTGGGAGAACAAAAAATGGGGCCGTATGCGGTTTATGTGCTCAACGCGACACCTCGTCCCGGGTATGAGCCTCCCAACAACGAGGCCAAGGTGTTGACGGGCATGGAAGGAAAACTCTGGATCGACGAAAAGACTTTCCAATGGGTAAAGGTCGAGGCCACGGTCATACGACCGGTTTCGATCGAAGGTTTTCTGGCTGAAGTCGAACCGGGCACACACTTCGAACTCGAGAAGGCGCCTGTGACGGACAGTGTTTGGCTTCCACAGCATTTTGCGATGAAATCGCAGGCAAAAGTTCTATTCTTTTTCACACGGAAATCGCAAGCCGACGAAACTTACAGCGGCTATCACAAACCTGCGCCAGTTAAAACAGTCGCCGCTGTACCATGAGCTACCCGCCAAGTCCTGACGCAGCGCGCGCCCATGGCAAATCCTGCTGGAGTGTTCCATTCTGACCAGACAGGCATTCCTGGATTACTCAATACTTTGTAAATCACAGCCGGAGCATTGCAGAGGTCTGTGAACACACAGGAGGATTTATGTCTCGATTGCGGATGTTGCAAATTTTGATCGCTACGATGTTTCTGAGCGCCGGATTAGCCGTTGTGCCTGTCATGGCCGCGGGCACAACCCACACCTTTACCGGAAAAGTCAGCGACGCCATGTGCGGCGCCAAGCACACCGAGGGGCTTGCCCCCGCAGCCTGCGTTCGTGCCTGCGTGCAAAAGGGCGCCAAGTATGCCTTGGTTGTCGGCGACAAGGTCTACACCCTTGACACTTCGGATCAAGCGACTCTAGCCACTCTCAACAAGCTGGCTTGGGAGCAGGCTAAAGTCACAGGCACGGCCGATGGGACCACCATTTCGGTGAAGACGGTCACTGCTGCCAAGTAGGTCGGGGACGGAGGCGCTCAGGGCAAGGTTTCTCGTGCTCACGTATTGCGGAGGCGGCTCTGATGACAACCGATCTGGATACGACAGCGGCTGAAGAACGAAGGTCCATGTGGTTGGGGATTGGAAAGCTCCTGTTTATAGTTATCTTGGCACTCCTCTTTTTTCTGCTTGCCCACAGCATGGTGCGTCACCGCTTTTTTAGAGGAGGCTGGCGCAACCAGCATGGCTCCATCTCGCCCTGAAAAACTCGCTAGCCCTTTTCGAACAATGGGACGAGCCGATGATTGCCTTCTGACCATCGTCCGGACGGACTGAGATTGTGGAGTCGCAAACCAAAAGGAAATCGGCATGGCCTAAGTGCACGCACTGATGCCATATTTCGCGGACACAGAATCAAGATCATGGAAAAGCGGGTCGTCCTGCACGCGGCGTTGCAACGACAGAAAGGATTACCCATTATGAAAGCCAATATCGATGAGCCGAGCGATCCCGAATCGAAGGACAAGAAGCCCGAACCTAGGTTGGTGTCCAAGTCCGATTCCAAGGACGATCTAAAATCCCTGCCCCTGCCGGAAGTCGAAAAAAGATTGGGATCGTCAGCGAAGGGACTGAGCCAAGCCGAGGCGCAGAAGCGGCTGGCGAAATATGGTCCGAATGAGATCAAGGAAAAGAAAGACAACCTATTCCTTAAGTTCCTGAGCTATTTCTGGGGTCCGATTCCATGGATGATCGAAGGGGCGGTGATTCTGTCAGGGATGGTTAGGCACTGGCTGGATTTCTTCATCATTCTGTTTCTGCTCTTTTCCAACGCGGTGGTTGCATTTTGGGAGGAACATCAGGCGGGCAACGAAATTGCCGCGTTGCGTGCGAAGCTGGCGACCAAGGCCCGCGCCCTGCGAGATGGAAAATGGGCGACTCCCAAAGTAGCGGAACTGGTGCCGGGCGATGTCATCCGGTTGCTGTTGGGGGACATCGTGCCCGCGGATGCGCGCTTGTTGGCCGGCGACCCAGTGCAAGTCGACCAGTCGGCGCTGACCGGAGAATCTTTGCCCGCGACGCGCAAACCTGGCGAGGCAGTCTTTTCGGGCTCGATTATCAAGCGCGGCGAAACCGACGCGATGGTATACGCCACTGGTACCAACACTTATTTTGGCAAGACTGCGGAATTGGTGCAGGGTGCTCATACCGTCAGCCATTTCCAGCGTGCTGTGCTCAAGATTGGCAATTACCTGATCGTTCTCGCAGTGTGTCTGGTGGCGGTAATTGTTACCACTGCGCTCTTCCGTCATGACCCGATCCTGAGCACGTTGGAATTTGCACTGGTGCTTCTGGTGGCTGCGATCCCGGTAGCCATGCCCACGGTGCTGTCTGTCACTATGGCGGTCGGCGCGCGTCTGCTGGCAAGAAAGCAAGCAATTGTAACCAAGTTGTCGGCGATCGAGGAACTCGCGGGCGTGGACGTGCTGTGCTCGGACAAGACCGGCACCTTGACCCAAAACAAACTGACGCTGGGCGATCCATTCTGTGTCGGCGCTATTGACGCTGATCAGATCATCCTCGACGCCGCCCTCGCTTCGCGCGCGGAAGATAAAGACACTATCGACCTGGCCGTGATTAGCGGGGTGAAGAACGATAACGAACTGAAAAGCTATCAGGTCCTGCATTTCCAGCCATTCGATCCGGTCCACAAGCGCACCGAAGCCACCCTAAAGGGCCCCGACGGAAAACAGTTCAAGGTGGCGAAGGGAGCCCCGCAGGTCATTCTGCAGATGGCGACCAACCTCGGGGAAGTAAAACCCGCAGTTGAGAAAGCCGTCAATGAATTTGCCTCACGAGGCTTCCGCTCCCTGGGTGTAGCCCGCGCAGATCTGGACGACAAGTGGCAGTTCGTTGGGGTCTTGCCCATGTCCGATCCGCCGCGCGAACAGGCCAAGGCGACCATCGCGAACGCGGTGCAGATGGGCGTGAAAGTCAAAATGGTCACCGGCGATCAGTTGGCCATAGCCAAGGAAATGTCTCATGAGCTGGGCATGGGCACGAACATCCTGGATGCCACCGTATTGCGGGACAAACAAAAGAAGGCTGAGACCGCGGCGTCCATCGAAAAAGCGGATGGCTTCGCCCAAGTGTTCCCCGAAGACAAATACAACATTGTCAATGTTCTGCAGAAGCACGGCCATATTGTCGGCATGACGGGTGACGGGGTGAACGATGCGCCCGCACTCAAGCAAGCGAACTGCGGCATCGCGGTTTCCGGAGCGACCGATGCGGCCCGCGCGGCGGCAGACATCGTGCTGCTCGCATCCGGCCTCTCGGTGATCATCGACGCGATCAAGGAGAGCCGCCGCATCTTCCAACGGATGAACAGCTACGCGATCTACCGCATCGCCGAAACCCTGCGCGTGCTGTTCTTCATGACGCTGGCGATCCTTGTATTTAATTTCTACCCCGTGACCGCGGTGATGATCGTGATGATCGCCGTTCTCAACGACGGGGCCATTCTCTCCATCGCTTATGACAAGGTGCATTACAGCGATAGGCCCGAGAAATGGAATATGCGCCTGGTGCTGGGGATCTCGACCGTTCTGGGCGTTATCGGAGTCGTGGCCGCGTTCGGCCTTTTCTATCTCGCCGAGCGCGTATTTCATCTCGACCGCGCGCACGCCCAAACGCTGATGTACTTGAAGCTGTCCGTAGCCGGGCATTTGACGATTTTCCTAACCCGTACACGAGGACCATTCTGGTCGATACGCCCGGCCCGAATTCTCTGGATAGCGGTGCTCGGCACACAAATTGTGGCGACTCTAATCGCTGTCTACGGCGTGTTTATGACTCCGCTTGGCTGGCGTTGGGCAGGGTTTGTTTGGGTCTACGCCCTGGCGTGGTTCCTACTCAATGACCGCGTGAAACTGCTCGCCTATCGGATTTTTGATCCGGTTAAAGAACCGTCGTCGGCCAAGATCGCGGTCGATCTTACACCGCAGATTGCTACGCGGGCCTACGAACTTTATCAAGAACGAGGCAGGGGCGACGGCAAAGCGAATCAAGACTGGCTTGAGGCGGAGCGGGAGACCCGGAAGGATCAACTAGCAAAGAAAGGTGTTGCCTGACCGTCGTTCGCGCACACTATGCAGTTGGCGCCACTGAAAGAAGAAGATGAAAATTCATTCCAAAGATTTCCGGGTACCACATCACAGGAAGATCGATATCAAACGCTTGCCGACGAATGTGAAGCCATTTTGCAAGTCAAAGAAGGAATATAAAGACCTTCTGGAAGAACATATTGCTGAGTTAAGTTCCCTGCAACAACTTCATTACGCGTCCAACCGCTATGCGTTGCTGCTGATCTTTCAGGGGATGGATTCTGCCGGCAAAGATGGCGCGATCCGGCACGTCATGTCGGGAGTCAATCCCGAAGGCTGCGAGGTTTTCAGTTTCAAACAACCGAGCGCCGAAGAACTGGAACACGATTTTCTCTGGCGCACGACATGCCGCCTTCCGGAACGCGGACGGATCGGTATCTTCAATCGTTCCTACTATGAGGAAGTCCTGATCGTTCGCGTGCATCCCGAGATTCTCCGCACCCAGCGGCTTCCAGAAGAGTTGCTCGACGAGAGAAACATCTGGAAGGAACGGTATCGGTCGATCGTTGATCTGGAGCGCCACCTCTATCGCAGCGGAACGCGGATCGTCAAGATATTCTTAAACCTTTCCTACGAAGAGCAGCGCAAGCGGTTTCTCGCGCGCATTGACGTGCCCGACAAGAACTGGAAGGTCAGCTCCTCGGACAATCACGAGAGGAAATATTGGAAGCATTATATGGAAGCGTATGAGGATTGCTTGAGAGCGACCAGTACGCGTCACGCGCCCTGGTACGCCGTTCCCGCCGATGATAAAGACAACGCGCGGCTGATTGTGTCCCGTATTGTCCTCGACACGCTCCAGGATCTCAAGATGGCATATCCGAAGACCACGGAGAAGCGTCGGCTGGAATTGCAAGCGATCGGCAAGGAACTGGCTAAATAACCACGAAGTAGTCGAGAGGAATAATTTGTATGCCCACTAAGGAACAAACGATAGAGGTTGACCAGACTACCAGCTCGAAATCGCGGCCAAAGAATTTAGATCGGACTCCTGAGCGCTCTAAGTTTATTTTCGATGCGGCTTTATCTACTGCTGTCGCCGCCAACGGCCAACGGCCAACCAAAACGCCGCAGCCCGACGGTCCGCTGACGCCCGAAATGCTCGGCAAGATGAACCGTTACTGGCGAGCTGCGAATTATCTGTGCATCGGTCAAATCTACCTATTCGAGAATCCCCTCTTGCGAGAGCCTCTTAAGGCAGAGCAGATCAAACCAAGGCTGCTTGGACACTGGGGAACTTCCCCGGGACAGAACCTTATTTACATTCATCTGAACCGCCTCATCAAAGAGCGTGATGCCAATATCATTTACATTGCCGGTCCGGGACATGGCGGTCCATCGCTCAATGCGTGCTCATATCTGGAAGGCACTTATACCGAAGTACATCCGGAGATCACGCCAGATGAGAACGGGCTACGGCTTCTTTTCAGGAAGTTCTCGACGCCAGGCGGCGTGCCCAGCCATTGCGGACCTCACGTCCCCAATTCCATGCACGAGGGCGGGGAGCTCGGTTATTCGATGGTTCACGCATTCGGAGCCGCTTTCGACAATCCCGACTTGCTCGTTGCCTGCATCATCGGCGATGGGGAATCCGAGACTTGTCCGCTTGAAGGAAGCTGGAAGTCCGTCAACTTTCTAAATCCGGCGCGGGACGGGGCTGTCCTTCCGATTCTGCACCTCAATGGCTACAAGATATCCGGACCGACCGTTCAGGGACGGACGAGCGACGAAGACTTAAGAGCTCTGTACGTAGGACGCGGCTACAAGCCCTATTTTGTCGAAGGCGACGATCCCGAAGTCGTGCATCAACTCCTGGCTGGAACGCTGGACGACTGTTATGCCGAGATTCGAACTATCCAGCGGGAGGCGCGTCAAAGTGGATTCAAGAAACAGCCAATCTGGCCCATGATCGTCCTGCGGACGCCCAAGGGATGGACCTGTCCGAAAGAAGTGGATGGAATCCCGATTGAAGGTACCTTCCGTGCTCATCAGGTCCCTCTCGCCACGGTCCGTGAAAACCCGGAACATCTCAAGATCCTTGAGGCCTGGATGAGGAGCTACCAGGCGGAGGAGCTCTTCGATGAAAAGGGGAGATTCATTGCGGAGCTAGCAGAACTGGCGCCGGTCGGCGATCGTCGCATGGGAGGAAATCCTCATGTGAACGGCGGACGGCTGCTGACCGCGCTCGACATACCAGACTTTACAAGTTATGCGCTGGAGATCCCAGGGCCAGGTCAAGTGGTCGCGGAAGCTCCACGAAAGCTCGGAGATTTTTTCAGAGATATCTTCAAGCTCAATCCCACAAACTTTCGCATGTTCTGTCCGGATGAGACGGACTCGAATCGCCTAAATTCCGTCCTCGAAGCTACCAAACGCTGCTTCATGGCGGAAACTGTTTCGATCGATGACGAACTGAGCCCCGATGGCCGTGTCATGGAAGTATTGAGCGAACATTGTTGTCAGGGATGGCTCGAAGGCTACTTACTGACGGGGCGGCATGGCATGTGGTCTTCCTACGAAGCCTTCGCGCAAGTCGTGGATTCGATGTTGACGCAACACGCCAAATGGCTGGAGCAATGCCGCGATTTTCCCTGGCGCAGACCGCTCGCATCTTTAAATGTTCTACTCACAAGTCATGCCTGGCGAAATGACCACAACGGTTTCAGCCATCAAGCGACTGGATTTGTAGACAACGCACTGGCGCGCCGAAGTGAAACCATCCGCGTTTACTATCCTCCAGACAGCAATTGCCTCCTAAGCGTCTTCGACCATTGTTTACGGAGCCGCAACTACGTCAATATCGTTACCTGCGGAAAGCAGCCGCAGCTTCAGTGGCTGAACATGGACGAAGCTCTCGAACATTGCTCACGAGGTGCTTCGACTTGGAAGTTTGCCAGCAATGACCGAGGTGGCGAACCCGACGTTGTATTGGCCTGCGCAGGCGACGTACCAACCATCGAAACCTGCGCGGCCTCGTGGCTTCTGCAGAAGTATGTTCCCGGTATCAAGGTGCGGGTTGTCAATGTGGTGGACTTGAGCACTTTGATGAGCCCGGATGATCATCCGCATGGCATGGATAACATGTCTTTCAACGCTCTATTCACCAAAGACGCACCTGTGATCTTCGCCTTCCACAACAATCGCTGGCTCATTCACACCATGGTTCACGGGCGTTCCAATGAAAGCCGCTTCCACGTGCGCGGCTATATGGATCAGGGCACGACCACGACGCCGTTCGACATGGTAGTGCTGAACAAGATGAGCCGTTTTCATCTTGCTATCGATGCACTGAAGTACGTCTCACGGTTACGCTCAGAGGTTTCAGACGTGGTCGATACATTTAACCGGAAGCTGTACGAGCACCACGACTACATTCGGCAACACTTGGAAGACATGCCCGAGATCAGGAATTGGCAATGGACAGCCGATTTCAGCGAGCCGAGCGCTCCTCCGCCACTGGCCAAGGGGCATCCCCGCGCCGGTTTGTTCAGCGATAGCTAAAAGAAGCGAGGCTCGCAAACGATGCCGACGGAGGCAAACCAACGAACCCACGCATTCTGACGATCAATGGTGGCTCGTCGAGCATCAAATTTGCCCTGTTCGATGCCAGTGACTCGCTTCGACGTATTCTGGATGGCGGAATTGAGCGGATTGGACTGCCGGAAGCCACCTTTCGTGTAAAGGGATCGGGCCAGGCGGACAACTTTTCGCGCTCAGTCAAGGCGCCAGATCACACGGTAGCTGTGGGCCTTCTAATGGATTGGATCGAGCAACACGGCGGGCGCGTCGCATTGACCGCGGTCGGGCACCGCGTGGTGCATGGTGGACCGAAGTATTACAAACCGCAGCGAATCACTGCGGAAATGGTTGAGGAGTTGAAGCAACTCAGTCCATTTGATCCCGACCATATGCCGGAGGAGATTCTGTTGACCGAAGCGTTTCATCGCCGATTTCCGGATCTGCCCCAAGTGGCATGTTTCGACACGGCTTTTCACCATGACCTTCCGCGGGTGGCGCAAATGCTGCCAATCCCTCGTCGTTACGAGGCACAGGGCGTGCGACGGTACGGCTTTCACGGGCTTTCATACGAGTTTCTGATGGAAGAATTGGGCCGCCTGGCTGGAGTGGATGCGGCGCAAGGCCGAGTAATCCTCGCGCACCTGGGCAATGGGGCGAGCTTGGCAGCGGTCCGTAGCGGCAAGTCAGTCGACACCAGCATGAGTTTCACTCCGACCGCGGGCGTGCCGATGAGCACTCGCACCGGTGATCTCGATCCCGGCCTGGTTTGGTATCTGGCGCGCACTGAAAAAATGAGCGCCAAGCAATTCAACCATATGGTCAATTTCCAGTCCGGGCTGCTCGGCATATCCGAAACCAGTTCCGACATGCGTGACTTACTAAAACACGAGACGCGGGACGTGCGGGCGGCTGAAGCGGTCGCGCTGTTCTGTTACCAGGTCAAGAAGTGGATTGGCTCATTCGCGGCGGCGTTGGGCGGAATCGAGACACTGGTGTTCGCCGGAGGGATCGGAGAGAATGCACCCGCAGTCCGCGCTCGGATTTGCGACGGGTTACGCTTTCTTGGAATCGAACTCGAAGAAAAACAAAACGCGGCGAACGAGGCCGTGATTTCCGCAGTGTCCAGCCGAGTTGTGGTCCGCGTCATTCATACGGACGAGGAGCAAATAATAGCCAAGACGGTTTGCCAGGTCCTCGGCCTGACTATAAGGCGATCTCCATAACGAATTATGGCTGCAATTGTCGAAGTTGCATCATCGAATTCTTCCACGAAGCCGGTCCAGACCAGATCCTCGTCCGGACTCACGAGCGCCGAAGCACGGAGCCGTCTTCAAAAAGACGGGCCCAATGCCACGCCTGATGTTTCCGCCCATCCAATTCGAAACGCATTGGCCAAGTTCTGGGCGCCTGTCCCTTGGTTGCTCGAAGCGTCGATTGTGCTTCAGGTCGTGCTTCATAAGTATGCCGAGGCTGCGGTCATTGCGGGCCTGCTAATCTTCAACGCAGTACTAGCCTATTTTCAGGAGGGTCGGGCCCAGGCTACCTTAAAGGCCCTGAATTCGCGTCTCGCCTTGAATGCCTCTGTTGAGCGCGATGGGGCCTGGAAGACAGTCGCGGCCGCAGAGTTGGTGCGTGGCGATCTTGTGAAATTGTCGCTTGGCGGTGTGGTACCGGCAGATGTACATCTGATCGGGGGATCCATCCTACTCGATCAATCCATGCTTACTGGAGAGTCTCTGCCCATTGAGGCTGGTCCGGGCGTTGATACCTATGCGGGAGCACTGGTGCGACGCGGTGAAGCAACCGCAGAGGTTACAGCCACTGGCGTTCATACCAAGTTTGGTCGTACGGCCGAACTAGTGCGCACTGCGCACGCTGCAAGTTCGCAGCAAAAGGCTGTGCTGCGCATCGTGCGTAATCTGGCTATTTTCAATGGCGTCGTCATCCTTATTATCGGAGCGTATGCCTATTTTCACGCGATGCCGTGGAGCGAGATTATCCCGCTCTTGCTCACGTCGGTTCTCGCTGCAATACCCGTGGCATTGCCGGCAACATTCACGCTGGCGGCGGCACTTGGAGCGCGATCTCTGGCGAAGCTCGGCGTGTTGCCGACGCGGCTATCGGCTGTGGATGAGGCTGCGACAATTGATGTCTTGTGCTCGGACAAAACGGGAACGCTCACCCGCAATGAGCTTTCGGTCACCAGCGTTAAGCCGATGCCAGGCTTTGACGAAGCCCACGTTCTCGGCATGGCAGCCCTCGCAAGTTCTGACGGCGGAGATGACGCTGTGGATGCCGCGATCCGCTCTGCCTCCACCCAAAAGCCCGCACCGGATCTTCCAAAGCTAATCACATTTGTGCCATTCGATCCCGCCAAGAAAACTTCAGAAGCAACGGCAACCGATGCAAAGGGTGGCGTAGAGCGCGTCGTGAAGGGAGCCTTCACGGTCGTCGCGAGCCTCACCGCGCCTTCACCAAATGCAGCCGGTTTAGCCGACGGACTTGAGAAGCAAGGGTTCCGGGTCCTGGCAGTAGCTGCGGGCACCGCAACAGCTTTGAAGCTTTTAGGCTTAATCGCACTCAGTGACCCGCCCCGTAAGGACTCGATCTCTCTGATCTCGGAGCTCAAGGCCTTGGGCGTGCGCACGGTCATGGTGACGGGTGATGCTCCGGCTACGGCGGCAATCGTTGCTCACGCGGTTGGATTGGATGGGGCTGTATGCCCGCCCGGAGCAATCCCCGAAGGCGTAAAGCCTGAGGATTTTGCGGTATTTGCAAGTATTCTTCCCGAAGGAAAATTTGATCTCGTCAAGGCCTTCCAGAAGAACGGGCATACTGTTGGAATGTGCGGCGATGGCGCCAACGACGCACCGGCGCTTCGTCAAGCACAGATGGGTCGAGGTGTCCGACGCTGGAGAGGCCGCCTTTCGAAAGCGCACCCCTACCGAATAAGGCCCAGGCAGCACCGGCGGCGGCTCTTCTCCGAGTTCGACCGGGCAAAGAGATGTTCCTCCCATGAGCGGCTCCCATGTCAGCGAGGATGATCGCCCCGCCGGATTCGAGATGATCTGCGAACGCGTCGAGACCGGCGGGGGTGTGAATATTCACCTTGGCCACTGAACCGTTGAAGAAGTGCTTGAGCGATCCGCGAGCTTTGTTCTCGTTATCGAGATCAAGCAATGTAAACTTACTGGCAAACCCCACTTTTCGCCGGGGATACCCCGGGGACACAACAAGTTTTCAGCTCGACTTCTTCTCTGTGTCCCGCGACTGGCAGCATGGAGCATCCCACCCCAACCAGAGGAACGCGCTTTCTCCTGATCAGGGCGTGACGGTGAAAACGATGCTGCTTGTGGCTTTGTCCCCCGGAGTTGTCAGGACTATTTTTCCGGTTTTGGCTCCAGTGGGCACGATGAAGGTCACTTGCTTGTCGGAAGACACGGTGAAAGCGTGCACCTGCACGCCGCCCACGGTAATCGTCTCGGTCTGGATGAGGCCTGTTCCCGCAAGTGTTACGGCGTCGCCGACCTTGCCGCTCGGCGGAGTGACGCTAGTGATGTGCGGCGTCACTTTGAATATCTGTTTCGACAGTAGCGTGCCGGATGATGTGGTTACGGTGACGAGTCCGGTTTCTCCCGACGGAACCTTGGCGGTCATGTAAGTGTCGGAAACTACCTTGAAACTCGCGGCCGCTCCGTTGAACTTGACGCTGCTTGCGCCGGAGAATCCCTGGCCCAGGATCCCCACGGTCTTGCCCACCGGACCCAGGGTGACGACCAACGATGCGAATGGCGTGATGGCGTCGTCGAGACTGTAGACGCCACCTTTGCCGGCGCCGCCACCTCGTTCTGTCATTCCGAAGAGCTTGCCGCTGGTGTGCTGGAATGGCGTGGAATAAGCTCCGTCTCCGCTAGGGGCATTGAAGTTGTAGAGCACGGAATAACCTCCTCCGGCCGACATCTGGAAGATGGTGCCGTAACCGAAGGTCCCGCCCCAAATAGTGGCGCCGTAGAGATTTCCATCGCTGCCTGCCACCAGTCCGGCGTAGGCCTGATAACCCTCAAGTGGGTGAACGTTGTCGAAGTTCACCAGGACGGTGAGGCTTCCCGCGGTCGTGATTTTGTAAACCACGCCGGCATTGCTGGTTCCTCCGGCCGTGGTCGTGCCGTAGAGGTCGCCGTCCCATCCCTGCACCAATCCGCCAATCGGGTACGAGCCATGTGGGCCGTCAAAGTTGTAGAGGGTCGTGACTTTCGCCCCGGCGATCTTGTAGACCGTCCCCGCGGAAGACGGACCGCCGAATTGCGTCACGCCATAGAAATCGCCGTCGCTCGCTTGCAGGAGCGGACCGTATGAAACGGTTGGAATTGTGTGGATGACTCTGAACACCCCTTTGGCGGAGATTTCAAAGGCAGCGCCGGGGTATGATGTGCCGTAGTAGCTCCCATTTGTAGCCAGCACCAGCGGTGCTACCGGATGGCCGCCATCCGCATTTCCGGTAAAATCATAGAGCACAGTCAAGACCCCCGCAGGCGTGATCTTGAAGATATTGCCGTAACCGTGGGCGCCGCCCTCCTCGGTGGTTCCGTAGAGATCGCCGTCGACGCCGAGCACCAACCCGCCGATGGGCGTGCTTCCGTGAGGGCCGTCGAAATTGTAGATAATCTTAAAGCTGCCTTCAGGCGTGATCTGGAAGACGATTCCGAGGTTGCTTGTGCCCCCGATTGACGTTATGCCGTAGACGTTGCCATCCTGACCCTGGGCCAGCGTCGCCGGAAATTGGGGACAACATCCGCCAGGAGTCCCGCCGAATTCAAACAGATCGCTGTAGGTTTGGGCGCTGGCGGGCTCCGCCCAGAACACCAAACGGAGCATTAAGAGGAGGAAGCATAGTCCGGCCGCTCCTCTGCTAGCAGGCGCAGAGCCCCCCGCTCTGCCATGCGGTTCGCTCTTCCCGGGAAGGCGAGATGTCACAGAAAACATCGGTCGGATTGTCATATGCTTCGCTCCTCTTAACTCTGTTGTAGTAAGCAGCAAGTCGCCGGATCGCTCGGCGCTGCCCTCACTTGTATGAACGTAAATTCGGAACAAACTGGCTCATCGGCCACTCAGAAAACTAAAGAAGGTCCGGGCAGGTCAACTTACATCCCCAGGGCACTTTGAATGAGCCTGGCGCCCTTGCGGGGCGCCAGGCCTTGGCGTTCATCGAACGGTGAGTGTTGCGGTTTTGGTCAACCCTGCGTAATTTGCGCTGATGTGGACTGCTGTCCGCGCCGTCACCGGGCTTGTGGAGACTGTTGCCGTGGCAGAGGTTGCGCCGGCGGGCACCGTGACACTGGTTGGAACGGTTGCCGCCGACGTATTGGAGCTAGTGAGTGTGACCACTGCACCTCCCACCGGCGCCGGGTTGTTCAGCTTGACCGTCGCGGTTGACGGCGAGCCGCCGGTGACCGAGGTCGGACTTAGAGTGATCGCGGAGAGAATCGCCGCTTTGACTGTGAGGTTGGTTGTCCGTGTGAGGCCGCCATAAACTGCCGAAATGGTAACGGCGGTTGTCGGGCTGACTGGTTGAGTTTGGACGGTGACCACAGCTGAAGTTGCACCACCCGGTATGGTTACCGTGGCGGGAAGGCTGGCGATGGAGGTGTTGCTGCTGGCCAGTGTGATTAGGGCTCCCGCAGCCGGCGCCTCTCCATTCAGGGTCACCGTAGCTGTCGAGGTTGCACCGCCATAAAGAGAGGTGGGGCTCATTTTCACCGAGAGTAGTGCGACCGGCTTCACGGTGAGCGTCGCCGACTTCGTAACAGTCCCGAGAGTCGCTGAAATCTTCACCGCAGTGCTGCTTGCCACACCCTGAGTTGTGATGGTGGCCGTTCCAGAAGACGAGCCGCCGGCGATGACGATATTGCCCGCAACCGAAGCGACGGACGGGTTATTGCTGGAAAGAGCGATGGTCACACCGCTGCTCGGAGCCAGACCATTCAGAGTCGCAGTCGCAACGGAACTATTTCCACCAATGAGACCGGCGGGAGTTAGTTTCAAAGACAACAGAGCCGGAGCCTGCACGGTTAGAGCGGCAGTCTTGGTAGAGCTTCCGGATGCCGCTGAGATGGTCACCGAGGTATTGGCAGCCACAGGAACGGAAACAACGGAGAATGTTGCCGAAGTCGCGCCAGCCGAAATCGTGACACTACTCGGCACGGTGGCCGCCGCCGTGTTGCTGCTCGAAAGATCAATCAGCACGCCACCGGAAGGCGCAGGACCGCTCAGCGTGACGGTGCCAGTCACACTGTTGCCTCCCAGCACGGTGGCCGGACTTAGCGACAGAGATGCGATGCTCTGCACCGGCACGTTCTGCAGCAGGATGGAGATGCTGCTCCCCGAACCTGCGGCCAGGTCCATTTGGCCGTCTCGATTGAAGTCGGCAGCCAGCAGACCAACCGGCGATCCGTCGGTTTCCATGGTAGTCGAGTTCGGGAAGGTGCCATCCCCGGCTCCCGAAAGGATCGTCACCATGACTCGAATCCAAGTCAGATACGGCTACATCGAGCTTGCCATCGCCGTTGAAATCGCCGGCGACGATCGTGTAGGGGAACGAGCCCGCGGGGTAGTCCACGTGGGTCGCGAAAGTGCCATCTCCGTTGCCTAGAAGAATCGAGACCAACCCCGGCCTTCCGCAGGGAGATGAAGTACCGCAGCTGTTCGCGACGGCCAGGTCGAGCTTGCCGTCGCCGTTGAAGTCCGCGGTTACGACCGAGAGAGGCCCAAGACTCACGGTGTAATCCACCTTCGGCTTGAACGTTCCATTGCCGTTGCCCAGAAACACGGAAACCGTATTCCCAGTGAAACTACCGAAATTGGCGACGGCCATGTCCAGAATGCCATCTCCATTGAAGTCGCCCACCGCCATCTGTGCGGGATAGGGATTGGTCGAAACGGCGGCTGCCGGCTGGAAGAAACCGTCTCCATGGAAAATGGCGTCTCCATTGCCGAGAAAGATAGAAATTGTATTAGCGGTCTGGTTTACGCAAGCTAAGTCCAGTCGGCCATCGCCGTTAAAGTCGCCCACCGCGAGGTCCCAGGGACCGGCGCCGGCTACGCTGAGGATGGGGTCGAGATGAAAGGTGCCATCCCCATTGCCTTGCAGCACATAGATACCGCCGTCGCTGCCACCTTCGGCGATGTCGATTTTGCCGTCATTGTCAAAGTCCGCCGCAATGAGAGTGGACGGACCCGCACCGACTGCGTAAGGCACCGGAGGCTGAAAGGTTCCGTCGCCGTTGCCTAGCGCCACCCAGACCTGATCGTTGGGGCCGTCCGCCGCCGCCAGATCCATGATGCCGTCATGATTAAAGTCCGCCGCAATGTTCCTTTGCGGGGACGACCCGGCCGTCACAGTGGAGACGGTGAAGCTGGGAGTCTGGACTGGATTAGTGACTGAAAAGAACTGCGTGTTCGACGTACCACCACCCGGGGTCGGGTTTGTCACCGTCACCAATGCCGTGCCCTCAGCGGCGACGTCCGCAGCGCTGATGGTCGCGGTAAGCTTTTCGCTGCTCTGAAACGTGGTTGGAACCGGGCTGCCGTTCCAATTCACCGTGGCTCCCTGCACAAATCCGGTGCCTCCCACGGCTAACGTGAATGCCACACTGCCGGGTAACCTGCTGGCTGGAAACAGTGCCTGGTGAACATGGGGTATGGAGTTTAGCGCCGCGGGAAGGCGCAGAAAACCGATTGTCGCAGGCTGTCCGACCCCACCTGGGGAATAGCCGACGATCTGACCGAAATCGTTGATATGGTTCGCCTGGTTGTAGTGATTCGTAACGGTTGGATGGTAGTCGATTTGGGTAAAAACCCCGCCGCTATAGAGCATTGCATGAACCAGTCCCGTCGAGTCGTTGACGCTGCCCACCATATCTCCGGGCGTGTTGGCACTCCTCCAACCCGTGCCGAAATAGCCAGGGGCGTCAATCGTCGTGTAGCTTACAAAGTTGTAAGAAAAACCGTGCAGGACGTCAGATTGGTCAGCATAATAACCGACGATCTGAAAGGCGTCACTGAAACCGATCGAAATAGTGGAGTTGGAGACGGATCCTGGGTATGTGATGGCGTCCGGTTGGCTGCTGGGTGTATCGAGAAATCCACCGCCCCCGATAGGGATGAAGTCAAAGTTATTGACATCCTCGCCCACGCCAGCGGTTGCGGTGAAGTCTCCGGTTGATGCTTTGTAGAAAAACGGTATCAGAAAGTCGTGATAGCCGACCAGGTCGCCGGCGTTATTGATCCCGTAGAGAGCTGTGCTGCCGGCCAAGGGGTAATCGTACGAAGTGTACGTGCCAGCGCTGTATATAAATCCGTGAGTGACGCCACCTGTATCTTCCCACTCGCCAACGATTTGCCCGAGGGAGTTGTTCCCGTGTGCTATGGTCCCGATCGACCCGGGATAAATGATGGGTATATAAGTCTGCGCTTTCAGCCGCGCCGTGAAAGCGAGCAGCAAAGTGAGCATGATCGCTGCAGTCCCGGCCCACCGGACGCGCGTGGTCAGCGATTTGAGGATCGATTTGAGGTTGTTCGACGGAAGTGATGCTGTTGACATGGTGTCTCCTTAGGGAGCGTGGTTCTGATTTAGGGAGGAACTCGAGCATCCGATGGCCGGGCGCAAGCACCGACCTGAACACTCGAGTTCGTCCCCCTACTTGCTGAAACGGAAGAATTGAAAAAACTGGCTCATGACGGTTGGAGATTTTCCTGCCTCAGGGAACGTAAGCCGCGCCTTGATCCCGGCAACTACAACAAATCAGAAGACTTCCCCCCTCTTTCCGCACGGTTGACTTCAGAGGCGATCAGGGATACGCTCTGGGGCCAACGGGGCACGTGCTTGGGGGTGCTGTGGGCGCAACGGATGCTCGGCATGACGTTACGGAATTGCTCGTCCGCTGGAATCAAGGGGATGTTGCGGCACGAGATGCCTTGATTCCAATTGTTTACGACGAACTGCGCCGTGTCGCGAAGAAGAAACTTGCCGGGCAGCGCAGTGACCATACCTTGCAGGCGACGGCACTTGTCCACGAAGCCTATCTGCGCCTGGTGAACCGCAAGGCTGCTCAGTGGCGAGACCGAACTCATTTCTTTGCGTTAGCGTCGCAAATGATGAGGCAAATCCTGGTGGATCATGCGCGCACGCGTAACGCGGCAAAGCGAGGCGGCGGTGCGGTCACCGTGGTGCTGGATGACGAGGCAGGGGCGGAAAACGCAGGAGCAGAAAAAAAGATCAATCTTGATCTGCTTGACCTGGACGCGGCCATCAAGGGGCTAGCCTCCCTGGACCCACGGCAAGCCCAGCTCGTGGAGCTGCGCTTCTTCGGAGGACTCTCAATTGAAGAAGCCGCAAGCGTGGTCAACATTTCGCCAGCAACCGCAAAGCGGGAGTGGACCACTGCACGTGTGTGGCTGCATCACGCCATGGAAAGCGGCCCCGGAACATGACGCCGGAACGGTGGCAGCAGGTTAAGCAAGTGCTGGCGGCAGCGCTGGAGCTTGGTCCCGAGGAGCGCGCAGCCTATCTCGACCGCAGCTACGCGATGGACGGGTCCTTGCGAGCTGACATCGAGCCCTTGGTAGTGTCTGGACAGCGGCTTAGAGAAGAGTTTCTCGGGAAAGACGATTTCGCCGCGGCCACAGATGTCCTCCAAACCGGCGAAATGTCATGGGTAGGACGCCGGGTTGGATCCTACAAGGTGGGCGAACAAATCGGGGAAGGCGGCATGGGGGAGGTGTACCGTGCCTTCCGCGCCGACGATCAATATCGAAAAGAAGTTGCGCTCAAGTTTGTACGCGCCGGGCAGTTCGGCAGTTTCATTTTCGCGCGCTTCAAGAATGAACGCCAGATTCTCGCCGGCCTCGATCACCCCAATCTTGCGAAACTTCTGGATGGTGGCGCCACTGAGGAGGGCGTCCCCTACTTAGTGATGGAATTGATCGAAGGTCAACCGATCGCTGAATACTGCACCACGAAAGACCTTCCGCTGCGACAACGTTTGCAACTCTTTCTGCAGGTCTGCGCCGGCGTGCATTACGCGCATCAGCACCTGATTATTCATCGCGATATCAAACCGCAGAACATTTTGGTGACCACCGATGGCATACCGAAGCTGCTCGATTTCGGTATCGCCAAGATCGTTGAACCCGATTCCGCAGATGCTCTCGGCGATCCCACACTAACCGGTTTTCGTGCGCTGACTCCCCGCTATGCCAGCCCCGAGCAGATCAAAGGGGAAGCGATGACCACTGCCACCGATGTGTATTCCCTCGGCGTAGTGCTGTATGAGTTGCTCACGGGGCTGAGTCCCTACGAACTGGCGAATGTTTCCACCCAGGATTTTTCCCGGATGGTCTGCGAGAAAGAGGTGCAAAAACCAAGTGCCGCAGTGCTTCGCACGCAACGATCACCCGCGTCGGACGTGTTTCGCCAGATCTCCCCCGAAAAGCTGCATAAACAGCTCAATGGCGACCTCGATAACATAGTGCTCATGGCTCTGCGCAAGGAGCCGTCTCGCCGCTACGCCTCTGTCAATGATCTTCAGGAGGACATCCGCCGCCATCTCGAAAATATTCCAGTGAGCGCGCGCAACGATACGGTATGGTACCGCGCGACAAAGTTCGTCGTACGTCACAAGGCAGGAGTCGCCGCCAGCGCGGCGGTTGTTCTGATCCTGATCGCGGGATTCTTCATCACCATTCGGGCGGAACGCCGCGCAAAACGACGCTTCGACGATGTCCGCGCTCTGGCCAACTCCCTCATCTTCGATGTCCATGACTCCGTCAAAGACCTGCCAGGTTCGACGCCTGCCCGAAAAATCATCGTGGATCGAGCTCTGCAATATCTGAATGTGCTGGCGACGGAATCAGCCGGCGATGTGGGACTTCAGCGAGAGCTGGCTACGGCGTATGAGAGAGTCGGGTCCGTGCAAGGCGACTATCTTGAAAACAACCTGGGCGATTTCGAGGGGACGCTCGCCAGTTACAAGAAAGCGCTTGAACTTCGGAAGCAGATCAGCGCCGCCTCGAACGACTGGAACGACCGGCTGGCGCTGGCCCAAGGCTATCGCCTCGTGGGCCACCAGCTCTGGGCCAATGGCGATCCGCGCGGAGCGCGTGATCCGATCTCCCACGCAATCGCCGTCTCCGAATCGCTCAACAGAGAACAACCTAATAACGCGAAGATTCTCCACGAGCTGGGTTTCGACTATGAGGTCTCGGGAAGGACCGGATATCCCGGCGATCGATCGGGGAACCAAAAAGTGATCGACGATTATCGTCGCGCGCTGGTCCTCGGCGAAATTTTGCTCAAGCTCCAACCAGAGGACGTTAACACCCTCTACGGCTATGCCATGGATTTGAGTGACATGGGCACAAAGCTGGAGGCATCCGATCCGCGAGAAGCTCTGAAGAACTATGAGAAGCAGTTGGAGATCGATCGCAAGCTCACGCAGCTTTCGACAAACATTCGGTATCGGCGTGGTGTCGCGATCGCCTATGGCTCCATCGCCAGCGTGTACGACGATCTGGGTGACTATCCGCGTGCGGTTGAAAACGACCTGAAGGATCTGGCGATTTACCAGGATCTAGTCAGCACTGACTCAAAGAATGCGTTACTCCGGCAGGGGCTCGCCATCACATATGCGAACACGGCTGCTTCGTGCGTTCGCGCGGGCCAAGTCGCATCAGCGATGGATCACTCGAATCGCGCTCTCGAGATAATTCGGCCGCTGGTCTCGTCGGGACCGAAGAACGCCTTCCAGCAATACATCTTTGCGGCAATCCTGGTGGTTCGCGGCACGATCTTAACCGCCGCAAAGCAGCCGGAGGCCGCCAAGACGGAACTTGAGCACAGCCGTTCCATCTACGAATCCTTATTCAAAGCCGGCAGCATGAACCATGTGAACGTTGCCGCAACCGATGTCAAGCTGGGAGAGGCACTTACCAGCGCGGGACGCGATCAGGAAGCAGCCGCTTCCTTTCATCAGGCCTTGGGCATCGTCGAACCGCTGGTGTCGGCCGAGCCGGCCGATCTTGATGCGCTGTATGCGGCAGCAGACGCGTACTTCGGTCTCGGCGAGCTGAGCGCGAACGCGGCGCGGCATCCCGGCCTGACCGTGGAGCGGCGAAAGTCGTCCTGGACAGAAGCGCGGTCCTGGTATTTGCTGAGTCAGAACACCTGGCGCCGCATTGAGCATCCCAATCACACGGCGCCCAACTTCTTCCACGCGGGCGACCCGATCGTTGTTGCCAAGAAGTTAAAGCTGAGCGAGACCGCACTCTCTTCCTTGGATTAAGGCCGTGGCTGTCAGGCTTGAGTGGCGTGCTGCAAACCGGCATAAGGCCCGATATCCAGAGGCAACATCCGGTCTCGACCCAGCAGTGCAATAGCAAGTTTGGATCTAGCAGGCGATGGCCAACCGTTGCTCACGGAAGCTGGGTAAATGCCGGTCTCTTAACTTCCCTAAATAACAGTTCCCTCGGTTAGACTGGCACGTCATGACGGGATCGGAAAGCAAAGGGGCTGCGCCGCAGGACGCATCGATCAGCGAGTTGTCAACGGAGGACGCGCCAAGTGGCAGTTGGTCTTCAGCCGATCCGCGTGAAGCGTACCAGGCTGCCGCGACCGCTTTTGTGGTGCTGTTCTGCATTGTTGGCGTTGCCCTCTGGGGGCTGCCTTTCTACTACGACTTCATGGTCCAACAGTTCGGTTGGACGCGCGCTCAGGTGACCTCAGGAAACGCGCTGAGCAAACTCGTCGTCGGACCCATCTTCGGGTTCCTCGCAGGGTGGGTTGTGGACCGCTTCGGGCCCCGCCGCGTAATGATGATTGGCATCCTGATGGCGGGGATCGCCCTGGTGGGGCTGGGCTGGGCCTCAAGCCTCGGCATGTTTTACTTTTTCTACCTCTTCAACGCACTGGGCTATGTTTGTGGGGGACCGCTGCCCAACCAGGTACTGTTGACGAGATGGTTTGATCGATCGCGCGGAAAGGCAATGGGATTTGCCTACCTCGGGATCGGCATCGGAGGAGCCGCGGTCCCCTGGATATCGCACGCGCTGGTTCAGCATTTCGGATGGCAGACGGCATTACAGATTTTGGGCGTTTTGATCGTGGTGGTTTCGCTTCCAATGGCTATCCTGGTGAAGGAGCCACCAAGAGCAAAAACAAGCGCCGTATCGGTCAAGTCCGCGAGTCCTAAATCAGCATTCAAGCACGCATCGTTCTATCTACTGACCCTGGGGAGTATGTGCTCGATTGCCGCAGTCAGTGGTACGCAACAGAATCTGAAGCTTTTCCTGAGCCTCGACCGGCATTTCACGCAGCGGGACGCCGCGGGTGTCCTGTCGCTGGTGCTGGGGTTCAGCATAGGCGGCCGACTACTCATGGGTTGGCTGGCTGATCGCTTTTCCAAGAAATACGTCATGCTGCTGACTTATCTGCTCGTCGCAGCCGGGATTCCTCTGCTGTTTCTGGGGACTACCCGGCTGGTGCTCTACATTTCCGCCGCGGTCTTTGGAATCGGTCTTGGTGGCGACTACATGATCATTCCGCTAATGACAGCGGAAATCTTTGGCATTGAAATCCTGGGAAGGTTGCTTGGTGTGATCCTGACCGCGGGTGGCGTTGCGGACGCTGCTGCACCCTGGTTGATAGGCCGCTTGCGGGACTCGACGGGAAGCTACTTCGAGAGCTGCTTTGTGCTGGTCGGTATGGCGTTGTTAGGCGGTCTGGCCGTTTTGGGTTTACCCGCGCGGCGGAGAGCAACATGAGCAGCGGAGCCATCGTTCGCCTGGGGAGCCTGAGGGATGTTGGACACTTTCAAAGTCACTTGCAAGCCCTCGGGTTGCAGATCCCCTGCGATTCCCAGGTCGTGACCGGAAGCGAATCGCCGCTGCGCTGGCCACTGAACCGCGGCCCATTCAAAATCGGCGACCGGATCGCGGTTCAGCCCATGGAGGGTTGGGACGCAACCGCTGACGGGATGCCTTCGGAGAATACCATTCGGCGATGGCAGCGGTTCGGCCGAAGCGGAGGCAAGCTGATTTGGGGTGGGGAAGCGGTTGCGGTTTCTCACGAAGGACGAGCGAACCCCCATCAACTTCTCGCCGCCCCGCGAACGAAAACAAGTCTTGCGCATTTGCGAACTGAATTGAGGCGCGAACATATTCTTACGACGGGCAGCGACGATGGCTTGCTAATCGGTCTGCAATTGACGCACTCTGGGCGGTACTGCCGCCCGAATGAACATACCCGCCCGGAACCGCGCATTCTTTATCACCATCCATTCCTGGACCGGCGCTTGAAGTTACCTCCTGATTATCCACTACTGACCGACGGCGAAATCGAGTCGATCATCGAGGACTTTCACCGGGCGGCGTTGATGGCCTGGCAAATCGGTTTTGATTTCGTGGATATCAAACACTGCCACGGCTACCTGGGCCATGAATTTCTGAGCGCTCACACGCGCGAGGGACGTTACGGAGGCACTTTCGAAGGCCGCACGCGCTTTCTTCGTGAGGTGGTGCAGGGGATTCGCTCGCTCGCTCCGGGGTTGCACATTGGCGTGCGGCTGTCCGCGATCGACACCGTGCCATTCCACAGCGACCCGAGTCGGAGCGTCGACGGCAAATCTTCCGCCGGAGTTGCGGAGACGCGCCCAGACTTGCTTCCTTACCGGTGGGGGTTCGGCGTGAATCCTCTCGATCCGACGGATAGCGACTTGGGTGAGCCGGAGAGTTTTTTATCGTTGTTAGAGGAGCTTGGGATTCAGCTGGTGAACATCACAGCGGGCAGCCCTTACTACAACCCGCACATCCAACGCCCGGCCTTGTTCCCGCCGTCCGACGGATACCTGCCACCGGAGGATCCGCTGGTTGGAGTCGCTCGGCAGATGGAAGCGACCCGTGAGCTCAAGCGTCGGTTCCCAAAGTTGCTCATGATTGGATCGGGTTACTCTTACCTGCAGGACTTCTTGCCTCACGTAGCGCAGGCCGCCATCCGCGAAGGCTGGGTCGACTTCGTGGGTCTGGGCCGGATGGTATTGAGCTACCCCGAGTTTCTGTGGGAGGCATCGGCCGGCACCAGTATCCAACGCAAGCTGGTTTGCAGGACATTCAGCGATTGCACCACCGCACCACGCAACGGACTGCCCTCCGGTTGCTATCCGCTGGACGATTACTACAAGCATTCTGATTTCGCGGGAGAACTGAAAGACATCAAGAAACGCTGACATCGATTTTCCCGGGCACAGTAACCGAGCCAATGGTGGAATCCAGATTGCGGAGACCAGGAATGACAGTTGAGGAGTTGCTCAAGCGCCAGCAGCCACGACGCAAAGTGCAGGGCATTGCCGCCGCTTTGTTGCCGTACGAGCTGGACGGGCGGATCGCTGTCGACGCGTTTGCGAAGCAGCTAACTTCCACACATCGAGCCGGGCTGATGAACGCCGTTAACATGGACACCGGCTACGTGAACTATTTGAGCGATACGGAAAAGCAGGAGGTGTTGGTCTGGACGCGGCAGGCTCTCGGAAAAGGGATTCCGTTTGTGGCCGGTGCGTATATCGAACATGACGCTGACGACGACATTGTCGCGCTTTATCGCCGGCAGATCGACACCATCGTTCGTTTTGAGGGCATACCGATCCTGTTCCAGACCGCTCGCTTACACGGTCGGCCCTCGGCAAAAATAGCCGAGGTGTATCGAGACATTTGTCGGGACTATCCCCACGTATTGGCTTTCGAATTGGGCCCGATGTTTGCGCCGAACGGGGAGATCTGGAACTCGGAGACTATCCGCCGATTGATGGACATCCCAGAGATCAAGGGGATGAAACACTCTTCCCTGGATCGCCTTCTGGAACTGGAGCGGCTCGCGCTTCGAGATAAACACCGCCCGGAGTTTCGCATCTACACAGGAAACGACCTGGGAATCAACATGATCGAATACGGGTCGGACTATTTACTGGGACTTGCCGCTTTCGCGCCTGAAAAATTCGCCGAGCGCGACCGGCTATGGGAGGCCGGAGATCCCGCGTATTACGCCCTTTCGGACGCTCTGCAATACCTGGGAAGCGTCGCCTTTCGCGCCCCCGTTCCCTCGTACAAACATTCTGCCGCCGGATTCTTAAACCTCATCGGACGGATTCCCAGCGATCGGACGCATCCCAACAATCCACAGCGTCCCGCTTGGGAGGCGGAAATCATGGCGGACTGCGCCCGGCGGTTGGCGGTGCTCTGAGTACGCCGGGCGTTCGTTGACTAGCGAATGCCGTGTTCGTAAGATGAAGCGGCCGAGAGCCGTGTTCACGTAAATGATCTGCCTGACCGGTGTCTCCACGAAACCGGCGTTGGGGAAATCCTAAAAAAACGTTAGCGGTTGTGCGGATCGTTTGCAGAATCTTTCTCGCCGTTTGAGCAGACTCCGCACAGGGAGGAAATCACCGGAATGCGTCGCCGAGATCTCTTGAAAGGCGCGGTCCTCCTGCCCGTACTGGCTCGCGCGGACATTACCGCTGGCCTCGAGCAGAACTGTGATTTTGGCTTCGCACCGCCGGTTGGAGAGCGTCTGGATCAGGGCCCATTTGATATCGACCAGGACCAGGGCTGGCAAACTGTACTGTTTACGACGCCTTCCGAACGGCCCTTGCGAAATCCGGGGCTTGGGCTGGTTGGTTACAGTTGGGAGGAGAGTGGGCCATCTCTGGCGGCGCGGGCTGGTCGGGAATCGATCGAACAGCACGTAGAAAAAATATCCAGCCTGCCTTTCGTCGATGTTCTCTACATCCGCTGTGACTGGCGCAACGTGCAGTCGCGCCCAGGACGCCTCAATCTCGAACCGGTGTGGGGATTGACTTTGGATGCCGCTAAACGCAAAGGACTTCGCGTCGCGTTTCGCGTTCAACTTTCTAATGAATCGTTTCAGCCCGAACAAGTTGCGCTTCCTCCCTTTCTGCGCGATCGGGTGCCGCTCACAAAAATCGGGCGCATCCCGGGCAAGGGAGACGCGGAATATCGGGAGCCTCGTTATGACCATCCGGAATTTCAAAAAGCATTCGCGGAATTGAATGACCTGCTGGCCGCAGAGTTTGAAGGCAATCCCTTGATCGAATGGATGGACCTGATGCAGTACGGGTTCTGGGGCGAAGGACATACCAGCAACTATCCCAATCCTTTCCCCGACTTCGTAACTGCGCAGCGAACCTTTGTAAATATGACGAGGCTGCAGCTGGAAACGTGGAAAAAGACGCCGCTCGCAGTGAATACGCAACCCGACATCAGCAACGTGGGCAATCGTACAGTGATGAACATGGCGGTGCGGGCAGGAGCGTGGATGCGTTCCGACAGCATCATTGTCGAAGAGCCAATTCAGATCGACGAACTGGCTAACCGGCCGCCGTGGATAGCGGCCATCCTGGAAGACGGCTACCTTCGCCAATACGATACGCAGAAATTGAAATTGGATGCGGCCGGCGTCAACGAACTGGAGAATTACATGCTGCACGTTCCCGATCTGCGGGCGAACTATTGGGGGCTCTGGACGGAGGCGGACAATCTGGGGCGCTACAACGAAATGTATCCTCGCGGATTCGAACGTTTGCGGACGAGCATGGGATACCGCCTCCGGCCTTCGTGGGTATGGCAACGCAAGAGGTATGACACCTTCGAGTTGATCGTGTGCGTGAGCAACCTGGGAGCAGCCGGAGTTCCGGGAGCGCTCTGGCTGCGTCTAGCGAGTGCAGACAAGAAACTAAGTTTGAGCGGAGCGCTGGACGCGGGACATCCTCACGGCGGCGGAATCCGGCAAGCCTCGTTTCTGCTTCCGAAAGATTACAGCGGCAAAGTTCTTCTGTCCGCTGAGCTGGAGATTCGTCCCGGAGTGAAAAAGCCGATTGCGTGGGCCTGCGAACAGCCGGTCAATCCCGACGGCTCAATCACAGTTGAGCTCAAGAGTGAGAACGATCGTGGCTGGCGGAAGGGTGTCTGATATGAAGGCTTCCCTCCAGTGTTTACCCATAATTTCTCGGGGGCTCCATGCCGCCCACCAGTAAGTCGAAGCGGGTTTTCCTGGCGCCGGCTCCGCGCGCGGTGTGCGATATTTTCGAGGAGAGCGATCTCGTCCGATTGCGTGCCCTAGGAGACTTATTCGTTCACGAAGGTGCTCCGGTCACCGACCAATTGTTTGCGGACGAAGCGGCGCACGCAGAAATCATCATCGGGCAAATCGATCTTCCGGAATCGCGCCTGCGGCAGGCAACTTCGCTCAGAGCGGTTTTCAATGTGGAAGGTAATTTTCTTCCCAATGTTGACTATGGCTACTGCTTTCGCGCGGGTATCCGGGTGCTGAATATAAGTCCGGTGTTCGCCGAGCCCGTCGCCGAAGCTGCTCTGGGCATGGCAATTGATCTAGCCCGCGGCATCACGCGATCCGATCGTCATTTCCGCCAGGGGACCGAGCAATACGGCTTGGCGGCGAACCGCGAAGCATTCTCTCTCTTCCGCCAGGACTTAGGTCTGATTGGGCTGGGCGATCTCGGCAAGGCGATCCTGCCATTGCTTCGTCCATTTGGTTGTCGCATTCGCGCCTACGATCCGTGGTTACCCGACGAATATGTTCGAGCGTTGGGTTGCGAAGCAGTGTCGCTCGAGGAGGTCTTGCGATGTTCACGCCTGGTCTTCATCGTGGCAGGCGTCACGTCGCAGAACCAGGGTCTTCTCGGCGCACAACAGTTCGCCTCGATGCAGCGAGGGTCTGGCATTGTTCTGGTCAGCCGTGCGGCCGTCGTGGATTTCGACGCGATGCTGGACTTCGCTGAGAAGGGACACATTCGCTTTGCGACGGACGTTTTCCCAGAAGAACCGTTGCCCTCTGAGCATCGGGCACGCCGCACCAGCAATTCCATCCTTTGCGGACATCAAGCCGGCGCTCTGCAAACCGCGATCAAGCGGATCGGGAAGATGGTGGTCGCGGATGCTGAATTGATCGCTCGCGGACTGCCGCCGATCATGTGCAAGCCGGCGCAGCCTGAGACCGTGGCACTGTTTCGCAGCAGGCCGGTCAGCAAGACCTAGCTGCAGCTCTCAGATGGATCGAACCAAGGCCGCGAGGAGGTCACTCTAGGGCAAGCTCATACGCGTGCAAGACGCAGGCGAAGATTGGCGAGATCCTGGCGCTCCACGCGTAAGACTCCCTTCGAGTTGGCGCGAATCCGCTCCGTGCCAGCAGCGGCGCCCGGAAGCACGGCCTTGGGTGAGGATGATATATTCAGGCCGCCAAAGTTGAGCTCGTAAACGCAATTCGGCTGCAGACTAGTGATGATTAACGAATCGCAAGCCAGGTCTGGAAATGACATTTCGCCGGAGCTGACCATTGAACCCGCCGTGCTGAACAACACGATGGGACCACTCTCGTACGCCGCACCCTGAAAATTAACGCCATCCAACAGTTCCGTTCGCTTATTCCCAGTTTTCCCGGTGCTGCCAATTTCGAGAACGTGAAGGAAAAAATCTTCCTCCGCCGGTAAAGCGGGTGATACTTCGACTCGCCAACTGCCAGGCACGACATTCTTGCGGTTGGATGGGAGAATTTTATTGAAGTCCTCACCCCAAAAGAGTTTCCACATGCGCCGGAGCTTGGGGTCTTCCGGCAAGGGCGCGCCCTCGGCGGGATCGAGGGGCCAGCTTTCGCCCGATCCCCATGCTCCACCGTGGTCATCACCGGGAGTCCAGAATTCATTGCCCTTCCCTCCTCGGCGCGTCACTACGCGTTCTCTGGGCAGAAGCGAGTGCACCAACAATTCTCCCGACCCTTCCGCGAAACGAAACGTGTTGGCATCGCGAAAGTCCCGGACGTTCTGCGACGCGTTGCCATCATTCGCGTCCACGGTTGGTTGATTCACTCCGTGCAGCAGCCAAGCTTTTCGAAACGAAGGGTGAGTGCTGACTACGTGGTCAAAGACGAATAGAACTCCCTGCCCCGGCACATAGAGGATTTCGCGCGTGAAGCACCGGAGTTTTTCGCGAGCATACGCTTTGCTGGCGTCCCCCATGGCGTAGTGATACTGGCCAGTAACGTAATCGACCACCAGCATCGAGCCGAGGTCCCAGATGTCGCGGGTGCGGTTCCAATCCTCCGGGCTCCGGATGGTGTTCCAGTAACGCGATGAATCCATGCGTTGCCCACCGTCGTTGGCTGCGGGCAAGACATTGTCTGACCAGAAGAACTTTTCCGCGGGATCGTAAACCAACACGGAATTATGAGCCACTGTACGGCGGAAGTAGTTCAGGTAATGTGGGCTTTCGGTGTCCGTGTAGTCGGCTCCGCTGTCGATCGCGAGATAGCCGCCATGGTAAATCGTGAATTGATTCTGATCGAGGTGCTGGTGCTTGGCGAAATATGGCCCGCAATCGAACTCGATCCAGGTCGAATCCGGCTTCCAACCATCCCGCACCACGAGATGTCCGACACCTGAGAAGTAGCGCTGGCGCGGCAATTCGTCTTCGCTGGTCAGAGCAGGATCTCGTGGCGTAACCTCCGGATCGTCCCACAGAAACTCCAGAACCGGCAGCACCCATTGCTTGGAAAAAAGCCGCTCTTGCGCAGAAGCCACGCACTGTACGGATCCTTGAAGCGATTTATCGCATAGCCCACCACGGTGGTGTCCCGCGAATCGAGAATCGGGTATTCGTTGTCTCCCTCGCGCGAGGGCGTGCCGTCGGGAAGAAGTTTGTAGAGGTATGTAGCCCCCATGTTGCGGAATACCGGGAACTGATACGCAGGGTCGACTCCGGTGGTTGTGCGCTCTACTCTGCGATCAACGTCAGCGATGCCCACGTGATGCGCATGTAGTCCATCGATTCGTGGTAGCTCCCATCCGGGCTCACGACATTTGTGGTTTCGAGGATGTTGGCTAGACCTTCCGCAATCTCGTCGCGCCACGTCTGATCCAAATCGGAATAACCTTCGAGCGCGGCGGTAGTGAAAGCAGCCAAGGCCAGGTAGCGCAAGGCATAGTTGTGATATGACATTTCGCCCGGATCAGAGAAATCGGGAGTGGCAATCATGGCGGCCGCACCGTCCTTCAACTCTCCGGCCACGCGGTCTTTCAACGCGCGATCGAAGCCTCGGAACGGAAGGAGCCAATCAAACGCCAGAGACCACCGAGCATAGTCGACCCACGAACGCGAAGGCTTTCCCTTGGCGGCGAGGTGTTTTGTTCGCATTTCCACTAGCGCCCGCTCGGCGGATGCCTCGTCCCCAGTCAGTTGCCACGAAAGGGCCAAACCTTCCATGTCTTCCGACGGGCATCGTCCGGCCGCATAGCGTGTCTTCAATAGGGGCAGACCGGTAAACGGATCCGCATCCGCGATCAACAGTCGCGGACGGCGAACGGTTTCCTGGGCCCGTGCGGGCCATTTGGTAGCCAGCGCGGACAGCGCCAGCGCGGTGATGAAGTCACGCCTTCTCATTTGCCGGTCGGTACTCGTTGATTCGAAACTCCGTGTGAGCTCCTCGCTCGGTTCCGGATTACTGAAATCTGGGCACCGGGCGAATTCGGCGAAGCGCCGTACACTTCAAAGATTGAAGTGATCACTGCGCAGCTTCGGACTTCGCCAGCCGCGTGAAGTGATATGCCAGCATGCGGTCCGGCAGCAACAACGCTTTTCGAAATCGGACGTCTGCCTCTGCGGGTCGGCCGAGTTCTTTTGCCAAAGATGCAGCCGTGTATTCCCACCAGCTCGGATAGGCTGCTAGTATTGCTTCGATTTTCCGCCTGCTCCAGAGACGTTTGCAGTCGGTCCTGCCATTGCGCCTGGTTGTAGGCTGGGCAATTTCCGCGCTGCTAACCAGGCCCACTTGATCTGGTCGGGGCCGGAGGCCGTCGGAGGCAAGCTCGAATTTTGCTTTGGCCTCAGTCGCCTTTCCGCAACTGGCAAATACGGTCCCGAGCAAGTAACTGGTTCTTGCGGATTGAAGAATGGGCTCAAGGCCGTCACGCGTGAAAGTCAAGTCTGGAACTTCTGAGCCAAGATGTTCAGCGCCTGCCAACGCGTCGCCGCAATGTCCGTCCTTTGCCGAAGCCAGTATCCGCAACAACTGCACTTCAATCCACACCTGGCGAACGTTGGTCCCACCCTCCTCGCGAGGAAAGAATCGGTTGTGGAAGAGTTTCGTGGCACGTTCAAAGTCCCCGGCTTCCGCAAGGTTGAGAGCCAATTCGAAGATCAGCGCCGGGGGCGCCGTATCCATCTGCGGATATTTTTCCAGCGCTTCCACCCGCTCGCGCGCCGGCCGGTTCAGCAGGCTAAGAGTCTGGTCCATTCCAAGATAGATCGTGATGTTGGCAGGATCGCTGCGCAATCCATCGTGAAATACGGAGAGCGCGCGTTCAGGTTCATTTTTCATTTGGAGCAAAGCCGTCCCCATGCTGGCATCCAGGACGGGAGGCGCGGCTCCAGACGCGCGAGCTTTCGACCATTCGTCAAGTGCGAGATCGGTCAAGCCGCGGGAGAAGTAAAACGTTCCCAGCAGGTAGTGCGCCGTGGTGTCCGAGGGATGCGCGTGCAGGGCCGCACGCAGAACGGTCAACTCCTCAGCGGTGCTCGGAAAAATATATGCGGTCGACAGTTTGGCTGCAGTGGCGTAATCGTCCGATCCTGATTGTCCAAGTTTTTCCCGGCAGAAACCGCGGAAGTAGGCGACCATGGGATGATCCGCCGGAGCTACGGCGCCAGGCTCGCTCTGATCCGCGACCAAGGCCGGGTATGGCCTCGTAAGTACATTCAAGGCTTTTTGGTAGAGTCCCAGCCGGATATACTCCGCGGCGACGTTCAGCACGCGGTTGGAATCGTCGGCGAGGTGGGCAAGATCGGGGTTCCCGAGTTCTTCTCGAAGAAAGGAACTGAGCGGAAAGCGGGCCAGCCCGTCATGCGCCATCGCGCGTGCCTCTTCGGACTCGCCGGCAACATCCTTGACCGCAGTTAACTCTTCCAGTGTGCGGAGATCACCCGGAGCAGCACGCAGGGCGCCCGCCAGATGGCGCTCGGCGCCCCGCCAGTCGCCTTTTCGAGCCAGCAACTCGCCCAAGGCAAGAGCAGCCGCGGCATAGAAAGACGGCAGCCGCTCTGCCTGTTCGAACGCCGCGCGCGCATGATCGGCCTCTCCCAAGCCGTCATAAGCGAGCCCCAGATAGTAGGAGATTTCCGTGTCGGTAGTATCTCGGGCATGCACCGACTCGAGATACTGCTTAGCCTCCGCGAACCGCAGCAACCCAGCCGCCAGCCGCCCAGCCGCCTTCTCTGCTTCGAAGCTGTCCGGGAACTTTGCCAGTGTTTCCTTGTAGGTGTCGAGGGCGTTCAGGGTTCGACCATTCAGTTCATCTTCTTTGCCCAGCTGGACCCAATCGTCGACGGTTCGTTTGTCGGGGTCGGGAATGCGATAAGACGGTTGCGGGCCGACCTGAATCTCTGACACGGGAGTCCAATCGTATTCTCCCTCAGTCTGCCGCAGCAGAGTCGCGCCCTTGTCGTCGTGAATCGCAAACGTGTACTTTGCCTGCGCGTCGGCATTCGGAATTTCATGCATCCAGGTGCGCTCGGGGGCGAGATCGACCGTCTCGCCAAACACCTGCTGCTCGCCCTTCAGAATGGACACGGAAGCCCGCGGGATGGGCTGATTCGCATTAAATCCGACTCTCAGGGTGTTGTCTTTCCGGCTAAGGCTTCGCCACGCCAGAAAGGTTGGCGCGCGAAATTCCTCCTATCTCCCGTGCCGGCATCCAGTATTCCGAAAAGTGGAGTACCTGACGGGGCTGAAGAAAAGCATAAGTCTCCTGATTGCGAAACAGCCCGGCCTGCACCTCAACATAGCCGCTGTTATCGTCGGACAGGGCTTTGCGCCAATCGAGGCCATCGGCATCAACACCCCAGGACCAGATTTTCCTGGCTGGAACCTCTTCGTAGTCCGCGAAGTGTACGGTCCCGGTATTAGTGTGAGGATTCCACACCCCCATGAAATTCTCCCGGCTTCCGTAGCTGAACATCGAAACTGGACCCTTGGTGTGATTGCGGACGACGCTGTAAGTCCACGCCATCTTGATCCACCGGCCAGGGATGAACTTCGGTGAAGCCGTGGGTAGCGGCGAATCGCATGGGATATTCGATCTGCGAATCATCCCATGCCGCAACTCCGGCATTGTTCCACCAATAGAAACGATGCCGCGCGTCGCTGCGGTTGCTGAGAGTAACGCGCTGCTCGAGCACCGTCGATTTCGGACGGAGAATCAACTCCACCGTCCACTCCATGCCGTAGACACGGTCTACGTTGCCAACGGTCACGGAGGCGCTGCCATCGTCGTGCTTTGCAAACGCAAAGTTGACGGGCGACATCGTGACCCAATTGTGCGAAACGGGAAAATTGAACTCGATGCCGAACGCCGCCCAAGCCCCGCGATAAGCGATGGCCGCTTTCTTAATCGAAGGATTGGCATAAAACATTGACTTACCGGAGATCTTGTCGATACAGGTGTAAAGGTGACCGCCAATGTCGGGCAACACGGAGCATTTCAGATATTCGTTCTCGAGATAAATCGCCCGCCAATTATGATCAACCCGCCGGCTGCGTCAGGTTATTGCGCAACGTGTAGGGATAGTTAAACCGCCCGGTGGTCAACTGGTCGAAGGGAGGATTCGGATCGGGCAGGCCCTCCTCGTAGGTCGGCAGAGTGAGGATCCCTTGCCAGACACGAACGTCCGACTGCGCAGCACACGCAGAGGCCGCCAATCCTAAGACGGCGATTTGCCAAAGAATGCGCATCTAGATTCGAAGCAGCCGGGCAGCGTTTTCATAATAAACTTTGCGCAAAATGTTGTCCGGCAGATCGATCCCGTAAATTCTCCAGCGCCCCTGCGGCGGTATTTTTGCCGGAGCGTAGTCGAAATATTCGTCGTTCGTTTCCAGAAACCGGTAATAGATCTCGTACAACTGGTCGTTGAAAACCTGTTGAGGATACTCGTCGCCGTGAGGCGTCGCATCGGTTCCGAACAGGATTCGATCCTGATACTTGTCGAAAAACTTTCTGGCGGTTACGGGCTGCCGGCCAAGTTCGCCAATGCGCGCCGCGATGTCGACTGACATATTCGGAAAGCGGTCGAGGTTGTCGACTTACGTTTTGCAGGTCTTCCGCGAAGTTACCCACATGCAGCGTGACAAATTGAGTATTCGGATGCCGCGCAATCGCCCGGTTACGCGCGGCGATTAACTCGGCGTTGCTGGGAAAATCTCCTCCATAGAATGACCAATCGGGATGATTATTCAACTCTTCGTAGCGCTCGTTGAAGCGATCCGTGGGAGTGAAAAATGCAATCGGATCCGAAATGTGAATTGCCACGGGAATGTTGAGTTGTCCGCAAGCTTCCCACATGGGGTCAAAACGCGCATCGTCAATTTTCACCAGTGCGCCCGAAGTGATGTTTTCGCGAAGATAAAGTCCCAGTGTCTTGAGAATCTTCAAGCCGCGAGCACCATCACGATGGGCGCGCTCGATCGCTTGTGCCTGCAGCTTCGGGTAATCCGCCTCCTTGAAGCGAGAATACGAAGGCTCGGTGAACGTATAAAAGCGGCCAGGATACGAACGGTCGTATTTCGTCACGGCTTCGGCGAGCCCGTTCTCGTAGCCACCCGTCAGGTTGACCATGGCCCGAATGTTCTTGCGGTCCATTACGGCGAGCAGTTCCTGAGGAGTTCCCAAATAGTCGCGATCCGGCGAGAGTTCCACTCCCTTTTCCGACTTGGTCGAGCCGGAGATGTGCGTATGGAAGTCAATGTTTGGAAACTTCGAACGCTCAACGCGGGACTCGCGCACGCGGAGCATGCTTCTGGGCTCATACTGCGAAAGCTCCAAAGGCGCGGGTCCGCCTGCTGGCTGCGCCTCATTCTCAGCAGCCCTACCCGCGGCCCTGACCCCTTGCGTTCCATATGCTGCCGCGAGGCCCATCCCATACAACCATTGACGTCGACTGATCACGCGCAGTTCCTCCGGCTAGTGTCCAGGCTCTAGCACGGGCGTGGCAATATCAACGGGCTGTGGCTGCCCATTGATTGCACCATGCCAAACGCTCCCGCCGAAAGTCGTGATGTAGACCTCATCCCGGTGCAATGGATCGGGAATCACTCGTTGTCCCCACTTGAAGTTGAATCCGGGAATGCGCGACCAATGCAGCCCTCGGTCCGCCGATCGCCAGGCCGACGATTCGAAACCTGCCGCGTAGAGAACCTTGGAATCTTGCGGATCAACGGTAACATCGTAAATATGGCGATCTTTGTCGAGCACCGGCTTCCAATTCTTGCCGCCATCTTCTGAGAGAAAAATACCGCCGCCATCCCCGTGTTCTCCCGTCGCTCGTGCCCACGCAGCCAGGTAGAGACGATCCGGCGACTGGGGGTCGATGGCGAGGCCATTCGGTCCATTTGTTCCTTCAGGCAGTGAGACGGGCTGCCAATGCTCTGCTCCATCGGTCGAGCGGTACAGAGCACCATCTCCCGCATTGCCGATGCTTCCATCCTCCGACCGGCGCGCGATCACAACGTAGAGCGTCCCAATCGAGCTTCGCGCTAACCGCCACGCGAACGGCTCTTCTTGCGTGATCCCATTATTCTTCAGGGCCCAGGTGTGGCCGCCATCGGAACTCTTGTAGACGCCGCGGCCAAAACCAGCCACGTACAATACACGCGCGTTCACAGGGCTGGTGGGATCAAGAAGAATATGGGTCGAGGCTGTCTCGTCCATCCCGGTATTCGACTTGGTCCAGTTCTTGCCGCCGTCATCACTAGTACAAACGCCACCCTTGTAAGTCAGCACTGAGGTATGTCGCCACATCTTAGGGCGAGGAAGATCATGTGTGTAACTGTTCACGCTCCACATTCGGCCCCGCACTTGAGGGTCGAAGACGATCCAATACGTGGTGTTCATCCACTGGCGGGGCACTCCAGCCGTCGAACTGGTCCAGGAGACACCACCGTCCTCACTCCGGAAGAGTCCAATATCGGTGTAAGTAATGAACTGTCGTTTTGAATCGAACGGGTCGAAGTGAATTCCGTAGCTATTAGTGACGTCGAGGCCGAGGCTCGTCCAGCCCGAATCATCGACTTTGCGCGAATACACCGCTTTCCAGGTCGCGCCTCCATCGGTGGTCTGCATGGTTCGGCCGAGGTCGGTACCGTAGACCAGTTTGGCGTCCTGCTGAGCCACCGTAAGGCTCAGAGGATTTTCTGCCCAATCTGGCCCGAAGCGCTCGGTGATCCAGTTGTCATGCACGTTCTTCGCCGCTACGCCGGATTCTTTCCACACCAATTGCCAGGCAGCTCCAGAATTTGTGGTTTTCGCGACGCCCAACCATGTCTTCCCATCGAGCGCCAGATGATCGTAGGAGACGTAAGCCGTTTCCGGATGACGCAGACTCGTAGCGATGGCGCGCACTTTCCCGCCGTCACCAGGAAGGTCGCTCTTGCGCCAGTTAGCGCCGCCATCATTGGAGATGAAAATCCCCTGTTCAGAAGTGGCATAAATGGTCGGTAGCGCGCCCGAAGCAAAGCCGAGGGAAGTGTCAGTGACCACTGCTGGAAACGGCACACTATAAATTCCTGCTTGCCTGCTCACCGCAATCGTGTGTGCGCTCGCCAGAAACAACGTCCGCGCATCGGCCGGGGAATGCGGATCCACCCAAATCCGGCGTGGAAGATCGGGCAGGGTCGCCTGTTTTTGCCAGCCCTTCCCGTAGTCGCGCGAAACGAAGAGAGCGGGGCTTTCCTTCGTACCGGCAGCCACATAGAGGACCTGGGAGTTGGAGGGATCAACCGCCAGCGCTGCGATCATGCCCAGCGGATCTGGATCAGCAAGAATCTGCTCGTCGGAATGATCTGAATCCATCTTGACGCCCTTCACCGCCGAAGGACTGGGATAGACCAGACTCCACTGTTCACCGCCGTCCGTGCTGCGCCACAAACCCGTCGCATGGGCGTATATGGTCTTGGCATCCAGCGGATCGAAGGCAAAGAAATTCACGACGCCGCGCAGGTTGAACATGCGCCAGGTGCGCCCACCATCATGAGTGATGTAAGAACCAGTCATGTCGCAGGAGATCAGTACGGTGTTGGGGTCATGCGGGCTGATGGTGGGATTGAACATGGCCCCGCCGCCTCCCGGTCCGATGACGCGAAAACCTCCGGGCCGCTGGGCAAAAGCGCTGCTCAGGCACACTGCTACTAGAACTGCGCGAAAGAGATGGAGTTTCATCGGCTCATGGGGCTGCCGCACTGGCAGCTAGAAAGTGATTCGCAGCCGCAGACGAATGGTCCGCTGACTGAGCACACCTTCCTGTGGGAAACTATTTGTCAGCTGGCCAAAAAGAGGATTGATGTTGACGTCAGCAGCCGCAATTGGCAACACCGCTCCGGTGTTTTGGTCGACCCTGATGTTGAAGTCACCCAGTTCCGCGAAAGTGCCCCCACCGCCCCCGAAGTTAGCATCCGGCGCAAGCAAAGGGTGATTGAAAATATTATCGAAATCAGCTCCCAACGTTGCAACCACGCGCTCCCCTATCGGGAAGGCTTTGTGAATACCCAGATTCACGCCCCAGGCGCCCGGCCCAACCAACACATTTCTCTTAGCAACGGCCGGATTGCTTAACAGGTCCGCTCCGACGGATGGCAGCCCAAACGCACCGGCGTTCCAAATGAAAGAGTTACTCCCCTTCTTCCCGGTATTGATGCTGTTGTTCAACACCATTGGCCGGAAGGAGGGCTCGGTGTTGAAATCTCCCACTGCATCGATCGAGGAAACCGCGATGTTCCCCGGTTCTACCGGATCGCAGTCATCGCAGGCCCAGAACGGCGTGAAACCTTGTCCAGATTTGGCAAACATATTGAAAGTCGTCTGCCAGCCGCCAATTAAGGTATCGGCCAGTTTAGAAAACGAGCTGCCAATGTGATGCTTCCGTCCGATGGGCAAATCATATATTCCATAGGCGATGAAACGGTGCTTGGATATGTAACCATCCGTGCCGTAGTCCGCGTTGGGGTTAAATGGGTTATACGCGATTCCCCCCAAACTGGAGTTCGCGGTGTCAAGCGCAGTGCTCTTCTGATCGAGATACGTGTAGGACATATCCAACATAAGGCCGCCTTTGTAGCGCCGCGTGAATTCGGTTTGGAAGGAGTTGGAATTTGCATGCCCGTAGTTTCCATAGGTCAGCAAAAACTCTCCCACCAGCGGAAAGGGCAGTCGAGCCAAGTCCTGAGTCGAGTAGGCGCAGTCTCCCTGTGTAGGATCGCAAATCGGTGGTGGAGTCCCGGTTCCGACGCCCTGAGTTGTGCCAAAAGGAGTCGTGTTCGGAGCAAGTTCATCCAGGTCCTTGCCTGCGATCAAGCCGCTCATGTGTGTCCCGAGATAAGACACGCGCAGAGTTCCATCGTGAATAATCTCGCGTTCAAACGTGGCGTTGTATTGCTGAATGCGGGGTGTTTGAATATTTATCGGTATGGCGTTCGCGGTAACAGAATTGCCAAACCCTTGTACCGTTCCACCGGTGATCGGACTGATCCCATCCTGCGCAGCGGTTGGCCATCCCTCGAGCGTAGTTCTCGAGGTAACTCCCTGGTTAAATGGATTGGTTCCGATGGCGTCGCGGATTCCCTGCGCCGCGGAGGTCGGATAGAAGACGCCCCAGCCCCCGCGCACCACCGATTTGTCCCCCAGTTTGTAGGCAAAACCCAGGCGGGGAGCGAAATTGTTATCGTCGGTATGGACAAGACCGCGGCCCAAGC
The DNA here is from genome assembly GCA_963846245.1 of uncultured Acidobacteriaceae bacterium. Classification (GTDB taxonomy): domain Bacteria; phylum Acidobacteriota; class Terriglobia; order Terriglobales; family Acidobacteriaceae; genus Sulfotelmatobacter. The sequence goes on along the minus strand of CAWJVI010000004.1, from coordinate 795,451 downwards.
CGGCCTGTGAAGCAGTGATATATCCATAGCTGACGATCCGCGTGTCCACATAAGGCAGAGTTCTTGTCGAGGGAATGATGAACACTCCCGGATTTCCCGTTGGATTCGAACGGGTTGGGTCGAAGTTTATGAGTAGATCGTCTTTTTCGATAAAAGGCGTCGCCAAATCATAGCGAAGGCCGATGTTCAAAGTGAGCTTGGATGAAACCTTCCAGTCATCCAGAGCGAAGTATCCTTCCTCCCAGTTATATACATTCATGGGAGGCCGTGCCTGCAATACATAGCTCGCGCTCTTCGGGGGTAGGCCCAGCAGAAACTCTGCAAATGGGTCCGCATTTGAGTCAACGCAGGCCCCGGCACAAGCGGCCGGGTCCGTGTAGGTCATGGAGCCTCGAGGGTTTCCGCGGTTTAGAGCAAATCCGTCCACCGCCTGGTTGCGAACGAAATCCGCGCCCATTCGCAGATTGTGCTTTCCCCGTACCCAGGTCAGAGTGTCTCCAAAAGTGACCAGATCCTGATTTTGTGGCCGATAAGTATTGCGCCCGCCGTTTGTGAAAGTAGCAAAGGTGTTGTTGAAACTGACGGCGGGATGCCCGAACGTACTGAGCGCGAATTGACCCACCACCGAACCATAAGCGGCGATATCGGCGGCGTCAAAACCTATGCTGGTAAGGAAACCTTCCAAAGTGGTGTTGCTGTGTTCCAGTAAATTCTGCTTGTTGAACCCACCACGTGCCTCGTTGACGAGAGTCGGCTTAAAGATACGCGTGTAGGACACTTGCACGGTTTGGTTTTGACGATTGTTTTGCGTCAGACCAAGTCCCACATACGGGGACACAACCGGACTGGTCGCGCTGCTTTCGGCTGACGTGTTGTAGCTGGCATAAACGTGATCTCTATCGCTGAAGTCATGATCGAGCCGCAGAGAACCTGTATCCAGCGTATCCCATCCAGATACTTCCGTCTGGTAGCTCGGAATCCGGCCGGTCGTCGGATCAATAGGCGCCGTTACGCCGATGTGTGGAAAGTACTTGGTGATTAGATTTTGAACCGACGGGTTCAAGAGGCGCGACGGTATTTGCAAAAACTGCTGGCCGGCGCCATTAACCGTATCGGTAGCGATCTCTTGTGGTGTAAGCACGACACCAGCGGGCACGTCGGGCTCGTTATACACTGGCGTGGACCCACTATTGTCCGTCATTCCGGCAAAATTTCCTGTCCAAAGCGAAGGATGAGCAAGTTTTGTCGTCGAGATGTCCACGGGTGACACGTCGTAGTCCCGTTCATACGCTGCAAAGAACCACGTACGTTTGAGTCCTTTAACAGGACCACCTAAGGATCCTCCGAGATCGTTGATATTGAAATAGGGCGTGGGATATTTCGAGGCAAATGCGTTCGGCTGAAAATCGGCAATCCCGTTAAGATCCTGCAGGGAAAGTGCCGCTAACGCCGAATTGGCATTGTTGTAGAAAGCCGAACCGTGAAACTGATTTTGCCCACGTTTGGTGGTAATACGGATGTTGGCCGTGCCTGCGTATTCGGCGCTAAAGCTGTTGGAGAGAACATTGAGCTCGTCGACTGCTTCGAGCGAAGGCTTGCTGTCGGTTTGCGAACCGAATATGCCTCCGTTGGAACGCTGCCCGTCTACTGAGAAACTGCCACCGTAACTTTGCCCGCCGATGAACTTGAAATCTCCCGGTTCGTCCGCCCCCGTGATATTCGGGTTCAAGTACAAGAAGGAGTAAATATCGCGACTGTCGCGTGGCAGATCAATCACGGACTGATGATCGATGGTGTCACTGATGGTTGGATTCTCGGTATTGATCGTCACCGCGTCCGCCGAGACCTCCACCTTTTCCGCCGCCCCGGAGACGCGCAAGGTTACGTTAACCCCGACCGTCGCGCTTCCGTTCACCAATACATCATTAATCTGTTCGGTGCTCATTCCGGCGGCAGTGGCTGAGACTTTGTAGCGCCCGGACTTCAGGCCGAAGAGCTCAAAATCGCCCGCTCCGTTCGATTTGGTTTCCCGCGAGGTGTTGGTATCGAGGTCGGTGACGGTCACTTTCGCGTCGGCAATGACAGCGCCGCTTGCGTCCTTTACGGTGCCTCGGATTGTGCCCAAGTCCGTTCCTTGCGCGAACAGGAAATGGAAGCTTCCCACTGCTGAAAGCACGAGAAGAAACAAGGCGAAGCGCGTCACGGACCTCATGGTGATCCTCCCATTGTAGAGCGCGGGTACCGCCGAGCATTATCACACTTCGACGCGAAAAGTAAATAAAGATCAGCAAATGAAGAGCCATGCGAAATGAAACGCAAGCATTCCGTTTCTGGGATCTCAGTTCCCGACTGTTGGTCCGCTTCCGGAACTGCAATCAGGTTCTCGCGGGAAGGTTATTGCTGGCATTCTCTTCCAGGGCCTTGGCCATCCTCAGGCACAGTTCCACGGAAGGGAACACCTCTTCAATGGAAGGACGCGCAGCTCTCGTAGTCGTCAGGGCCCGGATGAATTCCGAGGCTTCGTCATAGCATCCGTTTAGCACATCTTCTGGGATGTTCTCGGAGCCAGCTTCCGCCAATACTAGCCGATTTTCGCGAAAGCAGCGCAACCCCCGCTCAGGTCCGAAAGGACAAGTGACCGACGCGCGAAAGCCTTCGCCAATCAGTTCGTAGGTTTCTTCGAGCATTCCAGCTGTCGGCAGAACGTCGAGGCGGCCGGAAACACCATTCTCGAACGTAAGATCGATCGCATACCAATCCGTGAATCTTCCAGCATTTCCGAGCACGCGGATCTTTGCGTCGGCAACCTCACCCGCGATGTGGCGTAGTGCATCAACGGCGTGAACCGCGGTGGCCCAGAGAAATTCAGGCTCGCGACGCGCATGCCGTGTCAGGGTGCAACGCACATAGCGAAGCGGTCCGGCATGGTGGGTCCATTCCAGAGCACGGTTAAGAAACGGCATGAAGCGTCGGTTCACGGACACCATGTTCATCGTGCGGGTTGCCCGGGCCGCATCGAGTAGGGCCCTCGCCTCTGAAAGCGAGGCGCCCAGCGGCTTTTCCACTACGCAGGGAATCCCTAAACCCAGCAGCTTGATGCCAAGCTCAGAAATCTTCGTCACCGGCACGACCGCTATGCAGCCATCCAGTTTGCTCTGCGCCAGCATGTCATCAACGTCCCGGTACGCGTGAATGAAACCGTACTGCCGGCAAAACAACTGCGCCCGCTCGAGGTTGAGATCGCAGGCTGCGGTCAATTCAATTTCGCCCGGATGCGCCGCCCGGTACCGGGCCAACGGAATAGCGTGTCCGCTCTCTGAGTGTTCTCCGCAGCCAATGAGCCCCAGCCGGATCATAAGAATTGAGAGCTGCTATTCATGCCCCGATCCCGGCGTCATGGTGCCGCCGCTCGTAGATTCTTCAATTGCATTCTCTTGGCCTCGCACGAGATACAAAGAGCCTCCCACGGACAAAGTAAGACCGGCAAATAACAACACCGTCCCTCTCTGACCCGCCGGAGCGGAGAACAGCAGCAACAGGCTCAACAATCCAATGCACGATATGGTCCGGCTTAGAAAGCGAAACACGGGCACGGTGAAATCCGGAGAGTCCTTCAATTCCCTGGCAACGTCGATCGGGGTATTCAGATTCTTGAAAAGTTGCGCCCGGGCTGGCGTATCTCCCCGATCGAAGAGCATGCTCAAGAAAAAAGTCCCGAAAGATGCTGGGATGATATAAACCACCTGCTGCGTCAGCGTCCAGTGAAAATGGAATGCGCCCAGAATTCCAAGAACAAGTCCGACAGCGAAGGAAGCCAGACCCGACCATGGTGGTGTCCGGCGCACGGCCAGACCCAGCAAGGCCGGCGGCCCGTAAGCCAATGACATGAGAGTATTAAACGTCAGCATGATCTGGAATACGCTCTGCCCGCTGCCCGCCATAACGGCGGCGATCACCGTAGTCGCTCCGCCGATGAAGAATGTACTTACCCATCCTGCGATCAATAACTCACGGTCTCCTGCGTTCTTTCGGAGCAATGCCTGATACAAGTCTTTGGATACAATCGCCGACTTGAGATTGAACTGCGCGGACAAGTTGGCCATGGTAGCGCTGAACATTGCCGCCAGCATCACGCCAATCAGACCATGGGGCAGCAAGGTCAGGCTGGCAACCGCATATGCACCCTCGCTGGGATTAGCCAGCGACGGCCAAACCGTTCGCAGGTCGGGATAAACCACGCGCATCGCCATGGGCGGAATAAACCACAGGAACGCGCCTACGAAAAATAGTCCGCAACACAGCAAAGCCACTTTGCGGGCCGACCGCTCGTTGTCGACGCTGAAATAACGTTGCGCCATTGCGCTGGTGTTGTATCCAAAGGAAACCATGATGGTCCATGACACGAGATAGATCCATCCAAATTCTCCGGAAACGTGCAGCGTCTTCATCTCCGGGGGCAGCGAATGGATCAGGCCAGTCACTCCGCCCACCCGCGCGAGCGAGAGGATGCCGAGCACCAGGCAAAACGGCATTAGAATCGACGCCTGCAAAAAATCGCTGACCACCACTGCCCAAAGGCCACCCAAAACGCAATAGAAGACAATAAGCGCGCCCGCCCCAACGATCGTCCAGGCTACGGGAAATCCACATGCCGAAGACACGAACAGGCTCAGGCCATACAACGTACTGGCGCTGGTAAAAAGCTGAAACGCAATCGTAGTCCACGAGAAAGTCTGGTGAGTGGCCTGATTGAAGCGGCCGGTTAAATATTCCATCACCGATGGTAATCCGGCTCCGCCGCCAGAGTTTGGCGAATACGAAATACCCCAACAGGAAGCTCAGCGCATTGCCAATATATAGTCCTGTGGCCGCGATTCCCGCGCGGTAGGCAACGCCCGGCTGCACCGGTAAACGTCCACGCACTGAAGCCCGACATGAAGCAACTCAGGCCAGCTACCAACCAGGGAACACGGCTTCCTCCGCGAAAGTATTCCGCTGCGCCGCGATTGAAGCGCACTACATAAATCCCCACCAGTACCATCAGCAGAGCGTATAAGGCAATGACCGCATAATCCACCGAGTTTACGGTGCTCATCTCGACGCTCCGCCCCAGTTCTTATACTTTGTTCGCGGAGAAAAGAGAAGTTAATAGACGCTATACGAAATGAATCGCAAACCGATGTTAGACTGTGCGGCATGCCGCGTCCGCGACTCGCTCGTCTGCGCCGGGAAGGACTTGTTCGCGTCCTTTTTTTCCGCCTCCGCAGCTACGGGCGATTGTCGCGCCTGTTTCGCTGGAACCGGGATGGGGCTCGCACCCTAACCCCCGCGCTCAGACGCACACTGAAACAGCGGAAGCTCTTGTCACCACCTGGGACTCTCCCCACTTTTCCGGGACTTGCCTTGCCTGGCGCCCAAACTGCGAGTCATCGCTCACTGCGGCGGAGAAGTGAAATCGCGATTCGCTCTTTCTCTTTTCCGTGAATTGACGATCACGGCTGCGCCTGTACCAATGGCTCGCGCTACCGCGGAACTCGGTGCCGCATTACTCATATATAGCGCGCGAAATCTGGATTTTTATCGGGGCAAGATCCGCAAGCGGTCCAATCGCATTTACGAGGACCTGCACTTGCATGGTTCCACTGAATCAATGATCGGTCGCGAAGTTGCCATGCTCGGTTTCGGACGAATCGGTCGCGCGTTGGTGGACCTTATGCGTGGCTTCCAATTGCGATTGGCTCGTCTACGACCCCTATGCACCTAAATCTTTGGCGAAACAATATCCTGTTCGATTCTCTGACCTGCCATCCCTATTACGCCGCGCGCATCTGCTTGTACTGACCGCGGCATTGACCGATGAAACGCGCGGGATTCTGAACCGGGATCGTCTTGCGCGGCTGCCGAACGGCGCCGCCGTAATCAATATCGCTCGCGGAGGTCTGGTCGACCTGGCAGCGCTGACGAATGAAGTCCGACGCGGCAGGCTTCGCTGCGCTCTTGACGTTACTGATCCCTTGGAGCCACTTCCCATCGGGCACGCCTTACGCACGCTTCCGGGAGCCATCGTCACCCCCCACATCGCGGCCAGCAACCGCCGCGTCCGGCTTGACATGGCGGACGTCGTGATGGATGACCTGGAAAGATTCTTCAAAGGGCATGGAGTTGAAAACCGCGTAACCACCGCCATGCTCGACCGGATGACGTGATCATGAAATTGTCCTTCTCCACGCTTGCCTGTCCAGATTGGACGCTGTCGCAGATCATTGCGATCGCTTCGGCGGCGGGTTATGACGGCATCGAATTGCGATTTGTGGAGAACGAAGACTCGCTTTGGAAATTGCCTTCTTTTAGCGGAAAGCAGCTGGCCTCCACGAAACATGCATTATCGGATCACGGCTTGGTCATTTCCTGTTTGGACACGAGCTGTCGATTCCATTCACCCCATGCGCAGGAGCGCGCGCAGTGGCTCACAGAAGGCGAGCGCATGGCCGAGTTGGCCGCTTCGTTGGGTGCTCCCAGTATCCGAGTTTTCGGAGACACAATTCAACCGGGCGCCGACCGGTCCTCGACCCGCAGGTGGATTGCGGATTCGATCCGCGAGCTTTCCGACCGTATCGCCCCTAGCGGGATTGAAGTCTGGCTCGAAACTCACGGCGACTTTGCGGGCGGGTCTGAGACCGCGGAAATTCTCGCGGAAGCCAAGCTGTCCGGGCTCGGAGTCGTCTGGGATCCGGCAAACTGTTTCCTCGAGTCCGGGGAGCGACCACGAGGAGAGCGCATCTCACCTGGGCGCGAGCATTCGCCACGTGCATCTCAAAGACCTGTTTCAAAACCACGGCAGCTGGAAGCCTGTTCTTACAGGCGACGGAAATTTCCCGTTGGCCGAGGTTCGAACCGCGCTGCAACAACTTCGGTTCGACCGCTTCGTATCCTTCGAATGGGAGAAGAAATGGCATCCGGAAATCGCCGACGCCAACGTTGCGCTGCCTCACTTTACACGCTGGTTTCGGGAGAATTTTGAGCTATGAGCGATGGCCCCGGCGCAATCCTGCGCAGGTTGGTTGCGAGCGACATTCCGGCCGCGATTGGACTATCGGAGGAAGCGGGCTGGAATCAAACCAGTGAAGACTGGCGCATGCTGATTGACCTGGCTCCGCAAGGCTGCCTGGCAATCGAAGCAGATGGCCAGTTGGCAGCGACGACTACTCTTTTATGTTACGGCCAGCGCCTGGCCTGGATCGGCATGGTGTTAACGCGTGTTTCCAATCGAGGGCGGGGGTTTGCGCGGCGTTTGCTGACGCAAGCGCTGACGCAAGCCGATGAAATGGGGATCGAAACCGTGAAGCTCGACGCCACCGATCAAGGCCGGCCTCTCTACGAAAAAATGGGCTTTCGTTTCGAACAAGCGGTGGAGCGTTGGTCGCGGCCAGCATCCAAGCAATCCTTCAGGCAACCACGCGCCTGGTTGATACGCTCCCGGCAGAGAATTGGCAGATGGCAGACCGTCGCTCATTTGGAGCAGATCGTTCGGAACTGTTGGAAAGACTCTCGCAACGCGGTCAGCCCTCCGTCTTTATCGAGGGCTCATACTTGTTGACGCGTCCCGGCCGCCAGACGCGCCACCTGGGGCCATCCGTCTGCGACACGCCTGAAACCGCCCGTGCTCTTATAGCCCGCGCGCTGCATGCCGAACCGTCCCAGGGCTGGTCATGGGATCTTCTGCCAAAGAACGTCGCCGCTGCCACCATTGCGCGGGATCTCGCATTCACTCCGTCTCGGCACCTGCACCGCATGTTCCGGGGAAAAGAGCTGCGCGCGAAGGAAGAAATGATATACGCGATCGCAGGTTTTGAGCTGGGCTAATGACGAACATCAACAATGTCCCTGAACTCGAAGAGCGCCTCTCAAGGCCCACGGATGCTGATGCTGCAGCGATGTCGGCCTTGAGTGGTGACCTGTTAATCCTCGGCGTCGGTGGCAAGATGGGACCGAGTCTGGCGCGACTCGCGCGCCGCGCCATGGATCTGGCGGGAACACGGCATCGTATTATCGCCGTCGCTCGTTTCAGCAACGCCAGCCTGCCCGCGGATCTGGCAGCGCAAGGAATTGAGACCATCGCGTGCGATCTACTGGAACCAGGCGCATTGCTGCGCCTTCCAGAGATTCCCAATGTCATCTTCATGGCCGCCCGGAAATTCGAAACCGCCGGCGCGGAACACTTGACCTGGTCAGTGAATACTCTTTTGCCGGGCCTGATAGCGGAACGGTATCGCATGTCCCGCATCGTGGCGTTCTCGACGGGGAATGTATATCCGTTGCGTTCCATCTCGGAGGGCGGAGCCGTGGAATCCACTCCGCTCGGCCCCGTCGGTGAGTATGCACAGTCGGCGCTTGGGCGCGAGCGCATGTTCGAGAATGGCTCGATGCGATGGGGGACGCGCGTGACTATTCTGCGCCTGAACTATGCCGTCGAACTTCGTTACGGCGTTCTGCTGGATATTGGTCGAGCCGTATTCGAGCGGCGTCCCATTTCTCTGAGCATGCCTTATGTGAACGTGATCTGGCAACGCGACGCCAACTCCGCGTGCCTGCGCTCGTTCCCATACTGTCAGTCGCCGCCCTTTGTGTTGAATATCACCGGGCCCGAAACTCTCTCCGTTCGCGACCTCGCGACGGAGTTTGGCCGCCACTTTGGGATCGAACCGATATTCCTCCCTGGCGACGAGGGTTCGAGCGCCCTGCTCAGCAACGCCACCAAGGCTCATGAGCTTTTTGGGTGTCCCACAGCGACCCCCGCAGAAATGATTGAATGGATTGCGGATTGGATTCGCCAAGGTGGCGCGATGTTGAACAAGCCCACGCACTTCCAGACGCGGGACGGGAAATTCTGATGGGGCCGCTGATGAAGCTCCGAGAAAAACTTCTCTCCGGGCTTGTGATTCCCGCCCATCCTCTTGCCCTCAATTGCAATCGCAAGTTGGACGAGCGCCGACAACGCGCTCTAATCCGATATTATCTGGCGGCTGGTGCAGGCGGCATTGCCGTCGGCGTGCACACCACCCAGTTCGCAATTCGCGACCCGAAATTCGGACTGCTGAAACCGGTCCTGAGCCTCGCCTTGGAAGCAATTCGCGGACATGACATCGTCAAGATCGCCGGCGTTTGCGGAAAGCGCGGTCAAGCCATAGCCGAGTCGCAACTCGCCAAAGACTTAGGCTACGACGCTGTGCTGCTGAGTTTGGCCGCTCTGAAGAATTCGACCATTCCGGAACTTCTGGAACATGCTCGAGCCATCGCTTCCGTGATTCCAGTCGTGGGATTTTACCTGCAGCCCGCGGTCGGAGGGCGCGTATTACCTTATGAGTTCTGGCGTGAGTTCATCGAGATCGACAATGTGGTCGCGATCAAGATCGCTCCTTTCAATCGGTATCAAACCATCGACGTCGTGCGCGCGCTGGCTGAATCCGGTCGGGCGCACGAGGTTGCGCTCTATACCGGAAATGACGACAACATTCTGAACGACCTGTTGACGACGTTTGTGTTCGGGGAACAGCGAATTCGGATCGTCGGCGGCTTGCTGGGGCATTGGGCTGTATGGACGGAGACAGCGGTTTCCCACCTCGCCCTGGCGAAACAAAGTTCCGTCGCTATCCCCAGTGAGCAACTCACGCTCGCCCAGCAGATTACCGACGCGAATGCGGCGATCTTCGATCCGGCACACCAGTTTCACGGATGCATTCCCGGCATTCACGAGATCCTGCGACGCCAGGGTCTGCTCGAAGGACGATGGTGTCTTGATCCGCATGAGGAACTCTCCCCGGGCCAGATAGAAGAAATCGACCGAGTGTGCAAGTCGTATCCGCATTTACAGGATGACGCCTTCGTACAGGAGCATTTGGATGAATGGCTTCGCTAAAACCCTGGTTGTTCTGCTGCTCGGCTGCGTCTCCGTGCTCGCCGCGGGGCAAGCCGTATTCGAGACCACCTTCGCGAAACAAGACGTGCCGCTGCAACTCGATCCGGCTTTGCCCTTCTGGAGCGCCGCACGTCCCGTCTACATGGAGAAAGACTCGTTTGGAAAGGCGGTCCCTCGATATCGCACGGAAGTGCGCTCGCGCTGGACAAAAGATAACCTCTATTTCTTATTCATTTGCCCGTACGAGCAACTACACCTCAAGCCGGAACCGAATACTCACCAGGAAACCAACCAGCTTTGGAATTGGGACGTAGCGGAAGCGTTTATCGGTTCGGACTTCGCGGACATAAAGCATTACAAGGAATTCGAAGTTTCGCCTCAGGGCGAATGGATCGACCTTGATGTGGACCTGCACAATCCTCATCACGAGGATGGTTGGACGTGGAACTCAGGATTCGAAGCGGCCGCCAGGATCGATCCGCAGAAGCAAGTCTGGTATGCCGCCATGCGAATCCCGATGGCAGCAATTGATGTGCGGCCTCCGGCGCCCGGAAACACGTTGCGCTTAAACTTGTTCCGCAGCCAGGGACCTCCTGAGCACCTTCACGAAATAACCTGGCAGCCGCCCATGAGCAAAACGTTTCACGTGCCCGAGCATTTCGGTCTGATTAAGCTGGTCGGCAGCGAACACTGAACTGCCCTCTTAATGAATGTATGCCCCGCTCGGGAGCAGATACTCGATCGGCCATAACTCGGACTTCTGGTTCACCAATTCGGACCACTGGATGACTTGTCCGTCCGGTTCCGAGAGCAGCCTGACATTCGGTAGCGTTTCGGAAATCGCGCGGGCCAGCGTGAAAGTGCCATTCGCACCGGCAATCGCAAACTCGGGTTGAAGATTTACTTGTGCTTTGAAAAAGCGAGTCGCAATTTCAAGGTCTTCAATCATCTGGAGAAAATAGGGTCTGCCGGTCAAAATCGAATTGTAGACATAATCGGCCAGAACCCCGGAAACTGGACTTATGTAGGCGCGATCGAAGTCCAATTGCGCCAACGCCGGATCATCAGGCGACGCCGCCTTGTACCGCATTCGCGTTTCGCCCAACCCACGCGGATCGACGGAAACGACGTCATAGCCGGCCTCCAAATATTTCGTCAGGCTCGTCCAGTCCTGCGCGGTAGCTTTCCCGTTTTTCCCCAGCCACAACAGTACCGGACGCTGCACTCCATCCGCCTTGTGGAGATATAGAAGGGGCAACTCCAGATACGTGCTGTGGTGAAGCACATACTTGTCGATGGTGACTCCTTCAAACTGCGAACTTCCACGAGCTTCCCATCGGATTTCTTGCCGCCCCGGAATCTCTCCCTGAAATTCAGCGACAAACCACGAGTTGATTCGCGGGTAGAGATCGGAATAATAAAGTTGTTTGAGAGTCTTGGCGGGCAGGTTCTTACGCTCTGTGTAGTACTCGCGGATCACGTCCATCAGCGACCGCGCATCCTCAAAGTCGAGCATGACCTGGCCGGTGCGCGTACACTGCAGCGTTCTTTCGTCGAGTTCTTTCACCGGTGGCAAACCTCGCCGCTCGGGCAAACCATTGAAGTGATCCAGGAAATCAATCGCTGCTTCCTGATTCTCGAGCGAAAACTCGTGAGCATGGTATCCCTCCGCCATTCCGACGCGGTCCGCGTGGTTGAACTTTGCGTAGAGCTCGGTGACTTCGCGGACTGTTTTACGCGCGCCCTCGATCGGGAAAAAGTCGAGCACTCCAGCCGCCACAAACACTGGGCGTGGATACATCATCAGCAGGAGCCCGGCATTGTCCACATGATTTGAGATCAGTCCGTAGAGATCCTGCTCAGGGTCGCTGTCCGGATCCTGGAAAATGCGGTTGTACATGCGCATGGGTAACGAAGTGATGTAGCAGGAAACAGCTGCAACTTTAATGCGACGATCCAGGGCGGCGATGTGCGCCGCCTGAAATCCACCGCCGCTCGTGCCGGTGATGCTGATGCGCTCCGGATCGACTTCAGGCCGCGTCAAAAGATAGTCTACGGCGCGAATCCCGTCCCAGATCTCCCATCTCGCCAGGTTTGTCCCCGCAAGATATGCCAGGTTGCCCAGCACCGCATGCTCGGCACAGATCAGGTTGTAGCGGCTCTTGCCAGCTTTTGCGTCCCAGAATTGGCTGCGCTCGCCCTGCCCTACCGGATCCCAGGAGATTACGACGTATCCCCGATGTACTAATCGTTGACAGAGAGCCTGGTAGTGAATTTTTCCATTTGCGGCATGGCCCGCCGGCACAAGGATGGCAGGATGCTTCCCGTTGCCACCCTCTGGAACATAGACCAGCGCGGAAACATAGACTCCGGGTAAGCTTTCAAAAATCAGCTTCTCGATTCGAAACCCATCCATCTGAACCTTCCCCGTGATGTGGGGATGCAGAGGGGTTCTTTCGCTCGGAAGGCCGCCTAACATCGCGAGCAGATTCTCTTCCATGCGTCGCTGCACAGCCTGCAAATCCTGCTCGGTTCCGATGCCGCGCCACTCTTTGCGACGCTCGTCGTCCTGCCGCCATGCCATCTCGGTCTGATACTCCAGATAAGGCGTAATGGCCGGCGCTTCTTTTGCCGCCGCTGGAAGCACGCGGAAAGCCCCGGCAGGAGGCTCATCGGACGCGGCGGCCCATGACACGCATGCTCCCCACAATCCGAGAATGAGCACGCCTTTCATTCGTCGTCGCACAGTTTTTGTGAATCTCATTGATTGACGCCGCTCCCGCGGTTCGTCCCGTTGTTGTCTTATATGTATGGTATTGGGAAGTGAATAGCAAACCACAGTGCCTGGGTTTGCGATGGTAGACTGCTCGATCATGCGCTGACACTCGCATTGGAACCGGGTTTTTCTCGTCGTTGGTGCCCGCCATCTCTTCTCTCTTCATTCTTGCGATCCCAATCCCGGGTACGCAAACATCAATTCACGATCGCTGCTCTAGCAGCCTGTGAAGAAGACCTGTGAGACACCATCTGAATCGAAGTTTCGTCCTCGCCATCGTCGCAGTGGTTTTGCTTTGCGGTGGCGCATTTTCTCAAGCCGGAACCTGCAGTGGAATGATCGTTGGCCAGCTTACGAGTCTGAATGGATTCGTACCCTTCCCCTCCACCAGTTTTCGGAATACCGATATATCCGGCGCACCGGTCGATCCCAATTCCGCAACTGACATCAACTTCATCGGAAAGCACCGTAACGCTCCATGCGGACTTCGGGGCCGGGACCTTTCACGACCAGACCATTGGTATCCCCTATCAGGTTGTGGCAGGAACCCGCGCGAAAGTGTCCGTAAAGCTGGGCGCTTTCTCGGACGAAAGCGATTCCGGCCCGGAGCCAATTCCTCCTAACGCTCTCATCGAAGGCTATCCCAAGCCTGGCAACGGCGAATCGCCCACGGGACCTAATAGGCAGTCCTTTGCGACCGGTTGCGGCAAGATGATGAGGAGAGCAGTGATCTCTCACGGCTTCGGGTGTGGTGCTGTGTATGGGTTGCAGCACGGTTCTTGCGCGGGTCCGAATTCCATGAATTCGACCCGCGTGGCGTCCGGATCGTAGATATCGACAGCCCACTTGCCGTCGCGGCCGATTTCGGGTTCATCAGTGTTCTTTAGACCGCGGGCATGGATGAGTTCGATGGCAGTTTTTGAACTACGGACGCCCAAGGAAAAGTGATTCTGCACACCGAGTTCCTTGTGGTCTGCCGAGGCTGGAATATTGAGCATATATTCGATCCAGTCGCTGCCATCGGGAACCTGAATTTCTTCCCAATCCGTATCCGACTCTTTGAATCCGCCGTGCCAATACATCCGGAAACCCAGCAAGCCGCGGTAGAAGCGATCTTCTACACCACTATCGCGGACTACAAAACCAGCGTGAAAAAGACGGGTGCTCAACTGGTCGGCCGATGGCTTGAAAACAGTCATCGCTGGCTGCTGCACAAAGGCGATGGGGTGACCCTCGGGATCGAGAAGCTCGAAATGCTTTGAGCCATTCGCATCTTTGGAGATTTCGCCTGCGACAATGCCATGCGCGATAAGATAACGTCGCATTTCGCCGACATCATTGGTTGCAAATGCCACTTGGGCAAGAAAATTGGAGTTGGCCGGAGTGTTTGCGGGAATAATTTCGATCTGCTGGTGGTCGTTTACGGCAAAACATGACTGCGTCAGGCCAGCGCATCCAGCAGTGCCCGGGGCGAGCCCGATGATCTTGCTATAAAACTTTCGCGACTTGTCTAGATCAACGGAATAGACGCGGACATGCGCGATACCAGTGATTTTTGGCCGCGCGGGCATGTCTTTTGCGGTGAGCGGAAACCAAACCAGAATAGCTGCGAGACAGAAAATCACGAGTTCATGACCTCTCAACGAAAACCACCGAATTCTACCCCAGCTCTGAGATATTGCGCACACTGCGAACCATACTTTCTCCCTTATACTCGTTTACGCGCTCTTAACGCCGTGCGCCCAGAAATGGCGAATTTCTGGGACTTCCTCCCATGGAGCGGCGCGCCTCGACGCTGTCGACTGGAAATGGCTACCTTAATTGAACACGTATTTGTTCTCATCCTCGAAAACCGAGCATTTGATCACATGCTTGGTTTCTCGGCCATAACAGGACGAGATGCAGCGAACAGCGATCCAACACAGATCAATGGACTGTCTGGAAGCGAGGTCAACAACTTCAACGGCAGCATGTACCAAGTACGGGCAAGCGCCGACAACGTGATGCCGGTCGACCCTGGACACGAATTTAACAATGTACTGGAGCAACTCTGCGGATCGGGAGCTACATACCCAGCCGGCGGTGCGTATCCTGCCATCAACAACACCGGCTTCGTCGCCTCATACGTGGCGAGTGGCGGCGCCGCGGACCCGGGTGAGGTCATGCAGTGTTTTGCTCCCGGGCAGCTTCCAGTCTTGGTTGCCTTGGCCCAGGAGTTTGCCGTTTGCGACAACTGGCACGCATCTCTGCCTGGTCCCACTTGGCCGAACCGGATGTTTGTTCATGCCGCCTCATCGGGTGGACTTGACCACAGTCCGACTACCGAAGAAATCGCTGAATGGGAAACAATCGCCGGCTTTCAATTCAAGGCGGGAACCATCTTCGATGCGTTGAAGAAGAAGGGCGTGTCGTGGCGCCTATATGCCGGCGACGATTTTCCGATGGTTGCTGCACTGAATGGCATCAGCCTCTTTGATATCCGGCACTACAGCAATCTCGCGAGCGATCTTGGCTATCCTACTTATCCGTACAGCTATGTTTTCATCGAGCCGAGCTATGACGTCCTGAACGAATACAAGAACAGTACTTCGCAGCATCCCCTCACCGACATCACTCTGGGCGAGGGATTAATCAAGGAAACCTTCGAAGCCATCCGTAACTCTCCGCATTGGAATAGCAGCGTTTTGATCATCACTTGGGATGAGCACGGCGGGTTTTACGATCATGCCATTCCACAAAGTGCGGTGGCGCCAGGGGATACAACGCCACAGGACAAGCACAGTCAGTTCGGTTTTACGTTCGAACAGTATGGACCTCGTGTTCCGGCGATCGTCATCTCGCCGTTGGTCCCGAAAAATGTGATTGATCACCGACTGTATGACCATGCTTCGATACCCGCGACGATCGAGACTTTCTTCGGGGTCAATTCTCTGACCCAACGCGATGCAAAGGCTAATCGGTTCGATGCGCTGCTCTCTCTGAATGCGCCAAGGACGGACGCTCCCACCATGCTGCCTTCGCCGGCAGCCGTTGGAGCGCAGCCGGCAGTAGTGATGAAAATGATGGTTCCAGACTTGAGCACGATGGTTGCCTCCAGACCGAATGAGACGGTCAATCAGGGCACATTACCGGGAATCCTCCATTCGGCACTGCATCAGGATCTTGAAATGTCACCCGGGCAAAAGGCGGTCATTCTGGACCGGTTTCGTTCGATCAGGACGCGCGAGCAGGCAAGGCAGTATCTGGCGGAGGTTCAAAAGAAGCTTCGTGCACGCCGTGCGGCTCCACAAGCGCCGCCAAGTTCGATGTAAGCTCGCCGCAACGGTCCGGCTTACTTCGCAACCTCGAATCCTCGTAAATTGGCATAGGGCAGCAGACTGGGCACCGACCATTACGCTCCAATGGGCTCAGGAAAGTGTCCCAAAATCCCCGCAGAGGGTTCGGACACCCCATCCCGCTTTCACGACGGTAACACGGGTTCAAATCCCGTCGGGGGCGCCAACAAAATCAAGGACTTAACGGCGTCCGGACAAATTTTTCCCACAACATTCCACGACAATCAAGCGTGACCAACATGCGTGAGCAACTGTTTCCGTGCGCACCATGCGACAATCTTCTGAAGAACGACGCTGAATTGCTGTTCTCAAGTCGGCGTTGCGCCAGGGAGTACGATGCCAAAAACTTCGAAATATTTGGAGCCGCGGTGGCCGGTAATGCTTGCCCTGCTTGCCGTGGGCGGATTGCGGCTTTCTCTGCCCGAGTCTCTGTCAGCGGGCCCGGACTGGTTGATCCTGGTTATTGTCGGAGTGCTTCTGATTCCCACAGCATGGGCTCGCCAGCGCGGTAAAGATAACCTCAATAAGACTCTGGGCTATGTGCTGAGCTCCATCGTGACTCTCGACATGATCTGGTCGCTTGGACTGCTGGTCGCGGCTCTACCATCTCATCGACAGTCTCCCAAGGATCTGTTGCGTTCCGCGGCTGCGTTATGGATTACGAACATTCTGGTCTTCGCTGCGTGGTACTGGCGTTTGGATGCGGGTGGCCCGCGCGAGCGTGAGTTGCGTGGCGTACATACCGACGGAGCGTTCCTTTTTCCGCAGATGACTCTCGATCAGCAAGCCAAGCGTGAGATGGGAGAGCAATGCTGGAGTCCGGGTTTTGTGGATTACCTTTTTCTCGCTTTCAATACCAGTACCGCTTTTTCGCCAACGGACTGTCCCGTCTTGTCCGGGTGGGCCAAAGTACTCATGATGATTCAATCGCTCATCTCCCTGACCACCGTGGCTCTGCTGGCGGCTCGCGCAGTAAACATTCTTTAGCTTCATCTGCAAAGCCCAGGCTGGGAGTTCTGTTATCACTGCGGCGCCCCGACGCGGAGCTTCGGGAACTGCATGGAACGAAGCCGGGATACTGTATGCAATAATTGGTCCGCAGCCGCGACCTGTTAGTTTGCAAAGAAGATTTCGAACCACCACTATGAGATGGTCCACGTCCCGTTTCGTTTGTCCTCACTACTTTCTCTGTGTCTTGATTTTTTGTCAGGCGCTCGCGTCGGCCGCAGTCCAAAGTTCGTCTGCTGCTCAAGCAAACGAGATTTTGACGACCGGTTCTCAGTCGTCCCCAACCCAGTCGGCTGGACAGACGTCCACGCCGCAGGCTGAGCCGACTCCTACGCGCGACGATGTTTTGCGCGGTGGTTGGGGGCCTTACCGCGCCAACAACAAGCTGCTCTACTACCATCTTGATGTGCGGGTCGATCCCGACAAGAAGTTTTTGAGCGGCAAGAATACGATTCGCTTCCGCATGCTCAAGGACGGCACGCGCGTTCAGATCGACCTCAACCACCTGCTCGCCGTTGACAAGATTCTGCTGGGTTCCACCCCACTGAAGTATCAGCGCGAAGAGAATTCCGTGTTCATTGATTTTCCAGAGACTCTTCGCGAGGGGCGGGTTTACTCGATTGATTTCTACTACTCCGGTTATCCCGTTCCCATCGGGAGGTTCGGCAGCTTCGTATTCGACAAAGATCCAGCCGGCCGCCCGTGGGTCTACACAGCGTGCGAAGAAGTTGGAGCCAGCATGTGGTGGCCGAATAAGGATCAGTGGCGTGAAGAAGTACAGAACATGCGGATCAGCGTGTCGATTCCGAACAATCTCGTCGACGTCTCAAACGGAAAGTTCATGGGCAAAACCGACCTGGGCGACGGCTACACTCGCTGGGATTGGTTTGTCCACTATCCCATCAACAATTACGATGTGTCGCTGAATGTCGGCAACTATGTGCACTTCAGCGATCGCTATGGAAACTTGCCCCTCGATTTCTACGTGCTGCCGGAAGATCTGGAAAAAGCCAAAAAGCAATTTGTGCAAGCTAAGGGCATGATCGAGGCTTACACGCATTATTTCGGTGAGTACCCCTTTAAGAAGGACGGTTACAAATTGATCCAGGTGCCTTATTCCGGCATGGAGCACCAGACCGCCGTTACCTACGGCAATCGCTTTGCCAACGGATATCTCGGGCGTGGGAATGAAATAGGCCAGAGGTTCGACTTCATCATCATCCACGAAAGCGGCCACGAATGGTTCGGTAACGCGGTCAGCGCCGCCGACCGCTCCGATATGTGGATTCACGAGGGTTGGACGAACTATCTTGAATCCCTGTACGTCGAATACAGGTGGGGCAAGGCCGATGCCTTGACGTACATCAATGCCGCGCAGCCGCATATTAAGAATGAACGGCCTATCATTTCGCCACACGATGTCGATGCCACTCCGCCGGGAGACCAATACCCCAAGAGTTCGCTCTTCCTCAACACGCTGCGCAGCGTGGTCAACGACGATCCCCGGTGGTTCAAGCTGATCCACGATTACTTCCAGCATTTCAAATACAAAAACATCATGACTGAGGACGTCGTGCAATTTTTTAACCAGCAGACGGGAACAGACCTTACACCGATCTTCAACCAATATCTTCGCCATGCGGCGATTCCGGTTCTGCAGCTAAAGTTTGACGAGGCAAAAGGGAGCGTCTCTTACCGCTGGAAGGTGGATGAACCGGGCTTTGCCATGCCGGTGCGGGTGGGCAAGAAGGACAACTGGCAGATCATTCGGCCTACTACGGAATGGCAGGCAATGCCGACATTGCTCAAGAAGGACGACTTCGACGTGGCCACGGATCTCTACTACGTTAACGTCGATAGGCAATGAAGAAAAAGCAAGCGTCCGTTCTGGTAACACCGGAATTCATCTGCTGAGTGCATGGCGGAGGGTTTTCCGGCATCCTCAGTAGGTCAATCGCCTGATATTTCCCCTCTTTCACGCGGGCGATCCTAGAGTGAAGACGCCAGGCCCGACGACGACGCGATAGCGGCCTATCAACGTTCCAACGCTAGACCTTTAGATGGCTGCGTCCAACGCACTTTAACCTCGTCGCTTAAGAAACGCTGCACAGCCGTATCCGCGATATGGGAGACTTATATTGCATGAAGAAAATTGGCTTCCTCTCATTCGGTCATTGGACACCTTCACCACAGTCACGAGCGCAGTCAGCGGCCGACGCGCTCCTGCAGTCCATTGACCTCGCCGTGGAAGCCGAGCGCCTGGGAATGGACGGAGCCTACTTCCGGGTTCATCACTTCGCGCAGCAGCTAGCGTCGCCGTTTCCACTACTCGCGGCGGTTGGTGCGAAAACGCGAAAGATTGAAATTGGCACCGCGGTGATCGACATGCGGTATGAGAATCCTCACTACATGGCGGAGGACGCCGGGGCTGCGGATCTAATCTCTGGGGGCCGACTGCAGTTGGGAATCAGCCGCGGTTCCCCCGAGCAGGTCATCGACGGTTGGCGCTATTTTGGCTATCGCCCGAATGAAGGCGAGGACGACGCGGAGATGGGCCGGCGGCATGCCCAAGAATTTCTTGAGTTGCTTCGCGGCAAGGGTTTCGCTAAGCCTAATCCACGTCCAATGTTTCCCAATCCTCCGGGACTGCTGCGTCTTGAGCCGCACTCTGCAGGATTGCGTGATCGAATCTGGTGGGGGTCGGCTTCCAACGCTACAGCAGAATGGGCCGCGAAGCGAGGAATGAACCTGCAGAGCTCAACCCTCAAATTCGACGAGACCGGCGAGCCGCTCCACATCCAACAGAGCGCCCAGATTCGCGCCTTTCGCGCAGCCTGGAAGGAAGCTGGTCACACGCGTACTCCGCGCGTTTCCGTTAGCCGGAGTATTTTCGCGTTGCTCGATGATCGTGATCGCGGATATTTCGGACGAGGTTCTCAGGAAGAGGACAAAATCGGGTTCCTCGACGAAAACACGCGGGCGATTTTTGGCCGCAGCTACGCTGCCGAGCCAGATATTCTCATCGAGCAGCTTAGGAAAGACGACGCGATCGACGAGGCCGACACGCTATTGCTAACCATTCCAAATCAACTGGGCGTTGCCTACAATGCGCATGTCCTGGAGGCAATTCTGACTACGGTCGCTCCAGCTCTGGGTTGGCGCTAAATCGCCGCCACATTTCATTGTGGTGGCCTTTGCACCGGGTGTGACGCGAATCTGTCGCGAGTACCGGCAAGCCATACCCGGCGGCACCGCTCGGCGGAGAACTGAGGCCCCATGCCGGCAAGCTTCGACTCGGACTCGAACCTCCCGCAGCGGAGGTCGTCGGGGGCAGACGTCGACCCTGGTTCTTGATTTACGCTGAAGGCGCTAAACCGAAGCCGCTAGACCGAAGTCGCTAAACACGGACCAGCCAGCAGCTCATGCAGGGAACTGCGGCGCTCGCCCGACACCGGTTTCTCTGAACTGCCAGGCGGCAGCTGCCCGGTGTGGGATACTATCGCGGTTCCAATCTGCTCGAAAGCGCGAGTGCGCGCCACGACTATCTCCCGCCGCACGCAGCCCAGCAGAAGAGAACAATCCTGATCGGAGTAGCGTTCAAGAACCGTCATTACATAGACAAAGCGCTCAAACGGATCGAGCGCAAGAACTGCGGCAATCTCGACATGCTCCACCGGAGGCGTTTTGCCGTTGCTGCTGACCGCGGCAGAGGTCGAATGGCCATTTTCTTCTTCTTCCTGTGGCCGGGGATTGATTGCCCTGATGGCGTTTACGATGATGACCCGCCGAGCCCAGGAACGCGCCCATTCCTTGAAAACCCGGTTGCCGTCTACCGCGTCCTCCAGACCGGAGACAAAACACTGCTCGGCCTTCTCACGATCCGCGGTTAGCAGAAAGGAGAGCAGGTAGAGGCTGTTCATGTCCTCGTCGAAAACCTGGCGGAAATCGTCGCTGCTTGCGTAGGGCTTGGGTCTCGTGATTTGCTTTGCCTCCGGCATGTTCACCTCCATCTTTCATGTATTAGTCGTTTGAGCCTGGCGAAAATCGACAACCAAAACTATTTTTTATGTTTTCAGCGCCTCACGGTGTTGTTGTTTTGTTTCGAGCACCTGCGAAGGAGTGCATTGGCATCTTCGGGCGAGTCCCTTCAGGACGTGCCGAGTAAGAACCCCAGCGCAGGAAAACTTCGCGCCATGCTTCATAAGATCGAAAATCGCATCCTCTCCCTCGCGGCTGAGGACGGTCAGGCTGTTTAGATCTATAACCACTTTGCGCCCCTCTAAGTCACGGCTCGCATTTCTCCAGGTAGTGCGAAGCTCATCGACCCAGGGTTCGCTCAGCTTTCCTTCCACCACCAGCTTGCGTTGAGTTCGGGTATCGACGATGGAAATCTTGAACATATTTGGATCTCAGGACGAATCAGGTAGGAGCAACGCGGATGCCAAAGGCACACGTCCGCAAGATGTTGAAACTATTAGTAGGAGCGGGCTCGTCGGTGCATTGTGTCACCGAATGTCAAAGTTAGAATTGACACTTGCAGACATTGAAGCCGAGAGATGTGAGCCCTAGAGTAAAGGGTTAGAGAAGGCTCAAAGCCAGGGAACTTGCTTAGACTAGAAAGTACTGAAGTGAGGCTCGGCGGTGGTCGATTTTATGACACTCGTCGCGGGTCGACGCCTAACTTCTTCATGCGAGCGATGAGAGTCGTGCGCTTGAGGCCCATACGGGCCGCAGCACCGTCGAGGCCCGCTACTCGCCCGTTCGTGGTTTTCAAAATGCGAACGATTTCATCGCGCTCATTCGCTTCGCGCGTCCCGACGACTGGCGTTGTCCGGCCGTTGTTCGTCAGTTCAGCGATTGGTGCTTGCAGCGCCGCGCCGTGGGTAAGGATCACCGAACGCTCGATGAAGTTCTCCAGTTCGCGAATATTTCCCGGCCAATGCCAACTTGAGAGCTTCCTCATGGCTGTGGCGGGAATCGATTCGATCTCCTTGTTCATGAGCCGGCCGTACTTCTGCGTGAAGTAGCGGACCAGCAATGGAATATCCTCCGGGCGCTCGCGCAAAGGTGGGATGCGGATCGGAAAGACATTCAGCCGATAGTACAAATCGCTGCGAAACTCGCGATTCTCCATCATTTTTTCGAGATCGCGATTGGTGGCCGCTACCAGTCGAATGTCGACCTTTTTGGTCCAGTTGCTGCCCAGCCTTTCGAACTCGCGTTCCTGTAACGCTCGCAGCAATTTGGGTTGGATCTCGACGGGGATGTCCCCGATCTCATCCAGAAACAGTGAGCCTTGGTCGGCCAGTTCGAGGCGGCCAATCTTCTGGGCAATCGCGCCGGTAAAAGCGCCTCGTTCATGTCCAAAAAGCTCACTCTCGAGCAGTCCAGTCGGAATCGCAGCGCAGTTGAGCTTTACGAAGGTCCGGTCCTTGCGGCGGCTGCGTTCATGGATCGCTCGCGCGATCAATTCCTTGCCGGTGCCGGTTTCCCCGAGAAGCAATACCGTCGAGTCGCTGGGCGCCACGGTTTCCACCAGGTTCAAGACATGGCGGAGAGCCGAACTCTGCCCTACAATTCCTTCGAAATCCATCTCGCCGCGGATTTCTTCTTCCAGGTACAGTTTCTCCTGCGCGAGTTTGTCTTTGAGATCAGCGATTTCACCGTACGCGAGCGCGTTCTCCACACCGATCGCGACCTGCTGCGCGATTTGGGACAGAAAGGTCGTCGCCTCCCGATCAAAAGCATTTTCTTCCCGGCTCGCCAGAGCGAGCACGCCCAGCGAGCGACCCCTGCTGATGAGAGGCATGTCACAGAACGAATTGATACCCTCGCCTGAGGCCTTGGCGTACATCTCCGGGGAAACCTTCGCCGGATCAAGGCGGTTTAAGACCCAGGGCTTGCCGCTACGGTAAGTTTCGCCGGGAAGGGAATCCGCGATGGGAATCAGCACTTGTTTTGTGAAAATCCCCCTGCTGTCTGGGAAGTCAAGAGCGTGGACCCGCAAGTGCGCGCCGTCTGGCTCGGGCAACATGATCGCTGCAGCGTCGCAACGCATGAGCTGGCGAACACTCGCCGAGATAGTTCGCAGCAGTTCCTGAAAGTTAAGGTTTGAGACGACCTGGTTGGTCAGATCAAGGATGAGCTTCAACCGATCCTGCGCCTGCCGGGACAAGTAGAAGTTCACCGCAGCATCAATGGTTAGCGCAATCTGGTCGGCGACCAGTGAGAGGAAGCGGACTTCCTCTTCGGAGTAGGCATGAGGGTGGGCGCTGCCAATGCTCAGCGCACCGAGCCGGCGCTCGCCTCTGGCGAGCGGCAGCACCCAAGTAGACGCGATACCTAGTTGATTGAGAATTTCCCCATGCTTCGCAAACCGCGCCTCCGCCTTCCAGTCTGTGGTTACGAGCGCCTGCTGAGATTCATGTACCCACGCAATGGGCGTATCGTCCAGAACAACATCCGCCACGGGCACATCGCGCCTTCTGCCATTTGAGTAGAGCAGATGCCACGCGACTGTCTTCGTATCACTCTCGAATGCGACCAGCTCCAGGTAGTCAAAGGGAACAACCTCGAGCAGGGTCTGCAAAAGCATGTCAGCGGCGGCGTCGCAGTCGCTGCACGTGCCAATCGCATTGGTCGCTCGCAGCAGCGCCTCATAGCGATGGGTGTAGGTCTCTGAGATTGTTGCTGCCAAAGTGCTCATAGACTTGTTCGCTTGTCACACCGATCCGTAACGCCCCAGCCAGCGCTCCCAGAGGGCACTTCGCATTCGTGGATGTGTTTGATCTGATGTAGTCAAGCGGCAGAAAGCTTCGACAAAATGTCGTTGACTTCGCCACATGTCAAACCATGTGTCGGGGCGCTTGACAGACCGCATCGTCAACTTTCGGGTTCAAGTACGCAACCTGTGCTTACTCAAGCATTTCCGAGCAACTCCGCCACGGGCGCAACTTTGGCACCTCACATGCGTATCAAATGCGAAACGCGATTTACATACCGTGACCATCCGCACCGTCATCACCGCACTGTGATCACCGAGGTCGCGGAATGGTAAGCACAGATTCAAATACGGAGGACTCACGTGATGCGACGAACTGCAATTATGCCGGCAAGTTTTGTCATGCTAATAGCTCTCGGCGCCACGGCTCAGGAAACGGTCAGAGGGCTTCCGCTTAAATCAACTCTTAAGAATTGAGGTTGAGGCAGTGACTTTTCTACGGAGTGGAAACCAGACGCCGCAGGCGTCGAGAGGTTTCGTCGAGAGGTTGATAATGAAAACACTTAAAGAGCATTCTCTTGCTGTAGCCAGGACTGTCTCCAACCTGTCCGCTTTGATTCGAGACAAGATGCGGCGCGGAGACCTGTTGGCTCTGACCCTGGCGCTGTCTGGGTTGTATCTTCTCGTGTTCGTTCCATTTGCGCTTGCGGTATCCCCCGCAGAGGGAAAGAACGGTGGCTCGCAATGGAGCCTGCGCGTGGATAAAGTCGACACCGGCGACGTGAGTCTGGATCCATCTTTCGAATCCGTCCTACACAAGAATCTCTTGAGAGAGCTGGGCAGAACGAAGCGCTTCAAGCAAGTGCTCTTTAGCGGTGACCGCAGCGCGAGAGACATGACTGATCTGTTGATTTTTAGAATGACAGTGCAAGAGGACGCTCCCGGAAGCGGGACTCGTAGGGCCAACCTCGGTGATGCAGGCGCGCTGGGAATCGTCGCGGAAGGTTTCCTCAGGCTCTGCAGATGGAGTGCGGTGAGTGGACTGAACAAGCTGAACGCCCGCATCCAGGTTTACACGCGGGAAGGCGAACTCGTTCTGGACAATGTCGTGGAGGGCGATGTTGGGTTCACCGGCGACAATTCGCGAGCTATTCACAACTTGGCACACAACGTTGCGGTCACTCTGAAGTGGTCAACCTTGCCGGGCACGGCAATCGCGGGCTCTGAACAAGAGACAGAGAGCATGTCCGAATACCAAGTGGGCACGATTACTGCTGCGCAATGCCATCAAGCCGATGATGCCGACGCTCTTGTTGCCAGCTGCGAGGCTTCGGTGAGAGTCGGCAACGCCGACTATGGGCTGCTGTACGCAGCGCCCATCGACATGGACAACGTACGGTATGAAACAGGTCGTGAGCTTCTGGTTCTGGTTGGAGAGGACGCGATTACTTACAGCGATATGCTCGGAAATGCATTCCAAGTGCCGATTCTCAGCCGCGCGACTGTCACACCGCCTAGCGGCCGGTGAATTACGGCTGTTCTCCGTAGATGTGCCGATCGAAAAAGCGTAGCAGCTGCCCATGAGCCACATAATAGTTCCTTGCGTTGAAAATCTCCCGGCGTATTGGGCGCGCTGAACATGCTGGAAACAGCCGGCTACGAAGTCATGGCGGCGACGAATCGCGACCAGGCTTTGCGCCTCTTGACAGCTCTGCTGCAGGCTCAGTGCATCACCGTCCTTCGGCCTTCTGGCCGCGAAGTGTCATACACGTGGAAGCTGCTCTCGCGACCAATCGGTTCTCCTCGTCGGTGATGGTGCACTCGACATAGCCGATCGTGTGGCCCCGCCGCACGACCGTCCCCTCAGCTTTGAGTTGCGCTTGCCAGACGGGGCGAAAGAAATTGATTTTCAGTTCCACGGTAGTAAAGGATTCATCCGGGGCGAGCGTACTTGCAAATGCTATGCCCATCGCGGCGTCGGCAATATCGCAAAGAATCCCACCGTGTAACGTTCCCATTGGATTTGCATGCTGTGGTCCGGCAGCCAAAACGACCGTCGCCCGTCCGTCCGCAATGTCTTTCGCCTCAAATCCAATCAAGCGCGCGATTGGAACGTCGTTCGTTCTTGCTCGTTCCCTAAAATCCGGCTGTGGGCGAGTTTCTTTTGTACACATGACTTGTTGGCTCCGGCCTTCGCTTTCCGCGCACGAACTCTGGTTTCGAGGTACTCCTCCAGATGATAGACGGCAAGGTCATGAGGTCCTACGTTCTTCTGTAGACGGCTCATCATAAGGCTGCCTTCGAGTGTGCCGGCAATCAACGTGGCCAATTCTCCGAAATCGACATCAGGACGAGCTCGCCTCGTCGTCGCCCCTGCGCCGTCATATCCTTTTTGATTGAAGATCGGGGCTACCTTACGGATGATCTCTTGCCGAGTCTGCTCGCCTTTACGCATGGTTCTGCTCCTAGCGGGGGAAACTCCGCGATAATACGGTCGCTGATCGCACCATACAAGTGGTTGGGTGAAACCGACCGATCGCGGGTCGGATTTGATGCGGCCAGTGAGAGGATCCTTTTCAATGCGCGCTTCGCTAACAACTCCCAGCCCGTTTACGAGGGCCTTTGAAAACCCTTCGCCGGCTCAGGTGTATCGAACCCAAGGTCGCGGTCCGTCGGAGGCTCACCACTTTGCTGGTAGTCGTGATGATGCTCCAACACCACGTGCGTTTGAAAAACTTTGGCGACCAACCTGCGCACAGGACTCCGGGGCATCAAACGCTGTACGATCGCGGGTGCGCGTAACTAACGACCGAGATGAGGAACTGAGCCATGACAACGCTGCAGGAATTCAGGTGTGAGGTCTGTGGACTCGTGACTACGATTCCCACCCACTGGTTCGTGATTCGATGTGGAAACTCCGATCTAACCGTGTACCGTTGGAACTCTGAAACCGCAAACGCGGCCGGAGCACGTCATTACTGCGGTGAAGCTCATGCCGAGGTGTACATCAGTCGCTGGTTTGAATCAGTATGCGCGCCGCCGAAGCCAAGTTTTACATAGCATCTCGTCGA
This sequence comes from uncultured Acidobacteriaceae bacterium, assembly GCA_963846245.1. Taxonomy (GTDB): domain Bacteria; phylum Acidobacteriota; class Terriglobia; order Terriglobales; family Acidobacteriaceae; genus Sulfotelmatobacter. Next base: position 768,624 of record CAWJVI010000004.1, on the reverse strand, counting down.
TCTCAGGTCGAAGCTGGGTGCGCAGCTGGTGGACTGCGAATTTAACGGAGTGTCGAAGCCGGATGTAGTCGAGAACGTCGCCGGTCTCGCACTCCACAACGTGAAGGAAAACGGAAAGCTCATTGGACGTCCCCAGACGGAGCGCCGCCAGACAGCGAAACGGTTCCGTGCCTCGAGTTGACTGTTGCCTTAAGGTTTTGAAAGATTCGTAACATGGGATTCATCACTGAAGATTTTCTATTGCAGAGCAAGTTCGCGCGCCGCCTCTATCACGAGTATGCGGCGGCGCAACCGATCCTTGATTACCACTGCCATCTTTCCGCGAAGGACATTGCGGATAACCGGCAGTTCCGCAACCTTTACGAGATCTGGCTCGAAGGCGATCACTACAAGTGGAGAGCCATGCGAGCCAACGGTGTCTCAGAGCGCTACTGCACCGGCGATGCCGATCCTTACGACAAGTTTTTCGCATGGGCGCAAACCGTCCCGTACACTCTGCGCAATCCGTTGTATCACTGGACGCATCTGGAATTGCGCAGATACTTTGACGTCGACTCACTGCTAAGCGAGAAAACCGCGCGCAAGACCTGGGAGGCGGCAAACGAACGACTCGCGGGCGAAGATTTGAGCGCGAACGGAATTCTGAAGAAGTTTCGGGTTGATACGCTTTGCACGACCGACGATCCGGTCGAGTCACTCGATCACCATGAACGAATTGCGTCGCGCTTTGCCGGGATTCGAGTTTTGCCGGGATTCCGTCCCGATGGAGCGTTACGGACTGAAGATCCGGTTGCGTTCAATGCGTGGGTCGACAAACTTGCCGCCATCTGCAATCTGGATGTGACGCGGCTTGCCCATATGCTTCAGGCTCTGGGCAAACGCCACGGCGATTTCCACCGCAGCGGATGCCGCCTCTCCGATCATGGTTTAGATTCCTGCTTTGCTGAGCCCTGTACTGATCGCGAAGCAGAGCAGGTCTTTGACAAAGTGCGCGCTGGCAGCCAGCCGACACGGCTCGAATCCGCGAAGTTTGCCAGCTTTCTCATGCTGTTTTTCGGGCGCCTTGACACCGAGAAAGGCTGGACGAAGCAGTTGCATCTCGGCGCGTATCGCAACGCAAACAGCCGCATGTTGAAAACCTTGGGACGCGACACTGGATTCGATTCGATCGGCGACTGGCCTCAGGCCGCCGCGTTGTGCAATTATCTCGATCGATTGAACACAGAAAACAGCCTGCCAAAGATGATCCTCTACAATCTCAACACCGCCGACAACTACACTTTTGCGACGATGATCGGCAACTTCCAGGATGGCAGCGTGGCTGGCAAACTTCAGTTCGGCAGCGCCTGGTGGTTTCTTGACCAGAAGGAGGGTATCGAGGGGCAATTAAACACACTATCGAACTGCGGACTGCTATCGCGCTTCGTCGGCATGACAACGGACTCTCGCTCGTTCATGTCATTTCCACGTCATGAATACTTCCGTCGCGTGCTCTGTAACCTCGTGGGCAATGAAGTCGAATCTGGCTTGCTACCCAACGATGAAGAGTTGATCGGCGCGATGGTTAAAAATATCTGTTATGACAACGCCGTCAAGTATTTCGCCTTCCCCTCGGCGCCCGTCAATGGGGAGACTCCCGCTCAGGTTGCCATGCGATAATCGCGGGTCCGCGCGGTACCGATCACGCGAGTCCACGGCAGACGATCTGACATGAGAGGACAATCCTTAGCTGCGCTTTCGCGATCTCTACTGAACCAGTTGCGCGAACGAAGTCCCGCGAACAATTCGGCGGACGTTCTTGCTAACAAATCTGCGAACATTGAATTGCCCGCAGCCAACATGTTTGGCTCGCCAGAGACAATCCTCCAGATTGGCTCCGGAGCGTTCCTCAGGGGTTTTGTCGAAGACTTCGTGCAACTGGCGAATATCGCAAGCGGCCCGGTGGGCCGGGTCGTCTCGGTTCAGCGCAAGTCAGACCATCGCTCGGCCGCTTTTCTCCGGCAGGACGGCCTCTACACGCTCATTCTGCGTGGACTCGAGAACGGTCAACCGACGGAAAGAAAGCGGATCATCGCGTCGATAAGCCGTTCTCGTAGTGCGGATACCGAATGGAACAAAGTGATCGCAACGGCTGTCCGGCCCTCCACCCGAGTGATCGTTAGCAACGTCACTGAGTCAGGCCTCGCACTCGGCGCCTCGGACACTCCGGCCGATCGCCCACCGCTCAGCTTCCCGGGAAAGCTTACGCAGCTCTTGCGCGAGCGCTGGCAGTCTTCTGGAGGACACGATGCCGATGTCGCAATCGTTCCGTGTGAACTGGTTGAAAATAACGGCTCCGTGCTGCGTAAGCTGATTGACGAGCAGGCGCGGGCCTGGAATCTTCCGGCCGCATTTTCAGATTGGCTGCGATCGTCCGCACATTTCGCGAATACATTGGTGGATCGAATCGTGGTTGGACCACCACCTTCGGAAAAGTTGGAAGCGGAGTGGCAGGCGCTCGGATACCGCGACGATCTCATCGTCTGTGCCGAGCCCTTTGCTCTATTTGCCCTGGAAGCGGATGAGTTCGTCCGCCACCATTTTCCCAATGGCGAGGCGTCACCCGGCATCCGGTTTGTCGACGATCTCACGCCCTACCGCGTCAGGAAGGTTCGAATTCTCAACGGTTCGCATACGATTTTGGCAGCGATCGGCAAACTACTTGGATTGCGAACAGTTCGCGAGGCTATCGACGACCCTCAACTCGGCAAGTTGGTCGAAAGCACGATTTTTCAAGAGATGATTCCGGCGGTCGAGCTTGGTGAAGAAATCGAAAGCCGACACTATGCCCGCGAAATTCTGGCCCGCTTCCGTAATCCTTTTATCGAGCACTCACTGGTTTCGATTTGCTCGAATTGCAGCACTAAGGTTGGCACTCGGCTCTTTCCCGCCATTCGCAGTTTCATGGAGCGGCGCCGGGCCGTGCCTCGAAGGCTCTTGTTCGGAGTAGCAGCGGTGATGCTTCTTCTGCGAGAGTCCGACGTGGAGGATGCACATCTGGCGTTTATTCGCGACGCGTGGGCCCGCGTCGTTGATCAACCGGTCGACGATCAACCAGTCGATGATCAATCACGAGACTCCGTTTTAACGTTTGTCCAGCGAATTCTGGCCAAACAGGTCGAGTGGAGCCGGGAACCGATTGATGTGCGAGCAATCGCCCCCGAAGTCGCCCGCATCCTTACGAAGGTTCGCGAGCAAGGGCTTCGTGTCACCATGGAATCCTACGTTTGACGACGGAGCGAGGGAATCTCGCTCACCCTGGCGCGTAGCAGGAGCCTGGTAGGCATCTCTCGTGTCTGCCGTGGTTCCGTTAGCAGTTGTCTGCGCCACGTTTGCCTTCTGATAAAAAGCTGATTGATCCGTCTTACCGCCCGCTTGATTAATGACAAATTCTCCCCGCAAGCCGCGAGCCACCGAAGAAAGGCTCGACGAACTTCGGCGCGCCAGTCTGGCTGAAATTCAACCCATTCTCCGGAAAGTGATCAATTTTGAACAGACAAGAGCCTTTTGGTAGCCTAAATCTATTCATCATGCTCACAGTCTGGCAGAGGTTGTTTCAGCTCAAGTAGCGCCTCTGATCATGATTGCGCTTATCTTAAGTGTTACCAGGGTCGCTCCCCGTCGAGCCAAAGCCAGCTTTAACCTCCAGAGGAGATTTGGCCATGGACTTCCCCACTGTGTTGTACATCGACGACCTTCCGCAAGCCTTGGACCACCGCAAAGCCACTCTGGAATCTCACGGCTATCGCGTTCGGATCGCATCGGGCGGCTGCCCCGCATTGAGGATATTGGAGGAAACTCCAGTAGCAGCGGTTCTATTGGAGTACAAACAGGAAGGCATGGACGCGGAAGCGGTTGCCTGCCATATCAAGCAACGTTTTCCCGATCTGCCGATCATTCTGCTATCCGCGTACTCTGAAATGCCCGAGCGGATATTGTGGCTGGTGGATGAATATGTGATGAAAAGCGAGCTGTCGGAACGGCTATTGCCTAGCATTGAACGAGTGACGCGCCCGCCCCGGCTCGCACCCCAAACCGGCGAACAGTACGAGGGTCGCGGCGCCGCGGCGTAGGAGTCCTGTGCTTCGCTGGTCATGGCCTCCCCAATGCCGACGTGCTAATTGCAGACTAATCGGTAACAGACTTAGGGGTGTGCTCTGTCCGGTCAGAAGAGTCGAAACTCCACTTCAACGCTGATCTGCACACTTACTGGTCTGCCATCTTTCAATGCCGGATCGAAACGCCACTGCTTTACGGCTTCGACGGCCTTTGCATCCAGCCCAAATCCAAGTCCATGAACTACTCGGATGTCGCGCGGGTGTCCGGCTGCGTCGACAATCAGCCATAGAGTGCAAGTGCCCTGTGTTTTCGCCCTGCGTGCTTCTTCGGTGTACTCAGGATCGGGCGTTGAAATCTCTTGCGGCGACGATATTCCGCCTCCGACTTTATAAACTCCCCCGCCAATGCCGCCACCGGTCCCGAGACCAGTTCCAGCGCCGTGTCCAACACCCGCGCCTCCATCAGAACCGGCCCCAATTCCGCCGCCCGAGCCGATGCCATTGGAGGCCGGCGCTGCCGGCATAGGCGCAGCCGACGGAATGCCCAGGTTCGGCATGTGATTTTCCGCAACCTGCACCGGCGGTGCGACCACCGTAGGTTCCGCCGCGAGCTTCGGATTCTGGTTGCGCACCACAATCTGCGGCGGTGTGATCTGCACCATGGCAAACTTGGGGAGTCTTCCCTTGGGCGCGGGCAGCGGATCATGATCTCCTCCGCCACCTCCTCCGCCGACCACCGTTTTCGCGACTCGCAGGATGTAGGTGTCGGGAGAAGGCGCGATCAGAGTTACGACCTCGCGCTGCTTGGCCTGCTCCACGACGTGGTGTCCAAAAGCCGCGCCGGCAAGAATAAGACCTATCAGCACAACGTGGACGACCACCGACCCAACCAGGCCGTCCGTCCGGTAGTTGTTAAATTTTCCCCACACTTCTCCCGTGAATTGCGTATTTGTTCGCAACGGTGACCTCTCAACTGAAACAGCCAGATGTCCTCAAATCCTCGACTCGGCGCATCGGATGTCCGCTGCGATCCGGGTCAAAACTGTCACGCCGAACGCGGTCGACTCGAGGAGAAGCTCTGGGGGCGAGTCCGCCGCAGTTGGTGCTGAAATCCTTAAACGCGGGCCGAAGCCCGCTCGAAAATGCTCAGCAGTGAGTAGCATGACAGACGTAGGGCGGCAGGTCTGAGCAAGATTGCTCAGACAGCTGAGACCTGAATTCGGTCCAATCACGGCTGGTCTAAAGCTCGATTAATAATTTGAAGGTGAATTTTCCCTGTCTTGCAGGGTGGTGTGCCGAAGCTCGGTCTCAACCGTATGATTCGCAACCGTTTTGCCAGGCATGTGTCCTTCTCCGTACATCGCGTCGCGCATGTTGTTTTGCGCCCACGCACAGAGCGCCCGGTATAGCAGGTAGAGCGAGCCGACGGATACGATTAGTGGTAAGAGAATTCTCATCTTTAAGATCTCCGGGCGTCCTTTTACGGAAGTACCAAGCTAATTGGAGACGGAAATCCTGGCTGTGCAATATTGCACACATCGCGCGGGGCATTGGGTCATAGCACGCATCCACCGCGATTCTCAGTTAGCTTCTCGGCGGATAATATCTCTCCGGTCGCTTCTCGCGTCAGGAAGCTCGGCGTAAACGGAAGTCTCCAGCGGACGACTTTCCCTCGTCGATTTGGCGAAACGCAGCACGGTTGGAGATTGCACGTGCACAATCTCGTTTCTTACCGCATACAACACTAACTCAGCAATGGAATGAAGCTTGAGTTTGCGCAAGATATTGCTGCGATGCGTTTCTGCGGTTGCCACTGTCATAGACAAAATCGTGGCGACTTCTTTGGAAGCCTTGCCCTCGCTCACCAGTTGCACAACTTCACGCTCCCGGGGCGACAATTTGGCTACTTTGGCCACGGCCGGGCCAACCCGATTCTGCTTGTAACCGTCCATGATCAGATCGGACACTCGCGAACTGAAGATGCTCTTGCGCCTCTGCAGAGCCTCTACCGCCGTCATAAGGTCGGTAGTTTCATCGGATTTGAAGACCCACCCGCGCACGCCCGCTTCCAAACACTCCCGTATTACTTGCTCGGAGTCGACAGCGGTCAGGATAAGTACAGATTGGGCTGGATTGAATTTCAGGATCTGCCGCGCTGCGTCCATACCATTGAGTTTCGGCAAGCAAATATCCAAAATGACCAGATCAGGCTTCGATTGTTTGCACCTTTCTACCGCATCCCGCCCATCAGAAGCTTCTCCGCAGACTTCCCAACCTTCGTGAGATCGAAGCAGCGAGGACAAACCGAACCGGAATACTGGATGATCGTCAACCACCAAAATTCGATATGAACCCATAAGAACCTCCCCGTACTCTCGCTACGTTACCAAGGTCCATGCCAGGCCGTCTGAGCACAATAGCTCATTCTCCGCTCCTGTAGCCGCGGGGCAAGAATCGACGAAAAGTAGGTTAATTGTGCTCTGGACTCGGAAATAGCCAGTTGCGGGGGAACTTAATCGTCAATCTTAGGACACAGTGGGGAAAAACCGGCGATCTCGACGAGTAAGTTGCGAAAGGAGGCAAAGCGCTGGTGACAAACGGGGAGGTTCGAGCCAACGCCTGCCTTCCGCCCCTCGCGTTGGGGCAAGTTAAGGAATAAATGAGTCGAGCCACCGGGGTCTATCGTGCAGAGTAGGTATTCGTCCGGAAGAGTTCCTTTATGTCTCCGCCATTGCGAGGGTCACCTCAATTTCCAGCGGCGCAATGTTCGTTGACACGAGCGAAAAATGAAACTTTCAGAAAAGCAATACTCCTGTTCGACCTCTGCCGGCTCGAATTGGGTACAGCAACAACTAGAAACCCTTACCGACTGCACAGGATAGACCATTCTCGCTTTCGACTCTACTCTGAAAAGGTAAGTGAAGCTGTAACTCAATTTCGTTTCATCCTCACAAATTGGACGCAAGACTTGAAAAAGGGGGTCACAGGTGAACATCGACTCGGCGATCACGGGCGCAGTTCTTCCGGGCTCTGAGTTGGTCAAGCGCGCGCAAGAAGGCGATGCCAATGCGTTTGGCGCTTTGTTTGAGGCGCACCGGTCGCGAATCTACTCGGTATGTTTGCGTATGACCAGCAATGCCGCGGAAGCCGAGGACCTGACGCAGGATGCGTTCTTGCAGGCGTTTCGCAAGATCGGAAAGTTTCGTGGAGACTCAGCGTTTTCCACTTGGCTTCACCGCATTGCCGTCAACACCGTGCTCATGCATTTTCGCAAGAATTCGCTTTCCCAGGTTTCGCTGGACGAGCCCTTCAGCGACAGCGAGGGTTCGAAGATACGTCGCGAATACGGAACGAGAGATAAGGGCCTGGCAGGCTGCGTGGACCGCGTCGCCCTGGCCCGCGCCATGAAGGATCTGCCTCCTGGGTATAGGACGATCTTTCTGCTGCATGAAGTTGAGGGCTATGAGCATCAGGAAATCGCGGAGATGCTCAGCTGTTCGGTGGGCAATTCGAAATCCCAGCTGTACAAAGCGAAACTACGATTTCGCGAACTCCTGGCCCCTTCACCCGTAGAGCGGCTGGCTGTGCGAAACCGGCGGCCATCTGCAAAGAACGGCGCCAAGAAGGCACGTGAGAACTGGAGTCTGCCACAGGGTCCCGAAGTGGTGATGCCTCTAGCGCCGCTCGTGGCCTAGGGACAGAATACTGCGTGGCTGGCGCACCTCCGCCAATATTAGAACAGTCCTCCCCGCGACATTATTTCCCGCATTCGCAATTTGGCGTCAAGCAGACAGTCGAGCCAGTCAACGGCCGCGCTACTCGCGATCGTCTGCAGATTCCGGCTGAGCCTGCATGTTTTCCGATCTCTGCCCCGACCTTTGCCCTGATCTCCGCCAGTCTTGCGCATCCGCCAGCAAGATAGAAGGGGAGTTCTCGTCCGCCGACTCAAGCGTTTCGCCGTCATTCTGGCGTCCTCTCTCAGCAAAGAGCTCCGAGCGCAAGGACCAGCCGCCTGGAGATGCGCCCGCCTGCGGAGATACATAGCGCTGCCAAAAGGTGCGCAAACCCGGAAACAACGGCGCGGGACCGATGGCTTCCTTGCACCTCTTAAGTTCAAACCAGCGAAGATAGTTACGCACCACGCTGCTCATGGTCATCTGCATCGCCGCTGAAAAATTGTGCTCCGCCATTCGCCGTTGCTGCTCAGGCGACTGCAATATCGCCGTCAGTTTGTCGGCGAGATCCGCCGCATTGCCGACCTCGTAGAAGCTGATTGCCATGTCTTCGTCCGCCGCCATATCACGAAAATCAGGGAGATCGGCGCACACGATCGGAACTCCGAACTCACAAGCCTGATGGGCCGGGCCGCTGGATCCCGTCGCGGAATCGTAAGGCATAACCACCACCGTGGACGTCCGGAAAAGATCAGGAATATCTTCTTCCGGAATATATCCGCGGAACTCGATGCCGGAACCGGGATTGAGCGACTCGCGTATCGATTCCCAGTATCTCGGTTTCGTATGATGATTGGCCCCGGCCACGATCAGCTTGGCGTTCGGCATGTTCTTCAAGACAGCAGGGAAAGCCTCTATCAGTGTCTCCAGCCGTTTGTACGTTCCCCAGTGTCCGATAGCCAGAATGCGATGTTCCGGATTGCCTCGTATCGTGAAGTCCGGAAGACTAGGGGAGGGTGCGAACGTCCCATGTGTGCCTAACAAAACGTTTTCAGCGGAGTATTTCTCAACCAAAGTGCGCCGGTAACCGGAGAGCAACACGGATACCGAATTTGCTTTTAGTAGCGCTCTAGTAGCGACATTGCCGCCCAGACGGAACAATCGTTTCTGGCGCACTCCAGCAGTGGCAAAATCGACGTGTTCGAGGATGTGGTGCAGGGTGATATGGGTGTAAAAGCCAAGAGCTCGAGTCATGGCCGGCACAGACAATCCCGCAAAGGCTGCAATTGGGTATTCCGGAGTTCCAAAGCTTGAGAATACGAGGTTGAACCACACCACGTCCGGCTTCAATTCGCGGATGGTGTTCAGCAAGCGCACCGGAGTCTTCAGGCTGTTGAACTTCCAGCAGCGAATCACGTCGAAGCCAGGAAGCTCGGTCTGTTGCTGGGCGTTCAGCGACTTTCCGTTCTCATCTGTCGCGAACTCATAATCGGTCAATTCGTCGCCGAGAATGGTCAGACTGATTTCCGGATTGCGCTGAAGTTCCCGCGCAATGTAAAACGCGTACTCGTTCAACTGACGCGCGCTGGGAGGAAAGGTCGCAACTAAGCAGATTTTCATCGGATCCGATCTCAGAACAAACTGATGCGCAGATAAGGCCTAAATTGTTGATTCTGCCCACCCGTGAAATTAAAGAAAGTCTCCTGTTGCAGGCCCGCCGAAAAACGAATCGGATATTTGAGTTCAACCTCCCTGCCTGCCTCCTTAAACGTGCGGTGGATGGGCATTGCATAAGAGACGGCAAAGCCGCTCTGCACCGCATCGTAGAAGTGAAAACCCATGTTCCGTGAGTACGCGACCGATGCCTGAACGCTCCAGTTGCGCGTCGGGGCAAAACGAACGCTTCCCGCTGGGCGGAGGGCCTGCGCAATAGCCGTGTTGCCGTTTTGAACTCGCCACGCCCGCAAGTCCTCGGCGACCACGGTGAAATTGATCCGCTCGGAGACCCGGCGCTCGACGCCCAGGTAAGCGGAAGTGTAGTAATCCTGGCTGATCACCGGAGAGAACTGATCATCGCGTGCTCCCCATCCCGTTAACAGGGAAGTCTTTCCCCAGGGCCGTCCGACGCGGAAATTTAGCGCACCTGCCAGGTCCCGCGAATGCTGGCTGCTTTCGGTAAAAGGTCCAGCCTCACGAATGGCGTAACCGGTCATGGAAACCATGTTGAAGAATGAACTGCTGGACATGTAAAGAAACTGGCGAAAAAGATTTTGGTTCATTTCAACCGGAGACAACGAGTCCCGGCGAACCGTTTCCTGAATGCCAGCGCTGAAGTTCAACACATTGGTGCCCAAATGCAGGGTAGGGTTCAGCCCAAAGTTAAACGAGTAATCGGTCGTATCACGATTGATAATCAATTCCTCGCTGGGCAGCGATATTTGCCCGCGAGCATTCCGCACCTGAAAGAATCCGCTGGCTTCGGGAAGATCGCCAAGATGGAGATGGTAGGCGCCAGTCCATTCCGTCTCGAGGGACGAGCGCGGAGGCGGAAGCAGACCCTGACGGCCCGGTACGGGATTGGGAACGTCCAGTTTGGCGTCGAGAACATAGACCGTCGTATCTTCGAAAATGGGCGCCACCGAAAAATCGGAAAGAAGACTGACTTTGGGATCAATTCTCAGTCCTTCGTTCGCTCCCGCCTGCAGCAGATCTTGCTCCGCGTTTTGATGTTCGCCCGCGGAGTTCGCGGCCTGGGCGAAAGCGGTAAGCGCCTGCGTACTTTGATGCTCCTGGCGCAGCACATTTGCCTTAGCTAGAAGATATTCATAACCGGGTTCACTGTCGCCGGAACTGCCGATCAGGGAAAGCTCGCCCTGAGCTCTGGCCGTGTCCCCCAGAGCCAGATAGGTGTTGGCCATTCCGATCCGCACGGACGTCTCGGAGGCGCCTGCTGCCAGCGCTCGCTGCAGGTAGGTCTGTGCCAGTTGATAATCATGCATGCTGAGGAATACGTCTGCCGCTTCCATCAACTGTTCGCCCGTAGCTGGCAACGCTTCTTCTGTCTGGCCTTCCATCAGAGCCAATGCAATCTGCCGCTGCGCATCCTCCAGATGACCTTCGCTGGCCATTACTTGGGCAATTGCCAAACGTACCCGGATGCGGTCGCTGCCTGGTAACGCCAGTGCCCTTTCAAAACGCTCCATGGCGCCCTTCTGGTCTCCGAGCAAGCTCAAAGCCTGTCCCGTAGAGAGCAGTACTCGACTTTCCGCGGAACGATCGGTCGCCGTGGGTTGCGTTCGCTGGGCGGACTGCTCGGCCCGTTGCACATAACGCAGAGTCTGCTCGCGATCATGCAGCTGGGCATAGGCGCGCGCGAGCTGCGCGTAGATGGCGTCATTGTCGGGAGAAAGCTTCTGCGCGACCTGCAATTCATCAATCGCTTCGTGATACAGACGCTGCCCATACAACGTCTCACCCAAGGCGAGATGGAGGCCTCCATCATTGGGGGCGAACTTCAACGCCGCACGATACTCGGCGGCGGATTTCATCAACATTCCGTTTTGCCCATACGCGGTTGCACGGATCAGGTCGATGGGCATGGAATTCACGGAACTGGAATCGCCCATTTCTTCCTCCGCCAGTTGCACCTGCTGCAAGGCTGCGCGCGGGCGATGCAGATCGAGGCTGGCATAAGCCAGTCCCAGATGTGCTTCGCCATTCTTGGGTTCGCGCTTTAGCGCGGATTCGAAATCTGCCGCGGCCGCTTCCGGCTGGTGGAGATCGTGCAGCACGTAGCCGCGGTTCACGTACGCCGTAACCATCTCGGGATCCCGCTCCAGAGCCTGGCTGAAATCTGCCTGCGCCTGCTCCAGCAGACCCGCGCGTTTATGCACATAGCCGGCCAGCAATGGAATGTCGGGTTCCTTAGGCAGTACCGTGTCGTACTGAGAAGTCAGTTGCAGCAGCTCGTCGTAGCGCTCCAGGTAGAGCAAGTCATACGCGAGATAGACCACCACATCCCGGTCCGTGGGAAGTTTCTTGATGGCTTCCCGGCCCACGTCGGCAGATTTCTGATACTCGCCCTTGAAACTCAGAAACCTTTCTTTTTCTCTCATGAGGTGAGGTTCCTGTTGCATTTCATTGGTGGCACGGCTCAACCAGTCCGCTGCCCTGGGCAAGTGCTGGCTTTCGATCGAGGCATTCATGCCTCCCGCGACGATCAGGCTATTCTGTGGCGCCAGGTCATAACCTTTGCGGTAAGCGGCTTCAGCTTTTGGAAAGTCTCGGCGCGACGCATACATGTCGCCCAGCGCAAGATAGGGGATGTATAGCGCAGGATAGGCCGCAGCCACCCGCTGAAAGTATTTCTCCGCATCCTGGTCGTGCCCCGCATTGCGGGATATATAGCCCAAAGATATAAGAGCAGATCGGTTCACCGGATCGTTCGCAAGAATCTTTGCGTAGACGATGGTCGCTTCTTCGGTGTGACCGAACTTCAGGAGCAGATCTCCATCCAGCTGCAGGCTGTTGGGATCCTGCGCATTGAGCGCCAGCGACTCCTTAATGTCGCTGCTCGCTCCGTCGAGGTCGCCGCCGTTCATTTTGATCACAGCTCTCAGTCGCAGAAATTGCGCCCTGCCGGGCCCGTGGTCGTCCTGCGCTCCGATTTGTGCCTGGGCAATTTCGAGATGGCGATGCGCAGCGCTCGCATCTCCCAGGTTTTGGTAAAGCTCGGCCAGATCCATGTGCAGCTGAATGCCGTAAAGAGGGCCTTCCGCGGGGCTTTGGGGCAAATGGGCCAAGGCGGCGTTATATTCCGCAACGGCTTCTTCCGTGCGCTCCTGGAGCCGCGCAATTTCCCCGCGTATGGCGTGCAAGCGATAATGTTCCGCATCAAGAGCAGCGGCACGCTTGAGAAAAGGCTGCGCCGCTTCAACGGAACCGACGGCCACATCGGCCTGCGCCGCAGAAAGCTGCAAACCCAAATCACCCGGCACGGCGTTGGCTGCCTGCGCGTAGAGTCTCGCGCCCTCGTCGGGCTGACCGTTCAGCTGGTAAGTGTAAGCGAGCTCGGCGGTAACGTCGGGTTTCGGACTCTGGATTGACTTAAGAGCGGCAATGGCTGCCGCATAGTTTCCCGACTCGCGGTAGTAGCCCGCCATTGATCGCTGAACGTCCGGATTATCCGGCGCATGCCGCTTGGCCAACTCCAGGTAACGGCTGGCCTGGTCGGGTTGTTTCTGATGTTCGTAGGCGAGAGCCATCAGCAACTCCGACCGCGCGCCCGGCTGATCTAGTTCCGCCCGCCCCAACACAGTAAGTGCCCCGTCGTAATCTCCGGACCGCATAAGAAGCTCGCCCAGCAACACCGAATCACTGATTCTCTTTGGATCGGCCGCCAGCACGCGGTTCAGCAGCTGCACGGCCTCGTCAGTCCGTCCCATCACGCTGAAGGTCTGGGCGAGTCCGGAGATTCCCTCGAGTGACGACGGATTCAGGCGAAGACCACGACTATAGGAGTCGACGGACAGCTGCAATTTTCTGGCGAGCCGCGCCGCATACCCCAGCAGGAACCACAACTGAGCATCATTAGGCGCGCCCTTCGCGGCACGCTGCGCGTAGTCAACCGCTGTCGCGTAGTTACCGTCTTTCAAGGCCGATTCGGCAGCCTTTGCGAGCCGCGCGTTTTGAATGTTCGATCCCCAGCCCAGCGATTTGTTGGCGGACGATGTTGGAGCGGCTGATGTTCGAGCAGAAGAGGTTTGATCGGTTTTGGCTGGAGGCGTTTCTGACGCGCCAGCGCCCACCTTGTACGTTTGCGCTCGAAGCGAGCAGGCAAACGCAACCATTAGCAAACACACATACGCAGTCTTCCAGCATCCCGGCGCGAAACTCAAAGGGTTACCACCGAATCAGTTGATTGCAAGGCTCTTCGATTCGAGATAGCCCTTCTGCGTTGGCTGGACTGTGGCCGACTTTAGTCATCAAGAGGGCGGAAAGAGAACGCGCGGAGATACAACCCGGAATGACAGCCTCGAATCCAAGGCCAACCAACCGAAAGGGAGCTGTGCAGAGAACTGAATCCATCGCGCCCACACCAGCGCCAATCCCGTTGAGCATGATCTTTCTAGCGGCTCTCGTGGTTCATTTGCCGTTACTGCTCATGAAGTTACCGCTGAAGTCGTATGACGCGAACTTCCACATTTTTTTCGCATCGCACTACCTGCACAACTGGTTCGATCCCTGGAATCCAAAGTGGTATGCGGGCTTCTCGCAAATGACCTATCCGCCATTGCCGCAGCAGTGGCTGGCGCTGGCCTCGCGGCTCATCGGATTAGATATGGCTTATATGGCGGTGCAGTTCGTCGCCATTCTGCTTCTCGCATTAGGTGTTTATCGGTTTTCGTTGCTTTGGGTAGACCGCCGGTCGGCTGCATTCGCAGCGCTGGCCAGCGTGTTTCTCGGTTCAGAAAGCTTTCTCGTCTATTCCGCCGGACAGTTATCCACCACGTTTGCCGCGCCTCTTTATTTGAACGCGCTGCCTTATCTCTTCGAGTGGGTCCGGCACGGCAAGTGGAGATCGTTCCTGAAAGGCGGAGCCCTCTTCGTGGCCGCGGCCGCCGCACATCATGCCACGCTGCTTTTCGGATCTTTCTTCTTCGCAGTGCCCGTGCTCGCGCTGGTAGTTTTCGACCGCCAGGATTCAGACGGAAAAAATGGCGAACGAATGTCAGCTCCTGCGTTCCTGCTGCGTACCGGGAGCATAATTCTGGTCGTCGGAGCCGCGGTCGCGCTCGTTCTTCTGCCGTTCTGGATTGCGCTGATTCACTATCCCGTTACGCAGGCGCCCATCCCACATCCCAGTCGCGCGAATTATCTGCTGAGTCCGCAATGGGGATTGAACTACTTCGTCGTGCCTTATGGAGCGCTGATTTTTGCCCTGCCGTTCATCGTGTTGCGAGGCTGTTCGGTCCCCCGGCTTCGCCCGCTGCTCTTCGGCTTCTGGCTGGCATTCCTGGTGGGTCTCGGAGGCACCACTCCCGTAGGCCGGGTGCTGTTAGGCCGCGCCTTCGACGTGATTACCATGGAGCGTTTCAGCTATTGGGCAACTTTGCTGGCGCTGCCTTTTGTCGGTCTTCTTGCCACCGAACTGATCGACCGCTTTCAAATGCGAGCCGTAGCCGGCTTAACCGTGGCAGCAGCGTTGACCTGTGGTCTGGCAGTGGCGTGGGCAACTTATCGGCCCGCGGATGCCGCGGACTTTAAGGTCGATGCAGTCGCCTCTTGGCTGAATCGTGATGGTCACGATCGCTACCGCTACGTGACCCTGGGATTCGGCAACAAGATCGCGCGGCTCGCCGTTCTGACCGACGCCAGCAGCGTGGATGGCGAATGGAATTCCGGCCGCATGCTTCCGGAGTTGACGCAGCACGGCGCCGGCGCCCTCACCAGCTCCAAATACTTTGGCAAGCCCGGCCTCGACGCCCTGACGGCGATTCTTCAGCACGCCGATCGTTACGGCTTGAAGTGGGTATTCCTGCGCGATCCCTACTACGAACCGCTCCTCGTTTTCGGCGGCTGGCGCAAAGTGGATGACCTTGAAGATAAGACCATCACGGTCTGGAGCAAAGAGGATGTGCCACCCGCGGTTCCTGTCAACGCGCCGCAGATTCCTCCGCACTGGCAAGGCCTGATGTGGGGCATTCTTCCCATCGGCAGCAGCATCCTGGCGATGTTCGTTGTGCTGATTCCAGAGAAGCGATGGCATGCCCGGCGCGTCGTTCAACCCGCGCCCGCGCATGAGAATCTCGTTCTCGGAAGGCTCATCTCGTGACTACGGGACGCATCCTTGCCGTGTTCGTCACAGCTGCCACTGTGGCGCTCATCGTTGTAGGCACTCTCTGGCCGATTCAGTCCGCAGTTGCAATGGCTGGTTCCGGGGCCGATCTGCTGTCTTCTTCTTCATCGCCGCAAGCGGCAGTTGAGAATCTGGCGGGAGAAATCGGCCGGCAAGACTGGGAAAAAGCCTATTCCAGTCTCGCCAACAAAAACGAATTTACGGAGCCGGAGTTCGTGCGCGACTTGACCGGAAATTATCCCAGCCTCCGCACCTACGCGACGCTGGACAGCTCCGACCTGCGCCCGCTTCACGCGTCGGCCGACGAAGCACAAATTCAGCTCAAGTTGCGCTGGTCGACCGTAGTCGGAACATTTTTGGACACGCGCACTCTGCGAGTCGTGCGGAGCGATGATCGAAGTAATGACCGTTGGGCCGTGGTGTGGCCCATCGTGAAAGAGCCTCGAGTACCGCCGCAAGTTATTCCGGTCAACTACCTTCGCTGGGATGTGATTTATCGCGGCCCGGGCGATGATTGGGGAGCTCAAGATGTAGAGGCTCCGCACGTCCGAATCATCGACATGCATCCCGTGGACCGCAGCGCGGGAGTAGTGATCATGGGGGAACTTCTCAACGAAGATGTCGTCCCCGCCTTTGTGACGGTCAAAGCGACTCTGCTGGCGAAAGATGGCTCCGTGATCGCGAGCGAAGACAGCTTCGACAAAATTTCCCACGTTCTCCTGCCCAAGCAGGTCACTCCGTTTCTCATTGCGTTTCACGACGTGGCGTTGTCCCAGGTAGACAGCGTTCACATGAACCCGACGGCAACCCTCATCGCGGCCTCGGCGGACCCCGTGATCGAGATCGAAGACCAGCACCTGAATCCCGCGCCCGGAGCCTCATTCACCGGGAAGCTCATCAATCAAAGCGGCCAGGTTGTCAATGTGGCTCACGTCCTTGGCACCTTCTACGGCAAAGACGGCCAACTGGTCTGGGTCGCGGACCAATACGTCGACCGCGCCCTGTTACCTGAGACTCCGGTTTCGTTTGCCATGTCGATTCCAGCGGACATCGCCAGCAGAGTCAGCAGCGAGCGCGCCATCACCGCTACCTACAGTTCGGGCCGGTTCCAATGAAACGCAGATTCACATTTTTTCTGGGTGCCCTGGTCTTGGCCGGGATGCCGCTTGCCTTTGCACAATCCGGCAGCCTTCATTTGCCGAAGACTGTTGAAGCGGGCAGCGCATTCTCCATTCCAAGCACCGGCAGCGGCAAAGCAGTTCTCTACATCGTAGGGCTGGGGCAGGTACTCAGACGCAATGTGCAGTTAGGCGAGGCAGTCTCCTTCGCTTCCGGCGATCTTCACAATGCCGGCCACTACGTGGCGGTTCTTGTGTCAGATTCCTCCACGGAAAACGGAGCGTTCGACGTCACCGCCGCACACGATCCCTCGACATTGAGCTTTCTCGCCAAGCCTTCTCGCGTCGCAGTCGACTCGCGCGATGGCATCAGCGGCGTGGCGTATGTGTTTGACGCCTTCCAGAACCTGATCCTGACGCCGACGCACGTGTCGTTTCAACTGTCCGGCGTTGCCGGCGCCGCGCAGACGCGGACGGTGCTCACTCACAACGGCGTTGCGTGGACAAAGATGAGTTCCGCCGCCAAGGAAGGCTCCGGCCAGTTCGTAGCGCAGGTTGGGAACGCAACCGGTACCCGCGTAATCCAGCAAGTTCCTGGCGATCCCTGCGGCCTCAGGATAAGCGCCCGGCCGTCAGGCCAGCGACTCGCGGTGCAGACCGATCCCGTGCGTGACTGCAGTGGCAACGCTGTGCCCGACGGAACCATCGTCACCTTCACGGAAACCTATAAGGGCAGCGAATCCACGGTAGACGCGCCTCTCAAACAGGGAGTGGCACGGGCGGAAATGCCCGCCTACAACGGCGCAAAAATCTCCGTCGCAACCGGAGTTGTCTTAGGCAATGAAATTCGTTGGGGAAGAGAATGATGAAGGGAATGACGAAAAGCCCCATGTTCATCGCCGGGTTGGTCATCGCTGCAACATTCGTCTTCGGCGCTGAGCAACCCGCAGTGCGCGTAGAGTCCACGGATTCGGTAGGTCCGCGCGCTCTGGAAACACAGACCAAGGCCGCGGTGGTTCGTGACTATCTGCAGGCCTGGAGCAACCTGAGCCGCGCCTTCGAACAGAACCAGGCAGACATTCTCGATGCGGATTTCGTCGGCGTCGCCAAGGAAAAGCTGGAAGACACAATTCGCGAGCAAGCGAAGCTCGGCATTCAGACCCGTTATCGAGACGGCGCGCACGATCTTCAATTGGTCTTCTACTCGCCTGAAGGGCTGTCGATTCAACTGGTCGACACCGTTGAATACGACGTGCAAATCCTGAATCACGAAAAGGTTCTGACCACACAACATGTCCGTGCACGCTACGTTGCAGTTTTGACTCCCACCGAAGTGCGTTGGAAAGTGCGCTTGTTCCAGGCGGAGCCCGAATGACGTCCCTGTCTCGAACTCGTACGCCACCAACCCGGACAAAGTAAGAACGGCGCAAAGACGCCGAGGAAGAACACCGAACACTTTTCTTTTAGGAACATATTCTAAGGAGTCTCATAGATGATCTCAGTCGTTGTACCTATTTTTAATGAAGAAGAAATCGTAAATCTGTTTCATGCAGCACTTACCGGCGCGATGAAGGACATTGGCGAAGCCTGGGAAGTCGTCTATGTCAACGATGGCTCCAGAGATTCGTCGCTGAAACTGCTGACAGAACTGCAAACCAAAGACACGCACGTAGTCGTGGTAGACCTGTCGCGCAACTGGGGACACATGGGTGCGATCTCCGCGGGCCTGCAGACGGCGCACGGCGATGCCGTCGTCTTGATGGACGGCGATTTCCAGGATCCACCAGAAGTTGTGCCGGAGTTAGTCGCCGCGTGGCGTGGCGGCGCGCAAGTAGTAACCGCTGTGCGCAGAAGCCGGCAGGAACGGCGCAAGATTCTGGCCGGCCTGTTTCCGCTCTTCTATCGATTGCTGGGCGCGCTTTCCGACTTTCCCATCCCGCTCAACGCAGGCATTTTCGGCCTTCTCGACCGGCAAGCGGTGGATTCGATTAACTCCCTGCGCGAAGGCAGCCGCTATCTACCTGGGCTCCGTGCTTGGGTAGGCTACAAAACCGGCGTCGTGCTTTACGACCGGCAGGACCGCGGAGGCGGCGAAGGCAAGCTTACGTTCATGAGCCGGATCAAGTACGCCATGGACGCGATTACCAGTTTCAGTTACAAGCCTCTCCGCCTTAGTTTCGGTTTAGCAGGATTCGCCATCGCGGTGTCGGTCATTCTGGCTCTGTGCACCGTATTTTCGAAGAGCGCGGTAAATCCTTTGGGATACGGCTTGGCCGCCGCGATCTTTCTGGTGGGAGGCTTTCTGCTCCTGTGCGTAGGCGTGCTCGGCGAATATCTGGGACGCGTCTACGACGAGGTGCGCAGCCGTCCGCTCTCCATCATCAACAAAGTTTACGGCCCTCCCCAGCTGATTTCCTCTCAGTTAACGATGAATCAAGGAACCATGAATCAAGTGGGGATGAACCGCCGCACCGGAGATCGGAGAAAACCGTTTCGGATTGCTTAGCGTTTACTGCCCGGCCCGCGGTTGCGAGCCGGGCGCGCACTTGGCCAGCCCGCGCTCAATTGCCGTGCCCTCTTCGTAGTCGTTCCACGTTTCGACCAGCACGAAGGGCAGCGGACGATCCGCCGGGTAGTACTGCCGCCACAGCTTCATCGTGTCGGCAAAGGTTTCTCCACAGCGCTGAGAAATGTGCCGGTCCAGCCCCCACGAAGCTTTGCTGTCGTCGAAACCGGTCCAGGCCGCGCCCACGGCAATCTTGTCAGGATATTTCGACTGCATCTTGCGATAGAAATCGCTCAGATAATCTTCGCCCCAATTGCTGCCGTCTTTGGCCCAGCCTTTTTTCCCGGGGTTGATCCAGGCATAAAAGCCGTCGAAATCGGCTGCGAACGTGCTGGGATGATCTTCGTAAATAAGCAACGGAGGATGAGCCCACTTGTCGGTCACAGCCCGCATTCGATTCCAGTTGGTATGCCCGCCTTTTGGAAAAATAAAAATTACCGGCCGACCGTTATACATGAGATAGGCCGCACGCCCCGGCGCATTCGCCGAAAGATAAGTTTCGTTGAACTTGTTAAAAGCTGCAAAAGCGTCGTCCGTTGCCTCAGCCTCTTCGTCATCGGTTTCGTCGTACATCATCGCAACCTGAAAGTGTTTTTCGGCAGCGATCGTCTGAATCAGAGCATAACTGCTGTCCAGAAACGGCTCGCGATCCCCATACCAGTCCACCACAAACCCGGAAATTCCCAGAGCTCTGGCCTGATCAATCTGTTTGCGGATCACAGCCGGATCATGCGACGAATATCCCACGGAAATGTGCCTGGGATGGCCAAACCACGGCTCATACACCGCCAGGATTTGTGGCGCAGCTTCCGCTGTCGGCGCACTCCGCCGCAGTTCCTGCCGCAAGCCGGGATGCGCGCACGCCTGCGGCAGCGCAAGAAACATCAATGCGGCGATTATCCAGTAGCGATTAACCCAGTAACGACTGATCATGAAGTTCCTATGATGAAGTTCGTATGATGATGAAGACTCTGGTCTTAGAGTCGATGCAAACCCTTCGGGTTGTAGCAAGTCCAGCAATTCAGGGCACACACTTCGAGCTGCAAGCAGCCCGATCCTCGATTCCGGCATCAGAAGTGCAGCCTCGCGAGCAGAATCCGTCCATTCGCAAGTCGCATTAAAACGCCCAAAGTTTCAAAGGCGGGATTCGTACTCTTTAGCTTCGCCGATTAAATAACCGGAGCCCTCTGAACGATTTGAATCGCCCGAACCCGGAATCGAAGACTCTCCAGGCCCGCGTTCTGTCGGGAAGCGTCGTATTGCTCTCGGCCTCTGGGCTGGCCACGGGAATCAACTTCGCCTACAACATGGCCGTTGCGCGGTTCCTCGGTCCTACCGCCTTTGGTCACGCTACGGCTGTTTACACTCTCCTCATTCTGATCTCGGCGGTAACGCTTTCCTTTCAAATTGTTTCCGCAAAGGTGGTCGCGCAGCAGAGCTCGCTCGAGGGAAAAAGCGCAACCTATCGAGGTTTCCACAAAAGCGCATGGGCCTGCGGCATCATCGTCGCTCTGGGTTTGCTGGTGTTTCAGAAAGCGATTGCCGACTACCTCAAATTGCCGACTCCGATTCTCGTGGTCTTTCTCGCCATCGGTGTCGCTTTTTACGTTCCCCTGGGAACACGGCGAGGCTACATCCAGGGCGCTTACGGCTTCCACCGCCTCGGCAGCAATCTTGTCCTCGAGGGACTGGTCCGCCTTGGTGGCTCACTTCTCGCCATCATGCTGGGTCTCGGCGTCCCGGGAGTGATTGCCGCCAACGCTGCCGCCATTGCCGTGGCCTATCTCGCGGCCGCACCGGAACTCGCGCCCGCGGTCCCCCACGAACTGCACATCCCGGATGCGTTTCGCGAAGCACTGCAGGCAATCATATTTTTTGCCGGCCAGGTGCTCATTAACAACTGCGACATCGTGTTGGTAAAACACTTCTTTCCGTCGACCATCGCGGGCCTCTACGCTGCCATAGCTCTGGTAGGTCGAGTGATTTTCGCTTTCTCTTCCGCGGTCGTGAATAGCATGTTTCCGCTTGTCGCCGGCACTCGCGCCGAGGAGCGAAAAGATCACAGAATCCTGTTCACCTCACTGCTGCTCGTGCTCGGAATCGGTTCCGCACTGGCTCTCGGCTTGCGCCTCGCACCCGCTGGCATTTGGACCACGTTCTTTGGCCCTCAATTCGAAATAGCTGGGAAACACGGCCTTCCCTATTTGCTGGCGTTGTATGCAATCACCACCGTCGTCTACTGCCTCAGCGTGGTGATCATTGCCTACGAAATGTCCTACAAGATCGCCAACACCAGCTGGGTGCAATTAGCCTTCAGTGGCGCTGTCGTCGCCGGCATTTGCCGCTACCATTCGTCTCTGCAGCAAGTGATCTGGGTGCAACTCGTGTTGATGCTGGCTCTGCTCATAGTGGTCGCGGTGCCATTCCTGCTCAACGCGCTGACCGGAGCAAAGAGTGCAAAGGAAGTGGTGGCGTTGCCCGCGCTCAGGATAATCCGGCCCGTTTCCGAGGACGAGGTGATCGCCGAATTCCTGAAGAGCGATTTCAACAATTCCGCATTCGACGAATACCAGCAAGCTTTTCATGGATTGGTGAGAACACCAAACCTCGAAGATGCCGGCGAAAATGCGAAGCGCCGTGCTCTGCTGTTTATTCGGCACTCTCCCTTGTGGAGAGAACTGCCCGACAAAACGGAATGGTTCGAGGTAGAAGTCCGGCCCGCAAACCTCAGCCAGATTCGAGTTTTTCCGCGGGCCCAATGGCGGAAGCTCGCACGCGGCAATTTTGCAGTCCCAGCCATCGTCGAACGTCTGCGCACCTTCCGCGGCCGCAACTTCGGCGAAGAAAGCATTCCTGGCGAAAGTTGCCGACCTGGGCGGTTCCTTCCGCCACGACACGGACCCCGGCGCTGTGCTTCTGATCGGTCTTGACCAAAGCCATCCACTCACCATCCTTGACGGAAATCACCGCCTGGTAGCGGCAATCCTGACGTCTCCGCAAACCGTGCCCAGGCTTCGCTTCTTCTGCGGACTGTCTCCCAGGATGACGGAGTGCTGCTGGTACCGAACCAACGTGTCCACTCTCATCCGCTATGGTACAAACCGGCTAACCCATGTTGTGCACAATCCCGAAGCGGAACTGGAGCGCCTGCTGCAAAGCTCCTAAGTAAAAAGAAGATGTCATCCCTCACCGGGCCAAAGGCCCGGTGAGGGACCTACGACCAGCATCCAGCGGCATGGTCGCCGGCGGGCCCCATCACGGACGCGTGCAGCGCAGAAGGTGAGCGACTTGTACTTCGGAAGGCGTGCAACCTTTGTTGCGCACGGGAAGTCACCCTAGCGCAAACCCATCCGCTTACTACCGACAAGACAGGATAGACCCCGCGCCGTCCTCAATTTAGATTGTTAGATGAAGCTGAATTTGTCCCATCACGCCGTTTTTTGTTACCAGGCCAGAAGCAAGAAAGTTGTTGGAGCCCGGGCTCCTGACGGAAGCTCCCTGAATATGACAAGCGCAAGACATGTGTCGGTGAAGCAATTACCGGAAAGTTGAGTGTTAAGCAAGGCCGTAGCTTTTTTCGCGAAGTAGAGTCTTACCTGCAGTCGATCGCCCTCGAGTCGTGCTCGACTGTTCCAAAGTACGGCAACTCGACAGCGCCGGAATCCACGTGTTGTTACGCTCCTTGAAGAAGCCATGAAGCGGAATGGCGACGTAAAACTCGCGTCCATCCCTCCGGCAGCCGCGGCGATTCTGGAACTCACCAGGGTAGGGCGTCTCTTCGAAACTTTTGACAGCACCGCCGACGCGGTAAACAGCTTCGATCAGTTTCGGACAACGCCGGTCCCACATTATTTTGGGCATATGTCGTCACCTCTTGCGTCCAGGGTACGGAGTCACCGCTTTGAAGCCGATCAGGCCGAATCACGCGAAAATTCTCCGCATGCGGAAGAAACAGTCAACACCTCCGGGGGTTGGTTGAGACGGCAAATTGCTGGCTGCCTCGTGCTGTTATTGATCGCACCACTGGCGGCTGCAGCCACACCGCAACAGGAGGCAAGCTCCAGCCGGCAGACCGACGTGTCCGCCGCTCAGGCCCAGTCTCAACAGTCCGACGGCGGCGCTAAGAAGGCCAACTATGAACCATTCGAGCCTCAGCGCTTCCCAACAGTCCCAGCACGGTACTTTCGCAAACCGCCACGGCAGCCAATCATCCTCCGCATTGCAGCCCTCCCCAACCAACTCAGTAGTCCCCAGGAACCCGTAGGCACGGCCGCAGCAGAGTTCATCAAGACAACAGGCGTTGCAGCTTCCAAGCCAGCCGGATCGGCCATCGCGCCGGCAAAGCAGAGGCGAGCGCGCTCCATCCTGATCAAAGTTGGCGCTATCGTGGGTGCCGGCGCTGCCGTTGGAGCAGTTGTCGCACTATCCGCTGCCAGTCCCAGCCGCGCGCCGGGCAGCCACTATCCAGCCGCCGAACATTCCGAAAGAACTCCCCGGACATGATCCAAGCACCACCGAAAACCGGCTTCCCACGCTAGTGAGTTTCTCCGGCATCGACGGTGCCGGCAAAAGTACCCAGATCGAAGCTCTTCAGTCCAGCCTGTATGAGGCCGGCATTCGTGTTTTGCTGGTTTCTTTCTGGAAGACGTTGCCCGCTCACGCGGATCAGCGAAGTGAGCGGCCACACCCTGTTTAAGGGAGATAAAGGGGTTGGAACTCCAGACAAGGCCCGTGAACCGGCAGGATAAAAACGTCCAGTCCTGGTACATGACGCCGGTGCGATTCGCCTCTACTTCGTGGACGTTATCTCACTCCGCATGCGGCAGCGAAAATACTCAAATCTGACGCAGACGTCGTGATCTTTGACCGCTATCTTTACGATGAACTCGCAAACTTGTCCTTGCGCAATCCAATCGCGCGTGCTTATGTTCGGCTGCTGCTGAGGCTCGTCCCGCAGCCAGACATCAGCTTTCTGCTAGACGCGGATCCCGTTCAGGCTCGCGCCCGAAAACCCGAATACCCGCTCGATTTTCTCCACAGCAGCCGCGCGTCTTATCTT
Source organism: uncultured Acidobacteriaceae bacterium (assembly GCA_963846245.1). Taxonomy (GTDB): domain Bacteria; phylum Acidobacteriota; class Terriglobia; order Terriglobales; family Acidobacteriaceae; genus Sulfotelmatobacter. The sequence goes on along the minus strand of CAWJVI010000004.1, from coordinate 744,252 downwards.
GCCCTGGCGAACTAGCGGGATGGGATGACGATCATCGCTCCGCAACCTGTCCAGGATGTCGCGCAGCAGATACTGCAACAGGTAATGCAAATCTATCTCGCTACCGACCTGTGGCCGCGGTTCCCGCGGAGCCTCGCTCGCGATGCACCAGATGACGACCCTCCGTCTAAATCTCGAAGGCACCTGCGCAGACCCGCGCTCCCTCAACAGTACGTCAGGCTCAAGTTGTCCAGATAGGTGGTGTTTGCCGACTGTTTGTAGTTTCCGTCCATCTGGTAATTCACCGTGATGCCATACCAGCTGGATGGCACCGTAAAAGGCGAAGTACGTCGCATTGATAGTGGTCGTCAACCGTTCAACGTGATCGACTGATACACCAGCGTATTGTTCGATTCCCGCTGCAATTGAAGGGTGAGGTGGTTCCAGCCCTGAACGAGATTACAAGCGACGCTGGTCTTGGCCCACTGCTGTGTCACATTGTTCAAGTAGTCCCATTCCCCTCCACCTAGGTGGTTGCACTGTGTTCCCAAGAACATCCCGATGGTATTCATGTACATGGTGACATCAAACTCCAACGCCTGAGTCACCGCGGGATCCGCCACATAAAAGTCTGTATCGTAGGTGAAGTTGTGGAGATTCGGCAGCAGCGTATGGCTTTGTCGGGCAGATCCCTGTGTTGAGAATTGACCCATCACCGGGTCGTACCACAGCACAACTCCGTAAGGAGTCGTTCCGTTGGTATTGAATTGGGTTGCGTTCCCGCTTTTTGACGGCGACGGATTCCATACTCCGTCCACCAGTCGAGTCCTGAACAGGGTGAACAGTCAACATAGGCAGGCGGGAAGCTGACCCCAGCTGTCCCAGCCTTGATTGGTCTGAAAATTCGAGAGTTTAGCCGCGCCGCCCGTTACCGTGACATTCACGTTGGAATACGCAGCTCCGCCGCACTTGTCCCATTCTTCCACCACGGTTTTGTGGGAGCCTTTGCTCAGGGAAAGCTCGGTGTTTACGCTCGCTCCCTGCGCCACATACGTCAGTGTGCCGTCTACATAGATTCCTGTAGAAGCCACGCCTTTCGAACAAGTAGTCGTTGTCGCCGACGCCACATAATTCACCGGCGACACCACCTCGCCATTGTTCGTCGGCGAGGTCACCCATACCCCGGTTTGCCCGGCCACCGTGATCCCCAGCGTCTTGTAGGTTGCGCCGCCGCAGCGATCCCACTCTTCCACGACCGTGCTGTAAGTGCCGGCAGAGAGCGGCCATGTGGTGTTCATGCTCGCCCCATTCACGACGTAGACCAGCTGCCCGTCCACATAAATCCCCATCGAGGCTACGCCCTGCGAACAGGAGCTCGCCGTCGCGGTCGCCACATAAGCCACCGGTGAGCCAACCGTTGTGCCGTTACTCGGGCTGCTGACATTGACCGTCGCCAGCGCAGACGTCGCCAACATCAAAAACACGGCGATGAAGGAATAGAAAGTTTTCATTCACAGGTCTCCCGTTGATCTGGTATGGAACGCGTCCTTGTGGATTCACAGATGTGGAATCGCAAAAACTTGGAATCACAAGATCTGCCGTCACCGAACAATTTGGACTAGGCCCGACGCGAACGGGACGTTGCCCCTGTGGTCTCACTGCTCAATCTCGTTAATTAGCAATCATTAATCTTCAGCTGTTATCCAAAACGGTAATACAGGGTTCTGGGTAGGGCAACTGTCGGGAGTACATAGCCCCCTTACCAAAGATTCGAGCAAAAGCTGCAGAATTCTTCCGTGATTCTGGGCCTGTCTGCACACAATCCAGGGCTGCTCAATAAGACTGCTCACCAGAACCGTTCACCCATGACTGCGAGCTGTGATCATCTGCAGTTTCAGGGCAACCTCCGATTAAGATCGTGCAACTAAAGCACGACTCCGCGCGGGCAGCACGACGCGGGCAGCACGACGCGTGGAGCGTCTTGCTCCGTTGTTCTGTTCAGTCTGTTCTGTTCAGTTTGCTCTGCTCTGTCGCGACGATCGTGGGCGCTGTGTGTGGCGCGCTCTTCGCGTACGCGCTTCTCCTCGGGGTGATTAATTTGGGGGATTTAATACACGTGTCCATTCGTCGTCGCCGTTTCTCACTTTCCATTCTTGCTTGCCTTTTTTCCCTTCCGCTCGTCATCGCAAACACGGGATGTGGAGGAGGCTCGAGCGGCACCCCGCCCCCGCCCAAAACACTCACGTCGGTCGCCGTAACGTCGTCCACCCCTACCGTTGCAGTCGGCGCCACGCAGCAGTTGACCGCCATGGCGACCTACAGCGACGGTTCCACGGCCAACATAAGTTCCACTGCAACCTGGTCCGTGGCGACGCAAGCGTTCGCGACCGTAAATTCAAGCGGCCTGGCCACCGGAGTCGCCGTGGGCTCAACCATGGTGACCGCGTCGCTAAGCGGGAAAAGCGGGTCTGAATCACTCACCGTAACCGCGGCAACCGGGGCTGTGACTTCGATCTCTGTCTTGCCGGCGACCGCAACCGTTGCCGTGGGCACCACGCAGCAGTTCACTGCCACAGCCACCTACGGCAACGGAACCACGGCTAACGTAAGTTCGACCGCCACTTGGGCCGCCACGACGCCAGCTGCAGCGACAATAAATTCAACCGGCCTGGCGACCGGAGCCAGTGCGGACGCCACCATGGTCACCGCGACGTTAAGCGGAATCAGCGGAAATGCGTCACTTACCGTGGCGGCTGGAACGAACGTCGCAATGTGGCACTTCGACGCTCAACGCACCGGCTTGAACCCGACCGAAGCCTTGCTGACGCCCACGAACGTAGCTCCTCAAACCTTTGGCAAACTCTTTTCCTACCTGTTGGATGGTTACGAGTACGGGCAGCCGCTGGTGGTGTCGCACCTGACCGTCAACAGCAGCGTGTACAACGTAGTGTTCGCGGCCACCGAAAATGACACCGTCTACGCCTTTGATTCCGACAATTACGGCACCGGCGCCCCGCTGTGGCAGACTCCGCTGCTCAAATCGGGCGAAACGCCGATGACCGATGGTCCCATTCAGCCGTTTCAGGGCGTCACTTCCACGCCGGTGATCGACCCCACGACGAATACGCTGTATGTGGTTTCCGCGCAAACGCTGACTGCAACCAGCACATCCACCTTCCGCCTGAATGCGCTCGATATCACCACCGGACACCAAAAATTCGGCGGACCGGTCACTATTCAGGCTTCAGTCTCGGGCACCAATTCAGATTCGGTGAGTGGCGTAGTCTCTCTGGATACATCCTGTGTGCAGCGCGCGGCCCTGCTTTTAGCAAACAGCACGGTCTACATCGGTTTCGGTGGTTGTCATAGCGGATGGCTGCTGGCCTACGGCGCCCAGTCCCTGGCCCAGACCGGCGTCTTCAGCGCGAGTCCCAACCTGAACGGCGAGGGTCCGTATGCCAGCGCCGGCGGGGTCTGGATGGGCGGCGGCGGCCCGGCTGCTGATGTCAACGGCAACGTCTATATCACGACCGGCAACGGCCCGTGGGATGGAACGGCGGCCTGGGGTGACTCAATCCTGAAGTTCCCGAACAACGGCACACTAGGAACACCAGCGACACTCGGGGCATCAGGTGTACCCACCGACTACTTCACGCCGGATGACTATCGCTTCATGAATTGCCACGACGCAGACTTGGCTTCGGGTGGTTTGTTGCTGATTCCAGGAAGCACGCAAGCCCTGGCGGCAGGAAAGACCGGAAAGCTCTATCTGGTGAACACGACCAATCTCGGCCACGAGACAGCCAGTGACACGGGAGCGACGCAAACAGTAGCTGGCGTCTTAACCGGTCAGGGTTTCGACCCGTATTCCGTAAGTTGCACCGATGTCGTCGGATACCCTGGAGCGGGAACCTGGACCACGGACGTCAATTCCTACGAGTTCTTCTCGACGGCGTCCTACTTCAACGGATCGGTCTATGTGGGAATCACTCCGACCGCAACCGTCATTCCCGTCGGGATCGTGCAGCTCGATTATTCAGGAACCTTGACCCTGGGACTGGTGAGTTCACCCCCCATGCAGATGGGCAGCAACGGCACTACGACTTTCATTTCCGCCAACGGCGCCGCGGACGGAGTCCTGTGGATCGTCGACCACGGAGACCCGATCCAGAACCAAAACCCAACTCCCACGGCCCCGAGTACCGCAACGCTGCGCGCCTACGATGCCAATAACCTGACCAACGAGCTCTACAACAGCGGAACGAACGCCGGAGATGCCCCCGGATACGGAATCAAATTCACCTCCCCAATCGTAGCCAACGGCAAAGTCTACATCGGCACAGCCCACGATCTGGCAACCGTAACAAATCCGCAAGGCGAACTAGACGTCTACGGCTCAAAGTAGAACTTGAGTGCCGCGAACATAAGTTCGGGCGGGCGGACGGTGTGGGATTCCACAGACGTCGGCCCGACTTACCCCTGGCCCCTGGCCACTGCTTTTTAATCTACCTCTCTGGAACCACGGCTGTTCCCTTGACAGTAATCGCGCGAGCCACATACCGAGCCCCGTCGAAGTCCGCAGTCACCATCACATCCGACCCTTCATGCAGTTCTCGACTCACCGGGAAACGGGCAGAATCAAAAAACACGTCATAGCGTTTGTCGTCCCGCGGATCGACCACCACCAACAGCCCGGAGTGCAAGTCCAGGGAAGCGACATTTCCAACAAACACAAACACACTTCCCGGAGCAGCCAAAATAGAAACCTGGCTCGCGACGCCATGTCCTTTACTGTCGGATTGGAATTTGATCGAGACGAGAGTTCCCGCGACGAGATCGGCAGGTCCAGATTCAGCAGAGGAAGACGCAGCCGAGGAGGATGCCGCCTGACCCTGACGCACAAAAGTCGTGCCGTCACTCACCCGAAACTTGACCGGTTGGCGAGATAGCGCATCACGCACCGTCAATTCACGGTCAGCGGGATCGTAGCTCATCACCTGACCCTGGGACGCGCCCTCGGGCGATTCCGATAACATCCGGATGCTGCGCGCAAATACTGTCGTTCCGTCCAGCACAGTCTCAACCGATACGTGGTCACCCGCACGCAGATCGCGCTCCGAGCTTTTTATTCCATCCCGATAGATCAGCGTGCGTTCGTCAAAAAGAACCTTCAGCGACCGTCCTCCGAACACATCCAGCGTGAACTGGTCCCGAACCCGGTCCACTCCACGAATCGCGCCCCCAATCACCGTGCTCTTTCCCTTTGGCAGCGGAGGCAAGCTGGACGCACCGGCCGTCGTGCCCACAAGTCCAGACGAAGAGGCAGTGGAAGATGCACCCTGATCCTGCGCTGATTTCGACCCTGCGGACGACGACGACAACTGCGCAAACGCCACGCCGCCGAGAACAGCTAAAGCTAAGAAACGAAACATTAAGACACCTTTATCTGCATCTGGATTTTGTCTACTACCTGGATTTTCGCCGCGTATTTGATGGTGAAACGTGACTAGCAGTGGTCCCAAGCGCTCTTTCGCCATTAGAAATGTTGCCTTGGGAGTAAGGCAACGCATTCTCACTCGGCGCATCCAAGACCCAGCTATCCGGTAACCGAAGTATGTATCGTAAACCACTGATTTTGCTGGCGATAGTTGCCGTCATACTGAGCTTCGGCCCTCCGAATGCATGGGCACGAGACCTCAAACTGACCATCCCCAGGCACAGCGAGCTCACGTTGGTCCAGCGTCTGAATCGTGAAGGCGTCGACGCGATTCGGAAGCAGCAGTACGAAAAAGCTGAAACGCTTTTTTACAAGGCCTATCTTTTCGATCCCGGCGATCCCTTTACTTTGAACAACTTGGGCTACATATCTGAGCTGCAGGGGCAGTTGGAACGGGCGCAAAAGTTCTACGCGCTTTCGGCGGAACAAGCCACCGATGCTGTGATTGACCGCGCCAGCGCTAAATCACTGCAAGGAAAGCCGATGCGCGATGCTTTCGGTCTGCTGCAGGACGCCCCGATGCAGGTAAATCGCATGAATTTTGAGGCGGTTCGGCTTTTATCCGCTGATCGAGCCCCGGAAGCGGATGTTCTGCTGCGGAAAGCGCTGGCTCTGGAGCCGCACAACATCTTCACCTTGAACAACATAGGAGTTGCCAGCGAGGCGCGAGGAGACTACGACGAGGCGCTGACTTACTACACAGCGGTTGCCGATTCACATTCCACGGAACCTGTCATCGTCACGCTGAACCGCGCGTGGAGAGGCAAGCCGGTCAGCCTCATGGCGGCGGACAGCGCCAAGAAGCTAAGAGAACGCATACAGAAAACGGCCACGGTGCAGGCACAGGCTGCGTTGCTCGCGGTGCGCGGGGTTTCAGCGACCAATCGCAATGATTGGACAGTGGCGAAGCAGGATTTTCTCAAGTCTTACTCGCTGGACCCGTACAGCGCATTTTCACTGAACAACATTGGTTATCTCTCGGAAATGGATGGCGATCTCGAGACTGCGGATTTCTTCTACGCCAAAGCCGAGAAGGCGGAGGACGCCAAGGTCCGCATCGGACTTGCGAGCCGAAGTTCCGCGGAAGGGAAGCGCCTGCTGTCGGTTGCCACCGATAGCGACCAGAAAGTAGACGGCAAGATTGTTCAGGAAAGCCAGGCGAGACGCCGGCACGCAAGTCCGATTGAACTGAAACACCGCGACGACACGCCGGTGGTGGAACCGACCGTGTCGCCGGACGCGTCGCAATCGTCGGTTGCTCCGTTAACCGTTGACTCAACCACCTCCCAAACAACAGCAGCACAACCGCCGCAATAGGAAATATGAATTCTTTTCGATCAATTTTTGGTCCATCTAGTTTTTATCGGGCTGTTTTAAGTCGATCTACTCTTTGCTGTTCCATTCGCTGTCGTTCGATTCTTTTCAATCTGTTTTTGCCAATATGAACTCATCCATGAACACTACAACTGCTTCTCCTCTAATCGTTTCCCCCTTCGGTTCAAGCAAATCCTTGATTCTCCTTTCCCGCCTCCTGTTGCCCCCGATCCAAAGCGGCGCCGCACTTCTGCCCACGGCTGCAGAACTGGGCATTGCGGAAATCAGCCGGGAAGAGTTTGACGAAATGGTGGAATTGGCCAGCTCCCATCACGTGGTGATGCGCGGGTTGAAAGTTTTTCTCCAGGTCATGTTCCAGGCTAAAGACGAAACCCGCACAGAGTGGGCGGCGACCGCGCTCGCGGCGGAGCACGCGCGCATCGAAAACGCGATGACGTTCCTGACGGCGGTTTGCGCCGAGTTCGAAGCGAAGGGATTGAACGTTGCAGTGATTAAATCGCTCGATCACTGGCCGGATCTGGGCAGCGATCTGGATCTCTACACCAACGCGCCCTCGGCGGATGTGCTGCGCCTGATGAAGGAACGTTTCGACGCAAAAGTTTCGTCGCGCAGTTGGGGAGACCGGCTGGCGCGCAAATGGAACTTCGAGATTCCCGGATTGCCCGAGTCGGTTGAGATTCACATGGGCCGGTTGGGGCAAACCGGAGAGCAGGTGGCAATCGCGAGCTCTCTAGCCGGACGTTCCCGGCTCGCGCCTTTCGGAACCCACATGTTTCGCGTGCCGGTGGCGGCGGACCGCCTGATGATCTCATCGCTGCAACGGATGTACCGGCATTTTTATTTCCGGCTGTGCGACATTGTCGACACGGCCACGTTGGCTGCGACCGGCGCCATCGACTATGAAGACCTGCGCTTTGCGGCGAAATCCGCCGGCATCTGGAAGGGCGTGAGCACGTATCTCGCGATCGTTTCGGACTACGTGAAATGCTACCGCGACCAAGGTCTCGACCTTCCAGCATTCGTAACCATCGCCGCGAGATTCGGCGGCAGTGAGATTCATTTCAACCGAGGTTTCCTGCGAATTCCGATCATGCCGCAATCCGCCAAGCTCTATGGGTCGCAACTGACTACTCTGCTGCTGAACCGTGAGCTGCGGAACAGCGTGCGGCTTAGCTTGTTGCCATGTCTGGCTACGGCGGCCGCGGTGGGACAGAAGATTACGGGGAGCGATAAGGGGATCTGGTAGGTTGGATGGACTGCGGCTCGGCCGAGTTGGGGGTGAACCTTGGCTTGACGCGTGGTCGAGGCTCCGCGCGGAGCCGTCAGGGGAGCAATTTCGGCTAGGGTGCCGGAGTGACGGCCGCAAAGAGCTCCTTCGATATCCCGCCTCGCCATTTGTTTCGCTCCTTAGTAAGGAGGTTCCACATCTTCTCCATTTCCGAAATAGATTCTAACGGCGAATACGGAAATTCAAGCTTTTGAAACAAGCCGAGTGGCGGCATCGGGACAACCTCGCGTGCTTCGGCAACGAACAAAATCTCATCGGTTATCGCACGTTCCACTCGAATGATGGCACGCTGTGTTAATGCGACATCAGCGAGCTTAATGCCGGAATATTTAAGCGATCCGAGGGATTTCATATCTGCGGCGTGAGCGAAGAACTTGTGACTGAGAGTAACGAAATGCGCGGCGGGGCTGTTATCGAGCCAGCTACTAAGTGTTTGAAATATTTCATCTCGAATGAGGTCTCCACGTTGACGGACTGAGGACTTTACACCCGCAAGCAGATCGAATGTTTCATGGCGGTGTTTGGAGGCCAGGTACTGGCTTAGTCCAGGGGCACTAATGCCAAAGATGTGGTGCTCGTCTTGTGGCGGTAGGTTCTTCCAGGAGTCGGGATCATATGGGGCTCCGTTGTGCGACACATATATTTCGCGCGTGATGAGGCCTCTATTGTTGCGGACGTCATTAAGCAATCGACGCAGAGAGATCACGTCTAATCGCCTATCCAGCAGTTTACGAATAGCAAAGACCTGAGAAGCTACGTACCCCTGGTCCAGCAAATGCGCGAGCAGTCCATTCCGAATCGCCAAATCCGCATCTTGCACCCCAACCTGCCGGGGCTGAGTAATAGAGCGATAGGCTAAATCCATGAATAACATCGAAAAAATTTGCTGTTGGATGTTATTGGGCACGTCTTTGTGCAAACTGTACCAGCGCAACCATTCCAGCCGCTTAGTGCGGTATTCAATCAAGAGTGACTGATCTTGCACATCGCACTCGTGGGGTTCGCAAGCATAGCCGGGCAGAGGAACTGGCGCGAGCTTCACGGCAGGCAATGAACTCGCATCTCCAGCATTTGATTTGAACGACTTAGGACGTTTGTCATTTGCATCAACTGCCATCTCGAACCCTCCGTCTTTCGATGCATACATTCTTATATTTAAAGTTATCGCTCAGCAAGCGACCGGGGTCTGGCCCTCAAGGCAAGGGCTAGGTCAAAATTCCGAGCTGTTCACAATCTGGAATCCCACCCTTTGTAAAGAACGCAAAGGATGGGGCACCCTGCGATGCTGCGCTTCCGTCCACAAGAGGCCGGACGGTCTGACATGGGACCAGGAGTCCGAGAGAGAGTTCCCACGGCGTTGGGGTCCGTGGTGTCCCACCTTTCGAAGACCGCGAAAGGTGGGGCAGCCTTTCTCGTGGTGGTGAAGGTGGCCCAACACCCAAGTCAAAATCCCACGTGGTCTACGATCGGGAATCCCACCCTTTGCAAAGAATGCAAAGGATGCGGCACCCTGTCCTGTTTGTCGTCCGCCAGGATCAGGGTCAAAGGCAGCGGGCAAGAGTGCCCACTCTACACTTGCAGAATCTCTACACTTTGCAAAATCTCCGCACCTGCACAGTCACCGCACTTGCTAAAGTCAGAAGACGCGGGCGAGTCGCGCGCGTCCACACGGGCTTCTTTAATTCTTTCTTCCGACGACAACTTAGCGGAGGGCTTGGCCGGGGTAGTATCCCGTTCTGGTGCGGACGGTTAGGGTGCGGTAGCCGCGGGCCTGGGCTTTTACTTCGATGGTGCGGTATTTGGCGTTGTGGCTGTGGTTGGTGGGCGTGTAGGCGATGGTGTATTGGCTGTGAATGTCGCGGGCTATGGTGTGGGCGATGTCGTCGACTTCGTTGAGGCTTTTGGGGAAATAAGCGGCGCCGCCGGTGGCTTCCGCGAGACTCTTCAGGGCTCCGCTATCCGAGGGTTGAAGTTCGTCGCCGAGCAGGCCGATGGCGTAAAGCGTGGGACCGTTTTCTCCCTGCAGGTGGCGCATGGCTTCGGCTAAGGTTTGCTGACTGGCGTTGTCGCGGCCGTCGGTAATGACCAGCAGAATTCTTCTCTCCACGCGGTTGTCGTTTTTCAAATGGATTGCGGACGCGACGATGGCGTCATAGAGCGCCGTGCTGCCTTTCGTGGAGACTTTCTGCAAGGCTTGCTGCAGCAGGCCGATGTTAGATGTGAAGTCCTGGTCGAGGTAGGAATCCTGACTGAAGTTGACCACGAAAGTTTCGTCGCGGGGATTGCTGGCGCGAATCAGATTGAGCACGGCTTGATTTACTTTTTCGCGCTTCTCGCGCATGGAGCCGGAGTTGTCGATGACGATGCCGAGGGCCACGGGAACGTCGTCGCGGTGAAATGCGGTGGTGGTCTGGGGCACTCCATCTTCGAACGCGGTGAAGGCTGGGCGGTCGAGAGTGGTGACGAGGCGGCGCTGGTCGTCGACGACGATGGCGTGCAGGACTACTTCCTGCACTTGCTTTTTGAATACGAAGAGGGCGCTATCGTCTGTAGGCGGCGTGGCGCTGTTGCTTTGGGGCGCTGGCGCGGCGTCGGGCGCTGGAGCCGGCTGCGCGACGCCAGGTGCGCTGGCGGGTGGGGGATAGGAAAGCGTGGTTTGCCCTTCGACGTTTAGGGTTATGAGAGTGGTAAGGAAGCACGTGACAAGCAGCGTCATGCTGGCTCGCCACGGTTGGAACGCGGTGGACGATGGGCGAGACTTCGCTTCGTCGCGGTTACGGCTTTGGTCGGCGTCTGTCGTTTTCATTTTCTGGACTTCATTTTCGGACTTCATCTGTTGACCTAAGGCAATTGAGTCACGGAACACATACCGTTGGTCACCTGAGCCGGAGGGGTTGGTGGAGTCATCCACACCGGGTTGGCGAAATCGAAGAACTCGGTCATATCGATTTGGGCGGCGTCCCGTGCGGTTAAGGGCAGCAGGTTGAAGCGAGTTTCAATGAACTTCAGAATCGCGGTGGTATCGGCCACGGTGTGCGAAACGTAGTTTTTCTTGGTGTAGGGCGAGACCACGATCAGGGGGATGCGGTAACCGGTGTAGACGAAGTCGCAAGTCGGCCCGGTGTCGACTCCGGTGCAAACATCGTTGGGAAGCAAATCTACTGGCGCAATGCCATCGGGACTGATGGCCGGTTGCGGGGAAACGTGGTCGTAGAGGCCTCCGAATTCATCGTAGGTGAGAATGAATGCAGAATCCTTCCAGGAGGTGCTGGCCATCAATCCGTTGATGAGCGACGAAACATAACTGGCGCCGAGTTGGACATTGCTCGGCGACCCATCGGTGTTCGAGGGATGCTCATCGAACCCGGCGTCGGTTGCCGGCTCGATCTGAGCGACTTGCGGCAAAGTTCCGTTGGCCAGATCGGTGAAGTACTGAGATATCGGAGCAATGTTTTGGGGATACGCGGTCGGGATCGTCTGGCCCCATTGAAAATTCTGCACATAGCTCAACGTGAGCAGGCAGGCAGGAAGAAAAGGGGGACCGGTACAGCTGCTGCCCACGGGGTCCACATAAATCTTCCAGGTGACGCCCGCGGCCTGGAGTTCCTGAAAGATGGTGGGAGCGGTCATCAGCGCTGTGTCCTGGGGGTCGGTGCCGATGGGATAGGCATATCCCTGGGTTGTAGCTGAGATCAACTCGGCGCGATTCGGTTGAGTGCGCGCCAACACAGGGTTGAACCAGCGGTCCGAGGTAGCGAAATTCGATGCCATGAAGTAGTAGTAGTTAAGACTACTGCCATCGTAGTAACCCATCGCCCGAATGCCATCGACGTCGTTGAAGGCCGGCACCTGGTTCCTGGCGTCGTGCGCGGCAGTCCAGACGAAGCCGTTCAGAGTGGCGGTCGTGAGACCGACCTGGTCGTTATAGTCCCAGTCGACGTGACTCTCATTCCAGGAGGGGCTGGGATTTTCGATGCACTGAGTAATCAGGGGATACGAAGTGATCGGGTTGCTGGTATCAAAGACGCAATCACTGGGCGGCGGATTGGCGGGATCGCAACCGGGAATGGCTGGGGCTGGCCCTACAAGCGGCAATATTCCGGAGACGGGATTGAACTGGGGCAGTCCGTCGAACGATTGATCGGGATAGCCGTTCTGGGACCAGTATTGCCGCATTGCGCCGAAGTAGTGGTCGAACGAGCGATTCTCCTGCGCCAGAAAAATGATGTGACTGAGCGAGGCGATGCTTGGGGTAGTGCTGAAGGTTGCGGTCACCGGCTGACTCGTGTTCAGAGTGAGCCCGCAAGTAGAACCGGTTCCGCTGCAGCCGCCTCCGGTCCATCCCGCGAAAGTTGAGTTCGTAGCGGGAGTCTCGGTGAGCGTCACTGAGGTTCCGGTGGTAAAGCTGGCGGTGCAGGTTGGGGCGCAGGCAATTCCGGCGGGGACGCTTGCGACGGTACCCGTGCCGGTTCCCGCGAGGCTTACGGTGAGTACAACTGCATTTGGGAGTGAATTAAAGGTGGCAGTTACCTGCTGACTCGCGTTGAGCGTCAGGGAGCAGGTTGAGTTGCTGCCGCTGCAGCCGCCTCCGGACCATCCGGCGAAAGTTGAGCTGGCTGCGGGACTCTGCGTGAGTGTTACTGAAGTTCCAGGTGTAAGGTTGGCGCTGCAAGTTGGGGCGCAAGTGATTCCCGCAGGGACGCTTGCGACGGTACCCGTGCCGGTTCCTGCCAGCGCCACCGTGAGCGCAACTACGTTTTGAATTGCACTAAAACTTGCGGTCACCTGTTGGTTCGCGCTGAGCGTCACGCTGCAAGTTGGGGTGCTGCCGCTGCAGGCGCCGGTCCATCCGGCGAAAGACGAGCCCGCGGCGGGCGCCTCAGTGAGAGTTACCTGGGTTCCGCTGCTAAAGCTGGCGCTGCACGACGGAGCGCAATTGACGCCTGCGGGGTTGCTGCTGATCGTTCCTCCGCCAGTTCCTGAGGCCTGGACGCTGAGTTGAAAGGAGGCTGGCGGCGGCGGGCTGCTCGCCCCTCCGCCACAACTGGAAAGAACAAGGCATAGCAAACCTAAGCAGCAAACGACATAGCAGCGAAACCTGAACATTGGACGGCACATGCTTTCGACCGCGAACTTCTCTATCTCGAGGCGCGGTTTCGATGAGATAGGCGGAGCCGGGGTTGCCTTGCCTCGCGTGCACTCTGGGAACCTTTAGGGACGCGGCCGTTCCAAGGCGGCGCGCTTGATTGATTCGCCGATTGTTCTCTCACCGCTTGCCGACATATATGGCCTTATGCTCGACGATGGAGCCAGGTTAATTCTCAGAACTGTGCACTATGGAGCAGTCAAGCATGCTTTCAAAGCTCTATGCTTTATCTATTGAAGAGATGAACAGTCGCGGCCAAGGGGCATGCTTTGAGCTATATGCATGCCTCGTGTTTGTTTTGGAACAAGTTTGGAACATGTTGTGAGTTCCGGGAAAGAAACGGCGGAAAATGCCTCGTATCACACTCAAATCGATGCCGAAGCTGCGTAGAGCTTCTCAACCGCCGTTGTCACGCCGCGGAGCGACTCCTGATTCCGAGCGTGCCAGGAGGCCTCCACTCTTCCAGGCCCCTGCGAGCGGCGAGGAGTTGACTCGCGGAGATCGTGTGGAAGGCTTAGGTGACTTTGGCAAGCCGAGCGGAGAATTCGGCACCGTTCAGCGATCGAACGAAGATGAGGCGGAAGTGAAATGGGATGACGACGGCTGTGCGAGAGTGCGCCAGCCTTCTCTCAGGAAAACCGGCAAAGTCGATAAGAAAGCGGGCGGATCGAAAAAGTGTGCGGCGAGTTCGTCCGCTCGGCCCGAAAATCCGCTCCGCTCTAAAAATTAGTTCAGCTCAGTTCCGGGAAATTCGCCGTCCTGATTCCCACCCTGACGTCGCAAAAAGCGCGACGTTAGGATGAGCCACGCGCACTATTTTTTGGCCGTGACCCGGTCTGAAATTTTGTCATACTCTGGCTTCGGCAGGATGTGCCGACTCACCATGTCGCTGGGTTCGTTATAGGGACGTCCTGCAATGATCCGGTGGGCTTGAGCCACGGTAATTCCCGGCAGGCTCAGCAGTTGGTCTTTGGTGGCGGTGTTCAAATCGAGTGGTTTGTCCTGGCTCCAGCCCTCTCGGATGCCAGCCACCACTTCCTGGGCGTCGCGCTTTACTTCGGCTGTGGCTTGTGCGGTTTGCGTCTTCAGGTCCGGCGAGCTTTGTTGCTGGGTGCAGCCCGTAAGCGCAACCAGCAATACGAGCGCGGCCAGCAATAAGAGTGGGGCGAACGAGCGATATCTGAGGGAATCCATTCTGGTCAGCTTCTTTCCGCCGTCTTGGCTGATGTTTCATCATGGGAGGAAGCGGCATTCTTCTTCTTCACGTCGTGGTTCCAGACTTCCTGGTTCTTGACTTCTTGCCCGGCAGCAGGTGCTGGCTGGCTGGCGTAGTGCTCGACGTGCAGTTTGGCGGCTTCGGCGGCGTGATGAATTGCCTGTTGAGTCTGCCCGTGAGCCAGGTAGGCATGGTGCGCCGCTTTTTCGCGCTCCTCGGCCTGGTTAAATTTTGCCGCCTCGTTGAAATGGTAGGCTGCCTTTTCATGATTACGAGCAGCGTGATGGTAGTGCTCCCAGGTTTTTGCCATGCGTTGCTCCTTGTTTCCGTCTGCTCGGCTTACAGTCTTCCCGGCGCCTCGCCGTGATTCTCCAGCAAGCGAAGTCGCACTCCGAACTATGGCAGCGCACCAGCAGGAAAACTGTTCCCGATTGCTCAGTGCAGAGGGCGAATCTTTTGGGTGTGTGTGTTTAACGAGGAGAGAAAAAAGACCGCAGACCCCGTTGCAACTTGTTCCCAATCGCACGGAATCGCTGCAAACCAGCTACGCCGCGACCTTGTGCATGAGCTTCATGTAGCTCTCCATCGACTGGGTCAACTGAGAATCCACTTCGTCCGCAATGGTCATCACGTCGGGCAGCAGCAGGCTGAAATCCAGATGGTTCATGTTGCTCTGCAGAGTTCCAAATATCGTCACCTGCAGTATTCTCGATTCGTGCACCAGCATGGCGGCAGTGTAACCCTGCCGATATCGCAACTCACCGTGGGCCAGAGCAGATGGAGAAGCGCAGGCATCCGTCTCTTTCGAGGTGGAACCGACGGGCTTGCTCAGGCGACGAGCCAGATCTTCAACGAGTTTAGGGAGATGTCCAGTGCGCTCGTCATCGCTGAGGCGAAGCCAGTTCAGTTCCTCGCTCTCTTTCGCGCGCACCAGCCAGGCTTCCACGATGCTGGAAAGACAGCGCTGCAGGATGACGCCAACGCGCTGCTTATCCGTCCGGGCAGCAGGTTTGCGATGATCGAGTTTTGCGTGGACGAGTTCAGCGAGTGTCCCGACATCGAACGGTTTCACGATAATTTCGTCCGCTTCCAGAAGAATTGCAGCCATGGCGCTCTGCACGTCGGGATAGCCGCTGACCAGCAGCGTGAGAGCGGCCGGTTGGGAATGCCGCATCGCCGTAACCACCGTAAATCCATCTCCGGGATGCGGCATGTGCAGGTCGGTGATGAGCACGTCAAACTTCTCCATTGCGATATGCGTTAGAGCTTCTGTGACACTGGCGGCGGCGACGACTTCAAATCCTTTGCGTTCCAGCATCGCACTCATCATGGTGCGAACCGCATCGTCGTCATCCACCAGCAGGACTCGGTGCGAAACAGTCTGTTCGATTGGGGAGAGGCTCATGTGGTCCTTTGTGGACACGAATGACAGGCGCTGCTTCAGGATTAGTGTCGCCTAATTCCGTTTCGGAAAGTGTACCGAATTGACCATTCCCTGGAGTCGTTAACAAGGTACTTTCTCTTAAGTTAAAAGCTCGAACAGGTGGTCATGGGCTAGTGCCGAGAATCGGCCTTCGGGCCCTCACGACCGCACAACTTGCAGCCTATTCTTACTCAGACGTGCACGTTTCAGGGCTGGACTTACGGGTTCGGCCTTTTTTCTGCACCCTCCCAAATTCTTAGACGTGCGCAATATTGGGCAGCGCCGCGCCGTGCATCGCGGTATTTTGTGATCTTTCGATCAGATTTTGATCACATTTCAATGACCGCCGCGAACCCCAGCTTTCTCTACAAGCTTGCTCGGGACGGCAGGTTGCTTCCGCCGGTCTTAATTTCTTCTTGCGTTTCTTTTCGCGTTTCTCTCCGCGGCGGTCTTGTCGGCGTCCAGCCAGACGAATCCGCCGGCTGCAGGAAAGAGTGTTCCAACTGCCACCGCAGCGGTAGCCAGTGAACCCTCCCCCGATGTTTCGAAGTACGTTGGAGCTGAAACCTGCAAGACCTGTCACGAGGAAATTTGTAACGCGTGGGAGAAAACGCCCGTATCGAACCTGAGTATCGATATTGGCCATAAGCTGGCCTATAACACGGGCTGGAATTATTACCAGTACGGTGAAGGTTCATTTGTCGGCCCGACCGCGCCCCGCTACTTTCACGCTAACTCGCTGACCGAGTCCCTCCGCTACGCATTCTGAGTTCCCACGTTGCTGCGTTTGTTGGATTCGTGAAAGCCTAGCCCTTTTTTATCAGACTCATTTAATGTAGAAGGCCGCCTTCGTTTGAGGCGGCCTTTCATATTATGGAGTTTATGGAACCTGCCTCCGCAGGGCGTGGATTTGTTTTCAGAAATTTCGTCTCCAGGTTTTAGCAGTCGGTGCCTAAGCAAAGCTAGTGGGACGGTCGATTGACAGACAGCTCTGACACGAACTTGAAGACGCGGAGCCCAGCGAGCTTATGGCGGCCGCTGCGCATACCCACATTCCGCAATCTGCTGATTGCTGATGTGGTCTCCGATATCGGCACTTTCATGCAGAACGTTGGCGCTGCATGGTTGATGGTGTCGCTCGGTGCGGGGCCGATTTATGTCGCGCTCACGCAAACGGCCGCGTCCCTACCCTACTTTCTGCTGGCGCTTCCTGCGGGTTCTGCTGGCGATATCTTCGACCGCCGCAAGCTGGTTTTATTCACCGAGTCGTGGATGATGGGCGTGGCTCTGCTGCTATCGGTGCTGACCATCGCCGGTTTTATGTCGCCCTGGCTGCTGCTGGTGCTGACGTTTGCGCTCTCGGCCGGAGACGCATTTGAAACACCGACGTGGCGTGCAATTCTGCCGGAATTGGTTCCCAAGGAAGACCTTGCACCGGCTTCTGCGCTGAATGGGATCGAGTTCAATCTCGCCCGGGCGGTGGGACCCGCACTCGCGGGCATCGTGATAGCTGCTGCAGGCGTAGCCACCGCCTTTGTCGCGAACTTCGTGTCATTTTGTGGCGTGATCTTTGTGGTTGCGAAGTGGAAGCGACCCGTTCGCAAGCGGACCACGCCGCCGGAAACGTTGACTGGAGCCACAGTCGCTGCCATTCGCTACGTGCGCCATTCTCCCGCAATTCTCACCGTGGTGGTTCGCACCGGCGTCGTCATGTTCTTCTCCAGTGCGCTGTTTGCCTTACTTCCGACCGTTGCCCGCAGCGTACATGACACTGCGATCGGCTATGGGTCGTTGCTGGGATGCTTTGGAGCAGGTGCGATTGCCGGCGCTCTGATCATGCAGCTGGCCCGCGCCCGCTTGTCGACCGAAATGATTGTGTCGGCTGCCGTCGTGGTTTTGGGGCTGGTGATTGTGACGATGGGTAGCTACACAGCTTGCTCACTCTCGCCCCGATCCTGTTGCTCGGCGGTGCGGCATGGGTCAACTTCATTTCTCTGATCAGCGCTTTAGTGCAGAACCTGGCGCCGGATTGGGTACGTGCTCGAGTGCTTGCGGTGTTCATCTTGGTTTATCAGGGAAGCTTCGCCCTGGGGAGCGCCGCCTGGGGCGAGGTCGCTCAACGAGCAGGCATCCGAGTGGCTCTTGTCTGTGCCGGGGTCGGAACAATCGGCAGTGTGATGTTCGCGCTCTTCGCAAAACTTCCTGATTCCACCGCCGATCTGAGTCGGTGGAACCACTGGCGGATGCCGGTCGTCATCAAGGAAGTGGAGTCTGCCATTCAGCAGGGACCCCTCCTGGTCACGGTCCGATACACCGTTATTCAAGGACACGAAGCCGAGTTTCTGGAGGCGATTCATGAATATGGTCGTATCCGGCGTCGCGATGGTGCCTACCGGTGGGGAATCTACGCGGATACTGAGGTGGCGGACAGCTATCTGGAGATTTTTCTGGTGAATTCCTGGGCAGAACATCTGCGTCAACACGAGCGCCAGACGCTGGCGGACCGCGACCTGGAGCGGCGTTTGCGCAGCTGCATTACCGGCGAGCCAGAAGTGCGGCACCTGATCTATGCGTATGCGAATGAGACGTAGCGTCTGGGGAAGGTCCGCGGCGGCTTTGCCTCAGCCATGAGCCGGTGCCAGACTGCGCGAATGGCTACCAAAAAGAAATCCAAGAAAAAATCGAAGAAAAGTGCCGGCAAGAAGGCGACGCCGGCAAAGAAGAAGCGGGTCGTTGCCACGAAATCGGCCACGAAATCAGCCGCGAAATCGGCGAAGAAGGCTGCTCCGAAGAAAGCCGTGGCAAAAAAGAAAGCCGCGAAGAATGCGACAGCCTCGAAGAAGACAATGGGCGCAAAAACCGCGAGCGCTACCGACAACCGAACTCGGAGCAGAAGCCAGGAGCGGCGTCCACCGGCGTTCTCCCGCGAGACGTCCAGGCCTCGCTCGGGTGAGCAATCCGGCGATCTGCAGGGTTTGTCAGACGTTGAGGGCGCAGATTCGGAAAGTGTCGACGAGTTGCTCGAAGAAGGCAACGCCTTCGAAGCTGGCGTGATCGGCGGCGTTGAAGACGCCGGAGCGCACGAAGGCGGCGAAGTTCACACCCACGAGGTACCCGAAGACGACGTGCCCGGCGAATATCTGGACAACGACGATAAAGAATAAGATCAGGCGTTTCGAGAACGGCGCCCGAGAACAGCGAACCGAGTCATGACCGTTGCCCCGGGCGCGCGGGTCATAGCTTGTGCGGCTCGGGGGCTAGGCCGTAAAATCGAAGTCGAAGGCAGGACCCAGGAATCTGCCGACTTTCCGAAATGAAGTAGATGTGGCGCTGTCATCTAACGGTTAGGATACTGCCCTCTCAAGGCAGGTATACGGGTTCGATTCCCGTCAGCGCTACCAGATTCATCCTCTAAAAGACCCGCCATAATCGCTTGTTTTCAATCCCGTTTGTTTCAGGTAGTCCGTTTTAACCCAGGAGGAGATAGATGCCGCTAACACTAACGTGGCACGACATCGCGCTTAGAAACCGAGGACCACTTATCTAGAGCTACGGTGTAACCGTGAACGTCGTCGCGCTGGATGCCGCACCGCCAGCCGTAGTGACCCCAATCTTTCCCGTCTTAGCTGTGGTTGGAACCGTGGCGGTGATCTCGCTGTCGTTGATCACCTTGAAGGTGGCGACTTTCCCGTCAAAAGTCACCTTCGTGGTCTGGGTCAAGCTTATTCCGGTGATCGTGACAACCGTGCCCACTACGCCGCTGATCGGGCTGATTGTCTTAACCGTGGGTAGCACTTTGAAATTGTGACTGCCCAGCAGTGTGCCCACGGAGGTGACAATCTTGACCGCGCCGGTAAGCGCGCCCGCTGGAACCTTCGCCGTCAGATAAGTATCGGACGTGGCTTTGAATGTGGCCGCTTTGATTCCGTCGAACGAGACGCTTTTTACACCCGTGAAGTCCTGGCCGAGGAATCCGACGGTCGCCCCAACCTTGCCTTGCGTGGCGGGCAACCGGGTGAACGGAGGCAGGCCCATATCGAAGCTGAAGAAGACGCCGCAACACAGTGAATTCCCGCTCGCGGTTCCATAGAATTTTCCGTTCGTGTGCTGCACGAGCGGCGTTTCGGGAACAATCCCGTCGGGACAACCGGCAACCGAGCAGAAACTGTGCAGGAATGTCAGGTCGCCTCCAGGGACGACCTGGAAGATCGTTCCGTAGTTATTGGTTCCACCACGCTCGGTGACCCCGTAAAGTTTACCGTCGGTGCCCAGCGTCAGCCCGGCCACGGGATAACTTCCGAGCAGAGCCGGCGAGGCGAAGTCGAGACTGAAGAGCAGCGTGTAAACGCCAGTAGCGGAGATCTTGAAGATACTTCCCTCGTTGTCGGCGCCGCCCTGGTAAGTGGTTCCGTAGAAATCGCCGTCGTTGGCCTGAACCAGCGCTCCGATCGGCCGGTTTCCGTCCGTGGGATAACCTTTAAAGGTGTGAAGCACGGTGATCTTGCCGGCTGCGGTCGCCTTGTACACCACGCCGCACTTGCAGGTCGGATCTCCGCCACCCTGTGTGGTTCCATAAAAGTTGCCGTCGGTGCCCTGGGCTGGAATGTTTGGATTGGCGCCGTCGGTGTAGTCGAACGGGTGCGCCGTGAGTTTTCCCTTGGTCGTGATCATGTAGAAGATGCCGTACGTGCCGCTGTAGACTGCCTGATTGACGCCGTAGAAGTCGCCGTTCACGGCCTGGAAAGGCGCGTAGTAGGGGTAGCCCTCGTCGAGGAGACCGGTGTACCCGTCGCAGGCTGTGCCGGCGGTAAAATCCCACAACTTGGTCCAGACTGCTTCGGGCGTGATCTTGAAAACGGTCCCCACTCCCTGATCGCAAGCGCCGCCGCCCAGAGTGGTTCCGTAGAGATTGCCGTCAGTCCCCAGCGTCACGCCGCCATAAGGAGTGTCTCCAGTCTTACCGCAGGGGGCGCCCTCGGCGCAGAAGCTGTACACCAAGCTGTACACCCCGGTGGTCGACATCTTGTAGACGCTGCCGTAATTGTAGGTTCCGTTGGTTTGTATCGTGCTGTAAAGCTCTCCGTCTGGCCCTTGCGAGAACAGGGCAGGCGAGTTGACACCGGTGCTGTTGTTGCTGGTGTTGGGATAAGTGTAGAGCGGGGTGAACGTCTGGGCTGTTGCGGGCACCGCGGCAATCAGCAGAGCCATGGTGAAGATCGGGAGCATGATTCGATGCAGTTTCATAAGAGCTCTCCTCGGCTTGGTGTTCTGAAATACAATTTGCGTGCTCCGCGGGCTGGTTCGTGGCACAATGTTTCCGCTCACCCAGTCGCCGTTGGACCAACAGCTTGCACCATCCCCCGCTGCATGTCCTGACGGAGTTCTTAAGAACTCTAAAGCGTGTCTAAGTCCATGAATTACAAGGGAACTGCCCCAGAAACTGCAGAGACTTCCGGCCGCCTGTGGCGCTTCGCCGACTACGAGTTTGACGAGCTCGCGCGCGAACTGCGGGTGAAGGGCCGACCGGTCGACCTGGAATCGAAGCCTCTGGAGATCCTGCTGCAGCTTCTTCTCCATGCCGGCGAGGTTGTGACCAAGGAAGAATTGCTGGAATCGGTATGGCCGGATGTGATGGTGGTGGATGGCTCGCTGGCGACCGCCGTCTCCAAGCTGCGCAAAGGCGATGGGAGACGAAGACCATCCGGCGATTGTTACGGTTCCCCGTGTCGGTTACCGGCTGGCCGTGCCGGTCTATTGCAAAACGGTAGCGGCGCCCGCCGGGCCGGAGCTGGGATTCAAAGCCGGGGACCTGGTTCCGGGACGAGAGCAATGGCGGCTTACTCGGCCTATGGAAATTTCGGGCTCGAGTGAAGTGTGGCTGGCGGAAAATCCCAAGACTCACGAACAGCGGGTTTTCAAGTTCGCCGGCGATGGGGCGCGCTTGAAAGGCCTGAAGCGCGAGATTACGATTTCACGCTTCCTGCGGGAATCGCTGGGCGACCGGCCGGAATTTGTACGCATCCTGGAGTGGAACTTTGAGACGCTTCCGTTCTTCCTGGAGAGCGAGTATGCCGGCCAGAGCCTGGCGGAATGGGCCGGGTCGCAGGGAGGTCTCTCGCAGATTCCCTATGAGGTCCGCCTGCAATTGCTGGTGGACGTGGCCAAGGCCGTGGCCGCGGCGCACGACATTGGAGTGCTCCACAAAGACCTGAAACCCGCCAACATCCTGATCGTGCCTGCCGGCAACGGAGGCTGGCAGGTCAAGCTCGCGGACTTCGGCAGCGCCTCGTTGTTCGATCCTTCGCGGCTGCAGTCCCTGGGAATCACGAACCTGGGATTCACGCAAACCACTTCGCTGGAAACGCCAGCCGCTGACTGGGACTCTCATGTACCTCGCGCCCGAAGTTCTGGCCGGGCAATCTCCCAGCGCTGCCGCGGATGTTTATGCTCTCGGCGTCATGCTCTACCAGTTGACGGTTGGGGATTTCCGCAGGCCGCTGGCGCCGGGCTGGGAAGCGGAGATTAAAGATCCGCTGCTGCGCGAAGATATTGCGGATGCGGCCTGCGGCGATGCCGCCAAGCGCCTGAACAGCGCGGCCGATCTCGTCGAACGGCTGCTCACGCTGGACGAGCGCCGCATCAAGCGCGACGAACTGGAAGCCGCAAAACTTCGCGCCCAGACCGCCGAGCGCAAACTGGCCGAAACTCGGGCCCGGCGTCCGTGGGTGGTGCTGGCGGTGATCGCCTTGGCGGCTGGACTGGTCGTGAGCGTTGTACTTTACCGGCGGGCGAGCCGCGAACGCGACAACGCCAACCGCCAGACCGCGATTGCAAGCGCCGTCAACCAGTTTCTCGCCGACGATCTGCTGGGGCGAAGCAATCCATTTGTGAGCGGCAAGTCCAGCGAGTCGCTGATGGAGGCGATCAAGCAAGCTTCGCCCGGCATCGACCGCAAGTTTAAAGATGAGCCGCTGGTGGCTGCGCGACTTCACCAGACCATTGCCCGGGCGCTCGATAATCGCACGGACTATCCCGATGCGCGGCTGGAGTATGACCGTGCTGCCGCGCTTTTCAGGCAAGTCGATGGCGAGCTGTCGCAAGATGCCATCATCACTCAACTGCAACGCACTACTCTGGAGGCTCGCAGCTATGAGAGCGGCTCGCTCCCGCTGGCGAAGTCGATTCTCGAACAACAGAAAGCTCTGATCGCAAGACTGACGCATCCGCGGCCGGACCTGCCGGTGTGGCTGGCTTCCGCGCAGGGGATGGTCGCGCTCATCGAGAACAACGCCAAGTCCGCGGCAGAAAATTTCCAGGCGGCCGTGCAAGGGGCAGAATGTCTCCCGGAATTCGACGAGAGCGCGCGCCTCACCTTCCAGCAGCGGCTGGGCTTTTCCTACATCCGTCTGGGCGAAGGAGCCAAGGCCGAGCAGACATTTCGCGAACTCATTGCTGCCTTCACGCGGGTCGCCGGGCCGGATAGTCCCAACGTGTTGCGGGTTCGCCTGAATCTGGCGCAGGCCTTCATGATTCAGAACAAACACGCGGAAGCGATTCAGGAGGCCAACGCGATTTATCCGGAGTTTGTGTCTCGCCTCGGTCCGGACCACGAACTCTCCATGCAGTTGCTCGCCACGCGGGCGCAGTCGGAAGGCAGCCTGGAGATGTGGGACGACGCGATCCGCGACGATTTTGCCATCTACGAACTCGCGGTTCGCAAGCAGGGACCGCTTTCTTTCTTTGCCGTGGCCACTCTTACCGATGGTTCGCTGGCGCAGTGCCGCGCGGGGCGCTATCGCGAGGGGGAATCGAATGCGCGCAAAGCCTATGAATCATCGGTGAAGGCCTTTGGCGCGCGCGCCGGACTGTACCGGCGCCACCGCCTACACTTTAGCGAGTTGCCTGATCGGCTTGAATAAATTGGACGAGGCAGCGATGCTCTTGCAGCAAATCGACGCCCCTACCGTGGCGCAACTCACCGGCGATCCTAATTGGGGCGCGGACGTGACTCTGGCGCAGGCGGAAGTCGCATATCGCCGTGGCAACAACGATGCCGCGCGCGGTTACATTCAGACCGTGACTCCGGTATTTACGCGGAAAGACGCCGAAGCTTACCAGAAGCGCCAATTCGAATCGCTGAAAGCCGCGCTGGACAAGCTTTACCCGCGCAGCTGAAATTGGTTCGCCAGGCTGAAATCGGGTGCCACAGGTCTCGCTGGTGTTGCGAAACCCTTCGGCTTCGCTCAGGGCAGACTCTGGGAGCCGGAAGCGACGACTGGTGTGCCCGTTCGATCCGCGGGCCTTTAGCCGATCTTTAATTGTTATTGTTTGCTGCTTAGGTGATCATCAAAAGAAGCGTGCGGCTGTTTCCACCGCTCTTGCAGCCAAAATCCCCCGAGTTCCCACTCGGAGTCTTGACCAGTATGTTTGCAATTCCTGTACTGGGGATCTCGGCAGTCGTGATTGTGACTTGCAACAGTGTGCTGCTCGTGACTTCAGTGCTTACTTCGATCCCGTTGACGACCACGACCGAAGAAGCAACAAAAGCACTGCCGTTCACGCTGAGAGGATAGCCGTGCTGCACTTCAGAAACGCAATGGAGCTGACAGAAAGCGACGCAATGTTCGGAGCAGGCCGAGAGCTCCCGCAGAACGGATTGATCGCGTTGCAGCCTTGAAGGATTAGCGAGGCAAGCAGAACAGCGCTGAGAGGGCCCAATAAAGCAGTGACGCTTTTTTTTGTGGTTCTGTACATATGCCACTCCTACTCTTGTTGCCCGTGATCATCTGGATGGTGCGATGTCTCACAGCTTCAATTGTAGTCGCATAATGGCTCACTCAACGGACGACCCGGCACCAAAGTCACCCTGCCCCCTGGAAACCGTAAATTGTCGATCTTAGAATTGTCACGCCGTCAAATATTCGCCCGCATGTCGCTGGAAGTCCCGCCCGCCGCCGGCACGTAACATTTCGTGGTGTAATCCATCACCATGCGGTCGGCGTTGAAACGCCAGCCCAGAGTTCGAATCGTGCGTTTCATGCGCTTGATCCAGCCGCGAGGCAGGCCGTCATGGTCGCGCTGGTAATAGAGCGGAATCACTTCTTCGCGCAGAGTGCGCATCAGGTCTTCGCCATCGCGGGCGTCATGAACGCTCATGTTGGAATGCGTCCTGCCGGTTCCGATGGCGAAACCATTTCTGCCGTCGTAAGCCTCCGCCCACCACCCGTCGAGCACGGAAAGATTCAGCCCGCCGTTAAGAACAACTTTCTGACCGCTGGTGCCAGAGGCTTCGAGCGGCCGGCGGGGATTATTCAGCCAGACGTCTACGCCCTGTACAAAGTGCCGTCCCACATTGATGTCGTAGTCTTCGATGAACACGAACTTGTCGCCGAACTTAGGATCGCGCATCAACTCCGCGATCTTCTGCAGCATGCGTTTTCCCGGCTCATCGTTGGGATGAGCTTTGCCGGCGAAAACAAATTGCACCGGACGTTTCGGATCGTTCACCATCAAAGTTAATTTTTCGATGTCCGTCAGAATTAGGTCGGCGCGCTTGTAAGTAGCGAAACGGCGGGCAAACCCGATGGTGAGCGCGTCCGGGCTGAGCACACGCACCAGTCGCCGCAGAACTTCCTTGGATTCGCTGCGGCGCTCCGCTTGTTCCACGGCACGGTCCCGCACAAACTCCATAAGACTCGATTTCAGGCTGAGATGCGTCTCCCAAAGTTCGCCGTCATCCACATTCGCGATCCCTTCCCAGATGCGGGCCTCGCTGCTGCGCTCGTTCCAGCCCGTTCCCAGATGCCGGTCGTAGAGGCGAAACATCTGCGGCGCCAGCCACGAGGGAACATGCACGCCGTTGGTGATGTGTCCGATGGGAACGGAGTCCTCGTGCTTCTCCGGAGACAAGGCCGGTCCACATGGCGCGGGAAACTTCTCCGTGCAGCGCGGAAACGGCATTGGCGCGCCGCGACAATCGCAGGCCCAGCACCGTCATACAGAAACTCTCGTCCAGCGTGGCAGGTTTTTCGCGGCCCAGCCCCATCAGACTTTCGTGGGAGAGGCCCAGCACGTCGCGAAGCGGGCCCAGATGCTCCTCGACGAGATCGGCGTCGAAGCGATCGTGACCCGCCGGAACGGGCGTGTGCGTGGTGAAGACCACCTCGCGCGACACGCGCGGCACAGCGGCATCAAACGTGATGCCCTCGTCTTCCATGCGCATGCGGATCGCTTCCAGCACTGCGAACCCGCTGTGTCCTTCGTTCAGGTGAAGCACTCCAGGCGTGATGCCGAGAGCACGCAGCGCGCGCAAGCCTCCCACCCCAAGCAGCAATTCCTGACGAATGCGAATTCGCTTGTCCCCGCCATACAACCGCGAAGTCAGCTCGCGATCTTCCGGAGCGTTGCCCTCCACATCCGAATCGAGCAGCAGCAAATCACAACGTCCCACCGCGACCCGCCAGACTTTTGCGCTGATCGCGCCGTGGCGAGTGTCGATCTGCACCACAATCGGCCGTCCGTTTCTCCCGATCGCCGCCTGCATCGGCAAGTGATTCACATCCGTCTTGAGATATTCCTCGTGCTGCCACCCGGTGCGGTCGAGCCACTGCCGGAAATATCCCTGACCGTAAAATAAGCCGACGCCCACCAACGGAATATCAAGATCAGACGCGCTCTTGATATGATC
Source organism: uncultured Acidobacteriaceae bacterium (assembly GCA_963846245.1). Classification (GTDB taxonomy): domain Bacteria; phylum Acidobacteriota; class Terriglobia; order Terriglobales; family Acidobacteriaceae; genus Sulfotelmatobacter. Next base: position 717,681 of record CAWJVI010000004.1, on the reverse strand, counting down.
GCCCGCGAGCACGCCAAGTCCTCCGGAATAAACCGGAAGCGATTCATGCACGCCAAACTCCGCGGAGAAATACGCGACTGGCCGTGGCCGCAGAACGCCCGCATGCCGTGTGCCCCAGGTTCTGTCAGACTCCAGATACTCGCGCAAGCGCCGGTACGCGTAGTTGATGCGGCTATGCAGAACCAGTTCTGCGGCGCGTGCTTCCAGTTTCGCGAGCGGAAATTCCGCCAGCAGCGCGACTGGATTGTGATTGAGCTGGTTCCAGCGGACCGGATCGAGATCGAGAAATAAACTGCCCGAATCGTGATCCCAGCTCCACCAGAGATTTCGCGCCAGCGCCCAAAGTCGTTCCTGCACGGGCGCGATGAAGCGGTCGAGCGTGCGCGCCTCGCTCACCACGGAAGCCACCTGGGTCGCAGCTTCGGTCAGCATTCGAATCTCATCCTCGCGGAATACGCGGGCTTCCACCGTCTGCACCACCAGCACACCCTGCAACACGCCGCGATCGATCAGTGGAACGCCGAGAAAAGATTGGTACGCTTCCTCTCCGGCTTCGATGAAATATTTGAAGCGTGGATGAGTGTTCACCTGGTCTACCGACACCGGCCGAACCTGCTCCGCGACCAGCCCGGCGAGGCCTTCATGCACACCCATGCGCAGAACGCCGATTGCCTGGCTGCGAAGTCCGAGAGTGGCCGCCAGCACCAGGTGGGCGCGATCCGGTTCCAGCAAATAAGCCGAGCACACATCCGTCCCAAATCGCTTGGCGATCAAGGCGACCACGTTCATCAGAGTCTCGGCCGGCTTGCCGCCCTCGCGCGCAAGATTGGCAATCTCCTCGAGAGTCAGAACGCTGGCCCCGTCGGGCGAAGCCATCACGCCGCCAGACTTTTCGATCACTTCATTCGGTCGATCCAAACTCGTAAAGCCTCCATCGGCACGCGCACCTTCGCCGGAGCGCATAAGCTATTGTAGCGTCCCAGTCACACGCCTCGTCCAATTGATATTGTTTATGCGCGAGATAAGAGAATTCAAACCTGCAGTTTGACCAGCCAGTTCGGCGGTTCCGGAAGAATCGCAAACTTGGGTAGTTCCCCGCGCACCATCGCGACTTCATCGCAGGAATGGAATCGTGGGCAAACATGGCAGTCTTTGTAAATCTTGTCAGGTAAATCCTCGCGTTGCGCCACGGCGAAACCCTGCCGCGCAAAAAACTGCGGACTGCGCGTGAACAGGCAAATGCAGCCGACCCGGTGTTTCTTCGCTTCGGCCATCAATGCTTTCATCAAGAGTCCGCCGCCCCCCTTGCCCTGCGCCCACGGAGCCACGGTGATGGAGCGAACTTCTGCCAAATGCGTGCCATACAAATGCAGCGCGCCGCAGCCGAGAATGCGGCCATCCAATTCGAGCACCACGAAGTCTCTGACGTTCTCGCAGATCTCCGCCAGCGTGCGCGGCAGCAGCGTGCCGTCGCCGGAATATCCCGATATTAAGTCGTGAATGTGCGTGGCGTCAGGCAAGATCGCTTTGCGCGTGCGCATGAATTTCCTCCCGTAGCGATTCGATTTTTGTCCTGGCGCTCTTGATCGCCTGCCGCACCCGGGCCGGCGCCGTGCCTCCCGCAACATCGTGCGCAGCCAGCACCGAAGCCAAACTCAGGCACGCATGGAAATCGGATTCAAATGCGGGGTCAAGCGCCCGCAACTCTTCGAGCGCCAAATCCTGAAGCTCACAATTTTTCTCCAGACAGAGTTGCACGGCTTTGCCGATTCGCTCGTGCGCCAGCCGCGACGGAACACCGCGCTTCACCAGATACGTGGCCGCAGCCCAGGCATTGGTGAATCCCGATTGCGCCGCTTGCTCCATCCGCGGATGATTGAATTCAACAGCCTTCATAAATCCAGTCACCAGCGGTAGCATCGAGAGCATTGTGTCCGCGGAATCGAAAAGAGCTTCCTGCGTTTCCTGCAGGTCCTTGTTGTAAGCCAGCGGCAAGTCCCTTCAGCGTCACCGTGAGAGCCGTTGCGTGCGCGACCACCCGTCCTGCTTTTCCGCGCACCAGTTCGAGCAAATCCGGATTCTTCTTCTGCGGCATCGCGCTGCTGCCCGTGGAATAAGCCTCCGGCAAAACGAGGAAGCCATATTCCTGCGAAGAAAACAGAATCATTTCCTCCGCCCATCGGCTCAGATGCAGCGCGAGCAACGAAAGCGCATTCACAAACTCCAGCGCGAAATCGCGGTCGCTGGTCGCGTCGATGCTATTGGAAGTAGGGTCGTCAAACCCAAGAGTCTCAGCCATGAACTTGCGATCGAGCGGCAAAGTCGCTCCCGCCACCGCGCCCGATCCCAGCGGACAAACATTCAGCCGCTTGCGGCAATCCGCGAGGCGGCCCGCATCCCGCAGAAACATCGCAACGTAAGCCATCAACCAATGCCCCACCAGAACCGGCTCAGCACGCTGCAAATGCGTGTACGCAGGCATGGCAAAATCGCCGGTCCTGTTCGCCGCGCTCAGCCGCCGCTCCGCACCACTCGGCGATTTCAAGCCGCAGCTGATCAATTGCAGCCCGCACGTAAAGGCGCAGATCGGTCGCGATCTGCTCATTGCGGCTGCGCCCGCTGTGCAGCTTGTATCCAGTTTCTCCGATCAACGCGACGAGTTTCTTCTCCACAAAGTGATGCACGTCCTCAGCTTCGTTGTCGTCAAGAAACGCCGGAGACGCCGCAGCCTGCGTCCCGATCTGCTGCAGCCCCTGCAGAATGCTGATCAGTTCGCTCGCGGAAAGTATGTCGGCATCTTTCAGGGCGCGCGCGTGCGCGCTGCTGGCCGCGAGCTCGTATTGCAGCAGCCGACGGTCAAAGCCGAACGACCGCTGCCAGCGCTCGAAGTCAGGGTCCAGTGGCTGCCGGAACCGGCCCGACCACATCTTCATCAACCCACCTCCACACGCGAACGCGCGCGCGAACGGGAGGGAAGTCCCAGAATGCGGATGAATCCCGCCGCATCTTTCTGGTCGTACTCCGCGCCCATGGTGAACGACGAAAGATCAGTGCGGTAAAGCGAATGTTCCGACTCGCGGCTCACGATGGAAACATTTCCCTTATACAAAGAAAGTGAAACATTGCCGGTCATGAGCTGCTGCGTGTTCTCTACAAATGCATCCAGCGCTTCGCGCAAGCGGCGTGAACCACAGACCGAAATAAACCAGCTCCGCATATTTCAGGCCGATGTGCTGCTTGTAGTGAGCCACCTCTCGTTCCAGGCAGAGCGCTTCCAGTTCGCGATGCGCGGCGATCAGCAGAGTTCCCCCAGGAGTTTCATAGCATCCCCGCGACTTGATTCCGACAAACCGGTTCTCCACCAGGTCGATGCGGCCAATCGCATTGCGCGCGCCAATCTCGTTCAGCAATTCCACCAGCGCCACGGGATCGAGTTTCATCCCGTTCACCGCTACCGGAATCCCGCGTTCAAAACCGATGGAAACTTTCTCTTCCTTGTCGGGCGCTTCCTGCGGCGAGCGCGTGATCTGCCATGTCGTCGGCAACGGAGCGTTCCCCGCGTCTTCCAGTTCTCCGCCTTCGTGGCTGATGTGCCAGAGATTCCGGTCGCGGCTGTGAATCTTCTCGCGGCTCGCCGCCACCGGAATACCGTGCTGCTCGGCGTAATCGATGCAGTCCTCGCGCGATTTCAGCGACCACTCCCGCCACGGCGCGATGATCTTCAGTTCCGGCCCCAGCGCCTGATACGTCAATTCAAACCGCACCTGGTCATTGCCTTTTCCCGTGCAACCGTGAGCCACCGCAGTAGCGCCCTCGCGCAGTGCGACTTCCACCTGATGCTTCGCAATCACCGGCCGAGCCAGCGAAGTCCCGAGCAGATATTTATGCTCGTAAACCGCGCCCGCTTTCAGCGCGGGAAAAACGTAGCCCGTCAAAAACTCTTCGCGCAAATCTTCGACGACCACCTTGCTAGCGCCCGTGGCATAAGCCTTCTCGACCACCGCCTGCAAGTCTTCTCCCTGGCCGACGTCGGCGACCATCGCAATCACGTCGTAGGAATAATTTTCCTTCAGCCATGGAATAATGATCGAGGTATCGAGTCCACCAGAATAGGCAAGCACAATTTTCTCAGGCATGAGCGCTCCTCACCGGCAGCCGCACCGCGCCGCCCAGCAATAGATAAAGGATAGCCTTTTGCACATGCAGGCGATTCTCCGCTTGCTCGAAAATAATCGAGCACTCCGAATCCATCACTTCGTCGGTCACTTCCTCGCCGCGATGCGCCGGCAAACAGTGCATGAACGCCGCATCGGGACGAGCCGCCGCCATCAACTCGCGGTTCACCTGGTAAGGCTCGAAAATCTTGGCCCGCTGATCGGCCTCGTGCTCCTGCCCCATGCTCGCCCACGCATCTGTGTAAACCGCGTCAGCCCCAGAGACCGCCGCATAGGGATCGCTGACCAGTTCAATCTTCGCTCCGGTCTGTCGCGCAATTTTCCGCGCGTCCGCGACGATCTGCGCATTCGGTTCGTACCCCTGCGGCGTTGCAACTTTGATCGACGATCCCAGGCAGGCGCAGGTCAGCAGCAAAGAATGCGCCACATTATTTCCATCACCCACGTACGCCAGGCAAACCTTCGTGAGATCGGGGTGACGCTCATGCAACGTGAAATAGTCGGCCAGCGCTTGGCAGGGATGTTCGAGATCGCTGAGCGCGTTGATCACCGGAATCGAAGCGTGTTCCGCCATGCCCGTGATCGTTTCCTGCGCAAATGTGCGCAGCACAATCACATCCACCCAGCGTTCCAGGTTGTGCGCAACATCGCTCAACTTTTCTCGCGCATCGATGCGCCCGCTAGTCTGGTCCACAAAGTGTGCCGTGCCGCCGAGGCTCGCCATTCCCACTTCGAACGTCAGTCGCGTCCGCAACGACGGCTTCTCGAAAAACATCACCATCTGTTTTCCGGCGAGCGCTCGTTGAAAAACTGAAGGCCGTGTCTTCATAAGTTCCGCCAGATGGAGCACCGCCTCCACCCCTTGCGGACCCAGATCGCGCGTCGAAATCAAATCCGGGCACCAGAAGATGCCCGGAAAAACTTCCGGCACCGCTGGCGAATTTTTCGTTAAAGGACTGTTCAACTTTGACTCCTTATTTTCAATTCGTAAATTCGTCATTCGAGACTTCGCCGTGGCCGCGTCACTCATGCGCAAGTCACCTCGGTGCCGCATGACAGCTTGGTGAGATAAAACTGCGGCAGAAGATCCGCCTCCGCCGCGGGCAAAATTCGCACGCGTCCCACGCCCTGTTTCAACGCTTGCCGGCACGCCTGCAACTTGGGCAGCATTCCGCCGCTCACAATCGAACCAGCCGCCATTTCGTCGGCCTGTTTCGTATTCAGCCACGGAATCACCAACCCCTGAGCGTCTTTCACTCCCGCCACATCGGTCAAAAAAATAAGCGCGTTGGCATGGGTTGCCGCGGCGCAAGAAGCCGCCATCTCGTCGGCATTGACGTTGTAATATTCGCCATCGGCTCCCAGAGCCAGTGACGCCACTACCGGAATCCCGCCCTGCTGCCACAGTGCCTCAATCCAGCACGGCTCCGCAAAACAAATTTCTCCGACAAACCCCAGATCGTGCCCGTGGACATATTTCTTGCGCGCCCGGAACGTCATACCATCGCCGCCGCAGAATCCGACCGCAGGCATGCCCGTGGACTGGATCGCCGCCACTACCTTCTTATTCACCATCCCGGCCAGCACCATCAACGCCACGTCGCGCGTCTCCGCGTCAGTCACGCGCAGCCCGTTCACGAATTCACTTTTCTTCCCGAGTCGCAGCAGTGTCCGCGTCAGCGTGCTGCCGCCGCCATGAACCACGGCCACGCGATGCCCGTCCTGCGCCAGTTCCGCCACGGCCCGCGCGCATTTCCGCAGCGTGGCCGCATCTTCGAGCGCAACTCCTCCGATTTTGACGACGATGATCACAGCAAACCTTCTTCCTCGGTCCATCCATACATCAGGTTCATGTTTTGCACGGCCTGTCCCGCCGCGCCTTTGAGCAGGTTGTCAATGCAGGAAACCAGCACCAGACGCCGACCGTCCTCCGCCAGACAAAAACCAAGATCGCAATAATTCGTGTGCAACGAAAACTGCACTTGCGGAAGCTTCGGCGTCGCAAAGATCCGCACCCAGCGCTTCTTCGCGTAAAACTGACGCAAGCACGCTTCCACTTCCGCGGATTGCATCGTCCGATTCAGGCGCACATAAATCGTCGAAAGAATCCCGCGCGGAATCGGAAGCAGGTGCGGCGTGAAGATCAATTCCTGCGCCGTCAGCCGCAACTGCTCCACGATCTCGCCCACGTGCCGGTGCCCGAAAACCGAATACGCGGAGAAATTTTCGGCCACCGAAACAAAGTGCGTGCGCGCCGTGGGCTCTTTCCCCGCGCCCGAAACCCCCGACTTCGAATCGGAAATAATTCCGTGCTCCCGATCCACCACGTCGGCCTGCAAAAGCGGCGCCAGAGCCAGAATCACCGAAGTCGCGTAGCAACCAGGATTGGCAACCAGATCCGCGCCAGCGATCTGATCCCCGTGCAACTCGGGCAACCCGTAGACCGCTTTTCCGTGAGTTCAGCCGCAGTCAGCCGCATCCGAATCCTGAAAGTTATAAACCGCGCGATGCTGCGCCGCTTTCAGCCGCCACGCCCCACTCAGGTCGATCACCCGCAGTCCGTGCGCCATCGCCTCCGGCACCAGCGAGCGCGACGCTTCATGCGGAGTCGCCAGAAAAAGCAACCGCACTCCCTGCCGCTGCAACTCCGCCCACGAAAGCGCCTGCAGAGGATAGCCTCCGTTTCCGGATAACACTGGAAACATGTCCGCCAGATTCATGTCGGCATGACTGCAGTCCGCCTGGTTCCCATCAGATACGCCCGCCGCGCCGTTGCTTCCGTTACGCCGCAGCAGCACCGGCTTCTCCAGCTTCGGATGACGATGGAGAATGCGCGTCAGCTCCAGCCCCGAATAGCCAGTCGCACCCAGCACTGCGGTTTTGAGTTTCGCGGACATTACGTCAGCATGCCCTCAAGCCGGCTGGAAAGTTTTCTCGCATCGTCCTTGTCCGGGCACACAATCAAGATCGTGTCGTCGCCGGCGATAGTCCCCACCAGTTCGCTCCAGTCTGTTTCGTCCATCGCAGCGGCCACCGGCTGCGCGCTGCCCACAATCGTTTTCACCACCAGCAGGTTCTGCGCCGAGCGGATGCCGAGTACGAACTCGCGCACCAGCCGCGAAACCGGCGGCAGCGCCAGCGCGGCAGAACTCTCGGGCAGAGAATATCCGTGGGCCGTCTTGCTCAGGTTCAAATCGCGGATGTCTCGCGAAAGCGTCGCCTGGCCCACCTTGAATCCCTGCTTCCGCAAAACGCGCTGCAGATCTTCCTGGCTGGCCACCGGACCATGCCTTAGCGTCGCCAGAACCGCCCGTTGTCTCAGGGTTTTATTCATGATGAATAAAAATGCACTTCAGATGAATAAATATGTTCTTATCTTAAAGACTCTGGCCCAAATGTCAAATGAAAATATGCGGCGAGTTCAGTACGAACCAGGTTACGAATGTGTGGTTTCAAGGAACGCGGCAACGGCCCTCACCCGCGTAGCGGCGCAAGAATGCAGCCCACGGCGCAAGCCGTGGGGCAACGGCAAGCCCACGGGGCGAAGAAATGTTTCCTTGCTCAGACGGACGGCGCCCTGCGCAAGCCCGGGTGACCAGATGAACGGAAAGACCACTCCAGAAATTCCGCCGCCGCCGCGCCCGCCTTGTTAGACTACTTCGCGGTTCCATCCGGGGAGCGTAGCCATGGCGATGAACCCGAAGCCAACATTAGCCGCTGAATTGCTGGCGGAATTCCTCGGCACATTCGTGCTAATCCTGTTCGGCACCGGCGTGGTCGCCATGGTCGTGTTATTCCCCTCGACCAATCCCGGCGAGACCATTCACGGCGGCTACACCAACATCACCGTCGGCTGGGGCCTGGCAGTCACAATGGGAATTTATATTGCGGGGAAAATTTCCGGCGCGCATCTCAATCCCGCGATCACGCTCGCCCTCGCCGTGTTCCGCGATTTCCCGTGGCGCAAGGTCGTACCCTATTCCATCGCGCAAACCGCAGGAGCCCTCGCCGCCGCCGCCCTGGTTTACTGGAATTACCTCCCGGCATTCCGCCAGGTCGATCCGCAACTCCTTCACACGGCCGGCATCTTCACAACCTTCCCCGCATTTCCCGCCGTCATCCAGGCCGGCTTTCTCGACCAGTTGATCGGCACGGCGCTGTTAGTTCTTCTCGTCTTCGCCGTCACCGACGAGTTCAACATGCCGCCCGGCGCCAACTTCGCGCCCCTGATGATCGGACTGATCGTCGTCGCCATCGGCATGAGTTTCGGCGGCATGCACGGATACGCCATCAATCCGGCGCGCGATTTCGGCCCGCGCCTGTTCACCGTGCTCGCAGGATTCCATAACAATGGCCTCACTGACGGCGCCCGAATATGGTGGGTTCCCGTAATCGCGCCGCTGCTGGGCGGTTTGATCGGCGCCGCTATCTACGATTTCTGTATCCGTCGCTTCCTGCGGCCGTCGGAGTAGAACGGAAAAATAGAGCGGAAAAAGTAGAGCGGTAAAACTCGCGACGCCCCCGATGTTGGGTGGCGTAGCGCTTCAGCGCTGCAATGCGCGTATTCTTTTGATCGCGGCTTCGAGCTGCTGAGATCCACACTCGCTTTCACGGAGGCACCTTGCAATACGTTCTCGCACTCGATCAAGGCACCACCAGTTCGCGAGCGCTCCTGTTCGATCGCGATGGCGAAGTTCGAGCCGTCGCGCAGCGCGAGTTCGATCAGATTTTTCCCCAGCCCGGTTGGGTAGAACACAATCCCGAGCAGATCGCCTCGTCGCAAATCGCAGTTGCCTTGGAAGCCCTTGCCCAGGCCAGCGTGCAGCCCAAAGACATCGCCGCCATCGGCATCGCCAACCAACGCGAAACCACCATCCTGTGGGATCGCGAAACCGGCCAGCCGATTTGCAACGCTCTCGTCTGGCAGGACCGCCGCACCGCTGGCGTCTGCGAAAGCCTCAAGGCCGCCGGCCACGAGTCGCTGATTCAGCAGCGCACCGGCCTGCTCATCGATTCCTATTTCTCCGCCAGCAAAATTTCCTGGATTCTCGACCACGTCTCCGGCGCGCGGGAACACGCCGACGCCGGAAAACTTGCCTTCGGCACGGTCGACAGCTGGCTGGTATGGAAGCTGACCGGCGGCCGCGTGCACGTCACCGACGCCAGCAACGCTTCCCGCACGATGCTCTTCAACATTCACACCGGCGCATGGGAGGAAGATTTACTCCGTCTCTTTCGCATCCCCGCGTCGATGATGCCCGCAGTGCGCCGCTCTTCCGAAATCTACGGCGAGGTCAGCGCCGTCCCGGGCCTGAACGGGATTCCCATCGCCGGCATCGCGGGCGACCAGCAGGCCGCGCTCTTCGGACAGCGCTGCGTCCGCCCCGGCCTCACCAAAAATACTTATGGTACCGGATGCTTCATGCTGCAGAACACCGGCACCCGCGCGGTTCCATCGTCGAATCGCCTGGTGACGACTGTCGCGTGGAAAATAGAAGACAGAACTGAGTACGCCCTCGAAGGCAGCGTCTTCATCGGCGGAGCAGTCGTGCAGTGGCTGCGCGATGGCCTGGGAGTAATCCGCAGTTCGAGCGAGGTCGAGGCGCTCGCGAAATCAGTCGCCGACAACGGCGGAGTTTATTTCGTCCCCGCTTTCGTCGGCCTGGGCGCGCCGCATTGGGATTCCTATGCGCGCGGTTCCATCTTCGGCCTCACCCGCGGCAGCACCGCCGGGCACATTGCCCGCGCCGCGCTCGAAAGCATCGCCTATCAAGTCGCTGACCTGCTCGACGCCATGCAGCGCGACGCCGGCCATCCCGTCGAAGAACTTCGCGTCGATGGCGGCGCCTCCGCCAACGACAGCCTGATGCAATTTCAATGCGACCTGCTGCGCGTTCCCGTGGTTCGTCCCGCAGCCACCGAAACCACCGCGCTCGGCGCCGCCTATCTCGCCGGACTGGGAGTAAATTTTTGGAAATCCATCCATGAGACCACAGCCAAAGCCCGCCGCTTCGAGCCGAAAATGCCCGCGTCGCAAGCCACTGCCCTCCGCCAGCGCTGGAACGAAGCCGTAGCCCGATCCAAATCCTGGGACAACGCATCGAAAACATAGACAATCGAGGGACTCAATCGAGATGTCATCCCGAACAGGGCCGAAGGCCCGGTGAGGGACCCTACGATGCGAATGAAGAGGCATGAGCGCCGCCGGGCTGCCACTACAGTGCGTGCAGCGCAGGCGCCCCCGCTTGCGGAGCCGACGCCGCAGTCAGACGTAAGGTCTCTCCGAGAGCTTCACTCTCGTCGGGATGACATCGCTCGAATTACGCGAAGCCATCAGGACTCCGATTAAGATATTGTTTGGAGTTCGGGCTTTACGCTGTGAGGTTTACCTGGCGAAAAGCCCCAACTACGCACCAACCCATGACTCAGATCCAATGCAGCGCTCTACTCTTTGACCTCGACGGAGTGCTCATCGACTCCACGCCTGCCGTCGAGCGCGTCTGGCATCAGTGGGCTCTTGAGCACGGATTCAATCCCGAAGAAGTTGTCGCTCGCGCCCACGGCCGCCCGAGTCTCACCACGGTGCGCGACTATCTGCCCAACGCCGATCACGACGCTGAGAATCGCGAAGTCGAGCGCCGCGAAATCGCCGATCTCGCAGGCGTCGTCCCCTTGCCCGGCGCGGTCGCTTCTGCTCGCCAGCCTTCCCCCGGATCGCTGGACCATCGTCACTTCCTGCACCCGCCGCCTGGCCGAGATCCGCATCCAGGCCGCCGGACTGCCTCTCCCCGCCCGCATGGTCACCTCCACCGACATCACGAGGGCAAGCCGCATCCTGAGCCCTATCTGAAAGGCGCGTCGCTGCTCGGTTTCCCCGCATCCCAATGCGTAGTTCTCGAAGACGCCCCTGCAGGAATCCGCGCCGGAAAGTCAGCCGCCGCCCGAGTCATCGCCCTGAAAACGACAGCCCCACCCGCCGCCCTGCGCGACGCCGGCGCAAATTGGATTCTGAACAACTGCGCCGACATCCGCGTCCTCAGCTCCAGCCCCAGTCTCACCCTGACCGTCACCCTGTCCGACCCGCAACCGTAACCGTAAATGTGAACTCGACATGATGTCATCCCGAACGGGGCCGAAGGCCCGGTGAGGGACCCTACGATGCGCTTAGAGCGGCATCGTCGTCGGCGGGCGCCGTCAAGGGTGCGTGCAGCGCAGGCGCTCCCGTTTGCGGAGCCGACGCCGCAGTCATAAATAGGGTCCATCCTAGAACTTCGCTCCCCTCGGGATGACATCGCTCGAACCGCAAGAAGCCCTCCACGACCGTTAAAGTCCCGCCGCCACTTGCCGATCATTCCCCTAACACCGGGAAGTTGGCCAGGCCTGCAGTCCCTCCCCCAAAGCAGTGGCCTCAGCGTGGCGGCCTAGTCAGCTGCCGGTCAGCGCGGGTGAGCGGGTGCTAGTCTCCAGCCCGCTCACCGCACTGATGCATTTCTGCCGATCGTCTCCAACCCTTCCTCTCAAAATCAGCAGCAACCATTCCCCGCCGCATAGAACCATAGAACCGAAGAACCGAAGAACCGAAGAACCGAAGAACCGAAGTACCGAAGTACCGAAGCACCGAACGTGGCAGGATCCTGTAAGCAGCAAGTACGGGTACTCCGAAATCGAGGCCCCCGGGAGTTACAATCTCCTCGTCCTCGGGAACTCAACCGCAAGGAGAACGTCATGAAGCCCAGGCTCTTTGTTCTCGCATTTTGTCTTCTCACGCTTCCCGCCGCAACCATCGCGCAGGGTCAAGCCAATCAAGCTCAACCCAATCAAGCTCAACCCAATCAAGATCAATCCGTTCAATCTCAGCCCAATCAGGATCAACGCGCGCAACCCACTGCCCGCTCCACCGAACGCATCATCAAAGAAGTCCGCCACGAACTGCTCATGCTTCCCTACTTCACCGTCTTCGACAACATTGGCTACAAAGTGGAAGGCTTCACCGTCACCCTTCTCGGCCAAGTCACTCGCCCTGTCACCAAGTCTGACGCCGAGAACGCGGTCAAGCACATCGAAGGCGTCGACCACGTCGACGATCAGATCGAAGTGCTGCCTCCCTCGCCCATGGACGACCGCCTGCGCCGTCGACTCTTCCGCGCATCTATGGCTACCCGTCCCTGCAAAGATATGACCTGGGCGTGCAGAAGCCCATCCGCATCATCGTCAAGAACGGCCACGTCGCGCTCGAAGGCGTCGTCGACAGCCAGGGCGACAAGAATCTAGCCGGCATCCGCGCCAACGGCGTCTCCGGCATTTTCTCGGTGGACAACAATCTTCAGGTGTCCAAGTAAAAGAGAGAAGCAGAAAAAGAGAAATAAAAGACGAAGAAGAAAAATTAAGACGAGGACCGGTTTTACCCTGTGTTCCTCCGTGTCCTCTGTCGTCAGAATTTAGGACTCGCCCTCAGCATCCTTGCGCCCGCGGAGTATAATTCTCGCCGTGCACCCAAGAGGATAATCACGCCATGAAGATGATCGACCGCCGCAAGTTCGTGAAGACCGCCGTTCAGACCGCGACCACCGTGATCGCCGCCTCGCTCCTGGCCGACAAACTAAGCTGGGCCGCCGCCGAGCATCGCATCGAAAAAGTCGGACTGCAGCTCTACACCGTCCGCGACCTGATGAAATCCGACTTCGACGCCACCATCGCCAAAGTCGCCGCCATCGGCTATAAAGAAGTCGAATTCGCCGGCTACTTCGGCCGCACCGGGAAGCAAGTGCGCGCCGCCTGCGACAAAAATGCTCTCGAGCCGGTCGCCACCCACGTTCAATATGACGAACTCGACGACAAATTTCCCTCTGTCATCGAAACCTCCAAGGCCATCGGACTGAAATACATCGTCTGCCCCTGGATTCCCGAAGACCTGCGCAAGTCTCCCGACATCTGGAAGCAGGCCGCCGCGAAATTCAACCACTGCGGCGAGCAAAGTAAAAAAGCCGGCCTGCAGTTCGCCTATCACAACCACTGGTTCGAATTTCTCCCCGTCGATGGCAAACTCCCCTACGACGCGCTCCTCAAAGAGTGCGACGCGAATCTGGTAAAGATGGAAATGGATCTCTGCTGGATCACTGCCGCCGGAGGCGACCCGCTGAAATATTTCAACGAGTATCCCGGACGCTTCCCCCTGGTTCACGTCAAAGATCTCAAGAAACTTCCCGTCATCACCGCCGGAGGTTCGCAAAACTTCGGCGATACCGTCGATCTGACCTCGGTAGGCAGCGGCATCATCGACTGGAAGCGCATCTTCGCGCAATCCGAGAAGGCCGGCATCAAGCACTACATCGTCGAACACGACAAGCCCGAAGTCCCTTTCGACAGCATCACGAAAAGCTACGAGTATCTGAATAAGCTGCGCTGGTAGTTCTAGCGGCGCGTAAAGTCCCGCGAATCGACTTCGCATTTGATTTCGTTGCGGGCGCAGCGCTTGGTTGTGTAGGACGGACACTCTTGTCCGTCGCTTTTGATCCCCGCCCCGGGGAGCCTGCCCTGAGCGGCGTCGAAGGGGCCGTCGCGATTTAGCTCGGCGCTTCAGCGCCGATGAAGATCTGCTTTTGACTTTGGGTGGCGCAGCGCTTCAAGCGCTGCGATAAAGACTTTGCTTTGACTGCGGCTTCAGCCGCTGAGGTAAGCTGTCGCATCAACACACGAAGAAAGGTTTCCACCCGAGGCCCATGCAACCCGCGCGCACACCCAAAACCCACGACGTCTGCATCATCGGCTCCGGCGCCTCCGGAGGCACCGCCGCCAAAGTTCTCACCGAAGGCGGCCTCACCGTCGCGCTGCTCGAAGCCGGCCCGCCCGTCTATCCCGATAGAGATTACAAGGAACACGTCTGGCCCTACGAACTTCCGCATCGCGGCGCCGGCGTCGGCGGCCGCGCCCGCCAGGGACTCGAAGACGAATTCCTCGCCCCCAACGGCGCCTGGGAAATCGAAGGCGAACCCTACATCTCCGCTCCCGGCTCAACCTTCCGCTGGTTCCGCTCCCGCATCGTCGGCGGACGCACCAACCACTGGGGACGCATCGCCCTGCGCTTCGCTCCGGTAGATTTCAAAGTCCGCTCTCACGACGGCATGGGCGACGACTGGCCACTCAGCTACGACGACGTCGCCCCCTACTACGACAAAGTCGAGTCCTACATCGGCGTCTTCGGCACCAAAGAAAATATTTCCAGCGCGCCCGACGGAATTTTCCTCCCGCCGCCCAAGCCGCGCTGCACCGAAACCATCATCAAGAAGGCCTGCGACCACCTCAACATTCTCTGCGTCCCGTCGCGCCTCGCCATTCTCACCAAGCCGCTCAACGGCCGCGCCGCCTGCCACTACTGCGCGCAATGCGGACGCGGCTGCATCAGCGCTTCCAACTTCAGTTCCAGCCAGGTGATGATTCCTCCCGCGCAAGAGACCGGACGCCTCACCATGATCACCGGCGCCATGGCGCGCGAACTCATCGTCGGCAAAGATGGCAAAGTCACCGCCGTCTCCTACATCGACAAAGCGACGCGCAGCGAGAAGCGCATCAACGCCCGCGCTTTCATCGTCGCCGCCAGCACCTGCGAGTCCGCGCGCCTGTCTCCTAAATTCCAAGTCCACGCTTTTTCCCGACGGCCTCGCGAATTCTTCCGGAGTCGTTGGCCGCAACCTGATGGACACCGTCGGCAGCGATGGCGGAGGCTATTTCCCCATCCTCGAAAAAATGCCAGCCCACAATCACGACGGCGTCGGCGGAATGCACATGTACCTGCCCTGGTGGAAGTTCGACCGCAAAAATGATTTCCTGCGCGGCTACCACACCGAATTCTACGGCGGACGCGGCATGCCCGGCATCGGCGACTGGGACGATCTCTGCGATGACGAAGAAGGTTACGGCGTCGCTCTCAAACAGAAGGCGAAGAAAAATTACGGCACCTACATCGGTTTCGCCGGACGCGGCGAAATGATTCCCAACGAAAATTGCTATTGCGAAATCGATCCGTCCGTTGTCGACCAGTGGGGAATTCCGGTCCTCCGCTTTCACTGGAAGTGGAGCGACAACGAAATCAAAATGGCGCGCGATATGCAGGAAACCTATCGCGCCATCGTCGAAGCCGCGGGAGGCACCTACCTCACCACCACGCGCCCCGACGGAAAAAATCCCTACGGCATCGCCGACGGCGGCGTGATCATCCACGAAGTAGGCACGGTCCGCATGGGCGAGCGTCCCGCAACCTCGGCGTTAAACCAATACTGCCAGGCCCATGACGTAAAAAATCTTTTCGTAACCGACGCCGCCAGCTTCGTCACCAACGCCGACAAAAATCCCACGCTGACCATCATGGCCCTGACCTGGCGCGCCTCCGACTACCTGCTCGACCAGGCCAAGAAAGGAAATTTGTGATTCTGAAACTTGGAGAAGCCGTAAAGGAAATGGGTTTGGGAAGGGCACGGCTTGAAGCCGAGCCGATAGTTCGAGTCCCGGAGGGACGACCTATGAAAGCCCGGCACGGTAGTGCCGGGCGAACGGGAAACACGGAACAAGTCCCGGAGAGATGCCACGGTTTCGACGTAAATCTTCTGAGGATCTCGAGGGCCTGATCTCGATACACGCTGATCTCGACGATGATTCCGACACACAAGGACCACCCATGCCCACCCGCCGCGACATTCTGAAATCGCTCACCATGACCGCCGTCGCTGGATCGGTGCTGCGCGTCATTCCGCTCGAGGCCGCCGAATACGCGCACCGCATGGTGACCGCGGAAAAAGCCGCCGCCAAAACCTACGCTCCCAAATTTTTCTCCGCGCACGATTACAAAACCCTGCAAACCCTCTGCCAGACCATCATTCCTGCTGACGCCGAAACCGGCGGCGCCATCGAAGCCGGCGCTCCCGAGTTCATCGACCTCATTACCAGCGAAAACAAAGACTACCAACTCGCGCTCGGCGGAGGCATCATGTGGCTCAACGATACCTGCACCGATCGCTACGGCAAGCTCTATCTCGAGTGCACGGCCGACCAGCAAAAAGAAATCCTCGACCAGATCGCCTATAGCAAAAACGCGAAGCAGGACCCCAGCCTCGGCCCCGGCATCGAATTCTTCTCCCTGCTGCGCAAATTCACTGCCGACGGTTTCTTCACCAGCGAAATCGGCATCAATTACCTCGGCTACATCGGCAACCAATACCTGATGGATTTCCCCGGCTGCCCTCCCGTCCCCGAAGGCTGAGCGGACTCTCTTTGGCCCTCATCCCGAGCGAGGCGAAGGACCCCTACCTTCACCACCGGCCTCCATGTTTCCACGACTACTTCTAGGACGAGGACCGACATCCAAAACCCCACCATCACCCAAACGGCTCCTCCAGCGACAAACTCTGCCCCGTAAACAACTCCGCGCCGTTCTCCGTGACGTGCATATCATCCTCCAGACGCACGCCGAATTCGCCGCGAATATAAATCCCCGGCTCGTTGCTGGTGGTCACGTTCGCCTGAAGTTTCGTGGTGTTGCCGCGTACCAGATAAGGCCACTCGTGCCCGTCCATCCCCAACCCATGCCCCAGGCGATGGACAAAGTATTTGTAATCAGGCCCATACCCGGCATCGCTGACAACTTTACGCGCCGCCGCATCGATCGCGCCACACTCCGCTTCCGGCTTCGCGGCCGCCAGCGCCGCGGCCTGTGCTCGATGCACAATGTCGAACACTTTTTTCATTTTGTCGCCAACGTTCGCCGCTGGCTTGCCAATTACAAACGTGCGCGTAATGTCAGATTGATATCCCTCCACCACGCAGCCATCGTCAATCATCACAATTGACCCTTCGCGGATCACCTGCGGCGTGGTCGACCCGTGCGGAAAGGCCGTGTATTCATCCACTTCGACGCTGGCCTCGCCCGGAAATCCGAGCTTTCCATAAGCGGCCGCAATCAACTCCTGCACCTGGTTCTGCGTCATGCCCACGCGCAGCGCGTGATAAACCGCCTCATACGCTGCTAGCGTGACCTGCGCCGCCAGTCGCATCAGCGCGATTTCGTGCGCGCTCTTGATCATGCGGCAGCCCGCGGTCACCGGCGTTGCACTCGCCATTGTCACCGACGGCGCAGCTTTCGCCAGACCATCGCTGAACAGAAAACGAATCGACTCTTCAATTCCGACTGTGCCCGTTGCTACGCCTCGTTCTTTAAGTCCCTGCGCCACCAGCTGATACGGACTGTCATCTTCCTGCCAGGTGCGCACATCCGCATGCGCGCCGTCGGGAGCGCTAGCGATCTGCTCGTGTGCGCGTCCTTCCTCAAATGCCGGACACACATAAAACGCCGCGCCCTTCGCCGGCAGGATCAACGCGAACATGCGTTCTCCGCCCCACCAGCGAATTCCAGTGAAGTAATTCAGCGACGTGCCCGCCATCAGTACGATCGCCCCCAGCCCGTTCTCGATCATCACCGCGCGGGCACGTTCGAGGCGCTCCTGCCGTTCTTCTTTCATAATCGGAGTCGCTTCGGTTTTGCGTGATTGCAGCCGCGACAGCGACGCCGGCAGTTCCGCCTCACCAGATTTCTGCGCCGCCGCGGCGACCAGCGGATTAGAAGCCACCGCAACTCCCGCCACACCGCCCACTTCCAGAAACCGCCGCCGCGAAATCATGAGTCCTCCCCGAATAGCTCGCGGAACGATGGACGCCTCGTCCGTGCGGCCTGGGCGAAGCCCCGGCCGCCGCTACTCCCCGGACGAGGGCGTCCGGGGCTCCACGAGTCCCCGCCATTATATGGACTGAAGACATTTAACGAGCAAATGTGGTTGACCAAATTGCTAGCTGCTAGTGGCTAGTGACTAGTCATAAGCAAACTCGGCTCAGGTTTTACTAGCAACTGGCCACTAGACTCTAGCCACTGCCTCTAAGTCGATAGGAGGTCGTTGAAAACTACAAGCTATTGACTTAGCCGCGAAACGGCCTCGACGCGACACCCGTCTTCGATCCAGAGAGACTTGATCGGAACACCCGCCAGGGCCACTTGCAGTCCCGTAGGGCGATCTTTACTGGCTTGATGATGGTTTCCTCTGTCCAAAGGATCGCGAGGGCTTAAATCGATTCTAGCGGCCTATCGTTATCTCATTGGGCTGTAACCAGATGGTTAATTCCAGCAGTCTCGAACGAAAATCGAGCCAGCCAGAGAAATGGGAGATAATCTCCTCGAAATGGACGCTGGCTTTCAGTGCGCAGGCTGCGGCGAGTGGAACACCACCACCGTGGACTCGAGTGCCGGGCGCCGCCAAAGCTACGTGGAAGATTGCCAGGTCTGCTGCAAGCCCAACATTCTGCAGGTTGAGTATGATGTCTCGTCGCAGGAGTTCTTCATCCGCGCCGAGTTGGAATGATGAACCCTGCACGCGCTATAGTAGGCCTGCCCGGCGCAGCCTCCGGTACTTCCAAAGATTGAGGAGAGGCAACAATGGCAACCAGCTACACAGGTGGTGGAAGAATGGTCGCGCACAACATGGTGACGACGCAATTTGAGTTGGATGGTTTCCGCGTGACGCGCACGTTAGGAGTGGTGCGCGGGATTGTGGTGCGGTCGCGATCCATCTTTGGCACCATCGGCGCGGGATTGCAGACTCTGGTCGGCGGCAACATCACGCTGCTCACCAACCTGTGCGAGAAGACGCGCGCCGAGGCGTTTGACCTGATGCTGATTCATGCGGCCGAACTGGGCGGCAACGCTGTGGTCGGCGCCCGATACGATGCCACCGAAGTGATGCAGGGCGTCACCGAAGTGCTGGCCTACGGCACGGCCGTTTTCGTCGAACCTGCTAAATAAGAATCAGCTAACCGAGAATCAGCCGGTTAAGGATCAGTCAAGTGAGAATCGGCTCCATGAGACGCGCTTAACCTGTTGCAGTGGAAGAGCCTTTAACCGCAAAGGCCGCGAAGAAATGCCGCAAAGAAAAGAATAAAAGCGCGAATCAAACAAAAACAGCATGGGTAATTCGGCCGGCCGATAGGGCACGCCTGCGCTGCGGACTCGCTGTGTACTCACGTAATCTTCTCCATTGACAAGGGCTCTCTCTACAATTTGTTCACGGTCCGCATCAAAAGTGCGGATGCCGGGTTTATTCCTAGTGGGGCGTGCCGTGCTGCCCGATCTGTCCATTACGTGTTAGGGTCAGCATTCGACTTACGACCACTACCGAAAGGAAATCTATGAAAACTCTGCGACACCTTGCTGCAGTAGTGTTTCTTGTAGCCCTTTGCGCCAGTTTCAGTCTGGCTGACGAACCGGGGAAGCATCCCCATTACCTGCATGCGCTGAGCGATTTGCGCGATGCGCGCGCTCATCTGGAACGGATCACGGGTTCCGATCGTCAGAACGACGAAGAGGTGCGCGCCATTGACCAGATCGATAAGGCCATCGGCGAAATCAAGAAGGCCTCGATTGATGATGGCAAGGATATTCACGATCACATGCCCGTGGATGCTCACCTCGGTCACAAGGGACGCTACCACAAGGCGCTGGAACTGATCGACAAGGCTCACAACGACGTGGCGCGCGAAGAGGATGATCCGTACACGCGCGGGCTGCGGGATCGCGCTATTCATCACATCGATGAAGCGCATCGCATCATCGATCACCTGATCATCAACGCCGCTGGCGACTAATCGGGTATACCGCGATTGCATACGAAGTGGGGCCCGGCAGACCGCCGGGCCTTTTTTTGTGGTGAGATAAAAGACAACTGCCAAAAAAGACAACCAGCAGTGGGGCACTGGGGAACACAGAGGAAGGGCAAACCCGTCGATTCAATCGGGATCTGAAGTCTGGCAGGCACGCAGGTAGTTAGGATGGACTCCTTCATAGGGGCCAGTCTTGAGGTTCAATTCGAGCCGGGCATTGTCGGAGCGAATTCCGACTCGCCCGGCGAGCGCGGCGGAGTCTGCTCCGACGTCACCTTCCCAAACTTCGCGATCGTCCACGAATACGCGTAGTTCTTCTTTTTTCATTTCCGCGCGGAAGATGTGCGAATCGCCGGGACGCAGGCCGGGTACGGGCGAGGATTTCCGCGGCTTGATGTTTTCGTAACCGCGGTTTCCGCATTCCGCGCTGGTGTGCGCGTTGGGATTGCGCTTCACCGACACGACCAACTTTCCTTCCGGACTAATGCGCCAGATCGCATACACCAGGTTGCACGCGTCCTGCGCGTGCAGCTTGAAGCCGAACTGCCGGCGCATCTCGTCCGAGCCGAGCGCCTCTTCTTTGCTGGTGGGGCCGAGATAAGTGAAACGCGCTTCGATGGATTGCCCTGTCCAAGCGTTGACATAGGCGCGCATCTTGGGCGCTTTTACCGCGAGACGGTTGTCTGCCGTTTTCTCTATCGCCCCTTCAGTCACGCAGAGACTCGTGGGATTTACCGGGCCCCAGTCTCCAGTGGGCGCCTGAGCGAACGCGGCGCCCAGCAGGGAAGTCAGCGCGACGGTTATCGCAGATTCCTCATATGCGGTCGCCGCCATCCTGGTTCAATGCGGGGAAGTGTACACCAGATTCGGCTCCTGGCTCTCGGCTATCGGATCCGGCACATCACGTCACATCCTCTACGACACATCCGGAAGGGGCGAGGTGGCTTCGGGTCCAGAAGTCGAAGTCAAAGTCGACTCCTGCGAGCTCTCGTGGTTATCGACGAAATACGCTCGTCCTGGTGCGATCTCGTCCACATTTGCACAGGAGAAACCGCGCGGTGGCGGGATGCAAGAAAAATCTCAGCGAAAGAATAGCGAAGGAATCGGAAGCGTAAACGCAACCCCTTGTGGTCACTCGATTGGTTAACCACTAGGCTTCGTACTTTCCCAAAACGCTGCTTTTGCGGGACATCAACCTTCAAGTTTGTGCTTGACAATCAAGGACTTACAGCTAAGATGTGGTACAAAGTGGTTGGAAGTGGTAAACATGATTTGAGCAGTGGGATTCTGGAGCTGATAAAGAGGAGCCGGTGGGAAACCGACCCGAAAGCACGAAAAACAGCCCGAACCACCCGAGCTTGATCGCATTTTGTGCGGTTTTTACCTCCCTCGTAGCAGTCGTGGTGGATACAGAAAGAACGCACTGTGTAAAACAACCGGTCTCCAAAGGGGCCCTTTGCATGTTTCGCGGCAATCATCCAACTCGGGTCGACGAAAAGGGACGGCTCAAAGTTCCGGCCGAGTTCAAGCGGGTGATCGACGAGAAATACGGACTGCAATTTTACATCACAAGTTTGGATGGGAAGGTTGCTCAAGTGTATCCCTTCGAGGAATGGGAGCGGATCGAGCAGAAGCTGGCGGGGCTCTCCACGTTCAATCCTACGAAGAAAAAGTTTCTCGACCGGGTGAACTACTACGGGCAGGTGGTGGAGATGGATGGGCAGGGGCGGTTGCTGATGCCGCAGTTGCTGCGGGAAGCGGCGCAGATCAAGGGCGAGGTTGCGGTGACCGGCAATCTGACGCATTTGATCGTGCGGAACCTGGGCTCGTATCGCAAACAGATCGAGGAAGAACAGTTCACGCCTGACGATGAGAAGACGCTCGACGAATTGGGCATCTAGTGGGCGAGGGATCAACAGACACCCCTCAGGGGGTTGGGCATGGTGGTGGAAGGGAAGCGCGGCATCTTCCAGCAACTCATGTTCCGGTTCTTTTAAAAGAAGCGATCGACTTTTTAGAAGTGCGGCGTGGCGGGACCTATATCGACGCTACGGTGGGCCTGGGCGGGCACAGTTACGAAATCGCAAAACGCCTCGGCGCACCGGGACATTTGATTGGGCTCGATAAGGATCCGGCGGCGCTGGAGATGGCGGGCTCCAGGCTTCGGGCTTCGGGCCTCGGCGAAGCGGAGTCTGCGGATTGGCCGAGCATCGAGTTGCGGCAGGCGTCTTTTGCGAGTTTGGCCGAAGCCCGAAGCCCGATAGCCGACGGCATTTCTGGCCGACATCGGAGTGAGCAGTTTGCAGCTGGACGATGCGGCGCGCGGATTTAGTTTTCAGGCGGATGGACCGCTCGACATGCGGATGGACCCGCGTAGCGAGCGTAGCGCCGAACAAGTGGTAAACCACCTCGACGAGCGTCAGCTTGCCGATGTGATTTACGAATTCGGAGAGGAAAGGAGGTCGCGGAGAATCGCCAGAGCCATTTGCCGGTCGCGGCCGATACGATCTACCGCACATCTTGCGGACGTCATATCAGCCGCGGCCCGGCCAATGAATTCTTGAACAGAGGCGAATTCATCCAGCGACCCGAACTTTCCAGGCTCTTCGAATCTTCGTAAACCGCGAACTGGACGATCTGCGGGCGCTGCTGGAATCGGCGCCCCGGATTCTGAAACCAGGGGGACGCGTGGTGGTGATCAGTTTTCACTCGCTGGAAGATCGCATCGTCAAAGATGCGTTTCGCGAGGGGAGCAAAGAAGGTTACTGGAATGTGTTAACCAAAAAACCAGTAACTGCAACTGAAGAAGAGAGCGATCGCAATCCGCGGGCCCGCAGCGCGAAGCTGAGGGCGGCGAAAAAGATATAAAGCGGGCTTCGGCTTTCGGGCTTCAGCAGTGCGGCGAAGGTTGACGTTGAAGCTATGGTTTGCGCGGCCAGTGCTTGCGGTGGAAGGGTGAGCACGGAAGGTGAAGTTTGGCGACTGGCTGAAGCCGGAAAGCCGAAGCCCGAAGCCGCTTTTAAGTTAGATTCCGGAAAACCTGCCGGAGTCCCCGGCACAGCTGTAATGGCGTGCCGGGCTTAAGGAATCAGGTTTACATGCGGGCGAAGATCCGCTGGGGCGGGATGGGAAGGCGGCCTCAGGCTTCGGCAAACCTTAACGAAAGAACCGAAGCCTGAAGGCTGAAGCGGGAAGCCGGGTGTAAGGGTTCCGTGGTAGGAATCCAAATTGAGGATGAGAGATTATGTATACGGGAACATTGATCAGCGATTTGATGGCGGTGGTGGAGCGGGCGGAACAACTGGGTCGCCAGCGGATCATGGCCGAGGAAATGGAACTGGAAAGAATTTTCGAATTGCAGGGCCCGGCGGCGCAGGGCGAACAGATTTTTGCGGGGGCGGCTTAAATGGCAGCAGCATCGCATTGGCAATGCGAGGGTCTGCGCCGGGTATGGGTTCCGCGGTCGCGAATGGTGGAACGGCGGCGCGGCCCCGTCAGTTCTGGACAGGCACTCCGGAAATTTATTTTGCCAAGGCGATCGACAATTCCCGCCTGATCAAAGTGGAAGACGCGGGGCGCAACCGCGAGATGAAACAGTTTGGCTCGGCGCTGGCCGTGCTGTTTCTGCTGGTCTTTACTTATGCGTGGCAGCATTTCAAGGCGATTGAATACGGTTACCAGATTGAGTCGGCGAAGCGCGAGCTCAGCAACTTGACGGAGATGAATCGCGCGTTGCGGCTGACGCACGCTTCGTTGCGCGATCCCGAGCGCATTGATGTGATGGCGCGGCGCATGGGGCTGGTGCCGCCGGAGCCGGGGCAGGTGATCCACATGGATAGCGCGTCCGCGGATTCGAATGCGCCGGTGATGGCCAGCGCGGAGCCGGTGGTGGTGTTGCCGGGGCAGTAGGCATGAGATTGGATGAAGATTGTGGGGACGGGCGACCCGCCCGTCCGCCGAGCGAAGCTCGGATGATTTTCGGCGGCGGCCTGGCTGTAAATGGGCCGCCATGTTTGTCTGAGGGGGCACTGGACGGTTTACGGCGGAAATCGGCCGCGAGGCCGCCAGTGCTGCGACGATGCAAGGGGTCCTTCGACTGCGGATGCCGGTTCGCTTCGCTCATCGACATGCTTCGCTCAGGATGACAGAGCGGAGGATGGCGGACGACTAACGACGAACGACCTACGACAGATTTTCCATGGCAGCTGACTCTACGCTCGGCAAGAACTCCCGGCTCTACCTGCTGGGGGCGATGCTGTTGCTATGGTGCTTTGCGATTTGCGGGCGGCTGGTCTATCTGCAGATTTTCCGATACGGCAGTTTCGCGAAGCAGGCGGAACACCAGCAACAGCGCGCCATTCCGCTGGCCGCCAAGCGCGGCGTGATTTATGACCGCGCGGGACGCGAGCTGGCCATGTCGGTTCTGGTCGATTCCGCGTTCGCGGTTCCCAGCGAAACCAAAGATCTGCCCACCGCGGTTTCGCTGATCACGCGCATTACTGGCGAGGACGCGCGCGTGGTGCTGGCCGATTGCCGCGCGCACAAAAGTTTTTGCTGGCTGGCGCGCAAGGCCGACGACGAAACCATCGAGCGCATCAAGTCCCTCAACCTGCAGGGCATCCATTTCCAGAAAGAGCCGAAACGTTTTTATCCCAATCGCGATCTGGCGGCGCAGGTGCTGGGCGAAGTCGGCATGGAGGATGCCGGCCAGAGTGGAATCGAGCACGAGTTTGACGACCAGTTGCGCGGCAGCGCGGGAAAAATGTTTATCTCGGTCGACGCGCGTAAGCAATGGTTCAGCGACGTGGAGAAGCAGCCCGAGACCGGCGACAGTCTGGTCCTGACGATCGACAAGAATATTCAGTACATCGCCGAAAAAGAATTGGAACAGGCGATCCACGACACGCAGGCGATTGCGGGCACGGTGATTGTCGAGAACCCGCACACGGGAGAAATTCTGGCGCTGGCGAACCGGCCGACGTTCGATCCCAACCAGCGCAAGCAGGTCACGCCCGCCGCGCTCACCAATCGTGCTGTTAGTTATGTCTATGAGCCGGGATCGACTTTCAAGCTGGTGACGATTTCTGCTGCGCTGGAAGAGAAGCTCACGAATCCCGACGAGGTATTCGATTGCCAGATGGGGGCGATCGTCTACAACGGCATGCGCATTCGCGATGAAAGCCGCACGGCCTGCTGCCGGTGTGGGGAGTGCTGGCAGAGTCGAGCGACGTAGGCACGATCAAAATTGCGCTGCGCCTGGGCGAAGAGCGTTATTACAAATACATTCGCGCGTTTGGATTCGGGCAGCAGACAGGCATCGAACTTCCGGGCGAAACGCGCGGGCTGACGAAACCCCTGAGCAGATGGTCGAAAGTTTCGATCGCCGCGATTTCGATTGGACAGGAGATCGGCATTTCGCCGATTCAGTTGGCAGCATTGGTTTCGACCATCGCCAATGACGGTGTGTGGGTTGCGCCCCGCATCGTTATCGGGAACGCTGCCCCGCCGCAAGGGCTCTGCAGACGGTGGCGTTTCATCCCGCCGAAGGGCATCGCGTGATTTCTTCATACACTGCGGCCGAAATGCGCTCGATGATGGAGAAGGTTGTGCTCGAAGGCACGGGCCGCGAGGCGACCCTTGAGGGATATTCGTCGGCCGGAAAAACGGGGACGGGGCAGAAAGTCGATCCCGCGACCGGGGCATATTCGAAGACGAAATATGTTGCTTCGTTTGCCGGATTTGCGCCAGTGAACAATCCGCAAATTGTGGTCACTGTGATTCTTGATTCGGCTGTCGGACCGACACCAGGGCGGCGCAGGTTTCTGCTCCGGTATTCAAACGCATTTCGCAGCAGGTGCTGGAATATCTGCATGTGCCGCACGATCTGCCGCTGGCGCCGCAACATCAATGCTGCTGGCGCGGGCGAAGACGAAAGATAAAGATAACGACTTGGAGGAAGGCACGCCGGATCATCCCGGTGAGCCGCTGGAGACGGTGGAGGTGAGTGCGGATTCGGCGGAGCGGCGGGGGCGAATGCAAATCTGGCGCGGGGTCCATGCCCGCGAACGCCGGCGGTGGTACCAGCGAGGGAGACGGTCGCGTGGTGCAGGCCGCGATCCGCCAGCGAGAGCCGGCGTTGGGCCCATCCCGAGTCAAGCAGAGCCGGCGAATACGGCGAGCTCAGCGCAGTCAAAATCCGCACCTCTCGCAAAAGACGCGAGAAATGGGGCACCCGGGGCCGATTCCGTGGCGCGACACGAAATTACCGGCGAGTGGAACTGTGGTCCTCGACGTGGAACATGGGGGCATCGAAGTGCCGTCATTCGTTGGCAAGACTGTGCGTGGCGCGGTGGAAGCCGCGCAAGATGCTGGCCTCGAACTGGAAGCGGTCGGCAGCGGATTGGCGCGGCAGCAGTCTCCCGCCCCGGGAGCGCACGTGGCGGCTGGCTCGCGTGTCACCGTGGAGTTCGGACGGTAGAGTCGAAGTCTTTACCACAGAGGACACGGGGTAATGCGTTTTCTCGGATCCGACTTCCTATAGGTGCTCCGCGTTCTCTGCGTTGAGCCGTGCCCGTTTGACCCACTGAAAAAGCGCGTGATACGGTAATCAGTCACACCATCCCAGCAGGCCCTCCTGCCGCTCATTGAGGTTTTGCTTGTCTGCTGTTGAGGCGACAACCACGCCCGCCGTTCGCAAGACTGCGCTGAACGCCGTCCATCGCCAGATGGGCGCGAAGATGGTGGAATTCAACGGCTGGGATATGCCCGTGGAATATCCAGCGGCGATCGGATGCGGCATTATCAATGAGCACATGGCGGTGCGGAGGGGAGTGGGGATTTTTGACGTCAGCCACATGGGCGACATTCGCCTGGCTGGGCCGCAGGCGCTGGCTGCGGTGCAGCATATTTCCATGAATGACGCTTCGCGGCTGGCGGTGGGCCAGGCGCAGTATTCGGCGTTGCTTTATCCCGAGGGAACGTTTGTTGATGATGTGATCGTTCATCGGCTGGGCGAGGACGAATATTTGCTCGTGATCAACGCGGGCACGCGCGAAAAAGATTTTGGCTGGGTGCGCGACAACACGCGGCAGTTTGATTGCGCGGTAGAAAATCTTTCGGATGATTTCACGCAGATTGCGATTCAGGGACCGAAGGCGGTGATCTGCTGCAGAAACTGACCGACGCCCATTTCGACGCGTCAAATTTTATTGGGTGACGCGCGGAACATGTCTTGCGCAGTCGCTCGACGCTACCTGGGCAACACTCTGATCGCACGGACCGGGTACACAGCTGAAGATGGTTTTGAGATTTACGTTCCGGCGGATGAAGCTATCAGCGCGCGGGTTTGGAATGAGATTCTCGGCGCGGCGAAGAATTCGGCGTTGTGCCCTGCGGTCTGGGCGCGCGCAATACTTTGCGGTTGGAGGGTAAGCTGCCACTCTACGGACACGAGATTTCCGATACCATTAATGTTTGGGAAGCGGGGCTTGACCGCTTCTGCAAAATGGAGAAGCCGGACTTTGTTGGTCGGGCCGCGCTGGAGAAAGCGAAAGCCGCGGGCGTGAAGCGGACGCTGGTCGGCCTGGAGATGACGGAACGGGGCATTGCACGCGACGATTACAAAGTGCTCAACGAGGCGGGCAGCGAGATTGGATATGTGACGAGCGGGTCGCCGGCGCCCTTCTTGAAAAAGAATATCGCGCTGGCGTATGTGCCGCCGGAGTTTGCGGCGATTGGCACGGCGGTGAAGGTTGAGATTCGCGGTCAAGGGGTGGGAGCGGCGGTGGTACCGACGCCGTTTTATAAGCGACCGAAGAAATAACGCGTAGCGTTGCCGTCTCGGTGGCTGTCGTGGGTGCATCCGACCGTCCGAGGGCGGGACGCCCTCGGACAGCCGGCAAGATGCCGGCGCTACGAAATCTAGCCAGGAGCTCTAAGATTTTTATGCCTTATCCGACAGATCGCAAATACACGAAAGAGCATGAGTGGATTCAGGTAGAGGGCGCCGTCGCTACGGTCGGCATCACCGACTACGCACAGGAATCGCTGGGCGATATCGTCTTCGTCGAGTTGCCCAAAGTCGGCGCGGAACTGGCGGCGGGCAAGACGTTTGGCTCGGTCGAGTCGGTGAAGGCGGTCTCGGACCTTTATGCGCCCGCGTCTGGGACGGTGACCGCGGTCAACGCCGACTTGGCGACGTCGCCGGAGAAAGTGAACAAAGACGCGCATGGATCATGGATGTTGAAGCTCACGCTGAAAAATCCTGGCGAGCTGAGTGGGCTGCTTTCTGGCTGAGGACTACGAGAAATTCGTGAAAGAAGAGGCGGGACACTGAAAATCGACCTCAGTCGTCACTCCTTGGACCTTCTCCATTTCGTGCTGCCGTTGAGTTGCGCGATCGGCGCCGCAGAACGGCTGCCGCGCCTCCACAATCCGATCGACCTCGGAGCGCATCTAAAACAATCTCATGCGTTATTTACCTAAATCTCCGGCCGACCGCGAAGCCATGCTGAAGGCGATTGGCTTGCGCTCGGTCGACGACCTGTTTGCACCGATTCCCGCGGAATATCGCCTGAACCGCGACCTGAAGATTCCGCGCCAGATGGCGGAATCGGAAATTGTGGACTTCTTCCGCGAGCGCTCGCGGGAAAACGGCGAAGGGTACACCAGCTTTCTGGGCGCAGGAGCGTTACTCGCATTACCGGCCCGTGATTATTGACTCGCTGATCTCGCGCGGCGAATTTCTTACTGCTTACACGCCTTACCAGGCGGAGATTTCGCAAGGCACGCTGCAATCCATTTTCGAATTTCAAAGTATGATCTGCGAGCTGACTGGCATGGAAGTGGCTAACGCTTCCATGTATGACGGTTCGACGGCCGCCGCGGAGGCCGTAATGATGGCGGTCCGACTCACGGGACGGCGCTCCGTGGTGGTGGCGCGCAGCCTGCATCCGGAATATCACGAAGTGCTGGCGACGTATGCGACGCATCAGGGAATGCCGTTGACGGTCGCGGGATTTGGCGATGACGGGCGGCTGAATCTTGAAGAACTTGAAAAGTCGATCACCGCGGAGACGGGGTGCGTGTTGATTCAGTCGCCCAATTTTTCGGGACGATTGAAGACGTCGCGTCCATTGCCGAGATCGCACACAAGAATGGCGCGATGCTGGTCGTGTCGATTGCCGAGGCGGTTTCGCTGGGCATCGTCGAGCCGCCGCGTGAGGCCGATGTGATCGCTATGGAGGCGCAGTCGTTTGGCGTGCCGTTGGGGTTCGGCGGGCCCTATTGTGGAGTGATCGCGACCCGAGAAAAATTCGTGCGACAAATGCCGGGGCGGTTGGTGGGGCAGACGACCGACAAGCAAGGCCGGCGAGGATTCGTTCTCACGCTGGCCACGCGCGAGCAGCACATCCGCCGCGAGAAGGCGACGTCGAATATCTGCACGAACCAGGCTCTGGTCGCGCTGATGGTGAATATTTTCATGACGGTGTATGGAAAAGTCGGATTGAAGGAACTCGCGAAGCAGAATCTGGCGAAGACGCCTACGCTGCAGAGTCAATTCGCGAAGCAGGGCAAGGTTTTGTTTGGCAGGCGCTCCGCGCTTCAACGAGTTTGTGGTGCAAACCCAGCGAAGACTCGAAGGCAATTAATAGCCGCTGCTGGAGCACAAGATTGTCGGCGGGTTGCCGTTGAAGAGGTTTTATCCTGAGTTGGGGAACGCTGCATTGTGGTGCTGCACTGAGTTGACTACGCGATCGGTATCGACGCCGCCGCGGACTGCTCCAGAAGGCGAAAGCTCGGCGCGACCGGCCCAGAAAAAGAAAAAGAAGAAGCCGAGGAGGTGGCGCGATGAAGCAAATCACTCGCAAAGCCTCGCTCCAGGTCAATCAGAACGAAGGCTTGATTTTCGAGAAGTCGTCAGCCGGGAAGGCTGCGTGGAAGTTGCCTCCGCTCGACGTGCCGGAAGTAGACACAGCGAAACTCCTTGGCGCATCCGAGAGAAAAGATCTCGGCAGTATGCCCGAAGTGAGCGAGATCGAAATCATTCGCCACTTTACGCGGCTTTCCACCTGGAACTACGCGATCGATCTGGGCATGTATCCGCTGGGCTCGTGCACCATGAAATATAACCCGCGCGTGAATGAAGCGGTGGCGCGCGTCGAGGGCATCGCCAATGGGCATCCCTACCAGCCGGAGACAATTTCCCAGGGCGCGTTGTGCATTCTGAAAATCTGAGCGAACAACTGATCGAAATTACAGGCATGGACGCGATCACGCTGCAACCCGCGGCTGGCGCGCATGGCGAAATGACCGGACTGCTGATGGTGCGCGCCTACCACCAGTCGCAGGGCAACGCGCGCAAGAAAGATTCTTATCCCCGACTCCGCTCATGGGACGAATCCGGCGACGGCTGCGATGGTGAACTACGCGGTCGAGAACTTGAAATCGGATTCACGCGGCATGGTGGATCTGGCGTCGCTGGAAGCGCAGATGACGGAAGATGTCGCCGCGCTGATGCTCACCAATCCCAACACGCTCGGAGTTTTCGAGCAGGACATTCACAAGATCGCCGACGTTCTGCATGCCAAGGGCGGCCTGTTGTATATGGACGGCGCCAACATGAACGCGCTGGTCGGCAAGGTGCGGCCCGGCGATTTTGGCGTCGACGTGATGCACCTGAACCTGCACAAAACCTTTTCTACGCCGCACGGCGGTGGCGGTCCGGGATCGGGACCGGTTGCGATCAAGAAAATCCTTGAGCCATTTTGCCTACGCCCGTCGTCGTCACGAAACCCGACGGCACGCTCGCCTTTGATTACAACCGTCCGCACTCGGTGGGCCGCGTGCGCGCGTTCTATGGCAATTTCGGCATGTTCGTCCGCGCGCTCGCCTACATCCAGGCCAATGGTCCTGATGGACTGCGGCAGACCACCGAAGACGCGGTGCTCAACGCCAACTACGTTCGTAAGGGGCTCGAGGGAACTTACGACTTGCCGTATTCCACGCCGACCATGCACGAGGTTGTTTTCAGCGACAAGCTGCAGGCGAAAAAAGGCGTGCGCACTATGGATATTGCCAAGCGCCTGATCGATTATGGATTCCATCCGTATACGACGGCGTTTCCGCTGATCGTGCCGGGCGCGCTGATGATCGAGCCCACCGAGAGCGAGTCGAAAGAAGAGATGGACTTGTTCATCGAAGCGATGAAGTCGATCGCGGAAGAAGTGGAAGAAGATCCGCAAACAGTGCTCGACGCGCCGCACTCCACGCGGGTTTCGCGCCTCGATGAAACCGCCGCCGCCAGGCGGCCGGTGTTGCGGTGGAAGCCGGCGGTTTAATTGCTGATGGTTGATTCTGATTGCTGATTGAAACCCGCCCTCGCGAGTGCGAGATTTTCAATCAGCAATCAACAATCATGAAATCAACAATCGCCCTCCGCCTTACTTCGCCGCGATGTCGACCGTCGCGCGGGTCGTGTCCCACTCTTCGCGCAGTGTGCAGCCAGTCGCGGTCTTGTCATAAGTGATGGTGAAGTTCTCTAACGGAGACGGAAGCTTGGACATTTTCATCTCGATGCGGGCGAGTTCATCGGCTTCGTACTTGTAAGGGATTCCCCATTCTCCAGTCTTCTTGTTGATGATCAGAGTCCACTTGTCGGGTTCGGGGAGCACGAACAAAGTATAACTTCCGGCGGGGACGCTCTTGCCGCCGACCACGACATCTGTACTGGTCACGAAGGTGGTTGCATCGTTAGCGCCGTTGCGCCAAACTTTGCCGTAGGGATCCTTGCCGCCGACCATCTTGCGCCCCTTCAAACGTGGGCTGGAGTATGCAGTCGTGATCGTCTTGCCGCCGCCGAGATCGCACGAAGCAGACGCAGCCGGGCTGGGTTTGTCCTGGCACGCGGCAAGAATCGTTAGACTGAACAAGGAAACAAGAGAGAAGAGCGATTCGTTTTTTCATGTTTTCTCCTGAAGAGCTGCTGTGACTAGCGATTAGCAATTCATTGGCATTTAGCAATTTCGGTTTCCAGTGCTTCCCGCAGCGGTCTCGTGCTTTGGCTAATTGCCAACTGCTAATTGCTTTGACGCGCGAACAACACCGCGGGAAGCAAATGTGGTGAGGTGTCTCTGCACTGTTACGGTTTCACCGTTATCATCACCACGCCGTGCGAAACGACCGGCGCCGAAAACTTTCCTGTGAACTTACCAAGGTCTTTGTGTAGCCACAAATCGCGCACGGACGCGCTGATCGCGTCGGGATAGCCGAGATCTTCCCAGCTTGCGGAAATCTCCTGCTCTGCAGTTCCGCGATTCAGCAAGACTCACGGCGCGGCTGCCATCCTTTAACTGCTTCGCCCACACTTCCGCGTCGCCGTTCTTGCGGACGCGCTCACCCTCGCGCCCGAGAGAATCCTGATCTACGGCGATGACTTCTTTGTTGGTGAGAATGTCGTGAATCTCCGGCCGCATGTTGCGCAGGTCGTTGCCCGCGATCAGCGGCGCCGCGAGAATCGCCCACAAGCTGAAGTGTGAACGGTACTCAATATCGGTCATGCCGCCGTTGCCGACCTCGAGCATGTCCGGATCATTCCAGTGTCCGGGGCCGGCGTAAGACGCCAAGCCCACCTGTTGATCCACAATCGCCAGCACTCCGTTGGAGCAGCAACTGCCGTCCGGCCATTTCATCGAGCCTCCCCACCTGTCCTGTGATGTCGCCGGTGGAGCGCCACAAGTTGCCGCCGACTTCTTTTCCCCAAAGCCACGGCTTGGCCGTGCCCCATTCGCAAATGCTCAGCACTATGGCACGGCCGGAGGCATCGAGCGCCGCGCGAATGTTCGCGTAGGACGCCTTGGCATCCTGCGTAGTCGTGCTGCACCAATCGTATTTCAAATAGTCGACGCCCCACGCCGCGTATTGGATCGCGTCCTGATATTCGTGGCCGAGTCCGCCAGGCCGTCCCGCGCAGGTTTTCGAGCCGGCGTCAGAATAGACACCGAACTTCAGTCCGAGCGAATGAATGTAATCTCCGACCGCTTTCATGCCATGCGGGAAGCGTTGCGGATCGGCGACAATGTTGGCGTTGGCGTCGCGGCTCACCTGCCAGCAGTCGTCAATATTGACGTACTGATAGCCGGCGTCTTTCATCCCGGACTTGACGACGGCGTCGGCCATGCTCTTGATCATGTCCTCGCTGACGTTGCAGGCAAACTTGTTCCACGAATTCCAGCCCATGGGCGGAGTGAGCGCGAGATGCGCAGAGGGAGACGTATCCCCTGCGCGATCAGACGGGGACGAACATTGTCCCGAACAGCCAAAGAAAAATCAACGATGCAACGACGAGGTGCTTCGTTTTCATAGACACGTTTCTATCAGAACCAGCACTAGATTAGCCACTTCATTTCCAGCGCTTCGTCTCCGCAGTCATTTATCACCACTCTATTCTGATGTTCGAAAAGGCGAAGCGGGAAGGCCCGCGCGATTGAACAAATTGCAGTTGGGGCTGGCAGCCCATCCGTAACGAACGGAAACGGGAGCGGGCACTGCCGGGTTGGAGACGATGACGGATTCGCCTTCGATCTTTGCCTCTGCGGAGAAATATTTTCCGTCCGGCCCTGCGATTTCAAAGCCCGTGACTGCCGGCGCTGTGTTGGCCGGAGAAATAGCTCGCAGAAACAGCAGCCCTAGAACCCGTACCCCCAGAACCTGCTACTGTCGCGCCTTCCGGGGCCTTCGTCATCAGTCCGCCGGCGTGGTCGAACCACACCCGCAGTGCGTGTTCCTCCTGCGTGACCTGGCGATAAAGAGGCCCGGACCATTCAATTTGTTCGCCATATGCAATCGCGCGAGCCGCAAGCGCCAGGCGCAGGCCGACATCCTGTTTGTTCTTGGGATGAAGATCGACGGGATCGCCGATGTCGATGGTGACCACCATTCCGGTGTTCCTGAGTGCAAGCGCCTGCCGCTGCGCGTTGCGAATTTCGGGCCAGAGAGCTTCGGGGGAGGTGTTCCAGTTAGCGATCTGAACAAAAAGAAATGGAAAATCGCCTTCGCCCCAGGCATTGCGCCAGTCGCGAATCATGGTCTGAAAAAGCCGCGCGTAGAGCGGAGCGCGATCGGCTCCCGAATTGCTTTCTCCCTGATACCAGATGACGCCGCGAATCGCGAACGGAGTAAGCGGCGCGATCATGCCGTTGTAGAGCGCCCCCGGCGCCCACGCGAAGTCGGGATGCCAGGCCGCGTCGGAATTGGAGTGCCCGCTGCTTGCGCCTGCGCCACCGCTTGTTGAAACGCGCGATCCTGCTGTTGCTGCCTCAACTCGTTCGTGGATTCAGTGGCGAGTTGTTTTGCGCGCGCAGCGAACACCGGCATGAGGGAAGCATCGGCGGAGAGCGCGTGCAGGCTGGTCCACGATTCGGCCGGCGTTCCTCCGAGGAATGATTCGATCACGCCGATGGGAACGCCCAGATTCTGCTGCAGGTTGCGTGCGAAGAAATACGCGACGGCTGATGAGTCCGCGACGTTTCTGGGGTGCACGCCGTCCATTCTTTCGCTTCGACATTTTCCAGCGGATACTCCGCAGTCTTGTGCTTTACGAGGAACAGCCTGATCTTCGGAAATTGTGCGGCGGCGATCTCTTCTTGTGCTTTGTTAAGGCCGGTCATGGGAAATTCCATGTTCGATTGACCGGAGGCAACCCAGACATCGCCGACCAGAACGTCGTCGAGCGTGATCGTGTTCGTCGCGATGATGCTCAACTGGAAAGGACCGCCGGCCTCGCCGGGAGAAAGAGAGATGCTCCACCGGCCCAGATCGTCGGCAGTACCCGATTTCGTTTCGCCACGGAATTTTAGGGTGATGGATTCGTGCGGCGCGGCCGTTCCCCAGACGTGAACCGGAAGCCCGCGTTGCACCACCATGTGGTCGGCAAGCAATGCCGGCAGAGTTACATTTGCCGATGCGGAAACCGTTGCAAATAAAACCAGAGCGGTTATGCCAAAAATCATCTGCAATCGTTGCGGCCAGAACTGCTTCATGGATTGCATGGCGAGTGCGTCGGAGCTCCTGGGATCGGAGCGTTCTTGGACCTACGAGAAATTGGTCACTGAAAGTGATCAGCGCGCCCGGCAATTCTATCGCGCCAGCTTCTCGTCAAAGAACTTCGCCATCAGTTCGAGCGCTTCCTTCGTTTCTGGCAACTGGAAGTGATACCAGAAAGCGTGAGGCAGCGCCTCGAACACGACCAGTTGCGCGTCGTCTCCTGCGTGCAGCAACGCGCGGTGAAAAGTTGCGGTGTCGCTGAGCAGCAAATCGCGTGTGCTGGTCACCAGAAGACTGGGCGGCATGCCGCGCAGGTCGGCGAACAGCGGCGACAGCACCGGATCCTTGCGATCTGTCTTGCCACGTATTGATCGTCGGGCAGATGATTGGGATCGGTCGGCTCGATTTCGCCGGCAAATCCATTGAGAGCAAAAATCTGCCGCGAGTCGCTGGGACGGCTGAAATCCGCGAGTCCGGAAAAAATGCCGAGCGCCGCCGGCAGCGGCAATCCCAGCCGCCTGAGCCGGACCGCAACTTCGCCGGTCAGAATAGCTCCCGCCGATGTGCCGAAAATTCCGATGCTCTGCGGCTTGTAGGTTTTCAGCAGCTCCTTGTATACCGCGACCACGTCATCGACCGCGGCCGGGAACGGATTCTCCGGCGCTAGGCGGTAATAGACCGAGACGACCTTGATTTTCGCCAGATTGGCAATCGGAACTCCTTCGATCAGCGAGCCCGAATCCGAGTTGAATCCTCCGCCGTGCAAATTGATGAGCACGCGAGCGCGATTTGCCTCCGCATTCCCGCCCTGCGGAGTTGGCAGCGGTGTGATGATATCCGTGCGCACGCCGGCGATGCTGGTTTCCTCCACGTTGACGGGATAAATCTTGCGCGCCTCGGCGGAATCCTGCGCGCGCCACACGTCCGTGCGCGCTCGCCGTTCAGCCAAAGTCTCCGGCCCGGATTTTCGCTGTGCGTGCGCGATCCCGAGCGATGCCAGCCACTTCTGCGCCTCCGGGCTGATCGTGGTGGGCATGGGAACCACCCGCGTGACGTGCGCCGTTCCGTCGGCATCAAACGTTGCGGAATCCTGGTGTCCAACTGGATTCGACTGAGCCGCTAAAGGCCGGGCGATCGCGAATGCTGCGAACGCGAGGAGATAGACATCTCTCGTGATATTTCATCAGGAGATAGCGTGTACCAGAGAATGCAGCACCTAACGAGAACGCGCGTCGCGCGAAAAACGCGGTAAGAACGCTTCGTTTTGCGTAAATGCTTATGCCAGCGTGTACTTCCCGCGCTCAATCACTCTCTGCGCGATCTGCTGCCGAAGTTCGATCGTGTTAAACGGCTCATGCTTGCTCAACCGCCGCAGGATCGCCAGTTGCGTGCGCAGCATGTCGCCTTCGGCCACGGCCGCGATCACTTTCCTGGCGGCGGATTCCACTTTCTCAAACGCCTGCGTCAAGTAAACCCGCGTCATGGCGATGGGCAGCGCGGCGGCGGCTTCGCTCTGACTGGAAGAAGATCCGCTCTCCGCAATCTTTTGCGCCCGCAGCACCGCCGTCTCCATGGCGTAAGTTTCAATCGTCATGTCGGCGATCGCTCCCATGATTTCCTGCTGATCCTGAATTGCCTGCATATATTTCTGCGTGGCCGCTCCGGCGGCAAACAGGCCAAGCTTCTTGGCTTGTGCCACCAGCTTGCGCTCGTCCGCCAGCGCGCCTTCGAACTCTTCGCTCACCGAAGGTCCGGAGAGCACTTCGTCCATCAGCTTCTTGATGGCGGCCATCAGCGGCAACTGCCCGCTCATCGCCCGTTTCAGCAGGAAGCCGGTGATGATCAGCCGGTTGATTTCGTTGGTGCCTTCAAAAATCCGGTTGATGCGCGCGTCGCGATACGCTCGTTCCGCGGGATACTCCTCCACAAACCCGTAGCCGCCATAAATCTGCAGCGTCTCGTCGACCACATAATCGATCATCTCCGAAGCCCACACCTTGATGATCGAGCACTCGACCGCGTATTCCTCGATCGCCTTGCGCGTCTCGCGCGCCGCGTCCGCGCCCGACTTGTCGACTTCGTTGAGCGCCACGTCCATCATGCCCACGGTGCGATAGACCAGCGATTCGCCGACATAGAGCAGAGTCGCCATGTTGGCCAGTTTCTCGCGCACCAGGCCGAAGTCCGCAGATCGACTTTGCCGAACGCTTTGCGCTGTTTGGCATAGGCGATCGCATTTTCCAGCGACACTCTGCCTCCACCCACGCACATCGCACCCAGCTTGAATCGCCCCACATTCAAAATATTGAAAGCGATCACGTGTCCCTTGCCGATTTCGCCCAGCAGATTTTCCGCCGGCACCTGGCAATCGTTGAGAATTACCGGACACGTCGACGATCCCCGTATGCCCAGTTTGTGTTCTTCGCTTCCGATCGAAATGCCAGGGAAAGTTTTTTCCACCAAAAACGCGGTGAATTTGTCGCCATCCAGTTTCGCAAACACCGTGAACAGGTCAGCGAAGCCGGCGTTGGTGATCCACATTTTTTCGCCGTTGAGGACGTAGTGTTTGCCGTCCGCCGAAAGCTGAGCCCGCGTGCGGCAGTTCAGCGCGTCCGAACCAGACGACGCTTCCGACAACGCATACGCGCCCACGATTTCCCCGGCAGCCAGCCGCGGCAAATATTTCTTCTTCTGCTCCTCGGTTCCGAAATAAACCAGCGGCAGCAAGCCGATGCCGCTGTGCGCGCCCCACGTCGTCCCGAACCCGGCGTACTTGGCAATGTGGTCGGCAATCACCGCGGCCGTGACTTTGTCCATCTCCAGGCCGCCGTAGGCCTCGGGAATTTCCACCGCGCTCAATCCCAGTTCTCCAGCCTTCTTTACCAGCGCGCGCGAAATCGAAAAATCCTTATGCTCCATCTTCTCGACGTTGGGAAGAATCTCATTCACCGCGAACTCTTCCGCCGTTTGCCCAATCAATCGATGCTGCTCGGTGAAATCTTCGGGCGTGAAAACTTCTTCGGGACGGCGCTCTTCCAGCAGAAAACTGCCGCCGGAGATTTTGGTGCTCGGAATTGCAGTGGTGGCCATGGAACCTCTTCTCGATGCGACTTCATGAATGCGCAACACTGCAGTTTATAAGCAGGCCGGTGGATTTACCACTGAGTTCGAGGATATGGGGCAGGTACAAAAGGATATTGTCCCGCGCCCGTTCCCATGAACTTATCGGCGACCATTGTTCGCAGCGCGGGCAGGCGAGCCACCGCAAGGATAGCGCCGAACCGAGTAAAAGAGCACTAACGAGGCACAATCTCCAGCCGCTCGCCGGCTTCTTTTACTTGAAACCTAGTCGCTGGTTGGCACGTGGAATAGCCCGCAGGCCTCGTGGAGTCCGACGTTGGATCGTCGCGCGTGACGCGGTAGGTTCGGATCGAAAGACACGTCGTGTCACTTTGCGCGAGAGCACGCTTATGGAGCCGCGACGGCACCTCGATGTTCCAATCATGGCTGCCCGCTTGAGCGGCTTCCGGTCTCGCGTAAGGCAGATAGAGCCGGTCAATATCAATATCAATCGGATGTTGGATTGGGAGGCGAATACTAGCCACGGCATCCGGAGGTAATGTACCGGAGCGCTCAGAATAGAAAGAGCCAGGGATGTTATCGCTCGGGACCTGCGCCGCAGCGGACACTACGCAAGCCGAAACCAGGAGCGAGAGAACTAGAAGGCGGGAGATATACATAGACCCTCCTCTTCATCGCATTATAGCCCGGCGGCGGAACCTCGAGACATTTTGCGCGAAAGGCGATCAGTGCCTTCGTGCGACTGGGTGTCACTCGTGGTTAATTCAGATTTTCGAAAATGCCGGCAGCGCCCATGCCGCCGCCGACGCACATGGTGACCAGTCCGTAGCGTCCGCTGCGGCGTTTGAGTTCGCGGATAATGCTCGCGGTGAGCTTCGCACCGGTGCAGCCTAATGGATGCCCCAGCGCGATCGCGCCGCCGTTGGGATTCACTTTCGCTGGATCCAGTCCTGCTTCTTGGATTACCGCCAGCGATTGCGCCGCAAACGCCTCGTTCAGTTCGATCACGTCGATGTCGGAAAGCTTCAGCCCAGCCATCTTCAGCGCTTTCGGAATCGCGAAGACCGGACCGAGTCCCATTTCTTCCGGTTTGTATCCCGCCGTAGCGAAAGACACGTAACGCGCCAGCGGCTTTATGCCCAGCGTCTTGGCGCGCTCTGCTGACATCACGACAGCCGCCGCCGCGCCATCGGACATCTGCGAAGAATTTCCCGCGGTCACTGTGCCCTTGACGTGGAACGCCGGCTTCAGCGCAAGCAGAGCTTCGAGGGAAGTATCGGCACGCGGACCTTCGTCCATTCTGAAAATAATTTCCTGCCGCTTGGGCTTCGAGCCGTTGGGAGTGGTAAAGCTCACCGGCACCGGAACGGCTTCGTCATCAAACTTGCCTGCCTGAATCGCAGCCAGCGCCTTCTGATGACTGCGCAGAGAAAATTCATCCGCAGCTTCGCGCGTGATGCCGAAGCGCTGGCCCACGCGCTCGGCAGTGAGCCCCATGTTGAGATAAGCGTCGGGATAGTGATCGACGAGCCATGGGTTCGGCGAAATCTTGTGACCGCCCATGGGAATCATGGTCATCGATTCAGTTCCGCCGGCGACGATCACCTCCGCGCCGCCGCTCATGATGCGCTCGGCCGCCATCGCGATCGCCTGCAGCCCGGACGAGCAGAAACGGTTGATCGTGAGCGCCGAAACTTCCACCGGCAGGCCGGCACGCAGCGAAGCGATGCGGGCCACGTTCATCCCTTGCTCGGCCTCCGGCATGGCGCAGCCCAGGATGACGTCTTCAATCTCCTTGGCGTCAAGCTGCGGTACGCGCTCGAGCGCGCCCTTGATGGCGACCGCCGCCAGTTCATCGGGACGAGTAGCGCGGAGCGTGCCTTTGTAAGCGCGTCCCACGGGCGTGCGAACGGAAGAAGCAATGATGACTTCGCGCATAGCAGTTCTCAGTTCTCGGTTTCCGGTCATCGGCATTTGTTTTATTAGATGCCCCGCGTGATCCCCGAGCTTCAGTTGTGCCGTGTTTGCTTCACTTCGCCGGCGCGTAGAAGTAATAGTCGGCGGTATAGCTGCTCTTGGATTCGGTGTTCACGTGGGCGGCGTCGCAGACGTCGTTGGGCAGCATGCCGCCGTGAGTGTGGACGCGTTGGATAGTCGTGACGGAGTTGAGCAGGCCTTTGCCGGAGTGTCCGACGACGTTCACTAGCAGCCAGGGGATGGATTCGCCGTCGAGTGAGTCCACTTTGGCAGCGGCCTTGCCGGTGACTTCGCTGCCGTCTTTCAGCTTCCAGGTGGGACCAGCGGAGTGGCTGCCGATGACTTTATCTTTGCGATCGTGCAGCTCGGCCTCGGGAGCCTTGAGCGCCCAGGCGAACTTGCCGTCGGCAGCGGCTTGGCAGGCGTAGATCTGCGATCCGGTGGCGTGCGCGTAGAGAACGACTTCCTCGCCCGCTGGAACCGCGATGGTGTCCGGCACGTCGGGCGGGGATTCTTTGTAAGGCGCCTCTTTCTGCGCGCTGCTCTGGGCGTTGGTTTGCCCACTCGCGGACGGGTTGGCCAGAATCTGGGCTGCGAGGATCATGATCAGGAGGACTGTGACGTAGCGGAGACTTTGCTTGAGAGCCAACATGAGGGCGATTGTATCAGGCGCCGTCGCGGCCAAAGATCGACGGATTGCCGCGCACAAACTGGAGAAGTGTTCCTTCAGGAACGCCTGTGGAAATTGCGGAAAATGTGAATTATTAGCTTACAGCTATTGTCGGGACCGTGTAGGTCCCTGTTCTGCTTCTGGTTGCAGCGGGTGCCGAAATGTCGGCGGCGGAGTGGCGGGCAAAAGGAAGGCGAATTTTGTTGTGGCAGACCGGTCAGAGCCGGCGCAACGTGGAGCAGCCTTCCAGCGGTTCAGCGGCAGCCGGAGAGCCTATCAATATCCACGAAAGAATAGTTCTTCCAGAGCCATTCGACGTACTTGCCAGAGCTCGCGCTGCTGGTTATTCACATTCAGTCGGCACTTGCCTTCGTCGGTGAAGGTCAGGGATACGTCGAACATTGGACTGCTTTTATCATCGCGCACGGAAATCGCGTGCTCGCTAAGACTGAATATTACGGATTGACGCAAGTCCTTGGCTTTCAGAAGAACCGCAAAGTCACCGGTATCCTCGGTCACGGAAAACTCATAAGGAGAATTATCAGGGCGCAGGGCGTTGCGAGATTTCACGTCCTCTTCAACTTGTAATCTGAGCGTCTTGAACACTTTCGGCAGCGAGCATGAAGAACGCTCAGTGACCCAGTCAAACTTCGGGGCGTTCTTCCCGGTTTTGTCGGTCTCTGCTTTGCCATTCTCGGGCTTGGCGTTTTCGGGTTTGTCGGTCGCCACTTTGCCGTTTTCCACTTTGTCGCTCACGCTTTCACCTCCAAATTTTAGTTCCTCAGCGTTTTGCCGGTCTTGAGCGTGTACTGGATTCTCTCCTGCGTTTTCTTTTCGCCGCTGGGTTTCCCATTTACCAAGGGAATTCCAGGCTATTAGTTCGGTTGCGCGAACCGAAACGAATCAAATACCTTGTTTATGTTCTTATCTGGACTCTCGGTTTTTGACAGAACTGTAATCAGGTAGAATCGCCGACCCACCAAGTACATTTCTTCGTCAATGAACGAGTTCCCTTGAGCAGTCGACCGGAAGCGGCGTCCCGAATATCCTCCCAGGGTCAGACTCTCCTCAGTGATTAGTTTTCCATCTACGCCTCCGATTGAGCCATCCCTGGTTCGGTCGAAAATCTCGTTGGTGTTATCGGGTGCAAACGGGAAATCGGCGTAGCCGCACATCAACCCAAGTGAAGGTTGTCGCAACGCTGAGAAGGGATGCAATTTAGCAGTGAACTTTGGCAACTGAAGTTCGATTACTCTTCCTGGCACCGGTTCTCCGGGCATCAGAATCTCAAATCGGCCTTCTGGCGAGGAAAATTTGACCCAACGTTGAGCGTCTTCATGGCCGGAAAGACCTTCATGCAACAGTAGCCCAGCTAGGCAGATCGCTGCGCAGGTCCAAATCTTGATTCTCATTTAATTCCTCAGCGTTTTGCCGGTCTTTAGCGTGTACTGGATTCTCTCCTGCGTTTTCTTTTCGCCGCAGAGAGATTTGAAACCTTCGCGCTCTAAATCCAGAATGTATTGCTCGCTCACGGGCGTTCCGGGAGTGACATTGCCGCCACAGAGGACTTCGGCGATTTTGCCTCCCAGCTTTACTTCGTAGTCGGTGATGAAGGCGCCCTGGCGCATCATGTGGACGCCCATTTTCAGCGCGGCCAGCAGACTTTCGCCGGGGGCGGGAATGTCGGTACGGGGGACGGGCGGCTTGTATCCGGCGCGAACGAGTTCGAGGGCGCGAGATTTAGCGTCGGAGAGCACGCGCTCGCGGTTCATAGAGATGCGGTCGCTCGCGTTGAGGAAGCCGAGGGTGCGGGCTTCGTGCGCGGAGGTGGCGACTCTGGCGGTGGCGATGGTTTCGAAAGCGTGCTTCATCGCCTCAAGCATTTCGACGGAACCTGCGAGCGCTTCCGGCGTAGATTTTCCGTGCGCGGCGGCGGCGC
Organism: uncultured Acidobacteriaceae bacterium; assembly: GCA_963846245.1. Classification (GTDB taxonomy): domain Bacteria; phylum Acidobacteriota; class Terriglobia; order Terriglobales; family Acidobacteriaceae; genus Sulfotelmatobacter. The sequence continues at coordinate 675,104 of CAWJVI010000004.1, read as the reverse complement.
CGTCGACGGCGCGGAGCAACATTTCTTTGCAGCCTCCGCCGCCGGGGAGCAGGCCGACGCCGACTTCGACGAGTCCAGTGTAGAGCTCGGCGTGCGGCTGGCGCGCTGGGGCGTGCAGGGAAATTTCCGTGCCGCCGCCCAGGCATAGGCCGAACGGCGCGACCACAACGGGTTTCGGCGAGAACTTGATGGCCTGGGTCATGCCCTGGAACTGGCGGATGACGAGGTCGACGTCGCCCCACTCTTCTTCCTGCACGCTCATGAGCAGGAGCATGAGGTTGGCGCCGACAGAAAAATTGGTGGCGTCGTTGGTGATGACGAAAGCGTCGAAGTTGTCGCCGGGGCCGTTTGGTTTCAGGGTCTGACTAATAAGACTGAGGATGTCGGAGCCCAGCGTGTTCATCTTGCTGTGGAACTCGATGCAGGCTACACCGTCGCCGAGATCGACGACGGAGGCTCCGGAATTTTTCTTGACGACGCCGTTTGATTTCTTTGCGACTGTGACGGACCAGACGCCGGGTGGGACTTGGAGCAGTTGCCAGTTGCCAGTGGTCAGTTGCCAGTACTTGCGACCTGACGGGGTTTTCGGGTCATCCGCATACCAGGACTTCTGGCCTGCGGCCAGCAGCTTTTCTACATTTGCGGCTACCGGCTTATTTTCTTTTTTCATGCGGGCTACGGTTTGCTCGACGCCGGCGGCGTCCCAGAGTTCGAAGGGGCCGAGCTCCCAGTTGAAGCCGAGGCGCATGGCGCGATCGATTTCTACGATGGAGTCGGAGATTTCGGGGACGCGGTTGGCGCAGTAGGTCCAGAGATCGGAGAGCGCGGACCAGAGGAACGCTCCGGCCTTATCTGCTTTTTGGGGAGTGCCTTCGAGGCCCAGCAGCATGCGAAGGCGCGCGCCAGTGTCTTCGATGTTTTTCGCCATGTCGAGAGCGGGGAACTTTGGTTTCTGGCGGGGATGGTATTCGAGGGTTTTCCAATCGAGGGCTTGGCGTTCGTCTTCTTTGTTTTCCTGGTTAGAGTCGCCGGACAAGAGTGTCCGGCCTACACTTTTCTTGTAGAAGCCGCCTTTGGTTTTGTCGCCGAGCCATTTGCGGTCGAGCATTTGAGTGAAGAAGCCTGGGAGCTTGAGTTCGCTGTGCTCGTCCTGGACATTCGCGGTCATGTTGCTAACCACGTGGCCCAGGATGTCGAGGCCGACTAAATCAATCGTGCGGAACGTCGCTGACTTCGGCCAGCCTACGGCTTGTCCGGTGAGGGCGTCGACGTCTTCGATGGTGAGGTCCATCTCCTGCATCAGGCGCATGACATTGAGTACCGAAAATGTGCCGATGCGGTTGCCGATGAAATTGGGGGTGTCTTTGGCGAGGACGACGCCTTTGCCGAGTTGCACATCGCAGAAGTTGGAGACGGCGTCGATGAGTGCGGGATCGGCGTCGGGAGTGGGGATGAGTTCGAGCAGGCGCATGTAGCGCGGCGGGTTGAAGAAGTGCGTGCCGAACCAGGATTTGCGGAAGTCGGCGGAGAAGCCCTCGGCGATTTTTCCCACGGGCAGGCCGCTGGTGTTGGTGGTGATAATGGTGCCGGGCTTGCGGATGGCTTCGACTTTGCGGAGGAGTGCGCGCTTGATTTCGAGATTCTCGACGACGGCTTCGATGATCCAGTCGACCTCGGCGAGTTTCTTGAGATCGTCTTCGAAGTTGCCGACGGTGACGAGACGGGCGAGGGAGGCGTCCATGAAAGCGGCGGGCTTGGATTTTTTGGCGGCGTCGAGGCCGGCGGCGGCGATCTTGCTACGGGCGGAACCGCTGGGTGGGGCATCTTTGGGAACGATATCGAGGAGGTAGCTGGGAACGCCGGCGTTGGCGAAGTGTGCGGCGATGCGGGCGCCCATGGTTCCGGCGCCCAGCACTGCGACTTTATGAATGCGCTTCATGAATGAGACCTCGCTGGAGCATGAATGAATTCTACCTGCGCGGGGCTTTCCGAGGAGCGCTGGCCGTGGGTGCGGGCGGCGGTGCGAGGTCGGGATGCTCGGTGACATAGTCGAGGGCGCGGCGGGCCATGTCTTTTTCGCCCTTGTAGGCGAGCAGTTTGGGAGCATCCTGCAGCGGAATCCAGAGGGCGCGGGCGACTTCGACGCGCATCGCGCGAGTGACGTCGTCGATGCGGCCGGATTTGTAGCGCAGCAGGTAGAAGCTGACGATTTTGAAAACTTTCTGGCGGACGCCCCAGGAACGGACGTAGACGTATTTGCTATCTCCCAGCTTGGTGACGAGTTCGGCGGTGATGCCGGTTTCCTCACGCACCTCGCGCAGGGCGGCGGCCAGCGGCTTTTCACCGGGGTCAACCAGGCCTTTGGGCAGGCAGAGAGTGGGCTTCGCGCCGCGGGCAGCGGGCTTGGCGGCATCCGGTGTGGCCACTCGGGGCTGCTGCGGGAGCTCGATGGCGGCCATCCACCACTGTTCGTTACGGTTGCGCAGGACTACGCCGCCGGACGAGATTTCGCGTGTCATTTTCGCCGCCATGGCTTGCAAGCTACCAGAATTACGGGAGTTAGTCACGGCGGGGCGGGCTGGCGAAAACTGCAGGGAACTGGCGGATTCGGTCCTACGTAACTTATCACGTGACCCATCCCGGTAATGCGTCCCGGTAACTCGTCCCCGGTAACTAAATCCGGTAACGTATTCCGGTAACCCGTGATGGCACCAATGTGCCCTGCAGCCCTCTGGGGGCTTGTGGCATCTTACCTAGTAGGTTCGAGGGTGGGTCCGAAGGATTTTCGTAAGCCGGCAGAGTGGAGATGCAGTGAAAAGTTTTGAAAAAATAATCCGGTCCGTTCAGGCGATTGGCCGGGAACTGTCGCGCAAGACCAGCGTGCCGGAAGTGCCTCGGCGCGCGCCTGCCATTGGACTCGCGCTGGGCGGGGGCTTCGCGCGAGGCATCGCCCACATTGGCGTGCTGAGAGTTCTGGAAGAAGAGGGCATTCCGATTCGAGCGGTTGCCGGCACCAGCGTGGGAGCGCTGATTGGCGCGGCCTACTGCAGCGGACTTTCCTGCGAGGAACTGGATGTGGTGGCACATGCGGTGCGCTTTACTACTTTTGCGCGTTGGACGATTTCGCGTTTCGGTTTTGCTTCGAATGACCGCATGGTCGCGTTCCTCGATCGCACCTTGAAGGTGAAGACGTTTGAAGAGGTGCGCATTCCGCTGGGCGTGACCGCCACTGACTTCAATACCGGCGAAGGCGTGGTATTCCATTCGGGCGCGATCACCGATGCGGTGCGCGCCAGTTGTGCGTATCCGGGAATGTTTTTGCCGGTAGAGATTCGCGGGCGTTACCTGATTGATGGGATGCTGTCGCATCCTGTGCCCACGCGGCCACTGCGCGAGATGGGCGCGGACCGCGTGCTGGCGATTCATTTAAAGGGCACATGGGCGACTGGCGGTCCGCCGCGCCATCTCTTCGACGTGATTGGGCAATCGTTCGCGATCGCGCAGGATGCGATGTCCTCCTTGTGGCGGGGTGCTGCGGATCTGGTGGTGGAACCGGATGTAGCGGGTTTGCTTACGATGACTTCAAGCGCGCCGATGATCTGATCCGCGCCGGAGAAGTGGCGATGCGCAACGCCCTGCCCGAAGTGCGCAAGTGGCTGGAGGGGCCGGTGGGTGAGTTCTCTGCTGACAAAACGCAGCCGGCTGCGGTGCCCCGGCGCCTATGTCGGCGGACTGAAGAGGCCAGTTGCTCAGGTTTCGGTTCAGTTGCCTTAGCCGAGTAGAAACGTGGAAACATATTCAGCGATATCACGTACTTAATGGGGCCGATTTCTGGCCCCCTTTTTGGTATGCGCTGCTTGCAAAGTACTGTGCCGAACTCGCACATATACTCAGTCCGCTACGGCGGCAAGATCCGCCTGCAGTTGTGCCAGGTTGAAGCCGGGGGCGAAGTTTGGATCTTTGGCTTCCGGCGGCAGAATGGCATAGGCCTCGTCGACGCACTCATCCCACCACGCCCATGTAGCCTGCTGTGTGTTGCCCCACGTCAGCACGGTCACGCCGTTCTGGTCGTAGGCAACGGCAAACACGGCGTGGCCATCGTTGGTCAGCGTGCCGGGCGTCCAGGGCTGGTGGGCGTCGAATTCCTGTTGGCAGTTCGCCTGCACCTGAAATCCGAGATAGACCCCGCCAAAAAGACGGATAGCTTGCTGGATGTTGGTGTGATTCTTGGGAGTGATGGCGACATAAGTAATGATCTCGTCACCGTCGACCGCATTCTGGCGCCAGTAGTTCAGCACATCGAGTTCGTTCAGGCCACTATCCACTCCGCCGGTCAGTTTCATGTACAGCTTGACCGCGGCGGCCTTCGGCATAATTTTTTGCTTGCCGACCAACCCGTCGAAGGTGGTGATGGCGTGGGCCAGCGCGGCGATGGTGCAATCTCCCAGGGTGTCATTGCCATCCATGGGGAACAGCTTGGTTGGGTCGTTGGTCTTCAGCTTCTGGTAGACGCTGGTCAAGACGTTGTAGGTGGCGGGCGGCGGAGCCAGCGCAGCGGTTAGATAGTTCTCGAACCGCAAGGTGCGGTAGTCGACCTTGGGCGGATGCTTTCCGAAACGGTAGTTCGGCATGGAATGTGCTCCTCTTCTTTTCGTTTTCTTCTCTTTATTCGTGGAGGGCGAACCTATTGATGAACCTCGTAGGATGGTGCCGGAGAGGAGTTTCTCGTTTCAGCGAGGATGAAATAATTTTCCCGCCTTGCAAATCGGCTGTTCTTAGTGGGCTGCCTGCTCTGCCTCTTGGCTGATTCGCTGCCAGGCTCTCTCCACATGCCGCGCTTGCGTGTTTGTCTGCCCCACGCAGAGGCGCAGGGTGAGCTTTCCGTTCAGCTTGGTGTGGGTGAGGAAGAGATCGCCGCTGCGGTTGAGGGCCGACATAATCGTCTGGTTGACGGCGTCTCCGCCTTTGTGGCGGAAGCAAACCAGGTTCAGCGGAACGGGTGCGGCGAGTTCAAAATTCTTGTCGTTGCGGACCCATGCGGCGAACTTCTGTGCGAGTTCAACGTGGCGGCGGATGTGGTGCTGCAGGCCTTCCACGCCGTAGTGGCGGATGACGAACCACAATTTGAGCGAGCGGAAACGGCGGCCGAGCTGGATGTGCCAGTCGCGGTAGTCGATGACCGCGCCCGATTCCGTGGCCTGGTTGCGCAGATATTCCGGCAAAATGCTCAGCGTCTGGATGAGCGCCTTGCGGTCGGCGACCCAGAAGCAGTTGCAGTCGAAGTTGGTGAACATCCATTTATGCGGATTGAAATTATAGCTATCAGCTAATTCGACTCCGTTTTGCAGATGGCGAAATTCCGGACAGAGCGCGGCCGTCCCCGACATGGCAGCGTCCACGTGCAGCCAGAGGTTGTTCTCGCGGCAGATTTCGCCGATGGCGGGGATAGGGTCCATCGCGTTCGAGGAAGTTGTGCCCACGGTCGCGCAGACCAAGGACGGCACGAGCCCGGCGAGTTTGTCGACTTCGATCTGGCGAGCAAGCGCCTCGGGGCGCATCGCGAAATTCTCGTCGACTTCGATCAGGCGGAGATTCTCAACACCCAGGCCGGCGATCATCGCAGCTTTTTCCAAAGACGAATGAGTTTGGGTTGAGGCGTAGGCGACGATGCGGCCGTCGCATCCTTTTTTGTTGCTGGTGTAATTGGTGGCACGCTCGCGAGCGGCGAGAAGGGCGCACAGCGCGGCGCTGGAGGCCGTGTCTTGAATCACTCCGCCGCCGGTGTTCGAGGAAAGAAACTTTTCCGGCAGGCCCAGCATCGAAACGAGCCAGTCGAGAACGTGAGTTTCGAGTTCGGTCCAGGCGGGGCTTGTCGACCACAGCATCCCCTGAACTCCCAGGCCGGATGACAGAAGATCGCCGAGAATTCCCGGGCCGGAGGCGTTGCAGGGGAAGTACGCGAAAAAATTTGGCGACTGCCAGTGCGTGACGCCGGGGAGAATCAACTTCTCGACGTCCTTCAATAGCGCATCGAAAGGTTCGCCGTGCGCCGGCGGGGTCGCCGGCAGCGACGCGCGAATGTCTCCGGGCTTCACCTGCGAGAGCACGGGAAACGATTCGATGCGGGAGTGGTAGTCGGCGATCCAGTCGACGACGGCGTGGCCGTGTCGGCGGAATTCATCGGGCGTCATGTGGAAAGACTTTTCTTTGTTTGCTTCTTCTGGGGACATGTTACCGACCTCTGAGTGCGAACAGAGATCGTATCAAAGCGGGAGTTGCTTTGGCTTCGAGGAGATCATTGACCACTAAGGTCACGAAGTTGCACGAAGGAAATCCGTTTCAGGCCGCTCGCTAATCCAACCGTCCGAAGTAGAGCCGCGTTTTGTATTCGCAGATGACCTGACCTTCGACTGCGTGTGCGTCGAAGATACGTCGCAATTCGCGCAACATCGGCGCGTGTTTGGGATGCTCCGGCCCGGGAACATAAGATGACGATAAGAGCCGGCCTTCGAGACCTGCATAGTCAAATTCCTGCTGCATCGGGAACGCTCGCTCCTGAAACGTAATGGGATCGAAAAATTCGTTGACCACTTCCGTGGTGCGTTCATGGCGCACGTCCTGATAATCGGTACCGAAGGTTAGCAGTAAGTTCTCGTAGTCGCGGAGAAACGGCGTGGAATCGGTGAGACGCTCATTCCACATCAATACCAACCACCCGCCGGGCTTGAGAATACGTGCGAATTCCTGCCTTGAGCGTGCGCGATCGAACCAGTGTGCGGCCTGGGCTGCGGTGACGAAATCCACGCTTTGATCGCGTAGCATAGTTGCCTCGGCTGTGCCCGCAACGCTGGTGAATTTTGGAAACTCGGCCAGCAGCCGCTCACCTGCCTCGCGCATCTCAGCATTCGGCTCAACGCCGAAAACTGGGTTGCCGTTTTCCAGCAGCAGGCGCGTCCAGATGCCGGTGCCGGAGGCGATGTCGGCGATGACGTTCGCCGTCGTGAGGCCGCACTCTGCTTTCAGCGCATTGAACACCTCGGGCGGATAGCCCGGCCGGTAACGGATGTAGTTCTCCACGCGTCCGGAAAAACGGCTGGTTGCGTTGGAAGCGGGCATAGGCGTGAGCGTGTCGTCTCGATCGGCGAGCTAATCGGTAACGTGATTCAGCTTGCCAGAAATCTATTCTAACGGCACGATAGAAGTGTTGTCCGCAGATTGGTCCCGCAAGGCGCGGACTCTGCACATGGTTAGCGCAAGAAAATAACAATATGCGAGTCGTCATCAAAGTTGGCACCAGCCTTATCGCACCGGGCGGTCAGATTGACGCGAACCTGCTGCGTGGGCTGGTCGATCAATTCGATCTCGGCAAGAACGAGTATCTGATCGTTACGTCGGGTGCGATCGCCGCGGGGATTGCGAGTCTTGGACTGACGAAGCGGCCGGGCGACGTTCCGGCGATGCAAGCCTGCGCGGCGGTGGGCCAGAGTCGGCTGATGCATACTTACGAGCGCCTATTTTTCGGCAAGAAAGTGGTCGCGCAGTTGCTGCTGTCGAGCGATGATTTCACTTCGCCGGTGCGCTATCGCAACCTGCAGAACGCACTGGCGGAGTTGCTCTCGCTGGGCGTGGTACCAATTGTGAACGAGAACGACAGCGTCTCGGTGCGCGAACTGGTCGGAGCGTTCGGTGACAATGACGAGTTGAGCGCGCTGCTTGCGACAGCCGTGAACGCGGACTGGCTGCTCTTGCTGACAGATGTGGACGGCTTTCTGGTTCCGAACCGAAACAAGAAGCCACGTCTCGTGCGCGTGGTGCGCAAGCTGACCGCGGCGCTGGAAGCGCAGTGTAATGGCAAAAGCGAGCTGGGCCGCGGCGGAATGATCTCCAAGCTGAAGGCCGCGAAGCTGGCGAGTGAAGCGGGGGTTCATGTGGCGATCGTCAATGGACGGAATCCCGCTGGGATCACATTGGGCATGGAGCGCAAGATCGGAACTTACTTTCCTCCGAACTTTCCTTCGAGCTCTGCGCCGCGTCATGTTGCGCGTCATGTTCCGTCACGTCGGGAGAAACGCTAATGCACGCGACGGTTGCTAACGCGCTTACCACGCAGGAAAAGCTCATCCGCGCCCGGGCAGCAGCGGCCACACTCGCGTTGCTCTCGTCGGAGCAGAAAAACGCGATGCTGCTTGCGATGGCGGATGCGATTGAGTCCTACGCAAAAAGCATTCTTGCGGCGAACCGGAAAGATGTGGAAACCTCCGGACTCGAAGGCGCGATGCTCGACCGCCTGCTGCTGACTCCGCAGCGAATCGCTGACATGACGCGCGGAGTACGCGAAGTCGCGGCCCTCCCCGATCCGGTCGGCGAAACGTTGGCAGAGTGGACGAGGCCGAATGGCCTGCGTATTCGCGAGCTGCGCGTGCCGCTGGGAGTGGTGGGAATTATTTACGAGTCGCGGCCCAACGTTACGGTCGACGCCGCGGTGCTGGCGCTGAAAGCCGGAAATGCCGTTGTGTTGCGTGGGGGAAAAGAAGCTGCCAACAGCAATCATCGGCTGGTGGAAATTCTCGCAGCGGTGCCTGGAGTTCCGGATGGCGCCATCGAACTGCTCGACGCCAGCACGCGGCAATCGGTGCAGGAACTGATCAAGGCGCGCGGACTTGTGGATGTCATCATCCCCCGCGGCGGAGCGGGGCTCATCACGTACGTCGCCGAAAATTCAGTTGTGCCGGTGATCGAGACCGGAGCGGGGAACTGCCACATCTTCGTCGACGAATTGGCGGATTTCGACATGGCGGATGGCATTGTGATCAACGCCAAAACGCAGCGGCCGTCGGTATGCAACGCCGCGGAGAAGTTGCTGGTGCACGAACGCATTGCGGCTGCGTATATCCCGCGAATCGTGAAGAAGTTGATCGATGCCGGGGTGGAAGTTCGCGGCGACGGCAAGTCCCGCGCCCTGGCCGCCGGATTGAACGTTGGCCCGGCGGCCGAGCAAGACTGGCACGAGGAATATTTGCGGCTGTGCATGGCGATCCGCGTAGTCGCGGACGTGGATGAGGCGATCGCACACGTCAACCGTTATTCGACGAAACATTCCGACGCGGTCGTGACGCGGGATGAAGCGAATGCCCGCAAGTTTCTGCGCGGCGTCGATTCGGCGGTCGTCTTCTGGAATGCTTCGACGCGCTTCACCGATGGCGGAGAATTCGGCTTCGGCGCCGAGATGGGCGTCAGCACGCAGAAACTGCACTGCCGCGGCCCGTTTGCATTGGTGGAGTTGACTTCTTCGAAGTATGAAATTATCGGGACCGGGCAGGTGCGGTAGTCTTCCGCACGATGGCTGCTTTCTTCCTTGCCGCGATCTCACCCTCAGCCAAGTAGCGGTGGTGGTTCTTGCTCACGTCGCTGAGGCCGCTCCGGCCCTTCGGGGTGAGCTTGAGGGGCTTGAATACCTTTCGTGCGCGCTTGATCGCTTCATTTTAACAGCCGCTGTGCTACCTTACTAACTTTCCCCCGCGGGAGGCCGATGAGATTCCTTTCTGCAGCCCTGGTTTCATCCGCAGTCATGCTTTCCAGTCTTTCGTTCAGCGTGGGTGGTAACCCGGCTGAATCGGTGGGAACGACGCCGGCAACGGCGCCGGCAATTTTCGGCTTTCGCGATCCCACTGCGGAGATCGCCACGGAAGCGCGCTTCCTCGCGGTGCCCGATCCCAAACTCGCCGAACAGGATCTGCGCATGCTGACGCGGGTTCCGCACATGGCCGGTACCGCCGCGGACAAAGCCACGGCCGACTACGTCGCGGCGAAATTCCGCGAAGCTGGGCTCGAAACCGAAATCGTGGAATACAAGGTCTGGATGAACTACCCGCTGGAAGTCAGCGTGGATATGACCGCGCCCGCGGGAGTGGAAATGCATGGCCCCGCGCGCGAACATGTAGAGGGAGATACTTACCCCGACGATCCGAACGTGGTGATGCCGTTCAACGGAATGTCGCCGTCCGGCGACGTCGAAGCGGAAGTGGTCTACGCCAATTACGGAACTCCCGAAGATTTCGAAAAGCTCGACAAGCTGAAAGTGAGCGTGCGCAACAAGATTGTGCTCGTACGCTACGGTCAGAATTTTCGGGGAGTAAAAGTATTCCTGGCGCAGGAGCGGGGAGCGGCGGGCGTAATCATTTACTCGGATCCAGCCGACGACGGTTGGCGGCATGGCGACAAATATCCCCAGGGCCCGTGGCGGCCCGATACAGGCGTGCAGCGCGGGTCGGTGGGCTACATGTTTGAGTTTCCCGGAGATCCCACCACGCCGGGAATTGCGTCGGTGCCGTCGCTGTCCGAGTCGCAGCGCATTTCTCCAGAAAAATCGGCGCAGATGCCAAAAGTTCCCGTTACGCCCCTTTCTTATCACGATGCCTGGCCCATGCTTGAGCATTTGGGCGGACCGGATTCGCCGCGCGATTGGCAAGGCGCGCTGCCGTTTACTTATCACGTTGGCCCGGGTCCGGCGAAAGTGAAAATGCATCTGAAGCAGGAATATAAATTCCGCACGCTCTGGGACGTGATTGGCCGGGTCAGCGGAAGCAAACTTCCCGACCAGTGGGTGGTTGCGGGCAATCATCGCGACGCCTGGGTCTTCGGCGCGGTCGACCCGAACAGCGGCACGGCGGCCATGTTGGAAGCAGTGCGCGGCGTCGGAGAGTTGTTGAAGTCGGGATGGAAGCCGAAACGCACGCTGGTTTTCGCCAGCTGGGATGGCGAAGAAGAAGGCCTGATGGGTTCGACGGAATGGGCGGAGCAGCACGAATCGGAGTTGGAGAATGCGCCGGCATATTTCAATATGGATGTTGCCGTCTCCGGATCGAAATTTGGGGCGTCCGCCGTGCCAAGCCTCAAACAATTCCTGCGCGACGTGACCAGAGCCGTGCCCAGTCCCAAGGGCGGCACCGTCTACCAGGCATGGCAGAAGCTGGACCAGCCCGGCGCACCCTCGACACAATCGCCGACCGAAGCCATCGGCGATGCCCGCCGCAGTCCGGCGGCGCAGACCAAGGCCGATGTGCTGGTGGGCGATTTGGGTAGCGGTTCCGACTACACGGCGTTCCTGCAACATTTAGGCGTGCCGTCTACCGACGTCAGTTCGAGCGGTTCTTACGGCGTATATCACTCGGCGTTTGATGACTTTGCGTGGTTCAAGAAATTTGCCGATCCAGACTTTGTCTATGAGCAGGAAATGGCGCGGGTTTTTGGGCTCGAAGCTTTGCGCATGGCGGAGGTGGATGTCCTGCCCTATAACTATGACGAATACGGAAAAGAGATTGAAGCCTACGTCGATGCCGCCCGCAAGCGAGCGGACACAAAGTTTGGCGATCGCGCGCTCGATTTCAGTGCGGTGACTGCTGCTGCGAAACGTTTTCAGGTGGCGGGTGCGAAGATCGCGTCCCGGCAGAAGGCTCCGCCACGAGATTCCGCGAAAACGAACCAGCTCAACTCTGCGCTTCTGAATGCTGAGCACGCTTTGCTGGTGCCGGAGGGACTGCCGCATCGCCCGTGGTTCCGGCATGCCATCTACGCTCCGGGAGAATACACCGGCTACGCGGCCGTGGTGATTCCGGGCGTGAATGAAGCTCTGGATCGTGGCGATGCCGACCGGGCACGGCAGCAGTTGGCGGTGCTGGCCACTGCACTGGAGCGTGGCGCCAAGGTGCTGGAGGGGTATCGGTAGTAGCAAGCAGGATGTAGTTGACTAGTCAGATGACTAGTTGTACAATGTCTTGGTAGAGAGGTGACGGGTGGGCTCCTGGCAACTGCAGGACGCGAAAGCGCGATTCAGTGAGTTCCTGAACGCCGCGCTCAAAAAGGGTCCACAGGTGGTCACACGCCGAGGCGTGGAGACGGCCGTTCTCGTGCCGATTGAAGAATGGCGCCGGATGCAACAATCCAGCCGTCCCAACATTAAGGAATTACTGCTCGGTCCGGGGCCGCGCTTTGAACTTCCTATTCCCCCGCGCAGAAAGTGGAAACGCCGTCCGCCGATTGATTTCAGCCATCCGGATTTCAAGTGATTCGGTATCTGCTCGACACCAATGTCATCTCCGAAGTGCGTAAGACGAGGCCTCATGGCGCTGTGGTGGCTTGGATGGCAGCCCTGCGCCCCGAGCAGATTTTTCTTTCAGCTGCGACGATAGGAGAATTGCAGGACGGAGTGGAACTAACCCGCAAACAAGACGTGGCTAAAGCTTCCGAAGTTGAGGACTGGTTGAATTCCCTGGAGATGTCCTTTGCGATCTTGCCGATGGATACGGCCTGCTTTCGGGAATGGTCGCGGCTCATGGCCGGAAGGCCTGACTCTCTGCGAGAGGATGCTATGATCGCCGCAACCGCCCGCATCCACGGATTCACAGTGGCCACTCGAGACGAAAAAGATTTCAAGAACCTGGGCGTAGACATCGTCAACCCGTTCAATTCCAAGTGATCCGATGACCTCCGCTCACGCTCTCGGAACATTTCTGCGCACGCTGCCGGCTTCGGCGGCGGCTACGTTTCTTGCGCTGTTTCCGATTGTCGATCCCTTCGGAGGCATCCCGATTTTCTTTAGCATGACCTCCACCTGGACTCCCGAGGATCGCCGGCGCACGGCGGTGAAGACGGGACTTTGGGTTTTCGTCATCCTGGTAACGTTTCTGTTCTTCGGGAGATTTGTTCTTTTTTTCTTCGGCATCTCGCTGCCGGTGCTCAAGATCGCCGGCGGGCTCATCGTGGCCAACACCGCCTGGGGCATGGTCACTTCGCACGCGCGCATCACCCCCGCCGAAAGCCAAGAGGCCGAGGAAAAGGCGGATATTTCTCTCACGCCCCTGGCCATGCCGCTGATGTCCGGTCCAGGAGCGATTGGCGTGGTCATGGCACTGGCCGCGCACGTGGACAGTGCCGCTTCCTATCTTGGCATGGTCATCGGCATCGCCGCCGTGGCGCTCTCCGTGCTGCTGTTCTTCTGGCTGGGAGGGCCACTGGTGCGGCGGCTCGGTCCCAGCGCCGTCGGCGCGATCAACAAGATATTCGGCTTTCTGATTCTTGCCATCGCTGTCCAGTTGGTGTGGGATGGCGTGGCTGACTTCCGAACTTGATTGTTTGGCGCGGACCTGCCCTGAGCGAAGTCGAAGGGACTCTTGCCCGCGACCGTGTCCATAGGCACGAAACTTTTCGGGAACCATGCCGCGGCCCGGCTCGTACTACAAACAGGCGCCTTTGCGCCGCGGAGGTGGTGTGTGAGCAGAATCTATTCCGTTCGCTCGACTGGCATTCGTTTGACCGCACTCTACGCGACGATCATTGTTTGTGCGCTGCTGGTCCCCTTCGCTTCCGCTTCTGACTGGAACTATGAAGAGACACACACCGACGCGCGCGACTTCGCCGCGGGTGGGATGGTCCACGTTCGGCTGAACGTTGGGGACCTGCGCATCCGTCGTGGTGATTCCAACAAGATTCATGTGACCTACACCATTAAGTCGCGGCACGAGAGCAACGTGAAAGACGCGCACGTAGATTTCGAAGTTCGCGGGAATGATGCCAGCCTGGAGTTCCACGTCCCCTCAGGGTCCAACACGCAGATCGACGTCGAGCTGGAAGTCCCGCAGAACACGAATCTCGACGTGCATGAGAAGGTGGGCGACCTCACGGTGGAGAATGTTGAGGGCGACAAGGATCTAAGCCTCGGAGTCGGTGACATTCGAATCGCCAACGAGCACTCTGGCTACCGTTTGGTGAACGCCAGCGCAGGTATCGGCGACGTGAACGGCGACGGCTACGGCGAGACCAGCGGCTGGTTGGGCAAGACGCTGAAGTATCACGGTGACGGAAAATACGAACTGCGAGCACACGTCGGAGTCGGAGATATTAATCTGCAAGGGAAGTAGGTCCCAAACAACAGTCAACTTCCCACCTTCCGCGAAAAACACGAAGAATGGGAACGCCCCCACTGATAGTCCTTCTCTCCGCTAGTTGCCGGCGTGTGGTGGCCTTCTTACTCGGGGAGGCCTGCCGTGGTGATCCAGAATTATCCAATGGACGGACGTATGGAATATTGGCGGGCCGTTCCATTGCGCGGCGGGGAAATGAAACTGCACGTTGAAGAAAACTTCCTGCTGAAATCCTGAAGGATCAAACGACGTGCTTCTTACGACATCAAGCGCGGCGCGGCTCAAGTCCGGGTCGGTGGTTTGCAGAGCCTCGGCATCGAGCACAGTACCGTCCTCTGCATCCAGAGTGGCGTGTACGATCACCGGCTGGAAGAAACGTGAAGTGGGTGCGTTGGTAGGATCCACGCGCAGAGGCATGCGGCGCGGGCCTGCCAGCGCGAACGATTCGCCGGCATCGACCATTTCCGGAGATGGCTGAAATAGACCGGCATCGATGTTGGGAGCGTCTTCGAGGCTCTCTACGCGCACCTGAACTGTGAGGCGGCCTTCTTCGAATATCGAAATCTGGCGCGGAAGCGTGTGGCCGTGAAATTCCGTGGCTCCCGTGTAATCGTAGACCGCGTAAATTCCCGGGGCTTCGGACCACATCTGCAACAGGCCCGTGGTGGGGTCGATGCAGTCTTCCCGCTCCACCCAGGAGCGCGGCGCGGGATTCGGCGGCAGCGAATAGCTGAGCAGCATGCACACGACCGGCTTGCCGTCGCGCTCGAGATCGGCGGTGCGAAACACGAACGAGCCCGAGTCGTGCACAATAGGGCGCAGCAGAACGGTACGCACCAACTGCACGCGCAAGGGAACCGGATCGGACGGATTCGCGCCGTAGATGTGGCCTTCGGCGCCGATGCGAACCACGTGCGAATCCTGCAACTGCTCGGTCCAGCGCCAACGCGAGTGGCCGTCGTATAACTCCTCCATCGTGCCTGCGCCTTCGCTCTGCGACGCGCCATTGGTTTCAAATGAAACTCTCAGCGAGTAAGGAGCGGAGACGCTGTGCAGATCGTAATTTTTTCGAGCGCGATCGAGAAGACTGATGGCGGCGGAGCGGTCGGCCGATTTGGTGAGCGTGTGCGGCTCGCGGGTAACCATTTCGTGCGCATCGGGCGGCGGAGGATTGGTCTGCGCGAAAACTGCGGGAAGGCAAATCAGGGAAGACGCGAACATCCCAAACAGGCGGGTGGTGTTCCGCATAAAGGCTCCTAAATGCGACTGAGTTCGGGGCCGGGACCGCGTACACATTTTAGTCAAGGCGAACAACCTGGGCAACTGCAATTACGTCTGCCCGGTGAGTTGGGCCCGTGGAGCAGCTCCGATCCTGATACGCTGCTGGTCAGAACTTGTTCCTGGAGCTCGCGATGACGAAGCAGCTATACATTTTTTTCTTTCTTTTCTTTGGCCTCGTCTCCTGCGCATCTGTTTTGGCGCAGGCCCCAGCCACTGAGCCCGCTGTATCAATTGCCGGAGGCGAGGTGCGCGGCCTGTTGTTGCCGAAGCCCGATGGCGCGGCATTCCTTGGCCTGCCATTTGCCGCGCCTCCAGTGGGAGATTTGCGGTGGCGCGAGCCGGCGCCGGTCAAGCCCTGGAGCGGGATCCGGGAAGTCTCGGACTTCGGGCCGTCCTGTGCGCAGATCGACGCGGCGTGGAACCATGATGCGGCGGCGCGCGGCTCCGAGGACTGCCTGTACCTGAATGTGTGGACCCCGGAGTGGCCGGTGTCGTCGCCCAAGGCGGTGATGGTATGGCTGCACGGCGGCGCGAACATGGGCGGCACGGCCTCGTTCGGCTATCACGGGACGGCGCTGGCCCGCCACGATGTCATCGTCGTCACGGTCAACTATCGCCTGGGGATGTTGGGTTTTCTGGCGCATCCCGAGTTGGCCGCGGAATCGTCGCATCACGCGTCGGGGAACTTCGGCCTGCTGGACCAGATTGCGGCGCTGCGCTGGGTGCACGAGAACATCGCGAAGTTTGGCGGCGATCCCGGCCGGGTGACCCTGTTCGGACAGTCGGCGGGAGCGCAGGACATCGGGTTGCTGATGACCTCGCCGCTATCGAAAGGGCTCTTTCAACGGGCCATTGCCGAGAGCGGAACCGTGCTCGTTCGTGGGCCGGTCATGCGCGTTCGCGCCGAGGCCGAACAGGCCGGAAAGGACTATGCCGCGAAGCTTCACGCGCCCTCCGGACACGAGATTGCATATTTGCGAGGCTTGCCGGTGGCCGAACTGCTCGCTGCCTCCCCTCCCTATGGTTCGACGGATGGCAATCCCAGTGTCGACGGATGGGCTCTGCCGGTTCAGCCGGCGGAAGTATTTGCATCTGGAAACGAGCATAGAGTGGATTTGATTGTCGGAAGCAACGCGATTGAGTTTCCTTTTCACGGCGATGTCGAGGCGCTAAAGCAGGATATGACGAAGGTCCTTGGCGATGCGGCTCCTCGCGCGTTCAGTTTGTATGGGCTCGACGGAAAGGCCGACCCTGTCTCCTACGCCCCGTACGGCGATGTGCGCGCCCAATGGTTGAGCGACCTGACCTTTCGTTGTCCCGCAATCACGATTGCGCTGCAACACCGCGCCGCGGGAAACCGCGTGTATCAATATGAGTTCTCGCTGCCCGCCATCGGAACCCAGACTGCGGCGCACTCCGCCGAGCTTCCGTATGTCTGGGGGAACAAGGCCGTGGAGAGCTCCGAGGGCGATCGCGCGGTCTCGTCGCAGATGCAACAGTACTGGACGAATTTCGCGAAGGCCGGAGATCCCAACGGGACATCGCAGCCGCAGTGGCCGAGGTTCGAATCGGATAAACGCCGCTATGTGGAGTTCACTTCCAAGGGGACAGTCGAAAAGATCGATCTCCGGCGCGCACAGTGCGAGCTGTTGCAGACGTCGGCCAAGGGGAGCGGCAGGTAGGCGCTGCAGTGATGGAAGCACCGGGTTTCGGCCCTCCCTAAGTCAAATTCCCCACTCTTTCGCCGCGAAAGAGCGCAGATTTTGGCAGTCCAAATCCCGGGCTTTCGAAAACCGCGAAGGCCGGGGCAGCCTCGGTTAGTATAGTGCCGGCAAGCGAGGGTGGGCCAGCCCGCCAAAGAATGCGATAGCGTGGGGTGCCCGCACTACCGGCCTTTGGGACCGAGATCAGCTCTCGGTGGCTTTCGTGCTCCGTGCCGGAGGTGAAGCACTTCGATTACGCGTGTATCCTCGTTTGCTTGGTAGTAGACCAAAATTGGACTGTGCACCAGTTTGCGGACCCCGTTGCGTTTTCCGATGACGCCGCCCATGCGCGGGAAGCGGGCGAGTAACTCGATATGATCCAGAAGGGAGCTGCCGAAGCGGGAGGCGGCTTCCACGTCGTCCTTCGCGATGTGGCCGACGATTTCGGCGAGATCGTTCAGCGCCTTTTGCGTGTAGAGGAGACGGTAGTCCACTTGGGCAAGAGCTCGCGGGCTTTCTCCGCAGGCACGACTCGGCCAGCTTCGGCGTCCCGGACGCCTTCGTCGATGGCAGCCAGAGTTTCCTCGTCTTCCTCATCGAGGATGGGAGCGGGATCCTCTAGCTCGAATTTCTTTGCCTTTGCCATCAGTTCATCGTAGCCGGGATAAGTGACCGATGCAATGAAAATGGTTGCCCCGGGAGCATCGCTCCCGCCTTTTCGCAAAGAACGCGAAAGGATGGGGCACCCCAGAACTATTTCTCTTTTACTTTCTCCGACAATTCGCGAAACTCTTTGGCTTGCTTGTGGCTCGCCTTGATTTGCAGCTGTGCGAGCTGTCGGGAGTTCTCGGTCGTCAGGATCGGCACCAAGGCCTCGAGTTCCGTGGCTACTTCGCGGGCGTGATCGGCCTCTTTCAACATCAAGTGTTCGAATTTACGGACTGCTTCGTGGTGATCCATAGACCTCGCCAGACCTCGCTTGGGACTAGATTCAATCGCCGTTTTACTTCAACGAAACCAGCCGCTCCACTAACTCCGAATAGTCTTTCTTCTCGATGCCGTGGACTTGCTTGTTGTATTCGTCGACTTTGGAGGAATAATTCATGGAGCAGAATTTGGGGCCGCACATGGAGCAGAAGGCGGCTTCTTTGTAGTAGTCGTCGGGGAGGGTTTCGTCGTGCATGGCGCGCGCCGTTTCCGGATCGAGTGACAATGCGAATTGTTTTTCCCAGTCGAACTTATATCGCGCGTAGCTCAACGCGTCGTCGCGGTCGCGGGCGCCGGGACGTCCGCGGGCGATGTCGGCGGCGTGGGCGGAAATTTTGTAGGCGATGATGCCGTCTTTCACGTCTTTTTCGTTGGGCAAGCCTAGATGCTCTTTGGGTGTCACGTAGCAGAGCATGGCGGCGCCGTACCATCCGATCATGGCGGCGCCGATGGCGCTGGTGATGTGGTCATAGCCAGGAGCTATATCGGTGACCAACGGGCCCAGGGTGTAGAACGGGGCTTCGTAGCAGAGTTCGACTTCTTTTTCGACCTGCTCTTTGATTTTGTCCATGGAGACGTGGCCGGGGCCTTCGATCATGACCTGCACGTCTTGCTGCCAGGCGATTTTCGTGAGTTCGCCGAGAGTCTTCAGTTCGGCGAATTGGGCTTCGTCGCTGGCATCGGCGACGCAGCCGGGACGGAGGCCATCGCCTAACGAAAAGCTGACGTCGTACTTTTTGAAAATCTTGACTATGTCTTCGAAACGGTCGTAGAGGAAATTTTGTTTGTGGTTGTAGGCCATCCACTGGGCGAGGATAGCGCCGCCGCGGCTCACGATTCCGGTGATGCGTTTTGAAATCAGCGGCAGATATTGGATCAGCACGCCGGCGTGGATGGTCATGTAATCTACGCCCTGGGCGGCCTGCTCTTCGATGACTTCGAGCATGACTTCGGCGTTCAGGTCTTCGACGCGCTTCACTCTCGCGATGGCTTCGTAGATTGGCACGGTGCCAATCGGCACGGGGGAGTGGCGCAGGATGGCTTCGCGAATTTCGTGGATATTGCCGCCGGTGGAGAGATCCATGACCGTGTCGGCGCCGTAGTGGACGGCGGTGTGCAGCTTTTTCAACTCTTCATTTACTTCCGACGTTACGGCCGAGTTGCCTATGTTGGCGTTGATTTTGCACAGGCTGGCCACGCCGATGGCCATGGGCTCGAGTTCGGGATGGTTGATGTTGGCGGGGATGATCATGCGTCCGCGGGCAACTTCGTCGCGGACGAGTTCGGGCGCGAGCTTCTCTTTGTGGGCGATGTAGCCCATTTCCTCAGTGATTACGCCTTGGCGGGCGTAGTGCATCTGGGAAAAGTTTCCCGTCGTGTTTTCTTTTTTGCGGCGGGCCAGCCACTCGGCGCGGGGTTGCGGGACGCTGTATCCATTGCTGCCGTTGGTTTTATTGTTGCCGTCGCCGTTACTGTTGCCGTTTGAGCCATTCGCAGATGTCATGATCGGACGCCTCTTTGTTCGGAATAAATCCGATTATAACCGCGTTGCGGGCGCTGGGGCTGGCCAGGTTCAGTGGCGGCTGACACGAGGCATTTACCACAGAGGACACAGGGGTTCACAGGGTAACCACTTCTGTCTTCGAAACTTTCCATCGCCAAACTTCCACGGCCAAACCCTGCGAGCGTTTCTGCATCCAAGTTTCGCCTGGGACTTTTCGGAATCACCGCACCGAATTTCCTGGAGCGACTTTTTTAAGGAGGACACATGGCTCGTTATGGCACGCTCGGGGATTATCGGTTTAATGATACGCAGGAAGCTGCGATCGACATTCGTGGCTCAAAGGTTTATGGATTGAAGGATCAGGACCTGGGCAAAATTGACGATGTTCTTTTCGACGAGGCGACGGGGGCGATTGTATTCGTGGTGGTGGACACGGGGGGATGGCTTTCGAGCAAGAAGTTTATTGTGCCGCCGCAGGAGGTGCGGCCGTCGCTGCAACACGAGAATGATTTCCTCGTGGACCTGACGAAAGAACAGATTGAAAGTTTCCCGCCTTACGATGGAAAGGCGCTGACGTCGGAAGAAGAATGGGCGGACTATGAAAGCCGCTATCGCTCGAAATGGGTGGAGAGCCCGGTGATGCATCGCGAGGCTACGGATCGCAACGTCACCCCCACGACGCAGCAACAGGTGGGAGCGGGATCAGGGACGATTCCGGTCAGCGATGAGGAGACGGCGGAACTGGACACGACTGAGGTCTCGCCCGTTCGCACGGACGCGACCATGGAGATATCCGCCGTGGGGCCGTCGCTGCGCTGGAGCACTTTCGAGGACACACTGCGGCAGCGGCGCGAGGAAGTGCTGCAGTCGTCGATTGATAACGCGAAGGTTGAAGACATGAAGATGGAAGAGGCAAGGTTGGAAGAGGCGAAGAGAGCTTCCGGCGGGACGTTATCCGAACGGGAGCGACTCGAACGTCGGAAGGCCAGCTAGGCGGAACCTCGGCAAACGGTCAGCCCGCTCTCGTCGGAAAGCGCGCGAAGCATTGCGAAAGCCCCGATGAAGAGCGGGTGATCTTTTTCATGGTTGCTATGGCGTGCAGCTATTCTCTGTTTTTGATTAGAAGTTGTTCCGCCGGCGAACCATCCACTCGGCGACCAGTAGATTCGGAACCCAGCACAACCAGGAGACTGTGATGTAGGTGCGTGGAAACGGCCAGTGCAGAACCGCCAGCATGAGTGGCATGTAAAGGCGAAGAGTGACGGCGGCGAGAGTGAGAGCGAAGTTGCGGATCATCCACTGGCGGTGAGCGGCGATGTTTCCCAGCCGCGCCATGCGATAAGCCTGCAGTCCGGTGAAAAACCACAACACCGCCAGAATGCCGAAACCAAAATGAGTGGGCAGGCCTTCCAGTGAGACGGTGGCCATCCAGAAACCGGCGAGTGAGCCGAGCGCGACCTCCAGCAAGTAGAACCGTCCCAGCCAGCGATGCAGGTTCAGCGCGCGAGCCCGGAGCTTTTGGGAAAACTGCCACGGACCGGCCAGTAACGCGCCCATGCCTCCTGCGATGTGCAGTCGCAGCGGGAAGATATAGCGTGCGAAGTGGGTATCATTCGGGATCGCGAGAAAATAGGTGGCGCCGTAGACAGCGATGGTGGCGGAAAACAAAAGCATGAGCCACCAGAGGAAACTTGAGATCCATGACGTCGCTTGCGGCGACTTTCGCTGTGGCGATTTTGCCTCGGGCGAAGCGGAAAAAGTTTGCGGAAGCTGCGTTAGATGAGCCATGAGCTGGCGTTCCCCGATTCAGAGAATCAAGATCAGAGGATCAAGTTCAGTCTGCTCAGGCGGGTCAGTTCAGGGGTTGTCCCCGACGAGGCTGGACCGGGCACACTTCCGCCAGACGGAAGATGATACGCAGCGGCAGTCTGGCTTGGTTCCGGCAAAACGAGGCAGACAGACGCAGAGCGAACCGGCAGCGACCCGGACAATACAGATCTGTACAGATTGTTGTGACTCAAGACCATCCTTGCCCACGGAGAACACAGCAGCTTAGAATCTCATCCGTTCCTCGAAAAGGAGAAGTCCCGCATGCGAGTGTTTCGCTTCTTTCCGGCCTTTTTTCTTCTGGTGATTGTGGGCGGCTTTGGTCGATGTGCTGCCGGTCAATCCGCGTCCACCAAGCCAGCGCCCGGCTTTAGCCTCGACAACATCGACAAGAGCATCGATCCGTGCGTGGACTTCTATCAATATGCCTGCGGAAACTGGATCAAGAATTCTGAGATTCCTGCCGACCAGGCGCAGTGGGTAAGCTTCGTCGAACTTAACGAGCGCAACAAGGATATTGAGCGCGGCATTCTAGAGAAAGCCGCTGCCGGCGGCGCAAGCCGCGATCCGATCGACCAGAAAATCGGCGATCTCTATGGCTCGTGCATGGACGAGAAGACGGTGGAAGCCAAGGGACTCGGCTCCATTGCAGCCGGAACTCCGCCGCATCGCCGCGGTGCAGGACAAGGGCGCGCTGATTGACGAACTGGCTCATCTCGACCTGACTGGATACGGCTCACTTTTCAGTTTTTATTCATCCCCCGACCTGCATAACTCCGACCGGGTGATCGCCAACATCGACCAGGGCGGCCTCACGCTGCCTGACCGCGACTACTACATCAAAGACGATGACGCGAAGATGAAGGAAATGCGCCAGCATCTGGTCGAATATATTACCCAGATTTTTACGCTGGCAGGCCAGACGCCGCAGCAGGCGGCCGATTCCGCGCAAGCTGTTTTACGGATCGAGACCGCTCTGGCCAAGGCTGCCATGGCTCGCACGCAGCGCCGTGACCCCAAGAACAAAGACCACAAAATGACTCGCGACGAAGCCGCGGCGCTGGGGCCGAATTTTTATCTGAATCGCTATTTCACGGCGATGGGCGCGCCGAGCTTTACGGAACTCAACGTCGTCAATCCCGATTTCTTCAAGCAGGTGAACGCCACGCTGGAGTCGGAGTCGCTGGATTCGCTCAAGACGTACGTGAGCTGGCACGTGCTGAACCCGGCGTCGCCGTGGCTTTCGGACGCCTTTGTGCAGGCCAACTTCAAGTTCCAGCAGAACCTTACCGGGCAGAAGGAGATGCAAGCGCGCTGGAAACGCTGCGTCAAGCTGACTGATGGCGAACTGGGCGAAGCACTGGGGCAGAGATACGTGGACGTGACTTTTGGCCCGGACGGCAAACAGCGCATGCTGAAGATGGTGGATGCGCTGGAGAAATCGTTGGCGGAGGACATCCACAATCTTTCCTGGATGAGCGAGGAAACCAAGAAGCAAGCCAAAGTGAAGCTCGATGCGATTCGCAATAAGATTGGCTATCCCGATGTGTGGCGCGATTACAGTTCGGTCACGATCAAGCCGGACGACCTGATCGGCAACATCGCGCGCGCGGATGAATTCGAGACGAAGCGCGACATCCATAAGATCGACAAGCCGCTGGATCGCAAGGAGTGGGGCATGACTCCGCCGACGGTGAACGCGTATTACAACGGGTCGTACAACGAAATTGTTTTCCCGGCGGGCATTCTGCAGCCGCCATTTTTCGACAAGACCATGGACGACGACGTCAACTTCGGCGGCATTGGCCTGGTGATTGGCCACGAACTCACGCACGGTTTCGACGACCAGGGCCGCAAGTTTGATCCGCAGGGAAACCTGCATGACTGGTGGACCGAGCAGGACGGCAAGGAATTCGAGAAGCGCGTCAGTTGCGTGGCTGATGAGTACTCGAACTTTGTTGCCGTGGATGACCTCAAGCTGAACGGCAAGCTCACGCTGGGAGAGAACACGGCCGACAACGGCGGTGCGCGCATCGCATTGATGGCGCTGGAACACATGATCGCCGACGATAAAACCGGCAAAGAAGGCCGGAAGATCGATGGCTTCACGCCCGAGCAGCGTTTCTTCCTCGGATTCGCGCGGGTGTGGTGCCAGAAGCGGCGTCCGGAAGTTGCGCGCGTGCGCGTGCTCACCGATCCTCATTCACCGGGGAAATACCGCGTCAATGGCGTGGTGCAGAACATGCCCGAGTTCCAGAAAGCGTGGGGATGCAAAGCGGGACAACCGATGGTGGCCGAGAACGCCTGCCACGTTTGGTAAGTGCCGCCGAGGAAGATGACGAAGGGGAACAGCGAGGAAAATCCCCACTTCTCGCAACGAAGGCGAGAAGCGGGGCACCCGGTCGGCCCGCTTCTTTTTTAGCGCGACGAGCTTTCGCTACTTCAGACCCGGCGATAAATGCCCGCAGATCACGCAACACCTCTCGCCTCGTTCGACAGGAATACAAAATGGCTCGCACCCCATAGGTCCACCACGCGTGCGCCTCCTGCAGCGTGATTAATCCGATCGATCCGTATTCGGGTCATGCCGATATATAAGCCGTACACCGCATCGATGACAGTGCGTCGGCTAGGTCCGTCACGTGATATTTCAGTATTTGGTTCTGAGGAGACCCATCAGGCGTGTCATAGACGACGAATGCGAGCACCGGCGAGCGAATCGCGGAATAATCGTGTTTGAAGTCCCCGACTGCCATCGCGTCAAAGACATAGGGCGGAGTTTTACGATTGCCGACGCTTCCATCCGGATTCTCTGCGAAATCGTTACGCCATTCGGATTCAGGAACTGAAACTCCTTGAGTCTGCTTCCGCCACTCCCGATACGCTGGAAACGATTTCAAGTCGGAGGGGGAAGGCGACCGGCCCTTTTTTCATAGCTTCCGGCAACTTATCGCAGAGCGCATCGTAATCGGTGTAATCATCCGTCCCGTCGTTCAGGGCGTCAAGGTAAACCAAGCCTCCGATCCGGTCATTGTGATGAATGCCCAATTGCGACAGCTCATCCCCGGCGACGGAGTGGCCCACTACAACCGGCGCAACCAGCTTGAGAGCGTCGAAAACCCGCAAGTCGTCCTCGGTTCGGCGCTCTTCCGTGTAACCCGACGCGGGCCGGCTGGAGGCTCCGGAACCGCGTCGCGTGATACCGTACACGTGATACGAGTCAGTTAATTTTTCGGCGAAGCCGTCGAACACATGCGCGGTGAATCCGCGTCCCGCGAGCAGCACAACCGGACGTCCCGTTCCGCCCCAATCGAGCACTTCCAGTCGGACGTCCTCCTCCACGGTAACGAACTGCACGCTGTGCTTGGAGGGATCGTGCCAGGGCGCGGAATTCTGCGCGAGCATTGGCACGATCATCAGCGGCAGAGTCAGTAGGCACATCCCGAGCAAGCGACTCATAGGTTCTCCACTGGTCACGATTTCGCTCCGCCGAGTGATGCGGTCGCGAGGGTGCCGCCCAGGCCCATGGTCTCGACTGCGGTTGACGGGACGATTACCATCGCGCCTTTTTCCTTGACCGCTTCGTAGAGCATGTTCATGGCGCGGAGATGCAGGGCTACAGGATTCTCCGCGTAGGCCGCCGCGGCTTGTACGAAGCTGGCGGAGATTTCGCTTTCGGCCTGGCCGAGAATGATGCGTGCCTGCCGCTCGCGCTGGGCCTGTGCCTGTCGTGACATGGCGTCTTCGAGACCTTGCGGAATCTTCACGTCGCGAATCTCGACCGATTGCACCGTAATGCCCCAGGGATTGGTCTTCTCATCGAGAATGCGTTGCAGTTCGCGGCCCATGGTCTCGCGTTCGGTGATCATCTGCGCCAGTTCGTGACGGCCGATTGACTCTCGCAGTGCAGTCTGCGCGCTCATGTTGATGGCGTCGATGAAGTTCTCCACTTCGAGAATTGATTTCTCCGCATTCCACACCAACCAGAACACGATGGCGTCGACGTTCACCGGAACCGTGTCGCGGGTGAGCGTGGATTCGGCCGAGACGCTGGCCACGCGCACGCGCTGGTCGACATATGCGCTCAGGGTCTCCACGATGGGGATGATGTGAAAAATTCCCGGCCCGCGCAGGCCGACATAACGGCCCAGACGCAGGACAGCGACCTTCTCCCACTGCTGCACCACCTTGATGGCGAACATGAAATAGATGCCCAGCGCAGCGCCCGCAATAATCCCCGCGGGATGATGAATGGTGACGCTGACCACCGCGCCTGCCAACAGGCAGATGACAAACAACGATTTCCCGATGCCGCTGATTTGACCGATTTCAATTTTCGTCATGGCTCTATCTCCTCTGCCCGCGATCGGGCACCATTTCGCGTAAACGTTCCAGCAAATCTTCCACAGTGAATCCCGCGGCGCCGGCGCGGGCGGCAAACTCGCCCGCCATCTGCGTGAGCTGGCGCTCGCGCTCGGCGTTGTTTTTCTCCGGTTTCTTTTTCGCAACAAAAGTCCCGGTTCCCTGGTGAGTCTCCAGCATGCCGCCCAGTTCGAGCTCGCGATAGGCGCGCAGCACGGTGTTGGGATTGATAGCCAAATCCACCGCCAGTTGCCGCACCGTAGGCAGCTGGTCGCCGGCAGTCAGCGAGCCTGACGCCACGCCCGCCCTTACCTGGTCGATGAGCTGGCGGTATACCGGCATGCCGCTGTGCAGATCGAGAGCGAAGCGGAAGGGAAGCTGTGCGGATAGGCTCTTTGCAGTCATATAAACTACTAGTGTTATATATAACTAGTACACGGTAGTCAAGAGAAAAATGCGGGCGCGGAATCTTTTTCTGGCAAACAAAGTTAGAGGAGGCGTGAGCCGAAAAAACTTCGGAGGTCCGGTGTCAGTGTTTTTCGCCGAAAGTCTTGAAGCCTTTGCGCCGCTGTTCGCTGTAGCGGCGCAGCGCGTCGAGGATGATGGGGTAGGCCTCGCCTGCCGGGCGGATCTCATCCACTTCGACGGCTTTGCCCTCGAGCAGTTTGTAATCCTGGAAAAAGCGGCGCAGCATCAGCATGCGATGCGGAGGCATTTCCGCGGCCTCGCAGTACGAATTGAACTCCGGGTCCTCGGTGGCCACGGCAATGATCTTGTGATCCTGCTTGCCGGCGTCAATCATGGTCATCAGGCCGATGGCGCGCGCATGAATGATGGTCAACGGCACAACGGTTTCCTGGCACAGCACCAGCACGTCGAGCGGGTCGTCGTCTTCGGCGAGCGTCTGAGGAATGAAGCCGTAATTCGCCGGATAGTAAACCGCCGAGTAGAGGATACGATCGAGCCGGATCAGGCCGCTCGATTTGTCGAGTTCATATTTCACGCTCGAGCCAAAAGGAATTTCGACCACGCAGTCGAATTCCTGCGGCAGCTTGTCGCCAGGTGTTACGTCGTGCCAGGGATGAATCATAGAAGGTGTTTGGCGGGCCTAAGGACGCAGGTTCTCAGAGACTGACGGCTGCAGCAAATGTAGTCCGCCCGACGGACACACCTCTGGATATTCAGCGAATTCAAACGACTTTCCGCCAGTGGGCTGAAAGTGTTCCAGCCAATCGACAATCTTGCTCACCGAACCTGGAAACGGGCGCTCGCCGTCGGCGTTTAGCCACTGCAGCCGTTGGGAGCCACTGTCCCGGAGAATTTCCGCCCCGAAGCTTTCGGATTCCTGACGGATGATCCCAGCATGGTCTCCGGAGAGACTGCGAAAATGGGGATCCGAGATCAACTTCCGAAGTTGCTGGAGTTGTTCCGCACCGATTTTGCCATGCAGCCGCAGCGTTTGCCCGTTATCGAGCGACCGCACGAGTCGATAATCTCCGCCACGCGAGACCGCAACACAAATGTGCTGATCTCCCTGGTAAGAAAACCGCGCCAGCAAATCGGGGTCCGGTGGTTGGTAGGCCTCCTGGGCCCATAAACCGAACGAGACCAGAACGATCGCCGCCGTCAGAATACATTTTCCGTAGGGCCGCATGTTGCCTCCGGGGAGCCAGCTTCTGCGATCTTAATACGACTCAGTGGGGCCATCAACCATCGAGTGCCCAGTCGAATCTTGATTCGTGCCAGCGCGGCGCGTAGAGTTCATAGGTGAAGTAAAGTCCCGCGGGAGCGGTCGTCATGTCGAGCCAGGGAAACACATACTTGAAGTTTGGCGCGGTCACGGCATTGATTGTCGTGCTGCTCGGTTATCTCGCGTACACCGGGGTACAGGACAGCAAGAGTTATTACGTCACCATCAAAGAGTTGCATGCCATGGGCTCGGGAGCGTACGCGAAGCGGTTGCGGGTTGCGGGAAACGTCAAGCCGGGGTCGATCAAGCGTAATGGAACGCATGTGCAATTCGTGCTGGTCGAGCAGGACCAGACTCTCGCGGTGGACTACACCGGAACGGAAGCTCCACCCGACACGTTCAAAGACGAATCGCAAGCTCTGGCTGATGGAAAAATCGGTCCGGATGGAGTTTTCCGGGCCAAGGCGCTGCAAGCCAAGTGCGCCTCGAAGTACGCGCCCCCGCCGCCGGGCGCGCCTGTGAATGGAATGCCATCGAGCGAACCGCCCAAGAGCTTGACCCAGGCACAGCCGGCCGCCGCGCCCGGCCTCCCAAACTGATTTTTCTTTTCTCGTTTTAGTTCTGTCATCCAGAGCGAAGCGAAGGACCCCTATCGTCACGTTGCTCTGTGCGGTCGTGCTCTGTGCGACCCTGCGCGGTGCGAAGATTTCGCGCCTCCAGTAAACTCACTGCTGAAGTGAGCAGCCCAGCCATCACCGTCACGAACGTCATCAAGCAGTTCGGCCGCTTCGCCGCGCTGCGCGGAGTGAATGCCGAGTTCGATAGCGGTAAGTTCTACGCCATCCTCGGCGACAACGGAGCAGGGAAGACCTCGCTGCTGCGCGCGCTTGCCGGACTCGCGCATCCGACACGGGGAACGATCTCGATTCTTGGGATGACTCCGCAGACTGCGTGCCGCGAAATCGGATACATGGCGCATCCGTCGCTGCTCTATGACGAGATGAACGGGATGGAGAACCTGCGCTACTTCGCGCGGCTTTACGACATTGCCGGAGACGAGCGCTGCACGCAGGTGGTGCGCGCTGTTGGACTCGATCCTGAATTGACGCGCCCCGTCGGCCAGTATTCACAGGGCATGCGGCAGCGCATGTCGCTGGCGCGCGCGATTCTGCATGATCCGAAGCTTCTGCTGCTCGACGAGCCGTTCTCGAATGTCGACGTCCACTCTGCCGCGGAAATGGTTCGCTTGCTCGGCGGGATGCGCGATTCCGGGAAAACGCTTTTCGTGGTCACGCATCAGGCGGCGCTGCTGCAAGGTATTGCCGACGAATTTATCTGGATGCTGGCGGGCCAAATCGTCAGCCGCACGCCCGATCTTCCCGCTGAGTTCACTGGTGCGGGGGTGCGATGAATTCACTCTGGTCCATCACGCTCGCGACACTGGCAAAAGATATTCGCCTGGAGTGGCGTTCCAAAGACGCGCTCAACTCCATGCTTTTTTTCTCGCTGCTGGTGGTGGTGATTTTCAGTTTTTCTTTCGATCCGCTGGCCGAGGAATCGCGCCACATTGCCGGCGGCCTGATCTGGGTAGCGATTTTATTTGCGGCGGTGGTAGCGCTGAACCAGACCTGGGCCCGCGAGCTGCGCAATCAGGTGCTCGACGCATATCGCGTCTCGCCCGCCCCGGCCAACGCGCTCTTCCTCGCGAAAGCTTTAGGCAACTTTATTTTTGTCAGCGTGCTGGAAGCGCTGATGGCGCCGCTCTTCATCGTTTTTTACAATCTGCGAGCAGTGGGCCCGGCGTGGCAGTTGATTCCCATCGCGCTTCTCGGAACCTGGGCGCTGGTGGTCAACGGAACATTTTTTGCGGCAATGTCGATCCGCACCCGCAGCCGAGAAATTATGTTGCCGCTGCTGCTGTTTCCTGTTTCCATTCCCGCGGTGATTGGCATGGTCGCGGGCACTACGGCGATTCTCACCGGAGACGATCCGGCGCACTTCTGGATCATTTTGCTACTTACTTACGATGTAGTATTTACTACAGCGTGCCTGGCGTTATTTGAAACGGTGCTACAGGCGGAATGAAGCAAGCGAAAGGAAGCACGCGGCGCGAAGCAGTTGGCGTGAAGCTGGTGATTTGAATCAGCTGGTGTGAATCAGTATGAAGCGAGCCTTCCCCATCCTCGCAGCTGTTACGGCGGTGCTGCTCGCCTACGCGCTCTATCAAGCGCTGGTCGTGGCGCCGACCGACGCGCAGCAGGGCGACGTTTACCGCATCATCTACTACCACGTACCTTCCGCGTGGACGGCATTCCTGTTGTTCTTCATCAACTTCATCGCCTCGGTGCAATATCTTGCGGATGGCCAACCCTCGACCCGGAAAGCAGCGAAGTGGATTGCCGTTGCCGTCGGCGTCGTGGGCGCGGTGGTGGCATTTGTGATTCCCCTGCCGGCGGGAATCCGGCCGAGCGCGATTGCGACCACGGCGTTGGCGATTCCAGCTTTCTATTTTTTCCTGGGGAAATATTTCCCTGGCGAAAAACTCGATGTCCTGGCCGTGACCACCGCCGAAGTCGGAGTCGTTTTCTGCACCATCGTTTTATTCACGGGGCCCATCTGGGCGCGGCCGGTGTGGGGCATCTGGTGGGCGCCGGGAGACATTCGGCTGACTTCCACGCTGGTGCTGTGGCTGATCTACGTGAGCTATCTGATCCTGCGCCGTTTTTCTGACAGCGCGCAAACTCAAAAACTGGCCGCGGCGCTTGCCGTGTTCGGCGCGCTCGACGTGCCGCTGGTTTATTTCTCCATCTGGTTCTTTCGCACCCAGCATCCGCAGCCGGTGATCGGGGGCGGAGGGTCGATGGACCCGAAGATGCTCGACGTGCTCCTGATCAGCTGGACTGCATTTCTTTTCTTCGCGTTTCTGGTGTGCTGGTCGCGCTATCGCCTGGAAATCCTGCGCCGCGAAGTCGAACAAGCCCACGCCATGCAATCGCTGACCGGAGCAGATTCGAGCGTCTTCGTCTCAAGCCCAGCCGTCTCGAGTCGAGGTTCCCAATGAACGCCATCAAATTTCTTTACGCCGCCTACATCGTCACCTGGCTGATCCATGCGCTCTATCTCGGAAGCCTCGTGCGCCGCTACAAGAGCTTGCGCCGGCAGCTGAAGCCTTGGGGAAGTGAAAGGGGCTTCGGGCTTCGGCATTCGGGCTTCAGCAAATCCTTCGCGGCGGCCGCCGCGGTTTCGGGCCGCACGGGCAACAGGCATCCGCGAATCGTACTTTTCGGGCTAGAGCCCGCGATCGAGACATGGCCGTAATCGCGGCGCCGGATGCGCTGCGCGGCCCAATCAGGCTTTTCCGGAAGCCGAAGCCCGAAAGCTGAAGCCCGAAGCCCGGTCCCTCTTGCCTACCGCCACGCCCCGATGATCAATCCCATGACGACAAACGATACCGTCATGTACCCGCCATTGATCAGCATGTATTTCCAGGAGCGCCGCTCAAACAGGGCGATCGTAGCGATGGCCAGCGCTACCCAACCAAAACCAGCCAGAAACCCGGCGGTTGCACCCCAGGAGGCCGTAGTCTTGGGCTCGGCGAGAAAAGCAGCAAGATTCGCCGCCATGATTACGGCGAAGAGCAGCGACAGGCCAAAGATCTTCGCCATGTTGCCCTTCGCCAAGTCGGCGTCGGAAAGATTGTTGGCGGACATCCAGGCGCCGGCCGAACAACGCTTTGGAATACCAAAGTCCCCCGAGAACGAAACTGGAAACGGCGGCGGCCAGCACAGCCAGCCAGTTGATATGTGGCATCGAGCGTTCTCCTCGCAGTAATTAGATCGGAAGTTAAAACCCGAAATCAGAACCAGCGACACAATGAACCATGTTTGCGCGGAATGTATTGTAAGAAATTTCCTGGAAGTAATCCCCAAACGGGTTTGGGAAGGGCACGACTTCAGTCGTGCCGCTGAGAGCCACGAAAGACACGGGCTTCAGCCCCTGAGGGCTGCCTTGCGTTAGCGCGCGGAGTTTATGAGCGGGGCTAATCGACAGGAATGTAGTGGGGATATTCGGTGCGGTTCCGCTGATACTCCGAGGGAGTCATTCCGGCGAATTCCTGGAATTCATGAATGAGGTGAGCCTGGTCGTAGTAGCCGCAATCCGCCGCCAGGTCGGACCAGTCCGGTGTTGGGATGCTGTGCGCGGCGGCCAGCGACTTGCGGAAGCGGAGAATCCGCGACGTCAGCTTGGGAGTGAGTCCCACGCGGCAATCGAAGCGCGCAATCATCTGCTTATGGCTGACGCCGAGGCGAGAGGCAAGCTCGCGCAGAGGTATTACCGGCCACGAGTGGAGCGCCGCCAGCGCGGCTGAGATGGTCTTGTCCGGTTCCAGCCGGGATTGCGCTTTGCCGACGAGATAGGCTTCCAGCAAATCGAACTTGGCGTCGATCGTGCGGTCGCCTCGATCAACTGCTCCCGCAGGGAAACGATTTCGCGTTTCCAGATCAAGTCCAGTTCCACCACGTTGGCGGTCAGCTCGGAAATCGGAAACCCGAAGAATGGCGCGGCACCGCCAGTGCGGAAGTGCGCGCCCATCATCGACGATCCCTTTTCGGCGCCGATGATGAGATAGCGGCTCTGCATGCCGCTGATCCAGCAGCGGTTGTAGCCGGTGTAGCGGAGAGTGTTGCGCCGGTCGTAGAGTTTCTTGGGCCCCTCGCCGAGATCGATGATCATCTCCACGGCGCATCGGGCAGAAGCTTTTCTTTGGTGTAATTGACTTCCAGGTCCTGATAAAACCACAAGGTTCTCCACGAAATGAGAGAGCGGAGCGCGCGGAACTCTCATGCGGAAGATCATTGCCGTGGGAGCTTAGCATGGCAAATATTGCGCGGCAAGATGAGTGGGACGAGATGAGCCGGGCATCGAGCTATTCGGGATTCGGGCTTCGGCAAAGCCCCGCCGGGTAATCGGTCAGCGACCGGGCTTCGGCAACATCCTTTGCCGGGTAAACTGTCTGTCGGACGAGGGCGGTAAGAGCCTGGCCGGAAATGAAGACGACCGTGGGTTTTGATTCGCCGAAGCCGGAAAGCCGGAGCGCGCCGTCCGAAGCCTGCCCTTCAGTTCGCCGCTTTCCATTGCTTCTGCAGGGCGCTGAGGAAGTCGTTGCCGCCACCGGAGCGGAGGAATTCGTAATCTTCGATCATGGCTGCGGTGCCGACGCGGAGAGAAGGCAGCGCAGATTCCACCCGAATCACACGGGCGGTGAAACGGACGCGCACAGCGTCGGTGAGAGTGACGTGGGGCGGGAAAGTGAGAGTCACCTCCAGTTGTGTGCCCGCTGCGATCGCACGATCGAGATAGAAGAAAACGCCGCGCGCGCTCACGTTTTGCGTTTCCGTGTGGAACTCGCTGGCGCCTTCGATGTGCACCACGGCCGGCAGCCGCATATCGAACCGCCGCATCGACCGCCGTTCCTGAGAACTCGTCTGCATTTTATACGGGCTCGTTGAAAGCATGTCTCCCCAGATTCATCGTTCGTTCTACGATCGTTGCTTACGGCGATCGTTCCTTCGATTCGCTATCCGAAACGGCCACTCTAGATACAATACGGATCGTCCGAAATGCGAACTGCGACTCAAGAAATAAGGGGAGGCTTGAATCTCGACGGCTCAGACCCTGTGAGGC
Organism: uncultured Acidobacteriaceae bacterium; assembly: GCA_963846245.1. Taxonomy (GTDB): domain Bacteria; phylum Acidobacteriota; class Terriglobia; order Terriglobales; family Acidobacteriaceae; genus Sulfotelmatobacter. The sequence continues at coordinate 642,146 of CAWJVI010000004.1, read as the reverse complement.
ACAAATGTATAGAATCGTCCACGGTTTGCAAACACAAAAACACGAGCCAGGGTTCAATCGGTAAATCCTGCTGCCAACCGCCCGGCGTAAGGAGGAAATGCCGGCTGCGAGTCCCGTACCCGCACTCCCTTAACCAAGCAATCGTGCTGCCATCTCCTCGTGGGGTACGGCTTGCTATTGTTCCCGCAGAATCAGCAGCTTGCCGCTCCGGCGGACTCGGCCGCTCCCTTTTTCATGCAAGGGTTTGCAGATGCTTTCCAACGAGCCGGGGACGAAGTTTTCCTCTCTCCCCCACTTTCGTGCCATCCCCGGCATCTTTCCTAAGGCCACGGCGCATCTCATGGATGCTTAGGGCGACGCTCAGGGCGTCGCTAGGCCCCCAAGCGTAGAATGCTGCCCGCAGATTGCGGGGGCGCTTTCCCGAAACTGGGGCGATTCTGCTGAGATCCGGGCGGGCTGGCTTGACAGTCTATCCGTCAGATGTTTAAGTAGTTATTTAAATTTTCTGCCAGTTCCAGCGCTATCGTGAGCTGCGGGCGGCTTCGCCGCCGTGGGATAGAACTGACTCGTGCACCATTTCTATTTTCTATTTTCTCTCCAAACTGATCTGACGAAAGCTGTTCAGGATTGGACTGGCGCGATCAGACTGGGACGATCAAAGAACGATCAAACTTAGCGCGATTAAACTTGAACGATCAGACTCAAGACGATCTGAGTGAATTCGGAGGAACGCTTGAACGTAAATCGCAGTGGGTCGGGAACAAGCTCGGGAATAACCTCGGGCGCAAATCGGTTCGGCGTCCTGTGGGGCGCAATCCTGCTGCTTGCTGCCGGATGTCTGTTGCTGGGGTCGGCCTCCCGGTCACGCACGTCAATCCTGAGCCCGCAGGTTCCCCGTTCCCCCCTGCAGAGTGCGATTCTCTCCGCCGGTTCTTCCGCTTTTGCCTCCGACGCCGCCAGGCAACTGAATTCCGCTCCTCATTCCGACCGTCAGAACGCCGGGCAGGCGCGAGCACTCCTCAGCCAGTTGCCGCTGCTGTTTGAGCCGAATCAGGGCCAGGTGAATCTGGGTGAAACGAGTTCCAGCCAATCCGATTCCGCCGTAAAATTCGTCGCCCGGGGCAGCGGCTACTCTCTGTTTCTCGATTCCGAAGGAGCCACGCTCGCCCTGCGCAGTCAGGCTCGCGCCGGCTCGGCTGCGCGCACCGAGTCAGTTCGTATGAAGCTGGCTGGAGCCAGCCCCAACGCCCGCATCGCGGGAACCGATCTTCTGCCCGGCAAGAGCAATTACTTCATCGGTAACGATCGCTCGAAGTGGCGTTCCAACATTCCGCAGTTTGCCCGCGTAAGTTATGAAGAGGTTTATCCCGGCATCAATCTGGTTTTCTACGGAAAGCAGGGGCAACTGGAATACGACTTCCAGGTTGCGCCGGGCGCCGACCCCTCGCAAGCCCAGTTGGAGTTCGACGGCGCACAAAAAATCGAACTGAGTTCCGGCAGCCTCGTTTTAAAAGGCGACGGCGGCAACCTGCTCTTCGCCGCCCCCAGCGTCTATCAGGAGATCGATGGCCGGCGGCAGCCCGTGGCAGGCCGCTTCGCGCTGCGCGCCTTGAATCGCGTGGGATTCGAAGTGGGCCCCTATGACCACAGCCGCGAACTGATCATTGACCCGGTACTCACTTACGCAACCTACTTCGGCGGCAGCGGCAACGATACTTTTCCTTACGTGACCGTCGATATTCTAGGGAACATCTACCTGACGGGCTCGACCACGTCTCCCAATTTGCCGGTCTCAACGAACGCGTACCAGCCAGCTCTGAATCCGACCGCAAATGCGCAGAACATTTTCGTTCTGGAGTTGAATGGACAGGGTGGGGCCGGAGGGGTGGAGTATCTCACCTACCTCGGCGGCAGCGGGCAGGATACCAGCGCCGGCATCGGCGTGGACGGCAACACCATCTACGTTGCCGGAACCACTACCTCCACCGACTTCCCGTTCACCGAAACTGCCTACCAGACGGCTCCAAAGCAGGGAAGCACGGGCCCGCAGCACGCGTTTGTCAGTGTGCTGATTCCGACCGCCACCAACCAACTGGTTTATTCCACCTATCTTTCCGGCAGCGGCGCCGACATTGCCAGTGGCATGACCATCGATACGGCAGGCAATGTCTACGTCACCGGCACCACCACTTCCACCGCCGTCAGTGACGAAGGCAGTCTGACCAATCAGTTTCCCGCCAGCGCCACGCCGGAGGCCCAGCCCTTCCAGGCGGTCAGCCGCGGCGCAACCATTCAATTCTTCGTGACCAAGGTAAACACCGTGGCTGCGGGCATCGGAAGCATCGCCTACTCCACTTATTTCGGCGGTGGGACGCCGACGAGCAATCCCATCGCGACAGGCGGCAGCATCGCGGTAGATACTACCGGCAACATTTATTTCACCGGCACCACCAACTTCATTTACACCGGGCAAAGCCCCGTCACCGATTTTCCGATTCTGAATGCTTACCAGCCGTGCTTGGATCAGCCTCCGCCGCTGGTCATCGTCACCGGGCTTCCGGTATGCGCCAACACTTCGGCGGACACCACCACGGACGCCTTCGTCGCCAGGCTGAATAACCCCACCAACACGCAAGCCACGCAACTGGCGTGGTCCACGTATTTTGGCGGCGCCAATACGGAAACGGGAACCGGCATCGCCGTGGATGCGGGCGCGGCCAACGTCTACATCACCGGCTCTACCAACTCGTCGAACTTTATCCTCCCCACTACGATTTCGAATTTTGCGTCCTTCCAGCTTTGCCTGGACGATCCTCCAAGCGCGACAAATCCGAATCCGACGAGCCAGGCGAGCTGCCCCACCATTGCGACTCCTGTAAGCAACGCCTACGTAGCGCGCTTCAACAACATATCGGGCGCCACTACCGGCACCGGCACCACCACCACCGTCGAGACGCTAACTTATTTCTCGTACCTGGGCGGCACCGGCGCCGGCGGCGATGCCGGCTTGGCCATCACGGTGGACCCGGCCAGCGACGCGCTCGTTACCGGATACACGACATCGGAAAATTTCCCTGTCTTTCCCTTCACCGGCGTGATCCAGGGCACCAATCTCTCATTGGCCACTCCGCCGCAGAATGCGTTTTTCGCGCGCCTCAATACCGCGACGTTGCAAGGGCAGTCGTCGGTGGGAGCTTACGTCACTTATTTCGGTGGAAGCGGGACGGACAAGGGCACCAGCGTTGCGCTCGACCAGAACCTGAATACCTATTTTGCCGGCGATACCACATCCACCAACCTGCCGACGCTGAATCCGGTGCAGGGGCAGAACAACGGCGCCGTCGACACGTTCGTGGTGGAGTTGGGAACAGCGGCCGACCTGGCCATCACCAACGCCCAGCTTTCGAACCCCACGCTCTCGAATCAAGTGCCCGTAGGAACGCAGGTCTCAACCGCCTACACGATCACCAACAACGGCCCCGATCTGGCCACCAACGTAGTGGTGTTGGGGACGATTCCCGCGGGAATGACCTTCGACAGCGCCAGCGCCACTTCCGGGAGTTGCTCTGCGACCGTAACCTCGGGCGGAGTTGCCTGCACCATTTCCTCGATGCAAGCCGGGGCCACGGCTACCGTCACCATCGTGCTCAGCGCCACCGCTCCCGGAGGGTATACCTCTTCCGCGTCAGTTTCCTCGTCCAACAATATTGATCCTGTCCCGGGAAACAACAGTGGTTCCATCTCCTTCACCGCAACCGCGTTCATTATGAACGTGACTCCCACCGCCGTTTCAGTCCCGGCCGCGGGCGATTCAGCGTTCTACACAGTGACCGTGACTCCTCAGCCGGTATACGGCGCGAATGTGGGTTTGAGCGTTTCGGGTCTGCCGGGCGCGACCAAGTCCAGCTTTAGCGCCCCTACGCTCACGCTGACCGGTGAAAGCCCGGCCAGCGCCACGCTTACCGTGAGCACCACCGCCCGGCCCATTAATATTGGGAGCCTGCGCCCCGGGCGCGGCGCGCTCTACGCAGCCTTCCTGGCGTTTCCTGCGATAACGTTCCTGGGATTCGGAACAAGCTTCGGAGCGGGATTCAGCAAGTCTGGTAAGCGCCGCTTGGCCGGGCTCCTGATGCTATGCGTGCTCGTCGGCTTGATCTGTCTGCAGCCCGCGTGCGCCGGTGGCACCACGCCTCCCCCACAGGGAGGAACGCCTCCAGGCACCTACACTCTTGTGGTCACAGCCGCCGGGGGCACCTACTCAAAGAACCAGTCGGTGCAGCTGGTAGTGCCGTAGAGCAGTGGCTAGGGGCCAGGGATTAGGGGCTAGAGACCAGGGACCCTACGATGCGCCGCCGGGCGCCGTTACGGTGCGTGCGGCGGAGGCGGTCCGAGGGCTGCGCTCTCTACGGGATGACATCGTCAAATCGCATGAAGCCGCGACTGCTCCGTCGGACTGGCAACTGCCCACTGGCAACTGCTTTTAAGCTCCGGCCGAAAGCTTATGATGCGCCTTCACTTCGGCGATTCCGTACTGGCGGATCTTGTATAGCAGCGCTTTGTAGCTGATCTGCAGAATGGCGGCTGCCTGTTTGCGGTTCCAGTTGGTTTGGTCGAGAGCCTGGGTGATGGCTTCGGCTTCCGCTTCGTCCTTGGCGCTGCGCGCCAGTGACTTCAACCCTCCGCCGGAATCATTTCGAGCTCCAGAATCGCTGCGCGTTCCCCCCGGACCGTCGGCCTTGGGTTGCAGTTCCGAGACGGCCAGATTTTCGTCGCCCAGAATCAAATAGCGCTTCAGGAAATTATTCAGCTCGCGCAGATTGCCGGGCCATGAATGATCGTGGCATGCTTTCAGCAGCGCCGGAGTCAGTGGCAGCGGCGCGCGCGCGTAACGTTCGGCCATCCTCGTCATGGAATGCTTCAACAGAATCGGCACTTCTTCTTTGCGATCGCGCAGCGGAGGCAGGTGCAGCGTGAACGCGTTCAAGCGGTAGTAGAGATCTTCGCGCAGACGCTTGGTGGCCAGCGCTTCCGGAATGTTGATGTTGGTGGCCGCGAGAATGCGCACATCCACCTTGATCACGGAGCGGCTGCCCAGCCGCGAAAATTGCTGATCCTGTAAGACGTGCAGCAACTTCGCCTGCAACAGCGGAGGCATCTCGCCGATTTCATCGAGCAGAATCGTGCCCTTGTTGCAAATCTCGAACTTGCCCGGCTTGGCGTGCGTGGCGCCGGTAAAGGCTCCGGGCTCGTAACCGAACAGTTCGCTTTCCAGCAGATCGGCGGGGACGGCCGCGCAATTTACTTTCAGGAAAGTGCGATGCGCACGCGGCGAAAGTTTGTGAATCAGCCGCGCCAGCACTTCCTTGCCCGTGCCGCTCTCACCCAGCAGCAGCACCGGAATATCTACGTTCGCGACCAGCGCAGCCTGCGAACGGATCTTGCGCATCGCCGGACTCGCGGCGATAAAGAACACATCATCGGCGAGCTCTTCGACTTCGTCGGTGTAAACCTGTTTTCCTTGTTCGAGGCAAACGTCGATCACGCGGTCGAGCTCGGCTTTTTGAAATGGCTTGGTCAGGTAATCCTGCGCGCCCAGGCGCATCGCCTGCACCACTTTACGCGTATCGTTCACGCAGGAGAGCATCACGACCTTCAGGCCGGGCCGCTTCTGCCGGAGTTTTTCCAAAGTCTCCAGGCCATCGATGCCGGGCATGAGCACGTCGAGCAGAACTAGATCGGGCTGCAGACCTTTTTCCAGGTGCTGCAGCGCTTCCTCGCCCGTGGTGGCGGTCTCGACTTTGTAGTCGTCGACTTCCAGCAGCGTTTTGATGTAACGCAGCATGCCGGGTTCGTCGTCCACCAGCAGAATCTTTGCGGCTTCACTCATCGGTTCTTTCCTTTGCTGGCAGCTGCCGGCACCGGCTTGTAAGGCAGGAGGAAGGAAAACTTGCAGCCTGTGCCGTCACTCTCGACCCAGATTTTTCCTCCCATGGCCTGCACCAGGCGGCGCACAATCGCCAGTCCCAGTCCCATCCCTTCCTGGCTTTCATTGCCGGGAAGGCGAAAAAAATCGTCAAAAACTTCCAGATGAAACTCCGCCGGAATCCCCGGCCCGGTGTCGGAAACACTTACCTTCACCGCGTTGGGATGAGAAACACTCTGCCGCCGCCGTTCCCCGGAGCCGGAGGATTGCGTGGTGGCCCGGCGCTCCCACATATGCGGTTCCGCATGCAGCCACACCGTTCCGCCCGGAGGCGTGAACTTGTACGAATTCTCCAGCAGATTCGAAATCACGCGCTCCAGCTTCGGAGTGTCGAGGGGAAAGTTGGGCAGCTTGTCGTTGGCCAGAAAATATAGCGCCAGGCCTTTTCCCTGAAAGCGGTTCGACCACATCCGGCAAACTTCTGATAAACACTGGTTGATGTCGCCGGATGCGAAGTGCATGCGCAACCCGCCGGTCTCGATCGCGCTGTAGGTGAGGAAGTCCTGAATGAATTGCTGGAGACGTTTGCCGCTGGCCTGCATGTCGCCGAGAACTTCGCGCTGGCGTTCGTTGAGTGGTCCCAGCTTCTCGTTCTGCAGCAGCTCGACATAACCGTTCAGAATGGAAAGCGGAGTTTTCAGATCGTGAGTGGCCGAGGCCAGGGCGTTGGTGGTGCGTTGAAAGCGCGCCTGCAGTTCGGAATATTCCTGCAGGAGGTTCTCAGGACTGGGCAGGTCGGCGTCCGGACTGGCTTCCTGGCGCGCGGACGGATGAGCAGACGCCGGCGAGGGTCGTTCCCTCCCAGCAGAGTCCGACACACACGTATTCTTCTGCGCGGTGGCCATTTCGGAGAACCAAAACTCTGTGTGGGGAGGAACAGGCACCCGATTCGCAACGAATGAGTGCGTATTTGAATAAATCGTAATCTGGTGAGCCGTTGTTGTCAACGAAAAATGCAAGCGAATTACCCAAGTGTAGCAAAACCTTGCACTTCCGGCCATTTTCGGCGTCAGCCGCATTTTTCCCAATTGGCGAACAAAATACGAACAAAACGTCGTAAAATGACGGCATTGATGGATGTTGCGGAGGCTGGATTGGCGGATTTCGGGCATAGGCGGGGTGCCTTACCCCTTTCTAACCCGGCATTGGCCCACAAGGTGCTGCCGTGGGGTAAGGAATGGGGGTATGTGCGCTTGGACGAAAGACACGGCGAAAGGCGAAAATGGCCCCGGCTTCCCTTGGCCATACCGGTCTTTGTCCGCAGCCGCGACGATAAAGGGAAGGAATTCCTGGAATTTGCCACTGCCCTCAATGTAAGTGCCGGCGGCATGCTGCTGGCGGTGCGCAAGGGCCTGCCCTCCGCTGCGGAGATTCTGCTGGAGATTCCCAGCGCCCCCATGTCTGGGCTGACTGAGCTGCCGAAGACGGCGCGCAACCTCCGCGCCAAGGCGCTGCGGAGCACGCAATCGGTTGGCTGCCATCTTTTAGGGCTCAAGTTTGCCCGTCCCCTGCTGAATTCAAACCACCCCAGGAGCCCCAAAGGACGGAAAGTTGGTTCTGCGGTGTGAAATTGTTTACCCACAGGCTGTTGCCCATTTGGTCCCAATCTTACTTCCGAACGGGCCCGGCCAATGACCAGGCGAATCTTTGGTAAGTTGCGATTGTTCAATAAGATAGGTAAATTCCTGAGAGCGGGCGCAGGGTGCCGGCAGCTTTGGCTCTCGGGGTGCTTGAAAAGTCTTGTCCTCCCTCCACTCCCCTGCGGAGCTTCCTTATGACCACCAGCAGCAGTGTCAATTCGCTAGTCCAGCCCTTGGGAGAGATGCCGCCTTCCGCGGTGGTTTTTGGTCAAACTGCCGCCATGCAGGCGTTGCAGGAGCGGTTGATGAAGCTGGCCGGGGCCAACGTCCCGGTGCTGATTCAGGGAGAGAGCGGGACTGGCAAAGACATTATCGCCCGCATGATCCACGCGAACTCGCCGTGGAAGACCGGGCCGTGGGTCAAGGTGAATTGCCCCGCCATTCCGGGAACGTTGCTCGAGAGCGAGCTGTTCGGCTACGAAAAAGGAGCCTTCACCGGAGCCTACGGCATGAAACCGGGGCGCGTGGAAATGGCTCACCGTGGGACGCTGTTTCTCGACGAAATTTCCGAGCTTGACCTGGCGCTGCAATCCAAGCTGCTGCAGTTGCTGCAGGATGGACAGTTCTGCCGCATCGGCGCCCAGGAAGACAAAAAAGTTGAAGTGCGCGTGGTCTGCGCCACCAATCGCAAACTGGAAGAGGAAATCGAGAACGGCACCTTCCGCGCCGATCTGTTCTATCGCATCAATGTGGTGAACCTTTCGCTGCCGCCGTTGCGCGAACGCGCTACCGACATTCCTGAACTGGTGGATTACTTTCTGGAGTATCACAACCGCAAATACAACTGCCGGGCGAAACCACTTTCCGCCGAACTTATGGCCGTGCTGCGGAAATACCATTGGCCGGGCAACATTCGCGAGCTGGAAAATCTGATCAAGCGCTACGTGATCCTGGGCACCGAGGATGTGATTTCAAGCGACCTGACTCCGCGGGAAACGGACTTCATCAATTCCGACATTCCGCTGGACGGGCAAATCTCGCTGAAGAAGCTGACGCGCCAGGCGGTTCGCGAACTGGAGCGGAAGGTGATCCTCAAGACCTTGCAAACGCACCACTGGAACCGCAAGCAGGCCGCGCGAGCGCTGAGCATCAGCTATCGCGCGCTGCTGTACAAGATTCGCGATGCCGGCTTGCCCTCGAACCGGGCGGTCAAGCGCCAGCAGGCGGAAACGGTCAAGAACGATTTCGCGGCTGACTAAGAGGCCAACCGTTCAGGCAAAGTTTTCATCGAAGCTTAACTCAGAAAAACAAGTTCGAGGCGTAGGGTTGCTGGGTAATTCTAAGCGAGCCCAGCGAAAAGGCTTTTTACCACCAAGGACACAAAGTTGCACGAAGGAAACCCTCGAGAGCAGAGCTCTTTCGTTTTACTCCGCGGCCTTCGTGATGGATGGTTTCTTATTCGGTTGTCGAATTGAAGCAGCACCAAATCGAGCCACAGGCTTGACTTTGCGGCCTTCATGGGCCAACATTCTGGTTTCTCAGCCGGGCCTGGAGATCGGCTCCAGGCGGCGTGATGGGAACCTATAAGTCGGGGGGACGATGTTCGAAAACGTTCGCGCTGATATAGCAATGGCGAGCGAGCAGAATGTAGGCACCAACGAATTTGACCGGCGAGTTCGGGTATTGTTCCAGCCTGGGACCATCGCAGTTCTAAGTTATCGTTTCTGCCACTGGATGCGCGGGATCCGCCTGCCGGTGCTCCGGCAACTGGCGTGGATCCCGGTGCTGTTTGTGCGTGGCGTAAGCCAGATATTGACGGGCGTGCACATTTCCTCCAGAGCCAACATCGGCCCTGGTTTTGTGATTCACACGGTGTATGGCATCTTCATTCCCCCGACTACGATTGGAAAGAACTGCTCGGTGCAGACCGGAGTGGTGCTGGGTTATGGTGTGCGCGGCATTGGGGACGATGTCCTGATCGGCGCCGGGGCCAAGATTGTGGGACCGGTGAACGTTGGCAACAACGTGCTGATCGCGCCCAACAGCCTGGTGATCACGAATGTTCCGGACGACAGCACGGTGGCAGGCGTTCCGGCGCGGATCAGCATTGGGCGCTCCATCTCGACCTTGACGGTTCTGGGTGGAAAGACGGCGAACGGGCGAAATCGCGGAGTAGCAGCGGACCCGGCCGCACCGGAGCCGCAAGAGACGGCCGCCTCTGTTTCCCGCGAGCAAGTGGTTTGATGCGCGCGGCGTTGTAAGGTTTCCGCAAGGATTTGCCCAGGTTCACGGCCGGGTTCAACCCCCCAGGTTAACTTGCCAACCCCAGTTCAAAGCGATTACGTTGGACGCGCTTATGTTCAACTTATGTTCAACGCGATTAAAGTTCAGCGCGACTAAGATTCAGCGTAGTGAAGTTCAGCGCAGCGTTTCAATCCGAGCAGACGAGGTGACGTGGTGGATTTTTCCTGGAGTGACGATGAACTGACCTTGCAGAAGTCGGTCATCAAGTTTGCGCGCGAAGAGCTGAACGATAATGTGATCGACCGCGACCTGAAGGAAGAGTTTTCCTGGGACGGGTGGAAGAAGTGCGCGAAGTTTGGTATCCAGGGCCTGCCGGTGGCAGAAGAATACGGCGGCGGCGGGGCTGACATTCTGACAACAGTGTGCGCGCTGGAAGCGTTGGGCTATGGCTGCCGCGATAACGGACTGATTTTCTCGATCAACGCACACATGTGGAGTGCGGAAATTCCTTTCCAGAGCTTTGGCACGGCGGAGCAGAAGAAAAAGTATTTGCCGAAGCTGACCAGCGGCGAGTTCGTGGGCGTGCACGCGATGACGGAACCTTCCTCGGGGTCGGACGCGTTCGCGTTGCGCTCACGGGCGGAACGCAAGGGCGACCGTTACGTCATCAACGGCACCAAGACTTTTATTACGAATGCGCCGATCGCGGATGTGGTGATTGTTTTTGCGAATGTCGATCCCGCCAAGGGCGCGGCCGGCATTACAGGCTTCATCGTGGACAAAGGAACACCGGGTTTCACCATCAGCAAAAAGCTGAACAAGATGGGGCTGCGAACTTCACCCATGGCAGAGTTGGTGTTCGAAGATTGCGAAGTGCCCGCGGAAAATGTGCTGGGCCGCGAGGGACTGGGGCAGGCGATTTTTACGGCGTCGATGGAATGGGAGCGCATCTGCATTCTGGCCGGCCACCTGGGAACCATGCGCCGATTGCTGGAAACGTCGATCGAATATGCCGGAGACCGGCAGCAATTTGGGCATCCCATCGGGCAGTTTCCCGCGGTCGCGAGCAAAATTGCGGACATGGATATCCGGCTGGAAACTTCGCGGTTGGTGTTGTACAAGGCGGCGTGGTTGAAGAAGCAGGGGAAACATCCGCTGCGCGAAGCCGCCATCGCCAAGACTTATGTGAGCGAGGCCTGCGTGCAGAGTTGTCTCGACGCCATCCAGATTCACGGCGGATACGGCTACATGACCGATTACCAGATCGAGCGCGAGTTGCGGGATGCGATCGCGGGCAAAATTTATTCCGGGACGAGCGAGATCCAGAAGATGATTCTGGCGGGCTTTCACGGGCTTTGAGTACGGGCTTTGAGTACGGGCTTCGGGTTATAACGAAGGCGTTTTGAAAATGGCTTACCATCTTGCACAACTGTTGCAGCGCAGCGCGGCCCGGCGGCCGGAAGCGATGGCTGCGTGGGCTGGGGTCGCAGCCTGACTTACCGGGAACTGGAAGAACGTTCGAATCAACTCGCGCACCTGTTGCGAGATCGTGGCATCCGCAAGGGCGACCGCGTCGGTTTGTATTTTCCCAAGTCGCTGGAGTCGCTAGTGGCGATGTTCGGAATTCTCAAGGCGGGAGCTGCGTATGTGCCGCTCGATCCCGATCAGCCGGCGGCGCGCGCGACTTATATCATCAACAATTGCAGAATGCGAGGGCTGGTCACGGACGCGCGCCGGCTGCGCCAGTTCGATCGCGAGGCGAGACGCGGCGTGGAGCTGACGATTCTTACCGGTGCAAAGCCTGAAGAAGAGATCAAGGGAACGGTTTCATGGGAGGCGCTGAGCGGTTACGAGAGCGGACGTCCGCCCGAGTGGGAGCCGGTGACCACGGACCTGGCATACATTCTTTACACGTCGGGATCCACGGGCGAGCCGAAAGGCGTGATGCTCTCGCACCAGAATGCTCTGACGTTCATCGAATGGTGCGCGGAGAAATTCAGTGTCCGGTCGGAGGACCGGCTTTCGAGCCACGCGCCGCTGCATTTCGATCTTTCAGTGTTCGATATTTACAACGCGATGGAAGCGGGCGCGAGCGTGCACATGGTGCCGGAGGACATTCTGATTTTTCCGGCCAGCGTGGCGAAGTTCATGGAGGAGCGCGGCATCAGCGTCTGGTATTCGGTTCCAGGCGCGTTGACGCAACTCGCGCTGCACGGCAAGTTGAGTGCGGAGCGTTTTCCTAAGCTGCGAGTTATTCTGTTTGCCGGTGAAGTTTTCCCGGTGAAGCACTTGCAGCGCCTGGCGGAAGTTTTGCCGGGTGTGGAACTTTATAATTTGTACGGTCCGACGGAGACGAACGTGTGCACGTATTATCCCGTCGATCGGGCTCGACTGGCTGAGATGGAGGCGCTTCCCATCGGTCGCGCTTGTGAAAACACCGAAGTGTTCGCGGTGGATGAACAAAACCAACGCGTGACCGAGGCGGGTGGAAAAGGCGAACTCCTGGTTCGCGGGCCGTCAGTAACTTTAGGCTATTGGGGCGATCCCGAGAAGACACGGAGAGCTGTGGTGCCGAATCCTTTTCAGGCGGATTTTGCCGAGAACGTTTATCGCACCGGCGACCTGGTGGTACTGCGGGAAGACGGAGACTATGACTTCCTGGGCCGCAGAGACAATCAGATCAAGGTGCGGGGCTATCGCGTGGAACTGGGCGAAGTAGAAGCGGCATTGTTGAAACACAGCGCGGTCGCTGAAGCTTTAGTGTTTGCAGCCAAGGATCCAGTGGACGGATCGCGGATCGGGGCGGTGGTGGCACTGCATAATGGAACGCTGAACGGAACTCTGAACGACGGAACGAAGTTGAGCGAGGGCGACTTGCAGCAACACTGCGCTCTTCACTTGCCGCGATACATGGTGCCGGCGAGTGTGGAATTCCGCGAGAAGCTGCCGCGGACTTCGACAGGTAAAATAGATCGCGTGCGCGTGACGGCCGAGGCCAGCCGCGCTTTGTCTTGAGGCTCGCGGAGGAAGCAGCCAGCGGATTCGCGAAGTGTCAGGAACGAGGAGAAGACAGGGACATGCAGCCAGCGGAGATAAAAGATCAGGTTCGGGAATTCATTATGAAAATTGCGATTCGTCGCGGCGTGCAATCGGTCGCGGACGATGACTCGTTGACGGCTGCGGGCGTGCTGGATTCCCTGGGAATTTTTCGGCTGGTGACTTTTCTGGAAGAGACTTTCGCCGTGGGCGTGAGCGACGAAGAGATTACGATCGAAAACTTTCAGAGTATTAATGCGATTCAGGAATTTGTTTCGGCGAAACAGCACGGAGCGTGACAGTCTCACTCACTGCTTCCTGAATTCCTACATGCAAGCGGCTGCCTGAGAACGGCTAGCCGCGCAGTTCGGCGAGGGCTTTCCGCGCGGAGGCGGCGTCGGGACTGTTGGGTTTGATCTTCAACGCGCGTTCCAGTTGCTGGCGGGCCAGCGCAGGCTGATTCGTCTTCTGATAGGCGAGGCCGAGGTGGTAATGGACGTCGGCGTCGTCGGCGCCGCCCTGCTTTTCACTCAAGCGCAGCGACTCCTGGAAAAGGCTGATGGCGGATTTGTAGACGCCTTTCTGGTAGTAAGCCCAGCCCAGCGTGTCGGCAAAGTTGGGAGAATCGGGAATGCCGCGGCGCGCGGTCTGCGCCATGGCGAGCGCGAGATCCACGTTGCCGCCTTGCTGCAAAATCAGGTAGGCGAGATTGTTCGAGGCGGTGGGATTATCCGACTGAACATTCAAGGCCTGCTGGTACATCGCCTTGGCCTGGTCCCACTGGCTCTTGGCCTCGTAGAGTTCTCCGGCAAGAATGTAGAAAGTGACTTCGCGGGGATTGTCTTTGATGGATTGCTGGTAGGTGACGAGGGCCTGGTCGGCTGCACCCTCGGCGATCTGCACTTTGCCGAGCTTCACGAGAGCGTTGCTGTTGTTCTTGTCGAGTTCAACAGCTTTGCGCAGCGCGGCCTCGGCGCCTTTCGTGTCCTTCTTGGATTCGAACAGGACCGTGCCGAGAAGATCGTAGAAGCTGCTGTTGTTGGGAGATTTTGCAATCTGGTCGTTGGCGGCTGCGAGCGCTTTGTCGACCTGCTTGTCCTGAATGTAGGCGGCCATGAGGCCGCGCAGCGCTTCCGCGGACGAAGGATCTTTTTCCAGAGCTTGCTGGTAGAGTTTTTCCGCTTCACCAAACTGCTTCTGCGCTAAACGCATCGCACCCATCTGGACGTAAGGGGCCGGGCTCGCCGGAGCCAGTTCCATGGCTTTACGCAAATCTGCTTCCGCGTCGGTGAATCGCTGGCGACTGATTTCAACGACGGATCGCAGCAGAAATCCGTCGGCCGAGGGCGGCTGCGCGCTGATGAGTTGCTGCGCCGTCTGGAGCAATCCTTCGGTGTCGCCGCGGCGCAGCTGTACTCGCGCCAGAGCCTGTTGCGCCTCGGTCATGTCGGGCTTCAGGCGGACCGCTTCGTGCCATTCCGCTTCTGCGCGATCGTCGTCGTGCTGCTGGTCAAAGGCAATTCCCAGCTGGTAATGCGCGACTGCGTTGTTGGGATCATTGCGCAGCGCGTCTTGCAGGGGCTCGACCGCGCCGCTGGCATTGCCCTGGCGCAACAGAATCTGGCCGCGGTAAACGAGGGCATCAATGTCGCGCGGGCTCGTCTTCAGAATTGGGTCGTTCAACTTTGCGGCTTCGTCGAGGCGATTTTTCAGGATCAGCAACTGAATGTAATTTTTCTTGACCTGCATATCGCGCGGATGGTCGTTGTACAACGAACCGTATTCTGCCGTGGCTTTGTCGAGATCGCCGGTGGCAAAATAAAAATCGCCCAGCATGCGGTAGCCTTCCGAGTTGTTGGGCATGGCAGCTTTGGTTTCTTTGAGAATGGTTTCGGCGTCGGTGCGCTTGCCCTCGGCGATCATCAGGCGGACCAGCGCGGCCCGGGGGGCGGGATCTTTCGGGCTGGTCGAGATGGCCTTGCGGAATTGCTGTTCGGCTTCCGGAAAGCGGTTGCGCGACTCGTAGAAGCCTCCGAGAGCCAGCTGCGCGTTCATGGCCTTGGGCGCGACTTCGGCGGCTTTCTTGAAATTAGTTTCAGCCTGCTCCGGCAGATTCGCGCGGGTCTGCAGCAGCGCCATGCTCAGGTACGAATCGGACCGGGCAGGGTCCGCGTCAATGGCTTTTTGCATCTCCTGCATGGCCGCGGCCAGTTTGTCTTGCGCGAAATAATAGTTCGACCAGGCGGCGTACGTTTCCGCACTGTTGGGCTGCTTTTCGTGCAGCAGGTCGAGATGAATCTTCGCCTGTTTCAGCGCCTCCGGCTGGCGGGAGGAGACCAACAAATTGGCCAGGTCGGCCTGCGCCGCATAGATGTTTGGGTCGAGTTCGACCGCGCGGGAGAGCTCCCCATACGCGTGGTTCAGATCCTGCAGCTTGAGCAGAGTTTCCCCGAGCTGATAATGCGCCTGTGCAAATTGCGGGTCCACTTGGACGGCGTTGCCGAACTGAATGGCCGCCTCGCGGTAGCGCTGCTCATCGAAGTAGTGCTTGCCGCTCTCCAGGTACTTCTGCTTCTTGACGTTGGGATCGCGCGAGCATCCTGTCGACAACAGGGTCAACAGGAAACAGAGCAGTACTGATCCGAGGGCAGGGAAACGACGCATGATGTCTCTCTCCAAATGATAACCGCGGGGAGGATGAAAAATGAAAAATGAACGACGAGCTGCGGAACGCCCCATCATACTGCAAAGCTCGCGGGACCATAAAGTTACCGGGGTGACGGGGAGGCGGACGATCCTTGACCACCAAGGACACCCTTCGACTCCGCTCAGGGCAGGCTCCGTTACGCGAAGGAAGGCCCAGCCAACGTAGGCTTTCGTGATTCTTCGGATCAGCGATTGTCTACTCGTAGCGCAAGGCAACCATCGGGTCGACTCTGGAAGCCCGGCGCGCGGGAATGTAGCAGGCCAGAAGTCCCACTGTTGTCAACAGGAACGAAGCGCCGACGATGCTCGTAAGGTCGAGGGCGCTGATACCGAAGAGTAAGCCGGACATGACGCGTGAAAACGCTAACGCCACCGCCACACCGATTGCCAATGCGTAACACAAAATAACGAGACCTCTTCCCACAACACGCGTGAGCACCTTAGCCCGGTCGGCACCCAACGCCATGCGAATGCCGGTGTCATGAGTCTGTTGCGTGACGTAATAGGACATGACGCCGTATGTTCCCCCGCCTGCCAGGAGGAGTGCGATCGCGGCAAATATTCCTAAGAGAAGCATGTTAAAACGCCTGGGCGATACGGAATCTGAGAGACGCTGCTCCATCGTCTGAATATCGTAAACCGGCTGATCGTGATCGACCGCTTCGACTGCCGCGCGAACAGATGGCACCAGGTTCAGCGGGTTGGAAGTGGTGCGAACGACCAAATACATCGCTGCTCCGCCCCTTTGCGAATGTGGGATGTACACCTGCAGCGGTTCCTGTTGGTCAAGCCCCATGTGCCTGACGTTTCCTACCACACCCACGATTTCTCGTGGCTCTCGTTCGAAGTCGATTGTGATCTTCTTGCCGAGGGGATCTTCTTGCGGCCAGTAACGGCGGGCAATCGCGTCATTGATGATCGCGACCCGGGGAGTTTCATCGCCGTCGCCCTCGGTAAAGTAACGACCTAGAGTAAGAGAAATGCCGATTGCGTTGAAGTACTGCGGCGTCACAACGCTGAATTCACCTGAGGGTTCATCGCCCGGATCGAAAGCTGAGCGCCCCACAATGCCGAAGCTGTGGACATCACTCCCGCCCAGAGGAAGATTATCAACCGCGCCGACGGACGTGACGCCGGGTAGAGCACCGATTCGTTGCACAACCTGCCGAAAGAACGCGACTTGGCGCGGCGCCGGATATCTGTCAACGGTGAGAGTCGTATTCATGGTTAATACGTTTAGCGGATCGAGCCCGATATTCACTTCCTGAAGACGAAAGAAGCTCCTGATCATCAGGCTTGCGCCAATCAGCAACACCAGGGCCAGAGCCATCTCGGAAGCTACCAGCAGGAGGCGGAGGCGCTGCCAGCCTTGGCCTCCAACGAATCCGCTGCCCCCCACCTTGAGGGTTCTGATTAAATCCGGTTTCGAAGCCTGGAGCGCAGGCACCACGCCGAAGAGAACCGCTGTGAAGACCGAGAGGCCTAGAGTAAATGCGAGCACGCGGCCGTCGACGGCGATTTCATTCGTCTGCGGAAGGTTGCTGGGGCTGTGATTCAAAAGAAGACGCGTCCCCGCGAAGGCCAGGATTAATCCCAAAATGCCGCCTGACAGTCCGAGCAGCGCGCTCTCGGTGAGTAGTTGTCGGACCAGTCGCGTCCTTGAAGCACCCAACGCGAGACGCAACGACATTTCCGCCTGACGCACAGTGGCGCGCACGAGCAACAGATTGGCTAGGTTTGTGCATGCGATGAGCAAAACAAAAGCGGTGGCTCCGAAGAGAACCAAAAGGGCTGGACGGATGTTCCCCGTTATTTGTGTGCGTAAGGGGACGAGCCTGATTCCGAGTCCCGCGTTGGTCTCCGGATATTGCAATTCCATCCGACGGGCAAGTGCATCGAATTCGGCTTGTGCATGATCGAGAGATAGCCCTGGCTTAAGCCGCGCGATGACGCCAAGATAGTGGTGGGCGCGCTTCGTCCTGGCAGTCGATCGGACCATTGCAGGCACCCATAGATCGACAGGATCGACACTCGTTGGGAAACGGAAACCCGCCGGCATGACGCCGACTACGGTCCACACCTCGCTATTCAGCGTGACTGTCTTCCCGACGATTTTCGGATCGGAGCCAAATCGCCGCTTCCAAAGACCATCGCTGAGAATGCAAACGGGAGCGGAGCCTGGGCGTTCCTCATCCGGGAGAAAGGACCGGCCCAAGGCTGGCGTGACGCCCAGAAGTGAAAAGAGATTACCCGTAACCGACGTCGCGGAAATTCGTGCGGGGTGATCTACCCCACTAAGGTTCAACCCAAGACCAGAGTTCGCATTAAACGCTGCAATATCCTGAAAGGCGCTGTTCTGTTCCTTCCAGTCGATATAGTCAGGAACACTCGCTTTAATTTCGCGGTCTCCGTTGTGCCGGTTGAGTTGCCACAACAGAACCAACTGCTCCGCTTGCTTGTATGGAAGAGGGCGAAGCAGGACGGCGTTCATTGCGGTGAAAATGGCGCAGTTTGCACCAATGCCGAGGGCCAAGCCCACTACAGCGACCAGTGTGAAGCTCGGACTCCTCGCCAGCACTCGCAAGCTGTAGCGCAGGTCGTCAAACATGGTCTTCCATAAACATGGTCTTCCATGTCCTCTGAAAGATCTTTTACCACCAAGGACACAAAGTTACACGAAGGAAAACCTACACAAGCGGGTCCTCTAGCGGGGGATGTAGTCGTCGAGCTTTGGGACGATTTCTCCGGCGAAGGGGAGGATGCGCTGGTAGGCGGCTTGGGCTGTCTCGCCGGGGTACATCGGGGTGATGATGCGGACCAGGGCGCCGTCGCTGCGGTGCGTCTGGATGGAGTCTTTGACGAGGTAGTATTTGGCCCAATATTCGCTGGCCACGCCGCGGTCATGCGCCCAATACCAGTACACGACAAGGTTGCGGAGTTCTCCTTTGGCAACCACTACGCGATTGGCGGGAAAAGGATCGTGCCCGCGAACGTCGATGGTGACGCGGGTGGTTTCGGTGGGGAGCCATCCCGAGCCGGGGAGGCAGTGCATGGGGGAGTGGATGGTGTCGCCGGTGCTCTGGCTGGGAAAGTAGGCCATGAGCAGATCGATGGACGGGGTGCGATCCGCGCTGGGGGCGTAGACGCGGGAGAGGAATTCGCCGGGCCCCAGGACGTTAAGGGTCTCCTGGTCGATAACCAGGTCGGTGCCGTTCCATGAACCCGGCTGCGTCCCTAGCTGCGCGGGGAATTTTTCGAGCGGCTGGTGCGGAGCGAAGACTTCGTTGCCCCGATGTGCGTGCAGAAATACCGCCGCCGACGCGAATAGCAGCAACACAGCCAGGAAGCGCGGCAGGGAATTGGTCACGATGGAACTCCTCGATCCGGCCAGATTACCTGGATCAGCAAGTGTGAGAGGTAGAGCAAAACCAGGCACACGACAAAAACCAGCCAGCCCTCGAAGATATGATAGAACCCCTGCGCTTTTTCGGGATCCCAATATTGGACGACCAGCCCGGCGCCTACGATGCGAGCGCTGTTGGCGGCGACCGCAATCGGCAGGGAGATCAGCGCCAGCGCCCAGCGCACCACGACTCTTCGTTCCATCAAATATCCGTAGATGATGGCGAGACACACCAGCGACATGAGAGAACGGATGCCGCTGCAGGCCTCCGCCACGTTGAGTCGCCATGCTAGGCAAGTTGATTACGTTACCCTCGCGAAGAACGGGAACACCGAGCAGGGGAAGGACGTCTGCCGCGATGCGGGATGCCAACAACTGCAGCGGGAAGGTGATTTTGTTGAACACCAGCGTAGGGATGGGAATCATCAACAGAAGGAACGCCCAGGGAAAAAGGACGGCGCGGAAAAAACTCCATCCCGCAAACAGGACGACCAGGCCGGCGATCAGCAACTAACATGGAAACGCGGGCAAGAAAAAGTTCGGCGCCCAGCTGGCCTACGATGAGCAGGCAGAGAGCAGACGCGAGCAGCGCCAGGCCCGACCAGGAAGGCTTAAGAATGATCTCGGAAAGCCGTCGGCGTTCCTGCCAGACTACGAACGCGGAAAACACCGGCACGAAGAAGCCATGGGAGAAATCAGAGTCGGTGGAAGACCATTGGCGGACGAGATGGTAAATGGTTGGTCCATAAAGCCACAGCGATAAGGCGGCCAGAACCGCGGCTTGCCAGAATGGGATTGCTGGCTTGATAAGCCTCCCTATGATCCGTTGGACTGATGTTTCGCGGCGCGACTGTCTGTGCGGCTGCGAGACGATTGCGTCACCAGAGACTCGCTTTCGACAAGCTGGCTCAAGGTAAATGTTTCTTTAGCGGAGGGGCGGTTTGAGCATAAGCGAAGCTGGCTGGGATGCGCAACTGTAAAGGCTGGGGTGCGTTAGTTTGTACCGCCTAGTTTGCTGGGTGCGGAGATCAGAGGGTCACCTTCGCTCGGACCGGGACAACCGAGCGAGCTGCCGCTCCTGACTTTGTCGGACCGGGACAGCCGACAGCTGCCCTGAGCGGATCTCTACGCGAGCTGTCGAGCTGGATTGAGCTTCCAGACAATGTGGGCAAAACTTTTCCCAATCTACCCGCGGCATTTCCGGGAGAACGTTTTCCGCGAACAATTGTCAGCTTCCTAATCTGTTGTAAGTATATTAAAACATTATATTTAGTGTATTATTGGATTTGCGTGAACGGGGGAGTTGTGGCAGGGTTCGTGCTCTCTTTAGAACGCGCAGTTTGTCTGGGTAGGGAAATGCGCCTATATCGGGAAGGGCCAAAGATGGGTAAAGAATTGCCTGATGTTGCCAAGGTTGGGGCGGAGGCGGAGTTCTGTCGTCCCTGCCGGCCACGGGAGCGTTCGTGGAGGGGCTAAGTCCCAGCATGCGCGCGGTGGGAGCGGTAATCCGCGAATTGGCGCAAAGCGATGTTCCGGTGCTGCTTCTGGCGGAAAAAGGCGCGGGAAAGCATGCGACAGCGCGGTGGATCCATGAAATGTCCCGACGCAGTGCGCAGCCGTTTCGTGGGCTGGTCTGTTCCGCTTTGAAAGTCAAGTTGAAGATCTGGGTCCGTCGGGGGAAAACGGCGGGTCTGAACAGGACTGGTTGGAGCAGGACTGGCTTAAACAAGGTTGGTTTAAACAAGGGACGGTATTCCTCGACGAGATCGCCGATTTAAGCTCGGAGGGCCAGGCACAGATCATGGACGTACTGCCCCGGGCCCAGCTCCCGTGAGCGGATCGTGACTCCGGGAACATGACTCGGGAATCCTCGACTCGAGAGTCATGGTTCCGGCATCATGGCTCTGGCCTTCCCGAAACGGCGCGGCTGATTTGCGGAAGCGAGCGCGATCTAGAACTGGAAGTGAAGGCCGGCCGCCTGCGCGAGGATCTTTATTACCGGATCAGCGGCGTTTGTCTGCGGTTACCTCCGCTTGCGGCAGCGGCGGGAAGATATTCCGCTGCTGGTTGAGCACTTTCTGGCAAAGTATGCGCAAGATTTCCACCGCCCAGTGCCACGGTTGAGTGCGGAGGCACAGCAGCTGTTCCGAGATTATTCCTGGCCGGGAAACGTACGGGAACTGGAGAACGCGGCCCGGGCCATGGTGGTGCTGGGCGACGAAGACATTGCTATGGGAGGGTTGCGCGCTGTGTTGAGCAGGCCCGAGGCGGGCGGCAACGAGACGCAGGTTTCGCTCAAGCAAGTGGCCCGCGCAGCATCCCGCGTGGCTGAGAGGGAATTGATTTTGCGGGTTCTGACCCGCACCCGCTGGAACCGGCGCCGCGCGGCGCAGGAGTTACAGATCAGCTACAAGGCCCTGCTGTACAAGATGAAACAGATTGGATGCAGCGAGTACGGATCTTCGTAGCTGCCTTGGAGAAATCAGAGAGATGAGCATGAAGAAAGCGATCAAGCTGGCGGGCATGGCGATGGTGGCGAGTTATGCCATAGCTGGCTGTATGTGTGCCTGGGCGCAGGCCGGCGACCCCAACCAGCCCTCCGTGGCGCAAGCCCAGCCGGCGAACGCGAGCTCCGCCCGACTATGTACTGGGTTCCGACGACCAACTGCACATCACGGTGTGGAAAGAAGCCGAATTTCACGGTCACCTTGCCGGTGCGGCCCGATGGCAAGATCTCCCTCCCGCTGATCAACGATATTCAAGCGGCGGGACTGACGCCGATGCAGTTGCGAGAGTCGATCACCGAGAAGCTGAAAAAATATATCGCCGATCCCCGAGTCACGGTGGTGGTGACGGCCATGATCAGCCGGAGAATCTTCGTGAGCGGCGAGGTTCTTCACACGGGAGCCATGCCGCTGTTGCCGAACATGACTATGCTGCAGGCGCTGGCCGCTGCCGGCTTTACGCAGTTTGCCAATCTCAAGGGCATTTACGTATTACGCATCGAGAATGGCAAGCAGGTGAAGCTGCCGTTCAATTACCGGCAAGTGATCAAGGGAAATCATCCGGAACAGAATATCCATGCTGAGCCCGGGCGACACAGTGGTGGTCCCGTAAGGAAGGCGATGAGCAAACGTCTCAACATTTCGATTCTTGCGGTCGTGGTCCTCGGCCTGTGTGCGGCTCTGAGCGCAGCCCGGGCGCAGGACAGTTCCACGCAGCCGGCGCCGGGCATATGGGTTCGCAGGACAGTTCCGAGCAGGCGCAGCCGCAAAGCACGCCGCCAAACCCGGCGTATGGGCAGAATGGTGCAGCGCCGATCGCGGAGAACCCTCCCATTTCCGCGCTGGATCAACCCGCTCTGGGCCCGCACGCTGCGCCTTTGAGTTATCTGCAGCCGGGCGCGACCGTTAGTGAAGCGGCCGACTCCAATGTCGCCGACACTCTGGGCAGCGGGACCGTCCGCTCCGTGACCCGGGCGCTGGGAACCCTGACGCTGCGCCGCTTGTGGAGCAATTACGAAATGGCTCTCGATTACGCCGGGGGGGTCAGTTACTACAATGTGGGCAGCGTTGGATTGCGGGATTTGCAGCAACTCGGTTTCGTACAGAAGATCAACTGGAAGCGCGGCCAGTTTGCGCTGCGCGACGATTTCAGTTATCTGCCCGAAGGCAATTTCGGCGCCTCCTACGGATCATTGACGGAGCAGCAGAGCACGCTCGGTGTGGGTTTTGGTCAAAGCTTTCTGGGTGGGAACAACTTCGGGGCACTTGGGCGAGGTCCCGCGCTTGACGAACGTGGCTGCGGCCGATATCTCTGAGAGTCTCTCGCCCAAGTCTGCCGTCACGCTGGCCGGAGGATATGGTGTGGTGCACTTTTACGGAACTGATCCGGAACTGGTAGGGCGTGCCATTTCTGGGTAGTACCCAGACTTACGGCTCAAGGCTGGATATGACCGAGTCCTGACCCCGCATGACCAGGTGGCGTTGATCTACGGATACCAGGCTTTCAGCTTTCACCCCGGGGGGTTGTACGTTCGCTGCCCGGGCACGGTTGCGTGGGACCATCGCCGCTGCCGGGGACGTCATTCCACAGCCAGGTTGTGGAACTGGCGTACGCTCACCGGATCTCCGGCCGCTTGGATTTTACGATCGCGGCGGGACCGCAGATCATCAACCTGAGTGAGTGTGCCGCTTATTTGGCTTGTGTGCGCCCGACACCACCACGGCGGACACCCGTCTGGGTGTTGCGGGCCGCGCCATGCTGCGCTACCGATTTCCCAAAACGGATCTAGAGATGAGTTATATGCGCATGACTACGGCGGGAAGCGGCTTCTTTGCGGGAGCGGAAAGCGACATTGCGCACCTGCAAATGGACCGTCCACTGGCGCGCAAATGGAGTGGTTTGCGGACCTTGGCTATTCCCGGAACAGCCGCATCGAGCCGGTCGGCGTCTCGGCCGTCGACGCCAACACTTACTCCTACGGTTTCATCGGGGCGGGAGCGCATCGCATGCTGGGGCGTAATTTTCATGCCTTTGCCAGCTACCAGTTTAGACGAGTTGAGTTTCGATAATTCGATTTGCCTGGCCAGAGCTCCCCTGCAGCCGCATCTCACAGCGGCACACCGGAACAATTGGAGTGGATTGGAAACCCCGGCCAACGCGGATCGACTGATTTTACCGGCTGATTTCACCGGCCGCCCGCCTCGGCAGGGCAGCCAGAACGGACACAGGAATGATTGAGAATCGCGAACTCACGATCGACGATTATCTGGCGATGTTGCGCCGGCGGGCGAAGGTGATCCTGATTCCCGCGCTGCTGGCGCCTTTGGCTGGGTTGCTGGTTTCCTACTTGTTCCCGCCCAAGTACACCTCTCAGGCACTGATCCTGGTGGAAAGCCAGAAGGTGCCGGAGACCATGGTGCAGCCGGTGGTCAGCGAAGATCTGACGGCACGAATCCAACCTTGCAGCAGCAGGTGCTGAGCCGCAGCGAACTGCAGCCGATTGTGGAGCGCCTGCAGCTGAGCAAGGCTCCGGAAGGCGTGGACGGCGCCATCGATAACATCCGGCTGAATATGACGGTCGAGCCGGTGCCCGATCTATCGCAGATCGGTCGACGCGATCAAGAGAGAAGCCGGGCCAGGGAAGTCCGGTGCCGGGCTTTTACCTGAGCTACACGGCATCCGAATCCCCGCGAGGCACAAGCCATCTGCAACGAGTTGACGTCTTTGATGATCCGCGATCATGGCAAGTCCATTGACGAGGCGAGCCGCGGTACGAGCGACGTATTGAGCAAGGGCTGGAAGACGCGAAGAATCATCTGGACGACCTTGACGCGAAAGTCGCGGCCTTCAAGAAGCAGTATGTGGGACAGTTGCCGGGAGACCAGGACAACAATCTCAAGATCCTGATGGGATTGAATTCGCAACTGGATGCCAACACCCAGACGCTGAACCGGGAGCAGCAGGACAAGTCCTACACTGAATCGCTGCTGGCGAAGCAGATAGCGGCGTGGAGGGCAGCGCAGGATTCGACCAACCCGCAAACGCTGGAAAAGCAACTGAACGATTTGCAGGCCGAACTGCCGCAGTTGCAGGCGCGGTATACCGACGATCATCCGGATGTGATCAAGATGAAGGCGGATATCGCGGAACTTGAAGAAGAAACTGGATGAAGCTGAAGAAGGCGCCGGCGCAAGCTCCGGTTGCGGGGGACGATCAGGCTTCGGCGAACGAGCCTCCGGAGATTCAAAAATTGCGGCTGCAAGTGCACCAGTACGGAGATGTGATTGCGGCGGCAATTCGCGGACAGAAAAGATTGCAGCAGGAAATTGCGGTTTACCAGGGCCGGGTGACGCTGACTCCGAGCGTGGAAGAGAATACAAGCTGTTGGCCCGGGATTATGAGAACGCGCAGAAGAATTACCAGGATCTGCTGGCGGACAAGAGCAAGGCCGATCTGACGGCAAAGATGAACCTGCAGCAACAGGGCGAAAGAATGTTTCAGCTTTACGCCGCGAGCCGCCGGAGGAACCCAGTTTCCCGATCCGTCTGCTGTTTGCTCTCGGCGGCCTGGGAGCGGGACTGGCTCTGGGTCTGGGACTTGCGATGTGGCTGGAACTGCGCGACAAGTCGATTCGCACCGAAGCCGATGCCGAGGCCGCTTTGGACCTGCCTTTGCTGGTGTCGTTGCCCTGGGTGGGCGAGACCGAAAACAACGGCAACGGAAAGCCGGGTTTCTGGAACCGGCCTAACGAGAGCCGGACGAACACAAGGAGACTGTGGGGGTCTAGTCGGGGCGGCTGAACCGATTGAGGCCCGCTATAGCCGGAGATCTTTCCAGAGGATCGTCACAAGAGAATCGTTAGCCAGAGAATCATTGCCGGAAGAATCTTCGCCAGAGAATACTCTATGTACAAAGAGTTTTACGGACTGCGAGCGAACCCGTTCAACGTAAATCCGGACCCGCGTTACCTGTTTCTGACGCGGCACACCGAGGAGGCGCTGGCTTGCCTGACGTATGGCATCCAGAGCCGCAAGGGATTCGTGTTGCTCACTGGCGAGGTGGGGACGGGGAAGACCACGCTGATCAACAAGTTGCTGGAATGGTTGCGGCTGCAGCAGGTGGCGACGGCGTTCATTTTCAACTCGCGGATGAACGTTCCGCAGTTTCTGGATTACATGATGGCGGATTTCGGTATCCCTTGCGATTCCAAGGCCAAGAGCCAGATTCTGCTGCGGCTCTACAACTGGCTGCTCGATCGTTACCGGGCCGGGGAGACAGCGGTGCTGATCGTCGACGAGGCGCAGAGCTTGTCGGAAGAAGTGCTGGAAGAAATCCGCATGCTCACCAACCTGGAAACCTTTACCGAGAAGTTGCTGCAGATCGTACTGGTGGGGCAGCCGGAACTGGAACAGAAATTGAGGCAGCCGCAACTGCGGCAACTGCGGCAGCGGCTCACGTTGCGGGCCAAGACGCACGCGCTGACGCTCGACGAGACGCAGCGCCTATGTGCAACAGCGGTTGCGCATTGCGGGATCGAATGGACAGCAGATTTTTGATCCTGAGGCGCTGGCGGCGATTCACCGCTATGCCAACGGAATTCCGCGAGTGATTAATCTGCTCTGCGAACACTGCCTGGTGAGTGCGTTTGTCGATCAGCAGAAATTGATTGGAGCCGCGGTGGTGGACGCCGTGGCGCGCGATTTTGATCTGGGCGATATGGCGACCGCGGACGTGGTGGTAGCGCCGGCGCCGATCGCGGACCCGCAGAAATTCGATGTAGTGGAGGCGTTACGGTCGCTGGCCACGCTAGCCGATCGTTTACGCCAGAGCGAAGAAAAAGACCTCCCCAAGGAAGGAAAACTATGAGCCGTATTCATGAAGCACTGAAAAAGGCCGAGCAGGAACGAGCCACTTTACAGGGAGGGGCAGCGGCGGGCTTTCCCGGTTCCGGAGGAGTCGGAAACGGGGGCAGTGGCGTCGTTCGAAGATCGGATTCCGGCGGCGGCAGCAGCGCCGGCAAATCCTGGACGCTATCCGGTGACGCCGGCGTTCGGCGGGCCGTTCACCTCGGACACGTTACTCTCGCGCTGTCCGCAGTTGGCGTGGAAGGCCGATGCTACGACGATGCTGTTTTTGAACGGCAACGACAGCGCCCCGGGCACGGAAGAATTCCGCACGCTGCGTTCGCGCCTTTATCACTTGCGGGAGAAGAAGCCGCTGCGGAAGTTGCTGGTCACCAGCGCCCTGCCCCAGGAAGGCAAATCCTTCACTGCGGCGAATCTGGCGCAGGTGATGGTGCGCCAGCACGGACGGAGAGCGTTGCTGATCGACGCCGACCTGCGCGGGCCGCGGCTGCACCAGATGCTAGGGACGACCTCAAGCCCCGGGCTCTCGGATTATCTGCAGGGACAAAACGACGAATTTTCCATCATGCAGCGCGGTCAGCTGGAAAATTTATTTTTCATCCCCAGCGGCAATGCCATCAAAGATCCTTCGGAACTGATCGGCAATGGCCGCCTGCAGCAATTGTTGCAGCGGCTCGAGCCATTGTTCGACTGGATCATTCTGGATTCGCCGCCGGCGGTGCCGGTATCGGACGCCAGCGTACTGGCCAAAGCCTGTGACGGAGTGCTGATGGTGGTTCGCTCGAACGTGACCCCGTCGGACGCGGCTCGCAGGGCGCTGCAGGAATTTCCGGAAGAATCGCTGGTGGGAATTGTGCTCAACGGCGCCAGCGGCGGCGATTCGCAGTATGCGCGCTATTACTACGAGGCCTACGAAAACGGGACGAAGACAGTGAAGGCCTAAGAGGTTGGGGACCCAGTGATCCGGCTTTTCAAAGTCTATTACCCCTTACGCACGCTGGTCTTGCTGGCAGGTGAGGCCCTTATGGTGGGCCTCTCATTGGTGGCGGGGATGCTGCTGGTATGGCGGCATAGCGAGTACAGCGGCTACTTCAGCTCAGCAACGAACTGTTCATCGAGAATGGGTTCCTGAAGATTCTGGCGGCCACCGGAATCGTGCTGGTGCTTTCCCAGTCGTTTCGATTTGTACGATGAACCCCAGAACAACGGAAAGTGGGTGCAGACTTTCCGGTTAATGTTTGTGCTCGGCCTGGTGACGCTGTCGCTGGGGCTGTTCTGAAACTTCGTCCCAGCCTGCTTCCCGGACAGTATTGGGGATGGAGCGCAATCATCCTGATCTTCACGCTTTTCGGCTGGCGTGCATCTTTCGGCTGGCTGGCGAAGAACTATTTCCGCGAGCGGGTTTACATTCTGGGCACGGGTGAGCGAGCGCAGCGGTTGGTAAATGGTCTGCGGCAGCGCCCCGGGTTGGGAGTGGATGTGGCGGGGTGGTCAGGAAGCGTGGAGGGCGAACTCACGCGCGATTCGGCAGCGTCCCACCTGCTGGGCGTAGTGGAGGCGCAGAAGGTTCACCGTGTCATCGTGGCGATGCCCGACCGGCGCGGGACACTTCCGGTGGAGGCATTGCTGGATCTGCGGATCGCGGGCCTGCGGGTGGAAGACGCGACCAACTGGCTGGAGAAGATATCGGGAAAGATTGAAGTGGAGCAGCTGTACCCCAGCTGGCTGATTTATGCGGAAGGTTTCCGCTTCAGCGCTCCGTTTCGCCTGGGGCGACGCCTGTTGAATTTTTCGGTTGCGTTTATTGGGTTGTTTCTCTCGTTACCTCTGCTCCCGTTCATTGTGCTTGCGGTCAAGCTGGGTTCGCCGGGTGCGGCGCTATACCGGCAGAAACGGGTGGGCCGGGGAGGGAAGGTTTTTGACTGCTACAAATTCCGCACTATGCGCCAGGACGCCGAGGCGGATACGGGAGCGACCTGGGCCACGGACGACGATCCTCGCATTACGCGAGTGGGTAAATTCTTGCGCCTTTCGCGGCTCGACGAGATTCCGCAGTTGTGGTGCGTGCTGAAGGGTGACATGCATTTTGTGGGTCCGCGTCCGGAGCGGCCGGAATTTGTGCAGTGGCTGGAAAAGGAAATTCCCTACTACGGCGTGCGCCACATGGTGCGTCCTGGCATTACCGGCTGGGCGCAGGTGAAATACAAGTACGGAAATACGCTAGACGACGCGCGCGAAAAACTGCAATACGATTTGTTCTATATCAAGAACGCCTCTCCCGCCCTGGACTTGTGGATCATGTTTCAGACCATCAAGATCGTGCTGCTGGGCCGGGGCGCGCAATGACCGGGTGCGCGCAGTGATACTGACCATGAAGTGGGTATTCTGGGTGGCGGTGATGGTAATCGCCTACGCCTATGCGGGCTATCCCATGTGGCTGTGGATGCGCGCCGCAGTTGCGGCCGCGGCCAGCGCGGCGCAGGCCGGTTCAGCCCAGGTCTCGGTGGTGATGGTGGTGCGGAATGAAGAAGCCGTCCTGAGAAACAAGCTGCGCAATCTGCTGGAATTGGAATATCCCGCCGAACGCTGCCAGATCGTGGTGGTTTCCGATGGCTCGACGGATCGGAACCGACTTTATTTTGCGCGAACAGGCGCGCGATGCCCGGGTGCATGTGGTGATCAACCAGCTGCGTGCGGCAAGGCGTGCGGATTGAACGATGGCATGCATCTGGCAATGGGAGACGTGATTCTATTTACCGATGCGAGGCAGAAATGATTGAGCGCAATGCGGTGCGTCTGATGATGGAGAGTCTTTGCCGACGCGGAAGTGGGCGGGGTCAGCGGCGAGCTGATGCTGGGCGATCCTGAAGTTGGCGAAACCGGCAAAGGCATGGGACTTTACTGGCGTATCGAAAAGCGGATGCGTGAACTGGAGTCGAGCTTCCGGATCGGTGGTGGGAGCGACCGGCGCAATCTATGCAGTGCGGCGGGAGCTGGTGGCGGAGGTTCCTGCCGATACGATTCTGGACGACGTATTATATTCCGATGAATGTGGCGCGAAAAGGTTTTCGTGTGCTGTTCGATCCGCGGGCAAAAGTCTGGGACAGCGCACAGCCTGGGCACGGATCGCGAGTTTCACCGTAAAGTGCGCACGCTCACGGGAAACTATCAACTGTTGCAGCTCGCGCCGTGGCTGTTGAGTGGCAGGAATCCGATTTGCTTCGAGTTCGTGAGTCATAAGCTGATGCGGCTGACAGTTCCGTTCGCGCTGATCGCGTTGCTGGTTGCCCCCTGGTTCCTGACTGGACCGTTTTACGAGGCCGCATTTTTTGCGCAGGTGGCGTTCTATGGCCTGAGCATTCTGGGAACGACCAAGTGGAGACTCGGTCCGGTATCGCGGCTGGCTGATGCTGCCTTTACTTTTGTTTCTCTGAACACGGCTGCGCTCGTTGCGTTTGCAAACTTCGTTACCGGAGACACCACGGTCTGGATGCAACCTCCGCTCCGCAAGGAGATGCGGGCGTGAAAATTCTTTGGGTGAAGGCCAACAAGATTCTCCCCGTGCACAGCGGCGGGGACTTGCGGTCGTTCAACATCCTGCGCCAGTTGGCGGTACGGCACGAAGTGATCTTTTTTTCGTACTACGATGAAGTTCCGGATCCGGATTACGAGAAGAATTTGCAGGAGCGGCTGCCCGGAGCTGTTTGCGTGAACACGGGACGGAGGCAAGCCTCAGTGCTGGCTCGTGGAATGGATTATTTGCTGCGATTGCCCGATGCGG
The DNA here is from genome assembly GCA_963846245.1 of uncultured Acidobacteriaceae bacterium. GTDB lineage: Bacteria > Acidobacteriota > Terriglobia > Terriglobales > Acidobacteriaceae > Sulfotelmatobacter. Next base: position 612,043 of record CAWJVI010000004.1, on the reverse strand, counting down.
CTCCTTATGCGGTGAGCCGGTTTGGTTCTGGCAAAGTACGAGACCGGTTGAAGCGGTGCCTGGCGGAGCAGCGGCCCGACGTGGTGGTGTGTGATTTTCTCGATGCGGCGGTTAATTTTCCGCAACAGCTGGCGATTCCGACGGTGTTGTTCCAGCACAACGTGGAGAGCGAAATCTGGAGACGCCACGCCACGAACGGATCGGGTCCGGTGCGGAAGCTGATCTATGGGCTGGAATTTTCAAAGATGCTGCGCTACGAACAAAAGATGGTGCAGAGGTTCGATCACGTCATTGCAGTTTCGGAGCACGACAAGAAGTTGATGGCGGCGTGGGTGGACCCGGCGCGAGTTACGGTTGTGCCGACGGGCGTGGATACCACGCAGTTTTGCCCCGGCCCGCAGCCGGGACAGGAAAAACCTCTGGTGGTATTTGTTGGCGCCATGGATTGGGAACCAAATGTGGATGCCGCGAAATATTTTTGTGCGGAAATCTGGCCGCTGGTGCTGGCCAGGGTTCCAGAGGCGAAGTTCAGGATCGTCGGGCGGAATCCGGATCGCCGCGTGCAGGCTCTCGCGGGATCCTCGGTAGAAGTGACGGGCCGTGTTGCTTCCGTGGTGGAACATCTCCGGGAGGCCGCGGTTGTCGTGGTGCCACTCCGGGTTGGAGGCGGTACGCGGCTCAAAATTTACGAAGCGATGGCGGTGGGCAAGGCCGTGGTTTCTACGACCGTGGGTGCCGAGGGACTCGACGTGCATCACGGGCGGGACATGATTCTTGCTGACTCGCCGGTTAGTTTTGCGGAGTCGGTGGTCACACTCCTCAGCGATGCAGAACTACGCAGCCGGCAGGGGCGAGCGGCGGCCGAGCTCGCGGCAAACTACGGGTGGCCGCGTATCGCTCGACAATTCGGCGAAGTCCTGCAGGGTTTGGTCGGCGAGAGGCTCACAACGAATCCGGGTGGTATCGACGCAGGGAAACATTTGGCTCACAGCGATCGTTGATACTGGTCGTTGACAGCGATCTTCGCCAGACGCGCCGAATCCTGAGGAAGCATGACGAACGCGACACCAAGATCGACAATCGGCATGGGGCAGAAGCTCTCGTACATGGGACGCTGGCTTCCCAGTTACTTCTGGCAGCGGCTCACGCGCCAGCGGCCGCCGGCGAGAACCCATTTGATCTTTGCACTGGCCGATCACTTCGAACCGGCGATCGTGCCGGATCAGGGATCCGCGCGAGTTCCTTACGCGGAACAAGAGCGTCGGCTCGAGCGCTGGTGCCGGGAGTACCCGCGCTTGTTCGAGAATTTCCGTGACGCGGAAGGTCGGCCGTTTGTTCACACATATTTTTATCCGGCAGAGCAGTACGAGCAATCTCTGATAGCCCGGCTGGCCGAACATTGCCACACCGGTTGGGGCGAAATTGAAATACATCTGCATCACGGTGTGGGAACACCCGATACCGCTGAGAATACCCGGCGGCAGTTGACCAGCTTTCGCGACCGCCTGGCAGAAGACCATGGCTGCCTCTCCTACTGGGATAATTCCGCGCAGCCGCGTTATGCCTTTGTTCACGGTAACTTCGCGCTGGCGAACTCTAACCACGGGATTGGGTGCGGTGTGGACAGCGAGATGCAAATTCTGGCCGAGACCGGCTGCTATGCCGACCTCACGCTGCCGACCGGCGCGTATCACGGAGCGCAGACGAGCAAGATCAATGCTATTTATGAGTGCGGACTGCCACTGGCGGAGCGGGCTCCGCACTTCGAAGGGCGTGACCTGGAGCGGGGAAGATCGGCGCAGATATTCCCCATCATGATTCAGGGGCCGCTCCTGCTGGACTTCAGGCCCGGCAGCGGCTCGCGGCGGTTGGGGATCGAAAACTCAGCGCTGACCGGAGGCAACCCTGCCAGCCTCCGTCGATTGAGGAACTGGAAACGGGCGGCGATTTCGGTAAAGGGAAGGCCAGACTGGCTATTTATCAAACTGCATTGCCACGGCATGGATCCTCGCCACGAAAACGCCATGCTGGGAACGCCCATGCAAGAGTTTCTGCGTGAGTTGGTGGATGGCGCCGAAGAGAGAAATGAAGTTCTGCATTTCGTTTCCGCGCGCGAGATGGTGAATGTGATCCTGGCGGCCTGCGATGGACGCGAAGGCAATCCGGGAGATTACCGGGACTACCGGCTCAAACGGGTGCGGCCGCCGGCGACTGCTTCCCCTCGCAGTGGGTCGTCCGAAGTGGTTTTGAAAGGGTAATGCATGTGCGGCATAGCGGGAATTGTGCAGGGACATCGCGAGCAAGCTCATTCTGACGGCGGCGTGGACCAAGCCACGATTCACCGGATGTGTGAGGCCATTGTTCATCGCGGGCCCGATGACGAAGGCATCTTTATAAAGGCTGGAGTAGGCCTGGGGATGCGACGGCTCAGCGTCATCGACCTGGCGGGCGGCCGTCAGCCGGTTTTCAATGAAGACAGGACGGTCTGGATTGTCTTCAACGGCGAGATCTACAACTTTCCCGAACTACGCGTCGAACTGGAAAAAAGCGGTCATCGCTTCGCTTCCCACAGCGATACTGAAGTCATTGTTCATCTGTATGAGGAATTGGGCGCGGACTGTGTCACCAAACTCCGCGGGATGTTTGCTTTCGCGTTGTACGACGAGCGCCGTCGAAAACTGCTGCTGGCTCGCGATCGCTTCGGGAAAAAGCCCTTACACTACGCGTTGGTTGGCGATCGGCTGCTGTTCGGGTCTGAGATCAAGTCGATCCTCGCCGTGGCTCCAGAGTTGGCAACTGTAAACAACGAAGCGATTTTGCAATACCTGTATTTCGGTTACGTTCCTGATCCGCTCACTTCTTTTTTGCCTATTCAGAAACTGCCGCCCGGCCACGTGCTCGAATTCGAGGCAGGCCAGATTCAGGTTCGACAGTATTGGGATCTGCCGCAGTACAGCACGCATTACCCCAACAGCGAAGAGGAATGTCTGGAAGAACTGGAGCGCCGGCTGGCCGAAGCGGTGCGGATCCGTTTGATCTCCGATGTTCCGCTGGGCGCGATGCTGAGTGGAGGCGTGGATTCGTCCACGGTTGTGGCGTTGATGGCGCGCGCGAGTTCACAACCGGTCAAAACGTTCTCGATCGGTTTCGCGCATGAGGATTTTAACGAGGCGCACTATGCTCGCGTCGTGGCGCAACGTTTCGGGACGGACCATCACGAACTGATCGTGGAGCCCAATGTTGTGGAGACAGTGGACAAGCTGACCTCTTCTCTCGAGGAACCATTTGGAGATTCCTCGATGCTGCCCACGTACTATGTTTCCTGTCTGGCGCGGAAGCATGTCACGGTGGCGCTGTCAGGCGACGGCGGCGACGAGATTTTCGGGGGATACGATCGTTACGCGACGCATCTTCGGCGGCAGGTGTTCGAGCGGATTCCGCAATGGATGTGGCGCTTCTGCCGCACTCAGATTTATCCTTTGTTGCCCAGGAATATGCGCGGACGGAAATTCGCGTATAACATCTCGCTGCCTTTGCGGGAGCGGTACGTGGACGGGATTTCGTTCGTCCCCGCCTTCGAACGGGAAGAGCCGCTTTTGTCGGAAGAGTTCCGGGACGCGGTTCGCGGCTATCCGAATCCGCAATCCCTGATGTACCGGTATTTCGATGAGGCGCCGGCGAACGATGCGATCAGCAAAATGATGTATGTGGATACGAAAACCTACCTGCCCGCCGACATTCTCACAAAAGTCGACCGTATGAGCATGTTGACCTCGCTGGAAGTTCGCGTGCCGATTCTCGATCACTTGTTTGTCGAATGGGTGACCGGACTGCCTCCGGTATTCAAAGTCCGCGATGGTCAGCAGAAATACATCCTGCGCAAACTCGCCGAGCGGGTCGGAGTACCACGGGAGGTGCTCTACCGGCGAAAGCAAGGTTTCGCGCTGCCACTGGTGCATTGGATGCGGCATGAATTGAAGGAGCTGATTCTGACCGTCCTGCTCGAGCCGAGGACGCTGCAAAGGGGATATTTCAATCCCCGCGCCGTGCAGAAATTATTGGACGAACACTTTCGCGGGCTCCGCGACCACTCGCACCGAATCTGGCGTTTCCTGATGCTCGAACTGTGGCACCGCAACTTTCTGGAATCGTTTCGGATGGCTGACGTAGCCGCTGAACCCAACCGCGTGACCAGCGTAGCTGGACAGCTCGGATGAACTCGCTCTCAGAAAAGCCAGCCCGGATCAATCCGGATCCACGAGCCCTGGAACCAAGCGCTGCAACTTCTTCTTTCGATTCTGCTCACGCCATCTTTCTCATGATCAACAGTCTGGAGACGGGGGGGACGGAGCGCCAGTTCGTGGAGATCGCGCGAGCGATGAAGAACGACGGCTTGCGAGTGGAACTTGGTTGTCTGCAAAAAAAAGGTCCTTTCCTGGATGGTTTGGGCGAGCTCTATCAATCGCCGCTGGGGGGAGCCTCTATGGCCTGCGGTCACTGCGAAGCCGATGGGAGTTAGTGCGCCATTTGCGGAAGTCGCATGTCAGGGTGGCGCATGCGTTCGACTTTTACGCGAATCTGATGTTGATTCCGGCGGCTAAACTGGCCCGGGTTCCGGTTGTCATTGGCAGCCACCGCCAACTCGGGGATCTGCTGACCCCGAATCAATTTCGCGCGCAGCTTGCTATGTTCCGGCTGTGCGACCGGGTGGTGTGCAATTCGCGCGCGGCGGCGGATCGACTGGCGCAGGCGGGTCTGCCGGAAGATAAGCTCGTGGTGGTGGGCAACGGTTTGCCGGCGAGTGCTTTTGCGGAAGCGGCTCCTGCCCTGGCTCGTCGCGAGGGCGTTCTGCGGGTTGGCATGATTGCCCGGATGAATGCGGCGTACAAGAATCACAGCATGTTTCTCCGGGCGGCGGCGCGAGCGCGCCGGAAATTTTCGAATCTGGAAATAGTTCTGGTGGGCGATGGCCCTCTGCGCCCGGAACTGGAGCGCGAAGCCGCCGACCTGGGGCTGCAAGGCAGCGCTATTTTCTGGGAGATCGCCGCGATATATCCGCAGTTCTCGCGTACATGGACGTATCCGTGGTGCCATCCATCTCTGAGAGCTTGTCGAACGTGATGCTGGAGTCGATGGCTGCGGGCGTCCCGGTAGTGGCCACCGCGGTTGGCGGGAACATCGAACTCGCCGGCGACGGGCGAGCCCTCCTTGTGCCGCCTGAAGACGAAGAAGCTCTTGCGGCCGGGTTGGAGAAAGTGCTGGCCGACCACGAATGGCGGGCTGAGATGGGCCGGAGGGCGCGGCGATTCGCGCAGGAAAACTTCAGCATGGAGCAGGTGCGGCGCCAGTATTGGGGAGTCTACGCCGAAGTGCTCGCGCGAAAAGACAAGACTTTCAACAAGACCGCAGGTCGAGACCTCAAGGCCGATCCGTCGCGCGATGGTGCACGCATTCGCGTGGCAGTGGTCGCACCTAGTTTAAGCTATGTTGGTGGGCAGTCGGTGCAGGCCGACCTGCTCCTGAGAAATTGGAAGGATGATCCGGAAGTAGAGGCCAGGTTCGTACCGGTGGACCCGAGTCCGCCCTTTGGACTGCGATGGGTCGAGCGCGTGCCGGGGCTGCGGACTGTTCTGCGCGAGCCACGGTATATCTTAGAGCTATGGAAAAATTTGAAGGATGTGGACGTGGCGCACATATTCTCGGCTTCTTATTCATCGTTTCTTCTGGCACCGTGGCCGGCGTGGCTGGTCACGCGGAGGCGAGGGAAGAAAACGCTGATCAATTATCACAGCGGAGAATGCCGGGATCACCTGCAGAAGTCGTCCGTCGCGCGCGGCGTTCTCAAACGGACCGATCGACTCGTGGTTCCTTCTGGGTATTTGGTTGATGTGCTGAAGGAGTTCGGTCTGACGGCGCAGGCGGTTCCGAACATCGTGGATTTTTCTCAGTTTGTGTTTCGAGTCCGGCGGCCATTGCGTCCTCACCTGGTGTGCACTCGCGGTTTTCATCCCTACTACTGCATTGACGTTGTGGTGCGCGCGTTTGCCGAGGTGCAAGAAATTTATCCTGACGCGCAGCTTGACCTGGTCGGCGGAGGGCCGGTCGAGTCGGAGATTCGAAGTCTGGTGCGGGAGATGAAACTGACGGGCGTGAATTTTACGGGAGTGGCAGCTCGCGACCAGATCGGCCGCTTCTACGATCAGGCCGACATCTTCATCAACGCTTCCCGGCTGGATAATATGCCGGTCTCCGTTCTTGAAGCCTTTGCTTCGGGAACTCCTGTGGTGAGTACAAATCCCGAGTCGATGCGTTATCTCGTCGAGCACGGGCGCACGGGATTGCTGTCACCGCCTGGAGACGCGCACGCGCTGGCGCAGAATGTGATCCGGCTTCTCCAGAACCCTGTACTGGCAGAACAATTGGCGGAGAACGCGCGGCAGGAACTCCAGCGGTACTCCTGGCCGATTGTGCGGGGACAATGGCTGCGGATCTACAGGAATTTGTTATCGCGGGAAACGCCGAGCGATGTGCCGGAGAGTGCGCAACCGGCGGACGAACTTGCTACTGCCGAGGCAGACCACGCACAACCCTAACTGACCGCCACTGGCAAAGGCACAAGAACTTCTTTCTCGATGCAGACTCGCTGCCACAATTCCAGATTCAGCAGACGCCAGATGCGGTCGTAGTTATCGCGATGGCCGGCGCGATGCTCCGCGAACAACCGCTCCACCGCAGACGGCTGGAATAATCCACGCTCGAGGCTGCGCGGCTCCAAGAAGCATTTTCTGATTACGTCCAATTGCGGGCCTGCGAGCCAGCGGCTCCAGGGCGTGGGGAAGCCGAGCTTGGGGCGGTAAAGAATCTCGTGCGGCAGCAAATCCTCCACGGCTTTTTTCAGGATGCGCTTGCCGGCGAATCCGCCCAGCTGCAGAGCCTGCGGAATGTTGGTGGCAAACTCCACCAAAACATGGTCGAGGAACGGGACGCGGCTTTCGATGGACGCAGCCATGCTCATGTTGTCCTGCTTCATCAGCAGTTCCACCAGATAAGTTTTGATGTCGGTGTAAAGCAGACGCTGCAACATCTCGCCGTGAGATCGCTCCCAATATTCCAGCACATGCCGATAAGGCGCGCCGGGTTCGAACTCGCGCGCGACTTCATTCGTGAGTAATGCAGCCTGCTCGTTTTCGCTGAAAGCGGAGAAAAAATTATCGAAGTAGAAAGACGCCCATGAGTTGCCGTCGCGCGCGAGAAACGTGTGGGACAGTTTCCGCCGCGCTGTGGCGTTGATCCATGATGATTCGGTGATCGAATGGCGAACCCAGTCGCGGATTGCTGCGGGAGTAATGCCGCGATAAACACGGTCCAACGCGGCATTCTTGAGCGTGAACGCGTAACGCGTGTAGCCGGCGAGAGTTTCGTCGCTGCCTTCGCCCGTGAGCACGACCTTCACTCGCTCCCGCGCCAGCCGGGCCACGAAATAAAGAGGCACGCTCGACGGCCAAACGATGGGCTCGTCTTCCTGCCAGATGAGATGCGGCAGAGCATCGAAAAATTCCTGCTGGCTGACCAGCACTTCGTGGTGGACTGAGTTGATGTGCTTGGCGACGATGCGGGCATAAGGCAACTCGCTGTAAGCGTCTTCCGCGTAGCCCACGGAGAAAGTTTCCACCGGAGCGCCGCGGATTTTTGTCATCAGCGCGGCGACCGCGCTGGAATCGAGGCCGCCGCTGAGGAAGACGCCGAGGGGCACGTCGCTCATCAGGTGGCTGCTGACGGCCTGTTCCAGAAGCTCGCGATATGTCTGGATGTAATAGCTCTCGGGGCGAGCGGGCGTGTCTTGCGTGACTGGAAGATCCCAGTAGCGCTCGATTTGCAGCTGTCCGTTCGAATCCACTTCCATCCAGTGGCCGGGCATCAGCTTGCGGATTCCGGCGTAGAACGTTTCTTCGCCCGAGAGATATCCGAACGCCAGATACTCGGGCAGGGCGGCACGATGAAATTCGCGCGTCGACGCCGGGGTGGGCGAGAATCACTTTAATTTCCGAGCCGAAAACGAGACGCTCTGCAGTCAGCCGGTAGTAGAGCGGCTTGATGCCCATGCGATCACGAGCGATGAACAGACGCTGGGTGCGCGTGTCCCAGATGGCGAAGGCAAACATTCCGCGCAGATGCTGCACGCAGTCGCGACCGTACTCTTCGTAAAGATGGACGATGCGTTTCTGTGTCGCTATGAGTGCGGTAAACGTGGCCGCGAGCTTCCAGCTGCTGGACGCAGTTCAGAGTGGTTATAGATTTCCCCGTTGAAGACGATCCAGACGGTGCCATCTTCGTTGCTGAGCGGCTGATGTCCCGTTGCGAGATCGATGATGCTGAGGCGGCGCATGCCGAGCCCGATGCCGCCGGAAGTGTAGACCCCTTCGTCATCCGGTCCGCGGTGCACCATGGCAGCACACATCTGCCGCAAAACGCCGGGTTCGACTCTGGCGTTACTCGCGAATTGCATGATTCCGGTAATGCCGCACATACTTTACAGTTTCCTCGAAGCTATATCTTTCGTCCTGCGTCACTTCGCCCAGAACGCGAAGAAACAAGCCCGCGAAGAAAGGGGAGCGCGTCTGTTCGCGTGACACTAATCGAGCCGAGCGAACGAGGCGGTTAGCGAGCTGACTAACGATTCGTCGCTGCAGGCTACCCGCACCGCTCCGGGCCGATTCATCCAGTCCAACCATTGTAAAGGGCGATTGTTGGAAAAGAGCGAATTGCCCCGGAACTCCACGAAACTTCCTTCACAAAAAACCACATGCCGCATTTGCCGATCTCGTACGCGGTAGTAGAGAAACCTGGCGTCGCTGGTCCACGGACCAAATGTCCAAGCCGTGCCGGTGGATCGTCCGAAAACCATGGTGTGCGAGTCTTCCCCGTCATCATCATCGTAGCGATAGGCGGCGTCCGGTTTCTGTTCCGGAACGGGTTGCTTATCGACTCTGGCGAATTTGCCGGTTTTGGGTTTAGCGTGAACCGCAGGCAGAAGCAGCGTGGCGTGCTCCGCAGGAAGGGCGACTCGCGCACTGCAGCGCAGAACTGGCGCAACGACCATCGAGCCATAGGCCGGCGAGACATGCTCGGAGACCAGATCGGTTTTCCAGTTCGGATCGGAAACTGGAAGAAAAGTCAGACGACTCGACGGACTAGCGCCGGACGCTTTCTCCTGTGGGAGCGAAATCAGAAACGCATTCTCCACTTTGGCGATCTCAAGATCGGGTGCAAAATGCCAGGACGTCTCGAGGAGATGTGAGCCCTCACCTTCGGCAACATCCCGCACCAGCCAGAAAGCGCCGTCGAGATGAAAGACGAACCGGCGGTGCCGAACGGGCTGCGCCAGCCGTTCATAACCGGAATGTGAGCCTGCAAAAAATGTGAAATTGGCGCCCGGAATCCAGCTCTCGGCGCGGACGACGGGAATCGCACTCCACGCGAAAGGGCCTTCGGGCTGCGCCTGATCGAGTCCGTCAACCGCTAATGTGTTGTGCGCGCGCGTGCCACGAAAAACCTGGCGTTCACCTCCGGGAGTAATGTAACCGAACGTCCCAGCATCCACCAGCCAGGGACGCTCGCAGAACGAGAGCTTGATGCTGAGGGCGTCGGCGTGGCCGTGTCCGCTGCGTCCTGTACCCTGCGGACCGGCATCGATCACCATCTGTTGCGCAGGTTCCTGGCTCGCGGCAATATAGATGCCGCCCTCTTTGAAGGAATAAACCTTCGGGGCGCCGCTTGTGTTGCCGGAATTGGCCGTCCACCGTATCGCTTCCGCGCCGAACAACCAGATGGCTTCTGCCGTCAAGGTCGCACTCGAGCCTTCGCCGTGAAACAAAATAGCTCCGACGGCCAGCGGATCCGTCATATGCTCGGCGCGGTTGCGTCTCGGGTTGAAGACTCGGCCGCCGTCGTCGTCGCCGAAGCCGTCCGGTGCGCCGACCTGAGCGAGAGCTTGGACAACTCCCAGCATCTTCTTTAGGACATCGTCGAAGCCCGCAGAAATCTCGACCCCGTTTCGCGACGCGAGCGCGCGAGCATGCAGCAGGAAATCCAGTGCATAGACATGGTAGTACAACGATTGTTCGAAATACACTCCGTCGGGCCGAACCTGGCGCTGCGCTTCCTCCTGGATGATTCTCCAGCCCTGCTCCCTCCACTTTTTCGCTGCTGAAATCTCAGGGCAGAGCGTACCGATGAAGAACAGAGCAACTGCCTCGCCCAGCAAGTGAGTGTTGGGAGAGAAATATGTGGAGAGATATTGATGAATGTGGCGGCCGCTCAGCGACAGGGCGTGCAGAACATCATTACTGAAACTGGCGGAAACGATTGGACACGATGCCAGCAAATGCCGCAACCAGAGCCAGGAGAGCGAGCGAAACGCGATCTCCAGGCTGCTGGCCCAGTTGATGCCAAGAGGATAGGGATTGGCGCGCTGCCAGGAATACCACTGCGCGATCGCTTCGTGCGCATATTTGTCCTGGTGCGTCAGAAGCCAGGCTTTGGCCAACGTGACCAGGTGCTGGTGGCGGTTCAATTCCCAGGTAACTTTGTGGTCCCCGGCCTGCGCAAAGTCGAGGAAATCGATCTTGAACCAGGGAATTAGCGGAGTGCGCTTTCCGTGTACGGCGTCGAGATGCCAGTCGATTTCAGCGCAGTAGTCCACATTCTCGAAGCCCAGCAGACGAAAGCGATGGCGGCAAATTTCATCTGCCTCTTTGACCAGCGCATCCGCTTCGTGAGGCAGATGCTGGCGCAATAGGTTGACTCGGCTCGGCAGTTCGTCTGGCTCAAAGAAGAACTTGCCCGGCGGATTGTCCTTGCCGCGCAGCGTATCTCTTCCCGGCTGCCTTCCGGCGCTGTACAAAGCGACATCGACCCGTTTGCCGATTTCCTGGCCTACACGCGTGCGCAGCTCCTCCCAGCTCATTCGGGACAGACGAGACCAGGTTGTTCTTCCAGAGCGGGCCACCCGTCCAGTTTATCCTCAGGTTCCGGGTATACTCCAACTCATGGAGACCAATGGTAATCACCCGAAAGTGGCATGGAACGAGTCGCGGATAATCGGTTATCCTAGAGGTAAGAGAAGTAACCCGGCCGAGCCAGGGTAGTATCCTCCCGGGCGGGCGTTTCCCACTGAAAACAGGAAACTTAGTTCGTATCGCAGTCTCCGTCGTTGCTGAATTCCGCCGACTTAAGGAAGGCATGAGTTCCGCGCGACTTTCCAACCCGAACTTCTAATCAACGCAAGGCAAAATGAAAGCGAATCTGATCGATCCGAAGGACGTCGACTGGGCCAGGCTGGATAGCTTTGCGGACCGCACCGTCTTCCAGACGCGCGAATGGTTGCAGTTTGTTCACGAAACACAAAACGCCAGCGTGTCGATTTGTGAACTGGTTGAAGGTGGGGAGATCGCCGGATATTTCGCCGGATTGGTGTTCTCGCGCTTCGGGGTCCGCATGCTGGGAAGTTCATTTCCTGGGTGGACCACTCCCTACATGGGGTTCAACCTGGTGCCAGGAGCTTCGCGCAAGGCGGCCTTGGCGGCGGTCGAAGAACTAGCCTGGAGCAACCTGAAGTGTCTGCACATGGAAGTCTCCGATCCATTCTTCGCTGTCGATCACGGCAAGGATCTTGGCTTCACCTGCGAATTCTATCCCTCGTATCGCACCGATCTCACGCAACCGGAAGACAAGCTGTTCAGCAATATGGATAGCGCGTGCCGGCGCTGCATCCGAAAGGCGGAAAAGAGCGGAGTCGTCATCGAAGAGGCCCACGATCCGGCGTTTGCCGACGAATACTACGAGCAACTGAAGGATGTTTTCTCCAAGCAGAGCCTGGTTCCAACGTATTCCGTCGATCGAGTTCGCGCCCTGGTGAGAAATCTTGAGCCCACCGGACGAATCCTGCTGGTGCGTGCCCGCGACGCCGAAGGGAAGTGCATTGCCACGGGAATTTTTCCCGGGTTCAACAAGATCGCGGAGTTCTGGGGCAACGCCAGTCTTCGAACCAGTCAGAACCTGCGGCCGAACGAGGCGATTCACTGGTACGCGATGCGGTATTGGAAGGGTCGCGGCGTGGAAGTCTACGACTGGGGCGGGGAAGGAAAATACAAGGAAAAATATGGGTGCGTCGCGCACCGCGTGCCCTGGTTTACTAAGTCCCGCTTCGCGGTGATCTCGAGCCTGCGCGGTCAGGCCAAGAAAATGTTCGAAAAGAAGCAGCGGTTTCAGGGATGGCTACAGAGCCGCCGCAGACCGCAACCCGAGGCGGAAGAGGCAGATTCGGCCCAGGGCCAGGCTTAGGGGACGCTCGGCGTGAGGAATCTTTCGTAATCAGGCGGCGCGAAAGCTCCGTTGTTAGAATTGATCTGCGGTAACGAGTGGGTGGGGCTCATGACAATGGCTGCAAAGTCCGAGGCGACGGGATGCTGAAACGGGGAATCAAGCACCTTTCGCGCGTCAGTGACGTGTTGTTCCGCAAGCTTCGCATCGAGCGGGACATCACAATGTTTCCCGACGATGTTTTTCTCACGTCCTACCCTCGTTCCGGCAATACCTGGACCCGCTTCCTGGTCGGCAATCTGGTCTATCAGAACGAGCCAGTGACTTTTCTGACCGTGGAGCGCCTCGTCCCTGACATGTACAAGAGTTCGGATCGCGTGCTGCGCAACCTCGCGCGGCCGCGCATCTTGAAGAGCCATGAATGTTTCGATCCCCGCTACAGGAAAGTCATCTACATCGTGCGCGACCCGCGCGACGTTGCGGTTTCCAATTATCACTGGGAGCTGAAACTGCGGTCAGTGAGAGACGGTTTTCCCATCGAGGACTTTGTGCCGCGATGGATGGAGCCTGAGTTCTGGCCGCGCATCGGATCCTGGGGAGACCATGTGACCAGTTGGCTGAGCACTCGCCAGGGAAAAAAAGGTTTTCTGCTGCTGCGCTATGAAGACTTGAAAAAGGACCCGCAACGCGCTCTGGCGCAGGTCGCGGAGTTTCTGGGAATTGAACCTTCACTGGAGCGATTGAATCGAGCCGTGGATCTCAGTTCCGCCGACAACATGCGAAAACTGGAAAAGCAGGAGAGCGCGCAGTGGGTCGCGACTACGCTTACGCGCCAGGACAAACCTTTTGTGCGCAACGCAACTTCCGGCGGCTGGAAGGCAGTGCTGCCCGAGCAGACGGTCGTGTATATCGAGAAGCACTGGGGCCACCTGATGCGCAATCTCGGATACGAACTCGTCACCGAGGGCTCGAGCCTCGCGATGGAAACGACACACTCCGAAAAATAGTTGCGTTAGCGAGAATAGCCAGTTAGAAGTTGCGAGGCAGGCCGTCGCCATCAGCGCGCGTGAGATGCAGCAAACTTTGATTCTTCTCGAAGGGCTGCAGAAGGGCGGCCAAGCCCTTTGACGCGGCAAAAATAAAGTTTGAATCCGCCTGCAAAAATCCACACTGCTTAAGAGCGTTGCCCCACTCGTGATGGCTCTGGTTCGAGACAATCAGGTCGTGCCCGCTTTGTTCCAGCGTATCTGCGGCGGCGCGCAACACCGGCAACGCATCTTCTGGCGAAGCCCAGCAATCGACGATCGAACCCACCCGCATGGCTCCATATTTTTCGTCTTTGCGACGCTCCCCAACCACGGCCCAGCCGATATCGTTTCCATTTCTGCGAATACGTAATCGCGTGAAGTGCTGGTCGCTGGCGGCGTAGAGGGTGCGGAGGGTCGCACTGTCGCGTACCGCGGTCATCGCGTAAGCGGATCTGTTTTGTTGCCAAAGCGGATCAACCCAGCCGGAAAACTCTTCGATTTTTTCCACGGTGAATGGCTTTATCGCAGGCGCGCGAAATCTTCGCCAGCTTCGCAGCGCCGTCAAGGCTGCCCAGCCCGTGCCTGACAGGGCGGCAAAGTCCATTAGCAGCCTGCGCGCGGTGGAACTGCGAAGCGCCTGCATTTCGCGCAGAAAACGATAAGGCATCACGACGCTAAAATAAAAAGGGACCAGACAGTGGGCCCAGCCCAGACGCACCAGCATCTTCGGCAACGGGCGGTCGTACCCAGCCATGCCGAGGCAATAGAGCAGCGGCGAACGGTTCATGGCATGCTTCAACAAAAGGCTGCCCACGACCGCATAAGATTTGTTGACGATTCCTTCCGAAAGGGGATGGTGATAGTACGCAACCCTGTGCACGGAGCCATCTGCGAATGAAAAATTCTGCTGCTTGAGGGCGTAGCCGCCACGCACCACACCATCGTCCATCGCCACGAAAAATTCCTGGTACAAGTCGCTGCCTTCGACGTGCGGGAGCCAGCGCGGCTGGGCAGAACGAAAAAAAACCAGGTCAGGGTCCGCGCCTCCTGCTTTCAGCCGCAAATTAAATTCCTGCACCGCAGCTTCGTGCTCTGCGCGATATGGCTGGATGACGATAGGCATGGCAGCGGAGGGTCGGGAACGATGACAGACTTTGCTAGCGCGGGCTCTGTAGTTTGTTCTCGACCAGTTTCACCGTGCTCCCGATGTTTCGCATTTGCTCCATTTCTTCGGGAGAGAACTGGATGTTAAATTTTTCTTCCAGCGCGAGCACAAAATTCAGGTGCTGCGTTGAATCCCAGGCTTCAATGGATTCCGTCGAAGACTCGCGCGTGATTTGGCCAGCGGGGAGGCCGAAAAGATCGGAGGCGATCCCTTGAACTTGTTCGAAAATGGTGAACGTCAAACGCGTGCTCCTTCGTTGATTTTCAATCGAATCCACTCTGGCATGGCGATGGTCTGTTGCCGCAGATCGAGAGTCCAGAAACTGCCTTCCCCGTTCTGTTTTTCCAGCTGAAAGCCGTGCTGGGCATAGAAGTCGCGCGCCGGTGCATTCTTTTTGGTCGGCAAGAACCAGCCGGTGAGTTGCCGGCAACCGCGGCTTGCAGCCCCGCTCGCCACATGGGACAGGAACGCGGTTTCAACCGTTCTGCCGATTACGCGGCAACTGAGCAGGAAGGTGTCAATCTCGCAGGTTTCAGATTCGTCGCGGGTAATGGCAATCCCGACCAGTCCGTGATCGCCGAAACGGTCGCGCAGACGGATGGTCAGCACCTGCGCGTCCGCGCGCGCGGCCAATCCCGCAATCTGTTGCTCGGTACGACGGCGAGTTGTCAGGTTGAACTGATTGGTTTTTTGCGTGAGCTGGGCCACTCGGGCTAACGTCGCGGGTTCTACCGGAGCGATTTCCGCTTCGAGTTCAAGATAGCGAAAAAAATCTTCTTTGCTTTGAAAACTCTGCTGTGCCTGCGCGCGCTCCCGCTGGGCGGCGTAGAGCTCGGTGCGCTGTTGATCTTCGTCGGAAAGCACCAATCGCTGGAATGCCGGAGCATCCCGGACCGTGGCTGCATAGTCAAGCGGGTCCGCCGGCAGATCGATAACGTTGACTTGAGGAAGCGCCGCGCGCACCTGTTCGCGCTCCATGGGGTTGTCGTCGAGGAAAGCGAGCGCGTCCACTCCTACATTGAGTTCAGAGGCGATCTCACGCAGGTTCAGCGCTTTGTCATGCCAGTTGATGCGCATGGCCGCGAAGTGACTCGGCCGGACCAGCATGCCCGGATGGTTCTGCAGCGCTTCCAGCGCGTCGTCGAGGTTGTTCTTGCTGCAGATCGCGAGCAGAATGCCTCGCCGCGCCAAATCCAACAAGGCGCGCTGCAAGGCCTGGTAGCCGGCGCCGGGATATTCCGCGCCGATCTGAATTCCGGCCATGCCATCTTCGCCAATCACGCCGCCCCACAGCGTGTTGTCGAGGTCGACCACCAGCACCTTGGCACTCTTTCCGGCGAGTGGCACCGCGAACCGCAGCCACTCGCGCGACAAGTGAATGAGTTGGTCGGCCGCGATCGGCATTCGGGCAGTCAGCCATTTGCGCTCGTCATGCCAGCGCAGGCGGCCGTGGCGCGCTACCAGCGCGTCATAGTCCAGCAGGTAAATGCCACGATGCGCAGCAACGGTTTTGCGCAGCTCCTGATTGATCTGCTGAATCGCGCCAGACTGACTGAAACCGGACCCACTGAAACCTGACTGCGCATCGAGCAACCCCGTACTGGGCCGCGCCGGCTGTTCCAGAGAATGCACGATGAGCGCCGCGGAACTTCGTTTGCGGAAAGCCGCGATCCACTGCTCGAAACTTTTTGAGACTCGCTGCACCGCCTCCGCAACCGCGGCCTGCGAGAGATCGGGATACTGGTTCCACAGATCAGGGGCAACATCTGCCGTCCGAGCCGCGAGTATTACACCGTCCGGGGCAAAACGATAGAGCGAGCTTTGTTCGTCGAGAATCTCTTGCGGATAAGCGTTGAAGTCGCCCAGCTGAACTGTCAAATCGATTCCAGACGAAAAAGCCGCCGCACGCAGAAGAGGCACTGCCGGTTCCACAGTAAACGATCGCAGGATGGCCAGCCGATAACGCGCCAGCGGAAGCTGTTCTCGCAGCTTCTCGTAACGGGATACCACAAAGGCTGCGGCTCCCGCTCCGCTCTCGTTGCGCCACAACTCAGCGAGACGAAGAGCCGCCAACTCCACTGATCCGGACGCGATCAGGTCGTCAGCCTCTTTGCGCAGGTCTCGAGTTCTAAGTGTCGAGCTCATTGTTCATCGCTCATTGTTCAGCGTTCATTGTTCAGCGTTCAGTTCTCCGCGTTCCAAGTACTCCAGCAGGAGCTTGTTCTTGGTGTAGACCCACGCGATGCGGCGTCCGCCGAAAGCGACGGCAGGAAGAGGTGGGCGTGTGATGAGTGACCCCTGAGAACGGCAGAATGCCAACTGCTGTTCCAGATTTTCCACTTCATAACAGAGATGGTGCAACCCTCCGCCTTTTTTCAGGAATGGAACCACCGGCGAATTTTCTGCCGCCGGCTCGACCAGTTCCAGTCGCGGACTCTCGGCGTGCTTACCACGCAGGAAAGTCACTCGCGCCATCTGGTTGGGATCGTGAAAAATCACGCCATCCCATTCCGCCTGCAGCACATCGATAAAGCCCTGCACGGAGCCAAGAATGGAGACGACCACAAAGCCTACGTGGTGAAATGTGCCTTCCGGGAATGAGGCCGAAGGAGGAGCGATTGCGCCCATCGAGGAGTCCATCTATCCCGATCGCCCGACTTTGCGGAAGTTTGATTTCTCGTGCATCATTTCAATTCTTCACGAGGCCGTCAATCTGTGCCGGAGGCCGAGTCCGAAGCTGGTTCCGAAAGCTCCAACGACGAAACATTGGCGAACCGCCCAACCGGCGTGTGCAGCTTCAGCCAAAGTTTGGCGGCCAGAAAACGCGGATAGGCCGCCGCGAGCCATCGGTTTCGCAAACTTACGCTACCTTTCTCCGCGGAGGTCGTTAATGCGTAGCCTGATTCTTCCAGGCTGGGGCCGATCAGCGCCTCAAGGTCAGCGATTTCCTGCTTCGACAATCGCTCCTTCCAGCGGTTCACCGGGTTCTCGCGGGTTTGAGCGGCTTCGTCACGGAACGAGGAATTCGACTCGCGCAGTCGTCCCAGCTTTGTGCTCTGGATTCTCTCGTAGTCCAGATCGTGATCCAAAAACTGTCCCAGAGTCGCCAGCGTGCGCCGCGGATCGCCCACCAGATCTTCGTAACGAATCTCGATGTAGTCGGCAGGAATTTTCTGGCCGTGACGGCGTCCGGTTTGCACCATCCAATCCCAGTAGATGGCCGTTTCCAGCAACCCGCGCGCCTTGCGGCTCCACGGGAACGGCCTGAATTCGCCCATCTTCATCAGCGAGAGCGAGATGTCGCGGCCGTCGCGAATAATGTGCACGAAAAGCGCATCCGGAAGGTCCGCCTTGATTCTCGGAACGTGCAGCACATTATCAGGATCGTAAACTGCCCAGCGCTGCACGCTCTGTTGCCGTGCCACCTCATCCATCACGATGCGGATAAAATCGCCGCCAGTGCGGCACTCCGCCATCAGCTTGCCCGAGAGTTGTGCGGCATCCAGGTCCGTGCACGTGAAACCTTTACTGCGCATGAAAGTATCGACGATTCTTCTGAGGTTCCGCGGATTGCTGGGGTCTCCAAAACGCGGCATCAGAATTTTGTAGACAGGGAGATATCCGCGATAGACGGCGAAGCCACCGGCCGACAGCAAAGTGTCGTAAAGCAGGTTCGTTCCAGAGCGGTGACAGCCCATGACAAAAACCGGCCGGCGGCTCCGTTCCGAGCCCGCGTCCGTCGTTACCTGCTGGCTTGAGCCACTGGCTGCTGCGGTTTCACTCATAAGCTGATTCCCGTGACCTTTGTGCTCCCTGTGGTCGAAAGCTTCCTCGAATTTCACGCACGGCTTAGCTAAGTCTACGTTACCTCGCCGCGCAAACGGAGCCCTCATTGCGTCCTTCGGCCGCCAAGCAAGACCTCGCGGACGCGATCATAAAACGAATTGCCCAGCAGTTGCTTGGCCGCATCGCGCAGCGTGCCTTGCGCGTGCAGACGCCGTAACGCGTCTCCCGAACAGATCGCGGCAAAATCCTTAATTGGCGTTCCGCGAAGAATGGCAACGCGGCCCAGGGCAAACAGATCTGTATCGGGAGAGTTGGCCCGGATGCGGCTGGTGGCAACCGTCCGGTATCCGGCAGCGCGGGCAATCCTCACTACGCGATCATCGTAGCGGCCGCCGGGGCACGAAAAGTGCTCCACTGGCTGACCCACAATCTGCTCCAGCTGCGACTTCGCGTCGGCTATCTCGTGCTGCAAGCCGGATTCATCCAGATCAGTGAGCATGGGATGAGTCATGGAGTGGCATCCAATTTCGAAGCCCTGCGCGCTGAGTTCTTTGAGCTGCGGTGCCGAAAGATGTCCCGGTTTTCCCAACCATCCTGCCGTGATGTAGAAAGTCGCGCCGAAGCCCGCCTGATGCAGGATGGGCGCGGCAGACAGCAGATCGGTCTCGGAACCGTCATCGAAAGTGACGCAGATGTTCGTGCCAGCACCCGTAGAAGTGTTCGATTCTTCAGGGAAAGCCAGAGCCTGGCCCACGCTCAGCCCTCGGTATCCCTTTGCCTTCAAGAAATCTATCTGTTCCCGAAACTCACGCTCCGGCAAAACGTACCGCGCGTAGCCGGGTTCGGAATTGCAAAGCGTCCGGCCCGGAACCTCCAGCTCGTGATACATCAGGAAGATGATAGACGGGGTGGACATCAACGCGCTCCCTTGCTCGATGGAGGAGCGATCGGAGCCTGAGTGATCGGAGGCTGTTGGATCGGCTGCTCGGGAGTCGGAAGCAAACTAAACACGATTCCCATGCCGTGCGGTTCCAACGCAATTTCCAGTTCACAAGCCTTTCGCTCGAGGTCATAGAGCGCAATGTGCGAAGGCCTGTGCCGGGAACCGCCGTGTTTGATCCATGCAACATTTTCCACGAACTTGGTGGGACGCACTCGCGTAAACCCCACCCAGACGCGGCGTTCGTCCAGCGGCAGCACGCCGCGGCACCATCCCAGCACCTGCCCCGTCTGCCCGCTCATCTGGTTGAGGTTAATGGTCTGTTCCACCTTGAGCGTTTTTTGATCGGCGATGATGACGTATCCGTCGACGGTAGTGAAATAGATCTTGTCGCCAAGAATATAGCCATCGTGGGGCCGGGTCACGGTGAGCTCGATGCGCGGGCCGGGTTTGGTCAGGCAAATGGCATCCTGTTGTTGGAAACGTGTCACCCAAATCTCACCGTTCAGCTCGAACACGTGGTTGGGATGTGAGCGGTGAGGCTTGGTCGTTGGAACCAACCGGTAATCCGTCTGGCGCGAGAATCTCGCCCACGTGTCTTCGCCAATCACGCTCCATTCCCGGAGAACTTTTCCTTCCGTTGTGACTTCCACCACCATATCGAGCCCTGTCACCGCCGCCAGAATCGTTCCCGCCTGCGAAGGATAGGCGTGATGGAGGTCATTGAAACAGGGCAGGGAGATGTAGTGCGCCAGCCGGTAACTGGGCAGTTCATACACCAGAATTTCGGTGGAGGTGCAGGTATAGAGTTTGTTTCCCTTGATCGTGGCTGACTTGAACAACATGGCGGGCAAGTGAGGCGGACATACTTCAGGCGGGGAAATGTATTCGACGCAACGCCGGGACTCGTTCTTCGCCGGATCAAGGTCGATGACCAGAGCCTGGTCAGACGACTGCCATTCCTCCAGCTTACGGAAGGCCGCGCTTCGCAGTCGTCCACCAATTACGAGAATGTTGTCCACGGAGAGAAAGTGTGTTTCGGGTATATCCAGGTGTTACTAACGGTATTACTAATAGCGTTACTAACATTAATGACCAGTGTATCGAGACGTCGCTACGTTCCTCGGCTGGGCAGCGGCTGGTCGCGCAGAGGTTTCCGGCCTCGAACGCCAACCGGAGATTCTCCAACACTCAACTCTTCCAGCCCAGAACTCTCAAACCAGCGGAACACCTGCTCGTACGTATGTTTGGATTGGTATTTGGGCGAATACCAATCCAAAGTATCCAGAACTCTCACTTCCGGGTCGGGATGCCGGTTGACGGGGAAGACGTGGTGCACCAGACCTGCCATCGGTCTTCCAGCGACGGGGATGACACGAAGTCCGCGATCCAGCCAGTAGAGAACCGGAACCGCGAAACTGAAGAAACGATGCAAAGCCCGGGTCGACATGCGGTGAGTGAGCTTGCGATATTGATCGCTGAACCGATACCACTTGTTGTAGCCGCTGTACAACCAAACCGCCAGCATTCCACCCGGCTTCAAATACTGCGCCAATGTCTTGACCGCCTTTTCGCAATCGGGGGTGTGATGGAGCACTCCCATGCTGTAAATGCAGTCAAACGTCCCCGGCAGGAAGGGAAGAGAGAATACGTCGGCTTGGAAACCCACGAAATCGCGATCAGCCAGGTTCTTCTTTGCGACCTCTACCGCTGCGCTCAGGTCGACTCCGACCACGCTGGCGCCCCAACGGGTGGCCACCTCGGCGAAACGGCCCATGCCGCAACCCACGTCGAGAACCAGTTTGCCCTTGAAGTCCTCCGGCCCGACGTGAACCTTTCGGATGAAGTCCTCTTCGGAAAGGCTTCTGCCCTCACGGTCCAATTGGGTGCGCTCAAAGCGCCGCCATTGGTAGCCAAAGCTATCCGCATAGTTACTCTCATCCACAAAGCGAACGATGCCCCGCACCTCGGGAAAGCTGCGCCCGCAGGATGGACACGCGTAGGAATCGCTCCGCCGCGCCAGCGAAACATGGCAGTCCGGACAGTGCAGCAAAGCTTCAACTGAAATCTGTGAACGTTCGGCTACGGGATTCCCAGGCAACAGTCCACTCCCTGCACGCGATCTGGAAGCAGTAGGCGTTTCATTGGACCGTCCCCCTGTTGCGGTGGACGGGAGATGCGCGCGGCCCCTTCGGTGCTTGCGTGCCAAAAAGTCTAACACTCTTAGCTCCTAACTTGTCATCCCTAACGCTTACGGAATCAACGCCGTGTACCCACGCTTCTTGCGAGAGAGATGGCCGTCAGCGTCGGGCGGGCTTCAAAGTCGCTGGCGCAATATGCTCGCTGACTACCGCCAGAAGCTCCTCCCGCAAGCACGGTGCCCCAGCCAGCAAGCCCGAGATCAGCGGATCCCGGTTGTTGCAGCGCAGCGGCGTGTTTTCCAAAGTGCTCACGAACCCCCCGGCGCTCTCCACCAAAGCCGCGCCAGCTGCCACGTCCCACTCATTCTTGGGCGTAAGCGTGAATGTAACATCAGCCAGGCCCGCGGAAACCAGCGCCAGCTTGTAGGCGACGGACCCCATCGCGCGAATCTCAAACGGAGCGTTCTCAAACGGCTTCCACTCGCCGCGCTTCACTTCGCTGCGGCTGGCCAGCACCACCGCTCCGGCCAGGCTGGTGCGGCCGCTCGGTTGGGAAGGCTTGCCGTTGTAGAGCACGCCCGTGTCGATCGACCCCAGGAACGTCTCTTTCGTTGCGGGATTGTAGATTCCCCCCGCCACGGCTCTTCCATTCTCCACAAATCCAATGGAAACACAGAACTCAGGTATCCCCTTGACGAACTCTCGCGTTCCATCCAGAGGATCGACGACCCAAACACGCGTTTTGTCGAGACGCGAGAAATCGTCGATGGTCTCCTCGGAAAGCCAGCCTTCACCTTCGCGCAACAGATTCCGGCGCAGCACTGCGTCCACGGCGCGGTCGGCGGCCGTAACCGGATCGTGGCCGGCTTTGAACTCGGTTTCCACTTCCCCGGGAGTGAAGCGGTCGAACACCTGGCGCGCCGCTTCCACTGCGGCCTCGATGCGGACGAGAATGTCAGAATAGGCGGAAGTCATTTTGAGCTTTGGCAGGGAGTACGGGTGCAATTTGCAGGCCTTCGCGACCTTCAGTATCGATTATAAGCTATTTAGAATGAGATACATATGGCAGATATTGGGGCAAGAATCACGGTCCGCGCTTCCACAGTGAAAAAGTTTGCGGCGCGGACCTCAGATCCTTCCATTGTGGCCTGGGCTTCGTGCGCCTCAAAAGCATCAATTTTCGTCAGTTTGTACGAAATAGCGGGCCACTTTGCCTCGTAACTCGATCCCGACGGATTCGCGCGTGAAGAAGAACCAGAGGACTCCCACGGCGTACGTAGCCCCGCCCGCGAACAGATTGACGACGAGTTGAGGGTAACGATGCGCATAGAAAGAGCGCTGCATGAGGAGCAGCACGGCCGCCATCGGGATGCAAAAGAGAAGCGGATAGGAATAAGTCTCCGTGACGAACTTGAGAATCGGAACTTCGAGCTTGCGGCACAAATGACGGGGCAGAAAAAATACCGCGGTACAGAATAACGGAATGGCGGTACCGATCGTGTCTCCGATGATTCCCAGCGGTCGGACCAAGGCGACGCTGAGGATGATGTTGGACACGCCTTCGATCAGGACCACGGTCGCCAACGCCTTGTGCATGCTCATACCAAACAGAATTCGGTTGGAGGTGGTCTGAGCCTTGTAGAGCGTCGACGGGATCAGGACAATCAGAAGGATGATGTAACTGGAGATATAACGCGGTCCTACCCAGGCCTCGATTACCGATTTGCCCATCACGACCAAAGCAACCGTCGATGGGAAACATGACGAGAGCGCAAGCCCGGTTTCCGGAAACGAAAATCTTGCGCAACCGGTCGTAATCCCCGGTCGCATGGAACTGGCTGGACATGGGGGTGAAAATCTGCGCCATGCTGCTCACCACTTCTCCGGCATAATCGACCAGGCGCGCTCCAATGGAAAAACGGGTGATGGCCGCCGCGGAAAGGAAAGTTCCGATGATGACCGCGTCGGACTTGAAACCGCAAGCCGGGCCGCCACGATGATCATGAAAGTGACCGATCCGTAGTTGGCGACCTGCCGCAACGATTCGCGGTCCACGTATCGCCAGCCATAAGGAATGGTCACCAATCGCTGCGCAATCGCTGCCCGAATGGCGACAGTGACCAACGGCATCGACACGGTGATGAAAGCCACGCTGAGCAGTCCAAAGCCGCGATGCAGAGAACATAGATGATCAGAACGGCCCGGACCAACGTTCGTGACAATGTTGGTCCAGTTCATCAGATAAAACCTTTGCAGTCCCTCCAGGATGCCGCCGGAGATTCCCAGAGGAAAACCCAAGGCGATGCAGTCCGACCATCAGAAGCAGGATTCGGGCATCATGGAGAAAACTGCGCGGGAATGTGGAAGAACCTGTCCACGTAGAAGCTGCCCAATATCGTCGGCACCATCAAGATCAAACCGAGACAGCTGTAGAGTGAAACAGGCTGGTGTTGACGAGCCGGAGCAGCTGGTCTTTGTCTCCAGTCGCCTGAAACTTTGAAACATAACGCACGAGCGAAGAGCGGATCCCGAAGTCGAAAATCCCGTAGTAACCAGTTAACGAGAAGATCAGAATCCACAAGCCGAAGGCATCATCGCCGAGATGATGCAAGATAAAGGAGAAAGAAAAAAACCGACGGCGATGTTGACCGCCAGGCCTCCCCAGCTCGACGCAACATTCTTCAGGGCCCGGGTCTTTAAACTCATTTCACTTCGGTCCGATCTTTGGTCGATCTCTGGCTGGTCGGCGAAAAAGCCGGCTGGATCGCTTGCTGGGTGTTCTCTCCACAGGTACTGTTTTCAGGTTGGCATATAGCGCAGCCGATGTCCAGATAACGCCGCGGGCTGCGTGCTAGAATCGGGACACTTTCGTCATACCGGGGCGCGGCTTGCGCAGCCATGTTCGCTATGGATGATCGCTATGCACGGTCCGCGTGCGTACGTGTGAGCGGTATTTGCGGAGCCACTTCGGATGCGCTCGCCGGCCAGGCCCTTGTTCCGTCCCGTACTGTCGGTGGCTCCTTGCCGCCGCAGTCGTCATTGCGCTTTGCCTTGATGCGCTGGGGCAGCGACCTCTTGATCGCCAGCGAACCGGCGCCGGGGCATGTAGATGCAGCGATCGTGCTTCAGGGTTCGGTTGCCGCGGAAAAAGCCCGCATCGCCGGGAGCGATCAATCTGTTGCAGCGCGGCGTTGCCGACCGGGTCTTGCTGAGCGTTCCGAAGGAATCTTTCTGGGGCCAGGCGATCCCGCCGGTTGCCCGCGCCTATCTGGAACGGAACTACGGTGGCGATCTGGCCGCTCGCGTCGATTTTGCGAGACTGGTGGCGAGGTGAACTCCACGCTGCAGGAGGCTCAGGCTCTTCGCCCTTGCATCCACGAGCATCACTGGCAGTCGATCGTAATCGTGACCTCGGACTATCACACGCGCCGGGCGGGATGCTTTGGAGAAGAATGACTGAGCACGACCCGAGTTCGACTATGGATCGAAGGCGTGCCCGACCCGGAGTTTCAGCAGCCTTGGTGGCGGCACCGCCAGTCGGCAAAGATCTGGGTGATGGAATCCGCAAAGCTGGTTTGGGCGCGTTTTGGGGGATGATAGGATTTCAGCGGCCGGCGACAGGCGGCTGCTCTGCCGAAAATCTCAACGTTGTCAACCAAGTTGTTGACTGAGCACCCGACAGTCGTGGCCTCGTTTCCAGTCAACCAGGAAAATCATCGGGATGGCTTCGGACCAGAACCTCACAATCAGCGTTCACTCGAGTCTGGAGAGTCTCGATGCATTTGCGGCCGGAGTGGGACGCGCTGCTGAGTGAGTACCCATTCTCCACCACATTTTCGACGCTATGAATGGCTCGTCCCGTGGTGGCGAGCATTCGGGGGCGCGGACCGGCTGCTGGTGCTTGCCTTTCGCGACGCTTCTTCGACACTGGTGGGCCTGGCGCCGATGGCGCTGACCCCGCGCAAAGCGTTTCCAGTCTCCGTTGCGCCTGTTGCGGCTGATGGGCGACGGCAGCCACGATTCCGACAACCTCGACCTGCCGGTGCGGCCGGGATGGGAGAGCTGCTTTCAGCCAGGGACTGCTCGACTGGATGCAACAGAACGCAAAGCCTTGGGATGTTTGCGAATTGAATACTCTTCCTTCCCACTCGCGGCTGGGACCTTGCTCGCTTCAAGATTTGGCGCAGCGCAAGTGGAATTATTTCACTTCGATGCAGCCGCAGACGGTGTCGGAGTTGGCGGAAACCTGGGAGTTGCACCTGAAGAGAATATCGAGCAAAGAGCGCGGCAAGATTGGGCTGCGAACCCGGCGGCTGGAGAAAAAGTATGAGGTTCGAATTCGCCGTTGCGATGCAGGAGAGCGAGTTCGACTCGCTTCTGCAAGCGCTTTACGAACTGCACGGCAAGCACTGGCGGTTGCGAGGTTTGCCGGGAACTTTGCATTCTCCGGCCCGCCGCCAGTTTTATGGCGAACTGGCGCGGCTTCTGTTGGCGCGCCGTCAGTCTGGAGTTTTGGGTGCTCGAACTGCAAGGGAAAGTTGTGGCCGCGCAGTTTGGATTGCGGCATGGCACCACCGTTTTTTCACTGCAGGAAGGCTTTCGATCCCGACTATGCGGCTGACAGTGTCGGCTACGTTCTGCGCAGCCAGGTACTGAAACAACTGATTGCCGACGGCGTTCGCCGCTACGACTTTCTCGGCGGCACCGACGAGTCGAAGATGCGCTGGGGCGCCGAGGTGAAGAATTATCTCAACTTGCACTTCGCGCGTCCCTGGAGCCGGGGAAGCGGGCAGCTATTTCTGAAGAACGAAAGTGCGAACGCCAAGCGCTGGCTGCGCGGCCATTTGCCGGCCGGAGCGTGGGCGAGCCTCAAAGGCATGGTTGGGAAAAAAAGGTTGACGACGCGGATATTGAACTCTGCAATTAACTTGGAGGTTAATGGCTCGAGGGTTATGCATTTACAATCCAATAACTCAAAAGTAAACTGTCGCAAGGTTTAATCAGCTCCCGCTTCACCCGCAGTTACCAATCTGTAACCCGCCGCGCGCATGACGTCTCCCCATGCCGACTCGAGCTGGGTGACCGATTTCTCCGACAGGATAGATTTCCACCCGCCCGATGCCGCTTTCCGAACGAACGGTTTATCCTGCCGCGTCTTCTTAGTTTCCTTCCATTGGCGCGACTGTTCCTTTTCAAGCTTGCGCATGCGGTCCGCGGAACTCAGCGCCACTGCGCGGGCGATGCGTTCGGGGCTCGAATCGAGGCCAAGAAACGCGGCGATCTTTGTGCTCTCTTTTTTGGTGTCGGCGAGCATGTCCTCGTAGCGCAGCAGCAGAAAGTTCTTCTGACCGCCGCGCGTGGCCGTCCAGCTCACCACATGATCCCGCCAGGAGCCGGTCTTCGGCTCGATTTCGGATTCCATGAAGCGGGGCACGAACTCCTCCAGACTTAACTCATCGGAGATGACCCGGCGCTTGAGTTGAAATTCATAGTACGAGATCAACACGTCGCGGGGATCGCGCACAATATAGATGATTTTCTTGTAACGCGGGTCGAAGCACTCGTGGCTCTTGATAATGCGCGGGCGCGGGAACGCTCGCAGATTCCGGTCGGTCACATCGTAAATCTCGGGGATGCGCGATTCCAGTTGCGCGAAATTAACCGGATCATCCGGATTGATCAGATTGCAGACCAGAAAACGCGTCCACGTGTTCCCGGATCGGGGAAAGGAAACGAGGAATGTATCATCCGGGAAAACGGTTAGTCCCCGTGCCGCGGGCTGGCGCTTGGTGACGACACGGGCATAGGCTGCCAGTTGCTTCTTCAGGTTCGGCATTCGATTCGAAAAACCTCGAACAGGATCAAATCCAGGGTCAAATAAGTGACCGGGACGATGATATCATCGCGTGGAATGTGTCAATCTGCCGCCGGGATTTCCCTCGAAACCGCCGTCCAGGGCCGCTATTCGGTCGCTCACTTAATCCATAAGTTCGCGGGCGCGCGTCTTCGGAGCGCTGCGTGAGTAAGCTGGCGCTCCGTGCGCTGCAGAGCTGCGGCGTGT
This sequence comes from uncultured Acidobacteriaceae bacterium, assembly GCA_963846245.1. Lineage (GTDB taxonomy): Bacteria > Acidobacteriota > Terriglobia > Terriglobales > Acidobacteriaceae > Sulfotelmatobacter. The sequence goes on along the minus strand of CAWJVI010000004.1, from coordinate 584,601 downwards.
TCTCTCTCTCGCGCGCCATATCCGCGGACATGGCGCGGATTGTGATGTACCACAACTTCTGCGGCCCGAACGGGACCGACCCCGATGCACTGAATGTGGAAGGCATCCGCCGCCAATTCGAATATCTGCGTCGACATTTTCAGGTTGTACCCCTGTTGGATCTGGCTGAGCGGCTGGCCTCCGGGCGCAAGTTCGAACGGTGCACCGTGGCCCTTACGATCGACGACGGCCGGCGCAACTGTTACGAATTTCTGTTTCCGCTGATGAAAGAATTTAAATTTCCGGCGACTTTCTTTGTGGTGAGTTCATTCATCCGCGGAGAAGACTGGATCTGGACCGACAAGGTCCTCTGGCTGAGTGAGCAGTCCAGGCCTCCCGATGAGCTTGCACCCGGCAAACTCGATGACGTTTTTCGCTTGCTAAATCGAATGAGGCCGGAAGAGCGAAACGCACGGATTCAAGCGATGGCCAGCAGTTTGGATAAGAGCGTGGGCGCGGCGATTTCCATTCCAAAGACCGCGCCGGCAAAATACTCGCCTTGTTCCTGGAGCGAGCTTCGGGAAATGGCGGACTCCGGACTGATGGAGATCGGTTCCCATACGGTGACTCATCCCATTCTTTCCAGCGTCACAGACGAAGAATCGTTTGAGGAGCTCACGCGCTCGCGGGCTCAAATCGAAGAGGGCATCGGTCGCAAGGTCCGCTCGTTTTGCTTTCCAAACGGAATGCCCGGCGATTTCCGCCCAAGCCAGGTTCGGCAGGTAGCGGATGCCGGATACGATTGCTCGGTCATTGCGCAATTCGGCATGGTCAGCAATTCCAGCGATCGTTATCAGTTGCCGCGCATCGGCATGGCGCGGAAATCCAGCCCCGAGCAGATCGCAAAATATCTGGATGGAATTGCCTACTACCGGCAGCGACTCTGAACTGGGTTTGCAGGACGGGCAAAGGTAATGAGCTTGCGGAAATAAGTCATCATCTTGCGGGCGTTGGGTCCGGTGCCGCAGCGGAGCTCTTGCTCGCTGGAATCCTCCCTTTTCCCATGGGCACCAGCAGAAAGCCGACATTTTCCTTTTCGGCGTGATCGCCCCATCCCACGATCTCGCCGCGATCGTTGATGCTGGTGGCCACTTCCAGCGTCCATCCAGAATTCGCGCCGATGAGCGCATTCAGATCGCGCAGGCCATGGGTCTTGTCCCAGACGAAGGCTCGTTGCCCCTCGGGCTGTGGACCGAACGATCCCACCACCGCTTCGTCTTTGTTCAGACCTCGCGGCGCGGCGTGGGCAGCGTCAATGGGATGAAACTTGCCGTCGGAGTATAAGAACAAACCACCGGGAACCGCGCGGACCACAACCTCGCCGCGCTGGTTGAGAGCAAGCGCCGAACTGTAATCTTCGCCGCCGGTCGAGAGCAGCCGGGACCCATGTTCCGCGTCCCACAGAAACGCGTGATAGCGCCCCTGCAGATCGTAGGTGTCTCCGATGATCTGGTTGTTCGCGTTGATGCGTTTGGCTTTTCCCGCGCAACAAATTTTCAGATCAAGCAGCGTGTCGTTCTTCCACTGCACCGGGCCCACGGCTTTCTCCCCGGGGGGCTTGGACTGGCCGACAATCTCACCCGCATCATTGATTCCGTCGGCGCGCGATTGCTCGCCCGGCAGCAGGGAAGTCTTGCCCTGCCGAAATAAGAATGCAACGCTGCGGCTGGAGTCTGCCGTGAACGCAACTCCGACCGCATCGCCTTCGGAGTTGATGCCAGTTCCCTCGGATAGAACAAATTCGGGAGGCAGAGAAATATGTTCCAGGCCGGACTGCGAACTCCATCGGGCTGCGGTGTGATCAGCAGTGTTGCCGGTCACCCATCCGGTGTCGCTGATTGCGAAGGGGCAGAGAGGGAGTTCCACTAACCGGTAAGTTGAAGCACGTTCAGTCTTCGGTTTAGTCTGGCTGTTTTCCTCAGGCTGGGTCTGACCGTTCACCACCGGGAGGACGAATATTGCCGCGACCAAGCTCGAGGTCACGAGCAAGGTTGAGACCAGCGCTCGTCCCGCCGAAAATCCGTGCCCAGCCAAAACCCGTCGCGCTAATTGCCCGCTCGGGCCAACAGCCACGCTCACTTTACCGTGACCTTGAACTTTGCCGGTGTGACTCCCGGCGTGGTCGCGGTGATGTAGTACGTTCCAGTTGTAGCGGGGGTTGTGTAGAAAGTGCTGTCCTTTCCCACGCTGCTCGTGGTCGATGTTGGCGCGGAGAACACTCCCCCGGCTCCCCCGTCGCTCCACGTTACGACTACTCCGGAAACTCCGAAGTTGTACTGATCGTAGATCTGCACCGACAACGCGACGGGCAATTGGGTCGAGACCGCTCCCGTTTGATTATTCCCCGATTCAATCAGGGCCCGCGTTGCCGGACCGTTCACCACGGTTTCCGAGAAGGTAGCGATCGTCGTTCCCGGGTTGGTGCAGGTGATGGTGATGTTCTGGCCTTTGTGGGGCACCGTGTAACTGAAGGGAGCTTCTCCTTCGCTGTTCGTGACGACAGTTCCGCTAGTGAAGGTCCCACCCACTCCTCCGTCCTTGCAGGTGACGGAAATGTTGGGTACCGGTTTTCCCTGGTACGCATCGTTCGCCCCTGCCTGAAACGTCAGCGTGGTTCCAGCGTAAACAGACTGGTTGTTCCCCGCGGCCGGCGAAAGTATTGGAAGCAGCCCATACACTGTGAGCGCTTTTAGTCCGCCAATATAGACTCTCCCGTCTGCTATGGTGGGCGTGGTGAAATGGGCGATGCCTCCCAGGGTGTCACGCGACAGTTTCGCGGTTTTGGAACTATAAAGCTCGGTGGCTAGATTCGTGGCATCGTAGGCAAACAAGGCCGCAACGTTGCCGCTATGCAGCATCGCCCAGAGAATTCCGTTACCCAACTGGCTATTGGAGGTTACGGACACCGAACCCGGACTATCAATGTTGAAAATATTCGGCGTCTGCGAAACCGGCTGGGTCGACAATAGTCCGTTCGTAAGAGAGTACGCTTTGATGTAGTTGTTCCAGCCGGCAACGTACACAAACCCGTTCCAATAGGCGGGCACCTCGGTCAGCCCCTTCGCGGCGCCAACGATGGATTGGACAATCTGGGTGTCGGCCGTTGGGTTATACCCGCCCATGTCGCCCCGGTCTACCAGGTAGAGAGTCCCTCCTTTTCCTCCGCCCACCATTTCGTTCTTGTGCGGGCCGCTCTGCCGGGGAAGCAGCGTAACGCCCCCCGAGCCCAGATCCTTGTCGTCTTGGGCGAGGGCCAGCTCGTTGTAGGGAGTGAAATAATCCAGAACGTTCAGGCCGCTGCTGCTGATGCTCGCCGGGCTCAGATGGAGCATGGTGTCCCCGTAATCGAGCCCGCCCGAACTGGCGTCGAAGGTGCCGTTGCCGGTCGCCAGGAAAATCGTTCCATCTGTATCCACGGCAGGACCTCCGCCAGACTGCCAGATCGCCCCGTCCTTCCCGTTGGGTGTGGTCAGGAACGTTCCGACCTGGTCGAAGGTCTTTTCATCGTAGGCCAGCAGCCAACCGTGGTACGCGTAGCTGTCGCATCCGTTGCTGCCAAAGCCCACATAGATCGTCCCATTGGCCAGCGTCAGGGCTGGGCGCTGCATCTCGATCGCGGGATTGAACTGCAAAGTTCCTGTAGTCGTGGTCGCTGATGCGCTGATCACCGCCGGCGCAATCACATCCTGCCCCGTGGTTAGGCTCAACCCGTGCAGCCGGAAAACGAAGGCTCCGTTTTCTTCCGTTTTGGCAAGCACGTAGATCGTGCCCTGGACCGGATCAATCACGGGCGTGCTCATGATTCCTATTTCGAGGAAATCGGTTCCCGGGCAACCAAACGCGCTGATCGGAACACTCGTGATTCCCGCCGCCGGATTGATATAGCTCGTCGTCCACAACGGGGGCAGGTCCTGGTCGGCGTCAAAAGCGAAGACGCTGTCGTGTTGCGTAGCCACATAGGTCACGTTGTGCATGGTGCCGTCCGGAAACTGCACTCCTGGCAAGTACAAAGGCTGGCCCACAATGAAGCCGTCCACACCCAGCGTCGACAGTTTCCCAAACGTCGAGAAGTTGACATTGGCCGGCGTCAGCACCGTCTCATTTGTATTCGCTCCGTCGCGGAACCCATCGTTGTGCTCGGTGAGCACCTGAACCTGGCCCATTGCCGAAGAAGCCAGAACCAGGCACACTCCAAGGGAGAACGCACAAGCCCGTCCTGCAGGGCCTAAGTTGAGACCAACACGATAAGACACGGACCGCATCGAAGGGTTCCTCCACAGCACAATTCACGACCTAATTTGGGGTTATTTCCTGATGCCCAGGGGAAAGCATACGTGGGAGCCAGCTCATAAACTTCGCCAACAATGTATCAAGCTAGCAGCTTGAATGCCACAGAGATCGCAGCAAATTCCTTCATTTCAACAGCAAATGCCCACCATGGGGGGCTATCTGGGCCGAGAGGATGAAATATCTTGCACAGTGTCGACAATCGCCGCGTCAGTACCGTCTCCCTGGCAGCGCCTCTACGGGCATGCGTCGGAAGATCAGCTGCCACGGGCCCGGCGGAAAAACGCGCGATGTTAGGATCAACATCGGGATCAAGCAATACTAGGACCAAGCAGTATCAGGATCAAAATGGCCGACCTGACCGTAGAGACGTTGACCGGAGGACTGGAGCTGTTCGCCCAACTGGGCGATGAGTGGCGAGAATTTCTCGACCGCGTCCAGAATGATTCTCCGTATTGGCGTCCGGAATGGATTTTGGCAGCCTTGCGCGCCTATTCGCCACAGGCGAAGGTGGTCATCGTGACCGTGCGACAGCGCGGAAGTCTTTGCGCGCTTCTGCCCCTGGTCCAGGAACGTGGAAAGTTTGCCGGCCTCCCGGCGCGCAAGCTGCGCGCGCCCCTCACGACCGTCGGCGTCGGCGTCGATATCCCCTGCGCGGCCACCGATTCTGAGCAACCTGATTCGGAGCAAGATGCTGCCATTGCCCTGATCTGGAAGGCTCTCAAAGCGAAGAAGGGTTGGGATGTTCTGGAACTGCCCTCGGTCTTCGAAGGCGCCGCCATCGAACGGCTCTCCGCCCTCGCCGAAAAAGACGCTCATCGAACCGGGAACTGGACCATCCCCCTGATTGCCTTCTTCGCCATTCCCCAGGGGCCGACTGCGAAAAAAGATCTGGAGAAATATCCCCGCCATCCCAAGTTGCGCTCCAAGGTTCGCCAACGGGAGACCAAACTCGCGGCGCTGGGCTCGGTTCGGTTGTTACGCACCGAGAAAGATGGCGCGAGAGACTTGCAGCGCTTCTACGACATGGAAGCCGCCGGCTGGAAGGGCAAAGAAAAAAGCGCGATCATTTCCGATCCTCGCAGCCACCAGTTTTTCGATGAAGTCACGCGAGAGGCTGAGAAGTCCGGACATCTCTGCCTGTACACACTGGAACTTGACGGCAAAGCCATCGCCGCCCACATCGGCTTCACCTACCGCGGCCGTTACTGGGCGGCAAAGAGCACCTACGACGAAAACTACCGCGATTATGCTCCCGGACATCTCATCGTCAAAGCCATTCTGCAGGACTGTTCCGAGCGCGGGATTTCCGAATACGTGATGGGAATCCGCGAAGACTGGAAAATGGAATGGACCCAGGATGTGCGGAAGAGAAGCTACCAGTGCATCTTCAACCGTGGACTCTGGCCTCGCGCACTGCACGCCACCCGATTTTCGCTGCGCCCCCGGCTCTCCAGACTGAAGGCCTTCGTACAGGCTGCGCGCCCGGAAAAATCTGCGCCGGGAAAATCTGTACCGGAAAAATCTGTCGGCGGATGAGCAATCGCGCACCGTCGTGCAGAAGATTCGTTCTCTAATTCGCCGAGAGCAGTCGTGCCTCGTTCTATTTCAGTTCCACGATAAAAGCATCCACGCGGCATCGTCCGCTGGTAGGGCAACCGGGGTTATGGGGGTCGCTGCCCAGGCTCCAGTCCCAGTCGCTGCTGAACAGGAAAAATTTTCCATCCTGCGAGACATCGCCGATCGCAATGGCGCCGAAGCACGAACCATCCTTGGCCCCGGCATTACACGCGCCCGTCGCGTGATGATGGGCAAAACGCCACACCTTGGGTTTCCCGGAAGTCGCGACACACACAATTTCTCGATCCCAAGCCTGCCTTACCGACAAAACGGGATTGCTCGCCGGGTTTCGCGTGCCGTCTCCCTGCAATCTGAAGCTGGACCGCGAGTAAGCTCCACACACTGGAGACGAATCGTTGGGATCCGCGTTATTCCAGGACCAGTGCGAATCCATGCTCGCCGGTACGCTAACCTCGGGCGGCAGAAGCTGCGTAATGTGCGTGAGATCCGCCAGCGGCCGGAGCAGAAGGCTGCTGTCGCTGCCGGGTCCGCCCGCATTGATCATATGCGAGTAACCCATTACCTTGTGTCCACCGCAGAAGCTGGCGACCCCGTTGTGACCTTCGCCCCGCGTCCAGCACGCTGAAATATTGGTTGTACCCGGCACCCAGAAAATCAAAGACCACCCGTTTTGCGGGCCGATTCGAACGTACTTCCCGTCGCGGCTCACTCTCACGTTATGAATGTCGTAGCCGGCGGTGGTCGACTTCGGTGGGGCCGCGCCTTTTTCCAGCGCGCCCGACTGAGTGTAAGGCTCAGCCACATTCTTGATCGAACCCTGGCGTGTCTCCTGCCCCGGGGATCGTCCTATGTACACGTTGTACCCGGCGAGTTGGAGGCCGTAACGATTGTCAATTTCAGGAGGCGCGACGGAGATTCCGCCGTTCGAATCCAGATGAATATGCGACTCGGGAGAAGGGAATGTCTCGCCTGGGTCGGGATGCATAACAGTACTTACGCTCAGCTGCACATAGTAATCGCCGGCAGGCAGGTTCCCGGAAGTCGCGCTGAGACGCGCCGCAGGAGGCGCGGCAAGCACGCCTACACTCGCGCGTGTTGGCGTCATGCCCGAGCCGCCCACCATGCCCGTCGCCGTGTCATACCAGTAGCAGTGATCCGTGGTGCGGTCGTAGTAGGTGACCAAAGTCCCCCAACCTTGCATCTTTCCGCCAGAATAATCGGAAAACTTGGTATCGTCGCCGCTGTTCGCTATCGCGCCCCGGTACCCGGAAAGATCGCTCGGCAAGTCAGGACACTTCCGCAGATCGTAGATGGTCGTCTGTTTGCCTGTGGCAACGTTGTAACTGTTAATCGCGCTGTTGGAGTCGAAGTGCCCATAGATCACGTTTGGATCGACGTAGCTAAAGCTGCCGCCAGAGGGCAAACGACAGTGGGGTAACCCGTTGCAGCGAGACGTGACCTGCATGGTCGCAGGGTCCAAGGAGAATAAGACGGCTCCTCCGCCGCTTGTCCCAACGTAGAAGTAGTACCCGCCGTTTGGTCCCAACGACGGATTGAACTTCCCCCACTCGTTAATTTCTGCGGAAGAGTTGCTGCTGAAACTGAATCCTGGGAGATTGCCGGCGATTCCCATTTCATCGGTCACGCGGACCATGCGCGAACCAAACTCCGGATCGCGAAAAACCTTGTTGACGGCGGGTGGCGCAATAGCGCTCTCGGGACGGAACGTTCGGCTGGTGTCGGCACAATACACGTCCGGACAATTGGTGGACGGCGAGGGGCTTGATGGAGATGTAGCGTCTTTCTTCGCAGGTTGCGCCCAACCCAGGCTGCTCAAAAACAAGCCGAGAATAAGCAGACACGGAATTACGAATAATGGAGATCGGTCGCTCTGACGCGCGCTGTTGGAACTCGAGTCTTGAGAGCTCTTTTCCGTCGATCGAGCAAGTATCCTGAAGTTCGTAGACATAATAGATTTTCTTCGCGAATCGACCGCATGATCAGGGTAAACCAAAACGCTACGCTGCGTTGGCCAGGGCGTGCGGAGGTAGAGCAGGCAATCCTTCGTGCAGGAACATCCGCGCAGGAACATCTATTTTCGGTACGTGACGGCGTAGATCCGCCAGTGCTCGCCCTTCCATTTCCTCTGAAGCTGCATGCCCAGATCTTCAACTTCGAATTGCTCGCGATCACCCACGGACCATAAGCTTCCAATCGGACCATAAGGAGACACCACCAGAAGATCGGGATGGCGGCTCCGCACGAAATCTTCCAGCTCCTGCTTCAGAAGCTGCGGGTTCTTGTAGTGTTCGGCCGTGACTTCAAATGTTTCAGAAGATTTCCACTGTGTGCTTCGAAGCACAGCGGGCGACTCCCAGTTGAAATCGTCGAGGATCGCCGGTCCGGAGGGATGGTTCTTCAAAAGCCACTGGGTCAGTTCCCGCATTTCGTGGTGCGGCGGGACCGTCGGCGACATCTGGGACAATCGATCCGCAATCTTGGGAGGGCCGTACGTAGCACCCGCCACGATTCCGGCCTGCCACAGGACAAAAAGAATCACCACGGTAGAGTAGGCCGCACGCGAGTTCAGGCGTGGCCATCGCTCCCCCAGCCAGCGCAATCCTTCGAATGCGAATGGGATGAGGAGCCAGCTGTACATCAGCGTATAGCGCGCCTGCGTGGCTTCGTAGCGCATGGAGTTCCAGTAGTTAAACGCAAACAACACTAACGTGAGTACTGCGAGGCCCCGAGCCGGCCGCATCGCTCGCGCGAAAACGCGGAACAAGCCGATACACGCCAGCACCACTATCAGAGGGCTGAGTGTAATCAGCAAAGAAGCCGGAACCTCGAGCAAGCGGAACATCAAGGAATGGTGCAGGACCGCAGCCCGAAAATGCAGATTGAGCGACATCGTGCGATGTGGAAGTTCGAGCGCGTCTCCCCACTTGATAAAGCTGAAAATCAGCCAGCCAATTGCAGCCGCCGACCCGAGCAGAGCAAACCCGGCAGCGCGCCCCAGCGGTCGCAGTCGTGACTGCGCGGGAATTGCATTTGGCTCGGCATCGAGCAGCATGAGTCCGAGCACCGGAGCGCAGAGCCACGCCTCGAACCGGCAAAGACTTGCTGCGCCGAACATGACTGCCGAGAAAAGCGCCCACTTCCAATCAGCGCCTGAAGCGAAGCGCGCCCATCCGTAGATTCCCGCTGCGATCAGGAAAATCGTCGGCGCCTCTGAACTGGTAGTCACACTGAAAGCAATATGAAATCCGAAGAAAGCAAGCACGAGCGCGGAGGCCAAAGCATTCCGGCGGTCAAAGCTGCGGGCGACGATGCTCCAAAAGAACAGAACCGTCAATGCCCCAAGCACTGCCGTAAACACGCGCACACCTACATCCGATCTCGTTAGCCACTGCGCGGCTCCGAGCAACCAGAAATGCAGAGGCAGCCACGCATCGGTGGCACTTGCCTGCGGCAAGCTGAGCGGATGCTGCAGCCAAAGCACGGCATAGTGATAGCGCGACCAGGCATCGGTGGTGTTGTTGCCCGCTGCATGCAGAAAGACCAGGCGGCTGCAGAAAGCCAGCACGAACAATAAAAGCAGCAGCGGCTGCCGCGATGCTCGAACAGGATTGTCTTGCAAGCGAGACACTAGACCTCCCAGAAGGTCATCTATGTGGCGCTTCCGGCGAGCTACCAGCAGTCTCCGGAAGTCGGCCGGCGAAATCGTTTCGATGCAGATGAATCTCAACGACTAATTAACGATTAGTTCTGGTTTGCATACTGGACCCTACAGATTCCGGCTCTTGCCGCGTAGAAGCGGAGAACCGGGCGCGCCTGAACTGCGAAGCCGCGCACTTGAACTACGAAACCTTCCCCGCCGCGGTGGTTCCGTGAACGACCCGGCCGGGCTCGCCGCCTCCTGCTCCTTCTCGTTCGAGATGGCCAATAGCACCGACGTATACGCCACCGCAAAATATGGGAAGTACTGATACGCCTCCGGGGCGAAGAGCGATCCAATCAGGAACCCGACCAGGGAACTGTGCAATGCCCCCACAAACAGTTGCGTTTCTTTGTCCTCAGGGTCAGCCTTTTTTCGCAGTTGTTTGAGGTTAACGAAACCCCGCCGGAAAAACAAAAGATAGAAAATGAGCGACGCCAGACCACCTTCCGCCGCGATCTGCAAGTAAGAAACGTGAACTTCTCTCCACGTTCCTGAATAGCTCGGGAAATTCCCCATCCCAATGCCTAGCGGGTAGCGTATGACTGCCTTCAGGCTCTCTTCCATCAGCAACGTACGCTGTTCGTACGAGCCATGGGCGCCCTGCTCCAGATTGTCATTCACATTCCCCGCGGATATTGCGAAGAATCGATCTTTCAGACGCCCGCCCGCCGCCACCCCGACCACCAGCACCAGCAAGGCCGCTGCGGCGACGAGCTGCGGACGTTTCCCCTTGATGCCGAAATGCCACAACATCACCACGCCGGTGCAGATCAGAGTAACGAATCCCCCGCGGGAGGCGGTCAGAAATAACGCAACACACATCGCCAGCATTCCGACTAACCACGCCAGCTTGACCACAACTTTTTTCGTATCCAGGAGGAAGGCGATACAGAACGGCAACGATAGTACAATCGCAAATGCCAGGTCATTGGGATTGGAATAGATTCCCCCAATTACTCCCTCCAGCCGTATCGTGTGCCGCCCTTTTAGCAAGGACACTACGGAGATGACCGCGACCGATCCTGACTGGATAAAAATGATTCGCTTCAACCGGTCGAAGCTGGTGATGACCACATACGTCAGCGCCCATACCACCATCACTTTGGCAAAATCCATCGCCTTGAAAAGCGCTCCGCCCTTCCACACCGGAGAAAGAGGCGCCCCTATCAGCAACAGGCAGATGATTGCGAAAAGGTAGAGCGCTTCCCGCGGCAGATTTTTCAAGCTTCGCTTCGAACGGCCGGCGCTTACTAATCCGATGATCGCGAAAATTCCCGAGATCTTGGCTAGCGGGATGTATCTCAGGCCCGGAATCCAGTCTTCCGGCCGCGCGCAATAGACGAAGTAAAAGGCGCTCAGCCAGAAGAATGCACCCTTGAGCGGCTTGGCTTTTGACACAAGCCTTCGCACCCCGAATGCACGCGGACTCGTTTTTTCCAGAACGTCCATCAGTCCGTTTTTCCTTCTAACCTGCTCGTGGATAACTGCTCTTGCAAAAGCCGCCGAGGTCGATTCCGCGTCGAAATACTGCCTCTTTCGACTTTACACACTACACCCTCGACGCGCCTCATAGTTCTTCTGTGTGCAAGACCACTTCCACACCCAGCGCTGGATCTTAAGAGCCGCAGCAGCCGCTACAGCCTGTATTTTCAATGGTTTACGGCAATCGCCGAAGGCTCGGTGGCCTCCATCACAACCCTCGTTGGCATCTGGGATCAAACCACTGAGAAAAGTCTTTCCCATTGCAGGGCGCCGCGCGTACACGCGAAGCTGCTACGGAGACCGTCTTCGCTCTTGCATCAGGACAGGATCAGGGTAAGCGAAACGGGAGGCAGGCCGCAAATGCCAGGCTTAGGAAGAGTGGAAGTCTCTTTGCCTCTTGCGAGCGCGAATCGGCGAGCGCGCTCGGCAAAGGAGATGGGCCCATCAGATGGGCCCATCTAGTGATGAATGATCTTAGCGGCAATCCAGCTCTCGTTAGTCCAGGTCTTATTGCAGTTCTACAACCAGGACATCGCTCCGTTTCTTGCTGGGAGCGCAGTTGTCGCCACCATCCGGGCAGCCAAACTGTCCGCCTGCCGTAGTGGTCCAGGCATAGAATCGTCCATCCTGCGAGGGTTGGCCGATTGACCACTGGGCATCAGAGCTGCCGAAGAGAAGGCTCGAATAAGTGTGGGCAAATCTTATTTGCCGGCTGGAGCCATCCGTCGTAAAGCACACAATCTCGTTTTGGTAAGGATACCTCACCAGATTGTTCGTGGAAACGGTGGCCATGCACACCGCTCCGGTATCGGAACAGTCACCCAGCCAGGCCGGATGCGAGTCAAAAGGCTGCGTGCAGGAGACACGCGGAGCTGCTCCGCATTTAGTGTCCGACACCGACCATACGGAGCTCGGCGAATCCGCGCTCAGGTAGTCTCGGACCACGTTGTAAGTGTAGCGATTTCCCGGCTGGTTCAGCCATTTTCCACAGCCCGCAGCCCAGTGACCCCCTCCCTGCGGATAACCAATACCGTACATTTGGGTAGTGCCGATTACCCACACATAGGGGTTGTTGTTGCAATTCGAGATACACGACTGCGGGGCGACGACCAGCATAGTGCCGCCCTTCATTTTCACATTGTGCACCAAAAAGCGATCGGGCAGATTTATCGTGCCCACCACAGTTGCTCCCGGATACTGCGTGACCACTCCGGATGACGTATTCAGGTTAAAGCAGACTTGAGTCTCTGTGTTGTAGACAGCGACGGTATGCCCCGTTCCCTGCCCACCCGTCATCGAGAACGCGACACTGAAAATTGTGTCGGTCGGGTCCGAACCGCCAAAGCTTTTCCACCCAATAGGTTTCACACCACAATTCCCAAAGTCATACAAGAGTTGAGGTGTCGGCCGTGAGGCGCGATTGGAGTAGTCAATGGATTGGAGCAGTCCGTTATTCAGCGCGTAAAACATATTCGGATCGGTATGAGAGAAAACGCCGCCGCCGCTGACAAATATGTTGGGATTCTTACCATAGAGCGGACCCAGCGACTGGAGAGTCGCAGGATCGAAGCCGATGGGGAAATACTGTCCCTCGTCGTTGCAAATGAGCAGAATGGTGGAGTCTGCGTTCCACAGGTTCGGGAGGTCTCCCGATCCCCCAAGTCCGGTGCAGAAGCTGCGGTCGGCCCCCAGGGAGGCGTCGGTAACGCGAACAATAGGATTATGGAAAGCCGGGTCAGTTACGACCGTATTGATTCCCTTGGCTCCGCCCCAGCTGGGCATTGGATTCGGCACGGGAGCAAACAATGCGTCGGTACGGGAGCACCCATAGTCGGGCGGCCCGCAATTGGCAGCCGCGCCCGAAACCTCAAGCGTGAGGGACTGCTTATCGCTAAGCGCATCCGCATCCGTCACGCGGATGTCGAACGCGAAAGCTCCGGTCTTTGTGGCTTTCCCGGTCAGCGCTCCAGTCTTTGATGCAAGTTCCAGACCTGCCGGCAACGTACCCGAGGCAACGCTCCACTTGTAGGGAGCTTTGCCGCCGCTCGCGACCAAGGTTGCGCTGTACGCAGTGCCGTCCACTGCATCTGGAATTCGCGAAGTGGAAATTGTGGGTCTGGCTTCCGTGATGGTCACGGCTGTGCTGGCCTTAGCCGAATTCTCCGCCACACTTCTCGCCATCACCGTGATTGTTTTCGGTGCGACGTTCCTGGGCGCGGTGAACACGCCTTCGCTAGTGATAGTTCCCGCGCTCGCCGACCAGGTCACCGCCGTATTGCGCCGGTTGGTTACCGTGGCGGAGAACTGCAGCTTCTCACCCTCTACAATCGTCGGGGTGAGCGGGGAAACCGTTACCGTCGCACAGGATTTGCAGGCATCCACCACCAACTTGTAGGAAGTTCTTGCCGACGCGGCGGAGTCCCCTTCTTCAGTAACTGAGATCGCGACGTCGAAACTGCCGGCCTCGGTGGGATCTCCCGAGATCCTCCCGGTACGCGGATTAAGCGCCAGTCCTGGAGGCAATTGACCGTTGCTAATACTGAACACGTACGGTGGCTGCCCTCCGTGGACCGACAGAACGGTGCTATAGCTCGCACCGAGAGTGGCGTCGGGCAGACCGGGCTGAAGCAACATGTGTTTGGCTGCCTCGGTATCTGCGCCGGAACCTGCCATCACCGGGTTTGCAGTCGCTGCGAGCGAAAAGACCGCAATCAGGGCAACATACAGAACACGACGGAGTCCGGCATTGGAGTCCGCTCTCTTACAAAAAAGCCAGCTTGCTCGTAGCATGTTTATCCCTCGGTGACAGATTTGGGGGCCCAAGGGTTTGAGTCCTTAAGTGAACTCTAAGAGAGAGCCGGGCCTGCCAAAAGATACCCGAGGACGCTGGCCCTGCAGAACTCAGAAGGGCAGGTGACGTGACCGAATGGACAACACAGGCGGGATCAGTGGGCAATGCACTGCCGGGCGAGAAGAATTCAATCAGAGCGGTCGATCTCTGCGGAGCGCATCTCTACAAGCGCATCTCTAAAAAGTGAAGGGCTGCCCCTGGGACTCGAAATCTTCCCGTCAGCAGCCCTTCACCCGTCTTGCCGCCGCGATCGTTCGTTCCCAATCGCGCCGAATTCCTACTTGCTCGTAAACGTCGCTCGCAAAACGTCGCTCGCAAACTATTGGTTCGGAACCAAGGCGACGTCATCCACGCTCTTCACCTTCACTATGTTCGTGACGGTGTTGGTCGCGATGTCGTACTCGTAGACCTTTTGCAGATTGACCCCGAGGTAGAGTTTGCCTTTGCCGTCCGAGATGATTCCATCCGGGTTGAGCATGTTTCCCACCTGGAAGAGAGTGTAGGTGGACAAGTTGGTTGGGATTTCAACCAGACACTCTGCGCCCACGCCCACATCCGTGGCCCAAAGTTCGCCGGTGTAAGAATCGTAGGTCAGTCCGTCGAAACCATACCATCCAATGTTGTGAGGCGTAGGCAACTCGATTGAGTTAAGGATCGCTCCCGTCGTCGGATTGAGTTGGACGATCTGGGTATGTTTATTCACCACCGCAAAAAGCTCGCCCGCGGGAGTGTATGCCAGGCCGTCGACCGTGAATTGCTTCTTAAGTAGCGGGGTGACGGTCCCCGTAAGCAGATTCACGCGGTCAATGGCGCCAATCCCGAAATTGGCGACAAGCAGAGTGGTTTGGCCGGGATCGAAAATCAGGTCGCGCGGATAGCTGAATCCACTTGCAATCACGGTGTTCAGTCCGGTTTTAGGATTGAACATGTAAAGCGTCCCGTTGTTCTGGCTGGTGTACAGAATCCGTCCCTGAGAATCTACGATCAGGCTGTCGGGATGGAACCCGATGTTGTACAAAGTCGTAACGACTCCGGTAGTCATGTTCACTTCTACAAGCTGACTAAACGACTCGCTTGTAGCGTACAGGCTCTGGGACCAGGACCGGGGAGCAACGAAAACGACCAATGCAACACAACAGGCCGCAAAACGAAGGAATGTACGCATCATCAATCTCCTGGGAACTAAGTTAAATCGAAGATACACCAGCCATGTCGGGAGAGCACACTTACCAGCCCACTATCGGGGAAAGACCGTGCGAATCAGCTTACGTGGACTTAGCAAGCGGGGGCACACGCCAAATCCGGCTTCCCGCACAGGTTTCGCAACAAGTACAAACTCGCGGGATTCTCTCAAACTACCCAACCCCTGTCAACCAAGAACCTCATGTCGGGACAGCCGCCCTCGGCTGTCCGTCGAGCGAAGCTCGACCGGTTTCTCCTCCGCAAGCAAACCCGATCCCGGCAGCCAATCGCCATCACAAGGCCGGCCAAAGCATCCTGGCTCCAGTCAACAGCAACAGAGTGCAAAGAATGCGGCGCAGCCACAGCATCGGCACCCGCGAGCTGAGATGAGACCCGAGCAGCCCGCCAGGGATGGATCCGATCAGCAGCGCGCCCACCAACGACCAGTTCACATTCCCCAGACGCAAATGCAGCAAGCCCGTCACTCCCGTAAGCACCACCGCGTGCACCACATCGGTGCCCACGTTCACCTTTGGAGTAAAGCTGTAGAAAAGTAACAAGAGCATCATGATGATGCTGCCCGACCCCACCGACGTCATACCCACCAGAAAGCCCGCCACCAGCCCAATCAGCGTCATCCCCATGAACGATTTCATGGTAGGACGGACGATGGGCTACGCTTTCCTCGATCCGCTTCTGAAACAGAAGCAGGGAAGGAATGGCAATAAGTAATATCCCGACGGCAATCTTGATAAAGTCGTTGACGCCGTTGCCATACAGTGTGCGGATGTGGGAGAGCAGTCCTACTCCCGCGATCGACCCCGGCACGCTGCCCACGGCCAAGGCAAGCACCACCTTGCGGCGGACCGTTCCCTTGCTCATGTGCAACAGTCCGGCGGGTATCTTGGTGAAGAAGTTAAACACCGCGTCCGAGCCCACGGCTACGATCGGCGAATATCCCAGAACGTAAATCAGGACCGGCAGCAGCAACACTCCGCCCCCGACGCCGGTCAGCCCAATCAGCACGCCGACGACAAAGCCCACCAGGATTTTGGCCGCGATTACGGGCATGCTGAAATCTTCCTAGGCTGCCGTTCCGTTCACGCCAATGAAGCCCTCGCGCTCCAGATGCAGCACGATTTCCTGCGCCGCTTCCTCAGGAGATAGGTCGCCAGTATTGATGGTGACCTCGGCATCGGCCGGAACTTCATAAGGATCCGAGATGCCGGTGAACTCCTTCAGAATGCCCGCTCGCGCCTTCGCGTAAAGTCCCTTGCGGTCGCGCTGCTCGCAGACTTCTACCGAAGTCGCCACATGCACCAGGATGAATCCGCCATAGGGCTCGATCATCTGCCGCACGTGCTTGCGGGTTGCGTCGTAAGGCGCGATGGGCGCGCAGATCGCGATGCCGCCGTTCTTCGTGATCTCCGAAGCCACGTAGCCGATGCGGCGAATGTTAATGTCGCGATGCTCTTTCGAGAATCCCAACTCCGATGAAAGATGTTTGCGCACCAGGTCGCCATCCAGAATCGTGACCGGGCGTCCGCCCACCTCCAGAAACTTGGTCAGCAAAACATTCGCGATCGTCGATTTTCCGGAACCCGAAAGTCCGGTGAAGAAAATCGTGACGCCCTGCTTGCCGCGAGGCGGAAAGCTGCGCCGCAGTTCCTTCACCACTTCGGGATAGGTAAACCACGCGGGAATGTCGCGGCCTTCGTTCAAGCGGTCGCGCAATTCCGTGCCCGAGATGTTCAGAACCTTGTCGCCGTTCTTCACTTCGTCATCCGGCACATAGCGGTCCTGCTCTTCCAGGTAGACCATCATGTTGAAAGGCACCATGGTCACGCCGATGTCGGCTTCGTGTTTCTTGAATACTTCCTGCGCCTCGTAAGGGCCGTAGAAAGGCTTCTTGGTCTCAGGGTCGGAGCCCGGACCCGCGTGGTCGCGGCCCACAATGAAGTGAGTGCAGCCGTGATTCTTGCGGATCAGCGCATGCCAGATGGCTTCGCGCGGGCCGCCCATGCGCATGGCCAGCGGCAGCAACGAGAGCTTCTGCGAGCCTTGCGGATATTTCGAGCTGAGCAGTTGGTAACAGCGCACGCGCGTGTAGTAGTCCACGTCGCCGGGCTTGGTCATTCCGACGACGGGATGGATCAGCAGATTGGCCTCGACCTGCTTGGCCGCGCGGAAAGTAAGCTCCACGTGTGCGCGGTGCATAGGATTCCGCGTCTGAAACGCGACCACCCGGCGCCAGCCCAGGCGAGCGAATTCCGCCCGCAACTCCGCCGGAGTCGAGCGCAAGCTGCGGAAGTCATAATGCGACGGTCGCTGCAAACCTTCAATGCTTCCGCCCACATACCACGGGTTCGATTGATTGATCGCGTAATCCGCCCCGGGATGTGCCTTGCTGGTGGTGTTGAATACTGCTTTGGCTTCGGCCGCTCGGTCCGGCTGCCAGACTTCTTCTACGTTCAACACCGCGAGCATCACTCCTTCGGGTCGCGCAGCGCAATCTTGCTGCTGCCCGGCGTGAGTTTCTTGGCGAATTCCTCGGTAACGTCGAGCGTGATCGGCATCGGCCATAAAACTCCGCTGGCCAGCCGCATGTTGTGGCAAACCCCTTCATAGTCGGGGCGCGTCATGAATCCACGCAGCGGCGAAAACCCTCCGCTCATCAGCAGTTCAAGATCGCACAGCTGCCGTGCACTCAGGTCCCACGATGGCCACTCTTTCGAGTGCGCTTTGAGCTCCGTAGCTCGCTCCGGTTGAACAGTTAATTCGGCAAGTTGTCCGCCATGCGGCGAAATAAGATGGCCAGTGGAAACAGTCAAGCTTTCAGCCTCCTGAACTTTCAAGTCTTCTTCGTCTACCGCTTTTATCGCCATTGCCTTTGATTTTAATATGTTTAGGCAGGCTTTTAAGGGTTCAATACCGCAGGAAATCTAATGTTGGGTGGGTCGGGGTCCCTGGTGCTAACTCTGCATCGAGCTTATCAGCGCTGCCGAACATCACCAAGTCGAACATCACCAAATTTAGACCACCAAGTTTGTAAAGGCACCGTCACCTTAACCTGGATACTCGCAATCCAGGGACCGTATGGGCTTACGCGTGCTGTGGTAGGGCTATGAAACTAAATCGTTTATCTTAATATCCTAGGTTCCACAGGCGGTCTTCTCTGGCGCAATGAAAAAGTTTGCGGCAAAAGGTGTGTTCCCCGGTCCTGTCGCCTCTCGAACTCCGGTCCTGCATCTGGTGACGGCACTGGATTTAGCTTTGAATGAATGGCCCAGAACGAATCGCCTGAAACGCATGACCGTCTCGTCGACGTCGCCCCAAAACCAGGACTGGATGGGGTTGAACGTACACTCTAACGGTCGAACCGACGGTCGCACTGAGGAGTTCCTCGGGTAGACCGTGTAATTTGTTCAGCTGGGCCGTGTAACGATGGAGAATTTCACCTAGGGTATTTACCCTAGATCGCCGAAAATCGCACCCGGATCGCCCCAATCTTTCGGTTACCAGGCTTCGAATTTTCAGGGTAACTTTTTCGGGGCCTCCCCGGGTCAGTTGCCGGGACGCCCGACGCCCTTTGCCGCCAGCCCGGGCAGCGTTTGCTCGCAAGCCGGCATTTTGTTTGAAATTGCCGCGGTTTTACGGGCTTTTCTCACTGTGCCCGGCGGGTTTGCGAACCCGGATCGCGACCCTCGGAGGCGCATTTTCGGCGCGGCTGCAGCCTCCGTTTTCCCATATCCGCCCCCCTGTGGAAATGAATGTTCTGATGTCACAGCCAAAATCGTCTCAAAATGGCAAGGTGGATGCTACGGGTTATGGAAACATCATCTCGAACTAGATCCGGCGACATTTTGTAATCTGTAAACTTTCGGCGCCGCCCAGCTTGGGGCGGGAAAGCCATTACGGGGGAAAGCGATGAAAGAACAGCCCGTTCGCTTAGGGCCGCGCGAACAGCAAATCGTTGAGTTGCTCTTGCAAGGCTGTGACAACGCAGAAATTGCGAGCCAGCTCAAGATGGCGCGAAGAACTGTAAAAGCTCACTTCAACCGGTTATTCCTGCGCTTTGGAATTACCGATGGCATCAAGCGGGTTAAACTCGCGACTCTCTTATACCGGAGGCAATCATGCATGCAATTGAGCGTTATGGAAATCGTACCCCAAGTGAACGCGAACAACAGGTCATCCAGCTTGTCGCACAAGGTCTAAAGAACAAGGAAGTGGCGGACGCCATTGGCACCACCGAACATGTGGTGAAAAATTACCTGCGCGTCATCTACGACAAGCTCGGCCTCTGGAACCGCGTGGAGCTCGCCCTGTGGTACGAATCGCGCCGCCCCGGTCCCACTCTCATAAGCCAGTACAACTAGCTTGTGTAGTAGGCTGCGCGGGATGTTCAAGTGGGTAGGTTCTAAGTTTGTGGGGCGGGCACTCTTGCCCGCCACGGCCGCGCCAGCGGCCGGCCCTTGACGTGGGCCCCGACATCCGCGTGGACGGAGTTTTAATAACATTGCCTGATTGCCGGGTCTGATTTCCTGGTTGATGGGCCAGAATCGTGCGGTGTGAGTGCGTTAATAGCCGTCAAGAATCACCAATCATCATAATTGCCTCTCTACCTAGCCTTACTGGCACCCGAGATTCGGCATAGCGCGAATGCGCTCTCCGGCGCCCGGAACTCCTTTGCGCGCGGCCGCATCGAGCAACAAACGGGCCTGATCGCAATTCCGCGAAACGCCGTCTCCGGTCACATACAGATCGGAGAGCAACAGCGCCGCCGCCGCGTTCTGCTTACCCACCGACCTCCAGAGCCACAGCGCCGCCTCGCTGCTATCGCGCGCCTTCCCCTGCGTTCCGCTGAGATAGCTTTCTGCAATCGCCAGTTCTTCTGCCCCATGGCCGACATGATCTGAGAGAGCATGATCGGCGAGCGAGTTCAACTTCTCGTCCGCCGCATTCGTGGGCACGATCGTCTTCTGAGGGGAAGCGCCAGCTCCGACAACGTTTGTTCCGCGGGATTTTTCTTGTCATCCCGACGCGTGGGGGAGTATCCCGCTGGCGTAGGCGACAATGCGTGAACGACGACGGCCGGAGCTCCCTTCCCGCTTCGCTGTCCGCGCG
The DNA here is from genome assembly GCA_963846245.1 of uncultured Acidobacteriaceae bacterium. Lineage (GTDB taxonomy): Bacteria > Acidobacteriota > Terriglobia > Terriglobales > Acidobacteriaceae > Sulfotelmatobacter. The sequence goes on along the minus strand of CAWJVI010000004.1, from coordinate 564,331 downwards.
GGTCAGCAAGGATGACCCGTCCGATGCGGCACCCGCCGTCGAGCCGCCAGGGTACGAGGACGAAGACGAGCCGCCCGCCGCGGAGTCTACTTTCGCGCCCGCGTTTTGCGCCGCATCGTGAGCTCGCAACCACGCCGCAGTCCCGCGCGCGCCTACATAGAACAACGTCCCTACCAGGATTACGAGGGCTGCTCCCATCAAGACCCGAGAGCGGCGCCGACGAGCCCGTTCCTGATCCAGAAAAAGTCTGGGAAAGTCGTCGCTAACCGGTTTAACCCCTTGCGCCCAAATGAGCTGCCGGTCGTGGATGACGGACTCAACCGGGGTCGGGAACTGATCTGCTTTCTGGTCGCCTCCTTGATCCCCGAACTTCTCTTCGCGGATTTTCTACTTCTTCTTCAGATTTTTCTTCCTGGACGCGATCCGCCTGAGCCGCGAGTTCCAACTGCTCCGGCTGCGGAGTTGGAGACACGTGTGCGCTGTTCCCATTCCCCAGACGTTGCACCCGGTGCACTTTCTCGCACCGGCAACGCAGTCCCGCAGGCCCCGCAGAATCTTTGTTCCATCAGCCACAGTCGACCGCACGAATGGCACTGGATAAATTCTTGCCGCAAAGGCGGCAGTGCGGGAGACGTTTCCAATGCCCCTTCGGAAGTTGCAGCGGAGAACTCCGGGCTCGTCGCGTCCGAATCCGCGGATGGTGTCGCGGCGGAATTTTCAGGAAAATTCGTAGAGAAATTCGCGGGGAAATTTGCGGGGGAATTCTCGGGGTTCGCAGAGAAATTCTCAGGAAGACTTGTGCGGCCGTCCTCCGCCGCGTTGCCCGACTCGCTCGGAACCGCCGTCGCCGGCGCAGAGCCTTCCCCGGCGGACGAGTCGCGCTCCAGTTCACGCAGCAACTCCTGAACCGCCTGCTCCCGTTTCTCCGGCGGGCTGGTGAAATAAACTTCGGCCCACCGTCCCATATTCCTGCCTAACACCGGGTTAGTCAGAGGATTCAGTTCCGGCGACGGCAGCGTCTTGGGATAGTCCTGGTTGTCGTCAGAATTCGACACTCGCAGCTTCTCCGGGGGCGGGCTGAGACTGCACTATGATTCCACTCTGGCCGACTCAGATTGTCAAACCCAGATGGCCAACCCCGCCGTCGTCCCCGAATTACTAAACCCGGCGGATGAGCAAAGGTTGTCAGAAGAAGATGGTCAGGGCAGGAGTGCCGCACGCTCGACCGCCGGAATTGCTGATTGAAAATCAAAACCGGCATCGACCGCGCTGGCTTTTCAATCAGCAATCAGCAATTGACTTCAATTACAAGGCTTGCGATACGCCGGCTCGAACTGGCCGAGTTGCGCGTCCCGCTGGCTGGAGTATTTGCCCTTCGGAGTCTTGCCATAAAGATCGGCTCCGGGGCAGTAGTACAGAGCCGAGTGCAAATCCACCCACACCTGCGTGTCGGGATTTCCCTTGTCTTCCACCGGATCGGGCGGGTCCGCCACGCCGAGGCTGATCAACAGCTTGTCGAACGTGGAAAGATCGGCGTCGGGAGCCGGACGCCGATGGCTGACGTTCGCCGCACTGGCGTTCGCGCCGAACGAGTGTTCCGACCAGATACTCCAACGAATGACCGCAGCAACCAGTACGACGGCTACCGCCAGGTAAACGTCGCCCCGGCGTGTATTCCAGAAACGCACGAACGAGTTCTGGTTTCTGGAGGCGGCGAGCTGCTCGAACGCTTCTTTTGCCTTGGCCGCGGAAGTCCAGGCAAGAGGATGCACGGGTGCGAGCGCGGTGGCAGCGGCAGGTTGTTCCGGCTCTTCATGAACGTGCGCATCCGCTTCGAGTTGCGCTTCAGCATCCGCTTCGAATGAATCTCGCGCGAGCGAATCTGACTCGACCGAACCTGGCGCGAACGCACCGTTTTCGATCAATTCGTGCTCGACCGCTTCGTGGTCGCTTGATTTCTCATCGAACAATTTTTCTTTCATCGATTCCACGGGCTCAGATTTCTGCTCCACTTTCTGCGCCATTTCCTGTTCCGTCGGTGCGCCCACACCGGAGGCAAATTTTCTCGCCGCGGCTGAAATCTCAATCACTTCTTTCCGCAGCGTCGCTGCCGGCTCCGTTCTCGATCCCAGCTTCCAATCTCCTTCCAGTTCTTGCGTCGCTTCCGGTTCTCCGAAGGGGTCCTCCAGCTCCGACAAAACTGCCTCCCACGGCTGTATTTCCACCGGCAGCCCGGGATTGATTTTCCGTTCCGCCGCCCGCACGCTGCCATTGGCCGGAGACGGCCCAGCATTTTGCTTGCTGGCCTGTTGCATCTGCCACAGCGAAGCCACTTTGCTTTGCATGGTCGGAGGCTGATATTCGCTGGTGCGCGGCGAACCGCACTTTCCGCAGAACATTTCTTCGCCGACCAGCTCGTGGCCACATCTCCGGCAGAAAAACGCCGCCGCCACAGGTTTTTTCGGAACGACTGCCCCGGGCACACTCGCAGGAAGACTGACCGCAGGCGGATTCGGTAAAGAAGGATTCGCGCCAAGACTCGTCGGAGAAATGCCCCCGGCAGAAATGCCCGCCGCAGCCGGAGCCGCGCTCCTCGTGACCGACTCCTGCAGCGCGGGACTCTCCATCAAAGCTGCCAGATTGGGCCGCAGTTTTTCCAGAGCTTCCAGCATGGTGGCGCGCTCCGCCGCCATCGACTTGCGCGAGGAGGCTCCAGCATCGCGAGCCAGCGCTTCGGTCACCAATCCCGCCATCAACTGGCAGCTGTGCACGTCCTGCTCGGTGAAGGCGTTGGCGCTGGCGAAGTAAAGTTCCAGCGCGCCCGCAATTCCGCTGTCGCGATAAATCGGGACCGCGATCAGCGACCCGATCCCGCGCCGCCGGCACTCTTCCCCGTCGAGCAGAAAATCCGAATTCACATCCGCGCCGCGAATCACCTCACCCGAGCGCAGACAGTTAAAGCAAAGCGCTTTCTCCATCGCCACTTCGCTTCCGCGCGCCAGGGTCAGCAATCCACTCACCGCCCGGTATTGCAACTCCTTCCCGTCGAGCTTCTTCGTGTCCGTCTTCTTCCCGTCAATCTGGGCCTCGATAATCCCAATGGCCGAACCGGCGGCCCGCGTGATCTCCGCCGCACGCTGCGCCACCAGCGCCATGGCATTTTCCAGTTCGAGACGGCGAGTCAGAATCTGCTGCTGGGTTTCGACAATCTGCGCGAGCGTCAGAGTGTAGGCGGCTTTGCTGGTGCTGGGCGAGCCGACGCCGACGGGTTCCGCGGATACGGCTGCCGCAGCGGGAAATTTTTCGACGGAAATTTTTCCAGAGGCGGATTTTTTCGAGAGCAGTTTTCTCGGCGGCAGTTTTCGCAGAAAGAAACTGGACGCTGCGGCAGCCGAACTCGCTGCAATCGCTGCGGGAAGTTTTATTTGTCGAGAGCTGATTTGGCCCGATCGCCTGGATTCCGCTTGCATCTGCAGATCGCCTTGCTCTTGAATCACAAAAGCCGCTTCCAGCAGCTTGTCCAGCGTCTGCTCGTCGAGCACCGGTTTTTTTTGCTCGGACACGGTTCCTTTTGCCTTCGCCAACCACGCTCGGATACGCGGACACAGAAGCTGCCAAACCCAAGGATATGGCTATTTTAATGCAACTTCCATACCAAATCTTTAGGGGAACAAGCCGTTGCGCCCGGCGCGCAACCGCCGCGGCTGCAGCCAGACGCATTGCCAGAGCTCCGGGGGCGACGCAACAAACCCATTTCTTTCAAGACATTGCACCTTCGATGTGTGCCAAGCGGATCTCAGTCTAGAAAGGCTCCGCCGGGCCGCCATTCGCGTTTACGGAGATGACCGGAGGTGACCAAGGTAATCCGCAAGAAGATGCACACAAGAGGACCGCCGGGGGCTCGATTCTGGCAGGTTCCCGGAGCGCGGCAGACTTATTTTTTCCGCGTATTGTAAGGAATCCATCCTCAGCGAAGACTACCTGAATGGAGGCGAAATACGGTCACGGTTTCCCGACTCAGCCAGGACGAGAGGTATGCAGAGGCAAGTTCTCTGCATGGTGCAGCCATGCGGCGACTCGTCCGCGGTTATGAAGCCGATCACGATAAGCAAAAAGATCTGCTGCAGGAGATACACCTGGAGTTATGGAAAAGCCTCGGATCATTCGATGGCCGCTGCAGTTTGCGAACCTGGGTTTATCGTGTTGCCCACAACGTCGGAGCTTCGCACCTGGTACGCAGTCGCCGGTTGAGTTCCCGGTTAACCGATCTGGAAGAGCTGGAAGCCGAAATGCCCCGGATTGACGAGGCCCATGTCGATCGCCAATTTTCGACCGCAAGAATTTTCGATCTTATTCGCCGGCTCAAGCCGATGGACCGTCAAATTATCATGCTGTACCTCGAAGGGGAGGAAGCGGGACCGATCGCAAAGGTGACCGGGCTCTCTCCGGCCAACGTCGCCACCAAGATTCATCGAATCAAGAAGACACTTAAGCAGAATTACGCGGAAGGAGCAGCGTATGCGAGACCCTGAGGAGTCGGAATCTGAAATGCTGCAAACTGTCTGGAAAAAGCAGGCAGAAGAAGAGTAGCAGCGGAATATGGCAAGTTCTATTAACGCCCGACCAATTGTGTGCCATGGCACGGTCGCGAGAAACATTGAGTGCCCGTGTACGTTCAGCCAGTCTGGTTGTTATTGCGGCCATTGCCACGGGCCTGCTCTACGACCTGTACAGAGTTGACCAGCCGTGGATCAGGATTGGAGTGGCATGGACGTTGTGCATCGTTGTTTACCTGTTCGGGCCCGCATTCGGAAACAAACTACAGTCGGACGCCAGCGGGCCCTGCGCTCGATTTCTGGAAAGAGAGCACGAGGAGAGAAGGCGTCATTATCTTCGGATCCGAAATCGTTTATTCTTGTTCATTCCGGGCATACTGGCGTGCTGGTTTGGTCGCACGCTCACGATAATCCCAGGCTCCTCTGCCTCTCATTCCGCTCCGCCGTGGCTATTTCTTACCACCGCAATCGCTCTGGTTCTAGTGTGGTTCGCATTCGGCAAAGCCGCCCAAAAAGCGGCGAGCGACCGCGACGAAATTCGCCGCAGCGCCGGCAATTAAATCTCCGGGCACCCGTCCCCATCCCGACCGACAGACATGGTGGTAGCCCAGGAATGGAGCGAAAGGATTGGGCCAACTCCGAAACTACGAATCCCTTCGTGATACTTCGTGCCCTTCGTGGTAATAGGTCTCTCTATCCCGGGGGCATAGCGATTCGAGCGGCATAGCTCGCGCCGGCGAGAGTCAACGTCACTTGTACGATTTCGGCGGCAGCAGAATCTGAATACCGAAATAGCCGAGGAAATAAGTCTGGTTGCTGCGCGTGGGTTCCAGGCTGCGTCCGGCCATGACCAGGAAGATGATCGGACTGTGAATTTTGTAACGCGCGCCGAAGTCGATCGTGGGCTGGTTCGGAAGCTGGTTTTCCGAAGAATGGAAACGTCCCCTGGTTATAGAACTCGATGTCCCCTTCGAGTTTCGGAGTGAAGTCGTGGCCCACGACTAATCCGGTAATCCAGCCATTCGGTCCTTTGTGGACTAGCTGATAACCGATTTCGTAGTCCACATCCACCGGGCCAAGTTTCTTGTGAACTCGAAGGGCAGCAGGAAGCTCTGGCTTGCCGGAGTAATGCCGCGACGCACCGCGTCGTTCGGATTGTTGAGAAAGAACTGGGGAAAAACCGAAACCGAGAGGCCGTCTTCCCCGCCGTCATGGAAACGCCACTTCACGCCGGGATTCGATTGGCCCAGCCCAAACTGCGTTCTGCCAAATTGCGCAGCAGTAGACGGATTCTGGACCCGCAGCCAGGCATTTTCATAAGTAAGCTGAATACGATCGCCAATGCCGAAATTGATGTCGACGTCAGGAGTATGGGAGACCGATTGGTCGCTGTAGAAAAAAGGCATATAACCAATATTGATTTCCCAGTTGAAAGGGCCGGGCGTGCCGGGATCGTTGGTGTAATAAGGCGGCCCTCCCTGGGCAAACGCAGAGCTCGGAGTCAAGAGAAACAATAAGCCTAAACCAAAAACGCCCAGCCCCTTTCGCGCCGCGCCGGAGCTATTGGAACGCTGCTGGCGACTGTGGAGTCTGTCATTCATGTGCGCCTGTGCAAAACCGGCAGCCATGCCCGATCCAAGCACCGAAATGAAACCGAAAACCGCCCACCGCATACCAATATAGGAAACGTCTAATCCCAGCCCATGTAAATCCCTGCGTGAACTCCTTCACCCGCCCAGCTTGATACCCAAGTCGAAATGCTTCATACCGCGAAACAATGTGATAGGACGGGACTTGCGAATCTTTGGCCTTCGTCTTCGAGGCCCAATCCAAGACGGGTTCAGACCAGAAGCAGCTTGGCGCGGGGTGTTCAGTCACTCGATTTCCTTATCCGTGATTGCACCCCAACGCCCCTTTGCCGTCGAATTCCGATTCATCGGTCTGGTGGCAGGACCATTATGGAACTCGGTTAGCCTAACATAGGTACCCTGAAGCTCCCCTGAAAACGCGGGTTAGCGCCCCCTAAGTGCCCATTGCTACGGATCTTAGCGGCTGGCGGACGCGGCACGCGAAGAGTTGGCGAAGGCCGTGCGTTAGAAAAAAGAGAAAAGAGAAAGCGGCTGCCAACCTGGATCCTGCAAGTTGGGGCCTGCAAGTCTGAGCCTGGAGGTTCAAAACGTGATCGATCTCGCCGAAGTCAAAGTGACCCCCCGCGACCAACAAGTTCTGCTGCTGCTGGTGCAGGGCTGCAGCAACAAGGAAATTGCGGGCCAGTTGAATGTCAGCCCGCGCACCGTGAAACAACACTTACGCACGCTCTTCCTGCGTGCCGGAATTCGCGATGGCCGCAAACGCGTGAAACTGGCCATCGCCATGTTCGCCAAGGAAGAGGCCCGTTCATGACACCCCAGGAACATCTCACCCCCCCGCGAAATTCAGGTCGCGGTGCTGGTCTGGGAAGGCCTGACCAACCGCGAAATCGGCCGCATCATCGGCACCAGCGAGCAGGTTATCAAGAACCACTTGCGCAGCACTTTTGACAAGCTGGGCGTCTGGAGCCGCCTGGAACTGGCCATGTACGTGGCCAGCCACGGCGGCAAGAGCTGGAATGCCAAGCCCGGCGAGCCTCGGTCGGGTTCTCGTCTGCCGCAGCGGCAGGCTAGGGTTTTTCAATAGGGGCGCTTTCACCACAGAGTCACAGAGAAAAACCAAGCCGGGTGAACGCCCAACTTCAGTGGGCTTTGTAAGCGTTTGGTTTTCTCTGTGCCTCTGTGCCTCGTGGTGAAATCGCGTTGTAGTGAAAATCGCGTTTATGGGCACGAGTCGGCGGCCGCTGGCGCAGGTTCGCGTGCAAACTGCTGCAAAAGCTTTCACGAAGAGCTTTCTGCACGCGGATTTCGGGAGCTAACCCTTTGCTGCTCAAAGGATTGCCGGAAAGTCGCGGCGGTCTCAAAATTGCACGGATGGACCCGATACTCGGTGCACGCGGTACGCGATGCACGCCACAATCGATTCGCTCTATCACCGATTCACCGAAAATACTCGAGAGTTGGCTCGCAGTTGGAGGGGCTGGTCTCGCGTCCCGCAGCGAGGCAGGAGGAATGAACTACCAGGAAACGTTTTGGATGGCGTGCGACTCCACCGAGCAGTTGCGAGCCGAGTATGGCCCATTTCACACTCGCGCCGAGGCCGAAACCGAGGCTCGCAGGCTGGGATTCGGCTATCTTTTGCGCTATGAGCATCTCCTCGGCGAAAACGAAGAGATTCAGGAAGTGCGTTGCATTTTCATCGAGTTACCGGGAGCGGCGCCGTTAACCGCTGAGCCGATTCGAACCACCCTGCATACTCGTTGCGCTACCTGCGGAGAATCCGCCGTCCACGAAAAGGGCTGGGAGGCGGAGGTTTGGGCGGACATCCACGAATTCGAGCATTCCCGCCATAAGGTGCGCCTGTTCAAGCACGCCCGCGGCACAGGGCTGAAGGAAATCAGCGGCTGGCGCGGGTAGAGTAACTGGTGAAGCTGTCAGCCGTCACGCTCTCAGTCCTTCGCCTACCCCGCTACATCCTCCGCAAGTATTTTTCTTCGCGCATCCAGCACCTTCTGGAGCCGATCGGCTCAATTCAGCTGTCTGCCCTGTCCCATGTAGCTTGCTCTAGCAGTTAGCCATTAGCCGCCCCCTAAATCGGGTGGCCCTTGCAATCCCGATCTTGGCTTGAGCGGGTCAGCTCTATTACTGCACAAAGTCCTCGCGCCGCTCGTTCGTGTTTTGTGTCGTCTATTCCGATTCGATCTTCAGGGTGTTCCTCGCCCCCAAGAAAACAGCAGGTCCCTGTCCAGTTCTAGATCATGACGTCTCAGTAGCTCGGTTCGATCCCGACCACTCCACAGATCATCGTTTTTGCGATGATCGGTTCCGGTCGGTCTGACAGGGTTTGAGAAGATCGGAACATTCCCACAAGCCAAAACCGGGCTTGAGTGGGCCACCTGTCCTATTTCTTTAGGATTTTCCGGTTGCAGTCGACAGTCCGCTGGCGGCGGCTTTGTCCAGGAACCAGGTCAGTTTTCCAGGGCCGGGGTGAACCAGTTTGGCGGGATAGCGGGTGGGGGGGGCGGCTGCGTCTTCCAAAACTGCATGCAGCGCGGGGGCTTTGTCGGTGCCGCTTACCAGGAAGGCCACGCTGCGGGCTGCGTTCAACAGGGGCAGTGTGAAGGTGATGCGGTCGGTCTTGAATTTCTCCACCCAGTTGGCTACTACCAGACGCGATTTTTCTTCTAAAGCGGCGGTCTCTGGAAACAGCGAGGCGGTGTGGCCGTCGGGGCCCAGGCCTAGCAAGATCAGATCGAAGCGCGGGAACTCTCCCGGCTCCGACTGGAAGAATTTCTGCAATGTCAGGTCGTAGGCTTGCGCGGCTGCGGCGGCGTCCGGGTTCTCTGCGGGAACGCGAAAGATGTTGGCTGCGGCCACCGGAATCTTCGACAGCATGGCTTCGTCGGCCATGCGGTAGTTGCTGTCGGGATCGGTGGGCGGCACGTGGCGTTCGTCGCTCCAGAAGAAAAACATCTGGTCCCAGGGCAGGGAAGTGCGGGCATTAGTAGCTAGCAGGTTGAAGAGGCTTTTGGGAGTGGAACCGCCCGAGAGCGCGATGGTAAAGCGCCCGCGCTTGGACACGGCTTCGGTGGTGGCGCGGATTACTTCTTCGGCGGCCGCAGCGAAGAGTTCCTGCGGGGTGGTTAGGACTCGGATTTCGGCGGAGGAAGTCACGAGATTTGGCTCAGTTGTTTTTCTTTCGGGCATGCTCGATCGGATACCGAAGTACCGTGTCGATAAATCTTCACCCTTACGCGCAGCGTCACGGGGTTCCCACGATACTTGTCAAGCTGAGAAATAAGCTGACAAAAGCCGACTGTTTCCGCAATCCTTTCTTGCGCGTACAGTTCCCGATCTAGAAACAACGCTAGGACAGCGAGCAAACCAAGAGACGCGTACACGACAAGCTTCCGGATCATTGGCAGCCTCCGACATCAAGGCGAGTATTGGAACACGCGTCTTTAACGATATTCGTTGTTCGTTGCTGTGGCGTTATGCAGGGAAACCACATGTGAGAGAACATCAATCGCCCTTCCGGGACTGCTTCCGTCTTCCAACATTACCCAGCGCTGAAGCGCAGGGCTATTATCACCACGCCCCTCCGGAGCTCAGTCGGCTTTCAAATCCAACTCTTGCGTTCAGGTCGCGCCCCTCATCAGGCGGTCAAGTCAGCCCTTGCCTCTCGCGGCGGCGCAGCGTGCGGCGCCCAGCAATCCCGCTTTGTCGTTGGTGATGACTTGCACTGGGATCGCCTCGACCAGCGGACCGCAGGCGGCCTTTCTCGAGGAAGGCCTGCATGAAAATTGGGCCGGTAATTTGGCCATGACTTTTGGCGAAATTCCGCCAGCCGAGGAACATCCCGCCGGTGGCCATGGTTTTGAGCGCTAGATTTCCGGCTTCAGCTCCGTAGACTGCGATCCAGATGTCCAGAGCTTTTTCGGCGAGGACGTTCTTGCCGAACAGAGCGGCGCGGGAAATCGCGGCTGCGCCATCGTCACGGTCATCTCTTCGGCGAGTGCTGGATCCTCTTTCGCGCAACCGCTTTCTTTCAGGAACTCGTAGACGTTGACCAGACCGGGACCGGAGAGAATGCGCTCGTTGCTGACGTGCCCGAAACGGCGCGCCAGGAAGCGCAGCAAGTCGATTTGCAAGTCGCCTTGCGGAGCGAAATCGGTGTGTCCGCCTTCGCAGGCGAAGACGTGGTGACGGGTGCCGTCCCAGAATAATCCGGCTTCGCCGAGGCCTGTTCCGGGCGCGATGACCGCTTGATTGCCGATGGCGCGTCCGGTCACGCGGTTCAAGGCGACGAGATCACCGGCGGCAAGTCCGCCCACGCCCCACGCACTGGCTTCGAGATCGTTGATGAGCCACGTCGAAGGCAGGTGAATTTGTTTGGCGAGGTGCGATTGTTCGATGATCCAGGGAAGATTGGAAGTTTCGACGCGTCCGTTGCGCACCGGGCCGGCGATTCCGAAGCAGGCTGAGTCCGGACGAGTGGATGAACCTTCCAGAAATTGTTCGACGATCTCGCCGAACTCGTGATGTTCGCGGCTGGGAAATACGCGTTCGGAAACCAGGCGAAGATGCCCGTTCTGGGGTTGAAAATAGGCCAGCCTAGCGTTGGTTCCCCCGATGTCGCCGGCCAGAATCATTTCTCGAAATTCCTCCAGCGGCGGCCGTCGCGTTCGAGTAGTTCGTCAGCGTCCTTCGGTCCCCAGGAGCCCGAGGCGTAGTTGGGAAAGTTGCGGGGCGGCAACGCCTTCCAGATATCGAGCACCGGGTTGACGATGGACCAGCCGGCCTCGACCATGTCGGCGCGTTGAAACAAAGTTTGATCGCCGATCATGCAATCGTGCAGCAGACGCTCGTAGCCGGTGCTGGGCTGCTTGCCGAAATATTCCTGATACTCGAAATTCATGTCGACGGTGCCCAGGCGCATGACGGGGCCGGGAACTTTTGCGGCGAACTGCAGCGAGATTCCTTCTTCGGGTTGGATGTGAAGCACGAGCTGGTTGGGCATGAGATGGTCGACGGGTGTGTCGCGAAACAGCACGAACGGGGCCCGTCGAAACTGTATCACGATCTGGGTGCTGCGAGCCGTCATGCGTTTGCCGGTGCGCAGGTAGAAGGGAACGTCGGCCCAGCGCCAGTTGTCGATGAGCAGCTTCATGGCGACGAAAGTTTCGGTGCGCGAATCGGGAGCCACGTCGGGTTCGGTGCGATAGGCCGTAACCCGCGCGCCGCTTTCGGTACCGTCGCCGTATTGGCCGCGCACGCTGCGGCTGAGAACGTCTTCGTCGCTGATGGGCTGGATGGCGTGCAGAATCTTTGCCTGCTCGTCGCGCACCGCGTTGGCGTCGAAGGAAATGGGCGGCTCCATGGCGGTGAGGCTGATGAGCTGCATGATGTGGTTGGGCACCATGTCGCGCAGGGAGCCGGCAGTATCGAAATAACTGCCGCGGCCTTCGACGCCGACGGTTTCGGAAACGGAAATCTGCACGTGGTCGATGTAGCGGCGATTCCAGACGGGCTCGAAGATTCCGTTGGCGAAACGGAAGGCCATAATGTTCTGGACGGTTTCTTTGCCGAGATAGTGGTCGATGCGGTAAATCTGTTTTTCGTCGGCGACTTTCAGCAGTTGCTGGTTGAGGGTTTTGGCCGATTCCAGGTCGTGACCGAAGGGCTTTTCGATGATCACGCGGCGCCAGTGGTCGGTGTTTTGTTCCATCAGTCCGGTGGCGGCGAGTTTGGCGACGATGGGGCCGAAGAAACTGGGCGCGGTCGCGAGGTAGTAGAAAACATTTTGATGGGTCGAGTGCTCGCGATCGATCTGGGCGAGGCGGTCTTTGATTTGCGGGTAAAGCTTGTCGTCGCTGAAATCGCCGGCGAAATAATAGAAAGCGTTTTGAAAAGGTGTCCCAGGTGGCGGGGTCGATGCAGTCGCCGCAATAATGCTTCACGTCGTCGTAGATGCGCTTGCGAAAATCTTCGTCGGTCATGTGGGCGCGGGCCACGCCCAACACGGCGAATTCTTTCGAGAGCAAGTCGGCGCGGGCGAGGTTGTGCAGCGCGGGGATCAGCATGCGCGCGGTGAGATCGCCGGCAGCGCCGAAGATGGTCATGATGCAGGGATCGCTTTGTTTGCCGATGCGCGGCGGCGGGGTTGCTGCGGGCTGTTCCACTGCTTGAGCCATGAATCGAGTCCTCGGGAATTTTGGTGTGAGCGGGAAGCAAGTGCTCGAAATTCTTGATCGCCCTGCTGCCTGCTTACGCTGTCTTTTTGGTTTTGGGCGCGCCGGCTTCGATGTGGCCGCCGAATTTCTGGCGCATGGCGGAGAGCATTTTTTCGGCAAATGTATGCTGCTGGCGCGAACGGAAACGGACGTAAAGCGCGGCGGTCAAAACATCCGCGGGGACGGCTTCTTCGAGCGCGGCCTGAATCGTCCAACGTCCCTCGCCGGAATCCTGCACGTAGCCTTCGTATTCCGAGAGCGTGGGATTTTCCGTGAGCGCCATCGCGGTCAGATCGAGAAGCCAGGAACTGACTACGCTGCCGCGCCGCCATACTTCGGCGATGTCGGGCAGGTTGAGATCGTAGCGGAGATCTTCCTGCAATTCTTTGCTGGTGGCATTTTTGAAAATGTCGAAACCCTCGGCATAGGCCTGCATGATTCCGTACTCGATGCCGTTGTGCACCATCTTGACGAAATGGCCGGAACCGGAAGGGCCGCAATGGATGTAGCCTTCTTCGGCGGTGCCGGGAAGTTTTTCGCGGCCGGGAGTGCGCGGGATATCGCCTTTGCCGGGAGCGAGCGTTTTGAAAATCGGATCGAGGCGCTGCACGGCTTCGTCGGGACCGCCGATCATCATGCAATAGCCGCGGTCGATTCCCCAGACGCCGCCGCTGGTGCCGACGTCGATGTAATGAATGCCTTTGTCTTTGAATTGCTTGGCGCGGCGCACATCGTCTTTGTAGTAGGAGTTGCCGCCGTCGATGATGGCGTCTCCGGCCTGCATGTGCTGCGCGAGCTTCTGCACGGTTTGTTCGGTGGGGCCGCCGGCGGGGACCATGACCCACGCGGCTCGCGGCGGTTTCAGTTTGCTGACGAAATCTTCGAGTGATGTGGAGCCGCCTGCGCCTTCGCCGGCGAGTTCCTTGACGGTGTCGGCGCTGAGATCGGAAACCACGAGCTGATGTCCGCCGCGCATCAGGCGGCGCGTCATGTTCGCGCCCATGCGGCCCAGACCTACCATTCCCAATTGCATGCTTTCACTCCTTGCCGTGCGAAAGGGTCTGCTGTGCAAAAATAAATCTATCGTCACTAAATCTATCGTCGAAGTTTCGGAGTCTGATTCAGGTTATGCCTGATTCGCGCTATGCTTTTCGTTGAGTGTTCTTCGCGACCGCGGCCAGCAGTTTGTCGAAGGCGTCGGCGAATAATTTGACGCCGTCGTCGGTCAGCTTGTCGGTGACCTCTTTGATTGAGATGCCCACCTTGGCCAGATCGTCCATGGTTTTCTGAGCGGCGGGGACATCTTCGGTCAGGCTGTTGCGCACGCGGCCGTGATCGCGGAAAGCGTCAATCGTCGCCGGAGGCATGGTGTCGACGGTGTCGGGGCCGATGAGTTCTTCGGCGTAGAGCACGTCGCGATACGCGGGATTTTTCGTGCTGGTGCTGGCCCACAGAACGCGCTGGGTCTGGGCTCCCTTGGCCGCGAGCGCTTCCCAGCGCGGTCCGCTGAAAATTGTCTGGTAACGCTGGTAAGTGAGTTTTCCGTTGGCGATGGCAACTTTGCCTAGCAGACTCTTCAGCAGGGCTTGCTGTTGAGAGTCGGTCGTGGCTTTCAATTTCGCGTCGATCATGCCGTCGACCAGCGAGTCGATTCGGCTGATGAAGAAGCTGGCTACGCCCGCTTCCTTTTTCAAGTTGCCGCCGCGCGCGGCCAGGTCTTCCAATCCGGCGATGTAAGCCTCGGCCACTTTCACGTAAACTTCCTGCGCGAACAGCAGGGTCACGTTGATGTTGATGCCTTCGCCGATCGCGGTGCGGATCGCCGGCAGACCTTCCGCGGTGCCGGGAATCTTGATCATCACGTTTTCGCGATTCACGGCCTTCCATAGGCGGCGGGCTTCGACGATAGTTTCCTGCGTCTTGCGCGCGAGGTAGGGAGAAACTTCCAGGCTGACATAGCCGTCGCGAAACTGCGAGCTGTCATAGACTGGACGCAGAGTATCGGCGGCGTCCTGAATGTCGCGGATGGCGATCTGCTCGAAGCGGGCGGTGGTGTCGAGGTCGGCGCGCGTTGACAGCGACTTCAACATGTCGTCGTAGAGCGAGCTCTCGCCGATCGCTTTTTCGAAGATCGCAGGGTTCGACGTCATGCCGCGGAGGCCGTCGTCGGCGATCATCTGCTTCAGCTTTCCGGAGGTGAACAAGTCGCGGCGGATGTAGTCGAGCCACATCGACTGGCCGTAGTTGAGCAATTCTTTCAGCGGATTGGCTTTCGCGGTTTCGAGTACTCCAGTGGGTTGCATAGATGATCTCCAAATCTCAATTCTTATTTCAAGATTACGATCTCACTTCGTAGAGACGTAGCTTGCTACGTCTGTTGGGCGACGCACGCGGAGACGTAACAAGTTACGTCTCTACGATTTATTTTGCGGCTATTGCTGCTCGGGCTTCTGCCACGACCGCATCGACGGTAAAGCCGAACTTTTTCAGCAAATCTTTCAGCGGAGCCGAGGCGCCGAAACGGTGCATGCCGATGCTGCCGTCCCTTCAGGCCGACGTAACGCTCCCAGCCGAAGGTGGACGCCATCTCAACGGATACTCGCGCCGTAACCGCTGCGGGCAACACGCTCTCTTTGTAAGCCGCATCCTGCTCCGCGAAAATTTCCCACGACGGCATGCTCACCACTCGGGCGTTGATGCCTTCGGTTTTGAGTTTTTCGTAGGCGTCCACGCACAACGACAACTCGCTGCCGGTGCCCATCAAAATCACGTCGGGTTTGCCGGCCGGGGCATCGGCGAGAACGTAAGCGCCTTTGGCCACGCCGGCCGCAGAGGCGTATTTTGTGCGGTCGAATGTGGGCATCGCCTGCCGCGTCAGGACCAGTGTGGCTGGACGGTGCGTCTGCTGTATCGCGATTTTCCAGACTTCCACCGCCTCGTTGGCATCCCCGGGACGCAGCACCAGCATGTTGGGCATGGCCCGTAAAGACGCGATCTGTTCGATGGGCTCATGCGTGGGGCCGTCTTCGCCTACGCCGATGGAATCGTGGGTCATCACGTAGAGCGCGGGAATTTCCATCAGCGCGGCCAGACGCATGCTGGGGCGCATGTAATCGGTGAAAGTTGAAAAATGTCGCGCCGAAGGCGCGCAGGTTGGACAGGACCAGCCCGCGTCACGGCTGCGCCCATGGCGTGTTCGCGCACGCCGAAGTGCAGATTGCGTCCGCCGTAGCTGAACGACTGGAAATCGCCCGCGCCCTTCGAACTGTGAGGTTCACTTTGTTCGATTTGGCCAGGTCGGCCGAGCCGCCGATCAGCCACGGAATATTCTGCGCCAGCGCATTCAAAACTTTGCCGCTGCTTTCGCGCGTGGCAATACCTTTGGCGTCCGCCGGGGAAGGTGGGCAGGTTCTTGTCCCAGCCGCTGGGCAGTTCACGATGCTGCATCTGCTCGAGTCTGCTGCGCAAGATCGGGATATTTCTTGGCGTAGTCCGCAAAGTTTTTATCCCACTGCGTGCGCAGCTCGCGTCCCCGCTTGCCGATGCCTTCCTGGAAGTGCTCGTAGACGCCTTCGGGAACCAGAAACTTGGCATCTTCGGGCCAGCCGTAGAACTTTTTCACCAGACGTACTTCCGCTTCGCCCAGCGGTTCGCCGTGCGCTTCGAAAGTATCCTGCTTGTGCGGGGAACCGTATCCGATGTGGCTGTCGACGATGATGAGCGTGGGCCGGGTCTTTCGTATTAAGGAAAGTGCCGTAGGCCTTCGCCAGCGCGTCGAGGTCGTTGGCGTCGCCGACGTGCGTGATGTTCCAGCCGTAGCCGAGGAATCGGCTCGCCACGTTTTCGCTGAACGACCAATCCGCGGGGCCGTCGAGGGTGACGCGGTTGTTGTCGTAGATCCAGCACAGATTCGAAAGCTTGAGATGTCCCGCCAACGAGGCCGCTTCGCTGGCCACGCCTTCCATGAAATCGCCGTCTCCGCAGATGGCGTAGACGTTGAAGTTGAATAGATCGAATCCGGGGCGGTTAAAATGCTCGCCCAGCCACCTGCTGGCCATGGCCATGCCGACGCTGTTGCCCGCGCCCTGGCCCAGCGGTCCGGTGGTGGTCTCCACGCCGGTGGTGATGTGCGATTCGGGATGGCCGGGGGTACGGCTGTCGAGCTGGCGGAAACGCTTGATTTCGTCCAGAGAGACGGAAAGATCTTTCGAAACTTCGCCCTCCGCATTGGCCGCGCGCACTCCTGTTAAATGGAGGAGAGCATAGAGCAACATGGAAGCGTGTCCGGCCGAGAGCACGAAGCGATCGCGATTGGGCCACAGGGGAGCCTGCGGGTCGTAGCGCAGAAAATCCTGCCAAAGCGTGTAGCCGACCGCGGCCAGACCCATCGGCGCGCCGGGGTGGCCGGAGTTAGCCTGCTGCACGGCGTCAATGGCCAGAGTTCGAATCGTGTTGATGGACAGCGTTTCCAGTTGCTTTCCGGTCACTAACGTCTGTTCGCTGACTGCCATGCGACTTGGCTCCTCTCGCCGAACCGCTCGCCAATATCCAATGGCGCCCGCCGGCTTTTGGGTATAAATCGTTAGAGTTCCCGGCGGGGAGAAGGGTTCAGTACAAAAGAAAGTGTATCAAGTTCCGCGGAGGCGCGGTCGGCTGGGATTGTGAAAATCAATTAACGCAGGATTTACGGAGCAAGATTCCTGAACCGGAGGGCCTGCTATTTCAGCATCTGCAGGTAAGTGCTTTCGCTGCGGGAATTCTGGGTGGCTTCCATAGCATACTTGAGGAACTGGCGCAGGCTTTCGCGCTCGGTCGGCTCCATGCTGCCAAAGCGCACGCGGACGCCGGCAGAAGCGCTACGAGTAACGACTCCGCTGAGGGCAAAGCCTTTGACCCAGATCTTGCCGTTGGCGACCCACAGCCCGATCTCGACTTTGGCGCCGGCTCGAATCGGGCTGGCGGTTTCAACGAGGCATCCGCCCACGCTGGTATTGCTGAGATTCCCCCATACTGGGGTGGTGGCCTCATCGACGCGCAGTTCTACCGCAACAAAGCACTTGATGCGGGGATAGCGGCGGCGGTCGTCGGCCGAACTGGGATAGAACACGTTGGGCTCAAACGGCGGTGAGGCCGAAGCCGGTGTAGGCACAGGATGCGATTCTTCCAAAGTGAGCACGCTCGAAGAAGGAGCGGATTTCCTCTCGCTGGCGGCTTGCGCTTTGATCGCGCGCATGGTCTTGAGCAGCGTCTCTTCGCGCTTTTCGGCGGGCGCTTCGCGGTAGGCCTGGAGCAGTTTTCCCACGTGCCGCACCAGGTCCGGATCGGACAGCAATTTCGTCCAGTCCGTTCCCATGGCTTCTGACTTCGCAATGCTCATACGATCAAGGCCACTTTCCTGAAATTTGCCTAAAATGCCCGGTTCCATGCTGACGCGAAAGTCACCTGTGTTCAAGATGACGGAAGTTACCTCTGGTTGCCCTAGATGGGCCTAGTCAAAGTCAGCGCGTTCCAATCCATGGATGAGTTGCTTGAGGACGCCGGTTTGTTCGCTGGTCAGCGAAAAAAACTCGAAACCGTAGTGATATCCCTTACGATGGCGGAGCACGCTGCGTACTTCCCAGGGTGCGGGCAAACCGGGGAGGGTAAAGTTCAGGGACACGACCTCGCCGGAAGCCAGTTCGGCTGCGAGCAGCACCCCGATGCCGGCCTCGGACAGGTCTTTGCAATGAGCCTGCAGGCTCTCGTAGCGCCCGGCGGCCAGCAACTTCACCAGCACCGGGAAGCTGGAACGATAGCGCGGGGTCCGTCTGAGACGACGGCCTGGCGCGCTGGTAAAGGCTCTCCCCGGCTTGGCTGACATGGTCTTCGCTTTCTTGTTCTTAATTCTTAATGCGGTGATTGGGGGCATGAAGCTAGGGCTGAAACGTGAGTTGCACGATCTCCACGGTTTCGCCTGATGAAACCTCAAACTTCCACTTCGAAACCGCATCGGCAGCGGCCTGGACCAATACTGGATTTCCGCCGAGCGCTCGTGTGGATTTCACCCCGCCATCGGCTTTAACCCCGACCTCCAACTTCACCGCCCCCTGGAGATGCATTCGTCTGGCCAGTTCCGGATATGTCGGCGCGATTTTGCTGATAATCCTGCGCTCAGGATGAGGCTGAGCGGCAGCTGCGGCGCCGGAACCAGCGCCAACCCAACCACGGCTACCACGGCCAGAAATGTGGTCACTCTTCGGCTGCATCGACGGCGCTCGAACCCTACCCTCCCGGTTTCAGGTACCGACAGTTTATGGAGTGCAGGGATGGGAATAAAGTTCCGAAAGGGCTTGCCAGAACGTGCATGGCACGTTGGTGGGGCACGAGCATCCGGCGAGAACTTAACGAACAACCTGGAGAACAGTCCTGGCGACCAATCTTGGCGGGACAGTCTTTGCGAGCCGTCTGGCCGAACAATATAATCCCGACTTCTCCCTTTTCGCCTTGATTTCGATGGCGAGAGGAGTGCGAGTGGCAAATGGTTTTGCATCGCAGGGAGGTCAAGTGGAATCAAAATTTGATTATTAGGACACACATCATCGGGCACACCACGAGAGAACAAGCGTCCGGGGTCCAGTCTCAAGCAGGCACGCTTTCACGGCTAAACATGCTGCGTTCGAAAAGTCTAAGAGGAATTTTCTTCGTCATAACGATGTCGCTGATGGCTGCTCCTGTGCTTTTTTCGCAGGCGTCGGGAACACCTCCGCCTAATATTTCTGTACCCGGATCGCAGAATCCGTTTCAGGGAAGCGAACCCGAAGGCAAGGCCACCGGCGCTGTCCTGCAAATTGATCTCCGCGATGCGATCGACCGCGGCTTACGCAATAATCTTGGTCTGCTGCTGGCCGGCGACCAAACCATGCAGGCGAATGGCGAAAGATGGAAAGAACTCAGCAACCTGTTGCCGAATTTCTCGGCTAGCGTCATCGAGGATGCTCAAACCACCAGCCTCACGGCGTTGGGTTTTAAGGGTAATCTGTTTCCATTTCCCCTGCCGCGAGTGATTGGGCCGTTCAACTATCTGGACGTGCGGGCGAACTTCAGCCAGTCGCTGTTCAACTACAAAGATCTTGAGAAGGAGCGCGCGGCCGCCGAGAGCCTGAAGGCGTCACGGTTGAGCTACAAAGATGCACGCGAGTTCGTGGTTCTGGTCGTGGGGAATTCTTACCTGCTGTCCATCTCCGCGGCGGCTCGTGTTGAAACCGCCCAGGCGCAGCTGAAGAATGCGCAGGCGCTTTACGACAAGGCGGACGATCAGCTGAAGGCGGGATTGAGTCCGGCTATTGACAAGCTCCGCTCCCAGGTCGAATTGCAGACTCGCCAGCAACAACTTATCTCGGCAGCAACGACCTCGCCAAGCAGAAGCTGAGTCTGGCACGCGTGATTGGCTTGCCTCCGGGGCAGGAATTTGCGCTGACGGATAACGCTCCGTACCGGGAGTTTACGCCGTTGCCGATGGAGACCTATCTGCAGCATGCTTACACCTCGCGTCCGGACTATCAGGCGGCGCTGGCGCAAGTCCGCGCCGCGGAATTATCGCGACGCTCCGCTACGGCCGGGCATTATCCTTCCCTGGATATGAGTGGGAACGTCGGAGATATCGGGATGACGCCGGCGCATTCGAACGGAACCTGGCAAGTGCAGGGAGGGCTGACGATCCCGATTTTTGCCGGAGGAAAAACTCACAGCGACGTGCTGGAAGCGGAGTCCCAGTTGCGGCAGGCTCGTTCGCAACTCGGCGATCTCGGTGGGCGCATCGACTACGAAGTCCGGACCGCGCTGCTTGATTTGCACACCGCCGCAGAACAAGTGGAAGTGGCTCGCAGTTCCGTGGAATTGGCCGAACAGACCCTGACCCAATCGCAGGACCGTTTTACAGCCGGGGTTGCGGACAATCTGGAAGTGGTGCAGGCCCAGGAATCTGTTGCCAACGCGCATGAGAATTACATTCAGAGCCTGTACGGTCACAATCTGGCGAAGATCGAGTTGGCGCGCGCGATTGGCGATGCGGAAGAAGGCGTCAAACGATACTTGAAAGGCAGCCAATAGCTTATGGAACAAACAACCCAAAGTCCTCCGGGAACGGAAAAAAGCGCCGCTGATAATAACGCTGCTCCCGCGGCGAATGGCAGCCAGACGACGCCCTTGCCGTCGACGGAAAAAGATTTTCAAAGATCAGCCGCGTGCGAGAGACGGCGCCGCGTTTCGTGTCGCGTGTGGGCGTCCTGGTGGTGGTGCTGCTGGTGGCCGCATTCTTCGTCTACCGCCATGTGAGCAGTTATGAAAACACCGATGACGCCCAGGTGGACGGGCATCTGAATTCCATCAGCGCGCGCATTTCCGGTCACGTGACCAAGCTCAATGTGCTGGATAACCAATATGTGCAAGCAGGCACGGTGTTGGTGGAAATCGATCCCGCGGATTATCAGGTAGCCTACGACCGCGCCAAAGCTGATTTTGAAGATGCGCAGGCCGCCGCGATCGCTGCCGGCGTCAACGTGCCCATTACCGCGGTCAACACTACGAGCCAAGTCTCGGTCACAGGAGCGGATGTAGAAAACGCGCGCGCTGGAATTCAGGCTGCGAAACAGCAATTCGAAGCCGCCAAAGCCCAGATGCAGCAAGCCGACGCCAACAACGTGAAGGCGCAAAATGACCTGGTGCGCTATAAGCAACTGGTCGACAAACAGGAAATTTCGCAGCAGCAATATGACCAGGCGATCGCCGCCGCAAAAGCCAGCGCGGCCGCTGTGGAAGGCGCACGGGCCAGCGCCGAAGCCGCACAGCAGCAGGTGACCGAGGCGCAAGGCAAACTTGTGCAGGCGGAAGCTGGCGCGCGCTACGCTCAGACCGCGCCCCAGCAGGTGGAGATCGTGAAAGCCAAGGCCACTTCCGCGCTGGCCGAGGCCCAACGCAAGAAAGCCGACCTCGATCAGGCGGCGTTGAACCTGCAATATACGAAGATCATCGCGCCTGTGAGTGGTGGCGTGAGCAGCCGCACCGTTGAGGTCGGACAAAACGTGGTTCCCGGGCAGGAACTGATGAAGCTCATCCCCCTCGAAGATGTCTGGATCACCGCCAACTTTAAGGAAACGCAGCTGCGCGAGATGAAAGTCGGCCAGCCCGTCACCATTGAAGTTGATGCTAATGGCAAAACCTATAATGGCAAAGTCGATAGTATCGCCGACGCCAGTGGATCCCGCTTCAGTCTTCTGCCTCCCGAAAATGCTACGGGTAACTACGTGAAGGTCGTGCAACGCATCCCGGTGAAGATTGTGCTGGATCCCGGAGAAAATAATGACCATCTCCTGCGGCCGGGCATGTCGGTGACTCCCAAGGTGTGGATTCGGAAATGAGCGCAGCGTCGGCAACGCTGGACCACGAGGCGTGGCGTCCGGCGGTCAATCCCTGGATTATCGCGCTCGCCGTCACGCTGGCAACGTTCATGGAGGTGCTCGACACTTCTATTGCCAACGTGGCCCTGCCCCACATCGCGGGCAGTCTTTCCGCCGGTCAGGATGAAAGCACCTGGGTTCTCACTTCTTATCTGGTATCGAACGCTATCGTGCTGCCGCTGAGCGGATGGCTCTCGTCAATCCTGGGCCGCAAGAATTTCTACATGAGCTGCGTGGCGCTGTTCACCGTCAGCTCGTTCCTGTGCGGACTGGCGCCGAATTTGACGGTGCTGATCATTTGCCGCGTCCTGCAGGGAATTGGCGGCGGCGGCCTGCAGCCCAGCGAGCAGGCCATTTTGGCCGACACATTTCCGCCAGCCAAACGAGGCATGGCATTCGCCGTCTACGGCATCGCAGTGGTTACGGCTCCCGCGATTGGCCCCACCCTCGGCGGCTGGATCACCGATAACTTCACCTGGCGCTGGATTTTTTTCATCAACATTCCCGTTGGCATTCTTTCCCTGCTGCTGACCTCGCGGCTCATCCAGGATCCGCCATATTTCAAGCGCCGCAAACTCAACGAAACCCGGATCGACTACATCGGCCTCGGCCTCGTAGCCCTGGGCCTGGGCACTCTGCAGGTGATCCTCGACAAAGGCCAGCGCGAAGACTGGTTCGAATCGCACTTCATCGTGATTCTCACGATCGTTAGCGCGGCTTCCCTGATCTTCGTAGTCTTCTGGGAATGGAGACAACAAGATCCCATCATTGATCTGCATTTGTTCAGCGACCGGACGTTTGCCGTCTCCAACCTGCTGATGTTCATGCTGGGATTTGCGCTGTTGGGCAGCACTCTGCTGCTGCCGTTGTTCATGCAAACCCTGCTGGGGTATTCCGCGGAACAGGCGGGCCTGGCCTTGATGCCGGGCGGATTCTGCATCATGCTGCTGCTGCCGCTCGTGGGATTTTTGCTTTCGCGCTACAACCCGCGCTGGCTTCTCGTCTTCGGACTTGCCGTGCTATCGCTCTCGTTGTTTCACATGACCAGTTTTGATCTGGAGCTGGACTTCCGCACGGCCGTCACGGCCCGTATATTCCAGGCGGTGGGCATGGCGTTTCTGTTTGTTCCCATCAATACCGCAGCCTACGCTTTCCTGCCCAGAAGCAAGAACAACGCGGCTTCCGGACTCATGAACCTGGCTCGCAACATTGGCGGAAGTGTCGGAATTTCCGTAGTCACTACCATGCTCGACCGGCGCGCCCAGGTGCACCAGAATTTTCTGGTCAGTCATCTCAGCGCCAGTAATGCCGCCCTGCAATCGCGACTAAGGGCTTTGGGCACGCTGATGCAGTCACACGGCGGCGGGCCACCCGGCTCGTCTCCCGCACCCTATGCGTTCATTCAGGCACTCGTGCAGCGCCAGGCGGCGATGCTTGCCTATGTCGACTGCTTTGCGCTGCTCGGGGTCTGCATCCTGGTGATGATCCCGGCGGTGTTCCTGATGAAAAACGCCAAACCCAGCGGCGGAATCGCTGTACACTAGTCGCGGTACACCGAGGCACCAGCATGTTTCGCCTGATCACGATCGAGCGCGAGTACGGATGTGGCGCTGGCGCTATCGCAGAGCAACTGGCCCGCCATCTGGGCTGGAAGCTGTGGGACCAGCTGCTCACCGAAGAGATTGCCCGCGAAGCTCACGTCTCCGCCTCGGCCGTGAAACGCTGCGACGAAAAAGTTGACGGACGCCTGTACCGCCTGGCGAAATCTTTCTGGCGCGGAAGTTACGGAGAACGCGGCGCGCCTGCCGGCACCCCGGCCTTCGATGCCGATTGCATGATGGAGATGGTGCAGGAAATTCTCAACCGGGTTACCGCCGAGGGAAACGCCGTGGTGGTGGGGCGCGGCGCTCCTTACCTGTTACGCGAGCGCCCCGATGCCTTTCACATTTTTCTTTATGCGCCCCGCGCCGAGAAGATCCGTCGGCTGCGCGAGGAAAACCATACGCTGATGAAGCCGAAGATCTCGTCGATACCATCGACCGCGAACGCATGGCCTACGTGAAGCACTACTTCAATGCCGACTGGCCGACGCGCTCTCTCTATCACGTCATGCTCAATACCGCTGTAGGCAATGAGCCCGTCATCTCGACCATTCTAACCACGATGCATCTGGTCGAGGGCCGTCCGAAAGCCACGGATTACGAGCCCACGCGCATCCCCGCCACGCGTTGATTCCCGCCGTTTGTTAAATCCTATTGTTTCGCGTCCCAAGGTCCCTCGTCCGTCACGACCGACTCCGGCGTCCAGTCGTACGTCGGCAGGAAATTCCCGTCGCTCAGTTGAATCCCCCGCGCGTTAAAAGGCATCCCGCTGGTGCGCCCGCTGGCGCGGACGGAAATGCGAAGAATTCCCGCATCGCGCAACGAAATCATTTCGCCCGGATCGCACACGCCATTCCCGTTGATATCGCGCCAGATGGCGATGCCTGCGAGTTCGCTTCCTTCGAGCCAGCCATTGGCGTCGTCGTCGAGCGCGGCCATGGCCTGGTAGCCGTCACGCCAGAACAGCCACCAGGTCACCGAACCGAACAGTTGTCGGCCTGACTCGACGCGCTGCCGGTTTTCGGGATCCCATACCAGAAAACCAGCGTCGGAATTCACCCACGGCCACTTTGCGGGCATTCCGTTTCCGGCCAGATCAAACGACACGATCCGCCCGGGAGCCAGCAGCGCCTCGAGCGGCAACGGTCCCCGCAACGGAAAGATGATGGGAGAAATAATCTGAGGCCTTCCCAGCTCCCCATTTGGCTGCGCCCCTGCTGCCTTCTTCGCGCTCTCTTGCGCATCGTCGATCAACTTGCGGGCGCGGTCTGCATCCGCCTTTTCCTCGGGAGATAAATCGGGTCCGGGAAGCACGCGCAAGATGGCGCGGCTGGCTTCCTCTCGCAGTCCTTCGGGCGATTCCGGCTGGGGACCCGCGTCATAGAAGTCCTTGGGGTTCGCGGCCAAACGGCGATAAATTGCGAAGGCTTCGGCGCGCCACTCCTGGGCAGAAGCGCGCTGGGGAGGCTTCTTGAAAGGTGCGTCGACCTGATCCGGATACAGCGCGCCCTGCTCCAGCATCCAGCCCAATCCTAGAAACGCCATGGGCTGCTTAGGTTGAAGTTCGGTCGCGCGCCGGTAGTTGCGCAGCGACTCGGTAAGATGCCACCGCGCTGCTGCGGGCAGAATGTTTCCCGGCACTGTTCGCGCCTCCCGCGGGACCGGCTCGAGAAAAGGAATCAGCGGCAAGCCGGCTTCGTCGTAGAGTACGCCGTGCCACTGCCTCTCCGTTTTGGTGTTCCCGGCAAACGCGAAACTGTGTAACCGTCCGAGCAGATAATATCCTGCCGAGTTCTTCGGGTTGGTTTTGACGTATTTGGTGGTGTTGTTGATGAGGCGGCTTATCGGAACGCTGATGGTCGAGTTGAACATGACGATCGCCTCAAGGTAGGCCATCGAGAGAACCATCACGAATGTCAAACCGACCGCCAGATTTCGTCGCATGTTTTGAAGCCTCCGCTCAGGCGTTTTCGAATGTCACGCCCCGGGCCCAGCTGCGGCCGGCTGTCCCGGACGCTGCGGGGCAGGACAGCAATCATTAGTACAGACATCGGGCCGAGGTCCAAGGTTCCCTAACCATCGTCTTTCTGATCCGGGATTTACCCGCTCCAGAATCAGCTCGCGAATCATCGCGACAAATTTCGGATGCACGCCAACCGTTTTAGCCCGCGCCATCGGGAGGAGAAGCGAATCGCAAAGCTGGCGCGCCTCCACATCCAGATCGTAAAGCACTTCCATGTGGTCGGAGATAAAACCGATCGGCGCGAGCACCACGGCACTTGCCAGATTTTGCTCCTTGACCGCGCGCAGATAATCCAGAACGTCGGGCTCGAGCCACGGCTGGCCCGGGGCTCCGCTGCGGCTCTGATACGCCAGAGCATCGTTCCGTACGCCCAATTTCTGCGAGACGAGGCGCCGTACTTCTTCCAACTGGCGCACGTAATCGCTACCGGACGCCATGGAAGCCGGAATGCTGTGCGCGGTGTAGATCACCTGAACGTTTTCCTTCGCGCCCGCAGGCACGGCCGCTAATGCCTCGCCGACGCGTTCTGCGGTCGCGTCGATGAACTCGGGATGGTTGAAGAATACGCGCAGCTTATCCACTTCCGGCGCGCCCTCGCCAAGTTCCTGCCGCGCCCGGGCGATGTTCTCGCGGTACTGCCGGCATCCGGAGTAAGAACTGTAGGCCGAGGTCACGAATCCGAGCGCACGCCGCACGCCATCCTTCTTCATCTGCAGCAGAGTCTCCGCCAGCAGCGGATGCCAGTTGCGATTTCCCCAGTACACCGGCAGTTTCAGACCATGCAGCTTCGCAGCATGCTGTTCAAGTTCCGCCTCCAGCGCGGCAACGAGTTCGCGCGTCTGCTGGTTGATCGGACTCTTCCCGCCGAAGCGGTAGTAATGTTCCGCGACGGCCAGCAGACGCTCCCGTGGCACGTTGCGTCCACGCAGCACATTCTCGAGGAACGGAATCACGTCGTCGGTCGATTCCGGCCCGCCGAAAGAAACCACCAGGATGGCATCGTAAGTCATGCGTTAGGTTTAAGAATAGCGTGCGGAGATCTCACGAAGAAAAATTTATCGCCACTCAAGGCGAAAGCACGGACGGTAGTTGGATGGCGATTGGGTTTCTAGCACTTGCCACTGACAGTGAACTCACGACTTCCCAGCGTGATCTCCATATTCCCAGTCGTAGGGCACTCCAGTGTCGCCGAGGATGAACGCGACCAGTTTGGCGAAGCCCGCTTCGGAGCGAACATCGTTCGACAGAACGAGAACGCAACGCTGCCTGGCTTCGATGCAGACCAGTGTGTTGGCAGTCTGGCCATCGTGGCCGCCTTTGAAGAAACCATGCCCCTGTGGTCCATCGAAAACGACGACGCCGAGACCCGCGAACAAATCCTTGCGTTGCTCGCTCACCGGCGCGTCAGGCGGGAAAAGCGGAAACTGGTGTGCTGTGGTGATGTGCAGGCTCGGCTTCGTCATCTCGGCGCGCGAAGCTGCACTCAGGCCATCGCCGCGCACCAGGGCCGCGGCAAACTTCGATAGGTCGGAAATCGTTGTATTCATTGAACCCGCCGCGCGCACCTTGCTGCGCTTGTCGTGTGGCTGCGGCTGGCCCTGATCGTTCCAGCCATCGGCAACATTAGCGTCGAGCCCGTTATGAAATATTAGGTTTGTGCGAGTCATCCCCAACCGGTCGAAATTGGCCTTGGTCAATTCGCCGACATCGAGCCCCAGTCCCTGCGCCTCGCGGCCGTGTTCGACTACGAATTGCAGCAGGATGAAGCCTTCGCCCGAATAGCTGAAGCGCGTGCCCGGCTCGAAATGGATGTGCAGCTTCTGGTCGGGTTCAATAAACCAGAAGTTGCTGAATCCGGTCGAATGGGTCAGGCACATGCGCGCCGTAATCTTTTCCCAACGCGGATCTTCTGCCAGATCTTTATAGGGCCCGTATTTGTCCGGGAAGACCGGATCGGGGCCATAGCTCGGCAGCGGCTTGTCGAGATCGTCCTTGATGGGTGTGTCGAGCTTGAGCTTGCCCTCATCGACCAGTTGCATCACCATATAGGCAAACACCGTCTTGGTGAGCGACGCGCCATACATGATGGTGTCCGTGGTCAGCGGATCTCCGTTGGCGTTCCGGACCCCGTAGGCGTGGACATAACCAACCTTGCCGTGATCGATGACCGCAACCGCTAAGCCCTTGGCGCCAGTCTGGGTCAGGATCTTGCTCACTTCGCCGTCGATCGCGGCGCCGCTGGGTAGGGTTTGTGAAACTGCCGCGACGGGCAGGCAGCAGGCAGCAAGAAGCACAGTCAAGGGCAGAAGAACGCGCTTCCGGATTGCCATGCTTGTATTCTATGCCGCCGACCACGCGGAGCGATCCGGGCTGGTGGAGTAACTGAGCATGGCCTGCTTCAATTGCGAATCCACTTCGTCCGCAATGGTGATCACATCCAGCAGCACCTTGCTGAAATCTACTTTGGACAGATTGTTTTGGATGGTGTTGAAGATGCTCACCTGCAGGATGCGCGACTCTTCCACCACCATGGCGGCGGTATAGCCTTGCCTGCGTCGCAGATCCCCGTGTGCGCGCGCCGACATGGAGGCGTCGGCCTTGGCGGTTCGAGGCAGGCGCAAGCGGAAAATCAAGTCCGCGATGAGATTGGGAAGATGGCCGGTGCGGTCCTCAAAGCTCAGCGGGATGCATGTCAACTCTGTGTCGTTCTCCACCAGCGCCATCCAGTCTTGAATCGTAGCGCTCAGGTCCTGTTCCAGTATGGAGGCCACGCTCTCCGTAAGCATGGGCCTGCTGGCTCTTGGCTGCGCCAGCTTGTTGCGGATAGCTTGCCGAAGGGATGCAACCTGGATTGGTTTCGTCAGGATTTCATCCGCCTGTAAGCGGATAGCGGACAACGCCTCATCCAGCGCCGGGTATCCGCTGAGCACCAGGGTGACGGCTTGCGGGTTGGTGTGGCGCATCGCGCTAACGACGGTAAAACCATCGCCGGCGTGCGGCATATGCAGGTCGGAAAGCACCGCGTCAAAGGTCTCTGTCGCGATGTAATGCAGCGCATCGCGCACATTCGATACCGCAACTACGCTAAAGCCATCCCGCTCCATGGTTGCTTGTAACATTTCGCGGACAGCATCGTCGTCCTCGGCCAGTAGGATTCTAGGCATACTTCCACTCCTTCCCCCGCCCTGAGGGGGTCCCGTGCTTTTCCAACGTCCTTAGAAATTGTAAATAGGCTTCGTGAACAGCGGCTGTTCACAATTGCACACCCCTGGGGTGCATAGACTGGTCCGCAATTGGTTTCTCTCCCACATTCATGACCGCGTACGCAACGAGAACCAGAGTGATGTGCCGATTTTATGCCAGGTTAGGCCGAACTAACGCGTGTTTCGCCTGTTTTTCGCGGCGATTGTGAGCATTACAGACCAGCCTTCCCGCTAACCTTCCCCCCATAATTGACTGTGGGTAGCTCTCCAGTCAGGACGGCCTTTGACGAAGCAAATTACGACCGCGAAGAAGAAATCTGATTTCAATCCCCGCGCCTTTCTTTCAACGGTTGGGCGGGGCAGGGAAATGGTGTCCTTTCAAAAGAAGGAGACGATCTTTGCTCAAGGCGATTCCAGGGACGGCCTGTTCTTCGTCCAAAGCGGCAAGGTGCAGCTCAGCGTCGTATCGGAAGCGGGGAGAGAAGCAACCCTTGGCATTTTAGGAGAAGGCGATTTCTTCGGAGAAGGTGGTCTCGCCGGCCAGCCCCAACGCATGTCGTCAGCAACCGCGCTGACCGACTGCGTCCTGCTGCACATCGAGCGCAATGCGATGGTGCATGCCATGAACCTGGAACCAAAGCTGTCGGCCATGTTCGTCAAATACCTGCTGAAACGGAACATCCGGTACCAGGATGACCTGGTCGATCAACTTTTCAATTCCAGCGAAAAGCGCCTGGCTCGGGTTCTTCTGTTGATGGCGCAATTCGGCAAAGAGGGCGCTCCGGAAACATCGGTCCCAAGACTAAGTCAGGAGACTCTGGCGGAGATGGTCGGGACGACTCGCTCGCGGGTCAGTTTCTTCATGAACCGGTTCAGGAAGCTGGGCTTTATCAACTACCGCCACGGAAACAATTTGCACGTCCACAGTTCGCTGCTTAACGTTCTTCTTCATGATGACGACGGAGCAGACGCGACTCCGACCGCCACGAACCAAACCGCCCGCGCCAACCGAGCTTCACAACCTCCTCCGGAGCCCGGCGAGCCCCGTGACAAAGATCGTGCCAGGAGACCACTCCTGCCCGCCCTTCCACAACGTCATTAGTGAACGCGATACTGCTCAAGATATCTGAAGCAATTTTGCGCTCGCAGCGGTCACGAGTGCAGCCGCGATAAAGAAAAACCGCGCGAACGTTGGGGAAATTCTGCGAGCGGCGCAGAGACGCTTGCGCAACCGCGGTAGGGAAACTGAGGACGCTCGCGCCGCAGGGACGTGGATCGACCTGTTAAATCCCCGAAAATACCGCTGAAGCAGGAGGTGGGACGTGATTGCAGGCCAAGAGAAAATCTGGTGCGCCCGGAGAGATTCGAACTCCCGGCCTGTTGCTCCGGAGGCAACCGCTCTATCCAGCTGAGCTACGGGCGCACGCCACATGGCTAGTTTACACGGGCGGGTCGAGGGGGTTCAATGTTGCAAGATCGGTTTGACTCGGGAGAAGAGATAAACCATTCACTGCTGACAACAAGAGCGTCGTGAGAGAATAGGCGCGTTTCATCCCCGCCGTTCGTACCTGGAACGCGGCGTCTGTTCGTTCAGGAATCGCAGGACTGGAGTCTTAATAGCGGCCGCGTCCGCCGCCACCACCACCGCCGCGTCCGCCGCGGTCACCACCGCGATCTCCGCCACGGTCGCGTCCACCGCCGCCAGCGCGCTCGGTCTTGGGCCGAGCCTCGTTCACGTTCAGGGTGCGCCCGCCGATCTGCGAGCCGTTGAGCGCGGCGATGGCCTTTTCTCCGTCCTCGTTGCTGGCCATTTCCACGAACCCAAACCCGCGCGAACGTCCCGTATCGCGGTCCGTCATGATGCTCACCCGGTCGACTTGCCCGTGTGGCTCGAACAGCTGCCGCAGCTCGTCTTCGGTCGTGCTGAAGCTGAGATTTCCGACAAAAATATTCTTCACGCGTCTGCCTCTGCATTGAGCTGTCGAAGTGCAAGCTCAGTTCGGCGGACTGGCAGGTCGGGAGGGCCTTCCTGAAAATCTGGACCGGAGCTGGCGAACAGTCAAGTGCGGCCAGAAGTATAGCAGGTTTCCCCCAGCGTGCCTGTCAAATCACTCGGCCCCGTAGCGGCTCAATTTCAAAGCGATCGTAAAACGGGATGTCATCCCGAGCGCGGCGAGAGCCGGGCGAGGGACCTTACGTCCGCCGATGGCTTCGTTGCTGTAAACGGGCATGCCCCCGCTGCAGGAGGCGAAGGTTCTCCTCGCATCGGAACAGTCGATTTGCGTCTCGTTAGGTCCCTGCGAGAACGGTCGCTCTCGCAGGGATGACATGGGTCGGTGAACAGTGCCGCTGTAAATTTTTGAGTTGAGCCACGATCCTTGGCCTAAGATGGCACCCGAGGCTAAATATCGGACGGAATCTTGATCTGTTGCGCCTCTACGATGATCGATCCCTCGTGCAGCGCGAGTTCGTCGACCGACTCGCAGAATATCTCCGCCCCTTTCACGCTGGCCAGGTAGCGATAGTGCAGGTGCCGGCTTCTCCAGAATGAAGTCACGGAGCTTCGCACGACCAACGGTTCCGGCCTCCAAAGCCAAAGCGAGCAGAAATTGATCCGGTTCAAGCTGGATGACGCCATATGCCATGTTTGCGACAATGCGTCTTTTTCGGGCCGCTGCCGCCGCCGCTGCTGCTGCTCCTGCCGCCATATGCACCGCCTTTCCTCAGAGAATTGAAGGGCCTGTAACTGCTGTCCGCAGTTTCACTTACGTGTGCATACCGAACTGTATGTACAAATCGGTCAGCACAAATCGGTCAGCACAAAACGGCCAGCACAAAACGTTCCTGAAGGAACACTTCAGCGATTTGTAGCGTTCGCGTCGACGCGCGGAAGGAGTGGCTCATCAGCATTCTTCAACAGCTCGACCTTCCAGAATCCGTCGCGTTGGTAGCCCATCTGCAGCAGCCGGTTCTTGGGATCGTGACGTTTGCCGCAGGTCGGGCAGGGCAGGTACCGGCCCCAGGCCGTGCCCTGGCGGTCGTAGTCTTCGGCGACGGCAAAGGTTGTGCCGCAACTACAGGGGACCAGAAACATCTTGAAGGCAGGCTTGTCTTTCATCATGTCGCGCGGGGCTTCGCGGGGCGACTCGGGTTGCCGCCGCCGCTTCACGACTCTTCCACCGCCGCCAGGCTACGCTTGCGTTTGTTGGCTTGCAGGAATTTTTTCCGCAGACGCAACGATTTCGGAGTCACTTCCACGAACTCGTCGTCGGCGATGAACTCGATGGCCTGCTCCAGATTCAGATACCGGAAGGGAACCAGGCGAATGGCTTCGTCGGCTGTAGACGCGCGCATGTTGGTGAGCTTCTTTTCCCGGACGGCGTTCACGTCGAGATCATTGTCTTTCGCGTTCTCGCCAACGATCATGCCCTCATATAGTTCCACGCCCGGGCCCACAAAAAGCTCGCCGCGTTCCTGCAGTCCCCAGAGCGCGTAGGCGGTCGAAGGTCCGCCGCGGTCGGCGATCAGTGCGCCGGTGAGCCGGTGCGGAATTTCGCCTTGCCATTCGGTATAACCATCGAACAGAGCGTTCATCACGATCGTGCCGCGGGTGTCGGTGAGCAGTTGGCTGCGTAGGCCGATCAACCCTCGACTGGGCACGCGGAATTCGATGCGCACGCGTCCGTAGCCATGATTGTGCATGTTGGTGGTTTCGCCTTTGCGCGAGCCTAGCTGCTCCATCACCACGCCGACAAATTCTTCGGGGACGTCCACCGTGAGGTGCTCGACCGGCTCCATCAGCTTGCCGTCGATGCGCTTGGTTACGATTTCGGGTTTGCCCACCATGAGTTCGTAACCTTCGCGGCGCATCATCTCGATCAGGATGGAAAGTTGGAGCTCGCCGCGGCCCAGCACTTTGAACGAGTCGGTGGTGCCCGTGTCTTCCACGCGCAGCGACACGTTGGTGAGCAACTCCTTCGCCAGCCGCTCTTTCAAGTTACGCGAGGTGACGTAGGTGCCTTCTCTTCCCGCGAACGGAGAGTTGTTGACGGTGAACAATATCGCGATGGTGGGTTCGTCGATGGCGATGTGCGGAAGCGGGGAGGGATTTTCGACGTCGGTAATGGTCTCGCCGATGGTGATTCCTTCCACGCCCGCGACGGCGATGATGTCGCCCAAGCTCCGTCTCCGTGATGTCGGTGCGCTTCAGGCCAGAGAAGGAAAACAATTTTGTGATCTTCGTCTTGTGGAAAGTGCCGTCCAGCCGGGCGATGGCGACTTCTTCACCGGTGTGCATCTTACCGTTGAAGACGCGCGCGATAGCGAGGCGCCCCAGATAGTCGCTGTAGTCGAGGTTCGCCACCAGAATTTGCAGTGGTCCCGAAGGATCTCCCTGGGGCAGAGGGATCGTCTTCACGATGGCGTCGAACAGCGGACGCAGATCCTCGCCTCCGCCTTTGATGTCGGTCGAAGCCGTGCCTATCTTGGCGTTGGTGTAGAGCACGGGGAAGTCCAGCTGATCTTCTTTAGCGTCGAGATCGATGAACAGGTCGTAGATTTCGTTGAGCACTTCCTGCGGGCGGGCGTCGGCGCGGTCGATCTTATTAATAACGACGATGGGCGGCAGCTTGGCTTCGAGCGCTTTGCCCAGAACGTAGCGGGTTTGCGGCAGCGGTCCTTCGCTCGCATCTACCAGCAGCATGACGCCGTCGACCATTTTCAGGGCGCGCTCGACTTCGCCGCCGAAATCGCTGTGGCCGGGCGTGTCGACGATGTTGATCTTTACGTCGTGATAGAAGATGGCGGTGTTCTTGGCGAGGATGGTAATCCCGCGCTCGCGTTCCAGTTCGTTCGAGTCCATCACCCGGTCGACGTGGTGCTCGTTGGAGCGAAATGTTCCGCTTTGTTGCAGCATGGCGTCAACCAGCGTGGTCTTGCCGTGGTCAACGTGGGCGATGATGGCGATATTGCGAATGCCTGAACTCAAAAAGATCCCTTCCTTAATTCTGCTCTACTACTACTTTACTATGCGCGAGTGGGAATTCACCACGGAGACTAGGTAGTGGTGCGCGCCACTACCACCGTTTGTCAACCCGAACGCGCCGAAGGCGGGTGAGAGCCTGCCCTGAGCGAAGTCGAAGGGGACCTTACGACTGATGGCGGTGTTCGTGGGGTAGGCGGGGAGTGCCTTCGCTGCGCGCGGCGTGAAGGACCCAGGCGGCGACCATGCAAACGCACTTGCTTCGTAAGGTCCCTCACCGGGCCTTCGGCCCCGTTCGGGATGACATCTGAATCTTCGCTGGGGAACCTACGTTTACTTCGGCATTGGCGTTCCCGCAAGGCGCGCTTCGGCTTCTTTCACGGCGCGCTGCGCGGCCAGGATTCCCTCGCTGGCGGTGGATTCTGGGCCCTGGGAATCGGTGTTGGCGAAGAAGACGCGGTCGAGCGGTTGGCGCACCAGAGGCTGCACCTGCGTGAAGAGGCCAGGCGTCGACATATAAAGAGGATGCCCGCGGCGGTAGATGTGCACTTCGAGGGGATCGACGTCGAGGCCGGGCATGAGCTTCTGGAAATCGCGCAGCACGTTGGCGGCGATTTTGCGCGCGCTGCTTTCAGTGAGCAGGTAGCCGCGGTCTTCTTCTTTCATCGGCGTGTAACAGCTGAGGATGTTGAATTTCTGTTTATAGCCGGCTTGCTTGCGGATGACCCAGTCGGCGACCACGATATCGGTGAATGTGTTACCCGGGCACCAGGTGTCGTAACCGTGATTGAATACGGGCTTGTCGAAGATGAGATTCACGACGGGATAGGGGATGTAACGAATCTGGTGCATTGCGTCGCTTTGTTTTTCGGGCAGTCCCTCGAGACGCGGCGGGTGATGAATTTGGGCGTAGCCATGATCACTACTTTGCCGAGACGGTTTTCAGTTCGCCGCCGAACATGTACGTCACCTGGACCTCATCTTTTCCCGGGACGACCGCCACGATGGTGGCTCCGGTCTGCATCCGGTCGGCGAACTTTGGCAGAAGAAGGTCGGCACAGTTTCCCGGTCATCGCTCCGATGCCGCCGGGCCAGGTATAGCGGGTGTCGGCGCGGCTTTCGGCCGCCATTTCCTGGAGTTCGCCGATGGCTACGGCTGCGGCGCTCTCTTCGCTCGTCGCTCCCCAGTTGGATGGGCCGTAGGCATCCCACCACTGGCGGATCTCTACGGGATACGAGTTTGTGAAATCGGTGAAGGGAACGTTGGCAAGTTCCTGGCCGCGCCTCTCCAGATCGATGGCCATCATTTCTTTTTTGAACTTCTTGAAAGCCTCGCGCACCGGTGGAGGGTAAGGCAGCTTGTTGAGGCCGTCGCCCCATGTGTCCGGGACGAATTCGCCGTGGATGATGGTGCCGTCCGGACTGTCGATGGGAAGCATGTGCATCCCGATTTCTTTGGCGAAGTGTGTAAGAGTATTCGTCTTTGGAAATGAACGCCGAGCCGGTGCCGTAAGTGCTGCCCTGGTATTCCATCCCGTAGGCGTTGCCGCCCCAGTGCGGCTCTTTTTCCAGCAGCAGAAAATCGTGATGCTGCAGGCGATAGGCGGCCGTGAGGCCGCTGACGCCGCCGCCGACGATCACGATGTCGTGCCTGGCCGATGCCGGGCGGGCGCGAGAATATTTTTCCGTCGCGCACCTGATGGCAGATTCGGTTGTCTTCTCCGTCGACGGTGGGCGCGGTGTTCTGCGCGTCTTTCTGCGCGTCGTTATGCGCGTCGTTATGCGCGTCGTTATGCGCTCCCCGGATTGAGCCAGCAGTGACATGTCCACGGGACATCCGGCTGTGACGGCGCCGGCGACGACGAACTTGATGAAGTTTCTGCGATTCGCGTTTAAGCGGTGGCTGCTTTTGTCATCGTCATTGCTGCCGTTTATAGTACTTCCACTCAAGCCATTCCTCCTTCGGCTGCTTCTGCGATTTCGATTCCTGCTGCGTCTCTGTCTCCGCCCTTCGCCCCGGACGCGCAGGCGATACCAGAACACGATTGCGACCAGCGAAAACACAAAGATGATTGTGGAGACGGCATTGATTTCGGGCGTGATGCCGCGCCGCAGCCGTCCCCAGATTTCAAGCGGCAGGGTGTTGTCGCGGCCGATGAGGAAAAAGCTGACGGCGATTTCGTCCATTGAGAGCGTGAAGATCAGCAGCGCCGCTCCGATGATGGGCAGCTTCAAGTTGGGCACAGTGATGCGCCAGAACGTCTGCCAATAGTTTGCGCCGAGATCGAGCGACGCTTCTTCCTGAGCGCGATCGAGTTTTTGCAATCCGGCGAATACTTCGGTGGTGGCGACGGAGATCAATGCCGTGCCGTGGCCGAGAATAATTGTAAGGAGACTCAGTTTCATGCCGGCCACGTTGAACAGCATGAGCAAGGAGAGGCCGGTGATGATTCCAGGAAGAATCAGCGGCAGCAAAACGAGGCGGCGGAATAAAACTTTTCCGGGAAACTGTGCGCGATCGAGAGCCAGAGCTGCCGGGACGCCGAAGGTCAGCGAGATGAGCATCGCGGCGAAGGCGACTTGCAGGCTGTTGAATACGGAATCCCAGATGGGAGCGTCTTGAAATAAGATGCGATACCAATCGAGCGTGAGATGGCGCGGCGGGAATCCGCCAACGCCTTCGCCGTTGAAGGAATAAAGGATCAGGACCACGATCGGAAGATAGAGGAACGCGAAAACTGTCACGGCATGCGCGAGCAGCCAGCGTGAGCGCGGGATGGTAGACGGTGCGCCGCTCACGAGAAGCTCCATTTCTTTTCCAGGCGCTCGGAAAGAAACAGCAAGCTGACTACCAGTGCGAGCATGCACAGGGAAATTGCCGCGCCCAGCGGCCAGTTATAAGCCGCGCCAAACAAGCTGACTACGATGTTCGAAATCATGATGCCGCTGGGGCCGCCGAGCAGCAGCGGCGCAAGAAAATCTCCCAGGCTGAAGACGAAGGCGAAGGTTGCGCCGGCTACTACGCCGGGAATCGAAAGAGGGAAGATTACTTTCCAGAAAGTTTGCGCCGGGGTTGCGCCCAGATCATGCGAAGCTTCGACGAGATTGCGGGGTATGTGTTCGAGAGCGGCGTAGATGGGGAGAAACGCGAAGGGTGTGTAGATTTGGGTGAGCGTGAGCACGACCGCGAACGGGCTGTAGAGCAGGAACTCGAGCGGATGTTTCGTGACGTGAACATATTGCAGCAGCGTATTGAGCACGCCGTCGGAGCCGAGAATTGTTTTCCAGGCGTAGGCGCGCACGAGATAGCTGACCCAGAGGGGGATGATTACGAGTTGATAGAAAAGATCTTTGCGCTTGCCTGCGTAGAAAGACAGGAAATATGCCAGAGGATATCCGAGCAGCAGCGAGAAAATTGTGACGCGTGCGGCGATCCACATGGAGCGTAGCAGGGTCTGCCAGTAGACGTCGACGCGGAAAAGTGTCTGGTAGTTCGCGAAGTCCCAGGAGTGGACGATGGTCTGTGCGGGAGAAACCCACCAGAAGCTGTAGCAGAACATTAGGAGATAGGGAATTAGCAGAAACACCGTTACCCAGAGGAGAGGAGGCACGGTGACGATCGTTTTGTAAGCGCGGGAGAACATTAGCTTCTTTAGTCGCTTTAGTTCCTTCCGGGAGATTTCCGCACGGGCACGGCGCTGGCCGGGGAGAACTCCAAATCAACTTCGTCGGGGATTCCGGCGCCGCTCGGCGTTCGTACTGTGAGCACGAGTCCGCCGGGACACTGCACGCGAATTAATTCGGTTGCGCCGTGGAATGCCTGTTGCAAGAGGCGGCCGCGAACTTGAACGTAGCCGGGGGTCGCGGGCTTCGTGGCCGACGCGACCTGAATGCTTTCTGGCCGCAACGAAAAAAGAGCCGGAGCTTCGGCAAGTTGCGCGGGCCACGAGAGCGCACCACAATGCACCGTGCCTTGTCGCACTTCGCACTGCAGCAGATTTGTGTGTCCGATGAACTGGGCCACGTATGCGGTTGCCGGCTGGCTGTAGATTTCGCGGGGAGTTGCGATCTGTTCGAGTTCGCCGGAGCGCAACAGGGCGATGCGATCGGACATGACCATGGCTTCTTCCTGATCGTGGGTGACGAATACGAATGCGATTCCGACTTCGCGCTGCAGTGATTTCAGTTCTACCTGCATCTGGCGGCGCAGATTCGCGTCCAGCGCGGAGAGCGGCTCGTCGAGCAACAGCAGCCGCGGACGGTTCACCAAGCGCGCGGGCGAGAGCTACACGCTGCTGCTGGCCGCCGCTGATTTTTGAAGGCTTGGATTTTGCGTGCTGAGTCATCCGGACTTTTTCCAGCGCTTCCGCGACGCGGGATGCGATCTCGGCTACGGGGCGTCCGGCGACGCGCAATCCGTAGCCGACATTTTGTTCGACCGTGAGATGAGGGAACAATGCGTAGTGCTGGAAGACGGTGTTGACGCGGCGTCGGTAGGGGGTTGGCGGTCGAGACGCTCGTCGCCCATCCAGACTTCGCCGGAACTAGCGCTCTCGAAGCCGGCGACAATCCGCAGCAGAGTAGTTTTGCCGGAACCACTTTCGCCGAGAATTGTGAGGAATTCGCCTTCGGCGATGTCGAGAGAAATTTCGCGCAGCACGACATTCTTGCCGAAACTCTTGGCGACATTGCGGATGCTGAGAAGCGCGGATTTCGGCGTGGCGTCGGTCGGCGCGACTGCGGCCGCGGTAGTGGGGGCGGTTGCCATTGTTATTTTGGAACGGTTCTTGAAGGCTTTACTTCACTGCGCTTTTTTACTTCACTGCACTCTACTGTGCGGCTTTTACTTCGTTCCAGATTTCCGTGTACTTGGCGCGGCGCGGCACATTTTGCCAGAAATAGAGGCGCTTCTGGTAATTGTCAACATCGTCGAGATGCAGTGTCGTTACTTCGTCCGCGGTCATGAACTGTGCGGCTTGCGGATTCGCCGGCGTGTAACGGGTGACGTCAGTAACTTTCTTTTGTGTCTGGGCCTCGATCATGTACTCGAGAAACTGGTAGGCCAGTTCTTTGTTTTCGCTTCCGGCGGTGATCATCAGGTGATCGATCCAGCCGGTCGTATTTTCTTTGGGGATGGTTTCGCCAACGGGAAAGTTGATCTTCTTTAATTCGACGGTATTCAGCGGCCATCCCATGGCTGCGACCACTTCGTGGTTCTGAAAAAGATTAGTCAGATCGCCGCCGGTGGCCCACATTTTGCGGATGTTGGGTTTTAATTCCAGCAGTTTTTTCTTTACAGCGTCGAGTTGCTCATCACTTAAGTTGTAGAGCTGCGACGGATAGGGCTTGTCATAACCCAGAACCTGCGCGGCCATGTAGACCGTCGACAAATCGTCCCAGACAGAAATCCTGCCTTTATATTTTGGATCCCACAAAGCATTCCAGCTGTCGGGAGGAGTGGCAAAAACGGTGGTGTCGTAAATGAGCGGGTCGGGTCCCCACATGAAGGGCACGCCATACACCTGGCCGCCGACACGTACGAGTGGAAGGTTGGTGAGCTGCGGAGAAAGCTGGCTGTAGGAAGGAATTTTGGAGAGATCGAGCGGAGCTGCGAGGTTTCCGACGGCGATGGAAGTGGCGACGTCGCTGGACGGAGAAATTACATCGTAATTGCCGGCGCTGCCACCGCGGAGTTTCGCCATGAGTTCATCGCTGGATCCCATGTAGGAAGCGGTGACTTTGCAGTGATGCTGTTCTTCGAAATTTTTCACGAAGTTTGGGTCGGCGTAGCCCTCCCACACCAGCAGATTCAGCGTGGGAGTTTTTTTCGCGCACGATCCTGAGAACAAGATCACGGCGAGTAACGGCAATAGGCAATCCCAGGCGTTGCCAATTCACGCGTCTCCAATTCACGCGTCTCCAATTCATCTTGCCTCTTCGATCAGTCCCGTCAAAACGTGGGCGGAGTGTTTACCCACAAGACCCAGGTTTCAGCACGGCCCAGATTTTTCCAGCGATGAGGAGTCGCGCTCTCGAAATAAAAACTGTCGCCGCGTTTCAGCCGGTATTCGTCTTCGTTCACGGTGATGGCGAGTTCTCCCCGCAGCACATACAGAAATTCTTCGCCCTCGTGAGTGTAGGAGTCGCCGCTGCCGGAACCCGCTGACACACGGAACAGGTGCGGTTCCATCACGGTGTTGCCCCAGGCCAGGAGTTCCATGCGGACGCCCGGACCAGCGTCCAGAACTTTGCGCTGCTCGGGGCGTACCTGCAAGCTGCGGGCTTCGCGGGCGTCGAAAAAATCCAGAATGCTGGTTTTGTAGAAGCGCGCCAGCTTGCGTAAAGTTGCCACCGAGCCACTCATCTGCGAACGCTCGAGCGCGCTAAGAAAGCCTACGGAAATCCCCACCGCGCGCGCCACCTGGGCCAGCGACAGGCGTCGCTTGGCGCGCAGTTGCCGCAGATGCGTCCCGATGGCTCCGGCGTTGCCATCGGCAGCGGGGCGCACGCGCCCTTCGCGCTTCAGCAACTGCAGAATCGCCGCTGCATTCAATCCGCGAACCTTGCGCAGGAATCGCGCACGCTTCAGCAGTCGCACATCTTCAGCGGTGTAGAGCCGGTATTTGCTTTCGGTGCGCCGCGGATGCGTGAGGCCCAGGCTTTCCCACGACCGGATCACTGACGGCGACACTCCCACCTGGCGTGCCACGTCTCCGATCTTCAAATACGGCTCAGGATTGCGAGAGTTCATGACCCGCGGTCGTTTCATATGTCTTGCGACCCGATGCTAGTGCGATAAGAATTTTCTATAGCACGGACGCGTTTTTTTATTCTTGACAGCCCGCGTCCTGCTTCTCTAACCTTGCGGGATTATAGCAAGGTTGTGGCGAGACACAAGCAGTCGCTGTCGTCATTATCAAGAAAAAAT
Organism: uncultured Acidobacteriaceae bacterium; assembly: GCA_963846245.1. Lineage (GTDB taxonomy): Bacteria > Acidobacteriota > Terriglobia > Terriglobales > Acidobacteriaceae > Sulfotelmatobacter. Next base: position 523,783 of record CAWJVI010000004.1, on the reverse strand, counting down.
CCCCGAAGAATGCTGGAGGTTCCATGCCGTCACTGCGAGCCCGCTGGACCGCCGTTTGCCTAGTCGTCACGACCTGTCTATGGATTCCCGCTCCGCTTTGTGCCCAGGGCACCGGCGGCCGCATACTCGGCCGCATCGCCGATCCCGACGGGGGCTGTGCTGGCGCACGTCAAGGTTTTGGCGACCAATGAGGCGACCGGCGTGAGCCGCACGGCTGAGACCAACGACAGCGGAGACTACGCGTTTCCTGAAGTGCCGGTGGGCGTTTATACGCTCAGCTTCGAATTGACGGGCTTCAAGAAAGATCTTCGCCACGGCGTGAGCCTCGATCTAAACCAGGTCATCACGCTGAATATGGTGATGCAGATCGGCCAGGCACAGGAAGTGGTTGATGTTACTTCGGAAGCGCCGCTCGTCGATACGACGAGCACGCAACTGGGCGCGGTGATGGATTCGCAACAGGTTTCGAATTTGCCACTGAACTCGCGTGATACCTATCAGCTTCTGCAACTACAGCCGGGTGTGATGTCCACCACCGGCTCCAGCAATTCGCTTATCTATGGAAGCGACAGTCCCGGCGCGGTTTCGGTGAACGGCGGCCGCGGGCGCGCCAACAATTTCAGCGTCAATGGCGGCGACGCCAACGATCTCTTCGTCAACCTTCCGACGGTTCAACCCTCGCCTGACAGCATTCAGGAGTTCCGCGTTCTCACTAATACTTTCGACGCGGAATATGGACGCAACTCGGGCTCGGTCGTCAATGTGGTCACGAAGTCAGGGACCAATCAGTGGCATGGAAGTACCTACGAATTCTTCCGCAACAAAGTGCTCAACGCCAATAATTACTGCCTCACCGCCACGGAAGGTCTGCCTTGCCAAAAGCCCCAGTTCAATCAAAACCAGTTTGGTGGCACTTTTGGTGGCCCGATCAAGAAGGATCGAACATTCTTCTTTGCTTCGTATGAAGGTCGACGCATCCGCCAAGGCATCCTTTCGCCCGCGGTCACCGTGCCCAGTTCTCAGGAAACGCCATCCCCCACCAACATGGTGAACGGGCAGATTATTGCAGACTTTTCTGACGTGAACCCGACCGGTCCGACGGGCTCGCCATTCACCGGGGCGTTGACCAACTCCTCGATTCTGACGAGTCGTTCTGGCTGCCAGGCGGCCAACACCGCTATTGGCGGGGGAACCATTGCAGACGGTGCAGCATATGCAACCATCTTCCCCAATAGCCAGATTCCGCTGGCCTGCATGGACCCCACCGCGGTCGATCTGCTGCAATTTGTGCCCGGCGCGCCCAACGGCGGTACTTTGATCACGACCGTTCCGACCCAACCCACGCGAGGCGACCAGGTCACCGTCAAGGTTGACCATAGGATCAATGATAAGCAGAACCTTAGCATCTATTACTATTTCAACGACGAGCGCACCGTGCAGCCCTTCGCCAACTTCGAACTGACCGGCGCCGATGTCCCGGGCTTCGGAAGCATTATCGCCGAGCGCTTCCAGCAGTGGAACATTAGCCACAACTGGACGATCAGCAACAGCACGGTGAACGAGTTTCGTTTTAATTACAATCGCGAGGGCCAACAGACGTTCCAGCATCCGGAGAGATACCAAGCCTGGTTCAGAACTCGTGCCCGCCCGCTCCGTCGTGGCTGACCAGCGTCACCGGCGCCCCTCTCTGCTTCCTGGGAGACACACCGTCTGATACCGGGCCGAATGCTCACGGGAATTCACCCCTTCCTTGGCGCCGGTCGCGAGGGCCTCCCCTCGATCGCGATTTCGGGCGGATTCTCCCTCGGCAACGATGCGGAAGGAGAGCTTCCGCAAACCGGGAATTCTTTCCAGGTGGCGGATAACGTGACCAAGGTTGCGGGCACCCATTCCCTCAAGTTTGGCGTGGATTTTCGTCGTCAACAGTTTAATCAATTTCTCTACTACAACGTGAACGGAACCTTCTCCTACTATGGCGGGGGGCCGAACGACGTGGGTGCAAACAATCTGTATCCCAATTTCCTGTTGGGCCTTCCGGATCAATTCGGGGAAGGTTCGGGACAAGTGGAATATGTGCGCAACACTGGCCTCTATCTTTACGCGCAGGATAGCTGGAAGATAAAGCCGAACCTCACGTCTGAACTACGGGCTGCGATGGGAATTGAACACGCCTTTGGCAGATATCGCCAAGCACGTGGAGACTTTCCGCCCCGGCCAAAACTCAGCCGTCTTCCCGTGTGGAGGTCCCAATACCGATTGCACTTCGCAGGATGCAGTCGGATTGGTAGTTCCGGGCGACAAGGGTATTCCGCCTGGCATGACGCAAACCTATTACAAAGCGTTTGCTCCCCGCATCGGCCTCGCGTGGAGTCCCGGAAAGTCCGGTAAGACCAGCATTCGCGCTGGTTGGGGACTTTTCTATAACCCGGTCGAGCAGCTTGTGCTGGAACAATTCGGCGCTGAGCCTCCGTTCGGCGGCAGCACCTTTGTCTATGAGACTCAGTTTAACCAGCCGTTTCTCGGCCAGGACGGCGCCACCGCTTATCTGAATCCCTTTAACGGAGTGATCAGCCCCACGCGAGGAAACAGCCAGGATTGGGCAACATTTGAGCCGATCGACCTGTTTGGAGATTTCCAGCCGCACATGCGTGCCCAGTATTCCTCCCAGTACAACCTCACCATCCAGCGGGAGCTAACCAACGACATGAAGCTGGAAATTGGCTACGTGGGAACGCAAGGGCATCGCCTGCTGGCGACCCATGATGTCAATTATTCGAACCCGCAGACCTGCGTCGACATTAACACCATCGAGGGCGCAGGCACCTGCGCCCAATTCGGTGAGGACGCCCCTTTCACCGTGACCGTGCCGCCCAACTTCGCGTTCCATATGCCCAATGGCACCGTTCTTGCAGGGGCAAACCAAACCTTGAATTTTGTCGGCTTGCGACAATACTCGTCGCCACAGTGCAATGCCTTCACTGGCGTCGGCTGTCCGGCAGACGGAGTTCCGGTGTATAGCAGCATCTTCGCCCAGGACACGATTGCCAGTTCAGCCTATAACTCCTTGCAAGCGTCGCTCGAGAAACGATTTGCCCACGGGCTGCAATTTACCGCAGCCTACACTTTCAGCAAGTCGATGGACGAGGCGTCGAGCTTCGAAGGAATTCTCAACCCTCTTCCAGGCGCGAACAACCGTTCGCTCTCACTCTTCGATGCGAAACACCGCTTCGTCATTAGTTATTTCTGGCAGTTGCCGGCACGAAAATTCAGCGGTTTTGCCGGCAAACTGCTTGACGACTGGGCCGTGTCGGGGATTACGACGTACCAGACAGGATTTCCGATCCGCATCACTTCCGAGGCCGACAACGAGCTGATGAACAGCTTTGATTTTGAATTGCCCGGCGAACCGGACCAACTTGCTCCTTTGCAAAGGCTGCACGCGCAGAGCAGTGGAAACTACTACTTCAACCAAAATAGCTTCACGGAGAACGCGTCCACTCCTCCGTCCGTCGCTCCGGCCCCATCGAACGGGATTGTCAACTGCACGACCTCCGCCGTGTATGGCTGCTACGATCCGAGCTTGCTCGGCCGTGTCGGCAGCGCACCACGCACTCTGTGCTGTGGACCGGGAATCAGCGAAACCGACTTTGCCGTGGTGAAACTCATTCCTCTCAACGAGCGCATGCACATGGAATTCCGAGCAGAAACGTTCAATGTCTTCAACCACACACAGTTCTATAACCCAGACGGCGACAGTACGGATGGATCGCAGTTTGGCCAGGTTACCCAGGTCAAAGATCCGCGGCTGATACAGTTTGGATTGAAGTTCTACTTCTAGTGAGAAGAGTAAAATTGTATTGACAAAACCGGGACGGCTCGCCGTCCCGGCAATCTAATGGCTTGCGGGCCCGCCAAGAAACGCCGCCGGCTTGAGTTTCCCTGGAGCAATCTCGATGTATCCCGACCTGCAGAAAGAACTTTCAACCTTCGAGCGGCGCACACCTAAATCCGCCGAAGCACACAAGAAAAACCTGAAACGAATTCCGCTGGGAGTGGCCAGCAACTATCGGCATTACGATCCCTGGCCGATCTTTGTGAAAGAGGCGAGCGGCAGCAAGTTCCGTGATCTCGATGGCAACGAATATATTGACCACAATCTGACCTTCGGTGCGCTGATGGCGGGACATTGCCATCCTGATGTGATGAAGGCCGTGGAGAAGCGGCTCTCGACCGGCACCATGTTCGGCATGCCGCATGACATGGAGTGGGAGCTCGCGGAAGAAATCTGCAACCGCTTTCCCATCGAGATGTGCCGCTTCGGCAATAGCGGAACGGAAGCGACCATGCACGCGATCCGGTTGGCTCGCGCTGCTACGGGCCGCGACAAGATCGTGAAATTTGAAGGCGCGTATCACGGGCTGCATGATTCCGCGCTGGTCAGCGTGAAGCCGCACGCTCCGGAGTTTGGCGATATCGATAATCCTGTATCGGTTACCGGCGGTCTGGGAGTGCCGAAGTCGGCGATTGCCAACGTACTTATCGCTACGTTCAATAATCTCGCGACGGTGGAACGGCGGTTCAAGGAAAATCCCGGGGAGATCGCCGCGATCATTCTCGAGCCCATTCTGATGAATGTTGGCCTGTGCATGCCGCAGGCCGGCTTCCTGAAAGGTCTGCGCGAGATCGCGACGAGAAATGGCGCGCTGTTGATTTTCGACGAAGTGAAGACCGGAGCGAAACTGGGATGGGGCGGCGCCAGCGAATATTTTGGCGTGCAGCCGGACATGATCTGCCTGGCCAAGTCCATCGGAGGCGGTTTTCCGCTGGCTGCTTTCGGCGCGCACAAGGACGTAATGGATTTGATCTCGCAGCATAAAGTTTTTCACGGCGGCACTTACAACACGAATCCCGTGTCGATGGCGGCGGGGTTGGCTACGTTTCGTCATGTGCTGACTCGCGAGAACTATGTTCACGTCGATAAGCTCAGCAAGAAATTGACGGACGGCTATCGTAAGATCGTCGCGAAGTCGGGCCTGCAGGCCTACATCGCGCAAGCCGGCGCGAACGGAGCGCTGATGCTCTACCCGCAGGAGATTCACAACTACCGCGACTGGACTGCAGTTGACGTTGACCTGTGGCGGCATTACTGGTTCGGCATGGTCAACCGCGGCGTGATGGCGCAGCCTTACTGGTGGGATGAGCAGTGGACGATTTCGGTGCAGCACACCGAAGCGGATATCGACCAACACCTGGCCGCCTTCGACGACATCGCCGGCTCGCTGGCGAAAGCGCAGCAGGAACGCGTGGGGCAGCCCGCGCTGGCCACGCACTGAAACTAGGGATCAGGGGTCAGGGATCAGTTGTCAGCCAAAACAGCGCAGCGTTAACAGCTGGCCCTAGCCCCAAGCCCTAGCCCCTGATCATGTCCACCACCACCCAACCCGTAGCTCAGCCGCACCTGATACGCGCCCTCGGGCGCCGCGATCTGGTGTTGCTCTTCGTGGTGGCCGTTTTCAATCTCAACGTTGTGCCCTCGATCGCCGCGAACGGCGGTGTCACGATCTGGCTCTGGATCATCTCGTTGGTCCTTTTCTTCTGGCCGCAAGGAATCGCTGTCATCGAACTTGCGCACCGCTATCCGGGCGAAGGCGGCGTCTATCTTTGGGCCAAAGAAGTGTTCGGCGACTTCCACGGATTTCTCTCCGGCTGGTGCTACTGGACCAACAACATGCTCTACGTGCCGACGGTGATGCTCTACTTCGTCGGCGTGTCGGTGTACGTGCTCGGTCCCGGTCACGAGACTCTTCCCGACAACAAGCTATTCGCTGCTTGCGTTTCCCTCGCATTGCTTGCACTGCTGACTCTTTTGAACATTCTTGGCCTGGGCGTCGGCAAGTGGATCAATAACCTGGGCGCGATCGGAACCTTCATTGCGGCGTTTCGTACTGGTCGGCCTTGGCATCGTGATCTGGTCGCGCTTCGGGACTGGCATCACCGCGGCCGATTTCAAGATTCCTGCTAACCCGCGATTCGTTCTCAATTCGTTCGGAGTGATCTGCTTTGGCCTGGTTGGCCTCGAACTCGCTTCGGTCATGGGCGACGAGATTCAGGATCCGAGCCGAACTCTTGCCTGGGGCTGTCGCCTGGGGCGGTGTGATTTCCGGAACTCTTTATGTCGCGGTAACCCTGACTTTACTCATCGCGATCGGTAAGAACGTCAATGTGCTGCAAGGAGTGGTCCAGGCGGTGACGGGAATGGCTGCGCGTGTAGGCATGAGTTGGATCAGCACTCCGTTTGCGGTGATGCTCAGTCTGGCGATCGCTGGCATCGGTTCGGCGTGGATCGGCGGCTGCTCCCGCATCCCTTTCGTCGCCGGGCTTGATTCCTACATGCCTTCGTGGCTCGGCAAAGTTCATCCCCGCTATGCCACGCCTTATGCCGCGTTGATCGTGCAGGGATTGTCTCCGCTGTACTGGTGATTTTGAATTTTGTTGGCGCAGGAGTGCAGGAAACGTTTCAGAAATTGTTGTCGCTAGCGGTGGTGCTGCAACTTGTGCCGTTTGTCTATATGTTTGGCGCGCTGGTGAAATTCGCGGTCACGGAGCCGGTTCCCCGCGGCGAATACGGCAGGACGACGTTGTTTCTGGCCGGGACCAGCGGATTTCTGACTACGATTCTCGGCATCGCGCTGGTATTTTTTCCGGCGCAGCAGATCACGTCGCTGTGGTCCTACGAGCTGTGGATGTTTGGCGGGACGCTGTTTTTTATCGGGCTCGCGGCATTTTTCTTTTTTGTTTATGGCCGGCGCAAGGCCGCAAAAGAAACTCAAAGGGTCCGCGGCTCTAGTTGTCCCGCTCTAGTTCCAAAGCTATTTGGGCGATGATGCCCGGAAGTGAAGCAGGAGGTCGAAACAATATGCCCGGCGGAGTTCAAACCGCAGTCCGCACTTATCAGATGTTCATCAATGGCGAATGGGTCGACAGCAAGTCGGCGAAGACTTTCCCAGTCTACGATCCTTCGACGGAAGAAATCATCGCCCAAGTTCCTGACGCGGGTCCCGACGACGTGAACCGCGCCGTCGCCGCCGCGAAAGCCGCATTTGAAGATGGTCCGTGGGCGACCACGACCGCGCAGGAACGAGGCCGGGTGCTGTTTCGCCTCGCGGAGAAGAATTCGCACCAATCTCGCCGCGCTCGCGGAACTCGAATGCCGCAACACCGGCAAGCCCATCGTAGAAGCCGAGTTCGACATCAACGATGCCGCCACTTGTTTCGAATACTACGGCGGCCTGGCGACCAAAGTGGTCGGCTACGTGAATCCTGTGCCCGACAATGCCATGAGTCTCACGCTCAAGGAGCCGGTCGGGATTGCGGGGCAAATTATTCCCTGGAACTATCCTCTGCTCATGGCGGCGTGGAAACTCGCACCCGCGCTAGCCGCAGGCTGCACTTGCATGCTCAAGCCCGCCGAGCAAACTCCGCTGACCGCATTGGAATTCGCCAGGTATTTCGCAGATTGCGGCCTGCCGCCGGGCGTTGTCAATATGATCACCGGTTTCGGCGAATCCTGCGGCGCTCCGCTGGTGCAGCATCCGGATGTGAACAAGATTGCTTTCACCGGCAGCGCAGCGGTGGGCAAGATCATCGTGAAACAGGCTGCGGACACGGTCAAGCGCGTCACGCTTGAGCTGGGCGGTAAATCGCCCAATATCTTTTTTCGCCGATGCCGATTTTGAAGCTGCCATCGATGGCGCGCTCTTCGGAGTATTCATTAATCAAGGAGAAGTTTGCTCTGCCGGCAGCCGCATCCTGGTGCAGAAATCGATCTATAAGAAGTTTGTCGAGGCGATGACCGAGAAGGCCAAGAAAATAACACTCGGCCCACCGCTCGAACGCGAAACCAAGATGGGTCCGCTGGTCAGCAAAGAGCAATACGACCGCGTCAACTCCTACATTGAGATTGGCAAGAAAGAAGGCAAGCTCGCTTCCGGCGGCGGACGCCCAGAAAAATTCGCCAAAGGCTATTACGTGCAGCCCACAATTTTCAGTGACGTGACCAACTCCGCTCGCATTGCACGGGAAGAAATTTTCGGTCCGGTTGCGGCGGTGATTCCGTTTGACGACGAGAAAGATGCGCTGAAGATCGCGAACGATTCTCCTTATGGCTTGGCTGCCGCCGTGTGGACGCGCGATATTTTCAGAGCCATGCGTGCCGTGAAAGCGCTGCGCGCCGGCATCGTTTGGGTCAACCACATGCAGCCCACTTACGTGGAAGCGCCGTGGGGCGGCTACAAACAATCCGGTTTTGGCCGTGAACTTGGCCCCTGGGGCATCGAAGAATATCTCGAGACCAAGCAGGTATATATCAACCTGAACGAGGCGCCGATCGGCTGGTACTGAAAAGCAGTTGCCAGTGGTCGGGGGCAATTGTCAATAAACCGATTCCGGCCTGATTTAATACAACCGAGAACTGAGAACTACGATGTCCACCATTCAACTTCGCACTCCGATCCCCGGGCCCGAAATCCATGGCGCTTGGCTGCGCGCCGCGTACAAGCTGTGCCCCGCGGCCTTTCTCACGGGACGCCGATTTATGTTGCCAAGGCCGAAGGCGCGTGGCTCGAAGATGTCGACGGCAATCGCTATCTCGATTTCGCCGGAGGCATTGGCTGCCTCAACGTTGGGCATCGTCAGGAGGCTGTGGTCGAAGCGTTGCGCGGCCAACTCGATAAGTTTCTGCACACCTGCGTGCAGGTGACGCCGTACGAAAGCTACATCCGGCTCGCTGAGCGTATGAACGAAGTCACGCCGGGGAAGTTCCCGAAGAAAACCATTTTCGTGAACAGCGGCGCGGAGGCCGTCGAGAATGCGGTGAAGATCGCCCGCGCTTACACTAAGCGTCCCGGCATCATCGCCTTTGAAGATGCTTTCCACGGCCGCACCATGATGACGCTGGCCCTCACCAGCAAGACGCATCCGTACAAGGCAGGATTCGCGCCGTTTCCGGGCGAGGTTTATCGCGTCCCATTCGCTTACTGCTATCGCTGCTCTTATAACTTGAAGTATCCGTCGTGCGATCTTTACTGCGCCCTGCATCTGGAAGATACATTCAAACGCGTGGTAGCCAACGAGGAAGTTGCGGCGGTGATTGCCGAGCCGGTTTTGGGAGAAGGCGGGTTCGTCGCACCTCCGCCTGACTATTTCAAAGTTCTGATCGAGCTCTGCCATAAGCACGGCATTGTTTTCATCGCGGACGAAGTTCAGTCTGGCTTCGGGCGCACGGGAGCTCTTTTTGCCAGCGAACGCTATGGTATTGAGCCTGATCTTATTGTCACAGCGAAGTCTCTGGGCGGCGGTTTGCCGCTTGCGGCGGTCACCGGCCGCGCTGAAATCATGGACGCTCCGGGCCCCGGCGGCCTCGGAGGCACGTTCGCCGGCAACCCGCTTTCCTGCGCAGCCGCTCTAGCCGTCCTCGATTTGTTTGAGCATGAAAATTTGCTGGCCCGTGCGAACCAACTGGGCGATCGCTTCCAGCGCCGCGCGCGCGCGTGGCAGCGCCGCTGGCCCATCGTCGGCGACGTGCGCGGCCTCGGCGGCATGCAGGCCATTGAGCTGGTGCGATCGCAGGAAACCAAAATTCCAGCCGCGGACGAGACCAAGCAGATCACGCAATATTGCTACGAGCACGGCCTGATTACGATTACCGCGGGTTCGTATTCCAACGTAATCCGAATTCTGGTTCCGCTGGTAGCGACCAACGAGCAAATTGACGAGGGCCTCGACGTGATCGAGTCCGCGCTGGCCAGCGTATGCGACAAGAAAGGCGCGGTTGCGCAGTTGGTGTAATAATCTGATTTACCCTTCGCGATAGCAGAGGCAATTCCATGACGTCAATCGCCGCACCTCCCATCATCCGGCTTACCAATTACATCAACGGCCACTGGACCGACTCGCAGGCCAGCGAATGGCGCGACGTGGTCAATCCCGCGACCGGAGAAACGCTGGCGCAAGTTCCGCTCGCCGATGCCATCGAAGTCAACACCGCGATCGAGGCCGCTGCAGCCGCATTTCCCGAGTGGCGCCGCACTCCCCCGGAAGACCGCATCCAGCCGCTGTTCAAGCTGAAGATGCTGCTCGAAGATCACATTGGCGATATTGCCCGCATCATCACGCAGGAAAACGGCAAGACTTTCACGGAAGCCAAAGCCGAAATGCGCCGCGCTATCGAGAACGTCGAAGTCGCCTGCGGCATTCCGATGATGATGCAGGGCTACAACCTCGAAGACGTCGCGCGCGGCATCGACGAGATGATGATCCGCCAACCGCTCGGTGTCACCGCCGCCATTGTGCCGTTTAATTTTCCCGGCATGATCGCGTTCTGGTATCTGCCTTACGCCATCGCCACCGGCAACACGTTTATCCTCAAGCCGTCCGAACGTGTGCCGCTCACTATGCGGTACGTGTACGAGCTTCTGGAAAAAACTGGGCTGCCTAAGGGCGTGGTGGGTCTTGTCAATGGCGGCAAGGCCGTTGTCGATGCGCTTATTGATCACCCCAAAGTCCGCGCCATCAGCTTTGTCGGATCGACTCCGGTCGCGCGTTACATTTATGCGCGCTCCGGCGAAAAAGGGAAGCGCTGCCAGTGCCAGGGCGGAGCCAAGAATCACGTCGTCGTTCTTCCTGACGCGGACATGCCCATGGCCACGCAGATCATCAGTGACAGCGCTTTCGGATGCGCCGGCCAGCGTTGCCTCGCCGTCTCTGTTGCCGTCACGATCGGCGAAGCGCAGAAAACTTTTCGCGACTCCATTGCTGACGCCGCTTCAAAACTCAAAGTCGGCAACGGCCTCGAAGAGGGCGTGCAGATGGGGCCCGTCATCACTCCGCAGAGCAAAGAGAGAGTGGAATCGCTGATCGGACTCGGCGAGAAGCAAGGTGCGAAAGTGCTGCTCGACGGACGCAACTCGAAGGTCCCGCGCTACGAGTCGGGAAATTTCGTGAATCCCGACAATTCTCGACGATCTTCCCGCGACCAGCGACCTCGCAGACACGGAAATCTTTGGGCCGGTGCTGAGTCTGGTCCACGCCGATAACATGGACGAAGCCCTTGCCTTCCTCGAACGCAGCGCCTACGGCAACCAGGCGTCGTTGTTCACATCGAGTGGATCAGCCGCGCGTCGCTTCCGCTACGAAGCGCCAGCAGGAAACATCGGCATCAACATCGGCGTCGCCGCGCCTATGGCTTATTTTCCGTTCAGCGGATGGAAGAACAGTTTCTTCGGCGACCTCCACGGCCAGGGCCGCGATGCCATCGAGTTCTACACTGACAAGAAAGTAGTAGTCGAACGCTGGGCCAAAGAGCATTCACAGAAAGTTCTGAGTTCTTACCACGGAGACACGGAGGCACGGAGAAACCTCTGTGTTTCCGTGGTGATTATAGGTCTCATTATGAGGAATCCATGAATACAGTGATCGCAACACCCGCCTTGACCGGACAGGAAATCGTCGACCTCACCAAGAAGCACACGCTGTTCGAATGGTCCGCGCAATCGAAGGTTGACCCCATTCCTGTGGCGCGCGCCAAGGGCATCCACTTCTGGACGCCCGAGGGCAAGCGCTTCATCGACTTCAACAGCCAGTTAATGTCGGTGAACATCGGCCACGGCGACGAGCGCGTCATCCGTGCTATTCACGAGCAGGCGCAGAATCTCTGCTATGCCAATCCCTTCATGGCGACCGAGCCCCGCGCGCGCCTCGGCGCCAAACTCGCCGAAATTACTCCCGGCGACATCGACACGTTCTTCTTCACCAACGGCGGCGCAGAAGCAAACGAAAATGCCATCAAGATTGCCCGCTTCTTCACCGGACGCCACAAAATCATGGCGCGTTATCGCTCCTATCACGGCGCGACCGCGGGCGCGATCACTCTCACCGGCGATCCCCGCCGCTGGGCCGCCGAGCCCGGAATTCCGGGCGTGGTGCGCGTGCTCGATCCTTATCACGGCGTCGAGCGTGGCTGGGAGTCCGCCGAGACTTCGCTGCAGATGATCGAGGAAATTATTCAGCTGGAAGGCTCGCATACCATCGCCGCTTTCATTCTTGAAACCGTCGTCGGCACCAACGGAATTCTTATCCCGCCCGACGGCTACATGCAGGGCGTCCGCAAGCTGTGCGATAAGTACGGCATCCTGATGATTGCCGACGAAGTGATGGCTGGCTTTGGACGTACCGGCGAGTGGTTTGCGATTGACCACTGGAAAGTCGTCCCTGACCTGATTTCGATGGCTAAGGGATTAACTTCCAGCTATCTGCCGCTGGGAGCGCTGGGTATGCGCCATCACATCGCGCAATATTTTCAGGATAAGGTTTTCTACGGCGGCCTCACCTACAACAGCCATCCGATGGGATGCGCCGCTGCGCTGGCTACGATCCGGGTCTACGAAGAAGATCATCTCATCGACAACGCGAAGAAGATGGGCGCAGTGATGAAGGAACTCGGCGCGGAACTGCAGGCAAAGCATCCATCCGTGGGAGCGGTGCGCTCCATCGGACTGTTCGGCATCGTCGAACTCGTCCGCAGCCGCAAGACGCGACAGCCCATGGCACCGTTCAACGGCACTTCCGAAGAGATGGCCGCTCTGGGCCGCTTTTTCCGCGAGCAGGGCCTCTACACGCTCGTGCGCTGGAACACTTTCTATACCAACCCGCCGCTTTGCATCAACGAACAGCAACTGCGCGAAGCCTTCGCCATCATCGACAAAGGCCTCGAGATCACGGACAAAGCGGTGAAGGACTAAATCGGCTGTAGCCGGCGCGCTGCGATAGACTTATGCCGCCGACGGCGTTCGACCGAGCGCCGCGACTTGAGCGTGATTGAACCCGACAATTGAGACATCGCCGGGAACGCGGAGCCCGGCCTCGCGGATCGCATGAAGAGCGCGCAGGAAATGTTCCGCGTCCACAAACATCAACGTACCGCCGGTATTTCCCATGTCTTGCCCGTCGGCCATCGCTGCCGGTGCCGTTTGGGTGCGCAAGGCACGCGCCACAGGGTTGGGTTGATAGTTCAGCTCACGCGCCGCGGCGAAAACGCGATCCTTCGTCCGCTGCGGAATGGACGCCGATCCCGGCGCATTGTTCAGCACCAGGGAAACCGTGCCGGGAGCAAGGCCGACGCTCTCCGCCACAGTTTTCAACGTGACGGCGCCGGGTCTCTTCAAACCATTCTTCTTGTTGTTTCATGTTGTTTTGAATCATATTGTCCTCTTCATTCCTGGCGATTCCAGACTGGCAATCCCTAGTGCTGGCGATCAAGCCGCTCGGCGAGAGATGACACCTCCGGCAGGGTGGTGGCATCGTCGCGGGTTTGGAACAATCAGGAATAGCGACTCGGAAGGACAGGGCGAGACGCGTACATCACGCGGACATCAGGGGCCGCATGACCAACTATTCCAAAGAAAAACTGCGTGATCAATCTGATCGTGATCAATCTGACAAAGTCCCGGCGCAAAGTCCAATCGAAAAAAGTTATCGCGACGATTACGTTGCCGCGAATCAAATGCAAGGGATCACATTTGCGGATTTATTGCTGCTGCTGTTGTTGCTCGTGTTCCGTGCGCGTGCCGCGCGGCGCAAACACAGGCCGCGATTGGATCACAATGCTTGGCGCCACGGGCTCCGGCGGTGGAGCGTCCGAGGGGCTCACCGTTACCGCCACGCTGAGTTCACTGTGTGCCTCTCCCTTGTAGACGCCGCGAGTGGGGGGAACATCGGCGTAATCGCGTCCAATCGCAACTCGTATATGCCGGTCCGCGCCGATCAGGTTGTTGGTGGGATCGAACGCGACCCAGCCCAGCCGTGGCACCAGCGCCTCTACCCACGCGTGAGAAGCTCCTTCCACGGAGCGGTCGCGCTTTTCCTGAGTCAGGTCGCGACGGAACATGTAGCCGCTGACGTAGCGGCAAGGCACGCGCAACGGACGAACCAGCGCGATCATGATGTGGGCGAAGTCCTGGCAAACTCCGCGGCGAGATTGCAGAGCCTCTTCAATCGGCGAGTCGACATTGGTGCTGTTGGGCACATAGGCAAACATGCCGTAGATGGCTTCATTCAGCTCGGTCAGCAGCTCCAGCGGATTGCCGCGCCGCGCGCATTTGAGCTCTCGCACAAGTTTTTCCAGCGGCTCGCAGGAACGAGCGAACTGGCTCGGCAAAAGCATTTCCCAATAGTCGTCGGCCGCAACCTGGGCGTCGAGATCAGCCCAGTCGCCGGCATCCGAGGCGCGTGGCGCAGGCGCGTCCTGCACTTCGACGGAAGATTGCGCCGTGATTCTAACCTCCGTATGGCTCCCTGCAATATCGAAGTGGTGCACGATGTTGCCCGTGAAATCGCGATACTGCATGATGTTCGTCGCCGGGTTCACATCGAGATGGAAGCTGAGGCAGCGCTGCGTCCCTTCGCTCCGCGGCTGCATGCGCACCTCCATCACACTCTCGCGGACCGCGGGCTCGTAATGGAATGTGGTGGTATGACGGACGGAGTAAATCAAAGTAGCTCTCTCCTCAGCAAAATTCGCAGTTGCCAAATTCTCTTATGCGACCAGCGCCGACTCGACTGAGTAGTCAAAATAAACCTGATGGATCGCGGTGTGTGCTTGCGCGCACTGCCAGCGGATGCTGTCGACATAGGCGGTCGGTCCCGAAGCCATGATCTCGTCGATTTGGCTGAAGCTCAGAGTGGCGCGCAGCCGCCCCGCCAAGCGCAGCGGTTGTTCCGCCTTCCGTTCTGTCAATTCTCCAATTGCGCGCAGCGCCGCATGTACCATGTCCACGGAAAAGCGCACCGAGTGCGGAAACCCAGGGTTCAGCAGCAGAAACTCCGCCACTCGCAGCGGCCGCAATTCCGCGGTATAGGTTTTGCAGTAGGCTTCAAACGCGGCGCAGGATTTCAATAATCCCACCCACTCCAGATACTCCTCGTTTTCGACTGACTGATCCGGCGATTGTGGCAGCCGCTTGAAATGCGCGCCGATCAGTCGCGCCAGCGCGTCGGTACGTTCCACAAATCGTCCCAGTTGAATGTAATGCCAGCCCTCACCATGCGACATGGTGGAATCGGTTACGCCCTGGAACAGGTGCGCGCCTTCCTGCACAGCGCGAAAAAAAATGTAGGAGTGCAGCAGCCATGCCTCACTCGATGTCGTGCTATTCACCTGCAGATAGAGGCGATTGAGCTGCTCCCACATTTCCGAGCTGCATTGTTCGCGGACCTGCCGCAAGTTTTCCCGAGCCGCGACTACGCACGAAATAATTGACGAAGGATTACTGCGATCCAGCGTGAGAATCTGCGTGAGAGTCGCAGCGTCGATTTTGCCGTCCTCGGGAGCAGCCACCTGCGATGCCTCCAGCAGTCGCAACCAGCGCCCCGCGCCCGCTTCCGGCGATTGATCCAGCCGCAGCTGAAAATCCACGTCGATCAGCCGTGCCGTGTGCTCGGCGCGTTCCAGGTAGCGGCTCATCCAATACAAACTATCTGCCACCCGCGACAACATAGTTGTTTCTCGCTGTCCGCTCATGCGCGCAGCACCCACGTATCCTTGCTACCCCCACCCTGCGACGAGTTCACCACCAGCGATCCACGCCGCAGCGCCACGCGCGTCAACCCTCCAGGCACCAGGGTCACATTCTCGCCATAAAGAATGTAAGGACGAAGGTCCACATGCCGCGCCTGTGCTTCGCCGTCGAGAAAGCACGGCGCCCGCGACAGGCTCAGCGTAGGTTGCGCAATGTAGTTCCGCGGCTCAGCCACGATGCGCTGGCGGAATTCTTCCCGTTGTTCCGCCGTGCTGTGCGGTCCGATCAACATGCCGTACCCGCCCGACTCGCCCACCGCCTTCACGACCAGTTCGTCGAGATGTTCCAGAACATAGTTTCGCTGCGACCGATCAGTCAGCAGATAAGTCTGCACGTTGGCCAGAATAGGATCTTCACCAAGGTAGTAGCGGATGATCGCCGGCACGTAAGCATAGACCGCCTTGTCGTCGGCGATCCCGGTTCCGATCGCGTTCGCCAGCATCACATTACCGGCGCGGTAAGCGTTGAACAGTCCAGGCACGCCCAAAGTCGAATCCCGCCGGAAGCACAGCGGATCAATAAAATCGTCATCCACGCGCCGGTAGATCACATCCACGCGCCGTAGTCCCGCCGTGGTGCGCATGTAAACCACATTCTCGTGCACCAGCAGATCGCGGCCCTCCACCAACTCAATGCCCATCTGCTGCGCCAGAAAAGTGTGTTCGAAATAGGCCGAGTTAAAAACGCCCGGCGTCAGCAGAACCACTTTCGGCTCGTGCCGTCCCGTAGAGTTCGGCGGGCTCAGCGCCCGAAGCGTCGCCAGCAGCGCCTGCGCGTAATGATCCACCGGACTCACGCCGTAGTCGCGGAACAGGGTAGGGAACACCTTCTTCAGAACTTTGCGGTTCGCCAGCATGTAGGAGACGCCGCTGGGAACGCGGAGATTATCTTCCAGCACGGCGAAGCTCCCGTCGGGAAGCCTTACCAAATCTGTGCCGCAGATGCTGACGTAAATTCCGCGCGGCACGGTCAGCCCCCTCATTTCGCGCCGGAAGTGGCGGCAACTATAAACCAGCTCGCGCGGCACAATGCCGTCCGCCAAAATCCTTCCCTGATGGTAGATGTCTTCCAGAAAAAGGTTGAGCGCCGCGATCCTCTGGGTAAGCCCGCTCTCAATCTTCCGCCATTCGTGGTTGGGAATGATGCGTGGCAACAAATCGTTCGGAAACACACGCTCCGTGCCTTCATCGTTGCCATAAACCGTGAAGGTGATTCCCTGATGCAGAAACGACAGGTCGGCGGCTTGCTGGCTCTTGCGTAATTCCTCGGGAGGCAACTCGAGCAGCGTCTGAAAAAGTGCCTGATAGTGCGCACGCGGCACGCCCGGAGCTTCAAACATCTCGTCATAAGCCCCATCAAACTGGTAATTCCGGAACGGCGGCCGAAACAGAGTGTGGACAGACTCCGGCATCGCCATTCTTCTTAACACACTACGGGCTCGGGTGCGGCTATGCGGCACGTGAGGACTCTAAGGGCGGGTCCAGCCCAAGTCCAATCTAATTTGTTTATGCCTGCTATTCAGTTTTTTGCGGGGTCTTAACTTGACGGATCTTAGCTTGATTAGAGCCCAGACTGGCTCGGAGGCTAGGCGCGCCAAATGCGCTGCTGAACGTCGAGCGAAGAAACCATCACCGGCTCGTGGTGCACCTGCGCGGCGTGATGATTCAGCGCGCCGGCGGCTTGTGTGCGGAGGTTTCCGTTGCGGGCGTCGAACTCTGCGGTGGTGACGCTATGTTTGCAACGCACGCACGTGAACTGCATGCCGCCCGCGATTCGTTTGATGGTGTAGTGTCTCACTGTTTTGATTGTATGCCCCGGCAAACAAATCGCAGCATAAACGCACCAAGAAAGTCGCACCAGAGGTGGGCGGCGAAAGTAACGCGCGAGTGAGTAAAGTCGGACCGCGGATTGTCGATAGAGCCTGCTTACTTCCCCAGTCGGTTGTACTCTTTCAGCACTTCGCGCAGGCGCTCGTGCGGAAGCGCGATGACCTCGTGATCGTCAATGCCCTTCATGGTTTCCGCGGCGACCATGGCGTTGACGATGGCTTCTTCGGTGGCCTGGACGGTGGCGAGGAAGATGGGATCGAGCGAATCATTGGGAAGCATGGTGAGCTGGTGCAATCCCTTGGTGCCGACCGCGCCGGGATTGGCCGTGGAAAAAGCAATGAAGATATCTCCCGACCCGTCGCCGGAATAGCTGCCGTCTCGGCCCAGACCCAGAGAAACTCTTCTCGCAACACGCTTAAGCTGAGTCGGAATGAGCGGCGCGTCCGTGGCGACGACCACAATAATGGAGCCAGTATCGTTGCCATACGCGGGATGCTCGGGAATCTCCTTGCCGACGGGAACGCCGGCAATGCGGAGCTGATCGCGGCGGCCGTAGTTGCATTGCACCAGTACGCCGACGGTATAGCCCCCAGCTTTAGCGTCAAGCACCCGCGAGGACGTGCCGATTCCGCCCTTAAATTCGTTGCAGACCATGCCGGTGCCGCCGCCCACATTGCCTTCCTCAACCGGCCCGGAGTGCGCCACGTCGAGCGCATGGAAAGCGTCCTCAGGGTGCACGTGGAATCCGTTGATGTCGTTAAGCCAGCCGTCCCAGGTCTCCGCGACGACGGGCAGCGACCACCAATAGCCTTCCATGTCGGGCGTGCCATGCTTCACTTTCCATGCAATAACAGCGTCGCGGACCACGCCCACGCTGTGCGTGTTAGTGATCATCACGGGACCGTTGAGAAAGCCAGAATCCTCCACCCACGTGGTGCCGGTCATCTCGCCGTTCCCGTTGAGCGTGAACCAGGCCGCGAAAACGGCGTCATTACTGGTCTTCCCGCGGGGATGAATCGCCGTGACGCCGGTGCGCACCGGTCCCTTCCCGACCACGAGTTTGCCTTCTCCAGAGATAAGCGTGGTGTGTCCGACTTCGACTCCCTTGACGTCCGTGATCGCATTGTTGGCCCCGGGCGCGCCGTCGAACGGCACGCCAAGATCGCGCGCCCGCGGCTTGGTTTGCGCCGGCGCGGCCACCGCGAACGCGAGAATGAATGCCGACAGGACGACACAGCGGATTCGGTGCTCGGACATGGAGCCTCCAGAGAACGAAGACGAAGAAGTATACAAGGACGGGCCCGAGAAGTGTCGCGTTTGCCGCTGCCTCGGGACGAGTAGCCCGCAATCGGCCGCCGGCGCTACGAACGCACAGCGCGCTGAGTTACAATCGCTCTAAGAAAGTTCTGTTCGTCGGGGGGCACATGGACGGCTGGAAAAAAGCAGTAGTAGCGGGCTCGATCGGAGCAGCGACGCTTCTGTTCATGAAGAAGAAATATCCCGCAGGTGTGCTGGCTACAGGTTTTGGGCTGGCGCTGCTGGCGTCAGAATATCCGGAGAAGTTCGAGAAGGTGCGCCGATCGCTGCCGGACTATTTTGACCGCGGCATGCAAGTAATGGAGATGGCCGCACGCGCCGGCAAACGGATCACCGAAGCCGCGGGACAGTCGGCCGCCAACGCGTGGGAAGAAATCGGCGGTTGAGAAAGGCGGGCTTCGGGCTTCAGCTGCCGGGCTTCAGCTAACCCTTGGTCGGTGCCGGCACTCGATCCTGTCCTGAATCGCATTCCGCCAAGGCAATTTCTGAGCATTCTGGCTGAAGCCCGAAAGCCGAAGCCCGAAGCCCGCCTTGCTGAAGCCCGCCTCACCGCACTGCCGTAGTCCACGCCAGCCCATCCACGCCGCGGCTCAAACTAATAGGTTCTTCCATCTGCCACGAATGCAGATCGAGCACCGCAATCTTCCCCGCCTGGATGCAGCTCACATAAGCCACATCGCCGCCCGGCCGCACCAGCAGTTCGAGCGGAATCCCCGGCAAATCGAACGAACGCGCAATCTTCAGCGTCTGTAAATCCACCACGTACAACCGATGCCGATCGGAACCGTTGGTCGCGACCAGCAGCCAGCGCCCATCCGGCGTCGGAGTCGAAGCGTAGGCCATTTCCGGCATCGCAATCCAGTCGGAAATTTTATTGCTGGCCGTGTCGATCACCGCGACCCGCGCCGATTCGCGATCATGCGTGAACACCCGGCGCCCGTCGGGAGAAATTGAAATTCGCTGAATCATCTTCGCGACGGGAATAACAGTAATCAGCTTTCGAGTCTTGAGGTCGAGCACACTGACGCTTCCCGCGCTCACATTGGCGGTATACGCGCGCTGCCCATCCGGAGTGAGCACGAGCATGTGAGTCTGCGGCTGGTCGGTCGGAATCTTGGCCAATACCTTCTGCGTCGCCGGATCAATTACAGCAACGGCGTTGTCCAGTTCCGCAGTCACATACAGCAATCCGTCAGGTCCCAACTGGGCGCGATGAGGCCGCACCGGTTTACCCAGATCCATGCTCCCGACCAGCCGCCGCGCCTGCAGATCAACAATGTCAATCGTGTTGCCGTCCGTGCCGGGCTCTCCAATAGCAACGTTGCTGTAGATGGGCACGTAAGCCAGTCGGCCATCCTTCGAAAGCGTAACCTCATGCCCGTTGACGCCGACGACCACACGCGCAATCTCACGCTTGGCCACCGGATCGACCAGCAGCAAGGCGTGGTCAAACTGATTTTCCACCACCAGCATACCCGGGGACGAAGCCGCGCTGACTTTCGGGAGCGAAGGAGAATCCACTCCGACGACGATCATGAAGAAAACCGCAATTACAACCAAAATCGGGAGCCGAGTCAGCATGCGCACCTCCGGTGCGAAGCCATTATGACGGCATCGAACGCGACGGGCAAGGCCGAGGGCCGGAAAAAGGGACGCCGGAAATGAACTTCGACCCACGCCAGGCGATCTGATAAAGTTTGCCCATGCTGAGCCCCGAGGCGAAACAGAGAATTCAGATAGCCCTGATCCTGGCGATGGCCGTAGCGGCAGTGCGAGTCGGCGTGATTCTTTTCGAGCGGCACGAAGACGAGGTCGCCCGGGCCAACAAAACTAAAGCCCAGAACGCTGGCTACTCCAATCCCGATTATTACGTGAACCCCAAAAAGCTCTATCCCTATGACGTGAAGTCGGCGAAGCAGTTGACCCAGCAGCCGGTATGGGCCAAAGAAGGATACAAATACACCTACTATCCCTACGACGCGGCCACCAGGCACGTCGACTTCGCGCATGAAGCTGGCCTGTTGCTGCCGATCGAGCGGCTGCAGATCAAAGACGTTGTCACCGATATTCCGCACGCTGCCGGAAGCCGCCGCCAGATGATGGCCGTGTTCGAGAAAGACGGCAAGACCTACGCCGTCCCCATCGGCTTCGAAGCCGACGGCCAGTACACCATCTATTCCGACGAAATGTTATTCGTCGAAGATCCGCACGTTCTGTACAAGCACTGGTCGCGCGGACATATGGCAAGCCGTGGATCAGCACGAAGTGAAGCCGGGCATGAACGAACTGCAGGCCGATTTCGCCGTGGGCATGGGCGTCCCGGATTCAGGCAGCAGTTCCTACGAAAAAACCGTGCGCTATCCCAACGGCGGAAAGCCGCTGGTGGTGGTCTACCACGATGGAAAGGCGGATGAGATCAAGCCGGGAACTCCCGCATCGTAAGTGACCGCAGAACTCGTCTGATAAATAGATTTGGGAAGGGTACGAGTTTTGCTCGTGCCGTTAAGTCGTTGAAATATGTCGGCGCTTTAGCGCCCGAGGTTCGCGTCTTCTCACACAACTAGTTTTTCCGCAACCCGTCCTCGTTCGATCCCCGCTCGCCGACTTTCTATTTCACTCCCGCCAGCGCCTTCGCGACCTCCGCAATATCCGGCACCACAGGAATATCGTAATTCTTGTGCCACGCGAGTTTCCCGTCGCGATCGATGATCGAGATAGCCCGGCCGGTGATGCCTTTTTCTTCCAGGTACACGCCATATTTTGTCGCGACCGCACCCTTGGGATGGAAATCGGCGAACAGCGGATACTTAATATGCATCTTCTCCGCATAGGCCTGGTGTGACCAAACGCTGTCCACGCTAATGCCGAGAACCTGCGCGTCGAGCTGCTCAAACTGCTTCATATCGTTGACCAGGCAGGCATGTTCCTTGGTGCAAACCGGACTCCAATCCAGCGGATAGAAAACCAGCACCACTCGTTTCTTGCCCCGGAAATCGGCCAGCTTCACTTCCTGCTGGTTCTGATCCTTCAAAGAAAATTCAGGCGCGTGCGCGCCGACAGATGCCGACATAATGCCTCCATAAAAGCAATTCGAATTTAAATAGTCAAGAAGCAATGATAACTGACTTCGCTCCGTAGAGGTTGTCGTCCCCCGGCCCTCCGAAAGACGACCTCCGAGAAGAAGAAGCGAGTCGACTCTCGCGCCACGCAACGACTTATTTCACCACCGGCGAATTCTCGTCGGCGGCTTTCGTCTCGTCAGCATGAATCTTGAAGTCGTCCTCGGCGTAGAACGACCGGTGTTGGGCGTCGAGCTGTTTAGGAGTCATTGTCAGGACGAAGCTGTCTTTCTTGCCGGCAAAGCTCGCAGTGTAATCGCCGCGGTTGCCGTTGACCATGCGCTTGGTAAAAGTTCCGGAGTGGACCAGTTCCGCCAGTGTGGTAGCGAAATGGTTGTACTGCTTATTGAACTGGCGTTGTGCCCGCAATACCACCCGCATATACCCCAGCGCCGCGGCCTCCGACTCGGAACGAGCCGGATCTCCCGGAAACTTGGCCTTGTAGGTTGACTCGCTCCGGCGGTGGTCTGAGCCGGCGAAGCGGCTGACGAATCCTGAGCAGACGCAGCCAAGGTCAATCCCGACGAAAGCGACGCCGCAAGGCCGCACATCAGGACAACATTCAGAAAATCCGCGACCCACTCGCCGTGGCTTCCTGTCGCCGATCTCTCCCCACATCCTTGCCCGGGCGCTGCAATTCCGCCTTCCGTCTCATCGTCGAAACCGTTCCAAAGCCTCATCATCAGTCCTCTCGCCCTCCCCGCGCCTGAAGTAACCGTGCCCGAACTGGAGTGCCAAATCGGGCTCAGGAGGGGCTATAACCCTAAATTTCCATGTTACTCCCGTAATTTTCTTCGGTCATCTGTTCTTTCTATTGGCCGCCAATGTATCTATGCTGGATTGAGGAATTCAACTGTACAGGGAAAACTAATGAAAGCAGCAGTCGCTAGAAAACCCATCATCAAAATCGCCGTCGTGGAGAGCGACCCCTTGCGTTTCGTGGGGTTCCGCGCTTTGTTCGACTCCGAACCTGAGTTTGAACTAATCTCCGCGGGATTGCCCGAGATCACACCTTGCAGAACATCGATCTCATCCTGCTCGGGAACCGATCCGGCCAGAACCTGTTCGACGTCATGGCCAGCCTGAAGGCCACGCGTCCGGATCTGCGCATTATCGTGACCGGCTCCGGCATCGACGAAGAGACGATTCTGAAGGCGATCGCCTCCGGTGCGAAAGGCTATGTTGACGAAGCCGCTTCGCCGGCGGAGTTTGCGCAAGCCATCCGCATCGTGAATCAGGGATCGGTATGGGCGCCGCGCCGCGTGCTCTCCATGTTCATCGAGCGCGTGTCCTCCACCCCCGGGCGAATCTTTCCTGCCGGCCGCGTGACTTTCACCGACCGCGAAAAAGAAGTGCTGGAGATGCTGGTCGCCGGCCGTTCCAACAAAGAAATTGGCGCACAACTGGGAATCGAAGAGCGCACCGTGAAAGCCCACGTAGCGAAACTAATGCGCAAAGTAGGCGTGCAGAACCGCATCGCATTGTCAGTCCATGCGATCACGCATTCACTGGTCACGACGAAGTAACGCAGCTTCTAGCTGCTTCGGATACATCCTCTAAGTGTGGAGCTCGCAAGCGAAATGGGCTCGGGAAGGGCACGGCTTCAACCGTGCCGCTAACGTCAGGATGGATGCAGACTTAGCCTCTGAGGTGCTCGCCTCAGGTCCAGCCGCCTGCGGAAAGCAATTTCAAAATCGTAACTTCCGGGCAGTGACCTCGGTAATCTTGCAGGATTTTCTGCAGCAGACGCATACTCGCCTCACCTACCACAGAACCTGGGAGACGGGGTTGAGAGTGGCGATTAGGGTCACTACTTTCAGCCCCGATTTTTTTTGTCTTCCCTCTGCCCTCTGCCCTCTGCCCTCTGCCCTCTGCCCTCTGCCCTCTGCCCTCTGCCCTCTGCCCTCTGCCCTCTGCCCTCTGCCCTCTGCCCTCTGCCCTCTGCCCTCTGCCCTCTGCCCTCTGCCCTCTGCCCTCTGCCCTCTGCCCTCTGCCCTCTGCCCTCTGCCCTCTGCCCTCTGCCCTCTGCCCTCTGCCCTCTGCCCTCTGCCCTCTGCCCTCTGCCCTCTGCCCTCTGCCCTCTGCCCTCTGCCCTCTGCCCTCTGCCCTCTGCCCTCTGCCCTCTGCCCTCTGCCCTCTGCCCTCTGCCCTCTGCCCTCTGCCCTCTGCCCTCTGCCCTCTGCCCTCTGCCCTCTGCCCTCTGCCCTCTGCCCTCTGCCCTCTGCCCTCTGCCCTCTGCCCTCTGCCCTCTGCCCTCTGCCCTCTGCCCTCTGCCCTCTGCCCTCTCCCCTCTGCTCCTTGCTCCTTTGCCCCTCCCGCAGTCGTGACTCGCAGGGTTTAGTCCCTTAATCCCTCCGCGTTCGAGATCGCCGATTTCATTTACAATCCATTCAGGCGTGCTCCCGAAAAATCGATTCGACCTTTGAGTAATATCGCGAGGAACCATGAAAAAGTTCTTATTGCTGACCCTAATCCTGTCGTTCTGTTCCGTTTCCTTCGCTGCCAATGCTGCCCAATGTTCCGCTAATGGAGATGACCAGTCGCGAATCGAAAGCTTCCGATCGCATCCAGGCCGCTGCCGACGTCTTGAATGAAATTCAAGGCGCGCCCGACTCCGGTATTCCTCAGGAAGTTCTGGGCTCGGCGGAGTGTGTTGCAGTCGTGCCGTCGATGCTAAGGGGGGTTTCATCGTGGCCGCGAAATATGGCCGCGGATTGGCCAGTTGCCGCACTCCCAAGGGATGGAGCGCTCCCGCATTTTTCACCGTCGCCGGAGGCGGCGTCGGTTTTCAGATCGGCGGCCAAGCGGTCGATCTGGTTATGCTGATCATGAACGACAACGGCATGAAGAACCTGCTCTCCAGCAAATTTGAACTCGGCGCGGACGCCTCGGTAGCCGCCGGCCCCGTTGGCCGCCACGCCGAAGGCAGCACCGATTGGAAGATGCGCGCGCAGGTTTTGACCTACTCACGCGCCCGCGGCGTCTTCGCCGGCATCAGCCTGAACGGCGCCGTCGTGAAGCAGGACAAAGACAGCACCCGCGAATTCTACAACCGCATGGTCTCCTTCAAAGCCCTACTGAACGGCGACGTCGAGCCCCCGCCAGCCGCGAACCCGTTCCTGTGCACGCTGGCAAAGTGGGCGCAGGAAGCCGCGAAATGAATGTGAAACGCCGGGCTTCGGATATTCGACCTCGGAGCGATGCACCTGATTGTCATTCCGGGCTTAGCTTTCTTGCTCCAGCGAGAAACTGCCCGTGCAAGCGGAATGTCGCGTTCCTCGCGCAGCATAATCGGCAGAAGCTTAGTCGCTTCCTCGTCGAATGGCCCTTACCGAAACCGCAGCCCGCAGTTTGACACCATTTTCCCCCAGTGTTACCGTCACGCTTCCCCCGATGCGGCAGCGACTTGAGTACGCGGCAGCCTGGCCGTTCATCAAAATCCTCGGAATCCTGCCACGTCCCCTGGCCCGGGCCGTAGCCATCGCCCTAGCTCAGCTGGTTTATCTTCTCCACGCCCGCCTGCGCAAAGTCGGCATGCGCAACCTGGCCATGGCCTTCCCCGAGAAAAGTGAAACCGAGCGCGCCCGCATCCTGCGCGGAGAATTCACTTCCCTCGGCCGCCAGCTCGCCGAAGTCTGCCAGCTCCCTCGCTACACGCTGAGAATGTCGAGAAAGTAGTCGTCTATGACGGCTTCGAACACTACGAACAAGCAAAAGCCCGCGGAAAAGGCGTCCTCTTCCTAACCGGCCACTTCGGCGCCTGGGAGCTTTCCGCCTTCTCCCATTCCCTCCACGGCCACTGGATGCACATCGTCGTCCGCCCCATGGACAACCTCTACCTCGACCGCCTGATCCGCTCCTACCGGACAATGCACGGCAACAAAACCGTCGCAAAAGACGAGTTCGTGCGCGGCCTGATCTCAGCCATGAAGGCCAACGAGGTAGTAGGAATACTGATGGACACCAACGTCACCCCCCCGCAAGGAGTCTTCGTAGATTTCTTCGGCATCCCCGCCTGCACAGCCAGCGGCCTGGCCCGCATCGCCCTGCGCACCGACGCAGCCGTGATCCCCGGATTCACCATCTGGGACAAATCGCTAGGAAAATACAGCCTTCGCTTCGAAGCGCCAGTAGACCTGATCCGCACCGGCAACCTCGAATCCGACATCCAGGCCAACACCCAAAAATTCACAAAAATAATCGAAGACTACGTCCGCCAATATCCCGACCAGTGGCTCTGGGTCCACCGCAGATGGAAAGCCCGTCCCCCCAGGAGACCCGCCGCTGTACTGAAAACGGGCTTCGGGCGTCGGCTTTCAGGCTTCAGCTCGACCGTCGGCCGCGTTCCGGAAACTGGCCCACGCCTGCGCAACCACGGACCAAGGCTGCCCCACTCGTCGCGATTTTCGACGTTGGCACCACGGACGACTAGAAGTCATCTCATAAAATGTGTTCGGGAAGGGCACGGCTTCAGCCGTGCCGCGAAGAGCCAACAAAGACGCGGGCTTTAGCCGCTGAGGCTTCGCTCGTTTCCCACCACCGAGGATTTACGAGATAGCCTCTAGCCCATGCCCGCACAACCACGACCAAGGTTGCCCCACCCTTCGCGATTTTCGAAGGGTGGGTACCACGAACGATGGCATCGGACGACTTTGCCTGCCGTAATGTCGGCTTTCCCCGCGGAAGGAAATGGTCGGAGGCGAAAGAATGAATCCTGGGGCCAAGGTCCGTGGTCGTGTCTGTGACACATGAACATCCCCACTCAAGCCAAAACCGGGATTGAGTGGGCCATCCTCTGGAACTGTTCAATCATGACATGTGCGTTCTTCGGCTCCTCCACCGAAGCCATCAAAGTGATCGTCCTCCGCCGAGTCGTTCGCCCGGCCTTCGCCGCGCCGGCCTTCGTAACTCTTGTCTTTCGTTTCATTTGCCTGTATGCACAGTACTGTACAGACAATTCCGCCAGCACAATACGTTGCTGAAGGAACACTTCTCCAATTCTGCACCCCTCGAAATTGCAACCGTGAGCGTCTTGACCGCCGCCTCTTCCTATAGAATCGAATCATTCCTATGAATACTCTTGAACAAATCGCTGATCTTGAGCGGCAATATTTGCTGCAGACTTACAACCGCTATCCCATCGCGTTCAGCCGCGGGAAGGGCGTGTTCTTGTTTGACCTGGAGGGCAAGCGCTACCTGGATTTCGTCTCCGGGCTGGGCGTGAATGCGTTGGGGCACGCGCATCCGCGGATCGTGAAGGCGATTCGTGACCAGGCGGCCAAGCTGGTCCACGTTTCGAATTTGTACTATCACGAATATCAGGGGCCGCTGGCAGAGAAGCTGTGCAAGCTCTCCGGACTCAACCGCGCATTTTTTTCCAACAGCGGAACCGAGGCCATCGAGGGGTCGATCAAGCTGGCGCGGCTGGCGGGGCATCGTGCCGGCGGAGCGGCGAAGAGCCGGCTGGTGGCGCTCGATGGCTCCTATCACGGGCGCACGTTTGGAGCGCTGTCGCTGACTGGGCAGGACAAGCATCGCAAAGGATTCGAGCCGCTGCTGGAGGAAGTGACGTTCGTAAAGCAGAACGACCTTGAAAGCCTGCGCGCCGCGATCAGCGACGAAACCTGCGCCATTGTGCTCGAGCCGGTTTTCGGCGAAGGCGGAATCTACGAGTGCTCGGTCGAGTTCCTGCAGGAATGCCGCGTGCTCGCCGACCGTCACCACGCCGCGCTGATCTTTGACGAGATTCAATGCGGCCTGGGCCGCACGGGAACGATGTTTGCCTTCCAGAGTTTCGGTGTTACGCCGGACATTGTCGCGATCGCGAAGCCCATTGCGGCGGGACTGCCGTTGGGTGCGTTCATCGCCAAAGAAGAATTTGCCTCGGCGATTTCTCCGGGACAGCATGGCACCACGTTCGGCGGAGGGCCGCTGGCCTGCCGCGTCGCTCTGGAATTTCTGGCGATCGTGGAAGAAGAGAAGCTGCTCGATAACGTAAACAAAGTCGGCGCGTATCTGAATCAGGAATTGAAAGCTCTGGCGGAGAACAGCGCGGCGGCCAGAGAAGTTCGCGGGCGTGGTTTCATCCAGGGGATTGAGCTGGAGATTCCGGCGCGTCCGATTGTCGACGCAGGGCTGGCGGAAGGTGTGCTCTTCAACAGCACGCAGGATACTGTGGTTCGTTTCCTGCCGCCGTTCCTGTTGGAGGAGAAGCATGTGGATAAAGGAATCCGCGTGCTGAAGAAATTGCTAGGGAAGAAACGGAAGAAGGCGGCGTAGTCGGGCTTCGGGCTTCGGGCTTCGGGCTTCGGGCTTCGGGCTTCGGGCTTCGGGCTTCGGGCTTCGGGCTTCGGGCTTCGGGCTTCGGGCTTCGGGCTTCGGGCTTCGGGCTTCGGGCTTCGGGCTTCGGGCTTCGGGCTTCGGGCTTCGGGCTTCGGGCTTCGGGTGGGTGCGATGCGTTCGCGCGTGGTCGCGTTGTTCGCGAAAGTTGGAAGACGCAAAATCCCCACTTCCCGCAAAGGACGCGAGAAACGGGGCACCCGCACGCGTACCCGCGCGTCGTAGAGCGCCGACAGCGGAAAAAATCGGGGAGCCGAAGCTCCCCAGTGAAGCGACAGAGGCGATGTTTCAGTTACATAGAATCATGCGGCGGTGAAAGAGTTGTCCTCGGGGCGGGGAGATTTTTCGGGGGCGGAAGGCCTCCAGGAAATTTCTGCTCGGGTGGCTGCGACTGCTGGTGCGAGGGGTTGAAGAGTGCTGGGTGGAGATCGAAGGGGCGCGCATGCGCTACCTGCGCGCCGGGTCCGGGCCGGCGCTGATTCTGCTGCATGGGCTGCTGGGATATTCATTTTCCTGGCGATTTACCATGCCCGCGCTGGCGCCCTACGCCACGGTTTACGCGCCGGACATGCTCGGGTCTGGCTTTTCTGATCGCGCCTTCGGGCTCGACTACAGCATGCGAGCCTGTGCGAGGCGGGTGGTGCGATTCGCGGAGCATCTTCGCCTTTCCTTCGTAGACCTGCTCGGGACGTCGCATGGCGGCGGGGTGGCCATGATGGCCGCGGATGAATTTCTGGCCGCCAGTTCTGGCGTGAAGCTGAATAGCCTGGTGCTGGTCGCGCCAGTGAATCCGTACTCTTCCCACGGAAAAAAGCTCGCTCCGTTCCTTGGAACTCCGCTAGGTGCGGCATCTGTTCCGGCTCACCGTTCTCCGCATGCCATTTCTTTTTCCCTACGCGCACCGGCGCATGTATGGCGATCGCAACAAGATTCCTCCGGGCACGCTGGAGGGTTACCTGGCTCCGCTAGCTATCCCGGGGCTGTTCGAGCATGGGCTTAAGATTGTACGCACCTGGACGCGAGACCTGGCGGAACTGGAGGCGACTCTGCCGAAGCTGGCCAAGCCTTCCCACGCTGCTCCTGTGGGGCGAGGACGATCCGGCAGTATATGCTTCCTCTGCGCGTCGGCTGGCGCAGTCCTTCCTCAATCCGCAGACGATTATTTTTCCTGGGGATTGGACACTTGCCGTATGAAGAGTGCGCTGAGGAGTTCAACCGGGCGTTGATCGAGTTTCTTACGCGCACGCGCGTTCCCGCGTAAGCGGATTTCAGTTAGTCTGTTTCCGTTTCATCTGTTCCCACTCCGCACACTTCTACCTATGGCTCACCACATTCTCGATTTTCTGCGCGGAGCGATTGTTCACTACGGCTACTGGGCGATCGCGGTCGCGCTGCTGCTGGAGAACACCGGGATACCGGTACCGGGCGAAACCGTGCTGCTGCTGGCGAGTTTTCTGGCCTATTCCGAGCACGACCTGCAACTTTCATGGATCATCGTCGTGGGTACGATTGCGGCCACGCTGGGCGACAACCTTGGCTATGCGATCGGGTTCCGCGGCGGACGCCCTTTGCTGGAACGCTACCGTGAATTGTTGCGCATCTGTCCCGCGACGCTGGAGCGCGTGCGACCGGCTGTTTGCGCGGTATGGCGCCGTGGCGGTGCTCTTCGCCCGCTTTGTGTTTGGTTTGCGGATCGTGGCTGGTCCTATGGCCGGCGTGCTGCACATGCCCTGGAAAAAATTTCTGCTGTTCAACTTTCTGGGAGCGTTTTCTGTGGGTCACGGTGATTGCCAGTGTGGGCTATTTGTTCGGAGAGCACTGGGCGCGACTGGTGCAGGACTTGAAGTGGTTCGACGTCACAGTCGCAATTGTGGTCCTGCTGGCTGCGCTTTTCTTCTGGTGGCGGAGCCGGAAAGAGAACTAGCGCGCACCTGCAAAGTCAACCGAATGCACAGTTTACTTCTAGTTCGTGCGACGCGGGACTATACTGTCCGGAGTCGCGGGTCGGCTCCCCCGAATCAGGGTTGTGCCACTCCAAGACGAGAACGGTTGCGTCCGAACCGGAATGCGGACGAGGAGGAAACGTATGAGAAAAGTCGCGATCCTGACCCTGTTCATCATGGTGGCGCTGGTCCTAACCCTCACCATCACGGTGGGAGCGGCTAGTCCGAAGGCGCCCGCGGCCGCAGTTGCTGTGGCTCCGGCCCCGGCCAGTGCCGTGGCTGCACCCATGCCCCCGCATCCGCATATCACGGAAGGCCTAGAGGCGATGCGCGCCGCGAAGCAC
This sequence comes from uncultured Acidobacteriaceae bacterium, assembly GCA_963846245.1. Classification (GTDB taxonomy): domain Bacteria; phylum Acidobacteriota; class Terriglobia; order Terriglobales; family Acidobacteriaceae; genus Sulfotelmatobacter. The sequence continues at coordinate 493,260 of CAWJVI010000004.1, read as the reverse complement.
CACCTCGAGATGGCTGAGCATGATTTCCATGGCCACCGGGCGAAGGCGATCGAGCATCTGGACCAGGCCATCCACGAAGCCGAGGATCTGCGAGCAGGAACCGTAAGCTTCTGCTCTGAATCGGTTATCCGAAAATCAAAAGGCAGCGTCGTGTAGATGCTGCCTTTATTTTTTGCCGCCACGGATTTTGCAGTGCCGGCCTCTCGGATTTATACGGATACACCTTTAATCGCTTAACTGAAAACGCTCCTGCGATGAATCCGCGCATTCGCAGGTGCGCGTATAGCGCCCAGCTCCGGATCATTCCCAAGTCCGTGACGTGTTGTACTTCCGCGACTTGACTTGATCCGTGATTTGAATTCGTGGCCAATTCGGCTTTATCTCTTCCCGAACGTATACCCCACCGTAGCTCCCGCGCGCACCACATTGCCGGAGCTGAACTCGATGTTGTTTTGGATGTGGTAGTAGTGAACTTCGGGCCGTACGAAAAGACGGTGATAGAAATAGTAGCGGACGCCTCCGCCCAGGTGCTCCATGAAATGATTGCTGCTTATGAAGTTGCTGCAGCTGGCGTAGGTGCAATTGCCGCTGTACGCCGGGTAAAAGCGAATACTCTCCGCGCCCACTCCCACCATGATGTCCGCGCCAAACTTCTTACCGAGACGGGGCTGAAACAGAGCGTTGACATCGAGCAGGATAGGACGGTAGGTCTGGTCATAACCGGGATACACACCTTCCTTCCATTTCCAGGCCCCCTCGAAGTTCAAGCCGAAACGTTCATAAAGAATCACGTCGCCGCCGACGCTGGGATAAGGCGCGCCCTTCTCCGCAATCACCGGCTGATTCTGCGTGGCAGTGACTGGAGTAGAAGACAGCAGCGTGCCGCCGCCGACCATTACATCGACCTGTTGTGCCGAGACGAAGCTGGCTGACCATCCAAGCGCCCACACGCCCAGTGCCCACACGGCCGCAATTCGCGCGAACTTTCTCAAATACTCCCCCTCGTGGTTGGTTTCGGTTAGTTCGTTTTCGGTCTCTAAATACTGTTTCTAAATACTTTGGATTTCTAGATTCTACAGGAATGCATGCAGTCACCACGAAAGCGGCTGCCCCACCCGTCGCGATTTTCGAAGCGTGGGCACCTCGGACGATGGTACCGGGGGCCTTGTACGCGTGAATCCCGACTGTTCTGCAGAACGCCAGAAACGTAAGGTCGCGGAATAACCTAGGGACCGAGGTCCGTGGCGCCCACTCGTCGAAAATCGCGACGAGTGGGGCAGCCTCGGGGCGATAAGCCGAATCCAATGCTCAGTCGCGACCGATGGTATATCCGATCGAGGCTCCTACGCGAATGACGTTATTGGAGCTGAATTCGTTGTTGTTATTCAGGACGTTGTAGTAGCGGACCTCAGGGCGGATAAAGGCGTGATGCCACACGTAGTATTTGAGGCCGCCGCCAACGTCCACCAGGAAGTTGTGGTCGCTCGTGAAATTGTTGCAACTGAACTCGCTGGTGCAGTAAGGCAAATAGAAGCGGGTGCTCTGCCAACCGACCCCGGCCGAAGAGATCAACGCCGATCCTTTTTCCCTATCCGCGGTGAATACTGGGCGTTAAAGTCCGGATGATGGGGCGATAGGGTTGGCCAGCGGAAGGTAAGTCCCCTGGCTCGCCCTCCAGCTGGTCTCAAAATTGAAACCGATACGCCTGTGGAAGATGACGTCGGCGCTGAAACTTGGGTACAAGCCCCCCTTTTCGGGACAGGCGAGCCGGTAGTTGCGTTGCACGATCCAGGCGCCAAGAGCGTGCCGAGGCCGAACATAGCATCTCCTTGCTGGGCCTGGGCCAAACTGGCCACGAAGAATGATCCACAAATGACTGCGAGCAGCGTTAACTTTCTCAAGAGGGACCTCCAGTCCTTTCAATAGGCGGTTAGTAGATGCGCCCACTCACTCGTTGGGATGCAATTGCCGGGAACCTTAACCCATCATAGTTTCCGTGCGCAACGGATTCAATGGCGCGAGAGCAGGGTGTCACCGAGTGTCAACATGTGTCAGCCGTTGCTTGTTCCCCTGAGTCTCCACTGGCCGTCGAAGCCAGCCTTAAATTAACCCGGGAACGAGGAATTTGTTTCGCTCTAAGTTTGCCTCGTATTCTTTGATTCGTTATTCACTGTTTCGTTATCAATGACGAAAAAGGAGACGCGAAAATGTAATGTTTTCCGCAACTTCCAGCACTGCATGGGTTTTCCTACATCGGGCGAACAGTTATCGGGGCCATTCCTGAATCTCAAAATCTATTTCTCAAATCTCTAATCTCTTTATTTTCCGCGGGCTACTCGATCCTCCGCCGCGGAGAATGTGGTCCAGAGCGATGGGACCGGCGCCGAAAAAGATCAAAGCAAAAGCCAGAGTGGCCACCGCGAGAGGGAACTCGATTCCGTGATCACCGGTCAATCCATTGTGCAGGTGCACTTTCCAGATCGCGACGCAGAGATTCACGCAGATGGCGAAAGCCGCGACGCGGGTAAAGAGTCCAGCAAGTATCAACAAGCCGCCAAAGAATTCCGTGAAGGAAGAAACGTAGCCCAGCCAGTGGGGAAAACCGAGACTCGCGACGAGAGTCGGCGTGGTGATGCAGGCCGCCGAAAACTTTATGGTAGCCATGCACGACCATAATGGCTCCCAGGGTCAGGCGCATGAAAAGAAGCGCAAGGGGCTGCAGGCGTTCCGAGTAGCTCAAAGGGACCTCCGGATTCGTCACCAGATTACAGCAGACCAGATTACAGCAGAAAAGCGGTGCGGCGTGAAGACGGACCAACAGAACGATTGCGTGGCCGCGCAACTTCTGGTAACGTTCTTCCGCCCCCTGAGTGAGACCTGCAAGTCGCGCGAATCCGCCACTGGGCTGCGCGTGATGATCCGCGCGTTGTGGTCGCGTGCTCGGCTGGAAAGTATTTCTCGGGGCTGACATGTGGACACGTTTTGCGAGGGCGGTCCCCCACCGCCGGTCAGGGATGCATCGGTTACGTGAATTTTCCATATTTCGGACTCTCAGATTCCAGCCTGAAAGTTCGACACTTAAAGTTCGGGATTTGAGGGTCTCGCCAGAGTGATGGTTCGCAAGCGTGACGGTTCGGAATGCAGTTCACCAATATCTGAAGTGAGCATTGATGGTCAGGAGGCCGCAATGAAGTACAGCGACAAGCAAGGAAACATTCTGCGGAAGGTTCTTCCGCTTCTGCTAGTTGTAGCGGCGCCAGCGTTCGTGCTGGCACAGAAGCACAGCGCGCCCGCCGCCCATTCGGCTCCGGCTGCGCATGCCAGCGCACCGAAAGCGGCGCCTCAATCTCAGCTCCAGCGTCTCATGCCGCCCCCGCTTCTCATGGCAGCACGGCGAGCCATGCCGGTGGTGCGAGCACCAGTCACGCCGGGGCGACCGGAGCCAGCCACAACAGCGCAGCGGGCACCAGTCACGCAGGCGCGGCTGGAAACAGCCATGCGGGCGGTGCGGCGAATACTCACGCCGGGGCGGCGGGAGCTAGCCACGGCGCAGCAGCGGGCGGCGCTCATGCCGGGGCGGCCGGCGGTGCCCATGCGGGCGGCGCGGCCGGTGCTCACGCCGGGGCGGCAGAGCCCACGGCGGACTGCGGGCGGGGCGCATGCGGCGAACGCGGGGCACGGCGCGACTCACGCGGCTCCGGGCCGCACGGTGGCGTTGAAAGGTGGCGGATCGGCCAGCATCCGGCCCAACGGGTCAGTACGTTCCATCAACCGCGGCGGAATGCAAATCTCGCACGGCGTGCACGGCGGCTCCAGAGTCGTGGGCATCACAACGGAGCTCGAGTCGTAAACGTGGGCAGGCACGGCGGCTACGTGCAGCGCCCCTACATGTCGCGCGGCGGGCACGCCTATGTGTCGCGCAGTTACTATTATCATGGCCACGCTCTACGCCGGCGCTTACCGTTCGTACGGCTGGCATGGCTATTGCTGCTACTACGGCTACCATCCCGGATACTTCTTCCACGCCGGGTTTCTACGGCTGGGCCTACAATCCGTGGGCGGCGCCGGTTTACTGGGGCTGGGGCTGGGGCGGAGCGCCGTGGTATGGCTACTACGGATCATTTTTCGCGCCCTATCCAGTGTATCCAGCGCCGGCATTCTGGCTAACGGATTACCTTCTGGCTGCGAGTCTGCAAGCTGCGTATGCGGCGAATCAGGAAGCTGCGGCCGCGGCTGATGAAGGATCGGCGGCGAACGGCGGCGGATCCGATAATCTGCAGGCCAGTAACGGCGGAGGCGGAGCGGCTCCGGCGGCCGGCGGCCCGGTGACGCTAACTCCGGAAGTAAAACAGGCGATCGCTGAGGAAGTGAAAGCCCAACTGCAGGCCGAGAAGGACGAAGCGGCCAGCGCGGCTGCTCCTGCCCCGGCGGGCGGCGGACAACAAGCATCCACCGAAGAAGTGCCGCCGGCACTGGATCCTGCCCGGCGAACCTTTGTCGTGAATGACCCCATCTCGGTCGTGGATGCCGATGGCAACGAGTGCGGGCTGACCGCGGGAGATGTGCTCACGCGGATCACCGACACTCCCGACGCGGACAAGAATGTAAATGCGAGTGTTTCGGCCAGCAAGAAGGACGACTGCGCTGCGGGTAAAACCGTTGCCGTTGCCGTCGATGACTTGCAGGAGATGCACAACCACTTCCGCGAGCAGTTGGACAAGGGCATGGGCGAGCTGGCCAAGAAGAGCGGCACCGGCGGTCTGCCCAAGGCTCCTGACACTGGCACCGTAGCCGGCGATGTTCCACCGCCGCAACCGGACCCCAACGCGGAGAAGACTCTGCAGGATCAGCAGGCAGCGGCCGACAAGACCGAAGCCGAGGTCAAGCAGGAAGCTGCATCCGGGTCAGGCGGAGGCGGAAAGTAACGCCATCTGGTCAAGTCGACGGCGGGAAATTCAAATCGTCAGGGGGCGTCGGAGCAATTCTCCGACGCTCCCGCGTCGTTTTCAGTTGTTTCATAACACGTCGTTGGCGGTTGCACGTTGGTCGTTCGCGAACGGCCAGGGGCGAATGCACAACGACCAATTTGATCAGATCTGGTTGATCGGTCTGGGATCGAAATCGTAGATCGAAATCCGCAGATCAGAATTTGCGGATCGCGCTCTCCGGAACTGGGGCACAGCTCGCCGGATCAAAAAGATTTAAGACTCGAAAAATAAAATACCAGGGAGAATTTGCATCATGCGTCAGCATTCGTCCATTCCCGTGGCAGCGACCATCTTCGTGACAATCGTTCTGGCGTCGATGGCAGGAGCTCAGGCGCCGACCCTTCAGGAACAACTGATTGCGCAGTACAAGCTGGTGAAAATGGGATCGGATACGAGCGGATATTCCGTGATCGACAAAGGCACTTTGCTGGAGATCAAGAAGGGCGGAATCCTGGGCGTGCCCTACGGCGATCAACAATGTCCCGCCAGCCATTACGAAGGCGGATGGTAAAGGGACCCAGCGGTGTTGCCATGCTGGGGCGAAAGTCGATCATGGGGAAGTTTGGGAAGGAACAGACCACTCATTTATTCGCCTCGGGCGACAAGGTCTATCCCATGAAGGTGGACGTGAACGTCGCGAAAGATACCGTCACTCTTGGGATTGTGGCCTGCGACACGTGCAACAAGACCGATCCGCCGACCTACAACAAAGCGCAAGTGGTATTCCAGTTTCCCAAGGGCTCCCTGGCAAATGCGAATGCGGGTAGCGTTGAGGACACGATCGGCCAACTGCTCGCCGTTACCGACGAATCGCAGGATCAAGGGCAGCAAGGCGGTCAGGATCAGGGACAGCAAGGATCAGGGGCAGCAGGGTGCGCAAGGTGGCGGAGGCCAAGCCGGCGGTGGGCAGCAGCAGCAACCGCAGGCTGAACCCGCTGAAATCAAATTAGGGATGACCATGGGCCAGGTGGAAACCGCGCTTGGTAAGCCGGACAGAAAGGCTAACCTGGGCGCCAAGCAGATCTACTATTACAAAGATATGAAAGTGACCTTCAAAGACGGAAAAGTTTCTGACGTCCAGTAGAGATTCAAGTTCGTCGTGGATCAATCTGACGACATTCACCACCAGGGACACCCTTCGACTTCGCTCAGGGCCGGCTCCGTTACACGAAGGAAATCCCGACCAGGAGAGCTCTTCGTGATACTTCGTGCCCTTCGTGGTTGATGATTCTCTTCGTTACGTTTCCCAGAAGGACCGCGCTTCTTAAATAAGGCGGACGCCAACACGTTCGGTGCCAACCACGCCCTATTTGACAACTTCACAATCTGTGAAGTATTATTAGTGAGTGCACATCGTCTCGGAAAAGCATCTGCACGAGGCGATGAAAGCTCACAAAGACGCGGCTGACGAAATCAAAGCATGGAAAGTCATCGTCAAGGGAGCCCAGTGGCATAATTTTTCGGAGGTGAGAGCCGTCTTCAAGGATGCCGATAATGTGGACGATTACGTGATCTTCAATGTCCGGCACAACAGGTATCGGCTCGTCACCGTGATTCACTGGGCAAAGAAGGTAAAACAGAGTCAGGGGCACGTTTACATTCGGTCCTTTTTGACGCACAGGGAATATGACAATCCCGCAAACTGGGATAGAACCTACGGGACAAAGAAATGAGCACTGCAACGCTGGCAAACCCGGCCAAGATGATCGCTAAAGGAGCGCCCCATGTCATTCACAATGATGTGGAACTCCATGCCTATACCGAAGCCCTGTTTAAACTCACCGCCCTGGAAAGCCCCTCTGCATCCGAAGAAGAAGCCATCGAACTCCTGACCCTACTCATCGAACGCTATGAGGAGCAGCGCTATCCGGTTCCTGCCTCCGATCCGGTTTCCGTGGTGCGCTTTCTTCTGGAGCACGGGAACCTGACGCAACGGAGTTTAATTCCGGAGTTCGGTTCGGAGAGCGCCGTCAGCATGTTCCTCTCCGGGCAACGCAATCTCACCTTGGAGCAAGTGCAAAAACTGTGTGCCCGCTTCAAACTCAGGGCAGATGTTTTCCTGCCGCCTACGCGGCAATAAGAGCGTGATTGTCGCCTTCCGTCTTATCGGTCTTTACACCGCGACGTTTCGCCACCATCCCTTATCGGGCAGGTTTGCGGCGGAGATAGTTGCCGTCGCGCTTTGCGCTGGCGGGACGGGCGAGGCGCCCGTCTCCACACGAGTTGCGAAGCTATCGGCATCGCGCGCGGACTCCACATCACTGTTCTGATCCATCCCAATCTGATCCCGACCAATTCTGACTCACACTAATTGCCTGCAAATTCAATAACTTCGACGGGCGATATAGTACCTCCGTACCGTGTCTAGTACTTCGGTTACCACTCTGGCGGTGACCAGTGAAGGTCTGCAAGGCATCTACTACATATAAGATCGGCGCCACACTAAACCACAACATATAGTATAAGGCTCCAATCCGGGTATTTTCCTATTCCAGGAAAACCGCAAGAAACCCAGCAAAACACGGAATTTCCATTGGGCGTGCGGTTTCTAGAGGCTGATATATGCTCTGGACACCGAAGGCCCTCGGAGACACATTCCGGGGCATGGCAGTCTCCCAGAGTTAGCCCGGTGGTCCGGTGATAGTCCGGAGATAAATGGTCCGGTGATAACCGGTAGGGCAAGTGGCCTGTGGGAAGGCAAAGGAAATATGGCTGACTCTCGAGAAGTGATGAACATTCGCCAGGCGTCGCAATACCTGGGAGTGAGTCCGGACACGCTCTACAAGTACGTAGGCGAGCAGAGGATTCCGGCGTTCAAGCTGGGCAACCGCTGGCGCTTCAAGAAATCGAAACTGGACCAGTGGATGGAAGAGAAGTCGAGTCAGATGGATCCGGGATTGAAACGGAAACCGAAGGCGGCTACGAAAGCTGCCGGGGCACAGTAGTAAAACACGCCGGGCGCTAAGCCGGCACAAAAGGCGGGCACATGTTTGGATTCGGATCGAAGTCCATAGTTGGCCTGGATGTAGGCTCCTCGAGCATCAAGGCAGTGGAGCTGAAGAAAAAGGGTGGGCAGATCGAAGTGGCCCACATTGGCCTCGAACCGCTGGCTTCCGACATTGTGGTCGATTCCATGATCGTGGACTCGGGCACGGTATCAAGCGCGATTTCGAAGCTGTTCGCCGATAACCAGATCAAGACCAAGGCCGTGGCTACGGCGGTGAGCGGACACTCGGTGATCGTCAAGAAGATCTCTCTGCCTTCGATGAGCGATCAGGAACTGGCGGAGACGATCGAGAAGGAAGCTGCTTCACACATTCCTTTCGATCTGGCCGACGTGAGCCTCGACTACCAGATTCTTTCCGAAGAAGCCGGCAGCCCGCAGATGGATGTTCTGCTGGTCGCCGTCAAGAAGGACAAGATTCTGAACTACACCAACGTACTCTCGATGTCCGGGCGCACCCCGGCTATCGTCGACATTGATGCGCTGGCCCTGCAGAACTGCTACGAGTACAACTACCAGCCGGCGCCGGGACAGGTTGTGGCGCTGTTGAACCTGGGCGCCAGCGTGATGAACATCAACATTGTGAAGGGCACGACTCCGCTGTTTCCGCGCGACGTCAGCGTGGGCGGGCACCAGTACACCGATTCGCTGCAGAAGGAACTGGATTTGAGTTTCGACGATGCCGAGTCGCTCAAGCTGGGACGCAAGGTGGGAACGGTGAGCGAGGATGCCAAGACTCCGATCCTGCAGCAAGTGACCGAAATCATCGTGCTGGAAATTCAGAAGACGTTCGACTTCTTCCGCGCCAGCGCGGCGGGCGAGCACATCGAGAAGATCTACCTGGCGGGCGGTTCGTCAAAAGTTCCGGGCCTGGTGGAAGCGTTACGGCAAGAGTTCTCCATGCCGGTTGAGTTGTTCAATCCCTTCCAGCGGGTTACGCCGCCGACGGAAGGCTTGGGCGCCGAGCTGGTGGAGCAGAATCCGGGCCAGTTGGCAGTGGCGGTAGGTTTGGCCCTGAGGAGCTTTGAATCCCTATGATCAAAATCAACCTGCTCGAATCCGCGAGAGGCAAGAAAAAGGGCAGCGGCGGCAGTCCCGCAATGCCCACCATGGAAATGGGCGACATGGGGTCGCCGAAACTGAAAATTCTGGTAGTGCTGATCCTGGCTGGCCTGATCAATCTGGGCTACTGGTACCGGCTCAATCAGCAGGAAAAGGCCATCGCCGTCCATATGAAAGCTGCGGAGCAAAAGAACCGCGAACTGGCCGACGTGAAGGCTCGCTATATGGAGCGGCAGACTCAGGCCAACGCTTACAAGCGCCGCGTCGACGTAATTGACGGGCTGCGTGCAGCGCAGACCGGTGGGCCGGTGAACCTTCTGGCCATGCTGGGCGAGACCGTCAACAACACCGAAGCGGTCTGGCTGAACAAGATGGACGATCAGGGACCGACGGTGAATCTGGAAGGAACTGCGTTGAGCACGGATGCAGTCGCCAACCTGATCGCCAACCTGCAGAAGACTGGCTTCTTCAGGAGCGTCGAGATCAAGGAAACTTTCCAGGACGATACGGTCAAGGACATGCAGGCATTTCAGTTCACACTGACCTGCGAGAAGGGAAAGTCGTAAGGCGGACCTATGGCAAATTTCAGCGAATTGTCGGGGTTGAAGCAGTGGGGAGCGGTGCTGGCCGGAGGCGCAATTGTGACGGCGGCTCTCTTCTTTACGGTATTCAAGACCCAGAGCGAAAAGAACACAGCCGCGCAGCACGCCCTGGAAGACAAAGTTCGGGAGAACAACGAACTGGAATCCTATCGCCCGAAACTGAAGCAGATCGAACAGCAGCTGGCCGAACTCAAACAGCAGCTGGAGATCGAGGCGCGCATCGTTCCTAACGAAAAACAGCTGGATGGCTTCATCACCTTGCTGGACGGGGAAGCGCAAAAGGCCGGGATCGAGCTGCGCCGCTATACCGCGAAGCCAACTGTCTCGAAAGAGTATTACACCGAGGTTCCGTTCGACATCGAGCTCGATGGACCGTATTACTCGATGCTGAACTTTTTTGACCGGGTGGGCAAGCTGGAGCGCATCGTCAACGTGACTGGACTGCTGGTGGCGAGCACCAAAACTCCAACGGCGGCGAAAGCCAAGCACACGTATCAATACGCTCCGAACGAGAGCGTAGTGGCGACTTGCACGGCGACCACGTTCTTCAGTCACGATGCAACACCTGCAGCTGCAGGCGCGGGCGCTAAGCCGGGAACGATGCCGGCGACGGTGAGATAGGGACTCTTATGAAGATGGCGATCAAACTGACGACGTTCAAGGTGACGACAGGCATTCTGCTAACTGCACTGATGGCGGGCGCGGCCTGGGCGCAAACCCCGGGCGCTCCGCAGGCGGCGAAGCCGCTGCCCGGCGCTCCGGCGCCGGCAGTGAAGCCCGCTGTCATACCGACTTCAATACCGACTTCAAAACCGGCAGCGAAGCCAACCGCGCAGAACACAGATGCGGACGCGGACTCCGGCCCGACGAGCGAGCTGAAGAGCGTGAAAGTGACGCACAGCTCGGGCGACATCCAGATTGAGCTGAGTGCCAGCGGCTCGGTTACGCCGAAGGTCAGCAAGCTGGATTCTCCGGCCCGCGTGCTGGTGGAGTTGCCCGAGACCAGCGTGGCTACGCCGCAGAATCACATTGCGGTGGGCAGCGCCGGAGTAAAAGGCGTGCGCATCGGAATGAATGGCAAGACTCCTCCGACCACCAGCGTGGTCGTGGATCTGGACAAAGATATTGCCTATGAATTGACTCCGGGACCTGCGGGCAAATTCGTGCTCACCTTGCACACGGGGACGGCCAAGAATAGCGAGGCGAAGAATACTTCCGCTCCGGAATCGGTGAAGGTAGCGCCTGTGAAAACACAGGCGGCAGCTCCGGTGAAGGCAGCTGCGCCAGTCGTTCAAGCGCAGGCTAAAACTCAGCCCGTGGTGACCAAACCTCGGGTAGAGGCTCCAGTAGTGGTTGCGACAAAGACCACGCCGGCGCCTCCGGCAGCGACTCTGAAGACGGTAGCAGCGGTCGGGAAAACGACTACGATCGCAGCCCCGGCAGCGGCGAAAACGGCTCCGGTGGTGACGCCAACCGTTTCGAACACACCAATGGCGAAGTCTGAAACCACGACCAAGCCGGCGCCTTCCGTCGAAGCGCTCAAAGGTTCCGAGTTGCCGAAACCAGAAGACAAGAAGTGGGCGATGACCGGGAAACGCGATCCGTTCTTCAGCCCGGTAGTGCAGGCTGGCGGTTCGGGTTGCTCGACCGGGAAAAAGTGCCTGGAAATCGGGCAGATCAACGTGCGCGGCGTGGTGAAGTCAGAGAACGGCTTCATCGCGGTCGTTACCAACACTTTGAACAAGGCATATTTCCTGCGGGAAAACGATCCCGTTTTTAACGGCTACGTCGTGAAAATCACCGGAGACTCGGTGGTGTTCCAGGAGACGGTACAGGACAAGCTGGGCAAGACGTTCACGCGGGAAGTTGTAAAGAAAATTCTAACGCCAGCGGTTTAACCCATAAGTACGCGACGCCGGGGCAAGGCGGAGCGCCGAAAAATCAAGTTCGAAAAGTAAGGACACGCGGGCCCGGCCCGCGAGTTGGGGAGAAGCGAAATGCGAAAGCAACAACTGACCATGTTCGTATCGATGCTGGTCTTCACGGTTGCGGCAGTGGCTGCGGCCGCCGCCCAGACTCCGGCTACACAGCCGGCAGGCCAGCGGAGCGAGCTCGAGCGAGTGAACGTAGTTCGGGGCACGGATGACATCCGGGTCGAGATCAGCTCCCGCGGCGTAGTCACGCCGAAGCTGAGCGCTTTGGACTCGCCTGCGCGCGTGGTGGTGGACCTGCCGGAGACCTTCATGGCCGCCGGACGGACCCACATTCCCGTGGGCATCGCGGGAGTCAAAGACGTGCGCATTGGCAGCGATGGCCAGACGCCGCCCAACACCCGCATCGTGGTCGACCTGGATCAGGCTTGCGCTTATGAGCTGACGCCGGGTCCCGCCGGAAAGCTTGTGCTCACCCTGCACGCGCAGACTGTGGCGAAGATTGCGACTCCGGCGGCGAGCGCCAGCGCAGCTCCGAAGGCGGCCGTTACGGCAACCGCGGAAGCGACGCCCGCGGCCACTCCGAAGGATTACGTGTTCGTCGAGCCGACCTACCAGGCGAAGACGGATGCTCCTAAGACGACTGACGTTTCCAAGAACGACCAGCCCACGGCCGAACCCACGATTCGCGCCCAGGCAGCGGCCGAGCGCTTCTCCGATAAGACTGCGGCGGAACTCTTGCCGGTCAGCATTCATTCGGCCCAGCAAGCTTCGGGAACCACTCCCACGATCACTCCGGCGGTGAATCTGGCGGCTGAGCAACGGGCGCAGGTCGGGCAACAACCGGCCGCGGTCGGACCGAAATATACGGGTGAGCCGATTTCGGTGAACCTGAAAGATGTTGACCTGAAAGATTTCTTCCGCCTGATCCACGAGATCAGCGGCTTGAACGTGGTGCTCGATCCTAACGTGAAAGGCACGCTCACCGTGGTTCTGGACGACGTGCCGTGGGATCAGGCGCTGGACATCGTTCTCAAGAACAACGACCTGGCCCGTGAACTGGAAGGCAACGTTCTGCGCATCGCGACGGTGGAAACTCTGAGGAAAGAGGCGGAAGCCCGCCGCGCTCAGATCGACGCCGAAGCGCTGGCCGTGGACAAGGTCTCGGTCACGCGGTTCCTGAGCTACGCCAAAGCCAAAGACGTTCTTATCACAGTCAAGAAGTTCCTCTCGCAGCGCGGAGATGTGGTCGCTGATGACCGCACCAACGCCATCGTCATCAACGATATTCCGAAGGTGATGCCGACCATCGACCGCTTGCTGACGCAGCTCGATCGCAAGACGCAGGAAGTGGAAATTGAAGCCCGTGTCGTAGCCGCAACCCGCAACTTCGCCCGCGACATTGGCACCCAGCTTGGTTTCGGCTGGGGCAACGGCACCAGCGCAATCGGTGGCAACGCTCAGGCCGGCAGCTCTCCGACAACGGTCGGTGGGTTGACGCCTGGCTACATCACAACTACTTCAAGCAGCGGTTCCGGCAGCGGCGCTACCATTCCGTTGTTCTCGAACCTGGGTTCAACTTCACCCACCAGCGGCTTGAGCTTCCTGAATGCCAGCAACACGGTTCGCATCGATGCGGTTCTTTCGATGGCCGAGTCGCGCGGCTTGCTGAAGGTTCTGTCGCGGCCCCGCATCGTGACCCAGAACAATATTCTGGCTCAGGTGAAACAGGGCGTACGCGTTCCGATCGTGACGCAGGCGCAGTTGGGCGGTCCGCCAACCGTGACCTACGTCGACGCTTTCCTGCGCTTGACCGTGACTCCGCAGATCACTTCGGAGAGCACGATCTTCCTGAACATCGACGTGGAAAACACCACGCCGAACTTCGGTCAGGAAGTGCAGGGCAACCCGGAACTGATCACGCAACAGGCCACCACGCAGGTGCTGGTGACCGACGGCGGCACGGTGGTGATCGGCGGCGTCATCCAGACCCAGAACTCCATCAACATCAACCAGGTGCCGTTGCTCGGCAACATCCCGTACCTCGGCAACCTGTTCAAGCACACGCAGGTGAGCACTTCGAACCAGGAATTGATTTTCTTCATCACGCCGCGAATTATTCAGACGTAGCACAGTCGTAGCACAGTCGTCGCAGCGTCCGACTTAGCAGCGCAGTTGAAGATTTAAACCGCTGGCTCCCGCGAAGAACCTGTCCCGGAGCCGGCGGTTTTGTTTTTTTTGATTTATGGGATATCTAGTTTTTCAAGCCGACGCGGCTGAGCAGATTCTGATAGCGAGGATCCGAGCGCAGGTTGTCGATCCGCAAGTCGGCCTTCAGATGCCAGGAGATATCCAACGATTTTTCCCGATACGCTTTCTCCAGGAACTTGAAGGCTGAGTCTTTGTCGCCAAGCGCCGCGTATAGCGTCGCGATAAAATAAGGCGAGACGCTGACTTTGGTCGATTGTTTTTCCGAGTTCTGAAGAGCTTCCCAAAGGATCTTCTGAGTTTCAGCTCTTCTCCCGACGCCCGCGTAGGCATGCGCCAGCGCCGCTGTGGCATCCTGATCGCCGCCGGATAGCTCGACTGCTTTCTGGTACTCGGCGATGGACTCCAACTGTTTTCCAGTCCCCTCGTAGCCGATGCCGAGATAGAAGTGCTCGAGCCATTCATTCGGATTGAGAGCCACTCCTCTCCGGCTGGCTTCAAGCAATCGGTCGAAATCGCGCAGTTGATAATCAACGCCCGCCTCGGTAAGGATCGAGGCGGTGCTCGTATCGAACGCACGGATCTTGGTCATCTCCGCCAATGCCTCGGACCGTCGCCCCCGGAAGGCGAGATATTCCGCTCGATCCTCGTGGACGCAAATGTAACTCGGCGCCAAAGCAATTGCCTGGTTCAACTCTCGTTCGGTAGCGTCCCAATCCCAGTTATACCGCCAACTTAGTACCGCCAGAGTGTCGTAGGTTTCGCCGATGCCATCGTCCAAAGCCAGAGCGTGCCCATCCGCTTCCTCGGCAGACCGGTAAGCCGGCTCCGCCGGCATTTGCCGGAAAATTGCCAGGTAAAGGTAAGCGTCCGCCAGGCCTGAGTAGGCGGGCGCAAATCCCGGATCTTTTCGCACCGCCTCTTCGAAATAGGTCTTAGCTATATTCAGCGGCTGGGCCATGGTGAATTGATTCGACAGGTAATAACGTCCTTTGAGGTAAGCGTCATAGGCTTGCGGATTTACCGGGCGCGCCGCCTCAAGACGAGCCTGCTGCTGCGGCGTTACCTGCGCGCGGACTTGCTGCGCGATCGCCTGTGCTACCTCGCTTTGCAGGCTGAGCACGTCCCCAAGGTCACGATCATAGGTCTCCGCCCAAAGATGCTTATCGGTGGGTCCATAGAGCAGCTGCGCCGTAATCCGCACTCGTTGCCCCGAACGCATCACCGATCCTTCGACGATCCCATCCACGTTCAGTTCGCGGGCAATCTCCGGCAAGCCCTTCTTCGTCCCCTTGTAACGCATTACAGAAGTTCGGGAGACCACTCGGAGAGCGCCAATCTTGGCCAGGTCCGTAATCAGCTCATCCGTCATTCCGTCGACGAAAAATTCCTGAGCGGGATCCCCGGAAAAGTTAGCCAGCGGGAGCACTGCGATGGAACGCACCGACGGCGTGGCAGCCGCCCGATGTGAAAGCGTCGGCAACAGCACGAGAACCGCGGCGATCGCCACGATCGTCAATAGCGCAGCAATAAAGATAGCGCGGCGCCTGCTGCGAACTGGTACAACCGGAGCTTCCAAGGATGAGGATGGAGGTAGAGATGGAGACGGCGCGATTGGCGCAGCCGGCAGAGACTCCTCGACGCCAATTCTTTCCACCGTGCCGATGAATCGATATCCCCGGCGGGGCAGCGTTTCGATGTAACGCGGAGTCCCGGCGGAGTCTCCCAGCGTCTCGCGAAGTCGCGCGATGGCGTTGTGCAGGCTGTGGTCAAAATCGACAAACGTTTCGGCCGGCCAGACCTGCGCTCGAAGTTCCTCGCGAGTCACTAACTCGCCCGCGGCATTCAACAACGCCGCCAATACTTGAACTGGTTGCCCCTGCAGCCGCAGTTTGACGCCGGCTTTTCGCAGTTCGCCCGCCCGAACATCGAGCTCAAAACTATCAAACCGCAGAACGCGCGAGGCCGGAGCCGCTGCCAACATACGAACTCCCCGTGAGGGTATTAAGGCTATCACATTTCTCGTGCCTTAAGGCCCCCATGCCGCGACCACTAACTGCAATCTTTTCTTGGAGTTATCGATGGAGGAAACTTTGGGGAACGAAGGAGACTGCGAGGATTGATCGCTTTCACAGTAAGGGGCAAGATGGGCCCACTCGGCCCGCCGCCGATGCGACGCGGCCGACAATTTCAAACGATAGAAACACAGAGGAAAAACTTATGACGACGCCGATCTCTCAGCTCACCCGGAAAGCGATGTTAGCAACGCTAAGTCTGGCTTTGCTCAGTACTCTCATCATTGCTATTGCCACGCCGCTGTTCGCGGCCGAGAAGCCTACTCATCATCCAGCCGCAGCCGCTCAGCCAGAATCTTCTTCGGCGACTCTGCTGCAACTCGTCCGCCAAGGAACGGAGAAGTACACTAATGTCAACAATGCCACTGCGGCCGGCTACGGACCATTTCTAGGCTGCGTTGCCGGCACCGACCATGGGGCAATGGGCGTGCACTACGTGAACCCCACGCTGCTCGGCAATCTCACGCTCGAACCCGCGCAACCGCAGGCGCTCATCTACGAGCCCATTAACGGCAAGATGGAACTCGTAGGCGTCGAGTTCATTCTGGACTCGGCGAGCTGGCTCGCCGCCAATAACAACACGCCTCCAGTGCTCGACGGGCAGGTGTTCAATTTCGTTGCCGCCCCCAATCGCTTCAATATTCCTTCCTTCTTCGAACTCCATGTCTGGGCCTGGCGCGGCAATCCGCAAGGCGCGTTCGTGGACTGGAACAACAACGTGACCTGCGAAGGTCAATAACTAATAGCAGTAAGAAGAATCGGGAAGAGAACGGTGCCACAGAAATGTTCAGGGGTAGGGGTGCCCAGGTCTCGCTGGTTTTGCGAGACCTGGGGATTTTGACTTTCCCTCGCGGACGGAAGTGGCCGATAGATTGGAAGTAAGCCGAGAACCGAGAACCGAGAACCGAGAACTGAGAACCGAGAACTGAGAACGGAGAACCGAGAACTGCCTACTTACTGACTTCGAACACAACGCCACAACCGGCAAAATGAGTGGCGGTGCAGTCATGTACAAGTCCGCCCACCAGAGCCGTGCCAAACAGCATACCGGACGAATCCATAAGCAACTGCGACTGCGGCTGCCCACCGTCTGTCCCACCGGTGAAGCTGTGCAGAAGAGTTACCGGCCACGTGCCGCTCGAGCGCTTCGCCAGCTTAAACACCACTCCGTTGTTGGCAGCGCCACCATAAAGAGTGGTGCCGTAGAGGTTGCCCGAAGAGTCCAGCGTCACGCCCGCGAAGGGTGAATTGCCGTCGGCGCCGGGAAGGAATTCGTGCAGCACGTTCTGAGTCCAATTGCCATCCCCGCCGGGCAGTAGTTCATAGACCAGGCCGCAACCGCCGCCATAGTTGCATCCGGAAAGATCGCCACCATCCGATGTGGTGCCATAAAGATTGCCGGCTGCGTCGAAGATGAGGTTCCCCGTCGGCCGAAACCCATTCGTCCCGTCAAAACTGAAGAGTACGGTTTCCGTCCACTGCCCGCTGTCACTGGGCGACAGCTCGTAGACCATGCCGCATCCGATGCCTTCAGAACCGCAAACTCCGTTCTCGTCGCCGCCGTTCGACACTCCGTAGAGATTGCCGGCCTTATCGGAAATTAAGCCGAACTCAGGCATACCTGCTTCGTTCGCGCCCGTGAAGGCGAGGATCGTCTTCTCGGTCCACGCGACACCGGAGGTTGGGGACAACTCGAATGCAATGCCACTCCCAGTTCCTCCGTCTGTCGTTACGCCGTAAAGATTTCCATTCGCATCGAGGGCGAGCGTGCCGGTCGGGGTTTCGCCGTCCGGTGCACCCTGAAATTGATAGAGCACTTTTTCCGTCCACCTTCCGCCCGGGTGGGGAGACAATTCGTAGATTACCCCGCAGGTCTGACCCTGGCAGACGCCATTGCCGCCGAAAGAAGCCGCGCCGTACAAGTTGCCGGATTTGTCCATCACCAACCCGCCCCCAGGCACAGCCCCGTCATCGCCTGAAAATTTGAAGATGACGGTCAGCTTCCAACCGCTCGAACTTGGCGAGACCCTATACACAACCCCGCAGCCGTTGGGCGTCACGCAGGTTCCCGAGCTGTTGAACTGTCCGCCCCAGGAAGTGACTCCATAGAAGTTCCCCGCACCATCCGCCACCAGGTTTCCGCCGGGAAAGTCACCACTGGAGCCGGTGAAATCTGCGATCACTGTGTAGTCGACGACCTTGGGAGTTTCGGCATTTGCCACACCGACGTTTGCCACACCTATCGCGAGTGCCAGTGCGAACGTCGCACCTATGCCGAATAGGAATCTGCTGACAGAATAGTTCGTGTACTTCAATGAAAGTCTCCTCGGCCAAAATGCGTTGTCCAAAATGCGTTTGTCGAGCCGCTCGCAAATGACTCGCTGAGGAGTTTCTCATCTTCGAAATCTCAAGTCTGATCATAAGAGCTCGGTTTTCGGCGTCAGTTCTCAGTTCTCGGTTCTCAGTTCTCAGTTCTCAGTTCTCAGTTCTCAGTTCTCAGTTCTCAGTTCTCAGTTCTCAGTTCTCAGTTCTCAGTTCTCAGTTCTCAGTTCTCAGTTCTCAGTTCTCAGTTCTCAGTTCTCAGTTCTCGGCCGCGATGCCGCGTGCGGGATGGCGATTCACAGTTTTCGATAGAGAAATGTTCAGATGTCACAGACCTCGCTAGGGCGTCGATGTCAGGATTCTCTCGGAGGATCACATGGGAGAGTCATATCGGGATCTGATCGCATGGCGGAAAGCCATGGAACTGGTGACGGAAATATATGGCGTCACCCAAGTCTTTCCGCAGGACGAGCGCTACGGGCTAACCAATCAACTTCGGAGAGCTGCTGTTTCTGTGCCCAGCAACATAGCAGAAGGCCAAGCCCGTTTCTCCCGAAAAGAGTTCCACCACTTCCTTCCACGCGCGAGGTTCGCTAGTCGAGATCGAAACTCAACTGATGATTGCCCAAAATCTGGAATGCCTTCCAGCGAAGCAAGTTAAGTCCTTGCTTGATCACACGGCAGAGTTAGGCAGAGTCCTAAACGGCCTGATCGCATCGATAAAATCCGCAGCCTGAACTTGACACGTGCAAAGGGTGGCTTAAGCCTCTTCTGAGAACTGAGAACTGAGAACTGAGAACTGAGAACTGAGAACTGAGAACTGAGAACTGAGAACCGAGAACCGAGAACCGAGAACCGAGAACTGAGAACCGAGAACTGAGAACTGAGAACTGTTAAACTCAGCACGCATGAATTACCAGGCGCGCCAGCAGAAATTGCGGGACCATCTCGCCACCACCCAGTTCGACGCGCTCCTGGTCAGCCATCTTCCCAATATTCGATATCTTTGCGGCTTTACGGGAAGTTCCGGTCTCCTGCTCATTGAAGAAAGTGGCAGCGTCTTCTTCACCGATGTTCGCTATGACACGCAGGCCCATGTTGAAGTCAAGAGCGCGAAAGTAGTCATCGCGCGCCAGGCTGTGCTGAGCGCTGCCGCCGATCGCATTGCCGCGCTGCGAGGCAAGCAGGCGATTGCGATCGAGGCCGATCACGTCACCGTCAGCGACCGGAAGCGTCTCAACGATTTACTGCCTTCGCATGTGCGGCTGAAAAATGCAACGCTGCTGGTAGAGCGCGCTCGCATGGTTAAGGACCAAGACGAGTTGGCGCTGATCAGAAACGCGGTGAACCTGGGAGCAAAGTTGTTCGACCGGGCCCTCGAGGTGATTCGCCCGGGCGTCAAGGAAACTGACGTGGCCGCCGAAATGGAGTATGCCGCGCGCCGGTCCGGGGCCGAGGAGATGTCGTTTTCCACGATTATCGCTTCCGGGGAGCGATCCGCCCTGCCGCACGGTCGGGCGTCCGATCAACCGATCAAAGCCGGCGGATTCGTAGTCTGCGACTTCGGTGTTATACTCGCTGGTTATTGTTCGGACCAGACCCGCACTGTGTGGGTGGGCAGCGTTTCAGAAAACGCACGCGAGGCCTATGAGGCGGTTCTGGAGGCGCAGTTGGCAGCAATTGCGACCGTAAGACCGGGAGTGAGTGTCGGCGAAGTGGATGGCGCGGCCCGCAAGGTATTGCGCAAGCGCGGGTTAGGACGATATTTCACCCACTCGACCGGGCACGGAGTGGGGCTCGAAATTCACGAAGCCCCGCGCGTAGCCGCTGGCCAAAAAGCTGTTTTGCAGCCCGGAATGGTCATCACCGTCGAGCCGGGCGTATACTTCCCCGGAAAATGGGGCGTGCGGATCGAAGATATGGTGACGGTTACGGCCCGTGGCTGTGACGTATTGACGCCCACGCATAAGGATTTCCTGGCGATTTGAATGTAGCTGAGGTCCCACCGCAAGCGAATGAATCTAAAAGAGTTGAAGGAACTCATCGAGTTCCTTGAAGAAAAAAACATCGCCGAGTTCGAGTTAGAACGCGGCGACGTCAAAGTACGAATACGGCGCGCGGGAGAGCACTCGGTTGCGCACGCGCAAGGTGAGCCGCGTTTCTACGCGGTTGCGCCGGCGCAGGCTCCGGCGCCTGAAATGGGCACGGCTCCGGTTACGGCCGCTCCGGCCGCGCCGCTGCAACCTGTTGCTGAAGAAGGACTTCACATGGTGAAGTCGCCGATTGTGGGGACGTTCTATGAGGCGCCATCTCCGGGCGCGCCGCCGTTTGTGAAATCTGGCGATCAGGTGGAAGTCGGACAAGTCCTCTGTATTGTTGAAGCTATGAAGCTGCTGAACGAGATTGAGTCGGACGTGGCAGGCGAAATCGTGAAGAAACTGGCGAGTAACGGGCAGCCGATTGAGTATGGTCAGGATTTGTTTGTGATACGGCCGAGGAAGTAGAAGAGCAGTGGCCAGGGGTCAGTGGTTAGGGGTCAGAAGTTAAGATAGAGAAGCTGGAGATTGTGGATGGCGCGCTGAGTCGCGCCGTTTTTCTTGCGTGTTCGATTGCACGGCTTCCAAACGAATATTCACTTAGGAACGGCGAGCTGGAGGCTAAAAGCCAAGAGCTAAAAGCTAAGAGCTTTTTTTCATGTTCAAGAAAATTCTGATTGCTAACCGCGGCGAGATTGCCTTGCGCGTGATTTGTGCCTGCAAGGAGCTTGGGGTGCGCGCGGTTGCTATTTACAGCGAGGCTGATCGTAACTCTTTGCATGTGCGGTTTGCCGATGAGGCGATCTGCATTGGTCCGCCGCAGCTGGCGCTTAGCTATTTGAATATTCCCGCTGTCATCAGCGCTGCCGAGATAGCCAACGTGGAGGCGGTGCATCCGGGATACGGGCTGCTGGCCGAGAACGCTAATTTTGCCGAGGTGTGCGAGACCAGCGGGCTCAAGTTTATTGGACCGCAGCCCGAGGTCATGCGACTGATGGGCGAAAAAGAAAAGGCGCGCGAAGCCATGAAAAAGGCGGGCGTGCCGATTTTGCCGGGATCGGATGGAATCGTCGCTACTGATGGCGAGGCGATTGAGTGGGCGCGGCAGGTTGGCTTTCCGGTGATCGTGAAAGCGTCGGCGGGCGGCGGCGGACGGGGCATGCGCATTGTGCGCACGGAAGAGGAACTGCCCGCGCTGTTCAAGGCAGCGCAGGCGGAAGCGGCCGGGGCGTTCGGCAACGGCGATCTCTACATGGAGAAATATGTGGAGCATCCGCGGCACATCGAGTTTCAGGTGCTGGCCGACGAACACGGCAACGTGGTGAGCCTGGGGGAACGCGAATGCTCGATCCAAAGGCGGCATCAGAAGTTGCTGGAGGAATCCCCCTCGACGCAGGTGACACCGGAGTTGCGCGACCAGATCGGCAAGATTCTGTGCAAGTCGCTGGCGGACATTGGTTACAGCAACGCGGGGACCATTGAATTCCTGATGGATCAGGATCGGAAGCTGCACTTCATTGAAATGAATACGCGCATTCAGGTGGAGCATCCGGTCACGGAGATGGTGACGGATGTGGATCTGGTGAAAAGCCAGATCATGATTGCCGCGGGGGCGGAGATGCGCGACGTGTTGCAGGGACCGATCGTGCATCGCGGGCATTCGATTGAGTGCCGCATCAACGCCGAGAATCCGGACACCTTCGTTCCATCGGCGGGGAGGATTACGACGTTTCATGCGCCGGGAGGGACCGGCGTGCGCATCGACACGGCGGCTTATGCCGAAGGGGTGATTCCTCCGTATTACGATTCGTTGATTGCGAAGCTGGTGGTGCGCGGAAAAGATCGTAATGAGGCGATTTCGCGCATGTCGCGGGCGCTGGAAATGTTTATTGTCGAGGGCGTGTATACGACGATTCCGCTGCACCGGAAGATTCTGGCTGATCCGGATTTTCGCGCGGGAAAATTTGATACCGGGTTTATCGAGAGATTTTTGAAGAAGAGTGGTGCGCATTAGTACCGAGTTGCGAGTACCGCGTACCGAGAAAAAAGTTCGCGCCCCGTCTGACCATGATTCAGATTCCACGGCTTTACGCCATTGTTGACGCGGCTTTCTTTCCGACATCGCAGGCTATTTTCGCATTTGCCGAAGAGCTCGTGGCGGGTGGGTGCACACTGCTGCAATACCGCAACAAGGGCGGGAATCCACGAGTCATTCTGGAGCAGGCGCGGGAATTGCGGCGGCGGTCGCGGACAAGAGTGTCCGACCTACACGTGCGGTTGATCATGAATGACCGGGCGGATTTGTGTCTGGCGGCGGAGTTCGATGGGGTGCATGTGGGGCAGGAAGATTTGTCGGCGGAATCGGTGCGGGGGATTATTGGCGCGGGGCGCTGGCTGGGCGTTTCCACGCACAATCCAGAGCAGATCGTGGAAGCTGACCGTACTTCAGCGGACTATGTGGCCATCGGACCCGTGTTTTCGACCTCGAGCAAAGAGAAACCCGATCCTGTGGTGGGGATCGAAGGGGTGCGCCGGGCGCGCGATTTGACGCGGAAGCCGCTGGTAGCGATTGGCGGGATTACTCGTGACAATGCTGCGGCGGTGATTGCGGCTGGGGCGGACTCCGTGGCGGTGATCTCTGACCTGTTGCGCGAGCCTCGCAAATCAGCAGAGGAATTTTTTCGCATCTTGAGGTAGAGTCATGGGACCTTTGGAGTAGCTTCTTCGGATTAGCATCTTGCAGCGAGTGCGTGACGCCGGCGCTACGAGGCTTTGCGCAACGAGCTTAGGAGGAGTCCTGAGTAATCCGGTTACGCCGCCGACTTCTGTTAGCGACTGGGACGTTCACAGTCATCAGGATCAAGAGCTCGTCAAGGGCCTCGGGCTGACCAGCGCGACCATGCTGGTGATGGGGTCGATGATTGGGTCGGGCATCTTTATTGTTTCGGCGGAGATTGCCCGCGAGGTGGGCTCGCCTGCACTGTTGATCGCCGCGTGGGCGGTTGCGGGCTTCATGACGATTGTCGCAGCGCTGAGTTACGGCGAGCTGGCGGCGATGATGCCGCGAGCCGGCGGGCAATACGTTTATCTGCGCGAGGCGCTGGGACCGTTGTGGGGATTTCTTTACGGCTGGACTCTGTTTCTGGTAATTCAGACTGGCACGATTGCCGCTGTGGGCGTGGCTTTCGGCAAGTTCCTCGGAGTATTCTTCCCGTCGATTTCTTCTACTCACTGGATTCTGCATCTGTGGAAAGTTCCTCCGATTCATGTAGGGCCCATGGTGCTGGGCAACATGGATGTCGGTTTGAACACGCAGAATCTGATGGCCATTCTGCTGGTGATAGCGCTCTCGGTGATCAATATTTTCGGAGTGAAGACGGGAGCGCTGATCCAGAACATTTTTACTTTCGCGAAAGTGGCGGCGCTGTTTGGGTTGATGCTGCTGGGCTTCGCGGTGGGGCGCAACGCGTATGCGATGGCGGCGAACTTCGGGCCGAACTTCAGGCAGAACGCGATGCCGTGGATTCTGCATCCCGTGCAAGTCGGCGTCGGCGGTCCGGTCGCGCTGGTTGGAGTGCTGACCATTCTCGCGGTGGCGCAAGTCGGTTCTTTATTTTCCGCTGATGCCTGGAACAACGTGACCTTCACGGCGGGCGAGATCAAGAATCCGAGCCGGAACTTGCCGTTGTCACTGGCGCTGGGCACGGGCGTTGTGATTGCGTTCTACATCGCCTGCAACCTGGTGTACCTGATGGTGCTGCCGCTGCACGGCGATCCCGCCGGCGTGACGATCCTGGACCGCGGCATCCAGTATGCGACCGAAGACCGCGTAGCCACGGCGGTTCTGACCCAGATCTTCGGGAGCGCGGGCGGACTGATGATGGCGGTGGCGATTATCGTATCGAGCATCGGGTGCAACAACGGGCTGATTCTTTCCGGGGCTCGCGTTTACTACGCGATGGCGAAAGATGGGTTGTTTTTTCGCAATGTGGCGAAGCTGCATCCTACTTACAAAACGCCAGTTATTTCCCTGATGGTGCAGATGGTGTGGACTTGCGTGCTGTGCATCTCCGGGAGCTACGGGCAGCTGCTCGACTACATTATTTTTGCGGTGCTGGTGTTTTATGTTCTGACGATCGTCGGGCTGTTTGTTTTGCGGCGAACGCGGCCTGATGCCGTGCGTCCTTACCGGGCGATTGGGTATCCGGTGCTCCCGGCGATTTATATTGTGATGGCTTTATTCATTGATGTCGTACTATTGCGCTACAAACCGCAGTTCACGTGGCCGGGGCTGATCGTGGTGCTGCTGGGAGTTCCGGTTTATTACGCGTGGTCGAAGAGTTCGCGCGGCGGCGCGAAGGCGTAATTTCGCAAGCGTATTTTCGATGCGTAACCTTGCGAGGATAACCTGCGAGGATCAGAGGAGAAACTAAACGGATGGCAAATCTGTTCGCAACCAAGCCGCTGAACTTGCTGATGGAAGAGGCTCGCGAAACCGGCGACCACAGCCTGAAACGCACGCTGGGAGTTTTCCAGCTCACCGCGCTGGGTGTGGGCGCGGTCATTGGAGCGGGCATTTTTGTGATGGTCGGGCTGGGAGCGCAGTATGCGGGCCCGGGGCTCACTTTGTCGTTCGTTCTTTCTGGACTGGGATGCGCGTTTGCCGGTTTGTGCTATGCGGAGTTCGCGGCCATGATTCCGCTGGCTGGCAGCGCCTACACTTACGCTTACGCGACGCTGGGCGAGTTGATTGCCTGGATCATTGGCTGGGACCTCACGCTGGAATACGCGATGGGCGCCAGCACCGTGTCGTCGGGGTGGTCGAACCACTTTATCGCGCTGCTGAATATTTTCCACATCAAGATGCCCCTGTGGCTGGCTTACGATCATTGGACGGCGCTGAAGACGGCGGAGAACGTGGTTGCCCGGCAGATGGCGCAGGCTTCGGATTCTTCCCTGGTACCGGGCACGCAGACGTTCCTCGATAAAGTGACGGCGATCGTGGGGGCGCAGTCTCCGGAACTGTTGCAACGGGCGCATGAAGTGTTGGGAGCGCCGCACCTTTTTGGGATGGAGATCGGATTCAACCTTCCTGCGTTCCTGATCGCGCTGGTGATTACGGCGATTCTGGTGGTTGGCATCAAAGAGAGTGCGCGGTTTAATACCGGCATCGTGGTGGTTAAGGTGTCGGTCGTACTATTCGTGATTGCGCTGGGCGCTCACTACATAGACCGCGCAAACTGGGGTACGGACTGGCATTCGTACGCGCCGCACGGCTTTGCGGGAATCGGGGCGGGCGCGGCTTACATATTTTTTGCTTACATTGGTTTCGATGCGGTCTCGACCACCGCGCAAGAGGCCAAGAATCCTCAGCGCGATTTGCCGATTGGCATGATTGCGTCGCTGGCGATTTGTACCGTGCTGTACATTGCGGTGGCGGGCGTGCTGACCGGGATGGTGCACTGGCAACAGATCAACATCGAAGCGCCGGTGGCGATGGCATTTTTGGATCGGGGTCTGACGACGGCGGCGAACATCATTACGCTGGGGGCGCTGGCCGGATTGACGAGCGTGATGCTGGTGATGTTACTCGGGCAAACGCGAGTGCTCTACGCCATGGCCAACGATGGCCTTTTGCCGAAGAAATTTTTTGCGGCGGTGCATCCCAAGTTCCGCACGCCGTGGAAGAATACGATTCTGGTGGGCCTGCTGGCGGCGGTTGTGGGGAGCGTGACGCCGATCGACGATATAGGCAAGATGGTGAATATCGGTACTCTATTGGCGTTTGTGATCGTGTCGATTTCGGTGATGGTGTTGCGGTACACGAATCCCAGCCAGCCGCGGCCGTTCCGGACGCCGTGGGTGCCGCTGGTTCCAATCCTGGGCGTGATCTCGAACGGATACATGATGTACAAGCTGGGCTGGGTAACTGGGCGCGGCTGATTATCTGGCTGGTTATCGGACTCGTCGTGTACTTCACTTACAGCGTGAAGCACAGCCGGGTGCAGGGTCTGCAGAAGGGCCGTGGCCAGTGATCAGTGGCTAGTGGCCGGTAAACCCCACGGGCTCTCCGCGCACGCGGAGGGCCTTTTTGTTTTATAGTCAGTCGAAGGATGTGCTGCTTAACTAGCCAGTGCTCCTATGAAGATCGTAACTGTTGCCGAGATGCGCGCCATTGATCGCGCCACTACCGAGCGCTTCGGCATTCCGTCGCTCACGCTGATGGAAGACGCGGGCGTGGCGGTGGCAGACTACGTCCTCACGCAGCATGCGGCGGCGCGGCGGGTTGTGGTTTTCTGCGGTAAGGGAAACAACGGCGGAGATGGCTTTGTGGCCGCGCGGCGGCTGCACCAGCAGGGAAGAAAGGTGCAGGTCATTCTGTTGGCGAGTCCGTCTGATCTTCGCGGTGACGCTGCGCTTATGTTCGCAAAACTGCCGGCGGCCGCGATGGCGGTGCATTCCAGCGACGAACTGAAAAGCGATCGCGTACGGCTTTCCTTGCCGGCGGATTTGTATCTTGACGCGATTCTCGGCACTGGCTTCAAGCCTCCCGTTAGCGGACTTTATGCCGATGCGATTGCGATTTTGAATGCGAGCCAGAATCCCGTGATCGCGGTCGACATTCCCTCTGGAGCCGATGCGGACGCGACCGGCACGCAGACTGGAACCATCGCGCGGGCGGATGCGATCGTCACGTTTACCGCGGCGCGACCCGCCCACGTCTTCAGCTTGCTGACGTCGGGATCGACCTACGTGGCCGAAATCGGTTCGCCGGAAGAAGCGATTGTTTCCACGCAGCAACTGAACGTGATTACTGCGCGGGACATTGCGAGTTTGGTGGCTCCTCGTCACGCGGAATCGAATAAGGGCAACTACGGGCACGTGCTTGTGGTTGGGGGATCGCTGGGCAAGGCGGGATCGGTGGCCATGGCGGGAATGGCTGCGCTGCGGGCGGGAGCCGGGCTCTCGACTGTGGCGACGGCGAAATCTGTGTTGCCCACGGTTGCGGGATTCCATCCCGAGTTGATGACTGAGGCGTTGGCTGAGACGGAAGAGGGATCCATTGCCGCGGCCGCTGCTGGCCAGCTCGATGAACTCATAAAGAAAAAAACCGTGGTTGCGATTGGACCGGGAATTTCACGTCATGCGGAAACCGCGGAGCAGGTGCGAAGGCTGGTTGCAGAGTGTGAAGTTCCTCTCGTGGTGGATGCCGACGGGTTGAATGCGTTCGAGGAACGCACCCAGGAATTAAACGGCACGGGGCGGTCGCTGGTGATTACGCCGCATCCCGGAGAGATGGCGCGGCTCGTGGGCTGCACGATTGCGGAAGTGCAGGCGGATCGGTTGGGCGTACCGCGGAAATTTGCGCGCGAGCATCAGGTGATTGTTGTACTCAAGGGACATCGCACTCTGGTGGTGCGGCCGGATGGGGAAGCGTGGGTCAACACCACGGGCAATCCAGGGATGTCGACCGGGGGAACCGGCGACATTCTCACCGGAATGGTCGCGGGGTTGATGGCGCAGCATCCGCAGGATGTGTTGTCGGCCGTGCTGGCCGCGGTTCATCTGCACGGGCTGGCGGGAGACGTGATGCGAGAGAAGGTGGGGGAACATTCGATGGTCGCTACCGATTTGCTGTTGGGGCTGCCGGAGGCGTTTCGGCGGACGCGGAGGACTGCGCTGGAGAAATTGGTTAGTTGGAGTGGGTGAAGTTTTGCCAGTCGGCGTCGCGATTCGATCGCCGTCGGCACACGATCAGCTTATAGGGATCCTTCGACTGCGCATGTCGATTCGATTCGCTCGTCGACGTGCTCCGCTCAGGATGACAGAGCATTGTTAGTGGCTTAGCGGGGCGGCAGGTGGACCGTTGCGCCTGATGACGCCGATCGGCGCGCAGCATCCAGTATTTCCGTCACGGTTACGTTTGTTTCGAGTGACGATAGACCATCCGGCTCCGCGCCGTCGAGAACCACCGCACGCAGCAACGCCAGTGAATTGTCGTAGGGAGCAGGCAACGGCTTGGCGGCTACTTCTTTTTCCTGATCTTCTCCGGCGCGACGAACGCGAACTTGATCGCGGAGCACGGTGATCGCGTATCCCGTCTCGCCGTAGACTTCCATATCTTTGCGGCCGAAGGGCCAGTTCCATGATGCTTGCAAAATGGCTTGCGTCTTCGGATACGTCAGGATGATTGTCGCTTCATCGTCGACGTGCGTGTAGATGTTGGGTTTGATCTGCTGCGTGACGGCGGTGACGGTTTGCGGGCGCTGGCCGTGCATGAGCCAGGTCATCAGGTCGGCGCCGTAGCATCCGAAATCAAAGAGAGCGCCGCCGCCATCGAGCTTAGGATCGGTAAGCCACGCGAGGAATTCGGGCTCCACGCCAATCTCTTTCGGACCATTGTGGCCGTCGTGCACCACGACTTTGCGAATTCCACCCAGCGCATTTTCCTGCACCAGGTCGTAGGCGGCGCGGTTGCTCGGATACCACGTGGTCTCGTAATTCACGAGGACGTGGATTTTGGATTCGCGGGCCACTTTCTGAATCGCGAGCGCGTCTTCGAGGCTGACGGCCAGCGGTTTTTCCATCATCACGTGAATGCCGTGCCGGGCGCAGATCTCCACAACGCGGCGGTGGTCGTAGGTGTTGGTATAAACCAGCACTGCTTGGGGATGTGCCTTGACGAGCATCTCTTCCAGATCGGCGAATAATATTGCGCGGTCGAAGTTGTACCGCGTGCCCGCTTGGGCGAGCAGTTGCGGATCGGGTTCAGCCACGCCGACGATTTCAATCTGCGGGCTGTGACGCGATTCCCCGAGGAATCCGTGGACGTGTCCGTGAACCAGGCCAACGATACCGATCCGAAGCGGGGGATGCGCGGGTGTGGTCTGACCGAACAAAATGCCAGGCAAGAACAATGACGCGAGCAAAAATAAAGAAGAAACGATGCGGGACATTGCGGTCCTCCACGGAATTCGACATAGCCATAATAAGTCAGACGGAGCAAAACCTAAATTCATTACCACGGGGGGTCACAGAGGAACACAGGAGGCTTGAATTCATCGGCAGACGTGCCGACTGTCCTTCCGGACATTAACTACATAGTAACTGCCAGCTATGTGGCTCGCAGCACAGGGATTGCATGGCTCCAAACCGGGCTAGCAGAGCGGAATCCGGACAGCAGCTTGCGTAATCTATCACTCGACATAAGGTAGTGAGATGCTGCAGTTGGCTTATGACTCACTTCCCCCAACCGCACCCTTCGCGGCGCGCGGCCCGAGTCCAGCTGGGCGATTCTGTCCTGGCTGCGATTCGATTAGAAGACGGCCGGCGCACCAGAGCAAAACTCCAAACCATTTCAGCCACGGGCGGCCTGCTGCGTCTGAACAAGTCGCTTTCGCAAGGCGATTTCGTCGAAGTCGCGTTTCAGACGCAATCCGGGCCGGTGCACGGCATGGCTGAAATCCTGAGCCCGACGCGCAAGACTACGGAGGGCATTCTGCAAGCCTTTCGCTTCGTCGCGCTCGAGGACGACGACAACCACCGGCTGCGTTCGTCACTGGCGCACGTGGTGGACCGGAATTTGCTGGGCCTGAAATCGAGCGCGTTCTCCACACTCGGAAACGTGTAGAGCTGGATCTTCGGCCGCCGCCGCGAAGGGCGCGCACTCTCGCTATACTGGTTTCGATGACGCGAGAGATCACGACGCAATCCTCTGAGGAGACAATCGCCTTCGGACGCACGCTGGCAGAATTGCTGGCGCCGCCGAAACTGGTACTGCTGCGCGGTGATCTGGGCGCGGGGAAGACCACTCTGGTCAAGGGGATTGCAGCCGCGTTTGATGCGGCCGCCGAGGAAGACGTCACCAGTCCTACCTTTACTCTGGTGCACGAGTATCGCGGGCCGAAGGCCAATCTTTTTCACATCGATCTTTATCGCGTGGATACTCCGCGCGAACTGGAAACGCTCGGACTCGACGATCTGCGGGACGGCAACAGTATCCTGCTGATTGAATGGGGAGAGAAATTTCCGCGGTTTTTGCGGGAACGGGATGTGGAGATTGCGCTGGAGCGGGAGGGGGAGAGCGGGAGGAGGATCAAAATCACCGCATGAGAACTGCCAACTGTCCACTGGCAACTGTTTTTCAAAACCCCATAATGTTGAATCCGCAATCCACGTAGATGACTTCGCCCGTGATGCCTGAGCTCGCGTTCGAGGCAAGGAAGACTCCGGTGCTTCCGACTTCGTTTACGTCGACGTTGCGGCCCAGCGGAGCGCGCTCGGCGTGGGCTTTGTGCATGTCGCCGAATCCGGCGATGCCGCGCGCGGCGAGAGTTTTGATGGGGCCGGCGGAAATCGCGTTGACGCGAATGTTCTTCTTTCCTAACTCGTAGGCGAGGTAGCGAACCGAGCATTCGAGTCCGGCCTTGGCGACGGCCATCACGTTGTATCGTGGGACGACTTTTTCGGATGCGTAGTAAGTCATGGTCATGATCGAGCCGCCATCTTCCATGAGCGGCGCGGCGGCGCGCGCGACTGCGACCAGCGAGTAGACGCTTACATCGAGCGCAACGCGAAAACCTTCTCGCGTGGTGTTGATGAAGTCTCCTTTGAGTTCGTCGGCGGGAGCGTAAGCGACGGAGTGCACCAGAGCGTGCAGCTTGCCGTGGCGCTCTTTCAGCGTGGCGAAGAGGCGGGCGATTTCTTCGTCCTTGCTGACGTCGCACATGTAGCCCTCGGCGCCGGGCAGGGAGAGGATGAGATCTTTCGCTTCCTGCTCCAGGCGCTCGTTCTGGTAGGTGATGGCCATCTTCATGCCGGCGGCGTGCAATCCCTGGGCGATGGACCACGCAATCGAGCGCTTGTTGGCGACTCCGAAGACCACCGCGGTGCGGCCCTGCAGGTCAGAGGACATGGGAGGCTCCTTGGAATGGGAAGGATAACAGTCGCGGAGAAGAAAAGTCAGAAGTCAGAATGAAGAATGTAAAAGTGGCAGCGGAGACAACTGTAACAATCTTCCTAGTATTTTCCTACTTTTGCATTTTGATTTCTTACTTCTGACTTAGCTCCACGGCTTCCTCGATCGACGACGCCGCTCCCAGGGGCCAGCTTGCAGCGACGAACGCCAGGGCATACGTGCAGGCCAGGATCGCGAAGGCGAGCACGAGGCTTATTTTTTCTGCGACCGCGCCTACTGCCAGCGCGAGGACAAGTTGCAGAAATGTTCCGGCAAAATAAAAGGAGTTCTGCACCCGGCCCATCAGATGCTGCGGCACCATCTCCATGAGGCTGGTATTCATGGCTACGCCGCCGACGCCGCGCGCGGAGCCCATGACGAAGTACACCATGATTGCGAGAAAAAGAAATTGCGAGATTGGGGCGCAGGCTATGCAGACCGCGAGCAGCGCCATGGAGAAAGCTACGGCACGGCGTCCGCCGAGTTGCGCGATCACTGCGGGGGCATATAGGGCGCTGACAAAGGCGCCTGTCCCCCAACCTGCGTTCAGCCAGCCGTAGCCTTTGGCGCCGGCGTGAAAAACACGTTCGCTCAACGAGGGATTTACAACGACGCCGGTGATCATGGCGCCGAGGAACAGAGCCCAGCTGATTCCCAGGAGCACGACCGAGCGGTGATCGCGGAGGAAGTGCAGTCCCTCACGCATCTCGAACCAAAAACGTTGCAGCTGATTCTCGGCAGCGAGAATATCAGCGCGCAATTCCTGGGGACGGAGGACGACGTGCCGTCCTTTACGCACGGCGAAGTAACAGCAGAACGAGACTACGTACGTGGAGACATCGATCAGCAGTACGCCGCCGAGGCCGATGTGGTCGTACATGAAGCCGACGAGTGCGCCGGCAATCAGCCATCCGCCTTGTACGCCGGCGAGCAGGAAAGTATTGGATTGCACGAACTCGCCCTCGGGCGTGAGCTCCTGAATCAGAGCGGTGATGGTGGGCCAGAACATCCAGAATCCGGCGGCGACTAGCGTGTTCATCAAGTAGAGCTGCCAGACCTGCACGCGGTGGCGAAACGCGAGGATGGCCACGATCACGATGATGACTGCGCGCACGGCGTCGAGCCACATCACCAGGCGGCGGCGATCTTCACGGTCGATGATGACTCCGGTGAAGGGAAGCATCAGAATTGCCGGAATAGTTTGCAGAACGGCGAACATTCCCAGCGCCATTTCGGAGTGCGTGGCCTTGAGGACGTACCAGGCAACTGCGGCAGAGTTCATCCCGCTGCCTAACATGGAGATCACGTTGGCTGCGAACACGAAGCGCAAGGGACGTTGGCCGAGGATGGAACGCATCTTTAATACTTTAGCCGAAGTGAATTTGCTTTGGCGTGGAGTCTGATTGATCTCGGCTCTTGCGTGCAGGCGCGTTCGGCGCTAGGATTCGCCTGCTGCGAAATTGAAACGCTGTAGATAGGCGCGATTACGGCGCGTTACGGAGGATGACGATGAGACGCTACGGCAGGTGGTTGGTGGTCGCTGTCGTATTTTGGGGCTTGCTGGCGAAGCTTCCGTCCGGGGCGCAGGTCGGCCACATCGAGATCGCCGCGGGCACCCCGGGGATAAGGATCTGCAGACTATTACCAGCGAACAAGACGCGACGAAGAAACTGGCCATGTACGCCGACTTCGTGCAGAAATATGCGTCGAATCCCGCGGCCGTGGCGTATGGCAACTGGCAGATTTCGCAGGCGTACCAGGCGTCCGGAGATTTTCAGAAGGGTCTCGATTACGGGGACAAGGCGCTGGCTGGATCACCGCATAACCTCGACATCCTGGTCGGGCAGGCCAGCATGGCGCAGCAATCGAAGAACAACGCGAAGCAGCTGGATTACGCGGTGAAGGGCGGCGAAGTTTGCGCTTCGGTCGGAAAGAGGCCAAGCCCGAAGGCATGAGCGACGAAGATTTCGCTCGCCAGGTGGCCGACGAAAAAACCGCGGCGCAGAGTAGTTGCGAATTTCTGGAGACGTCCGGGTTCAACGCAATTCAAACCGAACCTGACGCTCACAACCGTTTGGACTACATCGAAAAGTTCTGCGCGGCATTTCCGGAATCGAAGTTCAAGGATCAGGTGGCGAGCTACGCGATGGCGACCCTGGGTCCAGGGCAGTTGAATGATATGCCGCGACTGATCGCGTATTGCGAAAAAACCCTCGTGACGAATCCCAACTCGCTCGTCGCACTGCTGGAGCTGGCCAGTTTCTATTCGGAAGATAGCAAGCCCGGCAGCGCCGCCAAAGCGATTGGCTATGCGCAAAAGGCGATCGCAGTGGCCAATCCGGATGCTGCGGAAGCAGACAAAAAGCGCAAGAACTTCCGCTGGCGCCGCGCATTCCACGCTGGGCATCGCGTACATGAAGCAGGAAAAAACTTTGGCGGCGATTCGGAGAACTGAAATTGGCGACGGGCTTGCTTAAAGGACAGAATGATGTGCAGTATTCGATTGCACTGTACCGGCTGGGCTTCGCCTATGCGAAGTTGATCAGAAACACCGAGGCGCGGGAGGTGCTGATGGAAGCTGTGAAGATTCCCGGCCCCATGCAGAGCATGTCGCAGGATTTGCTCAACAAGGTCAATGCGGCTCGGGCCAAAGGGAAGTGATTTGCTGAGCGCAATTGCTGATTGCTGACTGAAGAGCTTTTCTTGGGCTTTGGGGTTTCAATTAGCAATCAACAATCAGCAATCAAGAAATCAGCGATTGGAATCACGGTTGCGGTTTCACCAGTTGATCCGCCAGCAAATGCGCTTTCACCGCCAGATTGTGAGCGAGTTCCAGGTCTCCGGCTTGCAGAGCCGTTTTTGATTGGGCCTGGTACTGGTGGATTTGCTTCACAGTCTCCTGCTGGCTGGAATCCAGTGGATGCCGAGCGGTCGTCTTCAGTTCGTCCTCGGTCGAGGCCAGTAGCCGCTCGGTGTTGACACGCTGCGGAGAATTTTTGGCCGCGACACTGCCGCCGGTGAGCTGCACTGTTCCCTCAGCCGTTCCGCCATTGCGAACAACCACTTTCGGAGGGGGACACGGAGGGAGTTCCGCTGAGGCCGATCCGGTTGCGGAGACGGAACTGGCCGTTGTCGCGGGATAGGACTGGCTGCTCTTGGGTGACGTCTTGACGTTGGCCGCGAGCTTTGCAGGGGGCGGCATTTTTGGCCTTGCTCTGTGGCTTGTGTTTCGCGACTGCAGGCACTTTCTTCGGCGCGGACGACGAATCGGAAGTGG
The DNA here is from genome assembly GCA_963846245.1 of uncultured Acidobacteriaceae bacterium. Lineage (GTDB taxonomy): Bacteria > Acidobacteriota > Terriglobia > Terriglobales > Acidobacteriaceae > Sulfotelmatobacter. The sequence goes on along the minus strand of CAWJVI010000004.1, from coordinate 458,798 downwards.
GATTGTTCGCCGGAGCAGGCGGCTTGGCTTGCGGTGCGGTAGTGCTCTGAGGATCTGGGACTGACGAGTCTGCTGGCTTAGCCTGAGACGGATCCTGGTCCGCTTGCGCCCAGGCGGGAACACCGGCCGTCGCCGGTCCCGAACAAAACATGCAGATGGAAAGTATTACGGCCAGAGTCATGCAGGGTCCCAAGCAGAATGCTACTGCAGCCATGAGTATTCTACTCCGGTTTTGCAGGTTATCGTGTGAAACGAAGCGCCCAAGCGGTAATGTCGGAATTCGGTGGCGGCCGCGGGCCGACTTGGGCTGGCGCGCGGCTATAGAGAAGACTGGGATTCCCCGGCCACGATGAAGAACGCGGCGTTCGGAATGACGAGGGTGTTGTAGAAAGAGTTTGTCGAAGGGATGCACGATGGATTGCTGCCGAGACGGCTGCTCGATTCTTTTAGCCTGCCGGCTTCGACAATTCGGGCACGGAATGCGCCGACGGCTCCTGCCCTGTTTCCCCACCTCCGGGCGTTGCGGGGATACGAAACCGGAAAGTTGTGCCTTGGCCTTCGAGGGATTCAAACTCCTACCGAGCCGTGATGCCATTGCAGAATCTGGTACGCGTAAGCCAGACCCATACCGCTGCCATCTTTCTTGGTGGTGAAGTACAGCTCAAAGATTTTTTCATGCAGGTCATGAGGAATGCCGCAGCCTCGATCACGAACCTCCGCGATCACGGTATCGCCCGTGCGCTGTGATGAGATGGTGAGTAAGCCTCCCTTAGGCATTGCCTGAATGCCATTCAGCACTACGTTGAGCAGCGCCTGCTTGATGAGATCGATATCCGCGGTGATGGGCAGCGGCTCGTTCGGCAAGGTGCGCTCGATGGTGACGCCATGCTGTTCCGCATCCGGAGCGGCGAGCATGGCCACTTCTTCCAGCAAACGGCGGAGGTCGACTTCTTCCAGATGCAGATCACGGGGACGGGTGAAGTCCACCAGGGTTTGCACCACGCGATCCAGCCGCCGGATTTCGCTGTCGATGATGTCCATGTGACGCCGGGCATCGGGCTCGGTATGCGCCAGCTTGTTCTGCAGCAACTGCAAATGCAGCACGATAGCGTTGATGGGATTCTTTACCTCGTGGGCGACGCCGCGAGTGAGGCGTCCGCTGGCGGAGAGACGTCGCGACAATTCGATTTCATCTCCGAGGCGCTGGACCGATTCGGCGTCGCGCATGATCAGCAGCGCGCCAATCTGCGTCGATCTTTCCTGCACGAAATCCAGCGACACCTGAATGCGGCGGCCATCCGCCAACTCGATCTCGTGCTGCAACAGTGGACGCTTGCGTTCGAAGGCGTCGAGCACGATCGCGCCCAGAACCGAATCGCGGGTAAAAACTTCTGCTACCGTATGGCCCAGAAGTTCTCCGCGCGGGCGACCGAGGAAACGCTCCACCGGGGCGCTGACCAGCACGACGCGCAAATCGCGTGCAAACAGCATGAGGCCGTCCTGTAGCTTGGCCATGAGCTGGTCGACATTGTCTTTGAGTGCGGAAAAAATCTCCTTAGTGTCGCGCACCTGGCGGCCGAGATTGGCGATCTTGAGAGTCACCAGGCCGTATTCATCGTGGCCCGATTCGTTGATCCGTGAGCGCGGTGTCGCCTGCGCCCACGCTGTCGAAGTTGCGATTGATCGCCTTCAGCGGTCCGAGAGCGAGATTGGAAATTCCTGCCGCGAGAAACAGCGACACGAAGATCGAGGCGATCGAAAAATAAACCGCATGGAGCAACCGGGGCGTCAATTCGCTTTGCAGAAAGACGGTCGAAACGCCGATGCGAATCGTCCCGAAGTCTGATCCGTTGAGCAGCAGCGGGTAGGTGACGTCGTAAACGCCGGGGCCGGTAGACCAGACGAGGTTGGTCCCACAGGCGAGCCTTCAGCACCTGCCTGAAATCGCTGCGCGGAGGGACGACTTTTCCCGTGAGGCTCGCATTGGTGTGGATCAGAGCCCTGCCGTCGAGGCTGACGATGGAAGCGTCGTAGACGAATGGCCAGTTGCCCGACCGCGGACTCCAGATTGTTGAGGAGATTCACGTCCGTGGGCAAGTAATTCGTCACTGCCTTGTGCAGCGCCGCCGGATCGCTGGTGTCGATCGGAGTGCTGGTCAGGTCGGGTACATCGTTCTCGATCGTGTAGGCCAGTTGTTGCGCGAGGCGTGTGCTGCTCTCGTAGGCGTTGGTGAGCCGGAGGCGGAGAATCTGAGACAGATACAGCAGCGAAAACGACGTCACCATCAGCGTAACCATAAACGTGATGGTCAACACGATAATGATTTTCCGTCGCATCATGGAAAAAATGCCAACGCCGCAAGATTGCTGTGCGAGCGCGGACCTCAACAGCCAAAGCGCGATCAAAACGATACTTTGATCGCAGCGCTGGAAGCGCTGGGCCTCCCAAAATCAACTACGTCTAGTTACCGGAATCTCTTCCTCCTGGCTCGGAGTCGCCTCGGCGGCAGCACTGCCATATTCCTTCAACTTATTGTGCAATGTTTTCAAACTGATGCCGAGGATCTCGGCGGCCCGCGTCTTGTTGTTGCTGGTGGCTTCCAGAGTTTTCAGGATCAGCAGCCTCTCCGCCTCTTCCACCGTTGTACCGACTCCGAGGCGGACGGCGTCAGGATCGTTGGAGCCGCTGCGGAGCGGGGCGTGACCGAAACCCGGCGGCAGATGTTTGGTTTCAACCATGCCTCCGTCACAGACAATCACAGCGCGCTCAATCGTGTTGCGCAACTCGCGAACATTGCCCGGCCACGAATACCCATTGAACAGGTTGAGCACGGCCTCGCTGACCGCAGCCACTTTCCGCGTGTGCTTGGTGCTCATCTCGCCGAGCAGCAGTTGCACCAGGTCGGGAATATCCTCTTTGTGTTCGCGGAGCGGCGGCATGTGGATGTTGAAGACGTTGAGGCGATAGTAGAGATCGCTGCGCAACTCACCGCGAGCCACGGCCTCTTCCGGAACTTTATTCGTTGCCGCCAAAACGCGCACATCCACCGGCGTTTCCACTCGGCTGCCGAGGCGGCGTATTTTGCGATCTTCCAGCACGCGCAGCAGTTTGGCTTGCGTGGCGACCGGCATTTCGCCGATTTCATCGAGCAGAAGCGTGCCGCCCTCCGCCAGTTCAAAGCATCCGGTGCGTCTCTCCATGGCTCCGGTGAAGGAACCTTTTTCGTGTCCGAAGATTTCGCTTTCGATCAGAGTTTCGGGAATGGCGGCGCAGTTGATGGCGACGAAGACCCGCTCGTGCCGCGGACTGAGATCATGAATCGTGCGCGCCACCAGCTCCTTGCCAGTGCCGCTGGCCCCTGTAATCAACACCGAAGCGGTACTGGGCGCAACCATTTCGATGAGCCGGAAGATTTCCTGCATCTTCCGCGAAGCTCCGCTCAGCCGGCCGAGCGATCCAGCGTCCCGCAGCTTGCGTCGCGTGGCTTCCAGTTCAGCGCGCGTCCCGAGCAGCGCGGACGCGTTGGTCAGCATGGTGCGCAATCGGTTGGTGTCGATCGGCTTGGTGAGGTAATCGTAAGCGCCCATGCGCATGGCCTGCACCGCGCTTTCGATGGTTCCCTGAGCGGTGACCAGCACCACGGCGATAGTCTGGACTTGTTCCCCTAAGTGACCCAGCAGTTCGATGCCGCCCATGCGGGGCATCTTGAGATCGGTGATCACGATTGAGGGAGACCACTGCGAGGCCTTTTCCAGACCCTCGACTCCGTCGCTTGCGGTCTCAACGCGATAGCCCCAGGAAGTCACAATCTCGGCCAGCCCGGAGCGCTCGTTTTCCTCGTCTTCGACGATCAAGACACGTTCTTGTCGCATGCTTGGCTTTATCCCCCACCCTTGCTCAACACTCTGTTCTGGACACTTGGTTTCTTACCACCCCGCGCAACCCACTCGAGCCGCAGCAATCGGGACGAACTCACCCGGTACTTACTCCACCTCCAGGACGAACTACCACGATACGCGGCTGGCTTCCAGCGGGGCAAGCTGCTGTATGGGCGCCGCAGTATGGGTGAGGATAAGGTTGCTGACGACGCGTACCATGCTTCGGAGGCAAGCAGCGCACCAATTTCAATTTGAGACGAGCCTGGTTCCGTTAAACGTTGCTCATGTTTGGTCCTCGCCAAGTCCGTGCTTCCGTTTTGATGCCGGTGTGAGATACAATTTGTGACTTCCTAGGGAATTCAATCCTTATCTCGGCCAATCACTACCTTTTCCATCGGCGCCTCCATGAACCAGTGCAGGCGCACGAACATCCATGGAGGATGACATGTCACCTTGTTGCAATGGGCGCATAGGCCGCGCGATCGTCGCCGGACTATCCTTGTTGTGTGCCGTTATGTTGTGCGCAGCTATGTTTTCGAGTCCTGCATCCGCGCAGGCTGACTCTACTCCGAAGTGGGACGTTTTTGTGGGATATCAGTGGATGCATCCCGGCGCCACCGTGCCTACGCCTTTCAGCGACCCGAACAATCCCACTTCTTTCACGGTCTCGGACGGCTCGGGCGTGGGTGGGGCACTTGCCTTTAACTTCGATTCGCATTGGGCTGGCGAAGTGGACTTCGGCCATAACTGGCTTCAGGAAGGCAACAATGACACCACTGCCTCGCTCGGTCCACGGTTTATGTGGCGCACCGAAGACGCCAACTTCTTCTTGCATGCCCTGGTGGGCCTGAACCGGCTGTCGGTAGCGGGTCTGAATGGGGCCAACGGCATCGGCGCGATTGTGGGCGGTGGAATGGATCTGCCGATTCGCAGGGGATTCGCATTCCGCCTGTTCGAAGCGGACTATGTTTGGGCGCGGCAGAACTATGCGGATTTCGCGGCCGCGGACTTCCCGGATCTGCGCCGTCCTACCTTGTCAGGTGTGCGGTTGCGGACGGGCCTGGTTTTCAGTTGGGGCGGTGCTCCTGCTGTGGCTCCGACTGCCGCGTGCTCGATCCAACCCGCGGAAGTTTTGGTGGGTGAGCCCTTGACCGCCACAGTTGTCGGCAGCAATTTCAATCCGAAGCACACCGTGACTTACACCTGGAGCGCCACCGGTGGCGTGGTAACCGGCAAAGACACGACTGCCGCCATCGACACCGACCAATGCCGCGCCCGGCAGTTATGCGATCACGGCGCATGTCACCGACCCAAGAGAGAAGAACAATAACGTCGCCACTTGCTCGGCGAACTTTGTGGTCAAGCCACTGCCTCCGAAGAACCCGCCGACCATGAGTTGCTCGGCGAGTCCTTCGACCGTGGAAATTCCGGGTTCGGCCACCATCACCTGCAGCTGCACCAGTCCAGACGGTGTTTCGGTTTCTGTCTCGAACTGGAATGCTTCTTCTGGCACGCTCTCCGGCTCCGGCAACACGGCTACGCTGAGTACGGCTGGAGCAGCGCCCGGCAATGTGACGGTGAGCGCAAGTTGCGCCGACACGCGCGGGCTGACTGGACAAGCATCCACACAACTAGCGCTGGAAAACCCGCCACCGCCGCCCGTGAACCCGGAGATCGTGCGCTTGGAACAACGGCTCTCGTTGCACAGCATTTACTTTGTAACGAATTACCCAACGATTGCGAATCCCAAAGGCGGTCTGTTGGTGAGTCAACAGAAGACGTTGATCTCGTTGGCTACCGACTTCAAGGAATATCTCCAGAGCAAACCGGATGCGCACCTGATTCTTGGGGGCCATGCGGATCACCGTGGTTCCGAGGAATTCAATCAGGCGCTTTCTGAACGCCGCGTCGAACGCACCAAGAGCTTCCTGATCGAGCAGGGTATTCCCGAGGCCAACATCGAAACTAAAGCGTATGGCAAGGAACATAACCTGACTACGGAAGAGGTGCAGGGTGAGGTCGACAGTAACCCCGAGCTGACTGCAGAAGAGAAGGCGAGGGTTCTCCGGAACATCGGGTGATCAGGATGGCGAGCAATCGCCGGGTGGATGTCACGTTAAGCACGACGGGCCAAATGTCGGTTCGTCAATTCCCGTTCAACGCCACGGATGCTCTGACTCTTATCGGAGGCAGGGAAGGCGCCAAGAAGCCAGTGGCCAAGAAGCCGATGGCGAAGAAGCCAGCTCCGAAGAAGTAACTTGAAGGGGCTGTTTCGTCTGCAAGCTTTCGCGGAGAGCGATCAACGTCGCTCTCCGCGATTTGTTTTTGGGGGATTGAGTGTGGGCCAGGGCGCCGCGGGGTGGTATGTAAAAATCGCAGAAGTGTTCCTTCAGGAACGTTTTGTGCGGGCGGAATTGTATGTACAGTGTTGTACAGACGCGTAAATGCAACTGCAGACAGGAGTTACGGGGGCGGGAAGTACGGCCGGGGCCGGCGGGTTTCCGCGTTCGCTATTACGAAGCCTGACTACCTGAGATTGCTTCGAAGATCGGAACCAGGTCCGTGCGTGGCGCCTTGTGGGTGTCGGACATCCGCAATGGTTCGAAGGTGACGAAATCGGTCTGCGCACGGGTGCTCAATAAACATGGCGCTTCCCCGCTTTACAGCGTCCTCACACAAGTGGATTGTGCCTCGTGCCGCCGATGCAGAGGTTGCCCTGTCCGTGGGTTTTTGCAAGCGCGGAGAGGGGCCCGCTCTTCCCGGCTTAGACTTCGTGGGTTCTATCGATGGCAAAAGCTACACGCCCCACGAAAGTGCTATCCCCAAGTTGTTGATTTGGTGAGAACGTGTCTGGTACTTGGGTTGCCAGTCCTCGGATGAAACGGCGGCAGAACCATGCCTATGGTGGGGAAATCCCGGGAGTTTCGAATGCTGAAGCGGTTTCCGGTCTCGGGAATTCGACCCCGGAAGCTTTCTGGCCTGAGGCTTGCCGGCTCAACGCCTCTTGTCCTCCCGCTTCTGCTTCTGATTCTGACTCTTGCGGTGGGATGCTCTCGGCCCAGTGATCTGCCGACTGATGAAGCGGCCAATAAGGCGGATCAGCATAAGTTGCCTTTCCAGGACAATGCCACGAAAGGGAACGAGGGCTCGAACTCCGGCGGCGGCAATTCCGGCAATTCCGGCGAAGCAAAGCCCGACGCAGCGTCGAACGGTGATTCCGAGAACGGCGAGCGGGCCGCCCTTTCAAACATTGGCTTCTGTCCCGGACTTGCCGCCGGGGACGCTGCTCACGGTTCGGGTGGAAGCGCAGATTTCCAATGACCGAGCCGGAAGTGACCGGACCGAAAATGAGCTAGCCGGCGAGGAAGGTACTTTTGCCGGCGTGGTGGATGAACCGGTCGTCACGGATGGAAAAATAGCTGTGCCCCGCGGCGCCGCCGTCACGGGAAGAATCGAAGCGGCACGGGCGTCCGACGGGGGGGGCGGCCGGGGCTATATTCGCCTGACGCTGGACACGATTACGATTGCGGGAAAGACACTGCCGCTGCGGACCTCCAGCCTCTTTGTTCATGGGGATGCGGTTCGCGGGGGGGCGGGGGGAATCGCGAACCCAGATAAGGACGCATCGGACCAAGCCCACCCGACCACGACTCGTCTGCAGAAAGGTCGCCGCCTCACCTTCCGGCTGGCCGCGACAGGCCCGCAGGAACGGCAGGAGACGGTATCCAGCAGCCAGAATCATCCCACCAGCACGGAATAACAGTAAAAAACCTTCGAAAACAGGCCCTCCGCAGAGTTTTCCACAGACATATTTTTATTTGGTGACGAGTGCCCTTAGCAGGCTGGGACCTTCTCCCTATAGTTGCGCAAGGGGAAACCGAGACATGGGCGTGCCGGGCAATCTTCCCGTTTTGGGAAAACCAAGGTATCCGCCTGCCAATCTCCAATTCCTTCTGGGAACCGTCCCAGCCAGACTAATTACATGAACCGAGCGACTCCCTTCCCGTGGCCGACCGATGGTGCCGAAACGGGTGCGCAATCCCCTGTCGCAATAAGTCCGGAAACGGGAGATTGTCTGTTGTTTCGGAATGTGTTCCGGAATGCGCCCGTGGCCATGGCCTGGTGCACATCGGGCGGAGTGGTCGCGTCGGCGAATCCGGCGTTCGAGCGTTTGCTTGGAGTTGACCTGCGCGGAGGCCCAACTGTTCTCCTCAGCGACTGCATTGAGACCAACGACCGGGAAGAAATGGACTGCTTGTTCCGCGAGATGATCGAGGGCAGTCGCGAGAGTTTCCAGATCGAGAGCCAGCTTCTCAATCACAACGCGCAGAACCAGAACACACAAGAAATTAGTGGGGCGCGCGGGAGTAGTTGGGCGCGGTGGACGGTTTGGAGAGCCGCCTCGTTGGCAGAGGACTCGGTCTGCGGCGTTGCGATGGCCGAGGATACGACGGCGAATCATCACGGTGTTCGGCGGGTGCGCGAAGCCGGGAGACTGGAAGCGCTGGGCCGGCTGGCGAGCGGAGTGGCGCATGACTTCAACAATCTATTGACGGGAGTTTCACTCTACAGCGATTTGCTGCTGGCTGGTTTGGAATCCGGGAGCTCTCTGCACAAGTACGCGAAAGAAATTCGCGATGCGAGCATTCATGCTTCAGGCCTGGTGCGGCAATTGCTGGCCGTCGCGCGCAGTCACAACGAAGCGCCTCATCTGGTATCTCTCAACGCGATCGCTGAAGGAATAAGAGAACTGCTGCTACGCCTGATCGGAGAAAACATTGAGCTCGTGTATCAGCTCGATCCTAACCTCGGCGCAGTCCGGATGGATTCCACGCAGGCGCAACAGATTCTTCTGAACCTGGTGCTGAATGCCCGGGATGCGCTGCCGGAAGGCGGCCAGATTACGCTCGAAACCCGCAATTGCGGGCTGCAAATCGTAACCGGTGCGGCGGAGAAAGCGGCTCCAGTCGAACTGCCGTGCGCCCTTTTTGTGGTCAGCGACAACGGACAGGGGATGGACTCGCAAACCCGGCAGCATGTTTTCGAGGCTTTCTTCTCCACGAAGCCCCCGGGTGAGGGCACGGGCCTGGGATTATCGACAGTCTATGAAATCGTTACGAACAACGGAGGTTTGATCCATCTTGAAAGCGAATGGAAAAAGGGCACGCGGGTTACCGTGCTTCTCCCGTTACTTCGCCCGTCGATTCCGCTGCCACTGATTTCCAGTGCTGAGATTTCCCCTGCCGAGCTGCCGAATGTTTCTTCGGGAGACTCAAAACCACCAAACCAGCCAGAGGCACCACTTTCTCCAGAAGAGGAACCTACGTCATGACGTCAGCCGCATTGAGTGTGATTACCAGCGCGCCGCAAATTCAACCCGCCAACTTTCTCAACCTTCTCATCGTCGATGACGAACGCTCGATCCGCGAAGCCTGTCGCGAGGTGGCGCAATCGCTGGGCTTCAACGCATTTGTCGCGGACTCCGCCGAACATGGGTATCGTCTGCTCGAGGTGCAGAGCGTGGACGCGGTTCTGCTCGACCTGCGGCTTCCCGGCGCCGGAGGCTTGGAAGCCATGCGCCGGATCAAGGAGCGGCGTCCGGAGGCAATCGTGATTGTGGTCACGGGCTATGGCACGGTGCAAACCGCGGTGCAGGCGATGAAGAACGGCGCGTACGACTATGTGACCAAGCCGTTCAGCGTGGACGAACTGAAGATGCTGCTGGAGAGGGTGGTCAGCCATCTGCGGCTGAAGTCGGAGAACCGCATCTTGCGCGAGAAGGTGAAATCGAAGCAGGGGTTCGGCGGCATTGTGGGCCGCGCGCCGGAGATGGAAAAACTCTATCGCATCATTGCGAAGGCCGCCAATAGCGTGCATCCGGTGCTGATTCTGGGTGAGAGCGGCACGGGGAAGGAGATGGTAGCGCGGTCCATTCATTACGCCGGCCCGTTTCGCGACAAGCCTTTCATCCCCGTCGATTGCGGGTCGCTCGTGCCCACGCTGATCGAGAGCGAACTCTTCGGCTATGTGAAAGGAGCATTCACTGGAGCTAACCAGGCGAAAGATGGCCTGCTGGCCATTGCTGAAGGCGGAACTGTTTTCCTCGACGAAGTTGGCGAACTCCCGGTGGACTTGCAGGCCAAGCTGTTGCGAGCGATTCAGGAAAAGAGAGATCCGTCCTGTGGGAAGCACCCGCCGCATCAGCATCAACGTGCGGATTCTGGCGGCGACCAATCGCGATCTGGAACAGGCGGTGATGCAAGGGACGTTCCGGCGCGATCTTTACTTCCGCCTGAACGTGCTCAGTTTGCGCATCCCTTCGCTGCGCGAGCGGCGACAGGATATTCCGCTGCTGGTTGCGTACTTCCTTGAGCGGTTGGCGCGCAACTCGGGAATCGAGAAACTGCTCAGCGACGAAGCCGTGAAAGCGCTGCTGGCCTATGACTGGCCGGGCAATGTGCGGGAACTGGAGAACTGCCTGGAGCGCGCCTGCGCGTTTACCAGCGGTCCGCTGATTCACGTCACCGATTTGCCGCGGGAGATTGGCCACCTGGCAGCGCCGGAAGCGTCCGATGGAAATGGACATAGCCACGGCAAGATCATTCCGATGGCCGAACTGGAGAAGCAGACAATCCTGAGCGCGATCGCGGAACTCAACGGAGACAAGCTGCAGGCCGCGCGACTGCTGGGAATCGGCAAAACCACGCTCTATCGCAAGCTGAAGGACTATTCCGCGCACCCCTAGGAGCAGTGTGGAGTGGTGGGAGTCCGATTATGAAACCATCGGCGTTGTGTTTTTTCCGCACGCGGGAAAACGGACGCCAGCGGGGAGGGTTAGCCTCGTGTTTTCAATCTCTGCCAGTGGCGACTGGCGTGCATGTGATCAAAGCATGATCCTTCTCATCACACCTTCAGCCCGCGGCCAAGAGTGCGCTGACGCTTTGCAATTGGCAACCGGCGACGAAACCCACTGGGCGCACCTGCTGCAGGGGGCAGCCACGCGCCTGCGCGAACAAAATTACTCCGCGGTAATCATCGATCAGTTCCTGCTCGAAACCGAGCCGGAAGAAAGCGATCGCATGCTCGAGCACCTGGGCACGGCCTTTCCGGTCTACATCAACTTTGCGGTGACCGGGATGGAGCGGCTGGTGCGCGAGGTACGCTCGGCGTTGCACCGGCGCCAGCGGGAGGAAACCTCGGCTCGGCGCGCCGTCGAAGAGCAGATGCGCAGCGAAATGCGCGAAACTCTCACCGTGATGCTGCTCTCCTGCGAACTGGCCATGGCCGTTCCCGGTGTGCCCGTGCCCGCCGTGGAAAAAATCCGTGCCATCGACAATCTGGCGCGGGAGTTGCGAGTGCATCTGAATGCGGCGAACTGAGGGCTGAGACTGCAGCTTAGGCCGAACCTCCGCTCTTTAGGTGTGGGGACGAGCACTCCTGCCCGTCCGCCGAGCGGAGCTCGGCTGATCTCTGCGGTGGCTGGGGAGCTGTCGGCAGGAGGCGAGCCGCGCTCGCCGGACGGGCAAGAGTGCCCGTCCCCACACAATCCTTGGGTATTCGCTCTCCTATCCAAGTCCTGAATCTCGTTCCCTCCGGAGCCCAAATCGGCGGAAAGCCTTCCAGAGCTCGCCCCAACGCTAACGCGTCTCTGCCGCAAAATTCCTTTCGAGTTATCCTCTGATTCGCATTAGAATAGCCCAACATTGCAGGCTGGATGCCGCATCTGTTGCGGTATCCGCAGGTTTCTCCTCGGAGGTTCTGTGCACGTTCTGGTCACGGCGGATACTCTGTCTGGCGCGTGGACCTACACTCGCGAACTGGTTACCGGCCTGGTCACGAGTGGTCAGCGGGTTACGCTGGTCAGCTTCGGAGAGATTCCGCTGCCCGAGCAGACAGCCTGGATGGATGGCCTGCACGGCCTCGACTACCACCCCACGGCATTCCGCCTGGAGTGGATGCAAGAGGCCGAAAAAGATTTGCCTGATTCGTCGAACTTCCTTGCGGCGCTGGTTCGCGAGGTGCGACCCGACGTGCTGCATCTCAACCAGTTTTGCTACGGAAATCTGCCGGTGGAAGTGCCACGTGTAGTGATGGCGCATGGCGACCTCATCACCTGGACGCAGGCGGTGCAGGGCCATTCGCCGCGGCCCACGCGCTGGCTGAAGTGGTATCGCGACACCGTTGCGCGCGGGATTGCGGGGGCTGATGTTTTGATTGCACCCACGAACTGGATGCTTTCCACGCTGCGCGCCACCTACGCGCGGCCGCGGCGCGAGGCCGTGATTTATCCGGGCCGCAATCCCATCTTTTTCAATCCCTACGTCGACAAAGAGGATACGGTGCTTGCCGTCGGACGCCTCATCGATGCCGGCAAGCAGGTCTGCCTGCTCACGCAGTACACGCATCCGCTCTCGGTCTGCATTGTGGGAGCGGAGCAGGCGCTGCCGGGGCATCGCATTCCGATTCGCACCGACGTTAAGGTTGCGAACGAGAAAACGTCGGTGGCGATTCGCGGACCGCAGACCGAAGCACAACTTCGCGCGCTTTACAGCCGCGCGTCGATCTACGCGGCGACTCCGCGCTATGAACCGCTGAGTATGCCAGCGCTGGAGGCATCGTTCTCCCGCTGCGCCATTGTGGCCAACGACATTCCAGCCTTCCGCGAAATGTGGGGTGACGCCGCTCTTTATTTTCGCACCAACGATGGCGCCAGCCTGGCCGAGAGCATCCGCCTGCTCAACGCCGATCGCGAGATGTGCCGGGCTTACGCCGGTTTGGCCTACACACGCGCCCGAGAGCGTTTTACCACGCGGCGCATGATTGATGACTGCCTGCAGGTTTACCGCAGCCTGACTTCCGCTGGATCACTAGCTGCGTGATGTAAGCGGGATCGCCTCGCTGTGCTTTGGCGGGACAGCCGAGGCGGCTGTCGCTACGTGTGTATCTCCATCCACGCGACACACCCACCCACTTAATGGTATGTTCATAGCCTTACTAGAAACCCGTAAGGTTGGAGGAGGAGTTCATGGCGCAAGTAAAGATCACCGTAAGACCCAATGGTCCGTTTCGTGTGGAAGCTCCCGAAGGCTCGGTCGAATTGGTGGACGTCAACGGCAACAAGTATGACCTGACCGGCAAGCCGGCGTTCTCGCTCTGCCGCTGCGGCGGGTCAACCAACAAGCCATTCTGCGACGGCACCCATAGCCGCATCGGATTCCAAGGCGCGGAATTGGCGGTGAAGCAGGCCGACGAAGGGCCGATGCCACCGAAATAAAATATCTTCCCGCGGAACATTCCACTAGCCTGGGGGACCATTGAGCAAGCAGCGAGACCGCGAACTCGGCATGGGCCGCGACATTACGCGGCGTGATTTTCTGAATGGCGTCGCCATGACGGCGGGCGCAGCGGTCATGCCGTGGGACCTGTTCGCAATTGGCGGTCAGGCGGAGACGGGAAGCGAGAAGTCTCCGGATTATTACCCGCCGGCGCTTACCGGCATGCGCGGCAGCCATCCCGGATCGTTTGACGCGGCTCACAGTCTGCGTGACGGAACATTCTGGGACACGGCCGGCAAGCCTGAGGATACGGGCGAGACTTACGACCTGATCGTGGTCGGCGGCGGCATCAGTGGTCTGGCGGCGGCGCATTTCTACCGCAAGGCTGCGGGAGAAAGGTCGCGCATCCTCATTCTCGACAACCACGACGACTTCGGCGGACATGCCAAGCGCAACGAGTTTCGCATCGGCAACGCATTCCGGCTCGGCTTCGGCGGGACTTTCTCGATTGAAAGCCCTGCGCCGTATAGCGCAGTGGCCAAGGGAGTGATTGAAGAACTCGGCATCGACGTGCCATCTTACTCGAAACATGTCGACCGGAACCTTTACCGCTCGCTGGGCATGAGGCCACGATTCTTCTTCGACAAAGAGACATTTGGCGTGGACAAGTTGGTGGTTAATCCGATCGCGCGGGGCAGTAGTGAAAGTGAAGATGCTGCCGTCGCAACGCAAAAGCTGCTCAAGCAATTCATTGGAGAAGCTCCCATTGCCGATCAGGCCAAGCTTGATCTGCCGCGTCTTTTTGCCGAGAGCAGGGACTTTTTCCTCGGATTGAGTTCCGACGAAAAGAAAATGAAGCTGGCGCGCACCAGCTATGCCAACTATCTCAAGGATGTGGTGAGCGTGCACGCGGACGTCGTAAAGTTGTTTCAGGCGATGCCACATCCTCTCTACGGCGTGGGTATTGACGCAGTGTCGGCGCAGGATGCATGGGGATTCGATATGCCCGGCTTCGCTGGCCTGAAGCTGGATGACAAGCCCGGGAAGGGCATGAACCGCGACTCCATCCCAAACGAAGAAGCCGAAAAATATTTCTTTCACTTTCCCGATGGCAATGCCAGCATCGCGCGTCTGCTGGTGCGCAAACTGATCCCTGATGCGATTCCGGGGAGTTCGTGGTCCGATATAGTCCTGGCGAAAGCGAATTATGCCAAGCTCGACGAGAGCGGCTCTGCGGTGCGCATCCGGTTGAACAGCACGGCGGTACGCGTGAAGCATGTGGGCGATGTGGCGAGCGCGAAAGAAGTGGAAGTGGCCTATGCGCGCGGAGGCAAAGTATATACGGCCAAAGCCAAGAATGTGGTGCTGGCGTGCTGGCACGTGGTGATTCCCTACATTTGCGACGATCTGCCCGACAAGCAGAAACAAGCTCTCGCGTCGGCGCAGAAAGTTCCGCTGCTCTACACGAATGTTGCTCTGCGCAACTGGACTTCGTTCCAGAAGTTAGGGACGAACGCGGTATACGCTCCGGGCTGCTACCACACGGGAGTGAATCTGGATTTACCTGTTAGCCTCGGCGGATATGAATGTGCGCGCAAACCAGAAGAGCCGATCGTTGTTCACATGATGAAAACGCCGTGCCACCCGGGGCTGCCCGCACGTGACCAGCACGCTGCGGGACGCATCGAGCTCTACAGCACGACGTTCGAAACCATCGAACGCAAGATACGCGATCAGTTGGCCCGCACGCTGAGCGCGGGAGGCTTTGACCCGGCACGCGATATTGCCGCTATCACCGTCAACCGCTGGCCGCATGGCTACGCTTACGAATACAACTCGCTGTTCGATTCCTTCTGGCTCGAAGGCGGCGAGATCCCATGTGAGGTTGCGCGCAAGCCGTTCGGGCGGATCGCCATCGCCAATTCCGATGCGGGCGCTTACGCGTATACGGATGAGGCGATTAATCAAGCGTGGCGGGCAGTGGGAGAGATCACGAAAGGCCGAGCTGCGCGATTGCCGAGCGGCGGTCTTACGTGAGATTCTGACGGCGTCAGTCTGTATCCTGTTCTTTTAGCTGCGCCGCTTTGCTCCGCGCTTCCTGAGCTTGTTGCGGCATCCCTTTGGCCTGATAAGCCTCCGCCAGAGCATTCTCAGTGTCGATGTCGTCGCCGTTCTTGTCTCGTTCCTTGAGGTATGCGGCGATGGCCTCGTCGTACATCTTGAGCTTGGAGTAGGAAATGCCAAGGTTGTAGTAGAGCGTGGGAAAGTCGGAGAGCTTGGCGGCGGCAATATATTCCTGGATCGCAGCTTGATGATTGCCTTCGCTGGCCAGAGCCAAGGCGAGTCCGAAGCGGGCGTCGGCATCGTTGGCGTCCTCCGCCAGTAATTCGCGAAACGAATTTTCGGCATCCTTAGGGCGCTTTTCGTTCAGATACGTCATCCCCAATTGAAAGCGTGCGGCTTTCTGCTTCGGTTGAAGCTCCAGCACGCGCTGAAACTCGCCCTCCGCTTGGGGGTACTGGCCCCTGCTGAAGTAGGCAACGGCCAGCGCGAAGTGAGCCTCGGCAAAATTGGGTCGTTGCCGGATGACTGCCTGGAGACGTGCAATGGCTTGATTGGGGCCGTTTTCGGATAGGGACGGCAGGCTCAGCGCGAAGCGCATGGGGAATCCGCGCCAGCGTTGCACTCCCATCGCGCTCCCCGCTACAACCAAAACCACCAACAGGAGAATGCTGATGCGGCGGCCCAGGGCGTTAGGATCGGGGGCGACGCGCGCGATCAGCGCACCGAGAATCAAACCGCTGACCAGCCCGCCAATGTGGCAGGCATTGTCGATGCCGCCGACCACGCCCCCAAAGAAAAGGTTGAAGCCCGCGAACACCAGGAGACTTCTGAGGGTACCTCCAATCGCAATCTTGGGCACGGAGAATTCGCCGAGATAAAAAGAGGCGATGAGCGCGCCGGCCAGTCCGAAAATCGCGCCCGACGCGCCGACACTCAGAACTTGAGGATTCCATGCCACGCTCGCCAGGCCGCCTGCAATTCCGGTAATGAGGTAAATTGTGCCGAAAGTCCAGCGGCCATAGAGCGATTCAGCCAGCGCGCCCAGATCCCAGAGGCACCACATGTTGAATGCGATGTGCAGGAGGCCGCCGTGCAGGAACATATAGGTCACAAGCCTCCACCATTGGCCCGACAGCGTATACGGGCCGTAGTTTGCGCCGAGGCGAACCATCACTTGTCCGGTGAAATCCAACGAAGGACCACTGGCGAGGACCATCGCGATGAACACCGCCACGCTGGCGCCGAAGAATATCTGGGTGAGGCTGATGCTCGATTCCCCGCGCCGGGCCCAGGGAGCGGCCATAACCGGCTGCGGGATGTTCCCGGAATCCTCGCCGCGCTGCACCGCTTCGTGATGGACGCACCACTGGCAGATCTTCTTGAACGACATTGGAGGAAGCTTGCGGCCACATCGAATGCAATTTGCCATGGGTTCAGTAAAAGAGTACCAGCAGTGGGATAGGTTATGGGAAGGGCACGGCTTCAGCCGGGCCGCTCGAATCTTCGAGCAAGAATAAGCTTTATCCCCTCGAGGGATTGTGCAGCCCTGTCAATGGATGGTCTTGGTTTTCCGCGACATGTAATCCATGAGCAGGTACTGGCCCAGCGTGTAAGGCGTGGTGAAGTAGGCTTTGCCGCGGCACATCTCGGTGACTTTCTGCACGAACTGCACCAGGCCATAATCTGAAGCGAGCATGAAGGTGTTGATCAGCACGCCGGCGCGCTTGCACTTCGAGACTTCTTCCAGCGTCTGGCTCACGACCAGCGGATCAAGGCCGAAGGCGTTCTTGTAGATGCGTCCGTCTTCGAGGGTGAGGGCCGAGGGCTTGCCGTCGGTAATCATCACGATCTGCTTCATGTCTTTTCGTTGCCGCTGCAGGATTCTTTGGGCCAGCCGCAGACCCTCGCGCGTATTGGTGTAGTAAGGGCCGACCTTGACGCGGGCAAGCTGCGAGAGCGGAACTTCTTCGGCGGAGTCGTGGAAAAGCACGAGCGAGAGTGAGTCGCCGGGATACTGCGTGCGGATGAAATGCGACAGCGCCATCGCAACTTTTTTCGCGGGAGTGAAGCGGTCTTCGCCGTAGAGGATCATCGAGTGTGAGCAATCGAGCATGAGCACCGTGGCGCAGGATGATTGGTATTCGCACTGGTGCACCTGCAGATCCGAGTACTCGATGTTCAGCGGCAGCGTGAGGCCTTCCCGCTGTATAGCGCTCGAGAGCGTAGCCGTAATGTCGAGATTGAGTGTGTCGCCGAACTCGTAGGTCTTCGCCGATCCGCTGGTTTCGATCCCGGTAGCGAGGTCGCGCGTGTCGTGGCGTCCGAAACTCGATTTGCCGAGCGAGCCCAGCAAGTTGCGAAGAGATTTGAAGCCGAGGAAGTCGAGACTTTTGTCGGTGATTTCGAATTTCGCCTGCTGCGCATTTTCGCCGATCTGTCCACCGGCCCCAGACTGGCGTGAGGGATCCGGTGGCTCATCGATCGAAATGTAATCTTCCTGCTGCATGCGCTCGATGAGCTTTTCGATGAGCTCGTCGAGCTGGCCGTCCATCGCCATCTGCTGCAGGCGTTCCTTCATCTCTTCGTCAAATTGATCGCCTTCCATCAGCGCCTGTTCGAGGGCGCGGCGAAGTTCGTCGAGCGTATGTTCACCCTCCGGCATTTCGTACCACATGTCGCTCTGGAAACCGCTCTGCAGCAGGTAGTCGGAGAGCGCGCCGAGCAGGTCCTCCATGCTCATCTCGCCGGCGGGGTCAGGCACGTATTTGCTATAGCGAATTTTTTTCATGCTCGTAGAGGCGTAGGTTGCTTTGTCTTCCTTGCCACCGCCGAGACGTTGCAGGCAACGTCAATACGCGGTGTTCTTGGCCGAAGCCCCAAACGCCGACGCCTAATTAAACTGCCTTCTCTGCCGGAACGGACGCTCGTCCGGCTCAAACGATTTCTCGCGCGCGGGTTCGGGTTTCTTCTCTCCGGCTTTGAATACGCGTTCTTCGCTGCGACCGATGCGCTTGTGCGCGTACAGACCCTCGAGGACGAATTCGGCGGCGGAGACTTGTTGTTCCGGGCTATCTTTCTGCGACACGCCCAGTGGGCCAAGTTTGTCCACCAGGCCTTGAATCCCCTTCAGGTTCTCTAGCGCCTCAATCGCTGCGATCGAGTCCGACAACTGAATCTCCCCGCCCAGGTCGAACCACTGAACGATCTGCTGCACGTTGGCGCCAGTGAAATATTCGTCGTAAGTTTTCGCGATCGCCGCGCGAATTAGTTCGCGGCCCACATAGTCAGCGCCTTTCATCTCGCCTTCGTATTCGAGTTCGAGCTTGCCGGTGATCGCGGGCAGCGCGGCATAGACGTCGCTGATGCGGGGCACGACCAGCTTCTCGTCATTGCGGATGGCTCGGCGCTCCGCATTCGAAATCACGTTTTCCATCGCACTGATGGGTAGGCGCTGGCTCACGCCCGAGCGCTTGTCGATCTTTTTATCCTCCCGTGCGGCGAAAGCAATGCGTTCGATCACTTCCTGCACATATTTCGGCAGATGCAACCGTTGTTCCTGGCCTTGCAAGGGGCGGCGCGTCCAGGCTTCCTGCTCAGTGATGGCGATGCCTTCCTCCACCGTCGCGGGATAGTGCGTGCGAATCTCGGAGCCGATACGGTCTTTCAGTGGAGTAATAATTTTTCCGCGGGCGGTGTAGTCCTCAGGATTCGCGCTGAAGACGAGCGCCACGTCGAGCGGCAGGCGGATCGGATAGCCTTTAATCTGCACATCGCCTTCCTGCATGATGTTGAACAGGCCGACCTGAATTTTTCCGGCAAGGTCCGGAAGCTCGTTGATGGCGAAGATGCCGCGATTGGCACGAGGCAGCAACCCATAGTGAACGGTGAGTTCGCTACCCAGTGCGTGTCCACCGCGAGCCGCCTTGATGGGGTCGATATCGCCGATCAAATCAGCAATAGTCACGTCAGGGGTGGCAAGTTTCTCCACGTAGCGATCGTCTGGGGAAAGGTAGGCAATCGGAATGCTGTCGCCCAAACGATCTACTTCATCGCGGCAACGGCGGCAGATCGGCGCGTAGGGATTGTCGTGAATCTCGCAACCCGCAAGATATGGCATATGCGGATCAAGCAGCGTTGTGAAGGCGCGCAGGATGCGGCTTTTGGCCTGACCGCGCAGCCCGAGCAAAATAAAATTGTGGCGCGAAAGAATGGCGTTGATGATCTGCGGCACGACCGTGTCATCGTAGCCCACGATGCCCTGGAAAAACGGGGGCGTCGCCATTCTCGCGCAGACGCACTGAGAGATTCTCGCGCAGTTCGTCCTTGACGCGCCGCACGCGTAATCGTTCTTCGGAAAATGGACTGTGGCGCAGTTCGCCGAGCGTGCGCGGAAGACTCATGAAAAGAACCCCCGAAGAAAAAACTTCTTTCGATTATACGCGTGTGACGGAGCTTCAGCGGACGTGCCCGTTGCCGCCGGCTTTCTCGCGGGCATGCGAAGCGCGATTCAATGCCGGAACCAGAGTTTCGAGATACTCGCCAAGCATTGACATGCGCTTGCTCTCGGACTTCTGCATCAACAGTTTTTGTTTAAAGTCAAGATCGAGAGGCAAAGAGCCGGCAAGATGAAAAGAAAGCAAGCCATGTCTGCGCCGGAAATATCCTGCACGGCTCCGGCCAGTTTCAGAATCTGGGAATGGAGATGTACCGCCCGGTCAGTCTCTTCTTGTGAGGGGACGCTGGGCTCGTCGTCCAGCATCACCACTTCAGCGCGCAGAAAGATCGCTCCTGGTTGAGGTGCAGAACATCGAATCGTTTACGGCCTTCGCTGGCGATGTCGAGCTGCCCGTCAGGATATTGTTTGGTGACGGCGACGATCTCCGCCGTGCACCCGATCTCTGCGATGCCCTGTTCCGCCGCCAGTACCACGCCGAAAGGTGCGTTGCGGTCGAGACACTCCCCGATCATCTCTTTGTAACGCGGCTCGAAGATGTGCAGCGGCAGAGGCGTGCCAGGGAACAATACGACCTCGAGCGGGAATAAAGGAAGAAGGGAACTCACGCATTCTCCGACTAGGGAGCGCAAATCGAGCAGGTTCAGCGATTGTACCCCACGTGTCGCGCATCGTCTTGACTTCGCCGCGCGAGGAGACTAGAACGCGGGCATGGACCTTACGGGGAAAATAGTTGTAGTGACGGGCGCTTCCATGGGAATCGGCGAGGCGATCGCAAAAAGTTTTGCCGATCATGGCGCGAGCGTCGTCCTGTTGTCGCGAGACGTCGGCCCGGGTTGAGGCGGCGCGCGGGCGGGTTGGTCACCCGGAACGGACAGTGGGGATATCTTGCGATGTGCGCCATCGGGAAGAGATCGATCGTGTGATCGCTTTAACCGCGCATCATTTTCAGCGCATCGATGTGTGGGTGAACAACGCCGGGCACGGGCTGATGGATACGGTCGCCGAAATGGCAATGTCCTCTTGCCACGACATGTTCGAAACAAATTTCTTCGGAGCGGTGTCAGCCATGCAGGCCGTGATTCCCGTCATGCGGCAGCAGGGCGGCGGGACGATCATTAATATTTCCAGCGTGGCAGGACATATTCCGCTACCGTTTCATGCGGCCTACAGCGCCACCAAGTTCGCGCTAAACGCTATCGGCAAGGCGGCCGGCGTGGAACTGAAGAACGACGGAATTCATGTGCTCACCGTCTGCCCCGGGTACGTGCGAACTGATTTCGGCCGTAACGCAACGCGCGGAAAGGACCCCAAAACCGTGCGGCCTGGGTCGGTACGTGGAATCACCGCGGATCGTGTTGCAAGAGCCACGCTGCAAGGCTATTTGAAAGGGAAGCGGGAAGTAATCGTTCCGTGGAGCATGCACTTCCCGGTGAAAGCATTTCAGTTATTTCCGGGCTTGGTGACATGGACCATGGGACGGATGGCCGATCGGGCGAAATGACTTCACGAGTGGGTCCAGCTTGCCCCGAGATCCGCCAACATGGCTTCCATTTCCGATTGCGCGTGCAAGTTGCCGGTGCGGCGCGCGGCAGCGATGCCATCTTGCAGCATCTTCTTTGCGTCGTGAGCTCTATCGGCGCGGGTCAAGGTTTGTGCGGCCATGAAGTAGCCGGCAGTGTAATCGGGATTCTTCTCCAGGAGAATCGAGAACTCCGCCAATGCACGGTCGAAGTCCCCTTGCTTCGAGTACTCCATCGCGAGACCGTAGCGGGCGAAGGCGTCTTTGGGATTCTCGGTGAGGATCTCGTTGAGTGCGGCGATGCGGTCCATAGAAGTCCAGTTGCTGGTGGCGAGTGGCCAGTTACTATAGTCGAGGTTACTACAAAATTCTGTATCGCGTCCGGCGAGCCGTCCATACAAGTTAAGGTTCGCATCGAAAACGGATCGGCCAAGACCAATCAGCGAGAATCGATTAGAGAGAAAGTAGCGGGCGTACTGACCGACTGGTTACAATGTCGAGTCTCTACGATTGATCATGAGTGATTCGTCATCACTGGCTTCATGTGAAAGGACTTCATGAGTAACCATGCTCCGTCTCCCCGCCCCGTGCGCGATTCGCAATCGGAGATGACCGAGATTGTTCTGCCGAACGACGCCAACCCCCTGAACGCGCTGCTGGGCGGCCGGCTCATGCATTGGATCGATATGGCCGGCGCGATGGCCGCTCACCGTCATTCCCGTAACTACGTGGTCACGGCCGCGATCGATCACATGGATTTTCTCGTGCCCGTGCGGGTCGGCGACCTTGTGGTTTTGCGTTCGTCGGTGAACCGCGTGTTCAACACTTCCATGGAAGTCGGGGTAAAAGTTTTTGTCGAGAATTACATCTCCGATACCGCGCAACATGTGAGCTCGGCTTACCTGACCTTTGTGGCGATCGATGACGCTGGTCACCACTTGCGAGTAGCGCCGGTGATTCCAGAGACTCAGGAGCAGCAGCGCCGCTATGACGACGCTGGCCACCGTCGCGACATCCGGCAGGCTGAGTTGCACCGGCGTCGAAAGGCGGCGCGCTAGATTCACCGGAAGAAAACCTCCCGGTGCGAGTCAGCCAAAATCAGTGGCGATGTTTTTAGGGCAGATTAGCGTGAACGCCGAGGTTTTCGGCGACCCGGCGGAGTCGCTTGTCTTTTGTCCACAGAAGCGTCGGCGAATCGATAAAAACAGAAGCGATCAGGTGTGCGTCAGTAAGACCGATACCCAGGTTGTATAAGCGGCGAGCATCGATCATCAACCGCAGCTCGCTCAGTCGTGCTATCCGCACCTGCGGTAAAAGGTCCAGTAGGGCAAGCGTCTTCGGCGTTCCCTTAGCGAGCCCAGAGCTAGTTCAGCGACGATGAAGGATGGATGACAATCTGCCCTTGGTCCAGATGTCTGCGCATTTCTTTGTTGCCCGAGCGCAGATGGTCGATCCAGATAGACGTGTCCGCGAGAATCAATCGTTGGCTACCTACTTTTGCCCTATCCTGCGACGTGGAATATTCTTCAATCTCGGCATCGTGCCACCCAGGGACGCCAACCTGCGAGCGCTCTCCCGCTCGATGAGCGCCTTGAGAGCTTCACGAAGTAGTGCCGTTTTTTCCGCCACCCCGGTAAACTCCTGGGCGGTGCGTACCAGATCATCGTCGAGAGCAACCGTGGTTCTCATAAATACTCCATGCACGGAGTATAGCATCAAATGTGATGTAAGCCGTGCCTAAAAGCATCGACTGACCGAGCAAGTGACCGGCGGGACGGATCCCATTTCGTCTGTATAATCGAACCAGAGTCCTCCTCATCTTCGCAATACCTATCTGGAGTGTGATTCTTTGAACGCACATATGCCGCATCAGCCGGGACAAGGCCCGGCGCAACAGGGGCCGCAACCGCTGCCGGGGCGTCGACGCCATCATCGCGGTCGGTTCCGGCAAAGGCGGAGTTGGCAAGACCACGCTGTCGGTTAACCTTGCTGTCGCGCTGGCCAAACTCGGCCACAAAGTCGGATTGCTCGACGCCGATGTTTACGGTCCGAACGTTCCGCTGATGCTCGGGGTCAACGGGCAGCCGCGCATGGTCGGCGAGAACCGCATTGAGCCGCTGGAGGCATTCGGGGTCAAAGTGATCTCGGTAGGCTTTCTCAATCCCGGCGACAAGCCCATCATCTGGCGCGGGCCCATGCTGCATCAGATCGTGCGCCAGTTCCTTGGCTTGGTCGAATGGGGACAACTCGACTATCTCATCGTCGACCTGCCCCCTGGGACGGGCGATATCGCATTGTCGCTAGTACAGACTGTGCCGCTAACCGGCGCGATTGTAGTTTCGACTCCTTCCGATGTTTCCTTGCAGGACGCGCGCAAAGCCATCGAAATGTTTCGCCAGATGAAAGTGGACGTGGTGGGCGTGGTCGAGAACATGAGCTTTTTCGTGTGCCCGCACTGCCAAACCGAAGTGGACATATTCTCTCGCGGCGGTGCCGAGAAAATGGCGGCGCAATTTTCTGCGCCGTTTCTGGGCAGCATCGAACTCGATCCCGAAGTGCGCAAATCCGGAGACGGCGGCAAGCCCGTAGTGCTCGAGGGCGAAAATTCGCCTCACGCCAAGTCCATCTACGCCTTCGCGCGAAAAGTCTTGGCGCGCGTGGAGGAAATCAAAGCCAATGCTCCCGCCAGCGTGATTCAAATTCAATAGCGAAATTCTCGACCACAGAGGACACGGGGGAACACAGAGGACTTACCCTGTGGACCCCTGTGTCCTCTGTGGTTACGTTCTGTTCGCACTCGCGAATCGTGACAAACTCCAAATTTCTGCCGGGCTCGCCATCCCGAGAATCAAATCCGCCATCATCTCGCCGACCGCCGGTCCATGTTTGAATCCGTGCCCCGACCCGCCGCCCAGCAGCCACACGTTTTCCATTCGCGGATGCCGGTCGACGATGAAGTGCTCGTCGGGCGTTTGCTCGTACTGGCAGACGCGCGTCTCGATCAGCGGAGCGTCTTTCAGGGCAGGGAAGCGGAAGGCCAGATGCTCGCGCACACCACGCAGCGTGTCTGGGTTCACCACGCGTTCTCCCGACGTCGGATCGAAGGCCGGTCCGCGCGTGTCATCGGCTACTTTAAACCCGCGCCGATCGCTGCCCGGGATGCCATAGAAAAAATGCTCGCGGTGATCGCCCCAGACGGGCAGATGCGTATCGTTGAATCGCGGATCTCCCGCCGGCGTCCCGAAGAAAAAAATATCCTGCTTGGTGGCCCGCACCAGATCGCCGATCGTCTCCGGGAACAATTTCCCCAGCCACGGTCCGCAGGCAAACACGTAGTAGTCGGCCTTGAGCCGGGAGCCGTCGGAAAGAGTTAACTCGCCCGGCAGAGCATGCTCGAGACCGTCGCCCATCACAGCCATTTGCCGATACTTCCCGCCCGCCGCAACGAACGCCTCCACCACCGCGAGGCAACTGGACCGAGCATCCAGGTATCCGCATTCCGGTTCGTAGATGCCCCAGTCGACGCCCTCGAAACAAACCTGCGGCCACCGCTTCCTCAATTCACGCGCGGAGAGTTTCTGAAACTTGATTCCTGCCCGCCGCAGCGGATTGATCGAGCCGCGCTCGAATACATCGTCATTATTCGACGCCATCCACAAAACGCCGGCACGGTGCAGGAACCGGCGCTTCCAGCGGCGCTCATACTTCACCCACAGCTTGAGCGCGCGGGCCGCCAATTCCGTGTAAGGCTGCTCCGGCCCATACGCCCCCCGCATGATGCGCGTCTCCCCGCCCGACGAAGCCCGCGAATTCCCCGGCCCCCAGGCATCGAGTAGAGTGACGCGCGCACCGCGCTTCAGAAGATGAAGCGCCGTCCACCCTCCGAACGCGCCGGCTCCGATCACAGCGATGTGAGGCTTGGATTTCATTGGTTCCTTCGCGTTTCGTGGTGCTTTCACTGGTTAACTTCGGGCGCTACCCCGCCCAAGTTGCCCGCTTGACAGCCCTTCCCGGCGTTCCTAGAATCCAAGCAGGCCGCAGTTTTGCGTCCGCAAGCTAAGTTTCTGCATCTAAAATACTTAACTAAACTAGATCTGTAGAATAAGCAGTCTTTGCGTCGACCAACGCAACTTCGGTTGAGTCTGTTTAGCTGACTAGTATTTCACATGCCTTCTGATCCAAATATCGGTAACCGCGAACGCGAGATTCTGACTGCGCTGGTCGAGACTTTTATCTCAACCGGTGAGCCGGTAGGCTCGCGCACTTTGGCGCGCTCCAATCGCGAGGGGCTGAGCGCGGCCAGCATCCGCAACGTGATGGCCGACCTCTCTGAGGCCGGCTTCCTCGAGCAGCCGCACACCTCCTCGGGACGCGTTCCCACTACCGAGGCGTATCGCTATTATGTCGAACAGATTACAGGCACGGCGAGTCTGGCGCCGCAGGAAGAAAGCATGATTTCCGACTCGCTGGCCGGCATCACCGACGTGCAGGAATTCATGGAGCGCACCTCGCACGTGCTGTCGTTGATCTCGCGCAACGTGGGGGTCGCCGTGGCTACAAGCGGTCCCAGGAACGCTTTGGAGCACGTATATTTCTCGCGCCTGGGCGATCAGAAAGTGCTGGCGGTGCTGGTAACGCGTTCCGGCCTGGTTCGCGACCGGGTGTTGCGGCTCGACCTGCAGCAGGACGATCTCGACCTGGCCGCGCGCTACATCAACGAGAATTTTCGGGGCTGGACCATGGAGGCGATGCGCTCCGAACTCTCCCGGCGTATCGATCAGGAACGCAGCGAATACGACCGTCTGATGCACTCGATCGAGCAGCTTTACAAGCAAGGCGCACTGGCGGCCGAGCACGGGACGCAGGTTGTGTTTGTGGAAGGCGCGGCGAACCTTGTAACCGGAGACCAGGACCGGGAGCGTCTACAAGAGATGCTGAAGACGCTGGAAGAAAAAGAGAAAGTCGCGCACCTTCTCGGCGCCTATCTCGATGTGAAGCAGGAAGCTGTGCGGGTCGTGATCGGTCTCGATCAAACACTGCCCTCCATGCAGAATTTTGTGCTGATTGGAGCTCCTGCGCGCTCCGGAAACGACATGATGGGGTCGCTGGCCGTGATAGGCCCGACTCGCATGGACTATCAACACACCATGACCGCGGTTTCCTACATTGCGCGGCTGTTCGACAAGATCTTGAATGAATCGGAATAATCTTGAATCGGAATAATCCGTGAATTGGAGAATCCATAAGTGGTGAAAGTAAATAGAGAATCAGAATCGGAAGCCGCGCTGGATCTGGAGCACGAACTTCCCGCTGGAAATGACGACGATGGTTCGGCTTCAACCGAGGGTGCGGGCAATACATCCGCGGCTTCGGAGAGTCTCGGAACCGAGCTGCAGAGACTAAAGGCGGAGCGTGATTTGCTGCTCGACCGCCTGGCGCGGGCGCAGGCTGAATTTGAGAATGCGCGGCGTCGCGCCAGCAAAGAGCAGCAGGAATTTCGCGACTACGCAGCCGTGGATGTAATCAAATCGCTACTACCGGTCATCGACAGCTTTGAACGCGCCTTGCGCGCGAAGTCCGATGCCTCGGAGTTCCGCGGCGGCATCGAGCTGATCTACAAGCAATTGCAGGATGCGCTGGCCAAGCTGGGAGTGCGCCCGGTTCCGGCTGTGGGTGAGCCTTTCGATCCTCATTTCCACGAGGCGATCGAGATGGTGGAAACCACTGACGCTGCCGATCACGAGGTGCTCGAAGAATTGCAACGCGGCTACAAATTCAAAGACCGCTTGTTACGGCCAGCCATGGTAAAAGTGGCAAAGAATCCTGGGACGTAGATTCGATACAGACCGTCAGCCCCCGAGGTTTTTCTTTCCTCCGGGACATTCATAGGATTGGTTTTTTCAGGGAAAGGCCTATTCTGACCACGAACGCAAAACGCGATTACTACGAATTGCTGGGCGTTGCGCGCACCTGCACCGAACAGGAACTCAAGAGCGCTTACCGCAAGCTGGCCTTGCAATTCCATCCTGACCGCAATCCCAACAATCCCGACGCCGAAGAAAAATTCAAGGAAGTGAGCGAGGCCTACGCGATTCTCGCCGACTCGGAAAAGCGCGCCGTGTATGACCGCTACGGCCACTCGGGACTGGGTGGCGCAGGGCAGGGTGGCGGCTTCGACCCCTCCGGGTTCCAGGATATAAGCGAAATCTTCGGTGAGTTCTTCGGTTTCGGCGATGCATTTGGCGGCGGTAGCGGACGGCGCCGCAGCCGGGTGCAGCGTGGAGCCGATCTGCGCGAAGACTTGTCTCTGGAATTTGAGGAGGCATTTTTCGGTACCGAGACCAAAGTTAACGTGCGCCGCCACGAGGCCTGCGAAGAGTGTCGCGGGTCCGGCGCTGCGCCCGGCAAGAGTTCCAGCACTTGCAAGGCGTGCGCCGGGCGGGGCCAGGTGCGCTATCAGCAAGGCTTCTTCAGCATTGCTCGCACCTGTCCAACTTGCCAGGGGACGGGCAGCGTGATCGCAGATCCTTGCGCCAAGTGCAAAGGCGAGGGACGCGTGTTGCGGCAGCGCACCATCGACGCCAAGGTCCCAGCGGGAGTAGAAGACGGCACGCGCATTCGTTTTTCTGGTGGCGGTGAGGTTGGCCAGTTCGGTGGTCCGGCCGGCGATCTCTACGTAGTCCTGCACGTCAAGGAGCATCCATTTTTCGAACGCGAGGGCAACGACCTGCACTGCGTGGTCCCGCTCTCCGTGACGCAGGCCGCGATGGGCGCGGAGATTCGCGTGCCCACGATGGAAGGCGAACACGTTCTCAAAATCCCGGACGGCACCCAGCCCGGCAGCACCTTCCGTGTTAAGCACAAAGGAGTGCCGGTGTTGAATGGACACGGCCGTGGCGATTTGTATGTGCAGGTCCGCGTGCAGATTCCCGGCAAGCTGAGCAAACGCCAGCGCGAGCTGTTGCAGGAATTGGAGACCACCGCAAAGATCGATAACCAACCCCTTCTGCGCTCCCTGCTGGGCAAGATGAAAGACATTCTCGGCGGCTGAACCGACGTTGAGGGCTGACGAGGCCCTCTGGCCGTTTTAAGGCCTCAGCCGGCGCTTCCAAACACGCCAACCCCAATCCCCTCCGAGCATTCACTGAGAGTTGAGAACTGAGAACCGAGAACTGAGAACTGATAACTGCAATGAGAGCCGCCAAATGACCCGCCGCCGCTGGATCGCCGACCAGGTCGTAGGCAATCGCGGGGTGCTCACCGGCGAGCACGCTGATCACCTGGTCCGAGTGCTCCGCGCCAGTGTGGGGCAGGAGTTCGACGTCGCGGCTAACGGCATCGTCCGCCGCGCGCGCATCATCTCGGTGGAGGATTCGCGGGTCGAGTTCGAACTCGGCGACGAACTTCCTTTGTCGCCTGCTCCCAAACTTACTTTGCTTCTCGCCGTTTTCAAGTTTGACCGGATGGAGTGGGCGATCGAAAAGTGTACAGAGCTGGGCGTTGCCCGAATCGTCCCTGTCATTGCTCAGCGTACGGACGCTCACTTGGCTTCCGCTGCAGCGAAGCGAACAGAGCGTTGGCGTCGCATCGCGTTGCAGGCTGCTGAACAATCGCGACGTCCGACTCCTCCGGAAATTGCCGCTCCGGTAAAATTGTCAGATGCCGTGAATCTAACCGGTGGTTTACAGATCGTGCTGTCGGAATCGGAGCAGCAAGTGCACCTGCGCGATGCACTCGAATCCCAGCCAGCGGAGTCGGGTGACGAGATGATTTTCGCAGTGGGTCCCGAAGGTGGATGGACGGCGGACGAACTGCAGCAGTTCCAGCAAGCGGGGTGGATCTCCGCCTCGCTCGGCAACACGATTTTGCGTACTGAAACAGCCGCCATCGCCGCGACCGCAATCATAATCTCAGGACTGCGTTAGTCCTACTCGACGGCGCGAAATGCAGCGAGGGAGAGTAATCCTAAACCGGTCGAGCAAGACAAACCGAGACCTGAGAACCGAGAACTGCTCGCAGTGATATCCTGACCCCGCAATGCCTGTCGCGAAGTCTAACTCCCGTTCCGCACCGTTCGCTCCAGACGATCGTCAGCGCGAGGCCATCGAGCACATCCGTGGGCCGGTGCTAGTGGTGGCCGGTGCGGGCACGGGCAAGACCTCAGTCCTGGTGCAGCGCATCGCACACCTGGTCGAGGCCGGACATGCCCGTCCCGATGAGATTCTCGCGCTCACTTACACCAGGAATTCGGCAAACGAAATGCGCGAGCGGGTCTGCACCCTGATCGGCGAGGGAGTTCGTGCCGCCACGTTTCATGATTGCTGTCTCGATCTGCTCAAACGAGCTGGCCAGGATTTCGGCGTTCTCGATGACGTCGATCTCTGGATCTACCTGCGTCGTCGCATCCGCGAGCTGCATCTGCAATATTTTGTTCGCGCCGCGAATGTCAGCCAGTTTCTGAGCGATCTGCTCGGCTTTCTCAGCCGCTGTCACGACGAACTCGTCACTCCCGAAAAATATTCGCAGTATGTAAGCGGGCTGCAGCGTGGCGAGTTGCCCATCCCTCGCGTCGCCAAGTCGAAAAACCAGTTGGACGACTCCGAGGTGCTTGGCCGTTGCCGCGAAATCGCTCGCGTGTTTGAAACGGTGGAACGCTGGTTGAAAGAAGATGGCCTGGGAACGTTCAGCCACATGATCACGCGCGCCCACGCCCTGCTGCAAAGCGACCCCAGCCTGCTGGCCGCGGAACGCGCAAAGGCTCGTTTCATTCTGGTCGATGAATTCCAGGACGCGAACTTTGCACAAGTAAAAATCCTCGCCGCGCTTGTCCGGCGCCGAGGCAAATCTCTTTGCCGTCGGTGATCCCGATCAAGCCATCTATCGTTTTCGCGGAGCCTCCAGCGCGGCATTTGAATTGTTTCATCGTCATTTCCCGGCTGCCCAGCGAGTTGTCCTGCAGAAAAATCGGCGGTCCACCACTCCTATCCTTCGCTGCGCCTTTGCATTGATCGATAAGAATCCGCCGGTCTTCGCTAAGCAAGTTCGCCAAACATCATGCCACGCCTGCCTACCGCCGCGAGCCCCTGCAGTCCGCGCGCGAAGAGGAAGCCGCGCAACAGGGGAAAACTCTGTTGAGCCTTCCGGTTGCGGCAGTCTCCTTTGCCGTCAAAGAAGCCGAAGGTCCCGACGTGGCCAGCGTGATCGCCGAGGTACAAAGAAAGCTGCGCTGCAAGTGGAAAGATTTCGCCGTTTTGTATCGCTCTCACGCCCACCGTGACGACGTAATTCGCGAGCTCGCCGAAGGAGAGATTCCGTTCGCCATCGAAAATCTCGATGTCTCCGACGCACCCGAGGTGCGCGACCTGTTCGCCTGCCTGCGCGCGGTATCGTCCGTGGGAGACGACATCAGTCTGTTCCGCGCCGCTGCCTTGCCCCAGTTCAACGTTGATCCCGTCCAGCTCCGGGCGGCGATGCGATCTCTGGCACGGGACGGGAGAGACGCGAAAAGTGGACAGGATCGTGGACAAGATGGAAACCAGGAACGCGATCGCCGTCCCACTTCTCTGGCCGCCGTCCTCGATCGTGTCCCCGGCGGTTCCTCTGTGCTGGAAGTGATTCGCGCAGCGCGCGACGAGGTCAAGCGCGGCGCGCCGAACGGTGCGGAAGAGAAGTCCGGTGAAGCCAACGGACGCGATGCCTTGGCCATCATCGCCAGAAAATTCCAGTTCGATACCAGTTCGCCGATCGTTCGCGCGGTGTTCGACTTTGTCGGCGCCTGGCAGGCGAAGCCGATCCATCAGCCCGCCGACCTGAACCATTTGATTGAGTACCTGGCATATTTTCGCGAGGCCGGCGGCGTAATCCCCCTGCCGACGGACGACTCGGCGGACGCCGTTCGCCTGATGACGGTGCATCTTGCCAAAGGTCTCGAGTTCCCGCACGTATTCATCCTGCGCGCGAATTCAGGTTCGTTCCCGGCTTCTTATCGCGAGAGCTTGGTGGAGTTTCCTAACGATCTGCGCGATCCCGACTCGGTCGCCGAGGGTGACGACCGCACGCTTTACGGTCAGGAAGAGCGCCGGCTCTTCTACGTGGCCATGACGCGCGCCCGCGATTCGCTGCATATTTATGCGAAGCAGGGCATCGGCAAAGACAAAACTCCGGCGGGCTACGTGCGCGAACTTCTGCAGGAAACCACGCTGCGTCCCTGGCTGGTTTCGCGGCCGGCTCGCCCGTCGCAGGCCACCATCGAAATTTTCGCTGCCGCGTCGCCCGGGCACCCCGCACCCTCGCGCGCCACGGAGTGGTTGGATCTTCAAGCTACTCCAGGGCTGCATGCGCGCCTCAGCGCGTCCGCCGTCGACACCTATGAGCGTTGCCCGCTGCAATTCAAGCTGGAGCGTGACTGGCGCATGCCCCGCGACATACCCGCGGCCATGCAATACGGCGCTGCCATGCATCGCGTTCTTCGCACTTATTACGATTCGGTGCGGTCTGGGCGTCCCAAGAGTGAGGACGAACTCCTCGAACTGCTTCGCGAAGACCTCTCCAGCGCCGGAATCCAGGATCGCTACCAGCACGAGTTGTATGAGAAACAAGGCGTGGAACAACTGCGGGAGTTTCTCGAAGCTTGTCGCGACACCCCTTCAGCTGAGGTTCTTCATACCGAAGAAGCATTCGAGACTCGGTTCGGAGAAACAGCCGTGGTCGGGCGCATCGACCGCATTGACCGCGCTCCCGACGGCAGCGTCGTGATCCTCGACTACAAAACCGGAAAAGCGCGCACGCAGGAAGATGCCGACGAGAGCCTGCAACTCTCCATTTACGCGCTCGCGGCTCAGGAAAAGTGGGGATATCGCGTGGGTTCGCTCGCCTTCCACAATCTGGACGGAAACGTAGCCGTCACCACGCGGCGCAGCCTCGTACAACTCGAAGACGCAAAAGAACGAGTGCAATCCGCTGCTGAAGGCATTGCAGCCGGCGACTTCGGCCCCAAGCCCGATTTCCACTGCGCGTTCTGTCCTTATCGCAGCGTTTGCCCCACGAAAGAAAAGCAGATGCCAAGATTTGTAGCGGACAAACCTACGCGTCGATCAATCTGACTCGCCATCCTGAACCTGTCATGCCAAGGCAACATCTCTTCATCGCCGAAAGAATAGCAAGCATCAGAAGAAAATCCTCTCCAAAAAACTTAGGGGACGCTTTACGCGTCCCCTGGGTCACTTCGTACTGAACTTTCTTAGTGCTTTTTTTTCTTCTTAGCCTTTTTCTTCGTTGCCATTGGTTCTATTCTCCCTTCCATTCTTCATGGAAAATTTGCAACGGTGCATTGTTGCAACTAATTGATGTATAGAGTCAATGAAAAATGAAGTCAAGAAAAAAATGATGATGCTGAAGCATCGCAGCGCAGTACGAAAGTCACCCGAGCACAATGTGCGACTCGAAAATCACCGGACGACGCTCATCATTCACGATTCGCTGGGAGCTTTTACTTCCTTCGAGCATGCCGAAGTCAACGTCGTACAAATCTCTAGTCCGCGTTAATTGTGCTCCATAACGCCGTCCGTCATCGTAGCGATCTTTCCGCCCGGATGCAGCATTTCGCTCGCTCGCGCATCTATAATGAATGTTGCGAAATGTTCGCTGGGAGCTTGATTCATGGCCTCTTTCGAGGATGCTGTCATTATTTCCGGATGTCGCACTCCGGTAGGAAAATTTCAGGGCAGTCTTTCCGAATTCACTGCTCCGCAACTTGGCGCCATCGTGGTTCGCGAGGCAGTAAAGCGCGCCGGTGTCGCCCCAACCGAGATCGACGAGTGCATCATGGGGAATGTGATCTCCGCTGGATTAGGTCAGAATCCCGCGCGCCAGGCCGCGATCTATGGCGGATTGTCTTCCACCACAGGTGCCATGACAATCAACAAAGTTTGTGGCTCCGGACTCAAAGCTGTCGCTCTCGCAGCACAAGCCGTGCAGACCGGAAACAGTTCTATCGTCGTCGCCGGTGGCATGGAATCGATGACCAACGCTCCCTACCTCTTGCCGCAAGCGCGCAAAGGATATCGCTTGGGCAACGCGCAAATCGTCGACTCCATGGTGCACGACGGCCTGTGGGACATTTACAAGAACTACCATATGGGCATCACCGGCGAGAACGTCGCCGAGAAATATGGCATCCGCCGCGAAGAACAGGACGAGTTCGCCGTCAACTCCCATCGCAAAGCACTGGCCGCGATCAAAGAGTGCCGCTTCAAGTCCCAGATTATTCCCGTGGAGATTCCGGCGAAGAAAAAAGGCGAGCCGCCCACGCTCTTCGAAAAAGACGAGTCGCCTCGTGAAGACACCACCATCGAAGTTCTCCGTTCCCTGAAGCCCGCCTTCAAAAAAGACGGCACCGTAACCGCGGGCAACGCCCCTGGAGTAAACGATGGCGCGGCGGCGCTGGTTGTGACCAGCGCACAGCGAGCCAAAGAACTCGGTGCCAAACCGATGGTCCGGATCGTTGCGCAGGCAACCAGCGGCGTCGATCCGCAGTGGGTGATGATGGCTCCCGTCGACGCGGTCCGCAAGATCTGGGAGAAAACGGGATGGAAGAACGGAGACGTTGACCTCTACGAACTCAACGAGGCCTTCTCAGTGCAGGCCCTGGGCGTAATGCGCGAGCTCGGCCTCGATCCCAACAAGGTAAACGTAAACGGCGGCGCGGTCGCCATCGGCCATCCCATCGGAGCCAGCGGCGCGCGCGTTCTGGTCACGCTGATCTATGAAATGATCCGCCGCGACGTGAAGCGCGGCATCGCCGCCCTCTGTCTCGGCGGAGGCAACGCCGTAGCGATGGCAGTAGAACGCTAGAAACCTCAACAACTCGTGTGGCGACGGGCGCCCCGCCCGTCCAAGCTGGAGCGAAGCTCCGCGCCAAGTCTTCCAAGAATTAAACGGCTCCAGCCCCTAACCCGCAGCTCCAACCCCTAAACCACAAATCCCCCGCTGATATTAATCGACTCCCCTGTAACCCACCGTGCCGCCGGCGAACACAAGAACAACACCACATCCGCCACTTCCTCCGGATTGCCCAGCCGCCCATAGGGAGCGTATTGCAGCGTTCTTCGCAACACCTCACGATTTGAGAAATGTTCGGCCGTCATGTCAGTCTCCACATAACCCGGAGCCACTGCGTTTACCCGAATCCTACGCGGAGCCAGTTCCAGCGCCCAACTCTTGGTCAGCGAATCGACCGCCGCCTTAGTGGCTCCATACAAACCTTTCCCGTCCGGAATTCCGATTCTTCCCGCCACTGACGACACATTGACGATGCTTCCGCCGTCGCGCATCAGCGGCAACGCAACCTGAGTCACCAGAAAGAGTCCTCTCACGTTGGTGTCGAGCAGCGCATCGATCTTTTCGAGAGATGCGGAGCCGAGCGGAGTTGACAGCCACACCCCCGCATTATTCACCACGATGTCCAACCGCGTTCCGGCCAGCCCGGCAAACATCGCTTCGATTCCCTGAGGGGAGCCGAGGTCCGCCTGAAGCAAGCGCGAAGTGCCCGGAATTTCCCTAGCCACCGCCTCAGCCGCCCCTTTGTTCTTGTGATAGTGAATCAATATCTCCGCGCCCTCGGCGGCCAGTCTCAAAGCGATCGCCCGTCCAAGTCCGCGCGATGCTCCAGTAACCAACGCAGTTTGTCCTTTTAACATTTCCATAAGAGCATTCTCTTAAGATTGTGCATGAAAATTACTTCTAGCTGTGAGTCGCAGTCGGCAGCGTTACGGTAAACACCGCTCCGCCGCCCTGAGCGTTCGCCGCTTCCACGTTGCCGTTGTGTTCCTTCATCACCGACTTGCAGATACTCAGCCCCAGCCCGGTGCCGCGCCCCGGCCGCTTCGTGGTGTAAAAAGGATCGAAGATGAGCGGCAGATTCTCAGCCGGAATCCCCGTGCCATCGTCCTGAAAGCTGGCCCAAACGGAAGTCGCGGATTTGCCCAGGCGAATGCGCAGAGTCCCGCCGTCGCGTGCCTCGCGGATCGCCTGCTCCGCATTCACAATCAGATTCAGGAACACCTGCATCAACTGCTGTGGATCGCCCTGCGCGTACGGCAACCCCGGCTCGCGCAGAAAATCTACCGTGATGTTGTTCTTGCGCAGAGAATAAGCATAGAGCGTCAGCGTACGCTCCACAACTTCCGTCAGGTTAATACCAGATTTTCCCGGCGCCGGCGGGCGCGAGAAATAGGTCAAGTCCTTCACAATCTCGGCCGCTCGCCTTGCCTGCTGTTGCAACATTGCCAGCTGCTTGCGCGAGGGGTCGTCCGTCACTTTATCCTGCATCAACTCGCTGACTCCCAGAATCGCAGTCAGAGGATTATTCAGCTCATGGGCGACTCCGCCGATCATGGCTCCCATCGCGGCCAGCCGCTCGCTCTGTACCACCTGCTGTTCCAACTTCCGCTCCGTCGTAATGTCGCGCACCGAGATGATCACGCCAATCAGTTTTGCTTCCGCATCGAACAGCTGGCTAGCCGAGGCTCGCATGGTTCGCCAACTGCCGTCGTAATGCCGCGCGCCATACTCTGTCGACGCGAACGCTTGCTTGCTCGAGGCCACGTCGTGATACAGCGAAGCCAGTTCCGGCGAGTGATCAGCCAGCTCAGAGATTTTCTTGCCCAACAGGATTTCCGGTTGATAGCCCAGCAGGTCTCGCACCCGTGAGCTCACAAACGTATAGCGCTCTTCCAGGTCCACCACCAGAATCAGATCAGGGAAGCTCTCCAGCAACCGGCGGCGGAACTCCTCCTGCTGCACCAGTTGCCGCTCCATCGCCCGCTTCTCGGTGACGTCCACCAGCGTGCCCTGGTAGCGGATAATATTTCCCGCCGTATCCCACACCGCCCGCGAAGAATCCAGAAAAGTAGCAGCCGTGCCATCCTTGCGGCGCAGTTTCACTTCGCGCGTTCGCAGGACTCCCCGATCAGAACCCATGCGGCCTAAAACCGGCTCCGTCGAGTCCGGACTCAATGCTCCCGGATCCACCGCGAGCAATTCGTCCTTCCTCGTATATCCCAGCATTCCCACCAGCGCCGGATTCGCATCGAGAAGCTGTCCTTCGGGAGTGCTGAAATAAACTCCCTCCTGCAACGTTTCGAACAGCTCCGTGAACCGCAATTCTTTCTCACGCTGCTCGGTGACGTCGCGTCCGAGCATGCTCGCACCCACAATCTCGTCACCCTTCACGATCGCGTTGACCACGCACTCGAAGTAAAGCGGACGCGCACTGCTCTTCAGCCGGACGCGCACCGTTCCCGCCCAGCGCTTCTTGTCAAGAAATCTCCCCAGTCCTTGTTCCACGCTCTCGCGGGTTGGCTCTTCAATAAAATCGTAGATCTTCTGCCCCACCAGCCCCTTGTAAGGTTGACCCGCCAGTTCGCTGATCCTCCGGTTGACTGTACGCAGCGTGCCATCCAGAGAAACCGCGCAGGCCGCGTCGTCAAACGAGTCGATCAGTTCCTTGAAGCTCCGCTGCGAGCGCATGATCACCTGGCTCAGCTGATCCAGTTGCGCCTCCGATGGAGCCGCGCCGACATGTTCCTGCAAACCATGCAACAGCGTCTTTAGTTCGGTGACCTCCCGCCGCCGCCCGTAGGCATAAACAGCCAGAAGCACGGACAACACCAGCACACCCACGGCTACTGGGCCTAAGTGGTACGGAAGAGTTTCCAGGCGTTCCCACGCGAAGTAGGCGAAGCCCGCCGCCAGCAGAACCATGAAAAGTAGAATCCATCGCCAAAGCTGCGATTCTTCCTGGTCGAGTCTGTCCGGTGGTCGGTCGTCAGGAACTCTCGTTTTCATAAATGGCTCGTACTACATTACCCCAGCGACCCTCTATCATACCCGCAGACCTCGCAAATCCCGGATTTCGGAACGGCCCATGTGGGGACAGCCGCCCTCGACTGGGTTTCCTCGCCACGACTCCTCCCATTTCCCGTATTTCCACAGCCGATCGTGTGACATCCGTCACAGCCCCGCAGCCTCACAACCGCGTACTGTGGATACTCGAGGCAAAACGCATTCGTGTGCCCAAGGGATGTCCCAGCACCCCTGCACCCGCCCGGATCGGGTCAGATCGTCCGCATGCTCTACAAAACGCTCAGCGCCGCTGTCTACGGTATCGATGCCAACATCATTCAGGTAGAAGTCGACTGCTCCGGCATCAAGACCGACCAGGACCACTTCCACACCGTCGGACTTCCCGACGCTGCAGTCCGTGAGAGCCGCGACCGTGTTCGCGCTGCCCTAAAAAATTGCGGCTACGACATTCCTCCCACACACATCACCATCAATCTCGCGCCGGCCGACATCAAGAAAGAAGGCTCCGGCTTCGACCTGCCCATGGCTCTCGGCATCGTCGGAGCCTACGGAGGGCTCACCAACAAAGAAATCTCGGATTGTTTGTTCGTCGGGGAACTATCCCTAGACGGCAGTGTGCGGGGCGTGCGCGGAGCCCTACCCATCGCCCTCGAAGCCCGCGGACGAAAAATCGCCCGCATGGTCGTTCCCGAAGCCAACGCGAAAGAAGCCGCCATGGTCGGCGGCGTCGACGTCTACCCCGTGCGCTCGCTGCTCGACGTGATTCACTTCCTCAACTCCGGCAACGGAATCGCTCCCATCAAAGCCGACGGCGATTCCATGCTGCGCGAGTCGCAGCAGTTCTTCGTCGACTTCAAAGACGTCCGTGGACAGTTCACCGCCAAGCGCGCCATCGAAATCGCCTGCGCCGGAGGCCACAACATTCTCATGATCGGGCCGCCCGGTTCCGGCAAGACCATGCTCGCCAAGCGTATGCCCACCATCCTGCCCCCGCTCACTTTTGAAGAAGCCTTGGAGACGACGAAAATTCACAGCGTCGCCGGAGTCCTCGACCAACGCTCCGGCCTGGTCGGAACCCGCCCCTACCGTTCGCCGCACCACACCATCTCAGACGCCGGGCTCATCGGCGGCGGCGTCATCCCGCGTCCCGGAGAAGTCTCCCTCGCGCACAACGGCCTGCTCTTCCTCGACGAGCTTCCCGAATTCCCCCGCAACGTGCTCGAAGTCCTGCGCCAGCCCCTCGAAGACGGCACCGTCAGCATCGCCCGTGCCTCGATGTCACTCACGTTCCCCGCGCGCTTCATGCTGGCCGCCGCCATGAATCCCTGCCCCTGCGGTTTCCACAACGACCGCAGCCGCGAATGCCACTGCACCACTCCGATGATCCAGCGCTACATCTCCAAAATTTCCGGCCCGCTCATGGACCGCATCGACATTCACATCGACGTTCCCGCCGTGAACTACAAAGAAATGCGCTCCGCCAACGAGCCCGAAGCCTCCGCGCAGATTCGCGACCGCATCATCCGCACTCGCCAGAAGCAACTCGAACGCTTCGCCTCGTCGAAAGAAAAGTTGTACTGCAACGCTCAAATGTCCTCCCGCCACATCCGCACTGCCTGCCCGCTCTCCGCCGATTGCGAACGCCTGCTCGAACGCGCCATGACTCAGCAGGGCCTAAGCGCCCGCGCCCACGACCGCATCCTGAAAGTCGCCCGCACCATCGCCGACCTCGAAGGCGCCGACCCCATCGAGCCCAAACACATCGCCGAAGCCATCCAATACCGCAGCCTCGACCGTACCTACTGGGCATGAGAAGCCCACTCGACTGCGACGACCCGAATCACACGAAGCCGAAGATCGCGGCTGGTGCAGCTCGAACGGGAATGACACAACTTTACTCGCGACGTTTACTCGTGCCGCCAGTAAGCCATTTAGAATCAGCATCTTTGGAAGATAATGGGAGCGCTTGAAACGTTTCCCCCACTGCAACGCACTATCTCATGATGGCATCTAACCTAGAGTCGCATCCTCACACCACCGAGCCGCGACCTGATTTTGGCAGGAGACCAATAGTGATCCCAAGCGATCCAGGCACGAAACGAATCATTCTGTGCGTCGACGACGACGAGGCCATCCTGTCCTACGAAAAAGCCCTGCTCGAACGCTCCGGATACGACGTTCTCACCGCGTCCTCCGCCCAACAAGGACTCCGCCTGGCGACCATGTGCAGATGTGACGCGGTGCTCGTCGACTACGAGATGCCCGGAATGAACGGAGACGAGGTCGCCCTCGCCATAAAACGCCTGCGCCCGGAACTGCTGGTGATCCTGCTCTCAGGCAGCGATGTCCCAACCCACGCGTTAGCTTCCGTCGACGCCTTCGTGCCCAAGCTCGAAGCCAGTCGCCAGCTCCTCCCCGTAATCGCCGAGTTCTGCGCCCAGACAACCTGACGTCCGGGTCGCGCAGCGTGTTGCGACGGGCACGTGTGGGGACGGGCACTCTTGCCCGTCCGGCGAGCGCAGCTCGCCGTCTTTGCCGACAGCTCCTCAGCACTCCGCGTCGCGAATCTCAAAATTCAGAATAACGAATCCCTCGCATCCATTCATCCGCACGCCCTCCACCCGGTAAGCCGTGATACCTTACCTCAATCGAAAACGTGTTCCAGCCTTAATGAAGGCACTCGAGGAAGAATCGAAACTAGAAGCCAGAAACTTGAAACCGGAAACTAGAAAATAGCCACTAGAAAATAGCCACAAAAAAAACCATGCCCGTCACCCGACGCGATTTCATCGCCAGAGTAGCCCAAGCCGGAGGCTTCGGTGCCGCCTTCATGACGATGCACTCACTCGGCCTCCTGGGCATGGCCGAAACCGAGCAGGCGAAGGATTTCCCCCTGCCTGCCTCCACCGGCCGCAGAACAAAAGTCATTATTCTCGGCGCAGGAATCGCGGGACTGGTCTCCGCCTACGAAATGCGACGCGCCGGCTTCGACTGCACCGTCCTCGAAGCCCGCGAGCGCCCCGGCGGCCGCAACTGGACGTTGCGCCGCGGATCGAAGCTAGTTTTTACCGACGGAACCACGCAAGTCTGTACTTTCGACGAAGGCAACTACTTCAACTGCGGCCCCGCGCGCCTTCCCTCCATCCACAAAACCATGCTGGGTTATTGCAGCGAGCTGGGAGTCGAACTCGAAGTCGAAGTGAACTCCTCGCGTCGCACCCTGCTGCAAAACGACAACGTCTTCGGCGGCAAACCCATTCGCCAGGGCCAGGCCGTCAACGACACGCGGGGCCACGTTTCGGAGCTGCTAGCCAAATGTGTGCAAAAAGGTGCGCTCGATCAGGACTTCACCCCAGACGATCACGCCGCGGTGCTGGATTTTCTCCGCGCATATGGCGCCCTGCGAAAGGATTATCAATACCAGGGCTCCTCGCGCTCCGGCGACCAGCAATTACCCGGCGCAGCCGATCAAGTCGAAGTTCCGCTTCCTCCGCTTCCATTTTCCGACTTGCTCAAATCGAAGTTCGCCCGCCCCATGCTTTTCGAGGAAGTCCTCGACATGCAGCCCACCATGTTCCAGCCCGTCGGCGGCATGGACCGCATCCCCTACGCCTTTGCTCATTCCTTGGGCAAGGTTGTCCGCTATCACTCTCCCATCACCGAAATCAGAAAAACCAACAACGGCGTCCGCGTGCTCTATCGCAAAGGCGAATCCGGCCCGGTCGCCGCCGTCGAAGCGTCGTATTGCATTTGCACCCTCCCGCTTCCCATCCTCAGGACCATCCCCAGCGATCTCGCACCGCGCGTGAAATCCGCGATCGAACCGGTGGTCTACGATTCCGCCTACAAAGTTGCCTGGGAGTCGCGCCGCTTCTGGGAGCAGGACGGTGACGAGATCTACGGCGGCATCTCGTCTCTCACCGCCGGCCCGATCGGCTTGGTCTGGTATCCGAGCGCCAAGCTGATGTCCAAACGCGGAGTCCTCATCTCCGGCTACGGCATGGAAAACTTTGATGACTTCGGCAAGCTGCCCTCCACGGAGGCCAAGATCGCCGCCTCCAGGGCCGCGATCGAAAAACTGCATCCCGGCAAAAGCAAAGAACTGGAAAAGCCGATGTACATGTCCTGGGGCAAAGTGCCGTATAACCTCGGCTCCTGGGTTACCCGCGGCCCCGAATATCCCCCGGTGAGGGAAGCTGAGTACTACGACGGACCTTACCGCGAGCTCATCGTCCCCGACGATCGCATCTACTTCGCCGGGGACCACTGCAGCCACATCATCGGCTGGCAGGAAGGCGCCGCCCTCGCCGCCCAGCGAGCCGTCACAATGATCGCCGCCCGTGTCAACCAATCCTAAAAAGCTGATCACCTCCGACCATCTGTCATCCTGAGACGAAGTTGTCGTTCGCAAAGCGAACGACAACGCAGTCGAAGGATCCCTACCTACGCCGCGGCTCTAAACGCCCACCGACGGAGCTTCCATCGCACACGAATTTCCGACAACAACGCGTGACTGCCTCCTAATTCGGCCCCTTCATCTTGTCCCTCACGCTGTGCGCCAGTTTCTCGATCTCTTCCGCCTTCTTCACCACGTCTATCGAAAGCAGGTTCTCATTCGACTTGTCCACGGACGCCTTCAGTTCCACCGCCAGCTTCAGCAGCTTTTCCGCGTCGCTTTTGATCGCGGCGTGCCGTTCCAAATTAGCTTTCTTGGCCATGTCATGCGCCAGCCGTGCGCTGGCTTCATCTTCGTCCCCCGGCGCGGCCCCCAAGCCGTTCCTGTCAACCGGCGGAGCCGGAGGCGGAGTGGTCTGCCGTTGCGCCCAAACCGGCAACGCCATCGCAACCGTCAGTGCGGCCACCAGAAAGAATCTGCGGATAATGTGAGTGAACGCCACGGGAAGCCTCGACAGCCGGAATTTTCGGTCGTTAGAGCTGATCTGCAAGAAAGATGATCCGTGAAAATTATACGTCGGACCCTTTGGCACGGACGAAATGATGGGCAGTGATAGAACTCCGGCGAAAAGCAAAGGCCAGAGCTGAGCTCTGGCCTTTGTGTCTGTTGCTTCTTTTGTGCGGACGTCTCGCGGCGGGTGCCCCATTTCTCGCGTTCTTTGCGAGAAGTGGGGATTTATCTGTCCAGTCCAGGTTTAGAGCGCGCTCATGTTCGCCAGGAACTCCGTATTGGACTTCGTCTTGTTCAGTCTTTCCACGAGCAGTTCCATCGCTTCGACCGGCGACAGCGGATTCAGCACCTTGCGCAGCACCCAGATGCGCTGCAAGTCTTCCTTCGGAATCAGCAGCTCTTCCTTACGGGTACCGGACCGTTGAATGTCAATCGCCGGGAAAACGCGCTTGTCGACCAGCTTGCGCTCCAGAATGATTTCCGAATTACCGGTGCCCTTGAACTCTTCAAAGATCACGTCGTCCATTCGCGACCCGGTATCGATCAGCGCCGTCGCAATAATCGTCAGCGATCCGCCTTCTTCGATATTGCGCGCCGATCCAAAAAAGCGTTTCGGCCTCTGCAACGCATTCGAATCCACGCCGCCCGAAAGCACTTTGCCCGACGGCGGAACAATCGTGTTATAAGCACGCGCCAGTCGCGTAATCGAATCCAGCAGAATCACCACATCGCGCTTGTGCTCGACGAGTCTCTTAGCCTTTTCAATCACCATCTCGGCAACCTGCACGTGTCGCGCGGCAGGCTCGTCAAAAGTCGAAGAAATCACCTCGCCCTTCACCGACCGCTGCATGTCCGTAACTTCTTCCGGCCGCTCGTCGATCAGCAGCACCATCAACACCACTTCCGGATGATTCGCCGTAATCGAATTCGCCACATTTTGCAGCAGCATGGTCTTGCCGGCTCGCGGCGGAGAAACAATCAGCCCGCGCTGTCCCTTGCCCAGCGGTGTAAGCAGGTCCATCACTCGCGCGCTGGCGTTCTCGCGCGTAGTCTCCAGCTTCAACCGCTCCTGCGGATAAAGCGGCGTCAAATTATCAAACAGAATCTTGTTGCGCGCTTCGTCCGGCGACTCAAAGTTGACCGCCTCGATCTTCACCAGCGCAAAATATTTTTCCCCCTCATGCGGAGGCCTCACCTGCCCGCTAATGGTGTCGCCCGTCTTCAAATCAAACTTGCGGATTTGCGAAGGCGAAACGTAAATATCGTCCGGGCCGGGCAGATAGTTGTAATCGGGAGAGCGCAAAAAGCCGTAGCCGTCAGGCAGGATTTCCAGCACGCCCTCGGCGAAAATGTGGCCTTCTTTTTCGCTTTGCGCCTGCAGAATCTTGAAGATCAAATCTTGTTTGCGGAGCCCACTGGCACCGGGCAAATCCAAGGTCCTTGCGATCTTGGTCAGCTCAGTGATGTTCTTTTCTTTTAGTTCAGCAATGGTCATGATTCACCTAAACCCGTGCACTTGAGCGTTGTTGGCTAGTGTCTACGGGAGATTTTCGAAAGGAGGGTATTCAGGGAAGACAAAAAAAACCACCAGGCAGGGAAGGCGGGGCTGAGTTACGCAGCCCGCCGTTGTGCCTCAGCAAAATTCTCTGGTTCCGACAGAACTTCCTGCCGCTGTGAGCCTGCAATCCGCGAGAACACGTCGTTCATCGTTTCCGGAATTCTGGTGCTCGGCCGGTGGAACTTCCGCGTGGCCTTGGAGGCAAGCTGACACAGCATATACCGGTTACGAAGCGTCTGTAAAGCATCAAACACACGATCAGAGCGCATATGCTTTCGTTCTCCTTCTTATGAATTTGCGGGCTTTCGCCGTCTTTCCTTGGGCCCATGAGTCGTGGCCAAACTCCCGGCAAACTACCTAAGCCACTGATAACAAATAGGTTGTGCAGGAATGATTGCTAAGCTCACTTAAATAGATGCACCACGGGACATCTAAGATGCTCGATTTTCTGGGTTTGGCTCCCTTACGGCGTAGAAACCTCAAAAAAACCGCCCAGGAGCGTCCGAATGTCCTCTGGAACACACAAATGTAGTCGCAAAAGCAGGTCCGGTCAAGCAGTTTATTTGGGAGATTATGCCCTGCCAAACCAGCGATATAATCGATTCGGCATGATCAAAGCGATCAAGATCGGCTTTTGGACGATGCTTGGCGGAGTGCTCATCGTCATAGGAGTCTTTGCCCAGGGGGTCGGTCCCTGCGGTCCGAAGACCGCCGTAGGTGCTTTGCTACTTCTTAGTGGAATGGTTGCGGCCGTTTTTGGCTTCCTGACTGCCGTCATCGCGCTCGCCTGGAACTCTCTTCGACGTCGCACTACCCACAGCTAGGCAGGTCCGCCGCAGGTGGCCCACTCAAGCCCGATTTTGGCTTGAGTGGGGATGTTTCGATTTCCTCAGTCTGTCATTCCAACTCAACTCTGTCATCCCGACCGGAACAGATCATCGCAAAGCGATGATCTGTGGAGCGGAGGGACCTGCTGTTGCTGACGTCACCCAGCTGAGAGGGGCAGCGGAGATAGCCCCGGACGTAAGTCCGGGGTAAAGCCAAGATCTAGGAGCCGAGTCCCAGAGGGACGACACCAGCGATTAAATTCCTGCTGCGCTGTGCGCGGGCCGGCGCTAACGCGCAACTTTGGTGATTATAGAGAATTTCCATTCTTTCCCGTCATCATCTCGCACATAGACGTGGCGGC
Source organism: uncultured Acidobacteriaceae bacterium (assembly GCA_963846245.1). Classification (GTDB taxonomy): domain Bacteria; phylum Acidobacteriota; class Terriglobia; order Terriglobales; family Acidobacteriaceae; genus Sulfotelmatobacter. The sequence continues at coordinate 414,088 of CAWJVI010000004.1, read as the reverse complement.
CATCGATTGCAATTTTGGCCGCGCCATTAATCGTTAGGTTGGGCACACGCCCGCTAAGGCGACTAGGAAAGTACAGGCAATAGTCCAGCTCGTCGGTACGGAACCAATAGTTTCTCGTCGAGATGGGCACCGTCACGGCACCCGTTCCCACGGGGATGGTAGCCGTGCCGGTCTGGGCGGCATTAAATCCAAGGAAGGTAGCGGTGCGCCACTCTCGCTCGTGAGAGAGGGCTGACAGCGAAACCACAGCCAATAGCCACAGAAGAAATGCGGCCCGCAGTCGTGCCTTCATAGCGCCGAGAATTATACGCTCGTGCCCCTAGGTTTATCGCGTTTAGCCGTCCAGTCCACAAACTGGAACATATTCGATATGTTGTGGTGGCGATTTCGCTCACGCAACCATTCAACGTACATCTCGCGATTCATGCCCATAGTTGTTTCAGCCTCAGGCAGTTTGCGCTTCAAGTCCTCAAACCATTCTGTGCTGAAGGCATCTAACTGGAATCGGTCTGTTTCGTAGAGCGCGCGCCACGATTCCCTGATTTTTCGCTTTATGGGACCGATCTGATTATCGAGTCCTTTCATCGCGTCGCGCGCGAAGAGATCAGCAACTTGGATCCTAGAATTGTCCGTCGCAAACTCGAACGATATTTTGCCTGCGAGATAGGGAGTCCACTCCGGTTCGTTTTCCCTGAGTGACTCGTAAAGGAAGCCAGCATTGTGGGCGCTCTCCAATCTCATGTCGAACGTTAGCTCAGCCATGTCTCCGGCGTGAAAAGCAAAATTCTTCATGGCAAAAAGCACGCGCTGAAATGCGGTGTAGTATGTGATGTCCTCGGATTCCGGGAAAATCCTTTTTCTGGCAATCAGGTCAATAGACTGTCCATAACCTGCCAGGCCGCTATCGGCTAGCAGAATCGCAAGATCACGATAAAGTGCCTGATTCTCCCAGTGAGGTCTGCCTAAATAATCTCCCCTGTCGCTCTCGCAATGGTTGCCGTGAAACGGCACGCCATTTGTACGACGAGCCCATTTCCACGCAAGCGCGTTCCACTGCTCCTCTGTCCCGATAATTCCGGCGACGGCACACACTCGCTGCTTTGTCTCATCCATGCTTTCATCGCCATAGACCAGCAGCATTTACCGACTCCAGTCATCCGCACCCAGAAAACGAACGTTGCATTTGACGGCGGGCTACCCTTTTGCCTTGGTTTTTCTGGAGGCTACCACAACCGAGGCAACCCATCCTTTCGCGTTCTCTGCGAAGGAGCCCGCCCCAAGCGGAAGCCGAATGGGGAAGGGATGGGTAAATCTACAAAGCTCGCGAGGGCTCCGCGCAACTCTTCTGCGGTTGTGGGACAACCCCTCTCAAGAATTTCCACAGGCCAATCGGCATCCAACCATGTAGGCCGCAACGATTGGCAGAAGCCAACTGGATGCCACTCTAAGTCTTTTGTTTCTTAGATTTTAGTATCTAAGTCCTCTGAAATACGGATTTTGCGGGGAATTTCCCGCTAACGTGATGATTCCAAAGATTCAGGGGGGAGGGGGAGGGGGGTACCCCGACTTTCGTCGCAGGACCGACCCCTCCAATCTCGGCCGAAGCCCGAAAGCCGAAGCCCGAAGCCCGCGTTCGGAGATCTACTCCGCGCCGCCCGACCGAATACGCATTCCGTAGAATGAGCGGTAGACGAAGAAGAAGGAAACCAGAAAGAACGCGGCGGCCAGTACGCTGGTGATGGTTGCGCCGTGATCTCTGTGGGACAGATTGACGGCCAGTTCCACGGCCAGCAATCCGAAGAGCGTGGTGAACTTGATTACCGGGTTTAGGGCCACCGAAGAAGTGTCTTTGAAGGGATCGCCGACGGTGTCGCCGATCACGGTCGCATCGTGCAGCGGAGTGCCTTTCTGTTTCATTTCGACTTCGACGATCTTCTTGGCGTTGTCCCAGGCCGCGCCGGCGTCCGCCATGAAGATGGCCTGGTAGAGGCCGAAAATGGCGATCGAAATCAGGTATCCGATGAAGAAGAACGGCTCGACGAACGCGAACGACAGCGTGCCGAAGAACACGGCGATGAAAATATTCAGCATGCCCTTCTGCGCATATTTCGTGCAGATCTCGACGACTTTCTTGCTGTCTGCGACCGACGCCTTCGTCACACCTTCGAGTTTGATGTTGGCTTTGATGAACTCGACTGCACGGTACGCGCCGGTGGTCACGGCTTGCGTGGATGCTCCGGTGAACCAGTAAATCATGGCGCCGCCGGTGATCAGGCCGAGGAAGAAGGGAGCGTGCAGCAGCGAAAGTTTTTCAACGTCGGCGGTGAGGCCGTGGGTGAGCGCCATGATGATGGAGAAAATCATGGTGGTCGCGCCGACTACGGCGGTGCCGATTAGAACCGGCTTCGCGGTTGCCTTGAAGGTGTTGCCTGCGCCGTCATTGGCTTCGAGCAGGTATTTCGCGTGCTCGAAATTGACGGTGACGTTGAAGTCCTTCTTGAGCTCTGCTTCGACGTTCGGAACCTGCTCGATCAGCGACAACTCATACACGGACTGTGCATTGTCGGTGACCGGTCCGTAGGAATCGACCGCGATGGTTACCGGGCCCATGCCAAGGAATCCGAAGGCGACCAGGCCGAACGCGAAGACCGCAGGCGCCAGCATGGTTGCGGCAGCGGCCAGGCCCATCGTGCTCATGGAATAGGCAATGGCCATGAGAATCATCATGGCGAGGCCGAGATAGTAGCAGGAGAAGTTGCCGGCCACGAATCCGGAAAGAATTCCGAGCGAGGCTCCGCCTTCCTGCGCGGAGATCACAACTTCTCTTACGTGCCGCGACTCGGTGGAGGTGAAAGCTTTTACCAGCTCCGGGATGACGGCGCCCGCCAGCGTTCCGCAAGAAATAATCGTCGCCAGCTTCCACCACTGCGTATCGTCGCCGCCGAGCTCAGGGATGATGTAACGCGAAACCAGAAAGGTGAGCGCAATCGAAACCAGCGAAGTGAGCCAGACCAGTGAGGTGAGCGGAGCTTCAAAGTTCATCTCATTCGCGTTGCCATACTTCGCCTTGGCGAAAGCACTATTCAGGAAGTAAGAAAGCGCGCTGGCCACCAGCATCATCACGCGCATCACGAAGATCCAGACCAGCAACTGCACCTGCACCGTTGGTTGACTCACTCCCAGGAGAATAAACGTGATCAGCGCGACGCCGGTTACGCCGTAGGTTTCGAAGCCATCGGCGGAAGGTCCAACGGAATCGCCAGCGTTGTCGCCCGTGCAATCGGCGATCACGCCGGGATTTCGCGCGTCGTCTTCCTTGATCTTGAACACGATCTTCATCAGGTCAGAGCCGATATCGGCAATCTTGGTGAAGATGCCGCCGGCGATGCGTAGCGCGGCTGCGCCCAGCGACTCGCCGATAGCGAAGCCAATGAAACACGGTCCCGCGTAATCGCCGGGAACGAAGAGCAGAATGAAAAGCATGATCAGCAGTTCCACGCTGATCAGCATCATGCCGATGCTCATGCCGGCTTCGAGCGGAATCTGGTACACGGGATAAGGCTTGCCGGGCAGGGAAGCGAACGCAGTCCGCGAGTTGGCGAACGTGTTCACGCGAATGCCGAACCAGGCAACGCCGTAACTGCCGGCGATTCCGACCAGGCTGAAGGCCAGAATGATGCCGACGCGCATGGTTTCCATCTGCTGCAGCACGCCGAAGTAAAGCACGATGATGACCGCGATAAACGCCCACAGGAACAAAATGAATCTTCCTTGCGTGAGCAAATAAGTTTTGCAGGTCTCGTAGATCAGTTCGGAGATTTCCCGCATGGCGCGATGTACGGGAAGATTCTTGAGCCGCATGTAGATGACCATGCCGAAGCCCAGCCCGAACACGCAGAACAGGATGCCGATCAGCAGCAGATTGTGGCCGTTGATTGCGCCGTTCAGGAAGGAAACCTGAGAAAGATCGGGCAGTTTCAACGAAGCCTCGCCGCCGGCGGCCTCGGTGGAGGGCTGAGCCAGAGCAGCAACGGCGCTAACACAGAGCAGAGCGGCAACCGCCGAAATCTTTTTTGCGAGATCGGTGACCAGACCGCGTCCTTGGAACGCAAACGTGGCGAGCCAGGTGCGCATAAAAAAACCTCCGGGAGTCTTATAAGGAATCTATGAAACCGTTCAGGAACCACCTCCGCAGCAATGCCCTCAGCATTGTTAACGGATTTCCGAGCACGCTTCCACCTCAAAACCTGAAGAACGGTTGCAGCTTGGCCGCGTTCGGAGTTTGCGCCGAGTCTACCCGGGAAAATCTGACCGGAAAAGGGCATGCCGATACCGCGAAGCTCTTTCCCCAGTACCCCAGCGCAAAACGGATGTTTATAACACGTCGGGGAGACCGGGTCAATTCGTGATTTGGCATGCGTGGCGGCCTGAGTTCTCATCCACAGAGGACACAGGGGAACACAGGGTAAAACCCGGCGAAGAACCGGCGAAGGGCAGGAAAAAAAACGGGAGTTAGCAGCGACGGACAAAGCCTGCCCTGAGCGAAGCCGAAGGGAGTGTCCGCCCTACATGAGCTTTTTTGCGATTGTGCAATAGAGGTCGATCGCTTCGGCCAGTTGCTGCTTTTCGATGTATTCGCCATCGGTGTGCGCGACGTGAATGGAGCCAGGACCGATCAGCAGGGGCTGGCCCCAGTTGGTGAGTTTGGGGATGTCAGTGGTGAATGCGGCGATCATGGTGGGCAGACCGTCGACGGTGCGCAGGCGAAGAAACGGAAGCTCCAGCGGGAATGTGACGTTCACCTGATCGCCGGCGGTCGCGAGAATCTGGCGGCGCAGCTCGTCGGACGGCTGGACGAGGCGGTAGAGCAAATCCGCGTGGGCATAATCCGGGATGACGTTGGGGGCGCGTCCGCCTTCGATCAGGCCGATGTTCAGCGTGCACGGGCCAATTTCCGGATCGGAGGGTAATGGCATGGCGCGCAGGCGAGTGAGCGCGGGCAGCAATTTGTCGATGGCGGAATCGCCGAGTTCGGGATACGCCGAGTGAGCCATGCGTCCGGACGCGGTCACCTCCACGCGGAGCGTGCCTTTCGAGGCGAGCGCGATGTGGTTTTCGGTGGGTTCGCCGTTTACCAGAAATCTGCGTCCGGCTTTCTGAGCCGCGGCCGGCTGAGCGGACGAGAAGTTGATTGCGGCATATTCATTGGCCGTCTGCGCGCCCAGGCTGTCGCGTTCCTCGCCCGCCACAAACAACAGGCCAACATAAATTTGTTCCCGGCGCAGGCGCTCAGCGGAGGCGATCTGTGCGGCGATGATGCCCTTGGCGTCGCACGATCCGCGGCCGTAAATGCGCGTGGCATCTTCGGAAGACGAGATGAAAGGAGGAACGGTGTCCATGTGTGTGGAGAAGACGACGTTTGGGAAGTCGGTTTCTGGCTTCGGGCTTCCGGCTCCCGATGCCCATTCCGGCGGTGCGGCGTAGACGTTGAAGCGGCCGGCTTCGACAGGCATTTTTTTTGCTTGATAGCCGAGGCGGCAAAGTTCTCCCCAGAGATAATCTCCTACCGCGGCTTCGTTGCCGGTAATCGATTCAATGTCGATCAGCTGGCGCGTGAGCGTGATGGCATCCATGGTGGAGAGAATAGCAGGCGGGGAAGTCGGAAGGCAGTGGTCAGGGGCAGGGGGCAAGGGTCAGAATGCGGAAGTCGGGAGCTTTGAATCGTTGGTTGCCAGGGCGAGGATATTGGTTCTTACTTCTTAACTTCTTACTTCTTCATTCTGACTTTTGACTTCTGACTTTATTACTTCCGCTCCTCCCGTGTAATCTGAGTTCGATGCTCACTCAGAATTCATCCATTCGTTCGCTGTTTCTCGAGGGGCCTGCGGGCCGGTTGGAGGCTTTGCTCAACGCGGGTGCGGAGAACGCGACGCATGCGGCGGTGGTTTGCCATCCGCACCCGTTGTTTGGCGGGACGCTGCACAACAAGGTTGTGTTCCACACGATGAAGGCGCTGAATGGATTTGGCTTTCCCGTGTTGCGCTTCAACTTTCGCGGCGCGGGGCTGAGCCAGGGTGAACACGATCACGGCAACGGTGAGGTTGAGGACGTCCGTGCTGCGCTCGACTGGCTGGATTCCGAATTTCATCTGCCGCTGGTGTTCGCCGGATTCTCATTCGGCGCGGCGGTTGGGTTAAGGGCGGCGTATGCGGATCCGCGGGTCGTGGCGCTGATTGCGGTGGGAACTCCGGTCGGTCCTGTAGCTGCCGGTGAGGAAGAGCCGCGGGTCTACACTTTTGATTTCTTAAAGGATTGCACCAAGCCGAAATTATTTGTCAGCGGGGCGCGCGACCAGTTTGGTCCGCGGGCGAAGCTGGAGGCGCTAGTCGCGTCACTGCCCGAGCCGAAGCAGTTGGTGGTGATTGAAGGCGGGGATCATTTTTTCGAAGGGCGGCTGCGCGAGTTGCGGGAGGCGATTGAGAACTGGATGAAGCTAGCCGTTATGTAAACCGCTGTCAGCTCTCAGCTATTAGCTTTCAGCAAAATCCGACCCGGATCCGCCGCCGCAAGGAGCTCTTGCTCGGATGAAAAGCACGGTTTGGCTTTCCTGAGGGCTGATGGGTGGGAGCTGACAGCTGAGAGCTCTCTATAATCCTTGCCATGTCTTCAGGCGCTGATCGTGATTCGCAGTTTCGGCAGATGCGCGAGACTGCGCGCGAGATATTTCTTTTTGCGCTGGCCGAGGCTTCGATCGGCAAGGCCTTTGCCCGGCAGGTGCATTCGGAGCGCGGAGTTTTGCGCGTCTGCGAAGATCTTTACCATCTGTCCGCGTATGCGCGCATGTTCGTGGCGTCGCTGGGTAAGGCTGGGCATACCATGGTGGAAGCGCTGGCCGATCAGGTGGGCGCGTTTTCGCTGGAAGGCATTGTAGCCACTTCCGTTGAGCCTGCGGCCCAGATTCGCGGGTTCCGTTATTTTCACGGCGGACATCCCACGCCGAATGCTGAGTCGATTCGCGCGGCGAGTGCGATGCTGAAAGACTTTCAGGCGCGGACGGCATCGTCGCTGGTGATTTTTATGCTCAGCGGCGGAGGGTCGTCGATTGTGGAGAAGCCCATCGACGATGAGATCACGCTCGACGATCTCATCGCTACCTACAGCGCGCTGGTGCACTCGAGCGCGCCGATCGCCGAGATCAATGCCATCCGCAAACATCTTTCCGCGGTGAAAGGCGGACGGCTGGCGCAGGCGGCATATCCCGCGCAGCAAATTTCGCTGCTGGTCTCCGACGTGCCTGATAGCACGCCCGATGCGCTGGCTTCCGGGCCGACCATGCCCGATTCAACGTCCACGGAAGATTGTTACCGGATTGCGGCGGAGCATGGCTTGCTACAGGCGTTTCCAGCTGCGACGCGCGATTTGTTTGAGCGGCGGTCGCTCGAAGAAACGCCCAAGTCGGACGATCCGGCGTTTTGCCATTCGCGGTGGTGGCCGCTGCTCTCGAACCAGACAGCAGTGGAGCAGGCCAGCCTCGCGGCGAAGCAGGCGGGCTTCGCGGTGCACGTGGACAATTCCTGCGATGACTGGGACTACGAGCGCGCGGCGGAATATCTGGTGAAGCGGATTCGGAATTTGAGGAGAGAGTCGGACAGCGTGTGTCTGATCTCGGGCGGGGAAGTGACGGTGAAGGTTACGAACGGCGGCGTGGGCGGACGCAACCAGCAGTTCGCGTTGGCCTGCGCAGAGAAGATTGCGGGAGAGAATATCACGGTGCTGAGCGCGGGAACCGACGGCATTGACGGCGACAGTCCCGCAGCGGGAGCGGTCGCGGATGGCTCGACGCTTTCGCGGGCGCAGGCACGGGGGCTCGACGCGCGATCGGCGCTTGAAAAGTTTGATGCATATCCTTTTTTCAGTGTGCTCGGCGATGCGATTGAGACAGGACCGACTGGGAACAACCTGCGCGATCTGAGAATTCTGCTGGCTTATTAATATTGTTAACGGGCTGCGGTTGGCAGAGTGGCTTCCTCTGGCTTACCCTAGCGGCCTATGCCTCTTAACAAACTTCGCTTGCACATTGCCGCTTGGTCTGATTTTCGTCTGCGCCTCGACTGCCTCGGCGCAATCTCCGTTCACTCTGGAGCAGGTGATGAGTTCGCCTTTTCCTAGCGAACTGACGGCTGCGGCGCACGGCAGCCGCGTGGCGTGGGTGTTTGACGCAAAAGGTGTACGCAATGTGTGGGTCGCGGACGGGCCGGATTTTGTTCATACTGCGCGACAACTTACTCACTACAGCGCGGACGACGGACAGCCCATCGCCAGCCTGCGCCTCACGCCTGACGGTAAGACGGCGGTTTATGCGCTGGGCAGCGAATTGAATGACTCGCAAGAGAGCGCTAATCCTGAGAGCTGGACGAAGGGTGCCAAGCAGCAGGTGTTTGCGCTCGATGTGGATGTCGAAAGAATCCGCGCCTCGGCTGCTGGGCGACATGGGTTGCCCGGACGAAGGCTGCGAAGACATTCAGATTTCTCCCGACGGCGCGCGGGCGGTGTGGGCGGCGAAGAAGAAATTGTGGCTTGCCACTGTGGATGGCAAACAGCAGGCCAAGGAATTGGCAACGGTGCGCGGAGCAGCGGGTGAGCCCAAGTGGTCGCCCGACGGCAAACATATCGCCTTCGTCAGCGGCCGTGACGGTCATAGCCTGGTTGCGATTTACGACTTCGATGGCGGTTCCATCCGCTACATGGCGCCGAGCGTGGACAAGGATTCCATGCCGCGCTGGTCGGCTGACAGCAAGTGGATTGTCTTCGTGCGCATCGCCGGAGATGAGGCGAAGCTGCCGCTGATTCCGGTACGCGCGCAGCCATGGTCGTTATGGATCGCCGATGCTGTCACCGGCACGGGCCGCTTGTTATGGCGGAGCGGAGAGAAGATCGAAGATTCTCTGCCCCGCCTCACCGAAGATGGTTCGCTCAACGTTGCTGCCGATGGACGAGTAGTGTTTTCCTCGGAGCAAGATGGGCGCAATCACCTGTACTCGATCGCTGCCTCCGGCGGCGCGGCCGACCTTGCTCACACCCGGCGATTTTGACGTGGAAGACGTCACGCTCAGCGCGGATAAGGCGTGGGTGATTTATTCGTCCAATCAGGATGATGTCGACCGGCGGCATTTGTGGCGCGTGCCGGTAGCTGGCGGTGCGCCGCAGCAGGCGCTGACCGGAGGCGAGACCATGGAGTGGACGCCGGTGCAGACCGGCGACGGCAAGAACATTCTTTGCCTTGGCTCGACGGCAACTTCCCCGGCGATGCCGTATGAAGTCACCGCGAAGAGCCGCGAAATGATCGCGAAGCAGGCGCTGCCCGCGCGACTTTCCTTCTGCTTCACTGGTGACGCCGAAGCAGGTGATTTTCCAGAGCGAAGATGGCGTCACGGTGCACGGCCAGCTTTTTCTGCCACGGTTTCCACAACGAAGCGAAGGGCAAAGTTCCCGGGCTCGTCTTTATGCACGGCGGTCCCGTCCGCCAGATGATGCTGGGCTTCCACTACATGGACTATTACCACAACGCTTACGCGGAGAATCAGTACCTGGCCAGCCGCGGATACGCCGTGTTGTCGGTGAATTACCGCCTCGGGGTTATGTACGGACGCGCGTTTCGCGAGGCGCCCAACAGCGTATGGCGCGGAGCCGCGGAGTACAAAGACGTGGTGGCGGCGGGGCGGTATCTGCAATCGCTTCCGGAAGTCGACGCGGAGAAGATTGGATTGTGGGGCGGTTCTTACGGCGGCTTCCTGACTGCGATGGGGCTGGCGCGCAATTCAGATCTGTTCAAAGCGGGAGTGGATTTCCACGGCGTGCATGACTGGAGCGTTTTTCTCACGGAGCGGCCGTATTTCGGTAATCTGGCACTGCGCCCGCCGGACGCGGATGCCGCGGTGAAGCTGGCGTGGGATTCGTCGCCGGATGCCTACGTGAGTACCTGGAAGTCGCCGGTGCTGCTGATCCATGGCGACGATGACCGCAACGTTCCTTTCAGCCAAACTGTGGACCTGGTGCAGCGGTTGCGGGCGCAGCACGTGTCTTTCGAACAACTGATCATCCCGGATGAGATCCATGGCTTCCTGATGTGGGGAAGTTGGATGCGCGCTTACGCGGCGACTGCCGAGTTCTTTGATCGCACGCTCAAGCGTGGGGAGAAGATCGGTACCGGGGATTGGGATTCGAGGTAGAGATTGCGAATGCAACGAATGTGCCCAGAGAACCGCCGGACTTCGCCCCTTCGACTTCGCTCAGAGCAGGCTCAAGCGGGACAGCCGAGGCGGCTATCCCTACGTGGGCGGTGGTGATTATACGGAAGAGCTACGCGCTTTTGGGCATCTTGGCCATCGCTTCTTCCATGCCGTGCTTCATCTCTTCCATGGATAAATCGGCGGTGTGCGTGGCGATTGACCATTTGTGGCCGAAGGGATCCTTCAGCTTCCCGTAGCGGTCGCCCCAGAACATATCGGCGACCGGCATTTCCACGATGGCTCCGGCTTTCACCGCGCGGTCGAAGGCGGAGTCCACGTCTTCCACATAGATGTGAAGGCCGCTCGCAGAGCCGCCGATGGCTTGCGGCGAGACCGAGCCGAACGCGGGAAACTCGTCGGCCAGCATGAGGATGGAATCGCCGATGCGCAATTCGGCGTGCATCACTTTTCCATCGGGATCCTTCATCACGCCGCCGCCCTTTAGCGTAGCGCCGAACGCCTGCTGGTAGAACTCGATGGCGCGCGCGGCGTCGCGACAAGTTAGATAGGGAGTGAGGGAATGGTAACCGTCGGGGATGGCTTTCACGGACATGAGGCCTCCTGATTGCGAAAATTTCGCGGCAGGAAGTTTACACCAAAAGTCGATCGCTATTTTAAAGAGAGCGTCACGTTCCAGTATTTATTATCATCTTTTTCAGGCGCGCGAATCGTATAGACAGAGGAAGGTCTTTTGCCGCTTGTTCGGGGTTTGCATTGGTGGGGGATGCGTGAGGAAAATCGGAATGAAGCGGACACTTGCACTACTAGGAATTGCCATGGTCAGTGCATCGCTGGCCGCAGGACAACAGTCAGGTGTCACACGGCTGGACGGCAGCACAATCTCGGCGGCGGAGATTGATGCGACGGTGACACGGTTGATAAAGGCCGCTGAGGTCACCGGAGCGGGAATTGCAATATTCAATCACGGAAAGATCGCGTATCTGAAGGCATATGGATTCCGGGATAAAGAAAAGAACCTGCCGCTGACTGTAGATTCGGTGATGTCTGCGGCTTCTCTCTCCAAAGTGGCATTCGGCTATCTTGCGATGCAGCTGGTCGACGAGGGAGCGCTTGATCTGGACAAGCCGGTCTATCAATATTTGCCGAAGCCACTGCCGGAATATCCGAACTATGCCGATCTGGCGAACGACCCGCGCTACAAGCGCATCACGGCACGCATGTTGTTGAGCCATACCAGTGGGTTTGCGAATTGGCGGTGGTTTGAAGACGACCGCAAACTGAGAATCCATTTTGAGCCGGGAACGAGATATGCGTACTCGGGCGAGGGCATCAGCCTTCTCCAACTGGTCGTGGAAACCATTACGAAAACGCCGCTGGAAGAGCTCATGCAGCAGCGCGTGTTTCAGCCCTTGGGCATGAGCCGAACCAGCATGGTCTGGCAAGAACGCTTCGAGAGCGACTACGCGAATGGCTATGACGAATACGGTCGCTCGCTGGGCCCGCTGAAGCAACACAAAGCAGGCGCGGCGGGTTCCATGTCAACGACGCTTGCCGATTTTTCGCGGTTCATGCAGGCGGTGCTGGACGGCCGGCTGCTGCGCCCTAAAACGCGAGAGCAGATGCTCAATCCACAAATTCAAATCGTGTCGAAGCACATGTTCCCCACACTCAGCGAAGAGACCACGGAGGAGAACAAGGCCATCCGGCTCAGCTCCGGACTGGGATGGACCCTTTACTCAACGCCTTATGGCGAGGCATTCTCCAAAGGAGGGCATGACGATGGCTGGAGGCATTACACCGTCTGCTTCGACAGGCCGAAGACTGGAATCGTAATCATGACCAACAGCGGAAACGGAGAAGGCATCTTCGAATATCTGCAGGAAGCGCTTCTGGAAAACACTTACGATCCCATCGCATGGGAAAACTACACTCCTTATGACAAATTGCCTGCACGCCCGCTGCTCAAACAGCATAAGCAGGTGGCCGTGGATGGGAAGATTTTGGACCGGTATGTCGGACGCTATTCGCTCCCGCCAAATGTCATTGAAACGGTGCGGCGCGAAGGGGATCATCTTTCCCTTCAGGAATCTGTTGACGGGAATGCCGAGCCGAAACAGGATCTGATGCCGGAGAGTGAAACAGATTTCTTCTCCACGACGGCCGACGATGTCTTTACTTTCCAGGCTGATGCTCAAGGCCGCACGACCGCGATGATTCTGCACACGGACGGGAAGGATATTCCGATCAAGCGAATCGAGTAATGCTGCAGGCAGGTTTCGGGGTCGACTAGAAGAATCTGGTGATGCCTTCTTGCAGCACGAAGACGCGGTCTTCGATGCCGGCGGAGCGCGCTTCTTCATCGAGCAACTGCAAAGGCTCGTCGATAGGCTCGTGGGACAGACGGAAAGTGCCGTAGTGCATGGGGACCATCCAGCGGGCGTTGAGGTCGAGGAATGCCCGCGTAGCATCGGCCGGGTTAGCGTGGACGTTGCGGAACTGGGGCGGGTTATAGGCGCCGATCGGCAGCAGCGCCAGTTCGGGGGATAATCGGCGTCCGATTTCGCGGAAGCCCGCGAAGTAAGCAGTGTCGCCCGCGTGATAAACGGAATGCTTTCCCGCTTGCAGCACATAGCCGCCGTAGCCGCGATGCGAATCTTTCAGAATGCGGGCTCCCCAATGGCGCGACGGTACGTGCGTTACGGAAAGATCGCCGTTGTGCGAAGTCTTCCACCAGTCAAGTTCGATGATCTCGGAAAAACCGAGGTCGGCAACCAGATCGGAAACATGCGTGGGAACTATAATCGCCGGTGCGGTCCCGCTGGTGCGCAAATTGTTTTGCACAATGGCGCGCAACGATGGCCGGTGCAGGTGATCGAAATGCGCGTGCGTGACCAGAACCAGATCGATGGGCGGAAGATCGCGCACCCGCAAGCCGGGGCGGCGCAACCGCTTGAGCACGAAGAGCCAGCGCGCAAAATTAGGATCGATGAGCACGCTGCGTCCGCCGATCTGCACAAAGAAACTGGCGTGGCCGATAAAAGTAACACCCAGATCGCCGTTCCCAGCCAGGCGCGGAGTGTGCGTCTCGCCGCACCGCGGGGTGACGGCGGAGTGGCGCACCAGGCGCGAAAACTGCGTAGCGCGTTTGCGCAGAGCCGGATTGCGAAGTGTTTGTTTAATCATCCTGCCTGATCTTACTGGCCGATCTTGCTGTTACGCCTGGAAGCAACTCGCTTGTTAAGTTCGATGATCGCTGGAAGTGTTCGGGTCCATTTTAGTTCACCACAGGCGGCTCTTGCGTCTGCAAATTTCGGGGGGCGAGGTACTAGAGTAATTTGGAACCGAAGCGACAGAAAGCAAGTAACGGAACGAGAAAACTGATTCAACCTGCTAGGCCTGACGCGGACACCGGGAACCGTCTGCGGCGAGGTCTGCATCGTCCGTGTGCCAGAATAAGGGATGACCTCGGCTGAATCGCGAGTGCCTGCGCGCCGCTGGAATCGACTGGATGGAGTTGATCTGCTCCGCGGTCTCGCTATTTTGTTTGTGTTGATGAATCACGTCAACATGCGCCTGCTTTCCGCGGATGTGCCCTATACAAAGGCGCTTCCCGAACAGCTGGTGTCCTCGCTCGTCTGGAATGGTCAGCGGGGCGTCCAGATATTCTTTGCGGTCTCAGGGTTTCTGATCACTTCGACAACGCTGCGTCGCTGGGACTCGCTGTCGCGCCTCGCATTCGCGCTTTCTACCAGATGAGGTTTGCCCGCATCGCGCCTTTGCTCGTCGTGCTTCTGGCGATATTAAGCGCCCTGCATTTTGCCCATGTCAAACACTTCGTTGTTCCGCAGAAGACCGGAGGGCTTGGGCGTGCGCTGATCGCTGCTCTCACATTCCATGTCAACGTCCTGGAAGCTCGGCGCGGGTACCTTCCGGGCAACTGGGACATTCTGTGGTCGCTCTCCGTCGAGGAGATGTTCTATTTGTTCTTTCCGCTGACTTGCTGGCTGTTTGGGCGGCGAAAATTGCTGATCACACTGCTTTTCGCGTTTGTAATCCTGGGGCCTCTCGGCCGGACGTATTTTGCCCATGGAAATGAGGTATGGCGGGAGTATTCCTACCTCGGCGGGATGGACGCGATTTCCCTCGGTTGTCTCACCGCACTCTTCACCGCTAAGCGACGCCTCTCGCGTTCTGTTGTCGCGGCTCTGGTGAGCGTGGGTCTGTTGGTTGTGGGGTTCAGTCTTTCCTGCTCTCTCGCGGCGGACCGCTGGGGCCTTGCTCGAACGGGACTGGATATGACGGTGCTCGCGGTGGGTACGTCCATGCTCATCGCAGCGGCTGCGCAGACGCGCTGGAGAAGTCCGCGCCTGCTAAGCCCAATGCTCAAACTAGGGCAGCGCAGCTACGAGGTCTATTTGACTCACATGTTCCTCGTTTTTGCGCTCTTTCAAGTGTTCGTCGCCATCGGCAAACCCATGATCGCCGTTCCGGCTCTCTTTCTCGTCGTCATTCTCTTGTCGGGGCTACTCGGCGAGCTTGTGGCGAGGTTCTACTCGGAACCCGCGAATCGTTTTTTGCGCGAACGCTGGGGAGACGGTGCTAACCGGCTCGGTTCGGTGATCGAGCCGGACGAAGCGGGAACTCGCGACGAGAAGACTCGCGACGAAAAGGCGCACGCAGAGAACGCATAGGCTGCAATTTGCCCGACCTCGCGTTGCTTCACCTGATTTGCTTGACCTTGATCGCTCAGGTCATATCTAATCCGAATCTGTTATTTGTTTCCTTTTGTTCGACGGGAGAAGTGCATGCGAGTTGCTTTTCTGGGATTGGGAATCATGGGGCACGCCATGGCCACGAATCTGGTGAAGGCGGGGCACGAAGTCGCGGTGTGGAACCGCACGCCGGGCAAACTGGTGGAAGGCGCGGGAATCGCTCCCACTCCGGCCGCTGCGGTGCAAGGCGCTGAGGTCGCCTGGCTTTGCTGGCCGATACGGACGCGGTGGAGAGCGTTCTGTTTGGTGCGGACGGAGCGGAAGCGTCGCTGACGGAAGGCATGATCATTGCCGATTCCAGCACTATCTCGCCGTCGGCCACCGTGAAATTTGCCGAGCGCGTGGCCAGCAAAGGCGTGGCCTGGGTGGACGCGCCGATGACCGGGTCGAAGATCGGAGCGCAGAACGGGACGCTGGTGTTCATCGTGGGCGGAGACGAAGCGCAGATCGAGCGCCTGAAGCCGCTGTTCGCCGCCATGGGAAAGAAAATTTTCCACATGGGGGGCACGAGTAAAGGGCAGGCGACCAAGCTCGCCATGAACCTGCAGATCGCACTGATCTTCGAAGGTTTTGCCGAGGCACTGACGTTGGCCACGAAACTGGGCGTCGACTCGCAGCAACTGATTTCGCTGATCGACGCCACCATGGTGCGTTCGGGAGTGGTCGAATACAAGGCTCCGTTTGTATTGGCGCGCGACTTCACCCCGAATTTTCCACTGCGGCTCATGCACAAAGATATTCGCTTGACCCTGGAGGCGGCGAAGGAAGCGCGCGTGAAACTGCCCGCTCTCGAAACCGTAGAAGAAATTTATGAACTCGCGACCGAGGAGGGTCACCAGGACCTGGATTACGCCGCCACGCTGACTCTGCTGGAGAAGTGGGCGGGAGTGCAGGTGAAGGGAAAGGCCGCGTAAGAGCTCACGGGCGGCCGCAAGTCGCTCAGTTCCGTCAATCAGTCCAGAAGGAGCATGATGCGCTGGTATCACTATCTGGCGTACTTTTTCGGGGGCGCGTTCCTCGCGAACGCCTTGCCGCATTTTGGCAACGGAATCTCTGGGCACGCATTCCAAAGCCCTTTCGCATCGCCGCCCGGAGTAGGCTTGTCCTCTTCGATGGTCAACGTCGCCTGGGGCTTTTTCAACCTCGCGGTTGCCTATCTGCTCGTGTGCCGTGTCGGCAGCTTTGATTTGCGCAAGAGCCAGCACGTGCTTGTGCTTGGGGCGGGCGTCCTCGTCATGGCGATGATGCTGGCCCACACATTCGGACGGTTCCACGGCGGATTGTGAGTTCACTTTTCGACGGACTGCGGTGCACCAGATCTAATCCAGCAGCATCCGCGCGGACACGCTGTGGTCCAGGTTGCAGCCAGTGACCGCGCTTTTTCCACCTTAATCCGTCGGTGCGGAAGGCAGCCCCATCTTCGCACGCAACTGTTGCCACTGCTCGGTCACGCGGGGCTCGTGAGAGAGCTCGGAAGCGCGATGGAGTGACTGCTCGGCTCCCGGCAAATCGTTGAGTTTGAAGAGACATTCCCCGCGACCCGCCCACGCAAACCAATCCTGCGGGAACTGCTGGATCACCTGTTCAAATATGGGCATCGCTTCGTCGCACCGGTCTTCCTCATCGAGGGCGAGGGCAACCTGCACATGCGCATCCGCGAGATGCTGGGCTACAGGAACGTTGTGGGGCGCATCTTGATGCGCGACCGTGAACACTGTCAAATCATCTTTCCACGCGCTTTCCTGCCTTACCGTTAACACGCTGAACCCGACAGCCACTAAACCCGCAGCGAATAGCAAAACGATGCGTGCCTTGTTGGCGAAGTGCCATGCGGTCGCCAGCAGAAGCATCAGTCCAGTCGAAGGCAGGTAAGTGTATCGGCCGTGCAGAAAATCGCCGGGATTTAGCGCGTTCAGGTTCAGCACCAACAAAATTGGAAGCACGAGAAGCAACGTCCCCAGCAGCAATGCCCGCTCGACGCCAGCTGCCTCGCGTTCCGGCAGATCGCGTCGCGCCTTGCGCCAAGCCCATGCGCAGCCCGTCGCCAGGATTATTCCCGCGCAACACACTCCCAAACCCGGCAGAACGACACCGCGCAGAGAAAACGAATCTGCCAGGATGGGATCGGCGAAAGCCCGTGACCTGATCGGCCAAAACAGCACTTTCACATAGAACCAGAGAGTTGCGGGCCAGGACAGCAGCACCGTGCTCCATGGTAAATGCTGAGTCGGAGGGCTGAGCTGGCCCTTCAGAGCATTGAGACGCAAGAGAAGGTAAGCCACGGTGACGGCGAGGAACGGCACAGTCTGGCGGAACGCAGAGACCAGCTGAATTCGAAACTCTGTGGATACCACCGTCGATGCAGCGTCGCGGCCCGGTTTGTCGGACGAGTCCGGTTTGACGATACCCATCACCAGAGCCATCGCAAAAAGCAGGGCGGGCAAGACTACGGCCGTTTCTTTCGCCATCAGCGCGGAAGGCATGCCGCCACAGATGCGATGATCCATTCCCGTCTGCCGAATTGGCCGGCGAATTACCCGTCGCGTGGCCGCGAAGCTGCCTGCGAGATTTTTTTTGAAATTTTCCAACCTGGAGTTGGTTCTCGGTAGACACTCGGTCCGCATACCCGAGATACAAGAGCAGCGTGCCAAGAACCGCGGCCGACATCAGCGGATCGGGTACGGTCACCCATGCCACAGATTCTGTCTGGGCGGGATGCAGCGCAAACCATGTGCTGGCGATCAGTGCGGCCACCCGATCCCGCAACAGTTTCCACACCAGTAGTCCGAGCAAAAGGGCTACCAATACGTGCTTCGCGACGCTGAGCAGATGCCATGCCCACGGAGACGTTCCGCCGAGAATGAAATTCAGCCTCAGCCACGATACGAACAGCGGTCGATAGAAACACAACGGCCCGCCTGCAACTTGTGCCCATGCGTAGCTTGTGAAGTACTCCCATAGGTGGCCGGGCGATTGCAAACGCGGGTCAGCAATAAAGCGGTGATCGTCAAGAATGAATTGGAAATTTAATGCGGGGCTATAAATGGCAAAGACACCCGCTATCAAAACGGCAGCCACGATGTAAGTGGCCACGGGAGAAAGCAATTCCTTGGGCTCTGCCGGCGCGGCGGAGGTCAAAGGCTTCTGCTGCCGAGGCAAGCTGGGCGTTTTCATGGCCGTGCTTTAGAGATTATCAGGTGGTAGTTTTGCGAGGGTGACTTAGCCACACGTCAATCTTGCAGCACGCGTGCGAAGACGTCATGGTCGACGTTGCCGCCGGTGACTACGAGGCCCACGCGTTTTCCCTGCAGCGTAGATTTTTCTTTCAAAGCTGCGGCCAGTCCCGCGGCTCCAGCGCCTTCCACCACGTTATGAGTCTCGGTGAAGTAGATTTTCATGGCTTGCGCGATTTCTGTTCGCTTACCTGCAGCACGCGGTCGACATTTTCGAGAACGACTTCGAGCGAGGCGTCATCGGGGACGCGGCAAGCCATGCCGTCGCCCAGCAGCGTGGTGACGGGTGCGGCGACTTTGCGTTTAGCTTCAAACGAGCGCGCATAAGCGGGTGCGCCTTCCGGTACCACACCCACGATTCGCGTCTTCAGATTCAGTCCGTTACGAACCGCGCTGCACGAGCAGATGCCCGAACCCTGGCCGATGGGCACGTAAACGACATCCAAGTCGGCGACCGCGGAGAAAAACTCGAGCCAGTACGTGGCAACGCCTTTGACGATGTTGTGATGGTAAGAGGGGACGAAGTGCCATCCATGCTCGGCGGCGAGTTTCTGCGCGTGCTCTTTGGATTCCTGAAAGTCGCTGCCGAACTCGATCAGATCGGCGCCTTGGGCGCGCATGGCGGCATTTTTCTCCGCGCTGTTTCCCTGCGGCACCACCACGTGCGCCGGCACCTTGAACCGGCGCGCAGCCAGCGCTACCGACTGGCCGTGATTACCGCGCGTGGCCGTGACCAGGCCTTTTATGCTGTTCGATTCGCGAAACAATTCCGCCGCATACACTATCGCGGTGCGTGCCTTGAATGCGCCGATGGGCGTGTGGTTTTCGTGCTTCACCCACACTTCGGCTCCCAGGCGCTCGCAGAGCAGAGGCCAGACAATCTGCGGCGTCGGAGGCATCACGGCATAGACCAATTGCTGCGCAGCTCTGATTTCGTCGATGGTTGGCAGGGATGCGATGGCTTGGCCTTCCGATTTCGGTTTCTCATGGACTTCACCTCTGAATCTTTGACTTCCTGTCTGATCTCGCCAGCGGCGGCGGCGGATTCAAATTTAAGAACGGCCTTACGCGGCGGGAAACGTGAAACCACGAGAAAATCGAGGCTGCCGTAATGCCGCTACCATCGTAATGGCGCGAAAAACCGCTATTACACAAGTATTACAGTCACTTGCAGCGGTCCCTGATAAGTTAAGAAAAGAAAGTCAACGCCACAACGGGGACCCTCACTTGGATATGGAACTGCAAGATCTGGAAAAACCACAAGCCGAACGCGACGAAGTCAATTGGGTCACGGCAATCTTCATGTCGTTGTTTCACGTTGGGGCCATCGCCGCACTTTTCTTTTTTACCTGGAAAGCGCTGTTCGTCGCGATGTTCCTGTGGTGGGTTTCCGGCAGCCTCGGCATCGGCATGGCCTATCACCGTTTGCTCACGCACCGCGGCTATAAGACTCCGAAGTGGGTGGAATATTTTCTAACCGTTTGCGCCACGCTCGCGCTCGAAGGCGGACCGATTTTCTGGGTGGCCACGCACCGCATTCATCACCAGCATTCCGACCAGGAAGGCGATCCGCATTCGCCGATCGACGGCAAATGGTGGGCGCACATGGGCTGGATTCTGATGGGCAAGTCGATGCACCATGACACGACTACGCTGGCCCGCTACGTTCCCGACCTTGCCAAAGACAAGTTTCACGTCTGGATCACCAAATATCACTATGTGCCCATGATTGTGCTGGGCGGGATTCTGTTCGCGATCGGCGGAATGCCGTTCCTGATGTGGGGCATCTTCATGCGCACCGTGGTGGGACTGCATGCCACCTGGCTGGTGAATTCGGCCACGCACTCGTGGGGCACGCGGCGTTTTGCCACGCGCGACCTTTCCACCAACAGCTGGTGGGTGGCGGTGCTGACTTTCGGCGAAGGCTGGCACAACAATCATCATGCGCATCCGACGGCCGCGCAGCATGGGTTCACCTGGTATGAAGTCGACATGAACTGGTACGGCATTTGGACGCTGAAACAATTGGGTCTGGCTTGGGACATCAAGCGCGTGAAGCTCGCAGAAGTGGAACGCGGTCTGGTGCCAACGCCGAATGGTCGTCTGATTACGCCGGCGATGCCGGAAGGCTTGGTCGCAGGCGACTAAGCGCGAAGCTGCTCACCCTGCTTTGTTTGGGATGATTCAAGAACCCGCCGTTCCGGCGGGTTTTTTGTTGGTCGAGGCTAGCCAACACCGCGAGCTCCCCGCAATCTTAAGAATGGCCGTTGCGATCCCATCGTTCTTTTCGTTGTTCCAGATACAGGCTGGCGGGCTCAACGGGTACGTCCGGAGATTGATAATAAGCGCCGCGGGTGCCAGGCTGCGGGTTTATGGGCCGGCCCTTGGTCCCAATCACCCAGTTGTAAGTGCCCGGAGGACTCTCCACCTGGATGTCGTCGACGGTTGAATTCCACAGCACGTTGTAGGCTCCCGCCCAGCCGTGCCCGCTGCCCAGGTTCCATTGATTGTAGTCATCGTACTTTCCCTTCAGGGTCAACTGCTCCCACAGCGTTCCGGTCGCCCAGCGCTGGTGCGCACCGGCATCCAGATCGCTTCCCTTGGCCCATGAATCACGAAACACGTTAGGGCCGGCGACCCGCGCCTGCGTTGCCCACACGTGATTCAGCCGCCCAGTCAGATTGCAGTGCTGCATCAGAACCTGCTGCCCGTCGACCTCGAACGCAAAAGGCGCCGCGTGGCTTTTCTTCAACGGCGTATCGATGTGATCGCCTTCGACGTTTTCAACGGTGATGGCTCGGCCATGCTGATGCACGACTACGAGATTGTTGTAGTTCTCCAGTTGCACGTTTCGCATCCATGCGTTCTCCACGGCTTCAAACTCCGAGAAGATCGAATCGAAAAAGCTGCCGTCGGTTTCGTGAGGATGCCTGGGATTGTTGTAGTTCGGAGCCCTCCTGTAAGCCGCTCCATCGCTACGCAATTCTCGACGCCCACCTGCGAAATGCGTCCCGGATAATCGTATTTCCATACCACCGGATTGTCTTCCTTCGGCATTCGCTGGGTTATCGGCGCATTCAGCGCCAGCAGGTAGCCCTTATCCGCCTTTTCCATCGCGACGATGCGGCGATCGAAGCGCAACGCCATGTTCGTGGGCCATTGACGCACTTCGCCGCCGTCGCGGCGCGGAGGGATATGATCCATCCCCAGCATGTGGATGAATGCTTCCGTCATGTTCCACTGCACGATGATGCGATCGCCGGCCTTGAAAAAACCATCGGGAGCATCCACCGTGATGGTTTGCGCGCCCACCGGGACCACATCATCCAGAATCGGCCGGCGGCTGCGATTTTCTTGCCAGACGCCGGTGCCGCCGACCCGCACCAGCGCGCGAGGAAGACCCAACGCCACCAGATTAGTTCC
Source organism: uncultured Acidobacteriaceae bacterium (assembly GCA_963846245.1). Lineage (GTDB taxonomy): Bacteria > Acidobacteriota > Terriglobia > Terriglobales > Acidobacteriaceae > Sulfotelmatobacter. The sequence continues at coordinate 392,410 of CAWJVI010000004.1, read as the reverse complement.
ATCTTTATCCGTGCCGCTGCCACGCAGCACAACGCCGCTCACATCCAGGTTGATAGTTCCGGCAATCCGGTACGTTCCCGGGCCCAGAAGCAGCGCTCCGCGAATGCCACGCTCATCCAGCGGCAACTGGCTCATGGCTTCAATGGCGCTCTGGATTCGCGCAGTCGCATCCTGATCCCTCGCATTTCCCCCCAGGGCTTCGACGCGCATCTTCACCGGCACATCCGGAATCGGCGCGTCTCCTTCTTCATAACCTGCGGTCGAAAAATCAGGAATTCGATTGTGCTCGGCGTCCGTGCCGTAGACCAGGTGTCCATTCTGCATCTGGACCCAGGGGAGTTCCTGATTCTTCGGACCGGCAACCGCCGCGCACGCGCCCCAGAGGCCAAGGCAGCAATGGCTCGAAGTGCGCTTCTGCATCCGTTCCTCGTTCATGGCGCCGCGAATCGCTCCTGCGGGAATCACTCTTAAAATGTCGCGAGCTATTCTTTTAACTTCTTCGAAGGCTCATGCATTCTAGACCAAAAAATGCGGAGCGAGTGCTCGTTGAAAACAACAGCGCTGCCGCGAGACTACTAGCGCCTGGCCGCGAAAGCGGTAAAATCGGGCTGACCGTCTTTTCGTCGTTCTATTCGTCATTCGCTATGCGCATCACGAGCCGCCGCGGAACTATCGTATTTTTTCTCTGTCTGGGCATCGGCCTGGTGGCGCTGGCGGTCGCGCTGAATGTGGGATGGATTATCCTCAACTGGCGCGAAGGCGTCCTGCTGTTTTTTGGAATCATTTTTTTTGCCGTGATTATTGCCGGCATGATCGTGAACACTACGTTTCTGCTGCGCGAGATCCGGCGCAACGAGCAGCACGACAGCTTCATCAATGCTGTGACCCATGAACTGAAAACGCCAGTGGCGTCGATTCGGCTGCACCTCGAAACGCTGCAGCGCCGCGACCTTCCGGAAGCGCAGCGGCAGGAGTTCTACCGCCTGATGCTGCGCGATACCGACCGCCTCACCGACACCGTGGAGCAGGTGTTGCGGGCAGGGCGCGCCGGGGACAAGAAAGCGGGAAAAGAAAAAGTTGAAGTCGACTTCCGGCAGTTGGTGCGCGACTGCATGGATGTGGCTCGCGCTCGCCATCGCTTGCCGCCGGAAGCGCTGCGTTATGAAGAAACTGGCGCAAGCGCCGCGGAAGTGAATACCGCCGGAGCGAGCGTCGCAGGAACGCATGGCGCGGGAGTGAACGGAACGCCGGTGCGAGTGCAGGGCAGCGCCGAAGATTTGCGCACCGCGGTTTTGAACCTGCTGGATAATTCCATTAAATATTCCGGTGAAAACGTAGACGTGCGGGTGCGCCTGGAAACGCCCGACGAAAAACACGTGGTGCTGAGCGTGCAGGATCAAGGTGTGGGAATTTCCGCGGATGATGTGAAACTGATTTTCCGGCGCTTCTATCGCGTGAGCCATCGCTCGCTGGCGCATGTGAAGGGAACCGGCCTGGGCTTGTTCATCGTGAAGGCGATTGCGCAAAAACATGGCGGCAAAGTATTTGCTGAAAGCGAAGGCGAAGGCCAGGGCACGACCGTGACCCTGCAACTGCCGCGAATGGTATCTCCGAGGCCGACCGCATGAGCCGCGTACTGGTGGTCGAGGACGAAGAGCATCTGGCCCAGGGACTGCGATTCAACCTGGAAGCCGAGGGCTATTCCGCGGAGGTTGTGGGCGACGGCGAGACCGCCACCGAGCGCCTGCTGCGGAAAAACGAAAACTTCGACGCTGTGGTGCTCGACATCATGCTGCCCGGCAAAGATGGATTCAGCGTGGTTTCGGAATTGCGGGCTGCACGCAATTATGTTCCGGTGCTGATGTTGACAGCGCGCGGGCGTCCTGAAGATGTGCTGAAGGGTTTCGCCTCGGGAGCGGATGACTATCTGCCCAAGCCGTTCGATCTGGAAATTCTGCTGGCGCGTCTACAGGGACTTTTGCGACGTACCCAGTGGGTGCGGGCTGCGCACGCTGAGTCGCAGACCGCAGAGTCGCCGAGTGGAGACGCGGCTGCGGGCGACGCACACAGCGTAGGGGATTTCGGGAAGTTTTCGTTTAGCGGCAAGACCATCGATTTCGGCGCGCTCGAATTGCGCAGCGGCGGCAACACGATTCACTTGACACTGATGGAATCGGAACTGCTGCGCCATCTGGTACAGAACGATGGCAAGGTGGTTTCGCGCAAGCAGATTCTGGAGGAGGTTTGGGGTCTGCATGAAGACACTGACACGCGCGCCATCGACAATTTTGTGGTGCGGCTGCGGCGCTATATTGAAGACGATCCAGCGAAGCCTCGCCATCTGCTGACGGTGCGGGGGGTGGGATATCGATTTTTGGCGCGGCCCAGTTTTTAGCTGAAAGCTATTGGAGGTATCGGGCTCCGGAGTTCGGACGTCGGCGTTCAGTCCTACGCGCGGCAAAGTTCGGACACCAATGCTTCGCGGCGCTCGATCGCGATGGTGTCAGCGCGCTTCAGGACCACGCTATACACGGACAACGAAAGACACGCCAGCACCAGGAAGAGCAGCGTGGCGATCCAGAAGTTGTTGTAAAGGTGCGCCAGCATGAATACGGCCACGCCCACAACAACGATCACCAACTCAACCACCAGGCTGAGGAGCACGGTGACCTGGGATGCCCGCTGCCGGCCGATGGTGGAGACGTCCACGCGTTTTGGCGAGTACAGAGAAAGCAAGTTTCCCGCAGTGAAATTCAAAGGCGCCGCAAAGAGCAGGCCGGCCAGCGTGGCGACCGTGACGCAAACGCCGGTCTCCCGTAGAGGAGAGTAACGAGCAGCCAGGCCAGCGTGGCGACGGCCAGCACAATTCCCGCATGCATGAGATTCTTAGCCAATACAATCTGACCAAATCGCGCGGGCGAAGCGAAGAAAAATTGAATACCACCAGCATCACCGCCGAAGCTGTTGTAGACAATATTGGTGAGGGCCAGCAGCGAGTATGCGGCGGCCGCGGGAAAGGCCACGTCAGGCGCGCGCATGAAATGGGTGTGCCACATCGACCGCGCCGGTCCCAGGCGAAAAACCACCAGCATAAAAAGCGGAACGATCAGCGAGAGCAGCATGGCGCCGCTGCGCAACAGATAGCGAACTTCTTTCTCGAATACAGCGGCCACGATTTGGGAAAATCCTGGCAAGCTCCATCCCAGGCGCAGTCCGTGGGCTTCCTTCTTCACGCCGGCAGCGGCAGCTTCGTTGAGATTTTCTCCGCGATACTGGGCGCGCAGACGCAGATGTAGCAGACTGCCCATGAGCGCCGCGATGCCTCCGAGCAAGAGAAAAGAACTGGCGCCGAGGGCGAACTGTCCTTTGGCGACTAGCGCGATGGCGCCGGCGGCCAAGCCAGGCGGCAGGAAGGCTTGTGCCGAGACGACCAAGTCGAGAGTCTTCTGCGTCGCGGGTTGCCGTTCGAAGTGCTGCACTGCCGGGCCGACGAGTTGGATGCTGAGCATGACCAGAATAAAAAGCACGCCCATGATTTCGCGCGTGCGCCGCTGCGCCAGCCAGCGCTCGAGCCAGGCGAAGACCATCTGCAGGAACAGCAGGTTGAACGCGGCGAACAGCAGCACGACGGGCAGCGCCCACAGCAGCAACAGCGGACTTGCAGCGGCAATGCCCACCAGCGTTCCCGTTAGCCACAGACAGCCGAGAGCGGTGGCCGGATCGAAGGAGCCGTAAGCGAGACGAATCAGAAAATACGCACGATACCCGAGCGGGAAGCGCAGAAGATCACCGGAGTCCGGATTGTTGGTGAAGGCGGTCGACATGACCGGAAAAAGCTGCCAGAACAAAAACACCGCCCAGAAGATTAGAGCCAACATCTCCGGTTTGCCTTGAGATACGAAGTACCAGGCGCCAAACGCGCACCCCATCGTGCCGCCGAAGCCGGCGCCACCGAAAAAAATCGTCATGATGACGCGCGAGACCACTTCCATCTTGCCGCGCGTACTGCGCAGCGAGTTGGCAAACATCCGCCAGCGCAGCCAGGCGACGGCAGAGAGCTGGGCACGGGGGGGCGGGACGTGGTCATGTTCTTATCCCAGCCAGGAAAGTTCCTGCTCCTGACGACTTCCCCCGACGATGCGGAGGAAGATTTCTTCCAGCGTTAATTTCTCGGCGGATTCGGACTCGCGCGACGCGCCGTCCCCGGAGGGGCCAGCACCGGCCGCGAGCGCTTGGGCTTCGACCCCGGCGCGAAGCTCTTCTAACGATCCTTGGGCGACGAGCCGCCCTTGATGGATGATGGCGACGTGACTGCATAGGCGCTCTACGATTTCGAGCACGTGCGAGGTCAGAAAAATTGTTGCGCCGCGCGCGATCATGCCTTGCAGCATGGATTTGAGCGTGCCCGCGGCGATGGCGTCCACACCTTCGAAAGGCTCGTCGAGAAATAGAACTTTGGGACCGTGAATTACGGCCGCGGCCATGGCCAGCTTTTTCTGCATGCCGTGGGAATAGTCCGTGACGAGTTTCTTGGGCTGGTCGGCGAGCTGCATAAAGTCCAGCAGCTCGGCGGCGCGCTGTGCGGCGGTGGTGCGGTCCAGCCCATACATGCGACCGGCGAAGTTCAGGAACTCAGAGCCCGTGAGGCGGCCGAACAGGGCCATGCCTTCGGGGACCACGCCGATCTGCCGTTTGACGTTTACTGGATCGGTGTTGAGATCGAGTCCGAGAATTTCAATTTGTCCGGAGCTGGGCGCGAGCAGTCCGGTGAGCATCTTGATCGTCGTGGATTTCCCCGCGCCGTTAGGCCCGAGGAAACCAAAAAATTGGCCGGGCGCAACCTGAAGGTTGACGCCATCGACCGCGAGCAAATCGCCGAAGCGGCGTGTGAGGCCTTTAGTGCAGATGGTGGGTGCGGAGTCCATGAAAACTCTGAATCTAGCATAGTCCGGGGCTTCCGGTGGCGCGGGGGATATTCGCGTTCCGATTCCAGTAACGTCAGACCACGCACTCGACAAAAAGAGAATCAGGCTAGATGCCTGAGCGCCAGAGCCTGCGCGCAACGCTTCCGTCGGATCCACTTGCTGCGATACAGTGGGTGCGATGAAGCGATCGGTGCGAGAGATTGCTGACGCCGTCGGAGCCCGCCTGGTGGGCGACGGAGACGCGACGGTAGGAGGCGTGGCCAGCATCGCGTCGGCGTCGCCGGACGATCTGGTATTCGTCGCGGATGAGAAATATTTGGAGGAAGCATTGCGATCCTTGGCCGGAGCCGTGATCGCTGGGGAGTTTGCATCCGCGTCGTCAACCAGCAAGCCGCTGCTCATCAGCGGACATTCCCAAGCTGACCTTTGCGCGAGCCGCGCGCTGGCTTCACGAACAGAGTTCCGAGAAGGCGCATTCCAAAGAAAATCCAGGCAGTGTGCATGCGACGGCGGTTGTGAGTGCTTCGGCGCGTCTTGGCGCAGGAGTGCTGGTGGAAGCGCGGGCAGTAGTCGCCGAGCAGGCGGAGATTGGCGAGGGAACGCTCGTCGGGGCTGGCGCTGTGGTGGGAAGCGAAGTGAAGATTGGGAGCCGGTGCAGGATTTATCCGCAGGTTACGATTTATCCTGGGACGACCATCGGCGATCGTGTGATCGTTCATGCGGGCGCGGTCCTGGGAAGCGACGGCTTCGGGTACGTGCGCGATGGGGAAGTGGACAAGGGCGGTACGAGAAATTCCCGCAAGTGGGGCGGCTGGTGATCGAAGATGATGTGGAGATCGGCGCCAACGCCACTATTGATCGCGGCGCGCTCGACGAAACCCGCATCGCGCGCGGAACGAAAATCGATAACCTGGTGCACGTTGGGCACAATTGCCAGATTGCAGAAGACGTAGTAATTGCCGCGCAAACCGGGCTTTCCGGAAGCATTGTGATTGAAAAAGACGTAGTGCTCGGCGGACAGGTCGGAATCGGCGAGCACGCCCGCATTTGTGAAGGAGTGATGCTCGGCGGCCAGGGCGGCGTGCTGCCGAACAAAGTGCTGCGCGGCAAGGGCGTGGCATTCTGGGGAACGCCGGCGAAGCCGCTGCGAGAATATTTGAAACAGTTGGCGGCGCTGGCGCGGCTGGGAAAGAAGTGAGAGCTGACCACGGCTTCGGCTTTCGGGCTTCAGGCTTCGGCCAAAACTCTGAACAGCTTTGTTGGTAAAGTTAGGTAGGGAGTCCTTCGACCACTCTTAAATAAGCAAACAAATAAAGGACGTGGGTTGGCCGAAGCCTGAAAGCCGAAGCCTGAAAGCCGAAGCCCGAAGCTGAAGCCCGACTTATGGCAATCATTGTGATAGGCGGACATTCGCGAAGTGTCGGCAAGACTAGCGTAGTAGCCGGCCTGATCGCGGCGTTGCGTGAGTTCGACTGGACTGCGGTGAAGATTACGCAGTACGGGCACGGCATTTGCTCGGCCAACGGAGAGGCCTGCGACTGCGCGACTGCGGATCGGTGCTGGGCGATCCTGGAAGAGCAGGACCGCTCGGGAGAGTCGGACACTTCGCGATTTCTGGTGGCCGGGGCGCGCCGCTCGTTGTGGGTGCGCACCGAGCAGGGACGGCTGGACGAAGCGATGCCCGCTCTCCGCGCAAAAATTGCGACCGCGAGCAATGTGATTCTGGAATCGAACAGCGTGCTGAAATTTCTGCAACCGGATCTTTACCTGACGGTGCTCGATCCGGCGACCGCGGATTTCAAAACTTCGGCTCGCGAGTTTCTCGACCGGGCAAATGCGGTGATTCTTCATGCAGCGAACGGGTCGGCGTGGCAGGGGGTTTCGGTAACGCCAGCCAGTCCGGTGTTTAAGATCGAGCCGCCGCCCTATGTGACGCCGGAGATTGTCGAGTTCGTGCGCGGCAAGTTGGCAGAAGTCGCCGCCGCAGGCTGAGATTGCACTGAGCCGAGGCCACGCCGGTCCGAGTAAAACTGGTTTTGTTATGCTTTCTTACTTATGCGCAGCATTCATTTCAGTGCCTGGCTCTTGGCGGCTTTGTCGGCGCTGCTGCAGATTCTGATTTTTCCTCTTCCCGGCCTCTATTTTCTTTCCTGGTTTGCGCTGGCGCCCCTGATCATCGCGGTGCTGCGCGCGCGTCCAGCGGGAGAACTGGAGGTTGACGGCTCGGTAAAGCTGCGGGCGGCGTCGCCGTGGCAGGCGTTTTTGCTGGCGTATTTCTGCGGCCTGCTCTGGTTTGCCGGGACATGTTATTGGATTTTCGGCACCATGCGCCAATTCGGCGGGATGAGCACGCCGCTGGCGCTGCTGGCACTTTTTCTCTTCTGTCTTTATCTCGGCCTTTATCTCGGCTTGTTCGGCTTGCTGCTCGGCTTGATGGCAGGTCCGGGGCGCGACTATCGCCGCGCGCTGGTGGCCGCTCCATTTCTCTGGGTGGCGACGGAGTTAGCGCGCACGCGGATCACCGGATTTCCGTGGAACCTGCTCGGAACTGCGCAGGTCGATAACGTTCCCCTCTGCCGCATCGCCACGTGGACCGGCGTTTACGGCATCTCCTGCGAGATCGTCCTGGTAAACGTAGCGGTCGCGGCAGCGTTTCTGGTCCCTCGTCAAAAACGCGTGGCCCTTCTAGTGGCTGCGCTCGCCGCAGCCGCGGTGCTGCAGTCGGGACGACTGGTCGAGCCTCCCGCCGCAATTGCGAACCGTGAAGCGCTGCTGGTGCAGCAGAATATTCCGATTGCGGTTCGTTGGACTCCGGACTATTTCGACAGCACATTGAGCGAGCTAACTTCTCTGACCCTGAAATCTGCGGACGCTGCTGCGCGGCTTTCGTCCGGACCGGCTTCATCGGGGCAAGCCTCGACAACGAAACCCGATCTAATCATCTGGCCGGAATCGCCCGCGCCGTTCTACACGAACGATCCCAGATTCAGAAACGCGATCAGCGAGATGGCGCGCCGCGCGGGCATCTGGGTTGTCACCGGTTCCATCGGAACCGCACCGGCCGTGCAGAGCGGGGTGCATGATTTAATTTTCAATTCCGCGGTAATCGTAAGTCCCACAGGCGAGTGGACCGGCCGCTACGACAAAATCCATCTCGTTCCGTTCGGAGAGTATCTCCCGTTCCCCAGCCTGTTTTCATTTGCCGGAGGACTGAGCAAAGAAGTCGGAGAGTTCGAACCCGGCAGTTCGCGCGTGCCGCTCGACGCGGCAGACGAAAAGCTTGGCGTTTTCATCTGCTATGAGTCGGTATTTCCCGATGACGTTCGTCAGTTCGCCGATCAGGGCGCGCAAGTTTTCGTCAACATTTCGAACGACGGATGGTACGGCGACAGCGGTGCGTGGTCCCAGCATGTGAACCAGACGCGGATGCGCGCCATCGAAAACGAACGCTGGGTCCTGAGCGCGGCCAATACCGGATTGACCGGCTCGGTTGATCCTTACGGGCGCATGGTGGTCTCCGCTCCGCGCAAAGATCGCACCACGCTCGTTGCGCCCTATGCCCTCACCTACGTAACCACGTTTTACTCGCGCCACGGCGACTGGTTCGCGATCCTGTGTGCGATAATTTCTTTGGGAGCGCTGGTTGAGCGCTTCGCATTTTCTAAGAAACCGCGCGGTAATGAGTCAGTTTGACATGAAAGAAAAATATTTAACCACGAAGAACTGCGAAGTATCACGAACGCCCCGATAGTGAGGCTTCCTTCGTGTCACTTTGAGTCCTTAGTGGTTAGAGCCTTCAGACTCTACCGAAACCGCAAGAAAGTTGATTCGCCCTCATGACTCAGGAATTCGAACAGGAATACGAAAAACTGCACAAGAAAGTGCAGGAACTCCGGGAGTATCTTTGACGCGGACAAACTCCGTCCGCAGCTAGCGGAAATTGACAAGCAGGCCGCCGACCCGAATCTGTGGTCGAATCCGCAACGATCCCAACAAGTGATGCGCGAAAAGAAGCGTCTGGAGCATCTTCTGGCTACCGACGCCGACCTGGTGCGCCGCGGCGAAGACATCACCGCGTACTTCGACCTCGGCCGCGAAGGCGAGAACGTAGATGTGGATCTGCGCCGCGAAATCGACGCGCTCACGGCTCTGATCGACAAACTAGAAACCGAGACTCTGCTCTCGGGTCCGAACGACGCGCTCAATGCGATCGTCACCATTCATCCCGGCGCGGGTGGCACCGAATCGCAGGACTGGGCCGACATGCTGCTGCGCATGTATTTGCGCTGGGCCGAGCGCCAGGGATTCGAAACCGTTCTCTACGATTACCAGCCCGGCGAAGAGGCAGGATTGAAATCAGCCACCTTTGCGGTGAATGGCGAGTACGCGTTCGGACTTCTCACCAGCGAAATCGGCGTGCACCGGCTCGTGCGCATTTCGCCATTTGATCAGGCGAAGCGCCGGCATACTTCATTCGCCAGCGTCTACGTGTCGCCGGAAATCGACGACAGCATCGAAATCGTGATCAAGCCCGAAGATATCCGCACCGATACTTACCGCTCGAGCGGCAAGGGCGGCCAGCACGTGAACACCACCGATTCCGCGGTGCGTATTACGCACATTGCGACGGGCCTGGTCGCCAGTTGCCAGAATGAGCGCTCTCAGCACAAGAATCGCGAACGCGCCATGAGCATGTTGCGCTCGAAGTTGTACGAATTCGAGATGGAAAAAAAGCGCGCGGCCACGAAGAAGATCGAAGATTCAAAACTCGACATCGAATTCGGATCGCAGATTCGCTCCTACGTCCTGCAGCCTTACCGCATGATCAAGGATCACCGCACCAAAACGGAGGTCGGCGACGTGGATCGCGTGCTGGACGGCGATCTGCAGCCGTTCATCCGTGCGTATCTGATGGCGCGGCGTGGAGAGAAACAGTGAATTTGAAGTCAAGCTCCGCAACGCGGAAGTCTCGCGCATCGCGAAACACTGTCAAGCTCGGTCCGCGGGTCCTGCGCGCGTTTCAGTTTGCGGCGGAGAAGCATGCTGGCCAAACCCGCAAGGCTTCGACGATTCCCTACATCGCTCACTTGATGGGCGTAGCCTCACTCGTGCTCGAGGCCGGAGGCGACGAGGATCTCGCCATCGCGGCCTTGCTGCATGATGTAGTGGAGGATTGTGGCGGTTTGCCGATGTTGAAAGAAGTACGCCGCCGATTTGGAAAACGCGTGGTCCACGTTGTGGAGGGATGCACCGACTCGAATACCGATCCCAAACCTCCGTGGCGCGAACGCAAGGAGAATTATCTGCGTCACCTGAAGCGGGCGGATGCCGGCACGCGCCTGGTTTCCGCGGCCGACAAGCTGAATAATATTCGTTCGATTCTCGCCGACTATCGCGAGATCGGGGAATCCGTTTGGGCACGCTTCAACGGTGGACGCGACGGCACTCTTTGGTACTATCGGGCTTTGGGAGACGAATTTCGGCGGGGCAAAGGGAACAGAATTGTTCGCGAGTACGAATTCGCTCTGAACGAACTGGAAGCGCTGACACACGGGGCGACGCGGCGCGAAACGAGGTTGCTCCAACTGAGCGTAATCCATGGCGCGCATGATCGATCAAATTCGCGCATCAAAGTTGCCTTCGAACATGATGCAGTTTGCCGCGAAGGGCGCGCTCAACGTCTCGCCCGCCGAGAACATCGAAATTCTCGTCTACCTGGCCAAGCACAATAAAGTTTTCGGCGAACTCGCGCGCATGACCCTGGCAGGCTGGGACGAGAAGGCGTCGCTGCGCGTGGCTTCCGATCCGCAGAGCCCGCCCGAGGTGCTGGATTATCTGGTCTCTCCCGACAACTTGCGTCCTAAGCTGCTTCCGGCGCTGCTGGAAAATCCTTCCGTCCGCGAAAGCCGAGTTGGCCAAGTTCGCCATCTCCGCTTCGGCAGAATCTATCGGCATGATGCTGCGTAGTCCGCGCATACGGTCCGCGGTCAAGGTGCTCGACGCGCTCAGACCCAATCCTTATTTGAAGAAGGAACAGTTAGACGATATCAAGTCGCTGTTGAAAGCTGGGGAAGTCGCGGCGCAGGGCGACGAGCCGATGCCCGACGCCAAAGCCCGTATCGATCGTCCCTGCAATGTTCGTCGCAGAAATGCAAGTCGAGCCATCCGAGCCGGTTGTCCCGGGAGCTCACGCCCAAGTTTCCGCGCCAACTTCTCAACCGGCCTCGCCGCCGGTGGAAGCGGCAGTCGCGCCTGCGCCATTCGTCACCGCACCTGAGGCGTCGGGTCCCGCCACTGAAAGCGGGGCGGCGACGTCGGAGGAAGATGAAGCAATCGCTGCCTATTTCTTCCACCATGCCACAGAAATTGCCGCCGACGAAGGCAAGCCATTTCAAGCCATAGGCGGAATCGTGGAGTTGCTCGGCAACGATTACTTCCCGGTTTCTCCGGCGGAGGAAGTCGTGAGCGAGCCGGAACCAGAGCCCGCGCCCGCGGAAAAGGCCGTGGAGGCGCCGCAGGCAGTTCTCCCCACAAAGCCGCCAGAGGCGAACAAGCGCGTGAACACCGTGCAGAAAATCAATGCGCTTGATGTGAAGGGCCGAATCCAGCTGGCGCTCAAAGGCAGCAAAGAAGAGCGGTCCATCCTGGTGCGCGACGGCACCAAAGTGGTCGCGCTGGCGGTGCTGGAAGCTCCCAAACTTTCCGATGGAGAAGTGGAAAAGTTTGCCAGCCAGAAGAACGTGCTGGAAGCCGTGTTACGCCAGATTCCGCTGAAGCGGCGCTTCATGAAGAATTACAAGGTCGTCCGGAACCTGGTGTCAAACCCGCGCACCCCGCTCGATCTCGGCCTGGGTCTCATGAAAAACCTGCTATCCCAGGATCTGAAGAACATTGCGAACAACAAGGAAATTTCCGAGACGATCCGCAAGCTGGCGATGAAAATGTACCAGCAGAAAGAAGCTCAAGCCAACAAGAAGTAAGCCGGATCAAAATAAGACGCATCAAATAAAACGTATCGCGCCGATCACTCTCCATGACCCAACTGGATCCCATCGCCGACCTGTTGAAACGCGCGAAGACCATCGCCGTAGTCGGACTCTCCGACAATCCTCTACGGCCCAGCTTCGGCGTCTCCTCTTACATGCAGAGCCACGGCTACCGCATCATTCCCGTGAATCCGCGGATCAAATCATGCCTGGGCGAAAAGGCTTACGCATCGCTGCTCGATATCCCGGAGCTCAATATTTCGGAGGAAGACAACCACGGCGAAAATCGATATCGTGAATATCTTCCGCAGGCCGGAGTATGTGGAGGAAATCGTCGACCAGGCGATCCACTTGAAAGTGCCCGCCATCTGGATGCAGGAAGAAGTAATCCACGAAAAAGCCGCGGAGAAAGCCCGCAAGGCAGGAATTTTCGTGGTGATGGACCGCTGCATCCTGAAGGAACACCGCGCTCGGCTCGGGTGAAGTAGTCCTCGATCCCCAGAAGTCTCAACGGCACCACCAACTCAGATCCGGCTTTCCGGGCGTTGACACCTCGAGCCGACCCCGAGTGCCGGCAGGCGGCCGATGAGAATCTTCATAGCACCCACCCTGCCCGTGGACAACGAATTTCGTTGCGCCACTGGTAAATGTCCAGATTGTGTAGGCGCAGGGCCCGCTGCCCTCGTAGTCTCTTATTCCGTTCGGGATGTCCGTATCAGGCTTCTCGGTAAGAGAGCGCGGCTTGTTCCACGCTCGATAATGTGGCGCCCAGTTGGCCTCGGTATTAACAATCACTCGGTGTCTTTCTGCGTCACACACGAACTCGACTCGGCCCGCAATTCGAGTCTTCACTGAATGGGTGCCTTCCGGAAGGTTGACCGTCTCAATAGCGTAGCGATGGCCTTTGGGGTTGACCCACACGACGCCCTCGCCATACATAATCCCGCCGGAGGTGCACGAGACCGTCTCAGGGCCCTGCTTTAGAACGGCATCGCGTACTGCGGGCGGGAAGATCTCTCGAAAGCGCGACTGCAGCGATCCAGCATCATCCAGATAATAGGTTCCGCGATCGTCGTTAATCCGGAGAGGGTATTTCACGAGGAGCGCCATCACCGCAGCGTCTTGTTTTGAAAGTGAGCTTCGCAATTCGCGGTCAAAGGCAAGAAAGGTCTTCGTCTCAGTGCCCCCAAGAACAGCAAGATCGCAATTCTTGCCGAGTACCGCAGCTTGGGGAAAAGATGAACTGGCTAGGATTACCAGAAAGGCAGTGACTTCCAGGACTGGGCGTATCGTTTTCAGTGTTCTCATCGCCACGGCGCGATTATAACGCTGCGCAGATCAGGAGTACCGGGCGCGCTTATGCTAGGTTCCTGGCGCCAACTCCAACAAAAACCACGCTGGCATCATCGCGAACGCCCGCCCCATTGGCGAACGCGCGAACATCATCCACGATGCTGATTGCAGAAGCCTCCGGCATGGCGGCGTGCGCCGCCAGCCGTTCCGGACCGTATTCTTCCTCGTTCGCATCGACCGCTTCGGTGATGCCATCGCTATAGAAAACCAGTCGTGAACCATCGGTCAGGCCGATCTCGCATTCAGAATAATCGCCGCCCAGTCCGAGCGGCATTCCGCGTTCGGTGTCGAGAAATCGCGCGCCCTTGTCATCCATCAGCAGCGGGCGTAGATGTCCAGCATTGGCGAAAGTCACAGTGCGCGCCGCCGGATCCAATACCGCGTAGACCATAGTGACAAACTTGCCCGCAGGAAAATCATCCGCCATTAAGTGGTTCAGCTTAGTCAGCACTTCGCCCGGAGTGCGGCACGCCTCCGCCAGCGATCGCAGCATTCCGCGAGTGGCAGACATCAGCAGCGCCGCCGCCGTGCCTTTGCCCGAAACGTCGGCCAGTACCAATCCCCAGCGGCCGTCAGGAAACGGAATGAAGTCGTACCAGTCGCCACCTACCGCGCGTGCCGGAACGCTGAGGCCGGAAACCATGAAGCCAGGAATGTAAGGAGAACATTTCGGCAGCAGTGCTTGCTGAATAGCCTGCGCCTCCAGCGCTTCGCGATTCATCACCTCGCGCTCGGCTCGCTCCGATTGAAAACGGCGCGCGTTGTGCACGGCAATCGCGACGTGGTCGCAGAGCGCGCGCAGAATTCTCAACTGCTGCCGCGGAAACGCATCCAGCTCCGGATGCGATGCCGTGAACACTCCCACCAACTTCTCGCCCACATGCAGCGGAATCGCCACCTCCGACAGCGTCGACGCCTCGCACCCTATGTAGTACTGATCCTCGCGCACATCCGGAGCGTAGCGCATCTGCCCAGTCGACGCGACGTAACCGACCATGCCTTCCTTGCCGATTTTCAAACGATGGCCTTTGTGGTTGACGCTGCATCCGTGCACGCCCGCCATCACCATCTCGCCGCGCTCTTCGTCATGCAGATAGACGCTGGCCTCCACGCATCCGAAGGAATGCGCGACATCGTTGACCACGTTGTCGATCAACTGATCAAGATCAAGGATGGACCCAATCTTCTGCGCAGTTTTTTGCAGCCGCTGCAAGTCCTGCAGCAGATCCGGCGACACAACCGAGGTGGAACGAAACGCCCGGACCAACCTCGTCAACGCGGATTCCTGAAGTGGTGGCCATGCAATCAGTCTATGGTTGGCAAGCTCAGAAACGAAGCCCGGAAACGCGAAATTCACGCGTAACCGGCATGCAAATTCAGATGCGCCGCTGCAGAGCTAAGATTCTTTCTTTGAGTTCTTCTCGGACGTTTTCTCTGGATTGGTTGAACGCAGTCTCTTGATTTCTTCCATGCGCTCGCGAATGCGCTTTTCAATCCCTTCGCCGGTCGGCCGGTAGTAGACGCGCCCTCGCAAATTATCGGGCAGGCACTGCATATCGGCGACCTTGCCCTCCACGTCGTGCGCGTACTGATATCCCTGGCCGTAGCCGAGACCTTTCATCAGCCCGGTAGGCGCGTTGCGCAGATGCAGCGGCACGGGATCCGCGGCGGTTTGTTCCACGTCCTGCTGCACGTCGCCGTAAGCGGTGTAGAGAGCGTTCGACTTCGGCGCCACAGAAAGATAGACGACAGCTTGCGCGAGAGCGAGATTGCCTTCAGGCATGCCGATAAAATCGACCGCATCGCGAGCCGCCATGCACAGTGCAAGCGCGTTAGGATCGGCAAGCCCGATATCCTCCACAGCCATGCGCACTACGCGCCGCGCCACGTAGAGCGGATCTTCGCCAGCCTCGAGCATGCGCGCCAGCCAGTAAAGCGCTGCATCGGGATCGCTGTTGCGCACGGATTTATGAAGAGCAGAAATGAGGTTGTAATGCTCTTCCCCGGACTTGTCATAGAGCAGGATGCGTTTCTGCAGCGCATCGTGGACGATGGAATCGGTGATCTCGGCGCCCGCGGGTGTCGAGTCTGAGGGTGCGTCGACGGGTGCCCCATTTCTCGCCTCTTTTGCGAGAAGTGGCGATTTGGCTTCGAGAGCTGGCGATTTGGCCAGCGAAGCCGCGACTTCCAGCACGTTGTAAGCACTCCGCGCATCCCCGCTGGTATAGCTGGCAATCTTTTTCAGCGCATCGTCAGAAGCGGTCACGTGCATGGTTCCCAGCCCGCGGATTTCGTCGCCCAGCGCCCGCCGCAGCAACTCAACAATTTGCTCTTCAGCCAGCGGCTTCAGCACATAAACCCGGCAGCGCGAAAGCAAAGCAGAATTGATTTCAAACGACGGATTCTCGGTAGTCGCGCCGATCAGTCGAATATTTCCCTTTTCCACATGCGGCAAAAAAGCGTCCTGCTGCGCTTTGTTGAAGCGATGAATCTCGTCGATGAACACGATGGTCCGCGTGCCGTACTGCCGCGCGCGTTCGGCGTCAGCCATGACCTGCTTGATTTCCTTGATGCCGGCCAGCACCGCCGAGAACTCGATGAACTCTGCCTTCGTCATGCTGGCGATAATCTTCGCCGAGCGTAGTCTTGCCCGTCCCGGGCGGTCCCCAAAATAAAATCGAGCCCGTATCGTCGCGGTCGATCTGCGCACGCAATGGCTTGCCGGGACCGAGCAGGTGTACCTGTCCAACGTATTCCTCAAGCGTCCGCGGACGCATGCGATCGGCGAGCGGACTGGTGCGGTCGGCAACGCTCGCATTCGGGATCGGCTGAAACAAACTCACAAATCCATTTCACCACAGAAGCCCGAGAAAAAGGGTGGTCGCCAATTTGAAGTTGAGCACTTACGGATTCACCGACCGCTGTCATCCCACTCCGGTCATCTCACCGATGTCATCCCGCGGGAGCGCGCCAAGCGCTCCGGAGGGACCTTACGAAGCCCAGACATCGCTCGTACGGATGCGAGGAGCCCGTCTGACTGTTCAGACCTCAGACCTCGACGCTCTGACCCCTGACCCCTGAGTAACCCTGCCCAAGGTTACCGGTCGTAACCCATCCCATGCAACATTGTGGTGAGGATGCAAACCTGGCGCGATACCATTCAGGCAGTCCCTCCCTTCAGGATAGGCCACCAGTTCGCCGGTGGTGCGCGCGTACCCATGGAAAATCAAGAGACCAAAAGGTTTGGCCGGTATGAGATCCTCGGCGAGCTAGGCCGCGGTGCCATGGGCGTCGTCTACAAGGCACGCGATCCCCAGATCGATCGCCTGGTCGCACTGAAGACCGTCTCTCTGCAAGGCCAGGAACCGGAGCGGGACGAAGAATTCCGCCAGCGATTTTTCTTCGAAGCACAAGCTGCCGGGCGATTGCATCATCCTGGCATAGTCGCCATTTTCGACGCCGGCGAAGATCCAGAAACCCACAATCCTTACATTGTGCTCGAGTACGTCGCCGGCGAGTCTCTAAGCCGGCTTCTTTCCCGCGAGAAGAAACTCCCGGCGGCCAAGGCTCTGCGCCTGGCTGAGGAAATCGCCACCGCTTTGGATTATGCGCACGTGCAAGGCGTCGTCCATCGCGATATCAAGCCGGCCAACATACTCATCACGGAGGATGGCCACGCCAAGATTGCCGACCTGGGCATCGCCAAGCTGAATCTCGCGCAGTTCACTTTGGTCGGCCACGTTCTCGGCACGCCTGCGTACATGGCTCCCGAGCAACTCTCCGGCGAAGGCGTGGACGGACGCTCCGACCTCTTTTCCCTCGGCGTGATTCTCTACGCCATGGTGACCGGGCATTCCCCGTTTCACGGAAACAGCGCCACCACGGTTTGCTTCAAAGTGGTCAATCGTGAACCGATTCCCGCCAGTGCCCTGGACCTTGAATTGCCTCGAGCGCTGGACGCAGTCATATCGCGCGCCATTGCGAAAGACCCCGATTCCCGCTACCAGCGCGGCTCGGAGTTTGCCGCCGATCTGCAACTCCTGCAACAGCAACACCAACCGGGTTCGACTACCAGTTCCTTGAATGCCACGTACGCGGCCGTAACGCGCCCGCGGAATTCCCGAGGCAACATCGGCGTCCTCGATTCCCGCGCAAGGGAAACAATCAGAAAGACGATCAATCTACGCCGCCGATGCGCGAAGCTCCTCTGCGCGGGCTGATCGCGGGCGCGGCCCTGATGCTCGCGCTCGTTCTATTCTTCGGAAACCCGCTCGAAAAATTTGCCGCCTCGCGAAAAGCCAGCGCCGAGGTCCGCGCTGAGGCCCGCGTCGAGGCCCCGGCCGGCTCATCACCCAGTCCCACCCGTCCCGCCGAGGAGTCCGGCCAGGTCGAAGCCGCGCAACCACGCGCCGGCCGCCACTTCCTCCGCTCACTCCCCGCGGTCGCTGGGAGCCCTGCCGTCACGGCGAATATCGCCGACAAACCCGCCCAGCTCCACACTCTTGTCCAAACCTCGTCTGCCCCGCGCCACATTCGCCAGGCATCCATCGCCACCGCCAGTATGGACTTATCCGTGCAGCATCAGTTCAAGGACGCCACCCTCTCACTTTGGATTGATAACAACCTCACGCTCACTCAGCCCCTCCACGGGACTGCTCGGAAACACATGATTGTTTTAAATGGCATCTATGGCGTCAACTCCAATACCGTCCAGGTGCCAGTGGGGGCTCATGTGATCCGTGTGCGAGCTCAATCCGCCGACGAATCCGTCGATCTCTCCAAAACCATCTCCGGCGCCTTCACCGAAGGCGACATCAAAACTCTCCAAGTCACATTCAACAATCACAACACCGCCATGAACCTGATCTGGCGGTAGCTGTGTGTAGGACGGATGTCAGCGAGCTGGCAAGTAGCTTCTGGTGCCCCATGTTTCGCTGGTTTTGCGAGACGCGGGGATTTTCCCCGCAACCTGACGACACTCCGGTCAGCGTCGGTGACGTTATTTCCGCTGCCTCGCAGCCTCATACAAAATAATGCTCCCCGCCACGCCCGCGTTGAGCGATTCAACTTGCGCCGTATGAGGAATAGCCACCACTTCATCCATCTGCGTCATCAATCCGCGCGTCAAGCCGGAACCCTCGCTTCCAATGAACACGCCAATCGGCCCGGTAAGATTGGCCTGATCCAAAGGCGTGCCCTTATGCGAAGAAGTAGCGATCAGCCGCACATTTTGCGCGCGCAGCTTCGTGACCACGTCCCCAAGCCCAGCCGCCGCGACCACGGGCAGCCGAAAAATAGATCCCGCCGAAGCGCGCACGGCTTTTGCATTCAAGGGACTGACCGTGCCCTCACCCAGAATAATCCCAGCACTGCCGAAAGCCTCTGCCGAGCGGAGGATCGTGCCCAGATTGCCCGGATCCTGCAGCCCCGCGAGCGCCATAATCGGCCCCACCTGCAATCTTTCTTTCTCAAGCACATCGTCCAGCGAAGATTCTTTCAGACGCACCAGCGCCGCCACACCCTGCGGCGTTTCGCTGGGAACGGACGCATCGAAAAGTTTGTCGGGAAGCAGCAAAGTTTCAACATGAGCGCCGATCTGCGGCAACAGCCGCTCCGCGCGGTCCTGCGCCGACTCCCGAAAAAAAACTGCCCGAAACCGTAGCCCGCTGCGGATGGCTTCCTCCATCATGCGCAGCCCTTCGATCGCGCAATCCCCCTCTGCAGTTCGCTGGGCGCGGGAAAAAGCCTGCCGCAACTGCTTCAGCAGCGGATTGTGGCGACCCTCGATGCGCCGCAGTCGTGGCTGCGAGCGCGCGGATTCACGGGTTCCAGTCATGTGTGGGCGCAACTCCTAATAAAGCTTGCCTCAACTCGGGCGAAACTCTCTGGCGTAACGGCGGTCACCGCATGATACGCTGCTCCCCCATCCGACTTTGTCATCCCGAACCGGGCCGAAGGCGCGGTGAGCGACAGTGCGACGGAAGGCGGAGTTTCTGCTGCAAACGGGTACCTTTTCGCTGCGTGCACCGTGACGGGGCCTCCGGCGACTCTACTGTAAGCGCTTCGTAAGGTCCCTCATCGGCCTTCGGCCCGGTTCGGGATGACATCGTGTGTGCTGCGTCGTATGTTTGGGTGCAGTTTGAACTGCACCATCATCGGCGGTTTGCCGTATTATGGTAAGTTTCACCATCTAAATTCACCCACGCTGTAGCTAATGGGAAGGGGTTGCTGTGCGCGCCGAGATCGTCAAGATTAATAGTGAGAATCCGGAAGCATCACTGGTGAAGTACGCCGCCGATCAGATCCGGGCGGGCGAAGTGCTGGGGATGCCCACCGACACGTTCTACGGACTCGCCGCCGATCCCTTCAACCTGCGCGCGGTCGACAGAGTCTATGACATCAAGACCCGCTCGCGCCACAAACCGCTCTCCTTGCTGATTGAGAGCGTCGACCAGGCCGAGGAACTGGCCAAAAAACTTCCCGAAGAGTTCTACGCCCTGGCGCGAAAATTCTGGCCCGGGCCGCTGACCGTGATCGTGAAAGCCGGGTCGCGCCTGCCTCTGAAAGTGACGGCCAACACCGGCAACGTTGCGCTGCGCGTCCCTAATGCCAAAATTCCGCTGGCGGTGGTGACCGCCGCCGCCATTCCAATTACTGCGACTTCGGCCAACCTGAGCGGCGCGGCAGAGTGCACAACCGCCGAACAGGTGCACGACCAGCTTCACGGACGCATCAGCATCATCGTCGACGGCGGCATCTCTCCTCGCGATATCCCGTCGACCATCATCGATCTCTCCGACGAGGAGACCCGCTGGAAAATCATTCGTGAAGGGGCCATCCCCAAAGAAGAGATTTCCAAGTTTTTCGCCCAAGGATGACGGACGACGCTGCCAACCAGTTGGCCGGCCGGTCTGCGGACCAGTCTGCCAATCGGTCTCAACCAATCTGCCATCGATCGACCGATCGGCCAATAGAAGTTCGCGAAAGCGGTTCCTGCGGCTGGCCGCCCTGGTCGCCGCGGCCGCAGTCGCATGGCTGGTCATCACCGCGGTCCGTGTGATTCACACCGCAGCGCGCGAGGAGATGCATGCCGCCGATGCCATCGTCGTCTTCGGCGCAGCACAATATTCCGGACATCCGTCCCCGGTCTATCGCGCCAGGCTCGATCACGCATACGCGCTTTATCAACGTGGCCTCGCTCCCGTCATCATCACTACCGGAGGAGCCGGCGGCGACCCCAAATTCAGCGAAGGCGGAGTAGGCCGCACCCACCTGATGGAGCGCGGCATCCCCGAGCGAAACTTGATCGCGGAAACCCAGGGACACGACACCGCGGAGTCAGCCGTGCGCGTCGCCGTGATCATGCGCGCCAATGGATTGCACAGCTGCGTCGCCGTCAGCGACGCCTATCACGTATTCCGCATCCGCGAACTGCTGGAGCACGAAGGCATCGGTCCCGTCTACGTAGCGCCGCGCCCCGATTCCAAGCCCCACGGCCAAGGCCAACGCCTGATCGCCGTCCTGCGCGAAGCCGCCAGCTATTTGTCGTGGCGCGTGGGCATGCCGTAGGGCTTCGGGCTTCGGCTGTCGGGCTTCACGCAGGCTCCGGGCTTCGGCTGTCGGGTTCAGCTTGCCTTGGAAGCAGGCTTTTGATTCGTGCGGTACGGGCACTCTTGCCCGTGGCCTGTCGGCAGCACAGAGAAAGCATGTGTCGACGATCGACGACAGCCCTCACCCTCGAGGGGAGAGCCGAAGCCCGATAGCCGGAGCCCGAAGCCCGCCTCTAAGCCCGAAATTCTCACCAGCCATTGCGCTGGCGCAAATTCGTGATATGCGCCACGTGATGCTTTCCATGCCACGCGTACAGCGCCAGATTCTTCTCCAGACCGACCATGCCGAGTTCAGGATGCTGAAACTTGCGCTGCCAGTCTTCCGCCGTGAGCGAGCGTAACAGGCGCACCCAGCGATCATGCAAAGAATCCAGCAATGTGAGGGACACCTCGATCGGCGTCGACTTCGTGTCATCAAGTTCAGCCCAAAGCTGCTGCTCATAAGGCTTTATAGTCGGCTCCGACTCCGTGAGCGCAAGTTTGAAGCGGATGTAAGCATTCATATGGCTATCAGGCACATGATGGGTAACCTGACGCACAGTCCATCCCCCAGGCCGGTAAGGTGTATCGAGTTGCTGCGGGGAAAGGCCGGAGACCGCAGCGCGGAGATTCGCCGGCATGCGCGAAATATCGTCGACCAGTTTCAGCTTCTGATCTTCGCTCAGTGATCCGCTCGGAGGTGTTTCGTAGTGGAACTTGCCGATGGGGTAGCTCAGGTCACTCATTTGTTCTCCGTCTTGTTGTTCTCCGTCGATAAGGAGTACCTGCCTACAGATGACGTAGTCACCGAATCGGTTTCAGAAGGACGCAATCAGAAAGACGCAATCAGAAAGACGCTATCAGAAAGACGTTTCAAAGAACAGTCTCAGAGGAACGGCACGGCACTAGGGACGAACGGCGGCCACTGAACACCGGGCACTGACGCCGCGGCAGGTGCTCGCCAGGGAACGGCCATTGCGGAGCTTCCCAGAGCTCAGGCGGTCGCCCGAACCCCGGCCCGTGCTTTGGGGGTCAGCCCCGTTTCAGGGTCGCCAGCAGGTCGTTTAATTGATTCATCTCACGTGTTTAAATGATTGATAATAAATAACTTAGTGCCCATGTTTCGCACAGGACTGTGGCTCGGTAAGTCCTCTATTAGCTCAAGTCCCTTTAGGTGGCACTGCACCGGCAATGGTGCATCCCGCAGCCCAAAGACACAGCGTCCCGTTCAACCGTTGGATTTGTCCTCACGGGGCGAAAGTTACCTCGTTGGTAGGGTTCGCCTTTGTGGCGACAGCTGACCTCGATCGTCACCTTCCGGTCAAGCCGTTTCAGAAAATCAAGCAGCTTATCCGTGGTAAAGCGGCTGAAATGTCCGTTCATCAGGTGCGACACTTCGGGCTGTGCAATGCCCAACACGTCGGCGATTTCGCGCTGTTTCAGTTTCTGGTCTTCGAGGATTCTGAAGACATGGAACCCGATCTGTGAGCGCGCCAGAAGTTGGTCGGCATCTTTGAGGCCCAGATCCGCGAAGACGTTTCCGGATCCTTCTTCGAACTCAATTGGTTTTCGTCTTTTCGTACTCATGGGCAACTCCTTTGCTTCCGCATATCGCCTTTGATCAGCTCAATGTCCCGCTTCGGGGTTTCGATTCCTTTCTTCGATTTCTTTTGAAAGGCGTGCAGAACGTAAATTCGACTTCCAATCTGCAGCGCCAGCACAACGCGGTAGGCGTCCGACGTATATCGTAAGGCAATCTCAACAATGCCGCTTCCGACGCCGTTGAAAGGTTTGGCATCCTTCGGATACCACCAAACTGAATAAGCTGAAGTTCGTCCCCCAGCAGTTTTCGTGCACCTTCCGGAAAACCCCGAAGGCTCTTTCTTGAATCTCCCAGCCAGACAATGGGCCGCTGGGATTGCGTAGGGTAAGAATTCCTGACTGTCATTAGCGTTTCTCTCTCTAATCATCCGCCGTTAATTTTGCGAATATCCGTTATTGGGCCCTGCTTGTGGTTTCGCAGCCCGCAGTGCGGGATGTGGCTTTGAGAGAAACATCCAAATGGTTATTCTCCACAATATAGTAATTTTACTATATTGTCAAGCGCGATCGGCGAAGCAGTCCGAACCCGCTCAGTTAACTACAACCCCTAGTGCCTACGCGCCCATAACGCCACAGCCCCTCTGGCTTTTGCATTTCGGTTCCTCCTTGTCCCTGCTTTGGTGCATCAAAGTTGCGTTCTGGGCTAAACTCTCTCTGCTGTTGCGTTTAGCTCCACGATCCTGAAGCTTGCCACCTGTGCGCTTCGGGATCTACCTCGGGGGGACTATGCCATCTTCGGTTTGGTCGGGTCACTTAACTTTCGGACTCATCTCCATGCCTGTGCGTTTGTTTTCGGGCGCGCGCAGTTCGCGGCATTTCGTTCAACATGCTGCATCGCACCGACAAGTCGCGGCTGAAGCAGCAATACATTTGCCAGGCGGAAGGCGTCGTGGTCGAGCGCAGCGATATGGTCAAGGGCTACGAGTTCCGCAAGGACGAATACATCATCATCGAGCCCGACGAGATCAAGAAGATCGAGCCGCAGACCGCGAAGACGATGGAGATCCTCGAGTTCGTCAAGACGAGCGAAGTCGATCCCGTATATTTCGAGTCGTCGTATTACATGATGCCGGAAGAAGCAGGACGGCGTCCGTATGCGTTGCTCACCAAGGCGCTCGAAGAGAGCGAATACGTGGCCATTGCCAAGATCACCATGCACAACCGCGAGTACACGGTATTTCTGCGTCCGCACGAAGGCGGCATGATGCTGCACACCATGTACTACGCCGAAGAAGTGAAAAAAGTAGAAGGCTTCGGAGCGCCCGATGTCGAGTTGAAAGACGCAGAAGTGAAAGTGGCGCACCAACTGATCGAAGCGCTGGCCGACGAATGGAATCCCGAGAAGTACAAAGACAACTTCCAGGAAAATTTGAAGAAGCTGATTGAGACCAAGCTCGAAGGCGGCGAAGTAGCCGAAGTGGAGCAGCCCAAGAAGTTGGCCCCGGTGGTCGATCTGATGGCCGCATTGAAACTGAGCCTGGCGCAAATGGAAGGCAAGAAAAAGCCCGCAGCCACCGCGGGCGAGGAAGCTCCCGCCGCCACGAAGTCGCGCCGGGGACGGTAGAAGCGGGCTTCGGGCTGCGGCTTTCGGGCTTCAGCACCGCGGACGAGGGCGTCCGGGGCTCCACGATCCCCGATCCCTCTTCCAAATTCGATTCCCATGATCGGCCCAGCCCTGCCGAACTGCAGCCAAGGCATCTCGCCGTACTTGTAGCGCATCCATTTCTGAAATCTGAAATCTGAAGTCTGCGTTCTGAAGCCGAAAGCCGAAGCCCGAAGCCCGCTCTTTTGCGCGGATCGCCGCCAATGTTTACAATGATCGCTTCGCCTGATCTCTTGAGATTAGAAATTTGAAATTAGAAATTATCTCTCCGGGGTGCTGATGAGTTTTCGAAATAAGGGCTGGACGGCGGCAGCTTTTCTAGCGATGCTGATTTGCGTGGCTTGCGGCCAGATCTATCGCCCGGTGGTGATTCCCATCAACAATATTCCTCCGAATCCCGGCGATTTTCACGCCGTGTTTTCCCTGAACACCAATGCCTATTACGGGCTGGACCCAAGCCCGACGCTGGTCTACGGCCCCGGTTCGGCGATGCAGATCGACGTGGGCGGCGACACGGACCTGGGAATTGCCACCCTGGTGGATGGAACTGTGAGCGGCTCCAATCCGACGCACGCCGCCAGTCTGCCTAATTTCAGCCGAGTGTTTGTGGCCAGCGCAGGCAGCGCCCTTGCTCTGCTTCCCTGCGCGCCTCCCGCACCATGCCCTACCGGGCTGGACGCGATTTCTTCGTTCGTCCCGTCTACGCAATCGAGCTCGACGAGCGGCATCGGGGCCGCCACCGTGGTCAGCTATCCCAACCTTATTCCGAATCCAACTCCCCCAACTCACCGGCCCTGTTCTGCCCCTACCTGCCGGATTTTGTTGCGGCCTCGCAGAATACGACGGTTTACGTGGCCAATTACGGCGTGGAGAACCTGTTGCCAGGCTGTAACATCAACAGTACCGATTCGATCGCTGTGGTCAACGCGACGAACAGTGTTATCACCCAGATCGTTTACGCGGCGCCTGGGTCGTCTACGTCTCCTCCAATCGTCCTGTCGCATCCGGTGGCGATGGACCAGGTGCAGACTCCTAACGGCAACAAGCTCTACGTACTGAATCAGGGGAACAACACGATCGCCAGCCTCTACACCGTGGATATGACGCCTACTACGACTACGGGGACGGTTGCTGGATTCTCCGGGACCTCGCCGGTGTGGGTGACGGCGCGCGGCGATGGCCAGCAGGTCTATGTGCTGAGCCAGGGCGATGGCCAGCTCTGGACTATCAATGCGGCGACGGATACGGTGATCGGGAGTGTGTCTGTTGGAGTGGGAGCGAACTATGTTTTATACGACCCGAATTTGAACCGGCTTTACGTGACCAATCCAAATAACAGCACTACCTATATTTTTTCGGTCGCGGGCAGCCTGCCGTTGCTGCTGAACTCGATTGTGCTGGGGAGCGGCGCAACCGGAAACTATCCCTCATGCGTGAATCCGTGTCCCACGTCGGTAGCAGCCCTGCCTGATGGCACGGAAGCATATATCGCAAGCTATCAGCTGGTCCCGGCCTCGGAGGTCCAGGCCCCGCCCCCACCCCCGAACCCGGTCTGCACGGACCCGAACTTCACCACTCCGACATCGCCGACTTCGGCTCCGGCGTGTTATGTGGCTGCTTCGGTGACGGTGCTGGACGCGCTGTCGATGGCGATGACAAGCCAGATTTCGGCTCTCACGGCTCCCTCCGGGGAAATGGCGGTCGCCGCCGAGGTGGCGAACTGCCTGCCAAGCGCAAGCGGCCTCTACACTCCGGGGCTGGTGCCGGTGACGCCGACTCCGTCGTCGGGACCGATCTCTCGCTTCGCCACGCGCTTCCGCGTGTCTGCGGTCGCGTCGGCCGACAGCACTCGTGTCTACGTCAGCGTTTGCGATGCCGGGTCCGTTGCCATCATCAACACCACGGACGGCAACACCAACAACCCGGGACAAAACATTCCTGACGATACGCTGGTGCTTGATCTGGCGACGCCGTTCGGCATCGGCACCCCATCGAACTCTTTGCCGCAGCAGAACCCGATCTTGCTGTTCCGCGGGCAGTAACACACTAGCATTGTCATCCTGAGCGAAGACTGGTCGCAGTCGAAGGATCCCTCGCAGCTTAGTGGGACGCGGGCAGGCTAAGATTTGCAGTCGTCGCTCGACGACATAAGTCGGCGCCTCAAGGACGCAGTCTTGACACGGCAGTAGAGCTGATAGGGATCCTTCGACTCCGCAAGCCGGTTCGCTTCGCGAACCGTCTCGCTGCGCTCAGGATGACAATCCGAGGGAGAAGTCAGACTCGGGCGGGAACTTCTTCTTTAACCGCTTGCCTCGCGGCATAGTGCGAGTCGACATACTCGTCGAGAATTTCGATGAACTCGGGGACGATGCGGTCGCCCTTCAGCGTGGTGAACAGGCGTCCATCCACGTAGACCGGAGCCTTGGGCTCCTCGAACGTTCCCGGCAGAGAGATGCCGATGTTGGCGTGCTTTGATTCGCCGGGGCCGTTGACCACGCAGCCCATGACGGCCAGTTTCATCTCTTCCACACCAACGTAGCGGCCCTTCCACGTGGGCATCTGGTCGCGCAGGTAGGTCTGGATTTGCTCGGCCATTTCCTGGAAGAAAGTGCTGGTGGTGCGTCCGCAGCCGGGGCAGGCCGTGACTTGCGGCGTGAAGCTGCGAATGCCCATGGACTGCAGAATCTGCTGGGCCACACGAACTTCTTCGGTGCGGTCGCCGTTCGGAGCCGGGGTCAGCGAAACGCGGATGGTATCGCCGATGCCTTCCTGCAGCACCACGCCCATCGCCGCGGCCGATGCAACGACGCCCTTTGCGCCCATGCCCGCTTCGGTGAGGCCGAGATGCAGCGGATAGTTGCAGCGCGCGGCCAGCGCGCGGTAGACGTCGATCAAATCCTGCACGCCGCTGACTTTCGCGCTGAGAATAATCTGATCGGGACGCAGGCCGAATTTTTGCGCGAGGTCGGCGGAATTCAGCGCGCTTACTACCATCGCTTCCATGGTGACTTCGCGGGCGTCTTTGGGCTCGGCGAGCGCGGAATTTTCGTCCATCATGCGGGTCAGCAGCGTCTGATCGAGCGAGCCCCAATTCACGCCGATGCGCACCGGCTTTTCATACTTCACGGCAACTTCAATCATGGTGCGGAAGTTGGAATCGCCCGTCTTTCCAATGCTGGCGTTGCCCGGGTTGATGCGGTACTTCGCGAGATCGCGCGCGCATTCAGGATACTTGGTGAGCAGCACGTGGCCGTTGTAGTGAAAATCGCCAATGATGGGAACGCGCAAACCCTGCTTGTCGAGCTGTTCGACGATATGGGGAACGGCCGCCGCAGCGTCGTCATTGTTCACGGTGACGCGAACCAGTTCGGACCCGGCGCGAGCCAGAGCGGCACACTGCTGCACGGTGCCAGGAATATCGGCCGTATCGGTATTGGTCATCGACTGCACCACGATTGGTGCATCGGAGCCGACTCGGACGCCGCCAACGACAACGGTAACGGTCTTTCTGCGTGGAATCATCGACATGGGAAGCTCTATTTTACCATGCGGAAACCGCGAGTTCGAGTTCTATACCTTGCCTGGCAGGTGTGTAGTTCCCGGATACTGCCTGTCATCCTGAAGCGGAGCAAAAGGCGCGGGCCTCAGGATGACAAGAAGGCTGGTGCGATTGCGGACGTCAAAAACTGCTTCCCATAGACGTTCGAGTGGTGTATGCTGTCCTCCCATAGACGGTCGAGTGGAAGACGAGTGGAAGACGTTCGAGTCGAATACCGAGGGGTTCAAGACATATGGCCGACAACCGGCAGGCAAACGGAGAGATGGTGCAGGGCACGCTGGATATGCTGATCCTGCGAACTCTGGTGACGGGGCCGGCGCACGGCCATACCATCGCGCACGTCATCGAGCGCACGTCGGAGAACGTGCTCGAGGTGGAGCAGGGATCACTCTATCCGGGTTTGCACCGGCTCGAGGATCGGGGCTGGGTCACTTCCTACTGGGGAGTGAGTGAAAACAACCGCAAAGCAAAGTATTACAAGCTGACGGCCTCCGGAAAAAAGCAACTGACCGCAGAGACCAACCGTTGGCGGCAAGTGGTCGCAGCCATCGGCCGCGTTTTAGCGGGAGCCGCCAAATAGGGCGAAGCTGCCGAATAGCAGGAGAAAACTACCGTGAGCCTCTGGCGATTCTTCCGAAGGTCCAAGAGAGATGAGGAGTTGGCGCATGAGCTCGACTCCCATTTAGCGCACGAGATCGACGACAACCTGGCGCGTGGAATGAGCCCGGAAGAAGCGCGCAGGCAAGCTTATTTGAAATTGGGCAACCCGCTGCGCATCCGCGACACGGTCTGGGAAACGAATCGCGTCGCGTGGCTGGAAGATACCTGGCGCGATCTTCGCTACGCCGCGCGCACTCTGGCAAAGACCCCGGGGTTCAGCATCGTCGCGGTGTTGGTGATGGCGCTTGGCATCGGCGCGAACACTGCTATCTACAGCTTTCTCGACTCGCTCCTGCTGCGTTCGTTGCCGGTATCGGATCCCGCGTCATTGGTCGTCTTGAACTGGCACTCCAAGGCCTCACGGAGAGATTCCGTCATGGAGTCGATGAGCGGCACCACGTATGAAGATCCCGGGCAGGTATCCGCGGGCGGCATTTTTCCCTATCCGGCTTTCGAGCTCTTCCAAAACAGTGAAGCTCAAAACAGTGAAGCCCAAAGGAAAGACGCCGTTTTCTCCGATGTGTTCGCCTACTGCCACACCCGGGAAGTCCGAGCCATGAACGTGGCGATTAACGGCCACGGTGAGATCGTCAGCGGCGAATTGGTATCCGGAGGCTACTTTCGGGGCCTGGCTGTTCAACCTGCCGCGGGGCGGCTTATCATTCCCGACGACGATCGCACGGGAGCGGCCGCGGTCGCCGTGGTCAGCCACGCGTTCAGCGAAAAATATTTCGGTGGATCTGCCAACGCCGCCGGGCAATCCATTCTCATCAACAATCTGTCGTTCACCGTGGTTGGAGTCACACCGCCAGAATTCTTTGGCGTCGATCCCGCCACCGTTTCCGACGTCTACCTCCCGATGCATGCCAACCTCCTGCTCGGAGCCGGCGACACATTCGGATTCCGACCGGCAGACTATCTCGACAATCGCTATTATTGGGTCGAAATCATGGCCCGCCTGCGCCCCGGAGTCAGTCTTGCGCAGGCGCAGTCCGCGATGGCCCCGCGATTTCAGCAATGGGTGGCGACCTCCGCTCGCAACGACCGGCAGCGGGCGAATCTTCCCACGCTTGTGGTCAAGGAAGGTGCGACCGGGCTGGATACCCTGCGTCGCCAGTTCTCGAAACCGCTTTACGTGTTGATGACGCTGGTCGCTTTGATTCTCGCGATCGCGTGCTCGAACGTTGCCAATCTGCTGCTGGCTTGCGCTGCCACGCGCAAGCGTGAAATCGCGCTGCGCATGAGTGTGGGCGCGGGCCGGCTGCGCGTAATCCGGCAACTGCTCACTGAAAGCATTCTGCTGGCCTCGCTGGGCGGCGCATTGGGCGTGGTCTTCGCAGTGTGGGGAATTCGCTTTCTCACTCTGTTGCTGGCAGGCGGCCCGGGAAATGCCACGTTGCACGCCGAATTGAACTGGCACGTGCTCGGCGTGGCCGCGGCGCTTTCGGTGCTAACCGGTGTATTGTTCGGCCTCGCACCGGCGATGCAGTCCACGCGTCTCGACCTTGTCTCGGCGCTAAAGGAATTACGAGCCAGCCAGCCTCGCGCTCGCGATTCTTTTTCGCGCATCGGTCTCGGTCGAGTCGGCGTCAGTCAAATTCTGCTGGTCGGTCAGATTGCGCTTTCTTTGCTCATGCTGGTCGCGGCCGGACTCTTCCTGCGCACGCTTTCGAATCTGCAGGCGGTAGAACTCGGATTCAATCGCGAGAACCTTCTGCTGTTCCAGTTGAACGCCCGGCAAGCCGGCCATCACGAGCCGGAGATTACCGATTTCTATGGCCATCTGCGCGAACGTCTCGCCACGATTCCCGGGGTGCGCAAGGCCAGCCTGGCGGAGGGCTCCCTCATCGCAGGCGAAAGCTCAATGCCCATCAGCTTGCCTGGCTTGCCCCCGCTCCCGGAGACTTTTTACATCACCGTCGGACCAGATTTCATGAGCACGATGCAAATCCCGATCCTGGCTGGCCGCGACATCGAAGCGCGCGACCATTCCGGCTCCCCAATGGTTGCATTAATCAACGAACGATTCGCCAGGATAAATTTTCCCGGCCAGAATCCGATAGGCCGCCACGTGATGTTGTGGAAGGACGACGAAGAAAAGACTCGCGAGCGCGATATGGAGATCGTCGGTGTATCCGAAAGACGCCCGCTACGGCCGCCTGAAGCGGGAAATTCCGCCCGTGGTGTACATCCCATATGACCAAGGCTATCCGCAGCCGAACGAAATGACCTACGTGCTGCGAACCACGGGCGATCCGCTTGCCTATGTCAATTCCGTGCGCGAAATCGTTCGCCAGGCCGACGGACGCTTGGCGGTGTCTGACGTAAGAACCCAGACCGGAGAGATTAACGACCAGATCCACCAGGAGATCATGCTTGCCGACCTGTGCTCGGCTTTCGCGATGCTCGCGCTGACCATCGCCTGCGTTGGCCTCTACGGCACTATGTCCTATACCCTGGCCCGCCGCACCGGCGAGATTGGGATTCGCATGGCGCTCGGTGCGCAGCGTGGCGCCGTCGTCCGCGCTGTGTTGGGTGAGGTGTTTGTACTGGTGGTAGTGGGGCTGGCGATCAGTGTGCCGGCGGCATTGGGTACATCCAGGTTCGTGGAATCGCTTCTATTCGGAATGAAGCCGAATGATCCTCTGGCGCTGACACTGGCAGTCGTGATTCTGCTGGGTGCGGCGCTGCTCGCGGGCTACGTGCCGGCGCGGAGGGCGTCGCGAATTGATCCGATGACTGCGTTGCGCCACGAGTGAGGGCGGGATACAAGCGAAGCCTCAGAGTTTAAAGCCCGCATCCCTATTGGTTCGTTACGGCATGCCTCTTGCTACGAAACAACGAGACGAACGCCCGTTACTTCGCTCGTTCTGGTACCCTGCACACATCATGCGCCTCTACCACTGCCTGTTTTTCCTGACCGCCATAGCGGGATCCGTCTTCGCTCAAAACCTGAGTCCAGTTGCCGAGCGGCTGAGTGCTCAAAACGCTCTTTTCGAAGAGCAATACGAGACCGATCTGCGCAACTTCCCCGAGCGCGCCACCGCCTATGGCGACTATCGCTACAACGACAAGCTGGCCGACTACTCACTCGCCGCCGTCGCCCAGCGCCACCAGGCCGACGAGGCCTTCCTGGCCCGTCTCGAGGCCATCCCGACCACTTCCTTCTCCGAGCCGGACCAACTCTCTCACGACCTGCTCGTTCGTATCCTGCAGCAGCGTATCGCCGACTACGACCTCAAAGAGTACGAGATGCCCATCAACCAGCAGAACGGCGTCCATACCGGCCTTGCCGATCTACCGTTTTCGGCCCCCTTTGATTCCGTCAAGCACTACGAGGACTACATCGCCCGGTTGCACCAGATCCCACGAGTCCTTAGCCAGACCACCGAAGTCCTTCGCGCCGGCATGAAGGACAAGCTCATGCCTGTCCGGTTTCTCCTTGAGAAGCTCCCCATCCAGTGTCAGGGCATTATCGATGCCGATCCTTTGCTCCGGCCGACAAAAAAATATCCCGCGGATATCTCCACTGAGGAGCAAAAGCGCCTGACCCAGCAGATTACCGACAGCATCAACGCTGAAGTGATCCCCGCCTACAAAACTTTCGCCACTTTCCTGCGCACGGAATACGCGCCTCAAGGCCGCACCACCCTCGCGGTCACTTCTCTGCCTGACGGCCAGAGGCGTTATCAAAACGCCATCTACGCCCGCACCACCACGCACATGACGGCGGATGAGATACATCAACTCGGTCTGCGCGAGATGGACCGCATTCAGGCCGAGATGACGGTTGTCGCGAACAAGGCAGGCTTCGCCGATCTCGCTTCGTTCCGCGCGTCCCTCAAGAACAATCCCAAGTACGTCCCCACATCTGCGGAGCAGATTCTGGAGGACTTCCGCCACTACATCGCCCAGATGGAGCCTAAGCTCCCGGCGTTATTCACCCTGCTTCCCAAGTCGCCAGTCACCGTGGAAGCGATACCCGCCTTCCAGGCCGCCGCCGCAACCCATTACGTCACCGGAACACCCGATGGCAAGCGCCCCGGACGCGTGGTGGTCGCCACTTCCAACTTCGCTGATCGCTCGCTCATCGACGACGAGGCGATCGCTTACCACGAGGGCATTCCCGGACATCACATGCAGCTATCCGTGCAGCAGCAACTCAACGGACTGCCCAAGTTCCGGCTTCACGGTCTCGGTTTCACTGCCTACACCGAAGGCTGGGCACTGTACGCGGAGGAACTTGGCAAAGAGGTCGGCTTCTACCAGGACCCAGTCTCAGACTACGGTCGATTGTCCTCGGAACTCTTCCGTGCCGTACGTCTGGTCGTCGATACCGGAATTCACTCCCAGGGATGGACGCGCGATCAAGTGGTGGATTTCTTCCGCAAATCGGGTGCGGTCGACGAGCCCACCATCCAGTCGGAGACGGACCGCTACATCGCGTGGCCCGCGCAAGCCCTCGGCTACAAGCTCGGCCAGCTCAAAATTCGAGAACTCCGCGAACGCGCCCGAAAAGAATTGGGGCCCAAGTTTGACATCCGCAAATTCCACGACGAGATACTCGACGGCGGAACCCTCCCGCTCGATCTTCTGGAGACGCGCACGGACAAATGGATCGCACAGGAAGCTGCCAAGTAACGGCAGGTTCGCGAGAGAACAGCGACGGATACAAGTTGCGAATTTCGCAACTTTGTATCTCTCCGTGATCAACCGAAAAGTTCACTGTGCGATCCCATGCGCACTAACTGCAGAACCTCCGCGTCCGGCTTGCGATAAATCAGCAGCAAGTCCGGCTTGAGATGGCATTCGCGGCAGTTGGCCCAATCTCCGCCCAATCCATGGTCACGGTTCTTCTCGGAAAGCGGTTTGTTTTCGGCCAGCAACAAGACTGCGGTAGATACAAGGGAATCGACATCGCGTCGATGCTGACCCTTCTTTTCGCGCTTGAAATCGCGCCGGAACGCGGTGGTGTATTCAATCCTCCGCATTCAGGTCGGCCATCAGGTCGGAGACTTTGTGGAACGAGGCCAGCCCGCCCGCACGCGCTTCCCGTATAGCTGCCGCAGTGGCGGCATTCGGAACCTTGACCTCAAACGGCAGCGCCTTCTCCGTCGCCACGCGGGTCAACAAAACTCTTACCGCGTCCGAGACGGATAAGCCCATCGCCGAAAGCGCCTTGGTCGCTCGCGCCTTGACGCGTTTATCGATGCGAATGTGAACCATTTCCGTGGCTGGCATAACGAGTCCCTCTGAGATACATTGTATCTCAGCAGGAAGGAAAATCAAGCAACAAAAAGGGAGCCAAATTTCGGCTCCCTGAAGCGAAAAATATTTACGAAGGTCAGAGCGAGGTCACGGCAGCCGGTCCGCCAGGCCCGGAATCGTCTTCATGATGTCGTTATAAATCACCATCAGGGCAAACAGCACCAGGAACACAAACGCCGTCTGGTAGATGCGTTCCTTGATGCGCAGGCTGATGTCGCGGCGCATCAGGCCTTCGATCAGCAGGAACATGATCACGCCGCCATCGAGAATAGGAATCGGCAGCAGGTTGAAAATGCCCAGGTTCAGGCTGATGCCTGCGGTCAGGCCCATCAGCGGTGTCCAGCCCTTTTGCTGCGCCTGGTAAGCGGTTTCCTGGGCGATGCCGATGGGACCGGAAACGGCCTTCAGCGAAATCTTGCGTTGCACGATTTTCTTCGCTAGCTCGAGCAGCAGAAGCGAATATTTTTTATTTTCTTCGAGCGAGAGCTGCAACGCCTGCGAAAACGGCAGCTTCGTCACCTTGGTTTCTTCCTGGTTCAGGAAGCCCAGCCGGTAACGCTGCTCTTTTGGATCTTCGGTGTTCGAAAGCACAGCCTGCATCCGGAAATTCAGAGTCTGGTTTCCCCGGACAACGGTAAGATCGACCGGCTGATCTTTCGTATCCTGCAGCCGCTCGATCATCTCGTCAATCGAAACCAGCGGCTTGCCGTTCATGCCGATAACTTTGTCATTCTCTTTCAATCCCGCCTTGATGGCAGGCATATCTTTCTCAAGACGCCCGATGATGACGGGCTCGGCGGGATACCAACCCGCCGATCCCACTTCCGAGGTGGTGATCGGCTTGGGCACGATGGTCTTTTCCAGCAGCTGATTCCCGCGCTGGATGGTGATGGCAATCGGCTGATTCGGACTGATGAAAACCCTCGGCGCCAGTTGTTCCCACGTGGGGTTCGTGATGCCGTCAATCTTCACCACGCGGTCGCCGGGCTCGATGCCGGCCCGTGCGGCGGCGGAATCCTTACGCACGCCGTCGATCACGGCTGCCTTGTCCATGTAGACGGGATACTCGTAATGCACCATGTAGACCGTGGTCAGAAGAAATATGGCCAGCAGGACATTCATGGTCGGTCCGGCAATGGCGATCAGGAAACGGTGCCACCGCGGATGGTTCATGAACTCACCGGGATCGTCGGTGCGCTCATCCATCGGGTTCTCGCCGCTCATCTTGACGTAGCCGCCGAGCGGGAGCGCGGCGATGCGGTAATCGGTGTCTCCCTTGCGGAAGCCGATCAGCCGTTTGCCGAAACCAATCGAAAACACTTCGACCCGAACCCCCAGCAGCTTGGCCACGGCGTAGTGGCCGAACTCGTGGATCAGGATCATGAACCCCAGAACTGGGATAACGTAGAGATAAGCGAGCGGACTAAGAAACTCAGGCATAGTAGAGATACGTACTTTCCAACCCTTTAGATTCCAAAATCACACAAAAGACGTTGCCCGGGACGACACAATATTCTTCGAATCTTTCCCACAAAGGTCCGTGACTCGCTCCTGCGCACATCGGCGGGCCTCGGCGTCGGCCTTAAGCACATCCCCAATAGACTCCGGGGATCCACTATTTGTTCGCGAGAGCACGTCCTCGATGATCCTGGGAATGTCATTAAACCGGATGGCGCCTTCCAGAAACGCAGCCACAGCCACTTCGTCGGCGGCATTCAGCGCAACCGTCTTGGCGCCGCCGGCCTCGGCCGCCTCATAGGCGAGCCGCAGACAAGGAAATTTACTCATGTCCGGGGGGCTGAAGTCCAGATGACGCAAGTCACTGACCGCAAAGCGCATATCCGATTGAATCCGCTCAGGATATGTTAACGCGTAAAGGATCGGCAGGCGCATGTCCGTGACCGAAAATTGCGCCAGGATGCTGCCGTCGACGAACTCGACCATGGAATGAATCGTCGACTGCGGGTGCACGATCACTTCCACTTTGCCTGGCGGCAGGTTAAACAGCCGGCAGGCTTCAATCACCTCGAAGCCTTTGTTCATCAGCGTCGCTGAATCGATGGTGATGCGCCGTCCCATCTTCCACGTGGGATGGTTCAGCGCCTGCTCCACGGTGATGGAATCGAACTCCGCGCGCGGCGTGTTCAGGAACGGCCCGCCCGAAGCGGTGAGCCAGATGCGCTCCACTTCCTCCATGCGCCCGCCGCGCAGGCATTGATGCACTGCATTATGCTCACTGTCGATGGGCAGCAGCGGCTTGCCCTGCCGGCGCGCCTCGGCAGTGATCAGTTCTCCCGCGGCGACCAGGCATTCTTTATTGGCCAACCCAACAGCCTTGCCGGCGCGAACCGCCTCGTACGTCGCCTCAAGTCCGGCAACCCCCACGATCGCACTGACCACGAAATCGACCTCGGAATGCGTCGCCACTCTGATCGCGCCCGCCGCGCCGTGAACCACTTCGATCTGGCCCAAGCCGTTTTTCTTTAGGCGTGCCCGAAGAGTGTCAGCGTCGGCCTCGGAAGCCATCGAAATCACCCGCGGCTTCCAGAGTAGCGCCTGCGCCAACGCCGCTTCCAGGTTCGACCCGGCCGCCAGCGCCACAATCTGAAAACGGTCAGGATACGACTCTGCCACACTGAGCGTGCTGCGGCCGATCGAGCCGGTCGAACCGAGGATGGCGATGCGTTTCATACTCATTTCGTGCTCGGTCATTTCGTGCTCGACAACGCCGCTGCGTAGTGGTCAATCCAATCCCGTTGTTCTGCCGTTTCCGGCACAGAGACCCCACGCGCCGCGGAGACCGATTCCACCGCTGCGCCGGGACTCATCCCGTTCCTGACCAGCAGACAAGCCGCCACCAATCCGCTGCGCCCGATTCCCTGACGGCAATGTACTAGCACGTTCTTGCCCTCCAGCAGAGTGCGGCTCGTCGTTTCTAAAACCTCGGACCACTTCGCTTCCGAACGTGGGACCTGGCGATCTGGGATCGGAAATGACGCAAATTCCATTCCGCGGGCTTTAGCCTCGGCCGCCTCATCGCGAAGATCCAGGTCTAGTTCTTCTTCCGGTGTGAGTAGCGAAAGCACCGTGTCAATTCTCGCGCGCTTCCAGCTGGCGAGGTCATCCTTCAGCCAGTCTCCCCCACGCGGACGGGCAGCCACTGCCAGCTTTCCCGGCCACGGCCCATCGAGCCAATAGAGTTCCTTCCGCATCTACTCTTGATCCTTTACGACGACTTCCCGGGAAAGCCCGTCAACATCCACGCCTCGTCGGCGAAGAATGTGAACCCGATGATGTCCATCCAGTATAGTTCCATCCGGCCGCGTTTTCAGGGAACCTTCCAGCCCGGGCACTAACGAGGCCAGTAGAACATCGGTTGAAAACCGCTCGAACTTCGCAAGCTTGCCTGCATTCAGAGAACTTTCGAGGTGAAGAGGTTTGAGAGGGGGATGTTCAGGTAGGTCGGCCATATAAAGCTACTGCATCACCCGCCAGGCCGCATAACACCACAGCACCGGAGCCGCAAACAGCAGCGCATCGATACGGTCGAGCATCCCGCCGTGGCCGGGAAGCAGCGCCCCGGAATCTTTCACGTCCGCCCCGCGCTTGATCAGAGATTCGACCAGATCGCCAAGCTGCGCGGCGATATTCAGTACAATCGTGAGCAGAATTACTGGGGCCATGGCAGGTATTTCCAAGCCGAACAAGCCATCGCGCCGCGCGATCAGCCCCCAACTCAACAGTGCCGAACTGATCTTTTCGGCATGCCCGAACATCAGCCAGCCCACGCCGACACTCGCCAGAAGGGAAGCGGCCGCGCCCTCCCAGGTTTTTTTAGGACTGATGCGCGGGGCCATCAAGTGCCGCCCGATCGACTTGCCCACGAAATAGGCGAGAATGTCCCCCGCCCAAACCACCAGAAGCAGATACAGCAGATAAAACGCCCCTGCCCACAGCTGCCGCAGCAGCACCAGCATCCCCATGGGCAGCGCGATGTAAGTGAATGCAAAGGCCGCCGCCGCCGCTGCCGGATATCCTGTGCGCAGATCGGCGCGCCGCATCCCTATGCTCAGAAAAATAAACGGAGCGAGCGCTGCCGCGACCCCGGTGGCAAAGATAAAAATCACCATGGCGTTCAGAGGACTTGCGTTCCCCGGATTCCACGCCAGCAGCAGAAAAAACAATCCCGAAAAAATATAGGTCGGCAGCCGCATCGGCTGCACTCCGTAAGATTCCGTCAGCTTGAGGAATTCGTGAATCGTGGCCAGCGCCACCGCGCCCGCCACCACGGCCAGCACCGGAACCGGCGCCCGCAGGATCAGCGCCAGCACAATCGGAATCAGAACAACCGCAGTCGCAATGCGTTTTAGCAAGGGAAGTGAGGGACTCGCAATGACCGTGGCCTCAGCCGCAGCCGCTACGATATTGGCACGAATCCAAAATTTAAACCACAGAGGTCACAGAGAATCACAGAGGTCTTTGTTTCCCCCTGTGTTCCTCTGTGTCCCCTGTGGTTAAGATCTTCGCGGCGCCGAAGAAGCTTCCGGCCCGTGCCCATCGCCATTCAGCCCGCCGTACCGTCGCTCGCGCTTCTGATACTCGGCGATCCCCTCGATCAGATGCGCTCCGCGGAAATCCGGCCACAGGACAGGCGTCACATAAATCTCGGCATACGCCAGTTGCCACAGCAGAAAATTACTCAGCCGCATCTCACCGCTGGTGCGCACCACCAGGTCCGGATCAGGCAGATGGCTGGTGTAAAGATGCCGCCCCACCATCTCTTCGTCAATCTGCAAATGCTCGATGCCGCCATTCTGCGAAGCCGCATGCACCATGGAGCGGAACGCGTCCACCAGTTCGCTGCGCGCGCTGTAGTTGAGCGCCAGCGTCAGCACCATGCCGGAATTGCGCGCTGTGTTCTCCCGCGCCCAGGCCATGCGCTCCTGCACATCGTCCGGTAGTTCCTGCTGCCGCCCGATATATTCCAGGCGAATGTTGTTCTTGTTCAGAGTAGGCACTTCCGCTTTCAAATAGCGGCTGAGCAGGCGCATCAGAAAATCCACTTCGCTCTTCGGACGCTTCTTCCAGTTCTCCTCGGAAAACGCATAAAGCGTAAGCGCCCCAATCCCAATACGCGCCGCCGTCTCCACCGTGGACCGCACTGCCGCCACCCCGGCGCGATGTCCGGCCACGCGCGGCAGGTGGCGGCGTTTGGCCCAGCGCCCGTTGCCGTCCATGATGATGGCGATGTGTTTCGGAAGCCGCCCCGGATCCAGCTGACGGTAGAGTCCCGTCTCCTTGCGATCCAGGCCAGCAGGTACTTTGTCCTGCAAAGTGATCCCCTCGAAATGAGGCTAACACAGGAGGGAAGGGGAAGCAATGACACGAGCGGTGACAGAGAATATTTGCGAAGGTTGTGTGGCGCGGGCACTCTTGCCCGCGAAACGCCGGCAGCGGCGAGATCGCTCGGTGGATCTGATCGGTCGGGGCCGAAGATGGGAGCTTCGCTCCTACGGACAGCCAACGGCGGCCGTCCCCACATGGTCGGGACAGACTGATTCGCTTTGCTGCTGGTTAGAGTTCGCGGGCAAGAGTGCCCGCGCCACACAACCCTACCTCGCCTCTTCCGGCACCACTCTCAGCTCCAGCTTCTCCGTCCAGCGCAGCACCGTCAGCGAGCAGCTCACGCCGACGCGCACGTCTGTGAGCACGCGATGCAGGTCGTCCACGCCGGCCACCGGGTGACCTTCCAGCGCCACGATCACGTCACCCTCGCGCAATCCCGCACGCTTCGCCGGACTGTTCTCCTCCACCGAGATCACCACCACGCCCGTCTCCTTCGGCAGATCGTAAAAGCGCACCACGCGCCGGTGCACCGGTGTGGTCTGCGCGGAAACGCCAATGAAACTGCGCCGGATGCGTCCGTCGCGCAGCAGGCGGCTGGCCACAAACTTGGCCGTGTTGATCCCAATGGCGAAACAAATCCCCTGCGCCGGCAGAATGGTTGCGGTATTCACTCCCACAACCCGCCCGGCGGAATCGACCAGCGGCCCGCCGGAATTCCCCGGGTTGAGCGCCGCGTCGGTCTGGATCACGTCATCAATCAGCCGCCCCGAATACGACCGCAGCGACCGTCCCAGCGCGCTTACCACGCCCGCCGTCACCGTCGACTGAAACCCGTAAGGCGCGCCAATCGCAATCACCACCTGCCCCACGCGCAGTTGCTGCGAATCGCCCAGCGCGGCGGCAGTCAAGCCGGGTTCCTCGACACGCGGCTTCTCGATGCGGATCACCGCTAGGTCGCTCGCGGGATCGTCTCCGATCGCCGTGGCCGGCATGCGCCGCCCATCGGACATCGTGACCTCGATGCGCTTGGCGTCGTGCACCACGTGGCTGTTGGTCAGGATCAGGCCATCGGGGGTGAAAATAAATCCCGACCCTCCGCCGCGCCGTTCTTTATTTTGATTTTGATTTTGCGGCTCGCCTGAGCGCGCGCGACCGGTATCGGGCACAGATTGATACACTTCTATATTCACTACCGACGGGCTGATGCGCTCCACCGCTCGCGTGACGGCATTCGAGTAAGCATCAAGTAGAGAGAGGTCGTCGACAGGGTCGTGCCGCACAGCGGCAGACTCAGCGTTCCAGCCTGCGACCTGAGGACCATCCAGCAACGGGGAAGGATCTACTTCAGTTTGTTCGAAACTCATGACAGATAGATGTCAATCGATGTACCGGAGATTCATGAGCCCCTCGTGGGGTCCCGTCCGCTCCTCCAAAAACAAAAAAGCCGGGACCAGAGGATGGTCCCGGCATCGAGTTGGCTGGTTGCCCGGAGTAAACTTGAGCCGTTTAGAAGGCGTGAGCGAAGCAGGAGCCTTCTGGCGAAGGATCCCCCGCCAGATTCCTACGCGCTGCGTCTCGGCCGCACCGTCAAATCCCGCACCTGCATCAGGATGCTCGACATCTGCATCCCATTCAGCTGCGAGACAAACGGCAGAATCTCGGCGACAAACTGATCTTTCACCAGTTCGCTGATTTCATCCTGACGGCTCTTTTCTCCGCCGCTAAGCAGTTCGGGCACGGTCACCTCCAGTGCGCGCGCCAACCGCTCCAGGGAAGACAGCGTGGGCGTGGCTTTTTCATTTTCAATTTTAGAAACGTAGGTTCGGGGCACGGACATGCGCCCCGCCAGTTGCCGCTGGCTGAGCCCGTTGCGCAGGCGCAGCGAGCGGATCGACGTCGCCAGGTTCAGATGCCCGCGGCCGTTTCCAGCCACCGCCATCATCACCGGCGGCGCAGCCATAATCGGCTCTGGCTCAGGCTCCTCATCCATGGAAGCGTGGCAACGTCGGCAATTGTTATTGGTGGTGCGAAACTGAACCAGCAGGCAGTGATCGCATCGAACGACTTCCCTAGAATCTACCGGGGTAAGAGTCGTGGCCATCGAGTTGTGGGAGGGCCAGAGCGGGCCTTCCTGACAAACACCGGAACCCGATTCGGGGGAATGGTTCCAAGTGCAGTGCCCAATCTGCGGTCATCCCCCTGTGGATGTCAAGGGTAAAATGCGTGGAAACCAGAAGTTACGCCGGCAATAGCCAACCTATACTTGGAAGAAAGCCGCTAAAACCCGCAAGAACAAGGGCAATCACCCATGATGCGCCGCGAATCCGCGTGGTGTTTACTAAGTGTATTCGCGGCTTTGAGTCCGAGGGGATTTTTGGTCCAGCCGATCTGATTACACTAATTTGGGATCACTCCTGCTGGCAGGGCGTCCGCTACGGCAACGGAATGCGATAGAGGTTGCGGCGCGCATTCTCCTGGGTGTAGGCGTAGAGGGATGAGTTGACGATCGAATCCACTTGCCGAGGGATCACGGCGGTCGTCTTCGCGTTCGCCAAATCCTCCAATCGTCTGAATCCGGAAGGCGGCAGCGTCGGAAGCCCTGTGTCGTGCTGCACGGCCATGGGGTAAGTGCCTTGGAACAGGGACGGAAAGTAAAGAAACATGACGGTCCCGGCAGTGTTCCAGGTCGTGAAGCAGTAGCCTGGGCACAGGGGAACCGTCGCGTGTCCATCCACGGCAAACGCAGTGGCCTCAGCCGTGTGCTCTTCGCCGGCGACCGGCGT
This sequence comes from uncultured Acidobacteriaceae bacterium, assembly GCA_963846245.1. Classification (GTDB taxonomy): domain Bacteria; phylum Acidobacteriota; class Terriglobia; order Terriglobales; family Acidobacteriaceae; genus Sulfotelmatobacter. Next base: position 350,736 of record CAWJVI010000004.1, on the reverse strand, counting down.
GCTGGCAATCACCCAACGGCCGTCCGGCGATACCGACTTCGCGTCGAAAATGCGTTGCGAGGATATCTTCTGGCGCCCGCTTCCATCGGCTTTCATGCGATAGAGGAAATTTGACCCACTTTCGATCGCACGAAAAATCAGGTCACCATCGGGCAGGAAAAAAGGAGAATCCTCAGTCTCAGTTCCCGCGAGGGAGATGCGCTTCGGGGAGGAGCGGTGGTCGGTGGCCGCGACCCATATGCTGGAATGGTCCGTCGGATCGCTCATGGCGAAAGCGACTTCTTTTCCGTCGTGAGAGACCGAGTAGCCCTCCATCGTATAGCCCGGCAGGACCTTCTCGATTTTCTCGCCGATCGCTTTTTCGCCGATCAAGTTTTTGACCCACAGTTCGTAACCAGGGGTTTGGCCGTTGGCCATCAAGTAATAGAGCTTATTTCCATCCGCCGAGAACGAGGGTGCCACGGCATTTCCCTCCGAGGAAATCTGGTGATCCCCATCCTTGTCGTGGAGCCAAACCGTGCTGTCTCGCGATCCAACCGACGTAATGAACGACTTGCCGTCCGCGGCCATCTCAATCCCTTCTTGCGAGGTCGGGCCCGAAGTCACCAGCTCCGGCTCGCCGCCTGGAAAACCCTGCCGCCAGATTTGGAATTTGTCGCCCTTTCGGGCGCTCAGGTAAATCCATTTGCTGTCAGGCGACCAGGCCCCCGCGATACATGTGCTATCCGCGGGACCTACGATTCGTGGGTTTCCACCGCCCTCGAAAGGAACCACCCGGCACGGCAGAATGTTGCCCCGATTGTCCATCTCCACTACCAGCACCCATCGCCGGTCCGGAGAAAGATAAGAATGATGCGCCATGCTGCGGTCGCCGGGAGGCGCGTAAAGCTCCCGCCTCTGCCCCCGGCCGAGATCGGTGGTGATAACCACCATGTGCAACCCCTCCTTGATCTCAGAAAACAGCAGCCGCTTTCCATTTTCGATCCATGTCAACGACGACGCATTGGGCAGCAGGATGCGGGGCTCGCCGCCGAGAACCGGCACTTCCCACTCGTCAAAAGGAGGGCCCGTGCCGTATGCAACGCGTGAACCATCCGGAGAAAATGCGGGGCTTAGCTTTGCCCGAGAGTCATGCGTGAGCTGAACCGGATCGCCGTCCGGCAAAAACTTAACGTAAATTTGTCCCGCCCCAAAGAATGAGTTGCTTCCGCGGATGAACGCCAACATGCGCCCATCCGGGGAGAGAGCCGGGTAAACGGCCGAGTCAGTGAAGAAGGTGAGCTGCGTCCATTCCTTGCTCGCGGCCGGGCTGCCACGAGAGGAACGGTAGAGGAGAAATGCTCCGGTCACCAGTGCGAGCACCAAAAGTGCAGCCGGAACATAATAGTAGGCGTTTGGCCGTGGCTGTCCCGTGGCCACTGGCGAAGTAAAAGGCTGGGACGCCGGTTCCGGCTGTCCCTCTTTTTCTTTTTCTTTTCCTTTTCCAGCAGGCGATAGTTGCATCCGGCCTGAGCCGCTGTCGCGCTTCAGCCTCTGTAATTCCGCCCGCAGGTCAGACGCGTGCTGGAAGCGCAGATCGCGGTCTTTTTCCATCGCGCGCTGGATGATTTCTTCGAGCTTCGCGGGCAGGTCGGGATTCAGCCGCACCGGCGCGACGGGCTCTCGATTCAGGATGGCATCGAACATGACCCCGGAGGTATCTCCCCGAAATGGCAGACTGCCGGTGGCCATCTCATACAGCACCACGCCGAAGGAGAATAGGTCGGTCCGGGCATCCAGCTCCTTGCCTCGCACTTGCTCCGGTGACATGTAGGCAACTGTGCCCACTGCGTTGCCAGGGCTGGTCAGCAACTCCTCCGCCGTAGCTGTTGGTAGGGCAGAAGCAACGCCGCCTGCGGCGCCAGCGCCGACCTTCGCCAGGCCGAAGTCGAGGACCTTCGCGTGCCCGCGCTCGGTGACGAATATGTTTGCCGGTTTGATGTCGCGGTGGACGATCCCCTTGGCGTGTGCCGCATCGAGGGCGTCGGCGATCTCGATACCCAGCGAAACAATCGTTTCGCTTTCCACCGGCCTGCCCGCAATGCGGTGCCGCAGAGTCATCCCATCCAGAAACTCCATGGCGATAAAACGCTTCCCCTCATGATCGCCGATTTCATAAATCGTGCAGATATTCGGGTGGTTTAGCGCGGAGGCCGCGCGGGCCTCGCGGCGGAAACGTTCCAAAGCCTGCGGATCCTGAGCCACGCCCTCGGGCAGAAACTTGAGGGCAACGAAGCGGCCCAGTGATGTGTCCTCGGCCTTATAGACCACGCCCATCCCGCCACCCCCAATCTTTTCGACGATGCGGTAGTGCGAGATGGTTTGGCCGATCATTGGCGCGAATCTTACTTGCGCGAAACCCGCAAGTCAATGAATGCCTTGGAGTTGGCGACACCGTATGATAGTTGGCGTAACATCGTGATTGCACGCATGGAAGCCCCAAGTCGCCGAAATACGGCCCACATACTGCCATCTCGGTTCAAGGAGCATTTGTAACGATGAATGAACTCAACACGAGAGAAGCCGCGTGGGAACTCCTGACCGAGTTCACCCAATCAGAAAGCCTGCGCAAGCATGCGCTGGCGGTGGAAGCCTGCATGCGCGCCTGCGCCAGAAAATGCGCACCTGAGTTATCCGAGGAAGACCTCTGGGGCATCGTCGGCCTCATCCACGACTTCGACTACGATCGCTGGCCCAGCCTCGATGACCATCCCTACAAAGGCAACGCCATCCTGAAGGAGCGCGGATGGCCCGAGGTCATCAGCCGCGCCGTGATGTCGCACGCCGAATACAGCGGCGTCACCCGCGACACGCCGATGGAAAAAGCTCTCTTCGCCTGCGACGAGCTTGCCGGCTTCATCACCGCCGTCGCTCTCATCAAGCCCAGCAAGTCGCTCGCGGAAGTCGACGTGAAGTCGGTGCGCAAGAGAATGAAAGACAAAGCCTTCGCCCGCAAAGTAAATCGCGACGACATCATCAACGGCGCCGCGGCGCTAGGCGTCGACCTCGACGAACACATCGCCCTCTGCATCGCAGCCATGAAGCAAATCGCCCCAGAGTTAGGATTGGACGGCAGCGCCGCAAAACCAGCATAGAAGTTGTGTGGGGTGGATTGTGTGGGGACGGGCGCCCCGCCCGTCTGAGCGGAGCGCAGCTCCGCAGTAAGTGAATCCAGCTGGTTTTCACTCCCTGCGGAAAATTACCCCCCCAAGCCCCCGTATCTGATCCCGCATCGCTCCCCGAAGAAACATAAAGTCCAGCGACTGCCCGCCCTTCAGCTCCGCCTGAACAGAGGCTCCCAGACTCCTCGCAATTTCTTCTTGCTGTTCTCTGGAAACGTCTTCACTAAGGTTGATTCCAACCACGGTATGCCTCGATCCGGCCTGAGTCGCCATCTGAAACACGTAAAGTTCGCCAATCGACGCGAACGAGGCGGCCTTGCTTCTCAGCAACTCTTGCACCGCCGGACTCGGTGGATTGGCAGGGCGCCCGATCAGAACTTTTTCATTGGCCTTAAGTTGAAACTGCACCGTCTTCGACGCAGGTGAGCCGGGAACAATCCCGTTTGCGAGCAGTTCGAGTTCGGCGCGGGTCACGCGTCCGCCCGGTCGAATCATTTTTCGTGTGGGATCGAATGGATTGATCGCGACTTCCTGAATATCAGTGCCCATTACCAGCCGAAACAAGTCCGGAGCATTGAGCCCGAGGTAAGGCGTGTGCGGGTCCCAATTTTTCAGCGCCTCAAGATCGGTGAATGCAGCAGTGACTTGAACCTGATTGCGGTCAGTGATCCGTCGCAACTGAATCAGCGTCTTGCTGGTCGCCGTGTGCATTCCCGGACCGAGGCCACTCAGGTCCGCCGGAATTTCAGGAACCGGAACCAATAGCATGGACCCGAGCAGCGCCTCGTAAACTTTCTTGCGGTTCTCAGGATTCTCGTTGAGCGCAATGTCGTGCATGGCCCGCACGAGCACAGGATTGCCTTCTTCGATGCGAATGTCGGTTTTCTTCCCCAGCCCCGGCTCACCCCGGCCGCCCACAGTCAAGTCCACTTTAGTAGACTCCGACGTACACAAAAGTAGACACTTTTTCCACAGCCTAACCCGTTTATCCTCAATACCACCCACCGAAACAAACGACTTACGCCGACAAAAACTGCACTTTTTCCACAGCGTTCCTTCAGGAACACTTCTCCAAAAGCGCTCCTAGCGCAAGATCTCGGCCAGCTTCCCGCTCGCGATCAGTTCAGCCAGCCGCGCGAAGTCCTGGTACATCACTCGGTCCTTCTCCATCGTTGCGCACACTGACCGGATCGCTGCGTGCGCCGCCTGCCCGCGCTTCGAAGTCTTCAGCGGCTTCTAGCGAAGATAAAAATCGAGCGCCTGCGCCGCCGCCATCGCTTCGATGGCGAGCACATTGCGCGTGTTCTCGACGACGCGCTTCAGTTTGTTGGCCGCCGTCATGCCCATGGAGACGAAGTCTTCTTTGTTGCCCGAGGTCGTGATCGAATCCACCGACGCGGGGTGCGCCAGCACTTTGTTCTCGCTGGCCAGTGCGGCCGCCGTGACCTGCGGCATCATGAACCCGGAGTTGAGTCCGGCTCCGGGCGCGAGAAACGGCGGCAAGCCTTCGCTGAGCGCAGGATTCACCAGGCGTTCGATGCGGCGCTCGCTGATGCCGGCCAGAGCGCTCAGGGCGATGGCGAGGAAGTCGAGGGCGAAGGCTACGGGCTCGCCGTGAAAGTTTCCGCCGGAAATTATTTCCCCTTCATTCGCTGCGGAGCTGCGCTCCGCGCGGACGGGCGAGGCGCCCGTCCCACACGATCTACCATGAACACGAGCGGATTATCCACGGCCGAGTTGGCTTCGGTCTCGAACACCTCGCGGCAGTGGGCGAGCGTATCGCGGACTGCGCCGTGCACCTGCGGGATGCAGCGGAGCGAGTAGGCGTCCTGCACGCGGCCGCAGTCGCGGTGCGACTCGCGAATCTGGCTGCCTTCGAGCATGCGCGCAGGTTGGCTGCGGTATGTATCTGGCCGCGGTGTGGACGCGCTTTGTGAATGCGTTCGTCGAAGGCTGTGTCGGTGCCTTGCAGAGCGTCGCAGGCCATGCCTCCGATTACGTCGGCGGAATCCACCAGCGTTTCGGCGGCCAGCAGCGCCAGCGTGCCCACGGCCAGCATGGCTTGCGTGCCATTGATCAGCGAGACCGCTTCTTTGGCTTCGAGTGCGAGCGGCTTGATCTGCGCTCGCTTGAGCGCATCGCCACTCGGAATGCGCGTGCCTTTTTCGTCGAGGCACTCTCCTTCGCCGATCAGAGCGAGCGCGAGATGCGCTAGAGGAGCAAGGTCTCCGCTCGCGCCGACGCTGCCTTGCGACGGGACAAAAGGAGTGACGCCGCGGTTGAGCATTTCGCAGATCGTGTCGATGACAACGCCCCGCACTCCCGAGTGACCCTTCGCGAGAGAGTTGGCGCGCAGCAGCATCATGGCGCGAGTCTCAGCAATGGAAAGGGCTCGCCGACGCCGACAGCATGCGAGCGCACCAGATTAATTTGCAGTTCGCGGATCTGGTCGCCGGCGATGCGCACGTCGCTGAGCTTGCCGACGCCGGTGGTGATGGCATAGGACAGCTGGTTGTTCGCGACCAGCGCGTCTACCACGGCGCGCGCCCGGTCAACGCCTTCGCGCGCGTCCGGCGCCAGCAGCACCGCGCGGCGGCGTGCGGTCGCGACTTCGCGCACCGCTTCCAGAGTAAGGTCGTTGCCGTTGATGTGGAGTGCGTTCAAGAGTTTCCAGTTTCCGGTTTCTAGTTTCTAGATTTTTCCAGCGCTTTACGAAATGCTTTCAGATATTTTTCTGGCAACGGCGCCACTTTCATTTTTGAATCTGTGACGACGTGGGTCGTTTCGCCTTCGGCCAGGACCTCGCCGCCTTCGGCGCGGACCAGTTCGTAGCTGAACACGACCACCGACTGGCGGACGTGCTTCAACCGCGTGCGCACGATCACTTCCTCGTCGTAACGTGCCGGAGCGCGATAGCGGCACGGACTTCGGCCACGGCGATGAAGCGATCTTCGTCACGCTCCATGTCGCGGTAGGAAAAGCCCATTTGCCGCATGAGTTCCACGCGGCCTACTTCGAACCAGATCAGGTGATTCGAATGATAAGCCACGCCCATCTGGTCGGTCTCGGCGTAGCGCACGCGCAGCCTGGTTTCATTCACGGCGAGGTTGTGAGTGGAAGTCATTTGCCCGTCCAGACGGGCTTGCGCTTTTCGAGGAACGACGAGATGCCTTCGCGGAAGTCAGCAGTGTTGCGGATCGCTGCGTTCTCGCGGACTGCGGCCTCAATCTGTGAGTCGATCTCGGCGCGTGCGTGATCGGTGAGCAGTTGCTTCGTGGCGCGCAGGGAGGTCGGACTGTTCTCCATCAGCAGTGCCGCCAGTTCACGGGCGCGCGTCATCAAATTTTCCGGGGGGACGATTTCGTTGATCAGTCCCATGCGCGCTGCTTCTTCGGCGTTGAAAAGTCTTCCGGTGAGGAGAAGATCGCGGGCTTGTTTTTCGCCGACCTGGCGTAACAGAAAAGTTGAGACGATCGCAGGCACAAAACCGATGCGCACTTCCGTGTAGCCAAATTTGGCTTCGGGAACCGCCAGGGTGAAGTCGCAGAGCAGCGCCAGGCCTGTGCCTCCGGCGATGGCGGCTCCGTTCACTGCGGCGATGGTGACTTTGGGAAATTCGTAGAGCGCGCGGAACAGGCGAACCATGGTTCGGGAATCCTGGAGGTTCTGTTCCGGTGAGCGGCCGAGGAGGGCTTTTAGATTGTCCAAGTCTAAGCCGGAGCAGAAGGCTTTGCCTGCGCCCGTTAGGATGACGACTAACGCGTCTGACTTTGCGACTTCGTCGAGGGCGCGCAGGAGGTCGTCGATTAGCTCAAAGCTAACGGCGTTGCGCTTGTCGGGACGGTTCAGCGTGATGGTGGCTACGCCCGAGTCGTATGCGAGTTGTATGGTCTGGTATGGCATGTTTTAAACCCACCACGGATTTCACGGATCTTCACGGATTAAACCCAAATTCAATTCAATTCGTATGACCTACTCGTGATAATCCGTGCAAATCCGTGGCCAAGGCTTCAATCCGCGGCGTGCGACGCCGAATACTTTGCAGCGATTCCTGCTGTTGCTTTTAACAGCGTATCCAGCGGCTTCAGCGCCGGCAATTCTGCGCCGCGCTGTTGCAGCGCTTCGATCACTTTTTCCGTGGGAATGTTGCCGACCAGAGCATCCTGGGCGAAGGGACATCCACCGAGGCCTCCCAGCGCGGAGTCGAAGCGGCGGCATCCGGCATCGTACGCTGCGAGAATCTTTTCTGCCGCCTGATCGGGGCGACTGTGCAGGTGCACTCCGATCTCGAGATAATCATATTTAGTCATGACAGCGCCGGCAATTTCAGTGATCTGCTGGGGCGTGGCCATGCCGACCGTGTCAGCCAGAGAAATCATGCGGACGTTTTCGATTTCTAAAAGGCTCACGGCTTCGACAACTTCGTCGACGTTCCACGGATCGCCGTAAGGATTGCCGAACGCCATCGAAATATAGACGACCACGCCGAGTCCGGCGTCGTCGGCTTTTTTCTGAATCTTCTCGAACTCCTCGAGCGCGTCTTCCGCAGACTGGTTCTGATTCTTGCGCAGGAAGGTTTCGGAAATGGAATAGGGAAACCCGAGCGTGGAGACTCCCTGCGTGTCGATGGCCCGCTGCGCACCTTTTTCGTTGACCACGATTGCGATGATCTCCACATCGTCGGGAGGGTCGAGCAGTTTGAGTACTTCTTCCGAATCGGCCATTTGCGGGACCGCTTTCGGCGACACGAAGGAGACGGCGTCAATATGCTTGAAACCCACGCTGATTAGGGCCTTCAGGTAGTCGGCTTTGAGGTCGGCAGGGAGCTGGCCTGGGAGGCCTTGCCAGGCATCACGCGGGCATTCGATTAATTTGACGAGATCAGGCATATAAAAATTCTTTGCCACGGATTTTCACGGATTGTCACGAATAGAGCGAAGAACGGGAAATCAGAACTTGGGTTTTCCCAAGAAGGTTTATCCGTGTTCATCCGTGCAAATCCGTGGCGATCATGTTTGCAGCACCCCCACTTTGAACTCTGGGACGTCGGGGTTCAGGGCGGCGGCTTCGAGGGCTTGGGTTATGGCTTCGCGCGTTTCTACGGGATCGATGATGCGGTCGATCCACAGGCGGGCTGCGCCGTAGCGCGGGTCGGTCTGTTCGTCGTAGGTGCGCTTGGTCGATTCGTGGAGTTCTTTCTTGTCTTCTTCGGTTAGTTGTTTGCCGCTGCGTTCGAGTTGTTTCACTTTGATTTCGACGAGCGTTGCCGCCGCCGCATCGCCGCCCATCACGGCGTAGCGGGCGGTGGGCCAGGCGAAGACGAAGCGGGGATCGAAAGCTTTGCCGCACATGGCGTAGTGTCCGGCGCCGAAGGAGCCGCCGACGATCACCGTGATTTTCGGGACAACGGAATTCGAGACTGCGTTCACCATTTTTGCGCCTGCTTTGATGATGCCGCTCCACTCGGCATCGCGGCCTACCATGAATCCGTTTACGTCGTGAAAGAAAACCAGCGGAATCAGATTCTGATTGCAATCCATGATGAAGCGGGCGGCCTTCTCGGCGGATTCGGTGTAGATGACGCCGCCGAATTCGGTGCGTTTGCGGCCTTCGTGATCGGTCTGCTGCGCGTGCATTTTCTGATTGGCGACGATGCCGACGGCGAAACCGCCGATGCGTCCGTAGCCGCAGATGATGGTCTTGCCATATTCGGACTTGTATTCGTCGAAGCGGCTGCCATCGAGCACGCGGGCGAGAATTTCTTTCATGTCATAGGGGCGGGCGGGTGACGAATCGTAGATGCCGTAAATTTCTTCCGCGGCCATGGCGGGTTCCACGGGCTTTCTGCGGTCCCAGGGAGACTGGCGGCGGTAGCCCCACTTGTCGACGATGGAGCGAATGCGGGCGATGCAGGCTTCGTCAGTGCGCTCGCGGAAGTCGAGCGTGCCGCTGATGGAGGAGTGCATGATGGAGCCGCCGAAATCTTCGGCGGAAACTTTCTGTCCGATGGCGGCCTGGACGAGCGCGGGGCCGGCGAGAAATAATCCGCTGCCGTCGGTCATGAGAACGTGGTCGCACATCACGGGAAGATATCCGCCTCCGGCGACGCACATGCCCATGATGGCGGCGATTTGAGAAACGCCCATGGCCGACATGACGGCATTGTTGCGGAAGACGCGGCCGAAGTCGTCGGCGTCGGGGAAGACATCTTCCTGCAGGGGTAGGAACACGCCGGCCGAGTCGACGAGATAGATCGTGGGAATGTGGTTTTCGATGGCGATGTTTTGCGCGCGAATTACTTTCTTCGCGGTCATGGGAAAAAATGCGCCAGCTTTTACGGTGGCGTCGTTGGCGATGATCATCACCAGACGCGTCTGGATGCGGGCGAGGCCGGTGATGACGCCGGCAGAGGGGCTCCGCCCCACTCTTCGTACATACCGTGCGCGGCGTAGAGACCGAGCTCGAAAAAAGTTCCGGATCGGCGAGCAAGTGAATTCTTTCGCGCGCGGTGAGACGGTGCTTGGCATGCTGGTTGGCGATGGCCTTCGGTCCGCCACCCTCGCAGATGTGTTCGCTTTCGTTGCGGATCTGGGACATAAGATCGGCGAGAAAGCGCATGTTGGCTTCGAAGCGAGCCGAGGTGGGATCGACCTTGGTCGTCAGCAGGTTCGTGGCTGAGGCCGAGTGCGGGGCGGGAGATTCGTTGCGTTCAGCCATGATGGAAGGGCGACTGATTACGGTATACCAGCGGAGTTAGGGGGCGCAACGGCAGTGGTCAGGGGCCAGACGTCGAGAGTTGAAAAGCTAGCGGCTAAGAGCTAAACGCTAAATGCTTTTGTCGATCCATTCTGCTAAGCGGGTGCCATCTTCTTCCAGCAGGAAGGTTCCGGCGCCGAAGCATTCGCCGAAGATGCGGTGGGATTCGGGGTCGCGTGCGGCGCGGGTGATCCATTGCTGGCCCACGCGGTATTGTGCGGCGGTGAACCATTTTTGCGGGAGCACTTCGAGCAATCCTGCTTGCAGGTAAAAAACAAATAGCGCGAACGCGGGGTCGTCGCGCGACATGGCTTTGTAGCTGGTGGGGACGATGAGTTCGTCGACGCCGGCGAGCTCGGGCGGAACGCTGATGTTGTGTGTGCCGGGAGCGAGCGTGAGTGGGACTTCGAAATCGGCGATGGGCGGGCTGTGGAGTAAATGCGATCGGCGGAGGGCTTGAACCATCCGGCGATCTCGGCGAGGTCGAAGGCTTTTAGCTGGTCGGGATCGAAACACGTCAGACGAATGCTGCGGCCCTCGGGACACCAGATTCCGATCGGATGTGGCGGGACGAGAAACGGGCGGCAGTAAGTATTCAGAGCGAGGCGGGGCTTGTCGGGTTCCTGCTCGAGACCGAGCGTAACCAGATAGGCGATGGGGCCCTCTTCGCCGTGATGAGTCCAGACGAAGCGCTGGCCGGAACGAGACTCGAATGCGGGGAAAGTTTTCCAATACCACGGCACGGGGCCGATGGTGTGGTCGAGTTGCTGGCGGAGGGTGGTGAAGTTTGGAGTTGGCATGCGGGATGCGAAGATCAGATCCGCGAGTGGTCAGGCCTGGAGGGCATGTCCCTTCACGTTGGCGCGGATGAATTTTACGATGTCGTCCATTGCGGTGCCGGGTTGAAAGATTGCGGCTACGCCGAGTTTTTTCAGGGCGCCGATGTCCTGGTCGGGAATGATGCCGCCGACGAGCACGAGCACGTCGTCCATTTTATTTTGCTTGAGGAGGTCCATCACGCGCGGGACGATGGCGTTGTGCGCGCCCGACAAAATCGAGAGTCCTATCACCTGGACATCTTCCTGCACGGCCGCGCTGACGATCATCTCCGGAGTCTGGCGCAGACCGGTGTAGATGACTTCCATGCCGGCATCGCGCAGAGCGCGAGCAATCACCTTGGCGCCGCGATCATGGCCGTCGAGTCCGGGCTTGGCCACCAGCACGCGGATCTTGAGATCGGGCATACAGATCATTTAATCACAGCGGGGGCGAATGCAGAAGTCAGAGGGCAGAATGCAGAAGTTGGGGCGGGGTGACGGTTTCCGGCCTCGGCGCGGTCCGTTAGAGCGTTTTTGCTTAGATCGTTTTGATGTCGAGGCTGCGCCAGAGATACCAGCAGGCTACGCTGCGGTAGGGTTCCCAGGATTTGGCGATTTTTTCCATTTGCGCTGGGGTGGGCAGTTTGATTTTTTTGGGGCGCGGTTTTCGGGTGGAGGTTTTTCCTTTTTTTCTCGCGGCCTTGGGCGCGGCGATTTTCTTTTGGCGATCAAGATTTTGTCGGTCCAGGTAATGCTTGAACATCGCCATTCTGATGCCGTAGTCGCCGGTGGGGAGCACGTTTTCGCGTTTCAGCGTGAACATGAGAAACATGTGGGCGGTCCACACGCCGATGCCTTTCACCTGGGTGAGATGCGCGATGACTTCGTCGTCGGATTGTTGGGGGAGGCGCGTGAAATCGAGGAGACCGGAGGACGTCTTCGCTGACAAGTCTTTCAAGTAAGCTGACTTTTGTTTCGACAAACCGACACTGCGCAGTTGCTCGTCGGTCAGCTCGAGAATGGCGGCGGGAGTTGGCGGATCTCCGGCGAGCGCGGCGAAGCGCGCAAAAATTATGGCAGCAGCCTTGCCATTCAGTTGCTGGTAGACGATGGATTCCGCGAGGCTGTGAAACTCCGGCGGACCGAACTCCATGCGGCATGGGCCCACGCGTTCAATCACGGCGCGCATGATGGGGTCGTTTTTCTTGAGGTGGGCGACGGCTTTGCGCATGAGTTATTTTTACCACAGGAAATCTTGCGATGGCGAATAAAAAACGAAGCTAGATGGCGACTGGTTTGGCGGCCGCGATTTCGCCGCCATGACGAAGAAACTCCGTCGAGCATCCCTCGACCGGATGCCGCGAGCCTGCCTGGAGCCATGACTCAGGCTGCATGACACGATCCCGTCGGCTGCATCTGAGAGTGGCGGCTGACGTAGGGTCCCTCACCGCGCCTTCGGCCCGGCTCGGGATGACATGAAATTGGGGGTGAGTTCCACATGAGCTTCTCCCAAATGACCTACTAGCGAAGATTAAGGACGAAGGAATCAGTTCACGCGGCTTTGTGTTCTCCTCGGCGGAAATTCTCGATGAGATATTCGGAGGTGCGCAAGGAAAACGTCAGGATGCTGATGGTGGTGGTTTTGTCGGTGCAGTTTAGAAATACGCTGGCATCGCACACGTAGAGGTTGGGGACGTCGTGCGTCTGGCCGAAGCGATTGGTGACGAAATGTTTGGGATCGTTGCCCATGCGGCAGGTGCCGGTTTCGTGCAGGCTGAAGCCTGGAATCTCCGGCTCACCACCACTGCTTTCGAGGACTCCTCCAGACGCGCGTAGAACGTCGGCGCAAACCTGTTTCGAATGCTCCCACATTTTCAGCACGTTTTCGTCCCACTGAAAATGCAGGCGGGCGACGGGGATGCCGTAAGGATCCTTCACTTCGGGATCGAGATCCACATAGTTCGTATCCGAGCGCAGTGAGGGAGCTTGAATTCCGAAACTTACGGGCGAGGGGTAGCGGCGCTTGATCTCGCGCTTGTAGGAAGATCCGAAGCCGTCGAGTTCGTTGGCGATCCAGGGAAAATCTCCGCAGCCGCCGTCGGGGTAGACGGAGTAGCCGCGAATGAATTTCTCTTCGTGAGGATCTTTCAAATTTTGCCAGCGGGGCATCCAGGCGATGGTGCTATCGCCGACGTGGTCGGGGAAGGGCGGACGTCCCACGAGTTGCGGAAGATATCCGCGCGCCGATTCGCCGTAAAGATGATCGCAAAGGTTGCGGCCGAGTTGTCCGCTGGAGTTGGCGACGCCGTCGGGGTGTTGGCGCGATTTCGAGTTCAGCAGGATGCGCGCACTCTCCACGCACGAAGCGGCCACAACCACGGCGCGGCCATAGACTTCGACTTCCTGCTTCGACTTGCGGTCGATGTAGGCGACTCCGCGGGCGTGTCCGTTTTCGTCGGTGAGAATATTTTTCGCGAGCGCGTTGGTGCGGAGTTCGAGATTCTTAGTGGCTTCGGCCTTGGGCAGGAGGAAATATGGAGTGGAGAAAAATGCGCCGATGTCGCAGCCGGTGGTGCACTCTCCGCAAAAATGGCACGCGGGATGGCCTTCATGCGGTTGCGTGAGTTGGGCGCAGCGGTCCGGCAAGTAAGGCACGCCAACTTTGTTGCAGCCCGCTTCCAGAATGCGATCGAGGCAACGGAAGTGGAACGGCCGCAAATAGGAGCCGTCGGGATTACTGGGGCGGTTCTGGACCGTGCTGGCGACGCCGATCATTTTTTCGACGCGCGTGTAGTACGGGCTGATTTCGTCGTGCGTGATGGGCCAATCCACGTCGTAGCCGTCGAGCGAGGCGGCGTGAAAATCGATATCGCCGAAGCGCGCCGAACTGCGTCCCCAGAAATTTGTCTTGCCACCCACGGAGAAGCAACGCGGCCACATCCACTTTGTTCCGGGCGCGGTGGTGAAGGGAATCTCGTGCTCCCACGCGGCCTTGGTGTACTCGCCGTCCATGTAGCCGTAGGATTCGCCGCGGCGTTTGGGATCGTCGAGACCGCGGAACTTCATTTCCCAGGGCATGCGGTGGAAACGGAAATCTTTTTCGGGATCGAGCCTGCGCCCCGCATTCAGCGCGCACACTTTCAATCCGGCTTCGCAGAGCGTCTTGATGGTCATGCCGCCGCCGGCGCCGGTTCCGATCACGATGACGTCGTAAATTTGTTGGGCCACGTTGGTTGATCGCATCCTTCAGGAAATTGGGTGAGACACGTGCAAATGCTCGGGATCGTCTTTGTGCGGACACTCGGGCGACTCGGCATACATCTTCAGCGAGGGGCAATCGAGTTCCTTGAAACCGATTTCGCTGGTGTAGAAACCGTTCAGGGTGAATTCACGGATCTGACGAAAAAAAATACGTCCGTCGGCTTCACCGGGGCGGGATTTGTCTTTGTAGGCGAGAGGTTCGAGCAGGGAAGTCTGTTGCTCCGGAGTCAAATACACAAAGCGTTTGCCGAACAACCGTTCGCTGTGTGCGTTCATCCAGGTGAGGCCGGTGCGGAAGGCATATTGCGAGTCGGGATCGCTGAACACCATGAAATCGATGAACTCGGCGACGCCTGCTTCGCGCGCGCCCGGCGTAGCGTCGCTAGGGATGATCATCTCGGAGAGCCGCTCAACCAGGGCGTATTCCGCGGCGCTGAAAAATTGAGGGTTGTAGACCGCCGGCTTGATCTGCAAGACCGCGTTGCCTACGTGGCCGCAGGCAAAAGTCCACTTGCTGAAACCGGGGAACTGCGCGATCGCGGCTGCCGTTCCGAGAATGCGTAAGATTTCTCGCCGCTGGATGCCTTGTCCTGCCATTTGATTAGCTCTGAGTTAAGGTTGATTCTTATGGTAACGGTTCAGTTCAAAGGCCGTAACCACTAAGGCCACAAAGTCACCCGAAGGAAACCCCGCCGGCAAAAGCGTTTCGTGATACCTCGCCATCCTTCGTGTTTGATGTTTTTCTTTCATGTCAAACTGACCCACGACCGTAAACCGAACTCTTCTTAAGAAAGATATTTGATCGTCTGCTCAATCAACGCGGCCGTCGGTTTGTAAGGATCGCCGTCCGCGTCGAATTCCATTGAGCAATATCCCTTATATTCGCGCTTCTTCAAAATCGCAAACGTCCTGGCCAAATCCACGTGCACGGGTTTGCCTTGCTCGTTGAGTTCGCCATCCTTTACGTGGCAGATGCCGTAGGCATGTGCGAACATGGCGTCGATGGCGCGATAGGCGAAGTCTTCGTCGTTGCTATGCGCTGCCAGCGTGTTGCCGAAATCAGGGAGAGCGCGCAGCCAGGGGCTACCAACTTTGTCGAGCACCTGAACGATGAAGAAAGGATCTTCGCTGACCGGGTCGTCATTCTCGAAGTGGACCACGATATTTTTAGACTGGGCGTAGTCGGCGACCTGCCGCAGAGTGTCGGACGCGCGCGCAACGTCGGGCTTGGAATCTTTGGTCTGGTGGATGTGCGTGCGAATGCTGGGTGAGCCCAGGGCGACACCGACGTCAATCCATCGCTTGCTCGAAGCGAGCGATTTTGCGCGCTCGGCGGGATCGGTATCGTAGGGACTGGACTCGCCATCGACAGCGATGTCGACGACTGCGGAATGCGCTTTCTCAACTGCGGTGCGGAACTCGTCCAAATATTTTGGCTCGGTCGAAGGGAACACCGGGCTCCAGGGCTCGATCTTATGAATGTCGAATTTCTCTGCGACGTGCGCGGCAAAATCTTTCAGTTGCATTCTCTGTGCTGCTGGCACGGCACCGGGAGAGTTGCCGTCCCATCCTTTCCATCCCACGATGAATTCGCGGAAGGGGTAGGCGGCGACGGCAATTCGATCTCGCGGCGCCGACGGAAACTGCACCGACGGTTCGGATTTTACCGCTGCGCGCGCGAGAGCAGGAATCAGCAGCGTTCCTGCTGCCGCCCCTGCACTCTGAGCTAAGAAACGTCTACGCGTGGTTGGCATGCGGCGCAAGTGTAACAGAGCGCGGGTGGGCTGGGGCAACCTGTCCTGCGGAAAGTATGTCTTCGAGACGCCGTGGGTATTTGATTCCCACAGGGCGATAGCAATAAAGTTTTGAGGTCACAATTTGTGACCTCAAAACTACAGAACATCGCGGGCCTAATTCAACGGCACGAAGGCTTGCAGGTGCAAATCACGCATCGCGTTTTGCCAGAGGCAGCTGAAATCCGAAGCGGCGACGATGCGGCTCCTTGGGAGTGGTCAGTTCCTTGATTGCCGCGATCAAATCCCAGATCATGGAATCATGTGTGTCGAGATGGTTCTCCAGTTCGTGAATCTTAGCGGCCAACCGACGGTTTGTGGCCAGCATTGCTCGTAGTCGCACGAAGGCACGCACCACAAACACGCTCATCTGCACCGCCCGCCCAGAGTTGAGGACAGTCGCTGCCATGATCGCCCCATGCTCGGTGAAGGCGTAAGGAAGATATCGGCGCCCACCGCTGCCTCTTTTTGAGGTCACAAATTGTGACCTCAAAACTTTGTGTTCTTTATTCGTCAGCTGGAACATGAAATCCGGAGGAAAGCGCTCCAGGTTGCGTTTTATCTGCTGGTTGAAATGCTTGACACTTACACCATACAGTTCGGCTAAGTGCACATCGAGCATGACTCTCTGACGCCGGAGAAATAGGATCCGCGACTCGACGGCAAAAGCCGGGGATCTCCGACGTGTCGGCATTCTTAGTAGCGTTGCTGTTTTTTGATTTTTCATTTTGAGGTCACAAGTTGTGACCTCAAAAATCATAGTCCCAACCGGCGGGACGATCGCTGCTAATAGCGTTGCGGTAAATGCGACCGTCCCGTTTCGGGCCACTGTAAACCAGGGACGCTGAATTTCTAGGTGACGCTTACTTCCGTGTAGGTGCCGTAGACGGTGCGCAGCGCCTCACAAATTTCGCCCACGGTGGCGTAGGCGCGGACGGCGTCAACGATATAAGGCATAGTGTTGGCGGCGGAAATTCCATTCGCCGAGGAGGATGCGATCTTCGGTTCTTGTGCGGCAGCTTTCTTCAGCGCGTCGAGACATCGTGTGACTTCCTGGTTGGAGCGGCGCGCGCGCAATGTTTTCAGTTTGGCTGTCTGCTGCTGGGCGACGGTTTCGTCGATATATAAGATGTGCGGCGACTCTTCCTCGATGACGAATTCGTTCACGCCGACCACGACCTTCTCTTTGGCCTCAGCCGCGCGCTGGTACTGATAGGAAGCTTCGGCGATTTCCTTTTGCGGATATCCGCGGTCGATGGCTTTCACCATTCCGCCCATGGCGTCGAGTTTGCTGAAGTAATCGAACGCGCCGTTTTCCATCGCAAGGGTGAGGGTTTCTAAGAAGTATGACCCGCCCAAGGGATCGACAGTCTGGGTGACGCCCGATTCGTAGGCGATGATCTGCTGCGTGCGCAGCGCGATGCGCGCGGCTTCCTCCGTGGGCAGGGCCAGAGCTTCGTCGTAAGAATCGGTGTGTAGAGATTGAGTCCCGCCCAGGACCGCAGCCAGGGCTTGCAAGGCCACGCGGGCAATGTTGTTCATGGGCTGCTGCGCTGGGAGAGATACTCCTGCCGTCTGGGTGTGGAAGCGCATCAGCCATGTGCGCGGGTTCTTCGCGCCGAAACGGGTCTTCATTACTTGACCCCAAACCTTTCGGGCCGCACGGTACTTGGCGATCTCTTCGAAAAAATCGTTGTGCGCGTTGAAGAAGAAGCTAAGGCGCGGGCCGAACTCGTCGACGTCGAGTCCGCGACGTTTTGCCCACTCCACATATTCGACGCCGTCATAGAGCGTGAACGCCAGCTCTTGTAAGGCGGTGGAACCGGCCTCGCGGATGTGATATCCGCTGATCGAGATTGTGTTAAAGCGCGGCGTGAATTTGGAGCCGAACTCGAAGGTGTCGATGACCAGCCGCATCGACTGCGCCGGCGGATAGATATATTCCTTCTGCGCGATGTATTCCTTGAGAATGTCGTTCTGCAGGGTACCGGAAATTTTCTTCCAGTCGGCGCCCTGTTTTTCCGCGACAACCAGGTACATGGCCCACAGCACGGATGCGGGCGAGTTGATGGTCATCGAAACCGTCGTCTTTTCCAGATCGATGCCGTTGAAGAGAATCTCCATGTCTTCGAGCGAGTCGATGGCCACACCGCACTTGCCAACTTCTCCTTCGCTGGCGGGATGATCGGAGTCGTAGCCCATGAGCGTGGGGAGATCGAAGGCTACGGAAAGCCCGCTGCCGCCGTGCTCGAGCAGATATTTGTAGCGCTGGTTGGTTTCCTCCGGCGATGCGAAGCCCGAAAACTGGCGCATGGTGTAGAGTTTGCCGCGATATCCGGTGGCGTGAATGCCTCGCGTGAACGGCGGTTCGCCGGGATAGCCGAGATGTTTTTCTTCGCTCCAGTCTGCGGGCAGATCAGCCTGCGTGTATAAGCGGCGAACCGGAACGCCGGAGATCGTGGTGAAGCGGGCGTGGCCGTGCTCGTCGAGATTCACGCCGGTGGGTGCGCCGATGGGACGCTCCGGAGATTTCTCGAGCGTGGGAGCGAGAGTTTTTTCCGCCCACTGCTTTTCGGCGTCGGAAGGATGGCGGTTTTCAAAAACGTCGGCGATCGGACTTTCGGCGACTTGCGGCTTTGGCGTTTTTTTGCTCATGCGAAACCTTGTATGTCTCGATGATAGGGAAGCGAGGGCGAGTGAGCAAGGCGAATGGGCGCGGCGAGAACGACCGGTCGGTTAGCGCGAACTTTGGTCGTGAGAGTCTTTTCGGGGAGTGTCATCCTGAGCGTAGCGAGAAGTTCGCGAATGCGAACTTCTTGCGCAGTCGAAGGATCCCTGCCATTTCCAAGGTTCCGTCGCGCCGAAGGCGTTGTGCTGGATTTCGAATGGGTCGCGTGGAAAACGCTGGCTGAGACCTCCCAGACGCAGGGTCGTATCGGGCTATAGGGGTCCTTCGACTCCGTGACTGCTTCGCATTCGCGAACCAGTCACTACGCTCAGGGTGACAACTTTTGGGGGTGGTTTCGATTTGGATTACGGCTGCTTGCGGCTCAGTTCCCAGGCTTTGGCGTATTTCCAGGAAACGTAGACGGCGTGGTAAAGGTGCAGCAACAGGCCTTCGCGACCGTCGAGGAAGCCGAGTCGGAAAAAATAGTTGTAGAGGAACGTTGCCAGCGGGCGCAGGACGATGTTGATTGCGCTGAATCGGACTTTGCCCTTGGCTTTCGCGACGACCATCTCCGCACCGAGTGAGGAATAGCGGTTCATGTGGGTGATGTAGTCGGAGAGTGTGGGATAGGAGTGATGGATGAGGGTGCCAGTTTTCACCGTGGCTGTATATCCGTTGACCCTCAGCGTTTCGTGTACGGCGCGGTCCTCGAATCGCCCGTGCCCACGACGGAACAGTCGCAGTTTCGGATCGGGCCAAAAACCGCCATGCTTGATCCATCGGCCGAGAAAGTGATTCTTGCGCGGAATCGAATAGCCGCTCACCGTGTCTGCTGGAACCCGTGGCTTCTTTCCGGCGTCGTACGGCATAACTAATTCGATGGTCTCCAAAGAGTCGTTGGCAGCGGTGCGAGAAAGAACTTGCGATTCGGCCTGGGTGAGGCTGGAGGGTTTGGACACGAGTGATGGGATCAGCTTCGCGAGATTTGCATCTACTTCCTCGTCTGCGTCCAGGCTCAGAATCCAATCGCCTTGCGCCTTGTCGATCGCGGAATTCTTTTGTGCAGCGTAGCCTTTCCATTCTTCGACGAAAACTCTTGCGCCGAAGGATTTCGCGATTTCCACTGTGCGGTCGGTTGAGCCGGAGTCGACGACGATGATTTCTCCTTTGCCGTCGGCGACCAGGGGCTGCAAGCTTTCGAGCGTGCGGGCGAGGTTGGCCTCCTCGTTGTGGGTGATGATGACGACCGACAGAGTCACGGGAGAAAGGATACACGCTGGGGTAGGGGCGGGAAATTGGCGGGGGTGATTTCCTGGAAGACTGCCGAGCTTCGCTCGGCGCGGACCCTTCGGCTTTGCTCAGGGCAGGCTCACGAGGCGCCCGTCCCCAGACGAACAAAGTCCCCACGCGGACAAAGTCAAAGGCGTCGGACAAGGGTGTCCGACCTACACAAGCAGCGTCACGGCTGGGTTCCCGGGGCAGCGTCTTTTCGGGGTTCGACATACGGGACTTTCGGCAGACTGGTGACCTGGCCGCGGGTGGCTTCGGCGACGTCGATGCCGGCGTGGTCGAGGAGCAATCCGGTGGCGCGATCGAGTTCGATGCGCGATTTTTCGTAGGCTGCTTTGGCGGATACCAGGTTCGATTCTGACGTGGTCAGGATGGAAGCATCCTGCAGGATCGCGGTGGTGGTGGTGAGTCCGACTTTTAGTTTTTGCTGGTCGGCATCGAGCGTCTGGCGGGCGAAGTCGACGGCATACTGCGCGGCCTGCACGGAGGCGCGGTTCTGCTTGACGTCAAATTGCGCGTTGCGCACTTCGATGCGAACCTGATTCTCGAGTTGGTGCAGGCGTACCTGGGCCTGGCGATATTCCAGTTCCGCGCGGACCTGGTTGGCCTGCGCCTCGCGATTGCGCAACGGAACGGTGAGGGTCAGGCCTATACCTTTGTCGGGGGCGGTGCCGTTGACGAGTTGGTTCAGCGTGCCGCCGTAACCGACCGGGCCGCCGTTGGCAAAGGGAGGCGGTGCAGTGGTTCCACTAAAGCAGGTCGAGGCGGCTGGATTGCAAGGCGGCGACAGCAGCAAGGGATTGACGTTCCCTCCAACTCCAGATCCGCCGTAATAAGCGAAAGCATCGAGCGTGGGCAGCATGGCGTTACGGACTGCTTTGCTGCTGAGATCGCGGGAATTGAGATCGATGCGCGACTCGACAAGTTCGGCACGATGGGCGAGGGCCTGGTTGATCAGATCCTGCGTAGGAATAACCGCTTCTTCCTGGGGAATCTGCATAGTGGAAGTGGGAATCACGTCAGCTTCGGCCAGCAATGGGTCTTCGATGCTGCGGCTGACTGCGTTTTTCATCAACAACTTCTGCAATTCCAGATTGTTCTGCGCTAGGATCAGGTTCTGCTCGTCGGTGGAAACTGTGCTTTGCGCGCTCACCACTTGAATGGGTGGCACGGTGCCGACTTGCGCCTGCTTCTTGGAATCATCCAGCGCTTTCTGCGCGTAGGTGAGGGCTTCCTGCTGCACGCGCACGTTTTCGTAGGCATAGACCAGGTCCCAATACATATCTTCGATCTGATCGACGGTGGTGATGATTTGCAGGCGGAAGGCGACGTCGGAAATCTCGCGGTTGTTTTTGGCGATGCGGACGAAACGCAGATTGGGCAGTGACCCAAAGCCTTGCAGAAGGTTTTGCGTGATTCTGAACTGAAAACTGGAGCTTAACTGAGGCGTCAGTAGGCTGGTTGGGTTGTTGCTGGTGACGTGGGTGTTGTTGAATCCCACGGACATGGCGGTGCCCCATTGGAAGCCCTGCGTGTAGGCGAAGTTAGCCGTGTAGGTGTTCTGCCCCACGACCGGGACGGGGCTAAAGACGCTGGTGGATTCGGTATCGTCCCGGTCAAACTGCAGCGTGCTGGTGACGACGGGATCGAAGCTCGTAATGTTCGAGCCGATTCCGAGCGTGGAACTGACCAGGCCGTTGGTGCCGGTGCCCACGCCGCTGGGGGCGACTGTGGTGCCTCCGGTGCCGGAGCCGACTGTTCCGCCGAGCCCGCCAACGCCGCCGCCGGGAGTGTTCTGCACAATGCCGGCGTTGACTCCGAGAATGTTGGCGCCGGACTTGGCGCGCAGGAAGTCGGTGTCGGCAATGTTGAGGTTGTAGCGGGCGATGTCGATATCGAGATTGTTCTCGAGTGTGAGTGCAACGGCGTCGTCGATGGAGAGATAGATTTTGCCGTCACGCATGAGCGTGTCGATGCGCGGGGAGTTGCCCACGTTGGGCTGGTCGACTTGGCGCGGAGTGTAGGGCTGCAAGATATACGGGAAGGCGGAACGCGGCTTGGAATAGTCCTCAAGGTGGAATGGCAGAGTTCTTGTTGCCTGAGGTGCAGTCGGCTGGGATGCGGAAGGCTGGGGCGCAGTCGGCGGGGCAGGGGCATCTTGCGCTCGCAGCGCCAACGGCGAGATCGCCAGGGTGAGGAAAATTGCAGCCGCGGGGCTGAGAGCTGCAGGCCGAACGGCAAAAATCGAACGAAGCAAAGACATTGAACAGTCTCCTTACGTAAGAGCGGCGCACGGTTTCGTGCGAATAAACTTGGACGCGAAGAAAATAAATACGTCACTTCATCTTAGCGGTAGTTGATGACGCGCAAAGGAAAGGGAATTGTAAAGAATTGTTAGGCGGAAGAATGCAGGGCGGAGAAACGCGAGGCGGACGACGCAAGGCAGAAAAAACCAGAGCGAAGAAAGTGGATAGATTGGCCGTGGGATCCATTTCAGATTGCAGATTGCAGATTGTAGATTTAAGATTTTCAATCTGCAATCTGACTTCTGAAATTGCCAAGAAACATGGGCGCGGCTTGCGGCCACGCCCCGTCTGTTCTTCTGACTCTTCTGACTCTCACTGCGGCTGCGGCTGATTAGTTTGGTTCGAAGGCAGATCCTTCCGCGGCGCGACGTAGGGAACGTTGGGTAGGCGCGAAACCTGGCCTTTCGCCGCGTCGTCAATGCTAATGCCGGCGTGGTCGAGCGTGACCCCAACCGCGCGATCCAGTTCGACGCGAGATTTTTCGTAGGCCGCCATCGCCGACATGAGTGTGGATTCAGCCGTTGCCAGGGCGCTGCGGTTCTGCAGGACCAGGGTCGTGGTCGACGTGCCGAACTGATACTTCTTCTGCTCGGCATCGAGCGACTGCTTAGCGTAGTCGACGGCGGCCTTCGCGGAGGCCACGCTGGCGCGGTTTTGTTCCACTCCAAACTGCGCGTTGCGAACTTCGATGCTGATCTGGTTTTCAATCTGCTGCAGACGCATCTGAGCCTGCTGGTATTCGAGTTCGGAGCGGATCTGGGTGGCCTGGGCAGCGCGGTTGCGGATCGGAACGTTCAGCTGCAGGCCGACGCCCTTATCAGGAGCCGTGGAGTTGACCAGTTGGTTCAGGGTGCCGCCGTAGCTGACGGTCGGAGTGGGGGTTGTGGCGCAGCCGAATCCTTGCAGAGAGGGATCCAGATTCGAGCACAGGTTCGACGGGTTCTGCGCGCCGCCGACGCCCAGGCCACCGTAATAAGCGAACAGGTCGAGCGTGGGCAAAAGCGCGTTGCGGACCGCTTTGTTGCTGATCTCCGTGGTATTGAGCTGGATGCGTTGCTCCACCAGATCGGCACGATGGCGCAACGCGTCGGCGATTAAATCCTGCGTGGGCTGTACCGGTTCGTTTTCTGGCAATTCCATGGTCGAAGTGGGGATCACTTCGGCTCCCGCCAGCGTTTGATCGCGCAGGGTGCGGCTGAGCGCATTCTTCATCAGCAACTGCTGCAGCTCCAGGTTGGTGAGGGCGACCGTCAAGGCTTGTTGGTCCTGCGAACTGGTGCTCTGGGCGCGCACCACTTCGATCGGCGCCAGGCTGCCAATCTCAACCTGCTTCTTGGTGTCGGAGAGCGTCTTGTCGGCGAAAGCGAGCGATTCCTTCTGCACGCGAACGTTTT
Organism: uncultured Acidobacteriaceae bacterium; assembly: GCA_963846245.1. GTDB lineage: Bacteria > Acidobacteriota > Terriglobia > Terriglobales > Acidobacteriaceae > Sulfotelmatobacter. The sequence continues at coordinate 327,289 of CAWJVI010000004.1, read as the reverse complement.
CGTACGCGTAAACCAGATCCCAGTACATGGTCTGAATCTGATTGACTGTGGTGATGATCTGCAGACGGAAGGCTACGTCGGAAAGTTCACGATTGTTCTTGGCAATGCGGATGTAGCGAGTGTTGGCGGCGAAGCCAAATCCTTGCAGCAGATGCTGAGTGAGTGTCGCCTTAAAACCCGAGTTCAGCGCAGGACTGAGGCTCGAAAAGAAGCTGTTGGTGGTGGCCCGGGTGTTATTGAAGCCGACCGTCAAGATCGTGCCCCATTGGAAAGCCTGCTGATAGGAGAAGCTCGCAGTGCCCGTGTTTTGAGCCAAGCTGGAGCCCGGGAGCACACCCTGAAAGATACTGGTTGCCTGTTGGCTGAAATGGTCTTCCTGCAACGTTCCCGTTAGGATCGGGTCAAAGCTGGTGAGGAGGAATCCCAGACCAAGCGTGGATCCCACCAAGCCGCCCGCTCCAGCGCCCGCGCCGCTGGCGCCCAACGTGGTGCCTCCGGTGCCCGAACCGACCTGGCCGCCGAGTCCGCCGACGCCGCCGCCGGGAGTGTTCTGCACCACGCCCGTATTCACACCCAGGATCTGAGCCCCGGCTCTGGCGCGAAGGATGTCGGTATCGGAGATATTGAGGTTATAGCGTGCGATGGCGATGTCGAGATTGTTCTCGAGCGCGAGCGCGATAGCATCATTCAACGACAAATAAAGCTTGCCGTCGTGCATGAGCTGGTCAATGCGTGCTGTGTTGGCCAGGTTCGGCGGGGCCAGGTGCCGCGCCGTATAAGGGCCGATGGGATTGGGAAAATACGACACCGGCCCGGTATAGTTCAACACCGGCAGCGGCTTTTCCGACGTCGACTGCGGGGCGGGCGCGGCCGGCGCATCCTGGCCCCAGCTTGCAACCGGCAACATCGCCAGAGTCAATATTGCAGATAAAACCGCGGCTGCGAGACGTGCAATCCGATCTACGCGTGCGAATGGCATCTACTTATCTCCGTTCGGTAACCCTAAGTTTATTAAGACGTTGCAGCGAAAAGACTTGACCGGCGCCTGGCCCCGCCAGACCTACCCGTGAATGAAGCACCACACCTCAAGCTCAAGCTATGGATACGCAAATGGCTAGAGGAAGGTTCCTGAAAAGCTCGCGTGAAACCGTCGTTACAGTGCCTACCCAATCATTTCAAGCTCCACCACTAGCCTTAAAAGCAGATTCCGGTGAAGCTATTCAGTATATCTGACCGAACCCGCCCACTTTTCTCACGGTCCCGGGCGCAGGGAACTGCTACAGTGCTGGCGATGTCAAGACCCTGCAGAGCCGATTCCGTTCCGCCCCTCAGGCCGCCACGCCGACGCGAAATACCCGGGCGCGGCACATCCCGAGCTGAAATAACCCGAGCTGAAACAAGTTCGATGAGCGCGCTCGGCTCCGAGACTCGAAAACTCGCGGGAAAGATCGCATGAGAAATCTCAGGCTGGTCCTTTCCTACGACGGGTCTGAATTCTCCGGATGGCAGGTGCAGCCTGACGCAGCGACCGTGCAGGGGACACTAGCCTCGGCTATTGGACGCATCACCGCCGAAAAAGTATTGCCGCAAGGGTCGGGTCGAACCGATGCCGGGGTGCACGCGCTGGCACAGGTAGCGACGTTTGTTACGGAGTCGAGCGTTCCCACCTCTAACTTCGTGAAGGCGCTGAACGACATTCTGCCGGCGGCGATCCGTGTGCTGGAGGTTTCCGAAGCTCCGGCGGATTTTCACGCGCGCCACTCAGCGCGGGCGAAGACCTACCGCTACCGCATTTTCCGTGACTCGATTTGCCCTCCGTTTTTGGCCCGGTATGTCTGGCATTTTCCCTATGGCCTCGATGAAGACGCGATGGCGCGGGCCGCGGGGCTGGTGGTGGGGAAGCATGACTTCACCTCGTTTGCGGCCGTCGATCCGGAGCGGGGCCGTGCGGGCGAAGAAGTATCGCGGGAAAATGTGCGGGAGAAAATGCCGGAAAACGTCCGGCGAATTTTCTCCTCCGCCTGGGAGCGGCAGGAAAGAGAGTTAGTGTATACGGTGCGCGGCTCCGGATTTCTGCACCACATGGTGCGCAATCTGGTGGGAACGTTCATCCTGGTCGGCAAGGGAACGTTGCAGGTTGCGGACGTGACGCGCATTCTGGAAGCGAGAAACCGCTCGGCAGCCGGAGCGACCGCGCCGGCGAGTGGATTGTTTTTGGTCAGCGTGGAGTACTAGCGTTCCGCAGCGACCGGATGGCGAAAGCAAGACGTGGCAGGCTACGTCTCTACGCCAGACTTGGTGGCAGGCTTGGTCGTGGCAAACAATCGTATGGCAAATGGTTTACAGATCGCGGCGGGCAAGGTCGTCTCGCTAAATCCGGCGACGGGCGCGGTTCTGCGCGAATTTGAACCCGCGAGTGAAAGTCAGGTTCAGGCTGCCGTCGCGCGGGCGCGTGCAGCGCAAGTCGCCTGGGCAGAGATTGGCGTGCGCAAGCGGATCGGCGTCGTGCGCGAGTTTCAGCGGCGGCTGGTCGAGAAAAAATCAGAGATCGCTTCGGCCATCACCGAAGAAGCCGGCAAGCCCGTCGCTGAGGCGCTGACTACGGAAGTGTTGGTGGTGCTCGATGCCGCGCGATTCCTCATCGACAACGCCTATCGTCTGCTGCACGACGAGCCGGTGCCGCATGGCAATCTTGCAACCAAGTTGAAACTCGGGCGGTTGGTGCATGAGCCTCACGGCGTGGTGGGGATCATCTCGCCGTGGAATTATCCGTTTTCCATTCCCGCGACTGAAACTCTAGCGGCGCTGGCAGCGGGGAACGCGGTGGTGCTCAAGCCGTCGGAGTTTACTTCCCTCGTGGCGCTGGAACTGGAGTCGCTGTTGCACTCCGCGGGCGTGCCTCCGGATGTTTTTCAAGTAGTGGTGGGCGACGGCGCGACGGGCGCGGCGCTGCTCCATTCGCAAATCGACAAGCTGGTTTTCACCGGCAGCGTCACCACGGGCAAGCGCATCGCCGGGGTTGCCGCCGAGCGATCGCTGCCGCTAGTGCTGGAGTTGGGCGGCAAGGATCCGATGATCGTTCTCGAAGATGCCGATGTGGACGTCGCCTCCAGCGCCGCGGTGTGGGGAGCGTTCGTCAACGCCGGGCAGGCCTGCTTGTCCGTGGAGCGATGCTATGTGCATCGCAGTTTGTATGAACCGTTTCGTGAAGGCTTGTGCGGAAAAGGCTGGCCAGCTCCGCGTCGGAAACGGCATGGACCCGAACAACGATGTCGGTCCGATGATCCGCGAGCGCCAGCTGCGAATTGTGGAATCGCACGTGGAAGATGCAAAGGCGCGCGGAGCAAGGGTTCTGGCCGGCGGCAAGCGGTTGCCGGAACTGGGAATGAACTTCTACGCGCCCACGGTCTTGACGGATGTTTCGCAAACCATGCGCATCATGCGCGAGGAAACATTCGGTCCGGTGCTGCCGGTGATGGCTTTCGACAGCGACGACGAAGCTGTGCGCCTGGCTAATGATTCGGAGTATGGCTTGGCTGCAAGTGTGTGGACGCGCGACCCCGCCCGCGGCGAGAGTATCGCGCGGCGAATCCATGCGGGCACGGTGATGGTCAACGACGTGATTTCGTGTTTCGGAATCAGCGAAGCTCCGCACGGCGGCGTGAAGGCCAGCGGCCTCGGGCGCACTCACGGCCGCTTCGGACTGGAAGAAATGGTGCGAGTAAAATATCTGGACACGGACCGCATGCCCGGCATGAAGAAAGTCTGGTGGTACGGCTACGGGCCCGCGTTTGCGCGCCAGATGGAAGGATTCCTGGACATGCAGTTTGCCCGCAACCTCGGAGTGCGCGTAAGCGGCGCGATGCGCGCGCTAGGCGTGATGTGGCGCAGACGGGTGTGAGTACCGAGTACCTAGTCGCGAGTACCGGGAACAGAGAACTGAGAACTGAGAACTGAAAGGTCATTCATGATCGCTACTTCAAATTCCGATTCCAATTCCAATCCAAACCGCGAACTGCTGCGCCACGCGCTGGCCACGCTGGCCTATCGCGGCGGTAAAGCAGTCCGCGATGCCCCGGCAGGTTTTGCTGATTTTCATGCGGGCGAGGGCGTGCGCACGCCAGGAGAGATTCTGGCCCACATCGGCGATCTGTTCGACTGGGCGCTGTCCATCGCGAAGGGCAAGCAGGCGTGGCGCGACTCGAAGCCTGTGCCCTGGGAGAAGGAAGTGGAGAGATTTCTTGCCGCGCTGAAGAGCTTCGACGAATTTTTGGCGTCGAACGTGACAGTCGAGGCTCCGCTGGAAAAGCTACTTCAAGGGCCGATTGCCGATGCGCTCACGCACGTGGGGCAGCTCACGATCCTGCGGCGCCTCGCCCGCGCGCCGATGAAGAGCGAGAATTATTACGCAGCCGAGATTGTCCCTGGTCGCGTGGGCGCAGAACAGGCTTCGCCGAAGCGGGAGTTCTAGCAGGCAGGTAAAGCTTTTAGCGGCAGAGTTGGCAGAGAACATCCGCAGAGCACGCGGAGAAAGCAAGAGCAGTTCTTTGCGACCTCCGCGGCTTTTCTTTGTGAACTTTGCGCTTAAGCTTTTGCTTTGCTTTCCGGCCCGCACGCGTTCACCAGCGCAATTTCGGACACTTCGGATACAATGACGCTCGTAAGGCCGAATTCGGCGGCGCTGGCCGCGCGAACGAGGGTAAGTCCTTTGGCGACGGGCGAAATCACCGCTTCTGACCTGTGGAAACTCCTCCGCAGCTTCCGCATCACAAAGTCAAGATCAAGAAGGCTGGGCAGCGCGCCTGCAACGAGAAAAACGAAAAGGGCAAGTTCTGCGGCGGACATTTGAAGCGCTGGTTCTATACGACGGACGTGATCGAGCAGGCCTGCGGCGACGCCGAAAAAGCCTGGGGACCGAACGCCGAAGTCTACCGCTGCGAGCACTGCAAGACGCTGTATCTGCCAACTCCGGCGGACGCGAAAATCAACGTCGCCGGCCAGGGAATGATTTCGGTGTTCGGGCTGACGCTGCCGCCGAAGGAATAAATCAGCTCTTAGCTGTTGCTTTAGCCTTTAGCTTGAACCGGTCGCTCAACCTGTTGTATGGGCTCACAGGAATCCTTGACGCGTCGGACCTAAAGGCCTTGAGCTAGAAGCCAATAGCTAGGAGCTAAGAGCTGCTTTGTGAACACTTCCGAACTCATCTACGACTGGAACAAGAATCATCCGCCGGAGTTGAAGCCGCCGGGGCCAGTGCTGCTCAACGATGAGACGTCTGCGCGATGGATTGCAATCGCCGTCGGTGCGCGATCCGTCGATTCCGGAAAAAATTGAGATTCTTCATCTGATGGAAGCGCTCGGAATCAATTCTCTCGATCTTGGGCTGCCGGGCGCGGGACCGCGTGCGGTTGAGGCGGTGACTGCGCTGGCACAAGAAATCGTCGCGCACAAGATGAAGATTCGCGCCAACTGCGCGGCGCGCACGCATGAAAATGACATTCGTCCGATCGCCGAGATCGTGCAGAAAACCGGCCTGCGTATCGAGGCCGCAACTTTCATTGGATCCAGCCCCATTCGCCGTTTCACCGAAGGATGGACCGACGACTTCCTTCTGCAAACCACCGAGAAAGCCGTGAAGTATGCGGTGTCGCTGGGCCTCGACGTCGATGTACGTCACCGAGGACACCAGCCGCTGCGATCCCGAGACGGTGAAGCGCTTCTATTCGACGGCGATCAATTGCGGCGCGCGAGCCATCTGCATCTGCGATACCGCCGGACACGCCACGCCCATGGGCGCGCTGGCGCTGGTGAAGTTTGTGATCGAAGAAGTACGTGAAGCCCTCGGGCGAAAAGATTCGCGTCGACTGGCACGGGCACAGCGACCGCGGACTGGCCATCGCCAACTCGATGGCGGCGATGATTGCCGGGCGCAAATTGCGTCCACGGCTGCGCCATCGGCTCGGCGAGCGCGTGGGCAACACGCAGATGGATCAGATGCTAGTCAACCTGAAGCTGATGGGCATTGCGCCCTGGGACAAGCAAGACCTGACCAAGCTGAAACAATATTGCCAGGCGGTTTCGCGGGCGACGGGTGTGCCCATTCCGGCGAATTATCCGGTCGTTGGCGAGGACGCTTTCCGCACGGCGACCGGAGTGCACGCCGCGGCGATCATCAAGGCGTATCACAAAAGATGACGTCGTGCTGGCGAACACGGTGTACTCGGGCGTGCCCTCGCATGTGTTCGGGCTGGAGCAGATCATCGACGTCGGCCCGATGAGCGGAAAGTCGAACGTGCTGTTCTGGCTGGAGCGGCGCGGAATTCCCGCGACCGACGATGTGGTGGATCGCATCTACCAGCGCGCCAAACAGAGCGACCACACGCTGAGTGAGGCCGAAATTCTGGAGTGCGTGCCCGCGGCGGCGCGAAGAACTGAAGTGGAAATCTCCGACACATGCCTCACCTCACCGTTGCGACATGCGATTCTCGGGCCGGCGGCGTCGGAGGCCTGATCGGTGCCTGCCTCGCCCGCTCCGGAGCGTCCGGTCACTCTGGTTGTCAGGCCTGAATCGCTCGCGCATTATCCCGAAGCAACTTCATCTGGAAAGTCGCGTTCGGCAACTTCGACGTGCCGGTTGCCCGCGCCTCCGAAGTGCCTCCCGTCGATGTGCTGTGGATCACCGTGAAGGCCACCCAACTGGATGCCGGCGCTGGCCGCGCTCCAGAATCCTGAGCCGGTGAGAGCGATCGTTCCGCTGCTGAACGGCATCGACCATCTCGCGCTTGCTTCGCGTCGAAGTACGGCGCAGAGCGCGTCATCGCCGCGACCATCGCGGTCGAGTCCGAGCGGGTCGCGCCGGGACACATCGTCCACCGCTCGCCCTTTGCGCGGCTGAATGTGTCCTCGGCCGGGCGAACGTCTGCTTGGCAGCACGCTCGAACATCTTCAGACAGATGGGTTTCGAGTGCCGCTTCGTGGACGACGAACCAACGTTGATGTGGGGCAAGCTGTTTTCTCGCGCCCTTTGCGCTGACTACCACCGCGGCCGACAAGACAACGGGCGAGATCATTTCCGATCCCTTTGGCAGGAGCAGCTGGAGGCCTGTCGTGCGGGAAGCCTGCGCCGTTGCCATCGCCGAGGGCGCGAAGGTTGATGCCGAGGCCGTGATCTGCCGGATGATGAAGATGCCGCGAAACATGCGCAGCTCCATGCAGAAAGATGTTGACCAGCACAAGACTCCGGAACTCGACGCGATCGCGGGACCGATCCTCCGCGGCGCGAGCGCCACAGGATCGACGTCCCGGCCACGAAGAAGCTGGTGGCTCCAGTGGAACAGAGAGCGGATGGCTGTAATCCTAATGGCATAGTGCCCATCTCAAATTCGATGTCATCCCGAACGGGGCCAACGGCCCGGTGGACCTACGTCTCGCCCCATAGTCCTGCCGCAGACGAGACCGGCCTCGCCGCCGGCACCGTGAGGGCGCTCGTCTGAGTTTGTGCCACTTCCGTCAGACGTAAGGTCCCTCCCGGCGCCTTCGGCCCCGTTCGGGATGACACCTCTGGTTCTTGGAGTGATCCGCGGGGAAGCTCGCTTCCGTTTCGGGACCACCGGCACACGCGCTCACTATCAATCCCCATCCCTTCCCTCGTTGTAAGATGACGCATAACTCCATGAGCCCACCCTCCCGCGCGGACATGCCGGACCTCGCGCCCACGGTGCAGCAGGAAGTCGCGCGCCTGGCCGCTTCGCCGGAAGTGCGGTCGGCGTTCAACTGGTTCCGCACGCAGGAGCCGCAACTCGCGCATTGGCAAATGGAGATGGCGCGGATCCCGGCGCCTCCGTTTGGCGAATCGGCGCGCGGAGCGTGGCTGGCGGAACGCTTTCGCGAAGTCGGGCTAGACGACGTTCGCATCGACGATGTGGGAAACGTGTTCGGCATCCATCCCGGATTCGGCCGTCGTTATGTGGCGCTTAGCGCGCACATCGATACGGTATTTCCAGCGAACACGCCGCTGAATATCCGCCAGCAGGGAAGCCGCCTCTATGGGCCGGGAGTTTCCGACAACGGCGCAGGCGTGACGGCCATGCTGGCCATTGCGGCATTGTTGCGGGCGGTGCGGATGCGGCATGCACTGCCGTTTGTGTTCATCGGCAACGTGGGCGAAGAGGGAGAAGGCGACCTGCGCGGCATGCGGCACATTTTTTCCACGCCGCGCTGGAAAGATTCCATCGCCTACAGTGTGGTGCTCGACGGCGCCGGCGCGGACACGATTGTGGCCGAGGCCCTGGGCAGCCGCCGCTTTGAAGTCATCGTGCGCGGACCAGGCGGGCATTCCTGGAGCGATTTTGGCGCGCCCAATCCCATCGTGATTCTGGCCAAGGCGATTGAAACCTTCACCGCCACGCCCGTGCCGACCACGCCAAAGACGACTTTCAACATCGGCGTGATCCGTGGCGGCACCTCCGTGAACTCGATTCCCGAGTCGGCCAGCATGAAGGTGGATATTCGCTCCACTTCGATGGCAGAGATGGAGCGACTGGAGCAGTCGCTGCGCCTGGCGCTGAACCGCGCTGTCGAAGACGAAACCATGGCGGCAGAGATGCGCTCGTCAGCGCAGAAGCGGCCTTCCGGCGTGACTTGCGAAGTGGTGATCATTGGCAGCCGTCCGGCCGGCGAATTACCCTCGGGGGCGCGCATTCTGCAGGTAATGCGCGCGGTCGATGCGCAACTTGACAATGCCGCACAAGTACAGCGAGCTTCCACCGATGCGAATATTCCGCTGTCGCTGGGACAGGAAGCGATCGCCATTGGCGGCGGCGGATCGGGCGGCGGCGCGCACACTTTGCAGGAATGGTTCGACGGCAACGGACGCGAGCTGGGATTGAAGCGAATTTTGCTAACCCTGCTGGCGCTGGCGGGGGTGGGGGAATGAATGGGATCGTCGCGGCCTCGGGGGCTAAAGCGCCAATTCAAGTGTCGGCTCTGATCGCAGCCCTCAAGCGCTGCGCCACCCAAAATCGTGCTGTGCTGCTGTGCGCATTTCACTGCAGTTCCGGGCAAGTCGCAAAACGCCCAAGCCAGCACCGCGAGCCCAAAGCCCACAACCGCAAAACGGCCCGAGCCAACCGTTCGCGCCGCCGACCCGCGCCGGGCCCGGCAAAGCCGATGTGATTTACGTGCACGGCAACATCTATACCGGCGTTCCGGCCAACACTCAGTTCAGTTCGATCCTGCGCGCAGGAGGCCATTGCGGTTCGCGGCGATCGCATCCAGGCGGTGGGCAAAACGTCGGACATCGACAAAACTCAAGGGCCGCAGACCCAGGTTGTCGACCTGGGCGGACACTTCGTCATGCCCGGATTCAACGACGCCCATCTGCATCTCGCCGACGCGGGCCTGCAGAAGCTCAGTGTGGACCTGGTGGGGTGAAGTCGCTCGAGGAAATCCGCGAGCGCGTTCGCGCCAAGCGTGGAGACGCGCTGCCCGGCGAGTGGATTCTGGGCGGCGGTTGGGACGAGACGCTGTGGCCGGTGAAGGTCACGCCGAATCGCTGGGATCTCGACGAAGTTTCGAACGGGCATCCCGTATTTCTCGATCGCGTCGACGGACACATTGCCGTCGCCAACACCCGGGCGCTGCAACTGGCGAGCATCACGCTGGCCAGCCGCGATCCGGAAGGCGGGCAGATTGACCGCGACACGAACGGCCAGCCCACTGGCATCCTGCGGGAAACCGCGCAGCAGGCCGTGGTGGTGGTGATCCCCAAGCCATCGCACGACCAGCGCGGCAAGCGGGTATCGAACTTGCGCTTGCCGACCTGGCCGAGCACGGCGTCACTTCCGCGCAGGATTTTTCGCCGACCTGGGAGAATTTTCAAGATCTACGAAGAGCTCGAAAAAGAAGGCAAGCTCACCGCTCGCATTTCAGGAATGGCTGCCCTTCGACGATTCGGTCGATGTACTAATCCAGAAACGCGACTCCCATCCCCAGTCTGATTTGATGCTGCACACCGGAATGCTGAAGGGCTTTATGGATGGCTCGCTCGGATCGCATACCGCGGCGATGCTCGAGCCCTATGCCGACGATCCCAAGAACTCCGGCCTGCCGCAGTATGAAGCGGACAAACTCAACGACATGACCAAAGAGCGCGTGCTGGCCGGCTTCCAGATCGGTTTTCACGCCATCGGCGACAAAGGTATTCAAATGGCGCTGGACGCTTTCGCGGGAGCCGAGAAAGCCGCGCAAGGAACAGAAAATAAAGGCTGCGAACGGCGGAGACGATTACCGCCTGCGCGTGGAGCACGCCCAAGTTACGACGCTTGGCGCAGATTGCCCGCTTCAAGGAGTTAAAAGTAATCGCCTCCATGCAGCCCAGCCACGTGCTCACCGACATGCGCTGGGCGCAGGACCGGCTGGGACCGAAGCGCGCCGCCCTCTCCTACGCGTGGGCGGCGTTTCTCAACAAAGGCGTAACCCTCGCCTTCGGCACGGACTACCCCGTTGAGCCAGTCAACCCGTTCCGCGGCCTCTACGCGGCGATCACGCGCAAGAGCGAAGACGGCAAGAAAGAATATTTCCCCGAGCAGAAGATCACCATCGAGCAGGCCATCACGGCCTACACGACGGGCTCAGCCTTCGCCGAATTCGAAGAGAAAGAAAAAGGCAAGCTGATCCCAGGAATGCTGGCCGACTTCGTAGTTCTCGACCGCGACCCGACCGCCTCATCACCCGAGAAACTCCTGGCGACCAAAGTGCTGCGCACGGTGGTAGGCGGGAAAACCGTGTACGAAGCCAAGTAGAAGTAGGGGAGCTGGCGGGTCCTGCCCCCATCACAGCAGAGGGTGCCCCGTCCTTGCGTTTTTTGCACGGGCGGGTACGATGCTGTCGACACAACGCTCTGTCTCTTTCTAGGTAAACCCAGCTGCGTACGGGTTCGTGGTTCCCGCCCTTCGCAAAGAACGCGAAGGACGGGGCACCCACTTTGCCGGCGATGCCAACGAGATCAAAAGCTTGGGCCACCCGCCTGCTGCAGCGAGGGGCCAGTAAAAACTTGCGGATGACTTCTCTGGCCACAGAAGCATAAGATTTTGGCGTTTACTTCATAAAACAAGGAGCGTCTAATGGTCGGCTCAACGGCCCATCAACAACCGCCCACCGTCACTTCTGTCCTCAACATGCTCTATGGTGTTGTCGAGCAGGAAGTCGTTTCCGCTGCTGAAGCTATGCCCGAAGACAAGTATTTCTTCGCGCCCACCAATGGCGAGTTTAAAGGCGTACGCACTTTCGCTGAACAGGTGAAACACATCGGCTTCGCCAATCACCTTTATTTTGGCCCGCTCATGGGCGAGACGATCGACGCTAACTCCATCGAAGAAAATGCCAACGGCCCCGCGGCGCTGAAAACTAAGGCCGAAATTGTCCAGTATCTTAAAGATTCCTTCGCGCTCGGCCATCGGGCCATATCCGGGATCACCTCCGACAACGAGGTCACGCCGCTACCCAAGCCCGTATCTCCATTCCTCTCAACGCGTCTCGCAATCGCCATTATCGGCGCCTTCCATCCGAAGGATCACTACGGTCAGATGGTCGAGTACCTGCGGATGAACGGTATCGTCCCGCCCGCAAGCCGCCCGCGGCCACAACAACAGTCCTCGCAACCCAAAGCTCAAAAATGAAGGCAGGTTTGCAGCAGCTGCCCACATGGTGAGAGGTTTCCCTGTTCGGTAGTCTCACGAGCAAACTGGAAGTTGAGAACAGCGGAGCTAAAATGAACTTGCCGGGTGAAACGGAGGCAGGCTCTGCAGGGATGCAACCATGCTGAGGGATAACCTAGCGGGCTCATCGAGCCGATGTTTAACAGCGCGGGAGGTTCTTCTCTCGCGCTGCACGCTGACGGAGGAAGTCATCGGACGATAGACCCTCATGCCCTGAAAATCCCCGCCCGCAGGGGCGGAATCTACACTAACGGAGAACGTCGCTTCTCCATTTCAGGCTGAGCCAAGACACATGAACGGCTGTGGAAAATTATAAAAACACTGGTGGTCGGTCAGGATGTTTGGATGGTCAGCGGGCCTTACATAAAAGGCAAGGTAGTCAAACTCTCGCCAGTTGTAGAAGTGCTGGAGTCGCCGTATGGGGATCGGAAAGGTGGGAAACTAAGGCGCTTTTGTGGGGATGGCACGCAATCTGACGGCAAGCGCGGCAATCGTCATCCTGAGTTCGGCTCTTGGCGACTGGACGACATGCCCTTCGAGGAACGTACTGCGAAGATATTAAACATTACGGGGAATAAACCGAGGACAGACGGGACGTTCACCCATTTTCCAGGCGCAGCAGTTCCCTGAGACGGGAAAACGTCCCGTCTGTCCCAGTCTTCCCCAGTCTTCCCCGCCGAGCGAAGCTCGGCGGCTTTTTTCGTCGCGCTGAACATTTGGCGAAAGTCCAGGAGAGCTGGGCCGTAAACCCCAACGGGACACGCTCTTAGCTGTACATACAAAACCGCCAGTACAAAATGTTCCTGCAGGAACACTTCTCCGCAGCAGAAGTCCCCGGCCTTCGAAAACCGCGAAGACCGGGGCAGCCTCAGTTCGAATGGCGCCGACATAAACACAAGAAAGCCAGGCCATCCCACCCTAAGTCCTCATCGCTGCAATTCCAATCCCTCGCCGGGAAACGATACCGAGGGTTCCTGCGTCTAACTTTTTTGCTCATGTTCCGGCGCGTTCTCGGGCACTCTGGGACATGGTCAATACTGCCATGGCGGGGGCGTTTGCAGCGAGTATAATAAATAAATCGTAGACGTTCCTTGGGAGGGAAGTCGGCATGGATTCGCGGGAGATTTGGGTGCGGATGCGCGCTCATCGTTGGGTTTACACATTCAGTATTCTGGCTACACTTTCGGTCGGCATCCTGATCGGTTCCGTGATTTCCTACGGCGTGAAGGGCAAAGAAGGACAAAAGAGCAGCGATGCTGCGCCGCTCACCATGCCTTCGCCGCAGCAGCTTTCGAATACCTTTTCGCAAATCGCCAAGCAGCTGGAACCGAGCGTGGTGAACATCAACACCGAATCCACCATCAAGAACGCGCACCGTCGCCGTCAGGGGCAGGCTCCCGACGATGACCAGGGCGGCGACGATGGCGGCGGGTTTGACGACTTCTTCAACCGCTTCTTCGGCGGTCCCGGCGGCCAGGGCGGCGCCGGCGGCGGCGACGGTGCTATCCGCGAACGCTCGCTGGGTTCGGGCGTGATTGTCGATTCCAAAGGTTTCATCGTTACCAATCGCCACGTGGTTGAGAAGGCGGATCGCGTGCGCGTACGTTTCGAAGACGATCCCCCAGGCGTGCAGCACGAAGCCAAGGTCGTGGGTACCGATCAGGAAACCGATCTCGCCGTGATCAAAGTAGAAGTGGATCGCGCACTCCCCTCGGCGAAGATGGGCAACTCAGACAGCATGCAGGTGGGCGATTGGGTGCTCGCTGTGGGCAGTCCGTTCGGCTTGTCGGAGTCGGTGACGGCTGGCATCGTTTCCGCCAAAGGGCGCGATATCGTGCCCAACCGCCAGTTCCAGACTTTCATCCAGACCGATGCCGCGATCAACCCCGGCAACTCCGGCGGACCGCTGGTGAATATGGCGGGCGAAGTGATCGGTATCAACACTGCGATTCTGAGCGAAACCAATGCCTATGCCGGCGTAGGGTTTGCTCTGCCCTCGAAGACCGTGGTCGAGGTCTATAACCAGCTCATCGCGCCGGAGCACCGCGTGGTGCGCGGCTCCATCGGCATCATTTTTGGCAAGGAAGAAATTCCGGCGATCGCCCGCGTGTATGGGACGGGGTCGGGCGTTACGGTCTCCAGCGTAGTGCCTGGCGGCCCGGCGGAAGAAGCCGGTTTGAAAGTCGGAGACACCATCGTCAGCGTGGAAGGAAAGAAAGTAACCAAGGGCGACGACCTGGTCTCTGATATCGCTTCGCGAAAGCCAGGGTCGAAGGTGTCCTTGGGCTTCGTGCGTAACGGCAAGCCGCAGGATGCGACCGTAACCATCGCCGACCGCTCGAAGTTGTTCGCGGCTCGCCTTGGCGACGATCAGGACAACGAAAGCGACAACGGTCCCAAACCCAGCAAGCTCGGCATAGCTGTCCGCAAGCTGACTCCGGAAATGGCCGACCGGCTGGATATTCCTTCCGGCAAGGGCGTGATCGTGCAGGAAGTGAAGCCGAATTCCTTTGCGGAAGACATCGGCCTGGGCCGCGGCGACGTCATTCTGGAAGTCAACAAGCAGCCCGTGAACAGCGAGGATGAGCTTGCCCACGTCGAGGCGGGCCTGAAGAGCGGTCAGGATGTTGTGTTCCTGGTCCGCCAACGGGGTTCGACTCGTCAAGACGGCACGGCATTTCTGGCAGGAACACTTCCGTAACCAGAAGTAGCCCAATTGGAACTGGCACTGTAATCGGCGATCGAGGATGATGATCGAGGACGATTACAATGCCAGGGTCCAGTTGGGCTTTTTGCATTTTGGGGAGCTGACCGGAAGAAGATTTCTCCTTGACTGAAAAACTCTCGGCAGGAACTCGAAGCTTGCGGTTCGGCGCGGCGGGTGCGCTCTTGCTGATGTGTGCCACGGTGTTGGCGGCGCAGGCAAGCCCACAGACCTCAGTTCCAACTGGTCAAGCTTCAACCAGCAAGTCCGCGGCCAGCACCCAGAAGACGCACACGGCCACCGCAGCTAGCCACTCCAAGTCGACTGGCGCCTCTCACACCGCCTCAGCCGGGAAGCATCCAACTTCGCGCAGGAAGAAAACTGTGCGAGCCGTGCGTGGCCAACAGAAAATCGACTCCGATCGCACACAGGCCATTCAGGAAGCGCTGATCCGCGAACACTATCTCAGTGGGGAAGCCACCGGCAAATGGACGCAGGCCACGGAAGATGCCCTGCGCCACTATCAAGCTGACCACGGGTGGCAATCGAAGACCGTGCCGGATTCACGCGCGCTCATCAAGCTAGGTTTGGGACCAAGCCACGACCACCTGCTGAATCCGGAAAGTGCGATGACGACTTCGCCGGACGCTCCCCGCGCTGCATCGTTGACTCCAGCATCGCACAGCGCCGATCCGGGACCGCGCGTGGATTCCAGCACGCCAGCACCGGCAGATCCAGCGCCAACTCCGGCCGCAGGCACGCCGGGTCCGCAGTAGCTTATCCAGCAATTAGCAATTAGCAATTAGCGATTAGCAATTGGCGATTAGCAATTGGCGCTTGGCATCTGGCCAAGCTATGTCATTTGTTGGAAGACATTCTCACCTAGGCTGGCTAATCGCCAACTGCTAGTGGCTTTTTGGCTGTCTGATAAAACCTCGAGGGCTGGGCACGAGCAAAGCCTCAGAGGCTTAAGCGACGTCTTTATTGGCTCTTTACGGCACGGCTAAAGCCGTGCGCTTCCCAAAACCATATACGAGATAGCTCGAGGGCTTCTAGTCGCCAATTGCTAACTGCTAACCGCCAATTGCTAACTGCCAACCCCTACCCGCCGGTCGTCTTGCGATAGCTGCCAATCACTGGGCGCGGAAAATACGGCAGTGGCTTGTTCTCGATAATGGCGCGCGGATTGCCTTCCACTAAGGCCTCGGCAACTTCCTCGCCGCAGATTTCGGCCGCGGCCTCACGCGCGGTGGAGAGCACGGGGATGCGCTTCTCCGTGTCGTGAGCATCGGTCGCGAGCACGTGGACGGCGTTGCGCTCGAGCAGCCAGTGAGACACGCGGCGCACCCGCTCTCCCCAAAATCCGGTGAGCGCGGAGCCCGTCATCTGGATGATGCAGCCTTGTTCCGCCCATTCCACCACCCGCTGCGGGCTTTCGCGCAAAATCGGATTGCGCTCGGGATGCGTGACGACCACGGTCATGCCACAATCGCCGAGCTTGAGGAACGCGTCGGTAGTTTGCGGCGGCACGCTGTAATTGCTGAGTTCGACCAGCATGTAGCGGGTGTTCCCGATGGCGAAGCGCGAGGGGTCGACTAGCGCGGCTTGCACATTGTCGACGGAAAGATGAAAGTCGCAGCCCAGGCTGAGTTCGGGCACGGGCCCGATCAATCCCTGCAGATGCGCGACGAGTCCCTGCAGATATTCCCGGTCATAGTGGTAGCGGTCGTTGGCGTGAGGCGTGGCCACCTGGTGAGTGATGCCGTCTTCGGCCGCCATCTTGCACATGGCGACGGAAATGTCCCACGACTTGGAGCCGTCATCTACTTCCGGAAGAATGTGGGAATGAATATCGACCACGATAATTTGAAACCCAAGCAGGCGCCGAGGGTTGCGCCTGTTTTGATTTAAGCAGATTCGTCAGCAAAGGCCAAGCGGCTAAGGAACTGGTAGATTAATTCACATTCGAGGTGCAAGGGAATGTCGAATCCAACTCCACTCGCGATCGTCACCCTTGCTGGCGTTGTTCTGTGCTGGCTCTTCTTCGTCAGCATTTTTCTGCTGCGCAAACGGCCGCCTCAAGCTTCGGAAGCCAAGCGCGACCGGCTTTCTCTCATGGGTATCGCTTTGCAGATGATCGGATATTTCCTGGTCTGGTTTCAACCTCCGCATCAGCCGTTCCTGCCGCGGGTTGCGGCGCTCTCTGGAATTTTCGGGATTTTGTTTTCTGTGATGACCATCGCGCTTGCTGCCGGATCAGGGTGGTTGATCGAAGAAGCAATCCGCACGCTCGGCAAGCAGTGGGCATTGCCGGCGCGCCTGGTGGAAGGCCACAAGTTGATCACTGTTGGGCCTTACGCCTACGTTCGCAATCCGATTTATACCGGAATGCTCGGGATGCTGATCGCGACCGGGCTGGCGATGGAACATTGGATCGCGACGATTGCCGCGGTTGTGATTTTTGCCGTGGGCATGGTGATCCGAGTGCGCAGCGAAGAGAAGCTGCTGAGGGCCGCATTTGGCGCAGAGTTTGAGGAGTATGCAAAGAAAGTGCCGGCCGTAATTCCGGGTGTTTACTGATCACCATATCGTCGGCACTGCGCGTGACTTACGAATTTCGCGGTCGGCGGTGAGAAGAGGAATGTTTTCGACTAGAGCGGTCGCGGCGATGATGCGGTCGACGGGGTCCCTTGGATAGTTCGCGGGCAGCTCGTATGCCTGTATCGCGATGTTTACTGTGATGGGGAACACTTTGAAACGGTGTGCGACTTCCATCAGGAAGGCTTCGAGGCCCACAGGGAACGCGATTCGCCGACGGTGCGATAGCTGCGCTACCTCCATCAGAGTGATGTCGGAGATGGCCAAGCCACTGCCTTCCTGGCGCGCCGCGTCAATCGCTGCTTGAGCCGATCGGGACATGCGCGAATCGCCGGACGCAAGCCAGAGGACGACATGCGTATCGAGCAGGATCAATAGAGATCGCCCCACTCCTCGGGACTGAATGCCGGCGAAACAATATCGCCCTTGATTTCGATTTTGCCCTTGAAGAAGCCGAAGATGTCGTCCTTTTCTTGCTCGACGGGGACGAGCTTAGCCACCGGCTTGCCACGCTTGGTGATCACGACGGCCTGGCGCTTGGCCTGGACTTCGTCCATGATGGCGAGGCAGCGGGCTTTGAAGACGCCAGCGGGGATGGTTTTGGTTTTCATGGCTGTTTGATCATGGTCATTGTACCATGGTCATACAGAAATATTGGGGCGAGCGGCTTCGAAGTTCCCTTATAAGCGTTACGCGCCTTGAGGAGACGACGAACAGCTGGTAATGTTCGGTTACTTATGAAGAAATTGTCGCTATGCGCCTTCCTTTTGGCCACGTTGTGGTGTTTCCCTAGCGCTGCGCAGGAAGGCCGGCTACAAACGCACGATGAGGGCGCGGCGCCGGAGCGCGGCCACTTTGCGGATCGAACGTACATTAACGATTCACTCGGGCTAACCTACCAACTTCCCGACGGCTTCTCGGCCAACACCGATCTCGATGACACGTTGCCCGGCGGAAGCTTCCTGCTAATGGTCGCAGACCAGCATACCGGACGGCCTTGGAAGAATCGCGTCTTGCTTGTCGCGGATGACGCCAAGAAGTACCCCAAATTAACCACGGCGGAGTATGTAGCCAAGTATGTCAAGGCAAAAAGCCAGCGTCTACATGCAGAGATGCTGCAAGACGGTTACCGATTTGAGATTGCAGGAAAGGAATTCTATCGTTCCGATTACAAAAGGACGGACAACGGGCTTGATGTGTACGAAGCTTTCGTTTGCACCAAGTTGAAGGGCTATCTGTTGAGTTGGTCCTTCGTGAGCGCTTCGAAGGAAGAACTCGCACAAATGGCAAGCTCTATTCAGAGTGTCCTGTTTCGCGATGTTGGGCGCAAGTGAAATTCTCTCTCCCCGCCTGTTATCCGCGGAGTCATGAGTTGCCGTAGCGTTCCCGAATGAAATCCGCAATTCCAGCATAGGCGCTGGTGAGCGTCTTTTCATCGGGCAGGAAGACGATGCGGAAATGCTGCGTGCCGGGCTTTTGGCCGAAGCCGGAGCCGTGGACGACCATGACGTGCTTCTGGCGGATGAGTTCTTTGACGAAGATTTCGTCGCTCTCGGGGATATCGATTTTGGGGTAAGCGTAAAAAGCCCCGCGAGGAGCGACGCAACTCACGCGCGGCGTCGACTCGCACCATTTCTGCGTGAGATCGCGGCGGGAGCGCAGTTTGCGTTGCACTTCGATGAGATGATCCTGCGGGCCTTCGAGGGCGGGCTTGATAGCGTATTGCTCAGGATGATTCGCGCAGAGGCGCGCGCGCAGCAGGCGGTGAATGCCTTCTGTGTAAGGCTTTACGGCCGCAGCGTCGCCGGAGACGATGCCCCAGCCGATGCGCCATCCCGGAACGAGATAGTTTTTCGACATGCCGCCGAAAGTGATGCAGGGGACGTCGGGAGCGACTTCGGCGAAGGCAATGTGAGGAGTGGCATCTCCATTCGAATCGGGAAGAATCAGCTTGTCGTAGATTTCGTCGGCGAAGACCACCAGGTTGTGGCGGCGGGCGATGTCGGCGATTTGTTCGAGCATCTGGCGCGTGCACAATGAGCCAGTGGGGTTGTTGGGGTTGATCAGGACGATGCCGCGGGTGCGCGGCGTGAGCTTGCGTTCGATGTCGGGAGTTCGGGCTGCCAGGCGTCGTCTTCGTTCAGATCGTAGGCGTTGATTGCGATGCCCAGCTTGCAGAGCACGGCCGAGTAGAGCGGGTAATCGGGGCAAGGCGTGAGAATGTCTTCGCCGGGATTGACCAAGCGCGGAGATGCAGAGATCGACGGTCTCGCTTACGCCTGAGGTTACGAATACATCCTGCACAGTCTGTAATGCCCTTGCGCGCGGCCTCGCCGCGAATCGCTTCGATCGCTTCAGGAATGCCGGGCGACGGCGCGTAACCGTTCTTGCCGTCGCGCATGGCCTTGTAGACGGCTTCGATGATGTGCGGCGGCGTCTGGAAATCGAAGTTCAGCGGGTCGCCGACGTTCAGCGGCAGAACTTTGTGTCCTTGTTTGGTGACTTCGTCGGCCACGCATGCCAGGTCGCGAATGGCGTAGCGAACGTTGTCGAGACGGCGGGCAGCGGTGATCTCGCGGGCCTGAGTGAACGGCATAAATCAAATTCTAACCGCAGAACCCGCCAAGCACCCGGAGAAAAACTTATCGCGCGTCAGGCAGAGCTGAAATCCTTCAAGAGGGGCGACTCCTCTTTAGGAAATCTACAACTCGCTTGACAGGCCCCTCTATAAACATCGTCAATCCGGCTATTAGCGAGAGCACCATCACATACAGCGGAAACCTTTCGAGCCACGGTAGCGCATACCTTGAAGTTAGCCATGCTCCGAAACTGGGGCCGATCAGCATGGCTAAAACTAGCCCCGTATATAGTCTGATGCGACTTCCTTCGACGGCCTCGCGACCCGCGACATACGCCGATGAGAAGTCTGACTTCTTTTTCATAATAGTCGTATCTCCTTGCTGTTCCAGCGTTAACAGGATACTTCTCTGCCCGATCGATCTGGGCCTTCTGCAGCTTGTCGGAGTAATCGACGTAGACTGACTTCCACTCGGTGTAGAAATCGATCGCGCCGATGCCGCCTTCGCGGTGGCCGTTGCCGGTGGCTTTGGTGCCGCCGAAGGGGAGATGCACTTCCGCGCCGATGGTCGGTGCGTTGATGTAGGTGATGCCGGTGTAGAGATCGCGAATCGCCGAGAACGCCTTGTTTACGTCTTTGGTGTAGAGCGACGAAGACAGGCCGTACTCGATGCCGTTGGCGATTTCGATGGCGTCTTCCAGGTCGTCGCAGGGAATGATCGAAACCACGGGGCCGAAGATTTCTTCCTGGGCGATGCGCATTTTGGGGTCGACGTCGGAGAAGACCGTTGGCTCCATGAACCAGCCGTGCTGGTACTGATTCTGATCGAGGCGGTTGCCGCCGCAGAGCAGCTTCGCGCCTTCGTTCTTGCCGATGTCGACGTAGCTCAGGTCGGTTTGAAGCTGTTTCTCGTTGATCGCCGGGCCCATTTCGACCGACTCGTCGAGGCCGTTGCCGACTTTCAGTTTCTTCGCGCGTTCGACGTAGCGGTCGACGAATTCGCGATAGACGCCTTTCTGCACGATGATGCGGCTGGTCGCGGTGCAGCGCTGGCCGGTGGTGCCGAATCCGCCCCAGAGGCCGCCTTCGATGGCGAGGTCGAGGTTGGCGTCGTCGAGCACGATCATGGGATTCTTGCCGCCCAATTCCAGCGAGCAGTGTTTGAAGCTCTGAGCTGCGATCCCGCCGATGATGCGGCCCACGGCCGACGAGCCGGTGAGCGAAATCGCGCGCACGTCGGGATGTTCGGCGAGGGGCGTGCCCACGGCCGGACCGAAGCCGGCGACGATGTTGATCACGCCCTTGGGCAGACCGGCATCCGTGAGCGCGCGTACCAGATTGAAAGTGGAGAGTGGAGTGTCCTGCGCGGGCTTGATGACGCAGGTGTTGCCGCACACGATGGCGGGCAGCAGCTTCCACGAAGAAATCGCCATGGGAAAATTCCACGGCGTGATCATGCCGCAGACGCCGATGGGCTGGCGCACCGCCATGGCAAACTTGTTCGGCATCTCTGATGGGACGGTCGGGCCGAACAGGCGGCGGCCTTCGCCGGCATTGTAGTAAGCGGCGTCGATGGCTTCCTGCACGTCGCCGCGCGTTTCGGCCAGCACCTTGCCCATTTCGCGAGTCATGTCGCGGGAATAGTCTTCCTTGCGCTCGATCAGGATTTCGGCCGCGCGGAACACGATCTCAGCCCGGCGCGGGGCCGGGACGAGCCGCCACTTGGTGAAGGCGCGCTTGGCGGCGTCGACGGCTGCGTCCACGTCGGCCTTGGCGGATTTTTGGAAGATGCCGACCAGGTCGCGGGTGTCGGCGGGATTGCGATTTTCGAAAGTCTCGCCGGTCGAGGACTCGACCCACTCGCCGTCGATGAAATTCTTAAAGACTTTCGTTCCGCCGTAATTGATAGCGGCTGGCGTTGCTAAGGTGTCGGTTGCCATGATTGCTCCTACCTAATTAAGTTCACCTTGAATAAGTACCAAGATACTGATGCTACAGCGGGCGCTGGAGATGCGGCAAGGAGCGGCTGCTGGCTCTCGGCTCGAGTTCGGCGTGTCAGGCGCTGCTGGCGAACAGCAGGTTCCTCCACTCCGCCGCCGCTGGCGCTCCGGCTCCGGTCGGAATGACAGGGTCGGTGGACGGGGGCTTGTGCTTTACGCGTTAGCGCCAGCGCTTTAATTGCGGCCAGAGTTGGGCTAGGGTTCCGAATTTCGAGCCGCGGCAGATGTAGACGTCGATCTGCTTTTCCAGAGCGTAGGGATTGTCGGCGGACGTGCCTACGTATTCCACGTGGTCCCAGAGTTGTTCGAGGCGTTCTCGGCGGTCGTCGAGGACGATCATGCAATTGCCGGAGTAGCCGCGCGGTCCCCAAAGGAACCAGGTCTGGTGGCCGCTTAGCGATTGGGGAAGGCCGTAGCGGCGGCCGAGGAAGTCGATGGCGCCGGCCTGGCCATAGTCCTGCCCGAAGATGCCGCAGTCCTGGCGATCGGCCGCGGGGATGCGGTTCCACGCGATCGCGGTTTCGGCGACGATTTCTTTCCAGCCGAACTGGTCGGCGTACCACTGCGGCAGGGCAGCGCGTGCGTGCGCGTGCTCCATCACCGGGAGTTTGAACGGGAGATACTTCATGTATACGAGGAAGTGATCAGGAGAAAGAATCGGAATGACGATCGGCGAGAGATAAACGCCGTTGGCCAGCAGAACGACGACAATCGTCGGCTTCAACCACTGCAGGCGAGGGCGCGCGCGCTCCGGGCGGATGCTCGCCCGACCCTCCACTCGACCGTCAATCCAGGACTCGATCACCACCGCACCCGCCGCCAGCAGCATGGGATAGATCGGAGCCAGGTAATAGCTCTTACCGTGCAGCACGAAGAAAACGGCGTAGCAAACCAGGTAGCACCATCCCAGCGCGCGGTAGGGCCTGAGCCGTGCCGAGAAGAGAAGAAAGAGCAATCCCCTCAACCAAATCGGGAAGGTGAGAGGATTCACCAGCAAGGCCTGTTGCAGAAAGAATTGACCTGGTCCCAGTACGACGTCGCGGCCGTCCGCTTTGATGTTGTGAATCAGTTGCACGAACGGCCAGTCGTAGTGGATGTTCCACAGCAGGTTCGGCAGAAAGATCAGAAAAGCGGCGAGTCCACCCAGCCAGATCCATTTGTTGAGAAACACGCGTCGTTGTTCGGTGAACAGGAGGCCGACGACCATGCCGAAGCCGAACACCGCGATGGAATATTTCTCTTCCATTCCCAGTCCGGCGACCACGCCGAACCACAGCCAATACCGCGGGTCTTTTCTCTTAAAGGAGAGAATGGCGAAGTAGGCGCAGCCCATCCAGAGGTTGGGTTCAAGGCAGTTCGTGCCAAGCAGGCTCCCGTTCGACAGATACTGCGGCACGACCACAGCGCAGATGGCGCTCAGGAGTACTGCGTAGCGCCGCCCGCCGAGTTCACGGGCGAGAACCGCCGTTTGCACCACCAGCAGAGAAGACGCCAGCGCGGGGATGAAACGAATGCTGCGCAGCGAGTCTCCCAGCACGGCGCGACAGATGTGAATCAGGAAAGGGATGAGCGGAGGCTGATCTACGTATCCCCAGGCCAATCGGTCGCCGCAGGCCATGTAGTCGAACTCATCGCGGAAATAGCCGTAGCGGTTATTGAAGTAACAATGAAACAGCAGCTTGGCCAGAGCGATCGCCCAGATTATGGCCATGCCGTCGGTAAATAACGACCGCCGGCCACCGGCAGGTACGGATACGGAATTTGTGGCGCTGGCCATGGGAGCGATCAGGATAGCTGATCCTGAGGAGTTGGTACGAATTTGGCGGGAAGGGTTGCAGATGCGAACGAATGCAACGCTCTGGCGCCCAACATGGCGGTCAAGCGGAGGCGGGTTCTGCAGCAAGGGGCGAAAAGTGCAGGGTCGTACCGTAGCGGGCGGTATTTCGTTGCACCAACGTAACGTCCGACGTTGATAACCTTGCTTTCTGCCGTTTCGAGTGTGCTAACGTTTTCTTTTACCGCATATTCATTAAGGTTTAACAAGGTTTTCGAGCATCAGTGTCCTCCGACAATCGCAAATCGGGAATCCATATCAAGTGGAAGGCCGTCTCGTACCGCAGTGTTGCCCTGATGGTGCTGGCGGGCGCCGCCATATTCTTCTTCGCGGTGCGGCTGACGTTTCCGCAATTCACCGCGAGCGCACTCCAGTCCGCGAACGATGTAGCCGGGAGGGTTCTGGAACGGATCGGAGGCATGGCCCCGGCTTCCGGTTTGGGAGGCTCGACGGCCCAGCAGGCGCACTTCACCGCGCTGGACGGAACCGTGCGGGTAAAAAAAGGTAACGGCAACAGCTGGCAGCCGGCCGACTATAACATTCCTCTCGACAAAGGCGACGTGGTGCAGACGGGTTCGGAAGGCATGGCGAAGGTGGTGTTCAACGACGGCACCAGCTACACCGTCAAGCAGGACTCGCTGATCGTGATCGAGGAGAATTCATCCAACGACCAGCAACAGACCAACGTGGCCGTGGCGGTGAGCACGGGAACTGTGGATCTTTCTACGGCCACCTACGCGCAGGGGTCGAAGTCGACGGTGATTGTGGCTGGGGCAACGGCATCTCTGGCTCCGGAATCGGCAGCCCAGGTCCATAACGACCCTAAGACGGAAGAGCACGAGATCCTGGTGAAAAAAGGATCGGGCGAAGTAACGCGGAATGGTCAGATTGTGCCCCTGGCTCCGTGGGAAAAGGTGAGTTTCCGGGGACAGGAATCACATCTCGAAAAAGCCAAGGAAACTGGACCTCCGATTCCTATTTCGCCGGCGAACATGATGCCTATTTTCGCTTCCGGCGAAGGCACCAAGGACGTGGAGTTCTCCTGGACGGCGATGGCGAATGCCACGGGTTACCGGCTGCAGATTTCCCGGAACCCGTATTTCTCCTCAACTCTGGTTGACAAAAAAGTTAATACCGCAGATGTTACGGTTACCAGCCTGGGGGAGGGTGCCTACTACTGGATGGTGCAATCCTACGATGTAGCGGGGAAGGAATCGGTGGAGAGCGAAAAGAACCGCTTCACCATCATTCCGAAAGGCAAGCAGAACGAGGCCATTAATCTGGAACTGGATCCGTTCGTGCAGCACGGGCACGTGATTGAAGTTACGGGTAAGACAGAAACTGGAGCGCGGGTGATGGTGAATGGGCGGGAGGTGCCGATGATCACGACCGACGGCACATTCCATTACTTCACGCCGCCGCTGCCGACTGGAGAAGCCGTGATCACAGTGACGGCGCAGACTGCGCAGGGCGGAGTGAACACGACGCAGAAGAAAATCCTCATCCAGTAGGGAAGCGATCACGAGTGGTTTGAAGTTTGGTTCGCGGTTTTATAGAGACAGAACTTTCGGGCAGAGTTGCGAAGCATCTCGTAGAATAGAAACAGCCAGCAGCCCCCGAAAAAATATTGCCCCGGGAATTTCTCGGGGAGAGTAGTGGTTAATGAACCCACGGAAAGAACCTCGTCATGTCAAAAAACGGATTTAATTCCAGCGCAACGCGCGGGCACAACCTGAGGTCGCTGTTCAGCATTTTCTCCAGCGACCTGGCTATCGATCTGGGAACGGCGAACACCCTGGTATATGCCCGGGGCAAGGGCATCGTGGTGAATGAGCCCTCCATCGTCGCCATCAACAAAAACACGGGCGAAGTGGAAGCTGTTGGCAAAGAAGCGAAAGAGATGCTGGGCCGCACGCCCGGCAACATCGTCGCCATCAAGCCCATGAAAGATGGCGTAATCGCCGATTTCAAGGTCACCGAGAAGATGCTGAACTATTTCATCCAGAAGGCGCACAACCGCAAGATGCTGGTGCATCCGCGGATTGTGATTGGCGTGCCTTCGGAAATTACGCAGGTGGAAAAACGAGCGGTCATGGATTCTGCTTATCGCGCCAAGGCCAGCGAAGTGCATCTGGTGGAGCAGGCGATGGTGGCGGCGATCGGTGCGGGACTGCCCATCACCGAACCCAGCGGCAACATGGTGGTCGACATTGGCGGCGGCACGACGGACATCGCGGTGATTTCGCTGAGCGGCATTGTCTATTCGCGTTCCGTGCGCATGGCCGGAAATCAGATGGACGAAGCCGTGATGAATTACCTGAAGCGGAAATACAATCTGCTGATCGGCGAGCGTACTGCCGAGCAGATCAAGATGGAAATCGGTTCCGCGCATCAACTCGACAAGCCCATGACCATGGAGATCAAAGGCCGCAACCTGATTGAGGGCGTGCCCAAGACGATTACCGTGGATGACGGAGAAATCCGCGAAGCGCTCAGCGAATGTGTTTCCACGATCATGAATGCGATTCGCGTGGCACTTGAGCGCACTCCTCCCGAGCTTTCCGCCGACATCAGCGACCGCGGCATCGTGCTTACCGGCGGCGGCGCTCTGCTCAAGAACCTCGACAAGCGCATTCGCGAAGAAACCGGACTGCCGGTCTCCATCGCCGACGACCCGCTCTGCAGCGTAGTGCTGGGCACCGGCAAGATGCTCAGCGACTTCAAGTTGCTGCGCAAAATTTCGATCGAGTAGCAGTGGCTAGTCGCGAGTACGTCGAGTGACCGGGTACCGAGCAAGATTCTCCCTCGGGATTCTCGACCAGAACCATCTGCCACTTGGCTACTCATAGCACTGACTTATGGAATCCGTACTCGGCCGCTACCGCAACCTTGTCATCCTGGTGGGTGTTTTGTTCCTGCAGGTGCTGGGGTTAGCGGTGCAGGTTAAGCGCAGCAGTGACACGGAGAACACGCGCTTGATCCGCGTCTGGGCGGTGGATGTGATCACTCCGTTCGAACGCGTCCTGATCTGGGCGCAGGACAGCACCGGCAACCTCTGGCACAACTACGTGTATCTGCGCGGCGTGCGCGCGGAGAACCGCCAGCTCAAGGATCAGATCGACCAACTGCGGCTGGAGCAGGTCCGGCTGAACGAAGATGCGGTCCAGGCGCATCGTCTGCAGGCTCTGCTGGCGTTCAAAGAACAGTACATCTCCAAGACCGTAGCGGCCCAAGTCATCGGCTCCAGTGGCAGCGATTCTTCCCGCATGGTGTACATCGACCGGGGCGAAAACGGGGGAGTGAAGCGCGACATGGCCGTGATTACCTCGGACGGCATTGTGGGCAAAGTGCTGCAGGTGTTTCCCTCGGTCTCGCAGGTGCTGCTTATTAACGACCAAACCAGCGGAGTGGGAACGATCCTGGAAAAATCACGCTTACAAGGTTTTCTTAAGGGCACGGCGACCGGCGAAGTTGTGCTGGAAGGCGTGATGAGCGACGAGCAGGTCGCTCCCGGGGAACGAGTGCTTACCAGCGGCGGCGACCAGATATTTCCGAAAGGCCTGCCGGTTGGCACCGTGACCAAGGTCGGCCCGGGCAAGGATCTGTTTCTGAATATTCAGATTAAACCCGCCGTGAATCTGGGCAAACTGGAAGAAGTTCTGGTGGTAGTCGAGCGTCAGGAGCGGCAGGCTCAAACGGCAGAGGTGGGCAGAGTACGGGCCGCGGATATTCTGGCACAGCGGCTGCCTTCGGTTCCGGACAAGCCGGCGAGCGTGCCTAACAATGCGGGTACGGTTCCTGCCGGAGGTGTGGCTACGCCAAAGGCGGGCGCACCGAAATGGTCCCGGCTAATCCGGGACTGGCTCCCGGACAAGCAGCCAAGACTGTGATTCCGTCCCCCGGTGCTGCCTCCAATGGAGGTGCCGGACTCGCACCGCCGGGATCGAAACCAGCCTCAGCTATGGCGAAGCAGCCCAAGCCCTTGACCGCTCCCGGCGAGCCGGGCAACCCCGTTGACCCAGGCCGGCCCAGCTAAGGTTGACCCAGCTAAGTCCAACTCCCAAGATACCCCACACTAGCGTGCCCATTACTTACACATCTGGAGAGCAGCTCGAAGTCTACCGGTTCACTCTGCCGGTGACCGTCGGTGTGCCGTTGTTAGCTCTTTTCCTGCAGGCGTTTCTCCCGCGGCATTTTCCCGGTCTTGCCGTGTACCTCGATTTGCCCTTATTGGTGACGATCTATTTCGCGATGGCGCGGCGCAATCCCATTTCTGGTCTGCTGACCGGTGCGGTCATCGGTCTGTTCCAGGACATGCTGGGACACAATCCCATCGGTATTTACGGCATTGCCAAAACTGTGGTCGGCTACCTGGCTTCTTCTCTCGGCGTGAAGTTGGACGTGGAGAATGCCGGCGCCCGGTTCCTTCTGACCCTGGGCTTTTATTTCATTCATTCCGCGGTTTGGTTCACAGTGGCGAGAGGTATGGTCAGCCTGACCCAGAACTGGAGCTGGACCCGCGGGTTGCTGGCCGCACTGGCGAATGCGTTCCTGGGCGTCATCCTGTACTTCTTTTTGGATAAGTTCAAGCAAAGGGCGTAGGGCAGTGGCTCGTGCTAGAAAAATACAGGTCGTTACTAGCCCCTAGCCACGAACCACTGCTCTTGTGACTTCCGTTACCCAGTTGAGCAATGCCGAGTGTGCTTGACGCATTACAATAAAACTAAGAACCTCCATATTTGATTTTCTGAGGCTGTGAGCTTGTTCCGGACCGGACAATGCTCCCGAGTACTCGACTGGCAACTGGCAACCGGCCACTGACAACTGATGTTCGGCCGTGACGAAAAAGTTTCAGCGATCCGCCTGACGGCGGCGCAGTACGCGATCCTGGGAATTCTTCTGGTGCTGGCCTACGGCCTGTGGCGGCTGCAGGTGATGCAGAGTGATCTCTACGCGAATCTGGCGGAAAGAAACCGCATCCGCAATGTGCCGATTCTTGCGCCCCGCGGCAAGATTCTCGATCGCGAAGGGCGCGTCATCGTCGACAACTATCCGTCGTTCTCTGCGCTGCTGCTGCGCGATTCTTCCCGCGACCTGAATGTTGACGCCGACCTGATTGCCCAAGGCCTGCACATGGATGCGAACGAAGTGCGCGCCCGGGTGCGCCACTTCGCGGCCATGCCGCAATACCAGCCGATTTTTCTCAAGGAAGACATCACTCCGGATGAGCTTTCGTTTATCGAGGCGCATCGCAACGAGCTGCCGGAATTGGACACCATCATGGCCCACCGGCGGCTGTATCCGCGCAATGGGTTCATGGCGCACCTGATCGGCTATGTTGGGGAAGTCACCGAAGACATGCTGAACCAGCCGCAGTTCGAGCTCTACAGCCCAGGCGACGTGGTAGGAGTTTCGGGAGTCGAGCGGCAATACAACACGGTGCTGATGGGCCAGAACGGATCGCGGCGCGCGCTGGTCAACAGCCACGGCCGCGAAGTAGGGCATCTTGACGAAACACCTGCGGTGCCGGGCAAGCAGCTCAAGCTGACTCTGGATATTGATTTGCAGATTGCAGCCGAAGAGGCGCTTGAAGGGAAGAACGGCGCGATCGTGGCCATGGACCCGCGCAACGGCGAGATTCTTGCCATGGTGAGCCGGCCCACGTTTGATCCCAATGATTTTGCGGTGCGTGTCTCGCGCGACCAATGGAACAAGCTGGTCAATGATCCGGACAAGCCGCTGCTGAATAAGGCGATCCAGGCGCAACTCGCTCCGGGCTCGACCTTCAAGATCATTATGGCGACCGCCGGATTGCAGGAAGGCATTGCGCAGGATATGAAGGTGAACTGCACCGGCGGAGCGGAATTCTACGGCAGGTATTTCCATTGCTGGATCTCGGAAAAGCACCGATCGCACGGGATTGTGGACATTACCAAAGGGATTTATCAGTCCTGCGATGTGTTCTTCTACACGCTGGCGGAGAAGCTGGGGATTGAACGCATCGCGAAATACGCCACGATGCTGGGCATCGGACAGAAAACCGGAATCGACCTGCCGCAGGAAGTCAGCGGAGTCATGCCCTCGGAAGAATGGAAGATCCGCAACTTCAAGCAGAAATGGTTCGCAGGGGAAACTATTTCGGTGGGCATTGGGCAGGGCGCGGTGGCCGTGACTCCGATGCAGCTGGCGAGGGCCATCGGCGGCATTGCCAGCGGAGGCGCGCTGGTGCGGCCGCATGTAGCGTTTCCTGGAGACCTGCCGCCCAATGTCGTGCCTGCGGCTGATCTGCCCGACAAAGTTCAGGTTCCGCTGGACCCGAAGAACTGGGAGATCATTACCGACGCCATGGCCGACGTTACCTCTCAGCACTTGGTGGACACCACGGGCGCCACTTGGACGGGGACTGCGGCGGCGGCCCATCTGCAAGGCATTGATTTTGCTGGGAAGACGGGCACGGCTCAGACGATCAGTGGTTCGGCGAAGGCAAAGATTGAGAATGGGAAAGCCAGATTCAAGAATAATGCCTGGTTCGTGGGAGTGAGTCCGCGGCGGAATCCTGAGATCGTTGTGGTGGTGCTTTGGGAGGGCGGCGAAGAAGGTCCCCTGGCGGCGATCGTCGCGTCGCAGGTGATCAAGGCCTATGTGGAGAAGCAGCGCCGCAGCCCTACGAAGATGGCAGACAAGCCGACAGCGGATGGCAAGGTGGAGATCGGCGCGGTGTGGACTGCTCCTGGTGCTGACGGAGAAGGCGAAAAGCTGCAGAGTGGTCGGTTTGCTGTGGATGTGGCGAAGAAGCCGCCGGTAGCCGCGGTGGCTGCGCCGGGGATGCATTGAGTTTTCGCGGCGTGAAGCGGACGCCTTTTCGGGTCGGCGGTGACTGTGAGCTGCGAGGGATCCTTCGACTTCGCGTGCCGGTCCGCGTTGCGGACCAGCACGCTACGCTCAGGATGACAGGTGTAAAGGGATTAGCTGGCGGTGCGGCGGTGTGTTTCAGGATACGACTGAGAACCGAGAACTGAGAACCGAGAACTAGCTTTCAAATGTCACGTTACGTATCATTTCGCGATTTCGACTGGGTGCTGCTGATCTTTGTGTTGCTGATTTGCGCGTTGGGAGTGATGGAGATCCGCAGCGCAACTATGCACACCAAGTTTGCCGGATCCCATCTGAAGCAGATCTACTGGGTTGTGGCTGGAGTGGGAATGATGTTCCTGATGAGTCTGGTCAACTATCAGGCGCTGCTGGAGCAGGTTCACTGGTTTTACATTGCCGCAGTAGCATCGCTCATGGGAGTGATGGTTTTTGGGCAGAAGTATCTCGGGGCGCGGCGCTGGATCAAAATGCCCGGGGGGAACCACTTCCAGCCTTCGGAATGGGTCAAACTCATCCTGATTCTGGCTGTGGCTAAATACTTTGCCGAATTGCACCAGCGGGAACTTGCTTGGTCCGATTTCATCAAGGCGGGCGCCATTGTAGGGTTTCCTATGCTCCTGGTGCTGGCGCAGCCGGACTTGGGCACGGCGCTTACGTATTTGCCCATCGCCGTCATGGGAGTGTTTCTGGGGGGATTGCAGCTTCGCCAGACACTGGTGGTGGCTCTTTTAGCGGCGCTGGCCATTGGAGCCGTTTTCTTTACTCCTCGGGTCCATCTCCTGAAGTCCTATCAGAAACAGCGGCTTACCAACTTTCTGGAGCCGGACGCCGATCCGCAGGGGTCGGGGTACCAAGTTGAGCAATCCAAGATTGCGGTGGGTTCGGGGGGGCTGTGGGGCGGCAAAGGCTCGCAAACACACGGTGCCTTCCTGCCTGTCCCACAAACGGACTTCATTTTTGCGGCGTTTGCCGAGGAGCACGGATTCGTAGGCGCGCTGGGGGTTCTGCTGTTATACTTCATCGTGCTGATGCGCTTGACCCAGAACGCGCAAACAGCGCCCGACCGCGCTGGCACGTTTGTGGTCATGGGTGTGGTGGCTGTGCTTAGCTTCCATATCATGGTCAACATCGGCATGGTGGTCGGTTTTATGCCGGTCACCGGAATACCCCTGCCGCTGATGAGTTACGGCGGGTCTTCCGTGTTGTTCATGTTCCTGGCGCTGGGGATGGTTATGAACGTTCGAATGCGCCGCTTCGTGAATTAGCTTGGGTTTGGCCCGGAAGACAGTGGGGAGCAGTTCCTGCGCCCGCATGGCGCAGCCAAAAATATCGATCGCCCTCGCGTAAAGGGGGCATTTACCGGCCGGCAGAGTGGGTAGGCCGGGTAGGATTGAAGCTACAACGCCGACGGCAGGGAACGGCCCCCCGACCAGAGAAACGGTCTGAGAGTGCGGTCACAAACCCGGCGGCGCAAAGCGATTAAGTGCAAAAGATTTCCCAGCTTGCGCAGCGGAGATGGCTCCGGAGGAAACTCCAAAGCCCTACCCGTCCCTTATTCAGGGCAAGCATCGCGACGCTCGATCCTCCCGTTCCTTTCCTGGCTCCGTCCCGGTGACACCCGCCCGACTTCTTAAATAAGTCGGCAGGAACCGGAGTATTGCATGAACAAGGAACTATTTGTCTCTTCCACGCCCCACGAAACCAAAGTCGGGCTGGTGGAAGACGATCTACTCGCAGAAATTTACCTCGAACGCGAAAACGAATACACGCTAGCTGGATCCATCTATAAAGGCCGTGTTACCCGCGTGCTGCCTGGCATGCAGTCGGCCTTCGTCGACATTGGCCTGGAACGCGATGCCTTCCTCTACGTTTCCGATTTCATGGAATTGGAAGAGCACGACGAGGATCTGACGGATGCTGTACCGGCGAACCGCGGCGTGCAGGATTTGCGGCCGCAGCCGGTGCAGACCGGGATTCCTCAAGAATCGGGTCAGATCGGCAATGATCTTGCCGAGGCTGGCGACGGTGAAGGCGAAGCTGGACTTGAACACGTTTCGGAATCTGAGGAATACAACGCCGCAGTCCCATCGGTGGCTCCTGCGGGTGCGGGGCAACAGTCTTCCGAAGGTGGAGACCGCGAGCGCGGAGGATTTCGAGGCCGTCGTCGACGTCGCGGTGGACGCCGGGACGGGCGACCAGAAGGTCGTAATGACTCACGCAGCGACGTGCGCAGTGAAGGCCGCACGGAGAACCGCAACGAGGGGCGAGACCGCGGACCGGAGCGTGTTCCCGAGCCCCGTTTCTCGCGTCCTGCCGAGAGTGCACCGCCTCGGCACCAGGAATCGGCGAGAACTCAATCGTTCGGGCCGCCTGCGGGATATCAGCCCATTCTGCTTCCTGGAGAATCCATTTCGAAGTACCAGCGCTTCGCGTCACAGCCGCCCGCGCCGCGGCCGATTCCGCAGGAATCCCAGGTTGATTTAGCTTCAGCGTCTGCCTCAGCACCATTGTCGGTGCCGGCGGCAACCTTTCCGGAGGACGAACCGTTCTTTGCCAGCGAGGCTGCGGCTGAGCCTCTGCATGAACAGCACCACGACGACACCCGTGCAGTACACGAAGAGCAGACCGAGGCGGCTTCTACGTCGGTTGACTGGAATCGTGAGTTCCGGCGCGCAGAGATGCCCGGGGAGATTTCCGCCGCAGCCAGTTCTGCGCCGGAGACGGAGCGCACCGAAACTGCCACCCACGAAGCTCTCGGCCAGGCCGACGGATTTGCCGATGGTGGCGATCACGCAGGGGAGCATGCTGGGGAACACGCAACCCACCATGTTGACGAGCACTCGGCCACGCCCGCTCCCGCCTCCCCCACGCCAATTTTCGCCGCTCCCGGCACCATGGAAGAAGAGACCATCGAAGAGGAAGAAGCGGACACAATTCGCTATCAGGAATCGTCGGATGACGGCTATGAGGAATTCGAAGAGGAGACCCGCGCAGTTGGCGAGTTAGCCTTCGATGCGTCTAATCCCACGATCTCTGCAGCTCGCGAGACAGTTTCTGAAATCCACCACACCTCGCTGACGGAAGCCGGTGGGCAGCCGGCCGCGGAAGTTGCGGCAGCTGAAGCCGAAGAAGATTCGGAAGAGTTGGAACTGGAAGAAGCGCAGGCCGAAGCGGAAGCGTTGCTCGACGCCGAAGCGCGCGGCAATGGCACCGTGGATGCCCGCGTGGAAGTTCGCGCGCCAGCGTCGACGGCCGGATACACCCAGCGTACCGAGCGCCCCGGCACGGATCGACCGGGCACAGATCGCCGCCCTGGCAGCGGTCCGCGCGGACGCCGCGGTCCACGCCGATTCCGCCGCCGGGAATCGGCGCCTGTCCCGTTGATCAGCGACTTGCTCAAAGAAGGCCAGGAAATCCTGGTGCAGATTGCCAAGGAACCCATCGGGAAAAAAGGCGCTCGCATCACCAGCCACATCGCGCTGCCGGGCCGTTTCCTGGTGTACATGCCGACTGTCAACCACACCGGAGTCTCTCGCAAGATCGCCTCGGAAGAAGAGCGGCAGCGGCTGAAGCGGATCATCCTCAGCGAGCGTGAGAACGGTCATGGCGGCTTCATCGTTCGCACCGCCGCACAAAACGCCGGCGAAGACGAACTGCGCGCCGATATTCGTTTCCTGAAAGGTTTGTGGAACGACATCAAAGGCCGCTCGGAAAGCTCCAAGCCGCCCGCGCTCATCTACCACGATCTCAATGTCGTCGAGCGCGTGCTGCGCGACCAGGTCACCTCCGACTTCTCCGTCATCTGGGTCGATACCGAACCGGAATACGAGCGCGTGCTGCGCTTCTTCAACCGTTTCCAGCCCGGGCTGGTCAAACGCGTAAAACTCTATACAAAAGAGACGCCGCTGTTCGAACAATTCGGCCTGGCCGAAGAAATGAACAAGGCGCTCAAGTCGAAAGTGTGGCTGAAGAGCGGCGGTTACATTGTCATCAACCAGACCGAGGCGCTGGTCGCGATCGATATCAACACCGGCAAGTATGTGGGCAAAACGTCGCGACTGGAAGATACCATCGTCAAGACCAACGTCGATGCGATCAAAGAGATTGTGCGGCAGATTCGGCTGCGCGATCTGGGCGGCATCATCATCATCGACTTCATCGACATGGATGAGCGCCGCAACCGCCAGCGCGTGATGCAGGCTCTGGAAGAAGAGCTCCGGCACGACCGCGCCCCATCAAAAGTGCTGCAATTCAACGACTTCGGGCTGGTCGCGATCACGCGCAAGCGTGTCAAGCAGTCGCTGGAACGCACCATAGGCGCGCCGTGCCCCTATTGCCAGTCCACGGGTTATGTGAAATCAGTGACCACGGTCTGCAACGAGATTTACGTGGAGATTCGCAAGATTGCAAAACATCTCGAGCGCCAAGACGTGATGTTGCGGGTGAACCCGGACGTGGCCAAAGAGTTGAAAAACAACAATGGCCGACTCTTGAATGAAATCGAAGAACTCACCAAGCGGACGATCATTGTCAAAAGCGATCCAGCACTGCATCAAGAACAGTTCGATATTAATTAGCTTCTAGGTTCTAGCCACTAGCTTCTAGCTATACAAGGACGGGCGACATCGCCCGTCCTTCTTTTTTGCAATCACTCTTTAATGAGTCATCCCCGGCGAGATGAGAGCCGGGAACTGAGAACTGAGAACTGAGAACTGAGAACTGAGAACTGAGAACTGCCCTTAGCTACTCGCCTGGGCAATCGCCTTTACTGCGGCGTCCGAGTGGACGCGAAGTTTCTTCACTGACTCATGTATCGCTTTGGCAGCCACTCCAGATCCGTTTTGCTCTGCCGACTTGCCCACCCCGCCGGCGTCTTCCGCCGCAGTAGTGGCCATGTCGAGCAACACCACCAAGGCGTCGGCATGCAACTTCCAGACCGAGGACATGGTCTGGCTGCGTTTGAGCTCTTCGAGTTCGGTATGAACGCGCGCCGAAATCGATACCAAACGGATCAAGGTGCGCGCCACTTCCGCGCGAAGGCTTTTTTCTTCGAGGAAGCTGGCATTGTAGGCATCCGCTTCCGCCACCGTCAGCGTGAGATTGAAATAGCGCATGGGCACGACCTGGCGGAATTTGGGGTCGGCGACGCGCTCAAATACGCGAATAGATTCTTCCACCCTCCGAAGCTTTCCTTCTTCGGTTGCGATCTGCTGCGCTGTGACGGCTATAGGCTGAAATAGCGGCACGGAAGGGGCAACGGATGCTTTCGCTGCTTCCACCTTCGCGGTCTTAGGTGCAGCGGCCGCTCCTCCGGAAACGCGCGTGGGACGCGCACCTGCCGGTCCCAACAGCGATTTGCGGATGGGCGGCCGGCGGTCGAGTTCCTTCTTGAGCCGGGAGACCCGGCGAAATTTTTCGAGCGCACCGCCGTAATCCGCCTTAAGCATGGCATTACGTTCGATGGCTGCCACGTGCTCCACTGTCACTTCCACGCCGTCGAC
Source organism: uncultured Acidobacteriaceae bacterium (assembly GCA_963846245.1). Classification (GTDB taxonomy): domain Bacteria; phylum Acidobacteriota; class Terriglobia; order Terriglobales; family Acidobacteriaceae; genus Sulfotelmatobacter. The sequence continues at coordinate 291,484 of CAWJVI010000004.1, read as the reverse complement.
GGTGCTCAGGATGCTGCCGCCCATTTCGTCGAGCGCGCCGGCGAACTGTTTGATTTCCTCCAGCGCCTTGCTGAAGAGTTCGTCGAAACGCGCGCCGAATGCGGCGTTGTAAGAGGCCACCGTCGCCAGCACGCCGGGATGATAGAACGAAGAATCCAGCCACTGCTTCAGTTCGCGCACGCGCGAGATCACGCCGGAATCCATGAGCGCGTTGAAATCGCGAAAGCGTGCAACCTCTTCGCGCATCGGGTCGAAGCGCCGCAGCAATTGCACGTGCTCCTCGGGCAGTGAGGGGACGTCAGTATCCGCAAGGATTTCAATCAGCGCAATTTCGAAGGGAGAAAGCGGCAACGCGCCATCGAGGCCGTATCCACTTTGTTGCCATTGTCCGGGCACGCGCGGATGCCGATAAAGAAATGTTGCAATCACATCGGCCTTGTCGCGGTTGATGTCGCTGGCTTCCCGGCGGCGCACAAAGTAACGCAGCAAAGCTTCCGCGACTTCCGAATCGGTGTCTGGAGTGAGCGCCTGGCGGAGCATGGCGGGCGTGATGGCCATGTCCAGCAAGTGCAGCCAGCGATACATCCGAGTAAGCGTGGCGGCCAGGTCGCGTCCCGCACGCAGCGCCTCTTCGTCGAGGCCGCTCGGAATCGGAACGTCTCCCCCAAGCGATTCCCGCATGAGCTTCTGGTAGAAGCCCTGCACGGTCGCCAGAATCGCCAGCTCAAATCTGATATCTTCGGCCAAGAAATGTCTCCGAGAGCGAGACTCTCCCCTCTTGTTGCTGTTAAATCTTTACTAATGTTCAAGTAAAGTCGAAAGCTACTGGTGGTGCAAGTTACCACCGGGGCGAGAGGGCCGACACTCTTCGGAAGGACATGACCTTCTGCGGGGACATGAGATCGCGGCGCCGCACGGTTCGAGATTCCAGAAAACAAACTCAGAAAACCACGGTCTTGTTCCCGTAGAGAAGCACGCGATTTTCCACATGCCAGCGGACGGCGCGGGAGAGAACGACCTTCTCGAGGTCGCGGCCTTTGCGGATAAGATCATCGACGGTGTCGCGATGCGACACGCGAACCACATCCTGCTCGATGATAGGGCCATCGTCGAGCACCTCGGTGACGTAGTGGCTGGTTGCGCCGATGAGCTTGACTCCACGCTCGAATGCCTGGTGATAGGGCCTGGCGCCAACGAACGCCGGCAGAAACGAATGATGAATGTTGATGATGCGCTGCGGATACCGACTGACGAAGTCGTTCGAAAGAATCTGCATGTAGCGGGCGAGCACCATGAAATCCGGCTGATGCTCGGCAACGAGTGCGTGAATCGTATCTTCCGCCTGCTCCTTGTTGTCTTTCGCGACGGAAACCACCGCGTAAGGAATCTTGTAGAAGTCGGCAACGCGCTGGTTGTCAGAATGATTTGAAATGATTAGCGGAATGTCACAGGCGAGCTCGCCGCTTTGTTGTCGGTAGAGAAGATCGACCAGGCAGTGATCATATTTCGAGACCAAGATGACCATCCGCGGCCGCTGCGACGATTGCGCCAGCCGCCACTTCATCTTGAACTTTTCCGCGATCGGCGCGAACTGCTTGCCGAAATCGGTAAGCGTCTTATCCGACAAATCAATATCGAAATCTTTGGGATCGAACTCCACCCGCATCAGGAACAGGCCGGACTCCTCGTCCGCATGTTCGTCGGCGTGCAGAATGTTTCCGTTGTGGCGATAAACGAAGTCGGAAATGGCTGCAACTTCACCCTTGCTGTCAGGGCAGGAGATCAGGAGGATAGCGGAATTCTTCATTGTGGCCGTCCGACAGTGGCGCAGGCAAGGCGTAGCCGCGTCTCTACAGAAGTTGTCGTAGAGACGTTGCTTGCAACGTCTCTGCACGCGGCGCTACTTTTTTAGTTCCTTGAGAATCTCCCGCGCCGCATTCGCTCCCGATCCTCCAGTCAATCCCACGCCCGGATGCGTTCCGCTGCCGCACAAATACAAATTCTGAATCGGCGTGCGGTATCGGGCCCAATCGAGCAGCGGACGCATGGTAAAGAATTGATCGAGCGCCAGATCGCCGTGGAAAATTTGCCCGCCCGTCAGCCCATACTTTTCTTCCAGATCCAACGGCGTGATGATCTGGTGCGTCAAAATCAGTTCGGGCAGGTTCGGCGCGTATTGTGCCAGCGTCTTCACGACCGTCTGGCCAAGTTCTTTGCGCTGGCTCTCCCAATCACCCTTCAGTTTGTAAGGGGCGTACTGCATGTAGATCGACATTACATGTTTGCCGTCGGGTGCAAGCGTCGGATCGGTCAGCGAAGGAATCATAGCTTCGAGATACGGCTGGCGCGAGAAGTTGCCGTATTTCGATTCATCGAAAGCGCGCTCCAGGTAATCGATTTCGTGTCCAATGTGGATGCGGCCTTTCATCGCGTTGGTGTTTCCGTTCTTGATCGCGGTGAAGTTCGGCAAACCAGAGAGCGCGAGATTCACCTTGGCCACAGTTCCGTTGCCGCGGTAGTGCTGCAACTTCTGTACGAAGTCAGGAGAAAGATGGGTGGAATCAATCAGCTTCAACAGCGTGCGCTTCGGATCGGCGTTGGAAACCACAGCTTTCGCAGCAATTTCTTCGCCGGTCGAGAGCAGAACGCCCGTGGCTGCGCCGTCCTTCACGCGAATCTCGATGACCTCCACTCCGCTGCGAATTTCGGCGCCAGCAGCCTTCGCGGCCGACGCCATAGCTTGTGTCAGCGCGCCCATCCCGCCCGCGGCAAGATGCGCCGAGCCCGCGGGATGCGGGTCGCCTGCCGCGCGAATCAACAGAACCAGGCTGCTTCCCGCGGACCAGGGTCCAAGAAATGTTCCGAAGATTCCGCGAGCCGCTACTACGGCGCGCAGCAATTCCGTTTCAAAATATTCCGCCGCCAGATCGGCCACAGCCATCGGGCCCCAGCGCAGCAGGCGAAACATATCCTTCTTCCCCAGGTTGCGAATTGCGCGCCCAGTCTTAAGCATGCTCCACAGATCGCCGCCGCTGGGATGGTCGATGTCGGGTGGAGTTATGGCGAGAGCCTCCGCAATCACCTTTCCCATTTTTCCCAGCGATTCCTGAAATGCGGAATATTTCGTCGCATCTTTCTGAGAGAAAGCTGCAATTTCCTGCGCTGATTGATCTGCGTCCTGATAGAGCGAAAGCGCGCGCCCGTCGGGCGAGAGCGCGGTGACGCCAACCAGCGGCGTAATCAGACGCAGTCCGTGCTTTTCGAGTTGCAGGTCGCGCACGATCTCGGGACGAAGCGGTCCGGCAGTGTGCGCGAGTGTAGAACAGCGGAAGCCGGGATGAAATTCGTCGGTAATGGCCGCACCGCCCACCTGCTCGCGGCGTTCGATGACCAGCGGTTTGAATCCCGCCTTGGCCAGGTAGAACGCGGCAACTAGCCCGTTGTGGCCGCCGCCGATGATGACGATGTCGCGCTGGGGGGATTTCGATTCGGGCATGCTACGCCGCTCCCTTGACGTCTTTCAAAATCTCGAGCGCCGCCAATCGCCCGTTCGCGCCCATGATGCCGCCGCCCGGGTGCGTGGCTGAACCGCACATGTACAAGTTCTTAATGGGGGTGCGGTATTGCGCCCAGCCCGCCACCGGACGCAAAAAGAAAAGTTGCTCCAGAGAAAGTTCACCCTGAAAAATGTTGCCCTCGCTCAGTCCCCATTCGCGTTCCAGATCAAGCGGCGTGACCACTTGCCTGTGGAGGATGATGTCTTTGATGTTGGGAGCGTATTCGGCAATGGTGTTGACCACGGTATCGCCGAAGGCTTCTTTCTGATCGTCCCAGTTCAACCCGGGGCGCAGCTTGTAGGGCGCGTACTGCACGAAGCACGACAGCACATGCTTGCCTGGCGGCGCCACGGACGGATCAGTGAGCGACGGAATCACCATGTCGATGTACGGATGCTTGGAAAAATTCCCGTACTTCGCATCGTCGTAAGCTCTCTCCATGTACTCGACGGAGGGCGAAATCGAAATTGCGCCGCGCAGGTGTGCTCCGGGGCCTGGCATGCACTTGAAGTTCGGCAGCGCGTCGAGGGCCATGTTGACTTTCCCGGACGAGCCACGAAACTTGAACCGGTTCACCTCTTCGAGAAAATCTCCGGGCAAGTGCTCGGCTCCAATGAACTTGGTGAAGGTAAGGCGCGGGTCGACGCTGGAAGAAATAATGTCGGCGTAGAGTTCATCACCATTCGCCAGCACAACACCCTTCGCCTTACCGCCTTTTACGATGATCTGCGAAATGCCGGACTGGGTACGAATCTCCACGCCGGCCTCGCGGGCAGCGTCGGCAATGGCATTCGAAATGGCGCCCGTCCCGCCGCGCGCAAAGCCCCAGGCGCGGAACGCGCCGTCGATCTCTCCCATGTAGTGGTGCAGCAAAACGTACGCAGTTCCCGGCGAACGCACGCCCAGAAAAGTTCCGATGATACCCGACGCCGACATCGTTGCTTTGAGCACGTCGGTCTCGAACCACTGATCGAGAAAGTCGATGGCGCTCATGGTCATGAGCTGCACCTGGTTGTACTTATCCTCGCTTGACATGCCCTGGAAGCGGCGTCCGATGAAAAGAAGTTTCATCAGTTCGCGCGGGTTCAGCGTGGTGGGATCGGGCGGCACCATGCTGAGAATCGGCTTCACAAAGCGGCACATCGCCTGCATGGCTTTGCCGAATTCGTCGTAAGCTTCGGCATCCACGCGGGAGTGGCGGGCAATCTCACGATGAGTTTTTCCGTGATCGTTCACGCGCCATAAGTAGTCCCCGCTGGGCATCGGAGTGAAAGTGCCATCGAGCGGAAGAATCTCAAGGCCGTGGCGAGGCAGGTCGAGATCGCGAATAATCTCCGGCCGCAGCAGCGACACAACATATGAGCAAACGGAAAACTTGAAGCCGGGGAAAACTTCTTCTGTGCAAGCCGCGCCGCCAAGAATGTGTCGGCGCTCCAGCACGAGACACCTTCTTGCCCGCGCGCGCCAGGTAGGCGGAGTTGACCAGGCCGTTGTGGCCGCCGCCGATCACGATCACGTCGTATGTGTTAGCCATAAGGTCTTAGCCTTTAGCGGTTCGCTTGCAGATACAGAATGTGGACGAAGGATACGATAGCGCAGATTTCGGACGCGCGTATTAGAGGCCGCTGAGAAGAATGCTCCAGCTGCGGAGGACATTCGAAAGGATGAACATGATTGAGCGCATGGACTGGGCCGAATCGTCATTTTATCGGGAACGTGGAGTTTTGTCTGCCCATTTGAATCAGCCCGTTTGAATCAGCGGTGACTGGAGGTCATGCGCTGCGTTGTTGCTGCGCAAGCGGGCCGGTGAATTATAATCCGGCTTCAGCAATTGAAGTCGAGCCTGAGGAAACCACTTGCCAATCGGAACTGCATTTCACGAGAGAACTTTCCCCCTTTGCCAGAGCCTGAATTACCGCGAGTGGTCGGGCTATTACACCGTCAGCGTTTACGAAGTGCACCATGAGCACGAGTACAACGCGATCCGCAACGCGGCCGCGCTCATCGACATCTCGCCGCTCTACAAGTATCTGGTCACCGGCAAAGATGCGACCAAGCTGGTGAACCGCGTGATCACTCGCGACATGAACAAGGTGAAAGTCGGCCAGGTGATTTATTGCTGCTGGTGTGACGAGCAGGGCAAAGTAATCGACGACGGCACGATTTCGCGGCTCGAAGAAAACGCTTATCGCTGGACGGCCGCCGATCCCAGCCTGCGCTGGTTCCGCCAAAACGGCCTCAACATGGATGTGCAGATCGAAGACGTTTCCGAGAAAGTTGCCGCGTTGGCGTTGCAGGGGCCAACTTCAGCCAAACTGCTGAAAGCTGTGGCGGAAGCCGACATCGCGAATCTCAAATATTTCCGCGTGACGCGCGGCAAAATTGCCGGCGTGGCAGTCGACATTTCCCGTACCGGCTATACTGGCGACCTGGGTTACGAAATCTGGGTGCCGTGGAACGACGCCGTTAAAGTCTGGGACGCGCTGGCGGAAAAAGGAAAACAATTCGACCTGCACGCAGCCGGCATGCTTGCACTCGACGTAGCCCGCGTGGAAGCGGGGCTTCTCTTGATCGAGGTTGATTACACCAGTTCCAAGAAAGCGTTGATCGCGTCGCAGAAGTATTCGCCCTTCGAGCTGGGCTTCGCCAAGATGGTGCATCTCGATAAAGAAAACTTCATCGGCAAACGCGCGCTGGAACAGGATGCGAAAAATGGCGTCCCACGGCAACTCGTCGGCCTCGAAGTGGATTGGACCGATGTTGAGCAACTCTACGAGCGCTATGGGCTGACGCCAGCGGCCCCAGCGCAGGCCTCGCGCGTGGCTGTGCCGGTGTACTCGGGAGAAAAACAAGTTGGCAAGGCCACTACCACCAGTTGGTCGCCGATCCTGAAAAAGATGATCGCGCTGGCCAGCATCGAAACGGCGCAATCGAAGCCGGGGACGTCGCTGCAGATGGAAGTCACGATTGAGGCGGTCCGACTGAAGACCAACGTAAAGGTGGCTGCGTTGCCGTTCTACAACCCGCCGCGGAAGACGGCGACGCCGGTTTAGTGTGGGTTGTGTGGGGACGGGCGAGTCGCCCGTCTCCACATGGTTTCTTTCGGAGCGTTGTTACGTTGCGGCACCCGCTGCTCTCGCCGCTCTCTGTTTTCCCGCGCATAAATCCATACTCCCATCAGCACCAGCGCCATCGTCGCTCCCACAACTTTGAATAGCGCCAGCGGCTTGTTGGGTTCGTCCGGCTGCGGAATCAGAGACAGAACGATCGTTGCCGTGGTGGTCAGGAGTCCGAGCATTGCTATTAGCGTGGCGACGGTCTTGCCCCCCGGCACGCGGGTCACCTCCGGCCCCGCGGGCTCGCGCTGCAGCTTGATCATCGCCGCGAACAGATACAAGTAGGGAATGAAATAAGTGATCACTCCCATGCTGACCAGCACGTCATATGCGCCCTTTACGCTGGTGCCTGCCTGCCCCAGAAAAATGAAAATCGAGCCCAGAAAAAATTGCGTCAGCAATGCGACCCACGGAGTTTTCCAGCGCGGATGCAGCGCGCCGAACGCTTTCGGCAGGAAGCGATCAAGCCCCGCCACAAACGGCAAACGAGCAACCGCCGCGAGATATGCTCCCGCCGCCCCAATATTGCTCAGCGCGATCAGAAACGCAACCAGCGGAAGCACGCCTGGAAATCCCGCGCGAGCCGCGGTTTTCGACACGGCCTGCACTAATCCCTGCAGGCTGTTTACTTCCGTCGAAGGCAGCGCCAGGAGCACGCAGACGGTTCCGAGAATGTAGCAGATGGTCACTACCACACCGCCCGAGAGTAGCGCGATCGGAATCGTGCGGCGCGCGTTCTTGATTTCTTCCCCCATGAACGAAGCCGTTTCGCACCCGCCAAACGCAAACGTCAGCACTGACCAGAAAATAATGTCGTTGAGATGCGTACTCGGAGTCATCGACCGCACCGTGAAAGACGTGGCTGACCCGTAGCGATGCCACGCCAACAACCCCATCACGATGACAATGCCGGCCGGAATCCACATGGCCAGCGCGCCGACATTGTGCAGCCATTTGCCGACGTCGAGCCCGACGACGTTCATCAACGTGGCCGCACTCAAAGTGAGTAGAGAGAAGACGATGTAGAACGTCGCATTTCCCGACAGATGCTGCCACGCAGTTTGCCGCATGAAGAGAATATTGCTGGCGGCAAAATACAAAACAGCAGGGAAATAGGGCAGGTTGCTGGTCCAGTAAGTCCATGCCGCCATGAATCCAGAGAAATCTCCGAACGCGCGCTTGCTCCAGACGTAGAGCCCGCCCTCGTTGGGATAGCGCGAGGAAAGCTCCAGCACCGAGAGCGCCAGTGGCGTGTAAAAACATAGCCACGCTCCCGCCCAAATCACGATGGAACTCGGCCCCGCCGCCGCCGCCGTGGCGATCCACCGCAAGCTGATCCCGGTGATCACATAAAACAAAACGAGGTCGCGAAACCCCATCACCTGGCGCGGACGGTTGGGGTCCTCGGCGTCGGCGACAGAAACGCCTGCGTTAAGGAACACTGACGCGTTTGGGTTGGTCGGCGCCGGGGTTGGGTCGAGGCAATGGCGTGTCCCGCGGTCAGAATAGCGCAAGCAGGAACAAGAGGAATAACACCGGGCAGTTGCCGCGGAGCAAGGAAGATTTTCTAGGCGTCATCGATTACTCCACGCTATGCTTTTCCGGTTGCTTCTCGCTTCCAGTACAAATATACAGGCACGCCCGATGAGCACGATCGCCGCTCCCCAGAATGCTTCCGCCGGGCGCCTGAGGATGGTATTCAGCGTCCAGGCCGCGCCGATCGAGGACGTAGATCGCGGGTAGCCATGGATATCCCGCACAACGATAAGGGCGCGGAATCTCTGGCCGCTTCCAGCGCAGAATAAACATGCCAATCACCGTCAATGTATACGACAACACCATGCCATAAATCACGTACGTGTACAGCTATCGTATCATCCGCTGACGGTGAGCACTGCAGCCCAGACGCCTTGGCCGATCAGGCTGAAGGCGGGCGTCCGCCACTTGGGATGGATCACCGCCATGCGCTTGAAAAAAACTCCGTCCTGCGCCATCGCGAGATACACACGCGCGCCCGAAAGCGTGCAGGTGGCCGCGGCGCTGAAGCAGGAAACCGCAATCATGAGTGAAAGCCATACCGCGGCATGCGGCGAAAACAGCGCGACAGCGGCAGCATGCGCGATGGTTTCGTGCTGCGCAATCTCGCCGAGCGGCAGCGCGTACAAGTAGGTCATGTTCATGGCCACGTAGATCGCGCCCACCACGAGCACTCCCAACACCATGGCCAGCGGCACATTGCGGCGCGGCTGTTTCACCTCGCCCGCGACCCATGTGATGTACACCCATCCGTCGTAGGCCCAGAACACGGCGATCAACCGACTCCCATGCGGAGATCAACTGCGCAGGATGTAGTCCCATGGTGAGGCCGACGCCGTGCGCGCGAAAGTGTGACCAATCACCCTTGCCGATCGCGAACCCCAGAACCACAAAAGCCGCCATGGCCACGAACTTCGTCCAGGTGGAAAGATTCTGCAGCAGGGTGCCCCAACGCAATCCCACGACATTCACGTAGGTCAAGACGGCGATCAGCAGCAGGCCGAACAGGTGCGCGCGGGTGATGACGATTCCAGCGAGCGAGAGCACAATGTGTTCCTGCGAAACAACCGGGAACACTTGTCCCGTGTAAGCGGCCGAAGCAACTGACAAGCCGCGATAGAGCCGCCGTTGGCGACTGCAAACAGCATCCAGCCGTAAAGAAACGCAACCAGGTCGCCGTAAGCTTCGCGCAAGTAGATGTATTGCCCGCCCGAGTCGGGGAACATCGATCCCAGTTCGGCGAACGCAACGCAGCCGAACAGCGAAATCACTCCCCCCAGCACCCATACTCCCAAGAAGAGCAAAGGCTGCGGAAGGGGTCCGGCAACATCCTTGGCCGTGAGGAAAATCGACGAGCCGATAATGCCGCTGACCAGAAGCAACACGGAATCAAGCAGGCTGAGCCCGCGGACGAGCGTCGGCTGACTCTGCGTCTGCTGACCCGGAGTTTTCTGACCCTGAGGGGATTGCGAAGTGGAAGCAGGAGCGTCGGTGGCGGAAGCGGCCGGCGAGGAGTCCATTATCCGATTCCGAGTTCGTCGGGAGATTCCAGCGGCGTTCCGCAGCGGCGGCAGATCACCGAAGAACAGTCGCCGCAAGTAAGTGGATCACTGACTTCTTCGGCACAGTTGGGGCAGTAGAGTGATCCGGGGCCGGGTTCCGGCGAAGGACTCTGGGGGCGTGTCGCCATGAGGAGGAAAACTGTAGCATAGAGCGGGTGGTGGCGTCTTTCATTGCCTCAAAGACCTAACGCATGTCTTTCTCGATTGCGTTTCAAGAAAATCCGCTGTTCTACCCTTACGACGATCGGAGGACACCGGCCGCCAGCGGCGTTCTGGTTTTGGGCGACGCCAGCGCGCATTTTATTGCCAGTCTGTACCAAAGGAGCAAAGAAGACTACCAGAGGCAATGGCGGCATGCTGTCGAGGTGCTGCTCCATGGAAAGGACAAGGCGGCGCTTATCACCGAGTACCTGGGCCCAGAATGCTCCACACATCTTGTGTGGTGGCCCATGTATTTGGTCGGAGAGAAAGTTTTCCTTCACAATCACCTTCTACTTTACGATCAGGTGCTGGGGCCGTTTTCCGTGAAAAATGCATTCTCTTTTCTGCATAACCGTCGTGCGGCATCTGGAGAGGGAGAGCCACTTTCTGAGTGGAGTGTAGGCCTCTCCGAGATGAAAGCATTCGAACGTAAGGCTGATCTAGGCTAGATAGATAGACAATCACCAACAATGATTGACACTGACGGAGGAATCGGGTTGCCTGACAAACCACTGAGTCCGGATCAGAAACTGCAGCACGAATTCAACCGCTGGGCCGCTGAAGGTGAAGGCGAGAAGATGGAGCGCCATCATCTCGACATCACCGAGAAAACGATTCGCCTGATGAACCTTCGTCCCGGCGAACGCGTGCTTGACCTGGGCTGCGGCTCGGGATGGGCCACGCGCCTGCTCGCTCGGCTCGTGGGCGAAGGCCCGGAAGGATTCGGGCAGGTCGTGGGCGTTGATGTTGCCGACGAAATGGTTCGCCAGGCGCGCGCGGCTTCGAAGGATTTCGACAATATTCTCTATGTCTGGGGATCGGCGCAGCAGATTCCCTGGGAAGAAAATTTCTTCGACAAAGTATTGTCGGTGGAATCGTTTTACTACTATCCCGACCAGGATCGCGCGTTGATGGAATTGTTTCGCGTAATGGCGCCGCGCGGAAGGCTGTACATCCTGATCAATCTCTACCGCGACAACCAATATTCGCTGCAGTGGGTCGATAAGCTAAAAGTGCCGGTCCATGTGCGCTCCGAAGCCGAATACGTCGACCTTCTAAAAAAGCACGCCTTCGAAAACGTCGAGGCGCGCCGCATTCCCGACGACACGCCCACTCCCGACGACTACAAAACCAAATCGTTCAAAAGCCTCGAAGATCTGCGAGCATTCAAGCGGATCGGCGCATTGCTGCTGATGGCGACCAAGCCCGATCTGCGCACGCCCGCTCCGGGATACACGATCTACTAGCCGACAACTTGCCACACAACCCGGAAAGTTTCTCCGCGAACTCCGCAATGAGGCTTTATATCTCGCTGTCGTCCTTATCGTCACCGTCGCGGTGGCTCAAGTCCTTGACCGGACTCAACGCCCGCCCGTCAGAGGCGTGGTGCACCTCGATCCGGCCATTCACGTTCTTCAGTTCAATCCGCGTCCCGCCGCCCGCCAATTCACCCCGCAAGTCGTGGCCCACAAAGCGATGATTGTTTACGTGCAGCCCGAAGTCGTTATCAATGCCGCCGGAAACCGTGCTGGCCTCAATCTCTGCCTTCGAATCTGACGGAATCGTCAGCTCGACCGACCCGTTGACCGAATTCAATTCCACCGACGAGCCGGCCAGCCGATCAAAGCGCGCATCGAGTCGTCCATTGATGGTCGAAAGCTCGGCCCGGCCCGAAAGATTGTGCGCCTCCAGCCTGCCGTTGATGCACGAAGCGCGCACTTCGCCACTGACGCCGGTCACGTCGAGCTCCCCGTTGATCAGCTTGATTTCATCTAGGCGCACCCCGCGCGGAACAGTCAGCGTGTATTCCACGCTGGCCGGATTGTTGTGCGATCCCCAATTGAAGGTGTGATCATGATCGGGATACTTCGTCGAAATCTCCAGATGGTCCGCGCCGGAATTCACTTCAATCCGCGCTTCATCGAGCCGCTCTTTGCTGCCGGCCGTCTTTATCGCGTCCACTTTCACTTCGTTCCGGTCCCAGACTGAAATGTGCACGTCGCCGTTGATGTTATCGAGCTCAACCAGTCCCTGTGCGCTGATGGCTATAAGTCTGGTGGAACTCATCGGTGAGGCGATCCGAAGCACGCGCGACCAGGGACAGCGCAAACAACGCGCAAACCGTTCCCAGGGCAGCACCGGTCCATGTTGCGAAACTGCGGGTTGCGAAACTGCGGGTTGCGAAACGACGTTGGCGGTTCATGGTTTCCTCCATTCCACACTTTAGACGCGACAGTTCCGAAATTGTGAGTGTTGAAACCGGAAAGGCTCCCGTTCCAGTCACCGCCGGTCCCCAGAGACGCGGCCGCGGAACGTCATCGCGGCCAACTATCCTCTCTGCTGAAGCCGTTCAACCGCATACTTCTGGCTCCGCAAAATGCGGGCGTGTGCCTCCGCCAGCTCGACCCAGTCGGGCGTTCCTTCCCACGAGCCTCGCGGTTCCCCTTCCGCCTTCACGTGAAACACCGCAATGCGAACCGGAATCTCCCCATCGCTGTCATAGCGAACCGCAAACTCGACGCTCTGCGCGCGCAGTCCGGTTTCTTCCTCAACCTCGCGGACCAGCGCCTCCTCGTCCGTTTCCCACGGGTGAGCCAGGCCCCCCGGAAAACACAGTCCACGCCCATCGTTACGCCGAATCACCAGCACGCGATCTCCATCTCGAATAATCCCGATCGAAGCCCGCAGTCGGCCAAACAGCGGCACGCAGCGATAGCACCCGAGCGCCACTCGCGAGATCAGCCAGAACAGATTTCTCTTAACCCGTTCCGCCAGCGCTGGATTCGCGGCCGTAGCCATAGGCCTTCCAGTGTGCCACGTTCTCCGGTCGTTGGCACGATCTGACCAAGCAGGTGGTCGTTCCTGCGTCAAGACGCATTCAATTGACAACCCCTTAGCCGCTCCCTAGACTGCCAATGTAGACGTTTCCTGAGGACACTCCATGGGCTGGCTGCAGAACAAGTTCGAAAAGAATTTCATGATCAGCACGGTCGACTACGTCTTCAACTGGGCGCGGAAGTCCGCCGTGTGGCCGATGACCTTCGGCCTGGCCTGTTGCGCCATCGAGATGATCGCATCTTCGACAGCGCGCTTCGATATTGCCCGCTTCGGCTCGGAAGTGTTCCGTCCCAGCCCGCGCCAGAGCGACCTGATGATCGTCGCCGGCACCGTCACGCTGAAGATGGCGCCGGTAGTGAAGCGCATCTATGACCAGATGCCCGACCCCAAGTGGGTAATCTCCATGGGCGCGTGTTCCTCCGTGGGCGGCCCGTTCAACACCTACGCAGTATTGCAGGGCGTGGACAAAATCGTCCCCACAGACGTTTACGTCACCGGATGCCCGCCCCGCCCGGAAAATCTTTTCTACGCGCTGCTCAAGCTGCAAGACAAAATCGACACCATGACGTTGGCGAGGAAGCCCACCGAAGTTCGCCTCGACCCGAACATGGTGGAAAACTTTAAGCGCCAGGTGATGATCGCGCAAACGCTGCAGCCGAAGTGATCGCGTTGCGGACGCTGGTGAGAATCCAATTCAGCAACTTCCACTCGCCGTGCTCACGTTCTAAGCTATCCCAAGTTTTCACTGAACCGGCTATGGCCTTCGTCAAAATCATTCCTCAAGCTCACCTTCCATACGTCAACGAAGCACGAGACTTTCCCTGCAATGGCAAAATGATCTGCATTGCCAACGTGTTGGGAAAAATCACCGCCATGGACAACGAGTGCCTGCATCAGGGCGGCTCACTGGGACAGGGAGTAGTCGAAGATTCCAAAGTGGTCTGCCCCTGGCACGGCTGGCGATGGGATCCGAAGACCGGCGTGGCCGAGGATCATCCTGACCAGAAGTTGAAAACCTATCCCATCAAGGTCGAGAACGGCGAAGTCTTTATCGACCTGGGCTAGCCGGAGACATCGGTTAGCCGAGACCAGGGTTAGCTGCAATCGCGAACCCAGCGTGCCTGAACGCAGCACCCGGGCGATCAGCGCAACTACCCCAGTAATTTCAGAAATTTCCCTGACTGATTCTCGAATCCTGGAAACACCGCATTCAAATTCGTATTCCCCATATGCCGCGCCACCGCTTCTCCGATCACTTGGCGAAAATCCGTGGTCAGCGCGAGATCGCGACCTTCATACAGTTGAGATTGTTCGAGCCCCGGCCACCGTCCGTAAACCTTGCCACCCTTCACCGGCCCACCCAAAACGAACATCACGTTGGCGTGGCCGTGATCAGTGCCACGATTGCCATTCTCGCGCGCCGTGCGCCCGAATTCTGACATGGTGACCACCACCGTGTCTTCGCCCAGATCGCCCAGGTCGGTCCAGAACGCAGCTAGCGACTGCGAAAAGTCGCTGAGCACATTCGCAATCTGTCCTTCGGTTGAGCCCTCGTTCACGTGATGATCCCAGCCGCCAATATCAGCAAACGCCACCTGCACGCCGAGGTTCGCTTTGATCAATTGCGCGAGCTGCCTTAAGCTGTCGCCGAAACGTCCCTTAGGATAATTCGCGTTCGGCGCAGGCGTATATTTCCCCGGATCGGCGGCCTTCATCATCTTGACCGCATCAAACGTCTCCAGCCCGTGCCGTGCAGGACGGCGTCAGAGGAGTGGTCGTACATCGCCTCGAACGCATTGGCGACGGGCGAGCCTTTCGGATTTTTCCCGCCAATGGAAAAGTCGTTGATGTTATTCATAGCCACCGCCGGCTCCGAGCCGCTCAGAATGCGCGGCAGGGACGGCCCCACTGCGATCGCGCGGAAAGCCGTACTGGACGCCGATTGCGGCAGCGCGTGCAGTGAACGGTTGAGCCAGCCATCTTCCGTGGCTTTCATCCCCGGCGTGCCCGACTCCATAAAGTCCTGCGCATCGAAATGCGAGCGCGTTGGGTCGGGCGATCCCGCCGCGTGCACAATCGCCAGATGACGCTGCTCCCATAGCGGCAGAAATGCCGACATCGAAGGATGCAGCCCAAAGAAGCCGTTCAGATCGCACACCGCCTTGCGCGGAATATTGATGCTCGGCCGCATCGCGTAATACTGCGGCTCGCCGTGCGGCACCACAATGTTCAGCCCGTCCGCCGCGCCCCGCTGAAAAATAACAACCAGGCGTTTCGTGCGTCCGCCCGTCGCTTGCGCCGCACCGAACGCCGCGCGAGTAAGAAAGCCAGGCACCGCCGCCGTGCCAACCACGGCAAGCCCGCTGTTGCGAAGGAAAACGCGACGCGTAATGGACATAACTAAACACTCCGTAGAGACGTAGCTTGCTACGTCTCTCTCTGCGGCATGTGAGACGTAGCAAGCTACGTCTCTACAAAGCCGCTATCTCTTCTGAAATTCCGGTGAACCCAGCAACAATCCCGCCATCACGCTCACGTTCGCAGGCCGCGCTGCATCTGCCGCTTTTCGTGGGTTCTGCGGTTGCTTATCTTTGTCTCTATCGCTATCGCCTGCCGCAGATTTCTTTTCCGCCGCACCGTTCTTCGCGTCCACGATCTTCGAATCCACGATCTTCGCATCAGCGATCTGCGCCGCAATCGAATCGTGCGTCTGTTTCGAGACGTCCCCCGCGAGCAGGTTGTTCTCCAGAATCGGCAAAGCCAGCGTCGAGTCGACCGGCAGCGCCCATTGGCCCGCGAGCTGACCCGAATCCAGCTTCACTCCCTTGATTTTCCCGCTGCTCAGCGCCAGTGCAAAATTCATGCGGTTCAGCAGCGCTGACGAGTTCACCCACGTTTCCGCCTTCATGGAATAGCCCGTGGGAGGCTGCGCTCCGTAGAGCGGCATGCCCATGTTGCCCAACTGCCGCGCCAGCGGCAACGCGTCATCGACTTCAGCCCCCGTAACACGCACCGCCGAAGCCACGAACTCCAGCGGCGTTTTCACCTTCGCTCGATAAGTTCCGCCAGCCCAGAACTCCGGCGAATGAAACAGCGTGGTCAACACTTCGCGAATATCACCTTTTTTCTTCAGAAATGTTTTCGCCAGCTTATCCACTAAATCCGCGGGCGGATCATCCGATACAAAACGCTGCGCCAGTTTCAGCGAAATAAAATGCGCGGTCTGCGGACTGGTCGCCAGCCGGTGCAACAGTTCCAGGCCTTCGCCTTCGCCCTTCGGCTTGATGCGGCGTCCAAGAACAAATTTGGGTCCCGGCTCGTGCATGTTCGGGTCGTACTTGAAACCGCCGCCATCGTTAGGTTTGTCGATTGTCCAGCCACTAAAAACCTTGGCAGATTCAGTGACGTCCCGCTGCGAATAGCCGCCGTTCACGCTGAGCGTGTGCAGTTCGAGCAGCTCCCGTCCGTAATTCTCGTTCAAGCCACTGTTCTGTTTGGCATTCTTTTTAGCCGGACGCGGCGGATAACCATAGCGCCCACGCGGCCCCGCAGGCGCACCAAGTGCCTTCATGGAACCCGGTCCCACGCTGAGCCAGTTATCCAGATAGAACAGCATCGCCGGACTCTTGGCCGTGGCCACCAGCAGATCCTCGAACTTGCCCATCGCCCGCGGACGAATCACATCCTGCTCGTAATTGGCGAGCATCAAGCGGTCAGGGCCCTTGCCCACGTAGACGTTGAAGTGATTGAACCAGAAATCGGTCATCACTTCTTCCAGTTGACGCTCGCTGTAAACCGCCCGCAACACTTTAGCTTGGAGTAGTTCGTCCGTGACCACGCCCTGCGGATTGTTCATGGCTTGCAGCGTTTCCTTCTGTTTGGGATCCATCCCCGCAAGAAAGTCCTGTCCCTTGCCTCCGCGCAGCGAGTCGGCGAAGGCGACCTGGTCATCCACAGACATCGCCAGAATTTTCTTGTAACGCTGGTCAGGAGAAATCTCCGGCAGTCTCTGAATCTCCAGGTGCGCATACAACCGGTCTTCCCGCCGTTTCGCTTCAGCAACCTCAACCGCGGGTTTCGTCTCCTTTGGAACAGACCGCGCATTCGACATAGAGCCGTCGCCGCCGGAAGCGACTGAGTTGGAACCGACATTTCCGCTAGGCGAGGCGCCCTCCGACTTACCGGCGGCGCTCATCATTCCGTTTTCCGCGTCCCCGTTCGCGACAGTGTCCACGGTTGTGCCGGAGGTTGCCGCGCCGGACAAGTTTGCGCTCGATGCGCCGGTGCTCGATGTCGCGCCGGGGACGTTATTAGTCTTGGGCTCCGGTCTTTCCGCCGCATTCACCAGGGCCGATGCGGTTCCGGCAGCATTGCCAGCCGCCTCAGCTTTCCGCTCCCGCTTCTCCTCCTGCCGCGCGATCTGCACCTGGTACACCGCGCGTTTCGCGGCATCGGATGGCATCGACTTCTTCCCATCCATGACTTGCTTCAGCACCCCGCCGTCGGGAAAATCTTCAGCCACTTCTCGCGTACTCATGCGCAGCGTTCGGAACGGCGCGAGCCGGCTTTCCAACGCCGCATCATCAATCTTGCCGGGATGGAGTTGCTGGTCGATCCACGCGTCGACGCCGATCGCCATCACTCGCTGCACGTCCCCAGGACGAGGACCGAAAGTCAGGCGATTGAGCGCATGCACCGCGCGTTTCTGTTCGGCCGGGCTCGAAGCGGGAATATCTTTCTTCTTCGCCAGCAGCGGAACCGCGCACGCAAGGCTCACCAACAGAAGAACTCCTGCGGCCTTGCGGTGAATGGGTTTCATCGACGCTCCAACGAGCCGAAGGAAAGGAAGCAAGAACCTTCCTCATTATGAACCCAATCGACGGGATTAAGTTGCTGCCAGAACGGCTCAGGAACCAGAGGCGGAAACCACAGATTACTCAGGACTTAAGGAGACCGTCGAGGGGACTTTGGGGACGAAAATGAGCACAAAAACTCAGAAACTCTCAGCCGCTACGACTGGCTCACATACACCTTGCCGCGCGACACCTTGTGTTGCAGCGTGGCGGCGAGCTGGTCAATATCGCCAGGGGCAATGTTGACGGAGACCCGGTCGGCCAGCAGAGGAGCACGGCTACTGCCCACTGCGTCGCGCCGCACCTGAATCAGCAGCGCCTGCACCACGTTAGGATCGTATTTCTGCGGAGCCAGGCGCACCAGATCGCTCAACGCGCTGCCCACGGACAGCGGCTCGCGGTAAGGCCTCGCGCTGGTCATCGCGTCGAAAGCGTCGGCAATTCCGATGATCCGCACCGGCATCGATAAATCATCGAGCATCAGCGCATCCGGATAACCCGAACCGTCGCTGCGTTCGTGATGCGAGCGAACTGCCTCCGGAATTTTTGGCCACGGAAACTGCACCGTGCTCACAATCTGGTGGCCCACTACGGTGTGATCGGCCATCTCGCGAAATTCTTCCGGATTGAGCGCGCTCGCTTTGCCGAAAAGCCGGCGATCGACTGCGACCTTCCCAATGTCATGCAGGTATCCAGCGCTGCGCAGGGCGGCCAATTCGCTCGCGTCCATTCCCAGTGCTTCCCCAATCGCAGACGCGTAACGCCCCACTCGCAGCGAATGTCCGTGAATGTTGACGTGCTTCACGTCGATGGCAGTAGCAAACGCCTCGAGCGCATTGTCATAAAATCCGTGCAGCGACGCCATCAACCGAAGATTCTCGGAAACCCGTTGCGCGATGGTCTGCGTGAGAGCGTGGTTCTGAACCGCC
This sequence comes from uncultured Acidobacteriaceae bacterium, assembly GCA_963846245.1. Taxonomy (GTDB): domain Bacteria; phylum Acidobacteriota; class Terriglobia; order Terriglobales; family Acidobacteriaceae; genus Sulfotelmatobacter. The sequence goes on along the minus strand of CAWJVI010000004.1, from coordinate 272,892 downwards.
AGCGCCACGTAGCTGCAAAGCAGTTCCATGGCGGCGAGTTCGTCGTCCTCGTAGAGAGCGTCTCCCGGACGACGTCCGAGTGCGACCACGCCTGCAAGTTTGCCCGCCGCCTTGAGTGGCGCCAGGCACTTGAAGAGTTCAGGCGCCACATTTCCATTGGAACTCAGAAACACCGAATAGGTCGACCCATTCAGCACGATGGACCCGCGCGCGGCGGAGAGTGCATGTACATGTTTCGGAAGAAGAGGAATGAAGGCCGGGTCCGGCATCAGGGCAAATCCCTGAGACGTCGAGGAGGTCAGCATGGCAGGCTTGTCGCTGAACAGGAAAAGCGCGCCTTCGCGAGCGCCCGCCGCTTCCATAATCGCGGACAGCATAAGACGTGAAGTTTCCGAGAACTCGCGCTCAGCCGTCAGTTCGGGCCCAAGCTCGGAAAGCGCCTCAACCGTGCGCAACAGCCGCCGGAAATTGTTTGTCTGCACCGCCACGACGAAGTGGTGCGGAACCCAGAGCAAGATGAGCGTACCATGCCGAATTGCTCCGTGCGCGATTGCCTTGTTGGTTAGTTTGATGCGGTAGTAACGATAATGAAAACACGGTGACGAAGCTGATTCCGCCACCAGCGGGCCATGGCGCCGAGAAGCGCCAAGTCGGCTGGAAAACTTCTACAGCGTAAAGCCTACGGTTATGTTGCTGGGTGCTCGTCAGCCTCTGACATTTTGGGCGCCGACGTCCACTCAGCCTCGAAGGCGTCACGCCAATCTTGGAGGATACGATAGAAATCATCCGCCGCAAGCCAAACATCACTGCGCGTAGCTGGATCATGGAGGCAGCCATTTGTCGATGCATTGCTTTCCTAAAATTTCCCGCGCAGTTCCGCGAATCTGCCAACAATCAGCAACCGCTGTGGAGCCGGCGCGGCTTTCAGCTCATCGTGCTCCAGAATCCATGTGTCGCCATGGGGTACGAACACCGCATGCAGCCCGGCGGCCAGCGCAGGATTGATGTCCGACCTCGGACTGTTCCCGATCATCCAAGTAGCCTCGCGCGCCAGATCATGCTTTTTGACCATGGCGTCGTAAGCCGCAACATTTTTCTCCGCGACAATCTCAACCTCGGCAAAATACCCCTTCAACCCCGACCGGTCGATCTTCCCGCTTTGCTCGGCGACCGCACCCTTCGTCATCAATATCAGCCGGTGACGCGCCGAGAGATAGTGCAGCGTCTCCCGAATCTCCGGCAAAAGTTCGATAGGATGGTCCTGAATGGAGTGGGCGAACCCGCGAACCTGCGCCTGCAACTCAGAGGTAACCGGATGAACGCTCAACCGTTCAAAAGTGTGGACTAGCGCGTGCCCAAAGCTGTGCAGTCCGTAACCATGCGTGACGATGCACTCGCGCTCCACGTCATTGAGCACCTCGCGCACCTGCTCCGGCGAGAATTCGTGGTGGTTGAGAAACGAAATGAAGCTGGCGATGGCCCGCTCAAAATAAATATTATTTTCCCAAAGCGTATCGTCCGCGTCGATCAGAAGTGTCTGTGAAAACAAGCTTCTAGCTCCTGGCTTCTAGCCAACAAAAAGATGCAGAAGCGCGGACATGAGGAGAGGGGAAGACAAGTGGGATCGCGAGCAAGACTCTTCGAAAGAAGCATTCACGACGATGTCTGTAGGACCGGCAGAGAGCCAGAAGCCAAGCGCATTCGCCAAAAGCTAGCAGCTCCTACCCTACCCAATCCACGCGCGCTTCCGGCCCAATAATCCCCGCTTTGTGCCCCATATCCAGCAGCCGTCGCACGGCTTCGCGGCCGTCCGGACCGTAATCGAGTGTGCGCTCGTTCACGTACATGCCGACAAACTTGTCAGCCTGTTCCGTGTCGAGATCGCGGGCAAACTGCATTGCGTAAGCCAGCGCTTCTTCGCGATGATCGAGTCCATACTGAATACTCTCGCGCAGCGCCGCCGAAACGGAAGCCATCAGCTCCGCTCCCAGCGCCCGCCGGATAGCATTGCCGCCCAGCGGCAGCGGAAGCCCTGTAACTTTCTGCCACCATTTCCCGAGATCCACAATGCGATGCAGCCCGGACTTGTCATAAGTGAGCTGCCCCTCGTGAATGATCAGCCCAGCCTCATGTTTGCCTTCGAGCACCTGCGGAATAATCATGTCGAAGGGAACCACTTCCACTTCCACGCCCGGAGCAAAAAGTTGCAACGCCAGATAAGCCGTAGTCAGCGTGCCCGGCACGGCAATGCGCTTCTTCTTGATTTCGCTCTGCGTGAACGAACGCGTGGAAACGATCATCGGCCCGTAGCCATCCCCCACGCTGCCTCCGCAAGTCATGAGCGCGTACTGGTCCTGAATATAAGGATAGGCATGAAAAGAAATCGCTGTGACGTCGTAAACCCCCTCGCGTGCCTTCTGATTCAGCGTTTCAATGTCGCAGAGTGTGTGGCTGAATCGCAGGCCGGGCGTGCGTACCTTGCCGGTAGCCAGTCCGTAAAACATAAATGCGTCATCGGAGTCCGGACTATGGGCCACCGCGATATCGCGCAAGTCGGTGGAAGAAGTGAGAGACTTTCTACGGATTGTTCAGAAGCTACGGTCATTAAATGGACTCCAAATCTACTGCTGGATTGCCGAATCGCGACCCCAGCGCGTCGCGATCGCCGCCGAAACCATCACTTTCAGTACTTCCGCCGCGATGAACCAGTAAAGCCCCAGGTAGGCCGCCTTCGCCAGCGAATGTGTGGCCACATAAAGCCACGCCACACCACCAGCAAACAAAACAAGCTCAGCCAGCAAGCCAGCGATCGCCGCCCGCACAAAACTTTTCGTCCCACGCTCGAAAATAAATCCCGCCAGACCCGGCGACGAACGGATAAGCCATAAGGTATCCACCCGTGGGTCCCAGAATCTGCGCGACGCCCATCAGCCCAACCGAACTCGGACTGAACACCGGCATCCCCATCGCGCCTTCCGCCAAATAAAGGATCATGCCGCGAATCCGCGCCGGCTGCCCAGCAGCAATCCCACCATCAGCACGCCGAAGTTCTGCACTGTCAGCGGCACGGGCGTGAACGGCAACGGAATCGTAATGTGCGCGCACAACCCCACAAACAAGCTGGCGCCCACCACCAGCGCCACTTGCCGCGCGGCTTCCAGCAAGCGTTCCTGCGGCGTGCTGAGAACATGCAGTGCCGGTCTTGCCATAAAAACCCCCCAGTTCTCAAACGAACTCTGCCGTGTCGGATCGAATCACAGATCGGTCGCGCCTTGATCACCAACCTCTTACCACCAGCAACTGGCCTAACCAACCCCTAACCACTGCTTCTCAATCGGGCGGGTGTTGATGGCCTCGGCGTCATGGGCCGCTTCCGCGGCATGAACCTGCCGCAAATGGCGGCGCAACCGCATGTACAGGGCAATGGCCACGCACACTACCACCAGAGTACTGACGCCCAGTATCAGGAACCACCAGATCATCCGCACAGCCGACTAGGATAACAGATGCAGCGGCTACCTTGGCTTGCTCTCGGCGCGTTTCTGGCGCATGGTCTCGACGCGTTTGACCATGAACTGAAGCCGGTCACGTCCCCACTTGGTGCGCATGGCGGCCTTTTCGATGTTGGCAAATATGTGCGGGTCGTTCATTTTCTCGCGAAGTTCCTTGAGGAAAGGCTCTACCTTGGCCAGGATCAGAAACATTTCGCCGCTGACTGCGGGCTGCAGAAACAACTCTTCGTTCACCACATCTTGCAACACGAACGCCGCAGCCATGCCCCAATAGCTCTGCACTTGGCGCAGCCAGTTGTTCTCCGGCGAGTTCATTGCCCACAAGACCTTCAGGTAATCGTCGGCACTCTGCGGGAAAAACTCGCCGCCCCACCAGTTGCGCGCCTTGCGCATCTCGGGTTCGCGGCGAAGTTCGTAGAGCTGAAGAATCAGTTGGGCATCGGCTATCGTCGGTTTCTTGGCCCGCTTCTTTGCCATGACAGCACCTCGGGGGAATTGAATCGGTGAGTCGAATCACTGAGCGATTTGGAGATTGGGTCATTGAAATCTCTCAACGACTCAATCTCACAATCGCTCCATTTCTTAGGCAGTTGTTGCGGCGGCTTCCGGTTGCGGCGCGGCACGCTCGTAGTCGCATTCCTTATTCGGGCAGGCAATCACCGGACCAGCCTTCAGATTCTTCTCCACCAGATATTCGCTGCCGCAACTTGGACACTTCTCGGGAATCGGCTTGTGCGCCGAAGTGAATTTGCACTTGGGATAATTTCCGCACCCATAAAACGTATTTCCCTTGCGCGCCCGCTTCTCGACCAGATCGCCTTCCTTGCACTCCGGACACTTCACCCCAATATAATTCTGCTTCACGTACTTGCATTCCGGATATCCGCTGCAGGCGGTGAACTCCCCGTAACGCCCGTGCCGGATCATCATATTCCGCCCGCACTTCGGGCAAAGCTCATCCAGAGGAATGTCCGGAACTTTTTTGCCCTGGTCCAACCGCCGCGTGGTCTTGCAATCGGGATATCCCGGTGCACGCCATGAACTGCCCAAAGCGCCCGCGCTTCAGCACCATCACGCGCCCGCAGTTCTCGCAATATTCTTCCTGCGTGGTTTCCTGCACGTCGGCAGAATCCAGGTCCGGCAGGTTGATCGGATTTTCTTTCGTAAACGTGCAGGTGTTCGGATCCTCTTTATCGTAGGTGCTGCATGCGTAGAACGATCCGTGCTTGCCCCACTTGATCACCAGCGGCGACCCACAGCGCTCGCACTTCTCGTCCGTGGGCTTCTCCATCCGCTTGATGTTCTCCATATGCTTTTCGGCATATTTGAGATCCTTCTGAAATTTCTTGTAGAACTCCTTCAGCGCGTCGGTCCACTTCTCTTTGCCTTCTTCAATCTCATCAAGTTCTTCTTCCAGCCGCGCGGTGTATTGCAAATCGAAAATGTCGCGAAAGTTCTCCACCAGCAGGTCGGTGACCACCAACCCAATCTCGGTGGGCGTGAACTTACCGCCGATCTTCTGCACGTACTGCCGCTCCTGAATCGTGGTAAGAATCGCGGCATAGGTCGAGGGCCGTCCAATTCCGCGTTCTTCCAGTTCCTTCACCAGCGACGCTTCATTGAAGCGCGGTGGAGGCTCGGTGAAATGCTGTTCCGGCTTCAGTTCTTTGAGGGTGAGTTTCTCGCCAGCTTCAAGCGCCGGCAGCTTGTGCTTCAACTCCTCGTCTTCCTCGTCCTTGCCTTCTTTCGACTCTTCGTAAACTCTGAGGAATCCGTCGAACTTCAGCACCGATCCGGTCACGCGGAACCAGAAAATCTCGCCGCCATTCTTCGCGTCGATGTCCACGGTGGTCTGGTCGAACACCGCCGGATTAATCTGCGACGCCACGAAGCGCTGCCAGATCAGCTTGTAAACTTTGAACTCATCTTCCTTTAAATACTGCTTCATCTGATCCGGATGCCGCATCGCTGAAGTCGGCCGGATCGCCTCGTGCGCGCCCTGCGCATCTTTCTTCTCCTTATATGTATTGGGCGTCTCGGGCAGATACTGGGCGCCATACTCCTTGCCCACGTATTCGCGTACTTCCTGAATCGCCTCAGGCGCAACGCGTGTCGAATCGGTACGCATATAAGTAATGAGGCCGACCGAGCCTTCTTCGCCTAACTCCACGCCTTCATACAAGCGCTGCGCGATCATCATCGTGCGCTTCACGCTGAAGCGCAGCTTGCGTGAGGAATCCTGTTGCAGTTTGCTGGTGGTGAAGGGAGGCGCGGCATTACGGCGCCGTTCTTTCTTGTCCACCGACCGCACCACCCAGTCGGCCTTCTCCAGCGCCACGCGGATCTTTTCCGCGTCCTCGCCGTTCGTGACTTCAATCTTCTCTTCGCCCTTGCCCACGAACCGCGCGTCGAATGCCGGAGGCTTGGCAGCGGCCAGGTTCGCGTCAATCGTCCAATATTCCTTTTTCTCGAACGCCTTGATTTCGCGTTCGCGCTCCACGATCAGCCGCAGCGCCACAGTCTGCACGCGACCAGCGGAAAGCCCTCGCCGCACTTTATCCCACAGCAGCGGCGAAACCTGGTATCCCACCAGCCGGTCGAGCACTCGCCGCGCCTGTTGCGCGTCGACCAGATTCTGGTCGATTGCCCGCGGATGTTCGAACGCTGCCTGCACCGCGCGCTTGGTGATCTCGTTGAAAGTCACGCGCTGAATCCGCGGAGGAGGTTCCACCTCGCCCTTCTTCAGCTTCTTGGCTTTCTTCTTCTTCCCGCCGTTCAGTTCGAGTTCCCCTGCCAGGTGCGCGGCAATGGCCTCGCCCTCGCGGTCCGGATCGGGCGCCAGGTAGATCGAGTCCATCGAAGCCGCCAGCTTCTTCAGCTTGGCCAGAACTTTTTCTTTGCCCGGGATCACAACGTAATCGGTCGCGAAATCGTTCGCCGTATCCACGCCCAGAATGCTCTTAGGCAGATCTTTCACATGCCCGAGCGAAGCCTCGACCGTGAAGCCCTTCCCCAGATATTTCTGGATGGTCTTCGCCTTCGCCGGCGATTCGACAATGACTAACCCTTTCACCAATTTCCTCTCAGTTCTCGAATTTCTGTTTCCGAAGCTAGCACGAATGGGACAGCGGCAACAAGTTACCGCAAGGAAGCTTCTAGCTTGTAGCTCCTAGCTTTTAGCTAAAACTCGGGCCTCGCAAACGTTGAACTAGCGACGCCAACATACGTTGCACTTCGAGCACCCTCTGTTCCAAATCGTTGAATTCATCCGCAGGGAGAAACTGCAAATCTTTGGCGAGGAGAAGGTGGTATTCCAACTCGCTCGCTGATCCCCGCGCAATCTGAGGGAATCTCTTCATCTCCGCATCGGACCTTCGGCCACATCCCTCAGCGATGTTCGCACCGATGGAAGCGCAGGCGCGACGCACCTGGCTCGTCAGACCCATACATCTCCTCCTTCGGAAATGCACCCGTCCGCCGATAAACGGCCAGTGTCAGCTGATGAGCTTTCGTCCAAACCACCAGATCCTTAAAGTCTTCCACGGACGTTGCCTCCTCAATGTCTTAGCTAGAAGCTAGGAGCTAGTAGCTAGTAGCTGCTTTCAAAAACTTTTCACAAAATTCTTCCCCGGCATCTGCCGTACTTTCCCGGCCAACTCCAGCTCAAAAAGAGCCACGAAGATTTCCGAAGACGACAATTCCGTCTCCAGCTTCTCCACGATTTCATCGATGTGAGTGGACTCGTCGGATTTCAGCAGGCCCAGGATTCGCTTCTCGTGAGGAGGAAGCCCTTCATCCGGGAATAGAGATGCAGAAGAGAGACGCGGAAGATTCAGGCGAGGCCGTCGGAGTCAGCGCAAGTCGCACTTCCGCAGGGAGATCCTCCCACACGTCCTCCCAGGTCGCAACCAGCTTCGCGCCCTGCTTGATCAGCGTGTTCGGCCCCCAGGAATTCTTGTTGGTCACGTTGCCCGGCACGGCGAACACATCGCGATTTTGTTCCAGCGCGCAGCGCGCGGTAATGCGCGTTCCGGAATATTCCGCCGCCTCTACCACCAGCACGCCCACCGACATGCCGCTGAGAATCCGGTTGCGAATCGGAAAATTCTGCGGCGCGGGATGGGTGCCGATCGGAAATTCGGAAATCAGCGCCCCGCCCAGGGCAAGAATCTGCTCCGACAATCGCGAATTCTCCTTCGGGTAAATCACGTCCACGCCTGTGCCGAACACCGCGACAGTCCTGCCTTTCGCCGCGATCGCCCCGCGATGGCTCGCCGTATCCACGCCCCGCGCCATGCCGCTGATGATCACCAGCCCATGCGTAGCCAGGTCGCACGCCAGCCGCTCCGCCATCCCCAAACCGTAAGGCGTCGGATGCCTTGTCCCCACCATCGCAATCCCCGGACGAGTCAGGATCTCCGCATTTCCGCGCGCATAGAGAACCAGCGGCGGATCGTAGATCTCCTTGAGCCGCGGAGGATAGCCCGCATCGTCGAACGAAACCATGGTCGCGTCCGCCGCCGCGGCGCGCGCAATTTCTTCCCGTGCCAACTCCGCCGACTTGCCGGTAGCCAGCGCTTGTGCCGACACGGCTTGAATCCCCGTGCTCTCCAGTTCCGTGAGCGAAGCGCGAAAAACCGCGTCCGCCGAGCCGAAGCGTTCCACCAATTTCCGAGCCCGCGTCGGTCCCAACCCCGGCGTCATAGTCAGCGCAACCCACTCCAGCAATGCGTAGCAGTCGGCGAAGGAGCAACAACATTCAGCATGAGGAAGTCCTATCTGAAATCCAACGTCTGAAATCTGACCCCTGAGCCCTGCGCCGTACCCAGTTCGGTTTTGGGTGGCGCAGCGCTGCCAGCGCTGCGATTACACCTTACCTTTGAGAGCGGGTTTAGCCCCGGTGGTCGTCCTTCTTTCCCGGCCTCGCCGGACTGTAGTCACGCCGGGAAACCGAAGTCAAGGCAACCCATCACAACTGCCTGTTCAAAATCCTCTGTTAGAATCAAAACAGGAATGAGACGTCTGCGAATTTCCGCAATTTCTTACCTCAACACCGCTCCTCTGATGTGGGATTTCGAGCACGGCGAGGCAGGTCGGAACTTCGATATTTCCTACACCCTGCCCTCCGCCTGCGCCCGCGCGCTCGAAGCCGGAAACGCCGACATCGGCATAATTCCGGCCGCCGCCTACGCGCAAATCTCTGGACTGCACGTGCTTCCCAGCGTGGCCATCGCCTCCCGCCGCGCCGTGCGTTCGATTTTGCTGGTAAGCAGAGTTCCCATCGAAAAAATTCGTGCCATCGCACTCGACACCTCTTCGATGACCTCGGTCGCGCTGACAAAAATCCTTTTCGAAAAATGGTTGGGCGGCGGAAGAACTTTCACCGCGATGGAACCGAACCTCGAGCAGATGCTCGCCACCAATGATGCCGGATTGCTCATCGGCGACCCCGCACTGCAAGTCGATCGCTCGCGCTATCTAACCCTCGACCTCGCCGAAGAATGGATCCGCTACACCGGCAAGCCTTTCGTATTCGCCTTCTGGGCCGTTCGCCGGCAAGCCTTGCAGGAAGCCGCCTTGAGCGCGGACGGCCGCCCGCGCCTGTCCCCGGCGCGAAGCGACGCTCGCGTACCCACGCTAGACCTGGCGCAAGTCTTCCAGGATTCCCGCGACCACGGCCTCGCTCCCTCAAGCCTTAATCAAATCGTCCGCGAATGGGCGCCGCGTCTCGGCCTCCGCGAAGACGAAGTCCGCAGCTATCTCACCGAAAGCATCCACTACGAACTCGATCCCGGCTGCATCGAAGGCCTGCAACTTTTCTATCGCTACGCCGCCGAAATCGGCGCCCTGCCCGCCGCGCCAGAGCTGTCCTTTTTAAGCGCCGCGACTGCCGCCACTGTTTAGCAAATGTCGCAATTGTTTAGCGCCCGCGATGCTTCAAATACCGGTGTCATCCCGAACCAGGCCGAAGGCCCGGTGAGGGACCTTACTTCAGCCGCACTCTAAACTGCGGTCAACAGGAACGCCCCGCACCCGCCCCGTGACGGCAGTCGTTTCAATCGCGCTTTAGCGCAATCCCGCCCCCTCCCTGTAAACTCCTCCAAACCCCAAATGCTGCCCAATCCACATCTTCCTGCTAGCGGTTCCCATCTGGCACCGCCTTCGCCATCTCGGTGGAGTCGGTCTAATCCTGCTCGGACTGGCCGACAATTCCGTCGTCCCGCTCACCGGCAGCATGGATGTTCTCACCATCTGGCTGGCCGCGCGTCATCGCGAGCCCTGGCCCTACTATGCCCTGATGGCCACGCTGGGCGCGGTTCTCGGCGGCTACATCACCTATGCGCTGGCCCGCAAAGGCGGTAAGGAGGCGATGGAACGCAAGCTCTCGAAAAGAAAAGCCGCGCGGTTTTTCAAAGCGTTCGAACGGTGGGGATTCGCCGCCGTGGCAGTTCCCGCTCTCATCCCTCCGCCGTTTCCATTCGTTCCGTTTCTATTGGCAGCGGGTGCGATGCAGTACTCCCGAAAAAAATTCGTTGCAGCCCTCACGCTCGGCCGCGCGGTTCGCTACTCCATCCTCGCCGCTCTCGGATTTCACTACGGCACCCACATCCTGCGTTTCTTTTCCCGCTACTACAAACCGGCGGTCGCTATTCTCATCGGCCTGGCCGTCATCGGCACGGTGCTGTCGGTGATTCAATATCTGCGCTATAGGAAAAAGTAAGTCAGCGACCCGCAAATCAAACCCAGCCCCCGTCGATCACATAACTCTGACCCGTAATCCCGGAACTATCGTCGGACGCAAGAAACAATACCAGCCGCGCCACATCCTCCGGCATCAGCTCGCGCTTCAGGCTCTGCCGCTGCATGATTTCCGCAAGGTAATCCGGAGTCATCCACAGCCGCCGCTGCCGCTCCGTCATGATCGCCCCGGGCGCCACACTATTGACTCGGATGTTGGCCTCGCCAAGTTCTCGCGCCAGCGTGCGCGTGAGGCCCACGATTCCAGCCTTGGCGGTCACGTACGCTGGTAGCCCGGTCGACGGAATCATCCAAGCAATCGAACTCATATTAATAACCGACCCGCCGCCCGCCGCTGCCATCCGCGGCGTCACCGCCTGGGTCGCGAAGAACTGATGCCGCAGGTTCACCGCCATCCGCTCATCGAAGTATTCCGGAGTCACGTCGGCAAACTTGTGCCGATCATCGCTGGCGGCGTTGTTCACCAGCACGCGCACCGCCCCGAGTCGCGCCTCAACTGCAGCGACCGCAGCTTTCAACGCCGCAATGTCGACAAGATTGCAGTGCAAAAATATCGGAGCGTGCGGACATCGAGAACTGACCTCACCCACCAGCTGGACGGAAGCCTCGTCCGCCACGTCCAGGAACGCAACGCGTGCCCCCTGCAGCGCGAACTGCTCGACCATTGCCGCGCCAATGCCGGAGCTTCCACCGGTGATCAAAACCGCAACGTCCCGCAGGCTCGGATACCGCGCAAACCCTTCGCTCGAAGTCATAAAAATTCAGAGATATAGTAACCCGAATTGACGAGAGCCCGGTGAAATGGCCAGGAGGAGCAATTGCGCTGCCTGCCAGTGCCCGTACCGCCCGCGCACCAACCGCCCTGTCATCCTGAGGCCCGCGCCCTTTGCGGGCCGAAGAGCCTGCCCTGAGCTTGTCGAAGGGACCTATGCAATTTGCCATTGTTGAGGCGCTGCCGGAAAATTGCACAGGTCCTTCGCTTCGCTCCGATGACAAGCCACACTTAGGCGCACTGCAGCACTACCGGCCAGCCCTCCACTTGGAAGCAACCTACGAACTCCGCTAGAATAAGTCAGGTGCTCTCTAAACAATGTCCCTGACCAAGTCCCAAGCCCTGGAGATGTTTCAATCCGACGACCTCATCGGCATCGGCATGGAAGCCGACTCCGTCCGCCGCAAGTTCCATCCCGAGGGCACGGTCACCTACATCATCGACCGCAACATCAATTACACCAACTTCTGCACCGAGTACTGCACCTTCTGCGCCTTCTACCGCCCGCTGAAGGGCCCGGCCGCGAAGGAAGGCTACATCCTCGAGTTCGACACCATCTACGACAAGATTCGCGAAACCGTCGAACTCGGCGGCACCGGCGTGCTCATGCAGGGAGGCTTGCATCCCGACCTCAAAATCGAGTGGCACGAAAAAATGCTGCGCGGCATTAAAGACCGCTTTCCGCAGGTCCATCTGCACTGCTACTCCGCTTCCGAGATCATCGCCATCGCCGAGTACAGCGGCCTGAGCATTCGCGACACCATCCTCCGCCTGCGCGATGCCGGACTCGATTCCATTCCCGGAGGCGGCGCCGAAATTCTCGACGACGAAGTCCGCTTCAAAATCGCCCGCCTGAAATGCCTCACCAACGATTGGATTAATGTCCACCGCACCGCCCACCAGATCGGCATGCGCACCACCGGGACCATGATGTTCGGCGTCGGCGAAAATTACGAACACCGCGTCAACCACTTCCAGCAACTCTACGATCTGCAGGAAGAAACCGGCGGATTCACCGCCTTCATCCCCTGGAGCTTTCAGCCGCAGCACACCGCTCTCGGCGGCCGCCACTGGGACGAAGCCACCGCCGTCGAATATCTCAAAGTCCTCGCCATCTCGCGCCTCTATCTTTCGAACATCATCAACGTGCAGTCCAGTTGGGTGACGCAAGGACTCAAGGTCTGCCAGATGGGCCTGCGCTTCGGCGGAAACGATGTGGGCTCGGTGATGCTCGAAGAAAATGTAGTCCGCGCCGCCGGTGTCACCAACTGCACCACCGAAGAAGAACTGCGCCGCATCATCCGCGACGCAGGCTTCCGTCCAGCGCAACGCGACACGTTGTATCGGCAGTACTTCCTGAACTAGCTGTCAGCTCTCAGCTGACACTTAACCGCCGATGCCGGGCCCGGATTGCGAAAGTGTTCCTGAAGGAACACATCTGCGGTTTTTCCACAGGCGTTCCTTTGGGAACGTGTGTCGTAAAGTGGACAAGAAGTTTATCGGATGTAAACGACTGTGCGCCATGGACTTAGTGGTAAGGTGGCAGGCAAATTGGTGTGGTAAGAAAGCCACGCCTGAAGCGGGCTCTCGAGGTGTAGCGTTTTGAGACTGGAGTTCTCGGCTTTCGGTGCTCCGTGGTTTCCAGTTTCCGGTTAACACTTAACGCCCTTTGTCATCCCGAACGGGGCCGAAGGCCCGGTGAGGGACCCTACGATGCGCTGGAAGTGGCATGGGAGTTGGCGGGGGCTGCCACGCGTGCGTGCAACGGAGACGGTTCCTTCTTACTGCATCGACGCTGGCGTCAGACGTAAGGTCCCTCACCCGCCTTCGGCGAGTTCGGGATGACATCAGGGACGCGGACGCGGACGACAAATGCGGCGGACATAGGTGTCCGCCGCGGCACAATCAACTGTCAAAGCGAAACGCGGTCAACGGCAAAGCGCAGTCAAAGCGCCGCGCAGCCGGTTACGGCTCGGGCTGTGCGGTGCCTTTGGTGATGGCTTCGTCAAGGAGTTGCTTCATCTGGCGGGTGGCTTGGCGCGCGAGTTCGCCTTGCTTCTCGCCCAGCGCGCCTTGCTGTTCGCCGAGCTTGCCTTGCTTTTCTCCCAGCGCGCTCATCTGCTCGCCCAGCTTCGATTGCTGGTCGCCGGCCTTGGACTGGAGGTCGCCGATTTTGCTCTGCAAGTCTCCGATCTCCGATTGAATGTTGCCGATCTGGTCCATGGTGGCGCTGGAGCTGAGCTGCTTCAGTTCGGCTTTGAGCTTGTCGAGATCGGCCGTCATGTCCGGCACGTTGACGCGAACCTGCTCCATCTTCGCGCCCAGCTCGTCTTGTTGCTGGCCCAAAACCTCCTGCTGCTTGCCGAGTGCTTCCTGTTGCTTGCCGAGTTCCTCTTGCGGGTCCCAGAATTTCCGCGCGCGATCGATCGTGGCCTGGTCGCGAATGATGTAGGATTTTTCGTCGCGCTCGAACCAGATGAAGTCGCCAGGGATAGTTTTCTTGAGTTTCTCCACGTGCTCGGCGTCTTCGGTTGAGCCGGACATAGTGAGGGAATCGGTTTTGCCGGAAGCGATGACAAAGCGCTGATGGTCGTCGTAGCCGTAAGCGTAAGAAAAGCCGCGGCCGTGCGACGAGTGTGAAGTTCCCGTCCCGGATGATGACTGACCAGACGATGACTGGCTCGACCATGCGAAAGCGGGCGATGGAGGCGGCACGGCGGCGACGGGAGCTACCGGGCTCAAGGCTCCGAGGGCGCGCGGGCTAGCTGGAGCGATGGCCGCCATGGGCGCGACTCCAGGCGGAGGCGGCACGCTGGCGATTCCTCCTCGAATGGTTCCGGTGATCGTTCCAACGATTCGCAGGCGGCACAGGGGCGAGTTCAGGTTGGGCAGACGGCTCGGGAGGAGGAGTCATTTCCAGCGTGGGCTCAGCGGCCGGCGTTGGAGTGGAACTTGGTTGGGCCGCTGGCGCTGGTGCGGGACTCGGCGCCGGTGGCAGCGTCTGGTTTTGCGCTACGTAAGCGTTCTGCGGGCTCCCGTTGGGATTGACCGGGCGCGCGGAGGCTGCGAGATAAACTACCGGAACTGCGAGCGCGACGGCTGCGACCGCAATCGATTTTTTGAACGCTGATTTCTTGAAGCTCGATTCTTTGAAACCCATGGTGACGGTTCCTTTCCAGGAGAGAATTCGTTCGACTCTTTTTTCTGCCTGACCTGCTTTGGCCATCGAAACGCCTTGCCACCACACGCGACCCGGTGCGGCCTGCAAGGCCTCAAAAAATTCCAGCAGAGTGGTGGCGTAACGCTTGCGGTCGGCGCCGCAGGATAAAGCGGCTTCGTCGCTGGCTTGCTCGGCGAGGTTGGCGAGATGACGGTCGAGCCACCAGGCGAGCGGGCTGAACCAGAAAATTGCGCGATGCAGAAGCGAAAGGCGCTGGGTGAGCGCGTCACGGCGGGCGACGTGCGAGACTTCGTGGGCGACCACTGCGTCGAGCTTGGCGTCGTCCCATTCGCGCCAGGCGGCGGGCAGCAGAATCGTGGAGCGCAGCGCGCCCATGGTAACGGGCACGGAAATAAATTCGGATTCGGCAGCCGGCGGGACGAAGGCCATTCCGGCGTCGCGGGCGCGCGGCGGCCAGTCTCGCGGTTACGCGCGGGTCGTCGATTATTTGCGACGCTTGCATTAGTCGGCGGCTGAATCCAAGCCCGACGAAGAAGCGCACGAGAAGAAAGAGTGCGACGGCGAGATATGTTCCGGCGGCGACGAGGGCGCAGGGAATTGAAGATGAAGGCGAGAGGGAAGTCGCGAGCGTGATGGCCGGCGAGTTCGTCGTCGTAGGTTCGGTTGGCACAGATGATAGAGAAGCGTCGACCTCGGTGGTAACAGTGGTGTTGACGTGTGAGCGGAACGCTGGACTCTTCGCCCCGCTGGGGCTTGTCTGTGTCTCGGCGCGGTCCCACGGCTTGCGCCCCCTCGACTAGCTCGGGGCAAGCTGTAGGCTGCATTCCTACGCCGCTCCGCGACTTGCAGCGCAGAGCTATTCTTTCGCCGAGGCTTGTTCGGCAATGGCGCCGAAGATCCGGTTCTGCCTGACGCTTTGTAGCACAGATTGAGCGAATGGCGGCGTGGGGACCTGGAGTGACGGCAGCATCCGAGCCAGCAGCGGGATGGCGAGGGCTGCGTAGAGCACTGCGGTCCAGCTGACGAGGCGGACGTTGGTGGCCTTCACGCGAAACGCTGCCAGACCCATTCCTGCGGCGGCCGCGAGAGCGAGGGCGCGCGCCGCGGGATTCGCGAGCTGCGCGAGAAGAGTTGTGGACGCTTCGACGAATGTTGTGGGCGTCATGATTTTGCTTCCTTTTTTTCTGCGTTCGTTCTTTCGGAGAACTTGTTTTCTGGCGATCTGTTTTTCCGCGATTTTACGGGCGAGGCGTTCGAGCTGTTGGCGGTTGAGGACGGCGTTGTCCACCATGCCGAGGACGAGTTGTTCGGCGGAGCCTCCGCAAAAGCGGTCGATGATGCTCTTGACGGCGCGGACGGCGACATTCTGGCGCGCGTCCGAGGCCCTGTAGATGAAAGTGCGGCCCTCGGTCTCATGCGTGAGATAGCCTTTTTCTTCGAGGCGGCGAAGCACCGTGCGGATGGTGGAATCTTTCATGGGACGCGACGAGACCAGCGCTTCGCGACAGGCTTCGGAGGACGATGGGCCGTGTGTCCAGAGGTAATCCATTACTAGCTGCTCGACTTCGCCGAGGTTCTTCAGGCGGACGTTCTTTAGACGGGCTTGGGGTGTGTTAGTCATTGTAGCGTTACAATATGTAACAGATGGAGGCGGAGGCGGTCAAGAGGAAAAGTTTAGCTGCGAATTCAATGCTCAACTGTTGGTCGGAACGCAAGTGCGGGCAAAGAAAATCCCCACTTCTCGCAAAAGACGCGAGAAATGGGGCACCCGGCGCACCAGCCGGCACGGTTCCCGTCGACTGCGGTTTAGGGTGCCGACCGACGTAAGGTCCCTCACCGAGCCTTTGGCCCGGTTCGGGATGACAAGATGTTTGGTTATCTGGAAACGGAAACGGAAACGGAAACTGAGAACTGAGAACTGAGAACTGAGAACTGAGAACTGGCTACTGTTTCCCGATCCAGGTGGCCATTTTTTCCAGAGCTACGGGCGACATGGTTTCCTCGATCTGCGCGTATTCGGTGGGGGAGCCGGTGGTTGCGGTTTGGAATAAATGATTGAGGCCGGGGAGTTCGTCGACCTCGAAGTGCTTGTTGCCGGCTTGTGTAAGGGCCTGGCGGATCGGAGGAAGATTTTGTTCGGGCAGAACTTGCTTGTCTTTTTCGCCGTTTAGGACCAGCACGGGGCAGGTTACTTTGCGCAGGGCGACGGCGGGATCGTAGGTCAGAAAATAACGGAACCAAGGCGACGTGAGCTGCTTGATCTGCAGGCTGATTTGCGCTTCGGGAACATCGCCTGCCATTTTTTCTCGCAGAGCTTTGTCGAGCGCGGCGTTATCTTTTTCGGACGGGACTTTTTCGGCTTCGATCAGCGCGAGCATTTCTTTTTCTTTGGCGGCATGTTTGGCGGCTTCTTCGGGTTTCGTGCCGCTGGCGATGGCGATGGCTTCGCCTTGCGCGACCAGAACCTGATCTCCCGGAACGCCGGTGCCGGCCATCATCACGATGAAAGCAACGTCGGGGTTGCGGGCGGCGATCATGGGAGCGATTACTCCGCCTTCGCTGTGGCCGATCAGTCCAATTTTGTGGGGATCGACTTCGGGGCGCGTCTTCAGATAAGCGATGCCAGCTTCGGTGTCGGTGGCGAAGTCGGCGGTGGTGGCGGTTTTGAAATCTCCGGTTGACTTGGCGGTGCCGCGATCGTCGGCGCGAAGCACGGCGATGCCGTGGCGAGTCAGATAGTCGGACAGAACGAGGAACGGCTTGTGACCGAGCAGGCTCTCGTCGCGATCCTGCGGGCCGGAGCCGGTGATGAGCACGACTGCGGGGAATGGCCCTTTGCCTTGAGGAATGGTGAGAGTCGCGGCCAGCGTTACGTTTTGCATTTTGTTTTCGTAGGAGACGTCTTCGTCGCGATAGGGATAGGGCTTCACCGGATTCTGCGGGCGTTTGGGCTCGAGCGCGGCTTCATCTTTAACCGGTTTCAATATCAAGCGGCAGTGTGCTGCCACTTTGGGTCCACTTGCCATCGATCGAGGAATGATCGGCGGCGATGGTGCCTTCGTAGACTCCGTTGAGTTTGTCGGCTTCGATGCGGAGCGAAGCGCCGTCGCGCTTCACGGCAGAGGCGAGCAGGCCTTTCATGCCCTGGTCGGGACTGTCCATGGTAGCGGTGAGGCCGTTTGCGGAGTTGAGGATGTGGAACACGACATGCAACTTGATGGTGCCGGTGTCGATCAGGCCCATCCATGTTCCGTCAACGTCGGAGGGTTTCGCGGGCTTTGCTGAAGCGCGCCTGAAATCGAGCGGGAGGGGCTGGCCTTGCATCCAGGTGCCGGAAATTGCATTTCCGTCGGGTGAGACGTTGCCTTCGTAAGCGCCGTGAATGCTATCGAGGCTGAGGCTCAGTTTGAAATCTTTGAAGGTGATGGAATTCACCGGGATGTTGGCGCCTTGGTCCACGCTGTCGAGATTAGCTTTGAGCGAGCCGTCCGCAGCTTCGGTGACATGCAGGACGAGGCGCAGGTTGGCGCTTCCGGCCGCGAGGGTGCCTTGCCAGTCTCCGGTGATGTCATTGGTTTGGGCGTGCGCCAGTCCGACGGCGGCGATGAGAGTGGTGAGAATTAAAATGCGGTTCATGTTTTTCGGCCCCTCCGAGGGCGAGTGCTTTTCTTATTCGTTCTCGTAACGCGTGACGCGGCTAAAGATTGCCTTGGCGTTCCAATTGCTTATAGAAGACCAGCGAATAAATTACCGGAGAGAGCACTGCGATGACGATGGCGGCCATTGGCACCCAGAATGGCGCGCGCAGAAGCACCGCCAGCAGGCCTAAGACTCCGCCGGCGAAAAAAGTTTTGGCAGCGAAGCGGTGCGTGGCATTCCATACCTGTTCGCTGGCGATGGTCCAGGGAGTGCGCACGCCGACGAAGAAATTACGGCGCACTTTGCCCAGCACGTTTCCCATGAGCGCGATCAGCAGACATATTCCGCCCACGACGGCGCGGGTCATGTCGAGAGCCGCGCCGAGGGCCGCGCCGAGCACAAGCACGTGGACGTAGGCCAGCAGGGCGACCAGGGTCATCATGATGTAGAGGTAGGTCGCGCGGAATGAATCTACTTCAAACTTTTTCGGCGAAAGCCAGGGCAGCGCGGAGAAAGTCAGGACCATCAGCGCGATCAATCCCGGACCGGTGAGGAACAGCCACCATTTCGGACCCCAGCCGTTCACCTGGCCGTGGACGCCCCAGTGCATGGGGACGATGGCGGGAAGCTGCGGGTACACGACTAAAGTGCCGGCAAGAACCGCCAGCATCACTATGCCTGCGCCCAGATAGTAGCGTTGTGAAGTGGTCTGCGAGGTCGTCATTTTACGTCTCCTTCGGGCGGAGTCTTTTCTTTGGGGTGGTCTTGTGGTGGCTGCTTCTCGTCGCCACGAATCAGGTCCATGGCCCAGGCCATCAGGTCCTGGACGACGGTGGTGTTCAGGCCGTACCAGATCTGCTGGCCGTCGCGGCGGCTGGTGATCAGGTCCGCTTCTTTCAGTACGGAGAAATGATGAGACATGGAGGGTTTGGTCATGTCGAAGCGCTCCGCTAGGTCGCCGGCAGTCATCTCTCCGCGGCGGAGGAGGCCGAGGATGTCCCTGCGGGTGGGGTCGCCAAGGGCCTTAAACGCTTTGTTATCAGTGGGCACGTTAGTTAGTTAATCATATAATTAGATGAATGTCTAATTATAAAGATGCAGGATTTTCCTACTGGGGTGGTGCGGCGCGGTGGATGATTTGGCGCCACAACGGCTGGAAGAGCCGCGGAAGAACTAGCCGCGGAAGAGAATGCACGCCTCAGGCGCTAAAGCGCCGACATATTTTCGACGACTTGAGCGGCACGAGTAAAACTCGCGCCCTTCCCAAACCAGCGTCGATCGGAGTTTCTCCGCGGCCTCTGAAAGGCGCGCCCTTCCGAGCCCGTTTATGAGATGGGTTTTAGTCTTTTCCGCCGAATCGGATGACAATGCCGGCGGCGAGGCGAAGATTGTTTTGATGATCGTTGACGCCGTTGTTGAAACGCGTCAGGTAATAGTCGGCTTCAAAGGCGCGCACGGCGATGTGGCGGGTGAGGCCAACGTCGAGTCCGCTGCCGGCGATCATGCCGAAAGCGTTCGCCGACCCCGCCAGGCCGGAACTGCCGGGAGCGAGGACTCCGCTGGCATGCACTCCGCCGACCAGCACTTGCGCGAAGGGGGTGAAGTGGCGGGCGCCGGTCCAGCGATAGCGGGGGCCTGCCAGATACGAGGTGAGCGTGAGGTCGGCGCTGGTGCCGGGGACATTGGAAGCATGCTGGCTGGCGAGTTCGCCCACGATGCCGAGAGAGCGCTTGAAGTTGAATGCCGCCCAGACATTGCCGCCATTGAGCGAGAAACATCCGCAGCCTCCGGGGGGCGCGTTGCTCCAGACATAGTTGTAGTCAATGCCGACATCCATGCGGGAGGCGCTCTGCGCATACGCGAATTTGGGCGTGAACGCGCTGAAGCCGAAAGCCACGAGAAGTAGGGCGACGATCCTGGTGAAGACTGTCTTGTTGAAGACGATCTTATTGAGGACGATCTTGGTGAAGACTAATTTCCGCATGGGATTTTGTCCTGTCCTTGTCTTGGTCTTGTTCAAAGTCTGAGTCTGGTTCGAGGCCTTCGTCGTGTTCAGAATCTTGTTCAAAGTCTGGCTCGAAGAAACCTGTTCAAAGAGTTCTGTTCGCAAAGCTGGGTGCGCGGAGCTGCGGAGTTTCATACTCACTCCACCACCAGGGTGATCGTGGCTGAGGGACTAATGGTTCCGCTGGTTCCGGTGATCGTGACCGCGTAGGTTCCCGCCCGGGTCTGGGGAACATTGGCGAAACCGCCGTTGCAACTGCTGAGCAGGGAAGTGGTAAGCGCGAGACCAGCGAGCGCGAGAACCAGCACTAAACCTCGTGGAATGCGCTTGCGTCCCAGCACGGTGCCAAACAGGACGAATGCCAGGCTCAAGGACGCAGCCGGAAATCCTCCGCGGTTGGCGGGAAGCGGGCGGGCGGGAATGCCTGCACTGAGACTTGCAAGTTGGATGGTCATCACGGTTTGCGCGCCCGCAGTTCCGGGGATGACCGTAGGAGGATTGAAGGTGGCGGTCGCGCCCGCAGGAAGCCCGGAGGCGGAGAGCGTGACCGTGCTGTTAAATGCGCCTCCCAGCGGCGGGACCGTAATGTTGACAGTGACGAAACCTCCTTCGGCGACGTCGAATGGCGTGGCCGGAGCGGTGATGGTGTAGGAGGTGGTTATTTTCAGGGACACGGCGGCGGAGGTGGAGGGAAAAAATCCTGCGCTGCCGGAATAGGCGGCGATAATGCTGTCGGTGCCGACCACCAGGTTGCTGAGGGTCAAGGTTGCAACTCCCGACGTACTTAGGGTCGCGGTGCCCAGCAGCTTGGTACCGCTATAGAAGCTGACGGTGCCATCCGGAGTGCCGGAGGGCGCAGGAGTGACGGTCGCGGTAAGCGTCACGACTTGTCCATCGCCCAGCGGATTGGGCGAGGCGGTGAGCTTGGTGGTGGTGGTGAACGGCGCTATCGACCCGCTCAGCGAGATGGTCTGGGCGGCGTAGGCTGGACCGGTCGCATCCAGGCTCGTATCCGTTAGCACCAATGACCCGATAAGGCTGCCAGCGCCGGTGGGCGTAAAGCTGATCGGAAGCAGGCATGAAGCGCCGGCGGCCAGCGATCCCGGTGCTTCTGAGGTGGAGGCTACCAGCGGGCAGGCTGTCTCCCCCGTGCTGTTCAAGGTGAAGTTCACGGTGATGCCGGGGTTGCTGCCCGAGGTGGGAACCGCGAAAGAAAGAGCGGTGGTGCCGATGTTCGAGACAGTTACGATCTGCGGGCTGTCGGCGCTGGTGGACCCCACGCTGGCCGGGAGGAAGGCCAATGCCGGCGGCACGGCCAAGGCGAGCTTGGACTCGACGCCGCTGGATTGGTCGATGTAGATGTTCCCCATTTGGTCCGCCGTGATCCACCATATGGAGGTCACGCCGCTGAGGATCGTGGACGGGAGGTAGGTGCTATCGGTTTGCAGCGTTTCTTTCAGGAGCGTGGCCGCGCCGGTGGCGGCGATGTAAAGGTTCCCGCTGCTATCAACCAAAACGCTTTCGGGTTCGTTCAGGCCGCTGACCGCCGTGGTCTGAACGTAGGTGCCATCGGCTTGCAGCGTTTCCTTAAAAACGTCGCCGCCATTGTCGTTGGTGACATAAACATTTCCTGCTCGCATCCACCGCCACACCGGTGGGCCCGTCGAACCCGCTGCCGATCTCGGTCTGGATGTAGGTGCCGTTGGCCTGCAGGGTTTCCTTGTAGGTGAGGTTGGAGTCGTAGCTGGTGACATAAAGGTTCCCAGCCACATCCTCCGCAAGACCGTCGAGATTACCGAGCCCAGTCACCACCGTACTGTCGGAGTAAGTACCGTTCGACAGCGTTTCCTCATGAATTTCTCCGTCACCGATGTCGGCGACAAAAACGTTGCCGGCTCCGTCCACTACCAAACCGCCGGGATACTCGAGGCCGGTGGCGACCTGAGTTGCAGTGTAGGCACCGCCGGAAGGAGTTTCCTTATACACAATGCCGGTTTGTTCTTCGGAGACGAAGAGGTTGCCTTGCGCATCCACCGCGACGGCGTAGGGAAAATTCAATCCGCTGGTGATGGGGGATTGCGTTCCCGGCGCGAAGTTGACCTGAGAGCCCAATCCGTTGCCGTAGCCGGGACCCGATGCCAGGACGCTCCCGGTGTTGCTCTGCAATACCGCCGCTCCAAACCGGGTGCCCGGAAACTGCGGCTTGAACGTCATGTCGATGGTGCAGCTGTCGCCAGCTTCGTATCCGTAGTCGGTTCCGTTGGTGGTGCAGGTTCCGGTTCCCGCGTCGGCGAAGTCGAGTCCCGTCGCTCCCTGCGTGACCACGGCCGGGTTGCCAATCGTGCCCCCGCTGTCAAAGGTGAACCCCATCGAGATCACGGAGCTGGTGGTTCCAAGGTTCACGGATCCGAAGTTCGCCGAAGTCTGCACCTTCAGCACCCGGCTATTGCCGGTATCGCCGATATAGACATTGCCGCTCGCGTCCACCGCCACGCCAAAGGGCTGATTCAGCGCCGGGCCCACCGTGCGCTGGAGGTAGCTTCCGTCCGAGGGGGTTTCGACCAGCACCTGGTTGGAGCAGCAATTGGCGATGTAGACATCTCCATTGGCGTCCACCGCAATACCTTGCGGGTTCGACAGTTTGAAGGCTACGTAGCTCAGGGTATAGCTGCCGTCGGAAAGCGTTTCCAGCAGCACCTCGCCCTCGCCATCTGCGACGTAGACGTCGCCGTCTGCGTCCACGGCTACGCCGGTGGGGCTCGACACGTCGCAATTGACCATGGTCTGCGTATAGGTCCCGGCTGAAAGGGTTTCGATCAACACCCGGCCGTTCCCGGTGTCTGAGATATAGACGTTCCCGCTTTCGTCCACCGCGACGCCCTGCGGGCCCGACAAGTTGGTGCCCACGGTGGTCTGGGTGTAGGTTCCTTCGGAAAGAGTTTCGATCAAGACGCGGTCATTACCGGTATCTGCGATGTAGACATTTCCGCTGTCATCCACCGCGACGGCGCTGGGCGATGACAGCCCGCTGACCACGGTGCTCTGGGTGTAGGTTCCCGCTGAAAGAGTTTCCATCAGTACCTGGTTATTGCCGGTGTCGGCGATATAGACATCGCCGCTTGCATCCACCGCCACGCCCTGTGGGTTATTCAATCCGGTACCCACCGGGGCCCACCAGCCGGCGAAGTGCGCGGTGGTTTGCGCGGGCCCGGAAAGCAGAGGAAGCGGAAGCGCGAGCAGGGTGGTGCCCGCCAATATGTAAGCCAGCATTCTCCGCTGCCCCTGCGTGTTCGGGCGCGGGTCGCGCCTCAGGGCCCGCCGCGCGATTTCCCGCACGTTTCGCGACACGTCTCGCCACATTCCTATTCCGACGATCGATAAAACCAGAACCAGGCCCAGAAAAACGGCGGAGACGAAGTCGTTCGCGGCCAGCAGGGCCGAGACCCAATAACCAAAAGCGGAGACGCACACGACGACGAGCAGACTCACAATCGCGGTTGTTGCTTTGGACGTTGTTGCTTTGGACATGGTGGCCTCGACCTCGAATCGAATCGGAAGATTTCTTGCTGGCTGAGAGCGTTCTTATCCACGCCGCTCACTCGGAAAAGAAATAAGCATCTGGATTTCCAGACGTTACTTCAGTTCGAGATTTGGCGCGGGCGGTGATTCACCAAGGGTCGTAGTTACTGGGAAGGCAATGCCGAATTTTCGCGACTGACGTGAGTTCAGGCGCGCAGCAAGGGTTTGCCGAGTTTCGGCGGAGCCTGGCCGACTCTGTATGCAATGCTAAATGCCCGCCCCGCGGAGGTCACACGGGTAGGTTCTGAGGAACCACCAACGACGAGGACTTGCTGAGAAAAGCCTGTACCGGAAATAAAGTCGGGAGTTTCGGCCCGGTCTGGGAAACTTCATGTGGTCAGCAGGTTCACGGCTGATCTTCGAGGCCGGCTTTCACCTTATTTGATTCTGTGGCGCGGCTTATGGTGTGCCCTAGGACCGTCTGCCGGCTGTCCACAACCGCTCATGCCGATCTGTTTTGGCGTTGGGAGACGTGCAAACCTAAGGTAAAATAAGAAAAGTACGTGTTCTGCGACCGATCCCTCCGGTTGGCAAAGTGGCTCCGGTTTTCCGAGATTCTTCTTCCGATGCAGCCCATTAAGCGGCTTCCACGTCCTATCGCTGTTCTTGTTATTGTTCCTGTTTGCGCTTAGGGGCGGGAGTCTGTGCGCGCAGAGTTATTCGGGAGATGCGCGGCCGGCCGCGGCCGCGAACCGGACCACGGCTACGGTGCAGGGGCGCGTGGCGAAGGATCCGGGCGGCGAGCCCGTGAAAAAGGCGCTGATCGAACTAATTGCGGAGAATCAGAATGAGGGCGGAGATTACACCGCAGTCACGGGCGGGGATGGCGCCTTCCGCGTGGAGGGCGTGGTGCCCGGGCGCTACCATTTGTTTGTGGAACGAACGGGATATCTCGAAGTGGAAAAACATCACACACGCGCCGACGGGCGAGTGCTGGCGCTGACGGCGGGACAGGAAGTGACGGATCTGCTGGTGCGTCTGCAGGCGGCGGCGGTGGTGGAAGGGCGTGTGACGGACGAGGATGGAGATCCTCTGGCGGACGCGCAAGTGGCGGTGCTGCGGCAGACGTTTGCAGCCGGGCGCACGCATTGGCAGCAGGCCGGAGCGGAACGCACTAACGATCTGGGCGAATACCGCATCGCGGGGCTGGCGGCGGGAAATTATTATGTGTCGCTGAGTCCTCCACCGGACTTCAAGAGTCTGATCGCGGCGGCCAGCAATGCGCCTGCTGTGGATGTGCGCACGACTGAGGCTCACGCGAATGACGCGCGTGCCAATGACTTGAGTGCGAACGCCGCGACCGCATATGCGACCACTTATTATCCCGGCGCGCAGGACCTGCGGCAGGCGTCTTCAGTGCAGCTGCATGCGGGGGACGATTTTCCGGTGAACTTTTCACTGGCGCCGAGCCCGAGCGTTGTGGTGCGTGGGTCGATTGCGAATCTGGGTGCGGGGGCTTCGGCGCTGGTGATGCTGCAGTCGAAGGACTTCAACCTCACGCTGAACGGAGCGGAAATCCGCAAGGATGGAAGCTTTCGAGATTCGGGACGTGGCTCCGGGAACATATACGGTAGTGGCAACCGTGAGCGGCGCGACTCCGCTGATGGCGCGGCAGGCGCTCGAGGTCGGCGCGGAGAATGTGTCGAGCCTGCAACTGGTGCCGCAAGCCGGAGGATGGGTTCGCGGGCGGCTAAGGGCGGAAAGCAAAGCTGCCGCGAGGGTCGACCCCGGCCAGTTCTTTCTCGCGTTAAGATCAGCGGAAGGTGACGACGACGTGCTGGGCGCGCTCTCGCTGGGCGAAGGTTTCGACACCGTGGCGCATGTGAACGGCGATGGCAGCTTCGAGTGGAAGAATGTGCCGCCGGGTCGTTACTACGTTGAACTGGCGGGCGATCCCGGAGCGAGCGCGGACTGGTTCGTCAAATCGATGGGTGCGGGCGGACGCGAGGCTACCGACAGCGGTTTCAGCGTGGGTGGGGGCGTGGCTGCGGTGGAATTAGTGGCGAGCGCGAACGGAGCAGTAGTCGACGGCGTGGCGGCCGACGCCAAAGGCGAGCCGTTGGCCAACGTCACGGTGGTTGCTGTTCCTGAAGCGGGATTGCGCGCGCGCACCGACCGTTACCGCAAAACAGTCAGCGACCAGAGCGGACACTTCACGCTGCACGGGCTGCCGCCAGGCGAGTACACAGTTTTTGCCTGGGAGAGCGTGGACGGCGAAGCTTATTACAATCCCGAATTCCTCAAGAGCTATGAAGGGCAGGGAACGGTGCTGAGGGTGAGTGAAGGCGAGCGGAAGAGCCTGCAAGTGACGGTGATTCCGGCGCCGGAGGATCAGCAGTAGAAGTCTCTCCTCACGGCCTGTTCGACTCACTTAGCGGCGATGGCCCGAGCATTTGCGAATGATGTAGGCAGCGGCACACTTCTCGCAAGGAATGCGAGAAACGAGGCACCCACAGCCGTGTCTGATTCTGCCGCCCGTGGCGGAGTCGATGGAGTATGCTTTCGGAATTATGAAAGCCTTATTCTCTATCCTCGTTCTGCTCGCTGGCTTGTTTTGCGCCAGCGTTGTTCATGCCGCGGACACACCTGCGAATGCGTTGCTGGTCCTGGCCAAACGCGACAGCATGCTCTTGATTGTTGATCCTTCCAGCTTGCGAGTGATCGCGCGGTGCCGGTGGGCAATGATCCCCACGAAGTCGTTGCTTCCTCGGATGGCAAGATGGCTTACGCGTCCAACTACGGCGGCGGAGCTTACCACACGCTTGCGGTGGTGGATCTGGTCGGGCAAAAAGCGCTGCCTGCTGTCGACCTTGGGCCATTGCGCGGTCCGCATGGATTGGTTTTTGTGGGCGGAAAGGCGTGGTTCACCGCCGAAGCCGCCAAGGCCATTGGCCGCTACGATCCTGCGACGAAAGTGTGGATTGGATTCTGGGCACCGGCCAGAACAGGACCCACATGATCTGGGTTTCTCCGGACATGAAATCGATTGTGACCACCAACGTCAATTCCGGAACGGTGAGCATCATCGAGAAGGCGATCCGAGGCGGACCTGGCACCGGTGGACCTGGCTCGGGCGGACCTCCGTCCGGCATGCCAGACGGGACTGGCGGAGCGGGTACACCGCCACCCGGAGGGCCACGTGCTGCGGGCGGGCCGATGGGACCTCCGGGAGAAGATTGGAACGAGACGGTAATCCGCGTGGGCAATGGTTCCGAAGGGTTTGATGTTTCTCCGGACGGCAAAGAAATCTGGGTGGCGAATGCTGCGGACGGGACGGTGTCGATCATTGCAGTGGCGAGCAAGCAGGTGACGCAAACGCTTGCGGCCGATGTGGGCGGCGCAAACCGGCTGAAGTTTACCCCCGACGGAAAGTTGGCATTCATCTCCAGCCTGCGCGGATCGGACGTCACCGTGATCGACAGCGCGACTCGCAAGACGATCAAGAAAATCGCAGTCGGACATGGTGCAGCGGGAATCTTGATGCAGCCAGACGGCGCGCGCGCGTTCGTGGCATGTTCTCCTGATGGTTATGTCGCAGTTATTGATCTGCATTCGATGGAGGCAGTTGGCCGCATTGAGGCAGGTCACGACCCCGATGGACTGGCTTGGGCGGACCGGCAGTAGAAACCTCTTTCCGGGCAGAATTCTGGGTTTGGGATGCTGCTTGGGAACGGCGACCAATGATGCACTCTTTATCATTGTGACATAATGCAACAGCCATGACATATGCTAAACAGTTATGTCATATTTTTGGAGATTATGTCATGACCAAAGAAGCACGGACGCGGGTGAACGAGAACGGGCGGGTGGTAATCCCGGCGTCGTTTCGCAAAGCGCTGGGCATTGAGGTTGGAGATGAAGTAGTGCTACGGATTGAAGACGACGAATTGCGCATCACGACGCAGCAGCGCCGCATCGAGCGGGCGCAGCGCCGCGCCCGGAAATACGTACAGCGCGGAACGTCGCTGGTGAGTGAGTTGCTCGCGGAACGCCGCGAGGCCGCCAGGATGAAGATGAATAGGATCGTGCTTGATGCTTCCGCCATTCTGGCGGTGATTAACGGCGAGCCAGGAGCGGAGAAGCTGACTCCCGCCCTGCTGACTCGTGCCGTGGGCAGCGCGGTAAATCTTGCTGAAGTGCAAACCAAGCTAGTCACTCGCGGGTGGACGTCCGAAGAAGCCTGGGAAGATGCGACAAGTCCAGTGCGAGACGTTCTGCCATTTGACGAGGAACAGGCAAAGATCGCGGGCGATCTTGCAAGTCAGACGAAGTCTCTGGGCTTGTCGTTCGGAGACCGCGCATGCCTTGCGTTGGGGATAGCGCTCAAGGCGCCGGTCTACACGGCGGACGGGGCGTGGAAAAAGGTCGTTAATTGGGGTGCGGGTGCATGTGATCCGCTAGAGGCCATCGCCCACTTCTGGCCCGGACGTGAGAAATGGGGCACCCAGCTCCAAGAGGGTGGCCCAGTGCCATCAGGCAGTCTTCTTGGCGGCTCCCGGCGGAGATTTCTGCGCGGGTGTGATTCCGCTCCTCATCCATGTGGGTTTCAAATCGCATCTGCAAAAGATGCAACGGGTTGCGCTGGTGTAGACTACGCGACCGTAAGACCGGCAGTTGCTGTTGGTGCACGCCTTCATGGAGGAAAAGTAGCATGGACGCAGAGGAAATCAGCTTCGCATTTTTGGCGAGCACGGATTGGTTTTTCTTCTGACTGCGACGATCGATTGAAAAGATCAACGCGGCGTGAAAGTTCAGGAAGACTGCTGGCCGTGACTTCAAAAACAGTCCAATTGTCGGCTATGAACTTCGACTCGCTGGATGCGATCCGGTAGAATGGGAAGTTTCACCGGGTCTCTTTGCTGAATCCTGATCTCATCTTGTGTGCGACGCTGGCTATTGGGTCTGCTCCGAAGGGCATTGGGCCCTACATTCGCCAGCATTTTCTCGATACTACGTTTCGCGGACTTTACCATGCCAACGCGTTTGACGTGGCGCTGCTGGTTCCTTATTTCATCGTGCTGATCTTGCTCGCAGGTTATGGCGCGCACCGCTACGTTCTGGTCTATCTGTACTATAAGCATCGCGACAAGCGGACCACAGAGCCCCCGGCGCGGTTCGAGGAACTGCCGCGGGTCACGGTGCAGTTGCCGATTTTCAACGAGCAATATGTGGTGGAGCGGCTGCTGGAGGCGATCTGCAAGCTGGAGTATCCGCGGGAAATGCTCGACATCCAGTTGCTTGACGATTCCACCGACGAAACCGTTGAGGTTGCGCGGGGCTTAGTGGAGCGTTACGCCGCGCTGGGCAATCCGATCACTTATCACCATCGCACCAATCGCGAGGGATACAAAGCCGGAGCGCTGGCCGAAGGCATGAAGACGGCGAAGGGCGAGTTCATCGCTATTTTCGACGCGGACTTTACGCCGCCGGAAGATTTTCTGTCTGCGCACCATTCATCACTTCACCGATCCGAGGACCGGGATGGTGCAGACGCGCTGGACGCACATCAATCGCAATTATTCGTTCCTGACGCAGGTGGAGGCGATTCTGCTCGACGGGCACTTTGTTCTCGAACATTCGGGACGCGCGCGCACCGGGCTTTTTTTTAATTTCAACGGCACGGCGGGAGTATGGCGGCGAACGGCGATTGAGGAAGCTGGCGGCTGGCAGCACGACACGCTCACCGAAGATACGGATCTTTCTTACCGGGCGCAGCTCAAGGGATGGAAGTTTATCTACCTGCAGGATGTGGAATGTCCGGCGGAACTGCCGGTGGAGATGACGGCGTTCAAGACGCAGCAGGCGCGCTGGGCCAAGGGACTGATACAGACCGGGATGAAGATTCTGCCGCGGGTGATGCGCAGCGACGCACCGCTGCACACCAAGATTGAAGCCTGGTATCACCTGACGGCGAACATCAGTTATCCGCTGATGGTCGTGCTGTCGGTGCTGCTGTTGCCGGCGATGATCATCCGCTTTTATCAGGGATGGTTCCAGATGCTATACATTGATCTGCCGCTGTTCATGGCGTCGACGTTTTCGATTTCGAGTTTTTATCTGGTTTCGCAGCGTGAACTTTTTCCGCGGAGCTGGCCGCGCGCGCTTTTGTATCTGCCGTTTCTGATGGCGCTCGGGATCGGGCTGACCATCACCAACACGAAAGCCGTACTGGAAGCGCTGGTCGGCAAGCAGAGCGCCTTTGCGCGCACGCCCAAGTATCGCGTGGTTTCCAGGCAGGACAGGGTGGGCTCGAAGTACCGCAAGCGCCTGGGGTGGGTGCCGTGGGTCGAACTGCTGGTGGGAAGTTATTTTGCGATGACCGTCTACTACGCGGTGGACAACGAAAACTACATCACGGTGCCGTTTCTGCTGCTCT
Source organism: uncultured Acidobacteriaceae bacterium (assembly GCA_963846245.1). Taxonomy (GTDB): domain Bacteria; phylum Acidobacteriota; class Terriglobia; order Terriglobales; family Acidobacteriaceae; genus Sulfotelmatobacter. The sequence goes on along the minus strand of CAWJVI010000004.1, from coordinate 243,069 downwards.
TCGTGGTGGGCTATTGGTACACGGGATTGATGTCGCTGTTGCAGGGAAGGTTCGCGAGGCGTCGTCGAGTCCGACGCACACCAAGCCATTTCCGGTGGGAGTGTAGAGCGGAGAGTTTAGGACAGAGCACGAAGTTCACCACGGCAACCGCACAAAGTCAGGTTGAGCCGAACCGCTTCCGCCCTGCGGCGCCCGAAACTTCTACTCGCGTTATGATTGTGCGATGAGTTCCCCGGCAATCGTTTCCTTGACCTTCGACGATGGGTTCCGATGCCAATTCGAGAAGGCGCTCCCTGTGTTGAATAGTCATCATCTTGTGGCCACGTTTTTTCTGATTGCCAATCACGATGCGACTCACGACCGCTGGTCCGGACATACTGACGATTGGTGGAAAATAGACTGGCGTGACGACGACATTGTAATGTTGAAACAGCTGGTCACGGATGGGCATGAAGTCGGCAGTCACAGTGTCACCCACCATCCACAAGTCATGCCGAGCCAAGCCGATGTTGAAGCCCGCGACTCCAAACGCTTGATTGAAGAATGGATTGGTACAACGGTAACGTCATTCTGTTATCCCTTTTATCGTTCTCACGCATATCTTGCTACGGCCGTAGAGAACGCCGGATATGAGCAGGCGCGAGGAGGAGGTTCGCCGCTGGGTTATGGCCCGCGAGCCTCTTACTACACCCTGGGTCAGAATGGAGCGCTGGACAGGTTTAACGTGGATTGTCCTCAGATTTCAAGGAGTGAGAACGTTGGTGCGTGGGCCCAACCGGGGCGATGGCATGTCCTGACGTACCACGGAATCGGCCAACAGAAGGATGGATGGGAACCGGTGGCCGTCGAAGAGTTTTCTCGGCAGATGACCGAATTGGCGACGCTTCGTGACTCGAATGCCGTAGAAGTCGTCACGTTCAAAGATGGAGCGAAGAAGGCGTGTCCGAGCCGTTAGCTACCCCACCACTGACCACAAGTAAGATTCGCGTTCCAGTGATTGGCCAGACCCGCGTCTGCTTTCCTTCACCTGACCTCCGTTTACATCCTGTCGCGAAATCTCATGGTGTTCGCATTGTTTTGTTGGCCTCTTGTTCGAAGGCGGGTGTAATGCTCCTGTCGCGCAGATTGCTCCCGACTCCTCTTGCGGCGATCTTTTTTTCGGCAATTCTGTTTTCGTCGTCTCTTAGCTGCGGTTCGGCGCACAGTGGAGACGAGTACTACGTTTTCGTGTCGGCCAATCTGCAGGTACCTTACTGGCAAACGGCGGGGGCGGGTTTTACCAAGGCGGCCCAGGAATTGAAAGTACGCGCTGGTTTTTTGGGACCGCAGAATTACGATCCCGCCGCGGAGCGGGCGACGCTCGATCAGGCCGTACAGAAGCAGGCATCCGGGATTCTGCTGGGCGTAACCGACGCTGCTTTGTTGCAGGAAAGTATTGACAAGGCGATTGCAGCGGGCATTCCGGTTATCACCGTGGATTCCGATGCTCCTGCCAGTAAGCGATTATTTTTCATTGGTACCAACAACTACCAGGCGGGCTTTACGGGCGGACAGCGGCTGATGAAAGAGCTCAACGGCAAGGGCAACGTGGTGGTGTTTACCATGCCCGAGCAGCCGAATTTGCAAGACCGCCTGCGCGGTTACCGGGATGCGCTCGAGCGCACTCCCAATATCAAGATTACGCGGGTGGTGGATATTCAAGGCGATCCGCGCATCGCCTTCGACACCACAACTCAGATTATCGGCAAGGAAAGAGACAAGGTGGATGCGTTTGTCTGTCTGGAAGCGCAATCGGGGAAAGAAGTCGCAAACGTCCTGAGTACTTACAACGTCAGCGGCAAAGTAGTGATGGCGATGGATACGGACCAGGAAACGCTGCAGTGGATCCAGAAGGGCAGCATCGCGGCGACCATCGCGCAGAAGCCCTATACCATGGCCTTTGTCGGTTTGCAGATGGCAGACAATCTCTACCACCACAAGCCAGCTTCGCTCGACACCGATTGGTCGAAGAACAGCTTTGCACCTATCCCCAGCTTTGTGGATACTGGTTCTGCGTTAATCGACAAGAGCAATGTGGATTCGTTCCTGCAGGCGAAAAAAGATCTTACGAGCGGGGCGAAGTAAAGGTTGGGCGAACTAAGCTCGGAGCGGTCGGCGAACCAGACAATTTCGATCCCAACAATTTCGAACCAACCATTTCCAAACAAAACAATTTCTTTAGACAGGACGAACTGAATGCGCAAGGCAGCTTCTCTTTTGTTTTTCAGCCTCTTCGTCACACTGATGATTCCGGTTTTAGCCGTTTCCGGCGGCGCGCTTGATCGGCAGCCGAGCGCTGACTATCATGCCCGCCGCGAGGCTCTGGCCAAGAAAACTGGCGTGGTCGTTCTGTTCGCACCCATTGAGGGTCCGGACGAGGTCTACGAATTTCGCCAGGAGAATAACTTTTATTATCTGTCGGGCCAGACCGAGCCCGGAACAGCGCTGCTGATTGCTGCCGCCGCCGATGCTCGGGGCGATTCTCCGGCCCGCGCGTACACCGAGATTTTCTTCCTGCCTCCGCACAATGTGCGCCGCGAGAAATTCACGGGCCCCAAGCTCGGCGCCGAGAATCCTGACGCTCCCAAGATCACCGGCTTCGACCGCGTGGAAGAGATGAGTAAGCTTCCCGAGGAAGTCGAAAAGGCAATTGCCGGCGCGCGCCCGGTCGTCTACGGCGACGTTTCGTCCGACGGAGAACCCTCCGCCAATGCCGCGCCCCTGACCTTTCTGAAGCGCTCGAACGCAGTCGTCATTTTTCAGGACGTGAATCCTTTCCTGACCTCGCTGCGCACATACAAAGATGCTGGCGAAGTGGCCCTCATCCGCAAAGCCGTGGACGCATCTGTGGCGGCGCACTTCGCTGCGTTCAAAGCCGTGAAGCCGAATGTAAACGAGCGCGACATTTCCGCGCTGATGCAATATGAATGGACCAAGCTCGGGTGCGAGCGTCCGTCTTACGCGCCTATCGTTGGGTCAGGGCTCAACTCCACGGTGCTGCATTACGCGGAAGACGACAACGTGATGAACGCTGGCGATGTTGTGGTGATCGACGCGGCTGCCGAATATTCCATGTATGCGGCCGACATTACGCGCACGCTTCCGGTGAACGGCCATTTCACCGCGCGCCAGCGGGAAATTTACGATATTGTTCTGGGCGCGCAGGAGGCCGCGATGGCGGCGTTTCAATCGGGCAAGTCGATGCTGGTGGGAAGTTCCGACAGTTCGATCGCAAAAGTCGCCATGGACTATATCAATAGCCACGGCAAGGACCTGCACGGCGAGCCGCTGGGTAAATATTTTATTCACGGCCTCGGCCACTACATCGGACTTAAAGTGCACGACGACGGCGATTACAAATTGCCCCTGGGGCCGGGGATGGCCTTCACCATCGAACCTGGAATTTATATTCCCGAAGAAAAAATCGGTGTTCGTATCGAAGATGATTATTGGGTCGATCCCGATGGCAAGCTGATCAAGCTGAGCGCCGCATTGCCATCGAAGGCGGACGAAGTGGAAAGGGCCATGAAAGGGAAATAGCAGGAGCGCGACACATTTCGCTACACCCGGTTCCTGGAGCTGGACTGCTAAGAAATATATTCCCGGATGTACTCGTCTTTCGTGTGGGCTATTTGGCGCACATCGCCGTCGAAGATGACCTTGCCTTCGCGCAGCACCAGAAAACTCATGGGAACATCGCAATAATGGCCGCGCGGCAGCGAGCGCATCTGGTTGGTCTGCGGGTCGAACTGGTGGGTAGCCATGGTGAAGGCATCTTGCAACCTGTGCGTTACCAGCAGAGAGCTGGTCTTAGAGACGTCCCGCTGTTTCATGATCAGCTCGACGATCGTGTTGGAAGTAACCGGGTCGAGTCCTCCGGTTGGCGAGTCGTAGAGGAGCAACTCCGGCTGGGTAATGATGGCGCGGGCGATGGCTACGCGGCGACGCATGCCGCCGGAGAGTTCGGAGGGAAATTTATCGATCGTGTGTTCCAATTCGACGAAGCGTAGCGCTTCGCGCACGCGGCGATCGATTTCGGCGTCATAAATGCCACGCTCTTCCATCAACTGATAGGCCACATTTTCGCACACTGTGAGCGAGTCAAAAAGAGCGCTCTCCTGAAACACCATGCCGATCTTGGCGCGCAGCGCGAACAGGTCTTGCTCTGGTGTCTGCGTTACGTCCTTACCTAACACTAAGATCCGCCCGGCGTCAGGTTTGAGCAGGCCCAGCGCAAGTTTCAGGATGGTGCTTTTGCCCGATCCCGCCACGCCGAACAATGCTTTCGTTTCGCCGAACGGCAGGCGAAACGAAACTCCGCGCAGCACCTTGTTTTCTTCGAACGCAAGTTCCACATTTTCGAACTCGATGGCGAACGCAGACGATTCCCGGGTTGCGGAGGCAGCGGAATCGAGCGGCAGAGTTGGCGCGGACATGCGGCTACTTGAACGACAACACGTTCATCAGGAATTGAGTGACAAACAAATCCAGCACGACGATTAAAACCGACGCTGCCACTACGGCTTGCGTGGTGGCGCGGCCCACGCCCTGCGTGCCTCCGCGGGCGGTCATCCCATAGAAGCAGCCCACCGTGGCGATGATGAACCCGAACAGAACCGGCTTCACCAGCCCCATGAAGACATCCTGAAACACCAGCGATTCCCAGGCATTGCTCCAGTACTGGCGCGCGTCGAGGTTCAACAGAATCTTAGAGACGAACAATCCGCCGGTCAGTCCCACGAAGTCGGAAATCACGGTCAGGAAAAACAGCATGACCACGGTGGAGACTACGCGCGGGGCGACCAGCTTCTTCATGGGGTCGGTGCCCAGGGCGCGCATGGCGTCGATCTGCTCGGTGACCACCATGGAGCCGAGTTCGCTGGCCATTCCGGATGCGTTTCTTCCCGCCACCATCAGCCCGGTAAGCACCGGGCCCAATTCGCGCACCATGGAAAGCGACACCAGCTGTCCGATCAGTGTGATCGACCCGAAGCGCTGCAAAGTGTTGGCACTCTGCACCGCCAGCACCGCACCAGTGAAAAAACCGGAGAGCATCACGATGGGCAATGAGCCCACGCCGATCAGGTCGGCCTGCTGAATGATGTCGCCGAAGTAGCGAGGCTTGCGAAAAACGTTGGCGATGGACTGAACCGACAGCAGAGTGTAGTCCTGCACAGCCTGGACTTTTTGCTTGGCAACTTCAGTGGGCGAGGTCAGGTCCATGCGATTTGAAAAGCCCGGCGCAACGCGCGCGATGCGATGGCTTGCTCGAACTATAACAGAGAAGGCTGTAAGCTATCAGCCGTTAGCTGTTAACTGGTGTGCTCGGTGAACGCGCCTGTCTGCGAGTGAAATCGCGCTAACCTCGAATTCGCGGCCGCCGTGGACAGTGACGTGTCCGACATCTGATCGCCCGCCTGGTTTCGCTGCCGTTTGACGGAATCAGGTTGCCCGCGATAAGGTGTCCCGCCATGGAACAAAGGCGAACCACCTCGATAGCGAATGGCAGATTCTGGGGCTCGGCCGCGGCCGACTGGGCCGCGATCCAGGAGCGAACCTGTGGCCCCGTCTACCTGGAAACATTTGACCGCGTAAACCTGAAGGCCGGAGCCAACTATCTGGACGTGGGATGCGGCGCCGGCCTGGCCGCACAGTTCGCCGCCGAAAGAGGTGCACGAGTCTCCGGCTTGGATGCAGCCGAAAATTTGTTGCTGATCGCTCGTGATCGTGTGCCTGATGGCGACTTTCATGTTGGCGAATTGGAGAGTCTGCCTTTCCCAGACAGTTCTTTCGATCTGGTAACGGGCTTTAACGCTTTCCAATACGCCGCAAACGCCGTTGCCGCTCTTGCGGAAGCGAAGCGAGTCGCCAAGCGCGCCTCTCACGTGGTAGTGGTGACTTGGGGGAAACCCGAAGGGATGGAAGCCGCATCGCTCGTCGCGGCATTGCGGCCGCTGCTGCCACCGCCACCGCCCGGTGCTCCAGGGCCATTCGCCTTATCGGATGAGACCGCGCTGCGCGCATTCGCATCCGCTGCGGCTCTCGAACCTCTGGAAGTATTTGACGTCGATTTGCCTTGGCAATACGGGGATCTGACTATAGCGTTACGGGGTCTTCGCTCTTCGGGGGTTGCTGCTCGTGCCATCGAAAACTCCAGCGCGGCAGCGGTGGACGACGCTCACACCAAGGCGCTAACGCCATTCCGTCAGCCCGACGGGAGCTACAAAGTCGGCGCAAGCTTTCGATGCCTCGTCACTCGCGCGTGACTAAAGAAAGATTCCGGTTGGGGCGTCGCTGAGAAGTCGCTATCCCCGGCCCTTTTTCTTGATCTCAATATTCAGGCGCCGGATTTTCTGGTTCAGGGTTGAGAGCGGAACGTGAAAGTGTTCAGCAGCTTCCGTCTGATTCCAGTTGCAACGTTCCAGCATGTCGGTGATGATGCGCCGCTCCACGTCTTCGACAATCTCGAAGAGTGACGAGTCGGAGGGCGCATCGTGCATCGAGAACGACGATCCTCGTCCCAGCATGGAATCGGGCAGCAGGTCGGCGTTGATTTCGGTTCCCGAGGAAAGCACAACCGCGCGCTCAATCACATTCTCCAGTTCGCGCACGTTGCCGGGCCAGGAATACGCCATGAGAGGCCGCAAGGCCTCAGGCGTGATGCTGCGGACCGGCCGGTCATTTTCCTCGGCGTATTTTTTTCGGAAATGTTCCACCAGCAGAGGAATATCTTCCTTGCGTTGGCGCAGCGGCGGCAGTTCGATGGTGATCACATTCAAGCGGTAGAACAAATCCTCGCGGAATCGCCCTTCGCGCACCATCTGGCGCAGATCCACGTTGGTCGCGGCTATGATGCGCACGTCCACCTGAAGCTCCTGAATCCCACCCAGATGCATGAAGCGGCGATCCTGCAAGACGCGGAGAATCTTCGCCTGCGTCTCCATGCCCATGGTGGCGATCTCATCCAGAAACAGCGTTCCCTTGTCAGCGACTTCGAACAGGCCTTTCTTTGAAGCGATCGCGCTGGTGAAGGCTCCTCGCACGTGGCCGAAAAGCGTTGACTCGAGCAGATCGGTCGGCATCGAGCCGGTGTTGACCGGGACAAAAGGCTTGTCGCGCCGCGGAGAGTGGAGATGAATCGCCTTGGCGATCACTTCCTTGCCGGTTCCGCTCTCGCCCTGCAGCAGCACGGTAGAGCGGCTGCTCGCCACCTGAGCTACCAGATCGAAAATCTTCAACATGGGCTCGGACTTGCCCACGATGTTTTCGAAGTTGTATCGCTGCTTGAGCGCCCGCTTCAGCTGGATGTTTTCTTCTTCGGCGCGGCGCCAGCCCACTGCAGCGCGCACGTCGGCCAGCAGCTTTTCGTTGTCCCACGGTTTCTGAACAAAGTTGGCCGCGCCCGCCTGCATTGCGCCTACGGCATTCTCCACCGTGCCGTAGGCGGTGATCATGATCACGGGGAGGTGGGAATCGTGGGAGCGAATCTCGGCGAGAATTTCCAGGCCGTTGCGGCCGGGAAGCGCGAGGTCGAGCAGAATCAAATCGAAGGGATGCTCGCCGATGCGAACCAGGCCTTCTTCTCCGCTTCCCGCCGTTTCCACTGCGTAGCCTTCCATCTCCAGCAGGGTTTGCAGGGACTCACGAATCTCCGCCTCATCGTCCACGATGAGTACCGCTCCCGCCGGAGCCGGGCCGCTATGCAAACTGCTGCTGCGCTGAATCACGGCCGCTTCAGACATGAACTGCCTTCCTGCTCAAGGGAAAATCGAGCGCAAACGTGGTGCCAGTGCCAGGGTTGCTTTCCACGCGAATCTGCGCCGCGTGTTCCTGAATGATGCCGTAGGTCACGGAAAGCCCAAGGCCCGTGCCCTTGCTCTGACCCTCGCGCGGCACCGTCTTAGTGGTAAAAAACGGATCGTAGATGCGCTGAATATGTTCCGGCGCAATCCCCGATCCAGTATCGGTTACGCGCACGCTCACGAAGTCTCCGTTGGAAGTGGCCACACTCAGCGTGCCGCCGCCCGACATCGCGTCTTTCGCGTTGAGGAACAGGTTCAGGAACACCTGCTGCAGCCGGCCCTGATTTCCCTGAATCGCTGGAAGGCTCGTGGCCAGCTCGCGGGTCACCTGAATTTTCGAGATCTTGAATTGGTGTTCCAGCAGGGCCAGAGTTTCGCCGATCACCTTGTTCACGTCGACCTCGCTGAACTCGCTTCCGCTGGTGCGAGAAAAGTTCAGCAGATTGTTGACGATTTCGGAAGCGCGGAAAGTTTGCCGCGTAATCTTGTCCAGCAATCCCGATTTCTGAGGATCGCCCTGCAACTGCTTGGCCAGCATCTGCGTGTAGGAAGAAATCACCGCCAAGGGCGTATTGACCTCGTGAGCCACACCGGCGGCCAATAGGCCGATGGAAGAAAGTTTGTCCGACTGCGAAAGCTGGGCCTCGAGTTCCACGCGCTCGGTGATGTCATCAATAATAACCAGTCGCCCCACCACCTGGAACTTGCGCGTCACCAGTGGGGCAATGGCCATGTTCACGGTGCGAATTTCTCCGGCCGGCGTCTTCAGCCGGAACTTGTACAGGTTACGAATGCCGGCGTTCTGCCGCATGCGGTAAAACTCTTCCACAAAATCCGGCGGGAAAATGTCGCGCATGGGCTGCGTCAAGGTCTGCCAGCGCGGCATCGCATACATCACTTCCATCTGCGCGTTCCAGCTCTCGATGCGGTCTTCCATATCCAGAGCCATCACGCCAATGTTGACGGACTCGACGATATTCTCGTTGAAGTCTTTCAGCCGTTCGTATTCCGCCGCTTTTTTCTGCAGGGACGCGTACAACCGGCCGTTCTGGATGGCGATCCCGAGATATCCGCCGAGCGTCTCGAGCAGTTCCACGTCTTCGCTGGAGAGGAAATCTCCCTTGCGCGGTCTTGCCCAGGCCGAGCACTGCGATTGTCTTCTGCTGCGAGCGGCAGGGGATGTAGTAATTCAAATCGAGCCGAGCAATGGTTTCCTGCGACCCTGCGCTCTCGCGCGGCACCTGGTGCGTGTTTTCGAAGAACAGGTGCCCGGCATGCTCTGGCTCGGGCCGCGGCGCGCTCAGAAAACTCAGATCGAGCTGGGCGGGCGCGGCCAAGCCTGCCGATTTAGACAGCAGAAAATTTTCCGGTTCCGCACCCGACGCGAGAAAAATGGCGATCCGCTCTACGGCCAGCGTGCGCGCCAGCCGGTCCATGACCGCGGAGAGCAATTTGTCGAGATCGGGCTCTGAGCTCAGCTCGCGGCCAAATTCGAGCAGGGTACGGCGATAGTCATAGCGCGTGCGATAAAAGAAGTGATCAACGCGGTCCTGAATCCACTTGCGTACTGGATCAAACAGCAACGCCGTGACCACCACGGCGAGAATCAAGCCGACCGGTCCGGTTCCAGGCTGCCGCATCTGCACCAGCGTGGCCACGCCCGCCACCAGCCCAAAATACATTCCAACAACGGCAGCCGCCGCCAGCGTGTAAACCACGCCGCGCTTGAAAATTAGGTCTACGTCCATCAGCCGGTAGCGGAAGATGGCGTAGCCGAAAGTCAGCGGCAGCAAGCCCAGCGACAGACACCGAAATTTTCATCGCAGGCTGCGGCAGCCATCCCAGCACGTGCGGAAATACGTAAGGCAACACATACAACAGCGTATAAGGCGCAATGGCGAGAATCGTGCCGCGGGTCACCCACTTCAACTGCTGCCGGAGAATCGTAGTGCTCGCCAGCCGATAGCAGTACCAGAGCACGCCGGCCGCCGCCAAAAAGAACAACGCCCCATAAGCAATATCGAGCCGGTCCATATTCCGGCTCAGCCGTCCGGTAGCTTCCAGCCAGCGCATCGCGGCCAGGCGCGTCCCCAGCAGCAACATGCCCGGCACGTACACCAGCGCCAGCAGCCAGGGATGCTTGCTCACCGACCGCCGCTTCTCCGGGAAAATCAGCACGAAGTGGAGAAACAACGCCGGCTGCACGATCCAGGCGACGATGTTGCTCCAGTAAATGGTCCAGTCAAATTCGTTCAGCTTTCCCGTGTACTTGAACGAATAGGCGATGAACGAGATCAAACAGAAAACGTAGAAGTGCGTGGAACCCGGTGCGGTCCAGCGCCGCAATAGAACGTAGAGACCGATCCCGAGATAGATCAGCGCAATCAACCGCAACCAGTTGTTGAGGGAGCGGTCTGCGGGAATCAGGATCACGCTGCAATCCAGCGTCACCGACTGGCGCTGCAGAGAGTAATCCGCTTTGGACCACACTCCGGTCCGATAGATCTGCCGTTCCAGGCCGGGTAGGGTTTTCACTTCCTGGCCGTTCACCGCAACCAGCTGGTCGCCTGGCTTAATCCCGGCTTTTATCCCCGGAGCGTTGGGCTCGACCCGGTCGGCCAGCAGGTGGCCGCCTTGTTCCACCCAGGCCACGCCATCGTCCGGAGCGGTCGACTCGCGCTCTTTCTGGAAATTAAAGGCGGCAAATACCACCGCCGCAATGGTCAGCAGAGACAGCAGGACGGCAAGGAAGCGGACTTGGCTTTCCCGGTTCATGGGTTGCGGCAGCGGCCCCGAACCCTTCGGGGGCTGGATCGGCGTCGCAGGGACGCCTCGCTGGTCTTCAATTAGCAACTTCGCTGCCACGTCGATTCCCGTTTCTGTACCGCTAAGTCCAGCAAATCAAGCCACTTCTATAATTATAGATGCATTTTAGAACGCTAACTATGGGGTTTTGGAGGTTTATGTGGGATTTTGTATCCGCCTGGTTGGCCTGGATTTTGACTAGCGGGCGCCGGGAAAGGGCTGGATAGGACGGAAAGGTGGGCAGAAGGAGCGAACGCGGGGCTGGTACACAGGAAGCGACGTCTGCGCACGCAACTGCTTGGCTGCTATGCAGCGCAGCCAAGCGACGCTCGATTAACGATCTCGATCAACGGTCTCGACAACGACGAGCATGAACCGGTCCGGCTCCTCTCAGGACGGCAGCGGAGTCTGCTCGGAGCCTACGTTGGCCAGATTCGTTCGGATTACATTCAACAGTTCGTCATTGTCCGCCGGCTTCTGAAAATAGGCGGCTGCGCCTGCTTTCAGCGCGCGTTGTTCATTGTTCTGCGGGTCGCGCGCGCTCAGCACGATCACGGGAATGCCGGCGAGCTGGTCGCTTTTCTGCAGCCGATCGAGAACGATGAAGCCATCTCCCGCTGGCAACCCGAGGTCGAGGAGGATGAGGTCGGGATGCTCCTTCTGGGCGGCGGCGATGGCCGAGTAACCATCCGTGGCGGTGGCAATGTCGTATTGGTGAGCTCGCAGACGCAGACGCAGAGCCCGCACCAGATCGGGATCGTCATCCACCACGAGAATTTTCGGTTTCTGCATATTGGTTTCTCCTTTTTTCTTTTTCTATACTTTGAAATTCGCTTTCAGGTCGATCTTCGCGCTGCGCCGATTCCTGCCCCACGATTTTCATAATCATGCCGTTTACGATGTCGGCCACGCGTTGCACCTGGTCCGCTAGAGGCTCCTGCAGAGTGGCGGGGGAGACCTCAATGGGCGTGGTTGTGATGGTGAGCGTGCCTTTCGTCTTAATGTCGGTGGCGCGCTCAATCTGCTCACGGATTCGCGTGGTCATAATCTCGGCATGGCCCGGATCCGTGGATGCCACGACGAAAAAAGTCTCAGCCTGCCCCGGCGAACCGAGAGGCGGAAGGACAAGATCCTTGTCGATGTAAACGCAGCGCTGCAAAGTCTCGAGACATTGGTGCCAGGTTTCCCGCCAATTCCCCCGCGGTGGTGTGGCATTGGGTTTGACTTCCAGGCGAATCAGAACCAGATTCGGACGCAGCCGCTCCTCGTGAATGATCACCGCCTGCAGCAGGCTGGCCAGCGAGTAGATCGGCAACGTGAACGTGAAAGTGCTGCCTTGCCCCGGCTCGCTCGTCACCCAGATGCGGCCGCGGTGCAGCCGGACTAACTCTCGGCAGATGAACAATCCCAGGCCCAGCCCGGAGCGGTTGTTATCCACCGCCTCCGGATCCTGATACAGCCGTTCGAAGATCTGTGCTTTGGCCTCGGGAGCAATGCCTCTGCCGGTATCGGTGACCGAGACGTAGACGGTGCTGGGATCAGCCTCTACCAGACAGGCCTTCACCGTGACGGCACCATCGGGGCCCGTGAACTTGATGGCATTGTCGATCATGTTGATGAGCACTTCGATCACCCGGTCGGGATCGGCGTGCACCAGCGGGATTCTTTGGTCCAGCCCCACTTCCAGCCCAACACGTTTTTCCTGCGCTGCCAGCTGCATCATCGCCACCGCCTGCCTCACCAAATCTCCGATAGCTACGCAGCGCGGCTCGACCCGCAATTTTCCGCTCTCGGCCCGGGTGGCTTCGAGCAGGTCGCGGATCATGGCGTGCAACTGGTTCACGCTTTTCAAAATCGTTTTCAGGTGGTCAGCCTGGTCGGGCAAGACCGGACCCGCGAGTCCGTCGGCCAAAAGCGATACATATTGGTGGATGCAGGTCAGCGGTGTGCGCAATTCGTGGGAAACGTGCGACAGAAACTGGTTCTTGAATTCCATCTGCTGCTTGCGCGTGATTTCGAGCGTGCGCAGCAGCGCCTGCCGCTCTACAGCGTAGCGAATCGACCGTTCCAGATGTTTGGCCGAGTAATCTCCCTTGACCAGGTAGTCCTGCACTCCCTGATTGACCGCCTTGATCGCCAGCGCTTCGTCGTCCTGACCGGAAAGCACCACCACGGGCACGCCGGGGGCTTGCTCCAGCACGCGGCGGTAGGTTTCGGCTCCGTGACAGTCGGGAAGGTTCAGATCGAGGAGAATGACCGACGGCAATTCCTTGGCAAGAGTTGCGAGCCCATCCGAAAGACGGCCGACGCAATTCACTTCCACGGGAGACTTGCTCTCCACCAGGCGCAGGCGGACCAGGTCCGCATCCCCGGATTATCTTCAATCAACAGAATATGCTTGGCGCGATTCTCCATTTGTCTCCTTGTTTCGGCGGCTTCGCTACCTCGAAACAAAAAACCATCCGAACCAGACTTTTCCTAACAACGCACCCAGCGATGAAAAAAACAGAGACGAAAAAGTAGACAGATGCAACGGTTTGCGGCAATCGCAGTCTGCGTTACCGCTCTCACTCCAACACAGGGCGGGAAAAATATTCAGCGCAAGAGAGGGCTTTTAATTTAATGGACCTCTCTCACGCTGAACGGCGAACTACTGCTTAGTCTCTGACGCATCTCACTTCCCCAGTGGCTGGGTCGGTATGGCGATGCTGGTCCGCCGGACAGGGAGCGTTCAAGCCCCTGCTGTCCGTTCTGCCCCTGGTCGCCCCGATGGCCCTGGTCGCCCTGATCACCTTGGTTGCCCTGGTTACCCTGGTTGCCTTGGTTACCCTGTCGCCCGTTCTGTCCCTGGTCACCCCGATGGCCCTGCTGGCCGGACTGGCCTGGGTCACCCTGTTGTCCGGACTGGCCAGGCTGTCCCGGGTCACCCTGGTTGCCCTGGTTACCCTGTTGGCCAGCCTGCCCCTGGGCGCCCTGCTGTCCAGGGGGCCCAGGCACCGCAGCTGGGCTGGTGGTGCAACCAGATATGGCTAGAAGAAGTACAACCGTAAACAGCAATCTCTTCATTTTGATTTCTCCTTAACGACCCAGAACACAGCCTGACCTTCTCGCCGCCGACGGACGCGGCCCATCCCCGTCTATAGGCAGCTATCGGCGGGGACGGTATAAGCTTTAGAACTTCTGGATGGACTCAGGCACAGCGTTTTACACCGCGCAACTCGCGATGTCCTGGATAGACGTGGCTATGAATAGGCGGACTGAGGATGGGCTTCGAGAAGAAATGTTCAGAATCGGATTAGATCGGTCTCAGACGGAAAGAAAGCAGGACCGGCGGCTCAAGCGTTAGAGTCAAGACTTGGCGTTCCACCGCCGCGTCGTAGGAGTGGCTCGCCGGTGTCGGACGAGACTCCAGAAATTTTCGAGCAGTAACGCTTGATTTTCGACAACCATCATATTCATTCTGCGAACCATCAGACTCAGCAATACCCGCAAGCGTCGGATCAACATGACCCTGATCCCACCCGTCCGTACGGTTATTCGGAGCGCAGCGCTTCCATAACATCGACGCGCGCAGCGCGTGCCGCGGGCAGCCACGATGCGATCACCGCGACCGCCATCAGCACGAACGCAGAGACAAACACCGGCAATGCGCCCGGCATCTTGACGTCCAGGAAATATTTTCCCGCCAATCGCGCCAGCACGAACCCGAATGCCGCGCCCGCAAGTACGCCCGCCGCAGCCATCACGGTGCCCTCTGCGATCACACCCTTGAGCAGTTGCTGCGGCTCCGATCCCAGGGCCAGCCGGATGCCGAATTCCCGCGTCCGCGCGCTCACCGAAAACGCCAGCACTCCCGCGACGCCCACCACTGCGATCGCCAACGCGACCACGGCGAATACGCCAAACACCAGCGAGTTTAAACGGTCCGGTGTGAGCACCTCTGCCCGAATGTCTTCGAGAGTGGCGGCGCGCTCAACCGGCTGATTGGCGGACATGTCGCGAATAATGCGCGTGACCGACGGGACCAGCGCATAAGGATTTGCCGCCGTGTGAATGAAGAGACGACCGCCAAAAATTGTACCTTCGTCAAAAGAGCTGTAAATCGTGGGCGTGGGTTCAGGAACGACGTGTTCATCGTCAATGTCGGCGGTGACGCCGATGATGCGGTGCGGCGCGACAAGGCGCGCCTTTTCGAGATCGGTCCCGGGGAAGAATTCCAGCACCGGATCCGTCCAATAGACATGCCGATTGATCGCATCCTGGTTGGGGAACATACGCCGTGCGACAGTCTCGCTAACGATAACGACGGGCTCCTCGTTATTATTTTGGTTATCCAGCGCATTGAAATCGCGGCCGGCAATGATAGGAACGCCAAGCGCCGCAAAAAAACCGGGAGAGATAGAACGCGACCGCGCCCTGGGATCCTCTACGCCGGCGGCATGGACGTGTCCGTCGGCGGAGAATTGCAGACCGGGACCGCCGGGGCCGCCGCCATCGCGCCAGGGAACCACGTCGCCGAACGCGGTCTCAGTCACGCCCGGCAGGGCATCAATGCGACGGATCGCTTCTTTGTAGAAACCGGCGACCTGCTGAGGTGTCTTCCCATCGGACATAGCGGGAACATCGACAGCGAGGACGTGCTGCGTGTCCAGCCCTGTCTGCGCCCGTTGCAGTGCGATCAGCGTCGTGATCAACGAACTTGCGCCGGCCAGCAACACGAACGACGCGGCGATTTGTGTCACCACGAAAATCCGCTGGCGGCGGCTCGTGCTGCCCGTGATCCGCACACTTCCGCTGGATAGGCTCAGTCCACTCGACGTGCCGGAAGAAGAAGGCAAGCGCGGGACAAATGCCAGAATCACCGCGGCGACGATAGCCAGCGCCGCTCCCACCCAAAGCAAGCTCGAATCGACTCTGAAATCGAGAGCGCGGATGGAGAAGCGCGAGGCGTAGCGGGCCAGAACGGCCACCATCGGCTGCGCGCTCAGTACACCGAGTGCGGCGCCGGCGCCGCAGAGCAGAAGGCTTTCGGCCAACAGCATGCGGCGCAACGCGCCCTTGCTTGCGCCCAGCGCCACGCGGACCGCCAGCTCACCTTCGCGGCGAACCGTGCGTGCCAGAACTAGATTGGCAACATTGGAACACGCGATGATGAAGACCAGCCCTGACGCTGCCAGCAGCACCAGCAGCACGGTCCGGGCGCCCGACGTGATCTGGTCACGAAGCAACTTCACCCCGATCTGAAAGTTCGATTCCTGCGCATACGCTTCAGGATGTTCCTTCTTCATCGCGGAGTAGGCGGAGCTCAACTCAGCGCGAGCCTGATCGAGAGTAGCTCCGGGAGCGAGACGGCCGAAAAGCTCGGTCATGCGATGGATGCGGCCCGTGACCATGGTTGCGGAAAGATGATGCGGGCTGGTGACGATGTTGGCAATGATTTCGGTATCTTGCGGATATGGGACGCAAGGCTCGAGGACGCCAATGACTGTCGCAGACCGATCACCGATGCTACCGAGGCGAACGGTTTTGCCGATCACCGAAGGATCCTTGTGAAGAGAGTTCGTCCAGAAACGGTAGGTGAGAACGACGACGCCGGCAGCCTGGGGACCGTCGTCTTGAGGCCCAATGAGGCGACCGAGTACGGGATGAAGGCCCATCACGTCGAAATACGTGCCGCCGACGACGCCACCTCGAATGGAACGAGGCTCACCGAGGCCGATCATGGTGAAGTCCATGGTCGGAGAAGTCGCCAAAGCGCGCTCAGGGTTTTCACGCTGGCACGCAAATCCTGTAACTCGGGTACGGAAAACGCAGCGTTTTCTTCGCCGATGCCGGGAGCGCTCTGCCGGATATAGATCAGCCGGTCCTCGCCGCGATTGACCAGAGGCTTGAGCAGCACTCCGCGCACTAGCGTGAAAATGGCGGCGTTCGCGCCGATGCCGAGCGCCAGCGTGAGCACCACGGCGATCGCCAGCCCTGGAGTCCGAATCAACGAGTGAGCTGCAACTCTCAGATCGCGAACGAATGACATGTTCTTTTTCTCCCCGCCGGGTATCAGCATCACACTTGCCAAAACTAAGCGCCACATTCTACACGACTTAATATGCGATAAGTTAGTCCGCGCTGTCCGTTTCCGAACACCGCTATGGCAAATCCGGACACTAAAACACAGGGGAAGTTATCGGAGCGATGCGCAGGGTGCCCCATTTCTCGCGTCTTTTGCGAGAAGTGGGATTCCACAGGCCTCGTCATGCTGCTCAGCCTACTTTGCGCTCGTTCTTTCCCGGAGTTTCTTTCGCGGCTTCCAGCAGCGGCGCTTCGTCGTCCCAGTCAAATGAAAGCGCGCGCGCTGTGGTTTCGATGGGCTCGAGTTCCGGGATGTCTTCGGCGACGGGCGCGCCCAACTCGGTAAACTTTCTTGCCGAAACCAGCACCCGGCTTTCGAGCGATCCGACAGCTTTGTTGTACGCTTCGACGGCGCGATCCAGTCCCGTGCCCACAGCCGTAATGTGCCCTGCCAGATTGCGCAGCCGGTCGTGCAGTTCCTTGCCCAGTTCACTGATCTCGTGCGCGTTGCGCGCCAGTTTTTCCTGGTTCCATCCGTATGCGACGGCTTTCAGCAGCGCAATCAAAGTAGTGGGCGAAGCTGGAATTACTTTGTTCAGAACTCCGTGCTCGATCAGGCCGGGATCCTGTTCCAGCGCCGCGCTGAAAAAAGTTTCCCCAGGCAAAAACATAACCACGAACTCCGGCGTGGACTCAAACTGCGCCCAGTATCGTTTGTCGCTCAGAGTTTCGATGTGGTTGCGCACCTGGCGGGCGTGGCTGGCCAGGCAAGCGCGCCGCGCGTCTTCGTCCGTAGTTTCGAAGGCATCGAGAAAAGCCTGCAGCGGCGTCTTCGCGTCGACGACCACTTTCTTTCCGCCCGGAAGGTTCACGATCAGGTCCGGGCGGATTCTTCCGGTTTCGGTGGTCACGGTTTCCTGCTCGCTGAAATCGCAATAGGAAAGCATCCCCGCAATCTCCACCACGCGACGCAGTTGGATTTCTCCCCAGCGCCCGCGCACATTGGGAGTACGCAGCGCCTTCACCAGGTTGCCGGTTTGTGAATGCAATTCTTTCTGAGTAACGATCAGCGACTGCACCTGGGCCTTCAGATCGCCATAAGCCTCGCCCCGCGCGATTTCCATCTGCTGAATCTGTGCGTCCACCTTGCCCAGCGACTCGCGCACCGGAGTCACCAGGTCGGCGACCGCTTTCTGCCGCGCGTCGAGATCGCCTTTAGCGTCGTTCTGGAAGCGCTTCAGGGTTTCCTGAGCAATCTCAAGAAAAGCGCGATTGTTGCTGTTCAGCGCGTCGGAAGCCATGGCCTTGAAGGCGTTGCGCAAATCGTCGCTGGCCTGGGTCACTAATTCGATCTTTTCGTTGCTGGTCTTCCGTTCCGACTCGAGCGCGGATTCCAGCCGGGCTCTGCTCGCCACCAGCAGTTCGTGAGCCTCCTGAAGGCGCTTGAAATCGCCCTTGCCCGCCGCTAATTCCTTCTCCATCAATGACAAACGGGCGTTCAGCGCCGCGGTCCGCGAGCGCAGGGCCAACCACGCCAGCAACCCGCCGAACAATGCCCCGAACGACAGTCCAATGCCGATACTGGTCGCTAGACCCATAGACTTGCGTTAACTACTCAGCCCCCAGTCCCGCCTCTAGCCTAGCACTAGCAGCAAGTTTTCAGCTTTCAGCCAGATCCTTCCCAGGGTCCGGATAGGCGCTGCAAATCGGCAACAAAGCTCGGTGAATGGGCAAGAAAAGCCTGATGACGGTGACCTTCAAACCATTGCTGACATTCGTTCTCGGGACAATTGGGCTCGGGATCGGGGCCGCTCCCTTGGGCGTCCACCTGGCATCTGGTGAAGTTCCCGCCCCTCAGGCCGGCAGCAAGGCCACGCTAAAACCCGTGTCGTCCGCCTCTCCAGATATTCCGTTTCACAGCCTGGAATTCGATTCGCAAGCCGAACAGCAGATTCTGGAGTTAGCCAACCGTTCGCGGCAACAGGCCGGAGCGCCTCCGCTGACCATGGATTCCGGGCTCTCTCGCGCTGCCCGCGTACATGCGCAGGCAATGCTCGAAGCGCATCAACTTTCGCACCAGTTTAATGGCGAGCCCTCCCTGCCCCAGCGCCTGGCAGCTGCGACCCAGTTACAACTCGATCAGGAAGGCGAAAACGTCGCGCTCGACATGGATCCCGCGCAGGCCGAGCAGCATCTGATGCTTTCACCTCTGCATCGCGCCAACCTGCTCAACCCGGCATACAACGTAGTCGGGATGGGCGTAATCCGCAACGGAGACCGCCTCTACGTCGTGCAGGATTTCGGCCACGCCCTCCCCAACTATTCGTTGCCTGACGTAAAAGACCGCATCGCCGCCAGCTTGCAGCATGCCCGCCGCAACGCAAACGCGGCCGACCTTCCGCGCCACGATCTGGCATCGGCCGACGACACAGCCTGTTCCATGGCCCACGCCGACAAGCTTGCAACCGCCGCGGTCCATCAACTTTCTGAACGTTACACCGTGCTCACCTTCACCAGCCTGCATCCCGAAACTCTGCCTACTGGTTCCGAGCACGCCATAGCCAGCCACAACCTGCGCAGCTTCTCGATCGGCGCCTGCTACGCCCGCACCGAGACCTATCCCACCGGAGTGTATTGGGTAGTGTTGTCGCTGGAGTAGTTTGTGAGGCGGTTGGCCAGCAAAATCAACCAACATGTCATCCCGAACGGCCGCGTTTTTCATCGCGGCGGAGGGATCTCAGTCTTATCCGATAGTGAAGCGCCAGCCTTAGCAGACCGTGTAACGCCACTTACATCGTCCAGCGTAGGATAAACTATCCCCATGGAAATTCGACTCAGGCCCGAAGTCGAGGCTCTAATTCGACAGGACGTCCAGCGCGGCGCCTACGAGACCGTAGACGAATACATCGAGCACGCCGTCATGATGCTCCACGAACGGGAAGCATGGTTGGCTGCGCACCGGTCGGAGATCGAAGATCAGATCAGTGAAGGCTATGCCGCCGCCCAGCGCGGGGAACTGCTCGAACCCGACGAAGTGCGCTCAAGACTCGGGGAACTCAAGCGCGCCTGGCTCGGCGAACAGAAGCGGGGATGAGCAGTTATCAGTTCACGCCTCAAGCTGCCCGCGATCTCCTCGACATCTGGAGTTTTATAGCCCAAGACAATCGCGACGCTGCCGACCGCGTCGAGGCGGCAGTGTTCCGGGCATGCGAGTTGTCGGTTTAAACCAACGTGTGCAGACCCCCATGCTAACCTGCCCGTGACTTCATCCCCCCGGGAGACAGCACGGTGATCGAGCAAACGGCTCGCAACAGTGCGACCCAGCCGCAGCACAGCAGTCTGCCGCTGGTGATCGTCGCTTCCTCGCTCGGCACCATGATCGAGTGGTATGACTTTTTTATTTTCGGCAGCCTGGCCACGGTTCTGTCGCTCAAGTTCTATCCGCCGAATAATGACACCTTTGCGCTGGTCGCCTATCTCGCCACGTTTGCCGTTGGCTTCGCGGTCCGACCGTTCGGAGCGTTATTCTTCGGCCGCATCGGCGATCTCGTCGGTCGCAAGTATGCGTTTCTGGCGACGCTCATCATCATGGGCGGTGCTACTTTTTCCATCGGACTGCTTCCCACATATGCGACCGCAGGTTGGTTTTCGCCAATCACGCTGATTTTAGTTCGCGTCCTGCAGGGCCTGGCTCTCGGCGGCGAGTATGGAGGCGCGGCCGTCTACGTGGCGGAGCACGTCTCCGACCAGCGCCGCGGATTCTATACCAGCTTTATTCAGGTCACCGCGATTCTGGGATTTCTTATTTCGCTGCTAGTCATTCTCGTAACGCAATCCGCCATGCCGGGCGAGGCTTTCAATGCCTGGGGATGGCGCATTCCATTTCTGGTTTCGTTTTTCCTGGTAGGCATCTCGCTTTACATCCGGATGAAGTTGCGCGAGTCGCCGATTTTCGTGCACCTCAAGGCCAGCGGCAAAGCATCGACCGCAGCCGCTGAAAGATGCATTCACCAAGTGGCCGAACCTGAAGCAAGTGCTGATTTGTCTTTTGGACTGACGGCAGGAGAAGGCGTGGTCGCCTACACGGCAGAGTTCTACGCGCTGTTTTATATGCAGACGATTCTGAAAGTGAATCCGCACACGGCGAATATCGTGATGGCGGCTGGGCTCGCGCTTGGGCATGCCCACGCTCGTGATTTTCGGAGCGCTCTCCGACAAGATCGGACGTAAGAAAATCATGCTGGCGGGTTGCCTGCTGGCCATGCTCACCGACATTCCGATTTACCACGCCATGCAGAGCGCCGCAGGCAATAATGTGGTCACGGTGCAGCTCCGCGCGTAACCGCGCGACTGGAGCCATCAACCTCACGCCCATTTCGCAGGACGCAAACGGCGCTCTGGTGGCCGCGCCGGAAGCGCCGCATCCCGACACCGGCAAACTGATTCTGCTGATTTTCATTGCAGACCATCTATTTCGGCATGGTTTACGGCCCGGTCGCAGCATATCTCGTGGAAGCTTTCCCCGCGAAGATTCGCTATACGTCGCTGTCGTTGCCCTACCACATCGGCAACGGCGTCTTCGGAGGAATGCTGCCGCTGATCGGCCTCTCCATCTGCGCCGCCACAGGAAATATCTATGCGGGACTTTATTATCCGATGGCCGTGGCCGGATGACTGTCGTGGTCGGCAGCATCGCGCTGCGCGAAACTCATGGCACCAGAATCTGGGATGAAGTGGATGTGCAGCTGGCTCCGCGGGAATCGTGATCTTCGGCTCCCTGTGCTAATCTGCCCTTGCCCTTCGTCTGCGGTTTCCTATGGAACCTGCGGCCACAGTCTCGTCAAAACAAACTCGCGCTCACGATGTCCGCATCGGCACGGCTGGCTGGTCTTACAAAGATTGGGACGGCGTTTTCTATCCCTCGGGCATGCAACGGCGCAAGCAGCATGCGCTGGAATATCTGGCGCGCTTCTTCGACACCACCGAAATCAACACGTCGTTCTATGGACCTCTAAAGCCTGAGTTGGCGAAGTTGTGGTGCCGCAAAGTTGCATCGGTAAATCCCCGATTCCTGTTTACGGCGAAACTCTATCGCGCTTTCACGCACTCGCCGATCGCGGTGATGGAACCCACTTCCGCCGCGACGATCCACCCGACTGACGATGATGAAATCCGCACCCGCGAAGGCCTCGACGCGATCGCGAATGAAGGACGGCTGGGCGCGCTGCTCATCCAGTTTCCCGTGTCGTTCAAGAACACCGGACTCAACCGCGAATATCTCGACCGCCTGCTGCGCCAGTTCATCGAATATCCGCGCGTGATCGAGGTACGCCACTCCAGTTGGAATAATGCAGAAACCCTGGCCGCATTCGCGCAGCAGAACGTCGCCTTCTGCAACATCGACCAGCCGGTGCTTGGACTCTCGCTCGCGCCCACCGAACATGTGACCGCGTCGATCGCCTATGTCCGCCTGCACGGCCGCAATTACAGCGAGTGGTTCGATTCCGACAATCGCAACGACCGTTACAACTATCTTTACAAAGAAAGGGAACTGGAAGGCTGGAAAGAAAGAATCGAAAACGTTGCGGAGAAAGCGCAGACCACCTACGTGATCACCAACAACCACTTCGAAAGCAAAGCCGGAGTGAACGCGCTGGAGTTGAAAGCGATGATAACGGGGAAGCGAATGCTGGCTCCGCCCACGCTGATTCAAAAATATCCGGAGCTGAGAAAGATTGCTGATCCTGCTGACGATTTAGACGAAGGCCCGCGAGGCCCGCGGTTGCCCTTGGGTGCATAGAAATCCCGCGGAATTTAACGAAGTGCTCCTGCAGGAACACTGTGGAAAAGTCCGGATTTCTTCCTGCTAATGTCATCGAAAAAATCATGCGCCGACGAAGAGTCAGCAGCTTAGGCTGTGGAAAACGTACCTACTTTAGTAGACGTGAAAGACCCTAAAAGTCCACCAAAGTAGACTTGACGGAAGCAGGAAAACAAGGAAGCGAAAAAACCTAGGCGAGCGAAGGAGCATGGCGGAGAGGTCCACATGGCGCCGACTGACGACATTTCCACTCCGAGGTTTGCGAAAAGATCAGGATCGGGAGTGATACAGGTAGACCTTGTGAACCCGGCAATCGACGAAGAAGTCGCGGTCACCCTCGAGACAAATCAGCGGTAACGCCGGCCGGGTTAAGCGAGCGTGCAGCGCGGGAAGCGCCCAAATTCCGCGATGGATCGAATGCGTACGATCGCGATTTTCGTCAACCCGATGGAATTCGCGGCATATTACCACCATCGGGCGACGCGCTTGTAACCTGAGGGAATCTCAAAGACCGTCTTGTCGACTGCACCTTCCGGAAATTCGTAACGTTGTATACGGTATTTCCGATGCTCACACCGTGGCCATGACTGGTGACCGTCATACTGTCCAGAAATAAACATGAAAGCCACGGGGGTTCAAGAGATCCCACGTCGAACTGGCCGGCCTCCATTGATGTCTTCTTTGCGAACGAATTTGCAAGATACAGACGGCACATTCGGCATGCGGGAAACACGATGGCGCGATTCAGGTCATTTCGCGGCGCGTGACGATGCATGACGTTATGCTCGATCGCGCTGGCTCGGCCGTAACTCTGCATGCCCGGTCGATTCAGCCAGCCTATCCTATGAGTGAAATCAAACACGTCAGACAAAGGCGCCACGCCCGGTCGTCATTCGGACTGTCGGTCGTTCAGATTAGAGCCTCACGGTTAGTCGAGGCGATACGTAAAGCCACCCTGCGTCCGGTTTCAGCAGTAAGAGCACGTCTGCCTTTTGCGCCAATTTCGATTGCAAGCTATGGATCCACGAAAAGAGTAAGGTGCCAGATGATGTTCTTGGTCATTTGGGTGAACATGGTATCAGGCCGAGCAAAGCCGCTTCGGCGTAAGGGACCCAGATCATTGTCGTAATCAGGCGATGTTCACTCTTTGAGCTGCCAGGTCCGGCGTGGGGCTGGAAGGGGAAACCGAGCTCCGCCGAGAAAGTCCAGGAAGGAGACGAGGGGCTCAGACGGCACGTGGGCTGCAGAGTGGTCGCGGTCCTAAGGGACCGCCATTCCGCGATGACTTGCTACTGCTGACGCGCAGCCCCCACGGCCGCGTGGTCGGCCATCCGGCCTTTGTTGTGGCGCAAGGCTACGTTCATGAACACGGAACCTTTGGCAGTTTCGAAGCAGATGACCAGCGCTTCCACGTCTTCGCTGGTTTTTTCGCCTTCGGCGGCGGTCACCAGCATTGGGGGATGGACGCGGAAATGGAATCCCTGATCGTTCAGGGCGCAGACGGCGTTGCCGACGACCTGGTTTGCGAGTTCGAAGATGGTTTCCTTCACCAGAGAGTCGGACTCAGGGAGCTCCGCACCCGCATAGTGGCTGGCCACGCGCACGGCGGTCTGCGGCTCCAGATCGAGGATGATCCGGCCTTCAATGTCGCCAGTCAGGGCCACCATGCCCGCCACGCCTTTGCGGCGATAGGCGTTCTCTTCCATGCTGAGATTGCCCACCTTGGTGCTGCCCGACAAGCCTTGCGACAACACGGCGTCCGCCGCGTTGATGAAAGGCTGGATCAGTTCCATCTTCATGGATTTAGGCTCCCGCTCCAGCGGCGTTGGTGACCGAACCATCTTCGCCCATCACGTATTTAATGACTTCGTAGAGCACTTCCGGTTTCACCGGCTTCTGTACGAAATGGCGCGCGCCGCGCTGCAAAGCCGCCACAATGTTTTCCTGATAGCCCACCGACGAAACCATCACGATGCGGGCTTCGGGATGCTGCTGCACGATCCGTTCAGCCGCCTCGATCCCTTCCATCTGCGGCATGGTGATATCCATGAGCACGATGTCAGGATGTACGCGGTCGAACTCGCTGATGGCGGTCAAGCCGTCGCCGGCCTCAGCCGCCACCTGCCCGCCGAACGTTTCGATCATGCGGGCGAGATTCTTGCGTGCAAACACGGAGTCGTCCACGATCAAATAGCGGACCGGCTGCCCGTCTTTGCTGCGTTTTACTGGTGCAAACTGTTCCATAAAGCGAATTTCCCCTTTCTACTGTTATCACGCCGGCTTGCGGCCGGCCAGAGCACCCAAGTCACGATACTTACTTGCTGCTAAACGACTGAAACCACTTAACTTCCGGCTTTCATCGCTTTGCCGGGATTTCCTGTTTCCGAGCGTGCTTCATTACGACCCTCACTTCGACCGCAAATTGCCTGCAGCGTGGCTGACATGATGTCGAGCGCGACGACTCTGATGGCATATCCACGTTCGATTCCTGCCTTGGGCATACCGTAGACCACGCAGGAGTCTTCGCTTTGGGCGATGGTCATGGCGCCTTCTTTCTTGAGCGCGCCCAGACCTTCGGCTCCGTCGTCGCCCATCCCCGTCATCAGGACACCGACGGCGTTGGTTCTGAATTCTTCCGCGACGCTGTGAAACAGGACATCGGCGCTGGGACGGTGCCCGTTGACTCGGGGTTCGTCGCTGAGCACGGCGATATCGCCCAGAGGCAGACGCTTCACTTTCAGATGACGGCTGCCGGGACAAATCAACACGCGTCCACCCTGCAGCAGATCGCCGGACTGCGCTTCTTTTACGCGCAAGCTGCAAAGTTCGTCGAGACGGCGCGCGAACATTTGGTGAAACCCTCCGGCATATGCTGCACCACCAGGATCGTGCCGGGAAAATCCGCCGGCAATTGCGGCAGAAAGTATTCGAGCGCCTGCGGCCCTCCGGTGGAGATGCCAATCGCGACAACCTTGTTAGGACTGACGCTGGGCACGGCCTCACGCTTCTCGATCTTCGGACGCGTTCCCGGCAACACCCGGGGTTTCAGTTTGCTTTCGGACGCGGCTTTAACTTTGCTGATCAGCTCCTTGGCGGTCTCCGCCATGTGAGCGGAAGCATCTTTCGGCTTGGTAACAAAGTCGAAGGCTCCCAGTCCCAGCGCCTTGAGCGTGACCGTTGCACCTTCCGTGCTGTGCGAGCTGAACACGATCACCGGGACCGGCTGCCGCCGCATGATTTCCTTCAGCGTGTCGATGCCGTTCATGCCAGGCATCTCGAGATCGAGAGTGACGACATGAGGATTGAGCTCTTCGATTTTTTTCAGGACGAAAGTTCCGTCCATGGCGGTGCCGACCACGTCAATGGAATCATCGGCAGCCAGCATCTGGGGGATGAGCTTGCGCATGAGCGCGGAGTCATCGACGACCAGAACTCGTATGTGGCGCTTGATCATGCCCGGCCTCCCGCGCTGGTCGCATTGTCATGCTGTTCGCGCTGGCCATGCTCTGCCAGCGGCCAGATCGCGCGCGATCGGTATGAGTCAGCAACAAGCCGGAGTTAGGCGTGCCCGCCTGCGTGGGCCGGGTTCGGGCAAACTGCTCGACTACGGCGGGAAGGTTCAGAATGAGAACCACGCGCCCGTCGCCGAGGATAGACGCGCCCGCGACCAGGTCGGTCGAGAACGTCTGGTCGTCCAAAGCTTTGATGACTAATTCTTCTTCGCCATCGAGGGCATCCACGATCAATCCAAATTTCTTTTCCGCGACGGTGATGACGAGGACGAAATAGTTTTCGGCCGCCGTGATCGGTGTCAGCCATCGCTCGGCCCAGCCGGACCACAGGCAACACCTGATTGCGCAGCTGCAATACTTCATAGTTTTCCACCTGATGCACTTCTGACTCGGTGGTGCGCGCAATTTCGACGACGGCATTCAGCGGAACGGCATACAAGCGCTGTTCCACCCAGAACAACAATGCCTTGATGATGGCCAGGGTGAGCGGCAGCTTCAGGCGGAAGGTTGCGCCCTGTCCGGGACGCGTCTCCACGCTGATGGTCGCTTTCAGGCGCTGCAAAACGCTTTGCACCACGTCCATGCCCACGCCGCGCCCGGAGACTTCGGTGACTTGCTCCGCGGTGCTGAAACCGGGCTTGAAGATGAACTGCACGGCTTCGGCCTCACTGAGCCGTGCCGCATCTTGCGGCAGTGGTCATTCCCAGTTGGACTGCCTTGGCGCGAATTTTCTGGGCATCGATGCCGCGTCCGTCGTCACTGACTTCGACGATTACTTGATTGCCCTGGTGATACGCGTTGAGCCGGACCACGCCGCGCGCCGGTTTGCCGAGACGGACGCGTTCTTCGGGCGATTCAATGCCGTGGCTGACGGCGTTGCGCACCAGATGCGTCAGCGGCTCGGCGATGGCGTCGAGAATGCCTTTGTCGAGATCGGTTTCCTGCCCGCTGAGTACGAGCTCCACTTCGCGGTCACACTGGCGGGCGACGTCGCGCACCATGCGGGGAAAGCGGCGAAACAGTTGCTCGACCGGCACCATGCGGATCTTCATCACCGAGCGCTGCAGATCGTTCAACACGCGGGCCTGAAAACCCATAGCGTCGGCGAACTTGCCACGGAGCAGTTCTTTTGGATAGCGCTTGGAAAATTCGCTGAGCGCCTGCTGCAGCATCGATTTGCCGATGATGAGTTCGCCCACCAGATTGAGAACGTTGTCGATGCGTCCCGCTTCCACGCGCAAAATGTTTTCGAGCGCCGTGTAAGTGGGACTGGTTTCCGGCGCGCTGGCATCGCCTGTGGAAGTTGAAGTCTCAGCGGCCGATGCATTCTCGGTTTCGGATTCCTCTCCGGACTTTGTTCCAGCTTCAGCTGTGGTCGCTTCCACGTCAGGGGCGGATTTTTTCGCCGGAGGATTCGCGGCATGCATCAGTTCGACGGTTACTTCCTCCGCGATGGTGGGAACGCGGCCCTTGGCGGCGATTTGTTCAACGCTGGCATCGCTGGCCAGTATGAACTCGACCTGCTTGGTGGCCGCCGGGGACTTGGCATCCGGTCGAACTGCCAGGATCTCTCCCAGTCCGCGAATTGCATTCTGGATAAGCTGACGTCCGGCGATCGGCATGGCGCAGTGCGGATCAATCTTCACCACGACGTGGTAAACCGCGAGTCCGCCGGCCTGAGCCTTGGCGATGGCGACCTTTTCGTATTCCGTCCAGCTGTCGCGCTCGGGCGCAGGCGCCGCTTTCGCAGTTTTCTTGCGGCGGGTTTTCTTGCCCGCGGGCGCGGAGGTCAATTCCTGAATTTTCTTGCGCAGGCTGGCCGTGCCCGGAAGCTTGCTGCCTTTCCGGTACGCCCCAATCATCGCGGTGAAAACGTCCGCGGCGGTGAAAGCGATTTCGGCTACGGCTGCCTGAGTAGCGGTTTCTTCGAGCGAGAGCGCGTCTTCAAACTGATGCGCAAGTTCGCTCAACTCGCGCAGGCCACAGGCCGCGGAGTCGCCTTTCAGCGTGTGCACCGTGCGCCGGATGCCGCGGACGATTTCTTCGTCGCCGGGCTTTTTCTCCAGCTTTAGCGCTTCTTCATTCAGCGCCTGCAGCAGTTCCAGCGAGGTTTCAAAGAACAACTCTCGCAGTTCCGCGCCGCGCTCATCGGGGGAATGCGTCATGCGTTACTCCTTCACCTCAACCCGCTGATAAGCGGTACCACTGTCCTTGTGCACCATCTGGAACTTCTTGGTGATGCCCAGCAAACTTTCGGCGTGGCCCACGAAGAGAAAACCGTGCGCGTTCAAGCAGCGGTAAAATTTTTCGATCAGCCGCTTCTGTTCCGCTTCGTCGAAATACATCATCACGTTGCGGCAGAAGATGACGTCGTTGCGCTGGGGCAGGTATTCGGTTTTCAGATTATGAAAATCGAAGTGCACCATCTCCTTCAGCGCTTTTTTCACGGCGTAGCGCTCGCCCAATTTGTCGAAGTAGCGCAGGCGGTAGGCGTAATCGACCGAAGCCATCTGGGTTTCGCTGTAGGTGCCATCCTGCCCGGCGCGCAGCACCGAGTAGCTGATGTCGCTGGCCAGGATTTCCACCCGCCACGGTGGCGGAACCAGCGGTTTGGGTAGCGGCATTTCGATGGGCAGCGGATTGCGCAGGTAGTAATAAGCCAGCGCGTCGGTGACCAGCATGGCCAGGGTATAAGCTTCCTGTCCGGTGGAACAGCCCGCGCTCCACACGCGGATGGAATAGTCGCGCCGCGCCTGCTTCTGCTTGAGCAAGTCTTCAAAAATATGTTTCTGGAAAAGATCGAGTTGCGCTTTGTGCCGGAAGAAGCTGGTTTCGTTGACCGTGAGATTTTCCAGCAGCTTCGCCAGTTCGTCCTTGCCTTCGGGACTGATCAGCAGCCGGTAATAGGAGTAGAAGGAGTCGACGCGGCACTCCTTCAGCCGCCGCAGGAGACGATCCTGCAGGAAATGGGTGCGGCGCTCGTCGAAGTGCATGCCGCACTCCTGGTAAACCAGCGCCTGCAACAATTTTAGTTCCGCGTCCGTCAATAAGGGAGCGGGTGCCGCTCCAGATGTGCCCATGCTTTTCCCGTTCGCAGCTGAATTCAAGAGCCCAGCAACAATTTGATTACCGCGCCGAAGCGCCCCGCGCATCAGCTTTAGGTGTTGCCTTCGTCTCTTTGGCTACGGCTTTGGCTTCGCCCGTGGCCGCGACCTGCAGGCTGCCTGGAGCCAGCAACTTGCTCATATCCAGCAGTACAACCAGTCGTCCTTTGACCTTGCCCAGTCCGGTGACGCAGTTCAAGCCGCCGTCCTGAAATACCGCGGGCGGAGCTTCCACGTCATCGGCAGGAATCTTCAATACTTCGGAGGCTGAATCCACAATGAGTCCGGCCAGCCTTCCGGAGTGCTCGACGACCAGAATGCGGTTGCGCCTGGTCAGGGATACGTCTTTCTCCCCGAAACGCTTGCGCAGGTCCATGACCGACACAATTTTTCCCCGCAGGTTGATCACGCCCTCCAGGTAGTCGGGTGCATCCGGAACGGCGGTGATCTCGGGAACCCGCACGATTTCGTGCAGGGAAGTGATGGGCACGCCATAGGTCTCGCGCCCCACCTGAAAGCCCACGATATGAAGTTCGCGACTCATATTGTCATCAAATCCATCTTCAAAGTGCCATCTAAAGAGCTGGCCGTTTTAGAAATGCGCGCCAGCCGAAGCCCGCCGCGCCTGCGAGTGCTCGTCGCGCCCCATGCTCCGCGCCGGGCGAGTCCTGCAGAGCGAAACGGTCCATGAATTCGAGCAGGCCGCGCGACATCTTCGACATCTGTTCCGACGACGCTGCCAGTTCGGTTGAGCCGGAAGTGGATTGCTGCACCAGTTCGCGCATGCGCTCCATGGCCTTGACCACGGCCTGCGCCCCCGAGGCTTGTTCTTCCACGGCGGAGTTGATTTCGTGGGTGATTTCGTTGAGCCGGGTGGTGGCGCGGGCGATTTGCGACGAGCCATGCGACTGCTCGTTGGTGGCCGCTCCAATTTCCTGCGCAAATTTGTAGACTTCGGTGACCACGTTTGAGATCTTGTGCAGAGCGCCGTTCAGATCGCCGCCGAGTTCGAGTCCCTCGTTCACAATGCCGGTGGAGCGGTCCATGTTTTCGACGGCCTTGCGGGCTTCTTTCTGAATGCTCTGAATCAGTTCGGAAATTTCCTTGGTGGACTGCGCCGATTTTTCCGCCAGCTTGCGCACTTCGTCGGCGACCACGGCGAAGCCCAGGCCATGTTCTCCGGCGCGGGCCGCTTCAATGGCGGCGTTGAGGGCGAGCAGGTTGGTCTGTTCGGCGAGATCGTCGATGACTTCGATGATCTTGCCGATATCGTCGGCGCGCTGGCCGAGGGCGCCGATGATTTCTCCGGAGCTGTTGATGGTGGTATTGATTTTGGTGAGGCCGTCGGTGGCCTTCTCCATGGTGGCGATGCCGGCGTGCACTTCCTCGCGCGAACGGTTGGAAATGTCGAGCAGGACTTTTGCGGTGTCGGCGACGCGCTGAATGGAGGCCACCATCTGGTCGATGGAGGCGGAAGTTTCACTCACGCTCGAAGCCTGCACCTGCGTGCTCTTCACCATGTTCTGCACGTTGACGCTCATCTCGTGCATGGTGCTGGTGACTTCGTCGATGGCGGAAGAAGCCTGCAGGCCGATCTTGGCGGAATCGTCGGAGGCGGATGCTACCTGGTTCGAAGCGCTGGCGACTTGCGAAGAAGCGTCGCGGACGCTGCGCACCAGGCCTGCCAGGCCGTCCACCATGCGGGCGAAAGCGTTGCCCAGAGTGTCGTGCGTGGAGCGGGGTTTCACTTCTACGGTGAGGTCGCCGCCGGCCAGGGACTCCGAAACTGCGGCCATTTCCTTGAGGTAAGCGACCATCTTGGCGAAGGTGCGGGCCAGTTCGCCGATTTCGTCATCCTGTTTGAGTTCGATGGTGTGCTCGAGATCTCCGGTGTCGCCGATCAGGCGCGCGACCTTCATCAGGTTGGTGAGCGGTTCGGTAATCGAGCGGGCGGTGCGGAAGGCGATGACGACGCCCAGGCCAAGAGCGATCAGAGTGCTGATGAAAGAAAACACGATAGTCAGCTTGCTGGCCGTGTCATCGGAGCTGTTGCGCGGCATCCACCAGCTTCTTGTTTTCCGCATCCGCCACGTCCAGGGCGTCGGTAGAATTCTTTACCCAGGCAGGAAGCGTCTTTCTGCAAGTAATAGATCTGCAGTTCGGCGACGGTGGCGTTGCCGGAATCGACGTCTTTGCGCTTGTCGATCAGAGGCTGGGCAAACTCGTGGGACCACGCCGTCTCTAGCTGCTGCACCTCGGCTGAGCGCCGTTTTCGTCTTGGTCTGAGGTGGCCAGCGCTTGGCCTTCTTCGAGCTTCTGGTTGAGGATGCGCAAGCCCTCGTTCATGCGGTCCACTTCGCGGGTGTCGCCGCTGAGCAGATAGTTGCTCAGATAGAGCCGGTTCTGCATCATCTGGAAGCGCTCGGCGTTGGTGTTGTCTTTCAGTTACAGCGACGCAGCAGCGGCCGCCTTCGCCGAATGTTCCCGTTGCACCGCCAGCAGGTTGACCAGGAACAGAACGACCACCATCGCCAGGATGATGCCGAAGTTCATGTAGAGCTTCTTGCCAATCGTCATTACAGTTTCTCCTCCACGGCCGGACGCCTCTACCGCGGTTCGAACTTGAAGTCGATGATGCCTGAGCTCTCTGCCGGGGACGGTTCAAAGCGCCATTTCTTCGCCGCTTCCAGCGCGGCGGCCGATAGCACGGGTGCCCGCCCACGACCCGGGCATCTTTCACGGTGCCGTTCGGGGACACGGTTACTTCAATCTTTACGGTTCCCGTGATATTCATCTTGCGAGCCAGGTCGGGATACGCTGGCTGCACCTTTGTCTTGGCCCGGCGCAACATTTCTTCACTTTGCGCCGCTTGGTTCTGGGCGATCGCCGGCACCACCGCCACCGGCACTGAAATAAGAGCGGCCAAAAGTGCCGCAGTCGTTCGTTGAGACACGGTTCCTCCCCTCCGCAAAAGCGTGGTGAACCGTTACCCGTGCAAAGCCGTGGCCATGGGACACTTCCAGAAAAAACCAAAGTCACATCCGCGATGTCCATGTAAGTAAAAGGCTTATCATATAACCGTCGGATCGCCACGGAATCTGCCGAAGATTCGTCGCGTCTCATATCCCGCGTCGCAGCTGGGCTCTCTCACTATGAGACGAGATGAGACGCAATTGTTGAGATTTCACAGTCGGGCACCTGCCCTTCCCATTTCACTTGACTCAAATTGAGATGACAGCGTAGTTTCCCCTTATATTCAATAACTTGTGAATCAAGAACCCTTTCCTTCGGCCGCCGATGACGCGCTGAATAGTTTCGGCGGCAGTTCCGCGTCTCCGCCCCAGCCGAGCCTCGGTCCGAGCTTCGCGAGTCCTGCTTCCGCAAGTCACAGCCCTCTGAGTTTGGGTTCCGCGAGTCACGGCCCACCCGCCCCGGGGTCGGACGAAAAGTTTAAAGAACTGCTTTTAGGGTTGGCCGCCAAAGCCAGCGAACGGCCGGACTCCGGCGCGTTGATCCAGTTCTTCTGTCGGGCCACGCGGGAGTTCTTTCAGGTTGCGGGAGTCTACTTCTGGCGCTCCCAGTCCGGGGACGAACTCATTGGCCAGCAAGGGGATGGCAAGCTCGTGGAGGTCTTCGTTGGTCTGCGCCTCCGCTCCGCAGAGAGCGCGGTAACGGCGCAGGCAGTCCGCCGGCAGCGGACCATGTTGGCCAATCATGTGGATCCCACCATTTTTCCCGCCGCCGCCAAGCTAGAGGCACGTTCGCTGATGGCAGCGCCCCTGGTTGTGTTTAGCGAGGTGCTGGGCGCGGTCACGTTTCTCCATGACCGGGACGACAATTACTTCAGCGAGGACATGGCCACCAAAGCCACCATCCTCGCAGGCCAGCTGGGAAGCCTGCTGGAGGCGATCCGGCTGACCGAGGCCTCGCGCGAAGAACATCGCCGGGCTGAAATTCTCGCGGACGTGGCCCAGGCCCTCCACGGGACGCCGGATGTCGCCGCCGTGATCGAAGCGTTGGCCGATCGGCTCCGCGTGTTGCTGAGGACCCAACTGGTGTGCGTGTTGCTGGGCCGCGATGGTCCATTCGAGCTGCGCGCGGTTTCCGCCGAGACGCCGCAGCTGGCGAACTCGGTGCGCGCCCGCCATGACCGCAAGACCGTCCGTTTTGCCGCCGATCTGGCGCAACGTGCGGTGAATGCGGGAGAACCGATCACGCTCTCCATCGGTGGGGACGTGCATTCCCTGGGCAGCCTGGTTTCCCCGGGCATGCTGATTGCGGCGCCACTGCGCACTTCCCGCACCCGCGGAGCGATTCTGGTGTATCCGCGGCAGAGGGAGTCTTTACCTCGGAAGAGAAATCACTGGTTGGGGCGATTGCCGGTTTCGGGGCGGTTGCGGTCGCGCACGCCGAACTCTACGCCACGGCGCATGCCCAGGCGCATGAACTCCACCAGTTGCTGGAAATATCGTCGACTCTGAGCGCGAGTGGGGATCTGGAGCAATTTCTGCAGGCTTTCGTCGTGCGGGCGGCGGATTTTCTGGGATTCGGACGATGCTTCGTGGCGCTGCTCGAAGGCGGTGAGTTCCATCTTCGCCACGCCGTGAGCAAAGGCGAGTCGCAGCGCATGCAACAGGTTTTCCCCGAAGGCGATGCCACTCGGGCCTTACGGGCGAAAGAAGTGTTTTGGACCGACGAGGTCAGAAACACTCCGGGCATCAATCTGGAGGCGTTGCTCAACTACGAGGTGCACCAGTTTCTGGCGGTTCCACTGCTGGGCGCGAACGGGGAAGTGCTCGGCATGTTTGGAGTGCTCGATCGGCTGGATAATTCGGGAATTTCGCCAGAACACATTCGGCGCGCCCGCGCTTTGGGAAATCAGGTTGCCGTGGTCTTCGAAGTAGCCCGCAAGCTGGAGCTGTCGGAGCAGCACCGGCGTAGGGCTGAGGCGCTGATCGAGCTCTCCCGAGAAATCAGTGGCGCGCTGCGTTTGCCGGATTTTGCGCGGCGATTCCTCGCCCGCGCCGCGGAGCTTACCGGGGCCAGTTCGCGGAGCGTTGGCGCTATTTCAGGACGGACGCGCGCAGATCGTGGCCTTGCATCCTGCCGTGCCCGCTATTCCTTCAACGCCACCGGAACGTGCCCTGGAACGTCGCTTGGCGAAGCTCTCGCCGACCTCGCGTCCCGGCACCCGGAACCACTTATATCCGGCTCTGCCGCGGATCTGCTGGGTGCCGAAGTTGCCTCGGGGATGGGCTGGAGCGAATGCACGGTGGTGCGGATTCCTAGATGGAAGAACGAACTGGGATTGAAGAACGAACTTAAATCAGGCGCCCAACCTGATTCGAAGGCCGAATGAAGGCCGAATTGCAGCTGAACTGCGTGCCGAAGTTAAGTCCAGCGCCGGCACAGGGTTAAAAGCAGAAGTGGGAGCGAAAGGCGAACTGGCGGGAATGCTGTGCCTCGCGGGGCGCTCGCGCCCCCTGACCCAGGAAGATCGCGTATTCCTCGAAGCCATGGCGAGCCACGCCGCGATGGCTCTTGAGAATGCCCGCCTGTTTACGGCCGTGGAGCAGGCCAACCATCACTGGCTGGAGATTTTCGACGCCATCACCGATTTCATCGTGGCGCATGACGAAGCCGACAATGTGCTGCGCGTGAATCGTTCTCTCGCCACCATGATCGGCGTGACTCCCAGCGAACTGATCGGCGTCAACATGCGCGCGCTCATGGCGCTGACCGGCGATGTGGCTTCTTACTCATGTCCCTTCTGCCGGTCGATGGCGAATGACAACGATGAATTTGTGCATCCGGTGTTTGACCACACCTATCTGGTTTCGACTTCGCGCGTGCAGGGCACGTCGAGCGAGGGCGTGCAGACTATTCACGTCCTGAAGGACATTACCGACCGGCGCGAGGCGGAGCGCCGTTACCGCGAGTTGTTCGACAACATTCAAGAGGGACTTTTCTTCAGCACTCCGGCGGGCCGCTTTATCGAAGTGAACGATGCGATGGTCCGCATGCTGGGCTACGCCAGCCGTGAAGAGTTGCTGCAGATCGATATTCCGTCGCAGCTATATTTTTCTCCCGACCAGAACCTGCAGCATGCGGAAGTGATGAAGGAGCACGGGCACCTGCGCAATTTTGAAGCGACCCTGCGGCGCAAGAATGGCCTGCCGGTCCATGTGCTGATCAACGCCTTTGGCCTGTATGACACTCAAGGCCAGCTGACGCAGATTCGCGGTCTGATGCTCGATGTGACTGGGCTGCGCGCCTACCAGTCAGAACTGCACCGCGAGCGTGATTTCTCCGGCAAGATTCTCAACAACACGCAGAGCCTGATTCTGGTCGCCGACACTGCGGGATTGATCAGTTACGCCAACCGGCGCTGGAGTGAAGCGGGCTTTGAGCAGCGCGACGTGCTGGGCCGGCCTTTAGTGGCTTTGGCCGCGCCGGGATTCGTGGCCCCGCTGGCCGAAGCCATCCGCAATACGCTGGAGGGTCAGCAGGTCGACAACCTGGAATTGCAGATCGTGCGGGGAACGGCGCTTCCGGGCAATTCTCGGCGAATCTCAGTCCCATGCGCGACGAGCAGGGTGATGTAGTGAGTATTGTTGCCGTGCTCACCGACATTACAGATTCGGCGGTGCTGCGCGGCAAATTGATGCATTCGGAGAAAATGGCGGCGGTGGGCCAACTGGTTTCCGGGGTGGCTCACGAAGTGAACAATCCGCTCACCGCGATTCTGGGGTTCGCCGATCTGCTGATGGAGAATCCCGACCTGACCGAAAGCGTCCGCAAGGATTTACGCATCATTCTGCAGGAGGCGCAACGCACCAAGCAGATTGTGCAGAACCTGTTGAGTTTCGCGCGCCAGATGCCGCCGCAACGCAATCCAGTGCAGTTGAATTCGGTGCTGCGGCGCACCATCCAGCTGCGTTCTTACGATTTCACCAGTCACGGCATCGAAGTGATCGAGCACCTCGACGAAGGTTTGCCGGACGTAATTGGTGACGCGCACCAGTTGCAGCAAGTGTTCCTGAATATTCTGAATAACGCGTATGACGCCGCTCATGAAGTGGGGCGTCCAGCGCGCATCGAGATCATGACCGCCAAATTCGGGGAGATGGTCGAGGTCTCGTTCGCCGACAACGGCGCCGGAATCACGCAGCCGGATCGCATTTTCGACCCCTTCTTTACGACCAAAGAAGTTGGCAAGGGAACCGGCCTCGGTTTGAGCATCTGCTATGGCATCGTCAAGGAGCACGGCGGCGAGATTTTGTGCCACAACAACTCTGGCGGACAGGGCGCCACGTTTATTGTCCGACTTCCCGCAACGGTCCGCACTGCTTCTGCTAGCGCGGCCGCAGGAGCTATACCCACATGAGCCTACCCGCGTTTCAACCCGCTCTCCTGCCCGTCCTGCTGATTGAAGACGAACCGGCCGTCATGGCCTATGTGCAAGCCGCGCTCGAACGCAGCGGATATCCAGTGGTGTGCTGCGATTCCGGCGCGCAAGCGTTACCCCTGCTCGAGAATGGAAGCTTCCTCGGCATTGTTTCTGATATGCGGACGCCCGGCGGCGTCGACGGAGCGCAGGTTTATGAGTGGGTGGCGCAGCACCGTCCAGATCTGGTTTCGAGAATTGTGTTCATCACCGGCGACATTGCCAATGAAGAAACCGTAGCCACGCTGCGCCAGACAGGGGCGCCCTGCGTGGAAAAACCTTTTCGCGTGCAGCAATTTATTGACGTCGTTTCAAGGACGTTAGGGAGAGCGCAGTGAGCAGTAGCTTGAATAAAAGTATCATAGATGACATGATAGAGACGAATTAAAGATTCGGCTGCTCATCGTCGACGACGAGCAGAGCATTCGCAAGCTTTGCGTTACGGTGGGCGAAGCCCTGGGCTTCATCTGCATGGAGGCCGAAAGCGGCGACTCGGCGCTGGCCCTGCTCGAAGAACAGCCGGCGCACATGGTGCTGACCGACATGGTGATGCCGCTCATGTCTGGTCTCGAATTTCTCGAAAAAGTAAAGAAGCTGCTGCCGCGCACCGAAGTCGCGCTCATGACTGGACACGGTTCGATCGAGACCGCGGTCCAGGCCATGAAGCTGGGCGCATATGACTACATTACCAAGCCGTTTTCCCCGCTGGAGGAGTTGCGTCTGTTTCTGCGGCGCATGGCGGAGAAAATTCGGTTGGTGGAGGAGAACGAATTCCTTCGCCAGCGCATGGATTCCGAGACCGCAGTGCACGGCATCGTGGGTTCGTCCGCCAAAATTCAGGAAGTGATGCGCATGGTCTCCCGCCTGAAAGATACGCGCACTCCGGTGCTGATTTTTGGCGAAAGTGGGACAGGCAAAGAGTTAGTGGCGCGCGCCATGCACTTCCGCGGCGCATTCGCGGCGCGGCCGTTCGTCGCGGTCGATTGCGGGTCGCTGGTTCCCACGCTGATTGAAAGCGAACTCTTCGGCTACGAAAAGGGAGCCTTTACCGGCGCGCTGAAATCGAAGCAGGGATTATTCCAGGCAGCCG
This sequence comes from uncultured Acidobacteriaceae bacterium, assembly GCA_963846245.1. Classification (GTDB taxonomy): domain Bacteria; phylum Acidobacteriota; class Terriglobia; order Terriglobales; family Acidobacteriaceae; genus Sulfotelmatobacter. Next base: position 205,383 of record CAWJVI010000004.1, on the reverse strand, counting down.
ATGGCGGCACCATTTTTCTCGACGAAATCGGCGAGCTGCCTCTCGAATTGCAGGCCAAGCTGCTGCGCGTGTTGCAGGAAAAGGAAGTGCGTCCGGTGGGCAGCAACCAGCGGATTAAAGTGGATGTGCGGGTCATCGCCGCCACCAATCGTGATCTGGAAGCAGCCTACAAGGTGGGATCCTTCCGCAAAGATCTGTATTTTCGGCTCAATGTCGTAACGCTGCACGTTCCGGCGCTGCGCGAACGCCGCAGCGATACTCCCATGCTGGTGCACTGGTTCCTGGAGCGTTACGCGCCCGGATCGGAGTTGCGCGTTTCAAACGCCGCGATGAAAGCGCTGATGCAATACGACTGGCCCGGCAACGTGCGCGAACTGGAGAATTGCGTGGAGCGTGCAGTCGCATTAGGCAACGGCCATATCATTGATTCCGGGGATCTTCCCCCGGCCATTGCTGAGGCAACGGCGTTGCTGTCGGGTTCGGGCCATGATTCCGCCGATATCGATTCTGGCAGTGGCTCGGTGCCCGTGCCTGAATCTCCGCAGTCTCCGCTTTCGACCACTGACCTTGAAGACATTGAACGCGCCACCATCCAGCGTGTGTTCGAGCAGGTGAATGGCGATAAAGCGCTGGCCGGCCGAATGCTCGGTATCAGCCGCGCGACGCTCTACCGTAAACTCAAGCGCTACAACATCATCGGAACTGGATCAGACTCTTCGAGCCACACCCTGCAGTGACCGCAGTGCGGCGATCTAGTTTCCGGTTTCGAGTGAAAGCTCGCCTGAATTGTTTCTGGTCTTTTAGAAACTAGAAACTGGAATACCAGAAACAGCATTAAGCGAGGCGCAACCCCTTAATGGGGTGCCGGCGCGAGGAGCTCCTCAGCTTTCCGCGCAATCAGGAGAAACTTCTTGTCGCGGGCTTCCTTTTCCAGCGAGGCGAGCTGCGTCCGAGCGGTCTCGGTCTGACCTGACTTCAGGCCAATTTCGCCCAGCGTCAAATGCGCCTCGAACCAGTACGGCGCGGAGACGGCCTTGCTCGGCTGGGAAAGAATGGGCGCCAGTCGCTTGCGGGACTCGGCAAATTGTTTCGCCGCCAAATCCACATGGGCCGCGGCCAGCACAGCATCGTATTTCGGATTGCTGTCGCTCGCTTTGGCGGCAAATGTCTCTGCCTGCTGGGACGCATCGCGCGCTTCGGACTGTTTATTCTGCGCCAGCAGCGCCAGTGCCATTAGCGAATGTATCTCGGCGGAACGCGCCGGGAAAGAAGTTCCCTCCAGTTGATGCAACGCGTCACCGGCGAATTTCTCGGAGTCGGCGAGCCTTACCCTCTTCCAGCGAGATCTCGGCCGCCTGCAGCAGACTTCCAGACAACGGCAAAGGTCGCTTGAGGTCTCTGCGCATGGCCAGTGCCTGATCGCTCTTCTCGCCCGCCAGCTTCAGATCGTCTTCTTCAATGAGAACATCGGCCAGAGCGAATAAAGCTGCGGCGAGTGCGGATTTATGCCCAGTTTCAGTTTCCAGCTGCACCGCGCGTTCAAAGTGGGTTCTGGCTCCGGGCAGGTCGCCCTCTTCCTCCAGAACGTCTCCAAGTTTGATCTCACCGATGCCGATTGAGTCTTTGTCGCCACCCTCGTCGAAAATCTGCACGGCCTCTTCCAGATTCTTTCGCGCCCCGGCAAAATCGGCCAGGCGTTCCAGAACCTCTCCGATATTCGCCAGTTCGTCCCCGATGGTCATCTTGTAGCCGGCCTCGCGATAATTGTGCAGGGCCTGCTCGTAGTAGCTCTTTCGCCTCCACCAGCTTTCCCTCGTTCGGCGAGTATATTGCCGATCTCGTTCAGCGCTTGCCCGGCATAGAGCGGGTTGCCGATCTGGTGAAAAACCACTAAGGCTTCTTCCGCCTGCTTGCGTGCCCCCGCCAAATCCCCTTTCGCTTTCAGGAAACTCAGCGGACCACACCAGCGTCATGCCTGAGTGCTTGAGATCCCCGCCGGCCGCAAACAAAACCTTTGCCTGATCCAGTGCGGCGCTGGCACGGTCGCCGTCTCCAAGTTGGTGGAAGGCGGTGCTTTCGTACAAATTCGCCTGTGCAACTACCAGCCGAATCCCGCGCGCCTCACCCTTCTTGATCGCCGCGGCCGATATTTCCTGCTCGCGCTTGAAATCTCCAAGCGCTTCGACTGCGGTCGCCTCCGCCAGGTCAATCCGCGGATCGTCTCCCTCGGGCGAGGGAAGCTTGCGTAAGCCCTCGAGCGTAGCGAATGCTCCCTTGGGTCACCGCCCGAATCCTGAAGTGAAGCGAGGCGCAAACCATAAGCCAGACTGTCAGGATAGAGGTCAGCCAGAGTGCGGACGATCTGTATCGCCTTTGCATTCTCGTTGTTCAGATCGCGGTATTGCGCTTCCATCCACAAACGTTCTTCGTTGCTGAGGTTGCTCGAAAGCTGGAAGGCTCGTTGCGCCTCATCTTTGGCTTTGTTGTCGTAACCAAGCTCCAGTAATGCCCCGCTGAGGGCGGCGTGGGCCTGCGGAGATTGCGGATCGGCCTCCACTGCCTGGGTCAACAGATCGCGCGCCGCCAGCGTTTCGAATGCCCGAAGTTTGTTCAAGCCTTCGGAATAAAGCCGCGCGGCTTTAGGGTCCGCGGGCAGCGAAGCCCGCACCTGAATGGCCTGCGCGCTCGTGACCTGGCCCGCTCCCAGATGCTCTCGCAAGCGCGTGCCAATCTCTGAAACCAGCTCAAACAAATCCGCTTCGCCGCCCGACGCGGCTTCCTCCTCAACGGTATCGCCGGCGGTTGTGTCCTCCAGCCGGAAATCGAGCCGGATCTGGCTTTTATCTCCCTCGCCGACCACGGCGTAGGAGCCGGTCGTGACGTAATCGGTATCCAGGTTTGCCCGCAGGCGCGGCACGGAATCCTTCGGCGTGTCGGTCAGGCTCCAGGGAACATCCTTGCTGGCGCGGGCAATCTGCTCGCCCGAGACCAGGCGCAACTGCCCTCCGGATGCGAGTTCGGCGCTCAGCATCTCGGCCAGCGCGGTCGAGAGCCAGGCCTTGTCGGCCCGGTCCGTAAGATTCTTGAAGCCGAGCACAGCGACCGACGGCCGCGTCTTCACCGCCGGCGAGGCGGCGGAGCGCGAGCCATGAAAAATCTGCTCGCGATGGCGGACCACAAAAACCGCCGTGAGTACCAGCGCCGCCGCCAGACCTCCGAAGAGCGAAACTTTCCAGTTTTGCTGTGCCAGAAAACCGCGGGAGGCGGAAATTTGCGGCCGCGATCCAAATCGCACCGCGCGCAGGTCTGCCGCCAGTTCGCGCGGACTCTGGTAGCGCTCGTCCGGTTTCTTTTGCAGCGCTTTGGCGACGATCAGAGCAAGCGGCGGCGGAATGGAGCGGCTAAGCTTGTCGAGCGGAGTCGGCTCCTGCTGCACGATTTGCATCGCGATGGCTGTCGCGGTGGATCCAAGAAAAGGATGGCGCCCTCCGAGCATTTCGTAAAGCACCACGCCCAGCGAAAACACGTCGGCGCGGAAGTCGGGCAGACTTCCCAACAGGACTTCGGGGGCCATGTAGGTCGGGGTTCCGCCGACGGTGGCGAACGTGGAGAGCGTCTGAGTGCCCGTGCCGTCGCTGGCGCCGGCAACGGCAAGACGGCGTGCCACCCCGAAATCGAGCAATTTCACTTGTCCCGACTCCGCGAGCATCACGTTCTCGGGTTTGATGTCGCTGTGCAGAATGCCTCTCTCATGCGCGGCCGTAAGCGCATCCGCACACTGGATGGCGATATCAAAAAATTGATTGATGTTGATGGGCTGACTCAAGCGCTGCCGCAACGTTTGCCCTTCCACGTACTCCATGACCAGGAAGATTTCGCCATCCTGTTCGAGGACGTCATACACGCTGGCAATGTTGGGATGGTTTAGCGCCGAAAGCCGTTGGCCCTCGCGGAGCAACCGAGCCGCCTCGTCGGGACCGCCCCTTCCACGAATTGAAACTCGCTTGATGGCGACGGTGCGCCGCAGTTTTGGATCTTCGGCGCGCCAGACCTCGCCCATGCCACCGGCGCCCAGGCGAGCAGTTACGCGGAGACGACCGAGTACAGTGCCGGTTAAATCCGGTCGCGGGCCCGTATTCCTGGTGAATTCTGGTGTGTCGTTCATCGAAAAGAGTGCATTACAGGCGACCACCGGGGGGTGTGGCCGGCAATTGTACTACTCTTCTTGTACTCTTTCTCGCTTTCTCGTGACGCGTGACATCAAGGCTGCAGTGAGACGGATGTTTTCAAGATGTTTCAAATTGAGACGATGACTTGAAGCCGGTCCTCTGGCAGGAGATTCCGTCTCTCCCTAACTCACTGAAAATGCACCAGCCATGGTGCTAGACCTTTCGTTCGCCGCTTTGGTTCCCACCTTGCTCCTGTACTCTACGTAACCGCGGATTGTCGGCTCCCCCAAGCTCTTCCTAACCGGGAAGAGGGGAGCCCGACCGCATTTCTAATCGGACTAGCGGCAAAAAGGGGGCGAACGCTTTGGCGCAACAAGCCACAGCAGCAGCGCGCGGGGCGCAGGGTGCCGGCACGGTAGCCGGACTGGCTCGCTTTTTTCCCGAAGCTGCTCCGGTGCGCATCCCGGTGCAATTGGCGCGGGGCGGTGAGCCTGGCTCCAATGCGCGTCCGTTCACCGAAAGTACAGTCATCGAATTTGGCACTCCGCGGGAAGTTTTGTTCGCCTGCGCCACACCTTTGGAGTTTGCCGACGTGCTGCGTCTGCGCAACTCCGATGGTTCTCTGGACGTCGAAGCAGCGGTCGTGGCTGTGCAATACCATCCGGGCAAAACCGTCGTCGCGGCCCGCTTTATTGGAGAAGTGCCCAACTGGATCGTGAAATCATGACAACATCGCCAGCACCAGATCTTGCCGCCCAGTGGGCATCCGCCCGCCGGCTCTACCCCATCTATGTTGAAATCGCGCGTGAGTTCGTCATCGACGTGCAGCCTTGTGCCGATCTGGAAACCGGCGCTGACACGCCCGGCCGCGAATCGGTCGAGCAGGCCACGCAATGGCTCGAGGAAATGGACCAGCGCGTCCAGGTCCATCAATTGCGCCAGTTTCTGCAGACCAGTCCCCTCGCCGATCAGGATGGGCTTCTGGAACTGCTTCGTCACTTTCTTGCCAGTCCCACCCGGACCGATGCGGCTCGCGACAAGATCGACTTTCTCCTGGTGCAGTACTTCAGCACAGTCGCGCCCGGCGAACTCGAAGACAACGATGTGGATCTCGCCCTGGTAGCCCAGCACCTGCAACCGGCGCTGGGCGAGGTGGATCTGAAGACTCCGCTATGGCTGAATGCCCTGGATCGGGTTCTCGAAGGCGCGCGTAAATGCAAGAGTCTCGATCAGCTTTTGCATGGTGGCATCCTCGAACAGGGCCGCAAAGCCAAAACCCAGGCCGGCGAACTTTTCTATATGCCGATTGCGTTGGTGGCCTTTACAAGATTTGGATATCTCATGCGGCGCACATTCTTCCGCCTCATGCATAACGATCTCAACGCTATTCTCGACGGCCTTAACGATCTTGATGCCAAAGGGATCGAAGCCATCGATTGCCGGCGGGCGCAGTTCTCCGCGCAGGAGCCAGTCGCAAGGCTGCGAATTATCTGCCAGTCATGGAAAGTAATGTTCCAGGCGGAATATTCTTCCGGCACGCCATTGCGTATGCTCGTGGACTTGCGCGCATCCGTGGATTACGCGCTGGGACGCGGCAAAGCGCCTGAGGGCGAAAAGAAAGATTCCGCACCGGCCGCAGGGAAAATCGTGATCGGAAAGCCAGTGCCCGCGAAAGCCGCGGCGCCAGCGGTCGCGGCCAAAGCAGCGCCAGCGGAGGCCACGGCTGCGGTGAAAGTTGCAGCAGCTCCGGCTCCAGTTCCAGCTCCAGCGACGACTGTGCCAGCTGCTGCTGCCGGCGCCGAAAGCGTTTGCTGCCAAAGCGGCTGGCGGTGCGACAACCTCCGCTGTTTCCAGCGCGGCAGTCAAGCCAGCGGTGGGAAAACCGCCGCGCCGGTCAAGCCTGTAGCCACGACTCAGCCCGCGGCGCCCGTGACCGCTCCAGCGGCGAAACCCGCACACGCCCAATTTTCCGTTCCCAGCGACGAGGGTCCGGAGTTTGAAGTCTCCGCCGACCAGGACTGGGATGCAGAGCCCGAGTCGGACCAACCGGCAAGAAATAATTTATCAACGCTGAACTCAATACTGGATGCAAAAGCCCGGCGCGCGAAACTGAACCGCAGCAAAAAGTAAGGAACCAGAATAAGGAACTTGGATCAACCCACTGTACTGATCATCTCCGATGAAGTCGATTTCTCTCGACGAGTCACGGCGCGCTGGCAAATGGAGCGCAGCGTCCCGACATTTACGATGCTGAGCGGCGATCTGTGGCCGCGCTTCGCGGTCGACTCCTTTCGATATCGCGATCGTCGGCGAATTGCGCCGTGAGTTGTTGTCCGTCGTTCTCGAACCTCTGCATTCCGCAAGGCAGCCAATTTTTTGCGTTTGCCAGGATTCCGAAACCGCCGAGCTCGTGCACCGGCGCTGGCCGCGAGTCTCCATTCTGCGCGCCGAAAACTGGCTTGAAATTCTGGTCCCGGCCGCCTGCGAAGCCGTGCACCGTTCCCGCGCCGAAGCTCGCGCCCGCGCCGCCGAACTAGCCTGCGCCCAGTTGGATCGCGAGGCGACCCTGGGCCGCTACATGCTCGAAATGCGGCACGGCCTCAACAACGCGCTGACCTCGGTGCTGGGAAATTCCGATCTCCTGCTGCTCGAACCCGGAAGCCTCTCGGCGCAAGCTCGCGCCCAGCTCGAAACCGTTCGGAATATGACGCTGCGCATCCACGAAGTTCTGCAGCGGTTTTCTTCGCTGGAAAAAGAAATGAATGTTGCCGCGCGGGAAGCAGGAAAAGATTCCAGCAAGTTATACGCGGCAGCCGCGGCAGGTCGCATTGAAACGGAAACGAGATTTGGGAATCGAGAACGGATTGCGCAAGCTGCGAGTTGCGATCTCGTCGAGTGCTGTTGAGAGTGCCGCTGACGTAACGTCCCTCACCGGCCCTTCGGGTCCGGTTCGGGACGACAGGATGTTTGGGGTTGCTAAGAGCTAAGAGCTGAAAGCGAAAGCTGAGAACTGAGAACTGAGAACCGAGAACTGAGAACTGAGAACTGAGAACTGAGAACCGAACCGAGAACCCATGCACAGACTGACCGCCGGCGGCACCATCCTCGAGCACGAGCTTTCTGATCTGCGCCTGCTGGTCGAGCGCCAGGCCGGAATCCTGCTGGATTGTCCCAACAGCGCGCTGGCGGCGCATGTCGCGGAATATCTCGAGGCGCAGGAACTGGATTCCGTGGCCGCCGTGCTCGAGCGGCTGCGCTCGACCGACCAGGACTGCACCTGCCTGCCGCATTTTCTGGATGGAGTACTGAACACCGATACCGGATTCTTCCGCCATCCCGGCGCGATGAATGCCCTGACTCGCCAGGTGCTGCCCCAGCTGTTTGCGCGCAAGTCGCCGGACAATCCTGCCACGCTCCGCATGTGGAGCGCGGGTTGCTCGACCGGCGAAGAAGCGTATTCGATTGCCATGGCCGCCTGCGCCGCGCTTGCAGGAAACATCGGCAATGCCAATGGAAATAGCACCACGAATGCCGCGACTCCGGGCAACGGAAATGGAAGCTCCAACGGATCGAGTGGTAGAAATTCGCGGCCAGCCGCAATGGCGGCATCGCCGAATCATCGATCTCTGCATCAAGCACGATTTTCCCGCAACCGGGAACGCCCCAACCCGGAAAAGAATTCACCATTCATATCGTGGGCAGCGATCTGCTGGCGTCCTCAATCAAAATCGCCGAGCGCGGCATGTATCCGCAGTCGGCGCTTGCAGGGCTTCCCCCGGCAACCATCCGCGCGGCATTTTCAAAGATTGGATCGAACGGAAGTGCGACTGCTTCCCAGAAAAATTCATCCAGCGAAGTTTTGAACAGAAAGCCTGGCCGCCTCTTAAACGGCTTTTCGCAAGCGCAGCAGAATGGATCTGCAACCGGCGCGCATCTGCAGGTGAAGCCGCGAGTGCGCAGCCTCGTGACTTTCAACACCATGAACCTGACCAAGCCGGTCTACATCGGCCGCTTCGACTGCATCTTCTGCATGGACGTGTTGCCTCACCTCTCGCGCGTCCAGCGCACCGCCCTGCTCGAGCGCCTGCACCTCTACCTCGAGCCCGGCGGATACCTCTTCCTAAGTCAGACCGAAAAACTCAGCGCCCCCAACGTAAATTTCCGCTCCGAAACTTTCGACGGCTACACTTTCCACCGCAAGCCCCTGGCAGCCAGCGCGGCTTACGGAAGGTAATCAAGAGTCGCGCCGGTGCCCCGCGGGCTGTGGCGGCGGCGTCCCCCAGCCGCGACCTGCCCAAGGATTGCCCAATCTGTCTAGTTTGTCTATAATGGACAAATGAAAGTCGTCTCCGCCACCGAAGCGAAGCAGCGCTTCGCGGCCATCGTTGACGCTGCGCAACGAGAGCCTATCGTCGTTCGCCGCCAGAATCGCGACGTGGCCGTGATCATCTCGGCCGAAGAGTACGAGCGCATTCGCCGGAGCAACGTCGAGGAGTTTGACAAGTTCTGTGATCGCGTAGGCGCCCAAGCGAAGAGACGCGGCATGACCGAGGAGATCCTTGCTGACATCCTGAAGGACTGATGCCGCGCGCACGCGTAGTAGTCGACACCAACGTGCTTGTGAGCCGCCTGATTCTGCCTCAGTCGTTGCCGGCGCACGCCGTGCGCGAAGCTGAACTGAAAGCGCTCCTTTTGATCTCCGACGCAACTATGTACGAACTCGCCGACGTCCTGGACCGGTCAAAGTTTGACCGCTACATCAGCATCGACGATCGCAAAAGCTTCCTCCAGCGGTTGGGCCGCATCGCCGAATTCGTTCCCATCATTCAGCTCATCCGCGAATGCCGCGACCCGAAAGACGACAAGTTCCTGGAAGTCGCGCTGAACGGCAGAGCAGACGCGATCATCACCGGCGATACGGATTTGCTGGCGATGCATCCGTGGCGCGAGATCGCAATTGTTTCTCCGACAAATTACTTCGGTACGTGAGCCAACGCCATGCTAATCGTCTGCCGCACCAGAGATTCCGGGCGATTGAGAATCGACCATTCTTTGTCGGGCCTCCAGAAGTTCACATGCTTTCCGGTCCATCGCATGAAACAGCCGGAGTAGGAGCCATGCTAAAGAAAAACACCGCTCCCCATCGGGCTTCTGGAAATCGACCTCGCCGTAGTGAACGACGCGATTTCGAGTGCGGTAGAAGTGATTCTGAAAATATTGCTTAATTGACGTTGCACGGTCGAACCCGTCTAATTTGGGAAACAGCCATGCCTTATTCTGCCGCGCGAACGCGTCAAAAGCTTCATGCGACAACAATTTCGACACAACATCCAGCTGCGTTGTGAACGAAGAAAAACCTTTCCACGCCTCACCCCATCTTTCCCGGTCTGCCTCGGTGATGGCGTGCGGGAGTTTGTTTTCATCAATGCCCTTCCATTTGAAGTAGAGAAAGGCCATCTCTCCCTCAACGGCCATTGAACTCACAAGTATCGTGATCGTGACGTCGCCATCCGCAAGTTCCTGCTTGGCGCGTTCCATCAGAAGAATAGTGACGGCGTTGCCTAGCGGCCACAGGTTGCGGCTCTGGGCTCCGCACTTCGGACATTTTGTGTACTCTGGGAGGTCACTGCCGCGGACATCAAGCACGAATGTTTCCTTGCACGCCAGGCAGGTGACAGGGAGGGGCACTTTCATTGACGAGAGTATAGCGCGGAGCGCGCGAACGCTTCCCTCACGCGAACAAAAACTCCTTCGTTCTTAACTCCTTGATCGTATCCCTTAACTTCGCCGCCTTCTCAAACTCAAACCGCTTCGCCGCTTCGCGCATGTCGCTTTCGAGCTTTCCGACGTAGGCGTTCACTTCCAGTTGCGACGCAAATTCCGGAATCCCCTCCGCCTCGCCGCCGGTCAGGTCGGCGTAGTCGGCGGCGATAATGCCTGCCAGCGTCATATCCAGCGGACGCACGATCGATTCCGGGGTGATCCCATTCTCTTCGTTGTATGCAGTCTGGATCGCGCGCCGCCGCAGAGTCTCGTCCATGGCGCGCTTCATGGAATCGGTCATCCGGTCGGCATAAAGAATCGCGCGCCCGTTCAGATGCCGCGCGCAGCGTCCGATGGTCTGGATCAAAGACCCCGCAGACCGCAGGAAGCCTTCTTTGTCGGCATCGAGAATCGCCACCAGCGACACTTCCGGCAAGTCGAGTCCTTCCCGCAGCAGATTGATGCCGATCAATACATCGAACTCGCCCTTGCGCAGGTCGCGCAGAATCTTTACCCGCTCCAGCGTTTCGATTTCGGAATGCATGTAGCGGCACTTCACGCCCACTTCGGCGTAGTACTCGGCCAGGTCTTCCGACATGCGCTTAGTCAGCGTAGTCACCAGTACACGCTCGCCGTTCTCCACGCGCGCGCGAATCTCGTGCAGCAGGTCGTCGATCTGTCCTTTCACCGGACGCACTTCAACTTCAGGATCAATCAATCCCGTCGGCCGGATAATCTGCTCCACCACCACGCCCGCCGATTTGGTCAACTCATACGGCCCCGGCGTCGCGGAAACATAGACGAGTTGATTGGTGCGATGCTGAAATTCCTCAAACGTCAGCGGACGGTTATCCAGCGCCGACGGCATGCGGAAGCCATATTCCACCAGCGTTTCCTTGCGCGAGCGGTCGCCGGCATACATGCCGCGCACCTGTGGCACCGTCTGATGCGACTCGTCGATGAACATCAGATAGTCGCGCGGAAAATAATCCAGCAACGTCGGCGGAGGCTCCCCCGGCAACCGTCCCGTAAAGTGCCGCGAATAATTTTCGATGCCGTGGCAATAACCCATGGCCTTGATCATTTCCAGATCAAACATCGTCCGCTGATGAATGCGCTGCGACTCCACCAGCCGCCCTTGCTTTTCCAATTCCACTTCCCACCACGCCAGTTCTTTCTTGATCGACGCCACCGCCGACGCGCGCGTCTCGTCCTTCATCACATAATGCGTCTTGGGATAAATCGGCAGCCGCCCATATTTCTGTTTCACCGTGCCAAACAGCGGATCGATCTGCGTGAGCGACGAAATCTCATCGCCCCACAGCTCGATGCGATAGGCCATGTCGTCGTAAGTAGGGAAGACCTCCACCACGTCGCCGCGCACGCGAAAAGTCCCGCGCCGGAAATCGCCGTTGGTGCGCTCATAAAGAATGTCGACGAGTTTGCGCGTGATGTCCTCGCGCTTGATCTTCTGGCCTTGCTCGAGAAACAGCATCATCCCGTAATACGCTTCCGGCGAGCCCAGTCCGTAGATGCAGCTCACCGACGCCACAATCAGCGCATCTCGCCGCTCAAACAACGACCGCGTCGCCGAAAGCCGCAGCTTGTCGAGTTCATCATTGATTGTTGCTTCTTTTTCGATGTAGAGATCGGCCGCCGGAACGTAAGCCTCAGGCTGGTAATAGTCGTAATACGATACAAAATATTCCACCGCGTTGTGCGGAAAGAAATTTTTGAACTCGTGATAAAGCTGCGCCGCCAGCGTTTTGTTATGCGCCATCACCAGCGCCGGACGGTTCACCGCCTCAATCACCTTGGCCATGGTGAAAGTTTTGCCCGACCCCGTAACGCCCAGTAAAACCTGATGCGCCTCGCGGTCGTAGATCCCGCGCAGCAGCGCCTCAATGGCGCGTCCCTGGTCGCCCTGCGGCGTGTAATCGGAAACGAGTTTAAAGTCCATAAAGAAAGCTCTTAGCCATCAGCTCTTAGCCTTTAGCCACAACGAAACATGTAGGGACAGCCGCCTCGGCTGGCCAGCGAGCGCAGCGAGCGTTGCTTCTTCGCCGCCACCCTCACAGATGTCAATTTCGCCAAGAGGGAATCTTTCTATTATAAACGTTGTCAAAACAGGGAGGATTTAAGGAACTTGCACCAAGGAGATCAAACTTTCCCGACTCGCCGCTTGCTCACTTATGCAGTTCAATCGCCACCACCACTGCCGAATGCTTGTTCGCCGATTCCGCGTATTCGACTTTCGCCGGTTTCCCTTCCAGATCTGCGCAGGGATTCAGATCGCCCTTCAACGTAACGTTGAGAACGCTGAACGAAAGCCTGAAATAATTTCCGGTATGCAATTCCAGCGTCTTCCCGCCGGAAACCAAATTCAAATCCATCGCGGGAGCATTGCAGCGCACGTCTTTCAGCACACCAACCATAAAATGGTAGGGCCCCTTCGGAACGGGTTCATCCGTCGGGGGAGAAGCGGAAGCACCTTCGGCTTCCGGCACGCCGCCGGTGGCCGTTACCTGAGCCGTACCTGCTGCCATCGGTTCCGCCTTCCGTTCTTCGTTGAATCGCCGGCTCGTTTCCTGCGCCTCCGCGTATTCCTCGGTCTGCCGCAAAAAGTTTTCCGCCGTGGCAGTCTCCTGCGGAGTTTTGGCGAAATGCATGGCGTAGCGAATCGCGTCCTCCGCATCTTTGCCGCGCTGCATCATCAGCAATATGTTCGCAACGTTCAGCCGGTAGCTTAAGTTTGTGGGTTCCAGTTGGACGGCATTCAACTCCATCATGCGCGCTTCCTCGAGGTTGCGATGCCGCATGCCCAGGAAGGTGGCAAGCGCGTTGTAACTCGGTCCGAATGACGGGTTCAGCTTGATGCTGGCGCGCAAACTGTTCTCCACCTGCGCTTCGTCCGCGGGTGCGATCGTGCCATTCATCGATATCGCCGCGAAGTAGTAATGCGCCAGGAAACTTTGTGAATCGAGCTTCACTGCCTGCGCATACCAGTTCCGCGCATCATCCATGTGGCCCTGACGGAATGCGAGGTAGCCCATAGTTTCATGCGCGGAAACGTTTTTAGGATCTTCCTGCAAGATGCGATCGAGCAGCGCCTGAGCGTCCGCAGTTCGCTCGTTGTAAGCCAGAAAATCCGCGCGTACGGCATCGGCCTGTACAGTCATCAGAGCCTGAGCCTGGAACGCCGATTCATCGACATCCGTTGTGGCCGCCACTTTCATGTAGTGAAATGCGTTCTGCCTCACATAGTCTTCCAGCGCGCTTTGCAGTTTCTTCAAATCTCCAAACGCGCGTGTGGCCGCGGTCACCGCGTCTACGTTTTGCGTCAGCAGCGTGGCGTAGTCGGTCAAGCGATGCGTGTTCTCCTGAGAATCCTTGACCCGGATGTAATGAGTGAGAGCCCACGACTCGGCGTAGAAGATGGAGCCCTTGTTCTCTTCATGATAGTAGGGCGACGTGTGATCCACGGTAAACAGCGTGGCCAGCGGCAGCATTCGGCTCTGCCGCAGCAGCATCACATTTTCCGTGCTCGGTTCACCGACGGATACGTCCTTCTCGCGAATCTCCGTGGTCTGGTAAAACTCGGCCAGGCCCTCGTTCATCCACAGCGGCATCCAATCCGCTTTGCTCAAAAGTAAGTGCGTGTATTCGTGATACACCACGGAATAGGGATGGTCGCCCTCGGCATCGAGCTGCATCAAAACGTAGTTCTTGTCCAGCGAGGTCAAAAAAAGTCCGGCCAGTTTAACCTGTCCCTTCGCCAGATACGCGGCCGGTTCCAGCGCGCGGAAATCCTTCTCGTCCTTTATCGCCAGCACAATGATAGGAGTGGCCGGATCAATCCGTAGCTTGGGGAACAGCTTGTGAAACACCGACCGCATGCGCTCGAACTGATCGGCCACGCGGCGCGCCTGCTTTTCATTGGAGTTGCTGACGATCGTGAAGTGCGGGCTGCGCACCTGGACCCAGTTTTCCGGCTTATCCCGCGCTGGAGCCAGGACCGCCGAGCAAAGCGTTGCGAGCAGCAGAATGCGTTTCCACATGGCGATGTGCCCATAGAGGTATCGCGCAGCTGTATGGATAAGTCAAATGAATTAACGGGGACGTGAGAAGAGGCCTCCGGCTACGGCTTCGGGTCCCCCAAGCCTACGATCTTCGCCGACGTGCGAAACTTCTTGTAGTCGCGGAAAGTCGTTTCAGTGTCCTGGTTGTAGCCTTTGAATAACGCGACGCGTGCGTCCAGTTTGAAAGCGACGTGGCTCGGCAGCCACACTTCTTCGTTCACTCGCGTCTGTTCCTGTACGAACCGCGTTCCTTTGTGGACGCGTGCCACCAGCAATCCGATAGCAACCGTCTCGATCGCCTCGACCTGCAGCTTGGCTAGTTGCAGATCGTCTTTATCGATCCACACCCGTCCGTGGAACTTGGGCAGGAACTTTGCCTCCTTCATGTGGGGCTCGTAGCCCGGACGCGGCTCGCCATCAATCACCCAGGCCTCGCGCCCGCCGAGCACTTCCGTTCCTACCAGCGTGAAGTTGTAAGCGTCGGCCACCTCGCGCACAAACTTGCGCCCGTCTTCGCGTTCTTTTTCTTCTTTCTCTTCGCGCTTCCTGCGGTCGTCGTCTGATTCGCCCTTGCGCTTGTCGATAAACTTTTGGATCTTCTCTTCTTCTTTGGCTTTGTCTTTTTCTGGAAGCGGCTTGTCATCCTTCTCGATGAGCCGCCGCACCTGTTCGCCGTACAACTCCATCACTTCATAGGTTCTTACTTCGGTCGATTTGGTTTGCCCGTCGCCGTCAAGCTTGGCTTCTTCGCTGCGCTCGATGTAGGTGTAGTTGCGCCTGAGGTCATCGTTTTCCTCGTACTTGCTGGCGACCAGGCGAAACAGTTCCTGCATCTGCTGCTGTGACAATCCGCCGTGGGCATCGGGATTTAAATCCAGCTTTAGGTTTGGATTGAGTTTGGGCGCGGCGTTGACGGCAGAATCGGCCGACGCGGCCGGAGGATCCTCCTGCGCAACGGCCGAGCAGACGAACAGGGAAAGCAGGAGGCCGAAAAGAAATGCGGAAACTGCGAAGCTCTGAATCTGGGTCCTCATGCTAATAGTCGACGTACGGCAATGGAAAAAACTACAGTGGCGAAGCGGCCAAAGTCAACGTTCTTGAGGCTCGTCGCCTGCGAGACTACTTCCCGCCTCCCGGAGAATCCTCCGGCAGAAAACGAACCAGCACGAACCGCGCAGGGGATGAACCGTCACTCTCCCACGCTGACCCGCGCCCAGCTTCAATCCATTCCACCTCGCCCGGCGATTTGCGAATGTGGCGATCGTCTTCGGTCTTGAGGTCCGCGCTCTTGAGATCCAGATCTGTGATCGCAATGAGCAACTCGCCAATATCGTTCGGCCGGGCGGGAATGGATTCGCCATGTGGCAGGTAGGCCGTAGTGACATACGATGCGCCGAGCGGCACGGTGGCGATCAGCTTGGTTGCCCGGTCCACCTTGCCCGCCGGGTCCACCGACGGCCCAGCGTCGCCCGCATATCCAGTGTCCGCATACCCAGAGCCCGCATTCATCGTGGCCCTGAGGTCCAGAAACTCGACTACGACGAAGCGGCACGTGCTCTTTTGGTCGTTGCGCATACCGCGAGTCCATAAGCCGGACACGAAGTTTACCTGACCTTGCTTCAACGTCCCGGGCACGATGGGAGACTGATCTTCGAGCCACATGGCCGGCTGGCAGTCCTCCAACGTCACCAGCAGAAAAGCATGCTCGTGGCGCGTGACCTCGCTTTCGTTGTATCGCAGCTTCAACGAAAACGCACGAACCTGGGAATTTTCGAATAGCAGGCTGTGGTGCGGCTTGTGCGCCATATCGGGCGCGGACTGTCCCGCGGTGGCTTGCGCGAGGGCGCTCTGCCCCGCGGCGCTCAATACCAGGAGCCAGAGCAGCAGCAAACACTTCGGCTTCACGCCTCTATTGTATTCCGAATGAGTTCAGATCTTGCCGGGATTATCGCCCGGCAATTGCAGGTGCGGAGATTGCTCGAGGGCGAGTTGGGCGCACGTGCGTCCAATGGTTTCCTGAGCCGTACTGGCTTCGAGAAATTGAAAGCCGTAGCGGAATGCGCTCCTCTGGCGAACCACAGCAGAAATCTCAATGCTGCCCAGCGGAACGTCGAACTCCAGCCGAACCACCGCGTCCAAAGGAACCTCATCCCGAAGCATGGCGGATATGCCGGATTCGCTGATGTCGACGGTGTGCCCTCGCACGACCGGCGTCATCGCGGGTATAAACCCGGATCCCGGCATCGAGCTTAAACCGGGGACGGCGGCGCGCATCCGCTAAAGCTTGCATCTCACAAATCCTGCACGTACAAAAACCCTGCATCCTATAAACCCTGCACCTATAAACCCTGCATCCAAACTGGCCTGCGCCCCGAACTCTAATCCCTAACTCCTGACCCCCTGACCTCTCTTGTATGCCTTCCCCAGGCATTCCGCCTGAAACAGCCGTTCGTCCACGCGATGTAGATGTTCTGCCTGGGCCGGCGTGATCAGCGAGTAGTGCTTGATATCGAACAGATGATAGACGATAAACCACACCGGCTTCTCGGTAGTCATCCAGTGCTGGCGGTCGAAACGTTTCAGGTTGACCGGGCCGGAGTACCGCCGCAGCGTGCGCTCCCGCCGCAGGTTGCAGTAAAGGTTGAAGTAACTCAGTGCAAGTTCGCGCAGCGTGCGATGCATCGGGCTCGCGCCAGCGGCATCCGCTGTAGTTGGATTTGGCGATCGCGCCCCAGCATCCGTTCTCGCGAAAAATCGCGATCACGTGGTCGGTGTCGTGTTCAGCTTCAAAATCCAGCAGCAGCGGAGGATATCCATTCGCCCGCAACGCGGCCGCCGCGAAGATCGCGCCTTCCAGGCAATGCGCCGTTTGCTCGGCCAGCACCTTGCGCGGCGACCACGCCGTATCTTCCAGGTGATAGGGAATCGCATCCAGAAACTTCTGAATGCCGTGCGGATTCTTCATGCTGCGCAACTTGCGCAATTCTTTCGGAGTGAAGTCAGACGAAGCCGGATGGGATGCAGTCATGAGTTGGGGAGAGGTGAGAAGAAAGGGTAGGTCTGCGCCGTGGCCGTTATCCCTCGTCGCAGCAGTGTAACGTAAGCATCGAATCATTGAGGGTTGAGTCATTGACTCATTGACGCATTGAACGTTGTCGCTCGTGAGTCCATGGTTCAACGCCTCAATGATTCGTTGGTTCAATGTTCAACCGCCTCAGGAAATGCCCCGTGCGGCGATCTGGGAGCCGGCAGCCGCTCGCGGAGAGCGTCTGACCATCGATGCGTGAGGCCGACAGGGGCGGCCAGAAGCTAAACCGCTTTAACGTCGAGATTTAAGACCATTGTTTTCAATGCTATACGAGGAATCTATTCCACAGAGCTTGAAGCCCGCAACCTCATTTTACATTCATCCGCTTGCCAGCTGCACCAATCATGGTGCGCGAATCTGGTGTAATTCATTGGTAGAGACGCAGCTTGTCGCGCTCTTGCGTGCGCCGCCTGACGGCGTCCGTGGCGGGACGAGATATAACAAGTTAGGCCTCTACAAATTACCTCGGGCACCCAATCACCGGATGTAGCGAATCGTGGTGCTCGCAGCTATGGTGCCGCGAGCTATGGCGTCGCGAACAGCAACGGCAATTCGCTCGGATGATCCACGAGAACGTCGGGAGGCTCGTCCTGCAACGTATGCGGAGCGAAGCCGTAAGTTACGCCGACGGTGACCATGCCCGCATTGCGTCCCGTATTCACGTCGACGTGGGAGTCGCCGATGATCGCGGCTTGTTGCGGTTGCACGCCATACTCTTCGAGCAACCGGCGCGCGCCCTCGGGATCGGGTTTCTTGGTGCTGAAGCTATTGCCGCCATAGACCTGCGAAAAGAATTGGCCCAGCCCGAGCGCATCGATGATCGCCTTCGAGGGAATGACCGGTTTGTTGGAGAGCACCGCTAACTTACGCGGCGAGCCGTTCGAGGAATGGCCGGCCAAATTCTGAATCGCCGCCAGCGCTGCGGCAACTCCGGGATAGACGGTGGTGTGGTCGAGCTTGTGCGCTCGATAGTAAGAAAGAAAAAATTCCAGTCCCTTGCGGACGAGCGCTTCGTCCACAACCTCGCCCCGCCGCTTCGCCACCCAATGCCCGCTGAATCAGAACCGGCGCGCCGTCACCCACGTAGCTGGCGATGACATCGTCGGGCAACTCAGGCCGACCGATATGGCGCAGCGCCGCGTTCACCGAATGCACCAGATCGAGACGGGAATCGATCAGCGTCCCGTCGAGGTCGAAGATCACCAGTTGGATGGAACGCGGGTCAAAGGCGCGGAAGGTTCGAATCATGCCTTCTCAGGATAAAGCACTCAGCGTTTAGCCGTCAGCGTTCGGCCGTCAGCGAAAACCGTCGAGCTTCGTTCGACCGGACAGCCGGGGGCGGCTGTCCCCACATCAGCATCCATTAAACTTCGGTGTTTTTCTAATGGCCGCACTGCATTTACAATGCAACAGGTTTGGCGTAATTGGAATCTCAGAGTGAACCCCGGGGAGGGTTTCGCGAATCTTATGTAGTGGGAGTGCGCGTAGTATGAGAACGCGCGATAACGTAAGACAGATACCCTAAAACGACGGCAAGCGGATGGCGACGACAAAAACTGACCCCAAGCTGGGCCTCGCAGGCAACGGTGCGAAAAAGTCCAAACAGTATGAAGGACTTACTCGCGAACGGCTGATCGAGGCTTACCGCTTCATGTATATGTCCCGGCGCGTGGACGACCGGGAGATACTGCTGAAGCGGCAGCAGAAAATTTATTTCCAGATGTCGGGAGCGGGGCACGAAGCCATTGGCGTGGCTGCCGGGCTGGCGCTGAAGCCGGGCTACGACTGGTTTTATCCTTACTATCGCGATCGCGCGTTGTGCCTGGCCCTGGGCGTGAAGCCGCTGGATATGTTTTTGCAGGGGGTGGGTGCGGCGGACGATCCTAGTTCCGGCGGGCGGCAGATGCCTTCGCACTGGAGCTATCCCCTGCTTAATATTGTCACGCAGTCTTCTCCGACGGGATCGCAGATTCTGCAGGCGGTGGGGTGTGCTGAGGGGGGACGCTATTTTGCGCGGCGGCCGAAGGCGGCTGAGATTCCGGTGCAATCCCACCCTTCGCAAAGGACGCGAAGGATGGGCCATCCGGCTCTGATTACCGGCAGTTCAAGGATGTAAAGTTCCAGAGCGACGAGGTCACTTACGTTTCGCTGGGCGATGGAACTTCCAGCGAAGGGGAATTCTGGGAAGCGTTGAACGCCGTGGCTCTGGGCAAGCTGCCGGTGATTTTCTGCGTGCAGGACAACGGATACGCGATCTCCGTCCCGGTCGAGGTGCAGACCGCGGGCGGCAGCATTTCGCGGCTGGTTTCCGGCTTTCCGCATTTTCATTTTGAAGAAGTCGATGGCACGGACCCGGTCGCAAGCTATGCGGCGTTCGCGCGCGCGGCGCAATATTGCCGCGAGGGACATGGTCCGGCATTTGTGCACGCGCATGTGATTCGTCCTTATTCGCATTCGCTGTCGGATGACGAGCGACTGTATCGTCCGGATGTCGAACGCGAGCGCGACGCGGCGCGGGATCCCGTGACTCGCACGCAGATGTTCCTGTTGCGGGAGGGCATTCTCGACGAAAAGGGGATCACGCAGCTCGAAAAGCAGGTGGACGAAGAGCTGCAAGTTGCTGTCGACCAGGCGCTTGAGGCTTTGCCTCCGGCGCCGGAGAGCATCAAGAAATATTTGTATTCGCCGGATGTGGATCCGGCTTCCGCTGCGTTTTCGACGCAGCCGATTGCCGAGTCGTCTGAGGTGAAGACTGCGGATGGTCAAGAAGCCGGCCGCGAAAACCATGGCGGACCTGATCAACGCCACGCTCCGCGACGAGATGAAGCGCGACGAACGGGTTCTGATCTTCGGCGAAGACGTGGCCGATTGCAGCCGCGAAGAATATCTCAAGCGCAAGCTGGTAAAGGGCAAGGGCGGAGTCTTCAAGCTGACGTTCGGCCTGCAGAATGAATTTGGCGCGGACCGAGTGTTCAATTCTCCGCTGGCCGAGGCTGCGATCGTGGGACGCGCTACCGGCATGGCCACGCGCGGGCTCAAGCCGGTCGTCGAGATCCAATTTTTTGACTATATCTGGCCGGCGATGATGCAGATTCGCGACGAGCTCACCGTGATCCGCTGGCGCTCGAACAATGGATTTTCTTGTCCGGTGGTAATCCGCGTGGCCATTGGCGGATATCTCACCGGCGGCGCAATTTATCATTCGCAATGCGGGGAGAGCATCTTTACCCACATGCCGGGACTGCGCGTGGTGTTTCCTTCGAATGCGCTCGATGCAGCTGGGTTGCTGCGCACTGCGATTCGTTGCGACGATCCCGTGCTGTTTCTGGAACACAAGCGGCTGTATCGTGAGACTTACGGACGCGCGCCTTATCCCGGGCCGGATTACATGATTCCTTTCGGCAAGGCGAGGATTGTGCATCCCGGTACCGATCTGACGGTGATCACTTACGGCGCGGTTGTGCCGCGGGCGCTGCAGGCGGCGCAGAAGCTGGAACGGGAAAATGGAGTGAAAGTCGAGTTGATTGACCTGCGCTGCCTGAATCCGTTTGACTGGGACGCGATTGCGGCTTCCGTGGAAAAAACCAACCGCGTACTGGTGGCGTATGAAGATTCTCTAAGCTGGGGGTATGGCGCGGAGATCGCGGCGCGCATCGCTGACCAGCTTTTCGACAAGCTTGACGCTCCCGTGCGTCGCGTGGCCGCCGCCGATACGTTCGTGGCTTACCAGCCGATTCTTGAAGATGCCATCCTGCCGCAGACCAATGATTTGTTTCGCGCGATGAAAGAGCTGGCGGAATACTGAAAAGCACTGGCTCGTGTCCAGTTGCCAGCAGCCAGTCACTAGCCACTTTCTACTCTCCGAATAATGCGCGGTAGATTCCTCCGCCCAGCGAGCCGCCGATTAGCGGAGCGACCCAGAATAGCCAAAGTTGCTGCAGGGCCCAGCCTCCGGCGAAGAGTGCGGGGCCGGTGCTGCGGGCGGGATTCACCGACGTGTTGGTCACGGGGATGCATACCAGGTGAATCAGGGTGAGGCAGAGGCCGATGGCGATGGGGGCGAATCCTTTGGGAGCGCGGGCGTCGGTGGCGCCCATAATCACAATCAGAAAAAATGCGGTCAGCACGACTTCGGCCACAAAACAGGAGAGTAGCGCGTAACCGCCGGGAGAGTGTTCGGCGTATCCGTTCAAGGCGAAGCTGGCGTGCACGTCAAAGGTAGGAACTCCGCTCGCGATCACGTAGAGCACGCTCGATGCGGCGATCGCTCCCACTACTTGCGCGATCACGTAGTGGGGCAATTCCGCAGCAGGGAAGCGCTTGCCCACCACCAGTCCCAAGCTGATTGCGGGATTCAAATGGCAGCCGGAAATGTGCCCGATGGCGAAGGCCATGGTCAGGACGGTGAGGCCAAAGGCGAGAGCGACGCCGGCAAATCCAATGCCTAGAGCCGGGAAAGCCGGCGGCCAGCACGGCCGCTCCGCATCCGCCGAAGACCAGCCAGAAGGTTCCAAAGAATTCCGCGAGGGCGCGTTTGCTCAGGGGCATGGGCGATCTCCTTGAGTGTTTGGAAGAATGTAATATCCGGTGCAGTTTTCGAGCGCGAAGCAGGGTAGCACAACGGGGCGCGGATTTTCACGGATTGCCACGGATACCCCAACACATGCGGCAAGTTACCGAAGGCTTTTTCTGCAAGGGGATCGTCGTTGCCCGTTCCCTGAGCGGATGCTAGGCTGCCAACAGGTGCCTCCCGCATACGCAGATTCCGTGAGTTCCGAGCGCCTCCGGCGGCGGGCCGATGCAGTGGCTGCAATCGGCCTCGGCGGAAGTGTGGGTGAAGTTCCTGCTCGCGCTGGGAGGGTTGGGGCTGGCGTTTACTGCCGCTCTTTTCTCGACCGTGTCGCGCGACGCCGGTAACGTTTGGGCGACCGTGATTCTGGCCTCGGCTTCGCTGGTGATGGCGACGATCGTGGGGTTGGTCACCGTGCCTTATCTTGCGCGCCGGGTAGCGATGGAGCGGCTGCGGGAAACGTTTGACTATGAAATCAACCGCGCCGGCGTCGTTTATGTGCTGGTCACGCTGGTGATCGGGATCGCCGCGCTCAACACGGGAAATAATCTGCTCTACATTGTGGTCGCGGCTATGCTGGCGGCGATTCTGGTTTCCGGAGTAGTTTCGGCGATGGTGCTGCGCTGGCTGGAACTCGATGTCCGCCTGCCGGAGCATGTGTTTGCGGGTCGCGCGGTGCCGGGACGCATTGTGTTACGCAATCCGCGGCGTTATTTGCCTTCGTTTTCTATTTTTGTGCTCTCCACGCGCAAGAGGCGGACGAAGCCCGAGAAACAGTGGCAGTGGGAGCCAGTGACGTTCGCGTTCCCGTTCAACCGCCCTGAGGAAGAACAGTGGCTGCGACTGCCGGACCGGCGTTTGCGGCGGGTGACGATTGCTCCCGACCCGCCGGGAATTTTTCCGGGCATAGCTTATTTTCCGTTTCTGCCGGCGCGCAAGGAATTGTCGGCTGATCTTGAACTTTTGTTTGAGCAGCGCGGCCGCTATCGGGAAGGCAGCTTCGGCGTGGCTACGCGTTTTCCTTTCGCGTTTCTCACCAAGACGCGTCACGTGGCGCTGCCGCGTGAAATTTTGGTCTATCCGCGGATCGAGCCTACCGACGAACTTTTTGAGATTCTGCCGCGAGTGCGCGGCGAGTGGGAGAGCTTTGTGCGTGGTCGCGGGTCTGATCTGCATCGCATTCGCGAATACCAGCCCGAGGATTCCGCTCCGCCACGTGGACTGGAAAGCTACGGCGAAGTCGGGTTCGCTCAAGGTGCGCGAATTCAGCCGCGAGGATGAGCGTAAGCTTTGCATTGTCTTCGACAATCCCGCGCCTGGAGTGCTGCGCGATGCTGAATATGAACGCGCCGTGAGCCTTGCGGCTTCGCTGGCGTGGCACTTCTCCGAGCAGGATGCCGAGCTATCGTTTCTGCTGCCGGGGCGGCCCCGCACGGCTGATCTGCACGAATTTTTGGCGGGGCTGGCCGTGATTCAGCCGGGCAATTCAGCGCCCCTCAGCCAGCGAGCGTATTCAGAAGAGAGGGAAATCCGAGACGACAGTCGCGGTTACCGAAACCGTGGCGGGGGCATCTGCTGCGCCGCAGGGTCTTTTCAACCGCGATCCGCTGGTGGAAATCAGCCGCAGCAGCGGAGGGGAGTACCACATTGTTTTGACGGCGCGGTCGCGGGAAAGCCTGCCGGCTCCCCTGTGGAACTCTTCGTATTTTGTGTTCCTCGATGAGGCCGGCTCGGGGAAAGGCCGCCGGCACTAGATATTCTGGTGGCGAGTTGGCGGAGGCCGATTTGAACTCGCGGACGATGAGGCGGTGCCGAGGGAGCTCTTTTAGGCCTTTCCAAGCACATCCCGACGTTTCGTTTCAAGTCGGTAACGTTACTTTTGGTTACTATGGTGCATTGAACGTCGGGGCGAAAGACGTTAACTTCTCTTTACGTAGCCCGAAGTATGATGGTTGAAAAAACCATGCAGAAGCCAGGATTTGACAGGCTTTGGGCGGTGGTGCCGATCACTAAGGTACTCTTTGCCGATGAGCTTGCCGATGAACGAGAAAACCCGGATCATCTATTACGCTCTTTGGATCGCGCACCCCGTGATCCAGACGGGTATCGCATTGGTCATGTTGCGGCGCGGCCTGTACCGCAAGTTCAAGTTCTTTTTCGCGTACGTGGTGACGCAAGTCCTGATCTTCAGCCTGCTTTTCCCTTCGTATCTCAAGCACAATTACTGGGCTTTTTTCTACCTTTACTGGTTCAGCAACGCGGTTAGCGCGGTGCTGGGCTTTCAGGTGATTCACGAAGTTTTTCTCGACGTCTTCCGGCCTTTCCACACGCTGCGCGATCTGGGGACGGTTCTGTTCCGGTGGGCCGCACTTGTCATGCTGATGGCCGCGGGAGTGGTTGCGGTTTCCTCGGACTCCGCCGAGGTTGTGCCCTGGATGCAGGCCATCATCACGTCGCAGCGCTGCTTGCGCATTGTCCAGATCGGCATTGTGCTGTTGCTGCTGATTTTTGCCCGCTATCTGGGCGTGAGCCGCAAGCAACAGAGCTTCGGAATCGCTCTGGGATTCGGCAGTTTTGCGCTGGTGGAACTGGCGCTGCTTGCCTCCTGGGTGGGAGGCCACCTGGGGCGCGTGCCAGCAAATCTGGTGAATATGTCCGCTTATAATGCCAGTCTGATTATCTGGTTTGGCTACGCTACTGGTGAAGAGTCCGGCTCGCGAAGGCATCGCAACTCTGTTGCAACCCCACCGGTGGGAGCAGAGCCTTACCGACATTCAACATCCCGTGCCGGAAGAGTCCTTGATCCCAATGTTTGAAGGCATGGTCGATCGAGCTTTATCGCGCACTCACGCCGCGCAATCGCTCGAGGCGAAGGCGGAGAGCGCCGTTCGACCGTCGACCTCCGAGTCGATCCCGGTGCCGAGCCTCGCTCTATCCGCGCTGCTCGCGAAGGTTGTTTCGAAGACCTAAATCCGCGCGCGGCGCTTGATATTTTCAAACATTTCCGAACGGCTCCCAGCGCTTTCCCAATTCGGATTCCGAGCCGCTGTTCGGATTTCGTAAATTAAGTGCGTGTCGCCGGCGCTTTTCCAATCCCCTCAGGCTTCAACCCATAGAAGCTGAAGTAGAACATACGATAACCATCGTTATACCGCTAGCAGGTAAGTAGTTGCTATTGGTGGCGCCGATGAGAACAACGGTTTAGCAGATGGTTTTCAGGAGGGGAACCAAGCGGGTTGCAATAATTTGCACAATCCACTTGACTCGTGCCTTATAATGCGGGTCCGCGCCAAGGCTGCTGTTTTAGGAAGCTCTGGTCGCGGTAGGAGACGAACCCATGAAGCACGCAATCAGGATCTCGGTCCTGATGTTTGGATTAGTAGGCACGTATGTAGCAGCCGCCGTTCCGCAGGTTCCCGCCCCGGACGGAGGGCCACTACCATTGTGCCCACCACAACAACAACTAGCAGGAAAATGCGACGGTCCGCAAATCCCATTGATGTAAGCTAATCGGTCGCTGAGCGTCGCTGCAAGTCACCAAAGTAACATCCGTAACTTGGGCCGAAAACTTGGGCTCGCAATTTTTGGGCTGCCGGGACTCATACTAACCCGGCGGCCCTCTTTTTTTGTCCCGAAACGGGTGCCGGACGCAGAGGAAGAACAGTGGCTAGTTTCCGATTTCCGATCTGGCGCCGGTTCCGCTTGTCCTGACTTCTGCGGCTTGGGTGCCGGGTTTGCTGGTGCCCAAAGGGCTGATATTCACCGGCTCGCATGGCGTGGGACTTCAGGCCTCTCTCTCGAGCGCGCGTTCCAGTTGACGCTTGAGTTCGGCCGCATCGGACACTGGCGGCTGGCAGGAAGAGCCCGAGCAGAGAACGGCGAACGATTCGCCCGATTTTAGTTGGGGCAGGTGGGGAATGGTCGCGGCCAGGCAGGGTGGGAGATTTTTCGGCACGGCTTCGTTCGCCGTAAGGCGCAGCGTGCTTTTATTGAAGGCGAATGCCGCGTTCGCGGCAGCCTGAAGTTCTGCCGCGGATTCTCGCAGGCCCTCTTTTTCCAGACTCGCCTGTTGCCGATCCTGTTTCGGCAGATCCCCCCTCCGAGGATCTCTCGCCGGCGATCACCACTACCTGAATTGGACTCTCGAGGAAATGCGCGACGGCGATTCCATAAGTCGCCGCGAAGATGCCGAATTGTTCTGCCACGCCCGCGAAGATCTCGAGCGTCTTCTCCGCCTTGTCGCGATAGTTGGCTTCGCCGGTGTAGTGATGCAGGCGCACGAGCGCGATCGCTGCCATCGGATTGCCCGCCGGCGTCGGTGAATCCTGCAGGGGCTTGCGCTGGGTTGCGAGCACGCCCAGGCCTTTGCCTTCGGCCGGAGGCTCGCTGTCGAAGAATCCTCCGGAGGTCGCATCGTAGAATTTCGCGATCATCGTGTCGGCGATGGCCTGCGCGAACTTGAAGTAGCTGAGATCGGCGGTCGCCTCGTAGGCGTCAAGGCAGGCCAGTGCAGTGAAAGCATAGTCGTCCAGCAAGCCGGCGACTTCGCGATGCTCGGCTTTCGGATCGGAGTAGGCGACCACGTGCAGCAGTCGCGGCGTGGCTTTCATCGGCGCCGTTGGTGTGGACGAGGGCGGCGCGCCGGCGGTGTTTTCATATTCTTCGTGCGGGCGGCTCCCGCGCTCCAAGCCTGCGCCAATACCCGGTCCAGCGAGCGCAGCGCAAAGCGCCGCGCCGCGTCCAGCCCCAGCACTTTGGCCGCCTCCAGATACGCCGAGACGCACAGGCTGTTCCATCCGACGTAAACGGTCTTATCGATATATGGGGTGGGCCGGTCAAGCCGCGCTGCATACATTTTCTTTTTCGCGGAGGCGAGGATTTCTTGTGCTCGCGCGACGGACAGGCTCAACCGACGCGCAATTTCTTCGACTTGCTCGGCTACGTAGAGAACATTTTTCGCCGGATTGTGATGCATCTCGCCGACTTCGTTTATGTCGTAGTGCAGCGCTGCCACCTGCGCCTCTTCTTCGGTGAGCACGGCGCGGGTTTCAGCGAGCGTCCAGGTGAAATAGTCGCCGTCGTCGTCCATGGAAATGTCGGCGTCCTGCGAAGCATAGAAGCCGCCGCGCTCGCGATCGCTGAGCCACTCATCCATCCAGCGAATGATGTCGCGGGCGACAGTGGCGAAGAATTCCGAGCCGGTGGCCTGGTAGGCATGTACGTAATTTTTCAGCAGCTCGGAATTGTCGTAGCACATCTTCTCGAAATGCGGCACAACCCAGCGCTCGTCCACCGAGTAGCGATGAAAACCTCCAGCCAGCTGGTCGTAAACACCGCCGTTGGCCATGTGCTCGAGCGTGGTGACGATGACGTTGCGCAGGTCGTCATGATTCGTCCGCTCGTTTTTGGATCGCTCGTTGCCCTAATCCGAGCATACTGCTCGATCAGTAAATCCAGCGCCGAGGGATGGGGAAATTTTGGCGCCTGCCCGAACCCTCCGTGTACTGGGTCAAACATCTTGAAGGCAGATTCCTGAATCGCATCGATTATGCTGCGCGAAACCTTTCCGCCGCGGCCGGTAAACGATTCCGACTGCGCAATCGAGTTCTCGACCATCTGCGCCTGCTCGACCACGTCGCCGTGCTTTTCTTTGTAGGCATTGGCGATGCTCAGCAGAACGCGGCGGAAGCTGGGACGGCCGTAGCCATCGTTGGGCGGAAAATAAGTGCCGCCGTAAAACGGCTTGCCATCGGGCGTTAGGAATGCGGTGAGCGGCCATCCGCCTTGGCCGCTGACGGCCTGCACGGCAACCTGATAGCGGCTGTCAATGTCGGGGCGTTCGTCGCGATCGACTTTCACGGCGATGAAATGCTGGTTTACGATGGCGGCGATTTCGGGTCGTCGTAAGACTCGCGGTCCATTACATGGCACCAGTGGCACCACACCGCGCCAATGTCGAGCAGCATGGGTTTGTTGTCGCGATGCGCCGCGGCAAACGCGTCCTCGCCCCACTCGCGCCACTGGACGGGCTGATGCATAGCGGAGCGCAAGTATGCGGATGAGGCGCGGGCGAGGGAGTTGAGGGTGGTGGCGGTCATGCGTCCAGTTTATACGGAAGCAGGGACGCGACCGTTGTGCCGGGTCACGAGCCTCGCGTTTCTTTGGTAAAGAATGGACTTGCCCACATTACTGCGCGGCCAGCGCATCCAACCTCGCCAGCGTGTCCGGATACTTGCGCACGAGGAGGACGAGCGCAGCGGCTTGAGGGTTCGGTTTCGCACGCCCCTGTTCCCATTTCTCCAGCGTTCTTTCGTTGATCCGTAGCTTGCGGGCGAACACCGCTCTCGAGCAGCGCAGTTTTTTTCGAGTGTCCCGCAGGAGCTTTGAATCTACCTTAGGCAGCGGCGCCACAGCGACCTTGTAGCTGCGCAATGTGATCTTGCCCTCGCGGTGGCTCTTCATCGCCGCCACCCCATCCATGAGTTCTGCAAAAACGTCTCTCTTCGTCATTACCGTGTCCTCCCTAACCTGCGGTGCCGACTCGCGCGTGCTTCCAATTCGTTTTCGATCGAAGATTTGAGTACCTTTTTCTCCTTGGCAGTCAAATCTGAAGCCTCGTCCTTATCGTAAAGAGTCATTAGCCATATCTGACTATCCGACTTGAAGTGGTAGTAGATAATGCGCAATCCGCCTCTGCGACCCTTGCTGCGCCGGGCGTCGGCCCATCGCACCTTTCGGAATCCGCCCGTTCCCGGCATCAAATCTCCGAGCTCAGGATTGGCTGCCAGCGTTGCCTGGAGTGTTCTGTAGTCATCGTCCTTTAGGTAGTCAAAAACGCGGCGTGTAAATGCCGGTGCTTCGATGAATTCCATACGCGCTTATACGCTATCAGAGTATGTTTATTTACTATACTCTAATAGCGTATAGTATGTCAATCCGCGCAGGTACGCATAGAAGGGCTGACGGCGATATATACTTCTTTCCGAAAGCCGCTCGACTTTTGCATTTCCGGGGGATTCCTCCACATGACCCGTTGCCGCTGCCATGGTGCAGGCTTTTTCTTTCTTTTATTGCTCGCGTTCTCGACCGTGCTCTTGCCTGCGCAAACGACTCCTCCTTCTTCAGCGACCGCTCCGGCGATGGCTTCCAGCCCAGCGCCCGCTCCAGCTGGCGAGACCGGGAAATTCCGCTTGCACAAATTTGAGCAGGCTATTGGGGAAGAGACTTATAGCATCACGCGCGAGGCCGGCACGCTCACGCTGAAATCGGATTTCGCATTCAGCGACCGCTCGACCAAGGTTCCACTCACCGCCACTCTGAAAACGGCCGACGACTATACGCCGCAGAGTTTTACGATCCAGGGGAAGACTTCGCGCATGTCGGCGATTGATTCCAGTGTTGAGATTAGTGGCTCCAGTGCTATTGTCCGGCAGGGCAATAGTCAGGGTGACAATAAGAACGCCCGCACCGTTGCTGCGCCCCAGAATTTCTTCACTATCGCTGGCTACGCGCCGGTAGCCATACAGATGGCGCTGATGCGCTACTGGCGGTCGCATGGTTCGCCGGCGCATTTGCCGACGCTGCCGTCGGGAGAAGTTCAAATTCAAGATCGCGGCTCCGAGAACATTGACGTGGAGGGTCGCAGCGTTCAGGTCGAGCGCTTCACTGTCCGCGGCCTGATCTGGGGGATGGAAACACTCTGGATGGATAGCGACAACAACCTCGCTGCGCTGGTTTCAACCGATGCCGAGTTTGATCACTTTGAGGCGGTGCGCGAGGAGTATGAGCCCGCGCTCGCGAAGTTTGTTGGCAGCGCCGCGCGCGACGAAATGGCTGCGCTATCTGAGCTTGGCCAGAGTCTTCCCGGACGCCGCACCGGAACCTTTGCTTTCGTCGGGGCAACGGTGATCAACACTAACGGTAAGCCGCCGATTTCCGACGCCACCGTTGTCACTCGTGACGGCAAGATTGTCGCCGTCGGTGCCAGCAAGAAAGTGAAAGTGCCGCGCGATGCGCAGCGCGTCGATGTCGCGGGCAAATTCATTATCCCTGGGTTGTGGGACATGCATGCCCACTACGAGCAGGTGGAGTGGGGACCGATCTACCTGGCGGCGGGCGTCACGACGGTGCGCGATGTGGGCAACGAATTCGAGTTCATCACCGCGGTGCGCGACGCGGTGAATAGCGGCAAGGCGCTGGGGCCGCACATGCTGCTGGCGGGAATTGTGGACGGCGAAAGTACCTACGCCCTCGGCATTGCTCGGGTGAATTCGGCTGCGGATGCGAAGACCTGGGTGCAGCGCTACCACGACGCCGGTTTTCAGCAGATGAAGATTTACAGTTCGGTGAAATCCGACAATGTAAAAGCCATCTGCACGGAAGCCCACCGGCTGGGCATGACCGTGACCGGCCACATTCCGCAGGGCATGACGGCTTATGACGGCGTGAACGATGGCATGGATCAGATCAACCACATCCAATACATCTACGATCTGCTGAAGCCGAAAGATTTCAACGAGAAGGCGGCCAAGGCCAGCCCCGGTGAGCGCGCTGAGATGATGGCGTCGCTGGATGTGAATTCCAAGGAGGGCAAACAGGCGATCGCATTTCTGAAAGAACACAACACCGTAATCGACCCGACCATGGCGTTGTTCGAATTCATGCGGCGTCCGGCTGACGTACCTGCGGACAAAGAGGAACCGGGAGTCGACCACGTCGCGCCGGAACTGCGCGAACAACTGGTGAGTGGAGGCGTGCCGCAGGAGCGCGCAGCGACTGCGCAGAGGATCGTGAAAGAAGAACTGGCGATCATCGGTGCGCTCCATCGCGCGGGCGTGCGGATTGTGGCTGGAACCGATCAGACGGTGCCGGGGTATTCTCTCTATCGCGAAATTGAGCTCTACAACGAGGCCGGATTCACGCCGCTCGAGGCGCTGCAAGCCGCAACGATTGTTCCGGCGCAGGTCATGCATGTGGAAGGAGAGAGCGGGTCTGTTGAGGTTGGGAAACGCGCTGATCTTGATATCCTCGATGCGAACCCGCTCGTGGATATTCATAACGTTCGCAGCGTGCGCTTCACAGTCGCCAACGGCGTTCTTTTCGAGAGCGCTCCGCTCTGGCGCAGTGTCGGCTTCATGCCATAGCGGCTAACGCTGCGCTGATTGTTCTCGAAGATATTCTGCAAGGCAGTAGTGCGTCGGTTTGGAAATCAGGCGCTGCAAAATCTGCGATGGTGTTTGGTGTGAGCTTCCCACTTCTCGCAAAAGACGCGAGAAATAGGGCACCCGGATCGTCTTCAGTTTGAAACTGACGCGCTACTTTGAGGGCTCGCGGCTCCGGATTTTCGGTTCGCTGTATTATTCTAAAAGATTACTATGCCCGAACCGGGAGGAGACACGCAGGCCGCCGTCGGGAACACACGAAATTTCCGCCGCTATCTGAAGCGAGAGCCGGTGGTTCTGGCGCTGCTTTCTGCGTTGGCTGTAATTTTCTTCGTGGCGGTAACCGCGTTGTTGCACATTTATCAGGCCCAGCAGGAGTCTCTGGGAAACCGATGGTTCATGCGTGGTAGCACAGACCTGAGGCAGCGACACTTCGACGCTGCGGTCACGGAATTCCGATCTGCGCTGCTTTACTCTCGCGACAGCTACGATTATCAGCTCAATCTGGCGGAAGCGCTCATTGGTCTGAAGCGGACCGCCGAAGCCTACGCTTACTTCATCAACCTCTGGGATCGAGAGCCGGAGAACGGGTTGGTGAACCTTGAGCTGGCGCGCATCGCTGGCCAAAAGGGAGAAACCGAACAGGCACTTCGCTATTACCACAACGCGATCTACGCGACCTGGCCCGGCGACCAGCAACTGCAACGGCGTGACACGCGCCTGGAGCTGATCGAGTACCTGTTAAACATCAACGCCAAGGCGCAAGCCCAGGCGGAGCTGATTGCGCTGGCGGCGAATCTTGAGGACGATCCATTGCAGCAGGCGCGCGTCGGGGATCTTTTCGTTCAGACGCAGGACTATGAACATGCGCTAGCTGAATACCGCCTCAGTTTAAAGGCGCAGGCGCACGATGCCGGCGGCATTGGCCGGAGCCGGATTCGCCGCATTCCAGCTCGGCCGCTACAGCGACGCTGAACGCTACTTGCAAGCTGCGATGTCGGCCAATCCAAACGACACACAGAGCGCTGCCCGGCTGAAAACCGCGGCACTGGTGGTGCAGATGGATCCCTTCCAACGCCAAATCTCGGTCGCGCAGCGCGACCGGATTGTCCTGGAAGCATTCGCCGCGGCGGGTCAGCGGCTTGAGTCTTGCTCCGCAGTTGGAGCTGCGAAAGGGCCTGCCACAATCCCGGCCGCGCAATCGGGCCTCAGTGACGAGTGGGCGAAAATGAAACCGCAGATTACCCAGTCCGGACTCCGGCGAGAT
Organism: uncultured Acidobacteriaceae bacterium; assembly: GCA_963846245.1. Lineage (GTDB taxonomy): Bacteria > Acidobacteriota > Terriglobia > Terriglobales > Acidobacteriaceae > Sulfotelmatobacter. Next base: position 173,286 of record CAWJVI010000004.1, on the reverse strand, counting down.
CCGGACCTGGTAAACACGGCGATGGAACTGGTATTCAGCATCGAGCGGCAAACCAGTAACGCGTGCGGGGCTGCGAGCGAAACGGATGCGGCGTTGCTGTTAATCGCAAAATTGCATGAAAGCAACTAACGTGGATATTCCGCCCAACCCGAACAACGCGACATTGCTGGACGAGAGCCAACCCACGCCGGCGCGGCCGTTCCTTGGTCGAGCTCCCGAAGCTTTCATGCGTCTGGTCTTTCGCGAAGACCGTTTCTTTCTTGTTCTCTCGGTATTCATCGGAATATTCGCGGGGCTTTCGGTGGTCTGCTTTCGTTTCGCCATTGCCTGGTGCCGCATTTATCTGTTGGGGACCGGAGCCACGCTCGCGCCTGTGCGCATGCTGCTGGCACCGAGCGTGGCTGGACTGGTCATCGCACTGCTCGTGATTCATGTCTTCCCGCTGGCTCGCGGCAGCGGGGTCAATCAAACCAAGGCGGCGCTTTATATCTACAACGGATATATTCCGCTGCGGACGGCCGTCGGAAAATTCATTACGGCTGCGCTGGCCATCGGATCGGGACACTCGCTCGGTCCGGAAGATCCGTCGCTGCAAATCGGCGCCAGCCTGGCTTCGGCGCTGGGACGGCGTATGCATCTGTCCCGGGACCGCATGCGGTTGATCGCTCCTGTGGGCGCGGCCGCTGGCCTGGCGGCGGCCTTCAACGCGCCGATTTCGGCAGTGCTGTTTGTGATTGAAGAAGTCATCGGACGCTGGACCGCCGGCATTCTCGGTTCGGTGGTGCTGGCAGCGGTGTCGAGTGTGGTGGTGATGCGGTGGTTTCTGGGCTCGGAGTCCATGTTTCGGATTCCTGCCGTGCAACTGGAGCGACCTTCGGAACTGATTGCGTATTCCGTCCTCGGAGTTGTGGGAGGGTTGGCGTCGGTGGCATTCTCCAGCGGAATCGCGACGTTGCGTCCGCGGTGCAGGGCATTGCCGCCGTGGACGCAATATTTTCAGCCCGCAGTCGCCGGCTTGCTCATCGGGATCATCGCTGTGCTTGGAGCGCCACAAGTGATGGGAGCGGGGTACCTGTATATCGACGAAGCCATGCACGGCCAGTTCACCTGGCAAATGCTGGCCGTCCTCGCCGGGCTGAAGATCATTGCTACGCTGCTTTCATTCACCAGCGGAACTCCGGGCGGCATGTTTGCTCCTACATTGTTTATCGGCGCGATGTTGGGAGCGTCCGTAGGCGGAGCGGAGCACGTTTTATTTCCGCACCTGAGCGGGTCGCCGGGCACTTACGCGCTGGTGGGGATGGGAGTTCTTTTTGCCGGATTTCTGCGCGCTCCCATGACGTCCGTTTTCATGGTCCTCGAAGTCAGCGGAAACTACTCGATCATTTTGCCGGTGCTTATTGCGAACACATTCGCGTACTTGATTTCCCGGAGCCTGCAGCCCGTTGCGATTTTTGATGTGCTCACCCGCCAGGACGGCCTGGAATTGCCTTCGATGGAAGAACAACGGGAAGAAGGAACTTTGCGGGTGGAGGATGCCATGCGTCCGGCGAGCGAGGCTGTGCTGGACGCCGTGTTGAACGCGCATGATTCACTGGACCAAGTTTTTCAACGCTGGGATGCGACGTTGCCTGATATTCGGCTCGTCCGCCTGGATCCGACGGGATGGAGCAGTATCGCTCGCCAGGCGCTCGAGATCATGGTCAAGGAAGGTAAAGGCAATCTTACGCTCGGTTCCGCCCTGAGCGGCCGGCAGCTTCCTATTTTGCATCCGGATAATCCGTTGGAGACGGCGTTGCGTTACGTGGATCGCTGGCCGCTTCTTCCGGTCGTGAGCCGCGCCGATTTCCGCAAACTCGAGGGCGTGATTTCGCAGCAGGATGTGCTGAAACGGTATCAGCTTTTCGGGGAAGAAGGAGACACGCCGGAATGACTCTCCGGCCTACGCCGCCGTGGCGAGATAAACGTATCGCAGAATAAACAGAATGGTAAGAATCCAAATGAGCGGACTGATCTCACGAACTTTGCCTGACGCAACTTTTATCAAAGTGTAGGAAATCAGACCGAGGCTGAGTCCAGTGGCAATGCTGAACGTGAGCGGGGTGGCCACCATTGTGATGAAGGCGGGCAAGGCTTCGGTGAACTCGCTCCATTGCACGTGGCCGATGGATTGCGACATCAAAACTCCCACCAGAATCAGAGCGGGCGCAGTGGCATAGCTAGGCACGGCAGTCGCCAGCGGCGCGCAAAATGTGGCCAGAAGAAAGAGCACAGCGACTGCGACGTTGCTGAGGCCAGTGCGGGCTCCGGCAGCCACTCCGGCGGCGCTTTCGATATAGCTGGTAACGCTGGAGGTGCCGGTCAGCGAGCCGAAAATCGTGCCCACGGCGTCGGCCGTCAACACGCGGCCGACACGTGGAATCTTGCCCTCGCGCATGAAGCCGCCCTGCTCGCACACTCCCACCAGCGTACCCACATTGTCGAACAGATCGACGAACAGGAAAGCGAAAAGAATTTCCAGCAGGCCGAGATGCGAGGCGCCGCGAAAGTCCAGCTTCAGAAAAGTGGACGACGGGTGAGGCATGGAAAAAATCGCGGTGGGCCACTGTGAGATGTGGCGAACAAATCCCAGAAGCGCGGTCCCAAGAATCCCCAGCAGAATCGCGCCGTGCACCCGCCGAACCATCAGAACGATCGTCAATGCCAAGCCCAGGCAGGCCGTCTGCACTTCTTTGTCGGAAAAGCTGCCGAGACCGATGAATGTTGCGCTACTCGCCACGACCAGCTTGGCATTGCGCATTCCGATGAACGCTATGAAAATACCGATTCCCGCCGCGGTGGAATGCTTCAGGCAGTCCGGAATGCCGTTGACGATTTGCTCGCGCACCCGCGTGGCCGTGAGCACGAGAAAAAGCACGCCGGAAAAGAACACCACAGCCAGCGCCGTCTGCCACGGAATATGCATCGTCAGGCAGACGGTGTACGTGAAGTAGGCGTTCAGCGACATGCCCGGGGCCAGGGCGATGGGATAGTTAGCGTAGAGTCCCATCACCAGCGTGGCCACCGCCGCGGAAATGCAAGTGGCGAACAACGCGCCTTCGGCCGGGACTCCCGCGTCCGCAAGGATTTTTGGATTCACCACGACGATGTAAGCCATGGTCACGAACGTGGTGAGGCCGCCGAGCATCTCCTGCCGCACGGTCGTCTGATTCGCGGTGAGCCCGAAATAGCGGTCGATCAACGATTTCGGAGGAATATGATTCGGGCTGCCACTCTCGTTTTCCGGCGCGACCATCATCTCGGTGTCGCTCATGATCGCGTTAGTATACGCGACAGAGTGGGCGTTGCCCGTTGATCTAATCTGCGAATCTTTTGCTAGCGCTTATGGGCGAAGCCGTTGCAGATGCGTAGAAAATGTTCGCCGGATTTCAGTATTCGACCTTGTTCGGTTTCTTTTCCCAGGCGCGAAAGGCAGCGAGCGCTTCCTCGCGCATCATCTGAATCATAGGAATCTCGCGTCGCGCGTGGGGCTGCGCGATCTCGCGGTAGATGAAGGCGTCATCGAAGCCGACTCGGGCAGCGTCCGTCGCAAGGTTGGCGAAGTAAACTCGCGCCGGGCGCGCCCAGTAGATTGCGCCCAGGCACATGGGGCAGGGTTCGCAGGAGGTGTAGAGATCGCAGTCTCTGAGCTCGAACGCGCCCAACTTGGCGCAAGCCGCGCGAATCGCGGAGACTTCCGCGTGGGCGGTTGGATCGTGGGTTGCGGTCACGCGATTCACGCCTTCGGCGACGATCGCGCCATCTTTCACTACTACCGCGCCGAAAGGTCCGCCGCCCGCATTCACGTTTTCGACCGAGAGCTCAATCGCGCGGGCCATGAATGGGTTGTCCATTGGGTTTCACTTCCGTTAAGCAAGCGCCATGCGGTGCGCTGGCGGCCACACGCGCGACCTGCACACTAAGTGCTCAACTGGAACCCTTTCGCGCCTGCTTAGCCGGGAAACGAGTATAAGCAAACTGTGGAGATTCCGAAAGAGTTTGATACGCTTGGCTTCTCGGCTTCGACGTCTTCAAGAAAGCGGGACCGGAGCGACTTGTAGTTTGCAAGCTTACCTTTCGCGGCGGGTGGTGACACCGGGCAAAACCGTGCCAGCAGCCATACTCGTGGAAGGCGAGCAGATTCGTGCGGTGGTCGATCCAGAAAAGATTCCAGCGCACGCCGAGTCGCACGATTTCGGCGATGCCGCGATTCTTCCAGGGCTCGTGGATTCGCATGTGCATATCAATGATCCCGGGCGCGCGGACTGGGAAGGATTCGAAACCGCGACCCGTGCGGCGGCCGCAGGAGGCTACACGCTGGTTGTCGATATGCCGCTCAACTGCCTGCCCGCAACGTCGACAGTCGCCGCGCTACAAGCGAAACGCGCGGCCGCACAAGGGCGTTGCTGGGTGGACTGGGCCGCATGGGGCGGAGTCGTGGCCGACAATCCGGGCGATATCGAACCGCTGGCCGCAGCCGGCGTGCCCGGATTCAAATGTTTCCTGATTCATCCCGGCATCGATGGCTTCACCATGGTCACCGAGCCGCAGCTGCGTGAAGCACTGCCTCACGTGGCGCGGACTGGCCTGCCTCTGCTGGTACACGCCGAGCTTCCGGGTCCGATCGATGCGGCCTCCGAAAAATTGGCCAGCGCCGATTGGAGGCGCTACACAACCTATCTGCAATCGCGGCCCGATGAAGCGGAGTTGGCGGCGATCCGGCTCTTGCTGGCACTTTGCCGCGAATACGGCTTTCGTCTGCACATCGTTCATCTCGCAACCAGCCTGGCCCTTGGGGAGCTGCAAGCCGCACGCGCGGCCGGGCTTCCGGTCACTGTGGAAACCTGTCCGCATTATCTGTACCTGGATGCCGAAATTATTCCTGACGGTGCGACGCTCGCGAAATGTGCGCCGCCGATTCGCAGCCGTGATAATCGCGAAAGGTTATGGCAAGGTCTTCGCGATGGAATAATCGATCTGGTTGTGACCGACCATTCTCCCTGCCCGCCGGCCATGAAGCATCTCGACGAGGGCAATTTCAAAACTGCGTGGGGCGGCATTGCCAGTCTTTCAGTGGCGTTGCCTCTCATGTGGACCGAGGCCAGCCGGCGCGGATTCAATCTTGCGGACATCGCCCGCTGGATGGCCGAAGAACCCGCGAAACTGGCGGGATGCGCGCGCAAAGGCCGAATTGCCGCAGGCTACGATGCAGACTTCGTCGTGTTCGATCCGGACGTGGAGTTCACCGTCACCGAAAATCGGCTGCACTACCGCCATTGGATTTCCCCATACATGGGGGAAAACTTGCACGGGCTGGTGAAAGCAACATATTTGCGTGGAGCGCCGGTTTTTGTGGACGGCGGCTTTCCTTACGGACCTCGCGGCCAGGAGTGGCGTCGCTAGCGTCTCGGGGCATGGTCGTTATGTTTTCTCGTCTCGCCTAAAACTTCGGTCTGGTTTGTCCTCGTCTGTCATACACTATCCCATCCCCAAGTCTGCCCGCGGGGAAGCTCTACTCGCATGTCGAATGATCGCATTATCGGTGCGTCGGTTCCGCGCAAGGAAGGTCGCGAGAAGGTGACCGGACAAGCGCAATACGTGGACGACATGGTTCTGCCCGATATGCTCCACGGTGCCACCATTCGCAGCCAGGTCCCGCGCGGCAAAATCAAGAACTTCCGCTTCGGTCCGGAAGTCGCATGGGACGAATTCGTAATCGTCTCGGCCAAAGATATTCCCGGCGCGAATTGCATCGCTCTCATCGCCGACGATCAGCCTTGCCTTGCCAGCGAATTCGTCAACCATCCGGAAGAGCCGATTTTGTTGCTGGCCCATCCCGACCGTCATGTTCTCTCAAAAGCAGTAGCAGCAGTCTCGATCGAATACGAAAATCTTCCGGGCATTTTCACAATGGACGAGAGTGAGCGACGCTCCGAAATCATCTGGGGCGCAGACAACACATTCAAGACCTACCTGGTCGAGAAGGGCGACGTAGACCAGGTCTGGGACCACGCCGCGTTCATCGTGGAAGGCGAGTACTCCACCGGCGCGCAGGAGCAACTCTATATCGAGAATAACGGAATGATCGCGGCATTTGATCCCGCGCAGGGCATCACTGTGTGGGGCTCGCTGCAATGCCCCTACTATGTGCATAAGGCTCTGATGAAGTTGTGCGACCTGCCCGAGGACAAAGTGCGCGTCGTGCAGATGGAAACCGGAGGCGCGTTCGGCGGCAAGGAAGAATATCCCTCGATGATCGCCGGACACGCGGCGTTGCTGGCTATGAAGTCCGGACGCCCGGTAAAGATGATCTACGACCGCATGGAAGACATGGTTGCGACCACCAAGCGGCATCCCTCGCGCACGCGACACCGCACCGCGCTGGACAAAGACGGCAACATTCTCGGGGGCGAAATTGACTTTACGATTGACGGTGGAGCGTACGCGACCTTGTCGTCCGTCGTGCTTTCGCGCGGCACCATTCACGCGGGCGGCCCTTACTATTGGCCTAGCATCCGCATTCGCGCCAAGGCGCTCGCCACCAATGCCCCGCCGCACGGGGCGTTTCGCGGATTCGGAGCGCCGCAGTCCCTGTTCGCGATGGAGCGGCACATGGATCGCATCGCGCAAACGATCGGCATATCTCCAATCGAGATTCGCCGCCGAAATTTCCTGAAGACCGGCCAGACCACCACCACCGATCAAACAGTGCGGGAAGCCATCGACCTCGACAAGCTTCTCGACCGCGCGCTGCAACTTTCGGACTACTCAGCCAAGAAGAAGCGATTCAGCGTGCAGAATGAAGTACAGAATGAAGTGCAGATCGAAGTCGCAACCAAGAAGAGAGGAATGGGCATCGCCACTTTTCTACACGGCGCCGGGTTCACCGGGTCCGGGGAGCGCTATCTGAATTCCCTTGTAGCCGTCGAGGGGTGCGCCGACGGCAGAGTGCGCGTTCAGGTTTCGAGCACAGAGTTCGGCCAGGGAACCAAGACTGTGCTCGCGCAGATTGTGGCCGAAACCCTCGGCCTGAAATATGAAGATGTAGACGTCGCGCCCGCGGACACGCAAGCAGTGCCGAATAGCGGTCCCACAGTCGCGTCGCGCACGGTGATGGTGGTCGGCAAAATAGTGCAGTCGGCTGCTCTGGGAATCAAACAAACGCTGCAAGCCGGCGGTCTTCTGAGCGATTCATATTCCGCTGAGGAATTTCGCGCCGCCTGCCGGAACTACGTCGCCGCCCATGGGCCATTCCGTTCGCTGGCCCGCTATGAAGCTCCGGCGGGCGTCTTCTGGGACGATGCGAAATACCGGGGTGAAGCCTACGCCGCATTCGCATGGGCAGTCTACATCGCGGAAGTCACGGTGGATCTGACCACCTATAGCGTTTCAGTAGATGACTTTGTCGCCCTGCAGGAAGTCGGCAAGGTTCTGCATCCGATATTGGCGGAGGGGCAAATCACGGGCGGCGTCGCGCAGGCAATCGGCATGACGTTGTACGAAAAAGTCATCTGGCAAAACGGACGCATGCAGAATGGCCAGATGACCAACTACATCATGCCCACGTCGGCTGACCTGCCGCCGATCCGCGTCTTCTTCGAAGAACTGGGCAATCTTCACGGCGCGTTTGGCGCGAAGGGAATCGGCGAACTCCCCATGGACGGTCCCGCGCCCGCCATCGTCAACGCCGTCGTCGATGCACTGGGCATTCCGTTCGATTCGATTCCGCTGCTTGCCGAGGACGTCTTCGAGGCGCTCACCGCTCAGTCGTCGCCACAAGGCGAGCCTCAATCCACCGGCGGCGTCCGATGAAACAATCGCCGAGAAAAAAGGACGACGGCAAATGCGAACTCTCCCTCCAGGTCAATGGCGAGCGCAAGATGGTTCGCGTCTATCCCATGGAACGGCTGCTCGACGTGCTGCGTCACGAGTTCAACTTGACCGGCACGAAAGAAGGCTGCGGCGAAGGCGAGTGCGGATCGTGCTCTGTGCTGATGGACGGCGCGCTGGTGAATAGCTGCCTGGTTCCCGTTCTGCAAGCTAAAGACGCCGCCATCGTTACGATTGAGGGACTCGCCGCGCACGAACCGTCGTGCCGCATGCAGCAGGCTTTTCTCGAATGCGGCGGCGCGCAGTGTGGAATCTGTACGCCCGGCATGATTCTGGCGGCAGTTCATTTGCTCGACAAGCAGGCTCAGCCTACGCTGCAAGATATCCAGGAAGGACTTTCGGGCAATCTTTGCCGCTGCACCGGTTACATGCAGATATTCGCAGCAGTATTTGAAGCAGCCCGTCGTAACACCTTGACATGAGAAGCGACCCGTCCGACTACCAACTCATGGCTCCCGGCAGCTTGCAGGCAGCCGTGTCTCTGCTTGCCGAAGATCCGGGTGGATGGCTCCCGATCGCTGGTGGCACGGATGTGATGGTGCAATACGCTGCGGGAAAGCTGAGCTCGCGAAAATTACTCAGCATCTGGAATCTTCCTGAGTTGCGCCAGGTCGAAGTTCTGCCGAACGAAATTCGTATCGGTGCGGGATGCACCTATACCGACCTGCGCAAACATGAAGTTGTGCGCCGCGAACTGCCGCTGCTCGCCAGTGCAGCGCGATGGACCGGCGGAATCGCAAATCAGAATCGTGGCACCATCGGCGGCAACATCGTCAATGCCTCGCCAGCCGCGGATTCGCTGCCCGCCCTGCTGGCGTATGAGGCGGAGTTGATTCTTACTTCAGCGCGAGGTGAGCGGCGGCTTCCGTATCTCGGTTTTCACACCGGCTACAAAAAGACGCAACTCTTGCCCGACGAACTGATTCGAACGGTCTGCCTGTCTCGGAAGTTCTTGAGCTATTTTTCCTGGGCGCGCAAAGTCGGAGCCCGCAATGCGCAGGCAATTTCAAAAGTATGCATCGCCGCCGTAGGCCATCTGGCGGGCGATGGCGTGGACAATGCGCGAATCGAAGAGGTTCGCATCGCTCTGGGAAGCGTTGCGCCCCTCCCGCTTCGACTGGTCCAGACGGAAAAAACTGTGCACGGGAAGATTATCGATCGAGCGTTGCTGGCCCTGGCAAAGCAAACCGCTATCAGAGAAATCCGCCCCATCGACGATATCCGTTCCACGGCGCGCTATCGTGCGGCTGTGGCCGGTAATTTAATCGTAGAATTCCTCGAACGGCTACGCGCTCGTGAACCGCGGGCTGATGAAGCAACGGACGCCGGACCGTGGGATGGACAGCCCCGATGACCGACGTTCTCACGCGCTGGAACAGGCTTCCAAACGAAGATGCAGAGAAAGAAATTCTACCCTGTTGCGGATCAAGCGCCTGGGCTGCTGCTCTAGCGAACCGCCGCCCACTGCTAGATGAGGCAGCGCTACTCATTTCCTCGGACGAAATTTGGCATAGCCTGAGCAAAACCGACTGGCTGCAGGCTTTTCGCAGTCATCCGCGAATCGGCGAATCCGTGACGCACGCGTCGGCGGGCCAGTCTGCTTCGTGGGCGACGCAAGAGCAACAGAAAGTTGCCGACGCCGCCGACGCTGTTAAGATTGCTCTGGCGGATGGCAATCGCGAGTACGAGCGCCGCTTTCAGCATATCTTCATCGTGTGCGCAACCGGCAAAACGGGCCCGGAAATGCTCGCGATCCTGCGCCGCCGGTTGCAAAATGACGCGGCAGCAGAACTGCGCGAAGCAGCCGAGCAGCAGCGGCTGATCACGCAGATTCGCCTGAAGAAGTGGCTTAACCCATGAATCGCATCTCGACCCACATTCTCGACATCGCACGCGGCAAGCCTGCGGTCCATGTTCCCGTGAAGTTGGAGCGGCAGGAACCGACTGGCGCCTGGCATCTGCTGTCGTCCGCGCATACCGATCAAGACGGCCGATGCGCGCAGCTGCTTCCGCCGGACCATCCCCTGCCGTCGGGTCCTTACCGCTTGGCGTTCGAGACGGCGAGTTACTACAGCGCGCAGAAATTGGACGGTCTGTATCCAGTGGTAGAAATTACGTTTCAGGTCCGCGAAGGCGAATCGCAATACCACATCCCGTTGCTACTGAGTTCAAACGGATATACAACGTATCGGGGAAGCTGAACCCTCTCAGCATGAACCAGCCAGCATGAACCGGCCAACGATGAATCAGCTGCACACACAAAGCAACGAGCGGCCGCGCGCCCGTCCACTCCAAACCGGCGCGGAGCTTGCCATCGCACGCTGCCGCCAACTGGCTCGCTTCAGTGAAGATTCCGGCAGCACTCGCCGCACGTTTCTTTCTTCTCCCATGCGCGAGTGCCACGGCGAGATCACATCGTGGCTGCAAGCGCTGGGCGCAAACGTCCGCATCGATGCTGCCGGGAATCTGCGCGCGTTCTACCCCGGCGCACAGGCCGGCGCGCCGAGCCTGTTGATTGGTTCGCACCTCGACACGGTCCCGAATGCCGGAGCGTTCGACGGCGTCCTCGGTGTGCTGCTCGCCGTTGCCCTGGTTGCCGAGTTGGACGGAGAAAAACTTCCCTTCGGAATTGAAGTGGTCGGTTTCTCTGAAGAAGAAGGCGTCCGCTTCGGCGAGCCCTTTATTGGCAGCCGCGCACTGGTTGGCCGGCTCGACGATCAACTCTTGAACCGGCAGGATTCAAACGGAGTCACCGTACACCAGGCCATCGAAGATTTCGGCCTGCATCCAGAAAAAATTCCCGAAGCTCACGTGTCTGCGAGCACGCTCGCGTACCTGGAGTTTCATATCGAACAAGGCCCCGTGCTCGAGACCCTGAACCGCCCGCTCGGTGTGGTCGAGGCCATCGCGGGGCAAAGTCGATTGGAGTTCATATTTGTTGGCCGCGCCAATCACGCGGGCACCACCCCCATGCATCTTCGTCGCGATAGTATTGCGGCCGCGGCGGAGTGGATTTCCGTAGTCGAGCGCCTGGCGCAGAGCACTCCGGGCATGGTCGCAACCGTGGGTAAAATCGGAGCCAAACCGGGAGCCACAAATGTCATCGCCGGCGAAGCACTGCTCACGCTCGACGTTCGTCACAGCTCCAACGAAGTCCGCATCCGCGCCGTAGACGACCTCATTCGCAAGTCCGAGGAAATTGCCCAACGCCGCGGACTCTCCGTGCGCCGCAGCGTATTGCTGAACCAGCAGGCCGTTGCGATGGATCCATTCCTCGTCAGTCAGATTGAAGCTGCGATCCGCGAAGCCGGATGCGAGCCGCATCGCATGACAAGTGGCGCAGGTCACGATGCCATGATCCTCGCCGAAAGAGTTCCCGCCGCGATGATCTTCTTGCGGACACCCGGCGGCATAAGCCACGACCCCGCCGAATCCGTTGCTGTTGAAGACGTCGAGAAGGCAATCGAATGCGGCCTGCATCTGCTCCGCCGCCTGGCTTCCTCATCCGAATTTATGAAAAGGACGTGACGTGCAAAATCTTGGCCACACTCGAAGCTCGCAACAGCCGAACCACCTGCTATTAACCGCTGACACCTTCGTCCGCACTCCCTTGCCGGGAATGAAGGCATGCACCGCCGTCGTCCATGCCGGCCACGCGCTGGGCGCGAAGTTTACGCAATACACCGCCGAATTCGAAGCGGGCGGCGAACTGGGCAGCACCTCAGCGCAACGTTTCATTTATGTGATCGAGGGCAGCGTGCACGTGAAGGGTCGAAACAAAAGGAGCGAACTCGGTGCGCGTGGCTACGCATACTTACCCGAAGGTTCCGCTCACCGAGTGACCGCATCGCAAACCAGCCGCGTCGCCGTGATTGAAAAACGCTATCAGGCATTGGCGTCGATCAAGCCGCCGCAGCCGATCATTTCCAGCGAAGACGCAATTCCTTCACATCCGCTGAACGACGATTCCAGCCTCCAGGTCAAGTGCCTGCTACCCGACGAAATGAAATTCGATTTCGCGGTCAACATCATGGTCTATCAGCCCGGCGCCGCGCTCAGCATGGTCGAGATGCACATCATGGAACACGGACTTCTCATGCTCGAGGGCGGCGGCATTTACCGCCTCGGCGACTCCTGGTATTCCGTGACCGCCGGCGATTTCATCTGGATGGGCCCGTGGTGCCCGCAATGGTTTGGAGCCATCGGCAAAGTGCCGGCAAAATATCTCATCTACAAAGACTGGAACCGGCATCCGCTTGCGGAAAAGTAGTTCAGAAACACGACTATGAGCCTCGCCATCGAAGTCGACCAAAATCGCCTTCTGTCCGAAATCGAAACCCTAGGCTCGATTTCCGCAGCCGAACCCCCAGTCGTAACTCGAATTGTTTTCACCCCCGCCGATCTCAAGGCCCGAGCTTGGATGAAATCACGCTGCGAGGAAGCGGGCCTCACGCTCCGCCAGGATGCGATTGGCAACACTTTCGCGCGCTGGAACGGATCCAACCCTAGCGCGCCGGTCGTCGGCACTGGCTCCCACATCGACGCCATTCCGAACGCCGGAAAATATGACGGCGTAGTCGGCGTCCTGGGCGGTCTTGAAGCAATCCGCGCTCTTCAGCGATCCGGATTTCGCCCCACGCACTCGATTGAGTTGCTGATTTTTACTGCGGAGGAACCCACGCGCTTTGGCATCGGATGTCTGGGCAGCCGCCTGCTTGCGGGCACGCTTTCTCCTGATGCGGCGAGAAAATTAACCGACACGGCCGGCGCGACAGTCGAAGAGGTTCGCCGCGAAGCAGGGATGCCCGGCGAACTCGAACAAGTGAAATTACCAGACGGCTACTACAAAGCATTTGTCGAACTGCACATCGAGCAGGGTCCCTTGCTCGAGCGCGGAAAAATTCCGCTGGGCGTGGTCACCCGGATCGCAGCCCCGGCAAGTTTCCGCATCACTCTCGAAGGTGCCGGAGGCCACGCAGGCGGCGTTTTAATGCTCGATCGCCGCGACGCCCTTTGCGCAGCCGCCGAATTAATTCTGGCCATCGAAACCGCCGCTCGCACTAGCGGCGCTGTGGACACCGTGGCCACGGTTGGAATCTGCGAAGTCTTTCCCGGTGCCGTCAACAGCATTCCCAGCCGCGTTCACCTGAGCGTCGACATCCGCGACATCGACCTTCAGCGCCGCGACGCCGTCATTCAGTCCATGGAGCAAGCCAGCAAAGTGATTTCCGCCCGACGCCAGGTAACGTCCCACACTGAGTTGCTGAACGCCGACGCCCCCGCGGCCAGTGCTCCCGAAATCGTTGAAGCTCTTTCCGAGTCTTGCCGAAACCACCAATTGAATTTTCTTCCCATGGTCAGCCGCGCCTATCACGATTCACTTTTCATCTCGCACATTGCTCCCGTCGCCATGCTGTTCATTCCATGCCGCAACGGATACAGCCATCGTCCCGACGAATACGCATCGCCGGAAGATATCGCGAGAGGAGTTCTCGTGCTGGCGGAAACTTTGGCGGCCTTATCCGATTGATTCGCACTAACAAGCATGCAACATGGCAAGCGTGTGGTGACGTGGAAGAGCGGCGCTTTCAGCGCCGCGTCAGCGACCCGGAATCGGTTGGGCTTCAGCCCCTGGTGGGTGCTCGCTCATGTACAAACGCCGAGCGGTACAAGACGGGTTCTACGGCGCGTGCGGAATCGCAGATTCTCGCTCCGCCCAATGTTCCACAATGTCTCGCACCACTTTGTCACCCACCGTCTCCGCCGCTTCCAGCGCCGGTAGATAAGCCGAGTAGTTCCCGGAAACCATCTCCTGCAAACTCTCTGCCACAGGCACACCCGGCGCTTCGCGATCATAGTTGCTCACCGTGCGCAACACCAGTACTCGCCGCAGATCAACGCGCCCTCCCTGGCTCAGGAACGTGAGCGCCTGCATTGTGCCCGAATCCTCCATGGCTGCGACCATGTAATTGCCTTTGCCGCCCGTGTAGTAACGAGTCCACGCATTCGCCCATTCATCCATCTTCGATCCATGCCAGAATGTGCCCGCCGAAAGCGTATCGCCTCTGGCCACGAACGCGGGCTTCAGCGCATTCGGAAACCCGATAAACCGCGTCCGCGACTTGCGCAACGAATCGGAATCCGCAAGCGGCACATCCTGCGTCAGACGAAACGCCCAGCCCACCAAGTCTGAATTCAGCGTGTAAGCTTCCCCATAAACATCGCTCGCAGGCTGCTCGTAAGGCGTGCCCTTTCGTAAAGGCAAGTATCCAGTCGGCCAATTCGCAGGAATCTGGCGCGCATCAATCTCAAATGCCAGGTCGCCATCAATTACATGATCCGCCCAAACCGCCGACCCAACCGACACATCCGCCGGATCTCCGCCGCCGATGCCAGCAACGATCCAGTACGCCTTCGACAAGTCAAACCGCGGATCAAGCCCCACTGCCATTACTGACGCCGCAGCCTTCGCCGTCCCCACCCCCGTCACCATTCCGAGCACTCCATCTTTGTTCATGCGCACGTGGTGATAGCCCGAAGGCAGCGGAAGAATCTGGTCGAGATGCTCACGTTCCACCCAAAGCTGAAACTCGCCGGGAGCGTCGCCCGTGTCTTCGCCGCGCTCGAACATGGTGACCACCACGACCTTGACGCGAATCGGCAAAGTCTGCGTCGCGGTCTGCGCACATAGCAGACCCGAAACACACAGAGGAAAAATAAATCCACGAATGAATCTTGTAACGAAGTTGCGCATGAAGCCTAGCCCGCCGCCTTGCGGATACCCGCATACCCAGGCTTGATAATCGAGTAGATGAATCCAATCCGCTGATCGTAGGGCAAGAAAGCGCTCTTCATGGCATTGATTGTGATCTTCTCGAAATCATCCAGCGTCAGGCCAAACGTTTCTGCAGCCGCTTCGAATTCCTGCGTCATCGAAGTGTGGCTCATAAGCCGGTTATCCGTATTCAGAGTCACGCGAAATTTTTCCTGATACAGAATCTTGAAGGGATGATCAGCCAGGCTCGGTGTCGCGCCAGTATGCACATTGCTCAACAGGCAAATCTCCAGCGGAATTCGTTTGTCGAGAACGTACTGCGCGAGGTCGCCCAGATTCACTGCTTTCCCATCCTTCACGGCAATGTCATCAATCAGCCGCGTGCCGTGTCCAATGCGATGCGCCCCGCAGTATTGAATCGCCTGCCAAATCGATTCCTTTCCATAGCCCTCGCCCGCGTGCACAGTAATGTTGAAGTTCTCCCGCTGAATGTAGTGAAAAGCCTCCACATGTTTCTTGGGAGGATACCCGCCTTCTTCTCCCGCAAGATCGAAGCCCACCACCCCGCGCTCGCGGAAGTCGACCGCAAGTTCCGCCATTTCGAGCGACACATTCATATTGCGCATGGCGCAAATAATCAGCCCCGATCGCACTCCAAAATCCTTGCGTCCGCGTTCCAACCCTTTCAACACAGCGGAAACAATCTGCTGGTGGGTCAAGCCCTTGCGCGTATGGAATAGCGGCGCGAACCGGCTCTCAAAGTAAACGACGCCATCCTGGCTGAGATCCTCGGCCTGTTCGTAAGCCACGCGCTCCAACGCTTCTTCCGTCTGCATCACCGCGATCGTGTGAGCAAAACCTTCGAGATACTTGGCCAGGCTTCCCTGGTTCGCGCCCCGAAAAAACCATTCCGCCAGCGCGTCCGGATCTTCAGTGGGAAGCTCCGTGTATTTCGCCTCGCGCGCCAGATCAATAACCGTTTTCGGACGAAGCACACCGTCGAGGTGCTCGTGCAACAGCACCTTGGGCAAAGACTTCAATAAGGGCCTGTCGAGTTTCATATCCACCTACTCTTCCCCGATGTCCTCGTGCCAAACCTCGGGATTGGCGCGAATGTAGCCCGCCAGCAGATCCGCGCACTCTTCGGAATCAAGATCAATCACGTCCACGCCCAGCGACCGCAGCCAATCCAGCCCACCCAGAAAGTTGCGGCTTTCGCCCACCACCAGCGTGCCAAAGCCAAACTGCCGCACCAGTCCGCTGCAATACCAGCACGGAGCCAGAGTCGTGACCATGATCAACTTGCGATAGCTGCGTTGCCGTCCCGCGTTGCGGAACGCGTCGGTTTCGCCGTGCAACGAAGGATCGCCGTTCTGCACTCGCCGGTTGTGCCCGGCGCCAACCAGCTTCGCGCTCGCGTCAAAAATTGCGGCGCCAATTGGGATTCCGCCCTCCGCTAGCCCCTTACGCGCTTCCGCAAGCGCCACCGCCAGCATCGCCGCGTAATCGAGTTCAACCATGTTTTTGTCGCAACCAGTTATCGCCACCAGAAACTTCAAGCCTTGCGGATAATCGCCGCAGCCACGAACCCGCCCACAACCAGCGCGATCAGCACCGCCCAATTATGCGTATTCCCGTAAGTCGCCACCGGGAAATGATTGCTGATCATCATGAAAACGACAGGTACGGCCATGAACGTATTTTGTTTCGATCGCAACTTGGCCTGTGCGCCCAGCGCCGCGTCAAACTTGTCGCCGGCCGCCGCGGCTGCAATCATCTTGCGTTGCGCCGGAAGAATCCGCATCCATACATTCAACGTCATGATCGTCCCCATCATCGCGCCCACGTGAATATAGGCAGCCCGCCCACTGAATACATGAAGCAATCCCCACGAGACCGCAGCGATCATGAGAACCGCAAACACCGCGAATCCAGATTCCGATTTACCCAGCGGCGACTTCAGCGCCAGATCGTAAATTAGCCATCCGCCCACAAGAACGGACAACCCAATGGCGATCCCGCGCCCCTGAGAAATATCCGCAACGTCTGGGTCGATAAGTCCGCTGCTCGAGTAATAGACCAGGAAAAGCAGAGCCACTCCGCTCAGCCACGTCATCAGCGCTTCCCACCGAAACCACCGCACCTGCTCGGCTCCGACACTCAGAGAACTTTTCTTTTCTACCGTGTAGAACCCGCCGCTATGCACCATCCAAACTTGAGGAGGCGTTCCGCCGTCCGCTGTTTTCTTCCCCAGTTTTCCGAATTGTCCATCGAGCCACGTGAAGTAGTAAGTCTGCCCAACCCACATGATGCCCGCGAACACATGGAACCACCGGATGATGAGATTGAGCCATTCTCGAAGTTCAGAAGTCATGTGAGCTTAACTCGCCGGATCGATCCGCGCTGTCGCGCTGAGTCGTTAAACTTAACATCAAGTCCCAACATTTCCAAAACGAATACAGGAAAGGTTTTCCTTCGTGCACCTTAGTCCCCTTAGTGGTCAAATCGCTCTCGCCGCCCATCTTCTCAGGCCTTTGCCAATCTGTTACTGTTTCTCAATCGAAAGGATCAACGCCGCGTGATTGTTGGAGTGCCAAAAGAAAGTTACCCGGGCGAGCGTCGCGTGGCTTTGGTTCCCGTCGTAATTCCGAATCTCGCCAAAGCCGGATTGGAAGTTGTGATCGAATCGGGCGCCGGAGAAGCCGCCGGCTATCCGGACGCTCTCTATGTCGAAAAAGGCGCCAAGATTCTGCCCGATCGCGCCGCCGTATTCAGCAGTGCAGACGTAATCGTGCAAGTCCTTTGCTACGGCTCGAACGACGTAACCGGCAAGGCCGATCTTCCGCTTCTTCGCCGCGGCCAGGCTCTCATCGGCTTCCTACGCCCCATGGGCTCCGCCGAAATCGTGCAGCAAATCGCTCAAGCCGGAGTCACCTCCTTCTCGGTCGAACTGATGCCCCGCACCACCCGCGCCCAGAGCATGGACGTGCTTTCCTCCATGGGCACAATCTGCGGCTACAAAGCGGTCCTGCTCGCCGCCGAGACATCGCTTCGAATCTTCCCCATGATGACCACGGCCGCCGGCACCATCACGCCAGCACGCGTCTTCGTCATCGGCGCCGGAGTGGCCGGCCTGCAAGCCATCGCCACCGCCCGCCGCCTGGGCGCCGTTTCGTCTGCCTATGACATGCGTCCCGCCGCCAAAGAACAGGTCCAGAGCCTCGGCGGACGCTTCGTCGAACTCCCCATCGAAGCCCAGAACGCCCAGGACGCTCGCGGCTACGGTACCGCCCAGGACGAAACTTTCTACGCCCGCCAGCGCGAACTTCTCACTCGCGTAGTCGCCGAGAGTGACGTCGTCATCACCGCCGCCGTGATTCCGGGCAAGAAATCTCCGGTGCTCATCACCGCAGATATGGTGAAGGGAATGGCGCCCGGTTCGGTGATCGTCGACCTCGCCTCCGAACGCGGCGGAAACTGCGAACTCACCCGCACCGGAGAAACCGTCAAAGAGCACGGCGTCTCGATCATCGGCGCAATCAATCTGGCCAGCAGCGTCCCCTATCACGCCAGCCAGATGTACGCCCGCAACGTCACCACATTTTTGACGTACCTGATGAAAGACGGCAAACTGCAACTAAACATGCAAGACGAAATCATCCGCGAGACCATGGTCACGCAGGGCGGCGAAGTCGTGAACGCCCGCGTCCGAGAATTTTTCAAGCTGCCGGCGTTAGCGCCAGCAGGCGGATAGAAGTTCACGCGACAGAAGTTCACGCAATGAGAAGTAGTTTGCTTTGAGACGGCGGGTTTCGAGACCGCGCCGTTGTAGGCTCTTTCAAAGATTGTCATCCTGAGCGAAGTAAGAATTCGCGAAGCGAACTCTTACGCAGTCGAAGGATCCCTACCTTACGACCAGCATTCGTGGGCGTAGGGATCCTTCGGCTCCGCAGCCACTCCACTTCGCGGAGCAGCCACTCCGCTCAGGATGACAAAACTAAAGGGAAGCCGAAAACTGAGAACCGAGAACCGAGAACTGAGAACCGGAGTCAACACATGGGTTCCAATCTGATCGACGCACTCTTCGTCTTCATGCTGGCGGCATTCATCGGATTCGAAGTCATCCGTCACGTCTCGCCGTTACTCCACACCCCGCTGATGTCGCTGACCAACGCGCTCGATGCCATCGCGGTGGTCGGCGCAATCGTGCTGGTCGGCGAAAAGAAGAGCACCTTCGCGACCGTCTTGGGAGTCATCGCCATCGTCGCCGCCACCAGCAACGTGGTCGGCGGATTCCTCATCACCGACCGCATGCTCAAAATGTTCAAGACCAGCCGTCCTGTAAAAAAATAGCCCACTTCGAGACGAAACTGATCCGAAGCAAACTGACTTAGAGCAAGACTGACCAAAGCTGACATGACCGAGTTCGCCGCAAGCCAAACCGCAATCGAAGTCATCTACCTCATCGCCAGCGCACTGTTCATTCTGTCGCTGAAGTGGATGAGTTCGCCCACCACCGCCCGCCACGGCATCTGGGCCGGTGAGATCGGCATGGTGCTCGCCATCGCCGGCACGCTTCTCCACCACGGCATCGTCGACTATAAGTGGATCGTCATCGCGCTCGTGCTCGGCAGCGGCATCGGCGTTCCGCTCGGCATGGTGCAAATGACCGCCGTCCCGCAGCGAACCGCTCTCAGCCACGCGTTCGGCGCACTGTGCGTAACGCTGGTCGGCACCGCTGAGTTTTACCTGCGCACTCCCAATGTTCCCAAGTTCATGATGTCGGTGCTCTCCATGGAAGTCATCCTCGGCGGCCTGACTTTCACCGGCAGTCTGATGGCCGCAGGAAAACTGCAGGAGATCCTTCCCCAGCGTCCCATCACTTACAAAGGCCAAAATCTCGTCAACCTCCTGCTGTTCATCGTCGCCGTCGGCAGCGCGATTTACCTCGTACTGCATCCGGAGACGAAGCAGCTCTTCCCGCTCATCGTTGGCGTCTCCCTGATCTTCGGCGTACTGCTCGTGATCCCAATCGGTGGCGCCGACATGCCGACAGTTATCTCCCTCTTGAATTCCTATGCCGGACTCTCCGCCGCCGCCATGGGATTCGTGCTCAACAACAAACTCTTGATCATCGCCGGCGCGCTCGATGGATCTTCCGGCCTCATCCTCTCCGTCATCATGTCGAAGGCGATGAACCGTTCGTTCACCAACGTCCTCTTCGGAGCTTTCGGCCAGGTCCAGGCCTCCGCCGCCGGTGGAGCAGAAGCCAAGCCCGTTCGCAGCGCCACTCCCGAAGAAGCCGCCGCGATTCTTGCCGCTGCAAACAAAGTTGTCATCGTCCCCGGCTACGGCATGGCCGTCGCGCAGGCGCAGCACAAAGTTCGCGAACTCTACGACGTGCTCACCAAAAAAGGCGTCGAAGTCCGTTTCGCCATCCATCCCGTTGCCGGACGCATGCCCGGCCACATGAACGTCCTGCTCGCCGAAGCCGACATTCCCTACGACCGCCTCATCGAAATGGACGAAATCAACGGCGACTTCCCGCAAACCGACGTCGCCCTCGTCATCGGCGCCAACGATGTCACAAACCCCGCCGCGCGCACCGACCAATCCAGCCCCATCTTCGGCATGCCCATCCTCGACGTCGACAAAGCCCACACCGTCATGGTCATCAAACGCGGCATGAGCCCCGGCTTCGCCGGCATCGACAACCCGCTCTATTATTTCGACCGCACCCTGATGCTCTTCGGCGACGCCAAACAATTCGTAGGCGCAATCGTCCGCGAACTTGGCGGAGGACACTAACGGCTCCCGGCGTGGCATGTCGGACCCTCGGTAAAATTGTGATTCCAAATAGCTTGCAGGTGCGCTGTTGCATCGAAAGAACTCAGTCCAAACCCAGCTCGATGTGATATCATGATATCAACTTACGGGGGGGGGGCGATTATGGCGCAATTCGTGGTCCGCAATATTGAGAACGGAGTCAAGACGCAGCTGAAGCGTCGCGCCGTGCGCAATGGGCGCAGCATGGAAGAAGAGGTTCGGGACATTCTTCGCGCCGCGGTACACGAAGAGGAAGTTCCAGCGCGCGGACTGGGTCGGGAGATTGCAGCCCTCTTCGCCAAAGTTGGGATCGATTTCGATCTTCCGGAGCTGCGGGGACACGCGATCAATGTTCCATCGTTCGAATGATGGACTCAAAGACCTCCGGACTCGCCCTGCGTAAGAGAGCTATAGGAGCTTCAGCTAGACGCAGCGTGTGACCATTCTTGATACCAATGTGCTTTCGGCATTGATGCAGCAGTCGCCCGACGCGAACGTCGTCGCGTGGCTCGACCAGCAGCCTCGGACATCCATCTGGACGACTTCCATCACCGTTCTCGAAGTGCGGTTCGGATTGCAGATCATGGTGCCAGGGAAGCGGCGATCGGCACTCATCCAGGCCTTCGAAGGACTCCTTGACAAGATCAGCCAGCGAGTCGCGCCCTTCGATCTTGCTGCGGCGCAGCACGCTGCCGGCCTGATGGCCTCACGTCAGCGGAGCGGCCGCCCCGGCGATTTGCGCGATACCATGATCGCCGGCATCGTCCTTGCCCACCGCGCTACGTTGGCCACGCGCAACATGGCGCACTTTGCCGATATCTCGGTTCCAGTTGTGAATCCCTGGGCGGAAGCCGAGGAATGATCCGGAGAACGCGCCAGCGAAGTCATCGCTTCGACCCGCGACAGTCAATCCGGACGCGAAACCTGATACATTCTTTTCGGACGATCATGCGAAACCCAATCATGCGAAACTTCGTTATGCGAAACTTCGTCGCTCTTCTGGCAATTGTTCTTCTGTCGGCCTTCGCCTCTGCCCAATCCCGACCCCCACTCAACCTAATGCCCCTGCCCGCCAGCGTCCAGCCAGGCGCCGGCCAGTTGCTCATCGACCAATCATTTTCGGTCGCGGTCACGGGTTTTCACGATGCATCGCTGGACGGCGGCGTGCGCAGGTTCCAGTCTCAACTTTCAAAGCAGACCGGAATCCCGTTCCGCCCCAAGCCCGGTGCCGCCGCGTCCCTGCAAATCCACGCCGACCACGGCCGGGAAGCAGTCCAAAAGCTCGGCGAAGATGAATCCTACGAGCTGACGGTCAGCGATTCTGGCGCGAAGCTCTCTGCTCCAACTCCGCTGGGCATCTTGCACGGCCTCCAGACTTTCCTGCAGCTGGTGCAACCCTCCGCCACCGGATTCTCCGTTCCCGCTGTCACCATCAAAGACCAGCCGCGCTTCCCGTGGCGCGGTCTGATGTTCGACGTCAGCCGCCACTTCATCCCCATCGACGTGCTCAAGCGCAACCTCGACGCCATGGCCGCGGTCAAGATGAACGTTATGCACTGGCACCTTTCCGACGACCAGGGATTCCGCGTCGAGAGCAAGAAATTTCCCAAGCTCACCGGCATGGGCTCCGACGGCATGTATTACACGCAGGACGAAATCCGCGAGTTCATCGCCTACGCCCACGATCGCGGCATTCGCGTGATGCCCGAGTTCGACATTCCCGGCCACAGCCGCTCCTGGTTCCTCGGCTATCCTGAATTATCCAGCGGGACGGGCCCCTACACGCTCGAGGGCGGCGGCATCGACCCCATCATGAATCCGACCGAGGAGTCGACCTATAAATTCCTGGAAAAATTCATCGCCGAAATGGCGAAGCTCTTCCCCGACGCCTATTTCCACATTGGCGGAGACGAAGTCGACGGCAAGCAGTGGAACGCCAATCCGAAAATCCAGGCCTTCATCCACGCCCACAACCTGAAGAACAATCAGGACCTGCAGGCGTACTTCAATCAACGCCTGCAAAAGATCGTGGCCAAGAATCACAAAACGATGATCGGATGGGACGAAATCCTGCATCCCGATTTGCCGAAGACGATCACCGTGCAATCCTGGCGCGGACAGAAGTCGCTGGCCGAGGCCGCGAAACAGGGCTACAGCGGCCTGCTTTCGTTCGGCTACTATCTCGACCTGATGTGGCCCGCGTCGCGCCACTACGCCGTCGATCCCATGAGTGGTGAGGCCGCGAATCTGACTCCCGAAGAACAGAAGCTCATCCTCGGCGGCGAAGCCTGCCAGTGGGCCGAGTGGGTCACGCCCGAAAACATCGATTCCCATATCTGGCCGCGCAACGCTGCAATCGCCGAGCGCCTGTGGTCTCCGCAGCAGGTCACCGATGTCGATTCGATGTATACCAGACTCAACGCCGTCAGCCTTCAGCTCGAGTGGTTGGGCCTGACTCACCGATCGGCGCGCACGCACATGCTGCAGCGCATGGCAGGCTCGGAAGATATTTCCGCCCTGCGCGTCTTAGCCGGCGTAGTCGAGCCCGTCAAAGACTACGACCGCTGGGATGATGCGAAAGGCCCCATCGACTTTCACGCGCCCCTCAATCGCATGATCGACGCCGTCTATCCCGAGAGTGACGTTGCGCGAAATTTCAGCAACCTCGTGCAGGCGTTCGTGCAAAGCGGCAACAAAGATCAGGCATCCGAAGCGCAGATCAGAGCCTATCTCACCACCTGGCGCGACAACGACGCGAAACTTCACAAGCTTCTCGACCAATCATTTCTGCTGCAGGAAGTGGCGCCATTGTCTGCCAATCTTTCCGCTCTGGGTGCCATCGGCCTGCAAGCCCTCGACTATCTCGACAAATCCCAACCCGTCCCAGATTCGTGGAAAACCCAGCAATCAGCGACGATCGAGAGCGCGAAAAAACGCCAAGCAGACTTGCTGCTCATGGTGGCCGCTCCGGTGCAACAGTTGATCGATGGCACCACGAATCCGAAACCCTTGAACTGAAAGCCGCTGCTTCGACAAGTTAGTTCGCGCGCATCCGCCAAGGCTGAATGACCTGATCGTTCATATGCCGGCGACCCTGCACGCGCTGGCGTCAATCGCCAGCGGCCAGCTGATCCAGGTCGGGTAATTCCGCCGCCAGTAAAGCGCCGCATGATATTCTAGTAACACCAGCTGCGTACCGTTTTGGCGGAAATTCCCCGCAGGTCCTGAGCTTCCCCGAAGAAGCCAAAGAAGAGAAACCAGAAACCATGCTTTCAGTCAGCAATGTGTCCATGCGCTACGGCGCCAAAATACTGTTTGAAGAAGTCTCCACGGCGTTCACGCCGGGCAAGCGCTATGGCCTCACCGGACCCAACGGCTCCGGCAAGTCCACATTCATGAAACTGCTCAGCGGCGAACTCGAGCCGCAAAAAGGCACAGTCGTGCGTCCCCGAAAGGTCGGCGTCTTAAGCCAGGACCAATTCGCCTTCGACGCCTTCGGCGTGATCGACACCGTCATCATGGGCAACAAACGCCTCTGGAACGCCATCCAGGAGCGCGACGCCATCTATTCCAAGCACGACATGACCGACGAAGACGGCATGAAGCTCGGCGAACTCGAAGGCATTGTCGGCGAAGAAGACGGCTACACCGCCGAGAGCGATGCTGCGATTTTGCTCCAAGGTCTGGACATCGCCGACGAGCTGCACGCCCGCAAAATGAGCGAACTGCAAGGCGGACAAAAAGTCCGTGTACTGCTGGCGCAAGCGCTGTTCGGCCATCCGCAAGCCCTGCTGCTCGACGAACCCACCAACAACCTCGACTTGGATTCGATCCACTGGCTGCAGGGATTTCTCAACGTCTACGACGGCGTAGTCATCACCATCTCGCACGACCGCCATTTTCTCAACAGCATTTGCACCCATATCGCCGACATCGATTACGAGACCATCATCACCTACACCGGAACCTATGACGACATGGTGGTCGCCAAAACACAAGTCCGCTCGCAGATCGAATCAGCCAACGCGCAGCGCGAAAAAAAAATCGCCCAGCTAAACGAATTCATCCAGAGATTTGCCGCGGGCACGCGCTCAAGCCAGGTGCAGTCTCGCCGCAAAGAAGTGGAACGCCTGCAGGTGACCGAACTCGCCCGCTCGAACATTCAGCGTCCCTTCATCAAGTTCGAGCAGAAGCGCCCGTCCGGCAAGCACATTCTCGAAGTCGAGCATCTGGCCAAGGCTTACGACGACAAGAAAGTCATTCGCGATTTCACCGCCAGCATCCTCCGCGGAGAAAAAATCGCCTTGATGGGCCGCAACGGAGCAGGGAAGACCACGCTAATAAACGCCCTGCTCGCGAATTCTCCTACCACGCCCGAAGCCGAGTTGCGCAAAGTCAGCGGCTACGCAGGCCCGTTCGTCGACGCCGGCAAAGTCGTCTGGGGACACGAAGCCTCCATCGGATATTTCGCCCAGGACCACCGCAGCCTCATCGAAGGCGGCATGACCGTGCTCGACTGGCTCCATCAGTGGGCTCCGCAAGCCGTCAGCGAAGAAATTCGCGGACTGCTCGGGCAGATGCTGTTCGCCCGCGAAGAAGCGACGAAGTCCACCAGCGTGCTTTCCGGCGGCGAAGCCGCGCGCATCCTCTTCTGCAAGCTCATGCTGCAGAAGCCGAACGTGCTCGTCCTCGACGAACCCACCAACCACTTGGATCTCGAAGCCATCAATGCCCTCAACATCTCCCTGCAGCGTTATCAAGGAACGGTCTTCCTCGTGACTCACGATCACGACCTGATCGACGAAGTGGCCACTCGCATCTGGCACTTCGAAACCGACCACAAGATCACCGACTTCAAGGGAACCTACGAGGAGTACCAAAAAGCAGTCGTGACGGTGTAATAGTTTGCCGAACTCCGGTTGCAGGTGGCGGAAGGCCCCGGTTTTGGGTGGCGCAGCGCTTCCAGCGCTGCGATAAGGTGAAGCCGAATGGAATCTGGACGATTCACCCTTGTCATCCCGAACGACCGCGTTTTTCATCGCGGCGGAGGGATCTCAGTCTCTACAGCTGCGGAGTGCCAGCCAACGCCTGCCGCCTTAGGATGCCCACTTGCACCATTCCCGCTGCATGTGAATCAACCAGGTTCTCCACAGTTTACCAACAGGTTCGCGGTTGCGTTCGGCGCGCGATTTGCGCATAATTACGCGGAGCGTCCCTGCGCTCCGCAGCTGCATCGCAAGGACGTTGCAGGACACCGTGTATAGCCGAACCGATCTACTCAGAATTCTTCACATCAGCCCGCGCCAGTTGGCGAACTGGGAGCGAGCCGGCTTGGTAGCGTCTTCCGAAGCCTATTCATTTTCCGACCTTCTCGAAATCAAGAAAGTGCGCGACCTCTGCGCCATGAGCGTGCGTCCCGCGGTCATCCGCCAGTCACTCGAGGCCATGCGCAAGCGCGTCGCCGGCGTGGAAAATCCTCTGCAGGAATCCGGCGCATCTTCCACCAATAATCACCGCGTAGCCTTCCGCCACGAAGGCAAACTGCTGGAGCCCATCGCC
Organism: uncultured Acidobacteriaceae bacterium; assembly: GCA_963846245.1. GTDB lineage: Bacteria > Acidobacteriota > Terriglobia > Terriglobales > Acidobacteriaceae > Sulfotelmatobacter. Next base: position 147,197 of record CAWJVI010000004.1, on the reverse strand, counting down.
GGCCAGTTCGTAATGGACTTCTCCACCCGCGAAAAAATCATCACCAGCACGCCCGTCCGAAGATCCGATCCGCATCCCCGCGAAGACGAAGCCGCCAGCTGGTTTGCCCGCGGCATCGCGCTCGAAGAAGACCCCAACACCCAAACCGAAGCCATCGCCGCCTACCAGCGCGTCCTCGATATCGAGCCGATGCACGCCGCCGCTCACATCAACCTGGGCACGCTCTACTACAACCGCCAGGATTTCAACCTCGCGGAAAAACATTACCGCTCCGCCCTCGAAGCCGATCCCCGCTACGCCCTCGCCTATTTCGATCTCGGCAACGTCCTCGACGAAACCGGTCGCGTGCACGAAGCCATCCAGACCTACAAGACGGCGTTGCAGTTAGCTCCCACCTACGCCGACGCGCATTACAATCTGGCCTTGGCCTTCGAAAAACTGCGCGAGCCGCGCAAGGCCCTCAAACACTGGCAAGCCTATGTAAAGCTCGACACCGCAGGCCCGTGGTCCGTCCACGCCCGCACCCAGATCCAGCGCATCCTCCAGGCCGACGGCCTGAAGCTGGTCTACAAGCGCAGCAGCTAAGCAGCCTCAGGTTGAACTGACCCCTGCCCCCTACTCACTGACCCCTGCTCCTAGACCGTGGCCTTCGCCGCCCGCATCTCGTTCTCCGATCCCCGCTCATTCACTTGTGTCATAATATACCTTGACACGTATATGCGACATAGAGTATATACAAAGAGTGGAATCCGTATTCGAAATCATTGCCGAGCCGAACCGCCGAGCGATCCTCAGCCTCCTGGCCTCGTCCCAACAGTCAGTAGGAGAGATCGAGCGTCAGCTTCATATGACGCAGCCGACCGTCTCCAAGCACCTGCGAGTCCTGCGCGACGCCGGCTTCGTCGAGTCCACCGTGGACGCACAGCGCCGTCTCTACCGGCTGAAACCTGAACCATTTCAGCAGATGGACACCTGGCTCGCTCAGTTCCGCCGCTTCTGGTCCGCTCACCTCGATGCTCTCGAACGCCACCTCAACCGCATGGATAAGGATCAGGACCGCATGAATCAACCTCCGCATGGATCGGCACCACCAAAGAAAAACGCAGCGACAAAAAAGAACACAAGCAGGAATCCAACGCGGCCCAAACCGCGAACGAGATAAAGGAGAAATGAAATGAAAATCAAAGTGATGAGCTTATACGTGGACGACCAAACCAAGGCCCTGCACTTCTATACGGAGGTACTGGGCTTCACCAAGAAGGCCGATTTCAGTAATGGCCCCTATCGCTGGCTGACCGTGGCCTCGCCCGAGGAGCCGGAAGGCACTGAGCTGCAACTCGCGCTGAACAACAACCCCGCAGCCAAAACGTATCAGCAGGCAATCTTTCAACAGAACCAGCCCGCGGCCAACTTCTTCACCGACGACGTCAAGGCCGACCACGAACGGATCAAGGCGCGCGGCGCCGTCTTCACCATGCCGCCCACCGACACGCACGGCTCGACCATCGCCATGCTGAACGACACCTGCGGTAACCTGATTCAGCTAACCCAACTGAAGCGCTGGTAGCACGCGCGTCGAGCAGGAGAAGAAGATGAACTATCGCGAACATTACACACCGGGTCCGGCCAGCACTGTGCAACTCTTCCGGATCTGGTCGACTCGCGTGGATGCTCTCGAACGCCACCTCTCGGCCAAAACATCGGCGCTGGCGGCGGTCACTGCGGTGGTGGTCGCATATCCGATTGTACGGATTGTGATTCCCCTCATACTCCATAGCATCGTGCCCGATGTGGTTCGGACCGTGTTCAACTTGATCTGAGTTCGACTGGGGCGCGGCAAGAACCACACGCACGTCGCGGTAGCTCGTGAGGATCGTTGTTCGTCAGGATCGCGAAGTTCATCTCACCAGCCGGCACGCTGGTAAGACTTGAGGAAAAGAAAATGACCGAACCTCAGCCGTACGAACCGGGCCCCGCCAACCTGGCGAGGGCAGTGAAAGAAGACGGAGACAAGTGGACGCTCATTCTCGTCCGCGAACTGCGCCACTCGCCGGAAAAAGTCTGGCAGGCGCTGATCGACCCGGCGCAGCTGCGCGAGTGGGCTCCCTTCGTGACCGATGGCAGCCTTGGCGCGGTCGGAACGGTGAACCTTACTTGGGTGGGAAACCCCACGCCGATCGAAACAAAAGTAACCCGAGTCGAAGCTCTCAGGGCGCTCGAATACGGCGATACGCGTTGGGAACTCGAAGCCTCTGGCTCTGGCACGCGCCTCACGCTGTGGGCGAAGATCGATCGCCGCTTCATCTCCATGGGTGCTGCCGGGTGGCACATTTCTTTCGACGTTCTGGATCGCCTGCTCAGCGGAACTCCCATCGGCCGCATCGCTGGCGGCGATGCCACCAAGTTCGCCGGCTGGCAGCGCCTGAACGCCGAGTACGCCGAACAGTTCGGCGTGAAAGCCCCCAACTGGCCGCCCCAGGCGTCCCAAAAATCGTGAATCGAGGAATCGCAAAACTATGCCCAAGCCATCGAAGACCGATAAGAGCATTAAGAAAGAGTTGACACGGGAACAGCGTGAACAACTACTCAAAGCATTAGAAATACGTTTTCAGAAAAACATGAACCGCCATCCCGGCCTTGAATGGGCCAAAGTCCAAGCCCGGCTCGAAGCTAACACTGGAAAATTGCTTTCACTCAGTGAAATGGAAACGACTGGCGGTGAACCGGACGTTGTCGATCACAACAAAAAGTCGGGCGAGTACATTTTCTACGACTGTGCAGCGGAGAGTCCGAAAGCCCGCAGAAGTTTTTGCTACGACGGTGAAGCGCTGCAATCCAGGAAAGAAAATAAACCGAAAGATAACGCCGCAGATGCAGCGGCCGCCATGGGCATCGAGCTCTTAACCGAAGAACAATATCGGAAGCTGCAAACCCTCGGCGAGTTCGACACAAAAACCTCGAGCTGGCTGCAAACCCCTTCCCGGATCAGAGACCTCGGCGGCGCGCTCTTCGGTGATCGCCGCTTCGACACCGTCTTCGTCTATCACAACGGCGCAGAATCCTACTACGCCGCCCGCGGCTTCCGCGGCTCGCTGAGCGTCTAGCGAGAACAATCCGTAGGACGCATGCAAAGTGGAGAAGTGTTCCTGCAGGAACGTTTTGTACTGGCGGTTTTGTATGCACAGCTAAAGGCTTGTCCCGTTGGGGTTTACGGCCGAGCTTTCCTGGACTTTCGCCAAATGTTCGGCGCGAGGAAAGAAGTGGGTGGCCCGCTCAAGCCCCCCTAGTGAGTGCGACGAAAACGGCAGGGTGGTTCAAGCTTTTGATCTCATTGGGATCGGCAACATAGTGGGTGCCCCGTCCTTCGCGCCCTTTGCGAAGGGCGGGTCCCACGGACGCTCGCGCCGAGGGAGTTTTACGCTACTCGTTCTCGAAACGAAATCTTTGTCCATCCCTCATCCAAGCGTACCGGAGCCGTTTCGCCCAGCAGATAGAACCGATAGCTGCTCCAGCGCCATTGCTCCGGCAACTCGACTAGCCCGCGTTTAACCGGATTCCGATGCATGTACCTCAGTTTTTCTACTCGCTTCTTCGTCGTCCAAACATTGAAATCGTAGAAGCGCGCCTGCCAGAAGGCGCGCCGCGTCGCCGCGTCGCGGAATAAGTCGCGCTGCCGCGGGTCCACTCGTTTTTTCTTCGGCAACAGGGCGTGGGCGGTGCGCTGCTTCAATACCTGCATCACGGTCGAGGGAGTTCCGACTTCGGGTTCCGTCAACAGTAGGTGAACGTGTTCCGGCATGACAACGTAGCCCGCGACCACGAAGCGATAGCGTTGGCGGACCTGTTCCAGAATCGCCAGGAAGCGATCCCGGCTGCGGGCGGTGCTAAGGAAAGGCAATCGACCATAGCACGAGCAGGTAATAAAGTGCAGGTGATGAGCGCCGTAGGTGCGATGCAAGCCGCTGGGCATGACCAACGAAATGGTACAAGCAGCATCGCCTCCCGCCCTTGCAAAAAACGCAAGGACGGGGCACCCGCCGTTCCGGAACGGGAAAGAAGACGCAGGAAGGCCAGCCCACGCGCCCGATGCTTTTGATCTCAGAGGCATCAGCAACGCAATGGGTGCCCCATCCTTTCGCGTCCTTTGCGAAAGGGTGGGCAGCACGGACCTCGACCGCGAAATCCAAACCCCAAGAGTGAAGCGTCCGAGATTCCCACCCTTGCAAACTACGCAAGAGCCTGCCCTGAGCGGAGTCGAAGGGATGGGGCACCCTCGTTCGTGGTGCCGCTGATAGAAGGGCTGAGTCACCCGCCATGAGGACAATCTAGTTCGTTAATCAGGACTATGTCTGTGACGTGTGAACATCCCCACTCAAGCCAAAACCGGGCTTGAGTGGGCCACCCGCCTATACGTTGATACAACGAGCGAAAGGCGTACCATGCTGTGAGGGGTGCGTACCATGCTGTGAGGGGTGGAGGTTAAGCACATGGATGCTATCGAGACAGAGAGTTGGGAAGATTTCGAGGAGAAGCTCAAGACGCTGCGAGCAGAAAATCGCAGGGAATCGGCGCCGTTGCTCTTTCGTGGTCAAGGTAACTCCGAGTGGCACTTGGAGACGACGCTCGAACGACACACGAAGAAGGAAGGGATGACGTTTCTAGGCTACTACGACATGATAACCGGCGGCATCGGACCCGAGGTCAAATCGTTCTCCGGCGTAGATGTGCCGGATCGCCGCCAAGATATTGCGCACAGTTTCTTCGATAAGGATTTGATGTACAAGTTCCCGAGGGAGTTTCCCGACCTACCCCTCTATAGCTACATGGCTCACCTGCGGCAACTTGGTTTCCCCTCACCTCTGCTCGACTGGTCGGAATCGCCATATGTAGCGGCCTTCTTCGCCTTCCAGAAGGAGTCTTCGACAGCAAAGCGGTCGATTTACGCTTATTGCGCGGGCGCGCTCTCAGGAGGCACGCTATACAAGCCGATGATCCTTCCGCTGGGGCATTACGTTCACACTCACCACAGGCACTTCCGCCAGCGGTCCGAATACACACTCTGTGGAAACTTTGTTGAGTGGGATGCCCAGTGGCGCTTCGATTCACACGAGAAAGTATTCGAGAACAGACGCCCCAGCCAAGACCAAGACCTTGTCTGGAAGTTCGACATTCCCTCGAGCGAGCGCGACAAAGTCCTTGGGATACTGAGCGACTACAACCTGAATGCTTTTTCGCTGTTCGGTTCTGAAGAGACCTTGCTCGAAACGATGTGGTACCGAGAGTACCCCAGGCAAACTAAACCCGTGATGGTTCAGTCTCCCTTTCAGGTGAGTAGGTCCGCATGAAAACTAGGGCTGCCAGGCGAAGAAAGCAAATCGGAAATAGAGCCATGAAATTCCTCTGCCTGTTGCTCTTATGCGTGAGCGGGCAGGCGCAGACGCAGCTAAAAATCAGCATTAGAGAGTCGGGCTGTAGCGATCCAACATCGTGTTATGACGCCAGTGATCCAACGTCATGCGTTGCCAATGATTCCCGAACCTGTGAAGCCCGCGCGTACACTGTGAAGAAGAGCGGCAAGCTTGTTAATTGGATACTGACTTGTAACGCGGAAAATGCCACATGTCAGAGGTTAAGGCCATTCACGACATACGCTTTTGACATCGTTGACCACCCCATTCCAGAGTGCCGAAATCCTCACGCGCATCCCCAAGAAAGGGCGTGCATCGTAATACACGGACGTCCGTCCGACCTGAATTACACAGCAATCACACTGCAAGCAGTCTGTGGAAGCAATACCAAAGATTGCTTAACCGGAATGGTTTATCCGGACGAGATCACACCGGAGAGCAAAGAAAAGCCCCCAGCAAATCGCTGAGGGCCTTGAGAGTGAGTCGAGAGGGAAGCTTCTACTGTTCCTGTGTCATAGGGAACAAGAAGGCGGGCGGCCCAGGCTCTCGATCTCGCAGGCATCAGCAACGCAAGGGTGCCCCGTTCTTCGCGCTCTTTGCGAAGAGCCTGCCCTGAGCGGAGCCGAAGGGGCGGGATCACGAACGCTGGCAGCGGAAGTCAACGCATCTTGTGCTGGCAGCATCGTTACCCGCCCTTGCAAAATGCGCAAGGACGGGGCACCCTCAGGTGTGGTGGCATAGGCAAGCTCGCAACGGCTGGGCCACCGGCCAATGTTAAAATCAACAGTCTGCCATCCTGACGATTGAAGGGTCTTGCCATGCCCGAAGCTACGCTGCAAGCTGCCGTTCCCGCTCCTCTGACTACGCTCTCCGAAGATGAAATTCTTTTCCGCGACAACATCCGGCGTTTTGCGGACGAAAAACTTCGCCCGCTGGTTAAAGAGATGGACGAGAAGGGAATCTTTGACAAAGACCTCATCCACCAATTCTTTCAGCTCGGGTTGATGGGGATTGAGATCCCCGAACAATACGGCGGGGGCGGGGCGAAGTTTTTCGAAGCGATTCTGGCGGTGGAAGAGTTGTCGCGCGTGGATGCTTCGGCGGGCGTGATCGTCGATGTGCAGAACACGCTGGTCAATAACGCGCTGCTGCGCTGGGGCAATGACGAGCAGAAGAAGCGCTACCTGCCGAAGATGGCAACCGAGTTCGTCGGAGCCTATGCGCTGAGCGAAGCCGGTTCGGGCTCCGACGCGTTTGCGCTGCAGACGCGCGCCGAACTCAAGGGCAGCGACTACGTGCTGAACGGCCGCAAGCTGTGGATCACCAATAGCAAAGAGGCGGGACTGTTCGTGCTCTTTGCGACCATCGATCCCGGCGCCGGATACAAAGGCATTACGGCCTTCCTGATCGAAAAAACTTTCCCCGGACTCACCGTCGGCAAGAAAGAAGACAAGCTGGGCATCCGCGCGTCCTCCACCTGCGAACTGATCCTGGAAGACTGCCGCGTACCTAAAAGAACGTGCTGGGCGAACCCGGCAAAGGATACAAGATCGCCATTGAGACGCTCAACGAAGGGCGCATCGGAATCGGCGCGCAGATGATCGGCCTGGCCCGCGGAGCGTGGGAGTTTGCCTGCAAGTACGCGCAGGAGCGCAAACAGTTCGGCAAGGCCATCGCCGAATTCCAGGGCATCCAGTTTCAGATCGCGCAGATGGCCACCGAGATCGAGGCGGCGCGGCTGATGGTCTACAACGCGGCGCGCATGAAAGATGCGGGCGTGAATTTCGTGAAGGAAGCGGCCATGACTAAGCTTTTTGCTTCGCAAGTGGCCGAACGTGTGACCTCGTTATGCATTGAAGTCTATGGCGGCTATGGGTTTACCAAGGACTATCCGGTCGAAAAGTACTGGCGCGACGCGAAAATCGGCAAAATTTATGAGGGAACTTCGAACATGCAGCTGGCCACGATCGCCAAAATGCTGATGGCCGTGAAGTAAAAAGTCATAGAAAGTAGCAGAGCAGCGCGATCGAGTCGAAAGCCGCGCCGGGCAAGGCTTTCGACTTTGCACGACCCCCCAAGAAGAGCGGAAAACGCTCGAAAACCAATCGCGGTTGCTCAATATGTGCATGAGATTGCACATTCCCCATTCGGGAGGAGCCTGTGAGTCATAGGTAAGCCTTGCTTTATCAATGATTTAGCGAAGGTCGTGCTTATGGTGCGCAAGCTGCAATTTCTCCTGTAACCCTGCTGTCACAGCAGGACTGATTGGGGTGCCACTTGACTACTTTGTTCGGTAACGCTGCTATCGCCACCACCGTCATTCCGGCGGTTCCCGTACAGCCTAAGAAGCACAATGTGCTTCCAGTGCTCGTCGTGTTGTTCCTTATCTCCTACGGGCTCATGACGATGCTGATCATCGAGCAAGGCCGGACGATCGAGTCGCAGCGTGCCCTGATCCACGAGCTTTACCACGACAGCGCAGAACTGGCGGCCGTAAAAAGCCGCACCCTACAGGAAAGCGCCGTCGTCGATACGCCGCATGTTCTGGCATCGCAAGCGCGACCAAGCCACAACCCGTCAAACCAGATTCAGTCAACTCCGTCAGACCAGACTCCGTCGACCCAGGCGCAGGTTCCTGACACTCGTACCCCGTCAGCCCAGACTTCGGCAACCCAGACTTCGGCAACCCAGACTTCGTCGGGCCAGACTCCTGCGGCCCAGATGCAGTCGAGCAAGACCCCGTCAACCCAAATCCCGTCAACCCAGATCCCGTCAACCCAGGTAGCGCCGCGCGGTCGCGTTAAGAACCGCGGGGCGAAGATGCCGGAGCCGCAGTTTCAGGCTCCGTCCCGTCCGTCGGCCGATTTGGCTGACGAGCGGCGAGCTTTGAGAACGATTTGATTTGCGGCTCGATTCGTTCGGTTCTGTGGAAATTGAAGTCCAGTTCTAAGTAGTTCGGTTCTAAGCGGTTCTGTGAAGTTCGACCCTGGAGTTGGAATATATGAAGGCACTGACCCTAGCCTTGTTGTTCAGTTTGCCAGTCCCTAAACTGGCGCCACCGCAAGCTCCACGCCAACCTGCCAGCCACATTACGCAGCGCACCAAAGGCGGGAAGTGGTATTTGGCTGCGACCGGACACGCTATTTTTTGTTACGGTCCAGTCATGATCGTTCCCAGTGCGACGGGCGACCTGGAACGAGTAGCTACGTTCTGCCGCGACGGCAGCGCTGCAGTTCCGCTGAAGGACTAAGTCTCTCAGGCTCAAGAACGCCAGGTCGCGGCTCTCCGTGGTGCCCACCCTTCGAAAACCGCGACGAGTGGGGCAGCCTCGGCGGTGGTGAGAAAATGGAAAAAGAAACCTAGTGACCCACTGCGGCGACCGGAATGAATTGACGCCTGACGCCTGACCACTGTTCTTTCACCGCCCGCCGCCCATCTCCAAAATCGCCCCCGTAGTATAAGAAGCCGCCGGAGACAGCAGCCACAAAACTCCCTCCGCCACCTCGGCCGGAAGACCAGCTCGCCCCATCGGAATCGTCCCCATCAGCCGCTGCAAACGGCCCGGCTCACCGTTCGCGGCGTGCAGTCCGGTATCGATCAGTCCCGGAGCCACGGCGTTCACCCGGATTCCTTCTGTCGCCACTTCCCGCGCCAATCCAATCGTGAAGCTGTCAATCGCGCCCTTCGACGCCGCGTAGTGCACCCACTCGCCCGCCGAACCCGTGCGCGCGGCGAGAGATGAAATATTCACAATCGCCCCACCGTTCCCGCCGTGCCGCGTGGACATCCGCCGCACCGCCTCCCGCGCGCACAATATCGCTCCCGCAAACATTCACCGCCATCACCTCAGTCAAAACCTTCGCGCTCACAGAATCGACGCGGGCGAAACCGCCAGTAATCGCCGCGTTATTCACCAATGCGCTGATCGGTCCCAGCTCGCGTTCCGCCGTGACGAACAATCTCATCACGTCCTCTTCGCGTGAAACGTCCGCCTGAATCGCAACCGCGCGTCCTCCGCCGGAAATAATCTGCCGCACAACTTCCGCAGCATCGTCCGTCCCCGTCGCAAAATTGACGGCGACACCATGCCCTCGCTCCGCCGCAAGCCGCGCGACAGCCGCGCCAATCCCGCGGCTCGCGCCAGTCACGATGACCGTGCCCAACCCATCGCTGTTAGTCATGAGAACGAGCCAACCTCCGAATAAACTTCGAACTCTCTTCGGTCTGTCATTCTGAGCGAAGCGAAGAATCCCTGCAACCCCGCTCCAGGAACCAATTCCAGATTGCGGATTTAAGATTTTAGATTTTCAATCTGCAATCTGAAATCTGACGTCTGCAATCTGACTTCTGACTTGGCTTCCTGGACCCGCCACGCCCGCACGTTCGTAACCTTTCCCCACCGAACTCCTGCCCTAAAATCAAACTGTCCATGCGCGAATACCTGCAATCCATTTTCGACCAACTCTGGCCTGACAAGCCCTGGAAGCCTGTCTCTCGTCCGGAAATCGTTGCCTGGCTGGTCTTCTATGCCGGATTCCTGATCTACGCCTTCCGCGCCCACGGCGAAGGTCTATTCATCGACGCGGCGAACATGGTCGTCCACGAAGGCGGGCACAATCTCTTTCGCTGGTTCGGTCCTACGCTCTGCCTTTGGGGAGGCACGCTGCTGCAGTGGCTGGTCCCATTTCTTCTGGCTGCATATTTTTTCAGCCAGCGCCAGGTCACCGGATTTATTTTCTGCGCGTTTTTCTTTTTTGAGAACTGGCTCTACACCGCGACCTATATGGCCGACGCCCGCGCCATGGACCTTCCCCTGGTCACCACCGGCGATCCTGATTTCGCCGAGCACGATTTCCATGCCATCTTCACAAGCCTCGGCGTCCTCGACCACGACACCCAGATCGCCGCCGTAGTGCGCAGCCTGGGTTGGATAGGAATGTTAGCGGTGGTTGCATGGCTGGCGCTCCGGCTGAGAGTGGCAGAGGCGGAGCGCACGCCCACGACAACACTTCCGCCGCCGGCGATACCTCTTACGCAGCGCTATCCTGGGAAGGCGCGCACAACTGCGCAGGCTCCGGTGTCCAACGCGAACCCCGCACAACTTGCCCCTAAGCCTGATTTGGGCAAATGAAAGCAGACTCTTTCCGCGGTTAGCATTGGCAACTAGCAATTAGCAATGAATCAACCTTGGTCCTGCCTAGGCCTTGCCCTGTGCTCTTCAGTGTCCTCTGTGGTGAACGGTTCAGCGGGGTAGAATATCCGCTGCCATTCCAGGAGGCTGCATGAAATCATTTTTGTCTCTCGTAGCTGCCGCGCTCTTCGCAGGCCTGATTGTTCTTGCACTGGCTCGTCCCGTAGCTTCGGCGCCGCCACCGCCCACGGCTGAGACGCTGAAGCAACTCGAAGGCGAGTTCATGAAGGCCGCGGCCGAGAAAGGCTCCGCGGGATACATGTCGTACTATGCGGACGATGCCGTCGAGGTGCCCAACGGCGCTCCGCTCATTCAAGGCAAGGTGAACATTGCGAAGGGCATGGGATTTCTTGATGACAAGAACAACAGCCTGACCTGGGCTCCGGTCGGCGCGGACATTTCGGCGTCGGGCGATCTTGGTTACACCTACGGCACGTTTGAGTTTCGTTCGAAAGACAAAGACGGCAAGCTCGTCGTCGATCAAGGCAAGTACACCAGCATCTGGAAGAAACAGAAAGATCGCAGCTGGAAAGTAGTCCTTGACATGGGCAACGCCAGCTCGCAGCCGAAATAGATTCCTGTCGTAGGACGGATCGGGTGCCCCATTTCTCGCGTTCTGTGGGGCTTTTCCTCGAATAGGGCAAAATCCCCACTTCTCGCAAAAATCGCGAGAAATGGGGCACCCTGCTTTTCACACCAAACGTCTTCACACAAGCTCCTTTGCTGCAACCGCTTACGAACCCACGCGTCTGCAAACCCGTGCGCAGAGCGGGACACAGCCTTTTATCAGGAATGCAGGGTGCGTGCGAATTCAGCTGAGAGTGTCTGCTGTGATTCGTTCGCGCGCTATGTGATTGAAAGCGCTACGCCGCTAAAATTAACGCTTTTTAGAATCAACTATTTCTGAAAGTGATTGCGAATCGCCTCGGCCTGCACGCGGGTCACGACCGCCGATAGCGCCGCTGCGTCCGCCTGCTTGACCGCTTGTACGCTGCCGAAATGTTCCAGCAGACGCCGCGTCGTACTCTCGCCGACGCCGGGAATCTCCAGCAGTTCGGTGGAGCGGTCGCGCATCTGCCGGCGCTTGCGGTGAAAGGTTACGGCGAAGCGGTGCGCTTCATCGCGGATGAGTTGAATCAGGTGCAGCACCGGCGAGTGATGATCGAGAGCGATGGGATCTTTCTCCTGTCCGTAGACGTAGAGAATCTCTTCGCGCTTGGCGATCGCGGCCAAGGGCTGGTTGATGATCTCGAGTGAGTCAAGCGCTTCGGCGGCGGCGTGCAGCTGTCCGAGGCCGCCGTCGATCAGCACCAGACTCGGCATGTTGCTTTTGTCTTCGTTTTCTTCCTCCAGCAGCGTTTATAACGGCGCGTGACCACTTCGCGCATGGAAGCGAAGTCGTCCACGCCTTCGACGGTGCGGATGATGAACTTGCGGTAGTCGGATTTTTTCATCGCCCGTCTTCCCACACCACCATCGAGGCGACCGTTTCCGCGCCTTGAATGTGCGAGATGTCGAAGCACTCGATGCGCTTCGGCAGTTCGGGCAGGCTGAGCGCGTCCTGCAATTCTTCCTGAATGGCCTTCGCGTTCGGCTTCAGCACGCGGAAACGCTGATCGTAGGACTGCTTGGCATTGTTGCCGGCGAGGTCGATGAGCGAGCGCTTGTCGCCGCGCTGCGGCACGAAGATGTGCACGAGCGTGGGGCGGGCGCTTTTGTCGGCGACTTGCTCGGAGAGCAAATCTTCGAGCGCTTCGCGATCTTCGAAGTCGACGGGGACGTAGATATTGCGCGGCACATAGGGCTGGCCGATGTAGAGCTGCTTGAGCAGGGCGGAGAAAAATTCGCCCGGATGGAAATCTGAAGCTGACCGGCTGGTCATCCTGAGGCCCGCGTTCTTTGCGGGCCGAAGGACCTGTGCAATCGTCGGCAGCTCCGGTGCTGCCGGCAAGTTGCATAGGTCCTTCGCTTCGCTCAGGATGACAAGGGGCAGTGGAGTCTGGCGAGGTGTCGTCTGTGGCGAACTCTGGCAGGTCTTCCCAGAAGAATTCGCGGCGGTCGACCATTTTTCCGCCGCGCATGTGGAATAGATTTACGGCGAGCATTCCGTTTTCGGAGTGGTAGCCGAAGACGTCGGCGTCGTCGCCTTCGGCGGCGGCGATGCGCTGGCGTTCCTGCAACTGCTCGACCGTCGAGATCAGGTCGCGGTATCGGGCGGCGCGTTCGTATTCCTGCGACTCGGCGGCCTGCTCCATTCGTGCATGCAGCGAGCGGGCGAGATCGGTGGGACGGCCTTCGAGGAATAACTTCACGTCGCGGACGGCTTCCTGATAGATGCTCTGGAGTGGTCAGATTTTCACGCAGGGGCCGAGGCAGCGCTTGATGTAGTACTGCAGGCAGGGGCGCGGATGAAAGCGCGTGAGGTCGACCCTGCACGACGGAATCAGAAAGTTGCGGTGGATGAGATCGACGATGCGATATGCAAGGTTGGCGGGAAAGTACGGGCCGTAGTAAGCGGCTCCGTCTTTGAGCAGGCGGCGCGTGACGTAGACCCGCGGCCAGCGCTCGGCGAGCGTGAGCTTCACGTAAGGGTAGGTCTTGTCGTCGCGCAGCAGGATGTTGAAGCGGGGCTTGCGCTGCTTGATCAGATTATTTTCGAGTGCGAGGGCTTCTTTGTTGTTGGCGACGACGATGTATTCCACGTCGGCGGCTTCGCGCACTAGGGTTCCGGTTTTCGAATCTTCCCAGCGGCCTTCGTGGAAGTAGCTGGCCACGCGGCTGCGCAGGTTCTTGGCCTTGCCCACGTAGATGACTTCGCCCTCGGCGTTTTTGTAGAGATACACGCCGGGCTCGGTAGGAATGGAACGAATTTTGGCGAGCAGGTCCATGAGGGCGGGATAGGTTTATTCTATTCGATCGAAGAGAAGGTGAATGTGCCACCGTCGGAAGGCAGATCGCGCGGCGCGGGGTCAATGAGCGCTATGCCTGATTTCGTAAAATTGACTGCTCTTCACAATGGCTCCCATCGGCGTAGAGTGTTAGGAACAGCCTGAGGTCGGCCTCGGAGCAATGGAGTGGATACACGCTCTTGTGTGGGGTGAGCTTTGGGGGGTACTGATGATGCTGTGGTCTGCGTACCGGCGCCGTTCCGAGGGCCTCAAACCCACGTGGCTTGTTGAAGAAGTCTTGATTTGGGTACTAATGGGGCTGTGGTTCGGCATCGTGACGACGTTTCCATCGCGACGGGCATTCCACACACCAATCATCTTCGTAACCGTTTCGGTGTTCGCAAGTGCATGCGTTGTGGCCGCGGTCGGCCGCAAGAGACGAGCCAAAAAGTAATCCCAGCCTCCGCTCAGTGATGTTTCCACGTTTGTAACTCTTGAAAAATCGCCATTACGCTCAAAATCCCTCCATGGGCAAACTCGGCCAGGCCGCGGAGGGTGCGGAGACGAGCGATCGGCGCAGTTGAGGCGTGTGTTACAGTCTTCGCATATGAGTCACACACTCACGATACGTCTTACAGAGGAGCTTCTCTCCTGGCTGAAGGAGACGTCTCGCCGAACCGGCATACCCATGGGCAGGCTGGTCCGCGAGCAACTGGAAAGCGCCAAAGCCAACGGCGGGAAGCAGAAGTTTATGCGCCATCTGGGAGCAATTCGCGGAGGACCTCCGGATCTTTCATCGCGCAAAGGATTTTCCAAAGGATGAAGGGGATTGCCGATACCGGCTTCATTGTTGCTGCTGGTAGCCGCGAGGATACCCATCATCGATGGGCTGTGGATCTTGCGCGGAGGCTGACCGGGCCTCTTCTCACGTGTGAAGCTGTCCTGGCTGAGGCGGCGTATCATCTGGGATCGAGCGCTTACGTATTGTCGCTAGTGGAAGACGAGTTGTTGCAGGTAGCGTTTGATTTTTCCGAGAATATGCCCCAGTTGCGAGAACTGGCGCGGCGCTACGCCGACCGTAAACCGGACCTGGCTGATCTGTGTCTGATTCGCATGAGTGAGATCTATCCTCGCCACACGGTGATCACCGTTGACGAGAGCGATTTCCGCGTCTACCGGAAGAACAAACGGGAGACGATCCCTGTTCTTTGCCCCCCGCGGCACAATTAGGCGTGCCCGCTGGCCCGGCTCGGTTAGGGCACTCTGATGGGGCCGGAATGTGAGTTGGACTGTATAAAATTTCCATTCCGTATGTGGGGTTTGCGTCCGATGGCGGTGGAGGCGGGTGTGGACTAGGTTGGTATTGCTGCTGCAAATGATTGAAAACGTATATACTTAGGGGGTTGGGTATCCACGCGGGGAACTGGCACGTCCCGTGCATTAGAGTAGGGGGTAAGGGCCGGTTGCAGCATTTATCCCAGGGCGTCTTCTTTTAGGCCCAAGGCCAAGTTTTCAGGTTTCCGGCGCGAACGTACAGAGCCGGGCAGGATTTAAAACTTAAGGAGCCTCTTTCTATGACCCGCACTTCGTTAACGATATTCCTGGCAGCCAGCATGCTGGCCTCGGTAGGTTGCGCCAGCAAGAACTACGTGAAAGAACAGACCACTCCGCTGATCAACAAAACCAACGAACTCGACGACCTGACCGCGAAGAATAGCAAGGACATCAAGGATGTTGACGCGCGGGCGCAGGCTGGTATTGCGGCCGTGAACGCGAAGACCGCCGACGTTGAGCAGAAGGCACAGACTGCCGGACAGAACGCCGCGGCGGCGCAGCAGGTGGCGGACGCCGCCAATGCGCGCGTGGGCGTGCTGACCGATACGGTCGCGAACCTCGACAACTATCACGCTGTGGCTGAGACGTCGGTGAAGTTCGGCTTCAACCGGGACGTCCTGACGGCGCAGGCTAAGGAATCGCTCGATCAGCTGGCGGGCAACCTGGCCAGCACCAAGGGCTACATTCTGGCGCTTGAAGGTGGAACGGATTCGGTGGGATCGTCGGAGTACAACTACGATTTGAGCCAGCGCCGCGCGAATTCGGTGATCCAGTACCTGGCGTCGAAGTACAACGTGCCGGCACATAAGATTTATGTGATCGGGCTGGGCAAGGATAAGCCGGTCGAGGATAACAAGACCAAGGCGGGACGCGCGGATAACCGTCGCGTGGATGTGCGCCTGATGACCAACACCACCGGCGACACGACCAAGTCTGCGACTGGAGCAACTCCGTCGTCGATGTAGATTCGAAGCAAGTTTACCCTCCTCCCCGGAGGACTTCGCCAAACAGGCCGCTCAATTCTCCCCCCTGAGCGGCCTGATTTTTTGTCCCTGGATTTTAGCTTCGGTCATTGTTGAGAGTCCCCTCCATTGAGGCAAGAACAGGCGAAGAAAAGCGTGATAATGCCCGCCTGTTTACAATGGTTTCCGCCGCAGACGAAGTAGCTGAGTTCCGTCAGGAATTTTGTCCCGAGATCAAAATCGGGAGAATTCCAACTATCACTTAAGTTAGGCCGTTGTCCATCACGCTAATTGGTGCCAGACTGGATCAAGGACTGGGTGGAAACCTCGAGATCGTATTCAGTCCCGGCGCGAACAAGAATATCGGCGCCTTTGATGAGCCATCCTAATGCCGGGTGTGCGTCGGCCGTCGATTGGAGTTGGTCAGATGTTCGACCGCCTTTGATTTGTTGGATTTCACCGGTTACGGGAATTTGCTGGCCGTCCACACCGGTAGCCGTATCGAAAGTAAACTCAAGGGTTGCGTGCCGGCCATATCCGCCTGCATTCTTAAAATCGGTCAGATGGCCCACGGCAAGGGCTCCGCGCCGAAAAACAGTGGCGCCATCCACAACAACATCCTCGGCCACCTCAAACTGAATCGGTCGCCCGACATTGTCCTTCTTATAATCCTTTGAGTACATCGGGGCGAAAAGCAGCACCTTCACAGGTGTTCCTGCCGGTAATGGAATGGCTCGCGGAGCACTACTTTTCTCCGGGGCGTCTCCCCGCGGATTTTTTGACGGGTCGTTCGTGCCCAATAGCTTTACAAGGCATTCTGTTTCCGCAGCGAGGGGCCCGGCGTTGGAACCGTTATGGCCCATAAAGGGCGTCCTAAATTCGATTGAAAGCTGCGATCCTTGCGTTCCCGCCTGGTTGGCTTCCTTGATGTCGACGACGACGGGGCCGGAGATGATACCTGCGTCGAGTCCGCGGCCTCCGGCATCTGCGCTCGTCTGCCGAAGGCTGTGTACTCGCCGTATGTCTTGAATGGCTTCGATGTGAAGCCCCTGATCTTTGCGGACTATATAGCCGAGAGCCGGCAGTGTCTTCAAGACGTCTTGTTTCACAACTTCAGGAGAAGCGGGAAGAAATCGCTCGTCGGTTTTCGGACCGTCCGCTGATTGAAGAACTGCGACGCCGCAAGGCGGAGTCTGTCCGCTAAGAGATAGCGGGGATGCTACGGAGAGAGACAATACGATTGCTATGTACCTAATCGCGGTGCGCAACTCTTGCAACCCTCCTTTAGTCATACGTCTCAATTGGGCCAAGGCGCCCGGTTTCACGCGGGAAATCTTCGTTTGTTTGTCAGCCTTGCAGCGCGGTTGTCGAGATTACAGGGTAGAGGACTACGGGTTTTTATAGCAGAGCCGCCAATCGGCACGCAATAGTGGGCTCCGTAGGTCAACCTGTGGTTCATCAAAATTCGCATCGCGGGGAAGAATTTCCCGGCGCCTATTTTTTGTTGATCTTTATTTTTTGATCATAAGGTGAGGCGAGTCTTGGCCTCGTACTCCGTGACCAGGAAGCCGGTGCCATCCTGCAAGCCGCCGACGGAGAAAAGCCTTTCACGCGGAGTTCGCAGAGGAGGGGCCGCCGAGGACGTGGAGAACCCTTTCTTTGCGGTTTCTTTTTCCTGGCGATCTCGGCGGTTTAGCTTTGGCTGTTGATGGAGAACGGGAAGGACTAGGATTATCGGATGACCTCGATACCTCTTTCTCGCCGGTCGTTTCTTGCTATGTCTGCTTTGCTGCCTTGGGCTTTTCGCGGAGCTGCTTCGGGCGCGAATCCCGCTAGCACGATTCCTGTGGGGCTGGAGCTTTATTCGGTGCGGGATGCGCTGAAGAAAGATGCGGAGGGGACGGTGCGCGCGGTGGCGGCGATGGGATATCAGGGGGTGGAATTTTATGCGCCTTACTTTGAGTGGAGCGAGGCGCAGGCGAAGCAGATGCGGAAGGTGCTGGATGAACTCGGCATCTGGTGTTATTCGACGCACAACGACGCTGGCTATTTTGGCGCGAAGAATATTGGGCATGTTCGCGATTTGAATTTGATTCTGGGTTGCAGGTACGCGGTGCTGGCGTGGTCGGATCCGAAAAGCAGCGCGGATGGGTGGAAGGCTCTGGCCGATCAGCTGAACTCTGCTGCTGAGCAACTGGAGCCGGCGGGGTTGAAGGTGGGATATCACAATCACGACGCGGAGTGGAAGGCGGTGGACGGGCAGCGTCCCATGGATATTCTGGTGAAGAATACGAAGCCGTCGGTGATGTTGCAGCTGGACGTGGGGACATGTCTCGAGGCGGGAGCGGACCCGGTGGCGTGGATTCGAGCCAACCCGGGGAGGATAAGGTCCATCCATTGTAAGGAGTGGTCGCCGCGGTTGGGGTACAAGGTTTTGTTTGGCGAGGGCGTGGCCGACTGGAAGGGAATATTTCAGGCGGCGGAGAGCGTCGGCGGCGTGGAATATTATCTGGTGGAACAGGAAGGCAGCCGGTTTCCGGAGATGGAGACGGCGCAGCGATGTTTGGAAGCGTTCCGCGCGGCGCATGGAGGGCGGTAGAATAGAGTTATGTGGAGTCGAAAGCAAAAGCTTTTATTCGCAGAGGGCGCGGAGAAAAGCCGCAGAGATCGCAGAGAAGAGGATGGCGGGCAAAACGTTGCGCGTTTTTCGTTGCGCTGTTCGCGGCATTCCTGGCTGTGGTCTCGTTCGTTTTTTTTATTTTTGGTGGTGGGCTGTAGCGCGGGAATTTGGGCGCAGAGTTCGCCCGGGTCGCAATCGGACAGTTCGCCGTCGACTGCTCCGGCGGGGAAGTCGCAGAGGCCCGATACTTCGTTTCCGACGCCGACGCCGGCCAGGCCGGATCTCAGTCCGCCGCGGTCGGATCGCGTGAATGCGAGCGATCTGGGAACGGAGCTGGGAGAAAGTTCGAGCAAAGACACGCAGGGGGATGTGGATGCGCCGGAAAATGACGCGCGCGCGCATCCGAAGAGCGCGGAGGCGGTGGCGGACGAGGCGGCGGGGACAGGGAGCACGAACGCGGTGGGGGAATTCCATCCGTGGAATCCGCATAAGGCGGCCAAGGATGTGGAGGTTGGCGACTACTACTTCAAGCGCAAGAACTACAAAGCTGCGGAGGACCGTTACCGCGAGGCGCTGTTTTACAAAGAGAATGACGCGGAGGCCACGTTCCACCTAGCGTTGTGCCTGCAGAAAATGGAACGGCCGCGGGAAGCTCTGGAACAATACGAAACTTATCTGAAGATATTGCCTTCGGGTCCGCATTCGCGAGCGGCGCATGACGCGATCGAGGAGTTGACGGCGCCGGCGAAGACGCGCGCGGCGAAGTGAGGGGCGGGCTTAGAAGCGTTTCACTACAAAGGACGCGAAGGTTCACGAAGGAAATCTGATTTCTTCGTTCAATGTCTCGTTCTCAGCGAGACAAGTCAAAAGCTCAAGCGGGCCAGTGCCGAAATCCCCGGCCTTCGAAAACCGCGAAGACCGGGGCAACCTCAGTTGGGAGATGCCGCAAGAACGCGTGTGCCAGATCACTCAGGCAGGTCGTGGTGGGCGGCGTTTGGTGGTCTGCTTTTTTGGCGGCTTTGGCGGGGATTGCTTTGTGGCGTTGCGCGGCTTGGGGCCTCCGACGCGGCTTTGCGGGCCCTCGCCGAGGATCAGATTCGCCGGCCATTTGGGGCCGGAGTGAGCCTTCGGTCCCTTGCGGCGGACGAGATCTTCCAGAGCATCGAGGCAGGCGTGGAACATCTGGGTGCGGAGCGGGCCTTCCACGCCGCCGCGGATCATGAGCGTCGCGGTGCCGTGCATCAGCGACCACAGCGAGAGCATGAGGCGAGTGTGTTGGCGGGGGGTGCCTCCGAGGCGTTGGGCGACGCGCTGGCGCATGAGATTGAACGAGGGCCAGGGTTCGTGCAGAGACGGCGGTTTGGCGAAGCGGTCGAAGAGCATTTCGAAAGCGTGCGGATGCTCGAGAGCAAAATGGAGATAACTCTCGCAGGTCTGGGCGATGGTGCGGGACGGGCTCATCGCGTTGAGGAGATCGCGGCGAGTCTGCATGCGCACGCCACGGAGAAGGTCTTCGCGATCACGGTAGCGCTCGTAGACAGTGGGGGTGGTGGTGCCGGCGGCGCGGGCAACGGCGCGCATGGTGAGGGATTTGGTTCCTCCGCGCGCGAATAATCGACAGGCAACTTCGAGAATCCGCTGTTCGAGTTCAGGATCGGGATGCCTGGGCAACGACTTGCCTCCTGTGGGTCGATGGGAATTTTATAGGATGAACTTCCTCTCGCGGCAGAATTACTTGGCGTTAAACTAACACCGTATAATGAATCCAGCAGTGGCCAGTGGCCAGTTGCCAGTGAAAAACCTTCCACCCCTCGACTTTGCTCGGAGCAGGCTTTCTCGGAAAGACGCGAGAAATGGGGCGCCCGGGTCGAGCTTAAGCCTTCGTCATCATCTGGAAATTATTTTTCCACGCGGATGAATTCTCCGGAGGAGGCGTTGACCGCGACCGTCAACTTGGCGGTGTCGCGGCTGGAGCCGTAGATCACGTGCCAGATCAGGTCGTTGGTGTTGTGATTCCAGTCGCAGATATAGGTGACGGGGGTTCCAGGGTCTTTCTCGATAATTTTGTCGCCGCCATGTTTCTGGGCGGTGGCGAAGGCCTGATCGGTATCGACCTTGAGGAACGCGACGTCGAAAATCTGAGTCGAAGAATTCGTGGGATTGTAACTGTCTTCCGGGTTGGGATTGACGCCGCGGGCGGGAGCGCCGTCGGCTCCGCTGCCGGACCAGGTATAGGATTTGGTGGAATGCTGCGCCGCGGAGGCGAAGCTGCCGCGCCAGAGAGCCCACTTGCCGTCCTGACCGTTGCCGCCGTCGGTGGTCACCATGGATTCGATGCGATAGGGCTTGGCATCCGGCGCCCAGCCGCGAGCGGCGACAAATGTTTTCTGGAACGCGGAACGTCCGGCGAGCAGCTCGGGACCCTTGGGTTGGGGCACGGATTCGGCGGGCTTACTGGGCTCCGAGTTGCATGCACTCAGGACTGCCAGCAGTATGGTCGCGATAAGAATTGTTCCGGTGCGGCTGCGCCAGTGGCGGGTGGAAAACGGCGGGAACTTCTCACGGGCGAGTGCGGGTGCGACTCGGACAGGGCTCCGCTTCTTCATGGCATCCTTCCTGTTATAACTTCGGTAGTTTGATTGGTCGGGCAACATTCTAACTGAAGCGGGGGAAACGCGAGAGAAGCAAAATGGATTCCCATCTCAAGAAGCTGCAACAGGCGCTGAGTGAAGCGACCGAGGGAATGTCGGCGGAGGAGCGGAGCTGGCATCCGCCGGGGAAGTGGTGCGTGGAGGAAGTGCTGGAGCATCTCT
This sequence comes from uncultured Acidobacteriaceae bacterium, assembly GCA_963846245.1. GTDB lineage: Bacteria > Acidobacteriota > Terriglobia > Terriglobales > Acidobacteriaceae > Sulfotelmatobacter. Next base: position 125,980 of record CAWJVI010000004.1, on the reverse strand, counting down.
ACCTGACGTATACGGGGACGATCCGGGGATTCACGCGCGCGCTGGAGGCGGGAAAGCCGCCGGCGGGGCGCGCCACGTTTGGGCAGCGCGCGCGCATTCTGCTGGTGGTGGGACTGGGTTACATGCCGGAGGGGCGAAGCGCACCGGCGGGGGTGGTACCTCGAGGCCTGGCTGGGGGAACGGTGAGCGCGGAAATTGGCGGGAAGATCGCGGAGATGGATGAGATAATCGGGCGCTGTGAGCGCGAGCTGGGCGGCGGGAAATTTCGAAGGCGGGCGATTTTTGAGCATCCGATTCTGGGGCCGCTGACGGCGGGGCAGTGGAGGAAATTTCATCTGGTGCATGGGATGCATCATGTGAAGCAGATCCGGCGGTTGCGGGGAGAGCAGGGGGCAGGGGTCAGGGATTAGGGGTCAGTGGGCACGGCCTCGATGTAGCCCCGGCATGTTGGTTTGCTTGAGAACGCCTCGCTGTTGGCGCGGCGGGCGAGGACGCCCGCCGCTACATTTCGAGACGCTACTTTCCGATTACTGCTGTGGAGCGGGTGCGGGCGCGGGATTGGCTGGCGGGGCGGCACCGGCCTTGCGGGCGTTTTCTTCGATGTCGTCGAGCTTGGACTTGGCGTCGTCGAGGGCTTTTTGTTTGTCGGCGATTTGCTGTTTGTACTGCGCGTCTTCCTTGTCCCATTCCGCGGAATTGCGCATGCGGTTGCCAGCGTCGGCGTACATGGCGGCGGCGCGTAGCTGGTATTCGCGCTGGGTTACGTCGAGTTCGCGGGCTGCCAGGTCAATTTGACCCTTTTGCGTGTCGACTTTATCCTGCCACTGCTTGGCCTCGGTGGCTTTCTTCGCGGCGGCTTCTTCCTCGGGAGATTTCGGCGCGGCTGCCGCTTTGTCGCCGGGGGCGGCGGTGCCGTTGGCCTGCGCGGGCTGGTTCTCGGAGCCGTTCTGTGCGGTGGTGGCGGGGCGGGCCTCGCCGATTACCGAGAGTTTGTCTTCGGTGGGCAGGTTGTCATTGTCGAAAACTTTGGGGCGGGCTTTGGCGGGAGCGCCGTCTTTCTTTGCCTGGCGGGCATAGTCGCCCAGCGACGATCCGGACTGGCCTTGTGCGTTGGTCGGCTGGCTCGACGAATCAGTCTGTGCCGATGCCGGGAGAGCGAGCAGGCTTAGCAGCAGCAGCGATCCTGAGAATGATGCGATGCGTTTCATATTTTCACCCATAGGTCCCACCTTTTTTAAGAATTGCTTTCTTGCGGGCCTGCCGTTGTGCGGCTTGCCCGCCAATCTGTTGGCTACGACTTGCTGGCGGAAGCCGCTTGCGCGGTGCCGCCGCCGGTTGAACTTTTCTCGGTCAAAAATCCGCCCACGCTGCGATCGAGCCGCGCGGCTTCTTTTGCAATATCCGCAGCTAATTGCTGGGCCAGTTCAGGATCGCGATTTTTCGCCAACTGCTGTGCGTATCCGGAGATGGTGGTCAGCGAGGTGCGCAGTTCGACCGCCCGTATTTCCTGTTGCAGGCGAATCTGTTCGAACGCGCTCAGGTCAGTGATGAGGCAGGCGGCGCCGAGCAGGCTGCCATCCACGGCGGGCACTGGAGATACGGTCACCGCGATGCGGCGTTTCTCGCCGGCGGGAGTCGTGTAATTGGTTTCCAGCTGACGCCGGGCGCTGCCTTCGCGCAGAACGGAGTGCACTTCGGCGGCAATTTCGCCGCGGAAAAGGTCGTCCGCACCCATGCCGGTGCTGGAAGCAAAACCAAGAATCTGTTTGGCGGCGGGATTCGATTGCGTGACCAGCCCTTTGGTTCCGAAGACCAGCACACCGCAGGAAAGGTTAGAGAGCACGGCCTGGCTGAAGTTTTCGCTGGTGCGGGCGCGGCGCTGCTCGGTTTGCGTCTGCTCCTGCAGTTCGTTTTTCTGCTGCTTGAGCTGCTGGATCACGGTGTTGTAAAGGTGCAGGGGCAAAGTTTCGAGCGAAGGCGTGCCTTCGGAAGAAATCGAGGATTCTTCTTCGATGTTGCGCCGCAGCAGGCGCATGAAGACCACGGCGATCATGAACGCAAAGGCGGATAGAAACAAAACCACCGCCGCATGCAGCAAAACTGGATTGGTGAGGATTTTCACCAGAGCCCTCCATACCAGTGCAGCAGGCGGTTGCCGAAGAAAAACGCGAACAACGCCATGCTGCCGAGGAATACGCCGAACGGCATTTGATAGTTGCGATAAACCAATTGCGCCGATTGCCATCCGCGACGGCGGGCGGCCTGCGCGTTGGCGAGGCTGCGCATGAAACGGTGGGTGCGCTTGATCCAGACTACGAAAACTGTCGTCAGGCCGAAGAACGATCCCGCGAGCGAGGCGGAGAAAACGGTGAGCACGGTCAGCTTCACGCCGAGAAATGCGCCGACCATGGCCATGAGCTTGACGTCGCCGAATCCCATGCCTTCGGTGCCGCGCCAGCGCAGGTAAATGGCTCCTGCGCCGTAGATGAAGGCTGCGCCCACGGCCGCGCCTAGCAGGGAATCGAACAAGGAGAGCAGACGCATGGTGAGGTCGTCGCTCAGGGGCAGGCTTACGATACCGGGCATGAACTGCGAAGCGACATCGTGCACTGGAACCAGCAGGCTGAAAAGCACGCCCAGCGCGAGCCCAGGCAGAGTGAGCTTGTCAGGCAGGAGCTTGGTTTCCGCGTCGGTGAAAATGAGGCCGAGCAGGAGGAACCCGAAGACGCAATATTTCAAAGTGGCCAGGGTGAGTCCGAAATGCCAGTAGCAAGCCAGAAAAAGCACGGCCGTGAGCAGTTCGATGAACACGTAGCGTGGGGAAATTTTGGTTTTGCAATAACGGCAGCGGCCGCCGAGAATCAGCCAACTCAACACGGGAAGGTTGTCGTAGAAGGCGATCCCATGTTTGCACTTGGGGCAGGCCGAACGCGGTGTAACCACCGACAAATCCAGCGGAAGGCGGTAGATACACACGTTCAGGAAGCTGCCGAAGCACAGCCCGAAGAGAAAAATCGACGATGCGAAAATCGGGTCCACGTGGTTGTAAGAACGTTAGTCTGAAAAGACGCTCTGATCAGGTCCTTAGTTTGTCGAGTCTTAGGCTGATTATAAGGCGACCATGCGGGTGGGCACTAAGGTACTGAAGTCACTGTCCGAACGGCCGATGGGGGGTGGGAGCCGGCGGCGGATAGCGGTTGGCAATTGGCTGTTAGCAGTTGGCAATTAGCGAGTTGCGTTCAGCGTTCAGCCATCGCGGGCCTGTGGCGGGGATGGCAGCGTTGTGCTAATTGCCAATTGCTAATTGCTGTCAGGGCATCGTGAAGCGCAATAACGCGCCTTCCAGTGGGATCGCGGAAGGTTCTGGGACGGGGAACAGTCCTTGCCAGCGGGTCCAATGGCGCGGGACCAGGCGGGTTTGGGGCGTGGGGTTTAGCTGCCAGCCGGTCCGTGTCTCTTCGCGCAGGAAGACTGAAAAGGCTGTCGCTTCAGGTTGGGGAAGCGATTTCGGTTGCCAGTCGGCTTTCCATTCGAACAGGCTCGCCGAGAGCGCTTCGGTGAGCGACTCGCGAGGATCCAGACAGAGAATCCAATCGTGGCGGGCTAGGTTAAGACATTGGCCGGGGGTTATGTTGGCCGTGTCTGTGACTACTTTCGCTCCGTATTCGCGCGCGATTCGCGTGGTGGCGTCCTGAAGGCCAGGTTGCGGACTGTGTAGCACCACCAGGATTTCGTCACAGGGCAGGAGTGTTTCCAGGGTGCGGCCCAGGCGCAGAGCGTCATTCCGGGCGTGCAGGAGTGCGGTGATGGCGGGCATGGAGTGAGGAGCGTGGTGTCAGAGAGAGCCGAGAAAGAGTGTACGCGATGGTGGGATACATGGGGAGAGTGGATCGCGGTGGTATGTGAGTTGGCCGGGCCCGAGGAAAAACTGTCGAGCTGCGCTCGACGGACGGGCAAGAGTGCCCGTCCCCACATCATTAGATTTCTACAGGATTGATTCCTAGTGGATGAATTTGTAATCGACGATGGAAGCGGCCAGGACTACGCCGTCTTCGACCTTCTTGACTTCTTTGGCGCGCATGATGCGGCCCTGGCAGACGACATTGCTGTTCTTCTGTCCGGAGATTTCTTCGGGCATTTCGAACACCATCTCGATGAGGGCATTGACGGGCAACGGTTGCGGTCCGGTGAAGAGGACACCGGTCTGGCTGATGTTTTCGATGATGCCTTCGTACCAGGTCGCGGTTTTGTTCACGCGGAAGCGCAGTGGCACGTCGAGCTTCAGACGCCGAGCACGGGGTACCCAGGACGGCCGCTTTTCGCGCGTATGACCGCGCCGGATGCCGGTTTCGGGCTTGGCATGCTCCACGCGCTCGATGCGGCGCATGGTAGTCCAATCATATTTGTACTCGGCGGCACAGATCATGCAGACCTGGTAGTAGTCGCCGTCGTTGCCGCGCCGCGGCCAGGAAAATTCGTGAGAACAACGTCCCAGCATAAGAACATCCATGAGTTTTTGCGGCATGATGGTTACTTCCGGAGCAGGTGCCTCGGTCGCAACGTCATCATCGCTCGAAGGATTGACTTTGGGTAGGTTACTTTCGTGCAATGGGGAAGCGGAGCGGGACGCGGCGGAGTGGGGCCTGGGGATTCAGATGGTGGGTGAGAGGCTGACGTCAGACGCTCTGACTGCAGGTTGTTCAGGAGCGAAGCGTCCCGTGTATCATCGGCGCATGGATGGAGACGACTCCACCGCCGACGTGGCGGTTTTTGTCCTCGCTGGCGGGAAGAGCACGCGCATGAGGTCGGACAAGGCTTTTATGATGCTGGATGGGCGCACGCTGCTGGCGCGGGCGCTGGAGTTGGCGCGGTCGGTTACGGAGGATGTGCACGTGGTGGGCAGCGCGGAGAAATTTGCGGCGTTCGCTCCGGTGGTGGAAGATTTGTTTCGGGAGTGCGGGCCGCTGGGAGGAATCCACGCGGGGTTGCGGGCGTCGGCGGCGGAACTGAACCTGATGTTGGCGGTGGATGTGCCGTTTGTGCCGGCGGCGTTGCTGCGGTATCTTGTGTCGCAGGCGCGTGGTTCCGATGCGATTGCTACCGTACCGCGGGTGGGAGGCTGGCAGCCATTGTGTGCGGTTTATCGGCGGGAGTTCGGCGAGGTTGCGGAGAAGGCTCTGCAGGGTGGGCGTTATAGGATTAATGCATTGTTTTCGGAGATCAGAGTCCAAGCGATTGAGGAAGAGGAATTGGCGCTGGCTGGTTTCTCGGCCTCTTCTTTTCGTAATTTGAACACGCCACAGGAATTGGAAGCGGCACGAGAAGCAGGATAGGGCGCGCAGGTGGCGGTGGCGATGGAAATTCCTTTTGAGGCTTGACACCCGGAGAGCCTAAAGGGATCCTTCGACTTCGTGGCATCTTCGCGAAGCGCGAAAATGCCACTGCGCTCAGGATGACAACATAAAGTAAGGCGTCAATCAGTAGAGAGTAAAAAGTTTAGCTGTAAGCTAAGAGCTAAGAGCCAACAGCTACGAGCTAGAAACTAGAAACTTCACCTCATGCCCGATAACCCGCAACCGAGTCCGTACATCAAGTTCAACGATGTCTCCAAGGCGTTTGGCGACAACGTGGTGCTCGACGACGTCAACTTCGACGTTCTGCCGGGCGAGACGGTTTGCATTCTAGGGCGCAGCGGAGTGGGCAAATCGGTTTCGCTGCACCACATTATGGGATTTCTCAAACCGGATTCGGGACGCGTGATTGTGGCGGGCGAGGACATTACCGACTATTCCGAGCAGCAATTGGAGTTGATCCACAAGAAAGTTACGATGGTCTTTCAGAACGGGGCGCTGTTCGACTCGCTGACGGTGGGCGAGAATGTGGCTTTTCCGTTGCGCGAAAGCCGCGAACTTTCGGAAGAACAGATTTTTCAGATCGTGGACGGGTTGCTGCACATGGTGGGTGTGCAGGAGATGCGCGACCTGTTGCCTTCCGATCTTTCGACCGGGATGAAGCGCTCGGTGGCCATTGCGCGAGCGCTGGCGGCGCGGCCGGAGTGCGTGCTCTACGACGAACCCACAACCATGGTGGACCCACTCATGGCGCAGCTGCTGGGCGATCTCATCAAGCGGCTCAGGCTGCAGCTGAACCTGACCAGCATCGTGGTGACGCACGACATGCGTCTGGCCAAGAAACTGGCCGACCGCGTAGTGTTTCTCCACGAAGCTAAGGCGATTTTCTTTGGCACTTACGCTGACATGGAGAAATCGACCGCGCCGATCATTCAGGAATTTCTGGAACTGGATGAACTGAGAATCGAGGCTTGAAGAGCAGTGGTCAGGGGTCAGTGGTCAGTTGCCAGTAAAGTCAGAACCCTTGCTCTACCAGGTCTTCGATGGTGAGCGAGCTTTCCGCGGAATTTCCCTTCATCATTTTTTCGACGTACTTTGCGATCAGGTCGGCTTCGAGGTTCACGGGATCGCCGGGCTTGAGCGAGTGGAGATTCGTCTGCTCGACGGTGTGCGGAATGATGGCAACGGTGCAGCGGCTTTCTTCCAGCTTCGCCACGGTCAGGCTGATGCCCTCGATCGAGATGGATCCTTTGTGGACGGTGTATTTTTCGACCTCGTGGGGCAGGTCGATGCGCAGCCACCAATTTTCTGAGTCTGCGATGCGGTCGAGGGAGATCAGCGTTCCGACGCCGTCAACGTGGCCCTGAACAATGTGGCCGCCGAAACGGCCGTCGGCTTTCATGGAAAGTTCAAGGTTGACCAGCGCGGCTTCATGGATGCGCGAGAAGGACGTGCGCGCCCAGGTTTCCGGAGCGAGGTCGGCGCAGAACGATTCTGGCTTGATGTCGAGCGCGGTGAGGCAGACACCGCTGACTGATATGCTGTCGCCGGTTTTCAATTGCTTCGGCGCATGCTTGGCGGTGATGGTGATGCGGCGGTTCTCGCCGCGCTGCTCGATGCGGGTGACGCGTCCGACTTCTTCGACGATGCCGGTGAACATGAAGGCCTCCGGGATGAACGGAACATCATAAACCACATAGAGCGGGCTTCGGGCTTCGGCTATCGGGCTTCAGCCCAGACACGTTATTCCTGGTAGGGATCGCGGAGGTATCCCTCGACTGCGAAGTCTTCGCCGAAACGGTGCAGGCGCTTCACGTCAGCTTTTATTTTCTGGAATGCTGCATCGGGCGCGAAGGGAACAGCGCCTGTTACGCCGATAATTTCGGGGGCATAGTAGAGAAAGATTTTATCGACGACGCCGGCGGCAAGCGCCGCGCCATTCACCGTGGAACCGCCTTCGATCATCACGCTGGTAATTTCAAGTTCGCCCAGGCGACGCAGAACGGCGGCGAGGTCGGGGCGTCCGCCGGGCGGTGCGGCTGGGAGTTTTTCGACGCGCACGCCATGCGACTCAAGTTCTGCTTCCTTCTTTGCCTCCGAGGAAGAAGTGAAGACCAGGAGATCGCGAACGTCATCGGCGGTGGCCCTGCCGGATTTCGCACTGCGAATCAACTGTGAGGCGAACGGCAGGCGGAGGTGCGAGTCAAGAATCACGCGCAACAGCGGCCGGCGGCGGAAACGGCCGCTGCGGTCGGTGAGTAAAGGATTGTCGGCTAGAACAGTGCCGATTCCCACCAGGATCGCGTCGTGTTGATGGCGGAGTTGGTGCGCATGGGCGCGCGCGGATTCTCCCGTGATCCAGTGGCCCGTGAATCCGCTAGTTGTATCGGCCGCGCGGTCGCGTGTCGCCGATGGCGGGGCGATTTTAGCATCGAGCGTCACGGCGGATTTCAGCGTGACCAGTGGGACGCCGTGACGAATGTAGCGGGCGAAACTTTCGTTCAGGCGGCGTGCTGGCTCTTCCAGTTGTCCGACGTCTACCTGCACGCCAGCAGCACGCAGCTTTTCGAAACCGAGTCCGCTGACTTTGGGATTTGGATCGGGCATGGAAGCCACCACGCGATGAATCCCGGCAGCGATCAACGCGTCTGTGCATGGGGGCGTACGGCCCTCATGCGCGTGGGGTTCGAGGTTGATATAGAGCGTCCCGCCGCGAGCCTTGCTGCCTGCCGCCTCCAGAGCCAGCACCTCGGCGTGCTTCACCCCAGCGTAAGTGTAGACGCCGGTGCCCGCGATGTTTCCTTGCGCGTCAACGATTACCGCTCCGACATGTGGATTCGGAGATGCGAGGCCGATGCCCTCGCGGGCAAGGTCGAGCGCGCGGTGAAGGAATTGTTCGTCGGTGAACATCGAAAATCAGTATCTACCACGGAGACCCTGAGGCGCGGAGGAAAACATAAAGAGATGAATCCCTACTGCCGGCGTGGCGGAAAGCTGCGGTAAGAATCGTCTTCGACCTCGGCGACGGCCGCGCCGCTGCGGCCTTTCGGTCCTCGACGCACGGGAGCCATGGAGTAGGCGTAGGGGTCAGCCGGCGGCGGCGATGGTTCGCTGCCGAGCAGACGGCGCGCCAAATCCTTGAACCGTTTGATCAGAGACTTTTTGTTCTCGCGGTCCATTATGGACCTCCATCACAGAAACTCTCGCTCGAACACTCCTATTCGAACAACGAATCCACAAACTCTTGCGGCGCGAAGGGCAGCAGGTCGCCGGCCTTTTCGCCGACTCCGACGAAGCGCACGGGCAGGCCCAGTTCGCGGGAAATGGCGACCACCACTCCGCCTTTGGCCGTGCCGTCGAGCTTGGTGAGCACGATGCCGGTCACGCCCGCCGCCTGCGTGAACAGGCGCGCCTGCTGCAAGCCATTTTGCCCGGTTGTGGCGTCCATTACCAGCAGGGTTTCGTGCGGGGCCGAGGGGATGATGCGTTGCGCGGTGCGACGCATTTTTTCGAGTTCTGACATCAAACTGGTTTTTGTGTGCAGGCGGCCGGCGGTATCGACGATCACGTAGTCGGATTTGCGGGCGACGCCAGCTTGCAGCGCGTCGAAGAGCACGGCGGAAGGATCGCCGCCGGGTTTGGTTTTGATCACTTCGGTGCCGGTGCGCTGGCCCCAGATTTCGAGCTGTTCGATCGCGGCGGCCCGGAACGTGTCTGCGGCGCACAGCAGCACGGTTTTTCCTTCCGCGCGAAACAGCTGCGAGAGCTTGCCGATGGTTGTGGTCTTGCCGGTGCCGTTGACTCCGACTACCAGGATCACTTCCGGTACGCCGTCGACTTTTTTGACGGGGCGCGAGTTGGCCACGCTTAGAATCGCCAGCAGTTCTGCCTTCAAAAGGCGCTTGAGTTCCTGGACGTCTTTGATCTGCTTGCGGTCGGCTTTCTCGCGGAGTTTCGCCAGGACTTCCTGGGTGGTGGTGTTGCCCAGGTCGGCGGCGATCAGCGTGGCTTCGAGATCGTCGAGCGTGTGGCGGTCAATTTCCTTGCCGAAGGAAACGACTTCCTCAATGCGCTCGGCGAGATTCTCGCGGGTGCGCGTGACCGCCTGCTTCATGCGGTCGAATAGGCCAGTTTTCTTTTCTTCCGTGCTGCCGAATAAGGTCTGAATCATAAAGGGGTAAAGAGTGATTATACGGGTGTGCGGGTGGGTTCCGGGACATGTCGCGAGTATCACCAGTCGGGGATCCAGCTTTGCGTTACCGCGTGCATTTCGCGGGCAAGAGTGCCCGCGCCACACTTCCACACCATCGCACTTCTACATTTGGGAACGAGTTCGCGGGCGAGGCGCCCGCGGCCACATGGGCGATGCGGCTGACTTGTTTCTTAGACGCGGGTTCTTTCCAACTCCGCGGCTTCGGCGGCGATGGACGCCGCTGGAGCGGGCGAAGACGCGGCCGGACCCGGCGCAGTCGTTGCGGCTCCGGCTGCCAGTGCAGCTGCAGCTGCGGCTGCTGGGGCCGCTGCGGCGGCGATTGGGCGGCGGATGGTGAATCTCTGCAGTTTGATTTCTCCTCGCCCGTAAACTGCCAGCAGCGCGGCGACTACGATGGGGTCGAGCCGTTTGCCCGCCAAATTTTGCACGATCTGCAGCGCCTGTTCGGGAGTGTGCGCATTCTGGTAAGGACGCGTGGTGGTGAGCGCGTCGAAAGTATCGGCGACGGCGATGACCCGCGCCAGCAGCGGAATCTGATCTCCCTGCAATCCGTAGGGATAACCGCGGCCGTCAAGCGACTCGTGATGCAGTTCGATGCCGGGCAGCATTTCCGCCAGTTGTGTGACCGGGCGCAGAAGGTTGGCGCCGCGGGTCGTATGAGTCTTCATGACCTCGAATTCCTCGGCCGTAAGCGCGCCCGGTTTTTTCAGGATGTGATCTTCGATGCCAATCTTGCCTACGTCGTGCAGCTGCGCGGAAATCTGCAGGATCTCCACGAACGGAGTGGGAAGGTCCATTTCGTGCGCCAGCAGCAGGGAGTAGCGGGTCACACGGTCAGAGTGACCACGAGTGTAGGGATCTTTTTCGTCGACGGCTCCAGCTAGCATTTGGATGGAGCCCATAAACAGGGCGCGATTCTCGTCGGCGGCGCGTTTCAGGTCTTCGACGTAGTGCTCGAGTTCTTGGGACATGCTGTTAAAGGTCTCGGCCAGTTCTCCAATTTCGGTTCGGCTACGGATGTGGGCGCGCTGGGAAAAATCGCCGCGGGCGATGGCGCGGCTGAATTGTGTGAGCACTTCGAGAGGATTGGTAATGCGTCGCGCGGCGAAAATGCTGGCCAGGATGCTCGCCAACACCGCTGCCAGAGCCAGCAGACGGGCCGTGTGCTGCATCTCATACACTCCGCTATAGGCTTCCCGCTGCGGCTTCTGCACGACGACAGCCCAGTCCAGTGCCGCGACCGGGCAGTAGGTGCCGAGCATAGCTTCGCTGCCCTTGGCGTAGTGCACAGTGAATTCTTTGGTGGCGGCCAACTGACCTTTGTTCCCGCTGTCGACGAAGTTGCGCACGATCTCCAGATTTTTCATATCCTGGCCGGTGGCGAACTCAGCGGTGGCCGCGGCCACGAGGCGGCCCTGGGCGTCAACCACGTAAGGCGTTAGGCCGCCGCTGCTCGCATCCTGCAGACGGCGAATCAGGAATCGCAAATCCACTACAGCCGCGATCATGCCCAGGAAGCGCGGGCCGTACATCACGGGAGTGCTAACCAGAAAAATCGTGCGAGAAGACTTGCCTTCGCCCACCGTCAGCGCCTGCCCGTTGTAGACGCGTCCGTCGCGGGCGGCGGAGAAGGCGCGCTCCAGTTCGCGTTGCAGAAAAATGTCAGGCGCAATGCGCCCGGCGGTTATGCCCTTGCCTTCCGAATTCAGCAGCGTGGTATAGGCGATCTCATCGGAAGAAGAAACAAAATTCTCAACCAGCGCCCGCAACTCCGGCGCCTGAATATTTTTTTCCCCGATATCTCCGCCGCTGGTCACCTGCACCGCCGACGACAGGTTCGCCAGCATCATCCGCAGGGAGCGCTCATTCTGCGAGAGATCGTCGGCCAGCGAACGCGTCACCGTGTTCTGTAGCATCTGTTCGTTGCGCACCAGGGCCTCCCGGTTTTTCGACTCCACATACGTGGAATAGAAATACATCGGCACGATGCTGATGATGAGAAGCACGCCGAGGATTACATACAGAATCGGGATGCGCGCGGCCGTGGATACCTTGGAAGACAAGTCTTTCCCTTTGCGTGGAATCGCGGGCGCCGGTGTCGAAGTGGCGGCGTTTTTCAAGCTATCTGGAAAATTCTAACGGGTAGATACAGCCGGAGCCGGAAACCGAAGGACAATCGCCGTTACCAAAGTACCTGAGCGGGATACCGCGTCTGCCGTGGGTTTGGCAAGACAAAGCGCAGGGAATGAAGATCGGATGCTCCACTTCTGAGCCGCTTGCAGTAAAGCCAGAGCTTTGCGGTCAAGAGCTTCTTGTCTTGCCGTCGCGAGTCGCGGTTTCGCTCTTGCCGCTGCGCGTCATCAGTTCATGGATGGCTTCGCGGGGAGGTTTACCCTGGCTCAGGATGGCGTGCATTTGCTCGGTGATGGGCATTTCCACTCCGCGGGCGCGCGCGAGGCCGACCGCCGCAGTGGTAGTGAAAATTCCTTCTGCGACTGCGCCATGCATGCCGGCGACAATTTCTGGAAGCTTGCGTCCGCGGCCGAGTTCGACGCCCACGCTGCGGTTGCGCGACAAGCCTCCGGTGCAGGTGAGAACCAGATCGCCCAGGCCGGCGAGGCCTGCCATGGTTTCGGCACGTCCGCCGCAGGCCACGACCAGGCGCGTCATTTCAGCCAGGCCCCGCGTGATCAGCGCGGCCACCGAGTTGTGCCCCAGGCCGAGACCGTGGCAAATCCCGGCCGCGATGGCGATTATGTTTTTCAGCGCACCTCCGAGTTCCACTCCCACTACGTCGGCGTTGGTGTAGACCCGGAATGCGGGATCGCTGAACTCGTCCTGCACGCTGCGAGCGAGTTCCGTGTCCTGCGACGCTATGGTGATTGCCGTAGGATCGCCGCGTGCTACCTCCAGAGCGAAAGTGGGCCCGCTGAGCGCGCCCACGCGGGGCGCGGGTGTGCCGCCGGCCGTCAACACCTGGGTGATGATCTCTGTCATGCGAAGCAACGAGGATTCTTCCAGACCCTTGGTTGCGCTAACGACCAAAGCGTGCGGCGGCAGGTGCCCGCGCATCTGCTCGAACAGGCCGCGACAATGTTGCGAGGGCATGACGCTGACCACAATCTGCGCGTCGTCAAGCGCTTCGGCAAGGTTTGCAGTCGCTGTCACCGAATCTGGAATCGCCTGTCCGGGAAGAAATGTTTCGTTGGCGCGGCGCTGCGCGATCGCCTCGCTGACTTCTTTTTCGTGAGCCCACAGTCGCACGCCGTGCGATCCCTTCCGCCCCAGCACGACGGAAATGGCTGTGCCCCATGCTCCCGCGCCAATGACGGCAATCTGGCTCACGCGCGCTTCGCTCCCAACCGGTTTTCCGTTCCTGCAAGCAGGCGCCGGATGTTTTCGTGGTGCTTGGCAATGATGATGAGGCAAGTGAGCGAGATCAACCACAACGTGAGAGCGCTGTGTCCGTAGTCATGCACGACGAGTGCGATGAGAGGAAGGGCCGCGGCCGCAGTGATCGATCCCAGCGACGAGTACCGGAACAACACGACGATGATGATAAAAATCACGGCCGCGATCAGCACGGCCTTGGGAGCGATAATTGCGAATGAACCGAGTCCGGTCGCCACTCCTTTGCCGCCGCGAAAATTCAGCCACACGGGAAACATATGGCCGAGCACAGCAACCAGGGCCGCGATGGCCGCGTGGACGGAGATTGGCGGCGCGGAAGCTAGCAGAGTCTCATGTCCTAGAACCGCAGGCAGAGACATGTCCGGAAAAACTTGCGGACTCAACAGAATCGCGATGGTCACGGCGGCGAATCCTTTCAGAGCGTCGAGCAGCAGCGTGACGACGCCGAGGGCGGGCGATTTGCGCGAGACGTTGGTGGCGCCGATATTTCCGCTGCCGCTCAGGCGCACGTCTTCGCCACGAAAAATGCGCACCAGCAAGTAGCCGAATGGGATCGACCCCAGCAGGTAACTCACGACGACGGTCAGCAAGAGAGAGCGCATGGTGAACAGGTCGCTATGCAGCATCTAGCAATTAGCAACTAGCAATTAGCAACTAGCAATTGGCGAATTAGCTCGGCTGGGTTCAATGGCAGCGGCTAACTGCTAACTGCCAATTGCTAGCCGCTGGCTGCTGGCTGCCGCAACTCGAATCTCGCCAGCTTCGTATATCTCGATCCGCCTCGCCCCAGTTCGCTTTGGTACAAAAAGAACTCGTGGGCCGTCATGGTACCAAACTCGGTGCTGGGCAGGGCAGCCAGCTTTTCCTGCAGACGTTGAAAGCTGCGGTTGGGGCCGTCGTCCTTGTGCCGGTGCGGCGATCCGGAAATGTAGGCTCCGCGAGCACCGCCGCGAGCCAGCGTGAGGTGAGGACTGAAACTTCGTTCTTCTTTCGGTATTCCCAAACGCGCAGTTTGCTGATCGACGGCTGCGGCCAACGTTGCGAACTCAGGCCCGGCTTCGATTCCGACCCAGAAAACCCGGGGAGCTTTCGCGGTGGGGAAGAATCCATATCCGCGAAATTGCAACGTGACAGTGCTGGCTTCAATTCCTCTCAACGCGTTCTTTATTTTTGCGAGCATCGGCTCCGGTTGTCCTCCGATGAACTTCAGCGTGACGTGCAGAGACTCGGGCTTGGCCCAGCGCGCGCCCGGCGCGAAGCCGCTCACCCCTTCCACAAAGCGGACGATGCGCCCGCGGATTTCGTCGTCGATGTCGAGAGCGATGAAGAGGCGCATGAGAAGCTCTTAGCTCTTGGCTCTTAGCTTTCGGCTTGGACCCCGCGATGACCGACGGTGTACCGATTCCCGGCTCTTCATATCCTTAAATCTCCGCGCCGACAGACGCCACAAAAAAGCTCTGAGCTAAAAGCTAAGAGCTAAGAGCTAGAAGCTGGTTTCTTCACATCAGCTTTCTTCGCACCATATCCAATGCCATTGTCGAAGCGAACCAGCGGATGCGCTTGCGGTCGCCGGGGAAGTTTCGCTGGATCACTTCCGTTCCGCGATCGCTGGCCACGGCGTGAAACACCAGGCCCACAGGCTTGTCCGGCGTGCCTCCAGTGGGCCCGGCCACACCCGTTATGCCCACGCCAAGAGTCGCCTCGCAGCGGTAACGAACTCCCTCCGCCAGCGCTGCCGCCACTTCGCGGCTGACTGCGCCGTGGCGTTCGATCATCTCTCGAGGCACGCCCGCGAATTCCGTTTTCAGTTGGTTGGAATACACCACGGCGCCGCCCAGAAAATAACGCGAACTCCCGCCGACGGAGGTAATGCGCTCGGACAGCAATCCTCCAGTGCAGGATTCGGCCACGGCCAGTGTCGCGTTGCGCATCTGCAGCCAGTACCCGACGATCTGTTCGAGCGACTCGCCGTTGCGGGAAAAGACGGCGTCATCCAACTCGTCTTCGACTTCACCGGCCACTTCATCCACGCGCCGCTGGGCCAGTTCGAGACTCTCGGCGCGTTTGGTGAAATGAAGTTGAACCTCGCCCGCACCGGCCAGAATCGTTGTGTCCACATCGGTGAAGCGCTTGTAGATGGGCGCCGTGCGGGCATCTACTTGCGATTCTCCCAGCATCGCGATCTTCAACACGCGGGTCGCAAGATGAGCAGTGGGAAGTTTTGCACGCAGCCGTTCGCGAACTTCAGCATCGAACAGTGCTTTCAATTCAAATGGAGGTCCGGGCAGCAGCACGATAATGTGTTCCCGCCCATCGAAATTGCCGCTCAGCCACTGGCCAGGAGCGGTGCCGTTTACGTTGGGCAAAACGGTGGCACCTTCCAGGACGTCGGCTTGCTTGGCATTGTTGGCCGCCATCTTCCAGCCGCGCGCCGCGAAACGTTCTTCCAATTTTGTGAGAATCTCGGCATCGCGGCGCACTGCCACACCGAGAGCCTTAGCCACGGCTTCCCGCGTAAGGTCGTCTTCAGTGGGCCCCAGGCCGCCGCTGAAAATCACAATATCGGACCGGAACAGCGCATGCTGCACCGCTGCAACCAGCCGCGGCAGGTGGTCGCCGACGATGCTTTTGAAGATTACTTCCACGCCGAGCTGGTTGAGTTGCTCGGTGAGGTAGAGCGAATTGGTGTCGCTGCGGAAGGGCGTGAGCAACTCGGAGCCGACCGCGATAATTTCGGCGTTCACGGCTAGAAGTGTAAACGAAAACTGGCGGGCCAGCGTCGGCAGTCCAATAAGGAAGCGAGCCCAACGCGCGACTATTGCGTCGCAAAGAACGCGACACATCGCGCGGCTCGCCCAGATCCTTCGGACGCAAAAGCAGCGTCCTCAGGATGACAAAACTTTGTGGCGGCAACGTTGAGGAATCACTCCGGCAGCAGCGGCAGCCCCGGAATGTCCCAAGAAAGATGATGCACAGCGCTGGTAGTCGCGAGGATCACCGAGCGTCCCGGAGCAAACGCCAGCCCCACCAGACCCTGCCCCGCAACCTCGATCCGAGCTTTGCCGTCGGGGGAGATCTTCACGATCCCGCGCTTGCCCGAGAGCGACGCCGCGACGTAGAGGTTGCCGGCGACATCGAACGCCAGTCCCTGCGGCCGGCCCAAGCCTCGATAAAACGTGCTCACCGTGCCGTGCGGATCGATCTTGTGAACGGCATCGAAGCTGGAAGTTGTAGGTCCGGTGACGAAGAGATCGCCCGCGGGTCCAAACGCAAGGTGATATGCGGAAACGCTGGGCTCGAGCGTGGCAAACACAAAGACCTGCTGATCGCGCCCGATCTTGAAAATGGTGCCGCTGCGGTCCCCGACGTAAAGATTCTGTTCGCGATCGAATGCAATTCCAGTGGCGACGCCCATGCTTTCCGCATAAGTCGTCATCGCGCCGTTGGGCGCGACTCGGTAAACCGACCCGTCGTAACGCGAAGAAACGTACATCTGTCCCTGACGGTCAAACGCGATGGAGGTTGCGTTCATCATCTCCGCCACAAACGGTTTCATGGCGTAGTTGGTGTCGATCTTGAAAACCGACACCGGCACTTTCTCGCCGCGCGGTCCCGAAAAAGTAGCGTAAATATTGCCTTCCGCGTCGAGCGCCGGGTTGGTCACCGGATGCAGATTTTCGGCAATCGGCACCGCGACCCTCACGGTGTGGGCATTGCTCACGTGGCCATCGCTCGCGACCACAACCGGTCCGGACGTGGCGCCCTCCGGCACGCGGGCGACCAGAAACGCCTCGGAACTTACAACCACCGATCCTTCGACATCGCCGAATTGCACCTTCGGCCGCCGCAACTCTTGGGGACGCAATCCTGTACCGGTGATGCGTACTTCGCCGCCAGCCAGGGCCAATGCCGGCGCGACCGCCTCAATGTGCGGGCTGCCGTTCACGCTCTTGCGTCCGAGAATGCGGTCGGAGAATCCCATGGAGAGTACCGAGTCCTGAGTGCCGAGTTGCGAGTACCGAGAAAGCGGCTTGCGGCCGTTGCTACTACCTTAGAACGCCAAAGTGCAGCAGAAGATGCATCACCGCAAATGCATATAATCCCGCCGCGACGTCATCCACCACAATACCAGTTCCTTCCGGAAGCGCTTCCAGTTGCCGGACTGGCGGAGGTTTGAGGATATCGAATCCCCGAAAAAGTATAAAACCCGCCAGAAAAGTTTTCCATCCAAAGGGAACGCCGATGAGCGCGATGAGCTGCCCCGCAACCTCGTCAATCACCACAAACTGCGGATCTTTCACGCCGGAACCGCGCGCCACGCGGGTCGCAGCCGGAATGCCAATGAGCACCACCAACACAGCCAGGGCGATCGCGACGGGAGCGCGCAGCGCAGGCGCAAGGGCATAAGCAATCGCGCTCCAGAGCACCACGGTAGCGGCCGATCCCCAGGTTCCTGGCCCCGGATGCAGGCGGCCGATACCGAAGAACGTTGCCACCAAAGTCGCCCATCGCGGCGTGGGTGTCACGACTCTTCTTCCGAATCTTCAGGGTCGCGGTCGCGAATCCCCTCATCGGCATCGGTCACCGGCGAGGCAATCACGTATGCGCCGCTTGCCCATTTGCCCAAGTCGATGAGGCGGCAGCGGTCGCTACAGAAAGGAAAATCGGCGTCACTACTCTTTACGCTCTTCTTGCAGATTGGACAACGGAGTTTGACGATGCGCTTGCTCGGCATGGCAGGAAGTATTGTAGTTCGCGCCCGCTAGGGATGTGGACTATTGTTGCAGCGTCGCACCAGCTGAGTGCTACACGATCTTCCTTGAACGATCGGTGTTAAATAATCCTGGCCACCAGATCGTAATCGTGCGCCTCGGTGATCTGGCAGCGGTAGAACTGTCCGGGCTGCGGCCCAGACTCTTCGGAGAAATCTTCCGCCGGGAAATCGTTCACGAAAACCTTACCGTCGATTTCCGGCGCATGCATGGCGGTGCGACCCTCCAGCAGCAGATCGCTCTCGTCGGACGTGCCTTCCAGCAGCAAATCGAACTCCCGCCCCACCAGCGCCTTCTTTTTCTTTTTGCTGATCTGGCGCTGGATGCCCATCAAATGTTTGCGGCGTCTCTCAATCTCGCGCGGCGAAATCTTTTTGTCGAGGCCGAATGCCCCCGCGCCATCCTGATCGGAATAGGCGAACGCGCCCATCCAGTCGAACTGCGCCTCGCGCACGAAATCGCAGAGCTCTTCAAATTCTTTTTCCGTCTCGCCGGGGAATCCCACAATGAACGACGTGCGCAGCGTGACATCAGGAATCGTGCGTCGCATCCTGGCAATCGAGCGCAGGAAAACGTCCGCCCCGCCGCCGCGTTTCATGCGCTTCAGCACGCTGGCTGACGCATGTTGCAGGGGAACGTCCATATAGGAGCAAATCTTCTCGTGGGCGGCGATAGTCTCGAGCAACTTGCCCGTGATCTTGTTCGGATACGCGTAGAGAAAACGAACCCAGCGCAGATATTCGATCCCGGCCAGCTTTTCCAGCAGCAGAGCCAGGCCATCCTTCAGGCCGAAATCTTCGCCGTAGCAGGTCGTATCTTGTCCGATGAGCGTGATCTCGCGCACGCCCGACTGAGCCAAACGTTCGGCTTCGGCCACCACGGACGCGAACCGCCGCGAGCGGAATTGCCCGCGCAACTGCGGGATGATGCAAAAGCTGCACGGATGATCGCACCCCTCAGCAATCTTGATGTACGCCATGTGCCCCGGCGTGGCGAGAATGCGCGGCGTGGCGTCGTCGTAAAGATAATTCGGCAGATCGCTAACAGCTCCATCCCACGATTCGCGGGAGAACCGCCCCTGCGCCGCGCGGGCGTCGCCTTCCGGGCGGGACTGCAGCACCACAAACGGCGAATCGCTCCCTGTGTTATTTCGCTCCAGATTTCGCGAGGGCGCGGGTGCGACTCCGGTGGCGGCCAGAATCTTTTCCAGTTCGCCGGTTCCCACCACGGCGTCGACTTCAGGAATGTCTTTGCGGATCTGGTCGCGGAAGCGCTCCACCAGGCATCCGGCCACTACCAACTTCTTCGCGCGACCATCGGTCTTGTGACCGGCCATTTCCAGAATCGTGTTCACCGATTCCTGCTGCGCGCTTTCGATGAACGAACAGGTGTTCACCACAATCACGTCGGCATCTTCGGCGCGCGTGGTCAATTCGGCGCCGGCCCGCGCCAGCAGGCCCATCATCACTTCGCTGTCCACCAGATTCTTGGGACACCCCAGGCTGACGAACCCCACCTTCGTCGGTTTCGTCACGGATTCCGCAATAAGTTCCGCGGGGCGGACGGGCGTTTCCTGGCCCAGTCTGTCAATGGGGGCGTCGGGAGCGCCGGTTGGAGCGCCGATAGTGAGGTCCGTCACAGGCATGCGATCTCACTATTTTAGCATCTATAGCGGGCACTACCGTGCCGTTCTGGGGCAGGCGCGCCGCTGCCAGACTCACAGGACCAGAAAAGATAGTAGTTGTGGATTCAAAAGGATACAGGTCGTGCTAGGCTATTGCTTACCGCCACAGTGACAAACTCCCACTTCTCCGGAGGGGAAATGTCTGAGAGACGATTGTTGGTTGCGGCCCTGGCAGTGGTGACGATTCTCGCCGCGTCGGCGGCCGCTCAGGACGAGAAGAACGAATTGGTGGGTATGATTGGCCGCATCTTCATCAGCGACCAGGGGATTCAGAACCCTCCGGTGCCTGATGCTGTCATTCGGTCCGGCGCTGGCCTGTCTTTCGAAGCAGCGTATGCGCGCCACTTGTGGATCACCCCGATCTGGGCGATTTCGGGTGAGTTGCCGGCGGCATTCAATCTTGACGAGAAACTGAACGCGCCGCAAGGCACAGTGCCCACCAGCTACAAACAGTACTTCATCACTCCGGCCGCGCGCCTGAACTTGTTTCCCACCACCGCGTTTTCGCCCTGGGTCAGCTTCGGCGGAGGTGTCGCCTATTTCAGCCAGAATGCGAATACGGTTTACGGTGGCGGCCCTAATCCCGGAAAGTCGGGCGCGACCAGCGCAATTGAAGGTGGCTTTGGCTTGGATGTGAAGGTCAAAGGGAAATTCAGCATTCGCGGTGAAGTGCGCGATTTCTGGTCGGGTGAGCCGGACTTCCCGAATGCCCCTACCGGCCACTCGCGCCAGCATAATTATTTCGTCGGCGGCGGCGTGGTCTACCGCTTCTAGCGGTGCCTCGACGCGCGCAACTCTTGCTTGCTATTCCACATCGGACTGTAAATTAGCTTAGCTTGGAGGGGCCGATGATCCGGATAATCCTCAGCGCAACTCTCCTTCTGGCCGCGACTCAACAGCCCAATTCATCTCCGCAATCCGAGCCCGTACGGCATTCTCAAGCGACGCCGGAGGAACTGGAACTGGCTCGGCAAAAGTACGAGCCCATCCGCCAGGCTGCTATTCATCTGAACGAGCTTGCGGCAAACATCCATTCGGAAGCCGATGCCATGGCATTCGTCGACGCGGCCGGGGAGCATTTGGCCGGGCCGGATCTTCCGAACTGGGCAACAAAGAGTATCCGCCAGCGAGTCGCGCACTCCGAATATGAGGCGGTTGCAGATTCGTCACATCTGATCCCTGAGCAAAATATCGTCAACGTCTGGAACGACTACGTCCGCGAACTGGACGCGCCTGAGGAAGCTCTGGTTACGGTCGCGGAAGTCCACAACCTGCGCGACGCTACACTTACTTCCAGCCAATTCCTGTGGAAGAAGACGGGCATGCAGTCGTTTTGGACGATTCCAAACCTCTACGCCGTCGGCGTGGATGGTAAGGTGGCCAGCGGTTGCCGCGCCGTCGAAGCATTGAGAATTCTTCACGACATGTTCTACCGGTTTCAGAATCTGCGCATTGCGCGGGAGCGGGTTCAGAAGGGGGTCCTGGCCTCTGATTTGGCCAGGCAGCGCGAAAAAACCGGCGATGCCCGACCGCCAGTGGCACGGGCTCAGCTCATGGCGCTGCCGCAACAAAATCCCGTCCAGCCAGCCGTCAGCCGCTACCTCCAGGCGCACGGCGAGGGCGACTATCTGCTTCTTCTCGAAAGGCTTTTCGGGGAGTTGTTTCCGGCGGAGTGATCTACAAAGTAATGATCTGCACAGTGGGAAGAGCGGTTTCTCTTCGTCCGCGGAGAATTACTTCTTTGTCGCCAGTTCCACTTCCTCATACAATTCCGGCAGTCTCTGGACGTCCTCTTGCGATTGGCCAAACCGTGCCGATTCATAGGCTTCCGTGAATTGCTGCACGCGCGCCCTTAAGGGTTCTTCAGAGATGACCCCAGCAAACTCCCGCGGAGTTTGCGCCGTCAGTTTTTTCACTCCGCGGCGCGCCAGGGAGCGTGCCATGCGTTCGTACCACATGGTGGCGGCTTGTTCGGGAGAGTCCTCGGGATGCTCGCGCAGCCGTTTTTCATGAAGCCACTGCGCGATCCGGCGAAGATTCGCAAGTACCAGGGATACGATCAGCAGGACGATGCCAGCGCCCAATCCGAGGGCGAACCAGCGCTTGGGTGAGTGTTCGGCGCGTTCCTGGCTGTGACGGGCCCAGCGAAGCATTGCGCCGTAATGCTGGCGCCACCAGACGCGTCCTCGTTCCCATACTCCGCGCGTTCCGCTGACCGCCGCATGGCCCAGCGAGAATTGGTGGGCTGCGTCGTAGCTGATCACCCATTCGCGCCAGAACGAAGACATTGCGTCCAGGTAGAGCATGGCGCGGTCCCAGCCCTGCGGCGTGCCGCTGGCCCCTGCGGGAGTGGGATCGAACGTTTGCCAGCCGTAGGCAGGAAAGTAAGCCTCTACCCAGGAATGGGCATCTTTCGCGCGGACCACATAGTTCCCGGTGAGGTCGTTGAACTCGTCGCTGCGGAATCCGTTCACCACGCGCGACGGAATCCCCAAAGTGCGCAGCATCACGGCCATCGAGGACGCGAAATATTCGCAGTGACCCTGCTTGCGCTCGAACAGAAAGTTGGCCAGCGGATCGCGCATCGCCGTGCGTGGCTGTTGCAGGGTGTAGGCGTAGCGGGTCTTGAGGTAGATTTCGATTTTGGTCGCCCGGTCATAGTTGGTGGACGCGGACTTGGTAATATCCGCCGCCAGGCGCGGAATGCGTGCATCGAGCGCGCCCGGCACCTGTAAGTATGCGGGCACGACCTGCGGAGGGTAAATCTGCCCCGCGCCGCGCAACTGGTCGGGAGAAGGAACAGAAATATCCGATTCCGCTTCGTAGCGACTAATGGGATGCTGAATATCCTGATCGTAAACCGCGCTGCCCGGATCGACTGCGAGATTCCTGAAGTCTCCCTTCACGCTTTGGGCCCAAGGTGCCAGAAAGAAGACGTTTGTCCCGATCGGCTCCATCAGGACGCGATAGTGAATCATCTGCTCGCGCGGGCTAGGTCCGGTTGCCACGCTCTGTGCCGTATGTTTCGGAGGCACCCGGGTTCCGAACGAGGGAACCGCGAAGGCGCCGCCCGGCTGCCGGTCGAGCACGAACTGCTGGTGCACATTGGACCACCCATGACCGTCGAATTCCGACAGGGACACGCCGCGCCAGTGCAAATCGAACCGGCCAACGTTGTCGCCCTCGATTTGCACATGCATCACGACGGCATTCGACTGCTGAATCTGTCCGATCTGGCCCAGTTGCACGTGGTCGCTGAATCCGGTGGAAAGGTCGGTGCCGAAGGAGTATCCACCCATGTAGCCAGCCGACATGCGCGGCAGCAGGAAAAACACTCCCACCGCACCCACCAGAATCATCGCCATCAGCGCAGGAGCCATGCGCGCAAGTGCAAACGCCAAATGGCGATGCTCCTGCGGATCGGCGGAATGCCTGGCCTGGATGTTAGCGGTGCGGCCGGAGCGCTGCATCTCCATCAATACAAAGGCCGCGACGGCCGTGAGCATGAAGGCGGCGAAGAAGAACAGGAAGACGCTGTCGACGGTGAGAATGGCAGAGGCCAGCACCATCAGAAAGGCGAGAATAGCGAGCATGACGTGGTCGCGGTCGCGCCGTAGCGAAAACATGCGCACCACCACCGCGAACAGCGCCAGATGAACGGTTGCAGTCAGGAAGCTGCGCGAAAGAAACAGGAAATCCGCAGCGAAAAACAGGACATAGCCTGCCGAAAGGGGTGCGGTCCAGCGATCGGACATGACGAAATGCTTGCGCTCGGCCAGCATATAGCCGCGCAGGGCGAGTGCTGCTCCCACCAGAACAATCGACGGTAAATCCAGGCCTCCGGTGCTGGCGAGAGTCCCAAAGCCAGTCAGAACAAGTAGATAGAGAGAGAGCTGGAAGTAATAGTCAATCGCCTTCGGCATGGGAATTACACCGGGTTGGGAAGCCTTCGGCGGCATAGGCGTTGGAGCGGCGATCGGAACTCCTATTGTTCGACAACCAGCCCTAGAAGGGAAGGCCTTGTGATGCAGTTCTTGCACCAAAAGTCACATGCCTTCCGTGGTCAGGAAGAGATTTGCGGTTCTTTTGCAGTTCAGGAACAACGTCAAGAGTGGCGGACAAGCGTGTCCGTCCTACATAAACCGTGCGGATGCTAGAATCATTCAGGTCAGGCATCGGTCTTACGCGACGCACTCTCGCCAACCCCGCCAGGTCCGGAAGGAAGCAACGGTAACGGGCTCTTGCGTGTGCAGTGAGGCGCCGGTGCCTGGCTTAATTCTATTTGCTCGGGATTGAAACTCATCCCGGTCTTCGCATCCATCTCACCAAATACTCGCATTTCAAGACCAAGAGTCAAAAGCGACGGACAAGTGTGTCCGTCCTATACGTGCAAGAAGCTCTGCACACAACACTTCGGTTGGCGAACTGTGCTTTTTTTTTGCAAATCTTTACAGTTTATTTACCGATTCTTTGCGCAAGAGTGGGCTTGGAGTGCGTCCAATAGGTGGAGGCTGGGCATGAATTCAACTGCCGCCGCCTAACGAGGGAAAAATGAGCCGTGTTCCGTCCAGTGCGACCGTTCCTAACATCACCATTCGCGTCTCCGGCAAATTATTTCAGGGCCATCTTTCATACTTGGATCAACTGGTGCAAACGGCGCTGGCCTGCGACTTGTGGGCCTTGCTGGATCTGGCGCAACTGGAGGAACTGGACCGCGCGGCTGTGCTCTATCTTATGCGTGGCGAAGGGCACGGGTTCGGTGTGGTCGCGTGTCCGAATTTCGTCCGCGAGTGGATGTCGTACGAAGCGGATTGTCGGGCGGCTTAGCCGGGCGGGAGTTCAGTTCGCCTCGATGAGCAACTCCGGCACGCCTGATGCTACCAAAGTCTGCGGTTGCGCTTGGTGTGCCGTCCCCACTTTCGCAAAGGAAGCGAGAAACGGGGCACCCGGATGAAATCCTAAGCCTCAATTTCACAATTATTTCAGCCCGATGTCATTCTGAGCCCGGCGAGAGCCGGGCCGGGAACCTTACGGCGGCCGACGCTGTTGATGGCGTGGACGGGAATGCCGGCGCTCCCTGCGGTGCCGACGCTCCTCGCATCCGTACAACTGATGTTCTGGGCTTCGTAAGGTCCCTCCGGAGCGCTGGGCGCGCTCCTGCGGGATGACATTGGCCCACGAATCCGTATCGGTAGCCGTAAGTGCACAACTTCAATCGGTCGGTGAGTCCGCGGGTGCGCAACTTCAATCGGTCGATGAGTCCGCAAGTGCGCAAACCTCGGATCGAGCCACTACCGCCCTAGCTCGCCGTTAGACATTCTGCTTCCAATCCTTCACAATACTCAGTTTCCTCTCATAAGCCTTTGTTCAGGAGCTTCTCGTTTGAGCAAACCGATTCGCGCCAAGATCAGCGCTCTGGGCACCTATGTGCCGCCCCGCCTCCTCACCAACGCCGACCTGGAAAAGATGGTCGACACGACCAACGATTGGATCATGAGCCGCGTGGGCATCCGCGAGCGGCACATCGTGGAGAAGGGAGTGGCCACCAGCGATCTCGCGGTGGAGGCTGCAAAAAAAGCCCTGGCGAACCGTGGTTTTGCGCCTACTGACATTGAAGCGCTCCTCGTGGGGACGGTTACGCCGGATATGCTTTTTCCCTCGACGGCTTGCCTGGTACAGCACAAGCTGGGCGCCAAGGGAGCCTGGGGGTTCGACATTTCCGCGGCCTGCTCCGCCTTTCTTTATTCCCTGCAGACGGGAGCGCAGTTCATTGCTTCCGGAGTTCACAAGCGAGTTCTGGTGATTGGTGCGGACGTGATGTCGTCGGTGATCGACTACACCGACCGCGCAACCTGCGTGATTTTTGGCGACGGTGCGGGTGCCGCGATTCTCGAGCCCGCGGAAGACGATTCCGTCGGTCTGATTGACTTTATTCATGAGGTCGACGGCTCCGGCGGGTGCTATCTCTATATGCCGGGCGGAGGCAGCCTGCATCCGTCGTCCCATGAAACCGTCGACAAGCGGATGCACTACGTTCACCAGGACGGGCAGCAGGTGTTCAAGTTTGCCGTGCGCAAACAGACGGAAGTCTGCGAAAAACTGCTGGCGCGCAACGGACTCAAGGGCTCGGACATTGACGCTTTCATTCCCCATCAGGCCAACGTGCGTATCATCAACGCCACAGCCGAGCGCCTCGAGCTGCGGCCCGAGAGTGTGATCGTCAATATCGAACAATACGGCAACACTACGGCCGGCACGATACCGCTGGCCATGAACACGGCGATCGAACAGGGCAAGCTGAAAAAGGGGAGCCTGGTGATGCTGGCGTCTGTGGGCGCGGGATTTACCGTTGGAGCTACGTTGCTGCGGTGGGCGTTTTAAATGCGGGCTTCGGCTTTCGGGCTTCAGCCCCGGAGTCAGCCCGTTCGGCTTGGAATTTAGAAGCGATCGGGGATGATCCGCGGATCATGTCGGGGTATCAATGACGATTGGCCGAAGCCCAAAAGCGGAAGTCCGAAGCCCGCTTTCCATGACCTCCGTAACCGCTCTTCGCGCATTTCCGTGGCACGGACCGGGGATGGACTGTTATGGTTCGGCGGTGTCCGCTTCACGTGGGGATGAGACGGATACGTGAGGCTCATGATTCGAACTTTCTGCTGCTTTCTTCTTCTGGCACTGGGCTCGGCCGGGCAGGCCGTTGCCCAAACTTCGGACGCCGAAAATAAACTGATGGTGCTGGAGCACGTCTGGAACGAGGCGCAGGTCAACCGCGATGCGCCGGTGCTCGATGCACTGGTTGCCGGAACTTTCACCAACACTGAATACGACGGCGAGGTCAGCGACAAGACCAAGTTCCTCGCCGATATCAAAGACCCGCAATTCAAGCCGGCCTCGATGAACGTGCAGGGGATGAAAGTCACTTTCTACCAGACGACCGCGGTAGTGGTTGGCGAATACCACACCAAGGGTAGCTATCAAGGCAAGGCCTACGACCACGTGGGCCGCTTTACTGATACCTGGGTATACCAGGGCGGCAAATGGATGTGTGTGGCCAGCCATTCCAGCCTGCTGAAAAAGTAAGTGCGTTCTACGCGAACCGTGCGAAGCGCATAAGCGCATCCCATAAAAACTTTTAATAGCCGGAATCCGCATCCGCCCTGTCTCATTGGTGATCTACTGAGGCGCGGAGGGATGTGGCGCGCGCGCGATTCACTATCTTGCGTGACGACCGACCTTCTCGCGCCAGGTTCTTAGCCAAATGGAAACTACGACTCGTCCTCCGGCGTGGAAGACTCTGCTGGCATTCGCCATCATTTATTTCGTTTGGGGATCAACATTTCTGGCGATCCGCGTGGGCGTGCGCGAAGTGCCGCCGTTTCTTTTGGCCGGGATGCGCTTTCTGGCGGCGGGAATGATTCTCTATGCGTGGATGCGGTTGAAGGGTGACGCCTCGCCCACGTTACGCGAGTGGAGATCGGCAACGTTGTTGGCTGTGCTGATATTCGTTTTCGACTATGGGCTGTTGTTCTGGGCGGAACGCCGCGTGCCGTCGGGAGTGGCGGCGGTGATGATGGCGACGATTCCGGTGTTCATGACACTTTCGGAAATTGTTTTTCTGGGCACGCAGCGGCTTTCGATTCGACTGGCGGTTGCGCTTGTGGTGGGAATTGGCGGCGTGGCTGTGCTGGTGAGCCACTCGGCCGGCCTTGGCGAAGGTGCGATTGATACCGCTGGCGCGGTTGCGCTGGTGATCGGCGCCATCAGTTGGTCGGTGGCGTCGGTGCTTACACGCAGGCTGACGCTGCCCGCTTCGAAGAGCATGAGTTCGGCGGCGCAGATGCTCAGTGGGGGGATTTTGCTCACGCTGGCTGCGGTGGCGATGGGAGAGTTCAAGGGATTTCATCCGCAGGGGGTGTCACGCAACGCGTGGCTCGCGCTGGTCTATTTGATTGTGGCGGGATCGATCGTCGCGTTCACTGCTTATGTGTGGCTGATCCATCACGAATCGCCGACGAAAGTGGGCACGTATGCGTATGTGAATCCGGTGGTGGCGGTTGCTCTGGGATATTTCTTTGGGGGCGAGCCGATTGGGCTGCGCACGCTGCTGGGGACGCTGCTGGTGCTGGTGAGCGTGGTGGTGATTACGACCACGCCGAAGAAGAGGGCACAAAATGACGAAGCGGCGGATGCGACCCCACTCTCACTGGATGCGGAGTAGAACCGCGATGTACGAGCGGGGACAGGCATGCTCCGGCGCGCATGCGATCTCAGGCTAAGGGCGCCAGGATATCTTTTCCTTTCCTTGTTCCGCTCCCCAATTCAGTTTCGTCGTGACGGTTCTTGGGCGTGATTTGCGCGACTAGCTTGCGTAGGTTCGGTCTTTGTTCAGAGCGACCTGCGCGGCCGCGCTGCGCGGCGGTCTTCGCTCGGATGGCTTCCGCTTTCTTCATAGAGCATTTCCCTTACGGTTACGGCCTTGTCATCCTTTCGGGCTTCATCAGCTGATCGAATTCTTCGCCCGTCAGATGCTTGAGTTTCAGCGCGGCTTCGCGCAGGCTGCTGTGGTCTACGTGCGCGGTGTGGGCGATCTGCGCGGCTTTGTCGTAGCCGACTTTCGGGGCCAGCGCGGTTACCAGCATCAGCGAGTTCTTCACGTACCAGTCGACTTTCGCGCGATCGACTTTGATGCCTTTCACCATGTACTCGACGTAGCCGTGGCAGGCGTCTGTGATGAGCGTGACCGAATGCAGGAAGTTGTAAATGATCACCGGCTTGAAAACGTTGAGCTCGAAGTTGCCTTGCGAGCCGGCGAATCCCACAGCGGCCGTGGCGCCGTGAACCTGCACGCAGACCATGGTCATCGCTTCACACTGCGTGGGATTCACTTTGCCGGGCATGATGGAAGATCCAGGTTCATTTTCTGGAATGGATATTTCGCCCAGGCCGCAGCGCGGACCTGAGGCCAGCCAGCGGATGTCGTTGGAAATTTTCATGAGCGATGCGGCCAGCGTTTCCATCGCGCCTTGGGCGAAGACGATTTCGTCGTGCGCCGAGAGCGCGGCGAACTTGTTGCCGTGGGAGCGGAAGGGAAGTCCGGTGAGTTCGGCAATCTTCCTGGCGGCGCGTTCCGCGAATTCGGGATGCGCGTTCAGGCCCGTCCCTACGGCCGTTCCGCCGATGGCGAGGTCGTAGAGGCCGTCGAGCACCTGCTCGAGGCGATGGATGTCGCGCTCCAGCAAGCTGGCCCATCCGCCGAATTCCTGGCCGAAGGTTAGGGGCACGGCGTCTTGCAGGTGAGTGCGGCCGATTTTTACTACGTCGTGGAATTCTTTTGCCTTGTCGGCGATCGCATCGTGCACGGTCCTGATCGCGGGAATCAGAGCGGTTTTTACGCGCTCTGCGGCGGCAATGTGCATGGCTGCGGGAAAGGTGTCATTCGACGATTGGGACATGTTTACGTCATCGTTGGGGTGAATCGGTTTCTTCGAGCCCATTTTTTCACCCGCGATTTCGATAGCGCGGTTGGAGATGACTTCGTTCACGTTCATGTTGGTCTGGGTGCCGCTGCCGGTCTGCCAGATGCGCAGCGGAAACTGGTCGTTCAATTTGCCGGAGATGACTTCGTCGGCAGCCTGCACGATGAGTTTGCATTTGTCCGCGGGAAGTTTGTCCAGATCCTGATTCACCAGCGCGCAAGCCTTCTTGAGTATGCCGAAAGCGCGGATTAACTCGGGCGGCATGGTGTCGCGGCCAATGTTGAAATGCAGTAGCGAGCGCTGCGTCTGCGCGCCCCAGTAGACGTTGGCTGGGACTTCGATTTGTCCCATGCTGTCGGATTCAATGCGAGTCGTGGAAATGATGGTCTCCTGTGCGCCGGACCGGAGCGGGAGTAGCTAGCTCTCTCGGCGCTCATGACGAACTGAGTATTATACGGCGGCTGCGAAGGAGAAAGCCCACGGGTGCGGTCAGCCTGG
Source organism: uncultured Acidobacteriaceae bacterium (assembly GCA_963846245.1). Lineage (GTDB taxonomy): Bacteria > Acidobacteriota > Terriglobia > Terriglobales > Acidobacteriaceae > Sulfotelmatobacter. The sequence goes on along the minus strand of CAWJVI010000004.1, from coordinate 96,575 downwards.
ATCCCACCCTTCGCGAAAAGCGCGCGAAGGATGGGGCACCCTCTTCGTGGTGGTGCGAGCGGAGGGGTGAGACTGGCGCCGTCCGGATTCCACAATTCCAGCGTGCTAGAATCATCGGTCTCTGACCATGCGCTGGTGCGTTCGGAAAGTCGCGGATTCCTCGGAGGTCCATGCCCGAATCTCTTGCTGCCATTGATTTGCAGACCTTGCCCAAGACCAAGGCGCTCCCGAGTGGAGAGATACGCGCCGACGTTCTCGTTATTGGGGCCGGGCCTACGGGATTGGCCTGCGGCATTGAGGCTCAGAAGCTCGGGCTGAAGGTGGTGGTGATCGACAAGGGATGCCTGGTGAATTCGCTGTTTCACTATCCGGCAGGCATGACTTTTTTCACTACGCCGGAACTGCTCGAAATTGGCGATATCCCTTTCACCACCGCGCTGCAGAAACCCACGCGTGAGGAAGCCCTCGAGTATTACCGGAAAGTTGCCGAGCATTACAAACTCGATGTCCGGCAGTATGAGTGGGTCAAGACCGTGCTCGGAGAAGACGGCAAGTTCAGCGTAACGGCCACGGACCGCGCCGGCCGGCCGCACGATTACCGCGTACGCAAAGTGATCGTCTCCACCGGCTACTACGATCTGGCCAATCAGCTCGGAATTCCGGGCGAGGAGCTGCCCAAGGTTTCGCACTATTACGGCGAGCCTCACCCTTACTACGACAGTGAGGTGCTGGTGATTGGCGGCAAGAATTCCGCCGCCATCGCGGCGCTCGATTTGTGGAGGCACGGCGCCCACGTGACGCTGGTGCACCGCGATGCGCAACTGCACCACCACGTGAAGTACTGGATCAAGCCCGACATCGAAAACCGCATCAAGAACAACGAGATCGTGGCTTACTTCAACAGTAGCGTGCAGGAGATTGGCCCCGATCACGTGGTGCTGGTGACGCCGCGGGGTCCGCTACATCTGAAGAATGATTTTGTGCTCGCGTTGATCGGCTACCATCCTGACTACGATTTTCTGCGCAGCATGGGGATTGAGCTGTCGCCCGAGCAATGCTGTCCGGTGTGTGATCCAGTTTCGCTTGAGAGCAACGTGCCGGGAATTTATGTGGCGGGCGTGATCGTGGCGGGATCCCGCACCAACGAAATCTTCATCGAAAACGGACGCTTCCACGGCAAACAGATTGCCGAAGACCTCAAGCATAAACTGCGGCCGGGATCGTAGGCCGACATTGGTTCGCAAGATTCCCGAAGATCGTTTCTAACAAAGATCAGAGCCCCCGCTTCTCGCAAAGGACGCGAAAAATGGGGCACCCGCCCTCATATCGAGCCGCCATATGGAACCACAACCGGAGATCGCGACACCTTCCATCTCGCTGGCATCTTATGGGCGGCTGCTCCACGGCAACCGTAATTTCCGGCGTCTGTGGATGGCACAGATCGTCAGTGAGATCGGCGACTGGTTTTATACGCTTTCGATCTACACGTTGCTGCTGCAACTGACCGGGCGCCCTAGTTCGGTCGCGTTGGCGCTGGTTTTGCAAGTTCTGCCGCAAACTCTGGTGGGTCCGACTGCGGGTGTGATCAACGACCGGTTGCGGCGCAAGCACGTGATGATCGCCGCCGACCTGGTGCGCTTCGTGATTGTTCTGGCCATGCTGCTGGTTCGGTCGCGGTCGACGGTGTGGCTGGTGTATCCGCTGTTGTTGGGCGAGACGATGATGGCCGCGTTTTTCGAGCCGGCCCGGAGTTCGGTGCTTCCGAACATCGCGGAGCGTGGAGATGTGCTTCTCGCCAATACGCTCTCGTCGGCGACCTGGTCGGTGAATCTGCTGATTGGCGCTTCGGTGGGCGGATTGGTGGCGGCTTTCTTTGGCCGCGACGCGGTGTTCATCCTGAATGCGTTGTCGTTCCTGGCATCGGCAATGCTCATCAGCGGCATGCATTTCGCCGAGCCCCACGCGGAATTGGCCGATCCTCTGCGGCCCCGCGATCTGGTGGATTTTTCGCCGGTGCTGGAAGGTATTCGCTACGTGCGCAACCACCGCATGCTGTTTCCCACGATTTTTGCGAAAGCCGGCGAACTGATGATTGGCCCCAGCTGGGTAATCTTCACGGTGATGGGCGAGCGCGAGTTCGCGCTGCACTGGCGCGGCATGGATGCCACACGCGGAGCTATGCTCGGCATGAGCATCCTGCTGGGCGGACGCGGGCTCGGCGCGATGATAGGACCGCTGGTGGGGGCGCGCTGGGCGGCGCGCAATGACCGCCGGCTACAACTCGGCATCCTCTTTGGATATCTCATCGTAGCGGTTGGCTACGGAGTTCTCGGGAGTGCACCCACCGTGTGGATGGCCGCGGCTTGTGCCATGCTCGCGCACGCGGGAGGCTCGACGGTGTGGGTTTTTTCGACGACGCTGCTGCAACTTCATACGGAAGACCGGTTCCGCGGGCGCGTTTTCGCGGCCGACCTTGGCCTCTCGATGCTGACCATCGCCGCCGGCGCGTATTTCGCCGGACGCTTGATGGATCGGGGAGTCTCCGCGCGCACGGTGGCCAGTAGTACGGGAATGATCATGCTGGTGCCCGCACTACTTTGGGCGCTCGCCATGAGGAGTGCGACGAAGAAGACGCAAGCTGGAGACTTGAAGCTTGCTGGGTAGCGTCGCAGCCAGGGCCTCGCCGTCCAGCGGAGAGTCAAGTGGACGGACGCGCTGCGGATGCCAAGCGTTAAAGCCTACGCGCCGGAGACGCGGTCAATTTTGGCGGCCATGATGAAGTCGCTCTCGGTGAGGCCGTCGATCTTATGCGTCCACAGCGTGACTTCGGCCTTGCCCCAGGCCAGCAGAATATCGGGATGGTGGCCCTGTTCTTCCGCGACCGCGCCCACTTTGTTGACGAACTCCAGCGCTTTGGCGAAGTCGGGGAATTTGTACTCGCGGGTAAGGTGATGTTCCTTCGTCACTGTCCACTTAGGGACGGACTTGTGCAGCTCCTCGAGGTCTTTGCCCTTGAGCGGCGGCGTGCCGCCGCGGCAGGGTACGCATTTTTTGTCTGCTAATTGTTCCGTCATTGGAAATCTCCTAGAACGGAATATCTTCGTCGGTGATTGGGCCGGAGGCGGCGGCTTGCTCGGCTTCGGGCACACGTTGGTCGAAGTGACTTGCGCCGCCTGACGAGGAAGCGCCGCGTGAACTTCCGCCGGAATCTCCACTGCCTTCGCCGCGACCCCCGAGCAGGATCAGGTCACTGCCGACCACTTCGGTCATATATTTTTTCTGGCCGGAGGTTTTGTCGTCCCAGGAGCGGGTTTGCAGGCGGCCTTCGATGTAGACCTTGCCGCCCTTCTTCAGGTATTCGCCCGCGATCTCGGCCAGGCGCTGCCAGAGCACCACGTTGTGCCACTCGGTGCGGTCCTGCCACTCGCCGCTTTTGTCTTTGAAGCGCTCGTTGGTGGCGATGGTCAGCTTGGCCACGGGCGTTCCGCTGGGCGTGTACTTCACTTCTGGATCTTTTCCAAGATTGCCAATCAATTGAACCCGGTTCAGACTTTTTCCTGCCATAGGTGCTCCTTCGCAGGGGTTCACTATAGCAGAATCGGCTGTGCGGAAAATGGTGCAGGGCCTCACAAACGGAGGCGGAGTATCATTTTGGGCGGGCGCAGAGCGAATCGCTAAAGGCTAAGAGCCCCAAGCTTCTTAGGGTATAATCCCTGCATGCCTGCCGCACCCGGCGCCACCAGAGCCGTTGGGATGGTTCCCGACGAGATGAAGTCCGAACCCAGGTCCAAAGGGATCGCCACGCCGCGCAAGAAGAAACCGAAAGAGTTGGCGGTGATTACCGAGTGCTGCACCGGATGCGCCGGCTCGCCTGCATGCGTGGAATATTGTCCGGTGGAAGACTGCATGTTCTGGGTGGCGGACGAAGACAGCACGCCGTTTGGCCGCATCGCAATCGATCCCATCTTGTGCATCGGCTGCAAGAAGTGCCTCAGCAAAGGGCCGGACGGCTGCTTCCTTGACGGATGTCCCTGGGACGCCATCGCGATGGTGGATACGGTTGAGGTGGAAAAAGAAGTCGGGCCGATGGCGATTTGAAGATTAGCTCTTAGCTCTTAGCATGCCCCCCGCTCTCGGCAGAACATTTCAAATACTTGTCATCCTGAGCGAAGGTGCGGAATTCGCGAAGCGAATTGCGCGCCGCAATCGAAGGATCTCTGCCCTTTTGCGATTCGCTAAGTACTTTTGCTGATGTCTGCGGTCCGACGTCCGTCGTCCCGAAAATTACTTCGCCCGCTGCAGTATCGCCTTCTCCGTCTCTTGCGCTTGCTGCCGCACATCGTTCGAAATATCCGGCAGATCGCGTTCGTAGGCACGGATGGCAGGAAGATCGTCCACTTGTCCGATCAGATATAGCGCGCGCAGTGCCTCCCAGACTTGCTCCGTCCCAGGTTCGACCACCGCGATCTCGGCGCCCGCGGCGACATTCGCCCCTGTTGCCGCCACTGAATGAATGCGCCCGGGGATCGGTGAGCGAATCTCGATGGTTTGAGGTGGCACAGAATCTGCGACAGAGAGCTTGGCGATTAATCCGCCCTGATGAATCGCCGTGCCGGGGCGATCGGAGTCTGCGATGCGGCCGGCTTGCGGAGCGGTGATCTGCGCCGGCTGCAGCAGGGCTACGATTTGCGGACGCCCGGTCGCATCGCCGAAGCGCACCAGAGACAGCGCCGCATTTCCGCGCACCATGGGCGAAGAATCGTTGAGCATCTTCAGCAGTGTGTCGTGAAAACCCGTGCCTGACGTGTCCTGGCCCATGACCCAGGCGTCGGTGTTGCGCACTTCCTCCACCGGATTGGCGGCCAACGCGACTAGATCGGGATACCACTGCGCGACGACAGCGTCGTGGTGGGAGATGCGTTCGCTGATCTGCACCAGCGCCTGCTGGATGTGCCGCGGCTTCTTGTCGTCGTGTAGGTAGGTGGTCAGCTGCTGGTTTGTGAGTTGCCGCCCGAACCAGGTATTCCACCAGAACAGAAACGGCATCAGGACAATCAGCCAGCCGGTGACGAAGAAGAGAATCTTCTGGTTGCGGGATATGCCGCGCTTAGGGGCAGCCTGCAGAACAGCCTCGGAAGGCTGAGCTGGTTCGGCGGGAATCGGATCGAACGTATTCGGCCTGACTGACATAAAGAGACTATTTCACCACAGAGTCACAGAGACACGGAGGGAATTCTTGAGCTCTGCTCCTCCACATCACTCCTCGACATCGGCGTCGAGTACGCGTTCCTGTTCCAGGTAGTGCGACATGGCGTACTGCGCTAGAAGCGGCGTCTGCAGCCGGATTTCAGCGCCGATCCATTCGCCTTTGGCGTGCGGAGCGTCGGCGGCGTGATTGCAGCGTCCGCCGCTGCCGAACTGCGGGCCGAAGTCGGCGCTCTGAATCTGATCGAACTGGCGAATCTCCCGCCATGCCTCGTCACCGACCGTGCCGGAGACGTCGATTTTAAGTTTCACTACCGCCATAAGAAAATCGAGTTACCACAAACAGGAAGCTGCGTGGCCTTCGGGAAAAATGGCATGCTCAGCGAGGATGACGCAGCGGGGCTCATTTTGTGGAAGATCGGGTGCGGCGATTGGCCATCAGCAGGGCAAGGCCGAACATTACCAGAGAGAACAGAGTCAGGGTCGCGATGGCCGATGGCAGCGGAAATACGGATATAGCGTCCGGATAGAGCAGGTCTCGCAGAGCCTCCACTCCGTAGGTGAGCGGATTCAGGTGCATCAGCACGCGAATCCAGAGCGAAGCGCCGCCAAGCGGAAACAGCGAGCCCGACAACAGCCACAACGGAATCAGGAACAGATTGACAATGCCGTGGAAGGCCTGCGAAGAATCCATGGGCCACGCGATCGCGAAACCCAGAGCCGTCAATGCAAACGAAACCAGGAACACAACAACGGCAACCAGAAGAACCTGGACCACGTTGAGATGCACACCCGTGAACGGCGCGAAGATCAGAAAAATCATGCCCTGGATCGCGGAAAGTGTCGTGCCGCCCAGAACTTTGCCGAGCACGATTGCCGAGCGCGGCACGGGAGCGACCAGCACCGAAAGCAAGAAGCCTTCCTTGCGGTCGTCGATCACCGACATCATGGTGAAGATGGAAGTGAACAGCACCGTCATGATCAGCGCGCCGGGATAAAAATAGTCAAGATAGTGCTGCTGGCTTGGTCCGCCGCCGGAGCGGAAAGACGTTCCGAATCCTGAGCCGATTACCAACCAGAACACCAGCGGTGAGGCGAGCACGCCGACCACGCGCGTTTTCTGGCGGTAGAACCGCACAATCTCGCGCCACCACAGAGTAAACGCGGGCAGCAGCAATCCTGCGGAGGGAGCCGCAACTGGCCGCGCCAAAGGTGTGGTCTGCGTCGCCATCAAATCAACTCGCTTTCGGGGCTGGCGTCGGCGCCTTTGCAGGAGCGGGTGCAGCGATTGCTTTCTTCTTATGAAGGAAACCCAGCATCCCCTCGTCGTTCATCTCCCAGTAGGCGTTGAGGAAGAAACATCCGGCGAGCGCGAGCAGGATCAGGCTCATGAAGAGGCCATCGACCGTGGCCGAAAACGGCCACAGCGTAATCATGCCGCTCGTCAGAATCCATACCACGCCCAGGAGAGGAATAATCCCGAGCAGCAGAGAAAGCACAAGCATCATGGCGCGCAAGCTACCTCCCTTTATCTATGGACTGATCTTTTCCTGAACGACTTTTTGTGTGATCGATCTCGGGGCCGGGTGCCGCTTCGGTCGTCTCGCTCCAGAACTTGTGTCCGGTGCGGCGAATAAATACGTCCTCGAGCGCCGGCTTGCTCACCGAGATGCCCTCGATTTCTCCCGGGAAAGCCTCGACCACATCGGTTACAAATCGGTGTCCGTTCTCGCGTTCGATCCGCACCTGGTTTTCCAGAACGGTGGTCTCGACCAGGAAGCGGCCGCGAATTCGCTCCGCCAGCAAAGCCGCGTCCCGCGTGGCTTCCAGAATAATGACGTCGCCGCCGATTTCGCTTTTCAATTCCGCGGGTGTGCCCAGAGCCACGAGGTTGCCTTCGTTCAAGATGGCGAGCCGGTCGCAACGCTCGGCTTCTTCCATCAGGTGCGTGGTCACCAGCACGGAAACATGTTCTTCATCGCGCAGCGTCTGCAGATATTGCCACAGGTCGCGGCGGGCTCCGGGATCGAGACCAGTCGTAGGCTCGTCGAGAAGCAACACTCCGGGATGGTGCAGCAATCCCTTCGCCAGTTCGATTCGCCGCTGCATTCCGCCGGAAAACGTTTCGACGCGTTCTTTGGCACGGTCAGCCAAGCCAACGCGACCCAGAATTTCCGTCACTCGCTTTTTCAGCGTTGCACCGCGCAAACCATACAAATGTCCCTGATGCCACAGATTTTCGTATGCCGTAAGTTTGGGATCGACGCTCTGCGCCTGAAACACGACGCCGATGAGCCGTCGCACGCTGGACGGATCTTTCGATGAATCCTGGCCCATCACCAGCGTGCGCCCGGCGGTTGGAATCATCAATGTAGAAAGAATCCGGAACAGCGTGGTCTTGCCGCTGCCGTTCGGACCGAGCAGTCCAAACAACTCCGCCGGCCGCACATCGAATGAGACTCCGTTTAGCGCAGTCCGGTTTTCGTAGCGGTGAATCAGGTCTTGCACAGAAATGACCGGCGTCGCGGAAGTCCGCTCAACTTCCGAGCCAGCATCTGCGAAGGCAGCGATCTTAGAAGCCACGGCGATCCTTGGGCATAGAATCGATGAACACACTTCCAGTTTACGACATCCGGTCGCACATCTTCATGAGGAAAGCGCGGCATTTGGCTTGCTCATGCGACTGAAGTATCGGGTCGTGTCTGCCGCACCGATTCTTCGACGGCAACCGGGACATGCCGCCACACTTGAATCGACAGAATCACGGTGGTTGCGAGCAGCAATGCACCCACCGCAACGTGCGCGACGGTGGAAACCACCATGGGAAGCTCGGGCTGTGCCGCGCTCTTGCCCCAGGCGACGCGAGTGACGAAGGCAGCGAAGCCCAGGCACAGCTGTGTGATCAAAAGTGAGAGCATCAAAATTGCTGGGCGCCGCACGGCGTCAAGACTGGAATACACTGAGATCGCGCGGATCGCGGTCCAGGCCAGCACGAATGTTACGACCGCGGCATTCGCCACGTGCGGCCACCAGCTCATGCCGTGGTGGCGAAACATCCCGCCCAGGATCAGTTGCACGTACAGAACGAAGATAGATAGCAATGTGAGCGTGAACAGGCTCGGGCGGTGAGAATCGAACTCGACGCGCGGCTGTTCCTCCACCCATTTGCGTCCGGTGAAGAGCGCGATGGCTACGGCGATACAAAAAAATGTCTGCGCCACCGTGGCGTGCGCCGTGGAAACCGCTGGCGGCTGAAAGAACAATACCGTAAGCCCGCCCAGAATGGCCTGCGCGATGACCGTGCAGAAAGCTCCCACGGCCAGCCATCGCATCCAGCGCCGCCGCTCTACTAAGAGGGTCCAGATGGCGATCGCCAGCGTGAGCGATACCAACGTGCCGGCCACCATGCGGTGGCTCCATTCATAACGTATGCCGCCCACAAAATGCGGCACCTTCACCAGGTAGCCAAACGAAGTTGGCCAGTCGGGAACCGACAGCCCGGCGTCGTTGCTGGTGACCAGCGCGCCAGCCGTAATCACGAGGAGCGTGGCGCAAGCCGTGAACACAGCGAACGTGTGATGCGCCCGGTTGTACGTTATTTCAACGGCTTTCAGAGTGGCGCTCCCGGGGTCAGGTAGGAAGACAGCGGCGGACATTTCGAATTAAGGACAGAGCAAGCTGCAACACTCGGGCAGCCTGCCCTGTGAACCGTTCCGTCATATCGAATCAACATCAAAATCAACGTTTCGAATCAGCTTGCCTGAGCGTTTTACTCAGCGGCCTTGAAGCTCTGGTCTACCGTCTTGCTGTCTTTGGCTGCGACAGTAACCTTCTGGTCCTGCTCGCCCAGTTTCTCCTGCACGAAGGCGATGGTGTAGTCGCCCGGGGGCAGACCCTTGATTTCATATTTCCCGCTCTTATCGGTGACCGCATAGAACGGGCTCTTCACCACGTTGATATACATCTTCATCCAGGGATGCTGGTTGCACTTCACCGGCAGCATGATTTCTTCGCGCGCAAAATTCTTTTCGATCGCAGGAGAAGATGGCGGCTGCGATTCGTTCCACTCACGATTGTCTTTCGGTGTGGGATGAATATTGTGCGTGGTCTGGTCGTCATTCTTGATCTGCACCGTTTGGCCGGCCATCACGCCGAGCACATGCGGATGATATTTGCAGCCGCTCTGGTCGAGGACGACTGGAGTAGTGGGAACGTCAAACGTGCGGCTGCCGAGGCCATCTTTCACATACACGAACACGTTGGCAAGATCGCCGTTATCGACGACGATGTTTTCGGCCGCGTTCATGCCCTTGCACGCAGGATCCTGGCTCATGTCGATTTTCGCTTCCTTGGGGGCGGGTCCGTCAAATTTTACCGTGCCGCTGACTGCAGCCACCGTTGCCGGATCGATCGGAGTCGCCGCCGGCGCCGCCCCTGGCTGTTCCGCCGCGGGGCTGGAAGGCTGCTCCTCCTTTTTGTTGCATGCTGTCAGCGCCAGCAAACCGCATAACGCCAGCGTGCTGACGGTGATCATCCTCCAACTTGTTTTCGTATTCATAATGTCGCGCTCTCCTTAAGTAGTTGATGCTTACACTGATTTCAGAAATGACTCGGACTCATCACACACTTACCGAACCCGTCATTCTACCGCGATCCGCCGCCGGTCGCCGGATGCGACTCCACCACCGCGGCATGTTTGCGCCCGGTCGGAGGCTTGACGACCGCTGCGTGCGGCATCGCCGATGCCACGCGTCGCTGCTCCTCGGGCGTTAGTTGGAAAATATAATCCGTCAGCAGTTTGCGGTGATCTCCCGCGTAGCCCTGGAACGAAGGCGGAGTCGGCCCCGCAAACACCCACTGGTTCTCCTGTTGCTTAAACAATCCCGAGGGCATCGACGTCCCGGGACTCACGGCCTGCGGATCGGTAATCCAGCGTTCGACCCAGTCCGGCTTCAGCCGTTCCTTCGCGAGCAGGAAGTTGGGCGCGGTCGCGATCTTGTCATGCGCGGGGTCGCCCGTGGCATGGCACTTGAGGCAGGGTGCGGCCGTGCTCGAGAAAAGACTGCGCGCCATGTCGTTTTCTTTCGCGGTCAGAGTCGGGACCTCCTCCGGGATATAAGGCATCGGCTGCTGCGACAAGGCCTGGAAGAAGCGCACCAGCTTGCGCAGTTCGTTGTCAGAGAACGAGAAGGTGGGCATGCGTACTTTCAGATACGGCCGCACGCCGTTGCGATTCGTGTCGGTCGTACTCAACGCCGGATTCGACAGGAACTTGCGCAGCCACTCCGGATCCACACGTGCGCCTTCCGTCAGTAGCTTCGGAGGCAACTGCTCCTGAATATCCTGATACTGCTTCATCCCCATCAGGATCGTCTGCTGGCCGGGGATGAACTGGTGGCAACCCATGCAGTTGTATTTCTTGACGACCCACCAGCCTTCCTGAATGTCGTGCCGCGCATCGCCCGGCTTGAATTGATAACTTGCGGGCAGGGAAGTCTCCTCACTTCCCATGAGGAAGGTGGTGAGATCGAGCACCTGCTCCCGGGTCAGGTGCAGGTTGGGCATGCGCGAAGCGTCGAGTTCGCCCTTGATCTTGCCCTTGTCGTAAACGTCGGGCTCCGCCAACTTGTGTTCGAAGAATCCTTTCTGGTTGTACCAGGGCGCGTTCGCCGGGCCATCCGGCAGACGCGCGAGATCCTCTTTATTGGTAATCGGTTCGGCATCTTTGCCACCACGCTCCGCCACCGTTGTAAACAGCGCGAAGTCGAGACGCTCAATCGGCTTGCTGCCTTCGTAGGTGAGTTCGGTGCCGATGCGCCCTTCATCCTGGAAGCCGGAAATTTCATGGCAGCCGGAGCAGCCAAAGTGGCTGATCCACTTGCGGCCTTCAGCTTTCAGAGCGGGATCGTCCATGAACGGCGCTTCTGGATAAGACGATGGCTCCTTCGCCTTCTGCGTCATCAGATAAGTTGCGATATCCTCGGCGTCTTCCGGCATGAGCCGCAGGCTGGGCATCACCGTCATGTTCTGCACTTGCAGTTCGTGCCCATCGTTCGGGCACTGGCTGTGGTCGAGATCGAACTGGTAGGGAAGTCCCTTCTTGGCGTAATCCTCGGGGCCAATATCCTTCTTCTCGTAAGGGCAATAGGGACGCGTACGCTCGCGTGCGTTGTGAATCCAGCGCACCAGGTAGTCATAGTTCGCTTTCTCGCCGACGCGCGACAGATTTGCCGCGAAGGTCCCACCTTGCAGCTGATCGCCTTCACCGATCGAGTGGCAGGCTAGGCATCCGCGAGTTTCGAATAATTCTTTTCCATGCGCCGCGTTGCCGGGCTTGTGCTTGGGCAGTGCGTCGGTGAATCCAGATTGCCAGATGTAGGCCGAGATCGACTGAATCTGATGATCGTTCAGGCGGAAGTTCGGCATCTTGGTCGTGGGGCGAAAATCCGACGGCTTCTTCAGCCAAACCGGAATCCAATTCTTGTTTAGCTTGAGCCGAACATCCTTCAGATTCGGCCCAACTTTCTTCATATCCTGCATCAGGTTGTGCGACTCGAAATCAAGTTGTTGTAAGCGCGCTTCCAGTTTGCTGTTTGCCACCCTCAGGTCGACCGCCTGGCCATTCAGGCGGTTCGCGTCCTCGTTCGACTCCGCCGCATCTGCCTGCTTCATGAGATAGGCAGTCTGCTTCAAGTTGTCCTTCTTCTGGGTTTCGATCTGCTTGAGCTGCTGGCCGATCGAGTTCAGGTCTTCGGGCTCTTTGTCATATCCCTCATAGCGGTGGCATCCCATGCAACCCCGCTGCCGGAACAAGTCTTTGCCGTTGTTTATGGTTTGCCACTGCACATCGCCACTCACGAGCACCATGTCAGCCGCGTGGCAATTCTGGCAACCCGCTTGCGCGTTTTCCTTAGGAAAGAGCGGCCATAGCCAGTGTTCGTAATTCCCGTGTGCCTTCTCCTCGCTCGTGGTCGCACGCCCGTTTCCCTGATGACAGGGGGAGCAGCCGAATTTGTCGGGATCGTGAATCTTTAGTAACTCCGGCTCGGTATGGCTTACAAACGCGGCCGCATACTCGTCCGGCTTTTTTTCGCCCTTCGACATCATGGCCGCTTCGGTGATCTTCAGTGGCTCGCGCGAGCCCATGTGGCAGGATTCGCAGCGGTCGACAATATTCGCTTCGGCCACATTGATCTGCACGATCGCCGGATCCCAATCCGCCGTCTTCTTTTTCAGGCCGTCGATTTGCGCTGGCGTCAGGTCCACCATGTGGTCGGAGATGTAGCCATCCATCTTCGCCTTGGCCGCGGTCAACGGCTTCAGCACTTCGCCCAGTTCCAGGCTCAGCTTGGTGCGTTCATCGCGGATTTGGTTGTAAGTTTCCTCCAGCTCCTGGAAGGTATATTGTTTCTTGCTGCCGTCGGGAAACTCGACTGTGGCCAATTTGCTCTTGTACTCGGCCAGTTCCTTCTGCTTGCTGGCTCTAGACGACGGGCTTGTGCTCGTCTCAATCTCGTAGCTGATGGCATTGACATACGCGCGCCGGTCGGTGAACACGCTCTGCACCGCTAGCAGACGGGCGCTGGCGTCGTCCACTGCCTTGCGGGCTTCACCGGCCTGCGCTTTGGAATCCTGATAAGTCTTGTCGTAAGCCTGTTTAAGCGCCGCGTAGTCGGGGCTCTGCTCGACATCCTTCTCTGACGTTGCTGATTTCGATCGCGCGGTATTCAGGAACGCGCTGTAGCGGGTCTTCCACTGCTCCTGGAAGGCCTTCCATGGGCGCTGCCCCCAAGCCTCGTCCCACAACGCCCAGAACAGAGTCGCGACCAAAATCACCATCGCGATCACATAGTATGCGGCGTAAGACTTGCTTGTAATCGGATCCTGCTCGGGGATAGGTTGTTCAGGCACCGCTTCCTCCGGACTTTCTTAGTAATGTCATTCCGAGCGAAGCGAGGAATCCCTATTCCCGGCAAAGTCCGCGCGGGTAGGGATGCTTCGACTACCCAGAAATCTCGCTGATCGCGAGATTTCCGCTCCGCTCAGCATGACAGACGGCCAACAATGCCACGATTAACGACGCCCTAAATATTGAACCAGGGCGTAATCCACACATACTTGATATGCCACAGCAACCGCAGCCCCATCTTCAGCGGCAGAGCCACCATGGTCAGCAACAAAAACTGCATCAGCGCAAACTGCAGCAAGCTCATCCGCTGAAAATCTTTTTTCATGCGCCGCCGGAACAGCGAATACACCAGGGCGCCACCCGCCAGATAGTACCCGCCGACCACGATCGCGCCGAAGACGGCCTTGCCGAGGTTCGACACAATGCCAAACAGATCCGGCAAATCGCGATTCACCTCATAGATCAGCCGGTTGTGATCCCAGGTTTGCCCCGGCCAGAACCATTGCCATCCGGGCCCGCGAATGAACGTGCCAATAATGATCATCGCAACCCATAAGATCACGAACCCGAACAAGAATGTCCCAATGGAAAATTTGCGCTGCTTCCAGGTGTAATAACCGCTGCCCAGTGGATTCGTATCGATATAAGGAATCACCATGAGCCCGATGATGATCATGGTCGGCATCACGACGCCGGCGATCCACGGATCGAAATAGACGAGCATCTCCTGCAGTCCAAGGAAATACCACGGCGCTTTCGCGGGATTCATCGTCAGGTTGGGATTCGCGGGCTCCTCCAGCGGAGCGTTCAGCGTAATCGACCAGACCATCAGAATGATGGTGACGATGATGGCGGCGAGAAATTCGATGCGCAGCAAAAACGGCCAGACGTGTACTTCCTTTTGCCAGCCGGGCTTGAACGGCCAGGTCTTGCGGTGATGCGTCTTGGCCAGCGCGGCGTCGCCCTCGAGTTGTTCGATCAACTGGTCGTTAGCATGCGCCTGCTTCCATGCCAGATAAATGTAGAAGCAGAGGAGGGGGATCAAGCCCACGATGGGCACGTTATCCGGGGCCGAACAGATTTCCCAAAGTTGTCGCCAGTCCATAAAGTTTCCCTGTAGAGACGTAGCTTGCTACGTCTCTCTGACTTCATTCGCACTGCCGTCAGCCGAGACGTAGCAAGCTACGTCTCTACGGATGGGCTTGTTACTCTCCCGCTGCCTTCGGACCGCGTCGCGGCTTGTCGCCTTCGGCTTCAAGCATCACTTGCGCCGGTCCTGAAATCCCGCCATCTTTGCGCACGCGCCAGAAGTGGACAATCATCAGTATCGAAGCCACGATCGGAATCCCGATGCAATGCCAGATATACGACCGCAGCAGCGCGTTCGCGTCCACGATCGATCCACCGAGCAGGCCGAAGCGGACGTCGTTATATGGCGTCATGCCCAGCATCGAGCCGAATGGACCTTCATGCCCCAGCAGGGGCGTGGCGCGCGCCATGTTCGTGCCGACCGTGACGGCCCAGAAGCCAAGCTGATCATCGGGCAGCAAATATCCGGTGAAGGAAAGCAAAAGCGTAAACACCAGCAGCAGCACGCCGATGTTCCAGTTGAACTCGCGCGGCTTTTTGTACGAGCCCGTAAGAAACACTCGGAACATGTGCAGCCACACGCCGATCACCATCAGGTGAGCGGCCCAGCGATGCATGTTGCGCAAAATCTTGCCAAACGGAACATCGTGCTCCAGATAAAGCACATCGCGAAACGCCTGCACCTTGCTGGGGTGGTAATAAAACATCAGCAGAACGCCGGTGTAGGTGAGGATAATGAACAAGTAAAACGTAATCCCGCCCATGCCCCACGTATAGCTGTAGCGGACGGCATCACGATTAATCTTCGCCGGGTGCAGATGCAGGAACACGTTGGAAAGTACGCCCAGCGCCCGGTTTCGCGGCGTATCATCGTGCTTGTGGCGGAAGATCGAAGTATAGACCTGCGTCTTGGTCGGATCCTTCAGCCCCTCGATCTGTTCCTTCGCCTTGGCGGGGATATCAGTCTTGAGGGCCTGAATGTCGTCCTTGACACCGGTGGTGACACGTTCGACCAGCCCCACCTTGCCGTTTTTCCCGTTCGTGCCGCTCGGATTGTTTTCGTCAGCCATATGAGTCCTGAGATCAAAATTGACTCAATGAATCAATGAGTCATTGAATCAATAGTTTTTACACTCCCGTCAAAAATGCTCCTGGATCATTGAACTTGCTGGGCTGCCCCTTCGGCCACTGATACAGCCGCGACGTGTCCACAATAATCTGCCCGTCGGGGGCCAACTCCACGTGCGCGCGGTCCATGGGACGCGGCGCTGGTCCTTCGAAGTTAATCCCTTCGCTGTCGTAGCCGCTCCCGTGGCACGGGCACTTGAACTTGTTCTCGCTCGGCTTCCAGTCCGGGGTGCAGCCGAGGTGCGTGCAGCGCGCGTAGATCACGAACACGCGGTCGGGAGTGCGATCAACCCAGATACGGAATTTCTGCTGAAACTTAGTGTCAACACCCAGCGCGAACTCCGAAGGGTATCCAATCTTGAAAACGCTGTTCGGTTCGAAAAGAGTGCGAGGCAGAAAGAAACGAAAGAATGCAATGAACCACGCGGTCAAAAAACCGGTTACTAATGTCCAGACAAAACGGCGCCGCCTCCGGTCGACCTCCGTGAACGGCGCAGTCCCGCTCACGCCCGCCGACGCAGCTGCTTTCGAGGTTCCCACCGCCGGCGTGCCCACATATTTCGTAGCATCCACCGTGGCCTTGGCAGCGGGTTTCGCTGCTTCCGGATTCGGATTGACCTTACCGGTCTCCGGTTCCGCCATGAGTCTCCTCCTGTGCTTCTATGACTATCGCTCCTAATCCAAACCTGCAGCCGCCATATATTCCGGAGCTGCCAATTCTCGCCGCGATTCTGCATGATCCGCTGAAATAAACTGATGCACCGTTCCGT
Organism: uncultured Acidobacteriaceae bacterium; assembly: GCA_963846245.1. Taxonomy (GTDB): domain Bacteria; phylum Acidobacteriota; class Terriglobia; order Terriglobales; family Acidobacteriaceae; genus Sulfotelmatobacter. The sequence continues at coordinate 80,474 of CAWJVI010000004.1, read as the reverse complement.
TCATGGCCCGCAACACGATTTGGCCGAGAGCGGAGATGAATTTCGGCGAATCGTTGAGCCCGGCGCTCATTTCAAATTGCGTAAAGCCCAACCGCTGCGCCTGCTCGCGCGCCTCGTGGTCGATTTCGGACAGCGTTTCTACGTGGTCCGAAACAAAAGCCACCGGGACGATGCACACCTCGCGAATCCGCTCCGCGGCCAGCGTATGCAACGTCTGATGCAGGGAAGGCTGCAACCATTTGCTTGCGCCCACCTTGCTCTGGTAACAGAGGCGGTGCGGATTGTTCCACCGGCCGCGCTCCATCAGCAACTGTACGGTTGTCTCGATCTGCCGCTGGTAAGGGTCGCCTTTCTGAATCACCGATACTGGAACGCTGTGCGCGCTGAAAACAATCTCCGGCCGTTCGGGCGAAGGGAAGCGGCGCAAGGCCTCTTCGACTTTTTCCACAACCGCGTCGAGATACATCGTGTTGCGATAGAAAGTCTCAACGTAATCTACTCGGACGTTGCCGTGGAACTGTCGCCGCCACTCGTTAATGCTGGATCCCGTAGTCGTCGAGGAATACTGTGGATAGAGCGGCAGCAGCACGACTTCGTCGCAGTCCGCTTGCCGCACGCTGGCGATGGCCTCGCTGGTGAAGGGATGCCAGTAACGCATGGCCACGAAACAGCGGGCATCAACGCCCAGGCGATTCAGTTCGAGCTCGAGGGCCCGCGCCTGCCGCTCCGTATTGCGGCGGATAGGAGAGCATCCTCCGATCGTTGCGTAATGATGTTGTACTTTGCGCGCGCGCGTGGTGGAAATCAGCTTGGCGAGCGCCTTGCGTCCGATGCGGGCGAAGGGAAAATCAATGATGTCGGGATCGCAAAAGAGATTGTAAAGAAAAGGTTCGATCGCTTCCGGGCTGTCCGGTCCGCCCAGCTGGAATAGAACTATCCCTACACGCCGTGTTGTGCGCGACATTTCTCCTGATTCCCCAGAACGGGCGAATGTACTCCCATCCGCGGCGAGAGTCAATGGCGGAGTATAGCTCCCCGAAGAATTTCGCAAGTTGCCAAATCCGAGCGCCGCCATGCAAGCTGATATCCATGCCCGAGCTGCCCGACATTTCCGCATACATCACTGCCCTTGAGTCGCGCATCGTCGGTCAACCGTTGGAGCGAATCCGTTTGGCGAGTCCTTTTTTGTTGCGAACGGTCGACCCTCCGCTCGCGAGTGCAGAAGGCCGTACCGTGAAAAAATTGCAGCGCGTCGGCAAGCGCATCGCCATCGGCATGAGCGACGGCGGCGACGGCGAGCTTTGGCTAGTGTTGCACCTGATGATTGCCGGGCGGCTGCACTGGCGCAGTCCGAGTGTGAAGTTAGCGGGTCGCCAGAATCTGGCAGCGTTCGATTTTTCCAACGGTTCGTTGGTTCTCACCGAAGCCGGTGCGAAGCGCCGCGCCTCGCTGCACGTCGTCAGCGGTGAAGCAGCCCTCAATTCTTTTGACGCTGGAGGAATCGACGTCTTCGAATCTGACTTTGATTCATTCCGCACCGCGCTTTCGACTGAAAACCACACGCTGAAGCGCGCGCTCACCGATCCACGGCTGCTCAGCGGCATCGGCAACGCCTATTCCGATGAGATCCTGCACGCGGCGCAATTATCGCCACTCACGCTCACGCAAAAGCTCACGCCGCAGCAGTGGGAAAGATTGTTTGCCGCCACAAGGGAAACACTGCAATTGTGGATCGCTCGCCTGCGGGACGAGGCACAGTCGGCCTTCCCAGAAAAGGTGACGGCGTTTCGCAAACGAATGGCCGTCCACGGCCGCTTCGGTCATCCTTGCCCGCGATGTGGCGAGAAAGTTTTGCGGATTAGATACGCCGACAAGGAAACGAACTATTGCGCCCGCTGCCAGACAGGCGGCAAGGTCCTTGCAGACCGCGGCTTATCGCGCTTGCTGGGTTCCGACTGGCCGCGAACGCTGGAAGAGTTGGAAGCGCTGAAGCGTCGCTGATCTGTCGTCGATTAGATAGAATGGAGAACGGCCGGGGTCGTTGTAAGCGTCAAGCGTGCGCCTTCGCCTTAGACATTTCTTCAATCACATGGTCGGCGAACTCGGATGTGCCAGCCTTGCCGCCGATGTCGCGCGTGAGTTTTTCAGGGTGCCGATACACGTGTTCGAGAGCGTTGCGAATTTGCGTGGAGGCTTCGTGTTCGCCCAGATGCCGCAACATCAGCAACGCCGAGCGCAGCAGCGCGGTAGGGTTCGCTACGTTCTTCCCCGCGATGTCCGGCGCTGAACCGTGTACCGCCTCGAAAATCGCGCAGTGATCGCCGAGGTTAGCGCTCGGAACAAATCCCAGGCCGCCCACAAACGCCGCGCACAGGTCGGAAATAATATCGCCGTACAAATTCTCCATCACCAGCATGTCGTACTGATATGGATTCATCACCAGCTGCATGCAGGTGTTGTCCACAATGTGCTCGCCGTAAGTGATCTCGGGATATTCCTTGGCCACGGTGCGGCAGCAGCGCAGGAATAATCCGTCCGACAGTTTCATGATGTTGGCTTTGTGAATCGCGTGAATCTTCTTGCGCTGGTTCTTGCGGGCATACTCAAACGCGAAACGGGCAATTCGAGTGGAGGCTTTCTCCGTGATAATCTTCAGGCTCTCCACGACGCCGGGCACCACTTCGTGCTCCAGCCCGGAGTAAAGACTCTCGGTATTCTCGCGCACGATAATCAGATCCACATCGGGATAGCGCGTGGGAATATGCGGCAGATTTCGAATCGGACGGAAGTTGGCATACAGCTCAAACTTCTGGCGCAGCGCTACGTTAATGCTGGAGAAGCCGCCGCCCACCGGCGTTGTCACTGGGCCCTTCAGCCCCACGCGCGTGCGTTCGATCGACTCGATGACTTCTTTTGGAATGTATTCGCCAGATTTCTCGTAGGCTTCCGCCCCGACCGCGAACGTTTCCCATTCGAACTTCACCCCGGTCGCTTCCAGGATTCGGACGGTGGCCTTGCTGACTTCGGGGCCGATGCCGTCGCCCGGGATCAACGTTACTTTATGACTCATGAATGCGGTCCTTATTCGTACCCTTATGCGAAACTCTCACCACGATTAATTCCGTGGAGGCTTTTGCAAGCCTAAACCTTTCCCGCGATCTTCTTTCCAGCCTCGACCACATCCTTAGTCTTCACCAGATCCTTCAGTTCGTTCATGAATTCCTTCACATCCTTGAAATCCAAATAGACCGAAGCAAAGCGCACGTAAGCCACTTTGTCATATCGCCGCAAACGGTTCATGATCAGCTCACCCAGTTCACTGGTTTTGCGTTCGCGCTCGGCCGATTCGATCACGAACGATTCGGCTTCGTTGACGATCTGCTCCAGTTTGCTGATGGGGACGGGCCGCTTCTCGCAGGCGCGCAGCAGACCATTCAAAACTTTCTGCCGGTCGAATTTCTCCCGCCGCCCGTCTTTCTTCACCACCATGTAAGGAATTTCGTCGATGCGCTCGTAGGTAGTGAAGCGCTTGCCGCACTTCAGGCACTCGCGCCGCCGCCGGATCGACTCCGCCTCTTTGCTTTCGCGTGAGTCGACGACCTTATCATTGGCAAATCCGCAAAAAGGACATTTCATGGCGCTGGTCTGGGTTCCTGCAGGACGTTTTCATCGTCACTTCAGCCCTGCGACGCTGCGCGCCGCTGGGCAAAAGAAGAAATCGTTGTCCTGTTTGGTACCACGGATTGTAACAGTTGAGCCGGGAGGGGATTTCCCGGACGCTTGTGAGGCAGTGACCAAGCGAGCACCCGCCCGAAGATGGACTAATTTTAAGATGGACGAATGCCGTACGTAAAACGGGCGCTCGCACCCCCTGCGGTACGAGCGCCCATTTTCCCTCATTCCCCCGATAGAGGGCGTGAAGACTGCGGTCCGATTCGGCGGTGCCAGGAACGACCGCCCAAGTCTGGACCTGCGAGTTAGGATGCCCGACCATTTGCGCCCATTTGTCAAAACTATGTCTGCGATTTGTAAAATGATGAAACATGGGAGGCTGGTTGGCAGCACAAGCGGGGATCATTGGACGGTAATTTGCCGGACAAGCAGTTCATCTTAAAGTATTAACGTCCAAAGTAATGTCGTCTAAAGTATCATCATAAAAGTACTGTCATCCTGGGCGAAGCATGATCCGCCAAGGGCGGATAATGCGTAGTCGAAGGATCCCTTTCTCGCCGATGCTCGGGTAAGTCTCGTAGAGCTTTTGTTAATTCGCTGCCAAATTTCGTCGCCAGCAAGCAAAACGCCGGCCCGTTGGACCGGCGTATCGATTGCGCTCCGAACATCAACCTCTCTCGAAAGGTTTAACTCCCTGCCACAAACTGTGCGGGCGCGCCACCATCCACGTCGGATTGGTTGAACACCACGTTGGCACCCATGTGTGCCGGCCGGGGAGCCAGCATTTGCTCTTTGCGGTAAACCAGATTGCTGGCATTGAAGGTAGCCAGCTCAAACCCGTGCCCGTGGGTAATCGCATCGGTCGGGCAAGCCTCTACGCAATAACCGCAAAAAATGCAGCGGTTGTAATCGATGTTGTAAACCTTGGCATAACGCTCCGCGCCACTGACGCGGCGTTCGGCGGTATTTTCAGCGGCTTCGATATAGATGCAGTTGGAAGGGCACGCCGCCGCGCACAAGAAACAGGCTACGCACTTTTCCAGTCCGTTTTCGTCGCGCTGCAATACGTGGGCGCCGCGGAACCGCGCCTCAAAGCGCGCTCCTTTGAGCGGCCCTTTTCCGTCGGGATAGTTCTCCACAGTCGTCGGCTGGAACATCTCCATGAACGTGATGCTCATGCCTTTAGCGATCGCGGCAATATTCTTCAAGACCGGCATACGCGATTAGTATACCGAAAGCGCCAGCCGCCGTGCCGTTCGGCGGCATTCAAGGATGCAGCGTGTCCACAGAAGACGATAATACGCTTCAGGATCAGGGGAGTGGGCGCAGTCGCATCGGATTGTGTGCCGACTGCCGCTTCATGCGGGTGGTAGAGTCAGCGCGCGGCTCTAAATTTTATTTGTGCGAGCGCTCAGCCAGCGATCCGGGTTTCCCGAAATACCCTCGCCTGCCCGTGCTGCAATGCCGCGGCTACGAGCAGAAACCATAAACCTGCGCCAGCACAGCTCGTGTGGCCACGGGCGCCTCGCCCGTGCGGTTTTCATCCCCACCCGGCGTCTGTCCGTGAACCTGTCCTAAGCTTGCCGACTCGTCGTCGACGCTACCTTGGCCGCGCGCAAAGCCATCCGAAGCGGCCCCGCCTAATTAATCCCCAACTCCTTAGCGAGATCTTTCCACTTGCCATCCACGAGCGCCCTGGTCTTTGCGTCCATCACAATCTCATCCGGCCACGGACGCGTGAAGCCTTCGCTCGCCCACTTGCGTGTCGCGTCGATGCCCATTTTCGATCCGTAATTCGGCAGGCGGGAAGCGTGGTCGAGCGAGTCGACGGGGCCGAGCATGAATTGAATGTCCCGCTCGGGATCAATGTGATTCAGCACCTTGAGCGTGACCTCGGCGAGATTCTGCACATCGATGTCTTCGTCGACCACGATGACGCATTTCGTAAACATAGCCTGCCCGAGCGACCAGATCGCGTTCATCACTTTGCGCGCCTGTCCCGGATACGACTTCTTGATCGACACGATCATCAGGTTGTGAAACACGCCCTCGATCGGCAGGTTGATGTCGACCAGTTCGGGAATCGTCAGCTTCATCAGCGGCAGGAAGATTCGCTCGACTGCTTTTCCCATGTACGCGTCCTCTTGCGGCGGTTTGCCCACGATCGTCGTGGCGTAAATGGGATCTTTGCGGTGGGTGACGCAGCTAAGGTGAAAGACAGGATAGAGATCTTCCAGCGAGTAGAAGCCGGTGTGGTCGCCGAATGGGCCCTCGGTGCGGAGTTCGTCAAGGTGGACATGGCCTTCGAGCACGATCTCGCTGGAGGCTGGAACTTCGAGGTCGACGGTTTCACATTTCACGAGTTCGACTGGGGTGCCGCGCAGGAAGCCGGCGATGAGATATTCCTCGACATCGGGCGGCGCAGGGACGATGGCCGAGAAAGTGACGGCAGGGTCGGTCCCAATAGCAACCGCGACTTCCATTTTTCCGGAGGGACGATCGCCATCGGCGAGCACCGATGCCGCCCGCACTGCGGGCCATGATGTCCACCGCAGCGCGGGACGCCGCCGCCCCGTCTCCGGTTCTGTTCGCGGCTCGGCGCAGGGCTTCGCGGTAATGTTCGGCTCCGATTTTCTGGCGTTGCCAATGCATGCCCGTAGTGCGCTCGTCGTACACCTGCATGCGGTACATGCCCAGGTTGCGCTTGCCGGACTTTGGATCGCGCGTGGTCACGCACGGCAAAGTGATAAAGCGCCCAGCGTCTTGCGGCCAGCATTGCAAAATCGGAAAATCGAGCAAAGAAAATTTCTCGCGCTTGATCACTTCTTTGCAGGGACCGGTGGCAACGATCTTGGGAAAAAACTTTCCCATCTCGGCCAGCATGGGAAGCATTTTGATTTTGTCCAGGATGCCCTGCGGCGATTTGACGTCCATGAAGACGCGAATGCGGTCCGCGATTTCGTCGAGAGACGAGACGCCGAGAGCCAGCTTCATGCGGGCTTCGGAGCCGAACTGGTTGATCAGAACTCTGGCTCCAGCATGGCTCTTGATGTTTTCGAAAAGAATGGCCGGGCCTCCGGGGACGCCTTTGGCATCAAGGCTTTTCGAAACGCGGTCGGTGATTTCGGCGATCTCCAGTATGGGATCGACTTCGGTTTTTACGCGCTTCAGTTCGCCGGCGCGATCGAGCGCGGCGATCCACTGGCGAAGGTCGTCGAAGGGCAAGGGATTCTCCCGGGGTGACGGACGATGATAGACGGACGATTATAAGTGATTCACGAGATTGAGAACGGCTGGTTCGACCTGTTTCCATGCCGGCGTTCGCGGGTCAATCAGGTCGAAATGATCGGCCAGCGGAATCTCTAGCAAGTGGACGTCTTCTTTTTCTGGGCCGGCGCGCTTTTGTTTGGCGGCAACGTAATCGCGGCTGAACGCAGGCGGGACAATATCGTCCGCCGACCCGTGAATCAGCCACTGCCGGGCCCGAGGAATCGCAAGCTGCATCGGATCTGCTTCGCGGTAGTGGTCCGGAACCTGGCTCGGTGTGCCGCGCAAGAATTCGACAACAGCATCATTGCTAAGGTGCAGCTGGTAAGCCCTCTGCAGATCGACGACGCCCGCCAGTGATACGACCCGCGTCACGCCCGGCTCGTGGGCCGCCAGACACAGCGCGAGCTGGCTCCCGGCAGAGTGGCCGATGATGAGAAATTTCTGCGGGTCAAGATTATGTTCGCCCGCGTGTTGCAGAAGAAAGTTGTAAGCGCTGCGAATATCGGCGAAGGTGTTGGGCCATGCTCCGCCTTCGTTGCCAACGCGACGGTATTCAAGATTCGCGGTCGCCAGACCTTTAGCAGTCAGCGCCGCGCAAAGATGGCCCGCGTGATCCAGGTTGTACGCGGCGCGCCAGTAGCCACCGTGAATGCTGATGACGAGAGGATAACCGCTTCTGAATTTCCTCTCATTCTTATCCCGATCGCCCTTGAGCAGATCACCTTTCGGGACCCGCAAATCGAAAAACTGATTCGGATCAAACCCGTAAGCAACGCGGGCATCAGCCGGAGGCGCCACAAGACTCAGGATGGAATCAGACATCGGAAAAAGAATAGCACCGGGGCTCCGCCTCAGCGTGGCGGGCGCACCCTTACTCGTAGCGCAGGGCTTCAATCGGATCAAGGTTCGCCGCACGCAGCGCCGGCACCATACCGCTCACGACGCCGACCACGGCCAGAATCCCCGTAGCCACGATCAGAATGCCGGGGGAAACAATCAGCCGAATGTCAGCAGCCTCGGCGTGCTTGGCCAGCGCGCTGTAGAACGTGAGGCGCCCCGCGGCCAATGAAACAGCGTACGACAGAGCGATTCCAAGAACGCCCCCAGCCGCAGTAATCACCATCGCCTCGGAAAGAAATTGAAACAGAATGTCGTGCCGCCGCGCCCCCAGCGCTTTTTCCACGCCGATCTCGCGAGTGCGCTGCGTCACCGACACCAGCATGATGTTCATCAGGCCCACGCCGCCAATTCCCAGCGTCACCGTCCCAATAAAAGCGAGCAAAACCTTGAGCGCGGTGGAAATAATGCCGAACTGCGCGAGCTGCTTCTGCGCGTCGAACACAAAAACCGCGCGCGGATCGTCCGGCTTGAAACCGTGCGCAGCGGCCAGCGAATCGCGAATCGTCTTCGCCATCTTGTCGTGGTCCAGGCCCGCCGAATCCAGCCACATACCATCGATGTAGTGGTTGTCCTTGAGCACATCCAGAGAGTTGTAAGGGATGTAGATGGCGCGGTTGTCGTCGTTGTCGCCTTCCTGCATTCTCGGTTTGCCAACTCCAATCACTTCGAACGTCACTCCATCGATGCGAATGGATTGCCCCACCGCGGGCATCCCGGAAAAAAGTTTGTCCCGCGCTTCAGAAGCAATCACCGCGTACAAGCCGTGTTGCATATTGTCCGCGTCGTTCAGAAATCGCCCTTCCTCGATATCCAGGTTCCAGATTTGCTGGATCGCCGGATCGAGCCCCATCACCGGAAACGTAAACGAGCGGTTGTCGTTCTGCACCGTCGAATCTTTCTGCCCCATGCGCACCACGTGCCTCGCCAGAGGAATGTTATTCAGCAGAAGTTCCACATCATCGCTGGTGAAGCGGATGGGCATTCCCGCCTTGTTTCCGCCCGCCTGCTGCGAAGTCCGTCCCGGAAAAACGCCCACCGCCGTAGCGCCGAAACTTTCAAAAATTGCCTCAATGGCGTGCGCAAAGCCGTTGCCATAAGCCAGCAGAAGCACCACGGTAGCGATGCCCCAGGCCATCCCCGCCATCGTAAGCAATGTCTTGCGCAAGTCATGGCGCATCGCCGAATAGGCCTGCGTCAGCAGGTCGCCGTAGGCGGCAAATGCCGGCAATTCGAAGCGTCTTCGGCGATTCGCAGCAGAATGTGCCGACGAATGTTCAGCGGTCTGCATTGCTGCATCATCGCCCTGTGTAGGACGGACACTCTTGTCCGTCGCGTTGTCCGGGTCATCCAGAGGGTTATGCATATTATTCCTTGCGCAGCGCCTCCACCGGTTCCAGCAGCGCCGCCCGGCGCGCGGGATAGAGTCCCGCCACAATTCCCGCAATGCCCAACGACACCACCGCCAGCACAGCCGTGGATGCCACCAGCTTAGGAGGATCAAATCCCTGGCCCAGGTCGACTCCAGAAAGCAGCGCCATCAGTCCCGCCGCGCCGGCAATGCCAAGTCCTCCACTCACCAGTGTGAGGAACGCGCCTTCCACAAAAAACTGGAACATGATGCTGTTGTTGGTCGCGCCAATCGCCTTGCGCAGTCCAATTTCGCGCGTCCGGTCAGCCACCGCCACCAGCATGATGTTGATGATGCCAATCGCCCCCAGCGCCAGCGTGATCAGGCCCACGCTCCCCAGGAACATGTTCATGGCGTCGAATATCTTGCCGATCTGGTCGACCGTCTTGATGGTGTCCCATTCGTCAAAGGAATCGAGATTGCTGGGATCGAACCCATGATTCCGCGCGATGATCTTGTGAACCTCCAGTTGCGCGCTTTCGTGCAGCGCGCGAGACCGGGGCTGGTAGTTGATGAACGAAATCACATCCGGAGCGATGCCGACATTGGTGGGACGGAAATATTCGTGCATCACGCTAAACGGCACATAGCTCTGCAGATTCTGGTTCATGTTGTCGCCGTGACCGATGCGCGCGAGTGTGCCAATCACCTCAAAGCGGACGCCGTTGAGCAGAATGGTGGCGCCCACCGCCGGACGTCCCAGGAACATCGTGCGCCGCGCCTCATCGCCCAGCACAATCACCGGACGTTTCTGCTGATCGTCCATATCGTTGATCCAGCGCCCTTCGTGCATGGGTAAGTAGCGAATCTGGCTGAACATCGCCGGAACCCCCATGATCTGTCCACTGGACTGGAAAAAATCGCTGACCGCGCGGATGTCATTGCGCCGGATCACCGGCGCAGCCGCCGCCACGCTGGGGCATTCGTGGAGAACGTCCTCGTAATCGCGATAGGTCAGGTAATACTGGCGCAGCGCGGTAAAACTCCCCTGCACCACCGGAGCCCGGCCCGACCAGATAAACATCACATTCTCGCCCAGCGAATCGAATTGCTTGCGGTTCCCCGACCGAAAGCCCTCGCCCAGCCCTACCAGCAGCAGCAGCGAACCCACGCCCCAGGCAATCCCGAACATGGTCAGGAACGAGCGCAACTTGTGCGCCCAGAGCGTCCGCAGCGTCTGCCCGAAGATATCGAAAATAGCCCGCACCCAATCCATTATACGGGCCGACCCCCCAAGTAGTTCCGGCCAGAAAGGCCCGAATCCAAAGTTCCGCCTCGCCGTCGGGCGCCCAAAACGCTGGCCACTACCCACTGACCCCTGACCGCTGCTTTTCCGGCCAGTGCTTTTCCCCACTGCCCACTAGCCACTAGCCACTAGCCACTGTATTCTCTCTACCGAGATGAACACGCTAGCCCTGAGCGAACTCTTAGGCGCCACGGTATATGACCCGTCCGGCGCGGCAAGCGGACGTGTGCGCGAAGTTACGCTGGCCCCGCAAGAGGATCGTTCCCGCATCGCGTCGTTCATCGTGAAAACTAAGTCGGGCAATCGCGTGCTCCCGCTGGCAGCCGTATCCGGCATCAATGGCGGAGTGCGCAGCGCCACCAATTCCGCAGACTGGGCCGCCGCCAACGGCGCCGAAGGCCTGTTCCTGCTGGAGCGTGATCTGCTCGATCAGCAGGTCATCGACATCAACGGGCGCAAAGTGGTCCGCGTCAATGACGTCGACCTTGTCGTGGATCCGCCGAAAGCGCTGGGGCCAAACGAATCCACACGCGCCGTCCTGCGGGTCATTTCTGTCGACGTAGGCGCACGCGGCGCAGTCCGGCGCCTGCTGCGCGGAGTCGCGCCGCGAGCCGCCCTCCATGCTTTGCTGGGCAGAATTCCCCCGCGCACCATTCCCTGGAACTTCGTCGATCTCATCGAGACCGATCCCGCCCGCCGCGTGAAATTGAAAATCTCGCACGACGGCCTGGCCAAACTCCATCCCGCCGACATTGCCGACATCGTCGAAGATCTCGCTCCCGATGAGCGCCAGGCAGTTTTCCAGACGCTCGACGAGAACGTCGCCGCCGAGGCCCTCGAGGAACTCGAACCAAAAGTACAGAAGTCGATCGTCGAGTCGCTCGATTCCGGTCGCGCCGCCGACATCGTCGAGGAAATGCGTCCCGACCTCGCCGCCGACCTGCTCGGCGACCTGTCAGAAGATCGCACCGAACAAATCCTGGTGCAGATGGAGCCCGAAGAACGCCAGGACGTCGTCGAACTCCTCGAACACGGAGAAGAAACCGCCGCCGGCCGCATGACCACCGAGTTCCTGGCGCTGCCGGTCGCTGCCACCGTCCAGAACGCAGTCGATTCCATGCGCCACTTTGAGGGCGGAGTAGAAGCCGTCAGTACCATCTACCTGGTCGACTCCCACGGAACCCTGGTGGGCGCTGTGCCTCTGGCCAAAATTGTCCTCGCGGACCCAACTACTCCCATGCTGTCGCTAACTCAGGAACCGCTCATACGGAGTCAGGAAGGCGTCGGCGAAAATGAAGTCGCCGAGCTGTTCGACAAATACAACCTCCTGATGATGCCCGTAGTCGATGAGCACAATAAACTGACCGGCGTAATCACCTCCGACGACGTAATCAGCATGCTCAGGGCAAAGCTGTAAGCAATCCGGCCTTCGGATTGTTCCCCCGCATCGCCGCGGTGGTAGCGAACTCCGGTTTTCATTCCGAACAAGCGTTCTTTGCGCTGTGAGCCTCAACAACTCACCGTCGAATATCCTGGCAGCCTGTCAAGTGTGTAACGGGTTAAAGAGTTCGCGCTCGTTTGCCACCATCGAACCGCCGCGAATCGTTCTTCAATTTGCGTGGGAGAGAGCCTGGATGGGACGATGCGCCATTACTCGTTCCATACAAGTTGACGCCGCTGTGCTACGACCGACCGACCCGCCCGTCGATCAGTGTAACGGCGATGTTTAGCCAACAACCAGCCCACTACAAAAGATTCTTATGGAGGATGACGGTTTTAGGAGTGGTTTTACGCTGTTACAGATAGAGGGATGCCGCAAATTGGTCTCCAGTTGCAACCTTCGCGCAAGCGATGGCCCAAATCGACAGCTTTCCAAGGAGGAAAGTCATGAGGAATCGGCTAACGTGGTCTGCAATAGTGCTACTGATGTATGTGTGCCCGCTTCCGGCGGCAACGCAGTATGTTGGAACCTGTCACAAACCAAGCTCCGTAACGATCAATGACGCGGTTAAGATCGCCGCTACGGGAGACGTCATTAAGGTCTGCCCTGGTTCTTACGTAGAGCAGGTAATCATCTCAAAATCCCTGACCTTGGAAGGGATGACCTCAAACGGTCAAGGTTTAGTTGAGGTTAGCAATCCCGAAGGCCCCGAAACCACAACCAGCACCGTGACGGGATACGCGCTGACGCCGATCATCTGGGTGGTAGGCGCGTCCGTGAACATAAGCAACATCCTGGTGGGCGGCTACTTTGGCGGCGATCTCTGTGAGAATATAACGCCGGTCTCCAACATCGGCGTCGGCTTTTACTACGGTAATGGCTCTTCGGGAACTCTGAACAATGCAGCCTCAAATATTAGTTGTGGCGCTGGAGTCTGGTTGGAGAATTCGTCCGATCTGGGCGGCGGCACGGTGGAGGTAGAAAACAGCGTGATTTGGGGAGATCTCTATGGCATCTTCGCCGGCGGGGGACCTCACCAGACGGGCACGATTCCACTTTTGCGGGCGACCATCACTGGCAATCAAGTGGAGCACGCTCAGTATGGAATCTATATAGCGGATATCGGGGGGACGGTCAGCAATAACGTAATCGCTTTTCCGGGCTTCCCGACCGCTCCCGTTTATCCTTATGGGCCGAGTGTCGGTCTATCGGATGCTGCCCCCGATGCCGTAGTCACGGGCAACAGGATTACCCAAGAGATAACCGGGATCAATATTCTGACCGCCAATGTATTTGTCACCTCCAACCATATTCAATCGGCCGGAGCAACAGCGGCAGGCATCGACCTGCACTGCTTCTTGGGGAACGTCAGCAACAACATGTTGCAGATAAGGGGAGGGTCGGAGGAAAACTACGCTAGCTTCGGGATAGCCGATGTGCCCGCCGGTTTTACGCTGGTAAACCACTTTTACAACACGACAAATCTCCAGTCTTCTGGAAGTTGTTAATAGAGTTCAAGTCGACGGTACATCTGCTGGAACGATTCAGACGGGAACCCGCGGACAGACGGGATGTTCACCAATTTCTTGATTGAAGAACTAGGGAACGTCTCGTCCGTCCCCAGTTTCCGTTTCAATAAGCTGACCGGCTTACAATGTTTATCTGTTTCTATCCGCAAGTTTCTGGACATTAAGGAGTGACACTATGTCAGGATCGCCTGAATCGCAAGGAGGCCTTCCTTCCCGTCGCGGCTTCTTTCGCTGGGCCAGTTCGCTCGCCGCAGTCCTGGGCGCGACGCCTCTGGTTTCCTCCGCCAAGGCGCTTTCCTGGTCGATGGCCTCGTCGATGGCATCGCCGACGGCATCGTCCGAGGCTGAGGATTACTATGCGAAGCTAGGGGTCCCGACGATTATCAACGCCGCCGGGACCTATACCACGCTAACGGCTGCCTGCATGCCGCCGGAGGTTCTGGCGGCAGTGCAGAAGGCTGCGCTTCATCCCGTGCGTTTGCACGATCTGCAGCAGAAGGCAGGCGAGTATATAGCGCACCGCCTCCGGTGCGAGGGGGCGGTGGTGACTTCGGGGGCCTCGGGAGCCATCACCCTGGCGGCCGCCGCTTGCCTGCAGTACGCAAACAACGCCGATATCGTAGACATGCCGCAGGCGATTGAAGGGAAAAAGAATCAGGTCATCGTGCAGCGCGCGCACCGCTACGAGTATGACCGCGCCATCTATCTCTGTGGAGCGCGGGTCACGGAGGTGGTCACGCTCGACGACTATAAGCGCGCGTGCGGCGCAGGCAACGCGGTGATGACGAATTTTTTCAACGCTGCGGAAGATGAGGACGGGATCGCAGCGAGTGCGCAAATCGGTCGGGAAGAGTGGCTGCGGGTGGCGCACGAGTACAAGATTCCGTGCCACCTGGACGCGGCCGCGGACATGCCTCCGATTTCGAATCTATGGAAGTACACGGGGATGGGTTTCGACCTTGTGGCTTTTTCCGGGGGCAAGGGAATGCGCGGTCCACAAAACGCGGGCCTGCTGCTTGGCCGGAAGATGCTGACGGATCTGGCCCATGCAAACAATAATCCGGGAGACGGAATCGGCCGCGGCATGAAGGTGGCGAAGGAACAGATTGTGGGTATGGTCGCCGCAGTCGACTGGGTTCTCTCGCACACGGAAGAGTCGATGCAGGGCGACTATCAGAAGCGGGTCGATCTCATTGCCAGCGCCATGAAGGGCATCCCTTCGGTCAGGACGGAAACTGTGGTTCCGAGAATCGCCAACCACGTTCCACATCTCCTCATACGCTTCGACCCGGCGGTCACTGGCGTCACCACGGGCCAGATCGTTCACGCTTTGCGCCAGGGGACGCCTTCGATTGAACTGAACCCGAACACCGGCCAAAAGCCCAACCAGGGCATCTCGGCGGATGCGAATACGCTCGTGGTTGGGGTCTGGATGTTGCAGCCCGGTGAAGATGCGATCGTGGGCCAGCGAATTCGCGCCGCTCTCACGAAAAAGGCCTGACCCCTCGAAACCCGGTTAGCGGCGAAGCAGCGCCTACCCTAGGCGAAGTCGAAGAGCTTCGCTCGCCTCGTGACCACATCCCGCGAGAATTCCGCAAGTCCAACCACCTTGTCATCCCGAACCAGGCCGAAGGCCCGGTGAGGGATCTTACGATAAGCGTGAAGTGGCATGGGTGCCAGCGGGTGCTGCGCTGCTGCGTGCAGCAGAGGGGGTCCCGTTTGCAGCAAGAACACTGCTGCCAGCCGTAAGGTCGCTCCGAGAGGGCCGCCTTCTTTGCGACGCGATACTCGCGCGTTTGGCTCGCGCCCTTCGACTATACGGCTTAGGCCATCGGCTTCCACTTTTCTGCCGCAGTTAAGCACGCGGGTTCGTCCCTCCATTTTTTTCTGCTGATCAGCCGCTTTTTCTTTGGTCTTAGCCTGCGAGTGCGTTTATTCTGTGGCGTCGTTTGCCGTGGCTGTGTGTTTTATCCCTATGTTTGCGAAATGTGCGCATGAAGTTTCTGAGACGCTCGAAGATCCGGATCCTGCTCTTCCTTGCCGTAGTCGGACCGGGATTCATTACCGCAAACGTCGACAATGATGCCGGCGGCATCCTGACCTATTCCTCCGCCGGGGCGCAATTCGGACATCTCCTGCTCTGGACCATGATCCCGATCACTCTCGCCCTGATCGTGGTGCAGGAAATGTGTGCCCGCATGGGCGCCGTCACCGGCAAAGGGCTAAGTGACCTGATTCGCGAGGAATACGGCTTCCGCATCACGTTTTTCATGATGATCGGAATCCTGATCACCAACTTCGGCAATATCGTCACTGAATTCATAGGGATAGCCACCAGCCTGGAGCTGTTCGGGCTCTCGCGATTTGCCACCGTGCCCATCTGTTGCGTGATCGTGTGGCTGATTGTGGTGAAGGGACAGTACAAAAGCGTCGAAAAAGTGTTCTTGGCAGCCTCGTTCTTCTATGTCGTCTACATTATCGCGGGTGTGAAGGCGCACCCCGCATGGAAAGAGGCGACCATTGCCACGGTCACACTGCCGAAATTGGCGTCCTTTCGCGATCAGGCCTATCTCTATATGGTAATTGGAGTTGTGGGCACTACGATCGCCCCCTGGATGCAGTTTTACCTGCAATCGTCGATTGTAGAGAAAGGCGTCACCAAACGTGGCTACAAAGCTTCGCAGCTGGATGTGGTAACCGGCTGCATTTTCACGGACATAGTGGCCTGGTTCATCATTGTGGCGTGCGCGGCCACGCTTTATGTCCACGGCGTGCACGACATTCGCTTTGCGGCCGATGCGGCGCAGGCTCTGAAGCCGCTGGCGGGGGATTATGCCTACATTCTGTTCGCGGTCGGGCTGTTTAACGCATCTTTGTTCGCAGCATCGATTCTGCCGCTGTCTACGGCCTACACCGTGTGTGAAGGATTAGGTTTTGAGTCTGGCGTGGGGCAAAAATTTAGCGAAGCGCCAGCTTTCTACTGGCTTTACACACTACTCATCGCCGCCGGCGGCGCGGTCGTGCTGATCCCAGGACTGCCGCTGTTGAAGATCGCGGTTTTGTCGCAGGTGGTGAACGGCATCGTTCTGCCGTTTGTTCTGATTTTTATGTTGTTGCTGATCAACAAGAAGGAACTCATGGGCGAGTACGTGAACACTCGTCTTTTCAACGCGGTAGCGTGGTTGACCACGGGGGTGATGATCGCGCTGACGCTGGCATGGTTCTGGACTCTGCGGTAGGGCGGGCTTCGGGCTTTGGCTATTGGGCTCTGGCTAACACCTTGTCATCCCGAGCCGGGCCGAAGGCGCGGTGAGGGACCATACGATGCGGGTGAAGTGGCATGAGCGCCGACGGGTGCCGTCAAGGGCGCGTGCGGCGAGGGCGGTCCCGTTTGCGGCGGGAATGGCGGCGTCAGACGTAAGGTCCCTCACCGGGCCTTTGGCCCCGTTCGGGATGACATCGTGATGGGTGAAGCGTGAATGGCTGAAGCCGGAAAGCTGAAGCCCGATAGCTGAAGCCCGAAGCCTGCTACAAGAGTTTTCCTGCTGCTAAGTCGTTGACCAGGGTGCGGTCGGCTTCGAGGAAGTCGTAGGCGGGGAGATCTTTGGCTCCGGACCATTGAATTTCGCGGAAGATGCGATTTTCGATTTCCCGCTGTACTCGCGGACGACGTAGAAACGCAGTTCCACGCTGCCGCCGTTGGGATACTCGTGCTGGATGCGGGCGACCTCGTCGCCGATGGTGGCCATGATTCCGAGTTCTTCTTCCAGTTCGCGGCGCAGGGCGTCGCGGGGCTGCTCGCCTTCCTCAATTTTCCCGCCGGGAAATTCCCACTTCAAGGGCATGGTCTGGTGGCGGGTGCGCTGGCACACTAGCAGCTTGCTTCTTTCTGGATCAGTGCCGCGACGACGCGCTTCATTGGATTAGTCCCGGTGGTGGAGAATTCAGCCGTGCGGTCCCGTTTGCGGCAGGGATGGCGGCGTCGGACGTAAGGTCGCTCACCGGGCCTTCGGCCCTGTTCGGGATGACATCGTAATGCGTGACGCCTAAAAGCTGACGCCCGACAGCTGAGGCTCGCGCGAAGGGTACATTTTCGACTTTCATTTTTTCGAAGCTCATCGTTCGAAGCTCAGCGGCCGGATTTTTCGAACTTCGCACCCACCAGGGCGGCGCAGTGCTGGACGAAACTCTGATCGTCGGGAGCAAAGGCGGCGGGAAAGTGGCTGTCGATATCCAATTCGCCGACGACTCTGCCGTGGGCAAAGACCGGAACAACAATTTCAGATTTGGTTTCGAGCGAGCAGGCGAGATACCGCGCATCTTTGGTTACGTCATCGACTACCACCGTTTTGCCGCTCGACGCGGCGGCGCCGCATATGCCCTGGTTGAGCGGGATTCGTGTGTGCGGCGTCATGGCGCCCTCGAATGCGCCGAGGCCCAGCATAGGCGGTTGCGCGCCGGGTTCCAACAGATAAAAGCCCACCCAGTTGTATTTCAGCATGCGGTCATGCAGCAGTTTGACCATCTGCTGCATCAGGTCTTGAGCCGTGGGCGCGGCCGCGGCGAGGTCGGTCATTTCCTTGCGCAGTTCTTCCATCCGGGTGGTAACGGGCATAGGAAAAATCTTACCTCACGCCGGGCTATTTTTGATTGGCGAACCAGGAACGGCGGTAATCTGCCGGATTCCTTTCGTGCTGATTCTATTTGAGCCGTGGAAAACTTCGGGATGGATGGCGAAAACCAGCGCATCCAGGCCCTGAAGCAGCGTAGGGGCGGGCGTATTGAGATATTCGTCGCGCATGCAGAAGACCCGACCTGCCAGGGCCGCGGCAGTTTGTTGCCACGCGCGGCTGGCGATGATTTTTTCCAGCGGCACGCGATCGCCGGCGCCACACCATGCTGCAACGATGACTTCGGGGTTGAGTGTCGGCAGTGTCTTCGAAGGAAATCTGGCGGCCGGGTGTGCCCATGAATTCTCCACCGGCGGCTTCCACCAGTTCAGCTACCCACGCTTGCGAAGCGATCAACGGTTTGCCCCACTCCTCGCAGAAAACTCGCGGGCGCTGCAGGTGATTTGTCATGCTGCGAACATCTTCGATGCGGCGCTGCATTGAAGTGATGACTTCCTCACCGCGCTGGCTTGCTCCCGCCGCGCCCGCAATGATGGCGATGTCGGTGTAGATCTCGGCCAGCGTTTTGGGAGTGAGTCCGAGAAATCGCGCGCCGGATTTTAGAATCTGGATGACTGCTTCTTCCTGGTAGGGAACGGAGGCGATCACAAGGTCGGGGCGGGCGGCGACGATCTGCTCTGTATTGGCGGTCCAGGAATCGGCAAGAATCAGGCGCGATGAGTGGGCAACTTCTGGGACCACATCGGCACAATACTTTGTGCAGGCGACGACGCGGTCAAGTTCGCCGATCGCGGCGAGGATGACCGTAGCGCTGGGTTGCAGAGAGACGATTCGTTGGGGTGTATGAGGCGAAGGCATAGTCTAAGGTCTTAACTCTACATCTATGGACTCGCCGGAATCTGTTTTAGCGCGGCCGATAAAACATCCAGGGCCAGGTGGGCGGCGTGGGTCGAAGCCTGGGGCAAGCCGCCCACGGCGTTGCTTACTTGTTCGGGTTGCACGGTTCGCGCTTCGTGCACGGTCTTGCCAGTGACGATTTCAGTCAAGGCTGAGCCGCAGGCCATTGAAGCTACGCAGCCCTTGGCCTTGAAACGCGCGGCGACGATGCGACCGTCGCTCACCTTCAGCGTGAGGCGCAGAATGTCTCCGCATGCGGGATTCTCGATCTCCGCCGCAGCATCGGGCTCGGAGATCTCCCCCGGGTTGCGCGGATTCTGAAAATGATCGAGCACCTGCGGCGAATACATGTGGCTCGATTGTAAATCGGAGCAGAGCCGGGAAACTCATTTCACACGCGGGATCTCACGCGCGGGATCGTGTGCCGTCGGGAAAATAGATCGTCCAACCGCGCTGACGCGCCGTGGCTTCGAGATCGGGATTGGGGTTGACGGCGAAAGCGTGTTTTGCCATGGCGAGCATTTCGGTGTCCCAGCGGGAGTTGCCGAACGCCGCGTCCACATCTTTCTTCACGACTTCGCGTAGAGCCTCGGGTTTTCCCGGACCTGACGGGATGCGGATCAGGCGGTCGGTGATGATGCCATCCTGAATTTCGATCGACGTGGCCAGGATGCGATTCTCGGGGATACCGAAATGTTTCATTCCCGCGCGAATCACCCACTCGTTGGACGAAGACACAGCCCAGACGTCGCATCCGCCGGCGTGCAGCCGATGCACGAGGTCGCGCATCTCGGGAAAAATCTTGCCGGGAAATGCGTGGTTGAAAAATTCTTCGGCGGCGCCTATCAGCGCGGATTCCCGCAGTCCGCGGTGCATGGTGACCATATCGCCGCACATGTCTTCTTCGCTGACTTTGCCGGCCTTGTAGTCGGCGTAGCGCGCGCGCATGGCGGTCGCGACCTCGGTGGAGACGATGCCTTTCTTGATCTCCCAGTCGAAGAATCTTTCTCCCGCGTCGCCCGACCAGAGCGTGCCGTCACAGTCGAAAGCGGCGACCAGCGGTTTGAGGCGAAGAACGGAATCGAGAAAGTCAGAGGATGAGTCGGGCATGAATTGTTTTGTCTTTCGAGCAGATCGCAGAGAGATTGAATCAAAGATCCAGGGAAACGAATTTCGAGATCTAGAGTTCGAGACCTACAGTTCAAGATCTAGAGTTCGAGAATCTAGAGTTCGAGATCAAAGATAAAGGGTAGAGGACGAAATCGCCAAGTGAGCCGGAAGCCTTCGGGTCACGAAGTTGCGAGTTTCGCGTAGTCATCTGGCGTGTTGATATTCAGAGCGACTGCGGCGTCGTCGACGGGTAAGTACACGACGTGCTGTTGATGAGCGTGCTCAACATCGCGCGCACTGCCACTTACCGGAGCCTGCAGAAAAGCTTCGATCAATTCGCGTCCCGCAATGTAGGGATGGCCATGCTTGCTGGAAAATTCCGGCACCACGGCCCACGTGTCATTTGCGGCGGCTTCGAAAGCTTCGCGAAGAATCCGAATGGTTGTGGAGCTCGCCGGAGGACGGTCGACGAGGGTGATCATCGCGGCATCACGGCCGCGATTGAGGACCTCATGCAAGCCGACTTGCAGAGAACTGAACTGGCCGCGGTCCGGGTCGGGATTGACGACGATCGATGCGCCTTCCGCATAAGCGATGGGCGCGATGGCAGCTTCGTTCTTGCCGGCAACCACAATAATGAAATCGGTGGAAAGCGAAAGCGAACGGATGGTGGCAGAGAGAAACGTGTTTTTGGTTGGCGGTTGTCCTGCGACGGCTGGAGGCCAGGCCAGCAGGGCCTTATCGGCGCCCATGCGCAAGGATTCGCCCGCGGCGAGAATCACTCCGGCGAAGCTGGGCGCGCGGGACATGTCTCGGACGATAGCAGAAAGGCAGGGGAATGTCAGTGAGCCGGGCGGGGAAATCAGAACTGGCGTTTGCGGTTTTCGCTATTTTCGATGGCGGCGCCGAAGGCTGAGGTGGTCTCGTCTGAATCTTGCTGCTCCGAATTTGTCTGCGTTGATTTAAACCAGCTCATGTGAGGCAGCGCGGTGGAAGCGTGGCGGCGGACGGAGATCAGCTCTGCGGTGATGGCCACTGCGATCTCTTCCGGGGTGATGGCGCCGATGTCGAGGCCGACCGGAGCGTAGACGCGGTCGAACAGATGCGCCGGGATTCCATCTTTCTGTAGCGTCTTGAAGATTTCGATGACCTTGCGTTTGGAACCGATCATGCCGATATAGCGGGCGCGCGTTTGCACGCCCCAGCGCAGGACTCGCATGTCGTCGCGATGGCCGCGGGTTACGATCACGATGCTGGAAGATTCGTTGGGATCAAGCTTCTGCGTGGCCTGTTCGAAATCCAGCGCGTGCACTTCGCGGGCGGCAGGGAAACGTTCGGTGGTGGCGTAGGAAGAACGATCGTCGGAGACGATCACGTCAAATCCGGCGTTGGCAGCGGCCTGGCAAAGATGGATGGCAACGTGGCCTGCGCCGAAAATATACAGTAACGCGGGAGGTAATATCGGCTCGATAAATACCTCAAGAGTACCGCCGCAGACCAGGCCGGTGTCGTATTTGGGATCCTGATTCAGATCGAAGGTGAGAGTGCGCGGCTTTTCCGATTCCATGACCTCGCGCGCGGCCTGCCAGACGTCGGCCTCGACGCAGCCTCCACCGATGGTGCCGACGATCGATCCGTCGTCGCGTACCAGCATCTTAGCGGTGCGGAATGACGGAATCGATCCGCGCACGTTGACGATGGTTGCGACCGCTCCACGCCGGCCTTCGCGGCGGAGTTGCACGATTTGTTCGTAGATGTCCATGAGGCCCCGCGTGGGCGGTTAACTAGCGACAGCTTGATTATCAGGCGGTTGACAGGTGGCGTCAAACGGCGCCGAGATCCGGAGAGAGCTGTTTATGATAGCGTCAAGCCCAAGGAGAGATTTCTTATGAAGGCGGTTCGTATGCATCAGTTTGGGGGGCCAGAAGTTCTAACTTACGAGGACGTGGCCGATCCTCAGCTGCGAAAAGATGAGGTGCTGGTGCGGGTGCGCGCTTGTGCGCTCAATCATCTCGACGTTTGGGTGCGCAAGGGGCTGCCGGGTGTGAAGCTGCCGCACATTCTGGGAAGCGACATCGCCGGAGAGATCGTTGAAATCGGTGAGTATGTTAGCGGAGCGGAGGTCGGCGTATTAAAGTCTGGCGGGTTGAAAGCCGGGCAGCGTGTGTTGCTTGCGCCCATGCATTTTTGCGGGCATTGTGCGAAATGTGTGGCGGGGCTGCAGAACGAGTGCCGCGAATTCACCGTGCTGGGGAATGCCGTCGACGGTGGCAACTGCGAGCTGATTGCGGTTCCGGCGGCGAGTGTGATTCCTATTCCTGATTCGCTTGATTTCAACCAGGCTGCCAGCGTGCCGCTGGTCTTCGTCACTGCGTGGCACATGCTGGTGACGCGGGCGGCGGTGCGTCCGGGGCAAACAGTGCTGGTGCTGGGGGCGAGTTCCGGCGTGGGCATCGCGGCCATCCAGATTGCGAAACTTTTTCAATGCCGCGTGATCACGACGGCGGGGGATGAGACCAAGCTGGAAAAAGCGCGTGCGCTGGGCGCAAATTTCGGCATCAACCATTATCAGCAGAAAATTTCCGAGGAAGTCCGCAAGATCACCAGCAAGGCAGGCGTGGACATCGTGATCGAACACGTCGGCGCGGCCACCTGGGATGAAAGCGTGAAGTCGCTGAAATCAAGCGGCACGCTGGTGACCTGCGGCGCGACCACCGGTCCGGAGGTGAAGATTGATCTGCGCTATCTTTTTGCGCGGCAACTGACGCTGCTCGGTTCCTACATGGGGACGATGGCCGATCTGCACGAAGTCCTCGGCCACGTTTTCGCCGGACGGTTGAAGCCGGTGGTGGATCGTGTGTTTCCGCTGAAGGATGTGCGCGCGGCACACGAGTATCTCGAGACGAGCCAGATGTTTGGCAAGATCGTGGTGAATCCGTAGAGATTTGTCGCCGCCGAGCACGCAGAGATCGCCGAGGAACGAGTTCGACTACGCTCTCTGCTCCCAAGTGGTTTAGAATACTTGCATGGCTCCCGAACTTAACTTTGGCCCCTACGTTGACGTGGAGAACGGCAAGAGAGTCGTCAAGGATCTGACTTTTGGCAATGCCACGCCGGAGGGCCTGATCCTGACCACGCTGGATTCCGCGGTCAACTGGATGCGCAAGGGCTCCATCTGGCCGATGACGTTTGGCCTGGCTTGTTGCGCGATTGAGATGATGTCGATGGGGGCTTCGCGGTTCGATATTGCGCGCTTCGGCGCGGAAGTATTTCGTCCGTCGCCGCGACAGAGCGATCTGATGATCATTGCCGGGCGCGTGTCCAACAAAATGGCGCCCGTCATTCGCCGGCTGTGGGAGCAGATGCCAGAGCCCAAGTGGGTGATTTCCATGGGAGCGTGCGCGACTTCGGGCGGCGTGTTCCAGAACTACGCGCTGGTGCAGAGCGTGAACCAGGTCATCCCCGTGGATGTTTACGTGCCCGGCTGCCCGCCTCGTCCCGAACAGCTTATTTACGCGATCACACTTCTGCAGGAAAAAATCCAGCAGGAGCGTGGGACTATCAAGAAGGCGCTGAACCTGACGTAACCCCGAGCTCCGTCTCGGCCCGATCTGCAAATTTGCCCGGCGTGAGCCTCAAACTGCTTCAACAGTTTTGAATCGGCTGAATCAGATTAAATCGCAAGCCTCAATTTTTCTGTTATAGAGTGGCGGCATGGAAGACTGGCCTCCACCGACGTCCAACCTCAAACTGATCGTCGCGGGCGCCGCCACGGGGTTAGCTTATGGTCTCGCCTTGCGCTACCTAGCACAATTTTTTCCGGGCGCTCCCACGTTCAGGGTCATGACGCTGGGCTTCATGCTGTTTCTGCCCTTGGCCATGGGGTTCGTCACAATTTTTGTGATTGAGCGGCGTCGCGCACAA
The DNA here is from genome assembly GCA_963846245.1 of uncultured Acidobacteriaceae bacterium. Taxonomy (GTDB): domain Bacteria; phylum Acidobacteriota; class Terriglobia; order Terriglobales; family Acidobacteriaceae; genus Sulfotelmatobacter. Next base: position 56,446 of record CAWJVI010000004.1, on the reverse strand, counting down.
GCGGTCTGGATTTGGTTTCTTCTTCCCTGGCTCACGGTAGGGGCCGCGGAGGCCGCGATGATGGCCGCCGTGTGGGAGGGCATGATTTGTATCGTGATGTTTACTCCCATCGCCTTAGCGGCATCAAGTTTGGGAGGCGTAGCAGCCGGGCTGATCATGCGCTTCATGCGCTCGCGTCGCGCGAAGCGCGGTACTCTAGCATGTGTAATGTTCCTGCCCATGCTGCTGAGCCCGTTCGAGTCTCCTTTTCTTTCGCAGCGGGAGTTGCGCAGGGTCGAGAACGTCATTGAAATTCAGGCGCCTCCGGCCACCGCGTGGCGCAACATTGAGCGAGTTCCGCGAATTGCCAGCAGCGAACTTCAGCGCTCATGGAGCCATTCCATCGGTTTCCCCGATCCGGTCGAGGCGACGCTTTCCGCCGAAGGGATTGGCGGAATCCGCCATGCAACATTTCAAGGCGGCGTGCTTTTCATCGAAACCGTCGACGCCTGGGAGCCGGAACGCCGGCTGGGATTTTCCATTCGGGCGCAAACGGAGCAGATTCCGCCCACAATGCTGGATGAACACGTCACCGTGGGAGGGAAGTTCTTTGATGTGCTGCATGGAGAATACATTCTCGAGTCCCTGCCCGGCGGAGGCACGCGACTGCATCTAGTGAGCCTTCACCGAGTGTCCACGGACTTCAACTGGTATGCGCACCTATGGACCGATGCGGTGATGAGTGACCTGCAAAAAAGAATTCTGTTTGTCGTGAAGAGGCGGTCGGAAGCGGCTCAGGGGCCAGGTCCCATCTAGGAGACAACTGAAGTCTTATGCCGGTGCGATCTCGGAAAACGGCGTTATAATGTCCGCAACCAGTACGTCGGGGTGGTTTATGCGGGCTTTCTGGAGCTTGGTTTTGCTGTCGGTGGTTTTCCTGTTCATGGCTCCGACCCGTGACTTTGGCCAAACGCAATCTTCTGGAGAGTCCGCTGCGGCCGACGCGAGTCCTCAGCCGCCAACTTCCTCCTCCCATTCTCAACACATGTCCAGGCAGACGCGGCTGGAAATAATCCGCGATTTCGAGACGCAACTTTTCTACGCTCGTACTGCGTTTCCCATGGGCAACCGGGGACTCAAGCTGAAAGATGGCATCGTCTCCCCCAATGGCGAGCAGATGCGGCAAGAGATGGCTTTGTGGGGACCGGCGGTGAAGCCGGGCGATCCGGCGCACATTTCTTTTGTGCAGATTAAAGAAGACCATATACGTTTTGAAATCAACGGCGGACCGGTGCGCCGCAAGAAGTGGTATCAGCGGGTGGAAATTTCCGGGGCCGGCGGAGCTCCCGTGAATTCGGGCTCGGATCAGCCGATCGAGAATCCGCATGGATCTTTTGTGGACTTGTGTTTCGATCGCTATGTTCCCGAACTTACGGCGCAGCAAGTGCGCGAGTTGCTGATGCCCGTGCTCGATTTCAAAGCGCAAAATAAAGAGCAGGCCTACCTCGACACGCTTCCGCCCAACGTGAAAGCGGCGATTGTGGCGCACCATGTGCTGGTCGGGATGAGCCCGGAAATGGTGCTGCACGCCAAGGGCAAGCCGCCCAAGAAAGTGCGCGAGAAAGACGGCGAGACCGATTACGAAGAATGGATTTACGGCGAGCCGCCGCAGGACGTGGATTTCGTCCGCATCGTGGGCGATGAGGTGGTGCGCGTCGAGACCATGCGTGTGGGCGGCGAAAAAATTGTGCGCACCGAGAGGGAAGTGACGCTTCCGAAGCAGGAGAAAGAAGCCAAGACGGAGCCGGGTGAGCCCAAGCCTAATGCTCCTAGCTTGCGCCGTCCCGGCGAAGATTCGGAAGACGTGCCTAACCCCGCCAATGGCGCGTCTCCTGCGCCGCCGATCGCACCGCCCGATGTGCCGCAGCCGCCCGGCGGTTCCGGCCCCGGCGACCTGGTGGCGGTGGGGCGCGCCTTGGAGCATTAAGTCCAGCGGAACAGCTTCAACGCGAGCAAGAACGAAATCCCGCCCCACAGGGCCATGATCAACAGCCGCGGCCATTGCTGCAGAAGAGGCGTTCCTTCAAGGATGCTGGCGCGGAGAGCGTCATTTAAGGCGGTGAGCGGCAGCGCCTTGATCAGCGGCTGGATAACGGCGGGAAACCTTTCATACGAGAAGAAGACTCCGGAAAAAATCCACATGGGCATCATCACGAGGTTGATGAGGCCGCTGACGGATTCGATTTTCTGCGCGCGGCTCGCGGTCAGCAGGCCAACGCCACCGAAGGTGAGCGATCCAATGGCGGCGATCAGCGCAATTGCGAACACCGAACCCAGCACGCGCATGTGAAAAAAGATCACGCCGAACGCCAGCAGCAACCCTACCTCAATGATCATCAGGATGAGGCGGCTCGAGGCGAGAGCCATCAGAAAGTCGCCGCGGCGCATGGGTGTACCCACAAAACGCTTGAGGAGTTTTCGCTGCCGCATATCGACCAGCGCAAACCCAATGCCCCACATGCCGGAATTCATCAGGTTCATGCCGAGCAATCCCGGGATCAGGAAATCGATATAGCGCGATCCAGGCTCGGATGAAGTTACCACGCGAGGTCGCCACGGCATCTTTGCGTCCGGCGGCGGCCTGCAGCGCGTCGTTGACTTGCGTGCGCGCCAGCACGCACTCCGGGCGTGCTGGATCGTAGAGGTATTGAACCCCTCCCTTGCCGTCCGGTTCGATAACGAGGTCGTACTTGCCCAGACGCAGGCCCTTGCGGGCGTCGTCGAGGTTCTCAAGCTTGACCTTGAAAGACGAGTGTTGCGGCGAACGCGCGAGTAGAGCGGCTGCTTCTTCCGAACCCGGGCCCTGCACAATCGCGAGGGGCACAGCGTCCGCCGGTTTGTTGCGGAACGCAATGCCCAGGCCAAGCGCCAGCAGCAGAGGAAACACGAATACCCAGAACACGACTTCCGGCTCGCGCTTTAGTTCCAGCATGCGCGCGCCGAGCAGGTGCGTGTACCCGGACCAGCGGCCGTTGCGCCGAGGCGGATCATTTTTGGGCGGCTTTGCCGACGCGATTGGCGTTTCCTGGGCAACGCTCATAACTTATTTTTTAATACCTCAACGACTTGTAACTCACCAGTCAACAACTTGTCGGTTAACATACAATCTGCCAACAACTTATCTGTTACTGTGGCTTCCACCTGTTCAGGAACTCGAGGAGCGCTTCTGGAGTGAGAGACCGCGCGTCCTCAAACTCTCCGTTCTTCTGGCTGACGACGAGTTTGCCGTCGCTCTCTGCGACTGCGAGTGCAGGGATTCCCTTATCCAGCGGTACCGCGAACTGAGCAACCACGTCGGCGTTCTTCTTTTCGTCCGGTCCCAGGTCGACGTGCACCACTTCATAGCCGGATGCAACCACGGGAGCGAGATCGGGACGTTGAAACGCCAGATCCAGAACGTGGCAGTCAAAACACCAGTTCGCACCGAAGACCAGGAGCACGCGCTTGTGCTGGGTTGCGGCTCGCTCCTCGGCTTCGCTGATCTCTGCGTGCGCGTCTACATCCGCGGGATAAATGTTCTTCTTCATGTCGGAAGGCTGTTTCAGCTGGGGCGCATCCGTTCTCTCAGCGCCTACAAGTCGCCATTGCTCTCCCTGCTTTCGCCAGCCCTGAGCGTCAGTTACATTCACCGTCGAGCCATTGGGCAAGCCAGTTTGCACCTCGGCTTTGAAAATGAAATTCTCCACTCCCGGCCGCTCGGTTTCGCGAACGATCTCCAATTTCACGCTGCGCGCTTTGAGACCCAGCCAGAAATTCACATCCGCATCGGCCCCGGCCACCGTTCCGTTTGCCCGCACCTGCGCTGCGGGATTGGTGCTGTAGAGCGCCTTCAGGGCGGCAGCGTCTCCCGCGACAATTGCGCTTCTCCACTGCTCCAGCGGAGCAAAACCGGTGGGCGAGTCAGCAGCCGAAGCTTGAGCACGGCTGTGCCCGCACAAGACGACGGCGACGACAAATAGAAGCACGATGCTGCGAAAGTATCCCGTGACTGTTGCGTTCATGTCCTCACCCATTCTCAATCTTCGCGCAAATGCCGCCCCGTCAGACGTACGAACACATCTTCCAAACTCGCTTGCCGCGTGGTCAGATGCTGCAGTTCGCTGCGTTGCTTTTCGAGCGCAGCCAGCAGCGCCGGAATCGTCAGGTGGGGCTGCTTCACATTCAACGCCACCAGGCCGTCATCTTCACGGACAGACTCCACGCTCGGCAGACCGCGCCATGCCGCGGTCGCTGACTCCGGTGCGGCGGTATCCGATTGTGAGCCGTCTGAATTTCCGGCCGCCTTGCCACTCACGGCGAACTCCACCACGTGATGTCCACCGAGGCGGTCGATTAAATCAGCGGGCGATCCCTCGGCGATGATCTGCCCGTGATCCACAATGGCCAGCCGGTCGCACAGACGCTCGGCCTCGTCCATGTAATGAGTGGTCAGCAGCACGGTGCCGCCGACGCGCTGAAATCCGCGAATGATGTCCCACAACTGTCGACGGCTCTGCGGATCAAGCCCAGTGGTGGGCTCGTCCAGAAACAGAATTTTCGGATTGCACACCAGCGCCGTCGCCACCGCCAGCCGCTGTTTCTGCCCGCCGGAAAGTTTGCCCACCCAGGAATCGGCTTTCTCGGTGAGTTGCAACTGCTCGAGCACTTGATCGGAGGGACGGGGCTCGCGATAAAAGCTGGCAAAGAGTTCGATGGTTTCCCGCACGGTGAGCTTGTCGGAAAGCCGCGTTTCCTGCAGCGAGATGCCCAGCCACTCGCGCATTTCGCGTTCGTTCTCAAGCCAGGTCTTTCCGAAAATTGAAACCTGCCCCGAAGTCGGTTGCAGCAGCCCTTCGAGAATTTCAATCGTCGTGGTTTTGCCTGCACCGTTGGGACCGAGCAGACCGAAGCACTCTCCCGCCTGAATTTCGAGATTCAGCCCACGCACCGCTTCGACCTTGCCGTCGTAGGTTTTGCGTAAATCGCGACATTGAATGGCTACAGGCACGCTAGGATTCTATGTAGCCGGGCCAAGCGATGAAGAACTATGACGAGATTGAGAACCACAACGGCTGCAGGATTACTGCGGCACGACCGACAAGGTCAGGAGTCCCTGAACTCTTTCGAGGTCATCAGTCTCGCGGTTGAACACGGCGTCGCGTCGTTGGTCGGAGAAGCGCGGATCCAGCAGCAGAAATTTGGCGATTGAATATTGCCGCGCTCCACTCACGCAGCGATTTTCACCGTAAATCGCTCCATACAATACGTACACGTGCGACTTCCATTCAAAAAGTGAAGCGCGTTGTTCCTTCAGAGCGCCGATGACGGAACCAGAGTTAATCGAAATTTGCGGAGCATACTCGGCATTCACCATGATGGGCCGGCCATCGCTCAGAGGTGCCGTCCCTGCAGCTTGGTGCCGAGTTCTTTCAATGTCCGGGGCTCGGAAAACACTAGGTCGCCAAGAGCGGAATCCTTTCCGCAGCACAAGGTTGCCTCATGGAGGATGGCTTCTACCGCGGCCGCGGTCGCCCCGGCTGCATCCTTCGACGGCGCTGTCAACGACCCGAGACTAGTGACACGGACCTCTTGATTGGGGAAAAACGGACAGCTATCCCCCGGTTGATCCTGCGCAATGCAAGAAACCGCGAGGCCAGAAATAACAATAAAAATCACGAAAGAAGAAACCGAAAAAACGCGGAGTTTTCCCACATGCACCTCCAGCCCCACTGTTAATTCTAGCCCTTCTGTTCTATTTCCCGCTCTGGCCCCCGCCAATGCTGGGAAGAAAGCGCGGGGCCTGGCGCGCCTTCGTGGTTTGCTCGAAGGCATAGGCCAACCGGATCAGCGTGGGCTCGCTCCAGGCGCGTCCGAAAAATGAAATTCCGACCGGCAGGCCGGAGATGAATCCCGCTGTCACGTTGATGTTTGGATAACCGGCGACCGCTGCCGCGTTTGAACTGCCTCCCGAGAAGGCATCGCCATTCACCAGGTCCGTGAGCCACGCGGGTCCGCCAGTGGGCGCGATGATGGCGTCCAATTTGTGTTTGTCCATGAGTGCGTCAATGCCCTCGACGCGCGCGAGCTGATGGTTCTTCGCAAGCGCGTCCAGATATTCCTTTTCGGTGAGCGGACCTTTCGCTTCCGATTTTATGAACATGTCCTGGCCGAAGTAGGGCATTTCTTTCTGCCGGCTACGCTCGTTGAAATCGATGATGTCTTTGAGCGTGCGTACCGGAGCGCCCGGTCCCAGCCGCGCCAGATAAGCATTGAGGTCTGCCTTGAGTTCGTAGAGAAACACCAGCAGTTCGCTATCGCCAAATTTTCCCAGAGTTTCGATATCCGCAGGGTCGACGAGAGTCGCTCCCGATTTCTTCAGCGCGTCGAGCGACTGTTCCAGCAGCTGCGTCGACGGGATCGCTGAAGCCGGCATATTTTCTGGCCACACCGATGCGTGCGCCTTTCAGTCCGTTGGGATCGCAGAACTGCGCGTAATCCGAATACGATTTTCCCTGGCTCGCGGTGGTTGCGGAATCCTCAGGGTCGACGCCAGTGAGCGCGCCCAGCAGTATCGCCGCATCGCGCACCGTGCGGCACATGGGCCCGGCGCCGTCCTGCGTATGCGAGATGGGAATAATGCCGCTGCGGCTCACCAGCCCGACGGTGGGCTTGATCCCGGCCACTCCGTTCGCCGACGATGGACACACAATCGAACCGTCGGTCTCGGTGCCGATACCAACCGCGCAGAGATTCGCAGAAATGCCGGCTCCCGTGCCAGAACTTGATCCGCAGGGGTTGCGGTCGAGCGCATAGGGATTCCGGGTGAGACCGCCGCGGCCGCTCCATCCGCTGGTGGAATGGCTCGATCGAATGTTGGCCCATTCGCTGAGATTTGTTTTACCGAGAATCACTGCCCCGGCCGCGCGCAGCTTCTGCGCGACGAAAGAATCTTTCGGCGGCTTCGAACCCAGCAGCGCCAGCGATCCCGCAGTGGTCATCATCTTATCCGCGGTGTCGATGTTGTCTTTAATCAACACCGGAATGCCATGCAGCGGCCCGCGCGCTCCCTTGGTGTTTCGCTCCTGATCCAGCCCATCGGCGATTGCGGGTGCGTCCGGGTTCAGTTCGAGGATGCTGTTTACGCTTGGCCCCGTCTTGTCGATCTCGTCGATGCGGCTCGCGTATTTTTCCACCAGCGAGCGAGCGGTAAACTTTCCCGACTTCATGCCCTCCTGCAGTTGGGAGATGGTGATCTCATCGAGTTCGAAATCTTTCACTTCTGCGGCGCGAGCCTCCGGCTCACTTCCATCGGGCGCAGCAGCCGGCAAAGAACTGGCGCGTGCGGCGCTCAGCGCGGGAGAGAGGGAACCTAGCGCGGCTCCGGCCCCACCTACGAGTGCAGTCTGAAGGAATAAACGGCGATCGGCGGTAGTGGCGGATGGGGACTTTCTTGGCATGTTCTTAGGTGCGTCCTTGAGCGCGACGACCATACTAATGCAGTCGAGAAGAAGATGCAGAACTCGGCTTGCAGAGTAGTGCCGCGGGCCCCTTCCGCAAGCCGGGGCAGCCGGTAAAATAAGCCTTCGGCTTGCAACGGGGCGCGCTAACTCGTAGGCGGTTGTTGCCAGTTGTCTGGGTGATAAGCTAACTGCGTTCGCCAGCCTCGAGCGGGAGTAGTTCAGCGGTAGAACGCCAGCTTCCCAAGCTGGATGTCGCCGGTTCGATCCCGGTCTCCCGCTCCAATTCATTCCGCGATTCCATAACTCATCTGCCGAGCTCGCGGTTACGGATTCGGGGTCGCTCCCGAGTTGGCTGGTTGCATGGCCGCGGGTTGTTGTGTTTCTTGTTCATCTTGCGGTGAATGTCGGGCCAGAATTCCTTGATCACATAGGTAATCGCGTCATAGCCCATTTGCGTTCCCCATACGCTGAGGGTATTCGGAAGCGTGCGGTCGGATGCATTGTGAACATCAAGTCACCATGTTCGTCGTGGGGTCGTAGCGAGTGGTGATGAATGCCCGGGGATGGTAAGTGTTGGTGGAGATGGCTGCCGCCACGGCGCTGCCAAAGACCTCGGAATAGTTGAATTGCGAATGGCCGGAATCCGTTCGGGTGATAAAGATTCGGCTGATCGCGTAACCAGTACGGTGCGCGACTCCACCTTCGCTGAACTGAAAAAATCTGGGATCCTGATGCAGCAACGAGGCAAAAACCGCGCTCGTCATGAAGTTCTCAATGGCCCCATCCCCAAAGGCCGAGGCAAAGCGCTTTCCGTAACCCTCCCAGCCCTGGCCGTAACCGGGTTCGCTGTTTTCCGCCTGGCTGATGCCCGACAGCATCGCGTACCACGGGATTTGCACTCTGTCGAAGGCGCTGCGAGCCACCACTTTGAATTTCTGTCCAGTGGTGAGCGGCGCCACTTTGCCGGAACCTTCCAAGGTCAGGAAATTCGGCAGCGCAAGAAAAAGCCGGTCATTTGATGTACCTGCTTTCGACGTGCCGGCATTTGATGTGCCGGCATTTTTTCCCTGGCCGCTCGTACCCTGGGCGGTTTTGTCTTTGTCTTTGTCTTTGTCGTGGTCTTGCGCCGACTTGTCTGCCGAAGTCTGGTTTGGCGAAGTTTGGGACGAAGCCGCGGGCGCCGCGTCCTGTCCAGACGGCGCAGGTTTAGACGAGCTATCGCTCGGAGGAGCGGCGCTCTGAGCAAGGCGGGCTGCGCCGCCGCTTGTGCAGGATCGGACGCCGAGGGACTTTGCTGCGCCGCTGACACAGCCGGAGACGCTAACAAAAGAAAGCTGAAAAATACAGAAACAATTAGGAATGGCGGGGTAACGAACTTTATTGGCAAGCGTTTCTCCAAAAACACGAATCTCGCGACTACGCAGGGATGATTTTATTCTAGCAGTAGCGCTCGCGCAGCTCGGACGCCCGACGCAGCTTTACATTGGTTTACAAACCAGGGTTCCAAACGACGGTTCATAGCGGGCACACTCGTCCGCAATCCCTCGTTTCGTCGAGACGTAGCTTGCTACGTCTTTGCCGGCGGCGAGAAGACGTTGCAAGCAACGTCTCTACGGCCGAGACGCATGTCCTGGCCACCGACCCCTAGAAGTGAAACCCTAGCTGCGCGGTAATCGCTCGCGGCGTCACATAGTGCGTGCCGCTGAACGTGGAGAGAAAATTGTAGAGTGCGTACTTGTTCGTCAGGTTAATGACAGTCAATTGCGCGCTCACTTTATATTTGTCGCCGCGGAAATGGAACAGGTTGTCGTGCCCCACCGAGACGTCGAACAGGTTCCGCGATGCGATGCGCGGCGGGTTGTGGTCGTCGTTCTCGGCTCCATTCGCCGGCACCTGTATAAGGCTGGATCCGAGCGGCGCCCCGCACGGCGATGCCAGAGGTGCGGTCGGCGTGGCGCGGATACCGTTGCATGTGAAGCCCGCCTGAAACTCCTGATCGCCGCTCAGCGGGTTTCCAAAAACGTCTTGCAAGAAGACGGCTGGCGCACCCGCTCGGCGCTGATTGTGGGCAATCGTTGGCGGTGACCGAGACCATAGCACGGTGCGTTGCCTGCAACCAGCCCGCTGTCATACCGCCAGTTGAAACCGGTCCACGGCCCGCGCTTCCACGGCTGGTATTGGAAATGCGTAGTCTGGTTGAATTTTTCGTCGTGGTCGATGCGGAAGGGAAGTCCGGCAGCGTTCGCCACCGTCGCACCCGCTCCACCGATCTGGGGCTGGAAAAAGCGCGCCGCCACGCTGGAGAAAACCATCAGCGCCGAGAAGCCATGGATATCCGGCACGCTCACGCGCCCCGCATATCCCGGAATCTTGGAGTTGTGCCATTCAATCGGAAACGTGATCGGAGTGTTCCCCAGCACGCTGAAGTCGTAGCCATTGTGCGTGTACTTCGTGATGTACTCGCCGGAAAACACCAGGTACTTCCCGAAAGCCTGCTCGATTCCCAGCGTGGAATTCGTTGCGAAAGCCAGGACTCAGCGGGTTGATCCCAGGCGCGGCGCAGAGAAGCAGCGGAGCTAAGACAGCGTTGCCGCATCCGATGCTCGAAAGAACCAGATTTTCGTTGAACGGAGATTCCAGCGTGCGGGCGTAGGAAACGCGAAGAATCGTGTTGGTCTTCTTCACGTTGTAAGCGACGCCAAGTCGAGGCTCAGCCTGCCGCGCGATGGTGAGACCGTTGTAAAAATCGCCGCGCAAGCCCAGGTTCAGCGACCAGTTCCCCTTGGTGATCACGTCCCGGACATAGAGAGCGAGTTCCTTCACGTCCGTGTGGCCGTTGAAGGTGAACAGGGTTCCACCGCGGGTCAAATCGTAAGGAGCGAGGATCGGATTGAAGTAGGGATAAAACGCAGAGCCGGGCGCGTTCGGATTGGATGCAATGTTTGCCTGCAAAGTGCCTGCGCCGCCGGGGCAGTCTGCGGCCGTGAGTCCGGGCGCCGCGACATACGGGAACGGGTTTACCGCACTCGTAGCCACGGCAGTGATGCAGGGTGCGTTGTAGGTCGGGTCGACGATCCCGAGCGTGTCGTCTTCGTTGAGGAAAGTCTGTTCGTAGGTGACTCCGGCCTTGATCTGATTGATTCCTTTGACATAGGAGAGATCCGATCGAAGTCCCGCGTTGGTGAGCGTGCGGTTCTGACCTACGGATTGTCTCTGCAGGCTCGGCGGTCCCAGATCTGCGAAAGGATTACTGCTGGGGTAGTAATTGTAATCGTCACGGCGCACGAACGCGCCCAGAGTAAATACCGACGTTCGTGCTGATCAACCGCGTCCATGACGGGGCAATGTTGAACGTCCCAATCTTGGAGCGCTGGTCGGTCGGTCCAACAATATTTCCGTTCGGGTCGATGCCAGCGAAGTTCGCCATCTGCGGCTCAATTCCGGCCAGCCCGCTCCATGCCGTCGCGTTTTCGGCATCCAGCGAATTCGGCGTCTGGAACCAGCTGCGGCTGTAGCCGAAGTTCAGGTGAATGGAGTCAGCGGTGGAGAGTTGATAATCCACGCGGTCGAAGAGATTTTCTTCGTTGCCTTTGTCGTGCAGCACCGTGAATTCCGGCGGATCCAGAAACCGGCCGCTGTTCAAACCGCCCACCGAAATGAAGTTCCCCCAATTTTTGCCCCCATAGGCGAGCTCGGCCGCCACGGTGGACGTTCCAAACGTCCCATAGGAAGTGGTCACACTGCCGTGAGGCGTGGTCACTCCCTGGCCGGAGCGTGTGGTCGCCACAATCACAACGCTGGTCTTGCCTCCGTATTCCGCGGGCGGCGCGCCGGAGATGACTTCCATCGACTGGACCGAATCGAGGGGAATCTGGTTCGAGAAAACCTTGCTCTGCTGGTCCGTAATCGGCTGGCCATCGACGGAGAAAGAATTCTCCGCGTGGTCGCCCAGCCCGTGGAACAGCCCATTGGAATCGGCAGCGATTCCCGGCGTCGATTGAGTAACGGCGGCGCTCAGTGAAGATGACGTGCTCTCCAGAGGCATCCGGATCGAACGAATTGCGGTCCAGGTCGGAATGAAATGTCGAATCGTTTTCCACCAGGTCCCCTCCAGCCTCCACCGTTACCGACGTGGTCGAACCCGACACTTGCAGACTGAGCTTGACGCTGACCGGTACGACGGAGCGGACGTCCACATCCTGCGCGGTTGGGGCGAATCCCTCCGCGGTCACCGCCATGTGATAGGGATTGAATGGCACGTTTGGAATGCTGAAATTTCCGGACGCATCCGTGGTCGTCGAGCGGTCAAAGTGGCTGACCGGATTATGAATTTCGACCGTCGCGTTGGGCACGACGGCGCCCGTGGGATCGAGGACGTGCCGCTGATCGAACCAGAACTTCCGCCCGACTGGGCTCGTGCTGCGAGGGTTAGAAGTGCACTGCTTAGAAAGGTCACGGCAAAAATGGCGATGAAGCGCCACTTATAAGAAGTAGGCATTACGTCCTCCTGGGACTGAAGAAAATGGGCTGCAGAAAATAGGGACTCGCCCGGCGCGAACGCCGAAGGCCGAATCAGTGGGAATCCCTAGACGACAGGAGGGCCGCGACTGCCGAGCTCAAAAACATCGAGCCGGGCCTTCGCGATGACTGCTTCTTCTCGCAGCACGCCAACCGTGGTGAAAACAGGCCGGACGTGAGTGGAACTGACGGTGGGGCTGGTGCTGTGCGCCGCCACGCAAATCGAGCAGGAAGCGGCGTCGGTCTGGCTGGGGTGATTGTGGGTAGACTCCGCCGCCGCTGTCCACAACATCAGGGACAGGCAGAGCCACGCCGACCAGCGAAATAACGAACGCATGCTTTCCCGCATCAGGATCGAAACGCCAACTATTACGAGGTTACAACGGTTGTCCGGCGCGATGCAATCCCGGACAAGTTACTATAGGGACGCATTATTATTATGATAGAGACGGACCGCCTGCGGAAACGTTATCCCGGATTGGCGGCCGACTGCAAGCAATTTTTCCGGAGGCGAAGAAAGCATGGCAGAACCAACTTACGAAGAGCTGAAAGCGAAGCTGTCGCAGTTAGAAAAAGAAGTAGAAGTCAAGAAACGCAGCGGCGACCTGATTTTCAAAGTCGGCGAAAAAGGCGGCGTTAGCGTCTACGGCCTGGGCCGCTTTCCGGTCACGCTCTACTACGAGCAATGGAATCGCCTCCTGGGTGCTGCCGCGGATATCAAGACTTTTCTGGAAGAGAACAAGTCGAAGCTGAAGCTGAAGGAATAGCGAGCGCGCCCGCTTTGCAGGGTTGGGAGGGCGCGGCTTCGGCCGTGCCCGCCGGAAGGCTGCACGATTGAGTCGCACAGGCGTTGGGGTGGCGCAGCGCTTTCAGCGTTGCGATCAGTTCCGGCTCGCGGGCAATGGCTTTAGCCCCCGAGGTTCTTCTGTCCGGCAGCCTTATCCGTGGGAACCCGTACGGATCCGCGGGCCAAAATTTTCGCCTCCCGCTCGCATTGACCCATCGGCTATAATAAGGAGATCGTGCCTAAGTACTCCATCGTCGTCCCTCTGCACAACGAGCAGGAGAACGTCACCGATCTCTATGATCGCCTGAAAGTGGTGATGGAAGCGGCCGGCGAGACGTTCGAGATCGTACTGGTGGACGATGGTTCGAGCGACCGCACGTTCGCTACGTTACGCGAAATCGCGGCGGTCGACAGCCGCGTTACGGTGGTCAAGTTGCGTCGCAACTTCGGCCAGACCGCCGGCCTTGCCGCCGGATTCGACCATGCCCGCGGCGAATACATCATTGCGATGGATGGCGATCTGCAGCACGATCCCGCGGACATCCCGCTGTTTCTGGAGAAAATTGCCGCCGGGTATGACATTGTCAGTGGCTGGCGCAAAGTTCGCGTGGATAATTTCTGGGTGCGCCGCATTCCTTCGAAAATCGCAAACTGGCTGATGGCCAAGCTGAGCGGCGTGAACATTCACGACTTTGGCACCACGTTTAAAGCGTATCGTCGCGATATTCTCGACCAGGTGCCGCTCTATGGCGAACTGCACCGCTTTATTCCGGCCCTTGCTTCCTGGCACGGAGCCACGATTTGCGAAGTGCCCATCCGCAACGTGAATCGCGAACGCGGCGTTTCGCATTACGGCATCACGCGCACCTTCCGCGTGTTTTTTGATCTGCTCACCATTCGCTTCCTGCTGCGCTATCTTTCCCGCCCGCTGCATTTTTTCGGAACCTGCGGCATGGCCATAATGTTCGGGGGCAGCGGCATCGTCCTGTGGCTGGGCGTGGAGAAGTTCCTGCGTCAGGTGCCGCTTATGGCTTCGCACGGGCCGCTGATGATACTGGCCTTCTTCATGCTGCTCGGGGGACTCAACCTGCTCGCCATCGGACTGCTCGGCGAAATGCTAGTTCGCCACTACCACGAACCCAGCCGTCGCCATCCCTACTCCATCGACCGTGTTCTGCGCTCGCCGAACGAAGAACACAGCGTCTCGGAATAGAACCCATTTTCAGCTCCACTTCGCCGCCGGCTTCCCGTCCCGCAGCCACACAATGAAATCCGTTCCCGGCGGCACTCCTCCCAGCTCTCGCAGGCGCGTGGCATTTTGCCCGCGGTGATAGTGGCTGTGCATGGCAGCCTGGGTGAGCGCATGGCGTACGCTGATCTTCAGCGGCGGCTGGAACCACGGCACTTCGATCATCTCTTTCAGACGAGCCGGCGATGATGCTTTGCAATAGTTGGTCCATCTCCGCGTGATAGTGCTGCGCGTACGCTTTGAATTCCCCCGTGCTGGTGAAGTCTTCCAGCTTCTTGAACGCGAACGGCGACGTTCGCGGACCCACCACCCACAGAAACCCATGCTGCACCAGATGAATATGCAGCAAGCGCTCGCGGATCGCTCAGTCGGCAATCGCCGCAGGATGCGCTTCCATCGCCTGCCAGTGCTCCGCATCGGCCCATGCCTGATGCACATAGAGTTCGTTGAGATATGAGTCCACAAGTCCTCCCTCGGAGCAAATTTTTTTCTCAGGCCTGATTGCCGAATTTTATAACCTTGCGCTGCTTGATTGCACATTCGAACGCGGCCTTCGCCTCCGGAGGGGGCGTATAATTTTTCGTTTGTTGCTGTCAGGAGTTTTTTCTGTCATGGAGAAAGCCACGCAACACGATTTGCAATTAGCTAGCCGCATGTCGCGGCTGGGCACCGAGACTGCCTTTGAAGTCCTGAACAAAGCGCGCGCGCTGGAGCGCCAGGGCAAGAGCATCATCCACCTGGAAATTGGCGAACCCGACTTCGATACGCCCGCGAATGTGATCGAGGCGGGCGTGAACGCGCTGCACCATGGCTGGACGCATTACGGCCCTTCGGCGGGTCTACCCGAACTGCGGCAGGCTCTAGCCGATTATGTGAGCCGCACCCGCGGACGTGAAAGCTACGAGCGACGAAGTGGTTGTGGTCCCTGGCGGTAAGCCAATTATTTTCTTCACAATCCTCGCCTTGATTGATGACGGAGATGAGGCTATCTATCCCAATCCTGGCTTTCCGATCTATGAGTCGATGATCCACTATGTCGGTGGCAAAGCTGTCCCAATTCATTTGCGCGAAGAGCGCGATTTTTCTCTCGATGTGGACGAGTTGGCATCGCTGATCAACGACCGTACCCGGCTGATTATTTTAAATTCGCCGCAGAATCCTACGGGCGGTGTGCTGGAGCGCCGCGACATCGAACAGATCGCGAAGGTCATCGGCGACCGCAATATCATGGTACTGTCGGACGAAATCTACAGCCGGCTGTTGTTCGACGGCGGCCAGCATTTTTCGATCATGTCGGTGCCGGGCATGCAGGAGCGAACGATTCTGCTCGACGGCTTCTCTAAAACCTACGCCATGACCGGATGGCGCATGGGCTATGGCGTGATGCGCGCCGATCTGGCGACTCATATTTCGCGACTGATGACGAATTCGAATTCCTGTACCGCCAGCTTCACGCAAGTGGCGGGCATTGAGGCGATCAATGGCGACCAGACTTCGGTCGACCGCATGCGCGACGAGTTCCAGCGGCGTCGCGACGTGTTTGTGGCCGGGCTGAATAGAATCAAGGGTTTCTCCTGCCGCATGCCGAAGGGAGCGTTCTACGCCTTTCCCAACATCACGAAAACGGGATGGAAGTCGAAAGCGCTGGCCGACGCGCTGCTCGAGCAGGCGGGTGTGGCAGCGCTTTCGGGCACGGCTTTCGGCGAATT
The DNA here is from genome assembly GCA_963846245.1 of uncultured Acidobacteriaceae bacterium. Classification (GTDB taxonomy): domain Bacteria; phylum Acidobacteriota; class Terriglobia; order Terriglobales; family Acidobacteriaceae; genus Sulfotelmatobacter. Next base: position 40,705 of record CAWJVI010000004.1, on the reverse strand, counting down.
CGGCGAAGGCTACCTGCGCTTCAGCGTAGCCAACTCGCTTGAGAATCTGCAGCAGGCGCTGGATCGCATCGACCAGTGGACGAAGAAGAACTTATAAGACAAATCGGGGTTAAAGTTAGTGTCAGCTCTGAAAGAAGAAAAAATATGACATATTTCCCGATTCTGTCGTCCATTGCACCGCGCATCTTTTCCTCGATGATTTTTCGCTGGCACGGGGGTGGCGGCTTTGCCCTGCTCGGGCTCATCGCCGTCGTGACTATCGTGCTGCTTGTTTTTCAACTCTCCGAGGGACCGGACAGCCACGGAATGAAAATGCGGGAAGCGAAAATACGCCAAAATAAATCGCGCAAGGCCAGCCCCGAGTCTCTCGCATCGCTGCATCCGGCTATGGCCTTCCCGAAGGCGTAAAAGGCTTGCTGCCGTGGTGGTGGGCCGAGCAGCGGCTGAAAAAATCGCATAACTACTGGATCACCACTGTCACTGGCCGCGCATCCCGTCAACTCCACACGCTGTTCCCACTCTCCACACACATGGTTATCTGGGGACTGTGGCAGGATGGCTGCTTCCTGTTCTGCACCGGTGCGCGAGTCGCGCAAGGCCAAAAACCTGGCGCACAATTCGCATTGCGTGGTGTGCACCGAAGACGCAGCGAAGCAGTCATCGTCGAGGGCGTTGCCGAAATCGCTGACATTGCCGCACGCCGCCGGATGCTCCCTGTCTACGAACGCAAGTACAAGTTCGACATGGGCAAGATGAAAAATGACATCCTGTCGATGAAAGAGCCGGTATTTGCGGTACGGCCACGCGTCGCTTTCGGGCTGTGGGAGAAGCACTTTGTCGGCAAATCCACGCGCTGGACGTTCGACTAAGACCTTAGCGGCTAAAGCCGCGTTCCAGAGGCGTCTGTGTCGCAGCGCTGGGAGCGCCGTGTCACCCAAAATAGCTGCCACCCAAAACGCGCCACGCAAAATTGCGACCCTAAATAAAATGCGTCGAGTTTTCTGTAGCCTGCGAGGCCCACAACAACCATCTACCGCAGCGGCAACCACGCCTGGCATTCCGCCACGCTGACTGCGGAGGTGAGCGGCGCGCCAACTCTATACCGAACCACGCCGTCCGAGGTCGAACAAAAACTTCTTGTTCCTGTATTGTTGCCGGCCGGAGTGCCAACGACTACGTACTCCTGGCACGTCTGTTTCTTGCAGACTCGTGCTAAGGAGGAACTGGTACCCGGATTTAGTACACCAGGCGCCGGCGGTACAACTTGCATTCCCCAGAGTAGAGTCGATAAAGCTGGCGTGATCCGCTGACGACGTGGTGGGCCCGACGGGGATCAGGACCGAGTGTAGCCAGATCGCGCGCAAATCCAGCCGCGGATAAGAACTCGAATACATGACCTGCGCAGTATTCACCGTGCGTATGCTGGTTGCAGCGCTAGCCTCATTCGCAGCGATTCTCGCGCGCAGCAGATTCGGAATTGCGATGGCCGCCGCCACCAGAATCACGCCGGCGTCGACTCCTCCACTTCTGCTGGCTTCGCGCACCGCGTTTTCCTCGCCATACGCAGCGATCACCATGGGCGAAGCTTCCGCGCCCGCATGCGAAAGCGACTCCGCAAGTGCCGGCGATACTTGCCGCAGCCCCATGGCCGCCACCGCGGCCGCGTCTTCGAAGAGCAGAGCCGAGACTTCCGATGGGTGGCCGGGCGGCATTGACTCCAGAAGCTTCCTGGACTTGGCCAAGGATTCTCCGCTCCGATGCAGGCGAATTGCCTCGGTAACCGTCTCGCGACTGGAAGCGATGATCCAATAACCGTCCACGAATGCATAGCTGATTTCGGTCGTCTTCTGCGCAGAGGGAATCACGAGAGTGTGGTAAGTCACTCCTCCGTCCTCGGATTGCTGCGCGCTCCTTTGCATAGTCGCCAGCAAAGTGTCCACCGTTGACTGCAAGCGCTTCGGATCCTCGTTCTGATCAGCGACCTTCAGAATTACCCGCCACGCCGGATTCGTTGACGGGACGTTGTCTGCTTCGTAGGCGATTTCACCCGAGAGGTGGCTGAACAGATCGTCCTTTAAGCTGAGTTTCAATCCCTGTTCCATCTGCTCCAACGCCGCGAGGGCATTCGGATTCTGGGCCGTGGCGAGATCCTTAAGGTCTTCAAAAATTAGCGCCGGATCCTTCAAAAGAATGGCGCCCGCCATCACTGCCTTGGGCGAGAGAAAATCCAGGCTGCCCAGCGGCCCCGGCGCCGCCAGCCAGGACGCCACTCCATGCCGCGGACTCGTGAAGGTGAGTTCCATTTGGCTGCCGGCCTGGCCGTCGACCGTCTTGTGCTCCCAAACCAAGTACTTCACATCTGCAAATCCTGATCGCTGGAAAAGTTTCTGGCTCTGTTCGGTGCCGACTGGGATCTGGCTCACGATCTTCTGCAGGTCGGCGGCAACCACCACCACGGCGCCGCCTTCATAGGCCTGCGCCACGCGCAGCCCGAATGGAGTAGAGGCGAACTCCGTGCTTTTTTTGTCCAGGCGGGCATTGAAACTGCGGAGTGCCGCCACGTCGAGCGCCGCGACCACGAAGTCGGGGCGCACGAGGATCACCAACTGCTGCGCCGGTTGCGTGTCCCGGGCATTCGCTAGCTCTTGCACGTCCAGTAGGCGCACCGGCGGCTCCGAGTTGCCACCAAACTCCTTCGTCATCTGCTGAATGAAATCCTTCAGGCCGGGCTTCCGCAATTCCGCGATAATCACCAGGCTCGGAGGCTTGCCGCCCTCGGCCGCGCCCGACACAACGATTTCGTCACCCAAATATTGCGAGAACTGGTAAACCTTCTCTAGCGCATCTTCCACCTTTGGTCCATTTGCCGCCAAGTCGCCCCGCTGCCACCAGGCGTGCAGCACGGGATTCTGCTGCACCTCGCGCTGAAAAATCGCGAGAGCCTGATGAGAAGCTTCGCCGTAGTTGGGAAGCGCGGCATAGAAGGCGGTCGATTCCGGCAGCAACGGCAACAAGCGGCTCTGGCCGCGCGCCGGCGGAGATTGCACGTCGTGCTGCAACTTCTCCAGCAACTGGCCGAACTCAGGCAGCAATCCGGGATATTTCGTCAGGTCCTGAGGCAAAGGCAATTCACCTTGGCCCGCCGGCGCGGCTTGAGCGGCACCGACCGACGTGAGAGAAAGAATCACGGCGACGACAGCCGCGCACTGGATGAAATAACCATGGCCCCGTTGCCCGCGAAATTGTAAATATGCCATGTGCTTTGCCCCAGCCGAAGAGATTGATGGATGATAGACGGGGCGCACGGTTTCTACTAGCGTACGAGAGTAACGTGCTTGAGATTGCCTGAGCACATCCGAAGCCGGAGGCGTTGACTTCCGGCAGGTTTCTAACTTGAGGTTAAGGGACTGCTTGTGGTTAGATTTCGCGGGCAGGAGTGCCCGCGCCACACCTACATTATTTATGAAAGAAGATCATGGACAAGAAATTTCGCGTTTTTGCCACCTGCGATATTGGCGAAGCCATCAATCTGCTGCGCAAACGGGGATACGAAGTCGAGGTTTACCCGCAACCGGAACCGCCGCCCAAGAGTCTGATTATCGAAAAAGTGAAATCGGGCATTGATGGCCTGATCACCACGCTGCGCGATCCGATTGACGCAGAAATTTTCGAAGCCGGCAAGGGAACACTGAAAGTTGTGGCGCAGTTTGCCGTCGGCTTCGACAACATCAATCGCGCCGACGCCAATCGCTACAAAATTCCGTTCACCAACACCGCCGACGTGCTCACCGAAGCGACCGCTGAATTTGCCTTCTTCATGCTGGGAATGCTGGCCCGCAAAATGTGGCCGGCCGAGCACCTCACGCGCGAGAATCGCTGGGGATACTGGCATCCTTACCTGCCGTTTCTCGGCGACGAAGTCACCGGCAAGACCATCGCGATTATCGGCACCGGGCGCATTGGGCTGGCCATGATCAAGAAGTGCGCCGGATTCGACATGAACATGCTGTGCTACGACCCGGCGTACGAGAACCATGACTACGTGAAAGCGATTCAAGAGGTCATGGATCTGCGCCATGCCCGCGGCATTGCGAAAGAAAAGAATTGGATCAAGTACGTACCTTTCGAAGAAGCGTTGCGCGAAGCCGATTTCGTCAGCGTGCACGTGCCCTTGCTGCGCGCCGGCGAAAGCAACGACTCCGACCTATCACTTGTTCAACGAAAAAACCCTGCGCATGATGAAGCCGACGGCCTATCTCGTGAATACGTCGCGCGGTCCGGTGGTCGAAGAAGCCGCTCTGGCGCGGGCGTTGCGCGAGAACTGGATTGCCGGCGCGGCGCTCGACGTCTACGAGAAAGAGCCGCTGCCTGCGGATTCTCCACTGCGCGATCCCGCGATCGCCGACCGCTGCCGCCTGATGCCGCACTTCGCCAGCGCCGCGCGCATTACACGTCTTTCCACCGACCCCGACAAAGGCATGGCCGGACGATGCGTCCAAGGCCTGATCGACGTGCTCGAGAGCAACTACGGCGGTGACATCACTAAGATGCCCTACGTCGTGAATAAAGAAGCGTTCGGCAAGTAAGCAGGATTTGCTGTCGGTTCGCTGGACATAACCCGCCCGCGTCACAAAGAAAGGCCCGGATCAATGATCAGATTTCAATGATCCGGGCCTTTTTAGCTTACCCCAATCGAGTTCCTGGTTCACTATTTGACGATGGTAAGAGTCGCGGTAGCAGTGTGCGTCTTGCCTCCGCCCGTGCCCTTGATGGTGAGGGTGTGGACTCCGGTTTTGGCGACGGAGTGTTACACCTTGATCGTCATCGTCGAGGTCCCGGAACCGGGCGCCGCGATCGGGTTCGGACTGAAAGTCACTTTTTGCGCGCTGCCCGCTCCGGTAGAAGACAATTGATCGCTGAATCGAAGCTGCCCAGCGCCGCCGTCGTGATCGTGACGTCGCGGTGCCGCCCGGGCTGCGCTGATCGATGCAGGCGATGCGCTGATGGTGAAGTCAGCACTCGCCACCGAGACGTTACGTCAGGCTGATTGTGGTGGTCTGCGTGACGCCTCCACCCACGCCAGAGACAGTGATCGAGTAAGCTCCCGGTCGCGGTAGTTGAGGCCACGACCAAGCTCATAGTTGACGTGCCAGAACCTGGCGTGGCGATCGACGTGGGATTGAAGGTCACGGTCACGCCCGTCGGCTGGCCCGTTGCGGACAATGCAATCGCCGAGTCAAAGCCGCCCGAGATCGCGGTAGTGATCGTCGACGTCCCATTGCTGCCTTGCACCACTGAGACCGAAGCGGGCGAGGCAGAAATGGTGAAGCTTGGTGACGACGTTGTTCCAGCAAGCGCGGTGATCAGCCCAGAGCCGTTCGGACTGCCCCAGCCCGTCGCCAGATCGTAGCCTGTGGTTGCCGAAAATCCGTTGCCGCCGCTGGTGATGTCGTGGAAATCGGTGTCATAGCTTGAGCCCGCGCCAATCGAGTACAGACTCGGATTGATAAAGCCGAGCGTAGGGTTGCCGTTCAACAGCGCCTGTTCATTGACCAGAGCCAGATAGCCGGCCCACATGGGCGCGGCAAAACTGGTCCCACCATATTCATTGGCCGTGCAGGTAGTCTGGTCGGCGCACACGTAAAACGTGAAATTCGCATTTGCCGAAACGTCCGGACCGTTGCGAAAAGTTTTGGAACAACTGGAGCATCCGCCGGCCGCGCTCGTCTGCCAGGAAGGAATCGCTATACTTGTCCGGCGAAATGCCGCCGCCCCCGTCGGCCCAGGCGGTTTCAGAACTCCACGGACCACCGGCGCTGCTGGTGTCTAAGTCCGTGCCGCCCACGGACGTGACATACATATCATCCGCCGGGAAAATCTCAGCGCCCGAACCAGTGGCGGTCCATCTGCCACTGTCGCCGGCCGCTTGGAACAAATTCTGACCCTGCGCCGCGAACTCCGTGAAGTACGGATTGTCAGTGCTGGGATCTGCCGGGCTCCAGGTCCACGAAGAACTCAATTGCGCGTTCAGCGGACTCGCCGTAGCCATTGAATTAAAAATCGCGGAATCGCTCGATCCCACATACATCACCAGGCTCGACAACCCCGGAGCCATGCTGATGGCCTGAGTCATGTCCAAGGTCTGTTCCGTGTCGTCACAGCCATTTTTGGCCAGGCAACTGGTGGGGGTTCCGTCCGTGGACTTCAGAGTGACGGGGACATTATTCGTTTGACCGGCATTGTTGAAATATGTGGTGAGATCGGCCAAATCGGTTCCGACATATTCGAGCAGCCCGAGCGTCTGGCCGCTGCCAGTGAGAGTGCCGCCGTAATAGGCCGCCCTCATGTCGCTGCCTAGAAAAGACTTCGAGGGACCGGAGCCAGTAGTGGCTTTGGGCCCCACCGACATATCTCGGTGCATTACCGCAGGACGCGGGATCGAATAATTGTCCAGGCCGGAAATGTGCCACAGCCGGACCGCCAGGTCTGGAGTGGGCTCGCGATCCGGACCGTAGAAGGTGCGATCTTCGGTGGGGTGCTGGTAAATTCCCATGGTCAGCCGGAATGCTTCCTCGATGCTGGCCACCGATCCCTTCACGTCGAGATTCACGCGATTGCTCGAAGTGCCGACCACCTTGAGGCCGTGGGCCTCGGCGAAATTAATCACCGCGTTATAGTCTTCCTGCGTGGGACCAAACTTTGCGGTGAACTCTTCTACCGTCAGGAACTGGCGGTAGGAGGGGCTGGAAGGATCGTAGAGTTCCTTCAGAAAGCTATCCAATCCATCCTGGTTGCGGAGCGGCAAGACAAGCACGAGGCGCATGGATTGGGTGCCGGGAAGCCGTCCAACCGAGGGCGCCTGGCCGTTGAGAGTCGCTTCACGCACATGGCGCGTCAACAGGGGCTGTGGTTCCGCCTGACCAACAACATTCACACCCAATAGCATTAGGACCACAGCGAGAAAAGATGCGCCTAGTCTTCGAATCACGATTCGCTCCTTAGATTTGATCAGAGATCTGACCAGAATTTCTGTTTTGAGATTGAGACCCGATTTGAGATTGAGACCCGCAGGTTGCAGGGAATTCCGATCTGACCCGGGGCCTGCATCCTACACTGCTCCTGCCTCGCGTTCAACGGAATTTGGCAGCGGTGGGCAGCGGTGCGGAGCCCTATTGGAACCGTAAGGATTAAGACCACAAAGCCGCTAGGCGCGGCTTTTGGAGCTTCGGGGAGGATGCTGCAATGGGAATTGGAGCAGGCTTCGGCTGTCGAGCTTCGGGCCTCGGCCAATCCCCCTTCGCCGAAGACTGAACCCGGAAGCTGAGCGCCGAAGCCCGAAAGCTGAAGCCCGAAGCCCGATCTTATCTGCCGTCCGGATGGCTGTGGCGCCAGTTCCAGTAGACGGTCTGCTGCTGGCTGTTCAACTCAACGAAGGCATGCGTCTCGTGGTGCTCGTTCTGGTATCGCACGTACGCTCGGTCTTCATTGCCATCCCAGGTGTGATAGTCCTTGTGGCCTTTGTCGTAGTAGCGCTTGTTGTGATCGTCCCGTTTTTCCTGGTGGTTGTCCTGGGGGCTGGCGGCCATTACCAGAGGTACGGCAAGGGTGGCAGTTAGAAAAAGTGAGCTGAAAAATCGGTTTCCACGGTGCACGTCGGTTCTCCTTAGCGGGAATCTCATATCCGTAGAATCCCGCTCAGTTCACTGTCTACTTCCGTGATTTTGGGGTCTGTTCAATACTGCTCAAGTGCGGGCGGAGGATTTGGGTTAGAGGAATCTAGTAAAGCGGAAAGACTGGGATCCGGAAGACGGGAGGCCGAAAGCCTGGGGCTCGAAAGCCTGGGAGGCGAAAGACTGCAACTCATCGGCGGTATCCAAAGCCATGGTCTTCAAGCTGAGAGGCTCCAAATGATACTTCGCGTGAGGGCGCATTCGCTTCTCCATTTGCTCCTCAGAGGGCCCCTGCCCCAAGACACAACGGACACGGAAAACGGACAATGTGCGGAGTTCCGAAGAGGCAGACGAGGATTCGGGGGTGGGAACCGGCTTGGCGCCGACCCGGACCAGCAGGAGCAAAAATAAGCCCAAAATTACCCAAGTCAAAGAAAACAAGAAGGCGGCGATTGGCATAGTGCCCCTAACTTTGCTCTTTCAAACAGAATTGACCTAGTCGAGACATTCGAACATCGTTTAGTTGCGATTGCCAGTTCGGGAGTCTACAGTAATTTTCCTGGAATGCCCCTCCCGCATCTGTGCAAAATTGCACACTTTCTGCAGTTTTTTGCAGCTTCCGCTTGGCAAACATCATTGGCGAGCGTTTTGGGCGAACATAATTGGCAAACATCATTGGCGAACCCGAAACGTTTGTAGAGCTATCCCCGTATTGCGGGGGTACAATGCTTCCGGGGAACTTTCCCCAAGGAATCGAATGAAATCACGAACGATTTTCGGTTTGTGCAGTGCACTATGTTACGGAATATGTTGCGCGCTACTGTTCTCGCTGCCAGCGCGGGGGATCGAGTCTTCCGACGACGGCGGGCCGCTCAAGCTGATGCCGGAGCCGAAGGAAGTGCGACTGCGTGATGGCGGCTTTCGGGTCGGTCCCATGACCCGTATTCTGGTGGAGTTCGGTCATCAGTCCGAAGACCGCATCGCCGCCGAAACCCTGGCCGAAGAAATCGCGGACGAGTCCGGTCTAAAGCTCGATATCGTTGGCGTCAAGGCCACCTCCAGGACGGAGCGTAGTTCGATTGTGCTGGCGCGGCTGCAGGACGCGCGCGTGCGTAAGTTTCTGGCGGCTAAGGGATTAAAGTCGGATGCTTCCATCGGCGAGCAGGGCTACCTGCTATTTGCCGACAAGTCTCACCTGGTGGTGGCGGCAAACTCCGGGCAAGGACTTTTCTACGGGGTGCAAACGCTGCGGCAGCTGTTGCGTCAGGACGGAAAACACCTGCTCTGTCCGGCAATTGCCATTCGCGACTGGCCCGGCCTCGAATGGCGCGGCGTACAGGACAACATCAGCCGCGGGCCCTCGACCCCGGGTTTGATGGACAAGTTCATGAACCGGTTCGCGAACAAATTCACCAACCGGCCAGCTCAGACCAACGCTCAGACCGACGCCGCTCTCCAAGTGAACCTGTTCCCGCGCTGAAATGTTTTCCGATCGTACGAACTGGAAGCTCACGCGCAACCGCCTCACGGACGCGCTGGAGGCGGCACGGTCCGAAGGCGCGAACATTCTCGATCTGACCGTTTCGAATCCCACGCGCGCCGGCCTGCTTTATGACGAGGCCGCCATTCTGGCGTCTCTCAGCTCTCCGCGGGCAATCGATTACGATCCCCAGCCCAAGGGTCTGCGGCAGGCCCGCGAGGCGGTAGCGGCTTACTATGGAGGCGGGGGCTCGGGCGCCAGCCACGGAGTTGACGGTTTCGACCCCGAGCAGCTTGTCCTGACCACCAGCACCAGCGAAGGTTATTCCTACATCTTCCGTTTGCTGTGCAATCCGGGAGACGAGTTGCTTGTTCCAAAACCGAGTTATCCGCTATTCGAATTTCTCGCCGACCTGGAAGACGTGAAGTTGGTGCCGTATCCACTGATCTACGATCATGGCTGGCAGATGGATTTCCCCTCGCTCGAAAAAGCCGTGACCCCGCGGACCCGTGGTGTAGTAGTAGTGCATCCGAATAATCCAACCGGCTCCTACGTGCAGGCGCACGAGTTAACTTCGCTGAATGGATTTTGCCGCGAGCGTGGTCTGGCGCTGATCGTGGATGAAGTGTTCTTGGATTATCAGCTTGATGTAGGGACAACAGCCCCCGGCTGTCCGGTCGAGCGGAGCTCGACAGCCTCACCCTCTTCGACCAGCGCCATTGCGTGTCATCCGAGTTTCACCGCGAATCAGGATGTGCTGACCTTCACCCTGAGCGGCCTCTCGAAAGTTTCCGCCCTGCCGCAGATGAAAGTGGCATGGATCGCGGTGAGCGGACCGCCCGCCGAGACAGCGCCCGCGCTGGCCCGGCTGGAAGTAATAGCGGATACATATCTCTCGATGAATGCCCCGCTGCAGTGGGCCACCCCCGTGCTTCTCGATCAGCGGAAGAGCTTGCAGAAGCAGCTACTCGATCGCGTCCGCGGAAACCTGGCCGAACTGGATCGACAGTTGGCGCAGCAGAAGGCGTGCGAGCGGCTCGCAGTCGAAGGCGGATGGTATGCCATTCTGCGCGTTCCGGTCACGAAATCAGATGAAGACCTGGCGGTCGAGTTATTGCAGAGGAAATCAGTGCTCGTGCATCCCGGACATTTCTACGATTTCCCGAGCGACGGATATCTGGTGCTAAGTTTGATTACGCGGGCGGCCGAGTTTTGTGAAGGTGTCGGCAGAATGCTGGACCTTCTGAACGGTTAGGAGCGGACCTTGCCGAAGCGAAGTTGCTGGTCACGGCAACTAGGGCATCAAACAAGTGAGGCGATTGGGTGTATAGTGTTCGGCACCCGGTGTGCCTAAAACTTGGGTCGAGATAAGGCTGTTCAGGGCCTGGCAGGGAGACGAGCTTGAAGTTGCGTACCTTCGTAGCCCTTGTGAGTATTTTGGGTGGGCTGGCGGCACAGCCTGCAGATTCGGCCGTGTGGGACCGATATGACGGGGCCGAACTTCCGTCGGTTGCTGCCAGCGCCCCGGACAGCGACTCGTCCACAGCGGCGATTGCGCAAACTTTGATAGGCACCTGGCAGTCGGAAGGAAACTCCAGGTTCACGCGGACTTTCGCCGTCGACGGTAGTGTGACCGACCGGTTTGAAGGCGACGAGTCGTCCACGACTAAGGCCAAATGGCGCTTGTTCACCGCGAAAGACCGGGATCCGTTGCTGGACAGCGTGGTTGCGGGAGTCACTTACCTGCGCATGGATAACGGCGGTGATGTAACCTTCTACGCCATTGTCAAGGCGGACCGCCACCACTTGCAGTTGCGCTACGCGGATCGGCGCGGTTTCATGCTAAAGTTCCGTCGCGTTTCCGGCCTCTGATCGTCAAGGAGCAGTCAAATGATTTATACCGGATTCGATTCGGTCGGATATCCCGGCGACGCCAACATGAAGTCAATATGGGACAACACAGAGCTGAGGTGGTGCGGTTTCTATCTTGGACCGGGATCCGCTTGGAATCCGCATTTTCCCCAGATCCAAGACATCGGCTGGGGGGTTGCGCCAATCTATACAGGTAAGCAGCCGGGGAGCAGCCATAAACTGCAGGCAATTCACAATCGGAACGCAGCCGATCCGAAGGCCCTGAAATCGGCGCTTTGGGATAATGGTGCACTCGACGGCCAGGAGGCTGCGACTCAGGCGCGCGCGTCTCACATTCCGTTGAACACGATCTTGTATTTCGATGTCGAGGACACGGTCCATGATCCCGACTGGCTGGAATACTACCGTGGCTGGAGCCGTGCCGTGGTGGATCAGTATTTCGGCGTCGGACTCTATACGCGCAAGGATCATGCCGCTTGGCTGATGGGTAAGTTGATGGGCGACGGTTTGTCGAAGCCGTTCGACATCTGCATGCCGACCATCTGGATCGCAAAATATAATCGGGCAAATACGAACGGCGCAACAGTTCCGGCGAGCGACTTTTTGAGTGAACCGCTTCCGGCGCCGGACCCTATAACTGTCTATTCCGAAGCTGCCATGTGGCAGCACATCGGGAACTTCGGGCTGAAATGGACCGACTCCGCCGGCAAGACGCGCAAGTTCTGGCCGGTCGATTACGACACCTCAATTTATCCAGACCCTGGAACCGGGTTTCTGAGTACAATCTGACGAAGCAGGGCCAACCCAGTTTCCGATTCGCCGATTGTCACTATGTGAAGGAAATCGTTGGCCAGTCCAGAGCCCACCGGTTCTCAGTCGACCCGATTGCCCGCTCCAATCCCCTAGGGATTGAATCTCAATTCAACGGTCTCGTGAGTCTCGTGAGCAGCGGGCTCCCAGGTCCACTGGCTTAAAGCGTTCTGGGCAGCCTGGCCGAGCAAAGGATGTCCGCCCTTCACTTCGACCGATTTGACCTTGCCGTTGGCGGCGACCAACACGTTCGCTCTCACGTTTCCCTGGATGTGCAGGGAACGAGCGAGGATGGGAAATTCCGGAACCACCTTGGTCACAACTTTGCGTGTGCCTTCAGAAGCTTCCTGGGCAGGCGCTTGGTTGGCACAGAACATCAGCAGGGGCGCGACAACGAGCAAAACGACTGCAATCCGATTCTTCATGGGGTTGGAGGCGTCGGTATTGATCCGTCAGTATTCATCCTAAGCGGGATGTAATCAATTCGGAAAGGTCACGTCAGTAACACGGCTGGGTAATCTTTCGTGCGGGTTAACATGCGCCGTTGCACAGCAAGTTTCCTGGCTGTGGAGCATCCGATTGGCCGTTCGGGCATACTGGCTACGCGTAGCGGAACGGCCGCTCTGCGTGGCTTTTCCAGAAGTAGGCGAGGATGATCACGCTCGCGACCGCCGCGTACGCACACCAAAGCGAGGTAAACGCGTAGCGCTTGACCGCCGTGACCGCCAGAAGAATGATCAGGTTTGCCGCGCCGAACATCACCATGGCTTTGACCTTGGAGAAAAACAGAGAACCGCAGGTCACAATCACATAGAGCACCGCGACCGCTGTATTGTTGGTCGCTTGATTGACGTAGACGATGCTATTTTCCCTGATGTACACCTGCGTTGGAAACGCCGTCAATGCCCACAATATATAGAGCGTGGTTGCTCCGCCGAGTATGAGGAACGGCAGCATGCGGTTGCGGCTCGTCCGATCAGACTCGAACAACAGCACGCTCAGAGGCAGAAGAAATGGCAGGAGTCCCTGGGCATACAGCATGAATGCCGCGCCCATGTCGTGCGCCACCGCAGGCGAGAGAATTCCATCCAGTCCCAGCCAGACGAATCCCTCAATGAACTGATGAATGGCGAATAGCGCGGGCAGCGACGCGAAGAGCAGTTCGCGCCGGTGTTTCACCCTGGTCAGCGTGACGACGCCGATGGCGCCCAGAACTCCGCTGCCGATAAAATTCGCTGTCGCCGAAAAACACATGGCCCGCTTTCTCCGTTGCCCCGTTTTGTCCGTTGCGAAGATACAGAAGATACATGCGTCGTTGCGGAACGCAAAGGGATTTTTCGCGCTCGTCGAATTTGTTCGGAGTTTCGCCCCAGCCGGGCGCAAGGCAGACAGAACCTAACGTTTGATATCTACGTTTGATCAGGAACGGATTGCTCTCACGTTCCTGGCCGATGGTAGTCAGGCTGCCATGGCCGGGGACGACCACGGTGTCATCCGGGAGTGCGAGCACGGTGTCGTGCAGCGAGCGCAGGATTTTCTGCATCGATCCGCCGGGCAGGTCGGTGCGTCCGATGGAGCCGGCGAAGAGAGTGTCGCCGGCGATCAGTTTCTTGTCGGCGGCAAAATAGAGGCAGATGCTGCCTTCCGTGTGTCCGGGCGTGTGCAGGACGCTGGCGCTGAGCGAGCCCGCGGTGACGGTTTCTCCGCTCTGGACATTCTGATCGATAACGACCGCGCCCGGTGGGGGCACGCCGATCCAGTCGGCTTGCTCGTCGAGCATTTTCAGCAGAGCATAGTCATTCTGGTTCAGCAGGATGGGCGCTCCCGTGGCCGCGCGCAGCTTCATGGCTCCGCCGACGTGGTCGATGTGGGCATGGGTGATCACGATCTGCTTGACTTGCAGATTGTGCTTGCGGATGATGGCCAGCACGTCGTTAATATCGTCGCCGGGATCGATCACCATGGCTTCGCGCGTTGCGTCGTCGCCGATGATCGAGCAATTGCACTGCAGCGGGCCCACCTGGATGATTTCGTGGATCATAATTGTGTATCGGCTTGTGATCAGATTCCATTGTATGACGCCAAAGTTGCACGAAGGAAAATCCTCAAGGGTTCCTTCGTGCGCCCTGGTGCCCTTCGTGGTTAAATATAGAACGCCATCCCCTGAGTGGAACGAATCCGGGCCGGTCGGTTCGGTTTCATCCTGAACCAGAAGTTGTTTGCAGGGCGCAGCCGCGTGAGACATATAACGCGCCCGGAGGTTTTCTTTGGCTAAATACCGTCAGCATGGTTATCAAGACCGGGACCGCGACGACTCGCGGAAAGGGTCGTCGGGAGAACGGTCATCGGGAGAGCGATCCGGGGAACGACAAGGCACACCGCATCCCAAGAAAGATAATACCTTCGGCCCCCGCCCCGTGAATCTGCCGGGCACGCGGGCGGTTTCGCGCTGCACGCAGTGCGGCACGATACTGCCGGGGATGCCGCCCGAGGGCCGGTGTCCCAAGTGCGGCTTCGAATTGCACTCCTGCAAGCAGTGCATGTATTTCGATCCCGGAAGCCACTTCGAGTGCATGCAGCCGGTCACGGTGCGAATCGCCAAGAAAGACGAGCGCAACGATTGCCCGTTGTATGAAATCCGCGTGACGCGGGAGAAGGAAACCTCAACGCCCGCCAGCCTGCGTCCCAGCAGCGCCCGGCAGGCGTTCGATAATTTGTTCAAGAAGTAGGTGCGAGCCGCCTAAACCAGGTCGGCGTGTTCTCTGCGGCCGTTCTCAGCGTCCTTTGCGTTGAAGGCTTTTTCTTATCGCTGTCGGCCAAAGATAAACACAATCGCGGAGGTCGCGAAGAAAGGCCGCTGAGGTCGCGGAAGGACGTCCAGCCGCCTACGGTTTCTGCGTGGGTCGCAGCAGTACCTCACTGATAAACGAATTTGGACTTTGCGTCACCAGCATCGCCACCGCGTGAGCGACGTCGTCCGGCTGCAGCATTTTGCGGGGATCTTTGCCGGCGTGCGGGCTCAATCCGGTATCGGTTGAGCCGGGACAAATTACCGACACGCGTATGTTGTGAGGGCGCAACTCCTCCGCGACTGAGTAAGTAAGTCCGTTCAACGCCCACTTCGAAGCCGCATAGGCCGCGCCGTTCGGCAGGGCATTTTTTCCGGCGAGCGACGAAATGTTGATGATGTGGCCGGAGTAGGCGCGAATCATGATGGGAGCGAACGTCAGAATGGCGTAGTAGACGGCGCGCAAGTTGGTGTTCATAATGCGCTCCCACTCCGCGGGAGGCAGCAGGTGCAACGGTTCGTTGAAGCTGCCGACGCCGGCGTTGTTAACCAGAATGTCCGCCCGGCCGAAACTGCTGTCGATGCGCGCGGCGGCGTATTCGAACGAGCGCAAGTCCGTCACGTCGCAGGGAACAACTTCGACGCGGCCCCCGGCCTTCACAATTTCATCCGCGGTGGACTGCAAGTCGGACGCGGTGCGGCCACACAGCACCGCAGCCGCGCCCAGGCTGGCCAGTTTCTTGGCGATGGCCGCGCCAATGCCGCGTCCGCCTCCGGTTACGATTGCCACTTGCCCGGCCAGTGGCTTGGCGGGATCTACGATGGGAACTTGGTTCACATCCATGTGCGCGGCTCCTCTTAATCTCTTCTCTACGGCGTCAAGTTGCGGGCTGCCCGGGGCGTTTATCGACCATCCACCCGGGCGGATTTCCGCATCTTAACAAGAGTGTCCAATATCGTGTCCGACAAGCGCATCTGAGAAACGCATCTTACCAATAAAGAACTGCGATCACGAACCGACAGAACCGAATGATGGGAAGTGGCTTGCCTTCGGAGGAAGAGGTACTTATAATCCGGCCAACCGGGAATAAGGGTCGAGCAGCCTTCGCCTCTCAATGGGGCTGCAATTCCCCGGTGCCCCTGCCAGGAAGCGCGGCATTCCAAAGCAGGATCAACGCACGAGTGGTCCGAGTGGAGTGCGGTGTCTAAGTTGTTGCGGTAGAAGAAGCAGCAGGATAAATTTTTTCCAAATCGCCATTTCCCGGAAGGTTCAAGGAGCCATACTGATGAAAAAGATTCTGGTCACGGTTGTGCTTGGGGTTGCGGTAATAGCGGGAGCTCAGACTGCTGCTCAGCCAGCACAAAGCCAACCGGCCGCGCCGCAGTCGTCGGCGCCGGTGATTAAAGATCCGGCGGAGTACAACGCCTACGTGGCTGCGGTCGGGCAGACCGATCCCAACGCAAAAATCAGCGCCCTGGAAGCGTTCCTTACCCAGTATCCCAGCAGCATCATGAAGAACGAGGCGCTTGAGGTTCTGATGGGGGCGTACCAGGCTGCCAACAACGTCAAGAAGACGATGGACGCGGCGACGCGCCTGTTGGTATCCGATCCCAATAACGAGCGCGCCTTGTTTCTGCTGGCTTATTTTGACCGGATCATGGCGCAAAACGGCGACCCCAACGCGAAGCAGTTACTGATCGATGCCAAAAAATACGGCCAGCAGGGGCTCGACAATCTGCCCAAGTTCACTAAGCCCGATGGTACTTCTGCCGACGATTTCAAGAAGATGACCGACCAGATGACCGTGGTCTTTCATTCGGCCATTGGAATCTCATGTCTGCAGGACAAGGATTACGCCTGCGCGATTACCCATCTACGGGCCGCAGTTGACGGAAGTCCGCAGGATTTCGCGGTCGTCTATCCGTTGACACTTGCCTATCTGAGCCAAACTCCCCCCGACTACCAGAACGGCATCTGGTTCGCGACGCGCGCTGCGGCAATTGCTCCCGCTCAGGCTCAGGCCCAGATCGAGAAGTACGCGCACGCGCAATACGTGAAGTTCCACCAGGGAGAAGACGGCTGGCCTGCCATTTTGGCTGCGGCCAAGGCCAACGGGACGCAAGTTCCCATCCCGCTCCCGCCCACACCCGCCGATCAGGCGCACGGCATGGTTGTTGCCACTCCGCCCGACAAGATGGATTTCGCGCAATGGGAATTTATTCTCGGCAACGGCACCCAGGCAGATCAGGACCTGGTTTGGAGTGCGATCAAGGGCAAGGCGGTTCAGCTGGGCGGCACGGTCATCAAGGCGACGGCAACCGAATTTGATATCGCCGGCAGCCTCGATGACATCGACGCCAAGAAGGCCGATATCACCTTGACCTTCGAGTCCCCGATTCCGGCGCGGCTGATTCCGAAAGAGGGGGCCAGCATCGACTTTCAGGGAGAGCCTTCCGCCTATACTCCGAACCCATTCATGATGACCATGGAAAAGGGCCTGCTGGCGAAGCCGAAGACTGCGCCGAAGCCTCCGGTGCATCACAAACCAGCGGCGCAGTAACGCTGCTGCAGATTCAAGAACAGGGCGGCCCGCAAGGGCCGCCCTTAGTTTTTGGGGTTGTGTTCCGATAGGCCTGAGCCCTAGCGCATCATCTTCTTTTCCATGGTCTTGTCCATGGACATGGGACGAGCGCTGCGCGGAGGCCGTTTGACGCCGTCGCGCAGCTGGCGCACGTCAATCTTCAGCTCCGTGATGGTGCGGCTGAGCGTGTTGCGATGCATGCCGAGTTCGCGGGCGGCGCGGCATTGATTGCCGCGGTTTTCCTGAAGCACGGTCAGAATGAACCGTTTCTTGAATTCGCGCACGCCTTCGGAATAAAGAATGTTGCTCTTGTACATCTGCAGGACGAGTGCTTCCAGTTGATCTTTCACGTTGCGTCTCTCTCTTGTCTTTCCAAAATTGTTTTCTAGAATCGTCTTCGAAACTTTTTTTACTAAACTCGTTTTCCCAAACTTGCTGCTGAAGGTGCTGCTACAGCTCGGTCTATTTCGAACTAGCTGTCGGCTTCACGCCTAAATTCTGCGGAGCGTTATGCAGCAAGTCCAGCCCCTGAAAAAAGCGTGCTCGCAGCGGTGCCGGCCCGGCCCAGATGGCAGCGCGTCCCACAACCAGAAAATAGGGCGCCAGCTGCGATCTCGCCAGCAATGGCGAAGTGGGCGCGAACGCCGTAATCGCCATCAATCCGATCGCGACCATCAAGCCGCCCTTGGCCAGTCCCAAAATGCCGCCGAGAAACCGGTCAAAACCGCTGAGCCCCACTTTCTTCATCATCCAGCGCACGATCCTCCCAGCCAGACTGAATGCCGCAAGGACCGCGAAAAAAATAAAGAAAAAAGCCAGGATGTCCGCAATCTCCGAGTTCTTCAAAAAAGTTCCCAGCCAATCGGACAATCCCTGGTATCGCCAGGCCGCAACCATGTAACCCACCACCAGCCCAGCCAGGCTGAAGGCTTCGGCAAAAAATCCCTGAACTGCCGCGAGCACAACATTCAGCAGCACCAGCGCGATAATGATCCAATCGGCCGGGCTCATGAAGCTCTCCGCACAATGGCTGCCAAACTAAAAATCCAGCTTCCGCTACACATCCAGCTTGCGCCCCGTCAGCTGGAAATAAGCCTCCATGTACTTCTCGCTGGTGGCCCGCGCGACTTCTTGCGGAAGAGCGGGTGCCGGAGGCTGCTTGTTCCAGCGAATCTGTTCGAGATAGTCGCGAACGTACTGCTTGTCGAATGACTCCTGCGGCCTTCCGCCTGCGTATTTGTCCGCCGGCCAGAAGCGCGAAGAATCCGGCGTGAGCACTTCGTCGGCCAGCGTGATGCCCTTGGAAGTGCGTCCGAATTCAAACTTGGTATCTGCAATGATGATGCCACGCGTGCGCGCGAACGCTGCCGCCTTCGAATAGATCTTCAGCGACAGGTCGCGCAGCTCCCGCGCCGCTTCAGCGCCAACGATCTCGCTCATCCGCTCAAACGAGATATTCTCATCGTGGCCGGTGACCGCCTTGGTGGCCGGAGTGAAGATGGGTTCGGGCAATGCGTCAGACTCTCGCAGTCCCGCGGGCAATTCGATTCCGCACACGCGGCCGGTGGTTTTGTATTCCTTCCACGCCGAGCCGGAAACATAGCCGCGCACGACGCACTCCACGGGAAACATTTCCGCACGCCGCACCAGCATGGAGCGGCCGCGCAGCTGGTCGGCATATTTGCGCGCAGGCTCCGGATAATGATCCACGTCGGCGGTGATCACGTGATTGGGCACAATGCCGGATAAGAAGTCGAACCAGAAAAGCGAAATCTGCGTGAGCACCCGGCCTTTGTGGGGAATCCCCGTGGCCAGAATGTAATCGAACGCGGAGATGCGATCGGTGGCGACGAACAGCAGGCTCTCGTTATCGACCTGGTAAACATCGCGCACCTTGCCGCTGGCGTGAAGTTGGAGGTCGGGGAAGTCAGTTCGCAACAGGGCGGAGATCTAGAAGTTCAGGAGGCATGATTGAAATTTTACAGGTAAGGAGCGCGTCGTATTCTAGCTGGTCAGAAAATTTTGTCAATGCTCTGGATCACGGAGCGCAGGAACCCGCCTTTGTGCATGACCAGAAAGGCATTGACAGGATGGAGATCAGCGAGAACAGGCTCCCGAAGCGGGTTTTGGCGGCGGGCAGGTTGTGGAAAAGCTGAGGATGGTAGTGGATAACTTGGGAGGAGCTTTTAGCTGTTGGCTCTTAGCCTTTGGCTGTAGCTCATTTCTGCGGAATCATCGATGAACCAAGATGTTATCCCGAACGGAGCCGAAGGCCCGGTGAGGGCCTTACCAAGCCCAGGCGCCGCATGGTCGCCGCCGGGCTACCGTCACGGGCGCATATCGTCATCGCTCTGCTGCACGCTACGCCGTTCCCCCGAAGCGCACCGACACCAGCTTCGAAACGCCCGGTTCCTGCATGGTGACGCCATAGAGGACCGGGGCGATGCTCATGGTTTTTTTGCTGTGCGTGATGAGCACGAACTGGGTTTGCACGCTCATTTCTTTCACCAGTTCGGTGAATCGGGCGATGTTGGCTTCGTCGAGCGGCGCGTCGACTTCGTCGAGGATGCAGAACGGGCTGGGCGTGTATTGGAAAATCCCCACCAGCAGCGCGAGAGCCGTGAGCGCTTTTTCGCCGCCCGAAAGCAGCAGCACGCTTTGCAGACGTTTACCCGGAGGCGATGCCACCACGTCAATGCCGCTCTCGGCGCTGTTCTCCTCGTCGGTCAGCTTCATGAACGCCTGTCCGCCGCCAAACAGTTTCTTGAATGTACCCTGGAAATTCTGGTTGATGGTGGCGAACGCCTCTTCGAACTTCTGCCGCGAGAGTTGGTCGAGCTCGTGAATCGTAGCCGCAGTGTTCTCGATCGAAGAGATCAAATCGGTGCGCTGCGTCTCGAGAAATGCGTGCCGCTCGGCAGTCTCTTTATATTCCTCGAGCGCCATCATGTTCACCGGACCCATGGCCTCCAGCTTCGTGCGCATGTCGCGATAGAGTTGGTCCGCAGCGGCGAGTTCGTCGCCGGCGATCGTGGCCAGCGTGGTGTCAGCCACCAGAACGGCACGATCGATGCCGAGTTCGTTGAGGCAAGTCTGCGCCATGTATTCCGCGTCGGATTGCAGCTTTGCGGCGGCGGCGCTGAGTTCGCCGCGACGGTCGCGAGCCTGGTCGAGCAGCAATCGGCTGTGGCGCAGGAGTTCGTCGATTTCGGCGAGCCGCGCACGAACCTGCTCGGTTTCAAATTGCAGCAAGCCTTCCCGTGCCTGCCCGGCATTGCGCTCGGCTTCAAGGTCCGCAGCTTGCTGTTCGAGTTGCTCGTTCTCGGTTTCGCGTTGTAATTTTTCCGCGGCGGCGGCTTCAATTTGCGAGCCGAGTGCGTACACGCGCTCGCCCACTTCCGCGAACATCGCTTCAATGCGCTGCAATACTCCCGCAGCCGAGCGGTGGCGCTCTTCGAGCGTGGCCACGCGGGCGGCGCGCTGGGAGCTGATTTGCGCCGCGTCTTCGCGCCGCACCCGCAGCGCGGCGAGAGATTCCTGAGCGGCAGCGATCTGTTGTTCGATCTGTATGCGTTGCTCTTCGAGCGTTGCGATTTCAGATTGGCGGGCAGCGATGGTTTCTTGCTGCTCGGCGCGTTCCGCTGCCAAGCGTTGCAATTCGAGTTGCGAAACTCCGAGGCGTTCGCCCACGCGAGCCATCTCTGAATCAAGCTGCTGCAGCATGTGGCCGGAAGTCATGGCCTGATGTTCGGCCTCGCGCTTTTCGCCGTCGAGGCGGTCCAGCAGGACAGAGAACTCTTTGATTTCGCGGCCAAGGGTGAGCACGCGCATCTCTTCGTCGCGCAGTGCGCGCTCCAGATCCTCCAGTTGGCGCAGCACTTCACGCAACTCGCGCTTCATCGAAAGCGGGCCCTCGGAGCGTTGTTTGCCGCCAGTGACGGTCACGTTGTGGAAACATTCGCCGGCTTGCGAAAGAAAAAACGCGTCGGGATTTTCCAGCGCCAGGCCGCGGGCCACGTCCGCTCCGGGAACAATGTAGCCATCGCGCAACTTCGGCAGAATCACTTCCAGCGATTTGCCGAAGCCGTTGAGCACGCGAATCGTGTGCTTGAGAGGAACAATCGACGCCGTGGGCGGAGCACAATGCGCGGCTTCGTCGAGCACGAACGAGAACTTGGCCTGTGAATCTTCGGGATGGACAAGAAATGTCGCGCGGCCGTCGACATCGGTGCGCAACAGCCGGAGCCCTTCGTCGGCCGCGTCCCACGACTTGACCACAACGTAGTTCAGTTCGTCGCGCAAGAAATCTTCCACCACGCGCTCGAAGCGCGGCTCCACTTCCAGAAAATCGCCCAGCACGCCGACCGGAGCCAGTCCGCTCTGCATCATTCCGGACTGGAAGAGTCGTCGAACCGACTCGGTCGAGTAGCCGTGCTCATTGATGACGGTTTCAAGCGATCCCTTTCTGCCCAGCGCCGTGGCGTATTCGGCGCGGAGAACGTCGAGATGCGTCTTGGCTTTGACTTCATCCAGCTTCTTCGCTTCGATCAGGAGGCGCAGCTGGCTGATTTCTTCGGTGATGCCGTTGACGCGCTGGCTCACGGTTTCAAATTCCAGCGCAAGCTGGCCACGTTGCCCGCCGAAGGCTTCGACCTGGACGTTCGCGTTCGTGATTTCGGTTTGCAGACGGCGAGCTTCGCGGTCCGCTCCGGCTAATCGTTCCTCAGCCTGCGCGAGCTGGTTGCGCAGCCGCGACGCAGAAGAAACCGTATCGAAGATGGCGACGCGGGATTCTTCCAGCTGGCGTTCGAGTTCCGCCAGATTCGCCGTTGCGGCCGCAGCTTCCTGCTGGGAAAGAGTCAGGTCGTTCTGCGCCGCGGCCAAGTCAGCAGAGGCCGATTCGAGAATCTGCCGGTTGGAATCGCGCTCCGCCTCAAGCGCGGTGAGGCGATGGCGAGCCTGGGCGAGTTCAGCTTCCGCGGAAGCCGAGCGTACCAACAACTCGGCGCAACGCTCCTCGTTGTGACGGCGGCGGGCGCGCGCGCGATCGATCTCCAGCACAATCTGGTTGAGGCGGTCGCGGTTCTCACGCAGCTCGGTCTCAATCGCATAGCCACGCTGCGTGCGTTCGCCGTGCTCGCCTTCAAGTTGTTGCACAGCCTCAGTGCGATGCTGCATTTCTTCCGCCAGCGCATTCAGCTGCATATCGAGCTCAGCGCTTTCCTGGTCGATAGCAGCGAACTTGCTCGCGAGGACCACGCGCAACTGGGCGCGCATCTCTTCGCGCAAACGCGCATAGCGCTCGGCCTTCGACGCCTGGCGTTTCAGCGAATTCATCTGCCGCGTGACTTCCTCAAAAATATCGTTGATGCGGTTCAGGTTCAGCTTGGCATCTTCCAGGCGCGCTTCGGCGAGACGCTTCTTGGTTTTGAATTTGGTAATGCCGGCAGCCTCTTCAAGAATCGCGCGGCGGTCGGTGGGCCGGCTGCTCAGAATCTGCCCGATGCGTCCCTGTTCAATCAGCGCGTAAGACTCCGGGCCCAGGCCCGTGCCCATGAAGAGTTCCTGAATGTCGCGCAGGCGGCAAAGTTTGCCATTCAGCAGATATTCGCTGTCGCCGGAGCGGAACAGGCGGCGCGTAACCACGATTTCGCCAGTGTGAAACTTCTGTTGATTGAATTTGCGGCGGCGAATTTTCAACACGACGTGCGGGGCAACGGTTCCCGCGGCCGCAACCGGAGCCGTAACGTTATGCACCGGAAGCGCGAACACAGGCTCGTCATCCGGAAACGCGACGGCGATGGTATTGACCTTCGAACGCGGTACCTCAATTTCTTCCGTCTTCCCGGGCTGGGCATCTTCAGTGGCTCGCTCCGTGTCCGCGGCAGCACGCGCGCGGATCGAAGCCTCATCCCAGTCGTCCGACATGTTGGCTTCGTCTCCGGGCATGTCATCCCGAATATCGATTTCCGTCGGCGAGTTCGTATCCCCGCCGCCATATTGCTCAGGATCGATCAGCGTCAACGAGACTTCCGCCATGCCAGTAGCCTTGCGGTCGCGCGTGCCGGCGAAGATCACGTCTTCCATGCGCGCGCCGCGCAGCGTCTTGGCCGACTGCTCGCCCAGCACCCACGAAATGGCGTCGGCAATATTCGACTTGCCGCAGCCGTTGGGCCCGATGATGGCCGCAATCCCGTCCCCGTGGAACTTGAGTTCGGTGCGGTCGCAGAACGACTTGAACCCGAGAATCTGAAGCCTCTTCAGTTTGAGCAACGCGTACTCCTTAACAGTGACTAGTTTTCTTTGCCGGGTGCCCCATTTCTCGCGCGTTTTCTGAGCGAGAAGTGGGTGTTCCTGGGACCTCGTTACGCACCACGTTTACCTGACATGTTTACCAACCAGATTCCTCACCGCATAAGTTGATGCGCGGTTCGACTTGCCAGATCATTTCCTCGCCCCAGGCTGGGGAGGCGGGCACAGAATGAAGCTACTGTAACGGCGAAATCGGGGCGGGGTCAAGCAATATAACACTATATATTGTATGGCCTTACGCCCGACCGCGCTGGGTTGCACACACATTGCAGCACATGCCTGGTTTACGGGTGAGGGAAGGACGAGGTGGGAGAACCGCGAGAGCAAGGTAAGCGTAGCGCAGGCAGACCGAGGATGCAACGGGTCGACAGCCCACAGTGGATCGGCCAATGCAGGCTGAAGGGCGGGTTGTTCGGCTCCCTTCAGCCCGCTTTCCAACTTTACTGCTCGTAAGCTCCGATGTTGATCTGGCCGCTGCCATTTACCCGCGGATTGCCGGCGTAATCCGTGCTGCCATAGATCGAGGTACCGCTGCCGCAGTATCCCGCGCTGCAGGTGAGGTTTGTACTGCCCGCATTGATGGCGGGCGAATTCGAAGCCACGTCAAGATTGGGAGGCGTAGAGCCGACGTTGTCGAATAGCGGATTGGCAACCGTCGAATTCGCGTCTTCACCACTGCCCGACTGATACAACGCATAAGTCTTGTAGTTCGATTTGCCTGCCCAGTCGATCGAGGTGCCTGATACGTACCCCGCGGTAGAATAGTACAAGTTCCAATTGAGCGTCGCCGGAGGAGCGGGATAGGTCGACGTAGCTTTGACGAAGCTGTAGATCCACACGTTCTCCGTGCCGGCGTAAACAATATTGTTTTCGAAGATGTTCCCGGATGTGTCGCCGGAATGAAACTGAATCTGGAATTCGGCGCCCGCGTTCTGGGTGTTGTTGTTGTAGAGAGTGTTATTGACGATGACCACGTGATCGCTGCCGCCCACAGTGTTCGAGTAGCCTCCGATCGAGACGCCGACCGTGTTGGCATCGTAGAAAACATTATTGCGAATGGTCACATAGCTGCTGTCGTGACCTTTGTGTTCGCTCGCCGCTTCCATGTTCAGATCGCAGTTGTAGATGGTGTTGCGTTCGAAAATGACATACTCGCAACCGTCACAGTAGAGCCCGTCGGCGTCGTAGGAATTGCCCTCGCCCGGATTGTTGATTCCGCTGATGTTGTAGACCGTGTTGCCGCTGATCTCTCCATACTTGGCCTGATCGTATCCGGTGGGCCCAACTCCCTCGAATCCGATGGCATCGATGCCGATGTTGTCGTTGTCGTGCACGATGTTGTTGGTGATCGAGAAGTAAGTCACGTTCCCGTCCACGTTCACGGATTCGCTTTCTCCGGTTTTCAGGTCGTAAACCTGATTGCCGCTGATCGTGAGGCTCGGTGATCGGTGTGCTGGATGTGCCATACACGGCGATGCCAAAGGCGTTTCCGTTCTTCTCGGAAGTTGTCGTGATGTTGTGCACGAGATTGTTAAGCAATCGAACGCCGGTGCCCGAGCCCGTAACCCAGATTCCGGCTGGCGTCAGGCTGGCCTTGCTCGTCGTGTAGTTGCGAATCTCAAATCCGCTCACCGTGATATAGCTCTGGTTGACGATGTTGATCAGGCCCTGGGTCGAACTGACGGCCAGCCCTGTCCCGTCAATCACCGCAGTCTGCCCCGGATAGCTGGCGAAGGTGATGTAGTTCGATGCCGTCCCGGACGCGGGGAACGTTCACCGACTCGTTGTACACGCCGGTTTCCACATAGACCGTCGCGCCAGCAGAAACCGAACTGGCGGCGTGCTGAATCGTAAGCCAGGGCGCGGTGTAACTCCCCGAGTTGCTGTTGCTCCCGCTCTTGGACACGTAGAAGGTCGAGCCGGATTGCGCAAGCAGCGAACTCGAAGTGAATACGACCAGGAGGAAACAAATCTTCCTGCAGCGATGTCGTTTGAATCGATGCCATTGCCAATCTCCTTTTTCGTTCTTCTGGGGGACATGGTGAAAGCTAAACGAGGTTAATGAGGACGAGGCGGCGAAAGGCTGTTCCCGGCCCTGCCGAGTTCCGGATGGGCACAGATTAGGAGAGTTTACGACTGATTGTCAATAGTTACGCTTTATTTCGATTTATTCCCGACGTGTCCTCTCGATCGATTGTTGCCACGGTTTGCAGGAAATCAGGAATCAAGACGCGCAGTGGGTATTCCGCGCTGGGTGAAGAAAACAACTTACGGACCGAGGCATGTAAGATTGCGCGATGACAGAAGCGCAACAGCCGGTTCCTGATTTTCTTTACGGCACCGCGTGGAAAGAAGACCGGACCGCCGCCCTCACCGAACTCGCGCTGCGCGTGGGATTTCGCGCAATCGACACCGCCAACCAGCGTCGTCATTACTTCGAGGCCGGAGTCGGCCAGGGGCTGGCCGCTGCCTACCGCGCAGGAGTAGTGACGCGCGCCGAATTATTTCTGCAAACCAAATTCACCTACCAGCGCGGACAGGATCATCGCCTGCCCTACGATCCAGCGTCCAGACTTTCGGTTCAGGTGGCGCAATCTTTGGCGAGTTCGCTGGAACATCTGGGCACTGACTACGTTGACAGCTTCGTGCTGCACGGCCCCGCAGGGTATGAGTGGACCGAGGCGGATGCGGAAGTTTGGCAAGCGATGGTGAGCGAGCGCGACGCAGGTCGCACGCGCTTGCTGGGAGTGAGCAACGTGTCGCTGTCGCATCTGGAACAGATGGCCGCCGGGCATGCGGAAGTTCCTGGGTTAGTGCAGAACCGCTGCTTCGCCCGCCTCGGCTGGGACCGCGAGGTCCGCCGCTTCTGTCGCGAGCAAAAAATTATCTATCAGGGATTCTCGCTGCTCACGGCGAACCCGGAAGCCGTGCACCATCCCCTCGTTACAAAGCTCGCAGCCCGCGGGGGGGCCACGCCCGCGCAGATTATATTCCGCTTCGCGCAGGCGGTCGGGATGTTGCCGCTGACCGGCACCTCGAACCCCGATCACATGAAGCAGGATCTGGCCAGTGGCGACGTGGAGATGTCCGCGGAAGAAGTAAAGGCAATCGAGTCGCTGGCCGCGCCCGCAGACGGCGCCGAGTGACACCGAAGAGACACGAATTAAAACCAGGAAAACTCTAGCGGGACTTTAGCGCCTGAGCTTCGGCTTCTGCGTGGTCACCGCTGCGTCCAGTCGTGCGCCCAGCGCGGCGAAAGCTGGCGTGGGCCCGTTCCAGCTCAACTGGTCAACGTTATCGAAAAGCGGAATATCCGTGCGCAGCGTAGCCAGCGTGCGAAACAGCAGCGCACGTTCGCGTTCGCGCGAAAGCGTGTCAGCGAGAGTGCTGGCGCTGGCCGCCTTTACGTGCCACTCACGCCAATCTTCAGGAATGGATTCGAGATGCCTGAACTTGGCGAGTACGGCCGCCGACGACTTCGCTCCCCACCCCGGCAAGCCCGGGATAGCCGTCGGCGGAATCGCCCACCAGCGCAAGGTAGTCGGGAATGGACTCCGGCGTCACGCCGAATTTCTGGATCACCCCGGCCTCATCGCGCGTGACACGAGTGCGGCTGATCGAGTTGCACGATGCGCGTCCCGCTCACGCATTGCGCGAGATCTTTGTCCGGCGTGCAGATGATGACGCTGCTCCACCCGCGGATCACGAGCAGACGCCACGGCAGCGGCAGCAAGCGCGTCGTCCGCTTCGAACTCCACCATCGGCCACACCACCACGCCCGCCGCCGCGAGCACCTCTTCAAGCAGCGGAAATTGCGAAAGCAGATCGGGCTCGATGCCCTCTCCGGTCTTGTATCCCGGCCACAGGTCGTTGCGAAAAGATTCGATGACATGATCGGTGGCCACGGCAACGTGCTTGGCCCCGCCATTGATCATCCCCAGCACAGACGCCAGAACCCCGCGTACAGCGGCCACTTCGCGCCCGTCGGCATCGCGCGCCGAAGGCATCGCGTAGTAATGCCGGAACAATTCGTAAGTCCCGTCAACAAGGTAAACGTCCAGAGAGTAAGCTCCGAAACGAACGCTTGTGTAAAGACAGCTTTTGCGTGGGGACGAAGGGTTCGTGTGGGGACGGGCGACTCTCGCCCGTCCGCCGAGCGCAGCTAGGCTACACGCTTTCCCAGCGAAACCAAAGCCGGCTTCAAAAGTTGCTTCCAACTCTGCGGTCCTATTTCTCCCCCAGCTTCTCAAAAAACAAACAAACCGTCTCAATCCCCTTATGAAAATTCGGGATATGAAACTTCTCGTTAGGCGCGTGAAGGTTATCATCAGGTAGCCCGAACCCCATCATCACGCTGGGAATCTTCAGCACGTCCTGAAAATCAGTGACGATCGGAATCGACCCGCCGCTACGGATGAAAACAGTTTCTTTCTTGAACGCATCGTGCAACGCCTCGGTCGCGGCCTTGATGTAAGGATTGTCAGTCCCAACCACGCAGGCCGGCCCTTTGCTGTGAACACTGATCTTCGTCTCGATCCCTTTCGGCGTGTGCTTCTTCACGAACGCAGAATATTTTTCGAATACGTCGTCCGGATTCTGGTTGGGCACAAGCCGCATCGAAACTTTAGCCGCAGCTTTCGCCGGAATCACCGTCTTCGCGCCGGCCGCGATAAATCCGCCAGGCATCCCGTGAACTTCCAGCGTAGGCCGTGCCCATGTGCGATAAAGAACAGAATAGCCAGGCTCACCCGTAAGAACTTTGGAGCCAACTTCCGTCTTGCGGTAGTGCTCCTCATTAAACGGCAGCCGCTTCCACGCTTTGAGTTCGTCTTTGCTGGGAGCCTTCACGCCTTTGTAGAAGCCGGGAATCAAAACTTTACCTTTCGCATCTTTCATCTTGCTGATGATCTCGATAAGCGCGAAAAAAGGATTCGGCGCAGCCCCGCCGTACATGCCGGAATGCAGATCGGTCTTCGCTCCGACCGCTTCAATCTCCGTATAGATGAGCCCGCGCAACCCGACGCACAGCGTAGGGAGATTGGGCGCAAAAAGTTCAGTGTCGCAGACCAGCGCGAAATCGGCTTTCAGCTTGGCTTTCTGCTTGCGTACATATTCGGCAATCGATTCGCCGCCCACTTCTTCTTCGCCTTCGAAGATAACTTTCACGTTGATGGGCAGCTTCCCGCCGCCGGTCTGCAGAAGCGATTCCAGAGCTTTCACCTCGAGCCAGAGCTGCCCTTTATCGTCGACCGCGCCCCGAGCGTAGAGATTGCCGTTGCGCTCGGTGGGCTCGAACGGCGGAGAAATCCACTCGTCGAGCGGCTCCGCGGGCTGCACATCGTAATGCGCGTAGCAGAGGACTGTCGGCTTGCCCGCCGCGTGCAGCCAGTCGGCGTAGATAAGAGGATGACCCTTCGTCGGGATGATTTCGACATTCTCCATCCCGATGCGGCGCAGTTCGCTGGCCACGAAGTTGGCGGCTTTCTGAATGTCGGGCTTGTGCCCGTCAAGCGTGCTGACGCTCGGAATGCGGAGAAGATCTTTGAGTTCGTTCAGAAAACGCTGCTGATTATTGCGCGCAAAATCAACTGCGGCGGAAGACATGGATGCATCCTTTCATAGGGGCCCGTTGAAAGACGCTCACTGGAAGACTGCGGATTCACGAAGGTAGCGGAAACGAACCAGTATACCGCGAAGAAGAGCGAGCCGGCGGTGAGGAGAGGCAGGCGCGCTACGAAGCTCGATGCCCCCTCGCAGTTGTTGCCGTAAGACGCCCGCCTGGTAGAATCGGCCGTTGGAATTAGGTAAAGTATTTATTTACAATGAGATGGATAAATAAAGATTTACCTTGATTTATCATGATTCAGAGGTAAGATAGGAGTCGATGAGGAAGGTGCGTGACTATGCCAGCGCCAACTACGAAAAAGTTCACTCCTGAGATCGACGCCCAGCTTTACGACGAGTTCGTTGCGGTTGCCGAGCAGAATGGGCAAACCAAACGGCATGTTCTCGAGCAGGCGCTCGCGTTCTACCTGCACAACGTGGTTCCGTCCCAGCACCTGGTCCGCCCCGAGGTGATGGATGCCTTCGAGCAGTCGGTCGCTCGCAACCGTGACCTGTTGCAGCGTCTCGCCAAGTAAATGGCGGAGTACCTTACCGTAGCGGAAGTCTACCGGATGCAGCACCGATTGATCGAGATGTTCGGCGGTCTCCATGGTGTCCGCGATAAGGGCGCGGTTGAGGCCGCCGTTTTTCGCCCGCAAACCGGCTATTGCAATTCCATCCAAGAAGAAGCGGCCGCCCTGATGGAGTCGCTCGGCAACAACCACGGCTTCCTGGAAGGCAATAGGCGCATCGCTTTCACCGCCGCCGATGTCTTCCTGCGGCGTAGCGGTTTTTACATCGAGGTCAGCGGCGCAGATGGATACGTGTTCATCTCCGGTGCCATGGACCGGCACGAATTCCGCTTTGTCCAAATTCTTGACTGGATCCGTTCGCACATCAAACCCCTGCTTTGACTCGTCCGTTTAACTCCTCCCACTTACTTCGCTTCTTATCCTTCGCTCAGTGGGAGAATCGCGATGGCGCGAACGCGGCAAGTTCGTGCGCAGGAGCAACACCTGTGATCACATCAGCCATGACCTCTGCCGTGATGGGAGCCAGCAGAATGCCATCGCGAAAATGGCCAGTAGCCACGTAATAGCCGGGAGTCGACGTCGCGCCGAGAATAGGCAGAGCGTCAGGCGTGCCAGGACGCAGCCCGGCCCAGTCCTCAAGAATCTTCGCATTGCGCAGTTCTGGGATCAGCGCGATGGCCGCGCGGTGGAAACGCAGCATGGCCGCAGCATCGGTGCGTTTGTCAAATCCGGCGTCTTCCACGGTAGCTCCAGCAAGGATGCGTCCGTCGCTGCGCGGAATGAGATAGACCTCGGGCGAGCGAATCACGTGCTTCAACAGTTCACGCGAAGGTGAAGCCAGGCACAGCATCTGGCCTTTCACCGGACGAATAGGGACGGAATGCGGAGCGTTTTGTTCGGACGCAATCTGGCTGAACGCGATCTGTCCCGACCAAGCTCCAGCGCAGTTGATAACTTTGGCAGCGGGGAAGTGGTATTACGGTTGTGACGCCCGTGACCCGGCCTTCGGAGAGATTTGACGGAAGTCACTTCATTCCCGAGGAGAAATCCACGTTCCGGCGTCTTTGCAATTTTCAGCGCCGCGGCCGTGAGCGCTCGCGGGTCCACGCTTCGTTCCTTTAAGAAAAACGCGGAACCATTCGATTCGGCGAGCGCGGGCTCGAGTTCGAGCCAGCTCTGGTGCCGGGGCAGCGCAGTCGGAGATGACTTTCTCCCACTCGCGCGAGTGTTCGTCACGCGGAAACACGATCGCTCCCTGATCACGCAGATCCACTTTCATCCCCGATTCCACTTCCAACTGATAAGCGAACTCGGGATACATGTGCGCACTCGCCGTTGCGAGCGGCTGCAACGCAGCATGCGTTTCGAGTGGGCAATCAACCAGCATGCCGCCGGCAGCGTGCGAAGCCTCGCGGCCCGGTTCTCCACGCTCAACGATCAACACGGTAGCGCCATGTTTTCGCAGCGCGATCGATAACGACAGTCCGATGATTCCGCCACCGATGATGACGACGTCCCAAATCTTCACCCGAGCATTGTAGAAGAAGATAAAGAAGATGAAGTAGTTTGAGAGACCGCCGAGGATTGCGTCTGAGCCGCGCGAGTCGCAGAACCGTGCGCGGTTCGAAAAAATGCACCCGTTACTTTCGTTACCCAGGGGTAATGCACCTGATTACGCGATGCCGCTCTTTTGCTGCCTATAATTCAGTTAGGCGCATACGATCCCGGAGGTACGACTGAATTCTCACCACGATCTGTAGGCGCTGCGCACGCAAAAATAGTAGCAACATCTCACGCGATCACCGTTTTAAACGAAATCGCTAGATGTCCAAATCCAAGCAAAACCGAACGGCACCCGCAGTCCCAGCTCCCTGGGTCTACGGACCAGCTCTCGACCTCATCGTAGGTTGCGGAGCGTGGTCGGCCCCGCTGCTCGCGCTGGCATATTTCTCGATGGCCTCCAGCACGCGCGCGTGGGCGATTGCTTTCTACGCGCTGGCCTTGCTGTTCAATTATCCGCATTACATGGCGACGATTTACCGCGCGTATCATCGCTCGGAAGACTTTCACAAATACCGCATCTTCACCGTTCACCTGACCGCGCTGCTGGTGCTGACCCTGTTGCTGTCGCATTATTGGGTTCGCATGCTGCCGTGGATCTTCACCATCTATCTCACCTGGAGCCCGTGGCATTACAGCGGCCAGAACTATGGCCTGTTCATGATGTTCTCGCGCCGCGCGGGCGCAGACCCGCAGAAAGCCGAACGCCGCGCGCTCTACGGCGCCTTCATCGTTTCCTATCTCATTTTGTTTCTCGGCTTCCACACCGGCCCTTCGAGGATTCGCTCTTCATCTCGCTGAACATTCCCGCGCTGGTGAGCCGCTGGGAACAGATCATCCTGTTCGCCCTGTTCATCGTGCTCACGGTATTCGGGTTCTCGCGCCTTTCGCGCGCTACAGGATGGCGCAAGCTGATTCCGGCGGTCACGCTGTTTTCATCGCAGTTCCTCTGGTTCCTGCTGCCGGCCGCGATTTCGCTGATCAAAGGCATCGAGATTCCGCAGAGCCGTTACAGTTCGGGCGTGCTGGCAGTGATGCACTCGGCGCAATATCTTTGGATCACCAGCTATTACGCGCGTCGCGAGGCCACGGCGGAAAAGGCCAGCAACTGGCGTCCGCTGGCTTATTTCGCGGTGCTGGTGATTGGCGGCATCGCGCTGTTTGTGCCCGGTCCGTGGCTGGCCAGCCGTATTTTCCATCGCGATTTCACTTCCAGCTTTCTGATTTTCACCGCGCTGGTCAACATTCACCATTTCATTCTGGATGGCGCCATCTGGAAGCTGCGGGACGGCCGCATCGCCGCGCTTCTGCTCAATTCGCGGGAACGCATGGCGGATGTCGCGACCGAAGCCGGCACCGGACTAGCCGCCGCATGGCGCTGGCTCGCCGGCAGCACGCCCCGCGCTCGCTATCTGAGAATAGGCGCGGCAGTTCTTCTCCTGGTTTGGGGAACGCTCGACCAGGCGCGCCACTATCTGGCGTTGCGCTCGGATGATCTCAACTCTCTTCAGCACGCGGCCGCGCTCGATTCTTTCGATAGCTCGGTGCAGTTGCGGCTGGCGGAAACGCAGATGGCAGCCGGCGATCCGCAGCACGCCGAGGCATCGTGGCGCAAGGCCATGCAGGTGAATCCTGTGGATCCTGCGCCCGCGCAGCGAGTTGCTGCGATTTCTGATTACGCAGAATCGTCTGGATGAAGCCCTGGCATTGACCGAGACTTCGTTGAAATCATCCCCTCGCGACGTCAACCTGCTGGTGAATCATGGATTTCTGATGTTGCGATCCGGACATGCAGCGGAAGCCGTGGCTAATTGGGAACAGGCGATCACGATCGACCCGCAACAGATTCCTGTGCATCTCTACCTCGCAGGCGAATTGGACCACGAAGGCAAACCCGCAGCCGCAGCCGCCCACTACAAAATATTCCTGGAGAAAATCGCGCGTCCCCTCCCAAAAGCTGACGCGGCGGAACAAGCGCCTGCCGATGGAGCCACAGACAAGGCTGCAGGAAAGAATGGGGGAACCAAGGAGAACAATAAAGACAAGCGCCCTTCGCCCGATCAACTCATCGCCATCGTATTGCGTCTGGCCGATTGCCAGGAGAGAGCATTCCAGGGGGATCAGGCCGTCAAGTCCTACGAACTGGCCGAAACTCTGGCCGCGAGAACGAAACTACCTCGGTTGGAAAGTGTGGCCGTGGTCGACGAAGCCGCGCTTCAGGCTAAATCCGGCAGGCTGGGTCAGGCGCTAGCCCTCTACCAGCGTGCCTTGCAGCTCGACGGCTCAACCGGCGACCGCGAGGCCGGTGCGGAAGACTGGTTCAGTTACGGCCACTTTCTGGACGACGCGGGTTTTCCCACACGCCTGGCCTATGCGTGCCTCTTGAAGTCGGAGGAGTTGATGCGAGCGGTCCCCGGCGGAAAGCCGCCCGAGGCGCTGATTGCAGAGAAGGCGGAGAACAAACTTGCGAACAAGTTTGCGAAAACGTCCGCAGGCCAGGTCGAGGCGCTGCGTCACAACCCAGTGCCTGCGCTCGAAGAAGCGTTGGCCCTTCGGGAGCGATAGCCCGCGCGTGGTCGCGTCCGAACGAGCCAGTTTGGCTAATTGACACCGATTGTCGTCCTGCTAAACAATAGTCGCTGAAACAACAAGTCCGAACAGCAAACCATACCCTGCAATCCATCTCAAGTTTTTCTGGAGGAAAGGTCTATATGTCCGACGAAGGCGAACACATTCAGGTAGAGGAGCATTCCAACGCAGGCAAGTGGTTGCTCACCCTGCTGGCGGTTTTGTTTGTAGCTGCGTCCGCGTACGCGCACTACGCCATGTATTCCCACGTGGAAAAGCTCAACAAAGATCTGGAAGCGAGCCACAACCAGGTTGCCGAGTTACAAAACCGCATGCAGGGCGCGGAAGCCACTGAGGAAACCATCGAGCGCCAGGTCGGGCTTACTAAGAAAGATGTAGCCGAGCGCGTCGCCCAACTGCTGGCGGAACAGAAGGCAGAATGGGCCGCCTCGAGAAGCAACAGCAAGAGCAGAAGGCAGCCATCAACGCGGTGGCCGGTGACGTCACCGGAGTAAAGACGGATGTGGGGGAGTGAAGACGGATGTTCTCCAACACTAAAGCCGATCTCGAAGCTACGAAAGCAAAACTGGAAACCACGCGGGGCGACCTCGGACTGCAGAGTGGCCTGATCGCGAAGACCGCCGGCGATCTCGACATCCTGAAACACAAGGGCGACCGCAACTACTATGAGTTCACGCTGGTCCGCGGCGCGAAACAGCAGATGGTCTCCACGGTTGGCCTGCAACTGAAGAAGGCCGACGTCAAGAAAGGCAAGTTCACGCTCGACGTAACCGCCGACGACAAGACGATTGAAAAGAAAGATCGCAACGTCGCCGAGCCCATCCAGTTTTATTCCGGACGCGAGCACATGCTGTTTGAGCTCGTGGTTTGGAGCGTGGACAAGAACAAAGCCACTGGATACCTGAGCACTCCGAAGAACGCTCCTGTACCGGTGACCGCGAATTAAACGAAATGCTTTTCGCGGGCGCGTGGCACGTTCTGCTGCAGATCGTGCTGCGCACCGGTGTTATTTTGCCGTCGTGCTGACCGGTTCGTCACCGCCTGGTTCACCGTGCCGTCAAAGGCCATTCAAGATGCAAACAATAGGGGCGGGCTCCCAACGTTTTTCCAGTCGGGCCTTTCCGCATTGCACCAGATATGGTGCAAGGGCTCCGAACGGGCTGTTCGGAGCGAGTCAGCGGCCAGTTGGACCGTGTGTAAAACTTCACCAGTAAAAACATTGTAATCAGCAATTTACATCCGCTAAGTTAAACCGATTTAGCCAACTCATGCCGCCCGTACAAAACAGCGCGATCCATACCTCAGCCAACGATCTTTCCGGCTTCCAGCGAGCCCGCAAATCGCAGCGTGAGCCATTTCCTGAAGCGAGCGGAATAGCAAATTCGTGACGGCACCTAGGCAGGGCTCCCGGCGCTAACCTTCCAGGTTGTCGAGACGACTATCGTGGCTGTCGAGCGGATGCTCGTGAGCCTCGACGACGTGCAATAGCCGCGCGGTACCATGCGCGATCTCGTTGACGAGGCCGCGCATATCGTGGATGTCGCGAGTGAGCGACTGGACGCTCTGGGTCAGGGCCTCGTGCCGCTCAGTGAGTTTTTCCAGCCGTTCGTCGATGTTCATTCGTAAATTATACCGCTCCCTTCAAGACCACACGCCCCTCGAGTGTGCACAGTCCTTCGTCATTGAGAATCAACTGGCGGCTCGCCGCTGCCTCCGCCTACTCGGCCTCAGTCAACCGCTACGAACTTCACGCATACCGGCGATCCTACGTCCAGAACCTGCCCCGTAGGCGTGAGCTTCCCGGTCTTCGCGTCAATCTTGAACACGACGATGTTGTCTGACTTCTGATTCGCGGCGAACAGCAGCGTCCCCGTCGGATCGATTTCAAAGCTGCGCGGCTCCTTGCCTTGCGTGGAAGTAATCTCGACTGTAGTGAGCGTACCTTTCCGCGAATCGATGGCGAACACCGCAATGCTGTCGTGCCCGCGGTTCGAGGCATAGAGGAACTTGCCGGAGGGGAGGACCTCGATCTCCGCATCATCGTTGCGCCCCGTGAAATTCGCAGGCAGAGTCGTGATCGTTTGTAGCGCTGCAGCTTTCCTTTAGACGCGTCATTCGAAAACACCGTTACGTTGCGCCCGATTTCAGTGACCACGTAGGCGAACTTGCCATCGGGGCGAAGCGCGAAGTGCCTTGGCCCCACTCCAGGGTCGAGCTTGGCGAACGGCGGATCGTTCGGAGTGAGCGATCCCTTGGCGGCATCGAACTTGTAGACGAGCAGTTCGTCCAGGCCGAGGTCATCGACGAAGGCGAAGCGATTGTCGCGTGAGAGATCGATCGAATGGGCGTGCGGTCCTTCCTGGCGCTCGGCGTTCGGGCCGTGGCCGGTGTGCTGCACAAACGCGGAAGCCTCACCCAGGCGTCCATCTGCGAGGATGGGATATACGATCACGCTGCCGCCAGTGTAATTAGCGACCAGCACGAATTTCCGGTCTTATCCACGGTGATGTAGCAGGGATCGGCGCCGCGAGACGGCAGTTCGTTCAGGAAAGTAAGCTTGCCCGTTGCACGATCGATCGAGAAAGCGCTGACGCCTCCGCTGTTCGGGCCCTTGTAGTCGCCCACTTCGTTCACCGCATAAAGAAACTTCCCATTCGGGTGCGCGGCCACGAACGACGGGTTCGTGGTCTCGGCAGCCAGGCCCAGCGGCGTGACCTGCCCGGTTGCGGCGTCATAGCGGAAAGCATAAATGCCTTTGCTCTTCGTGCCTTCGCCGGTGTAGGTGCCGACGTAAACGAGATATTTACCCGAGCGCGGCGCCGCGCTGGCGGTGAAAACGGTGAACAGAAGAATAAGAATCAGGAGGAAAGCGGAGCGGACAGAATTGCGAGTTCGTTTCATGCCAACAGTTTGCTTGATTCACGATGGAAGCGCAATCGAGGGTGGCGCGGGGGGTGGGCAATTCAACATCCTTACCACAAAGGACACTAAGTTACACGAAGGGAAGCCCTGCCGGGGAATCTCCCCGTGATAAGAAAGTCAGATTTCAGATTTATGATTTCAGATTGAAAGTCGAAGCCGAATGGTTTTCAATCTGCGATCTGCAATCTGACTTCTGAAATGGATCGTGTCCTTTGTGGTTGATGCCTTTGTTCTTCCTTCACCGCGTTAACGTCACGGGCACCTGCTGGTCATACGGCTGGATGACCACGCTCACCGACTGGCGCCGTAAAAAGCCTGCAGGTCTACGGGGAACACCACGATCACGGTTCGCTTCACTTCTTCGCCGGGCTGCAACTTGGCCTCAGGGACGAGCGGGGGCTGGGCGCCGTTCTTGAGGGCGGGGAAGCCCTCAAAGTAACGAGGGAAATCCACGGCGGATACGGCTTCGCTGGTCGATTCCGTGTCCCCGGTTTTCAGTTTGGCCTGGATTTCGTGCACGTAAAAAATTTCTCGCTGGTATTTCTGAGGGTGAACGTGAGAGCGACCATGGTGGAACTCTGTCCCTGGATTTCGACCGGCACCACATTGTCGAGCGAGCCCGAGCCCTGTGGCTTCGGGCGCTTTATCACCGAAGCGATGGCGACCACAACTAGCACCGCGCCGATCGCGAGCAGAACGATTTTCGCAGGCGGCAGATTTCGTTTCGCAGTGCCGAATTCAGTCGCCGATGTTAATGGTGTGCGCGGCGGGAGGTTTCGGTGGCGGCGGCACGGACGAAGTTGCGGACGGATTTACAGGAGGCTTGCCGGCGGGAACGCCAGAGGTCGCATCAGGCATAGGGTTTCCTGATGCCGATTTTACGCTGAGATTGGCGGCTACGCACTCGCGGCTTCGGGCAAGTCTTGATCTATCTGGAATTCGGCCACGACTTCGAGAACGGTATCTCCACTTTGCCAAACCAGTTCGCGAGTCGCGCGGGGCAGGATGATGCATCCGCGGGAAGCGCAGCCGCGCGCTTCGATCGAGTCACCGTGCATCAGGAAGCCGTTGCGGCCGAACAGGTCGGTGCCGGCGCGGGGCTCCAGCCGCAACACGTATGGACCGTGATCGGGCGAGTTGAACGGAGGACCGACAATGGTCCACGTGCCCTGCGGGATGGGGCCGACATTGGGGACGGCCTGCATCGCGGGATTGTTCTTGCCGTTATCGAATCCGGAGTAGCCTGTACCCGCGGCCTGGCCGTTTCGGAGCAGAGCGCCGGTTTTCTGAGCGTAGATCCACATGAGTCGTGACCACCTCGCGGAGAAGTGCGCATTCTAATGCGGCGGATGGTTCCCGCAGCAGACTGGCGATTTATTTTCCAAATTGCGGAACCAGGATGGAACCAGCATGGGACGAATGTCACCAGCCGTGCTTCATCGCTTTTGCGAATTTCTGGGCGGGGAGGGTGTTGAGGACGTCATCTTTTGTGAGCCAGGCGCGGCGGGCCTGCAGAATGCCGTAGCGGATTTTTTCCATGTGCGAGGTGTGGTGGGAGTCGGTGTTGATCACGATTTTCACGCCCTGTTGTTTGGCCTGGCGCAGGTGAACGTCGTTGAGGTCGAGGCGGTCGGGATAGGAATTCAGTTCCATCGCAACTTTATGTTTGGCCGCCGCAGTCAGAACGGCGGTCATGTTGAACGCATAGGCTTCGCGGCGTAACTGGATGCGGCCGGTGGGATGTCCGATGATTGAAGTGTTCGGATTCTCGATGGCTTTCAGCAGACGCTCGGTCATTTTGTCCGAGTCCTGATTGAAAACGGAATGCACGCTGGCGATGACGAGATCCATCTGGGCCAGCACGTCGTCGGAGAGATCGAGATCGCCGTCGGCGAGAATGTCGACTTCGATGCCGGCGAAAATTGTGATGCCGTCGATTTTCTTGCCGGCCGCGCGAATGCGC
The DNA here is from genome assembly GCA_963846245.1 of uncultured Acidobacteriaceae bacterium. GTDB lineage: Bacteria > Acidobacteriota > Terriglobia > Terriglobales > Acidobacteriaceae > Sulfotelmatobacter. Next base: position 2,020 of record CAWJVI010000004.1, on the reverse strand, counting down.
GCGATATGCGCGACGGCGCGCTTATCGTCGAGGCCGTTGGCGAAGGCCAGGTTTTTGGAATGGTCGGTTATGGCCATGTATTTGTAGCCGCGTGCCTTGGCGGTCTCGGCCATTTCTTCGATGGTATTGCGGCCGTCGGTTTCCACGGTGTGCATGTGGACGTCGCCCTGAATATCTTCCTGCGTAATCAATTTGGGCAGCGTGTGTTTTTCGGCGGCGTCGATCTCGCCGAGATTTTCGCGAATCTCGGGAGGGATGTAGTCGAGATTCAGCTTCGCGTAGATTTCTTCTTCCGTTTTTCCGGCGACCGGCTTCTCGCCTTCGAGCGTGGCCAGGCTGTATTCATTGAGGGTGTATCCCATTTTTAACGCGCGCTGGCGGAGTGCCACATTGTGCGCCTTCGAGCCTGTGAAATATTGCATTGCCGCGCCGAAAGAATCGGGAGGAAGCAGGCGGACATCGACCTGCATTCCGCTGCGCAGGTGAAAACTGATTTTGTTGTCGCCGCTGGCGATGACGTCCATCAGTGGCGGGAACTGCGCGACGTAGGCGATGGCTTTCTGGCGTCCTTCTTCGGAAGCGCAGGCCGGGCCGGTGACCAGAATGTCGAGATCGCCGACGGTTTCGCGGCCGCGGCGCAGCGAACCGGCGGGCGTAATTTTTTCGATTCCCGGAAACTTGTGGATGTATGCCGTGAGTTTCTCGGCTTCGATTTCGGCGGCGTCGATCAGGAAGCGTCCGCTGACGCGACGGTAGTCTTCGATGGCCTTGAGCAATTTCGCTTCGTGCTTCTCGCCCATGCGCGGCAGTTCGCGAATCTTGCCTTCGCGGGCGAGCTTCTCGACGCCATCCACGTCGCTGACCTGGTAAGCGCTCCAGATCAGGGCAATCGTCTTCGGACCGAGCCCCTGAATCTTGAGGAGCTGCAGCATCGAGGGATGATATTTCTGCAGCAGTTCACCGTGAGCGGTGAGTTTTCCGTCTTTAAGAAGTTCCTGCACATTCAGCAGCATTTTCTTGCCGATGCCGGGGATGGCCAGCACTTGTGCGGGGTCGGTGATGATGTCCTTCATCTGCTGCGGCGAATTTTCGATGGCTTGCGCTGCATTCCGATAAGAGCGGATGCGGAAAGAATCCTGCCCGTCGATTTCCTGCAGGTCGGCCGTTTCGTAAAGAACGCCGGCGATAGCTTTGTTATCCATGTGGATGTAGAGCCGAGATTAAATGAGTCGAAGCTTCGAACTTGGGCTTAAATTGCAGTGGAACTGTGCGTGTTTCAATCGTGACGCCGACCATTATTTAAGATGACTACGGTTCCCCGACGATTCGAAGAACGAGTCGCTTCAGCGGCGACGAGGAGAAAAAGCGATGCGCAAGTCGACAGCCCCTCGTCGTCAAAAGATCCATCCCGTCACGATGCATCGGCGGCTAGAAGCGGCGGACACGGAGAAGTAGCTGATGACGGACCAAGACCAGGCCGAGTGCATAGACAAGACCCGATGGGAAGGGCCCGAATTTCACGTTGTAGCTGAGTAACAATGGAAGGCACATGACCATCGTGAAGAGGGCAAGATAAATGGATGGCTTCGTGCTGATGGAAGTCATAGAAAACATGGATACGAGTGAATGCGGATCGATGGTTAAAGGCCAATGAGGGCTAGTTCCGGCGAAGCAGCTCGCGCGGTAAAGGCCTGAAGTCGTTTCTGGGCGGCGACGTCTCCCGTGACTCCAAAGCTTTGAAACCTGGCAAGCGGCTCTAGGTGGCCTTGCTGACGTTCGCTGCCTGCGGTCCTTTTGCGCCTTCGGTGATCTCGAACTCTACCGGGTCGCCTTCCTGCAGGCTCTTGTATCCCTCAGAAGTGATGGCGCTGTAATGAACAAAAACGTCGGGCCCATCGGCGCGGCCGATGAAGCCGTATCCTTTTGCGTTATTGAACCACTTGACGGTTCCTTTCAGACGTTCCACGTACCCCCGCTTTCTGCGCGTCCCGTCGACCCGGGGGGAGGGACGCACACACGG
>CAWJVI010000003.1:0-302174 GCA_963846245.1 uncultured Acidobacteriaceae bacterium | reverse complement strand
CGCGCCGCCACCTATATGGCCTACTGGTTTCCGTCCGTGCGCTCTTATATCTGGATTCTCGTTTTCGGGGCGCTGCTGCTCACGGTGAATCTGCGCAGCGTCGCCTCTTATGGACGCTTCGAGTTCTGGCTCTCCATGGTCAAGGTGCTCACCATCCTGGCTTTCATCGTGATCGGCGCGCTTCTCCTGTTCAGCGGCCACGTCGCCCCGCAATACCGCGCCCACGGCGGATTGCTCCCCAACGGCCCGCTCTCCCCGCTCCTCGCCATGACCTTCGCGATCTACAGCTTCGGCGGAGTCGAAATGGTCGCGGTCACTACCGGCGAATCGCGCTCCGCCAAAGACACTCCCCGCGCCGTCTGGCTCACATTTCTTATATTGACCTTCGTCTATGTTGGCGCCATGGTCGTTCTGCCAGGCGTCATGCCCTGGAACCACGCGGGAGTCTACCGAAAGTCCGTTCGTCAGCGTCTTCCGCATCGCCAAGATCCCCCGCGCTCCCGGCCTGATGAACTTCGTCGTACTCTCCGCCGCACTCTCCGGAGCCAACGCCGCCCTCTACGCCGGCTCCCGCATTCTCTTCTCTCTGTCTCGCACAGGATGGGCCCCGGCCAGCCTCGGCCGCGTGAACCACTCCGGCTCGCCGCAGTTCGCGGTCGTAGCTTCCTCCTACGGAATTCTCGTCGCATTAGCGCTTGCACTCTGGGCTCCGCAAAATGCCTTCCGCTATCTCATCGGCGCTGCCTTCACTGGGATGATTCTCCGCCCGGCCGGTTTCCCTCGCCGCCCATATCCGCTTTCGCCGCCGCCAGTCCCCGCAACAACTCGCCGCCCTGCCTCTGCGCTCTCCGCTCGGCAACTGGGGGTCCCCGCTCGGCTTCTTGTGCTCGTAACCATCGCCACCATCCAAACCTGGCTCTCCCCCATCGTCAACCTGTGGAGCGGCCTGACCTGCCTGGCTATTCTGGTAGCAGCCTATCTCCTGCTCAAGTCTCACCAGAAGGCTTGAATTAGGGACACGTGGGTACTCAAGTCTCGCCGGTTTTGCGAGACACGGGGTTTTACCTTCCGAGGAACGCCACCCCCCAAAACACCCCAAAAATAGCCTCTTCCCCGCGATTTTATTGTCGAAAAACCCACTTTCAGCGCTACAATAGTGCCCGCTAAAGTTCACCGAACTTCGGAGATGTTATGAAGAATCGCCTGTTCGTCGCTCTGCTCTTATCCACAGCTCTTGCGCTTCCCGCACTCGCGCAGCAAGCCAACTCGACCAGCACGCAAGCCACAGCTTCAGCACAGACCGCGCCCGCGCCAGAGCACTTGGATTCTCCTAACCCTCCGGACTTCTGGGACGGCGACGAGCCCGGCCTGGCCGCGCTCCTGATGCACCCATTTGCCACCAAGGAATATGTCCAGGCGGCATGTGCAGCCCATCCGCGATCGTGTCGAAAGAACTCGATGAGATCACCGCCTCCCATCAGAAAATGATCCCGCGACGTCGACGCGCGTGCCCAGCATGGTCTCCAGCTGGCTTCAGAAAAAGTTACCCTCGCCGATCAGCACGCCACCGACGCCGCCAATAAAGCCCGAGATGGCCCATCAGACCGTCGCCAAGCTCGACACACGCGTCTCCGCCGACGAAACCACCGTCAGCAATCTCGATCAATACAAGTCCGGCGCGCAGACCGAGCTTCATTTCCGCCCCGGCCAGACCGCCTTGAGCAAAGAAGCCAAGGACGCGCTCGACCAGGTCGCCGCCCAACTCAAGGGCCAGCACGGTTACATCCTTGAAGTGCAAGGCTTCTCTTCCGGTAAAGGCCAGGCCGCCATCGCCAATTCCCGCAAAATGGCGGACGCCGTCGTCCGTTACCTGGTGCTGAACCAGGAGATCCCCACCTACCGCATGTACGTTCTCGCCCTCGGCAACCCGTCCGCCGAGCGCATGAGCGGCACCCGCGTAGAAGTCAGCGTCATGAAGAACGACCTGGCGCAGACCGCCCAGAAATAGACCGCGGCCCGTTACCAAGACCGCACTCACGCCCCTTGTCATGCTGAGCGTAGCCGGGGAGAATCGCAAAGCGATCCTCCCGGCGTAGTCGAAGCATCCCTACACCACCCGAAACGCGTCCAAATAAGCCAGCTACCCATCCTCAATAAACTTGTAGTCGTGCATTTTTTGGAGGCACACATCCCGGAGAACGTGCCCTGTTTTGACGATGCACGCTCACCACCCCTAACATAGACCCAAGTCGCAACAGGATCCCTCATGACACGATTCCCCATGAAAACGGCCCGTAGAATAGCTTCGCGCATCTCCGTCGCCACTCTCGCTCTCCTTGCGTTCCTCCCCGGCCTCTGCCCCGCTCAGGAAGCTACCGCCAGAATCATCGGCACCATTTCCGACTCCAGCGGAGCCGTGATCCCGGAGTGCAGATCACCGTCACCAACACTGCCACCCAAATCAGCCGCGAAGCCACCACTGACCATGACGGCTACTTTCAGGTTCTGGCCTTGCCGATCGGGAACTACAAAGTCACGGCGAGCACGTGACGGCTTTCGCACCGTGATCAGCGCGGAGCATAAACTGCTCATCAACCAGGCGCTGCGCATCGACTTGACGATGCAAGTCGGAACCACCAGCCAGACAGTCGAAGTCGGCGCCGAAGCCGCTCCCGTCGAGACCGTCAACGCGACCCTGGGCCAGTCGGTTACCGGCCGCGCTCTCACCAACATGCCCCTGAATGGCCGCGACATGCTCGATCTCGCGCTGCTCCAACCCGGCGTCACCGAGAGCAACGACGACAACGGCGGCGCCGGCAACTACAGCATCGCCGGCGGACGCACCGATTCGGTGACCTTTCTGCTCGATGGCGGACTGAACAACGATCTTCTCGATAACAGCAATCTTCTCGATCCCAATCCCGACGCCATCGCCGAGTTCCGCCTGCTCACCAGCAACTACACCGCCGAGTATGGACGCAACGGCGGCGGCATCATCAGTGTCGTGACCAAATCAGGCACCAACCAAATTCACGGCAGCGCCTTCGAGTTCTTCAGAAACCGGGTGCTCGACGCCAACGACTTTTTCAACATTCCAGCATGGGCATTCCGCGGCTCGACCTCAAACGCAATCAGTACGGGGCACTCTCGGCGGACCCATCGTCAAGGACAAGACTTTCTTCTTCCTCGCTATCAGGGCACAGAGACAGATTCAGGCTGTGCCCGACGTCGAGATCCCGGTTTTCACGCCCGCAGAAGTTACAGGGAGATTTCTCGCAATCGATACCGTTGACGGCCGACCTGCGCAATCGCCGCCGGATCTCCTGATCCGAATGTCGCCGCGTTCTTGCAGCAGAATCCGTATTTCGCAACTCCAACTCGGCCACGCAGCGCAGGCGATTATCGACCCCACCAAGATCAACCCCGTGCCCAGGCTTACATCAATGCCGGCTTGATTACGACCTCCCCGACAACCCGACGGTTTGCATTCGACTCGGATTTGCTCTGGGTTGTTCTCCACCTCGCTGGAGCAGACGAACAACGCGACGAACTGACCAGCAAGTTCGACTTCAACCTCAGCGCGAAAGACAAGATCTCCGCTACCATTGGCTGGAATCGCACAGCTGTTACTCTGAACCCTTTTCCCTACGCTACTGTTCCCGGCTTCCCCAGTCAGCACTACAGCCAACTACTACTTCACCAACATCGGCTACACGCGCATCTTTTCGCCAACGCTGCTGAACGAGTTCCACTTTGTGACCCATCGCAGCAACTTTCTCGCAGGACGTTCCGGCCAAGCACTTGCCCACCGGCCCAGCGCTCGGCATCGGCATCACGCCTGACCTTGCCACCGGTCCCACCAATATATTCTTCGACACCGGCTTTCAATTTGGCCCCAGCGAGAACGGTCCCACGCGCTATGTGGAAAACACTTTTTCCTGGACCGATGCGCTTTCCTGGACCCGCGGAAAACACAACTGGAAGTTCGGAGCCGGATTCTCTCCGTATCAGGAGAATCTGGTCTACGACTATTACACCAACGGAGAGTTCGACTTTTATTACCGGGCAGCAGTTCAGTCGCATCGGGAAATCCTTACGCCGATTTTCTGCTGGGATTCGCGGACGCCTATTTCCAGGGCGCGTTGGCGCCCTCCAACATCCGCAGCAAGAGCACGTACGTCTTCGGACAGGACGAGTGGCACGCTGCGCAAGAATCTGGTCCTGACCCTCGGCCTGCGCTACGAATACAACACGCCGAAAGCTGACACCCAGGGCCGCACGTTTTCAGTGATTCCGGGAGAACAGTCACAGCGGTTTGTAAATGCTCCGCTGGGATTGGTGTTTCCCGGCGATCCCGGCGCTCCCAAAGGCACCAACTTTCCCGACAAGAAAAACTTCGCGCCGCGCTTCGGTTTTGCCTGGGACCCAACCGGCAGTGGCAAGACCAGCCTGCGCGGCGGCTTCGGCGTTTTCTACGACATTCTGAAAGGCGAAGACAACCTCCAGTTCAACGGCCAAGCCGCCTTTTGTCGGCAACGCGGGTCTTTTCTTCAACACTGTTGGCTTCGCCGGTAGACGGCGCCGCTGAACTATATGACCAACCCGTTCGTGGCCGCAGGTGCAGCCAATACATTTCCCTTCCGCCCGCCCGCGCCCAATGTTGATTTCACGCCGTTCCTGCCGATCAACAGCAGCGGCTTCGTCTATCATGGTCGACCCGCACCTGCGCACGCCCTACGTCTACCAGTACAACCTGAGCCTGCAACACAATCTCTTCGCCGACACCGTTCTCGAAACCAACTACGTCGGCAGCTCAGCACACGGACTGACCTCGCTGAAAGACATCAATCCCATGGTGCTGGGAACCACCAACCGTGCGCTCGACAGCAGTTGTTCCGGGCTGCTTCGGCCAGCTTCCCGAATTCCAGAACGTGTCGAACGCCAACTACAACGCTTTCGAAGCCAGCCTCACCCGCCAGCCCAAGAGTTCCAAGCTGGGCACCGGCCTATTACACTTTCGCCTACACCTACGCTCACAATCTGGATAACGCCTCCGGGCTTTCGCGCAGCGCAACGACTCCGGTGCCCGCTTACAGCCCCGATTTTTTCTACGCTTCGGCAGACAGCGATGTCCGCCACCGCATCAGCTTCAGTGGCGGCTGGGATTTGCCCTTCGATCGCATCTGGGGCGGGGTCCGAAGCGCCTGACCAAGGGCTGGAGCCTCTATCCCATCGTGACCTGGCGCACCGGATTTCCTTTCGACATTCGGCGCAGGCTTGCGCGACACAACTGATCCGACCAACCCCGGAACCTCCGGCGCTGGCGATCCTTTCTCTCCAACGCCGCCGTCGTCGGCCCGATCCGAACCTTCAACCCGCAGAAGTTGACCACGATCAATCCCGAATCATCTACGGCAGCGACGGCCAACGGCGAACTTGCCAGATCTCCACGAACTACGCCAGTCACCGGCCACTTCTATCTTCGATCCCAACAGTTTTTCCAATATTCCCCTGGAGAACAACGCCTACTACGAAGGCGGCAACCCGTGCTTTCCCGCAGCTCGATCCTGTGAACAATCCCGCCGACCGCACCTACGGCCTGCGGCCGCAACAGCTTCGCGGACCGCGACCTCACCAACTTCGACATCGCCCTCGCCAAAACCACCGCTATCACCGAGCCGTCAGCCTGGAGTTTCGCGCTGGAATTCTTCAACGCCCTGAATCATCCCGAGTTCGCGCAACCCACGTCCTCGACGGCGCCACCAATATCAACGGTTCCACCTTCGGCCAAATCACGACGACCGGCAGTTTCCGCGGAGCCACCCCGCGCATCGGACAACTAGCCGCGAGGCTAACGTTCTAACGCAGCGTTAAACGCCCTGTCATGCAGAGCGCAGCCGGAAGGATCGCAAAGCGATCCTCCCGGCGAAGTCGAAGCATCCCTACCACATCCGCGCCCGAACCACGTAAGGCATTCCGTGACCGCATACCGGGTGCCCGGGTGCCCCATTTCTCGTGTTCTTTGCGAGAAGCGGGGAATTTGCCGTGAGAAGTGAGAATTTTGCCGTTCAAGCTTTCGCGCCGCTGCCGCGAAACCGAACGTCCTCAAACAATCCCCCCCCAAAAAATAGGCGCCGGAAAAATCCGGCGCCATCGAGTACCCCATACGACTCGCGAGATGCGGTCAAGCGAGAAGAAAATTGGTTTTGTTCCTAGCCAAAAGCTAAGAGCTAAAAGCTAAAAGCTAAAAGCTTTCACTTACTCTCCGCCACCGAGGGCCCTGGCGTCCCAAAGTCCCTGCGATTATTAACTGCGGTCTTCGCAGCCCGCACCGCGGGTTGCGCCGCAGCGGCCGCCCCATAGCGTTCCAGCAGCACCGGAGCCATCGTGTTCTCGGCTTCTTTCACGAAAATCATCTTGCCCTCGGAAGCCATATCGATGCGCACGAAGTCGCCCAGCTTCACCTGCCCGGTGGCCACCAGATTGGCCAGCGGAAACACCAGGTTCCGTTCAATCGCGCGCTTCAGGTGCCGCGCGCCATACCGCGGATCGGTGCCTTCCTTCAGCAAATATTCTTTCACTTTCGCCGTGCAGTTGAACACAAACTGGTTGGCGCCCGCCGCCATCAGCACGCGCTGTTGCACCATGCCCAGTTCGATATCCAGAATCTGCGAAAGATGTTCGTCGCGCAAAGTCTTGAACACTACCGTCTTGTCGATGCGGTTCATGAACTCCGGCGTAAACTTGCGCCGCGCCGCTTCCACCGCGGTACGCTGAATCTTGTCGTCGAACGACTCGTCCACTTCCACAATCTTGGGCGCAAAGCCCAGTCCACCCTCCACCAGGTTCGTCATCTCTCCCGCGCCCAGGTTCGAGGTCAGGATAATGATGCACTGCGACAAATCCACGCGCCGGTTATCCCCCAGCGTCAGCGTAGCCTTGTCCAGAATTCCCAGCAGCAGTTGCCACAACGAGTCGCTGGCCTTTTCGATTTCGTCGAACAGCAGAATCGAGAGCTTCAGCTTCTCCGTGTACCACTGGTTCAACGCTTCCTGCGTCAGCAGCGGATGCGTCTCCCGATGCCCCAAGTATCCCGGAGGCGAGCCAATCAGCTTCGCAATTTCGTGCGAATGCTGGAACTCAGCGCAGTCAATCTTGATGCACGCCCGTGCGTCGCCAAACAACGACTCCGCCATGGCCTCGACCACGCGCGTCTTGCCCGATCCCGTCGGCCCCAGAAATAGCAAGTTGCCTACCGGACGCCCCGGCGCATTCAATCCCGCCAGAAACATCTGGTAGATCTGGACCACTTTTTCAACTGCCTGCTCCTGACCAACAATCCGGCGGCGTAGCGAAGCTTCAAATTCTCCCGCATCGCTGCTGCGGCGGTTCGGATCCAGCACTGTGGCAAGATTCGTTCTCATAGGGTCGTCGCCCGCATCACCGGACGTTGTTCCTTTCAAGTACCAGTCTTCTTACCAGTTCTTTCGGTTCTTTACCACGTTTTTTCCGGAAGTTACGGGGATTACTACGGGCTGTTTCACCCTTTTCGCCCCCGTTCTCCGGAACCAGTCTGTTGAACCTGAATCGGATCCCCGTCATCTGGCCCGCCGATCATCACAACGGCGTGCCTAGGTGATATGGAATAAGCAAGCGGTTCGCCACCGCCGCCCGCAAATCGACCCAATCTGGAACTCCTCTGTCTATTTAGACTTAGCGCCGATCGAAGCCCCTTACCAGCCCCCCGGCCGAGAACCGCACACCCCCAAAGAGAAATACTTTGCACCATCAAGGAAGAAACCAGTAACCCCCCTCAAAACTCAAGCTTGGTGGATGAGCAAGAAACCCGCCCGAGGTGACGGACGAAACCCGCCGAGGCTGCCCCATCCTAGTCGCGTTCTTTGCGACCAGGGTGGGACCCAGCCACCAAATGAGACGACAAGTCTCCCAGACCCCAACCACGACCCCGGCTCAAACGGACCCCGCCTTCGATTCCAGCGAGACGAACCACGGAATCCATATCCGTCCTCTTCCAGACAACATCTAATCGACCGGCGAACATAGAGAGTCAATCGTGTCTGGCCAGCCGTAACTAGCAGTCACCTTAAGCTGAAGCTAATATCGCAATCGGGAAAGCTTTTTCGGGGAGGAACCTTGGGCCGCTCGTCTGTTCTCACCATCACTGCAGTCTCTTGCATTCTTTTCGGTTCAGCCGCCTGGCAGCTGAACTCGCACTCATCATCAGCGCAAGCGGCCCAGCCCCAGACACAAGCGCAGCCCGCCGTCGCCACATCGCCGGCCGGACAATCCGCGCAACTACACCCCGTAAGCGCCACCATCTCAGCGTCACCGAAGCCCGCGGACATCCCCGCGCAGTCCACCGCCGCGCCGGGCACCGAAGTCTACACCGCGAAGCGTGGAGAAGCCATCCCGACCATCGCCCGCCGCTACCTCGGCAAAACTTCTTACTTAACGTCGTCCCAACTCGCCGACGCCATCCGCGCCGCGAATCATAAATCCGACGCCAGCAATATCCTCAAAGCCAACGAGACCATCATCATCCCGGGAATCCTCGCCGCGCCCATTACCGAGAAAACCATCGCCGTCCCCAGAGATTTCGAAGTCCGCGCCATCTACCTCACCGGAGTAATGGCCGCCAGCGACCACGGACTCCGCATCATCCGCCACTGGCGCGAAGTCGGAGGCAACGCCGTAGTTTTCGACATCAAGGATTCCGACGGCAGCGTCAACATTCCCTTCGAGCATCCGCTGCTCGGCCAGCACAAAGTTTATATTCACGATGTTCCCAAGCTCGTCCGTTTCCTGCACCAGCAAAACATGCACGCCATCGCCCGCATCGCCATCTTCCGCGACGAGCGCATGGTAGTCGAGCATCCCGACCTGGCCGTCCACTCCCGCAAAACCGGACAGCCCTGGCGCGAAAACGGCAAGCTGGTCTGGACCGATCCCTCGAACCCCCAGGTGCAGGACTACAACATCGCCCTGGCCAAACACGTAGCCCAGCTAGGCGCTGACGAAATCCAGTTCGACTACGTAAGATTCCCCGCCGAAGGCGACCAAAAAGACGCTGCCTTCGTCTTCCAAAAAGACCAACCAGTCGAAGCGCAGGACGCGCCAGCCGCATCACAAGCCGCTCCCGCAGCCACGACCACCTCTGCCAAAAGTGATGTCACCGGAAAAAGTGACGATGTCATCCCGACCGCTGCGCAAAGCGCAGGGGGAGGGACCCTACGAGACCCGGCCCCGCCACAGCAGTCAACAGGATCGCCACGGGCCCAGAAATCAGCACATCACGCCGCCGCGAAACCCACCGCCCCCCAGCGTACCGACGTAATCACCGCCTTCCTGAAGAAGGCCTACGCCGAACTCCACCCCACCGGCGTGCTCCTGAGCCTCGACGTCTTCGGAGTCATGGCCTGGCAGCGCCAGGTCGATCTCTCCCATACCGGACAAGACATCGTCGGCATGGCCCACTACTGCGACGTGCTCAGCCCCATGATCTACCCCAGCCACTTCTTCGGCATGGACAACATCCCCCACCCCGGCGACAAGCCCGCCCACTTCATCGGCGAATCCATGCAACGCTTCGAGCTCATAACCCACCCCAACGGAGACCTCACCACCGGCGTAGTAATCCGCCCCTGGCTGCAAGCCTTCCGCTGGCGCACCAAGACCTACTCCCCCGAATACATAAAGATTCAGGTAGAAACCGCCCGCGCCAAAGGCGGCATCGGATTCCTCTTCTGGAACGCCGCCAACGACTACAGCAAGCCCTACGAAGCCATGCCCGAAATGAAAGCCGCGAACTTCAAACCAGTCCCCGACTCGAAAGACGCCTCGAAAAACAATCCCCGTTACTTCCGCGGCGACGAACTGCCAACCGCGACGATAAAAGCCAGCCTGACTCCGGGACAGTAGCCAGCTCTCAGCTGTCAGCCGTCAGCTAACACGCAGCGCTCCACCACAACCCATGTGGGGACAGCCGCCCTCGGCTGTCCGGCGGCCCGGTCGTATCGGGCCGCTAGCTCTTACTTTGTCATCCAGAGTTATGTAGGACGGACACTCCTGTCCGTCGCCTTTGACTTAAGGTTTAGGTTTTGAACCCCAACCACGAACCCTCCCCACCCCCGTGCCCCCACCCACCCCACAAAAGTCCCTTGCCACCCCTCCCCCACAGGTGTAAAAAAGGACCCACTGCGAGGGGGTCGCGGCCACACCAGGCCTCGGCCCTTTTTTGTTTCGGTTCTATACTTACCCAAATATTCCGCAGCCCATGGAGGCCGGTGCATGTCATCTCAAGCTGAGTGCCAGATCAAGTTAAGCGGGCCTGGACTGTCCGTCGACAAGCAAATCCCAGAGGAGCTAGCAAACCGCATCGCCATGCTTGTCCTATCCGGCGGCAAATTGGAAACACTCGAGACGGCCACAAAGAACGTCGAGCGGAAGGCGAACTCAATTAAAAACAAATCCGTCCGCGAGTATCTGCTAGAAACGAAAGCTACAAAGATTCCCCAGCAGATGACGGCGATCGGAAGTTTCCTGCTGCAAACTCAGCCTAATAAGGAAAGCTTCACCCTGGCCGACCTGACGAAGGGCTTCGAGGATGCAAAAGAGTCTGCGCCGGGCAACCCTCACCGTGATATTGCCGCTGCGATCAAGAAGGGATGGATTGCCCCGCGCACAGGAGAGAAGGATTCGTACTACGTGACGGGGACAGGATCGACGGCGATCGAAAACACCTTCCCTAAGTCCAAACAGAAACGGCGGAGAAAGAAATCAACCGCCAAGACAAAATGAGCGACAGTTCACCCCCACGCCCTGAGGACTTCCTAGAGCCGCTCTCACAGGCCCTCGCGCTGCTGTCTGGTAGCAAGGCCGCGGGAACAAACTGGCTAACAGCCAGCCAGATCGCCTCAAGCCTATTGAGCAACCACGGGATCGTGTTGCACTGGAAGACGATCCAGACAATTCTCATCGATAATGGCCCCCTAGCAGCGAGACGAAAGAGAAGCAAGAGGTGGCAGTTTGCGATTACGGGGCCTGGGCAAGAACGCGTGAGCAGCGGGACTAATCCTGTGCTTTTCATCAATCCAACAAAGGCCGTGCGCGCCGTTTTTACGCTCCACGAGTTCTTCGCGACGCTGAGACGAACACTTCGTATTTGCGATCCCTATCTTGACACAACCACACTGGAACACATAGATGCCTGTACAGGGACAACGACGGTTCGGTTGTTAACGTTTCATATCGCCGACACGCCTACCCTACGCCGAGCACTCGCGGCGTTTAGTTCGCAGGGCAAGACTGTCGAGGTGCGTAAACCCGCCTCTGATGTCCTGCACGACAGGTACCTGATCGACGAAAACTCGATGCTGATACTAGGGACCAGCTTGAACAGCTTCGGAAAGAAACAATGCTTCGTAATCAAGGCAGGGCCGGATATCAGATCAGCTCTCCTACACAACTTCGATTCTCTCTGGAATTCTGCAACAATCTGGCCTTAAATCGTCTCAATTCATGCGGGTGCCCCGTCCTTGTCGCGCTCTTTGCGACAGGGTGGGGAATTTGACTTCCCCTCGATCTCCACGAACCCACCTTGCATTCCGCCCATAGTCATAATATAATGACCATAGCGAGGTGCCGCCATGAAACGAATGCCTGCAGGCCAATTCAAAGCCCAATGCCTGGCAGTCATGGACCGGGTCCTGCAAAGTGGAGAGCCCGTCCTGATCACCAAGCACGGCAAGCCCGTGGCCAAGCTCGTCCCGGCCGAGAAGCAGGCGGACGATCTCTTCGGCTACATGGCCGGCAAAGTAAAAATCGTAGGCGACATCGTCGGCCCGGTCACTCCGCTGGAAGACTGGGAAAGCAAGTAGAGCCATGTTTCAAAGTTTCGAAGGTTTCAAGGTTTCAAAGTTCCACCCCGGACACTCGTTTCGTTGAAACCTTGAAACTTTGCAACCTTGAAACCTGATGCAAGCACACATGATTCTGCTCGACACTCACGTTCTGGTCTGGATGGCGAGCGACCCGAAGCGTCTCTCCGCCAAAGCTCGCGAGGCCATCCGCAACGCCCGCGAGGGCACGGGAGTTTGCATCGCAACCATCACTCTTTGGGAACTGGCGTGGCTGGCACACAATGGCCGCCTCCAGGTTTTAAGCAGCGTGGAATCGTTCGTCCGCGAGACGGTTGCACGAGTTGCCCTGAAGCCCATGACGCCGGAGATTACCGCCCTGGCAGTCCGCCTGCCGGCTGGCTACCCCAAAGACCCAGCCGACCGCGTGATCGCATCCACCGCCATCGTAGAAGGCATGCCTCTGGTCACAGCCGACCAGCAAATCCGCCGCTCCAACCTCGTCACCACAATTTGGTGAAGCAGTGGCACGCTCCGTCGCCGCAGTAACACCTCGGCCTGGGAAATGCCCATGTGGGGACAGCCGCCCTCGGCTGTCCGGTCGAGCGAAGCTCGACTCGTTTTCCTAGTCAGCACCGACAAACTGTGATGCTACCAGTCGGCCGCAAAACTCGCCCAAATCTCAAAACGCTACACCTCGAGAGCTCGTTTTTAGCGTGGCTTTTTGACCACACTTGCTGCCGGTATTTCGGCAATCGTCCCTAAGTCCATCATGCGGATGCGGTTGCCGTGTTGACACTTTTTGCCGCTTTTCCACAGGTGTTCCTTCAGGAACACTTTTACAAATCGACGATGTGTTCCTTCAGGAACATTTCCGCGACAGTAGGGCCGCAGCTGACAGCTGAATGCTGAGAGCCGACAGCCGCCTCCGCTATAATGTTCACAAGGAGTCCGCATGGCAATCCAGAAGACTGACAAGATCTGGCACAACGGCAAGCTCATCAACTGGGACGACGCCACCATCCACGTGATGTCGCACGTCATCCACTATGGCTCGTCGGTGTTTGAGGGCATTCGCTGCTACGAGCTGCCCACCGGGCCGGCGATTTTTCGCGCCCAGGAACACATTCAGCGGCTGCTGGATTCGGCCAAGGTCTACCGCATCGACGTGGACTTCACGCGCGAGCAGATCATCAAGGGCATGCTCGAAACCGTGGCCCACAACGGCGCGTGGCCGTGCTACGTGCGCCCCATCATTCTTCGCGGATACGGCGAGGCCGGCGTCAACCCGTTCAATTCGCCGACCGAGGTTTACATCATCAACTATCCGTGGGGGAAATATCTGGGCGGCGAGACCGACGGCTGCGACGTGTGCGTCTCTTCATGGACGCGCCTCGCTCCGAACACTCTGCCCGCGATGGCCAAGGCCGGCGCCAACTACATGAACTCGCAGCTCATCAAGATGGAAGCCGTTGTCAACGGATACGTCGAAGGCATTGCGCTCGACATCAACGGATTCGTCAGCGAAGGTTCCGGCGAGAATATTTTCCTGGTGCATCGCGACAAGCTGATCACGGCGCCGCTGGGCAACTCAGTGCTGCCCGGGATCACGCGCGACTCCGTGCTGCAGATTGCGCGCGACCTGAACATCCCAATCGTCGAGCAGATGATTCCGCGCGAGATGCTTTATATCGCCGACGAAGCTTTCTTCACCGGCACCGCCGCGGAAGTCACGCCGATTCGTTCTGTCGACAAGATCAACGTCGGCAAGGGCGTAACCGGACCGATCACCAAGGCGCTGCAGAAAGAGTTCTACGCCATCGTGCATGGAGAGAAATCCGACCGCCACGGCTGGCTGACGCCGGTTCCGGTGCGCAGCAAGCAGCCGGTCGGGGTATAATCCGCTGGCAACGCAATCGACGCGAGGGGCGCTCACCGCGCCCCTTTCGGCTTCTAGAATCGAAAAAACATAACACCATCACAGGAGGTAAAAATGTCTCAAGGAATGAGTCCGGAATTTGCCCTCGGCTACCGCGCGATGATGCTCGACGGCATTACGCGTGAAGTTGAGATCACCAAGAAAGTAATCGCAGCCGTGCCCGACGCGGCTTCCAGCTACAAGCCCGATCCTAAGGCGCGAACGGCGAAAGAGTTGGCATGGCATCTCGCTAATACTGACGTTCAGTTTCTGGATGGAATCGCCGGGCTGAATTTCAAGATGGAATCGCCGGAGCATCCGCCGCAAACTTCGGCTGAAGTGGTGGCGTGGTATGACGAGAGGATGAAGCAGGGCGTGGCCAGCATAGCGGCGATGACGCCGGAGCAACTGCTGACGCCGGTCAATTTCTATGGCGTGTTCAATTTGCCGGCCGTGCTTTATCTGGGCTTCCTCAGCAACCACAGTATTCATCATCGCGGCGAGCTCTCGACCTACCTGCGGCCCATGGGATCGAAAGTGCCATCGATTTATGGCGGCAGCTACGACGAGCCGTTCCAGCCGCCGGCGCCGGCCGAGGCTGCTGCGTAAGGTTAAGCCGTTGCATCATAAGCAAGCCGCCCGCGGAGGGCGGCTTTTTATTTTCCGCACCACACCAGGTCGACTGAATACTTCTTGAACATACGGTCGGAAGTGAGGATGACCATTTCCTCGGCGAGGGCCTGGGCAATGATCAGTCGATCGAAGGGATCGCTGTGATGGAGAGGAAGATCATAGACGCTCAGAGTGTGGTCCTGCGTGACTGACAGTGAGCGGATATCCTGCATCGCCAGTCTGGTGCGCACGTAAGGGCCGGGTGCTTCCGGCAGTTGAAACTTTCCTAGTTTTGCCTTGATCGAGATCTCCCAGGAACTCGCGGCGGAGAGATAAATCTCATCGAGTCCGCTACGAAGAATCTCCAGCCCCGTGCGTCCGATGTATTCCGTCGGGCCGACGCTCCACAGCCAGACCATAGTGTCGAGCAGGTACTTCACCGGCGTTTCCGCCTGCGCGGCTTTTCGAGCTTTGGAAGCTCGCCACCGTAGAACTGTTTCAACAGGTCATCGGGCAAAGGGGCGTCGAAATCGTCGGCGATCCAAATCCGGCCGCGATCAAATCCCAGGGGGCGGACTTTTTCCTTCTTTGGCTCGATGGGGACCAGGCGGGCCACGGGGACGCCGGAGCGCGCGATGGTGACTTCTTCTCCCGCGGCGACGCGCTGCAGGAGTCGGGACAGGTGAGTCTTGGCCACGTGGATGTTGACTTCCATGTGGCTAGCATAGACTAAGTCTGTGGACTAAGTCCAGGTATTCAAGCGTTGCCTCGGTTCGGCACGGAAGCGGCTCACGGCCTGGTGCTATGGCTGGCGCTCCACAGTCCTAGAGACTGAGATCCCTCCGTCGCGAAAAAAAACGCGACGTTCGGGATGACAAGGCATCTCTGGCGGACAAATCGATTAGAAACGACAGAACTGGGCGCTGTCTCTTGTGTGCATCACTTCTTGCGGGCGTCAAGGCTCCACGGGCCTGAGCCTAGCTGCGTGATCAGGAGCGCGGCTCCGAGCATCGAGGCATTCTTGAAGAACATGGCCATCTGCATCTGCTGCGTCATGGGATCGGTGATGCCCCAGAATTTATGCATCATCGGCGTGATCAGTACGAGAAACAGGGCGATGAGCCAGGCGCCGATTTTGGCGCGGTAGCCGAGCAGGATGGAGAGTCCTCCGACGAGCGCGAGGACGCCGGACAGGGGTACTGCGAAGGAGGCGAGGAACACGCCTTGCGACGCGGCGTAAGCGATGGTCTGGCTCATGAAGTGGCGCGGCCCGGACAGGATGAAGATCGCGGCGAACAGGAAGCGGCCGAGCAGGACGATGGGGCCGGAACCGGTCGTGGATTGCGGTTGGGGAGCGGAGTTGGTAGCTGCCATGTCTGAGTCTCCTATTTAGTTTGCGTCGAGTATAGAGTGACAATTTGTCGAACAAATTCACCGGGAATCAAGATGGTCCCGATAGATCCTTGCCGACAGATCCTTGAAGCCCACCAGGGCTAAAGCCCCGATCGTACCTGAGTCTCACGCGGCGCTGAAGCGCCGCTCTTCCACGGTTCTGCGTGCCTTTACTGCGGCGCAGAAAGCGCTGCGCCACCCAAATCGAAACCTACACGAGACGATCGGGCGCGGCGATGAAACGGTTTTGTGCGGCGGCCTGGAGTTGCGCGATGGCCGCGGTGCGGGCGGGTTCGGCGAGATCGCCGGGTTTCTGATTCTCGGCATGGATGAAAGTGACACTGGTCAGACCGATGAATGCGAGAATGTGCCGCAGATACGGCTCCTGATAATCATATGCGGCGGTCGGAGTGCCGGGGCGAAAAGAGCCTCCACGCGATGTCACCACGACCACTCGCTTGCCCTTTAACAGGCCCTCGGGACCCTTCGCGCCCCAGGCAACGGTGCGGCCGACGCGGACGATCTGGTCGATCCATGCTTTCAGGAGAGCGGAAACTGTGAAGTTGTGCATGGGAGCGCCAATCACAATCGTGTCCGCGGCCAGCAGTTCTTCGACGAGTAGGTCGGAGACGGCGAGAGCTTCCTGTTGCGCGGGCGTGCGCTTCGCCGGATCGCTGTGGAGGGCGAGCGTCCACTCGTCGGTGATGAGCGGGAGCGGGGTGGTGGCCAAGTCACGCTCGATTACTTCTCCCGTGGAGTTTTCCGTTTTCCAGGATTCCATAAATCGTTGAGTGAGCTGGCGCGAAACCGAGTTGCGGCGAGCGCTGGAATCGATGCGAAGCAATTTCATGAGAGCCTCCGGCTTTCAAGTAATTGGATCAACCGAGTCCGCTATTGGTTACAAATAATAACTGCCATCTCTTTACATACCAGGCACTTTATAGTAACTTAGTAACTACTAATGGTGACTGGCTGGCAATGGAAAGCGAAGAACCTGAACCACGAAGGACACTAAGTATCACGAAGGAAACCTCCTGAGCTATGGCGCGACGACCTCATAAATCGGCTGCGCATTCTCCTTGCGCCATCGGCGGAATGCTTGAAGTGCTCACCCGGCCATGGACGCTGCATATTTTGTGGGCGTTGAGCCACGATGGACCGATGCGGTTTGGAGTGTTGCGGCGGCAGGTGGAGGGCATTTCTTCGCGCGTGCTGACGGAGCGACTGCGCACGCTGGAAGAAAAGAAATTTGTGTTCCGGCACTATGAGCCGACAATTCCCCCGGCGGTGACTTACGGCATTACCGAACGCATGAAGGATATTGAGAAGGTGCTGGCGCAGATGGAAGGACTGTCGAGAAAGTGGCAGGGGGAGGGTGGTGGAGAGAGTGTGGGCGCGGCGGCTCGTCGTCACTCTTAGCGTCTAAGTTCGGAAGCGGCGCAGAAGCGTGGCTTCGAAGTGGTGTTGACCGACAAAAGCCCCACTTCTCGCGATAGACGCGAGAGATGGGGCAGTCCCGTCGACTGCGGTTGATGGTAGCGGCTGACGTAAGGTCCCTCACCGGGCTTGCCGCCCGGTTCGGGATGACAAGAACGCGGGGCAAACTTAAGGCTGTGTCCAAACGCTGATGGGCGGGAGTTACCTAGGTCATCTTGGGGAAGGTGACGATTCGGGCCATCATAGTGAAGAGCTCTTACGGAAACTCTTCGATGAATATTGATGACCTGCTGCGGATTGCGACAGAACGCAAAGCCTCGGACTTGCATTTGAAGGTAGGCAACTACCCGCATCTGCGCATCGACGGCGAACTGGTGCCGTTGACCGACCAGCCGCGCATCAGCGCGGAAGACATGCTGACCATGGCGTTCAGCATGATGTCGGCGCGGCAAAAACAAAAATTCAAAGAGACCACGGAAATCGATATGGCCTACGGCGTTGCCGGACTGGGCCGCTTCCGCGTGAATATTTTCCAGCAGCGCGGCAATGTGGGACTGGTGCTGCGCGTGATTCCCACCAAGATTCGCGCGCTCGACGAATTGTTTTTGCCGAAGATCGTGGAACAGATTTGCGATATGCCGCGCGGGCTGGTGCTGGTGACGGGAGTTACGGGTTCCGGTAAGTCGACTACGCTGGCGGCGATGGTGGACCGGGTGAATTCTTCGCGGGCGGAACATATCGTCACGATTGAGGATCCGATCGAATTCCTGCACCGCGATAAAAAGGGGTATGTGAACCAGCGTGAGATCGGGGTGGATACGCCTTCGTTTGGAGCGGCGTTGCGCGCATCTTTGCGTCAGGATCCGGACGTGATTCTGGTGGGCGAAATGCGCGATCTGGAAACGATTTCGACAGCGTTGCACGCGGCCGAAACCGGCCACATGGTGTTCTCGACCTTGCACACGCTGGACGCGGTGGAAACAGTGAACCGCGTGATTTCCATTTTCCCGCCGCCGGAGCAGAAGCAGATCCGCATGCAGCTGGCGGCCGTGCTGCGCGCCATCGTCAGCCAACGCCTGGTGAGGCGCTGCGACGGCGAGGGCCGAGTACCGGCGGTGGAAGTGATGATTAACACGGCTTATATTCGCGAATCGATTCTGGTACCGGAGAAAACCCGCTCCATTCGCGACGCGATTGCGGCCGGCACGTCACAATACGGCATGCAGACTTTCGATCAGTCGCTGTGGGACCTTTTCCGCGCCGGGCTGGTCAATTACGAAACCGCGCTGGAGAACGCCTCGAACGCCGACGACTTCAAGCTGCGCATGCAGGGCATTGCTTCGACGGCGGATATCTCGCGGCAGTCGATGCAGTCGGCGGGGTTTGGGCGGTAGCTTCGGGCTTCGGGCTTCGGACTTCGGACTTCGGACTTCGGACTTCGGACTTCGGACTTCGGACTTCGGACTTCGGACTTCGGACTTCGGACTTCGGAAATTAGAGATTTGCCTTTTCATTCGGTTGCCTTCTTTTCCTGGGCGCGCTCCTGCGCGCCTTTTTCTTTCGCAACTCTATCGCGACTCACGACTCGGGACTGGCGACTCGGTGCTCAGTAGGGCTATCGTTAGGGCATGACGTTTTCGCATCCGAAAAAGAAACCTTATTCTGAAGATCAGCTCTATGAATATGCCGTGGGGGCGTTGGCGCGGCGCATGCGGACTGTGGCCGAGTTGAAGCGGCTGATGCGGGCGCGCGTGGAAGAGGCGGAATCCGAGTATGGACAGACGCTGATCGAGTTGGTGATCCGGCGATTGAAGGATCAGGGATATTTGAACGACGCGCACTATGCGGCGTATTACTCTTCTCTGCGTCGCGACAATCTGAAACTGGGACGCATGCGCGTGGTCACGGATTTGAAGACGCGGGGTGTGCATGGGTCCGTGATCGAGAAGGCCGTGGATGCCGCATACGATGGCGTGAGTGACGAGAAGCAGGCTCGCGAATATCTTCGCAAGAAGCGGTTGCAAAAGCCAAAAGACCAAAAGCAGACGGCACGGATTTTTCGTCAGCTGGCGCGTGCCGGGTTCGGTATGAAAACTATTTTCACGATCCTGAAGAAGTGGGATGTGGATGAGGAAACGCTGAGCGCTTTGGAAAGCGAATCGGCGTGAGCTCGATTTGCGCCGGCTTGGCGAAGTGTTGCATACTGCAAAACCAATCCGCCACAAGTTGAGGAGGATCCTGTGAACACGAAGTGGGGAGCGATTCTCGTGGCTGCTTTGTTGACGGCAGCAGCGTTTGTCTACGGCCAGGACACGGCGAGTTCGGGCAAAGACAAGGCCGGCGGCGATGGGACATCGTTGAAAGACGCTGCCAAGTCGGGCGCTAAGGACACCGCGAAATCTGCCGCTGATACGGGCCGCGTTATCGGGAATGCGGCGAAGAGATTCGGACTCGCCACCAAGAACGCAGCGAAGAACGTGGCGAACGACACACGGACGGCGACCAAGGGCACAGACAAAGACACCAAATCTGCTACGAAGGACACGGAGAAAGCGGCTGACAAGAACGGCAAGACTACTGCGAGGGCGGCAACCAAAACGGGCGCTGCGGTCAAGACGGACGCGAAGGCCACGGGCAGCAACGTGAAGAAAGGGACGGAGAAGACCGTCGACGCCGCGAAGTAGCGGAACGGCATTGACAATAGAGGACACAGACGTTTCGATATCGTTTTGTATCCGCTGTTGCTTAGCTCTTCGCTCGCGCCCAGCTGGGCAAAGAACTGTTTTCGTTTAGAATTAAGCCTTCATGTTGACCGGTTCGGAAATCCGCCGCAAATTCCTGGATTTTTTTGTGCAGCAGAAACAACGTCCGCACAGGGAAGTTCATTCGTCGTCGCTCGTTCCGCAGAACGATCCCACGCTGCTGTTCACTAACGCGGGGATGAACCAGTTCAAAGACGTTTTTCTGGGGCTGGAGAAGCGCGACTACTTACGTGCTACTACTTCGCAGAAATGTGTCCGCGCCGGGGGCAAGCACAACGATCTGGAAAACGTGGGGTTCACCAACCGGCATCACACGTTTTTCGAGATGTTGGGCAATTTTTCGTTTGGCGATTACTTCAAGAAAGATGCGATCGCTTACGCGTGGGAGCTGATCACTTCGCCGGAGTGGTTTGGGATTGCGAAGGAGAAGCTGTATGTGACGATTTTTGAAGGGTCGGGCGAGCCGATGCCTGTGCCTCGTGACAGCGAAGCTTATGACCTGTGGGTGGCGCAGGGCGTGGCGAAGAATCGCATTTTCGACGGAGGGCTGAAAGACAATTTCTGGCAGATGGGCGACACCGGGCCGTGCGGTCCTTGCAGCGAAATTTATTACGACATGGGGACGGCGGCATCCGATCAGGGGCATGCGGATTGTGCGTTCCCGTGCGACTGCGGACGGTATGTGGAGATTTGGAATCTGGTGTTCATGCAGTTTGACCGAGACTCGAGCGGGAAGTTGAACCCGTTGCCCAAGCCGTCGATTGATACGGGGATGGGGCTGGAGCGCGTGACGGCGGTGCTGCAAGGTGTGATTTCGAATTATGAGACAGATCTGTTTACGCCGCTGATTAAGAGGGCCGCGGAGTTGACGGGGACGTCGCTTACGAAGGAACTGAGCAAAGAAGCGCACACGAAATCGGCGGCTTCGCTGCGCGTGATTGCGGATCACTCGCGGGCTGCGACGTTTCTGATTTCCGATGGAGTATTGCCTGCGAATGATGGACGCGGATACGTGCTGCGGAAGATTATTCGGCGCGCGATTACGCACGGAAGACTGCTGGGGCAGTCCAAGCCGTTCTTGCACGAGATGGTTTTTTCGGTCCGCAACTTAATGCAGGATGCGTATCCCGAGTTAAAAGAGACAGCCGACAGAGTTTCGAAGTCTGTGGCTGTCGAAGAAACTCGTTTCGCGCACACGATGGATGTGGGTCTGGCAAAACTGGAGACACTGCTCAAAGGCTCGGCGGACCAACTCGCGGGCGGGGACGCGTTCAAACTCTACGATACGTTCGGCATGCCGCTCGACTTCATGGAGGATGCGGCGCGGGATCAGGGTTTGCGTTTTGATCAAGCTGGCTTCGATCACGCGATGGAGGAACAAAAGACCCGTGCTCGCGCTTCCTGGAAGGGTGCGGCGAAGCAAACGGCGAATCCTGCTTATCAAAAGTTGCCGACTTCTAAATTCGAAGGCTACTGGCAGACTCGGTCGGACGGGTGCGAGGTGCTGGCCATTATTCACAATGGGCAGGGGGCGCAACAGCTTTCGGCTGGTGAGGAAGGCGAGGTCATTCTTGATCACACGCCGTTCTATGCTGAATCCGGTGGCCAGGTTGGGGACCGGGGATGGTTTTATTCGGACGATCACAATACCGTCGTCGCCGAGGTGAAGGGAACCTATTCGCCGATTCAGGGGGTGCGAGCGCATCAGGTGGTGATGAAGTCCCCACTTCTCGCGCAAAGTGCGCGCGAGAAATGGGGCACCCTTAAGGTCGGAGATAGGGTCGACGCGGTGGTCAACACTGACATTCGTGAGGCGACGATGCGCAATCACACGGCTACGCATTTGCTGCATGCAGGGTTGCGCGAGGTGCTGGGGAAGCATGTGAAGCAGGCGGGGTCGCTGGTGGCGCCGAATCATTTGCGGTTTGATTTTTCACATTTTGCTGCGGTGGAAGACGAGGAGTTGCAGGATATTGAAGACATCATTAATAAGGAAGTGTTGCGCAACATAAAAGTCGAGACGCTTACCGACGTGCCCATCGACGAGGCCATCAACAAGTATCACGCGATGGCGCTGTTCGGGGAAAAATATGGCGACAAGGTGCGCGTGGTGCGCATCGGGGATTTCTCGACGGAACTTTGCGGGGGCACGCACACGGCGGCGACCGGAGAGATTGGGCTGATCAAGATTCTGAAGGAAGGCAGCGTGTCTTCGGGAGTGCGGAGAGTGGAGGCGGTGACGGGCGAGGGGTCGCTGCGACATTTCCGGAAAGATCATGAATTAGAAAAGGTGGTGTCGGCGTTCGTGGTTCCCACCTTTGCGCAAAAACCGCGCAAAGATGGGGCACCCTCCGCGGAGGAGATTTCCTCCCACGCCGAGACGGCGTCTCCGGCTTCTGCATTGAAGGCTGAGTTGGAAAAGAAGGACGCGGAGATCAAGCGGCTGGGGCGTGAACTGGATCAGGTGCGGATGAAGTCGGCGTCGGCATCGATCGGCGCGGCCGCCATTGGCGACAAAGTGAAAGAAGTGAAGGGCGTGAAGGTGCTGGCACATCGCGTGGATAATCTGGAACGGGTGCAGATGCGAACGCTTGTCGATCAGCTGCGCGACAAGATTGGATCGGGCGTGGTGGTGCTGGGGTCGGCGTCGAATGGGAACGTGTCGCTGATTGTCGGCGTCACAAAAGATCTGACTGCGCGTGTGCAAGCTGGAAAGGTGATTGGACCTGTCGCGCAGAAGGTTGGCGGGAAGGGTGGCGGGCGTCCGGATTTGGCGGAGGCTGGCGGGAAAGATGCTGGTGCGCTGGATGCCGCGCTGGACGGGGTGTATGGGGTGGTGGATTCGCTGCTGGGGTGAGGAAGGCAGTGGCCAGGGGTCAGTGATCAGGGGTCAGTTTTCGCGTTCCGGCTTCTTGTTTCCAGTTTCTAGTTTCCAGTTTCCATTCCTCGTTTGGGGTTTTTTATGCAGGACCGTATTCGCTTCATCGAACATAAGGGGAAGCAGATTTTGCTGGCGGACTGTTCGCACTGCACGGCTGAGGAACTGGAAACGATGTCGCGGCTGGTTCCCAGTTATGTTACGGCCGAGCCGAAGGGGTCGGTGCTGCTGCTGGCGGATTTTACGGGCGCACAGTTTGAGCGCAGCGCGATCGAGCGGCTCAAGCGGGATACGGTGCTTGACCGTCCGCACTTGAAGCGCTCGGCGTGGGTGGGGACGGAGACGTTGCCGCACATATTTTATGAACATCTGAAGAGTTTTTCGCAGCGCGATTTGCCAACGTTCAAGACACGCGAAGAGGCGATGGACTGGCTGGTGGGGGAGTGAGCGT
The DNA here is from genome assembly GCA_963846245.1 of uncultured Acidobacteriaceae bacterium. Classification (GTDB taxonomy): domain Bacteria; phylum Acidobacteriota; class Terriglobia; order Terriglobales; family Acidobacteriaceae; genus Sulfotelmatobacter. Next base: position 278,848 of record CAWJVI010000003.1, on the reverse strand, counting down.
GGCTTCTGAGGGCGGAGTCGTGGCGGGGGTAGGCGGCTGAGTGACCCCGTTTGCGGCGCCGGTGCGGCGGGCTGACGTAAGTTCCCTCACCCGGCTTCGCCGCGTTCGGGATGACATCGCAGGGGGAGACCCTACACAATCTAGCTTCTCCACTTCAGCGTAACCGGGCCGGGCATGGGATGCTTCATCTCTTCACCGGTGCGTTTCGCTTCGAGGTGCGCGGCTTTCAGCTGGAAATACCATTTCGCGGGACGGTCGGCGTCGTCGATCAGCATGAGATGGGGATTGTGCTTGAGACCTTCGGCTTGCATTTCCATGGTGCGGCGGTCTTGTTCGACAAATTTCGCGAACACGAACTTCAACAACTCCGGGCCGAACGGCACCCAGCGGAAAATATTCCAGGCGGCGACCACATCGATGCGGCAATGATTGCGCGTGATGGGCGTGACTGTGGTGAGAGACGAAAACCAGAATTTTCCGGCGCGGATGGTTTCGCTGCGCAGGTTCGGCAAAACAAAATCGATGGTAGTGGTGATGGAATCGGCGGCAGCGTAGAGCCGCAGAAGCTTGTAGGGCGCGGAGTTCGAGCTGGGGGTGTGGGCGCTCATACGGAATCCGTTGGGGATGGGCTCGAAATTTTTCTGCTTGTCGTGAATGCTGTGGCGGCTGCGCCACCACCAGGCCTGGTGAACAAACGGTCCGTGCGCGGGGTCCATTAGGCCGATGATGCCGTGATCGACGCTGACCGGCATGTCGGCGGTGAGATAGGCGAGCTTGTACTTGGCGCTGGACGTCTCCCCGAACTTTTCAATTTGCGGCGCGGGATGCGGAGCGCCGGCGGGCTTGATGAATCCCGCACCTTGCGGGCTGGGCTCGGGAATGTAGACCCAGATAAATCCGTCCTGCTCCTCGCAGGGATAACTGCCGGCGTAGATGCGATCCACTTTTAAATTCTGATCCGCGGTAAGCGAAGGGATGAGCTGGCACTGGCCGGTGTGGGCATCGAATGTCCAGCCGTGGTAGGGGCACTCGACGTTGGCACCGTCGAAGTGACCGTCGTGGAGCGGCATGCCGCGGTGCGGGCAGGCGTCGCGCAGAGCGAAAGGATGGCCCTGACGATCACGTCCGACTACGAGCGGAATTTCGAGAAGCGTGGCCTGATGAAGCTGGTTGCGCACGACGCGGTCGGCGGGCAACGCGCGATACCAGAAGCCGGGAAGCATGAGCGAATCGGGCGTCTGGCGTTGGGGTGAGTCGAGTTCGGGCATGAGTGGATCGTTGATTGTGGATTGCTGATTTCTGATTGCTGATTTAGAAACATATGCTAGCATCCGCAGGACTTTGGACGGTAGCATATGGAATTTGTCGGACACTTTCGCAGGCTTACGCCGGTACAGCGGAATACTTTTATCGCCTGTTTTCTGGGATGGTCGCTGGACGCGTTTGATTTTTTTATTCTGATTTTCTGCGTGAACGCGCTGGCGGCGCAGTTTCAGACGAAGGTGTCGGCGATTGCGGAAGCGATTTTTCTGACGCTGGCGATGCGACCCGTGGGCGCATTGCTGTTTGGGTGGATGGCGGACCGGTTTGGGCGGCGGCCTACGTTGATGGTCGACATCATTGCGTATTCGGTATTGGAGCTGGCTTCGGCGTTCGCGCCTTCGCTGAAGGTTTTTCTGATCATGCGGGCACTGTTTGGAATCGCCATGGGCGGCGAATGGGGAGTGGGCGCGGCTTTGGCGTTCGAGACGTTGCCGGCGGAAGGGCGCGGCTTTTTTTCCGGGCTGTTGCAGGAAGGGTATGTGGTGGGGAGTCTGCTAGCGGCTGCGGTCTACGGAACATTGTTCCCGATTGTGGGCTGGCGCGGGATGTTCGTGATTGGGGCGCTGCCGGCATTTCTGGTTATTTACATTCGGACCAAAGTGGATGAATCGCCGGCCTGGCTGCAAGGCCGCGCCGCGCGCGCGACGGAGCGGCACGTGGGCAAGGACATTGCCACTTACCTGGGCAGTTTTCTTTTTCTGGTCGTGCTGATGTTTGGCTTCAATTCTTTCAGCCACGGCACGCAGGATCTGTATCCGACGTTCCTCGAGAAAAATCATCTGTTCGCACCGCAGACGGTGAGGACGGTCTCGATCATCGGCAGCATCGGAGCGCTGCTGGGCGGTATTTGTTTCGGCACCTGGTCGGAGCGAATCGGACGACGCCGGGCGATTGCGATTGCGGCGCTACTCTCGATTCCCATGATTCCTCTGTGGGCGTATTCGCATACGGTTGCCATGCTGGCGGTGGGCGGCTTTCTGATGCAGTTCATGGTGCAGGGCGCCTGGGGAGTGATTCCCGCGCACTTGAATGAACTTTCTCCGTCGGCGGTGCGCGGTACGTTTCCGGGATTCGCCTATCAGCTGGGCAACTTGCTCGCGTCACGGAACGCGGTGTTGCAGGCCAAGTTAGTGGAACGACGCTTTGGAGGCAGCTTTCCGCCGGTGTTGTCGTGGACGGTGGTGATGGTTGCCTCGCTGGTGGCGGTGGTCACGTTGAGCGGGAAGGAACGAAGAGGTGTGGATTTGTCGAGCACGGGCGCAAGGGGATTTCCGAAAAAATCATCCCTGACCGAAGGGACGCTCAGCGGCTAAAGCCGAACCCAAGCGGTAGGCTATCGCAGCGCTGAAGCGCTGCGCCACCCAAAATCAAACGCCGCGAAAATCAGCGCGGCGAAACCGGGGCAAGGCTAAGGGGCACGCGTTGCGGGAGATCGTTGGCTTTCGAAGCGGGACTTGCAGAGTTGCAAGACTGGGCACACGGGCTGGGGGGCGGAGTACGACAGGATTGTTTCGGGAAGGCTCCTGTGGTACGGTAAGTGAAAATTCCACACCTTCGTAAATTACATTCACAGGGTTCCGGAAGTTGTTTTGCGCGAGGGCGCGTGGGAAATGCGTGTATCGAACGGATGTAGTCGGAGTAGCGCTACTTTATGAAGGAAATTATGGATCAACCTGTCCCTGCCGGTGAATCCGCTGAGAAGGAAAACTTTGCGAATCGCAAGCTTATCCGCCCGACGCTGCCGCGTGGGGAGAACCACGGCAACCACAACGCCCCTCCTTCGCAAGCGCGGGAGCGCGCAGAGCGTCCGGAGCGGCACGACCGGGATCGCGGCGACCGGAGCGCCGGAATGGGGAGCGGTGCGATGGGCGGCGGACGAAAGCTGACGCCTCCGGAACAGACCAACGCGGAGAATTTTTATTATCAGAAGCAGATGCAGTCGCGCACTCCCATGGTGATTGTGCTGCGGGACGGCGAGGAAGTGCGCGGCATCATTGAATGGTATGACCGGCAGTGCATCAAGGTAAACCGCGACAACGGTGGCCCGAACCTGATGATCTACAAACCCGCCATCAAATACATGTATAAAGAGGGCGAGAACGAGCGGTAGGGCTGGCTGAGTGAGCGCTGATCAGGGTTTGCGAGGACGAGCTTAACCACAGGGGTCACAGGGTATGTCGAGGCTTGATGCAGAGTTTCCCCTGGTAACGGCTTCCAGTTGTAATCGGTTTCGGGGACAGGGTTCTGATGTTCTCCTCACGCGTAATTTCCCGCAGAAAGTTTGTGCAGTCGGCGTCGCTGGCGTCAGCTGCGTGCCTGCTTCCCAACTTTCGTGTCTCTAGTCGTATCCCCAGCTTCGCTGCAACTCTCTCGTCCCGTCCCCTCGAGGAATTCGGCTACGGCGATGTGACGCTGGCCAGTGATCTCCACGAAAAACAGCTGGAAGAAACACACGCTCTGCTTATGGGGCTGAGCGAAGACAGCCTGCTCAAGCCGTTCCGGCAGATGGCGGGGCAGCCTGCTCCGGGCGAGGACCTGGGCGGCTGGTATCAGTATGATCCGCACAATCAGGATTATCTTTTTGAAATCGGTTTTGCCCCGGGATGCACGTTCGGGCAGTGGGTTTCTGCGTTGGCACGTTCGTATGCCATTAACCGCTCGCCGGAGACGCGCGAGAAGGTTCTCCGGCTGAATCGTTTGTACGCCAAGACGATTGCAGGTGACTTTTACGAGAACACCCGCTTCCCCGCTTATACCTACGACAAGCTGGTGTGCGGGCTGATTGACTCGCACCAGTACGCGGGCGATCCCGATGCATTCGCCATCCTGGATGAAACCACGAAGACGGCGTTGCCGCACTTGCCGAAGAATGCCGTGGAGCACGGGCAACGATGGCGCTCGAATCCGGATGTTTCGTATACGTGGGACGAGTCGTACACGATTTCTGAAAATCTGTTTCTGGCTTACCAGCGCGGAGCTGGCGAGCAGTACCGCTCGCTCGGTGTTCAGTATCTTGACGATGCGTACTACGATCCGTTAGCGGATGGACGCAGCGATCTGGAAGGACGTCACGCTTACAGCCATGTGAATTCACTGTGCTCGGCGATGCAAGCGTATGTGACGCTGGGCAGCGAGAAGCATTTGCGAGCGGCCAGGAATGGTTTTGACATGATTGCGGCGCAGAGCTTTGCCACCGGCGGCTGGGGGCCGGACGAGACGCTGCGCGCTCCGGGCAGCGCTGAAGTCTATAAGAGCCTCACGGGCAGTCACAGCAGCTTTGAAACTCCGTGCGGTTCGTATGCTCACTTCAAGCTGACGCGTTACCTGCTGCGCGTGACGCGCGACTCCCGATACGGCGACAGCATGGAACGGGTGATGTACAACACCGTGCTGGGGTCGTTGCCGCTGCAGCCGGATGGCCGGACTTATTATTATTCGGATTACAACTTCAAAGGGCGCAAGGTTTACCACGAGCAACGTTGGGCGTGCTGCTCCGGGACCTTGCCGCAAGTGGCCGCGGATTACCGCATCAACGCATACTTCCGCGATGCGCGGGGAGTGTACGTGAATCTTTATATCCCGTCGACGCTGCGATGGACGCAGGACGGAGCGCAGATCGAACTGGCGCAGAAAAGCGAATATCCCTACGAGCCGTACGTGCAGTGTGAAGTAAAAGTCTCGAAGCCGGCAGAGTTTGCGGTGAATTTTCGGATTCCGCAATGGGCAGAGGGAGCTTCGATTGCGGTGAACGGAAAACGCAAAGCGGCCGCGGCTGGAATTTTCGCGAACGTGAAGCGGCGGTGGAAAAACGGTGACCGCATTGAACTAGAGCTTCCGCTGACGAAACGGCTGGAGGCGATTGATGCGCAGCATCCCGAAACAGTGGCGCTGCTGGCGGGGCCGATCGTTTTGTTTGCGATTATGGATTCCCAGCCGGAGGTGACGCGTGCGCAGTTGCTGGCGGTGAAGAAGATTGTCCCCGGGGTATGGCACGTGGAGACGGCGAGCGGCGTGATGAAGATGATGCCCTTTACCGCGATCGAAGATCAGCAGTATTTGACTTACCTGCGGGTGAGCTAAAAACAACCGAGCCGGCTTATGCTGTCAGGCCCCGCAAGGGATCCTTCGACTACGCAAGATCGTCCTCCGGACGACCATGCTCCGCTCTGGATGACAGAGTAATCAGCATTCCCGGGAGTTTACGGAGCAGATGCTCCCGTTGACAATCTCGGTTATCTCCCATAGCATCAATAACTTGAGGCACATCTTGAGCTCAAGTTCGGGAGCCCCTTGTGATTAAGCTCGACATCATCAACGAAGTGGTCGCCAGGACCGGCATCACCAAGACCAAGGCCGAGCTGGCGGTGGAGACGGTTTTCGAGAGCATGAAGAAGGCGCTGGCCCGCTCGGATCGTATTGAGCTGCGGGGATTTGGCGTGTTCAACGTGCGTCCGCGCAAGACCGGGATCGGGCGCAATCCGCGCACTGGGGCCGAAGTTTCCATTCCGCCGGGCCGGGCGGTGCGGTTTAAACCCGGGAAAGAGCTGCAGTCGATTGATTAGGCGGCAGTTGCTGGTGGCCAGTGCCTAGTTTCTGGTTTCTAGCTGCACCCTTCCAGCTTCTTAAGAATTCTGCATTTCATTTACATCTCTTTTTCATCTCGATTTATCGTGGACGGTCGTCCTGAACTCTCTGCTGCCTGCGCTCTGCTGCGACCTGAATCTCTGCAACTCGTAGTAGCATCAAGAGAAACCTGGGTTATGTCAGGCTCAGATTCTGACTGAAATTTCGAATGTCTGATCCGATTCCTTCTTTAGCGTATCCTTCCGCGGATGAGTCTCGCCCCGTGGTGCAGTGGGTGCCGCGGCCGCCGGGACAAATTTATTGGCTGCATGCGCTGCTGCTGCTGCTCACCTGCTTCACCACGCTGGTGGTGGGGGCGCGGATGCAAGCCAATTTCATGCTGGGCAAGCCGGCGTTCTCGCTTGATGACGATTCCCTGTCGCTGTTTCCGGTGCGGTGGATTTTTGAGCATCCCTGGTCGCGACTCAAGCTGGGTGTGCCCTTCGCGGCAACGCTGATGCTTATTCTGCTGGCTCACGAAATGGGCCACTATCTTTACTGCAAGCGCTATCGCGTCGGGGCTACGCTGCCGTTTTTCATTCCCGCGCCTACTTTGTTTGGAACTCTGGGAGCGTTCATACGGATTCGATCGCCCATCCGATCGAGGACTGCGCTTTTCGATATTGGCATCGCCGGCCCGATTGCCGGATTTCTGGTTTCCGTGGGAGTGTTGTGGGCATCGCTTGGGCTCTCCAAGCCGATTCCGGCGGGTCTGCGGGCGCCTGACCTGCAAATGGGATTTCCCTTGATCTTCCAGTGGATGCAACGTCTGCTGGCCTGGCACCACGGCGCGCACAGTGTAGCGGCGCTGCCTTTGGAGCGCGTGCTGTTGCATCCGTGCGCGATTGCGGCCTGGGTGGGAATGTTCGCCACATCGTTGAACCTGTTGCCGGGTGGTCAACTGGATGGCGGGCACATCATTTTTTCTCTCGCACCGTGGGCGCACAAGTTTGTTTCGCGGCTGACCATTCTCGTCCTGCTGCCCATGGGCTATTACCTATGGTCGGGATGGTTTCTGTGGGCGATCCTGCTGCAGTTGAGCAGCCTGCGGCATCCGCAAGTGGCGGAGTTGCCGCGCGTTTCTGGTGTTCGCGTTTGGCTGGCGCTTTTTGCTTTGGCGATGCTCGTCCTTACTTTGACTCCTGCGCCGATTCAACCGGGAGCAGCGAGAGAGTTGATCCCGCAGATGATACAGATGATCCGGCAACTTTTCGGGAAATGACGGAGCAAAGGTGTTTTGGCTAAAAGCTAAGAGCCAACGGCTAAGAGCTGCTTTCCTCACATCAACCACAGCGCATCTACATCCACAATTACTTGTGTGCGCGGAATCTTCAGCTGCGCGGCGTGAGCCAGCATCGCGCGCAATGTGCCGTTCAATTTTTCGCGGCTGGGCGACTTGAGAACGAAGTGATAACGGTAGTCTCGCTTCAGGCGCACGATGGGCGCGGCCGCCGGGCCGAGGACGCGGACGCCCTCGTGACGAGTATTCTCAAACCACTTTCCCAGGAGTCCCGACCATTCGAGCGCTTCATCCAGCTTGCTGCTGCGGACCAGGACATTGGCCAGCGCGGAGTATGGCGGATAGTGCATCCAGCTGCGGAAGCGCAACTCTTTTTCGTAGAATCCGGTAAAGTCGTGGCGGGCAGCGTATTGCACGGCGTAGTGATCCTGAAAATAAGTTTGCAGGACAACTTTTCCGGGAGACTGGCCGCGTCCGGCGCGCCCGGCAACCTGGGTGAGCAGTTGAAAGGTGCGCTCCGCGGCGCGAAAGTCCGGGAAGCCCAAGGCGGCATCGGCGCCCACCACGCCCACCAGCGTGACGCCGTGAATGTCGTGGCCTTTCGCGATCATCTGCGTGCCTACGATCATGTCGAGGTCACCTTCATTCAGCGCGTTCAGCGTGCGTTCGAAATCTTCGTGGCCGCGGACCGTATCGCGGTCGAGCCGCGCGATACGGGCCTGGGGGAACATGCCATGCAGAAGCTCCTCCAACTTTTCCGAGCCCGTGCCAAGGAAATAGACGTATTCACTGCCACAGTGCCCACAGACTTTCGGAACCGGCGCGGTGTAGCCGCAATAGTGGCAAACCATTTTGTGCTCGCGCTTGTGATGGGTGAGCGCGATGGCGCAGTTCTTGCATTCGAGAGTCTTGCCGCAGGCGCGGCAGAGCACGACGGGCGAATAGCCGCGGCGGTTGAGCAATACCATTACTTGTTCTTTGAGTTCGATTCGTTCTTTGATTTCGGCGGCCAGCTTGCGCGAAATGACCTGCTCGTGCCCGGTTTCCTGAAACTCCTGACGCATGTCGATGATTTCGACTTCGGGCAGCGGGCGCTGCTCGACGCGGTCGGGCAATTCGATTAAGACATATTTATTTTTCTTGGCGTTGAAATACGATTCCAGCGATGGCGTTGCCGAACCGAGCACGACCACGGCCTTCGCCATCTTCGCCCGCATCACGGCGATGTCACGGGCGTTGTAGCGCGGAGTCTCTTCCTGTTTGTAGGAAGCGTCGTGCTCTTCATCCACGATGATCAAGGCCAGGTCGGCGACAGGTGCAAACACGGCAGACCGCGTGCCGACGACCATGCGTGCCTCTCCGCGTTTGATGCGGTGCCACTGCTCGGCGCGCTCGCGGTCAGACAACGCAGAATGCAGAATGGCAACTTCGTCGCCGAAAATCTGATGCAGATCGGCGGCCACCGCGGGGGTGAGGCCGATCTCGGGAACGAGGAGAATGGCGGATCGTCCCGCCTCCAGCACGTCGCGCATGCCGGCCAGATAGACGGCAGTTTTCCCAGAGCCGGTGACGCCATGCAACAGCATTCCAGAAAACTTGCGGGACGCAACGCTTTCGCGAATGCGGGCGAGCGCGGCTTGCTGAGCCGAATTGAACTCGAATGCAAACGGCGATGGACGAGGCCGGCTCCGCGAGATCGTCCGATCGGCCGGCTGTTCAACGATTTCGACCAGGCCGCGCTTGACCAGCGTGCTGAGCGTGCTTCGAGGAACTTCGAGGGCCTGGAGCGTTTCCACGGGAACTCGGCCGCCGGATGCGGCCAGCGTGTCAATGATGGTTTGTTGATTCGCGTTCAGCTTACCCTCCGCGGACTTGAGGCGCGCGATCTTCACGGTGCGGGTGGCATCGCGGGCGGCAGAGACGTCTTCGCGGACCAGCCACTTCTTGCGGACCATTCCCGCCAGAATCGATTTCGAAACGCGAGTCGCAGCACGCAACGTTTCTTCTCGCACCAATTCTTTAGCGGGCTCCGTGCTTTCGGCTGCGCGCGCGGCCAGGTAGTCGAGCACGCGAAACTCGGTCGCCTGGTCCTCGGGCGTGCGTTGCGAGCGGGCGGACGATCCAGACATGCCCGCCTGGTGCAAAGCCATCTGACCGTCGTCGCTGATGCGATAGCCGATGGAACGCTTGAACTCCGCGCTCAGCGGCAGCATGGCGCGGAAAACTTCCCCAATGGGAGCGAGGTAGTAATCCGCAATCCAGCGGCCGAGCTGTAAAAGCTGTTCATCGAGCACCGGTGCCGCGTCGAGTACAGTGATGAGATTCTTGAGCTGGACGGACGGCTTGCGATCGTGCAACTCGACGACGATGCCCGTCATGCGCTGCTGGCGAAATGGGACCAGCACGCGGCCGCCGACAATCGGCACGGCATCCGCCGGGACACGGTAGGTGAAGGCCATGTCCAGCGGAACGGGCAGGGCAACGTCGCAGAATTCGGGCATTAGTTTGAGGATAAACTACGGCTGGGTGCGAGCCGGTTGCGGGGAACTAAGGACAGGTCCACCGCGAGGGTAGGGATGCTTCGACTGCGCCGATCCTCCGCTTCGCGGACGATCGGCTTCGCTCAGCATGACAGAGGAATGAGAGCATCCTGAACGGGCCGAGAGCTGACGTGAACTGCGCGCGGCGGCTCCTACGTGTCTAGCTTTGGCGCCTTCAGGCCGAGATACTTCATCACCATCTGCAGATCTTTCCAGGCCTCGCCCTTCTGTCGCGGGTCGCGCAGCAGGTACGCGGGGTGGTACGTGACTGCAAGACGCGCGCCGGGCCATGCCGGATCGTTGCTGCGCACGCCCGCGGGTTTGAAATCGTAAAAGCGGCCGCGCAGCTCGCCCAGAGACGAGTTCATGGCCAGCAGATTCTTCGCGGCTGTGGCGCCGAGAGCCACCACAACTTTTGGCTTGATGGCCGCAATCTGCCGCATGAGAAACGGCGAGCATGTATCGCACTCGTCGGGCTCGGGCGTGCGGTTGCCCGGCGGACGGCACTTGACCACGTTCGCGATGTAAACATCTTCGCGCTGCAGTCCCATGGCCTTGATCATGTTGTTGAGCAACTGGCCGGCGCGTCCGACGAAGGGCTCGCCCTGCGCGTCTTCATCGGCTCCCGGGCCTTCGCCCACGAACATCAGATCGGCGCGCGGATTGCCCACGCCAAACACGATCTGCTTGCGTCCTTGCTTGTGCAATTTGCAACGCGTGCATTCGCCGAGATCTTCGCGAATAATTTTCAAAGCCGCGATGGGGTCGGTGACACCGTACTCGGGCTTCGGGGCATGTGCTTCGAGAGTGCTTTCGTCGGCGACGGGTGCAACCACGGCGGATTTTCTGGCGGCCATTTCCTCTCGCGTTTCTGACTGAAGTGCAGCGGGCAATGCTGCTGTGGACAATGCTAACGATGAATCGATTCCCGTGGCGGCCGGGCTGCCGGCTGATTCCTGGACCGTAGGCTCTCTCCGATAGAAATCGTAAATGCCCAGTTCGTTGTAGTAGCGTACGCGAGCGGCGAGAGCGCGCCGCAGAGCCGGGTCAAGGGTGTGGGGCATGAGTGCCTAGATTGTAATGCAGAGACTTAGAGAACGGATCAGGCTTTTACAGGCGATTTGCGTTGCTGGCGCAGTCGCACGACCTGGTCGAGGACGCGCTGGGCCACTTCCCATTTCGTGGTCTCGGGAACTTCCACGACTGCGTCATGGGTAAGGATGGTCGCGGCATTGCGGTCGGAGTCGAATCCTACGCCCTCGTGCGAAACGTCATTCACCACGATGGCGTCAAGACGCTTGGCGGTGAGTTTCTGGCGCGCGTTTTCGAGCACGTTTTCGGTTTCAGCGGCAAAGCCGACGACGATCTGCGACTGCTTGCGCAGGGAAATTTCCTTGAGGATGTCGGGCGTGGCTTCGAGTTCGAGCGTCATCGGACCTTTGCGCTTGATCTTCTGCCCGGCCGTGACTTTCGGCCGATAATCGGAAACCGCAGCGGTCTTGATGACGATGGTAGCGTGAGGCAACAGGTCGAGAACGGCATTGCGCATTTCTTCGGCGGACTCGACGCGCGTGAGTTCAGCCGCTGCGGGCGCAGTCAGCGCAGTGGGCCCACTTACCAGCAGCACACGCGCGCCGCGCCGCAACGCAGCTTCAGCCAGCGCGTAACCCATGCGACCGCTGGAGCGATTGGTGAGATAGCGCACGGGGTCAATTTTTTCGCGGGTCGGACCGGCCGTGATCAGCACAGTCTCGCCGCCCAGGTCCTGCGACGCGCCCAGAGCTTCAAGTACCGCGGCGACGATGGTTTCATTTTCCGCGAGCCTGCCCGCCCCGGTCATTCCGCAGGCCAGGTAGCCCGAGCCTGGCTCCACGATCTTCACGCCGCGCTGACGCAGGATTTCCAGATTCGCCTGCGTGGCAGGATGGTTCCACATGTTGACGTTCATGGCGGGAGCTACGACAACCGGCGCTGTAGTGGCAAGGTAGAGCGTGGTCAGGAAGTCGCCGGCAATGCCTTGCGCGAAATGCGCGATCACATCGGCCGTGGCCGGAGCTACTACGAGCGCATCGATCGACTGCGCAACCGCAATGTGCTCGATGGCGGAATCGATGTTGGGCTCGCGCTCTTCTCCCGGAGAAAACATACCGGTGATTACTTTTTCACCGGAGAGCGCGGCGAAGGTGAGCGGACGGACAAATTCCTGCGCCGCGCGGGTCATCACCACCTGCACGCGAATTCCGCGGTCCTGCAGCAGGCGAACGATTTCCGCAGCTTTGTAAGCTGCGATGCCGCCGGTCACACCCAGAGCGACTTTCATATTTGCAAATTGCCAGATTGTTGATTGCTCATTGTTGATTGAAAAGCTCCAACACAACGGACGGAAATCAGCCATCGCCATTTCAGCAATCAACAGTCGCAACAATGCTCCTTCAGTCATGCCCCAGAGCCTTGTCCAGAGCTTCGCCGGCCTGCTCGACTGCGGGCCGGATTTCTGGAATCTCCCACTTCACTTTGCCCGCGCGAATCTCATCCTGCGCGATACGGCAGGGCTTGCGCGAAATGGTATCGACCACCGGCGGTGCGCCGGATTGCAATTGGCGCGCTCGCCGCGCAGCCACCAAAATATACCGGTAATTGCTGTCGAAGCCTTCAATCAACTTCATACAGGGTCTCCCTTAATTCCGAAATCGACTTTCAACAATGCCCGAGCCTGCCTGCCATAGTCTTTCGGGGGAAATCGAGCCTTCGACTTACTATTCTATTGCGGCTTCTTATCGTCTTCTCGTCGTTCGCGGCTACCGTTGCCTGCCGCTGTCTGTAATGATACCGCGAAACGCTAACTGCCTGAACCTTCCGGAGGAGAAAAGGAATCGAGAATGCCGCGAATGCGGTCGCGAATGTTTGCCAGACGACAACGATCCGCCAAAGCCACGGTGCCCTTCTCCTCATCCGTCAGCGGCCGGCCTGACCGGCCCAGACGCTCCGCGCACACGATGGCTTCCAGGCCTTCGACGGACTCCTGCAAGTCATCGTTGATCAAAATATAGTTGTATTTGTCGTAATTCTCAATCTCCCGACGGGCCGTGTCCAAACGGCGCTGGATGACCTGATCGTCGTCTTCCCCGCGATGCCGAAGGCGCCATTCCAGCGTCTTGCGGTCAGGCGGCAATATAAAAATACTGACGGCGTCGGGGAGCCTCTGTTTGATTTGCTTGGCGCCCTGCACGTCAATGTCGAGCAACACGTCTCTTCCTTTTCGTTCTGCCTCGCGCAGCACAGTCCGCGCGGTTCCGTAGTAGTCGATGCCATACAGCACGGCGTGCTCCAGAAACTCGTCCGCATCGATCATGCGCTGAAACTCATCGCGCGATATGAAAAAATATTCCCTGCCATTCTCCTCGCTGCCCCGCGGTTGACGCGTCGTGTACGAGATGGAAAATTCGAGGTTGGGAACAAGCTTCAGCAGTTTGGCCACCAGCGTGGACTTCCCCGAGCCCGAAGGCGCAGAAATGATATAGACCAGCGGCTTCTGCACGGCGCTCGTTCCAGATGAAATCGTCTCAGGCGAAGTCATTCCAGTTGTGCTTGCTCCAGGCGATTTCGTTCCAGGTAAAAGCATTTCAGATTCCGAGCTCATTCCAGGTTTGTACATTCCAGGCTTGCTCATTCCAGGTTCTGTACCTGCTCGCGCGATTTTTCGATCTCCGCTTTCATCGCCAATCCCGCCTCGGTAATTTTCAGCGCTTCCCCGGCCAGACCCGACGTTTTCGACAGCAGCGTGTTGGCCTCGCGATTCATCTCCTGCAGCAGAAAGTCCAGTTTCTTGCCGACCTCGCCGCCCTCATCGAGCAGACCGAGGAAATGTTGCACATGCGTTTCCAGCCGGACAATTTCTTCCTGAATGTCGCTGCGATCCACCAGCAGCGCCACTTCCTGCAGCACGCGTTCCTTGTCGGCACTGGCGCCAAGCAATTCCTGGATTCGCGAGTGCAATCGCTCGGTGTAGCTTTGCAAAACCGCGCGCCGGTGCTGCTGCACGCTCTTGCCGGCTTCCACAAGATGAGCCATGCGCTCGCGTAATTCGCGTTCGATGCCGCGGCCTTCCTCCTCGCGCATCTGGTTGAGCCGCAGCAGCGCGTCGCCCACCTTGGCCAGGACCGCACCTTCAATTTCTCCATCAACATTTTCACGAGCTGAGTCCAGCGCGCCGGGGATCCGGAGAATGGCATTGAGGTCGGGTTCGGCGGCCAGCGAAAAATCCGCTGCAGCTTTACGAAACGCGGCAATGTACCCGCCGACCAGTTCGCGATTCAGAACGAATGTCTCGCTGCTCGAGCGCTCGAGGCTGAGCGTAACTTCCACATGACCCCGCGCCATCCCCTCTTTTAGCACGCGTCGCAATTGCATTTCCAAAGAATCCGTTCCGGAAGGCAGGCGGAAGTGGAGATCGAGGAAGCGGTGATTCACTGCCTTGAGCGAGAGCGCGAAGCCGAGGTGTCCGTTTGTGGAGGCAGCTGCACCGCCGAAAGAACTCACCGCGCCGGCACGAGCCGGCGACTCGACCTCGCCCTTCACCTGCGCGAAACCCGTCATCGACCTTATCGGCATCGATCGTATCGGCGTGGACCCTGTTGGCATTGTGTCCGCCTTCCGTAGTCTAAGGCTGTACGACAACTCTGGGCGCTTCTAAGTTAGTGAATTGCAAATCGTACAAACGGCGATACGTGCCGAGCCGGCTCATCAACTCGTCGTGCGGACCGATATCTGCAATAGTACCGTTCTCGATCACCACGATGCGGTCGGCGCGCCGCACCGTCGAAAGCCGGTGCGCAATCACGAACACCGTTCTTCCTTCCATCAAATTGTGCAGCGCGGTTTGCACCAGCGACTCCGATTCGCTGTCGAGGGCCGAGGTTGCTTCATCGAGAATCAGAATAGGAGCATTTTTCAGGATCGCGCGGGCAATGGCCAGGCGCTGGCGCTCTCCGCCCGAAAGCCGCACCCCGCGCTCGCCGATGGGCGTGTCATAACCCGCGGGCATGGTGCGAATAAAGTCGTGCGCCAACGCGGCGCGAGCGGCGGCTTCCACTTCTTTCTGTGGAATGAACGGCTGGCCGTAGGCAATGTTGTTTCGCACCGTGTCGTTGAACAGAATCGTGTCCTGGGTGACGATCCCGATTTGCGCGCGCAGCGACGCCAGGGTCACGTCGCGAATGTCATAGCCGTCAATCAGCACGCGTCCGCTGCTCGCGTCGAAGAAGCGCGGAATCAGATGCACCAGCGTGGTCTTGCCCGCCCCGCTCGATCCAACAATGGCCAGCACTTCGCCTCGCTTTACGTCGAGATCAATGTTGCGCAGCACCTCGCGGGGCTCGCCGCCTTCGCTCTCCGCGGCATAGGCAAAGCTGACTTGCTCGAACTTCACGCTTCCGGAAAACTTCGGCAGAGTCTTGGCGCGCGGCTTCTCGCGCACGTCATCTTCAAGATCCATGAAGCGGAAAATTTCCGACGACGCGCCCAGAGCTTGCTGAAAATTGTTATTGAACTGCGCGAATTTGCGGACGGGATTGTAGAGACTGTAGACAGCGGCAACAAAAGCCACGAAAGCTCCGGGGGTAAGCTGGCTGTGCCTGATCTGGTTGTGACCGAGCAGCAGAAGCAGCGCCACGGCCACGGCGCCGAAGGTATCCATCAGCGGTGAACTGATGGACGCCGCCGCCACCGATCTGAGGTTGGCGCGGAACAGTCGGCGCGCCGCCTGGCGAAAGCGTGACATCTCCCAGTTCTCCGTGTTGAAGGCTTTCACGATTCGGTTTCCTGTGATCGTTTCGTGCAAAATGTTTTGGATTTCAGCGAGCTTGTCCTGTCCGCGCCGCGTGTGGGTGCGAACGCGGCTGCCGATCTTGCGCGAAGAATAGATGATGACCGGGACGAACAGCACCAGCACCCAGGCCAACCGGCCCCCAATCAACACCACCGCGCATACCGTGAACAGAAACGTGAAGGTCTGCTGAAGAAACTCCGCCAGCACCGCCGACATCGCGTATTGCACCCGGTCGATGTCGCTGACCAGGGCGGAGAGCAGCGTGCCCGTAGCATGCTTGGAAAAAAACGCCGCCGACTGCCGCAGGATCGCGTTGTAAAGATCATCGCGCAGGTCGGTGATCATACCGAAGCCGGCGTGATTCACCAGGTAGGTGCCGGCATAATCCAAAAGGCCCTTCAAGATCGTCGAGGCCACCAACGCGAAGGCCACGATCCTCCAGGCATCGTCGAAATGAAAGGGAACCAATTGCTGCAGATAGACAGCCCGGTTGATCCGCGGAATGGTAAACAACAGAATGTTTCCGGAGCCCGATGCTGCAGGGTTGAGCACTTGATCAAGCACGGGCTTCAAGAGGACCAGCCGGAATGCTTCCAGAAAACCCACCGCGGCCAGCAGCGCCACTCCCGGAAACAGCTGCAGCAAAAATGGGCGCACGTAGCGCAATAAGCGCGTCAGTTGCCGCATGGGGCTCCCAGGCGGAACAGGCCGCAATCGCTTGCTGCCGGTGGAATAGGCATGAGGTGCAAGCCGCTATTCTACCGCTCGGCGGTGGGGTTTGTCGTTGACTGCGGTAATACACGTCGCGCTACTTCGGGCTGTCGCGGTGCACGACCTTCACCCGGTACCCCGCCTTGCCCAGGCGACCGCAGACTTCTTCGGCGATCATCACCGAGCGATGCTGGCCTCCGGTACAGCCGAAGCCGATTGTCAGATAACTCTTCCCTTCCTTGATGTAGTGCGGCAGCAGATAAACGAGAAGATCGGAAATGCGCTGGATGAATTCGCGCGTCTGTGGAAACGAGCGAATATATTTGGCCACGCGCGGATTCCGTCCGGTGAGGGCGCGGAATTCCGGCACGAAATGCGGATTAGGCAAGAAGCGCACGTCGAAGAGCAAATCCGCATCCTCAGGAACGCCTTGACGGAAGCCGAAGCTCACACAGGAAACCAGAATGTTTTTTTCGGAAGACTGTTCGCGGAACCGTTCCGTGATGTGAGAACGCAATTCGTGAACGTTGAACTTAGACGTGTCGATGACAAAATCTGCGAGGGAGCGAATGCGTCCCAGATGGCCGCGTTCGGCCTTCAACGCAGACTTGACACCCGCTTTCGCGCCCAGCGGATGCGGCCGCCGCGTCTCGCTAAACCGGCGCAGCAACACGGCGTCCGTCGCTTCCAGGAACACGACTTTCGCCGGGATCATTCGCCTCACTGCCTTCAGAATACCGGGCAGCCGTTCCAGCTTCGAGCCTTCGCGCACATCCACCACCAGCGCCGTGCGGCGGATTTCGTCCGATTGCACCGCCAGCTCGGCAAAGCTCGGGATCAACTCGACGGGCAGATTATCCACACAGTAGTAGCCGAGATCTTCGAAGGCCTTGAGCACCGAAGCCTTCCCCGAACCGCTCATGCCGGTGATGATGACCAGCTCGCGCGCGCGTTGGCTCGCTCGCGTGGCGCGGCGCGGCTTCTTGCCCGTTTTCCCGGGAGCGGTTTTGGCACGATTGCCGGAACTGTTTCTACGGGGCATCTAGCCGATAGTAGCAAAGAAGTCCACGGGATATTGCCGATATTCGCGCTGCGAGAAACGTAACCACGGAGGACACAGAGGGTCACAGAGTAGCCCTTGTGACTTGCTGTGCGTACTTCTCGCCCTCGGTGCGAGTTTGGTGGTTTGTCATCGGCCCGCTCCGGCAGGTAAGCTAATGCGCCATGAAGAAGTTTCACGATCTCACGGAACGTGAAGTGTTGGCTTTGGCAATTTCGTTGGAGGAAGAAGACGAGCGCGTGTATGCCGACTTTGCCGAGGGGCTCCGCCAGGACTATCCCGCATCGGCCGAAATGTTTGAAGCCATGCGCGAGGAGGAGTCCGGGCACCGGCGGCGGCTGATCGAGCTTTACCGCACGAAGTTCGGCGAGCACATTCCTCTGATTCGCCGCCAGGATGTCCGCGGCTTCGTGGCGCGTCCGGCGCTTTGGCTGATGCGTCCTCTGCGCATCGAAGCGGTCCGCAAAGAGGCGAGCACCATGGAAGTCGAGACTCGCCGCTTTTACGAAAAGGCCGCGCGCCGCACGCAAGATGCCAGCGTACGGCAACTGCTCGACGATCTCATCAATGAAGAACGCGAGCACGAAGAACGCGCACAGGAATTGGACAAAGAAAAACTTCCAGCTCAGGTAAAACAGGACGAAGAATTGGCCCAGCGCCGGCTCTTCGTTTTGCAGATCGTGCAGCCGGGTCTCGCGGGCCTGATGGATGGTTCCGTCTCCACGCTGGCGCCCGTTTTCGCCGCGGCATTCGCGACGCACAACACGCAGGACGCGTTTCTCGTCGGCTTGGCTGCTTCGGCCGGCGCCGGCATCAGCATGGGATTTGCAGAAGCGCTTTCCGATGATGGCAGCCTGACCGGGCGCGGGCATCCGTGGGTTCGCGGCGTGATCTGCGGCGCGATGACAGGGCTTGGCGGCATCGGGCACACGCTTCCGTTTATGTTCCGCGATTTTCGCTTGGCGCTGTGGGCGGCGGGCGCGGTGGTCGTTGCGGAGCTGGGCGTGATCACCTGGATTCGACACCGTTATATGGATAGTCCGTGGATCTCGGCGGCGCTACAAGTCGGCCTGGGCGGAGTGCTGGTATTCATCACCGGCGTGCTGATCGGGAGCTCGTAAGAGCGATTTCAGATTTCAGATTTCAGATTTTCGATTTTCGACTCTCGAATAAGGCCCATCGTCTCGGGCTTTTCAATCTGCAATCTGAAATCAAAAATCTGAAGCGTCCTCCTACGGTTGCGTGTCCAGCGGGTGCTTGCTCTTCTCGTAGAACTCGTTCTGCAGCTTCAGGCTCACGTCGTCGGCTTTCACAGCTTGAATCGCTTTGACCACCGAATCGATCCACCATTTCATCTGAAAATCTCCCAGTTCGCGGGTCGCGGCGGAGCCGTCCCCGGAATAATGATTGGGAAAACGCGTGTACCACCAGATGCCAGTGTAAACGCTCTCCGGAATTTTCTGGCGATGCTGGTCGGCACCGGATTCGTTCGCGGCGCGGTCCTGGTGCACGAGATCGGGACGGGAAATCATCATCTTCGAGGTTTCGCTTTCGCCCGCGTGCATGTCGATGGAAGTCTTCCTCGCGGGCCCACCGTGCTGTGGCGTGCGCTCGTCGAAAACGTAGACCACATAATCGTGCGGCTTATCCAGCTGCGACTGCGCGAAGAAAGGCAGCAGACTATCGTTGCCGCCATGGCCGTTGACGATCAGCACTTTCTTGCAACCGTTGCGCGCCATCTCGTCGGTGGTTTCCTGCAGCAGCGCGAGTTGCATGTCGCGGCTATAGGCGACGGTTCCGGGCTCGTGGCGGGCCTCGGCGATCTGGCCGAAATAATATTCAGGAAAGACCACGGCATATTCCTGCTCGGCCGCGTGCAGCGCAGCGTAACGGACGTCGAGCAAGTCGGTGCCGAGCGGAAGATGCGGACCATGCTTTTCCAGAATGCCGAACGGGAGCAGGCACGTTCCCTGCGAGCGACGAATGCCTTCGCGAAAATCGGAGGCAGTGAGCTCTTCCCAATGAACCGAAAGTTTGGCCGACGAAGTAGTTTGTGCTTCGATGATTTGGGGCAACGCCAGAACAACGGGCAGAGCCAGAAACATAAGGACAGAAGAAGCCTGACGGCGGGCGCGGGTCATCATGGCGAGAATCCCTCGGCGGCGAATTCTAGCATGTCGAATACGCGCTATTGAAACGTGTCGATGGGAAGAAAGTTTAGCTTCTGCTGGGTGCCCCATGTCTCGCGTTTTTGCGAGACGTGGGATTCTTCCTGTGTCCTCGAAAATCAAAATCCCCACTTCTCGCAAAAGACGCGAGAAATGGGCACCCAAACTCGTTTAGGTGACGGCTGAAAGCTGATACCTGACAGCTTCTTACGGAGCTTTGCTCAAGCCCGAAAGCCGAAGCCCGAAGCCCGCTCTTATGGCGCTTCGATCAGCTCCATTTTGCCGTCTCGGGTGCGGTGCAGGATCATGACTTTGCCTTTGGGATCGCGGAATACGAAGACGTCGCGGTCGCGGAAGTGGGCCTCTTTGATGGCTTCTTCGAGGGTCATGGGGCGCATGGCGACGGCTTCGTCGGAGCGGACCAGATGTACCTCGGTGGTTTTCGCTACCGCTGGATATTTATGCACCACCACGGGCACGGCGGTTTTTTCCGAGAGGCCGACCGTGGTTTGCAGATCTTCTTGCGAGGGCGGAAGCGACGGCGAGTCGCCGTTCCACTTTTTCGTTTCTTCAATTTTGCGCGCCGAGCGTTTTTTCGACTGCCAGCGCGTTTTGTATTTCACCGCCTGCTTTTCCAGATGGTCGAGCGCTTCGTTCACAGCGATGATCATCTCCCTGGCCTGGGCCAGGCCGACCAGCGGGCCGTTGCGGGGGCTGATGTGGATTTCAGCTTTGTGCCTATGTTTTTCCACGGCGAGGATCACCTTCGTTTCAAATCTGTCGCCGAGAATTTTGCGGATCTTGGTGAGGCCGGTTTCAACTTCTTTGCGGATGGCGGAAGTAACTTCGTAGTGTCTTCCCGTGTATTCCACGTTCATGAGCGCCCCCTAGGTGAAATTCTTGATCGAGATGAATTGGGCACTGCATTTAAGTCAGAAGTTAGAGGTCAGAATGCAGAAGTAAAATCTCTTGCTTCGGCATTCTCGACACTCGCAATCTTTGGTGCTTTACTTCTGCCTTCTGACTTCTTACTTCTGCATTACTTCTTTACCCGTCGCTGGTGCGTGCTGGGTATCCGCATGTCTTCGCGGTATTTTGCCACTGTGCGGCGGGTCACCTGAATGCCTTGCGATTGCAGGATGCGGGTGATCTGCTCGTCGGTCAGCGGACGGCTGGGATCTTCTTCGTCGATGAGCTTTTTGACGCGGCGCTTGAGGATCAGCAATGAAGTGTTGCCGCCCTCGGGCCCCTGCACGCTCTCGCTGAAGAAGTAGCGCAGCTCGAATACGCCCTGCGGTGTGTGGGCATATTTGCTGGCCACCGCGCGGCTTACCGTGGAAGGATGCACGCCGATTTCTTCGGCCACCTCCTTAATCATCATGGGTTTCAGCTGGTCGATGCCTCGTTCCAGAAAATCCTGCTGGCGCGCGACGATGCAATAACAGACTTTGGTGATGGTCTGCTTGCGCTGCTCGATATTCTTGATGAGCTGGATGGCGCTCTTGTAGCGCTCTTTCACGTAGTCGCGGGTGGTCTTGTCGTTGGTGCCGTCGCGGGTGACGAGCTTTTTGTAGGCCGGGTTCAGGCGAAGCTGGGGCAGGTCTTCGTCGTTCATGATCACCAGCCACTCGTCGCCGTGCTTCACGAAAGCCACGTCAGGCTCGATGAGCCGCGGCTGGGTTTTGTTGTAACGCAGGCCGGGACGGGGATCGAGCGTGCGGATATAGTGCAGCGCGTGTTCGATCGCCTCCAGCGGACGGCCGATAGCTCGCGCGATTTCTTTGTGCTGTTTGTTCTGCAGCGCACGCAGATGTTGGTCGACGATGGCGGTAGCATCCTGGAGAATCTGCGGCGTGCCGTTGCCGTTTCTTTCTCCGTTCTTGTCGCCGTTTTTCTCTGCGTTCTTGTTCAGCGCGAGCTGCTGCTGGTGATAGCGCAGCTGGTACAGCAGGCACTCGCGGAGATCGCGGCATCCTACGCCGGGAGGATCGAGCTGGCGGACCGTGTCCAGAGCTTCCTGCAAGTCGGCGGCGGAGAATTTCGGCGTCCAGACTGGAGATGGCGCTAGCTTCGCAGGTTCGGGAGCGGGAGCGACAGCCGCAGCGGCGTCCCCGGAGCACATCGAAAACGACGCGATCGCATCAGGGCCGGTGGTGCTGGCCTCCGCGGCGGACGAAAATTCCTCGGCGTTCGGGCGGGTTGCGGCTTCGAGCACAGCGCTCTCAGCCAGATCACCTTCGACTGCGGCGCTTTCGGACGAGCCCTTTGCGGTTAAATCGTGGGCGCTGGTCTGCGGAGGAACTTCTGGGGCTAAACCATCGTCCGCCAAATTTTCTTCGGCGAGGCCATCCTCCGCTAGAGTTTCATCGGCCAAAGCTTCCTCGGCCAAGCCGTCTTCGGCTAAACCAAGGGCCTGCGCCTCGCTCACGATTTTCTTGGCGGTTACCGCATCGGCTTCGGCAGAAGCGGGCGGTGCGACTCCGAGCAGCTCGTCGTCGCTGGCAATCAGATATCCATCTTCGTTCAGATTGCCGATGATCAGGTCGGCTGCCTCGCGCACTTCGCGGCGCAGGCTCAGCGCGCCCAGTTGCCAGGCCAGATGATCCGTGAGATTGCCGGGCTTCGAGAGAAAATTCTCGAACGACGGCCGCTCGATTTCTTCCATCTCGCCGCGGCTGCGGTAACCGGGATCGAGATAATCCTGAAAGAACGAACCGAAGTCGATTTCTTCGAACGGATCTTTTTTCTCAACTGCAGCGATAGGATTTTCTTCAGTGGAAGCGGCAGCAGCGCGCTCGCGGTCTGCCTCTTTGCCTCCAACTTCATCGAGCAGCGGAACCGATTCTTCGAGTTCTTCGAGAACCGGATTCTCCACCATCTCGGTGTTGATCATGTCCTTGAGCTCAAGCTTGTTGAGCGCCAGCACGGAAACCATCTGCACCAGTCCCGGAGTGAGGATCTGGCGCTGCGACAGCTTGACGCTCAGTTTGTGCTGCAACATGACCATAAGATCAGTCGTTGGTCCTTCGTCGTTGGTCGTTGGCACTTCGCTGTCGGCCGATTGGTTTAGGCCAACGACCCACGACGAACTGCCAACGACGTTTCTCCTAAACTAGCGAAAAACTTTCTCCCAAATACACCCGCCGCACTTCCGCATCACCGGCTAACTGCTCGGGCGGTCCGTGACGGAAAATTCTGCCGTCATCGATGATGTAGGCGCGATCCGTAACCGAAAGAGTTTCGCGCACATTGTGATCCGTGATCAGTACTCCGATGCCGCTCGCCCGCAGACCGCTGATAATTTTCTGCAAATCGAGAACCGCAATCGGGTCAATCCCGGAAAACGGTTCGTCCAGCAAAATAAACGTGGGATTGATGCACAGGCAGCGGGCAATTTCCACGCGCCGGCGCTCTCCCCCGGAAAGGGCATATCCGCGATTCTGGCGGATGTGCTCCAGCCCCAGCCCATCGATGAATCGTTCCATCTTCTCCCGGCGCTCGTGCCAGGAAATCGGTTGAGCTTCCAAGACCGCGAGGATGTTTTCTTCGACCGTAAGCTTGCGAAAAACCGATGCTTCTTGTGGGAGATAACTGATGCCATACTGACGAGCCCGCAGATACATGGGCACGTCTGTAATGTCCTGGCCGTCGTACAACACGCGGCCAGTATCGGGAGGGATCAGGCCAACGATTGCGTAAAAAGTAGTCGTCTTGCCAGCGCCGTTAGGGCCTAATAAACCAACAACTTCGCCCTGCTCGACTCGCAGGCTGACACCGTTTACAACGCGCCGGCCACGATACGATTTGCCAATTTCTTCCGTGGCTAGGGTACGCATTTAGCTTGCCAACTACCGGGCCACTCGGGTCTGAGTTACCACAGGAGTACTTGCTTCGCCTTCTACGAGCACCCTATCATCCGCCCTAAAGAAAGTCAACGAAACTCCCGTAACTTTGCCCTGTTCGGCATCAAAAATGCTGGGCGGTCCGCCGGTCAGCACAAACTTGTCTTCCGCTGCGGTGTAAACCAGCTTTTCGCCCTCGGCGCGGCGGTTGGGCTGGAGGACTAATACGTGGCCTTCGGCGACCACGCGGTCAACTCGTCCCTGGCCCGTAACTGATTGACTGGACGATCTTTGAGCTGCTTTTTGACTGCCAACTTCGCTACGCGGAAGCAGGTACACGTCCATCGTCTGGGACGACGCGGTGAAGTCGGTGCTTTTAGCGGAGACGCCGCCTTCATAGTGCGCTTTGCGCTCAGAATCGACGTAGGTGAGCTTGGCGGCCGTGATGGCGACCAGGCTGGGGCGATCTGACTTCCCGGAAGCGCTTGAATTTGGAGAATCAGTCTTCCCTGGCCCCTTCGGCCGACCATGTGAAGGTCGGGATTGCGCCGCCCCGGATTGCTCGAGTTGGACCTTCTCTGGATGGGCTTTCTCAGGCTGAGCCCTCTCTGGCTGGACGAGGATCGTCGATACGGGCTGGGCCTGGGTGCCTTGGGCGACCAGGGAGCGGTGTTCCCGATCAAACTCGATGCTGGGGGCCTCGATCACATTGGCATCCTGCCAGAGGCGCGCACCTCCAGTGTAAGTGGCGATCGCGGGATGGCTGCGGGCGGTCATGCTCCGCGCCGTAACGTGAATTGGCGAGGAGGACGCCAGCAGCGAGCCGTTGGGTTGCTCCTGCAATTCGCTGTAAGTGCTCTTGACGTCGCCTTCGGCCAAGGCTTCTCCGGTAGCGCGGTTGATGCGGATGGTCTGGGCGGTCGTCGCCATGCCGCCTTCGACTACCCGGGGATTGCCGGTCACCGCACCGGTGAGCACGAGCATCTGGTCAGCGGGAGTGTAGCGCGCCAGGTCTGCCGTAGCTTGCGTGCGTTTCTCCGGGCTCTGATCGTCAGCGTAAGCCACGTTGCCCTGCTGGGTGATGGTGGCAATGCCGCCCTGCGGGAGGAAGGTGGCGTCCACGGTTTCGCTGGTGCTGACCCTTTCCGGCTGGCCCGGACCCTGGTTCTCGATGCGCGCATCGGGCGAGCCATGAATCGAGGAGAAGCGGCTGCTTCCTGCAACCGTTTCAAACGTCGCGTTGAATTTTCCGGCGGTGATGACGGTCTGCTGCGCAGTGTAAGAGGCCGTACTTTGCGAAGACGAAGTTCGCGTCGCGGGTTGAGTCGAAACCGGAGCCGAGACTGGTGCCGGAATTGGAGCCGAGTGAATCGTGATTTGCGCCGGGCCGAAAGTTTCGGCGCGATCCAGAAACCGGCCGTCGACCACAAGAAAGTCAACCGCGGACGCTGTGAGTGCGAAATCCTGGGTGCCGAAATCTTTCGTGGGACTTTTCGCGGCTGTCGTGCCGTGACTCGCACCGCTTTGCGTCAGGCGCACATGTTCGAGCGCATGCACCTTTTGCAGCTGGTTCTGGCCGGTGTAGTCG
This sequence comes from uncultured Acidobacteriaceae bacterium, assembly GCA_963846245.1. GTDB lineage: Bacteria > Acidobacteriota > Terriglobia > Terriglobales > Acidobacteriaceae > Sulfotelmatobacter. The sequence continues at coordinate 253,926 of CAWJVI010000003.1, read as the reverse complement.
AGGATCACGCGGCCGGCGGTGCCCCGCATCGGTTGCGCTCCGGTACGTTCGAGTTCTACATGCCCGGTCAGAGTTGCGGTGCGCAGCTTATTCTGCTTGCCGGTGAGCAGGAACTCGGCTTCGTCGGAGTGAACCTGCGTATCAGGAGGCGATTCTTGAGTAGCGCCGCGCGCCGCCGGAGAAGTCGCTCCCAACCCAGTCTTACGCTTACTCTTCAGCTTCTTTCTTCGAGCAGCGGCGGTTTCACTTGCGGCTTCTCTAAGTTGCGCCTGCACATCGCCCGTGGCCAGGATCCGCTCCACATTGTTGTCGGCAGTCAAAAACAGCTTCGCGTGATCTGCCTGCATGGTTTCATCGCCACGCAGAAGATTCGGATGTTCCAGCAGAACTACGCGAGGTTCGCCGGTGATCAGGCCGCTCGAAGCCTCGATGGTCGAGGGGGCGTCTCCAGAGGTCTCCACGCGAACCTGGGAAGCCAGGGTCAGCGTGTTGGCCTTGCCCGCATACAGAACGCCCACGGCCGATCCCGAGGCCTGAGGTGTGCTGAACTCGACGCGTGCAGCGGTTGTGGCGTTTCCGCTCTCGCGATTGAAAATCAGGTCGCGCGTCTTGAGGTGGATTGAGCCCCGCAGTTCCTCGGGAGCGGACTGATCAGGGTTGGTTCGTCCGGCGGGGTTCGCTTCCAGATCGATCTGCACGTCCCCTTTGGCGGTGACGTCGCCGGATTTCGGATCGTAGGTGAAGTCGTCGCCGTAGATGCGGTCGAAACGCGAGGAATCGCGTCCGTAGAGCACGATGTTGACATTGTGCAACTCGGCGCGGTCGTCGAGTTTGAATTGCTTGAGGTCGCTGGCCTCGATCGTAAACAGCGTGCGCTTGCCATCGGACTTGGAAAACTGGAAGCCGGTGGCGGTTTGTTTAATGTCGATCCCCATCTTGCCTGGGATCCCTCTCAGCACACTGAATTGGTGCAGCCGGGCGCGTAAATACATGCCTGCAACCAGCAATGTGCAGACGACCGCGATGACTACCAACCAGCGCCGTAAATGGTAGACCGGGAGCGGCATGGGCTAGGTTCAGTGTAAAGCTAAAGGCCAGTTCTCGGTTCTCAGTTCTCGGTTCTCAGTTCTCGGTTCTCGGTTCTCAGTCACTCACGTGATTGTCATCCCGAATCGCGCCGAAGGCGCGGTGAGGGACCCTACGTCGACATCCCCTTCAACCGCAGTCGCCAGGGCCTGCCGCTCCCCTTGCCCGCTCGGCGGTTCTTGCCTACTTACTCTTCATCTACACTTGGATGCAAATGTCCACGGAAGCGAAACCCCTGCTGGAGTTACGAAACATCTGCGTCATGCGCGGCCAGACCCCCGCGCTCGACAACTTCAGCTTGCGCATCGGCGCCGACGAACACGTCGCGATCCTGGGCCCGAACGGCTGCGGCAAGTCCACGCTGATCAAAACCATTACGCGCGAGTGTTATCCAGTCGTGCGGGAAGATTCGACGATCACGATTCTGGGCGAGGAGTCGTGGGATGTTTTCAGCTTGCGCGCTCGTCTCGGCATTGTCTCGAACGACTTGATGGCCTCTTGCACCGGCGAGGCGATCGGGCGCGATGTGGTGCTTTCCGGTTTCTTCAGCAGCATCAGTATTTTCTCGAATCACACCGTCGATCCGCGGCAACGACAACTGGCCGACGCAGCGCTCGCGCAGTTGGGCATCTCGCATCTCGCGGAGCGGGCAGTCTCCGAGATGTCTTCTGGTGAGGCACGGCGCGTCCTGATTGCGCGCGCTCTCGTGCATAATCCGCGAGCGTTGCTGTTCGATGAGCCCTGCAACTCACTCGATCTCGGTGCGCAGCATACGGTGCGGCAGGCCATGCGCACGCTGGCGAACTCGGGCATCGGAATCATTCTGGTGACCCACGAACTCCCCGACATCGTCCCCGAGATCCAGCGCGTGGTGCTGATGAGCCGCGGCCGCACTGTGGCGGATGGTCCCAAGGAAGAGATGCTGCAAGTGGAACGGCTGTCGCAGTTGTTCGGAGTGACAGTGGATTTGGCCCGGCGGGATGGGTACTACCACTTGTGGTGAGCGGACCGTTGTCTTAAGACGAATGCGGGCTGGCGTGAGCCACGCTAGCCTTCGTTTCGCTTCTCGTTTCGGCCTGTGTTTCCTCGGATGCTTTCACTTCTCCTTTGAAGTCCTTCAGCGAAAGTTCCAGGCCGCCGTACTCGGGATGGTCGTTGTGGCCAATCGTGAAGGCGATGTCGATGGCGTCGCCGGCGAGCAGCGGCGACCGCTGGACGCGCTCGGCCATGTTCCAGGCCAGAGCATCGAAGACGATCGATCTTCGCCAGTCAGGGGCGGAACTCTTTGCGGCCTCATTTCGATTCTCGACCGCAGCTCTCACCTCGCGTTTTGGGATCGATGCGGAATCTGGATGGCAGCGGGGTGAAACCAGAATCGCGGCTGCGGACATTTCTTCGCTTGCATCTTCTACTGAGCTAACACCAAAGCCGGCCGCTGACGCAGCCAGCGCGGGCGAGTCGCCCACGTCCACACGAGCAGGGACGGCGCCCGCGGTTAGTTTTAATTTCAGGTGCTTGTCTTTCAGGATGCGGGGAGGGGCGGTTAGCTTTGCACTGCGCGCGGAAAAAACCGGTTCGGGATTTCCTACGCCGTAGGGTTCGAGCAGGCGCAGCGCCTGAAAAAGTTCGGGAGTGATTTCTCCGAAGTGAAGCTCGGAGTCAACGTCGAGCACGGGCTCGAAATCCGCGAGCGTGAGGCGGGCGCGGGCAAACGCATCCAGCCGCGCGCGCAGCGCCTCGATGTTGGCCGCGGGCATGGCGAAGCCGCAGGCGTGGGCGTGTCCGCCGTAACGCGAAAAAAGATCGCGGCAGGACTCGACCGCCTCCAGCAGATGGAACGCGCGAATCGAACGGCCCGACCCGAAGGCTTCCTCGCCTTCGCGCGAAATCACGAGCGTGGGGCGGTTGTAGCGCTCAACCACGCGCGTAGCGGTGATGCCGATGACGCCACGATGCCAGCCTTCGCCATCCAGCACGATGCAGTAGGCTTCGCACAGCGCGGGATCGCCACTGATGCGCTCTTCGAGCGACCGGAGAATGCGGCGCTCTTCTTCCTGGCGGCTGGTGTTGAGTTGGTCGAGCTTGGCGGCGAGTTCTCGGGCACGCGCAACATCTTTCACGCTGAAAAGTTCGATCACGTCGCGGGCTACATCCATGCGGCCGGCGGCGTTGATGCGCGGCGCGATACGAAACCCAACTTCGGTGGAAGTGGGCGGGCGGTTATGAGAAATCTGCGCGACTTCGAGCAGCGCTTTCAGTCCGGGATTCACCGGGTTGCGCAGGGCATCCAGACCGAGTTTGGCGAAGACGCGATTTTCGCCGGTGAGTGGAACCGCGTCGGCGATGGTAGCAATGGCCGCAACTTTCATGAACGACAACAGCAGCTTGTTCTGATCTTTCGAGTCAAGGCGGCGCTGCATCAATCCCTGCGCGACTTTGAATGCCACTCCCGCGCCGCAGAGTTGTTTGTAGGGATACTCGCATCCCGCTTGATTGGGGTTGACCACGGCCAGAGCTTTGGGCACGCCGTCGGGACCTGGGAGGTGATGGTCGGTGACGATGAGGTCCACGCCCAGGCGGCGCGCCGTTTCCGCCGGCGCGAAGGCGCGGATGCCCATGTCGACGCTGATGATCAGGCGAATTCCGGCCGCGGCCGCGCGCTCGATGACATCGTCGCGCAGATCGTAGCCTTCGCGAATGCGGTGCGGGACGTGGAAATCCGCCGCGCCGCCGCAGAGTTCGATCGCTGTTTTCAGAATGATGACGGCCATGGTGCCGTCGACGTCGTAGTCACCGTAAATCAGAATTGGCTCTTTGCGTTCGATGGCAGCGTCGATGCGATCGACGGCGGCGCGAAGGCCGGTCATCAGTTCGGGCGGGTGCAGGTGAGAGAGCGATGGAGAGAGGAAGCGGGCGGCCGACTCGGCGTCGATCATGCCGCGGCGATGGAGTAGATCACCCAGAGTGGAAATACTCCGAGCGTCTAGGTTGGAGATTCCGGCGCACGCCCGCAGTTCGGCAGCAAATGACGAGCCGACATCCACCGCCTCAGTCAGAAAATTCCATTTCATAGCAAACGGGAATTTTACTCCAGGTCATTGGAAGGAAATCGTAGAAGGAATTTGTTTAAAGATTAAAGTCGCCCACCAGAGATTCAGATCTCTTCGTCTTGGCCGGGTTCGTCAATCGCGAGGCCGCCGAATTCGTCGGAGACTTCGAGCAGGTGCTGGTAGCGTTCGTACCATTCGGTGCTGACTTCGCAGAGGAACATCGATCCCTGGTAGGCCCATCCCAGCTGAAGAAATCCTACTTTGCCGGCGTAGGCGCGAAGCCAGCGCGCGTCTTCCACGTCCTCGGTGTCGGTAAATTCCGAGGTCGAAAGCCGTTGCACCAGTTCGTCGAGCTCGGTGCGCTCCAGCGTCCAGGAATGCATGGTGAGGAAGGCTGCGCCGGCGCTCTTGGCCAGCTCCACGAAATCCTTCCAGCCGTCGGGATTTCCGCCCATCTCCCACATGACGCACTGGACCTCTTCATAGTCCACGTAGCCGTGGAAGCGGCGCATACCGTGGCCTTCGACGAAGGCGATCATGTCATCTTTGATTGTGGTGAGGTCGTCGGGAATGGGAGACATAAGAAGTTGGGCTTAAGCAGCATTGTATGCCGTTCGTGAGTTGGGTGCCAGCGGGCGGGCGTGTGGGTTACTTTGACTTTTTTCTGGCTCTCTTGGTCGCCAGCACGACTCCGAGAGGAGTATCGGGCCGTTTTCTGAATCCTCGGCGCTGGCTGTCAGTGATCCTTGTCTTAGCTCGGAGCTCTGCTTCCGTGGCCTCGTCTTCTTGAACGGATCCCTTCAGCCGACCAAGCGCCTCGCCAACACTTCTGCGCTCGTCCATGTGCCTACGCTGCTTTCCGCGTTGGATATTCTTGCGGCTAGATTTGCTGTTCTCGCCGTACCTGTTGCGGCGATCGCGTATAAGGCTTAAACGCTTTTTCTCTTCAGGATTCTTGACAGTGCTCATATTGTTGCTGCCCGCCTTCAAAAGAGTATGCCACGTCGTGTAGATCACGGGCTGTGTATACTCGTTTGCCATGAAATCAGATGCCAGCCGCCGCAAGCGATTTCTTCTGTTGTCCTGCGTGATCGCAGCCTCATTCGTTGTTACTTCTCCGGCGCGTGGACAAACATCAGCGCCTTCAAGTGCCGCCAGCGTGCTCGACTCCATGCCGCACGCCAAGAGGATCGACCAGGTGGCGATATCGCCGGACGGAACGCAGGTTGCCTACATCGTGGAGGGGGAGATCACCGTGCTTGGTCTCAGCCGCGGAGCTTCGCATGCGATTTCTATCGAAGGAAAACTTCCACTGCGCGAACTCGCTTGGTCGGCGGACGGCAGGCAACTCGCGTTCCTCGCGGACCTGCCCGGCGACGCGCCCTCGGCGCAGCTTTGGACCGCAACCGTCGACGGCGGCGCTCCGGTCAAGCGTGCGGAACTGAAGGGCTACGCCGAGAATCCGCGATTTTCTCCAGATGGATCGAAGCTTGCAGTCCTCTTCATTGAAGGCATGCCCCGCGTGGCGGGGCCGCTGCAGCCGATGACGCCGCTGGCCGGAGTCGTCGACGAGAGAACCTACGAGCAGCGCGTCGCGACCATAGAACTGAGCACCAACCAGTTGACCCAACTCACGCCCGCAGACATTTACATCTACGAATACGATTGGGCTCCCGACGGTAAGAGCTGGGCGGCAATCGCGGCGCACGGCAATGGCGATGCGAACTGGTGGGTGGCTCGACTCTATCGGATCGCCGCGCAAACTGGCGAGATGCACGAGATCTACAAACCGAAGCTGGAGATGGCCGATCCTCACATTTCTCCCGACGGAAAAAATGTGGCGTTCATCGAAGGGCTGATGAGCGACGCAGGACTCACCGGCGGAGAAATCATGCTGGTTCCGTTGGCAGGCGGGCCCGCACGAAATCTTACTCCCGAAGATCAAAGCGTCTCCCTCGGCTGTGACGTGGTCGGGCTCCGAGCGCATAGTCTTCGCGCAGGATCGGGATGGAAACTCCAGCTTCGCGACGATCAGCATCAACAGCGGCGCAAGCCAGATTCTTTGGACCGGTGAGGAACTCACGGGAACGGCCAGTGGCGGCTGGGAACCTGGCGGTTCATTCTCGCGCGATGGAGCGAAAATCGCCGTGGTTCGGGAATCGGCAGGCACGCCTCCGGAAATCTGGGCCGGAACGATCGGCAAGTGGGAGCAAGTCACGCATCTGAACGCCGGCGTGAAACCTGCATGGGGGGAGACTCGCAACGTGCACTGGATGAACGGCGCCACGCGAGTGCAGGGCTGGCTTACGTTCCCCAAAGATTTCACTCCCGGAAAAACCTATCCGCTGGTTGTGAACGTGCACGGTGGACCGGCGCATGCCTGCACTTCGCACTGGGACGAGGGCCTCAACGGAGCCGAAGCCGCATTGGGATATTTCGCGCTGTGTCCGAACCCGCGCGGCAGTTACGGCCAAGGCGAAATGTTTACGCAGGGCAACGCCAAGGATTTCGGCGGCGGCGACTATCGCGACATCATGGCCGGGGTGGAGGCGCTGACCAAGCAGTATCCCATCGACCCGAAACGCATCGGCATCCGCGGCCACAGCTACGGCGGCTACATGACCATGTGGGCGGAGACGCAGACCACGCGCTTCGCCGCGGCCGTTGCGGGCGCCGGCCTCTCCGACTGGCTCAGCTACTACGGCTTGAACGACATCGACGAATGGATGCTTCCATTCTTCGGCGCCTCGGTGTACGACGACCCGGCGGTCTATGCCAAGAGCGATCCCATGCACTTCGTGAAAGCCGTGAAAACGCCCACGCTGATTCTGGTCGGCGACCGCGATGGCGAGGTTCCCATGGAACAGTCGGTGGAATGGTGGCACGCGCTGAGAGCGATGAATGTGCCGAGCACGCTGGTGGTTTATCCCAATGAAGGACACATGTTCTTGAAGCCGTCGGATGCTCGCGATTACAACCTGCGTACGCTGCAGTGGTTTGAAGAGTGGTTTGCGAAGGCCGCGCATTGACCTCGGCGGCCCCTCTGCGCTGTCATCCTGAGCGGAGCGTCTGGTTCGCGAAGCGAAGCAGCCGCGCAGTCGAAGGATCCCTACCGCCAGTTTGCTCTCGCCATGTTTGGTTGTGAGTCAAGAACCCCAGAAGGCCGGCGCCCGTTGAGCTGCAAGGGATCCTTCGACTGCGTTGCCATCCGCTTCGCGGACGACAACTTCGCTCAGGATGACAAGGCCCGGGGGGACGCAGGATCAAAAATCACCAACGGCTTGCGCCGCCCGCAGCGCCACTCCGCCTGTGTTACACTTTTTTATTCAAAATAACTGACGCAGGGCCTCCAATCCGCAATGCTTCTTTCCAAAGAATATGTGGGCTATTTAGCCCGCGAAGTCACCAAGAAACTGATTGCCGGCAAGTTCATTGAGACCGAAAAGGTCCCGGCGGTCACCGAGCGCGTGCACGCCGCGCTGGTGGATGAACTTTCGCTCGAAGACCGCATCAACGACGAAGTCCGCGTCATCCTCGAAGCCTACTCCGACGAGATGCAGAAAACCGGCGCCAACTACCAGGAGATGTTCCGCAAGGTGAAAACCGAACTGGTGCGCAAATATAAGGCGGTACTGTGAGGCTCAGCCGCGACAAAGTGAACGTGCTGGCCCGGGCGGTCTCGGACGTGCTCAAAGCCATGGACGAAGTGGAATTTATCGAAGACCCCAACACCATCCGCCAGGAAACCCGCAAGCTTCTCGAAGAACTGCTCAACCAGGAAGAGAGAATCGACGTCGCCGCCCGCCACAAAATCGAAAGCCAGAAGCGCACCATCCTCGAAGGCTCGCAGGAGTGGGACATCCTCTACCGCAAGTATTACAACGAAGAAGTGAAGAAGCTGGGCGTGTAAAGTCAGAGATCAGGGACTAGCGATTAGATGATCCCTGACCCCTGGTTTCTCTACCGAAGTGCCCTCAGCTCAATCGTAGTCAGATTGCGCACCGACCGTGCCGGCCGCTTGTCTTCTGTGACGACGAGCTTGAGCGGACCGGAGTGATCATCGAGCGGCTTGCCGTTCATCGTGTCGGCGACAAGAACTTCGCCGGGGTGAAAGCTGGGATCAACCTCTGCCAGCGCAAACACAACCTGATAGCCGTCCGAGCCGGTCACCACCAGGTAATTTGTGAGAGCAATTCCGTGAAGTTCTTTTCCGAGTGGCGCACCCAGCGGCGTGAGAATGTCGGCGACGCGTACGCCTGAATAAGTCTCGTCCGCGTTGGAGTGAGGATTGTGAACTGCGACCGTCGTGTGAGGAAGAGCCTTCAGTTGCGCGAGCGACAACCCCGACGGATCGTGATACGGAGATGCCAGTAGCGTCAGATCCGCTTTCGAAGCGGCGTCCACTACCACCACCGGCCCGCTGTACGTGGCAATCTGTAAAACGAAGGGAATTGTTTGCAGGTCCTTCGCTGCATTCTCCCTGTCGGTACGCGTTTCATGAGCCAACTCGGCAAACTTACGTTGACCGTCAAGCGGGCCGCCGCAGAGGCCGGCTTCGAACTCTGCGGCATCGCGCCCACCGTGCATGCGCCGGAGCTCGATCATTTTCCCGCGTGGATCGCCTCCGGCCACGCCGGCGAAATGAAATACCTAGAAGCCCGCGACGACCGCGGAAATCTCAAGCGCGCGTCTCTCGCGCGGGTTGCGCCCTGGGCGCGAAGCGTAGTGGTCTGCGCCATCAACTACAACACGGCGCAGCCTTATTCCACCGAGTTCGACGATGGCAATTCTCACAACGCCAGCCGCGGCTGGATCTCGCGCTATGCCTGGGGCCGCGAGGACTATCACGACGCCGTCCTGCGCCGCCTGCGTCAGGTCGAGGACGCTCTGCGGCGCGCCACGGAAGCGGATGTTTCCCCCAAGAGCGCCGCTGAAATTGTCACGCGTTCCTACGTGGACACCGGCCCGATCGTCGAGCGCGTCGTCGCCAAGTATGCTGGAGTCGGCTGGATCGGGAAAAATACCTGCATCATCAGCCAGAAAAAAGGTTCGTGGCTTTTTCTGGGCGTGATTCTGACTTCGCTCGAACTCGAACCCGACCTGCCCGCGCCCGACCGCTGCGGCACCTGCACGCGCTGCATCGAAGCCTGCCCCACCGACGCGCTGATCGCGCCCTACCAACTCGATTCCAACCTGTGCATCTCCTATCTCACGATTGAGAAACGCGGCGAGATTCCCGAAGAGATGCGAACCGGCATGGGACGCCACGTGTTCGGTTGCGACATCTGCCAGGACGTCTGCCCCTGGAACAGAAAAGCTCCGGCAACATCCGCGCCGGAATTCTCTCCCCGGCCCGAGCTGGTGAACCCAGCGCTCGACTGGCTGGCAGAAATCAGCGAAGAAGAATTCCGCACTACTTTCCGCGGCTCGCCGGTGCGCCGCGCCAAACGCTCTGGCCTACGCCGCAACGCCGTGATCGCCGCGGGCAACAGCGGCGAGCGCAAATTCCTGCCCCTGCTGGAAGAGCTGACCAGCGATGAGGATCAAGCCGTCGCCGCGACCGCACGCTGGGCACGCGAAAAAATATCCAACCGGAAAGAAGATAGGGAAGAACAGTGATCGAAACGTTGCCAGCAGCTGGCGGGAAAAGCAGCCAGCCGCTGGGATAGTTTCTATGGGTCGGGTATGAGGACTGCCATCCGCACCCCCTTACTGCATCAGCGTGAAATTCACCACCACCGTCGTGGCAATTTCGATTGGCTCACCGTTCAGCAGTGTCGGACGATAACGCCATTGGCTGACAGATTCAACGGCGGCGCGCGCAAGCTCCGGATCGATCTCGGCATTTCTAACGCGGAGGGCCTGCAGTTTGCCGTCGGCTCCAATGATCGCATCCAGCGTCACGGCGCCTTGCACGCGGGCCGCCTTGGCTGCGGCGGGATATGTAGGCGCAACCTTGGTTAGAATTTTCGTAGCCTCCGTTCCGCTATCCAGCGGTAGCGGCGGCCTCGCTCCCGGTTCCAGCACGGGCAGCATGTTTCGGGCTTCGCCAGCGGCGGCAGGTTCCAGCGTGATGTTCTGCGAGGATTCACCGCTGGGCTCGAGCCCCGACGCCCGGTACACTGCAAATCCCGCTTTCACGACTTTCATCTCATACTCGCCCGCCGGCAAAGACTTGAACGTAAAGTTGCCGTCCGCGTCGGATACGGTCATGACGGTCGTATTCAATTTGCGATTCGTCATGATCACGGTCGCGTTCTGAGCGCCGCTCCCGTTTGCATCACGAACGGTTCCACCGAAACTCCCAGAGAGGTTCTGGGCCGGCAGCCGCAAAGCGGCCAACGGGAGCAGAAAACACAAAGCGGCAAACATGGTGAAGAGCCCAGCTCCTCGCGACATTTGGTTGCGATTGATCGACGGATTCAGCATAGCAATAAATCTCCTTTCAAGAGTAGATGGTCGTGCGATAGCGAGCGCAGTAGCCCAAGTGCGGCTCGGGTTTTCCAGAGTCCGGGCGAGACCGAGCAGCTGTGCGGCATATTCCGACGCTGCGATGCCGGAATTCAACACAGCATCGTCGCAGGCGCGTTCACTTTCGTGACGGAGATTTCCCGCCGCGACCCATGCCAGGGGATGGAACCAATAAAAGCATCGCGCCAGCTCCGCGCAAATTTGCAGGAACCAGTCGTAGCGGGCGATGTGAGTCAACTCGTGGAACAGCACCATGCGCCTCCGGCTCTCGGGCCATTCGGAGGCGCTCGCCGGAAGGAGGACCACGGGCCGAAATACTCCCCAGGTAATCGGCATCGCGAGCGGATTGTCATACTGCAACAAGCGCACACGGCGCGCGATCTTCAACGAACCGGAAAACTCCGCCGCAAGTCGAAGCCAGTCGTCCTCTAGCAGCGGCTGGGCCTGCGCCGACGCCCGCGCCAGCCGCGCCAACCCGCCTGCCAGCTTAAGCGCGAGAATGAAGAAGCCGAGCAACCACATCAGCAGCAGAATGACCGCCAACTTCCCGAACAGCGGCGACACAGCGCTCGCATTCACGACGATCGCATTGACGATCATCGCAGGCAAATTCCCAGACCTCGCCTGGGTCGCAATCGCACCCGCCGGACGCCCCAACGCCGCACCCGCGAGCGCCGCCAAATGCCACGCAGGAAGCAACGACGCGAACGCCGGAATCGCGAGTGAGCCGAGAATCCCGGCCGCCCACGCGCGGTGCCGCAGCGCAGCCGATTGATTGCGCAGGGCGATCGCGAGAATCCACGCCACAACCAGAAGCCCCGTCACCTTTACGGAGCAGGCAACCAGAAATGCCAGCGCAGATCCGGATTCGACGAGTAGCTTCATAGTCAGCTTTCCTTTCCGCCCTTCGCAATCAGGCGCGCCAATCGATCCATCTCTTCCGGCGAGATCTTTGAAACTTCTCCGCCTAGCAACGCGGCCACAACTTTTTCCGTGGACCCGTCGAAAAATGTTTCGACCAGATGCCGCAGCGCGGAACGCCGCGCCACATCCCGTGGCACAGCCGGAAAGTAGACATATCTCAAGCCATGTTCTTCATGACGGACGTGCCCCTTTTCTTCGAGCACGCGAAGCTGTGCCCGTACCGTCGAATAATGCGGCTCGTCCGGAAACGCGGCGACCACTTCCCCAACCGTCGCCTGCTCAAGTTTGTAGAGAACATCCATGATCTGGCGTTCGCGGCGTGCAAGAGGGGTAAGTTTTGTTTTCTTCATCGGGCTATATGCTATTTTTCTAGCACTCTGCGAGAAAAATAGCACTCTGGAGTTAATCAGTCAAGCTAAATTTCGCGCAGAGCGTCGACAGGGTCGGCGGAAGCGGCACGCAGTGCGGGAAGCGCCGACGCGGCCAGCGCCATCAGCATCATGGTCAGTGCTGCCGCCATGTAGACGAGCGGGTCGGTAGCGCTCACGTTGAACAGGAATGAGCTGACCATCCGCGAGATCGCGAGAGAGCCGAGCACGCCTAGGCCGCAGCCGATCAGTGCCATCTTCGCGCCCGAAATTAGAACCAGCCGCGCGATGCGCGTTCGTTGCGCTCCCAGGGCCATGCGAATTGCGATCTCCTGCGTGCGCAGCGAGACCGAGAACGCCACCACGGCGTAGATCCCAGTAATCGCAAGCAGCAGCGCCCCCGCGGCAAAAGCGGTAATGAGATCGGTGTTGAAACGGCGCGGCGCTTCCACGTTCGAGATCACGGCACTCATCGGCTGCACCTGCTGCAGCGCGAGCTGCGGATCAACTTCGGCGACGGTCGAGCGCAGGGTTTGGCTCATCTGTTCGGGAGGAAGCGCGGAACGCAGTGTGATGTACCCACTCGTCAGGATGGGGTTGTTCGAGGCGCCTGCGCCGTAGAGAATAGCGGGCTGCTCCGCACTCAGATACCACTGGTCCTTGCTGGGCTCATCCGGTGAGCCGATCTTGGTATCGGCGACTACGCCCACCACCGTTGCCCAGGGCAGTCCCTTGTGCGGATTGCCAGCGTGCATGCGCTTCCCCACGGCCCGCTGACCAGGCCAGGAATGTTCGGCCATCGACTGGCCAACAATTACCGCGAGGGAGGTGTTGGAGCGATCATCGGCGGTGAAGTACCGGCCGTCGAGCAGCGGAATGCTCATCGCTCGAAAATAATCGCCGTAAGTAATCGCGAACATCGCAAATTTCAGCTTCCAGCTGTCTTCGGGCACACCCTCAATGGTGTATCCAGCCCCCGCGTACAGGCCGGATGCGGGGAGAAGGCTGGTGATGCCAACGGCCACGATTCCCGGCTTGCTGGCGAGCCGGTCGACCACGGCGCGGTTGAAGGCTTCGGCGGTTGTATCAGTGGAGTACTGGTTGAGAGGCAACTGATAGCTGGCGACCAGGACGTGGTCGGGACGGAAGCCGGGATCGACGGCGCGCATCTTCTGAAAGCTGCGCAGGAACGCGCCCGATATGGTGAGCAGCACCAGGGCAATCGCGATCTCCGAGACCACCAGGGTCGAACGCAGCCAGGCATGGCTCGAAGCGCCCGTGCCGGTTCTCGTGCCCTCTTTAAGGCTTTCCGTCAGATTGGTCCGCAGGGCCGCAAAGGCCGGAGCAAGGCTGCACAACGCGCCGGTGGAAAAGGCGAGAAGCAATGCGAAGCCGACGACAACGCCGTTAATGGAAATGGAATCGACGCGCGGCATGGACTCAGGCAGCAGATGCAACGCAGTGCGGCTCGCGGCCGCGGCAAACGCCAGCCCCAGCAAGCCTCCGGCGAAGCTGAGCAACAGGCCTTCGCACACAGATTCACGGATGATCGCGCCGGCCCGCGCTCCCAGAGCCAGTCGGACGGCGTACTCGCGGCGCCGGCGAATCGCCCTCACCAACAACAACCCGGCGACATTGACGCAAGCAATCAGCAGGACGATAGAAACGGCGAAGAACAGCGTCCGCAGCAAGGGCCGGACATCCGCGACGGCATACTCCATCAACCGCGTGACGTCGCCCTGAATGCGGATTGCAGACATGGTCACGGGAAAGCTGCGCATCACCTGCTGGGCGACCCGGTCGGCATCCTGCGCGGCCTGCGAAAACGTAACGCCATCTTTGAGGCGGGCCACCATCTGGTATCCAAAAAAGCCGGCGTTCTGGTCTGTAAGTTCGTCGGGAGTCAGGCTCAGGGGCACCCAGAGCTGCACCTGGTCAAGTTGCCCGTCTTCCAGCGGGAACGCGAAACTGCGCGGCATCACGCCGATGATTGTGTACGGCCTGCGGTCGAGGTCGATGGAGCTGCCAAGCACCCGCGGATCCCGCTGGTAGCGCGTCAGCCATAGGGCGTAACTGATCACCGTGAGCGGCTGATGCGCGTCTTCCTCCTGTTGCGTAAAGACGCGGCCAAGAATAGGACGAACGCCGAGAGTTGGGAACACGCCCGCGTTGAACCGGGCAGCCTGGACTTCCTCCGAGGTCGTGCCCGAAGCCGCGCTGCCGGAAAGCTCAAAGCTGGTAGTGGTGTAGCCGCCCATCGAGGAAAAGGCGCTGGTCGAGTTCGAGTAGATGCCGATCTCGCGAGCGGAGACGGGAGTATTCGGTCCGCCTCCGATGTGATCTCCCAACAGAACCAGCCGATCAGGATTGCTGAACGGCAGCGGACGCAACAAAATGCCCTCAACCAGCGAGAAGATGGCGGTCGTCGCTCCGATTCCGAGGGCCAGAGTGAGGACCACGGTCAGGGTAAAGCCGGGCGTTTTACCAAGCTGGCGAAAGGCGAGGCGGAAATTATGGGTGAGCGTATACACACATCCTCCCTTGGGCTTCGCGGGCAACCAAAGCTTGCATTAGAGAAAGCGAACGTTGGGAAACGTTATACGCCGCTCCATCGGCAAGATGAAGAGTTTCCTACAAAGTCAGAAGTGAGAAGTCAAAATGCTGAAGTTAAGACGCTTTTACTTCCATTTTGACCTCTGACTTCTGCATTCTCACGAGGTCTGACGAACGACTCCTGCCCCTATTCCACAGGTTTTCCACAGCTCGTATCTACTGCATTATTAATAGGATATCTTCTTCTATTGTTCGCCCCGGCAAAGGTTGGCTGCCGTGTCGATTTTTGATGGGCCTTCGGTAACTGGTTTTTCCGATTCGTAGCAACTAATCTTCCGCTAAAGGGTTCTAAATAAAGACAGTTAGGATTTTCCCAGGTAGCGATATGCCTCGAGACGACGTCCACGGAATACGGCGAGCATGCAGCAGGTTGAGCGTGCTGGGAATCGTGTTGAATGTCGCGGTGACCTGCGCTCTGATCATCACATATGTGCCGCGAGCGGGCGCCTCTGCCACGCTGTTTCTGGAAGAGCCTTACGGGCATATGGGTTTCTTCACCGCAACCGGCCATGCAGCGGTGTATCTCTCCGGAGTTTGCGCCAAATCGCCGGTCGAGCTGCGGCCGTGCGCACCCGGCGAAAGCGGAATTGTCATCAGCCGCTATGACGGAGTAGATGGCTACGATTGGGTCGCGATTCCACTCGTACCTTACCTCTATGCTGTTGAGCGGCCTGAGGATATCCCGCTTTTCGCCGACGCGAGAATGGTGCTGCAACTCCGCGACCGCTACCGTCGGCAACACCTGCGGGCAGTGGCACCGGATGGCAAGAATGGCGGCGCGCCCGGGGGAAACTGGTATGAACTGGTCGGATCTTCCTACGACCGGACGATTTACGGTCTCGAAATTGAGACCACGCCCAAGCAGGACGCGGCCCTGATTCGCACGCTGAACTCGTCGACGAATCGTTCGCATTTCCACCTGGCTTGGCGCAACTGCGCCGACTTCGCGAAAGACATCCTTAACTTCTACTACCCCAAGGCTTTACATCGCAGTGTGGTTGCCGACGTGGGCATGACAACGCCCAAACAGATAGCCCAAACGCTCATCCGCTACACCAGACGCCATCCTGAGCTGCAATTTTCGAGAATGGTGATACCTCAGATTCCGGGCAGCATGTCGCGCAGCACCACCGTGCATGGGGTCGTCGAGTCTTTCTTCAAGTCGAAGAAATACATCGTGCCCAGCGCCGTGGCCAGTCCGATTTTTGCCGGATGCGTGTTTGCCGTCTTCGTAGGAACCGGGGCCCGGCACTTTGATCCCGCTCACGATGCCCTGGTCTTTGCTGCGGACGGCGAACGCGAACTCCCAATGGACCGCGAAGATCGTCAAGCTCGCCAGAAAGAACTGGAAGGCTTGCTGGCCGAGGCCGACGAGGAAAGCGCGAGTGGGAACATCCGCAAGGAATGGGCGCGGCTCGAGTCTAAAGCGCAATTGGAATTTGACTCCCAGGACAGGCCGGTGCTGAGCATGCAGGTTGGCGAGCGGCTGGTAAGGGTGGGCATTTCCGCCGACAACATTTTCAGCAGCAGCGCTCCTGCGCAACTCGTGCGCGAACTCATCGAGGCCAGGCTGGAGGCGGAGTTGCGCCGCACGGCCACACCCACGGTCTCCGAACGAGACTTCGCCCGCGACTGGAAATTGCTGCAGCAGGCCAGAAACGTCGAAGGCAGAGAACTGGCCGGCAACCCGCGCTAGCTGACTGGGCTAGCTCAACTTGGATGACCTTCGTCCTCCGAACCTAAGACAACTTCAAGCCCGTTACTGATCCGGCGGTTGCGGAGGCGTCTGCGGCGGCTGCTGTTGGGGGCCGCGTTGCGGCGGTATAATGCCCGATCCCGGGGGCGGTACTTGTCCCGGTTGCAGTCCGCCAGCCTGTTGCTGCTGTTGCATTTGCAGCTGGCGCTGCTGCATTTCCTGCAATAGTTGCTGTGGAGTCTTCACCGCATTTTCCCCCGGAGCCGGCGGTTGCGGTTCGGGGGCGGCCTCTGCGGCGTTCTGATCGGCGCTGTCGTCGGTATCGTCGTCCGCATCCGCAGCGTCTGGAGCGGCCTTCGCGATCCCCGGCTGAGGCGGTGCCGCACCCGCGACCACACCCTCGGCGGGCGCAGTCGTCTCCGGACCGCTCTTGGCCACCAGAACAACGCGAGTCAGCGTCTTGGCGTCCGAGGGCGCGCCCAGCAGCACGTAGTTGAAGTGCGATCCATTAAGCAGTTCCGCCACCACGCCGGGAGCCGGACCCGGCCCAAGATTAGTCACCACCCGTTCGTTCGCGTTGGGCGGTATATCCATCTCCGCACCGGTCAGCTTGCGGACGGCCCGCAGAATATCCGCCAGGGTCGAATTCGGGGCCACAATCGTAAGTTGACCATCTTCGTAGGTCACATGCGGAGCTACAGCCTGCATCGAGTCCAGCGCGATTTGCGGCACGGGCCCGCGCGGCCCCGAGGGCAGCGGCGGAAGCGGCGGCTTCCTGGCGGCTTTTCGATGACTCTTGGGGGGAGTCGAAGCGGGAACGGCCTTCGGTTGATCGACGGCGGCAAAGCACGCGGCGCACAGAATGCCGGCGGTGAGACCGGCGACCCATAGTGTTGCAAGAAGCGATGCAAAACTACCTCGTGCCCGCATTACCAATCCTCCCCGAAACTTGCCTGGTGCCCCGCAAACAGCCGCGTAAAAATTCTACACCGCTCCCGCTACCGGATGTGAAGAACCTGCTGTCTCCGCATAATGAATAGAACGTAAGGCGTGCGCTCCCTTGCGAGGGTAAATATGCTGGATCGCCAGAAGCCAGGGTCGCCATTTATCCGCCGTCGCGTCTCACGAGCGGCGCACCCGGCGTACAATTCGGAAGTAGTCCAAAGCTGTGGCGCTACATCCGACGCCAACCTTGCGAAAGAAAAAGGCATCAAGAGTGCGATGAGTCATGCCTTCCATCACCGAGCCGCTAGCCTGTGCGTGTCATTGAGCGTCCTACTGCTTCTGTCGACCGCTGTTGTCGCGCGCGCAGAAAGCTGCAAGACCGCGGATGACATGGACGCCCCCACTCGCGCCGCCATTAGCTCCACCGGGCAGCGCTACTTCGATATGGCAGTCAGGGGAGACCTCGCCAGTCTTCGCCAGAACGCGATCCCCAGCCTCGTCTCTAACTTCAGCGGCATCGAAGCAGCGGTCACGAGCCACAAGTCAGAGATTGCGGGTTCTCACGGAACGTTGCGTCCGCCGTATCTTCTGGAGGCCGACGGTTCGACTCCCATCGCGCATGCGGAGTTTCTCTGCGGCGTGTTCAACCAGCATGGCCAGACTGCGAACAGCGCCGTTTTCAATCTCGATGGTCTTCCACCGGGAAAATATGCCGTCGTGATTCTCGACGCGGCTTCATCCAATCCGGCAACAGTCTCTTTTATTTTGCAGCAACAGGGGAATGACTGGAAACTGGGCGGCCTCTATATCAAGCCCGTACAGGCCGCGGGGCATGATGCCGATTGGTTCCTCGGCCACGCTCGCGAGTACAAGACGAAGGGTCAGTTGCACAACGCGTGGCTCTATTACCGGCAGGCGCTGATTCTCATTTCTCCTCTGTCGTTCATGAAAACCGCCGCGACCGACAAACTGATCGACGAGTTGCAGCCCCTGCAACCCTCGGATTTCCCCGCCGACTCACGAACCGTCGACTTGCCCGCGGGAGGCGTAACCTACAAGCTCACCATCGTCTTTCCTGAAGCAGTGGGCAACGATCTGGACCTGATCGTGAAATACCAGGCGAGCAACGTTTCCGATACCACGCACACTTATCAAAGCAACGTATCCGTTATCAAGGCCCTGGTAGCCAAGTTTCCAGAATTGAAAAACGCTTTCGTCGGCGTAGTGGCGCGCGGCGTGGAACCAGGCGGCCGCGACTACGGCACGCTGCTCGCCATGAAGGACATCAAGTAGGGGTGGTCGAATGAAGCGACTCGCCGGCTACGGCGCTGTGCTTGCGCTTGCTGTTCCGCTGACAACCGCTCTCGGGCAGGTGACCACGTCGCAATATGACAACCTGCGCACCGGGGCCACTCTCAAAGAAAACATATTGACCCCGCAGAACGTCAACGCCAGGCAGTTTGGCAAACTGGGAGCGTTCAAGGTTGACGGCGCGGTTTATGCGCAGCCGTTGTTCGTGCCCGCAGTCGAGATCCCGGGCAAGGGCACGCACAACGTGCTCTACGTCGCGACCGAGCATGACAGCGTGTATGCGTTCGACGCGGAACGTCCCGGCGATCCGCCGATATGGCAAGTCAGTTTTCTCGACCGGGCGCGAGGCACGGTTCCTCTCTCAGAAGACCTGGTGCAATGTCCGTTCATTCGCCCGGAAGTCGGTATCACCTCTACGCCCGTCATCGACATCAGGACCGGAACACTCTACGTGCTCGCCCGCACCGCAATCCGCCACGCGGTCGGCGACAATGAATATTTTCAGCATCTCCATGCGCTCGCTATCACCACGGGTGTCGAAAAATTCGGCGGTCCGAAACTCATCACGGCATCGGTGCCAGGCCGGGGCGCAGGCAGATCCAACCGCCAGGTCGACTTCGATCCTCTCCACGAAAATCCGCGCGCGGCGCTGACGCTCGCCAACAACAGCGTCTATCTGGCCTGGGCTTCCTCCTGCGATGTCGATCCCTACCACGGCTGGGTGATGGCCTACGATCCGCAAACGCTCGCGCAAAAAGCCATGATCAACGTCAATCCTGACGGCAGCGAAGCCGGAATCTGGCTCAGCGACACCGGCCCCGCCGTCGATTCCGAAGGCAATCTTTACGTGCCCACCGGCAATGGCACTTTCGACGCGACCAGCGGGGGCCGCGACTACGGCGATTCCGTTCTCAAGCTCGACGGCTCATCCCTCGCGGTCCGCGACTACTTTACCCCGTTTGATCAAGCCGACATTCTCGCCGGTGATTCCGACGTCGGCTCCAGCGGTCCCACGCTGCTTCCCGATCAACCCGGAACGCATCGTCATCTTCTGCTCCAACCCACTAAGCACTCCGTGCTTTACGTGATTGATCGCGATCAAATGGGGAAATTTCACGCCGACAGCGATGCCATCCCCCAGCGGATTCGCATGGCTGGCGAGGGTTACGGCGCCATGGCGTACTGGAATGGCCACGCCTACTTCGCGGCCAATGAGGACTACCTCCGCAGCTATGCCGTGAAGAATGGCCAGCTCATTCCAGGCGAATCTTCCTCCGTGAAATTCATGACCTCCGGCGCCACGCCTTCGATCTCCGCCGACGGCAATAAGAACGGGATCGTCTGGGCAGTCGCTACGAAAGTCTGGAACGGTCCAGACAACACACCTGCGGTCCTCTACGCCTTCGATGCCACCAGACTCGGCCAGCCCCTCTACACCTCGGAGCAGAACAGCGCGCGCGATCGCGCCGCCTTCGCCACTCGTTTTGTAATTCCGGTAGTGGTGAATGGCCGCGTCTACTTCAGCGCGAGAGGCGAAGTGGAGGTATACGGGCTGCTGCGGTAGGGAGGGAGAACAGTTCTCAGTTCTCAGTTCTCAGTTCTCAGTTCTCAGTTCTCAGCTCTCAGCCTTTAGCTCTTAGCTTTTAGCTTTTAGCTAACACCAAACCCTTGTCATTCCGAATCGAGCCGAAGGCTCGGTGAGGGACCTTACGTCCGCATCCCCTCAGCCGCAGTAGACAGGACCGCCCAGTGCTCGCCCTCTAATTCGCTCCCTCTAGCAGGCAATCCTTCGGATCCTTATCATCCCTCAACCCGAGAAAGACTGGCGCTCGCAGCTTCGGCGAACCGCCGTCCGCTCCCTTGGTCCATTCCGCGTATTCAATCTCCGCCACGAGTTCCGGCTTCACCCAACTCACTTTCCGCAGCGCCTCGACTTCGCCGTGGAACGGATTCTTTTTCGTCTCAACCTTCTTCAGCAATTGCCAGACTTCTTCCAACGACTTCTGATCAAATCCGCTGCCGGCCTGCCCCACGTGAATCAACCGGCCCTTGCCGTCATAGAGCCCGAGCACGATCGATCCAAAATGTGCGCGGCTGCCTTCCGGTTCGGTGAAGCCGCCGATCACGCACTCCTGCCGGTGTTTGATTTTGATCTTCAACCATTCGCGGGTGCGGCGTTCTTCGTAAATACTCTGCCGCTTCTTGGCCAGAATGCCTTCCAGGCCTTTCTTGTGGGCCATGGCAAACAGCGCCTTGCCCTGCTCCGGATAATGATCGGAGTAGCGCACGGCATCTCCCGCGGTGAGCAGTGACGCCAGCTTGGCCTTGCGCTCCTCGAGCGGGACGCGCCGCCAATCGTAACCGTCGAGATAAAGCAAATCGAAGGCGTAGTAGAGCACCGGCACGTCGGCCTTCTCCGCGGCTCGGCGTCCGCCGGGACGAAACCCGGTGCGCTGCTGCATCAGGCTGAACGACGCGCGGCCTTCTTCATCGAGCGCCACCACTTCACCGTCGAGAATAGCTTCGCGCGCGTGAACAAATTTCGGCAGATCCTTCAGCTCGGGATAGCGCGCAGTCAAATCGTTTTGATTACGCGAAACCAGCCGCACCTTTCCGCCGCTGATAAATGCGACCGCCCGGTATCCATCCCACTTGATTTCAAACAGCCACTCCGTCCCGTCAAACGGCTTATCGACTGATTCCGCCAGCATGGGATGGATGGTCAGCGGCATGGGCCGCTTCACCGGCGCGGCAGGAATTTCTTTCACCACGGGGGGCACAGAGGATTTTGAGTTGGCTTTGGGAGCTTTTGTCGGCGGCGCTGGAGCCTCGCCTGTTTCAGGTTTCTTCTTTTTTCCTCTGTGTTTCTCTGTGTCCTCTGTGGTCAGCTTTTTTTGTTTTTTTTTCTGATCCAGCTTGGCCACGGCATCGGCCAGCCACGCAGCTTTCAATCTTCCCCGCCCCGCCGGACGGCTCTTCCACTCCGCTGAGCCGGCGTCGCCCGCAATCTCGGCGAGACTGCGTCCACTGAGCGCGGACTCGTCGAGCGAGTCGATGTCGTATCCCTCGACCACAAACTCGTCGTGCTTCTTGATCATCAGCCATTCATTTCCCTTGCTTCCCGGACGCCGTCCGCGCATCTTGACCAGCGCGAAGTCTCCGTTCAGCTGCTTGCCGTGCAGCCGGAATTTCAAATCGCCTTTGGCCAGCATCGCGACGGCTTCGGCCTCGGTCCCGGGCACATACTTCCCGTTGACTGCGACGGGCGACAGCGGCTGCCACGTGCCCACATCCCAGACCATCACCGTGCCCGCGCCGTAGTTCCCTTCCGGAATGTTGCCCTCAAAATCGAAATACGAAACCGGATGATCCTCCACCTGCATCGCCAGCCGCTTGTCCGCCGGATCGAGCGACGGCCCCTTGGGCACCGCCCACGACTTCAACACGCCCTCCATTTCCAATCGAAAGTCGTAGTGGAGCCGCGTGGCGTCGTGCTTCTGCACCACAAACCGATGCCCCGCCTTGCTCTCCACTTTCGGAGGAGGCTCCGGCGTTTCCTCAAACCGCCGCTTCCGTTTGTATTCTTCAAGCGCCATAAGCAACATCATTTAACCACAGAGGCTCGAACCGTCGGCCTCTGAGTGAAATACACCTGCCGAGCTGCGCTCGGCTCGGACGGGCAAGAGTGCCCGTCCCGACACGGAACCGTCCCCACAACAAACTGTCATCCCGACCGGAGCTTCCCGTTCCCGAGGGAACGGGAAGCGCAGTGGACGGACCTGCTATTTGCCGCCGTCATTTCAAGTTTTGACGTTGCTTTAGAATGCCAGCACCATGCAACGCGAATATCCCGAACAACCGCTGGTTGGAGTTGGCGCCATCATCATCGAGAACTCCCGCGTCGTTCTCGTAAAACGCGCGCACCCTCCGCTGCAGGACCAATGGTCGATCCCCGGAGGAGTGCTGGAAGTCGGCGAACTGGTTCGCGAAGCCGCCATCCGCGAAGCCGCCGAAGAAACTGGACTCACCGTCGAACCCGGCGAACCGCTGGGCGTCTTCGACCGCGTCCTGCGCGATGGGAACGGCCGCGTGCAATACCATTATGTGCTGGTGGATTTTCTCTGCCGCCGCGTCAGAGGCGAGTTAACCGCAGCCGGCGACGCCTCCGACGCCCGCTGGTTTACCCGCGACGAACTCTCCGCGCTAACCTTGGCAGAAGATACTTTGGAAGTCGTGCATAAGGGCTTCGCCCAAGCCGTGCCACGTTGAGTGGAAACATTCGAAATACGATTCCCTGCTGCGATCTGGCCACAATCCCGAAAACAATGTCAGGGATGATGCAAGGCTTCGGGCTTCAACCCCGCTAGCTCTCTCCTTTATGATCCTTGGCCGGTTGACCCTCACCCGTGCGTTGATCGTCGATTTCTTCCCACTCCGCCTTACACGAGTGGCAACGCCACGCGCGCCGCTTCCAAGGAATCGGCACGCCGAAACATGCGCTGACGTAGGCGACCGGCTCATCTAATTCCTGAAAACTTACATCGAGCGACTGGCACCGCGGACAACGCGGTTCCTGATATTCCCCCACTCCCGCAACATCGAACCCTTCGGGAATCGGCTGGTCGAGAATCCCGTTCGCAGCCTCAGCGTCTTCCTGATCCACCTGCAGCTTGATCCCACCCATCAGGTTCGACCAGAACCAGTCCAGGCGAATTACGTTGTCATCTGCGAGCAAAGCTTCGATGCCTGCCGACTCAAGACTCCCTTTCGCCAGCAGCGCTTCCGGCAGATCGCGGAACTTCCGGATCGTCACCAGCTCCCGAAGCTCGCCCTCACCATCGAGCGCCGCTTCGGTTCGCGGAGGCATGCGCGGAGGCGGATCGCCCGGCAAATCTTTTCTGGCGACAACATTCTGGACAACAGGCACGGTCTCGGCCAACCCCGCGCTCAAGCCCCTCCGCACAAGCTCAACCCGCAAGG
The DNA here is from genome assembly GCA_963846245.1 of uncultured Acidobacteriaceae bacterium. Classification (GTDB taxonomy): domain Bacteria; phylum Acidobacteriota; class Terriglobia; order Terriglobales; family Acidobacteriaceae; genus Sulfotelmatobacter. The sequence continues at coordinate 230,482 of CAWJVI010000003.1, read as the reverse complement.
CCTCGCGCGCAAGATCGGTCAGTTCGTACGCCTGGCTCGCAACTTTTTCCAGTTCGCCGTCCATCTGTCCAGCGTAGAAGTCGACGAGCCGGCGACGCTCCTGTTCGGGATCAATCCTCGCCATAGGCGAGCATCATACGTCCGCCATCCGAAGCGAGCTAGCGATTTTCGCACAATTCCCGCCGGCCAGGGCGAACCATGCGCTGGGCGCGTCGTCTCAACCCGAACATGTTGCGCAAGAGGAAATTGGTTCCCGTGGAATTGCCCGTTGTATGATGCATCTGGATTCATCGCCGGAAAGCTGGAGATCATTCTCTCTGGGAGATAGCAATATGTGGAGAGTTTTCGCGTTTCTGATCCTTGCGCTGACTGCGTCGGCCGAGCAAACGCATCCCATCCTCGCGCTCGGTTCGCCAGCGCCAAACTTCGAACTTCCGGGCGTCGACGGAGCCATTCACAAACTCGCGGACTACGCTACCAGCCCCGTCCTCGTAGTTGTGTTTACCTGCAACCATTGTCCCATCGCGCAAATGTATGAAACCCGCATCGCCCAGCTGGCGGCGGATTACAAAGATCGCGGCGTCGCCGTGGTCGCCATTCAACCGAATGATCCTACCGCCATCAGAATCGATGAACTGGATTCCTCCGACATAAGCGACAGTCTCGAAGAAATGAAGATCCGCGCCCAGTACAAGCATCTGACCTATCCGTATCTTTACGATGGCGAGACGCAATCGGTGACCGACGCCTACGGTCCGCAGGCCACGCCCCATGTTTTTGTGTTCGATCAGGATCGCCACCTGCGTTACGAAGGCCGCATGGACAATAGCTATCGCACCGAACTGGTTAAAACAACCGAGGCGCGCGATGCCATCGATGCGCTGCTCGCGCATCGCGAAGTCGCGGTAAAGCACACCGGAGTCTTTGGTTGTTCGACCAAGTGGAAAGAGAAGCAGGCCTCGCGTCTCGAAGCTCTTCGCAAAATCGAATCTCAACCCGTGCAGCTGGATATGGTTTCGGCTGCCGACTTAAAAACGTTGCACACGAATCCCACCCACAAAATGTTGCTGGTAAGTTTTTGGGCGACCTGGTGCGGCTCCTGTATCCACGAGTTCCCCGATTTCGAGGACACACTCCGGATGTATAGCGATCGCGATTTGGAATTAGTGACGGTCGCGGCCAATATGCCGGACGAGAAAAACTCAGTCGCTGCGGGTGCTCGAAAAGATGCACGCCACCAGCCGAAATCTGCTGTTCGCATCCGACGATACCGCCGCGTTGCAAGCCGCGTTCGATCCCGCCTGGGAATCCGCCGTGCCTTATACGGTCCTGATTGCTCCCGATGGAAAGGTCCTGTACAAGAAGCAAGGCTCGGTGGACATGCTGGAATTGCGAAGAACCATCCTGGCAAACTTGGAGTCAGACTACGCCGGCTTTAACAAGTATTGGTCGGTGCAGTAATCTCTTCGCGCGCAAAAAAAACAGCCCGCAGATTGTGAAACCTGCGGGCCGTCCGGCGGACTGTTTGGGATTGACCAAGAGGTGGTCACTCTACGTGGCCTCTCACGGCAACTCCGGGGTCTTACAATCGACGCCCCTTGACCGACCTGAGTCAGCGGCAATCAACCCCTCATTCACCGGTTAGTGTGCGGGCTGTAGCTTCGGCGCGTCGCGTATGCGCGGCTGCGTCCAAAGCCCCGCTTAGAGCAACCAGCCCTAAGTCTCAGCCACCTCACCTGGTCTTAGACTCCCACAACAACTGCCACTACATTCAGAACTTGTCATTCGACCACCTCCTTTCCGGTGTAATCGCAGATTAATTCCCTCAAAACGCTCTTGTCAATGATGTCCGAGGTCCCGCATCCAGTTTTTTCTCCGCGAAAACTCTTGTGTACTAACTGTGCAATTGAGAACAGACACACTAGTCGGGAACAATAGATGATTGTTCATCAAGTTAGGAAAGGGTGGGGGACGACCCTGACGTGGCCCTTTCCGTCGTTCATCTTCTTTTGAGTGGAACAGTCTCCTGACTGTCGCGCCGCACTCTTAGTTGTTGGGCATTGCCGCTTCCACGGATGACAGCGCGAAACAGATAACACACAACCCAAAAAGGATGGTGGCATTAAATGGGCCTTCTTTGTAACACCCCCCAACAACCACTAGACACGATTCTTCCATTGGGCACAGTTCTTCCACTGGATGAGGTGAAGCGCCTCGCCATCGTTGCCGCCCTCGACAGATGCGAAGGGGATTACCAGCTGGCGGCGCATCTGCTGTGCGTTGGCAGAACCACGCTCTATCAGATGGCAAGGAAGTATAACTATCGTCCGGTGGCCGCGCAGGCCGAGGCGTTGATGAACTTGCCGCCACGCCGCACTCTCCGGCGCGGGGACCTTGCACGTCAAGGCACGAGTTCGCAAATTGTCGAGTTGCTCATGCAAGGTTGCGAAAACTCCGAAATAGCTCGCCAGCTCCATCTGACTTGCAGAACGGTGAAAGCGCACTTCAACCGGTTGTTCCGCCATTTCAAAATTACCAGCGGAATCAAGCGAGTAAAACTCGCGACCCTGTTATACCGGAGGCAATATGTCAGCAAATGATCGGTACGGAACCCGCATTCCAAGCGAGCGTGAACAGCGAGTCATCTTCCTTGTCGCGCAAGGCCTGAAGAATCAAGAAGTGGCGAAAGCGATCGGAACCACAAAACAGGTAGTCAAGAATTATCTGCGCGTGATTTACGACAAGCTCGGTTTTTACAACCGCGTAGAGCTCGCACTCTGGCACGAATCACGGCAGGCGGGTCCTGCCAGCCCCGAGCCCGATTCTGCTGCGCCAGCTGGAACACAGATCGGAACCGAGATCGGAACTGCGATTCAAACACAGAAGCGTAGCTCTGTCGGACCGAACTGATGTCGCTGTACCGCTAAACTCCTTGGCGCTGCAACAAAAATAACCACTCAACTTCTGTTCCCGCGGTTCCTTTTTCGCGACACTCCCTTTTCTATCCTTCCTCAAGCCCTGCGGCAAAAACGTCCACGCCAAAATGCTGCTACCATTTCGATGGGAACCTGCCTGATTCGTGGACACTAACGAAATACTGCCTGTAACACCGCCGGAGAAGCCTCCGCGCAGGAGCCCGTCCCAGGTCCTCGCCCGCGTCTTCAAAGCATTCCAGTATCGCGATTTCCGCCTGATGTGGATTGGCGCCTGCACCTCCAGCATCGGCACCTGGATGCAGATCGTCGCCCAGGGATGGCTCATCTACCGGCTCAGTCACTCCGCGTTCCTGCTGGCGCTGGATCAATTTCTCGGCGGCATCCCCATTTTTTTATTCTCGCTGATCGGCGGCGTGGTCGCCGATCGCATGGAGCGCAGAAAAATTCTGCTCAGCTCGCAATATGTCCAGATGGCTACGGCCGCTATCCTCACGGTTCTCGTGGCGACGGGCCGCGTCCACGTCTGGCACATTCTTTGCTTGTCATTCGTTTCCGGATTCGCGCAGGCCTTCGGCGGTCCCGCCTACCAGGCGCTGATTCCCACCCTGGTCGAGAAGGATGACATGCCCAACGCCATCGCCCTGAATTCCATCCAGTTCAACGTGGCGATCATGGTGGGTCCGGCGCTGGCCGGGCAGGCCCTGGGCAAGCTCGGCGAAAAGTGGTGCTTCGGCCTGAATGCGCTTTCCTTCCTGGCGCCAATCATTTCCCTGACGCTCATCACCACCCGGTTCCTGCCGGTAAAAACCGCGGAGTCCATGTTCACCAGCCTGAAGCAAGGCATCCGCTTCGCCCGGAAACAGAATTCCATGGAAGCCCTGATCATCCTGGCCTTCTGCATGACCGCACTGGCCATGCCCATGCGCACCTACATTCCCGTCTTCGTGAAGGACATTTTCCATCGCGGCCCCGAGACTTACGGCAATCTGCTCGCGCTCATGGGGCTCGGTTCGATATGCGGCTCGCTGACCATCGCCAGCGCGGGTAATTTCAAAAGAAAAGGACTCGTCGCACTCGGCGCGCTCGCCTGCCTGGGCGCAGGCATTTTCGGCTTCGGCCTTTCCAAATCTCTGCCGCTCAGCGAAACTCTGCTGGTTCTGGTGGGCGCATCAATGATGGCGGTTTTCGCCACCGTGAACTCTCTAGTGCAGCTCATCACCACCAACGAAATGCGCGGCCGCGTGATGAGCGTTTACAACTTCGCCTTCCGCGGCGGCATGCCCATGGGCAATCTTCTTTCAGGATGGCTCGTCCCCCTGTTCACCGCCCCGGTGGTGCTCAGCGTGAACGGCGTCCTCCTGATTCTGGTCGCGCTCTATTTCCTGCTGGTCCAGCGAAGAATGGCCGCGCTTTGACCCGCCGTGCGAAGCGACAGCCGTTGACGTTTCAAATTGCCACGCACGCTTCCCAAGTGCGCTTAACTCGGTTTACCCCGTGATCCCCTGTGACCTCTGTGGTAAAGACTTTAATTCGCCACCGAAGGCCCCCCAGCGGCGTCCGCGCCCCCCTTTAGGTATATTTGATCTAGCGCGCCTTAGCGCCGGGTTTCGCAGCATCCTAGATAATTGGTTCCGTGCATCTTAAAATTTCGAGCATCCCAGATTTCGTGCATCCAGATTGAGATAAAAGATTTGAAGATCAAAGATTTAAAGATCAAAGCTTTTAAAGATAAAAAGATAAACGGAGAACGCCTGACAATGACCCGTTTCGCAGCCGCAGCTCTGGCTCTGATGATTTTTTTCGCTTCTTCCGCATTGGCGCAAAACTCGAACCCCAAAATCCAGGCGTTCGGCGGCTATTCCCTCGTCCGCGCCGACACGGGCGGACTAACCAGCTCCGCCCTCAACTCCGGTCTGGACCAGCCCGCCAACACATTCAGCGTGGCCCACAATTTCAGTGGATGGAATTCCGAAGTGCAATACAACTGGAAGCCCCAGCTGGGGTTTGTCGCCGACTTCGCCGGCCACTACGGCAATCCTTTCTCCAGCTCGAACGAGGCGCTCGTTCAGCTCCCGGATGCCAACGAGTACTCCATTATGGGCGGCGCGGTGTATACCTTCAAAGCGAAATCGAAATTCACGCCCTTCGCCCACGCCCTGGTCGGCGGTGAGCGCTACCACCTGGACGCAGGCTCCATCCCCGGCCTTTTCGGCTCCTCCCAATACGTCACCGACTGGGCCCTCGCTGGAGCCGTCGGCGCCGGCGTCGACTACAAAGTCTACCCCCGCTTCTCCGTCCGCCTGGCGCAGTTCGACTACTACTACACCGGCCACGACCTGAATGCCATCTACGACCACGCCTTCGGACCCGGCATACTTCCCACCCTGTCGAGTCACGAAAACAACCTCCGCTTCTCCGTCGGAATCGTGGTCAAATTCTGAAAGGTTAAGTCTCAGAGATCAAGCTCTGAGGTGCTGGTGCAGCTCTCTACATATGGGTCGTCATGTGGGTTGTCATCCAGAGCGAAGCGAAGGATCCCGATATCTCCCAGCCGCCGAAACCTCGAGCAGTGCTCCCCCCGCTACTCGGGAGCGCAGCGGACGCGCAATGTGAACACGAAAAAGCACCGCCATCCCGGGCGGAGCCGTTTTTCAGGCGGAGGGAGGAATCTCGCATAAGTCGTCGGCCCAAAATTTCCGTCGCCGGTCTCGCCCTATCCCCTCCCTTCTTTGAGCGTATACTTGTAACAACCCCGCTGGCCCCTATTATGGATCGTACCCTGAGCGAAATGCCTTACACCGAAGGAAGCATCACCTCCGGGAAGTGCACCGGATGCGGACAGCTTTTCACGACCTCAGCAGTCGCACTGGCCGGCAATGAGAATAGAGAATGGGAACTGGTCGCCGCCTTCGGTCGCCACGAATGCACCACTGCCCCCCTGAAGTCAGTTCTGTAGAGTCAGTTCAGTAGTCCGAAAACCCTCCCAAGGCAAAGTCGTACGCCCGACCAGAAAAATCCACAGCAATTTGATAGACTTTCCGCATGACGCTGGAAGAGCGCGAGCGCATGAACGTCCTCGTGCTGCTGATTCAGCAGGAAAAAGACCAGGACAAATTCACTAAACTGGTCGAAGAACTCAACAAGCTCATCTCCCAAAAAGAAAACCGCTTCCCACCCAAGCCAAAGTCATAAACGCACTTTTCAGACACTACCCGCACGTTTGTTCACATGTTTGTCCACAAAGATGTGGAGTATACTGCGGGTCAGAAGCAAATTCTTTGGGGAAAAGTGCAATCATGGCTTTGAATGCAGTGGCAGAAACGGCGGCGGAGCAGGTTCCGGCGGATTATTTTCAGGCGCTGGAAGAAAAAGTCTATCGCACCATCGAGATGTACAAGTCGGCGCGGCAGGCGCAAGCCACGGCTGAGCGCGACGCGCAACGAGCGCGGCAACAACTGAGTGAACGCGACGAACAGTTGGACACGCTCCGGCGTGAGGCGGTGCAACTACGCAAAGAGCGTGAAGAAATTCGTGGCCGCGTGGAGAAAATGCTGGCGCAGATCGAGTCAATAGCCGATGAACAGGCCAGCTAAGCGCCCGGGCCATACGCAGTGAACCTGGGCGAACGCTGAGTGACGACCGCTGAGTGAAGTTAGAAATACCAGGGTTTCCACTTTTGGGGAAACATATATGGCGACGGCAACCAAGGATCAACTCGTGAAGGATGCGCAGAACGCGAGCGTGCGCGTGGAAATTTTTGACCAGGTCTACAACCTGCGCGGTTCTGATCCGGAATACATCCTCAAGCTCGCAGAGTACGTGGACAGCAAGATGCGCGCGGTCGCCGAGGCCACCAACACCATTGATACCGTGCGCCTGGCCGTGCTGGCGGCGTTGAATATTGCCGATGAGCATCATCTTTTGCAGCGGACGGTCGAGAGCGGAGCCACCGATTACCAGAAGCGCGCGCATCAGTTAGCCGATGCGCTGGACGAAGTGCTGCAGGAGAAGCGCAAGGCCGGCTGACCTGCGGACGACTGTTGCGACCAATCTTTAACTCCGTAGCTCCCGACCTTCGCTCGGCTCGGGCGGGCGAATAGCCCCGCCCCACACGATCAAAGCACTACTAACTAGCCGTCGGTTTCCCGGTTGCGGCCGTCGCCGGGCGCATCGAGCACTTCGCGTACTTTCGCGACCAATGCCGCCAAAGAAAACGGCTTGGGCAGGAACCAGAGTCCGGCGTCCAGAACGCCGTAATGCACAATCGCGTTACCGGTATAGCCGGAGACATAGAGCAGCTTTACGCTGGGACGAATGCGCGCCACTTCCTCGGCCAGTTGCCGGCCATTCATTTTGGGCATGACCACGTCCGTCACCAGAAGGTGGATCTCATGGGGATGGGTTCGGCACAAGGCTAGCCCTTCTTCCGGATTGGCAGCAGCCAATACCTTGTAGCCGCAATGGGCCAACACCGAAGTCGCCAGTTGATTGAGCTGCGGGTCGTCCTCCACCAGCAGGATGGTCTCGGTCCCGCGCTGGATGCCGGAGGATTTATTTTCCGCCGACAACGGTTGAGCCGGTTGGTCCACGCGCGGAAGATATATCTTGAACGTCGTCCCCTGGCCCGGTTCGCTGTAAACCCAAACGTAGCCTCCGCTCGCCTTGACGACTCCATAAACGGTGGAGAGCCCAAGCCCCGTGCCTTTACCGGGTTCCTTGGTGGTGTAGAAGGGTTCGAAGATGTGGGCGAGGGTTTCGGGAGACATGCCGACGCCCGTGTCGCTCACCGCCAGCATCACATATCGTCCGGGTTCGACTGGTTGATGCTCGTGGGCGTAGCCGTCATCAAGTTCGATGTTGGAGGTTTCCAGAGTCAGTTTCCCGCCGGTGGGCATGGCGTCGCGCGCATTCAGTGCGAGGTTCATCAGCACCTGCTCGATTTGCCCGGGATCGGCTTTCACCGTGCCCAGATCACCGGCGGGAACGGTGAGCACTTCAATGTCTTCTCCGATCAGCCGGCGCAACATCGTGTCGAGATTCAGCATGACGTTGTTGAGGTCGATGAGCCGCGGCGACCGCACCTGCTTGCGGCTGAAGGCGAGCAACTGGCGGGTAATGCCGGCGGCCCGGTCGGCGGCCGATTTGATCTGCGCCGTTCCTTCCGCCAGGCGGCTACCGGCGGGCAAGCTATCCATCAGCAATTGCGTGTAACCGAGGATCACGGTGAGAAGATTGTTGAAATCGTGAGCCACGCCTCCGGCCAGGCGGCCCACAGCTTCCATCTTCTGCGATTGGCGGAGCCTGTCTTCCAGCACTACGCGTTCGGTGACGTCCTGCACCAGCGATGCAACGCCAATGACCCGTCCCGAGTCGTCGACCAGCGGAGTGTTATACCACTCGCAGGAGATAGCTCTGCCGTCCTTGGTGACGTTGTCATTGGTGCTGCGCGCTCCGCCTTTCTGGGAGATTAGATCGTTCCCCACGCGATCGACGTGTTCTCGGAACTGCGGCGGCACGATGAAGCTGGCCTGCTTGCCCATGGCCTCTGCGCGCGAATATCCGAAAATGCGCTCCGCTGCCGGGTTCCAGGACGCGACTCGGTGCTCCGTATCCCATTCGATCACCGCCAAAGGCGTATGCTCTAGGTGACCTCGCAGCCTCTGCTCTGATTTGTGAATCTCCTCCTCAGCTCGTTTGCGCTCGGTAATATCGCGGCAGATGCCGAGCAGTCCAACCACCTCACCGCCAGGGTCGCGAAACGGACCTTTGTTGGAAAGGTAGATCCGAGCCACTCCGCCGGATGTGCCGGCCTCCTCGTAAGTTCTCATCGTGCCCGACGCCACCACCTCGCGGTCCTTCCTCATGATCTCGCGGCCATCTTCCGGAGTGAAGAGTTCTGCGTCATTCCTGCCGATGACTTCTTCCGCGCTGCGGCCGAGAAAGCGTCCGCCGGCGGAATTAATCATCAGATAACGCCCTTGCAGATCCTTCACGAAGACGGCGTCGGTGGTGCCCTCGGTAATGCCCTGCAAAAGGGCAAGATTTTTTTCCAGCTCGCGCGAACTCACCAGCAACTGGTTCTGTACCACAAACATGCGCCCACCAGCGGCGGCGAACGAGACCGTCACCAGAACCACCGACCAAACAAACTGTTCCCGGGCAACGCCCAGGACCAGAGGAAAAACAATGGCCGGGATCAGCAGGGGAGCGAACTGTCCCAGCAATTGCATGCTGCGGGCGGGAGGGCCAACTTTTTCCAAATTCGGCTCGGGTTCGTTCCAGGTCGCAGCAGTAACGGCGAGCAGGCAATAAGTGACGGTCCAAAGCAGATCGAGCCACGTTCCCTCTTTGTAGTGCTGCGACGCCAGGGCGCTGAGGGTGACGTTGGTGGTGACGGCGTAGACACAGAAGAAAATTGCGAGCCTTTGAAATAGCTTGCCGGCAGGTCGAAAACGAGCAAGCAGCCCCCGCACCAGGAAGCTGACCGCAAGCAGGCCGAAAAAAACAATGCCCGCAGTTAACGCACGGGTCGCCATGGTATGCCGCGCGGCCTGCCACCGCGAAGGGACATAAATAGTCGAGAGTTCCACCGCGAGTACAAGAGTGCAGACCTGGAGAAAATCGCAGGTGCGGAGCCAGCGGTATCCGCTGTTAGGGTCCAGCGGACTCAAAAACAGCGCCATCATGGCGGGCACGGGCCAAAAGAAAACCAGAAAATCGCTTGGCCACACCGTGCCCAGAGAGATATGCAGATAGTCGTAGTAGTAGGTGTAGAGCGCCTGACCCGCGAACGCCAGAAAGCCGGAGAGCGCAACCAGCCGCCACACTCGCTTACCGAAAGGTCCCGCGCTGCGCGAGGCCAGCCAGCTCGCAATGGTCGCCAGCAGCGCGGCGAGTCCCGCAAACCAGTCTCCCCCAACCGAGGCGGTGTCGGTGCCGTACCTGCGCAGCAGAAGCACTACATGCCCGAAGACCAGAACACCTGCGGCTGCCGGGACAGCCGCACGATATTTGAGCATCACCCGACTTAACCTCCGGCGCAGGGTTTCGCCAACCCAATACTCATGTAGGAGCCTCGGTAGGAATCCCGAGTATACCTTGCTTGTATAGGCACGGGCACTCTTGCCTGTGTGGGGACGGGCACTCTTGCCCGTCCGACGCCCGCAGGGCGATTCTTTAGGTTTCACTCTCCCAAAGCCGGAAGCCCGAAGCCCGAAAGCCTGCTCTTTAGTTACTTTGGTAGCAAACCACCTGCCAACTATTTACAGTCTTCCACTTGCCAAGCGCGTGGTATTTGCCTAGCATCCAGATTGAAAGCCGACCTGCGGGGTTGGTGATGGCGGTAACCGATTTTTGAACCAATGCTGAATGAACGGGGACTCGACTCGAACTAGGATCCGGTGTGCGACGCTCCGTCATGCGGAGATGCCTAAAGGGTCTCGGCGGGTTCCCAACGTCTACCGACGGGTTCATTCTCGGCCCGTCACACGGCACAGTGGGTCGGCTTTGTTGTTTTGACGTTGATTGTGTGGGGCGGGCACTCCTGCCCGCCAACTCTATCCACAACAACAGGTGTGTCAGGCACTCCACCCTTTCCTGCTAGACTGATCTAGTAAGACTGACAAAGTAGCAAATCTGGCATTCCCAGCATCCAATCGACTGTGTACCCACAACTCCTGCATTACGGGAAGTTCTTCCTGCCGACCTACGGATTCCTGGTCTCCCTCGGAGTCCTCACGGGCCTGTGGATAAGCGTCCGCAACTCCGAACGCCTGGGCATGGACGGCGAGAAAGTCTGGAACTTCGGAATTCTGGTAGTCCTCTGCGGAATTCTCGGCGCGAAGATTCTCTACATCATCAATGATTGGGGCTACTACTCGGCCCATCCCGGAGAGATTTTCAGCGTTGCCACCTTGCAGGCCGGCGGAGTTTTTTCCGGCGGCTTGATTGGGTCGTTCCTCGCGGCCGCGTGGTATATTCGCCGCCATCATCTACCCGCGCTTCGCATTTGCGACGCCTTTGCCCCCGGCCTCGCGCTGGGCCACTCCATCGGCCGCCTGGGCTGCTTCGCCGCGGGATGCTGCTACGGCAAGGAAACCCACCACTGGTGGGGAGTTACGTTCACTAATCACCTGGCGAATGAGATCACGGGAACCCCGCTGCATGTCCCGCTCGAGCCGACGCAGCTGTTTGAATCGGCCGTGGAACTGGCGAATTTTATCTTTCTCATGTGGCTGCTGAAGCGCCGCAAGTTCGACGGTCAGGTGTTCGGCGCGTTCCTGTTCATCTACGGCGTGGCCAGATTCTTCCTCGAATTCCTGCGCGGCGATCCGGGGCGGGGTTCGGTATTCGGCGGAGCCATGTCCGGCACGCAGCTGATCGCCATCGGCTTCGTCATCGGAGGCGGCCTGATCTGGTGGCTGCGTCCAGGATCAAAGACATTTCAAGCGGAGACGGCAGAGGCCACGCGGTAAGTCTCGGTAGTACCTCAGATTCAAACTAAGGCTTAAGTTCGATCTGGGTGCCCCATTTCTCGCGTCCTTTGCGAGAAGTGGGAACCACACACCAAACGCAGTCGCGGATTTCGGTCACGCCTGAGTTGCAAACTAAGGCGATGCCGAAAGTCTCGCATTAACTTTGTGTCGCCAGGCTTTCTAGTATCCTTCCCTTTGAAATGCCTGACGACTTCCCCATTTCTCTTCGTGTCGCCGACTCCGACGCCGGCAAGCGCCTGGACCAATTTCTCGTCTCGCGTCTAGATGGCCTAAGTCGCGCCCGCGTCCAGGAACTGATCGTCGCGGAAAAAGTACTGGTCGATCAGGCGACTGCGAAAGCATCTCTGAAACTGCGCGGTGGTGAAAGCGTCAGCGTGCTCGGTCATGCAGAACGTCCGCCGCTGCGCGCGATGCCCGAAGATATCCCCCTCGACATCCGCTACGAAGACAACGATCTCGCCATCATCAACAAACCCGCGGGAATGATGGTCCACGCCGGCGCCGGCCCGACCGAGAGCGATCACAATCGCGGCACGCTGGTGAATGCTCTGTTGCACCACTTCGCAAGTTTGTCCGCCGTAGGCGGCGAACTTCGTCCCGGGATCGTCCACCGCCTCGACAAAGAAACCAGCGGACTGATCGTCGTCGCAAAAAACGATGAAGCCCACAGCAAATTGGCAGCGCAGTTTGCGGCCCGCGAAGTGAAAAAGAAATACGTTGCGCTGGTGCACGGTTGGGTCAAACGCGACGACGGAACGATTACGCAAAGCATCAGCCGCGACCGTGTCCACCGCACCCGTATGACGATCCGCAATCCGGGTGGACGCGAGGCGATTACGCATTACCACGTCACGCGGCGGCTGGAGACCGCTTTCGGCAAGTTCACACTCCTCGATGTGAAGATCGACACCGGCCGAACCCACCAGATTCGCGTGCACATGAAGTCGCTCGGGCATCCTGTGGTGGGGGACACTCTCTACGGCGCTCCGCGCATCACGCCCCAGCCTCCGGTGAAACGCGGCAAGCCGGCAGACGCGTTGCACGAGCTTTCTCTCAATCGCAATTTTCTGCACGCCGCCGAGCTGGAATTACACCACCCGCGCACCGGAGAAAAAATCTCGCTGAAGAGTGAACTCCCTCCGGAGCTGCAGAAGTTTTTGACCACGCTGGATGGAAGCACGAGCGAAACCCGGTAGAGTCCTGGTTTAGGAGATGCTCATGTGGGGACAACCACCCCGGCTGTCCAGTAGAGCGAAGCTCGACTCGGTTTCCTCGCCACGACCGTCAAACTGAGAAACCGCCCGAAAACTCCGCAGATTAAGCGAGGCTCGCCAGCGCCAGATATAATAAAGGGAAATGGGAGTGCTCAAGCTTAATCCAAGTAAAGGGCTCATCGGATTCCTGCTGACGGTGTTATTTGCGACGTGCGCCATAGCGCAATCGTCCCCGCCCGAAAGTCCGCTGCCGCAACCACGACCCTCAACTTCCTCGACTCCACCCACTACCGCGCCCTCGCAAGCGCAGACCCCTGCTCAAACGGCCGACCCGGCAAAGCCAGATTCTGCAAAGCCCGATTCTTCTAAGGTCGATCCTCCCTCCGACACGCCGGTCGAAGACGAGATCACCAAATTCAAGATCGGCTCCAACGAAGTGAACGTCGTCTTCACCGTAACCGACAAGCACGGCAAGCAGATCACCGACTTGAAGCAGAGCGACTTCCAGGTTCTGGATGACAACCGGCCAGTCGAGCAGATTCGCAGCTTTCGCGCCGAAACCAACCTACCGCTGCAGGTGGGCCTGCTGATCGATGCCAGCAATTCGGTCCGCGACCGTTTCAAGTTCGAGCAGGAATCGGCAATTGAGTTTCTCAACCAGGCGATACGGCTGCGCTACGATCACGCCTTCGTCGTGGGCTTTGACGCTACGCCCGAGGTAACGCAAGATTTCACCGACAACACCGAAGCGCTCGCCCACGGCGTGCGCGAACTGCGCCCCGGCGGCGGCACGGCCATGTTCGACGCCATTTATTTTGCCTGCCGCGACAAGCTTTTGAAAACGTCGCGGTCCACGCCCTCGCGGCGTGCCATTATTCTGCTGAGCGATGGCGAGGACAACCTGAGCCACGTGACCCGCGAAGACGCAATCGAAATGGCGCAGCGGGCCGAGGCCATCGTCTACACCATCAGTACGAATATCAGCGGCGTTAAGGGCCAGGGTGACAAAGTGCTCGAGCGTATCGCCGACGCCACCGGAGGGCGGGCATTTTTTCCTTTCCAGATTCGCGATGTGGCCGCCGATTTTGCGGAAATCCAGAACGAACTGCGCAGCCAATACGCGGTCTCCTACAAGCCGGGCGACTTCAAAGCGGACGGCCACTATCGCACCATCGAAATCGTGGCCAACGATCGCAAAAATCTACGCGTGCGCTCTCGCCGCGGATACTACGCCCCGACGCAGTAGGCTCGGCATCCGGCTTCGCTAGGTCTGATGCAGCGACGGCTCGCGAAGTCTTCGTGAGGAGATTCTCTTCATGCCAGGATATTCTGGTACTCCGCTTCCCAAGAAGCTTGGCATCAAGCCAGGCTTCCGCGTGCAACTAGTATCGGCGCCCGCGGAAGTGCAGACGGAGTTGCGCGAAGCGCTGGCCAGCTGCGCAATCGCGCGTGATGGCAAAGGCAAAAGCAATGACAGCGACAACGATCCCCTGGACTTCGCCCTGGTCTTTACCAAGTCGCAAGCCGAGCTCAATCAGGAATTTCGCCGTTTAGCGAAGTTGCTGCAACCTGCCGGAATGCTATGGGTCAGCTGGCCGAAGAAAAGCTCAGGAGTAGCGTCCGATCTGGATGAGAACCGAGTCCGCGAAATCGGACTGGCCGGGGGACTGGTAGATGTAAAAGTCTGCGCCGTCACCGAAATCTGGTCCGGACTGAAGTTCGTGCGCCGTGTCAAAGATCGCTTCTAAAGCCCGTCCCACCCTGCACACAAAAGCCCCATTTCCCCACCCAACCGCATTCCCCCTATCGCCCGTACATTGTCTTCCGTACCGTGGTAACTCCGCGCCGGGCGCGGGAAGATAGGTCGTCCAGGCTTTTCGCTCTGCACCGAGTTCTTGAGGTTGCCGATGGAAACAGCGGAATCCTGGAAACCGAGCACGACCGAAGTAGCTGCAATACTCCATGGCTGAATCGCAAAATTCCGAACCCCGGCTCTCCGAACTCCAGCCTTCCGAAATGCCGGTTCCGGAACTCCACGCTTCACCGGAATCGCATCACGTCCTGGAGAGCTGGCAGCAGATGGTGCAGGGAGTGTTGGCCGTGGCGTTGCTTCTAGGTGCGCTCGCCATGTTTCATTACTACGCGCCACTGGCGGCGCAGGGCGAGCCCCCGAGCGATCTGCAGCAGCAAGTGCATCAGCTCACCGCGCAGGTCGCGGAACTCGAGCAGGAACAGGACATGCCTGCCGTGGTCCTGAACCGCTACCGCAACTCGATCGGCTACATTTACGGCGTCTATCAGGTCGGCTTTCCCGATCACCGTCCCGCGGTGCGCGCGCGAGTTTCAGGAACCGGATTCCTCGTAGGCGACGGTCTGATCGCCACCAACCGTCACGTGGCTGAACCCTGGTATGGCGATGCCGAGGCGGAAACTTTAATACACCGTGGCGCCAGCGCCTCGCTCGAAAGTCTCATCGTATTTTTCCCAGGCTCACCCACTCCCGTGAACTTGACGCTGGGCCCGGTCTCCACCACTTCCGATCTCGCCATTTTGCGCGCGGAAAGTTCGCCCGCATTGCGTGGGCTGCCGGCTCTGCCCCTGGCCAAGTCGGCTGCGTCTCCCGGAGAGCTGGTCACCGTAATCGGCTACCCCATGGGAATCGCCGGCATGGTGGCGAAATCTCCAGCTGGAGTCTACGAACGCCTGGCTTATCGCCACGGCGACATCACGGCCGCCAGCGAATTGGCGGCGCTCTCGCTGATCCGCCCATCTGCAACTTGCGGCCACTTGGGTGACGTAGTCGGCGACAAGCTCATCTATGACGCGCCCACGGCTCACGGTGGCAGCGGCGGTCCCGTATTTAATTCGAGGGGCGAAGTGATTGGAGTGAACTCCGCCTATATGGACGGATTTTCCGGCGGAACGCTGGGCGTAGCCGTCTCCTCTCTGCGGCCTTTGCTGGAAGCGGCGCAGAAGCCGCGCTAATAGCGGCGTTAACCGATTTCACAAGTCGCACAAAAATTAAAGCCGCGAAGCATCAGCTCCGCGGCTGCTTTATTCTTAGTGCCGATCAGAACGCCCAGCGCAGGGAAAACTGAATCAGCCGCGGTGTGCCCGTGGTGTTAACAATCTCCCCGAACGGATCCGTCCCGGTGCCGCCGGCTCCCGCCCACAGCAAATATTGCTCATAGTCCGTAACCTGGGGGACGCCAAAATTCGCATGATTCCAGAGATTGAAGAAGTCCGCCGTGAACCGCAAATCCTGCCGCTCCGAAATCTTGAAATGCCGGATCAGCGAGAAATCCCAGTTCTGTTGGAAAGGACCATGATAAAGATTGCGCGCCAGATCCCCGAAGCCGGTCGTGCAGAAGTTGGAGTTAGTAGTCGTGCACTGGTTCGGGTACAACAGCGGCGCTGTCGCAAATGCTGCAGGATTCAGATATCCGCTCAGCCGCTGCCGCAGGCTGCCCGAAGAGAGTCCTTGAGAAATGGACGCTCCGGGCTTGAGGCTGGCTCCAACCGGAGAAGTTCCCGCCCCAAGAAAAGCGTTGCCGCCGTTGGAATCGAGAATCGAAAATGGTAAGCCCGACTGGAAGCTGGTAACGCCGCTGATCGCCCATCCGCTGAAAGCCGCATGTGCCGCGCCGCTCGCATGGTCGAAGAACGGCAGCGAATAAAGGTAGCTGACCTTCAGCACCTGCGGACGGTTGAAGTCGGAAATGCCATACGATGCTTTCATCGTGGTTTCGTCGTTATAGGCAGTATTGTTCGCGGTGTTTCCCGTGGAGGTCGCATCCAGATTCTTCGACCACGTGTACGCCGCCTGTATGTAACCGCGCTGCCAGCGCCGCGACAAAGTGGCCTGCAGCGAGTGGTAGGCGGAGTAAGCGTCGTTGGCGAAAATCTGGTAGCCGGAATATCCATTCAGTCCCGGCGTTGGGGTGCGTGCGATGGCATTATCGAATGTATTAGTAGTAATCGCATAGCTATTACCCAAGTTGTCCTTAACCGTGAACGGGCTCGACGGGCTGGCGTTTACCGACTCGATGGCATCCCGCGTATCGCGCAGGTGCGTGCCTCTGGTTCCAACATAGCCTAGCTCCAGCACCCACTTCCTGCCCAGGTCGCGTTGCAGCGTGAGGTTCCACTGCTGCGTGTTGGGAACCACAAAATGATGCGGCACTTCCAGCACGAAAAGATTCTGCGTGGAGTTCACTCCGGGCGCCGGCGGGCCGGGGCAGGCATAGGTCGCGGCTTGAGTAGTATCACCCCCTGGAAACCCGGTAAGCTGCGCCAGGCAAGGCACCCACGCGGCGGAAAGTTGCCCGGCGGTGGGAACGGCGTTGGAATTCGTGGCTGGCGTCCCAGTGAAGAAGTTAGCCATGGTAAAGCCGGCAGTCTGGCCGAAGAACACGATCGGAATAAACGGCGACTGGAAGCTCAGCTGATCCACTGCTCCCACGTCTTCGCGAACATAGTAGATCCCGTACCCTCCGCGCAGAGTCGTATCGTGATGGCCGAAAATGTCCCAGGCGAAGCCCACTCGCGGGCCGACTCCGGTGGAGACGCTGTTGCCAAACGTTGAGCCAGAAGCATTCCCGGTCAGCCCGGCGACGCCCAACTTGTTTACGCACTTCGGATAGATGAACGGATACGTGCCCGACTCGGTAAGCGAGGATTCAAGATTGCCAATGTGGCAGGCCTTGTCGGTCCACGCTCCCATAAACTCCGTGCGCAGGCCTAGATTCACCGTAAGATCGGGGGTCGCCTTCCAGTCGTCCTGCAGAAACAGTGCCGAGTTTTTCTGGCGATAGTTGTGGTTGTAAACGCCGCCGCCGCCGAAACTGAATTCGGGCATACCCTGCAGAAAGTTCCCAAAGTCGCTGATCGTAGTAGTGCCCGTCGTAGAGGTGATGGTAGAAGTGCCGAAGTAAAGCTGGCCGTTGAACACTTGCGGAAATTTCTTATTGAGCGACACTGGCGTGAACTCGGCTCCAAACCGCCAGGTGTGCTTGGAGCGAACCCAGCTCATGGTTTCCACAATGTCAAAATTGTTCTGCGCCTGATACTGGTTCGCCTGCGGAGTCGGCCCGAACTGGAAGCCGGAACTGACAAAGGTAAACTTGTAAATATTATCCGTAAGGTTACTAGTTGGTCGGGTAATACCGACCTGGTCTACAGTCACCGGCGGAACATTGATGTCGCTATTGTTGATGCGAACGAATCCCACGCGGAAGTCGCTGACCAACGTCGGGGAAAAAACATGCGTCTCGGCGAGTGTGACTACGCGGTCGTGCACCGGCAACTGGTAGGGAAAGTTGAGATCGGTTCCGCTGATGCTGCCTCCCAGCGAAGCCTGCAGGCCGCCCGCTCCGAAGGGTACGTTCGATTCAAAGTTGGTGAAGAAAAATCGCGCCGAGATTTTATCGTTCGAGTTGCGGAACTCGCGGTCCCAGCTCGCGGTGAACTGATTATCGGTGTAGCTTCCGGGTTTGCTTACCGCAAACGGAACTACCGTTCCTCCCGCGGTTCCTGCTGGTACGTTGGGCAACGGAAATAAATATCCATTCGCCGGAGCCCCGAACTGATCGCTTTGGAACCCGATCAGCGATTCGGCTACGGGATCTACCGAAGCGTTTCCAAAATCCGCTTCCAGCGCCGCCTGCCCCGCGGGAGTATTCGCTCTGTCAGCCGCCGGAACATATGGAATCAGCGTGCTGATAAACGTGCCCGGAGAATCGCCGCTGCGCTGCCGCGTACCCGAATAGTTCACAAAGAAGAAGCCAAGTTTCCCGCCGGTCCCAATCGGCCCACCCAGATCGCCCCCGAAAATGTTTTGCTGGATTACAGGTCTGGGCTCGCCGTCCTGGTTGAGGAAGTAGTCGTTGGCGTCCAGCACAGTGTTGCGGAAAAATTCGTAAGCCTCGCCGTGGAACGCGTTCGTCCCGGTCTTGAGAATGGCGTTGATGTTGCCGCCTCCGTTGCGCCCCTGGCTCGCGTCATAGAGCGACGTTTGCACTTTGAATTCCTGGATCACCGCGGGATTCGGCAACGGCGTCGTGGTCAACTCGGCCACGTTATAGTCGGTCGCGCTGATCCCTTCGATCAGATAGTTGTTGTTGTCTTCGCGCTGCCCGTTCACCTCAATGCGCACGTCGCCGCGTCCCAGCTGCGAAGAACTGTTCAGGTTGCTTTGCGCACCGCTGGAAAGCGTAAGCAACTGCTGGAAGTTCTGCGTCGCCAGCGGAAGGTTGCGGATGGTGCTGGCCTCAATCGCCTGGCCCGTGGCCGCGTTCGTGGTCTCCACTTGCTGCACTTCCGCCTGCACTTCAATGTTTTCCTGCACGGTGCGCGGGCGTAGCTTGGCGATCAGTCGCGTGGTTTCCGTCACTCGCACCACGATGTCGGAAAAGTCGCTCTGGGCAAAACTCGCGCTCAGCACCGTAACCCGATAAGTCGCAGCGGGCAACAGCGGAGCCGTGAACGAGCCATCGGCATCGGTCTTCACTGTTCTTTCCACGGCATTCGTGTCCTGGTTGGTGATGCGCACGTCCGCGCCCGCAACCACTGCGCCGCTGGGGTCCTGCACCGTTCCACTAATCGCGCCCGTCGCGCCGCCCTGCGCCAACGCCCGCACCAGCAAGAGTGAAATCACGAAACTGAGGGAAATCAACTTGGCTGCCAGCCTCGACATAGTCTTCTCCCTAACCCGTAAACTGAAATGCAAAGTTGTTGGACAGTTAGTTCGCGTTTATTGAGAAATGTGCGAAATCAAAGGCAGGCACGACGCACAACACCAAACGACCCGCCGCCCTACTGAGTTCGCGCGCAGACGTGCGCCGCCAAACCCAAAAAGCAACCGCTCAGTCTCAAGTGTGGTCATGAGAAACACGCTTCCCTACAAAGCTACTCGGGATTTGGGGAAGCTTATCGCAAAGCGTAAATCGTTTGCAACCTTACTTACCTGTCAAAGGAGTGCCTCAAAAGATACTGCCTCAGGAGATGCACGTGCAGGACAGCTCGGGAGATATTCGCGCAGGACAGCTTGGGAGATGCTCATGTCGGGACGGCCGCCCTCGGCTGTCCAGTCGAGCGAAGCTCGACCGTTTTCTTCGCAGTCTCATTCCTGGTCCGGGTCAGCCGCCCACCGCGAGAAGCCCTTGACCCACCCCGGCTCCCGCACATGCTCGTCATGCAACCGTCGCAAACGAGCCGCCAGAATTCCCGACCGCCCCAAATATCCCACGATCTTGCGATCGTCAGCCCGGTCGACCACAGGCAGCCGTCCAATATCAAAGCGCAGCATCTTCGCCGCAGCCTCAGAAATAAGCTCATCAGGATACGTAACCACAAGATGCGTCTTGCCGGCTTCCTGCACAGTCATCGGTCCGGTGGGATCTTTGTCGAGCGCGCGCAGAATATCGCCGCGAGTCAGAATGCCGGCGAGCTTGCCGGCGCCATCCACAACCAGCAACGCCTGGTGGCGCGCCAAAGCAGGATCATGTCGGGCGATGCCTTCGGCGACTGCGGAAACTTTCGCGCTCGCGTCCACCACCGGAAGCTCGGTTTCCATCGTGTCGCCGACCGTGACCTGCGTAAGCGCGTCGGCTTCGTAATCCTGATGCACCCGCAGACCCCGCCGCACCAATTTCTCCGTCATGATCGAACTGTTCGGCATGAAGAGCATGGCAATGCCGTCGGCGATCACGCTGACCAGCATCAGCGGCAGCACCGAGTTGTAATCGCGCGTGATTTCGAAAGCAAAGATGATGAATGAGAATGTCGCCCGCGACGCCGCCCCGAACACCGCACCCATGGCGACAAGCGCAAACGCGCCCGCAGAAAGATGTTCGGCAGGAAAAAAGTGATTGGCCACCAGGGCAAAAATTCCCCCCATGGCCGCGCTCCACATGAAGGTGGGCGCGAGCAATCCGCCCGACGTTCCACTACCCAGCGAGATCACCAGAGCCGCCGCTTTCGCGATCATCACGATCAGCAGAAGTTTCCACGCCAGTTGGCCGTTGAGAATGTCGCCGATCGTGTCATATCCCACTCCAAACACGCGCGGCACGAAGAAGCCAATCACGCCCAACCCCAGAGCGCCAATGGCCGGCCACCACATTTCGTCGACCGGAAGTTTCTCGAACTGGTCTTCCACCCAATACAGCAGCTTGCTGAATCCCGTTGCCGCCAGTCCGCAGACCAGGCCCAGCACCAGATAGAAAGGCAACGCCCGCGGGATAGCGAAATCCATTTCAGCCACGTGGAACATCGGCCCAGGTCCGAGCAATTGCATGTGAACCGCGGTTGCCAATGTGCTCGCAATCACCAGCGGAATGAATGAGCGCGACTTGAACTCGAACAGCAGTAACTCAATGGCGAGAATCACGCCGGCGATCGGCGTGTTGAACGTGGCGGACATACCGGCCGCAGCCCCACACGCCAGCAGCACTTTGCGCTCGGACGCTGTGGTGTGCAGAAACTGGCCAACCAGCGAACCAATAGCTCCGCCCGTCTGTATGATGGGACCTTCCGCTCCAAAAGGTCCGCCGGTGCCGATCGCGATCGCCGCGGAGATCGGCTTGAGAATCGCCACGCGCGGCGCAATGCGGCTGCGGTTGATGAGCACCGCTTCCATGGCCTCCGGAATGCCGTGGCCTTTAATCTTGGGCGTGCCATATTTGGCCATCACTCCCACGATCAGGCCGCCGATGACCGGGATCACAATCACCCACGCGCCAAGATGAGTAAGGCGGACGCTCGTGAAGTCGGTTGACCAGCGATGAAAGAAGAAAATGTTGGTGAATAGCCCGATGAGCTTGTAGAGCGCGTAGGCCACGAATCCGGCCACGATGCCAATGCCCGCCGAAAGAAACGAGACCAGCACAATGCGAAACGAAGCATGATGGGGTCCGGCTGAATTGTTGTGAGGTGGGCTTGCAGTTTCTCGACTTGAAGGCGCGTCCGGGTTTGCGGAAGTGGTGCCATCCGTGGTCATGCTGGAATCTTCGAGTGCCTTTTCTGAAGCGTCGCAGGATGGCTCGTAGCAAGTTTCGTAGCGCGTTTGCGCCGGGTTACACCTTCTTCCCGCATCACCCGCCGCAAAGCCGCCACCAGCGTAGGGCCAGCCGTGCGCAGCTCGTCACGATGATGCAGCGCCAGCTCGGCGAGAATCCGCTCACCCTTGGGAGTGAGCGCCAGCAGTACTTCGCGGCGATCATCCTGCGCCCGCTCACGGTGCACCCACCCTCGGGATTCCAGCCGGTTGATCAGCTCCACGGCGCTGTGGTGGCGGATTTGCATGCGGGTCGCGAGCTCGCGGATACGCGGCCGGACCCCCGCCGGCATCCCCTTAATGGCCAGCATGAGCTGGTATTGTCCCCGCTCCAGTCCAGCTCGCTTGAGCGCCTGCTCGCTGAAATGAAGGAACCTGCGAATCTGGTAGCGGAACTCCGCCAGCGCCTGGTAATCCGAAAGCATCAGCTTCTTCATGTTGACGATTGTATCGTGGCGCGATCTACTTTAAATTATTGTATCGTAAGACGATATACAATAAAAGCGGCAGCACCCAAACTTGGATTCCGATTTCGGATTCCGATTTACCTTGTGTCCCCCTGTGCCCTCTGTGGTTAACGAATTAATTGTTGGCGAATTAGGACGCCGCCAAATCAGCTCGCACTGTCTCTTTTACCTTCCAGAGTTTAGAATCCCTTAGTCCGACAGTTCTCGATTCCACCTGAGGAGGCGTTCCCGCCTTGATCCCGCGTTACACCCGCCCTGACATGGCCCGCATCTGGAGCGACGAAAATCGCTTCCGCACCTGGCTGGCCGTGGAAGTCGCTGCCACAGAGACCCTGGCCGAAGCCGGCGTGGTCCCGAAAGATGCAGCCCAAGCCATCCGCGAACGTGCTGACTTCAGCGTGGAACGCATTTTGGAAATCGAAGCTGAAGTTCGCCACGACGTCATCGCCTTCACCACTGCGGTGGCCGAGATCGTTGGCCCGCACGCCCGCTGGTTCCACTACGGCCTCACGTCAAACGATGTCGTCGATACCGCTCAGGCCCTGTTGATCAAACAAGCATCGCAAGTGATCGCTCAGGATTTGGAAAATCTCTCCGAGGCCCTCGAACGCCGCGCGTGGGAATTCAAAGACACGCCGATGGTGGGTCGCACGCACGGCATCCACGCCGAGCCCATCACTTTCGGCTTCAAACTGGCAAACTGGTTTTCCGAGACTCAGCGCAACATCACGCGCTTCGCGGCCGCCGCCGAAGACATGCGGGTGGGGAAATTTTCCGGAGCGGTCGGTATCTTCGCGCACCTTACCCCCGAACTGGAAGAGAAAATGTGCGCCCGGCTCGGATTGAAAGCCGCCGCAGTGTCGTCGCAGGTCATTCAGCGCGACCGCCACGCACACTATCTCGCGACGTTGGCGGTCGTCGGGTCAACCCTGGACAAGATCGCCACCGAGATTCGTCATCTGCAGCGCACCGAAGTACGCGAGGCCGAAGAATTCTTCAGCGAAAAACAAAAAGGTTCGTCGGCCATGCCGCACAAACGCAACCCCATTACGACCGAGCAGATCAGCGGCCTGGCGCGCGTGGTGCGCAGCAACGCGCAGGCGGGATTTGAAAATGTTGCGTTGTGGCACGAGCGTGACATCTCGCATTCTTCCGTGGAGCGCATAATTCTGCCCGACTCCACCACGCTGGTCGACTATCTCCTCAACAAGACGACCAACCTGATCGAGACCATGTTCGTCTATCCCGGCCGCATGCTGGCGAACCTCGAGAGCACGCGCGGCCTGATCTTCAGCGGGCAACTGTTGCTCGACCTGGTGGAGCACGGCGTCTCGCGCGAGGATGCCTACCGCCTGGTCCAAGCCCACGCAATGCATGCCTGGAAAGAAGGATTGGACTTTCACCAGCTAGTGTTAGCCGATAAAGAAATTACCAGCCGCGTCCCGCGGAAGGAGATCGAATACGCCTTCGACCTCAAGCGCCAACTAAAGAACGTGGACAAAATCTTCGCCCGCGTCTTCGGAAGCAAGATCAGTGGGACGAAGATCAACGAAACGGAGATTAAGGGAAGCAAGGTCAAGAAGAGTGCAGCGTCAGGGAGAGTTGCCGTAGGTTCGCGTAGTTCCCGCCGCTAGCGACCGATGAGAAGTAGCTCCTCATGAGGAAAAACGAGGAAATACCCTAGTTAGCTAAACCCCTTCCCGCGAAGAAAGTTGCGCGTGATTAGTATTCCTTCGCCGCTTCCAGATTCACCCCGCGACATGCATCCCCGGGACCAGCCTTCGCATCCAAGTAATTAACCAGGCAGTTAGTTCGTAAAGTTTAGTCAACTGGGTCGGAGGTGACCTGTGACAATCACAAAGAAACAAGGCTTACTGAAAGCGGTCGGTTCGCTGCTGGCGGCTGGGCTGCTGAGCGCGACACTCCTTGCGCGAGCAACGACTGCGCAAACGACTGCTCCAACCGCATCCGCGGCTCGCTATGACAATCAAATTCAAACCACCGTAACGCAAAAGCTAGCCGAAAAAAGCCAGTTCCGCGACGTGAAGTCGAGCGTGGCAGACGGCATCGTGACGCTCACCGGCACGGTCGACGTCTACCAGCGCAAGCTGGACGCAGCCAAACTGGCTCGGAAGAACGGAAACGTCCAGGGTGTGCGCGATCTGATCACGGTCGCTGGCGCGAATGTGCCTGACGAGCAACTTAACAAAAAACTGTCGGAGAAAATGCGCTACGTGCGCTCCGGCTATGACATCACCTTCGATTACTTCGCGCTGGCCGTGAAAGACGGTGTGGTCGTAGTCGATGGTCAGGATCGCACCGGCGTTGGCCGCGACGAAGCTCTGGCCGACATCGCGAACATGCCCGGAGTCAAGGATGTTGTCGACAACATCTCGATCGCACCCGTGTCAATGTTCGACGACGGCTTGCGCGTTCGTGCCGAGCGCACACTCTATCGCGATCCTGTGTTGAGCAAATACGCGATGGATCCGGCGCGCCCGATTCGCATCATCGTCGACAACGGACACGTCACACTCTACGGTTCCGTAGAAACCAAGATGGACAAAGAAATCGCCGGCATTCGAGCCAACCAGCTGCCTGGCGCCTTCAGCGTGGAGAACAAGCTGGTGGTGGAAGGGAACTCGAGACAGTCAGGGATGTAAGTCGATGCCGCGAGAACACTATCGAGAACACATGGTAAGAGTGTTGTAAGCGCTGGGGTGAGGCGGGCGCGGCGAAAGCCGCGCCTCTTTACTTCGGGGGCGTGTGCTGGAATGGGAGCTTCGTGTAGCGCGCTTTCTCGACTTCGATGATCAATGCCACGCGCCCCTCGGGACTCCTCATCGGAAATGGTTTGCCAATGTATTTATGCGAAATCGAGTCCAGCGTTTTAAACTCCGTATCCGGCCGGCGCTCAACGACGCGTCCGCGAATCTGCACTTCCTCGTAGGGATTCTCAAAATTCACAATTGACAACGCGATTCGCGGATCACGCAGCGTGTTCTTCGCTTTCAGCGAATCCTCGCCGGTGCAGATCACGAGATGCTCGCCCTCGCGCCCGATCCAGATCGGTACAGCCTGCGGAGAACCGTCCGGCATGAGCGTGGCAAGATGCGCGAAGTTATGGCCGTCGACGAGTTGTTTGATTTCTGGAGAGAGTGTGATGCTCATGAATTCCTCCTCTTCGTTTAGTTCGGAGCTCGGTCAGATCCAAACTCGTTAACTCAAGCCAGCCGGTTGATCAGCGAAGCCACATATCCCGCGCCGAAACCGTTGTCAATATTTACCACGCTAACATTGGACGCGCAGGAATTCAGCATACCGAGCAGCGCGGCCAGACCCTGGAAAGATGCGCCGTAACCCACGCTCGTAGGCACGGCGATCACCGGAACGCCGACCAGTCCTCCCACCACACTGGGCAGCGCCCCTTCCATGCCAGCGCACACGATCACCACGCGGGCTTTCATCAGCGCCTCGCGATTCGCCAGCAGGCGGTGAATGCCGGCGACGCCCACATCGTAGAAATGTTCGACTTCATTTCCCATCACTTCGGCGGTGACGACGGCCTCCTCAGCGACCGGAATATCGCTGGTTCCCGCCGAGACCACGGCGATGGTCCCTTTACCGTACGTCTTCGCATCGCGCTGCAACACAATCGCCCGCGCCAGCTCACGATACTCCGCCCCGCGAACTTTTTTCTTCACCGCAGCAAACTGCTTTTCATCGGCACGCGTCGCGAGAATGTTGCCGCCCTGCTTCGCAAGCCGCGCAAAAATCTGCGCCAGCTTCGCTGGAGTCTTTCGCTCTCCGAGAATCACTTCCGGCATGCCGGCGCGCAGCGCGCGGTGGTGGTCAACTTTTGCGAAGCCGAGATCTTCGAACGGCAAATGGCGCAGGCGCGTGCACCGCGTCGTCGGGCGTAAGTTTTCCGCGGCGAACCTGATCGAACAGTTTGCGGATGGATTCAGCGTTCAAGAAGTACTCAGCAGCTCGCGCTCAGCATTCAACCGGACGAGTGATCCAGAGTAGCATCTTCGAATGCGCTGAACTGTGTTAACAAGCGGGCGCTCGACGGGAAACGCGCGCGAGTCTCGGCGATCACAGCGGTACAAACTTTACGGGCAGGCCGGGCTCGTCGAGATGCGCGAGGAACAATCGCCGCAGCCCGCGGGGCTTCACTTTACCGGCCAGGTAAGCATCGTAGATCTGGCTTCCGATGCGATAACCCCACTCCTGCGCCGATGGTTTCGAACGTTTGCCGGTCACTCCGCAGCGAATCGCCGACTGCGCCGCTTTTTCGCACGCAGCGCGGGACAGCAAGCCAGAATCTTCACATTTCGGGGCCCGCCGCGAGGGATACAGCACCCGCGATCCGAAATAAGCCACGGCGTGCTCGACTATTCGCGTGTAGAAAGCATCGAGAGTCGCGGCTGGCGCGGATTTTCTTCACCCTGCGTGTTCGCGTCTGGCACCGGCGCTTCAGCGCTGCGGCAAACCCTGGCAGGCCTGATGCAGAAAACGCGTCGGCGTCTTCGGCGGCGTGCATCATCTGAAATTCGCGGACGTAAAACGCGTTCACCTCGCGGAAGTAAGCGCTGCCGCGCTCTTCCACGCTAGCCAGCATCGCTTCCAGTCGCGGCTCGCTGACGCCCTTGCGCGAGAGCAGGCGGCGCAGCATCGCATCCGACGAGCCGCCGTAAACCTCCGGCAGCATGTCGACCAGAAACTTTGGGCTGCGTGCCGTTGTGCGGAGAATAGCGATTGATCTCGAGAAAACGCGGCCAGGCTGTCGATCAGGTTGTAGATCGTCGGAGCGAAATCGGGACCGCCTGTCGCAGCGGCTCCATTGGTCGAGAAACAGCCGGTAGCTTTCGTATTTTTCCAGCGGCGTAGAGTTGAAGACGCATAACACGTCCTCGCTGATGCGCACCGCCTCGACTTTGTCAGCGCGTTCGCCCGCCGCGCGCCAGTAGAGCGCGTCCACATTCTGCAGCACGGTCAGAATTCTGGCGCCCGGGCATTTCCTCGTGCAAGACGCGCGGCAGATGGCCGGGAGCGAGATGCGATTCGCCGAACAAAACAAAAATCGCGGCATCGGGATGCCGCTGCCGAATCTCGGCGATCTTGGCGGCAGCGTGCCGATCGCGCGCCCCAATTTTCCGCAGGTCTTCGCGCGGCATGCAGTCCAGGCCATATATGCCTTCTGCATGATCGCGCGCGGTCGACCAGCAATTCGTAAAACGGAGTCCAGTCATAGCCCCAGTCGAGATCGAAGCGGATGCGCTGCCGAAGTTCGCTCTCGTCAATTTCGCGCCGCCACCATTCGTCGAGAATGTGCTGGTCGCGCGCGAAGATGGTTTCCACGCCCAACACTACAGGGCGGTCGCCGGCCAGCGCGCGCTGCTCCACTACCGACGCCGCATAGCGCTGGGCCGCGGGCAAAGCGTGGTAATCGCCGATCAGCACTACGTCAGCAGCGCTGCATTGCATTCTGAATCTGCGGCGAGTCGAGAAGAGAATCGTAGGTGCGGAAGGCGTGGCTAAATTCGCGAAGATACTTGCGTCGGTTGTGCGAGTCCTGAGCGCGGATTTCGCGCTCCACTCCCGCCAGCGCATGTAACTGTCCTGCGCTGCGCCGGGATCGCAAGTTGGTAGTGGATGCCATAAAATCAGCTTCTAGCTCTTGGCTCTTAGCTCCTAGCTAACCCTTGCCAACGCTCCTGACTGCTGGTGTCTGAGCCCTGGCTCCTGTTCTTGACTTCTGCTCCGCCGCGTCCCTATGCTTTAGCGACCTCACATCGCCACGCCGGAGCCGCATTGTTCAATCAGCCGCCGCAGAACCTGACGATCGCGACCACCGGCGCCAGCGGTTCGGTATTTCTGCGGCAAATGCTGCTCGCCGTCGAGCGCGATGCGCGCATTCAGACCGTAAACTTCATCGCATCCGACTCGGGACTACGCGTCCTCGCCGAGGAACTTGGCATCCGCGGCCGGGCAAATCTTGTCCGCCAGATTCTGGGAGAAGCCCCGCGAAAAGCCACGGCCCGAGGCGGCGGACAGTCGAAGATCAAAGAACAATCGAACGCTGACATCGGGGCTAACGTGGCCAGCGGTTCTTATCCCGCCGACGCCATGATCGTGATCCCGTGCAGCGTGGGCACTTTGGCCCGCATCGCCAACGGCATCGCCTCGCACCTGATCGAGCGCGCCGCCGACGTCTGCCTGAAAGAGAAACGTCCGCTGGTGCTCTGCGTGCGCGAGACGCCGCTCAACAAAATTCACATCCGCAACATGTACCGGGCCGCCGACGCGGGCGCTACCGTATTCCCGCTGATTCCCGCTTTCTACAACCTGCCGGCCTCGCTTCGACGCCATGGCCCGCGAGTTTGCCTATCGCGTGCTCGCCCATGTAGGCCTGCCCCAAGCGGGCGCCTTCCGCTGGAAAGGCTGAACTGTCAGCGACTTACGCGCCTACAGCTAAAAAGTCGACGGACCGGGGAAAAGTTCGCCTTAACTTCGGGGAATTTCCAGTGTAAAGAGTCGATAGGTGCAGCTCACAGATACCCGCCGGACATGTACGGGAGGAATGCGCCGTGCGCTGGCAGGGAACTAACTGGAGATTGTGACAGCAGCTTGTGACTACAGATTATGACAACGACGATTCAAACCGGATGCTGCATCGTAGGCGGAGGGCCGGCTGGAATGATGCTCGGCTTTCTGCTCGCGCGCGCGGGCGTCGAGGTCACAGTTCTTGAGAAGCACGCTGATTTTCTGCGCGACTTTCGTGGCGATACGATTCATCCCTCGACGCTTGAGTTGATGCATGAGCTCGGGATCCTTGAAGAGTTCCTGAAGCGTCCTCACCAGGAGTTGCGGCAAGTCGCGGGCCAGGTCGGGAAAGATACGGTGACAATCGCCGACTTCACGCATCTTCCAACGCGGTGCAAATTTCTCGCGCTCATGCCGCAGTGGGACTTTCTCAACTTCATTGTCGAGCAGGGCAGACGCTATTCAGGCTTTCACGTCAGGATGCAAGCGGAAGCGACCGAGCTCATTCAGGACGGCGGACGAATCGCTGGGGTGAGAGCGAAGACTCCCGATGGCACATTGGAAATTCGTAGCGTTCTGACCGTGGGAGCGGATGGACGGCATTCGATGGTGCGCGAACAGGCCGGCCTGCAGGTAATGGACCTGGGCGCACCGATGGATGTTTTCTGGATGAGAATCAGCCGGAGCGCTAGTGATCCCGGGCAAAGCCTGGGTCACATTGAACCCGGAAAAATGTTTGTCATGATCGACCGCGAAGAGTACTGGCAATGTGCCTTTCTCATTCCGAAGGGCGCCGCGGATGAGATTCGCCAACGTGGGATCGAACAATTTCGTGAAGACATTGCGGCTCTCGAGCCTTTACTTCGCGACCGCGTTGGCGAGCTGCGTGACTGGAACGATGTAAGCCTTCTCACGGTGAAAGTCGATCGATTGAGGCAGTGGTCGCGTCCAGGTTTGCTCTGTATTGGCGATGCGGCGCATGCCATGTCACCGGTTGGAGGAGTGGGAATCAATCTCGCGATTCAGGATGCGGTGGCGGCGGCAAACATACTGGCTGCCAAGCTGGCCGCGGGTAATCTCAGCGACGGCGACCTTCGCGCTGTGCAGAGGCGCCGGGAATTTCCGACGCGCGCGATGCAGAAGCTTCAGGTGCTGCTGCAAAACGGAGTGATCCGGCGGGTTCTCTCGAGCTCTCAGCCAACCAACTCTCAGTCATTCACGCTTCCGTGGCCACTGCGGTTGTTGCGACGATGGCCGATCCTGCGGCGAATTCCCGCCCGCGTGATTGGGATGGGGTTTCGGCCGGAGCATGTGCGATCTCCCGAAGTCTCCTCGATAAGGTCATCAAGCAATCGTCATTAAGTATTTGAAGCATTTGTTTAATTCTTCGTTCGGCGCGATGTGAATATCCGCTAGAATTCTGTCTCGAACATTCCTTTTTCGTTTGCTTACGTCGACGATTGGAAGAGGCTCGCCTCAAGTCCAGGAAAATTATGTCCCGGAAAACCAGCGTGTGTTCCCTTCGACATCGATCCACGAAACATCGATCCTTGCTGGCAGGCGCGATCATAGCGGCGTTGGTCAGCTCCGCCTTCGCGTTCGCGACTGACGATCGCAATCCGTTGGCCGGCGATCCACAGGCGGCGAAGGCGGGCGAGTATCAGTTCCGCATCAACTGCGCACTGTGCCACGGATTGGGCGCGCGCGGCGGAGGACGCGGTCCCGACCTGACGCGGGCGCAGAAAAAGCACACGCATTCCGACGCGGAAATGTTTCAGGTGATCAGCAACGGCATCGCGGGCACGGCCATGCCGGCGAATGGCACCAACGGCCAGGGCGTTGGCATGACCGACGAAGAGATCTGGCAGATCATTGCCTACATTCGCAGTCAGGAAGTGAAGGCGGCGTCCCAGGCGATGGGCAATGCGGCGCGGGGCAAGGATTTGTTTTACGGGGACGGCAACTGCTCGCTGTGCCACATGGTCGCGGGCAAGGGTGGACGGCTTGGGCCTGAGCTCACATCCGTGGGCGGATCGCGCACGCGCGAGGCGATCATCGATTCAGTGCGCAATCCCAGCCGGCGCCTGGCCTGGGGACTGACCGAAGGCACGAAAGAATTTCCGCAGGAGTACGAGAGCGTCAAAGTAGTCACCGCTGATGGAAAAGAGATCAACGGCGTGACGCTCAACGAAGACAGCTTCAGCGTGCAGATCATGGACAGGAATGAGCAGATTCATCTGCTGGAGAAAGACAAGCTGCGCTCGTTTCAGAAGAGCCGGGCATCGACCATGCCGAAATACAATGCGGACACTCTGAGTGACAAGGACCTCGAAGACATCGTGGCTTACCTGATCAGCGTGGGGGCGAAATGAAGGAGCCGATAAAGCTGCAGGCGAAGCTTAATCGCAGAGGTCGCGGAGAAAGGCCGCAGAGGTCGCGGAGTCTTCCGCTTTTGAGGGGGGCGTCAGCAATCCTGTTCGCGTGCTTGGCTCTTGCGGACGGGGCCCACGCGCAGGTCACGTTCGATCGGCTGCTCAATTCCGCCAAGGAGCCGCAGAACTGGATGACTTACTCCGGCGACTACCTGGGCCGGCGGTTTAGTGCGCTCGACCAGGTCAACACTAACAACGTTCGGACGCTGACCGCGAAGTGGGTATACCAGACCGCGGCTACCGGGAAGCTGGAGACTTCGCCGCTGGTGGTGGACGGCATTCTCTACGCAACGGCGCAGGACGACCGCGCTTTTGCGCTCGATGCGCGCACGGGCCGGCCGATCTGGATGTTTCAGCATCCGCTGCCTGGAGATATTCGTCCGTGCTGCGGGCGAGTGAATCGCGGGCTCGCGATTCTTGGCGACAAAGTTTTTCTCGGCACGCTCGATGCGCATGTGATCGCGCTCGACGCCAAGACTGGCAATGTTGTATGGGACGTGGTCGCGGCAGACTATCGAACTGGGCACAGCTTTACAGTGGCTCCGCTCGCCGTCAAGGATCTCGTGGTCATTGGCGTATCTGGCGGCGAATACGGCGTGCGCGGATTTATTGACGCCTACGACGCTGCGACCGGCAAACGGCGGTGGCGTTTCTACACTGTGCCGGGGCCGGGCGAACCCGGGCATGAAACCTGGGAAGGCGATTCGTGGAAGGTGGGCGGCGCGCCGGCGTGGAACACGGGCACTTACGATGCGGTGACCAACCAGATTTTCTGGCCCACGGGAAATCCGGCGCCCTCGAATCGCGGGGAGGGACGCGCGGGCGACAATCTTTACAGCAACACGCTGCTGGCCTTGAACGCCGACACCGGCAAGCTGAAGTGGTATTTCCAATTCACCAAACACGACGAGCATGACTGGGACGCCACGCAGGTGCCCGTGATGATCGAGTCAGCGGGCAAGCATCTGATCGCGCAGGCCAACCGCAACGGATTCTTTTATGTGATCGATCGCACGAGCGGCAAGCTGCTCTCGGCGAACGCTTACGGAAAGATTACGTGGAGCGATGCGAAAGACGCCGAGGGACGTCCCATAGCGAACCAGAATGCCTCGCCGACGCTCGAGGGGCACACGGTTTGCCCGGGCGCGCTCGGCACGACCAATTTCATGGCGCCGACTTACGATCCGCAGACCGGACTGTTCTACGTGACGGCGCGCGACCAGTGCGACATCTTCAGCACGGCTCCGCAACCTTATGAGGCCGGGCACGCGTATTACGGCAGCGCGTATTTCCCTTCGGAGGAAGCCAGGCCCTATCGGGGATTTCTGAAGGCCATCGACCCGGCGACCGGGCAGGTGAAGTGGACGTTTGAGCACACGTCACCGACGTGGTCGGGGGTGCTGTCGACGGCCGGAGGGCTTGTCTTCACTGGCGACGCCGAGGGAAACTTCATTGCGATGGACGCGGCGGCGGGCAAGCCGCTGTGGCACTTCCAGATGGGAGGCGCGGTTTACGCTCCGCCGATCGCATTCGCGGTGGACGGCAAGGAATATGTTGCCATCGCGGCGGGCAGCGCGGTGTATGCGTTCGGGCTGCCATGAACCAATCCCTCAGGGGCTGAAGCCCGTGTGCTCTTGGTGCTTTATGGCACGGCTAAAGCGTGCCCTTCCCGATGCGGGGCTCGGGCGGGTTGCGGGAGCCGCCAGCAAAGAAATCGAGCTGCGCCGCCCGCGCATCCTGGAATCGTCCGCCCGTTAGAACACTCTCCGGAAGAGCCAGAATAGGGAACCTGACAGCAGCATGGCTACTGGCAGGGTCAGAACCCAGGCCAGGGCCAGGTTGCGGACTGTGGACCACTGGATGCCGGAGTGGTTGGCGGCCATGGTTCCAGCGATGCCGGACGACAAGACGTGCGTGGTGCTCACGGGGAGGCCGAAGCCGTCCGCGGCGCCGATCGTCGCCATCGCGGTGATTTCCGCGGCCGCGCCTTGCGCGTAGGTTAAATGACTCTTGCCGATTTTTTCCCCGACCGTAATTACGATGCGCTTCCATCCCACCATGGTGCCGAGGCCCAAAGCCATGGCAACCGCGACTTTTACCCAGGTGGGGATGAATCGGGTGGAATAGTCGACGTGCTTTTTGTAGTTCGCCAGCACGGCGTTGTCGGCATTGGAAATCGTGGGCTGGCCGGTTTTCTTCATCAGGCGCAGGGTCTCGCTCACCAGGTACATATCATTGCGGAAGTTGCGTACCCGGCTGTTGGGGACGTTTCTCAATTCCTTGTAGAGGCTGGTTTCGGTGCCGATGTCATTGATCAGGTTGCGCAGGGCCAGCATGGTGTTGGGAGTGAATTGTTTGGTGCGGATGTAGAGGGTGAGGTCGTCGCGAGCGTCGGCGATCACGGCGTCGGGGCTGACATAGTGGCTTACGGTATCCGCGGCCTGCTGGCTCACGGCGATGAAATCCTGCGACTGCTCGTAGGTGACGGCGTGGTTCAGGGCATAGGCAGCGGGCACGGTGCCGATGAGGATCAGCATGATCAAGCCCATTCCTTTTTGCCCGTCATTGGAGCCGTGGAAGAAACTCACGCCAGTGCAGGTGAGGATGAGCAGGGCGCGAATGTAGAGCGGCGGGGGCTCCGTGCCTTCGGGAGCCGTATAAAGTTTGGGATCCTTAATGAGGGCTTTGGCGAGCAGCAGCAACAGAGCCGCGCAAACGAACCCCACGATCGGCGAGAGCAGCAGCGAATAGCCGATATTTTTGGCTTGGCCCCAATCCACGCCGCTGGTGCCGGAGCGGCCGGCGATAAGTTGGTTGGCGATGCCGACTCCGATAACGGAGCCGATGAGAGTGTGGGAACTGGACGCGGGCAAACCGAACCACCAAGTGCCGAGGTTCCAGATGATGGCGGCGACGAGCAGGGCGAACACCATGGCAAATCCGGCCTTGCTGCCGACTTGCAGGATCAATTCGACGGGAAGGAGCGAGATGATGGCGAAAGCGACCAGGCCGCTCGAGGTGAGTACTCCCAGGAAATTCCAGAGGCCCGACCACGCCACCGCGAAGTGCGGCTCCAGCGAATGAGTGTAGATGACCGTGGCCACGGCGTTGGCGGTGTCGTGGAATCCGTTGACGAACTCGAAAGCCAGCGCGACCAGAAGAGCGATGGCCAGCAGCAAATATTCCAGCGTGGTCCCGGCGTGAGCGGAGAGATCGCGGACCAGACTAGAGCCGGCATAGAGAACGCCTACGATCATGATGGCGCCGAAAATGATGATGCCGAGTTTGCCGGGAGAGCGGGAAAATTTTGCGTCGAGTGCGGACTGGGGTTTTACTTCGGGTAAAGTGGCGGTGGCCATAGGCTCCTCGTCAAGCGGGGTAGACTGAAAATTGCTGCGAAAGGAGGGACTATACGCGGGGAATGTTACGGGGATGTGAAAAGAGGGGAGGGGGTAGCGTCCTATTATTAGGACACTACCAACGTGCGTCCTGTGTCTTGTTCGGGTACCTGTCTGGGCTCCGCGAAGTTGGCTATAATCACTCCAGACAGGAGGCTCTTCCCCATGAAACGCCTGGTATCGTTCGGCTTTGGCTTATCTGTTTTTCTGACTCTTTGCTCCGCTTTGAGCGCGGCTAAGACACACGTGGAACTCAAGGATGCACAGGGTAAAGTCGTCGGCGGCTTGATCCTCTCGGCCAAAGGCCCGCACTCCGTGGGACTTGAGCTCACCGTCCACGACCTCACTCCGGGAGAACATGCCATCCATTTCCACCAGGTTCCGAAGTGTGAAGGGCCGGACTTCAAATCGGCCGGGGGGCATTTCAATCCTGAAGGCAAGAAACACGGGTTCGACAATCCCGAGGGGCACCACGCCGGTGACATGAGAAATTTCACCGTCGATGCCAACGGCAAAGCCGGACCGTTGCGGTTCGAAGACAACGACGTAACCCTCGATTCGCTGCTGAGCAATGGAGGCACGGCGATCGTCATCCACGCCAAGGCGGACGATTACAAGACGGATCCCTCCGGCAACTCCGGCGACCGCATCGCCTGCGGGGTGATCACGAAGTAACGCGAAGCTCGTCCAATGATAATGAGAGGTGCGTTGACTCGCTGATCGACCGGGTCTAAGATCAGCCATCTGTAGCAGCGTTTCTTGCTCGCCGTAGATTGCATTACCGTACGGTTCGTTCGGCAGTTCGTTCGAGGAGAAGGGGTCATGAAAAAAGCTGGGATGACTTTAGCGGTGTGCACGATACTTGCCGTGGCCGCGCTGGCGCAGGAAATGCCCAAGCCCGGGCCGGAACTGAAAAAATTGGACGTCCTCACCGGCAGCTGGACCCTCGACGGCGAGATGAAGCCCGGGGCAATGGGACCGGGCGGAAAAATGACCGAGATCCAGAAGTGCGAGTGGATGGATGGCGAATTTTTCCTGGTGTGCCACGCCGATTTCAAGAGCTCCATGGGCGACGGCTCGGGGATTTCGGTGATGGGCTATTCCAAAGACGACAAGGCCTATACATACCGCGAATTCAACAGTTGGGGTGAGTTCGAGGACTCCCGCGGTTCGTTCGACGGCGATACCTGGACTTGGCTGGGAGACGAAAAAGAGGGCGGCATGGTGATGAAAGGCCGCTTCACCATGAAGATAACCTCGCCCACGTCGTACAACTTTACGTTCGAAATGTCGCAGGACGGAACGAAGTGGACCACCGTGATGGACGGGAAAGCCACAAAGGGAAAGTAACTTCTGACCGCTGGGCGACCGCATCAGCTGCCCTCAGCTTATAGCGAGTCAGCTTGTGGCGCCTACTAGCGCCGCGCTTTCCGCCAACGGCTGATCGCGATTGCCGACCACACCAACTCCACCGCGCCAAACGGCCAGGCGCCCTGCAGGAATCCATAAATCGATCCCAGCACGCACGCTCCCGCGAAAGCCAGGGTGAATCCCGGCGACCTGTTCTCATAGGCATAGCAGACCACCATCGCGATCACAGCGACCAGGCCGAAGATGGTCAGCGGAGTGAAAATCGCGACCGGATTAAAATTAGAAATGATCATGGAAGTCATATTCAGCGGATTCAAGGCGCAAGCTCCAGTCAGAACGAGTGCATCATGCTAACAGTTCTGCGTGGCGGCGCAATCTCGACTGTTGGGCGCCTGCGTTTATTATCCGCCTGCGTTTATAATCAAGGATTCGGCAGACCATCCGCACTTTCACTGTAAGGACACAGCTTGCTCGATTATTTAGGCGATCTACGACGAACTCATATGTGTGGAGCGCTGCGCGCCTCCGACGCTGGCAAAAAGGCCGTGCTCATGGGCTGGGTAAACCGGCGGCGCGATCACGGCAACCTGCTTTTTATCGACCTGCGCGACCGCACCGGCGTGACCCAGGTCGTGGTCAATGTGGAGCGCGACACCGCGATTCATGCAAAGGCTGCGACCCTGCGCAACGAGTACGTGATTGCGGTCACCGGCACAGTGAAGCTGCGCGATGCCAATACCGTGAACAAAAATATGGCGACTGGCGAAGTGGAACTGGTGGCCGAGGAGTTGCGCATTCTCAACGAATCGAAGCTGCCGCCGTTCCTGCCTTCGGACACCGCGCTGACCAACGAAGAGACGCGCTTGAAATATCGTTACATCGATCTGCGGCGCGACGTGATGCAGTTCAACATTGAACTGCGGCATAAAGTGGCGAAGGCCATCCGCGATTATCTTTCCGCGCAAGGGTTTTTTGAGATTGAAACGCCGTTTATGACCCGGTCGACGCCGGAAGGTGCGCGTGATTACCTGGTTCCGAGCCGCGTGCAGCCGGGGACGTTTTATGCTCTGCCGCAATCGCCGCAGCTTTTCAAACAGATTCTCATGATTTCGGGGTTCGATAAATATTTTCAGATTGTGCGCTGCTTCCGCGATGAAGACCTGCGAGCCGACCGCCAGCCGGAGTTCACGCAGATCGATTTGGAAATGTCCTATCCGCAGGCCGAGCGCGTGTGGGAAGTGGTGGAAGGATTTCTGACGGCGGCGTTCGCGGCGGCGGGCTCCGCGATCCAGA
The DNA here is from genome assembly GCA_963846245.1 of uncultured Acidobacteriaceae bacterium. GTDB lineage: Bacteria > Acidobacteriota > Terriglobia > Terriglobales > Acidobacteriaceae > Sulfotelmatobacter. The sequence goes on along the minus strand of CAWJVI010000003.1, from coordinate 193,272 downwards.
CACCGTTTGCGCGAATGGACTATGACGAAGCGATTCGGCTCTATGGGATCGACAAACCGGATTTGCGGCTGCCGGCATTCGTCGACGTGAAGGACTGTTTCGCGCCCGAGAACTTGCAGCAACTGGCGTTGAATACGAATTTGCCTGTGGTGGCGATTCGCATTCCGAAGGTGGGCGAGCTTTCGCGTGCGGAGCGGGACGCTATCAAGCCGCTATTTATTTCCAAGGGCGGAGCGAAAGTGTTCGAGGACTTCAAGCGAATCGAAAAGAATTTTCCCGAGGCGGCGACGAAAATTTCGGCAAAGGCTGCGGTCGAGGCGGGCGATCTGATCGTGATTGTCGCTGGATCGGCGCAAACCGGCGAGCAGACAACCCTTCCCACGCATCGCAAAGTCACGCCCCAGGAGCTCGCGATTTATGCGTCAGCTGGCCTGTTGCGTCTGGCGCTGGCGCAGAAGTATGCCGAGCGTCATGGAATTTTTGAGAAGACCGGCGATCCGGCGAAAGATTTTCGTTTTCTGTGGGTCACGAATTTTCCCATGTTCGAGTGGGATGAAGGCGAGAAGAGTTGGATGGCGGCGCACCATCCGTTTACGTCGCCGCACGAAGAAGATATGCCCAAACTGGAGGCGGGCGTGGAGTCGTTGCACGATCCGCAGTCGGAGTTGAGCGCGGTGCGCGCGCTGGCTTACGACGTCGTGCTCAACGGCACCGAACTGGGATCGGGATCGATTCGTATTCACCGCCAGGACGTGCAGAGCAGAATCTTCCGCGCCCTGGGCATGACTGAAGAAGAAGCGCGGGCGCGCTTCGGATTTTTCCTCGAGGCGCTGGAGTATGGCACGCCTCCTCATGGAGGAATCGCGCTGGGCCTCGACCGCATTGTGATGATTCTGGCGGGTGCAGAAAGTTTGCGCGAGGTGATTCCCTTCCCGAAGACCGCGCGAGCCGTGGATCTGATGGTGGACGCACCTACGCCGGTGGGTGAGAAACAGCTGCGGGAGTTGGGGATTACGGTAAAGAAGTAGGTTTGGACTGGAGCCTTTGTGGCGGAGATTACTTCCACGCAATCCAAGACTTTTCTCAGCGACAAGGTTGAGCACTTCACCGAGTCGGTGATTCGCGAGATGACGCGGCAGGCCATGCTTTATGGCGCGGTCAATCTGGCGCAGGGGTTTCCTGATTTTCCGGCTCCCGCGGAAATCAAACAGGCGGCGCAGCAGGCCGTCGCGGCTGACGTCAACCAATATGCCATCACTTGGGGCGCCAAGAATCTGCGCAACGCGATCGCCCGGCAGATGGGCGTCTGGCAAGGCATTTCCGTTGATCCGGAAAAAGACATAACGGTGTGTTGCGGATCGACCGAAGCAATGATTTCCACTTTGCTAGCGGTGTGCAACGCGGGGGATGAAGTCGTCATCTTCGAGCCGTTCTACGAAAATTATGGCCCGGACTCCGTGCTGAGCGGAGCCAAGCCAAAGTTCGTGAAGCTGCGTCCTCCAGCAACTGCAGCCGGCGAGTGGACATTCGACGAAAAAGAATTACGCCAGGCATTCCACCGTCACACCAAAGCCGTCATTCTCAATACTCCTAACAACCCTACGGGAAAAGTATTCACGCGCGCCGAGCTCGAGTTGATTCGCGACTTGTGTGTGGAGTTCGATGTGCTTGCGATCACCGACGAAATTTACGAGCACATTCTTTACGACGGTACCGAGCACATTTCGATGGTGTCACTCGCAGGCATGCGCGACCGCACTGTCACCATCAACGGTATGTCGAAAACCTATAGTGTCACGGGATGGCGCGTGGGCTGGGCGGTCGCACCGGAGAAGATCACCAACGCGATCCGCAAGGTGCACGATTTTCTGACCGTGGGCGCGCCAGCTCCTCTGCAGGAAGCCGGTGCAACAGCTTTGAGTCTTCCGCCGGAGTACTACACGAGGCTGGCCGAGGGATACCGCAAGCGGCGCGATCATCTCGTGCCCGCGCTCACTGCCGCGGGGTTTCACTGCTTTCAACCGCGCGGCGCCTACTACGTGATGACCGATATCAGCGCGTTCGGATTCGCCGACGACATCGCGTTTACCAAGCATCTGGTCAAAGAAATCGGGGTCGCTGCCGTTCCGGGTTCAAGTTTCTATCGCGATCCGCGTGACGGAGCGCGGCAGGTGCGATTCGCCTTCTGCAAGAAGCCGGAAACTCTGGACGAAGCCTCCCGCCGTCTCGCCAAGCTGCATCCGCGCAGCGGGTAAACCGCTGTTTGCGTGGCCACTCTGAACGGACCTTCAGCGGCTCAAAGCCGCGCTCGAACCAATACCTCTATCCCGACGCTGGAAGCGCTGCGCCACCCGACATCAAGTGCTTCGTTCGCGCAGAGTGTCGAAAGTAACTTGGAGCATTCCTCAGCGAATTCTATCCTCTAGTCTGGAAGATAATGCTCCGGCAAAACCACGCCGGAGCGTCGCCTGTTCTCCAAGCAACCGGCCAAGCCAGGAGGCTCATGTCGCCGCTCGTGCAAAGACCGCGCGCGCAAAATTCGCAGGGCAATCCTACGGACCAGCATTGGTCGATGCTGGTTTTTGAAAGCTTGTCCGGCGGAGTGGCGGCGGTGTTCGTGGGTTTTACGCTGGTGCTCGCGGTGGTAGGGGTTTACGTGATCATCGTGTGGCCGCTCACTTTTTGGGATCTGGCAAATACCGGATTGGAAAACTACGCGGGCTGGGCTCAGACGGCGCTTTGGTCTGTATTTGCCGGAGGAACCGCGGCCGGGTTCTGGTGCTTCAGCGGCGCTGCCTTTAAGGAAAAGCCAGCGCGCAAAGCCACGCGCCCATCAACCCGCAACGGAAAAAGCGTGCGGGGCTAGATGATTTATTTTCCTTCCTTCTTAAATGCGGAATTCGGCCAAAGGTACATGGCCTTCGTTACCGTTGAGTCGCTGAGGGAATTGCGGGAGAATCGGAAGAAGGCCAGGTGTGGCCGGTTCAGGGGAAAACATTGTTTTATCGTCGCGCGATGATCGTTTCTCTTTTTTGGCTGGCCAGCGTTTCGCTGGCTGCGGCGCGAGATCTCGCATTCGTCTCCAACAAGGCGAATACGGTCAACACAATAACCGTCGCCGATCTGGTCAAGGTCTGCAAGGGGCAAACCAATCACTGGCCCGATGGCAAGCCCGTCACTTTCATCATGCGCAACACTTCGGCGCCGGAAACGAAAATACTTCTGGACAAAGTCTACGAGATGCCCGAGAGCGGAGTGCGCGAGCTGATCGCCACCGCCAATCACGGACGCAAGGGGCACCCGGCAATTATGCTGGTCGACTCCGACGAAGAACTGGTGAACCAGGTGGCGTCCATCCCCGGAGCAGTGGGAGTGGTGGACGTATATTCCATCAACAGCGGCGTCGCAGTAATGAAGATTGCCGGCAAGTTGCCGCTGGAGCCGGGATATCTGCTGCACGGGAATTAACGCACTCTAGTCCCCGTCCGGTTGCGGAGAAAACAGGCGCATGCAATGACAGCCCGCGCAAAAACCAAGACGACGGATGCACCCGGCGCCAAGGCGCCGTCCTACACGCGCCGCTACCCCAGGTTCGCCATCGATTTGCGCATGCAGGTAAAAATGTTTCAGGCTGGAGAATTCCGCAGCTGCTGGGGCCGCTCCACCGAACTCGGCCAGGACGGCATCGGCGCGACTCTCACCGGGAATCTCGAAGCCGGAGAAATCGTGACCCTCGAAATTCCCTTGCCGCTCAGCCCGTATCCTCTCAAGGTGCGAGCCATTGTGCGTTACGGCCAGGGTCTGCATTACGGTTTCGAGTTCCTCACCTTGAACGACAACCAGCGCGACACCATCCGCCGAGTTTGCCAGATGCTCGCCACGAAAGCGTAACCACGCAGGCTGAACACGTTCCATCCCCTAAACAGCTCACTCCGGATTACTCCCGTAACTTCCTCGGCAGTACCTGCGCGTTCTACCATTTCCGAGGAGCACGGCAAGAGTAAAGAGGGAGAGTCCCGCGTGGGGGAACGTGTCACCCGATCACGATCCGAGGAACTCGCACGCGTCGAGCGTCTGAAAAAGGCGCTGGAAAGCGGTGCCACCCCCACATTTCTGTTACCCGAAAGCTCGGCAAACAAGGTCGAACGCACGTCTGCCCTGCCCCCACTTTCCTGGAGCGAGGCCGGCAGTCAGATCGAGCATTCCCGCCTGCATCACCTCGAACGCCTGTTTCAGAATGTGCCAGATGCGCTGGCCATTGAGACCGTCGACTCGGGCGTGCTCTGCGTCAATGATGCTTTCCTGCGAATGTTTGGGTATCGCGTCGATGAGGTGCTCGACTGCACTCTGCAACCTCTGATCGTGCCCCCGGAACGGCAGGCGGAAATTCGCTGGATCGCCGAATGCCTGGAACGCGGCGATAAGATCACCATCGACACCCAGCGCCGGACCAAGGATGGCGCCGTGTTCGACGTCGCCGTCTCCAGTGCTCCCATAGTCGTCGACGGCAGGACCACGGCCTTCCACACGATTTTCCGCGACATCTCAAGACGTAAGCAGGCAGAAGCATTGAATTCGGCGCTGTACCGCGTGGCCAACATCAGCAACACTGCGCACGATCTCCAGCAATTTTTCGCGGCCGTACACAGCATCGTGGGTGAATTGATGTACGCCCGCAACCTCTACATCGCTCTCTACGATCCCTCGACGGACGTGCTCAGTTTCCCTTACTTCGTCGATGAGCGCGACGTCGCCCCAACTTCGCGGAAGAGAAAGAGGGGATTGACCGAATACGTTTTGCGGACCGGCGAATCGCTGCTGGCCACTCCCGAGGTCCTTCAGAAACTTGAGGAACAAGGCGAAGTAGAGCGCACCGGCCCGCGATCGCTCGATTGGATGGGGGTTCCCCTGAAAGTGGGCGAACACAGCTTCGGCGCAGTCGTGGTGCAAACTTATTCGAAAAATGTCCGGTTCTCCGAAAGGGACAAGGAAATCCTCACGTTCGTTTCGCAGCAGGTAGCCAGCGCCGTGGAGCACAAACGGAACGAGCAGGCCTTACGCCGCTCGGAATGGCGCTACCGCTCGCTGGTGCAGAGTTCGGTGTACGGCATTTACCGCGCGACCCTGGAAGGAAAATTCCTGGATGTGAACCCGGCGCTCATTACCATGCTTGGGTATGAGTCTCCAGAAGAATTGCTGGCTCTCGATCCTCAGAAAGACGTGTTCATGCATCCTGAAGAGCACACGCGGCTGATCGACGAATTCCAGCGCGTCGGCAGGATGGACGGAATCGAAGTGAAGTGGAAGCGGAAAAACGCCAGCCCCATCACGGTCCGCATCAGCGGCCGCGCCGTCAGCAATGCCGATGAGCCCGCAGACGTGCTCGAGGCCATTGCCGAAGACGTCACCGAGCGCCGCCTTCTCGAAGATCAGTTCCGCCAGGCTCAGAAAATGGAAGCCGTCGGGCGCCTCGCCGGCGGCGTCGCTCACGATTTCAATAACCTGCTGATGGTCATCAGCGGCTACACCGAGGTGATACTCGGGAAGTTGGATCTTGATCATCCGCTCCACGAGAAAGCCCGCGCCATTCAGCTGGCCTCCGACCGGGCCACTACGCTCACCCGGCAACTGCTGGCGTTCAGCCGCAAGCAAATGCTCGAGCTCAAAATCGTCGACGTGAACGCCGTAGTGCAAGACATGGAGCGTCTGCTCCGGCCCTTGATTGGCGAAAATATCGACCTCATTACCCACCTCGCTCCGGACGCCGGGTGCACCCGGGCTGACGCGGGGCAACTCGAACAGGTGCTGATGAATCTCGTCGTCAATTCCAAGGACGCCATGCCCGGCGGCGGTCAGCTCGTTATCCAGACCCGCAATGTCACGCTCGACGACGCCTACCGCGGCGAACAGACCTTTATTCATCCCGGCCACTACGTCCTGCTCTCAGTCAGTGACAATGGCGCCGGCATGGACCGGGAAACGCAGTCGCGCATTTTCAAGCCATTCTTCACCACCAAGGAAAAAGGCAAAGGCACTGGACTCGGACTCTCCACCGTTTACGGAATCGTCAAGCAGAGCGGAGGCTATGTAATGGTGCACAGTGATATCGGCCGGGGAACTACCTTCAACATCTATCTGCCACGCGCCGAAGAGAGCGCGGAAGCCCACGGGACCGCGCCGGCATCGCGAACCGCCGTTGGCGGCTCCGAGACTGTCCTCCTGGTAGAGGACGAAGAGTCCGTGCGGCAACTGGTGCGGGAGACTCTGGTCAGCAAGGGCTACCATGTTCTGGAAGCGGAAAACGGGCAGTCTGGTTTGGCGATTGCTGCGGCCCATCCGGGAACCATTGACCTGATCATCACCGATGTGGTCATGCCCGGAATGAACGGCCGCGAACTTGCCGACCAGCTCGTCGCCGCGCGCCCCGCAGTCAAAGTGCTCTATCTTTCCGGATATACGGAAGACACCATCGTGAGCGAAGGCGCCCTCGAGAGTGGCAAAGCATTTCTGCAAAAACCATTCACCCTGCAGAGCCTCTCGCGAAAAGTGCGGGAGGTGTTGGGCTAGGCATCTGGCTTCAGTTCTCAGTTCTCAGAATGGGATGGTTCTGCAGGTTTGGAAGCTATCATCTTTGCAACTTTTCTTTGCCCTCAGCGTCCTATCTGGTTAAGGATATTAGTTAACGAATATATGAGTCAGTTCGAAATCCGCCTGGGGCGGGAGTCACGTACTGCAGAACAGGGGTTCTAATGCTGATAAAGAAAGCGCCGGACATTCGCTCGTCTGAAATCACGCCTCGGAGTCTTTACCTGAACCGGCGCAAATTTCTGGCCGGCGCCGCCATTACGGGAGCCGCGGTCGCAGTGGGCACGGGCCTGAGGCAATTCATCAATCCCGCGACCGTGGCGCAAGCCGGCAACAAGATTGACGGCCTCAAGAAAAGCCCGTTCAGCACGACGGAAACGATCACCCCGGAAAAGGACGTCACCCACTACAACAATTACTACGAGTTTTCCACGCAGAAAGAAGAACCGGCGGATCTCGCCAAGAATTTCCGCACGCGGCCGTGGAAAGTAAAAATCGACGGGCTGGTCGACAAAAAGCAGGAACTCGACGTGGACACCATCATCAAAATGGCCCCGCCCGAAGAACGCATTTACCGACACCGCTGCGTGGAGGGCTGGTCCATCGTCGTACCCTGGATCGGTTTTTCTCTGAGCGAACTCATCAAGCGGGTCAATCCGCAGAGCAAAGCAAAGTTCGTGGAGTTCACCACCCTGCTTGATCCCAACCAGATGCCGGGGCAGCGCCGCGCCGTGCTCGAGTGGCCTTACGTCGAAGGGCTGCGTATGGATGAAGCCATGAACCCGCTCGCCCTGCTGTGCTTCGGCATGTACGGCGAGGAACTTCCCAACCAGGACGGCGCGCCGCTGCGCATGGTCCTGCCCTGGAAATACGGTTTCAAGAGCATCAAGGCCATCGTCCACATCCGCTTCACCGACAGGCAGCCGCTGAATACCTGGAACATCTCCGCGCCCAGCGAGTACGGATTTTATTCCAACGTGAATCCAACCGTGGACCATCCCCGCTGGAGTCAGGCCAAAGAACGCCGCCTGGGAGAATTCTTCAAGCGTCCCACGTTGATGTTCAACGGCTACGGCGATCAAGTGGCAAGCCTGTACAGCGGCATGGACCTGAAGAAGAATTTCTGAAGCTGGGGCTAGGGATTAGGGGCTATAGTCGCAGCCCCTCCGAATTTACTGACCCCTGGCCACTGCTCTTATGCTTCGCTACTTCAAACCGGTGATCTTCCTGGCCTGCCTGGCGCCCTTGGCAAACCTTGCCTGGCGCGCGTTCCACGCCGAACTGGGAGCGAATCCCATCGAGGCCATCACTCACTCCACGGGCACCTGTACGCTTGTCTTTCTGCTGATCACGCTCTCTGTTACCCCGCTGCGCAAGCTCACGCGGCAATACTGGTTGATCAATCTGCGCCGCATGTTTGGCCTGTTCGCGTTCTTCTACGGATGTCTGCACCTCACTACCTACGTCTGGCTCGACAAATTTTTCGACGTGCACGAAATGCTCGCCGACATCGCCAAGCGCCGCTTCATCACCGCCGGCCTTGCCGCTTTCGTCCTGATGATTCCCCTCGCGCTGACCTCCACCAAAGGCTGGATTCGCCGCCTCGGCGGCAAGCGCTGGCAAGCTCTGCATCGCCTCATCTACCTCAGCGCCGCCGCCGGAGTCATCCACTACATCTGGCTGGTCAAAGCCGATTTGCGCTCGCCGCTGCGCTACGCCTTCGTACTGCTAGTCCTGCTGGGGTACCGAATAGTCGCGTCGATCGCGGCAAGAAAAAAGCCGAAGCCGGAGTCGCTCCAGCAACGAAGATCGGAATCAGCGAGAGCTGATCCGCCCCAACGCCTTTGAGGCGGCGCTTCCCGAAAACCAAGATATTGGGGTTAACAGATTACAAAAAAACGCCCTCGCAAAAAAACAAGGGGCACAGGCGTATCCCGTGCCCCTTGAAACACTTCTAACAAGGCCAGCCTTACCGGCCCTGACCAACTGCCGATGGTTTCTTCTTCCAGGCCGCTCGTGCAGCCGTTCTTGGCCGCAGCACAGCCATCCGCGTCGCGATCGCTCCCTGAGACGCAGAAGCTTGCTGCCCGATTGAACCCAGCGCGACTTGATAGTCGTCAATTTCAATCAAGATGCTGTTCGTGCTGTCGAGCGTGTACGAAACCAGGTTGACCCCACCGGTAATAGTTGTGATCACTCCCCGGCCGAGATTGGTAGTATCCGGCGTGTAGGTGCCGCTGAAGTTCTGAGGCGCATTGGTAGCCCCTTCATCATTCACGTCAATCAAGCCCGAGAGCGCGTTGCTGGAATTCGTGAATTCGGCAATGTCGTCTTCCTCGCCGCCTTGGTTGGATCCGGTCAGGTTCAATCCGTAACCCTGTCCGGATGCGAAGGAAGCATTGCTCTGCGGGTAAGCGACGCCGCCGGTGATGCCCAGGCCGTCGACTTCAAGCAATTGTGTGCCACCACTAGAGGGATACGCGGCAAACGTGTAGGGGATCGTGTTGTTGCCGCCGTTACCGTTCTCAAAGCCACCGTTAAATGTAACCAGGTAGCGGCCAGTTCCCGAAGCGCTCAATCCGCCGCTGAACGGTATCGGAGTGGTCGATGTCCCTGGCACAACATTACTTAGTCCCAAATCGTTGTAATCCTCAACGCCGTTGCTGAGCGTGCTTGAGCCATCCGAATTCATCATCCCGCCCACGGCTATGGGACCGGGTCCCGCGAAGTCGGCGCCTGCCATCGTAAAGGCCAATTCTCCGGATGGAAACGAGGCGCTGCTCTGCTGGAAAACGTCGCCCTCAAGAATGGGGGCTGGGTATGGATCGGTTTCGATAAGCTTAAAGTGCGTGGAACTGATGGCATAGACATCAAAATTGAACGTTCCACCGTTAGTGACGAGCGTTGCCGTAGTCGGCGCGGTTCCCACCACGACACTGGAACCGGCGGAAATGGTCAGTGGGCTGTAGGTGCCGCTGTCGTTGTAATCCTGAACACCGGTGGCGTTGCCCGATCCATCCAGGATGACTGAACCGACCGTCGCCGCCGGGATTCCCTGAAAACTCGTCTGGCTGACGCCGGAAATACCTGCCAGATTAAAAACGTATGTGCCAGCGGTTTGCGCGGGACTGCTCTGCAGGTCAAGGGTGCCGCTGCCGCTGCCGTTGCCGTCGAACTCAGTGACCAGGCCGCCCTGGCTGGAGGTCAGGACGAAGTCCAGGGTGATCGAAGATCCAAACGGAGTAGCGGCTGAAAGTTTCGCTGTACCACGCCCATCCACTCCAACGCTATAGCTGCCCCCGGTTATCGCCAACTGTGGCACCGGCGCCGTGAAATTCGGGTCGCTCACATCCACAACGCCACCGCTGATGGTACCGCCCGCGCAACCGCAAGCAGTAAAAGTGCCAACCATCGTCAGGAAGCCCGGCTGATCGAGATCGGAGTCCAAACCTGCCGTCGAGAAAACGTAAGTGCCGCTCAAATTCGTATTGCTGAATCCACCCGTCGGAGGAGGCGCTGCTTTATTCGTGCTGCTGCAACCCATCAATACCGCCAGCGCGGCCAGAACAGACATTAGGACCAACCGATTTCGTAATGACATAGCTACCCCCTAAGAGATTCCAGCTCTGAAGTTTTGGAGACACTTGTCCACAGGCTAGCACAGGTGAATTCCTCTGCCCTAAACCCGAGACCTAAAAATAAGTAGCGCTCCCTGAAAATAAAAACCAAAACAGGAAGGATTCCGACCGCCCCATCGCTCGGCTCCAGAAAGCCGGATTCGCTACCGTTGTCCCCTTGCCACTTCAGGGGTTAGCATGGCGCACATGAAAACCTGTGAGTTTTCGCCCCGCCAATCTTTGCTTCGCCAGGCCGCGCTTCGCCAAGCTCCGCTCCGCTCTACATTTCTTTACATTCTTGCCGTGCTAGCCACCTTCGTCTCCGGCTCCACGGCCTTCGCGCAAGCGGCCAAGACGGCACACACGTCACCCAAGCCAGCCGCCGAGCCCGTGGCCAGCGTCTATCCTGCACACGAGGGCTTCGCCGACGCCAACGGCGTGATGATCTACTACTACACCCTCGGCCGCGGCAAGCCGCTGCTGATTTTGCACGGAGGTCCGGGCGCGTCTCACGACTATTTCCTGCCCTACCTGTTGCCGCTGGCCCGGCACAACCAGCTGGTTTTCATTGACGAGCGCGGCTCCGGCCGGTCGGAAAAACTCGAGGACGCCTCGAAATACACCGTCGAAAACATGGTGGAAGACGTCGAAGCCCTTCGCCGCGGTCTGAATCTCGGCAAGATTTCCCTGCTCGGACATTCTTACGGTGGAGCGCTGGCCCAGGCCTACGCCCTGAAATATCAGAAAAACCTATCCCACTTGGTCCTGGCCAGCACCTGGTCCAGCACCACAGAATTGAACCGCGTCTTTGTCGAGATGAAGGAAAAAATGCCAACCGAGCTCCGCGATCGCATCAACAAAATGGAGGCGGACGGCTTGTTCGGCCACGGCCATGACTATGAAAAGAATCGCTATACCAACGATTATCTGGTCGCGGCGTGGGGCGAAGGATACTTCCCATACCTGTATCAAAATCGCCCCGACCCCAACTACGATCCCATCGCCGCCGGAAATATGAGTTGGAATCTTTATCGCGAAATGTGGGGATCGCACGGGGAATACATCGTGGATGGAAATTTGAAGTCGGTGGAGTACACGAACCGCCTTTCGAGCATCCAAGTGCCGACGCTGATCCTGGTCGGAGATCATGACGAGTGCGCTCCGCCGCTTTCCGAGGCCATGCACGCCAAGATCGCCGGATCCAAGCTGGTGGTTCTGCCCAAAGCGGGACACATGACATTTGTGGACGATACGGGCATGTTTCTCCGCACCGTGGATCAGTTCGTGAGTGGAAAGGAGTAGGCTCAGAGAGTGTTGAGTTTTCAGACAAAATTGTTGCGCCCGGCGTATTTGTTCCCTCTGCTGTGCTCGTTTGCCGCGATGACCGGAACTCTCGTGTGCCAGGCCAATCCCGCGAGCACGACTCCGGCGGCGCGACAGGCAAACACGCCTTCGGCCGGGGCGGAACCGCTAAACGATAACAGCCTGGTCATCAAGAACGAGTCGGCATTGCCTGCTACCTACCCGCACTCGCGCTATTCCTTCCAGTTCAACACGCAGGGTGGAGGCTCCGTTTTGCATTGGCGTCAGCAAAGCGGCGTTTTACCGCCTGGACTCAAACTTGAGGATAACGGCGTGCTTCATGGCGAGCCCACTCGCGCCGGTGAATATCGTTTTGCGATCTCCGTAACCGACAACGGCCGCATACGAGCTGTCCAAAAAGAATTCGTTCTGCGCGTGGTCGAGGCCCTCACGGTCATCTGGAAAGCGACCGCCCACGTGAATGGAAGCCGCATTGAAGGCAGCGTCGAGGTCTCGAACACTACCGTCGACGACGTCGACTTGACCTTTGTCGTATATGCGATCGCCGAAGACGGTCGCGCCACCGCCATCGGTTATCAGCATCTTCCCTTGCCACATACCACCACCGGCATGGAGCTTCCCTTCGGCGAGTCCTTGCCCTTCGGCGCCTACATTGTTCATGTGGACGTGGTGGGCGAAGTGCCGTCTAAAAACCGCATCTATCGCCAGCCCCTGCAGACGCCGCGCCCACTTCGAGTGACGGTCGGACCCTAGCCTGACCTCGAGTACCCCGGTCACATTGACTTCCCCTCCAAGTTTCTGCAAAACTTATTTAGGATGGAGTTACTGCTGAACCTGACGTGGCTCTTGCTCGCTCTCCCGGCCTTCTGGCTGTGGCGGCGCAGCTTCCACACGCGAGCCTTGAGCAAATTCGGTTCTCTGCAGTGCTTGCTGGCGCTGGCGTGTTTGCTGGTTCTGCTTTTTCCCGTAATCTCAGCCACGGACGACCTGCACGCGATGCGCACCGAGATGGAGGAATCCTCGCCCGGCAAGCGCAGTGCTCGCCAGGCGGCAGCGGAAAAAACTTCCGCTTGGCACAGCCGGTGGCAGACTTTGCCCGCGGTAGTCGCAGCTACAGCCACGTTTGCACCGCTGATCGAGGGCTGGCACGAATCTTTTTCCGTGCCGCAATCGGAGCCTGCCGCTCCCGTCGTTCTCCGCGCCAGCCGCGCTCCGCCCTGCTCCCTCCTTGCATAGTTTGATGAATGTGTTTCGCTGAATCGCCGATCCGTCGCATGCAAGAATCGACGGCGATTTTTCCCCATCTTTACGAAACTCTTGCGAGCGGACTTACATACTCGTGAAGGTGCCGTCCACAGACGACGGGCCCTAAAAGAGAATTTAAGAGAATCAGGGGACTCACAGGCCACATCTCAATGAGGCTGTTTAGGATCAATGCAGTTTAAGACGAACGGGAGTTCAGGAATGCGCAGCAAAACCAATCGAGGTGTTTGGCTTCTCCCGCTTCTAGCGTTGGGAGTTGTCGCAGCCTCGTCCGCGCAACAGCCAACTCCGCAGCCCGTCCAAAGCTGGACCTGGGACCAGGTGAAAGACCGTTTCGAGATGAATAACCCGACCCTGCTGGCGGGCAAACTCAACATTGACGAGTTGCATGCTCAAGAGATCACGGCACATCTCCGGCCGAATCCGGATCTGACGCTGCTTACAGATCAGATCGCTCCCTTCTCGGCTGGGCAGCCTCACGGGGCCTTTGCCTATTTGTTGCCGTCGGCCACGGTGAGCTACCTGATCGAGCGCGCCAACAAGCGCGGCCTGCGGACCGAGAGTGCGAAGAAGGGCACCGCGATTGGAATCTCGCAGCAGGACGATCTGGAACGCGGCCTTCTGTTCACGCTGCGCAGCGCATTCATACAGGTATTGCAGGCTCGCGCGGTGTTGCAGGTTTCGAAAGAGAATCTCGATTTCTACGATCGCGTGCTGAAGATCAGCCGCGACCGCCTGCAGGCCGGCGACATAGCCCAGATCGATCTGGATCGCCTGGAGTTGCAGCGGGTGCAGTATGAGTCCGACGTGCAGACCGCAGACGTGAATCTGCGCACGGCCAAGATTCAAATGCTCATGCTGCTCAACGACCGCACTCCCATCGAGCAGTTCGATGTAGTGGGCATCTTCGATTTTAACGATCAGCTCGACGCTCTGAACGGATATCGGCAAATCGCTCTCGATAATCGTCCCGATCTAAAAGCAGCGATACAGTCCGTGGATAAAGCTCATACCGACTACAAACTGGCCCAGGCCAACGGCTCGACCGACCCCACCGTCAGCTTCGACGTAGGCCGGGATCCTCCGATTGATTTTTATTTTGGACTGGACGTGAGTATTCCGCTCCGCATCTTCGACCGCAACCAGGGCGAGAAGCTGCGCACCAAGCTGGACATCGCGCGCAACGAAAAGCTGCGGGATGCTGCCGAGGCGCAAGTTTTCGACGATGTGGATTCGGCGTACGCCACCCTAAACAGCAATCTGATTCTGCTGCGGCCTTACAAGCAAAAGTATCTGGCGCAGGCCGTGCACGTGCGCGACACAATCTTATTTTCCTATCAGCACGGCGGAGCTTCGCTTCTGGATTTCATCAACGCCGAAACTGAGTACCGCACTGTCCGACTGAGTTACGTGAACCTCGTGGGTTCGTATTTGACGTCCGCGGCGCAGTTAAACCAGGCCGTAGGGCGAGAGGTTTTGCATGAATAACCAATATTTTAGATGTCTAACCGCAACCGCGCTGGGTCTCGCTTTGGCATCTTTTCTTCCTGCCTGCAATGAAAGCAAAGCAGACCCCAAGGCCGAGGCCCCTCCTGCGGCAACCGTCGAGCCCGACATGGACGCCAACAATTTCAAGGTCGATCACCCGGACCAGTTTCCCCTGGCCACGGCGATTGAGCACAAGTCGGCGTCGGCTCTGAATGTGACCGGCCTGGTGCAGCCCGATATTAACCGCTCCGTCCCCGTGATCTCCTTAGCCGCAGGCCGCGTCGTGGAGATCAAAGCCCGGTTGGGCGACGTTGTGCAAAAGGGCCAATTGTTGCTGCGAGTCCGGAGCAACGATATCTCCGGAGCCTACCAGGCCTATCTCAAGGCTGTGAACGATGAACGCCTGGCGCGCGTGCAACTCGAACGAGCGCAGATCCTTTACGACAAGGGCGCCGTCGCCAAGAGTACGCTGGAACAGGCAGAAGCTGCCGAACAAGATGCCAAAGTCGATCTAAATGCCGCCAGCGAACAATTGCGCACGCTCGGCGTCGATAAAGATCATCCTTCGGGAATTGTCGACATCACCGCGCCCATCTCCGGAGTCATCACCGACCAGCAAGTCACCAACGCGTCCGGCATAACCGGTTTGGGTTCACCCAATCCGTTCACCATTTCCGACCTGTCTTACGTCTGGATCGTGTGCGACGTCTACGAAAATGATCTCGATGCCGTGCGTGTCGGACAATACGCGGACATTCATTTGAACGCCTATCCCAACCAGACCTTCAAGGGCCGTATCGACAACATCTTGCCGGTTCTCGATCCCAACATCCGCACCGCTAAGGTTCGTCTCGAAGTTGCGAACCCGGGAATGATGCGCATCGGCATGTTCGTGACTGCCACGTTCTATGGAAAGCAGGCGGAGACGCACGCCGCCGTTCCCGCAACCGCAATTCTGCACCTGCATGATCGGGAATGGGTTTACACGCCTGTCACTCCGTTCCACTTCAAACGTCTCGAAGTGAAGACGGGCAGCATGCTTCCCGGCAACATGCAGGAGATTGTCTCCGGCCTCAAGCCCGGCGATCGCGTAGTCTCGAACGCCTTGCCGCTGCAGAACACGGTAGAGCAATAACGCTGGAGTAATTAAGAGTGACCATTTAAGGATGAGTAATAAATAAATGATTCGCCGCATCGTCGATTTCGCGCTTGGCAACCGGCTCCTCGTTCTGGGTCTGGCGCTGATCCTTTTTGCCGGCGGAATCGTCTCGTTCGAACGCCTACCGATCGAAGCTTACCCCGATGTAGCCGACAACTACGTGGAAGTCATCACGCAATGGCCGGGAATTTCAGCAGAACAAATCGAGCAGCAGATCACGATCCCGCTCGAAGTCGTCATGAACGGGATCCCTCACGTTGTCCATCTGCGTTCGTTCTCGCTCTTCGGACTCTCCGACCTGAAGCTGATTTTCGACGACGAGTCGGATAACGACTGGAACCGCGAGCGTGTCCTGGAGCGCCTGAGCGAGGTCACTCTGCCGCCGGGCGTCACGCCGCAAATGGGCACCGACTGGAGCCCCGTCGGCCAGATTTATTTCTTCACCCTGCACAGCACCAATCCAGCCTACGATGCGATGGAACTGAAGTCCCTCGAAGACTGGGTCGTCGAAAAGAATTTCAAAGCCGTCCCCGACATCGTCGACGTTTCCAGCTTCGGCGGCCCCACTCGCGAATATCAGGTCCGCGTGGATCCCAACAAACTGGTCGCCTACGGCCTGAGCCTGGCCCAGGTGGAGCAACAACTCACCAACAACAACGTCAACGCCGGCGGAAGTTTCATCCAGGAAGGTCTGCAACAGATCAACGTCCGCTCCGTCGGAATGGTCGACCGCGTTCAGGACATTGAACGCACAGTAATTATGACCAAGAGCGGCACGCCGCTCCGCGTCAAAGATATTGCTGTGGTTTCACAGGGCCCAAAAATTCGCCTCGGCCAGTTTGCCAAAGCCATTCACCGCGAGAATGGAAAAATCGTCGACAACGACGATGTCGTCTCTGGCATCGTGCTGCTCCGCAAAGGCGCGACCGCCGAGACCGCGATCGAGGGCATCCATCAAAAAGTGGAGGAGCTCAACAAGCATATCTTGCCTCCCGGAGTCACGATCGTCCCTTTCCTCGATCGCAGTGATCTGGTCCACTACACGTCCCACACGGTCCTGCACAATCTCACCGAAGGCATGGTCCTGGTATTGGTCGTTCTGCTTCTGTTTCTGGGAAATGTTCGCGGTGCCCTCATCGTCGCCGTGACCATTCCGTTCGCCCTCCTGTTTGCCGCCATCTGTCTGGACCTGAGGCACATTCCCGCCAACTTGCTATCCCTGGGCGCCTTAGACTTCGGCGTGGTCGTGGAAGGCGCCATCGTGTTGATCGAAAACATTGTGCGTCATTTAAGCCATTCCGATGGGTCCAAGAGCTCGAACGAAATCATCAGCTTTGCCTCGCATGAGGTGCAGCGCCCCGTGTTCTTCGCCATAGTCATCACCATCACTGCCTTCTTGCCGATTTTCACGCTGCAGCGCGTTGAAGGCAGGCTGTTCCACCCCATGGCTTGGACCGTGGCCTTCGCCCTGCTGGGCGCATTGCTGTTCTCGATTCTCGTTGCGCCCGTGCTGGCAAGTTTCGCCTTCGCCAAGGGGGCTCGCGAATGGAGTAACCCGGTGATGACTTTTGTGAGTGAGCGATACCGCGGCTCGCTCCGTTGGGCAATTCACCACCGTGCCATCACAGTCGGTGTATGCGTGCTTCTGACAGCCTTTGGCGGTTACCTCGCCTTCAGCGGCGCCATCGGTTCTGAATTTTTGCCTCACCTGGATGAAGGCGCGCTCTGGGTACGCGGCACGCTTGCTCCCAGCACCGGGCCGGACGAGGGTATCCGCGTCGCGAACCAGGCTCGAATCGTACTTTGCTCTTTTCCTGAAGTACCGCGATGCACCAGCCAGGTGGGGCGTCCCGATGACGGAACGGACAACACCGGGTTTTTCAACACTGAGTTCTTCGTCGACCTGAAGCCGAAAGAAGAATGGCGCCCTGTTTTTCACCAGAACAAGGAAGAATTGATCGCCGCCATGCAACGCGAACTCGACAAAATCCCCGGCGCTCTGTGGGGCTTTTCTCAGCCCATCGAAGACAACATGGAAGAAGCCGTGAGTGGCGTGAAAGGCGCTCTCGCCACCAAGGTTTACGGCGACGATTTGAAAGTTCTCGAGGATAAGAGCGACGAGATCGTAAAGATCATGTCCCAGATCAAGGGCATTGAAGACCTTGGGGTTTTCCGCGTTCTGGGCCAACCCAACCTGAACATCACGGTCGACCGCGAAGCCGCCGCCCGTTATCAAATCAACGTCTCCGACGTGCAGGATGCCGTGCAGACCGCCGTAGGTGGCAACGCGCTTACGCAGGTTCTCCAGGGCGAGGCCCGCTACGACCTCACGTTGCGCTATCTCCCGCAATACCGGAATACGCAGGAAGCCATCGAGAGCATTCGTCTCCTGTCGCCCTCCGGGGAGCGCGTATCGCTCGCACAACTTTGCAAAATCAAGATCACGGACGGCGCATCGGAAGTCTATCGCGAGGGCAATCGCCGTTATGTCGCCATCAAGTACAGCGTCCGCGGCCGTGACCTCGGCAGCACCGTGGAAGAGGCCATCAAGAAAGTAAACGATCAAGTCAAATTGCCCACCGGATACAGCATTTATTGGGAAGGCGAATACCAAAGCCAGAAGAGAGCCAACGCACGGCTGCTCATCGTGCTCCCCATCACCATCCTCATCATCTTCATTATTCTTTATACGATGTTCAAATCCTTCAAATGGGCGGCGCTGATTATGGCGAACATTGCCATCGCGCCCATCGGCGGCTTGCTCGCTCTCTGGTTCACCGGAACAAATTTCAGCGTCTCCTCAGGTGTGGGTTTCCTGGCTCTGTTCGGTGTGTCCGTGCAAACCGGAGTCATCATGCTGGAATACATCAACCAGCTCCGCGCCCGCCGCTTCACTGTGGAAGACGCCGCCGTCGAAGGCGCAGTCCTTAGACTCCGCCCCATCATGATGACCATGCTGGTGGCAACGTTAGGATTGCTCCCCGCCGCGCTCTCGCACGCCATCGGTTCCGATTCGCAGCGCCCCTTCGCCATCGTCATCGTCGGAGGCCTCATCGCCGCGCTCATCATGAGCGTCTTCCTGCTCCCCACGTTGTACGTCTGGGTCGCCGCCGAGCGCGACGTCCTCCCTCACTCCGAAGAAGGCTTCGAGGTTGGCGAACACGTCGACTAGAAACGCTTCTCGATCTGGCGGGTCCCAACGAAGCGCGATCAAACCTGACGTCGTTCCACCAAAAACAATTGTCATCCGACGGATTTGTCATCCCGAGCGAAGCGAGGGACCCGTATCAGCATCACCGCCCCGTCGGGCTTTTTGTGTATCCTTAAACACTAACGAAAACCATGCCCGAAGAATCCAACCCAGGCCCCGAAGAAGTCCTCGCCCGCCATCAACTCGACCTCGACCGCTTGAAAGACGCCCTCGCCCTGCTCGGCGTCAATGCCTGCTCCTGGTGCAAGAAGTTCCATCGCCGTTCTGATCCCGGCGGTCTTTTCGATGCCGGCGAACTGGTTTGCTACGGTTGCATCCCCGAGTGGTGGCCGCAGCGCGCCGCGCAACTCGGCCCCAAAGAGCGCGAAACCCTCGAGGGTAAGCTGGTCTTCTGGCTACGCGACTTCCATCACGCCGAAACCTACAAAGATCCCGCCAAGCTCCCGGAGCCTTCCCTGCAGGAACTGCACATCGAGGCCACTTGCCTGGAATGCCGCGGAACCGGAAAATCATTGGGAGATCGCTGCCGTTTCTGCGAGGCCCGCGGCACGGTGTGGGTGATTGTCGCGCGAAAAAAGCCCTGATGGCTCGCAGTCGTCAGTTCTCAGTCGTCAGTTCTCAGTCGTCAGTTCTCAGTTCTCAGTCGTCAGTCGTCAGTCGTCAGTTCTCAGTTCTCAGTTCTCAGTTCTCAGTTCTCAGAAAAGGCGAACACCTCTCCCCCAGCTTTGAGTTGCTTAAACCTAACGTGAAGCCCGACAAACGTCAGCCGACGCAACTCGCCGAGCGATCAGACGCGAAAATATCGAAAGGTCAGAACTAGAGGCGGAGATCAGGAGAGAAATCGAAGCTTGGAAGCTGAGAACTGAGAACTGAGAACTGAGAACTGAGAACTGAGAACTGAGAACTGAGAACTGAGAACTGAGAACTGAGAACTGAGAACTGAGAACTGAGAACTGAGAACTGAGAACTGCAAAAATAAAGAGTCCCGAGGTGATGTCAAGCCCGTTCCTCTCAGCCAGTAGCTCGCTTTAGACCCTTGCTCGACCTGCTCTCGCTGCATCCCTTGCGGGGCGCTGCGCGCGATCTTCGCTCGGGCTCCGGGCTTACCGCCAACTGGACAAACCTGCCTGACGCCTCGGAACTCTATCCTGCCTTCGACGTTTCTTCCCGTTCTCCTCGACCAGCGCTTTGCTATAGACCCTTGCTCGCCCTCCTTCTTCATCTTGCGATGTGAAAGGTGACTTCGCTTGAGCCCCGGACGCCGCACCAACCGGAAAAACTTAAGAAGCTGTCAAAGAACGATTACTGTTCTACTCCTTCTAATTTTTTCGTCAATCAAAATTCACCGCCCGCAACCCGCGTATTTTCAATCGAGTGCACGCCGTCCACAGCCCCCTGACCAAATTTGGTGCAACCTTTTCGCGTGACTTCCAGTATCCCGGACTCAGAACGCCAGTCTCTCGCGATTACGCATGGCATCGGACCACCATGCACGCGTCCCCACGGTCGCTTGATTAAATGTGAAAATCGTGCACAATCCGCGCCAGATAATCGATTCCGCTGCTGACATCTGTGCCGAAAGTATGAGGATCAGCGCAGCCCAAGTGGGGAGAGCCGCCCCTCGGCTGTCCTGTCGAGCGCAGCTCGACTAGCCTTTCGCCGGTGGCTCCCCTGACATCTGCACCCAGAGGCCGTTATAAAGCGCCCGGGGTTCTCCGTGCCTCTGTGTCTCCGTGGTGAAAATGCCTTCATGAAAATTGGCGCACGAATTACAATGCCCTTCCAAAGCTTCCGGAGGATGCCTCTTGCACTCGACGACCCGCCGCGCACTTCGTTCTCTTCTAATCCTTCTCTCCGCCTTCGCCGCCGCCCAAACTCCCGAGCAGAAAACCTCCCGCTACTTCGACTCCATCCGCAAGCAGCCCCTGTTGCTGCTGCCCTTCCTCCGCGAAATGCCCAAGGGCGGAGACCTGCACAACCACCTCGACGGCGCCATCTACGCCGAAGATCTCATCGACTTCGCCGTCTCCGACAATCTCTGCGTCGAGCGCACCTCGTCGCGCCTGCTCGCCCCGCCTTGCGACTCCTGCGAAAAATACACAAACAAGCCCGCGGTGCGTTGCTCCTATGGCGACCACGTGCTCTACAACCAGATCATCGATGCCTGGTCCATGCGCAACTGGAAGCCCGGCGACGAATCCGGCCACGATCATTTTTTCGCCACCTTCGATAAATTTCGCCTGGCCGCGCAACTCCACTACGCTGAAGCCATCGCCACGGTGATGAACCGCGCCGGGCGCGACCATCTGCAATATGTGGAATTCATGCACACCGCCGACAACCTCGACGCAGCACACCTCGGCGCGAAAGTCGGCTACGACTCTAACTACGGCAACTTCCGCAAGAAGCTGCTGGACGCCAGCCTGAAAGACATCGCCGCCGCCACCAGCAAAAAGCTCGCCGAGGATGACGCCCGCGCTCGGACCGAACTGAAATGCGGCACGTCCGCCGCCGAACCCGGCTGCAACGTCACCGTCCGTTATCTTTATCAAGTGCTGCGCGGCTTCCCACGCGAGAGCGTGTTCGCACAAATGGTCCTCGGCTTCGAGCTAGCCTCTTCCGATCCCCATTTCGTCGGACTGAACCTGGTCATGGCCGAAGACTGGTACGTGCCGATTCACGATTTCAAAGAGCACATGGCGATGCTCGATTATCTGCACGGCGTTTATCCCAAGGTTCACATCGCCCTGCACGCCGGCGAACTCGCCATGGGATTAGTCGAGCCTGAAAATCTCGCTTTCCACATTCGTTCTTCTGTCGAGCAAGGTCACGCCGAGCGCATCGGCCACGGTGTCGACGTGATGGACGAAAAAGATCCCATCGGTTTGTTGAAAGAAATGGCTGAGCGCAACGTTCTCGTAGAAATCAACCTGACCTCCAACGACCTGATTCTCGGCGTCAGCGGAGAAGACGACCCGCTGCTCGTGTATATGAAATACGGAGTCCCCGTTGCGCTCTCTACCGACGACGAAGGCGTCAACCGCTCCGACATGACCCACGAATATCTCCGTGCCGTCGAGAGCTACAACCTCAGCTACGCTGACCTGAAACGCATGGCGCGCCAAAGCCTGGAGCACAGTTTTCTGCCGGGCAAAAGTCTGTGGACGCAGACCAAGCCCGAGTTCCGAGTCGTGCCCCTGTGCGCGATAGATGCCGCAGGAAATCTTTCGCGCGCCTGCGAAGATTTTCTGGCCCAGAGCGAGAAAGCGCGCGAGCAATCGAAGTTAGAAGCAGAGTTCGTCAAGTTCGAAAAAAAGTTCTGAGCAAGGTGACGAAGAAGTTTTGAGCAACGCGGAATTAGAATTGACGTATCGCACCGAAACCTGTCATCCCGACCGGAGCTTGTCATTCCCGAAGGGAATGACAAGCGCAGTGGAGGGACCTGCTGTATCTCGCGGACTAATCAAACTCTGTCACCGTTCTAATTATGACCGACCAATTCACGCTCGCCGATTCCGCCGCGCAACTTCTTCTAACGAAAACGCCTCTCCGTCCGCGCATCGCCCTGATCCTCGGCTCCGGCCTCGGAGGCTTCGCCGACTCCCTCACCGACGCGGCCCGCATCCCCTATGCAGAAATTCCCGAATTCCCGCAGTCCACCGCGATCGGGCACGCGGGGCAAATGGTCATCGGCAAAGCCGGCAGTGTCCCCGTTGCCGCCATGCAAGGACGCGTCCATCTCTATGAAGGCTACTCCGCGCAGCAGGTCACGTTCCCCATCCGCGTGTTCGGCCGCATGGGAATCAAAGCCGTGATCCTCACCAACGCCGCGGGAGGAATTAATCTCAGCTACTCGCAGGGCGCGCTCGTCCTGATTCGCGACCACATCAATCTACAGGGAGAGAATCCCCTGGTCGGCCCCAACGACGACCGCTTCGGCGTCCGCTTCCCCGACATGACCCACGCCTACGCCAAGTCCTATCGAGAAATCGTCCGCACCGCAGCCGCGAAACAAGGCCTGACGCTGCACGAAGGCGTCTACGCCGGCCTGCTCGGCCCCAGCTACGAAACTCCCGCAGAGATTGAATATTTACGCCGCATCGGCGCCGACCTGGTAGGCATGTCAACGGTCGCCGAAGTAATCGCCGCCCGCCACATGGGAATCAAAGTCCTGGCCATTTCCTGCGTCACCAACATGGCCGCCGGAATTCTCGACCAGCCGCTCTCGCACGCCGAAGTAATGGAAACCGGCGAGCGCGTAAAAACCACATTCGAAGCGCTGCTGAGGGCAGTCCTCCCGCGAATTGCGGAAGACGTCAACAACGAAGCTTCTTAGTAAAGGCGTAGCTTGCCAGGTCTCACTTCGCCCCAATCACCAGCGCCACCGGCGGCTCGATCTTATAAACCGCCGCAAAACTGCTCTGGTTCACCGCCAGACTCAGCCGTCCCCGCGAATCGATATACAACAGCGGCTCCTTCAGCCCCACATCGCTAAACGTCCGCACAAACTTGATCTTCATCATCTTGCCGCCCACCGTCACCGGCACAACCTGCCCGCGCTCATACCCCAACTTCATAAAATCTTCAGCGCTTACATTCGTCACCAGATTCCCGAACGGCCCATCCGTCGCAATCACTTCTCCCACCAAACTGGCGCCTTCAAACTTCGACGTCTTCAAATCAAGCCGCACCAAATCCTTCACCGGAACTTCCGGCCCCGCCTGCGTCCAGTCGTCGCCCCGCGCCACATGGGCGCCGGCAGGCGAAAAAATATCGCGCCCGTGAAACGTCGACGACAGCTTCGCCCCAATCATCCATTCCGGATTCGTAATCTCGTGCACGCCCGCAATCCCGTCGCGCCGTTCCACCAGCGTCAGCAGCCCGTTATCCGGCAGCACAAAATATTGCCCGCGCTGCGACTTCGCGATAATCGCCTTGCGCGTGCTCCCTACCGTCGGGTCGATCACCACCACAAACACCGTCCCCGCCGGAAAATAAGGCGTAGTTCCAAACAAAAAACGCGCCCCATCGGCAATCGAGAACGGCGTCACCTGGTGCGTCAAGTCGACAATCCGCACCTCCGGCATAATCGAGTACATCACGCCGCGGCACAGCGCCACAGAATCGTCCACCACCCCAAAATCCGTCATAAACACAATCGTCGGCGGATATTTCTGATCAGAAGTTGGCGCCGGCGTAGACGTGGACGTTGACGTGGGTGCCCCATTTCTCGCGTCTTTTGCGAGAAGTGGGGATTTAGCTCCCGCCACAAAGAGAAACAGAAGAAGAACCCCAAGCAGAGCGATTCCCGAGAGCAACCATCGCTTTCGGACTTCTTGCAACGAATTCATGAGTCTTGTTTGCATAGGGCGACAATTCTAACCAAAGGGGGCCAGCCAAGAGAAGGACAACCGTTGGGCCAACCCGTGCCCGCGCTCACCGCGTACCCCGGCCGCGTTCTATAATGCTGCTGCAATCCGAATTCAGGAGGGTCTTTATGTCCGAAGTGATCCCGGAAAAATATCGCGATTTATTTACCAAGCGCGCCTTCGCCAGCCTCGGCACGCTGATGCCCGACGGTCGCCCCCAAGTCACTCCCGTGTGGGTTGACTTCGATGGCGAGCACGTCCTGTTCAACTCCGCCAAGGGACGCCAGAAAGACCGCAACGTGCGCCGCGATCCCCGCGTCTCGCTGGCGCTCATCGATCCCGAAAATCCCTACCGCTTCATGGAAATCCGCGGCCGTGTCGTCGAAATCACCGAAGACGGCGCCGCCGCCCAGATCGACAAGCTCGCCAAAAAATATCTCGGCGTCGACAAATATCCCTACGCCCAGCCCGGCGAAGTCCGCGTGCTCTACAAAGTCAAACCCGAACACACTACGGTAATGGGATAAGAACGGCAAACCAGTCGTAGAGACGTAGCTTGCTACGTCTCTGCCGGCAGCACGGTGAATCCGAGCGTCCGCGACGCATCCGACAGAGACGTTGCAAGCAACGTCTCCGCGAAATGACGCTCGCAAGAGGAATCCCCATCCACACCCACAACCTCTGCTTCCTCGGCTTCGGCAACGTCAACCGCACGCTAGTCCGCCTGCTGCATGACCGCTCACAAGAATTGCGCGATCGTCACGGAATCTTCTACCGCATCACCGGAATCGCCTCTCGCCGCCTGGGCTGGATCGCAAACCAGCAGGGTTTAGATCCAGAAGCTTGTGTGGAGCGGGCACTCCTGCCCGCTGACAGCCGGGAAGCTAATCCGGAGCCAGCAAACATAAGCGACTGGCTCACCGCCGCCCGCGCCGACGTCCTCTTCGAAGCCACGTCCCTCAACGTCGCAACCGGACAGCCCGCCATCGACCACATCCGCGCCGCCCTCCACCACGGAGCCCACGCCATCACCGCCAACAAAGGCCCCATCGTCCACGCCTACCGTGAGCTCCGCGATCTCGCCGCGAAGCAAGGCAAACGCTTCCTGTTCGAATCCACCGTCATGGACGGCGTCCCAATTTTCTCCCTCTTCGATCAGCTCCCCGCGATCCACCTGCAAGGTTTTCACGGCATCCTGAATTCCACCACCAACGTGATCCTGAGTGAAATGGAAAAAGGACTCACCCTCGACGCCGCCTTGAAAAAAGCACAAGACCTCGGCATCGCCGAAACCGACGCCACCCACGACATCGACGGCTGGGACGCCGCCGTAAAAACCGCCGCCCTGATCACGGTCCTGATGAGTTCAAACGAAAATGACTCGGACGAAAATGCCGTGCCCATCCGCCTGGAAGAAATCCAGCGCGAAGGCATCCGCGACCTCACTCCCGAAGGCGTGCGCAACGCCCGCCGAGACGGCTGGCCCTACAAGCTGGTCTGCCGCGCGAAACGCGAGGGCACGGGCGCGCAGGCAAAAATAACGGCCAGCGTGAAGCCAGAAAAAATTCTAAGCAGCAGTCCGATGGCAAAAATCGCCGGCACCTCGTCCTACATCTATTTCGAAACCGACATCTTCCCCGGCTTAGCGATCACCGAAGAAAATCCCGGCCTCTACGCCACCGCATACGGCATGCTCGCAGATTTTGTGCGCGCGGTGCGACCGTAATCCGCATCGCTCTTCCTTGTTGTACGTCGGGGCGCTATAGCGTTCTTTCGGTTGCTCTATCCTGAAATGTCATCACCTGATCCGACATGAGTTGTCACCATGAATTGTCATCCCGACCGGAGCTTTTCATTCTCAAAGGGAACGAAAAGCGAAGTGGAGGGACCTGCTGTCCTCGCAGCCACCACACCGTCTCGAACCGAAGCCTAACCCTTCTCGGCGTTCGGCTCACACGAATATCTAACCCGCTACAACTTCGCATGACTCCGCACCGCCTCCACCACCTGCCGAATCGCCGAGGTCACATCCTCCGGCGCCTCCAACTCCATGTTGTGCCCACTGTGCAAAATAATCTGCCTGCTGTTGGTTGAGAGTTCCGCCAGCTTCGCCTGCCCCTCCTTGCGCTCTTTCTCCAATTGCGCAGCCGGAACATCCTGACCATCGTCATATCCGCCTTCCGCGCGAGTCAGCACCACCAGAGGAATCGCGCCCAGCGTCCCAGCCTGCGGAGCAGCAAGCCATTTCGCGAAATATTCTCCCGACCACTCGCGCTGACTGTTCTCCGCGTCCTCAATCTCCGGCAGCCCTTGCGCCCATAGCTGCAGCTTCTGCTCTTCTGGCGGAAGAACCTTATACATCGCGTCGAGCTCCTGCGGAGCCTCAGCCGCCCCACCGTGCGCCGCCGGCTTGTCCGAATCCTTCATTTCCTCGTGCGGCATCGGAATGCTCCCACCCTTCGCGTCTTCGCCCAGCCGCATCGTTTTATTTCCTCCAATGCCAACTCGCTGTCCCTCGAAAGCAGCATCCACCAACACCATCCCCGCAACCTCGCGCGGATAAGTAGCCGCAAAGTTCCTCACCACCGGACCACCATACGAATGCCCGACCAGAACAAACGGTCCCCGCTCGCCAAGCTTCGCCAGCGCATCCCGCAACTCAAGATTGATCTGCGCAAATGTGCGCGGCTTAGGACCCGCCTCGCTCCACGCATATCCCGCTCGGTCGTAAGTGCACACGCGAGTAAACGCCGGCAACCCGCGTCTGCACCAGAATCCAGTCAAACGAAAAATCCCCCAGCCCGTTCTCCACCACCACCGTCGGATTTCCTTTACCCCTGCAATCTACATGGAGCCTATGCCCGCCCAGATCCACGAGCTTTCCCGTCGCCGTCGGTCGGGAGGCCGCGAACGCTGCAGCGGCCGAGAAGTTATGGCGAGCACATCGTGCCAGACAAATACATTTAGATGTTGTTGAGATGTTTCTCGACTGATTTCCAATTTCGCGTTCTCATCCCGCGGAATGCGCAGCACTGCCTAAGACGTTCTCGGCCTGCGAGGCCGTAAGCGAATCGAAAGCGTCAAGTTACCAGCTGCTCTCGTGATCAAAATAAAAATAGATGATAGAAATGGATCACAATGCCCACGACCGAAACCATCGTCCCCGCCCTCGACCTCACCCCCATCCGCGCCCAATTCCCCTCACTAACCCAAACAGTCAACTCCCACCCCGCCACGTTCCTCGATGGCCCCGGCGGAACCCAAGTCCCGCAGCGCGTGATCGACGCCATCTCCAACTACCTCGGCCGCAACAACGCCAACACCGGCGGAGCCTACGCCACCAGCCGCCGCACCGACGCCGTGATCGCTGAAGCCCGCGTCGCCATGGCCGACTTCCTGCACTGCGCCCCCGACGAAGTCGTCTTCGGCCCCAACATGACCACCCTCACCTACGCCATGAGTCGCGCCATCGGCCGAGCGATAAACGCCGGCGAGCTGGGCCCCGGAGATGAAATCGTAGTCACCCGCCTCGATCACGACGCCAACGTCTCCCCGTGGCTGCAGATGGCGGAAGATCTCAATAAAAAGGTCGCGGCCTCACCGTCCGCTGGGCCGAAATCCACGAAGAAGATTGCACGCTCGACCTGGCCGACCTCGCCTCGAAAATAAACTCGAAGACGAAGCTGGTCGCCGCCGGATACGCTTCCAACGCCGTCGGCACCATCAATCCCGTAAAAGAAATCGTCCGCCTCGCCCACGCCGCCGGAGCCCTCGCCTACATCGACGCCGTCCACTACGCCCCGCACGGCCTCATCGACGTAGCCGCGCTCGACTGCGATTTTCTGGTGTGCTCCACCTACAAATTCTTCGGACCGCACATGGGAGTGCTCTTCGGCAAGCGCGAGCACCTCGAGCGCCTGCGCCCCTACAAAGTCCGCCCCAACACCAACGCTATTCCCAATTGCTGGGAGTGGGGCACGCTCAACCACGAATGCATCGCCGCAATCACCGCCTGCGTGGATTACATCGCCGACCTAGGCCGCCGTTTTACAAATGAATCAAAGGATGGGACTACCAGTATGAGGGTGCCCCACCCTTCGCGATTTTCGAAGGGTGGGAACGATGCTGCCGACAGAAGTGGGGTAAATGAAAGTGGAATAAACGAAAGACGCGCCGCGATCGAAGCCGCCTACCAGGCCATCCACAACCACGAACGCGCATTGCTGGAAAAAATGATGACAGGCCTGAAACAAATCCCGCACCTGAAGATCTACGGCATCACCGACCCGGCAAGATTCCACGAACGCTGCGCGACGCTGGCCATCCGCATCGAAGACGGAAACCCATCCCACACCCCGCTCCAGCTCGCCACCCAACTCGGCACCCGCGGCATCTTCACCTGGGACGGCAACTACTACGCCCTCAACCTCACCGAACAATTAGACGTAGAAAAATCCGGCGGCTTCCTCCGCATCGGCCTGGTCCACTACAACACCCACGAAGAAGTCGACCGCCTGCGGACCGCCCTGCGCGAAATCGTCAGCGTGTGATGGTGTCCCGAGAGTCGCAACACTATTAGCTTTGTCATCCTGAGCGAAGCGAAGAGCCTGCCCTGAGCGAAGTCGAAGGGGCCTCTGCAATTTGCTTGCAGCGTCCGATCTCAGCTTGTTAGAAAACGTGAACGCGTGCATTACCGTGGAAGAGCGGCGCTTTCAGCGCCGCGTAAAGAAGGCAGAATCAATACGGGCTTCAGCCACCGTGCACCGTTGCCCGAAGGCGAAGGGAAATTCGCGCCTAGCGCTTCGGCGTAGCAGCGGGAGCCATCCCCGCCGGAGCCGCCGACTCCGACACTATCAGCATCTCGTATCCCTTCCCATTCACCTTGAACTTCATCTTGTCTTTGCTGAGCGTCAGCTCCACCGGAGCGTTCACCGGCAGCAGCGCCTTGTGCTCTTCTTTTTCCTGCCGCACATGGTAGTCCGTCGCCTCGGTGCGGATCACATATTCCTGGCACATCATCTGCACCGTCTGCTTCTTGCCCTTCGCCTCCGAGCCGCACGGAACCGAACTCTCCGACACAATCGTTCCCTGCATCTGGTCCTTGGCCGCCGCCGCACCCGTGCCGAGAACCACCACCACAGCCAGCAGCAGAATCCTCTTCCTCATAATCGTCTCCAGATTATTCTTTCGTCACTAGTAGGTCAGTCCACCGATCTGCCTCAAAAAGGCTACCGACAAGCCCACTTCGTGATACTTCGTGTCCTTAGTGGTAATAGCCTTTCTCCTCCACTGTCAAAACTGCCGCACCCCGCAACTTCGTTCGCATACACTTCAGCCCGGGACGCGTCCCGGGCTGATCTCCAGCAATCGAACTAACAACTCCCAAAAAACGTCGCCGACGGCGCAAAAGCCGCCGATCCACGCACCGCCCCTCACCTCGGAGGGTTACGGCCAGCGCTTCGCGGTATCTTCCCACCCGGCCGCGCGCATCGGTTGCGGCGTCACGGGCATGGAAGGAATCGAAGGCATCGCCGATGCCGTCTGCACCGGAATCCGCGCCGTCGCCTGCGGCCCGTTCACGGCCGTGGCCAAAGCCGGCTTCCCTATGTCCGACATGGCTTCCTTCTCCTCCGACAGCAGCGGAGCCACCAGCCGCAGCGCCTCCACTTCCTTCTCCAGCCGGGTCAATTCCATCTCTTTTTGCCGCAACACCTCATATACGTTCTTCATATTCAGGGCACCTGGGTTGGGTTTCGTAGATTTATTCCTCGTCAAGCTTTCTCCCGCACTTTAGCAGAGTTGCCAGTGTTGTCAAGGGTTTCGGGGCCCTCGGAGGTGCCTCAGTTGGGGCAATGTGAATGTGGACCAGCCGCCCCGGGACCAGCAACGCCCATGTGGGGACAGCCGCGCCCGGCCGTCCATCGAGCAAAGCTCGACAGCCTTAACCGCAGCCAGCAATCTGAGGGCATTACCGCCAGCCCGGAAGCCGGAAACTGGCAACTCTGGAGCTACCGCAGCCACACAATTCCGGCCACCACGGCCGCAATCACCAGAATCGCCCCCAGGATGTACTTATTCTTCCCCAGCCACGACTCCGAGGTCCCCAACCCCCCGCTAAAGTCAAAAGATGCAGGGTTTTGCGGGATTTCCCGCGCCGGCTCAACCGTCGCCTCGGCCTCGGTACCCTCAACAGGCTTGGCCGCAGCCTGACCAGAAATCTCCCCCGCCGTGGGGACAAGAGGCAGGAACTGAAACAGGCACCGTGGCAGCTTCCTGGGACGCAGGCCCGACCACTTCGACCGGCAGAGCAACCGGCTCCCCCCGCCGGGCCGCTTCCACCCGCCTTTGCTGCTCATTCAGCTCAGCCAAGGCAGCAGCCAAACTCTGCGGCGCAACGACCGCGGCAGGCGCGGCGGCGGGACTGACGGCAGCACGATTTAGAGTACCGGATGAAGAAACCAAAGGGGTTATCGTCGAAGCCGGAGAAGTCGAAGCCGAAGCACGAACCCCACCCACCAGACCAGCCTTCGGCTGCGCGCCGCTCGAACCCCGCGAAGCCGCCGAGCCTCCCTGCCGAAAGTCGACCGCCGGACCCGCTCCGAGTGTCCTGGCCCCCGCCGCCGGCAACGCCTGCCCCCGCCACTGCTTCTCGTCGCACTCCACGCATAGAGCGCGCCCCTCCGACACCGGAAACCCGCAAGCCTTGCACTTATGCAAGCTCCGCAACATAGGCGGCACGTGGCTCTGGTCCGCTTCCCCCGGCTTCAGCGCGTCTGGACTGGCATGCACCGCCGCCGACCACATCAGAGGACGCTTTGCCGGCTGGTCCTTCGCAGGGACGACGCCCGCAGGAGCAACGACAACAGCAGGCGGGACAGCCGCAGGTAGAGCCGCAACGACCGCAGGGATGTCTGCGGCAGCGGCCAGCGGCGGGAGAGCCGGAATGGCCGACTCAGCGGCCGGCGCTACAGCTACAAGCGCCTCGGCAACCGCCGCCTCGTCGACGTCCACTTCCAGCACCGGCCCTTCGTCCGCAAAGCCCGCAGACTCAAGAACCCCCGTAGTCCCTTTGGGGACAACCGTGACCTCCGTGGCGATCTCGGTCATGATGTCGGACGAAACCTGATCCGCAACAATCAGGTCCACCGCGTCTATCGCCATATCCGGCGCCACCATCTCCGGCGGTGCGCCCTCCGCCGCCCGCGCCAGTTTCACCGCGGTTTCCACCATCTCGCCCAGCCGTTGCAGCGCCGACAAATCGCGCTCGGCGAAGGCGTCCGCCTGTCCCGAGAAAAGTTCAAACACGCCCAGCACCTGGCTCTGGCCCAGCCGGTCCTCGCCGATGATCGGAACAATCATCACCGAAGCGATTCCCAACTCCCGACAGCTCTCCCGATTCACCCTCGGATCGTGTTCCGCATTGTCGCAGCGCAGCGGCATCCGCGTGCGCACGCTCTCGCCCGACAGCCCCGATTCCGTCGAAAGGAGGGCCCCCAGCTGCGGAGCCTTTGCCCCCGAGCTGGCGCGGCAGAGCATCTCGTTGCGCTCGTCGCGGCGCAGCGCAATCGCCGCTCCGCCCGCCCCGGTGATGTATTGCGCCCGGTCCGCTAGCAGCTGCAGCGCCGCGTCCAGATCGCGTTGCGCCATCTCCGCCATCGAGTGCCCGCCATCGTCTCCAGGAAATCGCGGACCCACGTGCCAGCCCGCTTCCGCAGGCGCCCCGGCTGCCGCCAGCGCGTTGGCCGCGGCAATTCCCGCCGAAACACTCGGACTCGAAACGCTCGGATTCACTGACCCACCTACGCCACCATGCGCCACTTCAAGCTCCAGCTCCGACTCCAACTCACTCGCTTCCAGCTCTGGCTCTGCGCCAAGCCGCGGCGAGATCCGATCGCCGATTGCGTGATCGGCAATCTGACGTTCGACGATCGCGCGATCGCTTATCGAACGATCAACAGCCGGACGATCGACAGGTGAACGATCGACAGGTGAACGATCGATAATCGAATAATGTTCCATCGAATAATGTGGCGCGCGCATGCACCCATCCACCGCGTCAGGACGAGCCCGCCCACCGGATGCGCAATCCGGCCCCGCGAACCGCCCACCATTGTCAGGATGCGTTACTTCGAGTCTCCCTCGGAGCCCGTGCACTGTCAAGGACTTCCAGCCCCTCCGGATGGGGACGGCAGCCCGAAAGTACCGAATCGACGCCCTGTGAAGTCGTTGGATCCAGCCCCGGAGGGGGTCGTCTAAGATTTGTCATCCCGAACCGGGCCAAAGGCCCGGTGAGGGACCCTACGATGCGCAAGCAGCGGCATGATCGCCGGCCGGATACGTCACGCTGCATGCGCCACAGGCATTCCCGTCCACTGCAAAGGCGCTTCGATCCCCCGTAAGGTCCCTCACCCGCCTTCGGCGCGTTCGGGATGACAAACCTATGACGCGGTTTCTAGGTTGGAAAGATGCCAAATCTATAATGCGGCTTCCAGGGGGCAAAGCAGAGCGTCAGAAGAAGAACCTAAACCGTCCGCTCCCGAACCGCGGACTGCGCTAGCCCATTGGCTTCGGCATTATCTTCGCGGGGAACGTGTGAGATGGAAAAATTCAGGCCTCGCGCCAGCTTGCGGCAGGTCCAGTGCAACGAATAGAGGCGCGCGCTGCGGCAGGTATATTCTCCCAGCATCTGCCGCACCACCACTTGCGAATCCGAATAAACGTGCAGCGCCTTCGCCTTCAGCTTGACCGCCCACTGCAGCGCTTCCAGCAACGCCGCGTATTCCGCCACGTTGTTATCCTGGTGCCCAATCCACTTGGCGATGCGGATCGGCCCGCTTTCGCAGCCATCAATCACCACTCCAATGCCCGACGGCCCCGGATTGCCCAGAGACCCGCCGTCCACATACGCCACCAGTTCTGACATCACCCTCGCCCCGCGATCGTGCCCGTGATCCGTGACTGCATGATTTGTGACTGTAAGATTCACCATGCTCTCATATATTTTTCGCGTCAAGGTGATTCTTGGTTCACGCGTTACTTTTTCCCGATTTTTCTCTCTGTGCAACCGTCTGTGCAAAACCGGGACGAATTGATTTTTCAAATTCCTAAGCGTCAATTTTCCAATAGCTTGCACTTCGTGTTTTTCACAGGTTTGCGACAAGCGACTGCACCAATAGTTTGCGTTGACATTTATGAACGCTCTGTTAAGGTAGCTCCCGTCGACGGTTGAAAGGGACAGCAAATAAAACAGCTGACCCGAAGTAAACTGGGTGATCAGCCAGGCGGGGCAACCCGAAGGGCAGCCAGACCTGAAAAAACCGACGGCTCTGCGAGGGGCAGTTGGGGTTTGGGACTGTGAAAACAGTGATCGCATCAAGGGGTCGTGACGGTACATGCGTCCACGCTGTTGGCTCCCTCGCAGGAGGCGGCAGCTAGAGCATAACCAATGTCACGGCCCTTTCAATTTTTTCCCCCGCCTTGTTTCACTCTGAAGTCTCCCACCCTACAGTAGACTTGTCATCCCGAACGGGGCCGAAGGCCCGGTGAGGGACCGTACGATGCGACCGCATCGGCACGATCGCCGGCGGGCACCGTCACACTGCGTGCACCATAGGCACTCCCTTCCACCGCAACGACACTTCAATGATCCGTAAGGTCCCTCACCCGCCTTCGGCGCGTTCGGGATGACATCACTCGAAAATGATGACGCCGCTTGAAAGTAATGAAAGTCAGCTCCGCTCTCTACGATTTGTCATCCCGAGCAACGTGAGGGACCCCTATAGCCACCACGATCCCCGGCGGCGGTAGGGATCCCTCACTTCTCTCGGGATGACAAACGTAGAAAGCAGACGGCCCACTCCCGCACCCCTGTATAGTGTCCACGCATGCGCCTCCTCATCATCACGCTGCTTCTAGCCACCACCGCCCACGCCGCCTCCTACAAATACATCCGCCTGGGCAATCCCGCCGACATCCAAACCAAACCCACTCCCGGCACTGCCATGATGGGCGGAGGCACCGACCTCGACGAAGCTTTCCGCTGGCTCTGCCAAAAAGCCAACGGCGGCGACTTCCTCATCCTCCGCGCCACCGGCGACGACGACTACAATCCCTGGGTTAACAAACTCTGCCATCTCAACTCCGTCGCCACGCTGATCATTCCCAACCGCGAAGCCGCAAACGATCCTGCAGTCGCCGCGATCATTTCCCAGGCCGAGGCCGTCTTCATCGCCGGGGGCGACCAGTCCAACTACATTCGCGGATGGCAGGACACTCCCGTCGAAACCGCCATCAACGCCGGAATCGCCGCCGGCAAGCCCATCGGCGGCACCAGCGCCGGACTCGCCGTCGAAGGCGAATTCGTCTACGCCTGCCTCAAGGACAAGCCCGACGACAAAGATCTCGCCTCCGCCGACGTTCTCCCCAATCCATATTTCGACCGCGTCACGCTGGTGAGAAATTTCCTGAAAATTCCCCACCTGGAAAATCTCATCACCGACTCTCACTTCGCCAAGCGCGACCGCCTCGGCCGCTCCCTAGGATTCCTCGCAAGAATCATGCAAGACGGATGGTCCCAGTCTCCGCGCGAAATCGCCATCGACGAAAAATCCGCAGTGCTAGTCGAAGCCGACGGCAAAGCCAAAGTAGTCGGCACCGGTAAAGGCGCCTACTTCCTGCGCCCCACGCACCCTCCAGAAATTTGCAAAAAAGACGAGCCACTAACGTTTAGGAACATAGAAGTAATCCGAGTAAAAGCCGGCGGAACTTTCGATCTGGATAAATGGAAGAGCGAATCAGGAACGTCGTACACGCTCTCAGTAGTCGCCGGAAAAATCGAAAGCACCCAACCCAACCACTCCACCTACTGACGGAGCCGGGTGACCCAATCTTTTCCTGTACTTATGAAAAACCAACACGACTGAGGCAAGAACGAGGGAAGCGTGGGCCAGTCCTCAACCGTCCCAGCGCTTAGGTTCACCCTTCCAGGAACGTATTGCTATAAATACTGCCATCAGCCCAAACATGAGCCCTAAGCCCCGCACCGGATGCTGGCTATCCCTCCGCAACAATGTTGATATACCGAGCGACGTGGCGATCCAGACCAAATCAACCACCCACCCTTCCCAGGTCTGCGCGAGCCTGTGACCAAAAGGCCACTGCTTGGCTGTATACCAGTACCGTGGCGTATTCATGTCAACAAGTGTGCGAGCGCCGCGACGGCCGGAGCAAGATGACCAACGTAATAGCGCGCTCGCGTGGGCGTAAGGCACAAGTCCATCGAATCGACGATTGCCAACGGCGTCCGCTGAAACCGTAAGATTTTGTTTCTGCTTTTGAGGTCGTAGTAAGCGCCGGCGACTCGATCACTGCCGGCTCCGCGAAAGCAGTCCAGAGTTCAACCAACCACAACTTGTGCAGCAGAAATCCCCGGCCTTCGGCTTAGCTCAAGGCAGGCTCTTCGAACCCCGCGAAGACCGGGGCAGCGTCAGTTGGTATGGTGTCGGCAAGAACGAGGAAGGGTGGGCCAATCCGTTCTCGACAGTTATGCGTTTCCACTGACGCGCTGCCAGATTCGGAACAGTTTTGCTAGCACAGTGGAAGTGAGCTTATCGGATTTCTTCGCACCGATGATGAACCTCAGAAGCATGTACGAAACGAACAAAAAAGCGAGGAGCACCCATACGAAAATTCCGAAGTCACTCTGGGCGGGCATATGGACGTCGTACTTGACGCTCAAGAAAACCGCTACGAGGATCACGGTTACAATGCCGAGCCCAGCGACGAGTAGCCTTAACTCATCACCGCGAGGCCGTAGGCCTGCCATCCGTATCATTACCAAAATATAGTGGTCTTCTCGTTCAAGAAAATGGATTGCGGCCCACCATTTCTCGTAATCGTCACGTACACCCTTGCGAATGCGCTTATCGGCCTTAGTAACTAGTTTCGCAATTTTGTGTTCATATTCGTCTTGGTCGTACTCGCGATCAAAATCCTCGTTAACTTTCATGATGTCAGGAAGCGTCCATCCACTCTCCGTGAAATACAGCATTTTGCGCTCGACTTCGGAGAGCGGGGTGCCCTCCCGCTGTGCTTCCTCGACAATTTGGGAAATGAGGAACTCTTTGGCTTCCCGTCCGTTGTGAAATGCCTTCATGGGCGGATTTTACTCCCGTTCCAAGTGGACGATGCAGCATAGCTGGCGAAACATCGCCGCTACGCTCATTGACATGCTCGGGTTGATCCCGCCTCTCACTTCTTCTTCGGCAAATACTTCTTCTCCACCGACGCCACCACGACGTAATTCGGATCCACCATTTCGTTCAAATGAATTCTCCCGACTTTCGAGAGCAATTCATACGCGTCGAGTTCCGACAATCCATAATCTTTGTGAATCCAATACACCAGCTCGGTGAAGGCGATGCGCAGCGCGTCGTCCACCGGGCGATATGCTCCCACCGTCATAATCGCGTCGTCATTCTCAAACTGCGGCCAGCTGATGGTGCGTCCCTTGATCACGCTGAGCTGCACGCGCGCCTTCAGCGGAACCTCAATCGCCGTGCCGGCAATTTCGCCATCGCCCATGGCCGCGTGCCCGTCTCCGATGTAAAGCAGGCCGCCCTTCACGTTCACCGGAAAATACACGGTGTTGCCCACGCTCGCTTCCGGAGAATCCATGTTCCCGCCAAACTCCGCCGGCACCACCGAACTGCGCGCCTCGCCCTTGGCCGGAGCCACGCCAATGCATCCGAAAAACGGATGCATCGGAATCTTCACCGAAAAATCCGAATCCAGCGCCTTGAACGTAGCCGTGTTCGCCGCATGATCGATGTGGTAATACCAGATCTTCTCCGGCAGCGGCGGATGCAGCATGGGCGTGTAATTAGTTTCGTTGATCGCGCCAAATCCCGGCGCAAACGCGCCCACCCCGGTGTCGCCGTCCACCTGCAAGTCAAGGATCTTCACCGCCAGCGTGTCGCCCGGCTCCGCTCCCTCCACATAAAACGGCCCCGCCAGCGGATTGTCCCCCGTCGCCATGCTCAACGTGTCGCCCGGCTTGCGAATCGTGTTGCCGAAACAGTCGAGCGTGTTGGTATCCAGAATGTCCCCCGACTTCAGCCGCGCCACCGGCTCCGCCGTGGCAAAAAGATATTTCACGTTGTCGACGGTGGTCGCGTAGTGGATCACATTCTGAGCGTTCTGAGCCACGACATTCTGAGCCATCACATTCTGACCCAGCGCCGAACCTGTCAGGGAACCCAGCAGCACAAGAACAGCGAGAAGACGCGCGATCATAAGGAAGCCTCCCGGTTAGGCCTTCAATTGTAGCGAAGAGCCGAGCAACGATGAGTCCGAGTAAGAAGAGGCCGACGGTGCCCCGCCCTAACGTCGCGTCTCTTGCGGCGTTAGAGCCTGCGCTGAGCGAGGCCCAAGGGGTGGGAATTAGACTTCCAGGGCTAGCCGTGCCTCCGGCTGATGAGGGTGTTGAGCATAATCGTCATTATTCATTGACGCGCATGCGCACATTCCCAATCAACGAAATGGCTGATCTCAACCGTTTGCTTCCGAGCAGCGGTCGTGCCGGTAACCATACTTCCACCGTTACTTCCACCGTTCAGTCAGGTTTCCGCGTTTCCTTCGGCGGCTCCTTCTTGGCCGGCGGAGGTGGAGTTTTTGGTTTAGCCGCCGGATGTTGCTCCTGCTTTACAGCGGGATGCGGAGTGGCCGGCTTGGTCTCAGGTTTCGGGGCGGGCTTATTAGGCGGCGTCGCTACCGGCCTTGCTGGTTGCGGATGTGCTGCCGGCGCGTGTGCAGCCGGTTCTGATGATTGAGTGCGCCGCTCGGCAGGCGCCGGAGCGGGCTTCGTCCGCGCTGCCGGAGGTGCAGTCCTTCTCCCCGAAGGTGCGGGCTCAACTGTTTTCCGCATGGGTTCGGCAGGCTTTGCCGGTGCAGGAGCCGGGGCACGTGACGGAGGCGCAGCGGCCCGGGGCGCCGGAACCGGTTCAGAACGATTCGGTTGCGACGCCGGTCGCGAGGCCGCAGCAGCGCGAGCGGGAATTATGGGAGCAATCGGTTTGCCTTCGGGAATCGGCTTTGTCGCTGCCAGAATGGCCGGTCGGCCCTTGTTCACGGAGGCAAACTGCTGGCGGTTTTGCGCCGCTGCCTCCCGATGCTGCAACTGGGTATTCATCGGCGGAATGCGCTGCTCACGAGTGGCGGCGATTTCCGTCGGCAGAGGGCGGCGAGTTATCCCTCCAGGTCCGTTGTAGCTGGAGCGATTGTTGGTGATGTTGACGGTGGTGTTGTTGATGACGACTGTATTGGTTACGGTACGGTTGTATACCTGAACGTTCGTGATGTTTACATTGTTAACGGAACGGTTATAGTTGAAACGATTTCCGTTCCAGTAGCCGCCCTGATACCCGACTCCGACGTAGCCGAATCCATAGTTAACCCCGCCGTAGTAGCCGATATGCCGGCCCCAAAAACCATAGTTATAGCGGTACCTGCCGCCGACAAATCCCCAGTATCCCGGCGTCCACAGGAAGCCCACTTCCGGCGGCCGGGCCCAGGCGCCGGGCACCCAGTAGTAGCCCTGGGGAGCATAGCTCCAATATCCAGGGGTCCATAGATAGCCATCGCCGGGGCAATCCGGTTGCGAATATTCCGGCAGCTGCGGCGGGGGTTGCGGGGCCTCGAGCACGGGTTGGCCGTAGCTGGCATCGTCCTCGCCAGCATCGTCATCGGTATTGGAATCGTTG
The DNA here is from genome assembly GCA_963846245.1 of uncultured Acidobacteriaceae bacterium. Taxonomy (GTDB): domain Bacteria; phylum Acidobacteriota; class Terriglobia; order Terriglobales; family Acidobacteriaceae; genus Sulfotelmatobacter. The sequence goes on along the minus strand of CAWJVI010000003.1, from coordinate 154,498 downwards.
TCGTTGGCCGGAGCAGCCTGAGTGGCGCTTACGGGAGCCAGATTGTCCCCAGCCGCCTGATCCTGCGGCTGATCCGACTGCGCCGGCTGGGTGCTGGTGTCCGGGGTCTGGGTTGGAGCCTGGTTGTTATTGCAAGCTACAACTCCAAACGTCAGGGCCAGGGATGCGGCTGCCAGAAGGATCAGAGAAAATGCTGGGCTGTGCTTGCTCATAAGGATTGTTTTCCACATAGTGGCTTTCCGCGAAGTGAATATGCGGGATTCATGATCACGCGATTGACACACAGTTGTTATTCTCGACGGTTTAGTGTCTCGATCGACGGATTAGGTTGCCATCCCCGCCCGATCCTGAGCGGGGTACTTGTTTGAGAATGGCCTCCGGCCGTCATGGCCGTTGATGATGCGGCAATCCGCGGAAGAAAAATGTTCAATTTTGTACAGGAAGCCTCGGATCGTTGCCGCAAAATCGCTGTGCCGCTCCATGAGTGGCCAAAATGACACAGATTTGACGGAGCCAGTTCTGCCACACTGGAAGGCATGTCAACTCAAACGATTCCGGAATACCTTGAGGAAGAACGCCAAAAAACTGCAGACACTCAGCTGCGCACGGAACAAGAAGCTGCGCGTATCGAGCCTCTTCAGCATGGCCACCATCGTCATTCAGCGCACTCGAAGCTGGAACTCGAATTAGTGCCTCCCTTCAGGGCCGCAATCAAAAAGAAAACAACCAGCCAGAAGAAAATAAAGAGCAAAAAGAAGGTCGCAGGCAGAAAGACAAAAAAGAGAAGCATCGCCGTCGTGGCTCGTAAGAAGCCACGCGCCGCGGCGAAGAAGGCAACGAAAAACCGCAAGCGGGCCTGATTTGGGAGGTGCTTGTTGCAAGCACAGGAGCGCGGCTACGGTGCAAATTCAGGCCTTCTCCTTTGTTCTCCCGATGGCGTACGCCAGATAGGCGCGTACGATTTACTGGTGATCGCGTCAACCAGAACTTCCGAAACCATACAAAACTAGATACAAATCAGGAGGAACTCATGAATAAAGATCAGGTGAGCGGCAAGGTCGATCAGGCCGTTGGCAAAGTGCAACAAAGCGTCGGCGAGACTGTCGGAAGCGAAAAGCTGGCCAACAAAGGCGTAGTCAAACAAGTCAAAGGCGCGGTGAAAGAAACCTGGGGCGATGCCAAGGACGCCGCCAAGCAGGTCCACGACTCGCGCAAGCAAGCCGCTTCCGAAAAGGCCGCGGAGAGCCGGGAGAAGATCAGCCAGTCCGTGGACGACACGAAAGAAAAGGCCAAGGGCAAAATCGAAGAATTCAAACAACGCCACTCCGCGTGAAGTCTAGCGTGATGCACGACTAGCGTAATCCTTGACTACCTAACCCACGACGGGGTGCCCCATTTCTCGCGTCCTTTGCGGGAAGTGGGGATTTTTATTGCCTGCAATTAATGCACGCTCAAAGAAAGGCGGCGATGATCACGCCAATGCGACTTGGCTCGAAGCTAGCAGCCAGGAGCTAGCAGCTGCTTTTTCTCCGCACATAAAACCTCTGCACCTTCGCGCGATTCCCGCAGCGCGTCATGTCGCACCAGCGGCGGTGATGGTTCTTGCTGGTATCCAGAAAAAACCACTCGCAGGTTTTCGACAGGCACGGACGAACATAGGCCAACTCGTTCGACGCCAGCAGATCGGCCGCCGCGCGGGCAATGGGCCACAGCAGGCTGTCGAAGTCTCCGAAGTCGTCGAAGCGCCACTCGAAACCATCCTTCGTCGGAACCAGATGCATGTGCCCGGCCGCAGCCTGCGCATCGGCATTGAGCCGGGCGAGAGCAGCCGGCGGCGCGGGACGCTTGTTCATGATCGCCCAGAATACATCGTGAATCGCCTCGCGCAATTCTCTTCCGTGATCGAGCGCACGCGCCGCGAGCTCGGGCTCGAGGTAGCTGCGCTCGAAAAGCCGGTCGGCCTGCGGCGCTGAGAGCAAGCCGGCATCTTCGCTGAAGCGGACGAGATCCAGATAGGTCTCGATCAATTCCTTGGGCTTGATGTGACGGTCGTCGAGCGTGTTGACGAAGTCCAGGCTGACGTTGCCCGCAATCAGTTCGAAGCGCGGCGGACGCCGGCGCGTGATTTTCGTGACTTCTTTCGTCTTGGTCAGAAGGCCCTTTCTTTTCCGCCCATTACCCATTATCTAACCACCAAAACGCTCTTGACAAGTTAGGTGCAGGACATCTACAGTTTACCTAACCTGTAAAACATGTTTAGGAGGTTAGTATGTTCCTCTCCCAGCCCGCCCAGATTCTGGCCAAACTTCGCGTTGAGAAAGTTCCCGCGACCACACTCCGCGACGCCCAACTCCGCGACGGAAGAAAGATGATTAACATAGGAGGCAGACCCGTGATCGTTCCCAATTCACAGCCCGCAGGCTCGCGCGATCGCGCGGACACCATCAAGATGGCGTTGGCCTTCGCCGCCATCTACATCGTCTGGGGATCGACTTATCTCGCGATTCGTTACGCGGTGGCGACGATTCCGCCGCTGGTGACGGCTGGAGTCCGGCATGCCGTCGCTGGCAGCGTGTTGCTGGTCTGGGCCTGGGCGCGCGGGTTTCGGCCGACGCGCGAGCACTGGATTTCGGGATGCGTTCTGGGCGCGCTGTTCTTTCTGATTGGTCACGGATCGCTGCACTGGGCGGAGCAATATGTCGGCTCGGGACTGGCCGCGCTGCTGATTGCGACTGAGCCAATGTTCATTGTGGTGTTGGCGTGGCTGGCGGGGCAGCAGAAAATCAGCCGAGTTAGCGCGCTGGGCCTGGGTTTAGGCGTGGCGGGAGTGGCCATCCTCACCGGCTTTGAACTTCACATGAAGGGCTCAAGCCTGCTGGGACTGCTGGCCGTGCTCGTAGGTTCGCTCTCGTGGTCCGCGGGAGTGGTGATCACTCCGCGCCTCAAGCTGCCGACCGACGCGCTCGGGCGCACAGCGCTTCCCACGCTGTGCGGCGCGGCCATGCTGCTGATCGCCGCGGCGGTTACGGGAGAGTTCCACGCCACGCACTGGTCGGCGATTTCGTTGCGGTCGATATTCGGGCTGGGTTATCTGATCACGTTCGGATCGATTGTTGCGTTTACGTCCTACACCTGGCTGCTGCAGCGCTGCCCTCCCGCGCTGGTGGCCACGCACACGTATGCGAATCCAATCGTGGCCGTGTTCCTGGGATGGTTGTTCGCTTCCGAGCCTTTGACGTTGCGCGTGGTGCTGGCGTCGGTGGCGATTCTCGGGGCCATCGTTCTGATTCGCCGCGGCGAGCGGGCCGTCGCGGTGAAGGGGCCGGAGGCTGTGGTGCTCCCGTCGAAGATCGACGGCGCAGAGGAGTGCGCTTAGCTTCTCTGCGGCGAATCCAAAACGTGATGCCATCATCACTTCAAAATGCCATGTCATCCCGAACGCGCCGAAGGCGGGTGAGGGACCTTACGACTGATGGCAACGTCTTTGCTGCGAACGGGGAGTGCATTCGCCGCCCGCACCATAACGGCATCCTGCCGGCGATCATGCTGCTTCGTGCGCATCGTAAGGTCCCTCACCGTGCCTTCGGCCCGGTTCGGGATGACATCGGAAATAATGAACGTTGATCGATTCAAGAACGAATTTTTCGAGGTGCGATATGCAATTGAAGCCTTTTCTGCTGGATGTGTGGCTGGACAGCTATGAGCATGATATTGAATTCGACCTGGCGGCGAGCACGGGACCGCGTTGGACCGTGAATGAAATATTGAACCTCGCGGGCGAGGAAGAGCGGCAGCGATTCCTGAATCATGCGTTGGTCTATGGCCGTCCGGCTGGGGCCGACGGGCTGCGCGAAGCGATCGCGGAAATGCACGAGGTGAGCGCGGAGTGCGTGCAGGTTATGACGGGAGCCTCGGAGGCTCTGGTCGTGCTGATGTGGCTGGCGGCGGAGCCTGGGGCTAACGTAATACTGCCGCGGCCTGGCTTCACTACCCTTTTCCGCGCTGCCTGAGTCGCTTGGTCTCGAGACCCGCTTTTATGGAGTTCGCAAGGAGAACAACTTCGCGATCGACGTGGAAGAAATCATGGAGCTCGCGGATGCGAGGACGAAGCTGATCCTGGTAAATAGCCCGCACAACCCGACAGGCGCGACCATTAGCGATGCGGAGATGGAGAGCTTACACGAGTTCACCGCAACGCGTGGAATTCAACTTGTGAGCGACGAGGTATATCACCCGATTTACCACGGACGAGAGACGAAGTCGGCGTCGCGGCTGGCGCATGCGACGGTGATTCACGATTTCTCGAAAGCATTCTCGGTGCCCGGTGTTCGCACGGGATGGATCATTGAGCATGACCGCAAGCGCCGGGAACGCTACTGGAATGCGCGAGCCTATTTTTCGATCTCGAATAATTCGGCGGGAGAGAGGCTTGCTGAAATCGTAATGCGCAGGCGCGATGTGGTACTCAGTAAAACGCAAGAAAACGCAACCCGGAATCTGGAGCACCTGGATCGCTTTATGACTGAGCATCATGAAACGCTGGGGTGGATTCGTCCTCAGGGAGGAATGACGGCATTTCCCTGGCTGGTGAGCGGAGAGAACGCCAGGCCATTTTGCGAGGCCGCAGCGGAACAAGGAATTCTGCTTGCTCCCGGGGATTGCTTTGATTGTCCACCGCATTTTCGACTTGGCTTTGCAGCGACGGGACCTGAGTTTACATGGGCTTTGGATCTTTTCGGCAAATTCGTGGAGAGTTGGGCGGCGAAGTCGCGAACGCTATCAGCGTGAGCTTCCAAAACGCTCGATGTCATCCCGAACGCGCCGAAGGCGGGTCGAGGGACCTTACGGCTGATGGCAGCGTCCTTGCTGCAAATCCGAAAACGCATTCGCTGCACGCAGTGTGACGGCAGGCCGCCGACGATGCACACCGCTGCATTCGGCATCGGGAACGCCCCTCACCGGGCTTCGGCGCCTGTTCGGGATGACATCTTTAAGGTCATCGGGACTCGTTTAGTGCTTGCCGTCGCGGCGGCGCAGGTAGTCGATGAACATTTGCTCCACGGGCTTGTCGTAGGCCATGAGCACGTGGCGGACGGGTCGTCCGCTGACGAAGTGGCAAACTTCTTCGGCGAGATTCTTGGCGTGATCGCCGGCGCGTTCCAGGGACTGTGTCATGAAGATAACCTGCAAGCTAGCCTGCCGGTGCACGGCTTCGGGGTTTTCGATGTGACGCAAGAAAGACCAGGTTGCGCAGGCGATCCATCTCGGCGTCGGCGCGGAGCACGTCCACGGCCTTGCCGACATCGCGGGTTGAAAAAGACTCGCCCACGTCGGTTAACATTTTTTCGAGGATGGTCGCCATTTGCGTGAGGTCGCGGGTATCTTCAGGGTCGATGCGTCCGCCGGCGGCCTGAGCGCTATTGGCAAAACTCAGCAACAGGTCTCCGATGCGCTCGAGGCCAATCATGAACTTCATGCAGGCCAGCAGTTCGCGCGCTTCCGGCAGGGCCGACTTCGGTGATGGCGGTAGTCACGCCTGCGTCGATTTCCATGTCGAGCGTGTCGAGTTCGCGCTCGCGCTGGCGCAGCGAGTTCAGCAGCGTGCTGGATCCGGTGGCGATTCCCTCGGCCGCTGCGCCGGCCGCTTCCTTGGCGAGGCGGCAAGCCTCCACGGTGCGCCGCACGAGGTATTGATGAGCAGGTTCGGGGCTGGCACTCTCGACTCTGGCGGTGCTCATGACTGCTTCCCTCCGGCGCAAAGCTGGGCGGCGCTTCGGCTTCGGGCCTGGACTCTTGCGATCATCTTGCCAATTATTAACTTTGAATGTCCAACGTCTAAGCATAGGTTTTATTTTCCACGGGATGGTTACAAGGCTGTGAATTTACGGAAACTTTGAGCGGGGTCGTCACGGGATGTCGTTGCGAATGTCTCCCGAGCCGAGCTGAAAGCTCGGTGACGGACCTTACGTCCGCCGACAGTGTCCCTCGGCGCGGACGGGAACGCCTTCGCTGCACACACCGTGACAGAAGCCCGACTGCAACCATGCCGGTTGATTCGCATCGTAAGGTCCCTCGCGCGTCCTTCGGCCCCGCTCGGGATGACATCGACATCGCGGGGAAGCTCTTCCGTCGAACTGGTCCGCGCAACTCGTCTACGCGGTGGGCAGCGTGAACAAGAACCTGGAGCCGTGGTTCAGTTCGCTCTCGGCGCGGATGGAGCCGCCATGCGCCAGCATGATGTGTTTGGCGATGGCTAGGCCTAGGCCGGTGCCTCCTGATTCGCGCGAACGCGCTTTATCCACGCGATAGAAGCGCTCGAACAAGCGAGGCAAGTGTTCGGAGGGAATGCCGGCGCCGAAATCCTGCACGTAGAATTCAACCCCGCGCGGCCCGGGACGCGCTCCCAGCACGACTTTGCCGCCGGTGCGGCCATATTTCATGGCGTTGTCGATGAGGTTGGAAAAAACCTGGTGAATGGCTTCGCGATCGGCAAGCACGCGTGGCAAGGACTCCGCCGAGTGGGATTTCGCTGAGATTGATTTCTCCGAGCTCGACTCTGATGAGCCATTTCCTCCCGGCGCTTCCTGAATCTGCAGTTCCACGCCGTAACCTTTGGCGATCTCGCGGAAACTTTCTTCGGCGTCGTGCAGCAACTCGAGTGGAGGCACGGGCTCGGCATCGAAACGGGTCTCGCCCGATTCCACGCGCGCCAGGGTCAGCAAATCTTCCGTGAGCCGCGACATGCGGTTCGCGTTCTTGCGTATGATATCGAGGAACTCGCGCGTGGGTGCGCCATTTTCCGGCGTGATATCGAGCAGCGTTTCCGAATAGCCCTGAATCGAAGTCAGCGGCGTGCGCAATTCGTGAGAGACGTTGGCGATAAAATCGCGCCGGGTTTTTTCCACGCGCTCAGTTTCGGTAAGATCGCGCAGCACGGCCACCGCGCCACCACCGGGGAGGGGCGCAGCCGTCACATCGAACGCGCGGCCCGGAACAATGGACGTGGCGCGCGCGGTCTTCACTTCCTTGTCCGCGGTCGCGGCGTTGACGGTCGCGAGAAAATCCGGGTCGCGAATGGTCTCGACCACTGGCGCGTTCAAACGCACGTGCTGCGAAACCAGGCGGTCCATGGGCTGGTTGGCCCACTGCACCAGGCCATCGGCGCTGACCGCGATGACCGCGTCCTGCATGCTGTTGAGCAGGGTTTCGAGCTGGCGCTGGCTGGAACGCACGGCGGCAAAACTGCGCTCCACCTGGCGCGCTGTTTTATCGAGAGCTCCGCCGAGGCGTCCGATTTCGTCGAGACCGCCATCCTGCACGCGCGCTTTCAAATCTCCGTCGGCGATGTGCGCCGCAACTTCGACGATGTGTTCCAGCCGCCGCGCAGTCGATGTGGAAGCGACCCCCGCCACCAGCAGCGCGATCGCCAGAGCAAGCGCCGATCCCCAGGCCAACCGCCGGTGCACCGCGTCCTGCACCTCTTCCACATCGGAGAGTGGATAACCCAGGCGTACCGCGCCCCCGGAAATCGGCACCGCGACATAGAGAAACGGAATGCCGAGCGAAGAGCTGGGGCGTTCGCTGCGTCCGGTTTTGCCGGCGAGAGCTACGGCGAATTCTTCTCGCGTGGCCTGGCTCTCGAGGCTTGCGAGGTCCCCGTGAGTCGATTCGGAATCGGCCAGCACTCTTCCGGAAGCGTCGACGATCGTCGCCCGCGCGCCCGCCGCCTGGCCTTCCTGCGCAGCAATATCCGCCAGCGAATGGATGCGATCATTTTCCACGCGGTGTGCAAACATCACTGTCTTCTGCGTAAGGCTGCGGTCAATCTCCGTGCGCAGCGAGGCTTCCCAGGCGCGGCCCAGCGTGAAGTCGAGGATCACGGCGCTGGCGGCGATCACAACAAGAAACGCGGCCAGCAGCTTGAAAAAAATCCGGTTCTTCTTCACTTTGGAGACTCGAAGCGGTAACCCGCGCCGCGCACGGTCTTCAGGTAGCGCGGGTTCTCCGGGTCCGGTTCGATTTTTTCCCGGATGCGGCGCACGTAGACGTCCACAGATCGCGGGGTCACGTATGAAGTGTCGCGCCACACGCTGTCGAGTAGGTGGTCGCGAGTGAAGACGCGCCCGGCATGGCGCGCGAAATAATCCAGCAAGCGGAACTCGGTGGCGGTGGTGGCCACCAGTTTGCCGGCAACTGTCAACGTCATCGCCGAAGGATCGATTTCGATTTCGCCCACCTTCAGCGGGCTCGGCGGAAGCGGCCGCTCAAAGCGGCGCAGCACGGCTTTCACTCGCGCCACCAGTTCCCGCGGACTGAACGGCTTGCCGATGTAGTCGTCCGCGCCCAGCTCGAGACCCAGCACGCGATCCGCTTCGCTGCTTTTCGCGGTGAGGAAAATTACCGGCACCGCGGCGAGACCCGGAGTTTGACGCACCGTGCGGCAAAGCTCGAGGCCGTCCTTGCCCGGAACCATGATGTCGAGCACGAACAACGCGGGACGCTGGCGCTCCGCATCGGAGAGCACGGTGGCGCCGGTGGGATAGACGCGCACGTTGAAGCCTTCGTTCTCCAGGTGATGGCGCACCAGGCGCGAAATATCCGGATCGTCCTCGACTACAAAGATGCTTGGTTTCACGGGAGTATTGTAGCCGTAACGAGTGGCGAGTACCCAGCACCGAGTGGCGAGTGGGGCGTGTGGAGCGCGATTTTCATCAGATTGTAATAATCAGGTTGCTGGCGCGGTCGAGATGGAAGCGCTTGCCCGGTGGGATGACTGTGGTGGCGCTGTATTCGGTGATGATGGCGGGGCCGGAATATTTCTTCCCGGGGCGAAGGCGATCGCGTGAGTAAATCTTCGTTTCGAGTTTCTTGCCACCGAACAGGACTTGGGCTTTGGGCGTGGAAAGCGAGCCGAGCGTTGCTCGGCCTGGACGGGCAGGAGTGCCCGTCCCCACATGGTCCGCTTTTAGCCGCGGCGATTTCACTACTGCGCGCAGACGGAGCGTGACCAGTTCAATTTCGCGATTGGGATGGATGTAGCCGTAGCGGCGCTGATGCTCGCGCTCGAATTCTTTCAGCAGATTCTTGCTGAGCGGGATGCTGAGTTCGTATCCCTGGCCGCGATAGCGCACGTCGACGCTTCTTTCGTGGCGGGCTTTTCCGGGCCAACCTTCCTGTTCGAAAACTCTTGCGGCCTGTTTTTCCAGTGTCGCGAATTCCTGAGTCAAGCGTGCGTGCGGAAGTTCGCCGGAGACCCGCCACAGCACTGTCCGTGAATAATCTTTGACCACGTCGCTGGCGAGAATCCCCAAGGCGGAGAGCGCTCCGGGCAGCGATGGGACGATCACCTGCGGAATGCCCAGCGCTTCGGCGAGGGCGCAGGCGTGCAGTCCTCCCGCGCCGCCGAAGGCCACCAGCGCGTAGTCTCGCGGATCGCGGCCGCGCTCGACTGACACGACGCGGATCGCTTTCTCCATGGTGGCATTCACTACGCGAATCACGCCATCGGCAAATTGGTCGAGCGTCAGCCGCGATTTTTGTTTCTTTAGCCAGGCTCTGCGTGATTTTTTGCGTTCGTTCGACGTCGAGCTTGAACTCGCCGCCCAGGAAGCGCTCCGCCTGCAGCCGCCCCAGCAGCAGATTCGCGTCGGTAACCGTGGGCTGCAGGCCGCGCCCGTAACAAATCGGGCCGGGATCGGCGCCCGCGGATTCCGGCCCCACGCGCAGCACGCCACCGGCATCGAAGCGCGCGATCGAACCTCCGCCAGCGCCTACGGTATGTATGTCGAGCATGGGCACGCCCACCGGCAGTCCGGCGACCTGCGCGTCGTTTCTGGTTGGAATCGCGGCCGCGGCGATCGCGCCGTCGACGAGCGAAACGTCGGTGGAGGTTCCTCCCATGTCGAATGCGATGACGCGCTCGAAGCCGCTGGCGCGCGCTGTGGCGGCCGCGCCGACGACTCCTCCGGCGGGGCCTGAGAGCACCGTCCGCACCGGCTCGTGTGCGGCCGCGGAGAGCGCGGCGATTCCTCCGTTTGACTGCATCACGAAAATTCGCGCGCGGCCGTTGGCGACTCCACGCGGCGAGCGATCGAGATATCCCTTCATCACCGGCTGCAGGTATGCGTTCACTACCACGGTTGAGGTGCGTTCATACTCGCGAAATTCCGGCAGAATTTCGTGCGAGATCGAGAGCGGGACTCCCAGCGGCTGCAGCGCCTCCGCCACGGCGAGTTCATTTTTTGGATTCGCAAACGAGAACAGCAGCGAGATCGCAATCGCCTGCGGATAAGTCGCAGACGCACGTTCGACGCCAGTGATTTCAAATCCGCCGGCGAAGGCGCGGTCAGGATTTCGCCATCGTACGCCGTGCGTTCCTTATGCCGAAGCGCATGTCACGCGCCACCAGCGGCTCGACGCGATCGAAGAAAAAATCGTAGAGCTTGGGACGCGCCTGGCGTCCAATCTCAATCGCATCTTCGAATCCGGCGGTCGTCACCAGCGCGGTGCGAGCACCCTTGCGTTCAAGCAGCGTGTTGGTGCCTACGGTGGTGCCATGCAGCAGGACGAGTTCGTCCCTCGTGTGCAATTTTTCGGAGGGCTTCAACGATCGCTTGCGAGGGATCCTGGGGCGTGGAAAAAACTTTCAGCATGCGCAGGCGGCCGCTTGAGGGTCGTCCAAACGCAATCGGTGAAGGTTCCGCCCGTGTCGACGGCAATGCGCAGGGTTCGGGCGTGGCGCGGCATGAAGAATGAAGGTTACACCAGAAAGGTGCGCAAGAAACCGGGAAGGGCACGAGTCCCACTCGTGCCACAGACGCCGCATGCGAAGGGCAGCTTCAAGATCCGGCGATTTCTTAACAAATGGTCGTGGTCCGGTCCCCTTTGCCGTAATACTGTGAGTAGCTCCGCAGCACTCGATCGTGAGCATCTGCGTGAAGGACAACAAACTCAGCACCTCTTTGCCGGAGAATTCTTTTGAATTGGTTTATGGCTTGTCGCCCCCAAACACCAACGAACTCGGTCTTGCCGCTGGGGTCGATCAAGAGCATCTTGCCGCCGAAGAGCAAGTCAAACTCGTCCAGCCGAATATAGCGCTCGACGAAAGCTCGCTGGCCATCGACATGACGGCGTTTGCTTCCTCTTGACCAATCCAGCGTGTATTCGTAGAGGGTATCCACAGCTTTAATCGATTCTATTGCAGAACGATATGCGTGATAAGGCACGAACGATGATTGCCGGAATCAGCTCATAGCTCTCGGGACCCGCGGCTGGAATACTCGCTACTCGGGACTCGCGACTATCCCCTGGTAAACGCCAGCGTGAGCAGCGTTTTCTGCTCCACTTCATGCGCCTTGGCGCTGCCTGTCGACGGACTCGCGCTCGCCGAGCGCTTCACTGACAGCACCGGACGCTCGCCTGCGATGCGCTTCAGGCGCGGCAGCATGTTGAATAGCGCTCCCATGTTGGCGGGCTCTTCCTGCACCCAGACGATGTCTCCGGTGGTGCCGTGGCGTTCGAGTTCGGCGACCAACTCCTTTTCTGGGAAGGGATACAGCTGTTCCAGGAATACGATCGCGGTGGAATTATCTTTTCGCTTTTTGCGTTCGGCCTGCAACTCGTGGCCGATTTTTCCCGAGCAGATCAGAATGCGGTCGGCCTCTCCGACTTCCGCGTCGGGAATCACATTGAGGAAATTCTTGTGGGTGAAATCTTCAATCGGCGACGACGCGTCGGGATGCCGCAACATGCTCTTCGGTGTGAACACAATCAGCGGCTTGCGCCAGTGCCGCAGCGCCTGCCGCCGCAGCAGATGAAAATATTGCGCCGCATTCGATGGCTGCGCGATTTGAATATTGTGCTGCGCGGCCAGTTGAAGAAAGCGTTCGATGCGCGCGCTGGAGTGCTCCGGGCCCTGGCCCTCATAGCCATGCGGCAACAGCATCACCACGCCCGAAAGCAGGTTCCATTTGGCTTCACCCGCGCTGATGAACTGGTCGACAATGGCCTGCGCCACGTTGGCAAAATCGCCAAACTGCGCCTCCCACAAAACCAGCGACTCGGGATAATCCCGGCTGTAGCCGTATTCGAACCCGAGCACGCCCGCTTCCGAAAGCGTGGAGTTGTAAATCTCGCAGCGTGCCTGCTTCTCGGCAATATTTTCGAGCGGCACAAATTCGTTTTCGTTTTCGATATCGATCAGCACCGAGTGCCGCTGGTTGAAGGTTCCGCGGCGCGAGTCTTGTCCCGACAACCGCACCGGAATTCCGCCCTTCACCAGGCTGGCGAAGGCCAGCGCTTCGGCCATGCCGTAATCCACGGCGCGCTTGCCAGTTCCCATCTCGGCGCGCTGCTCCAGCAACTTCTTCACCTTGGGATGAATATGGAAACCTTCCGGATAGGTGGTGAGCCTTCGGGTCAACTCCGCGAGTTCTTCCCCGGGCAATCCCGTTTCTACTTCGAACTCCGGCTGGTGACGGCCTCCGTAATATTGATCCCAATATTTCGGCAGTTCGCGCATGGTCGGCTTTTGCTTGATCGTGCCGGCTTTTTTCTGCGCGGCCTCGAACTCGGCTTTGATTTTCGTCGCCCGCTCGGCGGCGTCGGTGGCGCCGATATCATCGGCATAAATTTCCCACAGCGGCGGATGCTCTTTGATCCGCTTGTAGAGCAGCGGCTGGGTGATGGTGGGGTCGTCCACCTCGCTGTGGCCGTGGCGGCGATAGCCGATCAGGTCGATCACGACGTCGGTGCCGAACTTGTAGCGGTATTCCACCGCCATGCGTCCCACGCGCACCACGGCGTCCACGTCTTCGCCGTTCACGTGAAAAATTGGAATCGACTGCCGCCGCGCGATGCACGCCGCGAACCGCGTGGAATGTTCTTCGTAATAGTTAGTAGTGAAGCCGAGAAGATTGTTCGCGATGATGTGAATCGTACCACCCACGGTGAAGCCTTTGAGGTCGGCATAGTTCATGGTCTCGGCGAGAATTCCCTGACCCGCGAAGGCCGCGTCACCGTGCACCAGCAGTGGCAAGTGGGCTTCGCGCCCGCCTTCGCCGGTGCGATCCTGTTTCGCGCGCGTGCGGCCAACTGTAACTGGATCCACCGCTTCCAGATGGCTGGGATTCGAAACCAGGTGAATGTGAACTTTTCCGCCGCTGCGCGTGATGTACTCGCCGGTCGCGCCCATGTGATATTTCACGTCGCCCGAGCCCAGGACGCTGCGCGGGTCCACGTCTTCGAAGCCCGCGAAAATCTCCTGCGGCGGGCGCCGGGCCACGTGAGCCATTACGTTCAGGCGTCCGCGATGGCTCATTCCCATCACCAGTTCAGTCGCGCCGCGCTGCGCACCTGTGTCGAGAATTTCATCCACCAACGGCAGAAGCGCGGTTACGCCTTCCAGCGAAAACCGCTTGCTGCCCAAATAACGCTGCTGCACTACCTGCTCGAAAATATCGGCGCGGATCAGCAGATCGAGAATTCTCGGGTGGTCTTCTTCTTGCGGTTCAGCTTCCATCCGGTCGTAAATCCACTGCCGCCGCTCCGGAGAGTAGATGTGGTTGATCTCCAGCCCAATCGTGCTGCAATAAATCGCCCGCGCTTCCGCGGCATAGGGGCTCTCCACGTGCAACTCCGGCACGACACGCGGCCGCAGAAAGCCTAACGGATCGAGGTCGCCCTCCAGGTATCCCCACTCCCGGAACGCCTCGAACACACGCTCGCGCTCCGGGTTCAGTCCATTGCCGGACGCGCTTGCCACAAGCACGCCACTGCCAGAAGTCTTAGTTTTCGGAGTCATATGATTTATGAGTGCACTACTAGAATAACGGATGCGGACCACGGCGCGGGAGATTCGCCGGCCTGTGAAGGGTTACCCGGGTACTCGTATGGCGATGTCGGCTAGCGGAGCATAGGCGGCAGCGCTGTGGTGGCGCAGGCGGACAGCAGGTTCCTCGACTTCGAAAGATCATCCGCATTCGGTTTTGCGGATGATCTTTCTCCGCTCGGAATGACAGACATTGCAGGAGATACGGAAGCCAGCGCTTCCCTTCCCGGCCCTGCGGGATTTAAGATTACCTAGTCCCTGCATCGAAACCCCGCTGCCGGTCATCAGACATAGTTGGAGGATCAATCATGGCTCATGAACTACCGCCTTTACCTTACGCATATGATGCCCTCGAACCCGTCATCGACAAGCAGACTATGACGCTGCATCACGACATGCATCATGCTGCTTACGTCAAGAATCTGAATGCTGCGCTCGAAAAGCACCCTGAACTCGCCGGCAAGACCGCCGAAGATCTTATCCGCGATCTCAACGCCATCCCCGAAGACATCCGCGGCGCCGTCCGCAACAACGGCGGGGGCCACGTCAACCACACCATGTTCTGGAAGATCATGAAACCCAAGGGCGGAGGCGACCCGAGCGGCCCCATCGCCGACGCGATCCAGAAAGCGTTCGGCAACTTTAAAGACTTTCAAACCAAATTCAACGACGCCGGAGTCAAGCAATTCGGCAGCGGATGGGTCTGGCTCGCCGGCAAGCCCGGCGGCGAATTGCATATCATGTCTACGCCGAATCAGGATAATCCCATCAGCCAGGGCCACTATCCCATCTTCGGCAACGACGTCTGGGAGCACGCCTATTATTTGAAGTACAACAACCGCCGTCCGGAATATTTGTCCGCATGGTGGGGCGCGATTAACTGGGACGAAATCAACAAGCGCTTCGCGGCGTTCAAGGCCGGGAAAGAGGCGCACGAGCCGGCGCTGGCTCACCGGTAGAAGTTGCTGCTGTACGGAATCTCAACGGGTGGGGCGGACATCTTTGTCCGCCCTTTTTGATTTGTTAGCTTCGGCCTGCCGAAGCCCAGGTCCTCGCTGCGCTCGAACGGACAGCCGAGGCGGCTGTCCCGACGTGGTTTTTGCCGTTACTCGTTTCTGCATTTCCTGTGCACGACCTGTGGACAATCCTGTGCTTGCGCGCTCGTGATTTCTTCTACCGCGCGATGCTTCCAACAAACGCGCCACTGTCGAGCGCTTCAACTGGACTCACGCCGGCTTTTCTTTCATCTCCATTCCTCGGCGAAATCTGGTGCGAAGGTTTTCCTCAGTTGCACCAAAAATACTGAATTGACCGCGGGGACTTTCACTCGTACATTTTGTTTCGCCTCATCGCAACGCGCGAGGACGCGGGTCAGTCATTTTTACCTGACAGGCTTACCTGACAGCTTACCTCACATGCGCCTTCACCCTGACATCGACATTCAACTGGCAAACCTCCTCCCCCTAAGGTTGGCGAGAATGAAAGCTATCGAGACGAAAGCGGCAGAAACGAAAACTTCCCAATGGCTGACCTATCGCACCAGATTTCTGGTGAAAGCCAAACAGCTGACTTGCAGTCTTGTGTTTACCGACTCGCTGGGCCGCCAGCATTCCGGCCGCAAGGGAGACTATCTGGTGGAGTCTTCCGACGGTGTGCTGAGCATCGCGCCACGGCAGATTTTTGAAGACGTCTACGTGTCCATGCCCGGTGCGAAAGCGGAATCCGCACAGGTTGGCAACGGTCTCGGCCCGGACGAACGCGCGCGCGTCCGCCGCAAGCTTCCTCAGCCCTGTAGCGGGCCGCGACCCGGTGCTCGCCTGGGCCTGATGTAGTGATCGCGTGGAGCGGACATTCCGGTCGACTCTAAACCGTTAACTCTTAATCCTTTAACTCCCAACCGGAAGGTGAGCAACGAGCAGGACGCCGTCCCAAAATCGGGAAGGGCGACGCGGAGAGCGCGGCCATTGTGGAAAACAAGGACCTAACCGGGACCACACCCCGCATCAGGGCCGCCATTATTGGGGATACAACCTGTGGTATTTCCCTATTGACAGACACCATACACGGGAGTAAGTTTGCAATCCCAAGCACACAAATTCACCCCGCGGGAACGGGGCGAATTTTTGCAGTAAGCGGTGAAGAGAGCGTAGTCAGGAAACAACGCGGCGCGGCGCCAAGCCAGAGGTGACTTGGCGCCCCTGCGAGCAGCAAGGGCCCAGATCCGTTGGGTGTTCGGTTTCAGCGGAAGCCTGAAAGCCGAAGCCCGAAGCCCGGTTTTTAGTGCGGTGGCCGTCGCCCCGAACCTCCTCCCGGGGCCACGACAACTCATTGCAAGGATTGCATTTGTACCTGCCCGGCGGCAGATCAGGGAACTCCTTTTCTCCGCTGCGGCAGTCCAGACCCAGGAGCCCGCAATATGGAAGGTTTAACTCGCCTTGTCGCCGAATCGCTGGCCCGCCACGGCTTCGATCGCCCCGTCGACTACCGCCGCCTGCACTGGTCGCGGTGGTTCCACTGCGAGTCTCCCCATAGCCTGCTGTGCGTCCCCAGCAAGCCTGGGGTCTTCGCCCTGGCCGAGGAAGTAATGACCTTTGGCAATGGCAGTTCCCATATTGGGGCCTCCATGCCGCAGCAACTCAGCAACTCAGCTGTGGGGACAGCCGCCCCCGGCGCTCCGGCCGAGCTAAGCTCGGCAGCAACTACCACGGCCGCCGAATCGCGGCGCATGCTGGCGGTCGTTCAATTCGGGGAAGATGAAGACATGGCATTCGTGCTGGACCGCATGTTTTCGCTGCAGAATCCTATGCGAGCGCGGCTGGCGTCGGGACGCTGTTTCGTGCGTTTTGTGGTCATCGAAGACGAAGCGCACCGCCGCAGTATCGCCGGAGCGCTCAACCAGTGGATAGTGACTTCCGGCGAGAAAGCCTCGGGAATTGGGGCGCACTTTGCGTCGTCGCTGGAATTGACTCCGGCGAAC
Organism: uncultured Acidobacteriaceae bacterium; assembly: GCA_963846245.1. Lineage (GTDB taxonomy): Bacteria > Acidobacteriota > Terriglobia > Terriglobales > Acidobacteriaceae > Sulfotelmatobacter. The sequence goes on along the minus strand of CAWJVI010000003.1, from coordinate 137,693 downwards.
GGCACGAACCGCGCGGAAACCGCAGCTCGTGGGGAAGCGGGATCTCCCGCGAGCGCCTCCAGCGCCGTACCGCCCGTGCAGATGGATCAGCCAGAGCTCAAACTCGAACCTGTGCACACATCCCGACCAGTATCGGCCCCACAGCTCGACTCCGGCGCCGCGACCAACATTCACTGTCCTCAGCCCTTGCCCTCCGGCTTCTGACCGGGAACGCAAGGGGCGAAAGAAAAACGGCAGTTCTTTATCAGAACATGCACCACCCCGGACCCGAATCGGTCCGGGCAGGTCTCAACTCCCGCGTTCTCCCCGGGGACGCCCGAATCGAGCCACGATGGATAGAATCTAATAACTGGAGAGCCTGATGCCTGAAACCAAGACCACTTCCCCTGACTCCGCTCAGGTGACTACCGTTCCCCCCGCCCTGTCGACCGCCCCCCCAAAGAAGACTGCGCCCGGACTTGCCTTTCGCCGCTTGTTCACCAAGCCTGGCGTTTCGCCCTACAACGAGGTCGAGTGGGAACTCCGTCTCGCTCAGATCACGGACGCGCAGGGCGGCGTGATCTTCGAGCAGAAAGACGTCGAAGTCCCCAAAGACTGGTCGATGACGGCGACCAACATCGTCGCCAGTAAATATCTGCACGGCACGCTCGGCACGGCCGAACGCGAAACCGGAGTGCGCCAACTGGTGGGCCGCGTGGCCGAAACTATCCGCGACTGGGGATTGGCGCAGGGCTATTTCAAGACGCCCGAAGACGGCGCGACCTTTCCACGATGAGCTAGTCCACATTTTCGTGCGGCAATATGCAGCATTCAACTCCCCGGTGTGGTTCAACGTGGGATGCGACCGCATCGAGCCCAATTCCGACGGCCGCAACTGGCACTGGAATCCGCAGACTCAGCAAGTTGAATTCGGCGTTACCGGATACACCAAGCCGCAGTGCTCGGCGTGCTTCATCAATTCGGTGAAAGACTCTCTCGACTCGATTCTCACTCTCGCCAAGACCGAAGGCATGCTATTCAAGTGGGGCAGCGGCACGGGCACGAATCTTTCGTCGCTGCGGTCGTCGACCGAAGGCCTGAGTGGCGGAGGCACGGCCAGCGGTCCGCTCAGCTTCATGAAGGGCTTCGACGCTTTCGCGGGCGTGATCAAGTCCGGTGGCAAGACGCGCCGCGCGGCGAAGATGGTGATCCTCAACGTCGACCATCCTGACATCATCGACTTCGTTGAGTGCAAGCAGAAAGAAGAAGCGAAAGCTCACGCGCTGGTGGCGCAGGGTTATGACGGGTCGTCTCCCGACTCGGATGCCTACTCGTCCATCTTTTTCCAGAACGCGAATAACAGCGTCCGCGTGACTGACGACTTCATGTACGCCGTGGTCCGCGACACCGACTTCTCCACCAAAGCGGTGCGCGACGGCGCGGTGATGAAGACGTACAAAGCCAAAGACCTGCTGAAGAAGATTTCCGAAGCCACGTGGCATTGCGGCGATCCCGGGATGCAGTACGACACCACGGTGAATCGTTGGCACACTTCGAAGAATACGGCGCGGATCAATGCCTCGAATCCGTGCAGCGAATACATGTTCCTCGACGATTCGGCCTGCAACCTGGCCAGCCTGAACCTGCTGAAGTTCGCGCCCAACGGCACGTTTGACGTGGAAGCTTACCGCCACGCCGTGGATGTGCTGATCACCGCGCAGGAAATCATCGTCGACAACGCCGGCTATCCCACAGAACAGATCATGCGCAACTCGCATGACTACCGTCCGCTGGGCCTCGGCTATGCGAATCTCGGCGCGCTGCTGATGGCCGCCGGGCTTGCCCTACGACTCCGACGGCGGCCGCGACTATGCCGCCTGCGTCACCGCGATCATGTGCGGAGAAGCCTATTTGCAGTCCTCAAGAATCGCAGAACAGTGCCCGCCTCTGACGCCGGCGACCGAAGCCAACAAAGAAGAGCCTCGCCGAGACCAACCTCGGGGCCAACATCACGGGGTCCAGCGTCATGCCCGGCGGAGCCTGCCCCGGCTGGTACATCAACCGCGAACCGTTCCTCGACGTAATCCGCATGCACCGCGCGTCCGTGAACAACATCAACAAAAATAACGTCCCGGCTAACATCTACGAATCCAGCAAACAATGCTGGGACGAAGCCCTGGCCCATGGCGAAAAACACGGCTACAGAAACAGCGCAAGTCACGGTCCTAGCCCCCACCGGCACAATCGGCTTCATGATGGACTGCGATACTACGGGTGTGGAGCCGGATCTCGCACTGGTGAAATATAAGAAACTCGTGGGCGGCGGCATGATCAAGATCGTGAACAATACCGTGCCGACGGCGCTGTTCAAGCTGGGATATAACCACGACCAGGCGGACGCGATTGTCAGCTACATTGATGCGACGGGAACGATTGAAGGCGCGCCGCACATTAAAGACGAGCATCTTGCAGTGTTTGATTGCTCGTTCAAGCCGTCGAAGGGGACGCGGTCGATCGCTTACATGGGCCATCTGCGGATGATGGCGGCGACGCAGCCGTTTATCTCCGGAGCTATATCGAAGACCGTCAATCTTCCGAACAACGCCACGGTGGAAGACATTATGGAGTCTTACATCCAGGCGTGGAAGCTGGGCATTAAAGCCGTAGCCATTTACCGCGATGGCTGCAAGCAGTCGCAACCGCTTTCGGCGGCGGGGACGAAGACGGCGAATTCGAGCAAAGACGACGCGCGAGTTGCCGCTCCGCAGGTGCAAATAGAAGAACAGAACCTGAACGCGCCTCCGCGTGCGGTGCGCAACAAGCTGCAGGAAGAGCGCGCCTCGATCACGCACAAATTTAAAGTGGGCGACCACGAGGGCTACATCACCGTAGGACTCTATCCCAGCGGCGAGCCCGGCGAACTTTTCATCACCATGGCGAAAGAAGGCTCGACCGTCTCCGGCCTGATGGACAGCTTCGCGCTGGCGGTCTCGATCGCGCTGCAGCATGGCGTGCCGCTGAAACTGTTCTGCGAAAAGTTCGCGCACACGCGTTTCGAGCCCAGCGGATGGAGCGGCAATCCCGAGATCGGCTACGCCAAGTCGATCATGGACTACATCTTCCGCTGGCTGCAGATGCGCTTCCTCACCGGCCAGCAGCAATTGCTGTTCGAAAGCTTCCGGCCGCGCACCGCGGAGCCGGGACCTCAGACTTCGGGAACCGGAAGCCAGGAAGCGGCGCCTATCCGGCGTCCGGAGGCGGGGACGCGGGAGCCGGGAGCCGGATCCATTCACGCCGCCGACGCGCTGGCGGGCATCGTCGACATGGGCGACGCACCGAGTTGCAGCTTCTGCGGCAGCATCATGACCAGGAACGGGAGTTGCTACCGCTGCATGAGCTGCGGCAGCACGAGCGGGTGCTCGTAATCCCAATTTCGAGGTGCGCGGGATCGGCAATTGATTTCCTGATTTGCGCGGTGGCACAGCGGCGGGACTGGCACATCTTCACGACCGACCGCGACTTTGTCCGCTATGGCCGGGTGCTGGAGCTGAAGTTGTACGCGGTGGCCTGAGCGCGGGCGTCAGACTTTCGGATTGGCGGCGGGGCCGGAGCTGGCGTGGGATCTGCGGGCGGGGATTTTTTCTGCGGAGGCTTTTTTGCGGCTTCGGCTTCGGCGCGTTTGCGCTCCTGGTGGCGGCGGTCGTGGAATTGCTGGTCGGAAGCTTGTTTCTTCATGGCTTGATTATTGTGACTTAATCTGTGACTTGACCACTGACTTAAGCATTGTGACACAGATGCGTCTGGATTTTCGTTTTCTACGGAGTGTGGGGAGTTTTTCCTCAGGGGCGAGCGGGTGAGTCGTCCGCTTCCACACGGTCACGGGTGATCAGGAAAATGAGATGGGAATAGGGCTCGCAATTTTTTGGGGGATGGGGTAGGCTATGGGACGCAATTGAGGTCCTCCGGTATGGATTTTGAGATTTACACTTCGGACCCGATTGTGAAATCTGATTTTCCCGGTAAGATTTTTCCTGAGACTTTCGTGAAAACTCTCTTGAGATTAAGGACCCCCCGGCATGACTCAACGGGCAGCACACGCACCCCAGGATTTCCAGAAGATGTGCAAACAGGCGGAGCGCGATCACGAATCGAAGAAACTGGTCGTGCTCATTGAACGAGTGAAACGTAAACTGCAGGAGCACGGTACAGGGCCGGTAACGGCGCCGAAGCCTCCAGTGGCGAGTGCTGATTTCCGGCGAGATGCGGACGCCCGCGACCAGCCGGAGTTCGATTTTCGAGCGATGATTTGAAAGATGACTTTTGAGAGGGTGAGGCGCTCGGCGGAAAGAAGCGGCGCACCCTGCGGAAGAATTTTCACTTTCACGACATTCGTTTTGCGCTAGAATGGCCGAGCGTTTTTTCGGCCGACCGGTGCGTGGGCGCACAGGTTGGACCGATTGCCCTCTCCCAGGAGGTAGTAGATGTACCGGCCGTATTCAGGCTCCCTCGCGGACTCGCGTCCGTTTATGGACGTGGAGTCTCTGATCCGCGGATTGACGCAGGACTACGTCACTTCATTCAATACTGGAAATTTTGACCAGGTTGGCACGTTGTTTGCGCCCGACGGCGTCATCATGGCGCCGCAGCAGGAACCGGCTTACGGTCCCAAGTGCGTGGAGCGGCTGGCGCGGCAGATGAGCGACGCGGGCTATGAGAGCCTGCGCGCGGAGACGCTGCGCGTTGACCACTCCGGCGACATGGCGATGGAAACGGGTCGCTATACCGTGGCGGTGCGGCAGGCGGACGGAACTACGATGGCGGATCGAGGAAAATATGTGAGGGTGTGGCGGCGGCTGGGCGCGTGGACGATTGTGGCGGACTGCTGGAACAGCAATCTGCCGGCAATGGCGAAGGCTGCCTGATTTCTTCTTGAGTTCTTCCTGAAAAGCTCTCTAATCGATTTAATGGCGTTATTTGCGCGGCTGAAATCGGGCTGCGGAACCGGAGTTTGCACTTGCCTGGCGCGAGTGGGGGAATTAGTGTCGGCGAACATGAGTGACCGCACGAGCGAAACTGCGAGTGTGCCGAGGCGGGCGGAAAGTATGGCGGTCGAGGGTAACCTCGGAGTCGGGAACGGGTCGAGCGCGGCGAGCTATTGTCCAAATTGCTCGGAGCGGCTGAAGCAGAGCCGGTGCAAGATGAGTTGTCCGCAGTGCGGATTTTATTTGAGTTGCTCGGATTTTTACTGAGGTAGCTGCGGGCGAGAACCATTTTCACCACGGAGACACTGAGGCACGGAGAAAAACTCTTCTTCCTTATTTTTCCTGCAAATGCGACCTTTGTTTTGAGAATCCCGCTGACGCCGGGCGGATTCTAAGCCGATTCCTGATCGCGAAAACCCGTTGCCGTCCTGACAGTTCTGCTTGCTTCCGTCTACAATTGACGAAACAGTACGATCGACAATTCAAGAAATTCATAGACTGGAGACGATCATGGAACGTAAGGCTAGCGCGGTTTGGAAGGGCGGACTCAAAGATGGCAAGGGGACGATTTCTGCGCCGGGCGGGGTGCTGAACAATACGGCATATTCGTTTACGTCGCGATTTGAGAACGGGCCGGGAACCAATCCCGAGGAACTGATTGCGGCTGCGCACGCGGCGTGCTTTTCCATGGCGCTTTCGGCGCAACTGGGTGAGGCGAAGCTGACTCCAGAGAGCATCAACACGAACGTGACGCTGACGATGGAGAAACTGGATTCTGGATGGACGATTACGGCGAGCCATATTGATGTCGTTGGGAAAGTTCCGGGAGCGGATGCGGCGACCTTCCAGAAATATGCGGAGGCGGCGGAAAAGGGGTGTCCGGTATCGAAGGTGCTGAACGCGAAGATTTCGATGACGGCGAAGCTGGGGTAGGCCGGTTGCAGGCTTCGGCTCTCGGACTCCGGGCTTCGGCTTTCCTGGAGTACGCATTCTAAATTCGTAACTGGAGGGTACAGAGGTAAGGCTGGGATCTCACAGGGCAGGGAATGGGGATCTCTGGCAGGAGATCGACTTGTCCCTGCTTGGTTTGACACGCGGCATTGCGTCTGTAGAATAGAAAGGTTGGTCTTCCTGATTCGGCGGCTTTCGGGCTGCCGCTGCTAAGTAGATTCGATTGCCATCGTGGCGGAATTGGCAGACGCGCATGGTTCAGGTCCATGTACTCGCAAGGGTGTGGGGGTTCGAGTCCCTTCGATGGCACCAGTTAGTTTCAGCATGTCCTCTAGAAGCGCGACTTCGTCCGCGCTTCCCTTCCACGCACATTCTCATGTCGGCGGACAACGATGAACTTCAGCGCAAACATTTTCGCTGCAGCATGCGCTAACGCTGTTTCTGATCGTGGGCTTGCCGCTGTGGGACCTCTACGAAATTCCTCGGCTGAAGGCGAGTACTGATCCGGCGAAGAAGCTTCGCTACTACCGGAAGATTGGCATGGTCCTGTGGCTGCTGGCGGGGCTGGCCTGCCTGTTGGTGGGATTCGGGCCGGTGTTCAGAATTGGCTATGCGCCGGCGGAGCTGGCATGGATGGCCGAGGGTTCGCGTGCGAGAAATGTTTTGCTGGGCGTATTTGTGGGCGCGACCGCGGCGATTGTGGTGCCCGCGGTGATTGCCATCTGGAGCGAGAAGCTGCGCTTGAAAGCGGCGAAGGCGGCGCAGCGGCTGAGTTTTCTTCTACCCTCGAGTCGAGACGAACGGCGATGGTGGATTGGCGTGTGCGTGACCGCTGGGGTGTGCGAAGAGATTGTGTATCGCGGATTTCTGTTGCACTACTTTCATGCTTCACCGTTGCATTTGAGTTTGACGTGGGCGCTGGTGGCGTCGTCGATCGTGTTTGGGATTGCGCATCTTTATCAGGGAGTGAGCGGGGCCGCAGGGACGGCGGTGGTGGGATTTGTTCTGGGAGCGGTCTTTCTGATGACGGGGAGTCTGATGGTGCCGATGGTGATGCATGCAGTGCTGGATTTGAGGATTCTGCTGATGCTGCCGGAAGGATTTGCGGCGAGCGAGAGGTGAAGGGTTGCGAAAACCTCGCCGAGGCTGCGCTCGATGGACGGCCGAGGGCCCGCCTTGAGCGAAGTACAAGAGCCGGCTGTCCCGTTGATAAACTTGGCGATTTTCATGCTAGGAAAAGCTAGTTTCGCAGCAGCGGCGATTCGGGTAAGCATTCGAGTACACTCTCATCAATGAAAAATCTGGCTGAGAAGTTCGCTCTTTTTTCGGCGTTGGTGAGGCCGAAGGCTGGGACGCTGTTTCTCTTCTTGGCGGCGTTTGCCGGATCGGGCATGGCGCAGAAGCTGGCCATCACGATTGATGATTTGCCGCAGAACGGCCCACTGCCGCCTGGCGTAACGCGGATGGACATTACACGGGACACGCTGGCGGTGTTGAAGAAGCGGCACGTGCCTCCGGTGTATGGATTTATCAACGCGAAAAAACTCGAGGGCAGCGTGGATGGCGCAGACGCGCTGAAGATGTGGGCGGCGGCGGAGCCGTTCGGAAATCATACGTATACGCACATTGATCTTGAGGCAGAACACGGCTGAGGCGTTTGAACGCGATGTGGAGCAAAACGAGCCAACGCTGGAACTGCTGGCGAAGCCGGGAAGCGACTGGCACTGGTTAAGGTATCCGTATCTGCATGAGGGCGACACGGTGGAGAAGCGGCGAGCGGTGCGCGAGTACCTGACCAAGCGCGGATACAAAATCGCACAGGTCACGCTGGATTGGGAAGACTACATGTGGAACAACGCATATGCGCGGTGCGCGGCGAAGGGCGACAAGAAATCGATCGAGTGGCTGCGGACGAGTTATTTGAGTACGGCGTCGGAATTTCTCGACCTGGGACGGGCCCAGGCCAAGCTGATTTACGGGCATGAGATTAATTATGTGTTATTGATGCACCTGGGAGCGTACAGCAGCACGATCATGCCAGATGCGCTGGATTTGCTGAAGAAAAAAGGGTTCAAACTGGTGACGCTGGAAGAGGCGCAGAGCGATCCGGTGTATCAGGGCGATCCGGATATTGGCCTGCACGATGCCGGGACGATGCTGGATCAGATGATGCAGTTGAAGCAGATTAAGTATCCGGAGCACGTGGAGAAGCCGTATAAGGAACTGCAGAGCGTTTGCCAGTGAGGGGCGTGGGCTTTGGCCTCTTACGGGCGGATGCGCCTTTTCTGCTGGCGTTGCGAAGCTGGTAGGGATCCTTCGACTTCGCTCAGGATGACAGGGCTTCGAGATTATCGCGGCTAACTGGGGCTATATTCGGGCGGCGCTTTGACCGCCTCGCGTATCTCGATTCGCGGATCAGTGGCTCCCGTATAATTCAAGGACTGTTATGCCTGCCTTTCTTGATCAGATTGTCGCAGCTACGCGCGGAAGAGTCGTCGGCGGCCAAGCGTGAGGCGGACTTGCGGGAACTGGAGCGGCGGGCGGAACGGCATGCGCCGCGCGAGTTTCGGCGGGGCTGGAGGCGAAGAGCCGGGATGGAATTGCGATCATTGCGGAATTGAAGAAGGCGTCGCCGTCGAAGGGATTGATTCGGGCGGAGTTTCATCCGGCGGAGTTGGCGCGAGAATTGGAAACGGCGGGCGCGGCGGCGCTTTCGGTGCTGACGGATGAAGAATTTTTTCAGGGGTCGGTGGAAAATCTGCGGACGGCTTCGGCAGCGGTTTCGATTCCCTGCTTGCGCAAAGATTTTATTGTGGATGAATTCCAGTTGCTGGAGGCGCGGGCGAATTCCGCGGATGCAGTCTTGCTGATTGTGGCGGCGCTCACTTCGCAAGAGTTGAGTTCCCTTGCGCCAGGGGCGCGTCGGCGCGGACTCGATGTTTTGTGTGAAGTGCATGATGGCGATGAGCTGCAGGCTGGCGCTGGATGCGGGTTGCGATCTGATTGGGGTGAATTCGCGCGATCTGCGGACGTTTAAAGTGGATTTGGAGACGGCGCTTGCTTTGGCGGAGAAGTTCCCGGCGAATATCGTGAAGCGTGGCGGAGAGTGGGATTCATTCGGGCGCGGACGTGGGGCGGCTGCGGGCGGCGGGATATCACGCATGTTTGGTGGGAGAGTCGCTGATGCGGGCGGAACGCCTGGGGACGCGCTGCGGTCTTTAGTCGCGAGTAGCGAGTCACGGGTACCGAGCGGGCGGTGAGGGTTCGGGTCTTACTGGCAACGGGACACTGACAACTGGCAACTGTTCCTCATGACTTGGGTGAAGATCTGCGGGATGACGAATCTGGAGGACGCGCTCACAGCGGTGGAAGAGGGCGCGGACGCGGTAGGATTCGTGTTTTATGAGAAGAGTCCGCGGTGCGTGAGCGTGAAGACAGCGCGGGAGATTGTGGAGAAGCTGCCGCCTAGTGTGGAGAAGGTGGGTGTGTTTGTGAATCAGCTTGAAGATGCTCTTTGCGACGTTGTGGATCGCGCCGGTCTGACAGCGATTCAAATGCACGGCGACAAAGAAGATCCGCACGTCGCCGACTTGGTCGTGGCGAAACGACCAAGGTTGAAGGTGCTGCCCGCAATCTCGATGTCGCTGGAAAGCCCCGACGGCTGGGCGATGAGGTGGCGTCCGGACGTTGTCCACGCCTTTCTCATCGATTCCGGCGACTGCTCGAAACAAGGCGGGACGGGCAAGGTATTTGACTGGAACGCGTCGGGGCCCAGGATTGAGAACATCAAGAAGGTCGGAAGAGTAGTAGCGGCAGGTGGGCTCACGCCGACGAATGTGGCGGCAGCGATCGGGATCCTCACTCCGTGGGGAGTGGATGTGGCTTCTGGAGTTGAGGCGCGGCCGGGGAAAAAAGATCCGGAGAAGGTCCGAGCCTTTGTGAAGGCTGTGCGGGGGATTGACGGGAAGACGAGGTAGATATGGCGACGGCTCCACGAACTACGAAAGTCAAAATCCCCACCCTAGGCGCAAAAAGCGCGGCCAGGATGGGGCACCCTCGTGTTCCTATTCGCCTGAATGAGCCGGGGCGGTTTGGGGTTTATGGCGGGCGGTATGTGCCGGAAACTTTGATGGCGGCGCTTGAAGAACTCGAGCGCGAGTATGCGCGGGCGAAGCGGGACCGGAAATTTCAGGCGCGGCTTACCGAGTTGCTGACGACTTACGCGGGGCGTCCCACGCCGTTGTTTTTTGCGCGGCGGCTGACGCAGAAGCTGGGCGGTGCGAAGATTTATTTGAAGCGCGAAGATCTGCTGCACACCGGGGCGCACAAAATTAATAACTGCCTGGGACAGGGACTGCTGGTGGAGCGGATGGGCAAGCGTCGCGTGATCGCCGAGACTGGGGCGGGGCAGCATGGCGTGGCGACAGCGACCGTGTGCGCGCTGCTGGGATTTGAATGCGTTGTGTATATGGGGACGGAAGACATGCGGCGGCAAGAGCTGAATGTGTTCCGCATGCGGTTGCTGGGAGCGGAAGTGCGCGGAGTGGAGTCAGGGTCGCGGACGCTGAAGGATGCGATCAATGAGGCTATGCGCGATTGGGTCACCAATGTGCGGACTACACATTATTTGTTGGGGAGCGTGCTGGGGGCGCATCCGTATCCGACGATGGTGCGGGATTTTCATCGAGTGATTGGACGCGAGGCGCGGGCGCAGATTCTGAAAGCTGAGGGAAAATTGCCTGCGGCGATTATTGCGTGCGTGGGCGGCGGGTCAAATTCGATCGGGATTTTCTACGATTTCCTTAAAGATAAGAAAGTTCAGTTGATTGGAGTCGAGGCGGGCGGACGCGGGGAGAAACTCGGCGATCATGCGGCGCGGTTTCGCGGAGGAATGCCCGGCGTGTTGCAGGGAACATATTCATACGTGCTGCAAGATGGGGCGGGGCAGATTGCGACCACGCATTCGGTATCGGCGGGGCTGGATTATCCTTCGATTGGGCCGGAGCACGCGGCGTTGCGGGATGCGGGGCGAGCGGAATACGTTCCCGCGTCGGATGCGGAGGCGCTGGAGGCTACCACTTTACTGGCGCGTACGGAGGGAATTATTCCGGCGCTGGAGTCGGCGCACGCGGTGGCGGAGGTGCTGAAACGCGCGCCCAAAATGAAGAAATCGGATGTAGTGATTGTGAGTATTTCCGGCCGCGGGGATAAGGATGTGGGGATTCTGCGGGAGAACTTGAAGATCGATTGAAGTCAGAATGCAGAAGTCAGAAGTCAGATACAAAAATCGGAAGTCGGATTGCAGATTGAGAATGTGGGCAGCATTTGGTTTTCATACTGCATTCTGAAATCTGACTTCTGAATTCCTCCCTATGCCTCTTATCTTCCACAAAAAGCCGGCGCTGGTGGCGTATGTAACCTGTGGCGATCCGAATCTTTCGGTCACTCGCGAAATTGTCCTGGCTGCAATTGAAGCGGGCGCGGACGTGATCGAACTGGGCGTTCCGTTCAGCGATCCGGTGGCGGACGGACCAGTGATTCAGCGGGCGAGCGAGCGGGCGCTGAAGCATGGGACTTCGCTGGGGCAGGTGCTAACGCTGGCGGCGGAAGTGCGGCAGCAGGCGCAGTCGACCGGACTGATTATTTTTTCTTATCTGAATCCGATTCTGCGGATGGGGATGGAAAAATTCTGCATGGTGGCGCGGGCCGCCGGCGCCGATGGCGTGCTGGTGACGGATTTGCCGGTAGAGGAAGCCGGCGATTATTTGCGTTCGATGAAAACACGCGATCTCTCGCCAGTATTTCTGGCGGCACCGACTAGTCCGGACGAACGCTTGAAGCGGATTGCCAAAGCTTCGCGCGGCTTTGTGTACGCAGTGTCGCGAACGGGCGTGACGGGTGCGCGCCAGCAGTTGGCAGCCGATACGCAGAAGTTGGTGCGGCGGTTGCGGCGCGTGACCAGGCTGCCGATCGCGGTGGGGTTCGGGATCTCGAATGCGGAGCAGTTTGCCGAGGTGGGCAAGTTCGCTGACGCAGTTGTAGTGGGCAGCGCGATTGTTGAGACCGTTGAAAGGAATCCAGGACGGGAAGCGGCGGCTGTGGGAGAATTTGTGGGGAGGCTCTCAGCTGTCAGCTCTCAGCCGTCAGCGAAGACGGGGTGAAGATGAGAGCGGGGCGCGTGTTTGGAGTCCTGAACGCGATTGCCACTGTGCGCGGTTGGTTGTTCGGATTACTGATAGCTGACAGCCGAGAACTGATTCATGGATATCGCGGATTGGCGAAAGAAAATCGATGAGCTTGATGGCAGGCTGGTGGCGCTGCTGAGCGAGCGGGCGCGCGCTGCGCAGGAAATTGGACGGTTGAAACGGGATACAAATATGCCGATCTATGAGCCGGACCGCGAAGGAATCGTCTTTTCGAACGTGCAGAGGATGAATCAAGGACCGCTGCCAGGGCGGGATCTGGTGCGGATTTATGAACGCATCATGGATGTGATGCGGAATATTCAGAAGGAAGAGATTGCGCCGCGGGCGGATGCGGCGAAGAGCGGCGGGACGGAACTGGATTCGGAAGTGAACGACTAGAATAGCTCTCAGCTATCAGCTTTCGGCTCTCAGTATCGGGAGCCCAAGCTGAGAGCTGAAGGCTGAGGGCTGAAGGCTTACTTATGATTGTTGCGATGCAGGAAGTGGCGGATGAGGGGCAGATTCAGCAGGTCATCGACCAATTAGTGAAGATGGGGTTTGAAGTGCACCGGTCGACCGGGGCGCGCATGACCGTACTGGGAGCGGTGGGCGCGGGGATTGATTTTGACATCCGTAACCTGGAGCTATTGCCCGGGGTGCAGGAAGTGCACCGCATCAGTTCTCCGTACAAGCTGGCGGGGCGAAGTTTTCGTCCGGAGGGAACTCTCGTCAAGCTGGCGAACGGAGTCGAGGTCGGCGGGAATGAAGTCGTGGTGATGGCGGGACCGTGCTCGGTGGAGACGCGGGAACAACTCTTTGACACCGCTGAGGGCGTGGCCAAGGCTGGCGCGAAGGTGCTGCGAGGCGGGGCGTTCAAGCCGCGGAGCTCTCCGTATTCTTTTCAAGGGCACGGAGAAGATGCGCTGAAGTTGTTGCGCGAGGCGGGAGATAAATTCGGGCTGCTGGTGATCAGCGAAGTAATGGAGATTTCTCAGATCGCAATGATGCTGCCGTACGTGGACATTCTGCAGGTGGGCGCGCGCAACATGCAGAATTTTAATCTGCTGCGCGAATTGGGAAAAGTCCGCAAGCCGGTGCTGCTGAAGCGCGGTATTGCCGCGACTCTCGAAGAACTATTGCTGTCGGCGGAATACATCATGGCGGGCGGCAACTACGAAGTGATTTTGTGCGAACGCGGCATTCGCACATTTGAAACTTACACGCGCAACACCATGGATATTTCCGCGATTCCAATCATCCACAAGCTATCGCATTTGCCGATGACGGCTGACCCTTCGCATGGAACTGGACGGCGAGACAAAGTTGCTCCTATGGCGCGCGCCTCGGTGGCAGCAGGTGCGGATGCGTTGTTGATTGAAGTGCATTGCGATCCGAACAAGGCCTGGTCGGACGGCGCGCAGTCGCTGTTTCCGGAACAGTTTGTGAAACTGATGGATGAGTTGCGGATGATTGCGCCGGCGGTGGGACGGAAGATCGCGTAAAAATTGAGTGATTGACTCATTGAGTCATTGAAATTCTTCCTCACCGCACCGCTCGGTTACGACTCGCAGCATTGATTCAATGAGTCAATCTCTCAACGACTCAATTTCCCTATGCCGATTCGGCAAATCACGATTGTTGGGACGGGGCTGATTGGCGGCTCGCTGGCGCTGGCGCTGAAGAAGCGAAAATTTGCCGGGCGGATCGTGGGCTGCGACCGCGAGGCGACGCTGGAGAAAGCGCGCGATCGTGGGGCGATCGATGAGGGGTTTGCGAATCCAGGGGATGCGGTGCGGGGGAGCCAGGTGGTGGTGCTGGCGACGCCGGTGCTGGCAATCGTCGATTTAATTGAGCGGCTGGGGCCGGCGCTTCCGGCGAAAACTTTGCTGACGGATGTGGGCAGCACGAAGACAATGGTGACACAGCAGGCGCTGAAAGTTTTCGGCAAGAGTGCGGGGCGGCGGTTTCTGGCGGGGCATCCGATGGCGGGGAAAGAGTTGAGCGGCGTGGATTACGCGGATGCGGATTTGTTCCAGAATGCGGTGTGGTTCCTGACGCCGCTGCCGGGGCAGAATCTGGAGACTCTTAGGGAAGGGTTGGTCGCGGAATTCGCGGGATGGATTGATCAGGTTGGGGCGCGGATTGCGATGGTGCCTCCGGACGAGCATGACCGGCTGTGCGCGTGGATCAGCCATTTGCCGCAGATGATTTCGACGGCGCTGGCGGCGGTGCTGGTGGAGGAATTTGGGGAAGAGGCTCCGCTACTGGCGGCCGGCGGGCGCGCGCTGCGGGAGATGACGCGGATTTCGGCGAGTCCGTATTCGATGTGGCGGGATGTTGCGATCACCAACAAAAAGAATATCGAAGATGCGCTGTTGAAACTGGAGCAACGGCTGGCGCACATCCGGGAGAATCTAGGGACGCGGCAACTGGCGGAAGAGTTCGAGATGGCGCACCAGTTAAGAAAAAGTCCACTACGGAGACACGGAGACACGGAAAAGAAAAACTGAGCGGAGCGAGGAATGCATCTGGGCCAGATCGTTTTCAATATTTGTTTTGGCGTGGTGGCAATTGTTGTTGGAGCGGGCGGTGCGTTCCAATATTTTTGGCCAGCGAAACTTAGCTCCTTTAGAGACAGACTCCCTCGTGCCTACGATCCCGAAAGTCCAGTGGGTCGAATGATGGAGCGCGCCCGAAGCGGGGAGGCTGGCTTGGCGAGCCGAATTAGCGGGTTGCTCTTGTTTTGCGTGATGGTTTTTGTTCTCGGGTGGTTGTTCCTCGATCATCCCCCACTTGGAAGATAATGACATTTGATTTCTTCTATCGCTTTTCTCCGTGCCTCCGTGTCTCCGTGGTGAAATTCATTTAGAATCCTCCTCGCTATGAATAAGATTGTGGCTAATGCCGATGAAGCGCTCCGCGACGTGTTTGATGGCGCGGTCATTATGATCGGCGGGTTTGGACTGTGCGGGATGCCGGAGAATCTGATTCGGGCGTTGGTGCGCAGGGGCACGAAGAAACTGACGACCATCAGCAACAATGTGGGCGTGGATGGCGTGGGCAACGGGCTGTTGCTGGCGGCGGGGCAGATTGTGCATCACATTGGGACGTACGTCGGCGAGAATAAATTGCTGGAAGAGATGGTGTTGAAGGGGACGATCCGCCTGGATCTGGTGCCGCAGGGAACGTTTTCTGAGCGCATTCGCGCGGGGGGCGCGGGGATTCCGGCGTTTTATACGCCCACCGGCGTCGGCACGATAGTCGCGGAGGGAAAAGAGACGCGCGAATTCGACGGGCGCACTTACGTGATGGAGCGCGGGCTGAAGGCCGACTTTGCGTTTGTGAAGGCGTGGAAGGGCGACCGGCAGGGGAATCTGGTGTACCGGAAGACGGCACGGAATTTTAATCCCATGATGGCGACGGCGGCGAAGGTGACGATTGCCGAGGTCGAGCATTTGGTGGAGGTTGGCGAACTGGATGGGGATTTGGTTCATACGCCTTCGCGTTTATGTGAAACGCATTTTTCAGGGGGAGTTGTACGAGCGGCGGATTGAACGGAGAACGGTGAGAAAGACGGCGTGACGGTGGGAGCATCCAGGCCTTGATGGGGGTAGGGATCCTTCGACTGCGATTTTGTTTCGCATTCGCGAAGCAAAATCTTCGCTCAGGATGACAATGTAGGAACAGGTGCTGGTGGTCGGGAATGAGCTGAGGACAATGAATAAACCTGGCAAAGACGTCGATAAGCGCGAGCGCATCGTGAAGCGGATTGCGCGCGAATTGCGCGATGGGTTCTACGTGAATCTTGGTATTGGAATGCCAACGCTCATCGCGAATCATGTTCCGCCAGGGATCGAAGTGACTTTGCAGTCGGAGAACGGGATGCTGGGGATTGGGCCCTATCCAGTCGAAGGGCAAGAAGATGTCGACCTTATCAATGCGGGCAAAGAGACTGTGAGCGAGATGGCGGGGACGTCGTATTTTTCGAGCGCCGATTCGTTTGCCATGATCCGCGGCGGGCATATTGATTTGAGCGTGCTGGGCGCGATGGAAGTGGACGAGGCCGGCAGCCTGGCGAACTGGATGATCCCAGGAAAAATGGTGAAGGGGATGGGCGGCGCGATGGATCTGGTGGCGAGCGCGCGGCGCGTGGTGGTGGCGATGGAGCATACGACGCGGGACGGTGCGCCGAAGATTCTGAAGAAGTGCACGCTGCCACTTACCGGAGTGAGCGTGGTGGATACGATTGTGACCGAGATGGCGTACATTCGGGTGACGAAGGATGGGCTGGTGTTGGAAGAAGTTGCGCCAGGGTTGACGGCGGACGACGTGCAGCGTGCGACCGAGGCGCGGCTGGTGGTGAGTGGAAGTTTGAAGGTGATGGAGAGCTAGCGCACGACCTCTGGGGTCAAGCCCTTCTAAGCTGAGAAAGTTCTGATCGCAGCGCTCAAAGCTCTGTCGCCACCCAAAATCTGAGTTCTGCGCTTCGACGCGGATTCGTGGGTCCGACTCCCTCTGCTCAGATACGGAACGGCGCGGCCAGCAGACGGAACGGGAGCGTGATGGCGAGGAAAATAAGCTCGAGGACTCCGTGGACCGCCACGCCGACGATACGGAATGGGAGCAGGATGAGCCAGATGAAGGGATAGGCTACCAGCGCCAGAATAGCCAGCGGCCAGCACATAATAAATAGCACGCACCAGAGGAGAAAAGTGAACATGGCCGAGACCTCATTTATTTTCTGATCGTTTGTTTTCTGCTCAGTCCGTTGCGATCAAGTCTTCCCAGTAAGGTCTACGGCGGAGCGGCAGCGAAAGTTCCCTTAGATTCAGGCACCTCGGGCACACGCACGGCCGTCTCCGCTCGGCGGACGGGCGAGTCGCCCCTCCCCACACGAGCAACTTGCCCACATGCCTTCTGGAGGCCGCCCAACGATCTTCAAACTTCGACTGCCGACTCTGCGCCTGCCAGTTTCTGCAAAGACGCGCTGTATGGGGCGCGGGCTATGCCTTTTTCGGTGATGATTGCCGCCTACGTATTTCGCAGGAGTCACGTCGAAGGCGGGATTTTCGATGGAGACGCCGTCGGGGACCATTTGTTTTCCGGCGATGTGGGTCACTTCTCTCGGGTTGCGCTGTTCGATGGGAATGTGAGTGCCGTCGGGGCAGGCCAGGTCGATCGTGGAAATGGGCGCGGCCACGTAGAACGGGATGCCGTGTTCTTTGGCGAGAATGGCGACCGTATAAGTGCCGATTTTGTTGGCCACGTCGCCGTTGGCGGCGATGCGGTCGGCGCCGACGATGATGGCTCCGATCTTGCCCTGGTGCATCATGGCACCGGCCATGTTGTCGGAAATCACTGTGGTGGGGATGCCGTCTTTCATCAACTCCCACGCGGTGAGGCGTGAGCCCTGCAGAAATGGACGAGTCTCGTCGGCATAGACGTGAATTTTCTTGCCCTGCTCGACGGCGGCGCGGATTACGCCGAGCGCGGTACCGTATCCGGCAGTGGCGAGCGCGCCGGCGTTGCAGTGGGTGAGGACTCCGCCTTCGGCGGGCATGAGCGTGGCGCCGTGGCGTCCCATAGCCTGGTTGGCGGCAATGTCTTCGGCGTGCATGCGCTGGGCTTCTTCGATGAGAGCTCGCTTGATCTGCGGAATCGGCCAGATGCGGACGCGCTCGAATTTTTCCTGCATGCGGCGGATGGCCCAGAAGAGATTGACGGCCGTGGGTCGGGTTTTGCCGATCAGGTCGCAGATTTGATCGAGATCGTGCTTGAGGTCGGTGACGGATTCGGCTGGAGAATTGTTGACGCCGAGCGCGATGCCCATGGCCGCAGCCACGCCGATGGCGGGCGCTCCGCGGACAACCATGTTACGGATGACGTCGGCCACTTGCTCGTGGGTTTTGCAGGTGACGTAGGTTTCTTCGGTGGGCAGCTTCGTCTGATCGAGGAAGCGGACCCCTTGGTCGGTCCATTCTAGGGTTTGAATCATCGGGCAGTTGCCAGTTTCCAGTTGTCAGTTTCTAGTTCTTGGTTCTTGGTTGTCGGTTCGATGAAATTAGCGGAGTGCGGTGTCATTGTTTTGTATTTTGTCGGATGTGCTCGCCGCGCACTTCGTTCGCCGTGAAGATGGAGACGAAGGGCGCGGGCGCGGCGGCCTTCTCTACGTTCGGACGGCCGTGGGCTTCTTCGCGCTCGACCAGGCACATTGCGCCGGCGATCTCGAATCCGAAATCGCGGGCGGCTTCGATGGCCTGGATGGTCGAGGCTCCGGTGGTGCATACGTCGTCGACGATCACGACGCGCGCGCCTTTTTCGCGGAAGCCTTCGAGGCGCTGTCCGGTGCCGTGTTGTTTTTCACTTTTGCGTACCAGAAAACCGTGCAGTTCGCCGCTGACGACCGAAACGGCGGTGACGATGGGATCGGCGCCCATGGTGAGGCCGCCGATCGCGGCGGGCTTCCATTTGTGCTGGAGAATTTCGGCGAGAAACACTTCGCCGGTAAGGCGCGAGCCTTGGGCATCGAGCGTGGTGGTGCGGCAGTCGATGTAGTAGTCGCTGGTGCCACCGGAAGAAAGCTTGAATTCGCCCAGGCGGAATGACTTGCGGGCAAGCAGGCTGAGCAGAGCCGCACGGGCATCGGTTTTCGGTTTGGAGCGGCGAGGACGGCATCAAAGTTCCGCGATAACTGTTCTACGATAACACGGGAGGAAGGACGGCTTCGGGCTTCGGGCGCCAGGCTTCGCCCTCGCTAACCGTGATAGTCTGAAGGTTCTCGCCACAATGACGCTTCGAGGTAATAAATTGCAGAGTCTGCGACGGCTTTTCTTCTTTTTTCTTATTGGTTTCCTCTTCACAACCTTTGGTGGTTCATGGATGGTTCCTGCCGCGTCTGCACAGGGGACGCGCACCTGGGAGCAGTCGAAATTTGAGGAATTGACCAAGGGCACGGCGACGGGCGTGGCCATTGATAGCGTCGGCGGCCTTGAACTGGCCCCTGGTTTCAAGGCGCTTTATGGGACGCCATCGACTTACATATGGGGGATTGCTGCGGACGATGCGGGAAATCTTTATGTGGCTGCGGGCGCGCCGGCGCGCGTCTATCGGATTAGCTCCCGACGGGAAGGCAACCATCATTTTTGAGCCGCAGGAATTGCAGGTGCAGGCCGTGAAGGTCGGACCGGGAGGCGTGATTTATGCGGGCACCGCTCCGGATGGAAAGGTTTATAAGATCGAGCACAAGGCCGGTGGCAAGAGCGAGGCCGCGAAGGACACGGAGAAAGACAAAGACGACACCGGTAAAGACGCCGACAAACCGCGCGTCGATCCGGCGTGGAGTGCGACGGTTTATTTTGCGCCGGGAACGAAATACATCTGGGACCTGGCTCTGGACAAGGCTGGCGATCTCTACGTTGCGACGGGCGATCACGGGGAGATTTACAAAGTAACGGCCAAGGGAGAGCACTCACTCTTCTTCAAGAGTGACGAGACGCACATCCGCACGCTGGCTCTGGATGCGCAGGAGAATGTGATCGCGGGGTCGGATGGCAGCGGGTTGGTATACAGAATTTCTCCGGCGGGCGAAGGATTTGTGCTCTACAGCGCACCCAAGAAAGAAATTACGGCGCTAGCGCTCGACCATGCAGGAAATATTTATGCCGCGGCAGTTGGGGAGAAGCGAGCAGCGCCGGGCGGCAGTGCGGCGTCAGGTGCAGCTGCGATGTTGGCGATGGCAGCGAATGCGCAACCGACGACGATGCAGACTCCGGGACTCACGATCACGACGGCGCCGGGCACTTCAGCGATGGCAGCACCATTTCCGTTGCCCGGTGGCGGCGCGAGTGGAGGATCGGATGTGTACAAGATCGCTCCTGACGGGTCGCCGTCGCGTATCTGGAGTTCGCATGAGGACATTGTTTATGCGCTTGCGTTCGATGCGCATAACCGGTTGTTGGCGGGAACGGGAAACCGCGGACACATTTTTGCGCTCACGGGAGAGGATGAGTTTTCCGATCTGCTGAAGGCTCCGGCTTCGCAGATCACGGGATTTGCGGCGGCTCCGGGCGGCGCGCTTTATGCTTCCAGCAGTAATCTGGGAAAACTTTTTGTACTGGGGCCAGCGCCGGAAACGGAAGGCACATACGAGAGCGACGTTTTCGATGCCAGGATATTCTCGCGCTGGGGGCGGGCGGAATTTCGCGGGGAGGGAAATGTTGAATTGTTTGCGCGCAGCGGGAACGTGGACAATCCGGACCGGAACTGGAGCGCGTGGAAAAAAGTGGATTGGAGCAAAGATGCGGAGACTGGAATTCCGCCGTCACGCTATGCGCAGTGGAAAGTGGTGCTGCATTCTGCGGTCGCGAAACCTGGAACCGAGAAACCTGGGGTCACGAAACCGAGTGTCGAGAGCGTCACGCTGAACTACCTGTCGAAAAATGTTGCGCCGGAGATTGATGATGTTACCGTACAGCTGGGAACGCGATATTCGCCGATGCCGCGGGCTTCGGGCCTGAGCGCCGGAGCCGACGCTGGCGCATCATCTTTTGGTGGGACTTCTTTTGGAGGATCTGCATTTGGTGGGTCATCCGGAGCGCACTTTGAGTCGCCTGTGCCAAGTTCGCATGATCGGGATGCGATCGGGGTGAAATGGAGCGCGCACGACGACAACGACGATCAGTTGGTGTATTCGGTTTATTACCGTGGTGATGGCGAAGCTCGCTGGCTCCTGCTGAAAGACGACTTGAGCGACAAGGCATATTCATTCGACGCGAGTTTGTTGCCGGATGGAGGTTACACGGTGAAGGTTGTGGCTTCGGATGCCCCGTCGCATTCGCCGGGCGAGGCGCTGACGGCGGAGCGAGAGAGCCGCAGGTTTGAGGTGGATACGACTCCGCCGCGAATTGAGAACCTGACGGCGGCTGTTGAGGGCGGCCAGATTCACGTGCGTTTCCGCAGCGAAGATGGATTCTCGCCGATCAAGAAGGCAGAATTCTCTGTGGATGCGGGCGAGTGGAAATACGTGGAGCCGGTGGGAAAAATTTCCGATGCGAAGGTGGAAGAGTACGACTTCAAGGTGATGCCGGAGCTCGGGAAAGACGGCTCGCCCGCGTCGGAGCACGTGGTCGTGGTGCGAGTCTACGACCGGTACGACAATTTAGGGGCGGCGAAGACGGTGGTAAAGGGCAAGTAATTTCGCGGGGCCCGCGATGATCATGCGGTGACGACTCCGGCATTTTTCACACGACCTCCAGGTCGCGATCGTCGTCTGAGGTCGCTGCGGAAAGCAACTCGCCGGCCTTTCTTAACTCGGGAAAACGCCAGGCCCAGATCGCGATCACGACGAGCGTTCCGATTCCTCCCAGGACGACGGCTGGAACGGTGCCAAACCATTGCGCCGTCAGGCCCGATTCAAACTGGCCGAATTCGTTGGAAGCTCCAATAAAAATCATGTCGACGGCGGTGACGCGGCCGCGCATAGCGTCGGGCGTGCCGAGTTGCACCAGGGTGGCACGAATGATCACGCTGATCATGTCACTGGCTCCGAGCAAGAATAGAGCGATCAGCGAGAGAATCAAGCTGCGCGAGACTCCGAAAATAATGGTGAAGACGCCGAAGCCGGCGACCGACCACAAGAGCGTAAGGCCGGAACGGCCGCGCAACGGGCGATGAGCCAGGGCAACGGCCATCACGGCGGCGCCGACTCCGGGCGCCGTGCGGAGCAGGCCCAATCCCCAGGGACCGGTATGGAGAATTTCGCGAGCGTAGACGGGGAGCAGAGCAACCGCCCCTCCAAGCAGCACGGCGAAGAGATCAAGCGAGATCGCGCCCAGAATAAGCTTCTCGCGCCAAATATAACGCAATCCCGCGGAAGCAGTCCTAAACGTCATGGGCTCGCGGGGACGGGCCTTGGCTTCCGGCTTGATGCGGAAAGTGGAGATCAAAGCGCCGACGGCCGTGAGCGTGGCCACTGCGTAGACGACTGACGGCCCGCGGAACAAGGCGTAGAGAATGCCGCCGAACGACGGCCCGATGATGGTCGCAGCTTGGAATATAGTGGCGTTCCAGGCGACGGCGTTAGGGAAATGCGCTTCCGGAACGAGTTGCGGAAGAATCGACCGGCTGGCGGTGCCGTTGAACGAGCGCACGACGCCGAGCAGGATCAGCACAATGTAAATCGACATGACGGAATGCACGCTGCGTTCCGCGAGTGCGAGCAGCAGGGCGAAGCAGACTGCGAATCCGGCGTAGCAGGCGGAGAGCACGTTGCGGCGCGGAAAGCGGTCGGAGGCGTGGCCGGAGAGTGGGAACAACAGGATGCCGGGGAGAAACTGGGCGAGGCCGACGTAGCCGAGATCCAGCGGCCGCTTAGTGATTTCGTAGACTTGCCAGCCCACGGCCACAGCCTGCATTTCGACGGCGACCACGATGAGAAACCGCGCAATCTGGAACAGGACGAACGCAGGATGAGTGAAGGCGGCGCGTCCGGCTCTGGGGTCGGCGGGTGCGGGCATGAACTTCTAATGTGCCACAGAACGCGTAAATCTGCTCCGCCGAAATCTTCGATTCTTCTGCTGCCGGAATTTACCGTTCGGCGGCGGCGAAGTGAGGGATAACTGTTCAACATGAGGGGCGGCATGCGCCTATAACTGGGTTAGAATGGCGCCCAGTTGGTGGCGTGGTAGACGCGGGACGGACAGCGATCCATGGCGACACAGCAGGACAACTGGGAGGCCGTGAAAGCGCTGTTTGAGGCTGCCCTCCAAGAGGACGCGGCGAACCGGTCCTCATTTCTCAAGGAGCGCTGCCCGGACGCGAGCGTGTGCGCCGAAGTGGAGCGACTGCTGGCGGAGCACGACCAGACTGCATCATCATTTCTCCCTACGGAGCTCCCCACGGTGTCGCTGGGTGATTTCATTCCCGAGCCCGCGGCCAGGAACCAGCAACTTTCGGAGTCGCAGGTACTGGCTGGGCGATTTCGCATTGTCCGTTACATCGCCGGTGGAGGCATGGGCGAGGTTTATGAAGCCGAAGATCAGGAACTGCGAGAGCGGGTCGCGGTAAAGACGATCCGGCCCGACATTCTGGTGCAGCCCAATGCCATGGCGCGATTCAAGCGCGAAGTTTACCTGGCACGAAAAGTGACCCATCCTAATGTCTGCCGAATTTTTGATCTGTTCCGCCATAGGCCCGAAGGAGGCAGCGAGCGCGACGAAATTGTTTTCATCAGCATGGAGCTGCTGCGGGGAAAAACTCTGGCTGCCCGCGTGAAAGACGGCGTGCGGATGAGCATGAGCGACGCGCTGCCTCTGGTTGGGCAGATGGCATCGGCTCTCGCCGCGGCGCACGACGTCGGGATCGTGCATCGCGACTTCAAGCCGGGGAACGTGGTGCTGGTGGCGGGATCCGGAACCGGCGGAGAGCGTGCAGTGGTCACCGATTTCGGGCTCGCCCTGCAATCGCTGGCGTCGGACGAAGGTGTTTCGGTTTCGACCGGCCAGGGTATTTTGGGAACTCCGGCCTACATGGCGCCCGAGCAACTGGAAGGCCGGCCGGCGACGAACGCGTCCGACATTTATGCGCTGGGTCTGGTGATCTACGAAATGGTCACCGGCGGCAGGGCATTCACGGGCGATAACCCGCTGTCCTCGGCGTTCAAGCGGCTGAGTGAACCTCCGCGTCCTCCGCGCGACTTTGCGCCTGATTTGACTCCCGCGTGTGAATCGGTAATTCTTCGCTGCCTGGCGCGCGATCCGGCGGAGCGTTTCGTGAGTGCGCGCGATGTGACGACCGCGCTGGCGGAGAATTCTCCGCAGCCCCTCACCGCGTCGACCATTAGCCCGCGGCCCGTCATCCCCCAACCCAGCGCCATTCCATTGAGTTCGCAGACCAGCCGTTCCGCCGTTGCAACAATTTCAGGCGCATTGATTCTCATTGCGTTGGCTGCCGTGGGAATCTACGAGTGGCGGACTCTGCGTCCGGCCGTGCAGCCGCTGGTAGTGGTCGCCGGTTTCAAGAACAATTCCGGAGATTCAGCGTACGACTGGCTGGCCACCGATTTGAGCGAAACTCTAACAGCGGACCTAGGCGCCTCTGATCTGGGAACGTCTAGCGGCGTGCAAACCGTACCCACCGACGAACTGACTCGAGTCCGCACTGAGTTCTCCATCGCTCCCGCACAGAATCTCGAGAGTGGGAATCTTTCCAAAGTGCGCCAGGCCGTGGGCGCCAACTACGTTCTCCTCGGCAGCTACCGTATTAATGCTGAGACGCCGGAGAAGAGTCTCGCGCTCGATTTACGCCTTGAAGACTCCAACGAAAAAACTCTAAGCACGTTTCACCAAAGCGGCAACGAAACAGATTACGCCAAGCTGGTGACTGCGGTTGCCGCCGAGGTTAGGGACAAGCTCGGAAAAGCTGGGCTACCCGCGGTGGAAGCCTCCCAGCTGCAAAATCTTTATCCGAGCAATCCTGAAGCGCGGAAGCTGTATTTCGAGGCGGTCGACAAATTGCGTTCGCTGGATGCGACGGCTGCGCTGGACCTGCTACAAAAAGCAGCGCAACAGGATCCGGATAACGTCGCCGTACACTCCGCGCTGGCGGATACGTGGTCTTTGCTGAAGCACGATCCTGAGGCTGCCGGTGAGGCGAAGAAGGCTGCGGATCTCGCCGGAAAAACGCCGCTTCCCTTCGAAAACATCGTGCTCGCTCGAGCCCGGGCCGAAGAAATGACTCAGGATTGGGACGCTGCGATCAAGGACTACAGCCTGCTGTTCCCCCATTATCAGCAACTGAACTATGCCCTGCAGCTCGCCAAAGTTGAAGCTGAAGGATCGAAGCCCAAAGCTGCGCTCGACACTTTGAACCAACTCGCGGGATTGCGACCGCCGATGAACAGCGATCCCCGCATCGACATCGCCCGGGCGAAGGTCTATGCCACGATGAACGATTTCGCCGGCGAACTCCGATCGGCTCAATCGGCGCTGAGCGAGGCGCAAACGCGCAATGCGAAATTGATGCAGGCCAACGCGGAACGTGAGCTTTGCTGGGCGCATCGTAACCTGGGCCACGTGGAGGACGCGATTGCGGCCTGCAATCAGGCGGAGACTCTTTTTTCAGCATTCGGCGACAGCGCGAATGCCGCCGTGGCGCTGAACGACGTTGCCACGTGGCTCCTGGATCGCGGCCGTTTCGCTGAAGCCAAAGAACAGTACGAACGTGTAATCCAGATTCAGCGCAAGGCAGGCGCTCAGAAGGATCTTGCGGGAGCGAACGTGAACATGGCTTTAGTTTTGGTGAATATGGGAAAAACCCAGGAGGCGCAAGACTACATCGACACGGCACTGCAGGTGTCGCAGTCCATTCACGACAAGGAAGACGAAGCCCGGGCGCACCTCCTGAGAGGCCAGGTCCTCTCCACGGCAGGCCACAGCGCGGAGGCGGACGAAGAATATCGAAAGGCTCTGGGTCTGGCGCAGGAGCTCGGCAGCACAGGGATCGAGGCTACGGCCCTCAGCAACCTGGCTCAGTCTCAGTCGGAAACCGATTCAGGCAGCGCGCTGCTGGCCTACGAAAAAGTCTTAAAATTGCGGCGCGCAAACGGCGATCCAACGGCGGTAGCGACGTGCCTGTTTAATATGGGGGACGTACAGTATCGTCGCGGGGATCTCGACGGCTCCGAAGCTTCTTACCGCGAGGCGATCAGGATCAGTGCCGACCAAAAAGACGAGCTCGGGGTTGCGCTCGGATCCATTTCGCTGGCGCAAATCAATCTGGAGCGGCATCGTCTGCCGGAAGCCGAACAACAGGCTCGGGATGCACTCGGAAAGCTAAAAGAAGCTCCCAACGCCGACTTGGAGTCAACCGCCGATTCGATTCTGTTGAAAATCCTCATCGACGAACATAAGTTGCCGGAAGCCGAGGCTTATGCGGACCGCATTCGCAAGATCGCCAGTCAGGATCCGGACACGAGTTTCGAAAATCGCATGAGCCTCGCGGAGTATCTCGCGGCTACCGGTCACAAGGCGGAGGCCTTTGAACAAATCCGCACTCTTCCCGCGGACGCGAAACAGCACGGGCGCAATTTCGTGGAGCTCGAAGCCGAGCTGCTTCTACTGAAACTCCAGACCGACGACCATACTTCATCGGCATCAGGCGCACAGGCGCTTTCCTCCATCCGCAAACGCGCGGAGCGAGCCGGGTTCAAGCTGATCAGCCGCGCGACACACGAGCACGTGTGAAAGTCATTGCGCCTTCGACTCTTTGCACAGTAGTTCCGCTGGCCGCCGGAACGAGCCAAATTCACTTGACGAAACCGGGCAAAGCGGAGAGACTTCTCTACGTCCCCCCTCAAGCGCCTCTCCCTGGCGCGCATTATTTTCAAGGAAGGCTAATCGCATGCTCAGACTCAAGGTTGTGGTCAGTGCTTCGGTTCTGTTTTGTGTCCTGGCGGTGCTGCCTCTCTATGCAGTGCGGCGGCCAGACCTTTCCAGCTCGCAAAATGGAGAGGTGGTTGGTGTGCCGGCCGAGCTATGCCCAACGTCGACTGCGACACCTTTCTTTGCCCAGCTGGATGGCACGCAATCTCCTCCCGCAGGTTGCACGCCAACCAGCGACCCGAACAAGCCGAACCCGCCGAACCCTTATCCCGACCTCTCGGTGAAGCTTTCGGGGTCGGGATTTACGGTAACGGTGACCCCTGCGCTCTGGGGCATTGGCCTCGGAAATACTTCGAACGCAGCCGGAAAGTATACGGTTTTCCAGGTGCAATTCAGCGGAGAGGCCGGCATGACCCTGCAATCCCTCGTGATCGGAGCAAAGCTCAATGCCGCCTCGTACGTGCCCTGCATTCCGTCCGAGTTTGGCAGCGGCATACCTTATTGCGTCGCGGTCGACGACACATTGCAAGCCTTGGGCGCGGGTCAGGTGGCACTCGAACCGACGCCGATCGACTTGGCGGATAACACGACCACGCGCTGGGACTTCAGCCAATTTAGTTCTGGAACGCTTGCGATTGCGGTCGCCGGCTATCCTTCAGAATTTTCCAAGATCGACAAGTATGCGAACTCGAACGTGCTGAAGGCGGCGTCGTTTGTTGCCGCCAATTTTCTGGCGGTAGTGACTGACTCCTCGGACCATATCTTAACCGCGGGCGGTCTGAGTCTGAAGACGGCACTGGCGGCGACGAACGATCTTTTTACCAACGCCACCCTAATCAAGAAAGTGCCATTCAAGAGTTTTGTGAATACTTCGGCGACAAATCCGACCGAACAACTCACCGGCAGCAACGCGGGAAGCGAGATAACTCCTCAGGGTGATCCCACTCCCAAGGATCCCGCCCAGACTAGCGCAGGCACTCCTTGCGCCGGATCCTGGCCATCTGGTGCGAATGTTTTTCGCAGCGTTTGGTACGAGTTCACGCCCACGATCAGCGAGAACTATGCGGCCAACACTGCGGGCAGCCGTTATGATACGGGCATATATGTGTTCACCGGCTCTACGTCGTCTCCGACTACGGTCGCATGCAACGATGATGCGCCAACCACCGGCACCGGAGTTGAGTCTTCGTACGTAAATTTCGGAGCGGTCGCCGGGACTACTTATTACATAATGGTGAGTGAGGTTCCGCCGCCCGTGGGATTCGACACGGCCACCGAAACGATTCCGCTCGCCGCTCCGCTGGCCTCGGACGCCACGCTCGACTTCAGCCTCACGGTTGGAAGCAATGTCATATTGAATCCCAACACGGTGTTGAACTTCCCGAACCAAACGGTGAACACTACCAGTTCTCCTCTGGTGATCGCGGTCGCCAACACAACTTCCACAAGCGTCACCATCTCGAAGGTCTCGATCTACGGCAGCGGGGTGAAGGCCTTCAGGCAGACGAATACCTGCGGTGCCACCATTGCAGCGGGAGCCCATTGCAACATCAGCGTGACGTTCACGCCGCTGGCCAAAGGAGTGCATGTCGCGGATATTCAACTGCAGTTCACTGGATCCGTGGACCCAACACCGCTGGTCATGACTGGGACTGGCGTGCTCCCGTAGCTGCTTCGGAAATGATCCGGGGTTAAGCGATCTCGCGCTAGTGATCTGCCGCCGCTGCGTCTGGAGCGATCGACCAAGCCAGCACGATCCACTCCGCAAGGTTAAGATAAGAACCGATGAGCCGGGGTGTCTCGAATGATCTAGCGGATAACAACGGCAGCCGCTTTGCTCTCCGGCACGTTGCAGCGGTATGCGCGGGAGCGCTTCTCTTGGCCTGGCCGGCGCTCTATAACCGCTTCCCTTTGTTCTATCCGGATTCGATGACGTACCTGGGAGATGCACGCGCGGTTGCGCGGGCATTGTTTCTGCGTCAACTCTCGGAATACTACGGGATGCGGTCACAGATCTATAGCCTTGGCATTTTGCCGTGGCATTGGAACGTGACTCCGTGGCCCGTCGTCGCTTTCCAGTCACTGCTTACAGCGTACATTCTGTGGCTCGTGGTGCGGTCCCTCGTGCCGCGGCACACGGCGACGCGCTATTTGATTCTGCTGGCGCTGCTGAGCCTGTTCACCAGTTTAAGTTGGTATTCCAGCCTGATCATGCCGGACATTCTTGGTCCGGTGCTTTATCTCTGCATTTATCTGCTGGTGTTTGCCCGCGACAGTCTGACCGACGCGGACCACGTGGCCGTATTTCTTGTCGCGTGGTGGGGGGTCGCGTCGCACGCCACGCACCTGATGCTGGCGGCCGGGCTTTGCATCCTGTTGGTTTTGCTGCTGGCGCTTCGGCGTCCGTTCATGCAGGCACGCTGGAAAGCTGTCGGTGAAGTGGCACTTATGGTTGTGCTCGCGGCAGCGGCCCAGTTGGCGCTCAACGACTATCTCTACGGCAAACCCTCGTTGAACGGCGATCGTCCGCCATTTCTGATGGCCCGCATCATTGCTGACGGCCCGGGACGATGGTACCTGGAGCAGCATTGCCCAGAGGTGAAGTTCGCCATCTGCGACCATGTTCATGATCTTCCCAGTGATCCCGACGTTTTTCTTTGGGGAGCGAATGGAATCTGGCAGAACACCGACGATGAATCCGCGCAACGGCTAAGCCAGGAAGAGATGCCGTTCGTGATAGCCACTCTTCGCGCTTATCCCCGCCAGCAGTTGACCAAGTCTGTCATGGCTTTCTGGCATCAACTGGCGGTTTTTGGCTTGTACGACCTGGACGCGAGTGACGTCGTCTCGGACGAATACGATAGCGTCTTCCCCGGCCGGCGGCCGCACTACATGCAAAGCCGTCAGGCACAGAACACGCTGCCGTTGGAGTTCTTCACGTCCGTCGGAAATTGGACGGCGATTTTTTCGCTCGTCGTGATTTGCGTGTTCGCTCCGCTTCTGTGGCGTAAGAGGTCCGCGCGCCTGGTCGGCCTCACCATAGTGATCGTTTCCACGGTTGTGGCGAACGCATTGGTTACGGGCCCGTTGTCCATGGTGGAGGACCGTTTCCAGAGCCGGGTTATCTGGTTGGTGTCTTTCCTGGCGGGATTGTTCGTGATGGTTTGGCTGGGCCGGCAAGGCTTACGTGGCGCGGGCACTCCTGCTCGCGAGACCTAAACCACGAGCAAACCTGCCGCGGTAAAAACCTGCGAAATGTTCCTGCAGGAACACTGTGGAAAAGTCTGGAGATGGAGGAAGGTGTTTGTTTGCAGTGGGATAGGGAGTGAGTGCTTTATTGCTGTTGACCATGTGAGATGACCATGATTGAGTCAAATGGTCATGAAGCAAGTTGCGATTTCTGGGTTCAGGCGTAAACCCGAACTCGCCGCCGGCTGTCGGAATCATCGTTCCAAAATTTCTTTGTACGCATTCAGCGCGACCTTCTTCGGTTGACTGGGCAACAGCACGTCTACGCTGCGGGAAGTATTGCCGCCGATCGGGATCTGGAGACGAATCATGCCTTTGCCGAAATCGATAAATACAGGGACCAACATGGCAAAGTGCTCGTCGACCTCGCTCTGCGTGAGGGTCATGTGCAATTTCACCTTGCCATTTTCCGCCGGAGTTAGTTGATAGTCGAAGTGGTATCGCGGCACTTGCGTGCCATAGACCCACTCGTCGAAAAACCAGTCCAGTCGGCCATTCCCGCCCAAATCCATCATCTTAGTCATGTGTTTCTCGGCGATCGCCTTGAAAGATTCTGTGCTCGCCGCGCGCTCGCGATGGCTATCCACAAAGTCGTGCATCATGGCGATGAACGCCTTGTCGTGATCCTCCTGCGTGTACATCATGGAGCGCAGCATCTCGAGCACGAATGCGCCCTTGGGATAGGTGACGTTCTGATAAGCGCTTTCGGACCGGGGAGAAATCAGCCGTATCCCCATCCACAGCGGGCCTGCATCGTTGGGAGCTACGCCAAAATTATTCTTCTCCAGAAGACGCAGTCGCAAGCGATCCCAAAATTCAATGTAGTCTTTCCGCCAGTCTCCTCCCATGGCCTGCTGCACAAACAGTCCGGCGGAGAACTCCGCAAAACCCTCCGACAGCCACTGGTCGTGGTAGGAAGCCCAGCCCACGGTGTGCCCCCACCACTGGTGGGAGACTTCGTGAGGAGTCACTTCCTGGACAAAACCGGTGAATTTGCTGTTGATTGAACCGAAGAGCATCCATCTCTGGGTCGAGTCGGTGTAGGCAGAAATCGGAAGGTAAATCAGATTAGGCCAGGATTGTCCGAAATTGAAATTCGGCTGCTCCGTGACGTAGATGTCTTCGTAAGGAATTTTGCCGAAGTAGAAAGTGCAGAGCTGCAACTGCGCGCGGGTTTGTTCGAGAGCATATTTCGTCATGGCATGAGGCGCCAGCGACTGCAGTGCGCGAGACCGGCGCAGGTTGTTGGGTAACTCACTCAGGTAGTAACCCGAAATCTTGTAGCCGGTGATGTCATCCGGCACGTCAAGTCTCTGGTATTCGCCGTAGTTGAAACCGGCCACGGCCACCGGGATCGGCGTGATCCAGTGACTAACGGCTAAATCCTGTTGCGTGGATTCTCCTTCGAGTTTCCCGACGCTGATGACTTTGTATATCCGTGGAACCTTGAACGTGAGGTCATAAAACGCGCGTTCGCCGAATCCGTTCAGGTTCGGATACCAGGACGAACGGGCGCTCACATAAAAACTTCCCTCTCCAGCTTCTTCCAGAACCTTGTCGCCCGCATACTCGACGCTGATGGATTGTTCCTTGCCGAGCGGCGGCGCCTGCGGAAGGATCACGTAGAACGAACCATCCTCCTTGCGGCTCTCCTGAATGAAATAAAGATCCTGGCCCTGCTCGTCGGTAACGCGCGAGACCCGGAGATTTGGCAACAAGCCGAATTTCAGCACTCTCTCTCCTGCCACCAGCGACTGGAAAGTGATCGTAGCAGTGCTAAACAAATGTCGGTTCTTGGCGATGACGGTCTCGATCTCGTAGCGCCGCGTGGCAAACAGGCGGCGATCCTCACTGGAACTGGCGGTGTGGTTGGCGTATTCCGATTTCAGGTGCGACAGGTACCACACGCCGTCGTCTAGGCTTTCCGGATCGTAGTTGATGAGAGCGACTTCTTCGGGTGAATCCATCTGCGGCACCGCACCCACGCGTCTCCTCAGGAAAAAACGGAGATCTTTGTGCTTGTTGCCGCGGAGATAGGCGTTGAAGAATTCCGGATGCGAAGGGTTGTAGACAGCGGCCAGAATATCGGCGTCCACGTTGTCCATGGTCTCCCCCTGCAACATATACTGGGTAAAGCCCTCCGGTATTTCCCGGCGCTGGCGCATCTTCTCTTTCCAGGAGCGAAAGACCGCAACTGCGTCGGTCGTCTCCACTCGATCCCCAAGCCCAGGAAGAAAATTCAAGCGACCGTCTCTAGTGAACCGGAAAACCGCCTGGCTGAAATCTTCGTTGAACTCGGCCGCGCCGGCACGGCGAGTCAGTTCGCAGGCGTCGAGTTTGGTGACGGGCTTTAGATTGAATTGCCCCTGCCCGATGAAAATGGCGCCGGTGACCACTCCATTCACCGGACTCAGAAGTGTGAGCGTGCCTTTCAGGAAATGGAAGGTCGCTGCGTCCCACGTCAGAGTGAAATTGTCGAAGCGAAAAGTCTGACCCAGCCCGACCTCGCGCAGTTGCCGGTAGACCAGATCAGAGTTGGCGAAAGCCTGACTCTTTCCGCCGACGGAGATGTTCACTTCCGCTTTGGCGATGGTAAGACTAAGTTGCAGTGAAACAGCGCCCTGCAAATCGACAATTTTTATCAGGGGCGCGAAACCTTCCTGCGTGACGCGGACCGAATACGTTCCGGGTTTCAGGTCGGCGGATGCAAATTTTCCGACTGCGTCCGAGGAAAGCAGGATAGGCTGTGCGAGATCGCCGCCGGTGATCTCGATCCGCGCCCCGGCAATGACCGCACCTGATGAATCCTGGATGGTCCCAGAGATGGTCTGCGAATGCAGCCACGCCGGGCCCAGCATCCAGAGAACAAATAACGCCATCTTCAACAACGGAGACACGTTCCATCGGCGGGCTGGTGCGGGGCTGCGCACAGTTTCGGCAAGTATAGCCTGAACACCAGGATGCCCAGCCCTTTCAGCAAATCTATTCCACCTCAAAATCTGCCGTGCGAATGTTGGTCGAGTTCCCTGCTGAATCCTGGCCTTTCAGTTCGACCTGATAGGCGCCAGGAGCAAGAGTAGCGATGGGCAGCTTGAGCGCGATCGGGATCAGAGGACTGCCCGGTTGCATCGCAGCGGCAATGTTGATGAGGCCCGTCGTCGCCTTCTGTTCCTTCGTTTTGGGATCCAAGATTCTAAGTTCAAGAAGCACCTTCGGCGGTGTGGCGCTGACCAGCAACGGCGCATAGACTTCCAAATAGACTCCGGCATTGTCAGTCTTCTTGAAATCGTTCGTAGCCGAAGGCACAATCTGCATGCCTGAGGCCACCAGCGGTTTTTTGTCATCAAGCAGGAGGCCGTCCATGCCCGACGGCGGCGAATCGGAAATGCGATGGGCTTCGTTGGTAAGAGCCAGCCCACTCAAGCTGAACTGCTTGCCGTCATAAGGATCGATCACCACGGGCATCTGCAGTTTTCCGAAACTCTGGCTGCCGGAGTTGAACACAACTTTCAGGTTGTACTGGCCCGAGGCGGCTTCGAATTGGTTTTCGTAGTGGTAAGGCCGCTTCTGGAACTCCTCCACTTCTTTCTTGCCATCGAAATCGAGGTTCACGGTATCGCTGAAACGCGCGCCGACCGTGCCGTCCGGCTTGTAAGCGATTCCGAGGACGTTGAGTGCGGAATGCTGCTTCCCTTTCACTTTCTCGAACTTTATAGCGTCGGCGGGAATCTCGACGACCAGGTCGATCCGCGCTGTATTTGGAGAGGTGTAGAAGAACGGAGCTCGCATGGCGGCCGTAACGTTTCCCGCCAGTTCGCCGGCAGCGTGATTCTCCAGATCCTTCTCGATAGGATTCCCTGCCAGCAGATCCTGAGGGCGAACGTTACAGTAGCCGCTGCGGGAACGGACATTGGTCCCGCCACGGTCGACTTTGACGCGCAGCGTGTAGCAATTCCCTTCCTGCGATTCAGCCGGTTTGTAGCCGAGAACGTAGTATTGCGATTGGTCCTTGGCGATCTTCTCCAGGCCGCCAAGCAAATCGTTGGTGTTGACGATGACGAAGCCGCCAGTTCCATCGGCCAGTTGGTAGAGCACCTGCTGGTTGGTGGTTGCCGACTCAGGAAACTGCGGAACAATCTGCCGCGGCTGGTTGTAGAGGGATGTTGCTCCCAGACCGCCGGTACCTGTGCCACCCCTGCCGCCGGTGCCGCCGGTTCCACCAGTACCTCCGTGTCCGCCGGTTCCACCTGTTCCACCAGTGCCAGTGCCTCCAGTTCCGCCGGTACCACCGTGACCACCTCCGCCCGTGCCGCCTGTACCCGTCCCACCACCGCCCGTGCCGCCTCCACCGTGCCCGCCGCCGCCACCTCCGCCTCCGCCGCCACCACCTCCGCCTCCGTGTTGCGGCGGCTCAGCCCACGCGGTCACAAAGGGCGCAAACCGTAGGAATGGATAGCCATCAGCCGGACTTCCTGCGTAACCCACGCCGTAACTCAGCGCGGCCGGTATGATGCGAGCCGACTCGGAAGAGGAATGCCGGAGCATGGAATGCGGCGCCGTCATCTCCGGGACTACCAATCCACGAACATCGATGGGATACACCGCGACGTTGGCTTTATTGCAGGTGTCAATCACCGCGGTCAATTCCGATTGCCGGTCCGCCGTCAAAGGGAAGCCGGAGGTCAGCATGACGAGAGTCTTGCGCCCGGGAATGCTGCCCAGATTCTTGGCCAGGCTGCGCAGTGCGAGCATGACGGTGTGCGCGCCAAAATCCGCTTCCGGGTTGTTCATCCCCAGCAAAGATGGCACGGGTGGCGCACCCAGCGAGGCAACTTCCACCGGGGCGGCGTTGGGAGAAACGGACGATCCTTTCACGCCACTCACCACTTGCTTCAGGCGTTCCGCATCGGCAGTGAAGTTTTGCGCGATGTGCACGCTGCCACCAAAGTCAATCACGGCCATCAGGCGGTTGGGCCCGGCGTTGGCGTCAATGAATTGCGCGGCTGCTTGTCGCGCGCGCACCTGGTCGCCCATATCCATGGTGGAGTTGTCGAAGAACAGCACCATGTAGCGCTTCTGGTTTTTCGCAGGCGAGGCGGAATCCTCCTCGAACGAAAACGTGGTGATGGCCTGCTCTTTCCCGTTCTCCCACACTTTGAAATCCTTGGCGGCAAGGTCGCGGACGTAGCCGCCCTTCTTGTCGGTGACCACGGTATCCACGAGCACCAATCGAGTCTCTACGTGGATTGCGCTGGCGTCGCTGGCGGGCTGCTGTGGCGCCGGCGCGGCGAAAACGGGCGCGGGTTGCTGCCAGATCATCCACCCGCTGGCGAAACAGCTTACTGCGACCATGAGAACCAGTCGTCGAACTCGCATACTCACCTCCACAGACTTTTACGGAATCTCTACCGCGCCGTTTTCGGCTGACATCAGCCTTCCTTCTGAATCCCGCACCACCAGGCGCACCAGATAGCTTCCGGGCTTCACGTCAAAACTGGCCCGCATGGTGATTCCCGAGCCCAGCTTGTTTTGCAGTGTTTCATCTTTCAAACGCATTTGCAGCGTTTTCTCGCTACCCTGCAGAAAAGTTCCATTGCGGTCGAATAGCGCGGAAACCACCGTCAGATCGTTCCAGTTTCGACCTTCCGCTTTTCGAAAACGCAATTGCTTTACGTCGACGTGAGCCAGCACGGTCAGCTTGGCATCGGCCTCGCTGGATTTGAAAAACTGAGTGTGCAGCCCCACAGGAAGATCGTGCAATTCCTCCTGGGAAAACAGCGCATCGTCGATTTCTTCTTTGGCTTCCTGCGTTGGGTCCGCCACGTGTTTGGGAGCAAAATAGCCTCGCCGCGACTGGATGGTCAGCTTTTCAGGACTCTTCACCGTGACCTTCAAGCCGTGAAAGTTGCCGTCGAGTTTCAGGTTCTGGGGTGTGAAGCCCAGCACGTAGTAGTATTCCGGCGCGGTACTGACTCGTCGAAGTCCCTCGTCGAGATCGTTGTTGTTTTGGAAAAACGTCCCTCCGGTGCCGTCCGCCAGGGTTGCCATTATGTCGGACTCTGCCGAAGCGCTCGCGCTCTGGTACTGGACTTTGAGCCCCATAAATTGAGCGCCAATACCTGCGGTTCCGGGAGTGGAGGCGTCACCGCCCGGAACTATCGTATAGAGCCCGCGTGCGTCCAGCGCATTAATAATAATTTGAGACCGGAGGGCGCGGTCGATCAGCTCCATATATTCGGTTTCCAGCTGCGGCGTAAGGAACCCTGGAGACACCAGGACTACACTCCGTTGGCCGGGCATGAGAGCAACCCTGCGAACAATGTCCTTCAACACGCCGAGCGCGAGGCGGCTTTCCGTTTCGCCATTGATTACCGCTTGGCTCGCTGCAGTCTTCGCTTCCTGCTGCGCTTGATGCAGAAAACTTTGATCTCCGTTGAACCTGCAATACAGCGCGTCCTGCGTGGCCAGGTCAGTCGCTTGAATATCGTGCTTATTCTCAATCAGGTCGCCCAGGTAGTAGTTGACATCGGGGCATCCCTGCAGCCCGGTGCTGGTAGCGGGGCGCGGCTGCAGCCGCAGCAAGGTCGCGTGCAACTGCGCGCGGTCATCGGTGAAATCCAGCATGGTCTGGCCCGAGGTTGAGAAGATGGCGACCCGGTCAGTCGGCAGCAGCGTGGCCAGATGACGGTCGGCGGCGGCGCGCACTTGCGCCAGATCTCCGAACTTCAAGTGCACGTCGTCAAAAACGAAGGCGATAAAGCGCTCGGGAACGTCTGGCGTCTTTCCTTTTTCTGCCGGAGCTTCGCCGGCGATCGGCTCGCTGCTCTTGCTCGCCAAGGCCACCTGCGCCCCGGGCTGCTCCACGGAGAATTGGCTGATCACCTGAGGCTTGCCTTTGTCGAACAGCTGGAAGTCTTCCTTGTGCAGACTTCCAACCGCGTGTCCCTTGGCGTCGCGCGCGACCACGCGCACCAGCACCAGCCGGACATTCACCTTGAAAGTGGTAGGCTCGTCGCGCGAGTTCATCTCCGCAGTGTTCGCTTGTGCCGAAGGATGAGCCACGGAAGGTTGAGTCGCAGAAGTGGATGCAGGCGCCGGTGCAGGGGGCTGAGCGGCCGAAGTGGGGACTTGCGATTGCACGGGCGGCTGCACTGCCGCCTGCGCTCGAGCAACTCCACTGCAGCACACGATACCCAAGACGAACAGGGGTAGCGCCCTCGCGGACACACCAATACTGATCCCGCATTTGCGGGAACCACCGGGTAGTTGACGTATCTGCGATGAAATCGACATGCGCCTCCAAAGAAGGCGTTAGAAAGTGAGCAAGACTGCAAGCCGGGCGGGGTCCCGCTTCTTTGCCGCTGCAGCGTATCCTACACTCTTGGTACCTGAAGGGCCAGATGATATCCCCCGACGGCCATCGCCCCAGCGAAGCTCTCCAAAAGGTAGGTTCCTCGCTCGATGGCTGGGAGGCAAAGAACAGCCAACTTTAATAATCAAACGCGCAGAATCATCACTTCGGTGGCTTTAATAAGCGCGGCGGCAGTCTGCCCCGGCTTTAGCTGCATTTCTCGCGCAGAACCGGCGGTAATAATCGACGTGATTTGCTGGTCGCCAATCGAAATCCTTACTTCCGCCATCAGACCGCTAATCCGAACAGAATCGATTCGTCCCACCAGCTGATTCCGTCCGCTGACGCGGCGCACGACCAGTTTGCGTTCCTTCTCGGTTCTGCCTCGCGTCCTGAAAAGCAGCCTGTCCAGCTCACTTTGCGGGACCCGATGATGTCCACCCACAGTCTGGACACTGCGAATCTTCTTCTTGTAAATCCATTGCTTGATGGTTGGAAAACTGATGCCCAGCTGTAAGGCCGCGTCACGGAGCTTCAGCAACTCGTCTTTCCTGCGCTCGGATTGGCCGTCCTTCTTCATCGGAAGAAATTCATCGGAACGAAATCCTACAGTCAACACGAAGCCACGGTCAACCTGCTGAGCTCGCGGACCGATCCCGGAAATCCGTTGTTCGCTGTTGATATCCATATAGGCTTGATATCCGTATAGGCTTCGACAACGTAACCGTATGTGATGTACACTTTTCGGTTCTTGGGCCCAATCGTTGCTACTGGAGGATCCCTTGCGCAAGGTCGCTTTGCTTTTCGCCGCAATCGTTTTCTGTCTCTCTACGTTCCCCATGTGGGCCCAAACGGGAGCGAGCGTTTCCGGCGTGGTGACGGACCAAGCCGGCGCACCCCTTCGCGATGTCGCGGTGACCATCAGGAACGTCGACACAGGAGCAACGCGCACGATCACAACCGACCGCGGGGGGCACTATCAAGCTTCCGGCCTGCGTCCGGGGAGCTTCGAGATTCGAACGGCAAAACAAGGGTTCGGCGAGGAAACGCGCATGGGAATCAGCCTGGCGGTTGGCCAGGACACCACGGTCGACATTAAGATGCAGCTGAGGGCCCCCGACGCCTGCGCGAGCGGCCGCGAGTTCGCCACCACCGATTGCGCGCTGACCTGGCACGGCATCACGCTGTACGGCGCGTATGACGTCGGCATCGGCTATGTTAGCCATGGCTTGCCGGAAAACGGCTATAACTATGAGGGCGAATCTCTGGTGAACCGAAACGGCTATCAACACCGGTTCCTGGTCGCGCCGAACAATCTGTCGCAGACCGGTTTCGGCATCAGGGGCAAGGAAGAGTTTCTGCCCGGCTGGTCGGTTGTGTTCAACGCTTCCAGTGGCATCAATCCGCAGTCTGGCCTGCTCGCCAACGCGTCAAAGACCGACATCATCAACAACGGCCTTCCCAGGAGCAGCTATTCGATAGCCATCGACGGCGCGCGCGCGGGCCAACCCTTCAATGACGAATACTATGCGCGGTGTATCGTCCGCGCATTTCGGCACTCTGACCTTCGGTCGGCAACGCTCTCTCGGCACCGATGCGATGCTCCTTTACGATCCGGCCAGCGGCTCCTATGCCTTTTCCTACATTGGATATAACGGCACGATGGCCGGCGGCGGCGACACCGAGGACAGCCGTTGGGACGCCGCCCTGAAGTATCGCCTCACCGTTGGCCCGGTCCATTTCGGCGCGATGTATAAATTCGCCGATGGTAATGGCGGCTGCTACTCGGCCGCGCGCAGGCTGGACTGGATCCACCACCTGTACGCCGGAATCGGCGCATAACAACGCCTATGGATTCGATCTCGGCGGAACTCACGGCAAGTTCTCCGCCGACATTGTCTTCCAACATTACAACCAGGCGATCAGCGTCTTGAACCCTTTGCTTGGGCCTCAGAGTCTGTCGGCGCCCTATCAGTCGACCACTGACAGCATCAACACAAACCCAAATTACCGGAACCAATCTGATCGACCCGAACGACACCGTATATGGCATCGTGACCGACAACTACGCAATCATGGTCGCTGCCAAGTATGCGTGGGACCCGTTCAAGGTTTTTGCCGGCTATGAATACATCTGGCAGAACAACCCGAAGAACCCGTTGGGCGTTGGCGCCTCGGACCAGGGCGGTTATTTCATGAGCGGCGTCGAAGACAACAATCTTGATTCCGAAAAGTTGGTGAATATCTGGTGGACGGGCGCGAAGTACACCTACCGCAGCAAAACCGACTTCACTTTCGCCTGGTATCAACAGCGGCAGAACGACTTCCGCCTTCCGCCGGCCTGCTCGCCCCAGCCGGTTTCCGCAGCTTCCTGCGCGGGCACCCTCAACGAGGGGTCGCTCTATGTGAATCATCACTTCACCAAGCGTTTCGACGGTTTTGCCGGAATTGCGTATTCCTAGGTGAGCGGCGGTCTGGCCATCGCCATTCCTCATGGCCCCGGCGTCCCCTATAACTCCGACAACAACTTTGCTCCGACAGTCGGTGGTCGTTTCACCTTCTGATCGTTTCGGCGCGGCGGGCCCAGTCGAGAGCCCACGTCAGGACAACAATGGCAGCAAAGAATTTGAATAGTGGCGGGAAATGACCGATCATAGGAGTGGCGCATCTATGGCTGCGACCTGAGTTTGCAATCGAGGTAGCCCAGATGACAACTGATTTTCCGAACACGACACCCCCTCCGGAACCGGAGCCACCTTCGTTCGGAATCGGAAAGCTTCTGTTTGCGGTGCTTTTAGCGGTCCTCTTCCTGTTGCTTGGCCACAGCATGGTGCAACACCGCTTCTTTCAAGGCGGGCGTGTGCACAGGAACGGTTCCATCGGACAATAGCAAGCATTGACTGCAAGCCTGACGAGTGTGTTGACCACGGCCTTCGTGAATCCCATTCTGCTCCCCGGCCATTCATCAGAAATTCACTAATTTGTAACCGCCTTGTAACATGCCACCGCTAGAACCAGAACATCTATTCGAGCGGGATATCGATCCGGCCTGCCGCGGAATTCTGTTCGCTTGCGCTGAGTTCATGCCGGCAGTGAAAGAGGTCGCTAAAACAAATAAAGAAACGCAGCAATAAACCTGCCGGGTCCTGCAACTGCATTTAAGGCGATTGCAATCGAGTCAACAAATTAAGGAGAGTCTGATGAAATTCGCGTGGATGTCATGCGTAGTTCTGTTTCTGGCAACGTCGCTGGTGGCGCAAACGGATGCGACGTCCAAACCCAAGAAAACCAAGGCTGCCGCGTGACCGCGGCAGATGTGCAGGCATTGAAGGACGCCATTGCCGCGCAGCAAGCCGCCCTGGCAGCGGCAGGAGCAAGAGATCCGCGAACTGCGAGAGCAACTGCGCGGTAAGGATCAAGCCGTGCAGCAGGCCCAGACCGCGGCAGCCGACGCTTCCGGCAAGGCCGACGCCGCCCAGGCGCAGGCCGCCCAGCAGCAGCAAGCTTTCATGGAAGTAAAAAGTGACGTTGCCGACCTGAAGACGAACGTCACCAATACCGCGCTCAGCTTGCAGGAAACCCAGAAGACCGTGAACACAGCGCAGGACAGCCCTCATCGCGCTGCGCTATAAGGGGATCACGATCACTCCGGGCGGATTTCTGGCGGCTGAATTTGTGCGGCGTTCGCGGGCGCTCGGCTCTGATATCAACACGCCGTTCAACTCTGTGACCATGCCCGGCGCTTCTCAAAGCAACATGTCAGAATTCTTCGGAACGGGCCGCCAGTCGCGAATTTCCATGCTGGCCGAAGGCAAACTGGCGAGCGCCAAACTCTCCGGCTACTACGAGGCTGATTTTCTTTCCGCCGGTATCACTTCGAATAACAACGAAAGCAACAGCTATACGCTTCGCCAACGGCAGGTGTGGGGTCAGGCTGCATTTAACAGCGGATGGAGCATCACCGGCGGCCAGATGTGGAGCCTGGTCACCGAAACCAAACACGGGATGGACAATCGCACAGAAGCCGTTCCCATGACTATCGACCCGCAGTATACCGTCGGCTTCAGTTGGGCTCGGCAGTATGGATTGCGTCTGGTGAAGAACTTCAACAACAAGGTTTGGTTTGGCGCATCGATGGAAAACGCCCAGGCCACGGTCACCACGCACAACAACGCTGCCAACTTCCTGGTCGGCTCTGCCGGCGCCGGCGGCGGCCTCTACAACGGCGGCATCACCACTTGCAGCACCAGCTCCAGCGGCGTTACCACTTGCACCCCGGCTGCCAGCTATTCCTTCAACCCGTCGCCTGACTTCATTGCGAAGCTGGCGTTTGAGCCGGGCTTTGGACACTACGAGGTCTTCGGAGTATTCAGCAGCTTCCGGGACCGCGTATTTCCCTGCGAAGACTACTTCGCCGGGGCGCCCTGCGGCTCGGCGACCGCAGTGGCGCCCAATGCGTTGGGGGCTTTCAACTCCACGAAAAACGGCGGAGGCTTCGGAGCGAATGCCCGCTGGTCATTTGCTGACAAGCATCTAGATTTTGGATTGCATGGCTTCGGCGGCAGCGGAGAAGGCCGCTACGGAACCGGCGGACTTCCCGATGCATCGGTTAAGGCCGACGGATCGCTGTACCTGATCAAGAGCCTCCAGGGATTGGCAACGGTAGAGTGGCACGGACCGAAACTGGATATCTATCTGAACGGCGGCGCAGAGTATGCCAGCCGCGCAGCGATCTGGATCCGATTACGCTCAAGTATGTGGGTTACGGATCGCCATCGTTCAGCAATTCCGGTTGCTATACCGAGACCGGTCCTGCGAACGGAGCCGGATTCCTCCCAGGCAGCTTAGTCAGTTGCACAGCAGACACCCGCGCCCTTCTCGAAGGCACCGTCGGTTTGTGGTTCAAGCCTTACGACGGATCAAGAGACAAAGTGAACCGCGGCCGCATCCAGTGGGGACCGCAGTTCTCCTACGTAAGCCGCTACGCGTGGTCAGGAACAGCTCCGGTGGGGGTCAGCAACTCGCCCCACGGGCTGGACTTCATGATCTTCACTTCCTTCCGGTACTACCTTCCGTAGTCAGACTGCCGAGAGAAAACCGAAGCCGCATCCACCGCGATGCGGCTTTCGCTTTTGAGCCAACAATAACGGCCGCCGACGGTTGGACTGGCTCGATTTGAGGTTGCGCACTGGCGGTCTCACCGACCGATGTCATCCCGCAGGAGCGCGCCCAGCGCTCCGGAGGGACCTTACGAAGCCCAAACATGGGTTGTGCAGATGCGAGGAGCACCGGCACTGCAGGAAGCGCGGGAATTCTCGTCCACGACATCAACAGCGTCGGCCGGCGCAAGGTCCCTCACCCGGCTGTCGCCGCGCTCAGAATGACGTCCGACTGAGGCGAAAATCGAGCCACTACGAACAGAACTAGCGACTCGACGCTAAAATATTTTGTCCGCCGTCAGATAGCTCTGCAAGCGCCTGTCCGCGATTGATTCGAGGAAACTGGATACGAGGAAACTCGATTCGAGGAAACTGCCCGCGCAAAAAACAGCACCGCCGGCTCGGAAAAGGAGAGTAGCCAAAACCGGGCCGGCGGCGATTCTGAAGGGAAGGCGCCCCTCAGAAGCTTGAAAATTGTTGCAGTCTGCTTGGTCCCGCGTCTGCGTGGTCACGCGTCGAACACCGACGCGGGACCATTTTCTGTTTATGGCAAGTAGTAGCGAAACGATGTGAAGACCATCGAGTCCAGTCCGTGTGGTTCGCCGCCCGTCGCCGACCAGGTGTCCCGCGTCACGTAGGAGTACTGCGTTCCGAACCGGAACCTGCCCTTGGGCCCGGTGTAGAAGGTGTACCAGAAGCCGGTCGTGCCCTCCGCGATTGCCCGTGTGTCGCCCGTGCACTTGCCGAGTGCTCCCGGAGCAAAGCCGGAGTTGGATGTAGGAACGGTTTCGATGTAGCAACCAGTATTGTTGAAGTTCGGAGCGCCGTAGCCGACAGTCACCGGCGTTGCCGATACTGACCACAACCCCGTCGTCGCGTTCTGCGATACGAAATATGGATCTTTGCTATAGGTCCGGGCGGCATACTCC
Organism: uncultured Acidobacteriaceae bacterium; assembly: GCA_963846245.1. Classification (GTDB taxonomy): domain Bacteria; phylum Acidobacteriota; class Terriglobia; order Terriglobales; family Acidobacteriaceae; genus Sulfotelmatobacter. Next base: position 94,530 of record CAWJVI010000003.1, on the reverse strand, counting down.
CCACCCACATAGCCATAGATATCGAGTTTCTTGCCGTGCCACTCGAGGGTACCCAGACCCTGGGACTCTTTGATCAAGTGAACCCTTCCGTCGCCATTGATCGACAGATCGGAAAGCTGTGCCGCTCCGTAACGGCCCACTCCGCTGCCCCCAAAGGCGTGCAAGCCGAACACGATGTGCTTGTTTGCAACCGTCCAGCGTGCGTTGGCGCCGACCCCTCCGCCTTCTTTCGAGACGTTGTAGGCGCCGATCACGCTGGGCGCGGTCAGGCCGCCAGGGCAGCCCGGGCTATCGAAATCGTAGCAAGGGAACACGCGGTCGGAGAACCGGTCTGCCAGGCCGTAGACTTCGTAATGCCCGAAGCCAGGATCGAAAGCGATCTTGGCGATGAGATCCGGCGAAGGATTGGCCGTGTAGTTGGAGGTAGTGTTATACGAGTTGCTGGCTCCGGCCTCGCCGAGCAGGAAATTGGCCGCGTTGCCATGCGTGGTAAGCGTGCCTTGCGCGTTCTCCACGGCGAATGCGACCGACACCTTGTCGCTGATGTCCTTAGTCAGGCGAATCCCGTACTGGCGTGCAAACGTAAACCCGACGTTGTAACCCGGATCAATGGTCGTGGGCCGGGCATCGTTCACTCTGCCTATGTCGTCGCTGGGCGCGATTCCCGCCTTGCCCTCGGTCACCAGGCTCCACATCTGGCCGCCCAGGAATTTCCAGCCATTGTCAAACTTGGCTTGGGCCCATGCCTGGCGGAGACGCAGAGTGTAGCTGTTGGTCTGCGTGGCGGTGGAGGTAACGCCGGCAGAAAGGAAGTCAGCCGACAGGTAGCCGGAAAGCTCCACATTCTTCAAACGGCCCGTGACAAAGAGTGTAGGCCGCGACTGGCGGGCGGTGCCGAAGAACTCCGGCAGATTGCTCTGCGAAGCGCCGGGCAGGGTAAGCGAATTGAACGGGGTCGTAATATCAGCTCCCAACTCACGCGAACGCCGCACGAATTCGGCGGCGATAAAGCCGGTGGTCGAAATGCTGATGCCTTTGTAGTGGAGCGACAGCGGATTCTGAAATGTCTCGTCGATGGTCTTCTGCGTCTGCTGCAGCGCAAGCGCCCCGGTGTTGAAGGTGGTCTTGAGGTCGGCGACCTCGCTCTTCACTTCAGTTACAGCAGTCACGGCCTGAGTGACGGCCTGTTGCTGCTGCGCGGCTTGCGCTTGAGCGGCCTCGGCCTTCCCCGATGCGTCGGTGGCCGCCGATTGCGCTTGCTGCACCGCTTGATCCTTGCGATGCAGTTCCTCCCGTAGTTCGCGGATCTGCTCCTGCTGCGCTGCCAAAGCGTCTTTCAACTCTTGGACGTCAGCCGCGGTCACGGCTTGCTGCGCCGCTACGGACTTGTGCTTCTTCTTTGGCGGTGGTGCGGTTGAATCTGAAGTTTGTGCCCAGGCGCCGGCTGAGATTGCCACCAGCGTCAGGACCGTGAGAAACAGGTTCTTATTCGATTTCATAAAATCCAAATTCTCTCCTTTTGTAGTTTTGCTCGAACAATACATCGCAGAAGCGCCACAGAAACCGTTCGCAATCGGAGGAACCGGGACCGCCATCCTCAATTTTGGTTCCGATGAATTGCGTACAGGCGTTCCCCAAATATACCCCACTATCACTATTAAATTACTTGTATTATCTGAGAAATTAAACCTGACATTCACCATCAAGAGACTGCTAAATCGCTTAAACCCAGGGGAACGTCAGACGTCCGATTGACGGAATCAGACCCTTTCTTGCGGCAAGTGTGCCAGCCAGACAGATCGCCCGCACCAAGTCATTGGTTGCGGGATTTTTGTGGTCCCGGCACTCCTGCAATAAAGTCTATTGTGTTAATCGACTTTACCGACATTGCTCACGTAAGCATCTGCCGTTCCATCCTCACCGCCGGCAAAATTCCCCATAAGACCAGCGCTATTAGCAGCTTACGGGGGTCGCTCCAAGTCCGCGGTACAGGATGGTGTGCATCGACTTGCAGTTTGAAGAAACCTGCATGCCTAGGCTTAGAGCCTGCTAGTTCAAATCTGCTAATTGGAATCTGCTACTTTGGCGGAGGGAGAATCTGCCTGGATGCTCCGCCCTGCCACCGATTGGCTCGCCATTTAACCCACTTTTTGCCGCACTCAAAAACCGGGCCACCGTTATGGGTGCGGCGCGTCTTTCAACTCCGGCGCAATCTCGTAGGCTTTGTTGAATTCTGCGTGCGATTCTGCTTCATTTCCTTCCTGTTGTAGCGCCAACGCCAGATTGTAGTGCGCTTCCGCGTACCTCGGCTTAAGCCGCACCGCATCAACAAACTCCTTCTGCGCAGCCTGAACGTTGCCAGCCTGCAACAGCACTAATCCGAGATTGTTGTGACCCTCCGCGAAGTTCGGATCGCGTCGCACCAGCTCACGGAATACATTTGCAGCGCCGGTGATCTCGTTTTTCTGGCTGAGCGCCAACCCAAGCTGAACCCGCGCGTCGGTGTACTCCGAATTGAGACTGATCGCTTCTTTCAGTTCGCGGATGCCTTCGTTCAATTTGCCCGATTGCGCCAGGGCCAAACCAAGGTTATAGTGCGCCTCCGCCAGATCAGGATCGCACATGGTTGCCTGCCGGAATTCCTCGAGCGCGTGCGTTTGCTCGTTCTGACGCCAGTAGAGCAGGCCGAGGCTCGAGTGGGCCTGCGCATAGTCCGGCTTCAGCTCCAGTGATTTCTCGAACGCGGTCAGAGCCTGCTCGGCGTCACCCTTGCGCTCCCATGTGAGGCCCAGGTAGTAGTAGCCGGTCGGCAGCTCGGGACCCTTCTCAATGGCCTTTTGAAAGAAACCAACAGCGTCGTCGAGTTTTTGGTCCTGCAGCGCATTTACGCCCTGAAGAGTAAGTAATTTCGCCTCCGCCAAGCGCGCACGGAACTGCCGCAGCCCACTAATGTCGTTCAGCTCCTTTTGTCCGGCTTCCGTCTGGCCCTGGGCATGCAGGGCGATACCGAGGTTGTAATGCGCGTCTTCGTAGTCAGGTTTCAGCTCGATGGCGCGCTGGAAAGCCGCGATGGCGCCTACCAGGTCGCCGCCAGCTTTCAGTTCTTTTCCAAGATTGAATTGTGCTCGGGGATCACCAGGATCGGCAGCCACCGCTTTGCGAAATTCCGCTAAAGCGGCAGTGTGATCGCCTTGGCGGCGCAGCGTGACACCCAGAAGCACGTGTGCCGTCGTAAGCCGCGGATTCAACTGGAGGGCATGTCTAAACGCAACCGCTGCACCGGGAAGATTGGCAAGCTGCCCTTCGGTCAGCCCCAACTCAGTGTAAAGTTCTGCGGAGGGCTTCGATGCGATCGCTCGCTGAAGTTCAGTCTTGGCGGACGAAGGATTGTTCTGCTCCAGATAAATGCGCGACAGCAGCCGATGTGCTGCGGCGTTTGCGGGGTCGAGCCGTATGGCAGTCTGCAGTTCCTTTGTGGCGGCAGGTTGGTCGTGAAGATCGTACCTGGCGGCGCCCAATCCGTATTCGGCATCGGCCCACTTTGGTTTGAGGCGCAACGCGGCCTCAAACTCGTCAACCGCTTGCCGGGACTCGCCTTTGTATTTAAGCGCGAGGGCAAGTTGTAATGGGTTAAGGCATCGTTCGGCTCAAGTTCCAGTGCCTTGTGGTAGTTCGCAATCGCCTGGTCCCAGGATTTTTGGCGGGACTCCTCGATGGCCTGCTGACGGTAGCTCTCAGCTGTCTGCGCAAAGCACGGCGCTGCGAATATGCACAGCAAAAGCAGCCGGACCCTCATGGTCACAGCCTAGCATGTGTCGGTCTGGCGGCAAGACCAATTGATTCCTGGGGAAGCCGAACGCTGCGGGCGAAGCACATTCAGCTCCGCCCGAATCGTTGCTTTCGATATCACCAGACAAATTTCGCACTGACCTGCCCAATGCGCGGGTCGCGGGCGCTTGTAACGTTGCCGAAGGTGCTGCTGCTGATGTCCCCGGCCGGGTTGTTAAATTGCGCGTGGTTGAAGATGTTGAAGAATTCACCTCGAATCTCGAAGTGCATCGCTTCATTGAGTGGAATCATCTTCGACATGCCCAAATCGGTGTTGTTGAATCCCGGGCCGTGAAAGAATCGGCGGTTCGCTGTCCCGAAAGTTCCGCAGTCAGGGCTTGGCATAGTCCCATTGATGAAAACGCAGTCAGTCGCGGTGAATGCGCTCATGGTTAAAATATGTCGAACGTGCCGGGGGTATTTGCGAGGGTTGTAGTTGTGAATCCGTCCCGACGACATTCGGCATATCAGTGGAGGGACTGCCAGTAAGCGAGCTGTCTCACTGGCACGGTATCGGCGTCGGCTGCGCCAACCCGGGACAGAGTAAAGGGTTGGTCACGGGATTCCCTTGGCCCATCTGAATCGGAAATCCCGTCGCGAATCGGGTGATACCCTGCAGTTGCCACCCGTTCGCAAGCCTCGGCAAGCCATGGAAAAACTGATGGAACGGCATCTGCCAGACATAGCTGACCACAAAGTTCTGGTGCACGTCCGTCGACGACAGACCACGGCTAAGTTTGGCATTTGAGAAGTTGATCAGTTCGCCGAAGGCAGAGGAATCGTCTATGGCTTTCGCGAGCGTATACGCAGCCAGAAATGTTACATCGCCCGCTTTACGCTGGACCGTCACCTCTCCAGAGTGGTAAATGGAATTCGCCACCAGCTTGGTGAAGGTGTTGCCAAAACCAAAGCATAGGGATTGGCCCGAAGGGACTATTGCAGACGTTCGGATTAAGCAGACTGTCCCTGGTGCCGTAAACCGTATTTGCGCCCAGAGTGAAAGTGTCCTGTTCAACGTTCGGCCCACACCCGGGTGCACCGCTCGATGCATCGGTATACCCTTGCGCAGTGAGCTGCATACATAACGCGGCATCGCCCGGGTTCGCTTCGGTCTGCGCGATGAGCCGATGACCCTCCGTGCCCACGTAGGACACAGTTAAGACGGTGGATTTGGACAACTCACGCTGGATCGAGAAATTGAAGTGCTCAGCGTACGGGAGCCGATTATGAATGTCGTATCCCGGGAAATAGGACATCGGCTCGTAAATCCCGAAATTCAGCGTCTTATTTGCCGGGCTGCCCGCGATCGGAACGGTGAACGGGAAGCGCTGTCCCTCGCCGTCGGTGCCTCCATCCAGCCGATTTCGGAAGGGCTCGGAGAAGTCAACGGAACCCGGACTGGTCCAGTACAAGCCGAAGGGAGCGTCTCCCACTTCATAGAAAAGATTCAAATCCTCGACCGACGTGTAGTACAAGCCATACGAAGCACGGATGCTGGATTTGCCCGGCCCGCCAAAAACTTTACCCAACACTCCATCGCTAAAGCTTGGAGAGTAAGCGAGGCCAAGGCGCGGTCCGAAATTGTTGTATCGGGTCGGCGCCAGTGTCTTGGGAATGCCTGGATCGCCGGGATATACCAGACCTTCGGGGGGAAGTCGGAAAGACCGTTGACTGCTCGCCCTTAACCCAGGTCTGGATCCTTCCCTGCGTGTCGTACCAGGGCATACTCACTTCCCAGCGAACACCCAAATTCAGCGTCAGATTGGGAGTTGCCTTCCATGAGTCCTGCACATAGGCGCCGCCATATCTCGTGCGCGAATCAAGCAGCTGTACAGCCGCTTGAGTATAGCCATTCCCGGCTCCCGTTGCCGCTCCAAGCAGGTAGTCAGCGAAATCGACGCCGGTAATCGTACCATCGAAAACAAAAGCACCATCCTGGCTGGCTAAATTTCGTTCGTTCACTTGTAGATAGCGGGCCTCCCCGCCGAACTTGAGCGTATGTTTGCCCATCGCTTTGGAAAACCCGTCCGACGCCGTGTAGGTATTGTTGGGCTGGAATGTGATCAGAGACGGGGCGCCGATAGCGAAGTTGTTGAAATAAATCTGAGGAACATACTCTGGAAATCCAGGTGTAGCATCGGGAATGATGCCCAGTGTCCCGGCGCCGGTCACGAAACCAAGAGATGCCAGCGTCGCCTTGCCGCCGCTCGGGTTGTCCAGATGGGTGGACGTACGGAAGAAGGTAATCCGAGCCTCGTTCACAGCGGTGGGTCCGATGGTCTTATTGTTACTGATAACGAACTCTTGCGCGCGGGTTGGCGTCACCGCGGGGAAGCCGGGCACGCTTGCGCCGCCACTCGGCAGGGCGCTGTTCACCGTCGAGTCGTCAAAGTGATAATAGAAAGACCAGTTGCCCGTCTTCACGACTATTGAATGTCGACCCGCTCTCCGATTTTGTTGTCAGTAATCGTGTTCCTTTGGCTATTGTTCGAGTAAGTGCCATTGCTGTTATTAGCAGCCGGGATGTACGGGAGAATTCCGATCGCTGCTGGCGACCACGCAGCTTTGGGAATTAGGCCGCCTGGAAAGACGCATTCCGCCGTCGAGTTACAGCCTGCGAAGCTGTATTGCTCACCGTTTGTGACTGTATACCCTAATCTATTTGAAAGCGTCGTCGGCCAGTCGAGGCAGGGCGCGGCCGACGGCGGGACAACTGCCGGCGGGACCGGGACCGCCATCGACCGTACCGGTCAAGGTCGTAGGGTCAAACTGGCCGCCAAGTTCGGCAGCACTCGGCGTGGGAACGTCGCTGACTTCCGCGCTCTGCACGATTCTGGTTCCCTGATAATCCGTGAACCAGAACAGCTTGCCTTTCCAGAATGGACCTCCCGCTGTAAAACCGAACTGATTCTGTCGCAGCTCGGACTTAGGCTGGCCGGAGAAGAAGTAGTTCTGGGCATCCAGCGCGTCATTACGCAGGAACTCAAAAACATCGCCGTGGAAGCCATTCGTGCCAGACTTGGTGATGGCGTTCATTACCGCGCCGCTGAACTTTCCGTATTCAGCGTCGAAGCTGTTGGTGATAAGACGAAATTCTTCGACGGAATCGAGATTTGGAACCAGTCCGGCCCCAAGATTTCGTCCCTCGCTGACGTCGCCCCCGTTCACCAGAAACGCGTTGGCTGTCTCGCGCTGGCCATTCACTGAGACATTGCCAGCGTTTCCAAGGTAGCCCGAGACCGGCCGGTCACCCCCGATAGTCACTGATCCGCTGGGCGCCACACCAGCCTGCAGGCCTAACAAATCGAGATAACTACGGCCATTCAGCGGCAGTGCGAGCATCTTTTGTGAATCAATCACGTCTCCGAGTTGCGTGCTCTCGGATTCCACGTGGACCGCATTGGCGGAAACGCTGACCTCTTCCTTTACCGTGCCAACCTGCAACGTAATATCGATGCGCAGTTGATCGTTCACCTGAAGTGTGATGTCGGTCGCTGTGTAGGGCCTGAAACCAGCAGAGTTTGCTGTGATCTGGTAAGCGCCTGCAGTCAAGGCGAGGAAGTGGTACGATCCGTCCGCGGCCGAGGTCGTTACCTCGGTAAAGTTGGTTTGCACGTTCGTGATCTGTATCTTGGCACCAGCCACGACCGCTTGTGCACGATCACGGACCACGCCCGTGATCGAGCCAGTCACATCCGCACGCGCCATGATCGCGCCAAATGTGAACAGTATTAAAACGATTAAATACGGTAGCCTGACACCTAGACTATGTTCACGCACAGGGACCCTCCCCAAAGTATGCGTACAATGCCACAAAGTATTGGAAGGAATCAAGACGCGAATTTGGTTCGGCCTGATCATTTCTACGGGATGAAAAACGTGATATCGAAAGCCCGCGGGTTGCGTTTTCGAAACAGTTCTGTCACCTCGTGGCTAGCCCGGCGTCAACGCAGGCTCGGGTCCGATAGTCATAAGCCAGTTTACTTTTTGACAATCTTGCTTAGCTTTATGCATTTAACACTTGAGTCTGGACCGAATCACCACAGAAGAACTGGATTCCTTAGCGTTGGCGGGTTCCCCGTCTTACGTGAATCAGGCACTTCGCACACTAGGAAGGCTGTTACGCAAGGCGGTGGAGTGGAAAGTGCTTGCCGTGGCACCGGCGGTCAGTCTGATGAAGGAATTGGGCCGAGAGTTGACCATCGATCCGGAAACTGAGGCGAAGCTGCTTGCAGTGGCTAAACAGCCGATGAGGGATGTCCTCATCGTGATTCAGGACACGGGAATGCGACCTGAAAAAGTCTTTCGCATTCGGAGTGAGAACATCAACTGGAGTCAGCGATTGATTATTCAATCCGAGCGGAAAGACCAGAGCAGCACGCCTGCATGTACCGATTAGCGAACGAATGCTTGAGCTATTGATGGTTCGCTGTTCGGACAAGCGGGAGGGCTGGCCGTTCCCTTCACGGCGCGTCACAACGAACTGAGGATGCAGCGAAGAATAGTGGTAAGTGCCTGAAAGAATGGAGCCGACGAGCGGACTTGAACCGCTGACCTGCCGATTACGAATCGGCTGCTCTACCAACTGAGCTACGTCGGCCTGTTTTCGATTTTAAATGGTGAGCGCGGAAAGCGTAAAGGGACTGCGGAAAACAAGCCCCGAAGAATTTCGCAGATCCCCGCCATGCCTGGCAGTCGAAGTTCGCAACGACTCGTGTGGCGAAGGGCGACTCGCCCGTCCAGGCAGAGCCACAATCGTGATCGACATTCGATGATACGTATTCCGCGCGCGAGTTCGTTCTGTCAAAGAGAAGATTGAGAATATCTCTAAACAATCCGCACGTAGCAAACAATGGGGACTCGAGCGAATCGCAACTCCCACGCATCATCATCATCATCGTCTCGCTCGATTCTGCTCCGAATGCGAACCGCAACGCGACACGCGCACAAACAAAAAGGCCGCCCGGCAACGATGGGCGGCCTTTTCTTCAAGGGAGAATAGTTCCAACGGAGGCTAAGAATCCCGTCAAAACTTTCTGGCGAAATCTTATGAGCCGAAAAACCGAGGTGTCAAGTGATTTTTCGTAATTAAATGTCTTTAGTTTCAATCACTTACACAACCAATCAATATCCACCGCAAATGGACCAAAATGAGACAAAACCCGCCCATTTTCGGCCTAACCCGATATTTCTAAAGCCACTTACCGGACTTCAGGACGGTCTTTTCCGCCTCCGGACCCTCCCGGAACCGTGCCCGGACTCGCCCTCCGACACCGTTCCGTCCAGGTGAAGCGAAATGAATTCCATGGCCTCCGGACGGTCAAAAACCTTGTCCGGATAGAAGCGCTTCATCAGAATTCGCAACCCGCCGAACGCCACGCCCGCCACAATCGCCAGTGCTCCCAGAATTCCGCATAGGATCGACCACGTTGACAACCAGCGAAGAAAGATCATGCACGTCGCGGTTATCAGTTCTCTGGTTCCATGTGACATTGGCTTCGTAGTTCACCTGATCCAGCAGATATTTCGCGTCGCTCTCGGAAATTGACCCGGAAACAACGGCCACAATGAATCCGGTGCGCTTGTCAGAGAACTGACCTGCACCCTCCACCGTGGAAACGCCCGCCTGCGGCTGCGTCAATTTATGCGCGGCGTCGATGCGGCGAAGATGCTCTGCGGCCAACTGCGGCGTGGGGTAATAGATCAGCATCAAGTTGGCCTCGCCGCTGGGCGTGGAATATTTGCCGATGGCCACGTCCGGCTTCACGGCAAAATCCACCAGGTCCGCGCTCACCGCGGGCGTGAGCGCATTGAGCGCCTCAGCTCCCATCACATATTTCTCGGTATTCGGCACGTAGCCACGATGCGGCAAAAAGTCCAGAACCGTAGGCAGATTGCCGGCATTGCCCGGAGGACGCGGCAGAACTCCGGCTAACTCCCGCAACTCCGCGCCGGCCATGGGAGACTCCTTCGCAAACGAAGCGTCCACCAGCACGTGGCCGCGATAGAACAGAACGCGCTGGCCGAGAGACGCGGCCTGATCTCCGATCGTCTCGCGCACCATCTCCGGCTGCAGATAAAGCGAATATGCACCGAAAGCTCCGCTGGCGTCGGCGAAGCGCGCCGCGCGAACCTTCAAGGTGCGGCCGTCATCGCGGATATAAGTGGCGACTGCAACGTCGGTAAAGCCGTATTCCTTGAGCACCTCGGCGTTGGTTGGGTCGGCCGCAGCCGCGTCCGTGCTGATCTGCGCCGAACCTTGCCTCTGCCATCCAGCAAACTGCTGCGGCAAAAGCGCCGGCGATTCCGCGGGACCGGAAGCAGGGTTCGCCGCGAAACCTGCACCTGCCATAACCAATGCCACCGTCAAAGCGAAAAAAAATCGTGAAAAGCTCATGGCTAACCTGGCCGTTTCGAGAAACTCCTCTCGTCATTAGACCACAGAGAGCGAGCGAAAAGTTTCGGGGCGTGGCCGCGTCTGGCTGGGATTTCTCATCCCGAGTAAGCCTTCCTTGCGCAGCGAGAACCTGCCGGGAGAACTAGGGGTGCCGCAGGGTCCTTTGCGACGCAATACTCGCGCGTTTGGATCGCTTCCCTTTCGCCTTAAGGCCGAGGGCGCGCAAAAAACGCCTTCACTTTTCAAGTTTCCCCAGTCACCACCGGCGAGGTTACTTCCGCGTCCCCCTCGTCCGTGCCCCTTCCCACCCATCGGAGCCATTCCCCATTCGCCGACTCCGTAGCAAACTAGTCGTGGGTAAAACATGCCACCAATCAATCATCGCCGGCAGGATCGCAGGAAGGCAGTGTTCCCCGTAACCGTCCGCGCTAAGGACGTTACTGGGCAATCTTTTGAAGAAATGGCCCACACCCTTGACGTGACTCCAACCGGAGCGCGGCTGGGCTCGGTTCGGCGGGAGTTGCAGGTGCTCGATCCGGTCACCGTCTGGTATCGCAAGCGGAAAATGGAGTTCCGGGTCGTTTGGATCACGAAGCTCAAGGGATCATCCGAGTATCACATCGGCTTGCAGGCCCTGGCAGCGGAGAAGGAAGTTTGGGGGCTGAATCCCGCCGACTTTCCTATCCACCAGGAAAAGCCGGCAACGGTTTCGGCTTCAGCATAGAGTTGCGATTTTTTTTACAGGAGAGAGGATTTATGCGCAGTCTAATTCTTAAGTTGTGGCAGGACGAACAAGGTCAGGACATTGCCGAATACGCGGTAATGCTGGCAGTAATTCTGGTCATCGTTGTCGGAACAGTGCGCCTGATCGGCGCCAACTCCAACAACGTCTTCTCGCAAGTCGGCAGCTCCCTGCAGTAGTGTGCGGACGTTGCAGGGGCAAAGCGAGGGATGACCACCAGTGATCGGTTGACACTGGGCTAACCATCCCCTGATCACTGACCCCTGGCCACTGCTTTACTGTCCCGCCGGTTTGTCCAGCTTGCTTGCCACCTTCACGCCGCTCAGCCCGCTCACATAGTTGGCAACACCGCGATACAGCGAATCGGCGATGCGCTGGCGGTATTCGGCGGTCTCCAGGCGATGCTCGTCGGTAGGATTGCTCACAAAAGAAATCTCCGCCAGAATCGACGGCATATTCGCCCCGATCAGCACGATAAACGGAGCCTTCTTCACACCCCGGTCGCGAATCGCCGGACTTTTCGCCGCCAGTCCGCTATGCAGCGATTGCTGCACGTCCCCGGCAAACTCGCGCGACTCTTCGATCTTTTCCTTCAGCGCAATTTTCTTGACCAGATCCCGCAGCTCGTAAATCGACTTCTCAGAAACCGCGTTCTCGCGCGCCGCAACTTCCAGAGCCTCGGGCGATGAAGTGAAGTTCAGATAATAAGTTTCAACTCCACGCGCCGCCGGATCGTGACTGGAATTTGCGTGGATCGAAATAAACAGGTCGGCGCGTTCCTGGTTGGCGATGGCGGTGCGCGTCTCGAGCGGAATAAACGTGTCGTCCTTGCGCGTGTAAACCACCTCTGCGCCCAGCCGCGTTTCCAGCATCTTGCCCAGCCGTCTTCCGACTTCGAGCACCAGATCTTTTTCCTCCAGCCCATTGGGGCCGATGGTCCCCGTATCGTGACCGCCGTGCCCGGGATCAATGACGATCTTGCCAATCTTCAATCCCAGCGCGCGAATCAGCGACCGGTCGCCGTGCGCAGTCGGCTTGGCCTCATGAATTTCCAGGTCCGCCTGCAACTTGTTGTCTAGAGTTTTGCCCTCGAGAATTTTGCTGTCGAGAGTTTTGCCGCCTGCCCCCGCTCTTCGTTGTTCGCTTACTCTTCGGCGCAGGAACCGGACTAAGCCCAGCGCTATCCTCGCTCGCGGCGAGCGTGGAATCATCGCTGCCTTCGGAAGCCGCATCGTCGGCTTGGCCGCAACCGCACGCCGGCCTTCAACGAATGCGGCTGGCGTGGGCTGTGCCAATTTCGACGCGTCGCGCGCGCGGATTCGCTCGACGTGGATCTCTGCAGCATCATCATTGTCAGAGTCATCCGCCTCGACGATTTTCCTTATCACTCCCGTCTGATTCGACACCACCGTCTGATTCAGCTTTGCCTCCCAGTTTCTGATTTGACGAACCAGAGTCTGCTCGGACTTCGAACTCACAGTCGGATCAGCCTCAACGTCGGGTGACAGCGTGATTTCATCCGACTCCTTGGATGACTTGCCGTGTGAATTCTTCGCCGAAGCGTCCTTGCCGTGAATTCCTTGGCGTGAAAATTCTTGCCGTGAATATCAATGATCAGACGATAAGGATTGGGCAACAGAAAGGCGTTGTAGCCGGAAAGATCGGCAACTTCCAGCACCACGCGGGTGCGGCCGGGCTGGAACTGCGCCACGCGAATCTTCTTCAGGAAACCATCGTCCACGTCAAAGCTTTTGCCCACCAGCGTGGACGCCAGCTTGGTATTGCGCAGATCAAAAAATATGCGGTCAGGATGCGCGATGCGCTGGGAAGAAAAATTCACTTCATTCTCCAGGTCGATAGCCACGCGCGTGTAATCAGGCGTAGACCAGTGCCGAATCCCGGTCACCCGCGGATAGCTGGCAGCCTGCCGCTCCGCCGCCGGTCGCTCGGGCGATTGAAGGCTCAAAGATTCTCCGCTGAAGATTGTCCGCTCAGGACCCTTCCTCGGCCGCCTTGCTGAAGCGCTCGATTCGCCCTTCGAACCCCGCAGCCGCAGAAGCGCTCCTGGCAGCCGAGTCTTTCTTTTCCGCCTTAGTGGCGTTCGCGCGCTCGGACTTCTTCGCGGCCTGGGCCTCCTGATCGAGCTCGGCAATAGCCTGCCGCGCGTCATCGACGAGCCGGTTGTGCGGATAGCGATGCAGAAAATCCTGGAAGCTAGCTCGCGCCTGTTCGGGCTCGCCTAGGTCGTCCTTGTAGATTTCGCCAATGGTGAATAGCGCGTCGCAGCGATACTTGCTGCCGGGATACTCGCGGCGCAGAAACTTGTATTCGCCGATCGCGCTATTCAGAATCTTGGCGTCGTCGAAGCGGCGGCCCATCTCCACCAGCGTCTCCGCCACGGCCACCACGCTCGGATCAGCCTTTGCAGAAGCCGGTGCGCCGTAATACACGCTGCGATACGCGTTGATGACGTGCTGGTAGTCCTTGCGGGCAAGCTCGGCGGGCGGCCGTCCGTTCAGCGCCTCGCGCATGCGCTCAGCAGCGGCGAAGCGGTCGTGCGCCCACGCTTCCGTGTGGCGGACTCGCGCGTGCACCGGCAATCCGCAGAACACTGCCATCAAAAGCAGCGCTCCGCAGCGCAAGCCGCGCTGGCTCGATAGGGTCATCAAATCTTCGGCCTATACCTGCTACGTTCGCCGTGATTGAAACGGTTGTGGTTGAACCTGTTTGTTGTGAATCTGCTTTGTAGGGCCCTGAGAGAAAGTCCGCCAAAACTGCAAAAGTGGATCAGTGTTTTCTAGCGAATCAAGTTTTCCAGAAAAATCCGAGTTTCCAGAGCTTAAAGGGTTTCAAAAAATCAGTGTTTTTCCGATTAATCCGTGTTGCTGATATAAAGCACTCCCCGCGAATCCCGCTTAACCCGAACCGGCTCGCGCGACGGAGCACTCGGCCCAAAATCGACGCCTCCATAGTAGAGGGTAGTGATTCTCCGCACATAGTTCTGGGTTTCCGCGTAGTGCGGAACTCCCGAACTACGCGCCACAGCCCCCGCGCCCGCGTTATAGGCTGCCAGCGTCAGGTTTACGTCCCCTCCATAGTTTTCCAGAAGCTGTTTCAGGTGGCGCACGCCCGCATCCACGTTCTGCTCGGCATCGAAGGGATTCTTCAGGTTCAACTGCCGCGCCGTTCCGGGCATCAACTGCATCAGCCCCATCGCACCCTTGCGCGATACCGCGTTAGGATTGAAATTCGACTCCACTTTCACCACCGCCCGCACCAGATTGGGGTCCACATTGTGGCGATTCGCCGCTGCGGCGATCGCCGCATCAATTTCGTCCGGAGTCGCAATATGCCCGCGGAAGTTCGCATTCTGAATCTTGGCGCTGGCGGACTGGTTCGAATCGTGCGCCAGATACTGGCTGACCTCAGCCGCCGCCGAACGCGCAGCCCGCATCGAGGGCGCAGTGGGCGCCGGCACCGGCTTCCACCGATTCTCTTTCGCGCTCCAATAAACCAGCGAGCGCCGAGGCGCTTCCGCAGCCTGAGAGTGCGTCTGCTTCCTGGGCGCGTCGTCGTTCACGTACACCTTGTGCCCGTGTTCGTCGGTCGCAGTAATTGTTTGGGAGTCGTCATCGCCCGCCCACACCCGGGGCGGACCGAGAGAAAGAAAGGTCGCGATTGCCGTGCTGGCCATCAGGGCGATTTGCAGGCGTTTACGCATGTCCGGGTGTTGTTTCACCTTCTCCTTTGGCCGGAGGACATACCTCACCCCCGACTTCCCTACCCGGAACCTGACGGAGAATACCTACACCAGAGTAAGTCAATTATAGGCGCCTAAGGGTAGTGGGGCAACCAATCCGAAGGCTATAGAACCACCAGAGTAACTTTTGTAACCTGCTGACAATAAAATGTTTATTCCTCCCATGGTTACCTGGAATGAGCCAATGTCGGTAGAGGCAAGACAGGCAAGACCGGGAAAGGGAACAGGGGGAAGAAGACCAGTTGGACCTCAGGGTTTCGCCGCGGGCACGGTCTCACGATAGCGCGGCCAGTGCTGCGCCAGTTCGCGTACCACCGCGCTACCGACCCGATACGCATTCTCGATCGCCTCGGCGTAGGCGGCGTAGTTTCCCGTCGCCTCGCTTTTAAGAAGATCCGCAGCCGAGGTGCCCTTGGGCGGCAGCGAGTAGTCGCTGCCGGTTCTGAGATCGAGCACGCGCCCAAGATCGGCCCGCCCGGCATGGGCAAGGAAACGTGAGCGCCTGCAGGTAGGCGGAATCTTCCTCCGCCGAAGTCGTGAACCGGCCCTCACCCTTGGTCCAGTAGAGCACCCATTTTTCCGCCCACTCGGTCATTCTGGCGCCAATCCAGAACCGGTCCGCGGTCAACGTATCGCCCTTCAGTACAAAGGGCGGCCGCTGCGCGTCCGGCATCTCCGGATAGCCGGCGCGCACTGCCTTGAGCTTGTCATCGTCCGCTAGATGTGAGGTTGCGCGTCAGACCATAGGCCCAAGTTGCCGGCCCGTCATTCAGATCGTAAGCCAGAATCCCGTTGTCAGATACAACCGGCGGCGCTGGCTGCTCGAAAGGAGTTGCCCGGTCATAGGCCACAATGCCGGTCGCCCAGTCGGGTGGAATCTCGCGTCCATCAATTTCATACGCCAGATCACCATCGACGATATGGCTCGCCCAGACCGCCGAGCCCACCGAAGCCCGTAGTTGGGATCGACGCCCGCGATACCGGCCAGTATCCAGTAGGCCTTCGTCAGGTCGAAGCGCGGGTCGAGTCCGAGTGCCATGATCGAAGCCGCCGCACTCGCCTTGCCCGCCCCGGTCACAATGCCCAGCACGTGGTCCTTGGGGTTGTAACGCAGCGAGCGGTAGCCCTGCAGAAACGGCAGAACGTTGGGTAAGGGATAGTGTTCCACCCAGTTCTGAAACTCTCCCGGCTCATCGCCGGTATCATTCCCAACCTCGAACGTCGTCACCACCACAACGCGAATCTCGAGCGGCGCTGGCCTGGCAGTCGCCGTACCGACCGACGCCAGCCCCACGAGAATCGTCCCCGCCCACCGCGCAAGTCGCCAGTTCATCCGCGCTCCATAGAGAATGTCATCCCGAACAGGGCCGAAGGCGTGGTGAGGGACCTTACGATGCGCGCGCAGTGGCATGAACGCTGGCGGGCTCCATCGCGCCGCCTGCAGTCAAGGCGCGTACTGCAGAGGCAGTCCCATTTGCGGCGGAAGCGCGTGCAGCGAGACGTAAGGTCGCTCCAGCGCAAGATAGTTCGCGCGATGCTCTGCACGATGCACCGCTTCCCCATCTCAAGCCTTTTCCAATCCCACGGCAAACGCATCCAGGGACAGCGACCGCAGCAGATTCCGACGCATCCCGCGCTGCACCTCAGCCAGCCGGTCGGAAGTAGAAGCGATCCAATCGAAGTCGACGGATTCGGCGAGTTTGCCCAGTTCCCCCAGAATGTCGCTGTTGCAGACCAGTTGCGGAGCGCCCGACCCGAGGAACATCAGATCCCGCAGCACCGAGTAAAGAGCGCGCAGCAAGTGCTCCGTTTTTTCCCGCCCCTCGGCGCCGGGACGATAAGTTTCCGTCACTTTGAAAAGCTCGCCGTGCTCACCGCCTCGCACCGCGGAATTCAAAATAGTAAGTGCGTCGGCCCGAGCCGCCACATATGCCGCGAGATCAAAATTCCGGGCACGGCCCAGAGCTCCTTCACTCAATCGCGCGACCAGCGCCCGCTGCGGAGGCTTCCACTCCGGACGCCGTTTCGCCAGATCGCTCTCAATCTCCTCGACCGACAGCGCTCGCAGAGGAAACGTCATCGACCGCGAACGAATCGTCGCCAGCAGCTCGCCAGGATTTTCCGACAGCAACAGAATCGTGGCAAACTCCGGAGGCTCTTCCAGCACCTTAAGCAGCGAATTCGCCGCCTCTTTGATGAACGCCGAATCGGTAAAAATATAAACCCGCTCGCGCCCCTCGGCCGGCCGGTAATAAATGCTGTCGATCACGCGCCGCACCTGGTCCACCTTAACCATCATCTGCGGCGGGTCCGGAGGAATGATGAGCACGTCAGGATGAGTCTGAACAAAGAGGCGTGTTTCTTTCTTGTCCGCGTCGCGCATATTCTCGCGAGCTTCGACCGCTTCGGCGAAGCGGGCGTCCAGATCGGCGGCCTGCGCGATGCGCGTGCAGTTGGCGCAGCGCCCGCAGAAGTCCGGCAGGCCTTCGGTTTCAACCGGCGCCAGGCAGTTCATGGCCTGCGCCAGCATCAGCGCAAGCGTATATTTTCCCGACCCGCCCGCCCCCGAGAGAATCACCGCATGCGGAAACCGCTCACGCGCCAGCATGTCGCGCAAATGATGGACAGTTTCGTCGTTGCCGTGAAAATCAGAGAATGGCATGGGCAGCTAAAACCAAAACCTACCACAGAGTCACAGAGACACAGAGAAAACCGAAATCATTGTAAATCCAGCGCCGCACGGCTTCACTTCGATCCTCGCACTTGAGTTGATCATCCTCGGGTCTCTGATGTTCTAGGTCCTTGATTTTTCTAGATCTTCGTTTTTCTTTGTGTCGGAGCCTGCCCTGAGCGAAGCCGAAGGGTGACTCTGTGGTGAAAGCTCTGAGGGTGCGACCACTAATTCTTCCCCGGCATCAGCCGCTGATTCACGATCCCCAAAATGCTCCGATGAGTCTGATCCGGCGTGCCCCGCGCATCGATCACGACCACACGCTGCGGTTCCCGAGCCGCGATCGCCAAATACCCTTCATGGACGCGAGCGAAGAACGTCCGCGTTTCCTGCTCGAAGCGATTCTCGTCCGCATGGCCGCGCGCTCCACTCTTCGCGCCACGCTTATTGCGACGGCGGGCGCGGCTCACGCTCATGGTGGGGTTCGAGTCGAGCAGCAGAGTGAGATCGGGCTGCAGATTTCCGCACAGCACCCGATGCAACTCCAGCACCGCCGCGCTGCCTAACTTCCGTCCGCTACCCTGGTAAGCTTCCGTCGAGTCGGTGAAGCGATCGCACAGCACAATGCTGCCGTGTTCGAGCGCGGGCGCGATCACTTCGGCAATGTGCTGCGCCCGTGAGGCAAACATCAGCGCCATCTCGGCCAGCGGATCGAGCCCCGACGTGCGGGAATCGAGCAGCACTTTGCGGATTTTTTCTCCCGTCGCCGTCCCGCCCGGCTCGCGGGTTTCGACCACCTTGTGCCCTGAGGCGCGCAGCGCCGCCGCCAGCTTGCGCATCTGCGTGCTCTTTCCCGTCCCGTCAAGCCCTTCAAATGTGATGAATTTTCCGCGCCGTGACATCGTCGAGATGATACCAGCGCTGGCCGACCGCAGGTCAGTTTCCGACTCGCCCGCCCGGGAATCGAGCGTCCAGAAACGAACACTAATTCACAGAAACGAACATCCGACGCCTGAGCCCCGCACGCGTAGCCCGCGACTATTTCAATGCAGGCGAGCAACTTATCCACTTCGCAGCGGCCCAAATCTCTGGCAGCCAAATTGCGCACTTAGCCCGAAGTGTAGTAGTTCCACGGAGGCTCTCATGCCGCATTTCGAACGCATTCGCGATGTTATGTCCGGCCCCTTCAGTCCCGAGGTCATCCGCCAGCGCACGGCCGCGGGATGGCAAATGGTGTCGATCGAATGGCGCCGTGAACTGCCCGACTCGGAAGCTCCGACCCAGGGCGCGTTCAGCGAGGATATCCCCTACGGCCTGCGCATCTCCGACGACTGCCAGCGCCTCGAGATCGACCCCATCGAGAATCGCACGCTCATGCTGATGATGGAATTGCTGGTGCAGGACTTTTCTTATTCCAGCATCGTCAGCGACCTGAACGAAAAAGGCCTTCGCATGCGCGACGGCCGCCCCTGGTCCCGAGTGGCGGTCTTCAATATGACCCCGCGCCTCATCGAAGTCGGACCGCGCATCTTCTCCACCGAAGAGTGGCAGAAGCTGCGCCAGAGATTTTCGTCAAAACAGCCAGAGGTTTTCTGATCAGTGACGCTACACAGTGAAGCCCGCGCCACGCGTTTTCGCGGCTGATTCTTTAAACGCCCGTCATTCCGAGCCGCTTCGGCGAGAAATCTCGGTGCTGCGCTCGACGCGTTCGCACGATGAGTCCTCCCATCACGATCGCGAACGGACCCCACCATGCCCATAGGAGCCACGCAATATCCACAGGCCGATGCTTGGCTACCCATACCAATGCAGCGCCCACCAATGCAGCGCCACCCATCCCGCAAAAGATCAACGCCAGCGTCACCGTGGCCACCATCTCTCTCCCCTTCGCAGCCAATGCCACCATACAACCCGACGAGCAACGAGGCCATGAGGTGTGCGATCATCATCCCGTTCAGCACCCACAAGTAAGCCTGAAAATGGCTCGACCAGAATGCGAGATATCTGTCGGTAACCACTGACAGCGCCTTGTCGGGAAGCGCGTGTAGAAACCCATGCAGCAAAAATCCTCCGACTACGAGAGAAGCCATCAACCGCGGCGCGCTACGGAACGCGGCAGCGGCAAGATGCGTGATGGTCTTCGCAGTCTGTCGCCAATACCATCTTCGGGCGAAAATAATTCCAGATTTCGAAGCGAGGTCCGAAAACTCCTCAAGCAGGTCCCCCGGAATCGCCTCAGCCTCGCTGTCGGAAGTGAATAGACCGATCAGCCAAGTGGCGACGCGTGGCGGCTGCACGGAAAACTCCTGAGACATTATGTGTAGCTCCTGACCAGATCGAGCCCGTCGGTCATGCTCTGCAGGGCGCGGTGCGTGCGGTTCACCGCCGTCACTCCCTTTGCCGTGACCCGGAAAAATCGCTTCGATCGTCCGCCACGCTCAGGAGTGGGCTCGCCAAGCCGCGACTTCACGTACCCTTTCGCCTCGAGCCGATCCAACGTGGCATACACGGCGCCGATCGAAACCTCACGCTTCGTGCGAAATTCAATCTCCTGCCGCACCGTCACTCCATAGGCCCGATCCTCCAAACGCAGAAGAGCCAGCACGACGATGTGCTCGAATTCTCCGAGGTAATCGCGGCCAGACATTATCTATACAATATAGATGAAATCTTACGTGGTCAAACCCATTCATTCATATCAGCAGCGTCTCAGGGATTCTCCACCAAGACTGCGGCCTCGTGGCTGAGCGCTCGCCAACTCTCGAACAAATTAAGAGCCATCGCACCTCGCTCCCTGCTAGAATCGAAAATTCTGCAAAAAGGCTGAAGCCGATTCGTCTTTCCAGACAGCCGTAATCAAGACGGCGATAATCAAGACCGCTATAATCCGGAGCCATCTTATGAAAGTCTCGCGCATCGCAGGCTTAGTCTGCGTCTTCTTCCTCTCGATTTCCAGCTGGGCCGCAACCACGCCCACCGTCACCATCTTCGTGGACGCATCCGCCGCGCCGCGCAAGATTTTCCACGCCACGCTGAAGATTCCCGCCAGCGCCGGCGACTTGACCCTCTACTACCCGAAATGGATCCCCGGCGAACACGCGCCCGACGGCCCAGTCATCGACTTGGCTGGCCTGAAGTTCAGCACCGGAGGCAAGACCCTGAAGTGGCGGCGCGATCTACTGGACGGCTTCACCATTCACGTGGAGGTCCCAGCGGGCGTCAGCGAAGTCGATGCCGAACTCGACTTTCTTTCTCCCGCAACTTTCGAAGGCGGATTCTCGGCTGGCTCCTCCGCCACCGATAAACTCGCCGTCATCAGCTGGAATCAGGTGTTGCTCTATCCCAAAGGATTCAAGTCCGACGACATCAACTACGCCGCCAGCCTGAAACTTCCCGAAGGCTGGAAGTTCGGAACGCCGCTGCCGATTTCGAAACAGAGTGGAAACGAAATTCACTTCACCACCGTTTCGCTGACCACGCTGGTGGATTCTCCCGTGATTACGGGCGAATTCCTCAAAGTCGTGCCGCTGGCGCAGGATCCTCTCACCGAAATGGATATCGCCGCCGACAGCGCCGCCGCGCTCGATGCGCCCCAGGAAGTTTGGGACCATTACAAGAATCTGGTGGAGCAGGCCAACAAGCTTTTCGGCGCGCATCATTACCGCGACTACCATTTCCTGTACAGCATGAGCGATCACGTCGCGCACTTCGGACTGGAGCATCACGAGTCCGACGATAGCCGCGTCGATGAGCGCGGCCTGGTGGATGAAACCGCGCGCAAAGCCGAAGCCAGCCTGCTGCCTCATGAATATGTGCATTCGTGGAACGGAAAATTCCGCCGTCCCGCGGACCTGGCGACTCCCGACTATCAGCAGCCTATGCAGGACGATTTGCTCTGGGTCTACGAAGGCCTCACCAATTATCTGGGCGAAGTGTTGACGGCTCGCAGTGGCCTGCTGACCGCGCCGCAACTTCGCGATGACCTGGCACTCACCGCGGCCGCCCTTGACCACACCCCAGGCCGCGAATGGCGCAACCTGCAAGACACCGCCGATGCCGCGCCCGAACTTTATTTCTCGCCGCGCGCGTGGCATTCCTGGCGCCGCGGCACGGATTTTTATAGCGAGGACACGTTGAACTGGCTGTGGGCCGACGTGATCATCCGCCAGCAGAGCAAGGGCGCAAAGACGCTGGACGATTTTTGCAAGCTTTTCCACGGAGCGCCCAGCACCGGTCCCATGGTCAAGCCCTACACGTTCGACGACGTCGTCAGCGCGCTGAACCAGATCGTGCCCTACGACTGGCGCGGCTTCTGGACCGAACGGCTCACCAACCACGGACCCGGCGCTCCGCTGGGCGGAATCGAAGGCAGCGGATGGAAAGTGGTCTACGACGAAACGCCGTCAGAGATGGAACGCGGCGCCGAGGGTGCATTCCATTTCGTGGACGTAGCCTACTCGCTTGGACTGGAACTAAACGACGACGGCACCATCACCGACACGATCGAAGGCATGCTCGCGGCGAAAGCTGGAATCGGACCGGGCATGAAACTCGTTGGAGTGAACGGCCGAAAGTTTTCCACCGACGTGTTGCACGACGCTTTGAAGGCTGGCAAGAACAGCAGCGAACCGCTGGAATTGCTGGTGGAAAATACCGACTACTACAAAACCTACAAGCTCGACTACCACGGCGGCGAAAAGTACCCGCACCTGGTGCGCGACGAATCGAAGCCGGACCTGCTGACGGACATTCTCAAAGCGAAGTAGTGGCAGACCTGGAAGTAGAGGCAGCATAGAGTAGTGGCTCAATTTCAAACCGATGCAAAACGGATGTCATCCTGAGCGCGGCGACAGTCGGGCGAGAGCCTGCCCTGAGCGAAGTCGAAGGGGACCTTACGTTCGCTGATGAGCGTTGCTGCTGTAAACGGGAATGCCCCACTGCATGAGGCGAAAGTTTTCCCTTTGACCCACCTCGCCGCCACCTGAAACTCCCACCAAAACTGCTCCGCCATGAACAGAATACGAAAGTCCGGAAAAGCCCGCCCGTAAGCCCCATCGCGTCAACCCCTTAGCCGTCTGTACAAAACCGTCTTCACAAAACGTTCCTGAAGGAACACTTCTCAGTCTTGTGGCGTCCTTAAAGATCGGCGATCAAACGATTGGCAAATCAAAGATTGGCGCTCACGGCAGGCTCTTCATCTTCCTGCATGAACCCGAAGGCGTCCTGAGGCGCGGGATTTTTCCACACCGGTGCGAACGACTGGCGATGCAACGGCGTCGGACCGTGCTCGCGCAGCGCGGCCAGATGCCGCGGCGTGCTGTAACCTTTGTGCGAGGCTAGCCCGTAATCGGGGTAGACCGGGTCCCACTCGCACATCATGCGATCGCGTTCGACCTTGGCCAGGATAGACGCGGCGGCGATCGAGGCGGAGAGCGCGTCGCCATGAATGATGGGATCCTGCCGCACGTCGCAGTCGAGGCGCATGGCGTCGACGAGCAGGTGATCCGCGGCGGGAGACAAGCGCATCACGGCCTCGCGCATGGCGAGTCGCGACGCCTGATAAATATTGATCTGATCGATCAGCGCCGCGTCCACGGACGCCACCGCCCAGGCCAGCACGTGCGCGCGAATGCGCGGAGCTAACTCCTCGCGCCGTTCAGGCAAAAGAAGCTTCGAGTCGCGCAGTCCGCGAATGCGATACGTGGGGTCGAGAATGACCGCGGCCGCCACCACTGGGCCGAACAATGAGCCGCGCCCCACTTCGTCCACGCCCGCGACCATGAGCGCGCCCCCGAGCCCAGGCGCGTTTCTCATAGCGCAACGTGCAACGCAGCTTTTTGAGCAGGCGCATTTTCGCGGCGGAGGCCGAAGGCGTGCGCGCTGGAGCGGGTTCGCTCAGCGCAAGGTCGAATCGTTGATGGGTTGGTCGTAGATGACATGCTTTTCTGAAGATGGGAGTTACCCAACATCTTCCCTGACAAGAGGTGCTTCCTGCAAGAGAGAATTTTCGGAGTGTGATTTTTTCTTGAGGCGCATCCTTCAGTGCGGCGCGGGCCACGAACGACGCGCCCGCAGCAGTGCTGGAAATTCCCTCAAAGGCCGGTCGTAGCGCAAGCAGGCATAGGGTCCCTCGCTTCGCTCGGGATGACAAGCTTTTAAACGTAAGGATCAATCCCACTTTCGGGCTATGCCTACGCCTCCTGGTAATGGCACTACGTAATCATGGCTTCGAGTACGGGCGTACGTTGCTCGGTCGTACATGTACTGCTATGTTCGGCAGTGTGGAATGGTCCAGCGTGGAATGATCTGCAACGATCTGCGTGGGATCTGCCTGAAATGATGTGAGGTAATTTTGGAGAGTGAAACCAACACGCCGCCGCGAGAGGGGCTGCTCAGCGGCAAGATGGTTCATCTGGCGCTGCCCGTTCGCTGGAGTCTGGTCGAGGAGCGAGGGCGCGGCCGGGTGGAAATGGGCTGCACCTATGACATTCATCCGCGGGGAGCGCGGCTGACCGGATCGCGCGAAATGAACGCCGGCGATCTGCTTCTGGTAGAACGCGGGCGGAACAAGGCCATGTGCCAGGTGGTGTGGACCGGCGACCGCGATTCCGACCTGCGCGGACAGTTTGCGGTGCAATGTGTGGAATCCGGCAGGACGCCCTGGGACGACGAGTTGCGGCAACTGGAAGAAGAATATCAGCCGGTCATTCTTGGCAAGCTCAACCGGCAGACTCCGCGCTCATTTGCGACTGTGCGTCCGGGCGAGGAGCACCGGCGGCGTCCTCGTTACGAGGTCCACGGCAGAGCGGAAATCGACGGCCGACAAAGCTTGTCGGCAGAAGTGGATCAGCTCTCGGAATTTGGGGCGCGCATTTCCACAAGCATTTCAGGGAATGAAAAGTTGCGTCCGGGAACGGACTTCCGTCTGCTGCTGAGCGTGCTGGATGTAAACCTCGCGGTCAAAGCGCAAGTGAAATACATGGCTGGGACCGACAGTATGGGAGTGGCGTTCCAGGAAATCCGGCGCGGCGACCGTCCCTTGCTCAGCTACGTGCTGAACAAACTTCGGAACAGCAAGCGCGCCATTAAAGAGTTTGTCGAAGTGGAAGTGGTGCACGGGCACTGCGGGCGTAAAAGCGGCTTCGGGCTTCAAAACCGGGCTTCGGGCTTCGGCCGAAACCCTGGGCTTCACCTTTGAGTCCGCACTGCTCGGCCGCAAGCTCTGCCTCAGAAATTATGCCTTCAGTGTTAAGCTTCCCCGCACTGCCGAAGCCCGAGGGCCGGAGCCCGAAGCCCGCCTTTGAGAGCTACTCCGGCCTTTCCACGTCGCGCAGACGGGCGGCTTTGCCTTTTAGTCCGCGCAGGTAGTAGAGCTTGGCGCGGCGGACTTTGGAAGAGCGCAGCAAGTCGACTTTGTCGATTACTTTGGAATGGATGGGGAAAATGCGCTCCACGCCCTGACCAAAACTGATTTTGCGCACGGTGAAGCTGGCCTGCGGTCCATTGTCGCGTTTGATGACCACGCCTTCGAAGGCCTGCAGACGCTCCTTGTCGCCTTCCTTGATCTTCACGTGCACGCGCACGGTGTCGCCGGGGCGAAATTCCGGGAGATCGGTGCGCCGGGTTTTAGCCAGCAGCTTTTCGATGATTAAGTTTGACATGTCGTTGTCCTTCTCTTTTCGTCGTTCGTCTTTGGTCTTTGGTCATTCCGTCTTTCGCCGCTCGTCGTCCGGTTAGCCGTTCGGCTCGGATCGCGCCGCCGAGCGTTTTCGGATCGCGGCGATCAGTTTGTTATCTTCTTCGCTCAATTGCGCGCCCTCCAGCAAGTCGGGACGGTTGCACAAAGTCTTTTCCAGCGCCCGCTGATGGCGCCAGCGGCGAATTTCTTCGTGATTGCCGGAGAGCAAAACTTCCGGCACGTTCATCCCGCCGAACTCCGCGGGCCGCGTGTAGTGCGGATAGTCGAGCAATCCACCGGAGCCGCAGGTGGAATCCGCGCCCTCTACTTTCTTGACATCGGCCTGCGACGTAAACGACTCCTGGCGCGCCGATGCCTCGTTTCCCAGCGCGCCTGGCAGCAGGCGTGTAATCGCTTCGATTACCACTGCCGCGGCCATTTCTCCGCCGCTCAATACATAGTCGCCGATCGAGAGTTCGCGGTCGGCGAGAAAATCGGCTACGCGTTCGTCGACGCCTTCGTAACGGCCGCAAATCAGGACGATGCGATCGAGCGCGGCCAACTCTGTCGCAATTTTCTGCGAGAAACGTTGACCCTGCGCGGAAAGCAAAATCACTGATTGCTTCGCGCGTCCGGCTGCGCGATCGTTTACGCGATCCTTCCCGCGAAGCCAAGCCGAGCGACTGCAAACATTCAAAGAGCGGTTCCGGCTTGAGCACCATGCCCTCGCCGCCGCCGAAAGGGCGGTCATCCACTGTGCGGTGTTTGTCGTGCGTGAACTCCCGCAAATCGTGAACACTGATCGTTGCCAGGCCCATTTCGCAGGCCCGGCGGGTAATGCCGTGGTCCAGAGGCCCGCGAAAGAAGCCGGGAAAAATCGTGAGAATATCGGCTCTCATCGCGGTCTAAACCTTTTCACCACGGGGGACACAGAGGAACACAGGGTAATGCTTTACTCGGTGAAGCTCTGTGTCGCGCCTGTGGTTAACGCTTTTTTCTTGGCTCTTGCTCGCGCTTTCTCTTCTGCCGTCAGCGCGGCGTTAATCTCCAGCATGCCTTGCGGAAGATTCATGCGCACTTCGCGGCGCCTTACGTCTACGCCTTCTAGGTACGCTTCGGCGAAGGGTACATCGAACTTTCTTCCTGCCCCATCCGCCACCACTAACAACGGAGCTGCTCCGGCTCCGAACTGGACATCGGCGATCCGGCCGATCTTGTTACCGTGGTCAAGAACCGTGCAGCCCACTAAATCGCTGACGTAATTCCATCCCTCGCCAAGTTCCGCGCGCTGGCTGCCCGGTACCTGCAATTCACAGCCGATCAGCGCTTCGGCCTCTGTCATTGAATCCACGCCCAGGAACTTCAGTACTATCCATTCCTTATGCGGCCACAGGTCTTCCACTTCCAACTCGCGCCGGTTTTCGTCTCCGGTTGAGCTGCCACGTACGCCCCTCTGTCCCAGCCGCTCCTGGAATGCGAAAAGCTTCATGCCTCGGGCGAAGCGTCCGGGGACGTCGCTGTGTACCTCGACCGCAACTTCGCCCCTTCGCCCTTGCGTCTTCTTCACACGGGCCAGGGTCACGAACTCGCCGCTGGTTTCAGGAGTCAAACTTTTTCCAAACTGAACTTTTTCAAACCAGCTTTTCTTAGCGTCACCGCCGAAAGGCTATTCGATAATCTCGAGTGTGTAGCGCTTGTGGGTTCGTATTCCGGCCGCGTTCAACAGCGCGCGCATGGCGCGGACTGTGCGCCCTTGGCGTCCGATAACTTTGCCCACGTCGCTCTCGGCGACTTCCAGTTCGATTACGTCGCCGTCGAGCTGCTCCACGAAAACTTCGTCGGGAGCATCCACAATCGATTTGGCGATGTACTCGAGGAGAATGCGCACGTCTCCAGCATTTTCAGTCATAGTCGGCAGCTCTCAAATTCTCACTGTGAAATTGGAAGCATTGGCCACTAAACCGCAGTGGCCAGGGAACAGTGGTCAGGGAGCAGTGGTCAAGCTCGCGGGCGCTTAAGCGGCGGATCCGGCGCTGGCTGGAGCCGGTGCCGGCTTCGAGAACAGCTTGTGGACCCGGTCCGACATCTGCGCGCCCTTCGACACCCAGTACTCGACGCGGTCGCGCTTCAGTTCGACGCTGGCGGGGTTGGTGCGGGGATTGTACGTCCCCACGACTTCCACCGGGCGGCCGTTGCGCGCGCGTTCCTTCTCAATTACCACAATGCGATAGTGGGGTTGTTTGCGCGCACCCCGGCGCGCCAGACGAATCATTAACACGAGACGTATATCCTTGTTCCGGAAGAGTCCGGCGAGATCGAGGCAAACTCTTATTATGCCGGAGGTTAGAGGGAATGGCAAGGGCCAGTTCTCAGTTCTCAGTTCTCAGAAAAATCCAGCGCGCAACAGCAGAGTCAAAAGCAGCGGACAGGAGTATCCGCCCTATGCTAGCGAAGTCAAGATCCCCACTTCTCGCAAAGGAAGCGAGAAATGGGGCACCCAGATCACACCTAGTTTGCCTAGTCTTCAGTTTGAAACTGACCCTCCCTTCTTTCCTCCGACGTGCGTTTTGTGTGAAACTTGGACCCCGAAAGTAAAATTTAGAACGAAGGCAAAATCGAGACTGAGGAAAATGACTCCTTCCCAAGAAATAACTTCTTCCAGGCTGGGCCTGTTCGCGCTTTCCTGCATTCTGTTTTTCGCCAACTTGCCGCTGCTTTGCCAGGAATTGAATTCACCTTTCGCGCGCGATCCTGGGCAGGCCGTCGATCGGCAGTACACGGACATGATCCTGAAATACACGACGGATCCTTCTTTCACTTCGCCGCTGGTGGATTACCTTCCGGCTTCGAAAACTGTGCCTACGCCGGCCAAGGTGCTTGGCGATATCGCGGGAGCGCCCGACATGCTTCCCTATGCCGAGGACGTCTACAAATATTTCCGGCTGCTGGAACAAAGCAGTCCGCGGGTGAAGGTGTTTACAATCGGGCACTCCGAGGAAGGACGGGAGATGATTGCGGCCGCTATCGCCGACCCTAAGCTGCTCGCCGGTGCGAAAGAGAATGACGCGCGGCTGGCGCAGCTTGCGGATCCGCGCAAGCTCGGACTTGACGATGCAAAGGCTTCCGAGGCCAAAGCTCGCGGGATCATCGACCAATCCTGGCCGGTCTATTACATTACCGGGACGATCCACTCGCCGGAGACGGGAGCTCCGACGGCGCTGATGGAGCTCGCCTATCGTCTGGCCGTGGACGATGCGCCTTATATCAAGTACATCCGCTCGCACATGATCGTGCTGATAACGCCGGTTGTCGAAGTGGATGGGCGCGACCGGATGGTCGACGTCTATAAGTGGCACAAAGCTCATCCGGGGCACGACTGGCCACACCTTCTTTACTGGGGCCATTACGTGGCGCACGACAACAACCGCGACGCGATGGCCATGACTTTGAATCTGACGCGGAACGTTCTCGATACTTATCTGGGCTGGCATGCGCAGGTGTTGCACGACTTGCACGAGTCGGTTCCGTTTCTTTACGACAACACGGTGGGGGATGGACCTTACAACGCGTGGGTGGATCCCACGATCGCGGACGAGTGGGCGGAGCTGGGCTGGAACAACGTCGCGCAGATGCAGAGCTTCGGCATGCCGGGAGTCTTTACTCACGGGGACTTCGATACGTGGAGTCCGGGCTACCTGATGTTCCTGGCCGGGATGCACAACGGAATCAGCCGGCTTTATGAGACGTTCGGCAACGGCGGCGCTGATACCGAAAAGCGCATCCTGCAGCCGGAAGATTACGCGCGCACCTGGTACCGGCAGAATCCGCCGCTGCCGGTGGTGAACTGGTCGCAGCGCGATAACAACAACTATGAAGAAAGCGCTCTTCTCTCTACACTCTCTTACTTCTCGCATAACACCCAGCATTTTCTCGATAACTATTACCGCAAGAGCAAGCGCGCCGTCGACAAGCCAACGCTTGAGGGACCGGCTGCCTATGTGATTCCTGCGGACCCGGCGGACACGAATCGGCAAATCGAGTTGTTGAAGGTGTTGAAGCGTCAGCACGTCGAGATCGAACTGCTGTCTGACGCGGTCACTTCCACTGTCCCCGGGGAAAAGCGCGGAGACAAGCCGAAGCAGGAAACCTTCCCGGCCGGCAGCATTGTCGTCCGCATGGATCAACCGTACTCGCGCGCTGCTGATGCGTTGCTCGACCGGCAGTTCTGGGCGGCGGATGATCCGCAGAAGCATCCTTATGACGACACGGGATGGTCGTTCACTCACCTGTTCAATCTGAAGGTGGTCCGCGTGGTTGATCCGGCGATCCTTAAGGCGAAGATGAATCCGCTGGATGATCCGGCTGCGCTGGCGGGCAAGGTGTCGGGGGCTGGATCGGTGCTGGCCGTGGCGAACACCGGGGAGATTTCGCTCTTGTCTCTCGTCTATCGACTTAAGGGCGCAACCATCCAGGTCGCGGAAAAGGCTTTCGATGCCGACGGGAAACATTTTGCGGGCGGAGCGCTGCTCATCACCGGCTCTCCGGAAAACGACGTCGCGAAAGTTCTGCACGATTTATCTCTCGATGCATCGCGGCTGGGCGCGGCGCCTTCGGTGCCGGTGCATGCGGTTACGGCGCCGCGCATTGCGTTCATGCACACGTGGCTGGGGACACAGACGGAAGGCTGGTGGCGTTATGCGTTCGACACCGCGGGCGTGCCGTTTGATTACATCAGCACGCAGACCGTCGGCAATGAGGCGGACCTGCGGGCAAAGTACGACGTGATCGTGTTCGCTCCCGTGGGGCATGCTTCCGCGCTCGAAATTATCAACGGCGTTCCGCTGTGGCACAATGCGATGCCGTGGCAGAAATCCGACCTGACGCCAAACCTCGGGGCGCTAGATAGCACCGCTGATATTCGCCCCGGCCTGGGTTACGACGGACTCGCGCATCTGAAGCAGTTTGTTGAGCAAGGCGGGCTGCTCATCACGTGCGAAGATACCGCGCAGTTCGCCATCGATGTGGGTCTTGCCGCCGGAGTCAACGTTGCTCCGGAAGGCGAGGCGCGGGTGGTGGGCACGGTGCTTAATACGGTTTTTGTTGCCCGCGACAATCCGGTCGCATTCGGCTACGGGGCTGGGGTTCCGGTCATCAGCGCTAACGGCATGGCATTCAATGTCAGCAATACGCTCGGCCGCAGCGGAGGCCGTGTTTTGATGGACCCGTTGACGGATCCTCTGGATCCGTATGCGAAGCGGGCAACCGGCCGCGGCAGCGTCGACGACAGCGATGAGCCACTGGGAAGAAAGATCACCGAGCCTGAGGCGCTGGTGAAGCAACAGCCATGGGAGCCAAAGCCCTTGAATGAGGAACAAACGCGCAACAATCCGCAGGTGATTCCGGTTCAGGAACGGCCGGACGTCATCCTGCGATTCTCCGATGCCAAGACGCTTTTGCTCGATGGATTGCTCGACAAAGCTTCGTCGATTGCCGAGCATGCCATTGTAGTGAATGCGCACCTGGGCCAGGGAAACGTGCTGTTGTTCGGCAACAATCCCGTCTATCGCGGCGAGACCGTCGGAACTTACGCTCTGGTGTTCAACGCCATCCTCAACTACCAGCACCTCGCACACGAATCCGCACCCGCGGACAAACAGCCCCCTGTCGGTCAGGCAGTGCGACCTGAGGAAAAGATCTTCGGCACCAGCCCGTTCTCAACGCGGGAAGCGGGACGATAGAACGAAGAACTCTTATGCGCAAGATCATTTCGATATCATCGTCCGTCGCTTCCCTTCTTTTACTCGCGTTAATCGCGCCCTTCTCACTCGCGCCGTTCGCTTGGCCGCAGGCGACGAAAACTCCGGTCAGCCCGCGGGGACCAAGTGTCGCCGCCGGCAGCCAGGGCGTGGTTGTTTCCGGCAGGCCTGCCGCCACTGCGGCCGGCGTCAGGATTCTGGAACAGGGCGGAAA
The DNA here is from genome assembly GCA_963846245.1 of uncultured Acidobacteriaceae bacterium. Lineage (GTDB taxonomy): Bacteria > Acidobacteriota > Terriglobia > Terriglobales > Acidobacteriaceae > Sulfotelmatobacter. The sequence continues at coordinate 63,484 of CAWJVI010000003.1, read as the reverse complement.
CGCTGCCGATGCAGGCGCCGCCACTCTGCTGGCACTCTCCGTGACCTATGTAGGCGCGTTCTGCGTGGGAGGAGAGGTTCCCATTCTGGTTTACAGCGCGGGCCAGAATGAGGGCCAGAAAAACGTGAAGCTGATCGAGGGACAAGGGGAGGCGCCTCGCGACCCCAAGGCCATCGCGTGGTACATGGAGCACGGAATCCCGGACGGTGACGTCAAAGCAGCGGCCGTGCCCAGCACCATCGACGCGATCGTCACGCTACTGAAACTTTACGGAACCAAAAGTTTCGAGGAGGTTGTGCAGCCTACGCTGGCCATTCTGGACGCCGGCGGGCCGAGCTGGTATATCGACACCGGCGGAGGGCAGAGGATCGAAACCGGTGTGAACTGGCAGGCGGACATGGCGGTGACCTTTCGCAAGTTGGTCGCGTCCGAAAAGGCCACGAAAGGCACGCGGCAGCAGAAACTGCAAGCGGTCACTGACCGTTTCTATCGCGGCGACATCGCCGACGCACTGGAAGCCTGGTACATCGAAAAGGGCGGTTTCCTTCGCAAAGCGGATTTGGCCGCGCACAAAACTCCCGTGGTGGATCCGCTCAAAACCACGTACCGCGGCTACACGATATATAAGGCTGGTCCGTTGACGCAGGGTCCTTATCTCTCCCAGACGCTGCGCCTGCTGGAAAGCTTCGACCTGAAGAAGATGGGCTTCAATTCGGCGGATTACATCCACACGGTAATTGAAGCGGAGAAACTGGCGCTGGCGGATCGCGACGAGTATTACGGCGATCCAAACTTTGCGAAGGTGCCGATGCAGCAGTTGCTTTCCGATCAGTACACGGAAATGCGGCGCAAGCTGATCGATCCGAAAAAAGCATCTCTCGAGCTCCGGCCAGGCGACCCCTACAATATGAAACCGACCAAGCCGCCCACCGTCACCGGACCGTGGCATGGCGGAACAACCGTCATGTGTGTAACGGATAAGTTTGGGAACGTGATCGCGGCGACTCCCAGCGGCTTGTCGAGCACAGCCGGCGTGGCCGGGCGCACGGGCATTATTCACGGAAGCCGGCTCAGCAGCCTGAATACGTTTGCGGGAACTCCTGATGTTATCCAGCCCGGCAAGCGGCCGCGAATTACGCTGAGCCCAACGCTGCTTTTCCGTAACGACGATCCCGTGATGGCGATCTCGGTAGCGGGAGGTGATCAGCAGGATCAGGCAGCAATCCAGGTCATCCTGAATTACGTGGAGTTCGGCATGAGTCCCGAGGAGGCGTTTAAGGCGCCGCGCTTCTCCACCGAGCATTTCATCAGCTCCTTCGGGCAGGACCGGGCCAGTCTGGGCAGCCTCTCCGTGCCCCAGACCCTGCCCGAAGAAGTGCAGGCAGACTTGAGGGCTCGCGGCCACATCGTTACCGCTAGCCGCGGCGGAGTGGGTGGAGTGGCGCTGATCGGCATTGACCCCAAGACCGGGCAGGCCACCGGTGTGGGTCCGGCGGCTGGTAAAATGGAATAGAGCCCGAGGCCCGGCCACTGCCTGGGAGGACGAAGGCGTCCGCCCCTTCATAACCACGGCCGGGGCGACCTAGGGGATTCGCTGTATTGCACCCGGGGGTTGCGTCGCGTAGCGTCGGGGTTCGCGAATTTTGACTTCAGGCGGTCAATTGAGTTAGCGTCAGGCTTCTGACTGACATTCCGACCCTCACCCGACCTCCACTCCACGCCCGGCCGACGCTCATCAAAAGGTGATCCTCATGTTTATTCTTCGCTTAATTCTCTGGACGCCGGCCATGGCATATACCGGATTTATTCTGACCAACCAGGGGCTGCGAACCTTCAATAGCCTCTCAATTACAGAAGCGTTCCTGGGAGCTGTAACCGGGTTTTTCCTTGCCATCATGTTCAGCCTCCGACAGAGGCGGCGACAAAGATCTGCCTTCGTCGCATATTCCATAGCACAAATCTTCCCGGAGTGGGGCACATCTCAGGAAAAACGCGACTGACATCAAAGCGAAAGCGTTGATTTCCGGCAGGCGGACGGTTATTGAGATAATCCGACGCGGCGCAGCAAGTCCTGGAAGCGCGGATCGCTGCGCAGGGGATCGTAGAGGGGATCTACCTTGAGGCCGGTCAGTGCATTGGAATGCTGCGCGTATGCTTTGTTGAGCCAGAGGAAGGCTTCGTCCTTCTTGTCCAATCCGATGTAAGGCTCAACAAACACTACCGGATCCACTGGCTGGCCCCGGTTAATCTGTTCCATTCTCGCCAGGGCAAGTGCAGCCTGCGCCGGCTGCCCGGTTCGCCCGTATATATAGGCTAGCTCCGAGCAAGCCCACGAATTGTAAAGAGGGCGCGACTTTTCGAGTTCTGCCAACGCATCGGGAAACGTTCCCTTTTCTTCATAGGCTCGCACTGTCAGGCCGTCAACCCGCGGGAAACTCGGATCCAGTTCATGCACAGCGTGAAGCTTTTCGAGAGCCCGATCGTATTGACGAGAATAGAGCAGGATTGCGCCGTTATCGGTAGCGATGATCAGGGAAAGTGGATCAAGCTGGCGAGCCCGCTCACTCTCGCGCAGCGCCTCATCGAAGCGGCCTCGCCACATCAGATGCTCGGCGTACCAGTGATGGGCCGTCGCGTAGTTGGGATTCAACTCAATCGCGCGCTGGAATTCCCTCCCGGCAGTTTGCCAGTCATAGTCGTAATTCTGAACGATCAAAGCCAGCGCGGTATGAGCCTCGGGCAGATCCTTATCCAGCTCCAGCGCGCGTAGCGCCGCGGCCCGGGCCTTCGGCATGTACTCGCTCGGCGAAGCCCCGCTATAAGAGGCTATCAAGGCATAAGAATCGGCCAGGCCGGCGTAGGCGCGGGCATAATTGGGGTCTTTGGCGATAGCCTGCTGATAATAGTCAATCGCCCGCTCGAATCCTTCGATTGTTCTCTTGTTCCAGAAGTATTGTCCCTTGAGGTAGAGATCATAAGCCTCATAGTTCTGAGGGAATAACGCTGGCGGAGACAGTGGGGTGATTGGCTTGCGGTCCCAGAGGGCGATCTGAATCTCCTCAGAGACTTCGTGCGCGATCTCGCCCTGAAGGGCCAGCAGGTGGCTCAAGTCGCGGTCGTACTGTCGCGCCCAGAGGTGAGTCTGGTCGCTTAGTTGAATGAGCTGGGCGGTGATTCGCACTTTGTCCGAATCACGCCGAATGCTCCCCTCGAGCACGTACTGGACACCCAGTTCACGACCGATTTGATCCAACGGCTCCGGGCTGTGCTTGTAGTGCATGACCGAGGTGCGAGCGATGACACCAAGATGCGCTGCATCGAGGTTTCCCAGCTGGCTGATCATCTCCTCAGTCATGCCGTCGCTGAAATAATCCTGCGCGGCATCTCCGGTGAGATTTTCGAAAGGGAGAACTGCCAGCATCAATCGGCCGCTGGCTGGTCGGACTCGAGGCGAAAAACGAAGAAACCCGGCAGCCGCGACCGCGATAAGAAAAACCGCGGCCGCAAGCAAGACGGACCAGCGACGAAGGCCGGATTTGGAAACCTCCGCCAGCGGAATTGATTCAGGTTCATCGCTGATTGCCGGAGGCAGCGGATCAGGGGAGGGCTCCGGCGCGGACGTATCGACCGCTGCGATGAATCGGTATCCACGGCCCATGATGGTCTGAATGAAGCGTGGGCTATCAGGATCGTCCCGCAGCACGCGCCGAATTTTACGGATGGCGCCGTTGATACTGTTATCGGTATCAACATGGACGTCCTTTCCCCAGATTCGGTCGGCGATCTCTTCCCGGGTAACCACTTGTCCCCGCTGCTCGATCAGGAACCGGAGAATCTCCATGGGAAGACGTTCGAGTTTGACGACATGGCCGGAACGACGCAGCTCATAGGCGGCCGTGTCGAGTTCGAAACCCTCGGCAACCTTGATTGTCTTTTGACTTGCTTCAGGTTCGGACGCCACGGCGGTTCTCCATCCCCAGATCCAGTCGCGCAATTCTAGCGTAGTTTCCTTTTCCAGCCCCATTACGGCCGGGAAGTCCTGTATTTTCTGTCGATTAGCGCGACATGAAAATTAAGACGGCCGACAGGCATCCCCTATTGAACGCGACACCGAAATCCGGCAACGTGCGGATCAGCCACTATGTCTTGCCCCTTCCACAGGCCTGCGCAAAGTTATGCCTCGACTACGCCGGTCTCGCTGGCGCGCTATCCCCATCAATCCTGGCTATTGGGGAGCGCCACTGCCGTCGCGCGGAACGGATTGGAATTCTTTGAGCGTTGCGAACAGACCGCCGGAATCGTTCGGACGCGTTTTCTTGTGAAACGCGTTTATGTGGTTACGGATCCGACCGCGATTGCCGATGTACTGGTAAACCATCCGAAGAGCTTCGTTAAGCCCTATCTATTGCGGCGGATGAAGGTCCTGTTCGGCAATGGGCTGCTCACCTCCAACGGGGAGCATTGGGCGAGCTACCGGCATCTGGTGCAGCCCGCCTTTGGCGCCGAATGCATGCCAGCGTTTCTCCGCCTGGTTCGCGAGAGCACGGAGGAGATGCTGTCGTCATGGTGCTCGGGAGCACGGTGCCCCGGAGAATCGACGCGACGAGGTGCGCGACGTTTATCCGGAGATCGTTGACTTGTGTATGAAAAACGTCGCGCAGACTATGTTCGGCGTCTACGACGAGGAAATGGGAAGCATTATCCGGGCGCTGGCCGCGACATGCCATGATGTTACTCATGCGGTACTCAACGTGGGCCAATTGCTGCCTTTCCATCTCCCGGCCCGGCTGAAACGGCGACTCAAAACGGAACTCGGCGCTCTGAATCACTACCTCGGCCGTTTGATCGATCAACGGATCCATGATCAACGCAGGAACGAGCCACCGCGTCGTGACTTCCTCGGACTTCTTCTCTCTGGTGGGGGAGAGCACGGTCTGCCGGTGAACCGGCAGGCGGTGCTCGACGAGTCAGTGACGATGCTTCTGGCCGGGCACGAGACCACGGCATCAGCGCTGGCATGGAGTTTGTATCTTCTCGCACGCCATCCCAAACATGCCGACGCTCTTGCCGACGATCTCGTGTCTCACTTGCAGGGTGAGCGCGCCGTCGATGAGTGATCTCGAGGATCTAACCTGGCTGCGCGCGACCCTTGATGAGACTCTGCGTCTCTATCCGCCCACCCATCGGATCGGCCGAACGGTGGTATCTCCGGTTGTAGTTGGTGGCCATGAAATTCCGGTTGGCGCCGACGTGCTGGTGCCGCAGTGGGCGGTGCACCGTTCCGCGCGCTGGTACGATCGTCCGCTGGACTTCTTACCCGAACGCTGGACACCCGCTTTTCGTCGCTCGCTTCCGAAGTTCGCTTACTTCCCATTCAGCGGTGGACCGCGTATATGCGTGGGCACGCAGCTGGCTTATTCCGAGGTTGCAGTCATCCTCGGAATGCTGGCTCAGCGCTTCCGGTATTCGCTGTGCGATGAGACGCCTCTTGTGCCCTACGAAGGATTGACCCTGCTCCCTGCGGGAGGTCACCTTCGACTGAAAATCAAACGCAGAAGCATGTTGCCCGCAGTCCCAAATCAGTACAGTTTCAAGCCAGGCCGCGCAATTAGTCTATTCGTGAGTTTTCGTTCAAAACACGCACGCCGAGCAAAAGGAGATCGACATGAACAGCGCGACCGCGATTGAACAGACTGCGATAGATCAAGACTGGTTGGACCTGCGATTGATCAGGCTGCAATAGCTCCGGACGATTCAATGCAAGCTGTTTCACCGGAACGCTATCGCATCAACTGGATCACGAACCTGCCGTTTCTGGGCATGCACGTCGCTTGTCTCGGAGTCTTCTGGGTCGCATTTTCGTGGAGAGCGGTTGCGCTTTGCGCGGCACTTTATGCGATTCGCATGTTTGGTATCACGGGCGGATATCATCGATATTTCTCTCATCGCTCTTACCGCACCAGCCGTGCTTTCCAGTTCGTCATGGCATGGATCGGCTGCTCCGCTCTGCAGAAGGGACCGCTGTGGTGGGCGGCTCATCATCGGCATCATCACCGGCATTCCGATGAGAAAGAAGATGTGCATTCTCCACTGCAAAGCGGTTTCTGGTGGTCGCATGTGGGTTGGATCATGAGTAACAAGTACGAGGCCACGGATTTCGACATCGTCAAGGATTTCGGCCAGTACCCGGAACTTCGTTGGCTGGACCGTCACTGGGCGGTGCCCGGAGTGCTGCTGGCTGCCGCTTGCCTTTTCTTCATGGGATGGCCCGGCTTGGTCTGGGGATTTTTTATCAGTACGGTGCTGCTGTATCACGGAACTTTTGTGACGAATTCTCTTTGCCACATGTTCGGAAAAATTCGCTACAAAACGGCAGACACCAGCCGTAACAGCTTCCTCCTGGCCCTGATCACATTAGGAGAAGGATGGCACAACAACCATCACTATTACTCGGCCTCGGCTCGTATGGGATTTTTCTGGTGGGAGGTCGATGTCTCTTACTACACACTGCGCGGCTTATCTTTGCTGGGGTTCGTGTGGGATATGAAGAAGCCAAGGGAGCGAGTGCTGAAAATGTCGGATCCGCGGCTGCGAATCGAAACAGAATATCGAGGGTAGAGTGTGAGTCAATTTCACAGTTATTTCCATAGTGGCTCAGTTAGCCTACTACCGTTATTTTAGCTCGATGTCATTCTGAGCGCGGCGGCAGCCGGGCGAGAGCCTGCCCTGAGCGAAGTCGAAGGGGATCTTACGCCCGCTGAGATTTTGATGGCGTGGATGGGAATGCCGATGCTTCCTGCAGTGCCGGCGGTCCTCGCATCTGTACAAGCGATGTCTAGGCTTCGTAAGGTCCTCTTCGACTTCGCTCGGGGCAGGCTCTACGGAGCGCTGGGCGCGCTTTTGCGGGATGACATCGGCCGGTGAATCCGCAGGCGTTCACTCCGCGACCGCTGCGGTCTCGCCCGGCTCGTCTGGTTGTGTCCACATCCGGATCATGGTTGGCGCTGCCAGCACCAGCGCTGACAGCCAGGTCACCACCACCGCGGTCACCGCCAATGCACGCCGCGTCGCCTCAAACGGCCCGAACAGGCACACTCCCCAATACCCCGCGACAAACACCACCAGCGCGGGTCCGAGCAGCCGGTACGCGGCCGCCTGCGCCTGCAGCCGCCGCTCGGCCTCGTGCTCATCTATCTTCAGCCGGCCGAAGAGTCCATCCCGTACCGCCTGCTGAAAGACCTGCCCGCGCTGCTTCTGCTTTAGCGCATCGAACTCCGCGCCATACTCCATCACGGCCCGATCCTCCAGCGAAACCTGAGCAAACCCGATCCGGAGCGACCGAACCCACAGCCCCAGCAACGCCGCCAGCCACGCAGTGCTCAGCAGTCCAGCCCAGGGATCGAGACGCACCACGCCCAGGCTCACCGCAATCTCGAACGCCAGCAGCGGCACCCACAACAATGCAAAAAAAAGCCGCCGCGTGCGCCGCTTTCCGGTCCGCGACATCTTGCGGACCTTCGCCCACTCCTCCGGTCCCAGCGTCTCCAATTTCACCGGCACAAACCAGAACCCGATCTTCCTCCAGAGCCAACTTCGCTCTTTGCTTACGTTGTTCAGGTTTACATTCTTCGGGTTTACCGGCATCTCACGCCCCCCTCTTGTGCAGCTTGTACACCTGCTCGCTCAAAGTTCGAAACGGTCGAGGCGAGAAGACTGCCTCCACTGGCAATCCAAAGTGTTCGGCGATCTTGAAGGCTAACTCCAGCGACGGCGTGTAGTCCCCGCGCTCCAGAAAGCCGATCGTCTGTGGATTCACTCCCACGGACGATGCCAGCGTTGCCCGAGACAACTTCTTTTCCGCGCGAAGCACTGCGATGCGATTATGAAGCGACATTATGCTTATATACACTATTTTGTTTTGTATAAGCAATAGAAAAGACCCGCAGACCAGCCGGCAGCAAGAATGCCGCGGAAGTTGGACACAGATGAATTTGCTGAAAGTGCTTGAAAAGATGGTCGGGGAGAGAGGATTTGAACCTCCGACCCCCTGGTCCCGAACCAGGTGCTCTACCAGGCTGAGCCACTCCCCGACGGTCGTGCGAAATCAGAGGTTTAACGAAGACTTCCGATCTCAAGATTATAGAGCCATGGGCTCAAATCAGCAAACGGTTCAGGAACACTCTCAGCTGGCAGCGTAGCAATCTGTCTGTCGCGTTGAGCTTGTGATGAGGGCACACACCACCGTTGACGGACCTTCCGCGCATCGAGAAAACTGGCATTGTCTTCGACGCTCCGGAGCGTCAGCAGCGATATCCCCGCATGCCTGGAACACTCTGTGTTTTAACCTCAGTTGTGGTAGCGTTCTTAGGCCGTTATGCGGGAAGTGAACGGTCCGACCGATGGTCACGCGGTGACTAAATCAACCATGAACTTATAATCACCTAGCGAATCTTGGGTTTGCGACCAAGGTTGGCGCCAACCGAACCTTCCTCGACTGTGCTTCTGGGTTGAGCGTCAACATGAGGATTACTGATGGCAGCTTTGCTCCTGGTTTGTTCGAAGTATCGGTTTCGTCGCTGCTTTGGACTGGCGGTTCTGCTCTTGCTCGTGCCCATGAGCGCAAGCATGGCACAACCTTCCAATTCTAAATTGGGGCAGAAGACTCGGTTCCAAGTCATCGCTTTTTATTCTCGAAATTCGGAGCCCGACCACGTTCAGTTTGCTGAGGACGCTCTGAAGTTCTTTTCCGCCCTCGCTGCAAGAGACGGCTTTACATTTGACTCGACCGACGATTGGGCGAACCTGAACGCTTCGTACTTAAAGAAATACCAAGTCGTCATTTGGCTCAACGAATCGCCCACCAAGCCGGAAGAGAGGCTCGCATTCCGACACTACATGGAAGGGGGAGGCGCATGGCTTGGATTTCATTCGTCCGGGTACAACGATAAGGACACGAACTGGCCGTGGTTCGTCGATTTTATGGGGGGAGCGGTGTTTTACATTAACAGTTGGCCACCCTTGCCGGCGCGGCTAGTTGTTGACGATCGAACGCATCCCGCAACCGCGAACCTTCCGGACGCTTTTGTGGCGCCGGCCAATGAATGGTACGTCTGGAAGCCGAGCCCGCGCCTTAACAAAGATGTAAGAGTCCTGTTGACATTCGATCCGTCGAATTATCCGCTGGGGCTGAAGGACGTCCTCACGGGCGGGGACTTGCCCGTAGTATGGACCAACACGAAGTACAAGATGATCTACATGAACATGGGGCACGGTGACAAAATCTTCGCCGGTGCGATCCAGAACAAGCTATTCGAGGACGCGATCGTATCGTTGGGAAGGCCGACGGCGTGGACTGGGCGAGTGTCAACCCAGGCGGACCGCCCGCCGGCAACGGGATTGGAAATCAGTCCTCGCGGGATCGTGGAGAATTCCGCGACTCGCAGGGTGTACGCGGTGAACACCGCAGGCGGCAGCGTGACTGTGATTGACGAAGCCGCGGGTTCCACTAAGACGGTGAAAGTGGGCACTGAGCCGGAAGCGATCGCGGTCAACCCGATCACGAACAAGATTTACGTGGGGAACTCGGGAAGCGGAACGGTGAGCGTAATCGAGGGAGCGACGGATGTGGTCACGGCGACCGTGCCGGTCGGCGACATGCCATACGTGGTCGCAGTGAATCCGGTTAGCGACAAAGTTTACGTGTCGAAGACTTTCAGCGACACGACCACTGTGATTGACGGCAAGACCAACCAAACCAACATTCTGAAAGCGGGGGTGCAGGCCGACGCGATCGCCATGGACGCCGCGACGAACAGGATCTACATGACCAGCTATGAAGGGAGCAAAGTCACGGTCATCGACGGCAGGAACGACAACGTCACGACCATCGATGTGGATAGGCACATTTGGGGGATTGCGGCGAACACGGCGACGAAGAGAATCTACCTGACCGGCTCCGGCAGTGCGAAAGTGTGGGTGATCGACGAAAAAAACAATGCCGTGGCGTCGGTTGACACGGGCGAGATTCCTTGCGCCGTCGCGGTCGATCAGGCGACGAACCGAATCTACGTGGCGAATTACGGGAGCGATAGCGTGACCGTAATCGATGGAGCCACCAACTCGGTCGTCGCAACGGTGCACGTGGGTGAGCATCCTCAAGCTCTTGCGCTTAACTCGACTACTCACCGGGTCTACGTGGCGAACACCCACAGTAACAACGTAACCGTGATCGATGGGACGCTCAATTCTGTAGTCGCCACCGTGAATACTGGAAATGGCCCGTACGCAATCGCAGTCGATGCGGCTGCCAACAAGGCTTACGTGGCAACGATGGCGGCTGAGAATCTTACAATGATTGATGGAAACACTCTCACTGGAACTCCGGTAGCGCTACCAGCGACGAAGGCTCATGCCTCGACGGCGGGGCGGAATTTCCAGTAAACGCAATAGCGCTGGTTGAACACGCGGTAAAAAGGACTGAGAGTGACGTCCCGAGGACGCCCTGCGCCTAGGGTGCGAAACGTGAGCGCTGCATTTTTCTGGCTGACTGTTTTCTGGCTGACTGCCTTCTCAACTGGGGCAGTGACGGGTTGAATCCATTTGTCGAGGGCGTTGCGATCGCCAACGAGTTCTGGCACGGCGATGGCGGGAAAACCTCCGTGCAGAAATTTGTCGTCGGAATAGATGCGCTTCGAGTCGAGATTCTCGGTGCCGAGTTCGCCAGCGAGCACCAGCGGGCCGTACATAATGGCGGCTAGCGCGGGGTCATCGGGAATGGGCTGCAAATGCAGACGCATGGGCAGCTTCACATCCACGTGGTCGCCGTTTTTCCAGGTGCGGTCAATTTCCGCGTAGCTGGAGGGTTCCAGCTTTTGTTTCGGCTCGAAAGGCTTGCCGTTGATGGTCACGCTGGCGGCGTCGGCCCAGTAAGGAATGCGTACGTTCAATGTGAAGCGAGCGGGCGATTTCGTTTGAATGATCAGTCGAGTACCGGCTTCTTCGGGAAAGCGCGTTTCCTGCCGGAGGACGACACCTTTTTCCCGCCAGTTCACTTCAGAAGCGAAAAATAAATTCACCCACAGCGACTGCTCATTGTGAAAGTAGAATCCCTCGCTGAGCTTCGAAAAATTTTCCAGGCCGGTACCGCAGCAACAGAAGAAGCCTTCGTGCGGAACGAAGTGAACTTTCCACTGGCCGGGTTGCATTCCGAGATAGTAGAGCGGCGAGCCATCCGCTGGATTGGGGGTGGCGAGGATGTGGTTCAGAAAAGCGCGCTCGTAATAGTCCGCGTATTGCGGCTCGGCCCGCCAGGTGAAGAGCTGGCGGGTGAGCTTGAGCATGTTGTAGGTGTTGCAGGTCTCCTGCGAGAGATCGGTAAGTTCGGAGGCGAGCACGTCGGGCGGCGTGCGGAAATGTTCGCTGGCGCTGTTGCCGCCGGTGACGTAGCTGCGATGCAGCGCGACCTGCTGCCAGAAAAACTGCGCCGCGTCGCGGTAATGCGGGTCGCCGGTGAGTTCGAATTCGCGGGCGGCGCCGATGAATTTGGGGATCTGGGTATTGGCGTGGAGAGTAGTGAGGGTATCGCGTCCCTGCGCCGCGGGATCCATGACGGCGTGATGATCGAAGCGTTTCGCAACCACCAGATAACGGGGATTCCCCGTGACGGCGGAGAGGTTAGCGAGAACTTCGTTCATGCCTCCGAATTCGATTTGCAGGGTGCGCTGCATTTGTTCTTCCGGGAGCCGGCCGGTGCGCCAATCCGCCCATGCGGCCATGCCTTCGAGGACCTGAAGCGCCTGCGGATTCTGCATGTGCTCGTTGACATCTAGCAAGCCAGCCATGATTTTATGGAGCGCATACCAGAGGACCGCGGCCGGACGGCCCTGTTCAAGGTCGTCAAAGCCTGATTCCGGGAACGCGGAAAGATAGCCCTTGTCGCCGAGCTGCGTCTGGCATTTTGCCAGCTCCGACACCATGACGCCGGCCTTCGTCTTGAGACGGACGTCGCCGGTGGAGGCATACATCTGGCTGCAGGCGGAAAGAAAGTGGCCGACATAATGGCCACGCCATCCGTTGGTGGGAGACTCGCGGTTATAGAGCGGCTTGGCCGACGACGGAAGTTTCGCGTTGACGCGGAAATTATGCAGCAGGCGGTCGGAATCAAGGGCGAGGAGATAGTCGAGAGTTTGTTCGCGCATCCGGAGCAGATCGGGATCGAGGATTTTGACATCCTCAAGACGAAATGGGATGGCGGTGAGGGCGGGAAGTGACGGCGTACCCTGCGGGCCGGCGCCGGCCAGATTCAAGAGATTGCGTGCAAAGGCCGCATCATGACCTGTACGTGGCGTGAGCGCTCCGGCGGCCGCTCCTGTTGCGGCAAGGGCCGTGCCGCCGTACAGTATGCGGCGCAGAAAATCACGTCTGATCATGGAAATATCCTACCAATGAATTCAGTCATCTGCGAACAGAAAGGAATCGATCGCTTCTCATTGCGGACCGGTGTGGATTGGAGTCAAATGGATCGAGCCATAACCTTCAGCCGGAGACTCTCGGCGACTGAGCTGGCATTCCGAAAAGTAACGGAGGGCATGAATGGGTCGTCTCGTGAGACGAATTTCGATCCGCATTCTTAGCTTCGCACTCGCAGCCGGTTGCCTCGCGGCATTGTCTTACGGGCAGGCCGTCTCCACTGTTATTGCCGTTGATCACGGGCCAAATGCAGCCCAGCAGCTTGCAAAACATTACGTCATTCTCGTTTCTCTCGACGGCTTCCGTTACGACTACGCGAAGCGTTATCACGCCGACCATCTGCTCGCCCTCGCTGCCGAGGGCGCCAGCGCACCCGAAGGAATGTTTCCCGCGTATCCCTCCATCACGTTTCCCAATCATTACACGATCGTCACGGGCCTCTATCCGGAACATCACGGCATCGTGGCGAATACGTTTTATGATCCGGCTCGAAAAGAAGTCTATAGCTACCGTGATGCCAAAGCTGTTGGCGACGGCACCTGGTACGGTGGAACTCCGCTCTGGGTGCTGGCGGAGCAGCAGGGCATGCGGTCTGCATGTTTCTTCTGGGTCGGTTCCGAGGCGGACATCCAGGGAGTTCGTCCCACCTACTATCTGAAGTTCGACGGAAAATTTCCCAATGAAAAGAGGGTCGAACAAGTCCTGGCCTGGCTCCATCTGCCGCCGGAGCAGCGGCCGCACCTGATCACTCTGTATTTCTCCGATAGCGACACGGCGGGCCACGGGTATGGTCCTGAGAGTCCTGAAGTCGCCGCAGCCGTTCACGAGCTTGACGGCGAGATCGGGAGGCTGATGGAGGGCATCAAGGAATCCAAGCTGCCGGTGGATTTAATCGTGCTCGCGGATCATGGAATGGCGAAAGTCGAGGGGCCGCCCATCCGCCTCGATCAGTACGGTTTGAATCCGTCCTGGTTTGACCAGATCGTAGATTCGACTCTCTACCCTAAGTCCGACGACGATGCGCAGAAGGCCTATGAAGCGCTCCGCGGAAAGAGCGACAAGTTCGTCGTCTATCGCCGTGCCCAAGTGCCAGCCTATCTTCATTTCGATAGCAATCCGAGAGCGGGTGACCCCGTCATCGTTCCGACCGGCCCTTACTTCATCACCGCTAACACAGACGCCCGTGGTCTGGAGCACCTGCCTGCGGGAATGCACGGCTACGATGCCACGCACATGCCCGAGATGAAGGCCCTTTTTGTGGCCGCGGGACCCGACATCCGAAGCGGAGTTATGCTCACGCCCTTTGAGAACGTGAATGTGTATCCGCTGATCGCGAAGATTCTGGGTCTCGACATCACGAATTTGAAGACAGGGCCGATCGATGGCAAGCTCAGCGTGCTGGGAGGAATTCTAAAATCAGACTAACCACCGTAAGCTGATGATCGATGCTATCCACAGCGATCGCGTCGTGGCGAGGGAGTACCGCCCGGCAACAGAATTCAGTTCAATCTACCCGCCTTCGGGTGCAGGCCGTTTGAAGTCCAATAGCGCGAGGTCACAGATGAAGGCGCCCATAACATCCGCGTTGTGCTTAATCGTTCTATTAACAATAGTCGCGTACTCCGAGCCGGCAGAGCGGGCAGCTTCAGCGGAGGCTCCGGCTGCGACGCTTCGTTTGTCGCGGGAGGAATATCTCGACCGGGTGCGGGCAATCTGGACCGCACAGATGATCGCTCAGATCACGGGAGTCCGATTTGAACATCAGCCGGCTTCAACTCTGCCGGTGACTCCCATGACCCATTTGCCCGGCTACGCGCCGGTGGATGACGACTACTACTATGAGATGGTGGCTATCCGCGCATTCGAGAAATATGGCATCGGTCTCACGGTGGAGCAGCTCGGGCAACAATGGCTCGAGAACAATGCGGGATCCTGGGGATCGAGCGAACAGGCCTTGATCCTGTTGAAACGAGGAGTCAAGGCTCCGGACACCGGTCACCCTAGGTACAACAAGCTTTGGTGGACCATTGGGCCACAGTTCAGCAGCGATGTGTATGGAGCGCTGACGCCCGGTATGCCGAACGTGGCAGCGACCCTTGCGCGGAATCTCGGTCACATCAATGGCTACGCGGAAGGTACGGATGGCGCAGTCTTCGTCTCCGGAATGATTAGCCTCGCTTTCGTGGAGAAAGATACCCACTCCATCGTTCGCAACGCCACCAGTCTCATCCATCCGGATTCGCCTTATCGTCAGTGTCTGGACATGGTTATTGGCATGGCAGAGTCGGGCCACACGGCTGAGCAGATTTTTCGAGCTGTCGACGCGCGCTGGGGAATCGAATATCCTGCGACCAATAACGCGGTTGTCAATGGCGGCATTGTGGCCACCAGCGTCTGGTTTGGAGATGGCGATTTCAACAAAACTCTGCAACTGGCAGTTCACGCTGCCGACTTCGCGGATACCGACTGCAATGCCGCCAACTCAGAATCCGTTGTGGCGGCCATGCATGGCATGAAAGCGTTGCCCTTCGAACAAGTCTCTGAACTCCGTGATCGGATTCAGGGCAACGCAATGGGAGATTTGCAACTCACGCCGCCCGTCGATGAAAGTGTTTCGGAACTCGCCCGACGTACGGCACGGATCGGCGAAGCGATCCTGGTCTCGCACGGCGCGACTGAGGACGGAAGCTCGATTCAAATTCCTATTCAGGATCCTGTCACCCAGCCCGCGGAGCTCTTCAAACTGGCTGACCTCATGCGGTACTGGAACCCGGACTGGACGCTGGAACGAGCCGGCTTCGGAGGCGCGGGAGGGGGCATGCCGGGGATTCGGGGTATCACCTATCTGGACGGTCCGGTGCTCGCCACTTACCCTCGGGATGAAATACGCGGAACAGTTCTAAGACGGACAGTGAACCTGGGCTCGAATCCATCTTTGGTTTTCAAAGCCGGTGTTGACGCGGGACGGGCGTGGCAACTGCAGGTCTATGTCAATGACAAGAAGGTGCTCGACAAGCTCATTAACGGACTACATGAGTCGCATCAATATAAGTCGGGTCAGCCCGATTCGCGCCGTTGGGAAGACATCAGTATTGATCTATCTGACTACAAGAACCAGAAAGTGGTTTTGCGACTCTACCAGCGCGTTTTGGTTCCAGACCACGAAGCGGGTGACGCCTACTGGCGGGATTTGACTGTGCGGTGATTTTGAACCCACGCCCGTTCCCACTTTGCCCGTCGCGGTCAGGGCTTGGCTTCCGCGCCGCGCATCTTTTAAATTTGACCAGATTGCAACGCTTTCCCCTCCATCTCATCCAATCCAGCATGGGCAATGGATTAGCGGTTTCGGTACTGGATCTTGTAGGCATGCGGGCAGGGGAGTCCGCAGGCACCGCAATCGCCCGATCGGTAGACCTGGCGCAACACGTGGAGCAGTGGGGATACAAGCGCTACTGGCTGGCAGAACATCACTCCATTTCTGGACTGGCTTGCTCCGCAACCCCGGTGCTGATCGGCCATGTGGCAGGCGCGACGAAGACAATTCGCGTAGGCAGCGGCGGAGTAATGCTGCCGAACCATGCACCGCTCATAGTGGCGGAACAGTTCGGGACGCTGGAGGCGCTGTATCCTAAGCGAGTCGATCTGGGACTGGGACGCGCTCCGGGCGGTGACTTTCAAACGATGCGCGCACTGCGAAGAGACTCGAAGCAGAGCGGCGACGATTTCCCTGCGCTCCTGGATGAACTCCGGGGATACCTGGGGCCCGAGAGGCCGGGGCAAGCGGTCAAGGCAATTCCCGGACAGGGCAGCAACGTACCCATCACATTGCTGGGGTCGAGCGGCTTCAGCGCGCAACTGGCAGGGATGCAGGGGTTGCCGTTTGCATTCGCGGCGCACTTTGCTCCTGAGTACTTGTACGCAGCGGCTGAGTTATACCGCCAGGAATTCCGCCCCAGCGAAGTACTGCGGAAGCCGTACTTCATGGTAGCAGTGCAGGTGATTGCGGCAGAGACCGATGCTGCAGCCCGGCGGCTGTTCACCACGCCGCAGCAGCGTTTTTTGCGGCTGATACGAAACCAACCTGTGGAATTGTTGCCACCAGTGGATTCCATGGAGGGTCTGTGGCAGGACGACGGGGAGCGGGCAGCCGTAGCGAACAGACTGCGTGCAGCGATTGTGGGATCGAATGCGACGGTGAAAGCGGGTCTCGAGAAGTTGGCGGGTGACACGGGAGCCGACGAGGTCATCGTTGTGACCGACACCTACGATCATGCCGACAGGCTGCAATCCTACCGGCGGGCGGCGGACATTGCGAGAATGATCGACGTGAAGCCAAGCATGGCAGTGGGAATTTGAGGGCTGGGCCGACCCCATTCGTACCGGTCGGCAAAATGAATTGAAATGCCTGTCTCAATTGAACTGCTTGATACCGGCGATTCAAGCATCGGAGCCGAAATTGAAGCGCGCGAGCTTCAAACCGCAAGCCTGAACTGTACGAAATCATAACAATTGCTTCTGCACGCCGACCTCGTTTGCTTTGCGGCGAGGCGTTCTTGTTTGAAATCGGCGTTGCGAATACCATGGGGAACTCGCGGAACTTTCCCCCGACTCTCACGGGAAATTCGCGACGATACAACCCCGGGCCCACACACGCTATGAAAACTGTATTCGCCGCCCGTACTCTCTACACGCCTCTGGAAGAGATTCCGAACCCGCTTGTGTTCGTGGAAGACGGAGTGATTACAGATCTCACCTCCCGTTCAGTCCGGGAGATTCCCGCCGACACGGCTCTCGTCGACTTTGCTGACGGCGTAATTACGCCCGGTTTCATCGACATCCACATGCACGGCGGGGCGGGACTGGATGTGATGCAGGCGTCCGAGGGTGAGATGCCGCACCTGGGCAGATTCCTTGCGCAGCATGGAGTGACTGGTTACTTCCCTACGACCGTGGCGGCGCCGATCGATGTAACCTGCGCCGCGTTGGAGCGCATTGCCAACGCGATCGAAGCGGGAGAATCGAGAGCGAACGGAGATGGCAACAACGATGCTCCACAGGCGCGGCCGCTGGGCATCCATCTGGAAGGGCCGTTTCTCAGCCATGTGCGCCGTGGCGTGCATGCGCCGGAAAACCTGGCGTTACCGACGGTCGCACTTTTCGATCGTCTGTGGCAGGCTGCACGCGGACACGTTCGCATGCTGACCATCGCTCCGGAGCTTCCTGGGGCGATGGAAGTGATCGCAGAAGCAGCACGGCGGCAAGTTTTAGTGAGCATTGGCCATTCGGACGCCGACTTGAATGCGGCGCAGGCCGGGGTGCGGGCCGGAGCGCGACATGCGACGCATACCTTCAACGCTATGCGGCCGCTGGACCATCGCGAGCCGGGGATTCTTGCCGAGGTTCTCGCCGATGCCGGGGTCAGCGCAGACATTATCGTGGACGGAATTCATGTGACTCCGTCGGTGGTGCGGATTTTTTTGAAGGCCAAAGGCATCGAGGGCTCAGTGTTGATCACCGACGCGACCGCCGCGGCTGGCATGCCCGAGGGCCGCTATCAACTTGGGACGATGATGGTAGATGTGAAAAACGGAATGTGCACGATCGACGGAAAGCTGGCCGGAAGCGTGCTCACCATGGATCAGCGCGGTGCGCAACGTGATGGAATTCGGGCGTTGGAGCCTGCAGGATGCGGTGCGGGCAGCGACCCTGAATCCGGCGCGTGCGGCGGGCTTAACCCAACGCTATGGATCTCTGGCTTCCGGGGCGGATGCGAGCTTCACGGTGCTCAGCCCAACGGGTGAGGTACGGAAAACGATTGTTCGGGGGCGAGGCTTCTAACTACAGGCCGTAGAGACGTTCCTTGCAACGTCTCGGGCAGCGGCAAGAGGGACGTAGCAAGCAACGTCTACTACGCTAGATTCTAATTTGGCTTGCGCTGTTTGGACTCGGCCAGATAGTGCAGCAGCATGGCTTCGTCGGAACGAGAGAGCTGATCGAGGAAAGATCTTTTCGTCATTGGCTTCTCGTCGCTGGCCAACTTCTGTGGAGCGCCCTGACGCAATTTGTCGCCGAGTTCCGGATCGTTCTCCATCACTTGCGAATAAAAAAAGAGAAAGTGCCGCATCTGGTCGAGCGCGGAGCGCAGAGTTTCGATCGGCTCGGTCTGAGATTGCGAGTTCAAAGTCTCCATCAATTCCGGGTCGCTGGGAGCCTGCATGGCGGCACAATTGAGCTCGCGTTGAATGGTGCGCAAGTCTTCGGTGACGCGCGCGATCCGGAGCTGTAAGTCTTCCATTTGGTCTTCCTTCGCCATGAGGATTTCGCCTATCCAACATCTCATCGGCAACAGCCAACGAGTAGATGTCCCACGTGCATGCGCTTTGGTAATTCGCGGGATTACTTTGGTCTGGACGAAAGTTCGCTGATTCGTTAAAGTTGTAAAAAGCCGCTTCTGGAGCGGGTTTTAGAGCGACAAAGTCCGTCGGACCCGGAAGCGGGACGGCGGAACATGTCACCCGTCGTGAGGAAATCTGCGATCTGTGATACAAAACCGCGATGATAGCAACCGCGCCAACCGGCACATCTGGACTCGTCCGCGCCATCGGCCGCTGGAGCCTGGTTGCGCTCACGGTCAACTCCATCATTGGCAGCGGCATCTTTGGCTTGCCGTCGGTGGTCGCAAATCTCATCGGAAAAATAAGCCCGCTGGCAGTTCTCTTCGCCGGCGCGGGGATGGCCGTCATCATGGGCTGCTATGCCGAGGTTGCCTCATACTTTCATGAGGCGGGCGGGCCGTATCTTTACGCGCGCGCCGCTTTCGGCCGCATGATGGGGATTCAGACCGCATGGATGCTGTGCCTGGGCCAAGTCTCCGCTCCGGCAGCCAACGCCAATCTTTTTGTTATTTATCTTGGCGAATTCTGGCCGCATGCCAAGGATCCTCTGCCGCGCTTCGTGATTCTTACCGTTCTCGTGGGAGTGCTGGCAGTCATCAACTTTCGCGGTGTGCGCGGCGGCGCTCAGGTCAGCAACATTTTCACCGCGGCAAAACTAATTCCGCTATTTGCGGTCATCGTGATGGGTGGGGCAGTGATGTTGGCTCACCATCCCGTTGCTCCGGCGGCGCCGATCCACGCGAGTACCGGATCGTGGCTCAAGGCCATGCTGCTGCTGGCATTTGCTTACGGTGGATTTGAAACCGCGGTCGCGCCCATGAGCGAAGCCAAGGATCCCCGGCGTGATGTTCCGTTCGCGCTGTTCTCCGCGGTGCTGGCTTGCACTGTGATTTACGCGCTCATCCAATATGTGGTGGTCGGAACTTTGCCCAACGCGGCGCACAGCGATCGCCCGCTTGCCGACGTGGCGCGTCTGGCCCTCGGGCATTTCGGCGCGGGACTGGTTGCCATCGGCGCTCTCATTTCGGTCTACGGATATCTCAGCGCCAAAATTCTCAGCATGCCGCGCGTTACCTTCGCGCTAGCCGAACAGGGAGACTTCCCGAGCGCGTTCGCCGCCGTGCATCCGCGGTTCAAAACGCCTTACGTCTCTCTGCTTGTGTTCGCCGCGCTGATCTGGGGATTCGCCCTGATGGGCGAGTTCAAATGGAATGTAACGCTTTCCGCAATCGCTCGCCTGTTCTACTATGCGGTAGGTTGCGCGGCGCTGCCGGTGCTACGGCGGAAGCAGCCGGAGGGCGCCATGTTCCGCCTGCCGGGAGGGACGCTATTCGCCGCCTTGGGGATCGCGATCTGCCTGGTGCTCATAAGCCAGGTCGACTTCGGCCAGTCGCTGATCTTGATCGCAACTATCGCGATCGCGCTGGTGAACTGGGCAGTCGTGGCCCGTCAAACGTGCCGCAAATTGACGAAGCCTGTACACCACCAATTGTCACACTTCCCGCTGCTCTATCCCCAGCAGCGCCTTTTTCCGTTCGATTCCCCAGCGATAGCCGCCCATGCTGCCATCTTCGCGGACCACGCGATGGCATGGAATCGCAACCGCCACGGGATTCGTGGCGCACGCGCGCGCCACGGCGCGAGTGGCGCGAGGCTGGCCAATTCCCTTCGCCACCTGGCTGTAAGACTGGGTCGCGCCGAATGGAATCGTCTGCAGATAAGTCCACACGCGGCGTTGGAATGCGGTGGCGCGAATATCGAGCGGCAAAGAATCATCCAGCTTCTTGCCGCGAAGCTGGCGCAGAAGTATCTTCGACCACGATCGTAACTTTCCTTCGTCCGGCTTGCGAGCGGCGAAGGGAAATTCGCGTTTCAAACCTTCCAGCAACTCTCCATCGGTGCGCGCAAATTGAATCGCGCAGATGCCGCGATCTGTGGCTGCAATCAACATGCGCCCCAGTGGCGAATCGGCGCAGAGGTAATGGATCACGGCAGCGACCGCGCCGCGGCGATATTTGTCCGGAGTCATGCCGAGTTGCGACGCGGTGCGCTCGTAGAGGCGGCTGCTGGAGCCGTATCCCGCGTCATACATGGCGCGGGTGACTGAATCTCCCGCCTGCAGACTGCGTTTCAGAGTGCGCAGGCGGCAAGAGTCCGCATACTCTCGAGGCGTGATCCCCAGAGCCGCCTTGAAGCGACGCTGCAGGTGAAAAGGGCTCTGCCTAAATTCTTTGCCCAGTCGCTCAAGCGTGACCGCTTCATCGAGATGCTGCTCGATGAAGCGGCAGATCGCCTTGACGCTGTCTGGCTGCGCGTGAGTGCCCGCAGACTTCGGTCGGCAGCGCAGGCAGGCGCGATATCCAGCCTGCTCGGCTAATTCGGGGCGCAGAAAAAATCGGACGTTCTCTCGCCTCGGGCGACGTGCCGGACACGACGGCCGGCAATACACTCCGGTGGAAGAAACGGCGAATACGAAACGCCCATCCTGGCTCGAGTCTCGCGCCGAGAGCGCATTCCACCTGGCTTCTTCCGCCACGGCCGGGTTTGGTTGAGAAACTGGCATTGCGTTCGAAGCTACTGCTGTGAGTATCGCATTGCTGTTCATGGCAAGGACAGCGTAAGGCATAGCGGTCTAAGCGGGCTATCCGAAACTTGCGGGCAAACTGAATTATGGTCGGATCTCAAGCATCCCTGCGGATAGCGGGTTCTGCGGCGGTGACAAGCACGTTTGCGTCGAAGTTGCAAAGAGTTTAGATTTCTCGAGGATGATTTGATTTTTTTCATCAGGGAGTTATCTATGAAGAGTTTGCGATTCGGTTTTCTTGGACTTCTGGCGGCTGCATTGCTCGGAGCGGGTTTCGCCCAGCAGGCTGCACAACATTTGCTGAGTGCTGACGAAATCAAGAAGATGACGCCCACGGAATATTTCTTTCGCGGACAGAAGGCTCCCGTCCAAGTGCGGAACTCAACCGGAGTGCAACTGGCAAGCGGCGCCGTGGTACTGGCGGCGCTGGTGGATAGTGGCGGATACTCCACGGCGATCCAGCAGAAATATCAGGGCCTGCTGATCACCGAGGTAAAGCTGAATATTGGGGGCGCAGACCTGGCTCCGGGCCAGTACGGATTCGGATTCACCGCGGACAACAAATTTGTGGTGATGGATGTCGGCAATAACGATGCGTTGAGCGCAACTTATCGGACCGACCTGGGCCTTCCGCGGGCCGTGCCGCTCAAGATAGTGGAAGCCGACGGCGCCTACCGGCTCTACGCCGGGAAAAAGTGGGTTGCAATAAAAGTGCAATAGTCGGTGAGACTGCGGATTGTTCCTGCCGTGCTCGCCTTCACATTTTTCTTCCTGAAAACCGAGGTGACGATGCGATCGGCGCATTTTTGGATTCTGACAGCGACCATGCTCGCACTGACTTGCCTAGCTTGCTGGGGTCAGCAAGCTGGCGCGGAGAAACGAAAGATAATCATCGACCAGGATGCGGCCGGCCCCGCGGGTACGGATCAGCAGTCGATGCTCTTGCTGATTCAATCTCCGCAAACTGAAGTTCTCGGCATCACGGTCGTGACCGGCGACATGTGGCTCACCGAGGAAGTGGCGCACACGCTGCGCATGCTCGAACTGATCGGGCGCACTGACATTCCAGTGGTGTCGGGAGCGGAATATCCGCTGCTGCGGCAAAAAGAAGAGACCGAGCAGTGGGAGCAGCGCTACGGTTCGTGGCCTGGCTGGGCCCGTGGACTCCCGGGACGCTATCACCCGCCGGCCGAATTGGGTCAAATGCCCGAGGGTAAGCCGACGACGAAACCGGCGGACGAAGATGCTGCGCACTTTCTGGTGAGGATGGTCCGCAAGCATCCGCATGAGATTACGATTTACGAGGGCGGCCCGATGACAAATCTGGCGCTGGCCATCAGCCTCGATCCGGAATTTGCGGGTCTGGCGAAAGAACTGGTGTTCATGGGCGGCAGCCTGAATCCGGAAACCGCCGATCCTGAGTTCGTCAACACTCCGCGGCACGAGTTTAATCTCTGGTTTGATCCGGAAGCGGCGCACATCGTGCTGCGCGCCCCATGGAAGAAGATCGTTTGCACGCCCGTGGACATCTCGGTGAAAACCCGCCTGACTTCCGAACTGATTGATCGTGTGAAAGCCAGCGAGTCTCCGGCGGCGCGCTATATCGGCACCTACTCGCGGTTGCGCGGACAATACAATTATTTGTGGGACGAACTGGCCGCGGCAGCGTGGCTCGATCCGAGCCTGATCACGAAAAAAGAAACGCGCTACCTGGACGTGAATCTCGACCGTGGCGCCGGCTACGGGGACACCTTGACCTGGACGGAACAGGAAAAGTCGACGCCCGGCCTTCAGCCCGCCGAAGTGCAGGTCGATCTGGACACGGAGAAGTTCTACAAACTGTTCGCGGACCTGTTGACGGCGCCGACACCGAAAACGAATTAACTCCTACCGCTGCAGCTGCTGCAATTCTTTCCGCGCCTGCTCATGGTCGGGATGCTGCTTCAGCAGTGCCATCAACACGGCGCGCGCCTTTTCCGGCGCGCCTTCCAGGGCATAGACGCGGCTGAGATTCAAGTAAGACTGATCGAACGCCGGCGCCACCCGAATGCATTCTTCAAAGATTGCGACTGCCTCGTCGCGCCTCTCGAGTTCGCAGATAGAGAATCCCAAGATTGTTCAGAGCTTCCGGATATGCGGGACGAGATTTCAAAGCCCGCTGCAAATATTCGTACGCGCGCGGAGCGTCGTCGGTCTGCGCGAAGACCATCCCCAGACTGTAGTTGGACTCCGGATCGCCGGGACTGACCACAACGGCGTGCTCGAGAACTTTGCGGGCTTGCTCCCAATTTTTCTGCTGGCGATAAGCGTTGCCGAGATTTTCGAGTGCGATCAGATGATCGGGATTTAACTTCAAAGCCTGCTGAAAATATCCGATGGCTTGCTCGATGCGCCCTTCCCGCGTGGCAAGCAGGCCGAGATTGTTCCAAGCGTTGGGAAGAGTGTCAGGATAGCTGGATGCAAGTTCGATCAGCGCGCCGGAAGCTCGCGCGCGCTTCCGCCGTTTTCTGCAGATTCAGGCAAGCGCTGCCCACGCCGTAAAACGCTTCGGCGCTCGTTGGGTCATCGCGAACAGCCTGCCGGAAAAAAGATTCCGCCTGCTCGAAATACCCGCGTTGAAAAAATATCGAACCATAAGAAAGATAGTTGCGCGCAAACTCGAAAGTCTCGGAAGCGCGCAGGCCATGGCAACGCTCTCGCTAGCCTCTCGGCGGTAGTGCGAGGCATGTGCCGAAAGTCTTGTTCGACATGTTCCGGGTCGATTGGTCCCTGATAAACCTTTACGATTTCGCCTTGCTCGTTGATCAGGAACGAAGTTGGAAGGCTGAGGTCACGGTGGCGATCGAAAAGGTAACGATAGAAAATGTTGTAAATGGCGGCCACATCCTCAGAACCGCGGAGCACGGGAAGCGACGAATTGAGAGAAAAGACTTTGCGATCCGCCGGCCGCGACGGAAAGCTCTCGGCGGGGATGGCTTCGTCCAGATTCACAGTGAGTAATTGCAGGCCCTGGTTCGCCCAGCTTTTGTTGAGCCGATCGAAAGTCTTCAAGTCTTCTTGGCATCTCGGCGACTGGTTCGTCCAAAAATTAAGCAGAACAGGCTTCCCGCGGAGAGAGGCCAGGGTGCGAGTCTGGCCGGAAGAATCCCGCAAAGAAAAGTCCGGCGCGGAAATCGGAACGAGCAGCCAGGTCTCAACCGCAGTCGGCAAGGGTTCAGCGTCGTGCACGGAAAGCTGCGGAGAGGGCTCAGTGAACTCCTTGTGCGGCGCCTGCTCCTTGAAGGGTTCCGTAGGTAACAGCGCCGAATCTTCTTCGACCCAGATTCTGTGGCCGGGCCGGAGGTCGTGAAGTTCCTGCACAAAGCCGCTGGGCCAACGAATCGACGCTTGCACCAATCCGTTGGCGTCACCCAACCCGAAAAATAACTCCTTGCTGGATTGCGACAGAAAACCCGAGCCAGCTTGCAGCGTGCGAGTCTGCCGACCGGTTGCGGTCTCAATCGCAACCACCGCGCCGATCGCATCGCGGTTGCTTTTCCTGCCTTGCAGGCGGAATGAAATGGCGGGCGGCAATTCCCGCATCACGTTCTTGAGAACGCGTAACTGCGGAGCGTTGCGGTTCTTTAGAAATACTTCCTGGCGGCCGTCATGATCGAAATCGGCAAGAGCGAAGGCGCGGCCATCCTCGATAAAATCCAAACCGACTGCGCCGGAAACGTCGGAGAACGTACCGTCGCGATTGTTAGCGTAGAAAGCGTTGCGCTCGTATCCGCTCCAAGTGCCGTCAGAGCGAATCTGTTCGTTGATGGCGTTCCATCCTTGTTCGTAGTCGGGAGACAGCCTGGCCTCTTCTGGAGAGTTGGCAACAACTTGCCGCCAGAAGAAACTATTAAGATCTTCGCGAGACGGCCCCGAGATCATTCCATTCGCAATGTAAAGATCGGCGAAGCCGTCGTGGTCAAAATCCCACGCGTCGCTCGACCACGACCAGCGGCCCATGCCAACACCGGCGAACGCGGTTCTGTCCTCGAACACGCCACCCGCGCCGACGGAGCCGGCGCCGCGGAGTCCGGCGTTACGAAATAAAGAATTGCCGATAGCATGCTTGCGATAGAGAGCGCGGACTTCCTCTGGCGCGCCACTCTTGAAAACACCTTGCGCGGAGATGCGATTGCCAGCCGCGGTCCACATGTCGGCAACATAAAGATCGTCAGCGCCATCATTGTCGTAGTCGAACCAACAGACGCTCATTCCCGCGCCCACGTCTTCCACCCCGGCTTCTGCGGCCACGTCAGTGAAAGTCCCGTCACCATGATTGTGATAAAGATTCTTGCGGCCGAAATCATTCACCACATAAAGATCGGGCCAGCCATCGCCATCGTAATCATTCCACGCGCAGCAAAAACTGTAGCGCGTGTTGTTTTTGTCTAGACCGGATTCCTCTGTAACATCGCGGAAAGTTCCGTCGCGATTGTTACGCATCATGAAATTCGGCGGACCATTTTCGGCGGCGTAGTACGGGACCGGATATTTGTATTGATCGGTGCCCTGGTAATAGGAGTAGAGGCAAAAATAAATATCGAGCCAGCCGTCGCGATCATAGTCAGCAACGGACGCGCCAGTAAAGGTTCCCTGTGGCGGCTCCGCGAAGTGGAAGGCGTCGGGCTTGCGCCGAAATTTGCCGCCGCCCTGATTGAAGAACAACAGCGGCCCGTTGGCACGCACGACGATTACGTCCTGCAGGCCATCGTTATTGAAATCTGCAAACAGCGCACACGCGGTATTTTCCAGAACGCCCAGCCCCGAGGGTTCCGTGATGTCCTCAAAAGTTCCGTCGCCGCGGTTGCGATAGAGCCTGTTGGGAAGGCCGGCTGGCTGGCAAATATAGAGATCGTCGAATCCGTCGCCGTCGATGTCCGCGACCGAGATGCCGTTGTGCCCGTAAATATCGATGCCGCAAGCGCCGTCGAGCACCGTGCGCCAGTAGTCGACACCGCGTAGCAACTGGCCAGAATAAGAAGCATTGCCGCCCAGGGCCGGAGCGGTGATGTCGGCGAAGATCGGAGCGAACGAGCGGCTCCGCGTTTCGCCGATCGCATGCCAACCGCGAATATAAAATTCGCCGGAAGCGGACGGTTCCCATTCGAGTACCCAATTACCGACGCGCTGTTCGCGGTGAAAACCAGAGCCCGTACCCACCAGCTCATAGCGCACGCGGGTGTGCAAGAGGCCTGGCAACTTGGACGACGGCAACCGCGCCGAAGCCGAGTCCCCACCACTTGCTTCGATGCTCGTAATCTGAAACTCTGCGGTCGTTAGCTTGGAGAACGCGCTCATGAACGCGCGCAACTCTCGCAGAAATTCGTCCGCGCCCAGAGTTGTCTGCTTGGAGAATTCAATCTTGCGCGCTTCCAGCCCCGCGCCGGAACGTAGCACTCGCGATTCCGCCGGATGCAGAGACGATCCGGAAAATTCCGACCCGCAAAGTTTCTCGAGCGCCTGCACCGATTGTGGAGACTGCAACAGGCTGGAACTCCACGCCGCGAGGCCCGCGGCAATTTGGTCATGATATTTTTCCGTGACGAAATCGTCGAAGCCAGCCTTAGTCTTGAGAAGAGTGGCATCGAGCGGCCGCTGCGCGCGATAGTGAGGATGCAGCTGGAACTCCGCATCGACCGCACCCGACTCCGACTCGAGGAGGTCTGATGAAATGGGCGCCAATCCACGCCAGAGTGGCGGTATCAGAGCCGCGCCCGCACTCTGGCAGCACCGGATGAGAAACTCGCGCCGCCGCCGTTCAATTCGTTTCGCAATCACAGCGCCCTGCCTGCCGCGGCACCGGAAGCCCACGCCCACTGGAAATTGAATCCGCCGAGCTGGCCGGTAACGTCCACAACTTCGCCGACAAAAAATAATCCTGGAATCTTTCGGCTCTCCATCGTCTTAGCCGAGAGCTCGTCGGTATCTACTCCGCCAGCCGTCACCTCGGCCTTCTCGTAACCCTCCGTGCCTGCAGGCTCGATTTGCCAAGCGTGAACCTGGCGCTCCAATTCCGCAAAAGTCGAATTCGTCCAGGCATTCGTCTGTCCATCTCTTCGCTTGGGCGGCGCATGCAGATCGAGCCAGCGGTCAGCCAATCGATTCGGCAGAGCTTTGCGGAGCTCCGTCCGCACAGCGGCCAGATTCTTCGGCATCTTGAAGTCGCGAACCGCAGAATCGCGAACCGCCGCCGTCAAGTCGTGCCCCGGCGCAAGATCGATCACGATCGGCTGCGGCTTCCGCCAATAAGACGAAATCTGCAGAATTGCCGGACCACTCACCCCGCGATGCGTGATCAACATTTTCTCGCGGAACTTCTGTCCGTCGCACGATGCAACCACCTCCGTCGAAACGCCTGCCAGGTCACAGTAATGGGACTTTTCCTCCAAATTCAGCAGCAGAGGCACGAGGCCGGGCCACGGCTCACGGATCTTAAGGCCAAACTGTTTTGCTACGTCATAGCCAAACGAAGTCGCGCCCATCTTTGGAATCGACAGCCCGCCAGTCGCAACCACCAGAACCGGAGCACGAAACTCTGCGTTCGCAGCGCGGACCACAAATCCCTCGGGGCGACTTACCTCTTGAATCCTCGTCCCCAGAAAAATCGTCGCGCCAGCAGCCTTGCATTCTTCCTCCAACATCCCCACGATGTCACGGGCTGAGTGGTCGCAAAATAGCTGCCCCAGTGTTTTCTCGTGATAGGGAATGCGATGCTTCTCCAGAAGCGCGATGAAATCCGCAGGCGTGTAGCGTGCAAGGGCCGACTTCGCGAAGTGCGTGTTGGCAGAGAGAAAGTTTTCAGGTTGGCAATGCAAGTTGGTGAAGTTGCAGCGCCCGCCTCCGGAAATCAGAATTTTCTTGCCCAACCGGTCCGCATGTTCAAGGACCGCAACGCGTCGTCCTCGCCGCCCGGCTTCTATGGCGCACATCAGGCCTGCAGCGCCTCCCCCGAGAATCAGCACGTCAAAAGAGTGAATCACCGGAAATCACATGTAGAACAAACTGAGTCGCGGCAGAGCGTATTTTTCCAGGAGCCGCTTATGGACATACTGCTTGTGTAATTGCTCAATCTGCGCCGACGGCATTTTACGGCGGTAAGGAGCAAGGTCGCGGTCGGCTTCGGCTCGAACGTTCACGATCTCTTCATCGGGAGTCGCAGCCAGCAGCGCGGCAAACATTTTTTCTTCCAGCACAGTGAGCCTCCTTTCCAGGTCCTCCAAGCGAGGTGCGGGTTTTTTACTCTCAATCTCGTTACCCAGTTTTCGCAATGTGTTCGCAGCTTCCGTGGCAGAAGTGTTCACAGAAACCCCGCCTCGATCCGGCAACCTGGCAGCCTCCAGAAGTTCGGCGTTGCGGCGCAGAAAGGCGGCGATCGCCGCGGGTTCAAACCCTTGCCCTGCACGGGGTTTGGCGAGTGTTTCTTCTGGCACGCTTTCCACTCCGACCGCTGCCTCTTTCATATCTTCCGCCGCCGTCAACACCGCCTGCGAGCAATACGCAAGACTGTTTACTCTTTGAGATTTCGACGGACGCTGATCGTAGCGGTCGAACGCCCCATCAATTCCGCGCAAAGCCGCCGCCAGCGGAATGCCAGCGTCTTTCCAGGTTTCGATCAGTGCCCAGTCGAGAGTCGAGAGCAGCAACCCGCCGCCGCGGCGGCGCAGGAAGTGTTCTTCAATTTCGGTAAAGTAGTTGAAGTAGTTTTCCACGGCGGGTCAGCGGGCGGTGCGGCCGCCATTTTTTTCTTTGCTGTTCTTATGTTCTTTGTTTTCTCGAGGCAAAGCCTTCGACGCGTCTGATCTGGACGCTTCTGATTTGGAGGTAAGCTGTTTTCCGGCCTCACGCCGACCTCCGGCATTCCGTTCCCAGATGATGCGCAGACCTTCCAGAGTGAGAAATTCGTCGACGTGCTTGATGTATTTCGATCCCGTTCCAATCATCGACCCGAGCCCGCCGGTCGCGATCCCGGGCGTCTCCGGGCCCATTTCCTTGAGCAGAAGTTCAAGGATTCCATCCACCAACCCGAGATAGCCGTAATAAAGCCCAGACTGCAGGCTGCTCACGGTGTTCGAGCCAATCACGCGCGCCGGCTTGCGAATCTCCACCCGCGGCAGCCGCGCCGTGCGCTGGAAAAGCGCGTCCGCCGAAATACCGATACCCGGGCAAATCACGCCACCCAGATATTCGCCTTTGCCCGAAACACAATCGAAAGTTGTTGCCGTGCCAAAATCGACGACCACACAGGGACCACCATATTTTTCGAACGCCGCGACCGCATTCACAATGCGATCAGCGCCTACTTCCGCCGGATTGTCGTAATGCACGGGCATGCCGGTCTTTACCCCGGGCTCGATGAACAGCGGCTTCAAATTGAAATAGCGTTCACACACCTGCCGCAGCACCGGATCGAGCGGCGGCACCACCGAAGAAATTACGATCCCATGAATTCCCGTCGCCTCCAGGCCCGCCATGGAAAACAGATTCCGGAACAGCACGCCATACTCATCCACGGTGCTCCGCTGCACTGTGGCCACGCGCCAGTTGGCCAGCAGGCGCTCATAGCGCAGCCCATCGTCGGCATCGCCGCCCGGGTTCGCCTTCGAAGCCCGCGCAAACACTCCCAACACCGTATTCGTGTTGCCGACGTCTAGAACCAGAAGCATATCGTCTCAGTGAATCACCAATCTGCATTCGACAATCAACAGTCAACTCTCTCCCGCACCGTGCCGCTCAAAACCGTTCGGATCCCCTGGGCGGTTCTGACGCGCAAGAACCCACGCTCGTCGAGCCCTTCCGTAATTCCCTCGAACCCACTCTCCACGCTCGAACCGCCATCGTCGACGCGGACCGCTTTGCCGCCAACCCACGACGAGCGCGCCGCAAACCGCCGCAGAATGGACTCTCTCGCGTCCACGTCTTCGAGAAACTGACGGTATTCGCGGTGCAGCGATTTTAGCAAAGCCGCGGCCAGTTCCACGCGAGACCATTCGCTGCCACTTTGCAAGCGCAGAGAAGTCGCAAGGCCGGCAAGCTCTTCCGGAAATCGCTCGTGGTTCACATTGATTCCGATTCCAACTACGATATAGCGAACCTGCGTGATCTCTGCATTCATTTCCGTCAGAATGCCGCAGACTTTTTTCCCTCCGATCAGCACATCGTTAGGCCACTTCAGATCGACCCGCACGCGCGAATCCATCTCCCGAATGGCCTCAGCGACTGCAAGCCCCGCAGCCAGCGACAACACCAGCACTTCCGACGGCGGCAGCACCGGACGCAGCACCACCGAACAATAAATGCCGGCAGACTGTGCGGAGTGCCACGAGTGCGCGCCTCGGCCGCGTCCCGCGGTTTGCTCCTCCGCCAGAAACACGCTGCCTTCCGGTGCACCATCCCCCGCGGCAGACATGGCCGTCGCGTTAGTCGAGCTAATTTTGTAATAGTGATGCAGATGCGAATCGAAGATGGTGCCACGGAGCAGTCGCCGAAGAATTTCCGGCAGCAGCAGATCCGGAACCGCCCGCAGCTGGTAACCGGTCGCCGGATGCCCCGCCACATCCACACCAAGCCCTCGCAGTTGCTGAATGAGCCGCCAAACCTCGGAGCGGTTCGACGAAATTTCCTGCGCGATCTTGGTTCCGCTCACCACCACCGTCGCGTTTTCCATCAACAGATGCACGATGCGGCCCAGCCGAACATCGGTCGGCTCGTGGTGAGATGCGGCGGCTCCCTTCGGCAGACCCGCGGAAGAGTCGAGCCGCCCAGACTCACGCGCGCGAATTGTGGCCGTCTTCTTGATGCGGGAATTATGCGGGACAACCGCAGAAACCACAAACTATATGCCGCCAGCGACCGCGTAACTATCGCCTGGATGCACTCGCACTGTCTCCGCTGACGGCTGATGGCTGAAAGCTGACGGCTGGGTGCTTACGCCGGGGTCACGCGCAGGCTCATGTCCACGGCCTGCGGCGAATGGGTCACCACGCCTACAGAAATAAAATCCACTCCGGTTTCGGCGTATGCGCGCACGTTGTCCAGCCGAATTCCTCCCGAGCATTCCAGCGGAACGCGGCGCTCCAGTTTCGCGCATCTCTCCACGGCACGGCGCACGTCCTCGGGAGACATGTTGTCGAGCAGAATCGCCTCCGCGCCGTGGGCCAGCGCGTCTTCTAACTCTTCCAGTGTGCGCACTTCCACCTCAATCAACTGCGAGCCGCGCCGGTTGCGCGCCGCCTGCTCCAGCGCAGGCACGACGCCGCCCGCCAGCGCGATGTGGTTATTCTTGATGAGCACGCCGTCAGAAAGATCGAGACGATGATTCTGACCACCGCCGCAGCGCACCGCATATTTATCGATCGCGCGGAGCCCCGGCGCAGTCTTGCGCGTGTCGAGTATGCGCGCCTTCGTCCCGTGCACGGCCTCCACAAACTTTCGCGTCAGCGTGGCGATGCCGCTCATGCGCTGCAGAAAATTCAGGATCACGCGTTCACAGGAAAGAATCACCCGCGCATTATGCCGGATCACCGCCACGGATTGGCCTTTGTGCAGCCGCACTCCATCGAAAATTTCCGGATGCGTGGTCACCTCGTAATGCGCCGTGACCGCACCGTCCAGCGCCGCGTACACATCGAGAATCCGCGCCACGCAGCCGATCCCCGCGAGAATGCATTCCTGCTTGGCCAGCACCGTAGCCGACGCCCGCTGATTAGCATCGATGCAGGCATAGCTCGTCGCATCGCGCGTGGCCCGGTCTTCGAGCAGCGCGTTCTCCAAAATCGCGGTAATCCGTCGGCTATTCCAATCCATATCGTAGAGACGTTGCTTGCAACGTCTTGGCCGGCAGCGAGAGAGACGCAGCAAGCTACGTCGCTACGACAGCCGCCTATCGGCACCCCAACTCAACCAGCTTACTCTTGCACTTCTCCTGTAGCACGCCCAGTTCCGCCGCCCGCTTGCGCAGTCCCTTCCACCACCTGCGCCGGAGCCTTCGCCAGAAACTGTTCGTTCCCCATCTGCTTCTGATTATTGCCCAGCTCCTTCTCAATTTTTTCCAGTTCCTTCTTCAGCCGCTCGCATTCCGCCGCAGCGTCGATTTTTCGTTCATAAACCGCATGCACATCGAACCGTGACGTACTCCGCGCCCCCGCCCGCTTGGCCAGCGACTCATCCACGAACGTGATTTTCTCCACGCCCGCCAGTCGCTCAACTGCGCCGTGATTCTGCTCGATCATCGCTCGGATTTCCTCCTCGGGCGCGAACACCTCGATCGGAACCTTCACTTTCTGTTCAACCTTCAACTCAGCGCGCAGATTCCGTACGCTCACAATCAAATCCTGCAGAATGGCCATCTCCGTTTCAGCTGCGAGATCAAACTGCTTCTCATCAGCCTGGGGATAAGGCGCCAGCGCAATCGACGGCATCGGAGGCTTGCCCTCATAAATCGCGTGCCAGATTTCTTCCGTAATAAACGGCATCACCGGATGCAGCAACCGCAGAGAGGCATCGAATAAATTGACGAGGCTCGCGCAAGCAATGCGCGCGGGACCACTATCCGCGCCTTCTCCGTAAATCAGCCGAGGCTTGATCAGTTCCAGATACCAATCACAGAACTCGCCCCAGAAAAAATCGTAGATGCGGTTGGCGGCTTCGTGAAACCGGAAAGTCTCCAGCGCCGCATTCACATCCGCCGCTACGCGATTGAACCGCGAAACAATCCACCGATCCTCAAGAGCGCTCGCATCCTGCTTTGCGTCAGGACCGGCCCCCCGCGGCCGCGGTCCCGGGCCGCAGGCCCGGTTCCACCCTATCCACGTTCATGAACATAAAGCGCGCCGCATTCCATATCTTGTTAGCAAAAGCCCGGTACCCATCCGTGCGGCTTTCGCTGAACGCAATATCCGTCCCCGGCGCAGCCATCGCCGCCAGAGTAAACCGCGTAGCGTCCGTGCCGAAGCGCTCAATAATCTCCAGCGGATCAATCACGTTCCCCTTGGTCTTCGACATTTTCTGCCGGTCAGCATCGCGCACCAGCGCGTGGATGTAAACCTGCCGAAACGGTACGCTGTCATTTTTCTTGCCCGCCCAGCCGCTGGCCTTCTTGATCGCCGCGTCCTGCTCGTGTCCCTGCATGAAGTGGCAGCCGAACATCACCATGCGCGCCACCCAAAAAAACAAAATCTCATAAGCAGTAATCAGCAACGTCGTCGGATAAAACACCGCCTGGTCGCGCGTTTTCTCCGGCCATCCCAGAGTCGTGAACGGCAGCAAACCCGACGAAAACCAGGTATCGAGCACGTCGGAAACCTGCTCCAGTTTTGCCCCGCCGCATTTCGTACACTTCGCCGGAGCCTCGCGTGCCACGATTACTTCCTTACAGCTTTCACACGTCCACGCCGGAATGCGATGCCCCCACCACAACTGCCGCGACACGCACCAGTCGTGGATATTGTTCATCCAGTTCAAATAAATCTGGCGGTAGTTGTCGGGAGCAATCGTAATCTCGCCGCTCTCTACCGCGTCGATCGCGCGGTCAGCCAGCGGCTTGATCTTGATAAACCACTGTTCCGACAACCGCGGCTCAACCACCGTCCCGCAGCGTTCGCATTTACCCAGCGCCAGTGCGTGATCTTTTTCACCAACCAGAAATCCCTGTTCCTGCAAATCCTCCAGCACGAGTGCGCGCGCCTCGTAGCGATCCAGTCCCGCATAACACGGTCCCGCGTTCGCATTCATGTGCGCGTGTTCATCCATCACATCGATCTGCGGCAGGTTGTGGCGCTTTCCCGCCTCGAAGTCATTGGGATCGTGCGCCGGCGTCACCTTCACCGCGCCCGTGCCAAACTCCGGCTGCGCCAACTCGTCAGTAATAATCGGAATCTCGCGCTGCATCAGCGGCAGCAAAACTTTCTTGCCGTGCAGATGCATGTAACGCTCGTCTTTCGCATTTACTGCGACCGCCGTATCACCCAGCATCGTCTCCGGCCGCGTAGTCGCCACTGTGATAAACTCCGACCCCCCTACGACCGGATAGCGAATCTCCCACAACTTCCCCGCAGTTTCCTCGTGCTTCACCTCGAGATCGGAAATCGCCGTCTCGCATCGCGGACACCAGTTGACAATATATTTCCCGCGATAAATCAGCCCTTCCTCATACAGCCGGACGAACACTTCGCGCACCGCGCGCGAAAGATTCTCGTCCATGGTGAAATACTCGCGGTCCCAATCGACCGACGCGCCCAGCCGCTTCATCTGGTCGAGAATCGCACCGCCATACAACTTCTTCCATTCCCACACGCGCTCAATAAATTTCTCGCGCCCCAGGTCACGCCGCTTCTTGCCTTCTTTCGCGAGGTCGCGTTCCACCATCATCTGCGTGGCAATTCCGGCGTGATCGGTCCCGGGCAGCCACAATGTGATGAACCCGCGCATACGATGCCAGCGCACAATAATGTCCATCTGCGTCTGGTTGAGCATGTGCCCCATGTGCAACCGCCCGGTTACGTTCGGCGGAGGCAACAGAAGCGTAAAGACAGGACGAGTCTCTCCCGCGCGCCGGCGTCGGCACGGAGAACAGCTTCTCCTTGATCCAGTAGTCTGCCCAGCGCGTCTCAATCGCGCCCGGCTCATAAGATTTTGGTAATTCGTGGGGCATAGGGTCATTAGTCAGCCATCAGCGCTCAGCCATCAGCAAAAGTCCTAACCACAAGAGACAGAGTCGCTCAGAAAAAAGCATATCTACCCGTGGTTCTCTGCGCGCCCCTGTGCCCTCTGTGGTAAAGTCTTCCGCCGGAAGCCAGCAATTGCCGATGAAGTTCGATCTTACAGGCGCAAGAAAAGAAGGGTCAAACAGGCAGATTGCCAACAGTCCTCGGCTCCACGCAGTTGGGTGTAAAATGATGCCCGCTCGGGTTCCAAAATGCAATTTCCGCCCCGCTTCGAAAGTAGCACCGGACACAGGTTGCTTCTCTTGCGCTAGGGGACGCTCAATGCCTCAGATTACTGTCACTCTCGTCGATCATACCGATTCTCCGCGACTCATGCCGCTGATCCAGAAGCATCTGGAGGATATCTTCACGCGATCTCCTGTCTTCGCAGTCTGAGCCGCCGGTGGTCAATATACGATTTATCACAACGCCCCCGAAGGCCGGCGATCAGGATCTGGTCCTCCATTTCGTCAACGATATCGCCAGCTCTTATGTCGCAGCCAACATGCCCGGCGCTCCGATCAAACCTGAGGACGGTGGTGTTACGCGCCCTTCGCAGAAGAAGACGGGCTCGGAGTTCTACAAATTTCCCACGGATCAAAACGGCAAGTCCCTGGGACAGTTCACAGCCATCGGGTACGCGAAACTGGCAGCGCATGAGTCGATGCACAACGCCACCAGATTGGACAACGCCACACTGCACCCCCAGGGAGGCATAGGAGGGTCACCACCGCATCTTCCTGTGAACGACGCGAACCGGAAGGCGTTTCAAGCCGCCCTGGGTAACATCCCCGATCAGTTGCTGTGACCGCGCAGGCTGGATGATTAACGAAAAGACGGGACCACTGCAGGAGATCAACTCGAACGAGCGCGCGAGATCAGAAAATCTCGCGGCTCATAGGCACTTACTGAAAGCTGACTCAGCGGATAGCTTGCGCCCGTTCCCTACTTCTTCTTCAGCTTCCTCGAAATTTCTTCCGCAATCTTAGGACGCAGATCGGCCAGAACTTTGTCGACGATGCTGGCGATGGCCTCGGAATCGTCCGCACTCACCTCCGGCACTTCCTCAATGCTGGGACTCTTCTCTGCACCGGCAGCGGCCGCCATCGCAGCTCGATCCGGAGGCAATTCGGGATACTCTTCGTCATCATCGTCCTGTTGATTCGCTTTCGCAGGACCCGGTGGCCTTCTTGTTATCGCCCGACTCGCGAATCTGCCGCCAGCTTGCCCAGGCGGCCGCCGTGGCTGCAGCCATATCGCTTTCCCTGTTTTCCGCCATTTCGCCTCCCGCAACTTTTTCATTGCCCGGCACCGCCCCGGACACAGCGGCAACGGCCTCCGTTGGCGGAGGTTCCACTGTGCTTACGATGGGGCTGGCACTCAGACTCGTAACTTCTTCAGCCACCACTGGCACCGATGGCTCTGAAACTGGCGACGCCGAAACGGATGTTCCTGAACTCGCTGCTGAAATTGATTCTGAAGCTGACAATTCGGCAGCGCGCGCCGCCTCCGCCGCGGATGATGCTTCTGCCGCGGCTTGCGCGGCTGCGGCTTCCGCCTGCTCCCTGCCGCCTTTCCCTCGCCGCCTGCTCTCTGGCTTCCTGTTCTCTTGCTTCTTGTTCCTTCGCTTCCAGTTCTCTGGCTTGCAGTTCTTTCGCTTCGCGTTCTTTCGCTTCCAGTTCCCTGATCTCCAGTTCCCTGGCTTCCTGTTCCCTTTTCGCCTCTAATTCCCTGACCGCAGCGGCCACGATCTCGCTGTGGGTTTCCGCAGCTTGTGCGAAAGCATCCGGTGCGCCACGCTCTCATCCGCTTGCGGAGCCGCAGCATCCGACGCAGCCCTTGCAGACAATTCCTCCGCCTGCGTGACGCCTGAAACTACCTGTCATTCGTGTTGATGTTCGTATTGACGCTCAGTCGTTCGCATCGACGTTCGCTTCCGCAACAGCCTCCAGTTTCGCCAGCGTGGAATCGACCGCCTCGGCCGACGCGTGGGCCACATCGCGTAAGGTACGCGCAATTTCTTCCTCGTTCGGCGCCGGGTTTGCGGGAGCTTCCACGATAGAGGCGGAAATCGAATTCGACACTGGCGTCGCGGCATCCGGCGGCGAAGTCACAAAGCCGGGCTGATTGGCTTCCGCCGCGGCAAACGCCGCGTAAGCCTTTTGCATCTCCAGTTCCAGCGAGACGGCAGCTTCTTCCACCGCTATCGCTATCGGCACCGCCGTCCAGCGATGCGTTGTCGACCCTACGGCAATGTAACTTGCACCCGCCGCCGCAGCCATCGTCACTGGCGCAACCGTCTCATCGGAGTGTTTCTCCTCAGTCTCTTTTTTCTCCGTCTCCGCCTGCGTGTATCCCTCCCATTTCCCGAACCAGCGGCCGCCTGGAGACTGACATTTGCGCCGTAGTCGTTCTGCACCGCGGGCGTGGCGATTACCTCAAAGTCGCGCACCGTCGTAGCCGGATTGGGCATCTTTCGCTGGAATATTCACCGCAGCAGCCACAACGGAGCCGCAGCCACGGCCTCTTCGACGCCTTGCTGCGCGAACGTTGCCCCCACCTCGCTGCTTCGGGCTGCGCAGCCTGTGGCACGGCTTGTGCCTGGGGCTGGTTCTCGGTCTTGCTTTCGATCTTGTTTCCGATCGGAGTCTCGATCTTCGCTTCGGGATCTCCTTCGTTCTAGTCTCGATCTTCGCTTCGACCGGGGTTTCAGCCTTCTCTGCAACCTGAGTCGACCCTTCGAAACTACTCTCCGGAGCCTCAGCCACCGGCTCCCTGCCGTCGACTGCCGCCTGCACTTGCGCTGCAGCCGCTGCCAAAGCAGCCAGCTCTTCCGGAGTCACGTCCTTGGGCAGCCCCGCCGCGGCGGCGAGAGCGGCCACATCCAGCCGCCCCTCTTGCCTTGGATTTATCTCACGCAGCACGGGACGCTCCACGACCGTCCGCACTTCGCGTTTAACCGGCTTGGAAGCCTCGGTTTCCTCGTCGTCCTGCTTCTTCTTTTTCTTGGAGGGAAACCCGATGCGGCTCCTCCATCCATCATCTGCGGAATCGCTCGCGTCCGCCCATTCGTCGCCGCGGCCTTCCTCCACCGCCGCAATGGTGCGGGCAAACCTTCCCGGCTTCGCCGACTCCGCCCGTGGCACCACCCGGTCTTCCAGCTTGGAGAGAGCGCTCAGCAGTTCGCTGGCTTCAAACGGCTTGACGATATAACCTTCCGCCCGCACCCGCCGCGCTTCCTCGGGCTTGAACGGTTCCAGTTTCCCTACGGTCAGCAGCACCGGAATCCGCGCCGTCTCTTTCACTTCCTTCAGCCGCTGGCACACTTCCAGCCCGCTGTATCCCGGCATATAAACATCCAGGACAATCAGGTCAGGTTTCGTCTCGGCTATCTTTTTCAGAGCCGCAGACCCATTGTTGACGGTTATCACCTCGTAGCCCGCATCCGCGAGGATTTTTCGCCCCATGTTCTGGGCGGTCACGCTGTCATCGGCAAGCAATATCTTACGGGCCAAAGGTTTTTCCTCTTCTAGTGAGGGGAGATACCGCGAAGGTAACCTGCCCCACAACGTAAGTCAATGAGTAGAAGGGAGGTAACAGGTTACCAGTGGTCAGCATCTACCGCGTCCAAACGCGGTACCCCCGCCAAAAAATCCGTTGGGTGCCAAATGGGTGCCCCATTTCTCGCGTCTTTTGCGAGAAGTGGGGATTTTGACTCTACTCCCTGATCTTCCTGAATTTTCGGAGCCCCGAAGAAGACCATGTGGGGACAGCCGCCCTCGTCTGTCCAGTGCCCAGTCGAGCAACGCTCGACTCGCTTTTCGCGTGCACCCGCTCCATTCCCGAAAAAATGTCCCAAGCTGTATAACCTTCTACAGATAACCATCGTCGAATAAACTAGTCGACGAAAGCCAACCGCTCGACCGGAGGGCCCGCCATGCCCCCAACCGTCACCCGCTTCAGCCGCCCTGGCACTTCGTGACCCTCGCCCTGTCCGCCACGCCCGCTTCCTCGAACCAATTCTCGATCGGATGAAAGCATCAACCCCCGCCCAGTCCGTGCAGCTGGAAAAAGATTTAGAAAAGACCCACGCCTCCCAAATGCCGCAGTCCCAAAAGTAAAGATTGGTGGGCCACTGTGGGGGCTTGTGCAGGACGGCACTCTTGCGAGCCTGCCCCGAGCGGAGCCGAAGGGTCGCCGGGCGCAACCCGGCGGGGTCGGATGGAAGTGGCAGGACGACAGGTTCGGATGCTACCGGCAAAAACCGCCGAGCTGGGCTCGGCTGACGGGCAAGAGTGCCCGTCCCCACACAAGCCCCAAACCCCGGCACGACAAAAGCTAAGAGCAAAAGCCAAGAGCTAAAAGCCTCTTCTAAAACGGAATAAGCTTCTTAATCCCCTTCTTTTTCTTCTTCTTGCTGCTGGAAACATCCTTATCGGTGGCCGCTTCCGTGCTCGAACTCGCGCTGGCACTCGCATTCGGCGCCCCATCCGTCGATCCCGGCTGGATCTCGTTCACCTGCGTTGGCGGAGGCAAAGGCGCTTCCCCGGTTTGCGGATCGACCGTTGGCTTCAGTTCGTTCGGATCAGGTTTCAGCTCGTTGTCCCCACCAGCCGCCGCGACGGGTTTCAGTTCATTCGGATCTGCCGCCGTAGTCGGCTGGGCAAACGGCGAGCTATTCGCTGTAGCCGCAGCCGTATCCGAACGCGGCGCGGGATCGTTGGGCTGCGGTGCGCCCGTGCCGCCCACCACCTCCACGCCCACAGTATTCTTTCCGCCCCCGGCATGGACGCCGTAGGCCATTCGCATCGTGCTGGCGACCACTTCATTGGCTGAAATCGGCGTCGGGTCAACCAATTGCGGTTCGCCAACCTTGGCCGCCTGGCTCACGTCGGGATGCTTCATGAACACCATCGAGAGTCGTCCGTACGTCCCCATATCCTTCCGGCTCTCGTCTTCCGCCTTGTTGCGCGCCACATCTGCCTTGGTCGGCCGTGGAATCGGCTGGTTCAGCGCCGCCAGGCGCCTCTTCGCGTCGTCCACGCGATCCATGATTGGATAACGCGTAATAATCTTCGAATACTCGTTCGCCGCCAGCTTGGTATCGCCCGCGATTGCATTCGCCTTGAAGGTTTCTCCCGCGCATCCCGGCGGATTGTTCGGAGCCGTACACGTTGGCGCCGATCTTATCCGCGCAATTTGCGCTTCGTAGCTCTGCCCCAGCAAAAACAGCGCCTCATCGACCTTGCTGTAAAGCGGATACTTATCCACCATCGATTGCAGGCGCGCGATCGACGCCGCATACGACATCTTCAAATAATAGAACCGGCCAATATCGAACTCCCGTTCCGCTAGCACTTCCTGCACTTCCAGCAACCGCGCCTTGCCTTCCGCCACCAGCTTGGGATTATCCGGATACTGCATAATCAGGTTCCGGTATTCGTCCTCCGCACGCTTCGCGTGGGTAAAGTCGCGGTCGGCCTTCTCCATCTGCTGGTACTGGATGTTGGCGATCTTCAGCTGCGCCTCGGCCGCCTCCGGCATAT
This sequence comes from uncultured Acidobacteriaceae bacterium, assembly GCA_963846245.1. Taxonomy (GTDB): domain Bacteria; phylum Acidobacteriota; class Terriglobia; order Terriglobales; family Acidobacteriaceae; genus Sulfotelmatobacter. The sequence goes on along the minus strand of CAWJVI010000003.1, from coordinate 22,752 downwards.
TGGGAAAGAACGTCTGGAAGTCGCGATACTCCTGCTCCGCCTGCGCCAGCGAAGCCGTCCCGCCTTCCGCGTACCAGGAATCGCCCACCGCCAGCTTGGCGCGCGCAATAAACTCCGAATCCGGATAAGTGTTGATCAGCGTCTGCAACGTCATCCGCGCCACGTCAAAGCGGTTGCGCTTCATGGCTTCCATGGCCTTGTCGAACAGCACCTTATCCGGCTGCACCGACGCCACTTTGCTCAGCGGATTGACCGCCTTCTTGTTGGAGCAGCCAACCATTACGGCCAGCCCCAACCCCACCACCACAATCAAAGAAGTTCGACGTGACATTAACACCTCAATCTAATGAAAAAATCTACTCTCTGCAGCGCCGCTTCCGTCGCCACCTTCAGCAACGCCTGCGCATTCTTCCTTGGATCGCCATTCCCGAACACGGCGTTGCCCGCCACCAGAATTTCTGCGCCCGCCCTCACCACGTCGGCCGCGGTATCGAGCCCCACGCCGCCGTCCACTTCGATGCGGTAATTCAGCCCACGCTGCTGCCGAATTTCCGCTAACCGCCGCATTTTGTGCAGCGTAGACGGAATAAACTTCTGCGCCCCAAACCCCGGATTCACCGACATCACCAGCACATAATCCACAATGTCGAGCACTTCGTCCAGCATATTCACCGGAGTCGCCGGATTGATCACCACTCCCGCCAGGCAATCGTGGCTCTTGATCAGATGCAAAGTGCGGTTCAAATGCCGGCAAGCTTCCTGATGCACGGAAATCCAGTTCGCGCCCGCCTCGGCAAATGCAGGAATGAAGTCGTCCGGATTCTCGATCATGAAGTGGCAGTCGAGCGGCAACTCCGTCACCCGCCGCAACGACCGCACCACCGGAGGCCCCAGCGTCAGGTTCGGCACAAAGTGCCCATCCATAACATCCACATGGATCACACTTCCGCCGCCCTCGCCCGCAGCGCGCACCTGCTCGCCTAACCGGGCAAAGTCTGCCGAAAGAATCGACGGTGCCAGCTCAATCAATGCAGATCACTCAGAAGATCTCTCAGAAAATGATGACCAGAAATTCTAACACGCGGCTAAGCGGAGCATGGCAGCTTAAGCAGCCGCTTAAAACAAAATGAACTCCGATCACTGGCCCCTGACCACTGATCACTGCCCACTGCCCCATGCTACCCTCGACATTCATGTCGCCCGCGCCCCAATTCGCTCCCGCAGCCTGCAGTCTCGCCGCGGTTTTCATCTGGGGCGCCAGTGACTTCACCGGAGGCTACGCCTCCCGCCGCGCCAACGCTTTCGTCTTCACCGCCGCCGCCCATGCTTGTGCGTTCGTCCTCATGCTGTCCTTCGCGCTAACGCAACACGCCCCGCTTCCTTCCCGCACCGGCATTCTGTGGGCGCTCCTCGCCGGCGCGATCGGCGGATTCTCTCTCGCAGTTTTTTATCGCGCCCTCGCCGAAGGAAAAATGGGACTCACCGCTCCCATCGCCGCCCTGCTCGGCGCCGCCATCCCCACGCTCGCCGATATCGCCATCGAAGGCGCGCCTCACGCCTGGACCTTCGCAGGCTTCGCCCTCGCCATCGTCGCCATCTGGCTGATCACCCGCGCCGAACCGGTGCGCGAGGCGGAGCCAGATTCAGCCCCACAATCCGAAGAAGAAAACGACGATCAAATCGACGACGAAGAGAAAACCGGCGGGGTCCCCAAAGGCGTGGCAGTAGCCGCTCTCTCCGGCGTCGGCTTCGCCGCGTTCTATCTCTGCATCCGCCAGGCCGGCGCCGGGTCACCACTCTGGATCGCCACCATCTCGCGCGCCGCATCGTTCATCGTGACCGCCGTCGCCGTGATCGCGACCAAAGCCCCACTTCGGCTCGACCTGCCCCGCGCCGCCATGGCCACCATCGCCGGATCGTTCGACATCACCGGCAGCGCCCTCTTCATCTTCGCCAGCCAGCACGGACGCCTCGACGAAGCCGTCGTCATCTCCTCGCTCTATCCCGCCGTCACGGTCATCCTGGCCCGCCTGATCCTGAAAGAACACTTCAGCCGCTGGCGCTTCATCGGCCTGCTGGCCGCCCTGGCGGCGGTGCCCATGATTGCGGCGGGCTAGAGCCCAAAGACTATGCATTCCATATTCCAGAATATGGAATGCAATGATAGTAATAGCCGGAGAGATCAAGGTTAACCAATGCCGCTCCTCGAAATCCGCAACCTGACCAAGGTCTATCCTCAACGCGAGGTCCGCGCCGTCGACTCCGTTTCGCTGGACATTCACGCCGGCGAAACTCTCGGCCTGGTCGGCGAATCCGGCTCGGGCAAGAGCACACTTGGACGTCTCATCCTCCGCCTGATCGAGCCCACCGCCGGCAGCATCCGGTTTGACGGACGCGACTTGCTCGCCGCCAGCCGCACGGAAATGCGCCGTCTGCGCCGCCATCTGCAAATTATTTTTCAGGATCCCTTCGCCTCGCTCGACCCCCGCTTCACGGTCGAACAAATCATCGCCGAGCCGCTGGTTATTCATAGCCAGATTATTCACGGGACCGCAAGGGGTGATGCCGTCCGCGCCCGGGTCGCTGAACTCCTCCGCGCTGTCGGCCTCGACGAATCCGCCCTGCGCCGCTATCCCCACGAATTCTCCGGAGGACAGCGCCAGCGCATCGGCATCGCCCGCGCCCTCGCTCTGCGCCCAAAATTCATCGTGTGCGACGAGCCCGTCTCCGCGCTCGACGTCAGCGTAGGCGCGCAAATCGTCAACCTGCTCGCCCAACTGCAACGCGACTTCGGCCTGACCTATCTCTTCATTTCACATTCCATGCCGGTCGTGCGTTATCTCTCCACCCGCATCGCCGTGATGTACCGCGGCCAAATCGTCGAAGTTGCCTCCACCGAACAAATCACCGAACGCCCGCAGCATCCCTACACCCGCAGCCTGCTCGAAGCCACTCCAGAAATCGCAGTCTAAACCGCCGCCATCGGTGCCGCACGCGTAGCGACAGCCGCCCCGGCCGGTTGAGCGAAACTCGACGGGGTTTTCGTCATACCCGGCAAGCGAGCCTCGAACGCCGCCGCTAGAGGCTTGTCTCCGCGCCGCTGGCCGAATAGAATGCCAGCGATCCGGCAGAAGCCAAAGATTTTAAAGAGATAAAGCAAACAATAAGGAAGAGAAAAAAATATGGCCGCCGCTCCCGTCCCGCCCGCAGCTATGCCCGCTGCCACGCCCGCACCGCTCTCGCAAGGCGCGCGCCTCGTCGACACTTTCATCGCGCCCTCAAAGACTTTCACCGACCTGCGGCGTAGCGCGCAATGGTGGCTGCCGTTTCTGCTGACGACGATTGTGGGCTGGGCCCTGGTTTATGTCGCGGAACAGAAGATCGGTTTGCAGAGGATGACGGAGAACGCCTTGCAGGCGCGCCCCAAGGCCGAGGCGCAATACGAGAATGCGACTCCAGAGCAGCGCCAAAAGCAAATAAAGATCACCGGGATTATTTATTACGTGGTCATACCAACGATCCCTGTGATCATTTGGGTGATCATGGCGGCATTGCAGTTTGCCACACTCAAGTTCGTGGCCGACGCAGATATTTCATACAGCAAGACACTCGGGGTGATTGTCTACGCCGGCTTGCCCATGGCGCTGCGAAGCGTCTTGGCCATCATCTCGGTGCTGGCCGGCGTAAACCCGGACGGATTCACACTGAATAACCCGGTCGCCACGAATCCGGCATATTTCATGAATCCGGCCGACCATCCGTTCTGGTATTTCATCGCATCGCAGGTCGACGTTTTTCTGCTTTGGACTTTGGTGCTGACCGCGATCGGGTTCGCTACCACCGGCAAGGCGAAGACAGGTACTTCGTTCGCCATTGTGATCGGTTGGTGGGTGGTGCTCACGCTGATTTTCGCAACTATATTTTCGTAGAGAGCGGTGCCGGGGTGACATGCCAGGCTCCGCGAGTTTATGCTTACCTCGCCCAAGGAGGCTTTCCCGTGAAACGTAATTTCGCTCAGTGTCTCGCTGCCTTTTGTTTTTTCGTCGTGTGCCTCATCGGCGCAACGCCCGGCTTCGCGCAGGGTTCGTCCGCGATGGCCGCGCCCGTGAAGGATCCCGTCAGCACCTCGTTGCGCATGCTTCTGCCTGGACGCGCGAAGAATACCGTTGCGGCCATCGAAGCCATGCCCGCTGACAAGTTCAGCTACAAACCCACTCCCGATCAGATCAGCTTTGCGCATCTGGTCGTCCACATCACTGAGTTCAACAACGGCCTGTGCGCCAAGGTCGCCGACGTGCCCGCGCCGAAAGTGGACGAACTCAAAGAGACCGACTCCAAAGACAAACTACTGGCCGCGGCGAAAGCGTCGTTCGATTTCTGCACCGACGCGCTCGGCAAGATGGACGACTCCAAGCTGGGCGACAGCGTCGAACTCTTCGGCGGACGCCAGTTCCCCCGCGCCATGGGCGCCCTCGGCCTGTCCAGTGGCTGGGCCGATCACTACGCAGCCGCCGCCATGTACCTGCGCCTGAACGGAATCCTGCCGCCCTCGGCGCAACCAAAAAAGTGAGCGAGAGAGAAGTGAGCGCACGCTGATTTGCGGCCGCAAGGCGTTTGTTTTCGATACAGGCTGGCTAAGTCGTTGAAAATGTTAAGGAACGAAAACGGCAATTTGAGGCCGTTTGTTTTCATCGACTTAGCTGTAAGTTATTGAAAGCACGTAGAGCCGCTCGACATAGGTACGGAAATTCACGCGCAGGTCGCAGCGTAGGATGCCCCTGGAACGCACAGAATTGCCTTGTGCGCGTCTTCAGAGAGTGAGAACATGTAAAACCTCACCCACCCGATTTGAGGCGCTGCAATCGCCTGCAAACTGGCAATTATCTCTAAGCTATTGAAAACTATATAGCACTCGAACAGACAGCGAACATCCGCCAGCACAATCCGCCACGGACAAGCCATTGCGCCCGGCGTGACTTGTAACTGACTCACGTCAAAGGCAAAAGCGTTCACTGCCTTCTCCGTTGCCACAACCGCAGCAACAACGCAGCAACGATGTCATCCCGAACAGGGCCGAAGGCGCTGTGAGGGACCCTACGTCTGACGGCGGCATTCCAGTCGTAAACGGGGACGCCCCGCCGCCGACGCCATCAAGTCCCCGCCGGCGATCAAGCCACCGCAAGCGCATCGTAAGGTCCCTCACCCGGCCTACGGCCGCGTTCGGGATGACATCGTCTGAAGGGAATCCCCGGATTTATTTGATCTGGACGAGATCGCCCGCGCCTGTGGCCACGGCGGGATTCTGCGGGGCCCGCCAGGAATCGAAGATCGACACTTGGTGCACGCACGAGACGGTGCAATGCGGGGCGCAGGATTTTTCGGTGACGAACTCGCGACGAATATCGTCGCGGGTGTAGGTTGCGAGAGGAACTCCGGGATAGCCGCGCTGCTGTGAGCAGTAGTGCACCAGTCCGTCTTCGCAGATGTAGAGATAGCGCGCGCCCGCGCGGCAGCGCCAGTCGTTCGCTTTGCCCTGCGCGATGTTGTCCTGAAAAGCGTTGATGCGGGTGAAGCTGCTTTTTTCCATTGACTGCATTTCGTGATAGATGCGGCGTTCTTCTTCGCCCAGCGGCTGCAGTTGGCCGCTGCCATCGTGAATGATTCCGATCGTCGAAGTGAATCCCAGCGCGATGGCGCGCTTGCCGATGACGAGCGCATCCTGCGGATGCGAGATGCCGCTGCCGACCACGGAATTAATATTCACGTGAAAGTCGGCGTGTTCGGCGAGCAGTTCGAGCTTGCGGTCGAGAACTTTCAGGCTTTTTTTCGAAACGTCGTCGGGATTCACGTTGTCGATGGAAATCTGCAGCCATTCGAGTCCGGCGCGGTTCAGGCGCCTAATACGCTCCGCGACAAGGAGATAGCCGTTGGTGATGAGTCCGGCGATCATGCCATTGGCGCGGATGCGGCGGATCACGTCATCGAGTTCGGGATGCATCAGCGGCTCGCCACCGGAAATTGTAACTACGGCCGTTCCGAGCGATCCCAGCTTGTCGATGCGGCGATACATTTCTTCGATGGGCACGGGCTTCGAGAAATCGTCGAACTCGTTGCAGTAGGTGCACGCCAGATTGCAGCGGCGCATGGGAATGATATGCGCCAGCAGCGGATGGTCGGTCGAGGCGAGCGCGCGCACGGCCATGCTCGCTCCGCGCAGGTTGCGGTGCAGAGCTTTGGCGCGGCGGCGCAAGGTCGTGAGGGCCGAAGGCATGTGTCTACACTTCTATTACAGCATAGACGCGATGGAAGCGCATGCGATGCAACAGCGTGTGGCGGTTTTCGAGAGGCAAAGGGCGGACTTTTTGCGTTGAATCGGCTGTGCTACACCTCAGCGGCTCAACTCAACTTTTCTGTACTCATCCACATACATGGTCATGGGCTGCTGCATTTCGTCGCGGTACAAGCCGGTTTTGAAATAGATATAACCGTGCACGGGGTAGCCGCGCTGTGGTTGATAAGTCGTCGGGCCTTTGTAGTGGACGATGGGTTCGCCGTTCAGCCAGCCGTCGATCGATCCATCCTGGTCTTGCGAGAATCGCGTCTCGAAGCGGAAGTCGAGCCAGCGGCCACGCACTTCCTGCTTCGTGGAATAGAGGATGGATCGGGCGTGGTCATCCTGCCGGGTCACATACAGTTCCCCGTTCTGATAGCGGAGGGCGAGCAGCGGACGGTCTGGCCGGCAATCCTTCCATTCACACAGTTGCTTCCACTGTGCCAGAACCAGGCGCGTCGGGACGACGGGAAAATTGGCGGGCAGATACAGGCTGAACGAATAGCGATAGGTGCGCTGGGTGCGAGCGAAGAGCCACCATTGCTCCATCAGTTCGTCACGTTCGCTGGCAGCGCCGCTGTCGCTGGCGTCCTCATGCCGGTCGCCGGAGTGTACTGTGATTTCGCCGGCACTACGGCCCGCCCGCACGATATTCGATTGCACGCGAAAGGCATCCGGGACCATGCGGCGCTTGCTCCAGTCGGAGCTTAAAAGAGGAGACTCGAAGCCGTCGTAGACCTGAATCGCTGCGTGGTTGATTCGGAAGCGGATGATGAGAAGCATCGAGACCGTCAACAGACCGACGGCCACGAACATCAACGTTAGAAACGGCAGGTCTTTCTTCGCAGCGTTGGCATCAGGGTGAGCGGGCGTCATATTACGAACATCTGGTACGAACAATCTTCTACTAACAATATTCGTTGAAACCATATTCATCCAACAGGCGCTAGGAAATCAATTCGTGACCGGCGTGTCGCAAGAGTTCGACTACGCCTCCCATGTGCTCTTCCTGGATGAGGATGTAATCCGTGTCGTAGGTGCAGACGGCGAAGATGGGGACGCCGTTGCCGGAGAGCGGCTGGATGAACGAGAGCAGGATTCCAGTTTGCGAGAACAGGAATGGGCCTTCGAGCTTCAGGCACGCCCAGCGCGGGCCGGCGGCGACATCTTCGGGAATGTTGCCGGCGGGGCAGACGATGGAGAGTTCGTCGGCGGTGCGGGTAATCGAAGTGAATTCGCGGCTCGTGGCCCAGGTGGGGATGGGCGCGTCCGGGGCGAGGCGTGTGATGGCGTAGGAGCCGCGGAGTTGGCGGAATTTGAGTTGGGGGGTCATCGTGGTTAGGAGCAGTGATTAGTGGTCAGGGGCGAGTGGCCAGAGCCGTGGGTATTCTATCTGACTGCTCAGGGTTCGATGTTCATCACTGCATATGGGCTTCCGGCGCGGTGGCGGGTTTCGAATTCTTCGCGGGTGCAGAGGGTTTTCATGTCGGTGATGCGGTCGACGGCCAGGATGCCGTCCAGGTGATCGATTTCGTGCTGCACAAGTTCGGAGAGGTTGCGGTTGTCTCCGGCGCGGAATTCGCGTGGCGTGCCGGCTTCGTCTTGATAGCGGACGGTGATTTCGCGATTGCGTTCGACTTGCATGAAGATGGAGAGGAAGCTGAGGCAGGCGTCCCAGACGATTATTTTTTCTTTACTGCGTTCGATGATTTCTGGGTTGATGAGGGGCCAGGGCTTTTCTCCGGGGAGTCGCAAGAAGATTACGCGCTGCAGGACGCCGAGTTGAGGGGCGGCGATGCCGCGTCCGTAGCCGGTTGTGGCGCGCCAGTGGGCCAGGGTGTCGGCGAGGTCCTGGATTAGGGCGGCGATTTCTGGGGCGGAAGGGTTTGGGACTGGCAGGGATTTCTGCCGCAGGATGGGATTGCCGAGTTGGAGGATGGGTTTGAGTGGCATGGGAGCAGTTCTCAGTTTCTAGTTCTTAGTTCTCAGTTCTCAGTTCTCAGTTCTCAGAAAAGGCTAGACCGTCTATTGGCGGTTTTGCAAATGGGGTTCGAGGTGGGCTGCCGGGCTTTGCCCGGCCGGACAGCCGAGAGCCTGCCATGAGCTTGCCGAAGGGGCGGCTGTCCCCACATGGTCTCTACAGGACGCGGGAGGTCATCTGGCGGCGGCGGCGTCGAAGAGGTTTAGGAATTCTAACTTTTTCTCTGCCGGCAAGAATGAGGCTTCGAAGGAGTTGCGGGCTAGTTCGCGGAGGTGTTCGTCGGTGAAGGAGAAAGTGTCCTGGGCGAGTTGGTATTCGCGGTTGAGGGTGGTGCCGAACAGGGCCGGGTCGTCGGTGTTGAGGGTAATCATCACTCCTTGATCGAAGTAGCGTTTCGCAGGATGCTCGGCGATCGCGGGGCACACTCCGGTACGCACGTTGCTGGTGAGGCAGAGTTCGACGGGAATTTGTCGCTGCGCTAGTTCGTCGACGAGGTCGGCATCGTGCACGGCGGTGACGGCGTGGCCGATGCGCTCGGCGCGGAGGTTGAGCGCTCCCCAGACGGATTCGGGCGGTCCGGTTTCGCCGGCGTGAGCGGTGGCGCGGAGGCCGTGGTCGAGCGCGTAGGCGTAGACGCTACGGAAAAGTTCGGGCGGACCTTTTTGTTCATCGCCGCCAATGCCGATGCCCACCACGTTGCGCTCGCGGTAGAACACGGCGAGCTCGAAAACTCTTTGCGCCTGTTCGATGCCGAAGTGGCGGGTAGCGTCGAAAATCCAGAGCAGCGAGATGCCGAAATCGCGGGCGCCGCGGGCGCGTCCGCGTTCGAGCGCGTCGAAGATGGCGGGGAAATCCTGTTTGCGGCGCAGACACACGCCGACCGCGACGTAAACCTCGGCGTGGAGAACGTTTTCCGCTTTGAGTTGCTGCATGAGGCGGTAGGTGATGAACTCGTAATCGTCGGGTCCGCGGAGATGCTCGCTGACCGCCTTGAACGCCATGAGGAAGCTTCCGAAATCGGTGTAGTTGTAGAGCTGGGTAGTTTCGGCGAGAGTGGTGCGGTCTCCGTGACGCTCGCGGAGTTCGAGCAAGGTGGAAGGTTCGACCGCGCCCTCGAGATGCAGGTGCAGTTCGGCCTTAGGAAGCTGGCGGATGAAGCTGGAAGGTGGCCGGTTTGGCGCGGACGGCATGGATTGATTGTAGTGTGCGCGGGGGCGGAGGGAAAGCAGTGGTCAGGGGTCAGGGATCAGGGGTCAGTAAGATCGGACTCGGATCTGCGGCGCTGAAGACGGGATTTGCGTTTACAATCGGCGGGGCGTACGAACACTTTCCACGACGAAAGGACTATTTCATATGCGAATAACTTCCCCAACGTTGCTCTTGCTCGCGATGTTGGCCGCGGTTTTTACTTTTGCTTCTGCTTTTACTTTTTCCGCGCAGGCACAGTCATCGTCATCGCTGCAGGTGAAGACTGCATCTGGCGTGGTTGAAGGGAAGGAAATGGGTCCGGTGCATGCGTTTCTTGGGATTCCTTATGCCGCGCCGCCAGTCGGCGATCGGCGCTGGAAGCCGCCGGTGCCGGCGGCGAAGTGGAACGGGGTGCGCAAGGCTACGGAATTTGGATCGCATTGCATGCAGGCGAACGTTTATGGCGATATGGTGTTCCCCGATGCGGGCGCTAGTGAAGATTGTTTGTCGCTGAATGTGTGGGTGCCGGCGAAGGCGCAGGGGAAGCTTCCGGTGATGGTTTGGATTTATGGCGGAGGATTCGTGGCGGGCGGGACTTCGGAACCGCGGCAGCATGGGGAAGTTCTCGCGCAGCAGGGTGTGATCGTGGTGAGCATGAATTACCGGCTGGGCATGTTTGGATTTTTTGTGCATCCGGAACTGGTGAAGGAATCCGAGCACCATGCGGCGGGGAATTATGGGCTGCTGGATCAAGTGGCGGCGCTGCGCTGGGTGCATGAAAATATTGCCGCGTTTGGCGGCGATCCCGGCAACGTTACGATTTTTGGCGAGAGCGCGGGATCGTTTTCGGTGAGCGCGCAGATGGCGTCTCCCCTGGTGAAAGGATTGTTTCAGAAGGCGATTGGTGAGAGCGGTGCAGCATTTTCGAGTCACGGGCTTATCGTTTGCGCCGTTGGCGGAGCGCGAAAAAAAAGATGCCAAGCTGGCCAGTTCGACTCTAGGAGTGAGCACGCTGGCGGAGTTGCGGGCCATCCCGGCACAGAAGTTGCTGGACGCGTTTTCGAAGCCGGGCGGGCCGGGAGCGTTCTCATTCGGTCCGGATGTGGATGGATACTTTCTGCCGGAGTCGGTGCCCGCGACTTATGCCGCGGCGAAACAGAATGACGTGACGCTGCTGGCGGGATGGAATCACGAAGAGGAGGGATTGCATCCGTTCCCGCCGGATAAATCGGCGATGGATACGCTGAAGGCCACGGCGGACAAGGAGTTTGGAGCGAGGGCGGCGGAGTTTCTGAAGCTCTATCCGGAGGAGACCGAGGAGCAGGCGCAGCGTTCGATGGCAGACTTCGCGAGCGATCGCTTTATTGCCTGGGGCACGTGGAAATGGCTGGAGGCGGAGGTGAAGACCGGGAGGCAGCCGGTGTATCGCTACCGGTTTGACTTGGTGCTGCCGCCGGACAAGCAGGGCCAGCTGCACGGGGCGTATCACTCGGCGGAGATTGAGTATGTGTTCGGGCAACTGGATTCGAAAACGGATGTGACGTGGCGTCCGGAGGATCGGGCGCTTAGCGCGATGATGCAGAAATATTGGGCGAACTTTGCGCGGAGGGGAGATCCGAATGGGCCGGGGCTGGCGAAGTGGCCGGTGTATTCTCCGGCGGAGGGATGGCCGGTGATGCATTTGAGCGCGACGCCCGAGGCGCAGAAGGATGAGTTGCGCGGGAGGTATTTGTTTTTGAGTGAGTGGGAGAAGTAGGTTTACTACGGAGACACAGAGGCACGGAGAAAACTGAAGGCGTGAAATCCTTCAATGCGGGCGCGGATACGGCTTGCAGGGATCCTTCGACTGCGCGGGCCGGCTCGCTTCGCTCACCGGTCCGCTTCGCTCAGGATGACAGAGTTTGTTTGGGGGCCTGTTGAAGAGATGAGAGCTCCGGCTTTGAGCCAAGAGCTAATGGCTAATTGCTAATGGCTACTTCTTCGCGAACTCGCTGCGGTGGCGGCTGTAGAAGATGTAGATCAGCAATCCCAGGCCTAGCCAGATCACGAAGCGGAGCCAGGTGATCAGGGTGAGGCCTAACATCAGGCCGCCGCAGAGCACGACGGAAATCAGCGGGAACCACGGCACGAACGGGACTCGGAACGCGCGCTTGCGATCGGGCTGGCTGCGGCGGAGGATGATCACTCCCAGCGAAACCAGAACGAAGGCGAACAGCGTGCCGATGTTGGCGAGGTCGGCGGCGTCTCCAATGTCGACGAGGCCGGCGGGAATTCCTACGGCGAAACAGGCGATCCAGGTGGACCAGTAGGGCGTCTTGAATTTCGGGTGCACCGCGGAGAACAACTTCGGCAGCAGGCCGTCGCGGGACATGGCGTACCAGATGCGTGCCTGGCCGTACTGAAACACGAGCAACGAAGAGATCATGCCGGTCAGCGCGCCGATCACGATCACTGATCGGAAGAACGGGTGCACTCCCAGATATTTCATCGCGTAGGCCACGGGCGCTTCGGCGGCTGCGCCGGAGACGAAGGTCGTGTACTTCATCATGCCGAGCAGCACGACGGCAACGCCGACATACAGCAAGCGTGCACACGATCAGCGACATGATGATGCCGAAGGGCAAATCTTTTTGCGGATTGCGCGATTCCTCGGCGGCTGTCGAGACCGAATCGAATCCGATGTAGGTAAAGAAAACGATGGCGCCTCCGGTGACGATTCCGGCGAAGCCAGAAGGCGCGAAGGGCACCCAGTTGGCGGGCTTCACCAGCATTCCGCCGACGACCAGGAAGGTAAGGATGGCGCCGATTTTCACCGTCACCATGATGTTGTTGGTCTCCGCCGACTCCTTCACTCCGCGCACCAGCAGCAGCGTGAGAAGGAAAACGATGAGGAAGCCGGGAAGATTGAAATACGCGCCCGTCCATTGCCCTCCGGCCCACACCGGGCTCGCCCATTTTTCCGGCAAGTTGAGGCCGAAGACCGCCAGTTGCGCTTTCGTATAACCGGCAAAGCCAACCGCGACCGCGACGTTCGAGACTACGTATTCGAGGATGAGGTCCCAGCCGATGATCCAGGCGAAAATTTCGCCGAGCGTCGCGTACGAATATGTATAGGCGCTGCCGGCGATGGGGATCATCGAGGCCAGTTCGGCGTAGCACAATCCGGCGAAGCTGCAGGCGATCGCCACCAGCAAGAACGAAATCGCAATCGACGGTCCGGCAGGTGGGCGACCGTGCATGAGCGCTCCGGCGGTGCTGCCGGTGCGCACGAAATTGATGATTACGTCGAGCGCCTGCGCGTGCAGGAGGGACGGAGCCTGGAAATATTCTCCGGCGGCGGCGGTCCCGGTAAGAATGAAAATGCCGGAACCGATGATGGCGCCGATACCAAGAGCGGTCAGCGACCACGGGCCCAGCGATTTGCTGAGGCGGTTTTCCGGGTTCTCGGAGTCGGAGATCAGCTTGTCGATGGACTTGCAGCAGAAAACCTGCTTATCGGAGGTGCGGATGGTTGCGGCGGGCTCCGTGGATGGTTGTGACAAGCGGTTGTGGTCTCCTGGGCTCAGCTTTCAGCTATCAGCTGTCAGCTTTCAGCTACAACCTGCGTCGCTTCGCGACGGAGCGGGCGAGCGCCCGCTCCTCCACGAGTTCTGCACGTTTACCGCTTCGCCTGGCCGCGGGCCAGCTTCTTGACTTTGGGCTTTTTCGATCCGCGGGCGTAGTCGCGGGGCTTGAGCGGCTTTTCCGCTTTGCGTTTCTTGCGGGAGGCGCGTTTGGATTTCTTGCGTTCTTCTTTGGTTAACTTTGATGTGTTTGCCATGAATGCGGTTTGTATCCTCTTCTTCTTCGCTTATTTTTTCTTTTCTGTTTCTTCTTCTATCGTATGGTGTCCCGGGGTTTGTGTCTCGGGCTTTTTCTTTGCCCCTTTTTTACGAGAAACCCTTACGCCCGCTTCGCTCGGCGTGACAGCCGAGAGCCTGCCCTGAGCGAAGTCGAACGGGCGGCTGTCGCTACGTGATTCAGTTGCGCTGCGCGTCTTATGCGCGCTCCAGCTGGGCGTACTTCTCTACCAGCTTCTTTAATCCGAAGCGAGGGAATTGTACCGTAATCTTGGCTTCTTCGCCTTCTCCTTCGCGCTGGTAGACGGTGCCTTCTCCGTATTTGGGATGGCGGACCTTCTGGCCGGGGCGGAATCCGCGCTTGCCGGTGGGCTCCTCGACGGGAGTTTTCGGGATGGTGAATTTTTTGCCCCGGCTGGCGAAGAACTCGGCAATGTTCTCGATGGAGTTGTAGGGCTGCGCTGGAGCGGTGGGCTTTGGGCCGCTGGCGCGGCTTGCGGCGCTGGGGCGGCCTTGCCAGGCGGCGCTTTGGTCTTCATCTTCGTAGGAGTAGTGGGTTGATACGGCATCATCGAAGGCAGCGGGGCTGCGCCCCGCTGGACGGGCAAGAGTGCCCGTCCCCACATAACCACCTCCTACACCTGCTGTGCCCTGACGAGCGCGTCGGGTACCGAGCTCTTCGATCAGCGGGGCGGGGACTTCTTCCAGGAAACGCGAGGGGACGCTGGCTTCGGGGAGGTCGCTGCCGTATCTCCGGCGGTAGACGGCGCGGGTGAGGATTAGTTGGTCCATGGCGCGGGTCATGCCGACGTAGGCGAGGCGGCGTTCTTCTTCGATGTCGTCGGGATTGAGCATGGTGCGGGAGTGCGGGAACAGTCCTTCTTCGAGGCCGCTGAGAAATACCAGAGGAAATTCCAGGCCCTTGGCGGCGTGCAGGCTCATCAGCGTGATTTGCGAACGCTGGTCGTAATCGTCAGTGTCGGCGATGAGGGCGGCGTGGTCGAGGAACTGGTCGAGAGTTTCGGCGCGGTCGCGGGAATCGGCGGCGGCGTTGACCAGTTCGCGCAGATTTTCGATGCGGGAGTAGGCTTCGGGCGTGTCTTCGGCTTCGAGCAGTTTGATGTAGCCGGTGCGGTCGATGAGGAATTTCAGGAGGTCGGCGGTGGACACCGTGGGAGCCGGGAACGCGTTCCTGGGCCCCGATGATTCCGCTGGATCAGGTTGCGCAGTATCTACGTCTCGCTGGCTGTCGTCGAGGGATCCCGCTTCCACACTCGGCGTCAGCCTCTGGCTCCGCGGCGCCGAAGTCGAAGGAGAAATTTCCGAATTCGGTGGGGTCGAAGGCCGTGGCGTCTTCGCTGGCCGTGATCGTCCCTGGACGGGACTGGGTTCGCCCTCCTGGCCTACCCAGGACTTCCGTCCTGGGCTATCAGTCTCCGTCCCTTCGGGACTGGGTTCGTTCGATGCTCGCCGCCGCTGGCTCCTGCGGAGTTTGCCAGTTGCTCGGTGAAGGTTCCCGACTGCATTGCTCTTGCGTCGTCGATCAGCTGCTGGAAACTCTTTAGCGACGCTAACGCGCGCTGCGGCAGAAGCTGGCGGCGCAAGGCTTCGCCGAGTGCTCCCCACAGCGACAATCCTGTTTCGAGCGCGAAGCGTTCGAGCGTGTCGATGGTGCCTTTGCCGATGCCGCGGGTGGGAGTGTTGATTACGCGCAGGAGCGAGATAGAGTCGTCGGGATTCTGGATTACTTTCAAGTACGAGATGAGGTCTTTGATTTCGGAGCGCTCGTAGAAAGAGAATCCGCCGACTACTTTGTATTTGAGGCCGTAGCGGCGCATGGCTTCTTCAAACAGGCGCGACTGCGAATTGGTGCGATAGAGCACGGCGGCGCGTGGAGTTTCGCGGCCGTTTTCATTATGCTGCGCAGCCTCGCGCAGATATTTTGCGATGTGGTCGGCGGCGAAGAGGGCTTCGTTCTCGCCGTCGGGGGCTTCGTAGTAGCCGATTTTGGTGCCGCCCTGGCGCGCGGTCCAAAGATTTTTGCCTTTGCGGCGGATGTTGTTGGCGACAACGGCTGATGCGGCCTGCAGAATATTTTGCGTGGAGCGGTAATTTTCTTCGAGACGGATGATCTTGGCTTCGGGAAAATCCTGCTCGAATTCGAGAATGTTGCGAATGTCAGCGCCGCGCCAGGAATAAATCGACTGATCTTCATCGCCCACGGCGCAGACGTTGTGGCGCTCGCCGGCCAGCATGCGCATGAGTTCGTATTGCGGACGGTTGGTGTCCTGATATTCGTCGATGAGCAGGTATTGGAAGCGGCGGTTGTAATATTCGCGGACGGTCGCGGACGACTTCAGCAGGCGCGTGGCTTCGAGCAGCAAGTCATCGAAGTCGAGGGCGTTGGCTTTGAGCAGTTCTTTGCGGTATTCCTCGAACAGGTGCGCGATCTTTTCAGTCTTGGGATCGGCCGATTGCAGGTAGAGTTCCTGCGGATCGAGCATGTGATTTTTTGCCCACGAGATGCGGCCGAGGACGATGCGCGGGGTGAGTTGCTTGTCGTCGAGGCCGAGGCGCTTCATGATGCCTTTGACCACGGCCTGCTGATCGCTCTCGTCGTAGATGACGAATTTTTTCGTGTGCCCGATTGGCGGCTTACCGGGTGTGGCCGAAGGAATCTGCAAGGCTTCAATGTCGCGGCGCAGGACGCGCACGCAGAAAGAATGGAACGTGGAGATGACCGGCTTGGCGATGCTGAGTCCGCCGACCAGTTTTTCGACGCGCTCGCCCATTTCGGCGGCGGCCTTGTTGGTGAAGGTCATCGCGAGGATGGATTCCGGCATCACGCCCTTGTGCTCGATGAGGTAGGCGATGCGGTAGGTGATGACGCGGGTCTTCCCGCTGCCCGCGCCGGCGAGGATCAGCACCGGGCCCTCGGTAGTTTCGACGGCCTCGCGCTGCTGCGGGTTGAGTTGATCGAGAAAAGACAATGCGGAAGTGGCTCCGGGAGTGATGTATTAATTTTACAGGGAATGGCCGATTGATGAAGGGAGGGACCGCCGAGTTCTAACCGGTTCGTTCGCAAACCGGAACTACTTCTGCATCTCGTGCACAGCCTTCACGAATTCCTCGTTGCCGACGAAGCGCCTGAACGAATCGTCTTTCAGCGGATCGGGAATACCTTCGCCAGGAATGGAATTGGCCTTGTACTTGTAGGCGAGGCGGAGCTGGGCGAGCGCGTCGTCCATTTTGTTGGTTTCGCCGTAGTAACAGGCGAGGTTGTAGTAAAACATCGGGTATTCGGGATCTTGCGTAAGGCCGAACACAAACGTGGCCTTGGCCTGCTCCAGCTTTCCACCCATGCCATAAGACATTCCCAGGTTGTCGATGAGCACGCGAGTCAGGTCTTTTGAGAGCGTGCGATGGTGGTGCTCCTGTTCCAGGGCTTTCAGGTACAGGTCCGCAGCTTCGGGATATTTTTCCTGCCGATAGAGTTTGGTGGCCTCCAGGAAGTAGTAGGTGCCATCATGCTCCTGTGCCGCGGGGGAGCTTTGGCCCGCCAAAGGTGTTGCGTCGGGCGAGAGTTTCGCTGTTGCGAGCAGGTCTTCGAAGAGTTTTTTATCCTTCGGCTCGAACAAAACTTTCGAGAGGTGAATCTCGGCGCACAGGTCGCCACCACCCAGGTAGGCGTGTATGTCTTTTTGTCGAAGCTTGATCCCCTGGTATTCCGGGATGATGAACTCGACGCGCGCAATTCCGTCTTTCACTTCGGTTTCATGAAGGTCGTCGTGGGGTACCAGAGCTTTTTTTGTGTCGGGCCACCACGCGTCGCGGCAGCTTTCTGGGCTGGCGGGAAACGGAACCCGCTGCAGAAACGCGGTTACGTCAAGCTTGTCGGGCCGGTCCATGGCCTTCAACTGAATTTCCTTGCCGTCGGGACGAATGTGAATTTCGGGCGTGGTCGGGCCAACGTCGAATTCCAGAACTCCCTTTGCATCCGGGAAGGCCATCTGGATCAAATTGGTTTTGGGCGTCTGGAAGAACGCGATGAGCGAGAGAAAGACCACGGAGAATGCGGCGGTTTTCACGGCGACCAGATTGTACCAGCAGGATAGGCTTCGCGATTATTTCGAATTAGAGCCAGGCGCTCATCAGATGGCCGAGGCCGCCGCGGACTTGCAGGCCGTCGGCGCGATTTTTGAAGTAGCGAGCGTTGATTTGTGCGCCTTGCAGGAATTCGGTGCGGTGGAATCCCAGGGTTTTCAGTTCGTCCTGCAATTTGGCGGGGTCGAAGAAGAGTTGGAAAGGCTCTCCGGCGGCGGCTACGCGTTTGGAGAGTGCGTCGAGCGCTTGCCTTTGGCCTGCGTTTGAGCAGCGCGGGGTCGATGGCGAAATCGAAGACTACGCCGCTGCCTGCGGGCATTTTCGCGATCACGCTGAGAGTGGTCATGCAGGCTTCGCGGGTTAGATACGGGGTCACGCCCAGCCAGGAGAAAAATGCTGGCGCGTTTGTGTTCAGTCCGGAGTGGGCGAGAGCGTTGGCCAGGGTTTGGTGCTCGAAGTCGACGGGGACGAAGGTTAAGGACAGCGGGATCGGAATCCCCGCTTCTTGAAGTTGCTCGAGCTTCCAGGCTTGCGTGGCGGGGTGGTCGATTTCAAACACGCGCAGGTGGGGATGCGGGTTGCGGTAGGCGAAGGTATCGAGTCCGGCGCCCAGGATTGCGTATTGTATGACTCCGTCCTCGACGGCGCGGGCGAGTTCGTCCTCGGCGAAGCGGCTGCGGGCGGCCATGAAGGCGCGAAAGGCGCGGGCGAAGGCGTGATCCTCTTTGGGATCGGAGCGGAGCGCTGCGGCGGCCTCGGCGCCGATGATCCGCAACGCCAGGGGTCGTCGAGGACTTTAGGTTCATCGAGAAGTTGGTGCGCGGCCCGGCGAATGCGCTACTCGCTGCGCGGTTCTGCTGAATTCGCCTTCTTGCATGGTTAGACTCGCGCCTCAGCATCGGTTAAAACTTTCCGTGAATGGCGACGCTGAAAAAACCACTCTGGGCGCCAAAAAAGACCACTGGGGCTGACGCCCCTACCGCTCTGGGTCTTTACGCGGCGCTGAAGCGCAGCTTTCCATGCTGCATACATGGGTGGTACTTCATGCATCGGTACGTCGTGCACGGTAGTTGGCGCAAGCGTGAATTTTCCCGCAAGCTGTTGGACTCTCGGCTTAGGCCTTCACTTCAGCCGCTTTGCATTCTTCACAGGGGCAGACTTCGCGCAGAAATTTCCAGGAATAGAGGCCGAGGTCGTGCTTGTCGTTCCAGTTGAATTTGATGGCGTATTTGCCGATCGCTTCCGCCGAGAGCGGCTTGGCGGTGGGCTTGAACATCGGGAGCGTTCCGGGGGCGAGTTTCGCGGGTTCGCCGGGATGGAGGCCGGCCTGGGCGCGCTCGTCTTCGCACAAGGCGCAGGGGCAGGCGTCACGCAAGTAGACAAAGTTGTAGTGGGAGGAGTGGCCGTCTTTCCACTCGATATCCACGCCGGTCCCGGTGGTGAGATTCACCTTCACCGACTTGGGATCTGTGGCCGCGGACGGCGCCTGGAGCGGGGACTGCATCGCTTCAGTATCGCATAAGGCAGGGAACCGAATCTGGCGTCTGGGAGCGCCGCGAAGACGCCAGTCTGACCAGCAGACTCAGCGAGCGGCGCTGGGGTGCTGCTTGTGGACGAGGTGCGTCCGGTGACGATGCCGATGGCGAGGCCGCCCGCCGCTCCGACTAAGAATGCCCATCAGGGCCAGGACCAGCACATTTTCCATATCCGTTCGGGCCGGTAGCCGCATTTCCCCTGGAGAGGCTATTTTACCCTGTCCTGAGCACATTTCGGTCGCGGTGATTTGTGCCTTCGCGAAGAGCCGCTGGCTTGGGGGACAGCCGAGGGGGTGCTAGGCGAGTATTTCGGAGAATTTGTCAGGCGGGCGTAAGTCCTGTAGAATAAAGGTTTACCAGACGACTTCTGAAAGGAATCTGTACCCGTTATGGCTCAACAGTGTGATATTTGCGGCAAGAAGCCGCAGGCGGGAAACCGCATCAGCCACGCCCACAACGTGACGAAGCGGCGCTGGAATGTGAATCTGCGTCCGGTGCACGCCCGCGTGGGCCCACCGCTGCTAAGCGCATGCGTGTCTGCACGTCGTGCTTGCGCAGCGGCAAAGTGGTCAAGGCCTAGCGACCCCCAAGTCCAACTGAAACCGCAGGATGGAACAAACCGTCGAGCTTCGCTCGACGGACGGCCGAGGGGATGCCCCCCGTAAGCATCTCGCCTGAGTACCCCCAAGCGTATTTGCTTCTCTACTGCACTCCCAGCAACTGGATGTCGAAGATCAACGTTGCGTTGGGAGGAATGGTGGGCGGAGAGCCTTCTGCGCCGTAGGCGAGTTCCGGCGGAATGCGCAACTGTCGCTTGCCGCCGACTTTCATTCCGGCGACGCCTTCTTCCCATCCCTTGATGACCTCGCCGTTGCCGATGGTGAAATCGAACGGCTTGCCCGCATCGACGGAGCTGTCAAATTTTTTACCCGTAGTGAGCCAGCCGGTATAGTGCACGCGGACGTGGCTGCCCTCTTTGGCAACCTCTCCGGGGCCAACCCGGATCTCCCAGTATTGCAGGCCGGAATCAGTTTTCACTCCGTCACCGGTCACCTTGGTGGGAGCGTTGGTGTTGGGAGCTGCAGGTTTTGCAGCCGCAGTCTGCGCCACGGCGACCGTCGTTACCAGAATTATGGCTCCTGTAACTATCGCTCCTGAGAAGCAAACGCTTCATCATGCTTCCTCCAAGAACATATTAACCACAGAAGGCGCCAGAGTTCACAGAGGTTGCCTGCCGTGCTCTGCGATTGCCTTTTGCGCTCATCGCTCGTGTGGTTGAGTGTTTCTATTCCAGCGCGATCACGTCAATCTCTACCAGCACATCCTTGGGCAGGCGCGCCACTTCCACGGTGGAGCGGGCGGGCGGAGCGGAACTGAAATATTTCCCGTAAACCTGGTTCATGGCAGCAAATTCGCTCATGTTCTTGAGGAAGACCGTGGTCCGGACAACTTTGCCGAGACCGCTGCCGGCCGCTTCCAGAATCTCTGACAGATTGCGCAGGACACGGTCGGTCTGCACGGCTACGTCTCCGGTGACGACCTGTTGGGTCGCGGGATCGATCGCGACCTGTCCGGAGACGAAGATGAATCCGTTCGCCTTGATGGCTTGCGAGTAGGGACCGATAGCCTGGGGAGCATCTTTGGTGGAAATGACTTCGCGCATAAGCAGTGGCCAGCGGTCAGGGGCCAGTAAGAACACCTTGCTCCCTGAAAAAAGTGTGGCTGAGACGATTCTAACTTAGATGAGGACTGGGAAGAAACCGCTTCGCTGCGCTCGGCAGTGCAGCCGAGGCGGCTGTCGCCACGTGAGCATCGCGGTTCAACTCCTTTCGGAATCTGCCGATAGTAAAGCTGGGAGGCGTCTGGTTCATGGAAACCTCCAGGCACGCGGAAAAGGACGTGGCATGAAATCAACATCTGCATTTGGTAACGAACCTACGCGGGTCGTGCGGGAGAAGCCGCGAAGCCCAAGTCGAAGTTCGAGATTGGTCTGGCCCGGATTAATCAGGAACTGTGGCTGGTCCTGTCTCTGTTCGTGATTCGAGGACTGTTCGGCTGGCTGGTGGAATCTCACCGCATGATCCTGGGACTCTACACGCTGCCCACAATTTTTTCGGCGTACGTTTATGGCCGGAGACACGCTGTGCTGACGGCCACCGCCAGCATCTTCATGGTGGTGATACTGCTATGGAAAAATACCGGGCTTTTTGCGGGGACAGCTCCATTTGCGCTGAGCTATTCCGAATGGTCTGAGATCGTGACCTGGGCGTGCCTTTTGCAGATTACGGCTTACGCAATGGGAACCCTTTATGACAAGCAACAACGTCATATGGTGGAACTGCGGCAAACCTACTTTGGCCTGTTGACGATTCTGCAGCAGTTCATTTCGAACGACAAATACACGCACAATCACAGCTACCGGGTGGCGTTCTACGCGTCATCGATTGCGACGCAGATGGGATTTGAGCAGGAGCCAGTCGACGACGTCGGCCAGCGGCCATGCTGCATGACGTGGGCAAACTCGAGACCAGCCGCCAGCTTCTCTACAAGGCGGCCAGCCTGACTCCGGAGGAAATGCACGAAATGCGCAAGCATGTGCAGAAGGGAGTGGCGCTGCTCGAGCCGGTTGGAGGATCGCTGCGGCGCGTGCTGCCCATTATTCTTGCTCATCACGACAAGTTCGACGGATCGGGATATGGTCCCGCCAAAGGCGACGAGATACCGCTCGAAGCCCGCGTGCTGGCGGTGGCGGATGCATTTGACACGCTGACCAGCGACCGGCCCTATCGCCGGGCAGTGACTCCGTTCGAGGCCAAGCAGGTAATCGTCTCCAGTGCCGGAACCAATTCGATCCCACGGTAGTGGATGCATTTGTGCATGCCTTCGAACACGGCGAGATGGAGATCCCCGAGGTCCTCGCCATATGAACGTTCGCCCGGCCCGCGCGGCGCGTGACCGCGCCATTCAGAAGAGACTTCGTGCCCTCCAAGAACTTAGGCATCAGAGCCCTGCTGGTGAGTGCCGACATCCAGACCATCGACCTGCTTTGCTACTACATGGGCAAATTGGCGATGCATGTCGACGTGTGCTCAGACTTCATGTCGGCAAGCCGCAAATTGTGCCACGCCAAGTACGAAGCGATTGTCGTGGACTTCAAAGAGGCCACGGCAGCGCTCGACCTGCTGAAGAAGTCCCGTGAAATGACGTCGCACAAGGCAGCCGTGGTGATGAGCCATTCTGAATGGCATCGACGAAATGCCGAGCGCGTTCGCGCGGGCGCCAGCTTTGTCCTGGTGAAGCCGATACCTGCGGCGGTGCTGGTGCGAACTCTTAACGTGTCCTATCCGCTGATGTTGAATGAACGAAGGCGCTACTTTCCCGGCGTCCGGTGCGGATTCCGTGCAGGTCTCGGGCGGGTCCCGGCCGATCGCATGGCTGACCTGCCGGTGACATTAGCGAACTCGGCATCGCGCTCGACTCACTCGCCTGCGCTGCAGGTAGGGATCGAGTAGTCCTGCAGCCAACCTTTCCGGGCCGCCGCCGAGCGCCGAAATAAGCGCGGAAATGTGCTGGCGCAACGACGAGGGCGATGCGGGACTGGACTCGTCCGAGTTCCCGCCGTGGTGAAGGAAGAATTGAAATCGTGGCTGGGCGGGCAGTTGGAAGAATCTTTTCACGGAGAGGCTACGTTGAAGGGGAGTGGCTAGTGGGCAGGGTTAGGGGTTAGTTGACCCAGCGAACTGCAATCGACCTCAGATCGCGGGTGTTCGGAAT
>CAWJVI010000002.1:0-67891 GCA_963846245.1 uncultured Acidobacteriaceae bacterium | reverse complement strand
CCAGGCGGAATTCTCTCGAGCAACGTTCCGTTCAAGATTCCTTAAGCAACATCGCAAACGGGGGCCCCATTTCTCGCGCGTTCTTGGCGTGAGAAGTGGGGCTTTCGATTTTGCATCGCCGCGAGGGGTCCGTGAAATGTGGTGATGCAAAACCTCGTGGCCTCGAAAGGCGAAACGTGCTGCGCAGGGAAAAGCGTTTCAACACCTAGGTTCCTGAGGAAATGCGGGCGCGAATGCGGGCGCCAAAGACCATTCCATGGATGCGAAGTGGCTCGGGAACTTGTGTATAATGATGAACTTGCCGCGACACAGTGGGCGCTTAACTCAGCGGTAGAGTGCCATCCTCACACGGTGGAAGTCGTAGGTTCAAATCCTACAGCGCCCACCATTCTCCAACTGACTTTGCGGAAGTGCCGCGCGTTCCATGGGGAATGGATGGTTTTAGCGATCGGGGCTGGCGTTGACGGACACCTTCACCATTTTCGTTACTTTTCGGGTGAGGTCGTCCTGGATCCACAACTTGTCGCCCAACCTGTCGATCGCCGTTCCGGCGAGATGCTAACTGCCAATAGCTGATTGCTAATTTGCTCGCAGCTAACCTGCCAATTGCTGAGAGCTAATCGCTGCGAGATTCAGTCCGCCACGTAAAGCACGGGCTCTGAGGATGACCTTGGCTTCCGGTTTCTCGAGTATCTATTCGCCTTTTCTTTGCTGTCCGGAAGAATAGCTACTGAATCGGCGCGTCCTGGCGTAGTCTCTTTCGTTTGGCGGAAGTCGCGTAAACGTTTACAATCGCCGCGGTTGGCCGGTCCTGGCCCCAAAAAGGATGGCTGTTCGCAGCGTACTTCTTCCCGGCGCGAATCGGCCGGCAGGCGCGAGCTGAATCAATGGGCAAACATCCCGCAACTCTTTTGGATATCGGCAAGGCGCTCGGCATCTCCACGGGAACCGTTCACCGGGCCTTGCACGACAACCCCGGCGTGAGTCCCATGACCAAGGCCAAGGTGCTGCAAACCGCGAGGGCACTGGGTTACCGGCCGAATCTGGCAGCGCGGTTTCTGTCTTCCAAGAGAACGCTGCGAATCTCCGTCAACACTTTGCAAGGGACTACTTCGTTTTGGGACGAGGTGCGGGTCGGGATTCGCGAAGAGGCCAGCTCTATCCTGATGGACAACGTAGACCTGGAGTTTCGAACTTACCCGAGACTCGGCGAAGGAGAGGAAGAGGCGTTCGCGGCGGCGATGGCTGCGAAGGTGGACGGAATTATTACATTCCCGAGCCGTCCGCAAAAACTGCGGCCGTGGATCCGGCGAGCCGCGCGCGCTCGCATTCCAGTGATGTGCGTGGCCACAGATGCGCCGAACAGCGGAAGGCTGGGCATCGTGGCTATCGACACGCTGGCCAGCGGTTCGATCGCTGCCGATCTCATGGGCCGGTTCTTGCGAGGGCAGGGGAAAATCGCAGTCACTTTGTTTGACACGGCGATTACTGAACACGCGGAGAAATACACAGCGTTTGAGTCGACGTTGCACAGGTTCTATCCTGAGATGCAAGTGATGGGGTTGATCGAGGATCACGACGTGGAGTCGGAGGCTTATGACAAGTGCCGCAAGCTGTTTGAAGATTGCCCCGATCTGGCGGGGATCTATGTGACCACGGAGGCGTCGATCCCGATATTGAAGGCAGCGCGGGATGCGAAGTTGCTGCATGGATTGACGATTATTACTACCGATCTTTATCCCGACCTTGTGCCGGAGATTCGATCCGGGGCGGTGGCGGCGACGATTTACCAGCGTCCGCGCACGCAAGGGCGAATGGCTTTTCGGAAGTTGCATGAGTTTCTGGCGGAGGGATCGAGTTCGCATCAGGTGACGCTGGCGCCGCATCTGGTGACGCGGGGGAATCTTGATTTTTTCCTGCGGGCGCAATCGGAGCGAGCGGGAGTGCAGCGCGACGTTCCGGTGCAACGGCCGGCGCAGGAAGCAGCGGAAGATGTCGCATAGAAAAGATTTCGCGTAAGCGAGACGGCTGAGTACGAGGAGGGGAACATCAGGTTTCTCGGCATTGATGTAGGGAGCAGCGGCACGCGCGCGCTGGTGATCGATGAACACGGCAAGGTGATTGCTTCCGGGTCGGAAGAGCATGTGGCATTTGCCAGCCCCAGTCCGGGCTGGGCGGAGCAGGATCCGCGGGATTGGTGGCGGGCCAGCGGCGTGGCCGCGCGGAAGGCGCTGAGTTCCTCGGGCGTGGCCGCAGATGAAATTGCCTGCGTGGGTTTTTCCGGGCAGATGCATGGAGCGGTTCTGCTTGATGCGAACGATGACGTCGTGCGCAACGCCATCATCTGGTGCGACCAGCGCAGCGAGGCGCAGAGCCATGAGCTCGACGAGATGTTTGGGCCGGGCCGGCTGATTCAACTTACCTGCAATCCTCCGCTGACCAATTTCACTTTGACCAAGTTGCTTTGGGTGCGCGAAACCGAGCCGGCGAACTGGGCTCGCGTGGCGCATGTGATGCTGCCCAAGGATTACGTGCGATTCCGTCTCACCGGAGATCGCGCGATCGATATGGCGGACGCTTCGGGAACGCTTCTGCTCGATGTGGCCAACCGGCGCTGGTCGGCGGAAGTTTTAAGCAAGACTGGAATCAGTGAACAATTGCTGCCGAAACTTTATGAGTCGCCGCAGGTTTGCGGACGCGTGTCGGCGGCGGGTGCCGAAGCGACTGGATTGCGCGCCGGAACTCCGGTGGTCGCGGGTGCGGGAGATCAGGCCGCGGGTGCCGTGGGGATGGGCATTGTGCGTGCGGGGGCGGTGAGCGCCACGATTGGCACGTCAGGCGTGGTGTTTGCGGCCACGGACCGTCCGGCTCTCGATCCGCGCGGACGGATACACACTTTTTGTCACGCGGTTCCGGGACGCTGGCACGTGATGGGCGTCACGCAGGCTGCGGGATTGTCGCTGCGCTGGTTTCGGGATCGGTTCGGAGTCCCGTCGCAGAATGGACGCGATCCGTATGACCTTCTAGCGGAGGAAGCCGGTTCCGCGCCGGAGGGATCCGCTGGTGCTTTCTGGTTGCCTTACCTGATGGGCGAGCGCACACCGCACCTGGACCCGAACGCGCGCGCGGCGTTGGTTGGGCTGACCGCGTCGCACACGCGAGCGCATGTGGTGCGGGCGATTCTGGAAGGTGTTGCCTATAGTCTGAAGGATTCGTTCACGATTTTCGAGGAGATGAAGATTCCGGTGACGCGAATTCGGCTGGGCGGCGGCGGCGCGCGCTCGGCGTTATGGAGACAGATTCAGGCCGATGTTTATGGACGCGAAGTGGAAATCGTGGAGGCCGAAGAAGGCGCGGCTTACGGCGCGGCAATTCTGGCGGGAGCGGGTGCCGGCGCGTGGGCCTCTGTGGACGAGGCTTGCGATGCGGTGATTCGCGTGGCTTCTCGCGTCGGTTCCAGCGTTCAGGGTGCGGCTACGATGCTGCAGGGGTATGGCACCTACCGGGAGATTTATCCGGCGCTGCATCGTGTGTTTTCAAGGGAATCGCCGCGGCCGACACCGTAAACGTTCACGCATTTCTGGCGTTATCTTTGGGCCTAACGCTATATCTTAAGGGCTACTCCAGGAGCAAAAGGCCGCATGCGGCAATCCGCTTTATGGCGTCTCATGTTTTTTGCAAGTTTGCGACGGTTCGTCCCAGTTCTGATTCTCTCTCTCTTTCTTCATGGCGCAGTTTGCGACGCGATTGCCATTGGCCAGGAGCGGTACGTCGAGAATTCACACCGACCGGGTAGTTTCACTCTCGCAGACCATAACCGTCTTGCGACGATCTGCGTGGACGAGAACGATTATTGGGGCGTGGTGCGTGCTGCGCATGATCTGCAGCAGGATATCTCACGGGTGACGGGCCGCACTCCGTCTGTCATCGATATCGGGAAGATCAGCCTCTACGAAGAGCTACGCGAGAAGAAAGACGGAGTCGGGACAAATGCAGTCATTATCGGCACGGTCGGCAAGAGTGCGTTGATTGATGACCTTGTTTCGTCCGGAAAGCTCGATGTGACTGCGATTCGGGGCAAGTGGGAATTCTTTCTGATTCAAGTAGTTCGGAACCCGGTGCCGGGAGTGCGCTCTGCGCTGGTGATTGCTGGCAGCGATAAGCGGGGCACGATCTACGGCATCTACGATCTCTCTGAGCAAATTGGAGTCTCGCCATGGTATTGGTGGGCCGACGTAGCGGTGGCGCATCGCGACGAAATTTTCATCAAGCGTGGCCGGTATGTGCAGGGGCCGGTGGTGAAGTATCGCGGCATTTTTCTGAACGACGAAGCGCCCGCGCTCAGCGGATGGACGCGAGAAAAATTCGGAGGCTTCAACCATCAATTTTACGAGAAAGTTTTTGAGCTTCTTCTGCGCCTGAAAGGGAACTATCTGTGGCCGGCGATGTGGGGCAGCGCGTTCAACGCGGATGATCCGTTGAATCCGAAACTGGCCGATCAATACGGCATTGTGATGGGGACATCGCACCACGAGCCCATGATGCGGGCGTGGAAAGAATGGGAGCGGAGTGGCAAAGGTCCGTGGGACTATACCGCGAATGCGGCCGAGTTGCGAGAGTACTGGAAGCAGGGAATCGAGCGCAATGACGGCTATGAGAGCGTGATCACTCTGGGGATGCGGGGGAACGGCGATCTGCCGATGGCGGAGACGGATGATCGCGCGCTGCTGGAAAAAATCGTGGCCGACCAACGCAAAATTATTGGCGATGTGATGCACACCGACGCTTCGACCGTGCCGCAGGACTGGGCGCTCTATAAAGAAGTGCAGCAATATTATGAGCACGGCATGCGCGTTCCGGATGACGTGACGCTGCTGTGGTGCGACGACAACTGGGGCAACATCCGGCGGCTGCCGACGGAGGAAGAACGAAAGCGCAGCGGCGGCGCGGGAATCTATTATCACTTCGATTACGTGGGCGATCCGCGCTCGTATAAATGGATCAACACGAATCCTCTGCCGAAAGTCTGGGAGCAGATGAATCTGGCGTACCACTACGGCGCGAACCGCATCTGGGTGGTGAATGTCGGCGACCTGAAGCCGATGGAAGTGCCGATTGAGTTTTTTTTGAATATGGCGTGGAATCCTTCGGCGTGGACGAACGAGAACATTGGGGAATTCACCAGAATGTGGGCGAAGCGCGAATTTGGGCCCGAGCACGCGGACGCAATCGCCGGCGTCGTCTCGAAATATGCGAAGTTTAACGGACGGCGAAAACCGGAACTGCTTGATCCGGAAACTTTCAGCCTGGTTGATTATCAGGAGGCTGACCGGGTGCTCGACGAATTCAAGGCAATCACCGCGGAGGCGGAAAAGATTTCCAGGCAACTGAGGGAGAACCAGCGCGATGCGTTTTTCGAGTTAGTGCTGCATCCCGCGAAAGCTTCGCGGATCGTGGCGGAGCTTTACGTCACAGCTGGTAAGAATCGCTTATACGCGGCGCAACACCGCGCCAGCACCAACGATCTGGCCGCGCAGGCGCGCGCCCTGTTCCAGGCCGACGCCGATCTTTCGAATCAGTACAACCACACGCTGGCGCATGGTAAGTGGGACCACATGATGGATCAGACTCACATCGGCTACGCCGGATGGAGAGATCCGCCGGTGAATGTGATGCCGGCAGTGACGGAGATTCAGGTTTCTGAGGCGGCCTCCATCGGTGTAGCGGTTGAAGGGTCGGCTTCTGCGTGGCCCGGCGCTGTGGGGGAACCGCAGCTTCCGGAATTTGATGTGTACAACCAGCAGTCGAGATACATCGATGTTTTCAACCGGGGCAAGGCTGATTTCGCTTTCACCGCTTCGGCCGGTTCGCCGTGGATCTTGTTAAGTGCGGATCACGGTACGATTCAGAAAGAGCAGCGCCTTTGGGTGAGCATCGATTGGGCCAAGGCTCCTAAAGGATCGAGCATCGGCGGAATCTCGATTGGCCGGACCGGCGCGGGTACCGGTGGGGACTCGGTGAAAATAAAGGTGGGAGCTTTCAATCCTGCCGAGCCGTCGCAAATGTCGCTCAAGGGTTTTGTGGAAACTGACGGTTATGTCTCCATCGAGGCTGAGCATTACACGCGACGAACCAACTCGGATTTGGCTCGGTGGGAAAAGATCGACGACTACGGCCGGACGTTGTCGGGCATGAGTGTGTTTCCCGTTACCGCGCCGAGTGTTTTGCCGTCGGCTTCTGCTCCGTGCCTGGAATATCAAGTCTATTTGTTCAACCCAGGGAAAGTTGAGGCGGAGTCGATTCTGGGTCCGACTTTGAATTTTGTTCCGGGGCGCGGGTTGCGGTATGCGATTTCGTTCGATGACCAGACGCCGCAAGTGGTGGACGCGCTGGCACACAACTCTGTTGATGACTGGGCGACATCGGTCAAAGACAGCGTTCGCAAAGTTACATCGGAGCATAGGGTCGCGGGCACGGGCTATCACACGCTGAAGTTCTGCATGGTTGATCCTGGAATTGTGCTCGAGAAGTTGGTGGTCGACCTGGGAGGCGTGAAGCCCAGCTACCTCGGGCCTCCGGAGAGCTTCCGCGGCGTCGAGAATGTGGAACCGGGAAAGAAATGAGATATCTCTTCCCGAACCCGTTTACGCGACGGGTTTTATGATAGCTTCTAGTTATAGAGATTTCTAACGCGGCGGTTCCTTCACTAATACGACACGATCTCCTTCCACGTCGCGCATTTGCTGCACGATCCCTGAGGGCCAGTGGATTTCGACAAGATCTGCAAACGTGTTTCGCCCCAATCCAAAATGCACGGGGCCGGCGCTCGACGACGCATAGCCTGCGGCGGTGGTCATGTGGTTATACTGTGCGCCGCTCTTGGTCACGACTTTAATTCGGGCGCCGATGCCGTCACGGTTGCTCTTCGTTCCCTGAAGCTTGAACTCCAGCCAATGATTGTTTCCCGGGCTTTCGTTCATCCATATTTCCGCGGGAGCATGAATGGCGCTGACCACAACATCCAGACGCCCGTCGCCGTTCAGGTCGCCGATTGCCGATCCTCGGTGACGCGATGGAGCGAACGATGTGAATCCAGCTTCTGCGGTGAGAGCTGAGAACTTCATGCCGCCGAGATTGCAGAAGACGGTGTTCGGCTGCTCCACCATGAGGCGCGGCGCGGAATCGAGCGACTGCACGTGTCCGCGCGAAACGAAAATATCTTTCCAGCCATCGTTGTCGAAATCGGCGATGTTCGGCGAATAGCCGGCCATGGGCAGGCTGAGCGCGGCCATGCCGCTCTGCTCGGTGACTTCCACAAAACTGCCTTTTCCGTTGTTCTGGTAAATCGGAAACGTTTCGTTGTCGAGCGCGACCAGGACGATGTCGGGATAGCCGTCGTTATCGAGATCGCGAAAGTCGACGCCCATGCCGGAGATGAACGTGCCGTCTTCGCGCAATGCGACGTTTGCGTCGAACCCGACCTCGTCAAACTTTCCGCCGCCTTTATTTTTGAAGAACCAGTTGAACAGCTTGTCGTTGGTCACGACTAGATCCATTTTGCCGTCGAGGTTGGAATCGGCCGCGGCCACGCTCATCCCTTTGCCGGGATGCGCGCGCAGGCCCGACTCGACGGAGGCGTCGCGGAAGGTTCCGTCGCCATTGTTGAGGAACAACTGGTTCGGTGTGGGCTTATACATCTTGGGATGGCAATAATCGCGATGTCCGTAAGCTTCGCAGACCGGCTCGTGGTCGACGTCCCACTTCAAATAATTAATGACGATGAGGTCGAGCAGGCCGTCGTTGTTCACGTCGACCCAGGCGGCCGCCACCGACCATAGCGGGCCATATTCGGCGTCGGGCTTGTTGAGTCCGGCTTTCGTCGTGACGTCGGTGAAGGTCCCGTCACCATTATTGTGATAGAGGGTGTTGCGGTAGACGCCGGCGACGAAAATATCTTCGTAGCCGTCGTTGTCATAGTCGCCGACGGCCACGCCCATGTCGTAGCCGCTGCCGGCGAGTCCGGCTTTGTCGGTGACATCGGTGAAGTGTCCCTTGCCGTCGTTTTCAAAAAGACGGTTGCGATACTTCGGAGAACTCTTGCGGAGAGTATGAATGTCGGCGCCGTTGGTGAAAAAAATATCCAGCTTGCCGTCGTTGTTGTAATCGAAGATCGCCACGCCTCCGGCCATGGTTTCGGGAGCATGGCGCTCGGGAGTCTCGTCGGTTTCGAGCTGGAAATCGATTGGCTGGTAGGTGAAGCGGATTGGGCTATCAGCGGCGGGATGAGCCGCAGATGTAGACGCTTTCGGCGGCGGCTGAGAATGCAGGGCCGGTTGCGGCATCAATACCGCGAGCAAAGACAGTAGTGTCAGCGAGCGGGCAAAGCTGCGGATGTTCATCTCCCGGGACGCATGTGGCGTGTTCCCATCTTAACTCGGGGGTTAGGACAAACGACCGTCTAGCTTCGGCTCAGAGCGGCTAGCAGTTCGATGAGTGAAATCGCGATTTCTTGCGAAGTATGCGCTTGAACAAACTAACGTTGAGCCTTTTTCCAGAGTCTATTTCCAAAAGACACACCGCCCATGATCAAGAGCAGAAGCACAATGGCTGTCCCGACATAGTAACCGCTGCTGGACCGGATGGACAGTAGGCGATCATACGCAATTAAACCGAGGAACAGTGGACAGGCGAACAGCAGGAAGCCAGAAACGAAAATGTAAGTGTTTCTTGATCGCCCCTGCAGTGAAGTGATGAGATCACGTTCTCGTCGTTCACTGAAGTGAAAGGGAAACGAGTGCGGAATTGCTACGCCGAATGTTCGTAATATCGATATACAGGCTAGGTTGTAGAGCACGAAGACGGCGGCAAATCCGAAGACCGCTGTGAACACCCGCATCGTAGCTACCTCGGCGCTCATAATTATACTTCCTAGACCGCTTCAGTTGACTTAAACAGACGCCTTAGCATTCAAAGCCCCAGCCCGAATCTACACCTGTCTTGGGCGGAGACAGCCCGCCCACCGACATAGAGCGCAAGCTCGGGAGGGTCGCCCCGTGATGGAGCGCGGCCTGACTTCTCACTCCGGCAGCTTCTGCTCTCCCTGGATCATCAAGTGAGACTCGGCGTGGGGAGCGCCGGTGCCGGGTTGTCCTCCGCCGACGGTGATCAGGTAGTCGCCGGTGGAGACGAAACGATCTCCTGCATCATTCACGTAGCTGAGGTCGCGCGGACTGAGGGTGAGCTTTACGTGTTGCTGCTCGCCGGCCTTCAGGTGGACGCGGGTCATTCCGCGCAGCGCACGCAGGGGCGTGCCCGGCAGCTTGGGGAAGCTGATATAGAGCTCCGCAACCTCGTCGCCATCCCGCTTGCCGGTATTCTTTACGTCCACTTCCACATCCAGCGGGTCGCCCGCATTCAGGGAAGCATTCGACAGTTTCATGCCGCTGTATTCGAAGGTTGTGTAACTCAGGCCGTGGCCAAAGCCATACAAGGGCTCTCCCGTGAAATAACGGTAGGTGCGATTCTTCATTGCATAGTCTTCGAACTCCGGCAACTGCTCGACACCTTTGTAGAAGGTCACGGGCAAACGTCCGGCGGGATTGTTGGTTCCGGCCAGCGTCTGCGCGATGGCCGTTCCGCCTTCTTCGCCGGAATACCACGCATCGAGAATTGCGTTGGCGTGAGCGTTGGCCCAGTTCACGGCGAGCGCGCTGCCGTTCATTAACACAACTACGAGCGGCTTGCCGCTGCCTTTCAGCGCGCCGAGCAGCGCCTCTTCTTCCGCGGGCAGGTTGAGGCTGGTGCGGTCGCCGCCACGGAAGCCGGGTATGTCGACTTTCATTTCCTCACCTTCGAGCTTCGAAGTGATACCCACGACCGCTACCACCACATCTGCCTGCCGGGCAGCAGAGACGGCTTCCACCAGCGGATCGCCGCTGACTGGCAGCCAGATCAGCTTGCTGATGCGGCCTCCCGCCATGTACTCGACCTTCACGGGGTACCGATGCCCTTTTTCAAGCTGCAGCGTCGCTACTTGCGGATTGGGATCGTGCCCGACGGCGTCATCGATGACAAGTTTGCCGTCGATCCACAGCCGCTGCATCGATCCCATGAGCCCGATCTGATAGGTGCCCGATTCGGCGGGCGTGAGGAATCCTGTCCACCGCACGGAAAAATCTTTCATGTCTTCTTTTGAAACTCTGGGCACAGGAAGCGCATGGGAATCCGCGTGAGAAAGTTGAAGATCAACGTAGGGGTCGGTTCGCGTGACTTGCGGAGTCCCCGATATGTCTCCGGCGAAATATTCGCCTTTCAATCCGTGCTGTCCGTCGTCCGTGGATAACATCGAAGTTGGAATCACGGGATGCTCGCGCAGGAAATCTGTGCCCGGTTGATACGACACCTGAGCTCCGGAAAATTGCTTGCGAATGCCTTCGAGTGCGGTGACCGCGTGCGAGGCCGTGCCGCTGTAGTTGCCGTGCAGCACCTGAGTGGACTCCGCCAGCGGCCCGACAACCAGAATCTTCTTCACTGCCGGAGCGAGCGGGAGGACGCCGTCGTTTTTCAGGAGCACCATCGACTCGCGCGCCGTCTTCAGTGCGAGCTCGCGGTGCGGGGCGCTGTCGATTTCGGAATCCGGAGTCTGCGCGTAGGGAACTTGTCCCGGAGGATCGAACATTCCCAGCCGCATGCGCGCGGTGAAAAGCCGCCGCAGAGAAGTGTCAAGATCGGCCTCGGTGAGCAGGCCCTGTTTCACGGCATCGACGAACGGCTTGTAGTCGTGGTCATCTTTAGTAATGGTGAAGAAGTCGGCGCATTCATTGTCCATGCCAGTCTTGATCGCCGCGGCGGCAGCTTCCGCCTGGCTCTTGACGAAGTGGTGGCCTTCAAAGATGTCAACGATGGCGTCGCAATCGGAAACGACATAGCCGTTAAACTTCCAGGCATCTCGCAGTTGGTCTTTCAACAGGAAAGTATTCGCGCAGGCGGGCTGGCCATTGACGCGGTTATAGGCGCACATCACCGACTCGGCTTTGCCTTCGGTCACGGCAGCGCGAAACGCCGGAAGATAAGTGTCCTCCATGTCATGCTTCGACACCTGCACGTCAATGCTGTGCCGTGACGGCTCGGGGCCGCTGTGCACCGCGAAATGTTTGGGCGTCGAGATCACGCGGAAATATTTCGGATCATCCCCCTGCAACCCGGTGACAAACGCCACGCCCATACGCCCGGTGAGAAACGGATCTTCGCCGTAAGTTTCCTGGCCGCGTCCCCAGCGCGGGTCGCGGAAGATGTTGATGTTCGGCGACCAGAAATCCAGACCTTCCATAATGTCGCGCCGTCCGGCGCGGACCGCCTGGTTGTGCTTCGCCCGTGCCTCCGTGCCGATGACTACCCCCATTTCGTGAATCAACGCAGGATCAAAGGTCGCCGCCAGCCCGATCGGCTCTGGGAACACGGTTGCCGTGCCAGCATTCGCGACGCCGTGCAGCGCCTCGCTCCACCAGTCGTAGTTGGGAACCTGAAGCCGAGGAATCGCCCTTGCCTGATTGACTAGCTGCGACGCTTTCTCCTCCAGCGTCATCCGCGAGATCAGGTCGTCAACCCTGACGTTGATGGGCTGAGACGGGTCAAGATACACCGCACTGCTCGCAGTCTGGGCCGCCGAATGGGCAAGAAACAGAACCAGGATAATAGCCACCTGCAGGGACGTTCGAATACGCATTTCGGGCATGGTATTTCTCCTGCGCAATCCGCGCGGTCAACCCACGCGGCGAGAGCGCGATGCTTCCTGGATGTCGTTGCGTGAACGATTACGATCGTCGGTCGCTTGTAGCACAGTGCAAATCTCACGGTCAAGAAGGGCACTCGCGCCGGTAGTGTCCTATCACTAATAGGACACTACCCTCGCGCCCATCACGTCCCTATGCGAGCAGAATCGGGCGGGCAGATGAAGACGGGCGAGTCTAATCTACTTTGCCCAATCTATTTTGCGGGCAGCAGGTCGCTCGTGGCCAGAACATAGGTCGTCAATTTGTCCAGCTTGATGTTGGAGTTCCTGGACACGATCGCAATAACCCCATCGCTATTTTTCGCGGACTCGACGTCTTTCATCAGCACCCGCCGGTTCGAAGAGGTGGAGGAAGGCGTGTTGGGAGCGGAACTATCGTTGCCCGAATCGCTCCCCGGAAAAGGTTTGTAAACCTTTGAATTCGGATCAGGGTATTGTCCTTGTCCATTCCAGGTCCGGTTCGCTGGCTGCGTCGGCCCGTATTGCAGATCCTGGCCTGTTGCGTCCTTCATGGGGTAATACCACGCCGTCAAGTAGGCGGTGATGGAAGCCGATCCCTTCTTCCACACCACCGAGTCGATGCGAATTGCGAGCCGTGAAGGGTCGGTCGCAGTTTTCGCGGCGGACTCAATCACTTCCCCGGAAAAGACGGCACTTCTCGGGATCACTTTGCCGTCAATCAAGGTAGCAACTTCGAGCTTGGCCTTGATCCTGGTTCCGACCGGCGTTTTCCCGGCAGCCACGTTTTGCTGCATGACCACCGGAAACTCTTGTGTGCCTGGGGGAGCCGATGCGGCTGGTTTCTGTTGGCCGAGCAAAGTGGCGGAGGAAAGAACGCAGAGCATCAAAGTCGATACTGGCAGAGTACGGGTCAACATCGAAGTACACCCCCCGCTGCTACGTGAGTCAGGCTACCTGAGCCGGAGTGTTCGGAAACCTGCCTGCCTTCCGGCAGTGCGGCCCATTTTCGTACGGCAAGAGTATAACCCCGGTGTCGAGAAAAAGACCGTTTCAGTACTCAAAATGCTCAGGAACGCCGCTAGGATATCGATTTTCTTCTTGACAACGGTCACGGCATACATGTAACACCGTAAACGCTTACGATTTTGCAGGAAATGGCACCCTGACATTCGCGACCGGCTGGTCGCGGCCACCTTAGAATTGACGACTTAATTTTGGAGGCTTCACCATGAATTTCCTCTCGACCACGTTTGCCGGGAGTTTTAGCCTGGCTGTGAGACGCAACGGTTCTCGCCTTGCGGTTCTCCTGGCAGCCCTGTTTGTAGTCTTCGCCGGTCAGGCACTGGCTCAGGAAGCCACCATCGTCGGTACAGTGACCGATCCTAGCGGCGCGGCGGTTGCCAACGCCACCATCACCATTACGAACACCGAAACAGGCGTGGCCCGCACCCTCCCCAGCAATGGCGACGGCGAATACGTGGCGCCAGATCTGAACATCGGGCGTTACATCGTGCGCGCGTCGGCCGCGGGCTTTAAGGTAGGCGAGCAGAAGAATCTGGTGCTGGCCGTTGGCGACCGCACCCGCGTCGACTTCAAGCTGCAGGTCGGAAACACGCAAGAGACGATCACGGTCGAGGCCAATGCCGTCGCCGTGCAGACCGATTCCGGCGAAGTCAGCAACGTCATTACAGGTCAACAGGTGACGCAGTTGGCTACCAACGGGCGCAGCCTCTATGAGCTGTTTGCTCTTGCGCCTGGTGCGTCAAGCCTTACCGCCTCCCGCGAAGGTTTTACTCCGGTGAGCAGCGATGCCGCGATCAGCATCAATGGTGAGCGGGCGGGCCACAACCTGCAACTGATTGACGGCGGCGAGAACCTTGACCGCGGCGGCAGCAGTGGCAGCGTCATGCCCTCTCTCGACTCGGTGGCCGAGTTCCGCAATATGACCTCGAACTACAGCGCTGAATATGGCCTGGCTACCGCGGCGCAGATCAGCACCGTAATCAAATCGGGGACCAAGCAGCTTCACGCGGAAGCTTGGGAGTTGTTTCGCAACGATGATCTTGACGCGCGCAACTATTTCAATCCCGCTCCTAATCCGGTTGCGGAGTTGCGCTACAACATTTATGGCTTCAATGTTGGCGGCAAAGTTCCTGGGATGAATAACCATCCCACCTTCTTCTTCTACAACATGGAGTGGCGCAAAGAGATTGATGGCGGTCTGCTGAATGTGCCCGTCCCCCTGGCCAATGCGTATCCCGACGCTGGTGGTGGCAGTGGCGCGCTGATTCCGACCACATACAATGGCGAGACCATTAATGCTGTGGTGCCGTCTGCGACTACATTGCAAAATTCACCCACCTGGTCCACTTGTTCTGGAGCCGAGCAGGCCACGCTTCTGGCGGCGTCGGGCACGCCATTTCCCGGCAACACGATTCCCGATTGCCTGATCTCTCCGAATGCAAAGGCCCTACTAGCCGCCGGCGGCAAGTACGGCGGGATCTTCCCACTGCCAACCAGCGGAGTGAACTTTGTGGGCGGCAATAATTCGCCGACAAGCTTGAGGGAGGAGATTGCTCGGGTCGATCACACGTTCAGCCCCAAGTTCTCGATCTTCGGGCACTGGATTTCCGAGCAGATTTCCCAAACCTATGGGACTA
This sequence comes from uncultured Acidobacteriaceae bacterium, assembly GCA_963846245.1. Classification (GTDB taxonomy): domain Bacteria; phylum Acidobacteriota; class Terriglobia; order Terriglobales; family Acidobacteriaceae; genus Sulfotelmatobacter. The sequence continues at coordinate 53,479 of CAWJVI010000002.1, read as the reverse complement.
CGCAGTGGAGCGGCGACAACCTGCCCACGGTAGCCGACGTTTTCGGCAATCCCTCATACAGTGCCGTGGTCCACGCAACCTATGTAATCAGCCCCACGCTGCTGAATGAGATGGCCTTCAACTATAACGGCAACCGCATCCACATCATCCCCAACAACTTAGTTACCGCCCCCAGCGATTTCACGTTTAACCGGTTGTTCACTGGACCAAACGTTGACACGCGCATTCCCTCGATCAATCTGGCCGGTGTAACCGGATCCCAATACACCGCCAACTGGACGCCCTGGAACAATAAGGCGGATGACTACCAGATTCGTGACGATCTCTCCTGGACGAAGGGTGCACATCAGCTTAAGTTTGGTTTCAGCTGGGCGATTTACAAAAAGGTTCAGGACGCCTTCGCCAACACCGAAGGAAACTTTAAATTCGACGGTTCGTTCACGAGCCCTGCAGGCTGCGTAGGAACCAAAACGCTTTCCTGCGGATACGATTTTGGCGACTACCTCATGGGCTTTGCCCAGCAATACACGGAGGACGGGGTCAAGATCAGCGGACAGTGGAACAACATCTCTCCGGCGGCCTACGTGCAGGACAACTGGCGCGTAAGCAAGCGGTTGACCCTGAATCTCGGACTGCGGTGGGATGGCATTCCCCACACCTACGAGGCCAATCACCTGTCTTCGAACTTCTATCCCAGTCTCTATCAAGCGAGCCAGACAGCTACGTTCGACTCGAACGGAAATATCTGCAGCGCGAATTCCGTCCCACTGTGCGCTGCTGGACCAAGTCCGGGATTGGTTACCAGCACGAATCCAACCTTGGGCGGATATCAGTTCTATCTGAACGGCATCGGCATTGGCGGGTTGAACGGAGTTCCCAAGGGTCTGGTGAATGACTCATGGAACAATTGGGGACCGCGCCTGGGTTTCGCCTATGACCTAACGGGTCGCGCCAAGACCGTGGTCCGCGGTGGCTTTGGCGTGTCGTACGAGCGCATTCAGGGCAACGATATGTACAACGGCGCTGTGAATCCTCCGGGCGATCCGAATCCTACACTCAACGGCGTGTCGCTCGACAATCCCGGGCTCAATCTGAGCTCTGGAAATGTCATTACGGCCGCGAATCTGCCTGTGCTTCCGCTCGGACTCACCGGCATCGCAGTGCATTACCCAACCCCCGTGAGCTACCAGTATAGCGCTGGCGTGCAGCAGGCAATCGGCCCCGGCCTGGTACTGAATATCGCCTACGTGGGCAGCCAGGGACGGCGCGAGAACTACTATTCGGCGATCAACCTGCCCCCTCTGACTGATCTGGGGAATTTCGTCAACACGACGGCGCACACGGCCAATGGAGTGGTGGGTGGCCCAACCTTCAACGAGGTACTTACCTATCTCGGTTTCGGCAACATGCGGCTCGCCTACAATGGTTCCAACTCCAGCTATAACTCACTCCAGACCACGCTCACCGGAACGGTACGGCGTGACCTTCACGTGCAACTTTCCTACACCCTTGCCAAGGCGGAGGACGCGACTACGGCAACCGGCAGTGGTGGCGACCTCCAGAATGTTACCAATCCGTACGTAGGATGGCGCGCTGATTGGGGTCCGTCCCCGTACGACCGCAAGAGCATCTTTTTCGCCAACTTTGTGTACGATCTGCCCTTCTTCCGCGACAGCCCGAGCCGTCTGATGAAGGCGAGTTTAGGGGGATGGCAGTTTTCAGGTATCGTCACCGAGGAAACGGGTGCTCCTATCAACTTGGGTGTGAGTGGAACCACGTCTGCCAGCTATATCAGCAACTCAAGCACCCGGCCCAACCTGACCGGATCCGTTTCCTATCCAAAGACTGTTGGCTCATGGTTCAGCGGTAACTTCGCGACACCTCCCTGCACACCGGGTGGTCCGGGCACAGATTGCTACGGTAATTTGGGCTTCGATGCCATCCGCGGGCCGGGTCACAACAACTTCGATCTTGCACTCCGGAAGAATTTTGCCTTCACGGAAAGGTTCCGGCTGCAGTTCAGCGCGGAGGCCTTCAACGCCTTCAATCATACCCAGTTTGAGGGGAACGCCGATACCGGCGGGATCAGCACCAACTTCGGAGCGGGTGATTTCGGTCAGGTCAAGAGTGCCTACGACGGTCGGCAGCTCCAACTCGGCCTGAAGCTGTCTTTCTAGGCCCTCCCCAGGGTCCTTAACATGCCCCACTCGCATAGCCTGCGAGTGGGGCATTTATCCTCTAAGCCCTTTGTAGGTATATCTCGGGACGACGCATCGCCGGCATGAAGACCTGGAGGTTGCAGCTCGCACTCGCTGTCGTCCTTACCGCCGCCCTTGCGAGCGCTCAAACTGCAACTCCCGAAGAAGCGGAGACTCTGGAAAGCCAGGGCAAACTGCCACAAGCGGCAGAGATCTGGCGGACCATTACCCGGCAGCATCCCAACGACGCGGCGGCCTACGCCAGTCTCGGCGTGGTGCTCTCGAAGCTGCAGAACTATCGGGAAGCGGCGTCGGCGTATCGCGAGGCGATCAAGCTCGATTCGAATCTCACGGGCGTGCAGTTGAACCTCGGACTGGCGGAATTCAAGCAGGGCAATTTTCGCGCCGCGATCGAGCCCTTCCGCGCAGTGCTGGCCACCGACCCGAAGAACCCGCAGGCACAAACCCTGCTCGGGTTGAGCTACTACGGCGTTAAAGAATTTGCGGACGCCGAGAAGTATCTGAAGATGGCGGCAGCTCCAGATACGGCCAATACCGAGCTGCGTCAGGTGCTGGCTCAGAGCTGTTTGTGGGCCAAGGATTACGATTGCGCCGAGGAAGAATTCCGCCAGATTCTGCAGACCGATCCGGAATCCGCGAGCGCGCATATCTTAAGCGGGGAAGCCCTGGACGGTTTGGGAAAAACTTCCGAGGCGATCGACGAATTTCGAGTGGCGGCGAAAATCGCTCCGCGCGAGCCCAGCGTGCATTTCGGAATCGGCTTCCTCTATTGGAAGCTGCATCAGTATGACGATGCCGAAAAAGAATTCCAAGCAGAGTTAGCCAACGATCCCAACCAGTCGCAGGCCTTGGCCTACCTCGGCGACATCGAATGGAAAAATAATCATCCGCAGAAAGCGCTCGATCTGCTCAACCGCGCCGTGCAGAGCAGAAAAGACATACGCTTGGCCTACGTCGATCTGGGCGTCATCTACACGCAACAGAAAAAATATGACGAGGCCGTGGCAGCTCTGCTGCACGCGGTGGAACTCGATCCGGCGCAGGCCGACGCGCATTACCGCCTCGGGCGCCTGTATCAGACCCTGGGGAATACAGCCGCCGCGCAGAAGGAATTGGAGAAGGTTCGGGAACTGCACGGCACCGCAGACGAGGGTCTGGTAGGGAAGATCGCTCCGGCCCCGCCGTCGCTGAACGAGTCGGAGGGGCACTCGCCGTAGTCGACCGGTGCGGCGCAGCATTACTGCTTCGATTAGCTCGAAGCTATTCTGAGAGATGCCAGGTTTCAGACTTGCAAGGAGAATCATGACAAAAAGTAACGGATCGTACCAGCCGAAGCCCGAGCACAAATTTTCCTTCGGATTATGGACATTGGGGAACCGCGGCCGTGATCCCTTCGGCGACGCCGTGCGTCCCACCTTCCCGCCCAATGACATCGTCAAGGTGCTGGGAGAAATTGGTGCCTGGGGCGTGAACTTGCACGACAATGACCTGGTGCCGATCGACGCAACTCCAGCCGAGCGCGACCGCATTGTTCGCGAGTTTCAAAAGGCCTGCAAGACAAACGGAGTTGTCGTGCCCATGGCCACGGTGAATCTCTTTTTTCATCCCGTGTTCCGCGATGGAGCCTTCACGGCGAACGATCCTGAGGTGCGCGCCTACGCCTTGCAGAAAACTCTGCGCGCCATGGACCTGGGCGCGGAACTCGGCGCCAAGATTTTCGTTCTGTGGGGTGGCCGCGAAGGTGTGGAGACCGATGCCTGCCGTCGCGCGGACGAAGCTATCAAGCGGTTACGGGACGGCGTCAATTATGTTTGCGAATACAACATCGCCAAGGGATACGGCTACCGCTTCGCTCTCGAAGCCAAGCCCAACGAGCCGCGCGGCGATATTTATATGGCGACGACGGGCCACTATCTGGGATTTATTCCCACGCTCGATCACCCGGAGATGGTCGGCGTTAACCCGGAAGTCGCGCATGAACAGATGGCGGGACTGAACTTTATGCATGGGGTGGCGCAGGCCTGGGAGGCGGGCAAACTCTTTCACATCGACCTGAACGATCAGATGCCAGGCCGCTACGATCAGGATCTGCGTTTCGGCTCGGCGAATCTCAAGTCCGCATTCTGGCTGGTGAAATTCCTGGAAGACGTCGGCTATCAAGGTCCGCGCCATTTTGACGCCCACGCTTACCGCACGGAAAATCACGACGGCGTGAAGGACTTCGCGCGCGGCTGCATGCGCACCTATCTGATCCTCAAAGAAAAAGCGGCCCGCTGGAACGCGAACCCGACGATCAAAGCCATCCTTCAGGAGATTTCGGCAAGTCCAAAGGGCACTCCCAAAATCGCGCAACACTCAAAAGCAGGATCGGCCGCTTTGCTGGCCCACGTTTTCGATAAAGATGCAATCGCACAGAAACGTTTGCCATACGAACTCTTGGATCAGCTCACAGTAGACATCCTGCTCGGGACTGCATGATTCTTAAAGCTGCGCGATTATTTCCTATTCGCCGGCAAGCTGTGAGAACAAAGCCGCGCCGCCCGCGATCCCAGCATCGGCTCCATAGTGCGCCAACACAAGCGGAATCTCCGACGCACGCGGGTTCACGCACCAGCTGGGCAGCAGGCGCTTGATCTCCCCGAAGAACGGATTCAGCATCGCCGCGACTCCGCCGCCCACGACTAAAACGTCCGGGTCGAACAGGTCCACGATATTGCCCAGCCACACAGTAAGAAGTTCAGCCGTCTCCTGCAGAATTTCTCGAGCCAGCACATCTCCCGCTGCGTAAGTCTGGCCCACGATCTCGCTGGTCACCGATTCGGTTTTTCCCTGAGCAAAACCGAGAAGCGCCGCACCGCGCGCTGGGTCTGCCGCGGCGTGTGTCCGCGCCCGGAGAGCGATCGCAGGCCCGGCGGCCAGAACCTCGATGCATCCATGTTTACCGCAAGGGCAGAGCGGTCCCCGATAGTCAATGGTCACGTGCCCGCCTTCGCCGGCAGCGCCCGTGTGGCCATGGTAGATGCGGCCGTCGAACACAATGCCCGTCCCGATTCCCGTGCCGACAGTCGCATAGAAAACGTAGCGATAACCGCGCGCAGCTCCCCAGATAGTTTCGGCCAGAGCGGCGGCATTCGCGTCGTTGTCCACTTTTACGGGCACGCTGTAAACCTCGCCCACACGCGCGGCCAGAGGAAAATTCCGCCAGCAGGGAAGGTTCGGCGGATTGAGCACCACTCCGGATTTCGGATCGAGCGGCCCCGGCGCGCAGATGCCAATGGCCTTCACTTGAGCTTGCGGGTCCGCGGCCTCGCCAGCCAATAGCGAGTCGATCGCAGAGGTCACAGCCTTGAAGCCAGCTTCTGCGCCGTCATTCGCCGGCATCGGCTTGCGCAGCTGGGTGAGAATTTTCCCGCTGGCGTCGACGATTCCGGCGGCGACTTTGGTTCCGCCGATATCTACGCCGATGACGAGACCCCTCTGGTCACGGCGTTGCGTCACGGTTGGTTAGTCCTTCGAGAAGAGTTGGGTCGTACCACACGTCCACATAATCCCCCGCCACCAGGAATCTGTAGCCCGGAGGAAGCCCTAAGAACTGCAGTGCTTCGGGACACTTCTCCCTCACGTGAGCGGTATGCATAGGCGAAAAGAAATCTGCCGCCCTCGATAGCTCTTCCCCACACCAGATGTACCAGCCATTGGTGTCGCCCTCTGGTGGATGACGGAATCCGTTGACCGGGACCAGGCCGCGAGTCCCGAGCGCTAAACCGAGCTTCGTATCTGCAGCCGGGACCATACACGACTGCCCGTACTTCCTGCACACGGCAACTTGCTGAGTTTCTATCTCTTGTTCGTTCACAATCTCTTGTTCGTTCACGATGTTCAAGCCTGGGCGGGGAAATCCCCTTTTTTCATTTGCGTGGCCAGTTGACGCAGCTGCGCGATGAAGGCGGTGCTGGCGACAGAAAGCGTTCGATCGCGGCGATAGGCAAGGCCAAGTTCGCGGTAGAGTTGCGCATCTTCCAGATCAATCAGCTTGACCCTGCCGGCCTCGACCTCGTCGCGGGCGAACGACGCGCTGATCAGCGACACTCCCAGATCGGCGGCGACGAAACTCTTGATCATGCCGATGCTGGGCAATTCCATTCTCACGTGCAGTTCCGCGCTGTAAGGGCGAAACAGCTTGTCCAGCAGGCGGCGGGTATGGCCTGTCTTCGGAATCAGCAGCGGCTGTTTGATAATCTCGCTGACCGCCACGACCTTATGTTTGGCCAGCGGATTCTTCGGACTCACCATCAGCATCAGTTTGTCGCGGAAGATCGCCTGAATCTTCAAGCTCGGCGATTGCACGGGCAACGTCAGCACTCCCACCTCGACCTGCCCGTTCTCCAGCTTTTCCATTATCTTGTAGCTGAAATTTCGATAGATGCTGATTTGCACCAGCGGATAGCGTCGGCAATATTCCGCAAAAACTTCAGGCAGAACGTAGAGGCAAGTCGCTTCGTTGGCGCCCACCCGCAGCGTGCCGCGCGGAGTGCGGCTGTGGTCGGCCACCGCCGTCAGCGACTCGTCGCGCAGATTCCTCAAGCGCTCGGCATACTCGTAGAAGATCTGGCCGGCAGGCGTCAGCTTCACCGTTTTGCCCGAACGGTCGAGCAGGCGGTCGCCGTATTCCTGTTCCAATTGGCGAATCTGGGCGCTCACCGCCGACTGTGAGCGGAACACTTTTTCGCCCGCGCGCGAGAAGCTGCCTTGCCTCGCAACCTCTAGAAAAGTAATGAGCTGATCGAAGTCCATGTTTTGTCTTTATTCAGACTTGGGCGAGATTATAGCGGACTCTGGGCGCTGCGCCGACACAGAATGTGAAGGTGCAGAGCCAAAGCCAGTTCTTCTTTGCGTCCTTTGCAGCCTTTCTTTGCGATCTTTGTGGTTAAAAGGTCGTATTGATCATCTAAACTGAAGCGTCCATTTCCGTTTGCGGACCCGGAAATTTGCATCCACTGCATCGAAATTCTGAATTGTACTTCCTTCCGGGCAGGCGGTATTAACAAATGACCAGCTTGTTCTGGACTGGGGTGTGCCTGCTCGATCCGCCCCGGACGGAGCCCCCAGCACAAATGATTTCGAAGCGTGCGGATCCGCCGAACCAGGATGTCAACGATGACGCGTCTAAACTCGAAAACTGGGCTCCCGCCCGCGCAGGGACTCTACCACCCGGCGCACGAGCATGACGCTTGCGGCATTGGTTTTGTAGCCAGCATCCGAGGCGAAAAAAGCCACGAGATTATCCGCAAGGGAATTGAAGTTCTCGTCAACCTCACTCATCGCGGCGCCTGCGGCTGCGACCCGGAAACCGGCGATGGCGCCGGCGTTCTGATTCAAATTCCTCACAAATTCTTTGCGCGGGAATGTAGCAAGATCGGCTTTCAACTGCCTGAGCCCGGCGCCTACGGCGTGGGGATGACTTTTCTCCCGGTCGAGAAGCACGAACGCCTGCAGTGCGAAGGGATTCTCGAGCGCATCGTGCGCGAAGAAGGCCTCACCGTATTAGGATGGCGCGATACGCCGACCTTCGCCTCGGCAATCGGCCGCGTCGCGCGAGCTTCCCAGCCGTACATCCAGCAGATTTTCGTAGGCCGCGGCGAAGGCACAAACATCGACGAAGATGCTTTCGAGCGCAAGCTGTACGTAGTCCGAAAGCGTGCTGAAACGGAAGTTGGGCAATCCGAAATCGCTGACCGTGAGATTTTCTACATCCCTTCTCTTTCGGCGCGGACCATTGTCTACAAAGGCCTGCTGCTCGCTCCGCAGATCACAAATTTCTATAAGGAGCTTTCCGATCCCGACGTCATGAGCGCGTTGTGCCTGGTGCACCAGCGCTTTTCGACGAATACTTTTCCCAGCTGGCAGCGCGCGCATCCGTACCGTTACATCGCCCATAACGGCGAGATCAACACCTTGCGCGGCAACGTGAACTGGATGTGGGCACGGCAGTCGCTGCTGAAGTCGCCTTTGTTCGGCGACGATCTCAAGAAACTTTTCCCCGTCATTTCGCCCGATGGCAGCGATTCCGCGAACTTCGACAATGCGGTCGAACTTCTTCTGCAAGCCGGACGCAGCCTTCCCCACGTGATGGCCATGCTGATTCCGGAAGCGTGGGCGGGCAATCCGCACATGCAGCCGGAGAAGCGCGCGTTCTACGAATACCATGCCTCGCTGATGGAACCCTGGGACGGTCCGGCGGCGATCGCATTCACCGACGGCCGAGTGATCGGCGCCACGCTCGATCGCAACGGCCTGCGCCCCGGCCGCTACGTGGTGACTAACGACGGACTCGTCGTGATGGCGTCCGAAGCGGGCGTGCTCGACGTCGCTCCCGAAGATGTGCAGCGCAAAGGCCGGCTGCAGCCAGGAAAAATGTTCCTGGTCGACACGGTCGAAGGCCGCATCATTTCCGACAAAGAAATCAAGCGCGAACTGGCCTCGCGCCAGCCCTACGCGCAGTGGCTCAAAGACAATCAGGTCACTATCGATCAGTTGCCCGAGCCTTCGCGTCTGCATTATTCCGATCCTGAAACTCTCTTGCGGCGCCAGCGTGCCTTCGGTTACAGCGACGAAGACCTCAAGATGATTCTTGGTCCCATGGCGTTGAGCGGAGAAGAGCCCGTAGGTTCGATGGGCACCGACACTCCGCTGGCCTGCCTTTCCGACCGCGCGCAATCGCTGTTCAGTTATTTCAAGCAGCTGTTCGCCCAGGTCACGAACCCGCCCATCGATCCCATTCGCGAAGAAACCGTGATGTCGCTGTTCAGCTACATCGGCAGCGAGCGCAACATTCTCGAAGAGCAGCCCGAGAACTGCCACATGCTGAAGCTGGCGCACCCGCTGCTGACCAATCGCGAACTGGAAAAATTGCGCCGCGTTTCCACTCGCGACCTGCTCGCCATCACGCTGCCAGCCCTGTTCCGCGCCGCAGAAGGCGAAATCGGACTCAAGCGCGCGCTGGACGAACTTTGCCAGCGAGCTTCGCTCGCGGTAAAAGCGGGATACACGCTGCTCATCATTTCCGATCGCGGCGTCGACAAAGACTACGCGCCGATTCCCAGCCTGCTGGCGCTGGCGGCAGTACACAATCTGCTGGTTCGCGAAGAGACGCGCACTCAGGCCGCGCTGATCACCGAGTCAGGCGAACCGCGCGAAGTAATGCACTTCGCCTTGCTCAGCGGTTATGGCGCGAGCGCCATCAATCCATACCTCGCTCTCGAGAGCGTGGAGAACCTTGCCTGGCGCGGAGAACTGCCCGGCGACGTCACTCCCGAAGCCGCAGCTCAACATTTTTTCAAGGCCATCAAGAAAGGTTTGCTGAAAACTTTCTCGAAGATGGGCATCTCGACCCTGCAGAGCTACCAGGGCGCGCAGGTTTTCGAGGCGATCGGATTGAACAAGGAGCTGGTCGACGCCTACTTCGCCGGCACCACATCGCGCCTGGAAGGAATCGGCCTGGGCGTTCTCGCGCGCGAAGCGCAGATGAAGCACGAGCACGCGTTCCGTCCCCTTACGGAAAATGAGACCGAACTATCGGTGGGCGGCAGCTATCACCAGCGCGTGGGCGGGGAATATCACCTGCTGAATCCGCTCACCATCAGCAAACTGCAACAAGCAGTCCGCGAAGATAGCTTTAAGACATTCCAGGAATACACCGACCTCATCGATAAGCAGAGCGCGAACATGGCCACGCTTCGCAGTCTGATGAAGCTGAAGAAAAGCGACAAGCCCGTCGCTCTCGAAGAAGTCGAGCCGGCAAAAGAAATCGTGAAGCGCTTTACCACCGGCGCCATGTCGTTTGGTTCCATCAGCAAAGAGGCGCACGAGACGCTGGCCATCGCCATGAACCGCATCGGCGGCAAATCCAATACCGGCGAGGGCGGAGAAGACGAAGAACGCTTCAAGCCCGATGCCAGCGGAGATCTGCGCCGCAGCGCGGTCAAGCAGGTGGCCTCCGCTCGTTTCGGCGTCACCACAAACTATCTGGTGAACGCCGACGAGCTGCAAATCAAAATGGCGCAGGGCGCGAAGCCCGGCGAGGGCGGCCAGCTTCCCGGTCACAAAGTGGACGACGTGATCGCGCGCATCCGCCATTCGATTCCGGGCGTGGGCCTGATCTCGCCTCCGCCGCATCACGATATTTACTCCATCGAAGATCTCGCGCAGCTGATCTACGATTTGAAAAACGTCAACCCCCAAGCCCGCATCGCCGTGAAGTTGGTAGCTGAAGTCGGAGTGGGCACGGTCGCGGCCGGCGTCGCGAAAGCCCACGCCGATGTCGTCCTGATCAGCGGAGACAGCGGCGGCACCGGCGCTTCGCCCCTGAGCTCGATCAAGCATGCCGGCATTCCCTGGGAGTTGGGTCTCGCCGAAACGCAGCAGGTATTACTTCTCAACGATCTGCGCGGCCGCATCCGCGTGCAAACCGACGGCAAACTGCAAACCGGCCGCGATGTCGTGGTCGCAGCACTGCTCGGCGCCGAAGAATTTGGTTTCGCCACCACGCCGCTGATCGCCATGGGCTGCGTCATGATGCGCAAATGCCATCTGAATACCTGCTCCGTCGGCATCGCCACGCAGGATCCCGAACTGCGCAAGCTGTTCAAGGGGCAGCCGGAGCACGTAATCAACTTTTTCTTTTTCCTCGCCGAACAAGTGCGCCAGTACATGGCGGACCTGGGTTTCCGCACAGTCGACGAAATGGTCGGCCGCGTCGACATGCTCGAAGTCGAGCCCGCGGTCGATCACTGGAAAGCGCGAGGCCTGGATTTCTCCGCCATTCTCTACAACCCCCAGGTTCCGGGCCGCGTAGCGCGCCGTTGCGTGCAAGCGCAGGATCACGGCTTGCAACAGGCGCTCGATTACAAAATTCTCGAAGAAGCCCGCGCCGCCATCGAAACCCTCACGCCCGTTGCCATCGACCTCCCCGTGCGCAATGTGCATCGCTCGGTTGGCACAATGCTCAGCGGCGAAATCGCCCGCCGCTACGGTTCCGTCGGCTTGCCCGACGACACGATCAAAATTCAGCTCACCGGTTCCGCTGGGCAAAGTCTCGGCGCGTTCTTATCCAAAGGCGTCACGCTCACACTCGAAGGCGAAGCCAACGATTACATCGGCAAAGGTTTGTCTGGCGGACGCGTCGTGGTGTACCCGCCGCGAAAGTCGCGCTTCGCTCCCGAAGAAAATATTCTGATCGGCAACGTCGCACTCTACGGCGCGACCAGTGGCGAAGCATTTTTCAACGGCATGGCCGGCGAGCGCTTCGCCGTCCGCAACTCAGGCGCGACTGCGGTCGTCGAAGGCGTCGGCGATCACGGCTGCGAATACATGACCAAGGGCCTGGTACTTGTCCTCGGCGCCTGTGGCCGCAACTTCGCAGCGGGCATGAGCGGCGGCGTGGCCTACGTGCTCGACGAGCGTCGCGACTTCACCGAGAAGCGCTGCAACCTCGGCTCGGTCGATCTGGAGCCGGTCACTGAAGCGCAGGACGCGCAGATCGTGAAAGACATGGTCACACGCCATTTCGACCTGACCGACAGCCCGCGTGCGAAATGGATTCTGGAAAACTGGTGCGATGTTCTCCCCCGCTTTATCAAAGTGTTCCCGCACGAATTCAAGCGCGTCCTCGGCATCAGCCGGAATCGTGCGCCCTACATTCCGGTTGAGCCTATGACCGTCCTCGCTGGCGCGGAGCAGGTGCAACATGGGTAAAACCACCGGCTTCATGGACTACTCCCGCGAACTCGCCCCACGCCGGCCCGTCACCCAGCGCGTCAACGATTGGTTTGAAATCTATCTCGATCTCCCGGAAGAAAAATTGCAGAGCCAGGGGGCGCGCTGCATGGATTGTGGCGTCCCGTTTTGTCAGACCGGATGCCCGGTCAGCAATCTCATTCCCGACTGGAACGATCTGGTCTATCGCGGCCGCTGGAAAGAAGCCGTTCGCCAGTTGCATGCCACCAATAATTTTCCCGAATTCACAGGCCGCATCTGCCCCGCCCCGTGTGAAGCGTCGTGCGTGCTCGGCATCAATCAGCCGCCAGTCACCATCAAGCAAAACGAAAAACATATCGTAGAGCGAGGTTTCGAAGAAGGATGGATCCATCCCGACCCGCCGAAAGTTCGCACCGGCAAGCGAGTGGCGATCGTGGGATCAGGCCCGGCCGGACTTGCGGCCGCGCAGCAACTTTGCCGCGCGGGGCACGCCGTCGTGGTCTACGAAAAAGCAGATCGCATCGGCGGGCTCCTCCGCTACGGCATCCCCGAGTTCAAACTCGAAAAACACGTCATCGATCGCCGCCTCGAACAAATGTCGGCCGAGGGCGTGAAGTTCGTCACCGGCGTGGAAATAGGCAAGACAATTCCCGTCGACGAATTGCGAAATAGCTTCGACGCAATCGTCCTGGCAGGCGGATCCGAGCAGCCGCGCGACTTAAAAATTCCAGGCCGCGAATTGCAGGGAATCCATTACGCAATGGAATTCCTCCCGCAGCAAAACCGGCGCTGCCACGGCGACACCATCGACGCGGAGCTGGAGATTCTCGCCACCGGCAAGCGTGTCGTCATCATCGGCGGCGGCGACACCGGTGCCGATTGCCTCGGAACCGTTCACCGCCAGAAACCAATCTCTGTCCATCAGTTCGAAATCATGCCCAAGCCGCCCGACCAGCGCTCCCCGCTAACCCCGTGGCCGCTCTGGCCCATGCAACTCCGCATTGAAGGCGCGCACGAAGAAGGCGGCATCCGCGACTGGAGCATCGCCACCTCAAAATTCACCGGCTCCGCCGATGGCCGAGTGCAGCAATTGCACGCCGTCCGCGTCGGACCCGCACCCAAATTCGAGCCCATCCCCGGCACCGAGTTCACCATGGAAGCCGACCTGGTCCTCATCGCCATGGGCTTCCTCGGCCCCGTGCGCAACGGAATGATCGAGCAACTCGGCGTCAACCTCGACCCGCGCGGCAACGTAGCCACCGACGCCAACTACATGTCTTCCGTCCCCGGCATTTTCGCCGCGGGCGACATGCGGCGCGGCCAATCACTGGTGGTGTGGGCAATTGCCGAAGGCCGCAAAGCGGCGGCGGGCGTTGACAAATATCTGCAGAGCCACCACCGCGGTGCGCCCCGCTCCTACCTTGGTAACCGCGTCGGCGCAGCAAATTGCATAATGCTTGCATCGGTGCTGACCACCTCAAACTCGCGCAACGCAAACTCACGCCGCCAAGGTAAGATGACTGCTCAACCCTCATGATTGGGCTTCAAGATATCCGCACCGCCCGCGAGCGTATCCGCAACGCCATTCGCCTTTCCCCCTGCACGTATTCGGAAGCCTTTTCCGCGCTCACCAATAATTCGATCTTCCTCAAGCTCGACAATCAGCAGCGCACCGGAGCTTTCAAAGAGCGCGGCGCTCTGAACAAGCTTCTCACGCTCACCGCCGAAGAACGTGCCCGGGGAGTGATCGCCGCCTCCGCCGGCAACCACGCCCAGGGAGTCGCCTACCACGCTGGCCGCCACGGAATCCACGCGCGCATCGTCATGCCGCTGCCCACCCCGCTCACCAAGGTATCTTCCACGCGCGCATACGGCGCAGACGTTCTCCTGCACGGCGCGAACTACGACGAAGCCTACGCCAAAGCCGTAGACCAAAGCCGCGCCGAAGGACTCACGCTAGTCCACGCCTTCGACGACGACGCCGTGATCGCCGGGCAGGGAACGCTCGGCCTCGAAATCCTCGAACAGCATCCTGACGTTGAAGCCGTCGTGGTTCCAATCGGCGGCGGCGGCCTGATCGGCGGAATCGCCTGCGCCGTGAAAGAAACCAATCCAGCCGTCACGGTCTACGGAGTGCAGCCCGCAAAAATCGCGTCGATGAAAGCCGCCGTGCACGAAGGCAAGCCGGTAACCCTGGCCGCCGCCGCAACCATCGCCGACGGCATCGCCGTCCGCCGCGCCGGAGACCGCACTCTACCCATGGTTCAGAAATACGTCGACGACATCGTCACCGTCGAAGAAGAAGAAATCGCCAACGCCATCCTCTTATTGCTCGAGCGCGAAAAAACTCTAGCCGAAGGCGCCGGCGCCGCCGCCATCGCCGCCATGCTCAATCGCAAACTCCCGCTCGCCGGCAAACGCGTAGCCGTGCTCGTCTGCGGTGGCAACATCGACGTAACGCTACTCTCCCGCATCATCGAGCGCGGCCTGGTAAAAGATGGACGCCTGGTGCGCCTCCGCGTCCACCTGCCCGACTACCCCGGAGCCCTGCACCGCCTCACCGGAATTCTCGCCGAGCACCGCGCCAACATCGTCGAAACTTCCTACGACCGCGCCTACCACAACGTCAACCTAGGAGACACTGCCATCGACATCACCATGGAAACGCGCGGTCCCGATCACATCGCCGAGTTGATCGCCGCCCTGGTCGCCGCCGGTTACGCGCACGAAAGAATTCTGTAGCCCGGCAAAGGACTCGCACAGAAGACTCTCATTATTTTTTGTTTCGCCCCACGAAACGCGGAGCAAAGAAGTAACGCGGAGCAAAAACTCGAAACGCGGAGCAAAGAAATACAAACGCAGCGGACTTAAAAGCGAATGATGAATTCATTCTAAGCCTAAATAAATAAATACGCTGTAGGCGGGTTAGCCTACGCAGGCCCGGAAAATTGTACCCGCGGGGACACACAATCAGACGCGCACGTATTTGTTAAACCAGTCGATCGTGCGTTGCCAGGCCAGATCGGCCGCAGCTTTGTTGTATCGTTCCGGCGTCGCGTCGCAATTGAAGCCATGTACGGCGCCCGGGTAAATATAGCCTTCGTGCGGAACGTGCGCCTCGCTCAGCGCCTTGTCGTAGGCTGGCCACGTCGCTGCCAGTCGAGTGTCGAGCTCTCCGTGATGCACCAGGATCGCCGCCTTAATTTTCGGGATGTCCTCCGGCGTGGGAGGACCGCCATAGAAGGGCGCCGCCGCCGCCAGATCGGATCCCAACCGCACCGCCAGCATATTGGCGGTCGAGCCACCGTAGCAGAAGCCGGTAGCGCCGATCTTTCCCGTGCAGTCGGTGCGCGACTTCAACCACAGGGCCGCGGCCACCATGTCCTCGGACATTTTGTTCTTGTCGATCTTGTTGAACATCTGCCCGCCTTTATAGTCGTCGCCAGGATAGCCGCCCAGAGATGTGAGTCCGTCCGGCGCAAATGCCATAAAGTTGGCGAGAGCAAACCGCCGCGCGATGTCCTCGATGTGCGGATTCAGGCCACGATTCTCATGGACGACGATTATTCCCGGCAACTTCGTTATCGTTTCGGAGCGGGTGTCGGCGCTGACCGGCCGCACGAGATAGCCTTTGATGCTTCCATTGCCTTTCGGCGAGGGAACGGTTTCGTAAGTCGCTCTGATCCGGTCATCGGTGCGGGAAACCTGCTGGCCTAGCGCATAATTTGGCATCAATGCATTGATCACCGTCGCTGCCGCCAGACCGCCCGCTAGCCGCTGCACGCCCTCCATAAAGACGCGGCGGCTGATCTCACCGTGAATGAAATCGTTGTAAAGCTCTATGGCTTCGCCTGGTAGTTTGGATTTTGTCGGCTCCATTGGTGACTCCAGCCGAGATAATACCATCCGTTTCTAGCCGCGAACTCTTTCAGCTCTTTCTTAGCAGCCCACCAAACGGCAGAACATCAAGTAGATGGGGGTCGATCGCTCTCGCTATCAGCGGACCACAATCTTCGAACGGACAAAGCAGCTTCGCCCGTTGCCGCGAAATCCGTCTCCGCTTGGAGGCTTTTCCTCAAAACCTCCTACGGCTTATCCGGACTCACCGGCCCCGATCCGCCTCCGAAGCAGTGCGCCAGCCAGCAGATCAGGACGCCCGTACCCACCGCGCCACCCGCGATCCATGCCGGATTAACTCCCTTCAACATGCTCACCGGGCTCATCGCCGCGCCGCAAGCTTCCGATTCGCGACGGCTGGCCTGTTCCCCTTCGTGCACCGTAGTGCCGCGGGTAGTCCCGCCCGTCGCGTCCGTCGCGCTGGGCGTCTTCGAATGATTTCCTTCCAGCTCGATCCGCACATCTTTCTTATGCGCCGCAACCTGAATATTTCCGTTCACGTCGGTGACTTCGTATTGCGTCCATTCCGTATCCGACACCGGAATCACCGTGATGCAGTGCACCCGCACCCGCATGCCCGTGGTCGTTCCCACCACCAGATTTCCGTGGTCCAATACCAGAAGATTCTCTTCAAACTTCACGACCGACTCCGGCTGGATCGAAACCGTCGAGCCGTCTTCGCTCAGGCTCGCGGAAAATCCCGGCTTGGTTTCCAGCAAATCGCCGGGAAAAACCGCCGACGCGTCTGCGGCCTCCATGCCGTTGACCCAAACGCCGCCCTGGCTGTGCAACACCGCCGATTTGGTGTCGGCAGCCTGCAGTGACGCGGGCAACCACACCATCAGCATCCAGGTCAAAATTCGCCGCAACTTCCCCCCCAACATAAGCACACTCATCCCCACAAACAAACCTACCCAGCAGAAATCGTAGCTGCGGGGATACGAGTCGTCTATTAGCAGACTGTGTTCGCGCACTGATTCGCTGAAATCAGGCGTCAAGGATGATTCCTCGGACGATCTTCCTCAACAGAACAAATTAAAATTTTTTATAGCTGCGATTCAGGTCGCTGCGATTCAGGTAAAACTTTGTAAATCAACCACTCAGGCGCCAAAAGCGCATGTAAATTAATAGAGGGCGTATGAACGCAAACAGAACATCCATCCTGATTTCACGGGCAACGATTTTGCCGGCGATAGTGGCGATAATTTTGTCCAGCTTTTTTCTGGCCGCCAGCGCAGTCGGTTCGCCGCTTGCTACTGCATCAGTTGTGCCGTCGGCTCCGCAAGCTCAAGCCGCGCCCGCCGCCCCGTCCGCCCGGCATATCGGCGCGATTAAAGCGATCAGCGGCGCTTCTATCACCCTCACTCCGGATTCCGGCCCGGAGGTGACTGTGACCGTGCAGCCCACCACGCGCCTGCTGCGGATCGCGCCCGGAGAAAAGAATCTCAAGAACGCCACTCCACTGCAGCTTCAGGATCTTCAGGTCGGCGACCGCATTCTCGTCGGAGGCCAGGCTTCCGACGATGCCAAGTCCGTCGCCGCCTCAACCATCGTGGTGATGGCCCGCACCGACCTTGAGGCCCATCACCAGCAGGAACTGCAGGATTGGCAAAAGCGAGGCATTGGCGGATTAGTGAGCGCAGTCGATCCCGCCGCTAACACCGTGACTATCTCCGTCAGCAACTTGATGGGCAAGAAATCGATCGTTATTCACACCTCGAAAGATACTGTGATTCGCCGCTACGCTCCCGATTCGGTGAAATTCGAGGACGCCAAGCCCAGCTCGTTGCAACAGATCCAGCCCGGCGACCAGCTGCGCGCGCGCGGCGACCGTATTGCCGACGGCACCGAGCTTAACGCAGAAGGAATTGTGACCGGAGTCTTTCGAAACATTGTGGGCACCATCATTTCCGTGGATGCAAGCTCCGGCGACATCACCGTTCAGGACTTGTTGACCAAGAAAGCCGTGATAGTGAAAGTTGCCGGCACGTCGGAGCTTCACAAACTGCCGCCCGAAACGGCGCAGCGCTTTGCCATGCGGCTCAAAGGCGCGTCCGGCATCGCGGGATTACCAGGCGGCGGGGGAGCAAGCTCTGGCGCAAGAGGTTCCAGCGGAGCAGGTTCGAGCGCAGCAAGCTCCGGCGCAAATCCACCTGCGGGTGCTGCGGCTAACGCACCATCGAAGACACCATCCAACGCACAAGGTACGGCGGCCAACTCTCAAGGTGCGCCGGCGGGAGGCGATTCTGCGAGCAGGTTTCACGGCGGAATCGAAGGACCGGGTGGAGGTGGCACGTCTGGAAGCGCAATGCCCGCAGGCACGCGCCCAGCTGGAGGCTCGGATTTTCAGCAGATGTTAAGCCACACCCCCGCCGTTGCCGTAGCCGATCTGCACAAAGGCGATGCAGTCGTGATCCTGGCCACGGAAGGCACGTCGACCATCCCCAGCACCGTAATCACGCTCGTAGGTGGCGTGGAACCGATCCTGCAAGCCGCTCCCAGCGCGAGCCAAGCCATGATGCTGGCCCCCTGGAGTCTTGGAGGAGCGCCCGCCGGTGAAGGGAATCCGTAGGAACTATTGTCGATTGTAGATTTCAGATTTCAGATTGAAAGGCGCGATTGCTGAAGGGATGGTTCCCCAATCTGAAATCTGAAATCAACAATCTAAAATCAGCAATCGGCAATCAACAATCAGCAATAGGTTTTGAGAAGGATCGAATACTGAATGAAGATCAGCAAATTCATTTCTGTAGCACTTATATCTGCCGCATTCGTCTCGTCGTCGAGTCTGCTCTTCGCGCAAGCGCCATCGGGAGGTCTGCACGGCCAGGTTACCGATCAGTCGGGCGCAGTCGTCACTCAGGCGGATGTCGCCCTCACTCCGGCCTCTGGCACGCCCATCTCCACCAAGACCGACGCTCAGGGCATGTACCAGTTCAAAGGCCTGGCGGCAGGCGAGTACACGCTCGATGTCGTGGCTCCCGGATTCACGCTCTACGAAAACACCAAAGTAGAAATCGCGACCCAGGCCCTGCGCTTGAACGTTTCGCTCGCCATCGAGGTGCAGACGCAAAAGGTGCAGGTCACCGACACCGCTCCCACCGTTGACGTGAATCCCGCGAGCAACGCAGGCGCCATCACCATCTCCAGCAAGGAACTCGAAGCTCTGCCCGACGATCCCGACGAATTGCTGACTGACCTGCAAGCCCTGGCCGGTCCCTCCGCCGGACCGAACGGCGGCCAGATGTATATCGATGGTTTCACCGCGGGCCAGCTTCCGCCCAAGTCCTCGATTCGCGAAATCCGCATCAACCAGAATCCGTTTTCTTCCGAGTACGATAAACTCGGCTACGGCCGCATCGAAATCTTCACCAAGCCCGGCACCGACAAACTTCATGGCCAGTTTATGGTCAATGGCAACGACTCGGCATTCAACTCTTCCGATCCGTTCGCCGGTCCCGAGCCCGGTTATGACTCCGTGCAATATAACGGCAACATCGGCGGCGCTCTCAACAAGAACGGGTCATTCTTTTTCAATGTCGATCGCAGGGTTATTAACGACCTCTCCGCCATCGACGCCGTCACCCTTGACCAAAACCTGAGTCCGTTCTCGACCGTGGAATCCGTCCCTTTTCCCCGGCAACGTCTCAACATCGGCCCGCGCCTGGACTACGCGCTCAGCAAGAACAACACGCTGACCGCGCGCTACCAGTACTACCGCGACACCGAGAGCAACGCCGGTATCGGCCAAAATGCCTTGGCTTCGCAAGCCACCAACACGATCGAGACCGAAACGACGTTCCAGCTCGGCGACACCCAGGTCTACGGGTCGAAGGTGGTCAACGAAACCCGCTTTCAGTATCTGCGGGATAACAGCGGAACAAATTCGCTGGACCTCAATCCGCAAACCACCGTCCTCGGCGCATTTACCGGCGGCGGCAACGGAACGGTCAGCTCCGACCACCAGGACCACTACGAATTCCAGAACTACACTTCCGTGATTCACGGCAACCACACCATGAAGTTTGGTGGCCGCCTGCGCGTCTTGCGCGACGCCAACTCTTCCACCGCCGGTTTCAACGGCGCGTTCACATTCTCGTCACTGTGTTCTCAGGATACGTTTCCGGGGAATAGTTCTTGCGTCGACCAGGCCCCAGGCCCCGGAATGTACCAGTACGCCGAGCAATTGCTGCAGGGCGGCGCCACGAATGCTCCGGCAACCCAGTTGGTCATCACCCAAGGCTCCGCCAACGCCGGCGTCACCACCGCGGACGTCGGACTCTACGTGGCGGACGATTGGCGGATCAAGCCGAATATCACTCTCAGTTATGGCTTGCGGTTTGAGAGCCAGAACGAAATCAGCGATCACGCCGACCTGGCGCCGCGCCTCGGCATCGCCTGGGGCGTCCACGGCAGAAGCGCTCCGCCCATCATCGTGGTTCGCGGTGGGCTCGGTATCTTTTACGATCGATTCATGGAATCGCAGGTCCTCCAGGCCGAGCGGCTCAACGGCATCACGCAAACGCAATCCGTCATCAACAATCCCACATGCTTCCCCGGACTCGACAAGCCTCTCAACACCCCACTCAGCAACTGCGGCGCCGTCAGTTCCAGTTCTTCCGCCATCTATCAGATCAGCCCGTCACTGACTGCGCCCTACACCCTGCAGGGAGCCATCAGCGCCGAGCGGCAGGTTACCAAGTCCGCCACTTTGTCGCTGACCTATCTCACTTCTCGCGGCTTCGATCAGCTTCTCACCATCAACGCCAACGCCCCTGTCCCCGGCACGCCCTGCGCGCCGAATTGCGTGGAACCGGCCCAGAACCTCTATCGCTACGTCTCCGACGGAAACTTCAAGCAGAACCAGCTCATCGTGAACTCGAACATTCGCTGGGGCACCCGGCTGCAGCTCTTCACCTACTACACCCTGAACTACGCCAACAGCGACACTTCCGGCGTCGGCAGCTTCCCCTCGAACTCTTACGACATCAGCCAGGACTATGGCCGGGCAACATTTGATTTTCGCCATCGTTTGTTCCTGGGTGGCTCCATCGCGATGAAGTATGGTTTTCGCTTCAGCCCATTTCTGATCGCGAGTTCTGGCTCGCCCATCAACGTCACCACGGCCACCGACCTGAACGGAGATTCAATCTTCAACGACCGGCCAGGCTTGGTCTCGACCGCGACCTGTCCCACCTCGACGCTGCAGGCCCCGGGGTCCAGCATCTATTGCACGCCCCTCGGAACCTTCGACGCAATGCCCACGGCTTCTGAAAGGATTGCCCCCATCAACTTTGCCACCAGCCCATCGCACGTCAGCCTTAACTT
Organism: uncultured Acidobacteriaceae bacterium; assembly: GCA_963846245.1. GTDB lineage: Bacteria > Acidobacteriota > Terriglobia > Terriglobales > Acidobacteriaceae > Sulfotelmatobacter. The sequence continues at coordinate 32,279 of CAWJVI010000002.1, read as the reverse complement.
CAGGCTAGCGAAGACTTTCGGCTTTGGCCCTAAGCTCAAGGGAACAGGCAACTTGGGTCAGGGCGGTGGTCCCGGCGGGGGTGGTGGTCGCGGCGGCGGCGGTGGTCGCGGGCCGCTGTTTGGCGGCGGCCCGTCCTTCGGCGGCCCTGGTTCGGACCGACGCTACAACCTGACGCTCAGCGCTTCCGCGCGCAATGTTTTCAACAAGGTGAACCTCGGCAACCCTTCCGGCTCGTGGGTGCTGGGGTCGCCGTTTTTCGACCGATACAATAGTCTTCAGGGCGGACCGTTCTCGACTGGCGTGGCGAACCGGCGCATCGATTTGCAGGCGACTTTTAGTTTCTGAGCTCGTTCCGAGCTCGCCCGCGGAGTGAGATTTCGGGATTGATGTACGACATTTGTGATTCGTCCTAAAGTCCTGAAAACAGGATATTAATCGGACACTTGCGGCGACGCTGAGGGTGGTTTCAGCGTTATTATGCAATCACTTTCACACAAATGCACCTTCTGATTCACCATTTTTCCCCTAACCCATAGCACGCAATGCAGTTAGCGATTGCGCTAACTTGGCCCTCGGTTTGCGCCTAATCCCCACGGTAGCTTGTCTGTTTGAGCTAGGAATTCGAACCAGCATTTCGAGCTGATTACGAATCGGGATTGCAAAACGATGCGTCGCCTCTGGCCTGTTTTAATTCTCGCTGTATCTGCGCTGGCTTTTGCCAAAGTTAGCGCGAGCATGCCCACCGTTCGTCCAGCAACGCTGCCGGAGCGTGAGCTTGTGGCCTGGAGGCCGCTGGTTAAAGCCTCCACGTTCAGCGACATACCTCATACCGCAGCTGGCCCTGCAGGTTGCGGGAATGTTCAACCACCTCAGGCCCTTACCACGCCGGCGCCGCTGATGATCCGCAGTGCAAGCAGCGCCAAAGTGAAAGTCAGTTTTATCATCGGCACCGATGGACGCGTGCACAGTCCTCTCATCCTCGAGAGCGCTGGGACCACGCGCGACCGAAACGTCCTGCGCACGGTGCGTACGTGGAAATATCGCCCGGCCACCTGCAACGGAGTTCCGACGGAAGCGGAAGGCAAGATTGAGTTCTCCAGTCGTTAATCTTTCAGTCGCTGATTTTTTCTGAGCGCGGCCACAGCGGGGCGAGGGACCTTGCGACGGGCTACGCTGTTGGTGGCGTGGACGGGAATGCCCCGCGCTTCCTGCCGTGCCGGCGCTCCTCGCATCCGTACAACGAGTGTCCGGGTTTCGTAAGGTCCCTCCGGAGCGCTGGGCGCGCTCCTGCGGGATGACATCGGTGTGACGACATCGGTGGGTGAAATCCGCAGTGTGCAACCACAAATCGAGCCGCTATTCGATTTTCCAGTCGCTGGAAGTGGGGGTGGGCTAGAATTAACCCTACCTGAGGGGTGGTTCACGTCTTGGACAAGGATAAGAAAACAAAACCAACAGGTTCTCCGCTGGGTTCCGATGAGCCTTTTCGGGAACGGGAACCGGGCTCTGCTGGCGGCAATTCGGCGGAGCCGGAGCTGGCGGCGAATCCCGATGTAGATGATTTCTACAAGCAGCTGCAGCCGGAGATGCGGCGTCCGCGGCCGGGGCCGGATGCGATGGCGGCGGCGCTGGAAGCGGTGCAACGGCTGGCTGCGGAGGCTGACGCGGAAGACGCGGCCCAGGGACTTGGCGCTGGCGCATCGCTGGGGTCTTCATCGGGATCGTCATCACTTGCAGCGTGCCGCGTGTGCGGATACCGCAACCGCGAGGGCAACAAATTCTGCGCCATGTGCGGGCTGCCGGCGGATGGCTTCGACGGAGGACTGGACGAGCGACTGCCGCACGAATTTACGCAGGGAGGGAATGTGTCGCCTTCGGCGGCTGCGTTCTCACCGCCTCTTTCTTCACCCTCGCCTCATCGAAAACGGGAGCCGCAGTTGAGACCCGGAGCTGGCGCTCCTGAGACTCACCATTACCATCATCACTATCATCACCACTACTTTCCTGCGGGGCAGGAAGGCGGCGTGGGGCGGCCGGCTCCTGCTCAGGATTTTCGCGAGCCGGAGAAGCGGCAGATGTCGGTGCTGCGCGGGGAATCGATGAGCCGCGCGGAGGCTGCGGTGCGGCGCATCACGCAGGAGTGGGTGCTGGCCTGCAATACCAAACATCTGGACGACCTGCTCGATCTTTATGTGGCGGATGCCATGGTCATGCGCTCGAACTATCCGGCGGTGCGTGGGGCGGCAGCGGTGCGCGAGTTTTTCTTTGGCGCGCTCGATGCCGGGCTGGGAGAAGTGGAAGTGGAACCGATCCGCGTGGAAGTGGCTGGAGACATGGCTTACGAAGCGGGGCGCTGCAAAGCTCTGGTGCCTGGGGCGGCTGGGAAGCGGCGCGAGGAGCGGGGGAAATATCTTTGGGTGCTGGCGCGGCAGAGTAATGGAGAGTGGAAGATTGCTTCGGATTGCTGGTCCAGTGATCTGACGTTTGGAGGGGCGGAGTCTAGTGTGCCTCCGAGTGCGGGAGTGAAGTCGAGTTTGCCGCGGAAGTGAAAAAGCAGGGTCAGGGGTCAAAAAGCAGTGGTCAGGGATCAGTGGTCAGTGGTCAGGGGTCAGGGGTCAGGGGTCAGTACCCCTGACTCCTGATGGGTGGGCGGGATTTGATTTGGCTTCCAAAAGCCCCACTTCTCGCACAGAACGCGAGAAATGGGGCACCCAGCACCCAGCCGTTGCCAGGGGTCAGTAAACCCTACGCCTTGTCCCTAGCCCTGGTCCCCAGCCCCCGATCCCTGTGTTACGCGGTTACGCCCAGGGCTGAGAGGCTTTTTCTTAGTTGATCGGGGGATTGCATTTGGATGGTTTGCATGCCTAGTTTTTTGGCGGGGTCGAGGTTTGGGGCGCGATCGTCGATGAAGCAGGATTGTTCGGGGGGGATCTGGGTTATTTCCAGGGCCAGGCGGTAGATGTCGGGCTCGGGTTTGCGGAGGCCGACGAAGCAGGAGCTGACGAATACGCGGAAGATATTTTGCAGGCCGTTTTTTTCGATGCGGTAGAGATTGAGTTCGCGCGATTCGTTGTTGATGGTGCCCATGAAGTACTTGCCTGATTCGGCCAGCTTGCGGGCCAGGTCGAGAACTTCCGGGAAAGGCTTGGTCAGAGAAAACATGTACGTCTTGAAGTCCTCTCTTGAGAAGGTGCGGGCGCGGTAGAAGACGGTGCGGTCGAGGTATTCGTCGAGCGTGATTTTTCCCTGCTCGAAGGATGAGACTTCCATCTCGTGGCGGTCATGAAATTCTGCTTCGTCCAGATGGAAATGGTTGAGGGCTTCGGTGCGTTCCACGTGGTCCCAGGCGTTGGTGAGCAGGACTCCGCCGACATCCCAGAAGATGGCGCGAATTGGGGGCATGGGGTTCTCTCGCTTACTCCAAGGGATTCTACTGGATTCTGTGGGCGGCTGGCTGGCGCTCGGCGGCGGTGGTAGGGGCTGCCGAGCTGCGCTCGGCTGACGGGCAAGAGTGCCCGTCACCACACCACCTCAGCAAAAAGTTCCGGCTCCGCTTGGGCGGAGCCGGGGTGGTGGCGATGCTACGGGTTGGTTATTGTGGTGTGAAGTTCTGGTGATAGCTGAGGTTGACGATGTCCTGGAACATGGGTGTGCCTGGAGGCAGGTTGTTGGGGTTCAGGAACAGCGTGTCGAAATAGAAGTGACGCTCTGGGGCGCTGTAGACCATGGTGCAGCATTTGAATGTGCCGGTGTTGTATTCGGAGTAGTACATGTTCACGAGCGAACCGTTGTAGTTGAGATCCACGCCGCTCCAATCTTCCACAAGGCGCAGGAAGTTGTGCAGCCCTCCGTCAGTTCCGAAGTCCTGCGCCGCGCCACTGAAGGTGGGTTGCGGGAAAGGAATGTTTTTACCGCCCGAGACAGCCATGCGGTAATACGAGGTGCTGGCGTTGCGGGTGGTCATGCTGTTGAAGTTGGTCAGGCTGTTCAGATCCGTCCATCCGGTAGTGGCACCGGTCACGGGCCACGAACTAAGGCTGGAGAGCAGCGTGACAGAGTCGGCGACGACAGAGGCGGCCGAATGCTGGGCGTTGTTGCTGCCGCCGGTCCAGAACGTATCGGCCGGACCGCTATTGTAGTCACCCTGCACGTAAACCGGATTTTCCGAGGCGACGGTGAATCCGCCGCAATCGGTGGTGGTGCTGAATGCGCAGCCTGCCGCGGGGGGCAGGATGGGCAGGTAGCTGACCCCAGCGGGGGTCATGCCGCCAGCTACTAGCTTGAGAACGTGACGAGCTCCGGTAACCGCATTGGCCAAGCCAGTGGTGTTGCAGCCGGCAATGGTGAGGTAGGGATTCGGCGGAGCTGTGTTGGTATTCACGCCGAAGCCATAGCCGATGTTCTTTCCGCCCCAGTTGTCGAGGAAGCCGTTCTGATCGGCGTCTTCGGGCGAGTAGCTGTAGTAAGTGGCGCCCTGCAGGACTCCGTCGGGAGTGCTCGAGGTTAACGGCTGGGTCGAGTTGACGACGTCTTCCAAGCCGGATTCGCCGGTGATGGAACCACCGGCAATCTGGCCGCCGTTGGTGGGGTTGGGATCGGGAAGCATGCCGCGATGGTCGGAGTAGTACAGAATGTATCCATTTTGGTTGACATAGTTCACGGTGTTGCCCACGTCGCCGGCGTAGGGCGCCTTTCCGGCGAGCCAGTATCCCAGGTTGGCGACGTTCAGTTCCACGGCGTTCATGAGTCCGTTGACGGCGCAACCGTTGGCGTTGTCGCGCATATAGCCTTCGCGCGGGTCGTAAAAGTTAATGGGGTAGGCACCGTTGACGGTGGTCGGGGAAGTTGCGCCCGGAGTCATTTGCTGCAGGATCAGGATCGCATCCGGCACATAAGGGTCTTGGCCGGGTTTGGTGGCGGTGGCGCCGGTACCGGCCGGGCCAGTGGGAGCCTGGTTATATTGCCGGGAGAAGCCGTAGCTCAGCCAGTCCGTGGTGATGCCGACCCATACCGGGGTCGCTGCATTGTTCAGGTACTCCACCCGGATCCATGCGCCTTGTCCATTGGCGGGAAGGGCTGCCGTGGTGACTTCGCCGAGGATTGGGTAAGTGGTCCAGCCAGCGGTTCCGGTAGGTGCAATCCAGCTGGTGGTGCCCACCCTCGCCATGGCGTAAGGCATGGGGCCGGCGACGGCGAGGCCGGCGGTGTTCCACAATTTGGCTGCTCCATTCAAAGGCACGGTTCCGTTGGGGGTGAAATAGACGTCTTGCCCGTCGCCGATGGGGCCACGCTCGGGATGAAGGTCGGCCTGGGTATCGGCCAGGAGGATTCGAATCGAGGCCTTGTTGTACAAGCGCGAACTTCCGATGGCGCTGGTGGCGGATTCTCCGGGCTGAGGTTTACGGATGATCTGAATGGGATCCGTACAGGGCGGAGGATTGCTGGTGCAACTGTTCTGGACGAATGGCAATTGCAAGTTGGTTACGCCAGTGAGCGAATTGGCGAGGTATCCGTTAAAGGTACCGGTGGAGATGCTGGGGAAATTTGGATTGGTCGCGCCTGCGATGGTGGGATAACCGCCGCTCCAACTGGCGTCTCCCGGGATGGTGTTGACTCCGGGCAGGGTCAGGCAATTGGCGCCGGTTGGCGGGAAGACTGGCGGCGTTGCCAGAGGGCAACCGCCACTGGCTTTGGGAACATAAATGGTGCCGCCGTAATTGGAGGTGGTGAGATAGCCGTTTTCCAGGCGGTCGGTGATGATCTGGGAGAAAGCTCCGACTTTGTCGGTGAAGACCAGATCGGCGCCGTCGGCGAGGAAGAGGTTTCCGTTGGTGTGAACGCGGCCGGCGAAACCGAAATTCGGTCCGGCGAAGTAGCTGCAGTCAAAGCCGCAGAACACGCCGAACTGAAACACGGGAATCAGAGCAATTTCCACCTGGCGGGTCATGTTGACATAAGCACCCTCGGGACGCAGGGCGCTGACGTTCAGGGTCATGGGAACGATTTCAGCGTAGAGGCCAGCGTCGGCACCGGAACTGACGGTATTCCAACTGGAGGCTGGGGCACCGGTGACAGGATTGGTCTGGTAGGTAATGCTCTCGTTGTAAGTGACGGAGCCCACCATCGACGAACTGGGGGGATTGGTGGCCAGAGCCTGAATCTGAGTGTTCGTGGGTACCATGTAAGCGGTGTAGAGCGAAGAGAGGTCGGCGGTAAGCTTTTCCATGCCGGACTCGGCGCCGTAGTAGGCCTGATCGTTTTCCAGGCCGTTACCGCTCATGCGCGCTTCACTGCCCACCATGAACAGAAGCCCGACGGCCACGCCGGAAAGCAGCACCATGACCAGGAGGGCTGCGATAAGGGTGAAACCTCGCGAGCTATGTTTACTGTGTGCCATATTTCTCTCCACCTCGAAAGACGATTACTGATATCGATTACGGAACGCCATGTCCCGCGCACTGACCGAAGTTGCCAGGTACATACTCTGGTTTTGTTTTCCTCCGGCGACCAGACTTTGGCCCATGACGACGATGTTCACTTTTTGAATCAGGTTGGGCGATTCGCCGACGCCGAGGGGATTCGCCTCGTTGGAGTCAAGGGCGTTGGTTGAAGAATTGTAGACATCATAGGAAAACTGCAGATTGATGATGTTGTCGGCGACGGGGACAGGCGACAAACCATTGACCTGCCGCATGAGCCGGGGCAGCTGGCCATTGGTGGGCACCGTAAGGTAGTAGGTGACCGCGAAGAGCCGATAAATGCTGGTGTTGGCGCCGCCGGCGATGGCCTTGATGTTGTTGGTGGTGGCTCCACTCTGGTTGATGTTGAGGGGATCGAGATTCGCGAAGCTGATGGTGGTCGAGCTCAGGCTGGTTACTTCACCCACGGCTGAGCCCAGACTGTTGTTGAGATAGATCAAGTCCCCAACCTGAATGCCGCCCGGCGAGTTGATGGCAACAGGTGCGGGAGTGTAGAGGGGGTTGGCCGCGACCGTGACCAGGGTGCCGGTGGCGTTGATGGCGGAGACGTTGTATTCGAACAGCGGGAAATTGTAGTCGCAGTAGACAACTGTAATGCCGTCGTTCACCGCCGGAGATGGCGCGGAAGGAACCGACGCACCGCCCTGCACGCCGTGTAGATAGCCGGGAACAATTCCGTAAAGGTAGTTGGCGTTGGGATAGGTGTTGCCGGTCACGTAGCAGGTGCCGGTTTGATCGCAACCGTACTTGGATGTGCCAGCGCCGCCGCCGATGGGAAGTTGGATGCCGCCGGTGATGCCGGCGCCCGCCAGACTGATGTCTTTGTTCATCATATCGATCGCAGCCCGCATGTTCTGCTGGGTTTCGGCGCGCTGCGATACCACGAACGTGGCGTTCATGCCGGTTTTAAACAAGCTGGTGGCCGCTCCGAGGACGATGAGGCCGACCGACATGGCGATCATGAGTTCCATCAGCGAGAACCCGGGTTGCGTATTTTGTTTTCGCATGTTCATGGTTTTCAAGTTCGAATTTTTCGTATTCAACCTAGGAGAACGCCGAGATCAAGGCCTGGACGGTGAAGGTCTTGGCGTTCGTGCCTCCGTTCTTAACGTAGGTGACGGTCACGACAATCTGTTTCAGGTTGGGGTCGACGGTGACGCCGTCGGCTTCGAAAACTTTGTTGATCTGGATCTGGCGGGTGAAGGCCGTCAAGCCCAGGGCGGTGTCGTCGGCGGTGCCGAGGATGCCGTCGGGCCCGGGAAGAACCAGGCACTCAGGTCCCGCCGGGCAGGGCCCGCTGGCGGCGTAGGCGAGGTCATCCGCGGTGTTGACCAAACCATCGGGGCCAGGGTTCAACATCTGCGTGGGACCGACGGTGAAAATTCCTCCGCTGCCGATGTTGGCAATCTGCGCGAAGGTAATCTGCTGGGTGTTCCGCGCCGTGTAGACGCTCTCCATAGCCTGCAGAGCTTTCTGGCGGGCGATGAGATCATATTGTGCGTACTGAGTCGCGGCCACGGCGGAGCCAAACCCACCAATGACGGCTACGATGCCGATAGTCAGGATGACGGCGGAAATCATAACCTCGACCAGCGAGAATCCGCGCTGCGAGGAATGAGCCGAGTGAGTACGAAGCGAGTTGGAAGAAAACATTCTTTTTTTCATTGCTGCACCCAGGTATTGGTTCCTGACACGTTGTTCAGGCGCCAGCCGCGTACTCTGCCGGTGGGGCCGAATACTGTGATGGCCCGCGAACTGTAGAGATCGGAGGCGCGCGTCAGGTAAAGGACTCCGCTATTCCAGTTGCCGAGCGTGTCCTGCGACGAGCCATCCGGCATGAACATGATGTAGTTCTGGCTGCCCAGACCCATGCCTTGATCGAAGTCGAGTGCGGTAGCGCCTGCGCCGAAGCCATCCGGCACGGTGGTTGCGCTGGTGGGAAACCCAGAAATGACTCCGAACTGAATGTCCGTAGGAAGCTGGTAGGTGGCGATGGTAACCGGAGCGGGCGCCACAGGAACTCCCGTACCCCAGAATTGAACTGTGAGGGTGGCGGCAGTGGCGGGCGGACCGACGGTCCCCGGAGCGAAGGTGATGATGTAACGATTGCTCTTGGTGATCGCCATATTGCGATAATTGCGGATCACTTCCAGTGTGGTGTCATAGGCGTTGTGGACGTCATTCTGCTTGATGAGGGGTTGCATCGAGATGAACGTGACACCGCCCATGATCAGAAGGATGCTCACGGTGATCATCAATTCCAGCAGCGAAAACCCACGGCTTGGCTTCTGTCTCATAATTCTTCAATTCTTAGTACTTCACTTCAACCGAACTAGCGCTTTACTCCGATTCACATCCCCGCGGTTGCTGGGGCTACGGAACACAGAACTCTCCGCAATAAATGCCCTCGCCCGACCGCACGGGCACTAGCGTGTAGCTCACTGTTCATCCTAGGAAGGGCTGGGGATGACGTCAAAGCACGACGGTGCAACGACCTAGCATTGGCCTTTTGTAATCCATTGGGTTACTCAGGTCATTCGCGATGAGGACACACCACTTAGGCAGTGGGTGAGGCGGTGAACGTGACCGCGGTAACTTGTCCGGGGAACCGGAGTGACTCTAGGATGTCGCCTAGCTATGAATCTATCGGCGCTCTTGGTGTGCGTAGACGAGTCGGCGAGCGAGGTATTACGCCAGGTGCTCGGAGAACTGAGCATTCGGGTGGAATCGTGCTCCGACCTGGCGAGGGCTGGCATCCGGCTGGCGCAGGAGCGCTTCGACGTGGTGGTGTTCGACTGCCAGTCCCAACGTGAGGTCACGAATCTGCTGCGGGAAACGCGGACCTCTCGCCTGAACGATGCCACGCTTGCGGTGGCGGTGGTTCCCGGGCAAGACAACATTCGCGAAATGTTCTCGCTGGGCGTGAACTTCGTACTCTACAAACCGGTTTCCTACGATCGCGCGCTGAGCAGCCTGCGGGCGGCGCGGGCAGTAATGAGGAAAGAGAAGCGGCGGAAGCCACGAGCCACGGTGCACGCCCAGGCGACCATTGACTATGCCGATGTTGCCCATGAAAAGGCGACGCTGGTGGATTTGGCCGAAGACGGGATGTCGGTAAGATTCGGCAAGAAATTTCCGCCAACGACAAAAGTGTATTTCCAGTTTCAACTTCCGCAACAGTCCTCGGTTGTCCGGCTCTCTGGCCAGGTGGTTTGGCAGGACTGGAACGGGCGAAGCGGGATCCAGTTTATGGATGTTCCGAAGGCGTCGCGGCGCTTGATTACTGACTTTCTGAGGCCGGTTCTGCCGCCTGCTCAAGTGCAGGAGTCGGTCGCCGGCATCACCGTGGAGATGGGCGATACGCTACAGGCTGTGGAGGTGGGAGTAGTAGAAGGTAGTGCAGAACCCAGCGTCGAACATCGCGTCGAGCATCACGCAGAACGTCCCGTCGAACATTCCGTTGAACATCGCGCCGAGCGGCGGCCAGAACGGCGCCCGGAACCCCGCCCAGCGCCCCGTGCAGAGCGTCGTCCCGAACCCGGCTCGGATCGCCGTGCAGAACTGCGAGCTCAGGACAACAGCGAACTGGCTAGCGCCGGGGTTGCGCGTGTGAACCCTGAAGCCGGAAACCGGCGGGACCAAGTGCGGTATGCGTGCCGTTTAGGAGCGCAGGTTTACCGGACCGGAATCAAGGTGCCAATTCATTCTTGCCTGACCGACCTGAGTGCGGGGGGCTGCTATCTGGAAGTGTCGCTGCCATTTTCGAAAGGCACATCCGTGGAGATCATTGTGCACACGCATGAAATCAAGCTGAGTCTGCACGGCGCGGTGCAGGCGTCGCATCCAGGATTTGGGATGGGCATTGCGTTTGAATTGAAAACCGAGGAAGAGCGCGACCAGGTGAAGAAGCTCACTGACTTTGTGGCCGCGAGCGCGGAAGAAGCGGAAAGCTCCGAGTAGCTGGGCGGCGTTTTCGTTTCTTCTTTCTGAGCTACCTTCTTCTCTTCTTTGCTTACTTATACTTTTAGTTTTACTTTTATTTCTTGCTTGCCTGGTTTGTTTCTTCGGCGACGGCCTTTCTGAAGTAATCCAGAGACATTCGCAAACCGGTTTCGAGATCGATCTTCGGGTCCCAGCCCAGGAGGCGCCGCGCCTTCGTGATATCCGGGCGGCGTTGCTTGGGATCATCCGGGGGCAGCGGTTCGTGGCGGATTTTGCTTTTCGATCCGGTGACCTTCAGAACCTGCTGCGCACATTCGAGGATGGTGAACTCATTCGGATTTCCGATATTCACGGGCGTGTGCTCATTGGATTTCGCGAGGCGCAGGAAACCTTCGATCTCGTCGCTGACGTAGCAGAAACTGCGGGTCTGGGCGCCGTCTCCGTAGACGGTGAGGTCCTGGTCGCGGAGAGCCTGCTTCATGAAGTTGGGGACGACGCGGCCATCATTCAACTGCATTCTGGGGCCGTAGGTATTGAAGATGCGAGCGATGCGTGTGTCGACCTGATGATAGCGGTGATAGGCCATGGTGACGGCTTCGGTGAAACGTTTGGCTTCATCGTAGACGGAGCGCGGTCCGATGGGATTGACGTGGCCCCAATAAGTTTCGGTCTGGGGATGCTCGAGCGGGTCGCCGTAGCACTCGGAGGTGGAAGAAACCAGATAACTCGCGCCATATTTGCGGGCGAGATCGAGAGCATGAAAAGTGCCGAGCGAGCCGACCTTGAGAGTGGCGATGCCGTGGATGGTGTAGTCGACGGGGCTGGCGGGGCTGGCGAAGTGGAAAACGAAATCGACTCTGCCGACGTCGAACGGTTCGCAGATGTCGCGCTCGATGAGTTCGAAGCGAGGCTCCCGGCGGAGATGTTCGAGGTTGGAGCGGCGGCCGGTGAGCAGGTTATCGACCGCGACCACGTGCCAGCCATCGCCGAGGAGGGCGTCGCACAGATGAGATCCCAGAAAACCGGCGCCGCCGGTGACCGCCGCGCGTTTTGAACTCATGCTCTCTTTGCGTCGTTCCTTATTGCGTTGTTGCTGATTGCGTTGTTGCTTTCGACAGCCGGGGATGCGCCGTCGGGATGACAGACCGCGCGACCCACACTGTAGTAAGTGAAGCCGTGAGCGGCCATCACTTCAGGATCATACAGGTTGCGGCCATCAATCACGATAGGATACTTCAGAATCTGGTGGAGGCGGTGCAGATCGAGGTGGGCGAATTCTTCCCACTCGGTGAGGATGAGAAGCGCGTCGGCGCCGTTCGCGGCTTCGTAGGCGGAGTTGGCGAATTTTAGGTTGGAGGCGATGTTCGAGATATATGAGCCGAGGTTGCTAACGTTTGAATTGATTGCGTCCTGTGCGCGCTCCATGGCGGCCGGATCGTAGGCCGTGATACGGCAGCCTTCCTGCAGCAGGGCTTGCACCAGGAACATCGCGGGGGATTCGCGGATGTCGTCGGTGCCGCCTTTGAAGGCGAGGCCGAGGACGCCGAGGTTTTTGCCGCGCAGCGTCCACAAGGCGCTGCGGACTTTGCGCAGGAAGCGGGTGCGCTGCTCTTCGTTGATGTGCATGACTTCGTCGAGCAGGCGGAAATCGTAACCGCATTCCCGGGCCACGGCGCGGAAGGCGAGGACGTCCTTGGGAAAACAGGAGCCGCCGTAGCCGATGCCGGGGTTGAGAAAGCGGCGTCCGATGCGAGAATCGGCGCCGACGCCCTGGCAGACTTGATTCACGTCCGCGCCTACGGACTCGCAGATCGACGCGACGGCGTTGATGAAGGAGATCTTCATGGCGAGAAAAGAGTTAGACGCGTGCTTGATAAGTTCCGCGCTCTTGCTGCTGGTTACAAGGATGGGCGGAGGGACGGAGGTTCGATCTGGCTGGGGAATTGCGTTGGCGCGCTGGTAGTAGCTGCCATCGGTCATGGGAGCATAGACCTGGCGCAGAACTTCGGCGGAGCGCTCGTTGTCGCAGCCGATTACGATGCGGTCAGGAAAAAGAAAATCCGTGACCGCTGTGCCTTCGCGCAAGAATTCAGGATTGGAGGCGACGTCGAAACATGCGGGGTCGGTTCCGTTGCGCAGAACTACTTTCCGCACCCATTCGCTGGTGTAAACCGGGACGGTGCTTTTCTCGACGATCACTTTGTAGCCGCCGAGGGCGCCGGAAATTTCGCGAGCCACGGATTCGACGAAGGAAAGGTCGGCCTCTCCGGTTTCCGTTTGGGGCGTGCCGACGGTGACGAAGATTACATCGCTGACGCGGACGGCTTCCTGAAGGTTGCCGGAAAACTCCAGACGGCTGCCGCGATGGCGGGCCAGCAATTCTGGCAGGAATTTTTCGTGGATCGGGACCTGTCCGTTTTGCAGGGCGTCGAGCTTGGCCTGGTCGTTATCGACGACGACGACTTGATGGCCGAGGTCGGCGAAACAGGCGCCCGCGACCAAGCCTACGTATCCAGAACCGACTACCGCGATGCGCATGTTTCCGACTCCGTGTTTCGACCCCTAAGAACTCGTAAGATCGCACGCTGGCGTTTCGCGTTTTGATCTCGCGAAGATGGTGCGGTTCCTACGCGCTTCAGATTATCATTGCGGAAGAGAAAAGAATTGCAGAACGCTGGTGTATTTCGGGCTGCGACCGTTTTGGGACGCGGGTCTGCGGGGTCGCAGCAGTCGGCGGCAAAAAGTCCCTGGGTTGGGCGGGCCAAGTGGGAGTGGCTCGGCTCGAACGTTGTATTGACAACCCTCGGTTTTAGGGCGAAACTCCGCTACAGGCGCTGTTTTCGGTCTGAAGTCTTCTCTTCATGGCTCCTCATCCCATGTCCGATCCCGGCTGGCCGCCTGCGTCGCCGGATGGCCCGCTGACGGCAGCAGATGGTGCAGGTTCTCAGCCGAACGCTGCTGGCTTCGAGTCTGACCTTGCGGAACTGGCTGCCAAGTTTGCGGCTCACGGCGGCGAGAGTTTCCCGGCGGATCTGTCGGCGGAACTAGCGTTGGAAATCGTACTCAACGAAATTGTGGAGCAGGCTTGCCTGGCCACGGGAGCGACCGGAGCGGCGGTGGTTCTGGATCGGGATGGCGAAATGGTGTGCCGGGCCAGCAGTGGGCCCACGGCTCCGGAGTTGGGGGCGCGGCAGGACGTTGCGTCGGGACTTTCCGGGGAGTGCATTCGAACGGGACAGACGCAGCGCTGCGACGATGCGGAAACCGATCCTCGAGCCGATGCAGCTGCTTCGCAGCGGCTGGGAGTGCGTTCGGCTATGGTGTTGCCGCTTATCGATGTCAACCGCGGCAACCGAGTGGTCGGCCTTTTTGAAGTGTTTTCGCCGCGTGCCTGGGCTTTTGGAGACCGTGACGAGCGCACGCTAGAAGCTCTCTCGGTGCGCGTGTTGAGGAACCTGGAGCGCGCTGCCGAACCGCCGGAGACTCTGTTCGGGAGTCTGGTGGGGAGTCCGCTCGAGAGTTGGGTTGGGGCTGGGATCGAGAATCGAATCGAAGATCGAATCCAGAGTCCAATCGAAGATCGAATCGAAGCTCCGGTATGGAGTTCGGTCGATGGTGTGGCCGCGGCGGATTTGCTCCCGGACAATCCGCAATTAAGTTGGGAAACCGCGTCCATCCCCGCGCCGATGCCCGTTCCGATTGCAGAGGGACCGGAACCTGCTGAACTCGCTAGCCTGGGCCCGCGTCGCCGATTCGATGTTGTGGGGTGGGCGTTGGGTGCGGTGGTTCTGGCTTGCACAGTGCTCATGGCGGTACTGGTTGTGGAACGAATCGGACCACAGCACTCAGGTTTGACGAGGACTAGCGTCAGGCGAGCCGCCGGCCGTGAAGCCACCCTGCGGCCGACAACGGCGTCATCTGGAGTAACAAACTCTGATGCAACGGTATCGAGCGTGAAGAACGCATCCCAGCCTGGCGGACCGATTGCCGCGGCAGGGGCACTGCTGGCAACTTCACCGGCGGTGTCGGCGCCGACTGCAGTGGGCAGCCATGCGCATCTCGCTGCGCCCGCAGGCAGCTTGCTGGTCTTTGAGAACGGGAAAGAAGTATTTCGCCTGCCTCCCTCGCAAGGCCAGGCGGAACAGCCTTCCACGACGCAGGCGGCGGTTGAGCGAGCGGCCTCCGTGACGCCGGACAGAGTTGTGGCTCTGTCGCCGGCGGCTGCGGAGAGCAGCCTGATTCATCGGGTCGAGCCTGAATATCCGGAGGAAGCGCGGAGCCGCCAGGTTCAGGGGCCGGTGGTGCTGGACATTCACATCGGGCAGGATGGCACTGTGCAGGACGCGAAGCTGGTCAGCGGCGAGCCGTTGCTGGTGGACGCTGCCATGGCGGCGGTAAGACAGTGGCGCTTTCAGCCACGCCTGGTCGACGGTGCGCCCGTTGAGATGCAGACCAGAATCACACTCAACTTCAGATTGTCGAACTAGACTGTCGATCTGGAGACTTGCCTACAAAGATTTTGGTTAAAGCTGGCGGCGACGAAGAGCATTTTAGATTGCAGATTTTAGATTTAAGATTTTCAATCTGCATTCTGAAATCTGACTTCTGAAATAGCTCGGCTAGAGTGGACAGCTAGAACAGACTCGAAAGCTGGCGTCCGAAAACGGGAATTATCCCCCCTCTCGAATGGCGGATCGCCAAGCATTCTCCATCGCCTCAGAAGCCACCGGGAGTATCATACTCACTCACGCGCAATAGCTCACGCGTAATGAGCACGCTTAATCCTCAGTGGCTGGAATTGGGTCGCTGGAATCAGGAATTATGTTTCTGGATTTCTATGGCTTGCGGGAACAGCCGTTCGGGGTTACGCCGGATCCTCGCTTTCTCTACCTGAGCCCGGCGCACCGCGAAGCGCTGGCCTCGCTGTATTACGGAGTGGAAGCACAGCGCGGATTTCTCGCCTTGATTGCGAAGCCGGGGCTGGGAAAGACGACGCTGCTGTTCCATCTGCTGGAAAAACTTCGGCGCAATGCCCGCACGGTGTTCCTGTTCCAGACCCAGTGCAACTCGCGGGAGTTCATGCGGTTTCTGCTGGCTGAACTTGGAGTCGAGGGGCCGGACCAGGATTTTGTGCACCTGCACGAGCAATTCAACAAGATGTTGCTGGCGGAGTCGCGCGCCGGCCGCCGCTTCGTTGTGGTGATTGACGAAGCGCAAAACCTGGACGCTTCGGTGCTGGAAACCGTCCGCCTGCTTTCGGATTTCGAAACTCCGCAGACCAAGTTGTTGCAGATCATCCTGTCGGGTCAGCCTGAACTGGCGGACAAGCTGGCGAGTCCGCGGCTGGCGCAGCTGCGGCAAAGAGTTTCGTTGCTCAACCGGCTGGTTCCACTCTCCGTGGAGGAAAGCGGGCGGTACATTGTTCACCGCTTGCGCGTGGCCGGGTATTCGGGAGGGCCGCTGTTTGATGCGCAGGCTGCAGAGGCAATCGCGCAATTCTCCGCGGGGATTCCTCGCAACATCAATAATTGCTGCTTCAACGCGCTGTCGCTGGGTTTCGCGCTCGGTCAGAAAATTGTGGACTTGAGCGTGGTCGAGGAAGTTATTCATGATCTCGATATTTCGGAACATGTTTCGGACGACGCTGTTTCCGAGAATGCGGCTTCGGAGAATCCCGCTGCCGCGGCGGAGTGGGAGGTTCGATCTTCCAATTCGAAGGTGAGCACTGAGTCGAAGGTCGAGGTGACAGGCGTTTCGAAGATTGGCAGCGAAGCTCCTGCGATGACTCCGATTCCGGCGGGGAACCATGAGCGTCCCGGCGCGCTAACGCCTGCTGAGGCGATTGCCTACATGAAACAAGTATCGCTGCAGTTGAAAGGCTGGAAGCGCGGATCGAGTTTGGGTACCGACAGTCTCGGTGCAAGAATCAAACCCGGCATGCTGGACTGAATCTATGAGCCGGAATTTCGCACTTCTGCAAATCGTTGGGAAAGCGCGAGAGTACTTTCAACCTACTGACGAAACGCCCACGCCGGAACTTGTTGCCGTTCCCACCCATGCCGAGGATCCAAAAAAATCTTTTTCCGATTCCGTTCGTCATCCGCTGCCTGATCACCAACTGTTTGATCCCCAGCCGCTGCGGTTTGAGATGGAGGCGTGGCAGCTCGAGGAATTGACGAGGTTGGTGCACGGCGTGTTTCTGGAGGCCGGAGCGGAATCCGATCGGGCCACAACCAACCGAACCATCGTCCTGGCCAGCAGCGAGTCCGGCAACGGTTGCAGCTGGATCTGCGCACGTGCCGGAGAATTGCTGGCCAGCCAAGTGGCTGGGCGAGTTTGCCTGGTGGACGCCAACTTTGGCCGGGCCAGGTTGCACGAACACTTCGGAGTGCCCAATCATCACGGACTCTGGGATGCGCTGCGGGAGGAGGGCCCGATCGGGGGGTATGTGAGCCAGTTGTCCCGGCGGAATCTGGCGTTGGTGAGTGCTGGCTCCGGTTTTTCTGCTGAACGTACGAATCGAAGCCTGGATCGAAGTCCGGATCGAAGTCTGGCCGATTCCGAACGCATGCGCCTTCGTCTGCAAGAACTGCGCGCGGACTTTGACTATGTTCTGATCGATGGCGCGTCTTTGGATGAGAACGACGAATCGATCGCTCTCGGAAAGATGACCGACGGTATGGTGCTGGTTCTGAAGACTTACTCCACTCGCAAAGAGCGAACGCGAAGTCGCGTTCAGGATTTGAAATCTGTCGGAGTGCGGATTCTTGGAGCTGTGCTCAATCAACCTGCGAACTAAAGGAATCCCTTCGGAAACCGTGGGGTTTGTCCGCGTGGTTACCGTCCCTTCTGTGACCTTCGTGGCGTGATAAACTTGCGCCAATCGTCATGCCTGATGAGGGTTTGGCGCGAGCTGGGCCTGTTCCCTCGGCCGGTCCGGTTCAAGAGGAATTCATGAAACCAGCCATCGAAGTAGATGCACGCGTCTCCAGCGATCCGTATCAGAAGGTTGTCCGCTGCCTGCGCTGCGAACAGCAACTTGAACGCTACCAGTTGATGAAGGTCCATCTGATTCCGGGCAGTGGCAGTCACGGCCTCGCCATTCTGACCTGCGCGAAATGTGGGCACGTGGAATTCGTCGCGGAGTCGAGTCCGCTGCTCAACGCTCTCGAGTTGGTTTCGGTAGACACGGGCGACGGCGACTAGGCTAGGTTCTCTGCGATTCGCAAAGGAAAAAATAAACAAGTGAACGTTCTGGTGATTGGCGGTGCCGGCTATATTGGCAGTCACGCGGCCCGCGCCCTGCGGCGGGCGGGGCATCAGGTGATCATCTTCGACAATCTTTCTGCCGGATATGAATCGCTGGCCCGCGGCTTCGAGTTGGTAAAGGGCGACGTGCTCGATCGCTCCGCGCTCGCGCACGTGCTGCCTCGCGTGGACGCGATTATGCATTTTGCGGCGTTCGCTTACGTTGGTGAATCGGTCACGAACCCACAGAAATATTTTCATAATAACGTGGAGGGAGGGCTGTCACTCTTGAATGCGGCGCTCGAGGCGGGTAGGAAGAAGATTATTTTTTCTTCGACTTGCGCGGTTTATGGCGAGCCGGCGAAAGTTCCCATCGCAGAGGACACTCCGCGGCAACCGGTGAATCCTTACGGCGTTTCCAAACTTTTCTTCGAACTGGCGCTGGAGGCCTATGACCGGGCGTACGGTTTTCGTTATGCCAGCCTGCGTTATTTCAATGCGGCCGGCGCCGATGCGAGCGGGGAAATCGGCGAACTGCACGAACCGGAAACGCATTTGATTCCGGTGGCGCTGCGCGCGGCGGCGGGCCGGGGTCCGGAGTTGCAGGTGTTTGGGTCGGATTATCCTACGCCTGACGGAACTTGTATTCGCGACTACATTCACGTCACCGATCTGGCCGACGCGCACGTGAAGGCTCTCGATCATCTGGCTGCGGGTAAACCTTCCTTTGCGGCGAATGTGGGAACGGGTCGCGGGGATTCTGTGCAGGAAGTTCTGGCCATGATCGAGGAAGTGACGGGAAATAAAGTTCCGCGGCGGGTGGTGGCGCGGCGCCCGGGAGATCCGCCGGCGCTGGTCGCCGATCCGCGCAAGGCGCAGGAACTGCTGCAGTGGGAGGCTTCGCATTCCCTGCGCGATATTATTGCGACGGCCTGGAAGTGGATGCAGAGCCAGACGAAAACAGAAAAAGTGCGGTAGTGGCTGCGGCGGTCGAGGGCGAGATACCGAATGGCGAAAAAAGAAAAGTCTTCTAGCAATGATTTGTCGGGGAAACGTGTTGCGTTTCTGGGAGCCGGGAAAATGGGCGGCATCCTGCTGCAGGCGCTGCTCAAGCACGGGATGTTGTCGCCGAACCTGACCTGCGCGACGGTTGCGCACGAAGAACGCGCCAAGGCGCTGGCTTCCAAGTGGAACGTTACGGTCGGCGCCAGCAACGCCGATGCAGCAAAAGCGGCCGACATCATTGTGATCGCGGTGAAGCCGCAAGTGGTGCAAGACGTGGTGAAGGAGATCAGCCGTTACATCACGCCGAAGCAGTTAATCATTTCGGTGGCGGCCTCGGTGCCGACGTCGCTGATTGAAAAAGGTCTTGCGGACAAGGTTCCGGTAGTGCGCGCCATGCCGAACACTCCCTGCTCGCAGGGCGCCGGGATGACCGCCGTCTGCAAAGGTGCGCACGCTTCCGCTGAGCATGTTGCCTTGACTTGCCGCCTGTTCGATGTGGTGGGACGCACTGTTGTTGTGGACGAAAAGCACATGGACGCGGTGACCGGCCTTTCGGCCAGCGGCCCGGCCTACATTTACATCATTCTGGAATCGCTCGCCGAGGCCGGCGTGAAAGTTGGTCTGCCGCGCGATGTCGCGACTCTGCTGGCAGCGCAGACTACGCTGGGAGCGGCCAAGGTTGTGCTCGAAACCGGAGATCATCCGGCGCTGCTGAAAGATGCGGTGACGACTCCGGCCGGTTGCACTATCGACGCCATTCTTGAACTTGAAGAAGGCAAGCTGCGGGTCACGCTGATCAAAGCAGTGGTGAAAGCAGCGCAGCGGGCGAAGGAACTGGCTTACAGCTAGCCGAGTCCGAGATCGCGTGCGGCAAGGTCGACGATGGATTTGCCGATCAGGAGAGATGCCGTTGCAGCGGGAGACGGAACGTTGAGCACATGCAATATTCTCCGCGAGGGAAAGAATTGAAAGTCGTCGACCAGCGTGCCGTCGGGCTTTAAGGCCTGAGCACGAACTCCTGAGCCTCCTGGAACCAAATCTTCTGCGTGCACTTCGGGAACCAGTTGTTGCAAGGCTTTCACGAACGTTGATTTCGAGAACGAACGATAAAATTCGTGAAGCCCGCTGCGCCAATTCTTCGCGGCCATGCGCCAGAACCCTGGAAACGCCAGTGACGAGGCCATGTCCCGCAGGCTGATGTCAGAGTGCCGGTAACCTTCGCGTTGCAGGGCGAGCACGGCGTCGGGGCCGGCGTCCACGGTTCCGCCGACGCGCCGTGTAAAGTGCACGCCAAGAAAAGGAAAACGCGGATCGGGCACGGGATAAATCAACGAGCGCACCAGGGACGCGCGCTCCGGAACAAGATCGTAATACTCGCCGCGAAAGGGAACGATCATTACGCCCGGCTCGTCGCCCACCATGCGGCAAATGCGGTCGCTGAACAGTCCCGCGCAACTGATGAGAAAGCTGGCCGTATAGGCGCCGCGCGACGTTTCGACGACAATTTCATCCGAGTTGCGCTTCAGGCCCGTGACCGCCGTGGAAGTGTGAATGGTGCCACCGTGCGCGGAGATCAATTCTGCGTATTTTCGGCACACGGCGGCGTAATCCGTGATGCCGGTGGAAGGAACTAGCAGCGCACGCAAGCCGCTGGCATGCGGCTCGATTTCCCGCAACTCGACCGGCCCGATGAGGCGAAGTCCGCTCAGGCCGTTGGCTTCGCCGCGCTGCCGCAATTCTTCCAGACGGGGCAATTCCGCTGCGCTGGTGGTGACGATGACCTTGCCGCATACCTCGTGCGGAATGCCGTGCTCGCGGCAGAACTCCACCATGGCCGCAGCCCCGGCAACGCACAGCCGCGCCTTCTGCGATCCCGGTTTGTAGTACACGCCGGAGTGGATGACGCCGCTGTTGTGTCCGCTCTGGTGGCGGGCGACGCGGTCTTCTTTCTCCAAGACCAAGAGCCTGAGCCGCGGAAAGCGGCGCGTAATTTCCAGCGCGACCGCGAGGCCGACGATGCCTCCGCCGATGACGATTGCGTTGTAGCGGGTTTCGGACATTCAGGTTTCGGACAGGTTTCGCACACCAGCATCGCACAAAACGGCGCGGTGGCGAACTCCGCCCGCGAGATCACCGAACACTGATCGCAGATCAGAGCCGAGAGACTCACAGATTACGGATGCGGATTGTCAGGAATGAAACCGGGAAGAGCAAGCTCTCGTCACGGCAGAACGATGAGCGTTACGGTGGTGCTGTGGCTGAGCGCACCGGAGACGCCAGTGACGGTGACCGTGTAGGTCGGCGCCTGAAGAGTGGTCACAGTAACGGCTCCGCTGGGGGAAGAGATTCCAGCCGCATCGCTGGCTGCGATCTGGAAGTTATAGATTTCGGGTGCTTGTGGTGTAGAAGGCAATAATCCGGTGACGGCAAAGCTGGTGCTGGTAGGGCCTCCGATAGAAGTGCCGTTTTCGTAGACGGTGTACGAGTTGACGCTGCAGCCTGAAGCCACGCTCGACGGCGTCCAAGTCAAGGTGGTGCTGGTGCTGGTGGTCGAGGATGCGGCGAGGCCTGTTGGAACACTAGGCGCCGCGCTGCAGTTGCCACCGCCGGTGATGCCGGTGCCTCCGGCGCAAGAGAGCATCACTAACGCCAGAAGCAGTCCGGGAAGCAAACTCAAAAGCCTATGCCAGATGCGTCTCCTGCGGCGAGCGGCTCCCGATAGCACCACGATCCCCGGTATCATCAGTCCCAATATGTAGAAGTAGAAGGCCGCAGTTTGCCGCGCGGCCTTGCGCGTGGCCGCCGCAGCCGCGGTCGAAATACTCAGCACCACGTCAGCAGCGTTGTTTCCCGGAGTGACCGGGTTCGGCGTGAAGGTGCACTGCGCGCCCGCGGGAAGGCCGCCGGTGCAAGAAAGCGTAACCGGGTTGTTGAACGATGTTCCGGCCGGCTGCACGATCATGTTGTAGGGGCCCGCCGTTTGTCCGGCCGTCACGGTTTGCGGGGTCGTGGTGGAACTGATACCGAAGTCAGGAACGACCGTAAGCGCGATCGTGAGACTGTGGCTGGGAGCACCCGTCGTATCCTGCGTATTGATCTTGATGTTGTAGGTGCCGGGCGCCGCGTCATTGGTTACGTCGATGGTTGCGGTAAGGGGCACTTGGGCGCCGACGGTCACTGCCACCGGGATCGTCGGAGTCGCCGGGCTTGTCGTGCATATGGTGCCGGCCAGCGCGAGGGCATTGCAGCTCGCATTCACCTGGCCGGAATAATAAGTAGAGGCAGCAATCGTGAGCGTGGCTATGCCCTGGCCACCCGGAGGAAGGCTCAGAGTTGAAGGTCCAGAGAGCTGGTAATCCCCCACATTGAAGGGGACAGCCAGGGTATTTGTAATCGAGCCGGACACTCCTTGAACCGTGGCCTGATAACTGCCCGCGCTCAAAGATGTGGCGTTCACCGTCACATTGGCGGTGGCGGGGAATGAGTTCACCGAGGCTGGTGTCACGCTGCAACTGCCAGTCCCGGATTTCAGGGAACAGGTCAGGGTCACGGTGGAGCTGAATCCAAACTGAGCGGCAATGCTGATTGCTCCGCTAGTGGTAGTGCTGCCAGCGTTCACCACGGGAAATGCTACCGAGTCGCTCATTACGAAATTGGGAGCGACGACGGTGAGGGCAATGGTGAAGCTATGGCTGGGAGCGCCCGTCGTGTCCTGAGTATTGATCTGGATGTTGTAAGTGCCCGGCGTCGCGTTCGCAGGCACGGTAATTATTGCGGTGAAAGGCACTTGCGAGCCGGGGCTCACCGTTAGCAGAGTCGCTGGACTTAGCGTGCAGGTGGCGCCGGCGAGCGCGCTGGCGTCGCAGCTGGTGCTGATCAGGCCGGCATAGTGGGCAGACGCAGTAATGGTGAGGCTGGCCGTTCCCTGACCGCCGGGCGGAGCGCTCAAAGCCTGTGGGCCGGCGATTGTGTAGTCCCCTACGTTGAATGGGATCGCCAAAGCGTTCGTGATTGCGCCGGATACACCTTGAACCACGGCCTGATAGCTGCCGGCGCTCATGGCCGCGGCGTTTATGGTAACGACGGCACTGGCTGGGTATGAACTGACGGAAGCCGGAGTTACGCTGCAACTTCCGCTTCCGCCAGTGATGGAGCAAGTCAGGCCCACCGTGCCGCTGAATCCGTCCTGCGACGCAATGCCGATGGTCCCGCTCGTCGTAGTGCTGCCGGCGTTCACCACAGGAAACGCGACCGGATCGCTGAGGACGAAATTAGGGTTAAGCGTGACGTTCAACGCGAACGAAGTCGTAACCGGTGCGGCGCCACTCGTGCTGGCCTCTAGCGTGACCGTGTAGTTGAGGTTGACGTTAGTCCCCGGCGGGATTACCACGCTCGCCGTCATGTTGACAGGATTGGACGATGTGGGATCGACCGTGGTTCCCGGCGTGAGATTACAAGTTGCGCCCGGAACATTCGTGCTGCAGGAAACACTTACGCTCTGATTGAATGAGCCCGCAGCCGTAACCTGGAAGCTGACCGGAGACGACGTTGTCCCATCAGGCACGGTAACCGAACTCGGCGAAGGCGGCGTGAGCCCGAAGCTGACCATGTGCAAAACCAGGCTCGCGGTGCTCGTGAGGTTCGAATCAGCGCCTTCCCCAAGCACGTTGAAGTTGTAGTCACCTGCTACGTCGCTGGCCGTCACCGTGAAAGTCACGCCGCTGGATGTTGGAGTCACCGGATCGGAAGGGGGCGTACAAGTTGCCGGCGGATTCGTCGCGCCCGCGGTACACGTGAGCGTCACTGGATTGGAATATCCATCAATGGAGTCAATCGTTCCGTTGTAGGTGGCGGTTTGCCCGACAAAAACAGTTTGCGGACTGTTGGAGATCAAAATCTGGAACCCGGGGTTGCTCACGTCGAATTGCCACACGCCGCGTCCGTAGGTGGAGGCGCGGAGCAATTTCTCCCCGGCGGGATTGAAAATTCCCAGGGCCGTAACCGCAACGTTCGGCAGGAAACCGACGGAGCCGCCCAGAGGGTTCGGTGCCGGGCCCACTTCCGTCCAGGCCGGGCTTGCGGTGCTGCTTTCGAATATCCCCACGTCGGTGCCCACGTAAACCGTGCCGACGGGATCAACGACAACTGCGTTGACGGGAGCATCCGGCAAGGCGGCCGCGCCGGTTCCTGTGAAGTCGATCCATGTGGTCCCGGCGTTGGTCGTCTGCCATACGTGCCCCGCGCCGCCGGTGAAGCCCATCACCGTGACGTAAGCCGTGTTGCCGGTCGGATCCGACGAGTCAATGGCGACGCTCGAAACCGGGAACTGGTTGGGATTGATGTTCTGCGTAGCATTCTGTGTGACTTCGGTGAAGGCGGTCGGGCCAGCCGTAGCGTTGGTGGTGACCCATACGTTTCCACCGGAAGCTGAAGTCAGCCGCCCGTTGAGCGGACCCAGCCCATTTGTGGTGGCATAGATTACCATCGAGCCGTTGCTGTCGGTGGGTCCGCCGGCCGCCAGCGACGTGACCAGGTTGACCTCGCTTCCCGAGCATGTGCCCGAACCGTACGTATCGAAGTTAGGACTGAGCAGGGTATAACTTCCGCCCAACCGCGGTCCGCGCCACACGCGGCAAGTGCCCACCAAAAGCGACGTGATGGATTGCGGGTCGAGTACATAGGGAACGTAGAACGCTCCGTCGTCGCCGCCAACGCTGGCGCTGTCCACCACCACGCTGAAATCTCCTTCGACGCAACTCACTCCGATGGGACACTCCTGAATATTCAATCCGCCCGGCGGAATATCTGGATTGGAAACGAACCAGTTCACCGGCGTGTTGGGATCAATCGCGTTGTAGCCGCCGTCACCGCCGTTCACGTTGATCCAACTCAAACTCGTCGTCGCCGAGGCAGTCGCAGGCGAGCCGTTGCCCTGGGAGCCTCCCAGCAACGTATTCGGATCGCTGGGATGCTGCGAGAAACTCACGAACTGAGTCATCGATCCCAGGTTCTGGTTCAGGTCGTCGAACGAGTTGGTGCCGGAGCACGAACCGGCGGTCAGCCCCGAATAGCCGTCGAGAGCGCGGTAGATGCCGCCATCATTGGCGAAATACATCAGGTCGTTGCCGGAGTCGGTGCCCGCACTCGGAATCATGTAAGCCAGCGCATGTTGCGCGGGATGCACGTGGGCCAGCGCCGCGATCGGTATGCATCCATAGGCATGCGTCAGATTGATGAAGGCGGCCGTGTTGCACGTGGGGTTTGCGGAATTAATGGAACACTTGTAGAGATTGACTGCGCCGGCGTAGAGATCGGTGGCTGCTGATCCGTTCGGCACTGCTAACAGTTCCAGATTGTAGGGACCCTGCTGCACTCCGCAGCCAACGGTGTCGCCGCAATTCGCAATGCCCGAGTCGTTAATTGCGGTCCACGACGTGCCGCCGTTAAGGCTCTGCCAAACGCCGCCATCGACGGGAAGGCCCGACGAATCGAGAGAGATGTACCAGACGTACATTTCGTTACGTCCAGGCATGGCCGTGATTTCGCCGCGGTAAATCGGGCACGTTTGGTTGTTTGCGGTGGAGACGGGCGGGCATGCCGTTGTGGTTAGCAGGGGCCCCCCGGGCTGGGTGGCAAGACGTGTCCATGTGACGCCATCGGGAGACGAGTAAAAGCCGTGATACTGTACCGCCGCCAGAAACAGGCCAGTCGCCGCGTTATACGCGACCGAAGTCGCGGACGTAGCATCGGTGGCTTCGCCCCCCGGATCGATCAGCGCGTTGTAAGCCCACGACTGGCCGGCGTCGAGAGACGTGTAGAGCCCCGGCATGGTGCTGGTGGTAACCGCGTCGGCCACCACTCCTTCGGAAGAAGTCGCCATCGCCGAAACCACCGTGCTGTCCGTGCCCGACGTGCTGAACGCCATACGCGTTCCGCCCAGGCCGCTGAAGGAAAGCGCTCCGCCGTTCGCGGTTGGAATGAGTGTCCACGTATTTCCACCGTCCGCTGAGCGCAGAATGCCGAGGCCAAAATAAGAGTCGGCAGAGTTGTCCGCTTCGCCCGTGCCCACGAGAATCACGCTCGTCGCTGGGTTGGTATTTCCCGGCTGGATGGCGATCGAGCCCACCGAGAGCGTGGCCTGGTCATCGGCGACCGGAGTCCACGTCACGCTCGACGCAGTGCTGTTGGCGGCGTTCGCGGATTGCCACACGCCCCCTTGCGCGCCGCCGATGAAGATCGTATTCCCACTGGGGTCCGCCGGATCGATGGCCACAGCGGTCGCGCGTCCGGAAACCTGGTGGTAGTCCTGTGTGCCGCTGCCCGAGGCATCCGACGCGAGGGGCACCGGCCCCAGGGGCTGCCATGCGTCTGAAGCCACAGCTGCAGGCGATGGCGACGCCGATGGTAATACCGAAGCCGCAGCTCGCTTCGGCAGCGTCCTCGCCATAGCGGCGCGAGCGCGACGCTTCAGAATCTTGGCCTGGTAGGCTCGCCGCCGTAACTCCGCCGAATTCTTTCCCGGAATCACGCGCCCGTGGAGAAACCACGTACTGCGTTCCTGTTCGTGATCAACATCCGCAGCGACCGAATTTTCGCGAACAGTTTTCTTTGCGTCGTGGACTTGCGCTATCGAACTGGCGGCGAAATAGACGAAACAACCGAAAGCAAGAATTGAAACTCGAAGAAAAACGCAGTGAAACAGGGTACGACGCGACATAGGGTAGATGACTCGCTCCAAGTATTGAGAGCATCGCCATGGGAAGCAATCGAAAGCGGCAGTATATTTCGGAAATGGACCACTTTGGGAATCGCCGCCCTTCGCCCTGTACAATCGTTTTCGCTCTTTCTTCTGAAACGTGCGGGAAAAGGACGCCATAACTATGAAGCATCAAGTCCTCCGGTTGGTGAGTGTGCTTGTTCTTCTCGCCGCGAGTTTGTGCGTCTCTGCGCAGGTCTCTGCAGACGTCTTTGCAGGCGCTCCTGCGGACGAAAATGGATCGAAAGAAATTACGGTTGCGGCGGCTGCGGATTTGAGTGTTGCGCTCAAAGAAATCGCCGCCAACTACGAGAAACAATCCGGAGTGCAGGTGAAGTTGTCGTTTGCCGCGTCCGGCGCGCTCACCCAGCAGATTCAGAACGGTGCGCCCTTCGACGTATTTTTCTCCGCCGACATGGATTACCCGCGCCAGCTCATCGCCTCGGGCGACGCCGACGCCTCATCCCTTTATCGTTACGCCGTGGGCACTCTGGTACTGTGGGCGCCGACGAGTTCGCCACTCGACCCGGAACATCAGGGAATAAAAGTTTTGTCCGATCCCTCGGTGAAGAAAATTTCCATTGCCAATCCGCAACACGCGCCCTACGGCCGCGCCGCCGTGGCGGCCCTGAAACATTTCGCAATCTATGAACAGGTGCAGGACCGTCTGGTGATGGGCGAGAACGTTTCGCAGGCAGCACAGTTTGTGGAGTCGGGCAACGCACAGGTGGGGTTCATCGCTCTGGCCCACGCCGTTCCGCTGGCGATGCGAGGCGAAGGCAAGTTCTGGAAGGTTCCCGCGGAGGCGTATCCCGCACTGGATCAAGGCGTGGTTGTCGTCTCGCACTCGCAACACAAGGCTGACGCCGCGGCGTTCGTGGAGTACATCAAAACTAAAGACGCCACCGACGTGCTGCGCCATTACGGCTTTACCGTTCCATGATTTGCGGTTCCACGTTGAATGGCGACAACGCCTCGATTCATGTAGCGACAGCCGCCTCGGCTGTCCCGCGAAGCGAAGGGAGCGGGCCGGGGCACGTAGGCAAAACTCATGTCCATTGACTGGCAAGCATTTTGGCTGACACTGCGGCTGGCGTTGATCGTCTCCGCGCTATTGTTCGCAATCGGCCTGCCCATTTCCTATTGGATCGCTTTTTCGCGTTGGCGCTGGAAGTTCCTGATCGAAGCAATCGTAGCCCTGCCCATCGTGCTTCCACCGACCGTACTCGGCTTCTACCTGCTGGTCGCGCTCGGTCCGCGCAGCCCACTGGGCCGTTGGTGGATCTCGCTTACCGGACACACTCTCGCGTTTACTTTCACCGGCCTGGTGATCGGCTCCATTCTTTACAGTCTGCCGTTCGCGGTGCAGCCCTTTGCGGCTTCGTTTTCAAGCGTCGACCGCAAATTGATTTCGGCTTCGGCCACACTTGGAGCATCGCCCCTGAAAACGTTCTTCCGCGTAACCGTTCCTCTTTCGAAGCCCGGACTCATCACCGGCGCAGCCCTGACCTTCGCGCACACCATGGGAGAATTCGGAGTAGTCCTCATGGTGGGAGGAAATATTCCCGGCGTCACGCGTACGGTTTCGATTGAAATCTTCGACCAGGTGCAGGCGTCGAACTACGCCACGGCCAACGCAACTGCCTTGCTTCTGCTGCTAATCTGCTTTGCCATGCTGGCCATCGTCTACGGCATAAACCGCAAGGTCTGGCTGATCGCTCCCATTCATGGACATGGACAAAGATAAGACAGCGTCTCGCACGCTGCACGCGCAAGTGCGCAAGCGAATCGGCGCCGCATCCAGCTTCGTGCTCGATGTGGATTTCCGCACCGCTCCCGGCTTCACCATCTTGTTCGGAGCATCCGGAGCAGGCAAGACCACGCTGCTCGATTGCATCGCCGGATTGATCGAGCCGGACTCCGGCCGCATCGCCATCGGCGATCAAGTCGTGTTCGACGCGGCAGCGCGCAACTATCGGCCGGTTGAGAAACGCAACATCGGCTACGTTTTTCAGGATCTCGCGTTGTTCCCGCATTTTACCGTCGAGCAAAACCTGGAGTATGGCCTGTCACACTTACCGCGGGCAGATCGCACTCATCGCGCTGATGCGATTCTCGCCGCGTTCCGAGTTCCGCATCTGGCGCGCAGCCGTCCGGGAAACATTTCCGGTGGAGAACGTCAGCGCGTAGCGTTGGCGCGAGCGCTGGTCACCGATCCCGTCGTGCTGTTGTTGGACGAACCGCTAGCCGCGCTTGACGCGGCCATCAAGGCCAGAATTATCGACGATCTGCGCGGATGGAACGAAGCGCATCGCATCCCCATTCTTTACGTCACCCACAGTCGCGAAGAAGTATTTGCCCTCGGCGAAAGTGTGCTGGTGCTCGATCGCGGACGCGTTCTGGCTCAAGGTGCGCCGCACGAAGTCCTGGGCGCGCCACAACAAGAAACTGTTGCTCAGTTGGCAGGATTCGAAAACATTCTGGACGCGACCGTGGAATCCCTGCACGCCGATCGCGGCACCATGACCTGCCTGCTCTACCAGAAGGAATCTGGACTGCAAGCCAAGCCGGTTCCATTAGAGACGCCGCTGGTGCGTGCGGAAGCAGGATCGACCCTGCGCGTCGGCATCCGCGCTGGAGATATTTTGCTCGCGATAGCGCCGCCGGTCGGCTTGAGCGCAAGAAACATAATTCCCGGCCGCCTGATTTCAGTCGCGCGCCGCGACGTGATCATTTCCGCCAGAGTAAACTGCGGCGTGGAACTGGAAGTCCATCTCACGCTGGCCGCGCGCGAAGCCCTGCAACTCGAACCTGGCAAAGACGTCTGGCTAGTAATCAAAACTCATTCCTGCCATCTGATGCAGAGTGAAGGTATTAATTTCTGACCACTGACAACTATCCACTAGCCACTGCTTTTCAATTCAGTCCTGTCGCCGCGGCTTCCTGCATCTCACCGCGCTCCATCTCCACCACGGCAACCCACTGTCCCTTATGCTCCTCCGAAAACACAATACGCCCGCCCAGAATGCGAGCCACCGCGGCTGGTGGCAAATCACGATGGAAGCCGAAGTACTTCGTCTTTAGTTCTTCCCATCGTTTCCAATGACCCAGAAGCTCCCACGCAGGTTCGTACTTGGTCGAAAACACCAGCGCCACATCGAAATTCGCGCGGAAGTCAGCTGCTGAAAAAACTTCGTCCACCGAGAAGTCTTCAATGCGCACTACCTGCATCGGACGCGTAATATAACCCAGCCACGGACGAGTCAATTCGTCCGACGCAGGCCAGGCCGTCAGCACGCGTGCCATGGGATAGCGCGCCTCAAGAAAAGTTTCCCCATCCTCATGCAGGTGGATGTAGTCGCGATACGCCAGATTATCTTCTGGCGAAAATCCGTACGGAGGATTCCAGAACCACGCCGCGACAAACGACAGGAGAATTATGCTAACCACTGCCGGCCACATGCGCAACCGGCGCCTGAGCGTCGATACTGCCAGAATGATGACGAGCGGAATCACCGGCAGAAGGTAGCGCGCCAGCACGGCCCCGCCGATTAATGCCATTGCACCCACGTACGCACCGATCACCGCCAGAAAGACCATCTGCACCGGAATCGGAATGCGCCGCCGCTGGACTCCGCCGTCGTCATCATTCAGCGCCGGCAGGAGCATAGCCAGCAACATCGCCAGGGTCAGCACCCAAAGATGCAAATAGCCGAACGTCTGCCACAGTCGCAGCCCCAGCGCGAGCAGGAAGCGCGCCGGATTGAGCGTAGACACCACGTTGTAGCGGAAAAATTCAGGATTGCCGAATACATATCCCGTCCGGCTGTAGTGATACGCGTACCACGCGATCAGCGGCAGCAGCGGAATCAGCAGCCCGATCAGGACGCGGGCAGAGAGCGACCCAGCTCGTAGTTCCGACCCACGCACAGGTTGTTCTGGGGCAACATCTGAGTCCGCAGTCTCGAACCGATGCAG
Organism: uncultured Acidobacteriaceae bacterium; assembly: GCA_963846245.1. Classification (GTDB taxonomy): domain Bacteria; phylum Acidobacteriota; class Terriglobia; order Terriglobales; family Acidobacteriaceae; genus Sulfotelmatobacter. The sequence goes on along the minus strand of CAWJVI010000002.1, from coordinate 1,870 downwards.
AAAAAAGCGCCGAAGAATTTCCCAGGCGAACAGCGCCATAGACGCCAGGATTGCCGTCTCCTTCGCGAGCGCGGCCAACGAGAACCAGAGGGCAAACAAAAAAACGCGGCCCTCCAGGTAAGCGCACAATCCCCAGATCGTAAATCCAGCAACCGCCAGATCGAGGTGCGCCATGGAACTCTGCGCAAAGAACACGGGATAGAGTGCGGTGCACAGAGTAGACGCAACCGCGACCTGCAGATTCGCCACACGCAACGCCAACTGAAACACGCCCAGTAGCGAAAAGGCCCCTACGACCAGCATGGCCGATCGCGTTACCAGCGGATCGTATCCAGCGAGCTTCCACCACAGCGCCAGCCAGCACAGCACCAGCGGCGGGTGCGCGTTGGATAACGTCGTATGGGGAATCAGGCTGCCCCTGAGAAGAATGTCCCGCGCCGCCGGAACGTAATAACCGGCTTCGTCCCAAAAATAAGGCAACCGCAGCAGAGGCGCGTGCAGCAGAAAAATGAACGCGAAGATGATGGCAAACACCAGGCCAAGGTGCGGCCGGTAGGGAACCGGTTGATTCCGGGCGCTGGCTTGCCGCTCGGAGAAACCTGCGCTGCGCATCCACGCGGAAGCCGCGCGCAAAGCGCTCACTCTAATGCACCGGCCCGCTAGGACCCATGCGCGGATCGAGCTTGATCTCTCCGAATGCGCTCTCGTAGCCGGCGATGTTCTGCTGCAACAGTCCCAGCAATGCCTTGGCCTGTTGCGGACTCAGATATATCCCCTGAAAATTGCGGATTTCCACCTGGGTTTCCGTCTGCTGCTGCAGCGTGCCGAAAACCAGAAAGAAGTCCCAAATGTTGACCCGCATTTGCACACTGTTCGCGTAGCCTTCGCGGTAGTTCGGGTCGCCCACCAGCTTCAGATTAGGTTGCGTTGGAATGCTCATAGCAACGCAGTGTAATGAGTTTCGCGGTGGAAAGGGAAGGCCGGCCCCAGGGAAATCTGACCCCACGCTGGCTCACAGCCGCGAGCCCGGTCAAGGAAGCATGACAAAAACTGTCAATCTTTGATCGTTTGTGGCTGATTAGCAGCCTCCGGAGGGCTGTGAAAACAGGCCATGATCTAAAGTTTACACTGATAACAAACAACTTAGGAGGCATTCCCCGGTTCCGATTCGGGAAGCCGTGTGGCTTCGAACGTGCGATACAGTTCATGTATTTGACTTGGATGTTCCAGTGAGGTCCTATGACCGAACAACCCAACGCCGGGCTGACTGAAGAGATTTCTCTTCCCGAGAACTTGTTGCCCCTGGAAGCCATTCTGGGACATGGAGTTACGCCGATGGACGTTTCCATGGTCCTGGCGAAAATATTTCGCGTGCAGTACACAGAAGTGGCCCTGCTGCGGTTAGAGAGCGGCCTGCTGCGGTTTGTTTTCCCGGAGCACCTGCGCACCACGGGGGCGATTCCGCTTTCCAGCAAAGCCGTCGCGGCACACACCGCGTTGAGCAAGAAAGCCGAGATTTTCAACAATTTTGCCCGGGTAAAGCATGCCAGCATCTTTGAAACCATCAAGCCGAATACGCCCGAGTCAGAAGAAGTGGCGCAGCCGAATCCCATTCAAAAGCTGATGTCCGTTCCTATCATGGATCAGGATTCGACGGTGGTTGGCGTAATTCAGATTTCGCGCAAAGCATTGGACGCCCGCTTTGCCCAGGACTTCAGCCGCGAAGACTTGCACGATCTGGAGTTGGCTGCGGAAATTCTGGCGTCAGCTCCGGCCATCATGCTGAATTAAGATTTTCGCTGAGCCTGCAGGACCGGGTATCGCACTGGACAGTCGCCAATATTGCCCGGTTCCCAGTGATATTTGGTTG
>CAWJVI010000001.1:0-53298 GCA_963846245.1 uncultured Acidobacteriaceae bacterium | reverse complement strand
GCAGGTGCCCGTGGAGGTGGAACTCCAGGTAAGGCCGCTGCCTTGCGTGGGCGTCACACCATTCAAGCCACAATCGTTTATTTTTTCCGACTGCAAATAGTTGTCTACCACCTGGTAGGCATCGCTCACCGAAACCGGCACACCGCTCGTGGCGCCCGACAAGTCGTTGGCGGGATCGGCCGCGGCCGCTCGCGCTCCTTCGCGCGCCGCATTCGCCAACTTCTGTTTCAGCGCGAACGCTCCGCTAAAATCGAAGATCCCCACCACCATCACCACCAGCAACGGAAGCGAAACCGCGAACTCCGCAATCTGCGAGGCCTGTTCGTTCGTGAATAGGCTGCGCCCGAATACTCCGCGCAGAGTTGCAAGTGCGCGCGAGAGATTTGAACGCAGGAGGACTAAACGCAGGAGGGTCGAGCGCGAGCGTGGACCGATCGGCGTCATTGCGTTTCAATCCGCATCTGCGCCTGCGCCGGAAGGCTCATCTGTCCCAGGTCCAAGGACGTACACGGCCATTCCGCGCAAGGCAGATAAAAATGGTGGGGATATTTGTACTGGAAGCTCACCGACGTGCCGCACTCTCCCGCGCCGCCTTTCAGCGAAAATGACAATTGCACATTCGCCTGCACGCAGAGTGAAGTCTCACTGGGGTCGCACATCACCAGGCTGCCGCCATTGCAGGCTGCGTTTGTGCTGTTGCAGGTGCACAGCGCGGGCACTGTCGTGGGTCGGGACATATTCGCCGGATCGAGTCGCGATGCGGCCAGCGCGCTCTGCACGGCGTTGTACGCATTCTGCGCCGGAGTGTTGACCGCGGTGCAAGTGGTACATGCTGGAGCCACGGCCGCGCGCGCACCCTGCCGCGCCGCGTGCGTGATCGTGCCATACATGCTGAACGCCTGCCCAAACCAGAAAATGGCCAGCAGCATCATGAACATCAAAGGCAGAACCAGTGCAGCCTCGGCGATCTCCGAGCCGTCGGTTGCGCGCGCAGCTTTAAGCCAATCCGTGTTGCGCCAGAAAAAGTTCATGCAGTCCAGCCCAGATGCGGAGTGCGTCCAACTTCGTATTGATAGAGAATGTAGACGAAATAGATCACCACGGTTGAAGCCAATGCCACCCCGTAAGGAACCTTCAGTGCCTGCGGATTATCCAGCGACACTTCCGGCCCCGGCATATGAAAACTCACGAGCGAACCCAGCAGTCGCCCCATGTTGCGCAACGTCTCCCGCAACCGGCCCTTATAGATTACGAGCGCCAGTGCCATGATGCCAGCCACGAATACCGATCCCATCAGCAGGTCCGCCAACACGCCCGGACCCACGAACGCTCCCAAGGCTCCCGCCAATTTCCAATCCCCCGCGCCCAGGCTTCGCAGCAACACAAAGGGCAGCAAAAGCAGCAAACCCAAACCCGCGCCAAGCAGAGAAATCCTCAGCCCGTGTACTCCTGTGGCGACCGTGTTCAATACCAACCCCACTGCGAGTCCCGGCAAAGTGAGCCAATTCGGAATGCGCCGGCTGCGAAAATCGGTGAAGCCGGCAATCACCGAAAGCAGCACTGCGCCCGTCAGAATTTCCGTCTTCAAACCAGCCCCAGATCGGGTTTTGGGTGCTGGATCACCGATTCGTGCGCATGTTGTTGAAAAAACATTATCTTAATTTCAGCTCGAGAACATGCTCGGGGAGGTTTTTGGTCCTCGGGAGCCCAGAAACGTACTAATGCGCGGATTTTCACACACACCTCTATCGAAGTCAATGAACCGATGGGTTCGGCTGCCGGGTAACTCTTCTGTTTTCAACAACCCAGGTTTTAAGGAAATCAGGCCCCGCAGATAAATAAGGCCCGGAACTGGTCCGGGCCTTGCTTCCTGCAACTCTTTTGCTGTGTATAGCTTAGCGGTTGAATGCCGGGGCTGCGTTGTGTTCTGCAACGATCTTTTTGGCATTATCTGCCAATGCCTTTGCCTGTGGCAGAAGTTCGAGCCCCTTGACCACCATGGGATCCGACTCGGCGCGGACCTTCAGGCCTTCATCCTGACCAAAAGCGTCGATAAAGATCTCCGTCTTGATGCTGGAACGGAGCCAATCGTTGTTGTCGAGGATTTCTGCCTCGGTGTAGGGAATGTTGGCTTCGTCGAGGGACTTGCGGAAATCCAGCATGGTGGCGTCATCCACTTCGAAGCTCTTCGTGGGATGGTGGTTGACCACGTAACGCTTGGCGAAGTTGAAGAACGCATAGTGCTGCAGCAGCGTGTCCTCGAAGTGATTGCTCTTGACCGGCGGTACGCTCACGTCGGGAGTAATGCCGCCGCCGCCGTAAACGGTGCGGCCGCTGTCTGTGAGTTTCACTTCGCGGTTGGAGTTGTTGGGATTCTCGGCGCTGTCGCGATTGTAGTAATAGTCGTAAAGAGAAACGTTGCTGTAGTCACGCTGAATCAAGCGCCCGCTGGGCGTGTAGTAGCGCGCCGTGGTCAGAGCTAGTCCGGTATTTTCCGACAGCGGATACACGGTCTGTACGAGTCCTTTACCGAAGGTGACTTCGCCGACGATCAGGCCGCGGTCATGATCCTGAATCGCTCCGGAAACGATTTCGGCGGCGGAGGCGGTCGAGCGGTTGACCAGCACCACGATGGGATAATCTTTGCCGCCGTTGCCGTGCTGCGCGATGTAGCGCTTCTCGGCGGATGCGCGGCCGTGATGGGAAACGATCAGCTGACCCCGCTTCAGGAATTTGTCGGCCACGCCAACGCCTTCGCTGAGCAGGCCTCCGGGATTGCTGCGCAAATCGAGGATCAGGCCCTTCAGATCGCCGAACTGATCAAGCGCGTCGGAGACCTCGTGTTCCGTGGTTTCGTTGAAGCCGCTGACGTGCATGTAGCCGACGCCGGGCTTGATCAGGAAATGAACGTCAACGCTATAACGCGGAATCTCGTCGCGGATCAGCGTGAACTCCATGGGTTTCTCGACGCCTTCGCGCGAGATGCTGATGTGGACGGTGGTGCCTTTGGGTCCCTTGAGCAGGTCGGCGACGTCGCCGGTGCTCATGTTCTCGGTGGATTTGCCGTCGACGGCAATGATCACGTCGCCGGGATGAATGCCGGCTTTATAGGCGGGTGTCCCCACAAAGGGGAAGATCACGATGACCTGGTTGTTGCGTGGTCCCACGGTCATGCCTACGCCGTAGTATTTACCGCGCTGGTCTTCGCGCATCAGCGCGTAAGATTTTGGATCGAAGAAATTCGAGTGCGGATCGAGGGCGTGCAACATGCCCGGAATCGCTCCGTTGTAAATGGCTTTATCGGCATTCACCGGCTCGGCGTAGTTGTCCTCGACGACGGAATAGACGTCCGTGAATTGCTTCAGGCTGTCTTTGACGTCGGAGTCGCCGGTAAGGGAAGACTGTTGTCCGGTGCGCTGGGCAAACAGGATTCCGAGGAAGCCGCAGACTACAAGAAAAAAAGTGACCAGGAACAGCGACCGGCGAGTACTACGTGCCATCTTGAGATTCCTTCTGATTGAGGGTATAAGACCCACCCCAGCTACTGCGCTTTCACGCAGTATATCACCTGCTTAGACGGTCCTGAGCCGGCATAGTTACCGGAGGTAACCACCGTTTTAGAACTCGCCGCTACAGCTAGGATGCAAACGGCGGGCGGGAAGATTCCCCTTGGGGGGAATGGGCGAACAGCAACGCTCGGAATGGAGCGGCGGACGCCTCGTCCGCCGGGCAATCTCATCTGGCGAGGGTTGGCATGGCCTCCTCTGGATGGGGGCGTCCGGGCTCCACGAGATCCGGGGCCTGCGAGATCCAGGCCTCCGAGGAACCCACCGCGGCTGCCGGGGTTGGTTCAGCGGAGGCGTTTGCGTCGGGCTCGAGCGGGCGCGGGACGGGTTTGCGGTGTTTTCGTTGTTGAGCATCGTCCCAGTCATGCCCGTCGCGAAAGTTGTGCCCGACAGCCGAGAAAGCGTGGCCGATCGCACCACCGATCAAAGCGCAGAGGCTTCCGCCGATCAGGCCCGCTACCACGCGACCGCGCGTGGTTTGATCCCCGGAGGCGGTCGCCCCAAGCGCCGCGCCGGCGCCGAAGCCGATCAAAGCTCCGAGTGGCGAGAGAGCGGGTGGACGCGGCGCAAATGCCGAGGGATAGGCTCGTCCGCGGGGAGGTGGCATGGGTCCGCGAGGAGATCGCGGGAATCGGGCGGCTTGGGCGATGATTTTATTTTCGCCGGACTGCTGAGTGGCCTCGTTCGGGGTCTGGGTTGACGGAGGCTTGGCGGTTGAAGATTGAGTTGACGGAGATCGGATTAAGTGCTCGTCGATCGATGACGGGTCCTGGGGCTGAGGTGCCTCCGGCAAATTGCCTGCCTGCGCCATGGCCATCGATGCCAGCAGAAGCGACGTGAGGAGAAGTAGAAAGAACTTGTAGGTTTTTCATGAGCGCAGGTTAGTGGCTGCGCGGCGCGAGGAGTTGCGGCGTGTGGCACTTTCTGGAGTGTCACATCGGTTCATCTCGGTGAGTGAAGGGGTGCCCCATTTCTCGCGTCTTTTGCGGGAAGAGGGGATTTGGAAAGCAGCGGGCAGATGTGAAATGGATCTCGACTGTACGCGGGATCTGGATGACGTTCGGTGTCAAACGAAAATCCTCACTTCTTGCAAAAGACGCGAGAAATGGGGCACCCAGCCTTGATCATCGAGACGCCGTGGTCAGTCCCGATTCGCGCAGGGTCGACATGGCCTGTAGGCCTCGGGAGCGCGCGTCTCCAGTACGGCCTGCAGAACTCGCGGCGTGTGTTTGGGCACCTCAAAAACCAGCGCCTGGGCTACGTTATTGGAATCGTGATATTCGACGGAAGTAATGCTGGCGCTGGCGTTTCTTGAACATTCCGACGAGGATGGCCGGTACTACGCCCAGATGCCGCGCCACCTCTTCCGACGATTGAAACGACTGGATGGCGTCGTAGGGAATTGCCAGGTTATTGCCTGAATATTCGAAGATCAACTCCGTTTCGGACGTTGTGTTCAAGCGCCCGATAACGCCGCCCCTAATGCCCTGCGCCGTGCCGCCCAAGTATTTGACTTGGTTGCCTTCCAGTGCGGACGCGGGCAGGGTTACGACCGAGAAAGTGATTAGAAAACAGAACGCGATAATCTTTTTCATGCTGCACCCCATGTGATTGCACCTCTGTGTGCTAGAGTAAGGAATTGACTGCGCGCGCGAAGGTGGAGTTGTGACACTTTCCGGAGTGCTACAACGAAGCGTGCCACAGCGAGTCGTGCTACAACGACTCCAGAGGATGGCTGACGAACTCGGCGTAGCGGCGGAGTTCGGCGATTGACGCCTCGGAGAGAAGCGAGAAGGGAATTGCTCGGCAGCCGGCGGGGAGTTCGGCGGCGGTGAGGGAATCACACACGACGGCTGCCGTTTGTTTGAGACCGCGCTGCCAGTTGGGTTGGGCGGCGTCGCGCATGATGAGGGCGTCTGGAGAGAAGCCGACGGCGATCAGCATGGTGCGGGCTATTTTCAGGAAGTTGGGCCAGCGCGATGCGATCCCGACCAAGCGCCGCGGAGGGCGCGGGCAGATAAGCCGCCAGGGAAGCGGTCACTGAACGGAATTCGAGCGTGAGCAGGTCGCTGCCTGCGGGCAGCGCTTCGGCGCACGGCTGCGGCGCGATTGGGAAGCGCAAGCGCGATTGCGCCGTCGAGCGCGGCGGGCAGATCTGTGAGATCGCAGCTTTGAACTGGCCAGGCGGCTTGTTGTTGAATTTCCGACGCGACGATGCGGCGAAGGTCTTCGTCGGGCTCGATCAGCAGGAAATGGTCGGGCGGCTGCAGTTCTAGCCACTGCCGCAGGCGCGCACGCAACGCGGGCAGAGTGACTCTCGACTTTCGCGCTGAGCGGACGAGTGTGGCGATCATTTGATCGAGAGCGTGATCGAGAGCGGCGGCGGATGAAAGCGGGACCTCGGGCTTCTCGGCGGCGATATACACTCCGCTGCCGCGACGGAATTCGACCCAGCGTTCCTGCTGGAGCTGGCGGTATCCGGCGCTGACGGTGTTGGGATGCAGTTTGAAGCGGCGGGCCAGCTCGCGGGTGCTGGGCAGGCGCTGGCCGGGCGCGAGGTCGTCGCTGAGAATTCCGAGGACGACCTGCGTGACCAGCTGTTCGCGAATGCTGACAGCACTGCCGCGGGCGAACCAGAGTTGCATGCGGGGAACATATTAAGCGCTGCCGTGATTCGCTGTCATGGCTATGCTTTAGTTCTTAGTTCTCAGTTCTCAGTTCTTAGTTCTTAGTGCTCGGTTAGACTCAGTTCTCAGGTTTGGACGACGGACAAGGCCAGGCTGACGCGGAAGGAAAACCGTCGAGCTTCGCTCGACTGGACCGCCGGGGGCGGCCGTCCCGACTTGAGCATCCCGTAAGAACTTGCGGCACTACCGATCGCTTGTCCGATCTGTTGTCAACGGCTTGTCACGGCGCGGATTGCCGCTTTTCCGGGTGGGGCAGTATGATGGGGCATGAGTTTTTCGGAGACGATCTTTCTCTTCTTTTTGGCGCTCATCATTTTTGGGCCTAAGAAGTTGCCGGAGATCGCCCGCACGGTGGGCAAGGCGCTGAATGAATTCAAGCGCGCCTCGAACGAATTCAAGGCCCAGATCGAGCAGGAAATTTCTCATCTGGAAGTGGAGAACAAGCAGACGATTCTTCCGCCGAGCCAGGCGCCCGAGGGTTCGACCAGCCGCTCCCGGTATGCAGGGGCGGAATTGGAAGCGACGGTTGAGGCTCCGGCATTGGCTGCGCCGGCATCCGCGGGTGCATCCACCGAGGCCGAAAGGCTGGCCGAAAGTTCTTCGGGCGAAACTGCTCCGAGCATTGCTGTTTCAGGCACTGCTGATTCGAGCGAGGCCGCTTCCGACCATGCGTCGTCGGGACATGCGTCTTCGGGAGATTTGTCTTCAAACCCGTCCCCATCGCCAGAGCAGACTCCGATTGCCGCTCCTGATCCTGCTGAGGCCGTGACGGCTTCCGATCCTGTGGGCGCTGCGGTCGCACCGGAGTCGCACTCCTCGGAGTCCCATGCCTGAGTTCGCGACCGCTGGCTCTGACGGGGAGGCGCAATCTGAGTCCCTGCCCGCGATGGGCTTTCTCGATCACCTCGAGGAACTTCGCAAGCGCATCGTGTATTCCATTATTGCCGTGGCCGTGGGTTTCTGCGCATGCTGGTGGAAGGTGGAGCGCATTTATGACGTGATGCAGCGGCCCATCATGGAAGTGCTCAAAGCCAACGGGCTGTCGGAGAAGCTCGTGTATTTGAATCCGACGGAGCCTTTCAATCTCTACCTGAAGATTGCCGCGCTGGCTGGTCTTTTTTTGACTTCGCCGTTCGTTCTGTACCAGGTGTGGATGTTTATTTCTCCCGGCCTTTACCGCAACGAGAAGCGTTATGTCGTGCCTTTCATGGTGTCGACCATCGCGCTGTTTACTTCGGGGGGATATTTCGGCTTCAAGATTGTTTACCCGCGAGCGCTGGAATTTCTGGTTCACTTCGGGCGGCAGTTCCAGCCGATGATCACGATCGGGGAATACACTTCGCTTTTTCTGAGCATCGTGCTCGGCATGGGACTGATTTTTGAAATGCCGATTCTTATCTTTTTTCTTGCGCTGATGGGGATCGTCAGCGCGGGTTTCATGTGGAAGAATTTTCGTTATTCCATCCTGGTCATTTTCGTGATCGCGGCCATCGTCACTCCGACTCCGGATATCGTGAACATGTGCGTCTTCGCCGCACCCATGATCGCGCTGTATGTTGTGAGCATCGGGATCGCGTGGTTAGTGCATCCTAAGCAGCGGCTGGCGCGGCAAGCGAAGCAGGCGCAATAGAGGCCCGGCCCGCAGCCGCCCGTGAGGAAATAAGTTGGTCAGCAAGGCATCCCTCATCTTCGTTCTTTTGTCTACGTTGGCGTGGACACATGTGGCTTGCGATCGCGACAAGGACTCTGCCCGGGCGCAGGATGAAAAGGCGGCCACGACTGCGGCTGCCGACACCGCGCTGCCCACGCTTTCGCTTCCTCCCGATGCTGGACCGCTGCCGGTGATCGATTCCGAGAGAGCTATGCGCTATGCAAAAGAGATTGTCGCGTTCGGCCCGCGTCCGCTGGGCAGTGCGAACCACAAGAAAGTGGAAGACTACATCGCGTCGCATCTCAAGGGAGACACGGTGGAAGAGGACGCGTTTACCGCGGACACTCCCGGAGGTAAATTTCCGGTGCGCAATTTCATCGCGAAATTTCCCGGCACGAAAGATGGCATCGTCGTGATCGCAAGCCATTACGACACGAACTATCCGCTGCGGGATACTCCGTTCGTGGGGGCCAACGACGGTGCATCGTCGAGCGCATTGCTTCTCGAAATCGCAAACCAGCTGCGCGGGAAAACTCTCGATGGCTACAGCGTGTGGCTGGTGTGGGACGATGCCGAAGAAGCGATCAAACCGGAAACCGAACTCGATTTTTCCAAGGACAGTTTGTACGGCATTCGCCACATCGCGGAAAAGTGGGAAGCCGATGGAACGCTGAAGAAAGTGAAAGCGTTTCTGCTCGCTGACATGATCGGCGATGCCGACCTCAATATTGACCACGACACCAACTCGACGCCCTGGCTGGAGAGCGTGGTGTATGAAGCGGCCACGCGGCTGGGATATCAGTCGCATTTTTTCGGGCGCAGCCTGGCGATGATCGATGATCATCTTCCGTTCACCGAGAGGCATGTGCCCGCTGCCGACCTGATCGATTTTACTTACGGCTACGACAATGTGTTCTGGCACACGCCGCAGGATACCGTGGACAAGCTGAGTCCGAAGAGTTTGGAGATTACTGGCGAGGTTCTGCTCGAGACCGTCCGCATTTTGGACAAGATGGAGACGCTTCCGCCGAAGTGAAAATGGGCGCACGGCAAGAGCAAAACCTAGAGCTTTTGCTGGTGCTCGCGGTTGCGCGACCGCCGTTTTGCTCTTTTCCGAGAATTCATTTCTAATGCGTCGAGTATGCACAGCCCGAAACGCGCACTTCTTCTTCTAGTCTCTGGACTTCTGCTTGCCGTCTTCACATTCGCCCAGACCACAAGTTCCGACGCGGATCGTCTGATTCAGGAAGCTTTGAAGCCTTCGCCGCTCGAGAGCGACCTGCACCATCTCACGGACGAGATCGGCGGACGCATACCCGGCACGCCCGCCATGCTGCACGCCGTGCAGTGGGGAGTGCAGGCCTTTAAAGCAGCCGGAGTTGACATGGTTCACACCGAGGGATTCACGCTTCCGGTTTCGTGGTCGGAAGGCGCAACCGAGATGATCGCGACTGGGTTCTATGAGGTGGGTGAGGCCAAGGTCGGCGGATTGCTGCCCATCGTGATCCATGTTCACGCCGTTTCGATCGCCTGGGCTCCTGCGCTCGCACCTACGAAACATATACCGATTGTTGATGTCGGCGAAGGCACGGTAGCGGACTTCAAAAATGCCGGTGACATTTCCGGCAAACTGGTGCTCGTGCACTCCGTTGTGCTCAAGACATGGGACGATCTCTTCGCGGAATACACAAAGGCCCCGCCGATCATTGACCTCGCGGTGAAAGGGAAGGCCATGGCGATCGCCTTCATCGCGACTCGCGAGCACGACATTCTCTATCGCCACACTAACTCCGACGCTGGAGAAATCGATCGCCTGCCCATGGTGCTGGTGGCGCGCGAAGATGGCGAACGCATCGCGCGGCTGCTGGCGTCGCATCACCCGATGTGGGCCGACCTGTCGATTCCCAACCAGATCGGCGGCCCGATCAAAACGTCAAATGTGATTGCGGAAATTCGGGGCAGCGAAAAGCCCGACGAGTTTGTGATTCTGGGCGCGCACCTGGATTCGTGGGAGCTCGGCACCGGCGCACTCGATAACGGCTGCAACGCCGCGCTGGTGGTGGACGCGCTGCGCACCATCAAAGCTTCGGGGCTGAAGCCGCGGCGCAGCATTCGCTTCATTCTTTTTTCCGGCGAAGAAGAAGGATTGCTCGGTTCGCGGGCCTATGCGTTTGCGCATCGTTCGGAACTCGACCGCGCTGCCGGTGTGGTCATCTACGATTCCGGCACCGGGAAGACGACTGGATTCTCCGTGGGCGGCCGCAAGGATGTGTTGGGGAACGCGCAATATTTGATTGGGCCGCTGCAGCAGTTTGGCGTCACCACTCTGCCGGTAACGATGGAGTGGGGCACGGACCATTTCGACTTTATGCTGGAAGGCGTGCCCACGTTTGTCGCGGAACAGGATGAGGCGAACTATCTGGAAAATTATCACGCGATTTCCGACACCTATGACAAGGTGGACTTTCCGCAACTCAAGAAACATGTGGCCGAAGCCGCCGTGCTTACTTTCGGCCTGGCCAATCTCCCGGAGAAGGTCGGACCGCGGCTCACTCACGACCAGATCGACCAGACCATTCGCGATACGCATAGCGAAGACCTGTTCAAAGCCTTCGGCCTGTGGGACGATTGGACCAGCGGCAAACGTGGACGACAGAAATAAAATCGATTGCTGATTTCTTGATTGCTGATTGAAAGCCGTTCGGAAAACTCAGCCGGAGCAACATTCTTCAATCAACAATCAGCAATCAACAATCAGCAATCAACAATCAGCAATTCCCGTAAGCCGGATTCCCATTGCTCTACTTCTGGATCCTCTTCAACCTGTTCGCACTCGGCATGCTGGTGCTGGACCTGCGCGTGTTCCACCGGCCGGGCCGAGTGGTGCGCTTTCCGGAAGCCCTCGCCTGGAGTGCGATGTGGGTCGCCCTCGCAGCCGCTTTCGCGGGAATTATTTTTTTCTGGCAAGGTCACCAGGCAGCGCTCGAATTCGTCACTGGCTACGTTCTCGAACTTTCGCTTAGCGTCGATAATCTTTTTGTTTTCCTGTTGATCTTTCGCTATTTCATCGTTCCCGAAGAGCAGCAGCATCGCGTTTTGTTTTGGGGAATTCTCGGCGCGCTGGTGATGCGCGGAATTTTTATTGGCGCCGGGGTCAGCCTGATTCACCGCTTCCATTGGATTTTTTATGTCTTCGGAGGCTTGCTAATTTACAGCGGCATCCGCGTCTGCGCAATGGGCGAGCGCGAGGTCGATCCCTCGAAGAACCCAGTGGTGCGCGGGTTGCGCCGTTTTGTCCCGGTGACCGACGACTACCACGGCGGCAAATTCTTCGTCCGATTGCCGGCGGACCCGCGGTTGTACGCTACGCCGCTGCTCGTGGTTTTGTTCGTGATTGAAACTACTGACGTTCTTTTCGCGGTGGACTCAATCCCGGCAGTGCTGGCCATCACGCTGAATGCATTCATCGTCTATACCTCCAACGTGCTGGCCGTGCTGGGCTTGCGATCGATGTATTTCGCGGTTGCCGGGCTGATGGGAGTTTTTCGCTTCCTGCATTATGGATTGGCCGTGGTCCTGATCCTGGTCGGCCTCAAGATGCTCACCGCCGATCATTTTCCGGTCTCAACGATTGTCTCTCTGGGAGTTGTGGCCGGAGTTCTCGCCGTTTCTATCGCCGCGTCGCTGCTCTTCCCGAAGAAAGCCGTCGGCTCAAAGGTCAACTGACACGCCGCACTCGGGCTGGAGCCGCGAAGGAGTCTTGCGCCGAACCCCGGCGATTTTTCCGTCTTTGCGCCATACGCTATTATGGACAGCGATGCCGCAAGTCACCATTCATGTGCCGCCGCGACCTTACCAGGCGCGGATTGAGAACGGCCTGCTTACCCGCGCGGGCTCTGTGCTCGCCGAATTGCTGCCGCACGACAGCCGCATTTTTGTAGTGACCGTACCGCCCGTGCGCAAACGCTGGGGAGCGAAGTTTGTCCGCTCGCTCACCGCCGCCGGTTTCAAACCACAGGTGCTGATGATGCCCGATGGCGAACCCGCCAAGCGCCTCGCCACCGTGGAGGCTCTCGCCGAAAAACTGGCGCGGCTGGGTGCGGAACGCAAGGCCGTGGTGATCGCTCTCGGCGGCGGAGTGGTAGGCGACGTCAGCGGCTTGGTCGCATCGCTCTACATGCGCGGCGTGGAATTCGTGCAAGTTCCCACCACAGTGCTTGCGCAGGTGGACGCTTCTATCGGCGGCAAGACCGCCGTGAATCTCGCCGCCGGCAAGAATCTGCTGGGAACTTTTTATCACCCGCGCGTCGTGTTAATTGATCCGACGGTGCTCAAAACGTTGCCCGACCGCGAGTTTCGCGCCGGACTCTACGAGGCGCTGAAGTGCGGCGTGATCGGCGACGTGGAACTCTTCCTGCGCTTCGAACAGAGCCGCGCCAAGATTCTGAAACGCGATCCCGTCGAGCTGGAGTGGTTGATCACGCAATCGGTGAAGTTGAAAGCCGAAGTGGTTTCCGCCGACGAACGCGAAGGCGGCCTGCGCCGCGTGCTGAACCTGGGCCACACCATTGGCCACGCGCTTGAAGCCGAAACCGGCTACCGGCGCCTGCTTCACGGCGAAGCCGTCGCCTGGGGTATGATCGCCGCCACTAACATTGCGCTCAGCGTCGGCCGCACCGATAGCGTCACCGCCGGCCGCATTGCTGACGCCGTACTCAGCCTGGGAAAGCTTCCAGAAGTGAATGTGAGCGCTCGGAAGATTCTTGCGCGTCTGCAAACCGACAAGAAAACTCAAAACGGCGTGGTGCACTTTATCCTGCCCCGCGAAATCGGCAAAGTCGAAGTTGCCACCGATGTGCCGGAGACCGCGGTGCTGCAGGCCGTGGACGAACTGCGGCGGGTGTCACATGGCGGCCGAGGCAAATGAAATTGCTGATTGTTGATTAAGAGCTCTACGAATCTGTGGGTCGGGTGGTTTTCAATCAGAAATCAGAAATCAACAATCAGCAATTCTTTCTTTCATGTCTGTTTCCGGAAAATCCGTAGTCGGCGCGGCGCCCCAGGGCGCTGCTGACGCCAGTTCCGCCGCGCAGGCTGTGCGGGAGATGTTCACCTCGATTGCTCCACGCTATGACCTGCTTAACCATGTGCTTTCGTTCAACATCGATCGCTTGTGGTGGAGGCGAGCGGCGCGTACGTTCCGCGAAGTCTTGTCGCGCCCGGAAATGCGCGTGCTCGATCTCTGCTGCGGGACCGGCGACATGACATTTGCATTGCGCCGGCAATTGAAAAAGTCTGCGCCCCGAGGTTCGTCGCAACTCTTCGGCGCCGATTTTTCACATGCCATGTTGCAGCGGGCGTTAAGCAAGTCGGCTGGCAAATCTTCGGATTACCCCTCGGATCGCGCTTCGACAAACGCTTCTTCCTCGAACGATTCTTCGATGAACGGCGAATCCGCAATGCCTCGCTGGATCGAGGCCGACGCGCTGAATCTTCCGTTTCCCAGTCAGCATTTTGATCTGGTAACCTCCGCTTTCGGTTTTCGCAATCTCGCCGACTACGACGCCGGGCTGCGCGAAATCGTCCGCATTTTGCGTCCCGGAGGCGAATGCGGCATTCTCGATTTCGGCGAACCGAAAGGAATTATGCGCGAACTCTACCGCATTTACTTCAAGCAGATTCTTCCGCGCGTGGGCACCATGATCTCCGGAGTGCGCGGGCCTTACGCCTATCTTCCGGCTTCCGTCGAGCGTTTCCCCGAGCCCGAAGAAATGCTCGCGCGCATGCGTCAAGCCGGTTTCGCGGAAGCCAGCTGGACGCCCTATACGTTCGGAATCGCGGGGCTGTATCGCGGCAGAAAGTAGCAGAGCGGCAGGATTTGCCGACAGCGGTTCAAGAGAAGAGGAATCATGTGTAAACATAATCGTTCTCAATCGAATGCGAACATGAAAAGAAATACGACTGTCAAACTCGCCGTGGCCCTTCTATGTGTGGCCGCAGCGCAGTCGGCTGCGGCAATGACGAAAAACGGTTTTTTCAAAACCTCCGACGGCATCCGGATCCACTATCTCGAGGCCGGCAGCGGGCAGGCAATCGTTTTCATTCCTGGCTGGACGATGCCGGCCTGGATCTGGCAAAAGCAGATCGACGAGTTCTCGAAGCATTACCAGGTGATCGCTGTCGATCCCCGTTCGCAAGGCGAGAGCGACCAACCAACTTATGGCCACATGCCCGAAACCCGCTCCCGTGACTACAAAGAGCTTGTGGACTACCTTGGCCTGAAGCAACCCGTTCTCGTCGGGTGGTCCATGGCGTGCGGCGAGTTAGTTAAATATGCCGAACAATTTGGCACCGATAACGTTGGCGGGCTGGTGCTGGTGGACGGATTTCTCGCGGACAAGCTCAGCCCCGAGATGTTCGGTTTTGCCACGGGGTGGATGAACCAACTCCAACTTGATCGGCAAAAACAAGCTGACGGTTTTGTCCGCAGCATGTACAAGAAGCCGCAGACGGAGGAATATTTGAAACGCGTCATCGATGCGTCAGGCCGGGTGCCGGCGGATGCCGCGGTCGTTCTCATCTACAACATGATTGCGGTGAAGGATTTATCTGCCGGGTTCGCGAAGATGAATCGCCCCGTGCTGTTTGCCTACCAGCCCGACTCGCAGGCGACAGCCGACTATCTGAAATCGAAGCTTGGAGACAAAATACGGCTGGAGCGGTTCGACGGTGACGGCCACGCCCTGTTCGTTGACGACCCGGAGAAATTCAACCGCGTGCTCGAAGAATTTATCCACAACCTTCCCAAATGATTCGCGACGAAAAGAAATTTAAACACTGAGGAACTTCAGAATGCTGGCTGGCATCCGAACCCGCGATCTGCGCAAAGTCTATAACTCGCCGCCTCCTATGGCTGCGGGCGGCGGCTTCAGTTTCAGTGCAGGGCGCGGCAAGAAAAATAAGACGCCCAAGGCGGAGATCGTTGCTCTCGATGGTCTCTCGCTCGATGTTTCGTCCGGAGAAATCTTCGGACTGCTGGGGCCAAACGGCGCCGGTAAATCGACCACCGTAGGAATTCTCACCACCCGTGTGCGTCCTACGGGCGGCCAGGCCTGGATCGGCGACCATGACGTGTGGGCGGAGCAGGTCGTGGTCAAGCGGCTGATCGGAGTAGTGCAGCAGCGGCCAAACCTCGACTTCACTCTCACCGCTCGCGAAATCCTGCTCTTTCACGGCGCGTATTTCGGAATCGATTCCCAAACGCGCAGCGAGCGCGCCGACACCCTGCTCGATCGCTTCAAACTCACGGATCGCGGCGACCAGATGGTGCGCGGCTTTTCCGGCGGCATGATGCAGCGGCTCTCCATCGCGCGCGCCATGATGCACGATCCGCAGGTGCTTTTTCTCGACGAGCCCAGCGCCGGCCTTGATCCGCAAACCCGGCTGCTGCTTTGGGAAATTATTCGCGAATATAACCAGCGCGGCAAAACCATCCTTCTGACCACGCACAACATGGAAGAAGCCGATGCATTGTGCCAGCGTCTTGCCATCATCGATCATGGACGCAACATCGCTCTCGGCACGCCCACCGAGTTGAAGGCTTCAGTCCCTGGCGGTTATCTCCTGCGGTTGCGTTTTGGCCGGCAGTCTCCGGAATTGCTGCAGCGCCTGCAAAATTTGGCAGGAGTCAGAGAAGTGCGCGCGCATCCGGATGCCGCCGCTGACAACTCCGCCGACGTTTACGCCGACCGTGGCGGATCGCTGGTTTCCGAGATTGCCAATCTTGCCTCCGGCGCGTCCATCGAATTGTGCGATGTGCACATCTCCGAGCCCAGCCTGGAGAATCTTTTCCTGCACCACACAGGAAGGAGTTTGCGCGAATGAACTGGACGACTTTTCTCGCCCTGCTGGCGCGCGACGCTCATGTCGCTCGCCGCAACGTCATCCCTCTGCTGATGCAGACTTTTTTGCAGCCGATGATGTTCGTATTCATCTTCGGCCGCGTGATGGTGAGCAGCGGCTACATGCCCGTCGCCTACAAAAGCCTGCTGCTGCCCGGGATCATGGCGATCAGCATGGTGTTCACGGGCGTCTGGGCCGTCGCGATGCCGTTGATTGCCGAATTTCAGTTCACGCGTGAGATCGAAGACCGGCTGCTCGCGCCCATTGAAATTTCATGGCTCGCGATCGAGAAAGTGGTTTTCGGCACGCTGCAAGCGCTGGTCGCGGGACTGATTGTGATTCCGTTGGCGTGGTTGTTGCTGCGTCCCGTGGACTTCAATCTGCATTCGCCTCTGATCTTCGCCGGCGTTACGCTGCTGGTCGCGCTGTTCTCGGCCTGCGGCGGACTCGCGCTTGGGTGCAGCGTGAATCAGACGCACATCGGCCTGATGTTCAGCATGGTTTTAACGCCAATGATTTTTTTCGGCTGCACATATTATCCGTGGAGCGCGCTCAGTCATTTTCCGATTCTGCAGAAAGTCGTTCTGGTAAATCCGCTGGTCTATGCGAGCGAGGGCCTGCGCGGAACGCTCGTGCCGCAGTTTCCGCATCTGTCTCTGCTGGCTGTGTTTGTAGCCCTGGCGTGCTTTGACATTCTGCTGCTGGGCATCGGGCTGCGGCAGTTCCACAGCAAGGCTGTCAGCTAGGAAGGCAGGGTTGCTGGAGTTCATTCATTAACCTCAGTCACCCCGCATCGCGCAGCAGTTTGCTCAGCGCGCGAATATCGTCGGCGCCTGCATCACCCAGCACGAAGTAGCGAAGCCCATTCTGCGTCCAGCTTTCGGTGTTGAACGAGAGCGCGTTCACCGGACCGGCCGGCAGGCTGGGCATTTGCAGCGCATGCTCGGGAAAAATGAAAACCGAAATCTCATGTTTGCGCACTTGGTAGATCAGATGCGCGCCCGGCGTTTGCTCGAGATAAGTGACGCGCCCGCCGATCAATGTAAACGCCGAGCCCGTCAACTCCGGTAGGTTAAACGTGAATGGAATCTTTCCCTGGAACCATGGCTTCACCGTATGTTTGTCAGCAGAAATCACGTCGACCGGAGTGGCACTGGCCAGCGTGGACACGTGCAGGTCAGCCAATTCGCTGTAGACGCGCTCCCGCGCCGCGCGTTCGCGCCCCAGGTAGAAGTTCAGCGCCAAGGCAAAAATCAGCATGACAACGGCGGGCACGAAGATGATTCTCCATCCCCACGCATTCGCTGAAGGCGGCTTCTTCGCGGCCCTGTTCGCAGTCTTCGCAATCGTGTTCGCAATTCTGGCTCGAAACTCAGCGCTGGGTTCGTAGAGCTTTCCGGCGGCCTGCACGGAACGCTTCAGCTGCACTCGATCCAAAATGTCGACGGCACATGCAGCGCAACTGTTTAAGTGTGCGCGGAGCGCGGACTCGTCGGCGGGCGCGAGTTCGCCGTCTGCATACAGATCGAGCTTCCCGCGCCACTGCTCACACGCCATGCCGCCCTCCTTTTAACTTCTGCTGCAGCAGGCCGCGCAAGGCTTTGCGGGCGCGAGACAGTCGCGACATCACCGTCCCAGCGGGAATGCCAAGTGTCGCAGAAATTTCCTGATAAGACATTTCCTCCACTTCGCACAGCAACAATATCTCGCGAAAGTGTACCGGCAACTCGCCCAGCGCCTGCTGCACCATCTCGCGGTTCGCCTCGCCGATCAGAATGCTCTCCGGCGTAGCGCTCTCCGCTGGCAAAATGTTTTCGTTCTCCTCCTCATCCAGCGGCACGACGATCTTCAGTCCGGCCCGCGAACTCAAAAATGAATTCCTCAGGATGCGGTACATCCACGCGCGAAAATTCGTGCCCTGCTGAAACGAGCCGAACCCGCGCAACGCCTTGGCGTAGGTTTCCTGCACCAGGTCTTCGGCCTCGGCGGTGTCCTGCGTGAGCCAGCGCGCAAAGTTATAGAGCTGGTCGAACAAGGGCATCGCGAGATCTTCAAATGACGACGCACTGGGGCGGTCTTCGGACACCCGCATAGAGTAAACCAGCCAGCCGGTAACTTATTCCCTTCGCGCACGAAAATATTTCAGGGAATAAATCACCGCCAGCTCTGTTATCCCCGGTGAGAACAAACGCCGTGAGAACGAACGGCGTCAGAACGCGTGAAAGCGAAAGGAGAAACAAATGAAAAATATGTTGTCATGGCTGAACCATCCACCAACCGAGGGGCCGAGGTCGATCCTGTTTTTGCGAGTGATGGCCGGCGGAGTTTTCTTTTGGGAGGGAATCTTGAAGTTCGTCTACGCGAACCAGGGCATTGGCCGCTTCACCAAGCTGGGGATGCCATTCCCGCATTTCACCGCCGATTTCGTGGCGCTGCTCGAGATCGCCGGAGGGTTGCTCCTGCTCTCCGGCTTTCTGACCCGCTGGATTTCCGTGCCCTTTATCGCGGAAATGATCGTCGCGATACTCTCCACCAAGATTTCGCTCTATCTGGGGACTTCGCCTTTGCCGCTTCCCCCGGTACCGCCTCGAATCGGAATCTGGGCAGTCTTGCATGAGGTGCGATCCGAGTACGCGCAGGCGCTCGTGGTTGCTTTCCTGCTGATCAACGGTCCGGGGAGATGGTCGCTGGACGCGCTGTTTCGCAGGGCCTCAGAAGAAGGCAGCTCACAAAAAGCCGGCGCGAGGTTTCGACCGCAATCGGAAGTTGCCGCTAGCATTTAACGAATCCGCTCCTTCGCGAAAGTTCGGCGGCCAGAAAAAACGAGCGGCCTATGCGGGCCGCTCGTCAGCGCATCAGATTCGTCCTTTGCGTACGCTAGCTCGCGCTTGTCCCCGGCGAAGAGCCCGCTCCCGGCTTGACGCCGTCGGCGAAAGCATCCGCAATCGTGTACCGCATCACGTCTTCATACTCCGGCCCCAGAAACCGGCGCAGCCGGTCGGTGTTCATGATGTACTCGCCGGTCATGTAGGGAAGCGCTTCCGGAGGAATCGCGGAAATTTTCTGGTTCCACAGAACTTGCAGAGCCAGCCGCATTGGCCATTTTCCGGGCACGCGAATCAGCTTGGCCTGCGCCATCTCCACGCAGCGCCCATAAGTAAGTGGCTCTCCGCGTCCGGCAACATTTAACACGGTCAGGCGCTGGGTCTCGGGTTCGCGGCGCAGGATGTGGGCCATCAGGCGCGCCATGTCGTCCACGTGGACAAACTGAATTTTCTTGTCCAGGAATTCCTGCCCACGCGGAAGCATGCAGGGCAGCCGTTTTCCCGCGCTCCGCATTTTCTGGGCGCGCGGGCTGGTGCCGTTCGGCGTGCCGCGGAAAGCTCCCAGCAAATAATTCTCGACGCTGGCCCCGGCAAAAATATGCGGCCGCAGAATGTAGGCGCTGCATCCGCGCAGCGAGGGCGAACGCTGCCGCACCACTTCGTCGGACTCTTTCTTGTGAATCGCGTAAGGCAGCGTGTGGGCGCCGAGAGGGAAGTCTTCTTCCACCGGCCGCGGCAGGTCCGATCCATACGCCGAAACGCTGCTGGGAAAAATGAATTGCTTGACGCCGTCGTCGGTCTGGCGATTGGCCTCGGTGATGGCTTCCATCACCCGCGCCGTGCCCGCCACGTTGATCTGCCACATGCGCGTCACATCCAGCACGCCCGTGCGCACCGGATCAATCACAAACGCTAAGTGAATTACGGCATAGGTTTGCGTATCGCGCAGCAGTTCGTAGAGACTGCGGCAGGAAGCTTCCGCGCCCAGATCCATGCGCTCGAATTGCAAGGGCAGGTCGGTCTGGGGCGGATTGATGTCCACCCCGATGACCGAGAAACTCCCCAGCAGCGGCAAAAGCCTGAGCCCCAGGTTGCCGCTAATGCCGGTGATTAGGACGACAGGCTTCGCCATCAGTTCGGCGAGGCCGCCGGTGGTGGAGTAGCCGGTGCCGGCGTTTGCGGCTGTGCTCCGGGCGCAGCCGTGCGGGGCACGCGGTTCGGCAGCGTGCGCGCTCCGGGAGGCGGTCCCGGCGGCGGGGGCGGACCAAAATATTCTTCGTTGGTCTGCACTGTGTACGACTTCTGATATTTATCCATTTCTTCCCGCTGCTGCTGGCCCTGCAACATTCCGTGAATCTCGTTTTTCAGTTGGTCGTCCAGGGGCATTTGCACGATCGCCTTGACCTTGTAAATGTAATGGCCTCCCGGATCGCTGATGACCTGCGAGACTTCGCCTTCCTTCAAATCGAAAACCGCGACCTGGCCCGGCGGCAGGCCATTACGCCGCACTTTCGGCAGGTTGATAGGCGGCGCATCCATTTTCATTCCCGCGGCGTCGTAAGCTTCCTTCTGCAGCTTGACGAAGTCTTCTCCGGCGGCCGCTTGTGTCCGCAGACTGTCTGCCAGCTTCGCTTCCTCCGCCTCGGTGTCCGCTTTTTGTTTCTGTTGCTGCTCCGGGGTTAACTTCGCGTCCTTCGCATCTTTTCCTTCCTTCTCGTCCTTCAACTCTAGTTTGGCCTCCGGTGCCGCCGGTCGAAAGTGCGGAACAAAGACGCGGTCGAGGTTGAATTCCTGGTAGACGGCAAGATGTGCCTGATAGTAGCTGTTAACGTCTTCATCGGAAACCTTGGCCGCCTTTTCCGAAATCTGATCGCGCAATTCCTTGCCGAGGATCTGCATGCGGACAAATTTCATCTCCGTCTCGAAGCGTGCGGTTTTGTCCAGACCCTGTTTCTGCGCGGCCTCCGCGAATGCCAGAATGCCCGGGTAAGCCGACGCCAGCTGCCGCCTGAGTTGCGGATTCGGGTGGGCCGAGATGCTGTCGACCAACTTCTCGAATTCCGCACGCGTGACCACCGTTTTGCAATCCGCGGGAGCCGTCTTCGCCGCAGGCTTTGCCGCGGCCGCGCCAGCTTTGGCCGCCGCCGGCCGCGGTTGCGGCTTGCACACTCCTGTAATCGTGAGCACGGCGGCACTCGCCGGAACGGACGCCGCGGAATCCGGAAGGGCAGCGCCCGCCTGCGGGCCGCCCATGCTGGGCCGTCCTGGCTGGGCGGCGGGCGGCGGAGCACTAGGCTGGGCTTGTCCCCAGGCCAACCCTCCCAATAACACACACATCAGCCAACTCCTACGCATAAAAAAATTCCTCCAGGATTGGTGTTCCAGAATGTAGCAAACCTAAACAAAATATCGTAGCACGTTCGGGCTTCGGGCTTCAGCCCGCCAAAAGTGCCCCCGCTGTACGAGCAGCCAAAGCCCGAAGCCCAGCAGCCAGCAGCTATAATCCCTGCATGTCAGGCAGCCCCGCCGTTTATTCTCCGGGATCGATGCGTGCGGAAAAACGCGCGGCTGCGGGGAATTCCGTTCTTGCGGCACTCGTCATCACCTCGCTCAAAGCCGTCGTCGGCCTGAGCACGGGCAGCCTCGGCATTCTCTCGGAAGCGGCCCACTCCGCGCTTGATCTGATCGCCGCCCTCATCACTTTTTTCTCGGTCGGAGTTTCCGACAAGCCCGCCGACGCCGATCACCAGTATGGCCACGGCAAAGTGGAAAGTTTCTCCGCGTTCGTTGAAACCACATTGCTTCTGCTGACCTGCGCCTGGGTCATCTACGAAGCCATGTTGCGGCTTTTTTTTCGCCACGTCGAAATCGAACCCTCCTTCGCCGCCTTCGCCGTCATGTTGTTTTCCATGGGCATCGACTGGTGGCGCTCCAGCGTGCTGGGCCGCATCGCCACCAAATACGACAGCCAGGCGCTCGAAGCCGACGCCCTGCATTTCTCCACTGACATCTGGTCCGGCGGCGTGGTTGTTCTCGGACTTCTGCTGGTGCTCGCGGGTCGCGCCTTCCATGTGGGATGGCTGCGCTACGCCGACCCTGTCTCCGCGCTGTTCGTTGCCGGAGTGATCGTCCACGTCAGCTGGCGCCTGGCGCGGCGCACCATCGACGCGCTTCTCGACGCCGCGCCCGCCGGCGTTCGCGCCCAGATTACCGATGCTGTCTCCCACGTGGAGGGCGTGCTCGAAGTGGATCGCGTCCGCATCCGCCGCTCCGGCAACCACTACTTTGCCGATCTGGTCGTCGGCATGGCTCGCACTTTAACTTTTCAGCGTTCCGAGCAATTGGTGGAAGCCGTCACCCGCGCCGTGCAGAGAGTTCTTCCCGACGCCGACGTCACCGTGCAACCTTTGCCTCGCGCCCAGCGTTCCGAAAATACTTTCGACCGCATTCGCGCCGCCGCTACCCGCCACAACCTCAACGTGCACGACATCAGCGTGCAGGATCTCGCCGGCCAGTTGCACGTGGAGCAGCACGTCGAGCTCGATGAACGCATGACGCTCAAACAAGCTCACGATCAAGTCACAGAGCTCGAAGCCGACATGCGCCGTGACGTCCCAGAGATCGCCGACATTCTTACTCATATCGAAAGCGAACCTGCCACTATCGAAAAGCCCGAAGAAGTAATCAGCGACGCCGAACTCGAGCATCAATTGAAAGTAGTCGCTTCGCAGTTCCCCGAAATCCTCGACGTCCACGACTTCATCATCAAGCGCGTCCGCGGACGCCTCTACGTCTCCTGCCACTGCACTCTCTCTGAGGATCTCCCGCTCTCCCGCGTGCACGACATTCAAACCGAACTTGAAATCCGTTTCAAACAACACGCCCCGGAATTGTTCCGTGTCCTGATCCATCCCGAACCCAACACGGATAACCGGAGGTAGCGTCACGAGGTAACGTTAAACATGACCGAAGCCAAAGCCACATGGACTGAGAACGAGCGTTACATCGGCGAGGCAAGCTCACACCACGCCCTGGTAATGGATACAGCCACCGAGAAAACCGCCAATAGTCCCGTGGAACTCGTTCTCATCGCTCTCTGCGGATGCACGGCGTCGGATGTTGTCGGCATCCTGCGCAAGAAGCGCGAACCCTTCACGCATCTCGAAGTTCGCGCCCAAGCCGAGCGCGCCACAAGTTACCCCTCTGTCTTCACCGAGATCAAGCTGACTTACCGCGTTAGTGGAAAAGTATCGCGCAAGGCGGTCGAAGATGCCGTCCGTCTCTCCAAAGAAAAATATTGTTCAGTTTCCGCCATGCTTGAAAGAACCGCAAAGATCACCACCAGCATCGAATACCTAGGCGGCTAGTACGCTGAGTTTTTGCGGTTGCCGAAAGCTTTTGCAAATTTGTCATCCCGACCGGAGCTTCGGATTCCCGAAGGGAATGCGAAGCGCAGTGGAGGGACCTGCTGTTTTCTGGCGAGCAGCACACGTTCCACAGCGTCTCCAAGCATATGACCCTGAAAATCATCCTCTTCACTCAACCCGCCTGCCTCTCCTGCGAACTGATGAAGGTCTACCTCGAGGCCCGCGACCTTGTTTTCGTGGAGCGCGACATCACCTCCGACCCCGCCGCTCGCCAGGAAATGGTCGACGAACACGACAGCCTCACCACTCCGACCATGGTTGTAATCTCCGGCGAAACCGTAGAAGTGATTGTCGGCTTCGCTCCCGAACGCCTCGACGAATTGCTCGCCGCCGCGGAATCAACGGAATCCGTGCCTGACTTAGCCCCGCCTCCATTAATTCGAATTACGAAGTCCGCATAGATTCAGCATCGAGTCCGTATAATGCACGCTCACTGAACTCTGATTCGCATCCGCCCGCGAGGCCTGCTATCGAGAATCCCGCCCATCCCACTCCGCACCATCCGCATCCCCTCCGCGGATATTTATTCATCGCCTCCGCAGCATTTCTCTGGGGAGTTTCCGCCGCTCTCGGCCGCGCCGTCTTCACCGGAAAATTTCCGCTCACCGGTGAAGCAATTCACCCCATCGACCCGCTCATCCTCTCGCAGACTCGCACGACATTCTCGCTGCTCGTCCTGCTGCCCATCCTGCTCGCCCGCCGCGGATGGCAGCGCATTCAGCTCCCCGCGCCCGATCTCATGCAATGCCTCGCCATCGGCCTGCTGGGCGTAGCCGTGTCGAATTATTTTTATTACGTCGCCATCCAGCGAACCAGCGTCGCCATCGCCATCATCGTGCAATACACCGCGCCGGTCTGGGTGCTGCTCTACGTAGTCGCGCGCCGCCAGCAAAAACTTTCGCTGCAAAAAGTCGCCGCCGTGGGCACGGCGATCGCCGGAATCGCTCTCACCCTCGGCATCGTCGGAACCAAATCTTCGCCCCTCCACCTGGATTCCTATGGCCTGTTCGCCGCGCTGATCGCGTCCTTCTCGTTCGCGTTCTACAACCTCGCCGGACACCGCATTCTCGCCCGCTACGATCGCTGGCGCGTTCTGGTCTGGACTCTGACCTCCGCCTCCGTTTTCTGGTTGATCGCGAATCCCCCCTGGAAAATTCTCGCCGCCCACTACGCGCCCGCGCAATGGGCATTTCTCTTCGCCTTCTCCATGATCTCCGTCCTGTTCGCGTTCTCGCTCTACTTCCAGGGACTGCAACATCTCGAACCCACGCGCGCCATCATCGCCAGTTGCCTCGAGCCAGTCTTCTCCATCCTGCTGGCAGCCGCACTTCTCGGCGAAGTGCTCCGCCCCATCCAGACGATCGGAATTATTCTGGTGTTGGCCGCCATCGTGCTCGTGCAGCTCCCCGGCCGCGGTGCCGCGGCGTCCGAACCTTCTGTCCTGGTCGAACCCATCGAATGAAGATCGAATATCCCAAAGCTATTGTCCGCCACTCGCGCCCTGTCATCCCGAACCGGGCCGAAGGCCGGGTGAGGGACCCCACGTCGGCCTGCACCTTCAACCGCAGTCAACTGGTCCTACCTCCGAGGCCGCTCCCAGAAAGTAACGTTCCACTCTTGGTACTTTGGTGCTGCTTTTGACAAGGTTTTTACATCCGAAGCGCCGATTCTTGGCTACGCTCTACTCATGCTGGTTGGATGAACCGATTGGATGATCTGATTGGATGATCCCGATCGAACGATTCTGCTTAGAGTGAGGTTTTTGTGATGAGAGCCCGTTCCGCATTCTGCGTCCTGGCATTTCTTTGCGCTTCGATTGCGCCCTGCTTTGCCCACCACATGGCAGTGGTGGTGAACAAAGACAATCCGGTGGAGAACGTCACCGCCGCGCACCTGGCGAAAATTCTGCGCGCGGAAATTAAGAAGTGGCCCGACGGCAAGAACCTCGTCCTGGTCCTCCATAAAGATTCTCCTGGAGAAACCGAAACCCTGCAGCACCTGAACAAACTCTCCGCCGCGGAGTGGCAGACCGTCCTGGCCACGCACAAAGATTCCATCGTACTCGTGGATACTGATGCTGACGTTCTCAAAGCCGTCCAGTCCGAACCGGGCGCCATCGGCCTGGTCGAGGTGCACTCCGTAGACGGCAGTATCCGAGTGGTGCAGGTCGACGGCAAGCGCCCCATGGAGTCAGGCTACCTGCCGCATTAGCGAGATTCGAGGCTAGAATCGGCCTCTTCTCCGCGATCTCCGCGGCCGTCCTCGGCGTTCTCCGCGATGAGCAGTTGCCTTGCCGTTTCTGCCACAAACGCCTCGGATAAAAAGAACTACACTCCGCTCGCTTCGCCCCAGCAACCGAAAATATCTCCGCGCCGTCCCCACGTCACGCCCAATCTGCTCCCGCAACGCCTCCACCGAGGGAAACTTAATCTCCTCGCGCAATCGTTCCAGAAAACAAATCTCCACTTCGGTCTCCGGCGTCAACTCAATGGGATGAAAATTCAGAAGATGCGTCTCCACCGCAAACAACTCCGCCCCAAACGTAGGACGATTCCCCACGTTCGTCACTGACTCAAACTGCTCCGCGCCCACGCGCGTACAAGTAATGTAAACGCCATCCTGCGGAACCAGCTCTTCATAGCGCGCCAGATTAATCGTCGGCACGGTGTATTTCGATCCGTAGCCGCGCCCGCGTCCCGGCGTCCCCAGAATGCAAAACGGACGCGCCAGCAAATGCCGCGCCCGGCTCACCCGCCCTTCACTCATCAGCTTGCGAATCTGGCTGCTCGACACGGTCTCGCCGCGCAGCTTCATCTCGGGATAAGTCTTCACCTCGAATCCCATCTCGCGCCCAAACTCGGCCAGCATATGGATATCGCCCCCGGCCTTATGACCGAAGCGGAAGTTGTACCCTTCATGCACTTCGCGCACATGCAGCTTCTTCTTCAGAATGCGCTCCGCAAATTGCCGCGGAGTCATCAGCGAAAGATCGCGCCCAAAGGGCAACAGCAGCACCGCATCCACGCCAGCGCTTTCCAGCAGGCGGAGTTTCTCCGCCGTCGGCGTAACAGCTTTAAAGTAGATTCCGGCCGCAGAATCCGCGCCGGATGCGGCTCAAACGTCACCGCGACGGCCTTCGCCCCGCTCACCCGCGCCCGCGCCACAATCTCCCGCAACACGTGCGCATGCGCGCAATGCACCCCATCAAAATTCCCTACGCTGACCAGCGTCGCCCCAAAGTCCGCGGGAATGTCGTCAAGTGTGTGAAAAATGTGCATGGTGTTAGTAGCTGTGAATCGACAGTGTCTTGCTCAAGGCCACGTGTCCGTAAGGTTTCACTGGTCCCTGGCCACTGCCAGAGCCCTTTAGATCTCGAACTCCAATTTCATCCCGTCATGCGCCAGCCGCACATGCGGAGGAAGCGAGGCATTAGTCGCTTCGTGGCCCAGGTCGTGGCAGATGTGCGTAAAGAACGCGCGCTTGGGTTTCACCCGCTCGACAATCCGCAACGAATTGTGCACCGTCGAGTGCGTCGGATGCGGCTTGTGCCGCAGCGCATCCAGAAACAAAATGTCGAGACCGCGCAATTGATCGAATGACGATTCCGGAATCTCGCTGTGATCGGTTAGATACGCCGCCGATCCGAAACGGTAACCGCAAATCTGGTTCTCGCCGTGAATCAGAATCACCGGCTCGAAACGCGCGCCCAGAACGTCGACCGGCCCGTCAATCGGTTTCAATTCCAGTTGCGGCAAGCTCCCATACTTATAGTCGCCGTCAAAAATGTAGGTAAACATCCGCCGCAGAAATGCCGCCGCATCCGGACGCGCGTAGAGCGGCAGCTTCCCCGGCTTGTGCTTGAAGCTGAGCGGCCGCAGATCGTCGATGCCCAGAATATGGTCGGCGTGGGTGTGGGTATAGAGGACTGCGTCCACGCGCTTGATATTTTCGCGCAGGGCCTGCGTGTAGAAATCCGGCGCAGTATCGATCAGCACGACCTTGCCGTCGTACTCGATCATCACCGACGGCCGGGTGCGCTTGTCATGCGGATCGGTCGAGCGGCACACCGCGCACTCACACCCCAGCGTGGGCACACCCATGGAAGTGCCGCTGCCCAGCACGGTGAGAGTAGCTTTCATGATTTCGCTTTCGTAGTTCTGTTACTTTCCCCGAGCGGTTTCATCCTGAGCTGATTCGCCAGGCGTCTTTCATCTGACGTTATTCATCTCGCGTTTCTTATCTCGCGTACTTTCTCACGTATTTCATCTCACCCCGGCTCCCGCCGCCGGCCCCGGTTTTGGCGGACGAGCCAGCGCATTCGTGACCTCCACATACGCCATGCGGAGCTCGTAAAGACTGTTCTGCAGAAAGTTTTCTTCGACGACGGTGAGGTTGTTCTTGGTCTTTTCGCCAATCAGACTCAGTGTGTCGATAGTCTGCCGCGCCCCGATCAGGTCCACGCGCGGCTGCTGATCCCTGCTCCCGCATCATCCCCAACTGCAGCATCGCGGTCATATAAAGCGACGCCAGAAAACGCTCAAACGTCATCTCGAACTCTTTGGCCGAGTGCCCGCTGAGTTCCACCTGTGAATCCACGTCGCGCGCCGATTGCTTGTAGGCAGCCGCCTGTGCATCCTGCTCGGCCATGCTGGGTGGAGGCGGAATATCGCGCTCGCTCGACCGTGTCCGCATTAGCTTCGGGCTTCTGCGCCGGAGATTCCACCACCCTCGCGGATTCCTCGACCACAGGCGCTGGCGGAGCCGGTGGCGGCTGCGGCGCCGATTCCACTTCTTCCACCACCTCACTGCGCAGCGCCCCGTCCGACGTAAACAACCGCCGGTCGGTCACCGTGAAACTAGATTGTTCATGTTTCTTATGAGCCATAAAATTTCATCCTCAAACATTCTGTCGAAAATTCCAGAAGCCAAATCCGCACATGTGGAAAACCAAATCCGCGGAGGGTGCCCCATTTCTCGCGTTTTTTGCGAGAAGTGGGAATTCGTGCTGCGGAAAGCCAGGATTTACTTCACCAGCCCCCGCTCATCCCCAAACACCTTCCTCAAACGGCAACTTCACAACCTTCGCCGCAGCCGCACCAATCGTCACCTCGCGCCCCGGCGCTCCTGCTTCCCGTCGGATATATCCCAGCGCCACGCTTCGACCGGACTCTCCGGGAGCACGCTCTCCGGGCGGGGAAGCGACGCTGGTCACCTCACCAACTTCTTTCTCGGCAGCAGCGGCATCGCGCGCAACAATCTTTGAGCCGGGTACGACCGGAGCGCCATTCTCCACCACAAAGCCGGTAAACATGCGGTGCACGTTGCCGCGCGCGCGAATGCGTTCGACAATCTCCTGCCCGATGTAGCATCCCTTGGTAAAACTCAACGCCCGAGCCTGTTCAGTTTCCTGCGGCAACTCGCGCTCGCGAATGTCCACACCATAGAGCGGAACGCCCGAGAGGATGCGATGCGTCTCCAGCGCTTCGGCGCCCACCGGAGTTGCACCTGCAGCCGTCAACGCGTCCCACAGATTTCTCACTTCACCCGGCGCGAGCCATATCTCGTAGGAATTCTCGCCGCTGCGCACCAGCGTGCAATCCACGCCACGCCATTTCTTGTCGTGAAGCTGGATGTCACCTGCTGGCAGCGCAACCAGTTCCGGCAACTCGAATCCACACGCCGCCAGTACGTCGCGCGCTTTCGGCCCACTGACGCCGAGAGCGGTCAACTGCTCGCTGAGATCGCTGACCTCGACTTTGTCCATGATGATGTATTTGCGGAAGATCGCGAGAATCTTTTCCGCCTGGCTGCGATCCGTATCGACCAGCAGCGTCTCGCCGCGATTGTAAGCATTGAGGTCGCCGAGGATGTGTCCCTGCGGATTCAGAATGAACGCGTACACGCCATGTCCCGCGGCCAGGTCGCGTATGTTGTTGCTCACCATGCCGTTCAGCCAGCGTACGCGGTCTTTGCCGCCCAGAGCGATCTTCGCCCGGAAACCCAAATCGTAAACGCCGCAACCCGCGCGCAACGCGGCCAGCTCGCTCGCCGGATCAGAGAACGCAGCGGCAGTCGTCGCGCCGCGGTACTCGCCCATGCGAGACGCCCCCAGGCCTTCCACGTAAGTCGGCAACACAGTCATGCCCATGGTGATCTCTCGATTATAGCGGAGGCTGCGGGCGAGCAGGAATTTTTCGCTTGTGTAGCGACGGGCACTCCTGTCCGTCGCTTTTGACTTTTACTCGACGCAATTCCTGCGTATCAGAAACAGCGTCGTCAAGAAACAGCGTCATCAAGAAACAACGTCAAAGGGACGGGCAAGAGCCCGTCCTCATAATCAAGAACCAAGTCAAAGGCCACGGGCAAGCCTGCTCTGAGACGCCGAAGGGAATGCCGGCGCAACACAATCCTGCCCACACGACCGCCCGACGTGGAATCAAGCACTTGCACGCAGACTCAATCACTTCCACGAACTCTCAACGATTGCACCAAGACTCAACAACTTCCACGCAGCGTTAACAACTTGCACCAAGATTCAACGACTTAGCTCGAAGATAATCAAGAATGCGATTAAAGGCGATCTTGCCCTGTGGAAATCTTTTGGCGACCCGGAGGCTGGTTCGCCCCGTAAAAATCGCACCACGGGATTACTAAGGGCCCTGGCGTCGATCCTGCGGTGCAGGCAGCACGAGGAAGTCGCCATTTTCGACCGGGATTTCTGCGCCACCATCTATAGCTGGGCGATAACTTCCTTCGTCTCCTGCTTCGCCTGGTGGTTGTCCCCATTTCTTATTCTGCTCTTTTGAACCCTCACTTCTCTTTCCAGTCTCTCCGAGCGCAGCCCTCATGAAATTGCTGAAGCCGGCAGACGTTACTTCTTCACTCTGACTTCTAACCTCTTACTTCACGCCCTGACTTCCCGCCCCGGCTTATGCTAACGTTTTGCCGTGAATTCCATCACTCCTCCGTCGGCATCGTCCACGAAGCGCGTCGCGATCATTCCAGGGGATGGCATTGGCCGCGACGTCATCCCGCAGGCTGTCAAAGTCATCCGGGCCACAGGCGCCGAGGTTGAACTCTCCGAATTCGATTGGGGCGCTGACCGTTACCTGCGCGACGGTATGACTGTTCCTCCTGATGGCTTCGAGATGCTGGGTCGCGACTTCGATGCGATTCTGGTCGGAGCCTTCGGCGATCCGCGGGTTACGTCGAATGTTCATGCCAAAGAAATTCTGCTCGGGATGCGCTTCCAGATGGACTTATACGCCAACGTGCGCCCGGTGCGGTTGCTGGATAGCTCGCTGTGCCCGCTGAAGGGAATTGAACCGAAAGACATCGACTTCGTCGTGATCCGCGAAAATACCGAGGGCGTCTATACTGACGCGGGCGGCGTGTTCAAGCGCGGCACGGCGGATGAGATCGCGATTCAGGAAGACATCAACACGCGCAAAGGAGTCGAGCGCGTGATTCGTTACGCGTTCGAGTATTGCGAACGGCACACCAAGCTGGACGGCTCGCGGCGAAATAAAGTGCTGATGTGCGACAAGTCGAATGCCATGACCCACGCCGGCGGGCTGTGGCAGCGCGTTTTCAAGGAAGTGGGCGGAGAGTATCCGCAGATCACGGCGCAGCACATGTATGTGGACGCGCTGTGCATGCTCATGGTGCGCGATCCGCGGCAGTTTGACGTCGATCGTGACCAATAATATGTTCGGCGACATCATTACCGACCTGGCCGCGGGCCTGCAGGGCGGGCTGGGCATGGCGGCGAGCGGAAATATTCATCCCGGGAAAACGTCGATGTTCGAGCCGGTGCACGGATCGGCTCCGCCGATTGCGGGGAAGAACGTGGCGAATCCGTTCGGAGCGATTTTGACTTCGGCGATGATGCTGGCGCATCTGGGGCTGACGCGGGAAGCCGAAAAAATTGAAGCCTCGGTGCTCGAAGCCGTGCGGCAGAAGAAGACCACGCAGGATATAGGCGGGCCGCTCGGGACGCGGGAAGCGGCGGACTGGGTCGCGGATTTCGTCAGCCGCTCTTAAACACATTGTCATCTTGAGCGGAGTGCGCCGATTCGCGAATGCGAATCGGCGCGCGCAGTCGAAGGTCCCTATAGCCATTTGAGCTGCCAGAGGCGCGTCAGGGAATTTTCTCTAGGGACTGCAGATCCGGCCTGGCTCCTGTGGTGGGAACTCCACGATGGGCCGACTTGCGTGAAGATGCTAGGGGTCCTTCGACTTCGCGGGAAGTGCGTTTTGCGCACTTCCCACTACGCTCAGGATGACAGCGCGGAATAGATCACGGCTTCTTGCCCGCCAGTAGCGCCAATTCTCGCCATTTCCAGTGACAGTCCACTTCGACGAAGCCGAGTTCGCGCAGCCATTGCAACTGCGTCTCCACGTCCAGCAGCTTGTTGGAGGCGTCTTCGGTTTCTATGGTATAGCCGATGCGGTGCAGGAAATCTTCGTGCAGGCGAGGCGAGGGTGAGGACACGTGTTCAAGGTTGCAGAAGACGCCGCCGGGGTTGAGCAGGTCGTGGATCTCGGCGTAGAGGGCGCGTTTGCGTTCGTGGACGACGTGATGAATGGCGAAGCAGGAGATGACGGCGTCGAACTTGCCGAGGCTCGGCCCCAGACTGGTCAGCGGTTCGTCGAGGTTGTGAGAGACGACGGTGACCGAGGAGTCTGCAGCGAAGCGCTGGCGGGCGGCTTCCAGCATGGACGGGGAGAAGTCGATGGCTACGGCTTCGGGTTGGTGGCGTGTCCGCTTCGCCAATGACTGCGCGGCCAAATGTTTTTTAACCAGTGCCAGCAGGCGTCCGTCGCCGGTGCCGAGGTCCAGGATGCGGTGAGTGTTTTCGGGAATGAATTCCAGCATGGCGGATTCGCCTTCGGTGCGGTGCGAGATGGAATCGGCGCGTTCGAGGTAGTCGCGGACGTGGTCGGCGGAACTCCAAAGATTGATGGGCGCGTTTGTGGTCATGTCCTTTTGCCTGTTTGTGAACTTGAAAGGAGTATAGGGAAACAAGATAGACTCGATCCTAATGAATAACGTTAAGAGGCGAATGAATCGCGTTAAGAGGCTTGGACAGGGAGTTTTGTGGCGGTTTTGCGCGGTTGTGCTGCTGGCGATGGCGAGTGGCGGATGGGCGGGGGCGCAGGACCAGAGCGGGCAGCAATACCAAGGTCAAAATCAAAAGCAAGACCAAGGTCAAAAAACCGCGGGCGAGTCGCCCGCATCCACCACCGCCGCTCCACAAACTAAAGAAGAAACCAAGATCACGCCGCGGCAGGCGGAGGAACTTTTTCATTCTGTCGACGAGATTCTGGAGTTTGACAGCAAGCAGACTGGGCTGGCGGTGAAGAAAGAAGTGAAACGCAAGCTCACCAGCCGGGAAGAAGTGGTCAGCCTACCTCACCAAGAACAAAGACGACAAGGATACGCAGCGGCTGCGGCGATCGGAGCTGGTGCTGAAGAAATTTGGGCTGCTGCCGCGCGACTTCGATCTGGAGAAATTGCTGGTCGCGTTGCTGCGCGAGCAGGTTGCGGGTTATTACGATCCGAAGACGAAGACGGTGCACTTGCTGGACTGGGTTCCGATGGAAGAGCAGGAGCCGGTGATGGCGCATGAATTGACGCACGCGCTGCAGGATCAGGCAGTGGGACTCGACAAGTGGATGAGCCGAGGCGAAAAAGATCTGGCGGAGTCGAGAAAAAATCCCACGGCGACTCGACATTGAAAACGATGAAGTGGATAATGCGCGACAGGCCGTGGTTGAAGGACAGGCCGAGGCGGTGATGCTGCAGTACGCGCTGGCTCCAGTGGGGAAGTCGATTGTGGATTCGCCGGATCTGGTGGACGACATGGAGTCGAGCATGACGAATGGCACTCCGGATTCGACGGTATTCAAGGACGCGCCAATTTTCCTGAAGGAGTCGCTGACATTTCCTTATCGCTATGGGCTGGAGTTTGAAATCAAGCTGATGCAGAAAGGCGGGCGGGAGAAGGCGTTTGCCGGGGTGCTGGCGAATCCTCCGCATACGACGCGGCAGATTATGGAGCCGGAGACTTATCTTTCGGGAGAAAAGATTGAGCCGATGCGGGTGCCGAATTTCAAAGAAGACTTCAGAAACTACAAAAAGTTCGATATTGGCGCGATGGGCGAGTTCGATGTGGCGGTGCTAATCGAGCAATACGCGAATCAGGAACTGGCGAAGTGGCTTTATCCGGAGTGGCGCGGCGGATATTACTACGCGGCGCGGGTTAAGGGAGATGCGGCTGCGCCGCTGGGGCTGCTCTATGTGTCGCGGTGGTCGAGCGCGGAGAAGGCTGAGGAGTTTGCGGGAATTTATGCGCGGTCGCTCGCGAAGCGGTATAAGAAGGCGGATGAGGTGGGGGTGCTGCGGGGGGCGAGCTGCGGGAGCGTCGGCATCCGGGAAATCCGGGTCGGCGAGAATCTGCTGGCGCGAAATCTGGGGCTGATGAGGCGGGAGCGAAGGATCGCCAGCGAAACATAACGTGTTCAAGGTGGTTCCGCTGAAAGGGCGGCACGCGTGGTCTACCGAGGAAGGCACGGTGGTGATTGAGGAGCAGGGCGATACCGTGCTGGTGAGCGAGAGTCTGGATGCGGGGACGACGGCGACGCTGGAGCGGGAAGTGTTTGGGGCGATGGCTGCGAAATAATGCGGAGGCTGCGTAGGCCCGCGGAGCGATCGGCGAGGCCGGGCCGAGTCGTGGCGGAAATTCCTTGGAATTCAGCTGGCAGGAGTGCGAGGAATCCTTCGACTTGCGTGCACTGGTTCGCTTCGCGAATCTATGTCAGTTCGCTCGGCCATGACAGACTGGAGAGCGCCGGAACGAGTCAAAGAATCTTCTCACGGTCAGGCGTTTCAGTTTTTCCTTGATGATTTCTTCTTGCTGTTGTTCTCGTCTGGTGATTCTCCTAGAAAATGTTGGACGTGGGCGACGACGTCAAACTTGTTGCCGTTGCGTTCGAGGCTGAGTTTCCGTTCCTGACCGGGAGTGCCTTCGAGCATTGACCAGACTTGTCCCATGGTTGAGTCGGGGACGGGGATGCCGTCGACGGCGACGAGGTGGTCGCCGACTTGAATTCCGTCGGGCGTTCCGGGGAGGGACGGCTGGCCGTCGAAGTCGGCGATGCCGAGGATGGTGAATCGGCCGTCGTCTTCGGGGCGGAGGGTGAGTCCGATGACGTCGAAATCGGGCGCTCGGAACGTGCTGCCGATGTCGAAGTAGACGGTGGAGTGGGCGTAGTCGACGCCGATGCGATAGTTGAGCAGGGCGTTCGACCCCAGCAGGCCGATGGTGGCTGCGCCGTTGCGTTTTTCAAACCACTCCATTCCATCTTTCGGAAGCGCTGCGGTCGAGACGCTGGTGAGATAGAGCGGACCGAATTGCAGGCGATCCACGCGGAGCAGTTTCCAGGCAGGCTCTTCCGAAGATCCCCACAGATTGGCGGGGCCAATGGCTCCGGTGATGTGTGGCCAGTCGGGGTGAGCGGCTTGCAGCTTATCGGAAAAATCCTGCGACAAAAAGCTGATCGAAGAGCCTAGGTCGAGGGCGAGATTATATTTCTTGTTTTCGATCTGGCTCGGGACTTGGATGAGACCGTTCTCGGCGTTGACGAGGATTTTGCTGCTGATGCCTTTGAACTTCTGGGTTCCGGGTTGAGCGATAGTGAATTCGCGGTCTGGGAAATTAATGAGCACGTCGTAATGGCGGAGAACGGAGGCGGGGAGATTAATTTCCGCCGACATGCCGGGAACCATCACAGAGGCGGCGCTGACTGGCTTGAGCGGGATTTTTACTTCTTTGACGCTCCCGAGTGGGATTGGCATGCTGTTCTTCGGATCGCCGAGCATGATAGCGGCGGGCGGCGGAGCGGTGCAGGCTTTGTCGTCGCATGTGACGTTGAGTCCCATGAGAGTGGCGGCGCGGCGCGACATGGTGAGATCGGGATTGCCGTTGTCGACCCATCCGCGAACCCGTTTAGTGGTGCCGTCGGGAAGTGGGAGATAGACGTCGATGACGACGCGGTCGTGGTCGAGTGTGATGGGGAGGGTGACAGATTTGGGGACGACTTGCGCGAATGCGGCGGTGACCAGGACGAGCGCGATGAGGACTCGGATTTGCATGGAAAGATTGTAGCGGGTCGCGCGCTTGACCTCGAACACCGAAATCTGAAATCGAAAATCTTCAACCACGAAGGGCGCTAAGGTTCGCGAAGGAAAGGCGGTAGTGGTGCAGTTTGAATTATTTGACAGGCACTTTGATAGCGGCAGTGGTTGCTGACGTAATGTCGGGCACTCCTTCCCGTTTTATAACATCTGGCAGGCGGCTCTTTCTCAATAGTGGTTCCCAAATTCTAATTGGCTGTATTCTGGTCAAATCGACCAATTCTTTAGAGTACCGATTAGGCGGGAATGCAGGAACGATCCGCTTTCCGGGCTTCAACCTAAAAACAGACTCAACTGCTGGCACAAGATCGGAATCACCAGTAACAAGAATGGCGGTATCGTAGCTGTCGCGTAGCGAGCGTGGCAGCCCAAGCAATAAACTGCATTCATGGACAAGCGAAGAACTCGGGAAGCCAGAGCTGCTACTTCACCTCGGCATGGTGGTTGGCTTGATGAAACTCCATGTTGATTACGACGAATTTCATAAACAGTTAGACCAGATTGCCCCGGTCTATCCTGAAAACCCAACTCTTTTTGACGATCCTAAAGATTGGGAAGTTCCTACCGATTCTCTGTAGCTTCTCTCACGATCCGAGCAGCGGCTTGGCTAGTCTTCAGTAGTGGCTTCCCTAACGATCCTAGCGGCAGCTTGGCTGGCATCTTCCTTGTACGCACTCAGCTTACTCAATGCGACTGAACGAATAGGATCGCCTACTGATTTTTGCTTTGATACGTCGAACTTCTCAATATTAGCCGTTTGGCCGTCTGGGGAAAGGGACACAACCCTGTACACTCCGACGAGCCCCTCTGGAATCACTATCTGACCCGTTGTTATCTTTGCCATGCCCACAGTTTCCCACAGGCTGAACCCGATTGCTACCCCTGTGGAATTCAAACTGCACCACGACCGGAAAGGCTTGAACCACAGAGGGACACGGAGAGTCTTGTATAATCGCAGGTTTGGCTCTAGGCGGCGAATTCTTCTGGGGGATCGGTGGCACAGGCGGAAATTGGAATCATCGGCGGTAGCGGGCTGTATTCGATGCCCGGGTTAAGCCGCGCGAAAGAAGTGCGAGTGAAGACGCCATTTGGCGCGCCTTCGGACGCCTATGTGTGTGGGACGCTGGAGGGACGCAAGGTGGCATTTCTGGCGAGGCATGGGCGCGGACATCGCATTCTGCCGAGCGAGTTGAATTTTCGCGCGAATATTCACGGGTTCAAGCAGTTGGGAGTCGACAGGATCGTTTCGATTTCCGCCGTGGGATCGCTGAAGGAAGAACACAAGCCGCTGGAGTTTGTGATTCCCGATCAGTTTTTCGATCGTACGCGGCATCGTGTGGATACCTTTTTCGGCGGCGGCGTGGTGGCGCACATTGGGTTTGCCGATCCAGTGTGCGGGGAGTTGGCGGCCGTCGTCGAGGCGGCGTGCAACGACGGCCGGCGTGGTGGGTAAGCGCGGCGGAACTTATTTGTGCATGGAAGGTCCGCAGTTTTCGACGCGGGCAGAATCGAATGTGTATCGCGCGCTGGGCATGGACGTGATCGGTATGACCAACCTGCAGGAGGCGAAGCTCGCGCGCGAGGCCGAGCTTTGCTACCTGACCGTGGCGATGGTGACGGATTATGACTGCTGGCATCCGCACCACGATTCGGTGACGGTGGATCAGATTGTGGCTGTGTTGCTGAAGAATGCGGAGAACGCGACGAAAGTGGTGCGCGCGACTGTGGCGGCGATGCCGCACGAGCGCTCGTGCAAATGCGGGTCGGCGCTGGCCCATGCGATTCTGACGGATCCGAAAAAGATTCCGGCAGCGACGAAGAAGAAGTTGAAGTTGATTCTAAAAAGCAGTGGCCAGTGATGAGTGGCTAGTGGCCAGTAAAACCAATGGTCTGAAAGATTTTACTAATCACTAGCCACGATCCGCTCGCAATTGATTAACAGAGAGGGTTTCGGCATTCATAATGAGCATTCTTGTCGTGGGTTCGGTTGCGTTTGACGATGTTGCGTCGCCTTCGGGCAGCGTGAAAAATATTTTGGGCGGAGCGGCGACTTATTTTTCGCTGGCGGCCAGTTATTTCACCAAGGTGCGCGTCGTCGCGGTGGTGGGGGAAGATTTTGGCGCGGAGCAGGAAACTGTTTTCAAGAAGCGTGGGATCGACACGCGGGGTATCGAGCGCGCCGCGGGCAAAACGTTTCGCTGGGGCGGAAATTACAGCGAGAACTTGAACGAGGCGAAAACGACGTTCACCGATCTGAACGTGTTCGAAAAATTCCAGCCGCGCATTCCTAAGGAATACGAGGATACGGAGTTTTTGTTCCTGGCAAATATCCAGCCGACGCTGCAGGCGGAGGTACGGCGCAAAATGCACGCGGTGCGGATGACCGGCTGCGACACCATGAATTACTGGATTCAGGGCACGCCGAAGGAGCTCGGTGAGACGCTGAAGCTGGTGGACGTGCTGCTGATCAACGATACGGAAACGAAAATGCTGGCGGGCGAGAGCAACCTGCCGCGGGCGGCGCACAAGGTGCTGGCGATGGGTCCGCAGGCGCTGGTGATCAAGCATGGGGAATATGGCGCGACCATTTTTTTCCGCGAAGGCGCGTTTGGGATTGGGCGGCATCCGTTTCGCGCGCCCACGCTGCCGATTGAAGAGGTGAAGGATCCGACCGGAGCGGGCGATTCGTTTGCCGGAGGATTCATGGGCTACATCGCTTCGCAGGAGCAGTTGAATCGCGAAGTGTTGAAGCGGGCGCTGTTTTACGGCGGCGTGATGGGATCGTTTGCCGTGGAGCGGTTCGGCACGGAACGGTTGCAGGCGCTGACGCGCGAAGAGATCGAAGAGCGTTTTCAGGTGTTCCGCGAATTGACGCACTTGGATTAAGCTTCCGATCGGCTGAAATGAACCGCGGCATAACTCCTGTACAGGACCAACGTGCCCTCCTCCCAACGATCGACGGTTAAGGTATCAGCCATGAAGGCGCCGGCGAGTTCGCGCTGGGATGCTGAAGTCAGGGTGCTGGCATGGCTGGCGGTGTGGGTTTCGGTTTTTTCCTTCCTGTTTTATTTCCGGCACGGCGATGTGCTGCTCTATGGCGACGCGGTCGCTCACATCAACATTGCGCGGCGCGTTTTCGATTCCAGAACTCCGGGGCTGCTGCAGTTGGGCACTGTCTGGCTGCCGCTGCCGCATCTGCTGATGATTCCGTTTCTTGATTTCAAACGAAATGTGGCAGCGCGGGGTCGGCGGCTCGATTCCGTCGATGGTGGCGTATGTGTTCGGCGTGATCGGGATGTTCCGGCTGATGCGCGGAGTTTTCTCGAGCGGAGTTTTGTCGCCGGATGGAGAACCCGGTGTGCGGCAGGAGTTGCGGCATGGACGGCGGCCGCGGTTTATGGCGCGAATCCGAACTTGATTTACATGCAGGGTACGGCGATGGGTGAGGCGCTGTATCTGGCGCTGTTTATTTGGGCGGTGGTGTTCTTCAGCGAATTTGTGCGTGGGGATGCGCGGGCGCTTACCAAGTGTGGACTATGTTTGGCTGCGGCGTGTTTGACGCGGTATGACGGATGGTTTCTGGCTGTCGCGATGGTGGTGGGGGCGGTGGCGATCCACTGCTTCAAAGAAGCCGGCAGTCGGGATTCCCGCCCTTCGAAAACCGCGAAGGGTGGGGCAGCCAGTGTTATCTTGCCGTCGCGAAGTGCGACGGCG
The DNA here is from genome assembly GCA_963846245.1 of uncultured Acidobacteriaceae bacterium. Lineage (GTDB taxonomy): Bacteria > Acidobacteriota > Terriglobia > Terriglobales > Acidobacteriaceae > Sulfotelmatobacter. The sequence continues at coordinate 14,327 of CAWJVI010000001.1, read as the reverse complement.
AAATTTATTTTGCTTGCGGCGGCTGCGCCTGTTTCTGGCTGGCGTACAACGGCATTGTCTATCGCAATCCGCTGGAGTTTGAGAATGGGCCTTATTCGGCGAAGGCGATTGAGAAGCGGACGCAGAGTGCGGGATCGGAAGGGCATCCGGGGACTGGGAATGTTTACGTGGCTGGGTTGTACTTTCTCAAGTCGGCGCAGGCGAACCTGGCGGAGAACGAGTGGCTGCAACGATTGTGGATTGTGTTGGGGCTGGGAGCGGTGGTTGTAATGATCTCTGATCGCCGAAAACGCGGGGTCGCACCGCTGGATAAAGATAAGACGCCTGGCCACGCGATATCGCCGTCGCGGTGGCCGCTGATTTTTCTTTTGGTCCCCATACCGTTTTATGCGCTCTCGATCGCTTACGGGGGCGTGCCGATTTTTATCCCGGCGTGGTGGCCGTTCACGCATTACAACGTGCGTTATGGATTGCAATTGCTGCCGGCGTTTGCGGCTGCGGTCGGGATACTGGCACACACAGCCGCGCGATCGAAGCAATGGCCAAAGATGTGGCGGCGCGCGGCTCTTCTGGGATTGCTCGGGATCGTGGTTGTGAGTTACGGATTCATCTGGCGGGCCGGGCCGATCTGCTACAGCGAGGCGGCGATCAACATGCACAGCCGGGTCTCGTTGGAGAAACAAGTCGCGGGCTGGCTGCACGCGCTGCCTCCGAACGCCACGCTGCTGATGGATCTCGGCGGGCATCCAGGCGCGTTGGAGCAGGCGGGGATTCCGCTGAAGCGCACGATCAACGAAGGCAATCATCGCGTCTGGAGGCAGCCGGCTGATTCCGAGGGACTGTGGGAGCGCGCGCTGGCGAATCCTGCCGCGCTCGCCGATTACGCGCTGGCTTTCGACGGCGACGAAGTTTGGCGGGCGGTGCAGGGGCGCGGTTTCAAAGCGCTGGTCGTGATCAAAGTGACGGGGCAGCCGCAGGCCATTCTCTACCGTCTGCGGTAATCAGCGGGGTTAACGTGGAGCTGCGGTTCGGGGCGGGAGTTGCGGTGATAAAATCCAGCCACGAGAGAGGCTTTTGGCTGGCGGCTTTTTCTGTTCGCGCCCTATCTACCAGTGTTTTCGGGTCCTCAGACATTCGCAATGAACTGGCAAAGTATTGTCTCGTTGCTGCACCAGGAGATGGCGATGGGTATCGTCGTGAATTCTCTGGCGCGGCTGGCGGTCGCGGCGATTCTCGGCGGGATCATTGGGCTGGAGCGCGAACTCCGGCACCGGCCGGCCGGGCTGCGCACGAATATGTTCATCTGCTTTGGCGCGGCGATGTTCACGATTCTGTCGGATGTGCTGGCGGTGGAACATCTCGGCGATCACACGCGGATCGCGGCGCAAATTATTCCCGGAATCGGATTCATCGGCGCGGGATCGATTCTGCACACGCGCGGATTGACCTCAGGGCTGACCACGGCTTCGACTTTATTCGTGGTGGCAGGCGTGGGAATGGCCACCGGTGGCGGCCTTTACCTGACCGCGGTTTTTGCGACCGGCGTAATTCTGATCGCGCTGTTTTCCTTAGGCTATCTGGAACAGAACCTAAACCTTAAGACTCTGTTGATGACTTACGAGGTCAAAGGCACAAGCGTGGATGAGATCAGCCAGGAGGTGAACCGGATTCTGGAGTGTCGAGCACCGCATGATGCAGAACGTGATAAGCGGAAGCACGGGACAGTACATCCGGTTGCAGTTTGACGTGATCGGATGCCATCGTGAGCAGAATGAATTGCTGCGCCGGCTGAAGGCGTCGACCGTGCTGGGCGGGGTGATTTCGCTGGGTCCGGTGGAATTGGAGTGAGCATTGAGTCTGCAGTGATTCCGTGGCTGAAGGCCAGCGCCTGCGGAAATGATTTTTTGCTGATTGATGGATCATTGATCGGGAGTGCGTTGATCGGGAATTCAGTGGCTCCGGCTGCAATTGCCGAATTTACCCGCCGCATCTGCGATCGGCATGAGGGTGTGGGGGCGGACGGCGTGGAATGGATATTTCCGCATGCCACGGCGGACGCGGAAATCCGGCTGATCAATGCCGACGGATCCGCGGCGGAAATTTCCGGCAACGGCACGCGGTGTGTGGCAACCTACTTGTGCGCGGAACGAGGAAAAGAGACCATCCACATTCAAACCGGAGCGGGATTGAAGGTTTGCGTTCTGACCGCGCGCAGCGATTCTGGATACGAGTTTGAGATGGCCATGGGCGAAGCGGAGGTCGAGAAAGAATTGACCATCATGACCGGCTCTGGCGAAGTTAGGGGCACTCCAGTTTCGATGGGCAATCCGCATTACGTGGTTTTCGTAAACCGGTTCGATGAAAACTGGCAGGTGCAAGCGGCGGACATTCAGCGCGATTCCAGATTTGAGCACGGTGTAAATGTTGAGTTGGTCATGGCTGAAGGCAAGCACGATCTGCATGTTCGCTTTTTCGAGCGGGGAGTGGGAGAGACGCAATCTTCCGGGACGGGTTCTTGCGCCGCGGCGGTGGCGGCGATGGCGACAGGCAGATTGCAATCTCCAGTGAAAGTGCATGCTCCGGGGGGAATGCAGACCGTGCGCTGGGAAAACAATCAGGTGTTTCTGCGCGGATCTGCGCGGTTGGTGTGCCGGGGAGAATTCTTCTTGCATTGAGCTTCTTATTTTGAGCTTCCGAGTTTTGATCTTAATATTGATCTTCTTACACTAATCTTCTTGAAGAGCGATCGTCTTAAAGTGATTGGATCGTCCGCCGCAACAGGTTTCTGACTTCATGCCTCGATCAAACTCTTCGCGCATCAAGCCGCCCGCTCTCCGGCCCGGGGATACGGTCGGCATCATTGCTCCCGCCAGCAATCTCAAGCGAAGCGAACTCGACGCTGGCTGTGAGGCTCTGCGGCTCGCGGGCTACAAACCGTTTTATTTTGATTCCATTCTTGAGCGCGATCTTTACTTTGCAGGTTCGCTTGAGCGGCGTATTCGCGAGTTGGCCGAAATGTTTGCCCGTCCGGACGTGCGGGCGATTTTGTGCGCGCGCGGCGGCTACGGCGCCAACTATCTGCTGCAGGCGCTTGATGTGGAGGCGATCCGGAGCAGCCCGAAGATTTTCATCGGCTATAGCGACATCACCACGCTGCTCACGTATTTTGTGGATGCAGGTGGCCTGGTAACGTTTCATGGACCGATGGCGGCGAAAGATTGGGCACGCGCCGACGGCGTGGATGCGGCTTCATGGCAGGCCGCGCTCGGGAGCTCGGCTGCGTGGGAACTCAAGCTGGGCGCGGATTCTGGAGTGAGCGGGCTGATTGAGGGCGCGGCCGAGGGGATTCTTTACGGCGGATGTCTTTCGATTCTGGTGGCTTCGCTGGGCACGCCCTACGAGATCAAGACCGAAGGCACGATTCTGTTTCTGGAGGACCTTGCAGCCAAGCCTTATCAGATCGATCGGATGCTCATGCAGTTGAAACTCGCCGGGAAGCTTGACGGCGTTCGCGGAATTGTTTTTGGCGAGATGATCGATTGCGTGCAGAATGCGAACCAGGATTACACGCTGCAGGAAGTCGTCCTGCGAATTGTCCGCGACTTGGGAGTGCCGCTGGCGTATGGTTTGCGATCGGGTCATGTGACGGCAGGGAATATCACGTTACCGTTCGGAGTGCGGACGGCGTTGACGGTTCGCGACGGGCACGTGGAGCTGAAGATTCTTGAAGCGGCGGTGACGGTTAGTTGAGCGTGTAGCCCTGTGCCTAAGAAAAATTCATGAACGCAAACCAGACACATTCATATGATCGGCATTTGCGGGACGGCTATGGCCTCCCTCGCCGGGATGCTGAAGCAGCGCGGGTTTCGCGTGACCGGATCGGACGCAGCGGCGTATCCGCCCATGTCGGATTTTTTGCGGGATTTGGGTATTCCGCTGTCCCAACCGTTTGATGCCCGCAATCTCGAACCGCGACCGGATCTGGTGGTGGTGGGGAATGCGATTTCGCGAGGCAATGTTGAACTCGAGCACGTGCTCGACCATCGCCTTGCATTCTGCTCGCTGCCGCAACTTTTGCATGACGAATTTCTGCGCGGCAAGGAAGTGCTGGTGGTCGCCGGAACGCACGGTAAAACCACGACCACTTCCATGCTGGCCTGGATTTTTCATTGCGCCGGTTTGCAGCCGTCGTTTCTGATTGGCGGCATCGCCGAAAATTTTGGTTCGAGTTTTCATCTGGGGCGGGGAAGGCACTTCATCGTGGAAGGCGATGAATACGACACTGCTTTTTTCGATAAAGGTCCGAAGTTTCTTCATTATTTTCCCGATTCGATCATTCTTACGTCGGTAGAGTTTGATCACGCTGATATTTATAAGGATCTGGACGCGGTGGAGACGGCATTCAAGCGTCTGGTGAATCTGATTCCGCGGCGCGGATGCATCGTCGCATTTGATGGAGCGGCGGGCGACGCGACGGAGAGCGCGAGCCTGGAGCGCTGTCTGACGAAGACGTTTTGTCCAGTCGAGCGCTACGGTGGCGGCGCGCGCTCGCAGTGGCGGGTAAGCGATCTGCGGCTGGAGCCCGGGCGAACGACGTGGTCGGTGCTGCATGAAGGCAGTCCATGGGCAGACTTTGAGTTTGCGCTGGCCGGCGAATACAACGTGTGGAACGCCACCGCTGCCGCGGCTTTGGCGGCGGCCTGCGACATTTCTAAGGACGAGATCGCGGCTGCGCTGAAAACTTTCAAGAGCGTGAAGCGGCGGCTCGAAGTAAAGGCGCAGGTAAATGGAATTACGGTGATCGATGATTTTGCGCATCATCCCACGGCGATTGCTGGGACGCTGAAAGCCTTGCGCGCTCGCTATGCGGGCGCGCGATTGTGGGCGATTCTCGAGCCGCGGTCGAACACTTTGCGGCGGCGGGTGTTGCAAAGTGCTTTGGCGCGCAGCCTGGCGCTGGCCGATGAAGTGGTGGTGGCGGGAGTGTTCCGCTCCGAGGCTGTGCCGGAAAACGAACGGTTGGAGTTGCCGGAACTGGCGGCGGAGATCCAGAAGAATGGAAGTCGATCGCGGCTCCTGGCCGATGCCGACGCGATCGTCGAGACCATCGCTCCAGAGATGCGCAGCGGGGATGTGGTCGCGATTCTTTCCAATGGCGGCTTCGGAGGAATCTACGAGAAACTGCCGGCAAGATTGAAGGCACTCGCGGGCGAGAGCACGAGCGGCCAGTCGGGCGGCGTGGCGGGCAAGGAACGGGTAAGGAATGGATAGGACTTCAGTCAGTTGCAAATCAGTTTTTACGTCTGTGGGAACACGCGCGATTCTTGTCGTCGCACTCTGCCTGGCGTGGACAGCGGCAGCGCAAAGCTTCGCTCCGCCAGCCGCGGTCACGAACTATGTAATCTCGCTGGCCGAGCCGGAGCAGCACCTCGTCGAGGTGCAGGTTTTTCTGCCTGAGGGTTCTGCGCAACGCGACCTGCAGCTTCCGGTGTGGAACGCGCTCTACCAGGTGCGCGACTTTGTGCAGTACGTGAACTGGGTGCGCGCCAAAGACCGTGCCGGGCGGCCGTTGGCGGTCCGCGAGCTGCACAAGAGCCTCTGGCAAATCAGCGGAGCCGAGCACGGCGCGATCGTTGAGTATCAGATATTCGTCGATTCGTTCGGCCCGTTCGGCGCGCAGTTGAACACTCACCACGCCTTTTTCAATCTGGCGCAGATTCTGATGTATCCCGTGGACGCCCGCAACGCGCCGATGGCGGCGCGCTTCAACCGTGTGCCCGAGGGATGGCGCATCGCGACGCCGCTGGCGTCGCTGCCGGATGGTGCATTCAGCGCCGAGAATTACGACCGCCTGGTGGATTCTCCCGTGGAGATCGGGAAGTTTCAAGAATCGGATTTCGAAGAAGCCGGCGCACATTTTCGCGTGATCGTGGATGCGGAGCCCGCCGACTATGACATGGCCAAAATCGTCGCCCAGTTACATAAGATCGTTGCCGCCGCCACCAGTTGGATGAACGACCGTCCCTTCGATTCTTATATGTTTCTCTACCACTTTCCGCGCGGGCCTGGGGGCGGCGGCATGGAACACGCTTACTCGACCGCGATTGATTTGAACGCCGACGCGCTCGCTCGCAGCTCCGAGGTTCTGTCGACGGTGACGGCGCACGAATTTTTCCATCTCTGGAACGTGAAGCGGATCCGCCCGCGTACGCTCGAACCCGTGGACTACACCAAAGAAAATTTCACGCGGGCGCTATGGTTCAGTGAGGGCGTCACCAGCACCGCCGAAGGCGTGATTCAGCTGCGCGCGGGTTTGCTCGATGAGAAGCGTTATCTCGAACTTCTAGGCGGCGAGATCACTGAACTGGAGCGGCGTCCCGCACACCGGACACAGTCGGCCGAAGAATCCAGTCTGGACGCTTGGCTCGAAGGCGACCCCTATTATCGGCGTCCGGAGCGCAGCATTTCTTATTACAACAAAGGCGAATTGCTTGGAGTGGTGCTCGATCTCGCGGTGCGCGCTGCCACGCAGGACCACGCATCGCTACGCGAGGTGATGCAGTGGATGAACCAGAACTATGCGAAGAAGGGGCGCTTCTTCGCGGATTCCGACGGTGTGCGCGAAGCTGCGGAAGCGGTCGGCCACGCGGACCTGGCGCCGTTTTTTGCCAAATACGTAGCTGGAACTGAAGAAATTCCCTGGAACGATTTCTTTCACAGCGTTGGACTCAAGGTGACACAGGAGACGAATGACGTGCCCGATGCGGGTTTTATCGCATCGCGGAATTTCGATGGCCCCATGGTGGTGGGCGCAGTCACCGCCGGCAGTGACGCCGAACACGCAGGCCTGCAGGTGGGCGATACCATTCTCGAAATTCAGGGCAAGGCTGTGGGACAAGAATCGCGCGAAGAATTGGCGCGCCTCGCGCCCGGCGATACGCTGGCGGTGAAAGCTCGACCGCGTCGTGGGGCCGAGCGCGAACTGAAATGGAAAGTTGGCAGCCGCCAGGAAATTTCTTATCAGCTGAAGGATATGGAAAATGTCACTGCCGAACAGCGCACGCATCGTGCCGCGTGGCTGAAAGGCGAAGCGGAAGCGGACGCTCGCTCCCCAGAGTCTCACGCGTCGGAGTCTCACAAATAATGATCCGCACCGTCGTGATGCTCGCCTTCTGGGGCCTGGCTGCTCTCGTGGCGGCGCTGATCGGTTTTCCCTGGACGTTTATTTCCGGCGACATTCGCCTGCTCTATCGCATGTTCATGTGGGGATGCTGGTGGGGCGTGTGGCTCACCGGCGTGCGCGTGCAGACGGTGGGACTCGATGAACTCGACAAAGCGCGCACTTACGTTTTCATGACGAACCATGTTTCGAATCTGGATCCGCCGATCCAGACTCCGCTGATTCCGCGCCGCACTTCCGTCATGGCGAAGAAGGAATTGTTCAGCATTCCGATTCTGGGGCGGGCCATGCGCATGGGATCGCTGGTGCCGGTGGATCGCGGCAATCGCGATGCCGGCATCGAGGCGGTGCGCGCCGCGAAGGCGGTCGTGCAGCAAGGCCTCAACATGACGATTTATGTTGAAGGCAAGCGTTCTTTCGATGGCAAGCTGCTGCCCTTCAAGAAAGGACCGTTTTATCTGGCGATGGAGTGCGGCGTGCCGGTGGTTCCCATCACGATCGTGGGCACGTTCCACGCCATGCCTAAGTCTCGCTTTGCGATCAAGCCTGGACTGGTGCAGGTAATTTTCCACCCTCCGATCGAGCCGAAAGATTTTGGCACGCGCGAATGCGTTGATGGAAAAAGTGCGCGCGGTGATCGATAGCGGGCTGCCGAAGGAATTCCAGAGCGTGAATGTTGAAGCTCGATGGGAAGATTCCGGGAGTCGCACGATGCGATTGGGTAGTACGCGGATACCTCGAGACAAAGAATCCGCCGAGGACAGTGAAGCCGCTGGAGCCTCTGAGCGGCGCTCCGCGAACTCGCAGCTTCAGCCCTCGCTAAGTTTTTTGCGCAGCGCCCGCGCCATTTCCGGCAGCTTCGGCAGAATCGCAGAATACTTCAACCACAATTTGTGATCGACGGCGGGAGCGCCGCTCACCAATGCTCCGGCCGCGACATCGTTGGCGACGCCACTTTGCGGAGTGACGATGGCGGCTTCGCCGACTTTGCAATGGCCGACCACGCCGACTTGTCCGGTGAGAATCGCGCGCGCGCCGATTTCCGTGGAGCCGCCGAGGCCGACTTGCGAGCACAACAGAGCGTCTTCGCCGACGCTCGAACCGTGGCCCACCTGCACCAGGTTGTCGATCTTCGCGCCGCGGCCAATGCGAGTTTCGCCGACGCTGGCGCGATCGACGCAAGAGTTCGCCTGGATTTCTACATCGTCTCCAATCACGACCGGAGCCGGCTGCGGAATCTTGTGCCAGTGCCCTTCCGCAGTCTTGGCGAAGCCAAAACCATCGGCGCCGACCACAACTCCGTTCTGCAACAGGACGCGGTCGCCGACACGGCAGTTCTCGCGCACCACCGCGTGCGCGTGCGCGAAGAAGTGATCGCCAATTTTGACTCCACGATAAATCACCACGTGCGCCAGTAATACCGCGTGTTCGCCGATCACGACATTTTCCTCGATCACGACGTAAGGTCCGATATGAGCATGCGCGCCAACCTTCGCGGTCGGATGTACGACCGCGGTTGGATGCACGCCCGGCGCGTAGTGCAGCAGGCTGATGGAACAGTTCGAGAGCGCGGGCAAAGCTGAGATAGGGATCCTTCGCGCGCAGCATGGCCGCCGGAATGGCAGGGAAGTCCTCGGCGACGATTACCGCTGAAGCCCGCGTCGAGCGCGCCGCGGCCGCATACTTGGGATTCGAGACAAAGCTAAGTTCTCCCGGGCCTGCCTGGTCGATGCCGTTGAGCCCGGAGATTTCCGTGTCCGGCGAACCGTTGTCGAGGCGCGCGTGGAGTGCAGCAGCGATGGCAGAAAGCTTCATGGGATGTTTAGCGAAACGAATAAATCGTACACCACGATCCGTCGCCGTCCGCGGAGCCACTCTTGAAGCTCTGCTCTTCGAACCTTACTCGTCGAACATGGGCACTTGCCGCTGGTCGTCGGCGTCGCGGCGACGGCGGCGGGCGGCGCCGATCACCGCCAGCACGGTCAGCGAATCCAGCGCGGAGCGGGGAACGAAGATGCGCTGGGTGTTCGAGCGCAGGTCGGGAGGGTTCACCAGATATCCCTCCGGCATGTTCTGGGTGAGGTCGGCGGGCATGAGGCCCTCGAGAATTTCGTTGTCCTTGAAGCGGAGGCGCACCCACAGGCCTTCAGACCGCGGGCGAGAAGTAAACGTCTTGCGGGTCAGCGACTCGGAATCGCCAAACTCGCGCACGAAATAGACGCCCTTGATCTCGCGCAGGTCCATGCTGATGACCGTGCCCGAAGTGTTGAGCAGTTCGAGTTTGCCATCCTGCACAAACTGCGCCGATACATAGCCAGAGACTGAGTCCCGGTCCATCTTGCGGACTACGACTTTTTTGTGCGTGGTTGGCATGCTTCAGCTTTTGGACGCTTGCTGGCAGGGCTTCGGGCTTCAGCAATCGGGCTTCGGCAGACCTCGACACGCCCTATCCGCTGATCTGCAGCCGCGGGACCCTCAGGCCGAAACCCGACAGCTGAAGCCCGAAGCCCGCCTCCCGATTCTCGCACCTTTTTGTGAAAAACTCCCGGCATACACCTTGGCAGTAGCCAAATCGTTAACGTTGTGTTATTTTCTGTAATCTGTCGAAGGTCACCCCGGTTTATCTAAGTAGTTGGAATTAAGCCACTTGCATACGCGAGCGAAGGCTTGGGCCCCGGGTGCTGTGGAAATCTTGTGGAAAATTTCGCATGCGACCCTGCGACTGGCCGCGCACTGCAGCTGGAATGGCGGTTAAGACCGGCCAGTTGAGGCTGGTTTGAGGAAGTACGAAGCGCTCTAAAACGAATGGCTGACTACATTTACACCATGGAAATCCGGTTGACTCCGGATCAACTCAAAGGAGTCAGCCTGATCCAGGAAGTTGCCCGCGCCGCCGGAATGAATCTTTACCTTACCGGTGGAGCTATCCGCGACATTATCAGCGGTTTTACCATCCGCGACCTTGACTTCACCGTCCAGGGCAATCCCCTCAAGCTGCAGAAAGAACTGGAGAAAGCAGGCGCGCACGTCGCCGCGCTCGAAGACGAGTCGCGGACGATTTTCCTGTCGCTTCCCGGCAATGCGCGCGCGGAAATCAGCATGGCCCGCACCGAGCGCTTCGAAAAGACGGGCAAAGCGCCCATTGTTTCTCCGGCGACGATTCATGAAGACCTGCGCCGCCGCGACTTCACCGTCAACGCCATGGCGCTGTCGCTGAATGAGGGATCGCGCGGGCTGCTGCTCGACCCTTTCAACGGCGTGGCCGACATTGAAGCCAAGCTCATCCGCATCCTGCACAATTACTCGTTCCTCGAAGATCCTTCGCGGCTGATTCGGGCTACCCGTTTTGCAACGCGTTTCCATTGGCAGATCGAAGAGCGCACGCAGGCCCGCTACGATGCCGCCAAGGAAGGCAAATACATCGACCACATCCTGCGCAGCTCGATCGGTCATGAGATTGCCGCGCTCGCGCACGAGGACGACCCGCTGCAAGTCGTCAAGAACCTCGAAAAAGAAGGCTGGCTGGAAGTACTGCATCCGCATTGGAATACCTCGAAAGTGGACAGCAGCGGCCTCAGCCAGCTGATGAAGACGCGCCAGCATATGGTCGACCTGGGCTCGATTCCGGATGCCGGCCCGGCGGTGATGTACTTTCTGACTTCGCGCCTTTCCGAGAAGGACATCGCGGATTTGTGGAAGCTGATTCCGCGCAAGGATCTGGTCGATGCCTGGCGCGATATCGAAACCCACGCCAAGGAACTGGCCAAGCGCTTGACGGGCAAAGAAGCCGCGACGCCATCGCGCACCTGGAACCTGCTTTCCTCGGCGCGGCCGGAGATGATTCTTTTCCTCGCCGTCACCGCGAAGCAACAGGCGGTGGAACAGAAGATCAAGAATTTCCTGACCAAGTGGCGACAGGTGCAGCAACGGATTCCGCTGCCGGAAATGACGGAACTGCTGATCACGCCGCAGCTGCCGGAGTATCCCAAGATCGCGCGCGATGTATTCATGCTGCTGCTCGACGGCAAATTGCGCTCCCGCACCGAGACGTTGAAGTTCCTGAAGCCGTTTGCGCCTCCCCCTCCGCCACCGCCTCCTCCGCCAAGACGAGGCCGCGCGGCCAAGGCTGCAGCAGGCGATCCAGCACCCGTACCGCCCGGGAAAAAGGGCGAGGTAGTCGGCAAAGGGAAAGGCAAAGCTGCGGTGATCGTCCCGGCTGCAGCGGCACAGCCTCCGGCGCCCGCCAAGCCGGATGGCAAGACCAAATCGAAGCCCGACGCCAAATCCGCGGCCCCGCAGAAGTCTGCGGCACCGCCGAAGGCCGAGTCCACCAAGTCGGCGGCGAAGGCACCTGCCAAGCCCGCCCCGAAATCCGCCTCGAAGCCCGTCCCCAGGCCTCCGGCAAAGAAGGCCAAAACCAAGAAACGGTAGAAAGTCTTCCGGGTCAATCGCTTGGAGGCCGGTGATTTACCTTGCAGCGGGCTGAAACAGGCTTATAATAGGGAATATATGCGTCGCCTCTGTGCCTTCGCGACGTTCTTCTTGCTGGCCTTTGCGCTGCCTGTGTTTGCGCAGCATGGAGGTGGGCATGCTTCCTCTGGTGGCGGCCACGGTGGCAGCTTTGGAGGCCACAGCAGTTTTAGCGGCCATAGCAGCTTTTCCGCTCCTCGATCCAACTCCAGTGCTGGTTCCCGAGCAGGCTATGGCGCGCACTCTGCCTCCGGCGCGCGTTCTTACGCAGGATCGCGAAGGATACGCTCCGGCCTTCCATCCGCCGGAGCATGCATACTCGGCGAACCGCTCTGCCTCTGTGAATCGCTTTGACTATGCGGGCCGGATCGACGGAGCGCGCTTCCGAATCCGCAACCGTGGTTTTGTCGGTCCCTGGCGTTACGGATATCCGGGCTGGTACGGATACTACAATCCCTACTTCTACGATCCGTACTGGTTGTGGGATTCGTCTTCGTCGTATGACGATGGTCCAGACCAGGGTGATGCCCAGGGATATGTGATGGACCAGCAAGGTCCTGACGAACCGGGCGCGCCTGATGGTTACGGGGAAAACTATAATGACGGTAGAGATCAGGACGCTTACGCGCGACCGGCTCCTTACGAGCCCCGGCACGCAGAACTCACTGCTCCCTCGGCGCCCACTACGCTGATCTTTCGTGATCAGCACAAAGAAGAAATACAGAACTACGCCATCGTCGGCGACATGCTGTTTAGTTTCTCGGCAGAGCGGACGCAGAAGATTCCTCTCTCGGACCTGGACATCCCCGCGACCACCAAGGTCAACGAGGACCGCGGCGTGAATTTCAGAGTGCCTGGCGAAGGCCAATAAGCTGATGAAGAACGCGTCGAGCTCCGCTCGACGGACAGCCGGGGCGGCCGTTCCCACATGGACATCTCCCGAACTGAGGCCTAGAGATTTCTTTTCTCCTGTGGATAACTGAGCGCTCGATGCTCCACGTTTCCCGTTAGAATGACCTCAACGTAGAATCCAACGGAGCCCATGTCCCAATTCGTACACCTGCACCTGCACACCGACTACTCCCTGCTGGATGGCGCTTGCGATGTTGAAAAACTTTGCCAGCGCGTGAAAGAGCTGGGGATGCCCGCCGTCGCCATGACGGACCACGGCAATATGTTTGGCGCGGTGCACTTTGTCAACGCCGCGCACAAATTCGACGTGAAGCCGATCGTTGGTTGCGAGCTTTACGTCTGCAAGAAAGACGATCACTCGCGCCCCGCCCGAAGGCGATACCTATAACCATTTGCTGGTGCTCGCCGAAAACGACGAAGGCTATCGCAATCTGGTGAAGATCACCTCCGAGGCTTCGCTGCACGGCTTTTACTACAAGCCGCGGGTCAGCAAGAAATTTTTGGCGGAGCATTCCCGCGGGCTCATCGGGCTCTCGGGATGCCTGAAGGGCGAAGTTGCCGAACGGCTCACGGAAGGGAACTACGAAGCCGCGCGCGCGGCCGCAGGCACGTACGCCGACATTTTCGGCAAAGAAAATTTCTTTCTCGAGATTCAGGATCAAGGGCCTGGCGATGGAGCACCGCATTCATCCCGGTCTCTTCCAGCTGGAAAAAGATCTCGGCTTGTCCCTGGTGGCGACCAACGACAGCCATTACCTGTGCGAAGAAGACGCGCACGCCCAGGACGTGATGGTCTGCATCCAGACGGGCAAGTCGATTCACGACACGGCCCGCATGAAATTCGAGGGCACGCAATTCTTCGTGAAGAGCCACGACGAAATGATGCGCGTGTTCAAAGATGCGCCGCAGGTGGTGAGCCGCACGCTGGATATTGCCGGGCGCTGCAACTTGCGCATGGAAAAAATCGCCACGCCGTTTCCGGCCTTTGATGTTCCGCCGGGCTACACGTTGGACAGTTATTTCGTTCACGTCACGCGCGAAGGTTATGCAAAACGGCTGGAGGCACTGCGGCCACTGCGCGAGCAGGGCAAGCTGAAGCATTCGCTCGCCGACTACGATCAGCGGCTGGAGCGCGAGTTGGCGATCATTCAGCAGATGCAGTTCCCCGGATACTTCATGATTGTCTGGGATTTCATCCGCTACGCCAAAGAGCGCGAAATTCCGGTGGGCCCGGGCCGCGGATCGGCGGCCGGGTCGCTGGTTTCCTACGCGCTGGGGATCACCGATCTCGATCCTCTGCAACATGAGTTGTTGTTTGAGCGCTTTCTGAATCCAGAGCGCGTGTCCATGCCCGATATCGATATCGATTTCTGCATGAACCGCCGCGGCGAAGTGATCAACTACGTCACGCAAAAATACGGGCGCGACAACGTGGCGCAGATCATCACCTTCGGCACCATGGCGGCGAAGGCCGCGATCAAAGACGTGGGCCGCGCCATGGACATCCCTTACAGCGACGTCGATCGCATTGCCAAGATGGTGCCGACGCAGCTCAACATCACGATTGAACAGGCGATTGAAGATTCGCCGCAGCTGCGTGAGGCTATCGAAAAAGACGGCCAGATCCGCGAACTGATTCAGACTGCAAGAAAACTGGAAGGGCTGGTGCGCAATTCCGGCGTGCACGCCGCCGGAGTGGTGATTTCGCCGCGGCCACTCACCGAGCTGGTCCCGCTGCATCGGACCAAGAACGACGAAATCGTTA